>CBDDPW010000001.1:0-60631 GCA_965232535.1 Candidatus Poribacteria bacterium
ATACAGAAATCCTCGAACCGGATCCAATGTGCTCCTTCCGGCGGTCCGTTGTAACACTGTATGCTCACCTGATCGTCACCCGGCATTGGAAGTTCTCCCGTCGCCGCCGTTTGAAATTCCGTGTCTCCTTCGGCGCGGTATTGCGCCTCCCATGAATCAGCCGTGACGACAAGACGTAATCGAACGCTCGCCGCCTGCATTGGCGCCCTCCCTGGGATGATGAATAGCTCGCCGTCAACCAACTCCTTCACCTCTTTGAACACCGGCTTGCCATCGCTGTACCATGTGATGCCCGCCTGCTCGAACTGTTCCGTGGGGCTGGTGTGATTGGTGACGGTCACCTCAATGGCAAATGTGCCTTTATTACGGTCCGGTGCGGGTCTGACCAAAGCATTTCTGACCGTATCTGCCTTGCCCGGTTCCACCTGAATCTCCAACCCGCCATCCCTGATTCGCCAAAATCCGGAATGCTCTCGAATCCAAGACCAGTCGGAATCCACGATACCATCGAATTTATCCTCAAAGATAACCTGTTCATCCGTTGAATTCATACAAACCTCTCGCTGATTGTTACGTCGGTATTTGAATTGGATATATGTTTATTTCGGAGCAAATGTATGTAACCGCAAAACAGACAAAACTCGTTATCACTCCCGCGGTGTAACACTCCATTCGCCAAAGTGCCAGATGCCAATCTTATGAAGATTATATCATGTATACGAACAGAGTAAAACAGAAAATACCGGCAATTACGACCCCGAGAAACGTCATCGCGGTGGACCTCGTCCCGCCTGGACGCTTCTACGAATTGTGCGAAATCCGCGTAGGATTATCCTGAGGTTAATTGCACTTGATTATAAGCGGCGGCCATCCTGCCGACACGTCGCTTCTGCTGTCAAATCGGCACAGAGTGCTTTTTTGGCACGTCGGCACACCCACCTGTTGAGACAGCCTTGACGCGATCGCACACTGCGGGGCACTGCGTATCGAAGTTGTTATCGACGATTAGGAATTGCCGAAATCGCAGGTAGCCTGAGACTCAAGAGGAATGGCTTGCCGTCCGGCGGACGTTAACGTGCCTGAGAGAGGCCGGCCCGAGAAACTACCGCAGGTGATTCTGGTATACGATTTGCACAACTTCTAATACGGAACCGTAAAACTAATGGCAAATATGATACATCCTAATCTGAAAGTGAACGTATTCGATTCCCAGGGGGCGTCAACCTCTAAAGCGGCAATGACGTCTTAAGGATTGAAAACTCTACCGTGCTGTAAGGAGACAATGCGTTGAAATCGAAACCACGGCGAATGGTCGACGAATTCTACGAAATAAATCAAGAATTTGATCGTGCTTTTGAATCTTTCGGTATTCCTCGTCGGAGCGTGAAGGGTGAAACCAGCAACTGGCGTCCACCCATGGACATTTACGAAACGGTCGAGCATTTTATTGTCAAGATTGAACTTGCAGGCGTTCAACCGGACGAAGACGTTGGGCTCCGATTGGACAATAACGTCCTCAAGATAACGGGATATCGACGAGATCGAACGCAGCTTAAAAAACAACACTACCATCAAGCCGAATTGAGTTATGGCCCATTTGAGCGATCGGTAGTTCTTCCAATGGTGTTGGACGAAGATTGTGAGCCGATTGCCAGTTATGAAAACGGTTTTATCGAAATCAAAATCCCGAAAATGAAACAAAATTCATCCAAAGAAATCTCCGTGCATGTAAGAGACGAAGCCAAATCCATCAAACCTGTCAACGAAGAATAGAAGGAGTTAGATGATGTCGAAGAAAAATGAAACTGAAAATGAAGACGAACTAAATCCTGAAATCACCGCCGAGATTCCTATTCTTCCTGTTGACGATCTCGTTGTGTTCCCCTATATGCCGCCGGTACCGCCGTTCGCGCCGCATCACATCGCGCTTTCCGGCGACTGGGTAACCAAGGCTGTCGATGATGCCATGGTGAACGGGGAACGGGCGCTGTGCGTTTTTCGGCAAGTCGGAAACCGGGAATCGGATCCAAAGGTCGTAGAAGATCTCGCTCCTGTCGGCACGCTGATTCAAATCCTGAGATACAAGAAGGACGATGAAAGCGTTCTGTTTTTGGCACACGGTCGCGCGCGGGTAAGAATTGAGGAAATCCATGAAACAAAACCTTTCCTCAAAGCGCGCGTGCAGATCGTAGAGGAGGAAGCGGACGGAGATCTTGAAGATGAGAACGTTGAGGTCGAAGCCCTCGTTCGCAGTGCGCTTGACATTGTCCAAAAGATAGTGAAGTTGTCATCTCGGTATCAGGAAGAGTTGGCGATTGTTGCGGAAAATATCGAGGAGCCTGGCAGGCTCGCGGATTATATTGCGGCGATACTTGACTTTAGATCCGATGACAAACAACTGATTCTTGAGTCGATTTCGGTTAAAGATCGGCTGAACCATCTGATTGTAATACTGACGAAGGAACACGACCTGCTGGAGTTGGAAAGCAAGATTCAATCCGATGCGCAAGCGGTAATCAACAAAGGACAACGTGAATATTTTCTGCGTGAGCAGTTGAAAGCCATCCAAAAAGAACTGGGCGAATCCGATGACCTTCTGCTGGAAGTGGATGAGATGCGCGCACAGCTTGAAGACGCCGATATGCCCGAAAAAGCCCGCGAAGCTGCTGCAAAGGAACTCAACCGCCTCTCCAAAATGCACTCCTCCTCACCTGAATCCACCGTCTCGCGGAATTACTTGGACTGGCTGATAAACCTTCCGTGGAACGCCAGCACCGAAGACAATCTTGACATCGCCCACGCGAAAAAGATTCTTGATGAAGATCACTACAATCTGGAGAAGATTAAGGACCGTATCTTGGAGTATCTCGCCGTACGGATGCTCAAGCAGGATATGAAGGGACCAATCCTCTGTTTCGTCGGTCCGCCGGGAGTGGGAAAAACGTCACTGGGCAAATCCGTGGCACGCGCGATGGGCAGGAAGTTTGTGCGTATTTCACTGGGCGGAACGCACGACGAAGCGGAGATTCGTGGACATCGAAGGACGTATATCGGATCGATGCCGGGACGCATTATCAAAGGCATCCGTCAAGCGGAATCCAACAATCCGGTATTCATGTTGGACGAAATTGACAAACTCGGATCGGATTTTCGAGGCGATCCCGCGGCGGCGATGCTTGAGGTACTCGATCCGGAGCAAAATGACACGTTCACGGACAACTATCTTGACGTGCCTTTCGATCTATCCAAGATCATGTTCATCACAACGGCAAATCAGCTCCACACTATCCCGCCCCCGTTGCGTGATCGTATGGAAACCTTGGAGTTGCCAGGTTACACCGCAATCGAGAAATCCATGATTGCCAAACAGTATCTAATCCCGCGCCAACTCGAAGCCCACGGCATCACCGAGGACCAGTTTGCCATTGAAGACGAAACAATCAATCGTGTCATTGACGAGTACACGCGTGAGGCGGGAGTACGCAATCTTAAGCGAGAACTGGGGACGCTTTGCCGCAAGTCGGCTCGCAACATCGCCGAGGGCGAAACCGATCCGATAGACCTGACCGCCGACAATCTTCCCAATGTCTTGGGACCTCCGAAATTCTATTCCGAAGTGGCGGATCGAAAGGAGGAAGTTGGCACGGCAACAGGACTCTCGGTAACCCCTGCGGGTGGAGAGATTCTGTTCATCGAAGCCACGCGAGTGGTTGGTGAGGGAAAACTGACATTGACCGGCCAAATCGGGGATGTCATGCAAGAGTCGGCAAAAGCCGCGCTGAGTTACATCAAATCGCAGAGCGGCGAGCTACACTTTGACCCCGATTTTTGGAATAGCGATATCCACATCCATGTGCCAGCCGGAGCGATTCCGAAAGACGGACCATCTGCCGGGGTGACCATTGCGACCGCTTTGGCATCGTTAGCCACGGGACGACCTGTCGCGCCCGAGGTCGCCATGACCGGCGAAATCACGCTCCGTGGACGGGTGCTGCCCATCGGTGGTTTGAAAGAGAAGGTGATCGCGGCGAAGCAGGCGGGCATCAAAACCGTTATTGCGCCAAGCCGAAACGAAAAAGATTTGGTAGAAATACCCGACGACGCAACGGACGGACTTGAGTTCGTATTCTCGGATCACATTGACCAAGTGCTAATCCGTGCACTAAAACAGGTGGAGCACACGATAGATTCCAAAGCGACTGACTCCCCCAATCCTCCAATCCAGCCCGACTCGGCGCCTCCCCCTCCGTCAGTCGGGTAGACCGCCGCGGTAGCGTTTGTACCGTTGCCTGCGTGAGAGTTATAGTGAAACCAATGATGATCTATACACTGCGGTAGGTTCGGTTTCCTAACCGAACCGATATTCATCCAGCCCTTTAGGTGCGGTTGGAAACCGCACCTACCGAGTTATGTGTAAATATGAACCGAGTTGATTCAGAGTTAAATTCTGTGTCTCGGGTTTAGGTGTCGACGCCGAGTTCATTGACATTATCGCAGGTTGCGGGTGCGTTTGAGTTTTCCCCAAGATATCGGCAACTTTCCGTTTGGGTTGACTGCCAATGCACTGGGCAGCCAGGACGGCTTTACGTTATCAATACCGGGAGGGGTTCTCGTGAGTTTGACCGCATTCCTTCCGTTTGCCTCCATCAAGTAAATATTAAAATCTCCGTCACGTGTTGACACAAATGCGATTTTTCTCCCATCCCGCACATAGACCGGCATCCTGTTGTTTCCCCCTTGCGTAAGCTGCTTTAGATTTTTCCCTTCGGCAGTGATCTCGTAAATTTCATAACCCTCGAAGACGCGCTGCGACTGGAAAGCAATCTTGCGTCCATCCGGCGACCAATTTGGGTTCCAATTGTACTTTAAGTTGGTGTTGCCAGTGAGATTGCGCCTTCCCTTGCCATCTGCATTCATCACGAAAATATGACGAGCATCTTCTGCGCCGAAATTAGGGGCTGAGACAAACGCAATCTTCTTGCCATCCGGCGACCAACTAGCGCGGCCTTCACGAGAATCGTCACGGGTGAGTCTAATCACGTTATTGCCGTCGCGGTCCATCGCATACATGTCAGATGTAAGGCCACGTTCTGAATCGAACGCAATCCTTCTCCCATCCGGCGAGCAGGCAGGATTCTTATCATCCGCCGGGTGGTCGGTGAGTTGGAGGACATTGTTTCCGTTTACGTCCATGGAGTAGATATCCCAATCGCCATCGCGGTTTGATGCAAAGACGATTCTTGGTTCGAATCTCTGCGCTGTGCTGTCCCACGCAACCATTAACGCTAATAGTAGTAGCAATAGGCATTTTCTCAAAAACGGACTGATTTTATTCACCGGTCATATTCTCCATTTTCGGGTTCTTTACTTCTAGAGATACTCTATAGCAGAATCAATCGTCATTTCTACAGTTCGGCAGGTTCGGTTTCCTAACCGAACCTGTATTTATCGAGTCTCGTAAGAGCGGTTGGAAACCGTTCCCACTGTATTATGTGCAGATATAAGTCGAATTGGCTCTATATTCTGTCAATGGCCTGTCAATGGCTTGTAAGATGCAGTATTTGCGTGAAACGTATCCGAATCAAACGACTGTTCAATGAAGCTCTTACGCCTACCCCAGTGACGGGTAATGTGGGCAGCGAAGTCACCGGTATTATTGGTCGGGGGCACGAATGATGTTAAGACACCTTCCCGCCCATTACGTGACACCTTCGGCGCTGTCGAGGGATTCAATGACCCGCCCCGTCGCATTGCCCCCATTATCAGGATTCGTAGTTCAATAGGCTGTCGCGCAAACTATCAGCGGATAAGCTCGAGTTTCTTCAGCTTGCCCCAAGTTGTGCTTGTTTTGGAAGCGGGGGACACAGCTAATCCCAGCGGGCTAATGTCGGGCTCGAAATCGCGCGCATTACGGCCGTCGCTAAGTTGCTTCAAGTATCTTCCATTGGAGGTCATCAAGTGAATCGTACCGTGGAAATCCCCGGGCCTGCCGTCCAAGACGTAATATGCGATCATCCGTCCATCCGGGGACCATGCGGGGCCCCAATGATGTTCTTCATTGTGTGTTAGCTGCACCCGATTTCTACCATCCGCCCCCACCACATAGATGTGACCGAATCCTTCGTGCTCCGGCACCGCCGCGAATGCTATCTGTCGTCCGTCGGGAGAAAACGACGGATCCAATTTATGTACTATATCCTGCGTCACCCTTTTACGCCCCTGTCCGCCAACGCCTATCACGTAAATCTCCTCGCCTCCATCTCTCCAGGACATGAATGTAATCTCTCCCCCATCCGGGGACCATGATGGATGCCTCGCCTGGTCTTCAAGCTTCTGACGATTTCTACCATCGGCAGCCATCACGGCGATATGATGCACCCTGATACGATTTACCAAAACGTTGAAGCTGAATGCAATCTGTTGCCCATTGGGAGACCAGTCCGGATCCCACTTCTCACCAGGTCCATCTGTCAATCTAATCGGGTTCTTTCCATCGGCATCCATTACGTAGATTTGAGTACGGCCGCCGTCTCTACCGGAAACGAATGCAATCTTCGTCCCGTCTGGAGACCAATCCGGATGAAAGTCGTAGGTTGGATGGTTTGTCAGATTTTCTTGGTTTCCTCCATCGGCATCCATGACATAGATTTCAGGGTTGCCATCTCTCATTGATGTAAAAACAATTCGACCTGTATTGGAGGCGAGCGCGTTTCTCAGCCACGACTCCCCACTCGTCAGACAGATGCACAGTCCTGCAAACAGAAGAAGTCTAGCTGACAGTTTGAATCGCATTTCTCTCCTCCATAGTTTTGGAAAAATTGAACAGCGAAGAACCCGATTTTAAGCACTTGGGCGGTTGCCGGTCTAACGTGCTCCTAGCCATTTAATGACCTGTTCGACGCTCGCCAGTTTTTAATGAGTCAACCTGTCGTCTGGCTTTCATCATTAAGATTAAAGTTCGGTGGGAATCCGCGCTAATCATCGAAGCGTGGGTGCGCGTTTCTTCAACCTACCCCAAATTGTGATTCGGTTGCCAGCCTGAGAAACGGTACGCGCTGCAGGCATAATCCAGTCAGGATCCCAATCTTCCCCTTCGTGCACGCCGCTTAGTTTTTTGATGTACCTGCCATCGGCAGTCATCAAGTGGATTTCGCTTATGCCGTCATTCCTTCTCCAAGATTCGTATGCAATCATCTCGCTGTCCGGTGACCAAGTCGGATTCAAGGCGATCTGTCCGTCTGTCAACTTCCTCGGATTCTTGCCGTCGCTGTCCATAACGGAGACTTGACTGCTGAGCAAAAAGGCTATGCTTTGCCCATCGGGCGACCATGAGGGGCCGCGTTTGCTACCGGCACCTTGTGTTAATCTCTTCGAATTTTCGCCGTTACTGTCCATCACATAGATTTCGGCACCCCACCCCCATCCAGAGTTTACATATGCAAGCTTTTGACCGTCTGGCGACCACGAAGGATTGGAGTTATTCCCGGCTATGCGGGTTAGCTGCTTGCGGTTCTGTCCGTCCGCGTCCATGACGTAGATATCCTTATTCCATGCTTCACCGCGCAGCCCCACATTTCTATAACCGGTAAATGCAATTTTTTGCCCGTCCGGCGACCAGTCCGGATCCTGGTCCCACACTTCGTTTGTTAATCTAATCGGGTTTTGGCCATCGCTATCCATCACGAAAATTTGAATATTGCCGCCATTTCTACGGGATGTGAATGCAATCTTTTTACCGTCCGGGGACCATGATGGCTGAGAGCCACTCGCCGGATGGTCTGTTAGTCTTTTCTGATTTTTACCAGTGGAATCCATCACATAGATTTCATGGTTGCCATCTCTCGTCGATGTAAAGACAATTTGACCTATATTGGCGGCGAGTGCGTTTTTCAGCCATAACTCCCCACTCGTCAGACAGATGCACAGCGCCGCCAACAGCATAGATCTAGGTGTCAGTTTGAATCGCATTTTCTCCTCCTTGGTGATAGGTCAAATGAACATTGCATAAACGCGGGTACTGTTCGTGTACGTTTTCAACCAGAAAGTGATGCTCTCGACGCTCCCAGGGATTCCAACGACCTGCTTCGATGTTAAGCCGCCATTGTCAAAAATCCAAGTGTAAAAGACGACCGTCCAAATTATCGGTGGTTGGGCCAGAGCGTCTTCACTTTACCCCAAGTTGTGGTTTTGTTGGAAGCGGGAGACACAGCTAGACTTACCGGGCCAAAGTCGGGGTAATATTCGTTCCCTCTTTGGTCGCCGCTAAGTTGCTTCAAAAAATTTCCATCGGCGGTCATCAAGCGAATTTTTCTCGGAGGGTTTACGAAAATATCAGGTCCCCACACATAGGCTATCAGCCGTCCATCCGGAGACCATGTGGGGTCCATGTGATGCTCTTCCTTGTGCGTAAGTTTCACCCGATTTCTGCCATCCACTCCTATCACATAGATATGATAGAATCCACCGTTCAAAGTCAAAGCCATGTATGCAATTCGTTTCCCGTCGGGAGACCATGCCGGTGTACCCTTGATCGCATTATCTTTCGTCACTCTTTCTAGTCCGTCCCCATCAATGCCTATCACGAAAATCTGATCCTTCCAATCTCTCCCGGATGCGAATGCGATCCTTCGACCATCGGGTGACCATGACGGTTCCTGCCCGTCTGTTAGTTTAAAAGGGTTGTTTCCGTCTGCATCCATCACGGTGATGCGAGGATTCCCCCAGATCAACCGATTCTGTCCATCCCATGAGGTGAATGCTATTTTCTCCCCGTCGGGAGACCAGTCTAGATCCCCCTTCCCTCGTGGTCCGTCTGTCAGTTTAATCGCGCCCTTTCCACGTGCATCCATTACGTAAATCTGATGCCCCCCGCCGCCTAGGTTGGAAACATACGCAATCTTCGTCCGGTCGGGAGACCATGACGGATGGGCGTCGCGCGCGCTCTTGATTGTCAGTCTTTCCTGGTTGTCCCCGTCGGCATCCATTACAAAAATGTCGGCGCTGCCATGTCTCGTGGACGCAAAAACAATCCTTGAATTAGGCGCGGCAAGGCCTTCTCTCAACAACATATCTACACTCGTCAGATAGACACACAGCCCTGCAAACAATAGAAACCTCACTGCCAGTTTGAATCGCATTTATTCCTCCTTTGTTGTGGGTCAAATGAGGATTACATTTACTTGCTTTGAGCGCGGGCGCGGGTACTGTTTGGAAGCACTCCCATCCACTACGTGACGACCTCGACGCCGGCGCGGTTTTCAATGATCCGCACCCGTTCATACGATACTCGCACAAATCATCGGCGGTTAAGCTCGACTTTCTTCAGCTCACCCCAAGTTGTGCTTGTTTTGGAAGCGGGGGACACAGCTAATCCCAGCGGGCTAATGTCGGGCTCGAAATCGCGCGCATTACGGCCGTCGCTAAGTTGCTTCAAGTATCTTCCATTGGAGGTCATCAAGTGAATCGTACCGTGAAAATCCCCGGGCCTGCCGTTCAAGACGTAATATGCGATCATCCGTCCATCCGGGGACCATGCGGGGCCCCAATGATGTTCTTCATTGTGTGTTAGCTGCACCCGATTTCTACCATCCGCCCCCACCACATAGATGTGACCGAATCCTTCGTGCTCCGGCACCGCCGCGAATGCTATCTGTCGTCCGTCGGGAGAAAACGACGGATCCAATTTATGTACTATATCCTGCGTCACCCTTTTACGCCCCTGTCCGCCAACGCCTATCACGTAAATCTCCTCGCCTCCATCTCTCCAGGACATGAATGTAATCTCTCCCCCATCCGGGGACCATGATGGATGCCTCGCCTGGTCTTCAAGCTTCTGACGATTTCTACCATCGGCAGCCATCACGGCGATATGATGCACCCTGATACGATTTACCAAAACGTTGAAGCTGAATGCAATCTGTTGCCCATTGGGAGACCAGTCCGGATCCCACTTCTCACCAGGTCCATCTGTCAATCTAATCGGGTTCTTTCCATCGGCATCCATTACGTAGATTTGAGTACGGCCGCCGTCTCTACCGGAAACGAATGCAATCTTCGTCCCGTCTGGAGACCAATCCGGATGAAAGTCGTAGGTTGGATGGTTTGTCAGATTTTCTTGGTTTCCTCCATCGGCATCCATGACATAGATTTCAGGGTTGCCATCTCTCATTGATGTAAAAACAATTCGACCTGTGTTGGAGGCGAGCGCGTTTTTCATCCACAGCTCCTCGCTCGTCAGACAGACGCACAGCATCGCTAACAGTATAAACCTAGGTGTCAGATTGAATCGCATGTTGCCCTCCTTGGTTGTAGGTCACGCCATTTATGCCCCGCTGAATTTACAGTGAACAACCCCATCGTCTAACCTCCTTCTACAAGACTCTCAGTTCATCAAGTAATCGCGCAAATCATGGGCGGTTGGGAGTGAGTTTCTTAAGCTTGCCCCAGATTGTGATTTTGTTGCCTACTGGAGAAACATTAAGCGCTGCCGGATCAATCCAGTCGGGATCCGAATCTCCGCGTTCGTGCAAGCCGCTCAGTTGATTGATGTGCGTTCCATCTGCAGTCATCAGGTGGATTTCGCTTATGTGGTCGGGCTCTCTCCAAGACTCGTATGCAATCATCTCTCCGTCCGGCGACCATGTTGGACTCCAGTCATACTTTCCGTCTGATAACTTTCTCCGATTCTTGCCGTCGGTATCCATTACGTAGATTTGAATCGAGCGCAGATTATTGAGCACGAAAGCAATGCTTTGACCGTCAGGAGACCATGAGGGTTCACGCTTGTAATCGCGACCACCATCGTGTGTTAATCTCTTCTGTCTTGTACCATCCGCGTTCATCATGTAGATTTCGGTAGCCCCAGGTCTAGAGTTTACGAATGCAATCCTTTGACTGTCTGGCGACCACGACGGATTGAAGCTATTACCGGGAATGCGGCTTAGCCGCTTGCGGTTTGTTCCGTCCGGATCCATGACGTAGATATCGGTATTCCATATATCACCGCCACCTCCTACATGTTTATAACCGGTGAATGCAATTTTTTGCCCGTCAGGAGACCAGTCCGGATTCTGGTCCCACGCTTCGTTTGTTAATCTAATCGGATTTTTTCCATCGCTATCCATCACGAAAATTTGGATATTGCCGCCATTTCTACGGGATGTGAACGCAATTTTTTTGCCATCAGGGGACCATGATGGCTGAAAGTCAGCCGCTGGATGATTAGTTATTCTTGTCTGATTTTTTCCATCGGCATCCATAACATAGATTTCAGAATTCCCATCTCGCGCGGAAACGAATGCAATCTGCGGTTTGTGGTGCGCGGCGAATCCTTCTCTCAACAACATGCCGATACTCGTTAGACAGACGCAGAGCCCTGCAAACAGTAGAAATCTAGCTGACAGTTTGAATCGCATTTTGCCCCCTTCCTTGGTTGTGAAAAAAATGGAGAGTAAAGTAACCGGATATTAACGCGAGGGACGATTAATCAACGTCCTCGACGCTGGCTCGGTCAGTAATGACCTACACGGTCGTATTATCCTCATTTTCAAGATCCATAATATTATCTGGCATTCTATCGGAGGTTGGGCGTAAGTGACTTCAACCTCCCCCAAATTGTGACTTTGTTGGATGCCGGAGACACAGCTAGGCTAACCGGACCAAAGTCGGGGTCATATTCGTTCCCTCTTTGGTCCACGCTAAGTTGCTTAATATACTTCCCATCGGCGGTCATCAAGCGAATCTTTGCCGGAGGGTTGAAGTGTACATGAGGGGACCACACATAGGCTATCAGCCGTCCATCAGGAGACCATGAAGGGGCCATATGATACGCGTCCTTGTGCGTAAGCTTAACCCGATTTCTTCCATCCACCCCTATCACATAGATATGAAATAGATGTTCTTTCAAAGCCATGTATGCAATTCGTTTCCCGTCGGGAGACCATGCCGGCGTACCCTTGATCGCCCTATCTTTTGTCACTCTTTCTCGTCTGTCTCCATCAACGCCGATCACGAAAATCTGATCTTCAAAATCTCTCCCGGACGCGAATGCGATCCTTTGACCATCAGGCGACCATGACGGTCCCCGCCCGTCGGTTAGCTTGAAGGCATTGTTTCCGTCCGCATCCATCACGGAGATGCGGGGATTCTCCGATTTCCACCAATTCTGTCCATCCCATGAGGTGAATGCTATTTTCTTGCCGTCGGGAGACCAGTCTAGATCCCCCTTCCTCCGCGGTCCATCTGTCAGTTTAATCGCGCCCTTTCCACTGGCATCCATTACGTAGATTTGATGCCCCCCGCCGCGTAGGTTGGAAACGTACGCAATCTTCGTCCGGTCGGGAGACCATGTCGGATCGACGTCGCGCGCGCTCTTGTGTGTCAGTCTTTCCTGGTTGCCCCCATCGGCATCCATTACAAAAATGTCGAAACTGCCATGTCTCGAGGTCGTAAAAACAATCCGTGAGTTCTGAGCGGTGAATCCTTCTCGTAACAACATGTCTACACTCGTCAAATGGACGCACAGCCCTACAAACAGTAGAAATCTAGCTGCTAGCTTGAATCGCATTTATCCCTCCTTTGTTGTGGGTCAAATGAGCGGTAGAAATCTGGTTTTGGGCGCAATAACGTAAGTGGCTTGAATGCACTCTCGACCACTAGCGTCGGGGAGGACGATAGAAATCTTTCTCCGAATCGCGACCTCCTGTCGGGACTAAAACTCGCTGCGATAGAAAATCCCCTGCCCACCCGCCTATTGCTCTTTTTTACGGTAAGGTGCGAACAGCCGATACCATTCGGATAAACCAATCTCCGCACTGCAGCGCAGTGCAATGTCAATAGAGATGGGCGGCATCCGTTCATGCACTCCAGCGGATCAAGCGAGTGAATAGCGAGCGCGATAGAGATCCTCAATGTGAATCATACGGCGCGCGAAATATCTTCTGCCCACCAGTTTCATATGCAGTTGTAGGAGATCAAACGAGCGGATAGCGAGTGATCAACTGAGCGAACAGCGAAGGATCAAACGACTGAATAAGGAGTGATCAACTAAGCGAACAGCGAAGGCGATAGAGATCCTATAGAATTCCCATAGTAGATCCCACACGATAGAGCTCCCGTAGAAATCTTAATCGCGTGCGATAGAACTCCCGCAGAATACGGGACTCCAATTGCCAAATTATGTCTTTTCTTCTATTATTCAAACGGGATTTTGAGCTTTCCCCAAATTGCGGTTGTTTTGGAAATGGGCGACACAGCCAATCCGACCGAGCGAAAATCGGGCTGAGAATCGTACGCACCATCGACAACGCTAAGTCGATTAAGATATTGTCCATCGGAGGTCATCAAGTGAATCGCTGACGGAGCATCATTGTCAAACATATTGTCCCAGACAACATATGCGATCCTCCGTCCGGAGACAGACCATGCAGGCTGATCATGATTCTCTGGTTTGTGCGTAAGTCTTTTGCGATTTTCGCCGTCTGCCCCCACCACAAAAATGTGAGGGTATGAGTCGTCAATGGCCACGTATGCAATCAGTTTCCCGTCAGGAGAAAACGCTGGACTGTATGCACCCCATAATTCACGCGTCACCCTTCTAAGCCCGTGTCCGTCAGCGCCTATCACGTAGATATCATCCCACTGCGCATTATCTCTCTGGGATGAGAATGCAATCTCACGCCCATCAGGAGACCATGAAGGGCCTCTCGCCTTGTCTTCAAGCCTCTCACGATTACTTCCATCGGCATCTATCACGGCGATGTGGGATTCCGATATTCGAGCCGGTTGGACGGTGAAGGCAATTTTACCCCCATCTGGAGACCAGTCTGGGTCCCACTTTGTTAGCGGTCCATCTGTCAATCGAATCGGGGTCTTTCCATCGGCGTCCATTACGTAAATTTGAGATCTGCCGCCGTCTCGGTTGGAAACGAATGCAATCTTCGTCCTG
Organism: Candidatus Poribacteria bacterium; assembly: GCA_965232535.1. Taxonomy (GTDB): domain Bacteria; phylum Poribacteria; class WGA-4E; order WGA-4E; family JAJDTR01; genus JAJDTR01. The sequence goes on from CBDDPW010000001.1 coordinate 13,946, forward strand.
TCGGGAGACCAATCCGGACTATGGTCATATGCTGGATGGTTTGTCAGGTTTTCTCGGTTTCCTCCATCGGCATCCATTACATAGATATCAGTTTTGTCAGGTTTCGCGTAGAATGTAAAAACAATCCGATTTGTGTTGAAAGCAAGTCCGTTTTTTAACCACAGTTCCCCACTTAACAGCATCACGGTTAACCCGATGAACGATACAAGTGTTCGTCCGAATTGCATTTTTTCCTCCTTAGCTCGACTTTGTACATTTAAGTGGTATAACAAACGGTGTCAATCAAGCGTTTGAGAAAAGCGGGGGAGATTTTAACCATCTGGTCTTTTAGGTTGACCATTGAAAAAGTCGGCGGCGGCTTCCGGTGCAATACAGTCTCTCGCCTGTTGCTCTTTCAAAGGCTGGAAGATTTCTATCGCGCTCATTATTCATTCGCTTGATTGCAGTGCGCACCTTTCAAGGAATGGTGGGTAGGGGATCTCTATCAGGATTAGCTATCGCGTTCGCTGTCCACTCACTTGATCACTCCTTGTTCAGTCGCTTGATCCCACCCTACATATGTACTGCCTGATTGTCCGATTCATGCATCATGTCATCCGCCTCATTTCAAACGATTGCCGTTCTCGTCCCACGAGGAGAATCCGCCGTTTCCATCCTTATTGACGCCCATCCTCGCCCCCGCGCCTTTGCCCCACACATACATTTCTCCTCCATGTCCGTCGATGCCCAACCCCGCCCTTTTGAGCTGATTGCCCTCTTGGCCCTCCACGGACACCCTCCCGCCGAGTTTGTCGATGCTCAATGCCGCCTCTTTGAACCCTCTGCCCTCCACGTACACCTTCCCTCCGAATCCTTCGAGGTGCATTCCCGCTCCCCCTTTCGCTTCTTTGCCCCACACGAACACCGCCCCTCCGTATTTGGTGACGTGCATCTCCGCTCCTTTTCCCCGTTTACCCACCACGAACACACTCCCGCCAAATTCGGATGTGTTCAACCCCGCCCAGACATTCCCCTTCGCATCAAGCACCTCCAACTCCCTGCAGGTGATCCTCCCCGCATTCAGGTCTTTCGGTTCGTCTTGCGCTCCCAGCGGAGCCAATGCCCCCACCGCCATGGTCAGAACTGTTCCGACGATACCGCCTACCACTGCACACAACACCTCTTTCCTACGCATAAGATTCTCCTTTCAAAAACAGTGGCCAGTAGCTAGTGGCCAGATGCCAGCAAAAGGCTTCTGCTTTTCACCTGTCACTGGCAACAGATCGATGATACCGAGATCGTATGATTTATCGTCAAACACACTTACACGTGATAAGCCCAATTTCACAGTATAAGCAAGTATGAGAGAATTCCTCAGAGTTCATGTGCTGCAGTTCCTTTGGATTGGATGTCCGCTGTTTGCAGCGGGAATCTATGACTACCCCTTCCCATACCCGATACCCGTCACGCTCGAAAGTCTCGCGGTCAAATGCACCAGGTATTTCAGGACGAAGCAAATCGGGGATGGCACCCGCGCTATAGCCAATCCTGCGATAGCAAATCCCGTGTGATAGACTCCCGCAGAAAACCGGACTCCAAATGCCAAATGATGTCTGATTCTTCAATTATTCAAACAGGATTTTGAGCCTACCCCAAATTGTAGTTGTTTTGGAAGCGGGGGACACAGCTCGTCCCAGCGGGCTAATGTCGGGCTCGAAATCGCTCGCATTACGGCCATCGCTAAGTTGCCTAATATGTCTTCCATCCGAGGTCATCAAGTGAATCGTGCCTAGGAAATTCACGGGCCCGATGCCGTCCAAGACAGAATATGCGATCACCTGTCCATCCGGAGACCACGCGGGTCCCGAATGATGTTCTTCATGATGCGTAAGCCTCACCCGATTTCTACCATCCGCGCCCACCACATAGATTTGACCGGGGCCTTTGTGCTCCGCCACCACGTATGCTATCCGCCTTCCATTGGGAGAAAACGATGGGTTACCTTTAGGCGCTAAATCGTGTGTCACTCTTTTAAGCCCCTGTCCGCCAGCGCCTACCAAGTAGAGTTCATTGCCTCCATCTCTTGATGACAGAAATGCAATCGTTTGCCCATCCGGAGACCATGATGGCTGCCACGCCTGGTCTTCAAGCCTCACACGATTCTTTCCATCCGCATCCATCACGTCAATATGATCTACCAAATCGTCGACGCCAAATGCAATCTTACCCCCATCGGGAGACAGGGGAAACGCATCTAAATTTTTGGGTTTGACATGAGAGGCACTTGGGATGTGCTTGTGTAAAATCTTGCAAGGAGTAAACACATGTCCAATCCCCCAATTGCGTCTATCGAAGCCCACTTTGAATCATTGCCAGACCCGAGACGAGATGATTGTCGTACACCCCATAAATTGCTTGATATTGTCGTCATTACTATCTGCGCGGTTATTTGCGGCGCCGACAATTGGGTCGCAGTTCAATCATTCGGAAACGCCAAATATAAATGGCTAGCCGAGTTCTTGGAATTACCAAAAGGCACCCCGTCGCACGATACATTCAGGCGTGTATTTAGTGCGCTAGACGCTATCAAATTCGAAGAATGTTTCATTAACTGGATTCGTAGTGCCATTGAAGTCACGCAAGGTCAAGTAATTGCGGTTGATGGAAAACAACTGCGTCGTTCTTACGATACTCGTAGCAATAAGGCAGCCATTCACTTGGTTAGTGCGTGGGCGTGTCATCAAGGCGTAGCGCTCGGTCAAATCAAAGTTGCAGACAAATCCAACGAGATTCCAGCCATGCCTCAATTGCTTGAATTATTGGACGTGTCAGGGTGTATCGTTACTATTGATGCAATGGGTTGTCAAACCGACATCGCTCAAACCATTGTGGATTCAGATGCCGACTACGTTTTCGCGCTTAAAGCCAATCAAGGACAGTTGTATGAAGACGTTCAACTTCTGTTTGATGGCGTCTCGACCGGGGAAATAAGAGATATCGAGGTCGATTCGACGCAAACCGTTGACGGCAATCATGGACGTATAGAAACCCGCACGGCTTATGCGGTTGCAGCCCCCGGTGTAATTTCCACTCTTAGAGCAAGTGAGAACTTCGTCAACCTCAACTCAGTCGTCAAAGTCACTGCCGAGCGAGAAGTCAACCAACAAGTGACCACCGAGACACGCTACTATATTTCTTCGCTTCCTGGTGATGCAGCACAGTTGCTTGAAGCCACTAGGCATCACTGGCGGATTGAAAACTCATGTCATTGGGTATTAGATGTTGCTTTTCGCGAGGACGCCTCCCGGATTCGTAAAGATAACAGCAGTGAGAACTTCGCCATCGTCCGACGTATTGCCCTCAATCTGCTCAAGTCTGAGAACTCAACCAAACTTGGTGTCGCAAACAAGCGACTCAAAGCCGCATGGGACGACAATTACTTGACTACTATTCTAGCAACTCTGTTCTGAAAAATCAGATGCGTTTCCCCTGCATCGGGAGACCAGTCTGGAGCCCCCTTCGTCCCCCGTCCATTTGTTAGCCTAATTACATTCTTTCCATCGGCGTCCATTACGTGAATTTGCTCTCTACCACCGTCTCGACTGGAAACGAATGCAATCTTCGTTCCGTCAGGAGACCAATCCGGATCATAGTCATACGCTGGATGGTTTGTCAGTCTTTCTTGGTTTCTTCCATTGGCATCCATCACATAGATTTCAGGGTTGCCATCTCTAAAGGATGAGAAAACGATTCGACCTGTGTTGGAGGCGGGCGCGTTTCTCAACCATAGTTCCTCGTTCGCCAGACAGACGCACAGAACCGCAAACAGCATGGATCTAGGTGTCAGTTTGAATCGCATTTTTTCCTCCTTAGCTGCGGGAAAAGTTGACGACATAGCCATTGTTTGGTCTTTCGAGGATCAAAGTCATCGGATTTCCAAGGTCCCCCTCCCAAATATTATCTCCTGAAGGCGGATTCGGACTTTTCACACACACTCTGATCTCGACTTTGTACATTTGTAGGGTGGGATCAAGCGAACAGATAGTGAGTGCGATAGAACTCCCCTGCCCACCATTTCTTGTAAGGTGCACACTGTGCACCAGCCTTTGAGAGCGCCAGCGGCGCGAAAGGTGTATAGTAACGCTAAGGCATTTCACAAAAAAGCCCCAGTGGGGATCAAGCGAGTGGACAGCGAGTGCGACAGAAATCTTACGGGTTGCATAACATCAAAAACCGCCAGCAGCTTCTTCACAGGGCAACCAAACGGACCAGATGGCTAAGACCTCAAGCGTTTTTCTCTAGCGTTTGATCGACTCCGTCTGATATACAGTGTATAGTCATTTATAATCATATTTGCACATATTACGGTTGTGTTTTAGTGAACGATGGCGATATGTGCGATTACCCAGAAATCGGACGTACCCTTGTACCAATCAAGCGACTGAATAAGGAGGGCGATAGATCGTCCCACTGTTAGTTTGCGCATTCCACGATCTAACATATTAACCGACCGAATAGGGAGGGCGATAGAAATCCCTTGTGGTATAGAGAAGTGTCATTATCCACATGAATGTGCAATTATTAGTTGCCATGACTATAAATGTACAAAGTCGAGTTTAGCCGGAGCGTGCTTCAACCTGCAGGTTCCAGGGAAGTCGCGCCAACGCCAAATTCGCTGCACCCGAGAAACGTGCACCGTAGGAGGTGGTTGCTAACACGAACTGTTTTCAGACCGTTATGCTACTAGCATAAAATGGTTTTGGGGTAGGGAAATCGGGGAAATATTAACGGGCTATGCCAGATTCGAGACAGTTCCAATGCGGGGCAAGGGGATTTCTATCGCACTCGCTGTTCACTCGTTTGATTCCCGCCTACGAAAAAAGAGAATGGTGCAATCAAAACATCCTATGCACTGATATTTAAGAGAAACGGTATAATCCCCGAATCGTGCGAAGCCCACCCGCTCAATCCGTAAACAATCTCTGAATCCGGTCTTCAAGATTCCCGGGATACACGGAACCCGTCATCTCTCCCGCCGCGTTAATCAGCACAATCGAACCGCCCCCTCCATTAGCGTAGCGATTAAAGGTTTCGCCTTTCGCACCAACGACATCCGTTGGGCTGTCCAGACCGATTGAGTAGGTTAGTGTATGGTCCGCTATCTGTTGTTTGATCGTATCGACATCCGCTGCAGCGGGACAGATAGTGACGCAGACGAGTCCCTTTTCCTGATAGACCTCCTGCAGTGCATTCAACAAGCGTACTGATTGAACATTATTAAAGTCGTCGCGAGCCCAGAAATCGAGAGCGACAGTTTTTCCTTTTAGATGTCCAATGGAGGCGGAGGAGCCGGCCAACCACTTTTCAACCGCCAATTCCGGTGCGGGCTTCCCTGCCAGGGCATTGAGGCGTCTTTTGGCTTCCTCCGTATCCGCCCATCCTGCACCCCAATCTGGGCGCGGGACGGACCCCGCGTCAATCGGCTCCAAAGTAAAGACCAAATCTCGCTGATTTACTTTGATATCTTCAAAGACCTGAGATTGACGATTGGTGCCGACGTAGATTGATACCTCCGTGCCCTTGATGAATTTCAGTTCAAACTCACCCTCTCTATTGGTGTAATCGGGTTTGTGAACCGCGCCGGATATAGGGTCTTTGCGTGGTTCAATCCTCACTGTCGCATGGTCAACCGGCTCGCCGTCGGCGGCAACGATTTTCCCGGCAAGGTATCCGTCCGCTTTGTCCAGCACAATGTCGTGACGCTGATCGGTTTTCAGAACCTCCAACGTATGGAGTGTGTAGTCCGGATGGATTATGTCCAGAGAGTAGAGAACTACCATGGGAAGATTCTCAAGCCGATAATCGCCATTTGCATCGGTAAATGCTTCCCAGCGTTGCCCCTGCTGTATAGATTCTAACCGAGCTCCGTTAACCGGGTTACCCGACGTATCGATGATGCGTCCCTCAATGGAAAACTGACCGATGGCCGGGCGTAGCACGAAGTCATCAAATTGGCTCATCCCCTCCGTCGCAGTGAACTCCTCTGTTACCTCCCTCCAATACCCTCTCGCCCTCGCAGTAATTACGTAATCAACACCGACAATAAGCCCAACGTCGCGGAACCATCCGTCGCCGTTCGTCACGCCTACGCCTGAAACGATTACTGTATGCCGCAAAGGGTCCCGTCGGTGTCGATGGATTCTTGCGGACGGAATCGGTTCTCCATCGGTGTTGACCACTCGTCCGGAAATTTTGACTAACTTGAAGGGTTTCATCCGGATCTCAATCGATGCGCCTGGCTGCAATTCGACCTCTGCGGAACCGCGCAATTTCAGTTCGCTGTGCTCGGCGGTAAGAACGAGTCTCTGTCCGAGACGCAGCCCGTGAACGGTAAGTTCACCATGCTCGTTCGATTTGCCGTAATCCCTGCGCCCTCCGAACGAATCGGTGATTCTCGCGCCGGTGACAGGATCTCCAGTCTCCGTCAATGTCCGGAAAACTGATGGTGTTCCCTTCGAAAACTGAAAATCAACGACGAGTGTTTCGGCTTCCACCACATCAACATTTTTATCAATGTAATCCTCAGTTTGATATCCCGGTGGTGGGGAACCAAAGATGCGCCCGGGACCCGGTGCAGCACTAAAGCGGTAAGTTCCGGATTCGTTCGTTTGCACACTATGGCTTTTCTTTTGAGCCGCCGGACGAGCTGCGTCGTACATACTGATATCATAATTGCCAATCGGCTCGTCTGTGTCACGGTCTGTCACTCGCCCCGTAACATAGCCGACCCGAACCAAAGTCATGTCTACCTTGGAGGCTGTCTGTCCCTCGGCAACCTTGACGACTGTGTTCGCTGCAGCCGTCCACCCTGCCGGTCCCTCCTGAAGATAGACGTTGTAGGTACCGGGAGGAAGATTTCTCACGGCGTAGCGCCCGTCCGCATCAACGCTTGCTTGTCCTCCCGCGGCGGTTGGACGGATGCTCTCAATCGAGATTGTCGCGCTTTCGACCGGCGCACCGGAGTCTGCATAGCTTAGGTATCCCTCAATCCGAGCCTCACGTTCCAGCTTGAACTCCAGTCCCATTGTGCCCGTTAGCACGGCATCTTGCCTTTCTCTTGCGTATCCTTGCCTCTCAACGGTAAGAGTCGCCGTTCTGCCTTGCGGCAGTCTCCGGAAAATGAAATTTCCATTCGAATCACTCTTGACGGGGGCAATGGGAATAAGATTCAGAACTGAATGATCGTCTAACCCGAGATATATTAGGTTATCCCTCAGAAACTCCTTCAGTCGTACTTCCGCATTTTGAATCGGTTCGCCCGCCGTGTTCATTATCCTGCCGGATATGATAGCCGGCTTTTCAAGTTGAATCTCGACATTCGCTGTACTTTGTGCCCGAAGGTTCTGCCAGCCGCTGGCGTGTTGGGGGTGCACCGCAACGATATCTACTCGATCCCACTCTTCGGATTCGGGACGAGGTAACTCAAAATTAAACATCCCGTCTTCTGCCGTGCGAGCGACGGACTTGGGTGGATTGGATTGTAAAGAATACAGAACTTCAGCGTCGGCTACCGGTTCACCGCCGCTGTCGACAACTCGGCCGGAAAAGGTTAGTCTTTCGGCGGTCTCCTCCGTCACCACGGCCGAGAATCGTGAATATTGGGCTTCTCCGCCATTTGCTGCAGATGTCCCATTTCGACCTATCGACCGATTGCCCGGCTCTATTGAAACGCGGTTGGAGGCACCCAGCGGTCGCTTTCCTGTCGCCGCCGGAATGCCCGAAACTGACGATTGCGTTGAATAAGGAACTGACTCAAGAAGCGCGACCTCAATTGGCGATCGGTTCATGACCGTTGGCGAGGACCCGATCTGGTTTGCTGAAGACGATGTCGGCAAGTCGCTCCGCACTCTGGCAAGACCAAACAGGATGCACAATGCCGTAATCAGCGCAAATAGAGATTTGCCGACGGTAGCGCTACTCCACGCGAGTCCTATCGCTGGCGCCGGTACGTAACGAATCTGTTCCATTATCTGCATGAGAAAACCTGCTCTTAGTTTGTGGCTTTTCAACAGTCTGCCATAGTGCTGAGACATGGCATCCCCGAGTTGCTGACGTGCCCGGTGCAATTTGCCTTTGACCGTGTTCACGGACACACCGAGGAATTCTGAAATCTCCTTCAGCGAACAGTTCCCCATGTAGAACATTGATACGGCGACCCGATTTTCATCGGGCAGCGCGGACATTGCCTGTTCAAGATCCACCTGCCAGCCTTCTACGGGCGCGGTGTGAGGGGGTTCAATTTTTAGCGCGTCCTCCGCGGCCTCTTCCAGGATAATTTCGCGCTTGCGCTTTTTCATGACGCGCTCCATCCAACGTTTGCACTCGTTGGACATGATGGTATACAGCCAGGTCCGGAAGAGATGCGGGTGCCGGAGCTTAAAAAGACGACGATATGCCCGTATGAAGACCTCTTGCGTGATATCCTGTGCATCGGCCTCATTCCTGACCTTTTGAAAGGCGTAGGTGTAGACCATATCCTGATATTTGTGCACAAGCACACCGAAGGCTTCGCGATCGCCCGTGAGTGTTTGGGACACTAATTTTTCGTCGGCTGAATACATAGCGCTCACCATATCCTAAAATGAAAGCAAGAGTGCCTCTACTAATTAGACCACACCATGTAGATCGGAAGTTATGTCCGAACGAAAAAATCTGAGAAAAATGCGAAATAACCAACTCGGAGGCAGGAATTTTGACGAGGTTCGTTGGAAAGGTAATCTGATTAACGCCGCGGATTGGATAGAACCATGGGATCAAGCGAGCGAATAGATTAAGCGAGTGGCTAACGAGCGCGATAGCGATTCCAATGCGATAGAACTCCCACAGAAAACGGGACTCCAAATGCCAAATAATGTCTTTTTTCTATTATTCAAACAGGATTTTGAGCCTACCCCAAGTTGTGCTTTTGTTGGGAGCGGGGGACACAGCTAGTCCTGTGGGGCGAAAGTGGGGATCATAATCCCCACTATTGTGGGCATCGCTAAGTTGCTTGATATATTGTCCATCGGCGGTCATCAAGTGAATCGTTCCTATGAGGCGAAAATCACGTGCCGACACATAGGCGATCGACCGTCCATCAGGAGACCATGCGGGCAGCCAATTATTCTGTGAACCGTGCGTAAGCCTCACCCGTTTTTTGCCATCCGCCCTCATCACATAGATTTGAAAATAAAGAGACTCTTCGTCAATGCACCAGTATACAATCCGTCCCCCGTCGGGAGACCATGATGGACTGCCTTTAACCCGTAAATCGTGCGTCAACCTTTTGCGGCCCCGTTTGTTCGCGCCTATCACGTAAATTTCTTCCACCCCATCTGTCAAGGATACATACGCAATCTTTTTCCCATCCGGAGACCATGACGGCTGCATAGCGTGGTGTTCAAGCTTCACACGATTATTTCCATCAGCATCCATCACGGCGATATGAACTATCTTCTTCCCATCTGGACTAGAGGAGAATGCGATCTTTTTCCCGTCGGGAGACCACGCCGGATAACCGTCCTTGACGGTGTCTGTGAGTCTAATCGGATTCTTTCCATTTGCGTCCATTAGGTAGATCTGATGCAACCCACCATTTCGGTTGGAAACGAACGCAATTTTCGTCCCGTCGGGAGACCACGCCGGACGGTAGTCCTCTGCTTGATTTGCTGCTAATCTTCTACGGTTTGTGCCGTCACTATCCATCACATAAATCTGCGTATTCCGATCTCTGGTAGAAGAAAATATAATTTGTGTTTTGTGGTGTTCGGCGAGCGCGCTTTTTAACCACAGTTCCCCACTTACCAATAGCACGGTTAACCCGATAAACGTCACAAATGTGCGCCTGAATCGCATTTTTCCCTCCGTAGCTGTAGGTAAAATGAACTGTAAAGTAACCGGTTTTGAGTCGGTGCACATGTACTGTTTGGACGCGGTTCCACCCATTAAGTGACGCTCTCAACGTTGGTGATTTTTCAATGACCTGCCTTGTCTTCCAGCCCCATTGTCATCATCACGGCTTCCCGGTGCGTTTGAGGACTCCCCAAGATAGGGGCAACTTTCCGGTTGGGTTGACTGCGAATGCACCGGACAACCAGTTGGGAGATCTGTTCTCGGTGCCGGGAGGAGTTTTCGTAAGTTTGACCGTGCCCCATCCGTCCGTATCCATCACATAGATGTTCCAATCGCCGTCGCGGGTTGACTCAAATGCGATTTTTGTCCCGTCCGGGGAATAGACGGGACTCCCGTTGTAATCCTTTCCCTTTGTCAGCCTTTCTAGCCTCTTCCCCGTGGCGGTCATCACGTAAATGTGACCCTCGCTGATGTTGGGTCGTGAGCTAAAAACAATCGACTTTCCATCGGGCGACCAACTAGGACTGAAACTGGCCGTTAGATCGGTGTCGTCAGTGAGATTGCGCCTTTCCTTTCCATCTGCATTCATCACGAAGATATGATAGGCAGTAAACATGATGTCATCAGCGGGTTTGGATGCAAACGCAATCTTGCTTCCATCTGGCGACCAGTTCGGTACAGAATCGTCCATCTCGTGTTTTGTCAAATTTATTTGATTATTTCCATCGGCGTCCATTACGTAGATTTCCGAGTTGCCAACGAGAAAACGGAAAGCTGAAAAGGCGATCTTCGTGCCATCCGGCGACCAACTAGGGCGGCTTTCAAAATCATTGTCATTGGTAAGTCGGATAACGTTATTGCCATCGCGGTCCATCACATACAAGTCAGGTTTAAAGTCACGCTCTGATTTGAACGCAATCCTTCTCCCATCCGGCGAGAAAGCGGGATATTCATCGGATTTCGGGTGGTCGGTGAGTTGGAGGAGGTTTTTTCCTTTTGCGTCCATAGAATAAATATCCCAGTTACCGTCACGGTTCGATGCAAAGACGATTCTCGGTCCGAATCCCTGTGCTGTGCTGTCCGACGTGACCATTAATATCAAAATCAGTGGAAATAGGCATCTTCTCAAAAACGGGCTGATGTTGTTCATGGGTCATTTTCTCCTTTATCAAGTTCTATACCTGTAGGGGCGACCTCCCGGTCGCGACCTTCTGTCGTGAGCAAAACTCGCTGCCACAAAAGCAAATGTAGGGTGGGCACTGCCCACCATTCTTTGCAAGGCGCGAACAACCAATACCATTCCAATAAACCGATCTCCGCACTGCAGCGCAGTGCCATGTCAATAGAGACGGGCGGCATCCGTTCATGCACTCCAGAGGAGTGCAATGTGAATCATACGGCGCGCTTCCTATGCAGATGTAGGAGCGATCTCCAGGTCGCGACTCCCCGCTCCCACCGAGAACGCGACTCCAATTGCCAAATAATGTCTGTTTCTTCTATTTTTCAAACGGGATCTTGAGCTTACCCCAAATTGCGGCGGTTTTGGAAGCGGGGGACACAGCTAACCCTAGCGGGCTAATGTCGGGCTGAGCATCTATCGCATCACGGACATCGCCAAGTTGCCGAATATACCTTCCATCGGCGCCCATCAAATGAATCGCAGCGGGACCATCCACCTTACCGTCCCAGGTCCAATATGCGATTGTCTGTCCGTCGGGAGACCATGCGGGGGCCCAATAATTATCTTCATTGTGCGTAAGCCTCTGGAGATTCCTACCATCAGAGTCTACTACGAAGATGTGACCGAATCCTTCGTGATGCGCCATGTATGCAATCCGTCGTCCATCGGGAGAAAATGAAGGACTCTGTTTACTTACTAAATCGTGCGTCACCCTTTTACGTCTCTGTCCGTCAGCGCCTATCACGTAAATTTCATTGTTCCTCCCATCATCTTTCAAGGACACGAATGCAATCTCTGCCCCATCCGGAGACCACGACGGCTCCGATGCGTGGTCTTCAAGCCTCTCGCGATTTCTGCCATCGGCATCCATCACGGCGATATGATGTACCCAATCGATTATCCAATCTGGATGGACGGTGAATGCAATCTGTTGCCCATCGGGAGACCAATTGGGAGCGGAGGTTATCCCGTGTGTTGGTTAGTTTTTTCAGATGGCTTCCATCGGCGTTTATCACATGAATTTGGCGTTTTCCATCGTTTCCAGCGGAAGAGAATGCAATCTTCGTCCCTTCAGGGGGCCAATCCGGCTGGCCGTCATACGCTGGATGGTTTGTCAGGTTTTCTTGGTTTCCTCCATCGGCATCCATTACATAGATTTCATTGTTGCCATCTCTCCTAGATGTAAAAACAATTCGACCTGTGTTGGAGGCGGGCGCGTTTCTCAACCAGAGTTCCTCACTCATCAGACAGACGCACAGCCCCGCAAACAGCATAAATCTAGGTGCCAATTTCAATCGCATTTGTTCCTCCTTAACATGATGATTTGCATGTGTAAGGTGTAGCCAAACAAGTGAACGGCAATAAACCGATTGAAAAACTGATTGGATAAGGAAGGTGAAAGTTAATCCCGTGTGTTGGAAACGTGGACAGGAAGCCGCTCGTGTGAATTAAATCACAAAGAAATATAGGCTCGAAATGGAATACTGGTTAAACAGGCGGGAAAACAAGCATGTATATCGGCTCAAAAGTCTTGAAGGTGCATTTACTACTTCGTCAATCAGGGCTGCGAGAAAAACCCGATATGGGTGACACTGACCTGGAAAGATCCTATCACGCTCAGTTCCATTGTCAAAGTTACCGCTCAGCATAAATTCTGCAAATGGGTAACCCGTGAGATACGCTGCTTCACGGCGAGCGTTACCCATAGCGAAGTTTCTCATCGTTGCAAGGCTTCACAACGCCTATTGTCCCGGATAAGACCTATTCTCCAATTCTGCAATGAACTTCTCCGCGGAGATAGCCGCAGCGGCACCGGCTCCGCCAGCCGTAATCGCCTGACGGAAGATATGGTCATGAACATCGCCAGCGGCAAATACACCCGGAATATTCGTGCCTTGAAGCTTGTCTACGACGATGTAATCTTGGTCATCAAATTCTATAGTTCCTTTGAACAACTCGGTGTTCGGAATATGCCCGACGAAGATAAACACTCCATCGATTGGGAACACCTGTTTTTCATCGGTTTCAACGTTCCTGAGCAACGCACCATTGACCTTTTCGCCGTCACCCTGAATTTCCTCGACTACCGTGTTCCAGATAAACTTGATTTTGTCGTTCTTGAATGCCCGTTCCTGCATGATCTGGCTCGCCCGAAGCTGGTCGCGGCGATGAACAACGAAGACCTCCGAAGCGAATTTTGTTAAGAATATACCCTCCTCAAGGGCGGCATCGCCTCCACCCACCACAATGAGTCGCTGATTCTGGAAAAAGAAACCGTCGCAGGTTGCGCAATATGACACGCCGCGCCCTCCAAACTCCTCTTCACCCGGTACCTCAAGCATACGTGGGGATGCCCCCGTGCAGATAATCACGGACTTGGCAAGATATTCTTTCTCATACGTTTTCACGTAGAACGGGTGTCGATTGAAGTCAACTTCCGTGACCATATCAAACCGCACTTCTGTGCCGAATCGCTCGGCTTGCTGTTGTAATCCTTGAATGAAATCTACGGCTTCGGTTCCAAAGAAGCCGGGGTAATTTTCAAGATCGAGCGTTAACGAGAGCTGTCCCCCGAGCGCATCTCCGGTTATCAGAAGCGGTTCAAGCATCGCGCGGGAAGTATAAACGCCCGCGGCGAAACCCGCTGTCCCTCCACCGATAATGATAACATTACGCTCCTCGATAGCGTCCCCATCGTTTTTTTCTGTTGTTGACATACTACCTTCTCCTTCAAGTTGTAACATCTTTTCCAAATTACCTGATTGCGCGAGTTCCGCCAAATCGTCATCATCTCCAATATGTTGGTCGTTGATGAAGATTTGCGGCACATCGCGGCGTCCGGTCAAGGCTTCGATTTCGTCCCGCATCGCAGGATTGCCGTGTATGTTTAATTCCTCATATTCGATGCCTCGACTTTCAAGAATGCGCTTTGCTCGGTCACACCAAGAACAAAAATCTGTCGTATAAATTTTGAGCTGTGTCATAATGTTCGTGTTAAGGATCCATCACTGGATTTACTTCTACCTTCAGTGATTGATGTGTTGAGTTAATGTGTCTGAAATACGCCACTCGCTCTATCTGCCCGCTCATGTCGCACTGCAACTCGGATTCCGCACGTTATCTCCGAAATTCCTCCGAGATTTGGGAGGTACCATTCGAGGGATGTCGTGGGCTACCGGATAATCCAGCTCGCAGGCGTCGCACCAAACTCGGTCCGATTTCCAGTCAATCTCGCCTTTGCAAAGCGGACACACAAGAATATCTTTCAATGTTTTCGCCGAATTTCTTCGCCGATTCACGAAAACGGACTTCACCTTGGAGACTAAGTTCCTAGGCACACGCCTCTTCAAGATTGGTGCCCACTTGTTCCAAAATGAAGAGTGGTCGCCCTGGTCGAGCATGACGGAAATCGCCTTCCGAGACTCCAGATCGAGCATGGATGTTTCGGGGGGTAGAATTTCGTAGTCAACTTTACCCCTCCACTCATACTGTACCAGAAAGAGTTTGTGGTGGGTAACGTGAAAGCGAGCAAAATTCTTGTCATGTGCTGCCAAAGCGTGAAAAAGCTGGCCAAACTGACTCTTGTCCGCCTTCTTCTGAATCACCAATCGATTGTTGACAAGATTGACCATCCAGTTGTGATATGGCCACCCGTAAAGTCTTTCGGCAATCTCGGACGGTGTTTCAATGTAGCCGCCCGAAGCAACGCGCGTTAACTCCCGGATCAATAATTCAGGGTTCTCGACATGCTCCAAAATATGAGAACAAATAACGTAATCAAATGATCCATCCGCAAACGGCAGATACTGACCGTCTGCTTCCACAAGAGGGCGATCTGCGACAATGCTTCCACCTCGTTGCAAGTCATCATTGATAAACTTGTCGCAGAGGATGTCGGAACGGGTTTTTGGATTGTGTCCGCTCCCTATTTCGAGAACGAAATCGTCCGGGCGAATATTCATCGCTGCACAACCATGCTAATGTAGAGGCTAATGCGTGGGAAGCAGATTGCCATGATCTTGCCTTTGGCGCTAAAGCCGACGCATCGCTTCACGACTCGGAGACCGTGATGTCGGAAATACTTCTCAAGATCAATCGGATTAGCGTAGTAGGCGCTGTCACCGTCTCCGCCGTAAACCTCTCCATCAAGATCGGGTTCTCGGTAAAGAAATTGCGGTGAAGGCGATAACCGCTTCTTCATATATAGGAAGATATTCCTTGCGCTGTTGGTTAACGCTTGGCGTTTTGTTTCACCCCAAAACGGTCTGCCGGGTTTCCCTCGAATCAGGCGCATTAGGTCAATCAGTGGCATGAGTGGAGAGCACAGATTCGGACCGCATATGATGATTCTCCCCCCTTTTCGGGTCACGCGAATCATCTCCGACAGTGCTGTTTCAACATCCGGCACATGTTCAATCAGTTCGTTTGAACAGACGACATCAAACGTCTCATCCTGAAACGGAAGTTCGAGCACATCACAGACTCGGTATTCCAGGTTATGTTCCCCTTCGCCAGTTGCCGTCTTTTGCCATTGGCCAGCCTCTTCAAGAAAGAGTGCGGAAATATCTGTCCCGACGACATCGTGCCCTGACCGATTGAGTAGCATTGACGCGATGCCGTTACCGCAGCCGAGTTCCAAGATTTGCGCGTTCGGCGGAGTGTAGCGATTGACCAGTTCTACGAACGGTTGGTGATAGGCTTCGTCGTGCTCGGCGAGGAGTCCCTTGTAGATCTCCGATGTCTCATAAAATTGTCGCATGCGCTGTCGGAGCGGCTTTTCCGAGGTATGCGCTGAAGTCTCTGTTTGGCTGACACTGTTCATTGTTCAGATTGATGGGTAGGTTATGAATCCTAATTTTCGGTAAAATGCATTTCAATCATCATCTCATCTCGACTTCGTACAAAAGTACAACGGTTGGATTATACGGAACACCGTACAAAACCGGACCCGTCGCCGGGGATCAAGCAACCGAAAAGGGAGAGAGATAGAGATCCCCTTGCCCCGCCGTGACGGCACTGGAAACCGCTGCCGTCTCTTTCACAGGTCAATCCAAAGCACCAGATAGCTAATACTTCACCCATTTTTCCGGTACATTTGATCGACTTCGTCTACCGCATTGCCCAAATGTACATAATGGAACTCATTATACTACCGCGTCCGAGCGGAGGTCAACTGAAATCAGGAGACGACAGGGCTCAGAGACTTGCATGACATCGCGTGAGATTTATGAGAACGTTTTCTAGTTCTCGGTGTGGAAATGTTTCGGAGGTAAGAGAGATGCCCAAACTTGTCCTGACTTCCCTTGCATGGATGATTATTCTAGTTGGAATGTTGGGATGCACAGAAAATGAGGATTCTGAGACGGCCGCGAACTCGACCGATGATTCCGCCAATCTTCCCCCGGTTGCGCCGATCGATTTTGGGCCGGCGCGATCATTTCAACTTGAGGATCTGAACGGACATCTCGTTTCCCTAAACGACTTTAGTGACCGTGTGGTTGCTATCAATTTTTGGGCAACGTGGTGCAAGCCTTGTCGGGAGGAGATTCCGCTCTTGGTGAAGATCCACGACAAGTTTTGGAACCGAGGCTTCACTGTGATCGGCCTCTCTAGAGATTTTTTTGAACGAAACGGTCAATTGGTAAAAAATCAGGGTGCGGTTCAATCATTTGTCGAAGAATTTATGGTTAATTATCCGGTTCTTTGGGACACTGAAAATATCTTTAGCGAACACTACGGCGGTTTTGGAATGCCCACTACCATTATCCTGGATCGTAGTCACCGTATTCGGTTCCGGCACGCCGGCATCATTGATTCCGTCACGCTGGATGCGGAGATACTCATGCTCCTAAACGAGACGTAAGAAAGCCTTGATGACATTGACACGGGGTGCCGTAACCTCATTTTATCCGAGATCGGTCGTTCTGTGACCTCCGTTTTCATGTGGAATGTCGGCAAAATATCCTATTGCCGTCGAAGCCAATCTGTGATAGAATCGCGGCTGTTTTGTTGACGATTTCGCCTCCGCTCAGGAGAAGTGGTAAGGCAAGATTGCAGATTTAAAAAATTATAAATTATTCCCTCATCATTGAGTGAGGTATCGTATTAAGCTATGCCATTTCGTTAGAATCTTTGTGCACATCATCTTTTAGTTATATCAATCCCTTTCTCTGTAGGCAGGGCATCTTGCCCCGCATTGCATGGACTTGATTGATTCTACTCATGAATTGCAAATAACGAGAAATGGTAATACCTACAAACCTGGTAGCAATTGAAGGAGAAAATATCATGAACCGTTTAACCGTTTTTATTCTCACAATGTTCCTCGGATTGACACTTCTTGGTACAGTATCACTGGCTGAACACCATGAGAATCCCTGCAATCCGTGCGCGAGCGAGGAAACCGCAAACCCATGTAACCCGTGTGCGGAAAACCCATGTAACCCGTGTGCCGCAAACCCGTGCAACCCCTGCGCGGCCAATCCGTGTAATCCATGTGCCGCTAATCCCTGCAATCCCTGCGCGGCGAAGATGCACTTTACCATCGGTGACGACCGGAATGTATTTGACTTCGAGTCGAAAGCGCCACTGGAAACAATCATCGGACGAACAAACAAGGTTACTGGACAAGTCTCTGTTAATCCCATGGATATCTCCAGCGGTGCCATGGCAAAATTTGAGGTAGACCTTGCGAGTATAACAACCGGAATCGGCCTTAGAGATCAGCACATGCGCGAGGGATACTTGGAAACAGACAAGTACCCGACAGCCACACTCACGCTAGATAAACTGACCAAAGTATCCCAAAACAAGCTGGAGGATATGCAGGCAGTCAGAGTGGACGCAGATGCGACACTCGAACTTCACGGCGTCAAGCGGCGGGCAGTTTTGAAAGGGCTCAAGTTGACTTTTTTCAAAGAAAGTGAGGACACCAAAGCGCTACTTCCTGGCAACCTGCTTCGGATAGAAGGCGGCTTTACAGTGAAGCTCGGCGATCACAATATCAAGAGGCCGCAAGTGGCTTTCCTCAAAGTGAGCGAGGATATCAAGATTAACGTGGGTCTGTACGGTTCATCGGGCGCCGAAGTGAACAATCCGTGTAATCCCTGTAACCCCTGTGCCGTCAATCCATGCAATCCCTGCGCAGCAAACCCATGTAACCCGTGTGCCGGTAACCCGTGTAATCCTTGTAACCCTTGAGGAATGTAGCCTCGCGACATTTGGAAGAATAGGACTTACGCCGCCGAGAAATTCATGCCTTTTGTTCCAGCGAATCCTAGCTGCGAAAGTCCTATTCCAACCATCACCCTGCCTAGCCCCGCTTCGGAGAAACTCAATAGACGCTGCCAATGCACTACTGAGCGATGGTATAAGATGGCAAAGCCTTTCCTGAGCAACTCTTGAACAGTTGAAGGCTGATTGGCGGCAGCGAGAAAGAGAACATGGAAACACAGATATGGTATTTGAAGAATACCAAGTTCTTTCGCAATTTTACCGATTCAGACCTCTATGCGCTGAATCGAAGTGCACATGTGAAGCAGTGCGGCCGTCGCGAGCAGGTCACCGGAAAGACGAATCTCGGAAACACCGTCTATCTCTTAAGGAAGGGTAGAGTCAAAATCTACAAACTCTTGCCCAACGGCGAAGGGCTTACACTTGAGGTTCTGGAATCTGGCGATATCTTCGGCGAAGCAGAGAACGATGATGACGAGCCTCTTGACACGATAGCCGAAACTCTCGACGATACGATTCTACATGTCATGCGTCGGCGAGATTTCGAACTGTTTCTTAAGAAAAAGCCCGACCTGACAACGCGGCTAACGAGGTTTGCCCCCGCAGGTAGACGGCGCATTCACAATCACCTCCAAAACTTGGCGTTCCGCTCAGCTTCTTCCCGCTTTGCATACCTGCTGCTTTCATTCGCCGATGGAGGCGGCGTCCACAATAGTACCGGCATGGAGCTGCGTGTAAAGTTGTCTCGGGCAGATTTAGCCAAACTTACCGGGACAGCTCAGGAAACGATTCACGACCTTCTCAAAGAACTGGAACGCTTGAGCATCATTGAGGTCCGAGGTCGACGAATCAGACTACTGAATCAATGGAAAATAAAGAAAATTGCTGATGCCAAGATGGTTGAGCTGGAAATACCCCCCGACGAGGAAGAAGAATCGAATATCTTTGACGTTCCGGGCAACAGTTTATCCCCGCCCACCGAACAGAAAACAGCACAGTAAACGCCGCCCATCCTAGATGGTAATACTATTTCGCGTTCGCTCAAATAAGTTAGAAAATGTCTAAACTATACGAAGAGTGTGCAAAATCATTGTCTTAATCACGGATTCAGCAGATTACACAGAAAACACGGTCAAGCAAACAAAGCAGCCATTAGCTGAAGTGTCGCAAGAAAACCAAAGACACAAAAGCACCTACGATCCGATAGACACCTTCGCTATGGAGCGGGATCAAGCCAACGGTGAATGAGCGCGATAGAAATCTCGCGTGATCGATTGAACACTCGGTTTCTTTTGAGGGGCTCACTGGCTTCCCGAATTCGCTTTACGTCGGTCCCACACAGAATGTTTGAGCGAACAATAACCAAATGCGTGCAATCAGCATAATCCCGGAATCCTATAAATCTCGGTTTAGACAATATAAACTTCAGACATCAGACACGTGCCCTGTATTCTTGGAAATTTAATGCCCAAACCAGCCGAGAATCGCTAATACCATTTCCTGACTAGAGGACAACAAAATTGAGCCACGAGCACCAATACCTTCAGCTTGACCGCCAAATAGTCGGCGACATCTATACATCGCGCGAAGCCATGGACAATCTGACCATTTTGTGTGACGATTTCGGGTCCCGGTTTGCCGGGACACCGGAGGAAAGGAAAGCCGCGGAATTCATCCAAGACACCTTCGTGCGGTACGGTCTCAAAAATGTGCACTTGGAAGAATATCCATATGCGGGTTGGTCTCGCGGGGAAGCGACACTTGAACTTGTAGAACCTGTTCAGAAGTCCATCCCGTGCATTTCGCTGCCGTACTGCCCCGCGGACGAAACTACCGCGGAACTCATCTCCGCCGGTTACGGTAGTCCGAGAGAATACGAGCGCATTGACAGCCAGATGGCTGGGAAAATCGTCATGGCTTTAAGCGCATCGCCGCCCGACTTGGGACGGTGGGTGCATCGAAAAGAGAAGTACGAACGGGCAGTACTCGGCGGCGCTAAGGTTTTCGTCTTTGTCAGCGAACACCCTGGCGTTGGTCCGGAAACGGGCAGCCTTCAGAATGACAGCATTGCACCGATTCCCGGAATCTCAATTTGTAAAGAAGATGGAGCATATTTGCTTCGATTGGCGGAGAGACACGGAACCGTGCAATTGCATGTGCGCACGACTGACATCAACGAAGCCCGAACGTCGTGGAACGTCATCGGCGACCTACCTGGGGTTGAAAATCCGGACGAAATGGTGATTGTTGGGTGCCATTACGACGGACATGACATATCTCAAGGAGCTCATGATCCCGCGTCCGGCATGGTTTCAGTCATTGAAGCGTCGCGGGTTTTATCACGGTATGCCTCACGTATCCTTAAACGCACTGTGCGATTCATCGCATTCGGCACGGAAGAGATTGGGTTGACCGGTGCGTTTCGTTATGTGGCTGACCACAAAGACGAACTGGACAAGATACGCTTCATGTTCAATATGGATGCCTCGGGCGGAGAAGGTCGCAAGGGAATCGGGCTGCATCAATGGGAAAAACTTGAACCTTTTTTCAAGGAGGCCGCAATTGATATGGCTGCGGAGATTCCGATCGGACAAAAACTAAATTCCTACTCGGATCACTTCCCGTTTGTTTTGAAAGGGGTTCCGTCGGGCGATATGAGCGACCCCGAAGCGCCTCCCCACGGACGAGGATTCGGACATACGGCGTATGACACGTTGGAGAAAGTAGAGCTGGAAAATCTTAGGAAAGCTAGTGCAGTTGGCGCACGGTTCGCTCTTCGCATGGCAAACGCCGACGAATTTCCTGCTAAACGACGCAACGACAAAGCCGTTCAAGAGGTTATTGAGGGCGACCCCGGATTGGAGGGATACAGGGTGTCGCTTGAGTTAGAAAGATTGAAGCGAGAAGCGATTTAATTTTCGGAGGGCGGTTCGGAACAGCCTTCAAGAGATTCAAGGAAATATACCTATCGAATGCGCGTATACGCTCTGTCAGATCTCCATGTCGATTACAAACGAAACATGTCGCTTCTTCAACAGATGTCCGACATTGAGTATGTAGACGATGTACTCCTGCTGGCTGGAGATATTAGCGACGATCTCGACCAACTGAAGACCTGCCTTGCACATTTACGCGCGAAATTCCGGTTCGTCTTTTTTGTGCCCGGGAATCATGACTTGTGGGTACGACGGAAGGAATGTGTTGATTCGATAGCGAAGTTCTGGCGCATATTGGACCTCTGTCAATCGCTGAATGTCGGCACAAATCCTGCCAAGGTTGGAAGCTCGGGAGATACTGCCGGTGTCTGGATTGTGCCGCTTTATTCATGGTACGTGAAGCCCGAGGAGGGAGATTGCAGTCTATACGTTCCCAAGGCGGGCGATGACCCGACGCTGTCAATGTGGAGCGACAATTGCTTCACTCGGTGGCCAACCTCCGATAACGGCGAATTGGTTGCAGACTATTTCCTGCACTTAAATGAGAAACACACGTACCGAACCTACGATGCACCGGTTATCTCCTTTAGTCATTTTCTACCTCGGACGGATCTCATTTTCAGCTCCGAGCGTGAGAAAATAGCCGCCGGAAAACCACGCAAAGATCGGCATCCGAGGTTCAATTTCAGCCGCGTTGCCGGATGCACCTGCCTCGAAAAGCAATTACGACGGCTCAACTCTGCGGTTCACGTGTACGGCCATCAACATCGCGATCGATTTCGACTGGTCAATGACGTTCTCTACGTCTCACACTGCCTCGGTTACCCCCGTGATCGAATCGCGGAACCGAATAGCGAGATTAACTGCGTGCCCAAGTTGGTATGGGAAACCTAATCATAAGTAGGCATGCGCCCTGCGCCGTAACGGAGGAGTATACATACTTCTTTAGCGTTGGGTCGCTGTTTATGCATCCATCATTTATGCTAGAACTGAAAGAATTTACTCTTGAAAAGACCTCACCGCATCTGTTCCCTAACTAAAATCTTGGTTGCCCTGCTTTCATTGTCGCAATTGGGACCAACGGTAGCGAGCCAATCAAGATCAGAACTGCAAACCGATCTTGCGATTTCTCGGAGGAATGCGCTTGTTCGCGCAGTGGAGAAAGCCAGTCCCGCGGTCGTCAACATTAGCACAATTAAAACGCAACAAGTCAGAACGCGTTCATTATTTGGCGACCCGTGGACGCCTTTATTCGATTTCCCCTTCGAAATTCCGCAATGGCGGGAACTTCATGGACTCGGTTCGGGAGTGATCATTGACAAGACTGGCTATGTGATAACAAACCAACATGTGATTGACGGCGCCGATGAAACACGCGTCATTCTCTCGGACGGACGTGAATTTGAGGCAACCGTTGTGGGAGAGGATTATCTCTCTGATCTTGCGTTACTGGAAATTGAGGCGCCAAAACTCACACAAATTGAATTTGGCGATTCAGACAACCTGCTTGTCGGAGAATGGGCTATTGCAATCGGTCACCCGTTTGCCGTAACAGGCGGAGATCCGCGGCCAACGGTGACAATCGGCGTTGTTAGCGCCACTAACCGTGCGATCAAAATTGACGACAGACTGTATCAGCGGCTCATTCAGACAGACGCATCCATTAACCCCGGGAACAGTGGTGGAGCGCTAGTGGACATGTACGGGAAACTCATCGGAATCAACGCGGCAATTCATTCAACGAGCCGCGGTTCTCAGGGCGTCGGATTTGCAATCCCGGTAAATACTGCGGCGCGGATAGTCCAACTACTCGCTTCGTTTGGATCGGTTGTACCTCCATACCTCGGAATTGAAACACAGGCGTTGACACCGGAGCTGGCTGAAAAACTCAAACTTGGCAATAGGATGGGAGTACTGGTGACCTCCGTGGAAAAAGGTAGCCCGGCGAAAAACGCCGGTATCAAACGCAGGGATGTGATTGAGGCAATCAATGGACAACCAACACCAAACCTGTCGGCGTTCAATTCAATCACAAGATTGTTGGAAAAAAGCCAAACCGCTACGGTCCAACTCGTCAGAGATCGGAATCGGGTGGATGCCACGCTCTCAATTCGCGAACTTCAGTGGTCGTACAAAGTACCCGGTTGGGGAATCACTATCGAACAATTGGACCGCGAAGCAGCTAAAAAGTACCAGCAGCGCGGCGTGCTCGTTACAAAAATCGAGCGTCGAAGCGCGCTTGCGGAACTATTGGAAAAGAAGGATTTAATCTACAGCATAAACAACTCAAGAGTCGGTTCAATCGAAGACTTCAAGCGCGGTATCAATCAATTACAACGGCAGCAACGAGTCACCCTCTATTTTGAGAGAGACGGAGAGAGATTGAGATCGCGCAACTTAATATTCCAATAGGGGTTTGTATCGTAAGATTGAAGGTATACTTCGCGCTACAAAAAATTGCGCGTTTTCAAGCGTCTGGTAGGTAGGTGCGGTTTCATGAAGATTAAGTATTTAAATCGGTAATTCAGTTTTCCCTAAACTCGGTAGGTGCGGTTTCCTAACCGCACCGAGCATCGTTAGGATATTACCGAAATAATTTTTTAAACTTCATCCAACCGCACCGATACTCCAACCCTTGTAGGTGCGATCCTCGAATCGCGGCTTACTGGTGCCACGCAATTCTTATTAGAAACCATTATTACTGATAAAAAAGCGCAACATTAGCCAACCTAAAGTATAACTGTTTAGTCCGTCAATCTATATCGCCGATGTCGGTTTGTAGTAGTAATCAAGCGAGTGAATAGCGAGTGCGATAGAGATCCCATTCATTGCACGTACGCCATAACCCAGAATCGGGGCAGGGAGGATTTCTATTGCGGTCGCCTTGGGATCCCTATCTAACTAGTAGGGTGGGTTGAATTCGGTGATACCTAACTATTCAACTTTTATTCTTCCTAGTCCTCAAGGAAGAGAAGCTTTCCTATTGAAATTACTTATTTGAAGGTGATAAACATGCGCTTGCAATTGCCAACAATTATCGTACTGTGCTTCGCGGTCATCCTTGCTATTACACTTATCTACGTCATGGGAGTAGAGGATGACGGACCGGGGGATAGTGTAAACCTACAAAGTGCCGAATTCAAGATGATACGGACTCATGCGACCGAGGCATATACCGCTAAAGATTACGATAGGGCGATTGCGCTCTACGAAGACGCAATAACCATGCGGCCCGAAAATGCGGAAGTGCTCAACGACCTCGGTGCGACCTACTACGCGTACGGTTTGGATTATGCGGGCCCGAGTTGGCCATCATGGGATAGTGACTTGGAGGGTAAAACCGTGGCTGAAGGACTTGATGAATTGCAGATGGCTATCACACACACCGAGTCAGGTTTTATTGTCATGAATTCAGCAAGTCGAAACATGGCAAAAGCAATCGAACAAAAAGCGAAAGAACTTGGCGCAATTGGTTACATCGAAGCCTGGGAAGAACAGGTAACCATTCGTTTGCTGATCGGTAAAACACAGCAATTCTTGATGAAAGCCGAAGATGCCTATAAACGTTCCATCGAGCTTAAACCAACCTATAGTCCGGCATACCACAATCTTGGCTCCCTGCTTATGAAGATCGGTCAGACCGACGCAGCCGTCGATTACCTACGCCAAGCCTACGACTTGGACCCGCGCAACAAAGATCTTGAACAGTATCTTACGCAGTTCAAGAGATGATTCGAAAGGGACTTATATACTTAACGCCACTATTTTACTCGGTTTTTCTTCAGATAGAGGCGGCATATTGATTCTGGAGGGACACGAAACTTCGTTCCGTGGTTGCGTAGGGCATCGCTCCCTGGGCTTTTTTCCCTACAATCGAAATCAAGAGCAATCTGCCCACGGACTAATTCATAGATGAAATCCGACAAATGAAATGTCTCAAATGCATCAGCTTGTATAAATTGCACAATTTTGTTTGAGCGTTGATAAATGCCTTTTACCAATAGCAATCGCCGGAGTTTGGCGCCAGCTGCTGCTTCGAGTTCAGTATGAGACCAATATGGAACCGGTCCATTGCCTTTATCAGGTCGAACAACGACCTGCCCCGCATCGGAAACTACACGAAAACGATCCGATTTCCCTTTAATCGTATGTCGAAAACTAAGCCGGTCTTGGTCATCCCGTTTACCATACTGTTTAACCATGTATCGCATAATTTCCGATGGGCCATCTGGTTCTTTATGAAAGAGAGTTACCAATGCCGTTTTTTCTGTGTGCCATTTCAATTCCCAACCAACTGCATCGGGAATATCCTGTGCCCCCGACCGTGCACCTAGTAAATCTTCAAGAAAATGTCCGGGAGCACCCGTGCCATTATACCTGCTGTCTTCTGGCATTTCATATAGCCCGTAGTCGATAACACTTCGCATGCGCTCAAAGAGATCCTTCTTTGAGCGCGGAGGATCATTTGGAAAATCAATCATTTTACCATGTCCTTAACTCGGTTAATCCGATCACGTGCAACCATACAGTAATCCTTGCAAATTTCTATGCCAATCCATTTACGTCGTTCCATTATCGCTGCCATTGCCGTTGTGCCTGAACCGAGAAACGGGTCTAGAACAATCGCCCCTGTTGTTGAAGTAATGCAACGCTGTGCGAGCTCAACAGGGAACGGTGCAGGATGTGGAATCTTTGTTTCTTGAGGTATATGCCATACATCACCAAAACCGTTCGCTTTTTCTTTGAGGCGAAAGTCTGGCTTTGCAATGAGGTATATGACCTCATAAGTTGGCAAGAAATATCCCGGATTAAAGTTAATTCCGCCACTACGTTGCCAAATAATAATCTGACGAACCGGAAAACCATCTACAATATCAGATCTGTGCTGGAGCAATCCGTTCTGGACACGCCATTTATGGTTGTAGAAAATTGCCCCATCTTCACGAAGAACACGCATCATGGCGTGCAAACAATTACGTTGCCAATCAACGTATTCGTCATGCGGCATATCATCGCCATGCGACGAATACCCTTTTATAAGCTCGGCGTTTTTCCATTTGCCTCCTCTTCCATCTTTGAGACCATTGCCACTACTATTTTTGATGTTATAAGGCGGGCTTGTAACAATAACATCGACCGAGCCAACCGGCATCTTGTTCATAACGTCAGAACAATTACCCTGATGAACTTTGTCCGTCCATTTGGCCATGACATCGGGGGGCGTCCGAGTGGCTGCTTGTTTTAGGACAGCATCCATATTCATTGGATGAGCTCCTCGTAGGTAAGCCTAACGCCAACTGATGATTCAAGTATAACGTTCAGCCGCTGTGCACCACCTAAGGGCATCATATTCCAACGCGAACAGAATTCATGCAAATATCGACGTACGTGCTTCCAACTGAAGTGATGAAACACGCCCACGTAGCCGCGTTTTAGTAGTGCCCAGAAAGACTCTATGCCGTTTGTATGGATATTACCTCGCACATATTCGCCGCTTCTGTGTTTAACCGATTTATGGCGGTACCCACGCAAACCGTGGTACACCAACGCTTCATCTGTATAGACTCTTGCGCCTAATACAACATTGGACTGGATAAATCCATGAAGAACCGAACGCTTAACACATGCAACAGGAACTGCGGTTACCCGACCATCTCGGGCACGTATCCCCGCCACCGGCTGTTTTCCTACTGGCCCGCGTCCGGCACGCAGCTTCTTATCAGCATGTTTGTTCTTTTCTTTGCCGCCAAAATATGTTTCATCAACTTCACCGTCCATAGGTTCGTTGCCATCGTTCAGCATACCCATAACGGCACGCAATCGGCTAAGCATAAACCATGCGGTCTTTTGCGTTACATGAATTTCACGGGCAAGTTGAGTAGAAGGAAGCCCTTTTCGGTGAGAAGCCATGAGCCAAGCGGCTACAAACCATTTGCGGAGGGCAATAGGGCTCTCTTCAAACACAGTGTTTTTGCGAACACTAAATTCACGCTTGCATTCACAGCACTTATAAGTTGATCGCCTCTTGATATGGTAAAACTTTCCAGAAAGACCGCACCACTGGCAAATTATACCGCGAGGCCAACGAAGATGCTCCAGATGCTCAATACAGGATTTCTCTGTAGGGAACACCTCCAGCATATCGTAGAGGCTTTCATACTTCTTTATGTCCATCGGTTGTACCCTCTCCTTTGTAAGTGTACAACCATTATAACACAATAGCTAGTGGTGTCAAGTATATACGCCCCATTCGAAACTATGAGCGATGATTCTCAAAGCAGTTTCCGGGAGCTGACGGTAGGGGGCATTTTTCGTGAATCGCTTGTGCTCTTCCGTGAGATGTGGACGCAATTACTCCTCATTGTTGCGCCATCCTCAATCATCAGCTCGATCATATACTTCTTCATCTTCGCCCGGCAGCCTGACCTTACTAATACTCCTGCTGCCCCCGCAACTGCCCCGTCAACGCTGCTGTTTGTCGCGTTCGTGCTCTTTCTCTCCTTAGCCGTAACTACACTTGGGATAATTACAATATGTGAGCGTTTCTTGGGTGCATCGGTTACCATCAGTCGAGCATTTCTGCGATTCGCCGATGTGTTTTTCCCTTTGCTTGGGACTTTGGTCTTCGCATCAATTATCATAGTCGCCGGACTATTCACATTCGTCATCCCGGGGCTGGTTATATACGGTTGGTTCTGTTTGGCCCCCGCAGTGGTTACGATTGAGGGCGAAGGCGGATTCGGCGCCCTCAAGAGAAGCTACGTGATTGTAAAGGGGTACTGGAATAAGGCATTCTTTGCCGTTGTGCTATTGGCTATCCTTCAAATTATCGTTGCGTCGCTCATATATTCAATGTCTAAGTTGCTCGGAGCATTTGCCGGCATCACTGAAGTCTCTGAATTCCTTTCCATCCTGTTGCCATTTCTTTTCATCGAACCGTTCAAAATCACTGCAACAACGCTACTGTATTACGATCTCCGCATCCGCAAAGAAGGATATACCATTCAGACCATGGCGGATGAATTCGGAGCGTTGTCTTAAATGTCGGTACCGTTCGACTTTCCCGTTTCCAAAACAACCCACATCCTATTACCCATAACGTGCAGTATTACCCGCACACATGTTGTCATTGGGAAACTATCCTTGCAGACGATAATGGCTCGCGGCTAACTCCAGAATTATGGTTAACGGAAGACGGCATTAAACCCACAGATCCAAGATGTTTCGATTCCCTAGAAAATTCACGGAACTTCTGAGTGTTTGGCTCGAAGCGGGAGGGTACGGAAAGGAAAAGCGGCTCCTGCTCGAAAGTCTCAAGGAGCATTTTCAACGAGACTTCCTTAACGCTTCCGACTTTTATCGCGCACGGTGTACAGACCACTTAGCCGCGGAGGAATATGAGGCGGAAAAAACCGAATTTGTGCGTGCTTGGGTTACTCGTCGGTTGGACAACAGCCCGGACCTTGAACAGGCGGCAGCAATCGGTGCTGTTGAAGGAGATGTGCAAGTCATTGCGCGTGCGGGAAGTGGCAAAACCACCACCCTAGTCAACCGTGCTCTGTTCCTACAGCAACACTGTCGGGTGGCGCCGGACGAGATATTGCTTCTCGCCTTCAATCGAAAAGCGGCAGAAGAGATTCGAGAGCGGCTCGTCACCTACCTACAGGGTTCTATTCCCCACGTTATGACCTTCCATGCCTTGGCTTATGCGTTGACTCACCCTAAAGAGACAATTGTTGACGAACCTGACGGAGAGCAGAACCAGGAACGCGCCCTGCAGGACGAGATTGACCGATACCTGCGGGTGTCGGAAAACGCTGATAAGATTCGACCACTGATGACGGCGCACTTCAAATCCGACTGGGGGCGCATCGTTTCAGGCGGCTACAATAGACCACCTGAAGAGATGATGCGGTTTCGTCGGTCATTGCCTCATGAAACGCTTGATGGGAAGTACGTGAAATCTCCTGGAGAAAGAGTTATCGCCAACTTCCTGGTTGAGTACGGCATCAGCTACCAATACGAGCGGAATTTCTGGTGGAACGATGTCAATTATCGCCCCGGCTTTACCATTTTCACCGGAGACAACAGTGGCGTTGTCATCGAATACATCGGGCTGGGAGGTGATCTCGACTCCGACGCTGTATCGGAGGAAAAACGTAGCCACTGGCGCAACAAGCCCGAATGGACGTTGTTGGAGTTCTTGTCTCACGTCCTCGACGACGACGGAGAGGACAAGTTTTGCGCTCTACTGAAACAACAACTTGAATCCTGTGGTATTTCGTGTAATCGACTCGGCGAAGAAGAATTGTGGAACCAGATTAAAGACCGTGCCATAGATCGGTTCACGAGGGTCGTAAAGCGCTTCATACAACGAAGCAGAAAACTCTCCTTGACGCCGGAAGAGCTTGCGGAGATGGTGAATAGCCACGAATGTATTAGCGAGGTGGAGTGGCAATTCTTGGATGTTGCACAGGGGTTCTATGCCTCTTATCTCCAGCGCATCACATCGACGGGAATGCTGGATTTTGACGGGCTCCTTCAAGATGCCGCAAAACAGATCGAGAACGGCGGCACTGTATTTCGGCGAAAATCTGGTGAAGGCGACCTCGGGAAGATGCGTCATGTGCTTGTTGACGAATATCAGGATTTTTCGGAACTCTTCCACCGTCTGATGGAGGCGGTTCGCGGACAGAATCCCAGAGTACGCTTTTTCTGCGTTGGCGACGATTGGCAAGCCATTAACGGCTTTGCCGGTTCCGATCTTCGATTCTTCCAAGACTTCGCCCAATACTTCCCGGATTCTCGCTCGTTGTATGTTGCAACCAATTACCGCTCCGCAAAAACGATTGTCAGCGTTGGCAATGCATTGATGAAAGGCTCGGGTAAGCCTGCCCGCGCGCATAAAAAAACCTCTGGACAGGTGGTGGTCGCCGACCTTGCCAACTTCAAACCAACGTTGCGAGAGAAACGAGAACACCCTGGCGATCACTTCACTCCTGCCGTGTTGCGTATAGTGAACAAAACTCTCGCCGGCGGCAAAAGCGTTGTCCTGCTTGCCCGTAAAAATAACCTACCTTGGTACGTCAATTATAAAGATCAGGAAGATTTATCAGTCGAGAGCGGACTCGACCGCTTTCTTGCAATAGTGTGCGCTCATCTGCCTGAAGTACACGCGGAAAAAGTCACTGCTTCGACGGTCCATAGCTACAAAGGTCTTGAACAAGATGTCGTTATCCTGCTTGACGCCGTAACGCACTGTTTTCCATTACTGCATTCCGAGTTGATTTTTACCCGCATTTTCGGCGACAATCTTGAGACGGTCACTGCCGAAGAGCTCCGTCTCTTTTATGTAGCCTTGACCCGAGCGGTCGAAGATCTGTATATTCTGACGGAAACTGGGGATGTCTCTCCATTTCTTGAGGATCTGAAAAAGAACATGAGACTTCCTACCCTCAAATGGTCGAATTATCCTCCATTGGTGGGAGAAACAAAGTATTTTGCTATTCGGGTAGGCAATCAATACGGACGTGGTCCCAAACCGACGATCGCCATCAAAGACTTGCTTAAAGCCGATGGATACGGTTGGGATAAAGAATCCAAGACGTGGTATATTCTGCATCCGGCGGAGGGGTTTTCAGTAAAGGATTTCGCTGATCAGACCAGTTGGAGCGATTCTGCTGTTGGGATTGAAGTGCGGTTCTGTGACGACTTGGACAATGAGGTTGCCATATACAATGTCGATCACGGAAAATGGCGGCATATCAGCGGGGACATTCCGTAGGTGTAGTCGTTCTCTTATTGACAATCCAACTCTATCAACGGTAATTTGTAGGGTGGAATCAAGCGAACGACCAAGTGAGTGAATAGCGAACGCGATAGAGATCCCCTGCCCACCATTTCTTGTAAGGTGGAATCAGCCGACTGATTAGGGAGGATGATAGCTAATCTTGATAGGAAATGCGATAGGAAATCCCGTGCGATAGAGGTCCGATTTTTCGCTCGTCTTACGGTTTCAGGGTTTTCTCTAACCACTAGCCACTAATCACTGCCTTCCATGATATGCGCCAACTGCGGATTTGAAAATCCCGATAAGTTTAAATTCTGCGGAGAATGCGGTTCACCCTTAGTGTCTCGGACGAACACTCTTGAACCCGACCAGACAGATGAGCAGTCGAAGGAGGTCGATGCAGAACGACGCCAATTAACCGTGCTCTTCTGCGATCTTGTAGGTTCGACCATACTCGCTGAGCGATTGGATCCCGAAGAACTTCGTGGGCTACTCCAGCAGTATCAGGCAGTTTGTGCAACGGCGGTGCGCCGTTTTGAGGGGCACATCGCACGCTATTTTGGGGATGGGCTTCTAATCTATTTCGGATATCCGGTTGCCCAC
Source organism: Candidatus Poribacteria bacterium (assembly GCA_965232535.1). GTDB lineage: Bacteria > Poribacteria > WGA-4E > WGA-4E > JAJDTR01 > JAJDTR01. The sequence continues at coordinate 45,558 of CBDDPW010000001.1, forward strand.
GAAGACGCCGCTCACCGTGCGGTACGCGCCGCGCTTGAAATCGTGGAGGCGATTGAAAAACTTGAAAACCGTATTCAACAATCAATGAATGTCGCGCTTGATGTTCGCTTGAGCATCCACACTGGCATGGTTGTTGTTGGCGACATGAGCAAAAGTGGCGAATTGGAATCAATGGCGATCGTTGGACAGATGCCAAATGTCGCGGCACGAATGCAAGAAATAGCCGAACCGAATACCGTAGTAATGGGACCTGCCACATACCGGCTGGTAATCGGCTCCTTTGCGTGCCGTGATCTGGGCGTTCAGTCCCTCAGAGGCATTTCCGAGTCGATGCATCTCTATCAAGTTTTGGGTGAAACGCCCTCAACGAGTCGCACTGGCGTTGCGATAAATGCCGGACTAACCCCGCTTGTTGGCCGCGATCAAGAGATTGAGTTGCTAATCGAACACTGGGAACACGCCGCATCCGGAGACGGACAAGCAATCGCCTTGACTGGCGAACCGGGGGTAGGCAAATCTCGTGTAGTTCAAGAGTTGAAGGAACATGTTGTGCGCCGCTCAGACGCAACACTCATGGAATGTTTTTGCACATCCTATTACCAAAATAGCCCATTTTATCCGATTGTTGAACTCTTTCAAAGAGAAGAATTGCACTTCGATCGTGTGGATTCGACGAAGGAAAACTTAGCTAAATTGGAAGGTTTCTTGACAGAATACAACCTGTCACTTGATGAAATGGTGCCGCTATTCGCCCGTCTTTTCTCCTTACAACTCGGCAACAGCTATACGCCATCCGATCTGCCTCCGGAACAACAAAGACAGAAAACCTTGGATGGATTACTGAGGATTATATTGAATAAAGCAGCCTGGCACCCGCTACTATTTTTTGTTGAAGATTTACATTGGATTGACCCATCTACCCTAGAACTAATCTCCTTGCTGATCCAGAGAGCCGCATCTTCACGCGTTTTTATATTGTTGGTGTATCGTTCGCACTTCACCCCGGAGTGGGGCGTGCCACCGCGTCTCACCTCGATTTCGCTAAATCGTCTTACCCAGCGACAGGTGACAGACATGGTTGTTGAGATTGCGGGCGGAAAGGGATTGCCTGCGCCAGTCGTTGAGCAAATCGTGTCAAGGACCGACGGAATTCCGCTTTTCGTTCAAGAGTTGACCAAGATGGTACTGGAATCGGCTTGGATGAAAGAGGTTGACGACCACTATGAATTGACGCGTTCGTTGCCACAACTTGCCATCCCTGCCACGTTGCACGACTCGCTAATGGCGCGGTTGGATCGCTTGGGCACGGCGAAAGAGGTAGCGCAATTGGCGGCTACTCTCGGACGCGAAGTGGATTATGGACTACTAAAGGCAATCTCACGGCAGAGTGAATCTCTATTGCAGCGCGAAATAACTCGGCTGATGGAAGCAGAGCTTCTTGATCAATACGGTGTTTCTCAAATCGGGACGACATATAGATTTAGACACGCTCTAATTCAAGAAACTGCCTATCAATCCTTGCTCAAGGATATAAGAGAGCGGCATCATCTTCAAATCGCTACAACGTTGGTCGAACAGTTCCCCGAATTCGCCGAAGCACAGCCCGAATTAGTGGCACACCACTTCTCGGAAGCAAAAAGCGAACAAGCGGTTCCCTATTGGCAAAAAGCGGGAGAGCGGGCAATTGAGAGGTCGGCAAACTTGGAAGGGATAAATCACATAAGTAAAGGGCTCGAGTTGATTAAGGCGCTGCCTGAAACCCAAGAGCGAATGCACGACGAATTTGTATTGCAAATCACTCTAGGGCCCGCCATGGTTGCTAGGAAGGGATATGGCGCACCGGAGGTAGCGGCAATCTACACGAGAGCCCAAGAACTCGCCGAGCGCATCGGCGAAACCACGTCTGAAGAAATGGAATTGCTAAGGTTTCCGTTACTGTTTGGACTTTGGCTGAGTTATCTGGTGCGCTCAGAATTGGACTCGGCACGCGAACTCGGTGAAAGCTGCATTACACTTGCTCGACAGCAACAAGACGAGGCGTTGATGCTTGAAGCTCATCGAGCAATGGGGGCGACGCTATTCTATCTTGGAGAACTTGGCAGGGCACACGTATACCTTGAAGCGGGAATTGCCCAATATCAGCCACAGCACCATCAATCGCATGCGTTTCTCCACTACATGGCTGAACCCGGGATGACATGCCTATGTTACGCGGCTACAACCCTCTGGTTCTTGGGCTATCCGGAACGTGCGCTGCAATACAGCACGGAAGCTCAGACGATCTCTGATGAACTGCCTCACCCTTTCAGTAAAGTGGTTACGCTGTTCTTCGCATCATTCCTATACTATCAGTGCCATCGTGACGCAGGCACAGCCCAAGCACAGGCAGAGATGTTAATCTCGCTTTCAACGGAGCACGAATTCCCAATGTGGCGCGCCGCAGGAGTAATCATGCGGGGATGGGCATTGTCCAAGCACGGACAGTTTACGGAGGGAATCGAGGAGATTTGCGACGGATTGGACGCATGGCGTTCGACCGGCGCGGCGATATTTCTCCCGTTTTATCTTGGTATCTTGGCGCAGGCGTATGCAAGGGCAGGGCAGACTGCGGAAGGATTAAGAACGTTGGATGAAGCACTAGATACCGTTGCCCAAAATGACGAGCGCCTATATGAGGCGGAAATATATCGGCTTAAAGGGGAACTACTGTTGATGAACGACAGCCCTGAATCTGATATCGAAGTCTGTTTTCGGCAGGCAATCCAAGTTGCGAATCACCAGGAATCAAAAACCCTTGAGTTGCGAGCCGCAGTTAGTCTAAGTCGACTGTATCAGCAACAAGGAGAAACCTCGAGAGCCCGCGAAATAGTCGCCAATGTTTACAATTGGTTCACAGAAGGATTCGACACTACGGATTTGAAAGAAGCACAAATTCTGCTCAAAGAGTTGTCGTAAGATCGGTGAAGTTGAGAACTCATTAATACAAAAATTGTTCAAAAAAGGGAATCAGATGAAAACGCTCCTAATACTGCGTCACGCCAAGTCGAGCTGGAAAGACGCAGGCCTGCTAGACCATGACCGCCCCCTTAACAAACGCGGCAAACGAGATGCCCCCCGTGTCGGTAGGCTTATTCTGCAACAGGGGCTAGTCCCGGATCTGATTATCAGTTCAACTGCGAAACGTGCGAGAAGTACGGCGAAAAGAGTTGCAAAGGCGTGTGGTTATGGGGGCGAAATCCGATCAACTCCCCAATTATACCACGCTTCCGCCGGCATATATATCGAAGTCCTAAACTATCTTTCAGATGATTATTCACGAGTGATGGTGATAGGACACAATCCCGGCATGGAAGAACTCGTCGCTAGGTTGGCGCGAAGTTGCACGATGCCCACGGCTGCGCTTGCAAACGTCTCGTTGCCCATCGACAAATGGAGTGAATTGGATGGGGCAACCAAGGGGCACCTAGACGAAGTGTGGTATCCGCGAAATTTGGTATGAAAATCTCGCGTTTCCATGTTAAAATCATGCCGAAGTCGAAGCGTTATCAAATGGGCAATCACTCGTTACCGTATATGTATTCACGTCCAATCGATTCAAACAACAACCCCAAATTACACGTCCTGTGTATGTTACTCCTGTTTGGCATGGTTCACTCCGCAAGCGCGGCAGAGATTGCGGTGAGCACGGCGCGAGATGGCCAATTTATGCCTCGCACGGTCAGCGACGGACGAAGAGGCGCTATTGTTGCTTGGGAGGATTACCGCACGGGAAAGGATTGGGATATCTACGCACAACGAGTAAATGCGGCGGGAAAGGCTGCATGGAAAACGGATGGAGTTCCGATATGCCTAGCCGAATGGAATCAGCGCCGGTTAAGGATGATCCGGTCCGTCGATCGGGTAATTGCAGTCTGGAATGATCGACGTGACAAATCCAATTGGGATATCTACGCGCAGGCGATTGATTTGTCAGGAAAGGTATTGTGGCAGACTGACGGTGTACCGGTTTGTACGGATACCGCCGATCAATCCACGCAAGCGATTCTGAGCGACGGTGCCGGCGGTGCAATCTTTGTATGGGAGGATGCGCGGCGGAGTGCAGAACACCAGGATTTGTACATACAACGACTCGATTCGAACGGTCAACCGATGTGGAAAGTGGATGGGATTCCGGTTTTCCCGTCCGATTCCCTTCAGAGCGATCCCATACTCCTCGCAGATGGCTCGGACGGATTCTATCTCGTTTGGTGGGATGTAATCGGGTACGAGTCGTGGCACATCATGGCGTTTCGACTTAATATGGACGGATCGCCCGTTTGGGATGCCCCTATCGTTGTTTCGCCGCTTAAAGGTATGCACGGAATACCTCGCGTCGCCAGTGACCATGATGGCGGGCTCATCATCGCTTGGCAAATCTACGAGAGTTTTATCAACGACAATCTGTACGCACAACGAATCGATCCGAACGGAAGAAAACTTTGGACAGATGAAGGTGTCAAAATCTGCGAGGCCTCCGGCATCCAGAAAAATGCCTCGATAACCAGTGACGGTAATGGCGGAATTATTGCCGTCTGGAGTGATGAACGTGATGTTTACTCGGATCTTTATGCGCAACGCGTTGGTGCATTCGGGACAGTTCGCTGGAAGGAAAATGGCGTGCCCATCTGTACCGCCGGCGGCCATCAGGATAGGCCGTTCATCGTACCATCGGTTGATGATCAGTTCTTTGTCGCTTGGTTGGACTACCGCGAGGACTATGGAGATGCGAGCAGTGATGCGATTTACGCACAGCAACTCAATCTGGATGGGAAGGTGGCTTGGAAGGCTGATGGTGTGCCCATCTGCACGGCACCGGGAGAACAGTATCCTCCGTATGTGCTCAGATCCGAATCCGGCGTTCTCAGTGTGGTGTGGACAGATGTACGAGATGATGAGGGTGATGTTTACATGTGGAGATTCTGACGCAACGTACCGATCGCTCCAGCTAGAATATGTAAAAACGTCCTCGGTTGGGTTGAACGGAGGACTGTCCGATACCGAACCCAAAGGCGGGGACAAACTGAGCGAATAGCTGTCAACTGACTGAATAGATTAAGCGACCGATTAAGGAGATCAAGTGAATGGATAATGAACGCGATAGCTAATCCTGCGATAGGGATCCCAGTGCGACAGAAAATCCCCTCCGATAGTAGATTCCGTACAATAGGGATTGTATCTTAACCCGCCGAACAACCCCAGAGTTCAGGTTAAACCCTACACCTCGTCTGCCTAATTCTCAATCAGGCTGTCACTTAACTACCCCGGCCTCTTAGCCCCTTGTCCCACCCTCATCCACTGCACACAAACCAGCGAAATCAAAGTAAACACGGCGCCGCCAATGAAGATGATTTGATAGCCAAATACCGCCCACGCGAAACCTCCGATAAGCGGAACACTCACCGCGGCGACGTGATTCATGGTTACGCCCATGGCGAGCGTCGGCTTGAGATCTTTTGGCGACGCAATCTTGTTCACGTAAGTCATCAAAGCAATCCGACCAACAAACAGGAAATTATCGATGCAATAGAGCACATATAGGTGTGTGACGTTTTTAAGCGTTGCATAACCGATAAACACAAAGAATAAACCCGCGTAGCTAATGCTCAACATGGTTCGCTCACCCAACTTATCCACCAGCCTCCCGATCGTGGGCGAGAAGAACAGAACGACAACCTGATTAATCAAAACAAGTTTGATAATCACGTCCCGATCAGTGCCGAACACTTTGACAAGTGCGAAGATTGCGAACGTGGTGAAAATCTGTCGCCGGCTTCCATCCAATAGGGAAAGCACGTAGTAAAGCCAGTACGATTTCCGTAGTACAAACCGGTTTTCACGCTCGGTCTGTAGCCGTCGTGACGTGAAAAGAAGGGCGATTCCACCGGCGGCAACGACCCCACCTCCTATCCGGAATAACCCCCCAAATTCAAACAAATCTGTTGCGAACAAACACAATCCAATCATCACCAACGTGGCAAAACTTTCCACGCTCCTTAACTGCCCAAACCACTTCCCCTTCTCTTCGTCGGCTGAATAGGCTAGTGTCATGGCCGACCGCAACGGTAACCACGCATGAAATCCGATGCTCCACACGAAAGAGAATACAAGAATTCCGTAGAAACTGTTGACTTGCGAATAGGCTGCCATGCCAACACCCATCACAATCAGAGCAAAACCGGCAACAACGGGTGGAGCCAAATAGATGATGATAGCCGTAAAGAGTGCATTGAGGAATCCGGGCACCTCTCGCAGCGATTCAATGTAGCCCAATTCACGAGGCTGTACTCCAATCTGGTCTACGATGAAGTTGTTAAAGAGTGGGTGTAAGATTCCGAAAAATGCGCCTACGCCAAAGACGCCGCAAGCCAATAAGCGAAAATCTCGGTTCCAGTTGCGCATAAATTACTCTCTTTGGGTGTTGATGCGGCAAGGTTTTGCCGACATTTTTGTTACGCATGTGCGCAATCGTAGCTGCGAGGTATTCTCGTCCAGCGGGTGCCGGGAAACCTAATCCTTAAAGATACCCGCATATACGTAACCGCGGGCTTTGTCCGCTTCGTGCATCATAAACGAGTTGAGTTTGTCCACGTGTCAAATGAACGGGCAAAACACAAAAGGGTCAGGAAAGAGTGGGGCCAAACTAAGTGAATTGAATAACGGAGCAAGCCGCCGCCGCGATTGAACTCTTCGGTTACTCGCGAAAATAATTCGCTGCCTGAAGAGTGTCCGTACAGTTGGCTTGCACATCTGTGAGTACGAAATCAGTTAACTGTCATCAGAAGAATCGAACTAAACAAAAACGGCTTGAACCCACATAGCACAAGGATTCAAGCCGTTCGGAAAATTTGTCGAATATCTCTATCTGAGTTTTTCTTATGTAACCGGCTTAACGTTTAATCTTATGACTGTGACAGATCCAACACGCTCCGTGCTACCTCTCCCTTTTCAAGGGCATCAAAAGCGTCGTTAATCCCTTCTAAGGGATAGGTTCGCGTGACCAATTCATCCAATTTTAGCTTTCCCGCTCCATACAAGCTAAGCAGCCGATTGAAGTCTACATGCGTGCGCGCTGTACCGTAGTAGGAGCCAATTACCGACTTCTCGAGCATCAATATTCGAGCGTCAATCTCAACAGGAGTATTCACGGGAGCATGTCCGACGAAGACCGTCACACCGCGCCGCCGGGTGCACTGAATCGTTTGCAAGAACGGCTCGCCGGTTAGACCAATTGCCTCGAATGCGTAATGTGCCCCGGCGCCGCCCGTAATTTCTTTGATTCGCTCGACAGGATTTTCGTCGGACGAATTTATTGTGTGGGTCGCGCCAAACTGTTCCGCCATCTCCAATTTTTTGTCGAGAATGTCCACAGCGATTATTGGCTCGGCATTCGCCAAGACAGCGCCTTGAATACAATTCAATCCCACTCCTCCGCAGCCAAAAATGGCCACTGATTTTCCCGGTGCCACCTTCGCCGTATTGATAACGGCACCGACTCCGGTCATGACGCCGCAACCAATCAACGCGGCCTGTGCAAACGGATACTCCTTAGGTATGGGTACCACGACATCTTGGGGCACAACGGTGTATGTACCAAACGTGCCTAACCCAGCTAGCTTGTTCACGGTTTCTTCGCATTTCTTGAACCGTGGAAGGCGACTATTATCTGGATCAACCTTACAGAGATTGGAAAAACCCTCTTGGCACATCTCGCAGTAACCGCAACTCCGTCTCCAAGCCAGAATAACGTGGTCGCCTTCGGCGACGCCTGTCACGCCGCCGCCAACCTCTTCAACGATGCCCGCGCCCTCGTGGCCGAGGACAACGGGAAGTTTGATAAACGGCCAATCTCCCTTCACGACATGCCAATCGGAATGACACACGCCGCTGGCGCACAGTCGTACCCCGACCATGCCGTAAGTCACTTTGGGTGGGTTAAGCTCTTCAATTTTCAAGGGTGTGTGGACATCGTACAACACAGCAGCTTTCATTGACTAATCCTCCTCATTGGTCCAATGGTAAAATGAGATACAAATGAAGACATCCACGCTCTTGGTGGGTAGGCTACAGTTTATTTCTTGGGATGAAAGTGCAAGCTCCTTGATTACAGCGGTATTCTCTTGGAAGTGTAGATGCGATGAAACGAGATTAACTGAGATCAAGCGACTGATCAGGGAACGCGATAGAGATCTTAATAGCGAAGGATCAAACGACTTATACTTCACGTTGTCGGAACTTGCGCTTTTTCAAAAATCTGGAAATTTAGCGTGAGTAACGTGTCTAATTCCGATTTGTAGGTGGTATGAGTCTGATTGAGGCAATCGCTAATTGCACGCTTGAAATCGGAAAAGTCGTGATAATACTTGGAGTAAAGGCATTTCTTCCTGATAAATTTCCAGAGGCGTTCAATCAGATTTAAGTTGGGGGAATAAGGCGGAAGATAAAGCAACTCAATTTTGAGTCGCTCAGCCAACTCCTGCACGATTTGGCACTTTTGATACCTGGCATTGTCTAAAACCAATGTAACCGGCTTCTCAATTCCCCGCTCTGCAATACGCATTAGCAACTCACAGATGGTTTGCGCGTTGATATAAGTAGACATCTTTCCAAAATAGATCCATGTAGTTACAGTAATCTTAGAGATTAGAATAACTACACCGTTTGGCAACTTGTCGAGCAATATCTCAGGTTCACAATGGCAGCAATCACATTCCACGTTTTCCCATAGTTGCGATGTTTGCCTCGATAGATGTCTTTGGTAATGCGAAAAATCTTACACCGTCTAACGATGTGCTCAATGGCAACTCTTTGGGTTGCCAACCGTCGGTTGAATTGCTTCGCCTCCCGAGTCAAAGGCTTGCTCTGATATGCCTTGATGGGCGTTGAACTGTTGGCATACCGTTTGGCTATCCCCTGATAACCACTGTCAGCCAACTTCTCAGTGTCAGGGGAAATCGCTACACGGCTTTCCTTCAGGATTCTAAAATCGTGGACACTCCCTTTGCGGCAAACAACCGATAATAGTTCTAGCATCGCCAAACATGCAATCAATTGAACTTTTATGGTGTGCCGTTTTTTTTACCGCTGTAGTAGGCACGCTGTCTTCTTGTTGGACGTTCAATCGGTTGCTCGGTGGCATCAATGATGATGGTTTGGAGATTGCTCTCTAATAAGTGCTTTCGGTTCTTCAGCGAAAGCACCTTAACCAACACATCAAGTATCTGATGATAGAGTTTATTTGCATAAGACTCACTGATACCAAACTCCATGCCTAATCTGGCAAAGGTTGGATAGTGGCGCAAATAGGTGAATGTCAATAGAAGGCGATCGGTCAATGCTATCTCCGATTTCTTTCCTCGTTTCTTCATCGGTCGTTCTTCTCGAAGGTTTTCGAGGTAAGCAGTCACACGCTCCAAAATAAGGTTGAAAGCTGCCTTGTCAATACCAACCGCTCGCAGAAATTGCTCATCTGACAACTTTACTGCTTTTTCAAATTGACTCATGGGTATCCTTTCTACAACAGAAGATGTTGAAAGGATATAACGGAGAATCAAGCCAAATGGGTACTTATTTTGGAAAGATGTCTAGTATCGTTTTGTATGAGTATCAGTTCGTGGGTTATGGCATTCAAGGCGACTAGCACATTGAATCGCTTTCTGCCGGCCGGCGCTTTGATAAATACGCGCTCAAACGACCACAGAAATCCTAAAAAAGGGGCTAAGACAAAATGGGCGGCATCAAGGAAAAAGACATCTCTCAGACCAGCAGAAGCTTCGTCCAGATGCGGTTGCAACTCTTTTTTTAAAGGTCTCCTGAGCCTCAACATCGGCTCCAGCGGGTATATGTCCTACTTTCCGGTACTCGATGCCTATGCTTTTGAGAAACACACGTACACGACTTTCACTGCGTTGGATACCGGTGAGTTCATAGATTTTTGCCATAGCCTCTTTAATCGTCGCCGGTGGATTTGTCCGAAAATAGTCTTCAATTGTGGTTTGATAAGCCGACAATTCACTTTCCGGTAGGTGGTAATTGAGTTGTTTGAGCGCCTCAATACCCCCAGCCTGATATTGGCGCAGGTAAGCCCGCAATGTGTTCGGCGAAATACCGCTCAACGCCGCGATTTGGTGATGAGGTAAACCTTGACTCTTGAGCCAAAGCGCCTCCATTTTACGCTGTACCCTGGGATGAGGATGATGATAACGCTGATAATTCAATGCTTCGATAGCTTCTTGAGTAAAGTCAATTACAATCATAGCGCCCTCGTCAAAAGCCATAAACGTTACATAAACGTTAGTTTAAATCTACAAAAGCCTCCTTTCCAAATTATACCTGATTTATACCAAGAAAAAACGCAATATTTACCGATGCCGAGTATAATAAGGAGTCCCATAGAAGGTCCGGCGCAAATTCAATAGGGGTCCCTCAGAATCGCGGCTCCGATTCTGAACGGCGTAAACCCCAGCTCAAACGAGCATCATGTTTCTTGATGGAGCATGGATCGGTTTGTCGACACCGCCGCACCAGAAGGCGACCGAATCGGCACCGAGCGCATTAACGTTGCACACCGTCGCCTAGGGAATCTCTACCACCACATACTTCTCATTGACCGAGGCGGAATAGGTTTCAGCCGTGTATGGTCCCTTTTCAAGGGTTGTTCCTTCGACGCCATCGCTGTAAGGGGGAGGTCCCGATTCGACACTGACCTTGTATTTTCGCGCTCGTCTTCTTGCCGGACTCCACCAAGATTGCCCTGTTTTGATATCGAACTCCCAGCCGTGCCAAGGACATCGTAAGATTTCCCCTTTGCGAACATATTCGTATACGCCAGGAATATCAGATTTCAGGAATCCTGTGAGATGCCCCTCACAGAGCGGTCCACCCGTATGTGGACAATTATTGAGAAGTGCGTAAAACTCGCCGTCAATGTTAAAGACACCAACCGCTCTTCCTCCAATCTCCACAATCTTTCGTCCGCCGGGTGGGATTTCGTCAACGGTTGCAACTACATGCTTTGCCATAAGCGCGTTTATTGGTCAATTCCAAAGAATTTAACGTTTCTTGGTACGTTGCGCCTTGATTTGATATGCCGACACGGGGCAATCTGTAGGCGTTGGATTTCCCAACCCTTGTGGTACTGTGCATCGTTTGACACTTAGCACATCATTCGTTTGTTTAAAACTGATAAAGGGCGCGCGCGTTCTCTGACATAATGCGCCGCCTCAAATTTGGGTTCAGGTTCTTGGGAAGCGCGTGACCGGGCGAATCAAAGTCCCAATGCGGATAATCCGTTGCGAACATCAATTTCTCATCGGCGTTGATATGTTCAAGCAATTGCTGAAAGTACTCCTGTTTCGGCGGTTCCTCCATTGGCTGTGTGCTTACCCAGAAATGCTCACGAATGTACTCTGACGGTAAGCGTTTCAAATACGGCACCTCTTCACGTAGCATTTTCCAAGAACGATCGAGCCGCCACATCAGAGGCGGTAGCCAGGCAAATCCGCCCTCGATTAGCACTACTTTGAGCGTGGGAAAGTGTTCGAACACGCCCTCGCATACCAAGCTGGATACCTGCGTTTGAAACACTTGACACATTCCCGCGTGATCCTCGATGTAGTGCGAAGGTTTGCCTGCGGAGGTGATTGGACCTACACCGACGCCGCCGAAGTGAATCCCGATCGGCAGGTCGTGCCGCGCCGCTGCCTCGTAAATCTTCCAGTAGCGGCGGCGTCCCAACGGTTCCATCGAGCGAGCGACAAGTAAGACTTGCACAAACCCGGGGTGGTCCCCAAGCCGATCGATTTCATCAGCGGCGAGTTCGCCGTCTTCAAACGGAACTAGAATGGACGCTCTGAGCCTTGAGTCCGGTTTAATCCATTCCTCTATCTGCCAGTCGTTAACCGCGCACAACAGCGCCGCGTTGAACTCCACGCTGCGCATATCTTGAAATATCAAGCAGTTTAGAACACCATATTCGATGTTCCAGTGGTCAAGCAACTGATCCTGCATGAACTTCAGATCCGAACCGGGTGCTTTGCCGGAAGGTGGCCAGGCGTCCTTCCTTGCCGCGTACGGCATGCCGCGCGGGAGATATGACCCATTTCGCGCGGGCGTCCCCACCATTGCAAGATGTCTTTGCAAATGTTCCGACATATACGGGTGCAGCGCCTTGTACGAAGGTATGGCATTGTGAATATCGCAATCAATTACGGGCATTTTCCGTCGATTTACCGATGGATTCACCTGCGTCTCAGTTGCCGCCATCTTTCTGTCCTCCTTGGTTAAACCTTCAATCAACCAACTTAAACGCGAAAAGATTTTGCCGAGTAAGTCGTTAATATGGTCTCTGCGTGCTAATTCATGTTGAGCGATGTACTGATTTAAAGGAAGTAGTTGCCATCAAAATCGATAGAAGTTTCTAGCATTCTCCGCCATGATCTTCCGTCTAAGTTGTAGAGATAGGTTCTTGGGAATTGCGTACTCCGGTGAATCGAAATCCCAGTGCGGGTAGTCGGTCGCAAACATCAGCTTCTCTTCGGCATCGATGTGTGCGAGCAATTGCTGAAAATACTCCTGTTTCGGCGGTTCCTCCACTGGTTGCGTTGTAATCCAGAAATGGTTGCGAATATACTCCGAAGGTAGCCGTCTCAAATACGGCACCTCATCACTCAATTTCTTCCAAGCGCGGTCAAGCCGCCACATCAGCGGCGGCAACCAGCCAAAACCGCCTTCGATCAGAACAATCTTGAGCGTGGGAAAATGCTCGAAAACGCCTTCGCACACCAGACTCGTGACCTGCGTCTGGAATGCTTGTGTCATACCCGTATGATCTTCAATGTAGTGTGAGGGTGTGCCGACCGCGGTGATAGGTCCTGCTCCAACCCCGGTGAAATGGATGCCAATCGGGAGATCATGATGTGCCGCCGCCTCATACATCTTCCAATACTTACGGCGCCCCAGGGGTTCCATTGTCCGCGCAAGTACCATTACCTGCACAAAGCCGGAGTGCTTGCCGAGTCGATCAATTTCCTCAGCCGCCAACTCGCCATCATCGCATGCCACCGTGATCGACGCGCGTAAACGCGGTTCAAGCTCAAGCCACTTATCAATCTGCCAGTCGTTCACTGCCCGTGCAAACGCCGCCGCGTACTCCAGATTCGGCATGTCGGGTACCGCAGTCAGACAATTTAGGATGCCGTACTCAATGTCCCAGCGGTCCAGCAGTTGTTCCCGCATGAAGTCAAGATCGGAGCCGGGTCTTTCACCGGACGGAGGCCATGCGTCATAGCGTGCGCCGTACGGCATGCCGCGGGCAATATATCCCCCGACTTTATCCGGTGTCTCCAGCATCTCGTGGTGCCTGCGCCACCGCTTTGACAGATAGGGATACAACACCTTATCCGACGCTAGAGTGTTATGCACATCACAATCAATGATTGGCAGTTTGTTCCGTTTCAATTCTCTTCCCAATGTTACTCACTTCAACGAGGTGCACACGGTAGCCGGAGTACCTTACCGAATAGTCGTAGTTGAACGATAGTAAGAAAATGTCTCACACCAAATCGTTCTTTTGGACCTTGTTTGAAAATCCATTTGTAGTGGTGCAACTTGCTTTAAGGCCCATGTCAATCATTAAAACAAGATGGATTAAACGGATTGTTCTGTAGGGTGTGCAATGCGCACCAGCCTCAAAATACGTAGATGAGGCATTTTTGCTTATGTTTCAAACAGGTTCTAAACGGTCGCCATCCACAGCGCGAGAAAAACATGACTAATATGATAACCCAACCAGATACCTACGTTTTCAAGGCGCCTTACGGTTTTCCTACATGGTTCAAATGCGCCCTCACAGCCGGTAAAACTCCCTCGCATTCTCGGACAGAATCTTGCGCGCCAACGTCTTCGGCAACTTTGACGGAAAAGCCTCATCGGGAGAATCAAAATGCCAGTGGGGATAGTCCGTCGAAAACATCAGTAGGTCATCCGAGTCCAGTTGCCCGATAATCTGAAGCAGTTGCTCTGCGGTTGGAGGCGCGTCGATGGGCTGGAGCGTCAACCGCATGTTTTGGCGGATATACTCGGACGGCAATCGTTTGACCCACGGCGTCAACCGCCGCAAGCCGCGCCACTCCTTGTCAAACCGCCACATCAATGACGGCAGCCATGTGAACCCGCCTTCAATCAACGCCACGCGCAAATCCGGGAACTGGTCAAAAGCCCCTTCGGACACCAAACTCAGCACCTGTGCCTGAAACACCTGAGACATCCCAACATACTCTTCGAGATACGTTGAGGGCCAACCCACGGACGTCGGCGGCAAACCGGGCGCGCCGCCGTAATGAATCCCGATTGCGAGGTCATGACGACACGCGGCGGCGTAGATAGGATGATAGCGTCTGTTGCCGTAGGGCGCCTGCGAGCGCACCGGCAGCATGACCTGCACAAAGCCCGGATGATCGCCCAACCGATCGATTTCCCGCGCCGCCAACTGCGGATTCTGGCTTGGCACAATCAGAGAAGCCTTGAGCCGCGGCTCAGGATCAAGCCAGTGTTCAATCTGCCAATCATTGACTGCAGACGCAAGTGCTGCCGCGAGATCCTCGTTGTGCACGCTTTGTACGCGATAAGCGCAGGTAAGAATACCGCGTTCCACGCCCCAAGCATCTAGGGCATGCTCCCGTAGGAGAGCTAAATCGGACGCAGGTCGGTCTCCCGTAGGCTCTTTGATTCCGGGTCGCGTTGATGTCGGCGCACCGCGCGGATAATCATTCGCGTCAGGTCCATAGAAACCGGAATCCCTGCAATGATCCACCCAATAGTCCGCTAGGTACGGGTAGAGCATGTCAAGCGGCGGCAATGGGTTGTGTAGATCGCAATCTATTACCGGCCAACCCGCTTGAATGAAGCCGGGTTTTCCATCTTCTGTTGACATTGAGCGCCCCTTCTAACGCTGATTTCACTGACGGGTTCGGAACTAAACTCAGTTTGATTAGCATACCCTCTACATCCGGAATTGTCAATACAAAACAGGTGTTGAA
>CBDDPW010000002.1:0-8395 GCA_965232535.1 Candidatus Poribacteria bacterium
GCGCTTGTTCCAAACTCGTGATCCATCCAGCTCTTGCCCGAAACATTATACTCCTGTCCACGACTGATGATGGTACCCTCCGTATCTAACCCGACAAGGCTGTAGTAGTGATTCGCGTTTCCGTGCTCGGGCCCCTTTTTACTCAACCCCCGCACCCCGTGCAGCAAAGGGGGACGAGTTTCTTGCAGGTTCAGATTGATAGCGACGCGCGGTTCAATCTGGTCGTCAACCGCGCGCAAACGAAAATCACCCGTACTATCCTGTGATACCGACCAATCTTCAAGCCAAACCTCGTAGGTTGGTTCCCCCTGTGCGCCAGCCAATCCGACTGTTCCTCGGCTATATCGTTCAAAACTGGTGTGCGTCCTTGCCTTAACGTCGGTTAGGGCGAAATGCGCCATGTAAATCTGATTTGTCCCCAGACGCGACTTCCGTGCAAGCATCTCCGCAGTCAACGCCCTTCGGAAAAAGGTGAGCTGATAACCGAACTCTCTGCCGCCATCCGTCTTCAGGTTGCCAGTATAGTACCACCACTCGGTTTTGTAGTCGGGATGCGCTCCGTGATCCTTGGGAAACACGAACTCCATCGGTTCAACGGCACGAGCAAACGCGCCCTCGCTGTCGCCGCTCAGTATCTCGGTAATGTTCCGTTGATTTGTGATCGCGTTAACGTGGGCAAAATGACATAACGCGAAAATAATTGTAGCGAAGAGTGCGAGGCGTTTGTTCATATATTAGGAGTGCGTTTCGGTAATATGGTCAGTTACATTCATATTTACACAAATACGACATGCGAACTGTAGGAGATCAAGTGAGCGAATAGATTAAGCGACCGGATAGCGAGTGCGATAGAGATTTTCTACCTCTTGCACTCCAAAGGAGTGCAATGTCAATAGAATCGTGATGCGTCCAATCTCTGCGCTCCAGAGGATCAAACGAACGGATAGTGAGTGCGATAGTAGATCCTGCGCAATGTCGAGTGTTACTTGTGTAGATGATTCAAGATGGTCCAAGTTGCCGTTTGCCGCTCTTGGGGCTATGCGGATTACTCAACACACACTAAGATATGCCGCTCCGCTGGAGCGGAAGAAGGTGCGATCGTTTTTCTACAGACATATCGCTCCTCCGGAGCGAAAGACCGATAGCCAATCCCAATAGAAATCCTCTGGTCATGCCCCACTGCCTCTCTTCCACCCTTCCCATCTTCCATCCTTCCTCCCCCAATTTCTCGCACTCTCGTTTTCCCGTCTTCCATCCGTCCCTTCCAGCCCCATTACTCTGTTCTCAACGCCTCGGCGGGTTGCATCTGTCCCATGCGCCACGCCGGGTAAATACTCGCCAACAACGCGGAAATAAGCGCAACCATGAACGCAAGGGTGAACTGTGAAGGTTGTAACTGCATCTGCAGCGTCCATCCGAAAGAACGCAGGTTGATGATGTAAATCAGAATGGTCGCAAGAACCAAACCGGTAGGCATCGCTATCAATCCGGCGATGGCGCCCATCATCCCCGTTTCGAGGAGCGTGAGCCTTGATAGCTGACCGCGTGTGATACCGAGAGACCGCAAAGTGCCAATCTCGCGCGTCCGTTCCAGTTGCAAACTCATCAATGCCGAAAGTACTCCGATGAACGCAACCACTGCGGCAAGCATCTGCAGCGCAACGAAGATGCTGAATGTGCGGTCAAACACTCCAAGTGCATTGGCTCTCAGCGCCCGATTCGAGCGAATGATCAGATCCAGCTTGCCCGCCAAAACAGATTTCAGTTCCCCAATCTTCTCGTCAACATGGACACCGGGTTGGACAAATAGTGCGGCAGACGAGAAGTGCGGATCGTCCCAATAGCTGCGGTAGGCGGTATCGGACATCATCACTCCCGGCCGGACATCATAATCGTAAGCTACACCAACAATCTTAAAGGGAATCTCTCCTTTATCCGTGTGAAGCGTTATCGTATCGCCGAGAGTACGTTTGTAGCGGTTTGCCAACGGTTCGTTGACAATGAGTCCGCCCGCTCGAAAAGCAGTCCACGTTTCGGCGTGATTTCCGACGGCGGACTTGTAGTGGCGTTTTTCTCCCGCTATGTCCCGAGTGATGGCGCTCAAAGTAATGCGTCCTATGCCGTTGGCGTCAACTTCAACGCTCCTAGCCGTGGCAACTTGCGCGATCCCCGGAAACGTCTCGAATAGCTTGAGGGCGTCCGGGTCGAGTCTCTCCGTCATCTGGCTGTTAGCGATTGCCGGCGGCGAGACGAAGATATCCGCCCCCAATAGGTCTGTCAGCCAACGTTCAACCGTCATGCGAAAGCTCCCAATCATGACGCTCACACCGACAATCACACTCACGGCAATCATGAGCGCGGCGACTGCGGTCGAGGTTCGGCTCAACGCGCGGTCAATGTCCCGAATTGCCATATTGCCCAGAATCGGAAGCCTACGCCGCAACCAACGAGTCCCCGCTAACGCGGCAACTCCGCGCATGAACACAGGTGTTAAGAGCGCCACTCCGACAAGCACGGCGAGCACACCGAGGAAAGTGAGCCCGAGATGCCATTCGGGGAGAAGAGTGCCCGCGCCTAATACCAACGCGGCGACGCCGGCAACGCTAATCCAGCGCAGGGAGCGGCGTGTCCGCGATTCGATCGCGCTCCTCTGAAGCGTACTGACGGGAGATACTCGTGTCGCCTCATACGCCGGAATCAAGGCTCCGATCCCCGCCGCCGCGATACCGAGCAGCCCGCCTTTCAGGAGTGTTAGGGATGAGATATCAATCTCACGAACATTGCTGACAAAAAATAGATCGTTGATGCTGGTAGTTACCATTCCAATCGCGCCGCGGCTAAGCGTGATTCCCAATCCAACGCCGAGAAGCGCGCCGGCAATACCGAGCACGGTAGCCTCGGCGAGAATCATGGCGAAGACTTCGCGACGCGTCATTCCGATGGCGCGCAGCCGCCCAATCACCGCGCGCCGCTGAACAACGCTAAACGAGACGGTGTTGTAGATTAGAAACATACCCACCACCAAGGCTAACAAACTCAGCGCCGTCAGATTCAGTCGAAAGGCTTTGGTCATCTCTATGACCGCGCCGCGCCGGGCATCCGGGCTTTCGATGCGCGCGCCGGGCGGAAGCACCGATTCGATGCGTCCGAGCACCTTCGTGTTCGATGAGTCGTCTGGCAGAATAAGGTCGATTCGGTCCAGCGTTCCAATTTTGGCAAATACCTCTTGCGCGGTGGCAATGTCGGTTACCAGCAGGTCTTTCAAGGAGCGTCGAATTCGCCTATCTTCGGACGCAATAACATCGACAATTCGCAGCTTGTGGTGGTAACTCCCGACCTGTATTTCCAAGCTCTCGCCAATGGCAAGCCCGTATTCATCCCTAACATTTGCCCCTATCAGGGCGGTGTTCGGTTCTGCCATGAACGCGCTAAACGACTCTTGATTTAACCCCGCAATCTTAGCGGTGCCGAGTTCTTCGCGGAAAGGTCGTTCAGCGAAACTGTCGACGCCGAGCAAGCGCATCGGTTGCCCGTTAAGCGACTTCACCTTGACATATCCCTCGACGATTGGGGCGCTCCTGCGGTAACCGAGTTCTCGCCGGATTTTAAGATAGACACTCTCGTCCACTCCGCTGGGGCCGCCGACAATCTGATGCGTCGCCTTGCCGACAACGGCGTCCGTACTGATGGTAAACGCCCGATTTGCCGACGAATTGGCAAGGTCAATGGCAATAATCATCGCGACACCGATGGACACACCGACGATGAAAAATAGGCTTTGAAACGGGCGGCGCCATGCACCTCTCCAAGCCAACCGAAGCAAGGTTCTCAGATTCCCCATTTCTCCGATATTATCCCTTATCAGGACTTACGCAGTTGAATGCTCAAAGGTTCGTAGTAGGGCAATTCATTGCCCGTTTCTACACAAAACGACACGGCAGACAGGCACCGGCAAACGTACGACCAGCCGGACGCGCAATGAATTGCGCTACTACAAACCAATCTGCGTGAGTCCCACGCTATGCAAGTTCAGTTTTCCGCCGTCAATGTGAAACACGCGGTCTGCCCGCTCCGCAATCTCGGTTGCATGTGTTGCCATCACCAAGGTTTTGCCGGCGGCTCGGCTCAAGCGCAGAAGCAGCGAGAGAACGGATTCACCCGTTTCGGCGTCCAGGTTTCCGGTCGGCTCATCTGCAAGCAGAAATCGCGGATTATGCACCAGAGCGCGAGCGATAGCTACTCGCTGCTGTTCACCACCACTCAATTTGTCGGGATAGGTGTCCGTACGCGCACCGAGACCAACGGCATCCAGCAACGAAGCCGCAGACTTCTGAGCGTCTCTCTTGCCCATCAAGTTTAAGGGTAGCGCGACGTTTTCCATTACAGTCAGTGTCGGTATGAGATTGAAAAATTGGAAAACGAAACCGATGTGATTTCGTCGAAACAGGGTGCGTTCGCGCTCCGTCAGGCGATTGAGAGTGATTGCGCCGTCGGGTATTTGAATAAGAATATCGCCGTCGCTAGGCGCGTCAATGCCGGCAATAAGGTTGAGCAGGGTACTTTTGCCACTGCCGGATTTTCCGTGCAGGCAGACGAATTCTCCCCCATAGAACTCCTCGGTGATTCCATCCAACACGATATGGTGTTGGTCGCCTTCCCGGTATATTTTTCTTAAACCGCAGATGCGTATGAGCGGTTCGTGGGTTGAATCGCTGCTTCCCATCCTTCCATCCTTCCGCTCTTCCATTCTTCCTTTGTTCACTCCGTTTTCAATGCCGGAAGTAGCGGGGCGCGCAGCACAAAATAGACGGCGACGGTGCTGGCTATTACCCCCACTAGAAACACGATGCCCAAGGTCTCCGCAAGGGAGGTCCACGGAACATGACTGCCGGGAGCAAGTATGTGCGGTGCAACTGCAATCAACGCGGAAACGGCGCCGATTGTCATACCTGCCAGGAGTAGAAACGCATTTTCTATCAAGAGCATCACGGAGAGTGTTAATCGGCGAAAACCAAATGCCCGTAAGGTCGCCAATTCGCCGCGCCGCTCAATCGCATTCCTCAGAAGAATCAAGCCCAGACCCAATGTCCCAAGCAGCAGTCCGAAACCACCAAGCGTCTGAAACGTAGAAAGGTAGGTATTTTCGACAGTTCGGAAGTTAGCTAGTTTCTCGGCGGTTGAGGTCACATCGAAACCGTGATCGCGAAGCACATTTTCAAGCACTTGTGTCACCGCTTCCGCACCTTCGGGAGGCGTTTGAATCAGGAAATACCTATACCCGCTCTGGCTCGGAAAGTATTTGGTAAAATTATCTTCGGAGATTAACAGTTCGCTCTGGAAAATGCTGCCTTGCAAAAGGCCTACGATCCGGAGCTTCAACGGTTCGCCCAATTCGTCCCCGATAACGAGATCTTTGCCAAGCCCAAGGTGCAAAATCCACATCACCGAATTATAATCCCCGATAGCCGGGACTACCCCTTCTTCGAGTTCCTCGTATAGAAGCCGCCACGGCGATCCTTCTCCGTTCAATCTTGACTGGAATTGGAAACCGCCCCGTGAAATGAGATTTTCGGGAACACCCAGTATCCGTGGATTATGGGGTTGATAGAGGTTCAGACAACTCGCATCCTCGCCCGGTAGGAGGCGAAGCGGAATAATTCGGGATTGAGCCACCACCGCCTCATCTCGGTCCGAGAAACCCAATTCAAATCTTCCGGCTTCAGAGTTCAAGTCATGATGCAGCGGGATGTCCGCCTCCGCGACCAGCGTAAACCCACCTGTGCCGGAGGTTCGCTCCAGAGACGCGCTGTGATCGCTATTTACATGTCGATTTGCGCCGACCGCAACGATGACGAAACAAGCGCAACCAACCAGTGCCGCACACAGTATACTCCGCCCGGGACGACGCCCGCAATTCCGGACGCCTAGCCGCGCCATACTACGCCTTGAACTCGAATTTTCGGACGCGCTATGCGACTTTAACCATAAACTAAGCAAGGAAAATCCTGCAATCAGTAGAAGGGTCCCGACGGCGAAAAAGAGCCCGGGTGACGATGACATATCCCCAACAAACGCATACAGCAAAATTGCCAGCGCAATCCCGGTAGTTGCAAAAGCAGCGATGCGCACTGTACGTCCCGATGCCTTTTCTTCAAGAGCGGTAGCCCCCGCGACTAACGAGCGGACCGAGACTTTACCCATCCGCCGCACTGTCCAGCCGATTGAAGCGAGCACGACAACGATGGAAATCAAGTAACCGAGTAGTAGGCTCAAGGGACCAACGTGAAGGGACAGGAACTGCGTTCTCACCGCTGCCACCCACCACGTCCGCAATCCCGCCATCATCAACCAGGCATAGCCGATTGCTCCAACCACGCCTATCGCACCGCCAATTCCGGCAAGAATACCTCCCTCCCTCATGAAACGCCAGCGCACCGTGGAGAGTGGATAGCCGGAAGTCAGTAGAACCCCGATCTCGGCCGCTCGTCCCTCGACGCCAAGTCGGAAGAGTAACCCTACGAGAAGTGACGCAGATACGATGAGAAAAAGGCTGAATCCGACAAACAACATGCTGAAGTCGGTGGCGCCTGTGGCGGCTTCCAAGCCCTGCGCCTTCACCGGTTGGAATTCAAACCCGATCTGCTCGGGGTTAATCATTTTCAGCAACCGTTCTAGGAAAATCTTTTGCGTCGTCTCAAGATCTTTGCCCGGTTTCGCTCCGAAGCGAATTGCCGTCAGGCTTCCGAACCGGCTGCTCCATAACCGCTCACCCGTCGCGGCAGAAACAAAAGCCTTTGGCGCCGCGCCGAATTCATCCCAGTAGGCTTCATCTTTCGGGCGAATCCGGCTGAAATCGACCGGGAATGGTGCGTCCCAATCGGACATGTCATCCGCGTCGTGAACTCCCGGAAATTCCGGTGTTAACTCCCTGTCTGCGGCTAGACCCTTTAGTGGGACAACGCCCTTCAGTCGAAATTGGGCGTACTTTGTCAAATACTGTTCTTCGCGCCCGATGACGTAATAACTCACGTCAATCTTATCCCCGGGCTGCGCCTTTAATTCGCCCGCTGCCCACTCGTTGAGTAGGATTTCACCCTCACTTAGTCGCGCGGCGCGAAACAGAACTTGATTGTCCGGTTGTTCATCTGATTGCTCCCGCATCCCGCCATTCACACCAAGCGCCGTTATAGTGGAGTAGGGCACCGACTTACCATTTGCCGAAATCTCGTTCGCCAAGTAGGTCATGACGGTAGTCATGGGGATTTCGTTCTCGGCTGCGAGGGCCTTCGCCAGTTTTATGACATTCGGTTTGAGAATAAACTGAGAGGTTTCAAGGGAGAAATGGTCGTTAGCTCGCCGGAATGCTAATCCGAAGTCATCCAGCGTTAAAACCTGCCGGAGTCCCTTCCTCAAACGCTCCGTTGCGTCAACCGCGGGAATTGCCGGTGACGAAAGTAGAATCGCGTTGACTTTCGACTTCTGATCTAAGGCTTTTTGCAAAACAGGGAGAGAAACATAGGCATTGAAAGGCAGACTTTGATGGGGACGCAGACCGAATTGTCCAACCCCAACATTCGGGACAATATTCGATACGGACAGTCGGAGGGTTTGCAGGACATCCAAGGTATCTCGACGACCAAGCAGAAATTCGGAGTGAATCTCGTTGTGCTTCTGAAAAGAGATGAGAAGCGTGCCTCCAACCTCGACGTTGAGTTCCTTCTGGAGAGATTGGTTAATAACGACCGATGGGAATAGTTGCCCCGGACCCTTTTTCAGCAACTCGCTAAACTCATCTGTTTCAGTAGTCGACCAGAAGCGGAGAAAGCGTTCGTCAATCCCTTGAATTTGGACGCGCGAAGCTCTAGTCTTGGTAGTCGCGTTAACCGCTGTACCGCTCAACAGCATTGCAGGTACAACGCTGTCGTATCCTTCGTCCGTCGTCGGGGAGGTCGCCAAATCCGCCGCGAGGGTTTCTCGAAAGAAACGTTCCGAGAGCATCACATGGTCAATGTCTCCCAGTCGATTTAACGTCAAATCTCGCAGGCTGCCGCGAACGGAATCCCCGACCAGAAGCGCCCCGGTGAGGACTGCCGTTGCCACGGCGGCGCCGAGCAGTACGGCGAGATGGATTTGCCAGAAATGGATCAGACTTTGACGCATGAAAAGAATTGTTGCGAGGAGTGAATCAGGTTTCGTCGGATGGTCGGTTTTGCAACGCGGGAATGCAATAACTGACAATTATGTTGTCATCAATCGACTCCTCTTCAACCCGCGCCTGAGGGATTCGTCGATGATCGAACACAATGTAGTATCCCTCGTGCACACCTTCGGATTTGAGATATGCCGCTAGTTGCGCCTTGCCCGCTTGATAGAGGCTTTCGCCGCCCCAAATCTT
>CBDDPW010000003.1:0-158266 GCA_965232535.1 Candidatus Poribacteria bacterium
AGTTGAAAATCGATTTCGGAGTGCGGGAGAAAGCGAGCTTTTGACTGTCAGGCGACCAACTGGAAACATACTCGTTTATATCGTTGTTCGTCAGTTGGACGAGATTCGTACCGTCGGGATCCATGACAAAGATCTCTCCATCGCCGTCGCTCCAAGAATCATAAGCAATTTTTTGACCGTCCGGAGACCAGAGGGGTCCCCCATTGCGTCCCGGACCATCGGTCAACTGTATCGTCGAGCCGGAACCATCCATTTCCATGACATAAATTTCCCTTTTGCCGGTCCTATCGGAAAGGAAAGCAAGCTTCCGGCCATCTGGGGACCAACTGCCGGGATAGTCAACTCCGTCATTCTCGGTCAATTGCACGAGAGAAGTACCATTGACGTTCATCAGGTACATCTCGGAGTCGCCATCTTTATTGGATGAAAAGGCTATTTGCCCGGAAAAAGGCAAAATCTCATCCGGCGTCGTATAGGACTCGGAGATCGGATCGTCTCCGCAACCGAGGATCGGAATCGCAATAAGCACCCAAAGGACTGAACAACGTGCTTTTCGCATGAGTTTTCCCTTCTCCTGATTTAGAACCTGGTTGAGAATTAGATGGCAAGACCATGTTGCGGCAATTTGGAGGTCACAACTGCCGAATTTCCAAGTCATTAACCTTTCAATGTACCTTTCCCGAAAGATACATGTAGAAAATTCAAACAGATTGCTGATCAATATGGTTTGAGTGTCCATAGTAACTCAAGATTCAGCCATAAATTGAGCAAAGTTCATGCCAAAACTAAAATCACACTTCAATTTAGACTCGGTGAATACGCTGCGTCAAGAAAACACGGGGATTCTAGGGTTTTTCAAGTCGGAGGATAGTGTTCCACAGTAAAGTGCAAAGGGGTGCCACAAATGTGGACACAATTTGGGAAAATTTGGCTTAAAAGGCATTTAAACCCTTGCCTGATAAGGGTTTGTGCTAGGTGCCACAAATGTGGACAAAAATCCGAAATGTGGCACCCCTTTGAAGGATAGATTGTAGGGAGGACGAGAACAGGGATACAGGTTGGAAAAATGCTGTTTGCGACAAAGCGGCTATAGATGATTCTGTCCTTCATAAGACCAACGATTGGCTTTGCCACCTACTTTTCAAACAAGCTCTTAAATTCGAATCATTCAACTCGATAAAAGCTAGCATATTATACCCTAGAGAGGAGATTCGAGAAGTACACCGCGCACTACGATAAAGCATCTATCACCCTCTGTCGGGGTGATGCTGGAGCGACTTTTTCCCGATCGCGGGGTTGAAAAACAATTCTACGGCTTTTCAAATTCATCCTCCAACGAAACTTGAAAAACCCCGAATCCAAGTGTACCGGCGTAAACCGTTGCCCCATCAACTCCCAAGCACTGAACATGAGGTGGATCTCTCGTCAGTCTAGCGCTAACAGGTTCCCACGAGTCTGCGCCAAGCGGCAACCGAAAGATTCGAAGCCCGTTGCTTGTATAAACCTTTGGTGCTAGTTAATTGGTACATGATTTTCAATGACATACTATATCTAGGTTGTTAGCAGGTCAGGTAGGCGCAACATTTGTCAACCGCGCATAATCGCACATCATCGTGTCAGTATATAGTATGTCATTTATGATTTAAATACTACATATACTAGCACCATTGGTTATAAAGAGTGGATTGGTCAACCGCCAAAGAAGTGACCCCCATTCCAGCCTCCAAACCGTCATTAACCATTTCCCATGAATCGCCGCCGTCGATAGAGCGCAGCACCCCGTTAATCGCATAATTTCCAACGTCACCAGGGAGTCCGGGTACGGGGGGAACGCCGCGCGCCATTCCAGCGGTGTACAATGTCCCGCCTGCAACCACCAAATCGCTGACGCTGTGGATCGTTGAACTCACGTCGAGCTGCTGCCACGTTTCACTGCCGTTCTCTAGCCGAAAAATCCCTTCACTCTCTGTGCCTGCGTAAGTGTCCTTTCCACGCACGGCAATAGCATTGATCTGTTTTCCGCGAAGCCCTAGTTCCATCCACATCTCACCCCCGTCGTGCGAGCGAAAAACCCCAGCGTGAATCGTTCCGACGCAGAAAGTCTTCCCTTGAATTGTCAGGGAACTGACGCCAATCAGTCGCGTATCTGATGCAACTCGTAACCACGACGCCTTGGTTCCATCCCATCGAAAGATTTGTCCAGCGAGACTACCAACGGCGGCGTAGAGAGTTCCGGTCGAGACTACGAGCCGCTCAATATAGCTGTCGGCAGGCAGTCCGTTGTGAATGGTTTCCCACGATATGCCTCTATCTGAAGAGCGGCTGAGGCTAAAGCGATCTGTCGCGTAGACCACGCCATTTAGTCCTTCCACATCTTGCACCGTCGAACAAGCTATTCCGGCGCTGGCTGACTTCCAAGTTTGCCCATCATCGGTTGAGCGAAAGACACCACTGGAATATACACCGGCGTAGACCGTGTCGCCGGCTGCGGCAATCGACATGATTGAACCTCGGTAAAAGTCGTTTTTCCATGGAATCTGTTTCCACGAAGAACCACCGGTTGAAGAGCGGTATAGAGCTTCACCTGTAGCGAGGTAAATCTCGCCGTCTTTTGTGGCAAGAGAACGGACAGAAGAGAACGGTTGAGCAGGATTTTTCGGGAGTTCAAGAGCTGTTTTTACGTCCGTAAACATGGCTTTATGTAACGGCTCCCACCGGTCAGCACCTGCTTTGCGCCGGAAAGCTCCGGCGTCGGATCCCACGTAGAGCGTTGTACCCTCTGCAAGGAATGTGTTAATCATAGGCTCCGGTACTATTCCGGGCACGTTCTCGGATTGAGAATCCGAAGAATCAGTTAAGCCCTCATTCATGGGCACCCATGTTTGCCCATCATCGTTTGAACGTAGAACGCCTCTTTCCCTCGATCCCGCATAAAGCGTCCCTTTAATTATCGCGACGCCGCAAAAGCCATCCCTGTCTTCTCCAAACCGGAGGTCTCTCGTCCAAGAATCGCCGCCATCCGTTGAGGAGACAACAAAACTCCCCACGGCGTAAAGCGTATCGTCGATCGCCGTCAGCGACGTCAGCCACCTCAGATAAGGTAAATCCTCAAGGGGGGTGTGTACCTTTTTCCATGACTGCCCACCGTCGGTTGATCGGAAAAGAAATGCGTAATTTGTGCCGGCGAAAAGCGTTCCCTCTGGCGTAACAAGCAGGGACAAAATCGTTCCACCGTAAGGCCCATGCATCGGCGTCCACTCCGTGTAGGCCGATTTAGCTCGCGCTGGCGGCTCGATGGCTTTCCCTAAAACAGCGTCGTCGTTTCGGTCCCCTACGCTAGTCTTTCCCGCAATCGAAGATCGACCATGAATGAACAGAGGCCGTTCCGCCGTTAGCGGCCCAACGACCAGCGTGTCCAAAATCTCGACCATGGTCGCCGATTCAGGCGCATCTAGGCTATAGGGGCGTTGAAAACGTGCCATCTGTTGCTGCCCGAAACCGATGAACAGTGCAATCACGATAACCGTTGTCGCGGCAATCCACGGGAGCAGCGGTTTCCCGCTCGGCGAGGGTATTGGTTGAAGCTCGCGTATCTGGCGAATGAGTTGTTGGGTAAAAGTTGGCGGCAGTTGGATCATTCCTGAGGTTGCCCGTATCATCGGTATCATCTCCTCTTTCAGTCGGGCTCGTGCGCGATAGAGCCGATTTAGAACGGCGCCGGGTGAGGTGCCGATAAACTGTGCGATCTCTTTGCCTGTCATCCCCCCAAAATAGTGCAGTGTCAGCACTGTGTGTTCACTTTCGGGTAGGCTTTCGAGTGCATCGCGTAAATGTTGATGAGTCTGTTTCTCGGCATGCCTTCTCTGCGCAAGCGAATCCATTTCACCCGTCTTCATCTCGCCAATTAAATGCACCTGCGGTCGATTCTTCCGCTGCCACATCAAGCAACGGCGGGAAGCGATGACGTAGAGCCAGCCCGGAAAATGGGTGTGATTCCTCAGTGTCCCCAGTTTCTGGTACGCCGCCAGAAACGTGTCCTGAGCAATTTCCTCGGCAAGTTGAAAATCCCCGAGCTTTCGGTACGCCAGAGCGTGCACCGCGCCCTTGTATTTATCTACCAGAAATCCGAATGCGGTTTCGTCGCCCGCCAAAGTGCGCTGGATTAACTCGACATCGCTGAGTGTCATCCTGTGACTCCCAAGCCTGAGTGATTGGATGTGAGAGAACTTCTGAATGAACTTGCTACCTGCCTAGAGACGTGCCTTCTACTATTAAAGATGCACTATGGAGGGGGATCATCACACGACCGATCGATTTTTTTGGGTAATGTGCAGATTTCTTACTTTCGTCCCAATGAAATGATATACGAGTCGGCATCGGGTATTTGGTACAATCCCAAATTCATCCGGTGCGTACGGGAGTGTCCAAGAGTCCGTTTGAATAATAGGTGTGAAAGCAACTTTCGGTAATTGGTTGGGAGGAGGGACTTTAACCGCTATTTGCCTGTACGATGGCTGTTGATAAACTGAAACCAATCGAACGGGCGGCGAAGGAGTTTCAGATCGCATATGGAAGGCGGTGGAGATCCCACAGATGTCCCTATGCTGTTCGGTAATCTGCACCGGGTTACGGCATACGGAGTATGCCTACTACTGGCAAATCTGCAATTCAGAGGATTACTTGGGGAATGAACCCTTTATCTCGCCCCAAGTGGTCGCTAGACGCGCTTCAGGGCTAACGCTGTGGGGAGCGCCAAAGTTTGGTATGTCTGGTCCCGTAATGACAACATCATCAAGATGAACAAGAATGCCAATATCCGCTTGAAATCTCACGGTGCCCGGCGGCGCCGTATCATCTTTATATTTGCTTACGCGATTGCCGTCAAAATGAAACTCAAAATTACTTTCCTTCGCTACGATTTTTACTTGATACCATCGCCACAATTTGATTGCTGTTTCAAAGTTCCCACGATGGATAACACCATCTACCCCGTCGGGGGCTATTTTGGCATCCGGCGGGAAAGTTACGACATCTACAATATCGTGCTTAGGAATAATCAACATTCGTTGCCCAGTCATCACATCAAAATGTCCCTCCCTACTTCGAACAGAGATGTTGAAACTTGGGTTATAACCCAGAGATACTTCTGCAATCCTAACTCGACATGTGAGTGTATAGGAGTTCCAGTTTTTAGCATTACCTTTTTCAAGTTCCAGAACCAGAACTTTCAAAATAGCAGGATTGTCATTTTTCCCGACCCTCGTGTCCATCACCAGATATCCGTCCTCGAGACTTACACGATTTGGGAGAAATGGCTCCGGCGCCATAAAGATACGCCATCCATCAAGGTTCCCATCACTGAAATCATCCAGAAACGTACCTGAATATGCCGAGACAACTGACGATAGAGCGATGAACAACGTCATCGGTAACCATTTCATGCGTATTTTCTCTCTTAAGAAAATAGTATTTTGTGCTGTTGCCTACACTCACGTATAAACAACGGAAATCTCGCATGAGTTTACTTTCCCCTTGGTTTGACATGCGGCAAGCTATAGGTCATGTTTACGGTTGAACAATCATGGCTTGCAAACGTCGCCTCATTCACCTTCTTCAAACTGGAAGGCGTTCAGGCTCGCCTGATGGAGGTGGAAACAGAGTCGGCACGATCAACCGAGTGAATAACGAGGGCGATAGAACTCTCGCCGTCGCAACGTAATCTGTACGAGGGTTACGACATACGGAGTATGCCTACTACTTGCAAATCTTGATTTATTGACTATCTTCAAACTGAAAGGCGTACAGGCTCGCCTGATGGAGGTGGAAGCAGAGTCGGCACGGCTTGTTCCACAGTTGTCTCAGATCCGCATCATCTTTCCAACGTACGGTGTGCCAAATCTGATTGGGATTGTCCGAACACACGGGGACACAATCGTCGGCGGCGAATCCGGGGTACGGCTTGAAGTCGGGATCGAGAATTTCCACGCGCATGTAGCCGCCGTAACAGTCGGCATTGATATTCAGGCGATCGCCCTCAAACACAAACTGCCTGCTATAGACCTTGCCGTTCTCATAGGTGGGCTTCAGTTCCGCCCAGCCGTCTTCCCGCAGGATTAGCGCGCCGACCGAGCGGCGCCGTCTCGGGTAGCCGCCCATAACCGATACCAAATTCTCCCAATCCGCTTTGCCCTCTTCGAAGGCGGCTTCGGGCACCATTAACGCGGGCGGCGGATAGCTGTACCATTCCTGTTTGTCGGGAATCGCCAAATACGGAATATGGAGTTTGCCGTCGTGGACCAGCTGACCGGTAGAGGTATAGCAGACGTACCCGTAGTCGATGCTCCCCGGATCGCGGTTGTCGACCCATGCTCCCGGTCCCCCGACCCGCACCCAACGTTTGCCGTCACGGCTCGTGTACAGCCCCAACCTGACAAACGCCAGATCTCGCCAGTTCCCGCCGTCTCTGGAGCACCAGATCGGCTCAGCCATGAACTCGCCGGGGATACCGATATACTGCCCGCCGACCTTGCGAACCGACATCTCGTGAAACTCCAGATTCGGGGGCAAGTCCGGTTCCCAATCAACCGATATCACTACCTCCTTGGGCGACCAGTTGATGAAGTCCTCGCTCTCCTGTCGACCAATCTGCCGTTTGCGGTATAGGAAGTTCTGGTGATGCGAATACTGACTATAGGCAACCCACTTTTCTATGGATTCGTCCCAGATGATTCTCGGCTCGTGATGATGGCGGTAGGTGCTGTAATCGCTGACGGTCGTCCAGCGCAGTCCGTCCGCCGACGCCTTCACCGTGGATGTGACCGGTTCGCCTCTCTCGCGAGCCAAGCCGTGGCCGGTATAGATCATCAGGAACTTCCTATCAGGGTCGCTCTGGTCGTGATTGAGCACCACCGTCACGCCCGCGGTGTCTTGTTCCACGATGTTGGTTTCAGTGTAATTCTCGTATGGCAAACATTTGTTGCTCAGGGGTTTTTCCCAGTGGATACAGTCGGTTGATTCGGCATAGCACAACACTTGGCCCGTGTTGAACGGGTCGCCGGACAGGGATTGGATGTACCACATCTTGAATTTGCCGTCGTCGGGGTCTTGGATCGCACCGGACGGAAAAGGGTTGTAGTGAATCTCCCAAGGCAGGTCGCCGACCTCAAGAATCGGCTCCGCGGGACGGTACGGTTCGGGGATCACCCGTTCCACATCCTCAAGGTGATCGATGATAAAGTTGTCCAAGAACAACTGTTTCTGTGTACCGATGTGGAGAAACGGAATCTCGTAATCGGGCATGAAGTGAGGATACTTCCTGCTTTCAATTGGGCGCCTGCCCGCCAGCGTGTCTTCGATCTTCCGCTGGATGTCCAACGGTTCGGTGAGGCTTCTCTTTTCCGGTTTATCCGTCATGCGTGTTTGGTTCTCCTGTTGATGAGGAATCAAGGAAGGGAATAGATTAACGGAGCAGGCGCAGGCCATGTGCCAAATACAGCCCTACGCCTCCTTGTAGGAGATCAAGCGAATGGATAGTGAGTGATCAAGTGACTGAATAAGGAACGCGATAGAAATCCCATTGAGATCTTCTCCAGGTCGCGATTCCCCCCACCGTAGCACATTGTAGGGTGGGCACTGCCCACCATTTCTTGCAGTGCGGGATCAAGGGAACAAATTGATAAACGAACGGACAGATTCAGTAGGACCGACCTCCAAGTCGCGACTCCACGCAATGTACCTGATCAAGCTATCGGATGAACGTAGCAGGCACACGCCGTACGCCGAAAACAGCCTTGCGCCTCTTGGTAGGAGATCAAACGAACGGATAGTAAGTGATCAAGTGACTGAATAAGGAACGCGATAGAGATCCACATGTCAATAGAAACGAGCGATTTTCGTGAATGCACTCCAGCGGAGTGCTATGTTGATAGAACCGACATGTTCCATCTTCCAACCAATCAAGCCATCCGATCTAAGCCCCGGAGGGGCGGAAGGTGTATAGAAACGGCCATTCGCTACACATCACAAGCCCCAGAGGGGCGACAGGTTACACCAACTCAGACATTCAAGAATCGCTCTGCCTCCTCTTATTCAAATAAGCTCTTATCCTCAGATTGATGAATTAAGAAACTTATGCCATTTCCCTATACGCTCAGTAAATTAGTGGCCTCCTAGCCATAGGTTCTTGCATCGAATCAACGGAGCACGCACACGCCGTCCGCCGAAAACAGCCTTACGCCTCCCCGTAGGAGATCAAGCGAATGGATAGTGAGTGATTAAGTGACTGAATAAGGAACGCGATAGAGATCCAGCAAGTGAGTGAATAGCGAACGCGGTAGACCTCCCATAGAAATCTTCTCCAGGTCGCGACTTCCCCCACGATAGGCGATGGACACCCTCAATCTCCAGGTGGGAGAATACGAAAGCTGTAGAGTCTTGTGCGCTTCAGGTGGAAGCGGAGACGGCACGGTTGTTCCGCGTGATTCAAGGCGAGGTCTCCCCAAGTCACGCGGTGGCGCACGTGATCCCCGCTGATGGGCGTGCAGGTTTCCGCCGAGAATCCGGGCTGAAGGCGTCCATCGGGGGATAGCACTTCGACGGCAAGGCTGCCCCCGCTCGCGTCAACGTTCACTTCGAGGTGTCCGTCGGGAAGTTGCAGGGGAACGGTTTCAACCACGCCGTCATCAGCATCAAGAGAGACAAATCCGTCCAACCGCCAACTGGCTCTACCAATGGACATCACTTTGTCTTTCAAGAGTTTGCCGTGTGTCTGCGTGCTGCCGGTGTAGTACCAATGGATCTTGTCATCCTCTACCAACGGCTCCTTGGCGGTGAAGAGAATCATGCCGGAATCGAAGTCGCCCTCTTTCCCGCGCGGGAGAACCGGAGTTCGGTCTTCGAAGTGGCGCCAGTTCACGCCGTCTCGGCTGTAGACGAATTGCGCGTCGATGGGACCATCGACGGCTGCCTGACCGGGTACGGTCTTCACGATATCCTCGGTGACGTAGAGGACGCCCAAAATGCCGACATAAATGTTGTTATAGGGAAAGCCGGACATATTGTGAAACTCCGCGCGGATGGCGCCGTAGCGTTCCTTCCCTAGCGCGTCGTCTCTCGGACTCGGCTCCAGCATGGGCGTTGTTTCCGACCAGCCGTCTTCCAATCTCTTGCTCTCGCTGTACTCAATGTGGCGGCGCTCCGCGCCTCCCCCGAGCAGCATATAGGAGAGGTAGCGGTCAGCCTTTGCGTCGTACACCACATTCGTAGGTCCCTCGTTGGAGCGCTCTATCACCGGCTGTTTCAATCCCTCATCGCTCCAATGGATACCGTCGGGCGACTTTATCACGAAGATATTCCGGTAGCGGCGGCAAAAACCGATCGCCGTGTAACGCTCCCGGTCGTCTCGGGCGTCGTCAAGAAACACACTGGCGCCGTGCAGGTCCCAAACGATGTTGTTATTCGGGCTATCGTCAAAATCGAATACTCCCAAATCCGGTTTGGTCCACTTCAGCCCGTCATCGCTTTCGGCGTAGCAGAGCAGGTCGCCGATGTCGCTGCCGCGGAAATTCCTGCCGTCATCGTCGGTTCGGCGTCCCATGTACCGGGTAGTGTCTCCGGCGCCGGTGCGAGGCACATATAAGCCGGGGATGCGGTGTCCGTGATCCGGATCCATGCGAGCCAAATACCACATCTGGTATTTGTTCGATCTTTTGTCGTGCAGCACCGTTCCCAAGAGATTCACCCGCTTGGTTCTCTCGGGACCGTCATTTTCCCACGGCTTGCCGGGCTCCGGCGCCAGGACCGGATCTGGCGTTTTAGTCGCCGGATGGAGCGTGCGCGTGACGCCGTGCTTCGTCTCAATGAGTAAATCGTCTACGAATAGTTCCGTGCCGTAATCGAGTTTGTGAGGGGGCATGATATTTTTTTATTAGAGATTGAAGCAGGTTGCGTTGAACGACGAGAAGATGGAGGAGTTAAGTAATACGTAATGCGTAAAATTAGTTCCCGTTAAGCAATTGCTCAAGCCATCGGCTGAACAGAACAGGCACACGCCAAGTGCCAAAAAAGCCTTATGCCTCTTGGTAGGAGCGATCTCTAGGTCGCGATTCCCTCCACCGTACGTGATCAACCGAACAAATAGATCAAGCGACTGACCGAGGAGCGCGATGGAGGTTCATTACGCATTACGTATTACTCCTGTTAAACGAATCCGCTTTGGCGCGCAACCGCTTTAAATCCTCGGCATACGCCTCGTCATCGATCAGGTTACGGTTCTCGTCGGGATCGGTTGCCAAATCGAAGAGTTGCTCGGGCCAACCCTTGCCCTCAAAACGGAAATACTTCAGATGGTCGTGCTTGACCATCACCGAAGGCCCGTGTTGATGCGTGTGGAGTTCGGAATACGCCTCATTCTCCCATTCATCCGTTCTCCCCTCCATTAACGGAACCAGCGAACGCCCGTCCAACCCCTCCGGGGCAGGCACGTTCACCAAATCACATAGCGTCGGGAACAGGTCGACCAGCGAAACGTTCTGCTGAACGACACTCCCGCGCGGAATGGAATCCCATCTTTCAGTCGAGATTGTCCCTCCTCCCGGACACGAGATGAAGAACGGCACGCGCGCCGACGCCTCGAAATACTGCTGTTTCTCCCACAGCCCCTTCTGTCCCAGCATCTCGCCGTGATCGCTCATGAATGCGACGATAAAGTCGTCGAGCACGTTCAACTCCTCAAGCCGTGCTATGACGCGGGCGTACTGGATATCCACCCACTCAATCATGCCGTAGTACGCCGCCGTCGCCCGATGCGCCTCGCGGTAGGTGACATCCTCCCCAATCTTCACCTTGAAGAAATCGTCGCAGGCAAACTTTTCGGGTAGGTCTTCGACGTACGGCTCCACCCGGCGCATGTAGTAGTTGAACAGGTCTTCGGGGCACTGGTAGGGATAGTGCGGACACCATAGGCTGACGGCGAGCAGCAGCGGACGGTTGCCAGGCCTGTCGTAAGCCTCGTTGACAAAGTATTCCTCAAGGAACATCAACGCCCCGTCGACGCAATACTTGTCGTGCGACATCCAGTAGCCCTTGCCGACGCGGGCGTTCGTAACCTCCTTGGCGGACGACCATTTGCCGGTGCCGGGTTCGGTGAAGGTCTCCGCTTTGCGCTCCGGATCCTTCGCAGATTCATAGCCGTTCCGACCTCGTATATCCCTGCCGATGCGTTCATGCCAACCATGCATCTGATCCGGACCGGGAAAGTGCATCTTGCCTGCGCCGACCGCTTGGTAGCCGTAGCGCGAGAGGTGTCCGGGCATGGTCACCGTTTCGCTCGGCATCTCGTTGTCGTTTTCGAGGGCGCCCGTGTTGTGCGGGTATAGACCGGAGAGGAAACTTTGACGCGCCGGCACGCAGATGGGAGACGGCGTATAGGCGTTGCGGAAGTAGGTGCCTTGGTCGATGAACCGGTCAAGCGTGGGTGTGCGAATATGCGGGTCCCCCTCAACCGGCATAACGTCGGGACGGTGTTCGTCGTTGATAAGCATTAGAATATGGGGCTTTTTTTCGGGCATGGTATGTCCTTCAAAGAACGGTGGTCAGTGTGGAAACACAGATTCAGAAGATGGCACTCCATTTAGAGCAATCGGGTTTTTCAAAACTCGGTTTTTTGCGGATTGAACATCTTAGACCGTGTTGCGAGGAACGTGAGAAAGGGAATTTGCTCCAAACCCACTGCCACGGTAATTGGCGAAAACATTTGCCACTTCTTATTGGTTATAACTTGTAGGTGAATCCCATAACGGTTTATCATCGACACCATTAGCAAAAAAGGAACCCTCGCCACTTCCGCGTACCATCATTCCCGCACGGGAAATTCTACTTTTGTTAAGATTGTAAATAGCAATACCGAAAGATGCATCCTCCGGATTGTCGGGATTTTTTACGTTGCCCCTGCTCTCGGTGAAGATATCTATGGCATGATTCCCATCGCGCCCCCCGGACACGGAGATACGAGCATGTTCGTCGGACTCGGAACACGTCAACTTTATCCTCTGTTGTTCAGATTGTCCCGCCGTCAATTGAAGCGTTGCCCCGTGTCTATCGGCATATATGTGAACTTTTGCTGGTGAGTGCTTGTCAATAACTGTTAAGTCTGTACAGATTATATCACCGAAGGTGTCGTTTTCGGCGTTGATTGGTGTTAGGTGATTGGCAGTGAGCATGCCGACAAGCATGAACGCGGCGCCGGTGGCGGTATAGGCGAGTTTTTGTCGAAAGTTCATTGTTTTCTCCTTATATAACCCTGTTTGCCAAATTGCCTTCTTATCCAAAAAGTTGCACAGAAACTGTATCTGTCGCGGCTATAAGGCAACCAATGCGTCGTGTAAGTTTTTGGCAATGTGATTATTTCGTCCTCGTTGTAGTAAACCGATACGTCTCCTGAAATTGTACCTGATCGCTGTACCTTTATTTTTTTCTTGCATCGGGTAAAGTAAGTGGCACATGCCCGCGTTCGGTGTGTCGATACTGCTTGTAAAAAATAGCAGTGTCCGCACCAATTTTTTTTGCATGGGATCTGAGCATTCCAAGCTGTTGCTTTGACGATAGGAAGATAGAATAGCCAATCAATTGGTGCCCATTGCTTTGCATCAGGCGAATTTCTTTTCTGACAATTGGAAGCATGGTTTCGGCAGGCCCCGGTGGAACAAACTCTCCCCTGACAATAGTAGGGTTTTCGCTAGGTTGCCTCTCCACTAAAACACCAGAACTATTCGGAACAGGTGTGTAAAACTTTGCATAAGGATTGGCAGCACACGATGAAAGCAACATGCCGATGAGTACAGTGGCGCCACAGAACGTGAGGTAAATTAGCTGTTGTCGGAAATTCATGAGTTTGTCCTCCGTCGGCTTGCACTCAAAGGCTCGCACTCAAAGGAATCATATCGGTTCAACGCTCAGAGCCTTTCTAAAAATTGAGCGTTACGGTTATCACACTGGAGCTAGTTGGTTCGAAGCAAAACTCTGAATTGTCAGAGATGCTGTATGGGCTTAATTGGCAGAACCTCTTTATACGCTTGAGCCAACTGCGAAACTCCTATTTGGGTAATAGTATCAAAGTTTATATTGGAACTTGCTTAAGCATTTTGCAATAATAAATCTTACATCTTGACAAACACAATGGCGTCCCGGAGGCCCGACCGCTCCTGCTGGATTGACAAATCCAGCAGTTCTCTATCACCCAGTTGGCTTTGAGTCTTCCGCTCCAGAGGAGCGGTATGTTGATAGAAATACCCATAGATTCATTCTTCTGCTCCAGAGGAGCAAGCGAGTGAATAACGAGCGATCAAGGGAACGAACAGTGACTGCGATAGAGATCCCATAGTAAATCCCTCAAACGGCTGAACAAGGAGTGCGATAGAGATCCTCCATGTGTATAAAACGGGCACTACTTCCACTATTCCTAGTCCATGTAGAAGGCAAGCATTTATACTCCACGCTGTTGAGAATTGCTTATTTTGTAGGAACAATCTCCGAATCGCGACCTATCTAAATCTTGGCAGCCCCAGAGGGATCAAGCGAACGGATAGTGAGTGCGATAGAAATCCCACAGGTGGAAACTTCGCTCTCATACTCCCAATAGCTTTCTACCCGTTTGGCATCAGCCTCGCGGACTGACGTGACCGAGGCGTCTGGATCACGCACTCGATTACCTTCCAAACCACCGATCGAATTTTCGGTTGTAATCCGCTTGGTGCTGGGCCGTTTCACCACTTTAACTCCACAGCTAATGATCGCCTCCTCGATTTCATTTGCAAAGTATACCTCATACATGCGGTTGTTTGCGGGAACGACAACAAAGGAGGGGAGATTCGGGAACATCTCTATAAACAATAAACTGGGGTAGCTGCGGTCCACAGCCGGTAAGAAACCCAATTAGACACGCAATGAACATGAGTCGTATCATGGGGCTACTTTCTTTCTTTGTGGGGGTATTTGTAGAGGTAGACAAAGTCATTAATTGATCGGGAGCGTATTTTCAAGGTCGGTTAAAATGGACTAGGGCGAACGCCAATCCGTCATCTTTTTTCTTACAGCGAAGCCAAACCTCAGTTTTTGTGAAGGTTGGCTGAGGCAGTCGCAGGCAATGGCAGCTAACGTCCCCGTGTCGAAAGCGATGTCCGCATAATAGCAGATTGGGGGTATAGGATCAAGAGCAAAGTGGGAGGGCAGTGTTCGAGAATTACGGGGACGGGCTGGTTGGGGGTGAGTTGCCGAAAGGGTGATAATGACGCCAATTGCGATGGAGAGGAGTTTTTATCGGAAGTTATAGGTCTTCCTCTTCATCGGTTTTGTCTAGCGTCTTCTGATATTTTTCAGCCTCTTGTTGCGCCTCGCGTTCGGCTCTATTCTCTCGGCTCAAGTCGTAATCCACGTCAATGCCCAACTTCTCAAGCGCCGGAATATGGACGCTGATGGTTGAGGCAGCAAGCGGGTTTGATTGGGCGTCTATTCTATCGAGATGCTCCAGTTTCAAGAAGGGGGAGAGGTCTTTGACGTGGTTGAAATAAAGATGGCAATCTTTGAGATTGGTTAGACTGGCGAGCGGCGACACGTCCGTCAGGAAGTTTTCGCCAAGCGCCAGGACTTCCAACTGCTTAATGGTTGCAAGAGGGGATACATCGTAGACACGGTTACTTACGAGCACTAGGTGGGTGAGGTTTGGGAGCGTGCCCAAAGGGGTAAGGTCCGAAATCTTGTTGTCATATAGCCAAAGGGACTTGAGTTTTGTCAGTTTTGCTAGCGGGGTCAGATCGGAGATGTAGTTATGTGACAACGATAGCGTGTCAAGGTTGAGCAATCCCGAGAGCGGCGAGAGATTCCAGATTCGGTTCTGCGTAAGCTCCAAATCTTCAAGCTGCGTTAAGCCGGCGAGCGGAGTGAGATCAGAGATTTCGTTATGCCACAGAGTCAGGCTTATCAGGTTGGTTAATCCCGCAAGTACGGACAGGTCTGAAATCCCAGTCTCATAAATGTCGAGGAATTCAAGCTTCGTCAACCCGGCGATGGGCGTGAGGTCCGAGTGGGATAACGGATTTTGGCTAATGTTTAGATATTCAAGGTTGGTTAACGAGGTAAGCGGCGATAGATCGATAATCAGGTTATCGTTGAGGTCTAGGACGGTGAGTTTGGTTGCGTGCTCAAGACCGGTGAGGCCTTGGATTTTGCGGCGCGAGGTGTTAAGGGTTGTTAGCGCCGCCAAGTCGCGCGTGGTGATGGTTGCATCGTGCGGTTTGTTGAGGTGTTCGGTAATGACACTGCGAAGGGCGGGATCCGGGATGTCGAGCGTATTTTCGTGAACCCGTGTCTCACATTCGGCGGCGAACGATAAAGGCAGCATAAGCGCGGTCAGTAGCAGCAGAGCGAGCGATTTTGTCATGGCGTTTTTCTCCTCTGAGTGTGCAATTCTTCTCGAATAACTCTGAATTCACTATTGCCCGAAAACTTCGGTTGCCTTAGGATTGGAGCGCCGAAACCGCTTCGTTTTCGTTCTCGAAATGTTCAAACGTGCTGATGAGACGGCTTCTGACAATCAGGCTTTTGATGTGTTTGCTGACGTTGATGACGGCAATTCGCCCTCCCTTCTTTGTGATTGCTATGTGGGCTTCCATCAACGCACCAAGCGACGAACTGTCCACCAATGTAACTTCGGCAAAATCGATGAGGAATTTCGGCGCCTCCTCGCTGTCGGACAGAAAGTGATAGATCTTTCGTCTGAGTTCCGTAGAAGCGCTTCCAATCAACTTGCCATCGGGTTTCAAATAGGTGATGTCGTTATTTTTGTAAACGTCAATTTCCATTTTCAGCCTCCCGGTAGTCGCGCTAGTGAAGAATTTGTAAGGATGTGGAGATTAGGTACTGTTAATTTTTATGTGAAGTGTGCGTCCAATCGTAGGGGCGAGGTCCTCTCGCCCGTTGCCCAACGTGAAGAACGTAGCTATATGAGTCCGGTCAGATTGTAGGTCGATATTCAGAATTCGACACTCATTTGTCGAATTGAAAATCGACTCGCAGAATCCCGTAATGGTCTCCAATGTGTCGCCAAAGGGTTGGGGTAGATCTCTATCGCACTCACTATTCGCTCGTTTGATCTCCCTAGATCCAACCTCTACGGACGATCATACGTGGTGCACACGTTTTGATTGTCTAGATTCGATGAAATCTCGACAATACCTTGTTGGAATGAATCTACGCTCAGCATAGTTCCTACTCACCCGCGTCAGCGTATTCAAACTGGAAAGCATAAAGGCTCGCCTGATGTAGATGGAACACCACGCGCACCGGCTTGTTCCACAACGCTCGGACATCGCTGCTGCCGTTCCACCGGACCGTGTGCCAAATCTGCTTGGGGTCGTCGGAATACACCGGGTCGCATTCTTCGACTGAAAAGCCCTCATACGGCTTGAATTGGGGATCGAGCACCTCCGCGCGGATGTATCCGCCGTAGGCTTCCGCGTTGAGCTTGAGCGTGTCGCCCTCGAATACGAACTGCCGCGTGGTGACCTCACCCCGTTCGTACGACGGCTTCAGCTCCGCCCAGCCGTCCTCGCGCAGGATGAGGATGCCGACGGAGCAGGCGCCCATTCGGGGATAGGTTCCGAGGGCGTCGACGAGTTTTTGTCGATCCGCAGTCGCCCGCTCGTAATTCTCCTCCGGCGCCATCGTGTTATTGGGGCGCTGTTTCTCGGGACGCGCGCCGTAGACGATGAATGTTTTTCCGTCATGAACGAGTTGACCGGCTACGCTGTCGTTCAGGAAACCGTAATCGTAGCTGCCGGGTCTGCCCCTGTCCGCCCAAGGACCGTCGTCGCCCGCGCGGCGCCAGTGCTTTCCGTCCCGGCTGGCGTACAACGAGAGGTGCGCGTACGCGTGGTCGTGCCAGTTCCAATCTCCGGGGGCACACCGGATAGGCTCCGCCATGAATTCCGTCGCCACACCGATGTATTGACCGCCGACCTTGCGCACCGACATGTCGTGAAATTCGAGGTGAGGCGGGAGGTTCGGCTCCCAATCCACGGAAAGCACCACCTCTTTCGGCGACCAATTCATGTAATCGGCGCTCTCCTGCCGTCCAATTTGGCGCTTGCGGTACAGCATGTTCCAGTGGTGCGAATACTGGCTGTAAGAGATCCACTTCTGAATGGACTCGTCCCACATGGGGCGCTGGTAGTGGTGGTGTTGATAGGGCGTGTTCTCGTTGACCGTCGTCCATTGCAGTCCGTCGGCGGAGACGCGAAATACGGTTTTCTTTTCAGGTCCCCTGCTCACATCACCCGGATTGTTGATCATGAGGAATTTGCGTTCCGCGTCGCTCTGATCGTAATTCAGCGCCAACGCGACGTGGTGACCGGAGTTGTCTAGGACGATGTTCGTGGCTTTGTGATCCTCGAAGGGAATGCACTTTTCGCTTAGCGGCTTTTCCCAGTGCAGAGGGTCGTCCGCCTCGGCATAGCATAGCGCTCGGGTGCGGTCTTTCACGTACCACAACTTGAATTTCTTATCGTCGGGGTCTTGCACCGCCGTCACGGGAAAAATGCCGCCGCGCAGTTCCCACGGGAGTTCCATTGTTTTGATGATGGGTTCGTCGGGCCGGTCGGGTT
The DNA here is from genome assembly GCA_965232535.1 of Candidatus Poribacteria bacterium. Taxonomy (GTDB): domain Bacteria; phylum Poribacteria; class WGA-4E; order WGA-4E; family JAJDTR01; genus JAJDTR01. Next base: position 17,655 of record CBDDPW010000003.1, read on the forward strand.
TGGGAAAGACGCGCGTCACGCCGTCAAGCCGATCCAAGATGAAGTTATCCAAGAACAACTGCTTTTCCGTGCCGATGTGCAGGAAAGGCACGTTGTAGTCCGGCGGGATGTAGGGGTACAGAATATCGACGGGGCGCTTACCGCTTACGATGTCTTCGGTCTTGCGTTGAATATCCAGTTGTTCCGTGGGGCTTTTTCGTTCGGGCTTTTCAATCACAAACATCTCCTCCTGATATTGTGGAGTTTTCACAGTTGAACGCTTTGATTCCCGGTAAATACGATTCAGTGTGCCCTAGGGCGTGTCGACATTTATGTAATGTGTGTCCATAATTCGCCGATAAGTTTCTATCGTAGGGGCGAGGTTTCCTCGCCCAGCGGGTTCTGAACGGGCGAAAGTCCTACTTGCAAAGAGAATTGCTTCGGTAAAATCAGTCGGCGCTAAATACCGTTCTTCAATTTTGCCCAGGTTGCCGAAAGCTTGTCCTTCGGATCGACGGCTAGAAACACGCCTTTCGCGTTGCTCAAAACCTGAGTGGGGCTGAGCGCCTTGTCATAAACACGGACGATAGAGAACGAACCGTTGAAGGTACGGCGCCGTTCGTCAAAGGAATTCGCGCCGATGGAAATATCGTTTAGCGGCAGTCGATTGTCGAAATCCACGCCGGGCCCCCTAGCGACCTCCTTGCCGTCTTGGTAGGCTATAATCGACTTCTTGTCGGTGCCGACAATGGTAATCCACGTCCACTTGTTCTCTTCCAACACAATCTTCAGCGCTTGCCCGCTTTTGCCCCCCTTGGCATGGATGGACATATCAAGGTTTTGCCCGTTTCCCAACAGCCAAAGCCGAAGCCCCTGCCGCCCCTCCCTCGGGCTGTTCTGGAAGCCGGCGAAATGGTGTTCCTCAACGTAAAGCCCGCCGTTGCGTTTACAGAGGAACTCCAAGGTCCAATCCTCGACGAACAGTTTGGGATTCCTCGTCACCGGTCCGCCGAAGGTCTCCTTCGATTTTCTTGTCGTGTAATACATCACATTCTGCTGGTTTATCCCGAGCGCACGGATTCTGATATTCCCCTCTTCAAGTTTTGGAGCTTGATCGGCGGCGAGTAATTCGCCGCCAGCTTCGCCGAGGTTTTTCCAAGCCTTCGGATGACTGGAGTTGTCCGAAGCGTCAAGGTAGAGCAGGGCGCCGGGGACAGCGTCGGCTAGCGAGACGCCGCAAGCCCCCGCCAAGAAAAACAGTGAGGTCAAGGTCAAAACAACTTTTTTCATTTTCGAATCTTCCTCTGGGTCTATGGGTATTTTAGGGTATTTCCGCTTATTTGGCTAGGCTCGGTTTGATACTGTGCTTTCTGCAAAGAGCCGCCGCAAATCAAGCCGCGCACTGTCCACGTCATTCACTCAGATGCTTACGAAACCAACGTAACTTCCGTTTGAGCCGGTCCCTGTGCCCGCGTTTATTTTCGGATAGGTCATGCCCTTCGTCTTTGTACAGAACATACTTGACCGTTTTGCCGGCATCCGCAAGGTAGTTTGCGTACATTTGGGCTTCAATCGGCTCATCATGGCCGCCTTGAAAGAGTAAGACGGGGGTTTCGACCTGATCCACGTAGCAGATACCGCTCGTCAAAATCCAATCCGGAACTTGCAAACGAGCATTCCATTTGTCATTCTCTCGAACGGCGTTACGTCCTACGTGAAGACCGAGCACGAACAGATCCGTGTAGCCGTAACTTCCCCCGGACAGGACGGCTGCCCGGAACCGATTTGTCTGCCCAATAATGTAGGCGCCCAGAATCGCGCCGTAACTTAAACCATTCAGCGCGATGTTTGACGGATCGCATTTCCCGCTTTGGGCGAGCCACTCAATGCCGCTCATGACATCTCTGTAGTTCATCTCTTCATTGGGTGGCTCGACGTATCGATACTGTTGACTACCGCGAAAGTCCGGAGCAAAGACTTGAAATCCCTGTGTGGTCAACCAAGCCCATTCAAGATCGCTAATTGCCTGGCCCGCCCCGACAGGACCGCCATGCAGAAAAACGATGGTTGGGCGTTCCGCGCTCATTGACTGACCGGCGGGAGAAACAACCACGCCTTCCAGCGTCAAGCCGTCATAAGACTGCCACTCGACAACTTCTGACGTTGGTAGCTGGTATTCATCGAGTTGATCCGTATAGTGGGTAACCGCCTTCGATTGTCCCGAATCGACGGAGACCGCGAAAACATCTCGAAGGTTGTTTAGGCCCTCCCAATGAATCAGAAGTGTTTTCCCATTTTGACTGATGCCTCCGAGATAGGTCCAACCGGTCCAGTCTACCGTCTCTTCGGTACGTTTCGTGTCGGTATCCACGCAGACCACGCGATGGCTCAATCCCTTGAGACCGTTGAAATACAGTTTCCGGCTATCGCTACTCCAGTATGCGACTTGGTCACACCAGTAATCTTCGCTCAATATCTGTATCCGGTCCGACTCCCGTTCTATCATGGCGCACACAGGACGGGCTTCAACCGGGTACGGCGAATACCCGAAAGCCAATTTCTCACCGTCGGGAGACCACTTCAAAAGTCCCATCTCGCCCGCGCCCGGACCCACACGGCTACTTTTCCTCCCGTCTTTGAGATCAATATCGAAGAGATGATAGTCAAAAACCCAATGTCCCGTCTCGAAAGAAAACTTCTCAGTGACATCGACTTCAGTCCCTAGACGCTCGGAAAGCACAGTTACCCAGTCGCCGGACGGATGCCAAGCGACACACTCGTAAGTTTCGTCGGCGTCAGCCGCTTTTTCAAAGGTAACGTCTCCTGTTTGGACTTCAAGAACCACAAGGGAATCGGCGCTCGAAGCGGGCGACAGATTCACGACCTCAACGCCTTCCGTACCCTCGGTCGAACCCGAATCTGTTTCTTCGGAATCCCGCTCGACAAGGGCAGACAGCAGCCTTCCGTCAAATGACCACTCAAGCGTATGGCCGCCATAAGTCCACTCTCCGGTTTTCACCGAGCCTATTTTCTCGCCCAAATGCCGTTCGGCGCCTTCAACGCTTCGAATGAAGACTCCGGACTGGTTTGGTTTCAGATAAGCGATCACATTCGGATCGGTAGGCGACCACCTCGGGCAATCTCCAACGAACGAGGTTTCAAGGCACCAACTTTCCAGATTGAAAACGGCGATGTTTTTCCCATACCTGTATGCTGCCCGCGCCGCGTCCGACGAGAGATGACATCTGCCGCGCGTAACCCCCGATAGGGGAAAGGATAGCACATCATCGATAGTAAACGATTTGTGCATACACGTATCCGTTACTGCGTTGAACGCACAAGGTACAAAATCGTCCGTTTGCTTACGGAGATTAGACTTGCGAACCCCGACTAAAAGCCGTTCTTAAGTTTACCCCACGTCGTTGAGAGTTTGTCTCCGGGTTCAACGGCAAGGAATACGCCTCGCGCGTTTTGCACGACCTGAGCGGGAGTCAGCGCTTTGTCATAAACGCGAACCAGGGCGAACGAACCGTTGAAGGTGCGGCGCCGTTCACTGTGAGAGTTCGCGCCGATGGAGATTTCATTGATAGGCAATTTTACGTTCCAGTCGAAGCCCCCCTGTTTGCTAATCTCCCTGCCGTCCTGATACGCCACAATCGATTTCTTGTTCTCGCCGACGAGCGTGACCCAAGTCCACACATCTTGCTCCAACTGAATCTTGATAGCTTCGGGAGCCTGTTTGGAGCCCTTGGCGTGGATCGAGATGCCCAGTTCATCTCCTCCGCCGAGCAACCAAAAGCGGATTCCTTGAGCACCCTCCGCCGGGCTGTTTTGGAAACCGACGAAGTGATGTTCCTCCACAAACAGATTTCCGTTTCGTTTGCAGAGGAACTCAAAAGTATAGTCCGCCAAGAACAGTTTGGGATTCTTATTGACGGGACCGCCGAAGGTTTGACGCGATGCTTTCGCCGTATAATACATCGCCTTCCGCTCATTGATTCCGATGCGTGCTATTTTGATTGGCCCCTCTTCGAGTTCGGGAGCCTTGTCGGCGGCAGACAGCGATCCGCCAGCTTCGCCAAGGTTTTTCCAAGCCCTGGGGTGATCCGGGTTATCGGAGGCGTCAAGAATCATCACGGCGCCGGGAACGGCGTCGGCAAGCGCGACAGTGCAGGCATTCACCGCAAGGAACAGCGTGGCAAGGGTCAATGCTACTTTTTTCATACTGTGCCTTTCTATTTTCATTGTTGAAGTAAATTACTTTCTCTATCTGATCATCGAATTAAGTTCGTGGGTCGATCCGGAAAGTCCATCCGATAGGAATATAGGCGTTTATTTTGTGGTTTAGTTTCCAAATAGGTAGTGCTAGCGCGTCGTTTTGATGATTGTCTGAACTGTGACTTATGAGATTAAGTGATTATACGATTTCGCTTGAATAACAGTGCATATAGTGCTTTCCATATACTATTATGACAACTGTTTCCCTTCACACCAAATCCCGTAGACGGGAATCAAGCGACCGAAAAGGGAGCGCGATAGAGATCCATCAACGGAGTGAATAGCGACGGCGATAGCAATTCCCCTTGCCCCGCTTCGGACAGGCTTGATTGACGCTATTAATGCACTGCTAATATATAGAAATGGTATTACCTTGATTGCATGTGACGAGTTACCGCCTATAACAGAGAATCGAGTTTTTGGTTCACGCGCTAGATGAAAGGCGGCAACTTGGGATAGGATACTAAAATCCCTGCTTCAACTTACCCCACGTCGTAGAGAGTTTGTCTCCGGGTTCAACGGCTAGGAATACGCCTCGCGCGTTTTGCACGACCTGAGCGGGAGTCAGCGCTTTGTCATAAACGCGAACCAGGGCGAACGAACCGTTGAAGGTACGGCGCCGTTCACTATGGGAGTTCGCGCCGATGGATATTTCATTGATAGGCAATTTTACGTTCCAGTCGAAGCCGCCCTGTTTGCTAATCTCCTTGCCGTCCTGATACGCCACAATCGATTTCTTGTTCTCGCCGACGAGCGTGACCCACGTCCACACATCTTGCTCCAACTGAATCTTGATAGCTTCCGGGGCCTGTTTGGAGCCCTTGGCGTGGATCGAGATGCCAAGTTCATCTCCACCGCCGAGTAGCCAAAAGCGAATCCCTTGAGCGCCCTCTCTGGGACTGTTTTGGAAACCGACGAAGTGATGTTCCTCCACAAACAGATTCCCGTTTCGCTTGCAAAGGAACTCAAAAGTATAGTCTGCCAAGAACAGTTTGGGATTCTTATTTACGGGACCGCCGAAGGTTTGCTTGGATGCCTCCGCCGTGTAATACATCGCCTTTCGCTCATTGATACCGAGGCGTGCTATTTTGATCGGTCCCTCTTCGAGTTTGGGCGCCTTGTCGGCGGGGAGCAGCGATCCGCCAGCTTCGCCAAGGTTTTTCCAAGCCCTGGGGTGATCCGGGTTGTCGGAGGCGTCAAGAATCATTACGGCGCCCGGGACAGCGTCGGCATACGCAAAGCTGCACGCCGCCGCAATAATAGACATTGCAGTGAGGGTTGAAATGACGTATCTCATTGAAATTTTCTCCTGTATTTCGCTTTTTACGTTTAGATTTTGTGTGACGGAATCTATGGTTCAACCGAGCGTTGTTCAAACAAATGGAGATGATGAATAACGGTTGCTTGGTTACTTCTTATCCTGAATCTCGGTTACAGCCAATTTGTTATTATAACAGAATGAAGGCGCTGCCATCCAACGCTTTTCAGTTTTGAGCTTTAGGTCATCGCACCTGATACTAAAGATGTGGTGTTTCAATCACCCAATTACAATTCGTAGGTTGGGTTGAATGCCGAAATGCGAATCCCCCTCAAAGACAATATAGGGTTACTTCATTCAATTACACATTCCTGTGCGGAGATTGAATGAAACCCAACACCTCAACCGCTCAATTATCTGCGTGCTGCGAAATGTCAACAGAACCTAATTGGGTTTCACTGGTATTTCCAAAAGGATTCTATCGTGCTCGCTGCCCACTCGTTTGCTCGTTGGTTTCTTGATGCCGCCCTCGGGGTTTTCTGCTAAAATAGGAATCTCGCATAGGCTCATGTCAGAAAGGAACGCAACGCATGTCGTCATCAACAGATTTGCAATTCTCGTCCGCAGCCATACTTGAGCAACTGTTCGCAATTCACAAGCCGCGCCTAACCTTTGATGATGCGGCAGCCGATGACTGGGCGGCGTGGCGCGAACGGCTGTTACCGGAACTGCGGGAGCGGTTCTCTCCCTTCCCCGATAAAACCTCGCCGCTCAACCCACAGATCGTTCTAACACGGCAATTTGAAACATTTACACACCACAAGGTGGTTTATTCATCCCGGGATGCTGTACAAATTCCGGCGCACCTGCTAATCCCGCACGGAATCACGGGAAAAACTCCCGCCGTTCTCTGCATTCATGGCCACGGACGGGGCGCCAAAGAGGATGTCGCGTTCGGCACCGGTGAATACGGCGTGTCGTATGGACGCGCGCTTGCGGAACGCGGTCTCATCACGTTGTGCCCGGACAACGCCGGGATGGGCGAGCGGGCGCACCCGAACGGCCGCTGCGACTTTCTGTGGCGTCGTCTCAATCTGCTAGGTTACGACCTCACCGGATACCGAGTCTACGACCTGATGCGCGGTGTTGACTATCTTCGCAGCCTGCCGGAGGTTGACGGAGACCGAATCGGAAGTGCGGGGTTGTCCGGCGGTTGTTGGCTCGGCATGGTTCACGCCGCGCTGGACGAGCGCGTCAAGGCGGCTGTGCTGAGCGGGTTTTTCACCACGTTCGCGCAAACATCTTGGGTCGGTCACTGCATCTGCCATCATCCCAAGGGCATCGGCGAACTGTGCGAGATGCCGGATATCGCCGGGCTGATCGCACCGAGACCCATCTTTGTCGAGTGGGGAACCGAGGACACGAGCCGTCCGGTTCATCCGGCGTTCGAGATGGCACAAACAATCTATCAAGCGGCAGGCGCCGCGGAAAGCATCGCGCTGCATGAGTTTGAGGGCGGGCATCTTTTCTCGGGTGAGAGGTCATTGCCGTGGTTGGTTCGGAACTTATAAATCAACTAAATCGGGTAACTGTTTAGTGCATCGTTTGGTTCGCAGTAGTACAGTACTTCTGGACATGTAAGCCCCCGATTCGTCAGAATTAGCATTGTACTTCCATACTCGGCGCGATCTCTGGCCGCTCGGTCTGGATTGCCAAATCCAGACCATCAAGCGAATGAATAATGAGCGCGATAGAGATCCCTCAACCGACTGAATAAGGAGGGATCAAGCGAACAATCAAGTGAGTGAATAACGAACGCGACAGAGATCTTTAGTGAGTGCGATAGAAATCCCATAGAAATCTTCTCAAGCGAATGGATAATGAGCGCGATAGAAATCCTATGCGCACCAGCCTCTAAAAGCCCCAGCGGGGATCAAACGAGCGGATAGCGAGTGCGATAGAGATCTTGAAGGTGTATAGAAACGTCAAAACCCCGTGTTCCAAAGCCCCGGCGGGGCGAAAGGTGCGTAGTAGATTGCAATTAACACATGAAATAACTCCTTATAAGTGACCAAAAATGGCTTTGCTACGATTTTTCAAACAGGCTCTAAACAGTTACTATACCCAAGTTGCCACCTATTCCTCAGGTATCAGCTATATGAGTAAATTCTGAGTAGGTTTATATTGGTTGATACTGGTAGCCACTACAAATAAGACGACTTTCAGTTCAAATCCTTGTGGTGTCACGGCATGAATGGAACGCGGTAACAATCTTTCAATCAAACTCGCGGTCGCCTCAACAGACATGCGGTAATAACCTTTGGTGCTAGTTAATTGGTACATGATTTTCAATGACATACTATATCTAGGTTGTTAGCAGGTCAGGTAGGCGCAACATTTGTCAACCGCGCATAATCGCACATCATCGTGTCAGTATATAGTATGTCATTTATGATTTAAATACTACATATACTAGCACCATTGGTTAATAATTGACCAGATAGGCTTCCCATGGCGGATACTGCCGCTTTGAATTCTTTTTACGTATCGACTTCAACTCCACTCCAGCTTCGGCAAGACTGTCTTCTATCTCATAGTTATTGTATGCTTTGTCTCCATAGACACGGCTGCCCGGTGGTAAGTCGAAGTCAAAGTATTGTAAGCCTTCAACATCACCGGTGCTGCCCGGGGTCAAAAAGAATTCAACCGGCTGTCGTTGAGCAGTAACTAGCAGATGAATCTTTAAACCGTAGAAATACCGACGTTTGGACGACTGATAACCTCGAAATGTTTCATCGGTGTAAATTTTTGAGCGACGAATACGGATATTATCATAAACAACAATGGGTATAGTATCTACGGCGTAGCGTTTCTGCTTATTGAGTTGTACAAAACTTTCGCCCAAGATTTCAAACAGAGTGATGAACATGGGTTTAATTCGATGAAGTCGTCGATTGAACCGGCTCTTTGAGAGCATGTTTGGAATATAGCCGTGAGTTTGGAGAAAATCACGAGCGGTTTCGAAATTGGCACCGAAAAAGAGTGTTGCCACCAGTGCAGTCGTCATAATTTCGGCATCTGACATCCGAGTTTGTGGGTCGGATTGATGTTTGAATGCTTTTAAGAGAGCGTCACATAAACAGAATACAGTTACAATTTGAATATCCATGGGTTCTCCTTTAGGGTATTGAGTGAATAGTGAACTCCTCAACTCTAACGAAAACCCTGGGTTTTTCAATTCAATTATAGGTGGCAACTTGGGTTACTATACTCTACGCTGTTGGAACTTGCGTTTTTTAAGAGTCAAGAAATGGAGCGTGAGTTTTGCAGGTGGTAGGAGGAGTTCCCACCGATTCCCGACCGTCGCGACCTGGAGATCGCTCCTACCTAAATAAACATTCTCACGAATTGATTCACGGTTGAGAAGGAGGAATTGATGAAAGCACAACAGATTACCTTTACCGGAAAAAATCGAGCCGAACTGCTCGAAGCCGAAATAGACGACCAACTCGCACCGACCCAAGCCTTGGTCAAGGGCGAACATTCCGTCGTCAGCGCTGGAACGGAGGGCGCCGGTTATACGGGACTCGTGCAAGAGATGCCCTTCGGAGGCGGAGGCGCCTATCCGATGACCACCGGCTACGGCCATCTCGGCGAAGTGCTTGAGGTCGGATCCGCCGTCACCATGTGCAAACCGGGCGACCGGGTGTTGAGTTTCTCGAACCACGCTTCTCTGGTGAAAGCGGACGCCGCGCGGTTCGCGTTGCCGACGCCGAAGCACGCCGCCGGAGAAAAGATTGTCTACGCACGAATGGCGGGTGTTAGTATCACGGCGCTCCGATCATCTTCGGTGCAGCCCGGCGACACGGTTCTCGTGATCGGCATGGGCTTGGTCGGCAATTTCGCGGCGCAACTTTTCCAGATGGCGGGCGCGGAGGTGCTTGCATCGGAGATTAGCCCGCTCCGAATCGAAAAGGCGAAGGCGTGCAACATCAAGCGGGTTGTGAATCCGAACGAAGTCGACCTGCACGAGTACGTGATGGACTGGACAAACGGTCAAGGGGTTCATACCGCGGTCGAAGCCATTGGCGTCAGCGAACTCGTGGCAGAGGCGGTGATGTTGACGCGGCGTTACGGCGAGACTATTCTTCTCGGCAGCCCTCGTGCCAAGGCGGTCTTCGACGCGACGCCGATGCTCCTGCGCATTCACCTTGAAGCCATCCGGATGATCGGATCCTTGGAATGGCGGTGGCCCCCGCACGAGGTGGAACGTGCAAAATACAACACCGCCGACAACTACCGGCAACTGGTGGACTGGATTGCGGACGACCGAATCATCGTAGACCCGTTGCGGACACAAACGGCGTCGCCGGCGGATTGCCAGGAAATCTACTCCGGTTTGACGACGAAGCGGGATGAATATCTGTCTGCGGTGTTTGATTGGAGCCGGTTGGAAGAGTAGGCGGCCTGTAGGAGCGATCTCCGAATCGCGACCTTCTCTCGCGAGTAAAACTCGATCCTGTAATTCCTGCTGCTGGCGGTGCGGCGGAAAACTGTTATGGTGTCTGATGCAGAGTTGGCTTTCACGATGTTCAACCCAACCTACGGGCTGAAAAATGACACATCAAACTTTGTGGTGAGGGAAGGCGCCTTTGTTCATCTCAAAATATCCACCAATGAGGGGACTTGATAGCATGCCGAAACAGAAGACCTATATTGTATTGGCAATAATCGTGCTAATGTTGACGGTACTCAGCATTGATACTTACGCCCAAGTCGTTCATTTCCCGGACCCCCACCTTCGTGCCGCTGTAGCCGAGGCAATCGACGCCGATCCCGATCGTATCACGGTCGTTGCCTTGCGGCGGCTTACGCGGTTGGACGCGGTTTACAGCGAGATTGAGAGCCTCGAAGGGCTCCAGCACGCTCCAAACCTGCGGCTCTTGGATTTGTGGAATAACCGTATTTCCGACTTGAATCCGCTCGCCAATTTAACGAATCTGGTGGAGTTGCTGTTGGTCAAAAACCAGATTTCCGACCTGACGTCGCTCGCCAACTTGACGAATCTGGAGGTGTTGTTGTTGAAGGAAAACCGGATTTCCGACCTGACACCGCTCACCAGTTTCCGCAATTTGAAAGCATTGAGGCTAGGCGAAAATGCCCTTATCGACATTTCCCCACTCTCCGGATTAACCAATCTGCAGACACTTGGAATCCCTTCCAACCGGATTTCCGACCTGAAACCGCTCGCCAACTTGACGAATCTGGAGGTGTTGTGGTTGGGCGAGAACCGAATTTCCGAGCTGAAACCGCTCGCTAATCTCCACAATTTGGAAGAATTGGTAATGGACAGAAACGATATTACCGACATTTCCTCGCTTGGAAGATTAACCAATCTGCGGATTCTTAAGATGACTGACAATGGTATTTCAGATTTGACGCCGCTCGCCAATTTGACGAATCTGGAGGAACTGTTGTTGAAGGAAAACCGGATTTCCGGCATCTCGTCCCTTGCCAACCTCACAAGGTTAACGCGCCTGGAATTGAGTAGCAACAACATTACGGATGTTACTCCGCTCGCGAATCTTACAAATCTAAAACACCTTGAGCTTCAAAACAACCGTATTACCGACATTACTCCACTTGAGAATCTCACAAATTTAGAACATCTTGATACTCAAAACAACCCGATATTCGACGCGGACAGTCCGATTGTCCATATTCCCGACCCCAACCTGCGAACTGCTATCCGAGAAGCCCTCAAGCTCCCCGATGGCGTGCCCGTCAATCGCGCCTTTATGCGGCAATTAACAGGGTTGGCATCGGTAAGTAGTGGAATTTCGGACCTCACCGGCTTGGAACACGCTACCTCGCTCACTCGCCTTGTGCTTCATGTGAACGAGATTTCCGATGTACGTCCGCTCGCGCCCCTGGTAAAGCTAACTCATATACGCATGCACAACAACCAGATTGAGGATGTCAGTCCACTTGCCAACTTAACGATGCTGGATACATTGCTATTGGGCAGCAACAAGATCGTGGATATTAGTCCCCTTGGCAACCTTATCCGTCTCACCACGCTCATGTTAGATCGGAATAAGATCGTCGATATCAGTGCTCTGGGAAACCTTGTCAACCTCGACGATGTGTCACTTGTAAACAATCGGATCGTCGATCACAGTCCGGTTCTTCAGCTTTCGATAGCTAATCTTGAATACGACCAAGAGTGCGATATGCCGCTGTTGCCGCTATTGCCTCGATTGGAAAACAGGAACTTTCCATCAATCGTTGCGGCATTCGGGTCTCCTACGGACCACGATCTGTATTTTTGTTGTTTGATGTTTGGGCAAAGATTCTTTAACATGGGATCTGGGTGGGAGGTGCGCGGTGATTACAACACTGCGCTTAGAGCGCGGGATAGTTACCTGGCGCGCAATCCCAACATGGTTTTTATTGCCGAGGTGAGATTTTTCAACGAAAGGGGTGGATATCCTGCGCCGGACTCACCCGATTGGGTGTGGGTACAGGACTCCCAAGGCAATGCCGTTTACGACGGCCCGCGACGGTTAATTAACTTTACGCACCCGCAGGTACAGGAGATGATAGTGGATCAGGCAATCGCGGTATCGAAATGCGGATTATATGACGGTGTGTTCTTAGACCATTGGAAGGAGGACGTGCCGCCCGATGAGTTGCACGCTAGGGAAACTATAATTCGTCGAATACGAGACGCAGTCCGACCAGATTTCTTGATACTAGTCAACACAAACGATAAAATTATTCCGCGGACGGCTCCCTACGTAAACGGTGCATTCATGGAGTCATTTTTCCCGCATGGACACGTCGGCGACGAACTTGAAGCGCGTGTGACAAAGGGTGAGAATGTGCTGCACTGGATGGAATCCAACCTGCAACCGCCCATAATCAACGCGCTGGCGGGCGGGTCAAACATCGAGGAGCCGCCAGACAGCCCCTATAACCTACGATGGATGCGCGCAGTTACAACGCTTAGCCTTACGCATTCCGACGGTTATGTGACATTCAACATTGGAACTCGTGAAAGCCATCGCATCTGGTATGATTTCTGGGACGCCGATCTCGGACGGCCGGTAGACGAGAAGGGGCAACTGTATCAAGAGACAGACGGGCTGTATATCCGCGAGTTTACGAACGGTTGGGCGGTGTATAACCACAGCGGAGCTCCGCAGATTATCACGCTGCCGGAGGAGGTGCAGGGGTTTGCTAGTGAACTGGTGAACACCGAGCACGCACTCCCTAACCTTGACGGCGAAATGTACTTGCGGGTGCCGCCAGTTAATCCGGCAGACGTGAACGGCGACGGCGTGGTGAATGTGTTTGATTTGGTGTTTGTGGCGAATCAATTCTGAATCACGGATTAAAGACGGACAAGAACTTTTTCGTACACCTAACGATATCCGTCGCGGGAGAATTCCAGACATCATTTGAAACAGAAATGTTTGTGATAGCTGCAGCCGGAACATCCGAATAAGGAGATTTGTCCTATGCAGAAACGAAAGACCTATACTGTATTTGCGATACTCGTGCTAACATTGACAGTAATCTGCGCTTACACTCACGCCCAGCCATCAAGCGAGCAGATAGCGAGTGCGATAGAAGATCCTGTCCACATCCCCGACCCCAACCTGCGTTCCGCTATCCACGATGCCCTCGGTCTTGATAGCCCCATAATCACGCAAGCCGACATGCTGCGTCTTGAGATGCTACCAGCGGAACGGCAGGGGATAACCGATTTGACAGGCATAGAATTCGCCCTAAACCTAACCAGCTTACTTTTGCAAGGAAATAACATAACGAATCTAACCCCGCTAGAAACACTCACAACATTGAAATTTCTGTTTTTGACGGGAAATGCGATTACCGATATCTCTCCGCTGTCGTCATTGACGCGGCTTAAACGACTGCATCTAGACTTTAACCGTATATCTGACATTCGCCCTCTCGCCGGTTTGACAGCGTTAACGCACCTAGGGCTCGCACACAATTCTATTTCTGACGTGAATCCGTTAGCCGGCTTGTACAATCTGGAACACCTCCACATTGAAAATAACTCAATAGCGGATCATTCGCCACTTGACGAACTATCATTGAGTTCTTTCACTTACGATCAAATTTGTGACATGCCGCCGGTGCCGCTTATACCACGATTGGAAAACCGTTCATTTCCCTCTATCTACGCGCCTTTTGCCACGCGGCTTGAGAACAAAGCCGAAGAATTGGATCGCAAGTATCCCGATTATTGGGATAGGCGTATCGCGGAAGGAGCATATCACGACTTGATCCCTTCTGATATTGCTATGTTCCAACAACAATTCGTGGCAATTGGTAACGAATGGCATGTGTACGGTTTACTGCCATTGTCGATTTCTCTCCGCGACAGGTTCCACGCGATGAATCCGAACATGGTGTTCATTGCCGACGTGAGGCATCACGATACCGGCGTCATCGACACATTTCCGGACGAGCACCCATATTGGCTGCGGGACGCGAATGGTGAAATCGCGCTTAAAAATGATCGCGGCTGGCGTCTCATCAATTTCGCTCACCCCGATGTTCAGGATATTATCGTAGGACAAGCGCTCGCGGTTGCCAGATGCGGGCTTTATGACGGCGTTTTCTTTGACTGGTGGGACGATTCGCGATCCACGGTCGGAGATCTTATCCCCCTTGACGTAGCACAGCAAGCGAGGATAAATATCGTCCGTCGCATACGAGAATCAACGCGCCTGGATTTTATTTTGATGGGCAATGTGAATCACCGGATAATGCCCCTCACCGGTCCGTTTATGAATAGCGGATTTATGGAGTCCTCCGTGTTTCAAGATCATACCGGCGAGATCCTTGAAGCAAGGCTGACTCGAGTGGAGAACTCGCTGCGTTGGTTAGAGGGTAATCTGAGAGAACCTACGATAAACGCTTTCCAAGGCGGATCGGATCCCAACGAGTCCCCCGACAGTCCCAAAAATCGCCGCTACATGCGCGCAACCACAACGTTGAGTCTCACCCACTCGGACGGTTACGTGGTGTTCTCAATAGATCATCACGATCACAAATACTGGTATGATTTCTGGGACGCCGACCTAGGGCGACCCGTCGGGCCCAAATCCCAGCTTTACGACGAAGACATCCCAGGTTTCTACATCCGCGAGTTCACGAACGGCTGGGCGGTATACAACCACAGCGGCTCCGAGCAGCAGATAACCTTGCCGGAGCTTGCCGTGGGAGTGGCGAGCCGTTTGGAGGGAACAACGCATACGCTGCCCGATATTGACGGAGAGATGTACTTACGGGTCAAACCGAAGAATCCGGCGGACGTGAACAGGGACGGGGTCATAAATATTTTGGATTTGACGTTAGTGGCTCAGGCGTTCGGGAAAGATGGCTTGCAGGGGGATGTGAACGGGGACGGCGTGGTGAATGTGTTTGATTTGGTGTTTGTGGCAAACCAATTCTGAATCACGGATTTAAGATCTCTATCGCGCTCCCTGTTCACTCGCTTGATGTCAGCTGATCGCACACTTGATTGTTCAACCCAACCCACACGCCGCGAAGCGTAAGTTTGGAAGATTTGAAAGTCTCTTTACACGTTGTTTTCAAGATGTCCATATACCGCCTTGTTACAATCTTAATGACCGCGCTTGTTGCTGCGATGCCTGCCGAGGGATACGTTACGGCACACGATCTGCTCTCGCCGAAGATGTTCACCGACGCGAGTTTCCGGATGGCGGTTGAGGATGTCGAAGACGGGGCCGTGGCACAGGTCACCACGACCGGAGGCGTCTTTCGTATCCGCAAGGCGATTGATACGATTGAATGCGACCAGCGAATTCCCACGCGTCGTCAGGTTGCCGCACTGAAGTTGCCCCCGGATAGTTTGACGGGCCTCAAACTGACTCATCACAGTTCCGGCGCGGTTGTTTTTGAGGGCGCGGGTACAACGCTGAGGATCAACGGCGATTCGACGCTGATGATCGCCCCGGGGCAAGACGGCGATATCAGAGCCGAACTCGCGTTTCCGCCGGACTGTCATTTCGGAGCCGGAGGCAACCACAACTTCTTTGACCCCAACGGCGGCATCAGCTTTTTTGACAACGGCGACAGTCCCGAACCGCATCTGGAATTGGAAAACACCCCCGCTACGGTCACATGGAGTTGGCGCGCCGGCGGGGTCTTCTGGAGCGTGATCAGCCCGCCCAAACCCTTCGACTGGGACGCCAGTTTCCGGCACTACGCGGGACAGGGGTCCAGCCATCAGCGGTACGTCTATCCCTCCGATGGTGAAATCGAGGCAGCCTCCAAACAGGCGAGCATTCTATTCCTGCACTCCGAGATGCTGTTGTGGAAGGCGTGGCAGACGGATCTGACGCCGCGCGACCCGGAGAAGTTGGCGCATGTCATCAAAACCGCACATCGCCACGGAATGAAGGTGATTGTGTACACGACGCCGGTGTGGTTCCTCAAGAACACGCCTCGGGAACATGAGGGGCAGATAGATCCGACGCCCGGACCGATGGGCACGGTGCCGCATTGGGGAAGACCGGACAACGCCGACATGTTCTTCCAACAGATCTCCCGTGTATTCAAAGAGATGTCGCTGGACGGGTTCTATTTCGATGGGATTTACGGTGCTCCCGAACATCTGGCGGCGAGTTACCACCTGACCCGCGCGGCGCGGGAACTGGTAGGCGATGACGGGATTTTGATTTACCACGGTACCGGCGACGCCCCGAGCATAGGCGGGAGTAGAACCTACTGTCCGTCGCTGAACGCCTACTACGACTATATACTGCGCGGCGAGGGCGAGGAGAAACGGACTAATCCCGAATATGTTCGCTACTTCCTGTCCTCGTATAACCTGAGCAACAGCGTCTGTTTATCGCTCTATAGGACTGACGCAATCCCTTCGGCGGAACAGATTGATTTAACGCTTCGCGCCAACGTGCGATACCCGATGCCGCTCGGACTGCTGGTTGGGAACAGCCCGGAGCGAGCGCATTTCGAAGAACACTACTTCTTGCGCCTGACGCCGTCGCTTAAAGCGGAAATCGCCGGAGATCTGGCGCGGCGCACCGGGGCGCTGGAACGCAGACTGGCTCGTACGCGTGCGCTGCGTCTACGGCTCGCGGAAGAACGAGAACTTGGAAAACACCTTAAACCGGAAGACTTCGTTGCGCCGAATATCTCCTTCAGGGGCGGATACTGGCGGTTCGAGGAACCGTACGGGCTGAAGGTGTTCGACAGCAGCCTCCCGCAAATCAACGGGATTTTTGACGGCGGAGTCGTCAGGGCTAAAACGTCCCCTGCTCTGTCCGTGCCGCAGTTTGGGAGTTCCAACGAACAGTCGATGGAGTTCGACGGCGTCAAGGGCTCCTATATCCGCATAGGTGGGGAGGCGGACCTCAACGTCGGCGTGGAGGACTTTACGCTCGAAGCGTGGATCTATCCGCGAGTCGTGAAGGACGTGGGAACGATTACTATCGCCGGAAAATACATCTCGGGCATAACCGATCCGCAGGATGTCGGTTTTGTGCTTGCGTTAACGCCGCAATTCGGACACCACAACCCCATGTACAGAATCCATTTTTCGGGGAGGGACAGCCGCGACCTCGCGCGGGTCGGATCGGAGAAATCGTTCCTCGTCGAAAGCCGCGAGTTGCCGTTTGAAGAGTGGCACCATATCGCCGGAGTACGCAGCGGCGACGAGGCCACACTCTACATTGACGGGATTCAGGTGGGAACGGCGCCTATCCCGAAACATTGGAATCTCTCCAGCAATCAGTTGTTCACTATCGGAGCGGGTCAAGCGAGCGCTCACGGGACGTTCATTGCCAATTTCGACGGATTCATTGATGAAGTGCGTTTGACCATCGGGGAGGCGTTGTCGCCCTCGGAGTTCCTAAATGCGAAGCCGGAATGAGCGGAGATGGAAGTGTTAAATGATGGATGAGTTGACCCAAAAAGCCTTGGCGGCGGTGGAAGCGGAAGTGCCGAGGGTATCGCACGATTCATCGCGCCCTGCCTTTCACTTTAGACCGCCGGCGCAGTGGATGAACGATGTCTGCGGGGCGTTTTTCTACGAAGGATGGTATCACGTCTTCTTCCAATTCAATCCGTGGTCGGACGAGTGCCGGGGCTGCGGTTGGGGACATGCGCGGAGCAGGGATTTGGTGTTTTGGGAGTTTCTTCCCTCGGCGCTGTTGCCGTCGGAAGCCACCGGAGACAGGGGTAACGCTTCGGGAAGCGCCGCCTTCAACGCCCAAGGTAAGCCCGTGTTGTTCTTCGGGTGGACGCCGATCGAATATCCCGAACGGCCGCGCGAACAGTGGGCGGCAATGCCGGCAGACAAGGAGTTGATTCGCTGGCGGCGCATCGACATTGGCTTGGCTCCCGGAAAGAGCGGTGTTCCCCCGGAAATTGATCCCATCTGGACCGACATGTTTGTGTTTCGCGCCGAGAATCGGTGTTTCGCCGTCTTCAAGTCAAGCGACGGTCTCCTCTGCGAGGCGCAGAATGAAGACCTCACCGCGTGGAAGGCGGTGGGACGAATCGATGGCGTCGACGGAGAATGTCCGAACCTATTTCCGCTTCAAGATCGCTACGTGCTCATCCGCTCCACCTATCCCATAAGCTATCAGGTTGGCGATTTTGACCCCGACACCAAGCAGTTCCGCGCCAAGAACGGCGAGGCGCAGGTTCTGGATTACGCCTACGGGGGCGAACATCCCGGTCAGTGGGTGCTGAACCATGAGCGACCCCGCTCCATGAATTTCCACCGGGGACTATACGGCACCACGGCATTCGACGCCCCCGATGGACGCTGTATACTGCTGGGTTGGGTGAGCGGGTTCAAGACCGGGCGCGGCTGGAACGGATGTATGTCCTTGCCGCGTGTGCTATCGTTGACCGAAGAGGACAGGTTGGTGGGCGAGCCGTTGCCCGAACTGGCTAAACTACGCGCCGAAAACGGCATCTCCGTTGAAGGCCTAATCCTTTGCAATGAGACGAAGTGCATCGGCGGTCTGCAGACCGATACCCTTGAAGTGCTCGCTGAGATTGCGCCGGTGGACGCGCGCGCGTGGGGATTGAAATTGGCGGCGCCTTCGAGTAGCGATGAATCGCTCATGATTCGCGGGGAGGGCAACCGGTTGAACGTCGCTGGCACCGTAGTGCCGGGAATCCGATTCGGCGAGGACGGGGCGGTGAAACTCCACCTCTTCTTTGACCGGTCGGTGCTGGAAGTCTTCATCAACGACGGCATCCAAAGCGTAACGCGGGTAGTGTACCCCGATGAGAGAGGGTTGGCGGTGCATCTTTTCTCCGAGGGCGGCACGGCTATCGTGAGGTCCCTGAAGGTCTGGGAGATCAATAGCATCTGGTAACGAGGACGGTGTTTTGTCACACAGAAATAGAAAAAGAGGAGCGGAAGTTTGTAGGGTGTTCACCGCGCACCAGCCTCTAATAGCCCCGAAGGGAATCATGCGACTGATGGAGGAGCGCGATAGCAATCCCCCGCGCACCAGGCTTTTAATCTGTAGGAGATCAAGCAAGCGGATAGATCAAGCGAGCGAATAGCGAGTGCGATAGAAATCCTAGTGCGATAGAGATCTTCTCTAGGTCGCGATTCCCCGCTCCGTCTGTAGGAGCGATCTCTAGGTCGCGACTCCCCACTCCGGAGGATCAAGCGACTGAATAAGGAGCGCGATAGAAAATCCTGTGCAATGTCAATAGAAACGGACGATGCCCGTTTTCGCACTCCAGCGGAGTGCCATGTCAATAGACTGCAATGCACACAATCTTCTATTCACCTTGTAGGAGATCAAAGGACATGAATAATGACTGCGATAGTAATCCCATAGAGATCTTGAAGGCACGTAGTAGACAAGAAAAACTTTCCTGTAAAGGACCAAAATTCGCATTGCCACCAATAATTCAAATAGGCTTTAAGCCTTATAGGTAAATTCTTAGTTGAAATGACAATAGAAAACGATTTTCTTATTGGGTGTCGCTGAACTTACCGACTTTCCATCGCGCTCATTATCCATTCGCGTGATCCCACCCTACATGTCTAAACCTCAAGGAAAACATACACAATGTACAATGAGAACTCTCCAATACCTCAACCGTTTCTGGACTGGTACGACATCTGGCCCGGACAAGCCGGACGCGATGAACACGGCAGGAGTTGGGTCCAATCCCCGCCCCAAGGCGTTCGCCTGCGGGTGCAGCCGGCGCGAATGTCGGACGCCTTCTTTCAACCCGAGCGTCCTTGGGAAGCGGGCGGTCTGGGTCCCAAGGTCATCCTTTTCGACGAGGGGCGTTTCCGCATGTGGTACGGGGTCGCTGCCTCAGCGGATTATCACGAAAACCTAGTGTGTTACGCGGAGAGCGATGACGGGTTCGATTGGGCCCGCCCCGAATTGGGAATCTACGAATCTCACGGGAGCACGGCGAACAACATCGTCTGCGACCAGAACACGTTCAGCCTGAACGCCGTGTTCGTGGATCCGTCCGCGCCGCCGGCGGAACGCTATAAGGCGATCAACCCGGACTCGCAGTACTATCTGCGCGGCGCGTTGGCGCCCGACACGGGAGAGACCAAGCGGAAGATTCGGGAAATCCGGCGGCGGTTGGAGTTGGAGGGGCATACACCGGCGGAGATTGACGCCGAAGCCGAAATTCGTCGAACGGTGCGCGGGCTGGTCTCCCCGGACGGATTGCGCTGGAGATTACTCGACGAGCCGCTGCTCGATGTGGGGAAGACCATGCTCGACACCCAGAACATCGCCGCGTACGATGAGGACACGGGCGAGTATGTCGCCTACCTTCGGGGACACCTCGGACGCCGGCGCTGCGTGCGGCGGACGGGCGGCAAAGATTTTGGGAACTGGGGTGAAACGCGGATGGTGATGATGCTCGATCCGCAGGATGAACCGGACGAGGACATCTACACATCGGCGTACTGCCGCTGTCCGGGAAGCGGGAGGCGCCTGATGTTTCCGTCGATTTTCCATCGTCAGGCGGCGACGCTTGACGTGCATCTCGCCGCGAGCCGGGACGGGTGGAACTGGAGCCGCCCGGAGCGCAAGCCTATCATCGGCTGCGAAATCGGGGATGAGGTGTACGGCTGCGTCTTTGCCCGACCGAATCTCGTGGCGTTGGGTGACACGTGGGGCTTGCCCTGCTTCTGCATAGACCAGCGTCACGACACCTGGGGCGCCGGACCTTACAAGCAACGGGATTACCGCTGGGCGCTCTGGAAGCCGGATCGACTGGTCGCGCTGGAGGCGGCGGCTGAAGGTCAATTCACCACCATCAATCGGGTTTGCGAAGGGAAAGGGATGCTCCTGAACTTCCAAACGCGGATTGGCGGATGGGTGAAGGTCGCCCTTGTGCACCCGCCGTCCACTCCGCCAACGCCGGTGACGGCATTGGACGGTTTCGGCATGGACGACTGCGATCCGCTGGAGGGGGATGAAGTCTCGAAAGCGGTGACGTGGAACGGGAGGGGAGATTTGTCGTCTCTGAAGGGACGTGATATCTGCGTGCAAATTCGCATGTCGCGCGCCAAGTTGTATTCGTTGGCGTTTTAATCGAGACGTGGCGTCTCCCCGCCGCGTTTATCCCTCTCTGTAGGATCAAGCGACTGGATAAGGAGCGCGATAGAATTCCCTCGACCTCCCGGTCGCGATTAGGCAGTTGTAGGGTGTAATCAAGCGAGTGGATAGCGAGTGATCAAGGGAGCGGATAGCGACTGCGATAGAGATCCCATAGAAATCCCCCGCGCACCAGCCTTTTGATCTGTAGGAGCGATCTCTAGGTCGCGATTCCCCGCTCCAGCGGAGCGGCATGTCAATAGAAACGGATGATGCCCGTTTTCGCACTCCAGCGGAGTGCCATGTGAATCACACGGTACGGTATCCAATCCCGATTAGCTTGCCGTTCCCCGATTGCTTCATCGCACTCGGACAACCGACCCCTGTAGGAGATCAAAGGACATGAATCATGACTGATCAAACGAGTGGAAAACGACCGCAATAGAGTTCCTATAGAGATCCCGTAAGCGAGCGAAACGATGTACGTGTCCAAAATCTTGCAAGTAGCAAATTGCGTTAAACCATAAAGGTTCAAAAGGGAGATATTGAGATGGCTGAATCCGACATTCTTGCCGAGCGAGCCGCCCGCTACCATGACGAAATCATGGACATTGCCTGCGGTCCGGGTGGAATGCTCATCGCCTTCCCGCGCTTCGACACCCGCAAGCCGTTCCGAGAAGGTGAGTCGTACCCGGGGCTTTGGAACGTGACGGAAACCATTGAGGGCGCCTGGAGCGCATACGGACCGAAGCCAACCGCCGCCGAATTTCTCTACGGCGAGAACACGCTGTGGGCAACCGGCTGGTTCCTGTGGTCGCAGATTCTACGCCACCGCGCGAGCCAAGAACCGGAAGCCCGTGAAACGGCGCGCAAATGCGTTCGAGATTTAAACTACCTCTTTAAACTATGCGGCGAGCTTGAACCCGGCTTGTTGGGAAAACCGCACGGCGGCAGGGCGGGACCCAACACCAGCTTTGACCAGTCGGCATGTCCGGTCGCCTTCTACGCCGCCTACGCCCAAGAACTGGCGACACCGGAAGAAAGGGCTGTAGCCACCGAAAACCTGCGGCAACACGGACATTACTATCTGCGCCGCAACTGGGTGTTGAACCTTTTCGGCATTTTGCACCGGATAGTCGAGCCGCCGGCGTCGGTCAGCGTCATGAAATATCTGGCGTGCATGTACTCCGCTTACGAACTCACCGGCGAGACCGAATTTCGGGACGAGGTTTTCAAGCATCTCCGCGAAATTATCCCGATGCTGCCCTTCCCCACCAATCCGTATCCCACATGCCACAACCTCTATTATTGGGCGCTGCTGTGCGAGTTCTGGAGCCGCACGGAGATTGGCGACGAGGCTGATTGGATCGGTTACATCGGAGAATACTGGAAGGCGGCGCGCGCCGCTCGGGACGAAGAAGGGCTGAGCCTCGCCGGTTACTACGACACGGAAGACGGATCATTTACACCTTATCCCAACCGGTGGCTGACGCACGAAGATTCCAAGTCGAACGCGCCGTGGGGCGGAAAATGGGGCCATGCGCCGGAGAAGGAGGGTGTCCGAACGTGGGTATCCGCCACCAACATGAACAATCGGGCGCTCTGTTCGGCGATGTTCGCCGCGCTCGGTCTGCTCGCGCGTTCGCACGGTCTTGATGACGACGCGCACTTACTCGCGCGCCAAACCCTTATGCGAATGGACGCCGACTCGCTGCGTTGGTGGTGGGACGACGGGAACCTGCCCGACGAATTGAAGGGGCTGCACAATATCTTTGCGCCAGAGGTCGCGGGCGTGTGGCAGGTTGCTTACTGGATGGGCGCCTCACAGGGAGTGTGGTAGCCGTGCAGAAGGTCCCTACCGAATCCCGACAGGTAAGGATCCCTATCCCGGATTAACTATCGCGTTCATTATCCATTCACTTGATCGATTGGGAGATCGCGATTCACTCGGTTGATCGCTCCGACATCGGCGTCCACCCCCGACCCGGGTGGTATGGACGCGCCCTCTCGTACTTCTCTCGAATCTGGTGAAACTGCTCCGGCGTGGCTACCTCGCGGTGTGGGTTATTCGTGTCTCGGATAACAAAATCCGCTTCCGTCGGCGCGCAAGCCATCGTCACCGGCTCTCTCTCACGCGTATACGACTCCGGCTCCTCATCCACATTGTTCGGCGGTTCCATGCTTTGATACCTAAGATCCAGACTCCATCGCACCACGCTGCTGTGGTTCTCGAAGGAGGCGTGCGGAGTCCGGTTCGTCAAGAAAAGAACGCTACCCGCCTCCATTTCGACCGGTATGGGTTTGACCCCGCCGAGCAGGTCTCCCGGCACCTCGAGATAGCCCGAGTGTCCCCCGGAATAATGGCGTATGACTCCGCGTGTATGCAATCCGGGCAGCACAAAAAGGCAGCCGTTTTCGAGCGTGGCATCCACCAGAGGGATCCAACAGGTTAATATCAGGAATTTGTCGCAATGCGGCATGAAATAACCGGAATCCTGATGCCAAGGCACTTCGCCGTGTGCCCACTCCGGCAGCTTCGGACGCACGCGATAGATCGAGGCGCCGATGATGTCGGGTCCCAATAGGCTTTCAATACAGGACAGCAGCGGTCGATGCCTGATGAAATGGAACATCGACTCTCCACTGAAGCCCCCGCCCGCCTTCCCCATGATACTTCGATAAATGACCTGGCAGGCTTCTTCGTTAGCATAGCGAATGTGGGCTAGGCGGGTAGTGAAGGGTTTATCTTCGTAAATCTCATCAAGCATTCCCCTCTCTTTCAGCGCCAAGGCTTCTCGGTGCACAATCTCGGTCAGCCCTTCTTGGATCGGCTCCATGTCCCCGCGCGAGAACACCTTGCGCTTCATGACCCAGCCTTCGCGTTCAAATTGATTGACTTCCGCTTCTGTTAGGCTCATTTCAACCTCACCTGCTATCGCTATCCACTCGCTTGGAGAATCTCTATGAGATTTCTATCGCCTTCGTTATTCACTCAGTTGATCACTCGTTTGACCGCTCCGACATCGGCGTCCACCCGCGGCCCGGATACCAGGGATGTGTCTTCTCGTACTTCTCTCGAAGTTGGTGAAACTCATCCGGCGTAGCCACTTCTCGGTGCGGGTTCTTCGTGTCTCGGATGACAAAATCCGCTTCGGTCGGAAGACACGCCATCGTCACCGGATCGCGTTCGCGTGTATAGGTCTCCGGTTCCTCAGCCACATTGTTCGGCGGATCCATATTCTGATATCTGAGATCCACGCTCCACCGCACGGTGTCGCTGTTGTTCTCGAACGAAGCGTGCGGAGTGACACTCGTCAAAAAGAGCACGCTCCCCGCCTCCATCTCAACCGGTATCGGTTCAACCTCCTTGAGCAAATCCCCCGGCACCTCAAGGTATCCCGAATGCCCCCCGGTGTAGTGGCGAATAACTCCCCGTGTGTGCATACCGGGCAACACATGGAGACAACCGTTTTCAAGCGTGGCATCCACCAGCGGGATCCAACAGGTCAATATGAGGAATCTGTCGCAATGCGGCAGGAAGTATCCCGAATCTTGATGCCAAGGCACCTCGCCGTGAGCCCACTTCGGAATCTTCGGACGGACGCGGTATATTGCGGAGCCGATGATATCGGGTCCCAGAAGACTTTCGATACAGGAAAGCAGCGGTCGATGCCTGACAAAGTGGAACATCGCTTCGCCGCTAAAGCCTCCGCCGGCTTTCCCCATGATGCTCTTGTATATGACCTGGCACGCATCGTGGCTGGCGTAGCGAATGCGAGTAAGACGGGTCTCAAAGGGTTCGTCTTCGTAAATCTCATCCAGCAACCCCTTTTCCTTCAGTGCCAAGGCTTCTCTGTGCACAATCTCGGTCAGGGCGTCGCGGATAGGCTCCAAATCCCCGCGCGAACAAACCTTGCGCTTCATGACCCACCCTTCGCGTTCAAACTGGTCTACTTCCTCTCTGGTTAGGCTCATTCGTGTAATCCTTGTCCGGTTGGTGAATGGTATTGAATCGCGACCTGGAGGAGGATTCCTATCGCACTCGCTATCCGCTCGCTTGATCACTCACATATATCGCATGAATCTTGACATCTTCGGGACGAATCCCGCCAAAATTTACCCGCACGCGAACTTTGCCGTCAATGTTCTCGAGCCTCTCGCGGCTGCCCCACGTCACGAGTTGCCGCAACCCCGATTCCTTTGGTCCCGTGCAGTCATCGCGCGTAAGCCCGGGAATCGCCTCGAACCGTTCCGTCAAAATTTCCACGCTAATCTCGGCGTACTCCGATAGACCATCGACGTTGATCTCGACCTGCGCCGGCTTGCCCTCCAAATCTATCGCCGCCGAGACAAAGTGCGACTCCTGCAGCGAATTCATCTTCATGCCCAAGAAGGCTTCAAAATAGCCCAGCCGATCCTGTTCCCACTTCGCCACCCGAATGCCGTTGCAACCACCCCAAGGCGCGTACCAGAACAGCGTTTCGCCGTTTATGTTGTCGAACCCCTGCCCCTGCATCAAAGCGCCGAACAGCCGGTCCGCGCTGTTTTCCCCAGCCGGAACGATGCGAAAATCGGGTATCGGTTCCCGGTAGTGCAGAGCGTCATTGCTGACCACGAGCCCGAGATCCATGGAGACCAGCTTCCGGTCATTCGTCGGATGCCCATGCCATTGACCATAGATGCCGACGATCACGTTATCGCGGTTCCACAATCCCGCGCCGAGGTGAATCTGCTCCCCGGCGTGCGATCCTTCGATCAGTGGTCGAGGCGGGAGGTTCCCCCGCAACAAGCCCATGCAATCCGCTTCCACCCAATTCTCGAAATCGTATGAGACAAAGGTTTCCAGCTTGCGCTCAGACCTCGGAAAGTGTCCGCCGCCACTTTGCGCGGTGACGTAATAACACCCGTTGAACTTGATAAAACCGCCCATTTCACAGGACAGATAGTGAGGGTTGACCGGGATCTCCGTCCAGCGGAGGCCATCCGCGCTGACGGCGACGTTGAACTCCGCCCGCCCGCCGTGCGACGGATTTCTGCGGTGCGTTTCGTAGACCATCTTGAATCGGCGCCCGGGATCGGGATCCTCGGGTTCATACACCACGACACACGCCACCACCTTGTATTCCGCTCCGCCCAGATCCACCAGATTGTTCTGCGTGCTGCCGTTATGCTCGATGAGTCCGAGGCTAGGACGTTCCCAGTTGTAGCCGTCCGTGCTTTTTGCGAAACACACCTGAGAGCCGCCCAGATACCACATCCACAGCTCATCGCCGACTCTGCAGACCGCGCCGTAATAATTCATGCCTTTGCTGTCGGGCGCCCCGGGAGGTCCAAACGGTACGACGATATGGTCGCCTTTATTCGGAATCAACTGCAATCGAACCCCACGTTGAAATGGGAGACTGTAGTCGTCGAAAGGGAAGAGAACAACCTCTTCCAAACTCAGGTTCGGACCCCCGTTATAAATTATCATTGCTTAATTCTCCTTGGTGACAATAAGATTCTGTTGGGCGGGTGCGGCGACTATTTAATCACCAATTTCCTCGCGTTTCGTCCACCAGCCTTGTAAACCCCGGTGGGGCGATGGGGACGTAGGTTGGGTTGAACGAAAACTCACGAAAGGAGGTCTAATTTGAATTTCAATTGAGATTATCGTTTTGCTTCATACCTCGGCGATTTGAGTGAAACCCAACTTTTCCCCGCCAAAAATTACTCAACCCTCAACGTGACAGTATCGGATTCAAGATCCGCAGAACCGCGAAGAGAGTCTAATGGTAGGTAAATCTTGTCATACTCATCCGCCTGATCTCGCTGTGCGGCGGCAATCTCCGCCTTCACATGGCTAATCGCTTGCTGTTTCGCTTCATTCCTATGCTTGCTCCGCTGAATCTCCAAGAGGTCCTTCTGCAGCTGAACAACCAGCAGTGATTGATCCGGCAGAGACTCCCGATAAACCTTTAAATCCATGAAGACTTGGAGCGTGTAATCCCCCCGGCGCAAGGTTGTAATGCGTCCGTAAATCCTCAAGCGCCGCGACCGTTTCCGCCCCGGATTCCAATTCCATCCCGTGGATGCAATCTACCGCTTTTCCATCGTGCAGCAGGTTTTTCATGTGGGGCGCCCACGAAATCGGCGAAGTCCGCTCCACCCCTTTTCCCGCTGCATCCGTGATGATTAACCCTCCGAACGCACCCTCCCCTTCGACAGATGCCGCCGGGACAAGCAGGTCAAATTTTCCGGCTCTAAAGGTCATCTGAAGAGGGATCGGCTCATCCGCCGAGTAAACCTCTTTCGCTAGCGACAAATGGAGTTCCGCAATAGTGGGCGGCTTAGCCGGTGCTTCCGGCGCGGTCTCCACCTCCACCGCCTTCTCCGCTGTCTTCGTCAAACACCCGATTATACCCAGCCCCAAAATGAACAAGCAGAAAAAAACACGATATGTCATACTATCCTCCTAAACTCCAAACTTCATCGTGCGAATAATCCCAACTCTAGCAGGTTAGTAGCGCGCCATTATCCCTGTCGGTAAAATTCATTCAGCAAGCAACACTCCTTCTTCGCTCCGTGACAGGCTCTGCAATGACGTTCTTTACCGGCATGTTTTTCACTCCAGCGGAGTGAGATGTCAATAGAACACGATTCCCCATCGCGCCCTGCACTCCAGAGGAGTGCAATGTGGAGTGTTACTTGAGAGGAGTGCAATTCATTGCATCTCCGGACGGTAGATGCGACCTCGAGGTCGCGGCCCATCAACCGAGTGGATAGCGTCAAAACCTTCTATCGCCCTCGATATTCACTCGATCGAAAACAAACCCCGCAAACCCTCAGACATCTACGAACAGCCCCGAATTGCGACATAGGCGCGATTCAACTCCGATATTCCGCTCTCCACGACCCGATCCACCTCGCCTCCACACTTCTGTAACCGGGAGCTGGCTTCGCGGATTTCAGCCTCCGCCTCGCGCGGTTTATACGCAATCCACGTGCCGCTGCATTTTAACAACGGCAAACAGTACGCGGCGGAATCCGCCAATGATGCGACATAGCGCGTCAATACCCAATCGTAAGCGGCGAGGTTCTCGCTCTGTTTTGCAAACGCTTCGGCGCGTTGCGCGGCGATGCTAACGTCTACCCCTGCCGATGTGACGTTCAGTTGCGACACTAAAAACTGAATAAAACTAGCCTTCTTTGATGAAGATTCAACGAGCGTCAGTCTGATGTCGGGAGCGCAGATTTTGAGCGGAAGACCGGGAAACCCCGCACCGGATCCGATGTCGACAACAGAGGTGCCCGCTTCAATCGGAAAGTGTTGAAGGACTCCCACGGAATCAAGAAAATGCTTCAAGACAATCTCGCGGTCATCACGAATGGATGTAAGATTAGTCCGCGCATTCCATCGCTGCAACTCGCGCCAGTAGGTGACAAATTGCTCCTGCTGGTTAAGCGTTAGCGGTAGACCGTGCCGGTGAAAGGTCTCCTCCAAGAAGTGTCTGAATGCGTTCTGATTCAACCGGATAGCCTATAAGGTCATGCTCACAATCAAGTCAATTTGTTCGCCGGTTCGACAATGGTGGGTTTCACGCAACCTTTAACTGGCAGCCCGCAACTCACTCCGGGTATGTTGATGAATCAACACCATCAAGATTGAAATGTCCGCCGGGGTCACGCCCGGCATCCGAGATGCTTGACCGATGGACATCGGACGAATCTTTGCGAGTTTCTCTTGGGCTTCCGTCTTCAAACCGCGAGCGTTGGCATAGTCGAAATCATCCGGGATGTGGAAATTCTCCAACTTCTTGAATTGCTCAATCTGAACCGCTTGACGCCGAATATATCCTTCATACTTAATCTGAATCTCGGACTGCTCCTCAACGGCGCCGGGCAACTCGCGATCCGGCGGTGCGATCCGTTTAATCTGTTGATAGCTGATTTCCGGGCGTTTCAATAAATCCGTCAAGGAGGTCGGTTTGTCTAATTGCGCGAGGCCGGCTGCCTCCAACCGCGGCAGCGTATCGGGAGTCGGCTTGATAATCGTTTGGCTTAGGCGTCCAAGCTCTTCTTCAATCAGTTGACGCTTGGTTTGGAAGCGGTGGTAGGCTTTGTCGTCCACCAACCCGAGTTGGCGGCCAATCTCCGTCAGGCGCAAATCCGCATTGTCCTCGCGCAATTCCAAGCGGTACTCCGCACGTGATGTGAACATGCGGTAGGGTTCACGGATATCCATCGTGACCAAGTCGTCAATCAGCACGCCGGTGTACGCCTGGGACCTGTCGAGAACCAGCGGTTCGTCGCCGCGCACCTTTAACGCTGCGTTAATCCCCGCCATTAACCCCTGTGCCGCCGCCTCCTCATAACCGGTGGTGCCGTTCAGTTGTCCGGCGAAATACAGGTTCTTGACGCACTTCGTCTCAAGCGTCGGTTGAAGTTGAGTTGCAGGCGCGAAATCGTATTCGACCGCGTATCCAAACCGGACAATCTCGGCATCTTCCAAGCCGTGGATACTGTGCACCATATCGACCTGCACATCTTCGGGAAGGCTCGCCGAGATGCCGTTAAGGTATATCTCGTCGGTATCTCTGCCTTCGGGCTCCACAAAAACTTGGTGGCGGTCTTTGTCGGCAAACCGCACCACTTTGTCCTCGATCGACGGACAATAGCGCGGCCCTATTCCCTTAATCCGCCCGCTGTACATTGCCGATCGGTTCAAGTTATCTCTGATGATCTCGTGAGTTTTTTCATTCGTGTAGGTTAGATGGCATGGCATCTGTGGCTGAGTAATCTTCTCGGTGGAAAATGAAAACGGGAGCGGGTGCTGATCTCCAGGCTGAATCTCCATTGCATCGAAGTTGACGGTCTGCGCGTTTACCCGCGGCGGGGTCCCGGTTTTTAGCCGACCGACTTCAAAACCCAGGCTCAGGAAACTCTCCGACAACTTTTCCGCCGACGATTCGCCCGCCCTTCCCGCGCTGTAAGACACGTCGCCGAGATGAACCAAGCCCTTGAGAAATGTGCCCGTAGTAAGGATGACTGTTTCGCCAAGATAGGCGGTTCCCGTTTGGCTGAGAATGCCGATACAACTGCCATCTTGCGTCAGCAATTCATCGACCAAGACCTGTTTGATATCAAGATGGGGTTGGCTCTCCAAGACGCGCTTCATTTCATCCTGATACGCTTTCTTGTCCGCTTGGGCGCGGCTTGAACGCACGGCGGGTCCCTTCTTTGTGTTCAGGCGCCGAAATTGAATGCCCGTCTTGTCGATGTTCTTCGCCATCTCCCCGCCGAGCGCATCAATCTCTTTGACGAGGTGCCCCTTCGCAAGCCCGCCGATAGCCGGGTTGCAGGACATCTTTGCGATGGTATCGGGATTGATGGTGACGACCAGCGTTTCGCATCCCATGCGGGCGGCGGCAAGCGCCGCTTCGCACCCGGCGTGTCCCGCGCCGACAACGATGACATCATAAGACTTTTGGTACGTATTCATCGTAATCACGTTAACCTAAGAGGCTCATTTCCTAAGTATTTAACGTATGTCGAAACCAAGTTTTTTCTTGAAAACTTGGTTTCTTCCTAAATCCCAGTGGGCTTCAAGGGAAACGGTTCAGTTAACTCATCACTAGCGATTAGCCACAAGCAATCAAGGAAATCACAAGAATCCCATAAATCACAGTTCAGACAATCACCAAAACATCCCATATGCAATATCCACTTAGCGAATAAATCACTTAGTGGTTCATTCTCAAAGCAATCATGGATGTACCACGCACTCTGTCGGAGATCAAACGAACGTATAGTGAGTGCGATAGAGATTTTCTCCCGGTCGCGACCCATCAAACGACTGATTTAGGAGCGATCAAGGGACATGGACAATGACAGCGATGGCAGATTCCTATAAAGATGCCACGGCAATTCCCGTCCAATGGATATCCCGCCACGAATAGTCCAACCACAGCCGGTTTTTGAGTTTGCGGCGATGTTCACCGGATTGTCAATCTTCGCTCAATCCTTCTCTTTTGGTGTGTTCCACTCAACATTGGGTATAAACGCAATTCAACCAAGAATCAGATACTATTGTTCTAAAGCATTTGCATGTCCGATTTGAAAAATGCTATAATTCCTACCTCAAGCGCTGCATCTTGGTTCGCAATCGACCTACCCAAAAGGAGAATGTCAATGGACGGTTCAACAGCATTGAACATAGGGGCGATGATAATCTCACCAGCGGTATTAATACCTGTGATAATCTTTATGATTAACACAGTGAATAAGCGAATTGATAAATTGGATACCAGTATAAATAAGCGAATTGACGATTTAAGGTCAAAGATGGATTCAGATCATGCCAATCTCGCAAAAATGGTTGAAAGTGTCGACAAACGATTGGAAAATTTAAATCAAAATTTTGTTAACCACTTGGAATTTCATGCGACACAAACTAAACAAGAAACCGATTAACATACCAAACAGAATTTTTTCCTGAAGGCGCGTTGTTAGCTAGCTCCGACGATTCGGTTGCCAGCGCTAATCTATGTTGCCGACCGCTCCGAGTAGGTTAGGCCACCTTCCTCAGTTTACCTCTCAATCACTGCTCGTCTCGCGGTGGATTGACGAATCCGTTACACGCCTCAACTCAAACGCCATCCTATCCACGCATCAAACATCTACCCTGCGCCGCCCCTCTAGCGCCTTGGAAAGCGTCAACTCGTCGATGTATTCAAGATCTCCGCCCACGGGAATCCCGTACGAGATTCGCGTAATCTCCAAATCCAAATTCGACAAGCGTTTCGTCAGATACAGCGACGTCGCCTGCCCCTCCGTGGTGTAATTCGTCGCAAGAATCACTTCCTTGACGCCTTGGCTCTCAATCCGATCGAACAGTGAATCGATTCGAAGATCCCTTGGTCCCACGCCATCCAGCGGCGAAATGACCCCCATCAGCACATGGTAAACGCCCTTGTATCCATTCGTTCGCTCGATTGCCAATAAATCGTCGGGTTCCTCAATGACGCAAACGACCTTGTGATCCCGTTCCGGGTTGGCGCATATGTGGCAAGGCTCGCTATCGGTGATGTTGCCGCAAATACCGCAAAAGAAGAGATGAGTCTTTACCTCGGAAATTGCCGTCGCGAGCCGCGAGGTGTCTTCCGGAGGCGCCTTCAACATATAGAATGCCAGCCGTTGCGCCGTTTTTGCCCCAACCGACGGCAGCTTCTGCAATTCACGTATTAAATCTGCCAGTGGTTTCGGATGATAGTGCATTTGGGTGTACGAGAATCGCGAACGTTACGGTAGTCAGGGGAGTTTAACGCCGCCGGTGAGTTTGTCCATCTCCTGCGCCATCAGATCGTGCGCCCGTTGGCGGGCTTCATTTACGGCGGCAACGATAAGATCCTCCAGCATTTCAACATCTTCCGGATCAACGACATCGGGAGAAATATTCAGTGATATCAACTCCTGCTGGCCATTGACAACGGCTGTCACCATACCCCCGCCGATAGTCGCTTCCACCGTTTGATTGGCAAGCTCCTCTTGAAGTTCCATCATGCGCTGTTGCATCTGCTGCGCCTGTTTCACCAAATTGTTAATTTTCATAAAAAATAGCGGTATCCTCCGATTCGTTTCGGAAAGCGCACCGCATCTCCTTTTCGATTGAATAATACTGCATAAAACGAAATAATCACTCCGTTAGGACTTGCGCAATGCCCTCCCCACTGTAGGAGGGGCATCTTGCCCCGACCCTAGAAATCCCACCAGCCTTTTCTACTTCAAATCAATCTTCAGTATCTTCGCGTCAAAAAGCTCCAGCACCGGCGAGAGCTGAGGATCCTGTTCCGCTTCGCGCTGCAATGCAAGCGGCGTTGATGCCTGTTCTTCGCCCTCCCTTGCCGATTGCGGCCTTTCCGTCTTGCCGGTGTTGCGTCCCGGCACAAAACTGACATCGACGCCGTGTCCGACCAACGATTCGATAGTGCCTACAATCTCCTTCCTGTTCCGTTCCAGGATCGCGATTTGGAGGGGAGCACAGGCTATTTCCAACCCTCCCTCTTCATTCTTCGAAAGAGCGGCGTCCTTGAGAAATCCGTGCAACACCTTCTGACCCGTTCTCCAAGTCTCCAATGCCTTCTCCCAAATCTGTTCGATTTCAGCGGGAGTCCGAGTGACGGCTCGTTTGTCTTCCCCCGCTGATCCGGATTCCGCCTCGGTGCCGGCGTCCGAGGACACGGCGTTGGGAGTAGTTGACACCGCATCGGTTTTGGGCGGCGGCGCTTCGGCAATCAGCGTTTGTGGTCCGGTCGGCGGGGGAGCCATCGGCGGCTTCGTTGATGTCCTCGCGTCCGAAGACGATGAATCCGTCTGAGCCGGGGTCGAATCGTTTTTGGGGCGGTCAATCCTGTCTTCGATTTCCCCTAACTTTTTCAAAACCTCGCCGAGTTGGATACCCTCCCGAATCGAGTTAATCTCGACAAGACTGGATTCAAGCTGAATCTGAGCGTAGCCGTACTGTTTGATTTCGCTGCTTGTCCGCATCAAGATCTTAATAATCCTCGACAGACGCTCAACAGAGATGTCAGCCGCTCTCTCCTTTATACCTTGTATATCGGATTGCGAGCCCTGAATCAAATCTGCCAAATCCGTGTTGATCGCGAGAAGTCGCAAATTCCTGAAATGGGCGATAAGTTGGTGGAGGCATTGAGTGAGATCTGCACCCTGATTGGTCAAGCTGGCGAGGACTTGCACGGAATCCGGCAAATTGCAGTCCAATATGGCGTCCACGAGTTTGTTGATTAGGGGTCGCGAACCAAGCCCCAAAATCTGATCTACAATTTCCGCATTGAGCGTTTTGCCCGCCGCCGAGATGATTCGTTCGAGCGCATTCTCGGCATCCCGCAGACAGCCTTCCGACTGACGCGCAATCAAGGACAACGCCTGGTCGTCGACCTCAATCCCCTCTTCGCTGCAAATCATATCGAGTCGACTGACGATTTGACTCAACTCCATGTAGCGAAAGTCGAAGTCTTGACACCGC
This sequence comes from Candidatus Poribacteria bacterium, assembly GCA_965232535.1. Lineage (GTDB taxonomy): Bacteria > Poribacteria > WGA-4E > WGA-4E > JAJDTR01 > JAJDTR01. The sequence goes on from CBDDPW010000003.1 coordinate 51,826, forward strand.
GATACGATTGTTTTGGGGATCTTGTGGTGCTCGGTGGTCGCCAGGATAAAGATAACGTGGGGCGGCGGCTCCTCAAGCGTTTTCAGGAGCGCGTTGAACGCTTCCTGCGTGAGCATGTGCGCTTCATCGATAATGTAGATTTTGTAGGAGCACGCGGCGGGGGCGAGTTTCGTGTTTTCACGCAACTCGCGGATAGGATCAATCCCTCGGTTGGAGGCGGCGTCTAGCTCAATGACATCAAAAGATCTGCCCTGCGTAATTTCTTGGCAAAACTCGCATTCGTTGCACGGTTCAACCGGATCATCGGGACCAATTTCGGCGTCTGGATCGCGCCTTGCGCAATTTACGGTCTTTGCGAAAAGGCGAGCCATCGTCGTTTTGCCCGTGCCTCTCGGACCCCAGAAGAGATACGCGTGGCCGATTCGATTCAAGCGAATCTGATTTTGCAGCGTTTTGATTACATGTTCCTGCCCAATCACTTGGTGAAAGGACTGGGGACGCCATTTCTGCGCGATTACCTCATACGACATGGCTTCACTCTGCTACAACCAATCAACCGGCTTAAGGGGGTATGAGCGATCTCCGAATCGCGACGACACAATTCAAGACGGGTCAGTGACGCCGAAACCGAGTTTTTTCTTCAAAACTCGGTTTCTTCCTTCACACGCCTATACAGGATCTCCAAATCACAACCCCACCCGAAGAATCTTGGCTATGCACCCAAAGATTGACGCATCCTCCCAGGCGTTACCCGAGCAGTTAGCTCCGATGAGGCTACCCTGCGTCACACTTGAGGACCTATCTACCGCTGCTTCCTTCCAGACCTGACGGAGTTTGATAAGCTCAAGTTGCTCAGGACCCAATCTTCAACACCACTTACTTGGGTCAGACCCCAAAAGTAACACGCCGCTCAATAGGATTCAGCCCTGCTAAAGCGGTTTGCAGGTTCAGGGCACCGCTACCTCCCCACTTAGCATAGCCAAGGCGTTACTGCATATTAAAGGCGGAGAGAGTGGGATTCGAACCCACGGTACAGTTGCCTGCACACATGATTTCCAATCATGCCAGTTCAGCCATCTCCTGCATCTCTCCGGCAAGTTGTTTGTTATACACCTAACGGGGGCTTTGTGCCCACTTTCAGGGGATCTGTTTTGACGTGTCCTACCCCACAACCCAGGAATCCGAATAGCTGCGCGGCGAAGCGGGAGACGGGACTTGAACCCGCGACAATCGGCTTGGAAGGCCAATGCTCTACCAACTGAGCTACTCCCGCACGCTGTCGAATAGGGGTGGAGGAAAAGATGGGGAGGGAAGGATTCGAACCTCCGTAGGCTATAGCCAACAGATTTACAGTCTGCCCTCGTTGACCGCTTGAGTACCTCCCCGCACTGTGGGTATGGAGCTGGCGAGAGGAATCGAACCTCCAACCTGGTGATTACAAATCACCTGCTCTACCATTGAGCCACGCCAGCACATGCAGGGGGGAATTATACATGCTTTTTTCGCGGATTGTCAAATGAATTTTCCGTCTTGAACCGTCCGGTCAAACGTGTCCTGTTGGCTATTGATGACGATAGCTGATCCTGCGATAAAACTCCCCGTGTGCCTACCTCAGTAGGAGCGACCTCCCGGTCGCGATTCCAAGCGACAAGTGAATTAGAAAGAGCTTCTGAATAGTGATCAAGCGAACAGATAGCGAGTGCGATAGAGATCCTCCCTCGCCCCGAAACCCCGACGCCTAACGGTGCAAGACCATCAACCTGAATCAGCCCATCGGCACAAATGTTAATCGATTGTAAATTCTGCGAAAAAGTGATATAGTATGCCCGTCTCGGAACCGGAAGAATTAGCTCCGATCATGAAACGATCCAATGATGGCTTGTAGACGCGGTTCGCCCATCGACCACCGATCATTAACATAAGGTACGCACGCTTATTAAAACGAAAACGGTACAACCGCCTGCTGCGTCACGGTTGTGCAGGGAAAATTACGATGGCAAGGTTAGATCCCTTAATCAGTCAGCTAAGATATATGATAGGGCGGATCGGAAAACCCGCAGATTTTTTCAAGCACATCCTTAGAAATTCCGTAAAGAAACAAATTTTATACTATTGTTTAGATGCGATCAGGGATACGGATCGTTGTTTGGAAACCTATTTGGAGACAAACTTCAACGATTTGGATGTCGGAGGCAAATACATCCACATTTACGGCGCGCTGCAAGCCCTCGTGATGCAACAGGATGCTGTCAAACTTTTTGCTCGCACTATTGAGATAAAATATCCCGACGATCCGTGGTTGGCGAAAATCCGAAAATACCGTAACCAGACTATCGGACATCTACCAAAGCACGGGGGCGAAAAATCGGGTGCGCTGCACTTTATCAAGCGTGATAGTATAACCGCCGCCGGATTTGAGTTGGGAACAATCCACGTAAAAGGCAAATCCGCGGCATTCAAGACCGTGGATATTTCACAACTCATTCGGGAACAAAGGGATAGTTTCACCTCAGTTTTTTTTGCGGGTTATTCACGAGGTGAGGCGTGAAGACATGTAACCGTAACAGACGCAATGGCTGGTCTGTGGCAGGGGATGCGATGGAGAAAGACTCGCAACCCTGAATCGGCTTCTTAGCCGAATATCCAATAATATTCTGCACATACGGAGGACAAAATTATGCGATTCATAATTGCCGCGTGCGCGGCAGCTATTATAGCGGCAACGCAGGCTTTTGCAGAGCAAACGGAGGATGTCGTTTACCTTGACAACGGCGGCATCGTGCGCGGCACGATTCTGGAGCACGTGCCGGACCGCTATTTGAAGATAAAGCGGCAAGACGGAAAGGAATTCAACTATAGGATGCAGGAGATTGTCAATATCTCCAGACAGCCGGTTTTGGGGGCGCCAACTTTCCGACAGAAAAAGAGTCCGTTGGTAGCGCTCGGGTTGTCGTTTCCAATAGTCGGATCCGGTCAATTTTACAATGGCAATTATGTGAAGGGCGCCGCGCAACTGAGCGCTGCGACTGTGGGACTGGGACTAATTCTCAGCGCCAGTGGAGATAACTCGGATACCCCTGATGGCAACCTCGACGCAGACGATTGGAAGAATGTTCCCGGTTATGTGCTTCTTTTGGGCGGAGCTATCTGGTCGCTTATCGACGCGCCGATGTCAGCCAGCAGAATCAACCGAGAGATTGAGCGAGAATCCTACGGTCATGCGATGGAATTAGACCGCGATCGAACGGCGTTCTCAATAGACTCCTTGACCTCTCGCAAGCGCTTCGGCGCACTGTTGACCCTTCGGTTCTAGATGTTACGGGAGTTTTCTATTCGGCGGAAAACCATACCGGGCGATCCCTGCTCCAATGAAGATTAAGTATTTAAATCGGTAATTCAGTTTTCCCTAAATTCGGTAGGTGCGGTTTCCTAACCGCACTGAGCATCGTTAGGATATTACCGAAATAATCAACGACTTGTGCTAGTTGATGTAGGTTATGCGAAGACCAAGTCTTTGGTTTCCATAAGTGGACGACCTAAACTGCGATTGAGCAGAACACTTAAACTGAAACCCGCTAGCTTATCAATAATTCGGGTCAACATGCCCCAGTGATTGCGCGCTCGAATCCGACACAGATGAAACTGGTCATTGAGTTGATTGATGGTTGTCTCAATTCGTCTCCGAATTCGATTGAGAGCCTGCCGGAGTTGTGGCGTGTATTGCGGCTTCTGATTCTCACGCTTGATAGCCAATAAGCGGATGCCATCTAACTCAATGAAGCTGAAACATAACCTTTGTCTCCAATTATCAAAGGATAATCCCCTGTTTCACACATCGCCCAAAGCACCTCTCGCTCATCAAGATTAGCATTCGCTATGGAAAAATCGACTGGGACGCCTTGATAACTGATGATTAGATGAACACGAAATCCTAAGAATGTGCCCAATCCTTTGGTGTCGCAATATCCATAGGTTGCCTGCGTGCCAGAGACGTCCTGACACTTGAGAGGCGATGTGGAAGAATGTGCACGCTTAAAGTCACACAAGGGAACAGGCAAGCTATCAACGATGAAGATATCGTTTAACGGCAGTTCATGGTTGAGTGCCTGTCTAAGTTTTTCACTGATTGCCCACAGATTACGACGCCGGCGATTAAAGCGGGTACGATCGGATAAATACGGAAATAGATGACAGAACTCCTTTTTGACAAAGTTATGCCAAGCGCGCTCACTATCAATGCCAACCATCTCGCCTACCCAAGCGATGGTTATTATTTCACTGTTGTCGGCTAGGTTGCTAGTGGGGCCAGGCCGATGAAGCATTCCATTGGGGAAATGCTGTTCATACAAATCATCAATAACAATGGGCTCTTCAGAGTTAAGTGTGGAAAAGGAGTTAGCTATAAGAATGCTGCAATGACTCGGATTCGGAAATGCTCAAAGTTTCGAAATCCAAAAGCCCGGCGCTTGATGAGTTTGATTTTGTTGTTAATGCCTTCGACAATGCCACTAGTCGTGCGGTGACAAAAGTAATTGGCAATTCGGTGTATCCAGTTTGCCAGCGTCCTACGGAATTGCGGAAACAACCCCGCTTTCTCAGCAATGAGATTCCATTTCCGTAGGCGCTTAATTGCCTTTTCTTTTGTGGACTTACACTCAAAGATATGTCGCAAACACTCCTTGAGCCGATGAGCTGTCTTGACCAAAGGAGACACTTGATATACGTGCTCAAGCGCCGCTTGCTGCTTATCGGTTAAGTCTTGTCGATTTTTTAACAGCGCATAGTGAGCACCTTTCAGTGCTTGAGGGTGTACTTTCTTTTGCTGATTCTTCAACTGCTTGAGTTCCCGGTTGACTGCCTGCATCACATGAAACCGGTCGGCAGTAATAACCGCGTGGGGCAACAACTCAGCACAGACCGCATCATAGGGACTCCACATATCGATGGCGACTTCTTGAATCTGTGCACGTTCAAAAGCTGATAGCCGTTCAAGTCGTGCCCTAAGTTTCTCTTGGGTTCGCGATTTGAGCACATCAACGATTTCTTTTGTGTCTAGGTTGCTCAGAATCAAGGCAAAGTTTCCTCTTCCCTTACGCAACGCAATTTCGTCAATACCCAAACGTTGGAGGTCGGCAAAGGGGGTTAGAGGGATACGGCATCCGGCTTCGTGGAGGAAGATGCTTTCAATCTGGTCATAAGTTAGCTGTTCAACCCGACGTACTGCACTGATGTTGTTCTCTCGAACTTGAAGGAATATCCAATGTTGGTAACGACGGGTGTAATCACGTCGCTCGTCGACAAAGCCTAGGGACTCAGAGAACGCGCGGTGACAGTCGTCACAAAAGAATCGGCGCCTGATAAAGCGTAGATAAGTCGGCTTGCCACTGATAGGAAGGTCGCGAACCATGCGACGGTGTCTTTCGTGCAACGTTTTTGAGGTTTTACCACAGTGAGGACATGCTGTTGTCTGAGATGTGGATTCAATGTCCAGTGTGATTTTATCTGTCTCAATCTCGGCAGAAATCACGTGGTAATTAGGAATATCAAGCAGTTGTGTTAAAAGCGCATACATCGGAGCCTCCAGAGTCATATCGCATCGTATTCAAATCAACTTGCACTCATAGAAAAAAACGCATGTACCTATAGCAAGTTTCATTCCCACACTTAACTCTGAAGAACCGTTAAATCTTAAACATGGATACAACTATAATCACAATAATTGTACGTTCTATATCGGTATGCGTAGCTGTTTTGTCAGTTGGATGGAAAATCCACCAGGATGTTAAGTCCAGACCTACGGTAACCGTCAGTATTAATGCAGTATTCTTGCCTGATTATAGCAGAAATCTTAAATACCTCTCGATCTTAGGAACGAACGCTGACCAAATCCCTATCACAGTTGACTGACTTAAGCTCAAAAAACCAAGATATTCTGATGTAATTCTAGACTTTGGAAATCCTCTCAGTGATAGACTTCCTAAGAGACTGGAGGAAGGGACAATGTGCGACTTTTTTTGCCCTACGATGCAAATTGTTTTCTGCAGAAATCCTGGCGCCATGTTGGACTGCAATCCTCATTCGGTAAGACTTATTGGGCAAAACCACGTGACGTAAATAGAGTTCGAAAACTCTGGCTAGAAGATTTCGGCCATAGTGAAGTTTAGCGTAGACATACCTGTTTCTCGTGATGCAATTCATTGGGAACATCGGAAATTACATTCCCCGATAATAAATCGCCATTCTAGGAAGGTTTGAGCATTCCACTCGTTAAGTCCAAATAGAAAGGACAATGTGATGAAACATAGTAAAGAATCTCCCCTGAGTTTCGGATTTCTCGTACTTCTTCTGTGCAGTACATTGGCAAGTGCGCAAACTCCCCCTCAGATTGCCCAAAAAGCCTTCGCCTCTACAGTGCTCTTGGTTATGGAAGATGCCAATGGTCAGCCACTTGGATTGGGTAGTGGATTCTTTGTAAAACCTAATCAAGTGGCAACCAACTTGCACGTCGTTGAAGGTGCCGCAAGGGGTTATGCTAAGTTGGTTGGTCAGAAAACGAAACGTGATATTGAGGGCATTACTGCTGTTGATGCGAGACGAGACCTAGTCATACTACAGATCTCGGCATTAGGCACCCCGACAGTTTCCCTCGGCGATAGTGACACAATCCTAGTTGGCGAGACTGTTTATGCCGTGGGCAACCCGTATGGTCTGGAAGGCACGTTCTCTCAGGGTATTATCAGTAGTGTCCGAACCGTTGGAACAGACAAGGTACTGCAGCTTACAGCACCGATTTCTCCGGGGAGCAGTGGAGGTCCTGTCTTAAATGAGCGTAGCAAAGTTATCGGTGTTTCGGTCGCAACCTTCCGCGGAGGGCAAAATCTTAATTTTGCGATTCCTTCAAATTATCTTGCCGTGCTGGTGGCAGAAATAAGTGAGCCAAAGCCATTTTCAAGAGTGGCACAAGCCAAACCACAACGTTCCATCTTCGCTGGTTTAGGTGGCAAGAGCGTGCAAGGGGTAATGGGGGACAGGCTGACTTGGATATATGCCGCCGCACCAGTCGGCAATTATAGTTAGGAGTTACGCAGTTGAGTGAAAATAGTTTATAATTTGAGCATGAATCCACCCAAATATACTGACACTGACTATATTGATTTCTTGGTTGGCGCTCAGAAAAGTTACAGTTGTCTTGAAGCGGAAAAAGTTCAACCCCAAGCTGATAACCCACCGGCTCATGATTCGATAACACGGCTGCTGCATCGGGAGGATCCCGACAGCGGCAAACTGTGGCGCGAATCGAAACATCAGGTGAAATTGGAATCCGGCATTTTAGTTATAGATGACTCGACTCTGGATAAACCGTATTCACAAAAGATTGAACTGGTAACAAAACACTGGTCAGGGAAACACCACCGAGTTGTGAATGGGATTAACTTGGTCACTTTGCTGTGGACGGATGGCGATAGACATATTCCATGCGATTATCGAATCTATGATAAAGCCAAAGACGGCTTGACGAAAAATGACCATTTCCGCGCCATGCTTGAAGAAGCGAAAACACGCGGTTTTGCTCCTGAATGTGTGTGTTTTGATAGTTGGTATGCCAGTCTAAAGAATCTAAAAGCGGTGCGAGATCATGGTTGGACATGGGTCACTCGTCTAGCTCCCAACCGACTTGTCAGTAAAGATTATTCCGGTAACCGTCCGGTGAGTACGCTCCCAATTGAACCCACGGGGACAACTGTTCATCTAAAAGGTTATGGATTGGTTCGAATATTCAAGGTTGACACTCCAGAAGGTGACATTGAATATTGGGCAACAAATGATTTACAGATGGACGCATTGACGCGTCTCAAATATACGGAATGGTCTTGGACAATAGAAGAATATCATCGCGGGATTAAGCAATTTGTTGGCATTGAGCGAGGACAAGTGCGCTCTGCTCGCACTCAAAGAAATCATATTGGTTTAGCGCTGAGAGCCTTTCTGAGAATTGAGCACTACTGTTATCATACCGGGGTCAGTTGGTTTGAAGCAAAACTCTCTATTGTCAGAGATGCGGTGCGTGCTTACTTGGCAGAACCTCTCTACACGCTTGAACCAACTGCGTAACTCCTAATAGTTTTTCTCTGAGAAACCGATTGCGCGAAAATGTGAGGAACGTATATTGTTTTGTAATTTTCTATGATGCGCGAGATGACCCGATTGATGTGGATGCCGTGCAACTTCAAGGGCCGATACCTGCAGGTTTGGCAAAGCGGGTGGAAAGTGAGGTTCACGGAAGCGTTCAAGAACTAACCACACGGCTTGGCGACAAAGTTCCTCACACAAGAGTAGAAATTAGAATTCTTGATTTCGATATAATAGAGTGACGCCGGTGTGACTAAAGTCCCAGAAAGGGATAGAACGAACGAGCGTAATTCCAGTAGACATTCAGGAACATTGGTGCGTTGTGCAGCAGCTTTTTTCAATTCGTAATCAAAGCGAATACGATTTGGCTATTGAGTGGCAGAACACAATCATTTAGCTTGAATTGTCAACCTTCCAGGGTGGGCACACTAGAACTGTGGTAGAAATAGCTACAAGTGACAGTATACAGTCAAGCATACTCAAGTCCAAGCGTCAAGGTTTCATGCATCACTAGCGGTCCTTGTATGCTCTCAACATCAGTCGTTGAAGGCAATAGTATCATTGTACCGCCACCGTGAACAAATAGTTGTCCGGAAAAACAGTGATTCACGATTTCTTAGAGCCTGTTTGAAAAGTCCGGAATCGCCTTAGAGAAAGGGCTATTTTGGGGTAAATGCCCTCAAGAACCTATTAGAAAAAGAAAAAAGTTGTCTGAACGGTTGATGTTTACGTTTACTCATTGGAGCAGTTAAATCTGAACCAATGAAAGGAGTAAACATGAACCGCAAGCGTTATCCCAGTGATTTGACTGATGCACAGTGGGAGAAACTGTCCTCGTTTCTGCCAGCCCCTCAACCATTAGGCAGACCTCCAAAATGGGAGATGTGCTTAATCATCAATGCTATCTTTTATGTCGTCAAGTCCGGTTGCCAGTGGCGAATGCTACCCCATAATATGCCACCGTGGCAAACCGTCTATTACCATTTCAGAAAGTGGCAAGTCGACAACACATGGCTCTTGATTCATCAGGCACTTCGCGAACAAACACGTTGTGATGGCGGCAAACAACCATCACCGACAGCAGCTATCATTGACAGCCAATCCGTTAAGACGACGGAACTGGCGGAGACTAGAGGATTTGATGGTCACAAGAAGGTCAAAGGACGCAAACGCCATCTGGTAACGGATACGACGGGTATTCCATTGATGGTCAAAGTCACTGATGCCAATGTTAGTGACAATCAGATAGCTATCGAGTTACTAACAGAAGTGTTTAGCTGGTACATAACAATTCAGTTGGTGTGTGCCGATGCCGCCTATCGCGGCGAATTAGAAGACTGGTTATATCTGGCTCATCAGTGTCAACTAGAGATTGCATCTACGCTAGGGCAGCAGGGGTTTGAAGTTGTTCCGTTACGATGGATTGTTGAACGCACATTCTCTTGGCTTGGTTGGTTTCGTCGATTGACTTTGGATTATGAACGCTTTCCTAAGACTGCTGAAACTATGGTATACATCGCTTCCATCTACTTGATGCGAAATCGAATCAAATGACTTTTCAAACAGGCTCTTAGCGAAGTTAGTCGAACCAAATATATTAACGGTATTCTGCACGTTAGGTCTTTTCGGTCTGATTAGATTAATTTACGATTTGTGCTTGTTAATACAGCGAAAAGGTTTTGGGAAAAAATATCTCTCAAAGTATAGCCAACTCCTGAGAAACGGTCGACTTGATACAGAAATCCATAAATGGTTGCTGCGAAATTTAGTTAAAATGGATAACCAAATGGGAGAATACGGACGTATAGATTGTTATAGACCTGCCTATCACAATCATGCAATCTCAAATCACGCGTTCTTGTCCTTCACCTTGAACAATATTGAATCACCAGTCGCCGATTTTAAAGGTACACACAACCTAGTAGAACAGTACATCGGCGCACTTGATTATCAAATACGCAAGGCCTGGATTGGGATTTTTAACCCCTTAATGTGGTTGACAGGAGCTGTACGTTCTATCTTAATTGATGGGCCCCTTTGGATATTCCAATCAGTTGGACTAATCGGTGGTAGCACCTCAAATGCAGTCAGCCATCATTTAGTAACCGGGAAAATCGTTGGCATAATCACGTTTTTTGGCACACTGGTTTCCATCATTTCAGGTTGGGATGCACTAGTGAAATTTTTGAGTCCTGTCCTACAATGGTTAGGCTTTTTCAGGATAAATTGAAGTCGCCTTAAAGGGTTACCACGGTTGTTCCTTCACGACTTTTCGCTGTGACTTAAGCATAGGATAGAAGCTGAAAAGTTTCAATATTGGACTCTCATGACGGAAGGAATGACCTCATTCAATTCGTTATACAAGAGTTGGTATACAATATCTCATCATTTTTGAAAAGGCGCGAACAGTTACGATGACTACGTACCAGACCTACTCGGTTGCGAGGCAGAAAGCGTGGTACACTGTTGCAATCACCGAAGGATAAAAGTATCCATGTGATAGGGAGAGGCTCAGTAGCAGGCGAACCGGAAATTGCCACCCTGAATTTAGGTGTATCCGTTGAGAAAGAAACGGTTACGGAACACGGGAGACAGTCGCAATCGCGATGACGGTGATGCTGGACTCTTTGAAGCTAACGACATTGTTGAAGAGGGCATTCAAACGGAAAAGTTCAGTATCCACCCACGGTATGACTACACTAATTATGGTCACATACTTTGCGGTTACCATGTGAATAACTCCATCAGTGTAAGGACGCCGATACTCCAAACCCTCGGCGATATAATTGACGATGTCGCTGATGCTCGGGGAATTCGGGTGTGATTCCCTTATTACTAAGGTTTTCATTGACACTATTTTTGAATGGGTGCTATACTAAGGCAAAAATCAGGGAAGGGGTAAACTCTAATGATATACCAACGAGGATGGCTTCAAATCGGAGTCATTATAGTGCTCGTAATCAGTTGCGGCATTGGCTATGCGCACGGAGAGTGGAGCGTGATGCAGAAGCAGGATCCCGAAATAAGGGATTACTTCTCAATCGCGTTCATTGGTTCGAAAGAGGGGTGGGTGGTTGGAAGTTCTCCACTAGACATGGACTACCCGGGCTTCATCGGTCACACGAAAGATGGCGGCAGAACATGGTCGAAAGCCGAGGTTGATGTCAACAAGAATCTGTCGGCTATCTACTTCTACGACAAAAAGCACGGTTGGGCAATCGGCGCCGAGGGCACCATTGTCGCCACCAAAGACGGCGGCAAGCGTTGGGACATTCAGACTAGCAAGGTCAGCAACGACCTCTACAGCGTCTTTTTTGTGAGCCCGACGAAAGGTTTCGTAGTAGGAATGGGCGAGACCATACTCCAAACAACGAATGGAGGCAACACATGGAAGATCTTGCGAGGCGGTGAAGCCGGCAGTGGAGTCGGCGAAGACGACACTAGTGTCTTCAACGGGGTTCAATTTGTCGATGATTCCACGGGCTGGGTGGTAGGCGTGCGACTCAGTCCACGCACGGGAGGCCAAGACGGTTTGATCCAGAAAACCGTTGACGGCGGCGCGAATTGGATCGATCAGCCGACGCACATTGAAGACATTCTGAAAGACGTTTTCTTTGTTAATGCGTCAACAGGATGGGCCGTTGGAGAAAATGGCGTCATTCTGCACACTACCAATGGCGGAGATTCATGGGAGAGTCAAAACAGCGGCACGCAGGAACATCTCTTGAGCGTCCAGTTTGTCAGCGACACCGTGGGGTGGGCGGTAGGTGGAGGCCTCGGCGTGACTGCGATTATCCACACGACAGATGGCGGCAAAACGTGGCAAGAACAGGAATTGAGTGATCCCGGCGCTGCCAAAATCCCCGTTAAGGATATATTCGTAAGAGGCGACAGAGCTTGGGTAACCGGCAACTTTGGTCTGGTTATGCAGTACAGGTAGACTTGTTGGAATTTGATCGCCGCGAAAACCCGCCCACCGGATCGGTCCCGTGTTTTCGGCATCGCGAGAGATCGAGTCTGTTATAGTTTCTTGGTTCATTTCGAATTCAACACATATTCATGCATTGCGTTAGGGGGAAGACAACCGAATGAATTTTGCGGCTCGTATGGACCGTCTGGGTACGGAATCGGCGTTCGAGGTACTCGCGAAAGCGAAATCCCTCGAAGCCCAAGGACGAGATATTATTCACCTTGAAATTGGCCAGCCCGACTTCATAACACCAATGAACATCTGTGAGGCTGCCTTTAAGGCAATGAAAGATGGGCATACGGGCTACGGTCCGTCTGCGGGATTGCTGGAGTTTCGCGAAGTCGTGGCTGAACATATTTCGGAAACCCGAGGCGTCGAGATTCATCCGGATGAGGTTACGGTGACATCCGGTGCAAAACCGATTATGTTCTTCACCATCTTGGCGCTTGCTGATGAAGGAGACGAAGTCATCTATCCGGAGCCGGGATTTCCAATCTATGAGTCCGTTATCAATTTCATTGGCGCAACCCCCGTTCCGCTCCCGCTCCGAGAGGAAGTTGATTTCCGTTTTCGTATTGATGACCTTGTTAGCTCTATTTCGGACAAGACGAAACTGCTGATAATCAATTCGCCCCAAAATCCGACAGGCGGGATCCTTTTAGAGGAAGATCTCGACGCGATTTCGGAATTGGCAGTCAAGCACGATTTCTACGTCCTCACCGATGAAGTTTACTCTCGCCTACTCTATGAAGGAACTCACGACAGTGTTATCAATCGGCCCGGGATGAAAGAACGGACAATCATGATTGAAGGTCACTCAAAGACCTACGCAATGACAGGATGGAGACTAGGCTACGGCATAGCGCCCAAGCCGATGGCGGACAAGATTACACAACTGACTATCAACTCCAATTCCTGTACAACGACGTTCATTCAGATAGCCGGCATTGAGGCTCTCAAAGGTCCGCAAGATTTCGTGGCGAATATGGCGGCCGAATTCAAGACGCGTCGTGACGCCATAGTCGAAGGTCTGAACGCGATTGAAGGAATCAGCTGCCTCAATCCGCTAGGGGCATTTTATGTTTTCCCCAATGTGACGCAGCTTCCCCTTTCCTGTCGGGACCTCGCCGATTACCTGTTGAATGAAGCGAACGTTGCGCTCTTGCCGGGGACAGCGTTCGGAAAATATGGCGACGGGTATTTGAGGCTCTCGTACGCGAATTCATTGGAAAATATAAATGAAGCCCTAAGCCGCATGGAAGCAGGGATTGCAAGAATAGCGTAGGTAAATGTCTCGTAAAGCGATAGCGCGTATCCCTGCAAGTACGACCAACCTTGGCCCCGGCTTTGATGTCCTCGGGCTCGCACTCCAATTGTATAGCACCGTTGAGCTGGAGGAGACTGAGAGCGGCAAAGAGGTTATTGTAACCGGTATTGATGCCGACAAGATTCCCGTCACCACTGAGAACGTCGGTCTCCAAGCGGCGGAACTAATCTTTGAGCGAAGCGGCAATCAACCGAAGGGCCTCAGATTAGCTCTGACAAACGGTATCCCCGCGCTCCGTGGACTAGGAGGTAGCGGCACCGCCATCTTGGGCGGCATGCTGACCGCAAATCTGCTCTGCGGAGAGCCATTTTCGCGATCCGAAATCCTAAACTTCGCGTGTGAAATCGACGGACACCCGGACAATGTGGCGGCATCGTTACTAGGAAGTTTGGTTGTTTCCGTGACGGATTCCAATGTTGTTCACACGCTGAAGTTGAATTGCGATACGGATCTGCACGTTGTCGTGGCAATTCCGGACTTCCCACTGTCGACCAAAGAGGCGCGCAAGGTTTTGCCCGGATTCGTCGAATTCAAGGATGCTGTTCATAATGTGAGTCGCAGTTCTTTTCTGGTTGCCGCCGTTGCTACCGGTAATTTAGAGATGTTATCCCATGCGATGGCAGATCGTCTGCACCAGCCCTACCGCATTTCATTAATACCCGGTTACGATGAAATTGCAGAAGCGGCAACAAAGGCAGGCGCGTTAAGCGTTGCGTTGAGTGGAGCAGGACCGACCATCGCCGCCTATTGCACAACCGCGATGCACGAGGTTGCCGAAAAGATGTCTCAGGCTTTCGCCCGCCATCAAGTTGCCTGTGATGTCAAAATCTTGCCTATTGACGCAAACGGTGCAACGGTACAATTCATCCATTCAATGAATCAAGAGCCTGTTTGAAAATCTATTTGGCAGTGGCTCCCGTTGCTCTGAAACCAATCTGGACCGTCAAACCCCCGATTTTCCTTCTTCCTTTGTATCCAGAAGTGTGCGGCAACTCAGATGACCATAAATTGATGTGCCGCCAAAAATTCAGACGCGCTTTAACTCGGCAATTTCTGCCGCTAAATCCCGAATCCAACGCAATCTTAAATGATTCCCACCCAACTTTCTCGCTGATTCAATTATGCCGGACTGGCACACTCAAACCATTCCATACATTCTACACGAGTTTGGGACACATCTCGAACGTGGACTCTCCAACGATGCGGCAAGATCCCATCGCCAGAACGGTGGCGCCAACGAAATAGACTCGGCATCTGAATCTAACCTGTTTCTACTCTTCCTTAACCAATTTGCGAATATCTCAGTGTTGCTTCTGGCAGTCGCCATAGCCGTGCTATGGTATGCTCAATCGGAAACCCGAGAGGTGATGGTAATCGCTGCTATCTTGGTATTCCATGTCCTCTGGAGATTTGCCCAAGCAGCCAAGATCCGAAGTCAGCTTCAATCCATCCGCAATCAATCCGACATACGCATTTCCGTCATTCGCAGCGGCTTTCTTAGCAAAATTGTCTCCAAAGATGTCGTACCGGGAGATTTGCTCGTCCTTGATGAGGGAGACTATATCCCCGCCGATGCACGCATCGTCGAAGCGGATTCGCTGATTGTTGATGAAGCATCGTTGTTCGACGGAGCCGCATCGGTCCAGAAACGCGCCGAAGACATGCTGGAAGCGGTAGCAGTACCGTCTCAGGAACAAAGGAATATGGTTTTCGGAGGGACGTTCGTGACCGCAGGCAGCGGACGGGCAATCGTAGTAAAGACGGGCAAAAATCTCGAACTCAATAAGGCTGGCAAACGCGCACTTCCGACATTAGATCTTTCGACAGAAGCTGAGAGACAGATGCGTCTCTTTTACAACTGTCTCCGTCTTGCCGGCCTTATCATTGCCGTCCTTGCTATCGCGATTACTTGGTGGCACGATAGAATCGTCGGTGTCCCAACGCAATGGCCCGAACTGCTTATTCTAGGATTGGGGTTTGCTATCGCTTCAGTTCCGGACGGTATTGCTTTGACCGCCCGATCGATTCTTGCCGACCACGCGAAGAAAATGTTGAAAAAAGGCGTTGCGATTCACCGTTTGAATACGCTGGAGTCGCTGAATAACCTTACGGCCGTTTGTATAGACGAAATTGGCACTGTTACAAGAGCGGAACTGTCTCTTTCTCATGTGTTTGTTGATGATCAATTGGTCGAGCAAGTTTCTTGGGAAGGGTGGCTCGCAAAGCTAGACGCATCATCCGGCGAGGCGGATGAAAATACGCTTCCTGTACCGCCGCCGGAATCTCAAGTACCGTATGGATTTCCGCTGCTGATATTGGCGGCGAGCCGATGTGCGAGCGGCAGACAGTATCAATACGGAACTTCAGTTGGCGAAGATGTCTACACCGCGCTCAAAACCGTTGCCTGCCGTATCGGTTATGATCTCGACCGTTATGACACGGAGCTGCCCTTGGTTGATGAAGTACCCGAAACACCGAGTCATCCGTATAAAGGATTCGTATTCGAAACCGGAGGAGGGAATCATCTAGAAATAATACTTGGTAAGCCGTCAAACGTGTTGCAAAACTGCCGATCCATGCAAAACCGGGGAACCGCATATGAAATTGCTCCGGATCAGGCCGAATTGATTCGGCAGGTCGCCGAGCATTTGGACAATAAAGGTGTTCACGTCCTGGCCGTTGCGCATAGGATTTCAAGCATCGCCGACACGCAACGCGAGATGGAACGTAGCGCTACGTTTTTAGGGTTAGTGGCGCTTTCAACATCCGCTCATGAGAGAGCGAGGGAGTCCGTTGAATTCTGCATCGATACAGGAACGAAGATAGTAATGTTTACGGACAAGAATCCGCAGATGGCTGCCGAACTCGCCAAGGAAATTGGGATAACTCATGACAGAAACGCGGTCGCAGAAAGAACCGATTTTGATCTTCATGGAGAAGATTACGATTTTGTTGTCGGTCGTTGCTTGGTCTATTGCAAGCTTTCCGCCGCGCAGCGGCTCAGAGTTGTACAATATCTCGGACGTCATGGTTATACGTTGGGATTTTTGGGGCGGAGACCTCTGGACGCGCACGCCATGAAAGCCGCCGATGTGGGTTTCGCTTCGGCATCGCATGCTTGCCACGTGGTACAAAAACATGCGGACTGTTTAATGCTTAAGGAGGGGTTTGCCGTAATCGAGGCTTTATTGTACCATACCCGAGAAGCGTATGACAACCTCAGAAACTCGATGCGGTGGCTGCTCTCATGTACCCTTGCCCAACTAATCACGCTCGTCGTGGGATTCGTGCTGCATCAGATATACGGATTGCCCATGCCGCTGACTCTACCCCAAATTATCTGGATTCACTTCCTTGTAAACCTCGTGCCGCTTATCTCCTTGGGTAGTGACCGAATCCAGGAGCGCTTCAGATATAGTAGATCTCGGAAAGTTCCGCCGTTCCTGTATTCGCCTCGCCACGCTGATCTTTTTCGCAGCCTTCTCATCAGCTGTCTCGCAATTGTCGGTTTTCTTGTAACGATTGGGGTTACTTCCGGGGACTGGTCAAAAACCGAGACGCTTGCCCAAACCACGGCGTGCACTATTCTCATTTGCACGCAATTATTCTCCAACTTTCAGTGTCGCCGATATGATTGGGAATCGCTCCCTCAAAGAATAGCGGCAAACCTTCCCCTGCTCTTCACCATCCTCGTCTGTATGGCATTGCATGCGGCGGTTGTTTACTGGGAACCGGCAGCCAAGACATTGGGGACAACCCCACTCATGTTGAGGGAGTGGCAGTGGATTGGCACGTCTTGCGTCCTCGCCGTGCTGCCGCTGAATCTCCTAAAGGTCAGGAAACAGTAAACACAATCGGCAAGAATTCACAAATAGTGGAATTTCGTTTGGATGACGTCGTATCAATCAAGCGACTGGATAGGAAGGGGGATAGTAAATTCCGCGCGATAATGATCCCACATCGATCCGAATAGTGAAGGCGGTAGAGAGTCCATTCCCGGACTTAAAGAAACATCCTTAGAGCCTGTTGAAAAGTGCAGTTTGTAGGGTGCGTACCGCGCACCAGCCTCTACTAGCCCCGGAGGGGCGGAAGGTGTGTAGAAACGTCGAAACCTCGTACACCTAAGCCCCAGCGGGGCGACAAGTATATGGCAGGAAATCACGAAAGATGTGTCTTCAAATGACCAAAAATGGCTTCACTACGGACTTTTCAACAGGCTCTTAACGCCAATAATGCACTGCGAATCTTCCGACATGGTAGAAAACCGGTTGGGCTTAATGTGAGTGGTCCGGACCGGAGACAGCCCGCGACGCGCTGGTTGCCGGCTACCGATTTGAGCGTGCCCTATCCGACGGGGCGATCAGGTTAGGAAGTTGATCGAGTCTGCCTGTACACAAGCGGGAAGAATTAGGAATATAATCAATCGCTTGCATACTAACACATACTTGATGATTGAAGATTATTGCGATGAACACACTGTAGGTAGGAGCGATTTCCGAATCGTGACCTCCTTACTTGTGTTAAATAACCCAAGTTGCTACCTATCATTAAGGGTTGGATTTTCATTTTTCCGCGTGTTATATTGCAGCCCCGCTCGGCTTGGATAGACATATCCAAGCCGTATCCGCATGTGCACAGGAGATTTGCCAATCTACTCTGAGCACATTCAGTCGATTTAGCTTACATTGCCCCCGGCTTGAGACATATCCTTTAAGAGGGGCGGGCTAGAAGCCCGACCTACGAGAAAGGATGGAACTTGCGTTAAATGCCTACCGAGAAAACCACTAAGTCCTACACATATAATTCTTAGTATCAATGACTGTAACCCGTACGAAATCTCCGTTACGTTAAAGGCAGCCAAAAAGACACCTTGGTCCCCTTTCCCTCGTCACTCCGGATGGTTACGTCTCCGCCGTGTTGCTCCATAATTCGCTTCGTATTCACCAGCCCGAGTCCCGTGCCCTGCACCTTGGTCGTGAAAAACGGTTCAAACAGCTGATCTAAGTCCGCAGATGGGATGCCGACTCCGGTGTCGAGAACCTCAACTCGAACGCGGTCCTCATGCCGTGAGGTCTCGACCTCCAATGTTCCTCCCTCTGACATTGCCTCCATCGCATTGAGCACGATGTTCATGAACCCCTGTTTCACCTTGCCCCGATCAAACTCAATGGGAGGTAGTTCTCGGTCAATCTTCTTGACAAGTGTAAGTTGATGATGATTTAAGTTTGCCTCCATCACATTGAGCACCTCTTCAAGCGCCTGATTGAGATCGTGCGTTTCAAGTTCAAGCGCCGCCGGGCGGGCAAAATCCATAAATCCTTTGACGATGTCATCAATCCGTTCTATCTCTTCAAGAATATAGCCTACCGACTGTTCACGCTTTGAGACCGGCAAATCTTTCCTTTGCATCAACATTTGGGCTAACATCCGCATAGAGGACAGCGGATTCCGTATCTCGTGGGCAAATGACGCCGCCATCCGTCCGGCAGTAGCAAGCCGTTCCGCACGGATAAGCTCGTTCCGCGAATCTCGAAGGTCGCTAGTCATCTGATTGAAGGCGGCGGTTAAATCTCCAATTTCATCGTCGCTCTTTACGTCGCACTGCCCATTGAGCCTTCCCGCCGAAACCTGCCGAGTAAATTGCACCAAATTTTTTATCGGATTTGAAAGATTTCGTCCAATTAAATGGCTAGTAAGTGCAACTAACGAAATAACGACGACGGCAATTCCCGATATCCACCACGTCAGTGTGCGCTTTCCTTCCGCAACGTCATCCATCGGTCGGAGCAAGCAGTACAGTCGTCCCTGCGGCAAGGAGTCATAGATTGCTTTATAAGGTTTGCCGTCAAGCATGACGCTCTGCGACACCAATGCACCGCCCGATTCTGTTATCTTCTGTCGCGCTTCTTGCACCTTCATGTCAGCGGTCAAATTGACCATTCCGTCATCCGACAAATCGTCGAGCGTAGTGAAGTTCAAAGCGTTGCTCGCGCCGAAGACCATAACTTCCACGCCGTACGCATGTTGAACCTGCTCCGGCTGTTCGATATAACCTGTGTCTTTAATGACCTTCAACCATCCCTCGGTTTCACGGCTGAACTGCTTGTTGTATGTTCGATCAAAGAGCGCGATGGTTATGAGCGGAACCGCTACAAGCACGGCGATGAAAAGCAATAGAAATGGCAAAACGATTTTGTTCTGAATGCTATATCGAGGCATCGGACACATCAAAACAATTTAAATGGCAAGATTCGTGCAGGAAGGAAATCAAACTGAAGGGAAACATATAGGAAAGACACAAAGTTACTTCACGACGGGAACTCGTGAACTCAAACCCACCCCTGAGTGTCTATAATTGTTACGAAATGTGGAACGATTGTTCGGTCTAGGTGTTCAAATATGTGGCATTTGTTGGCTAACGAACGTGTTCGCAAACTCGACAATCAGGGGATTTGACCGGTAATTGGGAGCAAGAACAATGGCTAAATCCAATCGTATTTCCGTGGTCGATTCACCGTTTGATCCAAATCCTATTGACGAGTATGCACTCATTGACCGATTCCAGTGCGGCGAGCGAGATGTCTTCAATGAGCTGATCGTCCGGTATCAAGGCAGAATCTACAGTTTGGTATATAAACACGTGCCCAATCCCGAAACAGCCAAAGACCTTTGCCAAGAGATATTCATCAAAGCGTACCAAGCCCTACCCAGTTTTAAGCAGGAATCGGCATTCTATAGCTGGATCTACCGAATCGCAATCAATCGCTGTATCGACTTCATTCGTCAACAAAACCGGAAGCGCACCATATCGTTTGATGAATTGAACCCCGCAATCCCCGAAAACGAACTCATTTTCAACGATTTAAGACCACGCCCGCCGGACCAAGCAGAATCAAGCGAACTCGGTCAAATCATTGGCAAGGCGGTCAGTCAGCTTCCTCCGGGGCAACAAAGGGTCTTTAATCTTCGTTATCATGAAGGTCTTCAACTAAAAGAGATTGCCGCTCGGTTGGATAGATCCGAAGGAACCATCAAAGCACATCTTCATCATGCGCACCGCCGCCTTCAAACCCTCTTACGTCCCTACCTACAAAACGAGCCGCTTGAATGGGCGGTCAATGCCTAGTTGCTCTCGTAAAACAGATGCTGCGAATTTAACTATGCAGTTCCGCTAGCCTCAATCGACTCCCGGCAATTCTCGCATTCTGTCCACCGCCAGCTACTAGCTAGATTAATGCGTGTGATGTTCCTTCAGTGCTTGCGCCCGTCGGACAAGTTCCGGAATTTTGGAAAACCGGCGGGTAGCGTCGATCAAAAGGTCGATGTGCGCTGTCATGTCCCTTTCCACATGTGAAATACGGCTAATCAGGTACGGCTGGTCACTTTCATAAATTGCTTTTTTGATAGTAGAAAGCAGATACATATAGATAGTGTCCGCCTCGCTGCCCTCTATAGCAATGGCAATCTCAAAAGCCCCGTTCAGCGTAATCTCCCCACTATCAATCCTCTTTTCATGCTCGCTTAACGCGTCTGTAATCTGTCGAATGGACACCCCCGGCAATCCCGAGGCAGATGCATCCAAACCGATTGTCTGATTACATAGCGACCGACCAAAATCGACAAGCATGTAGTGCTGCCACTCTTCTGTACTCATTTGCTCCCAAAACCGGGCAATCCGTTCATCGACATCACCCAAGCGTAATGATAGTGCGGCGTACAATTTTGCCTGCCTCAGCTCAATATCCTGACATGCGTCAAATACCTCTGCTAGGGTCACAAACTCATGCCTTTCTGCGGTTCCACGTGAGATGGGTGAATGGAACTCGCGGAGGGTAGAAATCTACGTCAACCGTAAGTATAGCAGACATAGGAGGGCAAAGCAACAAAAAGCAAAGAATTCGGGCTGCACGTGTAGAGCAAGAGCAATATTCAGTTTCAAATACAGGGAATAGGCACGGAACTTGCTATAAATTATCTGCAGAATTCATGATCCCTATAGCTGATTATAGTCAAACAGTGGCACATAAGATCGCCTTATGCCGACAATTAAATACGTTTTGCAGTCCGTGTCACTCATGATTGTCTGTGCCGAGATCTCCGTTGCGTCATCAACTGGGCCTGACGGCACTATCGATTACGTGAACGTGTTTCCCAAGAAAACATCGGCTTCAGCGGTTCATTCAGAAATCGCATTGCCACTCGATGGTAGACCGGAGTTGAACAGTTCTGAGGTTCATAAGAGTGTGCCTTCCGCTCCATCTTCTCCGCACACGGAGTCCGTAGATCGCGATTTCTACCATGATCCCACAGAGCTAAGCATTCTCTGCGTAGGAGACATTATGTTGGTAGGCAGCGCCAAGCCGGTAATCGATCAGCGCGGCGTTGATTATCCGTTTGACCGTATGCGCTCCATTATCCAGGCGGCGGACCTCGCGATTGGAAATCTTGAAATGCCCTTGGGCTTGACCGGCTCCCCTATACCGGAGAAGGATTTTACATTCATTGGCGAACCGAAGCTTGCAGGGGGCATTGCAAAGGCAGGATTTGATGTGCTCGCGCTTGCGAACAATCACATGGGTGACTATGGGGATAACGCGCTGTTACAAACGTTGAAGGTTTTGCGTGCCAACAAACTGCGGTACTGTGGGGCGGGGCCTGATCTCCAAACGGCAAGACAGCCCGCGATTGTGAAGTCGAGGAACGTGCAAATCGCAGTTCTGGCGTATTCCAAGACTTACCCGTTTGAGTTCTTCGCGGGCGACGCCGACCCGGGAACGGTGAACGGTATAGCGGAGATTTTTGTTCCCGATATTAGGGCGGCGAAAAAATGGGCGGACATTGTCGTTGTCTCGTTCCATTGGAGCGGCGAACTCGTTACCGAACCGCGCGAGTATCAGGAATGGCATGGCAGGAAGGTTATTGACGCTGGCGCGGACCTCGTTTTTGGCCATCACCCCCATGTCTTGCAGGGGATAGAGGTCTATAAGGGCAAGATCATCGCCTACAGCTTGGGGGATTTCGTGTTCGGATCCGGCAGCGAGAGCAAGCACACGGGGGCAATCCTGCGCGTTACTTTTAGGGACGGAAAGACAAAACGGGGAGAGATAATTCCGATAAATGTTGACAACCGCGAGGTGCAATTTCAACCGCGCACGTTATCGGGTGAAGCGGCACGTGCGGCGATTGACGAGATTCGAAAGCTTTCACAGAAGTGGGGAACAGAGATTATTGCAGAGGCAAATTTGGGGATAATTCAACTACCGTAATAGGCCTTTTATACTACTATGAAAAGACCAATTCTAACACTATCCTAGACACCAAAAAGAGTAGGCGCCATTAACGCACCGCGAAACATATAGGATGATCGTATTATCACCAATCTTGTGTATTGATTCGCCTCTTGCGACCATCCCTACTAAAATATAACAGATGACCATTCTCACGCGCATATTCGTGTAGTCGCCGCGTAATCTCGACATCCTTCCGGCAGTATTCAGTTATCAGATCGATTCTGCCCTCCTTCCACCATCGCAGCGACTGCATACCGTCGGCGGATTTAGCCTCGTTCAGTGTCGCACACGCCAAGGCATCCAAACTCAAACGAAATCCAAGTGTACGCGTGACGTGTTCCAACATATCGAACGTTGGCAATTTCCATAATGGGACCGAGGTGTACGGCGAAAGCACGGTATAGTCGAATCGTTTGACATTGAAACCGACGACGAGATCCGCGCGCGATAACTCTTCGACCAACGCATCCGCAGCCTCCTCGGAAAATGTCTCGTACCGTCTTGTGGCTGTGCTATAGGTGACGCCAATAGCGAACTTCATGCGGCGGATATTTGTCCAGCCGCCGACCTCGGATGCGCTCTTCTGCGTCTCAAGATCGAAGTAGACGATGTTTGTGTCTGGGGCGTTGGGGCTTTGGCGCAAGAGTGCCTCCTCTGTTTCGTTAGATCGCTTAATCGGAGTATTCAGCGGATTCCGAATTTTCCTTGGGGAGGACTTGTGAACTATCCCATATTGTCATTTTAACTAGAAGTATTATACATATGATTTGATTGATGGGCTCGTAGTAGTGCAATTTATTGCACGTTTTCTGTAGGAGCGGACTCTCCTCGCGACAAGAAATCGCGACCTCAAGAAGATTTCTATCGTACTCACTATTCGTTCGCTTGATCTCCTACAAACGTTTTGTTGTAACAATCTTCAGTCGTCAAATCAGACATTTTGGTTCTATTCATTTCGTATTTGATGAGGCGCCCATTTGCTTACCCGTCGCCCGCAATTTGAGTGCAAATGACTATAGCAAAGAAAAAGCGAGCGCATGCGCTCGCTTTTGGATGTTACTTCATTGACATTATCAAGAATATGCTTTACGTAGACTGGATTCAACAGATACCAATGAAAATGCCAACACAATTAACAAAATCTGCCAATTTCATTCTTCTGCCAAAAAAATTTAACGATACGCTTGATCGTGGCGGAGAATACCACGAATAATACACTTTTTTAGTTCGGTATTTATACTGTAAACAATTCTGTAATTTCCAACGCGATAGCGGTATCCTGTCCTATATTTGCCTCGCAGTTTCTTGATGTTGGGGCCAAAGAACGGATTTTGAGATATTATATTCAAGGCATCATTTACGCGGGCAGTCATATTGACATCAAGTCTGTCATAATTGTCTTTGGCGCTCCTATCAAGCACAATATCAAACATCACGCTTTACTTCTTCCCAAGGTATCAAATCATCTTCATCACCCACGGGACATTTTTCAAGGCTTTCAGTAATTTGAGGATGATTTAACAGAAATTCTGTCTCTTCATCCAAATCACCCTTATCAACTTCGGATATTGTTGATTTAGATGATTTCTCAAGAGTACCAGAGGTCTCCTTCACTTTCACGCGAAACACCTCCTTGCCAATCGCGGCACGTAGGTAGGGTTGAACGGAATCCAACGAAAAATGCCGCACATTGGACTTAGAGTTCACGACTCCATTCCGCTAGAAATTCCCCAAACGATAGTGAAACCCGACTACAAAATCACAACTCCATATCCCGCCTTAACCGACAATCCTCCCCAGCGAAGCCCTCGACACCTCATAAACGGTATTCCAGAAACCGATGACAAACGTCGGCACAACGAACACAACCAACAGCGCAAGATTACCCCACGAAAAGGATATTGCATCCGTCTCGTCGGAGGTTTCCAGAAACATCGCCTTTATGATTCGCGCGTAGTAGTAAAGCGAAACAACGGAGTTCAGCAAGCCGACAACTGCCAACCAGTAGAGTTCTTGTTTAATGACCGCCGTAAAGAGCAGCCACTTACCGAAGAACCCGGCAAAAGGCGGGATGCCCGTCAGCGAAAATAGGAAGATTGCCATTGAGACCGCCACGAACGGCGCGCGAGACCAGAGATTCCGATAGCCGTCTATCGTTTCGCTTCCCAGTTCATTCGCAATCAACACCACCACGAAGAACGCCCCCAAGTTCATGAACAGGTAGGCAATGAAGTAAAAGAGAATAGCATGGATGCCATCGGGCGTCAGCAAAGTCGCTCCCATGAGCAAGTATCCGCCGTGCGCGATGCTCGAATACGCAAGCAGTCTCTTGACGTTCTGTTGCGGCAGCGCCGCTAGATTTCCCAACGTCATCGTCAGTGCGGAGACAATCGCCAGCATAAGCGACCAATCGACTGAACCAACGATATTGGAAGCCTGGAACGTCGAATAGAAAAGCCGAATGAACAGCGCGAACCCGGCGGCTTTCGATGCCACAGACAGGAACGCGGTGATGGGAATCGGCGCGCCTTCGTAGACATCGGGCGACCACATGTGGAACGGCACCGACACCATCTTGTAGCCGATGCCCGCAAGGATGAATGTGATGATTACCAATACGACGAGCGGATACGCTTCACCCGCGTTGAACATCTCGGTTAACCGACTGCTAATCTGCACCACGTCACCGGTGCCCGTCAATCCGAACAGGAGCGACAGGCCGAACAGCATGGTTCCCGATGCCACCGCCCCGTAGGTGATATACTTGAACGCCGCTTCACTCGAGCGCGGGTTGTGCGTCAAGAATCCCGCCAAGATATAGGAGGTGAGACTCACGGTTTCGAGCGAAATGAAGATCATCAACAGATTGGTTGACGACACCATGAGGAACATCCCGAAGGTCACGGCAATCAGGAGCGCATAGTATTCCCCCTTCATTCGCGGGTCAAGCTCCTCGGATTTGATGGAGAAGATAATCGTCACCGCCGTGGCGGCCAAGATGAGGATTTTGAAGAACACCGCGAAACTGTCGAGCCGGATCATGCCGAGAAAGAGCGAGTGTTCCGACGATCCGATGGCGATGACAGCGATTAACGTCGCCGCCACGCCGACGAGCGCAAGATAAGCGACCCGCTCGGTGTTCTTGCCCTTGTTCACCAGATCCAGCAGGATGGCGCCGATCGCGAATACAACGAGAATCAGTTCGGGTATAAAGTAGGGAATGCTTTGGATATTCGGTAACGACGACACGTCATCCTCCCCGCTACGGCACGAGCGGCAACATGCTTACCGCCTGATTGAACATGTTAATGAGAAGAGACGGGTAGACACCAAAGACAATGGTGAGGATACCCAGCGGTACGAGCGTAAGGATTTCGCGCCCGTTGATTTCGGAGATGCCCTCGTACTTCGGATTCAACTTTCCGAGGAACACACGCTGCAGCGTCCACAAGAAATAGGCTGCGCCGACGACGATACCGATTGTCGAAAGGATTGTCAGCACCTGATACTTGCTGTATGCGCCCAGCAGGGCGAGCGCCTCCCCGACGAACCCGCTAAGCCCCGGCAACCCGAGCGATGCCATGAACGCCAAGGTGGTGATGCCGGTGTAGATTGGCATCTTGCTTCCAAGCCCGCCAAACCCGTTGATTTCGCGGTGATGCGCGCGGTCATAGACCACGCCGACGAGCAGGAACAACATGGCGCTAATTACGCCGTGGTTGAACATCTGCAGAATCGCGCCCGTCACGCCGCTCTCGTTACGTGCGGCAAGCCCCAATATGACGAACCCCATGTGCCCGATACTGGAGTAAGCGACGAGTTTCTTGAAATCGGTTTGCGCCAACGCACAGAACGAGCCGTAAACGATATTGATGAAACCGAGGATGGCAAGCCCGTATCCCCACGTGGCAGATTTCCCCAACGCCTTGGCATAACTTGGATCCGTGAAGAAAGCCATCCCTTCCGGCAGCATGGCGAAGTTGACCCGAATAAGCCCGTAAGTTCCCATCTTCAGGAGGATAGCCGCAAGGATAACACTGATGGCTGTCGGCGCTTCGACGTGCGCGTCGGGAAGCCACGTGTGGAAGGGGAAGATCGGGACTTTGACGGCGAACCCGATAAAGAAACCAAGGAACACCCAAATCTGAAATACCGGATTGGCGAGCGCGTGACCGTTCTGCTGAGCCAATGTAATCAGCGTTGGAATGTCGAATGTGCCGCCTTTGAGGTACACGGCGATCATCGCAATCAGCATCAACACACTGCCGAAGAGGGTGTACAGGAAGAATTTAATGGCTGCATATTCGCGTCGGGGACCGCCCCAGATGCCAATAAGGAAGTACATCGGCAACAGCGTCAACTCGAAGAAGACGTAGAAGAGGAAAAGATCAAGCGCCGCGAAGAAACCGATCATGCCTGTCTCCAGCAACAGGAACAACGCCATATAGGCTTTGATGCCCTTCTCGATGTTCCGCCACGACGCAATCACACATATTGGTCCCAGCAGCACGGTCAAGAGCAGCAGCGTCACGCTCAGCCCGTCGATTCCGATGTGGTAGTGAATATTGAACGCCTCAATCCATACCACGTCAACAGCGTACTGATGACCTTCGCTCCCTCGATCATATCCCGCAAGCAGAATCACTCCCAGAATGAGCGGAATAAGCGTAAAGACAAGCGCCGTGCGTTTAATAGTTTCCTCTGAGTTCCGCGGTAGGCATAGCACAACCACCATTCCTATCAGCGGAACAAAAATCATCAACGTTAATAGCATCTAATAAATCCCTCCCAAATACACCACTGCAATAATTTAAAATACGTCCTCATGTCGACTTTGTATGTTTGTAGCGAGAGATTGATGATAGCAGATCGTCGATTTCTTCTCTTCTTGCCACCTATCATTCCTTGTAGGGAACAACGATCGTTGTTCCCTACATACTACAGAAACCGTCTGAATATCAGGATCAATAATACAACTCCACCCAAAACGACCAAAAGATAATTTTGGATTGCGCCGGTTTGAATCCGTCGAATCCTTCCGCCGACCGACCACGTAATTTGCGCCACCCAATTGACCAGTCCATCGACAAATTTATTATCGAACCAACCCGTGAACGCAGCTACCACCGCTCGTGTGACAAACCCCACCAAATTCACAATGCCGTCAATCACGCGTAAGTCAAAAACTCTGAGAAACCTTGCCCATGCGACGGACAACGCCACAATTACGCCATCATAAAATTCATCGAAGTAATACTTGCCCCAGCAGAGATTGTAAAGAGGACGCAAACGCGACGCCGCACCTTCGGCAGAGAATACCTTGCGATGATAGAATAGATAGGATAGCAAAATGCCGAAACTGGCAACGATGATGGAGAGAACCATTGCAATCGTGTGGGCGGGGCTGTGGTGAGCATGATGGTCGTCCTCGGCGTGTTCCCCGTGCACGGCGTCATGAGCGCCGTGACCAGCGTCCTCGGCAGCGTGCGCGTCGGAAGCGCCCGCCAGCGCGTATAACACCGGACGCTCCTCGTTCGCATGCGCGGGAGCGTGCACGTGTGGTTGTTTTGGCGCTTTCACATGTTTTTTGAAAGACCACGGGTTGAAAGACCAAGTGTTTACGATCGGAAAACTGAGAACCGCCAGAATAATCAGCGGAACCGCCATGACGCCCGGCGACTCGTGCGCGTGGTCGTACATCTCTTGGTTGCGCGGCTCCCCGAAGAAGGTCATGAAGATGAGACGGAACATGTAGAAGGCGGTGATGCCGGCGGCGGTGAGCGCGATTATGAAAAGAATGTAGTAATGCACCGAATCCCATGCCATCGCGCGATCCAAAACGCCCGCCAAGATGGCGTCTTTGCTCCAGAACCCGGAAAACACGAACGGCACGCCCGAAATCGACAAGGTGGCAATCAGCATGGTAAGGAAGGTGATGGGCATCTTGCGGCGGAGCCCGCCCATGTGGCGCATATCCTGCTCTGCCGGGATGCCGTGACTGTCAAACCCCGCATCGTCGTGATGTTCGGCTTCGCCGTGCTCGGCGTCATGATGCTCCGACCCATGCTCGTGGTCGTCACCGTGCGATCCGTTATGCACCGCCAACGCATGGATCACGCTGCCCGATCCGAGGAACAGCAACGCTTTGAAGAAGGCGTGCGTGGTGAGATGGAAGAGTCCCGCAACGTAACTTCCGGCGCCGATTCCCAGCATCATGAAACCCAGTTGGCTGATGGTCGAGTAGGCGAGCACCCGCTTGATGTCAAACCTGACAATGGCGATGGTAGCCGCGACTATGGCTGTGATACCTCCCACGTAGGCAATCGCCAAGGAGGAATCGGGCGTCAGAATGGGAAACATCCGCGCGGTCAAGTAGACGCCGGCTGCCACCATCGTGGCTGCATGTATGAGTGCACTGACGGGTGTGGGGCCTTCCATGGCATCGGGCAACCAGGTATGCAGCGGAACCTGCGCCGACTTGCCGATAGCCCCGCAGAAAATGAGCACGCCCGCGATGGACAACCAAACGATGTCGCCGGATCCCAAATTTGCAACCGCTGCGAAGATGCCACCATCACCGTAAAGCGCGAACGTATGGAACTTCGTGAACAACATCATCATGCCCACGAACATCCCCACATCGCCCACACGAGTGGTAAGAAACGCCTTCTTGCAGGCGTCCGCGGCGGAGTCCTTCTCGAACCAGAAACCGATGAGCAGATAGGAACACAACCCGACAAGTTCCCACCCGATATAGATGCCTAACAGGTTGTCGGAGACGACCAGGAACAACATCGAAAAGGAGAACAACGAGAGGAAGGCGAAGAATCGGGGGTAGCGGGGGTCGCCGTGCATGTAGCCGATGGAAAAGATATGAACGAGGCTACTGACAATCGTCACGACGAGCAGCATCATCGCGGTTACGCTGTCGAAATAGAACCCCATCGACAATTTGATTTGGTCGATCTCGATCCACGTAATTGAGATAGGCTCGGGGTGAGACGTGATTTGCGGCAGTAGGAGGAAGGAGCAGATGGCAGCGATAAGCATTGCCGCGGTCGAGATGAGGTCTTGACGCGAATAGTTTCGACCGGTAAGCGATAGCAGTCCGAAGAACGCGAATGCCGCGAGCGGACAAAGCAAAATAATGCTGATTAAAGGTACGACCATACCACCCTTTCCTTACTCAATCTCCGCGATGATACGATTTGGATCTCGTGGATATAACCTCTGGGCGACACAATCCACGACAAAATCAAGTTCTTCAAGAACAATTGCGCCGATAAGAGCTGTGTCTCGGTCCGGCTCAACGATAGCGCGAAACGTGAATTCACGGTCTAGGAGTGCGACTCGGATATTTTCGACAACCTTGCGTGTTCCGGTCCGTCCGTCGGCATACCTAACGCCCACTTCGCCAGTCTCAGGCAGTCCCAACTGTTCAGCCACTGCGGCAGGTATTACCAGTCGAGTCGCGCCGGTGTCAACCACACCGCGCGCTGTGGTTTGACGAATCTTCTCAGGTGACAGCAGACCTTCTTTCGCAAGGATAACGTCTTCGCTATTTGTCAACTTGAGATCGACCGAAATCCGACCCATCTTTTTATCCCTTCAACGTATCCGTCTGATCAGGCTGGATGGTGCCAAACTCCCTGTAAATCGCCAATATGATAGCCAAAAACACTGCCGCTTCCGCGGCGGCGAGCACAATCCCGAAGATGGCGATGATTTGACCGTTGATGTCTTCGGCAGGCGTCATGAAACGCGAGAACGCCGCGAAGTTCAGGTTGCACGAGTTAAGAATCAACTCGATCCCCATCAGGATACTAATGGCATTCCGGCGGGTTAATACGGCGAACACGCCAAGGGTGAACAGAATCGCGCTGATAACGAGATAGTGCTGAAGCGTCATTCTTCGTCTCGCACCTCCTTGCGGGAAATCAACGCGGCGCCGATGAGCGCAACTAGCAGCAGGATCGAGACAACCTCAAACGGCAGCAGAAACTCTCCCTGCATGATCATCTCTCCGATACTACGTGTTGTCGGTTCCAATGTTGCCCCGTCGTCCTTGATGCCCTCCCATTGTGGGGTGTTCGATATCACGCCGAGCAGGAGCAGTAGTATAAGGAGAGCAACTAGCCCGCCCAAGATTAGCTGCCCACGTTCAATCTGAATCCGCATCTGGAGGCGCCCGCTCGTCATCATGACGCCGAAAAGGATAAGCACCAAGATTCCGCCGACGTAGACGATGACCTGTGTGGCGGCGAGGAAGTCCGCCTGTAGAAACACATAAAGCCCCGCAACGCCGAAGAGCGTAATCATCAGCGAAAAAGCGGCGTGAACGATGTTCCGTACCGTCACCACGAGCACCGCGGATACGACCGTTAACAACGCAAAAGCGTAAAATATCAGGGATTTAATGCCGACAAATTCCATAATCTATAAGTAGGTTGAAACTGAGTTTTTTCCGCAAAACTCGGTTTCTTTCCTGTGCAATGCTGTACTAGCCGCTACTCGGTCACTCCCGTCTCGGTAGTGGACTCTTGCTCATACATCTCAGGTTTGGCAAACGGAAATACCAATTCCATTCGGTCGAACGTGGAATACTCGATACCTTTCATATCATCAAACATAATCAAGCACTCCGTCGGGCAAACCTCGGTGCAAAGCCCGCAGTACATACAGAGCGACATGTCAATGTCAAACTTGTCGAGATAGAAGATGACGGGTTTGCGTTCGACGATGCGGTCAATGTCGCCGCTCGGGATGTTAAGGGTCTGGTCATCACGGGTTTTGACGGTTACCGTGGTGTCCGGAGCTACCTTCTCGTCACCTTCGACGAAACCCACAATCTCCGTCCGGTCCTTAAGATGCACCACGTTCATGCTATCCCAAAGCCGTTCCCCTTTGGGGAGTTTCTGGGTGGTGATGGCGATGCAGTCTACCGGACAAATCATTTCGCACTTCTTGCAGCCGATGCAGTCCTCAATCCGATTGAACAGTTGTCCTCGATAACCCTTGGGAATGTCGCGCACGTTCCGCTTTTTCTCGAACGGACGTTGATAGGGATACTGATGCGTTACCGCGTGCCGGAACATCTGCTTAAACGTGATGCGCATGCCGATGAGCACCGTATAGAGCGCTTTGTAGATATTGAAGAAATACTTGTTCATCGTACCAACCCTCCCTATGTTAAGCCGAACTCGGCTGAGGCTCGGGGCGTTTGGATAAACTCTTTCCCGCCACGGCGTATGTGACGATAATTCCGATAACGATGAGAGCCATGCTGATGATTATGCTTAGCCTTGAATCTTCCGGGAAAATCAATCCCCATATCCCCACTCCCAGAATATTGAAGAATGCGATTGGAAGGAGATATTTCCAGCAGAGGTTCATTAATTGGTCAACGCGCAGTCTCGGCAGCGTCCACCTCAACCACATCATAACGAACACCAGGAACAGTGTCTTGAGGACGAAGCCCGGCATTCCGCCGAGGAAGTCGTAGCCTGGCAGGATGCCCTCCCATCCGCCGAGGAACAGTGTTGCCGCAATTGCGCATACGGCAAACATGTTCGCGTATTCCGCAATGAAGAAGAGCGCGAACCGCATGCCGCTGTATTCGGTGTGAAACCCCGCGACAATTTCTGATTCCGCTTCCGGCAAATCAAACGGCGTTCGATTCACTTCGGCAATCGATGAGATAAAAAAGACGAAAAAGGCGACGAAGGTGAAAGGCGTGCGGAATATCAACCAGCTAAACAGTCCTTCGGATTGACTTCCGACGATGTCCTGCATCCTCAGGCTCTGAACCAGCATCACGACAACCAGAATGGAAAGCCCGAGCGGGATTTCGTAGCTGACGATTTGCGCGGCGGATCGGAGCGCCCCCAAGAGCGACCATTTGCTGTTGGACGACCAGCCCGCCATAATGACGCCCATGACGACAACCGACGAGATCGCCATAATATAGAAGATTCCGATGTTGAAGTCGCTGATTAAGATTCCTTGACCAAACGGGATGGCGGCGAAGGCGGCGAATGAACACGCGAAGATGATATACGGCGCTAAGATAAAGAGGAGTTTGTCGCCCTGCGGCGGGATGAAATCCTCCTTAAAGATTAACTTGACCCCGTCCGCCAGCGTCTGAAGCGTGCCCCAAGGACCTACGCGCATGGGGCCCGTCCGGTTCTGAATCTGGGCGGAAACCTTGCGCTCCGCCAACACCAGCACCAACGGTATGAGCGGAACAATGGCGACAAAAATACCGCACGCCCCAAACATCACGAGTATCGTGCCGAGCGAAACTGGAAAGTTTTCGGCGGCTCCTGCCGGAACAAACGGCAGATGTTCCAGAATCGGAATCAACCGGTTCCGGGCAAATTCCTCCGCCCAGTTTCCGGTAGCTTCGGAGGATACTCGTGAAAAAACTGCACTAATTTGTTGTATCAGGCCCAACATTCGAACTCCTTGTTGGAAGATGGAACTTCCGAAATTGACCACTTAAAGGTTCTCAGCAAAACAGTTATTTTCCGTTTCGACGCGAAAATCCCTGTAGGAGCGATCTCCCGGTGGCGACCGGCAATGTGTTGCATGGCAAGATGCCCTGCCTACGGTAGCGACCGCCTATCGCTGCATAAGTCATGGAAGATTAGGATATCAAGTTGGAATCGTCTACGGTCCATCGCGAATAACCGGGGATTCCCAAATCCGTTTAACGATCAACCTCGCCCATCACGATATCGATACTGCCGATAATCGCAATGATGTCGGCCACCATCAATCCATGGCTCAATTCCGATAGTGCGCTTAACGCGCTGAAACACGGCGACCGCGCCTTCAGACGAAGCGGCTTCGGCGTGCCGTCGCTCACGATATAGAATCCCAATTCACCGCGCGGCGCCTCGCTCCGGAAGAAGATTTCTCCCTTCGGAGGGCGCACCGCTTTGAACTCCGCCACAATCGGTCCCTCGGGAATGCCTCCCTCAAGCTCAAGTATCTGTCGGACAATATTGACGGACTCTTTCAACTCATCCATCCGCACCTTGTATCGGTTCCAGCAGTCGCCTTTGACGGCGCCGAATTCGGGCATATCCTTGCCGACCGGGATGTCGAAATCGAACCGGTCGTAAATCGAATACGGTTCGTCCTTACGCAGATCCCACTGCATTCCCGCGCCGCGAAGGTTCGGTCCAGTCGCGCCATAGTTGATTGCCATCTCCTGATCCATCACCGCGACGCCGGCGGTGCGCTCGGTGAAAATGCTGTTGCCCGAAAGCAGATTGTTGTACTCGTCAATCTTCGGCTCAAAATAGTCGATGAACTCCTTCACTTCGTCAAGAAATTCGGGCGGCAAATCTCTGGAAACCCCGCCGATGCGCACATAGTTATACGTCAATCGAGCGCCGCAGATTTTCTCGAACAGAAGCAAAATCTTTTCGCGGTCCCTGAAGGCGTACAGGAACGGTGTGAAGGCTCCAATGTCCATGCCGTAGGTTCCGAACGCCAAGAGATGACTGGCGATCCGATTCAGTTCGCAGATGAGCACGCGGAGGTATTCGGCGCGTTCCGGGATTTCAAATGTCTTTTTCTCATCCGCTGCCATCAGCTTTTCCACCGCCAAGCAGAATCCCCAATTCTGGTTCATGGCGGCGATATAGTCCATGCGATCGGTGAACGGGATGATCTGCGGATACGACAGATTTTCGGAATGTTTCTCGAAGCAGCGGTGCAGATAACCGAGATGCGGGATGGCTTCCCGAACAACCTCGCCGTCAAGTTTCAACTCCAGGCGCAGCACGCCGTGCGTGCTCGGATGTTGAGGTCCCATATTCACGACCATCTCATCCGAGAACGGCTGTAGTTCTATGAATTTGCTTTCAAGTTGTGGCGCTGCCATAATTAAATTTGCCTGAGAATGTCTCTCAATTAACGTTTCGCAAACCGTACAATGGTTTGAATAAACCGCCTATCCAGACTACAGCTTGGAATTGGGGGCCATTACCCCGGTCCGTGTGTGAGTATGAGTCCAAGTTACTTGCCGACTAGCATTTTCCGAGTAGTCGTAAAATCGTCGGCAGTTAACGAGTAAAAATAAACGCCGCTTGCAACAAGCTGGCCTTGTTGATTCCGTCCGTCCCAGTATACAGCGTCATTTTTATCGGTGTAGAATCCCACTTCTTTATGTCCCAAGTCCCACTGACGTACCAGCACGCCGTTTGTGTTGTAGACCGCAATCTTCACATCGGAGGATTTGGCGAGGCGGTACGGAATCCATGTCTCTGGATTGAACGGGTTCGGAAAATTGGGCAACAGCGCTGTCTCTTTCGGTACCAGCGTATTGAGAAGTTGCTCCAAAACGTAAATGCCTCTCAGCGACGTGGGATCCGTCAGTCCGCGCTTCGAGGCTTGTGCCAGCCATTGCTTCACGTCCGCGGCATTGAGTCCATCAAGAGCTTCTTGAGCAAATGGAGGAGCCGCTCCCCGTGGCGTGTTCATTGCTGAGGCAACTCTAACCAAGTCAACCACATCAACGACACCGTCTTCATTGACATCCGCATGATTTCTCCCGCGGACCCCGAAACTTGTGAATACGGATCGTAAATCCAGAATATCTACATCGCCGTCACCGTTCACATCTTCTAGTAATCCGAGTGGACGCGCCCATACCTTCGCATGGGACACAAGAGGATATGAACGTCCTCCACCGGCATTGACAAGGATTGCCTCTGACATAATAAGGTCGGACAGTACCCATCCGTACGGCTTGAAACCAGTGATTTCAAACTTTATCACGGCAAGTACCCCATCCTCATCCATGACTTGGGGGAAGCCGGTTGCCGCCAATGTCACCTGATTTTCGCCGTCAATCTCACGTGCGAATTCATCCCCTTCGAGGATGTAATCACCCTTCAACACCTCAAGATATCTGAGAACGGAACCATCAAATCCCAGAGTTACCTGAAATCCTGCAATGTCCGACCCGTTCTGGATTTTAAGAAGAACATCAACCGAGTCGCCGATATTCCAATTCGCTCGCCGAGGCAGATCGAGGCTCATCGTCGGCGGATCCAATTCCGCGACGAGTTTCCTTAGTTCGCTAGACGGAACGGCGAAGTTGATGTTCTGTGCCCTATCATCTGAACTCGATGCGACGGAAACACCTATGACTTCACCTCTTTCATTAAGAACCGGACCTCCGCTGCTTCCGGGCGAAATCGGAGCCGTCATCTGTAACCTCTCCGCTCCATCACCCCACCTTCGACGGGCACTAACAATGCCCTCGGAGAAGGTTCCCCACCAGTAACCCAGCGGATTGCCGGCGACGTAAACTTTCGCGCCGATTCGTAACGACCTGCTACCGCTATCTCCGATGGGCACCGGTTCGACACCCGGAGCCGACACTTCGATCAGCGCCAAATCCTGAATCTCATCGCTCTTGAGGATCCGCCCGAGCGTATACGATTTGTTCTGAGCCACGCGGCGGGCGGTGCCTCCGTGCGCGCCGTCGATTACGTGAAAATTGGTTGCGATAACATTCGATAAAACAAAGAACCCGCTGCCGTACGCGATTGCTCGATCGTCGGCATCTGTCATTGTTAGCAGAACTGTTGCGCCCAGCGCGTTCTGGGCGATCTCTTCAGAGGTAGGGACCGCGGATTCTGCGGTTCTTCCCAACAGAAGAAGCGATAGTAAAATGGCGGTGAATGATGCTGTGCGTACCATGATATTCTCCTTTCGTAGGCAAGGAATAATGTCATGGCAACTTGGGCAGTTGAAAACTTGAGGATTTTTGGCTCGGCGATGCATCTAGAACTTGATGGTTAAGCCGCAAAGAATCTCCTCTTGGCCATTCCAAATCGGTTAATCTGCCAACAAGCCTATGATTGCTTCCTACGCATGGACGAACCAGTATCAAAATCGCAATTTCTTCCCGCATAGTGGGGATTTTCTCTTATTCAGACAGGTTCGCGATGCTTGCCTACAGCAATACAACACCCGCATCCCCTAATAATGTTCTGGATCCTGGTATCCCTAGCGTAACGGGCAATCTTCCCGGTTCCCTTTATCCTCCTTAATCAGTCGGTTGATCGCACCCTACAAGAAATGGTGGGCAGTGCCCACCCTACATCAACAATCGGACTCGTAACAGGAATCTTCAATCGTTAATACGGCACACGCATCCCGCGATAGAACTCGGGATCTTTGTAATCCTTGCGCAGCGGGTACCCTTCCCAGTCCTCCGGCATAAGGATTCGCCGCAGGTCGCTGTGCCCTTCAAAAGTTATTCCGTAGAGATCATACGCCTCCCGCTCGTGCCAATTTGCTGTCTTCCAGATATCTTCGACTGAGGAGATGTGCGGATCTTCTTTGGGCAGGATGGTTTTAAGGACTACAGTGTGACGGTGGGTCATTGAGAAGAGGTGGTAGACGAGCTCAAGGCTTTCTTCCTTGACGCCCAAGTCAACCCCGCTTAAACACATCAGCGAATCGAACGCCAACTCGTCTTCTCCGGCGAGATAACGGGCAATATCGGCAACTGCCTCGGGTACGATGAGAATAAAGGAATCTAGGACGACCTCCTCAAAGGAGAGAATGGAGTCTCCAAACTGGTCTTTGAGTTTTGTGTGAATTTGTTCCGATGTCACAGATAAAACAACGCATATGGAAAGAAATCAACCTATTGCGTTGCAGTTCTCCTTTCGCCCTTTATCGGGGGTGTTCGTTAGGCGGTCGCTTCTTCCTGCTCCTCGGTGCCTTCCTCTGCCGCCACCTCAATCTCTTGCTCTTCAAGATCCGTTTTGGTGTACAGCCTGCGCAGGAATGGGATGTACGAACGCTTGGCGACCGTTTGCGTTTTAATCTTTTCTTGGAGTTTCAGCAAGCCTTCAATCAGGGCTTCGGGTCGAGGAGGACATCCGGGCACATAAACGTCAACGGGAATAATTCGGTCGACACCTTTGAGCACATGATAACCGTGCTGCCAGTAGGGACCGCCGCTCGTGGCGCAGCTTCCCATGGAGATTACGTACTTGGGTTCCGGCATCTGTTCGTAGAGCCGCTTAATCCGCGTCGCCATCTTCAGGGTGACGGTACCGGAAATCACCATCAAATCCGATTGCCGCGGGGTCGCTCGCGGGACACCCGCTCCGAACCGATCTAGGTCGTAATTGGAAGCCGCCGTCGCCATAAACTCGATCGCACAGCACGCCAGTCCGAAGGTCATGGGCCACAGCGATGATGCCCGCGCCCAATTCGCGACGGCGTCCACGGACGTGACGATAACGTTGTCATCAAGTTTCTCATCAAGTATCATAACGAACTACCCTCCGCTACTGGCTGGGCTTCTACCTCCTCACGCTTTCCCTGTACCTCCTGCTGGATGGAACGAATCCACTCGAGATCTCCCTTCGCCCAGACATAGGCGAGTCCGACCAGAAGCACCACGATGAAGATTAACATTTCGACAAACGCAAGCACACCAATCCCACGGAAAACAACCGCCCACGGAAACAGGAATACCACCTCAACGTCGAATATCAGAAAAATGAGGGCAATGACATAAAACCGCGTATTGAACTTGATGCGGGTGTCGCCAACCGGATCTTCGCCGCACTCATACGGGATGAACTTCTCCTCCATGTAAAGTTTGGTGTGAAGCAGGCGAGACACCGCGAGGTTCAGCGCTACGAAAACAGAACCGACGAAGAGGAAAATCAGTACATTTGCGAAGTTAAAAAACATTGTTCGTGGTATCTTTCAAAGTGATTGTGAAAAACTTCACAAAATCGGATATGATGAAGCCATTTGCAAATTGAAGCAGGCTAAATTATATATCAGATTTAGAATGTTTGCAACAAAAAATCGAGCCTTAGAAGAGACACGTTTGGAGAAATATCCGATTCGCTATTAGCGTCGGGAATCGGAAGGAATCTCTTTCGATCAAGCGACCGATTAGGGGGTGCGAGAAAAATCCTGTCTGTAGTGAGGGCGTTAGCACTACCTACTCGCTAGCTTTATCTCTCCTATCAGGTCGCTAGATGGATTTACTACCGCGCATAACCTACTATTGGGATTAGCTATCCACTCAGTTGATCGTTTGCTTTATCGCTATTCATTTCTTGGATTCCATCCTAAAATTAGCTATCGCGCCCGCCTAGTGAGATAACCGGAACCGAGGAACCAGGGGAAACGCATCTAAATTTTCTGCATCATAAGAAAGAAAATCAGGCTAAGTTTGTGACACTATTTTGGGATTCGTAGGTTGGGTTGAACGGAATTTCGTTAGTAATCACTAATCTTGTAACAGTTTTCGAGTACCTATTTCGCTTGAACGCGCCAAAGTTTGAGTGAAACCCAACACGGCCTACCACCATGGACCTCCTCTGCAATTAGATGCGTTTCCCCTGACCGAGGAACGCGGACCGCTTGACAAAGATGTGACGCCGTGCTAATTTCCCCCTGTTTGAAAATGTTGCGTTGTGATTAAAGCCATGGCGGTCGACCGGCTTCGGAAAACTCTGAAGAGAAAAGCGTCACCCCATGGCGCAAACGGAATTCTCCATCCACACGGCACCGTTCAGGCACCGCATGTCTTTCGCCCGAAATTGGAGAAAAGGGACATCGATCATGGGAAACACAACGATTGTAGTTGTTTTCATGTGTCTGCTCATTCCAGCCGCGTGTCCGCTCGGCATCCTTGCTCAGGCTCCGCCTCAGCCGAATTTACCAGAAGGCGTCAAAGCGCGCCTCAGCACCAGCGATATTTTTGATATTGCGTATTCTCCAGATGGGGAGCGCCTGGCTATCGCGCACGCCGGAGGCATACGAATCTACGATACATCAGGCTATGGGGAGACTGCGTTTCTCACAGAGCATACGGCAGACGTTACCAGCGTTGCGTTCAGCGCGACCGGGGGCACCCTCGCAAGTGGAAGCCGGGACAATACCGTTCGACTCTGGAACGCGCTGGCAGGTGAACACAAACGAGCACTTACGGGTCATGCGCATTGGGTTTTGAGCGTATCGTTCAGCCCCGACGGCCTAACACTCGCGAGCGGCAGTGACGGCGAACGCGACGGCGGGGCGATTTTTGGCGCCGAGATTCGGCTTTGGGACACGGAGACGGGAGCGCATAAGTGCACTCTCACGGCGCAGGGGTCGGTTTCCTGCGTTGCGTTTAGTCCCGACGGCGGCGCGCTCGCGGGCGGTGAAGGTTGGCCGGAGTATGCCGTGCGTTTATGGGACGCGGCAACGGGAGCGCATAGATACGCGCTCACGGGACATACGGACTGGGTTGAAGCCATCGCGTTTAGTCCGGATGGGGAGCGGCTGGCAAGTGCAAGCTGGGATGCGACAGTCCGTCTGTGGGATACCGGGACGGGTATGCACAAGCAGGCTCTCACGGGGCATACCGGCGGAGTCGGTAGCGTAGCGTTCAGCCCCGACGGACGGACGTTGGCAAGCGGGGGTATGGACACATCTATACGTCTGTGGGATGTCCCAACGGGTAGGCACAAACGAACTCTCACGGGGCATACAAGCAATGTCGTTAGCGTCGCGTTCAGCCCGGATGGCAGCGAAATGGGAAGTGGAAGTTCGGATGGTGTTGTATTTATTTGGGATACCACGACCATTTCGGATGCTCCGAGTGAGACAAGGTAGCGCCGTATTCGGCGGAAACGGCGGGAGAAATGTAGTGGCCAGTGGTCAGTGGTTAGTGACCAGTACGATGAAGTAATTTGGGCAAGCCTCCACGGTCGGGCGGCGCGACCTGGAAAGGATTTCTATCGCAGGGGATTTACTATCGCGCGAAGATCCCTATCGCCTTCGTTATTCACTCAGTTGATCTTATCCAGTCGCTTGATCATTGTTCATTCCTTTGATTTCCTACAGGGGGCATTGCTGTCTGCTCGGTTGACCTGTCCGACGTGTTGCTCCAGATGGATTTATGATTTGCGATTCGGCGGCGTGTTTGGTATACTAACCTTTGGTGCTAGTTAATTGGTACATGATTTTCAATGACATACTATATCTAGGTTGTTAGCAGATCAGGTAGGCGCAACATTTGTCAACCGCGCATAATCGCACATCATCGTGTCAGTATATAGTATGTCATTTATGATTTAAATACTACATATACTAGCACCATTGGTTACTAGCACCAACAATAGAACCTTTGCAAAGGAGATTGAAATGGACGAGTTGCTAGAGGAACAAGAATTGGAGGAGGTAGTATTGGATGAAGAGGATGATGTGGAGTACGCATTGGAGGAAATTGGCGATAACCTCGAATTTCTCCGCGACACTAGCGACAATCTCAACCTGTACCTAGCCTTCAAAGCATACCATGACGATCACAATTTTGAGGAGGCGATCGAGAACTTCGAAGCCGCCGTCAAATACGAGAAGAAGCACAGTAAGACATCAAAAACAGATGAATCCGGCGAAGAAATCCCGAACGCGACGCTCGTCAAGTGCCTTTACTGGCTGGCTGAATCCCACAATAAAATCGAACAGCGCGATAAAGCCATAAGGCAATTTAGCAAGATTGCGAAAGATTTTGATAATCACTACCTCGGAACGGCTGCCCGGCGGCGCGTGGAAAACCTAAAGGCGGAGGGGTAACGATTTAGGTACTGACAGATGAGCAAACTAGCGGTCTGGATAACCGTCGTGATTGTGCTTGGCTTGATGGTTGCCATGGTCATTGGCATGCTCAGAATACCCCATGCGACGCCCAAGACTTACCTTGCCGACAAGGGACAAAACTATGTTGATGTCTCCGGCTATCCGCCCAAGATGCGGGAATATTACCAACTGTTCGCGAACAAATGCAGCCGCTGTCACACGCTTGCCCGCCCCATTAACTCGTCCTTCGCGGCGGAAGAATGGAAGAAATACGTCCAACAAATGATGCGTAAACCCGGTTCCGGGTTGACACCGAAAACCGCCAGCCAGATTACGGAGTTCCTTGTCTACGACGCCCAAGTCAGAGAGCGCTGAAATTGGTTGCAGTTACGTCAGACACATATTTGTTTCTTGCCGGGGACACGATCGCACCGGGATCTCTATCGCGCTCATTATCCATTCGCTTGATTTATTCACTCGCTTGATTCAAGCCACTTCTCCAATTCTCGTGCTGTCCTCGGCGCCGTAGCGCGGCATCCAGCTAGGCGCATGGCAAACAAGTGATCCCTCATAAATCCTAAATCGGACGGAGTATCCACATCGTACCAAGGAGGCAACAAGCCTAGTGTTGCGTTGGTCCCGTCAACTTTTTCCAGAGTCGCCCGAAGGACATGCTCCGTGCTCCACGCAATGTCCTGAAATATGACGGGGATTGTGCGGTCAGCTCCACTTTTCGAAAACCCGATAAGGTAATATCCCCCATCCGTGCTTGGACCAATGACAAGGTCACGGGAATCCAAGAGCTCCATCCCTCTCTTAACGTACGCTATCGGAAGCGTCGGGCTGTCGGAACCGACGATTAGGAATTTCTCATAGTCCC
Organism: Candidatus Poribacteria bacterium; assembly: GCA_965232535.1. Lineage (GTDB taxonomy): Bacteria > Poribacteria > WGA-4E > WGA-4E > JAJDTR01 > JAJDTR01. The sequence continues at coordinate 94,047 of CBDDPW010000003.1, forward strand.
GATTGCAAGCCCATCGTGACACCGCGGTTAACCGTTCACCCAACGTCGATTCCCCTTGGGGGATATAAGTTGCGCCTTCTCCTATCAAAGTTTTCAGGTCATGTAAGCTGTCGGGCGGAGCGTATGCGACAACCAGATCACTCGCCGGGAGTGCGGAAAGCGCATTACACCAGTCTACCAAGAAGGCTTGGTAGAGCGACGCCGCCCCTGCGGGCGAGAGGAGAGAATGCAGGCGGGTTTTTACCTGACCGGGGACCGGGTTCTTGGCAAAAACAATGGTGCAACAGGACATATTGTGTACTTGGTTTCAGAGATTCATCGTGCGCTCTCTGACTCGGTGTTCTCGATGCGCGTCTCCGGTTGCGCCGGGCTGGGCTGAGACTGTTTCCACGCGATGACAAGCGCAAGAACGGCGAGAATTATGGCAATCAGAACAAGAGGGGTTCCTTTACGCCCGCTGTCCTCAGTGTTAATTCTGTAGGCACCGAGCAGCGCCAGTCCGATTGACACCACGGAAAACACGGCGCACACGACCAATGGCAACTGGATGAGGGCGGCTAGAAATGAAACAAGCGAAAACCAGACGCTGAATTTTGCGATTTGCGGGACCTTCGCTTCAGACGAATCGGTTTCGGGGTGCTGGGCACCGGGCTGGGGCTGAGTTGGCGGTCGGTCGCGCCGTCCTCGCGGCGGCGGAACATCGCGGTAAGTGGATTCGACCAAGCGAATAAACTCAGCCATCGATTTCCCATGCTTGAGCCACGCGTGAAGTTCCGGGTACTCATGCCTGAGAAGAATCGAGAATTCGTGGCGCTGCGCGCTCAGGTCGGTGAATTCCTCCCAACGGTCCTCTTCAACAATGCCGTAGGGCTCGGGACCGACATGCAACTCATACCCGCGTCCGATAGAATGGATAATCTCTCCAATGCCTTCCCGTTCCGCAATCGTAACCTTTTCAAGGGGGGCAGCCGTTGCTTGCGGAAGATCATCGCCGCCGTCAACCGGTTCGTGGGAAGGCTGAATTCTATCCGCCGCATCTTCGTCTGAACGCGGTGTCGGACTTTGATTGTCCGTAATGACCAAACCGATCCTGCTCACAAGCTCGAGCGCATCGACCTGATGCTCCGGCGCGACGAAGATAGAGGTTTGACGCGACCTTCGATCATAGTCCGGACGACACCGAATCTGTTGATTCTGCAGTGTCGCCTCGATCAATTTTACCTCCCACTCATCTCCTGTCCGATAAATCTCGACCCAATCATCCGTATTGAATAGTTCATCTGATTGATGTGCCATGTGTGCGTCCCTCCTGGATCGGGTTCGCAGTGCGGAGAATATAGACTGTCATTTGGGAGTTGGGGTTTGTTAAGATTAACCTGCGGGCTTCTTAGTCAATCCGCCTGTCGGTACTTGTCGAGGAGAGGGTGCCGGTGAGCGAACGGTGGCGCGCTCTGTCCCGATCTCTGACCAAATACCGTTCTGAGACAGATTCCGACTCCGATGGTGTTCGCGGCGAGGAACATGGGCAACCCTACATGCGGGATGGACGTTGCCATGAAATAAATCCAATAGCCCGCAATCACCGCTACAACCTTGGGTTGGTGGGAAAAGATTGTTTGCCCCATTGATAGGAAGATTGCCGTCTTGCCGTAGATTGCTATCGGAAGCAAGATCGAGATAAACAACAGCACAAACGGAATACCGATTATTGATAGCACCAACACGGTAATGAGACAAGGGGCGGCAATCAGCACAGCTAGTCCGAGAAGCGTGCTGCCAATGGGACGGCGAGAGATTATGTTCGCCATGGTATTCATCCGTTGCGGGAATACGGCATACACCGCAATGTGTACCAACGTTAGCGCGATGAAAACCAACACGCCCCATCCAAATTTCGCGGACTTCTCCATTCCCCATGCTTCCTGCGGCCGCATGATTAGCCATGCGGAGGCGGGGATAAACTTCCAGCCGTTAACCTCTCTGTGAATTCCCTCAAGATACTGCTTTCCGCTGATCTTCCCTAATACCGTGGTCACGCTGCCGAGAACCACCGCCCCCTCTTGCACCTCAACGTCACCTTTTAAAACCAGCACGTCGTTACTGACCTTGCCTCGAAGAGTCAAGTTGCCGCCAATCACAACCAAACTCTCGACTGCCTCCTTGGGACTAAGGTGATAATTGCCGCCAATCTGCACTACCTGTTGATTAACGCCTACGCCGCGGGCAATCTCTGGAGGTTGAGAATCCGTTTGCGATTCGTCCGTCGATTTCTCTTTGGAGGTGTCGAGAGCTTGAGTCGACTCCGCGGAATTTTCCGTTTGTTGTGCCGTAGTCGATTGTGCCGGAACCGGGTGAGGGAGAGCCAATTGTAAGCAAAAACACAAAACGCAACATAAGAACGGGATTTTTGTCATCTGAAATCTCTTAAAAATGATGCACACGGAAGGACGGTGAAAACCGGAAAATACCGAGAGATGATGCTAGTATATATTGTATTCAATCACAGATCACATACTGTATACTGACACGCTAAATTACGCGGTTTACGACGGTTTCGCACGCATAACGCGCCAATAATCTAGATATTGTATGTCATTAAAAATCATCCACCAAATAACTAGTACTATACAGAGTTTTGCGAAGTTTGTCAACTATTTGTGGATAATTTTTCGTTTTTTTCGTTTTAGTGGGGAATCGCGACCTAGAGATCGCTCCTACAGAGACAAGTACGAAGGCGCATTTTATTGACGATAGTCGGGGAGGTTTGCTAAGATTGAATTATAATCCGGCGTCAAAGGCATTAAACTTGCGACAATGGGTTAGTCTGTCGTACGGCAGGAGTTACGATCCCGCACACACACGCATCGCGCTTTGTAGATGCGCTTGGACGCCGCACCGAGCGGTGCAATCGCGGTGTTCCAAATGGTGCGAATGGAGTGCAGTATAGTTGATTTCTTGAGAAGATGGCGGAAGAGGAAACACCTGAATGAATGAGAAGAACTTGAAAATCATTGGCGTTCTCGCGCTGGCAGTGATTGTTGTATTGCTGCATATAAAATTGTATCGCTTCGCCGAGGTGGTGCACCACGGCGCATTAAGGAAATTGATCTGCCTCGGGCGTGTGGTCAATGTGGACACGAGTGAGAACGTCGACCAGATTCTTACTTTTCGCATCCTCTCCGGACAATTCCGTGGAGAAACAGTAGATGTAGACAACATCTGGATAGGCCGCAAGTTCAGTGACCGCACAATCAAGAAAAACGACGTGCTGTTTCTCGAAATCCCTCTCAGGCATCAGAACCAAACCACAATCAATGAAGTTCACATGGGCGCGTACTTTCGCACTCCCTTTCTCCTGTATCTAGCCTGGCTGCTGGGGACTTTGATTATCCTCGTTGCGGGAATGAAAGGGGTACGAGCGATCTTGACGCTGTTTTTCACCGGCTTGAGCGTGCTTTACATCCTTGTTCCTCTGATGGTGCGCGGATTTAATCCGATAACTGTCGCTTTGGGCATAGCCGCATTCCTGACCATAGTCACCTTTGTGACCATTACCGGATTCAGCTTCAAGGTAATCTCCGGTGTCCTGGGAACGCTAGGGGGTTTGGCTGCAGTCGGGATTCTTTCCCTTATCAGTCAACAAGCCATGGTCTTGACCGGTCTTGCGGAGGAATTCGGCTTTTTGGAACTCGGCATAGCGCTCTGGCGGACGGAAAGTTCGCACGGCTGGAATTTCGCGGGGATACTGTCCGCGGGCATCATCCTTGGCGCCGTTGGCGCGATGATGGATGTCGGAATGTCCATCTCCTCGTCGGTGCATGAAGTAAAGCAGGTCAACCCGAACATCACGGTTCGCCAAGCCATTCGTGCCGGACTGAATGTGGGTAGAGATATCATGGGTACCATGGCGGACACACTGATATTTGCCTACCTTGGCGCCCACCTCATCACCATGTTGCTGCCCACCATCGAATTTCCCGAGGTCGGCGTGCTTTACCCCTTCCTCAGGTTAGCCAATGACGAAGCAACATCGGTTGCGATAATACAGGCTATCGTGGGAACAATCGGTCTCGTATTGACGGTTCCAATCGCCGCTGCCATTGCCGGAATTCTGACGAAATACAGGAAGGTGGAGTTGACCGAGATTCATGAAGACGCGCCGACTGCCGAAGAACTTCAGGAACTCTTACAAATCGATAAACCAAGCGGTAAAGGACGATTCGCTGTCTCGGGCGCGATGATTGTCGTGCTCGTCGGCACCGTCTTGATTTATCACAGATTGAACAACACATCCGCAACAATCACCGAACAACGCGACGAGAATGGGAACGTCGTTTCCAAGTCCGAGTATGCAAAGGGGAGGGTCTTGAGCCTGCTTGAATCCAACGCAAAGTTTCTGTTTGAGTCGGAATCGGATTACTCGGAAGATCTGGATAATCGGGCGATTCCCGAAGATTTGCGAGTCGAATTTGAATTCAACGGAGTCCCGCTCTCACAGAATGTGGATGTCGAAATCAAAGAGTGGAAGGATAGCCGGTGGTTGATAACCGACAAGGACAGAGAACAAACGTATGCCGCAAGGAGGGTTGGAGGCAGCTTGACCCTCTACGAGGCGAATACGGAACATCATATACTTGAGATTGAGATGTTGTCGGGACTTTATAAGGGGCAGAGGCTCGTGCTGCGAAACATTGTGAATCACAACATGCCCCTGCTGAGCATTCCTGCTACGCCGGGCGATGTCGTGCTCTGCCGTGTTGGCGGCACGCCCGATCAGATCAGCTTGGTGAATATCCTCCAAGAGTATGGGCGCGACGGCTTCTTGGTGTTGATGCTGGGACTGATGTTTCTACTGATCATTGTCGTCGGACGGATGGAAGGGGTACGTACCGCCTGCGCCATGATTATTTCAGGGATCATTATCTATTTCTTCATGCTCCCCTTAATCGTGGGCGGGACGCATGCTGTATTCGTCGTCACGTTGACTTCGGGCATGGTTGCATTTGTGTCGCTTGTATTTGTAATCGGACCAAGCCGCAAGACGTTTTCCGCCGTTCTGGGAACAATGGGTGGAATCCTCGTATCGGGCATGATTGTCATGTTCGCGCAGAAGTACCTTCGCTTTTCCGGTCTGGAAAACGCCATGTCTGCAGACATCGTCGAAGCCATGCGAACGCCGCCCTTCGACTTCAGCCAGTTGTTGGTGGCGGGCATGTTGATGGGCGTGCTGGGCGTCGCCGTGGACGGCGCGATCGAAGTGTCCTCCTCGATGGAGGAGATTCGTCGGGCGAACCCGAACATGCCCACATGGCGATTAATCGCATCCGGGATGAACGTCGGAACCGACATCCTCGGAACAATGGTGAATACGTTGGTGTTTGCCTACCTCGGAGCGCGGTTACTGTTAGTTCTGGCGGTGTCCGCACCCAACGTGGATCTGTTCCAATCCCCGCCGGTCGAGCTATTGAGTGTAGGTGTCGTCGCCGCCGAGATTGTGCGGCTGTTGGCTGGGACGCTTGGTCTCGTCTTGGCGATTCCGATGACGGCAATGGTTGCCGCCTTTTGGCATTCAAAGGCTTGAAATCATCCTCGGTAACAGGTCTACTTAAGTATTCACGGGGGATTTTGGCTTGCATCCACCATACGAATATGCTAGAATACACCGCAATCTACGGTCCCCGCACTTGACCGAGATGGTTGGATTTCCAAATTCACCGTAGGATGCAGGAGTAATCTCCGAGTGCTGCATCCTGATCGCTAGATGGTTTTTCAATGCCATATACTATCTTCTTTGTCGTATAAAAACCGTCACGCACGTGGAGGTGTGAAAAATACAACATAGAGGCAGACGGCTCCCGAAAAAGGGGCAACCGCAAAACAGAGTTAACCGCCAGATACGGGCAAAGGAAGTCTTCGTAATCGATGAAGACAACCAGCAACTCGGCGTCATTTCGGCCAGAGAAGGCGTAGAACGTGCCGAAGCGGTAGGGCTGGATTTGGTAGAAGTGTCACCCAACGCGGACCCGCCTGTTTGCCGGATTATGGATTACGGCAAGTTCCAGTATGAGAAGAGCAAACGGGCGAAAGAAGCGAAGAAGAAACAAGCCAAGGTTGTCTTGAAGACAATCCAGTTCCGATCTGATACGGCGGAGCATGACTATCAATTCAAGAAGCGGCACGCCGAGGAGTTCTTGTCGCACGGTTGGAAAGTCAAAGCCGAGGTGCGATTCAAGGGACGTGAGATGTTGCATACGAATCTCGGCAAAGTGATGCTAGACCGGCTTGCGGAGGACGTTGCCGAACTTGCAGAGGTTGAACAAGCGCCTCGGATGGAAACGCGAGTCATGATTATGATTCTTACACCAAAGTCATCGCAAAAATCATCTTAGCAGTCGTAGCCTAATTGAGGATAAACCTAATGCCAAAAATAAAAACACACAAAGGGGCAGCGAAACGTTTGAAAGTAACCGGCACGGGGAAAATTCGTCGGTATCGCGCCAATTCCGGTCATCTGTTTTTGACCAAGACGACGAAACGTAAACGCCGGTTGAGACAAAGTACCCTTGCCGATCCTACAAATGTAAAAAAGCTTAATCGTTTAATTCAGAACTGAGGTACAATTTTTTCTGTTGAGGAGTTAAGGATGCCAAGAGTCAAAACCGGAAGTGTCCGCCGAAAAAGCCGTAAGAGAATCATGAAACTTTCAAAGGGTTATCGCGGTGGACGCAACAACTTGAGGCGATCTGCCGTCGAGGCGGTTGAAAAGGGCTGGAATTATGCCTATGCCCATCGACGCGCTCGTAAGCGAGAGTTCAGACAGCTCTGGATCGCGCGAATCAACGCCGCCGCCAGAGCGCATGGAACCTCGTACAGTCGTCTGATGAACGGATTGAAAAAGGCTGGAATCAATCTGAACCGAAAAGTATTGGCGGACCTTGCCGTTCGCGATGAGAAGGGATTCGGTCGGATTGTGGAACTGGCGAAAGGATAGTGCTCGGAACTATCGAAGAAATCTCGCTAAAGGCTTTGAGGGGACACAGTAAGCGGTAGGAATGTCTCGAAAAGAGAGAATGCGTCGTCGGCTGAAAGCGCGTTTTCGAGACCAATCGCCGAATTTCATCCCGGAGCCGCCGAGTTGAACGCCCAGTTGGCAAAGTAGGCTCGCGCCGGAAAGTCACCGTTATTGACTAATCAATAAAGTGAACAGATTTCGAAATCTGTTAATTAGGGTGGTACCGCGGAAGTTGACGCCTATTGCTTTCGTCCCTAGGGACTGGAGTGATAGGCGTTTTTTATTGCGTTGCCACGGGAGATAAACATGCAAGAAGAACTGAAGAAAATTGAGGCTGAAGCGCTTTCCGAACTTCAAGAGGTGGCGAATTCAGCCGACCTTGAGGAACTTCGGATTAAGTACTTCGGTCGGAAGGGGCTGTTATCCACCGTAATGCGGGGAATGGGAAAACTGTCCGCGGCGGAGCGTCCGATCATTGGGAAACTGGCAAATGAGGTCAGGCAGAATCTAGCGAGGGCTTTTGAGGACGTCGGCGAAAAATTCGCTCGACAGGAACGCGAGAGCCAGCTTGCGGCCGAGGCGATCGACATCACTTTGCCGGGCAGACGCCCGCAGTTGGGTAAAAAGCACCCCATCACGCAAACTCTCAACCGGATCCAGCAGATTTTCCGAGGGATGGGATTCCATATTGCTGACGGACCGGAAATCGAACACGAATATTACAACTTTGACGCGCTGAACACGCCTGCAGATCACCCCGCCCGCGATCTTCAGGACACGCTTTACATCACGGATGAGGTACTCTTGCGCACACACACCTCTCCCGTTCAAGTGCGTTTTATGGAGAAACATGCACCGCCGGTGCGGATCATCGTACCGGGGAAAGCCTATCGACACGACTACGATGTGTCGCATACACCGACCTTCCATCAGGTCGAAGGATTGCTGGTCGATTATCATGTCACGTTCAGTGAGTTGAAAGGCGTTCTTCATTCATTCGCGCGCCAGATGTTCGGCGATCAAACCGATATGCGGTTTCGTCCGCACTTCTTTCCTTTTACAGAGCCGAGCGCCGAGGTCGATATCTCCTGCACGGTGTGCAGCGGCAGCGGCTGCCGTACATGTTCCGGAAGCGGGTGGCTTGAGATTCTTGGCGCGGGAGCCATCGATCCGAACGTCTTCGAATATGCCAACTACAATCCGGACGAGGTCACCGGCTTTGCCTTCGGGATGGGAGTCGAACGGATCGCGAGCATACGCTACGGGATTCCGGACATACGCGCGCTCTATGAGAACGATTTACGGTTCCTGCGGCAGTTCTAAAGCTCTAGCCGCACAACCTTTCGAAAGGAAGAATCAAGCGAATGAATGTTGGGCGCGATAGGGATTCCACCAGCGTTTGAAAGCGGCAGAGAGGTGGGAACATCAACGATTTGACGGTCACCTTAATGATGGAAGAAAAGATTCAATTATGAAGAACAATCAACGGCGGAGAAACTTCACTCATGAATGTATCGATAAACTGGCTTAAAGAATACATTGACTTTGACCTCTCTCCCGAGACATTGGCGGATCGATTGTTGATGCTAGGGGTTGAGACCGAATCCATCAAACAACTCGGAGAGGGGTTGGACGGCGTGGTCGTAGGCAGAATAAACGCTGTTAGAAACCACCCGAACGCAAACAAACTCGTCCTTTGCGATGTTGATGTGGGAAAGAGTGCGGACGTGCAGATTGTGTGCGGCGCTCCGAACGCCCGCGAAGGGCTGGTCGCCCCCGCCGCGCTAGTTGGTGCTACGTTGGCTACCGGCTTGAAGATAGAAGCGGCGAAAATCCGCGCCGAAGAATCGCGCGGAATGCTCTGCTCGGAAACGGAACTCGGAATCGGCGAAGACGCGTCCGGTTTGATGGAACTCCCTGACGATTCTCCTATCGGCGCGCCATTAGCCGCGGCGTTGGGGCTGGACGACGCTGTTTTGGAACTTGAGATTACGCCAAACCGTCCGGATTGTCTCAGCATGATTGGCATCGCACGGGAAATCGGGGCGGAAACCGGCAACCCTGTAAAGCCGCCGTCAGCAAACTTGAAAGAGGATATTGCGGATGTCCAAGAACTGACGAGCGTTGCGATTGACTCACCGGAGTTATGCCCGCGGTACGCGGCTCGGGTTGTGCGAGGTGTCACGGTTGCGCCGTCACCGAAATGGCTGCAGCAAAGGCTCAATTCGATCGGTGTTGCGGCGGTCAATAATGTCGTTGATATTACCAATTTTGTCCTGATGGAATGCGGTCACCCTCTCCACGCCTTCGACTATCATAAACTGGCTGAAAACCGGATTGTTGTAAGACGGGCGGCGTCAGATGAAACCCTCACAACGATTGACAAAACGGAACGAAATCTCACATCGGATATGCTGGTCATCGCCGATGCCGAAAAACCGGTCGCGCTGGCGGGAGTTATGGGAGGATTTGATTCCGAGATTTCCGACCAAACGGTCGATGTGTTGCTTGAGAGCGCGTACTTCCATCCGCCAAGCATTCGAAAAACCTCAAAAGCGCTGGGTATGCACACCGAAGCCTCGCACCGATTCGAGCGCGGCGCGGATCCGGAGGGGGTCATACCGGCAATTAATCGTGCGGCTCAGCTAATCGCGGAACTGGCTGGGGGAGAAATCGCTAGGGGAATCGTTGATGTTTATCCGGGGAAACAGGGCCCGGTGCAAGTAACGCTGAGACCGGAGCGTGTGAACTTCGTGCTTGGAACTGAGATCTCCTCTGCCGAAATGATGGAGATTCTAACCCGTCTCGGATTCAACGTGTCGCCCACATTTGAAGTCACGGTTCCGACGTTTCGACCGGATGTCAGTCGCGAGATTGACCTAATCGAGGAAATCGCACGCGTGTACGGCTACGACAGAATTCCAACAACGATGCCCACGGGAGATATTCCTACCGCTCCGTCGACAGCAAAATCGGAGTTGCGAGAACGAGTGAGGGACTACCTTGTTGCGTCGGAGATGATGGAAGCTATCAACTACTCCTTCTACGACGCGCAGAGTCTAGATCGCATACGACTTGAGACATCCGATCGCGCGAGGGATGCGCTCGAAATCCGCAATCCTCTGAGCGAAGACATGTCGATCATGCGAACAACGCTCATTCCCAGTCTGCTTGAGAATGCACAGCGAAATCGAAATTATCGCGTTGAAAACATCCAACTTTTCGAGATGTCAAGAGTGTTCGTGCCTAGCGGAGACTCCGAATTGCCTAACGAGCCTGAACGTGTGTCAGGTGTCATCGCGGGGAACGTTGGGGCTGGCGTTCATGGCGACCCATACCGGGCGGCGGATTTCTTCGACATCAAGGGAATCGTCGAAGGTTTGCTCCACGTGTGCGGTATATCCGAGTACGCCATCGCTACCACACGGCATCCTGTCTTCCATCCCGGTCGAAACGCAGCCGTCTCTGCGAATGGGAAATCTCTCGGTATTTTTGGAGAAGTTCACCCGGAGGTGCTTGAGAGCTATGATCTTGGGTACAAGGCATACCTGTTCGAGTTAGACTTTGAGGTCTTGGCAGATGTTGCGGATTTAACTCGCCGGGTTGAACCGATTTCAATCTATCCCAGCGTCAATCGGGACCTTGCCATCGTGGTAGACGCCGATCTTCCCGCAAGTAGTCCCGTTGAACTCATCCGCTCTGCCGGGGGCACTTTGGTCAAATCCGTGCGTCTGTTCGATCTCTACATCGGAGATCAAGTGCCGGATGGCAAGAAAAGCCTCGCCTATGCCATCGAATACTCGTCCTCGACGGAAACCCTTACCGATGAACAAGTAGATCGCGTTCATGAGAAAATCGTCAAAAGGTTAGGTGCAGAATTGGGAGGCGAGTTGCGTAGTTAATCATTACTTTTGAATAAAATTGCGTATTGTGTTTCTCATTTATACCTTCCTGAAATTGTCGGTACCAGCCGTGACCCCGCAATCCAATTCCGTAGGCGGGGCATCTTGCCCGCATTGCAAATATAGGGCAACTGCGTTAATAACCACTGTAGCACGATGAACAAGGCAACCTACGTCCACAAGATTTTCTCTTCCATAGCGCGGCAATACGACTTCCTCAATTCGCTCCTGAGTCTCCGGTTCGATCGTTCATGGCGGAAGTTTACCGCTCGTGTAAGCGGCGGCGCACCGGAGAGCAAGGTGCTTGATGTCTGCACCGGCACGGGCGAACTCGCCCTCGCTTATGCTAATGAAATGGGGCCGAACGCGACGGTAATTGGAGCGGATTTCTGTTTTGAAATGTTGGCGGTTGGCAAACAAAAGGTTGAGAAACAAAAACGCCCGGACGTATTTATCCCAATTGAGGCGGATACGCTTGCACTCCCCTTTGCGGAGAACACATTTGATGTGGTGTCGGTCGGGTTCGGCATTCGCAACGTCGCCGACCTTGAAGGCGGTATCCGAGAGATGGCGCGGGTGGCCGTCAGCGGCGGGTGTATCGCGATTTTGGAGTTCACACAACCGAATGATCGGCTGTTTCGCGGATTCTATTACTTTTACTTTACGAAGGTTCTGCCCTTCATCGGGAATCTGGTCTCAAAGAACAGAGACGATGCCTACGGCTATCTTCCGAAATCCGTGATGGATTTTCCCGATTGCGAGGAATTGGCGAGCGTTATGCGTTCATGCGGGTTGGAGGATGTTCGATATTATCGAAAGACCTTAGGAATCGTGGCGATTCATGTGGGCAGGAAAAAATTAGAGGTTGCAGAGTAACGGTGGGCAGTGCCCACCATGACCCTACCCCATGAATCGCTATTCAATCCGTTTGGCCTCAGCTGCGAGGCAAGACGCCCCGTCTACCGGTTGGGTTTTGATCTCTTGGCTCTTCAGAGTTAAGTGTGGAAACGAAATTAATTTAGGACTTGCGCGGTAAAGCATCCAAAAGATTGTAGGAGCGATCTCCGAATCGCGACCTCCTATCGCCCGCGAAACTCGCTTCGACAAACTACGTGAAATAAGCTGCGCTAATACAACCCGTTATGTGTCCAAATCTCGGCTAAAACCACTCCGTAATTGGAAATGTCAAGTAGGTTTGTCAAGGACACATATTTCGAAGCATTCAGAACCCTATCGGCTATCATTGCAATCAGCTTCGACCTATAGGGCAGACGCGGGTTCGTGTAACAAGTTTCATTCCCACATTCAACCCTGAAGACCCGATCCCTTTACGAGTTGTTCCACGTGCGCGACAATCGACTCCGACAACCCCTTCAGACTGTAACCACCCTCCAATGCCGAGACAACTTTTCCCTCGGCTGTTTCCGCCGCAACGTCAAGCACGATTGAAGTAAGAGTTGCGAATCCTTCGCCGGTCAGATGGATGGTGGCGAGCGGATCCAACCGGTGGGCATCAAATCCGGCCGAGATGAGTATGAAATCCGGCGAGAAGTTCAGCAACGCCGGAGTGAGCACCTTCTCGAAAATTTCCATATAAGTAGAAATATCGCTCCTCGCCGGCACCGGCGCGTTGAGCGTTGTGCCGACCGCGTCCCCGGAGCCTGTCTGGTTGGCTGCACCGGTGCCGGGATACAACGGTGATTGGTGAATAGAGAAGAAGAAGACCGACGGGTCGGCATAGAAAATATCCTGCGTGCCGTTGCCGTGGTGCACGTCCCAATCAACAATCGCTGCTTTGCGGATACCGTGCTCGCGCTGCAGGTAGCGAGCCGCAATTGCCACATTGTTGAACAGGCAGAATCCCATACTCCTGCTTGGCGTCGCATGGTGTCCGGGAGGACGAACAAGTGCGAAAGCGTTACGAACCGTTCCCGCCATCACCGCGTCAGCCGCTCTCAATAACCCGCCCGTTGAGCGTCGGGCAATGTCGAACGATTCCCGTACAACGGGAGTGTCGTAATCAAGGTTGATTTCCTGTTCACAGCATCGCCGTACATGGTCGATGTAGTCGCTGGCGTGCGCGTATCGGATCTGCTCTACGGCGGCATGGGTTGGTTCGATGTGATGAAGTTCTTCCCAATAGTCTGATTCCTGAATCGCCTGAATCCCGGCTCTTATGCGATCCGGACGTTCGGGGTGCCCCGGTCCCGTGTCATGGTTGACATAATCGGGGTGATACGCCAAACCGGTTTTTCCACAAGTGTCCATGCATCTCTCCGACTACCCGCCGACAACCTCATGCGTCGTCTTGAATGCCGCTCCCATCTCCTCCATCGGCTTTTGGTGTTATACCATTTCGCTTGAATAACAGTGCATATAGTGCTTTCCATGTACTATTATGACAACTGTTTCCCTTCACACCAAACCATGTAGGCGGGGCATCTTGCCCCGCTTTGGACAGACTTGATTGACGTTATTAATGCACTGCTGATATATAGAAATGGTATTACTACGAGGTATCAGTTAAGTAGAAAAGGAGGGCGACGATAAATCCTGATAGATATTTATCGCTGCTCCCTACTTTGCTTTAACCGTCCACCCACCGCCAGATTTCAACTTTCCGCCCAGCACGAGGTTCTGTTGCCATGTCATCGCAACACGGGCGGGGTAACCCCGCCTCTACGGAACCAAACTCCTGTGATTGGACACACATTGCAAATCGTAGGGGTTGGGTTCCCCAACCCGTTGAGTACGGCGTTCGCACTGGTGGGTGTCCCACGTCAATGTCGGCACACCCAAAACATCAAGATTTCTTGTACCTGCGCCGCAGCGCCCGGTTGGACAATAGCCCTTCTGCAGATAGCACTTAATCTTCAAGACATTCCATCAACATCTGCTCGGAAATGCCCCCGTGACGAAGAATTCGTGGGGGTGACGCCGAGAGATCAAGCACCGTCGAAGCGACTTTTGTGATAGTGTCTCCGCCGTCGACTATCAGGCTGACGCGATCCCCAAGTTGTGCGTCTACTTCACTGGCAGAGATTGCCGGATCCTCTCCGGATCTGTTCGCACTGGTGGTTGCGATTGGACCACCAAACTCCCGCAGGAGTTCCAAGGTCAACGGATGATTTGGCATGCGAACGCCCACGGTACTTCCGGCGGCGGTGATTTCCGGCGGTAGATCTCGCGCCTCAAGGATGAGTGTCAACCCTCCGGGCCAAAACCGGTCAACAAGTCGAGAAAAGGTCTTTGAAGGAGATTGAGCGACCCGCTCGACATCTTCAATCGATCCGACGAGAATGGCAATCGGTTTATTATCCGGTCGTCCCTTTATCCGATACAACTTGCGCACCGCTTGCGGTTGGAGCGGATCGACTCCTACGCCGTATACGGTATCGGTTGGAAAGGCGACAACGCCGCCATCTTTCAAAAGTTCAACGGCTTGTTTGAGCAACTGCGGAGAAAACGAGTTCACAAATATTGGCGATCCAAATTACTACCCAATCCGGTAGGTCGGGCTAGGAGCCTGACTTACTGGACGAATAAACATGCAAAGGTTGAGAGAATGACAAACCGACCTACGACGCAATCTGATGCTGCGGTTCTGCAATCGGTCCGGCAGCGGAAGCATTAAGGTCAAGCGCATCCCTCTGTCCCGCTTGAAACTGGTGATACGCGACGCCGGCGATCATTGCGCCATTGTCGGTGCATAGGTTGATTGGCGGATAGTAGACCTTTGCCCCAAGGTAATTTGCCGCTTCGGACATTGAGGCGCGGAGTTGGCTGTTCGCGGCGACGCCGCCGGTCAGCGTGATGGCTTTTGCGTCTTTCTCTTCTGCGGCGCGGATGGTCTTTCGCACTAGCACGTCCACCACAGCGGATTGAAAACTAGCCGCGATATCTTCGATAGGAGGCATCTCCCCGGAAGACTTCGCCTTTTCCACGAAATATCTGACGGCGGTTTTTATTCCGCTGAAACTAAACTGATAATCGCCGCTCTCAATCATCGGGCGGGGAAACTCAATCGCCGACGGATCGCCTCGCTTTGCCAAGTCGTCGATTACCTTCCCGCCGGGGAAACCGAGACCGAGATATTGCGCCACCTTGTCGTACGCCTCTCCGGCGGCATCGTCCAGCGTACCGCCGAGAACTTCATAACGCCATCCCGCTTGCACCTCGACCAGCAGTGTGTGTCCCCCGGAGACCGTCAGACAGACGTGCGGAAAGGGGAGTTCCTCGTGCACCATGAAGTTCGCGTAGATGTGCCCTTCGATGTGATTGATACCGAGCAATGGAAGGTCATGCGCGTAGGCTAGAGATTTCGCCGCGGCAACGCCTACGAGGAGCGCGCCGATTAGTCCGGGGCGATTCGTCACCGCAATAGCCCCGAGATTGTCAAACGTAGTTCCCGCCTCCATCATCGCTTGGTCTACGATATAGTTAATCGACTCGACATGCTTCCGAGACGCCAGTTCAGGCACAATCCCGCCGTACTTCCGGTGCAAATCGATTTGCGAAGAGATGATGTTGGATAGAATCTCCCTGCCGTCGACGACGACTGCGGCGGCAGTTTCGTCGCACGAGGTGTCAATACCAAGAATGTTCATATGTGACGCCGTTTATGAATCAATACAAGAATTGTCACTTCTCGGGGTTGTCTGCCGCCCTCAACTTTGCATCACGTTCTTGAATCAATACTGCAATCTCTGATTCAATTGGCACATTGAGAATCCTTGTTTTGCGAATCACGCCTTCTTGATCGATGAGGAAAAGCTGTGGAATCACCGTAACTTTATACATCTGAGCAATGGAATGTTCACCTGTCTCATCGAAAAACTGAGGCCAAGTGATATCCTGCTCCTCAATGTATGCCAGTAACTTGGATTTTTCGCGATCGAGACTGATGCCGATTATTTCAAAATCCCGGTTCTTAAATTCCTCGTACGCCCGTTTCAGATATGGCGTCTGCGCGCGGCAAGGACCGCACCATACCGCCCAGAAATCGAGCAACACGATTTTGCCGCGGTATTTTTCCAACGAAAGGTCCTCTCCATTCACATCCTTGACTTGGAAGTCGATTGCCTGTTTTCCGAGCAGTTCGTCCGGGGCGCCCATTTGGAATCTATTTGACGGAATTTCGCCGTTGCGCGACTCCTTATCCAAAGCCAATATCCTCTTGGCGGTCTTCGCGAAGGAACGAGAGCCGTATTCGGGGTGATCGACAAGTTGTTGATAGGCGATGTCCGCCTCGTCATGCCGCCCCAACTTGTCGTAAGCCAATCCCATCTCCAGCCATGCGTCCCCCGGGAACGAACCATCCGGGTAATCCTTTGTGAGGCGTTGATACGTCTGGAGTGCCTCCTCGGGGCGATCTGCGCGGCTCAGCGCATTGCCTAGGATATAATGGATTCGTGCTGCCCTTTTATACCCGGGATGCTCATTGACAAATGCCGCCGCTTTGTCTATAAGCGCGTTTAAGTCGCTCGATCCGCTGCCTTCGAGCATCTTCTTGTGAAGTCTCTTTATCGCTTGGTATTCATACGCTGGTTTGATTGAGTCTGCGTAGACGAAGGCAGTGCAAGTCACGACGGCGAGTATACAAACAACCGGGACAAACTGTCGGCATGAGCGTACGCTTCGAATATTCATGGTATAGCCTCCTCGATTGAGATTGAGTTAGTTGCGGACTTACTGGTATATTCGCTAAGAATTTAATGCTTACGAGACTGGCACAGAAAATTGTTCCACCACGCCGGTAGGATCAAGCGAACGGATAGTGAGTGCGATAGAAATCCCATAGAGATCCCTTTCTAACCGCACCAGCACCCAACACTAACCATATTTTTTGGAAAATAAACCACTTACTCAGTTCGGTTTGTAATTATACCATTTCTATGCAATGGAAGTCCATTGACTATGCAGACGAAGACTTGAAGGCTGGGCTGAATGGCAATGCACGGACAAATGTCAACGCCAAAAGAGAATTCGACTCAAAAAACTTCGTCTTGCGGTTGGGGTGAGTGAGACCCAACACCCATGTTTCAAAACTCGTGTTCTTCGTTGCGTTTCACTAGTCTTCTGGTTTCTTGGCGTAATCAAACATCGGAACCAGATGGCAAACAGAGGTGGTTTATTTGGTTGTCGCAGTTCAACCCAACCTACGAATTATCTGTAATCGTAGGGGCGAGGATCAAGTGAGTGAATAACGAACGCGATAGAGATCCATCCTCGCCCAATGGGTTGGGAAACCCAACCCCTATGGCTGCCTATGTATGCCGCAATTCCATTGAACGCAGACTCTGTCTCAATCGTAGGGGCGGGGTTGCCCCGCCCCTACTCTATACAAACTTGGTTGCTCTACCCAATTTGATTATATGGAGCACACCTATTTATGTCTCCCTCAATATTGTCGTGACGATGAAATATCAACAGAACCCGTCAATATCAATTATATTACTTGAATTGAAAAGAATAGAGCTTGGCATTCTTGAAGTAGAAACGCAACTTTATCGGTTGATTAGCCAGCGCGCTCACGTCGGAACTGCCATTCCACGACACAACTTGGGAAGTGCCGGATTGCGTGATCGGGTCGGCGTCGCTAAAGCTAAATCCTGGCAATTTCTTGTGGTTAGCCCTTAAAACCTCAACTCGAACCTCGCCGAGCCCCGGTCCGGCGGCGATCGGCGCCATGCTTGTGTTCAGGTGCAGACGAGAACCGGAGAACCCGAACGGGCGGGTCGTCATCTGACCAAAGGACTCCGGCTCACCGAAAACCTGCCGCTCGGTATAGATGTGCTGTAGTTCCTCCTCTGACCTATCCTTTGTAACCCAACCCTTCCCGCTGTCGAGAGAGACAAATCCGTCCAGGCGCGAGATTGCCAATCCAATCCCTTCCATGGACTTGTCGCCTAACTCCAGCGCGATTTCGGGCGACCGGCTGTTGGTGCCGATATAGTAGGTGAGGATCCGGTCCCCGTGAACGATCATGGTTTCCGCGTACACGCTGCTCGAGTCAAAGTCCGAAAGCGAACCGCCGCGCGGGATGAAGGGTTCCCGGTAGTTCCGCTGAAAGTGGAATCCGTCCCGGCTGAAAACAACTTCCGGATGATGGGTTACATTGGTGGTTCGGAAAATCCACAGCAGTCCGACGTAGATTCCCTCGTAGGGGATGACCGGCATGCTATAGAACTCGGTGTCGGGAAAATCGTGCTCGTCCGGCACAAGGATGATCTCCGGCTCGCTCCAGTGTATCATGTCCGGGCTTTCTGCCCTGCCGACAAGCCGTTTGCCGTAAGGTCCGCGCCAGTGGTGGCTGGCTTCCATGGTGACGTAGTATGTCTCGCGTATCGGATCCCAGCCTTGGAAACGACCCGCCCAACGTCCCAATTCCTGACCGGTGTCAATAACGGGGTTACCTTCGTAAGGAATCCAGTTGAGCGCATCCGGGGAATAGAACAGATTGTATTGCATCCCTCGTGTCTGCGTGTCGCCGATCATGATCATTGCTTTGTACCGCTTGGCGGGATCGCTCTCGCGCAGATCCAGGAAGCCGGGTACCTTCGGCAGATTCTCTTTCTCCGGGAGGATGTTATTATCCGTCGAGCCTTCGAACTCGACGAGCCCCAACGACGGTCGTTCCCAGTGAATTCCATCCTCGGAGGTCGCCAGACACCTGACTTCGTTCCGAGTGTCCCAGAGAAAGCCCGACGCGCCGCCGGGAACTGGCTTCCCGTCTTTGAGGGGTACGGTGGTGGTCGAGGACGAGTACCACATTTTGAAGATCTGTTCGGCCGGGTCAAAAACCACCGAGTTGGGCCGCATGAAGTTTCCTTCCCACGGGCATTCCGGTCGGATGATGGGGTTGGTATCCACCTTTACCGCAGGGTTCATCCCCTGCTTAGCGTTAGTCAAACTCTCGATCAGGAAATCATCGAAGAAGAGTTGCTTGGTTGACCCGATTTCAATCATCGCCATTGTTTGTCTCCTCTACCGGCTGCGATGAGCGTATGTTGGTGCGAGACTGTTCCGCTGAGTCACTCAATGATGACTTCATCTTCATGAATAGCCGTTATTGTTCGACCGGTCCACTATCCAATCACACCGTTCGATGTTCAAAAGCCCATTGCAACATCCCGTCTATGAGGGCTTGGTTTTTCGCATAATCGTAATTGCGGAGTTCGTGTCGTTTGATAGCCTTTAATGCAACCGATGCACGTTTCCAGCGTTCAATCCACTGTTGAGCGTTCTCTTGAAACGAAGTTTTCATCCGAATTTTCCCAATTCTACAGCGAACTGTCACATGTCGTCCCAGCGGGACTTACAAACGTGCAGTCGTAAGTATGCCACACATCTGCGGAGTGAAGGACGATCAAGCGTCTGGATTCGCAATTGGTTCGCTACAAACACGAAATCAACCATAGTCACAATTCCATCCCCAGTCACGTCCGCCTGAGGCATATCCGTCCAGAACACTTGTGCGATTGTCTGAATCACTGATTTTCACGGATTAACGGATTTCACAGATTGAATTCGGCTTATGTGTGAAATCTTCGATTTAACCGGCGCCGTTTTCCCAATTATACGTGTGCGTGGGCTTTCGCATCTCTAAACTTCCGTGGATTAAAAGACTGTCCGCCTTTAATCCGTGAAATCTGTGCAATCCGCGTAATCCGTGATTCAGAATTAATTCGCCACAAACACCAGATCAAACACATTGACAACCCCATCCTCGTTCACGTCCGCCGGGTTTTTACTGACCACTAGCCAGCAAGCGAGTGGTTAGCGAGTGCGGTAGAGATCCACTGGTCACTGCCCAGCAACTGAGCGGATAGCGAAGGATCAAAGGAGCGATTAGCGACTGCGATAGAACTCCCATAGGGATCCACTGCTTCTCCTATTTCACAATTACCATCCGCCGCGACGCCGCATAATCACCCGCCCGGAATTGGTAAATATAAATTCCGCTCACAATCGGTTCCCCACTCTCATTCCGGCCATCCCAATACGCCGCCCTTCCGCGCTCAGCATAATACCCCGCTTCCTGATTCCCGAGCGCCAACCGCCGTACCTGCGTCCCCTTTGTGTCATAAATCGTAATCGCCACCTCCGCCTCTCGCGCGAGATGGTACGGTATCCACGTCTCCGGATTGAAGGGGTTCGGGTAATTCGGCAATAGTGTTGTCTCTTTCGGCGTCAACGCCGCAAGCAAACCTTCAAGGAAACGAATTCCGCGTTGAAAATTCGCATCGCCGACGCCTAAACCTTGTGCGTCTGTTAGCCATCTCTCGACATCCGTGGCGTTAATAATCGACAGGTCTAGGGAATATGCCGAAGGTGCAGCTCCGCCGCCCCCGATTGCCCCGGCAACGAAAACAAGGTCAAACACATTAACCACCCCGTCCCCGTTTACATCCCCTTTCAAACTATCTTTCCCAAGCGCCTGCGCTACCGCCACCAAATCCAAAATATTCGCCACTCCATCGCCGTTGACATCTGCCGGATTCACTGGTTTCACTCGCAAATACATCTCGCCATCAAGATTGGGAAGAACGTGCGCGGTGCCGACCCAACCGCTGGAGACGCCTTGGGTTTTCTCGGGGAACTCCACCACTTGTTGCTCGTCACTGTGGTTATACACCGCCCAGCCGTTCGTGAA
This sequence comes from Candidatus Poribacteria bacterium, assembly GCA_965232535.1. Classification (GTDB taxonomy): domain Bacteria; phylum Poribacteria; class WGA-4E; order WGA-4E; family JAJDTR01; genus JAJDTR01. The sequence goes on from CBDDPW010000003.1 coordinate 114,616, forward strand.
CTCGCGGATATAAAGCCCGTCTATCTCTTGATACAGTTGCGCCTTCTCTCCTAACGGCCTCCCCAAATCCGCATCCCAGAAGTCGTACCAGTAGTGGTCAGGCCCGTCGCCGAGTTTGAATAGCACGTACCCATTAGAGTGTGTGAGGTGCAGCGCTGTAACGGCGCGCATCCAGCGCAAGTTATTCGGGCTGTCTGGCGCTTCCACAGGGATGATTTCCCCTTGTAAGCCGTTTATACGCGGTGCTCTCAGGTTTTGCTCTAACCACAGCAATGAGTTTTCAACTCTAGCAAGTTTTTCTTCAAGTTTCTCGCCTGTGCCCGATGCCGGTATTCCAACTTCCATATACCCGCCGTTGATGTTAGGCGCTGTCCTTGGGATGATGCGATCATTGGTGTTCCCCATTATAAGAAAATTAGTTCGAGTCTCGGCACGGATGCGCTCTAGGATAATGTCACGTGCGCGTTGCTCGGCTTCATTTCCGACATACCCTTCTGGCATTTGATGGTCGGCAAGAGACGGTCCATCCTCTGTCCAATGGTCGAAGAAAATTCCGTCGTACAAACCGCACTTCGATACGGCAATAGCCTGCTGTATAATTCTTTCTTGCGTATTGGAATGAGTAAAATCGATTAAGGCGGTTGGTGACCCTGACTCTAGAGCGGGGATATTACCTTCAGCGTCTCGCAGCCAATGGGGCCAGTCCTCGGGATAATCCTCAATCCACTCGGTCCTCATTCTGATTTCAACTAGAAAAACCATATTCGGATTAAGTGCGAGAAAATCGTCTCGTAGCTGTTCTGCTGTTTCAAGATTGCCCCGTATTTCCCAGCCATTCCCCGTATTAAATAACGTCTGCCTGAACATTAAGGCACTAAAGTATAGATCGTGTTGTGCCAAATGCTCCATAGCTGATAAATACGGCTGATTTACAACAGGACTCCGCCCTAATCCACCCCATGCGGCAAGAACAGATGGAAAACTTCTGTTCTCCAATCTCGGCTCAAGCGGAAGTGGAGGCATCTCGCAAGACTGATCGTATTCGAAATGGACTAGCGGCAGGGCGTCGAGCGGGCTATGGTCGGCGATCTTATTGTTCTGAATCTCTAAAGTTGTTAAGTGAGTCAAGTGTGCTAGTGGTTTGACATCACTAATGTTGTTGGATGCAAGATAAAGCGCCGTGAGTTGTGTTAAGTTTGCTAGTGGATGAATGTCCGTTATGTTGTTGGATTGGAGATTAAGTTCAATAAGATTTGGTAAGTTGCGTAGAGCGGAAATATCAGAAATACTACAATTAGCGGCTTTAAGAACTTGCAGATTAGTAAGGTCTGTCAACGGATTGATATCAGAAATTGGATTGTGCCACATGAATAACCTTTCTAGCTTATCTAAATTGGCTATCGGAGTCAGGTCGGATAATTCGTGACCGGAGATGCTAAGCCACATTAAGTTCACCGCGTGTTCTAAGCCAGTGAGGTTTGCGACGGCTCCCGCGCTATTAGAAACATAGAGGCCAGTTATTTGAGCCAATGCCTCTTGTGTAATTAGTGCGTCTGCGTCCAGATTCAGAGCGCTGCTGACCGCGGCGCGGAGGTTTGGGTCGGGGATATGGATATGGACGGCTTGGGCGTTAACGAAGGTGGCTAGAGCGCAGCACAGACAGAGAATAATTAACAGTAAAGACGTGACGTTTTTATTGCGTAATCATTATTCAGTCCACCTAAAATTGGTTAGCAACGAAAGCGAGGGCGAAGAGGTTGGCCACGCCATCCCCATTCACGTCCGCCGGGTTTTAACTGGTCACTGACCATCAAGCGAGTGGATAGCGAGCAGATGTACTACCGCGTTCGCTATTCAGTCATTTGAGGGATTTGCTATCGCGCTCCTTATTCAGTCGCTTGATCCTACTTCACAATCACCATGCGTCGCGCTGCCACATAATCCCCCGCCCGAAATTGATAAATATAAATCCCGCTCGCAACTGCTTCCCCGTTTTCGTTCCGTCCGTCCCAATACGCCGCCTTACCACGCTCTGCGTAATACCCCGTTGCCTGATTCCCAAGCGCCAACCGCCGCACCGGTGTCCCCTTCGTGTCATAAATCGTAATCGCCACCTCCGCCTCTCGCGCCAGACGATACGGTATCCACGTCTCCGGGTTGAAGGGGTTCGGGTAATTCGGCAACAGCATCGTCTCTTTCGGCGTCAACGCCGCAAGCAAACCTTCAAGGAAGCGGATTCCCCGTTGAAAATTCGCATCGCCGATGCCTAAACCCCGTGCGAGTGCAAGCCATTTCTCGACATCCGCCGCGCTAATAATCGACAGGTCTAGGGAAGACGCCGAAGGCGCGGCTCCACCGCCCCCAATTGCCCCGGCAACCTGAACAAGGTCAAACACATTAACAACCCCGTCTCCATTAACATCTGCCTCCAAACCATCTCTTCCAAATGCCTGTGCTACCGCCACCAAATCCAAGATATTCACAGCACCATCGCCGTTGACATCTGCCGGATTCTCAGGTTTCATACGAAGATACATTTCGCCGTCAAGGTTGGGCAACGTGTGCTCCGCCCCCACCCGCCCGCTCGCCACGCCCTGTGCCTCCTCCGGCAACGTAATCACTTGTGCTTCTCCGCTGTGGTTATACACTGCCCAGCCGTTGGTGTATTCGCGAATATAAAGCCCTTCTGTCTCTTGATGCAGTTGCCCCTTCTCGTCCACCGGTCGCCCGAGGTCTGCATCCCAGAAGTCATACCAGTAGTGATCAAAAGTGCTACTATCGGTAAAAAGGACATACCCATCGGAATGCGTGAGGCTTAAAGCCGTGATGGCGCGCATCCAGCGAAGGTTGGCTGGACTGTCTAACGGTTCGTCAGGAAGTGCTTCGCCTTCCAATCCGTTTATTCGTGGTTCTTTCAGGTTGTACTCTAACCACAACAGTGCGTTTTCAACTCTCGAAAGCTGTTCCTCAAGTTCAACAGCCGTTTCCCTTGATCCCGGCATTCCGGTCTCCATGAAACCACCGTTCATATAAGGTCCTGTGTCAGGAATAATACTGTCGTTCGTATTACCCATGATTAAGAAATTGGGGCGCGTGTTAGCACGAATGCGCTCCACAATGTTAAGCCGCGCACGTAGTTCGTCTTCCAGTGTGCGAAAATAGATGGGGGTTCCACCATACCAACCCCCAAGAACCGGCCAGGCCTCGCTCCAAAAATCGAAAAATATACCGTCATACAAGCCACACTTGGATACGGCGATCGCCTGTTGAACAATCCTATCCTGAATGTGCGGGTGGGTGAAATCCATTAACCCATGAAAGATATCGCCCTGTTCGTCCCTTATCCAGTATGGCCAATCTTCTGGAAACCAGTCAAGCGGGGCGCCTCTCATACCAACGTCCACCAAATGAATCATATTGGGATTAAGCGCTTGTAATGTGTCTCGCTCCTGTATCGCTTTGTTAAGGTCGCCCGTCATCGTAAATCCGTGCGGCGTTTCGAAGAATTGTAATCCAAAGGGCCTAGTGTTCCATCGCAAATCATGATACGCTAGATTTTCCATGCCAGACAGATCGGGACGATTGAGAATGGGGGCTTCTCCCCACCGAGACATTATTGACGGATACTGTCTATTTTCCAATCGAGGGTAAAGCGGAAACGGCGGCATCTCGCACGATTGATCGTAGACAAAATGAGAGAGTGAGAGCGTGTCGAGCGGGCTATGGTCGGTTATTTGATTGTTTTGGATTTCTAGGAATTCAAGGCTGTTCAATCCCGCCAACGGGGCGACATCAGTGATGCGGTTCTCACTCAGCCATAGTCTTTTTAGGTGTTTTAGGTGTGCCAAAGGGGTAATATCGATTATCTGGTTATATCTGGCGTTGAGATGAGTCAGTCTAGCAAGTTTTGATAGCGGCGATATGTCTGAAATGGAACAGGCAGCTATATCGAGATAGGTCAATCTTTTTAATTTGGCTATCGGTGTTAGTTCGGCAAGTGGATTTCCAAATATGTGCAATTCTGTCAGATTGGTTGCGTGTTCTAAGCCGGTGAGGTCAACTATTCCCTGGTCGACGGCGTCAAGTTTGGTTAAACGGCGCATGGTGGCTTGGGTGATAGGCGCGCCATTGAGAGCGTCACGCACGGCGGCGCGGAGGTTGGAGTCGGGAATGTCAACAAGCTGGGCGTGCGTGCTAATTTGAAACGCAAGCAAAAAAGATAACAGTATTACGACACGTTTCATAGTAAGCTCCTTTTCTAGGTTCAGTTAACATTTCTCTGAGACGTGTCTGTAATTCGCCGAGAAATGCCGAATTGTAGGGGCGAGGAAATCTCTATCATCCTCTACGGTAAGTGAGATCGACCGAGTGGATAGCGAGCAGGATTTTTTATGGAAGCTCTATCGCACTAAGATCTCTATCGCGTTCCCTATTCAGTCACTTGATCTAATCGTTCGTTTGATCCTTCGCTATCAAGATCTCTATCGCCCTCCCTGTTCGATCGGTTGATCTCAGTTGATGGGTTTTAACTGGTCACTGGCGACTAGTCACTGATCACTGCTCCTCTCTACTTCACAATTACCATCCGACGCGACGCCGCATAATCCCCCGCCCGGAATTGATAAATATAAATCCCGCTCGCAACCGCTTCCCCGCTCTCGTTCCGCCCATCCCAATACGCCGCTTTTCCACGCTCCGCGTAATACCCCGCCGCCTGATTCCCGAGCGCCAACCGGCGCACCGGTGTCCCCTTCGTGTCATAAATCGTAATCGCCACCTCCGCCTCGCGCGCGAGACGATACGGTATCCACGTCTCCGGATTGAAGGGGTTCGGGTAATTCGGCAACAGCGTCGTCTCTTTCGGCGTCAACGCCGCAAGCAAACCTTCAAGGAAGCGGATTCCGCGTTGAAAATGCGCATCGCCGACGCCTAAGCCCTGTGCACCCGCAAGCCATCTCTCGACATCCGCAGCGCTAATAATCGACAGTTCTGGAGAATATGCCGAAGGCGCAGCTCCGCCACCCCCGATTGCCCCGGCAACGAAAACAAGGTCAAACACATTGACCACCCCGTCCCCGTTCACATCCCCTTTCAAACTATCTTTCCCAAGCGCCTGCGCTACCGCCACTAGATCCAGTATATTCACAGCACCATCGCCGTTGACATCGGCGGGATTCTCAGGTTTCATGTGAAGATACATTTCGCCGTCAAGGTTGGGTAACGTGTGCTCCGCCCCCACCCGACCGCTCGCCACGCCCTGCGCCTCCTCCGGCAACGTGATCACCTGCTCCTCGCCACTGCGGTTGAACACTGCCCAACCTTTGGTAAACTCTCGAATATAAAGCCCTTCTGTCTCTTGATACAGTTGTCCCTTTTCCCCCACCGGGCGCCCCAGGTCGGCGTCCCAAAAGTCGTGCCAATCCCTGCGTTGATCGTGGGGATTGTTGTGACTCACATAGCCATTAGAATGCGTCAGGCTCAAAGTAGTGAGGGTCCGCACCCATCGACGGTTAGCGGGGCTGTCACGAGGTTCGTTGGGTAATGTCTTGCCCTCGAGAACGTTGATTCGAGGTTCTCGTAGATTTGACTCAAGCCATGTGAGGACATTCTTAAGCGTGAGCGTGTTGCCATCGATACCACCTTCAGGCCAGCCTATTTCCATATATCCGCCGCTCATGTGAGACCCAGTTAGCGGTATGATATTATGATTGGTATTGCCCGTTATCAGAAAGTCCGGACGCGTTTGGGCGCGAATGCGTTGCACAATATTGAGTCGAGCACGCACTTCGGCTTCGAGTGGTCGAAATTTGTGGAGTACGCCGTTAATATCAATGCCGACGATGATAGGCCACACCTCGCTCCAGCTATCGAAGTGAATACCATCATACAGGCCGCAGTTCGAAACCGCAACTGCCCAATTGACAATCCGGTCCTGAATGTCCGGGTGTGTGAAATCTATTAAAGCATACGGTTTAGGAACCCCATTGCGATCGTAGGGGCGGAAAATAGTACCGTCGTCGTTCCTAATCCAATAGGGGCTATTCTCGGGAAATTCGTCGGCATGCGCAGCCGCATAGGAATACGACATGAGAATGACTTGATTCGGATTTAGAGTGCGCAACTCATCGCGACGGCGTATTGCTTCGTCAAGATCGCCAGTGATAGTAATTGTGTTGTTGATGTCACTCAATCGTAGTCCAAATTCATCACCATGAATCCACAAATCGTGGAGTGCGATATTTTCGGCATCCGACAAGTCGGGGCGATTGTCAACCGGGGGCCAACCGTATCCGCTAAATGCGGTCGCGACGGACGGGAATTTTCTGTTCTGCAATCGCGGCTCAAGCGGCAGCGGTGGTATATCACAAACTTGGTCATACAAAAATGTGTCAAGTGAAAGCGAATCAATCGGGGTATGGTCGGATATTTTATTGCGCCGGAGGTTGAGGTATCGGAGCGATGTCAGTGTTGAAAGCGGTCGAACATCCATGATTTTATTGCGCTGGAGTTCGAGATGTTGGAGCGATGTTAATGTTGAAAGCGGTCGAACATCGCTGATTTGATTGTGCTGGAGGTCGAGGTATCGGAGCGATGTTAATGTTGAAAGTGGGCGAATGTCAATGATTTGGTTGCGCTCAAGTTCAAGTTTCCGCAGAGATGTCATTTGCGAGATTAGACGGACATCCATAATCTGATTATCGTTTAACTGAAGGGTATATAGATTTTCGAGACTCAGCAGTGGAGAGAAGTCACCAATTAAGCACTGACCCAAGTCGATATATTTTAATGTGATTAATTCGATAAGAGGGGTTATATCGGAAATGGGATTTTCTCGGAGGTTCAACTCTACGAGTTGCCTCAGATCTGAAAGAGGGCTAATGTCACTGATTTGGCAATTCGGTATAACAAAGTGTCGTAAATTAGTCAAGCCTGTTAAAGGGCGCAAATCGCTAATAGGATTGCCGCTAAGATTCAATACCTCCAATTGGGTCGCGAATTCGAGTCCGGACAGGTTAATAATGTCGCTTTTGAAAGCAATTAGGCGTTTTAAGCGCGTCATAACATTCGGCGTTATAACGACAGCCGCAGGCAGCCTAAGTTCGTTGCGTATCGCGGCTCTCAGGTTCGCGTCGGGGATGTTGACGGGTTGGGCTTGACCGCTAAACTGATCATAGTGAAATATATCTAGCGAAAGCGAATCAAGCGGGGAGTGGTCTGTTATAAGATTATGGTGTATTTCAAGTTTCTTCAGCGACGTTAGTGCTGATAGTGGACGAACATCCACTATCTGATTATCGTTTAACTGGAGTGTTTCGAGATTAACTAGGCCTGCTAGCGGCGAAATATCTATAATTGAGCAATGGCTCAAATCAAGGCCCTTTAATGCGGTCAAACCAGCGAGAGGGGTTAAGTCGGAAATGGGATTTCCTCGGAGGTTCAATTCTTCAAGGCTTGGCAGACTCGACAGGGGGCTAAGATCAGCGACTTGGCAACTGGGCAAGACAAGCCCACGTAACTCGGTTAAGTGTGCTAAAGGAGATAGATTGACAATCGGATTCTTCCCCAAGGCTATATGATTTAAATGTGATGCAGCCTCAATCCCAGACAGGTCAACGATTCCCCTAGAGTATGCCTCCAGATGCCCGAGTTGACGCATATCCTCTTGGGTGATTGGGACGTTACCGGGGATATTCAACGTGTCCGCAACGGCGGCGCGGAGATTGGGGTCAGGGATGTGGACGGCTTGGGAGTGAACGGAGGTGGTAAGAGCGCAGCACAGGCAGAGAATAATTAACAGTAAAGACGTGACGTTTTTATTGCGTAATGCGTATTGCGTAATCATATTTCGGTCTCCCTAAAACTGGTTAGAGACGAAGACGTTTATAGCCCTGTCCCTGTGCGGATCGCCTTTCACACTATCTGTCCCAAGCGCTTGCGGAACTGTCTGAATCGCGGCCAGGATGGGGAGCTCAATCGCGTTCGTTATCCACTCGGTTGATCTCAGTTGATGACTCGTTGTCCACTCGCTTCATCGTATCCAATAGCGACGACACCCTTTTATTGCGTCTAGAAATCAAGCCTAGCATAATCCACACGTTTTCATGCCAGCGCATTTCGGCAGGAGTAGTCCAGCAGGAGTTTAATCTCCTCGACCTGCACGGTTTGCAAGAACTTGACGACCTCGTCATCGGCATGCCCGGCGGCATCTTGGCACCAGTCAATAAATTGCGGGGCATTCCAGTTGTCGTTATGCTCGATCACCTCCGCATAGCGGGCAAGTTGCGCCGATTGACTTGGACCAGCCTTGAGGATATCGAGAACGCGTTTACGCAGCGCCGGGAAGATTGGATGGCTTCCCACCCGTGCAAACCAGTACTTGGAATTGCTGTAATCCGGTTCGCGCCGGTGCATGATGCCGTGCCAATAACTGCCCGTCTTGGAGGGGACACCCTGCGAGATGTCGTGAGAGTCGTCCAACGCGTCATTCCACAGCAACAGTGCAGACTTTACCGCATTTGCCAAGGATGAATCTTTGAGCGCCCGACCGTCAAAGAGATCCGCTGTTGACGTTGCCTGAATTTGTCTCGTCAACTCGCTATCCCATTCCATCTCCGGTGCGAGCGGGGGCAATGGTTGGCGTGCATCAAGTTTCTGAACGATTTCATTGATGAGGTGAGGGTATTCTATGCTCATAATCTTCTCCTTTATATCATCGCGATTCGGAAGGGATCTTCATCAAAACTAACTATCGCGCTCATTATTCATTCGCTTAATCCTATCGGAAAATAGTAGCACTCAATGAATGGGTGGTCAAGACTATACCGTACCAGTCGCGATTCGGAGATCGCGCAAAGCTTTCTATCGCACTCGCTATCCACTCGCTTGATCCTACCTGCGGGTTTACGTGTCAAGGCGCAATCGTTCCAGTTCATCCACGGGCGCTTGGATGAGACACGGATTTTTGACAGGCTCCAGCCATTGAATCAGGCATGCGAGATCCTCCTTTGCCATGGCGGTGCATCCGGCAGTTGGCACTCCCCTCGCTTGCCACACATGGAGGAAAATCGCACTTCCTTTGCCCTTTACGACCGGCGGGGCGTTGTGTTCGACAACGGCTCCCAACTCATACAGATGGTCGGGGCGTTTCATCTCTTCCCATGAATTCCACATCTGCTGCGGTGTCTCCGAGTTCTCGTCGAGTCTCACCCACCGATTGTAATCGTCCGATTGGACATCATCGACGAAATAATCGTTCTCCGAAATACATCGATACGGCATCGATGTGCCTGTCGGCGGTTCTGCATCGTAGCCAAACGCGGGCCCAAATCGAAACACACCCGCCGGAGCCTTAAAATCCCCTTCCGCCTTTTGAGGTGAATCAACAATAATGCGGTGAATACCACTCCCCCACGCCAACCCGTTTTTGCCTAACATCACCGGGATGTCCCTTTCCTCCAAGAGCCACCGGTCAACTTCCTTTGAGAACAGGTGCAGGCTGCCTTCATCGCTCGCCCACGAAGTCGCCGTAACTAGCACGATTTGCTGAATCGGAAACGAGCCCGCCGCGATTAAAGTAACCGCATCCCGCAAGCTGCCAAGATCGTCTACATCCGCTACTTCCGGTGTTTTTTGATTAACTTCTGTAACCGTTTTCCGCATAGCCGCCATCCAGTCTTTACTACATCGTCTATTTCCTATTTCGTTATCTTTGAATCTTTCGACACGGAAATGTCGTTGTTATCCACGAAATAATTGTAAAGGGATTCTGAATAAAGTTCCACAGCGAGAAATTGCGGCGGAATACGTAAAGAAAAATAACGGTACATTTACGCACGATTCCTGCATGAAGGAATTGCAGAGGTAGGGGAACTATGCCGACAGGCCGAATCAAATACTATAACGCTGAAAAGGGGTTCGGATTCATTGCACAGGACAGTGGAGATGCGGATGTTTTTTTGCACAATTCTTCAGTGAAATACTGGGAAGATGATGAACTTCGGATTGGACAACGCGTGGAATATAACGTCGTCGAAGGGAAAAGGGGACTGGTCGCTCAAGATGTCGAAGTATTGCTTTCTCCAATCGAACGGAAGTGGCTTCGTCAAGGCAAAGCCGTCATACCGCGTGATTATCTGGGCACCCTGTCGCAGCACCCGGAAAAAAGTTTGAATCTAAATCAATCCTTCCAAGCCACCAATCATCGTGAAGTGGAATCCCAGGCAGACGGTATGACTCTTCAGTCGGTCCCGCATGAAGATGTCGAATCCGGAATCAATGAGGAAGCAAAAAAACATGCCGCCGATGCGGCTTCTCCGAAACCGAGAACAAAGCGCGTTAATCGACCAACCTTCGGCAACCTATACATTCAGAAGCAGATTGAATTTCAAACCGATATGATTTTTGGCTTGTACGACCATCAAATCATTTCGGGAACTATTCAAGGATTCAACAAATACGAATTCACTCTCCGAATTGATGGCGAGAATCTTGAAGTCTCACGGAACAACCTCAAATTCTGTTATAAAGCTCAAGACGCCGCAAAATTACAAGCAATCTTCGATTACGACGAAAAGATTCGAAATCTTAAACTGGAGCCCGTAGGTTCATCCGAGGAGGGATTCCAAATCGACACAGGGAAACTCGTAGCGGCCCGTGTAGATCGAATTCCTATCGAAGTGATAATGCGTGAAGGCGAGGTTTTCCGCGGGAGCGTGGATTGGGAAAGTCCGAATGAAATCAAACTTGTGCTGCGAAACGGTTCGAAAATCGTCCTGTTCCGCTCTGCGGTAGAGAAATTTAGGGTGTGTTCAAAGGAAGAGAGTTGAGGAGAATAGCGCACCAGGCTGAGTTGACAACGCTACCGAGAGTCTGCGATTGCCGCTTCGAGAAGTATAGGAAACCGCTGCCACGGCACTTTCCTACTTCTTTTCGTCGCAAAACATGATACATGATTAACGGACACAAAATCAAGAAAACGGCGAAAAGGCACATCAACGCCGCTGCTACGAACCGGTTACGCCCGAAAGACAAGGCATAATCGGCGATTTCCACCTGTGGCTGACGAAAATCTCACTGTGGCAGATCATGCCGACACTTGTGTTGGTTCACGCCAATTCTTTCGCCTAGCCTACTCGCGGATAGGTACCCGTCCCCGTTTCTCCATCGTCGGTCAATCTCCGCCCCCGCCTGAGATACGACGGTTCATTGCTGGAAATAATCCGCGTTCAGTTGAGTAAAGTGAGCCCATTCCTCCGGAACATCCTCGTCCATGAAAATCGCCTCTACCGGACATTCAGGTTCACAAACATTGCAGTCAATGCATTCTTCAGGATCTATGAAGAGCTGGTTGACGTTCTCAAACTCCTCATTCGATGCCGTCGGGTGGATACAGTCCACGGGGCACACATCAACGCAGGCAGTATCCTTTACATCAATACACGGTTCCGCAATCACGTAGGTCATTTCAACACTTCACGTTCAACTTGTTGTCAAGGCAAATGAAGCCTTTTACGCCAATATGTGTTCGCGATTTCCTTCGTCATGTCCCCCATTCCAAGCAAGACAATCATTTCACGTCTGCAATGGGAAAAGTCCTATCAACAGTTGTAGGGCAATCTATTTAGAATCTGAAGTTACTAAATTATCAGGAATTCCCGCCAGAGGTCGACCAAATTCTCACTCTCTATAAATCACGCCGACTGTGGTGTTGGTTCGCGACGATTCTTGCGACATGCCAACTCCCGGATGGGACCCATTCCCGTTTCTCGGTCGACAGTCAAAATCGGCGCACGCCCAAGATTCGTCAGATTATTACTCGAAATAATCCGCGTTCAGTTGCGTAAAGTGAGTCCATTCCTCCGGAACATCCTCTTCCATGAAAATCGCCTCTACCGGACATTCAGGTTCGCACACTCCGCAGTCAATGCATTCTTCGGGTTCTATGAAGAGCTGGTTGACTTCTTCAAATCTAGGGTCCGATGATGTCGGGTGAATGCAGTCCACGGGACACACATCAACACAAGCAGTATCTTTAACATCAATACACGGTTCCGCAATCACGTAGGTCATTTCAAAAATACTCCGTAGTCAATTTATTGCCAAGGCGAAAGAGCCTTTCTGCGCCAAGATGAGTCAGAAAAAGACGTGGTTTGTGTTCTCCATCCAAGCGATTCAATCATATCACATCCACATAGTATTGTCAAATGGATTCACCGGAAAAGCAGTGACCTGTCACCAGTAACCGCATCCGTGAGTGGGAATGATCGGAGGTGGGAAGGAAGGCAGCGTTTAAGTTTGGTTCTCGTCGATTCTTGAGTCTGTAAGCGGAGTTGAGCGTCGGAATCAAGGTCGGAAACCGTGCGTTTTTGAGCGATCATCGTTCAACCCAACCTACGAACTGAATTTTGATAGTAAATCCGTTCCCTACATCGACTCTCGGTGCACTGTCAAATCGCCTTGACACTACTATTTCACGTCTATATAATAGCCCGCGAGCATTCTACCAGGAATTTTATTTCACGGAGGCGGAGATGTCCACATTTGACGTTGCTATTATTGGCGGTGGGCCCGGAGGTTACGTCGCGGCGATTAAAGCTGCCCAAATGGGCGGCGCGGTGTGCTTGATTGAACAGGGAGATTGGGGAGGCACGTGCCTGAATCGCGGGTGCATTCCGACCAAAACGCTCTATGCCGTCGCGAATCTGATGACACAAATTCATGATGCCGGGGGGTTTGGTATCAAAATTCACGGTGCTGAAATTGACTATCCCCAGGTTTTGGCTCACAAGAATGAGACCGTCACAAAACTGACCAAGGGCATCGGACAACTACTGAAAGGAAACAGGGTTCACACAATCAACGGCTACGGTAGGTTGACAGGCGGCGGTACGATCGAAGTGAACAAAGCCGATGGTTCGGTGGAACAGATAAGTGCGTCGAAAATCATACTTGCCACCGGCTCCGAGCCGGCGAATATTCCAATTTTCGAAATTGATGAGCGGCAGGTATTGACTACAACTGGCATCTTGGAATTGTCCGAACTGCCGCAAAGCCTAATCATCGTCGGCGGCGGCGTCTCGGGATGCGAGTTTGCCTCAATCTACAACGGCTTGGGCTCCCAGATTACCGTCCTTGAACTTCTGCCGAGCATCCTCTCTACAGAGGATGTTCATGTTGTCAGGCATGTTCAACAGTCGATGAAACGAAAGGGCATCGCAATCAAGACGGGAGCGAATATAACGCATGTTGCGAAATCGGAAACCGAGGTCAAGGCTACGCTGGAATCCGGCGAAGAATTTACGGCTGAAAAAATGTTGATTTCCATAGGGCGACGATTGAACTCCGAGAACATTGGATTGGAGCGAGCGGGGGTCGAGACAGAAAAAGGGAAAATCCTTGTCAATGATAAGATGGAGACCAATGTGCCCGGAATTTACGCTGTCGGCGATGTGGCAAGTCGATATGCGTTAGCGCATGTGGCATCGGCGGAAGGGATTGTGGCAGCGCGAAACTGTATGGGAGAAGATGCGGAAATGGACTACGGCGCCGTCCCTTGGTGTGTCTTCACAATCCCCGAAATCGCAAGAGTGGGCATGACGGAAGACGAGGCAACCTCGGAAGGGTACGAGGTTAAGGTAGGCAGATTTCCCTATGCCGCAAGCGGTAAAGCCATCGGCATGCGCGAGACAGACGGATTTGTCAAAATCATCTCCGATTCCGATGCCGGGGATATTCTCGGTGTGCATATTGTCGGAGCGCATGCATCGGATCTCATTCACGAAGCCGTAGTGGCAATCGGTTTGGGGGCAACCGTGGAAGAGCTGGCTCACACCATCCACGCACACCCGACGCTGGGCGAGGCAGTTATGGAATCGGCGGAAGCGGCGTACGATCGCGCCATTCACATAATGTAGTCGGTAGGGTGGGATCAAACGAGCGAATAGATCAAGCGACTGGATAAGATCAACTGAGTGAATAACGAAGGCGATAGGAGTCTTCGCGCGATAGAGATCCTAGTGCGATAGTAAGCCCCCCGCCCACCATTATTCGTGCGCGACTTCAGTACCGCGTCGATTCCCGCAATTCCTCGTAGCGGCGATCAATCTCCGCACGTTTCAAAATACGTTGACGCTCCAAGCTAAAGTCCTCTACATTGAACGAAGCGACGATTGTGCCATAGATGATAGCTTGTCGGATGGTCTCCTCCGCGGTGTTGCCGACCGAGGCGACATGTCCAAGAAACCCGCCTGCAAAGCTGTCCCCCGCTCCTGTTGGATCGCACACCGATTCAAGCGGATGCGCCGGAGCCGAGAAAAAAGTCGTTTCCGTGAGGGATATGGCGCCGTGTTCCCCCTTCTTGACAATCACTCGACTCGGCCCATAAGTAAGGATTTTCTTGGCTGCGGAAATAAGATTGTCTTCCTCCGTCAATAGTCGCGCCTCGGAATCGTTCAGGATGAGAATATCTACCTTCTCAAGCGTTTGCATCAGCGCCGCGCGACTGTTATTAATCCAAAGGTTCATCGTGTCGCAAACAACCAACTTCGGCTGATTGACCTGTTCGAGAACGTTGAGCTGTAGCTCAGGATTGATATTGGCTAAGAAAACGTACGGCGTGCCCCGATACGGCTCCGGCAATTTTGGCTGGAAGTCTCCGTACACGTTAAGATCCGTAAAAAGTGTAGACGCCGAGTTCAAATCATCGGTGTAGCGTCCTCCCCAACGAAAAGTCTGCCCGCCTTCCACTCGTTCCAATCCTTCAATGTTGATGCGCCGCGATTCTAGGAATGCGACATGTTCCTTTGGAAAATCGTCCCCTACGACGGCGACCATTCGTATGGATTCAGTAAAGAAACTCGCCGCGGTGGAAAAATAAATGGCAGAACCTCCGAGGGCATCTTCAACACGACCGGTCGGCGTTTCAACCGAATCAAGTGCCGCGGATCCGACAACCAAGATACTCATTTTGATGAAACCTCACTGATAGGGTAAGATGGTTCGACGCATTGGGGGTGGGTAATCACGGATGATGCGCTCTGCTTAGGAGTTGCGTATTCGGGTTGTAGAAACGTGTTCGCAAGTTGGGTTTCGCTCAATGTGCGATATACGACGGTAAATTGTAGGGACGAGGCCCCTCGCCAAACGGGTCGGGAAACCCAACCCCCACGGATGCCGTTGAACGTTTAGCCGGGCGGGGACCAACTCAATCTACACTCGTTCTTAAAGAAGCCTCTTACTGCACCGGACAGAGGTCACCTCAACGATTTTTGTTTTCGCGGAACGCCGCCGCCACCCTCCGAACGCGCCGTATCAGAATGGTAACAAGCACCACGAGCAAGACATACATTAATACCTGAAGCAGGCTAGATATCCCGCCGGGCATGGGCACCTGCTTTGATTGCGCCATCCAGATTGGAAGGAGGATGATAGCGCACACGAGCAGAGTCACATTTTCCCACCGATCTGATATTTTCATGAGAGCAAATCCTCCAAATCAATTCCTAGCAGCTAACACTTTAACTTGCCACTGGCTCACGTGCCCATAGTCCAAGAACTCAGATAGGTCTGTTGTTCATCCGTAAGTGCGTCTATCTCGACTCCAAGCGCTTGAAGTTTCAGCTCGGCGATCGATGTGTCAATACCTTCAGGAACAACATACACCCGTTTTTCCAAGCTATCGCGGTTCTTTACGATATACTCCGCCGACAGTGCTTGATTCGCGAAACTCATGTCCATAACACTTGCCGGGTGACCTTCCGCGGAGGCAAGATTAATGAGTCGCCCTTCGCCAAGAAGATGGAGTTTGCGCCCATCCTTCAGCGTGTACTCTTCGACATAATTGCGCACTACGTTCTTTTCGATGCTCAGCTCCTCAAGATCCTCGATGTTGATTTCGACGTTGAAGTGCCCCGAATTGCAGATGAGCGCACCATCCTTCATGGCTTCAAAATGCTCGCGTCGAAGAACGTGTATGTCGCCCGTGATAGTCACCACAATATCAGCCTCGGTCACGGCTTTGGTCATGGGCAAGACGCGGAACCCGTCCATCACCGCTTCCAGCGCGTTGAGCGCATCGACCTCGGTGACGATGACATTTGCGCCCAATCCGCGCGCCCGGTCCGCAAATCCTCGACCGCACCAACCATAGCCGGCTACGACAACCGTTGAACCCGCGATTAACACATTCGTCGCCCGAATGATACCGTCCAACGTACTCTGGCCCGTACCGTACCGATTATCGAAAAAGTGCTTCGTTTTGGCGTCATTGACCGCGATAATAGGGTACTTCAGCACGCCTTCGTTCGCCATGCTTTTCAGCCGAATCACGCCCGTGGTCGTTTCCTCCGTACCCGCAAACACATTTTCGACAAACGCGGGGTTCATGTCTTCGCCGTGAAGTCGAGACACGAGATCGGCGCCGTCGTCCATGGTAATCATTGGGCCCGAATTGATGGCGGCGTCGATGTGTTGGTAGTAGGTTTCGGTGTCTTCGCCGTTGATGGCGAACACCGGTATTTCATCGTGCACGACGAGTGATGCCGCCACGTCATCCTGCGTGCTCAATGGATTCGAGGCGCACAAAACCACCTCCGCTCCGCCCGCTTTCAGCGCTCGCATGAGATTGGCGGTTTCCGTAGTGACGTGCAAACACGCAGCCGCCCTTATCCCCTCCAAAGGACGATCTTTCTCGAAACGCTCGCGAATTAAACGTAGCACGGGCATGAATCGTTCTGCCCAGTCAATCCGTTGTTTTCCTTCTGCTGCCAAATCGCGACTTTTGATATCGCAGTCCATTTCCACTCCTTCAAATTCCGACTTCCGATTTAAGCAAATCGGTGTAGTCTGTTAATTCCCACGTAAAGCCCGGTTCATCACGACCAAAATGTCCATAACTTGCCGTATTTCTGTAAATTGGTTTTCGCAAATCAAGGCGCTGGATGATTCCATGCGGCGTTAAATCGAACTCCTTCTGAATAATTGTTGTAAGTTGTTCGTCTGCGATTTTACCGGTCCCGAATGTCTCAACCATGATTGAAATGGGTTCCTCCACTCCGATGGCGTAGGAGACCTCCACTTCACATCGATCGGCGAGTTCGCCGGCAACTATGTTTTTTGCCACATGCCGAGCCGCGTAGCATGCGCTCCGATCAACCTTCGTCGGATCTTTGCCGGAAAACGCGCCTCCTCCGTGTCTGCCCATCCCGCCGTACGTATCGGCAATAATTTTTCTGCCGGTCAAACCCGCGTCGCCCTGCGGTCCTCCCACGACAAACCTGCCTGTGGGATTGATATGATACTTGATGTCTCCGCTTCGCAGATCGTCGGGGATGACGCGTTTGATAATCTCTTCGACCACACCCTCCTTCAACACCCCGTCGGGCACGTCCGGATGGTGTTGGGTAGAAATGACGACCGTATCTACGTTAACGGGTACCCCATCTTGGTATTCGACCGTTACCTGAGATTTTCCGTCCGGGCGAAGAAACTCAAGTACCCCTGCTTTCCGCACTTCGGCCAGACGCCGAGTGAGTTTATGCGCTAGTGTGATGGGCATCGGCATCAATTCCGGCGTTTCGTTGCATGCGTAGCCGAACATCATGCCCTGATCGCCTGCGCCCCGGCGATCGACCCCCATTGCGATATCGGGGGATTGCCCATCAATCGCCGTCAATAAGGCGCAATGATCGCAGTAAAATCCATAACTCGCGTCCACATAGCCGATGTCTCGAATAACACTTCGGGCAAGTGACGGGATATTGACGTGAGTTGCGTGCGTCGTGATCTCGCCGGCGACAAGCGCAAGTCCGGTTGTCACGAGCGTCTCACAGGCAACGCGGCTCATCGGGTCTTCCGAGATAATCGCGTCAAGCACGGCATCGGAAATCTGATCCGCAACCTTGTCGGGATGTCCTTCGGTTATGGATTCTGATGTAAATAAATAGTCTCGGCTCAATTTGTATCTCCCCGTATATTTATTAGAGGATAGAGTAAGCAAGATTTAGTATTAGAGTTTTTCCCCTGAGGCTACTAGGCTGAATAGGATTGGAGGGAAGGAAGAATCTCTTCCACACCACCCTCAAAGTGTAGAGTCCATTCTCCGACATTGTCCTGATGTTGATTATGGGCCGCATTTCCCTGCGGACAGTTCATCTTGATTCTGACTTCGGTTAACTGGTCATTTGAATGCCTCAAAACATGCCGGATGTTCAACCATACGCACGTATAATCTACCACGGTTACACGCAGAATGGTCAAACGAGAATATCCAAAAGTTCGCATGATTTGTTGAGAATCTGGGGTCAAATATGAGCCAGGCAGACTTGTGGTGATCAGCTGGAAGGGTTTTCATCAACCGGTTGCGTATGCGAGGATTGAAAACAGAATGAGGTGGGACACGACATTCAAATGGCAGCCTTGCGGGGCAGGTTAATGCAATGATAAGCGCATGGGCATAGACAGTAGCCGAACGGTTCACTGAAATATTAAGCCGTTAATCGTTCATTAAAACCTGAACCTGACAAATTCGTCAGATGCCATACCCGATGGTTTATGAAATCCAAGCTGTCCCACTTGGACGCGCCATAAAGAAGGTGGGATCAATTTTGAAGAATTCGCAATGACAGGTTTTGAAAATCCCTTTTCGTACTGTTGCGGTTAGGGAGTCAGCTATCCGTATTTGGCTTATCTAATTCCTCTTTGAGCAAAGCGCCTAATGTTGACGGTTCTTCATCGTTACTCTCAGTCTGTTCCTCTTGATACTGAACCGTTGTTGCCCGCTCCTGTTCAGCTAGCGCGGCTTTCAAACTTAAACCGATCCGACGCTCGTTGATATCAAGATGAATTACTTTTAAGTCCAATCGATCGCCAATCGAGACAATCTCTTCCGGCTTTTCAATTCTCCGGTCTGCCAGTTCCGAAATGTGGACAAGACCTTCAACGGCATCCTCCAGCTTGGCAAATGCACCGAAACTCGTCAAGTTCATGATCTCGCCGGGCACCACGGAGCCAATCTTGTATTTCTCGGGGACTTGCAACCAAGGGTCTGGTTCGACCTGTTTCAACCCCAGCGACACGCGCTGTTCGGCGGGATCAATTTGTAAGACCACGACTTCAACCTCGTCGCTCTCCTTCAAAATCTCGCGCGGATGTACATCGCGCTTGACCCAAGAGAGATCCGAGACGTGAATTAGCCCGTCAATTCCCTCTTCAATTTCCACGAATGCGCCGAAATCGGTGAGGTTTCGTACGCGCCCCGTAATCTTTGTCCCGATCGGATATCTCTCCTCAAGAAGTTCCCACGGATTGGGTTCTAACTGCTTAAGCCCGAGTGAAACTCTTCTCGAAGATTTGGTAATATCAAGAACAATGGCCTCGATCTCGTCGTCTTTTGTGACAAACTTGGAAGGCGCGACATTGCGCCGTGTCCACGACATTTCCGAGACGTGAATAAGTCCCTCAACACCCTCTTCCAACTCCAAGAATGCCCCGTAATTGACGATGTTGACCACTTTCCCTTTCACGGTGGAGCCAATGGCGTATTTTTCCTCGATACCATCCCAAGGATTTGGCGTCTTCTGTTTTAACCCTAATGACACTTTCTCCTTTTCGTGGTCCACACCAATGACGAGCACCTCAATCTCGTCGCCGATGGAAACGATCTCAGAAGGCTGATTTACCTTCTTCCACGACATATCGGTTTTGTGGAGGAGCCCATCAATTCCACCCAAGTCAACAAATGCGCCGAAAGAAGTGATATTCTTGACAACCCCGGTTCGGGGCTGTCCGACCTCAAGGCCGCCAAGGAGTTCTGTCTTGAGCGCGACAAGTTCCTCTTCCAGCAACGCCCGTCGGGACAACACGATGTTATGACGCCGTTTGTTGAGTTTAACTATTTTGAGTTCAAGCGTCGTCCCAACGTATTTGTCCAGATTTGGAATCGGACGCAATTCTATCTGTGAGGCAGGAAGAAATGCTCGCAAGGACCCGACATCGACACGCAGCCCGCCTTTGATTCTCTCGACGACCTTGCCCTCAACTGTCTGTCCTTTTTCACATGCCTCGGCGACCTCATCCCAAATTCGAGTCTGATCGGCGAGTTTCTTTGAAAGAATAAGCTGACCGTCGGCATCTTCCCTCCGCACAATGTATACATCAATTTCTTCGCCCACCTGCACTTGGGGCATACCATCTTCGGTCGACTCAAACTCGGATGACGGAATGTATCCTTCGGATTTGAACCCTATGTCAATCATGACTTCGTCACGACTGAGCTCCACTACCGCGCCTTTTACGATCTGCCCCTCGGTAAAAGCTTTGATGGAGTTGTCATACGCCTTTTCGAGAGACTCGTCGCTCAATAGAGATGCGCCGGTATCTTGTTCATTGTCTGGAGTTGGCGTGTCGGAGACCGGTTGCTGAGAATCCTCCGTGACTTCGCTAAGCGCAGCGGCTTCTGGAGAAACAGCCGAATCTTCCTCCACATTTTCTGAAGCGTCAATGTCCTCCTTGTCACCCGTCGAGGTATCTTCCTCAATGGCGCTCTGCACGCTGCCCTCCGGTTGGTCGCCTTGAGACTCTTCCTGAAGGCTTTCCGAAGTATCGGTTGCTGCTTCCATCACGTTAGTATCTTGATCTAAAGTTTCCCCTTCTTTATGTGAATCCTCGTTCATCAACTTATCTGGCTTCATCCGAAAACGAAAAATAATTCTAAATCTAACTCAACCAGACTCCTCCTTTGTCATGGTTCTATCCTCAGGATAGGGTCATTACCGCCCACAATCGGTTAAAACTTATATAACCTTTGGTGCTAGTTAATTGGTACATGATTTTCAATGACATACTATATCTAGGTTGTTAGCAGATCAGGTAGGCGCAACATTTGTCAACCGCGCATAATCGCACATCATCGTGTCAGTATATAGTATGTCATTTATGATTTAAATACTACATATACTAGCACCATTGGTTATATAGTATAGCATACGCAAATAATGACTTGCAACAGCAATCTTTTGTTCAATCAAAGCAATCGAGTCTGATTTTAATTGCCTACGGCAGCGATCAAGTGAGTGGACAACGAACGATCAACTGAACGGATAGTGAGCAGGACTTACTATTGCAGTGGGAATTCTATCGCACAGGATCTACCATCGCACTCACTTTTCGTTCGTTTGATTCTAATCGGCCGCTGGATCTATTCGTTCCTCTGGATCGATAGAAAATCCCGATAGCTAATCTCAATAGCCAATCCCGTGCGATAGCAGATACCGATAGGATTATAGCACGATAGATACTTCCACGCTAGAGATTCCCCTCTAGATATTTCCTATCGCGATTTGCTCGTTTGATGACTGTTTGCAAACAAAAAATTTCCTCTCAATTTCGCTGAATTTGTATAATCCGCAAGCTTGATTTGCTTTGACTTTATTGTTCCGTTTCTGCTACAATAGGCGGGTAATATCTGATGAAGATATATTGCGAAATTTAGTGTGACGAGAGGAAATTTAAAATGGGAAACAGGCCAATGACCGTTCGAGAAAATTCTGATGTAACCGTTATTGAAGTTCAAGAAGACCTTGGAAGCTATGTGGCTTCGGACTTGCGAGAAACCCTAGAAGATCTTCTCATGAGCAAAACTCAAAAAATCATCGTAAACATGGGAAATGTTGATCATATCAACAGCACGGGGGTCGGAGCGATAGTTGGTGCGGCAAAGCGAATACGCCAAAGAGGCGGTGATGTAAAAGTGTGCGGGCTTTCGGACAACATTAAACGAACCTTTGATCTCACCGGCGCTTCCAGCGTCGTCGAAATCTATGAGTCGGAAAACAGCGCGATTACAGCCTTTTGACGCCGAGTCACAATTCCCTAGATAGCCTGAAAACGTTCATGCACCGCAGCATATTGATCGTGATACGTGTTCAATGACACGCGTGATTCAACGTTGAACCAAAGCTTAAATACGGTTTTTCGAGGCACGAATGTTCTAATCGGTTGGTTCGAACTTGTTTCCGTGGCGGCAACATATGCGTTACAACCAGAGCGACAACTCATTTTCTGCACTACAACTTGCGGTTAAAACATGGGACAAAAGCATATTGAAATCCAGTTGCCCAGCGGTTTGTGGTATATCGAGCCGGTTCTCGCCCTTCTCAAACAATTGGCTCAGCAACTCGGATTCTGCCAACAGCGCATTGCGGACATTCAACTTGCGATTGATGAGATCTGCGGGAATGCAATCGAGCACGGATCGGACGGCGACGACACGGGAATCGCTATCAGCATTGATGTTAACGACCATCAACTTGATATTCTTGTCAGCGACAAAGGTACGCAAGACAGAGGGGATTGGTTAACTACGGAAAAACTCAACGAAATATACCAACGTCGAGCGCCGGATCGTGAACGGGGACATGGAATCTACATGGTAGAACAACTATCGGACGACGTGAAAATGGAACCGAACCCATTTGGCGGAACGGATGTTCGAGTCAGCTTTAACCTTCCCAACTGATAAACTGCGCCCACGCAACACAATACCTTCCACCTGACCTACCCTTAAAGTTCGGTTCCCTAGATTTAGAAAGTATTACAAACCCTGTCAATTAACCGCTCCAGAAATTAACATATCCATATTGACGCTTCCAACTTTCAACTGATGGCATCGAAAGATGACTTTCTAAATTTCAAAGAGGACATCAAGAAGATTGGACAGATACTTTTTGGTCATGTAAACCATTTCGCTTGAATAACAGTGCATAGAGTCAATCGATTATTTCGTTAGGAATTACACGGTTACGCAGGTAACCCCGGTAGGAGCGATCTCCGAATCGCGACTTCAATTCACGCCATTTGCCTGTAATGCACTATCATTTAGAAAAATGGTATAAGCAACACTTCAATTCATGTCTAATGACTTTTGGATGGATATAATGAGAGTTATACTCACAGTCATAACCTTGTTTACTCTATCCGTATCGAATGCTTTTAGTCTCAGTTACCATATTCCACCCGAATTAAAGAAGAAATACTCTGTAACGTATGACATGGAGAGAAGTAAGATTGTAGTTGTCGGAAAAGTATCAAAACTCGATTATAAGAGGCGATCTCTACATGATGAACCGAGAAAACGCGGGGGTTGGACTACCGATGTAACAATTGAAATTGATGAACTCATCAAGGGAAAACCTAACGCCGGTAAGAATCAGGTGATATTCATGGTCGAAGGCGGGATGAATTTACGTGTTACGGGCCAGCCAGAGTTTGAAATCGGGGAGGAAGTTGTGATATTTCTAAAGGATAATCCTGAACCGGGTAGTTATTACAGGAATTATCCACACGGAAGGATTAGTCTGGTTGAGTATTATATGGGTAAGAGAAAGATTGAAGATGGTAAAGTGTACTTCCTGTATCCGAGAGCAGAAGATAGCCTGATTGCAGTCTGGTTTCCAATAGAATTGGCAATCGTTTATTCTAGGGCTGTAGTCAAAGATAAAGAAGTAATGAAACCTTTTGAGGACGAAATCCGAATGCTGGCTCGTAAAGAGAAAAACAAGGTTGATTTGCCTGAAACTTTAGTAAAACGAATGATGACTGAATCTAAAAAGGTTCTTAATAGCACTCCATTGTCCCCGTCACAATAATTCACTCAGCAATTAACACTCTTGTACCGCAAACTGTTAGTTTGCGGATCACAATCTAACAGATCAACCGACCGGATAGGGAGGGCGATAGAGATCCCTTGTGGTACAGATTTCCTTCTCTAAGACCGGTTTTGAAAAAGTGTTACTTGAGATAGAACACGCCAAATTCAGATTACTGACTCCCACGCGCGTCCCCTGTAGCAGGAATCCCGATTCCCGACATTTAATTTCAGGATTGCCCTCCGTTCACGTCACCCAATCAATGATTCCTCGGTCGGAACGACTTGACATTCGACTCGACGACATCAACAGCGACGAATGTCAAATCGTCATCCGTTGGAATCCCGTTCCTGAACTTTTCAATGCTGCCCAGAAGCCGATTGACAAGTGCATCACCTGATTCATCCGTTTCTTGAATGGCAGTTTCCTCAAGTCGGCGTATGCCAAATTCTTCTCTCTCCGGGTTTCTCGCCTCGTATGCTCCATCTGTATAGAGCAACATCCTTCCGCAACGGTCAAAGTCGTATGTGGCGGTCTCGTAGATTGAATTTGCTAACAGCCCTAAGCCCTTTCCGGCGATTCCTTCGCTAAGAAACTCGCAGGTGCCACGCTGACGGTGGATGAGGAGCGGATACGGGTGTCCGGCATTTGCGCAAAAGATCTTTTCGTTCGGTAAGTCTATAACCGCATAGAACGCGGTCGCGAACATAAACATCTGCGAGCTGATCGTATTGTTAAACCGAGTGTTTAGGGTGGTAAGCATGAGACCGGGATCGTTTTCCATCCGGTCCCTAATCTCCCCGACAACGGTCTTCATGAACACGGCAACGAGTGCGGCGGAAACGCCATGACCCATCACGTCGGAAATAAACAGCCCCAAGCGGCCCGGCCGAATCTCCCAGAAATCGAAGAAATCACCGCCCACCTCTATCTCCGGGGTGGAGTGCGACACAATCCGGAATCCCCCCAAATCGACAAGCCCGTTCTGCGGCATCAAGATTTCTTGGACTTGCCGCGCCATCTCTAACTCGGCTTTTAAACGGGCATTATGCGTTTCCAGCTCGTCACGGTATTCTTTGATGCGCAACAGCGAGCCGACGCGAGCCACGATTTCGTGGCCGTCGAACGGCTTGGAGATAAAATCGTCCGCGCCTGCTTGAATGGATTGGATACGATCGGCCGTATCTTTTAGTGCCGTGACCATCACTACGGGCACAAACTGTGTTGATTTGTCCGCGCGAATTCGCCGGCACACCTCAAACCCGTCCATTTGCGGCATCTGAATATCTAGCAGAACCAAGTCTGGCGGGTTCGACGCTGTCAGTTCCAGGGCTTCGCTTCCACTGGTGGCGGTAAACACGACATAACCCTGCGCTTCAAGCTGAATCTGAAGTATTTTGATGTTTATTTCGTCATCATCAACAACGAGGATTTTGGGTGTTGCGCGCGCGCTCATTCCCCGGATTCTCCTGCATACCTACCCACAAGATTGACTAGAACGCGGGTATCAATGGGTTTGCTGATATAATCGTCGCACCCGGCTTCAATTAACCGTTCCCGGTCGCCCTTCATTGCCGCCGCGGTCAACGCAAGGATGGGAACATGCCCCCATCGGGGGTCCGTTTTGATCTGTTTCGTCAAATTCTCTCCGTCCACTCCGCCGGGAAGGGCAATATCCATCAGAATCAAGTCCGGTGTTTTTGCGTTCAGTATCTGAAGGGTTTCTTCCGCGTTAGTTGCCTCAAGCATCTCATACCCCTTTGATTCCAACACAATCCGTACGACCTTCCGATTTAGCTCTTTGTCCTCAACGACTAAAACACTTTTGGCGCTCATGTGTCAAGATCCTTGTCGAATTCCTTATTGAATCTTCCAAACTAGGCCCCCGATTCCTCGCTTTGGACTGAAAATCCAAAACCGACTCTTTAGGCCCCGCAACGACGCTGTCTACTCATCTGCGGATGGTATACTCGGCGTCCGGAAACGCTCAATCCGCCTGATTGCATCCAGTAACTTCTGTCTCACATTCCCCGATTTTTCAATCACGGATTGGATTTGACCGTTGAGGCGATCCTTTTCCTCGTCTGAGAGATCCATCGCCGTGCAAATCACGATTGGAATGTCACACGCGCCCGGATGTTCCGCCAGACGTTTGACAACTTGGAATCCGTCAACTTCGGGCATCGCCAAATCCAAGATGATGAGAGTCGGTGCCTCGGCAATCGCCAAATCAATTCCCTCCTGCCCCCCGTAGGCTTCTAGCACGTCGTATCCCTCGGACTCCAAAATGGCAGATAACAATCGAATCGCCTGCGGATCGTCATCGACTATGAGAATGCGGACGCCGCCATCCTGTTCCGGAAGGTGTAATGACCGCAACGAGGCGAGAAGGGCGGACTTATCAATCGGTTTTACAAGGTGGTCAACTGCTCCCAACCCGAATCCCAATTGACGTTCTTCAGTGATCGAGACAATTATGACGGGGATTGATTGAAGATCGGGATTCGCTTTTAACGCTCTTAGAACTTGCCAGCCGTCCTTCTTCGGAAGCATGATGTCGAGGGTTATCGCAAACGGCTTGATTTCCGCCGCTTTGGCGATTGCCGCTTCACCATCTGTTGCGTATTCAACACGATAACCCGCCTCCATCAAATAGATTCCAAGCAGATGTGCAGCCTGCTCGTTATCTTCCGCCACCAAGATTGTTCGGTTGTCGGCAGTGGAAGGAAGATTCGAGGGCGTGAGTGCAGGGCTTGAAGCTGCATGCCGTTGTATCGGTAGGGTGAAGGAAAACGTGCTTCCTTCACCGACCGTGCTCTCGACCCATATCTCGCCTCCGTGTAATTCAACGAGCCGCTTTGTAAGAGCAAGTCCTAAACCCGTGCCTTCATGCGCACGTGCTTTCGATGTGTCAACTTGGGTAAATGCTTGGAATAGCATCTCCTGATCTTCAGGTGTGATTCCCACGCCGGTGTCAATCACCCGGACTAACAACGAGTTTTCCGAAATCTCAAGCTTGGTTGTCACCCGCCCGCCCTCGTTCGTGAACTTGACGCCGTTGGCAAGTAAGTTGTAAAGTATCTGCTTGAATTTGGTCTTGTCCGCTGTCACCGTTATATCTCGATCAAATTCTTGGATGAGATGAATCCGTTTCTTGCTGGCTAAAGCGTTGACAACCGTGTTCACCTCCTCCATGGTGTCTACGATGGAGAAAGTCTCAAAGTCCAAATCCATCGTCCCAGCTTCAATCTTCGACAAGTCGAGGATGTCGTTAATCATGTTGAGAAGATGTCGCCCGCTGGTATGGATATCGACGACCAGTTCCTTCTGATCGGGTCTTATTGGCCCGATTATTTCGTCCCGCAAAATCTCCGCGAAACCGATAATGGCGTTCAACGGCGTGCGCAACTCATGGCTCATGTTGGCTAGGAAGTCACTCTTTGCACGGTCCGCATATTCGGCTGCCTCTTTCGCCGCTTGCAACTCCTCCTGTGCACGCACACGCTCCGTAATGTCCCTGGAAATTCCGAAGGTGCCTATGATTTGGCCGGACCTGTCAAATAACGGCGCCCTCGTCGTAGATACCCAAGTTTCCTCTCCGCTGGGCCAAGTCTCTTTTTCCTCCTTCGCTGCCATCGGAATGCCGGACCGAATCACTTCCTGCTCGTCCGCGTAAGCCTGCTGAGCATGTTCCTTTGTAAAAAACTCGGCATCTGTTCTTCCAATCGCTTCCCGCGCGTCGGAGAGACGGAACAGATTAGTCTGTGCCTTGTTGATTCGGATAAACCGACTCTTCTTGTCCTTGAAATAAATGTGATCGGTCGTATTATCCATGAAAGCCTTCAAAAGGCTTTGTTCCTGCTCCAAGGCGTCCTCCGCCTGTTTTCGCCGCGTGATGTCTCTGCCGACAGCATAGTACAGCCGCTTTTCGAGAGATAACGAAGAACTCCACAGTATCCATCGATACTCCCCATTCTTGCACATGTAGCGATTCTCAAAGGAAACGACATCTTGCCCCGTCGTCATAATCTTCTCGGCTTCGGCAATCGTCGATTCTTGATCGTCCGGATGCACGAAGTCGATAAACGGCTTGGCTTTGAGTTCCTCAATTGTGAAACCGAGTGTTTGCTCCCATGCCGGGTTCAAATCAACGAAATAGCCGTCAAAATTGGCGATACACAGCATGTCTAGCGAAAGAGTGAAAAAGCGTTCCCGCTCCGATATGCCGTTGGGACGGTTCATAATTGTGTCCTCTCTTCATTTTCTTTTCAAAACCAACAGCGTCAAATCGTCAAACTGCTGAGTGTCCCCTTGAAACTCCGCCACCGCGTCGCGAATCTTGGTACACATTTCGGCCGCGCTTTCATGTCGTATTCCTCTCGCAAGTTCGTGCAAACGTTGCTCTTCAAACGGCTCGCCATCACCATCCACCGCGTCGGTCACACCATCGGTGTACAGCAGAAGAGTATCTCCGCTATGTAGCTGAAACGATTCCTGCTGATACTCTGCAATCTCGGCAAGGACATCGGCGGGGAACATCCCGACGACCGATCCGCCCTTCTCCAGCCGCGAAAAACTTCCATCCCGCCGTATGACGATTGGATAGTTATGTCCTGCGTTCACTGACGTCAACTCACCCGTTTCCGTGTGCAATCGGGTGTAAACGAGGGTTGCGTAGGCATCGCCGATGCTGCCCTCATACAAGAGCATATTTAGCCGCATCGTCATGGCGAGCAAGTTGCTCTGTCTAGCCACCTCCGAGCGTAAGGAGGTTCGAAGCATCACCATCAGTAGCGCTGCTTGCATCCCTTTCCCCGAAACGTCGGCAATCACAAATCCCCAACTCCCATCCGGTTCCCGAATGTAATCAAAGTAGTCTCCCCCAACGCCGTCGTGATGCGGGATGCTTAGTCCCGCGACCTCGTAACCCGAAATATCGGGCTGCGCTTTGGGCAACAGGTTCACCTGGATTTTCGCCGCTTGCTCCATCTCGGCTTGCATCCGGCGCTTTTCGAGAGCTTCCTGGTAGAGACGGGCATTCTCAATCGAGACGCCGATCTGATAGGCGAAGGCTTCAAGCAGAATCCGATCCTCATCGACAAAATCAAGAGAGGTGTCCTCCTGACCTGCCTTGTCGCACACCACCAATACCCCTAGAATCTCACGCCTGAAAATTGGCACAGCGATAAGATTCCGTCTCCCAAGCGGCGAAATCTGACTCGCATCGTTGCAAACCTGCGAGATACCGGAGACAGCTACTTCCTGAAGCATGGAAAGTGCGGGAGTTTCCTCCTGTTGCTCCTCCAAATCGATGACAACGCCTTGCAGATTGGTTGGGAACTCCGTATCAAGTAGGACATGGCTTCTCACCTCGAGGCTTCTCTTGTCCGGAAGGGCAAGCATGAGATAGCCCATTCCGCTATCCAATAGAGAGACAACGTGATTCATTGCCGCCTTCTCGATGCTTTCCACATCCAGAAGTTTACTGATCTGAGCCGTGACATCGGACAGCAGCAGGAGGCGCAACTTGGCGGTACGCATCTCTTGCAACGCGCGCGAATGCGCCATTGCGGTGGCAACACGATTGGCTACCGCGTTCAGCAGGACATCAACCCATGACTGATTTTTAATCTCGAGTGAGGGGGTTCCGAGGGCAATAATGCCAATCAGATTTCCATCGGTCTGTAAAGGTATCCATATCTCTGCGCTAAACCCTTGCAGTTGACGCGTCACGCGGTCTCGAAGTGCCGTCAGAGATTTCGGTAGATGAGCGAGATGAATTCGCGGCGATTGAAGGACTGCGTCAATCTCCTCTGATGTGACCTGAATGACGACCGATTTCGGGTAGGGGGTAATGGACGATTCCACGGAAAAGCAGCTATTGGTGGGGTCAAGGCGCAGGATTGCACCTTCGCTCGCTTCCAGAGCATCCAGAGTTAATCGTAGATATGCTTCGCTCAGGGAGTCAAATCCATCCTGTCTGGAAATGCCTGTTTTACCAATCTGTTCAAGTTTGGACAGAAATGAAAGCAGTCGACTCATGCCGTCCTCGGGGGAAGCACACTTCATCTGCACACCTTGTAACGGTTTCTCAAGACATTTTAGATAATCAACCGAATGAGCATTGAGGGCGATAGCTTGTAGGGTGCGCACTGCGCACCAGCCTTTGAAAGCGCCCGAGGCGATCGCGCGACTGAACAAGGATCAACCGAACGAACAACCGAGTGGATCACGAGAGCAAATAACGACCGGTAAAGTGACCGAATAATGAACAATCAAACGACCGGAGAAAGAGTGCGATAGCAACACCCGATAGTAAATCCTCTGCGATAGGGTCCCCGGCGCTCCGTCCACTCTTCAGGCGGCAGAATTTCTTGTTCCGCTTTACGCAATCTTCTTTACCTGATTCACATAATCAATGCACAAGCATTTTGGTGAAAAGGTATTAGGCGCAAAACTCGCCACACTCATTGCGTTTATCCGGCGTTAACAACCCCGGTGAATCTGATCTCGGCGTTGTATTATCACGGTGCACCTTCAAATGGTACGCCCCCCTTGAATCAGGAGGTGAGCGCCGTGACCGCCTCGTTCTCGCTGTCGAAATGTTCGAAGGTGCCAATTAAGCGGCTCCTGACAATCAGGTTTTTGATATTTGTGCCGACGTTGATGATACCGATCCGTCCGCCCCTTTTTACGATTGATACGTGCGTTCCCATCAACGTTCCGAGTCCCGAACTGTCCATCATCGACACATCGCCGAAATCGATCAACAGCCTCGGATTCTCTTCGCCGCTGGGCAGCTCGTTATCGATTGTCCGTCTGAGTTCGGAAACGGCGCTTCCAATCAATTTGCCGCTGGGTTTCAAAATGATAACACCGTCCTTTTGAATAACGTCAATTGCCATTTTTCCCTCCCGAATGAGTTTCAAAGTAGAAATTTTATTAAGTCGACGGGCAGGTGTGACAGAAATAGATGCGCAGATATATGCGATTGCATTGCCCTAAAAAGCCGGATACTTCGTTTGTCCGAGTCTCTCGCAAGCCGCGCGTTTCTAATCTATCGTGCGTTCTCGTCTCCAAACACTGAACCTATTGGATTTGTTCCAGTGGTGATTCTAAAGGATCTGAGAACTTTTGTCAAGCATTCAGTTATGTAGGTCAGGGGAAACGCATCTAAATTTTCGGCATCACAAAATAGAAAATCGGGGCTAAGTTTGTGACACTATTTTGGGGCTCGTAGGTTGGGTTGAACGGAAATTCGTTAGTAATCGCTAATCTTGTAACAGTTTTCGAGTGTCTATTTTGCTTGAACGTGCCAAAATTCGAGTGAAACCCAACAGTAATCGTACGTTCTACCACCATGATACCTCTTCTGCAATCAGATGCGTTTCCCCTGCTCCAGAATGCAAAATCGGTTGACCCCTGTTCGGCATTGTGTTAGAATTGAGATTATCCTTACAACACATCAACCGAGCAGGATTGAGGAGATTGCGACGACATCGTGCAGTTCCCGGGCTTTAACCACAATGTCATAATCCCGTGCCTCATTGCCCTGGCGTATTTTTTTCCTAATCGTAGAAATCTCCTTGGTTATCCACTCCTTCTTATATGCACGCCGAGTGCGAAAAACAAAACGTCCGCACTATGCGCCCGAAAGCCGCGATTATTGCCCCCCACTACGGTTGGGATGCCCAAACCGAGGAGAGCGTCAAAACGCTGCTGCGCCAGGATTATGCGGGCGAATATTCGGTGTTCTTTGTCACGCACGCCATAGGCGACTCGGATTGCGATCCGTCATATTCGTATCTCGGCAAAATCGCTCAAGAACACCACCATGCACGCGCACTTCTGGCACCCAATGTCATCGACAATTCTCTCCCCCGTTCCCAAAAGGTGCAAAACCTCATAACAGCGATCACGGAGTTGCCCGATGATATTGAAATTATCGCTTTTGTTGATGCAGACGTGACCGTTCGGGAAGATTGGCTGAGGTTGTTGGTCGAACCCCTTCAGGACCCGCGAATCGGCGCGACCGTCGGAGCAAGGTTCTACTATCCCCACACTCTCAATCTCCCGTCACTCGTGGAAGCCATCTGGGTCAATTTTCAGATTGGCGTGCAAGGCGACCACCGTTTTACCATGGTGTGGGGCGGATCCAACGCGATTCGCCGCGATCTGATTTCGGATGCGAATGTGTTGCAGCGCTGGGAAAACGCCACCATAGAAGATCACAACCTGACTCACGCCGTTAGAGATTCAAAACTCAAGGTCCATTTTGTTCCGGACTGCGTCGTTATAACCCATACGGTGAACCGTACATGGAGACAAGTTCTGGAATTCACAAACCGCCAAATGATAATGACCTACAGAATGGGGTTCCCGGCACACTGGGCCTTGAGTTTGGTGGGTTTGCTCCCCAAGGCGATTATCGTGTTTGCGTCCATCCCGCTCCTGCCGTTTTACTTCAATTGGCCGTTCAAGTTTAATCAAACTTTTCCTGTTACTTGTACTTCTGATACCATTTATTGAAATCCAGACCTATCGCATTTTCTCATTGAATCTACCCAAAGTCCTCAGGGATACGGATGGTGTTCGCGACAACATCAGAATGACCTCCTTCGTCACGCCAATCTCCATGCTTGTTGCGGGGTTGAACGCGGTATACACCGTGTTTCAGGACAAGATCATCTGGGGCGGCGTGCGCTATAGAATACTCTCGGCGACCACATGTCAAGTGCTGGGCCGCGTCTCCGATGCCACAGATAACCAAGAATAAAGCCGACAACCGTCACGAGAAATTGCCAATTATCCGGTAGGAGAAAACGGGTGCGGAAACACTCATAGGCGTGCGTAGGGGTTGGCTCTCCCAACCCGTTCCTAACCCTTTGGAATTACGCTCGTGCCTGCCACAATCGTCAACAGAACCTAATATACGATCTGCACAAAATAAACACTCTCGCAGTTTCGGAAAGGAATAATAATGCCAACACGGAGTCGAATTTCACCGCGTTTCTTCGTCAACCAACTCGCCGCCGCATTAGCCGATGATTGTGCAAACCGCTTACACGCTCGCCAAGTATCAGGTTGCGAAGGAAAGTTTTAACTGGAGACACCCCTTCGGCGGCATGCACGGAAAGGGCGACAGCGTGCAACTGGTCAGTCTGCGAATCACGGACATGTGCAATCTCAGGTGCCACTCTTGTGGACAGTGGGGCGATAACGGTTATCTGCTCGGTAAATCCCTGAAAGAGCTGAAACAGCGCGAAGTTCCCGTCGAAGTATACAAGCGGCTGGTGGATCAGATTGTTGACGCCGGCTGGTCGCCCGTATGGTACATCTGGGGCGGCGAACCCATGCTCTATCCCGGTCTGATTGAACTATTGCACTACATCTCCGAACGCGGCATGCCAATCTCGCTCGTGAGCAACGCCACGAACGTCGCCAGACGCGCCGATGATATCTTGGAGACCTGTAAAATTATCTATCTGAGTGTTGACGGACCGAACGAGGAAATCCACAACACTCAGCGTCCCGGAGTCACGGAGAATTACGACAACTTTACCGACGTAAAAGCCGCGCTGGAGACCCTGAGCGCTGAGAAGGAACGTCGGAATGTGGCGTTTCCCTATATTGTCCCGTTAAGTTGCGTCACGATGTACAACATTGACGTTGTCGTGGATCTGTATAAATTCACGAGTCAATTTGCCGATGCTCAGATTTTCTATCTGACGTGGTGGATGGACTCGCATTCCGCCCAAGCGCATACGGAAGAATTTGAGCAGCCGCTTCGGCTTTAAACCGCAAACCCACTACGGATGGATCGGCAACTGGAAAGATTTCGATCACGGCGTGATATTTGATCGATTCGAGGAAATGGAGAAGCTGTCGGAATCGCAGCGGCGTTGTCCTCCCATGATGATGCCGGCGTCTCAACACGCAGAAGAAATTCAAACCTACTACACGGATCACAGCGAAACCTTCAACTACAACCAATGTGTCAGCATCTTTATGACAATGGAGATTGACAGCAACGGCGATGTCAGCCTTTGCCGCGACTATCACGACTACATCATCGGAAACATCCAGACCGACACCGTCTTGGACATGTGGAACAACGACAAAGCGAGGAAGTTCAGAACCTCAATCAGCAAGGACGGAATTATGCCGGTGTGCCGCCGCTGCTGCGGACTCATGGGGTTTTAATTCCTCTCTATCCGCGCCTTCTCTGACTGCTCGGCTTGGAATGCCAAATCTAAGTAGCCTGTAGGGTGGAATCAAAGGAGTGAAAAGCGACTGCGATAGAGATCCTCTGCCCACCATCTGCTGTAGCGCGCACACTACAATCATGGAAATGGAAGAGAATGTCGATAGAAAACCCACTCCCAGTCTTAGAGAACTTATACTATTTCGCTTAAATATCAGTGCATATGATGTTTTAATTGCATCATTCTCTTTCTCCGTAGGCGGGGCATCTTGCCCCGCATTGAAACACCTTAAATCACGTCGTTTATGCAACGTCAATTTAGAGAAATAGTATTACTTGACACCTCTTATGCCCTGCAAACTCAGACAAATGGAAATTCCAGCTTCCAACCCAATCGGACAAAACACCAAATCCGAAGCCCGCTGATGATATCCTCAATCATCCGATAGCACACACAACGTCTCCTTCATGCACACAATCCTCGCCATCTGCTTAGCTTCCTTGTGTTCGATAGAACCTTCCATAGACTCATCCGAAGCTGAGTTGGAACCCACCGAAAAACAGTTGCTCTACGCCGAACAACTCTTCGATGCGCGCACCTACAATCCCTCCATTCTTGAATACAAGCGTTTCCTTTTTTACCAACCGCACACCGACATGGCGGATTTTGCCCGCTATCGTATTGCCCAAGCGCACTACTACCAGGGCAACCGCGAATACTCCCGGCAACTGTTCGAGGAACTCATGGAAACCTATCCCGAATCCCCGCTGTATCACAACGCTCAGCTCATGCTCGGAAAAACGCATCTTGATGACAGAGAATACGCTACCGCGCGATCTGTCTTCTTCCTGATTCTGCAGGCGAAGGGTGATATACGTTTGCAGGTACAAGCCCAATACCTGCGCGGGTGGTGCTACGTACACGATAGAAACTGGTTTAAAGCGATAACCGAATTTCGCAACATCCATCAACTGCGCGCGGAGAATAGTGACACTGGAACTCTTGATGCCCGACTTGAACAATCCGCTGCCAAACTTGCCGATACCACTCTCGCCAATACGCCGTTGTCGCTCAAGTCGCCGAGACTTGCTCAGTTCATGTCCACGGTTGTCCCCGGGAGCGGCCAAATCTACGCCGGCAAAACCCGCAACGGTCTCATATCATTAGGCATAAATGCCGCGTTCTTCTACCTGCTGGGTGATTCGGTTATCGATAAACGTTATGTTGATGCGGCTGGAATCTTTCTGGTGGGTTCCCGGTTCTATTGGGGCAATCTCCAGAATGCGAAGAAGTGGACGATGGAGCACAACCAAAATCTTGAGATAGACTTGATTGAGCAATTAAAAAGCATCGAGCGCGAAACCATCGAATAGCGCGATAGGGATTTCTCAATCTGCGTAATCCGATCAACCGACCGAATCGAATTTCGACATTAACTTACCCAAGTTCCGACCCGTGGTCTGCCTGCTCGGTCTGGATTGCCAAATCCAGACCGCCCCCAGCGTTGTAGGGTGAAATTGGGGATTATCAAATCACCGATTCACGACCCACTACTCACTGCATTTCCCCCGCCACAAACATCAAATCGAATACATTAACAACCTCGTCTCCATTCACATCCCCCTCCAAACTATCCATCCCGAACCTCTTGACAATTGTCTGAGTCGCGGATTTTAGGATTTCTATCGCCCTCACTATTCGTTCGGTTGATTCTATCCCACGAGTTGGGAAATGTTTTTATAAATTTTTAGATTGACAACTTAACAAATATTAAGTATAGTTTAGTAGAAACCGATAAGTTGTGTCAGAAAATCAGCACGTCGGGAATCGGAACAGATTTTTATCACCCTCCTTTTTCACTTGATTGATTTATTCGTTGGTTCAACCGTAGCGAAGGCACATCATCACCGACGCTCCAAAAACTTCGCGGGAACTTGACGGGTTTTGAAGTTCAAGAATATGCGATGCGGTTTACTCAACCGGGAACAGATTTCATCTGGCGGGAAAACGGTCGTGAGTTCTTGTTATATGCACGAATACCGGTCTATTCGAAGTCTGCGTTTTAGTGTGGACTGATGTCAAGGCATTAGGTATTTGCGATAGGCGCAAATGCTGGCACTGCAGCGAGGAAATATTCACCACGTAAGTCAAGGAACTCTATTTGGGTGCTTCGATTGTTGGCACGAAGTCTGCCACGCTGCTAGCGCTTTCAAAGGCTGGTACGCAGAGGAACTCTACCGCGGTTACTATCCATGTCCTTTGATCGCACCTTACAAACTAACAGAGTTGTGTATGAATCTCGGAATCATCATGGCACGAAGCGGATCTCGCCGCTTCCCCGACAAGAATATCCAACTCATTGACGGCGAACACATGCTATCGTTCCCGCTGCGAACGTTGTCCGTGTCTGGCGTATGCGACAGGATTATCCTTTCGACGGACTCGGAGGAGTACCGCAGAATCGGCAGTCAGTACGGTTTCGACCATATCATCATGCGGGAGCCGGAATGGCATCATCATCTGCACAATATGGAATATGAGTTGGAAAAAAGCCTGCTCCGGTACGAGGAACACATGAACCGGACTGTTAACCTTTGCCTATTCGCGGGCGGCAATTCGTTGTTCATCCGTCCGTCATGGTTTCGGGTAGCCGTGGACATCGTGGAGAACTATTATTGGCATGACAAGCCGGTGCACTTGGTCACGTCCGAAATACCATTTGTACCGTCTGGCGTGTTCCGTGCGCATACCACGTGCGTGAACCCACAGGTATTTGTACTCAAGAACCGGTCGATTATCTGTGACATTGATTTCGAGGTGGAATTCAACGACGCGAGGAGTATCGTGCATGCGATGGCTGAAGGGCGCATCAAATATCCGCACCAGGAGCGCATACACGAAGAAATCTTTCAACACGAATACTGAGAATTAGGATTGAGACGAAAAGCGAATGAGCAAGAGTATATTGAAGTTTGAAGGGCATGAAAAGGACAAGTCGTTCCGGAAATTCGTCAACAACTTTACAGGCATGGACAATGAGTTTGCGGAGTCTTTGAAGGGCAAGTCGGTCGCCATTGTCGGTCGAGCGAACCTCGAAGGTTTGGAACAGGGCGACAAGATTGATTCGTATGACGTGGTTGTGCGAATGCATCACCCGCTCCCCTATGTCCCAAAGGATTCGCTCTTTTTCCCGACAGAGCATGAATACAACGGATTCAACTTCAACTACCCGGAGCATTGGAAGAAACGGATAGGCGCTCGGACAGATATTTTCTATCTCAGCGACTTGGAAGACAATTCGGTGGCATTGGCGGCTAAGGAACTTGAGAACATGAAGCCAATTCGCTACGTGTGTTGTGAACCGGATTGCAACATGTTTCTATCCTCGCAACTCGCAGAGCAACGTTTTGTCCGGTTCATCACCCACGGACATGTGTCTTGCTGTGTTGACTTACTCGGTTCCGTACCGCTAAAGGGCACATCAATCATTTGCGATATACTGAAGCATAAGGTGGAGTATGTGTACATTACGGGTTTTCCGTGCTGGATAGGCGAGGACGGCAGGGTAACATCCGAATGGAAACCGATGCCGGGCGTCAAGCCGTGGAATGATTTCAATTTTCTGAAGAAACTGTCATACCATGAGCGAGTGGAAGTTGATTCGCCGATGCAAGAACAGTTCTCGAAATACGGAGTTTATGTGGACAGGACGGAGTGGGAACATAGAGCAGTCAGCACTACGCCCCATTCGCAAAATGTCGATTATTGAAGAGGGGAAGCGTATGAACAAAAGGGAGAGAATCAATGGCATTCGGCAAATTTCCGTTGCCCCCTGATTATCCGTCAAAAGCGACACGCGAGTTGGTTCAGCGTGTCTGGGACACGGCGCATCGGACAGCAAAAGCGAATTGAGGCAATCAATATAATAAAGCACACATCATTCATCACACGATGGAAAAGCTTTATTTCCTGTGCGGCCTGGCACACGGGGACTATGACTCCCTGGTTTGCAAGGTTATACTCGGCATCGGTAAATATTGCGTTTTTTCTTGGTATAAATCAGGTATAATTTGGAAAGGAGGCTTTTGTGGATTTAAACTAACGTTTATGTAACGTTTATGGCTTTTGACGAGGGCGCTATGATTGTAATTGACTTTACTCAAGAAGCTATCGAAGCATTGGATTATCAGCGTTATCATCATCCTCATCCCAGGGTACAGCGTAAAATGGAGGCGCTTTGGCTCAAGAGTCAAGGTTTACCTCATCACCAAATCGCGGCGTTGAGCGGTATTTCGCCGAACACATTGCGGGCTTACCTGCGCCAATATCAGGCTGGGGGTATTGAGGCGCTCAAACAACTCAATTACCACCTACCGGAAAGTGAATTGTCGGCTTATCAAACCACAATTGAAGATTATTTTCGGACAAATCCACCGGCGACTATTAAAGAGGCTATGGCAAAAATCTATGAACTCACCGGTATCCAACGCAGTGAAAGTCGTGTACGTGTGTTTCTCAAAAGCATAGGCATCGAGTACCGGAAAGTAGGACATATACCAGCCGGAGCCGATGTTGAGGCTCAGGAGACCTTTAAAAAAAGAGTTGCAACCGCATCTGGACGAAGCTTCTGCTGGTCTGAGAGATGTCTTTTTCCTTGATGCCGCCCATTTTGTCTTAGCCCCTTTTTTAGGATTTCTGTGGTCGTTTGAGCGCGTATTTATCAAAGCGCCGGCCGGCAGAAAGCGATTCAATGTGCTAGTCGCCTTGAATGCCATAACCCACGAACTGATACTCATACAAAACGATACTTATATCAACGCGCAAACCATCTGTGAGTTGCTAATGCGTATTGCAGAGCGGGGAATTGAGAAGCCGGTTACATTGGTTTTAGACAATGCCAGGTATCAAAAGTGCCAAATCGTGCAGGAGTTGGCTGAGCGACTCAAAATTGAGTTGCTTTATCTTCCGCCTTATTCTCCCAACTTAAATCTGATTGAACGCCTCTGGAAATTTATCAGGAAGAAATGCCTTTACTCCAAGTATTATGACGACTTTTCCGATTTCAAGCGTGCAATTAGCGATTGCCTCAATCAGACTCATACCACCTACAAATCGGAATTAGACACGTTACTCACGCTAAATTTCCAGACTTTTGAAAAAGCGCAAGTTCCGACAACGTGAAGTATATATATTGCAAGCGGGCGTGTTTTGTGGCGGGTCGGCATGCGATATGGCGCTCGAGCTCTGAGACAGGCGAGAAGGTGCTTATGCACCTGTGGGAAACAGTAGCATCAATTTAGGACATCGCTCGGCGTGCATAGGCTTTTGCATACACTGCCCAAGCATCGGTACGAAGCGGATATAAGATTGATTTTATTTGACAGGGCGACTCGAACGGAATTCCAAAGTAAGGCCCGGCGATTTCATTGATTCCCTCGAACTACTAGCCTCAGACGATGTACGAAACACGTTTGCTAAGATTAATTATGCAATGTTTGGAACGATATGAAATCTATTCTCAATTACAAAGAACTTGAGTCATTGTGGCACCGTCGAGAGTCGGAATTTTTCGCGCTAATGGAAAACAAATCAATAGCAATTGTTGGTCGCGCGAATTATCTAGCTACAATCGAACAACGCGAAAAAATCGAAGCGCATGATGTCGTGATACGCATCCATGGGCCATTCACGCACAAGCCCTACATCCATGACTTTCAAGGCGATGCGGCACCATACATCGGGAAGCGCGTTGACGTATATGCTTCCCGGCTGTGGAAAAAGTCGCATAAAAGGTTAATCGAAATGCACGACGACTTCAAACGTAGCGGAGGAACTTTTGTCTTTGTAGACAGTTTTTTTGAATTTCAACGCGCCGTCGCCGCTTGGTTAATCTTAGAAAAACGCGGCATCCCAGTGCATATCGCACCGCTGTCATTCTACACGTGGTTATCCATGCAGTTGGATTATGCGATCCCGTTGCCCGGCACTATCGTCGCGGCTTATATCGCCGAAACCCGAGCACGCTCAATCTACATAACGGGTTGTGCATGTTACCAAGAATCACCGGGCGCCAGTACTCGTGCGGCTTTAGAGTCGAAACATAGTTGCTACAGCGATTCGCATTTCCTACGGCATCTCATTAACCGAGATTCGCGATTTAGATGCGATGCTGTTATGACTGCGAATTTGGGTAAACCCAAATTCCAACAAATAACCGCAGAATCCAACCGAACGGAATATCACCATTGAATGAATTAAGAAAGTTGGTGCAGGGAAAATCGGTCGCCATTATCGGCGGAGCTGCATACCTTGTCGACATCAGTCAAGGAGAAAAAATTGATAGTTGCGATATTGTTGTCCGCATGCACAACATCGTGCCGCGTGACATTGCGCAGTTGTCACCGAAAACCGACATCAAACGGTTCGTACCACAGGAGTGGCACGAAAGAGTAGGAGCGCGCACCGACGTTTACGCCCCTGATTTGAAGCCACTGAATCACGCGAAAGTAAGACGATTGATGTCGCGATTCAAAGACGATGGCGGAAGTTTGGCGTTGGTGCATAAGCTACATAATTTGTACGGTTCTATACCGCAAATTGATATCATTCACGACGAGTTCGCGCCCCTACACATCTGTTCGCCTTACAATCTGATTGAATTGTCGCGAATGCTTGACTACGCTTTTCCATTGCCCGGCACGACAATTATTCATGAAATACTGCTGCATGAACCTGCACGAGTATACCACACGGGATTTAGTTGTTTTCAAGACGAATCTCGACTAACAAAGCAAGCCGAAGCGCGTCTCACTCGCGCACACCATCCGCTATTGGACTTGCGGTATTTGCGATCGTTGGAGCAGCATAGACAAGTCAAAGTATCTACCGACGAATTCATGCAAAACTTATACGAAAAGGAGAGGAAACTTGGCTAACACACTTGGAGTCGTGATGGCGTCCAGCAAGTCGAAACGCTGCCCCAACAAAAACATAGCTGTAATCTGCGATAAACCCGTGCTTGCCTATGCCATCGATATCCTGAAGGCATCAAAGGCTTGCGACAACGTGATTGTATCCACCGATTCACAGGCTTACGCCGATTTAGCATATAAGTACGATGCGGATTACGTTGTCATGCGCGAAACGTGGTGGGACAATTTTCCCTACTTTACTGTCTCGGT
The DNA here is from genome assembly GCA_965232535.1 of Candidatus Poribacteria bacterium. GTDB lineage: Bacteria > Poribacteria > WGA-4E > WGA-4E > JAJDTR01 > JAJDTR01. The sequence continues at coordinate 155,644 of CBDDPW010000003.1, forward strand.
AAACGAAAGTCGAAAGAGTTATGAAGTATCCTCAAAACAAAAATTCCACAGGTTAGTATTCGCGGGCGCCAATGTTATCTTTCTAAGGCCGTCGTGGATACGCGCGGCATTGGACATTTTAGAACATTACAATTTTAACGGTATGCCCATCGATCTTGTGACAAACGATATTGACACCGTTCCGCTGGGCGTGTGCCGGATTGTACGCGACGGTATAGTCGATCCGAACACGTTCAAGCTCGTTCACAGCGGATTGCTGTGCGACTTCGATTGGCCAGAGGAACTAGCGCTTGCAACTGAGGTCATGACATGTATTCAGCGAGGTGCCCTAAAATATTCGTTAAACGAATCCGTCCATGACAATTTACTCAAGAAAATGCAGTCATCCCCAAATCATTTTAAGAACCTCACACCAAAAATGTGTCAACCCGCTTAGCCATGCACACTCAATCCACTGATTGGCGTGAACACAGCCCGCTGCTGCACGAGCAATTCGACGACTATTTGCGAGGAAAAACGGTTGCGATAGTAGGCGTCTCCGATTTACACGACATGGAACAAGAGGCATTGATTGATTCGCACGACGTGGTGGTGCGGGTGCATCGACTGACCCCGCGAAAGGATCCGAGACTAGTCATTCGTGGCAACGATAGCAATCCGCCGCCACTCATACCAGAAATATGGCAGCCGTACATTGGAAGCCGCACCGACATCTTTTTCCAAAACATCTCTAAAGGCGCCAATCCCGAACGCACGGAGCGCATTGTAAACGCATTTTTTGATGAAGGGGGACAATTTATATGTACCGCCACATGGAACGAGATTTGGTATGCTGGTCCCAAGATATGGGATTTGGCAACGATTCGGTATTTAAATCCAGAGGACTTTTATGATTTGTGGTTGCAGCTCGGCACACGACCGTTAGCGGGCACAGTTGTCATTGCCGACATACTGAAGCGCGACATCAAAAGTGCCTATATCACCGGTTTTCCATGTTTTGTGTCAGAACTGACGCCCAAAGGCTTGACCAAGGGTCATTTTCAGACGGTGAACGATTTATTATTTTTGCGAGATCACTATCGTCGTATTCACAATCCCAATAAATTGAACTTCGATAAACACATGCTCGCCAAATTTGATTGGGTATGACAAACCTAGCTGCCATGCAAAGCGAATTGAATCAGAATTTTTCGGCGTATGTAAGGGGAAAACATGTCGTGATCGTATGCTGCGGCGAAGGGGTTAACGACGGTCAATATATTGATTCATTTGACTGTATCGTGCGCATTCATGAACCGCTGCCCTCGCCCGGTGCGCGATATGTAGGCGGCTTATTGCCGCCAAGATTGCGCCGTTGGACATGGCCCTCCTTCGTTCCTGAGGAGTGGCACACGCACATCGGTCGCCGCACCACTATCTTTTATCATCGATACCGCGCCGACACCAGACAACAATTTGAGCGCGACCGCGAGGATTTGTGTGCGCAGGTTAACGCGTTCCATAGCGACGGCGGTCAATTCTATTGTGCCGCACAACATGAAGATGTCGGTTCGCTCGGCTCTATTCTCTTTTCACATGATATTAAGCCTGTGCGCAGTGTAAGCAATGAGCACATCGTAAGATTGTGGCACCTCCTGGGGAATCGTCCTCAAGTAGAGACTATATGCGTGTCTGACATTCTCCGTTATGATCCGGCATCGATTTATATCGCCAGTCCGTCATTCACGCAGGACAGCGACATCAAGTGGTTGAAATCGCTCACGCAGTTACGGATTGAAAGGACATAATGACGAGACCGGTCATCGAACTCACGGAGTTCAGTCCAAAACTCACCGCCGATTGTACCGAATACCTTAGCGGGAAGAGCGTGGCGATTATCGGACGCGCGGGACTGGACAACCTGCATCAAGGTTACAAAATCGACAGTTACGATGTGGTGGTGCGCCAACACAATCCGGTGCCCTACACCGAACTCGATGAGTTAAAGGTAGACGACAGCAAACGCGACTGGGCAAACGAGCCGTTTGTCCCGGAAGTGTGGCACTCGCGCATCGGACGGAAGACCAGCATCTATTTTCACAAGATCATGGGAGGCGGCGAAGATTGGCATAAACATGTAGTGCGGAGTTTTCGCGCCGATGGAGGAAAATTTTTCTGTTGCGAACGCGAGGCGAACTGCTGGAAAATCGAATCGACCAGAATCTGGAAACAGATTCCGGTGCGTTATCTCACGCTCGACCATTTTTTGAACGTATCGTTATTGACCGGCGGCAAACCACTGGCGGGCACGCTCATCATTTGTGACATTCTTCGGTTTCCGGTGAAAAACGTCTACTTGACGGGGTTTCCGTGTTGGATTGACGCAAAGGGTAACGTGACAAACAAAAAAGATTTGGACCGCTATCGACTTGAGCCGTGGAAAGATTTCAATTTCTTGAAGCGGCTGGTTACACAAGATCCGCGCGTTGAAGTCGACCCTTACATGATGAGCCTATTCAGTCGGTTCGGCGCATGGAGCGACACAGGCGACAAATAAGAGTCGCCGTTGCAATCGGGAGACATATATTGGTGAAACTCATTCTGGAATATCCAACGCACGCACACCGGTTAGATCGTGAATTCG
>CBDDPW010000004.1:0-353868 GCA_965232535.1 Candidatus Poribacteria bacterium
GGCAAACCTCGAAAGCCTAACAAACGTGACGATGATGAACCTAAGAACCCGCGGGGTCGCGGCACTAAGAAATCCTCCGTTATTGGTGCGGTGGAGCGTGATGGAAACGTGGTAGCGCAGCCCCAAGATGATTTGTCCGGCAAAGGTATTTTGAATTTCATCATGAATGCCGTGAAACCCAACTCAACGCTAATCACTGATGAATATCAAGCGTACAATGCTACCAACAGTTTTGTAAAGCGTGAGATTATCAAGCATCAAAACCAATACGTTGACGGCGATATTCATACCAATACCATTGAAGGTTTTTGGGGCCTACTCAAGCGTGCATGGTACGGTCAACATCATCACTACAGGAAACAGTTTCTACCGCTTTATGTTGCTGAAGCCTGCTACAAGTACAATCATCGAAAAACCGAAGATGTGTTTGATTGCTTCGTTAGGGGGTGCTTCGCATGAACACCCTCTATTTCGGAGATAACCTGACAGTTATGAGAGAACACATAAAATCCAACAGTGTTAATCTCATATACCTCGATCCGCCGTTTAATTCTAACCGAACTTATAATTTACTGTATAAAAATGCCACTGGCATTGAAGTGCCAGAGCAAGCGGAAGCCTTTAGCGATACTTGGGAATTAACTGAAAGCAATGATAAAATGCTTCGGCAACTCAAAGTATCATACAGGGATCAAGGCATTTCCGAAGATTATCTGATGTTTTGGAAATTGTGGATAGATGCCTTGCAAAATACACAGCCGAAGGTGTTGGCTTACTTGTTTTACATGGCTTATCGGTTGTTGGAGATGCGGTTACTTTTGAAGCCCAAGGGCAGTATTTACCTCCATTGCGATTCGACGTGTAGCCATTATATCAAAGTTATGATGGATTCGATTTTTGGACACAAGAATTTTATAAATGAAATTGTGTGGCAACGAGCCGCCGGACGAGCCAAAGGAAGCCAACACGAGAGTAAGTCGTGGGGACGCGATACCGATTCGATTTTCTATTAGACATCTTTCCAAAATAGATCCATGTAGTTACAGTAATCTTAGAGATTAGAATAACTACACCGTTTGGCAACTTGTCGAGCAATATCTCAGGTTCACAATGGCAGCAATCACATTCCACGTTTTCCCATAGTTGCGATGTTTGCCTCGATAGATGTCTTTGGTAATGCGAAAAATCTTACACCGTCTAACGATGTGCTCAATGGCAACTCTTTGGGTTGCCAACCGTCGGTTGAATTGCTTCGCCTCCCGAGTCAAAGGCTTGCTCTGATATGCCTTGATGGGCGTTGAACTGTTGGCATACCGTTTGGCTATCCCCTGATAACCACTGTCAGCCAACTTCTCAGTGTCAGGAGAAATCGCTACACGGCTTTCCTTCAGGATTCTAAAATCGTGTACACTCCCTTTGCGGCAAACAACCGATAATAGTTCTAACATCGCCAAACATGCAATCAATTGAACTTTTATGGGTTTTTTTTACCGCTGTAGTAGGCACGCTGTCTTCTTGTTGGACGTTCAATCGGTTGCTCGGTGGCATCAATGATGATGGTTTGGAGATTGCTCTCTAATAAGTGCTTTCGGTTCTTCAGCGAAAGCACCTTAACTAACACATCAAGTATCTGATGATAGAGTTTGTTTGCATAAGATTCACTGATACCAAACTCCATGCCTAATCTGGCAAAGGTTGGATAGTGGCGCATATAGGTGAATGTCAACAGAAGGCGATCGGTCAATGCCACCTCCGATTTCTTTCCTCGTTTCTTCATCGGTCGTTCTTCTCGAAGGTTTTCGAGGTAAGCAGCCACACGCTCCAAAATAAGGTTGAAAGCTGCCTTGTCAATACCAACCGCTCGCAGAAATTGATCATCTGACAACTTTACTGCTTTTTCAAATTGACTCATGGGTATCCTTTCTACAACAGAAGATGTTGAAAGGATATAACGGAGAATCAAGCCAAATGGGTGCTTATTTTGGAAAGATGTCTAATCATGGATTTTATGCCTTCGGCATGCCCTCCATATCTATGAAGCATGTCGCCACTGCGGAAGTCCCAGAAACCGATCGTGCCATCGATGCTACCGCTAGCTAGCGTAACCCCATCGGGAGAAAACGCCAAGGATCGCACCTTCTGTCTATGCGCTTCTATCCTCCGAACCGATTCTCCCGTGTGAGTATTCCACAACCGGATTTCTCCAGAAAAAGATCCGCCTGCGAGTAAGCTCCCATCGGAAGAAAACGCCACCGACAACCATGATCCCAAGCCATCAAGCGTCAGTCGGTGAAACCTTATACCCGCGGCCCATTGGTCATCCCCTGCGCTCACATCCCATAACTCAATCTCCCCTTCGCCAATTCCGCTAGCGAGCGTGAGTCCATCGGGTGAGAAGGCGAGAGGACTGACATTCCCCCATTGCATGTCAATGGTCTGCAAGCATTCCCCGGTGTGGACATCCCATAAACGAATTGCCCCGTCACTACCTCCACTAACAAGCATCATTCCGTCGCGGTGAAAGTCAACGGAATAGACTGCCTCTTTATGTCCCTCGAGCACCCCAAGCAGATTCCCGGAGCGTGAATCCCACAAGCGAACCGTTCCATCACTACTCCCACTGGCAACGGTCGAACTATCGGGAGACAACGCAACAGAAAGAATATGGTTTGTATGCCCTTCAAGGGTGTGAAGGTTTTCCCACGTGCGAACATCCCATAGACGAATCGTCTTGTCGTTGCCTCCGCTTGCAAGCCTAAGCCCATCGGGAGAGAACACAACTGAATCGACGCTGTCCGAATGCTCCGTCAGAAGTTTAATCTCGGATCCGGTCCCCACGTCATAAATCCAAATACCGATCGTACTCGCCACCGCCAGCAGGTTGCCGTCAGGCGAATAAGCAATCTCATACGGCCAACCCTTTCCTAGGCGCGCTTTGGCACCATCGGGCAAGGCCCACTGCGTAACATCTTCGGCAAGACTGCTATTGGACAGAAGAACTGCGAAAAGCAAGAGCGTAAATTTCAGCAATGATGTTCTCTTCATTAACGCATGTTCCTTGTCTGAGAAATTCAGCAGTCTCATCCGCGGACAGAGACAACTCTCCTTGACGTTAAGCCGCGTGTCGTTTTATGTATTTCGTCTCGCTCTGTTTGCTAAGGTGCTTTGGCAATCATGATTGATAGCAGGAAATTCAATATGCGGCTTTTTGAGGTGGACTTTTGATTGTCCGATTCAATGCACGGTGAGAGGAGTGAACGGATGCCGCCGAGATACTATTGGATTGATTTTGCTTTCTCGCTGAAGACAATGCTCTGCTGAGTTTTCTTCAAAACTCGGTGATTATTGAAATCGCGTGGCATGTTCTTCTACTGAATCAAACGGGACCGAGCAAATTGCGACGGGTCACGACAAACGTGTGCAGTCTGTGGAGCGTTTGTTCGCGGTATGGCGGGGGATATTAAATTTTTTATTTCGGTAACCTGGTCCAGAAGGTTCTTATGCGTTGAAACTTCACTCGAGTATGCGATAAAGCGTCGCAGCTTGGTCCCTTGAAACATTACCGGAGGGGATTTCGACAATCTCTAACACTTGCTCAGAATCTTCTCTGAAGGTAACGGTCAACACATCACCGACGGCAAGCTCCTTGCCCGCCTTGGCTCTCTGCCCGTTAACCAGAATCTTGCCGCTGCTACAGACAGCATTGGCAACGGTTCGCCGCTTAACGATTCGGCTCACCTGTAGGAACTTGTCCAATCGCATCTGGTGTCCTCAAAGCGAGATCTTCAAGAGCTTCGGCGACCTCGTCATCCTCGGTCAAATCTCCTTCAAGCGTCTGAGAATCCTTCAAAGCCAATACCAAAACTTCGGTAATGTCATCGACCTTATGAAAACAGATATTGTCGCGAATTTCATCAGGAATCTCGGGAATATCTTTGTCATTGTCCCCGGGAATGATGATGGTCTTTATGCCGTTTCGGTACGCCGCCAAGACCTTCTCCTTTAAGCCGCCGATGGGGAGCACATGACCGCGCAGCGTAATTTCGCCCGTCATGGCAACGTCCTTACGCACCTTCTGACCTGTCAACACCGAAACGATGGCTGTGGCAAGAGTGACGCCCGCGGAGGGACCATCTTTCGGTACAGCGCCTTCGGGAACGTGTATGTGTACGTCATGTTTCTCGAAGAAATCCGGAGGTATTTTGAACAACTCCGCACGAGAGCGGATATAGGCGACAGCCGTCTGTACGGACTCGCGCATAACCTCCTGCAGTTGGCCCGTCATTGACAACTTACCCTCTCCCGCCATAGTCGTGGCTTCAACCGGCACGATATCCCCGCCCACTTGCGTCCAGACCATGCCGGTGGCAACACCAACTTCATCCTGTTCCTCGGCTTTGGACCGGGTAAACTTGGGGGGACCAAGGTACTCCGTAATGTTCTCGGTATTAACGTGGATCTGCCTGTCCTCGCCATCCCCTTCATCAGCCGCCGCCTCATCCTTTACAATCTGCTTGGCAACTTTTCGGCAGATACTCGTAATTTCACGTTCGAGATTTCGAACGCCGGCTTCGCGGGTATATCGCTGGATAATTTCGGAGACTGCTTCATCCGAAATATCGATCGATCGATCTGCAAGCCCATGCTCCTTGAGTTGTTTGGAAATTAAGAACAGATTGGCAATCTTGTGTTTCTCAAATTCCGTGTATCCGGGCAACTCAATAATTTCCATTCGATCCTGCAATGCGGGAGGGATTGTAACGCGCGTGTTTGCAGTTGTAATAAACATTACCTCGGACAAATCGTATTGCACGTCCAAATAATGATCTCGAAATGTATCATTCTGTTCGGGATCAAGAACTTCAAGTAAAGCAGAGGCGGGGTCACCCCGAAAATCGGAGCTCATCTTATCAATTTCATCCAAGAGAAAAAGTGGGTTTTTCGATTTGGCGTCTCGGAGTCCCTGAATGATTCGCCCCGGCAACGCTCCTATATATGTGCGTCGATGTCCTCGGATTTCAGCCTCGTCCCGGACGCCGCCAAGAGACATTCTTACAAAATTGCGCCCTGTAGCCCTCGCGACAGACTTACCCAACGAAGTTTTTCCGACACCCGGCGGACCGACTAGACAAAGAATTGGCCCCTTCAACTTTTCGACCAATTTCAATACCGCCAAATACTCAAGAATTCGCTCCTTCGGTTTTTCCAGCCCATAGTGATCTTCGTCAAGGATTTTCTCCGCCTCTTCAATGTCGATTTTGTTCTCGGTGCGATCTTGCCACGGCACGGCGAGCAGCCAATCAATATACGTGCGGATAACACCCGACTCGGCAGACATTGGCGGCATCTGTTGCAGGCGGTCGACTTCCTTTAGTGCCTTCTCCTCGGCTTCCTCCGTCATTCCCGCCGCCTTAATCTGTTCACGGAGTTCATCTATCTCGGCAACATCATCGCCCCTACCCAGCTCGTTTTGGATGACCTTCATCTGCTCCTGGAGATAGAACTCACGATGCGTTTTCTGAACGGATTCGCGGACTTGCGTATTGATTTTGTCCTTTATTGCTACAAGATCCAACTCTTGAGACAGATAGTCAATCACCAATTGAAGTCGTTTGATTGGATTTATCTCATCCAAAATAGCCTGCCTTTTTTCAGAGTCGACATTTGTGAAGTCTATCATCGTGTCTGCAAGCAGCCCGGGTTCCTTCTCCTTCTGCGCAACGATTGCTGCATCGGGAGACATCTGTTTATTGGCTTTCATGTACTTTTCAAAAGCCGCGAGCGCCTTTTTCATGAGCGACGATGCTTGCTCTGATTGATCCGACTCCTCGTCGATTGTCTTGACCTCCGCTTGCAGGAAGCCGTTTTTTTCAAAGCAGCGCAGAACTATCGCCCGAGTCTTCGCTTCAATGGCTATACGAATGGTTCCGTCGTTAGGATCGTACGATTCAATGATATTCGCTACAGTCCCAACGCGATGAAGATCGTCTGGTCCAGCGTTTTCTACCTCTTTGTCCTTCTGATTCACCAACAGTACGATATGATTTGTGTCTATGGCATGTTTCGTCGCCAATACTCCCATAGTACGGGCCGCAATCAATGGTTGCCGTACTCGAGGGAAAATGACTTTACCAGGCAACGCTATTACGGGTAATGTGGTGTTATGATCGTCCTGACGGGTGATAACTGAATCAGGATCCATGGTAGTCTCCTTTTGGACTAGTTTGAATTAGGCGCTAATTGCTTCTCGATCTTCATGAATCAAATCAGGCGGTTTACTGTTTAAAACGCAATCCGCGGTAATTATACACTCTCGCACACCCTCTAATGATGGAATCTCATACATCGAATCCAACATGATTTTCTCCAGGATTGCTCTTAATCCGCGTGCTCCAGCCTCTCGTTCAATTACTTCTTCGGCGATTGCGCTCAACGCCTCATCCGTCGCGTGGAATTTAACATCTTCATATGCCAATAGCTGAGTGTACTGCTTGACAAGCGCATTCTTGGGTTCTGTTAAAATACGAATCAGGGCATCTTCGTCAAGCTCGTGCAACGTGGTAACGACCGGCAATCGACCGACAAATTCCGGAATAAATCCGTACTTAATCAAATCTTTTGAGATAACTTGCTCAAGAATCTCGTGCAGTTTCTTTTCGCGTTTGCCTTGGATCGGAGATCCAAATCCAACGGTTTGCTTGCCAAGTCGCTCCTGAATGATATTTTCAAGTCCAATAAAAGTTCCACCGCAAATAAATAATATCTTGGTGGTATCGACTTCGATGAATTCCTGGTGGGGATGTTTGCGCCCGCCTTGCGGCGGGACGCTTGCCATCTTACCCTCAAGGATTTTCAGAAGTGCTTGCTGTACCCCTTCGCCAGAGACATCCCGAGTAATGGATGGGTTCTCGGATTTGCGGCTGACTTTGTCAATCTCATCAATATAAATTATTCCGGTTTCGGCACGCTTCACATCGCCGTCCGCCGCTTGAACCAATTTTAGAATGATATTCTCGACGTCTTCCCCGACGTAACCGGCTTCAGTTAACGTCGTCGCATCAGTAATTGCAAATGGAACATTGAGGATTTTTGCCAGCGTCTGCGCGAGGAGTGTTTTCCCTGTGCCCGTTGGACCAATCAGCAGAATGTTGCTCTTATCTAGTTCAATGTCGGAGTTCTTTTGATGTTTTAACCGCTTGTAATGATTGTGGACTGCGACTGAGAGATTCTTCTTTGCCTGCTCCTGTCCGATTACGTACTCGTCAAGTTTGGCATTAATTTCGACAGGACTAGCCAACGGTAGTTGATCCGAGAAATTGGAAAAAGATTCCCTCTTCTCCCGGTGGTACTCTTCATATTCCTCCGCAAGGATCTCGTTACAAACATCCACACATTCATCGCAGATGCTAACCCCAGAGGATCCAGGCGCCGAAAACAGTTTTTTTCGCACCTCTTCCTTGCTCGTATTGCAGAAGGAACACCGGATTTTATCATTAATGTCATTCGACATATAAACAATCTCTCAGTGGCTGCTATGCAATCTTTTCGTTAAGTATGTAACGCACATCGAAACCAAGTTTTCAAGAAAAAACTTGGTTTCTTCTTAGATCCTAGTGAGCTTCAAGGTAAAATTTTAGTTCACTCACCACTGCCAACTACCCACAAGCAATCAATGAAATCCCATAAATCACAGTTCAGACAACGTTAACTACCGATACCCGGCACTAAACCGTATGTCTTTAGAAAACAAACCACTAACTAGTCTTGTTTCCTTCCTCTGTTACCGCACCGCGCTCCGATACAACATGATCAACGATACCGTACTTAAGCGCTTCCTGAGAGGTCATGTAGTAATCACGGTCCGCGTCAGCTTGAATCTTTTCCATCGATTGACCGGTATGAGCTGCTAGAATTGAATACAATTCCTCCCGTATCCGCAGAATTTCCGTAGCGTGGATGCTAATATCGGAAGCCTGACCACTAATCCCCGTGGTAATCGGTTGGTGAATCAGCGTTGTTGAATGAGGTAACGCGTATCGTTTTCCTGCGGTGCCTCCTGCAAGCAAGATTGCTCCCATGCTGTACGCCTGCCCGAGACACCACGTTTGCACATCCGATTTGATATATTGCATCGTGTCATAAATCGCTAGTCCAGCCGGAACCGACCCGCCCAACGTGTTAATGTAGATTACGATATCCGCGTCAGGGTCTTTACCCTCCAAGAACAAGATTTGAGCCATTACATTATTGGCGACAGCATCATCGATTGCCGAACCTATCATTACAATGCGATCTTCAAGCAATCGTGAGTAAATGTCGTAAGATCGCTCGCCGCGGCTGGTTTGTTCAACAACAATAGGAACTAGATTCATGACAGTAGGCTAAGTTACAATCAAAGATTCCTTTTCAGATGATTTATCAATCAAGAACCTATAAATCTTCTCGGATCGCATCTGTCCTCTAAACTCTTCCAACCGGTTGCTTGCTTTCAACGCACTTGTGTACTTCTGTACGTCCCTGTTCTGTTGCTCGGCAACCCGGCGGATTTCCAAATCCAACTCATCATCCGTGACCCGAATATTCTCGTTCTTGGCGACTTCGTCGAATATCCACGACAGTTTTGTTTGCTTTATCACATCTTCGCGAAGTTGCGATGGCAACGTTTCCATGTCAACCCCCGCTTCTTCCGGCGTTTGATTGTCCTGTTTCAGTTTCTGTTGAAAATTTTCGATATTCTGTTCCACATACTGATCGACCAGCGATTCCGACAGCTTGATTTCAGTTTTTTCAATCAGCTGTTCTGCCACTTCCTCTCTCTGACGTATGTAGCTGAGCGCCTTTTCCTCCTCGACTAAGTTGTTCCAGATAACACCGAAGAGTTGTCCATAGTTTTCATATCCCAAATCCTTCGAGAATTCATCGTCAAGCGTCGGGACTTCCTTCTCGGTAATCGCATGTAACGTTACGTTGTAACGTGCATGTTTACCCGCGAGAGTCGAAGATGAAGCGTGACCATCAAATTCTGTTTCAATCTCTTTTGTATCACCGGGGCGCATCCCCACGATTTCAGACTCGACCTTTTCATTTAGGTTGCCTTTACCTAGCTCCAGATCAACATCCTGTTTTGACACATCCTCTATAAATTGGTTATCTACGAAGCATTCAACGTCAACTCGCACGCAATCTCCTTCTTGAACCGGTCGTTCCTCTTCAACCGGATGATAAGTAGCGTGTTGATCTTGCAACATTCGAACGTACTCGTCTACCTGTTCGCGTGGAATGTTGGCGGGAGTTTTGTCGACAACTAGATCCTCGTATTTCGGGAGATCGAAACTAGGCTTCACATCGACTGTTGCTTCAAAAACAAGAGGGTTGTCCGCTCTGACCCTAATCTGATTCAGTGGTGGGGAAAAGTCAGGATTACTGAGTGGGAGAAGTAGTTCAGATGTCAATGCCTCCTCGTAAGCGGGCAGCACAAGATTATGGATTGCTTCTGAGTTGATATGATCGCCAAATCGTGCTCGGATCATACCGAGTGGAACTTTGCCCCTTCGAAAACCGGGCACGGAAACCTGCGTTCTTAATGCGCGATAGTTTCGTTCAAGTTCTTCGTTGACAGCCTCAACAGGGATTTCAATCTTTAAGCGAACGCGACCGTTTTCTAAGCGTTCAAGTTCAACGTTCAAGAAGACCTCCTGTTTGCGTGCGAATCGGCAATGATGGGCGAGAAGGGACTCGAACCCTCACGAGGAATAACCCCAATAGATCCTAAATCTATCTTGTCTACCAATTCCAACACCCGCCCATAAATGATTTTAGTGCGCCGTGAAGGAATCGAACCTTCAACCGCCTGATTAAGAGTCAGATGCTCTGCCAATTGAGCTAACGGCGCATCGGGAACATGCGTCCGGAGGGACTCGAACCCCCAACTTATAGATCCGAAGTCTATTGCTCTATCCAATTGAACTACGGACGCATAAGACGAAAACTGTTCACGAAGGAGTATCGAAAAGCCCGGATGCATCTCAGTGCTGTCACGTCAGGCGCACGCCCCGATAACACTGACCGTCCGGTTCCTTTGCGCCATTTTCGATATTCTCTTTAGGAGATGGGGTGGGTGATGGGATTTGAACCCACGACCACTTGATCCACAGTCAAGCGCTCTACCGCCTGAGCTACACCCACCATGGGGGAAGGATATACGCCCGGCAGGATTTGAACCCGCGGCCTACTGATTAGAAGTCAGTTGCTCTATCCAACTGAGCTACGGGCGCGACAGTTTTCAAAATAAGTATCGGGGCGAGAGGATTCGAACCTCCGACCCTCTGCTCCCAAAGCAGATGCGCTGACCGGACTGCGCTACGCCCCGTCGATACAACCCCCCGAAAAGCACGCAAAATATACCATATTTGAAGGGCACTTGCAAGCCAAAAATCCAACGGGGTTGCTATCCAAGCGTCAATGGCGTGAGCACAAGTTTGTGAATCCGGCGCAAATCTTGGACGTATGATACGCATCCAATTGAAATCATTCGCACCGGATGGTTGTACTAAAAACGAGGGATTGCGGCGTAAAGCCGACGCTAGGTTGATATTGCATGCTCGGCGATAGTCTGCTAAAATAAACGGTGCGAGCCCGAACCGACTTAAACCGGATTACTGAGCTATGACACTTTTGAGCGTTGAGTTTCGCAGGCGGATTGATCGGTTACATCTTAACTCTCGAGGAGTTTTTCGAGGTAAATTTAAAGGAGAAAGACGTAGCACGAACAAAGGCGCCGGTGTCGAATTCGCGGATTACCGTGTCTATGAACTGGGAAACGATTTGCACCACGTTGACTGGAACGTATACGCTCGATTGGATCGGCTTTTTATCAAACTGTTCCGGGCAGAAGAGGACCTGCCCGTGAGTATCTTGTTGGACAGTAGCAAGTCAATGGACTTTGGCGAACCAACCAAATTCTCACAGGCAAAGCAGCTTGCTGCCGCGCTCGGTTACATCGGTTTGGCGGGATTGGATCGAGTTGCTATCCATGTTTTCTCGGATCGCGCGCGCCCGATTGTTCCTCCAACTTATGGAAAAGCCCGATTCCTCAGGATGTCTAAGGCGCTTGAAGCCGTAAATGTTGGAGGACAAACGGATGTGGTGGCATGCCTGAGATACCTGATGACACATTCGCGCCAAGCCGGAGCAGCCGTAATTATCTCTGACTTTCTTGACATGAACAACTACACATCAAGCCTTAAACAACTCCTGGCTCGCAAGTTCGATGTGACACTAATTCAAATTCTGGCAGATGCTGAGGTAAATCCGCAACTCTTGGGTGAATGGCGATTGGAAGACTCTGAGACCGGGAATGCTAAAGAAATCACTATTGATGAGGCCACACACGCCGACTACAAACAGCGGCTCGACTCGCACTGCAACCAGTTGCGGCAATTTTGTGTGAATCGTGGAGCGAATTATGTGCGTATTACCAATCAGACACCGATCGAGCAAGTGGTGCTTAGGGATTTGCAAGAAATCGGGTTCGTTCAGCGATGAACGGCTAAGCCATGCTTGCGGAGTAGAATTGCATTCGTACTCATATAAACGCCTCTAGTTGAAATCCACATCATGATAGTAATTCCATTTCACTTGAATGACGTTGCCTATGGTGGGTTTCAATCATGCTATTTTAAAGAGACCGCTACCAAAAATCACTCTATACCTCTACCTCGGTAGACGATGCATCTTGACCCGCATTGGAAATACTTGATTGACGCCGATAATGCACTGCGAATCTCGCGCCGTAGGTTGGGTTGAACGGGAATCCTTCAATAATTGTTAATGTTAGCGGAATTTCTGAGCGTTGCTTTGCCCGCACGTGTCAGAAATTGAGTGAAACCCAACATCAATCCTATATTTTACTACGATGAGAAATCCTCTATGATGAGATGCATTTCCCCTGTCTGGGTGTTAGCTGCATGTTGCATCGGCATGCCGGCTATTGGCGAGACGGCATTGTTATTGCACTCTCCTTGTACTGATGCCTCTCCGAAGTAGTAATCTCTATCAAAATCAATCGAGCATCGGTTAGACAAATGAAATCCAAATAACCAAGATTTGGAGTGGGAATAATGTCCTTCAAAGTATCGCCAACAGCAACTCAGGAAAATCAAGCGCCAAGAAACATGATGGATTTGGAAATGGAAGGTTTGTTGAGTAAGAAAATCGCTGTATTACAAGGTGGAAAGTCCGGCGAAAGAGAGGTATCATTGCGGTCTGGGGCTCGCGTAATCTCGGCACTTCGAAATCTCGGCGCAAATCCCATAGTAATCGATCCAATATCCGACGACTGGATTGACAATATACGATCTCATGCTGTCGAAATTGCGTTCCTCGCACTGCATGGAAAAGGCTGTGAAGACGGTACGATTCAAGGAGTATTGGACGCCTTTGAAATTGCGTATACAGGTTCAGGAGTGCTTGCCAGTGCTCTCGCCATGAACAAAATTATGACGAAGCGTGTGTTGTCCACGACCAATGTTCCGACACCAGGCTATCTTTCTGTGGACCCGGAAGCCGATCTGCCGAGGCAATGCGACGAAGCGGTGGACCGGTTGGGCTTGCCGCTCGTGGTGAAACCGACCTCGGAAGGCTCAAGCATCGGTGTGTCAATTGTTAAAGAAGTGTCGGAATTGAAACGAATCGCCCACAAGACCCAGTTCGAGTTTGGAGATATATTTTTCGAACAATACATTAAAGGCCAAGAAATCACTGTCGGATTATTGGGGATGAAAGAGAATCTTCGCGCCCTGTCAGTGCTAGAATTGGTTCCTAAGCGAGAGTTCTACGATTACGAAGCAAAATACACCGAGGGGATGACGGAATTCATTCTCCCCGCCAGACTATCGGAGCGTCTAACCAAACGTGTGCAAGAAATTGCCGTTAATACGCACAGGGCAATCGGCTGTTGGGGGGCGTCGAGAGTGGATATGCTGGTTGACACCGATGGCTCTCCTTACGTAATGGAACTGAACACGCTTCCCGGTTTAACAGAATTGAGTGATCTTCCGGCGCAAGCAGAGGCGGACGGAATTTCCTACGAAGAGCTAATCTTCGAGATTTTGGCAAGCGCCGTAAAACAAGACACCTATCCGCGACAGTAATCCTTGCAGCATCCTCCAATTCTAGCCGAATTTGCCCGTGGAAGTATCGGAGACTGGATGGTCTTCTCGGTAGGAGCGATCTCTAGGTCGCGACTGCCTTACATCATAAAATCTAAATCAAGGCAATCCTAGAATCCCGTGAATCACGATTCCGAGAATGTTGACTACCGACACCCATTACTTAACAATTTACGCTTTGAAAATTCATCACAAAGGCAATGGATAAACTGATTAGCCAAACTACCATCAAGCTCGTCCAGGGAGACATCACAAAAGAGAAAGTCGATGCCATCACGAATGCCGCCAACGAGAAACTTGCCGGAGGCGGAGGGGTCGATGGGGCAATCCACCGTGCCGGCGGTCCAGAGATTATGAAGGAGTGCGAAGAGATTCGCGCTCGACAGGGTGGATGTCCAACGGGACAAGCCGTGATTACGACAGGAGGCAATCTGGCTGCACGTCATGTCATTCACACCGTGGGACCGATTTGGCGCGGCGGAAATTCAAATGAACCCGCATTACTCGCGAGCTGCTACCATGAAAGTTTGGCTTTGGCGCATCGGCACGGTCTCGGAACTATCGCCTTTCCTTCTATAAGCACGGGAGTCTACCGCTATCCGACTCCGAAAGCCGCTGCCGTTGCCCTGAACACGGTGAAAGATTTTGTGAGCACACATCAGGGAATAGAGGAAGTTCGATTCGTTCTTTTTGATGACGCCACATATCAATGCTTCGAGGATGTCCTCGCCACCCTGGAAACCTAATGTACGTCCTTTAGAATCTGTTCGAATGAGCGCGATAGAGATCTTACCAGCCTCAAAAAGCCTCGGCAGAGTGAAAAGTCGCGTGGCGTCAGGAATCGATGAGATTTTTCAATCGTCAACCAAATAATCTGGATAATTAAAATCTCCATGCTTTTATTCGAATATTGATTAACACTATCTGTTATCACGCTTGCAGGTACAAAGTCGAGTTTAGCAATAACACAGGATATCGCAAGACCCAGACACCTCCGCGGGTTGACATGCTAAAGCGAATACCGCCGCCGCACAGAACATAGATTTGGACAAGGCAAAATTCTCCCGCCGTTCATTAATTCTACCGGTTTATCTTCCAGCCCTTCTACTCGCCTTCGGACAAGGCGTCGTCACGCCGACATTTGCAATTTATGTAAAGTCTTTTTCCCTTTCTTATGCCCTCACTACGTTCGTTATTGCAATTGCAGTCGTTGGCAACCTTCCCGCGGGTATCTTGGTGGAGCGAATTGGTCGAAGACCTTCAATGATCATCGGCGCGGTCTTGGACGCACTTTCCATGCTCGGTGTAGGGCTCGCTGCCAACGTCTTTCAACTCATCCTTTTTCGGCTGATTGGTGGAGTCGGCGGAACATTGTGGTCACTCTCTCGACATGCCTACATGACGGATGTAATTCCGATAGGTGAAAGAGGACGGTCAATCGCTCTCTTCGGCGGCATCAACCGTATTGGGGTTTTCGGAGGACAAGTGATTGCTATCTTCCTCGGCGCGAGTCTTCGCACGCCGTTCTTTGTGTACTTCGCTGTCGGCGGGTTGACGGCTATTCTTTGTACACTCTCTGTTTCGGAAACCGGGAATGCTCCTACCAGTTCGGCGTCTTTGGATCTAAAACGATTGCCGAGACTTCTGAAAACACATTACCTTGCTCTGTTAACAGCCGGTCTCGCCCAAATCTGTGTGCAAACGCTTCGTCAAGGCAGGTGGGTTGTAATCCCTCTATATGCTAGCGAGATTGTCGAATTGCCCGCACGCACCATCAGACTAATCGTGATGATTTCTTCGGCTGTAGATATGTCGCTGTTCCCGTTGGCAGGATTTCTTATGGACCGTTTTGGAAGGAGATACTCGGCTGTTCCGTGCTTCCTTATCTTTGCTACAGGCATGGTATTGATACCATTCACCGGAGGTTTTGGCACGTTGTTGGGAACAGCAATCCTAATCGGATTTGGTAACGGTATCGGATCGGGAATAATGATGACACTTGGAGCTGATTTTGCTCCAAGGGAGGGTACCGGCGAATTCCTCGGTATGTGGCGATTGCTGGGAGACTTCGGTGGGGCTGCGGGACATCTTGTTGTGGGAAATGTCGCCGATCTGTGGGGGTTGGGCGCCTCTAGTTTGGTTTTAGCGGGAATAGGCTATTTCGCGGTACTGCTTTTTCTTCGTGTAGTGCCCGAAACCTTGAACGCTGAACGGCGAAACAAGTAGCAGGATTCCCAGCCTCTTGCGATTTGACTAAACAACTGTCAACCAGACAGTTGATGCTCGTGTCGCCTCACTGCGAATGCCGGGAAGGGGATTTGAACCCCTACGGGCAAAAATGCCCACTAGATCCTGAATCTAGCTCGTCTACCATTTCCGACATCCCGGCACACTGAAACACCACCCTAGAGACTCATAGAGTGTACCCCATTTTTCCTATTCCGTCAAGCGAATTTGCCTGCGCCGCTAGACCAATCGCATTCGATTCCATAGTCATTATCATTAGGCGGAACACATTGTTAAGATTGTGGTAGTGCAATTCAGCCTTCGCCTCTGTAGGAGCGACCTCCTGGTCGCGACTTTCCTAAGATTGAATTGAAACCACACTGCCCGGTCTGATAAAATTATCGTTACAGTTTGTTGAGGAAGATCCGATCAACTTTGACTTCGCTCCACCAGCCTTGCAAAACTAGACCTCATGCTTCAATAGACGACAATACTATTAAACAGAACTACCCACATCAATTGCACATGAAAACCTTCTTGGAACGGCTCAAAGAACCTAAACCGATGATTTACGATGGCGGCTTCGGTTCTGAACTATTCGCCAACGGCATAGAACTGGCAAACAGCGCGTTAGCAAACGAACAGTACCCACAAGCCGTCGTTGACATACACATGTCATACATTAACGCGGGAACCGACGCGATTGGCACTAACACTTTTGTCGTGTCGCCGCTGCACTTGGAAATGGCGGGAAAAAGTGCGGCTGAAGCCGAACAACTGGTAATGGCTGCCGTCCAACACGCGAAAGCTGCGATCGAAGAAAGTGGCAGACACGTATATATCGCAGGATCGGTTGGTCCCTCCCCCGGCGCTATCGAAGCCGACAGCGGTGACACCGACTTTGGAATTCCAAACAAGGACGTCAGAGATGCCCACGAGCGGGTTGTTGCTGCATTGGCGGAAGGAGGGGTGGATTTCTTCTGTATTGAGACAATGTTCTCTGCAAAGGAGGCGGCAATAGCCGTGGACGTGGCTAGAAAAGTGGGAATCCCCATTGCGGTAAACTTGACTTACAAGTACACCAAAGATCGGCGCACCGGCGAGATAATCTATAAAACCGACTGGGGACATTCCGCCACCAACCTACTTGATATCTTGTCGAGCGGCGAATTTTCCGATGGAAGGAACCTACTTGATGATGTTCACTTGATTGGATTGAATTGCGGAGCAGAAACGAGGAGGAGCGAACATTCCGGCATGCCATATGCCATAAATGGCGTACGCCAGACGCGAATTGCGATGGAGCAGAATGGATCGGACCCCAAACGCATAATGGCTTATCCAAATGCGGGAATGCCGCAGCTGGACGAAAACCTCCGTACTTACTATTCGCAAGCGCCGGAAGAGATGGTTATCCATGTACCTGAACTAATCGACGAAGGCGCCTATCTCCTCGGCGGCTGCTGCGGAACGACACCGGACCACGTCAAAGCGTTTCGTCAAGCCGTTGACAGCCATTCATTCAAGCCGACACTGTAGGATGGGATCAAGCGACTGAATAGGGAGCGCGATAGTAAATCCTGCGATAGGCATCCCCTGCCCACCATTGAGATGTGTCAGGAATTCCTTACATCTTCTTTACTCAATCCGCCCAAACGCTGTTAGCCAAAAAATCCTCGTACTTCTGTCGCGCCTCATCATATGCCTTGCGCGCGTTAATGACATCATCCTCTGTCGCCCCATTCAACTTCTGCGATTGCAAAGTTTGCTGTAGCGCTCCCTCTTGGATTTGTAGGCTCTGTTTCAAATGATACCCCTCAATTATCGTCAGGTGATTCCAATACCCGACGTAAAACTTCTCTTCTGAGGTCAATGCCTCCGTAGTAATAGTGGTATCGATCAACTCTGGAACTCGCTCTCCTAGATATTCCATCGCGCGCTGGTAGGCTTCAAACGTGACGTCAGTATCTCGCACCCGTAATTCCGGTGGAAACTCGTGGATACCGTGCCCCCAATCCTTGCCGGTAATGTCTCGCAATGCGTCTGCGGCAGCGCGTTGAATCATCCAATCCTCTTCGTTGTCGCCTCGCAATTTCCTCTTCAAGGGTTCAATAGCTTCTCCAGACCTGAGCCAGCCAAGGCCGCGAATCGCTGCTTCCACAACGTTTGACGATTCGTCATCTAGGGCATCAAGAAGAATTTTACCCGCTTCTTTCTGGCCAATTTGACCTAAACTTGATGCTGCCGCTGCGCGCACCTGTGCATTTCCGTCATGCTTGAGCAACGCTGAAATCGGTCCTATGGTCTCTTCCTTCCGATAGTCTGTAAGCTGATTTACTGCGAGAATTCTAACGTTCGCATCGGAATAATTTAGTGCTTCAAGAAACACCGGAAGTAACCTTTCATCGCGGGTAGCATCCAATCTATAATAGGCCATCCGATCACCCTGTTCGTAATTGACAAGAGCAATTCTTGCCTGGTCTACGATGTCATCGCCGGTTAAGCCGTGTCCATGAATTGAAGATGCTAGCGCAAAAATTGTCAAGCAGATACTGCAAAAGAACGTCGTCTGTTTTGTCATTTTGGTTGCCTCCTATTTTTCAGGCTTGCGTTGCGTATGATGCTTTCGCGCTGAGTTGGCAGATTGGTCGAAGTCAGAGACAGGTCGACAATGAGCGGAAGGTGGTCAGAGCCGACATCGTTCCCTGTCCTCATATCGACCACGGTGATATCAGGGCTAACCAGACAATGATCGATTGGAATATACATGGGTGGAAAATACGTTGGCCATGACGGAAGAATCCCAAATCCGCGACGCGCATTCTTAAGTCCCGACTCGCGAACGAAGCGTGTGTAATTCCGTGACTACATCGTTGTATTTAAGTCTCCGATAATCAATTTGGGAGTTTGAATCTCCCGAATATATGAGGCGGCTGCTTGAAGCTGTTTGTTTCTGCTCGCGGCAGCTTGCTCGCTAACTGGCGGGGGCGGATGCAATGCTAGTATGGTAACCCGTTCACCGCCAATCTCCGCAACTGCTAAGATGCTGGGATACAGCTTACCGAAGTGAATCTCTTCGGACACGTGAATGGGAATGCGACTAAATATGCCTATTCCGAAGCTGTCGTTCCGAGGTATTAGGTGCTTATTTGGGAATGAAAGTCCAACGGTTTCTAATGACCGCACTCAACGGCTACTTATCTCCTGTAGTATAAGGATGTCGGGCTGCTCAGTCTCAACGAGCTTAATTAGCCTTTCGTGCTGATTATTGAGTACGTGCACATTTGAGAATAATAGCCTTAGCTCAGGATCGGGTGATGCAGATAGATGTGATTGATCTGACGTGTACCATGGATATACTGCAATTCCATTGATGTAGATCCCGATTAACGCGAGTAAAAGCCATGGCCACTGACGTGTAACGGCTGTTGCAATCGCGCAGAGACATAACACCGCAAGGTATTGCACCTTGAAACTTACCATCCGCATTATCGGATGAGTAAAAGTTGAATTATGCGTATCAGACTTAGGCTAGTGTTTGTCTGCATGTTCGTGCGAAGGCTACGAGTGGTGTGAATCAGGCGCACTAGCTTGGTAAACAGACTCGGGGATACAAAGCATTGAAAGAATCTGTTGTTGTAAATCGGTCAGTGGGGTGGTGTAAGATGCGACCTGATTTGGCAATCGCACGCGATGGATACCACGGAAAGCGCGTAAAAGTCGCTTTGCTGTCGGTTTGGCGGTGCGACGGTTTGCGTTGTCCAGGTACAGTCCTGGCAAAGTTTGACGATGTGCTTCGAGATGGCGTCGGCAGACAATTTCAATCAAGGTCAAAAGTCGGACACACAGCGAAAGCAGTCGAGCCAGTCCTTTAATCTGGTCATCGTTTCTTACATACATCGGTGAAATCCCTATCGGAGCGGATTTAAACAGATGAAAATGGCGTTCGATGCGCGGAGCGGCACGATAAAGTCTAATCGCTTCATCAAGCGGTAGATGCGCTTGGGGTTGATTGGTGGCGTACAATTGCCACCCCATCTGACAGTATGCTTGCTGAATCGCCCGCTCATCTCGAATAACTTGTGTGATTTGATAGCGAACGCTGCAAATCTCCCTCTTTCGGCGATTGGCACCTCCGCGTCCACGACCGATGTAACGCGTTTTTACCGATTCTTCGCATTCGGCAGTATAATGGAGATACTTACCGACTTGATACGTCGTTTTTATGGCTTCAACCTTTTGCTCCAACTCGGCTGCGGTGCAAGTGCAAATCTGCCGTCGTCCACGTCCGGGGTCTGGTGTCAAGGCAAGTATCTCTTCTGTCGCTTGTTGAAGGTTTCGTTCTAAAGTAGCGAACTGCTTTTCGGCTTTGGATAAGGAACGCACCACCAAGATGCGCTCTTGCCAAGTAACGGTGTCTCCCGAAGTCAGAGTGGTTGTCTGAGAACGGTTTGTCTCATACCCGGCTGCGATAAGCTCCGGCGATTGGCTCTCATTATCGGAGGAGTAAATTAATGTCGCAGGCTGTGAACCAGAAACAATGGGCGCCAGGCATTGCTCATAGAGCGCCGGAACAGTGCCGACTTTCGCTAACGGAACTAAATAGAAGTCTCCCTTTCGTGCCAGTTCGGCGCGAATCTCAATGGCGCTCATTTTACTGTCGCCGATATACAATAGCCCGGATTCATCAACCATCTGACGCACATCGTCAATCGTCGGTAGATACAACCGGGCGTCCGCTTTTTCACCCGACGCCACATCGGTCGAAAGCAGGTGTCCCGATGTTCCACAGTCAATACTGGCAGCCATCAGCTTCACTTGCGCAAGTTGTGGCGTGTTTGAGTTGTATCCATGCTGCATCAACCCATCATCGTAAGGGGTATGATAGCCACTAAATCGAGACGCATCCAGCCGAACTCGCTCAGGTATGAGTTGATAAACAGAGATACTGTTACGCCAGAGTTTTTGCTCAATGAAGCGCCACACTGCGTCATCAGCTAACTCCGTGAGTAGTTGGCTTAGTCGGTCATCACTGAAATCGGTGCGACGGATAGGATTGCCAAACAATTCTGACAACAGCGCTTGATGCTCGACACCCCAGCGTTCAACAGCTATCTTGCGGTGGTCGGCTTCTGACAGAATGTAGGCATTCCAGCCCACAACCAGTTGGCCCAGCGACAATCCTTGATGCCGCCAGTGACGAGGAATGACATCATCTATGATAGCATCAAGACCCAAACGCTGCTGCAAGCCAATCAAAAGCGGAATATCATCAAGTCTTTCTATCTGAATTTCGTTCAAAGAGGTAGGTTGAGTTGTCATACCTATACTCAACGACGAAATTCAACTTTTCAACTTCAAATAATGCGGATGGTAAGTGAAATGCACCATTAACCCAAAAAACCAGGAGATTCCTCCCAAGTAGCCCGCAAGACTCAACAACAGACAGCATAAGATTGTAACGTTAAGTAACCTGATCACGAGTCGGAGACGCAAGGCTGTCCCAATTTCAAGATGCCTTTTCTTATCATACATTATTGTACTATTTTGATCCGTCCACCCGACGCCACCGACGACTTTGACGGATCGTACATGGCTTCAGCCGTGACGGGCGGCAGTATGAAATCGCCCTGTGTCACGGCTCTCAGAGAGTAGTGGAACTTCTGCTCTTTCCTCCGCGGAAACTTTCCGAAGAAAATCAGACGGTCATCACGAATATCCGTGTAGTCGGGTTTGAAACGCTTTTTGGATAGCCATGGAATACCTGCGCGAGATTCCAAGCGAGGATTCTCAATCTCGAATCCCGCGGGAAGCATGTCCACAACCACCACATTTTCCAAATCGGCTGTCAATGCTTTTACCGAAATCTCTGCTACAATCATATCTCCGTGCTTGAAAACGCTATCCGCGATTGGTTCGCCCTCCTCTGAAAGATATCGGCGCCTGACCTGCAACTCCCTGTCGAACTCCTCCACAGACGAACCGGCGGCCACGCCAAAAGACTTCCATTGATAGTAGCTATTCCCAGTCCCCTCAAGACTCAAACGCACCCGTTTCCCGCTCCATTCCTTGCTCGTATGCCGCTCATCTTCTGGACCGAACTCTGCAAGACGCTCCCCGTCAATAGTGATGGTGCCGGTATACTGTGCGTCAACATCTTGCTCAAGTATCTTGCCGATTGCGAGGAACGCGAAGGCGTTTTCCTGAGTCGTCTGCCACCTACCCTTGGCCGACGCGGCGTCGGTCAAATTCTTGACGAGCCGTGACACCGACGGATGATCGGGATGAACCTCGGCCAGTACGTCAAGCATGATGGCATGAGCCCGAACGGGCGAGTTGAAGTTTCCGCCAGACTCGCGTACTCCATCACTCGTTGGCGCAACGTTTCTTGGGAGCATCGACAACGCGGTGTCAAGATCGCCGGATAATGCGAACGCCCCGGCCAATTGAAACTCGCTGTAATCGCTGAGGTCGTTCAATCGATTGTTCTTTAAGTAGAGCATCGTGCTCTTCTCCGGCTGACCCGCCGCTGCCAAGACGTAGACCGCGTACGCAATCCGCTGAAGTTGATGGCTCCCTCGTGCCTCACGCTTGGCTTCCCGTTGCAGCGCCTCCAACATCATCTGATAGATGCGGTCGGAAACCTGGTAACCTGCTTTTCGGGCTTCAACCAAGAAGTGTGCGGCAAATATGCTGCTCCAGTAATTCGTGAAGTTACCGCCTGGCCAATAAGCAAAATTGTTGTCAGGCATCATCATGCTCTCCAACTTTGCGATGCCTTCGCTGATAAAGTAATCTGCGCTGCCTGTTGGAAAAAGATCCGGATTAACGGTTTGGGCAATGTTTTCAAATGCGAGCAGCGGGAAGACCCCCGCTGTGACTTGCTCAACTCACCCGTAAGGATACCGCAGAAGGTACGAGATTCCACCGGCAAATTTTACGGCTGGAAACGAAGATAGCGTCAGCCCAAACTCGCCAGTTCCCGCTATGTAATTCGACGGAAAAGTGAATTCCGCTTCACGCCCAGCCTTTACGACGCCGTAGCCTGTTTGCGTAACCGGTGGTGTCGCCGGCCGAAGAGGTAGACTTGTTACCATCTGCGTGCTTTCGCGGTTCCCCTTCGCCGAGAGGTTGAGCGTGAGCTTACCCATCGCATCTTGAGCTGCAAGCTCAAAAAACACTTGCCCCTCTTCGCCGGTGTTGAGACGAATCCAATGCGTATTGTCCCCCAGAATGTCGACAGCCCCTTCCCGATTCAATGTCACCTCGAAGTCGCCGTCCTCCACTGTTCCGTTGAACACGCTCACGGAAACCTTGAACCGGTCGCCGCTCGATACGAATCTCGGGAAAGTAGGTGTTAGGATAATTGGATCGCGAACAATGACAGATTCGTGAGCCTTTCCGAATTGGTCTCCCGCAAACGCAACCGCCATCAGACGAAGCGTGCCGTTGAACTGCGGTACGCTGAATCGAACCACGCTCGTACCCATGTCATCGGTTGTCGCTATTCCGGACCAGAGCGAAACAGGCTTTACCCGTGTCACGCTGACGGTGCTCAAACGCTTTTTGCGTCCTGCGTCGACCCCGTCGCCGCCACCGGTGCTAGATGAGCCCGATGCTGATTCGACTTCTGGTAACACTGCCGAATAGAGATCCAGAGTGTCGGTGTCCAAGCCACGCTGTCGAAAGAAAAAACCGTGAGCGTCTGGAGTCTGATAGTTGGTTAACTGAAGAATGCCCTCGTCAACCGCTGCCACCGTAAGCTGGTACGCTCCTCTTTTGGATGGAGACGGCGCCTGAACACGAACGACGACCTCAAGTTCCTGATTTGGACGGGATGTATCCACCGCCTCAATTTCCACTGCCAACTGATTCGCGTCATCGTTTAACTTGAGAGGAACGACACCGAAGGCGCGGGCAGGAGCATGTCTCTCTAGCGAAGTGGTTGAACGAATTAGACTGGCGGACAGGTAAACGTTAGGCTTGTACCCATCCAGAATCGGCACGTCAATGACGGCGGTGTTCTCACGCATTGTCACTGTTCGATAACTCAGTACGTTTTCCCGCTCTACCGTCAGGATGAGTTTCCCGGCAAATGGCGCCTTAATCTGCGCCTTCGCAGTGTCACCGGGTTGATAACTCTCTTTATCCAGGTCAATCTCAAGTCGATCCGGATTTTCCATCGCCCAAGGCGTGTAACCCCAACCGGCGGTGTAAAATTCGGTTGAAGCGGACGCACCCGAGTCCAAATCACGAACCTCTATCCGGTATCGACCATATTCTGCGGGGGCGAACGCATACCTTCCAATTCCCTCTTCCGATGAGAGCGGAACCGACTGAAGTATTTCTGCTTGCTTCTCCGACACATACCGGTAATTTCCATCTCTATCTTGACGCAGAATGGAATTCCAACGGATTTTGTAAGTCGTCAACTTCAAATTTCGCCCGGCAGTTGGAACACCATCTTTATCGACGCATATGTATTCTAGTGCCATCTCCTCATTGAGCTTCGCATAACCCTCTGGCGACCGCCGAATTCCAACATAATGGGTATAAGGATGAATGGTCACTCCTCTGTAGGCGCTGACTGCTCGTCCTCCGGGTTCACTGACAGTGGCGACAAATACTCCCTTCAATGCCGATTGCGGTTTCAATTCCGACGGTATCGAAAGGTGATAGACTGCCTTTCCAAGCTCATTAGTGCGTGACTCGCCAAGATTGATGTGACGCTTCTTGAACTTTAACGCCGCGTTGGAAAACGTGAACGAATCCCACTTCTTGAGAGTGAACTCGCTCGCTTCGATATCACAACTCGCTAGCACCTTTCGATTGATTGCTGGCGGTCCAAAGAGGTTCACCGCATCGACATCAATTGATATGTCGTCGCCCACCGAATAAACCGGTTTATCCGCCGTGAGGGTGACCTTAATTCGGTCCGGCATGAATTCTTCGACTTGAAAGCTGCCGCGTCCGATTTCCCTGCCTGCAACAGCAATCTTGGCGGTGAATCGCCCCGTCTTGGCATATTCGGGAAGCTTCACGTTCAACTCGAATGCACCCTCCTCCCCGGTTTGCGAACGAAATTCTCGAAAAATTCGTTTGTCGGGTGTCAATACCTCGACCAGCACTGGAAGTGACGGTGGGGTCAGATTACCCTTTCCACGCACAATACTCACTAGGTTCGCGGTCTCGCCGGGTCGATAAACGCCGCGGTCGGTATACACGAAAGCTTCATAACCGTTTTCCAAGTATGGTGCCCCGGTCGTATCGAAGTTCGTAGTGGATAGTTTACGGCGATTTAGCTCAATAAATGAAAGATCCTCTCCCTTTGCGGCTGTAATCATGAATGGGACGAATCCCTCGAATTTTTCAGATATCGAAGAAAACTTCACAACGCCGTTTGAATTCGTTATGCCGCTTAATAAAGTTTGGTTATTGTCGCTGACGACCTTGATACTCGCGCCGCTAATTCCTTTCAACGTGGACAGCGAATTGACCCACACCATCAACTCGTCGGCAGTCCTCTTTGCCATGATGCCAAGGTCGGTAACCATAACCCACTGAGTTGTGTAACGCCACCGTCTCTGTGATTCGCGTGCGGTTACTTTGAAGATGCCGATTCGATCGCCCGCGAGATATTCTGCCAAGGAAACCGGCGTCGTGACCTCTTCATTTAAAACCGACTCAATCCTAATTTCTTCGCTGTGCAGAGACTTCCCGAGATTTCTTGCCCACCGCGACCAACCCCGCGAACTCGCCAGAAAAACAATATTGTTTGCATACACCTTTTCTATATCTATCTGTACGCTGCTGATGTTGACCGTGGCTAAACCGAGGTTAAGATGTCCGTCCCTCGGAAGATACATCCCGCCACCAACGAATCTCAGATTCGGTTCAAGATTCGGTATCGTGAGCGTCCTTGAAAAATTCCGTTTTAAGGTTGTCCCGTCCTGTGCGGATAAACCTCGTCCAATTTTTACGGTGCGTCGGTCGCCGGGCTCGAAATCGCCTTCAATCCGCAGATAACGTCGGTGAGAAACCAACTGATATTTATCTTCCGGCTCGACGGTCAGGAACAGTTGGGCTTGGTCAGGGGCTACCCGTGAGTTGAAACGAACTTCCAGATAATGCCCCCCGCCGCTGTCGCGCACACTCGCATTTTCGACAATCAAATGGCCGCGTCCCTTCAGCGCCGTTTTGTTGAGATGATCGCTCTTGAGACCGACTCCTCCGTTGACACATGTGAATTCTTTTGGAAGCCTTAGCACAAAGCGCTGTTTATCCGCGCTACGCTCAATCTCTACAGTTTCCAAATCGATAATATCTGATGGATTCTCGGTGACAGGTTCATACGAAATCGCCTTTCCGTCCACATACGAAATTGTGAGCTTCTCCTTCAATGCGGCGGGATCGACGGGATAGTTAAATTCAACTGTCGCACGAATCTTCGCTCGGCTTTTTCTTCCCGCTCCACGCTCGAACGACAGTTTTGACTTCTTGACTTTGAAGCGCTCGGTAGCGAAGGAAAGCGTCCGGTTGCCGCTCAGGACTCGATGTGGCGAGTGGCTGACGGTTGGTAACACTTTCGCGGTGTATACGGTGGAAGGCGCAAACGTGACTTCCGGAAAAAACCGGAGCCTGTCCGAGTCTACCCATCGAAATTTGCCCGGAATTTCGGGCGTGAACTCAATCGGAGAATAGTCCAGGTCCTTATCGAGTAAGCGCTCGTCAACAACCGGATCAGAGAACGCGAACGTAAGGTTCTCACGCTGCGAGACCGTGCCTTCAGGCAAGATGGATTCGACGGTAAATCGAGTCGTGTCCTTCACATTCTGAATAGCAATATGAATGGCGCCCGCCACGATTATCACGCAAAGAATCGCGATAACTACCAGCAAATGGCTGGGATTCAGTTTCATGGTAAATACCTCCTACGTTCAATATCTGTGTCTTAACGAACCGTGATTGATGTATTGGATAAATTGCGGATTGAGATTTGGTTTACTGAGTAGAAGACACGATGCATCGTTGTTACAGCCAACCATCATACATGCCGGAAATTCAATGATTGATTCGCGATGGTGCAATTCACTAAAAATCTTCTGTAGGAGTGATCTCCGAATCGCGACTTTAAAAATCGTTGTCACGACCAACAACCATACATGCCGGAAATTCGATGATTGATTCGTGATAGCACAGTTCACGACAGGTCTTCTGTAGGAGCGATCTCCGAATCGCGACTTTAAAAATCGTTGTCACGACCAACAACCATACATGCCGGAAACTCGATGATTGATTCGTGATGGCGCAATTCACTAAAAGTCTTCCGTAGGAGCGATCTCCGAATCGCGACCTTAAATCTCGCCGTTTGCCAGTGATGCACCGTAATCTTAGAGAAATCGAATGATCTCTGAATTGAAGACGCATGTCACAATCCGTCGGCGCCAACCTCATGCCGCTCAGATCAATTCTAGGTAGGGTTGAGCAATTACAATGCCAATGGGGAATAGCAACGTGCGATAACCGGATATCAAAAGAGATCTGACCAGAATCTCAGTATTTGCGAAGGAAAACGGATGTCTGCTCAAGAACCTACACTGCGTGCGTCAAACCACAGCCATTGTCTCGACATAACCACATCTACCCACGGCAATTGTCCAATGTTTTCCGATGGAGGGGAATTTCTGTTCGGTAGTAGAGGTCGGTATCACATCGCTTCGAAAGGTCCTGCGTCGGAGGTAAGGCGTCGGCATATCAGTGCCTCAATACGAAAGTCACGGCATACCTATTCCACTGGATTATTGTCGCTCTTGCACTCCAGCGGAGTGACATGTCAGTAGTCAACGGGTACTGCATTTTCCCACTCCGGAGGAGTGGCATGTGAATATCCGCGCAAAACGATAAAGAGGCTAATGACGCTCGGAGTAGGTGGACAGAAAATCGGCGAATATTCGTGAAATCATGCCCATAGTAGGCCATAGCCTTGTAGGGTGCGATCAAGCGAGTGGATAGCGAGCGCGATAGTAAATCCCCTGCGCACCAGCCCTTAAAAGACCGGGAGGGAATCCAAAGAGCGAACAACGATCAAGCGAGGGAATAATGTGGGCGATAGAACATCCCATGCCATACAAATCCTCTTGCACCGCCGACTTGGCGCGGAGACATGGGATATGACCCGCATCCGTAGGAGCGACCTCCGAATCGCGACTTTAACACATATCATTTACCCACCGTCATTTTGGAGAGATGGCATTAGAGCCTGTTTGAAAAGTCATTTGATTCGATTTCGCATCAAGTAGATGGAAGCGATGTATACCATAGTTTCAGCAGTCTTAGGAAAGCGTTCATAATCCAAAGTCAATCGACGAAACCAACCAAGCCAAGAGAATGTGCGTTCAACAATCCATCGTAACGGAACAACTTCAAACCCCTGCTGCCCTAGCGTAGATGCAATCTCTAGTTGACACTGATGAGCCAGATATAACCAGTCTTCTAATTCGCCGCGATAGGCGGCATCGGCACACACCAACTGAATTGTTATGTACCAGCTAAACACTTCTGTTAGTAACTCGATAGCTATCTGATTGTCACTAACATTGGCATCAGTGACTTTGACCATCAATGGAATACCCGTCGTATCCGTTACCAGATGGCGTTTGCGTCCTTTGACCTTCTTGTGACCATCAAATCCTCTAGTCTCCGCCAGTTCCGTCGTCTTAACGGATTGGCTGTCAATGATAGCTGCTGTCGGTGATGGTTGTTTGCCGCCATCACAACGTGTTTGTTCGCGAAGTGCCTGATGAATCAAGAGCCATGTGTTGTCGACTTGCCACTTTCTGAAATGGTAATAGACGGTTTGCCACGGTGGCATATTATGGGGTAGCATTCGCCACTGTCAACCGGACTTGACGACATAAAAGATAGCATTGATGATTAAGCACATCTCCCATTTTGGAGGTCTGCCTAATGGTTGAGGGGCTGGCAGAAACGAGGACAGTTTCTCCCACTGTGCATCAGTCAAATCACTGGGATAACGCTTGCGGTTCATGTTTACTCCTTTCATTGGTTCAGATTTAACTGCTCCAATGAGTAAACGTAAACATCAACCGTTCAGACAACTTTTTTCTTTTTCTAATAGGTTCTTGAGGGCATTTACCCCAAAATAGCCCTTTCTCTAAGGCGATTCCGGACTTTTCAAACAGGCTCTTAGAAGGGGGTCGTGCGACTTCAAATGTTTGTGATTTCGTCGCCGCTTCACACCAACTCAATTTCCACCGATTCATCGTAATCAACGTCATCCACGTCAAAGCCGAACAGGTTGCGGAAACCGCGCTTAAATCCGGCGTAATCCGACAAATCAAGATAGTTCTCCGTGTTCACTTCCTCCCAGCGCTTCGCCACCTCGGCCACGACATCGGCCCGAAGTTCGCGATCATCGAGTCGCAGCCGACGATCGGCATCCAACACAGGCGTCAAACCAGGCCCCAGATGTTCGCTGAATAATCGTCCCATCTGACCAATCGGGTCCTCGTTAATGCCCTGCGCGTTCATGATGTCATATAGTACGCTGATGTAAAGCGGAACGACCGGAATCGCCGATGACGCTTGCGTAATCACGGCTTTGTTAACCGAGAGATACGCATGTCCGCCCAACGCGGACGAGAGTTTCGCATCCAACGCATTTATTCGTGCTTCAAGATCCTCCTTAGCTTTCCCTATCGTGCCGTCGCGGTATATCGGCCACGTGAGTTCGTGCCCGATGTACGTATAGGCAACAACCGTTGACTCCGTCGCCAACAAATCCTCCGCCAGCAGCGCCTCGGTCCACATCTCCAAATCCTCGCCGCCCATAACTGCGACCGTGTCGTCCACCTCAATCTCCGTCGCCGGTTCGATGAGAACGTCTGTGATGACCTCGCGGGTGAGATCTACTGTCTTGCCTCTGTACGGTTCTCCAATCGGTTTCAGCACGGACTGGTGCTCCGCGCCCGTTCGCGGATGGTAGCGGCGAGGCGAGGCGAGACTGTAAACCAACACATCAACCTTTCCCAGTTCCTGTTTTATCCGATCGATTGTCTCCCGCTTTAGGTCGTCGGAAAACGCATCGCCATTCACATCGCTTGCAAAAAAACCATCCTCTTGGGCTAGCTTGCGTAAAGCATACGAGTTATAATAGCCTGCGGTAGCCGTTCGTTTCCCGTCTGCCGGTCGTTCATAATAGACGCCAATCGACTTTGCGCCGTAGAGCCACGTTAACGCGACACGCGACGCCAATCCATACCCCGTTGATGCGCCGAGGACAAGCGCGCTGAGATTAGTAGATTTCGTTGAGCCCACCGATTTGATATGGTCGATCTGATCCCGCACATTCTGATCGCAACCAACAGGATGCGCATTCGTGCAGATGAAACCCCGAATACGCGGTTTTACAACCTGTACTGCCATAATCTTCCTCCCCGGTGAGCCTAAGCATCAATCTCGACGACCATCTCGACCTCGACCGGGATACCCCCGGGCAATTGCGACATTCCCACCGCTGATCGTGTGTGCTTGCCCTTGTCGCCAAACACCTCCACAAAAAGGTCGGATGCCCCGTTGACGACAGCAGGTTGATCCGTGAACGTCGGCGCAGAGTTGACAAACCCGACCACCTTTACAATCCGCCGAATCCGATCCAAATCCCCGAGAGCTTGCTTAAGCGTGCCGATCAAGCCGATTGCCACCTGCCTTGCCGATTGGTACCCGTCCTCGACGTCTGCATCCGTGCCAAGTTGACTCTTATAAATCTTGCCCTCTCCGGTGCCCGGACCGTGTCCCGACGTAAACACCAGATTCCCCGTTTGAACCGTTGTCACGTAATTCGCCACCGGTGTTGCCGCCTCAGGCAGTGTAATGCCAAGCTCCTCAAGTCTCTGTTCTATCTGCATGTCTCTCTCCTTCCGAAGATGAAGTAATGATGTCGTACATCCTAAAATTATATTAGCACAGTCCCCTTTCCCCGTCAACGCAACTTTTCGACACATCGCCGATAACCACCTCTACTTACGTGGGCTATGTAGAACGGAATTCCATCCAGAATCCTCTGTAGGAGCGATCTCCGAATCGCGACCTCGCCTGCTACTTGAGGCATGCCATATCATCTTGTAGGTTGGGTAGAACGGAATCCACCAGAAATCTTCCACATTTTACAAGGCACTTTGAGGCTAAACTGCGTTCAAAAGCACCTGAGTGCGAGTGAAACCCAACACTTCATCGCACACAATTAACAATCATCGAAACACTGATAGATTCTTAACGAACAGAATCCCCTGTAGGAGCGACCTCCCGGTCGCGATTTCTCCCGCCGCGAGAGACATGCCAC
Organism: Candidatus Poribacteria bacterium; assembly: GCA_965232535.1. Lineage (GTDB taxonomy): Bacteria > Poribacteria > WGA-4E > WGA-4E > JAJDTR01 > JAJDTR01. Next base: position 30,757 of record CBDDPW010000004.1, read on the forward strand.
ATCAGCTTGTAGGTTGGGTAGAACGGAAATCCACCAGAAATCTTCCACATTTTGCGAGGCACTTTAAGGTTTAACTGCGTTCAAAAGCACCTGAGTGCGAGTGAAACCCAACACTTCATCGCACACAATCAACAGTCATCGAATCACTGATAGATTCCTGACGAACAGAATCCCTTGTAGGGGCGATCTCCAGGCCGCGACTTCTCGTAAAATCAACAATCATATCTAGGATGGCTGCCCCGCCATCCCTCCAATTTCCGCTTGATTCCTGCCCCGAAATCATGTTAAAATATAACATCTTTCGCCGGAGTGGTGAAATCGGTAGACGCACTGGACTCAAAATCCAGCGGGCCCTAGGTCCATGTCGGTTCGAGTCCGACCTCCGGCATCCGTAAGCCATATAGAACTGACACTATATGGCTTTTTTTATGTATAGCTAATGAGCGCTACGGGACGACAATCTTTATAATAGAGCCTACCAGATAAGATACTGGTAACTGTTTAGTCCATCAATCTATATCAACGATGTCGGTTTGTAGTAGTGATCAAGCGAATTGACAATGAGTACGATAGAGATCCCTTTTTATTGCACGTCCGTTCTGGGCATGTAAACTCCCGATTCGTCGGAATTAGCATTGTACTTCCCTACTGACGCGTTCCCTCCCCGCTCGGTCTGGATTGGCAAATCCAGACCGGTAGACTAAACAGTTACAGATACTGAATCTCCATGAGATTAAACAATTGCAAAGAAGCGCATACCAAAATCCGTCACTATTTTATCGATGAAGCCGGTGACAGCACTCTCTTCTCTGGGAAAGGAAAAGTGCTAATTGGCACAGAAGGTTGTTCCCGTTTTTTCATACTCGGCTTGTTGGACGTGCCGAATCCAATGGAACTACAACGTATCTTTGGCGATCTGCGGGAGCGGTTAATGAATGATCCGTATTTCAGGGATGTCCCATCTATGCAAGTAAAAGCACGAAAAACAGCGAATGCCTTTCATGCCAAAGATGACGTCCCCGAAGTGCGGCGAGAAGTCTATCGACTTTTGCGGAATATGGAAGGACTCCGCTTTTCGGCTGTTGTTACTGACAAACGGCAAGTTTTGGAATATGTCCGCCATCGAAACGAAAGCAATCCTGACTATCGTTATCACCCCAATGAACTTTACGATTATCTGATACCGCGCTTGTTCAAAGAAAGATTGCATCAGAGCAATAAATATCACATCATTTTCTCGAAACTTGGCAAATCCAACCGTACTGTAGCTTTGCGTCAAGGACTCGAAAAAGCTCGAGACAGTTCTGTTATACGACAGAGTATTGCAAGCGATGCCTCTCTGAAAGTATCTGTAGGTACTCCGAAGCAACAAGCAGGCCTACAAGCAGTGGATTACTTCGTCTGGGCATTGCAAAGACTATATGAGCGAGGCGAAGACCGGTATGTAAAGTATCTATGGCGGGCGTTTCGGTTAGTACAGGATATTGATGACAGGCGTCAGGCAGGCAATGGCATGTACTACACACAAAAAAAGCCGCTTGACGCGGCGGCTTTGGAGTGGAGGGGTGAAAATAAAGAGCTAGGGATATAGAATTGCGCGAACCGCAGCCCGACAATTACACGGGTGCACCCGAATTTCGTCCCTAGCAATAATTTAATTATATACTAATGTTAAGTTAAAATCAAACTAAAAACAGCACATTTCAGTGTGCCCAACTAATCATACCATTTCGTTTGAATGATAGTGCATAAGATGTCTTAACTATATCGTTCTCCGTAGGCGGGGCATCTTGCCCCGCCGGCTTTGCGCGGAGACCAGACTTCTTATTCTACCACACTCAAACTTCTTTACTTGATCCACGTAATCAATGCACTTGCATTTTAGAGAAATGGTATTATAAGACAGAATTCAATAGTTGCGGTACATTTGTAGGGTGAGATTAAACGAACGATCAACTGAGATCAAGCGAATGGATAATGAGCGCGATAGAAAATCCCTCAAGCGAGTGGACAACGAGTGCGATAGAGACCCCATAGGGGTCCATTCCGATTCCCGACAGGCAACAGATCGCGATTCGGAGATCGATTCTGAGGACTTCGCAAGTCCTACTAAAAACCTACTGAAGATTCCCTTATGAACAACCAAGACATCCGCTGGATTCAAAGAGCCAACAACTTTGACAAGGCATTCTCCCAATTGAAAGAAGCCGTCGAGTTGGCACGCCGCCGCCAACTCTCGAAGCTAGAAGCGCAGGGGTTAATACAGGGTTTTGAATACACGCACGAATTGGCATGGAATACCCTAAAAGACTTTCTTGAAGAACACGGAACACAAAACCTTTACGGATCCAGGGACACGACGCGCGCCGCATTCAGAGCGGGTTTGATTGAAAATGGCGAGATATGGATGGCTATGATTCAAAGCCGGAACCTGACCACCTACAACGAATCCACCGCAGCCGAGATTGTTAAAGCAATTCTAGATGTATATTTCGCAGAATTTAAGGCGCTCCAAGCGAAATTCCAACAACTGAAAAGGAAGGAATCCGCATGAGCGCCTATCCCCTACGCCTATCCGACTGCGGTTTGTCGGAATCCGTCATCCGGAAAATCAGCAATGTCTTCAAACGCTACCCGCAGGTGGAGAAAGTGGTTCTATACGGTTCCCGCGCCAAAGCGGCACACAAAACCGGCTCCGATATTGACCTAACCCTCCACGGCGGAACAGATTTGACGTTGCACGTCCTGCTCCGCATCGCGGACGACCTGGACGACCTTCTTCTACCCTATACATTCGACCTCTCTATCTTCTGTGACATAACCGATCCCGACGTAACCGAGCACATTCGGCGCGTTGGTGTAACAATGTACGAGAAACCAACGCCATAAATACCGACAGACGTTGAAACCGAGTTTTTTCCCTCAAAACTCGGTTTCTTCCCTAAATCCTGTGGCTTTAAGATACGGTTTAGCCATCTCACCACCGATAACTAAACGCCGGCAATCAAGGCAATCCCAAAATCTTATGAATCACAGTTCAGACAATGTCCACTACCATCCACTCAACACTTACCATATATTCCATAGTCATTTGTGAAAATCGTATGGAATTTGCGTGACAAAAAAGGAGAAAGAAAAATGTCAAACATTACGGAAATCCAGGGTGCGATTCTTGCACTTCCTGGAGCCGACTACCTTCAATTCAGACGGTGGTTCAGCGAGTTGGACTGGGCAAAATGGGATCGTCAGATTGAATCAGATTCAGAAAGCGGAAAACTGGATTTCTTGATCGCTGAAGCTCGCGAATCCAAAGGAGTACAAAAAGCACCTGCTAGTGCAAAGTAGCCAGCGCAAATCAGGAACGTTTATGTTATAATCTATGATTTGCGCACTTAGGTTTGTAGTAGCGCAATTCATTGCGCGTCCCGACAAATCGTCCGATGACAAATCTAAAGACTTACTGTACTCGTTCGATTCATCGAGTATTAGGAGTTGTGTTGTGTTCTGTGGTGATGAATCGTCGAATTTCAGAATTTTGGGCGTTCAACTGTGTAATTCCTAAAAACATCAATCAAAAAATGTCTGTGTTGAGTTTCTCCACCAGCCTTTCGCAATCTTCACCAGAAGGTGAAAAACATGCCAGTCACTGACATATATTCCAAACGACAGAAACGACTTCGTGGCGAAACGCCCGATGTGTACCAGTACGACAATATTCCCCACGAATTACGTGTAAAGATAATACTCATCACCACCGAGGCCTTTGGACAGACGTACTATGTTTCAGGAACTCACGTTAGTCCAAATGGTGTTGACGAAATATACGCGCTCATTGACAAGACCTTGAGACATGAATATGGAACTTTTGAACTTGTGCAAGACGCGCGCACCGACCGTGAAGCAGTCGAGAGTTTCTTCCTTGAAACACTGGATACAGAGAAAGCTATTGATGTAATTGAACTGTTATTTCAGTTTATCGATTCTAGGTTCTGTTGACATTTGGGTATAAGGTTGTGGAATAATAGAAGAATGATGCCAATAACCTTACCTGATGACCAATGGGAAAAACTATATCAGTTTCTTCTAAGCTGTTCCAACATCTATGTCCGCAACGAAGCAGCGACTCGCCGATTCGTCGAGGCTGTGCTGTGGGTGACTCGTAGTGGTGCCCAATGGAGGCTTTTGCCAACCCCCTATGGCAATTGGAACTCCCTTTACAAGCGGTTTGCCCGGTGGTGTGATAAGGAGGTCTTCACACAGATGCACCACCACTTCGCCTCTGACCCCGATATGGAGTCGCTTATTGTTGACAGTACTATTTGCCGGGCTCATGCGTGTGCGGCTGGCGCCTTAAAAAAAAGGGGGGCACCGAAAACCAAGCGTTAGGGCGCTCCCGAGGCGGCTTCAGTACAAAAATTCACATCACAGTTGACGGACTGGGTAATCCTCTTAGAATGCATTTGACACCCGGTCAGAGAAACGACATCGTTGAGGCTGAAGCGTTGATAATCGGGTATAACAGCACGTATGTAATTGGAGACAAAGGGTACGACTCGGACGATTTTATCGACGTTATTGAGGCGAATGGCGCGACTGCGGTGATACCGCCTCGAAGTAACCGTGTGGATCAAAGAACATACGACGAACATTTATACAAAGAGAGACATCTGGTTGAATGTTTCATCAACAAGATGAAATGGTATCGTCGTATCTTTTCTCGTTTCGAGAAACTGGCTGCCCGTTATTTGGGATTTCTGAGTTTTGTCTCCTCTCTTATCTGGCTCCGTTGAAATGTCAACAGAACCTAGTGTGTATGGATTTGGCAACTTAAAAATTGCGCCCGAGGAAGCAGTTGATGAGTTAAATTATCGGTTCCGCGAGCACGGTGTAGGCTACCAATACGAATCTGGCAAAATCATCCGAGTAGATTCCCAATACCTCCACACTGAAACAGTCCAGCCAGCGTTAATGATACTTTCCGATCCGAGGTACGAAGGCGCGAATGCGGAATTCCTGAGTGCCCACGAACACTATCGGGCAAAAAAGTATAAAGAATGCCTGAACGACTGTCTCAAGGCTTTCGAAAGTTGCCTCAAAGCGATATGTGACAAGCGAGGTTGGGCTTACGGCGGTAGAGATACCGCCAATCGTCTAGTAGAAATCGTATTCAAAAATAAGTTGATTCCAGATTTCATGCAATCACATTTCTCGGCGCTGCGAAACACGTTGGAGGCTGGAGTTCCCACGCTTCGAAATAAACGAGGAGGACACGGCCAAGGAACGCGGATAGTACCCGTTCCCGAATATATAGCCGCATACGCACTTCACTTAACCGCATCAAACATTCTCTTTTTAGCGCAAGCTAACAAAAACCTGACATAGGTATCCGCCATGCCAAATAACTTCCACCAAAAACTAATAGAACTCCTCAAAAAAGACAGAAACCTCCTAGATGAAGAAGACGAACTCATCACCGCCGCCGTCTATCGCCGCGCTAGGCAACTTGACCACGACCTCGTGCGGCGGCTACTCTCGGACGACGAAATCAAAGCCGAATTCTTTGAAGAAATCGACGGACACTGGATTTTCAACGCCCACGCCTTCACCCACTACCTGTCCAGCAAAAATTTCCTCGCCAACTCCTACACCCGCTTCCGCAACAAAATCGGCTTGAACATCGGCGACAAATTCCTGCGCGAACGCGACGAGGTATCCCTCGTCTGGCCCTACAAAGATTGTGTCTTGGAAGGCGGACAGACAAGAGAGGAAGAAAAACGTAAAGAAATTTTCTTCAATGAGCTACTGGCGCAAGACGAGATTAACCGACTCTTCGACCCAAAGGTATTGACCAACTGGAAACGCTACACCTTAGAAGGGGAGGAGAATCCCTCCGAGATTCAGATTCAACGGGACGAAAACGGGGTAATTCGCGAAAACCTGATTATTAAGGGCAACAACCTCGTGGCGCTACACACGCTCAAGGGGCAGTTTCGTGGGCAGGTTAAACTAATATACATCGACCCACCCTACAACACCGGCAGTGATAGTTTCGGTTACAACGACAACTTTAATCATTCCAGTTGGCTAACATTCATGAAGAATCGGCTAGAGGTTGCAAGAGAATTGCTGAGGGATGACGGTTCAATCTGGATTAACATTGACGACGATGAAGCACATTATTTGAAAGTGTTATGCGATGAAATTTTTGGGAGAGCAAATTTTGTGGCGAATGTCGTGTGGCAGAAAAAATATACAATCGCGAATGATGCCAAATACTTCTCCGACAATCACGACCATATACTTGTGATCGCAAAGAATAAGCAGAAGCTTCAAATTAAGGGAATAGGGCGAACAGAAGAGCAGGATAGTCGATATAGCAATCCCGATAATGACATCAATGGTCCTTGGATGACTCAGCCATTACACGCCAAGAGTGGAAATCTGTCGAATTTTTCGTATACATTTAGAAATGGAGTCACTTGGGCACCTCCTCGCGGCACGTACCCAAGGTATTCGAAAGAATCATTAGAACGTTTTGAAACTGAAGGACGACTATGGTTTGGGAGACACGGTAGTGCAGTACCAAGGGTCAAGAAATATCTTAGAGATATGAAGGATGTTCGTCCAGCCACTCTCTGGTTGCACACAGAAGTTGGAAACAACGACGAAGCAAATAGGGAGATAAGATCATTGATCACTGAATACAACTTTTCAACACCCAAACCCGAGCGCCTTTTGGAGAGGATCATCCATATCGGATCCAACGAAGGCGAGGTTGTCCTTGACTTCTTTGCAGGCTCGGGTACCACCGCCGCAGTCTGTCTCAAAATGTACCGTCAATTCATAACTATTGAACAAATGAATTATGCGCGCGATATTCCAGTGGAACGCTTAAAGAAAGTTATCGCCGGGGAGGAGGGTGGCATCTCCGAATCCGTCAACTGGCAGGGTGGCGGCGACTTAATTTACTGTGAACTCATGCAATACAACGAAGCCTACATGGATAAAATCCAAGCCGCGGAATCATCCGAGGAACTCGTCGCACTGTGGGAAAGCATCGCCTTAAACTCTTTCCTGAACTACTACGTCGATTCAAAAATGCCAGAAGATGCGATAGAGGCCTTCAAATCAATTGGACATACTGAAAACGGACTCGATAAACAAAGGAAAATCTTGGCAGAACGCCTCGAAAAAAACAACTCTACGTCCATCTCTCCGAAATCGACGACGAAGACTTTGCTGTTAGCGAGGAAGATAAGGCGTTAAACAAACAATTCTATGGAGATTGATAATGCAAGCGACTGGCAACCAGAATGTTTCCGAACCATTGCGACTAACTCCCCAGCAGCAGCGAGTATTGGAAGCCCTAAAAGACCGAGAAACACAGGAATACCCGCTGAGTCTGTGGTATCTTGGCGCACTTTATGCTTTGAATAACGTACAGAATCCAGACCGCATTTCGCAGGCAGCCCAGTCTTTACGGGAACTCATCGAAAAACTTCCGCGAGTCGTTGAAGGCAGCGATGTACAGGGATCTTCCCCCAACTTCCATCAGACACGCGCCAATCTTCAAGAACGCATTTTGAAAAACAAAGAAAACTACCCTAACGGTTGGAAAAATAAGCAGATTGATGGACATTTGGACAAAACACTCAAACAGTTTGAGGAATACCTTGAGTCTAGCCAGAAACCAACTCGAAGGGAACTGATGCAAATGGCAGTCACGACCATCGATCCGATGGCTGATCGATTAGACCTTGAGATTAGAGAAAGAAAGCGCGATGAATTGTATGAACTATGGGACAATCTGGAAGGAATTGCTCACCACCGGATTAAACAGAATATTGACAACGTAGAAAGCTGCTTGAACAAGCTGGAAGTTACTATTATTGACCTCCTTGCTCCCATCACTGCGCAAAACCAGAATGACATTCAAACCATTTTGGGGAATGCCAATAAGTCTGAAACCGACGTAGAGAAAATGTTCTCGCTCATAGAGAGTAGAGGGGCAAACTACGTTTTTTTCTTTAAGCACGCCGCAGATAACGCAGAAATTTCGTGGTTATCCCACCTTGAAAACAGAGATTACTTTGCCAATCCGCCGAATGCAGAACCGATAGGCGAGGGCATCGCGAATTATCCGTTTTGGTGGCCTATGCGTTATCTGGCAAGAATGGCGCGACACGCCCAAGATGATGTTATCGAAATAGTGCTACGACTTCCCAAGACTGACAACCCGTGGATCTATAATGAGATTTTGGAAATTGCACTTCAACTCCATGGGACTTACTCCGCGAAGCTAGAACCAAAAATACTTGAATATGCAAATCTGGAATACCACTTCTTGGCGTATCGATTCGCTGATGTGTTAACCCATTGGACGAAGGAGAAACAGACTACCGCTGCATTAAAACTTACAAAGGCGCTTGTTAAGTTCGTGCCCGACCCCAAAGATGAATGCAAACGTAAACGCCGGGAAGAAGAACCGATAGACCTAGATGCACTGCTTGCTATGTTATCGAATACACGACTTGAGCCATCGCCTCGCTTTGGCAGTATGGAATATTGCAGGATATTGTCTGAAGGTGTCCGTCCGCTTGCCGCAAAAAAACCCTGTGAGGTTGCGTTCCTTCTAATCAAGGCTGCCGCAGATATGGTTCGTCTTCGAATGCACCAAGAGGACATTGGCAAAGCAGTCGACTACTCCGACTATTGGTATGAACGGCTCACTGAATCTAAGGGCGATTACGAAAACGCCGAAAAATCGCTCGTTCATACACTCACCTTTGCTTGCCAGCAGGTGTACGAGAAAAGCCTAGATTCAGTTGAGGACCTTGACCGCACATTGCGGGCGCAACCATGGGGAATATTCAAACGCTTGCGCCACCACCTCTTTGCCCAGTATCCAACCGAGACAACCAAGCCTTGGATTCGAGAGCTTATTCGCGAATACGAAAAATATGAGCAGTGGGAGTACGGTTATGAATTTCAACAAATGATACGAAGCGCTTGTGAGCATTTCGGTACGGCATTGCTTCCAATAGACGAACTTAAACACATCCTCGATCGCATCCGTAATGGTCCCTCGAAAGATGACCGTTCCGAAGAAGAATTTAAACAACACCAGCGTCGTTTTCATCGGAAACAATTCAGGCCTTTTGCACCGGTGTTGTTTGACGAATATAAAACCTATTTCCAAGAATTGGAAGCCGAGGCAGGAGGTTATATATCCGATGATGACTATCCGCCATTTAAGACAAGGGGTGGTCACGTTTCGACACATAGTCCAAGATCACCCGATGAACTCGCAAACCTCACAGATGAGGAATTGCTCACCTTCATCAACGAATGGGATGGAAAAGAGGTCAGCTTTGAGAGCAATCATTTCATAGAGGTCAATGTTCAAGGGCTCTCCCACGCGCTTCAGACCGTCTTTAAGGCACAGATTGTCCCGGATCCCAAAAGACACAGTTTCTGGATGGAAAACGGGAACAGGATTGAGAGGCCTGTTTTTGTGGAAAAAATCATCAACGCAATGCAGGAGTGCGTTGAAGAAAACAATCTCGACAATCTTGATGAATGGCTGGTGTTCAGCGAGTGGGTTCTTTCACATCCTGAGGACATTGAGCACGGAAAATTCGAGGAACATGCCGGAGAGTCTCAAGATAATTCCAACTGGACCAATTGTCGGTATGCTATGAGCGAGTTCCTTATCACATGCTTCCGAAAGGACGTAGACTTGTCTATTTCCACACGCGCACGATTCGCAAAACTTCTAGACATGCTCTGCACACAACGCGATCAGTATTTAGATTCAAATTTGAAGGGAAACGAACTAATCGATCAAATCATGAACACCCCACGCTGCCGTGGACTAGAGGCGTTGGTGAATTTTGGTTTGTGGTTACGGAGGACTGATCCGACGATCGATGTTCGGGAACTTGCGGCGATTCTTGAAAAACGCTTTGCGCCTGAAGCGGCATATCCTTTGGCACTGCCGGAATATGATATTCTGGGGGGAAACTACGGGCGACTTTTTTATCTCAACGAGGCATGGACAATTGCACATAAATCGGACCTGTTCCCACAGAGAGATTTTTCAAAATGGTTGGCGGCATTTGACGGTTTCTTAATCCATAATGGTCCATCCAGACCCACCTTTGAGTCTCTTCGTGACGACTATGTATTTGCATTGCAAAATCTGAAGCAACTCAATAAGCGGCACACCCGAAGAGACCAATTGATACTTTTCCTTGGAAAACACCTATTTTGCCTCTATTTGTGGGATGAATATCCGCTCACAGGAAATGAAAGTCTGCTTGAAGAATTCTACAAAGTTACAGCCGACAACCCAGAACACTGGGCGAGTCTGTTTGAATACGTCGGGCGTACTTTGTGGGAGTCAAACGAACAATTGGATTCAAGTCGGCGAAACAGAATCATCGAGTTTTTCAACTGGCGTTTGGCTGCTAAAGAGCCTAAGGAACTCCGAGCGTTTACCTTCTGGTTGAAAGCTAAACCCCTTGATGCACGCTGGCGATTAAGTGCATACTCAAAGGTTCTGGACACATGCAAAGTGGAAGATATGGAGGTCGCAATTCAGATTGACGCTTTGAGCGAGATGCTTCCGGATTACACTGCTGAAGTAGTGGCGAGTTTTGCCAAGTTAACGGACGGATTCAGAAGTGAGGCCATTGACTTCTACGCTAAAGGAGCCAAAACTATCCTGAAAGCCGGAGTCGAGAGCAGTGACGAGAAGGTGCGTCGGGATGCATCCCGCGCCTATGAAAACCTACTCCGCACGGGCAGGCTTGATTTAAAGGCTCTGGCAGATGAACTGGCAGACAAATTCATGGAATTTGTTGGTCCCGACTGCCCGCCATTATCTGATTACGCAGTTAGCCGTGAAGGAATCTACGAGGACGATATATAGTCGTGATTTATCTGGCTGACACCAATGTTTTACTGCGATTTTTGCATTCCAGCGATCCAAATTATTCTGATGTTCAAATCGCCGTGGAGGAATTACAGACAGATCGCCATCAGCTTCGGGCCACCTCTCAGAATTTTGCAGAATTCTGGAATGTGTCAACTCGTCCCGCCGATCGAAATGGTTATGGACTGAGCACGTCTGAAGTAGACGAACTCTTGCAACGTGCCGAGGATCTCTTTCCTTTGCTTCCAGATTTGCCTATCATCTATCGTGAATGGCGACGGCTTGTCGTGGAGTATAGTATAGTATATCGGGGGTTCAGGTTCATGATGCACGGCTGGTTGCGGCGATGATTTCGCATGAAGTAACGCACATCCTGACATTCGACACTGGAGACTTTGCCCGCTACAAGCCCGAAGGGATTGTGGCTGTTAATCCTACGGACGTTTTAGCGCGTTAGGGGGCGACAATTAAATCGTCGATTTCTCGCTTTTGAATCTGAAAATAAACAGCAACTGTTTAGTCCATTGAGTTCCAGGGCGAGTGCTATAGTCATTGCGACTAATAATTACAAATGCTTGTGGATATTGACACTCTTCTGTACCACAATCTGTTAGATTGTGGCATGCGCAAACTAACAGATCAAGTGACCGATTAGGGAACGCGATAGATACCCCAGTGCGATAGAGACTCCCGTGTACCGTCCGTTCGCACTTGCCATCATCATACTTACAGCAAGAAAACTACCCCCGCGAGTACAATCCGTGTAATCTGATCAACTGAGTGGATAACGAAGGCGATAGAGATCCTATTCAGACAATCCCCCAAACATCCCATAAACGCTATCTAGAAAATAAACCACACACCTCCGCCAAATAGAACATTAATGCCTGGTAATTTCCTATATAAAGACCTCGACTCTGCGATTCAATTGGGATTCTTGAACGTTGAAATTCCCGATTGGCTCAGAGAGAACTTAAACCCCAAATTCAAACTGCGCCCCTACCAAGAAGAAGCATTTGCACGATTCTTTCACTGTCTGGACAATGACTTTCCGGGAAAAGAGCATCCCCTGCATCTACTCTTCAACATGGCAACCGGCAGCGGCAAAACCCTTATTATGGCGGGGTTAATCCTCTACCTCTACCAAAAGGGGTGCCGCAACTTCCTCTTCTTCGTCAATTCCACCAACATCATCGAAAAGACAAAGGACAACTTTTTAAATCTCCTCTCCACCAAATACCTGTTCAATGACCCTATCCATATCGGCGGCGATCAGGTTTCCGTGATACCGGTCGCCAACTTTGAGGGCGCCAACGACAAAGACATCAACATCTGTTTCACCACCATCCAAAAACTTCACTCCGACTTGACGACCCAAAGAGAGAACGCCATCACCTTCGAAGACTTCCGAAAGCACCGCGTAGTGCTGATAGCCGACGAAGCCCACCACATGAATGTCAGCACCAGATCTGAGCAGGAGTTGTTTGACAGTTGGGAGAACACCGTCGAGCGCATCTTTCACCAGAACCGGGACAACCTGCTGCTGGAATTTACCGCCACCCACGACTACGAAACGCCTGCAATGGTGGAGAAGTATAAGAACAAGGTTATCAACCGTTACGACCTCCTCCATTTCCGCAACGACGGTTTTTCAAAGGATGTGGTCATTGTCCAATCCGATTTCGATTTCAACCAACGTATCTTGCAGGCGCTTATTCTCAATCAATACAAGCGGGAAGTGGCGGCAAAGTGCGAATATCGAATTAACCTCAAACCGGTAATCCTATTCAAGGCACAACGCACGATCACACAGTCAATAGAAAATAAAGCCAACTTTCATCGTTTGATCGATGAACTTACGGCTGAACAGGTAAGGAATATTCGTCAATCGAACATACCAGCCGTTAATAGCGCGTTTAAATTTTTCGACACGGAAGGAACCACCGACGACGATTTGGCGGCGCTCCTGAAACAGGAATTTCACGAAGATTTTTGTCTCTCGGTGAACAACAAAAACGAGAAGGAAACCTATCAGATTCTGGTCAACACCCTTGAAGAACGAAACAACCGCATACGCGTTGTTTTCGTCGTGAAGAAACTCACTGAAGGCTGGGACGTGCTAAATTTATTCGACATCGTGCGTTGTAACGAATCGTTAAATTCTCAAACCAGTGGCACGGCAGAGACTACTACATCCGACGCCCAACTCATCGGCCGCGGCGCCCGCTATTTCCCCTTTGTTCTTCCTGACAACGATGAGCGTTACCGTCGAAAATTTGACGGCAACGTGGAGCACGAGTTGCGTGTTATAGAGGAGTTGCACTACCACAGCATCAACGATTCCGACTACATTCGCAAACTTCGTACGCAATTGATTAAAGAAGGAATGATGGACAGTGAGGAAGCGAGGCGTGAGATAAAAATAAAGGAACAATTCAAGCAAACCGACTTCTACAAATACGGCGTCATCTGGCTGAACCACCGCCTCGCCAAAGATTACCGGTACGTGAATTCGTTTAACGATTTGGGTGTGACGCGAAGGAATCACCGTCACCGGATCTCCACGGGTGAAGGCGACGCACAGGCAGTCTTCGATGCCGATGGTCAGACGCCCGTGGTTTACGACGAGAACCGAAGAGATGTGAAGATAGCAGATCTTGGGCGAAACATAGTCCGAGCCGCAATTGCGCGCAATCCCTTTTTCACCTTCGTATCACTCAGACGCTATTTTCCCCATCTCACCTCCATCCGCGAATTCATAACCTCCGAAGACTATCTCGGCGGCTTGGAAATCACTTTTGAAGGCAACCTGTATGGATTGAACGGGAACCCCGACGAAAAACTCGCTGCGGTGTCGGGGTTGCTAAGTGAAGTTGAATCGGAAGCGCGCGAGCAAACAACAGATTACGAAGGCACCAAGGAGTTCCAGCGGCGATGCTGGGTACGCGACATTTTCAAAGACAAAGTCCTGAAATTCGACGCCAACAACCCCCGCGCCGAAGACGATCCGCAATTCAAGCACTTCGTGTCCACTAGAGAATGGTTCGCCAACAACACCATCTACGGCACGCGCGAAGAAAAAGCCTTTGTGCGTATGCTTGATAGATTCATTATTCAGCTAGAGGAACAATACGACGAAATCTACCTCCTCCGCAACGAGGGACATTTCGCCATTTATAGCTTCTCCGACGGGAGTGCTTTCCAACCCGATTTTGCCCTCTTCCTGCGCGAGAAAAACGGAGAGATGTCCGTCTACCAACTCTTCGTCGAACCGAAAGGAGTGCACATCCAAGAGCACGACCGATGGAAGGAGAAATTTCTCGCCGAAATCACATCTGAATTTGAGGGCAGACGCCTGCAGTTCAATAATGAGAAATACCGCCTAATCGGTGTGCAGTTCTACAACAACCGCGATGAAAACGAGTTCAAGGAAGCCCTTGAATCCGTACTGTCACTGGAAGATGCCACTTGATTCTCCGACACCAAAGGGAAAGTTTCTTGTGGGTGTTCTATCTGAATTCTTGTTTTGTGGGGAGCGAATGCGATAGGGATCTTTCATAACAAGTGTGATATAAATATTCACAATATATAAACGTATCAACGACCTGACAGATAGGTTCGCTCCGGAGGAGATCGAGCGAGTGAACAACGAACGCGATAGCAAATCCTGATAGAGATCCCATTCAGACATGCCAAAATACACCAGCCTTATACATTTTGCGAAAAATCCACTAAGGCGTAGAAATCCCCTATCCCTAAATCAAGATGGAATCCCTGCGCCATATTGTAGGGCGCGATAGAAATTCCATAACAAATGTAATATAGATTGTCACAGTATGGACACCATCAACTACCACTGCCGATTTCTCTAATGCTCAACCAAAAAGCTAGACAATCTAAATCGCTCCCACTTTTATCTCCATCTGAAAAACCATCCTCTCTTTCAAAAAATGGCGCCAATGCAAGCTTGAAATCGTCCCGATTGGCAACTAGAGTTTCATAACAAAATTTCATAACTATGCTTCGGTAGCTTTAATGTCGGAACCCTCAAAAAGCCAGTCATAGCAAGAGTTCTAGCCCTCTTTCTGTTTCCATGGAAGCCCTCGATTTGTTATGAAAATTATGAAAAGTATGAAATTTCTTAAGAGTCTGTTTGAAAAGTACATTTGTAGGGTGGGCACTGACCACCAGCCTTTAAAAGCCCCAGAGGGGCGAAAGGTGTGTAGAAACGCCACAATCCCGTGAACCCAAGCCCCAGCGGGGCGACAGGTGTAGAAGAGGCGACAACGCAATCTAAATAAAACCTCCTTCATGAGTCCAAAATCGCTCTGGCTCCAATTTTTCAAACAGGCTCTAAGAGTGTCAAACTACAGTCTTCGAATGGTGTTTACGGTCTTCGAACAGCTCCCCAAGCATTGCGAGTTGTTTGCCACAAAACACTTGACCAGAATCCCGCTTACCTGCTAAACTTCCGCGCTATCACCACACACGGCGCAAGATTATAAATCGAGCATGTTCAAGAATCTATGCCCGCATGCCATCGGCATCCAGACCGGTATGCGAGAAAGCCTCAAGCTCGCGAAGTCCGCTGGTTTTGACGGTCTTGACCTCGATATTGAGGAGGCAAACAGGCTCACGAAGAAATATTCGATTAATTACGTCAGAGACCTGTGGTGGGAATCCGGATTAAAAACAGGCAGGTGGAGATTCCCAATTGATTGGAAAGCGGGCGATGCGGAATTTCAAGAAGGATTGAATACGTTCCCGGCGCTGGCGAAACTAGCCGCGGAACTTGAATGTCACCGCACAACAACGCAGGTCTTCAACTGGAGCAATGCACCATTTAACGAAAACTGGAATTTTCACATCAGACGCCTGAAACCTGCTGCGGAGATTCTGAAAGACTACGGCCATTCACTCGGATTGGAATTCATAGGCCCCTCCGCGAGCCGGAGAATGCACCGATTCTCGTTCGCTTACGACATGAACATCGTTCTGGACCTCGCGGCAGTCATCGGGACCGGCAACATCGGGCTTCTTTTCGACACCTGGCACTGGTACACGTGCCGTTTAACGCTGGACGACGTGCGGAAGCTATCTAAGAATGAGGTAATTTACGTTGAGGTCAACGACGCGCCGGTGGGAATTAACCCCGAAGACCAACTTGACGATGAACGTTGCTTGCCCGGCGAAACGGGAGAAATTCCGACGGCAGAAATACTTGAAATTCTGAATAAAATTGGTTACGATGGTCCCGTGACGCCGGAACCCTGTAGCGTTGAAATTGAAGCGATGGCTCCCGCCGCCGCGGCAATGGTCAGCATTGAATCGTTGAACAAAGTGTGGGATTAAGCGACCGGATAGATTAAGGGAGCGAATAGCGACCGCGATATAGATCCTATTGCGATAGAAATTCCCAGGTTGATTGGTAGGCGATAACAGTGGTGTAAATATACCGATCTCCATACTATCGTAAACGGCTTTGACGCCCATTTTTTTGAAGTGGCTTCAAACTCCAAATTATAACCTCTTTTTTCGACATCAATGCAAAACATCTCTTCAAACCGCCTCAAAGTTGTGGTTCCGGGCGACAACCCGCCGCAGATTCAAGAATCACCCCACCTCGATCGACTAGCCCCCTACGCAGACGTTGTGCTGTACGCCAACCATTGCACATCCGCCGAAGAGAAACTCGAGCGCGCTGGTGACGCGGAGATTATAATCAACTCGCGGGGAATGGTCACATGGCCCGCGGAAGTTCTTCATCAGTTGCCAAGACTGCGTCTAATTTCAACCTGCTCCATCGGAACAGACATGATAGATCTGGAGGCGGCAAAAGAACGTGGCATTACCGTCAGCAATCAACCGGGACGCACCGCGCCCGTCGTCGCTGAACACGCATTTGGCTTGATGTTCGCGATCGCCAAAAGAGCCGCGTTTTTCACGGAATCCATGCGTGCCGGTCGGTGGCCGCGGATGGACCATGTATATCTGCGCGGCAAAACCTTGGGGATCATTGGCACCGGAAACATTGGCGCCGAAATGGCGCGCCTCGGTAGCGCGATTGGTATGAACGTCATCGCGTGGACTTACAATCCATCTCTTGAGCGCGCGGAACAACTCGGCGTTAAATTCGTAAGCTTGGATGAACTGCTTTGCACGGCGGACGTGGTCAGCATACACGCTAAACTCACTGACGACAGCCGAGGTCTAATCGGAAAACAACAGTTTGAGTCGATGAAACCCAATTCACTGCTGGTGAATGTAGCGCGCGGCCCCATCGTTGATACAAATGCCCTCGTTGATGCTCTGCACTGCGGACACCTCGCTGGCGCCGCGATCGACGTTTTCGATCAAGAGCCGATCCCCGCAGACCATCCGCTACTTGGCTGCGAACAAGTTGTGCTCACCCCGCACTGCGCAGACATGACCCCCGAGGGCGTCAATCTCCTTAACGAGGGGGCGGTGGACAACGTTATTGCCTTCATTCAGGGACGGCCGCGAAACGTCGTAACCTAATTGGTAAGAAAACTAAATTTAAAGAGATTATCCGATAAGATAGATGGAACAGCTACGGAACCAAACGCTCGTCCAGCAACTGAAGGCGTTCTGTGCACAAGAGCGCACGCGTATAGAGAATCGCCATCGGTTCGGAATTAGAGGGACGGAAATAGTCGGAGAATATACCCGCCTCGCAGACAATGTGATTCAACGTATCTACCAGGCCGGCATACAAGGCGAGATTATCTCGAAAGAAATGCCGCTCGCCATTCTCGCAGTCGGGGGATACGGAAGAGCAGCGCTCAACCCGTATTCAGATATCGACGTGATGCTGGTTTACGACAACTCCAAACTCTCAACGTCTCAAATTGAACCGTTCGCAAATCAACTCATCGCCATGCTTTGGGATGTCGGATTTGACGTAGGACACAGCTGCAGATCGATCAAAGAATGCATCAAAGCAACTTATCAAGACCTATTCTCAAAAACGTCTATGATTGAGGCGCGTTACATTACCGGCGCAAAATCCGTACATCAACAGTTCCAAAAACAAACGTCTAAACACTTCTACAAACGGCAGATCAATAAATTCATCGCCCAGACAATTCGCGACTGGAATGAACGCCACCAATCATACGGATCAACCATCTATCTGCAAGAACCGAACATAAAGGAAAGCGTTGGGGGACTTAGGGACTTCCATACCGCCATTTGGGTTGCCGCTGTGCGATACGGGATCAAAGAACTTGACGAACTGGCAAAACGTAGAATTGTACCTTCGCAAGTCGCCGAAGCATGTGAGGCCTCACTCGATTTTCTATGGTGGCTGCGGAACGAACTCCATTACGTAACCAAGCGCAGCAGCGACCGACTCGCCTTTGAAGTGCAGCACACCATTGCCAAAAACCTGGGGTATGTCGACGAGGGAAATGTGCTGGCAGAAGAAGCCATGATGCGAGACTACTATCTGCACGCCGAACATCTCTTTGAGTTTGCCAAACTCATCATCGACCTTGTGAAATATAAAACATGGCCGGGCAGTCGAGCGCTGAACCGACTGCGCTCCGAAAGACTGTCCGATGGCTTCCTCCTCAGTCGGAAAGAGATTTGCTTTCAACCTGGACACTCCGGTTTCTCGACCGATCCAACCCGAATCATGAAACTGTTTGTTCATAGGCAAAGGCTTGGTTATCGTGTTGGCGCCGACGTGAGGTACGAAATTGCCGCGAATCTGGCGCTTATTGATGATGACTTCCGACGTACTCGTGAGAATGCGAGAATATTCCTCCTAATCTTGGGCAGTAAATCACGTGTAGCCGAGACGTTACGTCGAATGCACCGTTGGCAAGTGTTAGACCGCTACCTACCCGAATTTGGCAAGATTCGATCCCTGGTCCGCTATGACCGTCCCCACGAGTATACCGTCGATGAGCACACCATGTACGCGATAGAAAACTTGGAAGCGAAAACACTGGCAGGAATGAAGGACGGGAAATTCTTCATTGAGATGCTGAATTCGTTAGAAAAACCCGAGTTGCTGCGCCTCGCAGTCCTATACCATGATGTCGGTAAAGGAATAGAAGGTCCCGGAGACCATGACGAACGAAGCGTGGAAGCGGCGAAAGCGATGTTGGACCGCTTAGGACTCCCGGAGCCCGATCGCGAAACCGTGCTGTTTCTTATTGAGCGGCACCTTGATATGTCTCACACTGCCCGGCAACGAGACCTCGACGATCCCGCAACAATTGCACAGTTCGCAAATTTGGTTGGAAACGAACAGAATGCCAAGATGCTTTACCTGCTGACATTTGCGGATATACGCGCAGTCAGTGCTTCTATCTGGACAGACTGGAGCGCGGTGTTACTACGAGAACTTTATCAGCGTACACTGAAGTTCATTCGGGGCGAGTCCTATCGTCTGAAGTTGGACGAGTTGAAAAAAGAGGTCACCGCGCTTATCGGCGAGTCCGTTGGAGAAGAACTGATCCAGCAACACTTCGAGATGATGCCCGATCAGGAACTTGTAGGAAATTCGCCAGGATTCATTAGCAATCAGATTCAGCTCGTTCACCAGCTTGGAGAGAAACCAATCGCGGTTTCCTGTTTTAGAGAAACCGAAACTCGTACGTTAATCGGGATTTGTACTCGGGACAAGCGCGGTACCTTCCGTCAGATCACCGGCGTATTGGCCTCCGAGAACGCCAATATCATGAGTGCGGAAATCGAAACCCGCGACGACGGTCTTGTTATTGACGCGGTGAATCTTACGGACGAAACAAGCCGAAAAAGCCTGAACCTAGGACAACGAGACCGAATCATCCAGGCACTTGAGGGAGTTTGGAGTGGAAAAGTCGACTTTGAAGCCGCCATCCGGAAGCAGGAGACACACCCACATCGCACGGGACGGCGCAGTCTGTCGCCAGAGATCGTGGTCGATAACGACGGCTCATCTCTAGCAACAATCATCGACATCCGTACTCAAGATCAAGTTGGTTTACTGTACGCCATCTCGGATACATTCTACAATCTGAATCTTGACATCCGAATTGCTAAAATAACCACGGAAGGCTTTACGGCCATGGATTCATTCTATGTCACTGAGGAAAACGGCCGAAAGATTACAGATGCACGGCGGTTGGACGAGGTTAGAACGTCGCTGATGGATCGTTTGTCCCCAGCGGGATGAATTGCCGAAGCGCTCTTTGAGACGTAGCTGGAAGTCCCGCCTATCTAATCTCTTCGATCCGCGCAGCAATCTTAGTGTGAGGTCGTTTTTGTATTGACAGAAACTTCCTGGTCAACTAGAATCTTGGCATATAGTGTCGGCACGCTATGAATCTGACAACACTTGCAACTCTCGCAAAATGTGTATAGAACTATGTTTCTTCCCTGTACGTGCCTGCAAGTCCGGTATTCCCGATATGTTTCGGCAACATACTTGTGCGCTGATACCTAGGATCTGTAGCGATTTTAACCCAAATTCGAGAATAGGCTGGGCCGCTGCTTACCCACCATATTTGCTCGTGATGAACTAATGAAAGGAGGCTTAATACGATGATAGAAGAGATGCTAGAAAACATGCTAAAGGATGTGGCAGTTCCTTCAAATTTCACTGAATTCCTGGTTTGGTTATTCGATCTCGGTTTCGACGTTATTGGAGTGTTCGTCATTATCTGGATGCTCGTCTTTTTCATTCCGCGGCGCGACATGCTGTATCTCAATACGATGAAGGCGGATATGGAGGACAGACGTGAGACGATAAAGGTCTTGCATCAGGAAGTAGAGTCGTCGCGGGATATCATGACCGAACACATGTCGGAGCACAACAAGACGCAGACGAAATTGCTAAGTGACTGTGTTACACTCATGCAAAACCTCGTTGCGAAAACTCAACAGCAAAGCAATCAAGCAAACGCGCTTACAGGGCACATGACCAAACACGACACAACGCAGACAATGCTGCTAAAGGAGTGTGTTGACCTTATGGCTAACCTCTCTGCAAAGATGGAGAAAAAGTCTGAGACTGTTTCGCGTTAGAATCTGTGTCCTAGTTTCTGGATTCTTTTCCTCTTCTCCTTGCCAACGCAATAGATCCGAAGTGCAGCGTCCGACGCAGGTTAATTCAGAGTTAAAAACTAATAAAGTTCGTTTGCCTCGTTTTGTATTGAAGAAACCGTTTTGGTTTACAAAATATCGGCGTTTTATGTTGGTTCACTCCGAATCGGGAAGTATTTGGCCACCTGCTCAACTAACTTCACAATCATGCCACCGTCCTGATCGTGGTTTTCCAGTCAGGTATCTGTTCCAGCCTTCGACGGAAAACTTGGTGGCTACTACCTACAATCATATTCGGAATCGTGACTACAATCTCTAAACAGTCTTTATCTAATTATCGGGATGAGCAGACCGACACTTACTCATCCTATTCACTCATGAGGTACTAAGAGCAAAGAAAGGCTTTGAATGTCCAATGGATACGAGTACCGGTTTTTTGAAATTCGTTTTCTGGTTCCTTGATTACGGCTTCGACATAATCGGCGTGGCTGTAATTATTTGGCTCCTCGTCTATTTCATTCCACGGCGCGATGCCCTTTATCTTGACACGATGAAAGAGGACATGGAGGACAGCCGTGAGACGATGAAGGTGTTGCATCGAGAAGTGGTGTCATCGCGGGTCCTGATGACCGAACGCATGACGGAACACAACAAGATGCAGACGCAACTGCTAAGTGATTGTGTTAAACTCATGGAAAACTTGGTTGCGCAGACACAACAACAAGATGACCACGCACACGAGTTTACCACACACATGACCAATCACGACACAGAACAAACTGTTCTGGTGAAGGAATGCGTGGACATCATCGCTAACCTCACCGCGATGATTGGGGAACAACCCGACGCGGTTGAGAGTCAAAGTTCGAACGTACAGACACAATCGAATCAAGAACAATCATAGATTTCCTCAATCTGACGTGTCAATCGGAAGTCGAAGATCTCATGGCACAACAGGTGGGTTACTGGATGAGTTCGCGAAAGTCTTAATCTAGCAGATTATAGCCAAGTATTGAACGAGAACGCCTATCTATGCGTTTTCATCGAAGTGCAGTGAGAAGTCACTGACTGATGTAGATAGAACAGCGTCCAGTGAGAAATGGAGGTTGCCAGATGCAGCAATCGGAAACCCAATCACTCGTTGCACAACTCAAAGCGTTGTCGGTAGATGGACGGGACCGGATCGAAAAGTGTCACCGGTTCGGGCTCGGGGGCATTGAAATCGTCGAAGAATACACCCGCCTTGCCGATAATGTGGTTCAACAAATCTACGAAGATGGAATACAGCGCGGAATGCTGCCGGAAGATGCACCGCTCACCATTCTGGCACTAGGGGGGTACGGTCGTGCAGAACTCAATCCGTATTCGGATATTGACGTAATGCTAGTGTACGACGACTCCAAAATCTCAATCGGCGAATTGGAATCCTTCGCGAGTCATCTTGTTGCGGTGCTCTGGGATGTCGGTTACGAGGTGGGACACAGTTGCAGATCTATAAAGGATTGCATTCAGGCGACGTATGACGATTTTGTGTCGAAGACATCCATGATTGAGTCGCGTTACATTGTAGGCACCAAAGAAGTACATAAACAGTTGCTGCGGCAAATTGCGAAACACGTCTACAGACGACAGATTAAAAAATTTACCGAGCAGGCGATCGGGGAATGGAAAGAGCGTCATACGTCGCAGGGTTCAACTATCTATTTGCAGGAACCGGATATAAAAGAGAGCGTTGGAGGTTTAAGGGATTTTCACACCGCTATATGGATAACCGCCGTCAAGTACGGGATTAAAGATCTTCATCTGCTTTCCAAGCGGAACATTATCTCCTCAAGTGTCGCTGAAGCGAGCAGGGCGTCGATTGATTTTTTGTGGTGGTTACGTAATGAGTTGCACTATGTGACGAAGCGCAAAACCGACAAGCTTTCCTTTGAGGTCCAGCATACTATCGCCAAGAATCTTGGTTACTCCGACGAAGGGAGTATCTTGGCGGAGGAAGCGATGATGCGAGACTATTATCTGCGCGCCGAACATCTATCAGAGTTCACTAGCCTAATCATCGACATCGTGACAGACAAAGAATGGGCGGGCAGTCGAATGCTCAAGCTCATGCGTTCTATCAAACTTTCTGATGGCTTTTCGATTACCGATAGGGAAATCTCCTTCCAGCCGGGTCAAGCAGACTTCTCGACGTATCCGACACGATTAATGAGGTTGTTTGTGCACAAGCAGCAACTTGGCTATAGAATCAGCAGCAAGGTAACACAGTCAGTCGTCGCCAACCTCCATTTGATTGATGAAGAGTTTCAAAGCACACGTGCAAACACAGAAGCATTCCTCTCCATTCTTGGCAATTCAGTTCGAGTTGCGGAGACGCTTCGAGAGATGCATCGCTTGGAGGTGCTTGACTGCTATCTGCCCGAATTTAGCAAGATTCGATCACTGGTCCGTTATGATCGACCGCATCAATATACTGTTGATGAACATACGATGTACGCAATTGAAAACTTGGAAGAGCAAACGCTGGCGGACGTAAAAGATGGACAAGAATTCATTGAAATTCTAAATTCGTTAGAAAAACCTGAATTGTTGCGTCTCGCGGTGTTGTACCATGATGTGGGTAAAGGAACTGAGGGTCCCGGCGACCATGACCAACGAAGCGTTGAAGCAGCAAAATCCATGTTGGATCGCCTATCACTCCCAGAGGAAGACCGGGAAGTCGTGCTGTTCCTAATTTCCAATCACCTTGAGATGTCCCATACGGCTCAACATCGAGATTTGGACGATCCAAAGACAATTGAACAGTTCGCAAGACTGGTTGGAAACGAACAGAACGCCAAGATGCTTTACCTGTTGACATTCGCAGACATGCGCGCCGTCAGTACAAACATCTGGACGGAATGGAGCGCAACGTTATTGCGTTCCCTGTACGAAAGAACCATCAAATTCTTGCGCGGTGAAACCTATCGGATAGAATTGGATAACTTACACACCCAGGTCAGCAGCCTCATCGGAGGAACCGTCGGGGAGGTCGCAATCCAGCGGCATTTTGACGCAATGTCAGATCAGCAGTTGGTGGGCAATTCCCCCGCGTTTATCTGTAAACAAATCGAATTGGTCGAGCAACTTGGAGATAAATTCATCGCGGTTTCCTGTTTCCAAGATTCCCAATTTCATACACAGATTGGAATTTGTACGCGAGATAAACACGGGGCCTTCCGCAAAATCACAGGCGTGATTGCCGCAGAAAAAGCCAATGTTCTAAGTGCGGACATAGAGACACGAGACGATGGAATCGTGATCGATACCATAAGTCTGTCAGACGAAACCACCCGGCGCGGTTTGAGTGCGGACCATCGCGATCGAGTCATTCAAGCGTTAGACAGTATTTGGGAAGACCCAGCCGACATTGAATCCGTTCTAAAACGACAGGCGGAAACGAGTGCTTCAGGCAGGGGCAGACGCAGTTTACCTTTTGAGGTTGTGGTCGACAATGACGGATCCGAATTGGCAACCATCATTGATATCCGATCCGAAGATCGAATGGGTCTGCTTCACTCCATCGCAAATGCATTTCATGATTTGAAAGTTGATGTCCGTATTGCCAAAATTTCCACGGAGGGTTTTACGGCGATGGATTCATTCTATGCTGCTGAAGCGGATGAGAGAAGGAACGCAAAGACTAACCCCATTGAAGAAATCAAGAATACCTTCTATGTTACAGAGGAGGACGGCACCAAAGTTACAAATCCGGACCGCATTGAAGGAATCAAAAGTGCGTTGACGACTTGCCTAGGTGCTGAGTAGCAGCTCAGTTGACGCGTCAAGCATTCAATCCGATTAACTTTTACTTCGGTCAATTTTTAATACATTGGCATCTTCGGTTCGCCATGTCAGATAGACACTGTCGCCGATCTGCCAATGGTTTCCCTTCCCGCCGCCGGAATTCTGCCGGTGGATAACGACTGACATTTCGCCAGATGCCTCCACGGTATACTGCGTTCCTGTGCCAAGGTACATCTCGTCACGGATGGTCCCCTTTATCCAATTCAGAGAGTCTTCCGTGGTTTCAGTCGCCATGCAGATGAGTTCAGGGCGAACAGCCATCATGACGGTTTCACCTTCTTTCAAATCTTTGCTGTTTCTACCGAAGAATTCAACCTCGGCGCAATTGCCCGATTGCACCCTTGCCCTATCGCCTTCAACGGCAATCAGCTTACCGTCAAAGAAATTTGATGTCCCGGTAAAATCTGCGACAAACCGGCTCATTGGTTCATCGTAGATTTCAGCCGCACTTCCAACTTGGCATACCACACCTTCGTTCATAATAGCAATGCGGTCGGATAATGCAAAGGCTTCGCCCTGGTCGTGAGTAACGTACACGAAAGTAATCCCCACTTCGCGCTGCAACTCCTTAAGCTCCAATTGCATCTGTTTCCGCAACTTTAAATCGAGAGCGGCTAAGGGTTCGTCCAACAAGAGGATTGACGGATGGTTGATGAGCGCGCGTGCCAGTGCAACGCGTTGCATCTCGCCCCCGGAGAGTTCGCCAGGCTTTCGATTTCCATATCCCGGCAAGTGCACCAGTTCCAGAAATTCGTCAACTTGCAATCCTATATCTCTCTTGGGGACGTTTCTCATCTCTAATCCAAATCCTATATTTTGCGAAACAGTCTTGTGCGGAAACAGAGCATAATTTTGAAATACCGTGTTGACATCCAATTGATATGGCGGCGTGCTTCCGATGGCTATGTCGTTGATAAGAATCGCCCCTGAGGTGGGATGATCAAACCCACCAATCATCCGTAACGTTGTCGTTTTACCACAGCCGCTCGGCCCAAGTAACGAGAAAAATTCGCCGCCTCTGATGTCAAGGGAAACATCATTAACGGCAACGGTGTCGCCGAAGTATTTGGTAACATTCTTGAGAGTGACGTTCCCTTTTGACATTGTTCCAAGATACGGGACAACTAATACTCTAGCTGTTTCTTGATAGGATTGGAATGTGGAGTGTTCGGTCTTTTCGTGATATAATGGTGGAGTCTTATTGAAGGCTCTATAGCGCACTATTTTATCAGTGATTGATCATTTGTTCAATCCGATTGTCTGCCCCTGATGCTAACCTAACCGAATTCTCGAAGGAGAACGAACTTAATGCCTGGACAAAACCGACAATTCATCTTTGCCTCACGACCGGTAGGTTATCCGAAAGAATCCGATTTCAACATTGTAACTTCCCCCATTCCCACACCTGGGGATAGAGAGGTCCTGGTGCGCACCTGCTACCTTTCAGTCGATCCCTATATGCGCGGACGGATGCGAAAGGCAAAATCCTATGCTGCCTCACTGGAGATTGGCGATGTCGTGCTCGGCGGCACCGTTGGACAGATTGTCAAGTCAAAGCATCCCGACTTTCAAGAGGGTGACATTGTCAAGGCTTACCTCGGCTGGCAGGAGTACGGAATAGCAGGCGGCGAGGCAGTTCAGAAGGTAAATCCTTCACTCGCGCCGATATCCACGGCGCTTGGAGTGCTTGGCATGCCGGGACTGACGGCGTATTTCGGTCTGCTTGAAACAGGACAACTCAAAGATGGCGAGCATGTGCTCGTCTCCGGAGCAGCAGGGGCTGTCGGCTCCACCGCGGGCCAAATCGCAAAGATCAAAGGGTGCCGAGTCGTTGGTGTTGCCGGAACCGACGAAAAAGTCAAACATGTAGTAAACGACCTCGGTTTCGACGACGCATTTAACTACAATTCCATCGCTGATTTTGACTCCAAGTTGCAGCAGGTTTGTCCGGATGGAATCGACGTCTATTTTGACAATACGGGAGGTCCCGTGACCGATGCGGTCTTTCTAAATATCAATGTGAGAGGGCGTATGGCTATCTGCGGACAGATTTCCCAATATAATTCGCAAGAAACCGAGCTAGGTCCACGACTGCTGTGGCAACTGATTGCTAAACGCGCTAGGGTTGAAGGACTGTTGGTGAGTGACTTCGCAGAGCGGCACGAAGACGGCCTCCGTCAGATGGGAGAATGGGTCCAAACCGGAAAATTAAAGTATAGAGAGACAATCACCGAGGGTTTCGAAAATGCGGCCACGGCATTTATCAGCATGTTGAAAGGCCGAAACATCGGGAAGCAACTGGTTAAGGTATCCGAACCGGAATAGGTTGTAATATCTAGACCTTGTGGAAAAGGCGATACACCGATGAAGAATTCTCTTGGCGCTCGACAACCAGTAATTCATTCCCGTTAGGCGACTGTAGATGAAAGCTGGAACATGTACGAAAAACCTTACTAACTCGCACGAAAAATTATCTTGAAATATAACACCGCTCTTGAACCGGTCCGGTCTACTTCTGTAATCGGCAAAAAAATTGCATGTCAATCTGATCATTGGCGTCCAACGTGCATCATGTATAATGAAAGGCAAAACCGAAGTGTGAATCCCACCTATAACTCGAACAATAGCGGGAGGGATAACGATGGCGCACAGCGACTCCGAATTGATCAAACGCACATTAGACGGCGACGACACAGCCTTCGGCTTCCTGGTCGATAAATACAAAGGCGCCGTCCACGCCCTCGCCTACCGCAAAATCGGCGACTTCCACACCGCTGAAGAGATTACCCAAGACACCTTCCTTCAAGCCTACCAAAAGCTATCCACACTCAAGGATTGGCGGCACTTTCCGGGATGGCTCTACACCATCGCCTCACGATTCTGCTTGATGTGGCATCGAAAAAACCGCCTGCCGATGCAGTCGATTGATGCCGTTGAGGAGCGGCACGTTGACGCTTTGGCGCAGGCGAAGTACACCAACGAACAGACTCGTCAAACAGTGCACAGCGCGCTTGAAGAATTACCGGAGAGCCAACGTACCGTCTTGACGCTCCACTATCTCGGCGGGATGACGGCTAGAGAAATTGCAAGGTTCATGGGCACGTCGCGCGGCGCTATTCTAGACAGGCTCTATCGTGCCCGATTACAACTGAGAAAGGAGTTGATACCGATGATGCGGCAAACCTTAGGAGCATTTCAATTGCCTCCGATCTTTACAACACAGATAATGAATCGAATTGACCAACTCCGCCCGACAACCACACCGGCCAGCAAGCCGTTGACGCCGTGGGTGGCTGCCGTGGCAACGCTTGTGGTTGCGATATTCATCGGATTAGGGCAGCAATCAATGACGCGAACGCAGCGACCGTATAGTCTTGACGCTCCCGACTCAACCACCCAAGTTGAACTTATTGACGCGCCGGCATTTTATCGTCTTGAGACAAAACCGGCTCTCATTAGCCGTTCGGGGCGATTGAACTCAAAAAACGAAAAAAATGGCGTGCAACCGGAAAGCGCCGCCCTTGGGGCGACATCAACCGTCGCTAAGGAAAACGAGTTTAATGACACCGAATGGAGCCAGACGAACGGTCCGCCTGGCGGAAATGTTACAAACCTTTTCCGTGCGTCGGATGGCACGCTCTACGCAGTAACGGACAGTCCGGGAGTCTTTCGATCGGATACCAATGGAAACACGTGGGTAGCGGTCACAGATGGCTTGGATGTGTATCCTGATAATTATCTTCCTTCTGTCCGTACCATAACAGAGGAAGACGGTGTAATCTATCTCAATGCTTATGCGTATTTTTTCTATTCGGACACTCGCGGCGAACCATGGCGCTGGGTGAAATTCCCCGATCAATTTGAGACAGGCTCGGCGTTTGCTGTGAGTGGGGGGCGAATTTATGTCGGGCTAAAGAACGAAGGAGTTGTTTATTCGGACGACTACGGCAAATCATGGACGCCCTTCCCAAACGGTTTTCCGACTGAATTGCCGGAACAACTCATGACGGCTATAGCCCAAAGCCTTTCCATTGAACCGCCAGACGAACTCATTACGGTTGGAACAACCCTCTTCGAAAGGCGCGGCGATAACCTCTATCGGCTCAAGTCAGGTGAAGAATCCTGGGCGAAGATAGCGAATCTCAAGAATCTTCGCTTTTTCACCGTAACCCAAGATGCACTGTTTATCGGAAACACGACTGATTTACGCCGATCCACAGATGGAGGAGACAACTGGGCTCCGATGACAGGAGGAATTCGCATGTGGTCATGGGAGAATAAGGATGTCAATGTGGATATTCCGTGGTCACGAGTGCCGACAGAACTAGAATTTCGGTCGCTGAGTATCGTAGGCATTGCGGGGTTCGGAAACACTGTTTACGTTCTCCTCAGTGACGGAAGCTTACTTCGTTCCGCCGAAAACGGAAGGTGGGTAACGATGAAAACTGACTTATTTGGCTTGGAGTCGTGGGATATCAATAGGATGGCAGCGCTGTCAGCGCATGCCGTCTGTATCGCGACGAACGCAGGTGTGTTTCGGTGGACAGATGGCAATAATTCTTGGAGAAGAATCAACAAAGGGATAATAAACACGTATGTGTATGATCTGGTGTCATACAAGAACGCGCTCTATGTGACTACGGGTCACACCATCGTAAAATCCGTCGATGGCGGACACCGATGGACGCCGGTTCATCAAGGCTTACCGGTGACAAAAGCTTCGGCATTCGCCGTAGCGGATGGCGAACTCTATCTCGGTCTGGATGAGACGAATTATGGAAGGAGAAATAAACCGTTTACCGCCGGGATTTACCGGTTGGCTGATGACCAGAATTCATGGATTCCCGTGCAAACGGAAATGCGGACGGATGATATCGACCATCCGAAGAAGAATCTCTACCAAATATTTGAGCGAATCCAAAGCGTTGAAGAGCTTGTAATTTCCGGCGACGTCTTCTATGCAATTGCACAGATGGGAAGCGGACATGGCTGCTACAAGTGGAAGAAGGGTGAACGGTTCTGGACGAGCATCAGTCCTGAGATTGAGGAACACTTTAACGATTTCTGGACGAATCTCGTGGTCTCAGGTAAAACAATCTATTTGAACGCTAGCCGGAACCTCATGTACTCGGTCAATCGGGGCAAGTCATGGTCACTAATTGACACGCACCCTGGGTATTATGACCCTAATAATGGGCGAATTGAAGGTCCTGTCGTTATGGGAAATACGGTCTACATCGCGGTTTACGAACGAGGAGTGTTTCGATCAGCGGACCATGGCAAGACATGGGAATCCATCAGCGACGGATTGCCACAGGGAGATTCTTGGGAACTCTTTGCAGTCGGCAATATGCTGTTTGCGGCGGAACGGGAAGCCGGCATTTTTAAGTTGAAAAATGGCCAGAATACATGGGCTTTCGTTAATTCGCATCCACCCATCGACCCATCAGTCGTCGTTAATGCAATGGAGGACGTAGACACTACGCTGTACGTCGCCACAGGAGGGCGGGGAGTGTATCAAATCCGGCTAGACAATCCGAATGCGGAGTAGTTCGTAGTATCTAGACTGCCAATATGAACACGTTGTAACATGCGCGGCGTAGAGATTATGTTGGAACAATAAATGGCGGGCACGGTCTTCGTCATTTGCGGAGGCGATTTTCACGATTCTGTCGTTTCCCGCCATGCGACTATGAATCCAACTGTGTTGCCGTCAGAATGTCCTTTAATCTATTCAACATCGAGTCGCGATCATGGTTAAGATAAACGGTTTGGCTTTTCGGATGGCGGTACAGCTAGAAGGGGAAAAAGAAAATGCACAAGAAATTTTTGTTGTTCTCGTGCCTTGTTTTTCTCGTCGCAGTAATCCATTTCATCTATACAACCTTCAAACTGCGGTCTCTCAGCGAAGTACATCAGCATAGAGTTCAGGAATCAAAACAAGATTTCCGACGGTATATTCCTCGCGCCGATTTCTCGAATCTAGGGCAGAAACAGTTGTCTTTGTACGAGGGAGAAGAGAGGGAGGAGAAGCTTGAACAAACCCTTCTAACAAGCTCGGAGAAATCTGAAGATGCGGGATTTATCTACACTCCCGGGATAGAACTCAATGACAAAGAGCCAAGCTCGGAAATCGATCCGGAACTAGTAATGCTCTTTGTCGTCGTCAACGAGTGGAGGGACAAAAATGTAGCCCATGGGAACAAATTGCCCCCTTAATGAACAAATATGCCAAGCTGAGTCGTGCTGAAGGAGATCTTCTCTTGGCGATTGACGGAACAAGTGGAGAAGAAAACCGAAGACTGGATGAGGAACTCCGACGAGTCCAAAGTGAAAAGGAAAGCATGGCGAAACAGATGGATCCCTATGACCGGGAAATGGAACGCATTACTCAAGAATTTGAAGAATATCTGGAAACGAACTATGGACTGACCATCACGACGTTTTTTGAAAGCTATGGCGAGGAGTTTGATTCGTGGAGAAATGTACAGTGAAGCGTATATAAAATGTCTAGTGCTTTCGCAGTCCGCAGCTCAGTGATTCTTAGGGGCACGATCTGCCACCCCAATGCCGGCATCACAATTTTTTCTATGTGCAGCCTATGTACAGCGACTTATGTCCCGTCAAAACACGTAATGAATTGCGCTGCCACCAAGTAGAGTGGTAGACCCTAAGAAAATACAAGTTGCGAAGATGATTCCATCACAGCATGTGCGACAATTAAAAACTATCTACAATATCCGGTGGGACACTGATACCCTTTGAGCAATCACGGGCAGTATCAGTTTTCCGTGCAGGGAATAGAGCTTGAAGGCAGTGAGATTGACGTCCGCGCCGATGCCTTTCTCTTCAGATTGCTCCCTCCTCCGACGTTACTCAACCCTTGGAGTTGTCGTCTCGGGCACGTAATTCTCTCCATCCCAAACATACGCCGTATGCCCAACTATTAAATCAGCCAGCTTGACACTACGAGCCAAGAATGCGTGTCCGATAATTTCGATTCCATTTCAGCCGATTCTGTAGTATATTGTGATGCCTATTGATGAATGAAGGCGATTAAAGCCAAATAATAATCACCGATGGTATCAAGGAGGTGTGAGTGCTAATGGCTGAGCGTCTACTCGACATTGCGATGTTTATTCTATTCCTTTCGCTTCTGGTGGCGTTACCTTGGCATTTAATCCGGAGGCAGCGAATAATGGGAGACGTTCTATTTCACCTTCCCGCGCCGAGGTCCCACAAAGTGTCTTTAGTCTTTTTCCTCCTCATTTGGATTGCCGTCGTGCTTTATCACATCGTATCCGTGATAAATAGTGGATGGGAGTCTTCAGCGAAATTGTGGCCCATGCTAGGACTAACACTCCCCCTCTTCTCTGCGACCTCCGTGAATCGGTTTGAGATTCGGGTAGCGGGGATCAACTCCCAAGGTCATTTTACAAAGTGGAAAAACATTAACGCATTCCAGTGGAAAGAGGAAGGCGATTACAAACTTGGCTTAGGCAAAGAGGCATATATACTCGGTTTGATCAAGTCAGGCGACAGTTTTCCTTGGTGGCTCGAGTGGGACAAGTTTCAGCGATGCCAGCGCGACAACGCCGATGAGCTATTGGCCCAATACCTTCCGAAGACAACTTGATTAAATCTATGGACTGGATTCAGCGTGTGAGTCGGAAGCAATGATTTAGTATTTCCGTTTTCTTGAAGGTTGCGTCTTTTTCATGCTAAAAATTTCACATTTTTCTTGACTTCTACTATTTCGCATGCTAAAATTTTCGCATAATAAGGAAGGAGGTGACAAAATGGAAGATTATCGTATCGTAAGACTCAGCCGTCGCGAGCGGCAGATTATGAATGTCATCTACGAACGGGGAAGTGCTTCTGTTTCGGATGTGCTCGCAGACCTACCAGACGCTCCCAGTTATTCCACGGTTCGGGCTCTGTTGCGGATTTTGGAAGAAAAGGGGCATCTTACTCACGAGAAAGATGGGCCTCGTTACATCTATCGTCCCACGCAACCGCGCCATCAGGTGGGACGTTCTGCGCTTAAACAGATTGTCCAAACCTTCTTTGATAAATCGGTTGAAAAAACGGTAGCGGCATTGGTTTCCGATGCTGAAATTCCGGACGAAGAGCTTGACCGCTTGAGCCAACTCATTGAGCAAGCCAAGAAAGGGGGAAATTCATCATGATACAATTCATTGACGCGCTTAACTCCAACCCCTCGTTGGGATTTCTACTCAACGTTACGATGAAAAGCCTTGTGATTTTCGCGGCTGCCGGAGCGCTGGCGTTTCTTCTGCGCGGTAATTCAGCGGCGTTGCGGAGTTTGGTTTGGTACATGGCAATCCTCGGATGTCTCATGGTTTCGGTATTTTCTCTCACGCTCTCACCGCTCAAGATTGGCGTTCTGCCGGGAAACCCGGTAGGATTTGGGGCGGACGTGCCATTAGAGTACAATCAATCCGCCGCCGTAACCGTACCGGATGCGTCGCGCTCGTTACCGACCACTGCGGTGTCATCACCTCATGTCATATCGCCGCCGGTTGCGCCGGAACCTGAGACCGGCGATAGTGGAACATTTCAGTCGAACAAGTCGAGAACAGCTTTTATATCGCTTCATTGGACGAATTGGGTTGTGTTGATATGGGCAGCGGGCGGACTATTTCTGCTTGCCCGTCTGGTTGTTGGGATCGGCGGCGTTTGGCGCATCACTGCCCGGAGCGATGATTTCAGCGGTTCAATTCGGCATTTGCAACTAGGGTCACGAGTTAGTAGTTGGAGGCGACCGGTGAGGATCCGTCGAAGCGAAGAAGTTACTGCACCGATCATGTGGGGACTATTCCGCCCAACGATTTTGTTGCCGGCTGATGTGGATAGCTGGGGTGACGACCGGCTGCGCGCCGTTCTGCTCCACGAATTGGCGCACATCCGGCGGAATGACTGGGAATCGCAGCTCATTGCACAGATGATGTGCGCGGTCTACTGGTTTAATCCTCTTGTGTGGTTTGCGGCGCGTCGGATGCAGGTGGAAGCGGAACGGGCATGTGATGACTATGTGCTTAACGCGGGGTATCAGTCGACCGATTACGCGCGACATCTGATCGAGATTGTGCGCACTGCAAAGATAGCCGGCTCGGTTTCACGGGCAGCGGTGGCGATTGGGCGTTCATCAAAGATTGAAGAGCGAGTCCGGATGATTCTCGCCCAAAACCTGAATCGACGCCCTTTGACGAAGGTTGCCCTTGTCGTTGGGTACTGCACTGTAATCTTTTTTGCCATGCAGATAGGGGCAATGCGGTTGGTAGAAGCTGGCAATCAAGAAAATGGTTTGTATCAACAAATCCAGTCGGTTTCCAACAGCCATCCGGAACCACTCTCAAAAGACGCAACGGAAGCAGATAAAGCCGCATGGCGGGAAGAGAGTCAACGGAACAAGGAGGGTGTGATTGCACTGTGCGATAAGTTCCTCAGTGCCTTCCCCGAAAGCGACCGGTACGATGAAATATGGTACGAAAAGCTAATCTACCTCCGCCTTCTTAGACGCGATGGCGAATTTTATGCCGGTGTTGCAGTTTTTCTGTCAGAACGTCCATCTTCAAAATACGCCGACAAACTCCGTAGTCTCCAGGCGCATCGTCTTGAGAGTCAATTCAAATTCCCGGAAGCGCTTGCCGAGTGGGACAAAATCGATGATCCGGCGATGCTATACAAGGTATATGATCGGAAAGGGCAGATTTACAGTCGGATGAATAACTGGGAGAAGCGGGCGGAATATGACTTGCTTCGCGCCGAACTGATTCTAGGCAAACCTGCCCCCGAGTTTTCGCACACGAGCGTATATGGCGATCCCGTCTCACTAGACACCCTGCTCGGCAAAGTTGTGGTCCTGTATCACTGGTCAACGAGTGATGGGCGGACGGCGCGGGATGACGAAACAGGCGGCGAAATCACGAATCTCAAGCACCTCTACGCAAAGCATAGGAACAATCCAGATTTTGTCCTGATATGCGTTTGTACGGACAGAAGTGAATCAAGGCTTAAGGAGTTCGTCAATATCCACGCGATGCCGGGCAGCCACCTGCTTCTTAAACATGAAGAGGTACCGCACCAATTTGGCGTAAACGGCTTGCCTTACTATGTGGTGGTTGATAAAGCCGGGATTCTCCGCGAGAGCGCACACGGTTTCGAACTGAGAGAGTTGGAAATTGAATTGTTAGTCACGGAACTGTTGAAAGAAGAAATGAACGCCTCTGGCGAACGTATCATCCCCCGAATCAGTCAGGCACGTGCGGCGGTTTACAGTTTCCAAGACCAAAAGAAGAAAACAATCGCTGAATATGAGAAAGTTCTCGCTTTCATGCCAAACACTCCTCATCTCGTGTCAGAGATTCGTTATCGCAAATTTAACCTCCTTATGGAGGAGATTTATCGCAAACGCGAGCAATCGGAAGATGCCACAGTGTTGATGAAACGAGCGTACAATCTGATTATTGAGGCAAGTCTACCGTCAACAGGCCGAGACGTAGACCAAGCTCTTCAGTTGGCGACTCTTTTCTCGCGACAGGGTGACAAGGAAAAAACATGGAGACTGTTTCAGTTCGCCGTCATTCATAATGATGACAACTATAATTCCGTTATCAATTATGCAAAACAGAAACCGGAGCGTTTTGCGGCGATTCAAGATATGCCCGAATTTCAGAAACTTCTCGCCGACACACCGCAAACCGAAGCGGAAAAACGTGACGCCGAAGAGACTCGCAAACGGGAGACGTACGCAGACGAACTTTCTGCCGCGTACAAATCATTTACGGCAGTTGAAGCGGATGGCGAGATTTTCACGGGCATTATCCTCACTCAGGTCGGTCATATTCTAGTGCCGGCTATCGTGACGGAATCCCAGGTTATTCGTGCCAAAATCGTCGATTATCTTCAGGCAACGGTCGTCGCCGTGGATGCCACGAGTGGATTGGCGGTGGTACAGGTCGAAGGATCAAAGGATCTTAGACCCGCCGTTCTCGGAAACGTGGACAACTTGCGCGAATACAAGCCCATTGTAATCTCCACGCGCGGCTATCCGAATATTCCCGGATTACCACCGGAGATTCATCAGCAGGCTCTTGGGCGCCCTACCGAGCGGCGTGCTAGCGTCATGCAACTCGAGATTGACGATGACGGGAAGGTTGCTGCGCTGAAAGTTGCAACACCCGGACGACCGGGCGAAATCATAAGAGGCGATGCGATCGTGTACTACGACGGACGGCTGCTTGCAGTTTCCCCTGAAAATGAAGTAAAATACGCCAACTGGGGTCCAAGCACCGACCCGATACCGATAGACCAGATCCGCGCCGCACTTAAGCGAATGGGCATGATAAAGTTAATGGAGAGAGACAACGAGTAATCATCTCAAAATATTGGAGGATAATGAGGCGGAGAGTCTAACTCGCTTGCAGGGGATAACAGCGCTCTAGGTCGTGGATAATTTTACAGATTTTGGCGGAGCCTTCACCATTGAAGATCAGACGCTGAAAGATCAATACCGAGTTTTATGGTTGAAGATTGCCTATACAAGCCACATTGCCTACATCCCAAATTAAAGAACTCAGATTTGTAAGATAGCGTGATATTTTTGGGTGTAAGAACCTTCAGCCTTAAAATGTCCGATAATTAACCTTATCGGACGTTATAGGGCTTTTTTATGTCCGATAAGTGTAACATTCACTAAATGAAGCACGTTGAAACCCTTATGTAGACTGAATTTACAAAAAATATGTCCGATAAGAAAAAACCAAAATGAACGAACTATTCCAGGATTACCAAGATTGCCTCCACGACCAGGACAAGTCTGAACACACCATAAAAGCCTATATGGCGGATTTGCGCTTATTTTCAGATTGGTTCCACCGTACCACTGGCGAGCCGGTCACCGCGGAAAACATTACGCCAATGGATGTAATCGACTACCGAAATGCGATGCTGCGCCAGCACAAAAAGCCTTCTACGATAAACCGTACGCTAATTAGCATCTCAAGTTTCTGTCAATGGGCACAAGACTGCAATTTAATTCCGAATAACCCGGCAGAAGGCGTTCGCAACGTGGTCGAAGAGCCTCTCGGTCCACGCGCCCTAGAGCGCAAAGAGCAACTCGCATTACTGAGGGCAGTTCGCAGAGCCGGTAAAATAAGGGATTTAGCGATTATCACTATGTTGCTCCACACCGGGATACGGGTAAGCGAACTTTGTAATCTCAGAGTTTCTGATATTGCTATTTCTGATAATAGTAATATGCTTACTGTGCGCGAAGGAAAGGGTACGAAACGCCGGAATATACCTTTGAATCCAACTGTGTCAAGCGTTCTGAAAGACTACATTAAGAAGATCCGAAGCCGGAAGGGTTTAGTAGTCGATTCGGCCGGGAGCAACAACACCGAGTCCCTGTTTTATGGTCAGAAACGAATGCCACTAACAGATAGAGGGGTTCGATACCTGATAAAGAAATATAGCTATTTGGCTAAAATACCGAATGTGTCTCCTCACGTCTTTCGTCATACCTGTGCAAAAAATCTTATTGATGCTGGAAATCCGATTGATAGAGTGGCTAAAATTCTTGGTCATTCCAGCGTTAATACTACGTCGATTTATACAATGCCTACAGAACAAGATTTACATATAACTATGGATAGCATATCGTGGGAATAGATTCATGAAGTATAACGATTTGATTAACTGCTACAAATAAAAATGTAAATTAGGTTTGCATAATCATATTAGAATATGATATAATTATCCAAAGAGTAAATGTCCAAGCTGCAACAGTTGGAAATGTCTGGTTTTTAACCTTACAATATTTGAGGGTAATTATGAAGGAATATCGACAGCCAAAGCACTCATTGAAGAAGCAGATAAGCATACTGTTGCCATTTGAAATTTATGATGGGGCAAAAAGAGATGCACAGAAGTATGGCAGATCGATGGCATACCACATCGTTGAAACTCTGCGATTAACCTATGACAAATCCATAAAGGAAGTACAAGCAGAAAGGGAGGAGGCCGCCAAGGTGCGAATTCTCCAGGAGATGACAGAGGAAGCGCAAGGAAAGGGCGAATCGAAGGAGTTGTGCGAGACTCTGGAAACGGTGTTTGAAAACTTTGCTGAAGTAAAAAAAGCAGACGATTTTACACCGGAGTTTCGAAATGATGTAATGATATTTGCGCGCATGATGTTAGAATCTGCGAAGAAGGGAAAGTAAGAATGGAACTTGGGCAGATTCGTAAAAGGAGGAGCGGAACTAGTCTCGCGTACCGAGAATTACGTCTAGAGCGAGATGTTCATCGCCGCGCAATACATTGACTGTTACTGGGGTATTCGGGGCTAACGATGTTACGAGTCTAATCAGGTCGGTGAAGGTATTCACGGGTGTACCATTGAAATCCACGATAATATCTCGCTGTAGAATTCCGGCGTCTTCTGCTGGACTCTGATTCAAAACGCTTGTGACCAGAAGACCCCGGGCATCAAGGTGACCTACCGACACGCCCAGCCAGCCTCTCCGGACCTCACCGCGTTCTATTATGTGGCTCGCAATTGTTTGGACGGTATTGATCGGCAGCGCGAAACTTATATCCTGTCCGGATAAAATCTTGCTAGACAGGAAGGGTGGCTCCGACGATCGATTCTGGTGCGCAATGGGTGGGTGGGCAAGTGTTGCAGTGATAATTCCTACTATCTGACCAGATGTATTCGCAACCGCACCACCACTATTTCCGGGCTTCACGGGCGCGTTGATTTGGATGGCTTCGTAGTGCGGATTGTCCGACAATACCTCAAGACCGTTTACAATTCCAAACGACAACGTCGGGCAAGCTCCATAAGAACAGCCGACGGTGACGACCCACGATCCGGCACGGAGTTGGTCGGAATCGCCGAGGACCGTCGACGTAGGGTAGCCGTCTTCAGCTCGGAGAACTGCAATGTCGGAGTAGCTGTCAACCCCCAATAGCGTCGCAGATTGACGCTGTCCGCATGTGAATTTTACCTCAATCTTATCCGCGTTCGCGACTACTGCCGCTGTCGTCACAATGTGTCCATCCGGATCGATTAGAATGCCTGAGCCGATATTTTGATGATGGTGTACTACTGCCGAATTGTCGGTGAGAGCCTGATTGAGAACGGGGTCTAATCTGACTTGGCTAACTACACGTGTCGCAATGACCTCTACCACAGAAGGTTTTACTGCGTTCACAATCGACTGGAACTGTTGTTCCATGGACTGTAATATATTCTGGGCCGCAAATAGGTGGGGAGTTGAGTAGAACAGTGCTATTCCTACACCGATGATTAGCTGGATTCGTAGTTTTCTAAATGGCATCTTTCAAGACCTTCTCGGCGTGTTTATAAACCTCCGCCGCGGGGGGCGGAGCTATAATTTACCGTCTGTAAGATAAAATTCTGTTGAGTACGCTGCGGGCGCCATTCCAAGACTTCTCTTCCGAAAAATCCTCCACTGCCAAAATCTATCGGGACATTGACCTGATGTATCGGCAGAGCTGGTGGTTCCTGATTATCTATATTGGGCGTAAGTTGGTAGGTAGGGCTTGGGTCGGAACCAAACACAATTCCGGGGGAGGCGGCACTATAGTCCTTCTGATAACTGTAATAAAGGTAGGCGCTAAACAGGCTAACGAGCAAAATAGTAGTAATCCCACCGAACGCCCACACAGGCCGAGTGCGTAAGTAATCAAGCATTTGATGCCAAGCGGGAACTCTATCGGCATCAAGATTGCCCACTCTGGACTGCACGGAATGATTAAAATTCGATGAGGGTTCAATACGCGGTAGTTGATGTAATAAGTTTACCGATTTACGAAACAGCGCAAATTCACTGCTGCAGGATTCACAATCTGTGAGATGCGCTTCAAATTCCTTTATTGTTCGATAGTCTATTTCGTCTTCAAGGTATGCGGAGAAGTGCTCTTCCGCCATTAAGCAATTCATAGTGACTCCACGAAACTCCTTAATTTATCCTTGAGCATTAACCTCGCACGATTTATCCGCGACTTGGTTGTGCCCAGCGGTAAGTTCAAAACTTCACTTATCTCTTCGTAGCTCAGACCTTGCAAATCACGGAGTGAAACCGGTAATCTGTAACGTTCAGGTAATTCTGCGATAGCATTTTGTACAGTGCGTTGTAACTCCTTTCGTTCTAATTCAATATCGGGTTGAAACGCGGAATCTGCTGGAGCGGTGGCAATTAAGTCTTCTCTCGCCGAGTGTCCGACATCTTCATCGTTCGTTCCAACATTGTCTACGAAGAAGCGGCCACGTCTTCCGCGATTTCGTAGTTCATTCTTACAGAGATTTGAAGCAATATGGTACATCCACGTGCTAAATTTGGCTGTACCCGCTTTGTAGCGGCTCGACGCTTTGAACATGCGAACAAACGTCTCCTGCGCCAAATCTTCAGCGGAGTCCTGATTACCGCCTATGAAGTGAGCGATGAAATTTACAAGGGCAACGCGGTGACGTCGTACAATTAGGTTGAAGGCGTCCGCATCCCCTTTCCGAAAGCGCTTCATCAATTCATCGTCGAGCTCAGGCATAATCAATCCTCCGCGACTTCTCCCGATGTACACACTTGCGGATGAATATGGTTGCAATTTTTATTTAATGCAAGTTGCTAATTACAGAAGGGAATCCGCGTTTTTGGCTCGCGTTCGTCAATTTATCAGGTAAATTGGTCTAATTTTCGTTAACTTCGTGTCTCCACATCGGAAAATGCATGGATTCGATGCACCTATCGAGCAAAAGCGGCTACGCAGGTGATTTATTAAGCGAAGGAAAATTTCGGGACTAAAAGATGGCGGGCGGTAACCACGCTACAAAAATACTCCCGCCGAAGATGATTCAAGGTGCACGTTTCCGTATTGGCGGGGCTCGGTGCGGTTGAAAACCGCGCCTACGTTTGCTTAATCCCGGTTTATGTTGGACTGTGGCTACCCCTAATGTACAATTTGAGCTTATGCTTCACGATTCGTCATCGGACGTTTTTCTAATCTCTTTCAAATATTCGTGAATCTGCCTTTCCGCACCGATATCCGTAGGCTCGTAGTAGATTCTTCCTTGTAGGGCTTCAGGTAGGTGTTCTTGGTTCGTTATATGGCCGGGAAAATCGTGTGCGTACCGGTATCCTTCTCCATAGTTTAAGTCACGCATAAGTTGAGTCGGTGCGTTCCTGAGGTGCAGAGGCACCGGATACGCGGGTTCTTCGCGCACATCCTTTTGAGCCGCGATCAGCGCCATGTGCGCCGCATTACTTTTTCGGGCGCACGCCAAATATACCGCTGCATGAGCAAGGTTCAATTGTGCTTCCGGGAGTCCGACGAATTCAACCGCTCTCGCTGCCGCGTCGGCGACTAACAACGCTTGCGGATCCGCATTACCCACATCTTCGGAAGCTAGAATCACCATTCGGCGCGCAATGAAACGCGGATCCTCCCCACCCTCTAACAGTCGAGCCAGCCAGTAGACAGCAGCGTCTGGATCGGAGCCTCGCACGCTCTTGATGAATGCTGAAATCAAGTTGTAATGCTCGTCACCCGCCTTATCGTGGCGTAACAGCCGTTTTTGTACAGCCGTGTGAATGATTTCTGCGCTAAGACGCCGCCGCCGCTCGTCGTCGGGCTTACACATTTGCACCGCGAGCTCCAGTGCATTGAGGGCGAGTCGAATGTCCCCATCCGCAATTCGAGTCAGAAACTCCATGCCCTCCTCAGATAATTCGGCTTCATACTCGCCAAGTCCGCGTTCTCTGTCGGCAAGAGCACGACTAACTAACTGCCGAAGATGGTTAACTTTCAACGGTTGAAAAACGTAAACCTGCATGCGCGAGAGGAGGGGCGCGTTGACCTCAAATGAGGGGTTCTCCGTCGTTGCACCGATTAACACAAGAGTGCCGTTTTCAACAAACGAGAGTAGGAAATCTTGTTGCGCTTTGTTGAATCGATGAATTTCATCCAGAAATAGGATAGTTCGCTGAACATTATATCGCAGGCGTTCTTCTGCCTCGGCAATCCGTTTGCGCAGTTCAGGCACTCCGCTCGTACTTGCATTGAGGGGTTCAAAATGTGCCTCGGTGCGTTGTGCGATGAGATGAGCCAAAGTTGTTTTTCCGCAACCCGGCGGCCCCCAGAAAATACACGAGGAAACCGAGTCCGCTTCGATTGCAATTCGAATCGGCCGATCTTTTCCCAATAGATGCTCCTGGCCAACAAATCCGTCTAGCGACTCCGGACGCACCCGATGTGCCAAAGGGGCAATCTGTTTTCGCGCATCTTGATAGTTCTGTTCAAAAAGAGCCATGATAACTATCTTTGGTGTTCCGTGAAATCTCCACCATCACCGAAGCAGATGTTATTTGAGTTTTCGAGCTACTAGAAGACTGGATCCACCCTCAAGAAATGTCTGTTCAACGTCGCCAAATCCAGCTTCTTCCAGCCATCCATTATACTCTCCCACAGTATACGCTTGTCCATCCTCATAAATATTCAGAAAAACGAGATTGAACACCGCCGTTTCCCTCGGCGACAATCGCGAGTCGTCTAAAATGTGTGCCAAGATACAAACCGTTCCTCCCGATTCAATGACTCGACCAACATTTTCAAGAGCTTTCCGTATCTCGTTCGGCGATAGGGTTTGGGTGAATGCTTTCAACACCGCAAGATCGTAGCTGTCGGTCAACTCTTCATTCACGACATCCGCGGCTATCACGCGAAGCCGGTTTTTTGCACTGGACTTACTGACGAATTGTTGGGTAAAGGGCGTTACGGTTGGAAGGTCTACTATAGTCGCGCACATGCGAGGGTGCGCCTCCGTTACTGCAATTGCAAGTCCGCCGGAGCCGCCGCCTACATCCAACATACTTCGGCAGGAGCAGAAATCAAACCTCGATATGAGGTCGCGTCCGGCTGAGACTGCCCCCGGATGCAGTTTGCTGAAAAACCGCTCCAACTCTGCCACCGGCATGTTTTTGTAGTCATGTTGAGCCTGTGGGAATCCTGTCCGCACCGAATCCGCCGTCTTTAGCACCGTGCCTAATAGATGCGCCCATAGATCGATGTCGCGCCCGTCACCAAGGTAGTTTGGCTCGCCTCGCACCAAGAAACTGTTCGCTTCGGGAGTGTTAGAAAACAGTCCG
Source organism: Candidatus Poribacteria bacterium (assembly GCA_965232535.1). Lineage (GTDB taxonomy): Bacteria > Poribacteria > WGA-4E > WGA-4E > JAJDTR01 > JAJDTR01. Next base: position 73,786 of record CBDDPW010000004.1, read on the forward strand.
GTGTCTACGGTCATTATTCCCGCGGCAACAAGCGCGTACAGAAGCAATTCCAGTTTCGACGCATCAATTCCAAGCACCTCAGCAATGTCTTCAGCGCCCATGGGAGCGTCTTTGAGAAGTGTAAAGATATCAAGTTGACGCCCCGCCAGTAACGCCAAGCCTGGCAAGAGTGCGCTGTCGTATTTTTCAATCGTATTGGGGCTAGGCGAAGAATCAGACATCAGATTGGATTAGGCTATTCGCTTAAACGGATAATTCGCGTGCCTCGCCAGCGCCTCGCGGAACGCGGATATCTTCAACCAAATCCTGAATTTCAGTCGGAGGCGGAGGAGTGAAAGCCGAGACCGTGATTGATACCGCGAAATTGAGTATCATTCCCAGCATTCCGATTCCTTCGGGTGATATACCGAGCAGCCAGTGACCGGACGTGTTGAGATCGGGCCGAATGAACTTAAAGAAAATGATGTATCCAGCGGTGAAGGTGATTCCCACAATCATGCCGCTAACTGCGCCGAACTTGTTCATCCGCTTTGAGAAAATTCCCATGACGATAGCAGGGAAGAAAGACGCCGCCGCCAAACCGAATGCAAACGCGACAACTTGGCCCACGAACCCCGGTGGATTGATGCCAAAGTAACCAGCAATACAAACCGCCACGCCCGCAGCAATTCGCGCGGCGATTAACTCCCCTTTTTCGCTGATTCCCGGTCGTATCTCCCGTTTGAGCAGGTCATGAGCGATTGATGTGGAGATAACAAGCAGCAATCCTGCGGCAGTGGAGAGCGCCGCCGCCAAGCCGCCTGCCGCGACCAAGCCCACAATCCAGTTGGGCAGCTTGGCGATTTCCGGGTTTGCAAGTACCATAATGTCTCGGTCCACGTAAAGTTCGTTTTTCGTATCAGGATTTGCGTTTGTGACGACGCGCTCACCGGAAGCTCCCCTGCCGCTGCCAAAAATCGGTTTGTTTCCGTCAATTGCCGAACCTGCCACATATTGCACTTTACCGTCCGAATTCTTGTCCGTCCATGCCAACAAGCCGGTCTCTTCCCAGTTCTTGAACCAGTCCGGAACCTCTTGATAGCTTTTCTCCGAAACGGTTGTCAACAAGTTTGTTCTCGCAAATGCCGCCACGGCGGGTGCGGTTGTGTAAAGAAGAGCGATGAAAAACAGCGCCCAGCCCGCCGAACTGCGCGCGGCGGCGACTCTCGGCACCGTATAGAAACGTACAATGACATGGGGCAGACCTGCCGTACCTACCATCAACGCCGCCGTGATGCAGAACACATCTATCGTCGCCCTGCTCCCGTCAGTATATAGATGAAAGCCCAGATCACGACTCAAGCCGTTCAACCTATCAAGTAGAAACTCTCCCGATCCGTCCGCCAATGTTCCGCCGAAACCGAGTTGGGGGATGATATTTCCGGTCATCAACAGGGAGATGAAGATTGCCGGCACGAGATAGGCGAAGATTAGCACACAGTATTGCGCGACCTGTGTATAGGTTATGCCTTTCATGCCTCCCAACACGGCGTAAAAGAACACGATGCCCATGCCGATCAGGACGCCCGACATGATTTCAACGTTCAAGAACCGCGAGAACACAATCCCTACACCGCGCATCTGTCCAGCGACGTAGGTGAACGACACAAAAATCGCACAGACTACGGCAACAACCCGTGCGGCTCTCGAGTAATACCTGTCTCCCACAAAGTCCGGTACGGTGAATTTGCCGAACTTTCGAAGGTACGGCGCCAGAAGCAGCGCCAGTAGCACGTAACCTCCTGTCCAGCCCATGAGATAGACGGAGCCGTCGCGCCCCATGAATGAGATGAGTCCTGCCATGGAGATGAAGGACGCTGCGCTCATCCAGTCTGCGGCTGTTGCCATGCCGTTTACCACCGGACGTACACTGCTGCCCGCGACGTAGAACTCGCCTGTCGAGCTTGCCCTAGACCAGATTGCCACGCCGATGTATAGCGCGAACGACAACCCAACCATGACGAATGTCCAGGCTTGTACGGTCATAATCAGCTCTGCTCCTCTTCGTCCACATCGTGCCTCTTATCCAGACGATTCATCAACTTTACATAGATGAAAATCAGGACGACAAAGATGTAGATGGATCCCTGTTGCGCAAACCAGAAACCGAGCCGAAATCCGCCAATCTTGATTTTGTCGAGATAGTCCACGAACAGTATCGCACAGCCGTAGGACGCAATGAACCACACAGCCAACAGGCTAGCCAGATAGTGGAGGTTTTTCCGCCAATACGCCCGTTTTCTGTCATTTTGGTCTTCTGCCACGGTATTCCTCCGGATTATGAGTGCTTGTGTCAATATCGTGTACACTTCCAAAATTATTCTATCACGGGCAGTTGCACCGATCAATACAAAAAGGGGAGTCAGTGCAGGGAGAGCGCACCTGGCATTTGGTTGTTGATGATTAGTGAAGCGTTGGAATGGAGTAGTAAGCGGAAGGATGGAAGATGGGAAGGATGGAAGGAGCGCCGATTGATACGGATGAGGAAATTGAGGGGGTGATGTTTGTCGGTTGCACGCCGGGGCGTTTTGGCAATTGTCTGAATCACGGATTACGGGATTACGCAGATTACACGGATTAGGATTTGGCGTTTGCACATCTCTATAGAATTAGATTTGATTGCTATGTTCTGCCGGGGTCTGTTGTTGACAGCGTAATGGGGAGACGTTACAATTATAGTTTGTTCTTGGAAAGAGTTGCCGTAGGATTTTGTCATGAGTTGACTCACACGTTAGGCTAAACCAAACACCGGCTACAGATTTAAACGGAGGAAGTTAACGGTATGGACATGAATCTAATCGCTATTTTCGTTGCAGTCATGGGCGGGGTAATCTGTTGGTTTTGGAAAATTCGGCATCAACAAGTCAATGCAGTCGCGTCGATTGTGACCGTCATTGGTGTGTTGGGAACGTTTGTTGGTATCTTTATCGGGCTTTTGAACTTCGACACGGAGAAGATTAACGAAAGTGTACCTGAATTGTTGGCAGGATTGAGATTGGCCTTTACGACCTCAATTATTGGAATCGGACTCTCGGTATTGCTCAAAGCAGATGCACTGCGCAAAAAACAGTTCGAATCAACACAAGCCTATACGGGGGCAACTGTTGACGATTTGGCGGGATTGTTGAGAAATATCCTAGACGTTGAGCAAAAAGAGGGAAAGGAAACGAGAGAGTCTCTCCAATCTATTGAGAAATCATTAACGGGAGAGGGTGACAGTACAGTGTTGACACAGTTACAAAAACTGCGAACAACTTTCTCCGACAAGCAAGATGATCTGGTTCGTGCCTTTAGAGCCTGTTTGAAAAGTACATTTGTAGGGTGCGCTCTGCGCACCGGCATTTAAAAGCCCCAGAAGGGATCAAACGAGCGGATAGCGAGCGATCAAGTGAGTGGATAACGAACGCGATAGAGCTCCCATAGAGATCTTGAAGGTGTGTAGAAACGCCAAAACCCCGTGTACCCAAGCCCCAGCGGGGATCAATCGAGTGGATAACGAGTGATCAAGTGACCGGATAGGGAACGCGATAGAGCTCCCATAGAGATCCCACAGGTACGTAGCAGACAACATCAAAAACATGAAATGACTTCCTACGAATGAACGAAAATGGCTTCGCTGCCGATTATTCAAACAGGCTCTTAACGAATTCGCGGAAAAGATGGCGGAGAATAATACCCAGGCGTTAATCCAAGCTCTTGAGGAAGTTATGCGGGATTTCAATGCGAAAATCAATGAACAATTCGGAGATAACTTCAGGCAATTGAACGAAGCGGTTGGACAAATCAACGACTGGCAGAAGCAGTACCGACAACAGATGGATGAGTTGGCCACTCAGTTCCGTGTGGCGACAGAAAGCGTTGAACAATCTCGCCGATCGTTGGAAATTATTGCCAATCGCAGTGATGCCATCGTTTCAAGTGCAGAGCAACTTGACCCCATACTTCAAGCATTACAACACCAAATAGGACAACTGGATACGCATTTAGAAGCGTTTAGTGCACTGGCTGAGAATGCAGGCAGTGCATTTCCGATTATTGAGACTCGGTTAAATCAGCTAACAGATGACTTCTCAACGGTGGTCAGAGAAACGATTGACAATTCGCACGCTTCGATGCAGAACCAACGAGAAGCCTTAGCCGATCAGGCCGAGCAACTTGAGGCAACAGTGGAAAACACAGGCAATCACATTCAACAGCAAATCGAAGCTGTTTTTCAGAAAACCACCGAACGCGTTGAACAGGTCATCGCTGATACGTTTGAAGATTATAGAAGCGCTTTAGAAAATCAGTCTCAACAACTTCAATCCACTATCATCACTACGAACCGAGGATTGGAAGACACACTTCAAACTCAATCAACACGGCTCCAAACAATGGTAGAAAACACAAGCGGACAACTGCGGGCGATGGCAGATGAGTTCTCGACTGTTGTCAAAGAGACGATTGAGAATTCCCACACTTCCATGCAGGAGCACCAAGCAGCCGTTAATGATTTTTCAGCTCAAGTTAGGGAGAGTATAGACAATTCACACGCGGACATGATGAGGCAAAGAGAAGCCTTGCAGAATTTCACGGCCCGCGTCGAAACTGTTATCCAGAACACCTCTCAAGGGTTGGAAAACACCTTAGAAGAAACCAACCAAAGATTGGAAAACGCATTGCAAAGCCAATCAAAGCAACTTGGCACAGCGACTGAACGTATTTTCCGAGAAAGCACAAACGTCATGAATCAACAAATTCAGGTTTTGGATGAATCACTTGGCACAGAACTCACAAAAGCACTGCAATCATTAGGTAGTCAGCTAACCAGCCTATCAAGTCGATTTGTTGATGACTACACACCGTTGACGGAAAAACTACGCGACGTGGTTCAATTAGCACATGGATTGGAATCATCTAACTCACAACGACGCTATTGAAGGAGTGCGATGAACGAAAATATCCTAGCGACTAGAGAACAAGAGACTGAAGAACACTGGATTTCAATCTCGGATATGATGGCGGGATTAATGGTAATCTTCCTTTTCATTGCCATCAGCTATATGCTTCGTATCCGCGCGGATAAAGAAAAGATTGAGCAAATTGCTGTCACGTATGAAAAGTTGCAGTCCGATTTATATGAGGACCTTGAAGAAGAGTTTAAAAAAGACCTTGATAATTGGAACGCGGTCTTGAATAAACAAACTCTGTCGATTCGATTTAAAGAACCTGAAGTGCTATTTGCGCAAGGTGAGGCGGAGGTTCGCCCACTTTTCAGGAAGATATTGGATGAATTTTTTCCTCGTTACATCAGGATTCTAACTGAAACCAAGAACGTTGAAGGCGAGTATAAATATAAGAACGACATCGCAGAAATACGGATTGAAGGGCACACCTCAAGCGAATGGTCTGAGCAGGTTACCCCGAGAAAAGCATACATCCTTAACATGGAACTGTCACAAGGGAGGACAAGAAGCGTACTTGAATACGTGCTTCAAATTCCATCTTCACAAATTCAACAAAATAGGCAATGGATTAGAAATAATCTCACTGCTAACGGTTTGTCGTCAAGTAAGCTAATCCTTAATTCTGATGGCGCGGAAAATCCGCAAGAATCACGGCGGGTAGAATTTCGAGTGCGCACAAACGCAGAAAAACGGATTGTAGAAATCATACAACGAGGAAAGGAAGAATGAACCTACCAGATTTTTCAGTACACGTTGGATTAAATCGACTGCGCGAACGGATGGGGGCTGAATTGATTCCGTGGAATTCGGAAAAATTTTGGCAACCTACGGACTTTGACAAAATCTTAGTTAAAACCGGGATAGAAATTTCGCCTAGTGAAATTGAAATTGATTTTGATGGAACGTTCGAATACAAAGGACGAAAGGTTGTTGTCTATATCCGGGATCAATACAAGTCAAGTTATTCCAATCCTGACGAGTTAAACAAGCTTCATATTGTCGACTGTGGTACGCTGCAAGTAATGAGGCGCCAAGGCAAGTATCAAAGATATGTTGTGACTACTCGGACCGATGGGTTGTTCATCGTTAATTTTCTTGGATCCTTCGGTAGTGGGATTCAAGAAAAAGGAGTTGAGCGCAAGTTGTATGTTTGCATCAATTGTTTAAAGCGACTGAATTACAACAACTACAACAGATTGGGATGTCCCGAGCGAAATGAAATCAGGAGATGCTTCGACCTGGCTGAGTTTTTTGTGCGATATCCTGCCCAAATTGTCAATCCACCACGACATACCGACATCACCGCACCTCTGAATATCTATTCACGTCACTCAGAACAGATTTCTCGACGTTATAGAGAGATAATGGAGTGGAAATGCGAGGGCTGCCAAGTTTCCCTTGGAGATGGAGAAATGGGACGATTTTTACACGTTCACCATGTTAACGGGTTGAGACATGATAACAGAAACGAGAACCTTCGCGCACTTTGCATCAAATGTCACGCTGAGCAACCGCAACATCAACATCTGCGAAACGGTCGAGATTATGTAGAATATCTGCGTAATTTACAAAATCGGCGTAGGCATGATGTTTAATCTTATCGTCTTCTATCGTGACATCGCAGATCGAAATCCCCCTTGAAAGGTCGTCAATAGTCCTAATGCACACATTTCGCCCTAAACCTCAAATTGCAGTTCTCCCCACAATAAAATCCTCACGTCCGCCAGACGCTTATTTGAATCTACTCACGCAAGACGAGCAGGAATTTAGGGAGTATGTCCAACAGGTTGAGTCGCAGCCAGCGTTTCAACGCCTCGTAGAATCGGGGAATGTGCGGAAAATAAACTTCAAAGGACGCATTCCTCGGCATCTCTACGAGGAATTCCAAGATCAGCAGTTCGTGGAATTTATGAATGAGTTTGAGATTGAAGCGCGCGCCGATTGGCAGACCGATTTTTTCCGAGAAGATGCCCGACGGCATGTCAAGGAACTCGCCCTAAAATACCGCGTTCCGCGAGGCAGACTTATCCACGCCCTCGAATACTGCCGTTATCTCAAGCGCGCCTGGGCGGGAAATGAGGATAGCCAAGACAACTACATGCGCCTTGACGACCCGGATTTTCGCGAGCCACCGACATCACAGGACTTTCTGAATTCTGAAGAGCCTTACGAAGCGCTCGCCGAGTTATTGGAAGCGTATGAAATTACGCAGTCGGAGTTCGTCCAATATTTCATGGGCGAGAATGCTGATGCGGAGTGGGTTGCGGATGAATTGGGAATACCGCAAAGCGCGGTTCGAGAGATATGCGACCTCGTAGATCGGGTGCGGATTGCCAGTTCCATGCAGGTTACCGTTGACGATTCGCCGACCCATACGGGACCAATACATGAGACGCAAAGCATCGCGTCAATTCAGCGTTTCGACAATCCGCCACGCGCCGAGATTCACGTCGCGTCGGAGATTGAGTACAATTCTCGCTACCGGCTTGAATCCGTCAATGCGGGTGCAGATGAGGATGGCGCACGCTTGGCAGATGTCTTGCGCCTGATTAACCAGCGAAAAAGTTTGACGTTTCGGGTGTTGATGTTCCTTTACGAATATCAATACCGCTATTTCGTAAGCGGGGATGCGCTGTACCTTAAACCGCTAACCCAGGCGGAAGTTTCCAAAGAACTGGGGGAGCATGAATCCACGGTGAGCCGCATCCTTCGACACAAGAACGTTGACACGCCGAGCGGCAGTTTTCCACTCAAATTCTTCTGCCAGAGCAAAGGCGATGTGCTGCGGCGTTTGATTGACATTCGGGAGCGTCAGGAACTGATGTCGGGCGATAGAAAAAAGCCTTACAATGATGCGGAACTCTCGGAGATTCTTGAGCGTGAATACGACACGAAAATTGCCCGCCGCACCGTCACCTACTACCGGAACAAATTTCAGGAGACCCCGAAATTTTATACGCGCCGACGCGGTGTGAATCAGCGTCTCGAAGTTGAGGCGACGAACGGAGAAGACGCGACGCTCCAAGGAAAATAACGTACCCCATTACCCATTTCACACGCCCTGCCAAAGTTGATCTTACGCGCAAAATACCTCTTACCAAATAGTCTCCAAGTCATTGAAAACGGCGCGCTTGTTATTCACGGGTCGAAGATTGCCGACATCGGCACCTACGAAGCGGTAAAAAGAGGGAATGACTCAGAAGTGCGTGATCTGGGTGAGGTGGTAATCATGCCGGGGTTGGTGAACGCGCATACGCACCTTGAGCTAACACATCATCAAGACCTAATCCAACGGACTTCACGATTTACAGATTGGCTATCGCAACTCATCCGGAATCATAAGTCCGACTCGGAATGGGTGGATTCCGCCGTGAAAGATGGGATCGAGATGAGTGTGGCAGGAGGCGCTACGTCCGTTGGCGACATTCACGGATTCGGAAAGTCAGCTCACATTCACAAGAATTCGCCGGTTCGAACCGTTGTGTTCTTTGAGACGACAGGATTTTCACCAGAGCGATCACATATAGGCGTTGAACGTATTGACGAATATCTTGCATCGTCACCCCAGAAGGATGCACTGTTTCTGCCTGCCGTTTCTCCACACGCTCTGTACTCAACCTCTGCGTCGCTCTATCGCTACTGCCTTCGATTAGCCCAATCTCGTGGCTTGCCGTTATGCACCCATCTGTCGGAGACGAAAGATGAGATTGAGTTCCTTGCATCCGGCACAGGGGCGTTTGCCGATCTGTTGAAGGCGTATGGAATTTCCATGAAAGAGTGGACTCCTCCTGGATGCTCTCCTATTCAACATTTAAAGGATATCGGAATATTGGAGTCTCGCCCGCTTCTCGCGCACTGCAATTACCTTACCGAGGCAGACATTGAGACCCTTGCTGGAAGTAACGCAACGGTAGTATTCTGCCCACGCGCCCACCACTACTTCCATCACAATTCTCACCCCATTTGCCGTCTCATAAAAGCCGGTGCCAACGTTGCAATCGGGACAGACAGTTTAGCCAGCAACTGGTCACTCAGCATGTTCGACGAATTGAAGTACCTCGCGAATACGCAAGATGGCCTTTCGCCGCACACAATTGTCGACCTTGTAACGATTAACAGCGCGAGGGGGTTGTCACTCGAACGTGTCGGAAAATTGGAGAAGGGCTGGTACGCGGACGTGATTGGAGTTGCAATACCGGATGACGGTCAGTCTGTAATACAACAGATTCTGGACGAATCAGCACGGAATATTCTAACCGTTGTAGCTGGGAGGGTCTGTTTTGACCAAAGGTCAGGGAGGGACAATTAATTTGGTCTGAATTTGTCAATCCAGACCGGGCGAACAGGGAATGTGCCGCGTAAAGATGCACAATTCTAATCTTGATGAATTGGGAGCTAACACGCAAATGCCAAACGTGTATGTAAGGTCTCTCCATCAGGATTTCTATCACTCTCACTGTCCGTTCGGTTGATCTCAGCCGATCGCTCCGTGTTAGGTCACTTAATTACAATGTAGATTGGTCGGGACCAGTAGGTCGCTCCTACAGGGGATGGTGACTAGCGGAGTATTATTACGCGGAATTTATTATCGTTTTGGAATCTCTATCGCGTTCATTGTTCGCTTGGTTGATTACTCTTACAGTGAAGTGTTGGGTTTCACTTGAATTTCCCGTGTTTTCAAACAGAATAAAATGTTGGAAGTCTTTCTTCTGTGCATGGATTCCTTCGGATTTCCGTTCAACCCAGCCTACGGACTATCACCATTGTTCTCTGCTCGGTTTATCGTGATTCACTCACTTGATGTAAGTTAATCTGTCGCGGCCAGGAGGCCGCTCCTACAGAGAATGGTGGGCAGGGGAGTTCTATCGCACTCACTATCCGTTCGCTTGATCCCACCCTACAAATGCACAAAGTCGAGTTCAATTCAGGGCGAGGCGATCTCGATCCCACGATTGAGGCAGAGTCTCCAATCAATGAAATCGGGGACACATCGGTATCCGGAGTTGTAACTCAGACAGTGCCAAAATAAGTTTGACTCTCCAGGTTATATATAATATAATTAAATCTGACCAGATTAGTCATAATTCCAAGGAAGAGGTAATGATGCGTCTATCCGCTCGGCTAAAATATGCGGTTCTAGCGATGCTAGAGCTAGCGCTGCAATATCCTCAACAGTTCGTCTCGGTGGCGGAGCTTTCGGAGAAACATGGCATTTCACGACCGTTTCTTGAAAAACTACTCCTTCAACTCAAGCAGTCAGGTTTGACTACGAGCCGGCGTGGCCCCGATGGCGGATACAGTCTTGGAATACCGCCTAATGAGATTCGCATAGGCGATATTTTTGAAGTGGTCGAGGGACCCGTAAACTTTACGGAGAGTTTTGACGCCTCCTCACAATGTGATGCCACCAATCGATGCATGGAAACGTTATTGCTTGAAATCGAGAGCGGAATTAGCAGTGTCTTAAATTCAAAAACCCTGCAAGAGCTATGTTGTCAAGCCCGAAAGTTCAAGCAGATTGCTCAACCTGCGCATTCGATCCCTTATTCAATCTGAACCGAAATGAAACTTGCTAACAGCATCATTGACTTGATTGGTAATACCCCATTGGTTCATCTTAGCCGCCTGCGCGGTAAGGATGACGCCACGGTTGTGGCAAAGCTGGAATCCTACAACCCTGGAGGAAGCATTAAAGACCGAATTGCGCATGCAATGATTGCCGATGCGGAGGAACGCGGGGTATTGAAATCGGGCTATACAATCGTTGAGCCGACAGCCGGGAATACAGGGCTTGGGATTTCGGCCGTCGGCATTGCGAGCGGGTATCCTGTGGTGTTGACCATGCCGGAGAACGTGAGCCAAGAAAAATATACGCTCCTGTCTGCTTTTGGCGCCAAGATAATCTTGACTCCCGAGAATGCGGGGATGGCTGGTGCAATTTGGGAAGCAGAGGAAATTGTGCGGCAGAACCCACGTCACTTCATGCCTAATCAGTTCAAGAATCCTGCAAACGCGGAAATCCATCGATTAACCACGGCGCGCGAGATAATAGAGACACTGGACCGTCCAGTGGACTTTTTCGTTACAGGTGTGGGGACGGGCGGTACATTGACCGGCGTTGGCGAAGTCCTCAAGTCGCACTATCCCGATGTGCAAGTGGTTGCGGTTGAACCGGACGTATCTCCGGTTATCTCGGGGGGAGAGCCCGGTCCAACGCGAATCGACGGCATCGGTGCAGGGATAATTCCCGAGATTCTGAACGTGGACATTATCGATCAAGTGCTCACCGTGCCAGATGAAGAGGCGTATCGGATGATGAAACACATTTCCAAAACCGAGGGGTTGCTCGTCGGGATGTCGTCAGGAGCGAACGTTCATGCCGCACTGAGAATCTCCAAGGATCTCGGCGAAGAAAAAACAGTTGTTACCATCTTACCCGACACAGGCGAACGGTATTTTAGCTTGAGCCAATATTTTGAACCCAAAACCGATATTATGAGTTTATTACCATGAGCGCTCACTCTCATAAACGGGAACTAACTTTCTTGCATGACGAGGCTATTGGACCTTCACAGACTTAACCCAATCTGCAAGAAGAAGGGCGGATATTTTCGGTGACCGAACTCATTCATCCACGAACATCCATTAATGAGGATCTCTGTTATCAGATTAATTCGATTGAAGACCCCAAGGAGATTCTATTTAATTTGTTCAAGCGTTTCGAAGAGCGTGCCGCCATTGTAACGAGCGGTCAACTCTCCGGTATGGTGTTGATTCATCTAGCGCATGAAAATAACCTCCCGTTTCGTGTCTGCACCCTTGACACTTTGCGCTTATTTTCGGAGACTTACGACTTCTTTGAACAAGTAGAGGCGCGTTATGACATCCAAATCGAACGAATCAAACCAGACCCGGAGGAAGTCGATCAGATGGTGTCAAAACATGGCGAGCACCTGTTTTTTGACGGTAAAGATAAGCAGAACTACTGTTGCGAGATAAGAAAGGTCAGACCAATGCAACGGCTGCTGGATACACTTGATGTCTGGTTCTCCGGGCTGCGCCGAGATCAGTCTGAACATAGAGGACTGACACCAAAGTCGGAGCTTGTTAATCACGCCGGCCGCTCCGTATTGAAGGTTAACCCGTTAGCGCATTGGACAGAGGAACAGGTGTGGCAGTTTGTAAGTCAATACGACGTACCGGTGAACCCGCTACTCAAACCGGACAAGCATGGGGCTTATTTTGAATCGCTCGGCTGTGTAATCTGTACAACGCGGATATTGCCGGGTGAACCTAAGAGAGCTGGGCGATGGCGCTGGCAAAACGCGGCGGCGTCCGATAACAACAAAGAGTGCGGTTTGCACTTTGCGATATAACTAAGCAGCTCATGTCAAAGGAACGTGTAAAGTGAGCTTGAGAAACCGAGTTTTCAAGAAAAAACCCGGTTTCGTGCACCGTTTCTTAACGTGAGCGAACAAATCAATCAACAAGGAAGGGATTTTACTTCATGGCTGCTACAGTACGCATTCCAACTCCGCTGAGGAAACTTACAAACGATAAGGCTGAAGTGGAGGCCGACGGCTCAAACATTGAGAGCATTATTGAAAATCTCGAAGCCAACTACGCGGGGATTAAAGAACGGATTTGCGACGAAGCCGGAAATATCCGCCGTTTCGTCAACATTTATCTTAACGATGAAGATATTCGGTTTTTGGACGGGAAGACAACAGCGGTCAACGATGGTGACGAAGTCTCAATAATCCCGGCTATTGCAGGCGGCGCTAGTATGTGCCAGGCTATCTGAAGCAAAGGAGATTCCCAATCCTAGATGAAGGCACGCTTGTTGGACTGGCGTGCCTAATCGGGTTGTATTCATTGTGAGGTCTTGATGTGCTAGAATTGCGGCGCGACACCGAAAAACAAATCCACACCCACGCAATGAAGGAATTTCCGAATGAGTGCTGCGGCGCGATTTTGACAGATGGAGATCAGGAGTTCGTCAGGCCTTGCACGAATATCCAGAACGAGCGCCATGCCGGAGACCCCGAGACTTATCCGAGGAACGCCCGGACCGCATACTTGATGGACCCGAACGACCTCATCAAGATACATCGGGAAGTTGACACCGAAGGCAGGCAAATTAAGGCGTTCTACCATTCACACCCAAATGAAGACGCTTATTTTTCCGCGAAAGATAAATCCGATGCCACCGAGCCGTGGGGAATACCGAATTATCCAGACACCGCTTACGTCGTAATCTCCCTTTACGATCGACAAATAAACGCCGCTAAGGCGTTCTCTTGGGATGAAACCACAGAAGATTTTGTCGAAGTTCCGCTTGACGTATTGGGCGATATGTAAAAGGCTGAGCAATGTCTATAGATTACCGTTCTTGACGAGCAAATCACGCACTCCACCTTGCGTCCGACGCCTCAGTTTTTTCTTGCCACTTCTCTTTTCCAATTCGCTTTTCTGCGAGATAGCCATTTGTTTTCCTTTCTCTAGATGAGTGTTACGGCCCCACTAAATTCCTTCAAGAGGCACTAGACATGGCTTTTCTAAGAGTACGGTTGAGTTTCCCACCAAGTCAGATTACCGAACCTGTAATTTATAACATCGGGAAGCAGTATGACGTTGTAACAAACATCAGGCGAGCCAACGTGACAGCCGACACCGGTTGGGTTGTGTTGGAAATCACGGGTGAAGCCGATGAGCTTGAACGGGCGGTAGATCATCTTAGGAACATCAATGTTGACGTTGAGCCCGTTGAAGGAGATGTGGTTCAATAAACTCGGTCACACACCCTGCCCATTGTATTACCCGGTTAACCCGATACAATGATAAAAAATGACAAGAGGACCATCTTCGGTTGGTGTATGTACGACTGGGCAAACTCTGCTTATGTCACCACCGTCGTCGCGGGGCTCTTGCAAAGCTATTTCGCGCGGGTAATCGTAGGGGCAGAAGGGGTTCAAATCGGGAATAGCACGGTCAGTGCCACATCTCTTTGGGGGTACATGATCGCCTTTGCCGCGTTTCTTTCATTTCTGTTTGCCCCCGTACTCGGCGCCGTTTCCGATTTCTCTTCGGCGAAAAAGAAATTCCTCCTATCTTTTGCTTATGCGGGCAGTCTGATTACCACCCTTTTCTATTTCTGTCAGTCCGGTGATGTATGGCAAACGGTGATTATGTTCGTCATCACTCAGGTTGGATATGTGGGTGCAAACGTCTTTTATGATGCCTTTTTGCCACATATCGCATCTGAAAACAGACTTGATAGGGTATCGGCAAAAGGATTTTCTTTCGGATATATCGGGGGAGGGATGCAGTTCGCAATCGCTCTCGGATTGGTGGCGGGTCACAAAGTAATCGGAATCGGACAGGCGCTCGCCGCTCGCATCGGGATAGCAATGGCAGGGTTGTGGTGGGGTGGATTCACACTCTTCACGTTGAAATTTCTGAAGGAGGGACAAGCTAGAGAGGAGATACCGGAAAAGTACAGGTCGAAACCTTTAATCCTTGCGTACATTGCTATCGGAGTGGAACGCACGCTCAGAACAGCGAGGAAGGTGCGGCAGTTCAAGCATCTTCTACTATTTTTGATCGCATTTATGGTTTATAACGATGGCATCCAAACCGTCATTGGTATGGCAACAATCTACGGAACTAGTGAGTTAAATCTGTCTGTGACTGTGTTAATGATAACACTTCTAGTCATTCAGATTATTGCGGCGGCTGGTGCGCCTTTGTTCGGTTGGCTGGGGGACAAAATTGGAACGAAGAGGGCAGTGATGCTGTCGCTGGTCCTTTGGAGCGGCGTTGTCACCTACGCCTATTTTCTGCATTCCGCAACTGAATTTTTCGTGTTGGGTGTCATCGTCGGCGTTGTGCTCGGCGGTTCGCAGGCATTGAGCCGCTCGCTGTATGGTTCCATGGTACCGGAGGAAGCTAGCGCGGAATTTTACGGATTCTATTCTGTGTTTGCAAAATTTTCTGCGATCTGGGGTCCTCTCGCATTTGCCGTCATTCGACAGGTGACCGGAACCGCACGTCTTTCTATCATTTCTCTGATGATCTTTTTTGTACTAGGCCTCATTCTATTGAGTTTCGTGAACGAAGAAAAAGCACGGCAAGCTAAATTCATGGGGGCATTCTGAGCAACGAACCGGACCCGCCCTCTGGAGCGGGTCAATAGCGCAACCGGTGCGTTAGGACACGGCTGGCGGATAGCAGCAGACGACCTCCATTGCTGTGTCAGCCGTGTTTATAATGTCGTACGCGGACAGACAAGCCGGAATAAAGACCGATTTTCCACGCTCAATCGGAATATCATCAAACGCACCGCTGAGTTTTCCTCGACCTTGTAAGGTTACAAGACAGTGAAACCCTCTCCCCGGCATATTCAGTCGCGAGTCAACGATTAAACGTGACGCTTGGAAATATGGCGTCGCCTCGTCCGGAAGCAGCTTTTCTTCACGGTTATTGCCTTCGTCGCGAATTATTAGGGGCGTTCGCTTGATGTAGCCGTTTAATTCGTCTATCTCAAGCTTGCTAAAATCAGCCGCCTTAAGAGCCAGATCCCATCCTAGTCCCAGTGTCCCGTCTTCACTCTCATAGGGAAATCCTTCCCATTCTGCCAGAATACTCCAGTCGGTTGGTTCCTGTGGCTCAAGAACACACAAGCCGCTGCCGAGCGAGTGTATTACGCCGGGCGGCACGTAAATGACATCGCCAACCGTTGGCTCTATAAGATGCATCAAACCACGCAATGCTTCTATATCCTGCGTGTGCATCAACTCTCCAAATTCCGCTATTGAAGTGGATTCCTTGCAACCAATCCAAGCTTTCGCTCCAGGTCTTGTTCCAATGATAATCCACGCTTCGGTTTTGCCGAACGGGGAATTGAGGTGTTTTTGCGCGAATTCGGGAGCGGGGTGCCAGTGGATAGGGATGTGAGAATTGTCGCCGACATCAAAGATTTTGAGGAGCACTCCCAAATTCGTACCGAATTTATTGACATGGTGCTCACCTAGTGTTTCATTGGGAAACGCGTCCAACAGGTGTTTGAGCAACACTGTTTCACCGCTAGGGAGTTGGATGCGGCTGAACCCTTTGTCCGGCGGATTATCGCGGCCCGGTGTCGTAGCCCGGTTTGTTGAAAACATCCACTCCTCGGATCGGTAATCATCTTCAGGATCGGGCTCTCCCATGAATTCCGCACGCAGTTTTCCTCCGCCGTAGAAATGTAGAAATGTGTTTGGCGCAAGAAATATTGGGGCATCCAAAATCGACTTGAGTTCATCTTTCGAGGCCATAGATAGAATATTCCTTCATGTAATAAAGATTATGTGTGCTTTCGCAGCCAAGCACCTCTAGTTACTCTTCAGTCTTCATGGGGAGCTTCATCATGCGCGAACAGCGCGTCCACGAATTCTGTTGCGGAAAAATCTTGTAGATCGTTCAATTTTTCGCCGATGCCAATCAACTTTACGGGGGCGCCGATTTCTCCCTTCACCGCGATAACGATGCCGCCTTTGGCAGTACCGTCAAGTTTCGTGACAGCTACACCGGTCACGGGCACAGCCTCATTAAAAACTTTCGCTTGCATTATGGCATTCTGCCCCGCTGTTCCGTCAATCACAAGCAGCACCTCGTGGGGCGCACCCGGAAGGTCACGCGACATCACCCGTCCAATCTTTGATAATTCGTCCATCAACGGTCTTTTTGTATGAAGCCGACCGGCGGTGTCGGCAATCAAGACATCTGCGTTACGAGACTTTGCAGCCTGAACCGCATCGAAAACAACTGAAGCCGGATCTGAACCCTCACTCCCGCGAATCAGGTCAACTCCGGCGCGGTCGGACCAAATTGAAAGCTGATCGGTAGCAGCTGCGCGGAACGTGTCACCGGCCGCAATCAGGACGCGGTTTCCTTCGGACTTGAAGCGGTGCGCGAGTTTGCCAATGGTTGTGGTCTTGCCCGCTCCATTTACGCCAAGCACAAGAATCGTGTATGGTGAAGCACCCTCAATATCCAGCGGCTGGTCGTCTCCAAGGATATTGAGAATCTCCTGTTTAATAATATCTCCCAATCCCGCCGGGTCGCTCAGGCCTCTAGATTTCACCCTCTCCCGAACATTATCCATCAAGAACAGCGTCGTATCAATCCCGACATCGGCTTGAATTAAGACCTCTTCTATCTCATTAAGCAGTTCTTCATCAATCTTTCTGCCAACGCGGAGCAAATTCTCGATTTGCCCCATGAGATTGTTTCGCGTTTTCGACAGGCCGGCTTTGAGGCGACTCAACCAATCTGTATTCTCTGAAGGGCCATCGTTCAGTTCGGGAGGCGCCGTGTCATCTGAATAACCAATGACTTGTTCCATGTTCGATTTAACAGTAATGTCTACATTCTCCCGTAGCTCTTCCCGAGAGGGCTGTTTCGCTTCGTCATCCGATTTTCGTTTGAATAGTCGTTTAAGCATCCACGTTCCCTTAAATGTTACATCGAATCATTCGTTGGTGCAGTGATCGGCTCATAATGGAATTTCTGTGAGTGGGGTGTCGATTAGTACTCGTTGTCGAATCGTGGAAATTCCTCATTCAATCACCTCAATCTCTAGCTGATTTAAAGTCCGTAGAACTCCTTCACCATACTCCAGCATGGAGTCGGACTCTAACGTGCTGCCCGCTAGCTGAATGTGATTGGCGTCGGCTTGGAGTTGCCCGAGTGTTGGTTCCATTGCTATCCATTCACCCGCGTAAACCTCGGGCCAGAAATGATAATAGAACGCATCTCGTTGGAATACGATTCCTGCGCAGATGCGCGCCGGGATACCTACCGAGCGTGCCAATGCAATGAAGAGTACTGTATGTTCTGTGCAATCCCCTTCCAAGGTCTTTAAGGTTTGAATTGAAGAACCGAAGCCTGTTTGCCGATTTTTGTCGGATACGTTCTCGTAAACCCAGCGGCACAGCTTTGTCGCAGCGCGCCACGAGTTGGTTTCTCCGTCCAAGACTTCGACCGCTTCAGCGTGAATCGCAGGATGGTCCGCCTGAATGTATACGCTCGATTTAAGAAATTGAGCAAGTTCAATCTGCGATTCGTCCAAAGAGAGCGGTAACGACGGCGTATTCGAGAGATCAACGGGTGGAACGTTAATTTCCAATATTCCACTATTCGGACTATCCACGGCACAGATCAAATTTTGTCGGCGGTCAATCTTCACGGCATCCTTCAAATTTCCTTCTCCCAATCGCAGTGCGGCTTTGAGGCGCGAGGAATTGGGTGTCGGTTGTTTCCCTTGGGGGTAAATCTTGGTGTTAAGAATCACGTCAACTTGCCCTGCTTCTCCGAGTGCGGTCTGCATATCGGTCTTTGTCAGCACCAAGGGAAAACCCATCAGCGGGATTTCGGTCCGGTAGGTCCTGCCTTCCGAACTAATCCATGCTACAGTCGTGATACTTCCCATTATGTCCATTGTATATTCGACCTCATAAACGGGTATGCTATTTCCTCCAAAATGAATTTTGTCTTCGCGGACGACTTTGACCCCAGTGTTCACAGATTGGAGGAGGTCGAGATTGAAAATCCGCAGTTGGTGCTCATCTCCAACCGACATACCCTCTTTTAGCAGGAGATATGGGATTGTCTGCTCGAAAATCGCGTCTGGTGGAATCGGTTTTTCGGATTGTGTTGTTTTTCCGGCAAGCGTGGTTTCAATGTAGGCAACTCCCTCCTTAACACGTCCTTCAACTCGCTTTTCAGCTCCTGTTTCATTCGAGGTCACCGTAAAACGGCGGGGAATGAGATCCATCCCGATATATGAAATCCGGGTGTTCTCAAAACGTAAATCCCAGTTTCCTCGCTTCACTTCAATGACCATGTCAATGCGTGTTCGTATAACGTCTTTGCCTTCGTAAACCGCATTATCCATATAAATATGCGCATAACCGGCCTTTGTACCCATCAGTTCTAAATTCAGCCAATCATCTTGCGGTAAGGGGAACATTCTTTCTACCTCTACCGGATCTACGTCTACCGCGCCTCCCGACGACATACCCGTCAATGCGGCAAGGAGACATATAGCAACAAATTCAGTATGCTTCATGGGCCAGATTCCTAAGCGTTGTACAACCAATGGAAATTTCCATCCGCCTTTTCACCGCATGTTCCGATTCCTACAATCTTCCTACCAAAAAGAGCTACTAAAAACACAGAACTCGGGTTGTCCGTGTGCTTGCTTGTCACTGGCATCTGTCCGCCAGTCCCTCAACTCTACCGTTAAATTGATTCATCGCATGCAGAATTCCCTTCTCTATTAGTGTTTCGACCGTATCCGCTGCCCGTTGAACAACTTCACCAATTTGGACTTTATCCGGTTCATCAAACTCACTCAACACATAGTCAGTTTGGCTATGAGTTGGCGAACCAATGCCAATTCGCAAGCGAGGAAATTCTTCGGTATCAAGGTGGCGTATAATCGACTTGATGCCATTGTGTCCACCATCGCTACCTTTCTTGCGTAACCGCAATACCCCAATCTCTAAATTAAGATCGTCGTATATAACGCACAAATCAGAGATTGAGAGGTCGAATCTGCGAACCAACGCTGCAACGGCCTCACCGCTATTGTTCATAAAGGTGGTGGGTTTAGCGAATAGTGGTTCGTCTCCATCCCATTTCGCCGTTCCTGCGAGCGCTCCACACACCCCTTTCACCTTCCTGATTCCATATCTCTGAAAAAGTTCGTCGATGACCCAAAATCCCACATTGTGCTTTGTCATCTCGTATCGTCGCCCTGGATTCCCGAGACCAACAATCAATTTACACGGATTACAAGCTATGACTCTGTTTTTCAGCCGAAACATGGTTTGATGCGTCGCAGAGATTAACTGATCCAGCAGTGCAACAAGAGGATTTCCTATTCACTGCAATTCGTTATTTGATCGCTCCCGCTCCTGTTGGGGAATTGTCGCTAATGATAGAGGCATTGAGATGTCAACGTGGCCGGCAATCGTATCAACTTCTTGGCCTTCAATGAGTAGTTGCACATTCTGTATGTCGCCGCCAAAATTTGATTGGACTGTTTTTAGAATCGCTTGGACAGTCAACAATTCTGCCGTGGTGCCACCGATATGTGCGGCGCTTAAGGCGCCTGAGAAATCCAAGTATGCGGTAGATTGCCTGTCAAGATACACCTCGTACAGAATTGTTCCCTTGGGGATTGCGTTTATCAAGGTAGGTGGAGACTCTTCAAGGAGCGCATTGATAATTTGCTTAAGACGCTCGGGTTTGTCGTTAGGTAGACGCAACTCGTGAACAAAATCAACGAGCTCAAGCGATTCTGGTTGAAAAAAATAGAGCCTGATCTGTTGGAGAGGTGGGGAGGTATTCGGAGAACTCGCAGCGGGTGGCAGTGGTGGTTGGGGCGGCAAAACTTCCCCGCGATCAAAAAAGAAAAATGCAATGACTAGAGCAACAACGACAACAACAGCGACACCACCGAATAGTAATATTTTTAGTTGTCCTCGATTCAAATTATTCGCCATCGTTGGAAATCTGTCCAGTTATGAGCGAGGCCCGATACTTCACAATTGCCGCCCCAATGCTTTCCGCAATGGCTCCTTGGCTATCAAAGTTTGTAAGTTTTTCTAAATCGGCTGCATTCGACAAGTAACCAAGTTCAATTAAAAGTGCGGGCATATAAACTTCGGACAAGGTTGTCAGCGGAATCTCGGTCAATGAGGTAAGGTTTTCCGTAAAAGTGTTCAATTGTTCCCGAAGAATGGCAGCAAAACCCCGACTTTGATTTAGAAAATCCTCTTGGGAAAGTGTCGTAAGTTGTCTTTGGTGGGTTGCGCTACCTGTAGAAGAGGTAGAATCGTCTGATTGCCGATGCCACATTGAACTATTGACGTATAAGTGAATGCCCTTCGCTTTCGCCGTATAAGAAGCATTGCAGTGCAAACTCAAGAAAAGTTGGCCTCCGCTTTGATTTGCAATTTGCACACGTTCTAGTGGTCGTCGTTCATAATCCCCGTCTCGTGTGAGCACAACTCGGATCCCATTCTGATGGCAGTAAGTCTCAACATGCTTAGCTATCGCCAGTGTTATTTCCTTCTCGAGTACCCCGCCGCTTCCCTGATATCCTCTGTCTGCTCCTCCATGTCCAGGGTTAACGACAACGAGAAACCCTTCTAGCGGCCTCACACGTGGACGCGTATCCTTAGTTTCCACGATCCGCACACGTTGAAGTTCAGGGTTGTAAGCCACCTCAAAATTGTAGATGTTGGGAAGTATTTCCGTAAAAAATGTGATCGGGAGCATTGGCCGCTGGTTGATGACCAACGGCGGGTGGGATAGTGGTATTGGCTCCGGCTGCCCGGCAACCGTCGCGGACGATGTACCTAGGTGCAGTTCAATCCGTTTTTGTTTAATAACTAAGGTGAGTTTTCCGGTGAGGTCGTATTTCCTCTTCATGTCGGAATCTACTATCCCACGCAACGCATCAACCGGCAAATATAACACCTCGTCTCGGGTGACAGTTTCAACCTGCGCAAGCATTTTTCCCCCACGATCCACAAAACGAATCGAAGGGGATTGCTGAATACTAAGAGCAACTGATGTCCACAGAGCGATGGTAATGTATAAACAGCGTCTGCCCAGCTTCATTCTTCATCTTCATCGTCACTACGTTTACGAGTAATCAGTTCAGGCTCTTCCTGTTCGGGTTCTAGCATTTCTTCGCCTTCAATTTCTTCGGCTGCCACTTCTTCCTCAACCTTTGGCGGGCTGACTGCGGTGACCATGGTTTGCGAATCATCCAATACCTGAATCTCGTCAGCCACGTTCAAATCCCCAACGTGGATTATTTCGTTCACGTCCAAATCGTTTACGTCCACTTGAATCTCATCGGGCAGGAGAGTAGGCAAACAGTGGACTGATAGTTCTCGGAGAGGAAACTCCAGTACTCCATCACTTTCTCTGACACCTATAGGCGTACCGTTTAGAACAATCGGAACTGCTGCAGTTACCGGTTCGTCCAAAGACACGCGCACGAAATCGGCGTGTAACAAGGTTTGCTTGCTTACGGGATGCTGCTGAATATCCCGAATCATGGCAGTCTCTGTACCGTGTCCCTTTATATCTAGGTCGATAAGCACATTTTCGCTGTTTTTCCGAAGGAATGTGCGGAAGACATGTTCATCAATTCGAAGTGGAACCACATCTTCACGGCGCCCATATAGCACAGCCGGGATCGAACCTCCACGGCGTAGCGCCCGCGCATTTCCCTTACCAAAGGTACTCCGCTTTTCAACTTCTAGTCTTACTTGTTGCATGTAATTTGCTCCCAGTCGTTTTTTCCGTAAAAATCAAAAGTAGCTAACATACTTCCACCTCGCACACATCATCGGTCCAATGTCAGCTAATGATGCCTGTATTCTTGATTGTGATTATGGTACCAACTCTGGAAATGATACATTCATCTAGGGCGGGAACGAGATCGGATTAGCCAGCCCTTTAATGGCGGACTTCCCATGAAGTGCTGGGCGGGTAGGACTCGAACCTACGAATGCGGGTTCCAAAGACCCGTGCCTTACCACTTGGCGACCGCCCATTAAGCCGTAGACAAGCTAACGTTACTCGTGTGTGTTGTCGTACAGAATGTCAATCTATCGCAGAGTTTGGATGTAGCTTGGTGAGCGCTCGCGGCATCCCGCATAATAGAGAATACGGTCGCACCGCTACCCGACATTAACGCTCCATAGCTGCCGTCGCAACCCGCTAATTCGCACTTGAGCGATTCGACATCGGGAAATTTCAGAAACACCGGAACTTCCAAGCAATTGTACATATTTTCAGCCACGCCACGCTGGTCACCATTCTCAAGACAACCTCGTAGAATTATATCATCTGGGGATGTGTTAGTCAACGCAAAATGGAAATGTTGGAACACGCTGCTTGTTCTAACCTCAATTCCCGGATTTGCCAACAGTATGTGAGTCTCCTTTAGCGGTGGTAAAGCGGTTAAAATCTCTCCAACTCCGCGGCCAAGTGCAGCTCCGCCGAGTAGACAAAACGGAACATCAGCCCCTAGTTGTAGACCCAAGCACATTAAGTCGGTATGGGTTAATCCGAATTTAAACAGTTGATTCATTCCCCATAGAACGGCTGCAGCATCTGCGCTGCCGCCCGCAAGTCCCGCAGCCACCGGTATCCGCTTCTTGATTGAGATTTCGACGCCGCACATAATGCCGGTATGATTCATCAGCAGCTGGGCAGCTTGATACCCCAAATTTCGCGTGTCACACGGTACCAATGGGTGATCGCACCGAATTAAAATTTCCTGTCTGGCGAGTGGTCGGAGAATGACATCGTCGTGAAGTTGAATTGAGTGAAATACTGTTTGAAGATTATGAAAACCATCCGGACGCTTACCGGTAACATTCAGATAGAGGTTAATCTTTGCGTGGGCATGAATGAGCAATGATTTTGCCATGGTGGTGGGAAAATGCTGCGTTGGTTAGCGGGAAGGAAGGCAAGAAAATTTCTTCAACTTGCGCCGTTACTTCGCAATCGTTCGAATCGTTGTGGATTCTGTGAGAAACGGCTTGAAGTCAAATTTGCTATCATTAATCTCAACATTTATCTCTGGCTTGATAATCTTCAGTTCCACGCGCGTGTGTTCTGGTGGGCGTTCAATCTCAACACGGTGAGGACGGAGCACTCCGCCAACATCACGATAATCGGAAAATTCGACGCTTTGAATAAGACTCCCATTCCCATCTTGAATCTGCCAATGGCTAACAACCGGTTCTTCATCATGTACCGTGACGGTAATCTCTTCCAAATGTCCGGTTTTGACTCCGGGGCGTTTCACCACAAACTTGGCACCAGAGGAAGCCAACACCAAATCGTTCGTACGTCCATCAAGGAAGGGATTCGCAAAAATGGCGCTGCGAACGTCCGAGATTCTTAAATCCATGCCGAAGACCTCCCGTAACACCCCATCCTCCAAGGGTTCAAATATTGCTTCCTGCTCATTGGCAAAGTAGAGCAGAAGGTGGTCTCGGCCAGCAATAGCAATCACTCGTGGTTCGTTCAATGGACCTAGCGCTTGTATGTGGAGAAAATCGCCGTCTTTCAATGAACGCTTGTACCATAGTGATTCTCGAAGTTCCTCCTTATTGTCCTTGTCTTCAACGGTTACAACCATCTGTAAGATGCGTACTGTTGATGTAAGGTCATAGTTTAATTGAAGACGGGTGAGGATAGGATTCAACAACTCTCTGTCAGCAGGAGATAATTTGACCGTTTTACTACCACAACCAACCAAGGTTGAAATGAAAAAAACAATTAATACGACATAGTTCTTGGAACGCGGAACATGAAAGCCAATGCGTGATGCCGTGTGATTCATCCTGTTACTCCAACCTGGGGCTACACGTTAAAATACCTCAGCCATTGACTTCTTGAGAATCGAGACAGCTTCGTCGACGTGGTTAATCGTGATATTGAGAGGAGGCAAAAACCGGATTACATAATCGTTGGTACAGATTGTGATTAAGCCGTTATCCGCGCATTTCGCGGCAAGAGGTTTCGCATCGACAGACATCACCAATCCACGCAATAATCCCTTGCCTCGGACTTCTTCAATTGGAAATTTGTCTTTGAGTTGTGATATTTCGTATGCCAGATAGTTTCCCATTTCGATCGCATTTGCAGCAAGGTTCTCGTCAAAAATTGTCTGGATGGATGCGCATGCGGCAGCTGTGACCAGCGGGTTGCCTCCAAACGTCGCCGCATGGGTACCCGGGACGAAGCTGTCCGCTATATGCTTTTTGGCAAGCATGGCACCAATTGGAACGCCGCCACCAAGAGATTTCGCCATTGTTAAGATGTCAGGCACCACCCCGTAACTCTGATAACCGTAGAACGTACCAAGGCGGCCCATTGCCGTCTGAACCTCATCAAGAATAAGAAGGAGACCGTGTGCGTCGCATATGCTGCGCAGCCCTTGAATGTAGTCCTCGCTCGGAACATTAACGCCACCCTCGGACTGAATTGCTTCAACAAGGATAGCGCACGTATTCTCGTTGACTGCGGCTTGCGTCGCCTCTAAATCATCGAACGGAACATAGGTGAATCCGGGGAGCATCGGTTCAAATCCTATGTGATATTTTGTCTGTGCAGTCGCAGTGATAGTCGCCATCGTGCGCCCATGAAACGAATTCTCCATGGTAATGATTTCATAAGCGTGTGGCTTACCTTGATCCGTTGCATACTTTCTCGCCAGTTTTATTGCTGCTTCGTTCGCTTCCGCACCGCTATTACAGAAGAAACACTGATCCAAGTCGGAATTATCAATGAGAAGTTTCGCTAATTTTGCCTGTGGTTCAATGTAATACAAATTGGAAACATGCAGCAACTTACCCGCCTGCTCCCGAATCGCGGCAACGACATTCGGATGACAATGCCCCAAACCATTGACTGCCAGACCACCAAGAAAATCAAGATATTTCTTACCATCCGCATCCCATAAATAGGGACCTTCCCCACGCACAAACGCCAAATCGCGCTCACCGTATGTGTTCATTACATATTCTGTTGCCATTTCTTTAATTTCAGCTGTAGTCATGTGCTGTAGATCTCCTTTAACTGAATGTGTAGCAAAATTATTATAAGAGCTTAGTTGGAGTGTGGTGCGTAGTGGCGGGGCTCGAAACACGCTTAAATCGCCCTAATCCAGATATCATGAAGGCGGGGAATATTGTACCCGTTAATTCATCGTATACCTACCGCGTTAGTGTCAATTTTCGCAAGTCCGTTCGAAGTACCTATCCAAGCAGTCTCATTACCTAGTTCGATACAATTGACGGTCACCCTATCCCCAATTTGTTCGGCGGGATAACCAATATAATCCCACCCACTCGTAGATTTGATATACACGGCATCGTTGGTTGCAAACCACAATGGTGGCGATGTCTCCGGTTCCAAAGCGCGATCGACCGCTATATATATATTTTCAATAGGAACCATATCCTGCTGCGCGATAGTCATTCCTATACCTTGAAGGCCTTTCCAGTCGGCTTCGCCATATCCATTCTCTTCTTCTTCTTTACTATACCAAGTGAAAAACACACTTTTATCGCTGACATCGAAACTTGCAATCGAATTTCCGCTAACTTCGGGGACTATATCGCGCAAGTTTGAGCTGCGCCATAGTGGATCATATACCAGGTCAAAAATAGCGATTCCGGCATCTGAAGTGCCTGCCCAGACGGTTGTCGGTGTGACAGCCAATGATACAATGTTGTCTGCGGGAAGTCCATCAGCTGTCCGATCATAAACCATCCACTCATCGTCTGACCGAGAATATCGGGCGACGCCAGAAAATGTAGCAACCCACACATCGTGTGTACCAATCTCTATGTCGGAAATCTGATTGTGCGACAATCCGTTAAGCGTATTGTAATTGACCGATGATCCTGCCGCCGGGCTGTAACGGATTACACCTTGATTCAGCGTCCCAATCCAAACTTCAGTTTTCTTGTCTACTTCCTCAATCACAGAGGGAGAATTTTCATCTTCTTCAATTAGGTTTGGCATTTTGATTGTTGGCGAGTAGACTGCCAACGCACGCACATTCGTTGGTACGTTCGGATTGAGTCGGTTGATTTGCTCTATTCCGCTCTCAGTGCGAATCTGCCACGCACCGAGGCTTATGTCGACTCTTGCCAACCCTTTGGGTGTACCTACCCACAAATCATTTCCATTAACCGCAATAGCTTGGATGTCATTGCTTGGTAGATCATCTGACACGG
The DNA here is from genome assembly GCA_965232535.1 of Candidatus Poribacteria bacterium. GTDB lineage: Bacteria > Poribacteria > WGA-4E > WGA-4E > JAJDTR01 > JAJDTR01. The sequence continues at coordinate 100,598 of CBDDPW010000004.1, forward strand.
TGTATATTGTCCACGCACATTCTTCGCGCTTTCGCTGTAAAACGGGTATCAGCCGTGGGTCAGTTGTAATTCCAATCGCTGTGGAAAAATCATTGAGCGCCTCCTTGTTCATACGAAGTTGCTGATATGCGGAGCCTCGGGCAAGGTACGCATCATCAATCCATTCGCTGTCCGGGTGTTCTTCGATAAACGTAGTTAGTACTTCTAGCGCGATCTGTGGTCGTCCATCTCTTGATTGCAACACTCCAATGAGATACTTCGATTTTACCAGATGGTCAGATTCTGGGAAGCGCCGCGTGGCTTCTTGCAGGACTTTCAGCGCTTCAGCAGTCTCCTGCAGCCGATCTGTTAGTATGAATCCCGCCGTATAGCCCGCGTGTTCAGCCTCCGAGTGTGTTGGGTAGTAATCAAACAAGAGCAGGTATGCATCGGCAGCCTTGCGGAATGCTTCCGATGCGAGATAACTGTCTGCCGCTTTCTTGATTTCGGCGGCAAGATTGTAAGTACGTGGAGCAATCTTGGCAACCCGACCAAAACTGGCCAATGCTTCATCAATAGCCCCATCCTCTTTTTGCACTAGACCGAGATTATAGTGCGCATCAGCATACTTTGGAAATTCTTCGATTGCCGCCTCAAATTGTCTTTTCGCCTGTTCACGTAACCCAAGCTCCAGCAACGCCTTTGCGTTGCGAAAGTGTTTCTCGGCTTGTGCGTCAGGGACAAGATTCAAATCTGAAACGAATCTGATTGTCGAGATTTCGTCTAAATCTATTTCAAGATTTTTCTGTTGGAAAGCGAAGTGAACCACCTTGTCGTCAGATGCCAGCCAGTGTCCTGTAAGACGGTCGCCGTTTTTTAGGTAAACAGTAGCAAGCCGTTGTTCACCATGGGCAAGGCATGCGAATAGCAAAAGTATTGCTGAAATTACCGCATGAATTGGTACAAATCTTTTATGCATGAAATTTCCCTCTCGACCTCCACTGACGTATTCGACCTCACCCAGTTTGGATCGGTTCATTCGTGATGCTTTAAGATGATGTTCAACAAGAATAGGAGGTCGAACCCGAGTCCGCAACCTACGAAAGCATAGCAGGTATGAAACAATTATGTCAACGCGATTCTTTGGAAAATGATTGCAATCAAATTCGGCGCTTGATATAATCCAATCTACGTACATGCCACTTAACGCGCTTACAAGAGGAGACACTTCCATGAACAAGATGAAAGCGGCGATTTACTCAGGCGTTGAGAAAATTGGGATTCAGGAGGTTGACTGGATTAAACCGGCACCGGGCTATATCGTACTAGATACAAAGCAAACCGGTATTTGCGGAAGCGATCTTCACAGTTATTTTGGAGAGTGGCCACAGTCTGATACGCTGGCAGCGGGACATGAGACGTGCGGTGTCGTTACGGAGCTCGGCGAGGGGGTCACCAAGTTCAAAGTCGGCGACAAAGCCACTGCTGAATGCTTCTCACATTGCGGAAAATGCGTGTTCTGCCGAAAGGGCTATTATAATCACTGTAAAGCAAGGAAATGGATCTCCCATGAAGCGCATGGCGGGTTCGCAGAATACACTATTCTTCATGAATCAGGACTGTTCAAATTGCCTGATCGCATGAGTTTTGAAGATGGAACACTCGTTGAACCTCTCGCGGTTTCACATCGAGCCGTGGCACGCGGAAACGTTAACGCCCGGAGTACTGTGGCAATAATAGGCGGCGGAACAATTGGTCAGCTCTGCTTGGCAGATGCGGTCGCAGTCGGCGCCAAGGAGACGTTGATTACCATAAAATATGAGCGGCAGGCGCAACTTGCCAAGGAACTTGGGGCAGATCACATTGTGGATGTCCGCGAGACCGATGTCGCAAATTATGTCAACGATATCACTGGCGGTCTAGGCATGGACGCTGTGATAGAGACTGTGGGGGGTGGTCAGAATTTTGACGCTGCGATGGACATGGTGCGCCCATGTGGTTTCGTTGTTCTTGTCGCAGGTTATTTCAAACCCCTCGAAGTGAATCTGGCCCGAGTTGTCTGGTCAGAAGCAACTGTCACCGGTTCAAGTTGCTACGGATACAGTGGGATGGAAACAGACTTTGAAGCTGCCATTGAGCTAATCGACTCGGGGAAGGTTGACGCTAAGAAACTGGTAACGCACCGATTTCCACTAATGGATATTGCCGAAGCTTTCAGAATAGCCGCCGACAAGCAATCGGGGTCGATCAAGGTACATGTCTGCCAACCGTGATCCGCGGAGTTTCTTATACCATTTCGCTCTAATATATCTTACCATCCGCATTATTTGAAGTTGAAAAGTTGAATTTCGTCGTTGAGTATAGGTATGACAACTCAACCTACCTCTTTGAATGAAATTCAGATAGAAAGACTTGATGATATTCCATTGTTGATTGGCTTACAACAGCAACTGGTGCTTGATGCTATCATAGATGATGTCATTCCTCGTCACTGGCGGCATCAAGGATTGTCGCTGGGCCAACTGGTTGTGGGCTGGAATGCCTACATTCTGTCAGAAGCCGACCACCGCAAGATAGCTGTTGAACGCTGGGGTGTCGAGCATCAAGCGCTGTTGTCAGAATTGTTTGGCAATCCTATCCGTCGCACCGATTTCAGTGATGACCGACTAAGCCAACTACTCACGGAGTTAGCTGATGACGCAGCGTGGCGCTGCATTGAGCAAAAACTCTGGCATAACAGTATCTCCGTTTATCAACTTGTACCTGATCGAGTTCGGCTGGACGCGTCTCGATTTAGTGGCTATCATACCCCTTGCGATGATGGGTGATGCAACACGGATACAACTCAGACACGCCACAACTTGCGCAAGTGAAGCTGATGGCTGCCAGTATTGACTGTGGAACATCGGGACACCTGCTTTCGACCGATGTGGCGTCGGGCGAAAAAGCGGACGCCCGGTTGTATCTACCGACGATTGACGATGTGCGTCAGATGGTTGATGAATCCGGGCTATTGTATATCGGCGACAGTAAAATGAGCGCCATTGAGATTCGCGCCGAACTGGCACGAAAGGGAGACTTCTATTTAGTTCCGTTAGCGAAAGTCGGCACTGTTCCGGCGCTCTATGAGCAATGCCTGGCGCCCATTGTTTCTGGTTCACAGCCTGCGACATTAATTTACTCCTCCGATAATGAGAGCCAATCGCCGGAGCTTATCGCAGCCGGGTATGAGACAAACCGTTCTCAGACAACCACTCCGGCTTCGGGAGACACCTTTACTTGGCAAGAGCGTATCTTAGTGGTGCGTTCCTTATCCAAAGCCAAAACGCAGTTCGCTACTTTAGAGCGAAACCTTCAACAAGCGACAGAGGAGATACTTGGCTTAACACCAGACCCCGGACGTGGACGACGGCAGATTTGCACCGCAGCCGAGTTGGAGCAAAAGGTTGAAGCCATAAAAGCGACGTATCAAGTCGATAAGTATCTCCACTATACTGCCGAATGCGAAGAATCGGTGAAAACGTGTTACATCGGTCGTGGACGCGGAGGTACCAATCGTCGAAAGAGGGAGATTTGCAGCGTTCGCTATCAAATCACACAAGTTATTCGAGATGAGCGGGCGATTCAGCACGCATACTGTGAGATGGGGTGGCAATTATACGCCACCAATCAACCCCAAGCGCAACTACCGCTTGATGAAGCGGTTAGACTTTATCGTGCCGCTCCGCGCATCGAACGCCATTTTCATCTGTTTAAATCCGCTCCGATAGGGATTTCACCGATGTATGTAAGAAACGATGACCAGATTAAAGGACTGGCTCGACTGCTTTCGCTGTGTGTCCGACTTTTGACCTTGATTGAAATTGTCTGCCGACGCCATCTCGAAGCACATCGTCAAACTTTGCCAGGACTGTACCTGGACAACGCAAACCGTCGCACCGCCAAACCGACAGCAAAGCGACTTTTACGCGCTTTCCGTGGTATCCATCGCGTGCGATTGCCAAATCAGGTCGCATCTTACACCACCCCACTGACCGATTTACAACAACAGATTCTTTCAATGCTTTGTATCCCCGAGTCTGTTTACCAAGCTAGAGCGCCTGATTCACACCACTCGTAGCCTTCGCACGAACATGCAGACAAACACTAGCCTAAGTCTGATACGCATAATTCAACTTTTACTCATCCGATAATGCGGATGGTAAGTATATAGTGCATATAATGCCTTAGAGCCTGTTTGAAAAGTCCGGAATCGCCTTAGAGAAAGGGCTATTTTGGGGTAAATGCCCTCAAGAACCTATTAGAAAAAGAAAAAAGTTGTCTGAACGGTTGATGTTTACGTTTACTCATTGGAGCAGTTAAATCTGAACCAATGAAAGGAGTAAACATGAACCGCAAGCGTTATCCCAGTGATTTGACTGATGCACAGTGGGAGAAACTGTCCTCGTTTCTGCCAGCCCCTCAACCATTAGGCAGACCTCCAAAATGGGAGATGTGCTTAATCATCAATGCTATCTTTTATGTCGTCAAGTCCGGTTGCCAGTGGCGAATGCTACCCCATAATATGCCACCGTGGCAAACCGTCTATTACCATTTCAGAAAGTGGCAAGTCGACAACACATGGCTCTTGATTCATCAGGCACTTCGCGAACAAACACGTTGTGATGGCGGCAAACAACCATCACCGACAGCAGCTATCATTGACAGCCAATCCGTTAAGACGACGGAACTGGCGGAGACTAGAGGATTTGATGGTCACAAGAAGGTCAAAGGACGCAAACGCCATCTGGTAACGGATACGACGGGTATTCCATTGATGGTCAAAGTCACTGATGCCAATGTTAGTGACAATCAGATAGCTATCGAGTTACTAACAGAAGTGTTTAGCTGGTACATAACAATTCAGTTGGTGTGTGCCGATGCCGCCTATCGCGGCGAATTAGAAGACTGGTTATATCTGGCTCATCAGTGTCAACTAGAGATTGCATCTACGCTAGGGCAGCAGGGGTTTGAAGTTGTTCCGTTACGATGGATTGTTGAACGCACATTCTCTTGGCTTGGTTGGTTTCGTCGATTGACTTTGGATTATGAACGCTTTCCTAAGACTGCTGAAACTATGGTATACATCGCTTCCATCTACTTGATGCGAAATCGAATCAAATGACTTTTCAAACAGGCTCTTAATTATGTCATTCACCTTTACCGTAGGCGGGAATCAATCGAGTGAATAACGAGTGCGATAAAGATCCCCTTGCCCCGCCGGCTTTGCGCGGAGACAAGGTTTCTTACTACACAAGTTTCTTTACTTAATCCAAATAATTAATGCACTTACATCCTAGCGAAATGGTATTACTTGTGGAATAGTAAAAGTTTTCCATCGGGCAATCTCCGCTCGAATAACCTACCGTCATCAACAAATTATGCGGACAGATGTAAAAATACTTGCCCATCGCGGCGGAATGGGGCGCGCTCCGGAAAATACTATTGCCGCATTTCAACAAACACTTGATGACGGCGCGGATGCTTTCGAGTGCGATGTCTGTCTAACGCGGGATGAGGAACCGGTCCTGATTCACGCCAAATTTGATGACGCCGACATCGCACCGGTGACAGGCTGCACGGTGCCGCTTAGTGAATTGGACTGGGCAGATGTTCAGGAACTCAATGTGCTGGATTCCGAGCAGCCTGTGGCGCATCTTGACCAGATGTTGACCTTTGTTGAAGAGACTGGGCTTCCCTGTTTCGTGGAACCGAAAAGCAGCTCGGAAAAACTCACCTCTATTGTGGTGGATCGGATACGACAATTTAACCTCGAAGATAAGATCGGTGTGTTGACATTTTATATGCACCGGCAGATTCTAACTCAGGTCAAGCGGATCGCGCCGAATCTAAAGACAAGTGCAATAATCATCAATCCGATGGCAAACTTTCTAAGAGCTGCCAAAGCCATCAGTGCGGATCGGCTTATCATCGGATGGAGCGGTTTGAATCATTTTGCTTTGTACAACTCGTTCATGAGGTCACTCCCCCGAAAAGTTAGACAACTCCAAGCGGAAGGAATCGCTATAGAGGGTGGATTTGTTCAAAACCGGCGTGATGTTGAATGGTCACTGAAGAACGGAATTCGACGAGTGTGGACAGATGACGTGCCGGAAACACGTGCGTTTGTACAAAGTGCCGAAGCGTAAGCATCTTGGCGAAATAGCATTACCGAACGGCTTTTCAGCTTGACTTTTACAAAAGTACACCGATTGGGTTGTGCGGAAAGCTGTACAACGCAAAACCCGTAGGCGGGGCATCTTGCCCCGCCGTGATGGTACTGAAAACCGCTACCGACTTTTTCGCAGGTCAACCAAAAATACCAGCCCGTTTTTCTCCAACGCTTTATTACCACCATCTGTTATACGGCTTAAATGTACAAAGTCGAGTTCAGGACGTATTTATCAAAATTTCACTACGAAGAATTAGCACTGGATGATGAAATAACGATTACGCTAACACATTCCATTCCCTCCGAAAATTCGCGATGAAAATTCAACGCGATCTTACCACTATATTCTACATTCTCGCTTCCGGCATATACCTTATCGTCGGAGCACGGAGCTTCGCCGAAGCACGCGATACCCCCGAGACTAGTTATTTCTACCTAGTCGGACTCCTTACCTGGGTGGTGGCGACGCTCGCGTGGATGCAACAGCCTGATAATCGTGCTGCGCGGATTTCCTATCTCATGAGCCTCGGATTCATGAGTGTCTGCTCCGTTGACGCGACATTCTCCGTCAATGAGGGAACGTTAGGTAGTCGAATCGTACCAATTGCGCAATTCCTCGCAGCAGCTATACTACCCTGCCTATTCCTCCACTGTTTTGCTATTTTTCCCTCAGAAAAACGCATAGTTCAGCGCCACAAGTGGTTGTTGAAGATTCTTTACCTGCCGGGGTTTCTTCTCTTCTTCGCGATGATGCTCCTCTACCTTCGTGGTCAAGCCTATGAGCGAGAACTGTTCCTCATACAACTCCCGCCGTTGGAAGGCGCGGCGGTCGTCTTTCTCTTTATTTATTCCACCATCGGCCAGCTCTTATTGTTGCACACATGTTTCGCGGCGCCTTCGGCTTCTCAGAGTCGGCAAGCGCGATGGTTGCTTATCGGGATTGTTGCCGGGACATTGCCCCAGGCGATTTTCATGGCAATACCCAGAGTGACGGACATCGCAATTCCTTATGTGCATTTCTCCGCTTACACGCTCTGCTTAATTCCTATATGCTACGTCGTCGCAATCGTTCGACACCGGTTGATGAATATTGAGTTAATCATCAATCGGAGTGTGGTTTACACATTGGTGAGCGGCTTTGCCTTAGTCATCTACCTGCTATGTATTCAAGGTTTAACACTGTTTTTCCATAGACCGACTCGTTCGTGGGCGTTGACGGCGGTATCAGTGCTCATAGCGGCACTGCTTTTTGCGCCAGCCAAGGCACGTATCCAGAAGTTGATAGATCGTGCCTTCGACCGTGAAGCATACAATTACCGCCAAACTCTTTTGACGTTAAGCCAAACGCTTCATTCCATCCTGGATTTGGAAATCCTCGTTTATACTCTCCTGAGGCAAGTTACGGAAGCGATGCATATTGGTCAGGGAGTGGTGATGCAACGTATGTCTTCGGACGAGTCACAGTTTTTGCCCGAGGCATATGTCGGCATGGAAATGCCGCTTACGGGTACACATCTGAGATTAGCACCACCGTTGGTGGACCTGCTGAAAAGCGCAAGAAAACCGCTCGATTTTACAAACATTCCATTTGACGAAAATAGCATTGAAATAATCGACACATCGGCATCTCCGGGCAACTTATCCGACGTTCTTCTTTCTTTACTTCGGTCCGCCGTATGGATTCCTTTTGTGACACGAACGAAGGATCAGGAAAATCTTGTCGGGCTTCTCATGCTTGGCGAGAAACTATCGGAGGAACCGTATACTCAATCGGATCTTGACTTGCTTGGGATTCTGGCGCATCAAGGTGCTACGGCAGTTGAAAACGCTACGCTGTACGCTCAGTTGAACGCTCGGACGGAGGCGATGGAGCAAGCCCGTAAACAGTTGATGGCAACGTACCTAAATACCTACGGGGGAACAATGCCAGTTAGTGAGCAATCTGAAGCGTGGCTTGGTCGAGAAATGGGTAAAGACATTGTCACAGATTTCAATAACATCTCTGATGCCCTTAAAGCCAGCCACGATCAACTGACACAGTTGGATCGCCTGAAATCTCTGTTTCTTGACAACGTCTCGCACGAACTCCGAACTCCATTAACACATATTAAGGGTTTTGTTGACAACATGCTGGATGGCGTTGGAGGCACAATTTCGCTGAAGCAAAAGGACTATCTGATGCGGGTCGAGGAAAATTGCGATCGATTAATACGACTTATCAACGACTTGCTCGACCTTTCGCGAACGGAATCGGGAAAGATGACGCTGCAGCTGGAACCCATCCAGCTTCGTCCCATTCTTAAGGAAGCCGTAGACGGGATCCAAACGGCCGCAAGTCAGAAAGGGATCTGCGTTGGGCTCGATTGTACTCCTGATGTCGTTGCATTCGTCGATACCGACAAAATGAAACAGATCTTGACGAATCTGCTTGATAACGCTGTCAAATACACCGGAGATGACGGGCGCATTCAGGTCAAAGTTACAATTCCATCCAAGGGAGAAATCCAAGTGTGTATTGAAGATACGGGGGTGGGCATTCCCGACACGGATGTGAACCTCATTTTTGATCGCTTTCACCGGGCAACAGATTCCAAAGGCGGTTCTGCGGGCGGAATCGGTCTAGGATTGCCAATTGTCAAGAATCTAGTCGAATTGCACGGCGGACGAATCTGGGCAAAGAGCGAAGTTGGAAAGGGCAGCCGTTTTCACTTTACCTTGAAACGTGAAGAATCAGGAGACTTGTACCAATCCTCATCTTCTGCCGCGACTAGAGTGAATTTCATTGACTAGAGGCCCAGATGTCGATAGAATGACCGCCTGATACGCGCCAAGAGTGTTCAAGTTGGCAAATGAAACAATTCGAGGAGCATTTCATTCGATTCAGGGAATGCCCGCGCAGTTTAGATTCTTGGATCTGATCCAAGTTTCGTGATGCCCGCGAAAACTTGACTGCACCTTAAGCGAAGTTATCGAAGTTACTTCACATGGCATCAACGATAAACACGCGTGTTACTCAAGGAGACTATTGACGTGAAAATTGTGCGCTATCGTGCCGACGGACTCACGAACTTTGGTATCATGGAAGAAGACGGCACTATACGAGATCTGGTTGGTTCACCGTTTGAGGGCCTCAATCCAAGCAGCAAGACCGTTCATCTAAATGACGTGCAGTTACTAGCTCCGGTGGAAGCGCCAAGGATTATCGGAGTAGGCCTAAACTATGCCGAACATGCCCGCGAGGCGGGCAAGGAACTCCCAACTAAGCCCATGCTGTTTATGAAGCCTTCCACTTCAGTTGTCGGTCCGGATGAAGCAATCATCTATCCACACCAAGGGGAAAACATACATTATGAGGCCGAATTGGCGGTAGTTATCGGATCTCCGGCACGACGCGTATCGGAAGCGAGAGCACTTGACTATGTGCTTGGATATACGTGTGGGAACGATGTCAGCGAGCGAACGATTCAGTTTGCAGAAATGCAAACGGGTACGATGCTTATCGGGAAAGGGTTTGACACATTTTGTCCCCTTGGACCTTGTATAACGACGGATTTGGATCCGGGGAATCTTCAGCTCCAAGCTCGATTAAACGGAGAAGTGAAACAGAGTGAAAGTACATCTGATCTCATTTTTTCCGTCCCCCAACTGATTGCTTACATAAGCGCCGCCTTCACGATGCTTCCCGGTGATGTAATTATGACCGGTACGCCATCTGGGGTTGGCCCCTTCGTCCCTGGCGATGTTGTCGAAATCGAAATAGAAGGGATAGGAACCTTGAGCAATCCGGTAGTGGCTGAAGAGTGAATTTCCGAAAAGTTGTAAAGCAATAGACAACCGAGGCGCAGCGGAAACCTCAAATGATTTGAATGTGATCGGGTTAAATGCCATCTATGAGACTGAAAGGGAAAGTAGCAATTGTCACCGGCGGCGGATCCGGGATCGGGGAGGCGACCGCTCTAACTTTCGCCAAGGAGGGCGCAAGGATTACCGTAGCGGACGTGGCGGATAGTGCGGGCAATAATACAGTTGAACAGATTCGTGCCTCAGGCGGTGAAGCCATGTATGTCCACACGGACGTGACCTCTGCCAGCGAAATTAAAGGTGTGGTGAGGACAACAATCGATAACTATGGCAGACTAGACGTGCTTTTCAATAATGCGGGAATTGCCATGCGTTTAGGCGTTGCCGAACTGCCGGAAGAAGATTGGGATCGCTGCATTGCCATCAACTTGAAGGGAGTGTACTTGGGTTCCAAATATGCGATCCCGGCAATGATTGCGAACGGTGGCGGTTCGATTATCAACACCGCATCAATTTACGGTATTGTGGGCGGACTCAACCGCGCCGCGTATGTTGCAACCAAGGGTGGGATAGTCAACTTGACTCGCGGAATGGCACTTGATTACGCCAACAATAACATTCGCGTCAACTGCATTTGCCCTGGGTTTACGGATACGCCGCTCATCAAAAATTTCGTTGAGACGCCTACCAAATACAAAGCGCTTGTTGACCAGCACCCCATGGGACGACTTGCAAAGCCGTTGGATATCGCATACGGGGCGCTATATCTGGCGTCGGACGAGTCTGCGTTCGTTACCGGGATCGCTTTACCTATCGATGGCGGGTACACAGCCGGTTAAAGCACAAGCCAGAGACAACACGAAATCGGTGCTACGTGTTCTATTCTAACGTGGAATCGGACAACTGATTCATTAGCGATGCGCTGTATCCGGCCCCAAATCCGTTGTCTATGTTTACGACCGTCACGCCGGAGGCACACGTGTTTAACATGCTCAGTAGGGCCGCCAATCCACCCAAGCTGGCTCCATAGCCAACACTCGTCGGGACGGCAACGACGGGCTTGTCAACCAACCCTCCGACCACACTCGGCAGCGCTCCTTCCATTCCCGCTACGACAATGATGACATTTGCGTCGAAGAGTTTTTCGTGGTTACCGAGAAGTCGGTGTAGACCTGCCACGCCAACATCGTAGAGACGTTCAACCCGGTTCCCCATAATTTGCGCAGTTTCCGCTGCCTCCTCTGCAACCGGGATATCTGACGTACCCGCAGATACGAGCAACACTCCGTCTCGCAGTGGACGTTGCGTCTGTTCTACGGTGATTGTCCTACCGAGCTCGTTGAAACGTGCCGCCTCATGCACGGTTTTTACCGCATCGTACATTTCCGGTGTGGCACGAGTAGCTAATAGTGGTTCCCCGGCATCCAAGATGTGCTTGCTAATTTCTTTCACCTGTGCAGTAGTCTTACCTTGACAAAAAATCACCTCGGGAAACCCTTTTCTCAGTTGGCGGTGGTGGTCTATCTTCGAGAATCCGAGGTCTTCAAATGGAAGATGGCGCAGAGATTGTAAAGCGTCACCAATCTCAATCTCCCCTTGTTTTATATCTTCAAGAAGTGCTCTTAGGCTTTCAACATTCATTACGAAATCAATATCCGGTACGTGGAAACATTGGGGCGGATGATTTTAGGAGAGTCTAAAGCTAGTGTGAATAATGAGTGGCAGTGAGATATTATTGTTCGTTTTCAACACGATGATTATCTTTGTGAGTTCGAGAAAAATTCTATCGCATCGGTAGTGCCATTCTTCTGGGCACGATCTATTTGAAGATCAAAAATTTAGTTCGGAAATTTCGTAGAGTGGTCCGGTGGGATTTGAAAACGAATCTGAGAGGGATTAATGTCCATCACTATGGAATATACTATCGGGATTCGCTATCAAGACTGTCTATCGCCTTCTCTCTAGGCTCTATCGCGCTCGTAATCCACTCCCATGATTGCAGCTGCTTCACTTGGGGCGAATATAGAATTACCGAATTATTTTCGTAAACTTCATCCCGCGAATTAACAGTTTGCGGTACAAGGATAAGTTTTCAAACCGGTTCTCTATTCCCTAAATCGAATTAGAAAAAATAAGGGCAAAGCACAGAATGATTGCTTTGCCCGTTACGATATCAGCATGCTGTTATTATACTATTAACTTGCGCTCTGCTCGCTAGCGTTTTCTGCTGCAGCATTGTCATTGCCATCTTGATCAGCTGCCTTGCCAGCACGAGAGAGAACGCTGCCAATCTCCGCCTTCTTTTCTACGAAGGCTTTTTTGCCAGCATCCACGGCGGTTTTTACATTTTGCGCCGTGTCATGAATTTGTTCTTTTCCGAGATCAACAAACTCATTGACACTTTCTTTCGCCGTTTCAGTTGCTTTGTGAGCAACATCCACCGCGCGTTCTTTCGCTTCCGCAGACGCATCACGAATTCTCTTTCGTGTTTCGTGTCCTGAAGCAGGCGCCAAGAGCAAGCCTAAACATGCGCCTGTTATAGCACCCATCAGGAAAGCAAAAAAGGTAAAAACCCCATTGCCTCGTCCTTCGCTGTCCATTTTATCCCTCCTTGCTAATTGTTAAACGACTCTCTTCACGGATTCATTGATCCATTCATGGTTCATATCTATTAACTGATTCATCTAGCCGATGGTTTCAACAAGTGCAGTTTCTGGATTGCATTTTGGTGAAACCGACAACTGATTGCACCAACCCAAAATCCAACCTAAAATCCTCGGACAGTGATAGCCACACAAGTTGCTCGTTGCACTTCATGTCACACACATGCCTTATGTTGGGTTTCAGGAATCACTTCCCGAGTCCGATTTACCTGCTCTGTTAAATCGGCTGAACGCTTCAAAGCCCCGCTTGAATCCCTCCCACGCACTGATGATGTCGGTGATGGGGACAGTAAGTTGATCGCGATAATATCCAGCCCGTCTAACTGTCTGTTGCGAGAAATCCACCACGGCATGAACTAGTTCGTCAAGCTTCGTAAGATTACGGTCAACAGTTTCAGTTATATGTTGAACGTTGTGGACAGTTGGCTGAATCTCTGCCTCGCTAATCTCTTGTAGCGACGCCGTAATTCCATTGACGTTCTCCAGTATCTGCGGCAATTGCTGATTGACTTCTTTGACGGTTTGGTCGACATCTCTCAGTAAAGTCGTAACTTCCTGATCGATTAGATTTTCGGTAGACTTCAAAGTGTTCCGAATGCTATCCAGAGAATTGCGTATGCTCCCCAGCGCCGCGCAAACGTAACCGACTAACGCACTAAGCGCGAGTAACAATACTCCGAGGCATATTTTCCATAATACCGACGATACAAGAGACCAATCCATGTATTCTCTCCTACGAGGCTAAAATCCTCTGACTTTTTGGTAAATATCTACGCTTGTTTTGCAACTATATTGACGACTTCGTCAATTGCATTTTTCACTTTACTTGGATCTTTGCTTCCGCCTTGAGCAAGTTCCGGTCGCCCGCCTCCGCGCCCGCCGGCCATTCGGACAACCTCTTGGATGATTTTCCCTGCATGCAAACCTGAATCACGTGCAAGTTTAGACGTAACACCGGCTACGAAGGTTGCTTCACCCCCGTCTGACGTCGCCAGAACTATAACGCCCGATTCAATGCGTCCCTTCAATTCGTCAACAAGACTGCGAAGTCCGTTTCTATCGGTATTTTCGACGATTGATGCAACAACCTTGAACCCATTAACGAGAGCGGCATCCCGAGTTAGGTCTGCGATGCTTGATTTTGCCAGTTGTCCCTTCATTGCTTTAAGTTTTCCTTCAAGCAACCTATTTTCTTGTAGAAGGGCTTCCACTCTCTCAGTCAAACGGTGAGTCGGCGTCTTGAGTAAATCCGCGAGGCGTGAAAGCGCATTATCTTGAGAACATACGTTTTGATACGCTTTCTCTCCGGTTAGCGCCTCGATGCGGCGTACGCCGGCGGCAATGCTACTCTCATTGACCAGCTTTACCAGACCAATCTCACCTGTCGCATTGACATGAGTCCCGCCGCACAACTCTTTGCTGTAATCGCCAATTTGCACTAGGCGGACGATTTCACCGTATTTATCACCGAAAAAGGCAAGCGCCCCACTGTCCTTCGCCTGCTGCAATGGCATAAAATCTATCTCAATCAAATCATTCAAACGAATTTTTTCATTGATGTATGCTTCAATGTCATGAAGCAGACCGGGGGAAACCGCTTCGAAGTGACTGAAGTCAAAACGTAACCTTCCCGGTTCTACAAGCGAACCTGCTTGTCCAACATGGTCGCCAAGTGTATCGCGCAATGCACTGTGGAGGATATGTGTCGCGGTGTGGCTCGCGGCAATATGCCCTCGACGATCGCCGTCGATTCTCGCTTCGACCGGCGCTGCAGCGGTAATCTGACCTTCAATCACCTTACATTCGTGTAGAAAAAGGTCGGGTGCGGGTTTGCTAGTTCCAACGACTTCAAGTGTCGCACCTCGTCCTTCGATGGTTCCCACATCTCCAATCTGTCCTCCCGATTCGCCGTAGAACGGCGTGCGATTCAAAACAACCGAGACATTGTCACCTTCGATTACGCTAGATACGAGTTCATTCGCCTGGATTAAAGCAACAACTTCGGCTTCAGCAAAGTATTGGTCGTATCCAAGGAACTCTGTCATTCCCGACTCACTGAGAACTTCGGCATAGATTTCACCCCCCTTGTCAGCACCTCCTGCCGCTTTCCAGTGCGCACGGCTTCGTTCGCGCTGTCGGGACATACTGTCCTTAAAACCCTCTTCATCAACCGAAATCCCCCGTTCCTTGGTGAGAATGCGCGTCAGGTCCAGCGGAAACCCGAACGTGTCATACAACTCAAACGCCCGATTCCCTGCCAGCACGGATTGATTTGAAGATTTCAGGGATTCAAGCGATGCGTCAAGGAGATCCAGTCCGCGGTCTAATGTTTGGTGGAATCGCTTCTCTTCCCCTTCAATAATTCGCTTGACGAAATCTTGACGCGGCCGCACATCCGGGAATGTGTTCCCTAGCAAATCCACAACTTTATCAACAACTTGATAGATGAATGGTTGATTCATCCCCAACCGTTTACCGTATATGACTGCACGGCGCAGTAATCGACGAATCACATAGCCGCGTCCCTCGTTGGAAGGCATAACTCCATCACCTATTGCAAATGTAAGACAACGCACGTGATCGGCAATGACGCGGTGCGGGACTCCTTCGGTACCATCAGAGTATTCTCGATCGGTGAGATTTGCGATCGCCCCAATCAGGGGTGTGAACACATCAGTTTTGTAGTTCGAGTCGACACCCTGCAAGATTGCAACCGCGCGCTCGAATCCCAAGCCTGTATCAACATGCGTTGCAGGCAGGGGCTGCAGAGTGCCGCTGTCGTCGCGGTTATATTGAATGAAAACCAGATTCCAAAATTCACGATAGCGGTCGCATGTGTTTACCCCGCATTCATGCTCTTTGTCTGGGGTTGGACAGGCTTCCGGACCTAAATCAATATGGAGTTCGGAGTTTGGGCCGCAGGGGCCCGTATCTGCCATCTGCCAAAAGTTATCTTTGTCGTCAAATCGACGCACATGCCCGGCGTTTATGTCTGTAACCTCATGCCAGAGATTTTCCGACTCATCGTCATCAAGATGGACGCTTGCCCACAGCTTTTCTTTGGGCATTTTCCAAATTTCCGTAACCAACTCCCAAGCGAAGGCGATGGCTTCCCGTTTGTAGTAGTCTCCGAATGACCAATTTCCCAACATCTCAAAGAAAGTGTGATGGGATTTTGAATAGCCGACCTCCTCAAGATCGTTGTGTTTTCCGCTTACCCGCATGCACTTTTGCGTATCCACCGCTCGATTGTAATCCCGGTTGCCAATTCCCAGAAACACATCCTTAAACTGATTCATGCCGGCATTGGTGAACAAAAGCGTCGGATCGTCCGCCGGTATGAGCGGTGCGCTGGGAACAACTGTGTGGCCGCGCTTGCGGAAATAATCAATAAAGCTCGACCTAATCTCGTCTGATGTCATTCCTGAATTTCCCTTGAATGCTTTATTCCTTCGCTAAAATCTGGCGCAAAACTTGTCCAATCGTTTCATTGTCGAAGCCGCGTCTACTTAAGAAAGCGTGCAATCTCCGTTTTGCGACATGTGGAGAGAGCATTCTGTACCGACTTGACTGTTTGGCCGCCAATTTCAGAGCTAGCGCCGTTTCGTCCGCATCTTTAATCTCTGCCAGGACACGATCTGCAGTGGTTCTGTCAACACCGTGACCTGTCAACTCGCGTCTCATTGCCGTCCTGCTTGTCGGTCGTGTGCTCCGGCGGTTCTTCACCCAATTTTTTGCGTATTTTTCGTCTCTGATTTTGCCTAGCTGTTCAAGATTTTCAATCGTTTTGGCGACCGCATGCCTGCAAAAACCGCTTTTCTCTAGCGCGTCTATCATCTGCGGTTTGGTGTAAATCTGATCCAATAACAGCCCAAGCGCAAAATCTCTGGCTCGTAGCACCTCGTCTGCCGCAATGAGCTTCCGAATGACGGCCTCTTCAATCTCCAAACCAATCCGCAGCCCCAACTTTACGGTGAACTCCACATCTACCGTGGCGACAGGGCGGTCGTTCATGTAAATCGTACAACTCGAAGATTCTTCTTCCTCTAGCCGGAGGTCGGTGATTGTCCCTTTCATCCTGGAAGCATAGCAAGGAATTTGCGAATCTCTTAACGTCCAGACAATGTGTCGTAATTTGGGTTATGCTCTATCGTTCGTACTACTAGCCCACAAGGAACCGCGCTGCAGAAGTGTACCAAACATTTCATGGCGGCACGCGGGTGCGTCGTGGCCAAGCGCGAGGTAGAAGACACGTCCTTCGCCCCAATTTTTTGTCCAAACGACCGGCATGGCGCGTCCCTGCCATAGAGCAGACGCCAAGACATTCACGCGTGGATCGTAGTCTAAGATATACTGTTCATCCGTCACCATGAATTCCACAATTCCGTCGGTAATTGGATGCGCCTCGTCAACGACGTTCACCTGATAGTCGCGGTAACGCGGATGCGTAACAAAATGCCCGCCGACCATTGCGCGATATTCCGGACACCCGCGAAACGAGTCGGCTGCCGAGTGGACACCGACGTAGCCCTTTCCCGAGGCAATATGGTTTAGCAATCCGTTTTTTTGCGCGTCCGTGATCTCGCCTACAGTATAGTAAAATACAATCAGATCGTACGCGTCAAGATTCGGAGAGATTAATGCGTCGAGATTCTCATCGACTCTGGTGATCTGAAACTCTTCGCGCTCGGATAGAAATCCGACAATTTCGTCGCCGCATCCCTTCCAGTCATGAATCTCGCCGCCACAAAATACGAGTGTGTTTACCTTCTCCATATTGTTAACACCTCATTAGCGTTTAGTTTAAGGGCATTATATCACAAGGTGGGGAAAAACACAAGCCAACATCAATTGCTCAGCGCAGGGGAAACACCGTATAACTATGCCGATACCACGCACACGAAAGCGCCAGCGTGAATCATCCGGATGAATGACGACGATAACGGTGATGAGCTTGATTCGTATGGGAAGGAATTGGGTAATGCGGTTGGTGCATCGTAAATCCGAGGGTATGGATTGCCACTGGCTTTAAATTACAGAGCATCTGCCAATCTCCCCCAGAATTGTACAATTCTGGGGGAATCGGAATCACCGAACTTCGGTGCCGGGAGCTATAGGCTTCTCGAGCGTACCTAGCACAAGATCTTTCTCTCCGGCAGCAGCCAATACCATTCCTTGGGACTCAATCCCACGAATCTTGGCAGGTTGCAAGTTCGCCACCAAGATTACCTGTTTTCCAATCAGTTCATCTGGCGTGTAGTGCTCGGCAATCCCGGCTACCACCTGACGTTTTTCATCGCCAAGGTCAACTTTCAATTTCAGAAGTTTGTCCGCCCGCGGGATTTTCTCGGCTTCAATAATTGTGGCAACGCGCAGATCCAGATTCTGAAAGTCGTCTATTGAGATTAAACGAGTTTCCTCGACTTCTTGAGGTTGGACAGAGGATGCCTTTTCCGGCGCTTTGCGTTCTTTCATCTCCAGCCGAGGAAAAATCGGCTCGGGCTTACCAATCTCGCCCCCTGTCTGTAAACCGCCCCACGTCCTGATCGTGTTCAAATTCTGTTCCTCGGAGGAATTGTCAAGTCCGATTTGGCGGCAGATACGGCTCGCCGTGGAGGGCATGAACGGCGAAATCAACCCCGCGATAACTCGTAAAGCTTCCATACTATTGTAAAGTATGGTCCCCATGCGTCCTTTTGATTCTTCAGATTTTGCGAGCGTCCAGACCTGTGTTTGATGAATGTAGCGATTCACTCGCCGCACAAACTCCCATATCGCTTCCAGCGCCATATCGAAAGCAAGTTGGTTCATCAGTGAATCGACCTTGGAAACCGTCTCTATAGCCATCTGTATGACTTCATTGTCCAGGCTCTCCGGTGTCGTCGGTTCGGGAATCCCGTCAAAATTTTTGGACACGAGGCCGAGCGTTCGATTTAACAGATTTCCTAAGTCATTTCCGAGGTCGGCATTGTAACGTGAATGGAGACGGTTTGGTCGGTAGTCTCCATCGTTTCCGAAACTGAATTCACGTAGTAGGTAGTATCGGAATGCGTCCAAACCGTAGGTCGCTATGCCGGCGTCCATATCGATGAAGATTCCACGCGTTTTGCTCAAGGCTTCACCATCTTTGGTTAACCACCCATGAGCAACAACGTGTTTCGGGAGCGGCAAATCGACCGCCATGAGCATAGCGGGCCAGATGATGGCGTGAAAGCGCACGATGTCTTTTGCCATCAGGTGGACATTGGCGGGCCAGAATGTTTGAAAGCGATCTTCGTTGCCGGCATAACCCAGTGCGGTAACATAGTTGCTCAATGCCTCAATCCACACATAAGAAATATGCTCGGTGTCGAATGGTAAGGGAATGCCCCATGAGACTGAAGCTCGCGAGATGCTCACATCCTCCAACCCCGACTCCAATACACTTAGTATCTCGTTACAACGGGCTTCGGGTTGGATGAATCCCGGATTTTCGTGAATGTGTTTAATTAACGGATTCTGATATTTTGATAGCGCAAAAAAATAGTTGTCTTCCTCTACCCATTCGAGGCGTAATTTGTGGATTGGACAGATTTTGTCCTCGCCCTGCTCCTTCTCGGTGAAAAAACGCTCACACGGACGACAGTAGTATCCTTCATACTTGCCCTTGTATATGTCCCCCGTTTCGTAGAGCGTGTTAAGGAACTTTTTTACGCCGTTTTTGTGCAACTCGCTCGTTGTGCGCAGGAAGATGTCGTAGGAGATATTTAATCTCTCCCAAAGTGTCGTGAATGTCGGAGCAATCTGATCGCAGTACGCTTGTGGGGAGATTTCTTTCTGGTCGGCAACTTTTTGGATATTTTCCCCATGCTCATCCACGCCGGTCAGGAAGAACACTTCGTCCCCTTTGAGACGGTGGTATCGTGCCAGCACATCAGCGGCAATCGTCGTATATGCATGTCCTGCATGCGGTTCCGCGTTGACATAGTAAATCGGTGTCGTAATGTAGAATATGCCCATGGTTTAGCGCTCTTCTCCTTCGGTTCAATCGCTCATCAGCTTAAGAGTCATCACTTCCAATGCCAGCGTCGCATTGATATTGCGGCTAAGTGCATTTTTTGTCTCGAAAATAGTCTTGATTGCCGTCTGAAGACGGAGCCTCGAATAACGCGGAACAAGCTGCCTGAGCGCCTTCACGTGGTAGGTGTGCACCAGTAAATCGGGAGATGCGTCTTGATGTAAAAGCAGCAGATCCCGATACCATTCAGCCAGAACATCCAACCGGTCCGGATCGCCGCCGTAATGTTCAGCAATCCGAAAGACGGCGAGCCTGTCCGTCGTTGCAAGGATTTCAGGAATTCCTTCACCGGCGGGCTGACCAGTCTCGGATTCTTCCTCATCCCGGGAGATAAGATTAGCCAAAGCCTTGCCAACCGCGCCACCGGCAAGCGTGGCGACGGATAACGCCTCGCGCTCTCCAAGCCGGAACTGCTCATTCAGATAACGTGCCAGTTCATTGGGCGGCAACGGATTAAACTTGATAATCTGGCATCGCGACCGGATAGTCGGGAGCAGCGCATCAAGGTTGGTGGTTAGCAGTATCAACACCGATTCGGCAGGCGGCTCTTCGAGCGTTTTAAGAAGACAATTCGCGGCCTCCAAGTTCATACGTTCCGCCTCGCGCAGAATAGCGATTTTCCGCACCCCTTCTAGTGGACGGAAGACAATGCGTTTTTGCAACTCGCGAATCTGATCGATTCGTATCCAGGCCCCCGACGGTCCGACGATCTGTAAATCCGGGTGATTGCCGGCATCGGTCTTACGGCACGAGATGCAGGCACCGCAGGGGTTCTCACCCAGTTCGAGGCAATTTATTGATTTCGCGAAATGAACCGCAACCGTTTCTTTTCCCACGCCTGCGGGACCGACAAATAGGTATGCCCCGGCGATGCGGCTCGATTGGATTGCATGGCGAAGTTGAGTAATTATCTGTTCGTGGCCTACGATTTGTTGTTCCATGGTTTACGCAAGGTTGGAAATTGTTAAGACGTGATGTGTCGTTTAACGAGTTCCCGTATTTCGCTATGCACCCGCTTGGGATTTCGCCGGGAGTTTATCACGACGACACGCTTCGGTTCTTCTTTCGCTATGGTAAGGTAACCCTCCCGAACGCGCTGATGAAACTCAAGGTTCTCTATCTCCAATCGATCCATTGAGCGCCGCCTGCGACGCGCACGCCCTAATCCGACTTTAACCGGCACATCCAAGATAAGCGTTAAATCCGGCACTAGTCCGCCTGTTGCTACACCGTTCAGGCGGCGAATGAGTTCACGGTCCAATCCGCGCCCATACCCCTGATAAGCGGTCGTTGCATCCCCAAATCTATCCGAGATAACGGTCTGTCCTTCCTCGAGCGCGGGAACTATGCATTCCACAACATGTTGCGATCGTGCGGCTGCGTACAACAACAGTTCTGTGGTACTTACCATCTTGTGATGTCTACGTTCCAACAACAACTCGCGAATGCGTTCGGAGATTTGCGTGCCGCCGGGCTCACGTGTCACCAACACCGAAACCCCTTCTTCTTCCAAGCTCGCGGCTAGACGCCGGATTTGTGTAGATTTTCCGGCGCCCTCCACGCCTTCGAATGTAATAAACAATCCTCGCTGCGCCACGATTCCCCTTCACAAAAGAAATGACTATCGGGATTCTGTCTTCAATTCTGGTCAACCACATCCTGAATCCAAGAGAGCGACGCCATACTTGGAGACCAACCGATAGATGTCACGGCAAGCAGCGCGACTTGCCGCAATTCCTCCGGGCTTATTCCCTGTTTCAAAGCACGGCGAGTATGCGAATGTACCGCCCCCTCCGACTTCGCGCCAACGGCAAGCGCAAGTTTAACGAGCCGCACGGTCTTTTCGTCCAATGGACCAGCGTTGCTACAGGCTTCGCCAAAATCCTGATACGCCTTCCACACTTCCGGATACTGTTTGATGACTCCTTCGAGAAAATCGGGTAGTTTCTCCTTCATGATTTTACCTCTGTGGTTTGACGGCGTTGTGGGACATTACGACGTTTTCTTTCTGGATTCGGATTCTTCGTTGGCTTCCTCTTCTTCCGGTTCCTCACGCATCCCGGCTTTGAATGATGTCACACTTTTTCCGATCCCGCGCGCAAGTCCGGGAATCCGTTTCGCTCCGAACAGTAGAACAACAATCAACAGTACTATTAGGATTTCAGGCAGCCCGAGTCCCATCTATTATTCCTCCTTTAGCTTGAGTAAGTGCATTGAGTGGCAGTCTGGCTCATGGTATTAGGATTAACGCATGTTAACGCAGCCGCGATTCATCCCGCAGCAGGAACTCCATTCCGCGTCGGCATGTTGCCAAACCGAATGATTTCAACATTCAACCGCGTCAGTCTTGGAAATTGATGGATTGGCGTGCCGATCTAGAAGTGCAAACCGATTTATCGCCATCGAATCTATATTCTAACATCCTATGAGAGAGTTTCGCATGGGTAATCTCTAACACATTTTTCATGTTTGATGATTGCCCGCGATTGCAGCTTGGCGGGGAAATAAAGTTGACACCGCCTTTGCCGAGTGATATAGTGATACGGCCGCTGTGGACAAAATTGGATTGTGGTTTTTGGGATTCGACGGTTGTTTTCTGTCACGATCTGGCGGGTTCTACAATCCTCACACAGTCCCTTTTCTATGTTAACCCCGTCTACCGGTTTTCTGTAGGAGCCTCAGTTTGGATAGTAAAGAAAAATGCCTGTTTATTAACAGCCAAATGCCAGAGGGCGGGCTGTTCACCGGCGAAAGAAGAGATACTCACCCCGATAGCAATACCGCTTGGCGAATTTCTCCGGAGCCGTTCTGGATCTCTCATGCTGAGTTGGAGTGGTTTGAAGCGCTCGGAAGCCACCTATTGCGGTTTTATCAAACATGCAATCTGCTTTATTCACAAAGTGCGCGCGGCATTCAGCCCTCGTGGATTGCAGCTTACCTCGACCAAGGAAAGCCGGAATCTGTCATTCAACAGGGGCGAATGAACCGTTTTAAGAGCCAACTTCCCCAGGTTATCCGCCCCGACATTATACCTGCAAACGAAGGAATGGTCATCACGGAGTTGGATTCTGTCCCGGGCGGGATCGGATTCACGGCAAATCTGGCGATTCAGTACGGAGAAATCGACTACAATGTCACGGGTGGGAGTAATGGAATGATGCTCGGCTTTGCGGATATGGTTCGGTTTGCCGCAAAGCGGGAATGCCCAACGTTGGCGATTGTTGTTTCAGACGAAGCCGGAGATTACCGGTCCGAAATGGAATGGTTCACGTCAATCTTGCGCGAGACTTGCATAGACGCACATACCGTCAAGCCCCACGAGATCACTTTCACAGAGGGAGGATTGTATCTGGAATCCCTTCATGGAAACGTTCACATCGACGTACTCTACCGCTTCTTTGAGTTGTTTGACCTGCCGAACATACCGAAGGTTGAACTAATGTTTTACGCCGCAAAGAAGCGCACGATTGTGATGACACCCCCTCCGAAATCCTATCTTGAGGAAAAATCACTGTTTGCTCTATTTTGCCACCCCATGCTGGAACCCTTCTGGCGCAGAGAACTTGGCAAAAAAACCTATCCCTTCTTGCGCGAGGTTATTCCCCAAACATGGCTTCTGGACCCTCAATCGCTTCCACCGCATGCCATAATACCGGAGATTGAGATTGGCGGTCTGCCCGTTACGGATTGGCGTCAAATTATTTCCGGTACTCAACGCGAGCGCGAGCTGGTTCTGAAGCCATCCGGCTTTTCGGAACTGGCGTGGGGGAGCCGAGGCGTGGCAATCGGACATGACCTCTCTACCGAGGATTGGACAGCCGCGGTGGAAAATGCCTTGATTAGCTTCGAGCGGACTCCGTACGTTCTCCAAAAATTTCACAAAGCCAAGCGTGTCCGAATGAGCTACTACGATTTCGATGAAGACGAAGTGCTGGAGATGACCGGAAGACCCCTCCTCCGCCCGTACTACTTTGTAACGGGTGACAAGATTCGGCTTGGCGGTATTCAAGCCGTGGTGTGTCCAGCGGACAAGAAGATTTTGCATGGCATGGTTGATTCTATCATCGCACCGGGAGCGCTGAGGCCGGATGCGTAGGAAAATCTGAAGAAACCGATTTTATTTGGATATTTCTTGCAGAGTGTGCCACGCACCAATGCTACGAAACGGCGGGCAAGGGACCGCATCGCCTTCCTTATTTAGTCGCTTGATTCCACCTACTGGGTAAGTTATTTCTTCGGAAAATGAAACTGTCCACGGCACAATTAAATCGATTCCGAAACGACGGATGTATCTGGTTTGAAGGATTTTTTACGCCGCGGGAGGTGCGGGCGTTGCAACTCGAACTGGCGCGGATGTACGATGTCGAATTGAAAACCGGAAGGGGAATTAACTGCGCCGTTCAAGAAGATGGAACGACACGAAACGATCGTGGAAAACGGCAGAACCTCCAGGTGATTCCGCTGAACAATCGAAGCGATCTGTACAAGGCGCTCGCATTCAACCCGAAAGTGCTATCCGTCGTGGAGCAACTCATCGGGGACGATTTCACGCTGGCAATCGATCAAGCGTTTTGGAAGCCGCACAAGGTGGGAACCGGTACAAACTGGCATCAGGACAACGCCTATTTTAAGATTTCCGACCCGTTGCGCGGCACCGCGATGTGGATTGCGATTCATGACGCGAACGTTGAAAACGGATGTCTGCACGTGATTCCCGGCAGTCACCGAGAATCTTACCCTCACTACCGAGATCCGCTTAGTGATCATCACATCCGATGCGATCCCCCTGAAGACCGCGCCGTCCCCGTCGAATTGGAAGCGGGCGGGGTTGTGTTCTTTTGTTACGGTGTGGCGCACTGTACGAAGTCCAATCTCTCCGATTCGGATCGGGCAGGCGTTGCCCTCCATTTCCTTCACAACGATTTTGGCGGCGTAGAAGAGTCGAAACAAGACATAACGACTCGGCCCATGCTGCGGGGTCCCCGCGCGACGGGAGGCAAAGCCGAATTTGGCGAGCGGTTTGAAGGCAGATGGGAGGAAATGGTGGATAGGGTGTTGGCGCAGGCGGAGAATTCTTAGGAGGAGATTTGGTACGGATCGGAATTATTGGCATCGGCTTCATGGGGATGATTCATTATTACGGCATCAGGAAGGTTTCGGGTGCCGAGGTCACCGCGATTTGTACACGCGATCCGAAAAAACTTGACGGCGATTGGACATCCATTCAAGGAAATTTTGGCCCCCGCGGCAGTATCGAAGATCTCTCCCATCTTCAAAAATACAACCGAATTGAAGATCTTCTCGCCGATCCGGACATCGACTTGGTAGACATCTGTCTTCCGGTGCAACTGCACAGAGAGGTCAGTATCGCGGCGCTTGAAGCCGGAAAACATGTACTCGTCGAGAAACCGATCTCGATCCGGCTCGACGATGCCACCGAGATGGTCGAGGTCGGGAAAGCGAGCGGGCGGAACTTCATGGTGGCGCATGTGCTTCCCTTCTTCGCGGAGTTCGCTTACGCAAAAAACGTTGTCGAGAGCGGGGACTACGGACAACTGCTTGGGGCGCATTTCAAGAGGATTACCTCTAAGCCGGTGGAGACATACGATTTAGAGGAAGTGGAGAGGAGCGGCGGACCAGGGATTGACCTGCACATCCACGACACGCACTTCATCCAACTACTCTGCGGTGTGCCGGACGCCGTATTCTCGAGAGGAACGCTGGTATCCGAAAATCTCGTCACCTCTCTGACGACGCAGTATATCTATCGTGACAAAGACCTCTCAATTAGCTGTTCTTCGGGCGGGATGTCCCAAAGCGGACGCGCATTCACGCACGGCTTCGAGATTTATCTTGAGAAAGCCACGTTGCTTTATGAGTTTGCCACGCTCGGCGGCCAAGCTGTGACTTCGATGCCACTGACGCTGCTGACAGAGGCGGGAGAGGTGCAGCAGGTCGATCTCGGTGAAACGGGTCCCATAGACGCCTTCACCGGTGAAATTCAGTACGCCGTCGATGCAATAGAGAGCGGCTCCGAACCGACGGCGTTATCGGCGGTCGGCGCACGAGATGCACTGTCGCTCTGTTATAAGGAAGCCGAATCGGTCAAGACAGGACAGATTGTTTCAGTATCGTAAGAAGAAACCGAGTTTTTCTTGAAGACTTGGTTTCTGTATCAGTCGTTTCTCAGGCAAGTTAATCGTCTAACCTTAAACCAACTCAGCATCACCCCATCCGATGCACGCCTTTCACCCACTCAGCGACCTAGGCGAGGTCTTTGTTCCCACGCAATTCAGAGAACTCGCCTCGGACGATGCCTCCCTTAAGCACTTTTCAGACAGTGATCTTGGGCGATTCGACCGTATCTTCACCCACCTTCGACGCGGCGGGGTGGCGGTGCTCTCCGGAAGATGGGATCGGATTGTAGAGGTTCTGGACTATGCGGAACGCAAGAAAAAGGAACTCGCGCCTCGACCAGAAAAGCCCAAACGCCGGCGAGATTTCAGCGCACGCGAGAAACGTCCAAACCGCAACGTAAGCGCCTCGGCGATCTTGATGTGCTATGCTGATGAGTCGGGCAGCTTGCATATCGATCCGCCTCCGAATCTCCCGTATCTCCTTGAATTGATCGGGGAAAACCCGGGCGCGAACGAGGGATGTCCATTCCTACTACCGATTGCTACCGTTCAGAAACTCAAGACGGCGCTCTCTCAAGAATATCCGACACCGGCACTCGGTAGTTCATTGGTCGCATTTGAGAATGTGCTGGCGCCGCGTTCGCAAGAGACAATAGCGTGTTTTCAAGATGGGCTTCAGGCAATCAAGTCGCATCTTCCTAAACGGGCGGAAGTGCTAGAGGTAGGCTGTGGGAGCGGGTGTTTGACGCTATTGGCAGCGCAGGAATTGGAAGATTTGGAGGTGAGGATTTTCGCGTCGGATCTGTTGCCAGAAGCGGTTGCGACGACCAAATATAACATGAGCCGTTGCTCTCGCCACGCGGGAATGATTCAGTTATTGCCGTCGGGGGACCTTTTTGATCCGGTTCGAGCAGATCATCGTTTCGATTTGATTATTTTCAATGCCCCTTGGGTGGTCTCGCGGGCGCGGAATCGAGCAGAACTCGCCATTCACGACGACGGGCAGCACATTGTGCGTCGGTTCTTTGACGAAATTCCTGATTACCTGAATCCAGGTGGACGGATCCTACTAGGGTATGCGGACGCCTCTGGTCCCAAAGCCATCCAAAATTTGGAGAATGTCATCAGTAACGTTGGATTTGGCGTGGAAAGCCGACACACCAAGCGTGTAGCAACGCATCGGGCAAAACGCAAATGGGAGCATATTATGGTATTTGAACTGGAGAGATGTTCATGATTTCAAACGCTCAATTAAGACTACTCGTTAATTTGTCCTGTGTCGAGTTAGTGCAAAAATGGAGGTAAGATTATGGAAGAGCAAAACCTGCCAAAGTTGCTTGTAAGTATAGAAGAAGCCAATAAGAAGATAGAGAGACAACTTGAGAAGGGACGATGGCTTCACGACCAAATAGGCTCATACGAGGATTCGGACAAAGCGCGTAGAGACATCAATAATTGGTCAAGATACAACTTAGATCTACTGACCAAGTTATTCGAGAACCGCCACATCGTGGGGTACATACATTTTTATCACGGTGATCTTACAGTACACGAAATGGAGCAGATTATTGATTCTGGAGATTCTTTACCAGATAATGCGACGTATCGATCAGATATGTCAGAAAGTATAAGCAGCTTGGAAGGAATACTAGAACGACTGGAACTATTTGAAGAGCTTTCGGATTCTACCCTTCGCCCCCAAAGCAGCGACAATGTTTCAGACAATCCGGTTTGTAATCTTGGCGACGATGTGTTTGTCGTCCATGGGCATGACGAGGCAGCCAAACTCGCAATGGCGGATTTTGTCAGGACGTTTGATTTAAATCCAATCATACTTGATGAAAAGGCAAATGAAGGGCAAACAATCATTGAGAAATTTGAAGCGCATGCTGGAGAGGCGGGTTATGCGATAATTTTACTGACTCCCGACGACATTGGCGCCGTAAAGGACGAAACCAATGACCTCAAACCTAGGGCACGTCAAAACGTTATCTTGGAACTCGGCTATTTTTTGGGTGCGTTAGGACGTGAGAGAGTGTGTGTTCTCCACAAAGAAAAAGTAGAACTACCCTCAGACATTCACGGCGTACTTTATGTGCCTATGGACAACAACAATGGCTGGAAATTCGAATTAGCTAGAGAAATGAAACAGGCAAAACTGCCGATTGATTTAAACAAACTTGCATAAAACGGATGGGCATTTAGCACCGGAAAAGGAGTTTGAATATGCCTACACTCGAATTCAAAGGAAAACAACATATTTACGCCCACCATCTCACGGTTCCTTACAAGCCACTCAAACCTGACGTAAGCCTCTCCTGCAATTCGTCTAACGTCGACGATAATCTCATCATCCACGGAGACAACCTGCACGCCCTCAAAGCGCTGCTCCCTCGCTATGCGAACCGAGTCAAGTGCATATACATTGATCCACCTTACAACACAGGCAGTCAAGCATGGGTGTACAATGACCGTGTGAATAGCCCGCTAATGAAGGCATGGTTTGCTGAAAATAACCCGGTTGATGGCGAAGACCTCGAACGGCACGACAAATGGTTGTGTATGATGTGGCCGCGCTTACATCTACTACGAGATCTACTTTCTGATGATGGAGTAATTTTTGTCTCCATTGATGATCATGAACAACACCATTTGCGAATGATGATGGATGAGATATTCGGATCCGACACATTTGTTGCATGTTTAGCAGCGGTTCTTAATCTAAAGGGGAGTAGGGATAATCGGGGATTCACCACTACGCATGAAAGCGTCCTAGTTTATGAGAAGAATTCCGGTGCAGCAACTTTACGTGAAGTACCTTTGCAAGATGACGAAGCCGATGATTGGTTTGAAGACGATGTGGGATGGTATAAAAAGGGGGCAAATCTGAAATACAGCGGAGAAAACGCCCCAAGAGAGAGAAGACCTAATCTGTTTTATCCCATCTATGTAGAGGAAGATGGGGTTGTCGGAGTCGAACCCAAAACTGAGACATCGGTAGAACTTTGGCCAATCGCAGATGGTAATCGAGAAGTTACTTGGCGTTGGGGTCGGGATACAGTTGCAGCAAATCCTGAAGAGATTCTAGCTGTAAATTCATCAACAGGTTGGACGTTACACAAAAAACAACGCCCACCGGTTGGAGTTGTCCCTTCAAAGAAACCTAAATCAACGTTTTACTCACCCAAGCATTCCGCTACTACAGCAACTACCATTGTTAAAGAAATATTTGACAATACCAGAACATTTGATTATCCAAAATCGCCATATTTCATACGTGACCTCATAAGTATTGCTGGTGTTGGTACAGACGACATCGTGCTTGACTCCTTTGCAGGCAGTGGGACCACCGGCCATGCTGTTCTCGCATTAAATAAAGAAGATGGAGGCAATCGGAAATTTATCCTCATTGAATGCGAGGCTTATGCAGATTCCATCACCGCGGAGCGCGTCCGCCGAGTTACCAATGGCGTCCCCAACGCCCGCAACGATTCGCTGCGCGATGGCTTGGGCGGCTCGTTCACATACTGCACGTTGGGTAAACCGCTCGAAATAGAGGGGATGCTCACCGGGGAGACGCTCCCGACTTATGAAACTCTCGCTGCCTATCTGCTGTACACCACGGCCGGAGCCACACATGACGCCGGTGAGTTGGGTCAGAAAAACGATGACGGCCTGTTTCACAGCGGCGACGAAGTGGATTACTATCTGCTCTATGAACCTAATCTCGAATATTTACGGAGCAAAGAAGCGATGCTCAACCTGGATCGGGCGGAACACATCCGGGATGCCAGTTGCGGGAACGACAAAAAAGCGATTGTTTACGCGGCGGGGAAATACATCAGTCAGCGAGACCTCACAGGGATGAAAATAATCTTCTGCCAACTGCCACACGCCTTGCAAGAGAGATAGACAAGGATATAGAATCGCTCTGGTTCTGTATGTGCAAAATCCACTGATGATGTGGTAAAATATCAATCTGAACGCATCGAATGACAGCAGAGTTCCGTGCAATTCACCTCTAATTTGATCGTCCGTCAGTGTTAGAGAAAGAAATGGCAAAGAGAAAAAGGAAAAAGCCAGGCTTAAAGGCAGACCGCAAGCGTCAAGCACATAATTCGCTAAGGGGATACCTCTATCAAATCTGGCATAGTGTAAACGCTTGGTTGGACCTTACTGAAAATGAGGTTCTCTATTTGGAAGGTGCAGAGGACTTTGACAGGGTATCAGATAACGAGGCTACAGTGACGCAAGTCAAAGCCACACAAGCCTTGATCACACTTAGATCTCAGGACGTGAATGACGCTATCAACCACTATTGGGAACTGCGGACGAGCAATTCCGACCGGAATGTGAAATTCCGTTTTCTCACATGCTCCAAGATAGGTGTAGAACAAGGAAACCCATTTGGAACAGGCAACCCGGGGCTCCAAGTTTGGAGTCGTTGTTCGGGAGATGAAGAAAGTATCAAAAAAATCTCCACCTTTTTGCAAACTGCAGGAAAGATATCCGAAGAATTAAAAGATTTCCTCAAACAAGCGGAACCGCAAGAAATTTATGAGAAGCTCATAGAACCAATTTCTTGGGAAACGGACAGCAAACCCGCCAGTTTTGTTGTGCAATCCATACGTTCAACTCTAGTTCACCATGGTGACCGATACAGTATTCCACCGGTCGATGCCGAGAAAGTTGTTGATCATCTTCTCAAAGAAGCTCTGACAATAGCAATAGCCACTCAGGAAGAAAATCGCAAATTAACCCGAAAACACTTTTTAAATGTATTTGCAGAAAACACAAGAATAAGTCTTCCAATTCAGAATAGTGCGCAACATGAATCGATTCAGCTAAAGATTTTCCTTAATCATATCACAGAAACACTCATTGCAGACTCAGCCGATTTTAGATTTGCAATTCAATCTCCAGTACAAAAGACGATTCCACGACTCTATCGCGATGTTACTCCAAGAGAAAACCTACTTACAAGCATCCAAGCTAAACTTCAATCAGAGGGCTTAGTTGCCATTCATGGAGGAGCAGGGAGAGGAAAGACAACACTTGCAAAATTGACAGCTAATGCTATGGGGGGCTCCTGGTTTTGGCTGAGTTTCACAGATAGAGACTCATCTCAGATTGGCCAACTTTTACAGCAACTTGCAGTTGAAGTCAGTAATCAATCTGAACAAATCAACATTGTTTTAGACGACCTGAACGTACAACCTCAAGAGTTGCATAAGTACCAAGAAGACTTAGGAGTTTTGTTCTATAGGACACTGGAACGTGGCACGAAACTGCTGATTACAAGCCAGCATAAGCCACCTAATAGCCTTATCCGCCAACTTGATGTCTCACCATCCATCGTCGTCCGTGTTCCCGACTTTACCTTATCTGAAATTGAGCAATTTGCAAGACAATTGGGGTGCCCCGCTGATGACGCAAAGAATTGGACACAATTGATACAATTGCATACAAGTGGACATCCGAGGCTTGTACACGCTCAACTCGATCGATTACGAGAGACGGGCTGGAGGCAGCCAGATACAATTGAAGGCATCTTAAAAGCACCGAGGAACGTGGTAGAAGAACGAGAAGCCGCGCGACAGTTTCTCACAGAATTGCCAACCGGCCATCGGGAATTCCTTTATAGGCTTAGCCTAATTCTTACTTTCAGGAGAGATTATGCGCTCGACATTGGGGAGATCCCGGAACCTATATCTCATCCAGGAGACATTTTCGATCAACTAGTTGGTCCTTGGATTGATCGAGTCGATGAATCCTATTACACAATCTCACCTTTATTGAGGAATGCGGCCCAGGAAGTTTGGCCCGAGGGAAAGATAAAGCAACTTCACGCTCAGGTTGCTAATGCGATTCTCAATGCAACGGATAATGCGACCTCAACAGAAGCGTGGGCTGTAATCATACATAGTATAGGAGGACAGAACAAGGAGGCTTTTGTTGCTGTCATTAACGCATTGATGACCGCTCCAGAGAACGACTGGGAAAAAATCAGCCAAGAATTCTCAATGCTGATACACGTTAAAATCGATCCCCCCGAAGAATTGTTTCCTGGAGATGCCTTTGTAAATCGTCTGTTTCGCTCACTGCAATATCGTATTGCGGTTGAGGTGGAACCAGAGTCGGCACCGAAAATCCTCGAAATTTGGGATAAAGAAACCAAACCACGCGAATCAGATCAGTCATATCTGCTGAATCGCCTAATGCTAGCCACAAAGTCCTTGATTTATTATCAAGTGTCACTTCCGGCCAAGCAGATGATAGGCTATCTTAAAGAAGTTGTTGATATCGCATACAATCATAAAGAGATTAAAGAAATATGTGAAGATTCTTTAGGACAATTACAAGGATATAATACTGACAAATCCAACTTTTTCAGTACCTTATTTGGCTTTATCTATGCGCGTCGTCCTATTTACGCTCCGTTTCTCAGCGACCTTATTGATGCATTGGATGAACTTCAGCCGGAAATTCGGACTTTACTATTAGCTGATTTTGAGGACGATACCATTCATTCTCGAGTTCTGATAGATGGTGTCTTGGGATCGGAAGCGGATTGTGAAAATCCGCTTTGGACAGGATGTTTGCAGGTATTTGACAAAGTAATTGAAAAGACAATTGAGTGGGGTTATCCTCATATCGCAGCGGCATCAGCAAGGGGTAAAGCCATCATTCATGATGAATGCCTGCATGACCCTGATGCCGCCCATGAAATTCTTCACGATATTCTAGCTAGAGTGGGATCGTTTCCTTTGATAGAGGAAGAGCAAGCCTTTGTGTATTTACGTCAAGATCTTTACGAAGAAGCACTCAGTATTTACGAGCGCATTCTCCCCGAATGGAACCCACCGACAGAACAAATAGGCGCTGGATTTTTGGAAGGATATCGTCGAGCCGCTGTTTGTGCCGCACAGTTGAACAGATGGGAGAAAGCGGCGGCGTTTCTTGAAGATGGAGCAAAAAGAGCCCAAGGGATTAAGAACACCGAAAAACATATCGGCTTGCGGGCAGATGCGGGATTTGCGCAGTTTAAGGCAGGCAATATGCTGGAGAGCATAAAGTTATTGAAGTTGGCATTGAACGAATTTGAGTTGCTCCCCCAAGACAAAGGAAATGTGCCGTATTTTACTCTAAAAAAGCGTTTAGAGGAAACGATAAAACGGATTGCAATGCACGACAGTGGATTTTATTCTTCAGAACCGCACGGACTTCCGGCGGGTTATTGCAGCGATCCTGAAACAAACGAAGCCATTATGTCACTGCCGGATGCCCCAATTGGATACACTTGGTTCTATCTAGCACAAGTTGAATTCCGATTTGGGCATGGATCGACAGCTTTGGATCATGCTGTGCAAATTTCAGATCGAGATGCGTATCCTGCATTAAGTTCCCTTCTTGCTTTCCTAGAAATACAATATGATTTTAGATACAAAGCCTTTAATAAGTTGCCAGAACGTATACAGCAATTAGCAGATGCGAGTGACTCAATGCAGAATCGTGGTCAAAGCGGGACAGGGATTGAAGAACTTGGAGTTAATTCTATTTCCATTGCCAATTTACCCAATTTGGCTTCGGTTGAGAACATAATCTTTATTTTGGGATCAGCCCTTCTTGTTCGACTGCGAACAAACAGAGATATGCATGACATTCTGGCGATATGGCGTAAGAATTCGTCAGAATTGCCGATAAAAGACAATATGCTCATTGCTCTTGATCTGATTGAATCAACCCTATTCGGAGATAGAAATCTCGCACTAACAACGATGCGCACACAAGACGGCAAGTATAAAGAACGACTGGTTGCAGCATTAAGGGTTGTTTACAATGTCGAATCAAGTCCAGAAGACCTCTTTCGCGCGCACACGCTCATTACGGTTTTTCTCGTCCGTCAACCGTGGGAAGATTTTGTCGTGACGGATTTAGCAGAGCTTTTTTCAGCGCAATGGCTTGAAAGGATAAAATTGCCGGCGATGTTGCAAATCCCTAGAATCACCGTGCCCAAGATAGAACAAGCATGCATGGGTCGTGGGACCGGCAAGAAGAAAATCGGCGAAATTCTTCTCGCCGCACATCAAGCCATTGCACTCAAAGTTTCATCTACGATTTTACAGCAATTTCGCAGTTGGACAGAAGCCATACCAGAGCAAAAACCGGAGCCGAAAACCGGACAGAATCCGATAGCACAAAAGATTATCAAGGTGATGGAAAAACCACCTCATCTCACCTATGAGGATGGGGAGGCACTTCGTCAGTCGATTGAAGAGGGAAAGATGCCTGTAAAATATGATTCACCATTTGAACCAGATGAACCTGACAATCAATGAATAAGTACCTGCTAGATACATCGACCTTGAGTTTCCTCGTGCACGATTCGCCCCAAGTCAAACGGCATTTTCGGTTTCTACCGCAAACAGACTATCCTTTTACTTGCCCTATCGCTAAGGGCGAAATACTGTTTGGGATTTTTCGGCTACCTGAAGGAAGAAGACGACGCAATCTTCAGCAAAAGGCAAATGAGGTGTTTTCCGTAGTTCCGTGCGACCCAATGCCAGAAAATGTTGAGGAAACCTATGCACACATAAAAGTTGCGACGGAACAACAAGGAACCCCGTTGGATGAATGCGATCTTTGGATTGCTGCGACTGCTCTAGTGCTTGATGCGATTCTGGTTACTTCTGATTCCGATTTCCAAAGAATAGCCGGGCGGGGATTGCGTTTGGAAGATTGGGTGAATTAACAAGAGGCAGGTTTGCCGCTCAGGATATGGAGACACGGGGATAGGCTGTCTGATTGGAAGTAAAGCGATTTTTGGTCATTTATAGGGAATTTTTTCATGTTTTAACTGCAATCGGCTACGTACCTTTCGCCTAGCTGGGGATTTGGTACACGGGGTTTTGACGTTTCTATACACCTTCCGCCCCGCTGGGGCTTTTAGAGGCTGGTGCGCAGTGCGCACCTTACAGATGCACTTTTCAAGCAAGTTCCTAACTGTGTCAATGCTTTGAAAGAAATGATACCACGATGGAATTAAAAACGTATCAGAGCCGCGCGCTTGACGCCTTTACTACTTGGTTGGAAATGCTCCAAGCGGCGCGGCATGAGTCGGAAGTGATGACCGAAGCAGTAAAACAAACTGGCGCTGACATACCCGCTGCGCTTCTAAACTATCCCAATTCGGCGTGGAAGAAACTCTCGGAGAATGGCGGCACGGTGGCTAGTGCAGGCGTGTACGTCAACCGTACCGATGAGGCGAATCGTCCGATCCCACATATCTGCTTCAAAGTGCCGACAGGCGGCGGTAAAACGTTGCTTGCGGCGTCCGCTCTGGAGCGCCTCGATCGGCAAACCGGACTAACGTTGTGGGTTGTTCCGACCAAGGCAATCTACGCGCAAACCAAAGCGGCGCTGTGGAATCGGGAACACCCCTACCGCCAAACCTTGGAACGCGCAAGCGCCGGCAGAGTCAAAATGCTGGAAAAGGACGACCCGTTCAACCGAGATGACATTTCCAACTATTTGTGCGTCATGCTGCTGATGTTGCCGGCAACCAACCGACAGAAAGGCAAAGAGTTTCTGCGAATGTTCCGGGACTCGGGGCGTTATCCGAGTTTTTTCCCTGACCTTGATGTTGCACTCGGCGATGCACGTTTGTTAAACGAATATCCCGATTTGGAGTCTGATGGCGGGCTTGTCAAACAGAGCTTGTTTAATGTTTTTAAGATAACCCGTCCTGTGGTGGTTCTCGACGAGGCGCATAAGGCGTATGGCTCAAGAAACAGGGAGGAATTTGCCCAGTCCATTAACCGCCTTGACCCGCGTTTGGTTATCGAACTCTCCGCGACACCTAACCAAGGCATTAGCAATTTGCTGGTTGACATTGAGGGACCCGACCTCAGAAAAGAGGAGATGATTAAGTTGCCGGTGCAGGTAACATCATTTCCGAATGCGGAGTGGAGTTCGACCCTAAGCCGTGCAGTGGACGAGTTAGATCGCCTCGATGATGAAGCCAAATCTCTAGAGAGCAACACGGGACGTTATATCCGCCCAATCGCCGTTGTTCGGGTTGAGCGAACAGGCAGAGACCAGAGAGACGGAGAGAATATCCATACCGAGGATGTTCGGGAATATCTCATACAAAACTTGAATGTGCCCTCGGATAGCATTCGCGTGAAATCAGCCGAAAATGATGAGCTTGGCAGAGAAGACCTGCTCTCAGAATATTCGAAGGTGAAATGGATAATCACGAAATCGGCGTTGATGGAGGGGTGGGACTGCCCGTTCGCCTATTTGTTGGTGATGTTGGATAATACCCAAGCGCAACGAGCGATAACGCAACTCGTGGGTCGGGTAATGCGGCAACCGCACGCCCAACTCACCGGAAGGGAATCGCTGGATCAGTGTTATGTTTACTGCAATAACGTTGAGGTTGGCGCCGTCGTCCAACAGGTCAAAAACGGGTTAGAAGCGGAAGGGCTTACAGGCTTGGGCGACGAAGTGATGAATGCATCGGGAACCTCGGAAGCGGGTGAGGTGAGACCGCACACCGTGGAACGACGTGCTAAATTTCAGGGAAAAGAAATCTTCTTGCCGTTGGTGCTCCACAAAAATGGTGAGGATTGGATTGATCTTGATTATCAGCGTCACATCCTGCCGCATGTTGATTGGCCCGCTATTGAGCCGCCTGACCCGCGTGCGTCCGCACCTCAGGGCGTTAAATGGCAATCGGCAACAGTTGATTTGGATGAGGGACCGCCCATCTATCACGCCGATCAAGATTTACCGGTCGATAAGACGGTTAAAATATCCAACTTTGCGCGCCATCTGTCCGACACTGTTCCAAATCCGTGGCACGCGGCTCGTATCGTGCAGCAACTGATTGAGCGTCTTAAACAGGAAGGAGAAAACGAGGAAGACATCTACGACCGCCGCGCTTATTTAGCACACGTGTTGCGAAATCATGTAAAGGAGGATGTGGAATCGCAGGCGGAGGCGGTTTTTCGTCAAAAGCTGGATCGGGGTGAAATCCGTTTCGATTTGGAAACAGGACAACCGAATTACTGCATGGTGCGTGACTACGTCATACAGGTTGGTCCCGATGACAAACCGCTGTTGAGAGATTATAAGCCTGTGCAGCTAACTCTGTTTGAACCGGTATTCGATCGGGAGTTTGACAGTGAGTTGGAAAAAAGGTTTGCCTGCTATCTTGATGAAGAGAGAGCGTTGAGATGGTGGCATCGCGTGGCGGTGCGCCAACAAGAAAAGTATTATCTGCGAGGCTGGAAACGGGGACGCATTTTCCCTGACTTCGTTGCGATGACGACCGGGGACATGGATGATAAGCGCGTGTTGATTGTTGACACCAAGGGCGAACATCTTGGCGGCAACGCCGACACCGAGTACAAGCGAAAGGTATTAGAGACGCTTCAAGGCGCATTTAACAACGTCGGTACGCTGAAGGTGCGGGAAGGGTCTGCGCTAAAAGGCGTATTTCGGTTGGTGTTCAACGAGAGCGAGTTTCCGGAGATATCGGCGCAACTGAGGGGTGAGTCATAGGCATTCTATCTGTAGAGGTCACAATCATTAACCCCGTGCTTGAGGGACAATCGCCATAGGTTAATCACAACTTTGAGCGATCTCCTGAATGGGTACCTACACTGTGTAAATTGGCAATCCTCTGAATAATAGTATACTTCTGTTCAGCAAACACAAAATTTCTATATTATCTGTTACTCCTTTGCATACATGTAACCGGTTTTACCAGAATAGGCCAATGACGACTCAGATGGTTGGAATTGACAGAGTGTCACTCCTATGGTAGACTATCGGAATTAATAAGGGTGGCGACCAAAAACGTAAAGGGAAGTGGGATGGACAATAATCTGATTTTCGTGGCGGTAGTGATTTCACCTGTTGTCATTGTAGCGTTCTTGGTTATAATTGTAACCATGTCCAACAAGCTAATAGACGGAGTTAATGCGCGTATCACTGATTTAAAGGCTGAGCATACAGAATCCCGCAGAGATCTTAAAGATGCTTTCAATAGGATTGAGTTGGCTTATATGACTCTTAATAGAACTTCAGAAGGTTTACGATCCGATTTTGATAGTGAGTCGAAGAGAGTAACAGAGTTATTTGAGGATATAAAGTCCAGACTTGATAAATTAGAATCAAAAGACTGATGTAAGTAGTCGAGACCAAATTAAACATAGGTGATTTTAAGATGAATCCACTAAGTAAGTTATTCGATTTGATTTCTATTGAAAATGCGAAAACGATTATGGCAGACGAGTTAGCGCAGTATTTCCTGCTGTGCTTAGAGGATAAATCTGATATATATCCTTTTAGCATTGTCGATCTTGAGAATTTGATTGAGGCTATAGATAACGGAAAAACGGATAGGTATACAGGACGCCGATCTCGGTCTGATTCTGAATATGACGAGATTTTATTTGCACTAATGGAAGCTTGGCAGTGGTTATTGAGTAAAGCATACATCGCACAAAAACCACGTCACACTACAAAAGGTCGCGTAGTCTTGGGCGAGACAAATTACTTCATAACCAAGCTAGGCCTTGATTACATCTCTGAACATAAACACAAACTCGGAAATCATAAACCATAGGAACTTTTGGCCGACAATCGAATCTTCTCATAGCTCACTGTAAGGAAGATTTCTGCGAACGTCATACCCGCAACTGCCACCTCATTCAAGCCAAATCTGCTTGAAGTACCGCCACAGCGTCGGATGTAACTTCAGATTTTTCACTCGCTTGTTAGTAATGACCGCTTTCTTTGAATGCGCGATTGGGACCCACGGTACATCGTTGTGGAAGATTTCCTGCGCTCTTTTGTAGAGTTGGACTCGTTTGTCGCGGTCGGTGATTGATCTCGCCTGATCGAGGACCTCCTGCATGGCGTCGCTTCGATAGAAAGAGATGTTGCCCGCCGGTTTTTTGGCTGCGGATTTGCTCAAGAGGTAGTAAAAGAAGTTGTCAGGATCGCCCAGATCTGCCGACCATCCCAGCATGGCGATGTCGTGCTCGCCGTATTTCGTTTTTTCGAGGTAGGTACCCCAGTCGAAGGTCACAATCTTCGTTTCAATCCCGACACGCCGCAGGTCGGACTGCATCACTTCCGCCAGTGCTCGACCGTCGGGGATATAGGGTCTCGGCACCGGCAACGCCCACAAGGTTGTCGTAAAGCCGTCCGGATAACCAGCTTCCACCAACAGTTGCTTAGCCCTCTCTGGATCGTAAGCGTAATCCTCAATCCCGTCATCATAGCTCCACATCGTCGGTGGAATGGGA
Source organism: Candidatus Poribacteria bacterium (assembly GCA_965232535.1). Classification (GTDB taxonomy): domain Bacteria; phylum Poribacteria; class WGA-4E; order WGA-4E; family JAJDTR01; genus JAJDTR01. The sequence continues at coordinate 139,768 of CBDDPW010000004.1, forward strand.
TTCTTGGCGGGTATTCCCATCCCCTGATAGAGATGCTCGACAATTGCAGGTTTGTTTATGGCGTGGTTAATTGCCAAACGGACATTTAGGTTATCCAGCGGCTTCTTATCCATATTAAACGCGAGGTAACCCACATTCATACCGGGTCCCTCAACGACGTTGAGGTTCGGATCCTGACGGATCTGGGGGAGATCATCAGAATTGGGGAACTCCATTATATGGATGCTGCCGTTCTGCAATTCGATGAGCCGCACAGAATTATCGGGAATTGATCGGAAAATGATGCGGTCCAGATGGGGGCGCCCGCCCCAGTAGTCTTCATTCACTTCAAGAACGACTTTATCTCCCCGATCCCAGCGCACGAACTTGAAAGCACCTGTTCCAACAGGGTGATTCGTGTAATCCTCGCCCCATTTCTTTACCGCGGTCGGGCTGACAATGGCGAACGGCCCCATGGCTAACGTGGCGATGAAGGGCGCGTAGGGCTGGTTGAGAGTTATCTGAACAGTATAGTCGTCTAAGGCGACAATCTTCTCTACGATTTTCGCCAGCCCGGTGTACGGCCAGTATATGGGCCTGCCGCCGACGTTGTGGAAGGGGTGATTCGGGTCATGTTGACGGTTCAATGAGAACAACACCGCATCCGCATTGAAATCCGTACCGTCGTGAAACTCCACGCCTTTTCGCAGGTGAAATGTCCACGTCAGAGCATCTTCCGACGATTCCCACGATTCGGCTAGAGCGGGCTCAACCTCTGTACTTTCGTCCTGATATTGTACCAATGTGTCGTAGATGTTTTCGCACACTTTGAAGGATTCGCCATCTTCTTCATGCGCCGGGTCCAACCCCACAGAATCCCCGCCACGACCGAAAATTAGCGTACCTCCAATGACAGGTGTGCTCGCGGAACCGTTTACCGTATAGACAGAAACCAATAGAACCAAAGTTATAAGTGCCGGCAGGCGTTCTCTCATAGGTTACTCCTTTGCTGTTGACAGATGTTATCATGTCATTAGAACATAGTATTGATATCAGCCGAAAATAGTACCTTGTTAATGGTGCTCTGTCAAACAAATCTCATGACCCTATATCGGAGTTATCCGCATGCTAAATTCCGACTACCAAAGGTCATTTATAGAATCGACGGATGAACGAAGGTCAATCGTGAAACCGAATCGACTCTAGGAACATTCTTACGTCAAGCGTGTGTAGACGTGTGCGAAAACATTGGAACCGGACAGAATGCTTTGGATTGTCTCACGTCATTATAGGAAAGGTTGGATGCACGTATGCTGATTAAGATTCCCAGAGGATGGGAGATTCCCGAGAACCAGGTGACACCGGAATCGGATTATGTAAGCCGGCGCAAGTTTATAAAGAATATGGGCTTGGCGGGGGCTGGCGCACTGACTCTAATGAATGGTTGTGCTTGGGCAAAGGGAAAGGGTGTGCAGGAGCAACTCAAGGAGGCGCAAGCACAGAAAATTAACGCACCTCCCAATCAAAACTTTGTGGTGGACGGGGAATTGACCGATGAGGTTGTCGCCGCATCCTACAACAATTTTTATGAATTTACGACCACCAAGGACCGTGTATGGAAACTGGTGGATAAGTTTAAGACGCGACCGTGGGAAATCGAAATCGGCGGGTTGGTAGAAAATCCGATGACAGTTGATCTCGACGACCTCGTCAAGAAAATGCCCCTTGAAGAACGAACTTATCGATTCCGGTGCGTCGAAGCGTGGGCGATGGTGGTGCCGTGGATCGGTTTTCCCATGAAGGAACTGGTCGATCTCGTGAAGCCGAAGTCTTCCGCGAAATATGTGAAAATGCTGACGTTCCTTCGTCCGAACGAAGCCCCTCAACAGAAGCAAGGACGGCTACCGTGGCCCTATTTCGAGGGGTTGACCATTGAGGAAGCGATGAATGACCTTACCTTGCTTGTTACAGGCATTTACGGTCACGTTCTTCCAAAACAACACGGCGCACCGATTCGCTTAATTGTACCGTGGAAATACGGTTTCAAGAGCATCAAGTCGATTGTCAGTATCGAATTCACCAATCGCAAACCCCGCACTTTTTGGAACACGCTGGCGCCGCGAGAATACGACTTCTGGGCGAATGTGAATCCGACTGTTCCGCATCCTCGTTGGTCGCAAGCAATGGAACGAATGATTGGCACAGGCGAACGCCGACCGACGGACATGTACAACGGGTATCAGAGTTTCGTAACGCACCTATACAAAACGTAGTCGATTGATCACCCTTTGATCACGCCAATAGGCCGCAACCGAGCAACCCTCCTTGAAAGCCCGGCTGCATCAACCACTTTGACAACTTCGTCGACATCTTTGTAAGCTTCCGGTACCTCCTCGTGCAGGGTTCGACGACCTTCGGCACGCACAAAGATGCCCTGTTTTTCAAGGTCCTTATCAATTGCCCGCCCCTTTGTCGCTTCAATAGCTTTTCGACGAGACAGCATCCTTCCCGCTCCATGGCATGTTGTGCCCCAGGTTTGTTCCATCGCCGCCGGACTTCCTACGAGTACATAGGACGCCGTTCCCATGTCGCCGGGAATCAGAACAGGTTGGCCAATCTTTTCGTACTTCTCGGGAATTTCTGGGTGTCCCGCCGGAAAGGCGCGGGTTGCTCCCTTTCGATGCACAAACAGCTCCCGCTCTACTCCGCCAATCCGGTGTTTCTCAAACTTGCCGATATTATGCGCCACATCGTACACCAATTCCAATCCTAGTTCGTCAAGGCTCGTATCGAAGAAATCCATGAACACCTGCCGCACCCAGTGGGTGATACACTGCCGGTTATTCCACGCATAGTTTGCCCCGCACGCCATGGCGGCGAGATAATCCTGTCCCTCAGGCGAGTTTATCGGCGCAGCCGCCAATTGGCGGTCCGGAAGGTCAATGCCGTACTTTTGTGCGACCTTAACCCAGGTCTTCACATGCTCATCGCACACCTGATAGCCAAAGCCTCGAGATCCGGTATGGATCATCACACAAACCTGTCCTTCGGTTAAGCCCATGGCATCCGCCGCCTCCCGATAAAGGATACGGTCTACTACCTGCATTTCCAGAAAGTGATTCCCCGAGCCGAGTGTGCCAAGCTGGTTCTTTCCGCGTTCCAACGCGCGTTTGCTCGCGGCGGTCGCATCTGCAGATTCGAGACGTCCGTTCGCTTCCGTGAATCCCAAATCTTCCGGCAAACCGTACTCCCGCTCGATCGCCCAACGTGAACCCTTCTCAAGCATCTCTTGTTCTTCTCGAATCGAGAGGCGAATCTTTCCACTGGATCCGACGCCGCACGGGATGTTCTCAAAAAGCTTGTCTACGAGGTTTCGAGTTCTGCCTTTCAATCGGGAAGCCTTTATGTTCGTGCGAATCAGGCGCACTCCACAATTAAGGTCGTACCCGATGCCTCCGGGGGACACAACACCATCCGCATGCGGATCTGTTGCAGCAACGCCGCCGATTACAAAACCGTAGCCCCAATGCAAATCCGGCATAGCCAACGAGTGCCCGACGATTCCGGGCAGATGCGCAACGTTGGCGACCTGTTGCAGCGCCTCGTCGCTCTTGGCGTGCCGGAGGAGTTTTTCGTTAGCGTAGACTATCCCATCAACGCGCATTCCTTTTTGATAGCTTTTTGGGATGCGCCAGCGATAGTCGTCAATTTTGTTTAATGGTATCTCTTTTTCCACGTTCTTCATTTTCTCTCCGCATCAGGAGAACATACAGCCCACTGATAAATACTCCTACTTAAATTCGGCTTTGTACATTTAAGCGGCACAACACTTGGTTGACCATTCAAAAAGTCGGCGGCGGCTTCTGATATTGTGCTACCTGTAAAATCTCTCACGCACGGGATTTACTTTCGCCTTCGTTGTCCGCTCGGTTGATCACCGTTGGCGCTTTCAAAGACTACGAAACTTGCTCTTCTTTCAATCATGAGAATGTGTGCCCTGATGAAAAGGTAAGATTCGAATGCAACCGGAGCGAAATCGTGCAGCGCTCGGTCCCATCGTTTTTTTGGCGCCTAATTTGCGTTTAACCCGTAGATGCGAGACATTAAAATGTCCTTCCAGTGGGATTCTCGCTGAAGAATATTGTCTTGGGTGTCATGTAGATCCGATATCTCGAGGATGGAATAGCGAAAGTTCTCGGCATATTTTCCTCCCTCATCGGCAAGCAGTTTTATAAGTTCAACGTTTTCCCCGTGCTCATTATCCGCATATTGCGACCAGCGGTGCCAGATTCCGCCTTCACCGTAAGCGCTGCCGACGTAAAACTTTCCGGTTACGGTATCGGAAATCAGATATACCCCTGCCACATTTGAGAGTGCGGTGTACCACGATTCAGGCGATTTTTGCACGATAAGATCGAGTTGCGCCTTTGTGAGGTTAACGGCTTTGAAGCCCGGAAATTCACCGATGGATTGCTTTTCAGCATATATTTCGCTGAGTAGAATCCGATCGCACCACTTCTCGGCGAGTAGGTAGGAAGCCCGCCCCGGTCTGGCGAACGTGACGACGAGCCGTCCGTTCATTTCTTCATATGTTTGTTCTTCGGTTAATTCATACCAGTTATAGTGCTTTTTGTATTCCTCAGACCACTTCCGCTCTGAACCATTTGTGCCATCCACACCCGCGAAGAGCCCTTTGTCTTTTTGGTGTGGTATGTCAATCAGGGAGATTACAAACCCACGCTCAAAATTCTTGGCATTTTGCCAACGTTGCCAGTCGCTGAAGTTGCCGGCAAGATAGACATCAATTGGCTGTTCCACTCCATTCCAAGTTGCGAGGTGCAGTTTGGCTTCTACCGGATTGAGGTCTGGGTTCATAGTTCTCAGAAAATCGAACATAAGCATGGTGCGCTCCTCCCGCTGAAAACCTTCAGTTTCGATTTCATTGATGCTAGGTCAAGAGATGTGGATCAAGCACATCGTGCCGAGTTTGTTTGGATTCCTCTAAGGAGGATTCCCCTTATTTGAGATATATCCATCGTCCTCGGGGAGGTTGTTCGCGCTTGCGGCTTCCTTTGACAGTGTGTCACAGATTTCGTTCCATTCGTGACCTGCATGCCCCTTAATCCAGCAGAATTTGACTGTATGCTGTTCACACAAGTTCAGTAGTTTCGACCATAGGTCCGGATTTACGGCTTTTTCTTTCTTGTTTCGCCGCCACTCATTCGTCTTCCAGCGCTGTGCCCATCCCTTTGTCATGGCATCGGCCAAGTATCTGGAATCGGTGTAAAGATGTACTGTACAACGGGTTTTTAACGCCTCTAATCCGACGATGGCTGCCATAATTTCCATCCGGTTGTTTGTGGTAAGGCGGAATCCTCCGGACAACTGCTTCCGGTTGCCGTTGTAGCAAAGCACAACGCCGTATCCGCCCCTGCCGGGATTACCCAAGCAGGCGCCGTCGGTATATATTGAAACCTCTTTTTCACTCATTTCGGCTGATTTGAGGATCAGAATTCAGATGCCGTGGGAGACAACGGACTGAAGTTTCTGAGTAACAAGACTTGTTTGATTCCGTTGTGGCGGACGGGAGTCAGACCTTCATCGCATGATATAATCGAAGGTTACGACGGCGGTGATTTTCTTCGGAATAGACGTAACATCATCATCGGCTTCCTCCGAAATACTGCTTGCGTCCGAGGACCGAACACTGAATTTGCCTTGACGCGCAGCACGGAGTGGTCCTAGATTCGCGTCACTGCCTTCAGCCAACGTCTTTGCTCGCATGCGCGCATCCTTAGTCGCCTCAACGAGTAGCGTGCTCTTCAATTCGTTGACTCCGGTATAGTAGTATCTGGGAAGTTCCGTCTTTAAGTTTACTCCGCGTCCGAGAAGATCGGCTATCGACGTCGACATCGTTGAAATGTTGTGCACGTCTTTCGATTTGACCGTAATTTCTTGTGAAAGCTGGAATGCCTCTATTTCGCTTGTTTCGTGACCCTTATCCGAGCGCTTTTTGCGTTCCCGCACTTGGACCGGATTGATTCTGATCTCATCCGATTTAACACCGTTTTCTTCTAGAAAAGTTAACACTTCTTCGCGATGTGAAGCTAAAACCGGATATGCATACGCCACATTACGGTCTTTCGCTTTTACGGTGATTTTCCAATTCGCCAAATCCGACTCGACGGGAATTTCGGCGTATCCCCGTACCTTGATAATCTGGTTAGCCATGAGTATATCTCGCACCACGTTTGTAACGAGGTATGTCGAGATCACGAGACCGAGTGCGAGCAGAAAACCAAGTGGTATGAGCGCTTTGGCGTTGTTCATGAGTGGATTTTCCTTATCGTGATTTTGTTTATTTGTGGTTTAAATTAGGGTTGGCGTTTCAGGCTAAGCTAGGTCTATTCCTCGGCGGCGCCAATTCCAGACAGATACTCGATTACCCCCTTGTTGCCGCTTTTCAACGCGATTCCAAGTGGTGTTTGATTGAGATAATGCCTTCGATCGTTGATATCGGCACCCGCTTCAATCAGGATTCTGAGCGACTCGGCGTACTCTTCCTCTTCGCCTTCACCGCACGCCGACCCGCCATATGCGGCGGCATGTACAGCATCCAGAGAACCGGGGGCGGCACCTTTCTCAAGAAGCAGGCGAATTGTTGATATTCGCGCATTATTCGCTGCCCAAGAAAGCACGGAACGATACCAATTTGCATTGTTGGCATTGATGTCAGCGCCATGTTCGAGAAGTTTAAGGACAAGCCGATCCTTTCCGTCATTGGCGGCGTAATGCAGCGCGGTGCTTCCTGTGATAAATGGTTGTCCCTCTTTATCTGGACCGGGCCACTCTAATTTTGCAAGTTCCGGATGAGATTCGAGAATGGCAATCCCAAGGCCTTCCTCTTCCTCTTTATATTTCGTAGCAAGCAGTTTGTAGAATGGTGAGTTCTCGTCGTACTGCATGGACAGGTCCTCCATACTGGTGTCCAATTCATTTGGCAACCCAAGGTGAGCATTCCATACGTCAGATTCTCAGTCCGAACCGCTGGGATGGGAACGCCGCAATACGGATAAATGCGAGTCCAATCGTGCCTCTGCCGATAACAATCGTACGTCCAGTCCGCGAGGAGTTAACCCATCGGCAGCCAAAAATTCGCAATCGCATTTCACTGTAGGGACACCGACTTAACAACAACTACAGGAATTTGGTAGTGAATCTGAACGACCTTCTTCAGATTTTTGCGTAGGATGGCCGTCGCGCTTCCACCAATCCAAGCCGCCCATGAGTTCCTTCACCCGAAATCCTAGCTGTGCCATTTTGAGCGCACCTTTCGTTGAGGCATTGCAGCCAATGCCGTCGCAGTATGTCACATAGAGGGATTCTCGATCCAAATGAGATGTAGTTTCGGAGTTCATCGTCCGATGCGGCAAACTCATAGCCCCCGGAATATGTTCTTCAGCGAATGCTTCAGCCGAGCGAGCGTCGACAGCGATGATGTTCTCGCCATTTTGGATGGCTTCATTGAGGTCCCACGAGTCTGTTTCGTGATTTAATTTGTCTTTGTAGTGTCGAATCTGATTGTCCATCAAGTCCTTGACCAGTCAAATAAAGTGAGATTTGATAGATGGAGCGCACGACGAATTATAATGGAATTGTAATGTGGAAATCAAGGGATACGTGGAATCAAGCGACTGAATATTCTGGCAGGAAATACCTTAAAACAAAAAATAACGCTGCGCCATGGGCAGGATTTCGGCGGGTTCGCAGGTGAGGAGTTCGCCGTCGGCGCGGACTTCGTAGGTCTCGGGGTTGACCTCAACATTGGGAAGATAAGTGTTGTTAACCATCCCCGACTTGTCCAGCTCACGGCAATTTTTCACGGGGATGGTCGGCTTTTGCAATTCGAGCCGTTCACCAACTTTTCTTTCGACCCCCGCCCGCGACAAAAAGGTGTAGGAAGCCGAATACGGCACACGCCCAAACGCACCGAACATCGGGCGTCCAAGAACCGGCTGCGGAGTCGGAATTGAAGCGTTGGCATCCCCCATGGCAGCCCAGACAAGGAAGCCGCCCTTTAGCACGAGCTGCGGTTTGACGCCGAAAAACGCAGGATCCCAGACCACCAAGTCTGCCAGTTTTCCTACTTCTATTGACCCAACGTGCTCACTGATGCCGTGTGTGATTGCCGGGTTTATTGCGTATTTGGCAATATACCGTTTTGCGCGGACGTTGTCGTTTTCGCCCGTTTCGTCGGGGAGGCGCCCCCGCTGGACTTTCATCTTATGAGCAGTCTGCCATGTGCGGAGTATGACTTCGCCGACACGTCCCATCGCCTGCGAATCGGACGCCATCATGCTAAACGCGCCGAGGTCGTGCAGAATGTCTTCGGCGGCGATAGTCTCCGGGCGAATTCGTGATTCGGCAAAGGCGAGGTCTTCGGGAATGGAGGCGTCGAGGTGGTGGCAAACCATCAACATGTCAAGGTGCTCGTCAATAGTGTTGACCGTGAAGGGGCGCGTGGGATTGGTCGAGGAGGGTAGCACATTGCTCTGACCGCACACCTTGATAATGTCCGGCGCATGTCCGCCGCCGGCACCCTCGGTGTGGTAGGTATGAATCGTGCGCCCCTTGAAGGCGGCAATCGAATCTTCGACGAATCCCGCCTCGTTCAGTGTGTCCGTATGGATAGCGACCTGCACATCGTATCTATCGGCGACGGATAGACAGCAATCAATCGCCGCGGGCGTGGTTCCCCAATCTTCGTGGAGCTTGAGTCCCAACGCTCCTGCTTCAATCTGTTCATCGAGCGACTCGGGAAGGGAGGAGTTTCCCTTGCCCAGAAAACCGAGGTTAATTGGGAATCCCTCGGCGGCTTCAAGCATTCGCGCGATGTTCCATGCTCCGGGTGTGCAGGTAGTAGCGTTTGTGCCCGTGGCTGGACCCGTACCTCCACCAATCATGGTCGTAATCCCCGATGAGAGCGCTTCGTCAATCTGCTGAGGGCAGATAAAGTGGATATGGACGTCCAGTCCTCCGGGGGTCACAACCATCCCTTCGGCGGCTATAACCTCGGTACCAGCCCCGACCACCATGTCATCGAACACACCCTCCATGATGTTTGGATTTCCAGATTTGCCAATCCCGACTATTTTGCCGTCACGTACCCCAATGTCCGCCTTGACAATTCCCCAATGGTCCAGGATTAACGCGTTGGTGAGTACAAGATCTAGGACGCCGTCTTTTCTTGCAGCCCCTGGCATCTGACCCATACCATCGCGCAGTGTCTTGCCGCCTCCGAACTTCGACTCGTCGCCGTAGACGGTATGGTCTTTTTCGACCTCGATAAATAGATCAGTATCCGCAAGGCGAACCTTGTCTCCGATAGTTGGTCCGTATATGTCCGTGTATGTGGATCGTGGAATGTCGAGAGGCATTGGTCTTTCTTTACGCTCTGTCTATTGGTCTGTTCGTTTTATTGTTCAAACCGTGCACAATCCGCCTGCCGGCTATTTCCGTAAGCGTGACCGTCTTTTCGTCGCCCGGCTCAAAGCGAACAGCAACCCCGGACGGGATGTTTAATCTCATACCAAAAGCCTTTTCCCGATCGAATCGAAGTGCCGCGTTGACCTCAAAAAAGTGAAAGTGCGATCCGACCTGTATCGGTCTGTCGCCTGTGTTGGCGACGGTTAGCTCGATACTATCGCGCCCGGCGTTGGCGGTGATATTTTCTTTTGCAAGTATGTATTCCCCGGGTATCATCTCTAGTTTTCTTGTAATGCCATTCCGCTTGAATAATAGTGTATATGATGACTCAATTATACCGTTCACTATCTCCGTAGGCGGGGCATCTTGCCCCGCCTACTTTGCGCGGGCCAGCTCCCCGTACTCCGCTCTACGTAAGTCTCTTTACTCAATCATACAATCCACGCACCTGCATTCTTGAGAAATGGTATAAGCCCCCGCTTCTAACGAATGGGATTGTGAACAGTAACAAGCTTCGTACCATCAGGGAACGTCCCTTCAACTTGCACCTCGTGGAGCATCTCCGGGACGCCTTCCATTACATCGCCTCTGTTCAGAAGCGTCGTGCCGTATTGCATCAATTCCGCTACCGATTTTCCGTCTCGAATGCCCTCCAATATTTCGGCGGTTATGATTGCGACCGCTTCCGGATAGTTGAGCTTCAATCCGCGAGCCCGTCTATCCTTGGCAAGTTGAGCGGCGACGTAAATCATCAATTTCTCTTGCTCACGCGGTGTGAGATTCACGAACCATTTCCTCCACAATCAATACTTTCGCAAATCAATGGCTTCCAAGCCCAAGTGTTCTTGCTTTAACCAGTTCCAAACTGTTTGAAAAGCGGACTGAATCTCGCTGGAGTTGTGAGCGAGCATCCGCATGGCGATACCGTTACGATTCAGTTGTGTCAGTCCGCCGGTCGATCTATCGACCTGATTGAGCAATGGTTCGGCAATCTCACAGAGCGCATCCCAGTGCGGCATCTCGAAATCGCCGAGGAGAAACCAACTCCCCCAACAAGCATACTCGTCTAGCGCGCCGTGAGAGGTTAGGTGTGGTTGAAACTCGGGCTGTATTAAGCAGGAGTCAAAGAGCAACATCCCTTCCGAGTCCGATACCTCAAGGTGGCTCCGATAGTGCGTGAATGCCAACTTTTCGCCCCGCGCCAATCTGCCCGGCATAACAATCTCCTGCAAAGCCAACATTGCCCCTTGCGCCAAATTGAAGGAGGAGTGCTGACTAAAGTTCGCATCGCGAAAGAGAATTGTCGGATCGGGAAGATATTCAAAAGTCGCATTCTTGCCAATTCGAGCCCGGAGAGATTGCGCCGCGCCTTGAAGTGGCATGGCATAAACCTTCGTTGCGGCTTGAGTTGTTAGCGTGGCATGGGAGTTCGGCGAAAGTGTCACGTCAATCTGGTAGTCGTCGCCCTGCACAACACCGCCCGTGGGACTCAGAAGGTAGATACACACGCAGCCCGACTTGTCATAACGAGGCTTCATCACCTGCAACGGGGCTCGAAAGTAACTCTTCGCAAGCGCGGTACTCCCGTTACGCTGCGCGAATGCCAGTTTAAGTACGCCATGCCGCCCGGCACTGGAGTTGATAAGCGACATCTTAAACGCTGAGATACTCCTGAATCATGCTCTGGCTTAGGGCGTCCGTGTCGCCGTGTGCGACAATCTCGCCGCGATTCATAATGTAAAACTGTTCGCAGAATTCCCGCACAAAATCGAGATACTGTTCAACGATGAGAATCGTCATCCGTTGGGTTTCCACCAGTCTTCGGAGGACTGATCCAATTTGTTGAATGATGTTCGGCTGTATCCCCTCGGTCGGTTCGTCGAGTATGAGAACCTTCGGATCGGTAACCAGTGCACGCCCGATAGCGAGTTGCTGTTGTTGGCCGCCGGAGAGATCGCCGCCCATGCGCTTCCCCATCTCTTTGAGAATCGGGAAGAGTTCATATATCTCCTCGGGGATTTGTTTTTTTCCGTCACCCCTTGCGGAAAGTCCCACCCTCAGATTTTCCTCGACGGTGAGTTTGGGAAAAATCATTCGCCCTTGCGGCACGTATGCCAACCCGGCGCGAATACGGCGATGCGTTGAAACGTTCACGAGTTCACGGTCTCCAATTCGAATTGAGCCGCTCGACGGCTTGAGCAGCCCGACGATAGTGTTCATCAGCGTAGTTTTGCCCACGCCGTTCCTACCCATCACGGAGACGATTGTCTCCGCGGGCACGTGCACGTCAAGCCCGCGCAATACTTGGACTTCTCCGTATGAGAATGATAGATCTTGAACATTTAACATAGGTACACCCTAACAGACCGAAAACGGTAAAGCGAGAAAACAGGAAGATGTAATGTGCGTCATTCTCTAGTTTTAAGTGTCTACTTATCGGGATTATTTCCCTATCTTGATGGCAGCTTCGACTGAAAACCGAATGACATCAAGCTGCCAGTGAATTTGAACCTTCTGAGTATTTATAATCTCACTGATTCTGCTCTCGTTTTCGCGTCTCCTTGATTCAGGCTATCGCGCCGTTTCGGCTATTCGTTTGGCTGAGTTTCATACATTGGTCATTGGGGTCGCGCGATTGGATACTTCCATGATGGCGTCTAGTACATCCGATACCTCAGGATCAATCTCATCCGGGGAAACATATTGAACGAGCGTATGATAATTTGTTCGTTGCATGAGATTGTCTAGTTTAAGTTTCCTGAAAAAAGTATCGAACAAGGGATTCAAAAAATCATCGCTGGTTTTGGTTTCCGGCGACCATGGAGAACACTTGCCTCGCGTTTCAAGGCTTTTCTCGATTTCTGCTATCGCTTCCTCCATGGTGTGTATCCATTGGTGGGAAAACAGAGGTCCCTCGGTCTCTTCTCCCTTGTCTTTCGCCCACGCGATTAAAACCTCTTTCCGGCATAGGTAGTTCTCTATCTCACGGCGCTTCCACATATACTCTCGTAATTCAGGTCTATGTTGAAATTCGTAGTCCATCTGATCGAATAGACAGAAACCGACACAATCTTCCTTCGCCTCTCGCAGCCCATAAAAGTGTTCGCGCGCCGACGACGGCTCGTTTCCAACGTAGTATACAAATGGACGTTCCAATATGTCTCTTGCGGGATGCTCCAGTTTCTCGGCAAATGCCTGTAGAATGGCAAGGTTCGTTGGGCCTTCAAGGTAGAGAACCCATCCCTTCTGCTCTGCTTGATAGTACTGCTCAAAACCGATTTTCCTAAGTGATTTCAGGAGTTGGCTCCCACCTCGGTCGTCGATGCGATGCGGCATTCCGAGAAAGGCGATGACAACATCACGGTCCGCTGCCTCGTTGAGAATGACTTCGGAATGACTGGCGGCAATAATCTGACTGTCCTGTTTCCTCCCCAACTCAGTAAGAATCTGATAAATCTGCCTTTGCCGCAGAATCTCAAGGTGTGCATCGGGTTCATCAAGCAATAGAACTGACCCCGGTCTCGCCGAAATGTATGCGAGCAAGAGCAACGTTTGCTGCAGTCCAAGTCCGGCTGAGGACAGTGCAAGAGGGACCCCGGAGTTATCCCGGTAATTCATTTCAATCTCGCCGCGCTCTTGGATGTAAACCGGCTCATCTAGCTGGACACCGAACAACTCTCTAATCTGTCGGCAAATGGCTTCCCAAGTTTCTTCGTCGCGCCGCTCGTGCAAAACCTGAAAACATAGGTTGCGTAACACTTCGGAGGTGCGTCCTTCTCCAACTCGAACGTTGATTGCCCCGGGATCAAGGCGAGTCTCATTCGACGCCAGCCCAGACATGGGACGAAGGAAGGCGACATCAAGATTCGTCGTCTCTTCGGGGATAGCCATTCGTTCCAATGCCTCGCCACCTCCTTCAGTCAGACGAAGTGGGCGGCAGTAAAAGGATTCCTCGTTGGCATAGTCGAATTCCAAGCCACAGACCCATTTCCTGCCGAAGGTAACGCCTTCAACAATAATGTCCACCCGTATGTTCTGGGTGCGCTGCTGATTATTGACTCGCTGTACGTCGCGAACTCGCAGATTCTGCCAAAGCAGCCTAGCACTCGGAATAGGGACCGAAATTAAATCACGCCGATTAATGGCAACGCCAGGTCGTCTCTCGGGTCTCGGTTTCCCTTTGCGGTGTTCGTTCCAACGCTTGAGGCCTACATCCCAAAGCGCGAGTGCTTGTAGTGCCGTTGATTTGCCGGAGTTGTTGGGACCAATAAAAACAACCGGGTTGCCCAATTCGATGTGGACCTCTCCAAAGCATTTGAAATTACGGCAAATCAGTTTTGTAAGCATTTCTGCTCCAAACAAACTCTATAGAATTGGGGCTAAGGGATAGACAAAGTGGCTGGCGAAGATGTCCTTGCGTCTTGGGTGAGGTGTGAGGACAAGAACGCATCTCATATCTAGATCTGACTGAACGGGAAAAATCTGGACGCGTCCAATTTCTGTCGCATCTCCCACGCAAAAGCGGCTATCACCTCTCATTCATATTATATCAGGAATCCAAGAATCGTTCAACGGTTAAGATTTGCATCTCTATATCTTAAAAAATATCTATAACTTACCTACCCAGGTAGGCTTCGATGACCTCCTCATTTTGCTGAACGTCGCGCATCATTCCTTCAGCCATGATGACGCCTTCGTTCAAGACCGTGACGAATGAATCCAGTTGGCGTACAAAATCCATATCGTGTTCGATAACTATCAATGTATGGTCATCCTTTAACTCGAGAAGGAGCTCAGCCGTCAATGCCGTTTCCGCATCCGTCAATCCGGCAGCGGGTTCGTCAACGAGCAACAGTTTTGGATCTGACAGAATCAGGGTGCTAATCGCAAGCCACTGACGTTGACCATGACTCAGATATTTGGCTTCGCGGTGCAACTCATCAATCAATCCGACTCGTTCCAAAATTTCCAAGATGCGTTTTTCCTGATCTTTCGTCGTTGATCCAAACAAATTAGACCACAGACGATAATGACCGGGGAGCGCGAGTTCCATATTTTCGTAGGTTGTGAGGCTATCAAAGACGGTGGGCGTTTGAAATTTTCTGCCGATTCCCCGCAGTGCAATCTCCTCCTCCGTCTGGTTGGTGATATCGGCGCCATCGTAAAACACGTACCCGGTCGTGGGGCGAGTTTTGCCGCTCACAACATCACAGAGCGTCGTCTTACCCGCGCCGTTAGGCCCAATAATGACACGGAGTTCATTGTGTTCAATGCCCAACGCTTCTACGTCCAACGCTTTGAATCCGTCAAAGACGGCGGTAATGTCTTCCAAAAAAAGTAGATATCTTTCTTCGGAGAGTCGGCTCTCTTGAGGGCTGTATTCTTTGTATTCTGCGGTTCGTTGTGCTTGATCCATGCTATTATCGGTCTGCTCCATTCCTAGGTGTAGGTCGTCATGTCACTGTTTTGAGTACCCACCAGACGGCGCCACAGATCAATTAAGCCACCGGGGAAGAGTAGAACGACACCGATGAACAATCCACCCAAGACAAATTGCCAATACTCCGCTTTCCAAGTAAGCAACCAGAGATTTTTCTCGGACGTAAAAAAGTTATAGAGGAGATTCACCGCCAATGCGCCAAGAATGGCGCCGGAAAGTGCGCCGCGACCGCCGACCGCCACCCAGACGACGACCAATATTGATGCACTCGCCTCCATGTTCGTAGGCGTAAAGATGCCCATCTGCGGTGCGTAAAGCATACCTCCCAATCCCGCTATCATTCCAGCGAGGCAAAAGGCGAAGAGTTTATAGATATAAGGTTTGTAACCGGAAAAACGCAGGGTCGGCTCGTCATCTCGAATTGCGATGAGAATGCGTCCCACGCGAGATTTTACGACATGTTTGCACAGGAGGTAGACGCCGACGAGCGCCAGCAGCGTGATAACATATAGGCCCATTTTGACGTTGGGGTTAGTCAGTTTGAATCCCGCAATTCTGTCGAACCGAGTCAATCCGTTTGTGCCGCACAGTTTCATGT
The DNA here is from genome assembly GCA_965232535.1 of Candidatus Poribacteria bacterium. GTDB lineage: Bacteria > Poribacteria > WGA-4E > WGA-4E > JAJDTR01 > JAJDTR01. The sequence goes on from CBDDPW010000004.1 coordinate 155,271, forward strand.
TGTTCATGCAGAACACGAGCCAGCCAGCCACCGTAATCGCCTGTGTCAAGATAGCGAAATACACGCCGCGAACTCTGCTTCGAAAGCCGAAATAACCAATCGCCAAAGCGGCTAAACCCGGTACGAGCATACCCAAGACTGTCGTGACCGGGAGCGTGTAAAACGGCTTCCAAAACCATGGAACGAGGGCGTCTGCCGGAGCTTCGCCCACCTTGTAAGGATAGACAACGTACAGGCATGCGGGAATCTTCCAGCCATTGGCGTCGATGATTCCCTCCGGACCGCCGTGGTGCGCCAAATACATCCCCATCGCATAACCGCCCAGCGAGAAGAAAAAGGCTTGACAGAGACTCAGGATGCCGGTGTAGCCCCAAATCAAATCCAATCCGACAGCCATGATCGCAAACGCCATGTATCGACCGAGCATATTTACCGTACCTATCGTAATCAGCCCGGTATAGTAAAGCAGCGGAATGACAACTAAGCCGACAAAAAACAGCACCCACGGCACGAAGAACGGAATCCCGCGATTGACCGTGCTTGACTGTTTCGACCTCCCTGCGTCCTGCAGAAAATCTCCGACTTGCTTGAGCGCGCCAATTCTAAACATCGCTGAGTCTACCTTTCGGCGCGAACAGGCCCGCCGGTTTGAACTGGATAAACCCGACAATGATAATCAGGAGCAAAATTTTCGCCCAAATCGCTCCAACTACGAAAGGCCCGATTGTCGTTGGTTCAATTACCTTCGTCAGCACGCCAATTCCCAATCCTGCGCAGATGACGCCAATCAGCTCACCGACGCCGCCAGTGACAACGACGAGGAACGAGTCAATGATGAAATTGGTCTGTCCCATATCCGGGGTGACGCCGCCGATGAGTGTCCACGCACAGCCCGCAACTCCGGCGATTCCCGAGCCGAAGGCGAAAGTGTAGCGGTCAACGCGCCCCGTGTTCACGCCTACGCTGTTTGCCATTTCACGATTCTGCATGGTTGCACGCATCCGCAAACCTAGTTTCGTGTGATTCATCAGATAGTAGATGAGCAGAACGCATAAGCCGCACAGAACAATGATAAAGCAACGACTGTAAGGCACGACGAGGTCTTGCATGACTTCAAGCCCGCCCCGCGCCCACGTTGGTGCATTGACGCCGATGTTGTCGCCGTATCGGATGCGCACGATTTGAATGAGAATTAGCCCGATTCCCCAAGTTGCCAATAGTGATTCCAGAGGGCGCCGATACAGATGGCGAACAACTGAGATTTCGATAAGATAGCCGACAATTGCTGCCGACAAAAACGCGACGGGCAGTGCTGCGACATAATACAAATCTGAAGGGTTGTCCGGAGAATGACCGAACAATCGCTGCATCTCGAAGGTCGCATAAGCGCCGATCATCATCAATTCGCCGTGCGCCATATTGATCACACGCATCAGTCCGAACGTAATGGCGAGACCTAGTGCCATGAGTATGAGTACGGATCCAAGAGACAGCCCGCGAAACACATTTCCGACCCCACCCACAAAACTTTGATATCCGTTGATTTGGTCGATGGCGAATTTGTATGTTTTCGTGGCCTCTTCCTCGGTGGCTGCGGGAAGTTCAAATCCTTGCGTTAAATCATCGTACGTTTCCTGTAGGCGCGGCAATCCGCGCATACTCTTCATTTTTCCCAATTCACTGACAATGGCAAGATGCGCTTCCGAGTCTCTTTCCAAGGACGTTTGGCTCAAGCGAATTAGAAGCAGGCTTTCCTTGGCGATATACCGAATCTTCTTGACAGGGTCGTTTTCCGACATCGCCTCAAGCTGTGAGACGGATTCGATTATCCCAGGCGGGTCGCCGCATTTTTTGGCACCCGACATGCGAACCTCTCTGTCCGGCGACGAAAGTCTGACGAGGAACTTCGCACTGTTCGTCAACTTGCGCTCTGCACGTGACGGTGCTATCTCTTGAAGTTCCTCGATAGGGATTTCATACTGTTTCCCGCTTGCGTCCAGTAGCGGTTCGCCGGTCAGTGCATCGGAGAGTCGGCAGAATTCGTTGTAATCGTTGTCTTCAAACATCTCCTTGCACAAAACGACAACATCGTTCCAGAGATAGAGTTCCGCCAATTTAAACGACTCCAGGATTGCCTCCACACGCATGTCACCGCTCTTTGCCAGCGCCATGACCGCTGCTTTGCGTGTTGACACGCTCTCGGCAGCCAGCTTCTGGACTTCGGCACGGATGAATTCGTCGTTAGATTGGGCAGAACTGGGAGGGGCAAGACCGAGGGAGAAGAACGTGGAAAGTAGCGTGATGAGACAGAATATTGTGACTCTAGACATTTTGATTTTTCGCGAAAATTGCTTGATGAAGAGTCGAGACAGTTCAACCCTTCTGAAAATATTGTTTAAGTAACACAAAAAAAGAGTCGCAAAGCGTGAAGATCGGACAATACTTTACGCTTTGCAAACTCTATGAAAAAAGGCGAACAGTCAACCAGCAACCCGAATTACATGCCGGCGGTCGTTCTTCCCTTGGGACCACCGGTCGGCGCCGGGAAATTGCCGTCCGGATGGAGATAGGCGCTGTAAGAGTCAGGAGAAACCAGTCCGTCAGATTTGTAGATAATCTTGAACTGGCCGTTCTTCATGATTTCGCCCACGTAAACCGGTTTGAGTGTGTGCTGGTTGTTGGCGTGCATCTTTTTCTTGCCGCCGGGAGCATCAAACTCTAGTCCGTAGACAGCTTCACGCACCTTGTCAACCTCGAAGGACTTTGCTTTCTCAACGGCTGCCTTCCACACGTAGACGCCGAAGTAAGCAGCTTCGATGGGATCGTCGGTTACACGCTTTGAACCGCCGGGCAGGTTCTCTCTCTCACAAAACGCCTTGAAGTTTTTCACGAATTTCCTGTTTTCAGGCGTCTTGATACTCTGAAAATAGTTCCACGTGGCGAGGTGTCCGACGAGAGGCGGCACATCCATCGCGCGTAGTTCATCTTCCGCCACCGAGAAAGCCATAATCGGGCAGTCATCCGAGGTTAACCCTTGGTTGGCAAACTCTTTGTAGAACGGCACGTTGCTGTCGCCGTTAATGGTGGACAACACACAGGCGTCGCCACCGGCGGCGAACTTCTTAATCTTGCCGACGATTGTCTGGTAATCCTGGTGGTGGAAGGGCGTATATTCTTCCACGATGTTCTCGTCAGGTACACCTTTGGTCTTGAGGAAAGCCTTCAGCACCTTGTTAGCCGTGCGCGGGAATACATAGTCGGTTCCAAGCAGATAAAACTTCTTGGCTCCAATCTCATCCATCATGTATTCGGCAGCGGGAACCAACTGCTGGTTGGGTGTTGCGGCGGTGTAGAAAACGTTGAGAGATTGTTCTTCCCCTTCATACTGCACGGGATAGAATAGGAGCGCATTGTGTTCTTCAAAGACCGGGAGTACAGACTTACGGCTCACGGAGGTCCAGCAACCAAAAACTGTAGCTACCTCCTCTTTAATAATCAGGTCTTTGGCTTTTTCAGCGAATAGATCCCAGTCGCTAGCCGGATCAACAACTTCGGGCTTAATCTGTTTGCCCATCACGCCGCCAGTCGCGTTAATCTCTTCGACAGCCATGAGCACAACGTCCTTCAGTGATGTTTCAGAGATTGCCATCGTGCCGCTCAACGAGTGAAGCACGCCAATTTTTACTTCGTCGTCTCCGGCGTTCACGTGTCCGACGCCGAACATTCCTACAGCCAAGAGTAGCATACCGATCGCGATGATACTGCGCAATTCTAGTGTAAAGCGATACATTTGAAATCCTCCTTTAGAAGTTTAAGCTTACCTATTTTGTGTTAAAAAGTGAAGAGTGATTCGACGGCGATGATTGTTTCTTCGGCGTCGAGGCGCTGCTTGAATTCCGCAAGCAGTAACCAGTTGTCCGTTGCCGAGTAAGATGGACTGAGCGTGAACTCGTTCGAGCTGTCCTCATCGTCCAAACTGATGCCGCTGAATCGAAGGGTTACTGCCACCGGTGCTTCTATCATATCCGCCAACGATAGATTCGCCATTCCGAGAAAGTGTGTTCCGTATTTGCCGTCAGCGCCCCAGTTTGTCAATATGTCAAATTCACCGGCGAGGGTTAACGGTCCTTGCGCGAACTGCACCCATGCGTTGATTTCGCTCTGCGAATAGTCCTCCAGTTTGTCCATGGCATAGCCGACCTTGGCGGTGATCTGCTCGATTGGAGTCAAGGCAACTTGCGCCTCAATTCCCGGGTCCTTTACGTTCGTATCATTCACATCCCAAACACCAGACAGAAGTGCGACATAGATTCCAACCTGTTCGGCAGGGCTTACATCAATTCCGATACCGTTTTGATATCCGGGATACGGAATACCTTCAGAAAATGAGTATTGAAACAGACCTGTCGGTTCTGCCGCTTCAAAACCCATAGCGCTTAGGAATCGACCTGCCTTTATGCTCACACCGGGCACGGTCGATTCGGGCAGCGTGTAGGTCACGTACCCCTGTTCCAACTTAATCCCCGCGTCTGGACCGGTACTATCGATGTCGACATATCCGGTGACAGATCCCTGTTCAATCTTGAAATCTAGCTCAAACTGATCGAAAGTCAAACCAATCTCAGTCTCATCGCCACCGCTAGTTGTAGTGGATGACATATCCAAAAAGCCTGAAACAGAAAGACTATCGGTTAGTTTGATTTCTGCCGACGCCGAACCGAATACGCTAGCGAATGCTAGTAGAACGACCACACAGAGATACGAATGTACAACTTTAAAACTTGAGTTTGACAAAATCATTCGTTTGCCTCCATTTTTCAAACGATTTTAGTGAAATGCTGCTGAAATCCCATTGAGAGCGGCCTGATCTCATCCGCTATTGACCATTCTGCCCGCGAACAAGATTTCCTTTATCCTTCGAAAGGCAGGCACATTCTGCTCCGCCGTCCGCGAGATAGAATGATTATCAGCAAGAGAGATGCCAAACCGTAATCGGTGCCCTGTTCTTGTTAATCGACAGATGAGGAATCCCGTAAGCGCCTAATGTAGTGGGGGTGTTGAGAATCTGGCGGTGTTGAGCCAACTATGAACCGAAGGAGGTGTTTCTGGCAGGACTGCCTAAATTTTAGGCATCTGTCTATCCGAATTTTAGGCAATTTTGATGATTGTGGCCGGTTTCAACATGGCGGTGAGAGGATTCCCCGCAACGGTTCACGTTCTTTCAGGAAGGCAGCGAGGAATATGACAAGTCTAGGCAGCCCCATGCGCGCGCAATTTGGATGAGATTTTCTCGCGGCCTCGGCGTTCCGCCCAATCCAATGGCTTCGCCCAACTCGCGCCTGCGGCATTTGGATCGGCGCCGTTGGCGAGCAATAAATCGACAAAATCCGCTTGTCCTTCGCGGGCAGCTATGCCTAACGGTGTAGAACGGTTTTCCTCGTCAATGGCGTTTATGTCAGCGCCATGGTCGATAAAGAGTTGGATTAACTCCCTAGCATCTTCTACGTGGCGGATCCCGGCACTAAGGTCGTGCAAGGGCGTACGCCGTTGCCAGTCGGGCAAGTTTGGGTCGAGTCCATGATTCAGCAACTGGCGCGTCATGTGCGGAATATGGTAGAGGTAGGTTTTGCACTCTGTAAGCACCGAGGGCATCGGGTAGCCCCGACGCAGGAACATGTTCAGCATTGCCGCGTGGGCATCGGTGCTCTGATTCTTATCCAGTCGGCGCCTACAACCGCTAATGATAGCCGTATACGGTGTCGTTAGGTATTCGCTCTCTTCGTCCGAAAACGGATCGTCGCAATAGCGCAGGATTGCCGCCAAGGTCTCAAGGTTTCCGATCTGAGCGAATCCCCATGCTGTTCCAGCGCGCCCGCCGTATTCGCACATCAGTCCCCGCATTGCATCGGACGACGCGCGTATTGCCGGTGTCCCGGACGAGTTGATGTCGCCGTTGGGGTCGGCTCCTGCTTCAAGCAGTATTCGCGCCAATTCGATGTCGTTCTTCACGGAGGCAGTCATTAGGGCGGAACCGCGTGGACAAGTCCTGCCTTCTGGCAGCGATGGGTTTGCCCCATGGTCGAGAAGAAATCGAACAATGTTGCTGTGGTTCCGTTCTACAGCGGCGGATAGTGGCCGCTTTTGAAGTGTATCGCCGTCATTTACTGCCGCCGGTTCCGCCGCTACGAAAGCGCGGAGGGCATGCAGATCTCCGCGGGCAGCCGCCAGTGTCGGAGTATCAGCCGCCCCTCTGTCGAGCAACATCCGTAACAATTCACCATCTCCATCCGTCAACGTCCAGTATTGATTAGTCCAGCAGGCGTAATGAACTGCACGAAAACCGAGGTGATCCGCGGCGTCGATCTCAATGCCACTTGCAAGTAGCGCAGCCACCGCGTCTCGATTGTCCCCGATTACGGCAACGTGCAGGGCTGACCGCCCCTCTTCATCACGGTGTACGCTAATGTCCGGAACTTCGGCTAATATGCCTTCAATTTCCTCTTGATTTCCGGCTTCTACGGCATGGTGCAACTTGAGATTTGTATCTCGACTCGCCGTCCCGATGGAAGTACGAAGGTAGGCTGCAACATCAGTGTGGCCACGATCGTCCGCCATCCTGATAAGATTTGTGACTTCGTCGTAGGGATACGCCCCCCAAAGTAGCCGCGTCGCATCCAAATTCCCCTCGCGGACAGCGAAATGGATTGGCGGCGTGTACCAAAACTCTAGTCTGGCGCAATCCGCGCCTTCTTTGAGATGATTGCGAATCGTTTGCACATCATCCCGAATAGCGGCACAAATCAGTGCCCAGTATAACCGCCCCTCTTCAGAAACTGTGCACCATTTCGGGCGGAGCATTGCGTCGATCTTTTCCCGGGGCGTGCGGTTGTCGGCGTCGGAATCTGAAATAGGCATCGCAGAAGAAATTAAATTGCGCTTCGATGCTGAATACGGTGGGTGACTTTCTGTTTTGATCAAGACTGAAAACGGGCGTAATACAAATGCTACCGTGATTGATGAGAAAGAAAGGAGAACTCAGATGTCACGTCGTTAAAATATCTCCGGCACATACGTCTGATCAGACCTCGGCGGGCGGATATAATGTTGGTCAGATTGCAGCGGGGGGAGTTTCATCGGCTCAAGTCGCAAATCCTCGTACGGAATCTGGCTTAACAGGTGAGAAATACAGTTTAATCTTGCCCGCCGCTTGTCGTGAGACTCAACCACGAACCACGGAGCTTGTTTAATGTCTGTATATTTGAACATGTCATCTTTCGCTCTTGAATAGTCAACCCACTTGTTGCGCGCCTCCAAGTCCATCTCGCTAATTTTCCACCGCTTGCTCGGATTCTCAATCCGATCCTTAAACCGGCGCGCCTGCTCCTCGGCATCCACGGATAGCCAGTACTTAATCAGGATAATGCCCGAACGCACCAGCATGCGTTCAAACTCCGGACACGAACGCAAGAATTCTTGGTACTCTTCATCAGTGCAGAAATCCATTACGCGTTCAACACCGGCTCGATTGTACCAGCTCCTGTCGAACAGTACCATCTCTCCGGATGCTGGAAGATGGGCGACGTATCGTTGGAAGTACCACTGGGTTTTTTCACGTTCAGTCGGTGTTCCCAACGCAACGACACGACAAATACGGGGATTCAACGCCTCGGTAATTCGCTTGATGGTACCTCCCTTTCCCGCGGTGTCGCGTCCTTCAAATATTACGACAACTTTTAGCCCCTTGTTCTTAATGTGCTCTTGCAACTTGATTAGCTCAAGTTGGAGCCGCGCCAGTTCCTTTTCATAGAATTTGCGCTTTAGCGTCTTTTCTTCTTGGATGGAATGTCGCCCTACCATTAGGGTTTCCTCGTTTGCAGACCGTTGCATATTTTTCGCGCCGGGCTTCTGTACCTTATTCGATTGCGATTTCTTCGCTCTTGACATTGTATTCACCTCTTTGAATTGACTCAGATGGTGCACGATGGGACGCATACGCCGCGATGTTTACGAGCTACGCGATTAGGTGGGCGCTCAAAAACTCCTCTGAAATTATCGATTATTGACGGATTCACGCTCAACCTAACCTACGACTGGCTGTGTCAGGAGCGTTGACAAGAATCCCACAAATATGTAAAATCGAATCGAGCAAACCCATGAGACACCTATGACATCTTTAACCATAATTCTGGTACTTCTCTCCGCCTTTCTTCATGCCCTTTGGAATTTCTACGCAAAATCCAGCTCATCTACCCAGATATTCTTCTTCTGGATGGGCATCTTTACACTCTTTCTGACACTCATTGTGTTCGCGATTCGATCCCCCATTATCCCTTCACAAGTTTGGGCGTATGTTATTCTATCCGGTCTAGTCCACTTCGGCTACTGGTTCTCTTTGAGTCGCGCCTATATGGCGGGCGATATTTCGTTCGTTTACCCTATCGCTCGCTCGGCTCCAGCATTTGTTCCGCTCTTTGCCCTGCTGTTTTTGGGAGAGTCAATTTCGACACGAGGCTTGGTCGGAATCTTCTGCGTGGTATTGGCGATCTATCTTTTCCAGCAACGCGGAAAAGAAACTTCGTACAAATTTATCCTTCAATATGCGCGCAAGCCGGATTCAATCTGGGCATTTTCGACACTTGGTACGGTCATCACATACTCTTTGATTGATAAGCAAGGAATGGCGGAATTCCACTCACATTCCAATAGTGCATCTGTTTGGAATGCGATGACCTACTATCTTGCCGAGGGATGTATTGCGCTGATTTTGTACAATGCCTACATTTTTCTTCAGTTTCGATGGAGACAAATCGCTGAGATTGGACGTCGAGAGTGGAAGCAAGTGATTGTGGCGGCTACATTGGCGATGGTCTCGTACACACTGATTCTTTACCTACTAATGACCGAAAAGGTCAGTTACATTGTTGCGCTTCGACAATGCTCGGTTATCTTTGCGGTTCTGCTCGGAAGTTATAAGTTACGCGAGTCAGGTTTAAGGTTACGGTTAGCCGGGGCAGCCCTGATGGTGTTTGGCATGTTTTTAGTTGCAATGGCGGAATAAAGAGCGGAAATCCGAACAAACCGGACAACCGATTGTTGATTCATTGTGAGTGTTTTCTACCAATTTCTAAACAGCGCCCTTGTCCGACGTATTGATTGGCGCATCCGGTTCATCGCTTTCTTCAACCGCTCTGTCGAGAGTCGTGACTTGCAAAAACAGATCCTCCAAGTTCATCTCAGCCTCCGCTATAGAGTCGGAAAACGCCAAGCCGCCTTCCGCCAAAATAACGGCGTGAGTGCAAATGGGAGCGACCTCTCCAGGCCGGTTCGTGGCGGTTACAACCGTTTTATCCATGGCCGAGAGTTCCTTTATCAGCCTACTCAGCTCGAGCCGTCCACGCACGTCCAAACCGGAAAGCGGCTCATCAAACAGCCAGATTACCGGGTCATGTAAAAATGTTTTGGCAAGACAGAGCCGCCGTTTTTCACCTTTGGAAAGAGAAGCGATCCTCCGATGGGCTATAGCCGCAATGTCCATCAAATTCAACACGTCTTCAATTGCGGCGGCGCGTCCGCTTTTGTCCAATTTGTACGCAGCGGCAAAAAATTCTAGGTATTCAACCATCGAAAGGTGTGGGTAACCATCGAAGGTTTCCGGAATATAGCCAATTAGAGGCCGAACTTCCCGAAGATTGGAAAATGCGTCGTGCCCTGCAATCTTGACTGTGCCGCTAGTCGGTTTCGTCAAGGTAGCCAGAATTCTGAGTAGTAACGATTTGCCAGAGCCGTTTGCGCCCATTAGTGCAAGGTGCTCGCCGGAATCCACGCGAAACGTTAAGTCGGCGAATATTACATTTCCTTCAACTGATTTGGACAAGTCTTGTACTTCAATCACACCGGCAGGCTCCGCGCATGTTTTGTTAATAACGACCAAATGGATAATAGTTAATAATAAACTTTTACAAGTATCGCGGCTTACGTCACATATAAGTGGTCTTTAAGATACTAATCAGATTAATCAAATCTTCTGCCAAACAATTGCTAACAGGGCACCTCCCGCGATACTCCTTTGATATTTTAGCAAAGACGGCGAAGTTTCGCAACTGCCCGCTTTGAATTTGATCATCCAAGCGTCTGTGCTCATTAAAATAAACCGCGCCAAACTGAAGAAACTCGATGAGGGAATTCACTAAAGCTTTAGCGGATTGTTGAGTTCTTTTTTCGTGGTTAACCTTATGATTCCTGACGATGTGTACGTTCACAAAACAGTTGAGGGTGATGGGAGTGCATTCAACGAACTTGTGCAACGTCACTATGCAAAAATTTATGGGCTGGCTTACCGTATGCTTGGTAATCCGGACGATGCATCCGACGCCACTCAAGAGACGTTTTTGGAAGCTTTCAAATCGCTTCCGTCCTTCCAGTTTCAATCGAAGTTTTCAACGTGGTTGTACCGAGTCGCAATCAATACGTGCCAACAGCACATTCGAAAGTCCGATTCTCGAGGACGCACATTGATGTCCTACTCCACTTGCCTGCGAGAGCAGAATCGTCAGCACGACTCAGAATTTCCGGAGAGAATGGTGTTGAAGACCGAGCGTGACGGCTTAATACAGGCGGCAATCGACCAATTGCCGCCAAAGCAACGAGCCGTGGTAGTCCTATTTTATGCGCAGAATCTGAAATATCGTGAAATTGCACTCGTGTTGGATTGTTCGGAAGGCACAGTGGCTTCACGCCTGAACACGGCGATAAAGAACCTTAAATCCATGCTCAAAGATTTGTAAAGCTGATGACATAAAGAAAGGAGGTAATATTTTGAAGTGTGAAGAGTTCATGACATCTATCAATGTGAATCGCTTAGGTTCGGAACTTCAACTGCAAGAGAATGTTGAATTGAAACAGCATCTTGAGGCGTGCCCAACGTGCAAGGCTGAGTATGATGAGATGCTGCATACGGTAGCGGTTCTTGAAAGCCTGCGAGATCCAGATCCGCCTCCAGATCTTGCCTTGAACATTCAGAAACAGATTGCCAAGGAACACCGCCGCAGTAGTCTGGCTTTCTTTGCCAGTCCATTTGCCCGGCTCCTTGCCGCATTCAAGTTCAATCCTCACCCAGCGTTAATCAACTGTACCGCTATGGTGTTCTACTTGGTACTAACGGTTTTCTTGGTAAAACTGACGTTTTTCAGTGAGCCTGACAATTCGGTGCATGTTTTGTCGCCTACTAGGACCGTGTGGAGGAGCGCGCATGTTGTTACAACATCATGGGCTACAATCAGAGGAATACCGGTTCCGAGGGAGAAATCGGAGCCGGTGACGGCCGAGGAGGCACTTATACAAGAGCGATAATTGACGTTGCACGTCGGCGCCTCATGACCGCCGCGACTAGCAAGGATTGACGGACGAGGCGCCGTGCTTTCCCTCCCCATTCAACACCCCCTCACTTTACGGAACACGCCTACATTAACGAGGAATGCGTCGATACCTCATTGCCGGCGATCATGTACTTACTTCAACGCCCCGGCACTAGTGCATTCCACGCCTACACACACAGGGGAAACGCATCTAAATTTTCTGCATCATAAGAAAGAAAATCAGGCTAAGTTTGTGACACTATTTTGGGATTCGTAGATTGGGTTGAACGGAAATTCGTTAGTGATCGCTAATCTTGTAACAGTTTTCGAGTGCCTATTTCGCTTGAATGCGCCAAAATTTGAGTGAAACCCAACAGGGCCTACCACCATGAGACCTCCTCTGCAATTAGAGCGTTTTCCGTGCCTACACACACCAATTTGATTGACGTAGAAATTCCAGATGTGCTAAGATAACACGTTAGTGTTACGGAACAGGAGCCGACCGTATTCGTTCTATCTGAGAGTGCATTTGAACACGGGACGCCTACGGAATCCCGAGCATAGCTTAATGGGATTATTGAATTTAACCAGAGAGAATCAAACATCATAGAGAACAAAAGGGAGACAACTGGATGCAGGAATTTGGAATACCTTACATGCTTGGCGGAATTGTCATCATCATAGTCTTAACGACCTCATTTCGTATTCTGAAGGAATATGAACGAGCGGTTGTTTTTCGCCTTGGTCGACTCAGTGGAACAAGAGGTCCCGGCTGGGTTTGGTTGATTCCATTCTGGATTGAGCGTATGCAGAAGGTTAGTCTGCGGGTGGTAGTGCAGGATGTCACCCCTCAAGACGTAATTACGAAAGACAACGTCTCGGTGAGTGTGAATGCGGTGCTTTCTTTTCGAGTCGTGGATGCGGACAAAGCCGTAGTTGAAGTGGAGGACTTCGGGTTCGCCATCGCGCAGGTTGCACAGACTACACTCCGAAGCGTGCTCGGCAGGGCTGAGTTGGATGATCTTCTGTCGGAGCGTGAGAAGCTAAATCAAGACCTTGAAACAATCATTGGAGAACATTGTAAGCCGTGGGGGGTCAAGGTATTCGCCATGGAGATTAAGCATGTTGACTTGCCGTCCGAGATGCAGCGGGCAATGGCTAAACAGGCGGAGGCGGAAAGGGAGCGGCGCGCCAAGGTCACCCATGCGGAAGGTGAATTGGAATCTGCCCACGCATTGACTGATGCGGCGACAATGTTGAGCGCAACACCAACCGCCATCCAGCTACGATTTCTACAGGCGCTGGTCGAGGTTTCTGCGGAGAAAAATTCAACTCTCGTGTTTCCAATTCCCATCGATCTCCTCACGCCGTTCCTTAACCGAGGAGATGAAAAGGGCTAAGTGTTTCCCACAGGTCGAGTATGTTGTCTGCGAGGGACAAAATCATCCTCAAAGGTATTCGATTCCACGGTCACCATGGTACATCAGAGTCCGAGAGACAGGTGGGTCAGAAATATGAGGTCGATGTCGAGTTGATATGCAGTTTGGTGAGAGCCGGCAAGACGGATAACCTCGAACACACGGTTGACTATGCCCAGGTTGTTGACCTAATTGTCGAAACCGGAACGGAAAAATCGTACCATTTGATAGAAGCCTTGGCTGAAAGATCGGCGTCGAAAGTTTTGAACCGTTTCCCGGTTGACGAAGTCCGATTAACCGTCAAAAAACTGTCTCCTCCGATTGAGCAGTCTATTCCTCATGTGGCGGTAGAAATTTGTCGAAGCAAATAGCAATTAAGATTGAATCGCAAGCCGCAAGGAGCACGGATTTCGATTGGAATTAGCAGATTGAATCAGTCCTCCCCATTGCGTAAATCTTGATTTCGTCTTACTTCAAATAGGGGCGCAAGTGATGTAGCGTTCGCTCCGCAGCCCCGAGATTCTCTTCAATAACACGCCTTCCAATCAATCCCCTTCGCTCTCGTTCTTTCGGGTCGTTGAACAAACCTCCGAGCACAGAGGCCATTTCAGCCGCATTATTGACCAATTGCGCTGCCCCTTCGTCCCGCATCACGTTCGCTTCGTAAGCGTTGTGAACGGTAGGCCCGAACAGTATGGGTTTCGTCATTGCCGCCGGCTCCATCACGTTATGGACACTTCCGTGAAAACTTCCGCCCACAAATACAACATCTCCGATTGAATACAGTTTTGCGAGCAATCCAACGGCGTCGATTATGATGACGTCGGTGTTTCGAAGATTTATCGCTTCTGTTAAATCTGTAAAGCAGAGATATGAGAAGCCTCGTAGATTTAAGATTTCTCGAATCTGGCGGATGCGACTTTCGGTTGGTTCGTGAGGAACAAGAATAAGATGGGGTCGAAATTGGGAGGTGCCCTGCTGCAGAAGCTTGAATGCTTCTATCAATACTCGTTCATCCTCCGAGTACGTACTTCCGGCAATTAAAACCGGGCGGTTCAACGTTGACTGACCGGGAAAGAGTTCGACGCTAGCTTCAACGGCGGCCGCCCGTTCGTAGACCCTATCAAAACGTGTGTCGCCGGTTACCTCGATTCGAGCATTGGGCGGGCATATCTGACGGAATCGTTCCGCGTCCGGTTCCGAGATGGCACAATGAAGTGCGATATGGCGGTGCACACTCCGCGTAAACGGGCGCACGAGGTATGACATCCGCTTGGACTTTGGGTGCAGTGTCCCGGCAATAAGAATGATCGGCACCTTCTGGCGGGCGGCCGACCACACGAGATTGGGCCAAATATCAAACTTTGAAAAGACTAGAAGTGTTGGCTTGATAATCTGGAGGAGTGCGCGCGCGTTGCGACACGTGTCAAGTGGCAGGTAGCCCGACGCATCGCAGTAAGAATATCGTGCGACATCGGCTTGTACGGACGGGGAGAAGTAGGTCAGTACAATTCGAGAGTCATCTTTAATCGCCTCAATTAGAGGTTTAGTTTGTTCAAATTCTCCAACCGAAGTAAAATGAAACCAGACCGTATGATCCGATTGCCGTGCCAAATTCAACTGGCTTTTCAGCTTTCTCAGCACGTCACGTCTACCTGCGATGCCCTCTCGAACCTTACTGTCGAATTTGGCGGCGGCGTGGAAACCGACGGATAGCGCCGGAACACCTATCGCGTTATAGAGTGATTCCCAAATCATATAGAATATACGGAATCTACACTTATTCCATTACGTGCGAAGCTAGACATTTGTAGCCTGTCATTCCGTACTGTGTTTTCGATGCACTTTATAGTGAGCCTAAAATTTTTTGCTGCAATGCATCCTTCGCCATGACGCCGACAATTTGCTCGGCAACTTCGCCATCTTTGAAAACGAGCAGTGTTGGGATGCTCCGAATGCCATATTTCATCGCTGTTTCACGGTTGTTGTCGACATCCAACTTTCCAACAGAGAATTTTCCAGCATTCTCATCGGCTAGTTCTTCCAGTATCGGAGCAATCATCTTGCATGGGCCGCACCATTCCGCCCAAAAATCCACCACGGTCGGCGTATCGGAACTTATAACGCTTTCTTCAAAAGTTTCATCGGTAACTTCAAAAACGTTCCCAACCATATTTCTCTCCTTCGAAGTGATAATCCGTTTTCGTGCCTCTCAAAACCGCATCTCTATTCCACATCACGAAAAACGAGCAGTGTAGAATCTGCCTACTTGAATATTGCCAAAAGCTGCGCAATATGATACCCTACAAATATACTGGAGTCAACCGCATTCCCCTCAAAAACCTGCCGATTCCCTAGCGTGGAATACTGCATATCTGCCCTATATCGGACTTCGTTGGGATTTGGCTTCAGCCCGAACCGACAAAAAAAGCGCGGAATGCCTATAACAGTCACCTGATTCTGATTTGAGGGCTCGTACTGGAAGAGATTACCAAATGTACGACTTAAGCGAGAAAATTGCCCTTGTCACAGGTGCTGGAGGAGAGCACGGAATAGGGCGCGCCATTGCCATGAGACTCGCCGAGGATGGCGCAGACCTCGCTGTCAGCGATGTCACGGAAGCGCTGTACGCCGATAGAGGAACGGACTGGGCTGGATTGCCGCAGGTTGTCGATGAAATCCGTAGACTGGGGCGCAGATCGATTGGAATTACGGCGGACGTTACTAAATCAGTTGAAGTCGAGAACATGATCCGAGAGGTGATTGACGAGTTTGGACGAATTGATATTCTAGTCAACAATGCCGGCGCACCGGCGGGCCCGGACCGCGTTCCCGTAACGGAATTGGACGAGGCGGTCTGGGATCAAGTACAACTTGTCAATGTCAAGGGAACCTTTCTCTGTTGTAGAACAGTTGCCCGACACATGATTGACCGTGACGGTGGCGGGAAAATCATCAACATGTCGTCCAGATTGGGAAAATGCGGCGAAGCGAAGCACACGGCTTACTGTGCTTCGAAGTTCGCCATTGTCGGCTTTACACAGTCCTTGGCAATGGAGTTGGCAGCTCACCGCATTAACGTCAACGCGCTCTGTCCTGCCACGGTAGATACGGAGAGAATTGATGCCATTGCGAACGCAACCGTGCCCGGCACTTCAACAATCTCGGAGAAACGAAGGCAGATGCTTGAGAAGATAGCTTCCGACGTACCCTTAGGTCGGATTACCCAAGCTTGCGATATTGCTCAAACCGCGGCATTCCTTGCCTCGTCCGAGTCGGATTATCTCACAGGGTTGGCAATTAGTGTTAGCGGCGGGTTGGAAATGGGATGAAACAGGCAGAGCCGTCACCAGCAGTATTTAGAGCTCCGCAACTAGCACTTTCCCACTCGTTTCGGGTTCGGAGTTGCTGCTAAACTTTCAATTCCTACTTCCGTCAAAAAAATACGGTTAAACAGACTCTGGAATTTGTCAATAAACTCAAGGAGATGCTAATGATAAGATGGCGAACTTGGTTCGCGCTTTCGGTTGTACTGGTGTTGTCAATCCCGAGTGCGGACGCGGAGAATCCTGAGATTGGAATCGATCTTTCCAAGCCTCTGACTCTTGAACAGTGCATCAAACTTGCGCTTGAAGGGTCGTCCAATATGCGCAGCGCTCGTCTGGAATATGCCATTCAAGATCTCCGCGTCAAAAATGCGCGAGCACAATTTCTTCCCGAGGTTTCACTTGGAGGGCGATATGGACTTTCCGATAGGGTTGATTTCGGTTTCAAGCGCGCAAATTATGATCTTGATATTTCGGGTAGATATACTCTCTGGGATCATGGCCAGAGAGGGGCGAACTACTCTCAAGCGAAAGAGAGACGAAACGCAACAGAAAATCGAAACGAACGGATTAAACAGGGGCTTATCTTTCAAATTACGCAGGCATATTACGATGTATTGAAGACCCAGGAGCTTGTCAAGGTAAGTAAAGAAATTTTGACACGATCTCAAGAAAACACCGAAGCTACCAAGGTTCACGTTCAAGTCGGCAACCTGATTCCCGCTGATATCGCTACGTCTCAGGTGAGAGAAGCGAATGACGAATTGAGTCTCTTGAGTAACGAAAACAATCTAAAAATCGCCGCTGCGACCTTGCCGCGGTTAATGGGCTTGAAGCCGGACACTGTGATTACGCTTGCCGAAGACGCCGACTATTCCGAATATCTGGATAAGGGCTCAATTGAAGTCACAGAAATGGCGGTTGAAGAAGCCATTCAGGTGGCGAATGAAAACCGCTCTGAGTTCAAAGAACTCAACTCTCTACTGGTACAACTTGAAGCGGACATGAAACTTGCAAAATTGGGACGATTGCCTCGACTCGACGCGAACTTCAACTACGCCGTGAACCTTGATGATTACCTTCATGAACGTGAGGATTTCAACCAGTTCCGAAGCTGGGATTTCACCACGCGACTGAATTTCCCCATATTCGACGGCGGGGTAACCAAGCGGCGAATTCAAGAGGTCGAATTGCTGCTCAATCAAACCCGCGAGGATGCCAAGGATTTGGAACGTTCTGTCGCACTGGAAGTTCGACAAGCATTTCTAAATCTAAAGCGCGCGGAACGGGCCATAGATATTTCCGGTACCCAGGTAAAAAATGCGAAATCCAGCCTTGAGGTGATTCGTGGTCGATTTCAGCAAGAGCTTGCATTTCTGCTAGAATTACTCGACGCGCAGACGGAGTATGCGCAAGCCTTGACCAATCAGGTTCGGTCATTCTATGATTACAAGATTGCTCAAAGTGCGTTGCAGCATGCAATGGGAACGCTAAATTGAGATACAACAAGAAACACATTCTTTTACTCTCATTAGTGGTTCTCTTGGTTGTCACGGTTGTGATTGTCGTCATAAAATTCAGGGGGAATAAGGGTGACGATGAGGAGAAAATGGAAGTTGTGCGGCGCGGCGAGTTCGTGGTCAGGCTGCGCGAAACCGGCAATCTTGAGGCTTTGCTTTCTGTAGAGGTGCGTTCAAATGTCGAAGGAGAAATTGAACGAATTTTTGTGACTGAGGGAGAGTTTGTCGAAGAAGGGCAGGAATTGCTCAAAATTGACGATGAGCAGATCTCAGAGCAGCGCAACCAGGCGGCGGCATACCGCAACGCGCAGCAAGCGCGGCACACGCAGGCGAAACTTCAGATCGACCTGACAACAAAACGGCTGGCAAATGAAATAGCTCAGGCTGAAAATAACGTAAGAATGCATGAAGGACGTTTAGAATCGATGAAAGCGGAAACTCGCCAACGAATTACAGAAGCCGAAACTCGCGTCTCGACAACACGCAACTATCTTGAACAAGACGACATTTCCCTGCGTCAAGCTCAGATCGCGTTGGAACAGGCACAACTTGCCCATCAACGCGCGCAAGCCGCTTCCGAATCCTCGAAGGTTAAGCTTGAGACCGCTCAGGCGGAATATGACCGAAACAAGGAATTGTTTGAGAAACAGTTGGTGTCTAGACGAACGTTGGAAGAATCCGAAACGCGCCATGCAAATGCCCAATACGAATTTGACACGGCGGAGAAAAATGTTCAGACACAGTTTCAGTCCGTCGAATCCCAGAAGCAGAATATCGATGCAAGAGAGGAGGCAATCAAGAGCCGCAAAGCGACCCTGAACCAACATGAAGAGGGGCTCATTACCATTAAAGAATCCGGAGCGGCACGAGAAAAGGAGTATCTCGCCGGATTGGAGTACGCCCGCGCAGGACTTCAGAAATTGCAGGAAACAGCCGAACCGGAGAAAGACCTAAGGATTCACTCGGAAGTTAGCGCTCAAGCTGATTTGCTTCAAGCCGAGAGCGCTCTTGCCGCGCAAGAGAAGCGGCTTGCCTGGACTACCGTCAAAGCGCCTATCTCCGGTACCGTCACTCGCATATTCTTTGAGGAGGGAGAAATCGTTACCTCCGGACGCTCCGCTTTCTCGCGCGGTCAAGCCTTGATGACCGTCGCAGATCTCTCCAAGATGATCGTCAAGACACAAATCAACGAAGTTGAAATCTCTAAAGTGGAGGTTGGACAGGAAGCGGAAGTTCGAGTTGAAACCTACACCGACCGAGTCTTTAGAGGACGTGTTAGCGAAATATCACCAGGCGCAAATATCCCCCAACAGGGAGTGCAAAACACAGTTATCACTTTTGAGGTAGATGTCGAAATCCTTGAAGCAACATCCCAACTCCTTCCCGGTATGTCGGCAGACGTAGATATTATCGTTTTCAAGGAGGAGGATGTTCTCCAACTGCCCATCGAAGCCGTTATCAATCCGGAGGTGTTGACCGTAAAAGCAACGGTGACGGAGAGCAACCTTAGGCGCCTTCGCCCAAATCAGGAGCTCAAAATCCTAAACCTGATTGGTAAAGAGTTCGAAGGCAGGGTTGGCAAGATCCGG
This sequence comes from Candidatus Poribacteria bacterium, assembly GCA_965232535.1. GTDB lineage: Bacteria > Poribacteria > WGA-4E > WGA-4E > JAJDTR01 > JAJDTR01. The sequence continues at coordinate 174,478 of CBDDPW010000004.1, forward strand.
ACGGATACGTCGCGCGGGAATGTGGAGATTCTACTCGATGGTACTCCCCGCGGATTACGAACGGGTCCGGCTGAAATTAGCATACTAATTTCGGACACGAATCGAATCTCGAGCGTACAAGCGGAAATTGGCAGCACAAAGCAGTATTATGTGCAACTTGATACCGGAACCAAAGAGTCTAAGCGGAAAAAGGGAAAGGAAAATGAGATGAAGGGGATAAAGACCAGAATTGAAGTCGGTCAACGCAACGATAGCCATTTTGAGATTCTTTCCGGCGTGGACGCCGGAGATCGAGTTTTTGTCCCTTCCATGGAGCAACTCACACGGCAGGATGACAATTAGCGTACTGCGTCAATGAACGAGGTAATATCGTGCTCATAGATGTTCGCAATCTTACAAAAGTCTATCAGATGGGCGATGTTGAGGTGAATGCCCTCAGAGGCGTAACATTCACCGCTGAATCCGGGGAATTCATTGCGATAATGGGGCCCTCGGGCTCGGGAAAATCCACGATGATGGACATTCTCGGATGCCTCGCACAGCCTACGGAAGGCGAATACTTCCTTGAAGGGGAAGAGGTAGGTCAATTATCGGATAATCGGCTCGCAGAGATCCGCAATCGGAAGATTGGATTTGTCTTTCAAACCTTCAACTTATTGCCTCGGACAAGTGCGCAACACAATGTTGAGCTACCCCTCATTTACGCCGGCATCGGACGAAAAGATCGGAAACGCCGCGCATTTGAAGCGCTTGAGGCGGTTGGACTGGCAGATCGCGTGCGGCACAAATCGACAGAATTGTCAGGAGGACAAATTCAACGCGTGGCTATTGCGCGTGCGCTTGTAACCGACCCGTCAATCATCTTCGCCGACGAGCCTACGGGTAATCTCGATACCAAATCAGGCGCCGAAATCATGTCGATTTTCCAGCGACTGAATCGAAACGGGAACACCATCATCATGGTGACACACGAACTTGAACTTGCCCAACACGCGAGCCGTGTGCTCCATATTCGAGACGGATTGATTGAACGAGATGAGCGACGGAATGAGAAGCCGCAAAATCCAGAATCTGGAGAATGAGGATCAGTTGGCGAGTTTGCAAGCCAATTTTCAGTTGCCCAAGACTAGAATCAAAGTCGTTCTTCTAAAACCTGTCTCAACAGTCGAATTTGGCCGGCTGTTCAGTTGATTCGCTCCTGCAATCCCTACCATAAGAGCCTGTTTGAAAAATAGGCGGCGAAGCCAATTCTTGGTGTTATGAAGGACAGGCTTATCTCTATCCTTCAAAAGGGGTGGAACATTTCGTATTTTTGTCCCCTTTTGTGGCACCTCGATCCAACCCTTGTCTGGTAAGGGTTTCAGCGCTCTTTCCCCCAAATTCTGCCGAATTCCGCGCCCAAACGTTCCACCCCTTTCTATCTTGCAGTATCGCACTACCTTTCCTCCTTCAAAAAATTTTACATCGCTGAACCCGCATCATACCTAACTGCAAGCGCTTCAGTGACGCCGAATCGAGACGTGTTTTTGCTCTTTGGCACGATCCTTGCTCGAATGCTTGGGTGAAACTTGGGCTACCATGGACACTCAAACCATTTTGATTAACAATCTGTTTGAATTTTCTAAATGTGCCTTTCAAGAAAGGGACATTGGGAAGTGAATGACTTGAAAATTTGACAATTGTAACCTTCAAATTGCCGAAACATGGTCTTACCATCTAATTTTCAAACAGGTTCTAAGACTGCTGAAACTATGGTGTACATCGCTTCCATCTACTTGATGCGAAATCGAATCAAATGACTTTTCAAACAGGCTCTAACAGTTTACGCTACGAAGGCGCGTCTAATTTTGTGGGTAATTACACATATCGTTATCGTTCATTAACATACAACCTTAATATGTGTAAATATGATTGCAAATGACTATAGCTAGATTCTGATATGCAAACTCACCTACAGGTATGGCATGGTAATCGTTATTAACCAATGGTGCTAGTATATGTAGTATTTAAATCATAAATGACATACTATATACTGACACGATGATGTGCGATTATGCGCGGTTGACAAATGTTGCGCCTACCTGACCTGCTAACAACCTAGATATAGTATGTCATTGAAAATCATGTACCAATTAACTAGCACCAAAGGTTATTAACCAATGGTGCTAGTTTGAAATTTGGAGGTAAATGGGGATAACATTCCGTTTCGGCATTGCTTTGGTGCGAAATGTGTCATGGTCATGAGACGATTTCCTCAATTCTACCGTTAATTTGAGTACCAGTAGTTATCAAATAACGGGAGGAAATCTAGACTCATGACCATTGAAGATTTTACCACAGAATTGTTTTGTCGTGTTGATGATAAACTCTCACAGCGCGGCAAGAATCGTAAGCATAGCCAAGCCAAACTCTATCCGTCCGAAGTGGTTACCATTGCCATGCTCTTTGCACTCAAAGGCGTGAGCAATCGCGCCTTCTATCGCTGGATAGCAAACAATTTCAAACACGTATTCCCAAGATTACCCCATCGCACTCGATTGCTCCGTTTGTTTGATGGGCATCGACATCTTATTGACGTGTTCATGGCGGCACCTTCGCTCATCGGCGTAATTGACACTTACGGCATTGAATTGATTCACCCGCGTCGAGAAGGACGTTCTAAGCGTCAAATCGGGCGCAAAGGTATTTCCAATCAACGATGGATTGTAGGCGGAAAACTTTGCCTGCTACACAACCATCTCGGGCAGATTGTCAATTGGGATTGCGACACTGCCAATGTATATGATGGAACTGCCTTTCAACACCTCGTTGATGGAATCAGTGACCAGATGGTTGTGTTTGCCGATGAAGGTTTTGCCAAAGTAGATTGGTTTCCTTCCAACTTGCGTCTGTGCCGACGTGGTGAGTGGAATTCTCGGATGCTGATAGAAACAATTTTGTCCATGTTGACGCTCGTGTGTCATTTTAAGAAAGTCATGCATCGACGTTGGAGTTACTTCAAAACGCGAGTCGGCTTTACAATGGCTTTGTTTAATATCTTGGTGCAGTGGAACGGTCTGTCGATTGAAGATGATGGCTTTGTCCCTTTATCAATCGCTCAATTCAGCCTCTAAACTAGCACCATTGGTTATTACTAAGCGGAGACGGAAGCTTGGTAAACGCTCTTGGCATGAAAGTCACCACTCGTATAGGAGGTCGATAAATGAAATTCATTGTAACCTTCACATGCTGCTTGGTATTTCTAGTATTGCCGTCGATTGGTGTATGCATAGAACGTCCGCAACAGTTGGGAAATCACCTCAAACTAAATACAGGGGAATACCTCTACGCTGAAGATAATCCTTCCCTCGATTTTCGACTACGTAATAATTTCGCCGTTGAATTTTGGTTTAAACTTGAAACCGTCCCCGAGATTCCATCGGGACAGAGAGTGCTTCTTCTCAAACCGGGGAGTTATGCTTTCGTCATCCTGGCAGAGGTAGTCATCGAAAACCGAGATGGAGTTCAACTGAAGCGGAACATACCTACCTTGTACATCATGTCACGAAAAGAGGAGGGTAGAAGTTTTGACATTGAAGTTCTCGGTGGTATTAGCCCAGCCGAGTGGTACCACTTCGCCTTTGAAACTTGGCTTGAAGGAGGCGTTCGTCGTTCTTTTGTCTACTATAACGGCGGTCATCCCCATGACCTAAATTTGCCCAACGGGATGTGGTGCAATGACACCGATAACCGATTCTACGTCGGCAATGTGCCTGATAAAGCGTTAGACGGTTTTGAATACACTGTGCAACGATATGGCCCGTTTATCTCTGGTGCAATTTATCTGGATGAACTTCAGTTGTCCATTCCTCCCCTTGGAAGGCCTCGGCTTAATGTTCGCCCTAAACCGAATCCGAGGACGATGGCGCTATGGCGCTTTACCGAGGGGACCGATGCCTCGAAGTACGTGGACAGTGCAAGAGGAAATACCCTATTTCGACACCCACTTTCCGTGTCGACAGATCGAGGGCTGACCACGACTTGGGGAAGGTTGAAGTCCAACGGGTTTTAACCGTCCGGCTCCTTCACATAGCAATCCAATTCATACACGCGCATAAAACTTTCTGTAGAATGAGATGCTCTTGATGGCTGGATGCTCCCAACAAACGGAATGCTGCACCTAGACGTTCATTTGAGATACGCGTTCTGCACGTTTTCGTTCAGTTTTCCAAATTTATTGTCCAATCCTGGTTTGCTAACCTGGCTATAGATATGGCATAATAATTGCCAAATACGTTGGGTGATGACACGAACACGTCATCTGAATTCTCTGAATTCTCAGTCATAACTAGTCTCATCAACCTATCCACCATCGACGCAAGGACAGAAAGAGCTGCCAATAACCTTTGACCGCCGCTGATCTTTCCTGTTTCAGTTGGCTTTGCTTGCACGTCGCAAAAGAGGGGCATCATGAAGAAGTCACTTCTGCTACTGGTTCCTTTCGTTGCTTTGTCATTTAACGTCTATTCAGAAATCGAATTGCCGGATGGTGCCACACAGCGTATCGGGAAGGGCGCAATCTGGGAAATTGCATATTCACCTGATGGCAAGTATCTGGCACTTGCTAGTTCTATTGGGACTTGGCTGTATGATTCACAGACGGGCGCCGAGGTTCATTTACTTACCGGACATACCTACGCGGCTACCAGTGTAGCGTTCAGTCCTGATGGTAAAACGCTAGCCACTGGAGGCGACTGGCCTGACAGGACTATTCGTCTGTGGGACGCGGCAACGGGTGTGCATACACGGACGCTTGATGTAAGTGAATTCAGCGGCGGTAGTTTAGCGTTCAGTCCTGACGGGAAGACGCTTGCGGGCGAAACCTACAACAAGAAGGTGCGCCTTTGGAATGTGGAGACGGGAGCTCGCATCCTGTCACTGGAAGGGCATACGTCCAGCATTACAAGCGTAGCATTCAGTCCGGATGGACGTACAGTGGCGTCTGGCAGCCAGGACAATACTGTCCGGGTATGGGATATCGGCACGGGAACGCAGAAATTCAAACTTACCGCACATAAGAACAACGTTACTGATGTAGTGTTCAGTCCCAACGGGCGTATGTTGGCTAGTAGCAGTTATGATGGTCGTGTGCGCTTGTGGGATGCGTCGACGGGCGATCTCCAGAGATCTCTTGGATGGCATGTCGGCGCGATCTATTGTCTAGCGTTCAATTCGGATGGTCGGACGCTTGCCAGTGGAGGTGAAGACCATGCCATCCGTCTTTGGGATGTGATGACAGGTGGCAACAAACAAACGATTGAAGGGCATTCCTCTTTGATCAGGAGCCTCGCTTTCAGCCCGGACGGTCAAACGTTAGCTAGCGGGAGTTGGGACTATACTGTTCGCATGTGGGATGCGGAAACGGGAAATCCTGAGCGAACGATTGAAGGACACACGGGAATGGTCTGGAGTGTAGCCTTTAGTCCGGATGGTCACATGCTTGCGAGTGGAAACGGCAATCCATTTCCTTGGGCGGCAAACAACCATATTCGTATTCTGGACGCAATGACAGGCGATGTTCATCGAACTCTCACGGCGCCGCGATTGCCTTGGGTGCAGAGCGTGGCTTACAGTCCGGAAGGGCTGACGATTGCCAGTAGCGGCGGGCGTGAGATTCACCGTTAGGATGTAATGACGGAAGAGCAGAAGCAAGCACTAAAGGGACATAGAGATTCGGTCGATGGATTAGCGTTTAGTCCTGATGGTCAAACAATCGCCACCGGGAGTGATGATGGAACGGTACTATTGTGGAATGCCGAGACTGGCAATCCTGAACGAAAACTTGAAGGGCAAACGGCGGCGGCAGTCAAGACCGTAGCATTCAGCCCGGATGGCCGGATGCTCGCTAGTGGCGGTGGTGGCATCAGTCTGTGGGATGTGGCGACGGGTGATCGACTTCGGACCCTACACGGGCACAAAAAATGGGTTAATAGCATAGCATTCAGCCCAGATGGCCGCATGCTTGCTAGCGGCGGTGATGATGCTACGGTTCGCTTGTGGGATGTGGCGACTGGCGAACACCTGCGCACCCTTGAAGAGACTGGTACCAGAGTGAGGTCTGCGGTTCTGTCCGTGGAGTTCAGCCCGGATGGTCGGACACTTGCTAGTGGGAATTGGCGGTATGTCTATGTCTGGGATGTCATGACAGGCGGGCTCAAGCGAACACTGGAAGGGCATGCGGATCGGGTCAACGGTGTAGCCTTCAGTCCGGATGGGCGTACGCTTGCGAGTGGAAGTCAAGACGGCACGATACTCTTGTGGAAGTTTGACCCAACGGTCAACTTCAATGCCACTGCAAATATTTCTCCCGCTTCGATGCGGCTGCCCGCTCTCGGAGCTCAGTTCACCGTAGCACTCACTGTTGCGCAAACCGAAAACACGAAAGGTTATCAAGCCACGCTTCAATTCGATCCAACGGCAGTCCGCTTTGTCGAGTATGTTAATGGCGACTACTTCCTCGGGGGAGCCTACGCCGCGCAGCCGATTACAGAAGAAGATCGTGTTACGGTCGCAGTGACATCCCTTGCCGGTGTAAGTGCCGATGAGGAAACGCTTGCCACCTTCACTTTTGAGGTTATCGCTTTCAAAGGATCTAGCCTGACACTGTCTGAAATCGTTTTAGTGTCTCCCGATGGCGAACGATATTTTCCTCGCATTGAAAACAAACAGGTGTTTGTGGAAACGGGAGAAAAGACAGGAATGGAGGGCGATGTCAACCGCGACGGCACCGTGAACCTCCACGATCTCGAACTCGTAGGTTCAAACTTGGGACAGACAGGACAAAATGACGCCGATGTCAATAACGATGGGATTGTCGATATCGTTGATTTAGTCATGGTAGCCGGCGCCTTTGGGAATGGAGCGGGGGCGCCTTCCGTGTCTTCAGAAAATTTGTCAACCCTTTCTGCAGCCGACCTGAAACATTGGCTCAACCTATCGTCGGGTATAGATCTGGCGGATGAGTCGTTGCAACGAGGGGTTCGCGTGCTAGAAAAGCTGTTGGCAGCCATGACTCCGCAGGAGACGGTCCTATTGGCAAATTACCCGAATCCGTTCAACCCGGAAACATGGATTCCGTATCACCTCGCCAGCGATTCCAATGTGATGATTACGATTTACAATGTGCACGGCATGTTAGTGAGTCGGCTAGACTTGGGGCATCAGAGAGCAGGATTTTACACTGATAAAGGCCTTGCGGCATATTGGGATGGTCGAAGCATGAGAGGTGAGCCGGTCGCGAGCGGCACGTATTTCTATCAACTTCACGCGGGGGACTTCTCGGCGGTGCGGCGAATGGTGATTGTCAAGTAGCCCAGGCCGGCCAATGCCCCCATAGAGCACCGCAAGTAACCTTCCAAACTATTATTCGGGTTGAGCGTTATGGTGTTGCGGCAGGACAACGAGTGCGGTATAGTACAAATATGATACCTATTGCCATCTTGCGATGCGTTTAAGCGGCATAAGCGTACTTGAAGTCGATAGGAAACCTTGAGACCTTGAAATTCACTACCAGAAAAGAAATTTAATCTAACTATGAGGCACGTACGAATAACAACTCCAGCTCGGCTTCACTTCGGGCTAATTGATCTCAACGGTGCATTAGGCAGGATTGATGGTGGAATTGGAATCGCGATTAACGATCCGACCTTCGAGTTAGTCGTTAAACCTTCACACCGAATTGAAGTCGAGTCGTGGCAATATGAAGCACGGTCGATCGCCATACTTGAGCACCTTCGGACGAGATTCAATTTTACCGGTTTGCACGTCGAGTTTTTATCCGAAATTCCCGCGCATTCAGGCTTTGGATCAGGGACACAGCTTGCTCTTGCGCTCGGTCAAGCTGTCAATTCTCTCTACGACCTTAATCTCAGCATCCCGGAACTTGCGTTCGCCGCGGCTCGCGGCGGTACATCCGGAATAGGCGTTGCCGCGTTTGAACATGGCGGGTTTGTCCTTGATGGCGGTCATCCCTTCCCCGATCAGAAATCCTCTTTCCTCCCCTCCTCTGCCGTCGGCAATGTTCCGCCGCCACCGGTTCTTCTTCGATACCCGTTCCCAAATTGGGATCTATTAATCGTTAGTCCGACCTGCAAACACATTTCGGGTAAAGAAGAGATTAATCCATTTCAGACGTTATGCCCGCAGCCGCAATCGACGGCAGAACGGCTTTCACACATTATCTTGATGAAACTCTTACCAGCAATTATTGAAGAGAACCTCTGCGCCTTCGGCGATGCCATTAACCGAATCCAGACCTTCGGTTGGAAAAAAGTTGAAATCGATGCCCAACGAGGTGTACTTCAGCAGACACTCGACTTTCTCCGAGAAAGTGGCGCGATAGGCGCCGGAGTCAGCAGTTGGGGTCCCGCGATTTTCGCGGTAGGCGAAAATCTCTCTGCCTTGCATAAGAAGACCGAAGCTTTTCTTGACTCGTTGCCGGATGGCGGGAGTTGTTTTCTCACGCAGCCAAACAACCTCGGCGCCCGAGTGGAGTTGCTTTAACTTGTCATTCAGTTGTGTTTCGCGTTTTCAGCGTTTGCCCTAGTCTAAATGGTCTGTAGCAGCATATAGCCGGATCTGACTGCCATTTCGGTTTCGCAAACAGAGAATAACTTCATTTCGATCATCGTTATCCGCATCATCAATCTTCAAGTCGACGATTTTCCCATCGATTAGCGGACTCTTCCAAGCGATGGTATATAGTCCCTGCCTGCTCTCAAGAATCACAAACTGATCTTGGGGCTTGCCGTTCCCGACCTCCGCCGGGGCATTTACGCTCGTAGCAATTTCAAATGTGGCATCGCCATCCAAATCTCCGACCGCAACCCCTTCTCCAAACAGCGGCGGCGTTTGCCAGAGAAGTCGGGCTACTCTAGTATCGATATAATATGCCCGAAGATTGCCGTCAGAATCTATCAGTACAATCTCACCGCTTCGATCTGCCGCGTTTGCGTGAAGTATACGCGGGGCAACTGAATGATAGTTGACACGCAAGGCCGATGGTTGTGTGCCTTGAGCGCCTTTCACATTTCTGACTAAGAAGACCGTCGAATCTGCCGTGTAGTTGGACGAATTCGCGGCAACCTTTGCTGCAAGAAAAAAGTCCGCGCCATGAGCGACCAACATTGGCGAATGTTGTGACACTAACGCTTGGCTGTCCTCTATCCACTCGACCTGCCACGTGATATCCGGTGGAGAACCAATATAAAGTTCATCCCGGTCATTTTGATCTTGATCCGCCGAGAGCATCGAACGGCGCTCTCGGTCCGTGATGGGTGATTCGTCCTCTTGATACTGTATGTCTACTAGATTGGTTCTTGTGTCGAAACCGGCGCCATTCCACCGCAACGTCTTTATTTGTTTAGCCTCCGCCAAAATCAGTTCATTATAACCATCGCCATTGACGTCTGCTACATCAAGGGCAAGCACTGCCAGATTAGTGTCCGACAAGCCTTTCCATTTCAGGTGATATGGACTATCATCTGTGTGAATTGTCTCCTCCGCTGAAAACGTGAATGATGAGGAAAGAGTGATCTGTAATTCGGCAGCATGTTTGAGATATCCTGTGGACGTGTCCCAAAGGAATAGTGTACCGTAAGTGGGTAGATGTGGGTGTTTCCGTACTATCCGACCTGTTAGTAGATGTCCACACCTAAGGATTTTGCCGTACTTCTTAGCTCGTGGGATTGACAACAGTCCATTGTCTGTTGGAAAATTACGCCAATCAATCTTGTCCATGCCGATGAAGCCATCGCCGGCATGAACAACCAATCTGGCAGCGAGCATGCGTGTGAGGATATCGCAAGCCACGTTCAGACTTGCCTGATTGGAGGTCAACGGGAGGAGTCCGACAGATGCATCGTCTTCCACAAGTTGCTCGCTAAACTCGTCCATAGCTTGGCGAATCGCAAGGTTTGGATTCGTCGGTTCGGCACCGGCAGTATTTTCTAGGAAATTTCCGGATATCAAAGTAAGAATGATGAGGGAAAGATGTTTCAATGGAATCAAGAGTTTTTGCCTTAGCAGTTAGCTCGACTTTGTACAAAAGTACAATGATTGGGTTGTGCGGAAAGCCTTACAACGCCAAACCCCGAAGGCGGGAATCAAGCGAATGGATAACGAGTGATCAAGTGAGTGATTAACGAACGCGATAGAACTCCCATAGAGGTCCATCAAGCGACTGAATAAGGAGTACGATAGCAAATCCCCTTGCCCCGCCTTGTTGGCGCTGCGAACCGCTACCGACTTTTTCACAGGTCAACCAAAAAGACTAGATGGTTAAAATTTTCCTCGTTTTTCTTCAACGCTTGATTACCACCGTCTGTTATACCGCTTAAATGTACAAAGTCGAGGTTAGGTTCGGTTCACATATCCAAGAATACGGTTGAATGAGAATATAATTGAAATTCTATTGCCTTGTGACCTCCATCGGGACTTTCTATCGCCTTACTATTCGTTCAGTTCATCTATTCACTCGTTAGTTCGGATTTGAAATATCTTGGAGTTTTTCACACCTTCCCGCCCATAGAAGATTTGCTTCTTTGTTGCGTTGAGTTATTGTATAATTGCCCGCTTGCGGACCGGGTTAGAGGCCTTATCTACCAGAGGAGGAGGTGGCTCGAGTTAACTAGAGTGGTCAAAAGTTTAGCTTGACAAATATTAAGCGTTATGTGAATATAATACGGTGCTGCTTAGTGCACAAGAAATCAACTCTTTCGAGGGTCGGTACTTAGATGTCAATACCTGATCATTATCAGACATTGGAAATTGATAGACAGGCAACGCCGGGGACGATAAAGCAAGCATTTCGTCGGCTGGCAAAAGAATATCATCCGGACAAAAATCCGACTCGCGAAAGATTTGCTGAAAAGATGTTCCGGGAGATTTCTATTGCATACGATGTTCTGCGTGACCCGAAGGAGAGATTCAAATACGATTTAACGCTGAATGCAGCAGCACGAAACCAAAGATCTCGCAGCCACCCTCGCGAAAACCTCGAACATGCGCGTCATGCCCAATACAGGTTTGGCGTAATGTTTCAGCAGTTGTTGACTCAGAACTATGAGATTGGGATCCAGATTTATGAGCAGTTGCAACGCGGAAACAAGGATTTCCACATTGACGATTTCTTAGATTATAGGAATAGCCGGGACTGCGAGTTTCTTATCGCTGAAGCCTATCAAACCCTCGGCGACCTGCCGAAGGCAACACGCATCTACGAATCTTTGCTTGCGTCGGAAAAACGTCGCCCTGTCTTTCATCACTTCGCCGACGAAATCAGAGACCGGTTAAAACGGATCTACTGTTATGCCTTAGCCGATCCGGTGCACATTGAGTCTATTCCTAAGAATCTGGAGAAAATTCGCGCGTTGAAGTTATCAAGACGTGAGACCGCTTGGGTATACAAAAAACTTGCGGAATTCTACTGCGAAATTGACTGGTTTGCCAAAGCTCGAGAAATGCTACGGATGGCTTTTGAACTGCATCCGCGGTTAAAAGGTACAAAGAAGATTTGCCAAAAATTGAACCTGGAACACCACTTATATCAGGATTGAACGTCGTCTCGTCAAGATTGTAACATCTCTCGAATTGTCACACAAGGCAAAAGCCAGGCAGATGAGATCGTCATGACGACATCTGTTTAGGTGCGGTTTTCATACCGTACAAGTTGGTTGCAGCGTGTTCAAAAGAAAACGTTACGGTCGCAAGCAGCATCGGTAAATGCCCCGGATTACATCATTGTCGTTTGCAACGAATCGACAGATTTCCAGTCAATGTTCTGGTTTGTCATTCCCACCGAATTAAATCCAGCAATTCTCATGTTGAGAAAAATAATATGTAAAGACAGAGCGGTTTTGAGTTGTTTCAACACAAAATCCACGATGTGCTGCCAGATGTCACCATAAGCCTTGGGTTAAAACAACGATTGACATAGGATCGGAGAAAAACCAATCTTCGGGAAGCCCTGCCATGAGCATAGCAGATCGAGAAAATGACACGATAGCTGAATACATCCGCGAAGGCGAGAAAAAAGCGCGTGAGCTTGGCAACCGCGGCCCAATCAAATTTAACTCAGACGGCTCATTAGATAACAGAATCCTGGATGCCTACTCCCGTTACGGCTTTTATGTGTTTGAAGGTGTCGTCACCGACCAAGAACTCAACGATTTGCAGACTGAATTGGAACACATGCTTGAGCGCGCTCCTTGCACCAAGGATGCACTTGTTGATGCAAAGGGACGACCTGCGATGGGAAGCGAGTTTTCACATCCGGTTTTCAACTTTGCCAAGCCGCTGAGTGATCCTGTGGGCGGCACTTCAAAAAACAATGGGCGCCACCACATTAAAATGTCGGAACCCAAACCGCCGTCGGACGCCCCGGAATATGTTTTGTACACAATTTCCGGTCCACTACAGCTAATGGACTCCTGCCTCCGACTCTACGGCCATCCGCAACTTCTATCCGTAGCAGAGCAGATTAATGGCGCAGATTTTGCCCCGTTCGGGGAAGCGATATTCATCAAGCAGCCGGGGCTAGGACCATCTGTCGCGTGGCATCAGGATGGCACCACACATTGGGGCAAGTCTGGTCTTGACGAGGGGACACACGGTTTCAATTTCATGTTTCAATTCTACGGAAGTTCTGCCGGAAGCGGCGTATGGGTATTCCCCGGATCGCACAAGGACGGAAGATATAATATAAAAGCCATGGTTGAGGCAAACAACGGTTCTGATCGTCTCCCCGGAGCAGTCCCGCTAGTCTGTAATCCGGGCGACGTTGTCTTGGCAAACCGCCAAACGTTGCACTGTTCGTTCGCCAACACGTCGCCTGATAGGCGCGCGACATTCAACTTTGGATTTCACCGCCGCGCCTCCGTGCTTAATGTCAAAACCCACTTCTTCGACAAGCCGATAGTCTACGACGAGGCATACATCCACGACAGGGCACGATTGATTGCCGTGGCGATTGATGCTCGACAACAGCGTTATCCTCACGAATCGCGATATATTTACCAGCCCTTCATCGGACAGGAACATGCCAACTGCTGGAACGAAGCTGCAAGAGAAGACATTGTCAAAGACTATCATCTGAAAGATCTTCGGCTATGACGTCACTCCTGTTTGTGCCGCCTCTAAAATCGCGCATGTTTTGCCCGAGTTTGCGTGCAAAGAACTTTGTCGAGGACCATCAATTCAGCGTGTTGGGAGAAATTAGGGCGGCTATAGAGTATGTACTGTCCTATTGGCTATATCGCACATAAAAAGGAAGAAATACGATGGAGAAGGTTCTGTTAGTCATTGGCGACGCTGCCGAAGTCACTGATACGCTTTATCCCTATTACCGAATCGCCGAAGACGGCTACGAGGTACTGGTCGGAGCCCCCGAGAAACGCACTTACCACCTAGTACAGCACGACGCGCATCCGGATTGGGACATAACCGTGGAGTCGAAGGGTTACGAGTTCCCCGCAGACATCGCGTTTCGGGAGGTAAATCCGGAAACTTACTTGGGACTGGTGATTTCCGGTGGGCGCGCCCTGGAATATATCCGGTACGACGAAGATTTAATGGCAATTACCCGTCACTTCGGAGGAAGCGGCAAACCTATCGCCTCCGTTTGCCACGGCATTGAGATTGCTGCTAAGGCTGGGATAATCAAAGGCAAAACGATAACAACTGTCCCGAAATGCCGTTTTGATGCCGAAGTTTGCGGAGCGACTTATGTGGATGAGCCGGTGGTGGTAGACGGGAATATTGTGACTGCCCGCACCTTCCACGACAACGCACCTTGGATGCGCGAGTACATGAAGCTTTTGAACGCTGCGCGCGACCGTCGTTAACATCCTAGGACTTGAGATATTAGGAATTTACAGCAGCTGTAATCCCAATTTAGCTGTATCATCCGCACTGTGCACGCCTCTTCGCGAAACGCCTTATTTTCCCGATTTCCACGTCCGAGTTACATCACCACGAATTCGTATATGAACCAGCCCATTCGTGTTACAGTTTGGAACGAATTCCGGCACGAGAAGAATGATAAACATATAAACAGGATTTACCCGGACGGCATTCACAACGTCATTGGCACTCACCTGAAGAATCAATCCGGCTTCGAGGTTCGGACAGCCACGCTAGACGAACCGGAACATGGTCTGACTACAGACGTCTTGGCTGACACTGATGTGCTTATTTGGTGGGGACATGCCGCGCACGCCGAGGTTCAGGACGAAGTTGTGGACCGAATTCACGGGCGTGTACTTGATGGAATGGGACTCATCTGTCTCCACTCGGCGCACTATTCCAAGATTTTCATAAAGCTTATGGGTACAAGTTGCAGCCTAAAATGGCGAGAATCGGGCGAGAAGGAGCGGATTTGGGTTGTTGCACCCGGGCACCCAATTGCCGAAGGTCTGGATGAACACTTCGAGATTAAACATGCAGAGATGTATGGCGAACCTTTCGATATACCCGAACCGGACACGCTTGTATTCATTAGCTGGTTCCCGGGCGGGGAAGTGTTCCGGAGCGGGTGTTGTTTCTATCGCGGTCGAGGGAAAGTATTCTATTTTCGTCCGGGTCATGAGACTCACCCGATATACTACGATGCCGACGTTTTACGTGTGATCGCCAATGCCGCGCGCTGGTCAGCTCCTATGAACGGGCCAAAACCTACGTTTGGAAGGGTACAACCCTTGGAATCCAATTGATTTCGCCAGTGTCTCCATCACGCGTGACCATATCATTGCCAAACCGAGATGCATTGCGCGATTATCCGGCATTGGCGCGTAAACTCTTGACATCAAACCTCGCGGCTGATATAATGACATACTCAAATTTCGAAAATCACGTGCGGGGAACACGCCATGGAAAACGCATTCATGCGGTGGTGGGGCTGCGGCGCATTTGAGGTCATCTTGGGTGATGTAAATATTGCCTTCGATCCGTACCTTTTCAACGAAAATCTGGAATCCGCAGAGCCAATCTACGATTATATTTTCATTTCGCACGAGCACTTCGATCACTGCCATCCCCCTACACTACAGAAACTTTGTCAAGGCGAGCGATTCAAGAAACTCTTCGTTAGTCCCGGGTGCGTTTATCCCGTACTGCCAATTGATGCAAACTACGGCGACGCCGCCTTTGAGCGTGATCTCCCAATCACCAAGTATCTGCCTGCTGAGAAGGTTCAGGTGCTTTATCCCAAACATCTCGACGACAGGGGAGCGGATAACCGAGAATTTCCGGGGCCATTCGAGGCAAACCTAGGAGTACTCAAGGTTGAGACAATCGAAAGCGGAGAGAATTCGGACTCATGCACCCCGACATGCGGGTATCTGGTGTCACACGCGGACAAGAACATCTCCGTACTGCACACCGGCGACATGCATTCGCCGTATGCCGCCCTAGAAAGTATACGAGGACAAGTCGACTTTCTCATTCACATGAAACTGGGTTTGACAGAATGGAAAGGACCAAACCATACGCAAAATCTTCTTGACTGTCTCGACCTGATACAACCTCGCTACCTTATCCCCACGCATTACAGGACGGACAGCGCCAGCGATCCGATACCCCACGGCACCTGGCCTCCGAACGTTACCGATGTGTTGGCGTTTATCGAATGGATTCGGGAGGCAGCAGGGGACAGGACCAAAGTGCTCCCGTTTACGGCCGGGGTTCAATACGAGGTAGAAATGCCGACGAAGAAAGTCCTTTGGAAATGGAACTGGTTCAACACGTGGACGGTACCGCCATGGCGTGAGGGGTAAGTTGCAACTTGTCGGGAATCGGAATTCCCTCCCACCGTAGGAGCGATCTCCGAATCGCGACCCTCTGCTGTAGCGTGAGTCCAAATCTATAAGGAGAGGTTCTCTATGTACAAACGTCATTTTATTTTTGCTTTGATGTGTCTATTGTCTCTCGCCGCAGGTTCTCAGAACATAGCTGCTCAATCGCAACTAGCCCAAGACACGTATGCCATCTTTGAAGCGAGTTGCCTGAACTGCCATGGCGTCGACGGCGCCTTCCGAGAAACGCTTCTCATGGAACACAGCGAGCTTATTGATGGCGGCACTGTTGTTCCCGGAAATCCCAATGCCTCCGAGTTGTATAAACGCCTCCTCGGTCCCACCGAAAACGGCGCACAGATGCCGTTCGGACTACCGCAGCTGCCCGTTCAATCCATTGAGGTCGTTCGACGCTGGATTCTTGCCGGCGCTCCCGATTGGACGGCAACCACCACACCGCTCCGTCGTTTCATCACTCCCCGTGAAATACTCACAAGCATTGGGTCGCATCTCAACTCACTTTCGTCCTTTGACCGTTCCTTCGCACGATACTTCACGATGACGCATCTCTACAATGCTGCCGAGACACCGGAGATACTTGCCGAGTACCGCACAGCGCTCTATAAATTGGTCAACAGCCTCTCATGGGGAAGCGGGATTATCAACCCACAACCCATTGACCCCCAAGCGACTATCTACTACATCGACCTACGTCACTACGAATGGGATGTCAACGATGGCTGGACGAAGTTAGAGGAAGTCTATCCTTATCACATCTCGTTTGACGCACCCGCCCATCTCGCATTACGGAATCAACTGGGACGCTTGCAGACTCAGATGAAGACCGATGTGCCATCCGTCCATGCCGACTGGTTTATTGCGAACGCATCTACTCCACCGCTATACCACGACCTCCTTTCGCTGCCATTGACGGATAGGGACTTGGAAACCCGATTGGAAGTGGATGTCGCACGAAACCTAATCAACGCCCCCGGAGTTCGTGTGTGGCGCGCGGGGTTAAAAAATTCGGGTGTCTCAAACCACAATCGAGTGCTGGAACGCCATACTTCTCGCTATGGAGCCTATTGGAAGAGTTACGATTGCAGGCAGTGTCGGGACACAGAACATCTTAACCCACCCGCTTAACTTCACACATGATGGGGGAGAAGTTATCTTCAACTTACCCAATGGCTTGCAAGGATACTATCTTGTCAATTCCTCCGGTTTCCGCTTGGATGAAGCGCCGATAAACATCGTATCCAATCCTGCTGCCAGCGACCCGACGGTACGCAACGGAATCTCCTGTATCGGTTGCCACACGGAAGGCATGAAGACATTTGAGGACGAGGTGCGTTCGGTGATTCAGAGCAACCCGAATCCGCCTTACAACAAAGCGCAGGCGCTGCGACTCTATGTGGAACAGTCAGTCATGGATGCCCGTGTGAGCGAAGATATGGAAACATACAGGGTAGCGCTTGAAGCCACGGGCGGCGAGTTTAGCGGTGTTGAGCCGGTTTCACGTTTCCATGAGGCATTTCAGGGCCCGGTGGACGCGGCATACGCCGCTGCAGTAGTCGGATTACAGACCGAGACCTTCCTCGCGAGGGTTCGTGAGAACACGGGACTTCAGAACGTTGGATTGTTGGCGCTCGACAACCCAAACGGGAGTGTGAAACGCGACACTTGGACATCAAGTTTCCGAGACATCATTTCTGCGTTGGATTACCCGGATCGGGTTGGAGAGCCTCCTGACATAACACAGCCCGATGTGTTGCCGGGAGGGCAGATTCATTTCCCCGATTCCAACCTGCGTGCCGCAGTTGCGGAAGCGCTTGGAAAGAGCGCTAACGCACCGATTACCGTGGAAGACATGGAAAGTTTGGTACGAATTGACGCGAATAATAGGAATGTCAAAGATCTGACGGGCATTCAGTTTGCTACCAATCTTTGCTGTTTGGGACTCGATTTTAATCAGATTTCCGACATCACACCGTTAGCAGGATTAATCAACTTGACATCGCTGGGGCTTTCGGTGAACTCCATTTCCGATATATCTCCTCTTAGCGGTTTAACAAACCTTTGGCGCCTTTCGTTATACAAAAACTTAGTAGCTGACCTGTCCCCATTAGTGGGACTGATTAATCTGCGCTATCTCGGCGTTTCCAACTGCGACATATCCGACCTAACGCCGGTTTCGGGGTTAATAAATCTGGAAAACATTGAGATTAGCGTTAACAGAATAACTGACCTGTCCCCTCTTGCAGGTTTAATCAAGCTGAAGGCATTGCACTTCCACCAAAACGATGTAACTGACATATCGCCGCTTGCCGGGTTAATTAACCTGACACACATCTACACGTGGGGCAACCCATTCGCCGATCTGTCGCCTCTGGCGAACTTAAACAAACTGGAGGTTATAAATTTTTGCGGCGCAAAGCTGCAAGGGACTGCCCTCTCGCCGCTAAGAGGTCTGACAAACTTAAAAGAATTATATCTGTTCAACAACGAAATCACGGATATATCACCAATTGTAGGACTGACCGGGTTAAATCGTCTCGCTCTTGGCAGCAACGACATTACGGACATATCAGCCGTTGCCGGGTTATCCAACTTGAATTGGATGGACCTCCACAACAACAAAATCGTAGACATATCGGCGTTTGCTGGATTAACCAATTTAACATGGCTAGACGTTTCCAGAAACGAAATCTCCGACCTTTCTCCTTTGGACGGGTTACGCCAGAACATGAAATTCCTTGCGTTGTATTACAATCCGGGATTTCCAAAAGGCGGTCCTAAAATCGAGGGACCTTGGCTATGGGCATTTTTATCGGGCACACAACTCGAAGATACAGACTTGCTGTCAGAAGCTAGTGGAGGCACGGTGACGGAGGTAGGCGTCGCGACACAGGGCGCAACAGTGGGAAAATCAGTTGGCGATGAGGTGTGGATCTCCGACAGACTCCCGTCTACGGGTAGGAACAATCTTGACGATATGTTGGGACGAGACCTGCCAGATGGCGTAATGTATGGCACCGTTTCCCTCTATTCACCACGTGAGCAGGACACCACCATGTACCTCGGCAGTGATCAGGAGATTAGAGTGTGGCTCAACGGGAGAGTAATTTACAATCGTCAAGGTATATTCAACGGAGGGGATTACACCGATTTTTTCTCTGTTACGCTTCAACGTGGGAAAAATGTCTTGTTGGTCGCAGTTGCCACTCGTGATGATACCCCTCATGGTGGCCATTCCAACGCCTTTGTTGGTTTTGAAGTGGGAGCCGAATATACCGTGGCGACAGGTATTGGCTACGCATTTTCCGAAACGCCAATTCACATCGGGGATACCTTTACCCTTGATGTGCGCGCAGAAAACGTCGTCGATTTGGCGGGGTGGCAGTTTGATATTTCCTTCGCCCCTTCCGTACTCGAAGCAATTGACCTGAGCGAAGGCGACTTCCTGAAAACAGACGGCGGAACGACGTTCTTCCAGAGCGGGAGCATTGACAGTGCGGCAGGAAAAATCACAGGGCTAATTGCGGGACGGATCAGTGAAGGCGGCGTGAGCGGCAGCGGTTCCGTGCTTCAGGTGAGGTTCAAGGCGAAAACCGAAGGCGAAACAGAATTATCCCTTCAGAACTTCCTGTTCGCCTCTGCTACCGAGGAAAGTATCCCCGCGGCTCCACTTGAAATCTACTTCACTTTAGCGGAGCGCCTGCTAACCGGGGATGTGAATCGCGACGGTGTGGTCAATATTCTGGATCTGCTTCGCGTCGCACGCCAGTTGGGGCAAAGGGTAGCCGCCGACTCGCCGGTGGATGTCAACGGAGATGGCATTGTCAACATTTTCGACCTTACGCTCGTGGCACAGGGCATTGGGGGAGCCGCCGCGCCTGCGGTTGCTACAAACAGCGTGGATGCCGCGACGGTTGAAGCGTGAATTGCGGAGGCACGTCTGGCAAATGACGGTTCGATTGCCTTTCGACAAGGTATTGCGAATCTCCAAAACCTGTTAGCCTCACTAATTGTTCCCCAAGAGACAGCGTTGCACGCCAATTACCCGAATCCGTTCAATCCAGAAACCTGGATACCGTACCAGTTGGCAGCCCCCGCAGAGGTCACATTGACGATGTATGATATGCACGGCGGAGTGGTTCGGCGTTTGGAGATGGGACATCAAGCGGCGGGAATGTATCAGAGCCGCAGCCACGCGTTGTATTGGGACGGTCGCAATGAGCGCGGCGAGTCCGTCGCCAGCGGCTTATATTTCTATACACTGCGGGCGGGCGATTTCACGGGGACGCGCAAGATGCTGATACGAAAGTAAAGTCAAGTTGTATAGCATGTTTGAAGAGATTTGTGTCCATTAACCCTCCAAGAGACAATGACAAAACTCGGGGACATCAATACCACCGATATCCGTGATGCGATCCGCTTAGGCTGCTGTACGATGGGCAACGTATTCAATGCGGATGACAATGACATGCCGTTTTTCGGTGCCCACGTGCGTCCCCATCCACCAGCACTTGCCTGGAGCGAATTCCACGCCGAATCACACATCCCCGGCAGGCACCTCAACGCACTATTGGCGGCGGAAGGCGTTGCCGGTGTAGAGATTGACGAAGAGGTCATTGAAAAACACACACGAGCGACATTCTTTTCCTATTCCGGTCCGGTGCCGTTACCGCTTAACAGGGAAACAATGGATGGGGCGCCAATCAGGCTGATTTCGCACAACGTCCGCGAAGGCTTTCATGCGCTGCATGCTCTCGTGCGTTACCGCAACTGTCATCGCGCCAGAGAACTTACCGAGAGTAGCATCGACACTATTCTGACCCGATGGGATCCTGAAGATGGCTGGGATGGCGATTATCTTGAGGGCAGATGTGGACTGAAGATTTGGGGAACAGTTGAAAATACCTACCGCGATGGGAACATCCTTATCGGCTTGGGTAGATCGGTTGGGCCATTGGTGAAATTCTACCGCACAACAGGATTTGGTCCCGCACTGGAATTGGCGCTGCGGTTGAAGGATAAAATGCTTCAAGACTGTTTCTGGGAAGACGGTTGCTACGATGCCGACCGATTCGGGCACCACGCGCATTCAATCACCTCTTCAATGTCCTCGCTGGCGCAATTGGCAGATCTGCTGCAGGACTCCGTATTGCTAAGCCGTGTGAAAAAGTTCTACGACAACGGTCTTTGGAGTTTTCGCGACGAAGTTGGATGGGCAAGTGAGCACGCGGAAGGTGGTGATAGACCCGAAATGGGAGAGATGAACACCACCGGCGACATCGTGGAAACCGCTTTAATTCTGGGGAGTTGGGGTTATACTCACTATTATGAAGACGCCGAGAAAATCCTCCGGTGCCATATTCTTCCGTCTCAACTCCGCGACATCTCTTTTTGCGAGGATGGAGATAACCCGCTGAACGAAGACCGGCTGCGCGACGTTCCCAATCGACTGCGCGGTGCATTCGGCTTTCCGGCACCCTATGGTCACACACCTTTAGGCGTTGATGGGATCTGTTTCAACCTAGACGTGGTTGGTGGCACCGTCGGCTCGCTGTGCGCAGCGTATGAGTCAGTCACGCGGTTTGATGAGATCGGACACCGGGTGAACCTGTTATTCGACCACGAGACGGATGTTATAAAGGTAGATTCTCCCTATACACACGAACACTTGTGCATAAGACTGAAACGGAGTGGGCCTTTGTTGGTTCGGATGCCGTCGTGGGTGAATTCGGAAGAACTAGAGATCACGGGAATAGACCAATCGCCGGTTTTTGACAACGGTTATGCCTTCTTCTCGCGTCCACCTGTACATCGTCCTATCGAGGTTCGTTTTCCGTTGTCGGAGCGTGGGATGACCCTGAAGCATTCAACCCGAGACATTCGCGTCCGGCTTCGCGGAGATGCCGTAGCCGCAATGGAAAATTTTGGGGTAGAACTTACCTTCTTTGAATCTCTCTAGTCTCATCATGAAATTAGGCGAATCGGATTCTTTCTCATGAGAACATCACTTTTCACCGCTCCCTTGACAATCGTCCTGGCGTTGTCCATATGGCTGGGAAACACCTTGGCGCAAAGCACTTCACAATGGGGATTGTCTGCTGGCGCCAAAGCGAGAATTGGTAAAGGCTTAATATATGAAATTCAGCTCTCTCCGGACGGTACACATCTGGCTGTCGCTAGCAGCATTGGAATTTGGCTCTATAATGCGCGCACCGGCGCCGCCATCAGGCTGCTTGCAGGACAAGGTATCCGCAGTGTAAGTTTCAGTCCTGATGGCAGCATTCTGGCTAGCGGCGATGAAAACGCTGCAGTTCGTTTGTGGGATTCCATGTCCGGCGATCTTTTGAAGACACTTCAGGGGCATACGCATTATGTTTCTCGGGTAGGTTTTAGTCTCGACGGCAAGACACTAGCTAGCGTCGCACATTGGGAGGGGGTAATTCGCTTATGGGACGCCGCGACCGGTGAGCAGTTGAAAACGCTGGGAGGTACGTTGCCTTCCAATCTCCATAGTCTCGCGCCTCCGGAAGACACCATCGTGGTCAGTTGCAGTATCGTCGCGCCCGATGGAAAGACGCTCGCAACCGCAGGAGGTTTTGACGGTTCAATTCGTCTGTGGAGCGGACGCACCGGTGAGCAATTAAAGACACTCACAGGACATACGAAAAGGGTCTCTAGCCTCAGTTTTAGCTCGGATGGCAAGACGCTCGCAAGTGGAAGTTGGGACGGCACAATTCGCCTGTGGGATTTAACGACTGGCGAACATCTGAAGACCCTCACGGGGCATATTAAAGAGATCTCTAGCGCCATTTTCAGCCCGGATGGCAAGACGCTCGCAAGTGGAAGTTGGGACGGTACAATTCGTCTATGGGATGTAGCGACCGGCTTACATCGGAAGACCCTTACCGGGCAAACGAGCGATGTAATCTGCGCCAATTTCAGTCCGGATGGCAAGACGTTTTTGAGTGGGGGTGCGGACGGAATGGTTCGTCTGTGGAACGTCGAGACTGGCGAGATTCTGAAGACGCTAACCGGGCACACCCATGTCGTAAGCCGCGTCAGGTTCAGCCCGGATGGCAGTATACTGGCAAGCAAGTGTTATGACGGTACAATTCGTTTGTGGGACGCAATGACCGGCGAGCATTTGAATACGCTCGAGGGGTACACTGAATTCCCCCTCAGCGCCATCGTCAGCCCCAACGGTGGAACGCTCATAACTGCAGGAGAAAGCCAGAGAGTCATTCGTCTATGGGATGCGGCGACAGGCGCACATCTGAATACGCTCTCCGGGCATACATCACGGATCGAATGTGTTAGCATTACTCCCGATGGCGGCACAATTGCAAGCGGAAGTGTGGACAATACCATACGCCTGTGGAATGCCACGACCGGAGAGCATCTAAAAACACTTACCGGGCATGTCCGCCCGATCACGAGCATCGGTTTCAGTCCCAATGGCGGCATCGTAGCGAGTGGGAGTGTAGAGGACAGTGTCCGTCTATGGAATGCCAGAACCGGCGCACAACTGCACTCGCTTCAAGGTCATAGAAGTGTTGTACGCAGTATCAGGTTCAGTCCATCTAGCAGAACCCTCGCAATTGTCGAGGGTTGGCCCGATAATACTATTCGTCTGTGGAATGCTGAAACTGGTGAGCATTTAAAGACATTCACAGGGCATCCGGGGCGAGTCACGATGAGATTTACTTGTGGGATGCCATTGCTGGCGAGCGCTTGAATGTGTTGACGGGTCATACTAGCCACGTCCATAGCATCCGTTTCAGTCCCGATGGCTACACCATTGCCAGTGGCAGTTTAGACAATACCATTCGTCTGTGGGATACAGCGACCGGTAAGCATTTGAAGACCCTCACGGGACATACATACCCAGTACTAAGTGTGAATTTCAGCCCCGACGGCAAGACTCTCGCGAGCGGAAGTTCGGACAGTACCATCCGTGTGTGGGATGCCATGTCCGGCGCACATCTGAATACCTTTACGGGGCACACATCCGATGTCGAAAGTGTAAATTTTAGTCCGGATGGCAATACGCTCGTGAGTGGAAGTGAAGACGGCACTGTCCTCTTGTGGGAGCTCGGCGCTCAGTAACGATGTTCACATAACTGCCACGCACCTTGTGCTCGGGAATATACTCTATCTGTTGGCAGTTGCGTTTTTTGAGAGTCAAGAAATGGAGCGTGAGTCTTGCAGGTGGTAGGAGGAGTTCCCACCGATTCCCGACCGTCGCGATTCGGGGATCGCTCCTACAAACCTTCAGTGCATAGTTGCGCAAATCAACCGATTCTGAGTATAACAACGAACGTCAACCTGACACATCGCAGCTGGTGAAACCAAGGAATTGTTTTACCGATTGCCGTGTAACTTACACGATTTGTCGTCTACCGCGCTGAAGCGCTAAATGGTTTATTTTCTAAAAACATATGACACGTGTAGGGTATCAGTGCGGTTAGAAACCGCATCTACCGGCGTGGTAGAACGGTTTATTGTGACAGTCTTATAATTATTAAATACTTAGCGAGCAAACCATTAAGAAAAGGGGCTACGGAGGCACAAACATGACTAACGCTTCAACTGTTGATGAATTAACATCGTCAGCGACAGCCGCTGAACTTGCCAAAGCCCAAAAATGGACCCAGGCAAAGTTTGAAGGATTAGCAGAAACGAAACCGGACGAAGGTTACCTGTCGGTGAACTTGGATGCGGGAAAGGTTCAGAGAAGCGAAGTTACTACCACCGGATACGGGCTCTATGCGATTGCCAGCCGCCCGCTCCGAATCGCCGACCGCGATTTTGAACGAGGGCTGCATTTCCAGTCCGAAGGCAAAGTGTTGGTTCATCTGCCGAAACCCACAAAGACTTTCGAAGCCATCCTCGGCGTGGACAGCAATCGGGTTACCGGTTTCTATTCCAACGCGGGACGTGGCACTGTGATTGCCACAGTTGAAGTGGATGGAAATGAGGTTTTTCGTTCGGATGTGCTTCACGAAGGATTAGAGGGGATCTCCCTTGCCATCCAACTCAACGGCGCAACCGAATTCGTTCTCGGCCTGAGCGACGCCGGCGGAGGAACAATCCAAAGGGTGAACTTCAACCAAGTGGATTGGGCGGAAGCGCGAGTTATTCTGGAAGACGGCGAGACGGTATGGTTGGATGAACTTCCCACAGCGCCACTTCGTGCTCCCTATTCAACCGATGCTCCGTTTTCGTTCAACTATGCCGGGGGAGCGTCTGGCAATTTTCTTGACGCTTGGAATCTTGAGCGTAGCTCCAAAGAATTGGACGAAGAGCGAACGGAACTCGTGACAACATACACCGATCCCTCTACCGGTTTACAGGTGCGGTGTGTTGCTGTGAAATATGCAGATTTTCCTGTCGTTGAATGGACGGTGCATCTGAAAAATACCGGCGAGGAACCAACCCCCATTATTGAGGATGTTCAAGCGCTTGACCTCCGTTTGGAGCGTGGCGGAGACGGGGAATTTCTACTGCATCATAATGACGGTAGTCCCCATTCCGGATTGGCGCCGCAAACTCCCACACAATACGCGCCTCAGGAAACCGAACTCCCTCCCGGAGCCGAAAAACGTCTGGCTGCCATGGAAGGGCTGCCAGCCGGAGGAGATCTTCCCTATTTCAACGTTGAGTGCAACGGCGAGGGCATTATATTCGCCGTAGGTTGGCTTGGGCAGTGGGCGGCGCAGTTCAACCGCGACAATGCCAACGGCCTGGATTTGCGTGTGGGACAGGAACTGACACATTTCAGACTGATGCCGGGCGAAGAGGTGCGCACCCCGCTCATTGCGATGCTGTTTTGGGAAGGCGATTGGATCCGGTCGCAGAACCTATGGCGCCGCTGGATGATTCGCCACAATCTGCCTCGACCGGGCGGGAAATTGCCGCCGCCGCAACTGGAAGCCGGCGGATCGGCTCAGTACATCGAGATGTCTTTGGCAACCGAAGAAAACCAAATTGAGTTCGTTGACCGTTACTTTGAAGAAGAGATCGAGATTGATTACTGGTGGATGGATGCCGGTTGGTATAGCTTTCGCGACTATTGGCTAAGCTTGGGAACCTGGGAACCTGATCCGGTACGGTTTCCGCGCGGTCTTCGCCCAATCTCGGATCACGTTCACTCCAAAGGCGCCAAAGTCATCCTCTGGTTCGTCCCTGAAAGAGCGGATCCCGGCGAGTGGCTCTACGAAAACCATCCGGAATGGTTGTTGGGAATTAACGAGGGCAGGAAACTTCTCGACTTTGGTAACCCCGAAGCTTGGGAATGGGCAGTTAATCACTTCGACTCACAGTTTATCGAGCAGGGCGCCGATCTCTTTCGTATGGATGGCGACGGCCCCCTCCCCTTTTGGCGTGCCAACGACACCGAAGACCGCCAAGGAATTACGGAAATCCGACACCTTGAGGGTATCTTGGCATTTTGGGATGAATTGCGGCGGCGCCATCCCGATATGCTGATGGACATCTGCGCCGGGGGCGGTGCTCGAAACGCACTTGAGGCGTTACGCCGCGCCGTGCCGTTATGGCGAAGTGATTACGCTTACGAACCGACCGGAATGCAAAACCTGACTTTCGCCATGTCGCTCTGGATTCCATATTTTGGCACAGGCACCAATGCGTTTGAATCGTACACCTTCCGCAGTCAAATGGCACCGGCTATCTCCTGCATTTGGGATTTGCGCCGCAGGGATGTGGATTACACCTTCCAGCGCAAGATGGTGGCGGAATGGCGGCAGGTAGCGGACAACTATTACGGTGATTACTATCCCCTCACGGCTTACCGCACCGAGAACGATGTGTGGGCGGCTTGGCAGTTCGATCGGCCTGAATCCGGGCGGGGGATGGTGCAGGCATTCCGCCGTCAAGACAGCGACATCACCCAGATGTGTTTCAAGCTGCACGGGTTAGACCCATCGGCGGACTACATCATGACGAATATGGATACGGAAGGTTCAATGAGAATTTCCAGTAAGGACTTGACCGAAAACGGTCTATCGATTACAATTGACGAACAGCCGGGAGCGATCCTAATCGTATACGAACGGACTTCGTAGCGTGGGCACTGCCCACCTTGATCGGATTGGCATGATATAGGAAAACAGACATACCTGTCAAGAATCTACTTTAGGAGGAGAGACAGCCATGCAGGTAAACCCGAACCAGTTGTGGGAGGATGGTTACATCATTATTCCGGACTGCGTTCCCCCGGATCGACTCGATGAACTACGTAACAGTTTCGAAGTTCTTGTTGAGCGCCAGAAAGAGATATGGGCGCGCGAGCGCGGACCCCACGATCCGCCCGGCGGTCAATGGGAAATAGCCCCGCAGCCACGGGTAACCTTTGGCCCACTCATTGACGAAGAAACCGCCAATACTGTCGAATTCTGTCTTCACGAGAATACGTTAGGGGTTAGTCGTCAGGTCATGCGGTCGCCTGAAACAATTCTCAAATACATCACTATTATGTGCAGCCCGGTACAGGATCACGGTCCGTCAGGCTGGCATCGTGACATCGAGCCCAACCGCGACGGGCCGCTGAGCGGTTTGCAAGCGGATATGGCGGCAAACGGCGTCGGCACCGTTCAATGGAACATCGCGCTTTACGATGACGACGTTCTTTGGATAGTCCCGGGCAGCCACCGGCGACGCAACACCGATGCCGAGAATCGCACACTGCTCGAAAGCAACCGCCAGCCATTACCGAACAGCATGCCCGTGGAACTCAATGCGGGGGAGGGCGTGGTCTATTCGAACGCCATTCTCCATTGGGGCAGCAACTACAGTTCGAAACTGAGGCGAACGATTCACCTTGCTTTACGAGCCTTCGGCACCAATCTATTTTCGTATCGCCCGTATCTCAACTGGACCATAGATTTCAGCGAACGCCTATCACCCTGGAGCAGAGAGGTTTTTGAACAGTTTAGAAAGCGATTCGATGCCGAGTTTGACGTTATCGCGCAGGCTTTCCGTGCGGTCATTGACAAAGACGAGGCGGCTTTTCTGGAAGGTCTTGCCACGCTCCACCCCGGTGAAGAACACCGGATGGTCTGCGTCATGTTCTTAACCAAATTGGCATACAAAGTCTATCACCTGAACAAACCAGAGGTGGCTGCACTTACCGATTCCGAGCAGGCGTCACAGGTTGGTTGGCCATGGGAAAGCGTTGATGTCCTACAGAATGTTGCCAGCCGGTTCACGGTTGATGAGACTAACATCTTGTGGAGCCGCTTTCTCGATATGGAGAATCGGCTCAAGTCGGAGGAGGACCAATATGAACCCGGTTTCCAGACCGGACCCACGAAGTATTACTTCTATGACATGCCGCCGAATTATGAGGTCGAGGACTTTATCGCTACGTGGAATTCGTAACATAGCTCCGGACAAGGGGAAATCCTGCTTATTTAGTTGATGAAGTGTCGAATAACTGTTAAAATTCCCCTGACTCCCGAACTGTCGCCGAAATCGAACCGCAAGAACCTTAACCCGTGGAAGGAGAGGTTACCATGGCTCTAACACAGGCACAACTCGATAAGTTTCATGAAGACGGCTTTCTCATCGTGGAGGATGTTTTCGATAAGAGAGATGTGGAAGCCGCACGAGTTGAGATGGAGAAGATTTTCTACGGAACGAGTTTTGAGGATTACTTGACAAAGTTGGACGCCACCGGAGAGGCGGAATCCACCGACCCCACCAGCACCGCCGCGGTTCCCCACTACGGCGAAACAAAACACGGGCGCGCCCAATTCCCGACGGGCATTGACGCCCTTGACCGCCTCATCGAGAACGAGGACTACCTCGACATGTATGAGCAGTGCCTCGGAACCTCGGATATGAGTTATTGCAACGGGCACCTGTTTTTGCGGTCGGGCCCCACCGACAAGCGGCACGCCGAACACCCGTGGCAAGGATACCACATTGACCACGCGACAAACTGCTTTTTGCCGCCCAACCATGAAGTGGATTTATACAACTACGTGAACTCTTGCGTCTATCTCCACGATGTAGTAGACGACGGTGCCCCGATGCAAATCATCCCACGTACTCATCGTCAGATTATCGAGCTCCTTCCTCGACTCATTGAAGAGGGAAACTGGACCGGTATGGGTGGTATCAAGGACATCCGGGAAATCCCCGAATTCTGCGCGCCCGTCGCTACGACTGCCAAGGCAGGCAGCGTCCGATTCAATAGTTCCTACGGCGTTCACGCTGCAATCCCGTTCGCAAACAAGCGCAGACAGCGGGGATATTGGACACTTTCACTCTGCCGCGGAGATAGCAGTCAGTTCACCAAGTTGTCGAACCTGTGGAGGGAACGGGAGTTCTCCATCCCATTCTGGCAAAAGACTACACCGCGAGTGCGGGCGCTCTTCGGTTGGCCCAAGCCGGGACACCCCTACTACACGAGCGAGACCGTAGATTCTCTCGCGCACTGGTATCCGGAGATGGATCTCACGCCGTACCAAGACGCGATGGAGGCATGATGCCCCGCATTGATGCTCATCTCCACGTTTTCGCCAAGGAGTCCACAAGATTCCCGAGGGAAACCAATGAGCTTTGGCCTGCGGAACGGGAAGAACCCGTCGAAAAACTGCTGGCAGAGATGGATGCACACCAGATTGATAAGGCGGTCTTGGTACAACACCCAGGGGTACAGATAAAGCATCACGCCTACCTTCGGCACTGTCTGGGTACTTTCCCTGACCGCTTTTTGGGCATCGGACTCATATCTCCCGACCTTCCCGACGTGGAAGACCACATGGACACCTTGACAGATGGAACCGGAATTATCGGATTCAGACTTTCGAGAATAGGGGGACCTCGCGATCCCTTTGAGAAAATAGATGTAAAGCAACTCGGCGCCTATCGTATCTGGAAACATGCCGCAGAGAAGGACTATGTCCTCTGGCTGATTCTCCAGGCGTGTGACGCGCATTTACTCCCTTATTTGGTGTCGGCATTTCCTCAAGTCAGGATCGTCATTAACCACCTGGGTATATGTCCGGGGAAAGACAAGCTCTCTTGGGGTACCAATTGCCGACCGCGAATTGAGACACCGATGTACAATCCGGCGTTCCACACGACCTGGCGTCTGGCAAAATTCGAGAACGTTGCGATGTTATTGTGCCTCCAGTATGCATTCAGTGACGAGCCGTTCCCTTATCGCGATCTTGCGGGATGGCATCAAAGCCTACTGGGAATTTACGGTTCCAAGCGTCTCATGTGGGCGACCGATTTCCCGTGGATTCTCGAAGATCCGGGTTACGGCAAGTTAACCACCATCATCAAAGAATTAATGCCCGACCTAACAGAAGACGAATACCGTGACATCATGGGCGAAACCGCAAAACGGTTCCTGCGCTTTCCCGACAGATGATATGTTTTACACAAGGCGTATAACCGCCTTCTTGGCAGTATACATTGATGGGTTCTGACACGGAACCTCCAAATCTACGTCTACCGCGTAAACCTCCTATGGATTTTGGAACTCGCATCGTTTACCGAGAGGAATCATGGACATTGAAACACTAAAAACGGAACTAGATGAGTACGGATTCGTCCTAATTCCTGATCTAATCCCATCGTCGGACGCCGAACGCATGGCAAAACGGCTGATGGAGGTTATGGATCAGATTCCCGATTCACCCGATTTCAGCGGCGCACATGAGACGAGCAAACATCTGCGCGGTGTGTTCAACTTTCTCCATCCCAGCGAATTTGACCTATTCGAGCAGATCGTTACGAATCCGGTGCTCCTTGAGTTGGCGGATTACAAGCTTGGCGATGGTTTTCAACTCAACACGGTGGCTGCCCTATGGCGGAAACCCGGGGCTCCAATCGGCAAACTTCATGCCGATCTCCCGATGTTGGC
This sequence comes from Candidatus Poribacteria bacterium, assembly GCA_965232535.1. Taxonomy (GTDB): domain Bacteria; phylum Poribacteria; class WGA-4E; order WGA-4E; family JAJDTR01; genus JAJDTR01. The sequence continues at coordinate 205,222 of CBDDPW010000004.1, forward strand.
GAGGCGCGAGACACCGTTTCCTACGCCCAAGGTGTGCTTTCTCCTCAACTGTCTATGGATGCTGACTGATTTCACTAAAGAAAACGGAGCCACGCGGGTGATGCCCTTCAGCCATCATGCCGGGATCCCTCCCAGAGCCGAAATCGAATACAGACATTTGGTTACCGTCGAAGGACGAGCGGGCTCGGTGGTCGTGCTGAATGGTCCCGTGTGGCATGCCGCTTGGTCAAACACAACGAACGACCAACAACGCATGGGAGCGCCGGTTCCCTTCCACGCGCGGTGGATGGATCCCACTGATCCCGCGCTCGGATGGTGCCTTCATAAACGCAGCGTCCGTGATAAATTTTCGCCTAGGATGCGGGAGTTAACGCAGCATGTGGAAAACGACTGATCAGGAAGAGTGCGGCGGGCGCTGCCCTCCATTAGATTGACACATGCATAAGCTGAGTTTCCGTAACTCAGTTCTGATTACCATGTATCACGCTGAATATCCTCTAACTCACTTCTGATAATTCGCCTGTTAATCGAAGCCCTTCAGTTACCCTGATCCCTTCAATTTAAGAAGGAGGCCAACAATGGCACTCACTCCCCAGCAATGCGAATTCTTCCATTCATTCGGATATCTCGTCCTTCCTGGTTTGCTAGCTGACGATGTCGATTGGATGGCTGAAGAACATCAAAAGGTATTTGAGAAGAACGACATCGTTCATGATGGGACGAAACGTACGTATGTCGTGCCGTTCATAGATCAAACCGAAAAACTCTGCACCCTACTCGACCATCCCAAGGTCATCGACGTGCTCGGATCCCTGTTAGGCGACGATTTCAATTACGTCGGCAGTGATGGCAGCTACTACAGCGGCAACACAAGTTGGCACGATGACGGCGGACATCGGCCCGGTGGTCTAACCTTCGCCAAATTCCACATCTATCTCGACACGCTGACGCGCGATTCAGGCTGTATCCGCGCCATCCCGGGCAGCCACCTGCCGGGCCCCTGGAGAGACCACCTGAGAGAGAACATCTGGCTCCAGCCGTTTTGCGAATCGATAGGTGTCGCCGGAACCGATATCCCTTGTGTCGCAATTGAAAATGAACCCGGAGATGTCGCCGTGCTGAATCACACGACGTATCACGCATCCTTTGGGGGCGGAACGGCGCGTCGTCACTTTGACCTCAATCTGTCGAGCCGCGCAAAAACGGAAGAAGAAATGGCAGACCTTGAGAAGTTCATATTGCCGAAAGAACGGACAAAGGAGAAACCTAGCAAATACGCGCCGGGAGAACAAGACATCATGCTCGGCACGGCTACTCCCGAGCGCATGCGCCACCTAGAGCAAGTAATCGAGCGCGAAAATCTCGATCGCGCCGCTTGGGAAGCTACCCAATAGTCTCCGACTGCAGGTATCTAGCAGTCTCTTACCGTTCCGGGCTTCAACAAGAAGTACGTGAGTCAAAGTGATGCTTTCTCCTCAACAACGCACCTTTTTTGAGTCGCTCGGTTATCTCGTTCTGCCGGGCTTACTGGCGGATGAAATTGATTGGATTACGGAGGAGCACCAAAAAGTCTTTGAAAAGAAGGGAGTTGTTCATGACGGCACGAAGCGTTCCTTTATTGTCCCTTTCATTGACGAAAGCAAGCGTCTCTGTTCCCTCCTTGACCATCCCAAGGTCGTTGGTGTGCTCGCCTCATTGTTGAGCGACGACTTCAATTACGTAGGGGGCGGCGGCAACTATTACAGCGGCGACACAAATTGGCACGACGACGGAGGGCATCGCGTCGGAGGTCTGGTTTTCGTAAAGTTTCACATTTATCTCGATCCGCTGACGCGCGAAACTGGGTGCATCCGAATAATCCCGGGAAGCCATCTCGACGGTGAATGGAGGGAGCAACTACAGAAAATCCGTCTTCAGGCGTTTAGCGAAGATTTGGGTACTCGAGGCGTAGATGTTCCTTGCGTTGCCGCTGAAACTGAACCCGGCGATGTTGTCGTCCTGAATCACACAACCTATCATGCATCCTTCGGCGGCGGACCGGCACGGCGCCACCTTGACCTCAACGCCTCAGGTAGGGCGAGGACAGACGCAGAGTTCAGCGATCTCGACAAATTCATCAAAATCATTGAGGGCTTCAAGCGAGAAAAGGAAGCCAAGGGAGAGAAAGACATGATTCTCAACACCGCCTCCCCTGAACGAATGCGCCACCTTGAACAGGTAATTGGACGCGAACTGCATCTTCGCAACGCGGTTTGATGTCGTGCATCGTTTGTCAGGTGTTGAATGTGCGCGCCAACTTTTTGCAGATTTCGCTCTGCTTTTTTAGGTCTCCCGCTACGCTCCGATATTCCAAATTAAGGATGTAACCCTAAAATGATTCTTACTCCCCAACAGTGCACCTTCTTCGAAGCATTTGGCTTTCTGATCCTTCCCGGTTTGATGTCCGACGACATTGAGTGGATAATCGAGGAGCATGGGAAGGTTTTCGAGCAACAGGGCGTGGATCATGACGGATCCAAGCGTTCAATGATTGTCCCGTTTAGCGACCAGCGTGAACGACTCTGTACGCTTCTAGACCATCCGAAAGTGCTCGGTGTGCTGAAGTCGCTGCTCGGCGATGATTTCAACTATGTGGGCGGCGACGGAAACTACTACAGCGGCGATACAAACTGGCACTCTGACGGCGGGCATCAAGTTGGTCTCTTCGCCAAATTCCATCTCTATCTCGACCCTTTGGGGCGGGACACGGGATGCATCCGCGTGATTCCCGGCAGTCACTTAATCGGACCGTGGAGGGAGCACCTTCAACAGACTCGCCAGCCCAACGAACTCCTCGGAATACCCGGTCGGGATGTCCCCTGTATCGCCGCCGAAACCGAACCCGGCGATGTCGTCGTGTTCAATCACAACATTTACCACGCCTCTTTCGGCGGGGGACCTGCCCGCCGTCACATGTGCCTCAATGTAACTAGTCGAGCCAAGACCGAAGCCGAAGTTAGCGAACTCGACCGTTATCTGCGACCAGCCGGAAGACCTAAGCATTGGCCCGGAAAGTATGCCCCCGGAGCACAAGACATCATGCGCAATACCGCCTCACCCGAGCGCTATGTCCATCTGGAACAGGTAATTCAGCGCGAACAGCATTATCTAAACGGGGCACAGTAACTTTTGGGTGCACCACGTCTATCTGGTTCTCATCGTTCCCCACAATCCAAGAAGAAGCCTCGAATGTCGATAACTCCTCAACAATGTGCCTTTTTTGAAGCATTTGGATATATCCTTCTACCGGGATTAATGACCGATGAAATCGATTGGATAATTGAGGAACATAGAAAAGTCTTTGAGAAAAAAGGGCTTGTACACGACGGAAGTAGGCGCTCTCAGATCGTGCCATTCAGCGATCAGAGCGAGCGGCTTTGTACCTTGCTTGATCACCCCAAAGTGCTAGGTGTGCTAAAGTCACTGCTTGGCGAGGATTTCAACTACATCGGTGGTGACGGCAACTATTACAGCGGCGATACGAACTGGCATTCCGACGGCTTTCATACCGTCGGCCTCTACGCCAAGTTTCATCTCTACCTTGACCCGTTGACGCGCGGCACCGGTTGCATCCGCGTAATTCCCGGCAGCCACTTAGGCGGACCATGGCGGCATCATTCGGAACGGGCTCGCCAACCAAACGAAGATTTTGGCGTCGCCGGTAGCGAGCTTCCTTGCGCCGCCATTGAAACTGAACCCGGTGACATCGTCGTATTCAATCACAACATCCTCCACGCTTCGTACGGCGGAGGCACCGCCCGCCGCCACTTTTGTTTGAATGTTTCACGTCGGGCGAAAACTGACGTCGAGATTGAGGAGCTCCACAAATACATCCGACGTCCTGATGGATTGCCACGTTATCACCCGAGATCTGCCAGTGTTCACTCTGAACTCATGCGCCGTACCTCATCGTCCTCGCGCATGCGCCACTTGGAGCAGGTCATCGACTGCGAAAACCAGTGGCTAACGAAAGGGAGCGATTCGCACAAATGACAATCTCCGACATACTTGACCCGGAACTCGTTGCTACCGGATTCGAATTTACGGAGGGACCGGTCTGGCACCCTGATGGCTATCTCTTCCTCAGCGACATTCCAGCGCATCGAATTTTTAGACTGACACTCGATGGCACATCGGAAATTTACCGCGAACCCAGCGGCGGCGCTAATGGACTCACTTTTGACCGCCAAGGCAGGCTCATCGCATGCGAATACCACAGCCGCCGCGTTTCCCGTACGGAATCCGACGGTAATATTAGCGTTCTTGCAGACAGTTACCACGGCAAGCGTTTGAATAGCCCCAACGATGTGGTGGTAAAGTCGGATGGCAGCATCTATTTCACTGATCCGTTCTACGGTTTCCCCGCAGACCAGGAACGTGAACTTGACTTTCAGGGGGTTTACCGTATCGCCTCAGACGGAGGAATTTCACTGCTTGTAGACGATTTTGGCGTTCCGAACGGGTTGGCGTTTTCGCCGGACGAACGTATTCTGTACATCGACGATTCAAGGCACCAGCATGTCCGTGCTTTCGATGTTCTGTCGGACGGTTCGATCGCCAATGGTCGTGTCTTAGTCGATATGAGAACCGATGCACGGGGCGCCGCGGATGGAATGAAGGTGGATATCGCTGGAAACCTCTACGTCACCGGGGCGGGTGGAACGTGGATTATCTCACCGACGGGCGAGCACCTCGGAACCATCGTCACTCCCGAATTGCCGGCGAACTGTGCCTTCGGTGGGCAGAATCACAAGACACTCTTCATCGCGGCTCGAACCTCAATATATAGCATTCGGCTTAAAATCGCAGGTGTTCAGTAGCATTTCCGCATCATTTTTATTGTCGACAGGGGTGCGGATTATCCTGTTTTTACGCATTACGCATTAGTTTTTTAGTCATGATTGTTCCAGAGCCTTCTCTTCTCATCTCATTTTACTATTCTTGACCAAGGACTAATACTATTTCGCTTGAATAATAGTGCATATGATGTCTCAATTATGTCGTCCATTTTCTCCGTAGGAGGGGCATCTTGCCCCGAATTTGTGGGGAGATAAGACTTCATGTTTCGCTTCACGCAGGTTTCTTTACTGATTTACGCGATAAATGCACAAGCATTTTAGAGAAACGGTATAATCAGCACATGCAATATCGCCAGTTAGGTTGTTCCGGGATTGAAGTACCGGTTTTGGGACTGGGTGGATGGACATTGGGTGGATCGGCTTATGGCGCTGTTGACCGGGACACGGCTGTGACCGCCATGCGCACGGCGTTCGATCTCGGCATCACTCTCATTGACGGTGCCCCATACTATGGCGAGACCGAGACGTGGTTCGGAGAGGAATTTCGCGCTAGACGACATGAAGTGTTCCTCATCACCAAATCCCAGCGGCGTCCTTACACCAAAGCGAATCTCTTTGCCAATATTGAGGGCAGCCTCAGAAACTTGCGCACGGACTACGCCGATCTCTACGTCATCTTTCCCGATGCAAATACTCCCGTAGATGAAATCCTTGACGGATTGATTCAGGTGAAGGAATCCGGCAAAGCCCGCGCGGTGGGCGTCACCAATTGGGATAGCCGTATGCTGCAGGTGTCCGATGGCAGGGTGGAACTGGCTACCAACCAGCTCGGCTACAGCCTCTTTGATCGGTATTGGCAAAAGACCGTATTCCCAACCTGCGCAGAGCTGGGCATAGGCGTCATGGCGTACAGCCCGCTCGCTCAGGGGCTTCTGAGTGGGGCAATTACCGCTGACACCAGTCTCCCGCCGGATGACGTGCGAACCCATAACAATTTGTACGCTCCCGAAAACCTCCCAACGAACTTAAACGTGGTGGAAAAATTGAAAGAGTTCGCAAACGAACGCGGGTTGACACTCTCCCAACTGGCGCTGGCATGGACGCTCGCCAATCCGCTCGTGAGTGTGGCAATCATCGGGACCCGGCGCCCAAGTCGATTGGAGGAAGATGTCGATGCGCTTGATGAGTCATTGACACCTGTGGAGTTGGCATGGCTGGATACGATTGTCGCCAACATTGCCGGTGTTGCCCCGCGTTTTGGCTGAATCTTCTGCCGCTTTTCTCTTTTCTAGTCTGCGTCTGTTCACGCCTCTTTCAACTGCCTTGACTCGTCCTAATTTAGATTGACATGAATTACTCCGGATTACTACACTTTTCAACGCGGTAAGAAGGAGAATTCAGATGTCACATCAATTGGGAAATCGTGTCTTCAAGAGGTATAGTCAAGCCTTCAAACAGAAGGTAGTTGGTGAAATTGAATCTGGTGTATTCACTATTCACCAAGCACAGAAACTGTATAGGATTGGTAGTAACAGCACTATCAGGAACTGGATAAAACAGTTGGGTAAGAATCACCTACTATCCCAACGGGTTCGCATTGAAACCACCGAGGAGGTAAATCAACTTAAGCAGCTTATATCTGATAAACAACAACTTGAATCTGCATTGGCAAATGCCCATCTTAAGATTGCCACCCTCGAATCACAGATTGTTCAAGCGGAAAAATTGTTTGGTATTGACATTAAAAAAAAGTGAAACATCCAAGCATTGAAGCGATGTGGCAATCAAAGACTTATACGTATTCACTTGCAACCGTTTGTGCAGCTCATGGTGTTTCTCGACAGGCGTTTTATCAATACCAGAAACATCAGGCGAACGAGCGATTCAAACAAGAAATCGTCCTTCAGTTGGTTTCTCAGGTACGTGCGCGTCAACCCAAAATCGGGGTTCGAAAACTGTATCACCTGCTCAACCCTAAGTTTGAAAAACTGGACTTCCAGCTAGGGAGAGATGCCCTATTCCACTTGCTTAAGGAGCATGGACTCCTCATTGCGTCTCCAAAGCGTGGGCGGAAAACCACTTTTGCGAACCACCGATTTCATCGGTATCCGAACCGGATAGTTAATTTAGTCGTTGACCATATTCACCAAGTTTTCGTTGCAGATATTACTTACCTAGAGACTCTTGATGGCTTTGTGTATCTAGCTCTTATCACAGACCTGTTTTCACGGAAAATCGTTGGATTTGATGTGTCGGACTCCCTGTCTGTCGAAGGTGCCTTGAGAGCTTGCAAAATGGCAATAAAACCGGTCAGAAACCCCGATGCACTGATTCATCATTCTGACAGAGGTATCCAATACTGCTGTAATGCTTACACTGAACTACTTGATTCGCATGGCGTGAAATTGAGTATGACGCAAAACGGCAATGTTTATCAAAACGCCATCGCTGAACGTGTCAACGGCATCTTGAAAATCGACTTCCTCCTAAATCAGACTTTTGGCTCGATACAACATGCCACCGCCAGCGTTAAACAAAGTGTTTCGATATACAACAACGAACGGCCGCATCTTAGTTTGGGCTATCAAACTCCTGAAGCCGTTTATCAGAAAAACTCGAAGCAACTCGCTCTAAATTAACCGTAATCCGTAGATTATCACTTACCATCCGCATTATCGGATGAGTAAAAGTTGAATTATGCGTATCAGACTTAGGCTAGTGTTTGTCTGCATGTTCGTGCGAAGGCTACGAGTGGTGTGAATCAGGCGCTCTAGCTTGGTAAACAGACTCGGGGATACAAAGCATTGAAAGAATCTGTTGTTGTAAATCGGTCAGTGGGGTGGTGTAAGATGCGACCTGATTTGGCAATGGCACGCGATGGATACCACGGAAAGCGCGTAAAAGTCGCTTTGCTGTCGGTTTGGCGGTGCGACGGTTTGCGTTGTCCAGGTACAGTCCTGGCAAAGTTTGACGATGTGCTTCGAGATGGCGTCGGCAGACAATTTCAATCAAGGTCAAAAGTCGGACACACAGCGAAAGCAGTCGAGCCAGTCCTTTAATCTGGTCATCGTTTCTTACATACATCGGTGAAATCCCTATCGGAGCGGATTTAAACAGATGAAAATGGCGTTCGATGCGCGGAGCGGCACGATAAAGTCTAACCGCTTCATCAAGCGGTAGTTGCGCTTGGGGTTGATTGGTGGCGTATAATTGCCACCCCATCTCACAGTATGCGTGCTGAATCGCCCGCTCATCTCGAATAACTTGTGTGATTTGATAGCGAACGCTGCAAATCTCCCTCTTTCGACGATTGGTACCTCCGCGTCCACGACCGATGTAACACGTTTTCACCGATTCTTCGCATTCGGCAGTATAGTGGAGATACTTATCGACTTGATACGTCGCTTTTATGGCTTCAACCTTTTGCTCCAACTCGGCTGCGGTGCAAATCTGCCGTCGTCCACGTCCGGGGTCTGGTGTTAAGCCAAGTATCTCCTCTGTCGCTTGTTGAAGGTTTCGCTCTAAAGTAGCGAACTGCGTTTTGGCTTTGGATAAGGAACGCACCACTAAGATACGCTCTTGCCAAGTAAAGGTGTCTCCCGAAGCCGGAGTGGTTGTCTGAGAACGGTTTGTCTCATACCCGGCTGCGATAAGCTCCGGCGATTGGCTCTCATTATCGGAGGAGTAAATTAATGTCGCAGGCTGTGAACCAGAAACAATGGGCGCCAGGCATTGCTCATAGAGCGCCGGAACAGTGCCGACTTTCGCTAACGGAACTAAATAGAAGTCTCCCTTTCGTGCCAGTTCGGCGCGAATCTCAATGGCGCTCATTTTACTGTCGCCGATATACAATAGCCCGGATTCATCAACCATCTGACGCACATCGTCAATCGTCGGTAGATACAACCGGGCGTCCGCTTTTTCGCCCGACGCCACATCGGTCGAAAGCAGGTGTCCCGATGTTCCACAGTCAATACTGGCAGCCATCAGCTTCACTTGCGCAAGTTGTGGCGTGTCTGAGTTGTATCCGTGTTGCATCAACCCATCATCGTAAGGGGTATGATAGCCACTAAATCGAGACGCATCCAGCCGAACTCGCTCAGGTATGAGTTGATAAACAGAGATACTGTTACGCCAGAGTTTTTGCTCAATGCAGCGCCACGCTGCGTCATCAGCTAACTCCGTGAGTAGTTGACTCAGCCGGTCATCACTGAAATCGGTGCGACGGACGGGGGTGCCAAACAATTCTGACAACAGCGCTTGATGCTCGACACCCCAGCGTTCAACAGCTATCTTGCGGTGGTCGGCTTCTGACAGAATGTAGGCATTCCAGCCCACAACAAGTTGACCCAGCGACAATCCTTGATGCCGCCAGTGACGAGGAATGACATCATCTATGATAGCATCAAGCACCAGTTGCTGTTGTAAGCCAATCAACAATGGAATATCATCAAGTCTTTCTATCTGAATTTCATTCAAAGAGGTAGGTTGAGTTGTCATACCTATACTCAACGACGAAATTCAACTTTTCAACTTCAAATAATGCGGATGGTAAGTATCATGTAAACCTATTTTAGGACTTGACACATTACGAGGTGTGGTGGAGTTTACCTGCTTTTGAGCTATTTGGTTCGCGATGAAAGAGACGGAATATAGGAAGGGTAACCTATGGATAAAGTAAGAATTGGCGCGATCGGCGTTGGCGGAATGGCGGGCGGTCACATGAGGAATCTGGCGGGATTCGACGATGTCGAATTTGCCGCAATGTGCGACATCTCGGAGGAGCGGGCGAACAAAGCCTCTCAAGATTACGGCGGCACTCCCTACACCGACTACAAGGAAATGTATGACAAAGAGGAGTTGGACGCCGTATATATCTGTACCCCTCCCTTCGCGCACGGGGAGCAGGAGTTGATTGCGTGCGAAAAAGGCATTCCGTTTTTTATCGAGAAGCCGGTCGGCACTCGCCGGGACGTGACACAAGAGATTCATGAAGCCGTGTTAAGCAGCGGCAATATCACCAGCGTCGGTTATCATTGGCGCTATCAAGGTCACACCCGCGAAGCGAAAGCCGCTCTGGAAGGCGCAAGCGTCGTGGGCGCGCTGGGCTACTGGATGGGCGGTCTGCCGCGAGTTCCGTGGTGGCGCGTTCGCGCCGAGTCGGGCGGGCAGCATGTAGAGCAGACGACCCACATCTTCGATCTGTGCCGCTATCTCGTCGGGAGCGATGTCGTTTCCGTGCACGGGTTCGCCGCCCAAGGCAGCATGACCGATATACCAAACTTCGACGTTGACGACATGAGTGTTGTCAACCTGCAATTTGCCAGTGGCGCCGTTGCAAACATAACCTCTGCCTGTATGTTGCAAGGGTGGGGAAGAGTAAAGCTTGAAGTACTGTGCCGTGGGCTGGTCGTCGAAGTCAATTCCGGCGACGCCGCCCTTAACCGCGACGGGGAAACGGAATCGATCGAAAACGACACTAACGGGGGGCAGCGCGAGGATCGCGTCTTTATCGACGCCGTCAAGAGCGGAGACTCTTCGGAGATTCGCGCTCCTTACGCCGAAGGTTTGAAAACCTTGGAAGTTACGCTGGCAGCAAGCGAATCCTTTGCCCAAGGAAAGCAGATTAACCTGTAATCCTCAAATTATGTCGTGTCAAGCTTAATGGGAACGACGATGGAATCTGAGTATCACATTCGATTGAACGAACTTCCGGCGGAAGAGCGTCCGATTGAACGGTTGCAAGAACATGGCGCCGAGGCGCTGAAAACGTCGGAGTTGCTGGCAATCATTATCCGCACCGGAACGGGTCAAGCTACCGCGGTGCAGGTGGCAGAGCAGTTGTTGAAGAAATACGACGGCAACTTGAAACGAATCGCAGAGGAACCTCCACAGCAGCTAGGAAAGGGCATCAAAGGTTTAGGAATCGTAAAAGCGGCTCAAATCAAAGCGTCTTTTGAGTTGGGAAGGCGCATGGCATCCTATTACGAAGAGAAATATCAAATCTCCGCGCCGTCCGACGTGGCGCGGCTAATGATGTCGTCCATGCGGGATCTCAAGCAGGAGGTGTTGTATGTCATCTGCCTCGATACCAAGCACAACGTCATCAAACGGCGTCAGATTTTTGAAGGCAGTTTGAACGCCAGCATTATCCATCCGCGCGAGGTTTTTCGATTCGCGATTGAGGAGGCGGCCGCCGCAATCCTTCTGGTGCACAACCATCCGTCGGGAGATCCCGCGCCTAGCAAAGAGGACATCCGGGCGACGAAGGAGTTAATCGCGGCGGGAAATCACATCCAAATCCCGGTATTGGATCACATCATCATCGGGGACGGAGTCTATACCAGCTTGAAGGAGGAGGGTGGGATCTGATTCAGCCGTCTTGGCTTACAGTCAATTCCATTCATAACTACACATATTTCGGTAGGTGCGGTTTCCAACCGCACCTAGGAGACTGACAAAAACCGGTTCGGTTAGGAAACCGAACCTACCTAATTATTGATTTTACTATAACTTCCGTGAAGATTCACTCCGAATTCCTTTGCCGAAGAACCTCGTACAGTAGCACACCCGCCGCTACCGACACGTTCAGAGACGGCAGATGACCGTGCATCGGTAACCGAACCAACGAATCGCATTTTTCCCTCACCAACCTCCGCAACCCCTCTGCCTCATTCCCCAAGACCAGACAGAGCGGCACATTAAAATCCGCTTGAGTGTAGATTTGCGGCGCGTCTTGGTCAGCCCCGATAACCCAAATATCTGAGGCTTTTATTCGTTCGATAGTTCGCGCCAGATTCGTGACTTGGGCGATCGGGATGTATTCCGCGCTGCCCGCCGACGCTTTGTGGACGGTCGTATTTACCCCCGCCGCCCTATCCTTTGGAATCACTATCCCATCGACTCCCACGGCATCGGCTGTCCGCACGACGGCGCCGAGGTTGCGCGGGTCTTGAACCCCATCCAACATAACCATCAGGGGCGGGCGGTCACCCTGCTTGGCTTGGATTTGCTCAAGCAGCGTTCCGATTTCCAAGTATCTCTTTGGGCTGGCAAGGGCTATGACGCCCTGATGGGGGATGGTCGGCTCTAGCAGGTCGAGCTCACCGCGGGGAACGAACTCGCAGCGGATTCCTTTTTTCTTCGCGAGTGAGATGATTTGGCGCAGGCGGGGGTGGTCCCGTACTTGCGCGATTTGGATGCCCTCAATCTCGCGGCCGCCCCCTCGCAAGAGTTCCAGCACGGAATTTCGCCCGACGACAGCATGCGGATTCGACGATGTATGACGATTATTCACTAGAAGGCGTTGATTCTTGGGATGAAAGTCTGTAGCGTGGGGACCGCCCACCATTTCTTGTAGGATCAAGTGACTGAATAAGGAACGCGATAGAGGCCCCTCAAGCGAGCGAAAAGCGAGTGCGATAGCGATCCCTGAAGCGAGTGAATACAGCAGAATTGCAATACAACACCCGGAAACCGCAAAGCCAATTATTCCCTTCAGCCAGTAACCAAGGTCATTATAGCATCGAACTACGAAAAGTCAAGAATATGACCCGTCCTTCCCAGGGGAAACGCATCTAATTGCAGAGGAGGTCTCATTGTGGTAGGCCGTACGATTCATGTTGGGTTTCACTCAAATTTTGGCGCGTTCAAGCGAAATAGGCACTCGAAAACTGTTACAAGATTAGCGATTACTAACGAATTTCCGTTCAACCCAACCTACGATTCCCAAAATAGTGTCACAAACTTAGCCTGATTTTCTTTCTTATGATGCAGAAAATTTAGATGCGTTTCCCCTGCCGTCCTTCCGCCTAGCGACATGTCTGAAATTATCCCCCTAAAACTAGCCGGATTTTCTATCTTAAATCCCTTATCCTTTCGATAAGCCAGCCTTCGGCGACCCTCAATAAGTGGTAATCCAAACCTGTAAACAGACGCCTACCTGCCCTTATTCGGACACTTGATAAACCCATTATTGAACAATCCTGTCCAGAAACTGAACAGTTATAGTCCCGTGAGTACACTGCATAGCACCAAAATCACGTGAAATAACGGGTTATTCCGTGTGACACGCGCTTGGCATAGCATTTGCGCTCTCAAGAAGAATCTAGCGGGATTATAGGAAAACGGAGTCTACGTGATTAAAGAGGACAATAATGAAAATAGCCGGCATGATATTCCTATCGTTGTACCTCATTCTCGGCGAAGCGCTGGCGATTGAGCCGGTTGGAACGATTGGCAAAGCGGCGCTGCGTCAACTCTCTTTCCTTCCTGACGGAAATATGATTCGTGTTATGCCAAAACATATTGAGATTGTGGATCCGGACAACGACGTAGTGATTGCAACCTTCGCCGAAAGTTCGGAATTCTTAGGATTGGTGATTGTCAGTCCCGATGGGGGGCAGCTTGTCAATAGAAGAAGGGAGATGGTGGAACTCTGGGACATTAACGGGCGAGAGAAACTCGGCGAATGGGAATTTGCATCTCTCGGATCGTGGGTGGCGGGAGTGTTGGATTATCCGTCTCGCGTTGCATTTGGTAGGACACAATCGCTTCTCGCGATAAATGGCAGGACAGACGAGATTTTCTTGCTGGATTGGAAGGCGGGTGAATGGGTTGGTCGGCTGGAAGATATGAGGAGACCTATCGATGAGTGTTATAGCCGCTCTGGCAGTAATTGGTCGGGTAGCTGGGGCAGTTCGAGGTGCAATGACCGACCGCCATTCGTCCTCTCCATGGCATTCAGTCCCGATGATCGCTTTCTCGTGGTTGGATCAAAGCGCCCCGATGCCGAGATTTGGGATCTTGAAACACGAAAGCTTGCCGGACATTTGGAAGGTCATGAGGACTGGGTCACCAAGGTTGCTTACAGCCATGATGGTCAATGGATCGCCACGACCGAGGTGGCGTCGACGAAGGTCTACCTGTGGAACGCCGAGACGCGGCAACTGGTGCGAACGCTGCGGAACGGAGATCGCGGAGCTTACAATGAGGGCGAGGTGTTCGAACTCTTTTTCAGCCGAGATAGCCGACGACTGTATGTGGGGACCAGAACGCCGCAGCGGGCTTATAGGAATACGTTCAATGACCGGCTGCGCGTCTGGGAGGTTGAGACAAACACCTTGCTCAGCGAGTTCCGCGCGGAGCCGACCTCCCTCAAGCACGTCTCGGTATCTCCCGACGAAAGCCGAGCGATTTTTCAGTATTACGATCAGGTTGCCGTTCTTTGGGACCTGAAACAGAACCGGCAGCTCGGGCTATGGGCAAATTACGGGCGTTCTGCTTGGGACGGTCTCAGCCCGGACGGAAAATCGCTCGTGCAGGTCTACGACACGTTGATTAAAATTTGGGATGTGCCATCACGCTCGTTGCGGCACGTCGTGTTCGAGGGGACGCAAAAATTCGGTCATACGTTAGGCATTTCTCAGGATAGCCGCCGATTCGCGGTCGGGTTGGACTCGGACGGCACGGAAGTCAGGGATATATATACCGGCAGTTTACAGGCGCGTCTTCTTGATGGAGGGAGGTACATGGCGCTTGCGGTTAGTAATCGTGGAGACCGTATTGCGACGCGCGCTACTTGGGATAACGCGATAATCGTACAGGATGTCGATGAACCGAACCGGCGCCAACTTTTAGGAATTAATCCGGGATATCTCATTACCTTCAGCGAAGACGACCGCTATCTTGCCGCATCGGACCAGCATACGCGACTGCACTTGTGGGAACGGAGCGAACATGAATATAGTCATCGCTACGCATGGATCCCGCCAATCCCCGCCAATTATTCCTACGGTTCAAACCTCGTTTTTCATCCACATGCGGCGCCCCCAATTCTAGTGCTCGCCACGCACGGCGCGGCTGTGGGATGGCAACTCGGAGAACAGTCGCCGGAACAACTGTTTCGGATAGACGGAAGTGCACCTGCCCATTTTAGTGCGGATGGGCGCTACCTGTTCTTGAACGGAGAGGATGGCTTACAGATTTGGAATTGGCGCGCCAACCAACCGCTTGAACACCCAATCCTGCCTGAATATTCGGATGTGAGTCGGGATGGATCAGTGCTCCTGACACGTACCAGTTATCCGCCGCAGATTTGGGATGTCACTCCATTCCTTCGTCCTAAACCGGTTGTCTTGGGTCGAATCAGGGAACCTGTGTTACTAGTGAACTTTCCCAACCCGTTCAACCCGGAAACTTGGATACCGTATCAACTGAGCGAGTTAGCACACGTGAACATCCGGATTCACGATGCGTCCGGTCGTCAGGTGCGGACGCTAAACCTCGGCACGAAGCCGGCAGGCGATTATCTGTCTCGGTCTCAAGCCGCCTATTGGGATGGGCGGAATGATGCGGGCGAGGCGGTTTCGAGCGGATTGTATTTTTACACGTTGCAGGCGGGTGAATCTCGTAGCACCCGTCGCATGAATCTTGTGAAGTAATCTGCAAATCTGTAAGTCAATCTGCTTTATTAAATAGGATGATAATGAAGATAGCTGGCGCGATACTCTTATCATTGTACCTCTTTCTCGGTGAAGCGCTGGCGATTGAGCCGGTTGGAACTATCGGAAAAGGATACTTGGGCAGGCTTACTTTCCTTCCCGACGGGAATTTGCTTCGCGTTATGTCGTCAAAACACATCGAGATTGTGGACCCGGACAACGACATGGTGCTTGCCAACTTCGCGAGTGGTTCGGAGTATTTCGGGACAGTGATTGTCAGTCCGGATGGGGGGCAGCTTGTCAACAGAAGAAGAGACATGGTCGAACTGTGTGACATAAACGGACAGGAAAAACTCGGCGAATGGGAATTGGAATCTGTCCGATCGTGGGAAGGGCGCGTGCTGGATTATCCATTTCTGGTTGCATTCGGTAGGACACAACCGATTCTCGCGATGAATAACGGGACAGACGAGATTTTCTTGCTGGATTGGAAGGCAGGCGAATGGGTTGGCCGGCTGGAAGATAAGAGGAGACCTATCCATGAGTGTTATCGTCGCTCTGGTAGTAACTGGTCGGGCAGCTGGAGCAGTTCGACGTGCTATGACCATTCGCCATTTGTCTTCTCCATAGCCTTCAGTCCCGACGATCGATTTCTCGTGGTTGGGTCGCGACGTCCGGATGCCGAGATTTGGGATCTTGAGACACGAAAGCTCATCGGGCATTTGGAAGGTCATGACGGCTGGGTTACCAAGGTCGTCTACAGCCCCGATGGTCAATGGATTGCCACGACCGAGGTGGAGTCGACGAAGGTCTACCTGTGGAACGCCGAGACTCGTCAACTGGTGCGAACGTTGCGGAATGGCGATATCGGCGCCAGTCGTGCGGGCGAGGTGTTCGAACTCTTTTTCAGCGGAGACAGCCGACGGCTGTACGTGGGGACCAGAACGCGGTATCCGGCATATACGAATACCTTCAATGACCGGCTACGCGTCTGGGACGTCGAGACAAACACGCTAATCAACGAGTTCCGCGCGGAGCCGACCGCCCTCAAGTACGTCTCGGTATCTCCCGACGAAAGCCGAGCGATTTTCCAATATTACGACCAAGTTGCCGTTCTTTGGGACCTGAAACAGAATCGGCAACTCAGATTATGGGCGGATTACGGGGGCACTGGTTGGAGTAGTAAGCTCAGCCCGGACGGTAAATCGCTCGTGGAGGTACGCCGTACGTTGATTAAGATATGGGATGTGCCATCAGGTACGCTGCGGCATGTTGTGTTCGAGGGCACACAGAACTATCGTCAAACGTTAGCCATCTCACCGGATAGTCGGCGATTCGCCGTCGGGTTGGACACGGACGGAACGGAAGTTCGGGATATACATAACGGTGAGTTACAGGCGCATTTTCCCAATGCTTGGGGACGGGGTACGTTTACGTTCAGTAACCGTGGAAACCGTATTGCGACAGGCGATTATTGGAGGAGCGGAATGGTAGTGTTGGATGTTGATCAGCCGCACCGGCACGAGATACTAGGAGTTAACGCGGGAGGTTTAATTGCTTTCAGTGCAGATGACCGCTATCTTGCCGCAATAGACCAGCATAACCGGATACACCTATGGGAACAGAGCGAACACGGGTATAGCTACCGATATGCGTGGATTCCACCTAGGCGTGTCAATTATACCTTCGGTGCAAACCTCGTTTTTCATCCGCACGCGACTCCCCCGATTCTAGTTTTTGCGAAGTACGATACTGTTGTGGGATGGCGACTCGGGGAACAAGCGGTGGAACAGTTGTTTCGGATTGACGGCAAGGGGCCCGCCCATTTCAGTGCAGATGGGCGCTACCTGTTCTTGAACGGAGAGGATGGGTTGCAGATTTGGAACTGGCGCGCCAACCAACCGCTTGAGCACCCGCTCGTGCCTGAGTATTTGGGTGTCAGTCGGGACGGATCCGTGCTCGTTACTCGTTTCACATACCCGTCGCCGCAGATTTGGGATGTCACACCACTTCTTCAACCCAAGCCGATGCTTTTTGCGCGGGTCAAGAAACCTGCGCTGTTGGTAAACTTCCCCAACCCGTTCAATCCGGAAACCTGGATACCGTATCAACTGAGCGAGTTAGCACACGTGAACATCCGGATTCACGATTCGTCGGGTCGTCAGGTGCGAACGCGGGATCTCGGCACGAAGTCGGCGGGCGATTATCTTACTCGGTCTCAAGCCGCCTATTGGGATGGGCGGAATGAGGCGGGCGAGGCGGTGTCGAGCGGATTGTATTTTTATACGTTGCAGACGGGTGAGTCGCGCAGCACGCGCCGCATGAATCTTGTGAAATAAGCGGCGACTATGTCTGTGCGGAGCTATAAAGCGAGAAAGCAATGGGAATAGGAGCTTGTCGCAAGGAGGAGAACAATCGAATGAGGAGTAAATGGAGATTTAGACTCTGCATATTGCTTGCTGCCGCAATGATTGTGCCGCGCAGTTTCGCCCAAAATCATACAAGATGGGGATTGCCCAACGGCGCGAAGATGCGCATCGGGAAGGGCGAGATTACCAGTAATATATCCTATTCACCCGACGGGACTCGGATCGCGATCGCGAGCACTGCCGGTATCTGGATTTATGACGCCGGTACCTGGGACGTACTCAACCTGATCACGGGGCACACGGCTCGGGTCGGTTCCGTCGCGTTTTCTCCGGACGGCGCCACGATTGCAAGCGGCGGCCGCGGCAGGGACGACCCTACAATTCGTCTGTGGGACGCCTACACGGGCGAACACAAGCAGACGCTGGAAAGTGAGGCGAATTATATCACTTCACTAGCGTTTTCGTCCGACGGCTCTATCCTCGCCAGTGGAAATGCCGGTAACGCTTCGCACGACAAAACAATCAGTTTGTGGGATGCGCGCACGGGGGAGCGCCTGCGGACGTTTGAGGGACATCTACGTTCAGTGAATGCGGTGGCGTTCTCCCCGGACGGTTCCACGCTAGCTAGCGCGGATGGTCGTGACGAAACAATTCGCTTGTGGAATGTCCACACTGGCGAGCACTTGCATACGCTTGAGGGGCACATCGACGAAGCCAACTGGTTAGCGTTCTCTCCTGACGGTTCGACGCTTGCCAGCGCCGGCGATTGGAATGACAACACAGTGCGTCTGTGGGATGCGCGCACGGGTGAGCACCTGCAGACGCTTGAGGGGCATGTGAGCGAGGTAACTTCGGTAGCGTTCTCTCCGGATGGACAGGTACTTTGCAGCGGAAGTTGGGACGAGACCATACGACTGTGGGATGGGCATACGGGAGAACACCTGAAGACGCTAACGGGACATACGGATGGGGTGACTTCTGTAGCAATCTCGCCCGACGGTCTCACGCTTGTCAGCGCAAGCGAGGACGGTACGCTTCGCTTCTGGGATATGCGCCGTTGGGAACACAAGCATACCGTTGAGGGATATCGTGAGGGATATCCATATGCGGAAGGCTCTGTTGCTTTTTCGATTGATGGACATCTCTTTGCGCGCAGCAGCTCTGACGGCACGATTCGTGTATGGGATGCACGAACTTGGGAGCACAAGCAAACACTTGAGGGACATACGCACGGAGTGAGTTGTGTGGCTTTATCGCCCGACGGGAAAACGCTTTCCACCGGCGGCGGGGAATACGACGGAACGGTTCGGTTATGGGATGTCAGCTCCGGAGAACGGCTGCATACGCTTCAGACTCATGCGGGCACAGTGTATTCGGTGGCGTTCTCACCCGATGGGCGCACGCTCGCCAGCGCAGGTTGGGACAACACGGTCCGATTGTGGGATGTGGCTACGGGAAAAAGGTTACACACCCTCGGCCGACACGTAAACGCGGTTTCCTCCGTCGTGTTTTCTCCTGGCGGATCTACACTTGCCAGCGGAAGTCGGGACGACACGATCCGTTTGTGGGACGTGCGTACAGGAGAACACGTGGGGATGCTTGAGGCACACACAGACGATGTCATTTCCGTAGTGTTCCTGTCGGACGGTTCCATGCTTGCCAGTGGGGGTCGAGACAATACGATTCGATTGTGGGACGTACGCGCTAGGAAAAGTCTGCGAATCCTTGGCGATGATTCAGGTGGTCTCAATGCCATTGCCTTTTCACGCCATGAGGGCATGATTGCCAGCGGGAGCCGGGACGCCGCGATTCGACTGCGCGATGTACACACCGGGGAGATCACGAAGACCTTCAACTGGAATTGGTTGTCAGTCACCAGCGTGGCTTTCTCGCCCGATGGCTCAACCTTGGCTAGTGCGAGCGCAGACGGCACGGTTCACCTGTGGGATGTGAGGCATGTGACGACTTGGGGGGAAATTAAACAATCAAATTTCGTCGCTGAAGCTAGGCAGACGGTACAACTTTCACCTTCAGCCGCTTCTATTATCCCGATAGAAACGGCTCTACTTCCAAACTACCCGAATCCGTTCAATCCGGAGACGTGGATTCCGTATCAATTGGCGAAACCGGCGGACGTAGTGTTGGCAATTTATGACATGAAGGGGCAGGTAGTTCGGACGCTTGCAGTGGGAAACCGGCCCGCCGGGGAGTACCAGAGCCGTGAGAGTGCGGCGTATTGGGACGGACGTAATCAGCAGGGCGAAACGGTGGCAAACGGCGTCTATTTCTACACGCTGTCCGCGGGAGATTTTTCCGCCACGCACAAAATGTTGGTCGGCAAGTAAGATTTAGATTCGCCGGAAAGGGAAATTACCGGATGAACATATCTCGGTTGTTCATAATTGGTTCATTATTCGTCGCCGCTCTGTCTCTGCAGCATAGCTATGCCCAAGACTGTACCCGAAAGGGGTTGCCCGATGGCGCCAGGATGCGGCTAGGAAAGGGTTGGATATCAGGCGATATGACGTTCTCTCCGGACGGAACCGTGTTGGCGGTGCCGTGCAGAACCGGTGTTTGGCTTTATGATGTGACGACCGGTGCTGAAATCAATTTGCTTGTCGGGCACAGTCGGGGGGTCGAATCGGTAGCATTCTCGCCCGACGGAACCAAGCTTGCCAGTGGGAGCTGGGACACTACGATTCGATTATGGGATGTCCGCACCGGAAAAGGCACCCACACCCTTGCGGGGCATAGGGATAGTGTTAGATCCTTAGTGTTCTCGCCCGATGGGTTAACACTTGCCAGTAGGGGCAGGGACGAGATGATTCGCCTGTGGGATGTGGACACCGGGGAACCCTTACGGGCTCTTGAAGGTCTTGAGTTTGGGAGTAGGAACAACGAGGTTCGTCTGTGGGACGCGTCCACCGGGGAAACTGCATCTACTGTTATTGTTGGACTTCACCAGCATTGGCTAAGTCCTATAGTGTTCTTGCAAAGCGGACCTGTATCTGTCAGCGGGAGTTCGGACGATAGGATTCGCACGTGGTCTGCCCATGTCGTGGAAGCCGTGCCATCCCTTGAAGGTAGCCGCGATAGGGTCGAAGCGGTGGTGTTTTCCCCCGATGGTTCCACCCTTGCCGCTACGCTATCGTGGCGTGACGAAGTTGAGATTCAATTATGGGCTGCTCGCACCGGCGAGTTTTTATACTACCTAACAGGTCACTGGAGTGCTCGAAATACCTTGAGAGATATCTATGTCGCTTTTTCACCTGACGGAGACACACTTGCAAGTGTTGGGAGCAGTTCTAGTATCGTTCGTCTGTGGGACGCCCGCACCGGAGAACTCCTCGGCAGGCCCGAGACCTCTACAAGCACCGTGTCATCCATTGCGTTTTCCCCTGACGGGAGCGTGCTTTTCTGGACTCGAGGAAATGCGATTCAGTCATGGAATGCGCACACCGAGTGCTCCGCTGGCCATACTTTGGGCGACACTACGGGTTTATCAGTTCTATCGCGCTCTCTCCCGATGGATCCACACTTGCCAGCGGGAGTAGCAATGCCTCGATTGGATTGTGGGATGTCCATGCTCGCGAAAACAAGCAGCTTTTTGATGCGCACAAAGGTGGTGTTACATCTGTGGCTTTCTCCCCTGACGGTTTCACGCTTGCCAGCGGGGGAAGGGACAAAACGGTTCGTCTCTGGGATGTCCGCACCGGGGAACACATTCGAGCGCTTTCCGGGCAAAAGGATGAGATTGTTACCGTGGCATTCTCGTATGACGGAAGAATGCTGGCAAGCTGCAGCAGGGGACCTCAGTCTTGGATTGAAAGCAACGATAACACGATTCGGATTTGGGATGCACGAACCGGTGACCATTTGCATACGCTGGAAGGACACACGGGAGGTGTTTCCTGTATTGCGTTCTTCCCCGGAGTTCCCATACTCGCCAGCGGGAGTTACGATAACACGATTCGAATCTGGGACGCACGAACCGGTGAAAACATACATATTCTTGAAGGCCACACGTATTCCGTCACGTCTTTAGCCTTCTCTCCCGATGGAAACACGCTGGCCAGTGGGAGTTGGGACAGCACGATATTGCTGTGGGAGTTCAGGCGGTTTACGACTTGGGGCAATGTCAAGCACGCGGCGGCTGATGGTACGATGCACACCCCCGAATTTTCACCATCAACAACCGCATGGATGTCGGCGCGGACGGCACTCCTGCCGAATTATCCGAATCCTTTTAATCCAGAGACATGGATACCCTATCAATTGGGAGAGCCAGCGGAAGTGACCTTGGTGATATACGATATGAAAGGGCGGGCCGTTCGGACGCTGGCGACGGGACACCAACTCGCCGGTGTGTACCGGAGCCGCGAACACGCGGCGTATTGGGACGGACGAAATGGGATGGGCGAAACGGTTGCGAACGGTGTCTATTTCTGCACGCTGACTGCAGGAGATTTTTCCGCCACGCGCAAAATGTTGGTCGGCAAGTAAAAAGTAGTAGGCACACGCCGTGTGCCGTAACCCCGTAGGTTCTAAATCGCAGCAAGGAGAAACAATCGATGAGAAAACCTCGGTTTTTGATACAGGGATTTCTGCTTGTTGCCGCTCTGTGTCTCCTGCGAAGTAGTTACGCCCAAGACTATACTCGATGGGGATTGCCCAAAGGCGCGAAAATGCGCATCGGAAAGGGTTGGATATCAGGCAATATCGCATATTCGCCGGACGGAGCCTTGCTCGCAGTTGCAACTAGCATCGGCATTTGGCTCTACGATGCAACCACCGGCGCCGAAGTCAATCTTCTCGCCGGGCATACGGAAGAGGTATATTTCGTAGTGTTCTCGCCTGATAGCTCCATGCTCGCCAGTGTGAACCGGGAAAGTACGTTTCGTTTGTGGAATGCGCACACTGGGAAACAGCTACGGACGCTCGAAGGACATGATGGTAGTATTAATTGCGTAGAATTTTCCCCGGACGGCTTCACGATTGCCAGCGGAAGTAGGGACAGTACAGTTCGGCTGTGGGATGCCCGCACCGGGGTGAGTACCCACACGCTTGAAGGGCATTCAGATGATGTTGTGTCCGTAGCGTTCTCGCCCGATGGAAACACGCTCGCCAGCGGGAGTGACGACGACACGATTCGACTATGGAATGTCC
Source organism: Candidatus Poribacteria bacterium (assembly GCA_965232535.1). Lineage (GTDB taxonomy): Bacteria > Poribacteria > WGA-4E > WGA-4E > JAJDTR01 > JAJDTR01. Next base: position 228,037 of record CBDDPW010000004.1, read on the forward strand.
GAACCGGGGAAGCCATACGAACCTTGGGCGTTACTTCACGACGGGGGAGTTATGTGGCAGCGTTCTCCCCGGACGGACTTACACTTGCAGGAGGAAGGAGTCCGAACAGCGCTGGCGTCCCGAATCGGCCCGGAGAGATTGAGCTGTGGGATACACGAACTTGGGAACATGTGCACACCCTTGAGGGACATAGAGCGACAGTTGGTTGTGTCGCCTTCTCGCCCGATGGAAACACGCTTGCCAGTGGAGGAGGATGGTATGACGACACGGTGCGATTGTGGGATGCCCGCACGCTAACACAGACGCATACCCTGGTTGGGCATAGTCGGGGGATTGAATCCGTAGCGTTCTCCCCCGATGGAAACACGCTTGCCAGTGCGAGTGATAACGATAACACGGTTCGACTGTGGGACGCCCGTACCGGTGAACACATTGATACAATTGAAGGGCATGCGGATTATCCCCTTTCCTTGGCATTCTCGCCCGGTGCGTCAACGCTTGTTACCAGGCGCAATGACAACACGATTCGTCTGTGGGATGCGCCCACGGGAAAACACCGGAGCACTATTGCGGGAAACATTGGCTGGGTATCTTCAGTTGCGTTGTCCCCGGATGGATTCACGCTTGCCTGCGGGAGCGAGGACGGAATGATTCGTCTGTGGGACACGCGCTCCGGAGAACGTACACGGATTCTTGCAGGACATAGCAGTCGGGTCAACATCATTGCTTTCTCTCCCGATGGCACCGTGCTCGCCAGTGTTGACGGGCAAATGATTCGTCTGTGGAACTCACGCACCGGAGCGAAGCTGCACACGCTTCAGGGAAATACAGCCGAAATCGACTCTATAGCATTTTCCCCTGATGGTTTCATGATTGCTAGTGGGGCTGGTGGTGGAATGGTTCAGACGTGGGATGTACGTACCGGGAAACGTCTGATGATGTTTGAGGGGCATAAGCCTTGGACTAAAATCATTGCTTTCTCGTCCGACGGTTCTACGTTTGCTGCTGCGGGTGGGAATACGATTGTTCTGTGGGATGCGCGTACCGGAGAGCACTTGACAACATTTAAAGTACATCGGACGTCGGTGCGTGGCATCGCACTTTCACCCGACGGTTTAACGCTTGCCAGTAGAGGTCCGTATCGGGAACGCACCGTGCGTTTATGGGATATTTCCACTGGAGAACACCTTCAGACCTTTGAGGGACATATGGAGAGAATTCATTTCTTAACGTTTTCTCCGGACGGGCGCGAACTTTCCAGCGCGAGCGAAGATGGCACGATACTGTTCTGGGATCTCAGGCGTGCGACGACTTGGGGCGGAATTAGAAGCGCGACCGCCACTAACGAGATGAGGCAATTGCCGGCGATTTCGCCCTCAACCACTCCTATGATTCCGATAGAAACGGCGCTCTTGCCAAACTTCCCGAATCCGTTCAATCCGGAGACATGGATACCGTATCAGTTGAAGAAACCGGCACATGTGACACTGGCGATTTATGATTTGAAGGGGCAAGTGGTTCGCTCATTGGCAGCGGGACATCAACCCGCAGGCATGTATCGGAGCCGCGAACGCGCGGCGTATTGGGACGGGCTAAATCAGCAGAGGGAAACGGTAGCGAATGGCGTCTATTTTTACACGCTGTCCGCGGGAGATTTCACCGCCACACGCAAAATGCTGGTCGGCAAGTAAGATTTAGATTCGCCGGAAAGGGAAATTACCGGATGAACATATCTCGGTTGTTCATAATTGGTTCATTATTCGTCGCCGCTCTGTCTCTGCAGCATAGCTATGCCCAAGACTATACCCGAAAGGGGTTGCCCGAGGGCGCCAAGATGCGGCTAGGAAAGGGTGAGATAACCGGCAATGTTGCCTATTCGCCAGATGGAACGCGACTTGCGGTCGCGAGCAGCATTGGCGTTTGGCTCTATGACGCGGAAACCGGTGCTGAAGTCAATCTGCTCACGGGGCATTCGGATAGGGTGAATGCCGTAGCGTTCTCGTCCGATGGATTTACACTTGCCAGCGGATGTGGAGACCAGACAATTCGTTTGTGGGATGTCCGCGCCGGGGCGCATCTGCATACACTTGTGGGACATACGCGATCGGTCGAATCCGTGGCGTTCTCGCCTGATGGAACCACGCTCGCCAGCGGGAGCGGCGACCAGACGGTTCGTTTGTGGGATGTTCGCACCGGCGCATTCTTGCAAGCGCTCCCCGATCATACAGGCCGGGTCGAATCTGTTCAGTTTTCGCCTGATGGCACCACACTTGCCAGTGCCGGATGGAGGGTGAGCACAATACGTCTGTGGAATGTCCACACTGGTGAGCTCCTGCATACGCTTAAGGCGGGTGACCGTGGAGCCAATTCGTTAGCGTTCTCGAGAGATGGGCTAACGTTGGCTAGCGGCGGTGGCACAATTCGCTTGTGGGAGGTTCGCACCGGAGACCTCCTGCGTACGTTCGAAGCACGTACGGGCGGAATTAATTCCCTAGCGTTTTCAACCGATGGTTCCACACTCGTCGGTGGCGGGGGCGGAATTGGGGTGTGGGAGGTCCGCACCGGGAAACGTATAAAGATCTTGTATGGGCACACGGGTGGTGACATATTTGTGGCGTTTTCGCCCGATGAACTCACCATTGCCAGCGTGGGTAGATCGGACGGAGCGGTTCGCTTGTGGGATGCGCGTACTCGTGAGAATATTCTGACCACCGCAAAACATTCGAAGGCTGTATATTCCATAGCATATTCTCCCGATGGTGCTTCGCTTGCGAGTGGTACAGGATATCATGACAGCGTGCTTCGACTGTGGGATACGCGTTCCGGAATTAACTTCCTTAACCTTGATGGTCATGAGAACAGAGTCTTGACCTTGGCGTTTTCGGCGGATGGATCCACGATTGCCAGTGGGAGTGGGGACGACACAGCTCGTTTATGGGATGCGCGTACCGGCGAAAGTTTACATAACCTTCGGGCGTGGAGTGGATGTGGAGATGTCGACACCGTGGCTCTCTCACCCGATGGAAGAACGCTTGCCACTGGGTATGGCTGCAAGGTTTATTTATGGGATGTCCGCACCGGTGAGCGGCTGGAAACTCTTGTGGGCCATCTGGAGGAGGTTTCTACCTTAGCGTTTTCGCCCGATAGTTCTGTGCTTGCTAGCGGCGGCCGTTGGCGCGACGCCACAATTCATCTGTGGGACCTCCACGCGGCGACAGCAACGCACGCCCTCGTGGGGCACAAAGGTGGAGTCACATCCGTGACGTATTCTCCAGATGGACTCACACTTGCGAGCGGGGGTTGGGATAACACGATTCGTATATGGGATGCTAACACGGGTGAACGACTTCGGACAATTGAAGAGGATGGATTATCAATAGAATCCATAGCGTTTTCTCCTGATGGTTACACAATTGCTAGTGCGGGTGGATTCAATCAGATACGTTTTTGGGATGTCCGCACGGGTCAAGGTCTACGGACAATTGAAGCGCACTCGGATTGGGTGAGTTCCGTAGCGTTTTCTCCTGATGGACTCACGCTTGCGAGTGGGAGCCACGACGGTACGATTTTACTATGGGATTTGATGCGCACGACGGCTTGGGGTGAGGCGAAGCGAGCGGCGGCTACCGATGGGATGAGGCAATTGCCGGATCTCTCACCTTCAGCCACATCTTTAGCTCCAACACAAACGGCGCTCCTGCCGAACTTCCCGAATCCGTTCAATCCCGAGACGTGGATACCGTATCAATTGAAGAAACCGGTAGAAGTAACGATGACGATCTTTAACATGAAGGGACAAGCGGTTCGCTCACTGGCAGCGGGACATCAACCCGCTGGCACATACCAGAGCCGGGACCGTGCGGCGCATTGGGACGGGCGGAACGAGATGGGTGAGACGGTGGCAAACGGCGTCTATTTCTACACGCTGTCCGCAGGAGATTTTTCCGCCACGCGGAAGATGTTAGTCGGGAAGTAGGATTTACAGGCGGCGCTAAGGAGATTAAACGATGAGAAAATTTCGGGTTATTAAACTGAGCATTCTGCTCGTGTCCATTCTGAATTTGCAGAGTGGTCATGCCCAAGACTATACCCGATGGAGTTTGCCCGAAGGCGCCAAGATGCGGATTGGCAAGGGTGAGATAACCGGCAAGATTGCCTATTCCCCGGACGGAGCAATGCTCGCCGTCCCGAGTAGCATTGGCGTGTGGCTATATGACGCGAACACCGGCGCCGAAGCCAGTCTTCTCACCGGTCATTCGGAAGAGGTGTATGCCGTAGCATTCTCGCCTGATGGACTAATGCTCGCCAGCGGCGGATCGTGGAGCGACAATACAGTTCGTCTGTGGGATGCCCGTACCGGGGCGTATCTGTATACACTTGAGGGACATACCCACTCGGTCGAATCCGTGGCGTTCTCGCCCGATGGCGTAGTGCTTGCCAGCGGGAGCGGCGACAAAACGGTTCGTTTGTGGGATATCCGCACCGGCGAGTTCTTGCGAGCGCTGTCCGGACATACGCGGTCGGTGGAAATCCTTCGGTTTTCGCCCGGTGGTTCCACACTTGCGAGCGCAGGCGGCTGGGAGGTAAGGACAATACGTCTGTGGAATGTCCACACCGGTGAGCTCGTGCATGTGCTCAAGGGGCAAGCCCATGGAGTCAATGCGATAGCGTTTTCGCCCGATGGATTGATGCTTGCCAGTGGTAGCCGCAGTTGGGTGGACACCACAATTTTTTTGTGGGATGCGCACACCGGAGAACTCCTGCGTCCGTTTGAGGAACGATCGGACGGAGTGAATTCCATATCGTTCTCGCCCGACGGGCTAACGCTTGCGAGTGGGGGTCGAGGCTCAAACGACCCGGTACGATTGTGGGATGCCCACACCGGACAACATCTGAAGGCATTTTATGGGAATACGGGGGCTGCCGATTTCATAGTGTATTCGCCCGACGGATTGACAATCGCGGGCGGGAGTGGTCGGAACGGGATGGTGCGCGTGTGGGATGTGCACACCGGAGAAAATCTTCTGACTATCGCAGAACATACGGCGCCTGTGGATTCCATCTCATATTCTCCCGATGGTCTTACACTCGCGAGCGCATCGGCGTACAGTGACGAAATGGTTCGTCTGTGGGATGTGCTCAGCGGGCAAAACTACCTGAGCTTGGGAGGACATAAAGGAGGAGTCCAGTCGCTCGCATTCTCGCACGATGGCACCACGCTTGCCAGTAGCGGCGGTATTGACCGTACGGCTCGTTTGTGGGATGCGCGTACCGGTGAAAGTTTACATATCCTTGGGGGGTATATTTGGGAGTATGGTGGATTCGGAGATGTCGATGCCGTGGCTCTCTCACCCGATGGGAGATGGCTTGCCAGTGGGTATGACAGCAGGATTCATTTATGGAACGTCCGCACAGGTGAGCGGTTGGAAACTCTTTCGGGGCATTTGGGGAGGGTTTCTACCATCGCGTTCTCGCCCGACGGTTCTGTGCTTGCCAGCGGCGGCAGTTGGAACGACGCCACAATTCGTCTGTGGGATCTCCGCACGGCGACGGCAACACACGCTCTTGCGGGGCATAAAGATGGAGTTACATCTGTGGCGTTTTCCCCCGATGGACTTACGCTTGCGAGCGGGGGTTCGGACGACACGATTCGTTTATGGGACGCTAACACGGGAGAACTTCTGTGGACACTTGAAGGGCATACTAGTGGGGTGGGGTCCGTAGCATTTTCTCCTGAAGGGTTAACGCTAGCGAGTGGGAGTTGGGACGACACGGTCCGTCTATGGAATTCTGTCACTGGTGAACACCTTCTGACGCTTGAAGGACATGCCGATTGGGTAAGTTCCATAGCGTTTTCTCCGGATGGGCTCACGCTTGCGAGTGGCAGCGGCGATGGCACGATTCTACTGTGGGACCTGATGCGTTCAACGACATGGGGCGGCGCCAAGCGAGCGTCCGTTACCGATGGTTCGAGCCATTTTTCCGAGCTCTCGCCTCTTTCCGCACCCTTAGCGCCAATTGAAACGGCGCTCCTGCCGAACTACCCGAATCCGTTCAATCCGGAGACGTGGATACCGTATCAATTGAAGAAATCAGTAGAAGTAACGATGACGATTTTTAACATGAAGGGGCAAGCGATTCGGACGCTGACGGTGGGATATCAACCCGCCGGGATATACCAGAGCCGAAGTCGTGCGGCGTATTGGGACGGACGGGATGAGCAGGGAGAGACGGTAGCGAATGGCGTCTATTTCTACACGCTATCCGCGGGAGATTTCACCGCCACGCGCAAAATGCTGGTCGGAAAGTAAGATTTGAATTCGTCGCGCACGGTAATTATCCAATGGCACGATTTAGGTTTTTCATACTCAGTTTGATATTCGCTTCCGCTCAGCCGCTACAGAGTGGTTTCGCCCAAGACTATACCCGATGGGGGTTGCCCGAAGGCGCCAACATGCGGATTGGCAAGGGTTGGATAACCGGTAAGATTGCCTATTCCCCGGACGGAGCCCTGCTCGCCGTCCCTAGTAGCATTGGCGTGTGGGTCTACGACGCGAACACCGGCGCCGAAGCCAATCTTCTCACGGGGCACAGGAGTATTGTGAGATCTGTAGCATTCTCGCGTGATGGACTGACGCTCGCCAGCGGCGGATCGTCGAGAGACAAAACAGTCCGTCTGTGGAATGCCCGCACCGGAACGCATCTGCGTACACTTGAGGGACATACGCGATCGGTCGAATCCGTGGCGTTCTCGCGTGATGGGCTGATGCTCGCCAGCGGCGGATCGTCGAGAGACAATACAGTTCGTTTGTGGGATGTCCTTACCGGGAGGCATCTGCATACACTTGAGGGACACACCCACTCGGTGGAATCCGTGGCGTGGTCACCCGATGGCTCCATCCTTGCGAGTGGAGATGATGACCACACGGTCCGTTTATGGGATGTCCGCGAGGGTGAACCTCTGCACGTGCTCAAGGCGAATTCCGGTGTCAGAGCGCTAGCGTTCTCGCAAGATGGGCTAACGCTTGCCGCCGGGGGTGGCACAATTCGCCTTTGGGATGTGCGCACCGGTGATCTCCTTCGTGCATTTGAGGGCCGCAGCGGCGTAGGGAATGCCCTAGCGTTTTCACCTGATGCCTCTACACTTTTCAGTGGCGGCGGGGCAGTAATTGGTTTGTGGGATGCCCGCACAGGGAAACGTATAACGGTCTTGTACGGAGAGGGGTCTGCTGATTTCATCGTGTTCTCGCCCGATGGAACGGCAATCGCGGGCGGGAGCAGTCGGGACGGAACGGCGCGCTTGTGGAATGCGCACACTGGAGAAGATCTGGTGACCACTGCAAGACATACGAAGCATGTATATTCGATCGCATATTCTCCCGACGGATTTACGCTTGCGAGCGGCACCGCGTTTGGTGACGAAGTGATTCGTCTGTGGGATGTGCGTGCCGGGCATTGCTACTACACCCTTGTGGGACATCAGCAAGTCAAGTCGCTGGCGTTTTCGCACGATGGTTCCACGCTTGTCAGTGGCGGCGGTTTCGACTTCACTGCTCGTATATGGGACGCGCACACCGGCGAAAATTTGCACATCCTTGAAGATTGGAGTGAATCGGGTGAAGTCTACGCAGTGGCGCTTTCGCCCGATGGAAGAACGCTTGCCAGCGGGTATCGCAGCAAGGTTCATTTATGGAATGTCCGCGCAGGTGTGCGGCTGGAAACCCTTGTGGGACATTTGGATTATGTCTCTTGCTTATCGTTTTCGCCCGATGGCTCAGTGCTCGCTAGCGCCGGCAATCGGGACGCGACAATTCGTCTCTGGGATCTCCACACGGCGAGTACCACGCACGCTCTTGTGGGGCACCAAGGCGGTGTCTCGTCCGTGTCGTTTTCTCCCGATGGGCTTACGCTTGTGAGCGGGGGGTTCGGACGACACGATTCGGATATGGGACGCCAACACTGGAGAACGTCTGCGGACAATTTCAGGCCATAGCGAATGGATAAGTTCCGTAGCGTTTTCTCCCGATGGACTAACGCTAGCGAGTGGGAGTGGGGACAACACTGTACGTCTGTGGGATTCTGGCACCGGGGAACACCTGCGGACATTTGAAGGACATGCCGACTGGGTAAGTTCCGTAGCGTATTCCCCCGATGGGCTAACGCTGGCGAGTGGCAGCAATGATGGCACAATTTTAGTGTGGGACCTGACGCGTTCAACGACGTGGGGTGAGGCGAAGCGAACGGCGGCTACCGACGGGGCGGGGCATTTGCCGGAACTCCCACCTTCAGTTGCTCCTATTATCCCGATAGAAACGGCGGTGCTTCCAAACTACCCTAACCCCTTCAATCCGGAGACGTGGATGCCGTACCTTCTCGCGGGCGGCGCCGATGTCACGCTCACGATCCATGACGCGAAAGGAGCGCTGGTGCGGCAATTGGATTTGGGGTATCAACCAGCGGGATTCTACACCGATCGAGGGCGTGCGGCGTATTGGGACGGACTGAATGAGCATGGGGAGATGGTAGCGAATGGGGTTTATTTTTACAGTCTTAGGGCGGGCGATTATAGTGCTACGCGGAAAATGTTAGTCGGGAAGTAGAATCCACGTTTCCCGGAAGGAGAATCACCCGATGAGAAGATCCCGGTTTTTCATACTCGGCGTCATGTTCGGCGCCGCTATGTCTTTGCAGACTGGCTATGCCCAAGATTATGCCAGATGGGGACTGCCCGATGGCGCCAAAGTGCGGCTTGGTAAGGGTTGGATATCCGGCAATATCGCATATTCACCCGACGGAACCCTGCTTGCCGTCGCGAGCAGCATCGGCGTTTGGCTCTACGATGCGAACACCGGCGCCGAAGTCAACCTGCTCAGCGGGCACACGCGCCCCGTGCGGAGCGTAGAGTTCTCGCGGGACGGCGCTATGCTTGCCAGTTGCGAAACTGACGGAGACAGCACCGTTCGTTTGTGGGACGTCCATATGGGGAAACTTCTAAATACCTTTGAGGGGCATGCGAATCAGATCACTTCGCTAGCGATTTCGCCCGATGGTTCGACGTTGGCTGCCGGCGACGGCAGGAACATTCCTCTGTGGAATGTTCGCACCGGAGAGCGGACTCGCACGCTTCAGGGGCATACGAGCCCGGTTCTGTCATTGGTGTTCTCGCCCGACGGCATCACGCTTGCCAGTGGAAGCAAGTGGAACGACAACACGGTTCGCCTGTGGGACCCCCGCACGGGCGAGCACTTGGATACTCTTGAGGGGCACTCCGGCGGAGTTTTATCGGTCGCATATTCACCTGATGGAAGAATGCTCGCCAGTGGCGACCTAAAGGGCAGGGTCCGTCTGTGGGATGTGCGCTCCGGCAACTATCTAGGCGCCCTCGACGGACAATCGTCAATTCATTCTATTGCGTTCTCTTCCGACGGGACAACCCTCGCCAGCCCGAGCGAGGACAACACCATTCGGTTGTGGGATGTCCATAAGCGGCAAGGTTTGCGCACGCTCGGCGAGCATCGCCGTACCGTTAATTCGGTGGCGTTTTCACCCGACGACCTCACGATCGCAAGCGCGAGTGAAGACAACACGATTCGATTGTGGGACGTGCCGACCAGCACACTTCGCGGGACGATTGAGGGTGACACGCGCGAGGTGCGTTTCGCAGCGGTCTCGTCTGATGGGTTTACAGTTGCCAGTGCGCACGGTGACACAGCGATTCGCTTGTGGGACGCGCGCACCGGAAAACTCGTTCAGAAGCTGGAGGGACACACGGAAAGCCTGCGGTGCGTGGCGTTTTCTCCGGACGGTTACACGCTTGCCAGCGGCGGCGGCGACGCGGCGATTCGTTTGTGGGATGTACGCAGGGGGGAACATCTCCGGACACTTGAAGAGCACACTCAGGACGTTTTGTGTCTGGCATTTTCGCCCGATGGTTCCCGGCTTGCCAGTGGGAGTAGCGACGAAACGATCCGTCTGTGGGACGCACGCACCGGAGAACACCTGTGGGAGCATCGGAATTACGGCGACGAGATTCTATCGGTCGCGTTTTCTCCGGACGGGTCCACACTTGCCGGTGGAAGCACCGAGGCGACAGTTCGACTGTGGGATACAAAGGATGGAACGCGATACGGCATTGAGAGGCAGATGAGCGATGTGCGTTCCGTAGCGTTCTCGCACGACGGGTCCATGCTTGCCAGCGGAGGGGGCTATGAGGACGGGAGTATTCGTTTGTGGGATTCACGCACCGGGCGATTGTGGTTTCTATCCGGGCGGCATACGGGCCAAATTACTTCGGTGGCGTTCTCACCGGTGAGTTTCGCACTTGCCAGCGGGAGCGAGGACACGACGATTCGATTGTGGAATGCGCGTTCCGGTGCGGAGTTGTACGCGCTTGAAGGGCACACCGAAGCTGTTACTTCCCTTGCATATTCGCCCGACGGTTTCACGCTTGCCAGCGGGAGTAACGATGGCACAATACTGCTGTGGGGAGCGAGATTTGGGACAACATGGGGAGACATAAAACAGACGGGTGTCGCTGATGGGACGAGGCAGTCGTTAGAGCTATCACCTTCAGATACTCCTCTCACTCCGATAGCCCCCGAACTCTTGCCGAATTACCCGAACCCGTTCAATCCGGAGACGTGGATTCCGTATCGATTGGCGCGTCCGGCGCAGGTATGGTTAACCATATTTGACACGAAGGGACAGGCGGTTCGGACGCTTGAGGTAGGGTATCAACCCGCGGGGGTGTATCAGAGTAGAGAGCGTGCGGCGTATTGGGACGGGCGTAATCAAGATGGTGAAGCAGTGGCGAATGGCGTCTATTTTTGCACGCTGACCGCGGGTGATTTTACGGAGACGCGGAAGATGTTGGTCGACAAATAGGGTCGCCACTCCCCCTCGCGCAAAAAAATGAAGAGTAAAAATGTTATTGGAAACTGAACAAGGAAAGTTTCAGTGCTCTACGATAATCACCAAAGCATCTGGGAATTTCCTCACGATTCATGTTTATCTCTATCATTGGGCGCGTGTTAGCGTCCTCAATGATGGATCGTCAACCTATAAGGCAATGTCCTTTTTGAAGAGAAACCTAACAATAAACCCATAAGGAGGTTTTCAATCATGCTTAACGCATTTGGCAGAACAACGATTCTACTACTCACGGTTCTCCTTGTTACATGCATTCTGAGTTGCGGAGACGTTGAAACGGTTGGCACGCCAGAATCTCATGAAATTAAGGCGATACAGGAGGCGTTGAGAGCGTGGCGTACCGGGTATGAAACTGAAGATGTCGATGCATACATGAATGTCTTCTGGGCGGACGGCTTCCGCTATGTCTCGGATATGGGTACACCTGACGACACGACAGATGATGTGACGTTTGATGATATCCGCGATGAGCGAGAATCTGCCATTCGAGTGTTTGCACTGTACCAAGACATTGAGATTGAGTTGGAAGAGCCGCCCGAAGTGGAGTTGAACGCGGCGCGCGACAGGGCTGAAGTCAGGGTCCACTATAGGATTCAAGGGTTCGTGGCAGACGGTGTCTCTCTTGAAGGCGGATACACCGGGTGGTACGCCGAAAGGGATAATCTGTTTGTCTTCGAATTGAGAGACGGCGAATGGCGTATTCTAGAGTGGATCGACGAAGCATTCAGCGAAGAAAGGATTGAAGCGTCGCGATAATCTCAGACTTTCCAACGCCGCCTTCGGGTTTTATAGAATCTGGCTAAAGTGCCGCTAACTGAAGCGTTAACATCTTATGCCGAGGGTTCTCTAGCCACGGTTGACCGTTGTATTCAACGTGAGATGATAAAAGTCGCATCAGGTCTTCGCGTATTGCGGAACAGACGGACTCGGCAAGTCGTGACTGAAGCGAACGGCGTCTATTTATGCACGCTGAGTGCAGGTGGTTTTAGGGGTACGCCGAAGATGTTGGCAGGAAAGAGAGTTCCAAGTCTGTCAGAAACGAGAGTCTAATGATGGGAAAACGCCGGTTGTTCATACTCAGTCTTCTATCTCTTGCCGTTCTGTTCTCACAAGGGGGATTTGCCCAAGACTATACCCAGTTGGGGTTACCCGAAGGTGCAAGGGCGCGGCTCGGAAAAGGTTGGATTTCAGGTAATCTCACCTATTCCCCGGACGGAGTTATGCTCGCAGTCGCGAGCAGTATCGGTGTTTGGCTGTATGATGCCGGCACTGGCGCTGAAATCAACGCGCTCACGGGGCACACGAGTTGGGTTACTTATGTAGTGTTCTCGCCCGACGGCTCCACTCTTGCCAGTGGGAGTCGAGACGGGACAGCTCGCCTGTGGAATGTCCACACGGGGGATATTCTGCATATCATTGAGCATACGGATAGCGTTACTTCCGTAGCATTTTCCCCCGATGGTTCGACACTTGCTTGCGGGAGCGTCGACAACACGATAAGGCTCTGGGATGTCCGAACGGGAGAACACTTGCGGTCGCTTGAAGGACACACAGAATCAGTGCTTTCCGTGGCGTTTTCACCCGATGAGCTGACGCTCGCCAGCGGGAGTCAGGACAAAACGATCCGGTTGTGGAATGTCCAAACCGGGGAAACCGTACAAGAGTTCAAAGGTGGCCGCAGGGCAGCATGCGTAGCGTTCTCGCCGGACGGTTCGACGTTTGCCGGCGGAGGTTGGGGAAACAAGGTTCGTTTATGGGACACCAGCACGTGGGAACAAAAGCGCATATTGGAGGCAGATGGGTTGTGGGTTGACTCACTGGTGTTCTCGCCGGACGGTTCCACGCTCTCGAGTGGAGGTTGGGGCAATATGATTCGTTTATGGGATACCCGCACATGGGAGCAGAAGCAGATTCTTGAGGAGCATCGCTCGGTGAACGGATCCGTGGCTTTCTCGCCGGACGGGTCGGCGATCGCCGGTGGCATTGAGGAATTGGACTCTTGGTGGGGTGACAATCGAATGATTCAAGTGTGGGATGCGCACACGGGAAGAACCTTGCATACGCTTGAGGGACATTGGTATAGAACGGGCATTTTCGTGGCTTTCCCCGAGGATGGTGATATGTTTGCCAGTGCAGGTCGCTGGGAGAGCATGGTTCGTCTGTGGAACGCCCGCACCAGAGAACATTTGGGATCGCCCGAGACTTCAACAGGCGATGTAAGATTCATCGCTTTTTCACCCGATGGGAGCATGCTCGCCTGGAACCGGTACACGTCGATTCAATTATGGGATGCGCGCACGGGAATTGTCAGACGCCCGGGCCTCAGGGGACACCTGGAGCGCATTAACTCCGCCGCGTTCTCGCCCGATGGTCTCACGCTTGCCAGCGTTAGTTTGGACGGCACGATTCGACTGTGGGATACTCGCACGAGCGAACAAAAACACACGCTTTTCGGGCATCGGAGCGACGTTACTTGCGTGGTATTCTCCCCCGACGGGAGCACGGTTGTCAGCGGGAGTCGGGACAGCACCATTCGATTTTGGGATACTCGTTCCGGGGTTCACAAGCAGTCGATTACCGGACAGATTGGCGATATTAGCTGTCTGGCTTTCTCCCATGACGGGCGAATACTTGCCAGCGGCAGCGGTGACCGGGAGGGCATGTACGACGACAACACTGTGTGGATTCGGGATGCGCACACCGTAGAACACCTATGGACACTGGAAGGGCACACGAGTGGAGTCTCTTCGGTAGCATTCACCCCCGATGGACACCTACTCGCCAGTGGGAGCTACGACGACACGATACGCGTTTGGGATACTCGCACCGGGGAGCACCTGCAAACCCTTACGGGGCACACTGATGATGTCACGTCTATTTCGTTTTCGCCTGATGGAAACACTCTCGCCAGCGGAAGTTGGGACGGTACGATACTGCTGTGGGAGCTCAAACATGCTACAACTTGGGGCTCCGTGAAGCGCGCAGCGGCTGATAGCACGTTGACCTTACCGGAGCTTTCACCGTCAGCCGCTGCTTTTACTCCGACGCAGACGGCACTCCTGCCAAACTACCCTAAACCCTTCAATCCGGAGACGTGGATTCCGTATCAGTTGGCTAATCCCGCGGACGTGGCTCTGACCATATATGACAACAATGGGCAAACGGTTCGGACGCTGGAGGTAGGTCATCAACTCCCGGGCAATTATAGGAGCCGGGAGCGCGCGGCGTATTGGGATGGGCGAAATGAGCAAGGGGAGACCGTGGCTAATGGCGTCTATTTTTGCACACTCACCGCCGATGATTTTACCGCCACTAGCAAAATGCTGGTCGGCAAGTAAGATTTTGATTCGTCACGCACGGTTATTATCGGATGGCAAGATTTAGGTTTTTCATACTCAGTTTGATATTCGTTTTCGCTCAGTCGCTACAGTGCGGTTTTGCTCAGGACTCCACGCGATGGGAGTTGCCGAAAGACGCGAGGGCTAGGTTCGGCAAAGGTTGGACATCCGGTAATGTTGCGTATTCTCCGGATGGTTCGCGGCTCGCCGTCGCGAGTAGAATCGGTATCTGGCTTTATGATGCGGCAACCGGAGCTGAGGTTGACTTGCTCGCGGCGCATACGCACCCGGTATTTGCCATAGCGTTCTCTCCGGATAGCTCTGTGATAGCCGATGCGTATTTCGATACCATCCGACTGTGGGATACCCACAGCGGGGAACTACAGCAAACGCTTGAAGCACATCCCGGCGGCGTCGAGTGTGTGGCGTTTTCCCCTGACGGAACGACGTTTGCCAGTGGTGACAGAGGTTGGGACGCAACGATCCATCTGTGGGATACCCGCACGGGCGAGAGCATACACATTCTTGAGGGACATACAAGAGGGATCAACTCCGTGGCTTTTTCGCCGGACGGCTCCAGGCTTGCCAGTGGAGGCGGTCGGCGTGACAACTCGGTTCGCGTGTGGGATGTGCGCACTGGGGAGCACCTGCGGATGCTTGTGGAACAGGGTTCGGTGACATTTTCCGTAGCTTTTTCGCCGGACGGTCTCTGGCTTGCAGCGGCCGAGGACTCGAACACACAGTCTTTATTGACGTCGCGAGGCAAAATTCAATTGTGAGATACCCGCACGTGGGAACAGGTGAAAACACTTGAAGGGCATACCGAGACAGTGGGTTGTGTTGTGTTTTCGCCCGACAGTGACCTGCTTGCAAGTGGAGGAGGATGGTATGACGGCACGGTTCGATTGTGGGATACCCGCACGTGGAAACAGACGCAAATATTGGTGGGACATACTGCTGACGTTGAATCAGTGGCGTTCTCGCCCGACGGCTACACGCTAGCTAGTCAGGGTTGGGACGACACGATTCGTTTGTGGGATGTTCGCACCGGCGAACAGCGGCATACTTTGGAGGGGCATGATAACGTTCCCCATGCCTTTGCGTTTTCTCCCGGCGCGTCGATACTTGTTAGTGGCGGCAACGACGCGATTCGAGTTTCTGAAGCCTTCACTGGGAAATACCTTAGCGCGCTTTTGGGAGCTATCGGCGATGTCTACTCCTTTGCGATTTCCCCGGATGGCTTCACAATTGCCGGTGGAGGCGAGGACGGGAAGATTCGTTTATGGGATGCCCGCACCGGGGAAATTACAAAGGTATTCAAGGGGCACAGGGCATGGGTCTCCGCCATAGATTTCTCTCCTGATGGATTCACGCTCGCCAGCGGCGGTGGGGACAAGAAAGTTCGGCTTTGGGATATGCACAGTGGCAAGGAAATCTATTCCGTTAGAGAACACACGGACGGTGTTAGCTGCGTCGCGTTCTCCCCCGACAGAGTGACACTTGCCAGTGGCGGTGTGTCGGACGATAAGACTATTCGGTTGTGGGATGTCCGAACCGGAAAACGGCTTCACGCCCTTGAGGGGCACACAGCGAGCGTTCGTTCGATGGCGTTCTCTCCCGACGGAAATACGTTGGCAAGCTCCGGGGATTACAAGGATGATATGATTCGTCTGTGGGCTGTACACTCTGGCGAACGTCTGCGGACAATCGAAGGACATGCCGAATGGATGAGGTCCGTAGCGTTTGCTCCCGATGGAATCACCCTTGCGAGCGGTGGAGGAGATGGCACGGTTCGTATATGGAATTCCGGTACAGGTGAACACGTACGGACATTTGAAGGACATGCCGACGGGGTTCGTTTCTTAACTTTCTCTCCCGACGGATTGACGCTTGCCAGCGGGAGTTGGGATGGCACAATTCTCCTTTGGGATCTCAGACATGCCACAACCTGGGGCGAGATTAAACATCTAACGGCAGTGGATAGTTTGGAGAAGGTGGCGGAGCTTTCGACTTCCGCGGCTCTGGCAATGCCGGCGAGTACGGCTCTCTTGGAAAACTATCCGAATCCGTTCAATCCGGAGACATGGATTCCGTACCGCTTGAAAACTGAATGCGCACCTACCATTCAGATCTACGACCAACGCGGAATGTTGATTCGCACGTTGCCGCTTGGCGTACAGAAGCCGGGGGATTACCTCTCCCGTGAGAAAGCCGCTTATTGGGATGGGCGTAATAAACGCGGCGAGAAAGTAGCGAATGGCGTCTACTTTTACACGCTGAACGCAGGCGATTTTACTGCCACCCGAAAGATGTTGTTGAGCATGTAATCTGCCGTTGCATGAAAGGAGAATCAGTGGATGAGAAAAACTCGGTTTTTCAAGCTTAGCCTGGTGTTAATCTCCGCCGTGTTTCTGGGGAGCGGTTTTGCCCAAGACTCCACACGATGGGGATTGCCCGAGCGCGCCAAGATGCGCATCGGAAAAGCACCGATAACCGAGATTGCGTATTCGCCGGAGGGGTGGCGGATCGCGGCTGCGACTCGTGAAGATATATGGATGTATGATGCACGCAGCGGCGTCACACTCAAGCTCCTCACGGGGCATACAGATTCAGTGCTTACGGTTGCGTTTTCTCCCAGCGGCAACACGCTTGCAAGCGGGGGGGGGGGGGGTCGGACGGAACGGTTCGGGGATGGTATGTCCGCAGCGGTTCACTCTTCGAAACCATTGAGGAGCATGAGGGGTCGGTTCGCTCGGTCAGGTTCTCACCCGATGGATCCACGCTTGCAAGTGCGGGTGACGACAAACTAATCCGTTTATGGGATGTGTGGACCGCAGATCTCAAGCGAACGCTTGCGGGACATTCGGAGCCAGTCCATACCGTAGCCTTCTCGCCCGATGGATTGACAATTGTCAGCGGAAGTAGAGACGGAGCGATTATGTTGTGGGATGTTCAGACTGGAAATAAGTCACATACGCTTGAAGGTCATGAGGAGCCGGTAAGCTCGGTCGCCTTCTCGCCCCACGGACGTACGCTTGCCAGTGCGGGAAGACCGTACAGCGCTAATCCCAGGTTGAGCCAAGTTGGCAGGATTAAGTTGTGGGACACACGCACCGGGAAACAGGTGCGGGCCTTCGACGGACATAAGGCGACGGTCGGTTGTGTGGCGTTCTCGCCCAACGGAGACGTGCTTGCGAGTGGAGGCGGCTGGTACGACGACACCGTTCGATTGTGGAATACCCGCACCGGAGAGGAGGATCGAATCCTAGAGGGGCACACGGGGGGAATCGACTCCGTAGCATTCTCGCCCGATGGGGTTAAGCTAGCAACTGCGAGCCACGGCTCGATTCGTTTGTGGGACACACGCACTTGGGAGCATCTACGCACGTTAGCGCACACGGTTTGGAGATTCGCATTCTCGCCCGATGGAAAGACGCTTGCCGTCGGTGGCGCGGAGGCGGTTGAGGTTTGGGATGCCCACACCGGGGAGAAGTTGAGAACCCTTCCCGGACTAACGGGCGGTGTACTTGCGTTTTCTCCCGATGGAACCACACTTGCTATTGGACATGAACACGTCTCTATACTCTTGTGTGATGTGCGTTCGGGAGAAGTCCTGCAAACTCTTGAGGCGCACACGGACTATGCCATATCCGCCGCATTTTCACCCGATGGAAAGATGTTTGCGAGTGGCTGGCCGCACAAAGGTAACGGTCTTCTTCGCTTGTGGGATGTGCGCACCGGAGACCTGCTTCGCGTCATTTCCATCAAAGACGACGCCCTTGAGGCGGTAGCGTTCTCGCCTGATGGGAAAAGCGTTTTCACCGGAGGTTTTTATTCCGGGATTCGTGTTTGGGATGTGCGCACCGGCGAACTTCTTCACACACTGATTGGGAGTGCGGGTGAACCCTCCTGGAATACTTCTATCGCGTTTTCTCCCGATGGGACCAGGTTCGCGAGCGGAACCAGCGACCTGACAGTTCGTGTGTGGGATACTCGAACTCGGGAAATTCTGCATACGCTAACGGGACACGGAAGCTCGGCGGCGGTCAGGGCGCTATCGTTTTCGTCTGACGGGAAGATTCTTGCTACCGGCGGAGATGACACGATTCGATTGTGGGACGCTCGCACCGGTGCGCTGGTATGGAAGTTTGAAGGGCACACAAGCAATATCTATTCAATAGAATTTGCCGCCGATGGAAATACGTTGGCGAGTTTGGATGGGCACGGGAAGATTCTGCTGTGGGACTTCAGGCTTGGGACGATGTGGGGCGATGTCAAGCGAACACGCGTGGTGGTGGGCAGGACGAGGCAATTCTCGGAACCTGCGCCCAAAGCCGCCGTGTTGTTGCCGTCGCAAACAGCTCTACTGCCAAACTACCCCAATCCCTTCAATCCGGAGACGTGGATACCGTATCAATTAAAGCACCCGGCAGACGTAACGTTGGCGATTTTTGATTTGAACGGGCAAACAGTTCGGACGCTGGAAGTTGGATATCAGTCTGCCGGTGTGTACCTGAGCCGCGATCGTGCGGCATATTGGGACGGACGAAATCGGGAGGGAGAGGCGGTGGCGAATGGAGTCTATTTCTGCACGCTGAGCGCCGACAATTTCACCGCCACGCGCAAAATGTTGGTCGGCAAGTAAAATTCACTGTTTCAGATGAAGGAAATATCTGATGAGGAAAGCTCTGTGGATGAAACTTTGTGCTTTTATAGTTTTCGTGATGTTTCTACCGACCAGTTTTGCCCAAGATTATACCCGATGGAAGTTGCCCGAAGGCGCCAAAGCGAGACTTGGTAAAGGTGGGATATCCGGTAACATTGTATACTCACCGGACGGAACTCTGCTCGCTGTCGCCTGTAGCATCGGTATCTGGATTTATGATGCACACACGGGAACTGAAGTCAGACTCCTCACCGGGCATCAGTACGCGGTGAGCAGTGTGACGTTCTCGCCCGACGGCTCCGTGCTCGCCAGTGGAAGCTGGGACGAGACGATTCGCCTGTGGGATGCTCGCACCGGCGAAAGTCTTCGGACTCTGTTCGATGATGTGGGCGAAGTCCGTTCCCTAACATTCTCGCACGATGGATCGACGATTGCAAGCAGAGGTCATGACACGAAGATACGACTGTGGAACGTGCATACGGGAAAACGCCTTCTCACGCTCGAAGGGCACACGAGGTGGGTTCGTTCCGTGGCGTTTTCGCCTGCTGAGCAGATACTTGCCAGCGGGAGTTCCGACGGTACGATTCGATTGTGGGACACCCGATCGGGAGAGGAATTGCGGACGCTTTCCGGACATTCGGAGGCAGTGCTATCCGTAGCCTTTTCGTCCGATGGACGCACGATTGCAAGCGGAAGTAAGGACAAGACGGTTCGACTGTGGGATGTCCGTACCGGAGCAGAACAGATTCTCGCGGAGCACGGGAGCAGCGATGCACCAATAGCATTCTCCGCTAACGGCTCCACTTTTGCCAGCGGTAGCAACGATAAGTCGATTCATCTATGGAATGTCCGTACGCGGGAACATCTGGGAGGCATTTACGGGCATAACGGGACGGTTGATTTCATAGCTTATTCGACTGATGGACTCACGATAGCCAGCGGGAATAGAGGCTACGGAACGATCTGCTTCTGGAGTGTGCACTCCGGAGAATGTCAGCGGACCATTACAAATCATACCCAGGCTGTCTCTTCCGTGGCATATCATCCCGATGGTTTTACGCTTGCCAGCAATACGGGATACTATGAAAACACAATTCATTTGTGGGATGTGCCCACCGGGCGTAGATTTCGTACCCTTGAGGGACACGAGAACCGTGTGAAGTCCCTGGCATTCTCGCCCGACGGTTCCATGCTTGCAAGCGGCGGCGGTTGGGACGGTACGGCGCGATTATGGGATGGGCGCACCGGGAAGAGTCTGCGAATCCTTAGGGAGTGGGGGAAGTGGGACGATGTCGATGCCGTGGCGTTCTCTCCCGATGGACGAAAGCTTGCCACTGCAGGACACAGCGCGGTATGTCTGTGGAATGTCGGCACGGGCGAACTGCTGGAATCTCTTACCGGACATTTGGGCTATGTCTCAACCGTCACGTTCTCGCCCGATGGCTCCATACTTGCTAGTGGCGGTGGATGGAACGGCACTGTGGTTCGTTTGTGGAATGTCCGCACGGCGAAAGCGACGCACGCTTTGGTGGGACACAAAGATAGCGTTACATCCGTGGCGTTTTCTCCCGATGGACTCACGCTTGTGAGCGGAAGTTGGGACGGCACCATTCGCCTGTGGGATGTCCGCTCCGGAGAACGCCTGCTAACCCTTTTCGGCCATGTGTGGGGTGCTGATTCCGTGGTGTTTTCTCCCGACGGGCTAACGCTTGCGAGCGGGAGTCCCGATGGCACAGTCCTGCTGTGGGACCTCGTGCGTGCGACGACTTGGGGCGAAATCAGGACGAGAGCGGTCTCACATGGGACGAGCCGATCGTTAGCGCTTTCGCATTCGGCCGCTCCCGTAAACCCGCCAGAAACCGCGCTCCTGCCAAACTACCCCAATCCGTTCAATCCGGAGACATGGATACCGTATCGACTGGGAAGCCCTTCGGACGTAGTGTTGGCGATTTATGATACGAACGGGCAAAAAGTTCGAACGCTGGATATAGGACATCAACCTGCCGGTGTGTATCAGAGCCGTAAGTTAGCGGCATATTGGGATGGGCAGAATGAGATGGGAGAGACAGTGGCGAATGGCGTCTATTTTTACACGCTGAGAGCGGGTGATTTTAGCGCTATGCGGAAGATGATAGTCGGTAAGTAGGGCTTAGTCTTTTCCAGCATTGGACACGCCCACGCATCAATTTAAGGGGGAGGGCAATTCGTGTTCTTACCACAACTGTCTCATTTTTGTACCAACCTGCCTGCGATACGGTGCCCGACCCGACCAATTTCAATTGACACGGAAGTGGCGAAGGGTATGAAAATAGCGGCAGATCGTATTCCGAGGGGCATTGCGTCCTTTTTTGGCATAATTCTTTCATTGTGCTACAGGGTTAGAGAACTGAGCCTTCTGAAAGACCACAATGGGGAATTATCGTATGGGAGTTTCTCTGCTTGTCCGGCTAATCCTTTTGTTTGTTTCTGCTCTGTTTCTGCAGAGTGGATTCGCCCAAGATTTTTCCCGGTGGGGTTTGCCCGAGGGCGCCAGAGCGCGAATCGGCAAAGGCTGGGTTTCCGATATTGATTATTCACCCGATGGGAGTTCGCTTGCCGTCGCCAGTAGCATCGGCATTTGGCTCTACACTCCTGACACGGGCACCGAAATCTCCCTACTTACTGGAAATTCAAACTGGCTCACATCCGTCGCCTTTTCCCCCGATGGTTCTACGCTTGCGAGTGGAAGTGCGGATCGTACGATTCGATTGTGGGATGCGCACACGGGCGAACACAAGCAGACACTTGCCGGGCATGCGGATTGGGTCTGGTCGGTTGCGTTCTCTCCGGATGGGTTTACCCTCGCTAGCGCAAGTTGGGATAACACGGTTCGGTTATGGGATGCTCAAACTGGAAAAATCATTCAAACTTATGAAGGGCATACGGATAGAGTTAATTGCGTTGCCTTTTCCCCTGACGGAACCACACTTGCCAGTGGGAGTCGGGACAAGACAATTCGGTTGTGGGACAGCGGTTCAGGTGAAGCCTTACATATACTTGAGGGGCATCCTGGGGAAACTGAAGATGGGCATTGGAATGGAGTCACCACCGTTGCGTTTTCCCCCGGCGGAAGCATACTCGCCAGTGGCGGGGGTTGGCCCGACGAAACAATTCAGTTGTGGAATGTGCGAACGGGAAAGCACTTGCGAACTCTGGATGGACATGGGTTTGGAGTCACCTGTGTTGCATTTTCGCCCGACGGAAAGCTGTTGGCTAGTGCGGGTGGAGACAGCACAGTTCGGTTGTGGGATACGCGCAGTGGGGAGCAGTTGAAAGCTTTGGATGGGCATACGTTTCAGGTGCATTCCGTTGCTTTTTCCCGTAACGGGTTCACGCTTGCCAGCGCGAGTCGAGAAGCGCTTCGGTTGTGGCGGGTACGCACTGGTGAAAGCCTTTGGACTCGTAAAGAACATACGGGTTGGGCGCTTTCAGTTGCGTTCTCGCCCGACGGGAATACTTTTGCAATCGGAAATCTTGACCGTACGATTCGGCTGCGGCATTCTCGCACTGGAGAAACCTTAAAAATACTTGGAGAGGGCAATTGGTACAGTTCCAACTCCGTTGCGTTTTCTCCTGACGGGAACATACTTGCTAGTGGAAACCTTGACGGCAGAGTTAAATTATGGAATGTCCACACTGGCGTCGCTCTCCAAACTCTTAGAGGACACATGGATGGGGTTTATTCGATAGCGTTTTCGCCGTCCGATAATTTCACCCTAGCCAGCGGTGGTGGCGATAACAGGATCCGCTTGTGGGACATCCGCTCTGGGCTAAGTCAGCTGCTCCGAGAGCGGCATACAGGAGTCGTATACTCCGTTGCATTTTCCCCTGATGGGAACACGCTTGCCAGTGGGAGTCATGACAAAACCATTTGGTTGTGGGATGCCCGCAGTGGGGAATCCCTACGTTCGCTGAAGGGGCATACAGACTCGGTCTTGTCAGTCGCATTTTCCCCAGATGGAAACACGATTGTTAGCGGAAGTCAGGACAAAACTATTCGGTTATGGGATTCGCGGAGTGGGAAAAACACAAAGACTCTTACGGGACATACAGACTGGGTTCTGTCCGTCGCTTTCTCGCCTGATGGCAACACGATTGCCAGCGGAAGCGGAAATTTTGCAAGTTTCAAGTCCGACAACACGGTTCGCTTGTGGGATGCCCGTTCCGGGGACAGTTTGCAGGTGCTTGAGGGACACACAGGAATGGTTTTCTATGTTGCGTTTTCGCCAAACGGTTTGACGCTTGCGAGTGCTGGTTGGGACGGCACGGTTCTCCTTTGGGGTAATTCCATGATTTCAACTACTTGGGGCAAAATCAAGCAATCTCCAGCAGTAGAAGATACAAAACAGTTGTCGGAATCTACACTGTCTGCCGGCATGTTAACTTTGACCGAAACAAAACTCCTGTCAAACTACCCAAATCCGTTCAACCCGGAGACGTGGATACCGTACCAGTTGGCGAATCGCGCGACCGTGATGCTGACGATATATGACATGAGAGGCCATGCGGTTCGGACGCTGGAGGTAGGACACCAGCCTGCCGGGGTGTATCAGAGCCGCGCACGCGCTGCGTATTGGGACGGGCGGAATCAGCGAGGGGAAACGGTGGCGAATGGCGTCTACTTCTGCACGCTGCGTGCAGACGGCTTTACTGCCACACGGAAGATGTTGATCAGTAAGTAGATCCGAGGAGGAAATGACTCAAGATTTCTATCGTGCAAGATTCGCTATAGCGCAGGATTTACTATCGCCCTCACTATTCGTTCGGTTGATCTCATTATCCAGCCGCTTGATCCCAACCTACAGATGTAGAAGGCCGAACTCAAATAGGCGTAGGAATACTTGGAGGAATTCGGCATGCGGAAGTTCATATCTACGACATCGGCAGTCGTCCTGTTATTAAGCGGCGTGGTAATTTTGACAAATCCATCCGCACAAGAGACCGAACCGGTACTGATTGTGTTCCAATCCGATCGGGATGGAAACAATGAGATTTACGTCATGGACGCCGACGGGAAAAATCAACGCAGGTTGGCAAACAATGAAGTGTCTGACGAGCAGCCTACGTGGTCCCCCAGCGGTCAAAAGATTGCTTTCGTCTCCAAACGGGATGGGAACAAAGAAATCTACGTCATGGATGCGGACGGGAACAACCCTCGCAGACTAACAAACAATGAAGCGTCCGACGCCAGTCCGGCATGGTCGCCTGACGGCAAAAAAATTGCTTTTTACTCCCGTCGAGATGGGAACAATGACATCTACGTCACGGATACCGACGGGAACAACCAGCGCAGGTTAACAGTCAGGGCGTGGGCTGTCGCTCCGGCATGGTCTCCCGACAGTCAAAAAATTGGCTATCACGCCACGTGGCGCGGGCGCCCTACGGTCTTTGTCATGGACGCCGATGGGAACAATCAACAGAAATTGACAAACAATAAAATCAGAGCATTTGACTCGAATCCAACGTGGTCTCCCAGCGGTCAAAAGATTGCCTTCGTCTCGACTCGTGACGGAAACAAAGAAATCTACATCATGGATGCCGACGGAGAGCGCCCGCGCAGGCTAACAAGCAATAAGTTGGTTGACGACTATCCAGCTTGGTCGCCTGATGGTCAGAAGATTGCTTTTGTCTCCAGACGGGACGGAAACTTTGAAATTACGTAACGTCTACCGCCGGGGGGAAAAAGACTAGGCTGCCAGACAATCCGGCGACGGACAGCAATCCGGCTTGGTTCGATCCGCGTCTTGCACGGCCGGTGGAGTCTGCGGGTAAGTTAAGGTCAGTTTGGGGAAATGTCAAAACGCGGACACATGCTTTCGCTCCGTAGACCGACTTCGTACGTGTTAGTCCGTAGGTTGGGCAGAGCGCAGCGAAACCCCATAAGGATCAATTTAAGAGAGTCTGTCTACTTTGTGATGGGGTTTTCCGTTGTAAACCCCTTACTCAGTCGCTATTTGGTGGAGAGCCGGTGCGGTTGGAAACCGCACCTACCGTAGGGGTGGGACGGATAACCTAATCGACGCTAGGTGAATTTCCTTAACTTTATTCCTATGGGTAAAGCGTAACGAAACCCAACTTCAACCTGCTCGCTTTGGATTGTTAAATCCAGACCATCAAACAGCAAGATACGGAGCGATCAACTGACCGAATAGATCAAGAGAGTGGATAACGGCGATAGAGATCCTAAGGCGGTAGGGACCTCCTTGCGCCGCCGACGTTGCGCGAAACAAGCCCTATTTACCCCGTAACCGCCCCTTCGGACGCCGATGAAACGCTCTTGGCGTACTTGGCAAACACGCCGCGTGTGTACCGCGATTCCGGCGCACTCCATGTGTCGAGCCGCGCACGCAACTCATCCTCCGACAGTTCAACGTCGATACGCCGATTCTCCACGTCGATCACGACGATGTCGCCATCCTGCAGCGCTGCAATCGGTCCCCCGCGCGCAGCTTCGGGGGCGACGTGGCCCACCATAAACCCGCGTGTGGCGCCCGAGAACCTTCCATCCGTCAAGAGCGCAACCGACTCGCCCAGCCCGGCGCCGACAATCGCGGCGGTGATGCCAAGCATCTCGCGCATCCCGGGACCTCCCGCCGGGCCTTCATATCGAATAGCCACCACATCGCCGGGGTTGATCTTGCCGCCCTTGATTGCCGCAAACGTATCCTCCTCACGTTCAAATACGCGGGCAGGTCCCCGGTGAACCGTTCGTTTGCTGGCGGCGACCTTTATGACGCAACCGTCCGGCGCCAAGTTGCCGCGCAGGATGACCAGTCCGCCCGTTGGCTTGATGGGATCCGAGATTGGATACACCACCTCTTGCCCCTCGGTTTCCGGCGCCCTTGACGCCTCTTCGCCAATCGTGTCCCCCGTCACCGTGAGTTCATCGGCGTGCAGAAGTCCCGCCTCAAGCAGCCTCTGAGTCACCAGCGGAATGCCGCCCGCTTGATGCAAATCGGCGGCAACGAAACGTCCGCCGGGCTTGAGGTCGACGAGCGTTGGCGTGCGCGCATTGATTTGGTGGAAATCCTCAATTTCGAACGGGATTCCTGCTTCGTTCGCAATCGCGAGCATGTGAAGTACGCCGTTGGTCGACCCGCCCGTTGTCGCAATAGAAGCCACCGCGTTCTCGATAGATTTGCGCGTGATAATTTGGCTTGGTCGGCGATTATGCTCTACCATGTCCATGACCAGTTTCCCCGCCTCGAAAGCGACACGATCCTTGTCCGGGTCCACCGCCGGAACGCTCCCGCTTCCCATCGGCGCGATGCCGAGCACTTCAATCGCCGTGGCCATCGTGTTGGCGGTGAATTGACCGCCGCAGGCTCCGGGTCCCGGGCAGCCTTTGCTAACGAGGTCGTCCAATTCTTCAACCGTTATCGTTCCGTTGGCATGTTTGCCCACCGCCTCGAACACGTCCTGGATAGTAACATCCTGCCCCTGAAATCTTCCGGGCATGATGGAGCCGCCGTAGATTGCGAGCGATGGAATATCGAGCCGCACCAGCGCCATGACGGTGCCGGGCACGGTCTTATCGCATGCGGAAAGCGCGACAACCCCGTCGAACATATTCCCGCGAGTCACCAATTCTATGGAATCCGCGACAATCTCGCGGCTGACCAGCGATGCCTTCATCCCTTCGCTGCCCATCGTGATGCCGTCCGAGATGCTGACGGTGTTAAACTCCAGCGGTGTACCGGCCGCGGCTCGAATGCCCTCCTTGACCTTTGCAGCGAGCCGCCGCAGGTGAAAATTGCACGGGCCGATTTCAATCCATGTATTGGCAACGCCGATGATCGGTTTGTCCAAATCTTCCGGTGACAATCCGCCGTCTCCGAACATGAGCATCGCCCGTGCCGCCGCTCTATCCGGTCCATCGGTAATTACATAGCTGTGGCGTTTGAGTTTGCTTGACATGAGGTATACTTTTCCCTGTTGGTGGAGTAGTTTCAGAACCTAGTTTGAAAACCCATTTCGAGTAGAACCATGTGTTTTGAAACCGAGTTTTTTCTTCAAAACTCGGTTTCTTTCCTGCACAATCAACCAAGCGAATAGCGAGGGATTAAAACAGCAATCAGCGATTACGATAGAGGATCGTGATAGAAATCCCTCCGCCGTGCCGTAATCTGCACAAGGCGACGACATACGGAGTATGCCTGCTACTTTAACTCATCCCCAACAGGTCGCCGATGACCGTACCGTATTTGGCAATCAGTCCGGCGAATACGACCGAAACCATCGACATCAGCTTAATCAGGATATTGAGCGAGGGTCCCGAAGTGTCCTTGAACGGGTCGCCCACGGTGTCGCCCACCACGGTGGCTTTGTGGTTTTCGGAGCCTTTGCCGCCGAATTCGCCCTGCTCGATATACTTCTTGGCGTTGTCCCACGCGCCGCCCGCGTTTGCCATCATCACGGCGAGCACAAACCCGGTCGCCAACCCGCCGGCGAGCAAGCCAAGAACGCCTGCCACGTTGAAGACGAGCCCCACCAAAACAGGCACGATTATCGCGATCAGTGACGGGAAAATCATCTCTTTCTGCGCGCCGGTCGTTGAGATTGCCACACATGTGGCATAGTCCGGCTTCACTTCGCCCTTCATGATGCCCGGATTTTCACGGAATTGCCGCCGTACCTCCTGTACCATAGCCCCGGCAGCGCGTCCCACGGCTTTCATGGTCAACGCACAGAAGAAGAACGCCATGACCGCCCCGATAAACAAACCTATCAAGACTTGAGGGTTCATCAAGGTCACGTTGTAGTACGTCATGAACTGGGAAATACTCACTTTGAGGGTATCCACAGGACCTACGCCGGGAATGTCGAGTTGCGTTTGTCCCGCAAGGTGAACCAACCCGTACCGAACCTCTTCCAAGTAGGCGGCGAGGAGCGCGAGTGCGGTCAAAGCGGCGGAACCGATGGCAAAACCCTTGCCGGTTGCGGCGGTCGTGTTTCCGAGCGAATCCAGTTGATCCGTCCGCTGACGGACGCCCGGATCGAGTTCAGCCATCTCGGCGTTGCCCCCGGCGTTGTCGGCAATCGGTCCATAAGCATCGGTGGCAAGCGTAATTCCAAGCGTTGCAAGCATTCCAACCGCGGCGATGCCAACCCCGTACAATCCCATTAGGGTGTCATCGGCGCCGCCCGGCAGGTAAAAACTAACAGCCACCGCCGCGATAATCGTTATCACGGGAATGGCGGTTGACTGCATACCCACGGCGATTCCCTCGATAATCACGGTTGCAGGTCCGGTTTCCGCTTGTCTGGCTATCGCTTGCGTGGGACTGTAGTCGTGAGAGGTAAAGACCTCGGTAACTTTACCGATGATCAAACCCGCGGACAAACCGGCTACAATCGCGCCCCAAATCTGCCATTTGTTCGGCAGGTCGAGGTACATCAGCACCGGAATTGCCAATACCGCTATCCCGACCGCGCTGCCGTTGATGCCCAAATTGAGCGATCCCATCAACTGCTTCATGCTTGCGCCCTCTTTGGTGCGCACCATATAGATTCCCAGCACGGACAGAATCACGCCGATACCAGCCAGTATCATCGGCGCCGACAGGTACTTCAACTGAAGCGCGATGTTATCGTGATCCTTGGCTGCTACGGCTGCGACGCCTAACGCGGCGGTTGCCAGAATTGAACCCGCATAAGATTCATAGAGATCTGCGCCCATGCCCGCAACATCACCCACGTTATCGCCGACATTGTCCGCGATAACCGCAGGATTGCGCGGATCATCCTCGGGAATGCCCGCCTCCACCTTTCCGACCAAATCCGCGCCCACATCAGCCGCCTTGGTATAGATGCCGCCGCCCACACGTGCGAAGAGCGCTTGTGTTGATGCCCCCATACCGAAACTCAGCATAATCACGGTGATTTGGGGTAGAGGGTTGCCTCCCAAGAACCCCGGAAAAATCTTTGGGAACAGATAATAGAGAATTAGAAACCAACCCGCGATGTCCAACAGGGCAAAACCGACGACGACCAATCCCATGACGGCGCCGGCGCGAAAAGAGACTCGCAGA
This sequence comes from Candidatus Poribacteria bacterium, assembly GCA_965232535.1. Lineage (GTDB taxonomy): Bacteria > Poribacteria > WGA-4E > WGA-4E > JAJDTR01 > JAJDTR01. The sequence continues at coordinate 257,040 of CBDDPW010000004.1, forward strand.
CCCGCGTTAAGTCCGTCCATAGCGGCGCTCGTCGTGCGTGCCGAAGCATTGGTAGCGGTTTTCATTCCCAAAAATCCGCAAAGCCCGGAGAAAAATCCGCCCGTCAGGAAGGCAAACGGCACGACCGTGTTTTGAGCTTGCAACCCGAACGCCATGATGAGGAAAATCACGCACAGCACGATAAAGACGATTGTTACAACCTTATACTGCTGCCGCAGGTAAGCCATCGCCCCCTCGCGCACCGACTGTGCAATCTCGCGCATGACATCCGTTCCCTCATCCTGCTTCATAACGGACTTATAAAAAATAAACGCAAACACCAAAGCGACAATCGAACCGATAAGCGTAAGCCACCAAGCGTCCGGCACGGGCGGCAGCTGTCCGTCCGCTTCGGCAAGCGCAAAATCGGCTGCAGCCACGCCCAACAATACGACAAGAAATATCAGGCTTAGCCGGTAGATCCGACACCGCCCCTTTCGTTGAAAATTCTCTGACATTACAACTCCTTTTTCTAAAGTGTGAAATTAGCAACTCTCAATGGGCGGCGAACCGCCCCGCCAAAATAACAATTACCAAATTCTATGAAACATACGTTGTGTATCCGTAGGGTGCGCACCGCGCACCAGCCTCTTAAACCTCCAACTCCCGCATCGCCTCCCCGATAAGAATCATCGACCCTGTGATACATATCATGTCGCTCGAGCTCGCGATCGATTTCGCCTCCGCAATCGCATCGCCAACCGATGGATTTACACGGAAATTGCTTCCAATATCCGACCACGTTTGGACGATTTCATCCGCGCCGACTCCGCGAGGATTGTCGCGCATCTCGGTGGCTATGACCGTGTCCGCCATTGGACATAAGATTTCTCCGATCCCTCGCAAATCCTTGTCCCGCATGAATCCGGCGACGAGGATTAATCTTTCGTAGCGAAGAACCTCGCGAATCGTGTCGCGTAACGCCTCCGCCGACGCCGGAGAGTGCGCACCGTCAAGCAGGATGTACGGATCGCGTCCAACCAACTGCAATCGCCCGGGCAGATGAACGCCGCTCAATCCGCCGTGTACGCTAGTCTCCGAGATTTCATATCCCGATTCGTGAATCCTGTCGATACATGCGACGGCTGTTGCCGCGTTGATTGCTTGATGCCCCCCCAACACCGGCAAAAAGAGGTCTGAGTATGATTCATTCGGGGTGCGGACATCGAATGTCTGTCCATGAATATCGCGTTTTCCGTGTTTCCACGTTACGTCTCGACCGACCAGAGAAACTGGCGCGTTCCGATCCGCGGCGACAACTTCAAACACCGATTGCGCTTCCTCGGACTGCGGTGCAAGCACAACCGGGCGGTTCGGCTTGATAATCTCCGTCTTTTCCTTCGCAATGGCTTCGTGCGTATTCCCCAGTATTGTCGTGTGCTCCAAACTGATTTGGGTGATGACGCTCACGAGCGGGCTAACGATGTTGGTCGCGTCCAATCGCCCCCCGAGTCCAACCTCGACAACCGCGAAATCTACCCCTTCCTCGGCAAAATAGGTGAACGCAAGCGCGGTATATATTTCAAAGAAGGAGACATCGCCGATTCCGTCTATCCCCGAAACCGCCTCTATCTCCGGTTTGAGCCGATTCACGCAGTCGGCGAATGCACTCGTCGAGATAGGTTCAGAGTCGATACGGCAGCGTTCGCGCGGGGACACCAGATGGGGAGAGGTAAACAAGCCCGTCTTGAATCCGGCGCGGGTGAGAATCGACGCGATGAATGTTGCCGTGGATCCCTTGCCCTTGCTGCCGGCGACATGAATAATCTTAAGATTGCGGTGTGGATTCCCAAGTCGATTTAGGAGGCGAGAGATACGATCGAGGTTATAAAGGCGAGCTAGTCTGGAGAAATCGGGACTTCTCTCGGCGTTTATAAAGGAATTGATATAGGCAAGCGCCTCTTCATAATTCAACATCATGTGAAACGCAAAGAATGGCACATCGTGCGGCGTACAGGTTACGACAAGGGACGAAGATCTTCGTAGATCGGGAACTGGTGGGAAAGCTCTGAAACCTTAGCCTTGACACGTTTCTTGACATCCGAATTGCGCCGACCTTCCAGTGTTTCGGTAATCAATTCGGCGATTGTCCTCATTTCTGATTCCGCCATCCCGCGTGACGTTACCATCGGGGTGCCGAGGCGAAGGCCGCTCGTCGTGACGGCTGAACGCTTGTCGAAGGGAATTGTGTTCTTATTGACAATGATTCCCGCTTCCTCAAGGTGGTCTGCCGCTTGCCGTCCGCTTAACTTCTCATACGAGGTGCTCAGGTCGATTAACATCAAGTGATTCTCCGTCCCTCCGGTAATCGGACGAAGTCCGTTCGACTTGAGCGTTTCCGTCATCGCCTGCGCATTCTCCACCACCTGCGCCTGGTACTCTTTGAAGGCGGGTTCCATCGCTTCCTTGAAGGCAACCGCTTTGGCGGCTATGGAGTGCATGAACGGACCGCCCTGCAACCCGGGAAATACCGCTCGATCAACCGCTTCGGCAAACTCCTGCCGGCACATCACCATCGCCCCCCGCGGTCCCCGCAAGGTTTTGTGTGTCGTCGTGGTTATCAGGTCGCAATGCGGCGCCGGATCAGGGTGAACGCCCGCGGCGATAAGCCCCGCTATGTGAGCGATGTCTGCCAAAAGATAGGCGTTCACGGAATCGGCGATCGCTCGCCACTCCGCAAAATCGAACTGGCGCGGATATGCCGTGGCGCCCACTACAATCAACCTCGGCCGATGCTGCTCCGCGAGTTCGCCAACAACGTCCATATCGATGCGTTCTGTCTCGGCATCTACGCCGTAATGAACGATATTGTAGTACCTGCCCGAGAAGTTCTGCTTCAGCCCATGGCTCAGATGCCCGCCGTGGCCGAGCTTCAGCGACAGAATGGTGTCGCCCGCTTCCAAAAGCGCATGGTAGGCAGCCATATTCGCTTGCGTGCCGGCGTGCGGTTGTACGTTTACATGGTCAACGCCGAAGAGTTGCTTGGCGCGTTCTATCGCCAACGATTCGACGCCATCCATGAACTGGCAGCCGTTATAGTAGCGGGCTTCCGGGTAACCCTCGGCATACTTGTTCGCCAAAATGCTGCCCTGTGCCTGCATCACGGCTATACTGGCGTAATTCTCGGAAGGGATTAAGGTGAGGCAATTCTGCTGGCGTTCAAGATCCTGGAGCGTTATCTCGACGAGTTCGGGGTCAACTTCGTAGAGTGACCTATCCATCAAATTTTCCAACATTCCACCGTGTTTCCGGAAGACAACCCGTTGTCAACGACAATCTTGAGTCGTCAAAATTTAACGCTTAATATGATGGCGATTCCTTCCATCCCAAGGACAAGAATTGTATCATAGGTATGGTGCAGATTCAAGTAAAATATCCGGCGCATTGCGCAACTTGTAGGGTGGGTTGAGCAGCACGAAACGCAACCGCATGTTCCTCCATCGGCGTCCCCTCGCTGCTCGATCCGGATTGACAAATCCAGGCCACTTTCTCCTTTGTAGGAGCGACCTCCAGGTCGCGACTCTTCCAGTCGGGGCAAGATGCCCCTCCCACGAGTACGGTGTGTCGGGAGGATTAGTGCCTAGGTGAGATCGACGACCGCCTGATTAGGATCAAATGAGCGATAAGCGAAAGCGATAGAGATCCCATGAGCGTCGCTAAACCCAACTATCTGTCCCCCAACATCCCCCTCCCTGCTCGGTCTGGATTGACAAATCCAGACCGCTTTCTCCTTTGTAGGAGCGACCTCCAGGTCGCGACTCTTCCAGTCGGGGCAAGATTCCCCCTCCCACGGGTACGGTGTGTCGGGAGGATTAGTGCCTAGGTTGGGGTCGACCGACTGATTAGGGAGGGTGATAGTAATCCCGCGCGATAGAACTCCCATAGAGATCCCATGAGCGCCGCGAAACCCAACTAATTGTCCCTCCAACAACCCCTACCCGCTCGTTCCGGATTGGCAAATCCAGACGCTTTCTCCTTTGTCGGGGCGACCTCCATAGGAATCCCTCTCCCGTCCACGTTTCCCCGCTCTGGAAGAGCGGCATGTCGATAGAATCGAGCGACATTCGTTAACGCGCTTCAGAGGAGCGCAATGTGAATTTTAGGGTGCGATAAAGCGAATGGGTAATGAGTGACCAACCGACTGATTAGGATCAAATGAGCGATAAGCGAAGACGATAGAGTTCCCTAGGCGATGGCGAATTCTGATAACAATTCAATAGCAGATCCCGATAGAATTCCTCTTGCCCATCTGCTTACCGAGCGAGTGTCGAGATGAGGCGGGGCAAAATGCCCCGCCTACCCATTGCAAAGCAGTCGGCATGATTGTAAATTCAAAGGTTTTTCGTACCTCTACGGATATCTCCCAATTCACCGATGGGAAGATTAACTCCCTTTCTACTTCAGGATCAGCATCTTCCGCGTGGCGGAAAATTCTCTTGCGGTTAGGTGATAGAAATACACGCCGCTTGCCACGCTTTCACCGAAATCGTTACGGCCATCCCAATGCACCGCCCTTCTCCGATCGCTGTAATAGCCCACCGGCTGGTGACCCATCTCCAGCCGACGAACCATCAAACCGTTGGCGTCATATATCGTCAACGTGACCTCCGCATCTCTTGAGAGTTGGTAAGGTATCCACGTCTCCGGGTTGAACGGATTCGGATAGTTTGGTAACAATGCCGTCGACTCCGGTGTCAAGGCAGCCGCGAGTTGCTCTAGCACCAGCACACCAATTTGGGTCGTTGCATCCGACAAATCGAGTATTTGTGCTTGGGGCAACCAGTGCGCCACTTCCGCAGCCGTTAGCATCGCCAGCGCTCGTGGATCGGAGGACGGCGCCGCCGCGTTCCCAAGCGCACCCGCCACCAACACCAAATCCAGGATGTTAACAACCTCATCCCCATTGACATCCGCCGGCAAGTCTGTCCCCTGATCGCCGAGATTCGCCGCTACTAACACCAAATCCAAGATATTCACCACATCGTCCCTGTTTACATCCTCGGGAATCGGGGGAGGTCCGGCAGTGGCACTGACGGACTGCTCCTCCTCTAAACCTGTCACAGATACAGCCACGGTGTTTGTTCCCGGATCCGGTCCCAACGTTAGGATACTCTCCGCTCTGCCATTGGCATCGGTCACGACGCCTGTCGTACTGAGTGTCCCGCCGCCCGCCGTGACGGAGAACATGACCTCCACACCCGACATGGGTTCGCCGGACTGATCTCGCACTTCAACGACAAACGGATGAGCAAGCGCTTCGCCGATCACCCCTTGTTGGTCAATTCCGGAGATTATCCAGAACGCCTTAGGTATTCGGATTCCTTCGGCATTGAACGTCCGCTCCTCCTGAATCCCTGTAACGGACACAGTAACGGTGTTCGTCCCCGGATTCGGTCCTAGCGTGAGCCTACTTTCTACTCGACCATTACTATCGGTTGTGGGAGTCGTCGCACTCAGCGTTCCTCCGCCGCTCGTGACTGAGAACGTGACTTGGACATCCGGTAAGGGGTTGTCGGATTTGTCTCGCACTTCTACCACAAACGGCTTTTCAAGTGCCGCGCCGGGCTGTCCTTGCTGGTCGTCGCCGGAGATTATCTCCAATGATGTGGGTATTCGGACACCTTCGGCGGTAAAGGTCTGTTCTCCCTGAACATCGGCTATCGCCACTGCTACAGTGTTTGTCCCGGGTTCGGGTCCCAACGTGAGTGTACTTTCTGCCCTTCCACTGGCATCGGTCGTGACGCTTGCCGCACTGAGCGACCCACCCCCACTGCTAACCGAGAACGTCACTTGAACTTCTGGCAAGGGGTTGTCGGAGTGGTCTCGCACTTCCACTACAAACGGCTTTTCCAGCGCCGCGCCGGGCTGTCCCTGTTGCTCGTTACCAGAGATTATCTTTAGACTCATGGGTGCCCTGGTTCCTTCGGCGTTAAAGACCTTCTTCCCTTGAATCCCATCAGCAGTCACTTCGACGGTGTTTGTTCCCGCGCCTGGTCCTAACGTAAGGGTAGTCTCCGCCCTGCCGTTGGCGCCCGTCGTTGTGTTAGTGGCGCTTAGAGTTCCGCCGCCCGCAGTGACACTGAATGTAACCGGTACCCCCTCAAAGGCGCTACCCGTCCCATCCCGCACTTCAACGATAAACGGGTTCGCGAGCGCTGAACCGGACGCCCCCTCTTGGTCCTCGCCCGAGACGATGCGAATGCTGCGGGGTGTACGGTTGTCGAACATGACTTCAACCCCTCTTTCCTCAAGGGCGGGAACGTGCGTATGGATAGATGCGTAGTTGAGCGCGTTTCCATGCACATCTATCCTGTCTCCACTCCCCAACCCCTTGTTTGCCACTAAGGGTGAGACATCCGAAATCGTGTTGCCCCCTAAAAATAGAAGCGTCAGGTTGGTTAAACCCGACACTGCCGCTATGTCCGATATCGCGTTTTTGGCAAGATTGAGGTTTGTCAGGTTGGTTAGGCTCGCGACAGGCGATATGTCTGATACCATGTTGTTCGCGAGATTTAGGTCTGCCAGGTTGGTTAAACTATCCAAACGCGCTATGTCCGAGATCATGTTGCTCGCAAGGTTCAGGTTTGTCAGGTTGACCGCAGAGTCCAATCCTGTTAAATCGCTGATATTGGCGTTTCTGGCGTCTAGGCGATTCAAAGTCTCTATTTCGGCGACAGTGATTGCAGCGCCGGACGGTTTGTTGAGCGCCTTCTCGATCGCGGTGCGCAGGTTGGAGTCGGGGATATCTACGCTTTGTGCGGCTGTGGTTAGCGGTAGAGCAAGGCAGATTAACAGGAAAAAAGCGGCACGAGCAAGTTGTGTTTTCATCAATATAGCTCCAAGGATAGAGGCATCTTCCGGTCGAATAGGATCAGCAGACCGGATTGGGAGGGGGATAGCAATCCCCCAACTAAACGATTAGGCGAGCGAACATGGAGGAATCACGCGAATGGATACTGAGCACGATAGTGAATCCCGATAGAAGTCCTTCCCATTAGTTCCTACGGCGGCTCCGGGCAATTTTCAATTTGGCGATGATGGAAAATGTCGTGGCCAACATTTGCGTATTCAACGGCGCCGGTTCAGTTTCTTTAGCACGGGCGGTTCATATCGCCCAAGGAATACACTTTAACATAGATACCAGGAGGCTTCAACCAGAATATCCGTCGTGTTACGCAATCCTCAGTTTGGGTTGAGCACTGCAAAACAGAATACTTGGCACTTCCACAGTGCCCCCTGACCGTGCGGTCCGGATTGACGAATTGGACCATCACACGACCGAATAGTGAGTAGATTTGCTTTGAGATTTCTAGCTTATGGATTTACCGTGCTGCGAGAGCGTATCATCAACGCAACAGAACGATTTTGTGGTAAACTCTTCTACGGTTTTCAGTCTCGATTTTCTCCAGTTAATTGGTAACGTCGCAATATTCAATTCGACGGTAGCATCAAGGAAATCATTTCGTGCCATGAACATCTTGCGCCAAGACAAGCCAAAATGGAGTGTTTTGCCGATTCACCTCCAAATTGCAAGCTAACGCTATTGGTAATTACTCGTACGCTTTAAAGGCGCACAATTCCGTGAGGGTTTAAACATGCTACAAAGATTTGCAGTCATAATCACCGTTTTATCGGTCAACCTAACCGCGTGGTCCCACGCTCAAGTCGTCCATTTCCTCGACCCGAACCTGCGTGTCGCCGTCGCTGAGAAGATTGGTATCAATCCCGCCCGTATCACAACAGACGCCTTGCAAGACCTTAAGGTGCTTGAAGCGCGCGGTCGGGAAATTGAAAATCTCGAAGGGATCCAGCACGCTCGAAATCTGACGCGTTTGGATCTGGGGAATAACCTCATCTCCGATATAACCCCGCTCACCGGGTTGACGAATCTTCGTCGTTTGACGCTTTACGACAATCGGATAACCGATATCAACGCTGTGTCAGGATTCAAGCAACTACGGGAATTGGTGGTGCCTGGCAACGCTATCACTGAAATTGACCCGTTATCGGAATTGTTGGCTCTGGAACATTTGCATTTGGCGGGCAACCTCATCTCCGATATATCTCCGCTCGCCGATTTAGTCAACTTGGAAGTGTTAAGGTTGCATCGTAACGCCATCGTGGACATTTCCCCGCTCACCGGGTTGATAAATCTCGTCCATTTGTCAATCGATCACAACGCCGTGACGGACATTTCCCCGCTCGCCGGGTTGACGAATCTCCGCCATTTGATAATACAGAACAACTCCATCGCCGACCACTCCCCGGTAAACGGATTGGCGCTTGACACTTTTATTTACGACCAAATCTGCGACATGTCGCCGGAACCGCTGGAACCGAGACTGGCGAATCGTACCTTTCCTTCAATTTTCCGAGCATTCTCCGGTCAAATAGTCAACATACCCGATTTGCAGGATAGATATATCATGGGCGCAAAACATGACGTTTACCTCACCGGATTGCCATTTGGTTCACGTTGGCTCCAAATCGGCGACGAGTGGTATGTTACGGGGGTTATGGAGGATTTGCTCGAAAGACGTTCCGAATTCTTTTCGCTTAATCCGAACATGATCTTTATTGCGGCAATACAGCATAGGACTAGCGGCTCAAGTATACCGTCGAACTTCTTTCCCGACGATCACCCATACTGGCTGCGCCTCCCGTCGGGCGAATTGGCTATTGACAATGGACGCCGTCTAATCAACTTCGCCCACCCCGACGCTCAAGACATCATCGTCGGTCAAGCGCTCGCCGTTGCCAGATGCGGACTCTATGACGGCGTGTTCTTCGACTGGTGGAACGAGTTTGAATCCACGGTCGGCTACTTAATTTCGCTCGAAGATGCGCAACGCGCCCGAAAAAACATTATCGACCGTATCCGAGCGGGAACGCGGGATAACTTTCTGATAGTCGGAAATACAAATGAGCGCATAGCGCCGTTTAACGGTCCAAAAATGAACGGCGGATTCATGGAAGCAGTTACTCATTTGCCCGGTACGCCCAGAGAACAACCGTCAACCCTGGAGGAACGGGAATTAATCCATCGGCTGGTGCGGGGTTCGCTCCAGTGGCTCGAAACCAACCTGCGCGAACCGCGCACGGTCATGCTGGCAGGTGCTACGGACACGAACGAACCGCCGGATAGCCCGTACAGTCTCCAACTCATGCGCGCCATAACGACGATGAGCCTCACCCATTCCGACGGCTATGTTTTTTTTCAAATCGGCAGTAGTTACGACCATTATTGGTACGATTTCTGGGACGCCGACTTGGGGCGTCCGGTAGCACCGAAATTCCAGTTCTACGAAAACAATGAGGGGTTGTATATCCGTGAATTTACGAACGGGTGGGCGGTGTATAACCAAAGCGGCGACGCGCAGGTTGTAGTATTGCCGGAGGAGGTGCAATCCGCAGCCAACGGTCTAGTCGACACCGAGCACGCCGTGCTGAATATCGACGGGGACATCTTCTTGAAAGTGGAGACGGCAAACCCCGCCGACCTGAACGGCGACGGGATAGTGAATATCCTCGACTTGACGCTGGTGGCACAGGCGCTTGGGACAAATAACTTGAAGGGAGACGTGAATGGCGATGGGGTGGTGAATGTGTTTGACTTGGTGTTTGTGGCAAATCAATTCTGAATCACGGATTAGAAGGAAGAATTAATGAATTTTCGATGGAAAATCGCAGTAAGTCACTTGCTCTGTACGGCACTGTGCAGTGTCGCATTTGCTCAAGTCGTCCATTTCCCCGACCCGAATCTACGGGCTGCCGTCGCTGAGAAAATCAATGCCGATCCTGCTCGCATCACCGCAGTCTCGCTGCGAGGTCTTACGTCGCTTACAGTGCGCGATAGGGAAATTGAAAATCTCGAAGGGCTCCAACATGCTCGAAATCTGAAGCGTCTGGACCTGGCGGGTAACCTCATCTCCGATATAACCCCGCTCGCCAATTTAGTCAACTTGGAAGGTTTAAGTTTGCATCGAAATGTCATAGCGGACATTTCTCCGCTTGCTAGGCTGACGAATCTCCGTCGTTTGACGCTTTACGACAACCGGATAACCAACATCAACGCTTTGTCAGGATTGAAGCAATTACAGGAATTCGAGGCACAGGGAAACGCTATCGCTGACATTAACGCGTTATCGGAATTGTTAGCTCTGACATATTCGCATTTGGCGGGCAACTTCATCTCCGATCTAACCCCGCTCGCCGATTTAGTCAACTTGGAAGTGTTAAGGTTACACCGAAACGCCATCATGGACATTTCTCCGCTTGCCGGGTTGACAAATCTCCTCCATTTGTCAATCAATAACAACGCCATAACGGACATTTCCCCGCTTGCCGGGTTGACGAATCTCCGCCATTTGACAATACAGAACAACGACATCGCCGACCACTCCCCGGTAAGCGGGTTGGTGCTTGACACTTTCATTTACGACCAAATCTGCGATATGCCGCCGGAACCGCTGGAACCGAGACTGGCGAACCGTACCTTTCCTTCAATCTTCCGAGCGTTCTCCGGTACAATAATCAACATACCTGATTTGATTGGTACATACTTCGAAATGGGCGCGAAACATGACGCCGTGTTCACCGGGTTGCCATTTGGTTCACGTTGGCTCCAAATCGGCGACGAGTGGCACGTTACGGGGACCATGGAAGATTTACTCGAAAGACGTTCCAAATTTCTTTCGCTTAATCCGAACATGATCTTTCTTGCGGAAGTACGGCTTAGGGATAGCGGTGGAAGTATACCGTCAGACTACTTTCCCGACGATCACCCGTACTGGCTGCGCCTCCCATCGGGCGAAATAGCTCATGACGATGAACCCCGTCTAATCAACTTCGCCCACCCCGATGTTCAGGATATAATCGTCGGTCAAGCGCTCGCTGTTGCGAGATGCGGACTCTATGACGGCGTGTTTTTCGATTGGTGGAACGATTTCGATTCGACCGTGGGCGATCTCATCTCGCTTGAAGACGCCGTGCGCGCCCGAAAAAATATCATTGACCGTATCAAAGCGGAGACGCGGGACGATTTTTTGGCAGTCGGGAACGTGAATCATACCATCCTTCCCATTACCGGTTCGCAAATGAACGGCGGATTCATGGAATCCCTTACGACGGGACCCAGGGAAGTGATCCATCAGAAAGTACGGGATGCCCTCGAGTGGCTCGAAACCAACCTGCGCGAGCCTCGCACGGTCATGCTGGAAGGCGGTACGGACGATAGCGAACCGCCGGATAGCCCGTACAACCTCCAACTCATGCGCGCCATAACGACGATGAGCCTCACCCATTCCGACGGGTACGTTCTTTTTGAAACCGGCAAAGGTCACACCCATTATTGGTACGATTTCTGGGACGTGGATCTGGGTCGTCCCGTCGGCGAGAAGTTCCAATTCTACGAAGGAATTGAGAAACTGTATATCCGCGAATTTACTAACGGGTGGGCGGTCTACAACCAGAGCGGCGAAGCGCAAGTTGTAACGTTGCCGGAGGAGATGCAATCCGCAGCCAACGGTCTAGTCAACACAAGGCACGCCGTGCTGAATATCGACGGGGACATCTTCTTGAAAGTGGAGACGGTAAACCCCGCCGACCTGAACGGCGACGGGATAGTGAATATCCTTGACCTGATACTTGTGGCGCAAGCGCTTGGCACGGATGATTCGACGGCGGACGTGAACGGCGACACCGTTGTCAATGTCTTCGATTTGGTGTTTGTGGCGAATCAATTCTGAATCACGGATAAAGCCGAGATGGGAATCATAATGTGTGCTTTATTGCAGTCGATATCCCTTCCTAATTCAATATTTACCGAAAAAACTGGAGAGAACGCTTCGCATTTTTTGTAAACTTAGTCGCAAAGCGACATAGCCGGTTCGCTCTGCGCATTGTCGCCATCATAGAACTGCCATCGCCTTGGGAATATTCAATGACACGTTAAGAATGTTGGGATGATCGTTCTTGATAGGAATGCCGTTGGCGCAACATACACAATGCTATCGCGTTAAAACAAGACCTGATGAGAACTTCGCAAAAGAGATTTGCTCCAGAGATTGCCACTCGTCGATTCACTAGCATCGCGCGCGAACGTCTTGGCACCGCGGGAGATTTTCATTGACGCGCGATGACGCGAATGCTATACTTCCGTCAGGTTTGGGCTCATCCTTCCTTCTGATGATCGCCCCTCTTTCGCTGAAACACGGGCGCCGTCTCCCACATAATTTTTGAGGACTGTCAATGGTTCGCCGTCTAACTCTTATTCTGTCCGTGTCCTTCGTCCTGCTGTTCGGTTGCCAATCCCAAGATTCCCGGGATACCAAAGATTCCGAGAGCAAGAAATCGCCCGCTGACACCTCAACCAAACCGACCGCTAAACCGAGCGCCCCCCAAACCCGCCCCGAAGATTGGGCGATGTTCATGCACGATTTGCATTTTTCGGGTAAGAGTCCCGATGCGATGCTCAAGCCGCCGCTAGAACTGCGATGGAAATTCAAGACCGGCGGTCCCATCCACGCAAGCCCCGTTATTGTCGACGGCACGGTCTACGTCGGCTCGACGGATGGGGTCCTATACGCGCTTGATGCAAAGCGGTGGGGGGTGAAATGGACGTTCCGAACCGGCGATGCCATCCGGTTTTCCGCGGCAGTGTGGAACAATCACGTTTACTTTAGTTCGAGAGACAATTATGTTTACGCCCTCGACGCCAAGACCGGCGAACTCGTTTGGAAATTCAAAGCGGACACTTGGATCGATTCTCCGCCTATTATATCCGACGGGCAAGTCTATATCGGCGCCTTCACGCGCACGATTCACATTATTAACGCGTCAACCGGGGAGGCGGAGGGAAAACGAAGAGATCGCGTGCGGATCGACGGGATAGACTTCGGCTGTGTTCAAGGTAAATTGCGTCCGATTATTCCTGCGCACGAAGCCGAGGTGTGGCGAAGTTTTGTGGGTTACACCTACAGCTTTCCCGTCAGAGCCAATAACGTAGTTTATATTGGCGCACGGGACCATCATGTCCACGCCGTAGACGCCGGGTCGAGTAAGAAGGTCTGGTCATACAAGACGCGGGGGTTTGTTGACGCGGCGCCTGCGGTCTCCGACGGCGCCCTGTACGTCACGTCCCATGACGGCTATGTGTACGCCTTCGAAAATCGAGCGGCGGAATCCCCGCAGCCGCTACCCGACGAGCGGCAAATCGGAATCGTGGTGCACGATGAGGCGCCCGTCTATTCCGCCAAAGATTCCGATTCCCCCGTGCAATTGCATCTTAACGACGGTGTCACGCTCCCCATTTTGAATGAAGGGGGTGGATGGTACGAAGTCGAACTCCCGGACGGTGAATCCGGGTGGATGGACGAATTTGCCGTAGGTAGCTTTGAAGAAACCGACGGTGTGCAATTCAACGCATCCATCTGCTCCAACATCCGTACATTGGAACTGACAGAGGGCGGTGAATATCCGCACTGGTCCCCCGACGGCAAAGCAATCGCGTTTTTCAAGCGAACCAATCTCTCGGGGCAGTATTGGAAAGCGAGCGAGATCTGGATCACGGATAAAGAAACGAACCGATTTCGGAAGTTGTGCGACGGGAAGTTCTACAATCCAAACCTGTCATGGTCATTCAACGGCAATCTGCTTGCATTCGAGGCGCGTAAAGAGGGTGAGAGCGAGGTTTGGACATTTGATCTGAAGACCGCGCGACTGATCAATCTCGTGAAAGGGGAAGCGCCCGTATGGTCGCCGGTCGCCAACAAAATCGCGTTCAGGCGGTGGGAAAAAGGGTTCGATGTCGTGTATCAAATCAACAGCGACACCTCTGGTCTGGCGCCGATTGCCCGCGTCCCGATTGAAGGACGAGTCGGCGCGTTCAGTTTCTTGGACATACCCTCATGGTCGCCGGATGGGGAGCGGATCGCTATCGGGCTGGATCACCAGCACTACAAGTCTGGTTATGCCCGACTTCGATTGCAGAACGTAAACGGAACGAGGATTGGCGAAATACGTACCCAGCACCAGCGCGTCAAGCAGATTCACTGGTCCGCGGACGGCAAAGACATTGCCTATGTGCTGCTCGGGGGTATTCGCCCTGACCGGTTGCTGGACAAACGCCTTCACGTCACGGATGTCGATGAACGAAGCCGGACAAGGATTCTCAAACACACATCGCCCTCATGGTCGCCCCAAGGGAAACACTTGGCGTACATGGAGCATGAAGACTGTATGGGCTTGCAATGGAAGGTGTGGGTACTAGATGTGGAAGCGAATCAAAAACGCGCGGTCGCACGTTCGGCGGGGGCTCTCACCTCCGTGGCGTGGTTGCCCGACGGGAAACAACTCTGTCTATGGCACACCTCCGACTATCTGCGCGACGGAGCGTATAAACCCGCCACGACTCGAGGCTGGGTCGTCGATGTCACCCTGCCTTCGACACATTGAGATTCGTCGTGTAAGGTGGAATCAAGCGAGTGGCTAACGACCGCGATAGAGATCCCCTGCCCACCATTTCTTTTCTCCCAGTTCGTAGGTTGGGTTGAACAGCCTCCCAAAAAAATCTAGAATCCTGATTTAATGTGGAACTCCCATTTTACTTGATGCTCCCGATTTCTGAGTGGAACCCAACACCGTGCTACGAACACGCTTTACCTGACAGCCCGACTTTACTTCCTTATTAGCATCCTCCGCGTCGCCGTGAATTCGCCCGCCCTCAACGTGTAAAAGTATAATCCGCTCGCAACAGGTTCCCCATCCTGATTCCTGCCGTCCCAATACAACGCGCGGTTGCGGCTCTGGTACATCCCCGGAGATTGATGCCCCACCTCCAAACGCCGGACCACTCCGCCGTGCATATCATAGATGGTCAGCGCGACCTCGCTAGGCGCTGCCAACTGATAGGGTATCCAGGTTTCAGGGTTGAAGGGATTCGGGTAGTTGGGGTGCAGGGCGGTCTCTTGGGGGATAATCAACGAGGCTAACAGGTTCTCAAGGTTCTGGATACCCTGGCGAAAAGCAATCGAACCGTCATCTGCTAGACGTGCTTCCGCAATCCACGCCTCTATCATTGCGGCGTCTACACGTCCTGTCGCAACCCCAGGCGCGGCGGCTCCCCCAATCCCCTGTGCCACGAGCGTCAGGTCGAAGATGTTTACCACCCCGTCGCCGTTGACATCCACCGGCGAGTCGGGGGATACGCGTTGTCCCAACTGGCGTGCGACGCGAATCAGATCCAGAATATTGACAACCCCGTCACGATTCACATCCCCGGGCAGTAGCCGCTCCACTACAGTGATGTGAACTTCACGAGGACCTGCGGGGATACTTTCCTCGGTAACAGATCCGAACAGGAAGTTCTGAAGGGCTAATTTTGTTTCACCTTCGGCTCTTGCCCTGAACCTCACCTGAAGCACCGAACCGCTGCCGCTCACGCCGCCTTCGCTAATCCGTCCCGCAATTAGGCCTGTGATTTTGCCCGCTGCATTATCAATGCGCCCACTCTGGAAAAAAGTCGATCCGCCGTCTGTCTTTAGGAAATCGCCTTCGCTCACTTCCTTCGCTTCAAGGCCCGCAGGGTCGAAGGCAATATCAAACTGCCATCCCGCCAGATCGAAGACGTTTTCCGCACGGATGTCAAGCGTAAACGTATCGCCGAGGTGTATTGGGGTCTTGGAAAAGGCGTAGCCGACACCGGGGTTTGCCACGGTATAGTCGGTATCCGGTTCAAACCCAAAAAAGGCGTTAGAATGGGCATCGACCACGACTAACAAGACATTTCTGCCCTGCTGAAGCGTGACCTTGAAGAAATCATTGTAATCCTCGCCTCCCCAATGACTGAGGCGCTGGTAAACCACGTCTCCATTGAGCCAAACCTTTACCTCATGCCTGCTGCCGACGTACATCGTCGTAGCTTGTTCCCGCGGCGAATGAAGGGAGACAGTGCCGTAGAGGAGGCCGCTATTGATGGTGCGATTCAGCATATCTTCAATGTTGTTAAAGCCCGTAGGTGGGAGTTTGTGGGATGTCCAAACATCATCGCCAACGGGATTTCCCTCTGTTGCGCCAAAGGTGGCAACCCCTTCTTCTGTCACTCTTCCGCCACTTGCTTCTGCGAGTAAATCCGTACTGCTATCCAGTCTTGCGTTCGGCAGCCAGACCCATAACCACGGTCCCCCTATTTTCGGACCACCCATTGGGAACCCCGGATTGTCGAACCAAACGAGTGTTATGTTCTCGCGAATACCATCCAAAGGCGAAAAGTCGGAGATCTCGTTTTGGCCTGCATGTAGCCATTTCAGATTGGTTAACCCGGCGAGCGGGGATATATCAGTAATGTGATTGCCTTCAAGTCTAATTCGTTCTACGCCGGTTAACGCCGCAATAGGAGATATATCCGATAAACCGTTGCGGGCAAGATACAGTGTTTTCAGACCGGTTAAGCCCGCCAAAGGCGTAAGGTCTGATAGCTCTGCGCCGCAAATATCTAACCACTCTAGTTTTGTTGATCCCGCTAGGGGGGATAAATCGGAGAAGCGATTGCCCCAGGTGCCAATGCCTCTCAGGTTAACTAGCCGTGTGAGCGGCGAAAGGTCAATTACGTTGTTATCGGTAAAGACGAAAACCTTCAGATTGATTAGTCCTGCAAGTGGCGACAGGTCCGATACATTGTTACTGTCAAATTCTAGATTCCTCAGATTGATTAACTCGGCAACTGGCAATAAGTCGGATACTTGGCAGTGATTAACTCCCAATTCAGTGAGGTTTCTTAAGCCTCTCAAGGGAGATAGATCGAATACCGGGTTAGAGTCAAGCCGCAGTCTGCGTAGTTCATTTAAGCTTGCTATAGATGACAAATCGGTAATCTGATTGTCCCTGAGAAATAACTCGCTCAGATTGGTCGCATACTGAATGCCCATTAAATCGCGGATACCCCTGTTCTCCGCCTCAAGCCTTCTCAATCCTTCCATCTCCTCTAGAGTAATCGGGGCATTGGCACTTTTGTCAAGCGCTTCGACAACTGCGGCACGCAGGTTCGAATCCGGGATATGAACCTGCCCGCCCGGTAACACATCGGGCTGTGTTATGACGGGCGGTTCTCCAACCCGGTCCGGGTAATCCAGCGCAGAAATGATGTCTCTAAAACTTGATGTCCATGTGTCTCGTTTCACGTTCCCGTTTTCGTCATCAAGGGCTAATAATCCCGCGTTCTGCAGTCCCGTGTTCTCGCGAACCCTCTCAAGGAAGGTCTCGGTCTGCAGCCCGACCACGGCAGCGGCGTATGCCGCGTCCACCGGTCCCTGAAACGCCTCATGGAAACGCGACACCGGTTCGATGCCGCCAAACTCGCCCCCGGTGGCTTCGAGCGCTACCCTGTATGTTTCCATATCTTCACTCACACGGGCATCCATGACTGACTGTTCCACATAGAGTCGCAGCGCCTGCGCTTTGTTGTAAGGCGGATTCGGATTGCTCTCAATCACCGAACGCACCTCGTCCTCAAACGTCTTCATGCCCTCCGTATGGCAGCCGATGCAGGAGATTCCGTTGCGTACCGTCGGGTCGCTTGCCGCAGGGTTGGACACAATGTTAATCGGGGCTTCATCCAATCGGAGACCGGAGGCATTGGAAAGATAGTAACCTTGCAACCCGTTTGGGAGATTGAAGATAACTTCCCCTCCGTCATGCGTGAAATTAAGCGGGTGGGTTAAGATGTTCTGTCTACCGGCACTCCCGGCAAAGTCGTAGCTCTTCCAATAGGCTCCATAGCGAGAGATATGGCGTTCCACCACTCGGTTGTGGTTTGACACACCCGAATTCTTGAACCCCGCGCGCCAGACGCGAACCCCGGGTGCATTCACCAGATTGGCTGGGACATCAACCTCCAATCGGGTTTCCAACTCGCTATCTGTCAACGGCAGTGAAAGCAGGTCGTGATACAACGGCGGTGTCGAAGCTCTTGCGATAAACCAGTCCACATGAATCGATGGCACATCGGTCTTCATCTGTGTCTGCAACCGTCCCAGTTGATTCCGGGTTGCGAGATGGGCGGGCGCGTCGAACGAGATGTGATAGGGATAGGCCTCTTCTAACGTCGACCAGCCATCATTTCGATCCCACTCGTAATGCCGCAGGTCAATGTAGAAGATGGTCGCATGCGGGTCAATAGGTTGTGGGTTGAAAATCCCGCTTCCCCATGAGAGGCTGTTGACCAATTTATAGAGTGCCGCGCGGTATTCGGCAAGTATCTCGGGAGTTTCTCCGGCATTGTAGAGATGCGTCATCGTGAAGTAGCGTGCGAAGGAGCGATCAAATGACGAGAGCGAGTTGAGGTGCGACTCGATGCTCGTGAGCACTTCGCGGGGGGTAATGAAACGACGGAGCGGTATGGTGGTTGGTGTCCAATCGGGTGCGCCTGCTAGAATCCAACGCCGAACAGTGTCAATGGATTGAACGGGCAGTTGCGGCAGTCCGAACGGCATTTGTGCGCCGTTTTCGGTGGGACCGAGGAGACGCTTGTACAACTCGGAGGCATTGGGATTTCCCGGAACCACCGTACCTCCATCAATAAGCTCGCTGTGTTCCATGAGGAGCGTTTCTCGAAAGGCGCCGTCGGGACCGTGGCAGTTGAGGCAAGTCGCCTCAAAGATGGCGTAGGCATCTTGAGCCAACTGCGATTGGGCAGATGCGCTTTGAGAACCCACGATGATCGTCAATATAGCAAAAAGTGCGATGAAATAACGCATTCCAACCAAACATGGGATGAAATGTCGCATAGACATAGAAAGCATCTCCTAATCTTCGTCGAAGCAGACGAGCGATTTATAGGGTGGGCACTGCAATCAGGCGAATGAATAACAGGTTCAATAGCGATTTTTTCAGTTTAGTCAATAGCATATTCAGTGCGATAGCCAATTTCGAGCGATAGAGATACTAAGGTGTATAGAAACCCTAACACATATAACTCCAGCGCTAGATTAAACGAGTGTCTATCGAAAGCGAGAAGGATTCAACAAGCATTTAACAGGCAACAAGGAAAACATGAGAAAACTCACCTCAACCTGACAGATATGGCTTGGCCGTACATTATTCAAACAAGCACGAAAGAATGGACGATCTATGCTGCATTTTCTCTTTTCTTTTCTCAATTATCCTAATTCTTGCTCATATGATTCGCTGTCCACTTGTTTATGGAGCGCAAGCACCACTTTTTCACCTCGCCGCTACTATCATTAAGTCCATTCCGAAGCACATTAACTATTCGTTTATCGTCGAATTGACCTAAGGCTTTTGCCGCGGCAGCCCGAGCATGATGGTAGGTATCATTTTCTAGCACTTCAATCAGTGGAAATGGCGATTCTTTATTGCTTATCGTCCCGAGTGCTTCAGCCGCTGTCACTCGGACAATTCCATTCTCGTCCCTTAAAGCTTCACAGAGCGGCGCAACAGCTGAATCATGTTTTGATTTACCCAACGATTTGGCAGCTTTTCGTCGAACTCTATGGTCTGATGATTTTAATTCAGATATTGTTGACGGCGAAGGAGGTTCATTGGATTCGGCTGGATCCAGATTGGATTCTTGACATCTTTTGATTAGCGAAGATATTGAATCCTTCACCTGCTCGTCAGATTCGTCCTCGTACAACTTAAACAGAACTTTTTCAGCGTCAGTAATATTGAGTTTTACAAGCGCCCGCATAGCTTGAATTCTCACCTCTTCATCTGAATCCGACTTCGCCATATCAGCAAGCCTCTGCCAAGAACTCTCATCAAGTTGGCTCAACGCCTTGACCGACATTAATCGGAATCTTACAAGATGACTCTGAGACAATCGTAAGAGCATAGATTCATCGTCTGAGCTCATGCCTGCCGCAATAAAGCCTCTCAGAATACTCATTTGAGTTTGCAGCGGTAGCCTAAGTTTTTGAGCTTGGTTGAAGGCATTCCTAAGGTACTCCTTTGATTTTGCACTACCGATCTGGCCTATAGCAATCAACGCAGCATTGCAAAGTTTGTCGTTGATGCCTTTTTCAAGTTTACCCCCTGTAAATCTCTCAAGTATTTCAAATGCCGAATTCTTCTCCTGCATATGTAACTTTATGGCTG
The DNA here is from genome assembly GCA_965232535.1 of Candidatus Poribacteria bacterium. Taxonomy (GTDB): domain Bacteria; phylum Poribacteria; class WGA-4E; order WGA-4E; family JAJDTR01; genus JAJDTR01. The sequence goes on from CBDDPW010000004.1 coordinate 277,191, forward strand.
AGTTCTTTAACCATTCAATAGCGTTTAATTTGGCGCTTGCAGCCAGTGGTCTTTCTAGAGCTTGGCGGAGGTATGAAAATAACACTTCAGGAGCTCTATCACCGAGAGTTTTCAAAACTGGATTAGGCAGCGCACCTCTTTCAGCCTCTGCCAATCTCAGAATCTGTAACAGGTGTGAGACAGCCAGTTTACTATCTTGTAGGTGTTTCAAAAACCTGCAACATATATTCAAATTTGCAATCGCTAGTTCACTGATATAGGGCACTACACACGAGTTGTCTAAAGCAAAAAGTACGTTCAACCGTACTCGGGCTCGCCTTCGTCTCTGATTGACATCGCTTTTCAGTTCATTAATTAGCCATTCAACAGAATCCTCCTCAAGTTCACTGTAAGAAGATTCAGTCTCAATAACGCTTCCTTCCATTCCCTGCTCGATAATGTCACGATCGACATGGGGTGTATCGTCAATTGATATTTCTGGGTGGGTGATGATAACTCTGGATCTTTTGCGGTATTTCGATACTGGTGAAATATCCTCGCGAAGGTTATCCAATTCTGCAGAGTCAATATCCCGACCTTGTGGAGCAAAGCGCTTGCCAATGGATGGCACAGGCAAAGATAGTTCTCTATTGTGCGAATCAATCTCGCTTTGTCGTAGAGCTTGGTCGACTGTTACAACAGACTCTGTCATCTTTAAACGGTTCCCAACCTGTTCTATCATGACTGCGGTAAGGGTCTCCGCGGCGTGCCAATAAGTATTCATGTCCTCAAGAATTTGTTGAATGGTGTCTTGTTCTGTTACTTCAATTCCGTATTCAATATTTGATTTTAATCCAGATGGCGTTAGGTTGGACGATGTTACAATTGCCGAATTCTCGTCAAACACATAAACCTTCGCGTGAAGATTCGATATACATTTCACCGTTACATCTTGTCCAGATATCTCTTCTAGTTGGAGCAGTTTTTCAAATGCTTCCAAATCTGAGGCCCCGTCAATTAAGTCCGAGACTCTTATCCTTGTCAACAGCCTAACTGAAAAGCGGGAATCGTTTTTGGATTCGAATATCTTACATAGAAGGCTAGCAACCGGGAATTTGATGTAGGGACTGGATATAAACAACGATTTTTCCACTTCTTGGACTTTTGAGAAGAAGTAGTTTTCCCAGGGGGGTTGAATGTATCTCAATAGGAGTTACGCAGTTGAGTGAAAATAGTTTATAATTTGAGCATGAATCCACCCAAATATACTGACACTGACTATATTGATTTCTTGGTTGGCGCTCAGAAAAGTTACAGTTGTCTTGAAGCGGAAAAAGTTCAACCCCAAGCTGATAACCCACCGGCTCATGATTCGATAACACGGCTGCTGCATCGGGAGGATCCCGACAGCGGCAAACTGTGGCGCGAATCGAAACATCAGGTGAAATTGGAATCCGGCATTTTAGTTATAGATGACTCGACTCTGGATAAACCGTATTCACAAAAGATTGAACTGGTAACAAAACACTGGTCAGGGAAACACCACCGAGTTGTGAATGGGATTAACTTGGTCACTTTGCTGTGGACGGATGGCGATAGACATATTCCATGCGATTATCGAATCTATGATAAAGCCAAAGACGGCTTGACGAAAAATGACCATTTCCGCGCCATGCTTGAAGAAGCGAAAACACGCGGTTTTGCTCCTGAATGTGTGTGTTTTGATAGTTGGTATGCCAGTCTAAAGAATCTAAAAGCGGTGCGAGATCATGGTTGGACATGGGTCACTCGTCTAGCTCCCAACCGACTTGTCAGTAAAGATTATTCCGGTAACCGTCCGGTGAGTACGCTCCCAATTGAACCCACGGGGACAACTGTTCATCTAAAAGGTTATGGATTGGTTCGAATATTCAAGGTTGACACTCCAGAAGGTGACATTGAATATTGGGCAACAAATGATTTACAGATGGACGCATTGACGCGTCTCAAATATACGGAATGGTCTTGGACAATAGAAGAATATCATCGCGGGATTAAGCAATTTGTTGGCATTGAGCGAGGACAAGTGCGCTCTGCTCGCACTCAAAGAAATCATATTGGTTTAGCGCTGAGAGCCTTTCTGAGAATTGAGCACTACTGTTATCATACCGGGGTCAGTTGGTTTGAAGCAAAACTCTCTATTGTCAGAGATGCGGTGCGTGCTTACTTGGCAGAACCTCTCTACACGCTTGAACCAACTGCGTAACTCCTACTCAATTAGCTTTTCTCCGCATAGTTTTTTCGCACCTCCTAATGGAAGCATTTCGAGTTGAGCGATAAAACCACCGAATAGATGAGTGCGATAGCAATCTCTCGACAGTCACCAAATCATTGTTTTTTGCCTTTTTACAGTGTGCCAACGTTTGAATTTATTTTTGTATGACGGCACTTTAGTCAGGCAAGGAGGTCGTGATCAGGAAAAAAGTCCTACAGTTACGCAAGAAGCCCATACATTTATCTATAGGTCAGCACTCTCCGAAACCGATTCGCTTCGATGATGCGGTAAAATCTGAGGTAGCAGTCATTGGCGTAGACGAACGCCAAGTCGCGAAATACAATGAGCTAAATTTTCAGTGGTAGCAGGAAAAAAACATCCAGATGGGTCACCACCAAACAATTCTTTCATTTTCCTCTCGAAGTTTACGATGTTTTCCAAGTCTTCAGATCCTCGCACTTCCGGGCGTTTACCGAAAAACGGTTTCAGCACGTCAAATGCCACTTGTTCCGCTACTCGGAGATAGGCTTTATTCTGATTTGAGAATTTAGAATGCAACCACCACGAGACATGAGAGATTCTGTCCGCATTTATTCTAGTGTCGCGCTCTTTCAGGTGATGTCTAATTCGTCCTCTTATACCTTGCTCTCCTTGAGCAATACCCACGTACTCCACGTTTTTCAGATGATTTTTCGGACGGGTAGCGTACAATGCGTAAATACCGGGTTCTTTCGGTATTGAGGACAGGGACAAAAAGTCTACATGCTCTTCTAGTATCGGAATTGTGGAACAGTCCTGCATAATTTTTTTTAGCAACTTAGGTGTTCATCTAATTTGAGGGGTGTGCATACGTAAATACGTTGGAAATAATCGCATAATCTAAGCAGATTAATCCTCTTGCCGTGTATTCACATTGCGCTCCGCTGGAGCGCTGGAATCGTAGATAACGCAATTCTATCTACATGTCGCTCCTTCGGAGCGAACGTATCTGTCGGGGCATCGGTGCTTTTGTAAATCCGGTTTACTGAAGACACGCCAGCGCAGTGTCTACAGTGTTTACTTTGGCATGTTTTATAAGTAATCTGCTGATCCTTATTGAGACAATGATTATGCGTACCCCTCAATTACATATGGTTTTTTCTTGGTTACTCTGCACTCCAAGTAGAATCCAACACTACTCCGTCACACGATGCTGGTACAACGGCTTCACATTCTCCGGAAACGTGGCAAACACCTCCGCCGGTATCGTCACCCGATTACGCTTCCCCATCTCCACGCTGACCCACCACGGAATATAACGCGCCAACAGCGCAATCCGCGGTTCATCGCTCAAATTTGCCGTGGCGGTATGCCAAATACGGCTGTCCGTCATCAACACGCTGCCGGCGCTGCCCGTCACCTGCATCTCGTTCGGAATCGGTTTGTCCGTGTCGATGCCATCGTTTCCCCGGGGGTTTCGCGTGTCTCGGTGGCTGCGCGGCACAATCCAGGTGCCGCCGTTCTCCTCCGTAAACGGCGAGAGCATCCACAGCGTGATGACCGCCATGGTGATGTCGGGGAAGGGTTGGTGGATATGCCCGGATTTCGATAGATCTCGGAGATCGTGAGGCCAGTCGGAATGGTAGGTGCGGAGAAGTGCGTCGCCGTTGTGCGGCGCGATTGTCTTCAACTCGGTTTGAGCGATTCGCACATGCGGGTGATTGAACATCGTCTTGACAATCCCCAACACGCGCTCGTCGCCAAGGTAGGGCGCGAAATCCGGTACCCCGGCAATGATGCTTATCCAGTCGTTTGTGTACGCCTCAAGCGCCTTCTCGCTCGACGCCGAGACGTATTCACGCACGGAGTCGATTTCGGATTCGGGGATGACACCCTCCAACACGCACCACCCCTCCTGCCTGAGCTGTATCAGGTGCGGTTCAACCTCCGCTTTCACTTCTTCCGAAACCAATTCGGCTTGCTCCTCCATGATTAATCAATCCTACCCCTGACCTTGACGCCCCAAGCGGTGACCTCGGGCGGATCTAGCGTCAGCGAATAGAGCTTGGTGCCCGGAGAAATATAGAACCGCAGCTTTATATAGAACTCCTCCTTCTGCAACTTCGGATACCTCCCCTGCCGTTCCTCGCTCAAGCCGGGCCAACCGGAAACCCCGTTCCACGACAACACGCCATCGACAGTGTCCGCGCGGATGGGGTCGCACTCGGCGGCGGTAAATCCGGGGATGGGATCGCCCGTGTCCTCCAAGACTTCGTACCGCAACTCGCCCGCTGAAGCGTCGACATTGACGCCGATGGTGCCGCCGGACTCCTGGCGGAAGCGGTGGGTGGTCAATACGCCGGGCGCGTAGGAGATCGCTTCCACGCTGACGTAGCCGTCAAGGCGCAAGGAAGCCAGCCCCTTTCCTTTCTCCCTTCCCGCCGAATAGCGCTTTAGGTAGGGTCGCGGTGAGCGGCCGTTGTGGGATTCGCAATAGCCGTCGTAGAAGAATACGATTTTTCCGTCGTGTGCTATGGGACCGCCTCCGTAAAGCATCCCCCAATCCCATGCGCCGGGGTTGCCGCGTGGGATAAACGGTTCGCGGTAGCGTTTCCAGTTCACGGTGTCACGGCTTACCGCCAACTGCGTGTCGACGAACCCGTCAATCCGTGCCGGAATTACGTCTGGCCCCTTCTCCGCCCCCCAATAATTCTCCGGATCCTCGATAGCGTAAGGCTCGGTGATGTCGGTCAAGTAGGTGTTCAGCATCATGATATGCAAGCCGCCATCCGTGCGGTTTGCCCCGTCAAAACCGGCGCTGTAGAACTCCGTGCCGATGGGATCGTCAAGATCTTGTTCGATCACCGTGCGCAACCCCGACCAGTTGAGAAAATCCTGGCTGTCGCGGCGTCCAAGAACGCGTGTGCGTCGGCTAGATCCACGCTGCGAGTACCACACATAGGGCGCGTCGGGATCGATTGGGCCGCCGAAGGTCTCTCGCCGTGAACCGAACGCAAACAACTGTGTCTGACTGCTGTGCGTCCCAAGCGGATAAGGTTTCCAATCGTATCCGTCGCGTGAATAGTAGGCGCACCACACCCGTTCGCCGTCGGGACCAACTCCTTGAGGTTGAAATTCGATCCGCTTCCAGCGATACGCCTCGTCGGTTTCGTGCGGATCGCACAGGATGGCGCCTATATGGGATGGGCAGTTCGTGATGTTGTTGGCTTTGGAACCGTTAAACTCGACCAAGCCCAAGTTCGGACGTTCCCAGTGGATGCCGTCCCTCGACTCGATAACGCATACTTGCGAATCCACGCCGTGGTAGTACATCCGAAACGCCTGATTGACTTCATCGTACACGAAATTGCCGCTACTCTCGGCGTCATCGTTTTCCCACGCTTGGGCATGGGTAATGATGTTCAACGGTTCGTCGACGGTCAGCTTCTCAGCCGGGTTAAGCACGCGGTGCGCGCCGTCCATCGATTCAATGAAAAAATCATCGATAAAGGTCTGTTTTCCGGGATGCAATTCTGTGTTAGAAATTTCTATCACCTTCCTTACGCAGCGGTATATTTTCTATCGCAATCGAACGCCTTGTAACCTCAAGAGATGGCAATTCATTATGCGTAATTGATTTTTCTTACGCATTATACAATTGCGGTAACTGTTTAGTTGGAAGGTAGGTGCGGTTTCCAACCGCACTGATACCGAAAAAACGCCAGTTGTAGGGAATAAAGGATCGAATAGTGATTGCGCCAACAATCTATTATGCCGCCGATTTATCGGCATTGCGCTTTTCTGATTGGCGCATTCCCTGACTGCTCGGTCTGGATTGGCAAATCCAGACCGATAGACTAAACAGTTACCAATTACGTATTACTCTACACTCTTATCGTTTTCCATGAATCATAATTTGCGTACGTCCTGGAAACTAAAACCTTCACTATCGTAATTTTGAGCGTGGGAGTAAGTTCAGCCCTAAATCGGCACCGTGATTAATTCGGAGGCTTGTCCTGGCGGTGTTTGAACGGGTAGTGTCAGCGACGGCTGTGGAACAACATCTCCGTCTTCCTGTAGCCCTGTGATATGAAAATCAATGGCTTCAGCGATTAATGTCTTGACTTCCTCTTTCGTACCCCCTGCGGCGATGCACCCGGGAAGATCAGGAACATAAGCGCTGCAACCGTTTTCGCCTACTTCAAAAATAACAACGTATTCCATGAACTCATCCACCTTAATTGCTTGATGCCGGCTTGCTTCAAAACACTGTTGAGTGTGCCGGGACGGACATCGGTGCCCTTTTTTCTGAGATGTTTAAACTGCCTATGGCTGCCTTTCCTCCGAACTTGATACCACCCGTCAGCTTCTACCAGTTTTATGAGTTCCCTAATTTTCATAGGACTTACGCAAAATGGATAGACGTTATTGACGATAAGCGACAAATGTAAGGAACAAGGAGGTGAATATGGTCAAACCGACTCGACTTGGTTACTGCCAGTATCTGCTTGGCAGCCCAATGAACTCTCAAGTAACACTTTTTCAGAACCAGTCATATAGCGGGAGTTGAGAGTCTCTTGATGTGGAAATTATTCCGCCTAGGATAATGTGCGCTACCAAGTAACACTCTCGGAAAGCCAGTAATAGAACGAAAAACGAGTTGTGAAATGAGGGAATCGTATCGTTACGCATAATTGCGCGCTCTCAAATCACTCTAACACTGTTCGCGGTGGATTGACAAATCCACCGCAGGATAGAAATTCACTGGTCACTGACCACTAGCCACTGACCACTGCTTCACGCCGACATCCGCTGCGGTTGGTACTCGATTCGGCGCATGAAGCGCTCGCCAATATCGTAATCCGGCTGATCCGAAACATACCGCCACATCTGGACGCGCTTCATGATTTCATAGCGCATATCGTTCCCTTCCCAGCCGTGACCCTTCGAGAGAATACTTCCGATCTTCGGGTCATCGATGTCAGACGTGTCGAAGTTGCGAACCTGGGGTTGCGACGGATTGAGCCGCAGCTTGTACATGTAGCGATCCTGATCGGTATAGTTGCTGCGCGCGCCGTGCCATACCCGCGTGTTCCAGACATACATTGTGCCCGCGGGGCACGTCGCCCAAATTTTGCCGGCGACCTGTTGGTAGAGTTTTACCTCGAACGTGCGCACGTTTCGGAAATGCGAACCGGGAATCAGGAACGTACCACCCATCTCGTCGGGCGTGTCGTGCGCGAAGAACGACAACTGGATGTCGAAATAGTTCTCGCGGAAGTCGATGACCGAGTCCTGGTGCATGTTTGGTCCCGTCATGCTGTTCGCCCGCAGCAGATGCACGGCGTGATGATCGTAGAGCGGATTGGGGCCCACTAACGAATGAATAAGCCCTTTGACCTGCGGCAACCTGAACAAATCGCCAAGCGGCGTGCCGGTAGGCCACGTCTCCTCGAACGGTGTGCCCACCTCAAGATAGCCGCGGTGATTTTTCATATCTTCCAGGCATGCGTCAGACATATCTTTTGGCACCATGTTTTCGAACTTCAGGTAACCGGAAGCCACAAACTGCGCCATTTCCTTTGATGAGATGAGATGCTCGTTCATTACGAACCATCCTCCTCGTCTTGTAGTTCATTGAACCGCGACAATACCGTCTGATACGGCAGCGGTCCAAGTTCGTATCCGTCGTCGGCGCTGCGATGCTTCATCTCGCTCATCTGGATGACCTGCCAGCCATCGCGCATCGCCGCCAACGCATGTTTGTAGGGGGGTTCCGTCTCCTCGACAAGATTCTTTATCCCCGTCCCCTTGGACGCCTCATACCGCGACCACGCGGACGGGGTGATGTCGAGACCGGGGCTTGTTTGGAAAAACACCAAGATATCCTGAACTTTTGGCATACATCGTCTCCTGAAAATTACCTTGACGTGCGGACTGATTCGGGAGCGCCATAACCGACCGTCAATTCGACAACAACTCTGTTGATGCGCCCTAGTCAAACCGAAAAATCATCGTACCATATTTTAAATTTAGTGTCAACGCGAATCAAGGAAATCACGCGTCTGGACGACAACTTAGGACTTGTGCGGTGACGTATCCAAAGCACTGTAGGAGATCAAACGAACGGATAGTGAGCGATCAACTGAGTGAATAGATCAAGCGACTGAATAAGGAGATCAAGCAAGTGGATAGCGCGCGCGATAGTAAATCCCGCGATAGAGATCCCAGTGCGATAGTAAATCCTGATAGAGATCTTCTCCGAATCGCACCTCCTTCGAAAGCGACTGAATCCGTTAACAAATTCCGTAGGTTGGGTAGAGCGAAAATCCACTACACATCTCGCACGGCTCCCTCCAACCGCTCGGTCTGGATTGCCAAATCCAGACCATCAAGCGAATGAATAACGAGCGATTAACTGAATGGATAGTAAACGCTCTAGAATTCCCATAGCGTTCTCTCGACCCACCGCGACTCCCCGCTCCGGAGGTGCGGAATGTCAATAGAGACTTAACGATTATCATTGATGCACTGCAGAGCAGTGCCATATGAATAGAATCGCGGTGCACACCGTCGCCTGAAGAACTATCAAGCAGGCGGATTGCGCAAGATCCCCGCTTTCACATTTGCCCATTTCGCACCACTCCCCCCAACCGCTCTGACTGGATACGGAGCGCTATGTTCGCACCGTGCAGGGCAGCGGGAATGAAATGCTTGACCAATTCCGTGCACTACAAGCGTAAAACCCCTCTTTGGGAGCGGCTCAATCAGATTTTCGACTGGCATGGATGTTGCGTCTTGGCGAAGTGTACACGCCCATCCATTGGGCTTATGCGGGTTGCCCTGATTCCTAGGAAAAGATAGCGGGTGAGATAATGGGATTTCTATCGATCAACTGAGTGGATAACGAAGGCGATAGAAAATCCTACTCGCTACTCACTTAATCCCTACTACGAACCTGAAAGCAGTGGAGGAACTCAAATGAAACCGTTACTGATGGCTCTACTAATGGCAGTGTCGCCTGCTGCCGTAATATATTCCGGTACGTTTGTGGAAGATTTTAACGATGAAAATCTTGATGGATGGCATCTTTTAATGATTCCCGCCCCGCCCTTTTTTCCAATTGTGGATCTTCTGAAGTTTGAAAACGGATATCTGGTTATAGACCCCGTGTTTAGGGGGCAGAGGCATTCCGTGTCCATGGAATTAAGAACGGGCAATGCAGAAAAATGGGATTCTTATACACTGACCTGTCGAATTAGGTTTGAGTTTAAAGAAGATCTAGAGCTGGGCGCAAGCTTCCACCTTTATGTCCGATACAGCGTGGGGCCCAAAGTTCGAAGAGGCAACGAAACTTTTACTCAAGATAACACCCAAGCAATGTGGATTCATTTGGCACCCAAACAAGAAATACGTGTTTTCTCTTACCACCCGAATAAAGGCTTTCCTGCAGAAGGGGACGACGCAGTGTTAATGACCCATCGTGCGAAGTTCTCGCTTAACCGTCTCGAACAACCAATAGCAGATCGATGGATCCCAATCAAAATTGTGGCTAGAGGAAAGTTTTTTGAATTCTATTTTGACAACCAACTCGTAGCCCGATATGAACATGGAAAAGCGGGGCCGGGCACCGTAAGATTTGCGAAAAGTGGTGGGTCGCCCGTTCATCTTGATGACATTGCCATTACGGGCCCACAAATTCCATTTCGTGGCGGTCCGCATAGTGTTGCCCCGGAAGCTCATTTGGTTACGACTTGGGGCGAGATAAAGAGTTCGCACCGTAGATAATTCCCCCTTTTAACCCATGGAGGAACTTCAATGAGATGGCTGATGATAGTTGCACTACTAACAGTATCGTCTACTACCGCCGCATATTCGGGCACGTTTGAAAATGATTTCAGCAACGAACACCTTGAAGGGTGGAATATCCATATAGACCCAAAGCCGGCGTTCCGATCGGTCCCGCATCTTTTGAATTTCGAAGATGGATATTTGGTTATAAACAAAAATCGCGTGGCTCAAGAACATTCAGTGTCATTGGAATTAGGAACCAGGAACGCCGAAGAATGGGATTCTTATACGTTGACCTTTCGGATTAGATTTATGGGAGTTCCAGAGCCGGGCGCAGCTTTCTATACTGAGGTGCGAAGGAGCGACGTGGTGGCTAACGAAATCCCTAATCCTGCCAATTCGCACAATGCGCAGTCAATGTGGATTTTACTGGACGAACGTCAAGCGATACATGCCTTAACTTTCCGATTAGGTCAACCCCCGGTAGGATGGGCCCCCGACGAAATTATCCATCGTGCGAAATTCGGGCTTGAACGTCTCGAACGACTAATAGCAAGTCGATGGATCCCAATCAAAATCGTGGCTAAGGAGAACCATTTTAAATTCTATTTTGACAACCAACTCGTAGCCAAATATGAGGATGAGAAGGCAGGGCCGGGCACCGTGCTGTTTCACACAAACATGAAGATAGTTGTTCACCTTGATGACATCAAAATTTGGGGGCCACGGATTCCAAACATTGGCGGTCCATATAGTGTTCCCTCTGAATCGCGTCTAGCTACGACTTGGGGAGAAATGAAGGATTTGTCGAGAAGATGATTTTCTCTATTAAAGCATAAGGAGAAACGCTCAGAGGATCGGTATGTTGATAGAATGCGATAGGTCCAAATTCCCGCGCTCCAGCGGAGATAAAACGAGCGGATAGTGAGTGCGATAGAGATCTTCAATGTCGAGTGTTACTTGAGAGCGCGCCATTATCCCTGTCGGTATAATTCTTTCAGCAAGTAACACTCATCTTCGGATCTATGACAGGCTTTGAGGAGGTGTTCCTTCGTAAAATGCTTTTTACTCCAGCAGAGTGCTATGTCAATAGAATCGTAGTGTGTCCAATCTCCGCGCTCCAGCGGAGTGCCATGTGGTGCGTTAATTGGTAGTGTTGCTTGGTAGCGCGCCATTATCCCTGTCGGTATAATTCTTTCAGCAAGTAACACTGCGTCTTTAAATCTATGACAGGCTTTGAGAAGGTGTTCCTTCGTAGAATGGTTTTCACTCCAGAGGAGTGCCATGTCAATAGAATCGTGATGCGCCTAATCTCCGCGCTCCAGCGGAGCGCAATGTCGAGTGTTACTTGAGAGCGCGCCATCATCCCTGTCGGAATGATTCTTTCAGCAAGTAACATTCATTATTTGCTCTATGACAGTTTTGAAAAAGCGTTCATTCGTGGTTTGGTTTTCACTCCAGCGGAGTGAGATGTCAATAGAACACGATTTCTCTCCGCGTCTGCACTCCAGAGGATCAAACGAACGGATAGTGAGTGCGATAGTAGATCCTGTGCAATGTCGAGTGTTACTTGAGAGCACGCCATTATCCCTGTCGGAATAATTCTTTCAGCAAGCAACACTTTTGTACCGTAAACTGTTAGTTTGCGATCACAATCCATCAGCGGTACACGTTCATTTTTCGCTCTATGACTGGCTTTCCGAGAGTGTTACTTGATAGGCAATTACAAGAGGTGTTTGGGATGCGACAAGGCTTATTGTTTGGAATTGTGATTGTTGGGATGTTTCTCGTCGGTGGAATCGGGATTGGGGTGTTTCTCTATTCCTTGTTTTTTCCCCACCCAAGCACCTCCAATGTGCCTTTAGTTGAAGAGGAAAACGTGGGCCAATTTCAACAGAATCAAAGACGATTTTCAAGAGTTATCCAAGCTACTCCTGACGAAAGAGAAATCAACAATGTTTTTCCAGATACCGATTTTCATGTGACGGATAGACTCACTGCAGCAAAAGGAACTGAAGAAGAGCAAAGCATAACGACAGAACCTCCTCAAAATAATTCCAGTGAAGAACAGCTAGCCGTAAGGATTGAGACGCTTGAATCCGAATTTGAGGAACTTGATCGAAGACATGAAGATTTACATCAAACACAACAAGAAGTAGTGGTTTTACTTCGGGAGCATAACGGAGCGGGAAGAAGGGCATTGATCGAAGAGTTGAAGCGGCTCCAGAAGTTAGCAATAGAGGCATACGACGCAGGGCAGGGCAATTTAGGCGATGAAATGAGAGAGCGTATGCGGCAGGTTAACGAAGATTATGGAACGTCAGGACAAGAACTTGCTTCTACGGCAAATGCAATTGGGCAAGAGATGAGGGTTATTGGGAAACAGATGTCGGCTATTAAAGCTGAACTGAAATCCTTGAAGGACGAAGGACAAGAAGACGAGCCAAGGTAAAAGTTATTCCCCGAATTGGATGTAACACGGAATATATGGGAAGGATTATATCCTACACTCCGCACCTCATGAGTCCCAATTTGAGAAGTTAATGGTATCCTTCTAGTGTCCATTGACGCCAGTAATATCATTTCTCTAAAATACATGTGAATTAATTTTTGAACCAAGTAAAGAAACTTCTGTAGTAAAAAGCCTTGTCACCGTGCAGAATCGGCAGGGCAAGGGGATTTCTATCTCACTCACTATCTGTTCAGTTGATCGTTCGCTTGAGCGGTTGATTCCATGCTATGGCTGCTGGATTTTGCAATCCAGCAGGAGCAGTTTTAGGACCCGGGGGTCGGGCGGAAGGGAACTCTATCGCCCTCCTTAATCAGTCCTTGATCCCACCCTACACATGTACAGAGTCGAGCAAAGGAGAATGATGATGTCAATCGAAAGAGCGCGGCTAATCAAATCCTGCCTTCCCGTGCTCTCCATCCTGTTTACACTCAACACCTCCGCTCGTGACATATCGCAATGGAGATTGCCCGAAGGCGCATCCATGCGGCTCGGGAAAGGTTCACTGACCGGTCCCGTCGCCTACTCCCCGGATGGCGCACGTCTCGCCGTGGGGTGCAGCCTCGGTATCTGGCTCTACGACGCAACAAATCTTCAAGAGAGTGCCCTGTTCAATGAAGACACGGCTTGGGTCGAGAATATGGCATTCAGTCCGGATGGCAGAACGATTGTGACTCCGCACTGGGACGGGGTAATCCGCTTCTGGGATGCGGAGACAGGCGCGCACAAGAAGACGATTGAGGTTCCCTCAAGCGCCTTGCTAAGCCTGGCATTCAGTCCGGATGGTGGAACGGTTGCGTCTGGTAGTTATGGCGGTACCGTCTATCTGTGGGATGTGGGGACAGGCGACCATCTGCATGCGCTTGAAGGGCACGACTGGATGGTTCCTGCCGTGGCGTTCAGCCGGGACGGTAAAACGCTTGCCAGCGGAAGTTCGAGCGTGGTTCGTCTGTGGGACGTGGAAACAGGTGCTCAAAAGGGGGCGCTGGAGGAGGGGTTTACGTGGGAGGTCCATAGCGTGACGTACAGCCCGGACGGCAACACGCTTGCCAGTGGGGACTGGGGTGAGGGCATCCGCTTGTGGGATGCCATTACCGGCGAACACATCCGCACGGTTGAAGTGCCCGGCGATTGGGTAAATAGCCTGGCATACAGCCCGGACGGAAAGACGCTCGCTAGTGGAGGCTGGTTCGGTACGGCCAATCTCTGGAATCCGGACACCGGCGATCTACTGTTCACGTTCGAGGAGGCTACCGTCACCAGTAGGAGCGGTCGTTCGTTCAACCCGAAGGTTGCGTACAGCCCGAACGGGAACACGCTTGTCAGTGTGGCGTGGGACCATTCCATCCGCCTGTGGGATACAACCACCGGTGACCTGGCGCGCGCAATCAATGGACATTCCTCCTGGATTAACGGCATAGCGTACAGCCCGGACGGGAGTAGGGTTATCAGCGGGAGTTGGGACGGCGCCATCCGTAGATGGGATACGGCTGCGGCTGCGCAGGTGCGAACGCTTCAAGCGGGCGAGGAGGAGGTCATTTGCGTGGCGTACAGTCCTGACGGCTCGACGTTTGCCAGTGGGAGCAGGGACGGCAGCCTTCATCTCTGGGATGCCGCTACCGGCGCGCGGCGGACGCTTGGGGGGCACTCGCATTGGGTTACCGGTGTGGCGTACAGTTCGGATGGATCGACACTTGTAAGTGGAGGTTGGGATAGTACCGTACGTCTATGGGATGTAACGTCGGGTAAGCAACTGCGTCTAATCGACGACGACACCGGCATCGTCCTGTCCGTCGCCTATTCGCCCGATGGCAGGACGCTTGCCAGTGGGAGTTTCCACGGCGCCATCCATCTATGGGATGCCGTCACCGGAGCGAGCAAGCGGACACTTCAGCGGCAGTCCTCCAACGTGACTAGCCTTGCATTCAGTCCCGATGGGCTGACCCTTGCCAGCGGGAATCGTGATCGTAACGTTCGGTTGTGGAATACAAGCAGGGGTGCGCTGCTGCGGACACTGAAAGGACATTCGGGCTACGTCGAGAGTCTCGCCTTCAGTCCGGATGGCGCGATGCTCGCAAGTGGATCGAGCGACGATACCGTCCGCCTGTGGGATGCGGCCGCGGGCGATATGCTGGGGGTTTTCAAGGGACATGTCTCTGAAGTGAGGAGCGTCGCTTTCAACCCTGAGGGACTGACGCTCGCTAGCGGCGGCTTGGATGGAATAATCCTGCTTTGGGACGTAGCCCCTTACACATACCTCGTTCAAACAAGGGCGGCAGATGTCAATGACGATGGGACAGTGAATATCTTGGATTTGGTGTTGGTCGCCGCGCATTTCGGAAAGATGGGACAAATTCGTGCGGACATCAACGGCGATGGGGCGGTGAACCTTCAAGATTTGGAGTGGGTTGCCGCGGCGTTCGGGAACGCCGCCTCACCCTCCAGCCGAGTGGACGGACTTGAAACCTTCACAGCGGAGCGTGTGCGGACGTGGCTGGCTGATGCAAAGGGGTTAGACACAACAAATACAACCGTACAGCGAGGAATACGCACGCTTGAACAACTCTTAGCCTCGCTGACCGAGCCGCCGCGCATTCCAACAGAGACGGCATTACTGCCGAATTACCCCAATCCGTTCAATCCGGAGACCTGGATTCCCTATCAACTGAAGACGCCTGCACATGTCACGTTAACGATTTACGACGTACACGGGATGACCGTACAAACACTAGAAATCGGCTGCCAGCCCGCCGGGCTGTATCAAACCCGAGACCGCGCCGCCTATTGGGACGGCCGCAACCAATACGGCGAACCCGTCGCCACCGGCATCTATTTTTGCACACTCACCGCCGACAATTTCACCGCCACTCGCCGGATGTTGGTCGGCAAGTAAAGCCTTTTAGCTGTAGGGGACACAGATCTGCGTCCCCTACATGGTAACCGTAAGGAATATGACGATGCCGACAAATAAACCGTGTAAGTTCAAATCCTGCCTACTGCTAGTTTCGATCTCGTTTTCACTTCACGCCTCCGCGCAAGACGCATCGCGCTGGGGATTGCCCGACGCCGCCTCAATGCGGTTGGGCAAAGGTCGGGTATCTCAGATCGCCTATTCGCCGGATGGCAACCGGCTTGCCGTCGCGAGCACTATCGGCGTCTGGTTCTACGCTACGGTGACCCTTCGGGAAGTTGCGCTATTCACCATGAATTCCTCCATTTTCACGTGCGTTGCGTTCAGCCCGAATGGAGACACCCTAGTGGGCGGCACATGGGACGGGGATATTCATCTGTGGGACGCGGCTTCGGGCGACCGAATTCGCGAGATTAACGGGACCGGAATCGTGGACAGCGTTGCATTCAGTCCGGATGGTAAGACACTTGCCAGTGGAAGGTGGAACGGTAGTATTTATCTGTGGGATGCGGTTACAGGTGCAGAGGTAGGGGCGCTTGAAGGGCAAAACTCGTGGAAGAACAGTGTGGTGTACAGCCCCGATGGACGCACCCTTGCGAATACGAATTGGCATGACGTTCGCATTTGGAATGCAAAAACCGGGGCGCACGAGCACTTTCTTGAAGGACATGGTTGGGAGGTTGTTAGTGCGGCGTTCAGCCCCGATGGTTTGACGCTTGCAAGCGGGAGTTGGGACCGCACCGCACGGCTGTGGGACGCAACTACCGGCGCACACCTGCGGACGCTCGAAGGGCATACCGCTTTGGTTAACAGTGTTGCCTTCAGTCACAACGGCACGACGATTGCCAGTGCAGATTCGGATGGTACGGTTATACTTTGGGATGCCGTTACAGGGCAGCAGAGACGGACGCTAAAAGGGCATACGGCTTGGATGTCGAGTGTGGCGTTCAGCCCGGATGGTTTAACGCTCGCCAGCGCGGGCATGGAGGATGGGGTTCGTCTGTGGGATCCCGCTACAGGTGCTCCGGTACGGTCACTTGAAGGATACGCTTCTGCGATTAGTAGCGTGGGGTATAGGTCAGACGGAATGGCTCTTGCCACTGGAGATGAGAATGGCACTATCCATTTATGGAATACGGTTTCAGGTATGCAGGTGCACTCGCTTCACGGGCACACGAAGGATGTCACTAGCGTTGCATACAGTCCCGATGGCTCCACCCTCGCGAGCGGGAGCGAGGACTACACGGTCAGGTTGTGGAACGCGGCCACAGGAATGGGGGTTCGGATACTTGAGGGGCATACCGTTGACGTTACCTGCGTGACCTTCAGCCCGGATGGCTTGACGCTTGCGAGCGGGGATAAGGGCGGAAGAATTCGTCTGTGGGACGCGGTGACAGGTAGACACAAACGGACGCTAGACCAGCGTAGGTGGGATGTCGCGAGCCTGGCGTTTAGCACTGATGGTTTAACGCTTGCGAGTGGGGATAGGGGTGGAATTCGTCTGTGGAATCTGAATTCGGGGACACAACTGCGGTTGCTTGGGACCGCGTCTAGAGTAAATAGTCTGACATTCAGATCGGACGGCGTGACGCTCGCCAGTGGAGAACGGGGCAGAATTCGTCTGTGGAACGCGAACACAGGTGTGCAGCTACGGATGCTTGAGGTGAGAACGCCTAAGGGATACGCGTCGAGTGTTGTCAGCCTAGCGTTTGGTCCGAATGGTTTAATCCTTGCCAGTGCGAACGGAGGTTGGGACCGTACAATCCGTCTTTGGGACACTGTTACAGGCAATCTCCTGCGAACGTTTGAGGGACATACGCTTGATGTTACGAGTGTGGCATTCAACCCGGATGGGTTAACCCTTGCCAGCGGAAGTTTGGACGGATCAGTCCTACTATGGGACGTAGCCCCTTACACATACCTCGTTCAAACAAGGGCGGCAGATGTCAATGACGATGGGACAGTGAATATCTTGGATTTGGTGTTGGTCGCCGCGCAATTTGGACAGATGGGACAGATACGTGCGGATATCAACCGAGATGGGGCGGTGAACCTCAAAGATTTGGAGAGGGTTGCCGAGGTGTTCGGGAACGCTGCAGCCTCACCCTCTAGCCAACTGGACGGACTTGAAACCTTCACATCAGAGCGTGTACGAACGTGGCTGGCTGATGCAAAGGGGTTAGATACAACTAATTCAACCGTGCAGCGAGGAATACTCACGCTTGAACAACTCTTAGCCTCATTGACCGAGCCGCCACGCATTCCAACAGAGACGGCATTACTGCCGAATTACCCCAATCCGTTCAATCCGGAGACCTGGATACCCTATCAACTAAAGACGCCCGCGCATGTCACGTTAACGATCCACGACGTGCACGGGAGAACCGTCCAATCATTGGAAATCGGCTCCCAACCCGCGGGGCTATATCAAACCCGAGACCGCGCGGCATATTGGGACGGACGCAATCGATACGGTGAATACGTCGCCACCGGCATCTATTTCTGCACCCTCACAGCAGGGGATTTCAGCACGACTCGCCGGATGTTGGTCGGAAAGTAGGATTCGTGGACGAAAGACTAGTGCGCAGAAAATCTCTACCGCGCTCCTTATCCCGTCGCTTGATTGCCCCCTACAAAAGTTCGTTTGTAGTAGCGCAATTCATTGCGCGTTCGGAGCGCGCGAAGGCGAAACCAAACTTCAGCCGTCACTTCGCCAGCTTCTCCTCTTCTCTCGAATTAAGCAGAAATCCGCTGCGGCTGGTACTCAATCCTCCGCATAAACCGCTCTCCAATATCGTAATCCGGCTGATCAGACACATACCGCCACAACTGGACGCGCTTCATCAATTCATACCGCATGTCGCTGCCTTCCCAACCGTGCCCTTTCGACAGGATGCTTCCGATCTTCGGGTCGTCGATATCCGACGTATCGAAATTGCGAACTTGGGGTTGCGACGGGTTGAGCCGCAGCTTGTACATGTACCGATCCTGATCGGTAAAGTTGCTGCGTGCGCCGTGCCAAACCCGCGTGTTCCAGACATACATCGTCCCCGCCGGGCATGTCGCCCAGATTTTGCCGGGGATCTGCTGGTAATAGCGGATCTCGCCCGTGCGAACATTTCGGAAATGCGATCCCGGCACGAGGAAAGTTCCCCCCATCTCTTCGGGCGTGTCATGCGCGAAGAATGATAACTGGATGTCGAAATAGTTGTCACGAAAGTCGATGACTGAGTCCTGGTGCGTGTCTGGTCCGATCATACTGTTCGCCCGCAACAGATGCACCGCGTGATGGTCATAGACCGGATTCGGACCGACCAGCGAATGGATCAGCCCTTTGACCTGCGGCAACCGGAACACATCGCCGAGCGGCGTGCCCTTTGGCCACGTCTCCTCGAACGGAGTGCCCACGTCAAGATAGCCGCGGTGGTTTTTCATGTCCTCAAGGCATGCCTCGGACACATCCTTCGGCACCATCTCCTCATATTTCAGATAACCGGATGCCACAAACTGCGCCATCTCCTTTGATGAAATAAGATGCTTACTCATGCAAACTCTCCTCACTGTCTTCTGGCACGCCGAACAACGGCAGTGTCGTTTTCTTGATGCACCCACGGCAAATCATAAAGTCATCGTATCATATATTGAATCCGATTCCAACGAGAATCAATAAAATTTCCTTCGAATCGCAAGTCCGACCGTCGTGGCAAGAAGATCTCTATTACAGGATTTACTATCGCACTCGCTATTCACTCGTTTGATCTCATTGTCCATTCGCTTGATTCCCTCCCACGGGTTCGGTTTGTCGATAGCGTATGTATGGTTAACCGCAGAGAAGCCCAACTCCTGCGCTTCTCTGCACATAATCTGGACAACAATCCCACTTCGATTCCCCCAACTTGGTTCTGCACGATGCGGTGCAACATACGAACAATCCGTGCCCAATCGTGTGCGCTTAAAGCGCGAAAACGCCACTCAATCCGACTCTTTCTCATGGCACGCTCCTTGCTCTCCCCTTTGACCAATTGAATGGAGAATCATCAAATCACGGATGGCGTGGACAGGAATCTTCCATCCTTCCCCTCTTCCATCCATCCTATCTTAAATCGGAGGACACAACATGAAATTCAAGAAACTTTCCGGTGCATTATTGGCTTCGTTAATGATACACACCGTCATCGTGATGCTCGTTGGCGCCTATTGGGTGACGAAAACTCCACAGCCGAATGATTCGATGAGCATAGAACTGCTATCGCCATTCTTGCCTCCTCGACCGAAAACACGGAAAGCAAACATGCTACCCGAGTCCACGCCGCAAAAAATCATCCAAGTGAAGGTAAGCGTTCCCCGCAGAGGCCTGGCTATGGTGGATGCGATTGGCGCTCAGCCACCGCCGCACGGTGAACGCAGACCTCCGCTTGCAAAGCGGGTGGTATCCAATTACCAGCCAACGTCAGTGTTAGAGTTTTCCTCAAAGGTAGCACGCATAGATTCCCCGATAGCAATGCGCGTTGATTCCCTGATGGGTTCACCGACACCAAATCCCGGCGCCCCAAGGTCGCATAATAATACACCTTCCAACCACAAACCGCTGCTTGGTATAACACCCATTGTTAAAGCCTCTTTGCCTAATGTCTCATCTGGGACGGGGCAAACCGCGCATCAAATAACTCCCCAACTCAAACCGCCAAACGCTGCCGCTTATCCCGATATGTATTTCAAGAGCAGCGGCGTCAATCCCTTCCTGGATACGGAAGACGAACACCTCTCAACATTCGCGATGGATGTCGATACGGCGTCGTATTCGGTTACGCGCAGCTACTTGACCGAAGGGCATCTGCCGCCGTCGGAAGCGGTGCGCGTCGAGGAGTTCGTCAACGCTTTCAAATACGACTATACCGCCCCGGACGAAGGCGCATTCGCCGTCCACCTTGAGGGCGCGCCGTCAAAATTTGCCGATAGCAAACGCACCCATCTGCTGAGGATTGGATTGCAAGGACGAGTGATCTCGGACGAAGACCGAAAGGACGCGACGCTGACCTTCGTGGTTGACGTGTCCGGCTCAATGGAGATGGAGAACCGTTTGGGATTGGTGAAGAAAGCGTTGAGGTTGCTTGTCGATCAACTTCGACCCACCGACAAGGTGGGCATCGTCGTCTACGGCTCCCGGGGACGATTGGTGTTGCCGCATACGGGAGTCAACCAGCGCGCCGAGATTCTGACAGCCATCGATTCTCTGAGGCCGGACGGATCGACCAATGCCGAAGAAGGGCTGCGCATCGGGTACGACCTCGCTTGGCGCAACGCGGAGGTCGATCACATCAATCGAGTGATTCTCTGCTCGGACGGTGTTGCAAATGTCGGACAGACAGGCCCGGAAGAGATTCTAAAGGAGATACGCGCTCACGTCAAACGCGGAATCACTTTGTCAACAGTCGGCTTCGGCATGGGAAATTACAACGATATTCTCATGGAGAAACTGGCGAATGCTGGGAACGGAAACTACGCCTATGTTGACACCCTCAGCGAGGCGAGACGAATCTTTGTCGAAGATCTGACGGGAACGTTGCAGGTCATCGCTAAAGACGCGAAGATTCAGGTGGATTTCAATCCGGAGGTGGTCAGCCGATTCCGACTGCTCGGCTATGAGAACCGGTTCCTTGAAAATCACCAATTCCGCGATGACACCGTTGACGCCGGGGAGGTCGGATCCGGGCACTGCGTGACCGCACTGTACGAGGTCAAACTGCACGAGGGAGCGTCCGGCAAAATCGCGACCGCCTCGATCCGCTACGCCGATCCGGATACGCATCAGGTCACCGAGATTGGAGAAGACATCTTCTCATCGGATCTGCACGAGTCGTTCGAGACGGCTTCCGCGCCGTTTCGCCTCACGGCAGCCGTCGCGGAGTTCGCCGAAATCCTGCGCGAGAGCTACTGGGCAAAGGACGGAAGTTTGGAGGAGGTTCGCCGGGTGGTCAAGGGCGTTTTTCCCGAACTCGACAACGAGGGGGTTGTGGAACTGATATATTTGGTCGGCAAAGCCATCGACTATAAATCTCAACTCGATTCGTGACCAATCCGTTGGTGTAGAAACCGAGTTTTTTCCGCAAAACTCGGTTTCTACATCCCCCTCTTCCCGCTGCCCACCCTTACCCGCTCGGTCTGGATTGCCAAATCCAGACTCTCAAGTAACACTTTCGGAAAGCCAGTCATAGAGCCAAAAATAAACGTGTACCGGTGATGGATTGCGATCGCAAACTAACAGTTTGCGGTACAAAAGTGTTGCTTGCTGAAAGAATTATTCCGACAGGGATAATGGCGTGCTATCAAGCGACTGAAAGAACGATCAAGTGAGATCAAGCAAGATCAAACGAGTGAATTGCGAGTGCGATCGCCTATTCTGCGATAGCTATCCCATAACGAAAGCGATAGAGGTTCCACCAGCCCTTAAGAGCGCCAGAGGCGCGAAAGGTGTATAGAAATACCGGCTGCCCACACCAAAGCCCCAGCGGGGCGACAGTCCGTGGTTGGAATCAACCGACCGAATAAAGAGGGCGATAGAGTTCCTCAATGCCGATAGGAGCGCGATGTGTATAACTTATGCACACCCTTGAGGTGCATAGCGAGTGGAACCAAAAAAAGGGGATGGGGTGAATCCAAGAAACAACCTTGCAGACCATTCGAGACAAGTCATGCAAAGAATTAACCTGTTCCTGAACATACTCTTGGCAAGTTCCCTGCTCTTCTCGCCGCTCTCGTACGCGCAAGAGTCCTGAGGCGCGTGAAGTAATCCCGTGATTCCGCGAAGCGGGATTGGCGAAGTCGGTTCGACTTCCGATGATGGCAAACTTCGATTCTCCCTCAACCTACTGCGCGGATTCGACGCCAACGGCGGACATCTGGAGACAAGAGGGCTTTCTCAGACAGGGGACGTGATTCAAGTACCGCTGCATCGCCACCGCGTATCCCTGAATGTCGTACGCCTTCAACTGGATATCGCTTACCGCCATACCGCTGACTGGGACATCGCGCTAAGCCTGCCCTACGACATCAAGGATCAGGACGCCTTCATCGACGAGATCGCTCCCGTGACGTTGGGGGAACGTGAGGCTATCCTGCGCAATCAAGACATACACCACCGCGACGAAGTGTACCGTGGCTTTGCCGACGCTCGCCTGCTCGTTTCGCGGAGCCTCTCGAACCTACTGCGCGGCGATGATCGATTGATGGTGTCGGTCGGAAGCAGTATACCGGTCGGGGCGACGGAGGAGGATCCGTTCAAGCTGGGCGACGCTGGTCAAAAGCACCTTCACATCCAGTTCGGCACGGGTACATTCGATCCGTTGGCGGCGCTGCACTACGAAACACCGTTGTCCGACGCGCTCTCGCTAAACGCCTCGGTACACGGTCACTTCCCGTTTTACCAAAACGGTAAGACCTATCGCGGACCCGTGGAGATAACCGAAACCGTAGGTATGCGGTATCAACTCGGGCAGTGGTTGGCGCTGCACGCGAACCATTTGGGGCTATTCCAATCCTACGCCCACTGGGACGGAGTCCGGGACATCAACTCCGGTCTCATTTTCAACGCCCTACAGTTCGGCGTCTCGCCCCATCCGCGGTTCGGCGTGCCTATCCGGCTGAACGTGACACTCCCAATCCAAAGCCGAGCCCTGTCCGACAAAGGCGATGCTTTTGAAGTCGGCCCCCTGCTGTCAATGACCATATCCTACCAACTCTAATTCCTTTGGTAGGAGGGGTTTCCGAACCCCGATCCTAAACTCCCACGCGACAGAGGTTTTTAATCCGTGTAATCTGTGATTCAGAACTGATTCGCCACCATCACCAAATCAAACACATTGACAACCCCATCTCCATTTACATCTCCCTGCAAGCCATCTTTCCCGAACGCCTGCGCCACCACCACCAAATCCAAAATATTCACCATTCCGTCCTCATTAACATCCGCCGGTTTCACCCTAAGGTACATTTCC
Organism: Candidatus Poribacteria bacterium; assembly: GCA_965232535.1. Taxonomy (GTDB): domain Bacteria; phylum Poribacteria; class WGA-4E; order WGA-4E; family JAJDTR01; genus JAJDTR01. The sequence continues at coordinate 300,608 of CBDDPW010000004.1, forward strand.
CCGTCAAGGTTTGGTAACGTGTGCTCCCTCCCCACCAACTCGCTGGCGACGCCCTGCACCTTCTCCGGCAACGTGATCACCTGCGCCGCGCCACTGTGGTTGTACACCGCCCAACCGTTCGTGAACTCGCGGATATAAAGCCCATCTGTCTCTTGATACGGTTGCCTTTTTGCGCTCACCGGCCGCCCGAGGTCCGCATCCCAAAAATCGTGCCAAGTGTGATCGGATGCGACGCTGGGGGTATACAATACATAGCCGTCGGAGTGGATTAGGCTTAGTGTTGTCAACGTGCGCATCCAGCGGCGATTGTTCTGGCTATGGAAAGGTTCATCTGGCAAACTATACCCTTCAAGCCCGTTTATTCGCGGCTCGCGCAGGTTGTGTTCGAGCCAGAACAATGTGTTTTCAGCGGCATTGAGAGCCCGCTCCAAATCGGCACTGGTTCCGATTCCCGGGATACCCGTTTCCATAAAGCCGCCATTGACATAGGGTGCAGTTCTAGGAATAATTTCGGCATTGACATTGCCCGTTATTAGAAAATTGGGACGAGTGTTAGCGCGTATGCGTTGAAGAATGTTGTCTCGAGCACGTTGCTCGGCTTCCAATGTTCGGAATCCTCCAAGCACCGATATCCGTTCGTGCCAATAGTCGAAGAAAATGCCATCAAATAAACCACACTTTGACACGGCAATAGCCTGTTGTACAATTCTGTCCTGAATGTGGGGATAGGTAAAGTCAAGCAAGTTCGCGCCGGGCCAATGGCTAACAACGTTTCCGTTGGCATCTCTTATCCAATATGGCCCGTCTTCAGAAAAAGCGCCTTCCCAATCTTCTCGCATCTGAATACTAATGAGAAACACCATATTCGGATTAGTGGTAAGGTATTCGTCGCGGCTTTGAATGGCGCGGTTAACCGTCCCCACTATGGCAGCGCCGAACCCAATGGGGATGTCTCCTGGAAGCTAAGGCCATGTGGGAGGGCGTCGAACCATAAATCATGAAGTTCGGGATTATGAGGCCCCCAGCGAGCAACTATCGATGGATAGGTTCGATTCTTGACGCGGGGCGCAAGCGGGGGTGGCGGCATGTCACATGTTTGGTCGTATAGAAAATCATGTAGCGATAATCCGTCAAGCGGGCTATGATCCGCAATGCTGTTCCACTGGATGTGGAGAACCTCCAACTGCGTTAGATTTGCAAGCGGGCGCACATCCTCAATCTGATTGTTGTTCAAAAGCAATTGCGTGAGTTGCGTCAGGTTTACAAGTGGACTGACGTCTTGGATTTGATTGAAGCGAAGATCTAACGTGATCAACGCCGTCAAGCCTGCGAGCGGACGGACATTGACAATGAGGTTGCGGTCTAAGTCTAATCGGTTCAGTTGTGTGAGATGCCCCAACGCGCTAATATCGCTAATTCCCCAAACGTCGTTAAGCCGCAATATGGCGAGTTGTGTGAGATGCATCAACGGACTGATATCTCTAATCGGATTCTCGCCCAAACGCAAGTCGGTCAGGCTGGTTGCATGTTCCAGGCCGGTGAGATCTGTTATTTGACGCGCCGCCGCATTAAGTGACGTTAACTGGCGCATGTCCGTCTCCGTAATCGGAGATCCGGCGGGCACATTAAGCGCCTCGCTAACAGCCTGCCTGAGGTTGGGGTCGGGGATGTGGACGGCTTGGGCGTGAACGGAGGTGGTTAGAGCGCAGCACGCGCAGAGGATCGTTAACAGTAATGGCGTGAGGTTTTTATTGCGTAATGCGTATTGCGTAATCATGTTTCGGTCCCTCTAAAACCGGTTAGCCACGAAGACGAGGTCGAAGAGGTTGACCACGCCATCGCCGTTCACGTCCGCCTCAGCCTAATCTGTACCCAAGCGCTTGTACAACAATTGTCTGAATCACAGATTAGACGGATTAAAAGAGTGTCTGCCTTTGACCTGATCGACGGACTAAATGGCGAGGGCGATAGTAAATCCTGTGCAATAGGGATCCCAGTGCGATAGAGATTCTACTGGCCTCTAAAAGCCCCGGAGGGGCGATAGGTGTATAGTAAATCAAGTCACTCCACATCAAAGCCCCAGCGGGGCGACAGGTATTTGATCAAAGAAGAGTTCTGCTTACCGGTGTGCTGTTTATCTAAAAACACCTAACGAAACCCAACTCCGACCTTTCCCGGCGCCAAATGCTCGCGGCAACGTTATCCAGTAACCACTTAGTAGTCTGTAGGTTGGGTAGAGCGGTCGGCAACCGGACTTTATCGAGTTTCCAAGAAATGCTCTGCTTTCCGATAACTCACTTGTGCACAAGAATCTAGCGAAACCCAACTCCAACCCGCTCGGTCTGGATTGCCAAATCCAGACCATCAAGCAACCATACAGGATCAACTGAGATTAACCGAACGAATAGATCAAGCGGCTGAATATGGAGATTAAGCAAGATCAACCGAGTGAATAACGAGGGATTAAGGGAACGAACAGTGACCGCGATAGAGATCCCATAGAGATCTTTAGAGCGCGCGCGATAGTAAATCCCGCGATAGAAATTCCACTGGTCACTAGTCACTGACCACTAACCACTGCATCTCCCCCGCCCCTCAAGGCAACAACCCCTCCGGCGCTTCGATCAGCCCTTTCAACTCCCCGAGGAACCGAGCGCACGGCGCGCCGTCAATCGCCCGATGGTCAAAGGTGAGGACCAACGTCCCGATATCCCGCGCCACAATTGATTCACCGGCAAACACGGCGACCCGCCTGACGCGCCCCACACCCAGAATCGCGCACTGCGGCGGATTGAGAACCGGTGTGAACCAGTCTACCCCAAGCCCGCCGAGGTTGGTGACCGTGAAAGTGCCGTCCGCATAATCGTCAATTCGCAGCTTGCCCTCCCTCGCGCGCTCCGCAAGTGACCTGACCTGCGTCGCAATCTCCACGATACCGAGAGTGTCGGCGCCCCGAATAACCGGCACGACCAATCCGTCCGGGATGTCGACCGCGACTCCCAAGTTGACCTCGCGGTACTGGTGTACCGCCCCGTCAACCAGCGTTGCGTTGAGCCCGGGATGTAATTTCAACGCCTCCGCGGTGGCTTTCAGCACAAAGTCGTTGATTGACGGCGCCACGCCGTGAGACTGGCGCCACGCCTCCTCGTTCACTGCCCGATGGCTCAGAATGGCGCTGAAATCGACTTCGATGCCCTCGGTCACATGCGGCGCCTGCGACCAAATTTCGCCTAGACGCTCGGCGGTCGTGCGGCGTATCCCGCTAAGCGGAACGACTTCAACCTCGGACGTAGGTTTCTCCTCCGCCGGTTTCGTGGGACTCGCTGCGCCCGTGTCGATAGCGCGCTGCACATCCTCCTTCGTAACCCGTCCACCAGGGCCCGTGCCTGCGAGCGATTCGGCATCTATATTGTGCCGCTCCGCAAGCCTTTGAGCCACCGGCGTCACGCGCGACCCTGAAGGTCGATCGGCTAGCCGAAACCCTAGGTTGCTCAGCGGTAGTAGCAGCTGGCTTCTCGGCCGGGAGCTTTTGCCGGCGCTGCGCCGTGCCCGTCGTCGACAGCGCTTCTGCACATCCTCCTTCGTCACCCGTCCGCCGGGCCCCGTGCCGGCGAGTGCCTCGGCGTCTATCCCGTGCCGTTGCGCGAGTCGCAGCGCTACCGGAGTCGCACGTGACTCCGCGGGCTGAGCGGCGGCGGGAGTTTTGGGTGCTGCGGCGGGGGCGTCCGGTACCGCCTCGCCCTCCTCGCCAATCCACGCCAAGGTGTCCCCGACATCGTACTCGCCATCAGCTTCGCCGACGATGCGCAGCACCACGCCGCTCACCGGCGACTCCACCTCGACGATCGTTTTGTCTGTCTCGATCGAAACCAAGGGTTCCCCCTCTTCAATTCTACTCCCTTCGGCGATGTGCCACTCGACGACGCGCCCCGTTTCCATCGTGTGACCAAACGCCGCTAGACGGAACTGTACTGCCATGTGACTTCTCCTTTCCTGCGATACGCACGAATGGGATTCTCGAACGAATCCGGCTATGCCATTACGCGATTGACAGCCTCGGTGACGTTGGCAACCTCCGGCACAACGTGCTTTGCGAGTTCCGAGCTAAACGGCATCGGCACATGCGGACTTCCGATCCGCGTGACCGGCGCCTTGAGCGAGTCGAAGCAGTTCTCGCCAATCATCGCCGCGATCTCGGAAACCGCCCCGGCAAAACTGGAGTCCTCTCCGCACACCACGGCGTGACCTGTCCGATTCACCGATTCGCAGATAGTCTCTGTATCCAACGGCGACAGCGACCTCACATCGACCACCTCGACATCGTAGCCGTCATCCTCCAGCAACACCGCCGCTTCGAGCGACTTCTGCACCATCGGTCCGATGGCGACAACCGTCGCGTCCTCGCCTTCCCGGCTGATATCCGCTTTACCGATGGGCACGGTGTGCTCCCCATCCGGCACCTCGCCCTTGGAGGTGTAGATTCGCTTGTACTCGAAAAACAGTACCGGGTCCGGGCTGCGCACCGCGGATTTGAGCAATCCCTTGGCGTCGCTCGGCGTGGAAGGCACGACCACCTGCAAGCCGGGCACGTGCATAAACCACGATTCCATAATCTGCGAATGCTGCGCCGCGAGCAATCGACCGACGCCGCACGGAAGCCGGATAACCATCGGAACGCTGGCTTGGCCCCCCGGTCATGTAACGCATCTTCGCGGCTTGATTGACCACCTCGTCCATGGCGCAGGTCACAAAGTCCATATACATGATCTCGACGACCGGGCTCATGCCAGCCATCGCCGCGCCGACGCCCAATCCGACGATACCCGCCTCGGCGATCGGCGTTTCGAAAATCCGTTCCGGGAAACGTTCCGCGATCCCGTCGGTCACCTTGTAAGGTCCCCCGTGCGTGATGACATCTTCCCCCATGACGAATACGGACTCGTCACGTTCCATTTCCTCGTGCAGCGCTTCGCACAGCGCCCCGCTGAAGGTCAACGTTTTCATTATGCCACCTCCTGCTCGGGAGCGAGCACGTCCGTGGTAACGTTCGCAGCCGTCGGGTACGGGCTATCTTCGGCAAACTTCACCGCGTCCGTAATCTCGGTTTTTGCCTCATCCTGAATCGCCGCGTCCTCTTCTTCGGTCAACCACCCTTTGTGCGTCATCACCGTATGAAAAAGCGTAATCGGGTCACGCTCCGTTTTCCACGAATCAACCTCATCGCTCGAACGGTACTGCTCCTCGTCGCCCAAGCTGTGTCCGTGGAAGCGGTAGGTTTTCGCTTCGACCAACGTGGGACCGCCCCCGTTGCGGGCGCGTTCGACCGCCTGACCAACGACCTCGTAGACCTCGACGATGTCCTGTCCGTCAATGGATACGCCGGGAATGGCATACGACCCCGCCATATCCGCGACCGAATCGAGAACGGCTACATTCGACCGCGGCACCCACTGCTGATATTGATTGTTCTCGCAGACGTAAATCACCGGCAGCTTCCACAGCGCGCCGAACCCGATGCCCTCGTGGAAGGTGCCCCGCGCGGCGGCGCCGTCGCCGAAGAAACAGACCGACACCTGATCCGTTCCGCGCATCTTACTGGCGAGCGCCGCGCCGGTAGCGGGCCCGATACCCGCGCCCACGATGCCGTTCGCGCCCAGCATGTTGAGCGAAAAATCGGCGATATGCATCGACCCGCCCTTTCCGGCGCAGGTGCCCGTGATTTTGCCGAACAACTCCGCCATCATCTCGTTCGGCTTGGCGCCCTTGGCGATGCAGTGTCCGTGGCTGCGGTGCGTGCCCAAAACATAATCGTCATCGCGCAGGTTGCCGCAAACGCCGACCGCGACCGCCTCCTCCCCACAATACATGTGGAGCGCTCCCACCACGCTGCCGAGACTCGTTTGGCGATGCGCCTCCTCCTCGAAGAGCCGAATGCGCCACATATCTTTGTACATCTTCTTGCACAACTCAGGTGACAGTGCCATAAACCAATCTCCTTGGAATCGCTAGTTGAATACGTCGTGAAATATCGTTTTGAACATCGCCGCTAAGAATCCAAATTCTTTGTAAATTGCCCGTACCATTTTACGCAGCCGACAGGATTCGGTCAAGGACAAACTCTCCAGTCCGTAGGTTAGGTTGAACACAGAGAAACCCAGCTTCAAGCGTAGACTGATGCAGTTTCGGTTACTCCTTCTCTATTCATTGAACGTTGGACTCTGTAGGAGCGATCTCCGAATCGCGACCTTGCCTTATGTAGGGTGCGCAATGCGCACCAGCCTTTGAAACACCTAAAAGCGCAAAAAGCGCGTACCATACAACAACATAATCATGATAACGCTCATACGCGAATTACTGGAAATGGCCATACCATGTTTTGCAAACACATTATCGGATCGTAGGGGACGCAGATCTGCGTCCCCTACTCTCTTTTCTATCGCGCTTCTTGGTCAGTAGCTTAGTCCCTATAACCTGACGTAATCTCTCTGTTGTTATGCCGCTTTGTAATTAATCTCGTTTCAGACTGTGCGCTATAGTAATCATAGGGCAAATTTCGACAAAGCAAATAGAACCACCATCTTCCAAACTCCAGCGAGATGTGAAGTATTCACATGAATAGTGTAGAACTGATTCATCTACTCAGGCAAGCATACGGGGAAACGGTAGAAAACTTCAATGTGGAGACTCTGCCCCGCGGCAACAGCGGCTTATTCAAAGCTCGGATAACCGGAAGCGCAAATCGTCGACGCTTTTCTACCGTGGTAAAATCTCGGCAGGACACAGCCGTTCATAGGGCGCTGTGGTACGCTGAGGATAGCGGAATCGCTGACCGTGAATACCACGTATACGAACTGCTGGAGCATCTTGGGGTGCCACATGCGAGAATCCTAACGCGATATTATGACTCTCCGACGAAGTGGGCGCTCCTTATGGAGGATCTGTGCGAACGGTACGTGATGCTCGCGGACGATCACCGTTTCAGCAAGGTAGAACAGGAGATTATCATTAGGACTTACGCTGCGATCCATAACGCCAGCCGTTCCGCACCACAGTTGATGACTGCAGCGGACGATTTTTTGGCTCCGGAGGAAGGATCACAGGCGGATGCTGAGTCTGCCGAAAAAATGTGGGAGGTTTTAAGAGGAGCGCAGTTCGGAGGTCATCGGCTCTCACGGCAGGATTTCTCGAGTGCGTGTACCGTTCTTTTTGAAGGTCGTGAGAGGTGGAAAGGGGCGTCACGTGTACTTGTTTATAATGACTTTCACCCAAGCAACGTTGCTTTGCCGAAGTTGGGGCAGGAATTCGCTATTCTATTTGACTGGGAACTTGCAGGAACAGGTTTCCCCCATTTTGATTTGCAGAACTTCTGGACAGATCGTGATGTTGACAGAGAGCGGACTTTGCGCGTCTATCTCGACCACGCACGAGAAGTCAATGTTGACCTATTCATGTCCGTCATGCCCTATGCGGAACTCTGCAGGCAGTTCTACACGCTTTGGCTGCTGTATCTCAAGTTGGAGGCAGACCCCGGCGGCAAGTTTCCCACTTGGTTGAGATTGCATTCAGAGCGGCTGTTTGGTGGCGAACTGGCTGGGTCAGCAGAGGGAGTCTTATTGTAACATGCTAGTACCGCGCGGCAGAAGCCCTCTGCCGTTTGGCAGCAGGGCAATCGTCTATCGCCCATTTTCCCTCTTGCACAAACAATGGACATCCCCGTTCACTTGTTGGATAGGAAAGTATGAAACATCATTGCGTTTCCGTAACACATCGGAGAACAGTGCCGATGAAATTCGTGCGGTAGTGCTAATACAGGGCAGATCATAGACTAGGACAGCCTTGGTGCGTGATAGATAGTGGTACATAACTTGCTCACACTCCAATAACGCAATCAATTCGAGAACTATCAACTCTACAAGCGACGGCACATTTTTTGCCCTCAACTCGGATCGACTTTCACGAAGTGCTGCCGCTATGAGAACTAACACTGCCGAAAAGGTGAAAACCCTATGAACGGCTCCGATTTGTTCGGACGAATCGTTAAGACAGCGGTGGTCGTCGCCCTATACGCATTCTTTTTCATCGGTGCTGTCGTCCTGATAACCGGCTGCGGCTAGGAATCCCTACCGTCGCGCGTCGTGGTGGACGCCCCCCGCCCGAACATCCAGATTGTGAGTATATGGCCAGATACAACCGATGGTTGGCCGCCACCGTACAAGGTCGATAATATGGAGGCGTACGACGAGTTCGTGAAACACTTTCGATCCGGCGAGATCCGTTGGAAACCGTCGCCGGATTCCCCAACGATCGCAGAATAACCTTGGAACGGGAAACCGGCATCCGCACCCTCTTCGTCTGGTGCGGCGACCCATAAGCAACGATACTTCACCTTCGAAGAACGCGCCTAAAGGAGGCCCGATGAAACCGACACTTTTGCTGACTCTCATCTTCGCCGCGCTCGCCTGCAGCCACGAGCATCCGCTGACAGACCACGAGCATACCCATGACCACGACCACCCCGGCCACGAACACTTCGGGCTGTTCAGCCTCGGGCTGCCCTACACCTACATCATGCGCGTCGATCCCCCTCCGCTTATCTGGGGCATCCCACCCATCGGCGTCCTCACAAGACGGATCGGCGAGGGCGAATACCAACACGAGCGCATCGACTTTCAGTTCTCCCGATATCCCGAGAACTTTAGAATCACCAACCTGGACCTCCCGTGGCTGAACATTACGCCAATCAGCGGCGGGCTGTCGGGCGGCACGATTAACAAAGCCAGGGTCACCACAGATTGCCACGACCCCGGACACACCGGCTACATCGCCTTTCGACTTAGCTGGGACACCGGCGCCGCCGATTTCGTCTACAAATGCCCCGACGCCGACTAACGGATTCTTTGACGTCCGATTCCACCTCCGCGGCTCGTCCGGCTGCTGCTCCCCCCGCCTATACGGAAAGCTCGAGCAGATTGCGCGAAGCGACCACTCGTTCCGTGACGTTCCGTGTCCGTAGCGCGATGACCGCTAGTGCTAACTGTGATTGTTTCCTGCGATTGAACATGCGTCAGCCCCACCACGAAAAACGTGTCATTGAACATCGAAACCAGGTCGTCGCTCACCGCGTCGAATATCAGCGACGTCGAGTCCTCTTTCTTGCACATATCCCGCATCTTCGCGTTCACGAGGTACGCGCTCAACCGGTCTATCTCGTTCCAGCCGTCCGTGTACAGCAGACACGTCGAATCGTAGAGCCTGAACGATTCCTTCGGCACCGCCGCGGCAGGTCCCACCAGCACCCCAACCGCAAACAGTATGATAGATATTTCGTCACTCTTTTTCATTTTTAGCGTCACCACGGCTCCACAGCGGAGAAGCGGCGCCGGCAAAACACCGGTACCGCCCCGCCTAGCTGCAGACCTCTTTGGAATTAAGCCTGAACCTCTTGGCTAAAGAGTGTGTGCTTTACCGTTCTTATGTTGAGCGGGAAATCGTTATCGTCCTCGCCCTGATTCTTGAACGCTTGCAAGGTCACGTAGGCTTCCGCCCTATACTTCCTGCCATTCGCCACATTGATAATTAGATGGCGATGATCAAAAAGATTCTTTGGATGGGGCGGATTATACGTCTCCTGAGTCACCGTAACATCAGTCGCCAAAGTATCGGTGGCACTACCGGGGTTAGTGTCGCCCGTAGTCACCCATTCACCATTCTCTTCATTGAGCACTTGAGCCTCCAGATTATACGAAAATCGGTACTCACGCTCATCGCCTTTGTTCGTGATCTCGAATTCATATTCGGCTGTAAACTGCAACTGCCCATTATAGATTCCACCCGATTGTACAAACTCGACCTGACATTCTCCGTCCCAATGCGGATTGTTGGGAATACGTGCCATAATAATTAAAATCTCCTTTTTAGCGTTATCACGCCTCCACAGCGCAGAAACGGCGCCGGCACAACACCGGCACCGCCGCGACCGTATCCTAAACAGGTTAGCTGTAAACGCGGCTACTGGTTTCCGTAGCCAGCAGTTCCCACCTATCCTTTTGGATTCTGGTGTAAGGCTCGCACCAATACTCAAAGCCGTCGATCATATCGACAGTTCTGGTTATGGTGTTCGCCAGCGGGTTGGTATAACTTACCCCCATCCTTTAGACAGTAAATGACAAGATTTAAGTAATGAAATCCGACTCAACCTGGTCAAACTCAAACGCCTGAAGTTATTGGAAATACATCTCGGAAGTGTCGGTTATTCTGACACCGCCACCTAATCTCTATCTAAATAACACTATACATATGTTAAGTTGTCAATCTAAAAATTATCAAAAACATATAAAACCCTCATAGTAACTTTTATCGAGACTATGATTTGCTACCGCCGTCACTATTCGTACAGTTGATCCTCCCTATCTGGTCGGTTGATTGGCTTGTATTGTCAAGTCCCAGCCGTGAACGACGAAGCTGCCTGTAATGTCGTCGGACTCCGGACATTGTGGAAAGATGCCTATCTTTTTATCAGCCACCTTTTACTATCATAATGATCGGAACCGCTACCGCTGCAACTACGCCAATCCCGGACAAAATCCACTTGAGCATCGTGAGCTCCCCCTTGTGCTTTTGGATGTCGTCCTCGACCGCTTTAAGCCGATTGTCCCGGTTTGCCAACTTTTCGCACTGCGTATCAATACGCTTGGATGTGTAGTCGAGATGGACTTCCATCTTGTGCATGAATTCAAGAATGTTGTCCACCTTCTTATCTATCTCGCGTACCCATTGCTTTAAGCCAACATCTTTTTCCTCGGTCATAATCCAATGACTCCAATGTTACCTGCATCGGGCGCCTCCTTCTTTGAGTGCATGTGCCGCCAGCCCATTGTGGGATAGCAACACAGAAACATATTGTCTTTCGGTAGGCTGTTGTGGCAAACTATCCAAATTGTCTATATCCTCTGGTTCTTCAGAGTTAAGTGTGGGAATGAAACTTGCTATAGGTACATGCGTTTTTTTCTATGAGTGCAAGTTGATTTGAATACGATGCGATATGACTCTGGAGGCTCCGATGTATGCGCTTTTAACACAACTGCTTGATATTCCTAATTACCACGTGATTTCTGCCGAGATTGAGACAGATAAAATCACACTGGACATTGAATCCACATCTCAGACAACAGCATGTCCTCACTGTGGTAAAACCTCAAAAACGTTGCACGAAAGACACCGTCGCATGGTTCGCGACCTTCCTATCAGTGGCAAGCCGACTTATCTACGCTTTATCAGGCGCCGATTCTTTTGTGACGACTGTCACCGCGCGTTCTCTGAGTCCCTAGGCTTTGTCGACGAGCGACGTGATTACACCCGTCGTTACCAACATTGGATATTCCTTCAAGTTCGAGAGAACAACATCAGTGCAGTACGTCGGGTTGAACAGCTAACTTATGACCAGATTGAAAGCATCTTCCTCCACGAAGCCGGATGCCGTATCCCTCTAACCCCCTTTGCCGACCTCCAACGTTTGGGTATTGACGAAATTGCGTTGCGTAAGGGAAGAGGAAACTTTGCCTTGATTCTGAGCAACCTAGACACAAAAGAAATCGTTGATGTGCTCAAATCGCGAACCCAAGAGAAACTTAGGGCACGACTTGAACGGCTATCAGCTTTTGAACGTGCACAGATTCAAGAAGTCGCCATCGATATGTGGAGTCCCTATGATGCGGTCTGTGCTGAGTTGTTGCCCCACGCGGTTATTACTGCCGACCGGTTTCATGTGATGCAGGCAGTCAACCGGGAACTCAAGCAGTTGAAGAATCAGCAAAAGAAAGTACACCCTCAAGCACTGAAAGGTGCTCACTATGCGCTGTTAAAAAATCGACAAGACTTAACCGATAAGCAGCAAGCGGCGCTTGAGCACGTATATCAAGTGTCTCCTTTGGTCAAGACAGCTCATCGGCTCAAGGAGTGTTTGCGACATATCTTTGAGTGTAAGTCCACAAAAGAAAAGGCAATTAAGCGCCTACGGAAATGGAATCTCATTGCTGAGAAAGCGGGGTTGTTTCCGCAATTCCGTAGGACGCTGGCAAACTGGATACACCGAATTGCCAATTACTTTTGTCACCGCACGACTAGTGGCATTGTCGAAGGCATTAACAACAAAATCAAACTCATCAAGCGCCGGGCTTTTGGATTTCGAAACTTTGAGCATTTCCGAATCCGAGTCATTGCAGCATTCTTATAGCTAACTCCTTTTCCACACTTAACTCTGAAGAGCCTATCCTCTTTCTCCTGTCGAAATCTCGGAAGCGTCGATTTTTCAAACACAATCGCTTGATTTCTACCAAAATTGCCACACATATGTTAAGTTATCAATCTAAAAATTCCTAAAATATTTACCATTCGGCGGGGTAGGAGTGATCGAATGAGATTAACGGGGCGGATAGTGACAACAGTCGATTGCGAACACCCCCCAAACGGATTCGGCTTGTGAACAGCCGCAAATTGGCTACCGCAGAGATATTCTAAAACGACAGCATGAAAACAGAGGAGATAGTATGGCAGGACTGGAAACGCGGCGGATGGGGCGAACCGAAATGACGCCCGCATCCCTTGGACTTGGCGCGGCATGGCTGGATCAACGCTCGGAACGCGAGACGATCGAAGCGATCCACCGCGCAATCGACTTGGGAATCAACTACATCGACACCTACCCCAAAGGACAGGAAGATCGCTGGGGAAAAGCGTTGGAGGGCGGCTTGCGCCAAAAAGTCTACCTGCAAGCCAAGGTCAGTCCGCCGGACGAAGGAGGCAAGAAGGACTTTTCCGCCGAGGCGACGCGCCTCAGCGTGGTGAACAGCCTCAAACTTCTCAAGACGGACTATCTGGATTCCGTGCTGATTCACGATCCGTTCGACATCGAGGATCCACTCGCCCCCGGACACGCTCTGGACGAGTTGATAAAGATGAAAGAGGAAGGGTTTATCCGACATCTCGGTCTCGGCGTGCGCCAACACGAATTTCATCGACGCGCCATTGAGACCGGACACATCGACATCATACTCACGTTCTTGGACTACACCCTGCTAGACCAATCCGTTGCGCAAACCACGTTGCCGCTGGCACGGGAACATGACATCGGGATAATCCTCGCGAGTCCCATGGGGATGGGCACACTCACCGGCGAGGAGCCGAACCGCGAGGATGAACTCCGCCGCGCGAGAAAAGGGGACCCGGACGCCAAGCCGCAAGCGCACGATATGTGGAAGTGGTGTCAAGCACGGGGCGTGAATATCCGTCACTTGGCGGTGCAATTCTGCCTCGCCGCGCCGGTTGACGGCATTGTTATGTTCGGCCCCGCGAACAAACAGCAGGTCGAGGAGGGACACGAAGCCGCCACCGCGCACATCCCGCCCGATGTCTGGCACGACTTCGAATCGGAATTCGGCGTCACCGCGCTCCGCAAATCACGGTAAGAGCGATCTCCGAATCGCGACGCATTGTCTAGAACCAGAGCATCGGGAATTGGAATTCCCTCCTACAGAATTGGCTGCGTCTGTCAAACGAAAATTTGCACACCTACGAATCACCGTAGGAGCGATCTCCGAATCGCGACAGATTATCGGGAATTGGAATTCCCTCCTACAGAATTGGTTGCGTCTGTCAAACGAAAATTTGCACACCTACGTATCACGGTAGGAGCGATCTCCGAATCGCGACAAATTGTCGAGAAGCGGGCGGTCGGGAATTGGAATTCCCTCCTACAGAATTGGCTGCGTCTGTCAAACGTAGATTTGCATATCCACGAATCACGGTAGGAGCGATCTCCGAATCGCGACGTGTTGGCGGGAAGCGGAATTCAATCTCACCCCATGTCAAATTTGCATCGCCAATGAGGATAATCCTCCGGTTGTTTGACCAGCCCTTTTCTGACCGGGTTCTCGTAGCAGTAGCGAATAATCTTGTTCAAAGATTCGTCGCGGCGAATCCCATGGTCATAGTAGTTTGCCTGCCAGAGCGGACCGGTTCGCGTGAGACGTGCGTTAATTCGGTTCGCCGTGAATCTCTTGAAGGATTGGATAAGCCTTGACAATGTCTGTTTGTTTCCAAGTTCGAAGACTGCGTGGACATGGTCTGGCATTACCATGACGCACACCCAATTCAGACGTTCGTCCGTTTCGAGCCAGTCAAAGCATTTAAAAATAATTTCCGGGATGCCCGGGATTTTCAGGACAGATGTTCTATCGTGGGTAGCCAGTGTAATGGAGTAGTATACGCCAGGTATAGATTTTCTGCCTTTCCGCAACTGGTGATGTCCCTTATTGGACGTTCGCTTCATGTTTTTGTTCTCGCTAGGCCACATTTATGCAAAAAAATTTACATAATATCCGTTTGGGGGCCAAGTTCATTTGCACGCGCCTGCGAATCGCGACAAATTAGCGGGAATTGAAGAGTCGGGAAGCAGAGTTCCCTCCTACAGGAGGTCTTGGTGTGTGTCAAACGAAAATCTGTACACCCACGAATTTCGGTAGGAGCGATCTCCGAATCGCGACGCATTGGCTGGAATCAAAGCATCGGGAAGCGGAATTCCCTCCTACAGGAGATCTTGTGTGTGTGTCAAACATAAATTTACACGCCCACGAATCACGGTAGGAGCGATCTCCGAATCGCGACGTGTTGACGGCGACTTGAGAGTCGCGAATCGGAAGGAATCTCTATCGACTTCGCTATCCACTCAGTTGATTCATCCTACAACATTCACGGTTCTATCGCTTGATAGAACTGTATTTTCCCATCTTTCACGGTGTTGATGACTGCGCTCTTAATCGCATACCGATTTTCGTCAAAGTGCGACAGATTCGTTGCGCCGCTGTAATTCTGCGTCGCCGCAATTTCATCGCGAATCGCTGCGGGGGTTGCGTCGCTCGCTCGCCGCATCGCTTGGATTGCAATCGTGGTGGAATCGTATCCGAGCGCCGCCGGTCCATCGGGCGCCATACCGAACATCCCCGTATAGGCGGCTATGAATTTCCGGGCGCCGTCACTTAGCCGTTCCGGATTGCCACCGGGCGAAAAGTGATTCACAAAGAAACTCCCTTCAACGGCTGTCCCGCCAATCTCAACCAAATCCGGACGATCCCATCCATCGCCTCCGAGGAAGATTGCAGGAATACCGAATGCGACGGATTTTGCCTGCTTGACCGCAACCGGAAATTCGGAGCCCAAGCCGGCAAGAAAAATGACATCGACCGGTGGATCGACAGCGGCAATCGCCTTCAATTGCTCCGTGAAATCCGTTGCGCCCGTACCATAAAACTGGTGAACTTCGATTTCGCCGCCCAGCGCGGTGAAATGTTCGATGAACGCGGTCGATAGTTCTTCCGAGTAGGTTTCACCCATCTCTGTGAGCACCGCCGCGGTTGTTGCCCTCAACTCTTGCGTCGCGAACTTTGCCGCTACCCCTGCCTGAAAAGGATCGGTGTATGCGCCCATAAACGTGAACCTTCCCGATTGAGACACCTTCGGGTTTGTCGGGTAGGTTGTCACCATCGGTACCCCGTGTCGGAGCGCAACCTTTCCGACTTCCACGGCTTCCGCACTGTAATCGGGCCCAACAATTACGGATACTCCCGCAGCAATCAGTTCTTCGGCGTGTTGAACGCTGAGTGACGGGTCCCCTTTGGCATCTCGAATAAGCAACTCTATCGGTACGCCGTTTATGCCTCCGGCTTGGTTCGCAAGCGCAACAGCCAACTCTGTCCCGTTCCGAGTCGTTCCCGGGTCGGGCGGGCTATAAATAAAGCCGATTTTGACCATAGCTCCGCTATCTGCGCCTTCCGAACCTACCGATTCAATGACGCGTTGAAGTTGATCGCATCCCAAAATTCCGGACCCTATCAAGAGCACCATAGCGAGAATCCAATAAGCCCTGGGACCTCTGAGCGTTGCTCCGTATTGTGAAATTGGCATGAATATCCTCCCATTTCGCTCAAATCACTGCGTACAAAACCAACTACCACACCGTGACCTACACCGGCATCGTGCGCTTGGTGTATTCCCTGCCGATTTTGGCGGATTCTTCGCCTCCCGCGCCAATCATGACCCCTTCGTCAATCATCTCGGTGATGTCGTCCGGAGCCATCCTGTTCAAAAACGCGATATTCACCTCGTCACACGCTGCTTTGACCCGCGCACGCGCATTTGCCATATGTTCCGGATACGGCGCGTCGTGAGGCGGCGGCGATCCGAACGACATCCCCATGTCGGACGGTCCCCATTCCGCGAAAGCGATACCGGGCACACTGGTGCTCGCTTCAACGTTTTCGAGCGCCCGCCGATTTTCGATCTTTAATCCCAGCATGAGTTCACCCTTCGGATTCAGAGGCCACGGGTCTGCCAGTTGGAGGTACTCCTGCACCGATACGCCCCATATATCTGCCGCTCGACCCTGTCCACCCGAGCCGCGGCGTCCGATATCCAGCCCCTCGCCGACGCCTATCGTCTGGAACGGGTAACGCGCCGATTCCACCAGCGCCTTCGCGGCGCCCGCAGTTTCCGCATGAACGAGTAGGATGCCGTGGACGCCCGTCGCCAACACCTGCTTAATCATCCAGGCGTTGGCACGCACCACATCTTCGTTCGTGCCGTCCGTCGGCAGCGTCACAATCACGGTCGGTGTGCGGTGCCCGCTCCGCGTCGGGCCGCCCGCGGCGAGACCGCGCATGAACTCCTGAAGCGCGGGCACGTCATAGACGCCGTGTTCCATTTCATACATGAGATAGTCCGCCCACGTGCCCACGGCTTTAATGCCGCCCTCATAACTGCACTCTCCAGGAGAAGCGTAGTAGAGCGGTTGTCCCTGCTCAAGCAACTCGATTGCACGATTGATTCGTGCCATATTTCACCTCGTAAATTGTAACATCATATATTGTGAATGAGCCAAAGGCTCAACATTGAATCACTGTATTGATTATGACGACAGATTTTGCAACTCTGTAGGAGCGATTTCCGAATCGCGACTTCCTACCGCAAGGAAAACCCACTCCTACATTAGGATTGTCATCGCAATTTTCAATCGTCCTCTCGCTCAACGGGCTGGGAGACCCAAACCCCTACGGTTGCTTACGTAAGTCTAACCTGTGGGTTGTTTTCGCGGTCCTCTCTTGAATCCCAAAATTCATTTGGCGGCTGATGTGATACCATAAATCTTGGCATCCCGCAGGAACAAACGAATCCTCACCTGTTGCCCCGCGAACTCGCCCCCGTTCTTCCCCTCCCAAACCAGCGGCAACTCCCGCCCGTCACAATCCTCGAAAAGACACTTCGTTCGTTCATAGCCGGGGATCACGCCGCCCTTCGCATGTTGCAGTTCCGCCATGATGTAAGCCTGCCCGCTCGGCCGCTCCACCTCGCGGTACACCGCGTACGCGTTGAGAAACAGCCCATCCGCCGGCATCGAAAAGGGCGGGGGTTGAGAATTCACCGTTCGCGCGGCAGGTCGCATAGAAGATTCGGTCCGAGGGCAGCCCGGCGATACTGCCGTCCGGATGATAGAACCAGAGAACTCCGTCGTGAGCCAGCGGTCCCTGCAGCGCCAGCCAGAACTGAGAGGCGTACGCGTTCGTATCCCGAAATGCACGCTTCCAGTTTAGTCCGTCCCGGCTAATCGCCCATTCCGCTATATAAGACGGCCCGTGCTTTGTTGTGGCGCGCCGCGAGTTGGCTTCCGCGGGCGGTGGCATGTAATCCGCAATCAGCATGGCGTACCGCCCCAAGTGGGGAAACACCACGCACCGATAGAACTCCAAATCTGCGGGATCGTCCGAATCCGGCAGCCACAGCTCTTCGCCCTTGAGAAACGTCGGAGAAAAGGAGTCCCACCTGACACCGTCTGCCGACCGCCGGAAGGAAAGCACGCGGCGCAAGTCGCCAATATTGTCGGGGTAGCGCTTCGGGTAAGGCTGCGTAACCGTCTGGTAATTGAGAAACTGGCCAAAGGGCGGATACCAGGTCACACACATGGCGTCGTGACCGGCATACGCCTCCTCCGTCAACAGCGTAAAATTTTCTCCATCATCGCTGCGGAAAACATAGAGGCGGCCGGCAGCCCACGAAAACAGAAATATCGCACCGTCATCCGGGCGGCGAACGATATTCGCAAACCCCTGCCAAGCCGTTTTGCCGTGAGAAAAGACGACCTGTTCATCGAAAAACGTCACCCCGTCTTCCGTTACGCATCGGACGACCTCAAGCACGCGGTTACTCGAATCCGCCCAGTTTTGAACGGTCCATCCATAGATAAAGCTGCCGCCCTCGGCTCTCGGGACTTGGCAGCCGTACTGCATGTGAGGATAGCCGGACGTGCCTCCAAGATTCTGCAACGGCTCGGCGTGGAACTCAATCCTGCCGAACGGGTCGGCAATGTCTTCCGGCTCCCAGAAGAGGAGGGGTAATCCGTGTTTTGACATTTGGTCTTGGCTCTGGTTTAAGGGTAGGTTACATGCCATGGTCGTCATCATCACCGCTGCACAAAAGAACCTCATACATCATCTCCGATTTTTCACAAATTACTGCTGCGACCAACTTCATATCGGATATTCATGCTGCCTCGGCAAGCGCTGCTCCATCTCCGGCAGCGCCGGCGCCTCGACAATCGGATACTGATACCAATACGCTACCGATGAGTAATCGTCGCTTCGATGATTGTTGTGACCGTTCTCTATCGTGGCTCGCAGCGATTTTGTAAACGGAATCGGATCCTGAATATGATAACGGTACATCGACCACCGACCCTCCCAATTCGCATGATCGGTGTTGAACAACGGTGTGCCGGCATAAGGATAGCAAATATTCTGCATCCCCCACGCTTGATTAAAATAATCCTCGCTGCCCGTGCCGTGGAACGAAGGTGGAAACGGTTCGTCGTCAATGAAAATCATGTCGTCGCCCTCTCCCCACCAACCGCCAGTGAAGTTGTCCACGCTCAGGCTGCACCCCAAGAAATTCCCCTCGCCCCTGGTGTCCAAGATGCAGTAGTTGGCATCGCCGGTGAGGTTGGCTCCCTCTTTCCCGTCAATCAAAGGGGTTGCGCGGCGCGGCATCTCCGCCCTCCAATTCGAATGGAAGTAGTATAACTTCTCGGGAAGGCTCTCCATCTCCCGATAATCAAAGTAGTGGAAGAGTCGAATCTCCGCCTCGGATTCGTTATTGACGACCACTTTGGCGTGTTCACGAAACGGCATCTTCACCCAGCAGTTAAACGAGGCAGTTGACGCTCCGGGATTCAGCGACATTTCGAACAACGCCGAAGTATAATCACGAATCTTCCCGTGTCCGACTCCAAAGAAGTCTCCGAACGGCACGCGCACGCTCGGAAATTGGTTGTCGTCCCAATAGAACTCCAAGCTGTTCTTCCGCAGAAAAAGCGGTTCCTCGGCATTGTAATTACTAAGCGCGAACCAGATGTGCACAATCATCCCCGGTCCCGGAATCTCCGCGAGAACGCTTGCCTGGGAGGCGGGATACACCTTTCCGTCCCTGTTGTATCCTTCGCGGTCCCAACTTGAGTCACGCTTCGCCTTGAACGGCAGCGGCGCGTACAATATATCGCTATTCATGCTCATATTAACTCCTAGAGAATATGTCACATGCAAAAGATACTAATTGCCCGCCAAATCGGACATGTCCTTGTAGCAATCAAACTTCCATTCTTCCACACTTCCCATCTTCCAATCCCACTCTACTCTGCTCCCTTGAGAGCACCCAATTATCCCTGTCGGAATAATTCTTTCAGCAAGTAACACTCATTTTTCACTCTATGACAAGTTTTGATGAGGTTTCCTTCGTAAAATGCTTTGCACTCCAGCGGAGTGCTATGTCAATAGAGCACGATTCCTCCCCGCGTCTGCACTCCAGAGGAGTGCAATGTGGAGTGTTACTTGATAGGAACTGTTATCGTCCTCGCTGTTCACTCGGTTGATTCTACCCTACAATCAGCTCATTCGCGAAAGCCCCGGGCAATCCAAGAAATCACCCAGAACATTCCGTGCCCGATGGCCATGACAATGATGAAAGTTAACGTTCCTCCCTTGGCACCATTGAGAAACCAGCCAAAAGCTCCCAGCAAGAATGACAGCACCAACCAAAAGCGACTGAATCCCCTGTACATTGTCTTCAATTTCATGCGCGACCACCGTCTTTCAAGTTCGTAGGTTGGGTTGAGCCTTGCGAAACCCAACGATTCAATTCAAAATTACCAGACTTTCAGCCTTTAGAACCTTCAAAACCCAACGATGTAACTCCCTTCATTCCCGCCTTCCATCCTTCCTCTCTTCCAACCTTCCAATTCCACTCCCTGTTCAGTTGCCAAATCTTATTTGATCTAACAAATACTCCCCGCCGCGCCGCCGCCAAACGTCCGAAATCTGATGGTCCTTTTCCGGCACGACATGCAAAACGAACCGTGACGACGAAATTCCCTTCTCCGATTCCGCCCGCAGCACGGCTTCCGCAAAGCGCAGGCACGCATCCGTTCCGACCCGCGCGTCGCTGTTCCCGATTGCCAGCCAAACGGCGCGCCTCGCAACCGATCCGGCAAACCGGGTCAACGCTAAATCCGCAATCTCGGGCGCATCCCTGATCTCCGCGAACTCCTTCAGCAGGCGCCAGTCTGTCACGGGCGAAAACGCCGCCGCCGCTGCGATACGCTCATCCGCTGCCATCAAACGCAGCGCACAGTAGCCTCCCCGCGAGGTGCCGGAAACAAAGATGCGGCCCGGCTCCGCAAGCTTGCGCTCAATCAGCGTGTCAATAACGGCACGCCCCTCATCGACGAATCCGGCGAACACGTCAATCCCTCTCCGCCACTCCGCACAGAACCCCGCAATCCCTCGGGGCTGATCCGGAACCTCCCGGTCACCGTGGCACGGCAAATTAAAACTCAGAGCGCGGTGCCCCGCGGCGAGGAACATCCGTGGCGTGATGCTGTATGGCTCCGATTTCAGCGAAGCTGTGTGGTCCGCCGCAAAATTGAGCAGCAGCACCGGACGGTCTGACAGTTCCTTCGGTTCCGCCAACAAACACGTCAGCGCCTGCCTCTTTACCTCAACCGAAAACTCCCTCCAACTCACCATCGCATTGCCCACCCACACATCCAAATTAAATAACACAACTGTAGGAGCGATTTCCGAATCGCGACTCCGATTCCGGACCTTCCCACGCAGAAGAACGGACTACGCGGAAGAAAAACCTTCCATCCTTCCCCTCTTCCATCCTTCCCCTCTTCCATTCTTCCCGCGTCGTTGCCGCCTACGGCATAAACAATCCCCCGCTCACATGCAGCGTCTGCCCGGTGACAAACTCGGCAGCGTCCGACGCGAAGAAACTCACGGCATGAGCGATATCCTCCGCCGTTCCCCTTCGGTCGATCAAAAACGGGATGCCGAGCCACCTCTGGGGTTCATCCTCCCGAATCGCTATCGGTTTCGTTCTGTCTTCCGCCAAATCCTTTTGCGTTGGACCGGGACAGATAGCGTTCGCCGTGACAAAAGGTCCGCCCTCATGCGCGATCCCCTTGGTCAAGGCAATCATCGCCGCCTTCGATGCCCCGTAAGTTGCGAACGAACCGCCCCCGCGCCCGTACACCGCGATGTTGGACGAAATCGAAACCACGCGCCCGAACTTCCGCTCCATCATACCCGGCAACAACTCGCGGGCAAGCGAAAACATGGCGCGCGCATTGACATTCATCACGCGGTCCCATTCCTCGTCGGACGTATCAACAATCTTGTTCGGCTGACCCATCCCGGCGTTGTTCACCAAGATATCCACCCTCCCGAACGCCTCGTTTGCGCCTTGAGCCAACGCCTTGCACTGTGCGCTATACCCGACATCCGCGCCAATGACAACGGCACGCCGACCCATAGCCTCAACCTTGCCCTGAATCCGTTCCGACTCCTCCGGGCTTTTGCTATGGTTGATGGCGATATCTGCGCCCGCCTGCGCCAGCACCAGCGAAATCGTGGCGCCGATGCCGCGTCCCCCGCCCGTAACCAACGCCACCTTCCCGGAGAGATCTATCTTCCCCGCCTGTGTGTACCCCGGCTGCGAACCAGTGTGATGCTTGTCTTCCATTTTCTAACTCCTCGTTTATGCCGTTTCGTTTGAATTATATTGCGTACGATGCTTTCCAATCATGCCATTGTGAAAACATCTATACAAACCGTTGACCGGCATCCCATAATCCGTAGGCGGGACATCTTGTCCCGCATCGAAAAGGGCCAATTGACGCTATTAACGCACTAAAATATAGCGGAATGGAATCATCTCCCACGAAACGTGAAACTGTATAATTTACTCCGATTCAGCAGGAACCGCACTTTCACATCCCCATGGATTGTTGAAATGTCGGCGGTTTTCCATCCGATCCGCCGCCGCTGCTCATCACTTCTCATCGGAAGACAATCCTCCCGGGAGAAACCGTCCAATACACGTCCGTCCGCCCCGCAAAGTTCGACTTGCACCTGCCCGCCCCGGGCATCCGCGTTCACCTCCAGACCATCCGCATCGTCCGGAAGAGGCACCGCTTTAGTCGTGACCACACCGTCGTCTGGAGCGCTCAGCGCGACGAACCGGTGTCGTTTCCACGTGGCGCGCCCCACGCGGGTCATCTTAATGTCTAAATCAGCTTCACCGTGCGTGTAATCACAACCGGTGTAATACCAGTGAACGTCGTCTCCATCGATTATTGGCTCCTTCGCGGTTCCGGCGATCATGCCGCTGTCGAACGCCTCCCCGGCGCCGCGGGGAATCGCCGGCGTCCGATCCCGGTCGGCGTGCGCCCAATTTATACCGTCGCGGCTGTACACGATCTGAGAATCAATCGGTCCATTACACGGCATCTGGTTCTTCTCGCCCGGAATCTGTTCCGCAGTCACGTACAAAGCGCCCACCAAACCGAGATACAGGTTTTGGTACCGAAACGCGGACATGTTGTGAAATTTCGCACTCAGAGCGCCGTATTTGCGGCGCCCGATCTCATCGTCCCAGTGCGTCGGCTCCAGCATGGGCACCGAGTCCTTCCATGGCCCCTCAAGCGAGGGACTTTCGGTGTAGCAGATGACGCGGCGCTTGTCTCTGTCATCGAACCGGACAATCGAATACGCACGGAATACCCGGCTGTGGGGATCCCAAATCACGTTGAACGTGCCCTCGTTCTCACGAATCGCGGCGGGCTCAAGGTTGTGCTTGTCGTCCCAGTGAATGCCGTCCGGCGACGTTATCACGAAAATGTTGCGGTAGCGACGGCAAAAGCCGATGGCTTTGTATCTCTTGTTCGGATCCGCCTCCTCGCGGTCGATAAACACCGAGGCCCCGTGAAGGTCCCAGACAATGTTGTTATCGGGGCTTCCGTCAAACGTAAGAACGCCGAGATTCGGTTTGACCCAGTTGATTCCGTCGTCGCTCTCCGCGTAGCACGTCAGGTCGCCGCGGTCGTTGTCCACAAAGGCGCGTCCGTACTTGTCGTGGGTCACGCCGTGGCAGTTGTACGGTTTCTCGTCCCTGCGCGGCACATACAAGCCCGGAATCTGATAATTTCCGCCCTCAAAGCGCCAGTGCGGTCCCATTCGACCGGCATACCACATCCGGTATTTTCCTGTCAGATCGTCGTAAAGCGTCGTGCCGTACAAGCAAACGCATTTGCTCATCCCGGAGCCGCAATACTCCCACGGTTTATCCCTGTCGGGCTCCATGACGAAATCGATTTTCTTCCCGGGCTGCACTTCTCGTTGGATGCCGCTTTCGTCGTCGATCAGTGCTTCGTCAAGCAGCAGCATACTCTCGTTATTATCCATCAAATGGAACTCCTCGTCTACCGACCGAGAAATGCGAAACTGTACAACTTGCTCCGATCCAGCAGGAACCGAAGTTTCACATTTCCCTCGATTCTTGAAATATCCCCGGCTCTCCATTTGACCTGCCACCGCAACGCATCGCCGTTCAACGGCTGACAATCCTCCCGAGAAAACCCGTCCAAAACCCGTCCGTCCGCTCCACAAAGTTCTACCCGCACCTGTCCGCCGTCTGCATCCGCATTCACCTCCAAACCCGCCGCATCGTCGGGCAGAGACAGCGCCTTGGTAGTGACCATTCCCTCATCTTGAGCGCTCAACGCGACAAACCGGTGCCGTTTCCACGTGGCGCGCGCCAATCGCTTCACCCGCTTTTCCATATCGGTCTCGCCGTGCGTGTGTTCGCAGCCGGTGTAGTACCAGTGAACCTCGTCCCCATCGATTATCGGTTCCTTGGCGGTTCCGATAATCATGCCGCGGTCAAAGGCGTCACCCTCCCCGCGCGGGATGACTGCTGTCCGCTCACGGTCGGCGTGCGCCCAATTTATCCCGTCGCGGCTGTACACAACCTGCGAATCGATCGGTCCGTCGCATGGCACCTGATTCCTCTGTCCGGAAATCTGCTCCGCCGTCACATACAAGGCGCCCACCAATCCGAGATACAGGTTATGATACCGAAAACCGGACAGATTATGGAACTCGGCGCGCAGTGCGCCGTATTTGCGGCGGCCAACCTCGTCGTCCCAGTGCGTCGGTTCCAGCATGGGCACCGAGTCCTTCCATGGCCCCTCAAGCGAGGGACTTTCGGTGTAGCAGATGACGCGGCGCTTGTCTACGTCATCGAACCGCATAATCGAATACGCCCGAAATAGTTGGCTACTGGCATCCCAAATCACGTTGAACGTGCCCTCGTTCCCGCGATCCGAGACGGGCTCGATGTTGTCCTTGTCGTCCCAGTGGATGCCGTCCGGCGACGTAATGAGAAAGATGTTGCGGTAACGCCGGCAGAACCCGATAGCTTTGTATCGCTTGTTCGGATCCGCTTCCTCACGGTCGATGAACACCGAGGCGCCGTGAAGGTCCCAGATGATGTTGTTGTCGGGGCTTCCGTTAAACGTGAAAATGCCGAGATTCGGTTTGACCCAGTTGATTCCGTCATCGCTCTCCGCATAGCAGGTCAGGTCGCCGCGATCGTTGTCCACAAAGGTTCGTCCGTATTTGTCCTGAGTCACGCCGTTGCAGTTGTACGGTTTCTCGTCCGTGCGCGGCACATACAAGCCCGGAATCTGATAGTTGCCCGCCTCCTCGCGCCAGTGCGGTCCCATTCGAGCGAAATACCACATTCGGTATTTGCCCATGAGGTCATCGTAGAGCGTCGTGCCGTAAAGGTGGATGCGTTTGCTCATTCCCGGCCCGCAATACTCCCACGGCTTGTCCCTGTCCGGCTCCATGAGAATACCGCTCTTGGTTCCGGGATGAACCTCTCGTTGAATGCCGCTCTCCGCGTCAATCAGCGCTTCGTCAAGCAGCAGCATACTCTCGTTAATCGACATCAAATAAAACTCCTTGTTTAGGATAAATCTTTCGCATTTCAAATTGTACCAGTTCGCTTGAATATCAGTGTATATAATGTATCAATTATACCGCTCCCTTCTTGGTAGGCGGGGCATCTTGCCCCGCTTCGCGGCGAGTTGAATGACGTTATGAAGGCGATGCGAATTATTGTTCGTAGGTTCGGTTGAGCACAGCGAAAACCAACAATCTTGATGTCGCGACATGGGTGTCGTTCCTACAGAGGTTGATCGCCTCGTTCAATTGTTTAATCATCGCTTGGGGTATCCATCAGCAGTATTTCCGCGATGGTCTATATCAACTCGAACTCGTCATCTCCTGCAAACGTGCCGGCAATCGTTCATACACGCTTTGCTTCACCAGGGGCCACGTTTCTTTGGGACGGTGGATGTAGCGCGGGAGGTAGAAGACATTGACCGTACCTCGATGCTGGTCCCGGCTGGTATTCTCGCCGCGTCGGTGCCAGACTCCGGGGCGCATGAGGAATACGGAGCCTTTTCGTCCGAGTATCGGGACTTCCTGCGGATAGCTGGATCGCGTCGGAGGCCGCCGCGAGTGGTGACTGAACGGCACGACCACCGTTGATCCGTTGTCCGGCGTGTAATCGGTGAGCATCCAGAACACCTGCAATGCGGTGGGAAACGCGGGCCACGGCTGAGGCATCCAAGACAACGGAACGTCAGCATGCAATGGCTGCCCCGGCGCGCCGGGTTCGGTCAGTGTCACATCCACGTTATTGGCAAGTATAAACCCTTCGCCGAGTTCTTGTTCTGTAATCTCGAGGATGGTCGGGTGGATACACAGCGGCGCGAGCTGAGGCACGTCGTTGAGTGCGCCTCCCAGATGATAGAAATTTGGGTCCGGTTCCTTCATCCAGGGCCGCGACAAATCGGCGAGTCGATCCGCTTCTGCCGGATCCAATAGCCCTTCCAACACACAGTAGCCCTCTTCCGCTAACCGGATCCCCGCTTCATCCACGCCAATCAAGAGTGTTGGACCTCCTAGTTCCGCTCAAGAGTCTATTTGAAAAGTCATTTTGAGCGAATCATGCGTCTCGAAACCGAGCTTTTCTTCAAAACTCCGTTTCTTGCTCACCCAATCCTGTAGAATCAACCGAACGAATAAATCAAGCAAGATCAAATGAGTGAATAGCGAATGCGATAGGGATCCTGAATAACGCGCGCGATAGAAATCCTAGAGCGACAGAAATCCCCATTGAAGCGCGGCAAAATTTTCTCCCGTTCGCGTCCGTCTGTAATAAAATGAAAGTCATGCCCTGCACTCCGGAGGAGTGCAATGTCTGTAGCAGAACAGCGAACGTATCTTGCACTCCAGAGGAGTGCCATACAAGTCTGGGGTTAGATTGAACGATCAAGGAAGCGAACAGATAGCGAGTGCGATAGTAATCCCGTGGCGATAGAGACCCTAATCCGAAAGAAATCGTCCTCAGAAAGAAGGGTCCCCGATATTTCATTCTATCCGAAAACCTAAGTAATTCAAGCGAATCCCAACGCTTGATTAGTCGCACGATCAAGCTGCACATCAATACACTTGAATATCAGAGAAACAGCACTAAAACCTACGCTTCAACTTACTCCAGGTGGTCGCTAGTTTCCCCGTCGGATCAACCGCGAATGAACCGTGCACATCTTGCTCAATTTCAGCGTCGCTTAACGCCCGATCATACACTCGGTAGACAGAAATTGAACAATTGCACGTTCGATGTGCTTCCGGCCGGCTATGAGAGAAGATGGCGTGCAGGGACATATCATGCTTTTTGTTCCACTTTACTGTCGTCCGGCTCTCGGAAACCTTCTCGCCGTTGATGTAACCGGTGAGGCTATCCCCGCTTCTGAACACCAGATGCGCCCAGTGCCACTTGCCTTGATCGAACGTCATCTGTGTCTGACCGACGCGAAGATCGGCGCGCGCTCCGATAGCGCCCTGCGCAATGCTAACGTTTTTGAACCCCCCGCCGTTATCGTCCAGCCATATCCGCACGTTTTGGACCTGTTCTCTCGGATTCGCCTGCAGCCCGACCAGATGGTGTTCCTCTCGAATTAAGCCGCCGTTAATCCTCAGCAGCAGCCCCATCGTAAAGTCCTCAAGGTTGACGACCGGGGTATCAGCCCCCGGTGCGTTAATGCTGAACGTCGAACCGGATTTTTCCGCTGTATACCATTTGGTATCTTGTTTAAATTTGATAGCTGGAATCTCGATACGACCCTCTTCCAGTTTCGGGTTTCCCGTCCTTTCCACTTCGCCGCCAGCCGCGCCCGCATTTCTCCAAGCTTTGTCACCGCCTTTCTGATCGGTTTTTAGGGCGTCAAAGTCGAGCACAGGATCGGGGAGCCCTTGAGCGTGCACCGCCGAGAATGATAGGATAAGGTTAAACGCCATGCCAAACATGGCAATTTTGCATACGGTGTAGTTTCGCATCTGATACCTCCGTTACGGTTGTTTCGTCTGTTGTCAAAATGAAGTGATACTCGGTTTAATTTTCTTTCACGATAATAACTTAAATATCGGAACTCGCTTTACGTTCTCAAATCAAAGCCGAACGAATACAACTTGGCACCGTTTATGTTGAACTCAATGCGTAGATTTTCGTCATTGACCGAACCGAGCGAAAACTCATTCCGCCAGTCGACTACGCCATCGGTAACGGTCTCGCCTATCGGCTCGCTTTCCGCAACCACCGATTCATCGGCTTTATTCAGCAGGCGCACCTGCACCGATCCGACGCCGTAGACATCCGCGCTCAGGTGCAGCTCCCTTCCCGTGATAGCCAACGGCTTCGTTGTGACAACCGCGGGCGTCTTAGCGGAGATCTGCTCGTATCCCGCGAACCCGTCCGGGTGCAGCCGTGCCAAGCAGAGAAATCCGTCGCGCCAACCGAAATGCGTCCAGTTGCTCGCGCCGTAGTAGAGACGAATCTCGCCTTTCAGATTGATCGGGTGTGCGGACGAATAGGCGCAACCCCAGTCGTACGTTCCCACCTCCTCGCTGTTCGGAATGAGCGGCGATCCCGGGCACACGAAACGCCAGTCAATCGTGTCCGGGCTCCACGCCAACTCCGTCCACGCCCTATCCGTCCGTTGGTTGTGAATAACCGGCAGCCCGAGATAGACGTTCCCATGACGGAAAACGGGCATGGAGTATATCTGCAAGTTCTCGTCCACTCCCTGCATGACCGGCGTGGCTTGCGTCCAATTCAGAAAATCCTTGCTTGTGGTCCGTCCCACCTGCCGCGGCGGCCACGCGCCATGCCGCTCCATCACCTCTTTGGGACCATCGTCGCACGGGTCGCGCATCCGCGTGAACCCGACATACTCGCCCAACTCCTCGACCCATAGGACATTGTAATGCGTGCCGTCAACCCGATAGGGATTTATCGTCGGACACAACGTAGGCGGCTCCCAACTCACCCCATCCGGCGAAAACGAGACGCCCAACCCCTTCCGCCCGCACGAGGTGAGAATCTTGTAGCGCTTCGCCGGATCGTTCTCCCGATCCTCCTTCAGAACGCCCGAGCCGTGCACGGTGCGGATGACGAGGTTGTTCCTCGTATTCCCCTCAAATTCGACGAGCCCGAGTTTAGGCTTATCCCACACGATGCCGTCCTCGGACGTGGCGTAGCACAACCCCATCTCCCGTCCTTTCGGAGGATGGTACTCCCGCCGCTGCCGCTCCGCCAAACCGATGCCCTTGGCGGGAAGATCGGAGATGAACGGGCTGTACCAGCATTTGTACAACCCCTCCTGCCGGTCATACATCACATTGGGGTAGAGATTATCGAACCGTTGCTCCCACGGCTTATCCTCGCCAAAGAGCGGGTTGCGCGAATCCTTCTTCGCTGGCGTAACCACCAGCCTCGCATTCCGCGCCCTCTCCGTAACGCGCGTGTCTAGCACAAGATGTCTGTTCTCCACATCAACCTCCGCCCCAAATAAAATCTTCAAACCTCAAATCCCCGTCTTTCCTCCTTATCCTCCGCAACTCGCAACTACTGTAGGGTATGCACCGCCCTCTAGCCTTTGAAAGCGCCAGCGGCACGACAGGCATATAGAAATGCGAAGCTACCTCACACCAAAACCCCGGAGGGGCGAAAGGTGTCTCACGTGGAAACAACAAAACACGAAAGACTTCCCTCTAAATGCCGAAAAATGCCTTTGCTATCTGTTATTCAAACAGGCTCTTATGGGGACTTAAGCGCCTGTTCTACACTCGCACCGCAGCGGATGAGGCGAACACCTTCTCGCTGATTGCGAAATTTAACCCTATTTGCCTTGTCTTTAAAAAGGTTCCATTGATGCTTCTTTAGCTCGCCGCCGTAGGCTGCAACCGGCCGCAATTTAGGTTTTTCACCACTGGGTACGATTTCTTCGGCAATTGACGCGCCGGCCCGAAGTTGCGGCACAATCTCGCTCACAGTTGGTTGGCCTCTCTTCAATTCCAAAGGCACAATCCAGTCTTGGCTTTTGCATTCTCCGATGAAAAGGAAATCGCAGCGTTGCCCATCTTGTGGAACAGGAGATTCGGAATGGTCCATGTCAATGACAGAGTAAGGACGCTGTCTATCCGGAAACCTCCCACTGCTTGGAAGACTTACTTTGCACCCTTCTTTTTGACACCTTGTCGTTAGACACTCCTCCGAGACTCTAGCGCGGACGGCATTTGAGAGCCTGCTCATTTGCTCTCGTCCTCATCCGCCTGACTTGATATCTCAACCCACCGGTTATAAACATCCGCAGCAACTCTGTCGTAGCCTGCAGCAAAGGTTCCCGATTCCCGATTCAGTGGAATTTCCTCCACAACCGAACCCTTGGGGCGGTTCTTGGACCGAAACAGCCATGCCCCCACCTCGTCTTCCTTAAGTGCGATATCATTTCCGTTAATCGCAATCCTCTCGGATTCGCTAAGTTCCGAGGCTTGTACAAGATTAGCTAACTCCTCTAGCACCCATTCGCTGTGTGTTGTCAGAATGATACGGACGCCTGAACGAACTACGGATGCAAGAAAGCGCGTAAACTCGACCTGCATCTGGGGATGCAGGTGAGCTTCTGGTTCGTCAATGATGAGCATGTCGCCGCGGGCAATGACACCTCGGAGAAACAATACGATCGGAGCAAGTTCGGTAACCATCGACGACGCACGAGCCAAGCGAATAGTTTTCTTCGTTTTCCGTGGTTGATATATGAAGTCCGGATATCCGCCCGCTGAAGCTCTGTTGACCCGTATTTGCCCGTCAAGAACATTACGTTCAAGCACATCGGCAAAGTTTTTCATGAGATTGTCGGGTGTGCGTTCTTCTTCGTAAAGGATAAGTTGTTGCAGGAAATCTGCTACCATACCTGAAAACGTCGGAATCTCCGGAAATGGATCCATCCCTGCACGAGTTGCGTTTGCCATCAAGGAACTTGAAATGACGCGATGGCTTAGCATGATACCGCTCCGGGCTGCAGGAAGGTAATGCGTCGGACGGCGTTCGATATTCGAAGCAGCGGAGTACAATAGTTGCTCGAAGAATACATCAACCGACTTCTCGATCAAATCTCGAACTCTGAAATATCTCTTATCTGCAGCGACAGCTTTTCCATCATGGAGAAGGAGCATATTCTGAATTTGTCCACCTGTAGTGATGTCCGATTTTGAGATATTTATGTTGAAATTCCAGAAAGGCTGACATTCTTCACGGACATTCAATGAAAGCCGAGCACTGTTTGAATTCGTTGACAGTCGCACCAAGTCTGAAACGGACTGAAGACCAAAACAGCGCCCCAGTTCAGTTGCTAGACTTTCTCCCAACACCTCACTATCAGTGAGAACAATCTGCCACCGCTCGCGCACGAGTTCGGGCAAGTCCGTGAACATGAATCCCCGCCCCTTGGTCTCAAGTTTTTTGACCATATCGTGAAGTTCCGTTTTCCACGTGTAAGAATCCGCATCAAACGTTTTGGTGTCTCGCAGGTCCTGCACAAAACGATGAAGATGCTGATACATAACGGGAAGCAGTGAACAGTCGGGGAGAATTCTGTGAAGCGCGTAGACGAGCGTGGCGAGATAGGTTTTGCCCGTGTTGCTTGGACCAACGAACACCGTCAGCGGCCTCAAGTCGACGCTTCCGTTCACAATGGGACCGAAATTCTCGGTAGAAATCCTAACATTTGGGAGTGTCGAAATTCGCGCCTTCGTCGCCTTGGTGTTCCCGTGCGTTTTCATCGCAAGGCTCCTCTTCTCATTCAAGTCTTCAGCAATATTTGCTCTTATAACGTTTGATTTTCCGCCCCGTGGTTGTTGATGGTAAAATTTTCTATTCCTTTAAAGTATCTCGCTAGACATGTCACTCAAAGCGTTCAAACGGAATCTTGGCACCAATTCCAAGGTCGTCAACCGCCTTCGCGATTTCGTGAGAAGGGATTCCCGCGTAGTGAGGTGAAAACGTGTCATCCTTGGAGGGATCATCCCTGTAAGATAATCTTTTGATGAAATACCCACGATATATCCCTCACTTGATACAATCGGGCCTCCACTGTTTCCGGGCCGTGAAATTGCAGAATACAAGAATAGGTCGTCTCCTTTAAACGTCGTAACCGACTCA
Source organism: Candidatus Poribacteria bacterium (assembly GCA_965232535.1). Taxonomy (GTDB): domain Bacteria; phylum Poribacteria; class WGA-4E; order WGA-4E; family JAJDTR01; genus JAJDTR01. The sequence goes on from CBDDPW010000004.1 coordinate 332,618, forward strand.
CTCGTAACCGATCCAGGCTGCATCGTGAGGGCGGGTGCTCGTGTACACGGTATCTTGGGGTAACCAAGTGTGAAGACGGACTGCGCAATAACCGGCGACAAAAAAGCAAGCCCACTCACAGGTTTCAAGGGACGATCTATTTGTATGACTGCTACGTCAACTTGCTGATGTACGAATTCCTCCACAATAGTGCATTCAGAATCTTGAAAAGCTTGTTGCCGATCCACATCCATGTCACGAACCACGTGACCACAAGTAAGAATATAGTGCGGGTGGAAGGCTATCCCGGTTCCTGCTGCGCTGTCTCCCTTATTGTTAGTGCCGGTGATTTGAGCAATTGCCGGTGCAACCAAGTGGAATAGAAAATCAGGACCTAGCGCGGGGGCAAGCCAAAAGACGCCGGATTTCTGCAAGGAAGTCAAATGTTTTAGGAAATAGTATGACCCGGGGATCGCCAAATTGTGGTCGCGACTGTTCTCCAAAGCGACTAGAATGTCCGTCGACACCATCTTCCCTAACAGGCTACTAATTTGATGCCAATATGCCCAAGCGTCTTTTAGAACATCTTTCTTTTCTAAGTATGTTATAAAATCTGTACCCGCTAGCGGACGAATGACGTTTCGATCTGGTACCTTACCCAGAATTGTACACTTTTCTTCATAATTTCCCGGATAGAAGAACTCAATCGCTGCACGGGCCAAATCTGTGCGCTGAGATAGGCTCAACGGAGCAAGTTTACTATATTGCTTGTCGTCGAACGACATTGTAAAATAAAATTCCACAATGACTCTGTGAGAATTCCCTCAATATATTGCTCCAGCCTCTGCATAAGCTGGTGGTAATCCTACGACCGAATAAACCTAGGTAAAGTTTAGTCCTTGTAGGGTAGGCATTACCTCTCCCAATTTTCTATGCCACTCTTTAACAACCCGTACTACCCCTTTTTGCGGGAATCCAAAATATCCCTCCACGGCTGCACGTGACACCGGTCCGCCCAATCGCGGTGCAACCCGCTCAACTCTTCGACGATGTCCGGACACTTCCCGCTTAAATCCTCCAACTCCGTGCGGTCCGCGTCCATATCGTACAACTCCCAATCCCCCGGATACTTTATGGTCAGCTTCCAATTCTCCCGCCGTACCGCTCTGTTCCCCTCGTGCTCCCAATACAGCACGCCTTTGCCGTTGTCCCGGTTATCGAAGACCGGCACCAAACTCGTACCCTCCAGTGGATAAACCGGATTCCCGTCATTTTCTTCGGGATACGCCGCGCCGGCGATCTCCAGACAGGTCGCCATCACGTCCGTCAACTGCCCCGGCTGATGCCGAAATTCGCCCGCGTCCGTGATGCGCTTGGGCCAATGCGCGATGAACGGTGTGCTGATGCCGCCCTCATGCACCCAATGCTTGTATTCGCGGAACGGCGTATTTGACAGGTTCGCCCAGGGCACGCCGTAGCTTTGATACGTCGTTTCCGGTCCCGGCATGATGGTCGGGTCGTTCCCCCTGCTGACCGGCGTCCCATCGCGTGTCAGCGGCGGTGCAACGGTACGATCTCGTTTGACACGTAGAGCGGGGCCCAACTCTTCGGCACACCCGCCGTTATCCGCCAAGAAGAGAATCAGCGTGTTATCCAGTTGACCGGTGGCTTTCAACGTGCTGATGATCCGTCCAATCCCCTGATCCATGCGGTCAATCTGCGCCGCGTAAACCTCCATCCGCCGCTGATTCCACTCCTTGTGTTGCGCGTCTCCCCAAGGTGGCTGTGACGGATCCCGATCGCTTAATTCCCAGCAATCCTGCAAGATGCCCATCTCCCGCATGCGCTGCAGGCGTTCCTCGCGCAGCGCATCCCAGCCGGCGGAGAACCGACCCTCATAACGCGCGATATCCTCCTCATGCGCATGCAGCGGCCAATGCGGCGACGTGTAAGCGACATACGTGAAGAAGGGGTCGTCGGGCGATTTCGCGTGATGGTCTCGGATGAAACTCGATGCTTCATCGCTAATCGCATCGGTCAGGAAGAAGTCGTCCGGGAGTTCGTCGTGCGAAACATGGTCGTTGTCCCGCGTGAGTGTATGCGGCTGCCAGTAATTCGCGCCGCCGCCGCGGAGACCGAAATACCGGTCAAAACCTCGCTGGCGCGGCCAACTGTGTTTGGGGCCCTCGGGTTGTTGGTGACGCGAAATGTGCCACTTCCCGCTCATATAGGTCCGGTAACCTGTCGCGCCGAGCGCCTCTGCAATCGTCACGCACCGGCGATTCAAACTCCCGCGATAACCCTCCAATCCATCGTCACCCATCATGTGTCCAACGCCGGTTTGGTGCGGGTGCAGCCCCGTCAACAGCGATGCGCGCGACGGACAGCAACGCGCCGTGTTGTAGAACTGCGTAAATCGCAGTCCGCCGTCCGCCAGCCTGTCAAGATTCGGCGTGCGCACCTCGCCGCCGTAGCAGCCGAGGTCGGAATAACCCATGTCATCGTTCAGAATCAGCAGAATATTCGGTCGCTTGTCATTAGGCATGAATTTCTCCTATGAAATGGGAGAGTGCTAACTTATGGATAGATTATACCATGCACCCGAACCCGGTAGGTGGGGATTAGCCGACCGGATAGGGAGGGCGATTCCGATTCCCAACAGGTCGCGATTCGGAGATCGCTCCTACGGATGGCGAGCACAACGGTCACTTCAAATCCACCCCCGGTGTCCACTGCTGGGGGATGGGTTCCGCATCGCCCTCGTACACCATCCTGAGCGGCTCCATCAGTCGCTGCATCCGTCCAGGTGAACGGCTCTTGGTTTGGGTTCCGGTTTCCAATGACACCACCGTGGCTTGGGTGTGCTCGGGTAGGTCGACAAAATCGGGGTAGTACCACATCGTAAGCCCGGTTCGGCGCTGGTCCGTCCGGTTGGCATGGGCGGAGTGAAACAGCGTGCCGTAACCCATCACCGCGTCCCCCGCCTTTAGCGGCACGTCAATCTCCCCCTCCGCATGCTGGAACGCGACGTGCTCCGGGTCGGCGTAGCTCGACAGTTTCTCGGTGTGCCGCTCCGGTACTTGGTCATGCAGCGCGTGGCGTTTCAAGTGCGACCCCGGAATCACCCGCAAGCAGCCGTTCTCGGGTGTGGTGTCCACGAGATAGTACATCAGAAAACACTGGATAGGCTGCGGCGTATAGCTGACCGGATCGTCCCAGAACCTGCCATCCTCATGCCAGAACAGCCGCGGGCTTTGCGGCGGTTTGCTGATGATTCTGCCATGCCCGAACTTCGGCTGCGCGAACCCCAGTTGAGCCAACCCCTTCAGCAATTTGGGGTGGGTGATGAGTTCGGCGAAAACGTCGTACCGGTACGCCATTTCCCAATCAATCATCACCATGCTGCCGGGAGCGCGTTGCTGCTCGAAATGCGCCTCCTCCTGCTGGGAGAGCACCTCATCGGTGATCCGCCTCAACCTATCGATTAGATCCGGCTCAAGAAGGCTTCTGAAGACACAAAATCCGTCATTCGTAAACTGCTTCTGCATATGCGAATCATTGATTTTCATACACGAACCCCTTGCATGGTATAAGGCGTTGGTCGAACGATGTATAGTGGAATGGCGAGCGGCGGTATTTCAGACGTGCCGATTGGCTGGAGATCGGTAACCCTTCCCTTTGTCAAAATGCGCCAGAATATCATTAAACATCATAGCGACGCTTTGGACAAAAGTCAAGAACATTGTGTGGAGGGGCGTGGAGAGTGAGGAGTGAAGCTTGCTGTAGGGTACGCACGGCGCACCCGCCTTTGGTGGGATCAAACGAACGGAAGGCGAGCGCTACACATTTCTGGTCTAGTGATGAGTTCTTCAATCGATTTGTTGAACTTGACTTCCAGCTTTGTCCTCGTAGACTTTCGTAGTCCAATTCGCATCGATGCATTCGGCGAAGATGCGGAAGCTGCTGTTACCGTAAGATTCTATATGGATGGTCAACGCGGAAATCCCAAGTCATATCTGGAAAGGGTTTGTAATGGTTACACCTTCAATCTTCTGCCCATGCTGCATGTCTTCGCTGAAGAGAGTTTTACAGTCCGCATCAATCGCGGCAGCGACAATCAGGCTATCGTAGAAACTAAGTCCGTAACGGGTTTGTAAATTGAGACAACGCCGGTAAAGTGTCGAGGTTGGGTTAACACGCCAAAAGAGGAAGCAAAACATGCTCCAACATTTGTCTAGCTTTCTCCGGTGAGGCATTCAACTTCCGGGTAATAACGTGAATGGTCTCCTGGACAACTTGAAAACTAATGCAGCTGGCGTTGTTCCTCAGTCCCCCGTGAACTAGACGCTCCGCTATCTCGCGTTTGTTGTCATCGGTTTCATCAAACAAGTAAACGAAGACATTGGTATCGAGAAAGTTCTCAACGCTCATTCATCTCTTCCCGGGAAAATTTTCGACCATTGGTGAATATACTGCTTTGCAATTCACGAATGACTCTCATGGCTTCCGCGGCCTGCTGTTCGCCTCGAACGTAGTTTTTGAGCCATAATTGAAATTGCTCGTTCAATGTCGTTTGCTCTGCCACAGCACGTCGACGGGCTGCTTCTATTAGATTTTCATCAGCACTCAGCGTAATGTCCATCAAGATCCTCTCCTCGTAGCAGCTAATGCCTATGTAGTGTAACCCGATTCCCGTCCGAATTGTCCCTTTTCTCGGGCATGTTTTCAAGAGTCTTTCGTTTAGTCCGATAGGTAGGTTGGCAGAGCGTTTCATCAAGCTCCCAGTGACGGCTCGGGTTCCCGTAGGGCGAGTTAAGAATAGGTTGATTGAAGAATGGATTCGCCAAAACACAACTCCTCTAAAACGAATTGTAGCCTGCTCTAATGACTTTCCTATCGCATCAAAATAAGGTGGGTTTAACTGAATACCATAAGAAAACGAACACTGCATGTCAAGAAAAAACAGTCCGTGGGGCGCGATAGAAATCCGCCAGTCACCGCTTCCCCGTCTTCTCGCTCACTCGTTCTTCCGTTTTCTGCTTTACCCCCCTTTCCTCCGCTCCCACTATCTACTCGCAGCCGCCTCTGCTGGTCACAGGTCACTGACCACTAGCCACTGACCACTGCATTTTCTACATATCAATCGTAATATACGTCGACTGCCCCGTCACTATCCCGAACAGCCCCCAAAACGTCGTGACCACAAATTCGCCGAGCACCAGCCCCAGAAAAAACGGCGCTGCCCTCCGAAAACTCCTAAGCCCGCCATGCTTCACAATCACCCATTTCAACACAAAGCTGACAAAGATAGAAAACCAGAAAAAGTTCATCGTCCACGTCGTCGTGACCGCATAACCCGCCGCGTGAAGCGGCATCCAAAGAAATTGTCCCCGCATCAGCGTCAGCGCGATGGACACCAGAAACCCTGCACCAACAGCCGCAATAACCGGCACATCCGTTTCCGACGGATGCGTCAGCCAGCCCTCAAGCCGCTGGAACGCCTCCTCGCCCGCCCAGCCGGTGTTAATCTCTCCCTGATACGCGAAATGCAGATACGCCCAGATCGACGCAACGATACCCAGAACCATGGCAAACACCATCACGCCCCCGAACTGTCGATACCGGATACCTGCCCGCTCGGCAATCTTCAATCCCTCAAGCTGGTGCGGCATCAACAGACAGTCGTATGCCCGATTAAAAAAAATAGAAGTAAGACAGCATCGTCATATTACCCGTGCCAAGCGGTTTGGCGCCCGCAAAGGCATACGTCATCCCATCCGCGCCCGCGAAGTGCTGATCGTGCACCGGCGAACCGAGCTCCGCCCGCACCCGCGTAATCCCGATAGCCAGCATGTAATACAGCCCGAAGAACACCGCAACCACCCAAAGCGACATCCCCGCCCGATGACAGAACGCGAACAGGAACGCCAAACTCAGCAGCAGCCAGATAACCGTCCCGCGGTACGACAGCGGTTCACCGGTATCGTCGACGCGCGGACCAACCCCCAAGCACGTTCTGGCGACTTGAACCAAATGCCTCCTTGCTGCCCAGAGCCCCATTACCCCGATTCCGGCGTAAGCCCCGAACGACTGCTCCGAGGCGTACGGAAATCCATGCGGCAAGCCGAGCGCGTCCCCCAGTACCCGTTGCAGTTTCCAATACAGGTAAAACACCCAGACCGAGAACGACAAGTCCAACGGGATAAAGAACGCCAAGCCGACGGCAAACGGGTAGCCCCCCACCGGGAGCCAGTCGATCGCATCCCAAGGGTGAATGGTAAACAGGTCCGCGAGGTCGTTTTCCCTCGACCGTGTAAGACCGATACGCGGGAACTGCGGAAAGAGATGATTGAACCCGTTGAGCAGATCAATAAAGGCGGCGGCGCCAAAACCGATCCACATCGCCCTGCTCCGGAAGAATCGCTGACGCCCGCTCGTCATCGCAAGCGGCAACTGAATCAGCGGATAGCTCAGCCTCTCATTTTCTGTCCACTGTTTCCGTAGAATGAAGTTGATAGCCAGCATTACCGAAAACAGGGCAAACAGAAAACAACCCCACACGAACATCGGCGGCAGCCACGCCCTGATGTGCCGCTCAAGGTACAGCGTTGAGTCCCACCGATACAGATTATCAAGCGCCCCCTTATCTCTGACCGACACCCACTCCGGTATATAGTTCCAGAACAGTGCCTGCCTAGTCGTTCTCCGGCGTCGCGAACGCAAAGGCGTAGCTGATGACGGAAATCATGATCTGCACGCACATGTGCCCGCCGATCGCCGTCGACAGCGAGACCGCAACGTAGAGCGAGAGCAGTTCGGCGCGGGAAAGCGCAAGTTTCGGTAGGAATTTTTCGATGAGACGGCTGAACGCTGCAAGGAGGAAGAGAATCGTCACCGCATTATAGAGCAGCGAGATCATTGACATGTGCGCCAAGCCCGGCTGCATCTGGAATACGGCGTTGAGCGGAATCAACAGCGCGACGAGGAGGACGGTTCTTAGTCTAAGTTGGACAGACGAATTGGATACCATCAATGCAGGAAGGAATCAACCGAGTCAAAACGGGTGTGTAGGAGCGATCTCCGAATCGCGATTCGCAAAAATCAAATTCATCCCATGCCTTCGAAATCCGCCCTAGCCGCTCCTGCTGGATTGACAAATCCAGCAGCACATACCTGTAGGAGATCAAGCGAATGGATAATGAGCGCGATAGAAATCCTAAGGCGATAGAGATCCCCTTGCCCCGATAAGCGAATTACGGTCGGGCTAGGAAACCTGACCCACCGCCATCTTAGGTTTCTACTGCACGGATTCTTAACATGAGCGATTTACTATTGACAGCTTGTTCCTATCTTGAGTAAGATTTTGGAACTGGTGATTTACCTGGGATGACCCCGTTGTAAAAAAGCTAGGGCACTCAACTATATCTGTCTAAGACACGTTTAATGGTTAACACTCGAATTGATGACGATAGGGATGCCGAGATTGTGCCCTTGATCGGCATCCCCCGTAAGTGGGCGAATCCGACCTTAAAGTTGTACTCGTTCATCTTCTTGGGATATACGATATGGGTAACGTATCATGAGTTTGGTGCCGCCGCCAAAACCCTCAACGCGAAACTGTCATTTCTCGTTCCGCATCTGGCCGCGTTTAGTGTTTTTGAAGCAGTCACCGTCATCGCGTTTATTCAAATATGGGACATTATCATGTATTTGACAAATAGATTCAAAACCGATATTGAGAAAATTAAAGCCGCGAGCGAAGCACAAGGTAGAGCTGAAGGTAAAGTTGAAGGTAAAGCTGAAGCTTATCAGGTTTGGGCAGACTGGTACCACCGGCAAGAGGATGCAAGGAAGCAGGGAATACCCTTTGCCGAACCCCCGCCTTCTCTAAACGGCGACAAGACAAAGGAGTAGCGTTTTAGTGGTTTACTCGCTAAGTCCGTAGGTTGGGTTGAACATCGTGAAACCCAACACCTACCGGAGATCACGCGACTGAACAGGATCAATGGAGCGGATAGCGACTGCGATAGTAGTCCAATGGCGGTACCGATCTCATGCGAAAGAAATCCGAGTGAAAACCAACACTATTCGCTGTTGGCACCGTAGAAAAACCCCGATCTGCATTCCCAACCCCTTAACACGAGAGACTCCCCAACACCACCATCACTCAAACACCAAATTCCTCGGCGCTTCAATTACGCTGAGAATCGTGTACGGCTCATCGTTCCGCTCCAGATCGCAATTCACAAAACGCAGCCCGTTCACCCAATTCTTGATTCGAGCGCCCATCCCGAACCCCTCCACCACGACATCCCACACCTGAGCATCCGTCACCGCAGTGATGAATATCCCTTGATTCTTCGGTGTACCTCCGCCGTTCAGCCGGCAATTTCTCACCGCCACGCGATTCAAGCCGGGACGCGCCGTGTCAATCAGCGTTTCATACCCGTGATTCTCGCTTGACCGATACACGTTGTCCGCCAACCCGTTCAACACAATCCCGTAGCGATACGCGGTGTCAATCGTCACTTCGATAATCTCGTATCCGGTGTGAGCCAGCGGTCGCAGCGCGACCGGGGCAAACTCAAATCCGCAGTCGCCGCCGAAAATTGCCACGGCAGTCGCCGCCGACGCCACCCGCACGTTCCGGATACGAATATTATAACATGCCGAGCAGCGAACTCCGGCGTCGTTGCCGTCAACATTCCGCGTGAGATGCCCGATTTGGATATCCTCAATCAGGATATCGTGCGGATGCGTGCTATAGATTTCGCCCTTTTCCCACAGCTCCCGCATACGAGGGATTTGGTCGTCCGCGGTGGTCATCTTTCCGACGCTCCCCCAGTCCAATCCGATGCCCATCAACGCCTTCGGCGAATCAAGAATCCGAACCCGTCGTATCACGCCGAAACACGCCTCCGACATTAGTTGGATTGCCGACGCTGCCACCTGCTGATCGATGGTGATATCCTCAATCGTCCAGTTCGTCACTCTTGAGAAATAGCTCGGCTTTTCGGGCGTGCCGCCGTCGTCGTACGGTGCGCCCACGCTGATCGCCGAATGCCAAATCGCCTGCGATCCCTTCCCCTCACTGTGCACGACCCGGATCGTTCCGTTCCGAATAGTTGAATGGCTGGAAAGTCTGACACCGTGCGAATTGGAACGAAGATCGAGCACCAGCGTGCTGCCGTTCAGATTAAGCTCGACGTGAGGGGGAATCAGCAGCGCGTGCCGCGACACCTCGCCGTGAACAACGGATTCGAGAACGGAACAGTGGAACGTCGTCGGCTCGCTGATGCGCAGAATCGCGTGTTCATGCATATCCATTGCCTCTTGCAACGAGGCGCCATCGCTAACCTCGATGTCCAGCAGCGCCGGTTTTATGACATCGGCATGAACACCGCACACCGAGAAAATCAGTAGAATCCCCACAACAATTTGCAAAGCAAGAACACCGACTCCCATTTCATACCTCCAAAACCTCCAATTCATCTCTTTTGCTGTCACTTTCCTTTCGCTTGATCGCTAGTCGGTCATTTGGGGATTGTCGCGATTCGGAGATCGCTCCTACCGTTCACATTAAATGCCAGTTGTAGGGTGGGCACTGCCCACCGTTTCTGCTATTCCGGTGTTGATATGGGAACTCTATCACGCATCAACCCGCTCGCCGGCGTAATACTCCGTGAGCGCCCACATAAGTTGTAGGGTGGGGACCGCCCACCGTTTCTGATGCTCCGGGGTTTATATGGGAACTCTATCACGCACTATCCCGCTCGCCGGCATAATACTCCGTAATCGTCCGCATCAGAATCCCTCCAGCCTCGATAGCCCGCGGCTTGTTCATCCCCTTGCCGCCTCCCTCAACCAGAAACGTGGTGATGCCCCACGCATGGTGCGGCCCCCCATCCCAGAAACATTCCGGCGTCACGCCCCTATGATGCTCGCGATAGTCGTTAATCAAGCCCATCGGATCATGCTCCTTCAACAACGCCCCAAAAGCCTCGTCAGGTTCCAACACGCCCCGCAGCTCCGGCCCCCGACCCACAAGCATCGGCGACAACTTTGCGGATGGCGAGGAATGCATCGCCCAACTCGTCGTCACCGGAGCATCGGAACGCACGAGCGACTCCAAATCCCGTTGAAAGATGAACGCCTCATGCGGCTGGAGCGCCGGATCAGATCCCTCCACCCGAAAATTTCTGTTCGAATCAATCCCCTGCGCATTGACGCGGCACCACCCGTTGTCGACGCCGTCGGGATTCATCATGAGCGTAAAATGCCCAATCGTCCGCGACCGAGCCTCCGCCGCCTCGTCGCTCAGGAACCACTTCACCATCCCGGCAACGTACCACTGCGACACCCCTTCGCCGGCGTGCTGATTGGCGGCATGATGAACCCAGCGGCGTGAGACGGGCACGCTTCCCTGCGGATCAGCGACCGTCACGCGATGCAGTTTCCGCCCCCCGAGCGACTCCCCGAGAACATGCACCTCCGCATGCGGGTGTTCCTTCCACTCCGCAAGCAGCGCCTCCGCATCATCGACCATCATCGGAAGTTGCGTGCAGACAAGCACCCTGTCTCCCTCAAATCGTGGAAATATGAGCGTGCCCGAACGTCCCGGAACGAAGTCATCCTCCCACGAGATATACCGCCACTCCTCACCGTCATAAGACCAGCAGGGGTCGTAACTTGTGAAAGGATACGGCACGCCCCCTTCCTTTGGCGAACGAAACCTGCCCCACTCTTCCGGCGCCTCGAATTCGACATCCAGCCGGAGAGCGTTGCCTTTGGCGTTTCGGGCAATCTCGAATCGCACCCAGTTCGCCCAACCCTCCTGCCGTCCCGGATAATGCTTGCGGACGTCTGCCGGAAGTTCCGCCGTAGGCATCGTGGGCTGAGGCACGCGCCCCAGCGTCAATTTGAAATGATTCGGCCCCACCTCGCGAATCGAGGAACCGTCCGACCGCAGCGTACCATCCAACACAAAATCCGTTACTCTCATTCGTACCCTCTTCTGACTCTCAATCTCATCTAGTAGGTTGGGTTGAACGGAGTGAAACCCAACTTCAAACGATCCGCCCCCAGATTCCCGTTACTCCTTGATTACCCGCATCTGCCACACATCAACCCACTTCACTACGGCACTCCCGCCGACAGTCGACAACCTCACAAATCCCGACTCGTTCAAACGGGGATACGACCATGCACTCAAACAAACGCGCCGATTCGCGATCACCTCCACCAACGAACGGTCAACAAACACGCGCAGCCTCAGCAACTCGCCATCCGTCAAAACCAGCGCCTCGCTCGCTCCGTTGAGAGAAATGGTCCCCCGTGTTGCGTCATAGACGATGGTCGCCCCTTTCTCGTCATCGTCCCCGCACAGTAACACTAACCGGCACTCCGTTGCACTGCCCGGATAAATAACCGCTTCAATTTCTAAGCATGCGCCGTAAACCCCCGCAAGTTGATGTGTCCGACCAGGCGCGAGACCGATTTCCGTGAAATGCCAATGCCTCCTCCGGGATCCGATCAAGCCAATAACGGTTCGTTCGGAACGGCGCGTGGGCAAGCCCCGTGCTGATACACAGGAAAAACGGCTGCTCCCGATGCTCCTTCATGAAATCCACTGCCCCGTCGACGTACTTCCAATCGCGCTCATGGCAGCGTGGATCGTCGCTCGGATCCACGCTGAAACACTGCGATTTGTCCTTGTCGAAATTCGGTTTGTTGACTCCGCTGGTAGCCAGCCACGCCCCGAGCCGAGCGGATTGGGAGTGACCGCCCGACAGGTAATCCAGCTTCCCGAAATTCTTGAGGGCATGCGTTTTGGGGAGTTCGCCGAGCAGCGACCACATCCCCGGCTCAAGCCCCTTGTAGTTGTTCCAACTCTCGCAATGGTGCGTGTACCGCCCGGACCACATATTCGCGCGGGACGGGCAGCAGATGGAGTGGGAGCAGTAGGCGTTCTCGAAGAAGGCGCCGGACTCCGCGAGGCGGTCGATGTTCGGCGTGGCGCGGCGGAGCGCCGGATGCCCGGCGCATCCGAGCATGCGGCCATCCCAACTTTCGGCATGGAAGAGGATGATATTCGGTCGTGGCATAGGTCGTCCGGTATGCGCGGACGAAGTCCGCTGTGAAGAGATCGGGGGTGGAACCTGACGCTTTTTGGACTGATACTGACCGAATCCCATTTTAACCACTTTACGCCTGCTGGTCAATCTATATCATCAGTTGTACGGGACGGCCCCCGTACCGTCCCGCGATTGTAATCTCGAGACGTAGGTTGGGTTGAACGGGAATCCGTTAATAATTGCTAATCTTAGAGGATCAAGCGAATGGATAATGAGCGCGATAGAAAATCCCTCAAGCGAGTGCCCACTTTGTCTGAATATGCCAAAATTTGAGTGAAACCCAACACGTTCTGCCACTTTGAGACATCCTCTATAATTAGATGCGTTTGCCCTGCATCAACCCTGGTTTTGCATAGATGGGAATAGGGAGATGTGGTAGAATCATCTCCTTAACAGAGGAACCGATTGGTTCTATATGAATGCCCGTGATTGAAGAAGAGAAGTTGATGGATTTCCGACAGAAAATCACCATTGTTCTATTGCTTCAAGTTGTCCTGTGCAGTGTTGCGTTTGCGCAGGTTGTTGAGATACCCGACCCCAACCTCCGTGCCGCGGTGCGCGAAACACTTGAATTGTCACGCGGCAAACCGCTCAGCGTGGATGCTATGCTGCAACTTACCCGTCTTGATCTGATAGATCGGGGAATTGAGAACCTGGCCGGTTTGGAGTTCGCCACAACCCTCACCTGGCTGTCGATAGCGTCCAATCCCATAACAGACCTTCGTCCCATTTCCGGTCTAACGAAGTTGGAAACTTTGTATATGTGGGTGACACCGGTCTCGGATATTACCGCACTAAGCAATCTAACACATCTTCGAATTTTTCATGCGAACTCGTGCCGCATCGCGGATATCACTCCGCTCGCGGATTTAGTTAACCTCGAAAAACTCTGGCTAGCTGGCAATAGAATTACGGATGTTACGCCGCTCGCTAATTTGTCTCGCTTAGAATATTTGGAAATTCATCACAATCTTATCTTTGACCACACGCCGCTTGACGGATTGTCCTTAACCCATTTCAAATACGGTGATTATCAACTGTGCGACGAACCGCCGCGTCCGCTTCAACCACGATTGGAAAATCGCAGTTTTCCGTCGGTATTTGCTGCGTGGGGCGGCGTGGGTTGGAGCCCGGTGCTCAATCAACCGCATCTCAGCGATTATGAACAGATGGCACAGCACGATCTCTACTGGTGTTGCTTACAATGGGGTCACAAGTTCCGACGGAAGGAGAACACGTGGGAACTGTGGGGAGCGAAAGAACCGGACAGCATGGATGTGCTGTTTGAAAAAAATCCCAACATGATTTATCTTGGCGGATTCGGATGGCTTGATCCCGACATGGACATGTACCCGCCAGATTCCCCGTATTGGAGGCGGGACGCCGACGGAAACATCAATGCCGAGGAGGGCGGAGCGCTGGTAGATCTGACCCATCCCGTTGTACAGCGGGACATTATCCAAAAAGCGGTCGCCATAGCAAACTGCGGATTGTATGACGGCATCCTGCTTGATTTCTGGGGCGCATTTCGCTACTCGCCAGCAGAGGGAGACGGTCTGGTCGAAATTGTAAAGGGAATCCGCGCCAATACACGCGACGACTTCTTAATCGTGGGGAACACAAATCAACACATAGCCCCCGCAACAGGCGCTTATATTAACGGACTTTTTATGGAATCGGGAATACCTGGCAAGTTGGACAATCCATCGGAAGGGTTCACGGTGTTGGAGAACACTCTGTCGTGGGCAGAGAAGAATCTCCGAAAACCCCGAGTAAATGCACTTGAAGGTAGGGCATATCCCGATGAACCTCTTGATAGCCCCGCCAATTTACGCTGGATGCGCGCTGTCACCACGCTCGGCCTCACCTTTTCGGACGGTTACATTCTCTTTGAGACGGACATGTGGGAGGGTGTGCATGGGCACTGGCACTACTGGTATGATTTCTGGGACGCCGATCTGGGACAGCCGGTGGGGGAGACGGAGCAACTTTATCAAGAGACAGAGGGGCTTTATATCCGAGAATTCACGAACGGTTGGGCTGTCTACAACCACAGCGGCGTGGCACAGGTCGTTCGCCTCCATGAAGACGTTGTGGGAGTTTCAAGCCGTGTGGAGGGTAAGGAACATACGCTGCCTAACCTTGATGGGGAAATATACTTGCGCGTCAAGCCCGAGAACCCGGCGGATGTGAACGGGGACGGTGTGGTGAATATAATTGATCTCACACTGGTCGCTCAGGCGATCGGAACGGGGGGCGCCGGCGGCGATGTGAACGGGGACGGCGTGGTTAACGTGTTCGATTTGGTGATGGTGGCGAATCAGTTCTGAATCACGGATTACGCGGATTACACAGATTTCACGGATTAAAGGCGGACATTTTTTCAATCCACGATGATTTTGAGATTCACAAGCCAACGCATCCGCACGGAGGGTAAGAAATGAATGGTCAGCTGAAGCACGGAAAGATAACCGAGAAGATTATTGGGGCTGCGTTAGAGGTGCATCAGTTTTTGGGTAACGGGTTCCAAGAGGTGATTTATCAGCGAGCACTTGCGCTTGAATTGGCACGGGCGGGTTTAACATTTGCACGTGAAGTCGAGCAAGATATTTTTTACAAAGAGTGTCCGGAGCCTATTGGGACTCGCAGAGCAGATTTCGTTGTTGAAGGAAAAGTCTTGGTGGAATTGAAGGCTATTGCTGTATTGGAGGATGTGCACACCGCCCAGATGCTGAACTTCCTGAAAGCCTATCGGCTGCAAGTGGGATTATTGATTAATTTCGGAGGGAAGAGTTTGAAATTCAAGAGATTGGTTCTTTAGCAACCCGACCGCTAATTAATCAGACGATACAAGTTGCATCGAAAACGTCACAGATTGGTCGAAGTTAATCTGTGAAATCCGTTAATCCGTGAAAATCAGTGATTCAGACAATTGTGGCGCAGGGGTTCGGAAGGGGTAAAGAGGGAATCGATGTAAACGGGGATGGGGTGGTGAATGTGTTTGATTTGGTGTTTGTGGCGGGGGAGATGCAGTGACCTGTGGATCTCTATCGATCAACTGACCGAACAGGGAAGGCAATAGTAAGTCTTACTCGCTGTCCACTCAGTTGCTCCCTCACTATCCGTTCGGTTGATCTTTTCCAGTCGCTTGATTGCTCTGCCCAACCTACACGGCTGTCCGTCAAGTGAACGAAATCTCAATCCCGCCTTTTGGACGGCGCTACCCGCACCCGAATATGCGCGTTCGCATCCGATAAGCTATCCGGATCCTCCTCCAGCCGCTTGAACGCGCGCCGCGCCCACACGTCAGCCTCCATAGCCCGATCCAGTATCGGTTGCTGCACCGTGTCCTGTTCCTCAGGGCACAGATGCCGCATCAGCGGCTGCAATTCGGTCGGCAATGCAAGATATTCCGAGCGCGACAACGGTTGACACACCGTGTTGTTTAGCCCGTGCGGGGCATAGTCATCGACGGCAAGCCACCACGGGCACCAGCGGTTCACCACCGCAATCCGATCGCGATCGCTCGTGTTGTGCATCGGCGAAGCGTGCCAACTGCGCGAATCCTGAATATAGAGGGAGCCCGCCGCAGCCGTAATCTGAATTTCACCGGGAATCGGCGCCGTGCATGTGATACCGTCTGACGGTCCGCGAGGGTTGCGCGTGTCCTTGTGCGAGCCGGGAACCACCCACGTTCCTCCCGAGTCCTCGTCCACATCCGTCAGATACCATATCATCACCAAACACATCGCCACATCCGGAAACGGCTGGCGGACGCACCCGATGTTTCTGCCGGGGTCGCCCCTCCCATAAGCCGTCGTGTCGTGCGGCCAATCGGTGTGCCATTCGCGCGTGTCGGATCTGCCCCGCCGGTGAACCGCGCCAAAACCGCCCGGCGTTCCGTCCGGCTTGTCGCAGTCGAGGATACGCAGGTGCAGTTGCGCAATCCGTAGGTGGTCGTCCAAGACGCGGCGCGCCACTCCCGTAACAAAAGGATTCGCCAAATGTCGAGCGTAGCGGGGCATCCACACAATATCGTTGGGAACTTTCGGAGGGTGCCCGACCCGACGCGCCGGTCTCAACTCCACCTTGTCCGCGGTCGCCGGATCCTTGAGCAACGCCTCCTCATTCGCGCCAATCTTCAACGATTTTAACGATTTCCCGCCGAGCAGCTCCTGCAACGCGCGATGGTTTTGGTCGATTTTCAACCGCGCCGCCTCGACCTCCTCTCGGATGGCGTCCACCTCGCCGCTCGGTATGACGTTCTCGATGACGCAGAACCCGTATCGATCAAGCGAATCGGCGCACCCCTCCACCACCTCGTCAATCGATAAAGCCTCGGCGCTGAAGGCGTAACTCCGGTTACGAGCCAGATCGTCGGCGACCGCCGCCGGGCCATGCTCGGCTTGCGCGATGCGATCCCTGATCTCCCGAAGCTCTCGTTCCAATCGTGCCGCTTGCGCGTGCAATGCGGAAATGTCCATCTGTCAAACCTATTTGAAATCGATCAACCGTCCCTTTAACCGATAGAGATCCCTTAATCCGTGATTCAGAACTGGTTCGCCACAAACACAAGGTCAAACACATTGGCAACTCCATCTCCATTCAAGTCCGCTTCCAATATTCCGTCCTTCCAGTTCAGCGCTGTACATTTGTAGGGTGGGCACTGCCCACCATTCTTCTGAAGGTAATGCCCACCGAGTCAGTGATTCCGTCCTCGCTTCCCCTTTACACGCCAATCTGCGCTCCGCCCTTCCACCCTTCCAATCTTCCACCCTTCCAATCAATACTACTTCAAAATCAGCATCCGTCGCGTGGCTTGAAACGCCCCAGCCTGAAGCGTAAAGAAATACATGCCGCTGGAAACAGTCTCGCCGACCTGATCCCTGCCATCCCAATATGCCGCCGCTTCTCGGGTCAGGTAATCACCCGCCGCTTGTGTCCCCAAATCCAACTCCCGCATCAGGTGGCCATGGATGTTATAGATGCTGAACCTCACCGGCGCTTCCGCCGCCAGTTGATACGGCAACCAAGTTTCCGGGTTGAACGGATTGGGAAAGTTTTGGTGGAGCGCCGTCCGTTTGAGATGCGCCAGGGTTGTCACCTTCAAACCAAACGGCTCGACGGCGAACGGCGGCGTGTTAAAGTGCTCTGCGCCGCTATAAACATACGCCACGATGCCGTTACCGACTCCAACGCCCTTTTCCGGTCCGTCGCAGCTGGTGACAATGACAGTGTCGCCGCTTATGGCGATCGCGGAGCCGTAAAAGAGGTTTGGATGTGCTACCTCGGGCACAACCGTTGCGCCATTGTTCCAAACGCCGTCAGCATTCACGAAAGAATACGCGGCGCCCGCACTGAATCCGCCCTCTTCGCTGAGCGGTGCGCCAACGATCGCGATATTCCTGCTCGTGGCGACGCCTGTTCCGAAGTGATCGCCTTTTCGCTTCTTTGGCGCAGTTAGCTTTGCCCCCTGTTTCCAAATGTTTCCGTCGCGCTGAAAAATATATGCGGCGCCGGCGTCTCTTATGCCGTCGGGATCGTTCTTCTTGGATCCTACGATAATTGTGTCGTCTCCAATGTCAACAGAAATGCCGAACTGGTCACCTGCGCCCGCATCGTCAGCCGTAAGTTTGGCATGTTCCTTCCAGGTATTGCCATCGCGGACGAAGACAAAAACAGCGCCTGCGAATCTTACGCCGCCATGTGTGTGTCCGGGCGCGCCGACAATAAGTGTACCTGCTTGGATGTCGACCGCCTCGCCGAATACATCCAATTTCGCCGAATCCTTGGGGACGAGTTTGGCGTGCTGTTTCCATCCGTTCGCATCGCGTACGAAGAGGTAAACCGCCCCGGAATTGCTGCCGGTATCATCGTCCTTGGGCGCGCCAACCACAGCGGTAGTGCCGTCAATCGAGACCACATTCCCGAAAGCGTCTCCCTTCGCGGCGTCGGCAGCCGTAAGTTTCACCTCCTGTTGCCAGTGAGGTGAGTTGAAGGCGTAAATGTAGGCTGCCCCGGCGTTTTCTGCGGCTCCGTCATCGCCCGGCGCTCCGATAATGGCATAGTCCGCGTTTCTGCGTCCCGGCGGCGCGCTGATTGACACATCGTACCCGAACCCCGCCTGCCCCGTATTCGGTTTTCGGTCGTGAGCGACAAGTTCCGCAGTCAGTTCCCACTTGTCCCGGTTCAGAGTGTAGATTCTGCCGGCGCCCGGATGCCTGTCGTGGTCCACATTATGCCTGCCGACAATGACGACATCTCCCACAATCTCGGCGGGCAGACGGCCTCTATTGCGTATTCCCTCCTCGGCTCCGACCAGCTTGATTTCGCCCCCGGCGGCGTGGCTGACGCTTCCGGACGCGACACCAATTATAAAACCGATGGCAATTAACCGAATTATGTTCATAAACATCTCCTTACTGCGCTATTAGCTAACCGTTTACCTCGACTCTAGATAAACCTACACGGTAGGTGCGATCAAACGAGATCAAGCGAATGAATAATGACTGATCAACTGACTGGATAAGGAAGGCGATAGTAGATCTTGATAGAGTTCCCATAGAGTTCCCATTCAGACAATCACCTTCCTTCCCCCGCCTTCCCCCGTCGACCATCGCACATCCGTTTTTCCCTTACCCGTCCTCTCGTCTTCCCGATTTCCCCTCTTCCATCCTTCAATTCTTCCTCCCTTCCCCGTCCTTCGTCATTTTCAACGACCAGCGCCGTTAAGCGACTTTCATCTGTGAAATCCGTGTAATCCGCGTAATCTGTGATTCAGACAATCACCACCCTCCCCCATCTCCCAATCCTCCTTTTTTCTCCTCTTCCATCCTTCCTCTCTTCCCTCCTTCCTACTCTTTACTGCTTTTACTGGTCACTGACCACTAGCCCCCGCTTCCTACTTCAAAATCACCATGCGCCTCAAATCTCGAAACGAAGGCGTCGCCAACTCGCAGAAATATATCCCGCTGGGCACCGGCTCCCCGCTGCTGTTCCTCCCATCCCAATACCCCGCACGCCCTCGGTCAGTGTAATACCCCGCACGCTGATGCCCCATCTCCAATCGACGCACCGGCGCCCCTGCAACATCATAAATTGTCAAACTGACGGTTGCGTCCTCGGCTAACTGATACGGCAGCCACGTCTCAGGGTTAAACGGGTTCGGGTAGTTCGCCAATAGAGCAGTCTCGCCGGGTGCAACGGATTCCAACAGCCGCTCAAGCGCCTCAATCCCCCGCGCCGCGGTGACATCCTCAACATCAATCGCTTTCGCCGCGTTTAGCCAGCTCCGAATCTCCGCCGCGGTCAGCGCCAAATCCGCCCCTTGAGGCAGAGGAGGTGCGGCAGCGGCGTCGTCAAATGCGGCTGCGATCCGCACCAAATCCTGGATGTTCACTACCCCGTCTCCGTTGACATCCGCCGCCAGATTTCGACCCTCATTTCCCAATCCCGACGCAACCAGCACCAGATCCAAGACATCCACCCGACCGTCGCGGTTCACGTCCTCGGCTCGTGTAGGGCGCTTCGTAAAAGCGACTGTGAGTCCCCGCCCGCGTAACTTCGGAATATCCGTGAGAATTGTGCGATAACTCAGAGGATTATTCTTCACCTGTACCGCGTCCTCACGCCCCAACCCCGTATTCGCCACTAGGGGAGACAAATCGGTGACGCTGTTACTATCGAGAACCACATACGTCAGGTTGGTCAAATCCGACAAGGGCGAAAGATCCGCTATTCTGTTCCCGCCGGCAAAAAAGAAACGCAGTTTAGTCAGCCCCGCCAGAGGCGAAATGTCCGATATTCTGTTCCCTCCGAGATCCAGCCAACTCAGATGAATCAAGCCCTTCAAAGGGGAGAGGTCCGATATGGAGTTGTTTGGGAGAAGTAGCGTCTTCAAATTGGTCGCCCACTCAAGCCCCGTCAGATCGCTAATCAACGCCTTTCGCGCCCCCAGCTTCGTTAACGTCGCCACGTCGGAACGTCGAATCCGCGCGTCCCGCGGTAACCCGAGAGCCGATGCAATCGCTGCGCGGAGGTTGCGGTCGCGGATCTCGAATTCCATCGACGCAACCCACTCCGACGTATCCCACAAGTCAACCGCGCCGGTATCCGTCCCCGATGCCAGCGGCTTCCCATCCGGGGCAAACGATAAGGAGGTAATTCTGTTCGCATGCCGAAGCGTCGTTAGGTTTTCGCCGCTCGCCACGTCCCACAACTCAATCTTGGTGCCTCCCCCGGTGGCGAGCGCTTTTCCGTCGGGCGAAAACGACATGCAAGTGATCCATCGGTGATCCAGTGTGCCGATAGTTGAATATGTCGCGGCATCCCACAACTGGACCCCTTCGCTCCATGCCCCGGACGCAAGCACACTGCCGTCCGGCGAAAACGATACGCACCTCACACCGCCCGCAAAACTTTCAAGCGTGACGATAGTCGATTTGGTCGCCAGATCCCATAACTTGACCGTCCCGTCCCATCCTCCGGTGGCAAACGTCCTCCCATCCGACGAAAACGACGCGCAGGTAACTTTACGGTGCCGGAGCGTTCTGATCTTCTCGCCTGTCTCCGAGTTCCACAAATTGATGCTGCCGTCCCGCGACCCGGACGCAAGCGTCCTGCCGTCGTGCGAAAACAACACAAACGATATCTGCTTGTGCTGGAACATTCCGATATTCTCGCCCGTCGCCGCGTTCCACAAATTAATGGCGCCATCCCACGACCCTGATGCCAACACCCGCCCATCGGGCGAAAATGACACCGCTCTTACGGAATGCGAATGCCCCTCAAGCTGGGCGATAGATTCTCGAATCTCTTCGTCCCAAAGCCTGACGGTGCCATCGTCCGACGCCGAAGCGAAAGTCGTGAAATCAGGCGAAAACGTCACCTCATTCAGCCGCTCCTCATGCCCTTTGAGGGTAACCATATGGCTCGGCGAAAGTTCTACAAGCGTAAAATCCTCCTGATTCCAATTCCCCTCTGTATCGATGGCTTGTATAGTAATCGGGTGAGAAAAAGGGTCGGAAAGAGTTGTCAAGCCGTGGGAAGGAATAACGCCGTCATATTCGAACTGAACGACGGCATCCGTGTCGCCCTCCAGCCCCTGATACGCCTTCAGTTCACGCTGTCCCGCAGCCG
>CBDDPW010000005.1:0-102857 GCA_965232535.1 Candidatus Poribacteria bacterium
ACGGATGGGGATACGGGCACATGAGGGAGCAAATCGACTTGAATCGTACATACGATGAAGAAATACGGGCGAAGCAGGTTAACGAAGACACCAGTTTTCTGATAAGATTTATCTTCGTGCCGGCAAGCGATCGCCGTGAGTTATATAAGGCAAGACAAAGTTACAGTGGTGGGATTGATTTGAAGATTTTGAATAACGACGACCAGATTTGGCCAAAAGAGGGTTGGGCGCATTCCGAAAACAACGCCGACAGACTACGGCACGATGTCAAAGTCGATGTTAAATCGGGTGACAAACTTTATTTCCTTGTAAACAGGCATCAAGGTATGGGGTTCGATACAGCCTACTGGGATCCGGTGATAACCTACGATGATGAAACGACTTTCAAAGCCTCACAAGGATTCAGTGGTACCCAAGGAAAGAACGGGTGGCACTATCAGTACAAGGATGGCGAGACTTATGCGAGCTTGGTTTACGATAATCGCTATGAAACTTGGAGACATAACGGTTTTCCTTTGCTAAAAGCCCACAGGCAGCGGCCGGGTTTCGAAGCAGAGAGTGCCCGAGTTTTTGTCGCTCCGAAGCACGGTAACGTACGTGTGACCGGCGCGCCCGTATGCGTGAGGTCCCCATAGTCATCATAGCTTTCGTCCTTTGCATTTCTTGAGGCATACAATGACAGACGTACCAACCAGATTGTTTGTAAAAGTGTTACTTGAGAGCACGCCATCATTCCTGTCGGCATAATTCATCCAGCAAATAACACTCATTTTTCGCTCTGTGGCAAATTTTCAAAGAGCGTTCCTTCGTAGAATGGCATCACTCCGGAGGATCAAGCGACTGAATAAGGAGCGCGATAAAGATCCCAAGGCGAAAGGAAATCCCGTACAATAGAGGTCCCATAGTGATCCCACAGGTAGATAGTGGGCAGCTACAATACAAAAAATGTCCTAATATATCGAGGTTTCGCCTATGCAGAGTCATGCGAAGAAGATAAATCTCAGCGAATTCCGGCTTGACAGCGTGCCGCCCGGCACAAAGCAACGCCTTCATCTGTTTCTCGACTACCTGCCTGACGGTGGAGAGTTGAAATTCCCCGCCGTTATTGCACGGGGAGAACGTCAGGGCAAGATACTCCTGTGCACGGGAGCCGTGCATGGAGATGAATACGAAGGTCCGGTCACCATAATGGACATCTTTGAGGAACTGGATGTTTCCACGATGCGGGGCACATTTTTCGGGATCCCGGTTCTCAATGGACCGGCGTTTGCGGCGGGGACGCGCGAAGGCGGGTGGGATCATCTTAACCTGGCGCGCATTTTTCCGGGAAGTCCAACCGGCAGCCCCAGCGAACGAATTGCTCACGGGTTTAGGGAATATGTTGTAGGGCAGGCAGATCTGTTTGTAGATCTCCATGCCGGTGGGAACAGCTATGCGATAAAGGAGTTTGCAGGTTACCAGATACGGCCCGGGGAGCTGGGGCTGAGACAAAAAGAAGCGGCAATTGCCTTCGGACTTGACTTGGTGTGGGGAACGGTTGCCCTTCCGGGCAGAAGCACGTCCGCAGCTTGGGACCGGAACGTGCCGGCCATTTATGTCGAGCTACGGGGAGAAGGGCGATGCCGCCCCGATCAACTGGAGAAGGCAAAGCGCGGCGTTCGCAACATTCTCGCCTATCTAAACATTCTCGACGGCGCCTATCCCACAAACGCGCCGCAATACTGCTTTGAGACGGTTGGCGAGGAATCCGGACACCTGCAAATTGAGCATCTCAGCCCAACATCGGGACTCTTCGTTCCCTCGGTGCAGCTATGGGACGACGTGGAAGAGGGAGACATCCTTGGCAAGGTCCGCCATCCGGACGGGACGATTCTAGCCGAAGTGACTGCGGAAAAGTCGGGGCGGGTGCTTTTTCTGCGAACGCTGCCGTTGGTGTTTTCCGGCGACTGTGTTGCATACGTGCTTGAGTTGCCGTAAATTACAGAATCCATACTAGCCAGGAAGATTAAAGAACCAGGCGCATTGGCAGTGTGAGTTCATATCACGACCCTCGGTTATATATCATGCCTTGTTCTCGCCAGTATTGAGGTAGGCCTTTCGGTTATACAACGGCTGAGAAGGTGTACTCTCCATTCTAGAGGCACTGACTCCGACTAGTTCGCCGCAGCAAGGGCCACATCGTGAGGGCGGTTTTCATGGTCTATGTAGAAACACTTGTGATGGGCTTAGGGGCGATGGGCAGTGCGGCTCTTTATCACCTAGCCCGCCAAGGGGCAAAACCGGTAGGCATGGATCAGTATGATGTCGGCCATGCGTTTGGAAGTTCACATGGGCACTCGAGGGCGTTCCGCACGTTCTATCATGATTCGTTGTATGCCTCTTTGGCCGAGGCTGCGCTTCCCCGGTGGCGGGAGTTAGAATTACTTTCCAAAACACGACTACTGAAACTCAACGGCGCGATTTTCTTCGCCAAACCGGGCAATGAGCGTTTCGACCAATATGTTCGGGTTTTGGATGAGTCGGGAACACCATTTGAGTTACTGTCCCCAGATCAATTGACGAATCGGTTTCCCGTGCTTCAACCTCCGGCAGGGGTTGATGTATGCTACACCCCAAGGGCGGGGTTTCTGGATGCCAATCGCACGGTCCAAACACACGTGTCACAGGCGCTGCGCTTCGGAGCAACGATCCACAAGGGAGTTCGCGTTCTACATATAGATCCGAACAGGAATAGTCCCGAGCTGGAAACGGAGTCGGGACGGTATAAATGCGACCGTCTCGTCCTCACTTCCGGGCCGTGGACGTCGCAAATCCTAGCGGATGTTTTAATCCCTCTTCGCGTCACGCGGCAACAGAAGTTTTACTTCCAACCTCACCACACCTCTCCATACGAACCAGACCTTCTACCTGTCTACGCGGACTTCGACACACAATTTTACGGTTTCCCGTACTATGGACCTGGAATCAAGGTGGCGGACGACACGCTAGGAGAGTATACCTCCCCCGACAAGATTGACCGAAGTCTCGACGCACTCAAGCAAACTCAGTTGCAGGCATGGCTCGAAGCGATCATGCCCGGCGCTAATTTTTCATTCGGTGGCGGCGCAACCTGCATGTACACCGTCACTCCCGATCTCGACTTTCTCATCGGTGCGCACCCGCACAACCCAAACATCTTTGTTGGCGCCGGTTTCTCCGGGCATGGCTTCAAGTTTTCGACGCTCATCGGTCTGATGCTTGCCGAACTCGCCACGCAAGGCACGACCACGTACCCGATCGAGAGGTTTAGACTGGACCGTTTCCGTGAAGCCTGATCTATGCCCGCGATTTTACGAAGTATGATAAGATGTATTGGGCGCTAACGCCATATACCCCAACCTAAACGGACGTTTGGCTTACGTCCTAATCGGCAAGCTCGAACCGATACTAACCAATGGTGCTAGTTTAGAGGCTGAATTGAGCGATTGATAAAGGGACAAAGCCATCATCTTCAATCGACAGGCCGTCCCACTGCACCAAGATATTAAACAAAGCCATTGTAAAGCCGACTCGCGTTTTGAAGTAGCTCCAACGACGATGCATGACTTTCTTAAAATGACAAACGAGCGTCAACATTGATAAAATCGTCTCTACCAGCATTCGAGAATTCCACTCGCCACGTCGGCACAGACGCAAGTTGGAAGGGAACCAATCTGCTTTGGCAAAACCTTCATCGGCAAACACAACCATCTGGTCATTGACCCCATCAACGAGGTGTTGAAAAGCAGTTCCATCATATACATTGGCAGTGTCGCAATCCCAATTGACAATCAGCCCGAGGTGATTGTGTAGCAGGCAAAGTTTTCCACCTACAATCCATCGTTGATTGGAAATACCTTTGCGTCCGATTTGACGCTTAGAACGTCCTTCTCGACGCGGGTGAATCAATTCAATGCCGTAAGTGTCAATTACGCCGATGAGCGAAGGCTCTGCCATGAACACGTCAATAAGATGTCGATACCCCTCAAACAAGCGAAACAATCGAGTGCGATGGGGTAATCTTGGGAATACGTGTTTGAAATTGTTTGCTATCCAGCGATAGAAGGCTCGATTGCTCACGCCTTTGAGCGCAAAGAGCATGGCAATGGTAACCACTTCGGACGGATAGAGTTTGGCTTGGCTATGCTTACGATTCTTGCCGCGCTGTGAGAGTTTATCATCAACACAACAAAACAATTCTGTGGTAAAATCTTCTATGGTCATGAGTCTAGATTTCCTCCCGTTATTTGATAACTACTGGTACTCAAATTAACGGTAGAATTGAGGAAATCGTCTCATGACCATGATATATTTTGCACCAAAACAAAGCCAAAATGGAGTGTTATGCCTATTTACCTCCAAATTTCAAACTAGCACCATTGGTTACTATACTCAGCATCAGTTAATTTTTTGCAATTATGCGCCGTAGGATTGTAGGAGCGATCTCTGAATCGCGACGGTCGGGAATCGGAAGGGATTTCTATCGCGTTCCCTGTTCAGTCACTTGATCTCAGTTGATTCCTCCTACCATCTGCAAAACTCACGCTCCATTTCTCGACTCTTAAAAAACGCAACTTCCAACAGCGCAGAGTATAGAGGAACACAATGATTCCCAAGTTAAGCAAGATGTACGGTGATAGGCTTGGTCTTGTGTTTGCCTTGATGTTAATCATCATGGCGGGGTTATGGTGCACCGGTCTAGTAATTACTCGGCCCATAATACATTTTGAAACAGAGACCTTCTTAGCGTTCTACGGCTACCCGACCGGCAGTTTCTGGAGCGAAGTTGCAAAGTTTTTTGACCCGGCGCCGACGGACTGGGACAACTACCAAGCGCGAGAGCTGGGATATCTCTTTGAGTACATTGACGCTCGGATGGTGATATTACTAAATAAAATCCCGTTCTTTTCGTACGGATTTCGCAGCGTCTCTCAAATCTCCTTTGCCATTCTAAGCTGCGTCGTGCTGTATTTCATTGCAAGAGAATTGCTTCCCACGTTTCGGCGGACATCATGTCTGGTTTTGGCAATGCTCTTCCCGCTTTCGACTCAGATGCTAGCGATGCAAGCCGAGTACTTTCGCTGCGGAAAAACTATAGCCGCATTCTGGACGGGCCTCTGGATTTTCTGCCTGATTCACTGGCTGAAGCCCATTACCAAAAAACGAAGCGTAATTGCATACATGCTACTGGGTTTGGGCGCGTTCTTGTCGTTTATTACAGACAAACAAGGGGTCATGATCGGATTGTGGTTGATCGGCTTGAGCCTTGTCCTGGCAGGGATTCGGCGTTATCAGAATCGAACGTGCCGGCACCTCATATGTTTTGCGGCTTCGTTCTGCGCAGCTTTCTGTTTCTACCTCTACTGGGATTACGGGCTGTGTCCATACATCATTGAATCCGTTCGAGGATACCCTCCCGATCGAAGTTGGTCCTCCCTGAGTTTTTTCCTGAATCACGATTTGTCCTCACACATCAAAGGCCTTTGGAACGGATTTAAGTTGACTGTCCTCCAGATTCAGTTGGCGTTCGGAAATTTCTGGGACGGCAATTTTTTATCTTGGGGGCTTCTATTAGTTGCATTAATCCTCATGGCCTTATCTGCCTTAATGAAATCCCCCAACACCTCTGTAGGTGCCGATGAAAATTCGAGGCGAGGTTTGACGGATCGCGTCGCGCCGGGAGCAATGCTGATAACTGCAATCCTCACCTGCGTGTTCATGATAATGCTTCTCTATATGCGGCATAAACCGCTCGCTTGGCCTGACATCTGGAGAGGCGGCTACTACTATCAGAGCGCGACACTCATTCTGATTGTCGCGCTACTGATTGTGTTCTCGATGCTCAGTCGCCGAAACAGTTCAAAGCGAGTTGAGACCTGCATAGTATGCGCCGTGTTCTTAATCTGCATGGCGAATTACCTGAACCTCCCCAAGACTATGGGCTTCGGATGGGAGCGCGATTCCAAGAAGGAAATACTCGAGGCGAATCTCCTATACGACCAAGAGATAAGGTCAAAGCAAGTGACGAAGGATTCACGCTTCCTAATGCAGTATATCTTCGCACCTGCTAGCGAGCGCGGCGCGCTTTACAAGGCAAGACCAAGGGTCGGTGATGGCGTCAACCTCAAGATATTGATGAACGACGATCAGATTTGGCCAGAAAAGGGTTGGGCGCATTCTGAACACAGCGCCGACAGGCGTCATCACGATTTCAAGGTGAATGTGCGAGCAGGCGACAAACTTTATTTCCATGTAAACATGAATCAAGGCATGAGATCTGATAGCACGTACTGGAATCCGGCAATAACCTATGAAGACGGAACTACCTACCAAGCTTCAAAGGGATATAGCGGTACGCAAGGGGCGAACGGGTGGCAGTACCAATACAGAAAGGGAGAAAAATACGGAAATCTGGTTTATGATAGACGATCCAAATCCTGGAGAAACGGCCGCTTTCCTTTTCTAAACTCCTCCAAGCAACATCCGGGATCCCGATCGGATAGTGTACGTGTATTTGTCCTTGCCAAGCCCGGTGCCATACGTGTGACCGGTGCTCCGGTGTGCGTGGGCACCCCATACTAAACACTACTACTGCTAGTTCCTAACAACAGGGAAAAACAATCGTTATTCCCAACAAGAGCCTTGCTGCATGAGACTATAGCCTCACTAACGGTAACACTTGTCCGATTAACCACTCCGCATAGGCTTGGGTGTGGGAGTCAAGCTGGATGGTTGCATCACGCACATGAGCGGAAGCAATCAACCCCATCGCCTTCAGCAATTGCTTTTCCACATGCAAATAAAGTTCCAGATGCTCCAACGTGAAAACAATGAATGGCAAGACGCTTTGATATGCAGCGTAGGCACCCTCCTTTTCTCCCTGTTTGCTTTTCCAGTAGACCTCATTCAACACACGTAATAGCGGTACGCCGGGCATCACACCGCAAATTCCGCTCGGGATGAGTTCCATCATGTAAAGCCCGCCCCATCCCTCCAGGACGCCAATCTCACCGCCAGTAGCTTCAAGGATACTTTGCACCTTGGCGGACATCATCGGCTCTTCCAATTTGAGATAGCGGAAATTTGGGCAGTCACCATGGAGTCTCTTCGCAAACTCGGCTCCCACGGTGGCACCGCCCGGATTGAAGTCTTGGATTAAGAGCGGCGCGTTAATGGATTGGGATACGGAACGAAAGTAGCGCAACAGGTCGTCCTCGCTCAACGCGAATATGCGCGGCGCCGCCATGCTAATCATAGCAACCCCCGATGCCTCCATGCGATGTGCGAGGTCCAGCGCAACCTTCGAAGACGGATGGTTCGCTTGCCCAATCACAGGAATGCGGCCTGACGACTGCTCCACTGCGATTCGCACCACCTCACACCGTTCATGCTCCGAGAGTTTGTAGAACTCGCCAACGTAAGCGGGTAGGCAAATGGCGCAGGCGCCGCCATCCACGCAAAAGTCAACCAGCTTGCGTAACCCCTCTTCATCAATTCGTCCGTGATCGTCGAAAGGGGTGGGTACGACGGGCACAATGCCTTTAATCTTAACCATGTCGTGTTTCCTTTCTGAAATTACACACGCGCCAATTCTCGATCAATACCTTACCAACAACCGCCCGCACCTTTTGCGCGATGTTTGATGGTAAGATCGTTGTCAATTGACGATAAAAGCCTCGCTAAATCGTTGTAATTCCAATCAGCCTGCATTATAATGAAAGCCGTGTGCATTCAGATCGCGCTAACTACAGTTTTTCGCGATTAACAAGGTGCGTCGATATTTCTTCATCTAATGCGAAATGCTCTGGACTCAACCTCCCAAGGAGACAACGCAAATGAAACTGACTCAAGAACAGCTGGACTTTTTCGACACCTTCGGTTATCTGATGATTCGACAACTGTTTTCACAGGATGAAACAGACAGAATCATTCAAGGATTCGAATGGTCCATTCAAAATTGCGCCGGCGGCAAAAATCATGACGGTGCGACTCGTACCATGTTTCTGGGCCCCATCGAACACCATCCGGACATGTGTAGGCTCGTGGATCACCCGTCAATTCTTGGTCTTATCGGAGGTGTTCTGGGAGAAGATTTCAACTATTGCAGCGGCGACGGCAATTATTATAGCGGCGACACCGGCTGGCATCCTGACGGAAGTTGGGGTCAACTATTCGCCGCCAAAACAGCTTTTTATCTCGATCCGCTTACTCGTAACACCGGGGCACTGCGCCTAATTCCGGGTTCACATCGCCCCGACCATTTAGTGCGCAAGGAAAAGATTGATGTGAACAACTCCATGGAGCTGTTTGGCGTCCCACCCTCCGAGTTTCCCGGTAGTATTGCGGTTGAGACGAACCCTGGCGATATCGTGTTTTTTAACCACGACTTATACCACGCCTCATTTGGAGGCGGAACTCGCCGCCGGATGTTTACAATGAACTGTACACGTCACGCCAAGACCCAAGATGACTTGGAATTGGCGCGTCGATATCTTAGTTCGCACTCACCGGGAGGTTATAAACTCACGACCGGCGCCGGGATGTTCCACCCCACCATGATAGACACAGCTGACGAGAACCGGAGGATTCATCTCCACCAACCAATCGCAATTCACGACGAAATATTTCCCGATCTTGCCCGCGATGTGGTTAGTGGTGAGTTGAGAGTGTGACTATCAGCAACCAGAGCGATGACCGATGCGTGTGCACGCATCGGTCTGTCATCTGCGGGCCAACTGCCATTAATCTTATTCCACGCTAGGAACCGATGTCTATAGTCAATTCCATTCACATGTACACATGTTGCGGTAGGTGCAATTGGATAGGAATCAACTGAGTGGATAACGAGGGCGATAGAAAATCCTGTGCGATTGATGTCCCCTTCTAATCCACCTACTGGACTGGAAGAATTCCGGTTCGGATAGGAAACCGAACCTATCGTAGCGTATAAATAAATGTTGATTTTACTATAGAGAAAATAGGAACCTCATCAAGCCGGAAATGTCCGACGTGAGGCGACGATGTCACCTGCAGACTCATCGTATGTCAGCGGGATGAAGCCCAATTCAAACGGACGTTAAGCGTACCTTCTAATCATCACGTTCAAATCGATACCTAATGGATACCATAATTCCAACGTTAAGCAAGATGTTCGGTGATAGACTTCGTGTCGTATTCGCCTTGATGTTTGTGATCATGGCGGGAATATGGTGCACCACTCTGAAGAACTCGCGACCGGTGATACATAGTGAAACCGAGACCTTCATGGCGTACTACGGAAACCCAACAGGCGGATTTTGGAGCGAAGCCGCAAAGTTCTTTGACCCAACACCTACCGACTGGGACAACTATCAAGCGCGGGAGTTTAGTTATGTCTTTGAGTATATTGATGCTCAAATGGTGCTACTCTTAAACAAAATTCCCTTCTTTTCGTACGGGTTTCGCAGCATTACGCAGATCACCTTTGCCATCCTAACCGCGATAGTGCTCTATTTCATCGCTAAAGAACTGCTCCCCACGTTTCGGCGGATTTCATGCATGGTGTTAGCGATGCTTTTTCTGCTGACACCGCAGATGCTCGTCATGCATGGCATATATTTTCGATGCGGAAAGACCATGGCTGCATTCTGGGCCGCTCTAGGGATACTCTGCTTTATTCAGTGGTTGAAACCGCCAACCAAGCCGCACAATTTGATTGGTTACATGCTACTGGGTTTTGGCGCCTTTCTTTCATATGTCACGGATAAGCAGGGGGTCATGATCGGATTGTGGCTTATCGGGTTGAGTCTACTGATCGCGGGAATACGACATCGCCGTGGACAGGAATTCCGGCAACTACTATTTTTCGCTTCTTCCTTTACAGTAGCTTTTGGCTTTTATCTCGTCTGGGATTATTTGTTGTGTCCACACATCATTAATGCGGTTCGGGGCCACCCTCCGGATCGGAGCTGGACTTCGTTGAGTTTCTTCCTGCTTCACGATTTCGACGGCTACGTTAGAGGTCTGTGGAACGGGTTCAAGTTGACCGTTCTTCAGCTTCAGTTAGCCGTTGGAAATATCTGGGACGGCTATTATCTGTCTTGGGGGCTTGCACTTGCTGCATACATCTCAATTGCTGTATCCGCCATAAAAAAACCCGCGCGCACCTCCTCCAATGCCAATTTGAGAAGCGGCTTGACAGATTGCACTGCGTTGGTATTAATGCTAACAACGGCGTTTTTTTTCTGTGTATTCATGCTAATGCTTCTCTATATGCGACACAATCCGCTCGCTTGGGCTGACATTTGGAGAGGCGGATACTACTACCTGAGTGCGACTCTTATCCTCATTGTTGCGCTGCTTATCATATTTTCGCTTCTAAGTCGCCGAAACAGTTCCAAGCGATTTGAGACATGCATTGTATGTGCAGCATTCTTGTTAGGTATGGCAAATCACTTCAGCCTTTACAACACGAGGAAACACGGAGGAGAAGGGCATATGAAGGACCAAGTTGAGTTGAATCGTAAATTCGACCAAGAAATACGGTCAAAACGGGTTACCGAGGATTCACGTTTCCTGATGAAATACATCTTCGCGCCGGTTAGTGAACGCCAGGCACTATATAAAGCAAGACAAAGAACCGGTGACGGGGTTAACCTTAAGATTCTGAAGAATGATGACCAAGTCTGGCCAGAAGAGGGATGGATCTATTGCAAAGACAGCGCCGACAGGCAATATCACGATGTCAAAGTTGACGTTAACTCGGGTGACAGAATCTTTTTCCTTGTGAACATGGTGCATGGCACAGTGCACGACAACACCTATTGGGATCCGATGATAACCTACGAGAATGGGACAACCTACCAGGCCTCAAAGGGGTATAGCGGCACCCAGGGGAGAAATGGATGGTATTATCAATTCAAAACGGGCGGGGATTATGTAAATCTGGTTTACGCCAAACCCTATAAGTCTTGGAAAATTGATGACGCTGATCAGCGGCAGCCTTCTCTGAACGCTTCCAGGCAACATCCGGGACATGGAATAGACTGTGCCCGGGTGTTTGTTGTTCCCAAAACCGGCACCGTGCGCATCACTGGTGCACCGGTATCCGTCGGCACCCCTTACTAAAGACTACGACCTCAACTTGCTTCTTACTCCAGATGGTCGAGATTAAGCGACTGAGGAAGGAGGGAGCTTCTTTCCCATAGGGATTATTAGTTAAGGAAGTTCGTTTAGCGTTCGTGGGATTGTTCGTGGCAAAACCCTTATCTTTATCCGCATCGGGCCGGGAGGAAATCTCTATCGCCTCCGATTCGATAGGTACGGGTTCCAACCGCGCCGGGACCCCGCCCCAAAAGTAACTAGCGTCCCTCTCACTGACCACTTAGTACCACCACGCCGTGAAACCGTATGTCTCGGTTCTGAAGACAATCCCGAAAAGCGCCCAGAATCCGCCCACCGCGAATTCGCCGAGAACCATGCCAAAGAATAGGGGCAGAACTTGGCGATGTAGCCGCAACCCGCCGTGCCTCAAGACCAGCCACTTGATGAGCCACCCCAAAAGAAACATGGACCACAAACCTCGCATCTGGTATGTACTGGAGACGGCGTAACCGGCCGGGTGGAATGGCCACCACAGAAATTGCCATCGCATAACCATAAGGAAGATGCCGAATAGCAACCCGTACGCGAAGAATCCCACTCCCACCATGTCGGTGGAGGTTGGATACGACAACCACCCGGCTAGACGCTTGAACGGTTCCAGACCAGCCCATGTCATGATGACGCCGCTGTGCTGATACGCCGAATCCAAGACTGCCCAAAAAGCGACCACCGTGCCGAGCACCGTGGCGATGAGCATGGCGAGAAGAACTCGCCGGTTATTCATTCGCGCCTGATCCGCCAACTTGAATCCTTCAAGCTGATGAGGCATCACATCGCTGTAATGTGCGCGAGTGAGGAACCAAAAGAATGAGAGAACCGTTAGATTTGCGGCGCCCATCCTGCGCGTTCCCACTGTATCCACCATGATGTATTCCGGTCCTGCAAAGTGCAGGTCGTGGATGGGCGAACCGACCTCCGCGCGAATCCGAGTGACGCCGATCTCCGTCATCAGATACAGCGCGAAGAATATCCCGGCTGCCCACATTGTCATACCCGCTTTCCAACAGAATAGCACAAGAAATGAGAATCCGAGCACCAATCCCAACATGGCATTCCTATAGCTTAGCGGTTCTGTGGCGCCATCGTCCCTCCCCTCTCGTTTTGCGAGATGGAACATGGACTTGACTATACGCACCAAATGACCCTTCCCAATCCATAAGGCGATGACGAAAAGGGCGATGTAGGCGCCGGTGCTTTGCTCAGGAAATTCCGGTCGCTGGCGGAATCCCATAACGCTTCCTAGAATAATCTGTGCTTTCCAAAAGAAGAAAAAGAACCAGCACGAGAAAGCGATATCCAACGGAATCAGGAAGATAAGACCGAGGATGAACGGACGAAATGTCAGCATCGTGGTGCCCAGTGCATTCCACGGCTTCGTCGTAAACAAGGTGCCAAGATCGTACGGTTTTACGCGCAGGTAGGGGACGGTGGGAAAGAAGAAGTGAAGTCCATTGACCAAACTAATTAGACTCACCACGCCAAAACTGATCAAGAACAGCCTGTTCGAGAACAACTTGGAGGCGGGGTTGGTCATATGGAAGGGGAGCTGGACAATCGGAAATGTCAATCGTTCTCGATCTGCCCACTGTTTGCGAATGATGATGTTAATGCAAATCATCACGAACATCAGCACACAGATAAAACCTGACCATATAAGTACCGGGCTGAGCCACGCCTCAATATGTCGAGCCGTATAGAGCGAGGACTCCGTTTTTACTCCGGTGATGTACCCATCCAGCGTCCATTGATCGGTAATTGCAAGCCACTTGGGGATATAGCGGCCAAAGAGTTCGCTCCATTCATTCTCCGGTGTTGCCAAGCCAAATGGAGCCGCCATCGACGGAGGAAGGATCTGCAGCATACTGTGTCCGACCAATCCTGCAGATTGGCTCAACATAATGTACAGCGTGATGAGCTCCCCTTGCCGAAACACCAGTTTGGGTGCAACCTTGCGAAGCGGGATATTGAGCCCCATTAACACGAGGACGTTGAAGACAACGTTAAAAAATAGCGCGATGAGCGTCGAGTGCGCGGAATAGTATATCGCCTCCATCTGCATGATCCAGTATGAGTTTAACGGGATTAGCAGGATGGCGATTAGTATTATGCGCCACGTGACAGCGGCATCCTGTTTTGGGTGGTCTAATGACATCCGGTTAATGACGGTGCCGAGAAGTTAGCGGGGAGCGAAGGCGCCGCAACCCTAAAACGGAATCTTACAGTACACAACTATTCGCACTTCTAGCCTCAATGTTTCCGTTTAACGGGAAGGGCTGTTGTGAGGGAGATTCGACTACAATGGCATCCATTCTTGGTGTCAGACTGGAGTCGATTCTACGTTAAGATTATAAGTGATCGGTTTGGACGAAATAGAGCGATGCTCAACCGCGTGAGGGTTCTGTCATTGTTTCTGTCGCCTGTCGGGCGAGCTCGGCGAGGTGCCCATCGTTCGCCATGACCTGCTCTAGGTGGCGCATCCGTTCTGGCCCCGCGGTAGTGACCATAACCTCTCCATACACTCGTTCTATCCAGTACCGTGCATGTCCGCTGATGTAGCCGCGAAGCATATCCAAATGGCTTTCGGGGTATCGTTCGCAAAGGTTAATGGTGAACATTCGCCGCCGCGTACTTCCACCGAATGCGGCATGTTTTGTGTTGTGATTGAAGCAGACGACATCGCCAGGCATGGTTTCCAAAGCGACAGCGGGCACATTTTTGCCGTGAGTCCCCCATAATTCCTGGCTCTTACCCGCTTTTTCGGCAAGCGAATTCGCATAGGTGTCACCGGGCAGATGACTCCCCGGGATGACCCTTATAGCGCCTGTGTCGCGAGTCAAGGGGTCAAGGTAAAACGCGATTTTGAGGTGTAAGAAGTCCGGATTCCAGCCGTCAGAGTGCCAACCCGTGTCGCCCACATAGTAGTTGCCGTCACTGCCCATATAATTGAAATCATCACCAAGCAGGCTGGCGGCAATGCCATGAATTCCCACGTCATCAAGCAGCGCACACAGTCGCGCACTTTGATCGATAAAGGGCACAATACAGGAGCGCGCCTTGCCATCATGCGGTTTACCATGATGTCCGCCCCCTCGTTCTTCCCATACCGCTTCAAACGCGGTAGAGATTTCATCGATTTGGTCCGCCAGCAGACCGGGGAAACTCAGGAAACCAAACGTCTGAAAAAAATCATGTTGATTGTCGGTCAATTTGAATGGTGTCATTATCAGATCAGCCTTTTTCTATAGTCATACGGTTGGGCGCCGTATTCATTACAACTATTACCATCGCACCAGAAATACGCTGCATAGGACGTATTGGTTGTATCATTCACATTCTCCGACGGCGATGAAAAACCGGGCGATTAACTGACTGAATAGTGAAGAATCAAGCGAATGGATAATGAAAGGGCCGCAACCGACTGAAAGGATCAATCGAGAACAAAGATGCCGTTGAGCACAGTTCCGCTCTCCTACGACGAACCTGCAGGCGGCGGGTAATGGTTGGCAACAGACACCTCCGGGGGACTCCTTAGAAACACAATGAACGATTGCTAACGCCTACATCTATGAGATCCTCAACGGCGTTCCTCCATTGAAGGACGAAACATGCGAGCCAAACAGCTGTCGTCATCTTTTGTGAGTCGTCTGTAGCAGTGAGCTTACGACTTTACTCGTCCCCAGACCGTTGCAATTTTGTCCTTCGCGTCAACTGCCTGCGCTCCGACGAGTCCCTTCTCCATCACTTTCTGGACCTCAACTTGGCTCAGCGCCCTTCTGAAGATAAAGACTTCGTCAAGGGTTCCCTTCCAGCCTCGGCGCTCGTCGAACACCGTGTTGCCTATTCGGAAATTCTCGCGAGAGGACTTCACCGGTGCGTTCGACCCCAGGTCAACATAAAAATTGCCCCGCTTTGGGCGATCCGGCTCGCCGTTAAGATACCAAATCCCGTCCCTTCCTTGACGGACAAACGCGACATGGTTCCATTCCTCTGGTTGCGGACGGACGGTGTTTCTCGGATTCCCAATCACGTTCCAATTGAACACGTTACCGATGACAAGCCTGTACCAGTTGTTCAAACAGTTGCTCTGCTCAAAGGCGAACCCGACATCCGCCTTATGTTGATCCTTTGCCGACAATACAGTCGCCCAGCAAATTTGCGGCTTGCCGGGTATTATCCAGCAACCAAAAGAAAAATCAACGTTGTCCATCTTGATAGGCCCATCCATTTCGAGCCAAGGCCCCTGCTCTCCTCCGCTGAATTGCAGAGCCGTGCCGAATTTGCCTGCAACGAATTCCGGTTTGTGCCCAAACTCGCCGTGAAGTCGATTGCCGGACGAGTCTCTGACATCGTCGCCTTTGCCTTCATCAAAGAGCCACATACCCACGACATCGTTTAGAAATGCTTGAGCATGGCATATTCCGGACGAAGTCAAACACAATATGAGAAAGGCAGAACAAAGACACACGAATTTATTTGTCGTCATTAACATGGATTGAACTCCTTTCGTATCAAATGTACGATGGCACACCCTGAATCGAAACCGAGTTTTTCCTCAAAACTCGGTTTCCGTGCCTCCTATCGAAAAAAAGGTGGCAACTTGGCTTAATATAGAACGTACTAGGTTGGACCTCCAAGGTCTGTAGGAGCGATCTCCAAGTCGCGACTTCTTATCGCATGCTAGGGAAAATCTCTATCAATCAACTGGGATCGAGCGAGTGCACAGCGAGTGATCGACTAAACGGATAGATTGAACGAGCGATACGCATAATTCTCAGGCGCAAAA
Organism: Candidatus Poribacteria bacterium; assembly: GCA_965232535.1. Taxonomy (GTDB): domain Bacteria; phylum Poribacteria; class WGA-4E; order WGA-4E; family JAJDTR01; genus JAJDTR01. Next base: position 15,944 of record CBDDPW010000005.1, read on the forward strand.
ACTATTGATTAGGATTTTATATGTCCCCAGACGGTCGCAATCTTGCCTTGCGCGTCAACCGCCTGCGCTCCGACAATCCCCTTTTCCATCACTGTTGAAACCTCCAACTGAGATAGTGCTCTTCGGAAGATAAAGACTTCGTCAAGAACACCTCGGAAACAGGCACCGTCGTCATATATGGGGGCGCCGATGCGAAAGTTATTTTTGTTAGGCGTCACCGGCCGCACCGAGCCCAAGTCAACGTAAAAATTGCCGCGTTTGGGGCGATCCGGTTTGCCGTTGATATACCAAATCCCTTCTCTGCCTTGGCGAACAAAGACGACATGATTCCATTCGTCTGATTTCGGGCGCACCGTATTTCTTGGATTACCTATTCCATCCCAATTGATAACGCCGCCGATAACTATCCTGTACCAGTTGGTCGCACACTGGCTTTGGTCAAATTCAAAGCCGTTCTGTGAATTGTTCTCATCTCTGCCGCTTAGAATATTTGCATGGCAAACTTGCGTACTGTGGGGTTTCATCCAACAACCAAAGGAAAAATCAACGCTATCCACCGGGACAGGACCGTCCATTTCTATCCATTCTTTTTCTTGAGGCCCGCCAAATTCCAGCGCCGTGCCAAATTTTCCTTCGACGTATTGCAGTTCACCCCTAAACTCGCCTTCATGACCGTTGCCGGAAGAATCTTTGACGGTCTCTCCCTTGCCTTCGTCGAAAAGCCAAATGGCTTCAACCTTTTGCAAAAATGCTTGAGCATGGCTTTTCCCGGTCAATATCAAGCATACTAGGAAACAGGCGCTGCAAAGCCGCATCAATCGATTCACCGCCGTTGTCATGTCTCAAACTCCTCTCGTTTTCACAAAATCTGTAACCGATGCAAGAATCTAATTGTCTTAAACTAACTCCATACATTTATAGGGTGTGCACCGCCCAGTACGGAAAAATTAGTAAGATGGGACAGTGAAAAATGAGTAACGCGGCGACTCTAGATTAGGTCTTTATCCGTCCCCAGACCGTTGCAATCTTGTCTTTCGCATCCACTGCTTGTGCCCCGATCAGCCCTTTCTCCATTACCTTTGTCACTTCAAGCTGAGTCAACGCTCTTTTGAATATAAAGGCTTCGTCAAGAGCTCCTCTATAGGACCTGCCTTCATTGAATATAGCGGTCGCAATTCGGAAATTCTCTCGGGATCGTCCCACTGGGCGCTCCGTACCCAAGTCAATATAAAGGCCGCCCCGTTTTGGGCGATCCGGTTTCCCGTTGAGATACCAGATCCCCTCCCTGCCTTGGCGGACGAAGACAACATGATTCCACTCCAGTGCCGTTGGACGCACGGTGTTTCTGGGATTACCAACCCCATCCCAATTGATTACGCCGCCAATAATAATTCTATACCAGTTGTCGAGACAACCGCTTTCCGCGATAGCTATTCCCGCATCTCCCCCGTCGTGATCTCGACTGGATATCACATTTCCCCAGCAGTTTTGGGGCTTGGCAGGCTTCATCCATAAGCCGATGCTAAAATCGACAGTGTCTACCACGACGGGCGCGTCCATTTGTATCCAATCTCCCTCTTCTGGTCCGCCGAAGTCCAGCGCAGTGCCAAATTTTCCTTCAATGAATTCCGGTCTGCCCCGGAACTCCCCGTGATGACCATTACCAGAGGAGTCTTTGACCGATTTTCCCTTGCCTTCATCAAAAAGCCACATAGCCTCAAGTCCCTTCAAAAACGGTTGAGCATGACCGTTACCGATCAATGTCGAATAAGCAAGTAAGAAGGTAACGCAAAGAAGCACAGGTCGATATACCGTCACTGTCATGGTTTGAACTCCTTTCATTTTGATGAGATTGAAGTTATACGTGTCGCTTGAATGATTGTGCATCTGATGTCTTAACCGCGGTTTACTTATTCCGCAGGCGGGATTCAAGCGACCGAAGCAAATTCAAGCGAGTGGATAATGAGCGCGATAGTCAATACCGTGCGAGAGATCCCCTTTCCTTGCCGACTTGGCGCCTCAGCTAGGCTTCTTGCTTTGCTTCACGCATAATTCCGTCAACAGGATCATTCTCACATGACTCACCGCACGTTGAAATAATCGTGTCTACATTCTCAATGCGTCAATCAACTTGGACACACCACCGAACAAAGGGTATCTCGACACTCATTCATCAATGGACTTATAGACAATTACCGCAGATCCCCGCGCCTGGTTAATTGAGATTGAAAGCCCTTCATCCATGAGTTCCTGTCCGGTCATCCGCGAGGTTCCCGGCACATCGAAGTTCGTCACCAAGTATCGCACCTCGGGGGACAAACCCCGCAGATTAAAGACGGTATCGAAGACATCGCTATCGGACCTGCGGAACGCTTGTACCATGCCTTCATCAAGGTCGGATCGATGAAATTGCCAAGCGATCCAAGTCTCCGACGAGACGCTGTACGGTGTAAGGGGGTAGAAATCTCCATGAAACAGGTGACGAATCGACCTGTACTCGGCGAAAAGTCTTTTCGCAGGTTCCCAGATGGCGGGGTCGGAATAATACCTCAATGACGCCGAAAAATTGGTGCCCATACCGCTGCGAAAATCATACGCATCCACCGAAATCGAACCCACCCCGTGCAGCGGCATCCAGAGCGACAGTCCGTAAGTCATGCTTTGTTCCACATCTGCATCCCAGCAGTGATCGCTCCGCCACAGCGCAGCCGACCGACGCAACATCTCGAAGTCGAGTCGACGACCGCCGCTTGCGCAGTTGTCAATGAGGAGATTCGGGTGATCGCGTTGAAGCGAGTCAAAATAGTCATAAAGCCCCAAGATGTATCGAATCTCGGTCATGCCCTGCCGGTCCGGCGCTTCGCCATCGCGCCAATAGTGCAAAGGGTAGATATTGCAGTCGTGCCGGTAGATATCAATCCCGACCTCCCCAATCATCGCTGAAAAAGTCTCTTTCGCCCACGCCAGCGCTTCCAGGTTGCCCAAGTTCAACAGATGGAATCCATCATTCTTTTCGTATTGGAGCTCAGGAGGAAGGTCTTCCGGCGGTGCCAGCAGCCATTCCGGGTGCTTTTCGTATAGCCATGTACCGGGCATGGCGCGCTCCGGTTCAAACCACAGCAGAAACTTCAATCCGTTTTGGTGCGCGGCGTCTGCCACGGGCTTCATACCGTTGGGGAAACGTTCGGGATCGGCATCCCAGTTTCCAACGCCTCTCGCCCAATTCCGCCCGCCTGTTGCAGCGTCCGGGCACACATACCAACCTGCATCAATCCACCACGTGTCAATCGGCAGCTCGTTCGAGGTTACCTTTGTAATTCCTTCAATCATGTTAGATTCCGTGGTTGATTCGAAGGCAATCTCGCCATGAGGCGACGCGCCAACGGGCACATCGGTTAGAGTTCCATCAGAGGTAGGCGAATAGTGATTGAGCAGAAGGCTTCTGAACAGATTCTGACCGTGCGTTCGATTCTCGCTCCAAAAGCATAACAAGATTGACGGCGTCCTGATTTTTTCACCCGGGTGCAATTTCAGGTGTGTGGTCTCCATACCGGCTTGAAATTTGACATCCGCATCACCTTGCTGTGTGAACGTTGCCGCCCACTGTCCGGTCCAACCGACCGCGGCTATCATGCCATTACCATCGGGCTTTTCAAGATTAAAATATGGGAGCACACCATCCGAAGATCTACCCCCGTAGGGTACGAAGCGCAACTCTTCCCCATGGGTCAGTTTTGTTTCGCGAGGGTGAAAATCCGTCGGATCAGCGTGACTTCCATCTGCATGATGCACAACAAAGTCTCCCATCCCAGTGCATAAGAGGGAAAAATCTGCCGCTTGAACATCCGAAATCACTAGCGTCGGCTCGCTGCCCTTGTTCTCAAAGAAGACTACCCATTCAACGGCGGGATAATCACAGTATTCAGTAACCATGCATTGAACTTCAAGCCCGGTTTTTGAGTCGGTGTAGGTGATAATCCTTTCAATCCGTGAGTCGTCCAGCTCCCGCGCCACACTGTCTGTTCGCCATTCGCGGAGGGCTTCGGTTATCGGCTGACCGCCATAACGAAAGGAAAAGGGCGGAGCGGTGCCGCTAGATTCAAAGTGGGTTGCAACCCACGCTCTTGAAACATCCAACTCTTCCATTGTCGGTGAAGCTCCCTCTGCCCCGTTTACTATGCCCACCGCTAACGCAATTGCCAATGAAGCAACCAGCTCCAGTCGCATCGTCAGCCGTCTCCAAATCAGTTTCGCGACTATAATCCCGGCACGTAGCCTCTCCCGAACCGTGCGTCACCGCCGCGTTGCCGGAAACCGTCGCTGAACGGCATCCAAGAGGTGGTGCCTCCGTCTACGATGATCGTCTGACCGATGATATAGCGTGCATCGTCGGAGGCGAGGAAAACGGCGACCCGAGCAATGTCCAATGGCACTCCTTCAAACCCGCACGGAATCATTTGACCATTTGCCTTTGGATCGTAATCGGGTACCGCTTTATAGTGGTTCTCCACTTCGACGGCACCTGGAGCAATCGCGTTCACCCGCACACCTTGGACCGCCAGTTCAATGGCGAGTTCGCGCGTGAAGGCGACAATCGCACCCTTGGTTCCAGCATATACCGAGTGCTCCGGAAAACCCTCAAAAGCATGAATGGATGTAAGGTTGATAACAACCCCTTGACTCTCAACCAACTGCGGCAGAGCGGCTTGCGTGAGAAAGAACTGGGCGCGTATGTTCACATTGTAAAGCGTGTCGAACTGCTCGGGCGTGACATCCTCAAACGGTAGATTCATCGTGATTCCGGCGTTGTTAACAAGCACATCAAGCCCGCCAAGAAAATCGACCGCATGTTTTGCCAACTCCATGACGTCGTTGACATCCGTGAAATCGGATTTGAAAGCGATTGCCTTCCCGCCTGAACCTTCAATCTCCGTTACGGCGGACTCGGCGCCATCTGCACTATGGGCGTAATGAAGGACAACCGCGGCGCCCTCTCGCGCGTACTCCAGTGCGACTTCCCGTCCAATTCCCGTGCCCGCTCCAGTGACAAGAACTCGCTTGCCCTGCATTTTTTCACTGTGCCCCATAAAACTCCGTCTCCTTTGACTTTAGATATCACGCTTCTATACACATTGATTGGCATGTGCATTCTCTTCACGCCAGTATCTCCACAGAATCGGTGAAACCGAGGGAATAACCGTACGCCTCCTCTATCACCGGCTCATTTACTTCCCGATCCCATCGGAATAAGCTGCCCCTTTCCTTCCCGAACCTCCAGATATTGATTCGGCTTTATCCCTTCAAACGTTTGTTCCGAGCCGCTGGGCCATCGGATTTCGATGCGAGTAACAATAGAGGCACTCCCCAGTCCGAAATGCAAACGCAAATCACTTTGACAGAGGTAACTGGATCCACTTTTTACCTCCCGAAGTTGAGGCTCAAGTCCCGGAGCAATGACCGTCGCCCGCGCGCCGATAGCATCCCCGTTGCTCGTCGTTGCAACGAGCCGCAAGCCCAGCCAGTTGTTCTGATTGGTACCCCTGTTCTCAAGAAGGTCGGGCGTCTGATTGGAATTGGTGACAAGGATATCGATATCGCCATCATTGTCATAGTCTCCGAAGGCGGCGCCGCGACTGACTTTGATTAAGTCCATCCCGGGGCCGCACTGACCGGAAATCTCATTCAGCGATCCATCACCCAGATTCCTGTAGATATGGTTGAGTTGGGGATACGTATAGCCCGGATCAAACTTTTCCACGTTGTCATATATATTCCCATTCGCGACAAACAGATCCACAAGTCCATCGTTGTCCAAATCGACAAAATCGACTCCCCATCCGACATACGGCAAACTCACTCCGCCCAACCGGCTCGCATAGCTTGCGTCCGAAAACGTGCCGTCTCCCTCACCATGATAAAGGCTGTTCGGATCATCTTGGAAATTCGTTACGACAATGTCTAACTGGCCATCGTTGTCGTAGTCGCCGAAACTGGTGCCCATACCGCCCATCGGGATTCCCTTCGCGCCAAGCGCAACGCCGACGAACAGCGCCACGTCCATAAATGTGCCGTCACCGTTATTCCGGTAAAGCATGTCCGCCGTCGTGTCATTGGCAACGAAGACATCGGGATAAGTGTCGTTGTCGTAATCTCCCCAAACGACACCCAGCCCCTTTCCTTCCGAATTGAATATGCCTGACTCCTGCGTCACATCCGAAAAACTGCCGTCACCGTTATTCCGGTAAAGCGCATCGGCTACACCCGTAAAATCCGCTGGCGGACAGTAGACACGGAGATCGCCTCGATGACAGATGGTGTTGTCTTCCAAGCGATAGTCCAGGTAGTTTGCAACATACAGGTCTAGGTCGCCATCCTTGTCATAATCGGCGAATGCCGCGCTGCTGCTCCAGCGCTCATCTCCAATCCCCGCTGTCTCGGTTACATCGGTAAAACTCCCGTCCCCGTTATTGCGATAGAGGATATTCGCGCCAAAATTCGTGACATACAGGTCTAGCCATCCATCGTTGTCGTAATCACCGACACAACAGCCGAAACCGAAAGCGCCATCTCCAACCTTTGCCTCCTCAGTGACGTCCGAAAATGTCTTGTCTCCGTTGTTCCGATAGAGTGAATTGGTTGGGGAATGATCCAACTCCGCCCCGGGCAAGCTGGCTCCATTCACGAAATAAAGGTCCAAGTCCCCATCCCTGTCGTAATCGAACCACGCCGCACCTGCTCCAAGCGTCTCCAAAAAATATCTCTGTCCGTTGCGCCCGTCGCTATGTTTGAAACGAATTCCGGCTTGAGCAGTTACCTTGGTGAACCAAAGGGATTCGCCCCCTCGCACATTTGACGGTATAAAAAATGCGCCAGCAATTACAGAACTGGCGATCAATCTCAGAAGGAAAGGCAGAACTCTCGGCATTATCTACGAAGGCGCAATTTACTAAACTGATATCAATCGAGCAGCATATCAGAAAGCCCGCTCGCCGTCAAGTCCAAAAAGGCTCGGCTCTAGCGGGATGGGCATTGAGCCAACGCGAAGACAGTGGTGTTTGCTCCGGCCCATTAAGCTCGACTTTGCACATTCGACCGGCACACCAAATAGCGTCCATTGAGCGTCACAGAAAAACGGCGGAGATTGTATTTATCTGGTCTATTTTGTATCTCTATTGCGGTCGCTTGATCTCCTACAGTAGTTGGTTTGGTGGTCGCTTATTGGGGATGTCTATCACAATCATTTCCCAATCCTTTTGTCGCACCCTATAGAGGCTGGTGGGCGGTGCCCACCCTACAAAATAATCGGTCGGTTGATTACACCTTACACCGAATGGTGGGTAGTGCCCACCCTACATAATTATCGGTCGGTTGATTGCACCTTACAGGGAATGGTGGGCGGTGCCCACCCTACAAATAGGTTGATTCTACAACAACAGTATTTACAATCTCACGACGCCTTGCCGGTGCAATCGGCGGGCGGCGGTTAGGTTGAGTCTCTGCTGTGCGGTAGTCATTATACGAGAGCGGCAGGCACCTTGTACAGCGTCGGGTGCATCGTTGTGGTCGGCTGACGGAAATTGCCTGAATTGCGTCCAGAGTTCCGGGGGCAAGTCGCGCTCGTTGAAGGCCAACCAACCGTTTGCTATCGCGGGTTCAAGGGTTTCGATGCGGTCTTCTTTGTTTTGGTGCTGTTCGTGGTACATGATTCTGCGTTCAAAGCGGTGGCGCTCTTTCATCACACGGAACGCCTGATTGGTAGATGCCAGGATGGTGCCGTCTTTGTCGGGGCGCTGTTCGCACACGAAGTGGGACTTTGGATACGCCGGCGCCAATATCGCTTCGGCTCGCTGCGCCAGAAGGATGGCGTATTCCATCTGCGCCGTCAACGCTACCCGATCAATCCATGCCAGTAGTATGTAGCCGTTCACACCGGAAAGTGAATCGGGATTCATGGAACCGCCGCCGGGCAGCGGCTCCCACACAACAACAACTGCGCAGGCGTAGCTGTTGGCAAGTGCATCGCGTCCGCCCATGGTGTCGAGATATGCCGTGAAGCCGCCGATGTCGTGCCAGGGTACCACACGCCCGTCGCTGCGGCGGAAGCCTTCGTCGGTAACGGAGAAGGTGACGGCTTGATCCATCTTGAACAACGCCAATCCCGGGTCGCGCGCATCGTTTTGAAGTTCGCGCATCACGCTGTGGTAGCCGCGCTCGACGATTTCTTTGCGGACGCGGACGTAGGGGAGTTTTTCTTCCCAGAGCATCTGCACGTTTGCGTTCATTTCGGACTTTCGGTGGTGGAAGTAGGCGTCGGCGCGCGCTTCGCGTGCTTCGTCGTCAAGCGTTGTGTCACAGTACGCACGTTCCCACTCTTTCCACAGGCGCTCGGCGGTGGGGTGGTAGATGTCTTTGGGATAGCTGACGGCTTGGTAGCGCAGCGTCCGCCAACCGGGCAGGGAGCGGAGGTGTTCCGACAGCGATTCGGGGTGTTTGACGGTATCGACTATCATGGTGTTGGAGTGCTCATTTCCAAAATCACCAGCGTACATGAAATCGGTCATGAACCACTCTCTGTCTTCCTCTCGCAGAGTGGGATTGAGGCAGCGTTTCGGGTCTTCGATGTCGTCGCAGAGCTTGAGTGTGGGTCGGACATCACCGAGGAGCGCGCCACGGGGCGATGAGCCGCGTCCGAGGGGTCGCAGTCCGATGCCGTTGCGGGTGTCGGTTTCGGTTTTTGTCCAGGGGGAACCGACGAGGTCGCCGAAATCTCGACGGATAAGAGGATTCTGTTCAATCACCTGGCGGATTTCGGTTATGCGTTGGCGCGCCATGCGTTCGTTGCGACCGACAATGAGGATAAACTCCTCCGGCTGTCTATCCATGGCGATATCGAAATGCTTGTAGCAGATTCGCCATAGGGGAATTAGGCGGTTGACAAGGGTTGTCTTGCCGGTACCGCGCGGGGCTTGGACGTTTATCTGTCTGCCGTACTCTCCGGGTTTGACGGAATTTAGGATTTCGATGTGAAAACGTTTAAGCTTGAGCATGCGGTAGCTAACCCGTCTGATGTAGCAATCGACGAAGAGATTGGGGTAGATGTAACCGGCGTGGGCTCTGAGTTGACAGAACGCTTCAGCATTCCTCATCTTCAGTGAGTTCTTCAGCCAAGTCTTTGTAGCGGAGCAGCCCATCGACTGCATCTCGGTCAGTATTTCGGGTATAGGAGTCACTATTTTCATGATTTATTTCCTGCGAGGTTTTGAGCACGATGTCCTTAAGGGGGTTGATAACGCGCGAGAGATGAAGCAGGTCGTTGGCGTTTTCAATAGGGACGTTGGCAACTTTTGAGCGCACACTTTCAATAATCTCCGAAATAGCGCTTGAAGCGTTGCTAGCCGTGGCTTCAATTAGTGCGCGGCGTTCTTCACGATAGTGCGCTAATGTGCGCTCATAAATTTGGCGGTACTCAGTTGAGTATTTGTTAGAACGAGGATTAGAAACGCGAGCGGCATCTCGAAATACCTTGCGACCAAGATGTGCCCACTGCGGATATTTTTCGATCCAGGCATCAACAACCTGCGAGGTCCCCCATCCTTCGTAGACTCGGCGCACTATTCCATCTACATGGTCTTTGTGTGAGATTTTGAGTGTTTCGCTTGATTCACACATATTCTAAATCTCCATTCAAGGCAGTTGCCGGCGGTAAGTATCAATGATTCCTTTTGGCGGTACTGATCGCTAACCACCGGAGTTTTACGGTCAGCCGCTTCTGCCAAAAAAAAAGCCCAATCATGGCTAACTGTTGAATGACAACAGGTTTAGCCACCATTGGGCTTCGTTATGAATCGTGGTCAGTTGACAGCGGCTTGCGTTGATATCACGATTACGATGTGCGCATGTGCCTTATCGTATGGTCAACGGCCGCGAATATGGTCTAACGCCACTTGGGTCAACGCGAAAGAATGCTGGTTGTCAGTATAACATGCTCTGGCGGACTTGTCAAGCGTTAATGAAGATTTTAACATTTTAGTATGGGAAAAGTAGTGGTGAGTGGAGAAAAGCAGTGCCCATAGGCCGGTGACCAGTGGGGAAGGGAGGAAAGCGAGAAAACGGGAAAACGAGAAGACGGGAAGAGTGGAAGGAGGCAGAAGGAGGGGATTGTCTGAATGGGAGCTCTATCGCACTCACTGATCATTCGTTTGATCAGATTGCACGGATCAATGGATTGCACGGAAAGGGACGGAAGCATACGTCGAGGGAGGAAACCGAGGATATAATGGTGGTTTGTCGCACTGATTAATAAATGAAGTTGCCGCCAACCTTTTGACAGGAAATAAGGAGATTTTTTTGAGTTGACACGAGCCGTGACACCCGTTATTATAATTGCTGGCAGACTCAGCGATTGATGTAATGCCGTTCGTGCCTGTAGGTACTGCGAATACCTACAAGCAGAGGAACGACATAGGCAACGCAATGACACGCGAGTGGGAAACTCGCTTGCGTCACCCGTTGCTTTTATATCATTTGATTCGAATTCTGTCAATGGTCCCGAGAGGGATGGCGCATTGACACTGCGTCAGCACAAAAACAAAGGGAGATCCTACCATGAGCAATGCGTTTATGCCATGTAGGACTGCCTCAACCATGGGGCAGCCTATATGGGTTGCCCCTCTTTTTATGGAGGGGAAAGATGAGAATCTTGATGTTGTTGCTCTTAATAGCCGCGTTTCTTACTTGCCTCATCTTCCTTTCGAATATCACGTTTTCTCATTCCGGGAGAACGGATAGAGATGGAGGGCATGTAGAGACGGCAACCGGTAAATATCGGGACCATGATAAGTATTCGTTAGAGAAGACGGATAGACGATATTTGCTGCTTGTCGAGACCAATCGCGTTGCGGCTGAATACCAGATCAATCTACCAATATACCAAGATTATGATCTCACTTACCTTTCGACAACGACGGCAGGGGTGGGGAGAAGATTTATACGATCGTAATGGCCAGGAATTAGGTTGGTACGTGGTCATTGCCCGTCCCTTGGGGATCTAATATCGCCTCTTATCCAGTCAGTTAGCCGTTCGATTTATCGTCATGCACGCCGTTAAGCGGTTCGCCGGGTTGGTGGTGCAGGGTGGCGGTCGGTAAGGTTGACCTTTAAGAGTGTTTTGATTGCGGTATTCAACCGTGTTACGACGCCAAAGCGTTGAACGCACTGCATCCCCGTGCCACGAAAAGCGGGCGCAGCCTGCCTCTACTCAAACAATTCCACAGATAATAGCAGATAGACGCCTGCGCATTACGCGCGCGCAGAGGTAACCGAGCAGGGCGCGATCGCACGCTTCAAATTCGGAATCTTATCCCTTCTCAGCGGTCGGATAGGATTGACTGCGCGCTAAACCACCGGGTTAATGGGCGCAACGAATGATGGAAAGGATTCTCGTTATCCTCACCATAATCGCCGTGATTGCGTTCTTCATCGTCGGCATCATCGCTTCAATGGAACAGGTCGACATGAGTTCCCTCATACTGCAACGTCCCTGATCCTATTGCCACTGCCGCGGTGAAACCGATGGATATTATCATTGATATCTTTGTCTTCGTTTTACTACTGTTCAGCGCGATTCCGGGACTCATGCTCATTGGCTATCTATGGGAAAAGATGAACGATGAGTTTCCCGAACCACGAATGCGTAAACCACGGAAGAAGAACCATCGCGAACACGCTCGGACGATTGAGGCGATTTCCAGCGCCGGGCGACCAGTGGGGAAGGGGGGAAAGCGAGAAAACAGGAAGAGTGGAAGGGGGAAAAGCAGTGGAGAGTAACCAGTGACTAGTGGTTAGGGGGGCAGTGCAGGACACGGGAGAAAAGGAAGATTGGAAAGGCGGGAAGGGAAAGGGAATTGTCTGAATCACTGATTATACGAAGTGATGGATTTCACGGATTGGGAGGGATGGTGGGCGGTGAGGGATGGAACCGAGGATTTGATTGCGGTCAGCCGTACTGATTAACAAAAGACATGGCACTGCTCTGGAGTGCGTTAGCGAAGTTCGTTCGTTTCTATTGACATTAGGGATCTCTATCGCGCTCATTATTCATTCGCTTGATCTCCGCTGGGGCAGGGAATCGCGACCTGGAGGTCGCTCCTACAGAAGTCAGTTAAGCTATCATTATTCATCCCTTTGATTACACTCTATAGCTACAGAAAATTAAAGGCTGGTGTGCGGTGCACACCCTACAACTGTCAAATCGCGACCGGGATGTCGCTCCTACTGTCAAAAGGCTGGCGCGCCCGGGGCTTACTATGGGATCTCTATCGCACCGGGATCTCTATCGCGTTCCTTATTCAGTCACTTGATCTATCCGCTCGCTTGATCCTACTCTGATTTACTCCCAATCCAAGCGTTTAAACGAGCGGGCTTTCACATGGATTATTCCGTCGCGGCGTTGCATGACACCATGCACGGTCATGAAGGGTGAGAGTTTGAAGACTGAGCGATAGCGCTCGTAAGTGTTTGGCATGATGACCACGTTCAGCAAGCCGCACTCGTCCTCCAGCACCAGAAATGCTACGCCTTTGGCTGTCGGCGGTCTCTGGAGGCATATTGCCAAGCCAGCTACGGACACGCTGACACCGTCCCTCAGTATTTTTAGCTCAGCACTCGGATATACGTAACTGCCGAGTTTCGGACGCAGGAGTTCCATGGGGTGAGCGCGCGGCGAACAATCTTGCGCAGCGCGTTCCCACTGGAGTTCCTCCCACGCGCTGAGTTCCTTAAGTTCTGGAGATGCCAGTTCCGGTTCTATTGCGAGGTTGTGTTCGCGCCAGCGATCCAGTATCCAAAGTTGCCAGAGAAGATTTCGCCGAGGCAGGTTGAAACCGTCACAGGCGCCGGCGGCAACCAGTCGTTCAATTGCTGCACAATCGAGTTCTGTGCGCCTCACGAAGTCTTTTATGGATACAAATTCCCCGGTGCGGCGAGCCGCTTGCACCCGTTGGGCTTTGGCGGAACTGAGTCCTTTGACGCAAGTAAGGCTCAAACGCACCGTTCCCTTACTTTCGACGGTACAACGCGCCTCGCTTTGGTTCACGTCTACAGGCAAGATTTGAATGGACCGGCGTTTTGCATCGTTAATGAGCACGTCGGTCGGATAGAAGCCAAGCGGTTGGTTGTTGATGACAGCGGCGAGAAATGCATCGGGATAATAACATTTTAGCCAAGCGGCTTGGTAAACAAGATGCGCGAAGGAGAGCGCGTGAGATTTGCAGAACCCGTATCCCGCAAACCCGGCAACATAGCCGAAAATCTCTTTGGCGTCGCTGTCTGATACGCCATTCCGCACGGCTGACGCGACGAATGCGCTTTGCATTTCGTCAATCGCTTTCTTAGATGGAGTTTTGTTCAGGTCGCGTCTGAGATTTTCGGCCTGACCCGGCGAGTAGCCAGCGATCTCACAGACGACCTGAAGCACTTGCTCTTGGAATAGAATTACTCCGAGGGTTCCTTTAAGAATACTCTCAAGCCGCGGGTGTGGATATCGAACCGCCTCTCTGTTCATCCGGCGCATGATGTAGGGCGACACCATGTTTCCTTGAATCGGCCCGGGCCGGATCAACGCTATTTGGATTGCCAACTCCGCGATTGATCGTGGCTTGATACGCGGCAAAGTGGACATTTGTACGCGAGATTCGACTTGGAACACGCCGATAACATCAGCAACCGCAAGCATATCATAGACTTTTGAGTCGCCGGGGGGGATGGCGTTGAGGTTAATGTCAACGCCGTGGGCGTCAGCAATCAAGTCCACGGTCTCGCGTACCACGGCAAGCATCCCCAAACCGAGGAGATCAACTTTGATTAAGCCGGCGTCTTCGACCATGTCCTTATCCCACTGGCAAACGCGCCGCCCCGGCATACGAGCGGGTTCCAACGGCACGAGCGTTGAGAGACGGGCGGAAGTAATTACCATTCCGCCGGGGTGCATTGATAAATGTCTTGGAAGTCCAATAATCGCTTCGACGTGCTCTCGAAAATGCTGCCAGATTGGGCGGTTGGCGTAGGATGCAAATTCTTCCAGTTCATCAATTTTGTCAAAAGCGGAGGACACATTTCGTCCTTCCGCCAGACGCGCCATCCTGTCCAAAATACGATTGGGAATACCAAATACTTTTCCCACGTCACGAAGCGCGCCGCGCACTCGGTAAGTGATGAAAGTACAAGCCAATGCAACATACTCGAACCCGTATTTTTCATAGACATACTGAATGACATCTTCCCTATCGGCGACATGCGCGGCACGGGCGGCGGAGAAATCAAGATCAATGTCGGGGATCGTAGTTTTCTCGTCGTTCAGAAATCGCCCGAAAAACAGATTGTGTTTTATCGGATCGACGGGCGTAATATTGAGGAGATAAGCCACCAACGAATTCGCCGCGGAACCCCGCCCCTGCACGGGTATGCGCCGTGACCGTGCGAACGCCACGATATCCCACACAACAAGAAAGTAGCCAGCCAAGCCCAGTCGCAGGATGAGACTCAGTTCCTCTCTAAGCCTTTGCTTAATTTCGACGGTTACTATTTCGTATTTCCTTGTGAGTTGTTCGTCACAGAGGCTCAAAAGATACGATTCATCGGTATGACCTGCCGGCGTGGAGAAGTCGGGAAATCGGTATTCGGTAAAATCCAAGTCGAGTTGACATTGATCGAGAATGAGGCACGTGTTTCTTATCGCATCCGGTATTTCAGCAAACAGTCTTTCCATGGCGTTTGGGCTTTTTAGAAAGCGCTGGTGGTTTTGCGGACGGACTGCCTCCGATTTGTCCAGCGTCACTTTGTGCCGGATGCACCGCAGCACATCGTACAACGTGGCTTTGTCTTGTCTGGCGTAGCGAACGGCATTCGTGGCAACACATTCCACGCCCAATCCAGACGCTAATTTATACAATTTTCGACACCGGTTGAGGTCGCCCGTTTCACGATGGTCGACGAGTTCAATATAGAGCCTGTTGCTGCCAAAAATTTCTCGGTAAGTTTCGATTTCGGCACTTGCTCTTGCAATCTGATCGTCTAACACCAGCTTTGGAATGTTCCCCCACTGCCCGCTCACGAGGCAAATCAGCCCTTCCGAAAATTCGTTGATTGCCTCAAGCGTCGCCCTGGATTCGCCTTTTGGGCGGGCATGGCGGGCGCGCGTAATCAGTTGCGATAGATTGTGATAGCCGGTAAGATTCTGGCACAAGAGCACAATTTGATCGTCACCGGGGCGTCGCGAAGGCCCCCCCGATTCCGTATCATCGTTTCCTACGGTAATTGCTGCGCCGACGCAATAGGGCAGCTCGCGTTCCTTGCATTCTTTTACGAAGGGCATAACACCGTAGAGCGCGTCGTTGTCAGTTAACGCAAGGCCTTTCAACCCTAGCTTAAGAGCTTCCTCAACAAGCTCAGAGGGACTGGAAGTGGCATCTAAAAACGAATAGTAGCTGTGGCAATGAAGTTCTGCGTAGTCCATATAAGTCACCGTTAGAGCATGTACCACCATTTGCCGTGGTTAAGATCGTGGCAGTAAGTGGAAGTAACTCCTGCCCCACATTCAAGTACCTCAAAGTATTCACAATTTGTTTTTTGCTCCGTCCACCAATCATTCTCGATCGTCCAAGTATCGATCGTCTCGCAAAAAAGAGATTCCACGTCATCAACAAGGCGTGCTTCCGGATATCCTGTGTCGCCAAGGACGACAGTAATTGGGATAAGTAGCCGGTGAGTTTTAACATCCTCCCGATCGTCCCAGATGCCCATCTGCCATGCACCTCTGTCTGTGCAAATGGCCGGTCGCTGGGATGGCAGCGGTGTCGAGTCTATCCCCCGCGATAGTTCGGACATGAGTTTGCCCGCGCGCCCAAATTGATTGACGAGCGTACGCACGTCAATGTGTGCAACCTCACCCAATGTCTGTAGTCCCAACGTTCTCAAGCGTTCTTCGTTTTTATCGGAGATTGGGAGATATGAAATACTTTGCTCAGCTAGGAACTCCTCAAGTTGCGCCGGTGATACGAAAAAAGGCGCTTCTACCGTGGCGGCGTGAGCGGCGGCGAAGCTGGCGAGCCGAGTCGGAGCAACACCGATGCGAACTTGTAGTTCTTGATGTTTCAGTTGCAGTTCATAAATCAGGACGCGGATTCGATCGCCGATACTGTCGAAATCAATATAGACCTCTCCACTGTCTCCAAGCTCCCATTTGTATGAATAGAAAGCCAGCAGTTCGGTGATTTCAATCAAGTAGTCGCCACAATCATCGATGAGCAGGCATGCAAGCAAAATTAATCTCCTCTTGAGCACGTATGAATTTGGTTGTTTTCATTCTTCCAAGCAATCATAAAGACACAATACCACACATATGTTAAGGTAGTCAAGAAAAAAATTCAACATGGATTTTTGGTTGTGCTATAATGAATTCTCACGACGATAGATATGCCAAAATTAACACGCGATTCGACACAAGGAGGTGTTTATGTCATGTGCGGACGATATACACTCACAGCACCATCTGAAAGCTTAGCAGAGATGCTGCCCGGACTAGAAATCACTGACGAGAATTCGCCGCGTTACAATATCGCGCCAACCCAGGAAGTCGCGGTAGTGCCCAACAACGGCGAAAATAGAATGGAATACTTCCGGTGGGGATTAATCCCTTCTTGGGCCAAAGACCCGAAGATCGGAAACCGAATGATTAACGCGCGGTCGGAAACTCTCGCGGAGAAGCCGTCGTTTCGCACAGCGTATAAGCGCCGGCGCTGCCTCGTCTTGGCAGACGGGTATTATGAATGGCGGCGGGAGAGGGATCGGGGAGGAAAAACGCCGTATTATATCCGGATGGCATCCGAGAAACCGTTCGCATTTGCCGGTCTGTGGGAATCTTGGCGGCAGGCGGGAGAAGACACCAGTCTGCAATCCTGCACAATCATCACGTGCCCGCCCAATGAAAGATTGGAGCGCATTCACGACCGGATGCCCGTCATTCTAGCAGAGGCGGAGTATGACTTGTGGTTGAATCCGGAGGAACAAGCACCCGCTCAACTGAATCATCTTCTTCAGCCTTATGCTGCCGAGGAGATGACCGCCTATCCGGTTTCACGTCTGGTCAATCAACCAAAGAATGACACGCCCGAGTGCATTCTACCGGTATAAGAGCGAAGACCCCGCACGAACTACCCAACACCGGATTTTGCTATCAAGACAATGGGGCGAAAACAGTGTACCGCGGTTCAATGAGCATATTGCGGGGAGTTAGGTTGAACGGGGAATCTGTGGGAGATTATGCGAGAGGGCTTTGGATTCCGTTAAAGGGATTATCGGATGTCATTCTCTACAGTGTTGATCAGAATGACGAAAATTTACACCCGCGCTTGAAATGGGGTTGCACCGTATCTTGATACGAGGGAGAGGGTAGGGAATCGAAGCGGTCGGAATACTGTATGTGAAAAGGACGGAGACGTGACCGGCAATTGGTTCGATGCCGGATTCGACGGGATGGTGATGCATGGTTCACGAGACATTGACCGACCGAATCAGTTTTACTGTATATATATCGCCCTTGACAAGGCATATCTGCCATAAAGGAGCAGCTACTGTGAAGCGAATTCTTCTGTCTAATCTGGTCTTGCTTATCCTGGCGGTCGTTTCCGTTTATATTTGCAAGATCCTCAACCTATCACCCGACCTGTACGGCGTAATATTCTTTCTCGTTTTCGCCGTCGCCGTCACTCTCTACCTGATTGTCGAAAACGACAAGGAGTAATAATGGCAAATCGGAATGGCGAATATGGTTGTGACCACAACGAGTACAATGCTGGAAGTGGCCGATTTGCTCCGCCATTTGTATTCAACTAATCCATGTTTTCCGTGATATCCCTCCTCGTTTATAATACTTTGCTTATTCCACTCCTAATTCAGGCAAGCCCTCAACAATCGACACAGTTTCGAGGCTTACCGTGATGACTTTTTGGATTAGACTGATGATGTATTGGGGATCATCCTCTCGGTTGGGGTCGTTGACGATGCCATTGTCGGTCTTGACGCGATACTGGTCAATTACCCATTCCAACGCGGAACGATTGCCGAGGCGGTAGTCAAACGCCCTAAATGGGAGCCCGTCCAAGGTCAGATAGTCGTTGTACTTGAGTTGCGTCTTGTCTTTGGAGAGTTTCATCTTTTCGACACGCCAGTCATGGGGTATGTCGGGGGTTTCGATGAACTGTAGAGTAGGGGCGCCGTTTCCGCCCTGATACTCATCAACGTCTTCGTAGCCGACGTGGATTTCCGCCAACCGCGCACCAGCATTGGCGAATCCCCAGAAGTCGGGGGCATAGGGCAGGCGAGGCAGGTCACGCTTGAGGTTGGCGGCATACCGGTCGCGATAGCTGGGGTGATGTAATATACCGTAGACGTAATGGAAAATGTCCCACTTCGTGATTGTGTCGTCACGGTAATGGGAACGGAATTGTGCCAGTGCCCAATCGGTGATGTTCTCACGACGGTTACTACCGTCCTCGTCGTAGGTATAGAAAGGGAAGCATTGTGAATCTCCGGTAAGATGGAAATCTGCAATGTACTGGGTAATTAAAACATGAAATGGTTTATTGCTAGCGATTCCGCCAACGCCAATTGACAGGTTTTCCGTTTCGGTTTCACGCGTTGGAAAAATTCGGTACTGTAGATAACGTCTCTCATTCCAAAAATTGTCGAAATAAAGATATCTCCGATTGAATGGACGATATAATGAGGTACGTAGGTGTGAATCATCGAATTTGCTCAACACCAGTTTCTTAAGTGCTTCCTTGGTCCGATGGCTCCATTTGATACGCGGATCGTTCGTATCAACAAAATCTTCCACAGGCGTGCTTGGGTCATGTCTCTTTTTGCGGTCAACTGCGGTATTATAGATTTCGATGAAGGTACGTACTTGCTCGTCCAGTAACTTGCGATTGAACGAATATATCAAATCGTCTCGACTTGTAACCACGCCGCATGAGTAGAGACTGAAGATGGCCTGTCCTTTTCCACTCTTTGTGCGTTTTGCCTCCTTGCTTCCCACCGGTACAAAAGATTCAAATTCGGTGCGTAGCCCCTGTGTAAGCCATGTGTATTTTGTATCGCTCGTGGCCTGTTTCATTGGGATTTCTGTGTAGTCACCAGATTGTGATAAGATTTTCTGCTTATCGCGGGCCTTGAGATAGTCGTCGACGGAGTAAACCCAGACTCCTGCCCTATCGGATTTCGATCCGGATTTTCGGATGAAGAAACTAATCCCGATTCCCACACGGATTTGGTCATCAAATATATTGCCACCCTCTTTTCGCCGCCGTTCTCCAGAGGTTCGGGCATTCCCCTTTAGATTGATATGATAAATTTTCGTGAAATCCTGTTCGAGGTGCTTTCGCATCCCGTCAAACGCTACACCGTCAAGAAATCCATTGTTCGTCACAAAAGCAATAACCCCTTCCTCTCCGATCCTGTCCGATGCCCACCGAATTGCTTTGACGTACGGGTCGGAAAGTTTATTTCTGAGCGTTGCTTTGGAATCGGCAGTATACGTGTCCCGTACCCGCTTGTCCATAGTTTTATACTTCCGATTCTTGTTGTTGTCATTTTCGCTGACTTGGCCCATGTTGTACGGCGGATTGCCGATAATAACGAACATTGGCGTATCTTTCTGTTCTTGCACACGTTTGGCATTTTCTTCCGTGAAATAGGAAAAATCTAGTTGCTCGTCATCTACATGGGCAAACGTGTCAACGAGACAGATTTTCTCAAACGGTTGGTAATGCCCTGTCATTTCGTAAAACTGATGCTCAATGTTCATGGATGCGATGTAATAAGGGAGGAGCATTACCTCATTGCAATGCAATTCCGACTTGTATTTATCCGCAAGCGCGAAACCGCTAATCTCACGCATAATACGCACGATGAAGTTACCCGTGCCGACAAAGGGGTCTATGATGTGAACGCCGGCATCGGAGAGTGAGCGATTAAATTCGGTACGGAGGATGTGCTCGACGCTTTTCACCATGAAATCGACAATGGGTTGCGGTGTGTAGACAATCCCATGCGTGTCGGCAACTTTGACTGAGAAGCCTTGAAAAAACTGCTCGTAAACAGTGTTGAGAAACGCCTGTTTCCGTGAAAAGTCGGTTATGGTGGCGGCATTTCGCTCAATTGAGATGTAGAAGCGATCGAGGCTTTGGAGAAAACTGTCGCGGCTGAAGGATTGAGATGTGAGGGCGTCTATCACATTTTCGATTTCGTTGGCGATGACGTTGCGGCGAGTGAAATCGGGATTGTCAAATACGGTGCGAAAGATGCGTTCGGTCAGGAGGTGCTGGATAAGCATCTCCTCAACCGCGGCTTCAGAGAGGTTGGGGTTTAGCGATTGACAGCATTTTTCGTGGAAGTTTATAAATGCGGTTCGGAAGTTGGTGTTGGTATTTCGTTCCTCATGGATTAGTTCTGCTAATCTTTTCCCAAGCGCCGGGACTTTATCCCTAAAGTCGGCGACGGCTTTCACCCATTCGACGTAGTGTCCCGGGCGGTAGGCAAAAAAGGTTTGGACAGCTTCAACCAGTTGTGCCGGATCGGTCAAATCAGCGTCTAAAACTTCGCGTTCGTTTTGCCAAAGAATGGCGCGTTCGGGGGTTTGGAACAGGATGTTATCACGAGGGTAGCCCTTGTCGAACTTACGCAGGATTTCTGCCCGTAGATCGTCATCCATGTCTTTGGCTTCCCAATAGCCGCGGGACAACTCGAATTCATCGAACAGGGCGCCGTCAACGGAAATTCGCGTCCTTCTGAGCCCCCTCATTGAGTGTTCGGGAACAAGCGTCCATTTCTCCTGTTTTGCACAGGATTCGAGGAGGGATTGGTAGGCGGAACGGACGGCGCCTTCGTGCGTGATCCCGAGTCGGGCGAATTGGTCGAGTGCGGCGTAGTATTCTTGGACAGGTTTATGCGTTGGTTTGAGGTTCATGCTATTCGGGGTATATTTCGCTGAGGAGAATTTCATTGATGCAGGTTTCAGCGAAGGGGTACGGGTAGCGGAATTGTCTGTGATACTTCAAGACTAGTCGCCCGCTCAATTCCTTGTAGTTTGGATCCGGGGTTAGGTCATAGTGATATTCGTATGCGTGGCTTGCCTCTCTCCATTTAGATTGTGCACCTCGTGACCGGTAGACACCTGCAAAAAGCCATTTGCCATCTTTGCGGGGCGGGAGGCTAATTAGAGAGATTACCAAATCTCGCTTAAATATCTTGCTGGATTGCCAACACTGCCATTCATCGAATTTGCCTTCCCGATAAATCTCTATAGCCTCTTTTCCCAAAGTGGGGCTATGTGTAGCCAGATGTATTTTAGCTCTTTCCGGGTCGAGGTTAGGATCCAGGATTTTCAGAATATCAATCAAGCGCATGATTCGTTGACTTCCCTCAAAGACTAGTATTCGCTGATTCTGCCGTAAGAGTATTATTGCAGTTTGCGTTCATTCGGTCAAGGTAAAAGCAGTGGCTCCGGTCTGGGTCCAGTTGCTATATACCTGTTGCATTGCTGGGGCTGTCCATGGCTGGTGGGCGGTGCCCACCCTACAGTCTGAAAGTTGGATTTGCCGTATTTTGGAAGGAGGGCGGGTCGTCCTCAAGTCGAAGAGTCGGGAATCGGAATTCCCTCCTACCAGTAGGTCTGGAGAGCGGCTGTTGGCAAGGGAAACGCATCTATTGCAGAGGAGATTTCATGGTGGCAGAATGTACGATTACTGTTGGGTTTCACTCATATTTCAGCTACCTTGAGCGATCAGGCGCTCGGTTTAGGGATTTTCTATCGCGCTCGCTATCCACTCGCTTGAAGGATTTCTATCGCGCTCATTGTCCATTCGCTTGAAGGATTTCTATCGCGCTCATTATCCATTCGCTTGATCCTACAAGATTAACGATGACTAACGGATTTCCGTTCAACCCAACCTACGAATCCCAAAATAGTGTCACAAACTTAGCCCGATTTTCTTTTTTGTGATGCAGAAAATTTAGATGCGTTTCCCCTGGGCTCGGCTCTCGCAGGATGGCTAATATGACAGGGTTGAAACTGCCGTGTTTGCTCGTCTCAATCAAGGGTAGGTTCAGGTCAGTTCAATCCGTTTATGCTCTCGCATTGATTGTTCAGCAGCCAAGCTAATCCGAATTGCCTCGAACGCTACGGCTGTGTCAGCGACTGCGGTATCCAAATCCCCATCAAGGATTTCGCGCGTCCATCGTTCTTGGATTGAAACGCTCGACGCTTCGGGCGGTCGAATTTCCTCGATTCCAGACGATGTCGCACAGTGCCATCCGTTTCCGTCATTCAAAATCGTGCCGCCACTCAAGACGTATCGAGAATGTTGCTCCGGACTGTTCGTTTCCACACCGCCCGCCCAGGTCCATTGTCCGATACCGCCGCTAGAAAACCCCATAGTAACAGTGTTAACAAACCGATTGTACTGACCTTTGTCGTTCATACCTTCATAAACGGCGGCGCTATCCACCCAGCTAGCGGGCCCAAATAAGTCTACAACCGGGTACACGTGGTAGATGAAGAAGTGCGCCGGCGGACCGGAAACCGGAAGATTAAAAAGAATCTCGGGACGGGCGCCGCGTCCGGGTGTAAGCCGCCAGAATCCTGTCCATAGTAGGCTGCCTAGCCCTTGAACTTTCTGCCTAATGACTTCGTGCATTTTCGATACCGGTTCGGAATGAGAAACCCGCAGCACACGGTTCTTTGATTTTGCCAGTCGGATTACGGCTTTACCCTGATGGATAGAACGTGCCAAGGGATATTCAGTGAAAACATGCTTGTCCGCCTCAAGGGCGGCGATGGCGATTTCAGCATGACTGTCGTTATGGGTGAAGATCGCTACGCCGTCAATGTCGCCACGTTGAACGAGATCTCGCCAATCAGCTATAAACTCCGCCCCGTGGCGCCTAGCTAGTTCCTCCCCTGTGTGTTGGTTTCGCGAGGCGACCGCAAGGATTTTGGCATCATCGATTTTTGAAAATTGATCGGAACCGGACCTTGCCATCCCGCCGGACCCGACAATACCAATTTGTAGCTTGGCCATAATCTACTTCTCACAATATAATTGAAAATCCATTTAGTGGTTTACTCTGTAGGGGTTTATGATAAGTGTTGGGTGTCGGTAGCTCACATTGTCTGAACTGTGATTTATTGGATCTCTATCGCACTGGGATCTCTATCGCGTTCCTTATTCAGTCACTTGATCTATTCACTCGCTTGATGGATTTTGGTGATTACCTTGATTGCATGTGGCGAGTTGCCAGTGATGAGTCGGCTACATCGTTATCTTGAGGGCACTAGGATTCAGGGAAGAAACCAAGTTTTCAAGAAGAAACTTGGTTTCGATATGCGTTAATTACCTAGCGAGTAATCCATTTAGGGAATCGCTGTCTTCCCTGATACTAACTTTTCTTTCCCAATCCGGCAGGGACACACGAGGTTCCGTTAACGTATCATTGTGGTACGAATCGCGAAACCCCTCATTTCGAAACAGACTCCTACAGCTGAGGAGGAATGTAAATCGTAGGAGTTGGGTTCCCCAACTCATTCCGCACGGTGTTCGCATTGACATGTGTCCCTAACAAATGTCAACACCACCCAATTTCGCCCATCAAATCGACACATGATTTCTACACTAGACTCTCTAAACCCCGGTGGGGATCAAACTAGCATAGCGAGTGATTATAGTCATTTCAACTAAGAATTACACATTTAGGAATAGCCAGTTCGAGCTGTAGTAACGCAGTTTGTCGCGTATCTTTTTGTAGGAACGAGTTCTGTTCGCGACCTGGAGAAGATCTCTATCGCGCTGGGAACTCTATCGCACTCCTTATTCAGTCGCTTGATCTATCCGTTCATTTGATCTCCTATAGGTAGTTGGTTTGTCGCCATAATCTTTATATGTGTAAAAATGAATGCAAATGACTATAACCGAGCGACTAGCGATGAATCATCCGACCGAACAGAGAGAGCGATAGAGATCCCATAGAGACCTTGAAGGCACGTAGACACGTCGACACCTTAGGAACCTGATCCCCAGTTGGGCGACAGATGTATATCGGACGATAACTAAATATCAGGGTATCCGTTCCTCTGATTACCAGAAACGGTTTTTCAAACAGAATTCAAACGTCACTGGGTGAGGGAACATTGTCCTGGCAATAGACCGGACGAAAAAGCGTTTGGCGCTTGAAAGGCATATCGGCGAGGTGTTTCGGGTGAGGTTCCCACTTATGCCACTTGTTTCCAACAACGTTGTAGCAGTTAAATACGGCAACTCTATCAATCGCGTCATCCTCCCAACGAGCGCCGGTGTGGGTAATCGCCTCCGTAAAGAAGAGCGCCGATCCTGCCGGACAGCTATAATCCTCCCACAATAGACTATCCCGATTGTGGACTGACTTCGGCGGAGGAAAAGCCGCTTTGTGGCTTCCCGTCAAGAACAGTGTTCCACCGCCGCCTCTCTTCACCGGATTCAGCTCCCATACGACTCTCGTTAGTCCGCTATGCGCCTTGCCGGGATGCAGACGATAGGTGTGCGAATTTCCGGGAAACGTAAACATTCCCTGTCCGCCGTGTGGGTTAAAATTGTCGTGTCCTTTGGATCGAATCGTCAAAAAAGTGCCTTCAAAACGAAAACCGTAGCACTCCTCACTTGAGTATCCCGATGATACGAACTCGTTCATGAATCCCAGCACAATCGGGTGATCCGCCAATTTCTCAAGCGGTCCCCCAAGCGGATAGCGGTGATGTTCCGGTATCTGATCAGGCTCCCTTTTTAATCGGTAGCAAAAATCCCGCATCTCGACGATCTCATCGTGCGTTAGCACATCGGGGATAGCTATCCAACCGCGCGTATCAAAAATGTATTTCTGTTCTTCGGTAAACTCGATTGCCGGTTTACCATCGGCGTTTGTCGTAGGTACGGACATAGATATGTCTCCTCTTTCCAAGGCGGATTAAGCGACTGAAAAAGGATCAACTGAGATCAAACGAGCGAACTGCCGACTTTTTCAATGGTCTGCCATAAAGCCGAAAGAATCAAAATCTATTAGGCTACCAAGTAACACTCGACATTGCGCTCCTCTGGAGCGCGGAGATTAGGCGCATCACGATTCTATTGACATAGCACTCCTCTGGAGTGAAAAGCATTTTACGAAGGAACATCTCCTCAAAGCCTGTCATAGATTCTAAAGATGAGTGTTACTTGCTGAATGAATTATTCCGAACAGGGATAATGGTACGCTATCAAGTAACACTTTTTCAAAACCAGTCTTAGAAAAGGAAATCTGTACCACAATCTGTTAGATTGTGATCCGCAAACTAACAGTTTGCGGTACAAGAGTGTTGCTTGCTGAATGAATTATTCCGACAGGAATAATGGCGTGCTATCAAGTAACACTCGACATTGCACTCCGCTGGAGTACTGACGCGATGAGGAATCATGTTCTATTGACATCTCACTCCGCTGGAGTGAAAACCCTTCTACTAAGGACCACCTTCTCAAAGCCTGTCATAGATGCAAACACGAGTGTTACCTGCTGAAAGAATTATTCCGACAGGGATAATGGCATGCTCTACCAAGTAACACTAACAAAATAAGCGTGTTGGAAGGCGTTTTCGACAATTCGATTTCACCTCAATTTCGTAGATGGGAAAACCGATTTAAGCTGCTTGTGCAACCAAATGAAATCCCAACTGATTGGCTTTGCGTTTCAGGTTTTTAACCGCCCTTTGGCGAGCCTGTTCTTCATAGTAGCCGGAAGGAGGTTCACGGTAGGGCGTCCGATTTCTCAACATGGCATAGATAATACGTGCGAGTTTATGAGCGATTGCCGTGATGGCTTGAGCAGGACCGAGCCTCGCTCGCTGACGACGATAATAACCGCCGAGGGCGCCTTTGCTATTTGACACGCCTTGCGCCGCCAGCCTCAGAGCGCGTGCCGCACGATTGTTGTTTTTCTGCGTTTGACGCTGCATCACTTTGCCACCCGTGATTTGGTTGTTCGGACATAAACCCAGCCAGGAGGTGAAATGTTTGACTGAAGGCCATTTGCTCATATCGATGCCGATTTCACTCAATATCGCTTGTGCATTGAGCACATTGACTCCCTCAATCTGAGTGAGATCTACCCCGCTCAGTTGATACAGATGTTGACGCAAATTAAAACAGGGCTCATTCCCCTTTGGACGCCGCCGCTTTCTTTGACTCTCCGGCAATGGGTGCGCTTTGATGTCAATCTGGGGTTCAATCCTCTGATAAAACTTTTCGATTTCTACATCACAATCGCTGATTTGCTGCTGATAAAAATCGTAGGCTTGCAACGCTTGCTTGAGGGCGAACACATGTTCGGACTTGTAATTGCCCTCAAGAGATTTGCGAATCTCTTTTTCACTTTTGGTACATCGCTCATCACGATGGGCTGCCAATTGGTGGGCATCGCGTTCACCCTTGACGATGTCTCTGATGATACGCATGCCTGTCAAACCGGTAATGTCTGAGATGACGTTGGTCAGCTTAAGATTCATCAGTTGCAATGCCTTCTGCATATGCTGCACTTGTGTCGAGCACATAGCGATTAGATTGGCTCGATGTCTCACCAATGAGCGCAAGGCACAAATCTCTTCAGCCGGGCGGATTGAAGTCGAAAGCAGCCCATAGGTATGCAACTGCTGTATCCATTGACAATCTTCGATGTCAGTCTTCTTACCGCTAACGTTTTTAATATGACGCGCATTCACCAGATACACTTCAAAGCCACGTGCTTCAAGCATTTCATAGATTGGAAGCCAGTAGATACCTGTTGATTCCATCGCCACCGTGGTCACGCAACAATGCTGTAACCAATCCACTAAGAGATGGAGGTCTTCGGTAAAAGTCTTAAAGACTCGCACACAGTCTTTATCTCGTCCTTCAGGGACAGCGGCATAAATTTCAGCGTCTCCGATGTCGAGACCTGCCGCGTTATAATTTATTTGTTCAAGAGCGTTCACGTCTTGAATCTCTTGGGTAGGAGGACGTTCTTTGAATCGTCCTTTTCTCGAAATGCCGGTTTTACGCCGTCTTTTCATGGCGAGTTCTCCTTGCCGAGATAGGGTTCGGAATATACAACATGGGTTTCAAAACCGGTTCAGGCGGGGTTATGCTTCGAATCTCTAGTCTACCAAACGGGGTACCAAAGCAGTAAATCCCATGAAAGGGAATCTTGCTTGCGTCCACCAATGAACAAAACATGCATAACCCGGACGACGCTCTCAAGCGGGTTTACAAACACCAAGAAAATTTCCGTCTTTGCAATGCCTAAACCAAACCTCATTATTGTAGCATATGTGTTACTTGCTGAAAGAATTATCCCGACAGGGATAATGGCACGCTCACAAGCGACGCCGAGCCGCGTCCATCGAGTCATAGTCGTTGAGGTAGACCTCCTCATACTTAACACTGCGCCAAAGTCGTTCAACGAAGATGTTGTCAAAGTAACGGCCTCTACCGTTCCAACTAATGGCTATGTCTGAAGATTCAAGTCTAGCAGTAAACGCCTCGGAAGTAAATTGACTTCCTTGGTCGTTGTTGAATATTAATGGGCTCGCTTTACCAAGTGCTCGTTCCAGAGCCGATAGGCAAAAGAACACGATCAAACGAACGAATAGTGAGTGCGATAGAGATCCCTAGGGAGTTTGAAAGTTCCCATGACAACACATAACGGGAAAACCAATCCATAATGGCTATCAGATAAACGAAGCCATTGTTCAAGCGAATATAGGTGATGTCAGTTGCCCAGACATGGTTCGGTCTGGTGATGCTTAATCCTTTCAACAGATAGGGTACACTTTCGACGGTTTGCCCATTCTAGAGATCTTGGGCTTGGGATAGATGGCAACTAATCCCATCTTCCGCATTAACCGTGCTACCCGTTTCGGATTGACGGCGTATCCTTGACAACGAAGCCAATCAGTTAACTTAGGCACCCCGTGGGACGGCCTCTTGGTGTACTGTTCATCTAACAGACGCATGTACACCAGATTTTGCGGTGACTCCCCTATAGGAGAGTAATAGAACGATGCTCTAGGCAAGCCTAAGAGCTCGCACTGTCTTGCAATCGACAATGAACGGCACGCCGGTTCAACAAGCTGCCGCTTCTGTTCAACGGAGGCGCGACGTTTTTTTTTGAAGCCAGTCCAGTTCTACCTTCAACTGACCGATCTGGCGATACAGTTCAGACACGAGCTTGTCGTTGTCGGAAGCCGTTTTTGAACGTCCATTGGCAAAGAGTTGAGGTAATTCCTCAATAACCTGTTTTTTCCATTGGCTAACTTGTGGGGATCTCTATCGCACTCGCTATTCGCTCGCTTGATGGATTGACACCGTATTCACTGGCAATCTGACTGATGGTCTGCTCGTTCTTGATAGCTTCGAGAGCCACTTGTGCTTTGAATCGGCCATCACGCTGTTTTCTACGGGCCATGGTGGAGAAACTCCTTTCATTTACTTAGCGTTTCCGAGCCCTATTTTCGCTCAGATGATGACCATTTTTCTAGTCGAAAAGATCTCTTATTCAACTGTCTAGTTTTTGGGCGTAATTACAATCTCTACTAGATGTTTCTGGTTCAACTGGACGGAATTGAACCATACTACAGGGCCAAGTCCGAGGCTTTTTCATTGTATCATCCTCTATTTTGTGCGTTAAGTGAATTTCATATTGACATCGTTTCCAATCCCCACATATCATATAAATTACAGCTGATTTTTTCTGCTATGAAAATGCTGTCCGTGTCTGCAGATATGCCAGTATCCACATACAGAGGAACGACATTGGCAACACAAAGACACGCGAGTGGGAAACTCGCTTGTGTCGCCTGTTGCTTTTATATCATTTAAAGGATCATCTGTCAATTGATCCCTGTTATTCAGGGATGGCGCACAGACACTGTGTCAACACAAAACAAAAGGTAGATCCTATATGTGCACTGATGAAATCCTGCCGTGTGGGACTGCCTCAACCTGGGGCAGTCTGAGATACGGCTGACCTCTATTTTTGGAGGGGAAATGCGAATCCTT
The DNA here is from genome assembly GCA_965232535.1 of Candidatus Poribacteria bacterium. GTDB lineage: Bacteria > Poribacteria > WGA-4E > WGA-4E > JAJDTR01 > JAJDTR01. Next base: position 45,094 of record CBDDPW010000005.1, read on the forward strand.
GGAGTGTTGATAGTGGCGTTGGTATTGATGGGGTGTTCAGAAACTGAAAATGAGACGTTGCTTGGGAGCACAGCACCATAGGCTCCAAATCAATTTAGAGAAGTGGATCACGCATTGCTGGCTTCCAAGATTGATGATGTGCTGGAGGAAGTAAAATCAGGGAATGAGAGAATCTTGGAGTTTCTCGAACCTTCAGATTGTGAATTGTATCAGTATTGGGTTGGAGATTGGATCAGTGATAAAGAGATAATTCAAGGGTGGAGACAAGGATACAAATTCAACGATGATGGTACATATCAAGAACTTGATGATTTTGGCGGGGAAGAATGGCATGTTTCTGAAGGTGGATTCTACCTTGTCTGTGCAGCAGAATTTGAATTGACCGAGATTTTTGATGTAGGTGAGTTTCATGTCTTAACTGGCAGGTGGGCAAAGAGAGGAAATGTCATTAAGTTGAGATATAATAATGGAGATATAGAAACACCTACTAGGATAGTCGAGGAATAACGAGAACACACCGAGAAGCGATTTTAACCCCAGAAGAAGAAAGTGTGTTACAGACGAACATACTTGGCAGGCTTTCTCGGTGAACGTATAGATAAATGCCCACTTAATATCATAGTTTTAGTCGTTTCGGACTGGGAGGATGATATTTAAGTGGGCATTTTCATTATCTCATATTATCTGTCAGATTTCAAGATGGATTGAGTTGAAGTGATCAACTACTAACTCCGTTTAATTTTTGATAATGCCACTCGATGCGGAGGAGGTAAAGATTATGCTAGTTTTGGGGAGCTTGATTGAATCTTTCGTCTTGGTAGCAACGGTAATTCTTATCTTGCATACAAATTCTTTTACCCAGATTGGGGTAAAATAGCTCTCGTATGTTTCCAATGTAGGCAGCGAAAGCTGCCAAATTTTAATTATGGCCAAAATTGTAAGATATAAGGTGCAAAGCGTATGACGAGGTTATCCCCCGACGAAATCAGATTTTTCAAAAAGAATGGCTATCTTATCAAACGCAGGGTTATGGATAAAAATCTCATGGCTCGGGCACGGGAAAGATTGTGGGAAAATGCACCGACTGAAGTTGACTGCGATGACCCCGACACATGGGTCGGACCAATTAAAAGGTATAATGAGGAGGGTACGGGGAATGTTGGAGGCGAGTATAGCTGGAAGTATAAAGGAATCGGTGGTGAAGATTGGATTGTGCGAATGCTTGCGACCGATCCTTCAATTTGGGGAATGGCCGAGCAGCTTCTGGGTGAAGGTAATCTCGTCGTGCCGGAACGAATTCGTGGCATTTATTGCCTTCTTCCCGAAGGCAATATTCCACAGAGACCTGTGACCTGCCATACTGATGCTCACCCATTCCACCTCGGTGTGGTCGGATATATCGATGATGTACCTCCAAACGGCGGTGGATTTTGGGTCTGGCCCAAGAGCCATCGGATGTTCTATTATGATTATCACACCCAACATGGAAACGAACGGGCCGAGCAATTTGAGAAACATGCTGCCTTCTTCAACCGGCAACCTTATGTCGATTGTCATGGTGGAGCGGGCGACATCATCTTTTGGCATCACCGGTTGGGCCATTCAGCGGGCCACAATCGGTCGAAGCGCATCCGAAAAGCGGTGTTGTGCGACTTCTGCAAAAGCGACCTCGAAAAAACAACCGATGAGCCCCCTTGTGAGGATATGTGGAGGGATTGGCATGGAATCCACCAGATAAACGCTGACTATTGATAATCTCTTGATCGTTACGCCACTCAAATTCCATTTCGTGAAGACTGTCAAGATCACACACCTGCCCGCCTAAATGATTGGCACAATTGGCACAATATGGTATGCTTAAGCAGTCATTTGTCCCTGACACCTCTTCGGGTCAATTTTCCCGTACTGTGAGGGGAGAAAATCCTGAGAATAAGGTGTTGCAGCGTCTTCTCGATTTGCGTTCCCCGCAACTCTGGGGGAACACGACGCGACACCGACTGAAGTTTTAAAACTGTCCGCCCCGGGATCCTCTTAGGATTATCTGCAATATATCATTGACCATTACAGAATGCCGTAAAATAGGTCGTATTTAGTTCAACCAAGGAGACAACGGTAGACGCTCAAGTTTAATATTTGCCGTCGCTCAATAGGTTAATAATTGAGGAATCGAGCATCATGACGTCGTTTGCTGGCGACGGCACATCGAAAGGAGACTCTCATGAGAACCTTCAGGTTTATTCTCTTCAGTCTGGTCCTCGGTATTGTATCGGGGTCCATCAATCACACGGTCTTCGCGCGCGAAGACGATGTCAAGCTTGTCGTCCATGAAATAGAGGGGGCACACCACTTGTCTTGTGATATTAGTGGAGAATTCGTGATCGTTGGGGGCCCTCTCCTCAATAAACCTCGCAATGACAACGCCGTAATCTTCAAATACGTTCGCAAACAGTGGGAAAAGCAGGTGGAACTCTTCCCCAAAGTAGGTGATCCGCCCGAGACCTTCGGATGGTCGGTCGGCATCAGCGGGACCACTGCCATTATTGGACAACCATTTGCGAGTTCGGTTTCTATCTTTACCCAGGGCGCGAACAACTGGGAAGGTCGGGTGAAACTTTCCGGCGAAGACACAAAAGCAGCCGACGCGTTCGGAAAAGCTGTTTACATTGACAGGAACACTGCGGTCGTTGGGTCACCCAAGGACGATGATGCCGGCAGCAACTCGGGTTCTGCCTATATCTTTGTATATGATGAGGGCATTTGGAGACAGCAGGCGAAGCTGGTCGCGAGAGATTTAGCAAAACGAGACGCTTTCGGAGAGGCCGTCGTCCTCCGTGGGGGCACCATCGTCGTCGGGGCGCCTGCGCACGCGCATAGTGGAAAGACATCCGCCGGCGCCGCCTATGTCTTCGTACGCGAGGGGGAGAGATGGGTACAACAAGCCAAACTCACGGCCGACGACCCCGGACAGGGCGACGGTTTCGGAACTTCTCTTGCCTTAAGCGGGGACGCCATCTTCGTTGGGGCACCATTTCATGATGCTGGGGGGAAGGAAGATGCCGGTGCCGCCTATATCTTTGTGCCGAACGGAGCCACCTGGAAACAGCACGTGAAGCTGAGTGCTAAAGACGCAGGGAAAGACCATAACTTCGGATCTGGTGTCGCCGTCGACGGGAACATCGCCATCGTTGGGGCCGGAGGAGCCAAAGAAGTCGCACCGAGCTCAGGTGCCGCCTATGGCTTTGCACGTGTTGACGGAGTCTGGGAGGCAAGGAAAAAGGTCGTGCCCAAAGAAGGGGGCGAAAATTTCCGCTTCGGCCTTGCGGTTGCTATGAGCACCAACACGGTCGTTGTCTCGTCTCATAGTGTGGAGATGGACCGCGGCAAAAATAAGCGCCATACTGACGGCGCGGTGGCGTATGTCTTTAATAGCGTAACGGATTTTGGCACACCGCCCTTCGCCGTTGAGCCGTTTGGATTGAGAGTCACAACGTTGGGCAAGGTCAAGCACACAGCCCTGCTTCAGAACTTCCCGAACCCGTTTAACCCTGAAACCTGGCTGCCGTATCACCTGGCAAGCGAAGCCCATGTCACTTTTCGCATCTACAACGTACAAGGGCAACTGACCCGCGAGTTAGATCTCGGTATCCAAGAAGCATCCGGCTATCTGACCCGAGAAACCGCTGCCTATTGGGACGGTAGGGACCAAGTCGGAGAGGCCGTTTCCAGTGGTGTCTATTTCTACACCCTCCAGGCGGGCCCCTTCCAGGCCACCCGCAGAATGCTCATCCTGAAATAGGTCCTGCGGTCGACCGGAAATAGTGGCGGGTCGCAGTAGCAGGGGAGGCAATAGAAAATGGGAAAAGGTTCGGGCGAGGTCCGCCTCAAAGGGGAGAAATCGAAGGATTCAGCGATGAAAATGGAGAAGCTGAACAGGTTTGAGAACGAGGAGGTTGTGATTGCCGGAGCAAGTCGTGGAATAGGCAGAGCGGTTGCCTGTCACCTGCGATGTAAGCCGGCAACCTACCCTACTGTATGATAAGGCTGTGGAAGAGGTCGGACGCGTTGATATTTCCGTTCAAGACGCCGGTATCATCACCATCGCGACAGTCGAGGAACTGACCGAGGATGAATGGGACAGCTTCTTAGCTCGACTTTGTACATTTGTAGGGTGGGCACTGCCCACCATTTCTTGTAGGGTGCGCACCGCGCACCAGCCTTTGAGAGCGCCAGCGGCGCGAAAGGTGTATAGAAAACCAAGCCACACTAAACCAAAACCCCAGCGTGGGATCAACAGAGCGGATAGATCAAGCAAGCGAATAGCGAGTGCGATAGAGATCTCACAGACATAGGCGTTAAATTCGCACGTAACTGTTAGTTCAGCCAAAACGAGTGGCAATATTGGTTTGGCAATGTATTGCGCCTGACCATCGGCAGCGGGGCATTCCTGGATTATGTGGGAGGGGCATCTTGCCCCGATATTCCGCGTTCACGATAAATCAACTCCCTAAACAGCTATGCAATGACAATCCACTTTCGGCAGGGAATCGCTCCTGCATCGGGGCAAGATGCCCCTCCCACAAGGGATATCGCTCGCATATTGGGTACATGGGAGAAATTGGCATCGGTCGTGGATTAAAGGGAGCGCCTTGTATTCGCCGCAAGGAGTCAATGGACTAAACAATTACAAAATTAGGATAGCGTCGGGAGCAGGAGAAGTTTGCTCTAACGCAGAGAATGAAGGAAAGTGATTGACAAAGATGGCAATGAGCGTTATAGTTGCTGGGAAATGCGATGAGTAAAGCGGAAGCGTGAGGAGGATTCTGCCCAGTTGGATTTCCTGCCTGCGCTGGGGGTGGCGGCACAAATGAGAAAGCGGGTGGAAAGAAAGGGTGTCTATTGGGCTCAAAGAGAAGGTGGGAGTAGACAAATCGGATCGCCACGGTTGTCCATTTTCAAGGAGCGTTGTATAATACAATCCGCCTTGAGAGGTGGTATCAAAATGAAAAATACCGCTTGATAGCACGCCATTATCCCTGTCGGAATAATTCTTTCAGCAAGTAACTGCCCCAAGTTTCCATGTAGGAGGGGCATCTTGCCCCGACGGTTTGTCCATAGCGCACATTGCCCTAGGCGGAATAATTTCCACATCAAGAGACTCTCAACTCCCGCTATATGACTGGTTCTGAAAAAGTGTTACTTGATAGAAGCCAAGTTGATTTAGCCGTTCGCTTGATTCCGGATCAACCCGGAGAGGTACTGCATAGGCAGTCCAAACCCAATTATAGAAGTGAGAATACTTTGTTCACTGGCAAATGTGGCAGTACCACAATGAAAAAGAGTGAGATCAAAGATGTATAACAAGATTTTGAGCATAGCCTCTGTTCTTACGACGATAGTAACTTTTTTTGTGTATGCCAATGTGGCAAAAGCCCAATTTGTTACTGAAGGACTGGCTAGTTACTGGAGCTTCGAGGCGGAGACCATAGAAGGTAAAACGGTAAGGGACGTTTGGGGGAAGAATGATGGAACCCTCATCGGTGATACCAAAAGAAAAGTCGGGAAAGTCGGGAGTGCACTGGAGTTTGATGGCGATGGCGATTCCGTTGATTGTGGTAACGATGAGAGTTTGAATTTTGATACGGAAGACCCCTTTACTATTTGCGCCTGGGTTAAAGCAGACGAAGAAGGGCTGACCGTGCTGGCACCATGGCAGGAATGGGGCCAGTCTGTCGCTGGCAAGGTGAATGATCGTTGGCACGGCTATATACTCACTATTACAGGTGCTGGTCATAATAATGAGCCGTATACTTTAAACGCTGTCTTGTCTAATTCACTTGGAAACAATGATATTAATTGTAGTTCTCCGGACAATTCTATGACTATAGCCACAGATTGGACTTACGTCTGTATGAGCTATGAGGGAACTTCTAATGTTGCTGGAATACATCTCTCGATTAATGGAGAAGATCAACGAGTTTCCACACAAAGAGATGGTTTAACAGCTTCTATATCAAGTGACGCAAGATTCACCATTGGGCAAGTAAGGGTTCCTAACTGGCCAATATGGTTCGACGGTCTCATCGACGAGGTCGCCGTTTATAACCGAGCTCTAAGTGAAGACGAAATATCGCGGAACTTTGCCGAGAACGGGCTTGCCGTACAACCTACTGACAAGCTGGCTCAAACTTGGGGAGCGATAAAGGTTTCAAAGTAGGCGTTTTCACCGACTAATTCACAACAATCTGGGGTCGGGACTATGACTTTTGGACAGCTCTCGGCAAGAGAATGGAGGTGGTTAAATTGATCCGCTAGAACGGGTTTTATGGATTTATATTTTTGGTCCGCTTGTTTCCATAGGTTTATCTCGATTCCGGACCAACCCGCTGAGGTAGTGCATAAGCGGTCCAAACCCAATTATAGAAGTGAGTATACTTTGTTCATTGGCAAATGTGATAGTACCACAATGAAAAGGAGATTGAAAATGTTTAACAGGGTTTTGGTTCTAGCGGCTATAGCATCCGTTTTTGTGTATGCAAATGTGGCGAATGCTCAATTTGTTACTGATGGACTGGTTAGTTACTGGAACTTTGAGAGTGTAGAAAATGGAACGGTCGCAGACGTTTGGGGGAATAATGATGGAACCCTCGTCGGTGACGCCAAATTAGCCACTGGGAAAGTCGGTAATGCAATGGAGTTTGATGGCGATGGTGATGCTGTTAATTGTGGAAACGATGAGAGTTTGAATTTTGATACAGCAGACCCCTTTACTATTTGTGCATGGATTAAATGTAACCCGGGAAGGCTGGAGATATTGGAACCTTGGGAGTTGTGGGGCCAGGCTATTGTTGGGAAGATCGATACAAATTGGCACGGCTATTTACTCACTGTTACAGGTGCTGGTCATCCTGATGAGCCATATACTTTAAACGGTGTCTTGTCCCATGAACTTGGAGGCAATGATATCAATAGTAGTACTCCGGACGATTCTATGAAAATAGCCACGGATTGGACTTACGTCTGTATGAGCTATGAGGGAACATCTGATGTTGCTGGTATACATCTCTCTATTAATGGAGAAGATCAACCAGTTTCCTCACAAAGAGATAATTTAACAGCTACTATGGCAAATGCAGAAGATCTCTACATTGGGACATGTATCGGCTCTTGATACGTGGCCAGTATGGTTCGACGGTTTCATCGACGAGGTCGCCATTTACAATCGAGATCTAAGTGAAGACGAAGTGGCGGCGAACTTTGATGCGGAGGCGAATACTGCTACTGCAGTACAACCTTCTGACAAGCTAGCTCATACTTGGGGAGCGATAAAGGTTTCAAAGTAGACCGTTTTCACCGGCAAACTCACAACAATCCGGGGTCGGGACATAAGCCCATGAACACAAACCCGCAGGGTTGCTACAATGTGGGAGGAAATTCGCGCCGCCAAGAGCGCGAATTTCCTCACGATAATCCCTATCAAATGCTGGTATCATGCGGTTCTTGGCGATCATGTCTCGGACCCTTGTCGCCGCTATTGGTGAGAATTTCTCGGGTCAGGACTATGAGCGGGAGGTAGCCTTCCAGGCGCGACCTTGAGAACCTGCTTGAAAAGTCATTTCGAGTAGAATCGTGCGTCTCGAAACCGAGTTTTTTTCTTCAAAACTCGGTTTCTATCTCGTACAATTCTGTAGGATCAACCGACTGAATAGGGAGGGCGATAGAGATCCCCGCACACCAGCCTTTGAAAGCGCCAGCGGCGCGACAGGTAATGGCACTCAAATGCCCCTAACTGGCTTCTATATTACTTTTAAACCAGGCTCTGAAGCACCTCAAACATTTGGAAAAATTTTGAGGAAAAAAGACGAAGAGGATCAATCGATTTGAAAATTGGCATTTCAGCGTGGTCCTTTTACAGGCGGTTTCTGGCTAAGCCGCCGACCATGGATTACCCGCAGTTCTTCACCGCGGTGCGTGGGTTAGGCGTAGATGCCGTAGAATTAAACTCACCCTTCTTCGATTCTCAAGAACATGATTATATTACCTACCTGAAAGGTGCCGCCGATAGTTACGGTGTGCATATTAACAACATCGCTATTGACGACGGGGGATACGACCTTTCATCTGCGGATTCGGCCAACCGAGAGGAAGCCATAAATCGCACTGTCCGTTGGATGGACAGCGCCGTGATACTTGGTTCTCCAAACGTACGAAATAATACAGGCGGGCAAGGGGGCGGTGCGCCGGAGGCGTTAGAGCTTTGCATTGATAGCTTTGCGCGTCTGACTGCCGAGGCCGAAAAGCGCGGCTTGAACATGGTCATAGAGAATCATGGCGGGATCTCGGCAAACCCGGACGAGTTGGTCACACTAATTAAGAGGGTTAATAGTGATCACATCGGAACGGTGCCCGACTTCGGCAATTTTCGGGCAGATATTCGCTATGAAGCGATAGAAAAAGTGGCTCCTTTTGCCAAGCAGATCCACCCGAAGATGCATGACTTCGACGAGGATGGTGAACAACCGGAATGGGATACCGCCAGGCTCGTGAACATAGTAAAGAAGACAGGCTTCGGTGGCTACTGGATGATAGAGTTCGAAGGTAGAGAAGAGGAGTTCTCGGGTTTGCGAAAGAGTATTGCCTTCCTTTCAAGATGCTTGAGGGGATAGAGGCCGGAAGAGAATAGGGAAACCCCCAATCCCTAGCCCTTTCCCGAACAAGGATGAAGGAGATGTTTTATGGAAGAGAGAAGACTTGGAAAGACGGAGCTTATGACTTCGATAGTCACGTTCGGCGGTGCAAGTCTCGGAGCTGTTTCGCAGAAGGAGGCGGATAAAGCTATTGATTTAGCAATTGAACATGGTGTCAATCACTTTGATGTTGCACCTGCTTATGAGGAGGCAGAACTGAGGATTGGTTCATGGATACGAAGGCATAAAGACAGCAGAAGTTTAATCACCCTTGGAGGCAAGACCACCAAAAGGAAAAAGACGGAATCGCGTGAAGAGTTTCATCGCTCTTTGGATCGATTGGAGATAGACTATTTTGATCTTTATCAACTTCATGGGGTTCACGCTCTCAACGAATTGGACACTGTAACAGGCCCGGGAGGGGCAGTTGAAGGTATTCTTGAGGCGCGTGAAAAGGGGTTGACTCGATATATTGGGATTTCAGGCCATCAACTTAGCACGCATATTGAGGCACTTAATCGCTTCGATTTCGACACTATTATGTTTCCACTAAACTTCATTCTTTATGCAAATCCCAAATATTACAGACATTACGAATCCTTCCGAAAGCTAGCAAAGGAAAAAGACGTAGGGCTGTTGGTAATCAAGACGATAGCCAAAAGGCCGTGGGGTGATAAAATTCAGAGCCAATCACCAACTGGACAGATTTATGAAACTGGTTACGAACCTTTTGATGAACAAGAAGAAACAGATAATTGTCTGCGGTTTGTACTTTCTCAGGACGTAACAACAGCAGTCACTGCTTCGGATGTACGTCTTGTTCCCAAACTGTTAGATGCGGCAGAACGGTTCAAACCTCTCAGTGATGCTGAACAGAAAGCGTTGACCTCAAAGGAGAACCTGTTTTTTCTCGTGGCTCCAACTATCTTTGGCTGGTACTAGTTCTAGGTTCTGTTGACATTTGAAAATTGAGCCAAAATTGAGTCTATTTCCGTAGAGGATCTCTATCGCACCGGGATTTCTATCGCGTTCCCTATTCGGTCACTTGATCTATTCGCTCGATTGATCTATTCGTTCAGTTAGTGGTTGGGTTTCCCAACCCGCGGGGCGAGGAAACCTCGCCCCTACGATAGAGACTTATCGGCGAATTATGGACACACATTACATAAATGTCAACACGCCCTAGGGTGTGCCAACAGATCGAAAAGTTGCAAAGCTAGTTATTAAATTAGAGGTGCAGGGGAAAGTAATCACCGCGCAGTGTGCCGCGCAACTATTGGTAAGGAGTATCAACGACATTGACTGGAACTGCCACCGACGTTTCATACGCTCCCTGAATACGCATTACTGTTTCCTCCTCACTACAACCGGTCAGCTTAATAATGTTGGTGGCACCTCATTATTCCGATCGGAATAATTCATTCAGCAAGTAACACTCTCGTACCGCAAACTGTTAGTTTGCGGACACAATCTGACAGATTGTGGTACAGATTTCCTTCTCTAAGACAGGTTTTGAAAAAGTGTTACTTGGTAGCGTGCCATTATCCCTATCGGGATAATTCTTTCAGCAAGCAACACTTACGTCTTTGAATCTATAATAACCAATGGTGCTAGTATATGTAGTATTTAAATCATAAATGACATACTATATACTGACACGATGATGTGCGATTATGCGCGGTTGACAAATGTTGCGCCTACCTGATCTGCTAACAACCTAGATATAGTATGTCATTGAAAATCATGTACCAATTAACTAGCACCAAAGGTTAATAGGCTTTGAAAAGGTGTTCCTTCGTGGTCTGGTTTTCACTCCGGAGGAGTGCTATGTCAATAGAATCGTGATGTTCCCAATCTCCGCACTCCAGAGGAGTGCAATGTTGAGTGTTACTTGAGAGCGTGCCATTATCCCTGTCGGAATAATTCTTTCAGCAAGCAACACTCCTGTACCGCAAACTGTTAGTTTGCGGATCACAATCTAATAGATTGTGGTACAGATTTCCTTCTCTAAGACTGGTTTTGAAAAAGTGTTACTTGGTAGACTGTATTCCGATGCCTCCACCGCCTACCAAAAGCGGTCGAGGGCTGTCCGCCCGGTTGGCAAAGCCACTGAAATCGGGAGCGCACGCGGGCACTCCCCTACATCCGCAAACACCACCGATTTAGCGATTGAACCACTAAAGAGGAGATTTGGAAATGCAGACAGCGTGTTTAGACGCGTCTTCTGGCGCCGCCGCGACCGAAAAAGGAAGCAAGCTTCTCATTGGATGGGCCTCGACGGACATAACACCAGAAAAGCCGGCAGCGCTGGCGGGACAGTTCTTTGTCAGGATCTCAAAGCAGGCGCTTGATCCCATAACCGCCACAGCGCTGGCGATCGAGTCGGCGGGCGAGGATAACGCGAGCGAGCAAGTCATCATGGTTTCGTGCGATCTATTATGGATACCCGACGACTCACGTCTCGCAATTGGATTTGGGGACAATCGACAGGCGGTCCAGGGGCGGTTGCGCGATATTGTCAAACCGATGCTGCCTGATTTCGATACCGGAAAGCTGTTTCTTAACGCCACTCATACCCACACCGCGCCTATTATGGCGGGAGGTTGGTGTCTTGAACAGAGCGATGAAGTTATGACGCCTTCCGAATACGTTGACTTTCTTCTGAGTCGCCTGTCTGAAGCTGTCGTTGAGGCATGGAATGGGCGTAAGCCTGGCGGGGCGAGTTGGGCGTTGAGCCACGCTGTGGTGGGACATAACAGAAGAGCAGTATACCTTGATGGCTCCGCCAAGATGTATGGCTCTACAGACACCGCGGATTTTAGCCATGTAGAGGGATATGAGGATCATAGCCTGAACCTGCTTTTCTTCTGGAACGAGGAAGGAGAGCCTACAGGTATAGTCGTCAATGTAGCGTGCCCCGCTCAGGCGAGTGAATCGGTGCATCAGGTCTCAGCGGACTTCTGGCACGAAGCGAGAGCTGAATTGCGAAAGCGTTATTCGGAGAGCTTGTTCGTGTTGCCGCAATGCTCCGCCGCAGGGGATCAAGCGCCTCGTTTCCTGTTGTCGGGAAGCGCTGAAGAGGACATGCGGAAGAGAAAGAGCGTATCTGAACGGGAAGAGATAGCTATCAGGATCGCAGACGCTGTGGATTACGTGTTTCCGGCAGCTAAAAGCGATATACGAACAGCGGCGCGTCTGGATCATGCGGTAGAAGAACTCGAACTTCCGGTGAGAAAGGTTACCGAAGACGAGTTGGAGAATGCAAAGTCAGAATATAATAGATTATTGGAACAGGGGCAGCTTGACAAGGGCGCAAATTTCGTGTCCCTTGGTCGCAATAAAAGCCTTATAGATAGGCACGAACGGCAACAGAAAGATCCTTTCTACCGAATGGAAATTCACGTCGTAAGATTCGGGGATATTGCCATTGCCACGAATCCATTTGAGTTGTTTGTCGAGTATGGCATACGCATCAAGGCGCAAAGTAAAGCGCTGCAAACTTTTGTCATCCAACTGGCGTGTTCCGCTGGCGGCTATCTTCCTACGGCCAAAGCGGTTGCAGGCGGCGGCTACAGCGCCGAGGTCGCCGACATGAGAGTAGGCCCCGAAGGCGGCAAGGTGCTCGTTGATCAAACTGTTGAGTTGATTAACGGAATGTGGGACGACGAGAACGACTAATTATTGGTGCCGTTGGTGTTATATACTTCACGCTGCTAAAAATTGCGTGTTTTCAAGCGTCTGGTCGGTAGGTGCGGTTTCCAACCGCATTTCCGATACTCCAACCCTTGTAGGAGCAGTCTTCGAATCGCGACTTACTGGTGCTGCTCGCAATTCGTATTAGAAACCATAAAGGTTATTACTGATAAAAATCGCAACATTAGCCAACTTAAAGTATATTTGACAAGTCTCTTTATCGTTTATTCATTCGTTTTGTCCACGAGAGTTTTGGTTTCTTGTGAAATCCGTGTCTGTTGAGGATTTTTTCAAATTGTCTGGCGCATTTTGGGTGTTTGAAATTCTGTTACCCATTATGGATTCGCCCATTCTTAACGACACGCTTATTGTTGCGACCGGGACAGTTTGGCACCCTAAAGTTCCTCCAAATTCAGTGATATACATTTAGGATGCCATATTTCATCATTACATGTTAGGCACTCCCCGTAGCCTGAAAGGAACCTGTGCATGAAGCTTACATCAGACCAAATCGACGCCTACCGCCGTGACGGCGTAGTTCCCATCGGCAAGGTTCTGGACGAGGCGGCCGTGGCGGAAGCCAAGGAACGCATTGAAGCATTGCGCCAGCGCGATCTCCTCGACAATCCCGCCGAGCAAATTGGCAAGAAGTCTTTTCGCCTGCTGAATGTCAGTTCCTTCGATGAATGGTTTAAGTCGATCATCAACAACGACAACCTTCTCGACGCCGCCGAGTCGGTCCTGGGGCCCAACGTCCAGCTCTTTCAAGACAACATCTTCTGGAAGCCGCCGAAGCAGGGCGCCCCTTCGACGTGGCACCAAGACAACATTTGGTGGGCTGGCGACCCGCCCAACATGTTAACCATCTGGATCGCTCTGGACGATGCGGACGCCTCCAACGGGGGTGTTCATTACATTCCGGGCAGCCAGACCAAGCTGCTTGAGGGCGAGCTCGATTTAGACGACCCAAACGCTTACAGCCACAAGCTCCTATCCGATGACCAGGTCGATGGCTCGCGCGCCGTCTCGTTTACCGTGCCCGCGGGGCATGCGGTAATGCATCACTGCCAGACCATTCATGGTGCTCCGCCCAACCAGTCCGATCGCTCACGCTGCGGTTACACCGTGCACCTGCAGGAAGCGGGATTACGGGGCAAAGACGCTACCGAATGCCCGCTCCTGCGCGGGAAAATGCCGTGACCGCTTCCGCGATGGCGCCGCCGAACGCTTCGGATTCGACCGGCGCGCCGTCATGGTCCACACGACCCAGACGCGCTCCGCGCCGTCGCTCGGCAATCACTTCTGCGCGGTCGATAACCCCATCATTCCGCCCGAATATTCGTGGCTGCGGGGAAGAATACCTGGAATATACGCCGACAGCGATGGAAAAGGAAGGTTAGGTAAGAGCCACATGGTGTGCGCCGGTATGATGCAACGATCTTGCAATGATTCCGTAGCAAGTTGAATGTCGGACAAAAGTGCGGGAACATTTTCATGTCGTGTTATTTCTTCGAGGTCGATACCCACCGCGTTTGGGTTTTTGAAACTGGCGCGGAGATCTGAGCACCGTAGCGTCATCTAGAATCGCGCAAACTCGCACCACATCTAGGTTGAGGGCATCTTTGGCAGTCGTCAAAGATGCCTTTTCTGTGCCGATATTTCATCCCCGTCATTTATCGAAACCCGCCAACAGATTGCTAGCCCATAAGCCTAAGCCCATGACCGTGCGATCCTCACCTGATACACTGCCATGATAACGTCGCTACGGATTATCCGCCTTCGAACTGCAAGACATAATTCACGCGGCGGGAAAAACGGCAATTACTCATATGTGCGAACCTGTGAAGAACCTCCCTCACCAGATTACGGATATAGGTTTGGATGGTATTTACGCGCTCACAGCGCCGCCAATTGGTGATACACCTGCGGAGCTAGCCCTGGATGTTATCAGCGAAGACTTGATTATCGATGCAGAAATTCCCGCGAGCGTATTTCTGTCTGGACCGGTGGAGGGAATTGCATCAGCACTTGATGAGCTGTATACTCCCAGACTACGGCGTGTGAATTACAGTGGTGGGTGTGTTTAGATGGGACCCGTGTCGCCATAGAGCGTTTCCGGGCGTTTGCGACTGGATGAGCCGGAACGGCGATCTGAAATAGGTACACAGTTACAATATAACCACTCAGTAATAGCAGAGATCAGGGGTGTTCTAACATGGGAAAACCAGAAGGCAGCTCATCGGGCGTCACTTTCCGTGCTCTGGTAATAGGGCTTGTCTTAGTCCCGCTTAACTGTTATTGGGTAGCACATGGCGAAGGGATCTCGGCCTCGGCTGGGAGCTCTTTGACCTCAGGCGTTTCCCTTTTCTTTAATGTGGTCTTCACTCTGTTGATATTAGTGGGATTCAACGCATTATGCAAGCGATTAGCTCCTAAAGCGGCGTTGAAACAGGGGGAGTTGCTTACTATCTTCGTGATGTTATGCTTGGGGTCCAGCATGACGGGAAACGAGTTCCTTCTGAACTTCATTCTTTCGCTAGGACACGCTTCCTGGTACGCCACTCCCGAGAACGAATGGTCTAGATTATTTTCGCGCTACGTGCCTGATCGGCTCACGGTTATAGATAAAACAGCGCTGCGCGGCTTCTACGAAGGCGATTCCAGCATCTATCGTTCTGAAATTATCAACGTCTGGTTAAAACCTCTGGCGCTCTGGTCAATCTTTACGGTGGTTCTGATATTTACCTTTCTGTGCGTCACCGTGCTTGTCAGAAAACAGTGGACAGAGAGTGAGAAGCTGTCATATCCAATCATCCAACTCCCTCTGGCGATGACGCGAAACGGCACTGGTAATGCGCTCTTTTCAAATAGGTTGTTCCTATTGGGGTTCGGTTTAATGGCAGTAATTACTATGATCCATGCGCTGCATTTCCATTTTCCGGCCGTTCCTAACCTGCGTTTTCGAACGGACATCAGCAGCTTATTCACTGAAAAACCGTGGAACGCCATCGGATGGACACCGGTTGCGGTTTATCTATGGATTGTGGGATTCGTGTTTTTTATCCCGCTGGATTTGTGTTTCTCTGTTTGGTTTTTCTATCTGTTCGCCAAGTCGCAACGCATCATAGCAAGTGTGTTTGGATTGGAACGGTTGCCTGGTTTCCCCTATATCTATCAACAAACGACCGGCGGATGGCTTGGGCTCCTTCTCATTGCATTGTGGCTGACAAGGAAGCATCTGAAGAACGTTTTCATACAATCATTACGAGGGGGTGCAAAGACTTCAGAAGGACGCGATTTCTCGGAAGAGCCAATTAGTCCTCGAACAGCCTTGATTGGACTTACTCTGGGACTCTCTTTTCTGATCCTGTTTTGTATGGCCGGTGGAATGTCTTTCTGGATAGCGTTCCCGTTTTTTGTTCTGTTGATCGGTTTTGCGACGACCGTCACGAGGATGCGCGCGGAACTTGGGCCGCCAAACCACTCGTTATATTTGGTGGGACCAGATAAAATCCTTGTTTCGGCTTTGGGATCACGGAGTCTGGGCGGGAAAAATCTGATGATGCTTACTTATCTATTTTTCACTGACCGGGCAATGGCAAGTCATCCAATGCCTCATCAATTAGAAGGTTTCAAGATGGCGGAACGGGTGGGCATGAATGCCAGAAGGCTTGCCGCCGCCATTATGATAGCTGTTGCAGTTGGCGTTGTGTCTTCTTTATGGATATGGCTCCATGCTGCCTATGAAGAGGGCGTCGCTTCGGGTTTTACGGGATATGTGGGCATTCCATGGGAATCCTTTAACCGGCTGGAGCGGTGGCTTCGCTATCCAGGCAACACGAGCTATTCTGAACTGGGCTTTATTGGGATTGGCCTCTCTTTTTCCTTGATAATGATGTTTCTCCGTACCCGGTTTTTGTGGTGGCCGTTACATCCGGTTGGCTATGCCCTATCCACAAGCGGATGGCTCATTAATCTTATCTGGTTCTCGTTTCTGGTGGGTTGGATTATCAAATGGGTAATCCTCAAATACGGAGGTCTCAAAGCGTATCGCAATGCATTCCCTTTTTTCCTTGGCCTCATCCTGGGCGAATACGCAATAGGCTGCATCTGGAATCTGCTGGGGATAATGTCGGGAACACTACTCTACCCGTTTTTCGGCTGATCTTGGATCGGGTCGAATGATTCACATTCAGAAGCCGAGAGTGCACCGAAATCAAGGGCGTTACATCAAGCGGCTTCTTGAGCCGCAGGAGGTGGCAGCACTTGTCGCTTACTTATGCTCTGGGGCTGCCAGCGTCGTCACCTGCGTTACCTGGACGATTGACCTGAGCTGGACGGCAAGATGATCGTGGCCATCTAAGCCACCTTTCTTTTGCGATTTTCGCCCCTTTTGTGTTTGAAATTCCTGCCGAAAAATTGCATCTAATATTTGATAGGATGATATAATCAAACGCTCAGGGAAAACATCCTTTCATTCCTTCCCACTTTCTGAACACTTTCCTCTCTCGGATTCAAAGACGAATCTAAAGAAAAAATGGCATCCAAAAATTTCCCCCGCTTTCTTGGAGAAAAAAGATGAAAACGGAAGCCGCTTTGTGGGGCGGATGATGACGACTGTGGCCACGCTCAAGCAACAGAGTCGCAACGTGCTTCAATATCTCATAGCGGCCTGTAACGCGCACATTAAAGGCGAAGATGCCCCGTCCCTACTTCCGAACCCCACAGCTCAAACAACTCACCGAATCAATCCAAACACTACCTGAACGCTTACCAACAAAGAGGCGAGAAAGTAAAATGGGAGCAAAATTGACTTTGACCGCAGTTCTTATCACAACTGTTCTGGTAACAATTCCCTGGCTAATAGATTCTGCAGAATGTGCAGTCGTTACAGATGGTCTGATCAGCTATTGGACCTTTGATAACGTTCATATAGATGGTATTACTGTTAATGACGTTTGGGGAGAGAGTCATGGAACCTTTGTTGGAGGTGCCGATATAGTTGATCGAGGCAAATTTGGCGAAGCGCTGGATCCCATTCCTGGCCATGTTGAATTCGATGACTCAAATCTGCCGGCTCGAAACGATCCCAGGACTCTGTCCGCATGGGTTAAGCTTGATTCAGTTCCCCAAGCGTGCGGATCCGTTTTTCAGTGGGGTTCGCTCAATGACACTAGAATTTCTGGTATGATGGTATGCAATGGCGGAACGGGCTTTTTCGTGGGTGGACACGCTGATATGGAATCAGACGGCACCATGGAAAGAGGTGTTTGGAATAACATCACCATTACTTATGATGGCGAGCTTTTGAGAATATACATAAATGGTGAATTCGATAAGAAGGACCCTCCCGGACTTAAATGGGGAAATCAGCCAAGGAAACTGAATACCGTGTTGGGGGGGACCGGGGCGATAGGTTCTCTTATGAACGGAGATGAGAATGATGAGGGTTTTACTTTCGGTCTCATCGACGAAGTCAGCATCTACGATAGAACTCTAAGCGCAGATGAGGTCGAACAGAATTTTAACGCGGAAGGATTGGCTGTCAACGCTGCTGGCAAGCTGGCTCTCACCTGGGGTGGCATTAAGCGCTCAAGATAGCAGGGTATGCAGTGATAAGTAACGTAAGTTGCTACCCATTCCCGTAGGATCAACTGACCGAATCGCGAGGGCGATAGAGATCCACCGGGCTTCTAGCCCGGCCCTCTTATAGGATACGTGGCAAACCGGGGTATTATAAGCTAAATCGACTGAATCTGCTCGCAGTGGATTGACAAATCCAATGCACACATGCGGATACGGCTTGGATATACTCAGCATCGGTTAATTTTGCGCAATTGTGCAACGAAGGTTTGTAGGAGCGATCTCCGAATCGCGACGGTCGGGAATCGGTGGGAACTCCTCCTACCGCCTGCTAAACTCACGCTCCATTTGTTGACTCTTTAAAATCGCAACTTCTGACAGCGTAGAGTATATGTCTATCCAAGCCGAGCAGGACCGCAATTCAACACTCGGAAGAATTCAAGCTCAACTATTAACAATAGGTGGCAATTTGAGTTAAGCTTGAATCCTGATCGCCTGAATTCTCCATCCGATGCACAATTCAGGCTTCAAAATGCAATCAAATCCATAATTTCGATCGCAATCTCTCAGTTCAATGGAGTATTGTCCCCGTCAGAGTCCGTATCCCAAGCACAGCGCCGAGTATTGACCAGGTGCAAATGATAATCTGTTCACCCAAGATTAACCCAATGAAAAATGGAACAGCGTTTCGATACGCTCTTAATCCGCCGTATCTCAGAATAATCCCTTTGATAGCCCAACCGAGCAGGACTGATGTCCACACATGCCACATACCCCATGACGCACCCAGCGCATAGCCGGCAGGGTGAAAGGGCCACCAGATAAATCGTCTTTGCATTCCCATCAGAAACACCGTAAATACCCCGCCCAATCCGATGAAAAGCGTAGCCGTATAGTTTGACTCCTTAGGGTACTGTAACCATGACGTTAACAGTCTGAAGAACTCAAACCCCATATACATTAGTGGGCCTTGTGCTTTTGTGGCTACGCCGTGTTCGTACATTACATGGAAATACGCCCAAAACGACACGAGGATACTGAACAGCAAGGCGAGCACCATACCCAACAGGATATGGGTATTATTTATGCCTGTCCGTTCGGCGATCTTGAAGGCTTCTAGCTGGTTCGGCATCGGATGAGAAGTGTTTTCTCTGTTGAAAGCGTATAGAAAGGAGAGGATAGTCAGACTGCTCGGGCCAAGCGCACGCGTCCCCATCACGTCCACCATAAATCCTTGCGGGGAAGTGAAGACGATTTGATGGTAGGGCGGACCGAGCACAGCGCGGGCACGCGTGATGGCAATAGACATCAGCAAGTAAATCGCAAAATAAAACAGCATCACTGATAAGGATAAACCCGCTTGCTGGAGCAGAAGAACCAGAAAAGTCACCGCAAGAACCAGCCCAAGGACGGCAAATCTGTAACGCAGCGGTTCGGTTGAATCGTCGAGGCTCGAGGGTTGCCCAATGAGTTTCCTCCATACCTGGCGAAGATGCCGCCTGGTCATCCATAGCGATAAAATACCCAGCGTCGTCCATGCCCCAAGTCCCTGTTGCATCCCATAGATACCGTGGGCACGGACAGGAACCCACGAGGGCATTGATCCTAACTCTACATGCACGATAACCTGTTGGGCTTTGAAGAAAAGGTGGAAGAACCAGACAGAAAACGCTAAATCCAAGGGCGCGAAGAATGTCAACCCTGTCACAAACGGGTTAAAAGAGAATCTCATCCATCCCAGCGTCCATGGTCTTTCTGTAAAGGTATGGATATAATGCAACGGGATGCCAGGAATAACGGGAAAAAGATGATGAAGACCGTTGATAATCTCAATCAGCGCAGATACAGAAAAGCCAATCCACAGAAGAGGGCGAAAAATCGTGCGTGGCGCAGTCAGCTCAATTGGGACTTGAATTATCGGATAACTCAATTTATCCTGTTCCGTCCATTGCTTGCGTATAATGATGTTTACACAGATGAATGTGAAAAAAATCGCGAATATAATCCCCGTCCATACAAGCACGGGAATCAGCCAGGTGCTGAGATGCACTGCGGTGTGGAAGCTTTCGCCTCCTTCAAAGAAACCCCTTAACACCCGCTTATCGGAAACAGTAAACCACGAGGGAATATATCTATGGAAGAGTGCAGCATATTCATTTTCTGGCGTGGCAAACCAAAACGGATGTGTCAGGCCGCCGATAACAAAGCTCATCATCGTGTACCCGCAGACCGTTGATAGCATCACAAGCATCACATAGATGGTGAGGAGTTCGGTTCGCGAAAATGCGAAGTTAGGCAGGAATTTGCGGAGGGGGAGATTGATGAGTATTAAGAAGAAGAGATTGAAGACCGCGTTAAAGAACAATGATGTTGCGTTCATGCCTATCATCGTGGCCCAAAGCTCGCTGACAATGGTTATCCAATAGGCATTTATCGGGAGAAGGATGAGGCCGATGAGAATGGCTCTGGCGGGAATGAACGTGGTTTCTTTTTGCACGGTTCAATATGGTGGGTAAATTCCTGATGCAGATGACGACAGATAAGGTATTGTTTATAGACTTCCGAGGTCCCCGAGACTTGGGAAGCCTGGAGTCTGGAAGAGAATTGATTGAGATACGCTTGTTCTCATGGCATCAACAGCACGTTGCCAGTTCCGCACATACTATGGGTTTTCACCTTCAGATTGATTGTTGATAGCTTGCAGGGCTTAAGGAGCGCCACTGCGACCTAATGCCTCAACAGCACTGCTGCGCACCGAGGAATCCTCATCGCTCAATGCCATTATCAATTCAGGCCCGGCTCACTGGCCGTTTCACCAATCGGACCTAGTACCCTTGTAGCGCCCATGCGCACCACACGGTTTTCATTATACAAACTTTTATCAATTCGGCTTCGCAGGTTTGCCAATTCGCCCCAACGCCAAAGCCGCAGACGCACGAACTCTGCCTCCTCATCTTTCAAGGCCTGTATCGAACCGTTCAGGTTGTACATCTCAAACTGTCCGCCCCCGAAGGGGAGACTGAGAGAGGGTAGTGCGACCGCATACCATTCCCCCCTGCTCCGTCCTATTTCAAAATGAGCATTCTCCGCGTGGCCTCGAACGCGCCGGTGTGGAGGGTGTAGAAATAGACGCCGCTGGAAACCGTTTCTCCGATATGGTCCCTGCCGTCCCAATAGGCGGCGGTTTCTCGGGTCAGATAGCCACCCGCTTTTTGCACCCCGAGATTCAACTCCCGCAGCAGTTGTCCCCGCACGTTGTAGATGCCAAGGGTCACGGGCACATCGGCCGCTAACCGATACGGCAGCCACGTGTCAGGGTTAAACGGATTGGGAAAGTTTTGAAGCAGTGCCGTGCGCTTGACCCGACCCAACGTCGTCATTCTCAATCCAAACGGCTCGACGGTCAAGAAGGGCGGTGTGCCGAAATCTTCTACGCTATTATAGACATACGCCGCTGCGCCTTTACCCCTGTTCAACCCGGCGTCCTCATTGGGGGCGTTATGAGCCGAAACAGCGACAATGCCGCTGCTTATAGCCACCCAAGCACCGAACCCGATTCTTGGCCCCTCGTCATCGGGCTGGACTTTCTTCTTCTCCTCCCAGACGCCGTCAACACGTGCAAAGCCATAGGCGGCACCTGAGCCCACTCCGGCGTCTTCCACTCCGGCGGCCCCAACGATGGCGATGTTCCCGGCAACAGCGACACCAGATCCGAACTGATCCCCTTTCCCCTCGGCTTTGCGGATTAGCTTCACCTTCTGTTTCCAGCTGTCACCCTCGCGCGCGAAGATATAGGCCGCACCGGCATCTTTCTTGCCCTCAATATCAGCTATTGGCGCCCCGACGATAATGGTGTCGTTGAACAGGGCAACGGATTTTCCGAAACTGTCGCTAGATGCCGCGTCATCGGCCGTGAGTTTGGCTTGTTCCACCCACGTTGTCCCTTCGCGTACAAAGACGTAAGCAGCGCCGGGGAATCTTAAGCCGCTGTGTGAGTGCCCATTTGCCCCGACAATAGCGGTGTTCCCGTGGACGAAGACGGCGCCTCCGAAAGCGTCGAATCCCACCAAATCTTGGGGGGCGAGCTTCGCCTGCTGTTTCCAGGCGTTGCCATCGCGAACGAAGATATAGGCTGCCCCTGCGTCCCTGCCAGCATCATCGTCCATTGGTACACCAACGATGGCCGTGTTCCGGTCGATTGATACGGCAGATCCGAAAGCGTCCTCGACTTCAGGATCCGGAGCGACAAGTTTCGCCTGTTGTTTCCAGGTGTCCCCGCTGCGGACGAAGATAAAAGCTGAGCCGGCATTTTTCTTAGCTCCGGCATGATTATCGCTTGGTGCCCCGACAATGGCAGTGTTCGCGCTGGCCCGATCATGGCGGCCGGTGAGGGAGACCGCCCATCCGAAGGCGTTAGCCTCCGGACCGGTAGTAAGTTCCGCTTGCTGATTCCACTTTTTGCCATCGCCCACATAGATTCTCGCGATGTTCTTGCTATGTGCCCCGACGACCACGGAGTTCCCGATAATATCGGCGCACAAATGTTCATTGAATAGTCCGTCCTCGACACCGATAAGCTTGGCTTCTTTTTGCGCGAGCGTGGGGCGACTGATGGCGCCCAGTCCAATTCCGAGGACTAGACTGATGAGCATAAACCGTATCGTTTTCATGAGATTCTCCTTTCGATGTTGGTTCATGTTATAAAACGTGAAGAATGGTTTGTTTTCGACCGCGCCGCTCCTTGTGTCACTCCGTGGCTTCTTGCCCCAACATCGGAGGGAGGCCGAGCGGACGGCGTCGCGACCGCGTCAGAATTTGAGGGCTGCACTTAATTTTGATATCAACCAGTAATTTTATCCGGAATGTTTGTCTGTCGGATGAGATTCTACCAATCTCCAAGTTTGTGTGAACCAAAATCTCAAGCCCTTCAGGGAAAGGCATCGCGTTTCAATAGAACCTCCCTTTTTCTGAAACACTCCCCCTCATCATTTCCTTCCGACAGATCTTCCTCATCAACGCACTAGATTCAGAGTTCATCGAGTCCGATAAAAACCTCCCATTCTTACCAAAGATACGTGATGATTAGACTCGCGAGAACCCAAACATGTCGTTTCATGTCTATCCCTCCTTCAGACTAGAAAATGGTGTACTGAATTCCGCTGACCGTCACTTTACTTTTGGCTTGGCAAGAGCGCATCTTAGTGGTGCGTTCCTTATCCAAAGCCGAAAAGCAGTTTGGCACTTTAGAGCGAAACCTTCAACAAGCGACAGAAGAGATACTTGCCTTAACACCAGTCCCTAGACGTGGACGACAGCAGA
The DNA here is from genome assembly GCA_965232535.1 of Candidatus Poribacteria bacterium. GTDB lineage: Bacteria > Poribacteria > WGA-4E > WGA-4E > JAJDTR01 > JAJDTR01. Next base: position 68,373 of record CBDDPW010000005.1, read on the forward strand.
TTCGCACAGCAGCCGAGTTGCACCAAAAGGTTGAAGCCATAAAAGCGACGTATCACGTCAGTACGTATCACCATTATACTGCCGAATGCGAAGAATTGATGAAAACATGTTTCATCGGTCGTGGGCGCGGGAGTGCCACTCTCCGGAAAAAGGATATCCACAGCGTCCGCTATCAAATCACACAAGTTATTCGAGATGAGCAGGGGAATCACCAAGCATACTGTCAGAAGGGGTGGCAATTGTACGCCACCGATCAACCGCAACCACATCTACCGCTTGATGAAGCGATTAGGCTTTATCGTGCCGCCCCGCACATTGAACGCCATTTTCATCTGTTTAAATTCGCGCCGATTGGGACTTCACCGGTGTATGTAACGCAAGTTACTACTGATAAGATTTTAGACATGCACCGTCGGGTATCATTGAGAATAGTCCATTAATCATGGAGATCATGTAGCACAGACTGTTGGATTGCGTATCACTAGCATAATCTAACAGATTAAGTGAGCAATCGACCGAGTGGCCAGGGAGTGCCATATAGATTCCAAAGCGATAGGCAATCCTTGTGCTACAATGGTGGGAACTTGGGGCATGTGAGAAACGATGACCAGATTAAAGGACTGGACTCGATTGCGTTCGCAGTGTGTCCGCCTTTTGACCTTGATTGAGATTGCCTCCCGACGCCATCTCGAAGGACATCGTCAAACCTTGGCAGGGTTGTAACAAGACAACGCAAACCGTCGAACCGCTAAACCGACAGCAACCCCACTTTCACATGCTTTCGGCGGCATCCATCGCGTGCGATTGCCAAATCAAGTCACATCTTACACCGCCCCACTGACCGATTTACAACAACGGATTCTTTCGATGCTTTGTATCACCAAGTCCGTTTACCAAGCTAGAGCGCCTGATTCACACCACTCGTCGCCTTCGAACGAACGGGCGGACAAATTCTAGACTAAGTCTGCTACACATAATTCAATTTTTCCTCATCTGAGAATGCGGATGATACTCGATCTTTGGAACTATGTCAAGATGTCGGAAGGTTATAAGGGAAAGACGGAAGGATGGAAAGAAAGGAAGAAAATAGAGCGGGTCCGCTGTCGCGAGACTCTCAGAACTGCTAGACCGTTCCCTGATACCGTTGCTGAAAAGGATGGAAGAGAGCCTGTTTGAAAAGTAGGTGTCAAAGTAATTTGGCCCATTCGCCGGGCTGCGGTGTCAACCGGAGTCTCACCTTGCACAACTGTCGCCGCCTAGACGGAATTCCGTTAAGATCTTGCATCTTGAATCTTCTCCATTTGAGGCGGAGACACGGATGTCAGCTCAGACTAATTTTCTGGTATTCTTGAGCCGGTCAATTTATAATAGATGGAATAGGATTGCATTTAAGTTCATTCTTTAACGCGTTTATTCTTTAAGTTTTGAATTGAGCATTCGTAACTTCAGCCTATTTCAATTTTCGTTAATTAAGGAGGATAATGCAGAACGATTCACGCTACCGAACGATACTACTATTTGGTCCCCCGGGGGCCGGTAAAGGAACGCAGGGAAAAATCCTCGGATCGATACCCGGATTCCTTCACGTTGCCTCCGGGGATGTTTTTCGATCGCTCAATCCCTCCTCTGAACTGGGGAAAATCTTCGCCGACTATTCGTCGCGCGGTGCGCTCGTGCCCGACGATCTGACGGTCAAGATGTGGGAAGAACACACACGGAATCTAACCGCGCAGGGCACATATAACCCGAACGGCGAACTCCTGATGCTTGATGGCATCCCACGGAATCTAAATCAAGCGCGCCTGATGGATGAACACATCAAGGTTCTCAGTCTTGTTCATCTAGGCTGTGAAGATGAGGATGCGATGGTTGAACGGCTGAGTCGTCGGGCGCTTAAAGAGAACCGCGCGGACGATGCTCGCGAAGATGTTGTACGACATCGTTTGAAGGTGTATGAACAGGAAACGCAACCCCTGATAGACCACTATTCGCCATCGCTTGTAAGCGTGGTTGACGCGCTCGGCATGCCCGCGGAGGTGCTTCAGGGCGTTCTCAAGGTGGTCGTCCCGGTACAGCAATCGTGCTTTCCCGACGGCGTAGAAACGTAGGCTATGGATACTATAGGGAAAACAGCCCCTAAAGGACAAGAACCGACGTTGACGATTGAAGATTTTCACAGGAACTTGACAGAATCACATCACAGCTTAGTTATTCGCGAGGTGTAGAATGGGTTTGGAAGATAAGGTTTGCATCGTTACGGGAGGCGGGAGCGGTATCGGAAGAGGCGCCGCGCTGTTGATGGCGCAGAACGGCGCGAAAATCGCACTCGTAGGACGAACCGCCTCGAAAGTGGAAGCGGTTAAAGAGGAGATTGAAGCTGCCGGTAGTTCGGCGCTGGCGTTTGCATTCGATGTCTCAGACCATGAGGCTGCTCAACAGATGGCAAAGGATGTAATTGCAGCCTTCGGCAGGATTGACGTGCTCGTGAACAATGCCGGACACAGCTCTGCGAACCGCCGTCTCTTGAACATGACGCCTGAGGAGACTCGCCAAGTCGTGGACTCCAATTTGATCGGTACAATATTCTGCACCCAAGCGGTGGTGCCCTTTATGTTGGAGGCAAAGAGCGGAACAATTATCAACGTGTCGTCAGTTGCCGCGATACAGCCGGGGCCTTTTGGTGGACTGGCGTACGGAGCGGCGAAGGCGGCAGTGAATAACTTCACGCAGTTTCTCAATGTCGATTTGTTGAACACCGGAGTAAGGGCGAGCGTGATTATGCCGGGAGAGATTAATACACCCATTCTCGAACTGCGCCCAGTCCCTCCATCTGCAGAAGCACGCGCAACAATGGCGGATGTCGACGATACTTCGGAGCTTATCTGCTTTATAGCAAGCCTTCCGCAGCGAGCCAACATACCGGAAGTAATAATACGACCGACAATGCAACGAGACATTTCCAAGGAAATTCAGTCTGTCACATAATTCGGTAATCTGTCCTCCTCGGGTGTGGCATTCCGCAGATGCTCCTACACAGGCGTCGTAAAGATGGACAGTCGGAATACATCCAAAAATGGTGAAAATTGAATGTACCTCATCTTACCTACTTTAGGGAAATGACATGCATGCAGAGATAGTTATGATCGGCAGCGAGCTTCTGCTGGGAGAGCTTGTCGACACGAACGCCAACAAACTGGCAATTGCCTTTCGAGACATCGGGCTAGATTTGTACTATAAAACCACCGTTGGCGACAACGAGGGACGCATTACAGATGTCTTAAATCGTGCTCTGGACCGCTCGGACGTGGTTATTACGTCTGGCGGAATCGGACCAACCGTCGACGATGTGACGCGCCAAGCGGTGGCGCAAGCAACCGGGCGTCGGCTAGTCTACAGTAGTCAGTTAGAGGCAGAGATTTCGGAGCGCTTCCGTGGATTTGGGCGGAAGATGGCGGAAAACAACCGACGCCAAGCCTATCTGCCCGAAGGCGCGTTGCCGCTCACGAACCCGGTTGGCACCGCTCCCTGTTTCCTGAGCGAGGACGTGGGTGGAAGAGGGTGTATTATTTCGTTGCCCGGTGTGCCGCGAGAACTTCAGTACATGCTCGAAAATACGGTTATCCCTCTTCTGATTGAGCGGATTGGCGGCATCAAGGTGACTAGAGTCAGAGTCCTGCGCACCTGCGCGGTGGGTGAAAGCAACATTGATCGAGGAATCGGCGATCTGATGACCGGAGGCAACCCTACCGTAGGATTGGCGGCGCATTCGGGACAAACCGATGTGCGCATCACAGCCAAAGCGGACACAGAGGCGGAGGCCGATGAACTGATCGATGGGATGGAAACTGAACTTCGGAAGCGTTTGGGCGTCGCGATTTACGGCGTAACCAAAGAAACTGTACCCGAGGTAGTAGGCAGTCTACTTGTCAAACGATCACTAAAACTTGGCATAGCCGATACGCTTACGGACGGCCAGGTTGCCAGAGATTTGAATGAAGCTGGCTTCGGGGATCTGATCACGACGGATTCTTGGTCAAAGGATTTTAACGACGTATTGAAGACTTCCAATCTTACTTCCAATCCGGCGCAATTAAACAAGCAATCATTAGCCGACTCCCTTGCCAAAAGCGTGATACCATCCCATGCGGCTGGGCTTGCTTTGGTGATGCTAGGTCCATTTGAAGACAATTCGACATGTGTTTTCCTTCATGGTCCGGGGGATTTGCGTCTATTCAAAAACGGCCGCCATTATCAAGCCACTGACCACGTTCACCGATGGTTGGTCATTCAAGGGCTCGACTGGATTCGCCGCGCTGTGTTGGGGACGTTGGAGTCACCGGTGGACTGGAATTAGCAACTCATCCACTTCAGGACAATTAATCCCATCGTTAGCCGAGAATATCAAGAATACAATCTTCACCGAGGATTGTATTCTGTTTTCCTCCCACTTAGTCCGCTTGCCCCGTCAATAGGAATGCTCTTTTTGCACTGAAAATCAACTCCGTGTTCCGCACACACCTGGCCGTTCAGTTGCACAATTGTCCAAAATGAACCTTAGTAGTTAATTCGCAAAGTGTCTGTAGTCGTTTACAGCCGTCTACATTTATAATCTATCTACATATAACAAGCCAACTGGCGGGGCGGCTTCTGGGGCGCGACCGCTTTTGTGTGGCAGGTCAGAATTTCATGCGTGCTGTCGAAACCTCTTGTTCCTGTGTAGGCCCTAATGATGTTACAAACATTGTTGAACTATGGTTGTAACGTTACTCTCTCATGCGCATTCGAAGACTCACCTTAAGAAAGTCCCATCACAGCCCGATGTAAAAGGAGAAAAATGGAATGAAACTCACGAATAAAGTAGCTATTGTAACGGCAGCGGGAAGAGGCATTGGTCGTTCGATCGCTCTGTGCCTTGCCGAAGAAGGCGCCGACGTGGTTGTCAACTCTTACAACGAAGACACAACCACCCGCACCGCAGGCGATGTTCAAGCACTTGGGCGCAGAGGGCTCGCAATGCCCTGCGATATCACAAAGCCGGACGCGATTACGCACGTAGTAGAGGAAACGCTGAACACTTTTGGTAAAATCGATATTCTGGTGAACAACGTTGGTGCTGGCCCCAAGACGTGGAACACCGCCGATGCCGGACCTCTTTCGCAATGGATAGACCTGTGGGACAATATGTATGAGCAGAATCTAAAGGCTCCCGTGCTCATGTGTGAAGCTGTCGTGCCGCATATGATGGAGCAGAAAGGCGGCAAGATTATAAACATTGCATCTATTGCGGGGCGTGTTGCGCTGCCGCTCAAGTTACAAGAGCGCGTCGTACCCCAGTCTTACAGTGCAATGAAAGCAGGGTTAATCAGCTACACGCAGACGTTAGCAGAACGGGTCGGTCCGCACAATATCAACGTGAACAGTATCTGTCCCGGTATCGTCTATACAGACGACTGGGCGGACAGTTCGACGCGAATGGTAAATGATGTGCCGGAGTTCCAAGGACAGAGTGCGAGAGAATGGTTCGTCGGTATCGCCCACGGCAAATATCCGGATATGTTTGGTTCGACGCCGTTGGGAAGAGAGCAGATGGTTGAAGACATCGGTCGGGCAGTCGTATATTTCGTGTCGGATGATGGTGTGAATATCACCGGGCAGACTCTGAACGTGGATGGCGGCATGGTCAAGAATTGATAGAGAGCCTATACAGTGTATAACTCGTACCAATAATCCCCCATGATAAACAAGCCGACGAAACCAGTTGATCCCGAACGAGGCATAATCGTTGGAGTTACCGGCGGGATTGCGAGCGGCAAATCAACCGTCTCGCGATTACTGGCGGAGAAGGGGGCATTCACCATCGACTTGGACGAGATTGGCCACGAACTGCTCAAGCGAGAAAGCCCCGTGATGGATGAACTGCTTGAAGCATTTGGACGGGATATTCTCGACGCTTCGGGTGACGTTAGCCGTAAAAAACTCGGCGCTATTGTGTTCGCCGACAATGCCAAGCGCGAACAATTGAACGCGATCATGCATCCACCAATCGTTCAACGCTCCCAGTCTGAAGCGCACCGGCTCATTGCCGAAGATGCCGATTGCGTCGTAGTGATCGACATACCGCTACTCATCGAAGGCGGACGCCATCATCTGGTAGATGTTATCGTAGTCGTGACAACGTCCCCCGAAAACCAACTTCAGCGCCTTTTGGAACGGAGCATTGAAGAGAGTCGTCCGTTAAGCGCCGAGGAGGCGCAGGCGCGAATTAGCGCCCAGATACCGCTATCCGAAAAGGTAAAATTCGCACATTTCGTTATTGACAACAATGGCGCTCCCGAAGAACTTTCGCACCAAGTGGATCAACTGTGGATTGCGCTTCATAGGCTTAAGACGCTTTAACAAGCCTGAATGGAATGGAGCGACAGCACACACAGGGAAAGCGCGTCTAATTTTTGATGACGAGTTGTCTTCCACCTTACCCCAGGTCAGATGTTCAGAAAAAGTATTGGGGCTCATTCGGTTGAGGGGGCGAATTTAAAGCTTGAAATAATCTCTTGTGCGCATGGTCTCTAACCGTTGTCCGTTTTGCCCAACCACTGTATTCCCAAACGCCAACGTCGACTAGAACGGATTTCGGATTTTTTCTTCTCAGGTAGAAGCGAATTATCTGGCATCATAGCCATTTGAGCGTTATCTGTGTTTGGGTTCTGTTTTCCGGTACTATGACGCATAGCTTCTCATCTGAAGCAGCCACCAAAGCGCCGAAAGGCACACAAGAAAAGACTCGCTTATCACGCCTTGTGTTCGCGAATAAACCGTCGCGGAATACTCATCGGCAGACCGAGCAGACGCCAAGAATCTCGATCACTCTGGATTGAACCTGAAAGTCAAGTTTTTCGGCGGCGACAGCAATACACTTCTCGATCGTGTGACTGACAAGTTCAGTTGCCTCGCCACACAATTTGCAGACGACAAACTGGCCGCGATGAGGTTCCTGTGGGAAATCACACCCGATATAGGCGTTTAACGAGGCAATCCGATGGATCAAATCTTGCTCAATCAGAAATTCGAGGGCCCGGTAGACGGTTGGCGGTGCGGTTTTCCGGCCACGTTTTTGAAGGGTGTCAAGAATATCGTAGGCACCGATTGGCTTGTGGCTGGCGCACACGAGTTCAAAAACCTGTTTCCGTAGCTCGGTAAATCGCACGCCTCGCACCTGACAGATCGCCAAAGCCTTTGCCGATGCGTCTTTGACGCACTGAGAATGGTCATGGACCGGCTTGGGAAAGGCTTCAAATGTTGTGTTTTCCGCATCCGTAAAAGACATATCTCTAGCTCCTTATAATAGAAGGTGGATGTTATGTTATGACATAACGCCGTTTTTGTCAATGAACTCAAAACATCTTTTCTTTCGTGGCAGAGAACGAGTCTTGTTTTCTTCGTTAAAGATTCAGTCAACTCCTCCTACCTAGAACTACCTAGAAGATTCCACAGGGCTATTTAGTTTTCCGTTTTTTGACTGTTTTTGGAACAACCCGAATCCGTAGGCGGCAATCAAGCGACTGAAAAAGGAGCGCGATAGTAAATCCCCTTCCCTCGCCGTAGCCTCGACCAGGAGATCGAATTGCTGGAGAATTAAATGACCCTAGAAGATCCCATTTTGATTTGACTTCCGAATATGATATGTTATAATATAACACATTTGAAAGCGAGTGTGGTACTTTTACATAACAGAACTTACGAAAATATGGCACATAGGTGCAGATTTTTAATTATCAACCGCCTATGTCCCTTGACCAAGGGACTCATGAACGCGCTGCGTAAGTCCTAAAAACAAATTCAGAAGGAGTTGACAGAATGGATCGGCATTTTCTCAAGACGAGTTTATGTTTGTTGATGTTACTGCTGATGGTTGCTAGTGGATGTGAAAAGGATAAATCGGAAGACACTTCAACTGCAGACCCTACGACAGGGAAAAAGCTACGCGTCGTCGCAACAATCAGCATGATTACGGACATATTGGAAAATATTGGCCGAGATAGGATTGATGTCACCGGGATTGTCGGTGAAGGAGTTGACCCGCATCTCTATAAACCGACAGCGGGAGATGTCGAACGGCTAAAGAACGCTGAGATTATCTTCTACAACGGCTTGAATCTCGAAGCGAAAATTATAGGCGCCGCCCTCGATAAGATGGCGTATAAAACGAAGGCAGTCGCCGTCACGGCTGGGACCCTACCCTCACAACTTCGCACATCATCTGAATTTCAGGGCGGTTACGACCCACATGTCTGGCACGATGTGTCGCTCTGGATGAAAGCAGTTGAAAGGGTTCGTGACACGTTGGCTCAAGCCGACCCGAATAATGCCGAATATTATCGTACTAACGCGAAGAATTACTTGGCAGCGTTGAAAACATTGCATGACGACCTACAAAACCTCGCGGCACAGGTGCCCGCTCAGCGTCGAATTCTCGTCACGACGCACGATGCGTTCGGTTACCTCGGACGCGCTTACGGTCTTGAGGTGCGTGGGCTCCAAGGGTTGAATACAGAAACGGAAGCGGGCGTCGCCGATGTCAGAGAACTCGCGGCGTTTATTATTGAACATCGAATCCCGGCTATGTTCGTCGAAACCTCAGCCCCGTCGCAGGGCATCGAGGCTGTTCAAGCCGCTGTTCGCGCAAAGGGGTTCGAGATCGAAATCGGCGGCAGTCTTTTCGCCGATGCGATGGGAACGCCCGGAACTCCTGAAGGGACGTATATCGGGTCGATGCGTCACAACATGGATACCATCGTGAACGCCTTGAGAGCTGAGTTAGCTTATCGGAGGCAATGAAGACATGAAGCGTGAGTGAGACGTTATCGGCAATTGAACCGGACGTTTAACTGCCCAGATCAATCAGGAAACACGCAATGGCGATTTATGAATTTGAATGTCCCGACTGTGATGTTCTCTTCGAGGAACGGCTTTCCCTTGGTCAGTTGGACGAAGTGGTTGTCGAATGCCCCATCTGCTATACGCCTCGTGTCAAAAAGGTCATTAGTGCCCCCACCTTTCTCATCAGCCGAGGGCGCTCCAATCCACCTGGCGCTGAAGTAGATTCCGGCGAGTCGGGTGCCGAAGAGGCCGCTGAACCTGGGGCGTTTGAGACCCCGGAGGCGCGCAGCCTCAGTCACCCGGTCGGCTGCGCATGCTGCTGGAATATTGGGTAGATTAGGCGTTCACCCTGCCGGATTTTAGAGGATGAGCGGTGAAAACAGTTCTCAATTCGGGGACTCAATATGCTCAGTCAGCGTGATGAAACTACGAATACAGGCAATCTATAAGTCAAGGAATTAGAAGGTGACTGAAATCCAAGATTTCACGGAACCGATTCCGGTGACCATCATCAGCGGCTTTTTAGGCGCGGGCAAAACCTCCCTGCTCAACCACATTCTCTACGCGGACCACGGATTGCGCGTGGCGGTATTGGTCAACGATTTTGGAGAGATTAACATTGACGCCGAGTTGACCTCTGGCGTCTCTGGGGAATCCACCATTAACCTTTCCAACGGGTGTGTCTGCTGCTCAATTCGCGACGACCTGCTTGAGGCCGCGGTACAATTGATTCAACGCCCAGAGCCGCCGGAGTATATCGTCGTTGAGACCAGCGGCGTATCTGACCCTACGGCGGTTTCATTGACCTTCATGGCGCGTGAATTGCGGTCGGGAGCGCGAGTGGACAGTATACTGACCGTGGTTGATTCCGAACAGATTGACCAGGTAGACGGAAAGCATCGGGAGCTCGCGTTAGACCAAATCGCTATGGCAGACATTGTGGTGCTGAACAAGGTTGACTTGGTCAATGATGAAAAACGGGAAGAATTGGCAAACTTTGTCAAAAGCCTTGTTCCGAGGGCGCGTATCCTCGAAACCACACACGGTAAGGTTCCGCTCGATTTGGTACTCGGCGTCGGGAGATACGACCTCCGCCGCTTTTCAGGGAAATCGGGCTTGGATGTTCACGTCCACCCCGACGGCGAGGTGCATGACCACGACCATGCGCATGACCGCGAGGATGAACATCGTCACGAACACAGCCACGAACACGACCATACGTTGGTCTTTAATACGTGGAGTTATACGACCGACAAACCGCTGTCACGTGGGGCAGTGCGTCATGCAGTGAAAACCTTACCGGCGACGATCTACCGCGCCAAAGGCTTTGTCTATCTTGATGAGACTCCGGATCGGAAGGGAATCGTCCACGTTGTCGGCCAACGGGCGCGTCTGATTATTGGTGAGCCATGGGGCGACGAGAAACCGGGCACGCAGTTGGTTTTTATCGGTGAGTATGGCGGAATCGACGCTACTGAGTTGCAATCGCGCTTTGAAGCGTGCCAAGCTACAGAAAAAACACGCCAAGATGCAATTCTTGACGACGCTTTTGAATTGCTTCGTGACCTTGTAAAGAAGTAGAAGCGGTTTCTTATGGGGAAATAAGTTATGTCTGGCAGAACTGGCGACGAATCTGCGCGTTGGTTAGGTGCATTGAACAAGGTCAGGAGGACCGGGACGACGCTGTTGGACCAACAGTTGTGGTGTTGGGGACAGGACATTCGCCGGGCAGAGGGAAATGCCTTGCTCGCCTACGGTTTTACCAAACATCGACCGCCGGAAGGCAAATACGGAAGTACCGCTTATGAGTGGCATAGCTCTGGCAGAAGCCGAGTTATTTTATGGGGATTCGGGTTTTTCTATGGCGATGGAGACCGAGGAGGGCTTTTCTTGCAGCGTTATAAATTCGCGCCCGAACAGACAGCCGCGGTCGATTTTTCGTTGCCCAAATGGAAACCGGAGCAACTCCCTGAGCTTACGCAGCCATCTGATGTGGAAGCGTGGCGTCGCGTTTTCAGCTTGCTCACTCAAGGTCTCACTTGGATGGGCGACTACGAGCGGTGGATTATTTCTGAATACGGGCTTGACTATCGCCAACGGTGTACTGACGCATGGAAGAAGAATCGTATTCCTGCACACGAGATGGCTGCAAAGTGGTATGAACTCGTCGAATACTTACTTTCACAGCCTGGAAGCAATTGATAAACATCAAGCTCAGATAATCATTGTGCTGAACAACCGCTCGACGATGTACGTCGTCGGGCTACCAAACCACGATGTAAAACCTAAAACCCGATTTTCATCGGGTTTTAGGTTGGCGATGAAGTCGCCGACTGAATCTTAACTTCATCAAACAATTTCAATTGAAAAGGGACTTACAGCTATGCGTACTCACATAAGAGCCAAACTGGCTCTGCTTATGTTTTTGATGTTTTGTTTGACCATCTCATGGCAAACCGCCGCACAACAGGGTGACGATGACCACGACCATGAACCTGTCGCCAACCTCTCCACAACTGGCATACACCTGACAATCGGTGTGCCGTATCATATTGAGGTCGTTGATGTACCGTTCGCAGGCGCGTCGGAGACAGAGCTTTTCGGTATCAACAACGCTGGAGACATCGTCGGGAGTTATGCGGATGCAAACGCTGTTCGGAAAGGATTCTGGCTCAGAAACGGAGTCTTCGAGACGATTGCCCCAGAAGGTGCGACAGACACACGGGCATTCGGAATCAATGCGTCCGGCCAAATCACGGGTCGGTATAAAGACGCGGATGGCGTGCAGCACGGATTCCTGAGAGAACCGGACGGCATGTTTATCACAGTCAACCCGGGGGCAGCCTTTAACTACGCGTGGGGCATCAACGACCTCGGTCAACTCACTTCGTATCATTTCGATTTCCCAACAGAGAACGACATCGTCATCACCAGTTTTCTTCGCGAACCGGACGGGACTTTCGTGCAAGTTCCCTCTTCGGGCGGTGTTGGCGGCAACGTTTTTCGTGGTATCAATAACGCCGGTGTGATGGCGGGTTGGAATCTGCCTGAATCAGGATTTACACCAACACAGATTATTGATGGGCTGATTTTCGAGGATGGCGCGTTCACAACTTTGTCCATTGACGCAGAGCGGCATACGCTCCCCGATGACATCGACAATCATGGCCGGATTGTCGGTCATACTGCACCGCTAGATTTCTCCGAAATACAGGGTTTTCTACGCACTCCAGAGGGCGAGTTTCACCTGATCGGGATTCCCGGCGCAGAAGCCACGATCGCACAAGCCATTAACGATGATGGCGTCATTGTCGGCTGGTTTGAAATTCACCAAGAAGACGGCGAAGAGCAGATTCACGGCTTCATTGCCACCCCAATGTCTACAGAGGGAGATGACTTCAGTCACACCTACTTCGCTTCACTCTCCAAAGGCTTGAACATGATCTCCTTACCTCTGAAGCCTCGCCAGCCGATGAATGCTCGGTCGCTGGCGGAGATGATTGGCGCAACGACGGTAATTGAGCTTGATGATGATAACCAAGAGTTCGTTGGCTGGACGCCGAATGCGCCAGACAACGGGTTCCCAATCGAAGGGGCAAAGGGATACATCGTCAACGTGCTGCACGCCCGACAGGTTGCCTTTGTCGGGGCGCCGTGGACCAATCAACCGCAAGTTTCTGCGGCACCGATTGCAAGATCGATTGACACACTAAATAGCGCTTGGGCGTTCGTTGTCAGTGGGCAATTAGAAGGCGTGCAGAACCTTGAAGGCTATCTGGTCACTGTACGAAACCTGAGGACGAACGCTATTATGACGAATCGTGTGCGAGACGGCTACTTTGCCGCAGTGACCGCCGATCTCTCACGGCAGAGCGTCGTCCGGGTTGGCGACACTCTGGAAGTCACCGTTGCGGATGCAAACGGAGAGATTGCTTCGGAGAAGCTGAGTTTCGTTGTGACACCAGACACGCTTGCAAACGCGGTTTTCCCTATTACACTTGAGGAAATTGGTACACCGAAGCAGAGCCTACTGTTGCAGAACTATCCCAACCCGTTCAATCCCGAAACATGGATTCCGTATCGCCTTTCGGAGTCAGCCCCTGTGACTCTATCAATTTACGATTCGACAGGGCGACTGGTGCGAACGCTTCCGATTGGCTTCCAGCCAGCAGGTTTCTATCAAGGCCGGGCACGTGCTGCCTATTGGGATGGTCGAAATGATGTGGGCGAGCGGGTTTCAAGTGGTGTCTATTTCTACCGATTGTCCACACCATCTTTCCATCAGATGAAGCGGATGATTATTTTGAAATAAGCGCCGAGAAAATTCATCACTACCCTTGAATGTCATTGGGTAGTGATGAATCGGTATATTCACAGGAGTGTGACACACAAGAAAAAGGTATGAGAGCAGATGGAATCGAATCGTCGCCCAAGCTGGCGTCAAGGCGGCGTGTCTTAGCGCATATGCTGGTCTGTAAGGGTTGTTGTTGCGGCGTGACAGAGAAACGAAATCCGCCTGTACCGGTCGAGTGGCTCAAACTGGAGTGGCAGAACAGGCGGCTGTCCCCTTCAATAACATTGACAATCAGCGAAGGCTGCCTTGGACCGTGCGACCTCGCAAATGTCGTCTGTATCACATCACCGCACGGCGTCGCGTGGTTAGGACAGATAGAACCCCATCTGCACTATGCGCGACTTGTGGATTGGGCGGAAGCCGTGGCACGAACAGATGCTCTACTTCCGTTGCCTTCAGCCTTTGATAGCCACCGTTTTGATCGGTTTCGATCTCCCTCGTTCGGTTTCAGAAAAAACAAGCGATCCGTGAATTACAAGGTTTCACCGTGGCAAAGCGTTCGCCGGGCAGGTTCCTGTCGTACACAGTTGCTGCATTGATACGAGCTTGATGACAGACGGTGTAGAGGACTGTGCAACTGGTTTACCCAATTCTGTACACGCCTCCCGCAGAATAGAGTCCGCGGACTTGAGAAAAATCTGGTCGGAATCGTGTGCGATGACCGATTCGTGGCGAGATTTCAGGTATTAAAACAGCATCATACCCGAGGAAAGGAGGTCATACAACCGTGCAGAATTTTTTCAATTCTCAAAAAGAGAGTGACCCACGGCAACTCGTCCAAGTCAAATCGTGGGTCTCCCAAGCCTTTGACTTATCAGAAGACGTCTCCGTGATGATTACTCAGTTGCAATGCACCGAAGAAGGCTGCCCGCCTATTGAAACGGTCATTGCAATCATGGACACGCCTAGAAAACCTCGGCAATACAAGATTCACAAACCGCTGGCGGACGTGAAGCAGACGGACATCGTTAGCTTGACCGCTGGCTAAATTCAACAAGGAGAGAAAGATGAACACAGCCATGCTAGACAATCAGGTCCCCGTCACCGTATTGACGGGCTTTTTGGGGTCTGGTAAAACCACGCTTCTCAACCGCATTCTCACCGAAAACCATGGCAAACGTATCGCCGTCATCGAAAACGAGTTTGGCGAGGTTGGCGTCGATAATGATTTGGTCATCGGTGCCGAAGAAGAGATTTTCGAGATGAACAACGGTTGCATCTGCTGTACGGTGCGCGGGGATCTCATCCGTATTTTGGGGAATCTGATGAAGCGTCGCGACAAGTTCGACTACATCATGGTCGAAACCACAGGACTTGCGGACCCCGGGCCAGTTGCTCAGACGTTCTTCATGGACACCGAAATGCAGGAGAAACTGCAACTGGATTCCGTCACGACGGTGGTGGATGCCAAACACATCTGGCAGCATATCGATGACAGCGACGAGGCGCGTGAACAGATTGCCTTTGCCGATGTCATTTTGTTGAACAAGATTGACCTTGTGACCGAGGGGGAGTTAGAGCAACTGGAAGCCAGAATTCGCAGCATGAACGCTGCAGCGAAGATCTATCGAACGAAAAACGCCGTGGTTGAAATGGACAAGATTCTCAATGTCGGCGGATTCGATCTGGACCGGGCGATGGATGTTGATCCACAGTTTATGGAACCGGAGTATCCCTTTGAATGGGCTGGTGTTTATGAGCTTTCGGCGGGCACGCATGAACTGGTTCTCCAAGAAGGTCCTGACCCGACGATGAAAGTCGCGTTGGCGCCCGTAACTGAGTCAACCGATGAAGCTTTGAAGGCCGCTGTCGAGCCAGTCGTTATGGTTTTCTCCGATGATGAGCATGAACTTTCGGCGGGTGGCGCCCTTCAACCGAGTGGACAACTCATTGAATTGAATCTCACGGCGGACGAATTACGCTTTGACGTGCAGATCGAGCGCCCCGGCGCTTACGCGCTGTTTACCGAGCATCACCCCGACGAATTTCAAGCACAACTCTTTGGCAGCGGCGCCCTTGTCAAGCCAGTTGTTGAACGCGAATTTAAGCCAGACCACGAACATGATGACGAAGTCACATCGGTCGGCATCACAACCCCCGGCGACCTCGACCCCGACCGGCTGAACGATTGGATTGGCGATCTGCTTCGGACAAAGGGTCTCGACATCTTCCGCATGAAGGGTATCCTGAGCATCAAGGGTCAGCCAAATCGATTCGTCTTCCAAGGTGTTCATATGCTCTTCGACGGTCGCCCCGACCGCCCGTGGGGTGGTGAACCGCGTTACAATAGCCTCATCTTCATCGGGCGCAACCTCGACCGGGCCGAATTGACTGAAGGGTTTGAAGCATGTCTCGCTTGAACAACGTGAGCAACCGCTCTGTCCAGCCCTCTCAACTGCGCGAAAATTGGTCCGCAACCATCAGCGACCATGTCATTGATCTGGCGTGGTCCCCTGATGGGAGATACATCGCTGCTGCGTCGGTTCTCGGTCCGGTGACAATCTTTGAAGGTCGTCGTCGATCGGTAATCCATGTCTTCAAAGGGCATGAATTCGGCACAATGTCAATCGCGTGGCGTCCAGACAGCAAGGCACTTGCAAGCGCAGGACAAGATGGGAAAATTCGGTTGTGGGATATGACACGCGGCGACGCGACCCATTCGCTTGACGGGGGTGCAGCATGGGTTGAGCACCTGGCTTGGAGTGGCGGCAAAAATCCGATGCTCGCCTCTGCCGCTGGTCGCAAGTTGAAACTGTGGAACGCTGTCGGCGATCTTGTTCGCGAATGTCCCGACCATCAGAGCACGATTTCCGGTCTCCAGTGGAAGCCGCATGCAAGGCAACTTGCCTCGATTGCTTACGGCGGTGTCACACTGTGGGACCCGCACCAGTCGGAAGCCGTCCGCCGATTGGAATGGACAGGTTCATCACTGGTGATTGCGTGGAGCCCTGACGGCAAACACATCGCCACCGGAGATCAAGATTCGACCGTACATTTCTGGATTATGTCTACCGGTGACGACTTGCAAATGTCTGGCTATCCGACGAAAGTGCGAGAACTCTCGTGGGATGCCACGAGTCGATACTTGGCTACAGGAGGCGGTGAGGCGGTTACGGTGTGGGATTGCTCCGGCCGCGGACCGTCAGGTACCGAACCCATCACGCTTTCCCGGCATCAGGATTTTCTCAGCGTTTTGCGATTTCAACGTCGCGGAAAGCTGCTTGCCTCGGGCGGCGCCGACGGTCTGGTCTGCGTCTGGCAATTGCAAGACCGACACCGTTCTCTGGCAGTTCATGAAGCCGCTCTGTCAGCGGGGATCACAAGCCTCGTTTGGTCACCGGATGACCAGTATATCGCTGTTGGTGACGAGTCGGGCGGAGTGAGGGTCTTTTCGATAGGATAAAGATCCACATTCAAACGGAGATAACTTACCCCCATCCTTTAGACAGTAAATGCTAAGATCTAAGTAATGAAATCCGACTGATTCTGGTCAAACTTAAACGCCTGAAGTTATTGGAAATACACCTCGCAGGGATCTCTACGGCACTCGCTATCCGCTCGCTTGCTGGTGTGCGGTAATCGAGCGATTGATGTGGCCGCTCTCGGTTGTAAAAGTTGAAATAATCTCTCAGGTGACGCCGAGAAGGGGTGCTTAAACCAGCTGTAGAGTTTTCCGCTCGAATTTTTCGTCACAGTTGCCGCTGGCGATGCCCTCCTCCGCGCCAACTCTAGGGACTGTGCCGCAAAGTTAGTTTGCGGCCTATTTCAAAGGAGCATACCATGAAGCCACTGAGCATCACCCTCGTGATATCGATAGTTCTGATATTCGCATCGTGTCACAGTCATAAGGAGATAGTCGCTGCCAAGCCGGTCAATCCGCATTGTCGCTGCGCTGTCGAGAAGGCATACGTCGAGAAGGCATACTTTGAGAATCCAATACAGCCCGCGCCTGGAGGAAAAATGCCGGCATTATATGGCGCGCCCGGCAACGCCATCTGCCCGTGCGGCATCGATGACTCGGATCAGGGACAAGCCCGGGCCGGGTACGGAACCCCCGCAGAAGGTTGTCAAGTAGGGGACGCAGACCTGCATCTCTCAAACAAAAGGCTATTGACTATGAAATGCCGCCCACTCCTCTAAAATCGATTTTTTGAACATTGCCATATTGATTTTTTCCTTCGTATGGTGCGGTTGTGATGAGGTAATGCCAACAATGGATTTGGGAGGAGACTTATTTGGCACGAATCCACGGAAGTGTACCAATGTGATTGCCGCGATTGTTAACTTGAGATACTTCTCGACAAGCTTCCAAACGATGTAGTTATTCTAATCTCCAAGATTACTGTAACCACATAGATCCATTTTGGAAAGATGTCTATTGTTTCTATAAATTATTGTCTCGTATACTGTTGTTATGAATGTAATGTTGTAGGACACAAACCAAATGAGGTATCGGAAAATAATACTTTGGTTATTTAACCGATGCCGAGTGGAATCGGAATGGCGTTTTTATCCCATTCACGTTAAGGGTCAATCTCTTCTTTAGTTTGCCCCGCCTTCCGAGCTGCACCCTTAAACACAGCGTAAAGATACCAGAAAGCAGGCACCAACAGCACACCCCCCGCAATCAGTACAATCAACAACGGACGCAACACTGTATCCGGTGCAGCCGTATTTGAAAAGGTTAAGTCCGGTGTGACAAGATACGGATACTGTGCCAGCCCCCAACCGAAAACGATGAGCGTAACCTGTATCGGAACGAGGATACGCGCGAGGCGAAATTGACGCTTCCAAATTGTCCAGATCGCCCACAGTGCCATCGCGCCCGTTAAAATATGAAACGGGATCGACCAAGACGCGCTACCGAGTCCGCGTCGAATTGCTGGCGCACCCTCTGCAGACAATATAAAACTCAGTCCTGCCATCGCACCGACACCAACTGCCGAGATGAGAGCACGTCGCCGAAAATCCTCCTGCAATTCTGTGTCCTCAGTCTCAAGGGTGAGATACACCGCCGCAAGCAACGCACAAAGCGTCAAGGTAAAGAACCCGATTGCAAACGGAAACGGCGCAAACCATGCCGAGATGAAATCTGTGTCCACCTGTCCACTCTCCACGTCAACGTGTATCGTGCCGGACGCGACCGCGCCCAACGTAACCCCTAACATCACAGGCGTAATAACACTTGCAACAGCGAATACTCGGCTCCAACGGCGGTGTATTACATCCGATTGAACATCATAGGTGCGAAACACAAACGCCGTGCCGCGAAGCACAATACCGATGAGCATAAATGTCAATGGAATATGTAAAGCCGTGCTAATTGCAGCGAATGCAACAGGAAACGCCACGAAAAGTAGAACGACAATCACAATCAACCAGACATGGTTAGCTTCCCAGATGGGTCCAATCGCGTGTGCGATAAGCGAGCGCTGTGCGTTCGCACGGCGACCTGTTGCAAACAGATCCCAGATGCCACCTCCAAAATCAGCACCACCTGTCAACATATAGATAATCAGGGAAATAAGCATTACACATGCAATGCAGAATTCAAGACTCAACATGAAAGTTTTCTCGACGTGTCGGTGGGTGCCTGGCAGTAGGTTCGTCGCAACAATCTATTGGAGTGCAAGCAGCAGGACAACATCGGAGTCCTGCGGAACTTATCCGAGAAAAATGGTTTAACCAATAATCGTGTTTAACGCTTGGCGTTAGCTTAAAAATATCTGACGACGTAATAGTATAACAACGATAATGGAGAGGAAAATATAAAGTACCGTAAAACCGAGAAAGGGAACGACGAGGTTCGGCATTGAGGTTACCGCCTCAGCGGTTCGCATGTAATTATAAATAATCCACGGTTGCCGTCCAACCTCTGTGACCGTCCAACCTGCCTCAATCGCGATAAACCCAAGCGGTGTACAGAACGTAACGAACCGAAGATACCAACGTTGATCCGGTAGTCTTTTATGTTTCCACGCGAGCCAACCACCGATAACACCAGCGGCAATCAGCACTATCCCGCACGCTACCATAATTTGAAATGCGAAATGCACAATCGCCACAGGCGGACGGTCTTCCGGTGGCACCGCCTTAAGCCCCATAACCTCAGCGTCGAAGTCAGAGTACGCAAGAAAACTAAGTGCCTTCGGAATTTCAAGCGCATATCGAGTCTCTTCAGTGTCCTCGTTAGGAATACCACCGATACGTAAAGGTGCCCCGCGTTCGGTCTCCCACTGCGCCTCCATCGCCGCAAGCTTGATAGGTTGGTGTTTCGCAAGCTTCTTGGCACTGATGTCACCCGAAATCGGTTGCAGGAGTGCGAACACACCACCAACACTCAAGGCAATCGCAAACGCGCGGCGATGGAAAAGGTTGTCGGGATCACGTCGCAGAAAATAGGCGTGAATGCCCGCCACCGCAAATCCGACTGTCAGAAAAGCAGCGATAGTCATGTGAAGTGTTTGGCTAAACGAGGAGGGATTCAACATTGCCGCGATCGGATCGACATCCGTCACCTCTCCATTGACAATAGAGAATCCGGTAGGCGTGTTCATCCATGCATTCGCTGTGACAACAAAAATACCGGACAAGGTGCCGCCGAGCAGCACCATCATCCCAGCAAACCAGTGGGCATATTTTGGAATGCGGTCCCAGCCATAGAGGTAAAGCCCTAAGAAGATCGCTTCCAGGAAGAATGCAAACCCTTCCAATGAAAACGGCATGCCGATGATCGGACCAGCGTAAGCCATAAAATTGGGCCACAACAAACCGAGTTCAAAAGACAAAACGGTGCCAGAGACCGCGCCGACAGCAAACATAATCGCAGTCCCTTTTGCCCACCGCTTCGCAAGCGTCAGGTAAACTTCTTCTCGCGTTTTGAGCCATAGCCCTTCCGCAATCACCATTAGCAGCGGCATCGCTATACCGATCACCGCAAAAATAATGTGAAATGCGAGCGACATCGCCATCTGTGCGCGTGCTGCCAACAAATCTGTCACGAGAAGGTTCTCCTTATAACATTTCTAAGGGGTTAGGGAATCCTTGAGATATTCCGATGCATAGGTTTTTACGGAGACTCGGTGCGGTTAGGAAACCGCACCTACCGCGTTTAAGTAACCCATGATTCAAGTCCGAGAAGTTTCTTTCCTAAAGGTGTCAATTCCGCTGTTTCACCGTGGTGATGCTCCTTCTCTTTCGCCTCTTTTCCGAGTCCCGTCAAGCGTTCGCGCCACCCTTTAATTCGGGACTCAGGATTGCCATTCTCTGGCGCAGGCGACATCGTGATATATTGCGCCATACGAGGACGCTCAGCGGAGTTCGGACTACTTCCATGCGGCAATGCACTATGCCAGATAACCAGATCTCCGGCTCTCCCAGCAACCGGCACCGCTTCTGCTTGGTATTCTCGGACAACTTCCCGCGGGTTCGCGTCATCAGGTAAGTCCTCCAACCATTTCTCCAACTTCCGATGAAATCCCGGAATACAGGTGAATGCACCCTGATTACCCGGCGTATCTGACAGATACAAAACACCTTGCACCCTCAAACGTACCGGCGTATCATCCAACGACATATCCCAATGTAAGTAAGGACCGGTGAACTTCCAATCCGGACGTTCAGGCGGATTCATGCTCGCACGATCAAAACTAACCCAGAGCTTCTCCGTCTCCCAAATTTCCGAGAACGCCTGATGGACACGTGGGTATTGGCGGTTGTCCCACAACGCTTGGTGTTGATAAATCTCCACCATGATGCTCCCGCGCGGTGGATCGGGATACCAACTGCCTGGATTATCGCGGTCCATTTCAAGAAAATCCCAGACAGCTTGTTCGGCGACGCGGCAATTTTCAAGTGGTACCGCCTCCGGTACAACGACGTAACCGTTCTCTTCCCAAAATTCTAAGGCTTCTGCGTCAAAAACCGGCATAGGTCTCTCCTCACTAATCGGTTCAGTTTCGGACTCCTCTGTAAACAGAGAAATGCTTTAACTGCTTGAAGATTAATGTGGTATTAAGAATATCGTAAAAGATTGAGAGAATCAAACTTTTCGATTTATAACCGTCCCTGAGCCTTTCCAAATTTTCGCAAGGCTCTCCGATCCCCGAAAAATTTCTTGCAATCAATTCAGTCTTGCGCGAAAGTACGGATACTCTGACCTACGAAATTTAGCGAACATTAAGACGAAGGAGAAAGGTCACAATGCTCAAAGCAGGATTTATCGGTGCAGGAGGACGCAGCCAAGGCGCACACTATCCAAGCGTAAATCGTCTGAAAGATGACGTTGTGATGCTCGGTGCCTGCGAACTGGATGAGGAGAAACTCGCACAAGTTTCCCAGAAATATGAGTTCCCAAACACCTTCACAGACCATCGGAAGATGCTAGATACACTGGACTTAGATGTCGTCTATTGTGTCATGAACGAAAAGTGGATTTTGCAACCCGCCTTGGATTGCCTTAACGCTGGCAAGCATTCTATTATTGAGAAACCTCCGGGGGCGCAGCATGGGTTGAGCACCTGGCGTGGAGCGGCGGCAAAAAACCGATACTCGCCTCATCCGCATGTGTGCAGTGGATTTGTCAATCCACTGTGAGCGGATTCAGTCGATTTAGCTTACATTGCCCCGGCTTGCGACGTATTCTATAAGAGGGTCGGGCTAGAAGCCTCGTGGATCTCTATCGCCTTGGGATCTACTATGGGATCTCTACCGCCTTCGCTGTCCACTCAGTTGCTCCCTCACTATCCGGTCGGTTGATCTATTCGCTCAGTTGATCCTACGGGAATGGGTAGCAACTTGGGTTACATAAATCGAAGTCGTGCGGCGTATTGGGACGGGCGCAGCGCATTCGGTGAGCGGATTGCAAGCCGCATCTATTTCTACTCGCTGATCGCTCGTGATTGCTCTGCCGCTCGGAAAACGCTGATGGGGAAGTAGGACGTACATGGCTTTTTCTGCCTTAATCCTAGCCCGGGGCATCGCGCTCCGGGTTTTTTTGTCCTGTTTTTTTGGCTGGCACGGTTTTACGCGGTGGCAGGAAATTTCCGCCTCATGTCAAATCTAAGAGTTGAACGCGTATTCCCTGACAGCACACATATCCGAACTTGACGATGCTTCAATTGTTGTGTTAGAATCAGTATATCGCTAGGGAGGTCGATTGATGCGTGGAAAAACGCTAGAACAACTCGTTAACGAAGCTCAGGCGAATGTCGGACACATTACTGCCGATGCACTCCACACGGCTGTCGAAAAGAGCGAGCCGATAATCATCCTGGATATCCGTGATAAAGAACTGTACGACGCCGGACATCTGCCGGGCGCCGTCTCACTTCCGCGCGCCGCTATCGAGTTGGACATAGATGAGATAGTTCCTGACCAAGACACTAGAATCGTCACCTATTGCGGCGGCAACACGCGCGGCTCCCTTTCCGCTCAGACACTGAAAATCATGGGTTACGAGAATGTCTCAATGTTGGACGGCGGATTTCGTGGCTGGAAAGCTGATGGTTTACCGGTTGAAGGCGGAGAAGGTGGGTAGTGTGCGTGCACCGCGGGAAAGGGGATTTGCAGCATAGTCGTATAAGAAATCGGTAACTGTTTAGTTCGGTCCAAAAAAGAGAAAAATTGGTCTGGCATTTATTTGGGCCTGATCGCCGTTAGGAGGAGCACCCCTCTGTGGAAGGGGATCAACTGAGCGGATAGCGAAGGCGATAGAAATCCTCCCTGCCCCGATACTGGTTATGGCGGACGTGCAATGAATTGCACTACTACAAACCAACATCGGCGATATATACTTCACGCTGCTAAAAATTGCGTATTTTCAAGCGTCTGGTAGGTAGGTGCGGTTTCCAACCGCACCGATACTCCAACCCTTGTAGGAGCGATCTTCGAATCGCGTTACTGGTGCTACGCAATTCTTATTAGAAACCATTATTACTGATAAAAGAGTGCAACATTAGCCAACCTAAAGTATAGATTGATGGACTAAACAGTAACAGAAATCGTTTGCTCATGTCGCGAATTCCGTTCAACCCAACCTAATTGCTTTTCTACATTTTCATAAAATTTGAGCCAAGGTAAAGAACGATTGATAAGTGAAGTAAGAAATCAGATAAAGGAAATCCTGCAGAACGCCATTGACGCGGCGGTTCAGAGCGGCGACCTCCCCCACGTCAACACTCCCGACATTCCGTTTTCCCCCACCAAAGCACCTGAGCACGGCGACATTGCCTGTCCGATTGCTCTATCATTGGCTAAGACAGCAAAAACATCGCCGCGCCAGATTGCGGAAGCAATCGCCAGCCATGTACAGCTTGAAGAATCCTCCCTGATTCGAAAGGTGGAAGTCGCCGGACCTGGTTTTATTAACATATACCTGTCTAAGCTCTGGGTTTATAACGTACTTAGAGCCATAAAAAACGAGGGAACGAACTTCGGACACTCAGACCACGGTCAAGGGGCGCGGGTGCAAGTAGAATTCGTTAGCGCCAACCCGACGGGCCCCATCAATATCGTCAGCGGTCGTGCTGCGGCGGTGGGCGATGCACTCGTCACCCTGCTCAATGCCGTCGGTTACAGGGCGATCCGCGAATATTACGTAAATGATGCCGGGGGACAGGTTGAGAACCTCGGGGCATCAATTGATGTGCGGTATCGCGAGTTATTGGGCCAAGGCGGTTTGGAAATCCCGACTGGCGGATACCACGGCACGTATCTCATCAATCTGGCTCAGTCTATCGTTGACGAAAGCGGTGACAAATACCTACAGTTTGATGTCACAGAGCGAGTAGCCCTCTTTCGAGACATCGGGATTGAACGGCTGCTCGCCGCACAGCAAGCGACTCTGGAGCGTTTTGGTGTTCATTTCGACATCTGGAGCAGCGAAAAAGCGCTGCGCGAAAGCGGGAAACCTGACGAAATCATTGAGGTGTTCGACGAACGCGGCTACCTTTACGAGGCTGATGGTGCGACGTGGTTCCGCATGACCGATTTTGGCGACTCCAAAGATTGCGTAGTTATCAAAAGCGATGGCGAATACACCTACTTTGTACCTGATGCCGCGTACCACCGTGACAAATTCGAGCGCGGATTCGAGAAAGCAATAGATCTTCTCGGACCTGATCACCAAGGACACGTTGAACACCTCAAGCACTTCGTGGAGGCGCTTGGCTTGGGTGACGACTGGTTAGAAGTTTGGATCATCCAGCAGGTCAACCTAATCGATTCCGAGGGCAATCGTATTGAGATGTCCAAGCGGAGCGGTCAGTTTTACACGCTTGATTCACTCATCGATGAACTTGCCGAAGCCGTCGATGATCGATTTGCTGTGGATGTGGCGCGATACTTTTTCCTGATGCGCTCCAATACGAGTCACCTTGATTTTGACCTGCAATTGGCGGTCACGCAAGCCAATGAAAACCCGGTCTTCTACGTTCAGTATGCGCACGCACGCTGCTGCAGCATTTTTCGCGAGATGGAAAACCAAGGAATTGCTCAGATCGAGATAGATGAAGGGATCGCCGACCACATCGACGATCCGGAGTCTTTGCAACTGATACGACATCTCGCCGAGTACCCGGAGGTAGTTTTGAACAGTGCGGAAAAAAGAGAACCGCACCGACTGACGCACTACCTATTCGAACTCGCCGGTCTGTTCCACGGCTTTTACAATGAGCACCGCGTGCTTGACCCCTCAAATTCGGCGTTGACACAAGCGCGGCTTATGCTAGTTGGCGCTGTGCAGACAGTGTTGAGAAACGGCTTAACGCTGCTGGGAATTTCCGCACCCAAGTCAATGTAAATCGAGAAATCCGGGATTGTAAGGGCGATTACAATTCCTATCCGTTCATGTGCTGTCGTGCGGCACGTCTGGTTGTTATCATCCCTGATTTAATGGTGCAAGGATCCCTGTTTTATTGTGCATTGGTTCAATACTAACCATCCTGCTAGTGCTGTATATCTTCCGTACATCTACACTGGTATCGACTTAATTTCTGTTGATATTTCATGGCTACCAGATAAACGAGAGGGCATGTATGCACGCAAGGTTATTCGTAGGGGTTGGGTCTCCCAACCCGTTGGTCACTCATCAGAGAGAATCTGAGACTTCTGTAGGTAGGTCTACCAGACTTACGACTTGGTCAAGATATGAATCTCGTCCTACAGTCTCTTCTCAACCCGTATAGTTTGAGTTTACCAACGCGCATTGGTTAATGGGCGAGTGGGGAGGATTTCTATCGCACTCCTTATTCAGTCGCTTGATCCTCTCCCCTACGATTTCGGACATCTTCGCACCATTGTTGACAAAACATAGTTTTGCACTTTTAGCCTGAAGAGGAAAAACCTATGGCGACTTCTCAAAAGGATTTGTCCCCAGAAGAATATCGCAGTATCGATCGGGATCACATCTGGCATCCGATTTTTCAGCATCAAGCTCTGGAAAACACCGATTTAACCGTTATCAAAGAGGCGCACGGTACCACAATCACCGACTCGGAGGGCAATCAATACTTGGACGCGCTCTCGGGGTTATGGAACGTCAATGTCGGCTACGGACGGGAAGAGATCGCCGACGCCGTGTATGAACAGATGCGGCAACTGTCATACTATCCACTGTCGCAAATTAACGTCCCGGCAACACTCCTAGCCGACAAACTCGCCGAGCTACTGCCTGGGGATTTACAGCATGTCTATTTTAGCAACAGTGGTTCCGAAGCCAATGAAACCTCAATAAAGATTGCCCGCCAGTACGGTCGCCAAAAATACCCGGGGCAAAATCGACATAAGATTATCGCTCGCTATCGTGGATACCACGGCTTCACGTACGGCGCCATGTCGGCGACGGGGCAGACGCAAAGACGGAAAGTTTTCGAGCCTCTTGTTCCAGGGTTTTTACATGCGCACCCGCCATATTGCTATCGCTGCCCACTGGGAAAGAACTATCCGGCGTGCGACGTTTCATGCGCGGATGAGATCGAACAGATCGTTCAATGGGAAGGTGTTGACACGGTTATCGGGGTCATTGCCGAGCCGATTATTGGCGGAGGCGGAGTTATTGTGCCGCCCGACGACTACCTCCCGAGACTGCGAGAAATCTGCGATCGTTACGGTTTGCTCCTAATCCTTGACGAAGTCATCACGGGATTCGGGAGAACAGGCGTGCCGTTCGCCTGCGAACACTGGGGTGTCCAGCCGGACATCATTTCCCTCGCAAAGGGTTTGACAAGCGGATATCTCCCGCTCGGCGCGAGCGTAGTTACCCCGGAAGTGTTTGATGTGTTTCGAGGAGCCCCAGACGATTACCTTGAGTTCGCGCAGGTTGCTACCTACGGCGGACACCCCGTCACCTGCGCCGCGGGGCTCGCCAATCTCAAAATCTTGACAGAGGAACGGTTATGGGAGAATTCTGCTCAAGTTGGACGCTACTTGCTGGAAAAACTAAAGGTCTTGCTAGACCTTCCGATCGTCGGTGACATTCGCGGAAAAGGGTTGATGATCGGCGTCGAACTCGTTAATCCCGATCAATCGAGTCTTGATACGGCAACCACAAATAAAGTCGTCGGCATGATGCGCGACAAGGGGATTCTGATTGGAAAAGTGAGTCACACGATGGACGAGCCTGAGAACACCGTATTCATCGCGCCCCCTCTTATTGTGACGACCGCTGAAGCAGATCGGATTTTTGATTCGCTACGCGATGTG
Organism: Candidatus Poribacteria bacterium; assembly: GCA_965232535.1. Classification (GTDB taxonomy): domain Bacteria; phylum Poribacteria; class WGA-4E; order WGA-4E; family JAJDTR01; genus JAJDTR01. The sequence continues at coordinate 95,305 of CBDDPW010000005.1, forward strand.
TTGTCTGATTTGTAGGTCTATAGTCAATTCCATTCATATGTGCACATAATTCGGTCGGTGGGGTTGGAAGCCGCACCTACGAGACTCGATAAACACCGGTGTGGCTAGGAATTCGAACCTAACTCAGTGTATAAATAGTTATCGGTTTTACTATAGATTCTCAACTCCAGAATATGCAGAGCACCGTACATGAACCGTGAAACCGTTGCGATCCTAGATTTTGGATCGCAATACACCCAGTTAATTGCCAGACGAATTCGCGAACGACGGGTTTACTGCGAGATCCACCCGTATCACATTTCAGTCGACGAACTGGGTGCGTTGAATCCCAAGGGAATCGTCTTATCTGGTGGACCTTCCAGTGTCTACGCGGCAAATGCTCCCCTTCCCGATCCCCGAGTTTTGACGCTCGGCTCTCCTATTCTCGGCATCTGCTACGGAATGCAACTTATCGCCCACCTTTCCAAAGGAGGCAAGGTGCACCCCACGGATGAACGTGAGTTTGGCGCCGCAGCCTTGGATGTCGATAAACCCGGGGCACTATTCGAGAACCTGTCCGACGGGATCGATGTATGGATGAGCCACGGCGATCGAATCGATAGACTGCCCGAGGGTTTTCAAGTCATCGGTCACACACAGAACTCGCCGATTGCGGCGATGGCTGATCCCTATAGGAAGATTTACGGTTTGCAGTTTCATCCGGAGGTGGTGCACACGAAGGATGACAATCGCATCCTATCCAATTTTGTACATAAGATTTGCGGCTGCCGCGGCGAATGGACGATGCAATCCTTTATTGCCGAGGCTACGGAGAAAGTCCAGTCCACAACGCAAGGCGGTCGGGTATTGTGTGCGGTGAGCGGCGGGGTTGATTCAACCGTTCTTGCCGCTTTACTCAAACACGCCATTGATGACGCACTGGTGTGCGTTTTTGTCAATAACGGACTCCTGCGAAAAGACGAAGCCGACGAAGTGTTGTCAAATTTTCGTGAACTCGGTATCGGAGTCCATTATGCGGATGCGACGGATCAATTCCTTGAATATCTGTCGGGCGTCGAGAACCCAGAGAAAAAACGTCTCGTGATAGGAAATCAGTTCATAGAGGTGTTCAAAGAGGGCGTGGCGAAATTGGGAAAAATCGACTTCCTCGCGCAAGGCACGCTATACCCCGATGTGATTGAGAGTGTATCTGTCAAGGGACCGTCAGCGACAATCAAAACACACCACAACGTTGGCGGGTTGCCAAGTAATCTTCCGTTCCAGTTGATCGAGCCGTTTCGAGAACTGTTTAAGGATGAGGTCAGAGCTGTCGGTATGGAGCTGGGTCTTCCACAGTCGGTTCTGGGGCGGCATCCCTTCCCCGGTCCCGGCTTGGCAGTCCGGATTGTCGGCGCCATTACAAAAGAACGCTTGGATATTCTGCGCGAGGCGGATCAGATTTTCGTCACGGAATTACGTAACGCCGGATTGTACGACGATATTTGGCAGGCGTTAGCGGTGCTTCTGCCCGTTAAAAGTGTCGGTGTGATGGGGGACGAGCGTACCTACGAAAACGTTGTGGCGTTACGCGCGGTTACGAGCACCGATGGGATGACTGCCGACTGGGCGAAGATTCCGCCCGAAGTGTTGGGAACTGTCTCCAATCGTATCATTAATGAAGTACACGGTATCAATCGCGTGGTCTACGACGTTAGCTCTAAACCACCAAGCACGATCGAGTGGGAATAATTTCTCGACGTTGAGTAAGGGCGATTGACATGCATTCTTGCCCGGTGAGACAGAGATTCTTCTGTTGCGAATCCGAGGCAAATCGATTATACTGCACCCCAAACAACGGCTAATAACTCTTGGCGCTAGTTCAGAGACTGAATTCAGCCATTGTGAAGTCCCCTTTTCTCGGCACGAGACCGGTCTCGGCAAGGAGACACTCTCTATGTATAGACGTCATTTTACATCCGTTTCGATTGGGATTCGGCATTGGATCGCACTCATTGCTCTATTGACTCTCACCGCTAGTTCTCCAAACGTCGCTGCCCAATCGCAACTAGCCCAAGACGCCTACGCCATCTTTGAAGCGAGTTGCCTGAACTGTCACGGTCCCGACGGCGCCTTTCGAGAAACACTCCTTATGGAGCACACCGAGCTTATTGATGGCGGCACCGTTATTCCGGGAAATCCGAATGCCTCCGAGTTGTATAAACGTCTCCTCGGTCCCACCGAAAACGGCGCCCAGATGCCGTTCGGACTGCCTCAACTGCCCGTTCAATCCATTGACACCGTTCGACGCTGGATTCTAGCCGGCGCGCCCGATTGGACACCAACCACCACGACCCTCCGCCGTTTCATTACGCCACGCGACATACTCACGAGCATTGAGTCGCACCTCAACTCACTCTCTTCCTTTGACCGTTCCTTCGCACGATACTTCACGATGACGCATCTCTACAATGCCGCCGAAACGCCGGAGATACTTGCCGAATACCGTACAGCGCTCTATAAATTGGTCAACAGCCTCTCATGGGGAAGTGGAATCATCAATCCACAACCCATCGACCCCCAAGGCACCATCTTCTACATCGACCTGCGTCACTACGAATGGGATGTCAACGACGGCTGGACGAAGTTAGAGGAAGCCTATCCCTACCATATCTCCTTTGACGCACCCGAACATCTCGCACTGAGGAATCAACTGGGACGATTGCAGACTCAGATGAAGACCGATGTGCCATCCGTCCATGCCGACTGGTTTATTGCAAACGCATCCACGCCGCCGCTATACCACGACCTGCTTTCGCTGCCATTGACGGATAGGGACTTGGAAACCCGATTGGAAGTGGATGTCGCACGAAACCTAATCAACGCCCCCGGAGTTCGTGTGTGGCGCGCGGGGTTAAAAAATTCGGGTGTCTCAAACCACAATCGAGTGCTGGAACGCCATATCTCTCGCTATGGAGCCTATTGGAAGAGTTACGACTTTGCAGGCAGTGTCGGGACACAGAACATCTTAACCCACCCGCTTAACTTCACACATGATGGGGGAGAAGTTATCTTCAATCTTCCAAATGGGTTGCAGGGCTACTATCTCGTCAACTCCTCCGGTTTCCGGTTGGATGAAGCGCCGATAAACATCGTTTCCAATCCTGCGGCAAGTGACCCGACGGTACGCAACGGAATCTCTTGTATCGGCTGTCACACGGAAGGCATGAAGACATTTGAGGACGAGGTGCGTTCGGTGATTGAGAGCAGTCCGAATCCGCCTTACAACAAAGCGCAGGCGCTGCGACTCTATGTGGAACAGTCAGTCATGGATGCCCGTGTGAGCGAAGATATGGAAACATACAGGGTAGCGCTTGAAGCCACGGGTGGTGAGTTTGCCGGTGTTGAGCCGGTTTCACGTTTCCATGAGGCGTTTCAAGGACCGATAGACGCCGCATACGCTGCTGCCGTGGTCGGGTTGCAGACCGACGCCTTCCTCAAAAGGGTTCGTGAAAACACGGGACTTCAGAACGTTGGCTTGCTGGCGCTGGACAGTGCAACCGGGAGTGTGAAGCGAGACACCTGGACATCTAGCTTTAGAGACATCATTTCCGCGCTGGACTACCCCCAGTCCGTCGGGCAGCCTCCGGTCACAACACAGCCCGATGTGTTACCGGGTGGGCAGGTTCATATCCCCGATCCGAACCTGCGAGCCGTCATTGCCACAGAACTTGGCAAAAGCCCCAATGCCCCGATTACCGCAGAAGAGATGAAAAGATTGACAAATCTTGATGCGTGTAGAGGTGGGTGCGAAAAGGGTATCCGAGATTTGACAGGGGTGCAGTTTGCAACAAATCTACGACGAATAAATATCTCACATAATCGGGTGTCCGACATATCGCCCGTAGCGGGTCTGATCGAGTTGCGCGAGCTCTGGCTTACCGACAACCTTATGTCGGATATATCGCCCGTAAGCGGCTTAACAAACCTAACTCATCTAGGGGTTAGCAACAACCAGAACCTAACCGATATATCGCCTGTAAGGAACTTGACAAATCTCGTTCGCCTAGACCTTGTTGAAACCCAAGTATCCAATATATCGCCTGTGACGAATTTAACGAATCTCGTTCACCTAGACTTCAGACACTCCCTGGTGTCCGATATATCTCCGGTAAGAAGATTGATAAATCTCGTTCACCTAGACTTTGGTGACAGCCTGGTATCCGATCTGTCGCCGGTGGCAGGTTTAACCAATTTGAAGGTGTTAGGCTGTTGGGAGAACAATATATCCGATTTTTCCCCGCTTGCTGGATTGACTAATCTGGTGAATACAGATGTGTCGAATAACTTCGCATCCGATTTGTCTCCACTTGCACGATTAACCAATCTGGAAAGGTTAGGCTTCACCAATAACGAAGTAACTGACATTTCACCGCTTGCGGGTTTAATCAATCTGAAAGACATCTTCACGTGGGGTAACCGCTTTACCGATATATCACCGCTTGCAAGGCTAAAAGCGCTGGAGAGAGTCAATATTTGCGGCGCAGACCTGAGCCGCCGGGGAAGTCTCGCTCCTCTGACACAGCTACCCAATCTGACAGAACTATATTTAGCCGGTAACGACTTATCCGATATATCAACCATCGGAAGATTAACCGGGCTAAACCGTTTGGGACTTAACGACAACCGAATCTCCGATTTATCGCCGCTTGCCGGATTAACCAATTTGAAGTGGATAAACCTGCACAGCAACCGAATCTCGAACCTATCCCCGCTGGCGAGATTAAACAACTTGACATGGCTGGACATCTCCTATAACGAAATTACCAATCTGTCTCCTCTGGATAGCATACGAGACAACCTAAACACTCTGAGAACCTTCGGAAATCTGGAACTCCTGAAAAACCCGGGTCCGAAAATAGAGGGTCCTTGGTTGTGGGTGTTTCTCCCAACCACACGACACAAGCTCAACGAGAACGTGGATATACTAGCCGAAGCCAGCGGAGGAGACGTGACCGAACTGAAAATCGCCGCCGCGGGCGCGACGGAGGGCAACGCTGTCGGCGATGCAGTATGGACACTCGACACACTCCCGCCAACGGGCATAGACAACCTTGACGATATGGTGGGACGCACGCTTCCCGACGGCGTTATGTATGGCACACTCTTTCTCTATTCGCCGGTCAAACGGAACACGACCATGTTCCTCGGTGCTGATCAGGAGGTAAAGGTGTGGCTCAACGGGGAGGTGATGTACCAGCGCCCACGTTCAGGGCACGCCGAAGATTATATCGAGGCGTTTGATGTCACGCTTGAGCGGGGTAAAAACGTCTTATTAGTAGCCGTTGGCACTCGTCCCGATGATCATTCTAACCTATTTATCGGGTTACATGAGGACGCGGAATACTCTGCATCAACCGGTATCGATTACGTCTTTTCCGAATCTTCGATTCATACCGGAGATACCTTTACCGTTGATATTCGTGCAGAGAACGTCGTGGACTTGGCGGGGTGGCAGTTCGATCTTGCCTTCGACCATACGGTTTTAGAAGCACTCGACGTGAGGGAGGGTGATTTCCTGAAAACAGACGGCGGAACGACCTTCTTCCAGAGTGGGCGCATTGACAATGCGGCAGGTAAAATCACGGGGTTGATTGCGGGACGGATCAGTGAAGGCGGCGTGAGCGGCAGCGGCTCCGTGCTTCAGGTGAGGTTCAAGGCAAAATCCCAAGGCGAAACGAAATTAGCCCTTCAGAACTTCCTGTTTGCTTCTACCGCAGAGGAAAGTATCCCCGCAGGACCGCTTGAAATCCACATTACTGTTGAGGAACGGCTACTAACCGGGGATGTAAACCGAGACGGCGTGGTCAATATCTTGGATCTGCTTCGCGTTGCACGCCGGTTGGGGCAAAGGGCAGCCGCCGACTCACCGGAAGATATCAACGGCGATGGGATTGTCAACATTTTTGACCTCACGCTCGTCGCGCAGGGGCATTGGGGGAGCCGCCGCGCCCGCAGTTGCGTCAGGACGGGCAGATGCCGCGACGGTTGAAGCGTGGATTGCGGAGGCTCGTCTAGCAGATGACGGTTCAATTGTCTTCCGGCAGGGCATCGCGAATCTCCAAAACCTGTTAACCTCGCTCATTATTCCCGGCGAGACCGCCCTGCTCGCCAACTATCCGAACCCGTTCAATCCGGAAACTTGGATACCCTATCAATTGGCAACCCCCGCAGAGGTGGCGCTGACGATTTACGACATGAACGGGGGGACGGTTCGGCGTTTGAAGTTGGGACATCAAGCGGCGGGCACCTACCAGAGCCGCAGCCGCGCGGCGTATTGGGACGGCTGCAATGCGCGCGGCGAGTCCGTCGCCAGCGGCTTATATTTCTATACACTGAGTGCGGGCGACTTCACGGGAACGCGCAAGATGCTAATAAGGAAGTGAAAAAGTAGTAGGCATACTCCGGTAACCTTCGTGCACATTACAGTACGGCGGAGAAATCTCTATCGCACTCTTTATTCAGCCGTTTGATCCATTGATTCTTTGATAGATTGCTATCTGATCGCTTAATCGATTCGGAGACTGCTCCTACGAACCGAAGCGCCGGCTATGTTTCTGCCAATGAGTCTCCTAATTTCAAACTGGTACCATTGGCATTAATCCTCATTCTGTTAGCACAACGGGAATGGAATTGTAGCCCTCACACGAAAATAACGACGATTCAGCACACCTAAATACTAGATTTCCGTTTCCCTCATTTGCGATTCATCCATTAGGAATGCGGTAGCTGCTAAAGAATACTTAATGACCGATCTCCTTGAGTCCTTGAACCCGGTGCAACGACAAGCGGTGCAACATGCCGAGGGACCGCTGTTACTTCTGTCTGGCGCCGGTAGCGGCAAGACGCGCGTCATTACCCATCGCATTGCTTATCTGCTTCGGCACCACCGCGTGTCACCGTTTAATCTCCTTGCGGTAACGTTCACCAACAAAGCGGCAGGGGAGATGAAATCCCGCCTAGAAGGGCTCGTCGGCGAAGAGACGACGAAGTTGATTTGGGTGTCAACTTTTCATGCCTCCTGTGCCCGCATTCTTCGCAGAGATATTGAGAGGCTCGGATTTTCTCGTTCCTTCACAATTTACGATACGGTCGATCAGCTCGCGGTCATCAAAGAGATTCTCAAGAATCTTCAGATGCGCGAAGAGATGAATAACCCCAAAGCTGTCTTGAGCCAGATTAGCAAAGCCAAGAACGACTTTGTGACGCCGGACGAGTTTTTGCAAACCGCGGACGGATACTTTGAAGAGAATATCGCAAAAATCTACCCTCTGTATCAAGACTATCTCCGTGAAAACAATTCTTTAGATTTTCGACGACCTAATCGGTCTAACTGTGAAGTTGTTTAGTTCCTGTTCCGATGTTCTGGAGTATTACCGGAGCAAGTTTCGGTACATACTTGTTGATGAATATCAGGACACCAATCGCGGTCAATACCTGCTCGTTCACGCATTGGCTAAGGGGCACCAGAATATCTGCGCCGTAGGAGACGACGACCAGTCCATATACTCGTGGAG
>CBDDPW010000006.1:0-228787 GCA_965232535.1 Candidatus Poribacteria bacterium
TTGCCCTAAAACGAGGGATACTTCGTCTGTCCGAGTCTTTCGCAAGCCGCGCGTTTCTAATCTATCGTGCGCTCTTGTCTCCAAACACTGAACCTATAGTATTTGTTCCAGTGGTGATTCTAAAGGATCTGAGAACTTTTGTCAAGCCTTCAGTTATGTAGGTCAGGGGAAACGCATCTAAATTTTCGGCATCACAAAATAGAAAATCGGGGCTAAGTTTGTGACACTATTTTGGGACTCGTAGGTTGGGTTGAACGGAAATTCGTTATAATCGCTAATCTTGTAACAGTTTTCGAGTGTCTATTTCGCTTGAACGTGCCAAAATTCGAGTGAAACCCAACAGTAATCGTACGTTCTACCACCATGAGACCTCTTCTGCAATCAGGTGCATTTCCCCTGCTCCAGAATGCAAAATCGGTTGACCCCTGTTCGGCATTGTGTTAGAATTGAGATTGCCCCTACAAGACACCAATAAAGTATGTTTGAGGAGATTGCGACGACATCGTGCAGTTCCCGGGTTTTAATCACAACGCTATAATCCCGTACCTCATTGCCATAGCGTATTTTTTTCTCATCGTAGAAATCTCCTTGGTCATCCACTCCTATTTGTATGCACGCCGAGAGCGAAAAACCAAACGTCCGCCCTATGCGCCGAAAGCCGCAATCATTGCGCCGCACTACGGCTGGGATGCCCAAACCGAGGAGAGCGTCAAACCGTTGCTAAGCCAAGATTATGCGGGCGAATATGAGGTGTTTTTGTAACGCACGCCATAGGGGATACGGATTGCGATCCGTCATATTCGCATCTAGGCAGACTCGCCGAAGAACACCCTCATGTACGCGCACTTCTGGCGCCCAATGTTATCGATGATTCGCTTCCCCACTCCCAGAAAGTGCAAAATCTTATAACCGCAATTTTGGAATTGCCCGACGATGTTGAGATTATCGCTTTTGTTGATGCAGACGTGAGCGTTCGGGAAGATTGGCTAAAGTTGCTGGTCGAACCTCTCCAGGACCCGCGAATCGGTGCGACGGTCGGAGCTAGATTTTACTATCCCCACACGTTCAATCTCGCGTCACTGATGGAAGCCATCTGGGTCAATTTTCAGATTGGGGCGCAAGGCGACCACCGTTTTACCATGGTATGGGGTGGCTCCAATGCGATTCGGCGTGATTTAATTTCGGACGCGAACGTGCTACAGCGCTGGGAAAATGCCGCCATAGAAGATCACAATCTAACCCATGCCGTGAGAGATTCAAAACTCAAGGTGCATTTTGTTCCGGACTGCGTCATCATAACCCATACCGCGAATCGCACATGGAGACAAGTTCTGGAATTTACAAACCGTCAGATGATCATGACGTACAGAATGGAGCTCCGTGCACAGTGGGGTTTGAGTCTTATAGGATTGCTTCCCAAGGCGCTAATCGTGTTTGCAGCCATCCCATTCTTGCCGTTTTACTTCAATTGGCAGTTCAAGTTTAACCAGCTTTTCGTGTTACTTGTACTTCTTATACCGTTCATTGAGATTCAAATGTATCGTGTCTTCTCACTGAATCTACCCAAGGTGATCAGAGATATGGACGGTTTTCGCGACAACATCAGAATGACCTCCTTCGTCACACCGATCTCAATGTTCGTCGCGGGATTGAACGCAGTGTACACCGTGTTTCAGGACAAAATTGTCTGGGGCGGCGTGCGCTATAGAATACTCTCGGCGACCACATGTCAAGTGCTGGGCCGCGTCTCCGACGCCGCGGATGACCAAGAATAAGGATGATAACCGATAACCGTCACGAGAAATTGCCAATTATCCGGTAGGAAAAACGGGCGCGGAAACACTCATAGGCGTGCGTAGGGGTTGGGTCCCCAACCCGTTCCTAACACATTGGAATTACGCTCGTGCCTGCCACAGTCGTCAACAGAACCTAATACATGATCTGCACAAAATAAACACTCTCGCAGTTTCGGAAAGGAAAAACAATGCCAACACGGAGTCGAATTTCACCGCGTTTCTTCGTCAACCAACTCGCCGCCGCATTAGCCGATGATTGGCAAACCGCTTACACGCTCGCCAAGTATCAGGTTGCGAAGGAAAGCTTTAACTGGAGACACCCCTTCGGCGGCATGCACGGAAAGGGCGACAGCGTGCAACTGGTCAGTCTGCGAATCACGGACATGTGCAATCTCAGGTGCCACTCGTGTGGGCAGTGGGGCGATAACGGCTACCTGCTCGGGAAATCCCTGAAAGAGCTTAAACAGCGCGAAGTTCCGGTCGAGGTATACAAGCGGCTGGTGGATCAGATTATTGACGCCGGCTGGTCGCCCGTGTGGTACATTTGGGGCGGCGAGCCGATGCTCTATCCCGGTTTGATTGAATTGCTGCACTACATCTCAGAACGAGGCATGCCGATCTCGCTCGTGAGCAACGCCACGAACATCGCCAGACGCGCTGATGATATCTTGGAAACCTGCAAAATTATCTATCTCAGTGTTGACGGACCGAACGAGGAAATTCACAACACCCAGCGTCCCGGAGTCACGGAGAATTACGACAACTTTACCGACGTGAAAGCCGCGCTGGAGACCTTGAGCGCCGAGAAAGAACGCCGGAATGTGGCGTTTCCCTATATTGTCCCGTTAAGTTGCGTCACGATGTACAACATTGACGTTGTCGTGGATCTGTATAAATTCACGAGTCAATTTGCCGATGCTCAGATTTTCTATTTGACGTGGTGGATGGACTCCCATTCCGCCCAAGCGCATACGGAAGAATTTGAGCAGCGCTTCGGCTTTAAACCGCAAACCCACTACGGATGGATCGGAAACTGGAAAGATTTCGATCACGGCGTGATATTCGATCGATTCGAGGAAATGGAAAAGCTGTCGGAATCGCAACGGCGTTGTCCTCCCATGATGATGCCGCGTCTCAACACGCGAGAAGAAATTCAAACCTACTACACGGATCACAGCGAAACCTTCAACTACAATCAATGTGTCAGTATCTTTATGACAATGGAGATTGACAGCAACGGCGATGTCAGCCTTTGCCGCGACTATCACGACTACATCATCGGAAACATCCAGACCGACACCATCTTGGACATGTGGAACAACGAAAAAGCGAGGAAGTTCAGAACCTCAATCAGCAAAGACGGGATTATGCCGGTATGCCGCCGCTGTTGCGGTCTCATGGGATTTTAATTGCTCTCTATCCGCGCCTTCTGTGACTGCTCGGCTCTGAATGCCAAATCTAAGTAGCCTGTAGGGTGGAATCAAAGGAGTGAAAAGCGACTGCGATAGAGATCCTCTGCCCACCATCTGTTGTAACGTGCACACTACAATCATGGAAATGGAAGAGAATGTCGATAGAGAACCCACTCCCTGTCTTAAAGAACTTATACTATTTCGCTTAAATATCAGTGCATATGATGTTTTAATTGCATCATTCTCTTTCTCCGTAGGCGGGGCATCTTGCCCCGCATTGAAACACCTTAAATCACGTCGTTTATGCAACGTCAATTTAGAGAAATGGTATTACTTGACACCTCTTATGTCCTGCAAACTCAGACAAATGGAAATACCAGCTTCCAACCCAATCGGACAAAACACCAAATCCGAAGCCCGCTGATGATATCCTCAATCATCCGATAGCACACAACGCCTCCCTTATGCACACAATCCTCGCCATCTGCTTAGCTTCCATCTGCTCGATCGAGCCTTCGATAGACTTATCGAAAGTTAAACTTCAACCCACCGAAAAACAGTTGCTCTATGCCGAACAACTCTTTGATGCGCGCACCTACAATCCCTCCATTCTTGAGTACAAGCGTTTCCTTTTTTACCAGCCGCACACCGACATGGCGGATTTTGCCCGCTATCGTATTGCCCAAGCGCACTACTACCAGGGCAACCGTGAATACTCCCGGCAGCTGTTCGAGGAACTCATGGAAACCTATCCGGAATCCCCGCTGTATCACAACGTTCAGCTAATGCTCGGAAAAACGCACCTCGACGACGGAGAATACGCTGCCGCGCGATCTGTCTTCTTCCTGATTCTGCAGGCGAAGGGTGATGTACGTTTGCAGGTACAAGCTCAATACCTGCGCGGGTGGTGCTATGTACACGATCGAAACTGGTTTAAGGCGATAACCGAATTCCGGAACATTCACCAACTGCGCGCGGAGAATAGTGACACTGGAACTCTCGATGCCCGACTTGAACAATCCGCTGCCAAACTTGCCGATACCACTCTCGCCAATACGCCGTTGTCGCTCAAGTCGCCTAGACTTGCTCAGTTCATGTCCACGGTTGTCCCCGGGAGCGGCCAAATCTATGCCCGCAAAACCCGCAACGGTCTCATATCTTTAGGCATCAATGCCGCATTCTTCTACCTGCTGGGTGATTCGGTTGTCGATAAGCGTTATGTTGATGCGGCTGGAATCTTTCTGGTGGGTTCCCGGTTCTATTGGGGCAATCGCCAGAATGCGAAGAAGTGGGCGATGGAACACAACCAAAATCTTGAGATGGACTTGATTGAGCAATTAAAAAGCATCGAGCGCGAAACCATCGAATAGCGCGATAGAGATTTCTCAATCTGCGTAATCCGATCAACCGACCGAATCGAATTTCGACATTAACTTACCCAAGTTCCGACCCGTGGTCTGCCTGCTCGGTCTGGATTGCCAAATCCAGACCGCCCCCAGCGTTGTAGGGTGAAATTGGGGATTATCAAATCACCGATTCACGACCCACTACTCACTGCATTTCCCCCGCCACAAACACCAAATCGAATACATTAACAACCCCGTCTCCGTTTACGTCGCCCTTAGCCTTATCCGTGCCCAAACCCTGCGCTACCACCACCAAATCCAGGATATTCACTATCCCATCACCGTTGACATCCGCCGGGTTTTTACTGGTCACTGGCGACTGGTCACTGACCACTGCCTTTAAATACATCTCCCCATCGAGATTGGGGAGGACGTGTTCAATTCCAACCCAACTGCTGGCAACACCTTGCACCTCCTCCGGTAACGTAATCACCTGTGCTTCCCCGCTGTGATTGTACACCGCCCAACCATTTGTGAATTCGCGGATGTAAAGACCGGGAATATCTTCGTCGTATAGCTGGGCTTTTAGCCCGACCGGACGTCCAAGGTCGGCATCCCAGAAATCGTACCAAAAGTGTTTGCTGCTATGACCATTATTGAACACAATGTAGCCGTCGGAATGAGTCAGACTCAACGTGGTGAAGGCGCGCATCCAGCGAAGATTTGCTGGACTATCGGGCGATTCAGTCGGGACACCTGTCCCTTCAAGGGCGTTAATGCGCGGCTCTCTCAGGTTGGTGTCTAACCAGAGTAGAGAGTTTTCGACTTCAGTTAGTAGTGCTTCCAGATGGTCTCCGGTCACATCATGAGGTATATTTGTTTCCATAAAACTACCGTTGATATGCTGACCGGTCCTGGGTATTTGGTCACGATTGGTATTGCCCATAATCAGGAAATCGGGGCGCGTCTCGGCACGGATGCGTTGAAGAATATTGTCCCGCGCCCGTTGCTCCGCTTCAAGCGTGACATATTTGCCGCCCAGAACATGCCAACCTTCATTCCACCAGTCAAAAAACACGCCGTCGTATAAGCCACACTTGGATACCGCAATAGCTTGTTGAACGATTATTTCTTGAACATCGGGATGGGCAAAATTGATTAAGTAAAGACCTTGGCCGTCAATGACAGTTTCGCCGTTGGCATCCCTTAACCAATAAGGTGAATCTTCAGGAAAATGTTCGGGCTGAGCATCCCTCATTCTGATTTCAACAAGAAAAACCATATTTGGATTAAGCGCAATGTAATCATCTCGAATCTGTTCGGACCTTTCAAGAACACCTCGGAGTTCCCAACCATCTCCCGTATCAAAAGGACGCTGATTAAACTGTGCTCCAGAAAAATATAAATCGTGCTGGGCGAGTTGTTCAAGCCCCGAAAGATGAGGCTGATTGAGGATTGGCCTCGACCAAATGCCGCTCCATGGGGAGACTACCGAGGGGAAGGTTCTATTTTCCAATCTCGGTTCGAGAGGGAGTGGCGGCATATCACAAGTCTCGTCATATACAAAACGGTCAAGCGACAACGCATCAACCGGACTATGGTCGGCTATGAGATTGTCCTGAATCCCCAACGCTTTTAAGCGAGACAAACCTGCCAATGGACCAACATCGGTAATCCTATTTCCATTCAATGCCAATTGTTCCAATCTCACCAAGTCGGCAAGAGGCTGAATATCCGTGATTGCGTTGGATCTGAGATCAATCCGCGTTAGTTGTGTGAGGCGCGCAAGAGGGTTAATGTCCGAAATACGGCAACCGCTGGCGTCAAACCGTCGCAGCTTTTCGAGATTGGACAACGGGGTAATGTCAGAAATTGGATTGTCCGCAATCGCCAAGAATTCCAATTTCGTCAATGCCGCTATTGGTGCGAGATCGGTTATCTGGTTTCTCGGAATGATAAGTAGAGTTAATTCGGTGGCATGTTCTAGGCCTGTTAAGTCAGCCATTCCCCGATCACCGGCATCAAGGCTAGTCAAACTCCGTATGGCTGCTGGCGTTAAGGGGAGGCCGGGGGGCAAGTTCAGGGATTCGCGTATGGCGGAGTGCAGGTTCCGGTCGGGAATATGGACGACTTGGGCAAATGCGGCACCGTAGAGTGCTGAATAGAGCAAAAGATATAGAGTAATTTTCCGTTGGAACTTCATCAATTTCCCCTTTTCCATCTATGCGAATCGTTATCTAATCTCACCGTCAAGCCCCAATTTCTAATTGAGGCGCAGCCATTCGCAATTCTAACATTTTTGCAAACGCCGCGTCAGCAGACACTCTCCGGCAGTGACCGATAACTCAACCGCGAGCACCAAAATGGGAGAATAGTCCTGAGCCGTGCCGCCGTCGTTCCGGCACGCGCAGAGAGCCGCTAATTTGAACTCATCCTTGCGAGTAGTGATGATATAGTCCGTCCCTGCCTGTTGCGCCTCTTGCTGAATCCTGACAACATCCCCACTCGAGTATTGATGGTGGTCGGGAAACGGCATCAAGTCGATGCACTGTGGCTCATACCGCCGCAACGTCTCCGCAAACGCCCCCGGATTGCCAATCCCGCACACTGCCAATACGTTCTTCCCCTTCAAAACGGCGAAATTAACGTCCTCGCCCCCACCTAGCCGGTAGAGCCGCGTCGGCTCATGGCGGCTCTCTATAATTGGTCTATCCCCGACCAGCTTGGTGATATCCTCGCGCACCTCAGCCGCGGATTCCGCCATGTCGACCCGCGTAAGCATAATTACATCCGCCCGCCGTAACGCCGACACAGGTTCGCGTAACGTTCCCGCAGGCAGCAGCTTCCCCGTTCCAATCGGCTGAGTTGCGTCCACGGTAACAATATCCAAATCTCTCTCCAATGATCGGTGTTGAAAACCGTCATCCAAAATGAGTAAGTCACACTTCAATTGACCCAAGGCGCGGCAACCGGCTTCATAACGATCTTTCCCGATGAGCACCGGAACGCTCGGCAGATCCCGCGCGATCATCACGGCTTCGTCGCCGCTCGCCTCAACGGACGCCAAAATCTCTTGACCGTCGGACACGACGCGTGTCCCCGGTGTTTTTTGTTCGCGGTGATAGCCGCGCAACAGGATAGCTGGTCGTCTGCCCGCCTCTTGCATAGCCTTTGCAATCCAAATGACTGCCGGCGTTTTGCCGGTGCCGCCGGACGCAATGTTGCCGACACTAATCACGGTGCAGGGAAGGCGTTTCGATTTGAAGAGGCGGCATTCGTAGAGCCAATTGCGGAGTGTCACAGTCGCCGCATAGAGGACACTCAAAGGTGAAAGCAGGGCTAACAGCAGCGTGGGAACAAAACCCGTAACTTTCCGCGTGATAACAAAGTAAAGATAGTTTCTCATGATTCGACGTAGCCCAATACCAACCGAGCCGTTCGTTCCGCCGCTCCGGATTCTCCAAGTTGCTGGCGTACCTTGCAAAGCGCTTTGCGCTGTTCCTCTCGTTTTTCCGAATCTTGTAGCAGATCTAGCGCGATTGAGAATATCCGCTCAACCTTCACGTCATCCTGTAAGAATTCGGGAACGATCTGGTGCCCCGCCACAATATTCGGCAACGCGCTCGAATCGAGTTTGACGAACCGCTGCGCCGTCCACCAACTGAGTCGAGACAACTTGTAGAGCACGATCATCGGCGTCAGGAGGCATGCGGCTTCAAGCGTCGCTGTACCCGACGCGACCAATATCAGGTCGGAGGCGCGCATGGCTTCGTATGTTGCATCTTTGACGATGTTAACCGCGGGCGCTTCCGGCAAGGTTTCCGGGGGAATGCTCGGCGCCAGCGGTAGAATCAACTGGCAATCGGGTAGGTTTCGGCGGACCTCTTCGGCGGCGTCCAACATCGCGGGATACAGGGCATCCACCTCTCGCCGCCGGCTCCCCGGCATCAAACCGAGAACCGGGGCGTCTGTTGCCAATCCAAGTTTCTCGCGGGCTTCGGATACTCCGAGGCTTGAGTTGGCGTAGTCCAGCAACGGATGTCCGACGAATTGTGCGTTCGCGCCCGCACGCTGGTAGAAGTCTGTTTCAAAAGGAAAGATTGAGGCGACGGCGTTTGTTCTTTTTGCGATCTTTTTGGCGCGGTACCCGCGCCACGCCCACGCTTTCGGAGGGATGTAGTAGAGGACGGGAATTTTCAGTCGATGCGCGCACCCCGCGAGCCCCATGTTGAATTCCGCAAAATCGACGAGCACGACCGCGTCGGGGCGCTTTCTACGAATGAGACGTTTCAAGTGCCGCTGTTTTTTTAGGAAAGCCGGAATCGCCGAAAGCACCTCGCCGATGCCCATCACCGCCGAATCGCGAATGTGATAAACGAGTGACACGCCCGCGGCTTCCATACGATCGCCGCCCATTCCGAAAAGCTCGATGTCGGGACGGAGGGTTTTGAGTTGAGTTGCAACCCGAGATGCCTGCAGATCACCGGACGGCTCACCGGCTACGATCAGAATCGCTGGCATTTTTTCACACTCGTATCTCGTCGGTGAATCAGAAAGAACAACGCTGCCGAATTCTTTACGGGGGTTGGGAGGAAGGGAGATTTTCTGTGGTTATGAATTCTTGTCGCGCCAATCGTACCTCATTGCATGGCTACGGCATCATACCCGGAATGCGCAACCCTGAGGTTTCGTCTATTCCAAACATCACATTCAGGTTCTGCACGACCGCACTCGAAGCGCCCTTGCCGAGGTTGTCAATCGCAGCCAACACGACGACGCGATTCGTGCGAACGTCAACTTCAAGCCCGATGTCGCAGTAGTTGGTTCCGGCAACCGCTTTCGTCTGCGGGTATTCACCCGGATCGAGAACACGGACAAACGGTTCTTTTTCATAGAATTTCGAATAAATCGCCGACAACGACTCGGTTGAAATTTCGGCTTTGAGTTGGAAGTAGAGTGTACTCAGAATACCCCGCGTCATCGGGGCGATGTGGGGCGTAAAGGTTACGCGGATAGCCTCCCCCGCAATCTTGCTCAACTCCTGCTCGATCTCCGGGGTGTGGCGATGGGTGCCGATGTTGTATGCCACGAAATTCGATTCTCGATTGGGATAGTGCGTTGTCGCGCTCGGTGTGCGTCCCGCACCGGAGATTCCGGACTTCGAGTCAATTATGATAGAACTCGGTTCAACCAAATCTCTGGCAAGCAGCGGCAGCGTGGGGAGAATGGCGCTCGTAGGATAGCACCCGGGATTCGCCACGAGTTCTGCCGTTCGAATCTCGTTTCGATAAAGTTCCGGCAAACCGTAAACCGCGCGCTCTATCCACTCGGGGTCCGAGTGCTCGACATGGTACCATCCCTGATAGGTATCGGGATCGTCCAAACGGTAGTCCGCACTGAAATCAATAACGCGAAGACCCTGTTTCAGAATCTCCGGTACATACGACATCGCAACCTTGTGGGGGACGGCAAGAACGACCACGTCTACCCGATTTCCGAGCGCCTCAATCTCCAAAGGTTCGAATTCCAGGTCGATCAAGCCGCGAAGGTTCGGCATTATCCGGTCAACTCGCTGACCGGGATACGTCTCCGACGTGACCATCTCGATCTTTAACTCGCCCGGGTGGCACATCAGGAATCGCAACAACTCGCTGCTCGTATAACCTGACGCCCCCACAATGCCAACCTTTACCATTGGGATTCGCGCTCCTCGTCGTATTCTACTAATTTTAGAATATTGGTGAATCTAAATCCTCCGTGAACGAGGAAGAATTGTAGCACCCGTAACGCCGGATGTCAAGATTCAAACTCGGGGGCCAACGCTTCGACGCTGCCTCAGATCTCCAGATATTCCCCGATAGAAAGCTCACAGATCGCCCTTCAATCGCTAACACAGTCCACATAGGGTAGGGAGGAAAACTCTATCACCCCGTATGGCAGGCGCGATCAACTAAGTGGATAGCAAAGGATCAAACGACCGGATAGGAACTCTCTATCCAACCCGGCACCGCTGACTTACGCCGCCAATTTCCTACCCGAAGTGTATCCAATGCCCATCGGGATCTTGAAAACTCAGACTCGGGCCGCGTGAGTGGAATATTCCTCTGGCGAAGCGTATCAAGTGCTTCCTCTTCCGTTCCATCACGTAGATCGAGCGCAAGATGATGCACGCCGGCGCCGATCTGCGCCGGATCGGACGCTTGGAACAATGCCAACACTTCACCGTTTGCCAAACGCAAAAAGATGCGGTTCTCTGCAGCGCGCACCTCTTCCAGTCCCAAGTTGGCAATATACCAATCGGCAGACTTTCGCACATCGCTGACCCAGATCGCAACGTGATTGAATCCTTCCGCTTTTATACTCGACATTATCTTCCACCTCCTTCATTCCAGAACCGCTATAGATTCTATCACATTTTTGTGCGCGGCGCTAGATGTGCCGGGACGCAGTCCAGGGGAAACGCATCTAATTGCAGAGGAGGTCTCATGGTGGTAGGCCGTGTTGGGTTTCACTCAAATTTTGGCGCGTTCAAGCGAAATAGGCACTCGAAAACTGTTACAAGATTAGCGATCACTAACGAATTTCCGTTCAACCCAACCTACGAATCCCAAAATAGTGTCACAAACTTAGCCTGATTTTCTTTCTTATGATGCAGAAAATTTAGATGCGTTTCCCCTGACGAAAAGGGTTGTATCCATTACGCGCGTGTGTTATGCTCTCCGAGAATCCGGTTGCCCATACCTGCGGCTCAACTCCTCAATGGCTAGAGATTGGTGTATTTAAATGGCACACAAGCTATCGGTTGTTATTCCAATCTACAATGAAATCACGACCTTGGAAGAGATACTTAGGCAGGTCAAAGCCGTTGACATCGGTATGGAAAAAGAGATTCTTCTCGTGGATGATTGTTCGACGGACGGTTCCCGCGAAGTACTCAAGAAGATTGAGGCGTCGGACGACAGCCAGGTGCGCGTGTTCTACCATTCCGTTAATCGAGGCAAGGGCGCAACGCTAAGGACAGGTTTTCAACACGTCACTGGCGACATTACCATCATCCAAGATGCGGATCTGGAGTATGACCCGCAGGACTACCCCAAATTGATCCAGCCGATCCTTGACGGAGACGCCGATGCCGTATACGGTTCCCGTTTCCTGGCGTCGCGGCAACATTTCCTGCTCCGCAGTTTTATCGCAAATAAGGTCTTGACCTCCCTCTCCAATCTCTTTACCCAACTCAACCTTACCGACATGGAGACCTGCTACAAAGTCATCAAGACCTCGATTCTGAAGGAAATCCCACTGCGCTCGGACCGGTTCGGATTCGAACCCGAAATTACGGCAAAACTTGCCCGCCGGAAATGCCGCGTCGTTGAACTGCCGATTGCCTATCACGGACGCGATTACGACGAAGGAAAATCCGTCAATTGGAAAGACGGGATTGCCGCCATTTTTCATATCATTCGCTTTCGATTCAAGGATTGATTCCAAGATAAAGTCGCGGGAGAATTATCGGGGACGTTCAGAGAATAAACTTCACATCGTGGGGACGAAACGGTAGGTAACGCCCAACCTTCCGGCCTTCCACCCATCCAAGACGTTACACTCCCCACTCCATGAAGAACCATCAGGCGTTACTCCAAGAAATCGACCAACTCCTTGAATCGCCCCCGAACACTTCGGACCCATCTCCCAACCCGGAAGCCGACCCACCCGCCGATGCCGTAATCGAAGGGGACGAACTGCTTGCCTCGCTAACGCGGTACTTTGGTCACACTGGATTTCGAGAAACTCAGCGTGAGATTGTTGAAACCATCCTAAATGGAGAGGATGTGCTCGCCGCTTTCCCGACCGGGTATGGAAAATCTCTGTGCTACCAATTGCCCGCGCTGATGCTGCCGGGATTGACCGTCGTCGTGTCACCCCTGATTTCATTGATGAAAGACCAAGTTGACGGATTGAAGCAGCGCGGCATCCACGAGGCTGCGCTGATAAATAGCAGCCTGCGGTTAGATGAGTACCAGTGGGAGTTCGGACGCCTAACGCGGGGGGAAGTAAAGCTGCTGTACGTTGCGCCGGAACGTCTTCGCAGCCGCCGGTTTCTGGATCTGCTGGATTCGCTCTCCATATCGCTGTTTGTCATTGACGAGGCGCACTGCATCTCGCAGTGGGGACACGATTTTCGGCCCGCATATCTTGGACTGCGTGACGCGATTCAGGCGCTGCATCCACGCACAACCGCGCTGTTTACCGCTACCGCTACGCCCGAAGTCCGAGAGGAAATCTTCCGCGCATTGGGTATCGATGGCAAGACGTGCCGCCAGTTCTCGCGCAGCGTTCAACGTCCCAACCTAAAATTCAGTGTGTTTGAGGCCCCCGACGATGCAACAAAGTACGAATACCTCGAAGCCTGTCTTCGGCGGCTTGAGGGCAATGGCATCATTTATGCCGGCAGGCGCGGCGAAACCGAGAACATCGCACGTCATCTGAACAGGCGTGGATTTCAGGCAGATTTTTATCATGCCGGACTTGCGGCGAACGAGCGCAAGGGGGTGCAGGACCGGTTTTTCAATGACGGACCGGACGGTGTGGACCTCGTCGCCGCGACAAATGCGTTCGGCATGGGAATCGACAAATCCAACATCCGCTATGTTATTCATTGGACAATGACAGGCACTTTGGAGGCGTACTATCAGGAAGCCGGACGCGCCGGCCGGGATGACAACCCCTCTCACTGCGTATTGCTGTACTGTCCCGACGACCGGGAGCTCCATGAATGGTTCATCAATCAGGAAAATATCCTAAATAAACGCGACCTCTCGAAACTCCTCGAAATCCTTGAAACCCTTCCCGCGGTGGATAACTTTCGCATGGGAACAGCCGAGGAGCTGGTGTGGTTGAGCGGTTTCAAGGAGGCGAAAATCCGAGTCGGGATTAGCTACCTCGAAAAACTCGGGTTTCTCAGGAGACGGTACAATGTTCCCTCGAGACTCAATGTGCGCCTATCTTCGCCGAACACACCCGCCGCAAACCCCGCGAACGAGTCGCAACGCGCGCTTCTTCGGCAATTGAGACGGAAGTCCCCCATCAATTTTCTCGATTTCTGTCGGGAATTCAGCCTGCTTCCGCACAGTCTCATGGAACAACTCATCGATTTTCAGAACGACGGATACCTGAGGTACTGGGGAGCGGAAGATTTATTGCTCATCGAGTTGTTCAAAGACAGCGATTTGCTGGCGGCAGCCTCGGCGGATGAGCTAGGGTTCGCCGATTACCAAGGGCGTAAATATCGGCAGATTGATCAGGTTGAACGGTATGCGCGGGAGAAAAACTGCCGAGGGCGGTTGGTGCGCGAATATTTCGGTGAGCCTGTTGAAGTGGACTATCGTTGCGGCAGTTGCGACCTGTGCACCCCGGGCGCTCGTCTTGTGGAAAACGAACCGCCGCAGCCGTGAACTCGCACAAATCCACTGGAACATAGGCAGGTCGGTTTCCGAACCGATTCTCTGTAGGAGCCATCTCCGAATCGCGGCACGTCGGGAAACGGAAGGGATTTCTATCGGAACGCTATCGCGCTCATTAACCATTCGCTTGATTCCGGCTACGGAGAATGAGAAAATAGGATTAAAAAATCATACATACTGTGGTTCAAATGAAATGGTATTACACGGATAAACCGCTGCCCTGAGATTATCCGCGATATGAAGCTGCTGAACAAACTGCTTCCGCCGATGCCTTACGTTTTATGAAGAGGTGGAACGCCAAACACTGGCTCATGCAGTCAAGGTGATGGACAATAATGTCACGCAGGCTGCCCAAGCCTTGAACATCGCCCGATCGACCCGTTATCGGAAATTGACGTTGTATCGACTCATTGTGTCGGAGTAATACCCCAAAAGGTCTGCTTGAAACCGATTTTTCATGTTGTGAAACATGAAGACCGGAGAGTGGACCCGTCTCGTTTTCACATCACGGCGCAGCGAACCAGCGAACTCTTCTCAAGTGTTCCAAAATGGGGCGGTGTAGCGTTCTGGGACAAACTCGCCCGTATCCGCGTAATTACAGGCTTTCTGCCAACATCCTTCCCGCTCAATCCATTTCAACTATCCCATTATGGGACACTTTTAACCCCACCCACTCTCACGCGATCTCCTCGTCTGTATCCTTCAAAGTCAAGCCTAGCAAGGGTTTTCTCGGTCTCGTCCTCGTTAGATCCAGCATTGGCACAAATCATGCTTATATAACCCAAGTTGCCACCTTGTCCAACAGGAGCACAGAAACCGAGTTTTTTCCAACGTGAAAACACGAAATTGACGAAAATCAGACCAATTTACCTGTCATGTAGCGAACTCGAACCAAAAACTCGGTTTCGAGACGTATGATTCTACTTGAAATGACTTTTCAAACAAGTTCTTAACTCGACTTTGTACAAAAGTACGGCGGTTGGATTGTACGGAAAGCCGAACAAATCCAAACCCGTAGGCGGAGCATCTTGCTCCGCTGTGATAGCACTGGAAACCGCTACCGATTTTTTCACAGGTCACCCCAAAAGACCAGATGGTTAAAATCTCCCCTGCTTTTCTTCAACGCTTGATTGACACTGTCTGTTATGCCACTCAAATGTACAAAGTCGAGCTTAAACGGCAACAATCCCTAGACAAGGAAAAATGAAAGACGAGGAGAAATCCCAAATGCAACCCATTGATGAATTGCAGCGCCGCGTCGCGAAACTAGAGCAGGACAAAGCCGAATTACAGCAGCTAACGGAGCAGCTATTGCTCGAAAACGATGAGTCGGTGAGGGAATATTTCGACATTTACTTCCATGCCCACGATATGGTTATTTCTATCGATATGGAGACGAAAAAGGTGCTCAAATGCAATAGGGCCGTGATGAAGGCATTGGGCTACAGCAGAGCGGAGATTGTTGGACACCCCACCTTTAAGTTATACCATCAAAACTGTGTCGAAGATGCCAAGAAACTGTTTCGTGTTATTGCGGAGACCGGCGAGATACACGATGCCGAACAGACGCTGCGAAAGAGGGATGGAGGCATAATCAATGTGAGTTTGAATGCCACAACCGTCCGCGATGAAAATGGGAACCCAACCGAGGCGCGATTTGATTGGCGTGACATTACCCGGCGTGTGGTGGAAGTCGGAGACTTACGCTCCGAAAATCGCCAACTGAAGCAGCGTCTGAGTTCCAACCGCCCCGAACACCCCGAAGTGTTTTCCGACATTATCACCCAAAATCCGGCGATGTACGCAATCTTCCGGCAGGTGGAATCCATCGCAGTTACCGGAGACACCGTGTTGATAACGGGGGAAACGGGCGTCGGCAAGGAGAAGATTGCGGAGGCGATTCACCGGCTGAGCGGGCGAACAGGCGCGTTTATTCCGGTCAATACCGCAGGGGCTGACGATCACCTGTTTTCGGACTTGCTCTTCGGTCACGAGAAGGGGGCATTCACCGGCGCGGATTCGGATCGAAGAGGATTGATTGAACAGGCGTCGGGCGGTACGTTGTTCCTTGACGAAATCGGGGACCTCGCCATGGAGTCGCAACCCAAACTCCTGCGCCTTTTGGAGGATGGGCAATACTATCGACTGGGTGACGATACCCCAAGAACCAGCGAGGCTAGAACGGTCGTCGCCACGAATCGGACTATCGAATCTCTGATGACGGATGGAACTTTTCGTGACGATCTCTACTTTCGCCTCCGAACTCACCATGTACATCTGCCGCCGCTGCACGAACGGAAGGAAGATATCCCCTTGCTCGTCACCCATTTCCTCAAACGAGCCGCCGAAGCGTTTGGAAAGAAAATACCCGTCCCGCCGCCCGAACTCTTTACATTGCTTGAAACCTACCACTTCCCCGGAAACATCAGAGAGCTTGAAGGTATGGTGCGTGATGCCGTCAGCAGACACAAAGGCGGCGTCCTCTCCACCGCATCTTTCCGGCAAGAGATTGACGAACAAACTTCCGTTTTGCACGGGGGCGCGCTGCCCGGAGCGGGGGAGGTCGGATTCGCCGAAGCATTAGCAAGCGCACGAAGCCTGCCCTCGTTGAAAGAAGTGGAACCGCTTGTGATTGCGGAAGCCTTGAAACGCGCCGATGGCAACCAGACGATTGCAGCTCGACTCTTGGGCGTATCAAGAAAAGCGCTGAGCAGTCGCTTAAGCCGCGCACGAATAACAACACCTTAAACTAAAAGGCTTTTCACTTTTCCTACCTAGACGTCCTTTCTCCCAAAAGCAAAAGAGTGCCGCATTTCGAGTTTTAGCCTCGTTTTGAGGCGATCAGCAGAATCCCTTACTTGGCAAGGGTTCAAAGCGCCTTTTACCCCAAATTCTTCCGGTTGCGTCCTGAAACGTTCCACCCTTTCTATTTCGCAGTCGCACGCTGCCACTCCCCGCAAAAGAAAAAAATTACATCGCTGAACCCGCACCACGCCTAGATTCTACGGCTTCACCGAATCCCCAAATCATGGTTTTAATCAATTGTGGCATAGCAATTGCTGATTACTGTACCAAGCAACAAGAAATTTGATTCGTGATCAAAAGGGGCTATGGTGATGAAGTTTGTAGTCGGGTTCACCTCAACTGGAATTGGTTGTATCATTCTGCTCTGGCTTCTGTTGTCCTGCCCAGTCGCAGATGCCTCCGACACGCTTACGCTTATCTACTCCGGCGAGGAACAGGGACAGCTTGGGTTACACGGCTGTGGGGCAGAACAAGTCGGTGGATTGTCTCGGCGCCAGACTGTCATCCAATCGTTGCGCGAAAAACACGGGGACTCCCTAAATCTCCACACCGGCAATATTCTCTCCCCAACAGATCCCAACGTCGAACTCATCTACCAAATTGCGCTTGAAGCGTTGGGGGAGATGAATTACGATGCGGTCTTCCTCGGACCGCGGGATTTATGCCTGCCGGTTGACTCGCTCCAAGCCCTTTACGCAAACCATCCGAACCTGTCCGTTGTTTGCACCAACCTCTTCTCTCCAAATACATCTTTATTCCCTCCCTACATCCTTCAAAGCACGCCAAGCCAGACTAACGTAGCCCTCGTTGGGCTGATATCGAAGTCGCACGAAACGGAAGTCACAGCCTACAATCCAAGCATCACTCTCACCTCACCGGAGGAAGCATTGGACGCTCTGGAAGGAGAAATCGCTGCAAAAAGTGATGTCGTTGTCGGCGTGCTTCACGGGACGGAAGTTGAAGCGCGTAGGCTTGCGGAAAGGTTTCCATGGCTAGATGTTTTGATCCTCGCCCGGAATGAACCCGCCGACATATCCTCACCAACAATCGTCCACAGTACGGCGATTGTGATCAATCCAGCCAAAGGCGAAGCAGTCGGTGTCTTGGAGATTGGACTTGACGCTAGTCTAAGCGTGGTTTCAAGAGGTAATCAGCGCGTCGCAGTATCGGAGCAAATTGCGCCCGACGAGAACCTTGAAACCTTACTGGCGCTCTACCACAGCCTGTCCGAGAGTAGCGATTTTGACGGCAATGGTGGCATTCCAACTGATCGCGCTATCCATATCACCTACTTTCATAAACGCGGGTGTCACAAGTGTGCTAGAGCCAGCGATATTTTGAAGAGACTCAAAACTGAATATCCGCAGGTTGTCGTTGATTTGAAGTACGCAAAAGAGAACCGAGAGCTGCTGGATTCGATGGGAGCGCTCTACAACGTTCCCGATGTCAAAAGGCTCACCACACCGGCGGTCTTTATCGGGGATGAGTATCTGTTGGACGAACTTGACGAAACGCGCTTGAAAGCGATGGTCGGAAAATACCTCTCGACGGGAGTTGCCTCTCGATTGTCGGAGGCGGAAGAGAAAACAGGTGAAGCGGAATCCGAAATCGTCAAGCGTTTTAGCGCCTTCGGGACGTTGGCTGTTGCGGGAGCGGGATTGCTTGACGGGATAAACCCCTGCGCATTTGCGACGATTGTATTCTTCATCTCCTACATGAGCCTTGTTGGACGGGAAAGAAAAGAGATGCTCATCGCCGGCGGAGTGTTCGCCGCGGCGGTGTTTGTGACCTATCTGCTGATGGGAATGGGCGCCCTCAAATTCCTTTCTTTCCTCAACGAGTTTTCGGTTGTTGCCACATGTGTCTATCTCCTTGCGGCGATTGGGACATTCACGTTGGCATTCTTGAGCCTTTACGACGCTATCAAAGCGAAACAGGGAAAAGTCAAAGAAATCACACTGCAGTTGCCCAAATCGCTTAAGTTGCGTATCCACAAAGTCATTCGCGAACAGACACGAACATCGGGCGTCATCATCGGCGCGTTAGCCATCGGATTTGCCATTTCTGCCCTTGAACTCGTCTGCACCGGTCAAGTCTACTTGCCCACGATTACCTTTGTGATGGGCGTCGAGGAAATGCGCCCAAATGCGCTGTCGTATTTGATTTTGTATAACCTGATGTTTGTTACTCCATTGCTGTTCGTGTTCGGGTTTGTTTATTGGGGTACAACTTCAATGCAACTCGGTGGTGTGCTCCAGCAGCATCTGATGCCGGTGAAGTTGGGAACCGGGATGCTGCTGTTTGGACTCGGTACCTGGTTGTTCTTAAGTGTTGTGTAATTCTCACACGAAAAGGGGGTGATAACGACCAACGGCTTTTTAGGAGAATTGTCGCTGTTTCCAGCGATTCCTGAACCAACCAATTGAAGTTTTTGGCGAGTGCAACTTAACGGAGTGTTCACCAATCGTTTTTTCCTTCGTTACGCTGTCTATAAGTTACAAGTGCCATGGTTCGTAATAGCGTAATTCATTGAGCGTCTCGAGTCGGCTATAACATTTAGATTTTGAAATCGTATAACTTAACGCAAAAGGAGAGTATAAAATGTTGACCCGATTGAATTTCACCCGAAACTCCTATGTATCTTTATTTGCCTTTTGCACCGTGGCTTTTGTGCTGTTAAATGCTCCTGTCTTCGCCATGGATACACCAAGCAATGGCACTATGACGGTTATGAGCCTGCAAGAGATGGAGTTGCTGGCTGGAGGTAGTTACCGTGAACCAAATTGGGTAGACGCCTCTAGTACTTCTTGCGGCTCCCTTTGTGGTTTTTGCAGCCCAGACATGTATTACATTTTTCGAACCTGTTTCTGTAATGGGCCCACAATTGTCCCGTATTGTGCAGAAAAGGCTAGCGGCCATGGGTGGAGCAGGTATAGTTGTGGATGCGCGCTTTGGAGCTGCGATACCAAGTTTTTCATGGGGACAGGTGGCACACGATACAGATGTGAAACATAGTGCCCTCTGACGAACGATTATCTGCTGAATATTGAATAGTATTCGTCCGGTTCCAATCACACATCATGCGGAGTGCCGACCTAAGCGTTACTACAGGCGGCACTCCCTACAATTCTTAGCGTTTAATTCAGAAAGGAAAATCCAACACCATGCGAATCGACAAACCCATCGCTTTCTTGGTTGTCAGTCTCGCGTTTACGGCGATTATAGGTGCCATCTATCTCAGCACCTTCCTGTCTCGCAATACCGAGAATCTCCGTAATCGCGAACTCGCAGCCGATCTTGACGCCACCACGTCTCCACCAACCGAGACAACTAGGACGAGTTCTTTATCCTCTCCCACGGCACACACATCTGTTACACCCAAAATACAGGACGACGACAGAGTGACAAACCAACATCCTAGTCCCAAAGACGGCCAATCCTCAAACCCATTCACTGCTGATGAAATATGGACACTCATAGAGGACATGGAAACCCGGAGAGATGAATTACAAAAAACAATGGATGAAAAGAAGAAATTGTACGACATGTCAGTAGTTCAGATGGAGGAGCTTGACGTCCTCTTTCAAGCAATGGTGGATGGTAACCTGAAAGATCGCCAAGAACTCATCAGAGTTTTCGAAGACAATGTGTTAGACGGTGCCTCGATTTATGAAACAACTCGAAACGCTACGGCAGAGGAACTGGAGGAACTTCGGAGTAAACCCGGGGCTGAGTCGCTTCT
This sequence comes from Candidatus Poribacteria bacterium, assembly GCA_965232535.1. Classification (GTDB taxonomy): domain Bacteria; phylum Poribacteria; class WGA-4E; order WGA-4E; family JAJDTR01; genus JAJDTR01. The sequence goes on from CBDDPW010000006.1 coordinate 20,563, forward strand.
CGACCTAATCCTAAAAGGGAAAGAAGATCACAAGCAGTGGGCATCTCAATCCAAAGCCTTGGTAGACAAGACTAATGCGCTGGCACACGAATACGGATCAATTTACGAGGAGATACTAGCAATCGATAATTCGATCACTGAATTGAAGGCGATGTTGCAGTAAAATTAACTTATACTAAGGAGATTTTCTGATGAAACGATTGCATTTGTTACTCATTTCGTGCCTTCTTTTGTTCTGCCTCTTGGGGAGAACCAACGCACAGAGTATGTTTACCCTAGAGCAAGTGTTAACGCGCGTAAACTTGGTGCGCCAGGATATTCAAAGCGGGGAAGTGCTTGTCACGGCATCAGGTTATAACGCGCCTTCCCGCACACTGGTCGAGGCCCAAGAATGGTTGGAAGGACAAAAAGCGGAACTCCGCAAAGAAATCGAAAATGGTGCAAAGGCAGGCGAGCCACATCTCGCTGATGAAGCCGGGCGTGAACGTTATTACAAGCATCGAAGTGAAATGTTTGCCGAGATGTTTCAGTTTGATGTTGATAGTAGACCATTTGATATGCAGAAGCAAGTGGCATTTGTGGTGCAGCAAGAAAAACGTGGTTTACGGAGAAAAACAGGTAATATTCGCTGCCGTCTGGTAAATGTCGATCGCCAACGTCGCGATCTGTCAAAGCCCTACGATATTCCCGATTACACGACTTCGGTTTACAATGGTAGCATAGAGCAAAATAAATACGAACACAGACACACCCCTTTCGATTTCGACGATGTGCGGCCAATGCAAGAACCCAGCACGTTCGACAAACTCCACCTCTGGGGACACGGCGCCTTCGCTATTCCCCAAAAAGATGTGCAACTACTCGGCCAGGAAGTTGTCGACAACGTCAACTGTTATATTATTGCCTTCCAAACGATAGACATCCCATTTGCATCCGCGAGAACCTCTATAAGGATTACATACTGGATTGCACCCGAGTACGGATTTCGTACCGTAGCCGAAAAATACGTCCTATACGAAGACGATAGCCAATCAACCATCTATGTAACCGTCAAAAATCGTTATTTTCGCGAGTTCGCAGGTATCTGGTATCCGACAGCGCGTGAGGTGATTGAGTATTTTCCCACCGGCAATCGCAAAGGACAGGTCAGATCTGAAACTCACTTCAACGTCAAACACGCAACCTTTAATGTCAGTTTCCCAAAGGATTTCTTTAAAGTCTCCGAAACACCACACCAACACGATGACGAAGACGCGAACGCTTTGGGATCCGAAACGCCACAACGCGCCCTCTTGGAATGCGGACCCAGAAGCCTATTGATAGCCTGTCAAATGCTAGGAATTGATGCTCAGTTTTCTGAACTCACCGAAGCGTCCGACTTTAGTGAGATGACCGGAACCACCATGGCAGGTCTCTACAAAGCCGCAGCCGCAAAGAGGTTAAATCCCGTCGGGGTCAGAGCATCTCTCTCCGACCTGTATCAACTTGAAATGCCCGTTATTGCCCACGTGAATGAAGATCATTTCCTCGTCGTCACCCAAGCCAATCCCGGCCAAATTCGGCTCAGAGATCCAATCCAAAAGTATGACACCCTCACCCCGGAAGAGTTTGAGAAGATATGGAACGGAGCGCTGCTAATCTTTACCCTTGATAGAGCCGAGGTGGCTCCGTCCTCAGTTCAAAACTCCTCTCAGTCCTTGCCGCTCCAAGTGACCGAACGAAATCATCATTTCGGCACAGCCCTCGGCGGTCAAGAACTTAAACATATTTTCGTCTTCACAAACACCGGCACCGACCCCGTTCAGATAATCGAAGTCCAAAGCAGTTGTAACTGCACCACTGCATTCCTCAGCGACAAGAACATCGCACCCGGGCAAGACGGGCAAATAGAAGTCACCCTTAAAGTCCCTTCAAAAAATGAAAAGGTTGAGGAACGTGTCCTGCTCCACACCAATTCAACCCGACAACCCACAATTGAATTTAGCATTGCAGCCAACGCTCTTTTGCCCCTCGTTCCTATACCCGAACAAATTGCTCTGGGACGCTTTTCACCCGATACGTTCAAAGCCAAAACTTTCATCCTTCGCCAAGCCTTTGATCGCCATGTTCAAATCCTCTCCGTCACGACCGATTCCGATTACTTTGCCATCGAAAACGAAACCGACCCCGCAACTGGCAACCTGAGCGGTGCCATACATGTCAAACCCGGTATCCCCATAGGGGTGTTTGACCATCTGTTAAAAGTCGATTTTGTCCTTGAAAGCCAGAAGGGTGCCATGACCATCCCGATTTTAGGCGAAGTGCTAGGCGATTTCAATGTCTTCCCACGACACCTCTTTTTCGGCATTGTCCGACCTGGGACAACAAACCAGAAAAGCCTAACCCTGTCCCAACTAGGGGATGCTCCCCTAGAAATCAGGCGCATTAACGCTGACTCGGAACATATTAAGACTGAACTGGTAACCCTTGACGCTGCTGGGACCAAATATGAGATTAAAGTCTCCATTGACGGTGCTGGGGCACCCGAGGACGATTTCGGCGATACCCTCGTTGTTCAAACCAATAGCCCCAACCAGCCCAGAATCGAAGTGCCCGTCTACGCCAAAGTGCGTAGCAAACCAGCCCGATAGGAGGAAAACATGCTACACGTCCGCTGCTACAATCTCGCCCTCGCATTCCTCGTTTTCTGTTTTGCCTCTTACGCACAAACAGATGCCGACATGCTGTTGATTCCAACCGGTGAATTCATAATGGGCGAACAAACGCCCGCTCCTGATCGACTGTCGCAACAAACAATCAACCTTCCCGCTTTTTACATTGACCAATACGAAGTCACTAATAGCCAGTATGAAGAGTTTATCCTTGACGGCGGCTACCAAAACAGCGACTATTGGTCAAAAGCAGGATGGCAGTTCATCCAAACAAACAAGATTGACCGCCCTCTTGGATTGGAACGGGCACTTTACAACGCTCCTAATCAACCCGTAGTGGGTGTGAGTTGGCATGAAGCCCAGGCTTTTTCCAAATGGGCGGGTAAACGCCTGCCCACCGAAGCCGAATGGGAGAAAGCGGCGCGCGGCGCCGACGGTAGGAGATTCCCCTGGGGAAATGAGATGGATTGGAAACGAGTCGGCTATCACTTGGCTAACCAGCGGACGTGGGACGTTGGGCACTATCCGGAAGGTAAAAGCCCTTACGGTGTGCATGATTGTGCCAGCAACGTCGCCGAATGGGTCGCTGATACACAAAACCAAACTGACTCCTCTCAACCTCTGCATGTTATACGCGGCGGCGCTTGGGGAGCAGTTCGCTTCGAGATGCAATGTACACACCGCGCTTTTGACAAGCCCGAGTATAGAGGACTACGCATTGGATTCCGCTGCGCTCAAGATGCGGAGTAAATGTGAGGTTTTCGATTTCAAAATTTCACCTTAGTTTATCTTGAATAAATCGTCCATAGGTGTATTGCCTCACGAGGAAAACAATGCCAACGCAAACGCCGTATCAATAGACATCTTTCCAAAATAAGCACCCATTTGGCTTGATTCTCCGTTATATCCTTTCAACATCTTCTGTTGTAGAAAGGATACCCATGAGTCAATTTGAAAAAGCAGTAAAGTTGTCAGATGATCAATTTCTGCGAGCGGTTGGTATTGACAAGGCAGCTTTCAACCTTATTTTGGAGCGTGTGGCTGCTTACCTCGAAAACCTTCGAGAAGAACGACCGATGAAGAAACGAGGAAAGAAATCGGAGGTGGCATTGACCGATCGCCTTCTGTTGACATTCACCTATATGCGCCACTATCCAACCTTTGCCAGATTAGGCATGGAGTTTGGTATCAGTGAATCTTATGCAAACAAACTCTATCATCAGATACTTGATGTGTTAGTTAAGGTGCTTTCGCTGAAGAACCGAAAGCACTTATTAGAGAGCAATCTCCAAACCATCATCATTGATGCCACCGAGCAACCGATTGAACGTCCAACAAGAAGACAGCGTGCCTACTACAGCGGTAAAAAAAACCCATAAAAGTTCAATTGATTGCATGTTTGGCGATGTTAGAACTATTATCGGTTGTTTGCCGCAAAGGGAGTGTACACGATTTTAGAATCCTGAAGGAAAGCCGTGTAGCGATTTCTCCTGACACTGAGAAGTTGGCTGACAGTGGTTATCAGGGGATAGCCAAACGGTATGCCAACAGTTCAACGCCCATCAAGGCATATCAGAGCAAGCCTTTGACTCGGGAGGCGAAGCAATTCAACCGACGGTTGGCAACCCAAAGAGTTGCCATTGAGCACATCGTTAGACGGTGTAAGATTTTTCGCATTACCAAAGACATCTATCGAGGCAAACATCGCAACTATGGGAAAACGTGGAATGTGATTGCTGCCATTGTGAACCTGAGATATTGCTCGACAAGTTGCCAAACGGTGTAGTTATTCTAATCTCTAAGATTACTGTAACTACATGGATCTATTTTGGAAAGATGTCTAATTTGAATCTCGCTCTATTTCGGATAGCGGTGCAAAATGTTCAACGTCGGTGGAAGTTGGTTCTCCGGATGTTCGGCTCATTCAACGCTTTCAGGAGGGGGATTTGGAGGTTTTTAATCTGCTGTATCGTCGCCACCGTGACCGCATTTACGGCGTTATTTGCTCAATTGTTTCAAATCCGGAAGATGCTCTTGATATAACACAAGACGTTTTTCTCAAGGCGTATCAGGGGCTTGGGAATTTCAAGAGAGCAGCTCAGTTCTACAGTTGGCTTTATCGCATTACAATCAATCGTTGCATAGATTTCATGCGTCGCGAGGCAAAACACCGCGCCATTAGCAGCGATCCCGTATCCGATGCGGAGTTCTACCCTCACGAAGCCGCTAGACACTTATTATCCCCCTCTATAGCCGTGGAACATGAAGAATTTTGCATATATTTGCACCGAGCTGTGTTACAGTTGACTCCCAGCCAACGAACCGTTTTTCTTCTGCGCTACAAAGAGGAACTCACCTTGAAAGACATCGCTTGTCGGTTGGGGCGATCTATCGGTACGGTCAAAGCCCATCTCTTTCACGCGCACCGCACGTTGCGTCACCAACTCCTCCCATATTTCAAATTCCGGCTTTGATTGCATCCTTATTTCCTCTATTCACGGAAACTGTGAAATGCACAGGCCACACCACACGATTGCCGCTCAACTTTTCGGTATTTCAAGAAAGGGACTGAACAATCGCCTAAACCGTATGCGAATACGAACACCCTCAACGGCATGTGAGAAACTTGAATTGTCGCATTGACAGAACCCAACAAAAAACTGATGCGCGTTTTCGGCTTTGGCATAGGATTTGCTGATATTTGCGTCAAGAAATTCGATTCGTGCTGTTAGGCGAATTGAAGAACCTCTACTGCATTTCGTGACTATGCCAAATTAATCTGCTCAGTTCTGTCGTATCCTTCTGGACGATGCGGAAGTCAGAAACACCAAACAACAGACGATGTCTAGCACGACGAGAATTCCATTCCAACCGCACCGGCCCCTACGGAAGTGCGTATCATGGCTCATCGTCTATATCACACCCATCAATCAATGGGTTGGTATTTCGTCGCCCATGACTGCATGGATATTAACGGTTTAAGACATCGAATCCGTGTAACATGCTCCCTATAACTCTTAACTTGATCCCAATGGGTAACGTTATTTCTTGCCAGTATCCCTGTCCGAACAATTCATCCAGCAAGTAACATCTGCTAGTCGGAATCCCTTTCTCGATCCAGAGGATCGAAATGTTGATAGAATGTGGCACGTCCAGATTCCCGCGCTCGGGAGGAGCGCAATGTGTGTCGCACATCATAAAATGACATTCGTTTTTTGATCTGTGCATGGATTTACGCGAGTGTTACCTGGGAGGCAACGTCGAGACAAGTATTGACGCAAACTCAACCGGTACCACGGGAAGCAATCACGATCAAAAGATTCTCAAGAGCCACGGGGTGTATTCCGTTTGCATTAGCGCTCCTTTTCCACACCTTTCCGATCGCAAGCTTTTCAAGTGAAGTGCTGTTTTTTGATGGTTTCGGCGATTCGAACCTCCCCGGGTGGGATGTCGCTGATACCCATCCCCCCGGAGACGTTAAAGTGAGAGGCGGGAAACTCCTAATGGGGAATAACGCGGGTTTGAAGATTGATGTACGAGGATGCCGCACGTGGTTGGATTACACAACCACATTAAGACTTCGCTTTCTTGAGAGCGAGCAGGGAGTTACAAGCACAATTTTCGTCCGATCCAGCCGTGGCCCCTTTAACTACTGGACAAAGCACCAAATCACGTTGTCCCCTCATGAGGGAAATATAACCGCATATACGTTCAACCCTCGGAAACAACCGCGTAATGAAGAAGATCTGCTTCAGGCGATTACGAAACATGCCGCTTCCGGGTACACCTTTGATTTAAAAAAGTGGTATTTGGTTGCAGTTGAGGCAATCGATCATCGCGTGGTCGTCGTAGTAAATGGGGAGGAAGTGTTAGCCTTTGAGGACAACGCACCATTAACAGGGACTGTTAGCTTGTCGACTCCTCACGAGAATCTTGGCAAAATCCGAATAGATTTTGATTTCATAAGCGTAGAAGGCGACAATCCGCTGTCCGTCAAATCAAGGCAATCTTACGCGGCAACTTGGGGCGCCATTAAAAATTCCAAGACAAAATTTTATGAAATACATCGATAACTAAACAGGACACCACGTTTAAAAAGTTTGGTTTGTATTTGGCTACGGGATATTGGGAATGCTGGCAGTGCCGCCGTTATTTCAATATCGCGGCTGTATCACATTCACTTCTTGGTCCATTGGTGGGCAGTTATTTCGACCGCGCTTGGTGTTAGGAGGCAAAAATGCTATCTCGCCGCTTCTTCAAGAGACGATTTCCCCGAATTCACAGAACTAGTAGGAATGCCTTTCTTTTAAGCATCTTATTGATTCTCGGGTGCGGCGGAGAGGATTTCGTTCACACACCGATTGTCGACTCCGTCGGAAACGAGAATCCTATTCACGACGTGCTTACATCTACCCCCTACTATCCCATGACACTCGGCAGCCGATGGGTTTACCAAAATCCTGATGGATCTGAATGGACGCGAGAAGTAGCCAACGCCGGTTTCCTTGACGCGCAACAATTTGCCCATTCTTTCAGTCACAATCCAGTGATTGAAGAAAGTACATTGGATTTTTCCAGGGCGCCTTTGTATATAGCGACGCCGGATCGAATTGTCCGTCCGATCAAAACCGGCGAAATCGGAACTACCGCTCGGCAAGAAATTGATATTCCTATTAACCAATGGTGCTAGTATATGTAGTATTTAAATCATAAATGACATACTATATACTGACACGATGATGTGCGATTATGCGCGGTTGACAAATGTTGCGCCTACCTGACCTGCTAACAACCTAGATATAGTATGTCATTGAAAATCATGTACCAATTAACTAGCACCAAAGGTTATTACCATCAGAATAAGAATTGTAGACAATAATGGGAACATGATGCGCTTTGGTTTTCTCGGTTCACATACTTACACAATAGATAGACTGGAACGCAGTGATTTTACATTCCTCAGACCGCCACTTGTACTCGGCAAGACATGGCAAGTATTTAATATAGGTCGGCGTGGTAGTCATGTTATTCACACTTCCTTCTCGCACGTATTGGAAGCCCATTCGTCGATTTCGGCTCGGACTAACGAAGAACTGCAAACGGTCGTGACACCCGCAGGCAGGTTTGAGGACTGCCTTGAGATTGAGTATTACGAGACACGGTCAGTAGAAACCACAGAAATTGAAACCGAGCTAATACCAGAAAAATACGAGGAGGAACGTGCCTTTCTAATAGCGAAAATTCACGAAACGGTAGCAACCGAGTTTTTGAAGTTAATACCGAACATACCGTTAGAGCCTGTTTGAAAAGTCCGGAATCGCCTTAGAGAAAGGGCTATTTTGGGGTAAATGCCCTCAAGAACCTATTAGAAAAAGAAAAAAGTTGTCTGAACGGTTGATGTTTACGTTTACTCATTGGAGCAGTTAAATCTGAACCAATGAAAGGAGTAAACATGAACCGCAAGCGTTATCCCAGTGATTTGACTGATGCACAGTGGGAGAAACTGTCCTCGTTTCTGCCAGCCCCTCAACCATTAGGCAGACCTCCAAAATGGGAGATGTGCTTAATCATCAATGCTATCTTTTATGTCGTCAAGTCCGGTTGCCAGTGGCGAATGCTACCCCATAATATGCCACCGTGGCAAACCGTCTATTACCATTTCAGAAAGTGGCAAGTCGACAACACATGGCTCTTGATTCATCAGGCACTTCGCGAACAAACACGTTGTGATGGCGGCAAACAACCATCACCGACAGCAGCTATCATTGACAGCCAATCCGTTAAGACGACGGAACTGGCGGAGACTAGAGGATTTGATGGTCACAAGAAGGTCAAAGGACGCAAACGCCATCTGGTAACGGATACGACGGGTATTCCATTGATGGTCAAAGTCACTGATGCCAATGTTAGTGACAATCAGATAGCTATCGAGTTACTAACAGAAGTGTTTAGCTGGTACATAACAATTCAGTTGGTGTGTGCCGATGCCGCCTATCGCGGCGAATTAGAAGACTGGTTATATCTGGCTCATCAGTGTCAACTAGAGATTGCATCTACGCTAGGGCAGCAGGGGTTTGAAGTTGTTCCGTTACGATGGATTGTTGAACGCACATTCTCTTGGCTTGGTTGGTTTCGTCGATTGACTTTGGATTATGAACGCTTTCCTAAGACTGCTGAAACTATGGTATACATCGCTTCCATCTACTTGATGCGAAATCGAATCAAATGACTTTTCAAGCAGGCTCTTAGGAACCATGTGGCTGGCGCCAGGTGTGGGACCAGTAAAAATAGAGACGCAAAACAGCACCGCCGAATTGATTGACTACGAAATAAAATGAGACAGAAGCACCTATATTTCCCGTAGCGCTGTCCTAGTGTCTGTACGCAATACTAATGAACTCCGTCACGAACTTCGCACTAACATAGAATTGGGAGCCATTGAGTGCAATTCAAATACCTATTGGTTTGGGCTAGCATCTTGTTATGTGTTCCAGGCGCCTGTATTGCGCAAGAAACCACCATCCTTCACTTTGGCACGGCGGTGTACACGCTCGCATATTCACCGGTGGATTCCTCGCTTATTGCTGTCGCTGGTACGGCTAACGTGCATGGGGCTAGTGACATAAAGATTTGGAATCTACAAACAAATAGATCGAGAAGGTTACGGGGCCACACCGATACCGTCAATTCCGTAGCATTTTCACCGAGTGGACGATTACTTGCCAGCGGAAGCGATGATGGGACGTTTCGACTATGGGATGTCTCGCAGCCCCAAAATACCGTAACCAAACAGCATGTAATCAACGGGCTGCCGACGGAAGTGAAGGCAGTCGCCTTCTCGCCTGATGAACGGCGTCTGGTGACGGCGGGTGAGCACGTAAAGGTATGGAGTGTCCGCACAATGAAGGAAATAGTTGCGTTTCGGCATAGTAAAGTGTCGGCGTTAGCGTTTTCATCCGATGGCAAATACCTTGCCGTCGGAGAAAGACATAGTAAAGCAACTAGTCGCGTGAAGATTTGGGATTTTCCCAACCGAAAAAGTGTTGCAGTGTTGGAGGCTGATTCCACACATGTTACCAGTGTCGCGTTTTCGCCCGACGATCAAACTCTGGCGAGTGGAGGGAGACAAGGACATATCAAGTTGTGGACGGTGTCAGACTGGCAACTCCGAGGCACAATCTCCCGCGCGGGACCAACAATCAGCTCGCTTGATTTTGCGCCTGATGGCAAGACACTTGCCGCGGGCAGTAGTCATGCTTTAAATCTGTGGTCCGCAGAGAACGGGAAACTGATTGACTCTTTGCCGGGATATGATGACGCTGGTGTCGTAAGGACTACCGCGTTTTCAAACGACGGGCGCGAAATAGCGAGTGGGAGTGAAGATGGATTGGTACGCATCCAAAACATCGAGAACCGTTTACCGACGGAGAGACGACAAGAGGTGATTAGGTGCATATACTTTGTGCCGAAAGACCGTACACCTCGGAAAGACATGACAAGTAGAATCGATACCGTGATAAAGGGAGTGCAGCAGTTCTACGCGGAACAGTTGGAAAACTATGGACACGATAGAAAAACCTTCATGATTGAAACCGATGCGGGCGGAAAAGCGGTGGTGCATCAAGTCGCGGGGCGTTTCAACGATGAATACTATCGTAAGGGCGCATTGACGAAGGTTCTTGGAGAGATTGTCGGACCTACCGAAGAGAAATACGTAAACGTTGTTATCGCGGAAATCAGCGAACTTATCGGTCATAGGTATTGCGGCCTAGGGGCATTTTGGAATGGTGGCGGACGAGCCATTGTCCTGGAACGCTGCATGAGTATGGGGATTATTGCCCACGAACTTGGACACGCCTTTGGATTGGAGCATGACTTCCGCAGCGATAACGATATTATGTCTTACGGATTTAAACACCCATTACGAATCTCAAAATGTGCAGCCAGATGGTTGGACGGCCACCGGTTCTTCAACCCGGATCAAACCGCATTCAACTCACCGGCAACAATCAGGATGTTAGCGCCGCTCGCTAATCCACCGCGCGGTGTAATTCTCCGCTTCAAGATAGACGATGCGGATGGGCTGCATCACAGCCAGTTACTCGGACCAACCGTTTCCAATGATCCGAGCGATGGAATCAAACTATATGACTGCAAAATGTTAAGTGCCGAGAGCGAAATGATCGAATTTATCGTACCGCAATTACCTGCAGATGCACGAACTTGGGTTACGCTTCGGGTTATGGATGCGCAGGGCAACTTTTCGCAGAGCCCATTCCTGGTCGAAGCCGTTCACATAGCCGAGGAACACGTTGACACACCACCCTTCGCCGACGAGCCGTTGGAATTGAAGATCGTAACGCTGGGACAGGTCAAGCGCACCGCGCTATTTCAAAACTTCCCCAATCCGTTCAACCCGGAGACATGGCTGCCGTATCAACTTGCGAGAGACGCGAACGTGCACATAGCGATATACGACGCGAATGGCACATTGATGCGTTTATTGGATTTAGATTGGCAGGCAGCGGGATTTTACACAGATCGGGCGCGCGCCGCACATTGGGACGGCCGCAACAACAACGGGGAATTTGTGGCAAACGGCATCTATTATTATCAACTCCGTGCGGGGGATAATTCGCAGGTGCGGCAGATGGTGATTAGGAAGTAGCGCCGATAATCTCCGTTTAGGCTTTGGAGTGGGGGTGATCCGATGTTGCAATACACCTTTCGCGCCACGGGCGCTCTCAAGGCTGGTAGGCAGTGGATTCCTATCGCACTCACTATCCATTCGCTTGATCCCATCCTACAATGTACAAAGGTGAGCTAAGAGGTTAATACGTAACTGTTTAGTTCCTTGATTTCTGGGGTTGAGTGCTATGAATCTAGACGGTCTTTTTTGCCATTTTCTAGGCGCACCTAGTGTGGATGCCCATTTTTCCGGTTTGTAGTAGGATCAACTGAGCGGATAGCGAAGGCGATAGAGATCCCCTCAACTGAGCGGATAGATCAAGCGAGTGAATAGCGAGTGCGATGGAGATCCCATTCATTGCCCGTCCTATGGCTCCAGGGATTTTACTGACCAGCAAGCGAATGAACAATGAGTGCGCTAGAGATCCTCTAATCACTAGCCACTAAACACTTACGTTAATACTAATTGGACTAATGCTGCGAAGCCGAGTTTTTCTTGGAAAGCAATTCCAAGTAGCGTTTGGCTTCAGTGCTGACTCTCTCGCTCTCATCGTTAACCATATCCATCAGGATAGGAATGGCTTCTTCGGGTTTCATTTCGTCCAACACGTGCAGAACTGTCATACGCACACCCTCGTAAGGATGCCGCCGCTTCGACAATAGATAGGGTATGGCTTCCGAATGCGGACTTCTTATCAGCCCCCACGCCGCCGCGAGGTGTATACTGTTATTCTCTCCTTCTGTTTCCAGTCCTTTCCGCAACGCCATAAACGCGGATTCATTGTTGAACTTGGAAAGTGCACGAAGGGCGCTGGATTTCAATCCGTGGCTATTTGGTTCAAGTGCCTTTAAGAAATACGGTATCGCACGCTCATCCTGAATATAATCTAAGGCGTGGAAAGCTTCTGTAGACCTGTTAACGAATTTTCTAATGTACTCTCCGACCATTGCGTCGTCTAGACCTTCGATTTCAGACTCTTTAACGAATGTGCGGAACATCGCGCTTCCTAAACGATCAATGATGTTCCCCATTTTCGACTCATCCAACGGAACTACCCGGAATTTCGTACTCGCTCTCATTTGCACTTGAGTTCCAAATTCCATGAGATACCCTAGTTCCGACGTGTGTTTACGCAGGCTTAAAGTTCTACTGGCAACCATTGTGTAGTTGCCGACCTCTTGAAATGTCGCCCAATGGGGAAGAAAGAGCCTGAAGGCATAATTGCCCCCGGCGGGTATTTTTTCAGGTCTGAGCAAGCCACCAAACCCATGTCCCGCATCGGGCTGTGGGACATGCCGATTGTCTTCGCCTTGCACGGTGACAGTGAAACTCTCCGGTCTTCCAAGCCCGTTTCTATAATCTCCGCCTACAAGCACGTCCAAATCCTGATCCGAGCGATTATCCACGATGAACGAGATGTAGACGGGCTCGCCAAGCATTATGGTTGTTTTGTCGGGGACAAGCCGAGTCTGTAAGTCATATCCGTCGACAGTGTAGGTTTCGTATGTCGCCCACGATGTTTGAGTGATAAAAATGGCAAGAATTAGAAACAGAATAATCACGTAATGCCTTTGTCGAGTGAGTCGCATCTTTTCCCTCCCGTGATTGTGTTATTGGAGTATCTTCAACCAAGTGCCCGCATCGCTTCCTCATAGACCTGTCGAAACGGGACGTCTTGCTCCTCGGCGATGCGTTTGCAATCCTCATACTCCGGCACGGTCTTGATTGACTCCCCGTCCATGAATCCGCGTTTGGCGCGAATGATTCCCCACCGCGTCTGCACCTCAATAAAATCACGCGATAGCTTGGATCGCTCGACAAAGTGGCACCTCACCCCGAACGTCGTGGTTTCGCTGAGAACAACCTGGGTGAGACTCTCTCGAAGGTCCGGGGTTGCAAGTAGGCTGAGTTTTGTCGCCGGACGCCCCTTCTTCATGAGGATAGATGTGAGAAAAACGTCAAGAGCCCCCTTCTCAAACAGCAACTCCGTCAGGTAGCCCGCTATCTCCGGGGACATGTCATCTAAATTGGTCTCGATGAGGCAAACCTGATCGCTCTCAAGACTGATCGCCTTCTTCTCCCCGAGACAAATCCGTAGGAGGTTAGGTTGCTCCTCAAGGTCGCGCGCGCCGGCGCCGTAGCCAACGCGGTCGATAGCCATCTCCGGCATGGGACCGAACCCGCGCGCCAGCGTAGTGATAATTGCAGCGCCCGTGGGCGTCACCAACTCCTTCCGAATCTGCGTTTGCCGCACCTCAACCCCCTTAAGCAGTTCCATGGTGCCGGGCACGGGCACGGGCATCAGACCGTGGGCGCACCGCACAAAACCGCTTCCCAGCGCAAGCGGGGAGGCATAGATTTCTTCGATTCCCAACAGATTCAAGCCGATGACGCAACCGACTATATCGACAATCGAATCGATGCCGCTCACTTCGTGCAGGTGAATCCTGTCTTTGGAGGTATTATGAACCTTCGCTTCCGCTTCCGCCAACCGGTCAAAAACCTGTTTCGATCGATCGATTATCGCCGTTTCGAGATTACTGTGCTCAAGAATTGCGAAAATGTCCGCTAAATGCCGGCTCGGAGCGTGTTCGTGATGGGAATGATCATCTGTTTCGTGGGCGTGGTCGTGCGAGTGGCTATGCGTATCTGTTCCCTCTGATGATCCGGTGGTTCGGTTCGCGTCCTCCTGCCTGCTTTCGGTCGTTCGTACAATTGCTCTCGTGCCGGTGATGTGGTGCTTGCTCGCTTTCTTGAAATCCAAGCTGAATTCGGCGTCAAGTTTCAATTTCGATAATTCTGCCCTCAGCGCACCCGGCTGAATGCCCACATCAACCAACGCACCGAGTGTCATGTCGCCGCTGATCCCCGAGAAGCAATCAAAGTATGCGATTTTCATATTTTCTCCCTGTCCGCGAGAATACTCCCGATCCGCCGGATTCGTCGTCGAAAGTATAACAAAACCGGGGATTCATTGTCAAATGACGAACCCGAAGCCACCGGCTCAAGCGCATGTGATTCTAACAAATCAAGCGACTGGCTCGAGAGGAAATCAAAATCTCGCAGGAATCTCTTAGATAACCTTTTCTTAGATTGCAGCCTCAACCCGCATAACGGCGCCGATTGAGTGATTTTAATCCGTGAAATCCGTTAATTCGTGAATTCCGTGATTCGATCATCGCACGCCATTTATTGAAACCGGATAATGGCGATTGCGTTTTTCTATGGTGCGTTTTACGCGTCGTTTCAGATTTAACCGGAGGCAGGAAACATGATCACATCTTTCCGACTACTCGCTCTCCTGCAAGTCTTCTTGCTCGCTTCTGCCCTATGGATATCAGGTTGCGGCGGCAGCAACATAGAAAACCCCGTCACAGAAACCGATCCGGACGAAGATTCTGTCTTGTCGGGACACCCCGGTAATCAGCTGCCCCTGAATGTAAAAGTTAATGTCAGTCAGGCAGTCGTTCAACCGGGTGAAAGCGTTCAGTTAACCGCAACAGTTGACGGCGTCCAAGGCTTCCGTATCCTGCTTGACTGGATCAACGTTACGGAACACGGAACCCTTTCTGTTACAAGTCCCAATAGCGCCACGTGGATTGCTCCTGTCATCTCGAACACGGATGGCGTTCAGCTAGAAGTCATCCAATTCGTGGTTACCGTGTTTGACCGAGTCGTCTCGGTTAAAGAATCGGGAATCGATACCGACACAAAGGTTTCTACGGAGACGAAAACGGTGCTCCTGACCGTGGCAGCAACATAGTTGGGGTTGACTGGATTTAAACACGTTTTGCAAATCGGCTGGCTCGTAATTGCGCCGAGGGTTTTCGCATACGGGCAGGATGGCGCTCTGTTTGCCGTCCCCTCTGGAAAACTTCCACATCACCCAACGATACCGCTGTATTTGCGCGCAATGGTTGTCCTACCGGTCCTCCGCCCCATTTCGAATCCGGAAAGAACAGAGAAGATATCGACCCGCCCCCGTCTATACATCCTCAAAAACTACCGCATAGGGTTACGCGCTTTCCACGCTTGCCTCGCTGCATGGCTGTGCTGTGCTTCTTTCGCGGCACAAGCCGATTCGCGCCCCGCGGTCGGAGTAAGGGCGCTCGGCTTGGGCGGCGCGTTTATCAGCAACGCCGAGGGGTCGACCGGGGCGCTATGGAACCCTGCGGGGCTTGCCGGCCTTCAGCGCGGAAGTCTAGTCTACGACCTTTCGCAGGGCGCACTCTCCTTTGCGTTACCCCTCAGCCGATACGGTACATTGGGGCTTAGTGTGGTCGATCTCAACGGTGCGGACCGTTTCTTTATCGATAAACCAAATAACCCGATCGGTACATTCGAGTTTGGAAACAACCAAGCCATGCTTTCCTATGCCGCGAAAATCCGAAGGTGGCAGATCGGCGCCAATGTCGGCTACAATCGGGCGCCCTACGAAGGCAGTCTTTGGATTCCGAGTTATGACTTGGGGATAGTCGGAAGATTGAATCCGCATTGGAGCGTCGGGGCAAGCATTCGCGACATCTCCGGTGTCGAGATTACGAACGGCGATGGCGAGTCTCTTCAGAGATTCGAGCAGCAGCTCGCAATTGGCGGCACGTGGGCGCCCATCCGGCATCTGCGGCTCAATAGCGCGTTCAATGTCGCAACCAGAGGGTTGGCGATGGGTGCTGAGATTGGGACACAAGACATCGCGCTCCGGTTTGGATCGGTCTTCGATTTTCTCGAGTCGGAGCCAACGCCTCACTGGAGTTTGGGGCTTACCCTGAGTCGCTGGAACAAGCTGCTAAATTACGCCTATTTGACTCGTCCGGAACCGAACGCCAAACACCTCGTGTCGGTTGGATGGAAGTTCGGTGGAAAACATGAACTGCGGCGCAGACAACAGCCGGGGCGCTATATCTGGACGCAGCCAGACTCGTCTGATTGGAATAAGGGACGGCGAAGCGGCTCGCTTCAACAACTAGCGGCCAGCTACGATGTCGAGCTTGAGTTGATACTCGCCGTGATTCGAGTGGAGTCTAACTTCAACCCCAACGCGGTTTCGAGTTCCGGGGCGGTTGGGTTAATGCAGTTGATGCCGGGGACTGCGCGGGATCTCCGTCTTAACGTGCCCAAATATCGTAATCCCCTTAAGCCAACCCACGACGAGCGGGTAGACGAGCGCTTCAATCCGCGCAAGAACGTGAAAGGCGGAGTTGCGTACTTGGCGGCCCAGCTAAAGCGATACGATGGCAGCTACGTTCGCGCTCTGGCTGCCTATTTTGTCGGACCGGCCAAAGTACGCGTGAGCGGCTCGATACCGCGGAGAGCCGATCGGTATGCGGGCAAAGTGTTGAAACACTACTATGAATACAAGTCGAATTCCGCCCGGAAGGAAGCGGCTCTCGGGCGTTTGGAAAATCTGCTTGCAAGCCGCCGTTAGTTGTGGTAGATTTCAGGAACCCGGTTGATAGATAGAGATCTCCTTCACGGGGCGAAACGATTCGGAATATCCCAATTCATCGACACTACTTTAACCCCGATTCAATTCAGATGAATCGGCCAACTCAAATTTAGGCGCGTTAATGCACAATCGAATAGCGGCTGCAACATCGGTTCTCTTCAATCCACTGATCACGCCAATTGCGGCAACCCTCGTAATCGCCGAAAACTGCGACGCAACCACACGCGTGAAGCTGATGTGGATGGGGATTGCTTTCACTTTTTTTCCCTATTGCCGATCCTTTTTATCTTTATCCTCTTCCGCCTAGGGAGGGTGAGTAACCTCAATCTTGAGGTCAAAGAGCAGCGCACGTTGCCGTTGCTTTTTGCCATAGGAGCGGCATGTATCGGGCTAGGCATTTTTTTCGTAATCGACGCCCCGCGTGAGATAATTTGGGCGGGGCTTGCCTATATCGCGAACGGAATAATCTTCGGCGCCATCACGCAATTCTGGAAAATTAGCTTCCACACGGGAGTCTATACCGGCTGTATCACTGTGCTAGTGCTGATTCTCGATGATCCTAGGTATGGGTGGCTGTTTCTCTTGTTGCCACTCATCGCATGGGCGAGAATTCGACGAAAAAGACATACGCTCATACAGACGGTCGTTGGCACACTCATCGCGCTTATCAACACGGTCGTCGTTCTTCGATTGTGCGTTGGTATCGGTTTGGGATCTTAAAGGCGGGTGCGACAGGGCTAATGCCGCCGGAATTGGGACGGCACTAATCGCCAAAACATCAAAACTCGGCTTACCCCGTATGCCAAACCTGTAGGCGGGGCATCTTGCCCCGCCTCCCTGAGACCTGGATGACGCTACTAATTCACTGCAAACGCAAAGAAATGGTATTACCTCATCTCAACGTAGGAAGATTATCCCACTCGCAATCCAAGCAGAAGTATCTTCCCACGCCTATGCTCTGAACCGGCCCCTCGCATTTCGGACATTCCTCCTGATTCTCCTTCTCATCTTTTGCCTCGTCCGGCGAAAACATTAGAAGTTGCTGTCCTTCCGCGGGGCGTTCGGATTCTGCTGGAACACCGGTTTCAAGTGCGTCAATGATATCTTGGGGATGAAGATGAATCGGAGGTGGCGTGTTCGTGACCAAATCGACAAAATCGCTGCGATACACATTGATCGCGCGTGATTCAACCGCCTGTCGCATAAAGAGCGTATACTTATTCGGGGCGATCAAGTAGGCTTCCGTATCTTGTAGCTGTGCCTTTCGGCTCACCACAAGCTCATAGTCATCGTATGTCAGGCGGTTTCCCACGCTCGCGTTATAGACTTCAAACAACTCGCGAGTGCGATTCGGAGACATGAGAAGGCAGTATAATCGGTGAGGATATCGACTCAGCCGATTAAACGGCAAAAATATATCGGGCTGAGCATTGTGTTGTAGAAACCCGACAAACGCTTCGTAGGCATACTCCGCTGCCTCATTCAATACCTCGGTGTCCGAACTTGCGCTTTGCCTGCCCGCAAATAAAGGGAGAATCTCGCGAGAGTGCGCGTGAATGTCAACGTCGATATCAATATTCTGTTGCTCGCTGCGCGCCGAAATTCGGCACAGCCGCTCGACCGGCTGATGAGTAACCTTTATCGTAAATGGCAACATGGGGTCATTAACGCGGATTCATAGCATAATGGCTGAAAAATTCCGAATATGCCCTTCCCTAGGCTGATTTAGTTTATCATAGGGTTTCCGGCGTGTCCACAAAAACGCCGTTTCGCACCGGGAAATCGCATCTAAATGTCTACGTGAAATAAGGAAAATCAGGCGAATCCTGTGACAATTTTCTTAGAACCTGTTTGAAAAGTACATTTGTAAGGTGCGCACTGCGCACCAGCCTTTAAAAGCCCCAGCGGGGATCAAGCGAGTGGATAACGAGTAATCAAGTGACCGGATAGGGAACGCGATAGAGCTCCCACAGGTATGTAGTAGACAACAATAAATACATGAAAAAACTTCCTATAAGAGCCTGTTTGAAAAGTCATTTGATTCGATTTCGCATCAAGTAGATGGAAGCGATGTATACCATAGTTTCAGCAGTCTTAGGAAAGCGTTCATAATCCAAAGTCAATCGACGAAACCAACCAAGCCAAGAGAATGTGCGTTCAACAATCCATCGTAACGGAACAACTTCAAACCCCTGCTGCCCTAGCGTAGATGCAATCTCTAGTTGACACTGATGAGCCAGATATAACCAGTCTTCTAATTCGCCGCGATAGGCGGCATCGGCACACACCAACTGAATTGTTATGTACCAGCTAAACACTTCTGTTAGTAACTCGATAGCTATCTGATTGTCACTAACATTGGCATCAGTGACTTTGACCATCAATGGAATACCCGTCGTATCCGTTACCAGATGGCGTTTGCGTCCTTTGACCTTCTTGTGACCATCAAATCCTCTAGTCTCCGCCAGTTCCGTCGTCTTAACGGATTGGCTGTCAATGATAGCTGCTGTCGGTGATGGTTGTTTGCCGCCATCACAACGTGTTTGTTCGCGAAGTGCCTGATGAATCAAGAGCCATGTGTTGTCGACTTGCCACTTTCTGAAATGGTAATAGACGGTTTGCCACGGTGGCATATTATGGGGTAGCATTCGCCACTGGCAACCGGACTTGACGACATAAAAGATAGCATTGATGATTAAGCACATCTCCCATTTTGGAGGTCTGCCTAATGGTTGAGGGGCTGGCAGAAACGAGGACAGTTTCTCCCACTGTGCATCAGTCAAATCACTGGGATAACGCTTGCGGTTCATGTTTACTCCTTTCATTGGTTCAGATTTAACTGCTCCAATGAGTAAACGTAAACATCAACCGTTCAGACAACTTTTTTCTTTTTCTAATAGGTTCTTGAGGGCATTTACCCCAAAATAGCCCTTTCTCTAAGGCGATTCCGGACTTTTCAAACAGGCTCTAAGTGACAAAAAAATGGCTTTGCTACTGATTATTCAAACAGGCTCTAAACTCGACTTTGTACAAAAGTACAACGGTTGGATTGTACGGAAAGCCGTATAAAACCATACCCGTAGGCGGGGCATCTTGCCCCGCCGTGATAGCACTAGAAACCGCTACCGACTTTTTCACAGATCAACCCAAAAGGCCAGATGGTTAAAATTTCACCCGCTTTTCCGGAAAGTGTGATTGACACCGTCTGCTATACTGCTCAAATGTACAAAGTCGAGCTTAGAGGTCGTAGGTTGGGTTGAACGGGAATCCGTTAATTATCGCTAATCTTAGAGGAATTTTTGAGGGTTCACTTTGCCTGAACCCGCCGATATTTGGGCGAAACTCAACATAATAGGTACGTGCTGCCGCCGTGAGACACAATTTGTAATTGGATGCGTTTCCCCTGCATCTCAGATCAAAACAACCGGGCGGCGTGATCCGAAGCGATTGTCCTTGACCCTGTCCCTAGGGAAACTTATAATGCCTGTCCAACAATGAAACTCATGCTTGTCGACTCGCTTTGACGGAGTCGATGGCTCACGGAGGGAATGAACATGTCGAAAACGGCTTGCTTGGTGGGAACATTGGATACGAAGGGTCCGGAATTTGAGTTTCTCAAAGAGCGCATAGAGGCGAATAACGTCGGAACATACGTCGTCAACACGGGTATTCTGGGGGAACCGCAATTTGAACCGGATGTGTCCGCCGAGCAAGTGGCAGCGGCGGCCGGGACAACACTGACCGCACTCAAGGATGAGGGTGATCGCGGGAATAGCGTCGCCGCGATGGCGAACGGAGCCGCACGAATTGTCGAACGACTCAACGAGGATGGAACGATCGATGGCATCATTTCGCTTGGCGGATCCGCCGGAACAACCATCGGAACGACCGCAATGCGCGCGCTCCCGGTCGGCGTTCCGAAATTGATGGTTTCTACGTTAGCCTCCGGCGACACCAGTTCCTATGTGGACACGAAAGACATCACGATGATGTATTCCGTCGTGGACATCGCGGGCGTCAACAGTCTCTCGCGCCAGATTCTGACGAACGCAGCCGGGGCGATTGCCGGGATGATTAACGCCGAGGTGCCCGCAGCCGACGATAAACCCTTAATCGCCGCGACCATGTTCGGAGTGACGACCCCATGTGTGACCAAAGCGCGGGAGATTCTCGAAGCCGCGGGATACGAAGTGCTCGTGTTCCATGCAACGGGCACCGGCGGACGCGCCATGGAGGATTTGGTCAATGGCGGCTTTATCGTTGGCGTGCTCGACGTGACCACGACCGAACTTGCTGACGAGTTGGTTGGCGGGGTGTTGAGTGCGGGACCGGACCGCCTCGAAGCCGCGGGAAACCGGGGAATTCCGCAGGTGGTTGCCCCGGGCGCCTTAGATATGGTGAACTTCGGTCCGCCCGATACCGTGCCCGACAAATTCGAGGACAGGAAGTTCTACCAACACAATCCGACAATTACACTCATGCGCACAACCGTAGACGAGAACGCCGAGTTGGGCAAAATCATGGGGCAAAAATTGAGCCGGGCGAAAGGGTCGACTACCGTGATAATCCCCGAGCGGGGAGTCTCCGCCATTGACGCTCAGGACCAGCCGTTTGATTCACCGGAAGCCAGGAGGGCGTGGATTCAAAATTTGAAGGCGAACGTGGCGGAAAATGTCACGGTAATCGAGATGGACAATAACATAAACGATGACGCCTTCGCCGAACGGCTTGCCGAAACACTGTTGCAAGATTTGAAGCGCTAGACTCTATTCCTTCACACCCGTTGAATTGTGATTCTGTAGGGGATGACCGGCGTGCCGTCCCGCAGCTACTGTCCACCCTGTCCCCTTCCCGATCGTACTGGATTGCCAAATCTATACCCTTGGCAGGACGAGATTGCCGAGAGTAAGTCCCGCGCGATAGGGTTCTCGTAGAGATTTTCTTGCCCCGACCAACTTTCTGCTGCGCGCGAGCAAGCGAATGCTCAGTGCCTCTCCGCAGGGGCGCGGTTTCCGCGCCCAATCCGTGGCAAACTCAAATCCTGCACAATAGAGATCCTACCAGTTTTTGCGAGTACCTGTGTGCAATCAAGCAACTGAACAAAAGGTAGGAGGGGCATCTTGCCCCGACCTCGTGACGAGCGATTATAGTCATTTCAACTAGAAATTATACACTTGGGACTACGCAGTTCGATCTTTAGTTTGCACACTTTTCTACGTATCTTTTGTAGGAGATCAAACGAGCGATTAGCGAGTGATCAAGGGAGTGGCTAGCGACCGCGATAGAACTCCCATAGAGATCTTCTCCCGGTCGCGATCTCCTGTCTTGGGCAAGGCTTGCTCCTACAGGTAGTTGATTTGTCGTAGCAATCTTCAACTATCAAATCGAGTAGCATACAATCATAATATGTGCAAATATAATTGTGAATGACTATAGACAACGATTAGCGATCAATCAAGCGAATTGATAATGAGCGTGATAGCAAATCCCGCACGATGAAGTCCCCGTAAAAATCCTTCTTCCGATTGCGATTCCCCGTGCAATCGCCAATCCCCGTCTATTCTCGATCAATCTGTGCCCGTCGCATTCTTCCACTCTTCCAACCTTCCCACTCTCTACTGCTTTTCCTGGCTACTAACCACTGAGCACTGGCCACTGCCTTTATCAATTTCCCTACCCCGCACGCAATTTTGCCTTGAAACACACCCAAGACTTTTGATACACTTTCCTCAACAAAACAACCGGTGTTCATGTCCCCGGATTAATGGTGCTTAAAGGGTTTTAACGCAATTCTGTTTCAGTGGGAAAGACGCGCCATGCGTTGGATTGGAGGTACACTAGGATGAAACGTCAATTCTGCATACCGCTGCTCGTCCTGTCTTGCTTCATGGTAGGTTGCAATGCCGGCTTCATGAGTGCCCTCGTGGCGCCGCAGCAGTGGAGCGAAAATTACGCGCTGCTTGAAGGAGCCACGTGCTCCGTACCTGCAATGGCTGACGGCAATTTGGAAACCGTTGGCAAAGCCAATCAACATTGGATTATCGTTACCTTGCCAACGCGCAAGCCGATTCACCGGATAGTCATTCGAGAAACAAACATTGAGGATCTGATTATTTATGAGAGTATCGGTGGGGAAGGCGAGTGGAAAAGAATCGACAAGATTAACAATAACCGAAAATCAACGATTGACATGCGAGTCAGCGTGGTAACGGACGGCATCCGATTCAAAATTGGAGAAACCTCCGACGACAGGCGACTCGCGGGTGACTTCTCCTACCAAGAAAACAGGGTAAGAAACCGACAGGTCAAGCGCGGCTACCCTATAGCGCAAGAGATTGAACTCTACGGGTTCGTGCAGAAAAAAACCTCAGATTCCGAGTAAATCCTCAAGTCAATTTTTCGAATGCGCGGTGGTCTCAGGGCAGTGAACGTCAACTGCAGCCTTGGGCTCGACGCTTCGCTCTCAATAACCGTCCCATGTTTCCCTCGCCTTGAGACGCTGCCGGAGCGTTATTCTCGGTTGCCAATGCAGGCTTAACGGCAGTCGCGCTCCGAGGTATCACGGCGGCTTTCGGCATTCCAGCCAATTCCGCTTTGCGGGCGCTTAACCGGCTCATCGTTACGGTTGACTCACCTTTTCCGCCCCGGCGAAACGCCGCCAATTGCTCCCGAAGCTGTGTGAAGTAACCGCTTGCCACGCTAAATCGGCGAAGAATCATCTCAAGCACAAAGATAAGAATGCCGGCAATCAGAAGAACATGCGAGAGTGATTTGGATGTTTCTACGGCTTCACCGGTATGTTTCGCAATCTGCTTGGGCGTAGGATCATTGATGCCGTTTGTGCGCCTGGCAATTGCCCCCAGAAGCTGGTGGTTAGTTTCAAACTCGGCGTATTCCGTAGGGTATGAAAGCGCGAAACTTGCGTGTCCGGATCCGATAACGACGCCGTCCCGCTTCATCTGGGCAGTGACCAAATAAACGCCGGTCTCCCCAATAGGAAACTCCCCGCTGAACCGAGTCGGCGTTTCCCGTTGCATGTCGACAACCTCGCCGGCGCCATTCGGCGGCGCGACTCGGACATCGAAACGCTGGACGTTAGAGATAACTTCGGTGTTTGCGATATCGATCACTACCTGCCCGAAACCCCCGCCGTGAGAAACATTCAGGTCAAAATCTCTGCTGTCGCCATGAATGGGCGCCGCCCAATTGACCACTTGCCCCCAAAACTTGCCAAACTGCTCCCATTCTATCCAATCCGCCGCCCACCCGGGTTTCACATCCGAAGTAAAAGCGACGGATTTCCCGAAACCGTAATGCCATGCGGCGAGAATCGGGTGCTCTTGGGGAGAACGGATATGAACCTGACCGTATTCCTTTTCTGCGGTTGCAATGTAACCGCGCAGCCGAGGAACCTGGGGGATGCCCGCCATGATCGCCGCACCCTTCTCGCTAATTATCGGTTCAAACGCCTCCTGAATCATGTATTTCTGGGTTTGTCTGACCTCATCCGCCAAAATCTTCGGCAATTGATTCACATTGTGCACAGCTACATAGTTTCCTCCTCCCCTCTCCGCAATCGCTTGCAACAGGTTCTGCGCGGCATCTCCGATAGCAATCGTGGTCACATAGATGTCGTCAGCCGCAATCCGATCCGCGAGTGTGTAAAAATCCCCGTCAGACCTGCCGTCGGACAAAAGTATAAGATGCTTCTGTTTGGCATCGACCTCCTTGAGTTTTTCATAGGCTCGTTTCAGCGCGGGATACATTTTCGTGCCGCCGGTGGGAGCTGTTCGGCCAACTTCGCGGATAATTCTCTCATGATCGGTTGTGGGTGAAATGTCCAACCCAACCTTGGCGGCAAAGCCGATGACACCCGCCTTGTCCTCCTTATCAAGCTCGCGCACTCCCGCTCGAATCCCTTCAATCGCCAGTTGAATCTTCTGATCCGCACCGACGTAATTTGCCATGCTGCCGGACGTGTCGAAAACGAACATCAGCGCCAAGGACTCTTTGCGTTGCCGAGGCGTCATCTCGACAGGCAGCACTCGCTCCAAGGGTGTGCCGTGATAGCCGCCCATGCCGAATGCGCGGTCACCGCCAATCACAACCAATCCTTTTCCCAGATCGCGGACATAGCTCTCAATCAATTCCATCCGGGTAATCGAAAGGTCATCAGCCGAAACATTATTCAGAATCACCACTGCACTGCTCCGCAAATCGGCTAATTCGGTCGTGATTTTATGCGGCGATACAACATCCACCGCAAAACCGCTGGATTCGAGGACGCGCATCAGGGCGTCGGTCTGACCCGAATCATCCGCCACATATAGTGCGTGAGGTCGACCACTCACACTGACATATCCGTAAGCCTCATTGTTTTCGGAAATGGCATCCCGCGCCGAAATTTTGAATTGGTACGTATAGCTCCCCTGCTCGTCAATCCGTTGATCGGGTATCATGATTTCCTGTTTCCCCGGTTTCAGCGTAATAGACAGCGGATCAGAAACCGGTTTGCCGTCGCGAAGAAGATGAACCTCTACCGTCCTGGCCCCTGTGCTTTCGACAACTGCGCGCACGGCAAAAGTTGTGCCGGATATCACATGCGACGGAAGATGAAGGGCGCGCACCCAAACCTCATCGGCTCTTTCCGAATTCAACGGGATTGTAAAGACTTCAATCCCGCCAGCCCGCGCGAGATCCAGAAGGGGATCCACATCGCCCGTGCCCTGCAAACCGTCGCTCAGCAGCACGATTCGCCTCTGCCGATCCTCCGGTAGAATGCGCATGGCTAGATGCAGCGCCGCCGCGATGTCCGTTGAATTGTAATCCAGCGCCGCCTCAGACAAGATGTCCGGATTAAAATTCGGTTGCTCCATCTTCGGGCGCATGGGAGTGGATGCCGTCGACTGCGCGGCGAACGGGATAACACTATACAGGTCGGTCGGCTGCAACTCGTCAATCGCCGCATTCATTATATCGATTCCTCTGTGCTGTTCCTCTGTTGGAACGCTTTCCGAAACATCCAAGAGGAACGCGACGGCTAGCACCTCTTCGCGGTGATTACTGTGCAGACCTGCCAGTGCCAGAATAAAACACAGCAGGGCAACGGTTCGCAGAGCAAGGGTGGTAGATTTTCGCCATCGCGACGCTTCCACCCGGGTGCCGCGATGGATAATCAGCAGTAGCGGAATGCTGATGAACAACAACAGGAAAAGGGGGGTATCAAGGTGAGCCATCGTAAAAGAAATTAAGCGTGCGAATTCCGATTCCCGACTGTACGACGGGATCCCGATCCCCGATTGTAGGAGGAAACTCCGATTCCCGACCGTAGGAGGGAACTCCGATTCCCGACAATACGGCGTGATTTGAAAATAGCTATTGAACTGGGACGCTCATCGATTAACCGCGCCGACCTACTCAATCCCACATGGATAATCACTCGGGCAAACTCAAAACATGCGTTCACCGGGAAGCTCCGACGCCTGCCGAATCCAACTCGCCAATAACTCTTCGTCAAGCTGATCGTCCTCGTGGATGTGAAAGTAGCGCACGGCTTCATGCTTGGATTCGACGGGTGGGACAGGACACAGCGACGCGCCGTTAAGGAACGTTACCTTGATGTACTTCGTGAAGCAATGGAACGAAAGGAACCAGCCCTGCCCCTCCATGCCGTAAAAGGGAGAGTTCCACCTCACCGCCTTGCGCAATTCGGGCACGGTGCGGACGATGAGCGCATCCAAGTTTCGTCCGACATCATGTTTCCAGCCCGGCATGGCTGCGATGTATGCCTGTACGGGGGCGTCCCCGTCACCCTTTGGAATTTGCGGGTTTCCGCCGGAGAGAAGTTTCGGTTTAGCTGCGTCTTTCATATAGAAGATTATACCATATCACGATTGGACAACCAATGGTGCTGGTTCGAAATTTCGAGGATAACAAGGACAATAGGCGGGGCATTCTGACCCAAGGCTGGTGAAGTCAGCTTGACTTTGCGCGAAAGTGCAATACTGAATTGCCATCTTGTAGGGTGCGCAATGCGCACCAGCCTTTGAAAGCACATGCGGCGCGACAGACAAGTGTATAGTACCGGACAGTTACTCACATCAGAGTCTCGCGCGTGCCCAAGCGAGAAATATCGACCAGCCGACTAAAACGGATTGTACTGAAGGGGAGTGTTATGTAAACGGGCGAGAAACCGGGGACGGGGTTATGGGGAAGCGTTTTGCAGCGCTTTGATTTCTTCGCACAGTTGTTGGATTTCTGCTCTGGTCTGCTTCCAGTCTCTTCCCTTATAGGCAATAACGATTTGAGGGATTGCAACGGCGGCAGCTATTAACCCAACGAGTGCGATCACCATAAGCCACATATCCCCGAGCCTTTTGTCTACGGCGTTAATTCTGGCACTCAGGCTTCTACCTAAGCCATCAATTTTAAGATCTATGTACTCCCGCGTGCGCTTTTCGGACACCGCAATTTCTTCTCGGATGACAGCGCGCAACTCCTCTTTCGTCAATTCGGCAAAGGCTGGAGATGTCAGAAGTAGCAAAGATAGAACTGTTATGAACTTCATGATAGTACCACTCTTGGAAAGAACGTAAATGGAGCAGACGGGATTCGAACCCGTGACCTCATCCGTGCGAGGGATGCGCTCTCCCATCTGAGCTACTGCCCCATAAGGCGGTGTTTTTTGAACGAAGTTCAGTCATTGCTTGAGCAAAATCCGCAGGATTTTGACTAATCCACGCGCCGGTGCGTGGCGATTCAACGCTTCATCGTACGCTCGGATTTTGTGGTGGCGCGAACAGCACGCGCCTCAAGCACTCTTCGGTCACAAACCAAAAATTTTCTTTCTCTCAAAAAATCGGCGAAGGTGCAAGAGGAAGCAGCCAAAAATTGAAAGGAACTCCCTAATTCCCTTTTTCTTAACGACCACCAACTATGTGAAATAGTCTGTCGAAACAGACTTGATTTCGCTTGAAGTGCCTTCAGCAATTAATCATTATGGCTCATTTCTATGAGCTTGCTCATGGTGTTAAAATTTCTCATGGTTGCAGACACATCAAGTTTTTTCTCGAGAAAGTTATTACTCAACTTTGAGCGGGAAGCATCGCCGGGGATATACATATAGGCGGCATTTTCACCAAAATTTAATTGACAATCTCCAAAATCTTCCTCCTGCAGTTTCTCTATTTTTGAAGCAGGGTTGTGTGCAAATGAAACAAAAAATACTCGTGAAATATCATGACCCTTTTTGAAAGGATTTTCATCAAGTATTTTCTGTAGTTGTGCGCCGGTGCGGACAATTATCGTAAGATCAGGGCCAATATGTTGTTTGATGAGATGATGTACTTTTGTTTCGATATCACACACAGACAAATCGGTTTCAACCAAGGCGTTGCCACTAGCAATATACGTACGGACATTTTCAAAACCATGTTTACCGAGCACTTCGCGTAACTGCTTCATCGGCACTTTATTCTTTCCGTTAGGCATAACGCCGCGTAACAAAAGTATGAACGTCTTCATGACGATGTTTTACTCGAACCTTCTGATTTCGTCTAAATTCTTACTTTCAATTGAACCGTCCTTGTAACATTCATACCAATCGTTAGCATTGGGAATATTCGTCATCTCCTTCTCCGCTCTCTTGGCATCTTCTTTAGAATTCCAGTACACGATGTCCGTGTAGCCGCCGGTACTATCCTTGTGAATTTCCCACTTTATGAATCCGGGCTGCTTTGTCATCCAACTTTCTACTATCTGATCAGCAACACGAAGTAAATGTTCTTCGGTCACCTCGTCTGCCAGTTGGTAACTGATAATATCCTTGTACATAGAAGGCGTGCGAACAGAAAAAACCTTGGTACGTAATGCAATAATGGGGCTCCGCGTCGCACAGCGACGCACACATTCGGGCTAAAGTGGAAAATGGCGGAGAGAGTGGGATTCGAACCCACGGTGCAGTTGCCCGCACAACAGTTTTCGAGACTGTCCAGTTCAACCACTCCTGCATCTCTCCGCAGGTTCAACGGCGTTCATGGAAGAAGGATTGTAGTAGAGCGCGGCTCTCTTCACCCAAGACGCCTTTAACGACGTTCACTCTATGATTTAATCGCGGCTCTTGCAATACGTCAAACACGCTGCCCGCGGCGCCAAACTTCGGTTCCGAAGCGGCGAAAACCACTCGCGGGATACGCGCCAAAACAATCGCGCCGGCGCACATTGGGCACGGTTCCAAGGTAACGTACAGCGTCGTATCAGTAAGCCGCCAATCCCCGACCCGCCGCGACGCCGATCGAATGGCGAGCACCTCCGCGTGCGCTGTCGCATCCTTTGACGATTCGCGCGCGTTATGCGAACGCGAGAGCACCGCGCCCTCTCTGACGATTACTGCTCCGACGGGAACCTCGCCCCTTTTGGATGCCTGCCGTGCAAGTTCGAGGGCTTCACGCATCCAGATCTCGTCCGACATATTTAAACGTAACTAGGATTCACGCGGGCTGCCCCAATTCATAGAAAAAGGTGGGGTGTAAAGAGGTGTATGCTACGTATGATGAATCAAATTACGTATTACGCATCACGCAATACTGAGTCGTTATTCTGCGTAAGTCCTAAAACGTCGAGTTAGGTGTAACCAACTTCTTCCATGATACCTATTGCGATAAGCGCCTGAGAGGATTCGAACCCCCGGCCTTCTGATCCGTAGTCAGATGCTCTAATCCGCTGAGCTACAGGCGCAAAAAAATGGCGGAGAGGATGGGATTCGAACCCATGGTACCACTAAGGCACAACTGCTTAGCAGGCAGCCCGATTCAACCGCTCTCGCACCTCTCCACACATGGTTACAATAATGGCGGTGGGAGTAGGATTCGAACCCACGGTACCTTGCGGTACAACGGTTTTCAAGACCGCCGCTTTCGACCACTCAGCCATCCCACCAAAATTGCCATTTTATTTTATCAGAGATCCTCGTCTTTTGTCAAGAAAATCCCCGTTTCCCCTGCCCCTCCGAAAGGGTAGACGCGCATACGTACAAACTCCGGTTTTCCGGACTCCCCGTTTTCCGCTTTTCAATTGTCAACATCGGGGCGCTGTTTGTATAATACGGTGAACACCGAGGTCACGCCATAGTTTCAACTATGACGCCGCGTCGGTTCGTGATGTCACCGGAGGAGGTGCTCATGGAAAGGAAAGTGGGAGGGCACGAATCGGGAAGGGATAAACCCTCTGAATGCTAGGGCCTAATGCGTTGAACGCCACGCCTTAACACGTCGCGGCGAGAACCAGCGTGACATTGTCTTTACCGCCGTAGTCCAGTACCTTGTCAATCAGTCCGGCGGCGGCGGCATCAAGGTCTGATGCGTCCGTAATTATCCGGGCGATCTCCGCATCGTCGATTATCATGTCGTGCAGTCCGTCCGTACATGCAAGAACAATGTCATCAGGATTGAGAGGACAAATCTCGCAATCGATATCCACCGTCGACTCAAATCCGACCGCACGATCGATAATATTTCGGTGGCGGTGAACACGAGCTTCTTGCGCCGTTAATTGCCCGATATCCACCAGTTTTTGGACTAAGGAGTGATCCGTAGTTATCTGCTCGAGAACCCTGTCACGCAAGATGTAGAGCCGGCTGTCTCCGACGTGGGCATAGATGAGTTCGGTTGGCGTAACAAAGCCCCCGATAATTGTTGTTCCCATTCCGTTGCTGAAATCTCTGTTCACCGATCTCTCGTAGACCCGGTGATTCGCCTCGTTGACAAGCGCTTTCAACGTCTCCAGTTTTTCGGTGGAGCTGGTATCCATGTTGTCCTGGGGCACACTGCCAAGGTCGCATGCCCATTCTTGGAAAACGGCGACAGCGATGCCGCTTGCCACATCGCCCGCATCGTGGCCTCCCACACCGTCCGCAAGAACAAACAGACCGATGTCGTCGTCAACAAAATACATATCTTCGTTGACCGTGCGAAATTTTCCTATGTCTGTCCGGGCGGCGAATTTCATCGTTGCGGTTCTACAATCGGCGAGTCATGTGCGCGGGCTGGAATGCTACATATCAAGTAACGATACAAACGATGGAAACCGCTTCAGGTTTCATCGCCTTTAACGGCAATCAGCATTCATCAAATGTCGATCAACACGTCCGGCTTTAGGTTGCATAAAACTCAGTGGAACTTCACTCGCGGCTTCCACTTCCGCGCTCCTGAGACAGCCTTTGAGCGCCAAATAGAAGACGATTTTCTCGGCGTCAGTACTAACACCGTAGCTCTTTACCTGTTCCAGATTATTGAGGACGGCATGCAAGGGAAACCTTCCGTCCTTCCTATCTTCCATACTTCCAATCTCATTCTTCTTGGTCGCTACGGAAGATAAACGTCAACACTAAAACTTGCTTCATGAGCATGTAGGTTGGGTTGAACTCTGTGAAACCCAACTACCCGGCTCCCATTTTTGCTCCGGATGATTGAGGACGGCATGGAAGCGAAATCTTCCACCCTTCCTCACTTCCATCCTTCCAAATCTCACTCTTCTTGGCCGCTTCGGAAGACAAACGTCATTATCATAACTCGCTTCATGAGCATGTAGGTTGGGTTGAACTCTCTGAAACCCAACTACCCGGCTCCCATTTTTGCTCCGGATGATTGAGGACGGCACGGAACGGAAATCTTCCACCCTTCCTCACATCCATCCTTCCAAATCTCACTCTTCTTGGTGGCTTCGGAAGACAAACGTCATTATCATAACTCGCTCTATGAGTCAAAGAACAAGTATGCAAAACGTTTTCATAGTTCACTACGGCGAGGTCGGGCTGAAGGGCAAGAACAGATCCTTCTTCGAGAACCGGCTCGTCCGCAATATCAGGCTCGCGCTCGAAGGTACGGGATACGAAGATGTCCGGCGCATTCACGGCAGGATTCTGGTGACGGTGGGCGCAACTTCCGATATCCCCGAGATTCAACGGCGCTTGGGGAATGTCATGGGCATCGCGCATTTCGAGCTATGCCGCGTCACCGAGCAGAATATGGAGGCTATCAAGGACGGGGCGCTCGAATGGATTCGGGGGCGGGAATTCCAAACACTGAAGGTCGAAACGAGGCGGGCGAACAAGCACTTTCCGCTGACATCCCCGGAAATCAGCGCTGAGGTCGGAGCGCATCTGCTCAAACACACTGGCGCCGTGGCGGACATGCACCATCCAGACCTGGTGTGTTGGATCGAGATTGTCGAGAAATCAGCCTACATCTACACCGAAAAGATTCGAGGAATCGGCGGATTGCCCGTTGGCGTCAGCGGTAAGGTGCTCGTGATGCTCTCCGGCGGCATCGATTCGCCCGTGGCCGCATGGCGCATGATGAAACGCGGCGCGAAGGCGGTCTTTATTCACTTCCACAGCTATCCGTACACAGACAAAGCGTCGCTCGAAAAGGCGGCGGAACTCGTGGAAATATTGGCGAAGTCCAACCATCGAACGCAGGTCTACTACGTCCCGTTCGCAGAAATTCAGCGCGAGATTGTGACAAAAACCCCGGCGCCGTTTCGCGTCATTCTCTACAGACGAATGATGGTGAGAATTGCCGCGCGGCTTGCGGAGAGGGAAGGCGCGTTAGCGCTTGTTACGGGAGAGAGTCTGGGTCAAGTCGCCTCGCAAACCCTCGCAAATCTCAAGGTGATCGAAGACGTGGCGGGGCTGCCGGTGCTCCGCCCGCTCATCGGCGATGACAAAGAGGAGATTGTCAATCTCGCCCAGAAGATTGGCACCTTTGAGGTATCGACACTGCCCCATCAGGACTGCTGCTCGCTCTTTGTGCCCGATCACCCCGCCACCAACGCGGCGATTGAAGACGCTCAATCCGCAGAAGATCCACTAGAAGTCGATGCCCTGGTAGAGCAAGCGATGGAAGCCGTCGAAAAACAGACGGTTAATCCATCGTTTTCCTGAGTTCAGTTGGCATGTCAACGCAGTGCAATTGCGCTAAGATTGACGTTTGAATGCAATTATTTCTAATTGGAAATTCTTCGTCATTTTCGCTATAATATCATTACGAAAAACCATCTGGATCTTGCCGGATTGCCAAGGTTTTCCAGCTTGAATCTTTTCAGTATTGCCTCAAGCTTCACGAAGGATTTGTCAGATTAAGTGATGTCCGTGCACACACCAAAAGAACGGGACATAAGTGAGACATTTCCGATTAAGGTTTACGGTTTCAACCTCAATGAACCGTTGGATAAAAGAAACTAAAGTATGGCAGCAAAGAGTGATGCCCGTGTTAGAACCCTGAGCGGTTTTATGGAGTGGGCAATACAATTCACAGATGGGCAATATCTTTAGGAGTTACGCAGTTGGTTCAAGCGTGTAGAGAGGTTCTGCCAAGTAAGCACGCACCGCATCTCTGACAATAGAGAGTTTTGCTTCAAACCAACTGACCCCGGTATGATAACAGTAGTGCTCAATTCTCAGAAAGGCTCTCAGCGCTAAACCAATATGATTTCTTTGAGTGCGAGCAGAGCGCACTTGTCCTCGCTCAATGCCAACAAATTGCTTAATCCCGCGATGATATTCTTCTATTGTCCAAGACCATTCCGTATATTTGAGACGCGTCAATGCGTCCATCTGTAAATCATTTGTTGCCCAATATTCAATGTCACCTTCTGGAGTGTCAACCTTGAATATTCGAACCAATCCATAACCTTTTAGATGAACAGTTGTCCCCGTGGGTTCAATTGGGAGCGTACTCACCGGACGGTTACCGGAATAATCTTTACTGACAAGTCGGTTGGGAGCTAGACGAGTGACCCATGTCCAACCATGATCTCGCACCGCTTTTAGATTCTTTAGACTGGCATACCAACTATCAAAACACACACATTCAGGAGCAAAACCGCGTGTTTTCGCTTCTTCAAGCATGGCGCGGAAATGGTCATTTTTCGTCAAGCCGTCTTTGGCTTTATCATAGATTCGATAATCGCATGGAATATGTCTATCGCCATCCGTCCACAGCAAAGTGACCAAGTTAATCCCATTCACAACTCGGTGGTGTTTCCCTGACCAGTGTTTTGTTACCAGTTCAATCTTTTGTGAATACGGTTTATCCAGAGTCGAGTCATCTATAACTAAAATGCCGGATTCCAATTTCACCTGATGTTTCGATTCGCGCCACAGTTTGCCGCTGTCGGGATCCTCCCGATGCAGCAGCCGTGTTATCGAATCATGAGCCGGTGGGTTATCAGCTTGGGGTTGAACTTTTTCCGCTTCAAGACAACTGTAACTTTTCTGAGCGCCAACCAAGAAATCAATATAGTCAGTGTCAGTATATTTGGGTGGATTCATGCTCAAATTATAAACTATTTTCACTCAACTGCGTAACTCCTAATCTTTTTCGAGGCGTCTCAAATGACACCTATAAAATAGAGGCATCTGCTTATCGACGCTTGCCACAAGAAGACAGAGGGGATCCGGGTAAACTCCTCACGATTGCTCAAGAGTTAATAGATAGTGCGCGGTCTTTAGGCCATGATCGGAATGAAGGTCAACCCCGGTCGGACTTAGAGCTACTCGCCCACCTCCAGCACTACGGAGCGGCTACTTGCCTAATAGACTTCACGCGCGACGTGCTGGTTGCACTCTGGATGGCGAGTCAACAGAGCACAAAAGAAAAAGACAAAAGAAAGAAAATAGCAAAAGGCAAAGTGTTTGCGGTGCGAAGCGACAATCTTTCCCAGTTCAGAGTTGTTTCCGACGAACAACGACGCTGTGCGAGAATTGAGGATTTTTTCGAGCAAGAAAACAAGAGGTATCCGCTCTATCAATGGCAACCCAATTACCAGAATAACCGTATCATAGCTCAGGAATCTGTCTTTATTTTTGGCGGTGCAGACATTCCGGTAGAAGCAGAATGCATCATCTTGGCAAGTGCTAAACAAAAACTCTTAACAGATCTGTATCGAATATCAGGTCTTTCCGAAGCAAGCATATATCCTGACTTTTACGGTTTCGTCAGCCAACACGCCTGGAACAAGCCGTACCGCGCACCAGACGCATTAGACAAATTTCAAAAGGGAATGGAGTCGAGCCAAGCCGAAAAACAAGATGAGGAAACCCCATCCCTTGATGCAGTTCCGTCGCCCGATCCTCCGTCTGCTGAAGGTACCTCGCTCGATAGTTCGAAGCCACGAGGAGACAAGAGATGAATTCACAAAGCATAGCCTATTTCAATGAAGCCATCGCGCTTTTGCAACCGGATGATCCCACTCTCGTTACCGCGCACCATAATCGTGGCTTTGCTTACTTCCGACAAGGCGATTATAAACGTGCTCTTGAAGATTACACTAAAGCGCTTGAACTTAGACCCGATGACGTGGAAATCTATTTCGATCGTGGTATTGCTCATTTTCATAACCGCGAATTTGACGACGCAATTCACGACTATACCGAAGCGCTAAATCGAAAGAGCGACTATGCAGAGATCTATCATAACCGCGGAGTTGCTTTGCGTATCATTGGCAAACACGATAAAGCTCTTGCGGATTTTAACAAGACTATTGACTTGAAACCGTATTATTCCACACCTTATAACAGTCGCGGCCTTGTATTCTATCAACAAGGCAATTTGGACGGTGCTATTGAGGACTTTACCAAAGCAATTCAGCTAGATCCGAATTATTTCGAGGCTTTTTGTAATCGCGGTGTTGCGCGCGATGCGAAAAGGGCCCACGATCTAGCTTTCAGAGACTACTCGAAAGCAATACATCTCAATCCCAATTATACCGAGGCGTATTACAATCGCGGTCTCGCTTATGGCACCATGAACGACTATGATTCAGCAATTCTGGACTTTACCAAAGCGATAAAACTGCGACCTGATTTTGCTCAGCCATACAACAGTCTCGGAGTCGTTTACTCTAATAAAGGCGAGTTTGATAAAGCAATTGAGGTTTACTCTAAAGCGATAGAACGTAAACCAAACTTCGCCGAAGCGTATACCAACCGCGGTATTGCATTCAGGGAGAAACGCGAGTTTAAAAAGGCAATGGAAGGTCATGAAAAGGCGATAGAACTTAAACCGGATTACGCTCCCGCATATGTCAATCGCGGATTAGTGTATTACGATTTAGGCGAGTACGACAAGGCTATTCAAGACTACGATATGGCGATAGAAATAGATCCAAAGCTTTCTCAAGCTTATAACAACCGTGGTAACGCGTACCGCAGAAAAAAGAATCCTGATCGTGCCATATTTAACTATGAAAAGGCAATTGAGTTGAAACCGGATTATGCGGAGCCCTATAACAATCGCGGCAATGCCTACAGTGACAAGGGCGAATATGAATGTGCTATCAAAAGCTATGCTAAGGCGATAGAACTTAATCCAAAACTAGCCAAACCGTATAGCAACCGTGGTACTGCACACTTCCACATGGGGAGGACCGACCTTGCCATGGAGGATTATAAAATAGCCATAGACCTTGACCCCGATGATGGTGATACTTATTACAATCACGCGGAGGTTTGGTTAAGTACAAGCGAATGGGAAAAAGCTAGAGAGGATTTGGAGACTGCTAGAGACAAGGGGGTAGACATTGTCGCTGCATTTCGCAATGACTTTGAAAGCGTCAAAGCCTTTGAGGACAAATACGGTGACGCACTGCCCCATGACATTGCCTCCATGTTGACGAAGGAACCACTTGGGACTGCGATTATATCAGAAAATCAGCCCGCAGAATAAGCCGTTTCATCAACCAACAAATCTGCTCTCGTCATCCACTTAACTGCTCTCCTCTTGGTGCGGCCGCAACTTTTCATCAAGGCTATACCTTCCCGCGCCAATCAAGATCAAACTCAAGAAAACAATTCCGAGTTCGATGGCATGAGAGGCACCCCCCAAACCGTCGCCGCGGCTCAGATGGCTAATCGCGGCAACCAGCATGGTTATCGTCAAAAGGATACAAGCCGGTCGAAAAACGACCCCGAGGATAAGACAAATCCCGCCAAAGAACTCCGAAACCGCCGCCATGAATCCCCAAAACGCCGGCGCGAACCCGATACCGAGCGTCGCCATTGCCATGCCAAGTTTCTCCCATTTTTCCGGTCCGTCAAATAGTTTCGGCGCTCCGTGAACGATGAACATCAACCCGAGCCCGATGCGGAGAACCAACAGACCGATGTGCCTATGCTTGTTCAAAAAAGTCAACACCATTGCTTATGAACCTCCATATGTTGGAATTAATGATATTGAACCACATCATAACCGCACACACCTACTCGAACACCTCAAACTCCCCATTCCGCACAATCAACATGACGGGATTGTACACGGCATCCCCCGCGTCGTCAAATGAAAACTCCCCCAAGCACCGTGTCAAAATCCTTTGTACCCGCCAGCGCCTCCCGAATTGCGTGCGAATCCGTTGACTCCGCCTTGAAAATCGCATCGGGGCGTTTTTGACCGACAAAGGGAGTTCTATGGGACTTCTATAGGATCTCTGTCGCGCTCATAATTTATTCGCTTAATCTATTAGTTCTTTAGTAGGATCGTAGGTTGGGTTGAACGGGAATCCGGTAATAATTGCTAATCTTAGAGGAGTTTTGGAGCGTCCGCTTGCTTGGAGGTGCCGAAATTTGAGTGAAACCCAACATTAATTGTACATTCTACCACCATGAGACTTCCTCTATAATTAGACGCGTTTCCCTGGGGTCAATCCGATGTTCATATCCGTCATTCCTACGCGTCATCAGATTTCAGGACAAAAATAGACGCGGCGGCTAATGCGATGGTGACCAAGTTCACGATACTCCATATTTCCCGTGTTGCGTGAATTCTAAAAATAGGATTGTAAACAACGGCTGTAACCCCAAGGATCCAAGCCCAACCATCTCTCCCTAGGCTCAGTGCTTGAATGGCAAGATACGCGAACGCCGCACAGCAGATCCATCTGAGCACGATATAATATCCATAAGGATTCGCAGGAATAAGAGCCCACAAGAGCAGCGGGATCACGATTGCTTGGGTATCCAAATCTTCTTTTTGCCCACTGGTCCATCCATTCTATTTCAACACCTTTCTTTCAGTCGTACTTACATATACTCTCTACACCGTTACTTCAATTCTGCCAAACGATTACCGTTCTTGCCCCACGTGGTTACTCCCCCGTTCCCATGTTCATTGATGCCAATCGCAGCACAACTACTGGTAGCCCTCAACCGCCAATCGTCACCCATTCGCGCGAAAAACAGTGTAGGTGTGGGACCGTAGAACTCCGCTTTCCCGCCGTATTTGCCGACTCCCATCGCTGCAAACCCGCTGCGCCCCCACATACTGACTTCGCCGTTTCCGTCATTAGTAATGCCCATCTCCGCCTGCAATCCTGACTTGCCTTTGCCAAAAATCTCGACTCGACCGCCGTTTTCATCAAGCGAGATACCCGCGGAACCAGCATTTTCTTTACCGAATACATGGATAAAAGGGCCGCTTGAGCCAGGGCTTATGCCGCTAATCATTACTTTTCCGCCATCTCTCCCATCAACAACCATATAACCGCTACTATGGCGGCTCTGTATATTAACCCCTTTGCCTTCCGAATCGACCACCTTCAGTTCTCGACAAGTTACCACGTCAAAAATCCCGTTCTCCCCACTTTGCGTGCCTAACAGTGCGAACGAACACACTGCCAACGTCACTACAGCTCCGACAATTCCCCCGATCACTGCATACATTCGCTCTTTGCTGTTCATACGAATTTTCCTTTCCATATTGTTACCATTGCCTCCAAATTTTTCATAATCGACGGCCCAATCATCCATCGTTCTCCAAGTCGGCCTCCGCCAGAAGGATAAGATCATTCGTGAACAGTGCGGACCGCGCACCAGCCTTTCAGGCTCAGGCACGTTGAGGTGGTACGATCAAGCACCTACCAAGCGATGCGGCAGGTATTCCATTCATGGTCTACGTCACTCACGCCTTAGATCTCGCTCATCAGTGTCAACTAGAGATTGCATCTACGCTAGGACAGCAAGGGTTTGAAGTTGTCCTGTTGCGATGGCCTGTTGAGCGCACATTTCTTGGTTTGGTTGGTTTTGTAGATTGACTTTGGATTATGAACGCTATCCTAAGACTGCTAAAACTATGGTGTACATCACTTCCATTTATTTGATGCAAAACCGAATTAGATGGCTTTTCAAATAAACCCTAATCTCGACTTTGTACAAAAGTACGGCGGTTGGATTGTACGGAAAGTCGAACAAAACCAAACCCGTAGACGGGGCATCTTGCCCCGCTGTGATAGCACTGGCAACCGTTACCGACTTTTTCAATGGTCATCCCAAAAGACCAGATGGTTAAAATCTCACCTACTTTCCCAGAACGTTTGATTATCACCGTCTACTGTACTGCTCAAATGTACAAAGTCGAGCTAATAACTGGCTCTCGTTCTACCTACCTCATGATTGTTGTTTCGTCGGCATAAAAGATAGCTGAAAACAATTATAGATAGTGTCATGCACTGGGTTACGCAATGATACGAACCAAATATTGCATCGAACTCTCCTTTATTCTATCAACACCCAAGACCCCATGAAATGATGCCCCATACAACCATACCGCCTATTACCATAGCACCTATTTGTGCGAGACATCCTCCGCCAACAGTAAAAAGCCAACGCAATAATCGGTATTAGGCTTGACAAATCCTTGTTGATATGACACAATTTATGTCATACTAACAAGGAGGGAGTTAAGCCAAATGACCATTTATGATACAATGGAAAAGTATCCGACGCATGAATCATGTATAGAATTTCTTGAGGCTGTCCGTTTCAAAGATGGGGCCTATTGCCCACACTGCGGAAGTGTGAAAGTTGCCAAGAAATCCGAGAAGCGGAATGACAAGGAATATGAGAGCGGGTTGATAATCAGGGAAAAGCAACTCATTGGGCGTTGGAAT
The DNA here is from genome assembly GCA_965232535.1 of Candidatus Poribacteria bacterium. Taxonomy (GTDB): domain Bacteria; phylum Poribacteria; class WGA-4E; order WGA-4E; family JAJDTR01; genus JAJDTR01. The sequence continues at coordinate 60,287 of CBDDPW010000006.1, forward strand.
TGTCATGATTGCAAGTCAAGTTTCAATGTATTATCCGGGACAATCTTTCAGGGGACGCAAATCCCACTCCAGAAATGGTTTGTCGCTATTTCGATTATCATGAATGCCAAGAAATCTTTGTCGAGCCATCAACTTGCCCGTGATATTGGGGTTGCTCAAAGTTCTGCCTTATTCTTGATGGAACGTGTTAGAGCGGAAATGGCGACCGATAATAAAACCCTTCTGAAGGTTATAGTAGAGGCGGATGAAACCTATGCCGGCGGTAAACCGCGCAAGAAAAATAAGAGATCGGACGATGATAACAGCGAAGACAAGCCCAAACGTGGACGAGGGACGCAGAAAACGCCCATTATCGGTGCTGTTGAGCGTGGTGGCTTAAAGGCGGAAGTGGCAAAAGATTTGACTGGAAGGGGCATTCTGGGTTTTTTACTGCGTACAATGCAGTGGATTCCACCATGAAGCATGAGGCCATCAAACACTCGGAACAGTATGTAGATGGCGAAATCCATACAAACACGATCGAGGGATTCTGGCCATTACTCAAGCGTGCATGGTACGGACAACACCATCACTATTCCAAAGGATTCATGCCTTTATACATTGCCGAAGCATGTTATAAGTACAACCACCGGAACACCGAGAACGTGCTCGACGTGTTTCTCAGGGGTTGCTTTTCGTAAGGATTGTCGGAGACGATTCCGTCATATGGTCATTTACCGAAATAGATAGGGCGGAGACGGCTCACCCCACACTTTCGGCAATGACCATCGTCTCCGGCATAAGCCAATGTGGAATCATTTACGAGATTGATAACGTAAGTACCCATTGGAGGCAAAAATGTTAGCTAAAATCAGTAACAAATGCTTGTCAATACCAATGACATACGATCTCTAACAATAGAAAAATCTTACACCGAAAAGTGGGATATAATTCTCACCATGGATGGTGGAGAAAAGCGGGTATTATCTACCCATGCGGCGGAGAATCAAGCCGAAGAAGTGTTGGACAAAATTGAGTACTTGTTGAAGAAAGCCGGTTGCCTTATTGATATGTGCGCATGAAGCATATTAGTCAGTTGGCACCGGGAACGGTGAATGTTGGACAATGAGAAGGGGCTCAAGGGAAAACTCCTCACTGTCATTTCACCGCCCCCGGCATAAGCCAATGTGGACAATTTGCGGACTGGTAGTGGAAAGTTAGACTCGAGTTGGGTCAGGCGCTTCGACCTCCGGTGCCGGTATCAGCAGCGGATCGGTGACCAACTGAACATGAAAATTGCCGTGCCATATCTCGAATCCTATATCGCATTCTTGCCAATCGTCGAGGTTATCGGTATTCAAAAACCCCTTCGCTCGTTGTAAGTAGTCATGTTTTGATTGTTTAAGATCGTCTGAGAAAAACACCTGTTCTGTCAATTCGGAGGCTTTTAATCCATTGAAGCCGTCATCTCTGACAATCCGAAACATATAAATATCGGGGTCATGTTCTTGTACGTACCGTTCTTGCCGCATTCCAAACAATGTGTCGTAATCCTTCTCTTTCATGGCGTTTACAACTCTACTGCCGACAACGGCGTTATAAATTATACACACGATTGAAGCAACAAATACGACAATTGCTGTCGTGTGCATTCCGCCTACCAAAAAACCCACACACGGAATCATCGCCATCAAGGCAATCCAAATTCGACCTGTATATTTAGAACTTACGTCAATCCAATTATTCGATTCGGTTTTTTGGAGTAATCTTTTTGTCCACCAATCTTCGCGTCGCATAGAACATAGCCTCCTTATAGATGTAAACGAATTGTCGGCGACGATTCCGACATGTAGCGCCTGCCGCCGACGCATGAGGTGCAGTAGGCTCACCTCACTATCTCGGCAGGAAAAAGATAGATTCAATGCGGTATAGGTTAAGGTGAAATTAGGCGAAAAAGCGTTTTGCTTCTTCGTAAACCGCTCTCAAATCTTCCGGGTTTTGCTTGCGGCATTCCTCCAGAAGTTCGAGATAGGCTAAACGAGCCTCCAGTTTTTCTAGTGGAGACAGATTGCGAAATTCGTTTAACGCTTCTTGGTAATGGTCTAACCCAGACATTTTATCACCTCCCTTCACTTTGGAGTAAAATGCTTGGCAGGTATTCACCTCCTTTCAACATGGCAGTGTTGAATGAGGTTATATCGCGCTGAATCTATATCTTGTATTATACACGGCTTGGTTTAATAAGTCAAGCCTAATACCGTTTACTGCGAAAGCCAAAATACCGCGATAATAATTAACTTTGGCAGAATCAATATAGTGGTAAGAATCTTAGTTAACCCAAGTTGCTATCCATTCCCGTAGGATTAACTGAGCGAATAGTGAGGGCGATAGTAAATCTCGTGCGACAGCAGTCCGTTCATCTTGCCCTGACCTTTGAAAATTACTATTGTAAATCCTCGATTTCCCTTCCTATCGCTCATTCATCCCTTTACAAATACCAACCGTCTGTATTCACTTCCCGCCCTTATACCTCCGCACCGGACTCCCCTCCTCGGGCGCCTCCCTCACATACCGCGCGGGCATTGTCGCATCCCGCCACCTCCCAGCGCTCTGTACCTCCCTCACGGACGCGCCAGCCTCCGCCAGCGACACGGCAGACCCCATCCGCAGCGAATGCCCGCTGATAGAGCCTTTCACGCCGGCTTCCGACGCCCGGCGCCGAATCGCTTCGCGCGCACCCTTCACGCCCAGCCGATCTCCGGTCACATGATTCTGGAACCGAATCCGCCGGAACAGCGCTCCCGAATCAACGCCCGCTCTCCTTCGATAGCGTTCGATTAACCGTCGTGTCGAGTCGCAGATATACAGAGTGGTGCCCCGTTCTTCCTGCCCTCTTTCTCCGCTGGCCATTCGAAGCCCCTCCTCTCCGACCTCCTCCACATCCACGGCGACCACCTCCGAGATGCGCAATAGGCAATCGCTCATGAGGCTAATTATGGCGGCATCGCGCAAACCCGCCGCCGTGTCATCCGATTCCGCTGCGGCGCACACGCGCTCCACCTCACCCCACGTCAACCCGTCCGCCTGACGCCGCCCGCGTCCCTTTGCCTTCTTGCGGACAGCGGAGGCCGCGCCCTCGGTCGCCGCGCCAGCCACGGCATCCATCCCATAATGCTCCGCCATCCACTTCACCGCGGACAGCACAAGATTGATCGTCGCCGGCGACTTCCCCTCTGCATGCAGAAAACGCACATACTCCGCCAGCACTGCATCGGACAGCGCACGACCTTCCAGCCAACCTTCCAGCTTGCGGGTCGCGTGCTCATACGCCTTGAGCGTGTTTTCCGACACGTTCGCGCGAATCTCCTCACCCGTGCCCGAGGCGATTCGCAGACCTGTTTCCGATTCTTTCCCCTGTTTCATGAAAAACCTTGCGCTTGCGGCGGCTTCCCACCGCTTTCAATTGGCTAGAAAACACCCTCGCGCACCATAGACCGGTTCAATTTCTTCACGACCGCCGGCGTCACCGGATCGTTGTCCGGAAGGAATCCCTCCCCCTTCTTCAGTTTGACGGCGGCAACGCTGTCCAGCCCAGCCAACTCTTTCGCGCCTTCCAAAGCCTTCAAATCGCCCCCGTAATAATCAAACCACGGCAACCCTGCGGCGGTGTAATCTTGCGCGGTCCGCGGTTTACCCGGCGGCTGGCATCCTGTCAAATGCAAGAGTTGTACGCTATTGACGATATGCACGAAACAACGCGAGACGATTGACGTGTCCCACGCATTGATTCCGTGTTCGTCCTCGTATATCTCCTGACGCATAAGGCCGCCGGGTGCCAACCCCATCTGTGGTTGCGGTGCATCACACATCAACGGTGGCATCTCATCAAATCCTATAAACTTATCACGTTGCATTTCTTCGTATTTCGACCGCTTCATGGGGTAGACTGCAATCTGCAGCCCGCCGTGCTCCGCCTCCCCCGTCAACTGCTCCTCCACCGTGTAGCCTTCACCCAACGGCATCGCCACGAACTGCCGAATCAACCCCTTCTCCACGCAGAACCCGTCCAGCCACGGCTGCTCTGGGACCACTGCATAGTCTTGGGGATGCCGAGTGAGCTCTTCCTCCCATGCCTCCCCGGTTACCGCGTTAATCTTGCCCGCCGCTATCTTCACCGCCATCGGGTAGTCCGCGCGGAAATTGATCCAAAGCGCCTCCGCCTGATACATCGGGGTGAACACCCCGCCATGTTGATTCCACGTTTCCGGCAAATTGTCCGGATAGTCATCCACGCGGCTCAGGGGAAATCTCCCCAGCCCCGGCGGCAGATAATGTTCCCGGTTATCGTCAGGAATACGCAGCGTCCGTTGGAATTCAATCGCAACTTCCGCTTCCTCGTGCACCCCCGGAAATCGGAAGATGAGTTGATCATTTCTAAGTTCGATGGTCTTTTTCCTGTTCCGTCTGTTGGTACTTTTTGCCATTTTCAGAAATCCCCTTTTTGTGTTTGTAGAGCGAGTTGCATAAACCAACCAAACGAATCTTATATCCTATAACCTGAATTATACTACCTAAAATTACGTATATCAAGATATTTTTGCGCGTCCAATTTCAATTGCGCAAATCATCGCCCCACGCTATAATTCCCTAGGTCGATTGTATACGCCGCTGTGCCGCATCCGGTATGTCTCGAGATACGCGCTTGTTTCCCGACGAAAGCCTTAAACCATGATAGACACAATTCTCCCCACACTTGTAATTTTACTACTGATTGTGTCTCTGATACTGATCGTTAAATCCGCAAAGCGTTTTAGAGGGCGCTTCCTCCTCCTCACAATTGGAGTTGGGGCGGTTGCCGGTCTCCTCGGCAGGCTAGTGCTCGATATGTGGGGCAAGGTCGTATTCGCCGGTGTCGTCGCCATCCTGTTGGTAGTCCTTCTCGCAATTCTGGTGCTCGTTGGGAGGCAGAAACCTCCGGGCCAACCCTTGTCTTAACTCGCTTATTTGTGGTCCAAAATACTGTTGGCTGTGCATACCAGATTTTCATACGTATGAAATCTTGACTTTAACATCAAAATGGCGTAAAAACAGTGATAGCAAGAATTCACGCCCTCTCTCCGCTTTTACCGTAAACCCAATTTGGTATGAAAAGTATGAAATTTTCGAGGTGTAACAAACGAGGGTTTCAGGTCACTCTTGAAGTTTCCACCCGGGTTCCAAAGAAAGGACTCCTTAACCATCAAACTCCACCACAAAATCTTTCTCACGTACACCTCGCTCTTCCTCGTCACCGTCGGCGGTATATTCGCGATTGCAAGTTACTTTATACGCGCCGCATTTGACGAGCAGATCCGCGAAGAGGCGGCGGAATTCAGATCGCGCATCTCGGAGACGCACGATTTCCTCGTCGCGGATATCGAGGAGAAGCTTGAGACCGAAAGAACCGACCCGGATGTCGTCCGCGCGATCAGAAACCAAGAAACACGGCCGACGACGATTCAAGACACGGTACTTGAGATTCTGGAGTACGGGGATGCGGACGGGCAGGTCATCGCCAGTCGATCGGATGTGGGTTTTCGGCGCGGCGCGGTTGATTCGGAAGCGCAGGCACGCGCCGAGAACAGAACCCCCAAATCCGCGATTCGGCTACGGAATTCGCCGCGCGGCGAAAGTGGCTCCTCCGAATCGGCAATCGAGGTCACGCTGCCAATCAAGGCAGGCGAGAGAATCTTGGGTTTCGTCACGGGCGGCTATTTCCTGCGCGATCGACTTCACCGCGCGCTGCGCAACCAATCGCGGCACATAGTGTATCTTCGTGAAGCGGATGAGTTAATTCCTCTAAATCAAGCGGAAGGTTCCGTTCCAGTCGAGAGAGGCAGGCTACTTCAGGCTACCGGCACGGGCAAAACCGGCAGGTTCTCCAAGATTAAAATAGATGACATGCCGCACAGTGTTATTCCGGTCGCGCTGCCGACGTTGCCATCAAGCTCGCCCGTCGAATTGATTATCGCCTATTCCCACCAAAACGAAATCCGGTTGCAGCGCCAGTTGACGGTAATCCTTGGTGTTGTGGGGACGCTCGGGCTGCTGTTCGCCTACATTGTGAGTTACCTAATCGGGCTCCGGATGACCAAACCGATTCATCAACTCACGGAAGGCGTGAGCCGAATCGCCTCCGGGGAACTCGCTCACCAACTTGAGGTGCACACCCGAGACGAAATCGGACAACTCACACAAGGCGTCAACCGGATGGCGGCGGATCTCAAAACCAACTTGGAGCGGCGAATCAACGCCGAACGCGTCGCCGCCTGGCGGGATGTGGCGCGCCAGATTGCCCACGAAATTAAGAACCCTCTGTTTCCCATTCGCGTCTCCGTTGAAAACCTTCAGAAAGCGCGCTCTCAGCCCGAAATCTTCGACAGCATCTGCGACGAATGCACCCAGACCATCATCGAAGAGGTCGACCGGCTCCAGCGCATGGTGGACGAGTTCCATCAATTCGCTCGGATGCCTCTTCCCGACCGGAAGCACTCGAACCTCAACCAGATCGTCGAACACACACTGAATCTTTACTCCCAATCGCTGTCGCGGGTTCAGATTGAGCCCGAACTTCACCCCGACCTACCTTCCATCTCTATCGACCCGGAACAAATTGCCCGAGTCTTACAGAATCTTATCAAGAACGCAGTGGAAGCCATGCCGGACGGTGGAACCTTGCGAATTTCAACGCAACCGATGGACGGAGGCGGGGTTGCGGTAGAGGTTCAAGACACGGGTTTGGGTATGTCGCCGGAAACGCAGCAGGAGATTTTTACCCCGTACTACACGACAAAGGATACCGGGACTGGTTTGGGTATGGCGATTGTGCAACGAATCATCACCGATCACGGCGGCAAAATTTCGGTGACGAGTGAGGAAGGCGTTGGCACACTGATACGTCTGGAGTTCGCAAATCCCAACGCTGTAGTAGATCGAGTGAGCGAATAGATCAAGCGAATGGATAATGAGATCAAGCAAGATCAACCGAACGGACAGTGAGGGCGATAGAGATCTTAATAGCGCGCGCGATAGTAAATCCTGCGATAGAGCTCCCGATGCGATAGGAATCTTCTCCGAATCGCGACCGTAAGTATCTAGAAGCGCAATCCATCCCAAACCGGGAGAACGCAAACCAAATCAACTCTCGCTCTACGTTCCCGAATTCCGGTTGTAACGTCCTGCAATCCTCCCATTTCTTCCTTGCAATTTCCCTATGCCTGTGCTAAACTCCGCAACGTTTTCCAAGTCTTATACCGTGCCAATTCTTACCGATTTTTGACACACAAAACAAGGAGGATAAACCATGTTCGTTTGCACAGCTTGCGGCTATTTGTGGACGGATGCGCAGGAACCGCCCGAGGAATGCCCCGCATGCGCCGCACCCAAGGAAAAATACATTCCTTATGATGACCGGGCGGAGAGATGGGTCAAAAGAGCGGTGGCGTCTCATGTGATGTACCCGGATGAAGAGGGAGCAGACCTTCGTGCGGAAAATTCGGCGCTGTCCTCGCATATTCGTTTCGCTCTCGTTGGTTTGCTTGAAGAACTCAAGGAATAACCTGCCCGTCACTTGAAATCAATCGATAATTTAGGAGAGTTTGATTTCTCGGTGTGCTCAGACTGGCAGGTTTCCACCCCCTCAAGGAGATATGGATGCAACAACCGATAGTCACCGGAACAAATACAATGAAAATACTTAAACCCATTGCTTGTCTTCTGCTGACCTTATACGCGGCGGCGCTATACGCCGCGGGCTTTGAAGACATCGAAGCACAGGTGCAAGAGCACGTGTTGTCCAACGGAATGAAGTTCATTGTCCTCGAGCGGCACGATGCGCCCGTGTTTTCGGGATACATCTACGTTAATGTCGGCGGCGTTGACGAACCCGTGGGCAACACCGGAATCGCCCACGTTTTCGAGCACATGGCGTTCAAAGGAACGACGACGCTCGGAACAAAAAATTACCAAGAAGAGAAAGCTGTCATGGATGAAATGGACGCCGTGTACGACCAACTCAGGAGCGAGTGGGTAAAATCCGATCGCGCCGACCCCGAAAGAGTGAAACAGTTGCAGGCGGAGTTTGACGCCCTTCAAGAGAAAGTATCCCAGTATTCCGATGGTGAGGAATATTCGAAACTTCTGGAGCAGGAGGGGGCTGTCGGTATCAACGCAACCACCTCCGCGGATTCCACCGAATACTTCTATAGCCTTCCGTCAAATCGGCTCGAACTCTGGATGGCGCTCGAATCGTCGAGGTTTCTCGAACCGGTGATGAGGGAATTTTTCAAAGAGAAAGATGTCATCAAAGAGGAGCGCCGAGGGCGCGTGGGCAGCAGCCCCATTGGCAGGCTGTTGGAAGAAATGAACGGGTTGGCTTTTCTCGCGCATCCGTACGGTCGTCCGATCATCGGTCACATGTCCGACATCAATACGACCACGCGCGCCGAGGCGCTTGCGTTCTTCGAGCAGTATTACGCGCCCAGCAATATGGTGGCGGCAATTGTAGGTGATGTCCAGACCGACCAAGTCATCCAAATGGCGGAAAAATACTTCGGCAAAATTCCGTCCCGCGCCAACCCGCCCCTTGTCGAAACCATCGAGCCGAAACAGTTGGGTACGCGGCATGTCAAACTCACGGAGCAATCGCAACCAATTTTCATCTGTGCTTACCATGTTCCCTCCATCAGACATCCCGATTTTGTCGTACTGGGCGCAATCGCGGACATTCTGTCCTCCGGACGCACGTCACGTTTTCACAAGAAGCTGATTCGCGACGAGAAAGCCTCAATCTCCGTCGGCGCGTTTCCGGGGTATCCGGGCGACAAATACGCCAACCTTTTCGTTGTTTACTCATTCCCGGCACAAGGGCATTCAAACGAGAAGAATGAAGAGATGATTATGGCTGAGATTGAGAGTCTCAAGACCGAACTTGTGACAGAGGATGAGTTAAAGAAAGTCCAGAGGAACGCGAAAGCCGGTTTTATCCGATCATTGCGCTCCAACCAAGGCTTAGCCGCGGCGTTGTGTACCAGCGAATTCATCCGGGGTGACTGGCGCGAGATTTTCAACTTATTGGAACACATCGAAAAGATAACCGCGGAAGATATCAAACGTGTAGCGAACGAATATTTCGTGGATAATAATCGTTCTGTCGCGGAAATTGTTACCGAAGAAGCATCGAAAGAAGAAACGGAGGCGGGTGAATGAGGAATTTCTTGTGCTGTGTGATAATCTGGGGTTGCGTTTTCGTTTTCGCCGCTTGGGGCGATGTACCGCTTGAACCACCGAATATGGGGATAGCCGAAGATACACGACGTGTACCAACGATTCAAGAGATAGACACGCTTAATAAAAAGCCGCACGAAGGGCTTGTCTATCCTCCTCTGAACCAACCGCAACCGCCTGTGCCCCAGCGGGTGGAACTGGACAGCGGCATGATTATTTATCTATTGGAAGATCATGAATTGCCGATTGTTGACATCTCGGTGCAGATTCGTACCGGAGCGATCTACGAACCTGAAGACAAAATCGGGTTAGCCGCCATCACCGGCGCCGTGATGCGTACGGGCGGAACTATCAGCAAAACCGGTGACGAGCTTGATGAAATCCTTGAGAATCTCGCCGCCTCCGTCGAGGTCGGGATAGGCGGTGATGCCGGAACGGCATCAATGTCCGTGCTGAAGGAGGACCTCGACACCGGTCTCGCTATCCTCGCGGACGTGCTCATGAATCCGGCGTTTCGGGAAGACAAAATCGAGTTGGAAAAGGTTCAACATCGCAGCTCTATTGCCCGGCGTAACGATAGCGCACGCAGCATCACGTCGAGAGAATTTCGGAAGCTAATCCACGGCGCGGACAGTCCTTATGCCCGCACAACGGAATACGACACCATCAATAGCATCACGCGGGATGACCTTGTGGCTTTCCACGCGAAATATTTTCGACCGAATAACACCATCTTGGGCGTACTTGGAGACTTCAACTCCGAGGAGATTCTCGGCAAAATTAGAGACGCTTTCACAGGATGGCAGCCTGCGGAGATCGATCTTCCGGAAAAACCCAAAGTACCCGAGGACATGGCGAGAAGGGTAGGTTTGGTAACGAAAGACGACGTGAATCAGACGAACATCAGGATGGGGCACGTCGGATGGCTGCGCAGCAATGAGGACTACCCCGCCCTGGTCGTGGGGTGCCAAATCTTGGGCATCGGTTTCAGCAGCCGGTTGGTGAACAGCATCAGAGTAGAAAAAGGACTTGCATATTCCGTAGGTAACAATTACGGCGCCGGTTACGATGTCCCCGGCGTTTTTCTGATTGTTTGCGCGACAAAATCGGAGAGCACGGTTACGGCAACCGAAGCCATTCTGGCGGAAGTCGAACGGATGCGTGCCGAAGAGGTGTCAGACGAAGAGCTTAAGCAGGCGATCGATGGATTCATGAACTCGTCCGTGTTTGACTACGACTCAAAGGGCGAAATCCTGTCAAGAGCGCTCCGATACGCGTATTACGATTATCCTCAAGACTTTGTCGAGCAATTGATGGCGGGGATTCGGAACGTCACAAAATCCGATGTACAAAGGGTTGTTGCCAAATATATGCATCCCGACCAATTCACCATCTTGGCGGTGGGCAAGGCGAGCGACTTCGATAAACCTCTTGACTCCTTTGGCGAAGTAACCGAAATTGATATTACTATTCCGACTCCTTCGCCGGAGCCAGTGCCCGAAGCGGGCGAAGGGGACGTCGCTAAAGCGAGAGAGATTCTTGCCGCTGCGGCTGACGCGCACGGCGGGTTGGAAAATCTGAAGCAGGTGAAAACAATGGTGTCGATTGGAGAGATAGTTATGAATACGCCTGCAGGAGAGATGTCGATGGATGGTCAAGTCACCGTCGCGCTGCCTAGCAAAGCACGATACGATCTGACAATCCAAGCGATGGGCATGACAATGAGCCGAGTGCTCGGCGCGGAATCGGCGTGGATGGCGAGTCCCCAAGGGTCACAAACGATGCCGGAAGTCTTCGCTCAGGAAGGCAGGAATGAGATTTTTCGACTGGATCCTCCCTTGCTTACCTACGTTTCCGGTGCTGAGGCGACCGTCCAACATCTCGGCGAAGAGGATGTAAACGGGAAAATGGCTGATGTCATTTTGGTCCGCGATACACCCGCGGGCTCCATTAAACTCTTCATCGATCAGGAGTCAAAATACATCGTTAAGAAGGAATTTCAGGCTTTGGGTCAACAGGGCGAGCCCGTGCAGCGTGAGGAATTCTACAGCGATCACCGAGACATCTCGGGAGTGAAGATTGCTTTTTCTATCATCTCGATTGACAATGGCGAGAAAGCTGCCGAGGTGACACTCAGCGAGGTAACAGTCAACGCAGAAGTTGACGAATCAATTTTCGAGCAGTAGCGCGTTGCCTGAATTACCAACTTGCGGCATATGGCGACTCTGGCGTTCGCGTATGCCGCCGAGTTTGCTCTGGCACGCCTTGGGAAATAACATCGGAGATGCACAGTGACTAACGTAGGTTGGGTTGAACAACGTGAAACCCAACATCTCGTGTAGTAGAATGCCCTAGCGACCTCGTCTAACGACAGGAGCATTCCGCATCCATCGAAATCCAGAAGGTCGGCAACCTGTTTAATTTGCATCATCGCTTCACCGTCCAAACCTTCCGGAGGTACTAGACTCCTCTCAACAATCGTTACCCTCCCGCGACTTGCCCCAAATCATTTCCCGTTGCAACATCGGATTTCATCCTTTAGAATAATAGTTGGTCGAACCCCCTATTGTATTCTGACTTCGTAAGTCCTACGGTACCCTTCCCTATGCAAGTCGATGTCAAACCCATCCAGACTCCGTCAGATCTGAAAGCGTTTAGTGAGTTGCCATCGCAGATTTATCGCAACTGTGCGCAGTGGGTGCCGCAGTTGCGCGGCCAACTCAAGGAACGGTTTAGCCGATCGATTTGCCCGGTTTTCGATTACGCGGAAGTGGAGTTTTTCCTTGCTCGACAGAATGGGGTTGTCGTCGGACGAATAGCGGCAATCAAAAACGAGAACCATATCATCTTCCATGACGAACGTGCAGGGTTCTTCGGATTCTTTGAGTGTATTCAAGATCAACGCGTGGCGGACGCACTGTTTACCACGGCTGCCGATTGGCTGAAAAGCCGGTATCTCAACGTGATGCGCGGTCCAACGAGCTACTCGACCAACGGCGAATGCGGCCTGCTCGTTAACGGATTCGACTTCTCCCCGGCAATCATGATGCCGTACAATTTACCGTATTACGCCGATCTCGTTGAGGGATTCGGGTTCAAGACAGCAAAGGACCTGTTAGCCTACGAGGTCACGGACGAAGCATTCGCCCCGGAACGGCTGGGCAGAATCGTAGAGCGCATCAAGAGACGGCGAAATGTCGTGGTGCGTCCCATCAGAAAGAAACTGATTGATCAAGAAATCGAACACATGAGAGAAATCTATAATTCAGCATGGCAAAGGAATTGGGGTTTTGTGCCGATGACCGATCGGGAGATTGATCGCATAGCGGATGAACTCATTCAGATTGTTGATCCCGATATCGTGCTGTTTGCCGAGGTCGAGGACGAACCGATTGCCTTCATCCTTGCCGTGCCCGACTTTAATCAAGCGCTTCGGCATGCCAATGGACGCCTATTTCCGCTCGGTCTGTTCAAAATCATCTGGCACGCACGAAAGATCAAAGACGCCCGCATGGTAGCCATTGGCGTTAAGGAGTCGCACCGCCAGCAGGGGATTGATGCGCTCCTGTATTACGAAGCCTTTCAAGCGAGCGTCAGGAAAGGCTACCGCCGTGCAGAGTTGTCGTGGATTTTGGAGGACAGCCGCCTCATGAACCGGGCACTCGAAACCATGGGAGCGAAGGTTTACAAGCGCTATCGGCTCTACGATTATCCGCTGGTTTGATTGAACTCACCTCCCTTTAGACAGAAATGAAGGAGGTTTAAGATGGAAAACCCAACCTACTCGGCCAGAATGAAGCGCCTGAATCTACTACAGAGTTATCCACCATGCTTGATGTACGTCCTAGAGAAATTCAAATTTTCCGTGACCAAAATGGTAGGGAACCTTTTACCGATTGGTTTGAGTCAGTCCGTGACTTAAAGATACTAAATAGAATTCAAGCCCGGCTAGACCGCCTTGAGTCCGGTAATTTGGGCGATTACCGTCCTGTAGGTAATGGAGTGTTTGAACTCCGATTTCAGTTTGGCCCAGGCTATCGTATCTATTTTGGAGAGGTAGATAATACCATGGTGTTGCTGCTCTGCGGTGGGGAAAAATCCTCGCAAACCAGAGACATCCAACGCGCAAAAGTCTATTGGCAGGCTTACAAGGAGGCTCAAAAATGAAAGAGATGAGAAAATACCGCGATTATCTTATTGAAAGACTTTCTAACCGCGAAGAGGCTATCGGTTATTTCCAAGCCGCACTAGAAGAATATCAAAACGATGGTGATACGTTAGCATTCCTGATTGCTCTCCGGAGCATCGCCGAAGCACAGGGCGGACTAGACGAACTCGCAAGACGAACCCACACGGCTCCGGACCTTCTCGTAAAAATACTGGCGCGGGAGGATGAATCCCATCTTGACACAATAAGAGTGATTCTTGATGTTTTAGGATGTCGGCTTTCTGTTGTCGAGACGGCAAAGCAAGCATAATTTTTCCCAACCATACGACGATAGGAAATACTATGCGAAAAGCGGAGTTGCAACGTCGAGCAGTCATGTTAATTGAACAACTCTCCACGGAAAAACTGAAAATAGCCAATGACTATTTGGCGTATCTCCAAGATAAAGAAGCGCGGGAAGCCACTCACGAATTGGCGATCAATCCGGAAGTCGCCAAAAGTTTGGAACGCGCGGAAGCCGATGTCAAAGCAGGAAGATTAAAGCATTGGAGCGATATTGGACGCGACCTTTGATGCACAATTCATAGATAGCAGACTCTAGCAGTGCGTAGGTTGGGTTGAACGGACTTCATGAGAAGCCTACACGAAAGGAGGGCCATTCAAACCTCATTCAGCCCGGAAACGTCCAAATTCGAGTGAAACCCAACATTTATCACAGCCTTCTGCAACAACAGAACTCGTGCCGCAATGAACGCAATAAAGACAGATTTTTACCTTGGCGATTGCCTAGAGGTACTCTCAAAATTTGATACCGATTCATTTGATCTGATCGTTACCTCCCCGCCGTATGCCGACAGACGATCAAAGACGTACGGTGGAATCAAACCGGATCAGTATGTCGAGTGGTTCCTCCCTCGAGCCGCGGAGTTCCTGAGGGTACTAAAACCGTCCGGCACCTTCATTCTGAACATCAAGGAGAAAGCCGTTAACGGCGAACGTCACACCTACGTTATTGAGTTGATACTTGAGATGAGAAAGCAGGGATGGATGTGGACGGAGGAGTTCGTTTGGCACAAGAAGAATTGCTATCCTGGCAAATGGCCAAATCGATTCAGAGACGCTTGGGAAAGGTGCATACAATTCAATAAAACCAAAGATTTCAATATGTACCAAGAGGCGGTTATGGTGCCGATGGGGGATTGGGCGGAGAAGCGGTTAAAGCATCTCAGCAAAGTTGATAAGAGTCGGGATACGTCGAAAGTGGGAAGCGGTTTTGGTAAGAACGTCTCAAATTGGGTTGACCGGAAGATGGCGTACCCGACAAATGTTTTGCATTTGGCAACAGAAACCGGCAATCGCAAACACAGCGCGGTTTTTCCCAAATCCTTGCCCGAATGGTTCATCAGGCTGTTTACGGAGGAAGACGATTGGGTACTTGACCCGTTTGCTGGCGCCGGTACGACGTGTCAGGTTGCTCAGACGTTGTCAAGAAATTCTGCTGGTATCGAGATTCTGCCCCAATACTACAAGTTGGCTAAGGAAAATATCAAACCGACGCAATACCAGTTATTTGAAGAGACTCCAGATGAAACCCATTACACAACAGGAAATCGTTGACTACGTTGAGCCGAACATTCAGACGTTTCATCAAAGAAGGTTAGATAAACTTCAAGAGTTGAAACTGATGAATGTCGTCAAACGGAAAAACCCCTATCTATTCAAAGCGAAAAACATTAACGAGGCGTCGGATTTTGTAAAGACTATCCTGGATGCATTTCTATCTTCTCAAGAAGAAGGGATCTTTGGTGATTTTCTGGAAGAACTTGCGATTTTCATTTGCGGGCGGGTGTATGGTGGCAGAAAATCTTCGACTGTGGGAATTGATTTGGAATTTGAGAAAGACAACAGTAGATACATTGTGTCCATTAAATCCGGGCCTAATTGGGGAAACAGCAGCCAAATTGCCAAGATGCGAGATAACTTCAGACAAGCAAAACAGATACTCGGCAGAAATATGTCATCGGCTAACGTCGTTGCTGTCAATGGCTGCTGTTACGGGAAAGACAGCGTTCCAAATAAGGGTGACTACTTCAAATTGTGTGGACAGTTATTCTGGGAATTTATTTCAGGCGATGGGGGCCTATACACCGCGATTATTGAGCCTCTTGGCCATCGGACAAAAGAGAAAAATGAACAGTTTAGTCTGGAGTATGCCAAAGTCGTAAATTGGTTCACAGGCGAATTCATCAAGGAATTTTGCGAAGCCGACGGCAGCATTAGATGGGGAGACATCGTCAGGTTTAATTCGGCATCAACTTGATATCTGAACTTGCTCCATTCTTTAGACGGAGATGAGAAGATACCGCGATTACCTTATTGAAAGACTTTCTAATCGCGAAGAGGCTATCGGTTATTTCCAAGCTGCGCTGGAAGAATATCAAAACGATGGTGATACGTTAGCATTCCTGATTGCTCTCCGGAGCATCGCCGAAGCACAGGGCGGACTAGACGAACTCGCAAGGCGAACCCACACGGCTCCGGACCTTCTCGTAAAAATACTGTCGCGGGAGGATGAATCCCATCTTGACACAATAAGAGTGATTCTTGATGTTTTAGGATGTCGGCTTTCTGTTGTCGAGATGGCAAAGCAAGCATAATTTTTCCCAACCATACGACGATAGGAAATACTATGCGAAAAGCGGAGTTGCAACATCGAGCAGTTGTGTTAATTGAGTAACTCTCCACGGAAAAGCTAAAATAGCCGATGCCAAAGCAGAAAGATTAAAGCACTGGAGTGATGTTAGACGTGACCTTTAATGTGCAATTCCGGGAAGAATGAAAAAACAAACACCTCTTGTGTCTCAATAAACCCACCACCCCACCAGACATTCCGTGCAACTTAGCCCTCCAAAAAACCCTCCACACACCGGTGCGTCATGGCGAGCTATCCTCATTGGCGCGCTGCTGATCATCCCAAACGTATACTGGGTCACGGATTCCGCGGAGCAGGGCGATCCCACCACCGTTTCACTATACTTTAATGTCGTATTCTGCATCTTCATACTCACCAGCCTAAACGTTCTACTCGCGCGAATCCACCCGGCGATGGTTCTTAAACCGGGCGAACTGGCGACCATCTACGCGATGTTGGCGATAGCCTCGTCGCTGGCGGGACACGACCTTCTCAGCGGCTTAATCCCGATGATTCCCCATGCCTGCTGGTATGCCACCCCGGAAAACGACTGGGCGGCGCTTTTCCATCGGCATATCCCGGATTGGCTCGCCGTTAAAGACAAGGCGATCTTAGCGAACTATTACCGTGGGGAATCCAGCTTTTATCACTGGGAGGTGATACAAGGTTGGCTCGTACCGACGGTCACTTGGGGGAGTTTCGTGTGTGTCCTGTTGTTCCTAATGGTTGCATCAACAGCATCATTCGTAAGCAGTGGATTGAATCCGAGAAACTGTCCTACCCAATCATCCAGCTCCCGCTCGCACTTGCAACGGGGCGAGAATCCTCAAGTTATTTGACCAGCAGAATGTTGTGGATCGGATTCTGTACCGCTGGTTCTATCGATCTTCTCAACGGTCTCCATTTTCTCAATCCCGAGTTTCCCTCTTTGGGCGGAAACGTGTACGACATCGGCGCGCTGTTCACCGAGAAACCGTGGAGCGCGATCGGCTGGACACCCGTGTCGGTTTATCCGTTTGCCGTTGGATTGGCGATCTTTATTCCGTTGGATCTCTCCTTCTCCTGCTGGTTTTTCTATCTCGTTTGGAAAGCCGTCTACATCTACGATGACGCGGCGAAGACACTGCCGAATAATGCGCTTACCTACCAAACCTTTGGAGCGTGCATCGGACTCGCCGTCATTGCGCTTTATGTGACCCGGCGGCACCTCGCGCAAGCGCTTTGGAAGGCCCTTACAAATGACAGATCATTTGATGATTCAAATGAACCGATGTCTTATCGCACGGCGATGCTTGGAACCGTTGTGGGGGCACTATTAGTCATGCTGTTCTGCAATGCCGCGGGAATGTCGGTTTGGGCGGTGTTGGTGTTCTTCGGCATCTACTATGCCATCTCGCTAGCCATAACGCGAATGAGGGCGGAACTCGGCGCACCGGTTCACGAACTGCTTTACATCGGGCCCGACGAGATTATGCCCGCCATGTTGGGCGCCCGAAGAATTGGTCCTCAGAACTTGACCATATCTGCCTTCTTCTATTCCTTCAATCGCGCCTACCGCGGTCACCCCATGCCGCATCAACTCGAGGGATTCAAACTTGCCGATCGAACCGGAACAAACAACCGTCGATTACTTGCGGCGATGTCGATTGCCACGGTTGTCGGGACAATCTCGGCGTTTTGGGCATTCTACCATATTTCGTACATCAAGGGCGTTGAGGATTTAAGGGACTGGTTGGCATACGACACCTTCCATCGCCTGGAAAGTTGGCTGGGTTGGCCCTACCAACAGTTCGCCGATTTTCCCGCGATAATTGCGATGGTGCTCGGTTTCATCAGCACCCTGTTCCTGATGTTCATGCGCATGCGTTTCCTGTGGTGGCCCTTTCATCCCGCCGGTTACGCCATGTCCTACAGTCGCTCCATGGATGTGTTGTGGTTCTCAATCCTCATTAGTTCCGGCATCAAATGGCTCCTCCTGAAGCATGGAGGCAGGAGAACATACCGAAAACTGATTCCGTTTTTTCTAGGATTGATATTGGGAGAGTTCGTGGTTGGAAGCATGTGGAGTCTTATCGGGATTATTGTCGAGCGTCCGATGTACCGTTTTCTTTACTGAAGCAATGAAATTGGATGGCAGGATGTGGATAATAGCTAACCGCGTTGCTCATCAGACAAGAGGGCAGTTTTCGCTTGCCTCCACTGCGCCATCTGTTATATACTCTGTGCTCAACGCGGACTTTAGGCTTAAAGGATAACGGATTTCGTACGTGTTTCCGCGGAGTTACTTCCGCTCACGACTCACGCAATAGGCCGAAAAAATTCGTTCTCTGCGATGGTTTTATGTCGCCGGGCTCCTGTAGGGAATAACACATGTGATTCCCTACAGTATCACAATTTGTACCCAAGATTATTCGCCATCCGCATGAAAAAATAACTTCAAACTGACATCATTACGATACGGTTAAACCACGCAATAGAATTTTTCATACCCTCGTGCCCACAGATTCCACTCCTCCTGACTCTTTATCCCAACTGAAACAGACAGATGTTTTCATCGGCGGTCAAGACGGGTCGCACACCTATCGCATTCCGTCCGTCGTCGTCGCGCCCAATGGGGAACTGCTTGCGTTTTGCGAGGCACGGCGGACGACCGGTTCCGATACCGACGATATAGACCTTATTCTAAAGCGCAGTGCCGACGGCGGCGCGTCATGGAGCGAAATGCAGGTCATTTGGGATGATGGTCCTAACACCTGCGGCAACCCGTGCGCGGTGGTCGATCAGGAGACGGGTACGGTCTGGCTTTTGGCATGCCATAACCTCGTTGAAGACCATGAGTCGACAATCTGGGAAGGAGTTAGCAAGAGCACTCGGACGATCTGGGCGATCAGAAGCGACGATTCGGGCGCATCGTGGTCCTCGCCGGCTGAAATCACTTCGGAGACAAAAGCGCCGAACTGGTCGTGGTATGCAACCGGTCCGGGGAGCGGAATTCAGTTGCAACACGGCGACTACAAAGGACGTTTGGTTATTCCGTGCGATCACGGCGTTGCCGGAGGCTGGGATTACCATTCCCACGTCTTTTACAGCGACGACGGCGGCGAGACATGGCAACTCGGCGGCAGCGTACCCGACAACACCACGAGCGAATGTCAGGCGGTTGAGTTGGCTGACGGCACACTGTTGCTCAGTATCCGGTACCACGATTGGGTAAATCAAGCCGAAGGTCCGCACTATCGAACCGTCGCATTTAGCCGCGACGGCGGCGAAACCTGGGGCGGCGTGCGTGAAGATCGGGGGCTTATCGACCCGCGCTGCCAAGCGAGTATATTCCGCCACGCGAGTGGAAATGCGATACTCTTTTCCAACCCGGCGAATACCGCTCGAAAACGCATGACCGTTCGCGCGAGTTTCGACGAGGGGGAGACGTGGGGTGCCTCCAAAATGCTGCATTCCGGTCCATCCGCTTACTCCTGCTTAACGGTTCTGCCCGATAACAGTATCGGCTGTTTCTACGAGCGCGGGGAGAAGCATCCCAGCGAGAAGATGACGTTTGCACGATTCACGATAGAATGGTTATCGGATGCACTAACTTCCGATTAGTCGTTGGATATCCTGTAGGGTGAGCTGCGATCAAGCGACTGAATAGAATCAACTGAGCGGATAGCGAAGGCGATAGTAAATCCCGCGCGATAGAAATCCCACAGCTTTTGTTAAAAATATTATGAACACAAAAAACGCCGCTAACCGCCTCCGAATGGTTGTCGTCGGCTGCGGCCGCGGACAATCACACGCCCGCAGTATGCTGGCGCTGTCCGACAGGTTCGAGTTGGTAGGAATGGTAGACCTTGACGAGAAACGGCTCAAAACCGCAGTCGACAATCTCGGACTGCCAGCCGACCTTGGCTACACCTCACTCGCCGAAGCGCTGGATAAGTCCGAGTGTGACGGCGTGGTGGTTGCTACTTGGGCGCGCAGCCATGATCCACTGGTCGAAGAGGCGATTGAAGCCGGCAAACATATCATGGTGGAGAAACCGTTCACTCTCGAGGTCGCTCCAGCCCGGCGATTGACGGAGATGGCGGAGGCGCGCGGTCTAAAAATCGTCGTCACACAACAGTGGCGCTACATGCCGGGGCGGCGCACGATTCGCCGCTTGATGACGGATAAGGTTTACGGCGAACTTCAAACCGGGCACATGGTGACCTACAAAGCCCGCGGCGGCGAATATCCGGATTCCGAGCATTCGCAGCTTTGGCAGATGACCGTCCACGAAATTGATGCGCTGGTCGCCATGGTGAACCAAAACGTCGCTGAGGTGTATGGCCATTCCTACCGCCCGCCGGCAACCACCTGGCGCCGCGAATCGACCGCCACAGCCGAGATTACCTTCGAGAGCGGTGCACGCTTTGTCATTGTTTCCACGTCCGATGCGCGCGCCGAGGGCAACGAGTTCCGCGCCGAATGCGAGCGAGGTGCGGTGGTGTTGCACTCTACAGGGGCGTTTGGAGGAGAGGAGACCTTGCTCGTAGGGACGGACCGCAGCGTCGGATTGCAGCCGCTGAAAATTGATCCCGGGCTGTCCGATGATCAACTTGACCAACATGTTGCCGTGACTTTTGCCGATTGGGTAAACGGCGGCCCCGAACCGGAGACTAGCGGGCGCCAGAACTTACATGTCCTGGCTATCCTGAATGCTCTCATCGATTCGGGCGCTTCGGGGAAGCCGGTGAAAGTGGAAGTTTAAGTGTGTTATTTATCTATAGCCGATCTATAATGTGCTGTATGCCATTCCCGATGTACCGATGATGTTAGACTATTTTGATGCCCCTTTGTACCACAAACTAACAGTTTGTGCTATAGAGAATTGTCATTTTCCGCTCGGACGTAAAATAGTCAGTTACAACGAATGTAAATGTGGTTAACTCCAGAAATTTGAACATTCGGTCATGCGTAGGCGGGTTAGAAGCTTGACCTTCAATCAACTCACTAGCAATGATAAACCTTCTCTAAGACAACTCATATCCACACAAAGGAGAGGCGGCGTTCCTCGCAACTTTAGGAATGCCTATCAGGAATCGCCGCAACGAAGTCTATGATCGCTGTACAAGAAGAAAAAATATCACGTGTGATTCACCGATTGGAAGAGGAAGACACCGAGGATCGGCGCATACGTACCGAGCAGGGCAAAGATCCGAACCGAGAACCGATGTTAACCCTTCACCCTCATTCCGCCCGGCTCTGTCATATCATGGTTCAATCCATCTGTGCCAAGCGATTGGTAGAAATTGGCAGTTCGCACGGTTACTCGTCCGTGTGGTTGGCTCATGCCGCGCGTATCACCGGCGGACAGTTTACCTCCCTAGAGGTGAATCCGAAGTTGGTTGAAATCGCAAAGCAAAACGTGGCGGAAGCCGGCTTGACGGATAACGTCACCTTCATTGCGGGAGACGCGCGCGAGACGATGTCCTCGGTGGAAGGTCCTCTCGACTTCGTCCTGCTAGACTGTTGGGAACCGTTGTATGTCGAGCTTCTCGACCTCATCGCCTCCAAGCTGCACCCGGGTGGTCTGCTCGTCGCGGACAACGTGATTCCCGGTAGAGAGGGTTCGGACGAGTACATTCAAGCATTGACGGATCATCCCCTGATGGAGACCGTCAGTGTTCCCATCGGCAAAGAGATTGAAGTCAGTGTAAGAAGGCTCGAATAAGCTGAGTGGGTTTCAGACTATATAACGCAGGATGCTAAACCGGTCGATTCAAGCTTCCATACTCGAACCCCTAGGCAGACTCTGTAGGAGCGACCTCCAGGTCGCGACTTCTTATCGCGAGCAGAACTCGCTCCTACCGGGGACATACGGTGAGTTACGCCATTTTAGACCGAACGATGTAGGTCTCAAAAGTATAATTTTTAGCCGCAATTACAGTTAAAGCCCGACCTATGGGAAATGGGTCGCAACTTGGGCTATCTATCCTCTTCCGCCAACGAAAACATCCTGAAAATCAACTCTGCCCTCGGCGCAAACCAGAGCGACACTGCCGGTTGACAGCGGGCGATCCGTGTCCGAATATTCGAAGACGACATCGCCCCCAATACAGGCAATCAAGTTTGCGCCCGCCGCCTCCAAACTCAGTTCGTAATCCGTATCCCAATCCCAAGCGAATTCTTCCGCCGCAAGTTCCGTCCGTCCGTCAAGCTCCTTGATCAGGCGCGCCGTCCCGTCACCGCATAGCAGGAGCGCGTAATATCGCTTGAGGCCCTGAACACACACCGCGATTCCGGCCTCCTTGGCTAGGTGCGGACTGACTGTAGCGGAAAAGGAATAATTCTCCCACTCGCGAGTCCCCTGAATAAATAAACCCGTGTCGTGATTCTGCATGAGGCGGTAGGCTGCCACACCTGCTCTGTCGGTAATCGCCTGGTCAACCGCGTCGATCCATGCCCGTTTCCACATCGTGCCGCCCGAAGACGGTTTGATTAACGACACTTCCGGCGTGCCCTCCCAAGTTAGGTAATCAAGGTATACCACACCGGAGGCTCCGGCGTCGGAACTCACCTCGATTCCAACAGCCGCGATCGGATCGCCGTCGGTCGGATCCACTTGCCAGTTAAATAATACCTCGCTGCCCGGTGAAACATCGTGTGTCTCGCCGCGCCGCATGACCAAAGCGTCATCCGCTTCGTAGACCTGGATGTAAAGCGTACACGTCACCGTTTGGCAATTTTCCTCGTCCGCGGTTAGGCGCGCTTGGACTGTCTGCCCCGAATAGAGTGTGGGTGACGCAATCAATTCATACCCCGGCATGTCAATGGCTTCGGGCGGAATGAAGGTCGGTGTTGCCACACGCGCCATTCTGCCGACTGCCAGTTTATTGTATCGGATGGCTAGGCTGCGGTTACCGCCTGCGCTATGTCCGACAGCGTTTTCGATGACCGCGGTTCCGTCGCTTTCCGGGCTTTCCTCCAGCATGAACCCTTGCACCGATCCCGGGAGTTCAAAGTGGAATCGCGCCCCGTTCTTGGGGGATTCAATTGGTTGATTCGCCAGCGCCCGTGCCGCCCTACTGATTGTATAGGTCTCGCGCACCGCATCCGAGACGGCGCGTCCTCCGTCGGCGGCAGAAATATACAGACGGTCTGCAACTGGACGGCGCCAGTCGGGACCGGCGTCAATCCCCGCCAAGCCGTTCTTGATGCCCATGATGCATCCAACGTTTCCGGAATTGCAGTCGGTATCCCACCCCGCCGTGTTCACAATGGTTAAGGAGCGCTGGAAGTCGTCTTCGCTGTAAAGCAGAGCGAGTATAATCAAGGCGTGGTTCGGCACCATGTGCACATTTCCGCCGTACTTGTCATAACCGTAATCTGCCACAATCCGATCCCGCGTCAAACGCCAGTCGCCATCCCGCTGATGCCAGTCGCGAAGATCGTCGATTAGTCGGTAAATGACCGAATCTTTGGGGATGAAACCGACCGCGGTATCCAATAGGTTGTCGATGTTGGATTCCGCGAATGCCTGCGCCTCAATCGCCGCTACGACTTGTGCGCCGTAAATGGCTTCGCCGTCATGGCTAACACTCCCCGCTCGGCGCGCAAAATCGGCGGCAAGTTCGGGGTCGCCGGGACACGCCATTCCCCAAGCATCGATAAATATCTGCGCGCCAATCTGCTCGGCGACGACTTGGCTGTTCAACTCGATTGAGCCGCTTTGGGGTGCGGGCGTGCCAGCCTTGAGGCGCAGAAAGGCGGTGTGTTCCGTTGAATTGCCCATGCCGCCCCACCAGAGGATAGTCCGCCCCTCAATAATGTAATTGAGCCAGGATTGACCAATCTGTTCAGCCGTTAGTTCGCGGTTGCCGTCGTAATCTTCCAATGCCCGGAAAAAAGTGAAGGTGCCGGAGATGTCGTCGTCCGTGACAATCAACGGCTTGTTCAGCCGTTCGTGGACATAGTAGTTGATCTCTCCGAGATCAGCCATGATTTGGTCGTACGTCCAGTTTTCAAAGGGGCGCCCCAGGTAAACGCCGATTATCTTGCCAAGAACGCCGGCGTATAGGCGCTCCTCATAGTCATTGGGTATCATCAAGAGTGAAAACCTCCCGTATTGTAATAAGAATCCAGCAAATGGACATGCCACACAGTTTTCTCAAGCACCAGCGGCCATTCGCCATCGTTGAGACAATTTGAAAATGTGAGGTAGATATTTGATTTCCCCATCGTTTATACAGTGTGGCTTCTCCTGATTCTACCACAGATCCTCTAGTTATTGTAATCTTATACCTAGCGGCGGGAGATGTAAATAACTACGGGCCGCCATTGAGAAGGAGAACATCAAGATGGCATAGTCAGTAGCATTTATATTTACACATAAACCACAATCCAACGGTAGAAGATCAATCGAACGAAGAGTGAGTGCGATAGAGATCTTCTCCAGGTCGCGACATTTTATCGTGAGCGGAGCTAGCTCCTACAGAAGACTTGCCGTAAAGGGATTTCTATCGCCCTAGGATTACTATCGCGTTCCCTATCCGGTCACTTGATCTGCCTCAAATTTCCATGTAGGAGGGGCATCTTGCCCCGATGGTTTGTCTATAGTGCACATTATCCTTGGCGGAATTATTTCCTCATCAAGTGACACTCAACTCTCGCTCAATAACTAGCCGTGAAAAGGCGTTCCTTCGTAGAATGGTTTCACTCCAGAGGAGTGAGATGTCAATAGAACACGATTCCTTACCGCGTCTGCACTCCAGAGGATCAAGCGACTGAATAAGGAGATCAAGTAAGCGAATAGCGCACGCGATAGCCAATCCTGCGATAGTAGATCGTGTGCAATGTCGAGTGTTACTTGATAGCTCTCTATCACACTCGTTAATAGTTATTGACAAAAGCTGGGAGAAGTGCTATCCTAGATATCGTAACATTGTCCACATTGGGACAGGAAGGAGGTGATCATTCTGCTAGCCGACTTTAGCGGAATGGTCAAGGGAGGTGCTGACTTCTAGGAGCCAGCGCTTCCCTTAATCGTTCCGTTTTTTCCGGTCGAAAGCCCTCCTCTCGATCTCCCTAGCCCCTTGTCCCCACTTGTTTGGGGGTGGGGGAGCGGAGGAGGTGGGGAGGAGGGCTTTTTTCGTGAGTCGCCAAACGGTTGAGAACGGTGTAACAATGTGGCAGATAATTTACGTAGCGAATAATTGTGGAAAGGAATGAATCATGATTTCTGTAATAATCGATGGCGCATGCGGACGCATGGGGAAAATGATTACGCAAGGTGTGGTAACACAAAGTGACATGCAATTGGTTGGCGCCATCGAATACAGCAGTCACCCCCAGCTTGGTGAGGACATCGGCGAGGTTTCCGGTGTAGGAACAATCGGGGTACTGATTAGTGACAACCTATCCGAAATATTGGATGAAGCGCACGTGGTGGTTGAGTTTACCGCGCCCAGCGCATCGATTGAACATCTGCGTAACGTCGTCGATGCCGGTAAAACAATGGTTCTTGCCACGACCGGATTCACGGAGGCTGAGCTTGCGGAAGTGCACGAACTCGCCGAAAAGATTCCGTGTGTGATGGCGCCCAATATGAGCGTCGGTGTTAACGTTATGCTCCAAGCCGTTCAACTCGTGGCGAAAGCGCTTGGCGACGAATATGACGTTGAGGTTATCGAAGCGCACCATAACCAGAAAGCGGATTCCCCTAGCGGCACTGCGCTGCGAATCGCCGAAGTGCTGGCGGAATCGCTTGACAGAAATCTCGCCGAGGTGGGCGCCTACGGCAGGCACGGCATGGTGGGCGCTCGGCCAGAAAAAGAGATTGGGATACATGCTATCCGTGGCGGCGATATTTCCGGCGATCACACCGTCCTCTATGCCGGCGCCGGAGAACGGATTGAAATTACGCATCGGGCGCACACCCGAGAGGCATTCGCCAAAGGCGCCATCCGCGCCGCACAGTGGGTGGTAGATGCGCCGAAAGGTTTGCACGACATTGCGGAAGTTCTATTCTAGGATTGCCTAGCCGCGAATCAGGTGATTTGATGAAGCACAAGCGTGCCGATACATCCCCCATTCAATGTACTATAATCCTGTCGATTGTCGTCGGGATATCAATCCTCGCCGTGTGCGGTTGCGAGACCGGCAGCAAATCGACATCCGGAGGTTGGAAAACCGTCCGACGGGCGGATTGGGAAGCGCGCTTCTACGATGTATTCTTTATCGACGAAAATACCGGTTGGACGGTCGGCAACAATGACGGGAGTTCGTTGGTTGAGGAGCTGGAGAGCACCATCGCGCATACGACCGATGGCGGTGCGACGTGGGAACCTCAAAGCAGCGGCGTTTTTGAGCACCCGCTTCGGAAAATACATTTTGTGGATGCCCAGACGGGCTGGATTGCCGGCAGCGATGGGATTATCATCCACACGAAAAACGGCGGAAAAGATTGGGAAAAGCAGAGGACGAATACCTTCAACGACCTGATTGATATTCAATTTCTGTCGCCGCAAGAAGGATGGGCGGTCGGCGATTGGGGTACCGCGCTGCACACCCGAGATGGAGGGAAAACCTGGACGAAGCGGGATCTTGGTAGAGGCAAAAGAGACTCGCTATGGGGCGTGTACTTTCTCGACAGCAAGCACGGCTGGATTGTCTCACAAGCCAGTTTAATCTATCATACGCGCGATGGAGGGGAAACGTGGGAGTCGCAAAAATCGCCCGTAGGATATGCGTTGTCCGATGTGTATTTCGTTAATCGAACCACGGGCTGGATCATTGGCGACAGACGGACAATCTTGAAAACCGACAACGGCGGGCAAACTTGGAGATATTTGACACAGGGATCAAACAAGCGGCACTTGACGGTTTACGGGCAACCGCAGCGCATGGAAGGTGTACCGCTGCACAGTTTTCTTCTGTACGACCTCTGCTTTGTCGACGAAAGTCATGGGTGGATAGTCGGCGACCTCGGCGTGGTACTGTACACAAACGATGGCGGGACGACATGGAAACACCAGAGGGGAGGCCATCGCTTCCATGTTGGAGGAGACAACGTATTGCTCGGAGTGCACTTTGTGAACAACAAGGTGGGTTGGGCGGTCGGAGAATCCGGGACGATTTTCAAAACCACCAACAGCGGAGCGACGTGGCAACTACAGTCCTCGCAGAGTTATCTGCTCTACGACCTTCACTTTGTCACCGACAGGATTGGATACGCGGTTGGCGATCGCGGCGAGATTATGTATACGAAAAATGGCGGCAAGGATTGGGAATCTCAGGACAGCCGAACGAACGAATGCTTTGGCGGAATATACTTCATTAACGAAAAAGTAGGCTGGGCGGTTGCGGAGTTCGGCACGATTCTGCACACGAAAAACGGCGGCAGGACATGGGAATCGCAGGAGTCGAACACGCCGTATTTCCTTTTGGGCATCTTTTTCGTAGACGAAAGAACCGGTTGGGCAATCGGTAACGGCGGCGCCATTATCCACACGTCCGACGGCGGAATAACCTGGGCTGCACAGAATAGCGGCGTGCGATACAACCTGTTCGGGATGCACTTTGTCGACACCAAAACCGGATGGGTCATCGGTCTTGACGGGACACTGCTGCACACGGTCGACGGAGGGAAGAAATGGGTGCAACAGCAGGACTTCGGTAGTCTATGGCTCGACGACATCTTCTTCGCCGATCATCGTCACGGCTGGATAGTCGGGGTTGACGGCACGATTATGCATACAAGGGATGGCGGCAACACATGGGAGCGGCAGCAAAGTAACACAACGAACTTCTTGGACAGCGTATTTTTCCTTGACACGAACGAAGGCTGGGTTGTGGGCGGAGAGGGCGTCGTGCTGCACACGACCGATGGGGGCCAGAATTGGCGTCCCCAATGGTGCGACACCCGGTACGACTTGAAAGCGATTCATATGACGAGTTCCAAGAAGGGGTGGATTGTCGGAAACTTGGGGATTATCTTGCAGTATGTGGTGAATTGAGGCAGTTGGACCACCACTTTCACGCACTCGAGAGGATGAAAGATGAAGATATTGATTAGCACCGAGATTACATCCGATCATCGCCAACAGATTCAATCCGTATCCCCCGACCTCGTAATCGTCGAGCCGAAAGACGAGGCCGCGCGGCTCAAGGAAATGCCTGATACTGACATTCTGTTCGGTGATTTCAACCGATCGCTTTTCGACGCCGCTCGGCAGCTGAAATGGGTGCAGGTTCTTGGCGCCGGCGTGGACGGACTGCTTTTCCCCGAATTTGTCAAGAGCGATGTCGTATTGCTAAGTGCGAAGGGATATGTCGGTCCCCACCTTGCCGACCAGACGTGGGCGCTAATCCTCGGTTTGATACGCGGCATTGGTCGCGCCGTACGCGAACGCACATGGGAAAACCGCTGGTCCATCCGCGGCGAGACTTGGGAACTGGCTGACCGCACCCTCGGAATCGTGGGTCTGGGCGGCACCGGCATTGATGTGGCAAAACGCGCGCAGGGATTTGACATGCGCGTGATTGCGGTCGATCCCGAAGATGTCGATGCGCCCTCATTTGTCCACGAGGTGTGGAAGATGGACCGGTTTTATGACCTGCTTGCCGAATCGGATGTGGTTTCGATCTGCGCCCCGCTGACGGATGAAACCCGCGGCATGTTTGATGACGACGCCTTCCGGCGGATGAAACCCAGCGCGCTGCTCATCAACGTCACGCGCGGGAAAATCGTCGATGAACCCTCCCTGCTCCGCGCGTTGGAGGAAGGTTGGATTGGCGGAGCCGGGCTGGACGTAACTCCGGATGAACCTCTTCCTCAGGATAGCCCTCTCTGGGATATGCCCAACGTCATCGTCACGCCCCACGTCGCAGGCGGCTCGCCCAATCGGGATGATCGAACGGTCGGACTATTCTGCGACAATCTTGAACGCTTCCTAGTGGGCAAACCCCTCTTGAGTGTGATAGATAAGCGTAAAGGTTACTAACCCGCCCACTACTAGCTTTTCGTGGTTGTCTTATGATACATCCTCGACTGAGCGTTCATAGCGTCGATTGCAGTGAATTGGCAAGTTCTTGGCTCGTTGGTCGGGCCAACTTCGATCTGCTTAACCGAGGAGAGTTTTGGTATCAGGATTGATTTGATAAAATAGTGTCTCGGGAGGTTGTTATGATTATACGAAATTGGCGTGATTCCATTCCGTATGTCGGTCACGAAAGCAAAATCATCTGGCCAATATTGACACGCGCTGGAAACGAAAACGCCAATCCGCCGGAAGCTGCGTGCCTGCGCGGTCTGACTAATTTCACGCGGCACGTAGTTCAAGGACGCATTACGACAGATTACCATGACCATAAAGACAAAGAACAAGTGTATTACTTTATCAGAGGTCAAGGCAAGATGCTCATTGATGATCAGGTGTACCCTGTTACTGCGGGTGATGCTGTGCATCTTCCGCCACTGGCTAAGCACCAGGTCATCAATGATGGAGAGGATGAGATTGAGTATTTGAACATTAGTGCAGTTGTAACGACGTGAGTATAACTAGAATACGCGTCACCACCACGGGTCTTAGAAAATTAAGGAAGGGTTATGATTAAAGTCGGCGTATACGCCTCATATTTTGGTAAAGACGAGCCTAAAGCGTTCCCGGATGTTGAAGCATTCATCGATTTGGCTTATGAATTGCGGCTGGATGTCATCGACTTTCGCGCAAATGTCGGATTTAGTTCACGAGATCCGAACTATTTGTTAGGCATTAAGATAAAATGCCTGAAGGCAGGGTTGCCCATCGGTTATCTGGCATCTGGCGGTCATTTTGTGGGGACTGAGGAGGAATTACGAGCGAAAGTGGAGCAAGCCAAGGCAGATGTGGAAATGGCTACTTTCTTGGGAGCGCCTATGATTCGGCTTTTCTGCGGTGCTCCTGAAGAAGGTGTTGAAGAAAGTGAAATTAGATGCTTTCAAGAAGTGTGCGATTTCGCCGCAGATGCCGGGATTATGGTAGGCTTACAAAACCATCCGTGTACTGGAGACGATGTGCTGCGCATACTTCGAAAAACGAAGCGCGAAAACTTCACTTTTGTCTTGGACACTGGCCAATGGGTCGGCTCACCCGGACGGAACCGTGGCGTGGGCGATCCCACTGTGGACATTTATCAGTACATGGAACAGACAGCACCATACGCATCCTACGTTCGGGCCAAAATCTATAAAATCGACAGCGGTCGCGAGGAATGGCTCGATTACTCCCGCATTGTACAGATCCTAAAGTCTGTGGATTTCAACGGAGTGATGTCCATTACGTTTGAAGGGAAGGATGTCAACCGGTGCGATGACAAGGAGACTTTCAGATTGGCGGCTCGGCACCTGCGCGAATTGATTGTCGAGAAGTAGTTTAATTCCGCCATAATGTGACTAGCACCGTAGGGAACGTTCAAACGACCGGGAAACTGAGTGTGGAGGAATTACCAGATGACAAGATTCACACGATTCCACGCGTTGTGCGTTGCTTTAACATTGCTTGTGAACGTTGCCGGAGCACAAGTGGTTGCTATTCCTGACCCTAACTTGGAACAGCTTGTCAGAGAAACACTTCAACTTCCGAACGACGTTCAAATTGAGCGAGAACACATGCTCCAGCTACGCGACCTTGACGCAGGAGGCGACCGAGGAATTGTGAATCTCGCGGGTTTAGAATACGCGACCAACATCTTAACTCTCGGCCTCTATCACAATCCCATCGAAGATATTGGCCCTTTGGCTTATATGAAAAAGATAACAGGTTTCAATTTGTGGGGATGCTGCGTTGTCGATTTGAGTCCACTCCGTAACTTGGAGAGCCTGAGTTGGATTGTATTGGGTAACAACCAAATCTCCGACATCAGTCCGCTGTCTGAATTGACCAATCTCACTTCCCTGTACCTTGATTCAAACCAGATTTCTGACATCACCCCTCTTGCCAATTTCACCCGATTGGAAAAATTGCGGCTTAACCGTAATGCAATCACGGATATCACTCCGTTGATCGCATTAAAGAACCTTGAGGAGCTTCGTATTGCCGACAACCCCTTCCACGACTATGGTCCCCTTTTCGAACTTGAAGGCGTAGAGCTAGACATTGAAATAAATGAAGGATTCAATATCGTCGTAGACATGCCAGACCCGAACCTAAGACAGTTGATTCGAGAGGCGTTGTCCCTTCCCGACGCGGTGCCCCTCACCCAAGGTCAGATGCAGCGATTAACTGGACTGGACGCCGGTGGGGACCGAGCAATCAACAGCCTAATGGAACTGGAATATGCCACCAACCTCAAATCCCTTGAGTTATACCACAACCCAATCGCGGATATCAGCCCTTTAGCCCAACTTACAAAACTAGAAAGATTAAATCTCTGGGGGTGCCGCATTGTTGATTTGAGTCCGCTCCGAAACTTGAAGAATCTGAACCGGATTGTCTTAGGGAATAACGAAGTCTCCGACATCAGTCCCTTGTCGGAATTAACGAACCTCACTTCTTTGGATATCTCAGTAAATCTAATCTCTGACATCACCCCGCTGACCAAATTAAAGAATCTCCAGAAACTTTACCTTGCTGACAATCCCTTCCACGACTTTGGCCCCCTTTTCGAACTTGAAGGCGTAGAGTTGGACATTGAAATAGGTGAAGGGTTCAACCTCATCGTCGAACTGCCCGATACAAACTTAAGGTTGCTGATCCGAGAAGCGTTGTCCCTTCCCGATTCGGTACCCCTCACTCAAGGTCAGATGCGGCGATTAACTAGACTGGACGGCGGCGGGGATCGCGGCATCACCGACCTAACGGGGTTAGAATACGCGACCAACCTCCAATCTCTTGAGTTATACTACAATCCAATCGTAGATATTGGTCCCTTGGCCCATCTTACGAAACTGGAAGGATTGAATCTCTGGGGATGCCGAATAGTTGATTTGAGTCCGCTCCGAAACTTGAAAAGTCTGAGATGGATTGTCTTAGGGGGCAATCAAATTTCGGACATCAGTCCATTGGCTGAATTGATTAATCTTACCGTCTTGCATGTAGAACGTAATCAAATTGTCGACTTCAGTCCCCTTGCGAACCTCGTCAATCTCATGGAACTCTGGATACACAACAATACAGTTACGGATATTGGTCCACTACAGGGACTCAATCTCACCGATTTTCGTTATGATGAGGTGTGTGGTATTGAACCGCTGCCGCCCTTGGTCAGAGAACGGTTAGTGAGTCGGGGTTTTCCTTCTATCTTCCAAGCGTGGGAGGGCGTTATCGGGCTAGATTACCTCACACGGGAACAGCGAAAAAGCCTTCATGACTTGTACTTTTCCCCAAATTTTACGTTGGAGTGGATTGCCGACCCAACCACATCAACTCATGGCATTGCGACTTCGCTCGCCGGCGATCTTGCAGTGGCACGTGAAACTCGCCAGAGGCAACTCGATTTAAATCCGAACATGGTCTTTTTGCGTCATATCTGGCTGCAGTACCATTCAGTCCGTCCAGATTCCCAATCCTTTCCACCAGATTCTGATTTTTGGCTTAGAGATGCCCAAGGACAGAGAGTGATAAATAGTTACAATGAATATGTCATTAAATTCTACGAGCCTGAAGTTCAAGAGGCACTTATAAAGCGGATTATTGACATTGCGCGCTGCGGCCTCTATGATGGAGTGTTCCTAGACGGAATTGGTGAAGACGGAAATCAATTTGTTGACCGGCATCTTTTCCCTGTTACCGCTAATGAGATTACCCGGGCAGTGCTCAACATTTTCCGAACTGTTCGATCACAAGTTCGCGATGATTTCCTGATACTCGTCAATACGAATAGAAAGAAGCCGATGCCGTTTGCAGAGTATGTCAACGGCACGTTCATGGAGACACTCACAGACAATCACTACAGCGATAACCCCGGCGGATATACGTATACCGGACTTCAAGAGATTGAGGACACCCTCATTTGGTCGGAGGAAAACTTGAGGTCGCCGCAGATTAACTGCTTAGAGGGTTGGGGCATTCCCACAGAACCCCCGGACAGCCCGGATAACCGCCGTTGGATGCGCGTCTTTACTACTATGAGCCTCACCCTGTCTGACGGATTCGTGCTGTATAATACCGGGAGAGGGGGTATCCCTATACCAGATGCCCGAGTTGATGAGTTCCCGTGGGAATCTGGTCATGCGCATATTTGGTATCCTTTCTGGGATGTTGATTTAGGGCGTCCCATTGGCCCCAAAGCCCAACCATATGAAGACATTCCCGGCTTATTTATCCGCGAGTTCACCAACGGCTGGGCGGTGTATAATCGGAGCGGGGCGCCTCACGTTATCACATTCCCCGAGCGCGTGCAATCCGTGCGAAGTGGTCTCCAACATACCCAGCACGCCGTTCCTGACCTTGACGGCGATATGTTCCTCCGCGTAGCACCGGTTATTCCTGCGGACGTTAACGGTGACGGTACTGTTAATATCTTGGACTTGGTCATCGTGGCAAACGCTTTGGGTACTGACAAGCACGATGTCAACGGCGACGGCGCCACGAATATCCTAGATTTGGTCATAGTGGCTCAAGCTATTGACTAGGTTCTGAAGACATTTGAAGAGTTAAACCATCATTGATTCACCTGAGGCAGAATGTTGGACAATCACAACGGTTGCCCCTAAATTAGGTCAAATTTCGTAGGGGATCTCTACCGCCTTAAGATCTCTATCGCACTCGCTAATCACTCGCTTGATCTATTCGTTCAGTTAGTGGTTGGGTTTCCCAACCCGTTGGGCGAGGGAACCTCGCCCCTACGTTAGGGATTTATCTTCGAATTATGGACACACTTTACATAAATGTCAACACGTCCCGGTAACCGACGAAGTGGCGATTCGTTGGGACAAGTATAATAGCGCATTGGCTGCCGAGTCTTGACTGACCACTCACCACTGCTTTTGAGGAAGGCTCTATGTTAACACCGCAGCAACTGACACACTACCGCGAACAGGGTTTCGTGATTCCGGATTTCCGGTTGCCCGACTCGACCATACAGTCAATCAAGGACGACTTTGATCGGTTTCTGGAACGCTATCCCGAATTCCGGCAGAATTGCGCGGCTCTGCTCATCTACGACACGGCATTCCTAAATTATGCGCGGAACGCGGACATCCTCGACATGGTGTCCCAGATTCTCGGAGAGGATATAGCCATATGGAATTCCAGCTATTTTGGCAAACCCGCCCATGACGGCAAAAGAGTACCCTGGCATCAGGATGGACGCTACTGGCCCATTCGACCCCTTGCGAGTTGTTCCGTATGGATTGCGATCGACGATTCCAACACCGAGAACGGTTGCCTGCGGGTTATCCCCGGTTCGCACAAGCCGGGCAAATTGTTCAAGCACGAAAACAACCCCAGCGACGATCTCGTACTTTCGCTTGAACTCCTCGATTCGGAGTTTGACGAAAGCGCCGCTGCGGATATCGTTTTGGAATCTGGACAGATTTCGCTTCACGATGTATTTCTGGTACACGGTTCTGAACCCAACACCTCCGGTACACCCCGCCGCGGCATGACGCTGCGTTTTTTTCCTACCACCTCTGTTTATGACCGCGACATTGAGAAATGGGAACAGCCACGATCGCTATTCTTGATGCGAGGCACCGACCGGTCGAAACGAAATGACTTTGTGGTGAAACCACTGCCCGCCCCCACGTAGACCCCAAACCAAACACAGAGGTATTGTAGGGTGGGCACTGCCCACCATCTCACGTAGTAACCGGCTCAAAACGCCGTGGACATCGCGATGCCGAACCGCTCAAGCCAGATGTACATGAGACTGACGCCGTGCTGTCTATGAAAATAGTTGAACATCAGGTGCGACCGATCTCCGTCATACATCCCGCGACCGGAGAACCCCTTGCCAAAATCAACCGTGGCGCCAAAAGGGAAGTTAAATTCGTCGTCCCATTCCGAATAGTTCACGGTCGCATATAACGATAGGGGGAGGCGCGGCAGGCGCTTGGCGAGCGTAAAAAAGTAGGCTTGAGTACCGGCGGGCGAGCCGATACGGTCCGAGCTTGTCCCGATGAATAGGGCGGGTCGGGTAGCTGTTTCTGTAAGGAGGAATGCGTTTAGGAGCGGTGAAATTTCGGACGCCGCGGGATTGTATTCAACACCGAGTTGAATCCTCCTTAGGAACTGGTAATTCAACGTCATCCGCCAGCGGGGACGATCCTTCTCCGTGTCAACATAGCGCCAAGAAAACGCCCAGGTGGTCTGAATACCGCTTCCCCGAAGCGGTGCGCCTTCACCAGGTCAGGCGCTTCAGGTGGGGGTCATGGAAGTCGGGGGATCGGTCTTTAGCGGCTCGAGCGCGAGACTTACCTCGTTCGACCAGCCGTCAACCGCTAGCGCCAAAACCAGATACAATGCAAGACACCCGATGAGTGTATGCGTCAGTGTTTCTCGAAAACGTGTAATGGTGTGCTTAATCAGGAAATAACGGACAGGAAACAATACCATCTTGAATTATCTATAGTAATACCAATGATCATTCATACACTGCGGTAGGTTCGATTTCCTAACCAATGCGGAATTCATCCAGTCACGTAGGTGCGGTTAGAAACCGCACCTACCGAAATATGTGTAAATATGAATGGAATTGACCATAGGCGGTATCGGCTCTTGAGCTTTACTCAGGCGCAGGCGGGGCTGTCGGCCGTCCAACGGTTGAAAGTCGGATTTTCACTCTCGGCGAGTTTGCTGCGGGTGTCATACCACCTATTCGCCCATTCTATCGGATCGTGCAGTTCGCTCCCCGGATTGGATCTACTGCGTGCGACGAAACCCGGAAATGCGCCGCGCCCCGTTGGTTGACCTATCGGATTGTAGCGAAGATCGAAACTCCATCGGATGTTATCACTCGTGTTTGGCAGCGAGGAGTGGCAGTTCAGGCGGTGGAAAAACAGCACCGATCCGCGCTTCATGGGAAGCGGGACGCCATCCCCCGAACGCAGGAATTTGTCCGGAATGTGCAGCCCGAATCCTCTCGATATTTGTCCTTGTGCATGGCAATGTTGGAGCAATCCCTCGCGGTGACTCCTCGGAATAACCTCCAAACAACCGCTCTCAATCGGAGCATCCCACAGACAGAACCATACCGTGAGCATATTTGTCTCATCGGCTTCGGGCGTGACAACGCCGGTATCTTGATGCCACGGGGTCGCCCCTAACTGGATATTCCCGGTCTCCTCGTTAATCGGGCATAAATGCTCCGGCGGCTTAAGGCGCACGTGCTGCACGGGGTTGGAGTAGATTTCCGGTCCAATCAGCGACTCGACGGCATCAAGGAGCTTCTCGTTTCGCAGCATCCGGAAGACCGCGGGCCCCACCCACATCGGCGTATCTGCCTGCACGTTCCGCTGCGGCAGCGAAAAGTCGAAATACTGCGCATGCACCTTTCCGGATTCTGCGTAGATTTTCGTCAGCCGATCGCCAAACGGAAGGTCGTCGTAAGTGGAGGAGATTTCCCCTTTCTCCTTCAGTTCTTGGGCGAGCTGGTCCAATACAGTCGCATATTCCTCAATGACGGGATCAAGATCTCCCTCGGGGTCAAACAGATCTTCCACGACCAAGTACCCTTGCTCCTCAAAGTGCGTCACTTGAGAGGCGGTGAGATGTGCCATTTTTCGCTTCCTTTACATGAATCGCGCGCGTTGGTTCCGAGTAACGTGAGTTTGACTTGAGTCCGTAAATCAGGTCAGCCTCGGTGCATCTAGGCATCTGGCTCCTTATATAATACTTGTGTATGCACCATATTCGCAAGCAAGTTTGTCCCAATAAACAAAAAACGCTATCCCCCTTGCTCCGATATAATCGTCACCGATACGCCTCGGCTCGGCTGTTCCAAGTTTCCGCTGTCATCGACGGCGCGGCTAAAGATGGTGACGCTTCCGGTCTTCGCCGGCGTCCATTGGTAACTCCAAGCCGCTCGCCCATCTGCCGGATGCCATGTGCCGCCGTTGTCTACCGATACTTCGACCCCGGCTACTACCCCGCCTCCTTCGTCCACAGCGCCGCCTCTGACAATCAGCCCCTCTCGCGACAGAATCGCGCCTTCCGCGGGAACCTGAATTGTCGAATTTGGGGGATCAGAGTCGGTTGAGGCGCTGGCCGGGACTAGGTCGTCCTGAAGCGTCGACGGCTGTATCCCCATGTCCGCGAACAGATTGACCGTCGCCTGTTGAATGTTTCTATCGGGAGCATGCGGATCGACGCCGACACGGGTGCCATGTTCATTGGCGCGCTCCGGAGGAATGCCGGTTTCGGTGTCGTGATGCGCGTCCAATCCCCAGCCCCACTGCACCGTACCCGCGCCGAAGACCAAAGCGCCGCTTTCGTGGCGATAGAGCGTCAGGTGATGGGTTGCCGTGCCGGAGTCGTAGACCGATCCATGGTCTTGAATGTACATAACGTTGTCGATGGTCGTTTCCGATAAGCGGAAGAGCCCTGGCGGGCGAAACCCGTTGTCAATGTCTTCATCCCACTCGTGCCCAAGCAAACCCTTCAACAGAACAGCTTTTTCTCCCGGCTTGAGACGTGCGACTCCCGTGTTCCGCCAGAAACGCAAGTTGGCGTATTCGGCGGGCACGATGAGCGGGTCGTTGCGCCACGCATTAACGGTGAAAATGGTGCCCGTTAGCGCGTTTTCCGGCTGCGCTCCCTCCGGATTAAAGGGGCGAGAATCTCGCCAGGTTCCGGTCCAGACATCGGGAACCGGGTCAATCTTGGCGTTGTCGTGGGTTTCCTTGTACGTGACCAAAGTTCGATGAGCCGCCCGTTCCCCATCAATGGAGGGTTCCCAGCGAGTTTTCCAAAATACCTCGTT
Organism: Candidatus Poribacteria bacterium; assembly: GCA_965232535.1. Classification (GTDB taxonomy): domain Bacteria; phylum Poribacteria; class WGA-4E; order WGA-4E; family JAJDTR01; genus JAJDTR01. The sequence continues at coordinate 98,269 of CBDDPW010000006.1, forward strand.
TCCGCTAAAGAAAGCGAGGTGCACCCCCGCATCCCGCGCACGCTCGACGTTTCTTCTCTGATCAAGCGACCAGTATTCGTCATGACCAACCGACAGAAACAACCGGTGTTTCAAAATCTCCTCGCCTCGCCGGTCGCTGTCTACCCCGGTGAAGTAGCTAACGTCGTATCCGTTCGCTTCAAGCCATCGGATGAAGGGATACTCGCCATTGAAAACCATGTTCACCGGCCGATAATAGCGTGTCTCGAACGGACGGTTGTAGCTCGCCTTGTACGAGCGGGGCGGTCCCCCGTGCGTGCGCGGATTGTCCGGATTGAAACGCGCATACGTGCAGTGTCCGCCGTAGCGGTTGTACGCCTGCCATGTTGTATCCGATGTTTGGAATAGAATATCCGAGCAACCCTCATCGTCTCGCACGATGAAGTAGATGTGGCTCGCCCGCGGTTCGCGCAATGCATTGGCTAAGCGTCCATGCCCCAACGCGCCGTAGGCGTGTGGGGATGGTGCCGGCGGGGCTGCAGGTTCATGCCCCCCGTTGTCCGCACGCCAACTCGCGGGACTCGAATCCTGCCGCACCAATCGGGCAAAATAGACGCCCGACACTGCGTCCGAAGGGGATTTCCAAGAGGCGGAGACAGCCCAGTTACCGCAATCGTAAAGGTGTGTCGCCAGATCCCTGATGCCTTCCGGCTGAGACTGCGGCAGCTTGACCGACGGTTCGATCGTGTCAACGAGGCGTGCGCCCATGCCGCCGTAATAGCCCAGCCGATAGATGTCAATCCGATAGTCCGTCGAGTCGGTTTTTATCTTGAAGAAGATTGTCTCGCCGCAATTGATACTGATATCGTGTCCGAAACCTTGAATCGTCGGATCGCCCTGACCGTTAATGTCCCACTCCGTCGAGGGGCTGCCCTGCAGCCGGTTCTCCCGAACAATCATGTCCCCCGATTTCCCGCCGCTATCCTGCGGTTCACGATTCATCTCGGCTCCTGAAGAGTTTGTATGCCCTATTGGTGTCAACGATGTTTCTTGACACTATGCGGCCGGTTTTTGGATTCAAATGCCACACACCTGTCGCCCCTCCGGGGCTTGAAACATGGTGGTAGACGTTCTATCGTGACGTAGTAAGTTGCTTTAACGCAGTGTATTTCCTACATAGAGTGCAAGAAAAAACAGACTTTGTAGCAAATTATTTCAGCCTTCATATTCGACGACGATGTCATCTCCGTCAATCTTCACCGGATACGTCTTGACCCGAACGGTCGGATCGGTCAGACATTTTCCGGTGGCAATATCGAATGGCCACTGGTGCCATGGACAGCGTAAAGTCTCCCCCAATCCGTCGACGGCTATATCCGCACTCACAACGGAGGGCGGCGCCTCGGTGTCAACCCAGCCGCTCAGTTCTCCCGTGCAGAGCGGTCCATGCTTGTGCGGACAGATGTTGCGCACCGCATAAAACGAACCGTTGACGTTGAAGACGCCGATGCCCGCTCTGCCCCGAAACGGTACGACAATCTTGCGCTCCCCCGGCGGAATCTCCCGCACCTTGGCAACGACAACCCGCTCCACCGAAGGCTACCTCCCTTCTAACCGCAGCATCTCGATTGCGTTGTCGGCGAAGATGCGCCTATGCAGTTCTTCCGGGAGTTTGGGAAAGACTGTTACCGGGTCGTTCCAATCGAAGTGGGGAAAGTCCGAGCAATAGATGAGCGTTTCGTCCGCGTGCAGCATCTCCAACATTTGGTACATCTGCTCCGGTTTCTCCGGCTCGTGCATCGGCTGCGTGCCGATTCGGATGTGGTCTCGGAAGTATTCGCTCGGCAGGCGTTTAAGCCACGGCGTTTGGTCGCGCAGCCCTTTCCAGTCGGAATCCATGTGCCACATGACGGGTACCGCCCAGAGTTGTTGGACTTCGATGAGGGCAAACTTGAAGTTCGGGAACTTCTCGAACACCCCCTCGCAAATCAGCGACGCCGCGTGTGCGCTGGCGGCGTATGGGCGGCTCATTCGGGATTCCATGTAATAGGTGGGAAAGCCAACGGGGGTGGGAGTGGCTCTGGTGGCGCCTCCGTCGCCGCCCACATGCGAGATCGCCGGCAGCCCGTGGCGCTCGCACGCTTCCCAGACAGGATGATAAAACCGATTGCCGTATGGCATGCTCGCGCTCAACGGCACCAACACGGCGGCTGTGTCCGCCCGATCTCCAAGTCTATCAATCTCCTCTGCAGCCTGGGCGGGATCCGACGGAGACACCAGAATAGCGTTGACCACACGCTCGTCGCGCTCAAGCCAATGCTCGATCGTCCAATCGTTGAACGCACGGCACAAGGCGGCAGCCCAATCTGGATCGGGCAGCCCCGAATAGCCGTAGAAGGGCGGTGGACCGGTGAGAAGGGCAACATCGATGTTCCAGCGGTCAAGGTGTTCCTCCTGCAGAAACTCCAACTTAAAATTGAAATCCCGCGGATCACCTCCGGAGAAATCCTCCTCTACGAATTCGTCCTTCGGGATGCGTCCCTTCAGATCAGTGCGAACGCGCCGAATCGGGACGTTGGAATAAGTGCCAAGATGCAGACCCTGATCCAGGAGGTGTTCCTGATAGAATGTCGACAGGTATGGCAACAGTTGGCGAGGATCTCGAAAGTTGTGGTGCACGTCGCAATCGATAATCGAAACGCCATCCTTGGGTTTTGCAGTCCAACCTGGCGCGGTAATCGGTGAGGATCCTGCTTCACTCATGATGTGACTCTATGTTCTCAGAATAGTATTAACGCAAACGTGCACTCACGGAACGCAGATCTGCGTTCCGTGAGTGCACGTAGGTTGGGTTGAACGAAGAAACACGTGTCCCTACCTGCGGCACGAGGGATTCAGCCCTTCAAAAACGTCTCTTGTACGTAACGATAGAGTGAAACCCAACTCAATCCAAAATACGATCAATTGTTGGGTTTCACTATCTGTTTGAGAATTCAATCAACATTAACTCCCAAAATCCAAGCCTAATGATTGATAGGTTCCGCTTATTTCGTTCAACCCAACCTACGTGCCGCGGCAGCATCGCACTGGAATTGGAGTTCCAGCACCCACTCTACAAAAACTTTCACCGGATGGGGAGTCGCGATTCGGAGATCGCTCCTACCGCGAATTTTTGGGTATTTAACTGCGCAAGTCCCAATCAGAAAATCATCAAGCGACAAATCCAAAGCCCCAAGACCAAAGCCAGCACAAATCCCCCAAGGCAATTTCGGATGGGAGCGCGGATTCTCCGCCAAGCCTCAGGGAGTTTTCTCGGAAAGCATAGGGTGCCGATGGCTAACGGGACAATAAAATACGAAAACGGATGATAGTCCCAAGCCGCGCCGAACCTACCTTGTGCGAGAGAAACACATGCGCGAGTCATACCGCAGCCCGGACACGATGTATCGGTGACCAGACGGAATGGGCACGGAATCAGTGTGAGTTCGCTCAGCCGTAGCCCCGACCACCCCGTGTAGAGGCTGACAAGGGCAAGCCCAATCAGGAAAACTCGCGCAAGATGTACGTGATTACATGTCAGAGTGCTCACCGTAGAATTTGTGGATTTCAAATTGCTGGATTGCCAGAGACGCGATACCGACACCGAATAAAGCGAGTAAAACACAGATAACCGCTAAACTGTCGGAGACGCGCCAACCGTTGTTTTCCTGGATCTCGTTGATTCCGTTCGCCATTTTGTATTCGTAGTATAAGCCGAAGATGCCGCAGGTCAATATGCTGAGGAAAAGCCATAGCCAAAAACTATATTCATTCCGATGCAGCCAAGAATTGAGCGTTTCCATCTGTTTGTATTGCCAATACAGGGTGTAAATCCCGCACGTCAGAATGCTGAAAATTATCCCGAGTACAATGCTTCTGACGGCGTCCCCCCTTGGATACGGGTAGTCGCGCATAATGGAACTCCGTTAGGTCATACACAGCCACAAGAGGTCGCGATTCGGAGATCGTGTTCCTGCAGCCGGTTGGTAGAGTAGAAATTGGGGACAAACTCCCCTACGATTGCAATTCTTACGAATTACGCAGCACGTATTAAGTTACGGCGTCCACGCTCGCGGTGCGATCCCTTCAACGTGTGTCTTCACATCAACGACAGCCGGTTTGCCCGCGGCAAACGCCTGATCCAGCGCTCCGGCAAGCTCGCTCGGCTTGTCGACAGTGACTCCAAAACAGCCCATCGATTCGGCAATCTTGGCAAAATCGGTATCAGGGAAGAGCCACAGCTCGTCCGAACCAGCCGTCCGTCCGCCGTAGACGGCCTCGACACCTCCCTGTTCCTGATTGAGCGAATGATTATTGTTGACGAGAATAACTGCATTGATCTCGCATCTTACGGCGGTCTCCAAATCCGATATGTGATACCAGATTCCGCCGTCTCCGGTAAAGCAAAGCACCGGTCTATCCGGCGCGGCGCACTTGGCGCCCATTGCGGCGGGCAATCCCCATCCCAGCGATCCCGAACAACGGATGTAGGACTGGTCGGCGTGTTTGAGGTCGAGCATGGTGCCCGTCCAAACTCCCGAGTGCCCCGTATCGGAGACGAGAATCGCGTCGGACGGAAGATAATCGCTGAGTTCGCGGCACAGGCGTTCCGGACGCATTGGCAACACCTCGGAATTGACTTCGCCGCTGACACTCGCTTTCCATTCCCGTACCAACTCCTGTACTCGGCTCACCCATGCGGTTAGCGGTTCACTCGTCTCCGAGCGATCAATCATTCGGCGCAGCGAATCCCTCACATCGCCCTGGAGCCCGACCTTGATCGGATAGTTGCGTCCCAGCTCCTCCGCGTTGATATCAAGCTGAATTGCGGGCGTTCCTTGAGGCGGAATGGTATAACCGTTGGTCACTTGCCCGCCGGTGTGGCTCCCGATGAAGAACACGAGGTCGGTTTCGCATAAAACTCGGTTGGCGCACTCGCGAGAGTAGGAACCGGGCACACCCACCGCCAACGGGTGATCTGCGGGGAACATCGCTTTGGCATTTAGCGCCGTGGCGACCGGGATGGACAATTTTTCGGCGAATGCGATGAGTTCGTCTCGGGCGTCCGATGCGGTCACGCCGCCGCCCGCTACGATGACCGGCCGCGCCGCTTCGTCCAGAAGCTGAAGCGCCGCCGTCACCTTTTCCACCTCCGCCTCCGGTCTGCAGGGCGGGAGCTGAGCGAACATATCCTCGACTACAACCTCCAAGTCCGCCTCTTCATCTATAACCACCTGCCCGGCGAGTCCTTCCAGATCTAGATGCGTCGGTCCGGGAGTACCCGAGGTGGCTGACCGGAACGCTTGCCGCAAGTAAATCGGGAGTTGCTCCGTTGTGTTGACGAGAGCGCTGTATTTCGTGACCGCGGAGAAAGGGTTCGCGTGATTTACTTCCTGATAAGCGTGGCGCAGCTGGCTAATCTGGTTCTCGCGACCCGTGATGGCGATGACCGGAGAGCACGCCAGATAGGCGTCCTGCAGCCCGGCGGCGAGATTGACGGCGCCCACGGACTGTGCCATACAGAGACTCGGAGCGCGCTTTACACGGGCATAAGCGTCAGCCATGTATGCCGCACCCTTCTCTCCGTGGGTTTGAACGCGCTTAATCCCTAACTTCTCCATTTCCATCAACGCGCGCGGACCGATATAGGGCATAAAGAAGACATGGGTAATCCCATATCCGTGGACGGTGTCTGCGAGGAACTTTGCTCCTGTCATTTTGGGCATGATGTCGTTTCCTTACCGTGATTTCGGGATTAAATTATTCCGGATTCAAGTATGATTGAAGGCAAGCGTCGCAGCTATGCTCCGGCGGCATGAAAAACATTATAGCCCTATCCCCCGACTTAGGCAAGCGATTTCTGTAAATTCAGCGCTTCGTATCGGAAGAGGGGAGGGAACACCGAGTTTCCACCAACAGGTGCGTTTGCCCTAGAGTTGTAGAAGGCTATGTTTGACTCCATGCGTAGGTTCAGGTAAAATAAGCTACAAAGTCATGAGTTTATGCGTCCGACAACGAACGATAACTTCACCTTTCCGCAGATAACGAACACATGAGACCTGAACAAATAGCACGGCAAAACATCGACCAACTGCTGACGGCAGCAGGCTGGACGATTCAGGACCGCGAAGGTATGAACCTCGGTGCATCGCAGGGCGTGGCGGTACGCGAGTTTCAGATGGCGTCCGGTCCCACCGACTACCTGCTATTCATCGACCGAAAAGCGGTCGGGGTAATCGAAGCCAAACCGGAAGGCACTACCCTCGGCGGCGTCTCCGAACAAACCGAGCGATACCTCACCGGGATCCCGGCGAACCTTCCATGCCATCAAGACCCTTTGCCGTTTGGCTACGAAAGCACGGGAATTGAAACCTTTTTCCGTGATTTGCGCGATCCGGACTCACGCTCCCGCCGTGTTTTCGCTTTCCACAAACCGGAAACCTTGGCACTGTGGGTCACACAACAGAGGACGTTGCGAGAAAACCTCCGGGACTTGCCGGAACTGAACAAGGATGGGCTGCGAAACTGCCAGATCGAAGCCATTGAGAGTTTGGAGCGGTCGTTCGCAGACAACCACCCTCGCGCGTTAATCCAGATGGCAACCGGCAGCGGGAAAACTTACACCGCCGTGAGCTTTGCCTATCGGCTCGTCAAGTTCGCAAGAGCCAACAGGATACTGTTTCTCGTCGATCGCAGCAACCTCGGACGGCAGACCCTCAAAGAATTTCAGCAGTACACCACGCCGGATGACGGCAGGAAATTCACCGAACTCTACAACGTGCAACATCTCGCGACGAACAGGATTGATCGAGTGAGTAAGGTCTGCATCACTACAATCCAGCGGCTGTATTCGATGCTGAAAGGGGAACCGGATGTGGATGAGCAGATCGAAGAGAGTTCGTTGTACGATCTTGGAACCCCGAGTCAAGACGCTGCCGAGGTGGAATACAACCCCGACATCCCCATCTCGACCTTTGATTTCATCATCACCGACGAATGTCACCGCTCAATCTACAACCGCTGGCGGCCGGTGCTGGAATACTTTGACGCCTTTATCGTTGGTCTCACCGCCACGCCGTCTAAGCAGACGCTGGGATTCTTCAACCGGAATTTGGTCACGGAATACAGCCACGAACGAGCCGTCACCGATGGCGTCAACGTCGGGTATGAGGTGTACCGCATTAAGACGGAGATTACGGAGGAAGGCGGCGGCGTCAAAGCCGGACATTACGTCGACAGACGGGACAGACGTACCCGCGCAACCCGATTGGAACAGCTTGACGAGGACCTGGAGTACGGCGCGAATCAGCTAGACCGCGCCGTGGTTGCCCCCGACCAGATTCGCACTGTGATCCAAGCGTTTCGGGACAATCTGTTTACGGAGATTTTTCCCGTAAGAACCGATGTGCCCAAAACGCTTATCTTCGCCAAAGACGACTCGCACGCCGAGGACATCATGCGCATCGTCCGCGAAGAATTCGCGCGGGGCAACGACTTTTGCAAGAAGATTACCTACCAAACAACCGGCGAGAGACCGGAAGTCCTTCTCGCCAGCTTTCGAAATTCATACGACCCACGCATCGCGGTTACGGTAGACATGGTGGCTACCGGCACGGACATCAAGCCGCTGGAGTGCATTATCTTCATGCGAAACATCAGATCGCCGGTCTACTTTGAGCAGATGAAGGGCAGAGGCACCCGCACAATATCGTCAACCGACCTGCGGGCGGTCACGCCCGACACCTCACACAAAACCCACTTTGTGATTGTCGATGCGGTCGGCGTTTGCGAGAATGACAAAACCGATTCCCGACCGTTTGAACGAAAGCGCAGTGTGCCGCTTGAGAAGCTGCTTGAATCCGTTGCGCTCGGAGTCCGAGATGCCGATACCCTGACGACGTTGGCGAGCAGGCTGGCGCGTCTTGACCGCCAGATCGAAGATGGCGCGCGGCACCGGATTGCCGAAGTCTCGGGAGGTGTCTCCCTGCGCGAAATGATTAACAACCTATTTCAGTCCACCAATCCGGACGGACGGCCTGAGGACGGGCAACCTCTTTTATTGACGGAATCGACCGAGGAAGACCTGACACCGGAGCTGATTCGGGAACGGCTGGAAGAACTCGTTACCGAGGCGTGCAAACCTTTCGATAATCCCGACTTGCGGAACACCCTCGTTGAACTGAGAAGGCAACACGAGCAGACGATAGACATCGTGAGCCAAGACAGCGTCATCTCCTCGGAATTTGACGAAGCGGCTAGGGAGCGGGCAAAGCAGGTCGTTCAAGGCTTCAAGCAGTTTATCGAAGACAACAGGGACGAGTTGACAGCCATTCAACTTATCTACAGCAGACCTTACGGACAGCGTCATCTCACGTATCGACAGGTTAAGGAACTCGCCGATGCCATCGAAAGACCGCCGTACCAACTCACGCAAGAAAAACTATGGCAGGCTTACCAGCAGTTGGAACAATCGAGGGTCAGAGGAGCAGGAGCGCAAAAGCTATTGACCGACATCATCTCCTTGGTGCGTTTTGCGATTGATGAGACGGAAACGCTTGAACCCTACAGAGAATCCGTAAATCGACGGTTTCGGAGATGGCTCGCCGAGCAGGGAAGGGGGTATTCGGAGGAACAGATGGCGTGGCTGGAGATGATTAAAGACCATATCGCCACGTCGCTAGATATTCAACTGGAAGATTTTGAGGATATACCGTTTAAGGCGAAGGGTGGGGCAATTAAGGCGCATCAGTTGTTTGGCGAGGAGTTGACCGGAATCCTGGCGGAACTGAACGAACGTCTGGCGGCGTAAGAATCTGCTTGAAACCCCTGATTGCGATTCAAAAAATCGTCATTCGGCAATCTTGGGAACTTCATACTTTTCATACCAAATCGGGGTTTTCAGTAGACACGAGAAGAGGACGAGAATCCTTGCTATGACTAGCTTTTTCACAGTTTCGACATTGGTGCCAGAAAAGCGTAGTTATGAAATTTTGGTATGAAACCGCAGGGGTCACTCAAGACGGTTCCAAGTCTCATATTGACTCTACCTTGGAGGTTGTTTGAAAAATAGCCGACACTGTATACTTGTGGGAGCTCTATCAGGATTAGCTATCGCCTTCACTATCCGTTCAGTTGATCGTTCGTTATTCACTCACTTGATCCCCTCTGGAGCTTTTAGAGGCTGGTGAGCGGTGCTCACCCTACATGTGTACAAAGTCGAGCTAAAGCTAACTTCACGGGTGGAAACGCAACTCCCAGCGTATGCGTTCATGTCTGAATTTGATAGAGTGATTTGGAAAAATCTCGAAAAACGTTAACATAATCACAACCTATTAACGTAATCGAAAAATAATTTGACAAAACGTAATTACTGATGTATTATATTAACGTAAGATGGTAGAGTAATGTACCCAGAAGACTTTACAAATTCGACCGCTGGTAGATGTGTTCGTACGATAAGCCAGCCCGCCTATTGGGCTTTCGTGCCGAATCCGCTTCCGCCGAAGATTGATGTGGATTGGGAGTTGGTTCGTCTGCTATCTCAAGCAGAAAGCAAATTGGGCGAGTTATCGGGTGCAGGGCAATTGCTTCCTGAGGTGCATCGGTTGATCGGACCGTTGCTTATTCGGCGCGAAGCCGTAACCAGTTCGAGAATAGAAAACACTCAGTCCGGCTTGGATGATCTCTTTCTGTTTGAGGCGAATGAGTCGGAGCCGTCCCCTATGTCCGATGTAAAAGAGATAATAAATTACGTTAGAGCCATGGAACATGGAATCAAGCGTTTGGAGAATCTGCCAATTAGTTCTCGGCTAATCTGTGAAATACACGGAATCCTCATGGAGGATGTGCGAGGCGACTATGCGACGCCGGGGGATATGCGGAGGAGCCAGAACTGGATTGGAAGCCCCGGGTGTTCGCTGATGGATGCCACCTACGTCCCTCCACCATTGCACGAGATGAACGAATGTTTTTCGGACTTGGAAAAATACATCAATTCCGACGCAAGAGAGCCTGCATTAATTCAATGCGCTTTGATTCATTATCAGTTTGAGGCGATTCACCCATTCCTTGACGGCAACGGACGAATTGGCAGGCTTTTAATCACGTTTATGCTATTGGAAAAGAAGTTGTTATCCCAACCATTACTTTATCTCTCCGATTTTTTTGAGGAGTATAGAGGCGAATATTACAGACTGCTGTTGAATGTAAGCCAAAAGGGGGACTGGAAAGCGTGGCTCACGTTTTTCTTAAACGGGGTGCGCCAGCAGTCAGAGGACGTTCTTGCGACAATTCAAGAATTGCTTGACCTACAGAAGCAATACAGAAAAGTTGCAATAGGCCGAAGGGTACCAAAAACTGTGAACCGCTTGCTAGATTGCCTATTTGCAAGTCCCATCATCTCAATCTCGGAGTTATCAAAGACGTGGGGAATGCCGTTTCCCACTGTTAAACGGGGGGTGGATTACCTTGTTGAAAAGTGCATACTTTCGGAAATAACCGGCGGGCGGCGAAATCGTTTGTTCGTTGCGGACGAGGTATTCAATGTAATTATGACAGAACGAACAAAATCAAGGAACACACAAAAGCATAGCGCCATGGCAGAAAAAAGTCCGCTGAATGCAACCCAAGGACATCAGTTACATCATTCTTGAGCATATTGAAGAAGAGACAAGAGGTACTGGTCGCATGAATCTACGCGTTCATGGAGGTAAAGATGCCAACGCCTAGAGAAGTTTTTGACAATCCGAAACAATTCTTAAAGTACCTACAATCGGGCAATTTTGAGGGACAGTTTTTTGACCGGAAGGAAGTAAGGGATGATTGTAATACCCAGAGAGACAACATCAAAAAGAAGATTATCAAGACCATTTCAGGATTTGCAAACTCCAACCGGGATGGCGGATTGCTCGTCCTCGGAATAGCTGATGATGGAACAATTATTGGCTGGAATCATGTTCAGGAAGAGAATCGCAATGGAATTCTTCAAGCAAAAGAAGGAGGATTAAAAGGTCATAGCACACAAACAAAAGAATTTCAGTGTCAAAACGTGCAGGGAGAAGATGACAAAATATACCTGCTATATACGCCTTGGACATCAAATGCAATATGCGAAACGACTGATGCGTTTCCGAAGGCTTGGAAGCGAGATGGGCCCCAATGTCTTCCTTTAACTGAACAAGATCGTGAACAGCTTAAACGAGATAAGGGGATAGTTGACTTTGAGTTGTCCTACTGTTGCCCTTATGATGCGGATGAACTCGACACGGGCGTCGTTGAGGAGTTCAAAAAGGCTTTTCTCGAAACCAGAGATTCACAATACGATTACACAACTGAAGAGGTTCTGTTCCAAGCGGGCGCGCTCATTAAAGAAAACGGCAAATACGCCTTCACGAATGCGGGTTATCTGTTTTTTGTCTCAAATCCGCGCAAACGCTTTGGCGGCGCATTTGTTCGGATGTTGCGCTATGATGTATCCATTGAGGAGTTGAGCGACCGTGGAAAGACTACGTTGGATAAGGACTTTGACGGAGCACTTCCAAACATCATTCGTAATCTTCGGACATTTCTAAAAGATTCTGCCCTTTTCCGGGCCTTCTCAAAACGGAGTCCTAGTGGTGGATTCATTGATGAATCGGAGTATCCCTTCATAGCTATAGATGAAGCACTCGTAAATGCAATTACTCATAGAGATTATGGGGTTACCACACCGACCCACTGTATCGCGTACAGAGATCGCTTGGTAGTGAAGAATCCTGGAAATATCCCTCAACAAGTTCCAGATAGTTTCAGTCTTCATGAGAGGCGGCTTGATTCCGTACCCCGCAATCAGAAAATTGCCGACTGGATGCGCCTTTTGAAATTTGTAAGGGCGTTGAGCGAAGGCACCCGAAGAATGCGTGAAGAGATGGAAAAAATGAAACTACCTGCTCCGCATTACCAAACAGACAGTTCTACTTCGGTAACACTGGAGAACAAAATTGATGAAAGGCTCGAAAAATACGCTTTAGAGGTTGTTGGTGAAACCAAAGAATACACCAACCTTTTTCCGCTTGAACAGTCAAATCAGCGCATGTCACGCGGCGAATTTAGCGAGCGTCGCGGAAACATCCTTACGGCGATTAAAGACGCCCTGCTGGGCCAAGGCTGGTATATCGACTATTTTTCCTTCGGCAGGATTGTCGCCCATGAGAGGCACAATTCCTTGCCGCTCTCCCCTGAAATTGAGAAGACCGCCAGGATATACGCCGCATACGAATTTCAAGTTCGGCAATACGCGGAGACTCTCTACTTATGCGTTGACTACAGAATCGAAGTCAAGAACGTCGCGCGAGTGAATGAGTTGCTGAGATACATAAACCCTGATCAGTTAATTGAGAAACGCGCGGTGGCTAACTACTCCGGCGAGTGGGAGCGCGGAACTATTCTCGGAATTGACTTGGAAACCACTAAGGTGGCGCTGAGCGATTTGGATGCCGAAGTCGATCTGCCCAATAATGAAGTGATTCCGTCGCTAGGGCAAGCCGCAATTAAGGAGATTTTAAAAAGCCGAAACGTCTCTCATAACTTGGATCAGAAGATAAAGGAATATGCGTTAACTTCACAGAGGAACGCGGCGAAGAGTCGGGCTGAGAAAACACTCAAAATTGCCCGATATTTGGCAAACAAGGTTTTTCCCATTAAGGTGGGCAATTTGACTTTTTCCCTTGTCAAAACGCCTGCCCATCTAAAGAGCGTCGCCTCAGATTCACCATCGCAGGAAATTCAACCGTTGTCCGCGTTTCATGAATTCGGTGAACCAACGGTCAAATTTTACAAAGGAAATGAGGAAGCAACGATCTTGGACGGATTGGTTAAGTACAGTTCTTATGAGGTTGAGCCTAGAGATATAGAGTTGATTCCGATATGCACCCCTGATCTGCGTGGAGAGATGCAGGAACTTATCACCAGAATACAAAGAGGAAAGTACAAATACCGAGGGACTGAACGGACTTTCAGATCCAAATTAACCTATCAGAGCGTAGTTACAGCGCCTTTTGAAGAATATGAAACGGAATGTCACAGGTTACTAGACGAACACCCCAGTTGGGAAGGAAACAAGGAGTTGTCACCTTTATTCCTAGTTTATGTGCCAGAGGAACTGTTTCCAATAACAGATCTCGACTCCCCGTACTACGCAATTAAGGAGTTCTTGCTCTCCAAGGGAGTGCCGGTTCAGATGGTCAATACGCCAACCCTCAAAAATCCCGATTGGAAAGATTTGAACCTAGCGCTAAATATTACGGCGAAATGCGGTGTCGTTCCTTGGGTTCTGCCTGACGCTCTTCCAGACGCCGATTTCTTCGTGGGACTATCTTATACGCAACATCGCGACAGAGAGATTCCGCGCTGCATGGCGTTTGCAAATGTTTTCAACAAGTATGGGCACTGGATGTTTTATCAAGGAAACACCGAGACGTTCAGTTACGACGAAAGACACGCCTACTTCAAGAAGCTTGTGCGATCCACTTTGAAGAAGTTGGACCTCAGAGAATCTTCGTCAATACATTTCCATTACTCGGCGAAGTTCTCGACGGAAGATAGAAGGACAATTGTTGAAGCCGCCAGATCGGTCCGCCCCAAGGGAAAATACACGTTTGTCTGGATAAATAGTTCGCACGGCGTTCGCTTTTACGACCCATCACCGCAAACGGATGGAAGCCTGCCGCGAGGCACATACGTAGTCGGATCGCCCAATCAATTCTATTTGTCAACAACGGGATACAACACGTATCAACGAGCGCTTGGCACCCCGCGCGCGCTTGAAGTTAATGTGTGGACGAAACCCTTTGATGCGTCGAATCCGCCAAATCTGAAAGTTATTGCCAAACAGTTGATTTATCTGACCAAGTTAAATTGGGCGTCAACGCGTTCATTTTGCGGCACACCCATCACCATAAAATACGCTCGCGACATTGCCAGATTCGCTTCGGCATTCACGGAGCGAAGTGGAAAATTTGAACTTCATCGGGTTCTGGAGGATACGCCGTGGTTTATATGAGTAATGGTAATCTTCCAAAAGGGTGGGTGTGGACAACGTTGGAAGAAATAAGCAAAATCAATCCAAGAATTGATAAACAAAGCATTGGCGACAATTTAGAAGTCACGTTTCTTCCGATGAAAAACGTTGAAGAGCTTAGCGGAAAGATAGACTTGTCTGAAACGAAACGGTTTTCAGAAGTTAAAAGGAAAAGCTACACACCATTTCGAGACGGAGATATTCTTTTTGCGAAGGTAACACCATGTATGGAAAATGGGAAGATAGCCATTGCCCATGGCTTGAAAAACGGAATTGGTTTCGGATCGACCGAATTTCATGTGATTCGGTTGCTGGAAAAACTATCAACTCCATTTTTTTTCTTCTATCTTATACAACAGAAATTTAGGCAGGAAGCACAGCGGGCAATGACTAGCGCAGTCGGTCTATTGAGGGTTCCAACTCATTACATGAGACAGATTCCCATCCCCTTACCTCCTTTCCCCGAACAACACCGTATCGTCGCCAAAATCGAAGAACGCTTCACGAAGCTTGACGCCGGCATTGATGCCCTCCACAAGGTGGGTGCCCAACTCAAACGGTATCGCCAATCCGTGCTGAAAGCCGCCTTTGAGGGAAAGCTAACAGAAGCCTGGCGGGCGGAGCATCAGGACGCGATTGAGCCTGCTGCCCCCAAAGCGAGTGATTTGCCCAATGGGTGGGTGTGGACGACGTTGGAAGACGTGAGCAAACTCAATCCGAGAATTGATAAACAAAGCATTGACGACAATCTAGAAATCACGTTTCTTCCGATGAAAAACGTCGAAGAGCTTAGCGGAAAGATAGACTTGTCTGAAACGAAACGGTTTTCAGACGTTAAAAGAAAAAGTTACACACCATTTCGAGATGGAGATATTCTTTTTGCGAAGGTAACACCATGTATGGAAAATGGGAAGATAGCCATTGCCTATGGGTTGAAAAATGGAATTGGTTTCGGATCGACCGAATTCCATGTGATTCGGTTACCTGAGGAGCATTCAGCGCAATTCTTTTTCTTCTATCTTACGCAACAGAAATTCAGACAAGACGCAAAAAGAGCGATGACTAGCGCCGTCGGTTTATTGAGAGTGCCAACCGATTACATGAGGAAGGTTCTTATCCCACTTCCACCACTTGTTGAACAACAAGCTGTTGTCCTAGAAATCGAGCGTCGTCTCTCCGCCGCCGGTGAAGTGGAAAAAACGGTCACGATGGAACTGAAACGCGCCGAGCAGTTGCGTCAGTCGATTCTCAGAAAAGCCTTCTCCGGGGGATTGGTGCCGCAGGATCCAAACGATGAGCCTGCCAGCGTCCTGCTTGAACGCATCAGGGTAGAGAAATCGTAGTGCATTTCAAGACACTAATAAACAGAGGGATTTATCTATCAAACTCCCCCTACATAAGAGGCAAGAAGATATGGAGCAAACACAGAAAGTGCTGGGCACTAACCTCTTCTCGCTGGAAGATGCCCAGCGAGAACTGGCGGATATCCGCGAGGAAGTAGAAGAAACTTGTGCAGTGGCTGACAATGTGAGAGTTGTCCCGGAATCGGCGTACGACGAAACACTGTGTTTGCTGAAACAGTTGCAGCAACACCTCCCATTGCCCGACATGATGTGGGCCGAAGACGGGGGAATCGGGTTAGAATGGCGACCGGGAAGTGGCATCGCGACGATGAGTTTATACGGTGACAATCTTGTCATTTACGGTGCGTTTTTCAACAACAAGTGTGAATTCGACGGAATTTGCTCGTTGTCAGATGCCGTTTTATTGGAGGGTTTCATTACAACATTGAAGATTCTCTTTCAATGATAGGTATCTGTGAGCCTAAAGAAATCGGACGCTCAGGCCATGCAAATTTGTTAGATTCAGAATCAGTCAATTTCGTTATTGAAAAAACCTCATTTGGAACAATCTAAAACTTCATCATGTCCACCCGTCCATATTCCATTTACATAGATAAACGCCCCATGCGGATTGCATTCCTAGTGGATCCGGCATCTACCAGCCTGGAGGAGATAGATCAAATCTTTGACTATAATCGATCTCTATGGGGTGGGCGTTTCAACCCGATAATTTTGACCGACGGGCACGACATAGTCCCTAAATGGTGGCAATTCCTACGTGATATCGATCCTGATGTCATTAAGCCGCTAGTCCCTCTCGACACTGAACTTATCGAAAGATTTGAGAATTTTCTGTCTCCTTTGACAATTGAACCATTTCGTGAAGATGAACAGTCAACCCTAAGTACGCAGATTAGCGCAAGCTGTGAACCTGCAGGTATTAACTTCAATTCATTGAACACCCTTATGTTTGAGACATGGTATCAGGGATTATGGCATGAAGATCCAATGCTCGGGATTTTCAATTTGGAAGAAATGTCTGATGACATTGGGAGGCGTTTTATTCTTCGCAATTTCGGAACATATAAACCCTCCGTGATATCTTACCAAGAAAACTTCGTTATTCCTAAAACGCTTGAGAGCAATATTACTGCCGGAGAGGTACCTCAAGAAATTCGTACAGCGTTCAAGAAAGGCGGTATACCGTTTTCTGAGGAAGCATTTGTAAAAGGATCAAAAAAGCAACCGGAAGTTTGGGCGATTATAGACAGAGAGTATAGACAAATACATTATATTTCGCGCGCAAGTTTTGGATTGATGATTCTTCCTGATACGCAGAGTTTCAATGGGCCGCTCAGTGGAGTTAACAATAGGGTATTCTTAGTCATTGATCGGAAAAGCTTGGCGGACACTCTGTTGGAACTTGCTCAATCTAGAGATGTCGTATTTTACGACCAGGTATGCACCTTACCTAACACAGAACGAGATGTCATTGCTCCCTCAAATAACCACTTCGATGTTGTTATAGGAAACACTATACAAGATATTGTCTATTCTTGGAATTGCCCCTTGTTAGTAGGGAGACGGAAGCGAAGGGGTATCAACCACATTTGGTTGCCCACGGAATTGGCAAACGATCCAAATATGCAAGAAGCACTATGTGCCTGGTTCCGCAGAGTAACATTTCTACGCGGTGACAACCCTGAAAAACTGCGGTTTGTCAGTTACAGCACCGAAGAACGAGAACTACACGATATTGCTGAAAGGTTCAGCGAAAACCTACGGGCGTCGACTTTAGTGGAACGCGTTCAAGAACCTCAAATACCGAACTTCCGTGCCGAAAATTCTTTTTTCACGCATATCGGCGAAGGTATGGACATTCACAGAACTCAAGGCAGCGAAGAGATTCTTGAATTAGTCGAACCCAAAGGAATTGCACCACGCGATGCAAATGGGCACTGGATGGCTGACTTCTATATTGAGTTTATTTCTGATAGGTACTCGAATCAAGAAGAGATCGGAATGACAGCCACGCCGTCTCTATACTGGCGGCTTCCAAACCGAAACCATTTGGCGTTCGACATGTTTGATAAACCTAGTAGAATTCGACGGGATGGCTTTCCTTCCGTTATTATGCAAATAGGGGAGAACGTGTTACGTTTGAGGCTTTCGGATGTAGATTCAGTAGTAGCGTCCTTGTTTTGCCGCGCTAATTACCCAGAGTATGAATCCGACCCACGCACTCAGTTGGCGACTGCGCCATACTACTCAGCAGAGAAATCCGATAAGGGAAAATACCTGCATGGTGTATTGGAATTGTTCGGCAATTTGAGTTCTGCGTGTACAGTGCTCAGAAATGCGTATTGGCGGTCAATGTTCGATGCCTTGTCGAAAAACGCCCAAGCCGAACAGCACACGCATCGGTCCATAGCTAACAAAGTAAAAAAATGGATACGTCGAGAAGGAACTTTAACAGATGAAAACTTGGCTGCAATCAAATCGCTCACGGCGTGCATTGTGGATGAATCGAAAAAGCTAGACTTAAGACAGAGGGAATTTACTTTCGATAAGTTTATGGAAGAGGCGAAATGCTGGCGGGAGAAGGAAAAAGAGTACATCTTGCCGTTCGGAGACGAATCACAAGAAAACATGGTAGACTTCAGTTTCAGGCAAGAAAATGTTAAGGCCAAACTAGCGCAACTAACCGAGCGGAATATTATCCAGATTGGTGTAAAGCCTAGGTGTCCCACCTGTGGAATGGTACACTGGTATCATGTAGACGATATCGGGCAACACTTGACTTGCCAAGGATGTAGAAGCCAGTTTCCCATTCATCCAGAACTTACTTGGCACTATCGGTTGAACAGTCTTATTCAAGCCGCCCATGCACTGCATGGAATCACACCTGAGATTTTGGTCTTGGGGCAACTGCTTGAGGCGAGTAAGACCTCTTTTCTCTTTTCGCCGAATCTCGACCTATTTTCCGTTGTGAAGGATAAATCTTCCCAAGGGTTGCAAAATGTAGCGGAGGTAGATATTGCATGCGTTCAAGATGGGAAATTCATCATAGGTGAAGTCAAACAGTCAATGAGCCTTTTTGGGACAAAGGATTTCGATGCCATGGCTGACATTGCCAAGAGAGCAAAGCCAAACAAAGTTTTGTTTTCGTGTATAGATTCGCAGCAACCGACGAAGTTTATATCAAATCATATCAAAAGAATTGGAACTGAACTCAAGCCGCTCGCAATTGAGGTAACGTGGTACAAGTTGGATCCCTCAATAGATTACGCAGCTACTGTATAGTGAGTCATTGTTTATTTGGAACGCAAGACTGGACAAGTGTTGGCAAACTGGTAATCATGCCCACCGAATGAACTTTCTATAGGGACCGCATTCCAAACATGCCAAACGATTCATCAGCCATCGTCCAAAAACTGTGGAATTACTGCAACGTCCTCCGCGACGACGGCATTAGCTACGGCGATTATGTGGAACAGTTGACCTATCTGCTGTTTCTGAAGATGGCGGACGAGCAGACCAAACCGCCATTCAACAAGGAATCCGTCGTCCCTGCCGGGCTGGACTGGGAGAGTCTGGCTGACAGAGACGGCGACGCCCTTGAAACGCACTACCGCCACCTCCTCGACGAATTGGGCAGGCAGAGCGGCACGCTGGGCGTCATCTTCAGAAAGTCTCAAAACAAGATTCAAGACCCCGCCAAACTCAAGCGAATCATTCAACTCATCAACGATGAAACCTGGAGCGGCTTGGACGCCGATGTGAAGGGGGACATCTACGAGGGCTTGCTGCAAAAGAACGCCGAGGATACGAAGAGCGGCGCGGGGCAGTATTTTACTCCCCGCCCGCTCATCAAAGCGATTGTGGAGGTCATGCGACCGGAGCCGATGCAAACCATCTGTGATCCGGCTTGCGGCACCGGTGGTTTCTTTCTGGCAGCCCACGACTACCTGTCTGCCAAAAGCGATCGGCTCGACCGGGAACAGAAGCAGTTTCTTAGGTTCAAAACTTTTCACGGTACCGACATCGTGGACAGCGTGGTGCGGCTATGCGTGATGAACCTGCACCTGCACGGGGTCGGCGGCGATGAGAGTCCCGTGAAGACGAGGGACAGCCTGATTTCGGATACGGGGAAGCGTTTTGACATGGTGTTGACGAATCCGCCCTTCGGGAAGAAAAGCAGCATCACGATTGTGGACGAAAAGGGAACGGCTGGGAGAGACTCGCTTATCTATGAGCGGGAGGATTTTTGGGCGACCACATCCAACAAACAACTGAACTTCCTCCAGCATGTCAAGACCATATTGGAAATCAACGGCAGGGCGGCGATTGTCGTGCCGGATAACGTTCTGTTTGAAGGCGGCGCGGGGGAGACGGTTCGCAAGAAATTGATGCACGAATGCGATGTACATACGCTGCTGCGACTCCCGACGGGCATTTTCTACGCGCAAGGTGTCAAGGCGAACGTGCTGTTCTTTGACCGCAAGCCCGCCAGCGAAACCCCGTGGACGGACAAGCTGTGGATATACGACCTGCGAACGAATATGCGGTTCACGCTGAAAACGAAGCAGATGCGGTACGACGCTCTCCGGGATTTCATCGCCTGCTACAATCCCGACAATCGCCATGATCGGGGTGAGACCGAGCGGTTCAAGTCGTTCTCGTACGATGAACTGGTGCAGCGTGACAAGGTGAGTTTGGACATCTTCTGGCTGCGGGACGAAAGCCTTGAGGATACGGAGAATCTGCCGGAACCGGATGAGTTGGCGGGAGAGATTGTGGCGAATCTGACGGCGGCGTTGGAGCAGTTTCAGGATATTTCTGAGTAGGCGCAGGTCAATTACACGAAGAAAAAAGGCTGGTGCGCCGTGCGCACCCTACTAAAGAGATTAGGAAGAATTAGGATTGGAAGGGCGGAAGAATGGAAGGCTGGAAGGAAGAAACCGATCAAGAGACTGATTGGGGAGCAGGATTTTCTATCGCAGTCACTGTCCATGTTCTTTGATCGATGGAGATCTCCTCCTGCCCGCTCGATACGATTTTCGATTGATGATTTGCAGTGTCCACGCAGGGACTTTGGTGGTCAAGATTCATGTAAAAAATGGTGGGCAGGGGATATCTATCGCACTCATTGTTCAATCGCTTGATCCCACCCTACAACTCCACCACCACCCCGGCGCATCAAAATCTTTGCATGAGCCATAGGACGACGACGCCCAAGAAAACCAGCATCGGCAGATTCAGCAGGACGGCGAGGCGCATTCTCCAACGCTTATTTGGACTGATCTTCTGACCGGAGAAGGCGAGTCGCCCAAGCTGCCAGAGCGAGTAGAAATAAAGAGGGAAAAAAGGAAAGAGAATTAAGGCAAGCAAAGCGGCGCGCACCGCTCGATCAACAGTTTTGCCGGCTGTTGATAAAGGGGGTTCAGCCTCGGATTCTTCAACTTCCGGGAGGTCCGCAAGTTCGTCCTCCTCGTTTACTGACGATTCTTCTCGCGCCGAAAGAATACCGGCGGCGCGTTCGACATCGTTCTCGGCGACCTGCAGTTTAATTCCGCCGACGGCGTTGCTTAGATGCCACGCCACTCCAACGGTCAATTCGTCGGCGAGAAAAGCCGCCAGTCCATTGGCTTCGAGCAATCCCTTTGCCAGGTGCGCCTCCGTAGGCATGTCAAAGGTAGCGACGGTCACCATTTTTCCTGCCATGGCGGTTCTCCTTTCTATCTAACGTCTAAGCAAATTTTAGTGTTAAAGTCTAGCTCTCGAAGCTATCGGGATTGGGAGGGGAAGGATGGAAGAGTGGAAGGTTGGAAGATTCCCTTCCATACCACTCGCAATCCTCTGGTGCGAAAGACTCAATGCTAAATGGATACATAAATATCTGCTGGATTTGCCAATCTAACAGGAGCGGTATTGCCCAAGATTAAAATGTAGGTTTATTCTTGAAAGTTGCCTAAACTCTTAGGTATAGCACGCTTTTTACGTATTACGCATTATGCTTTTCAATTTCGACCAACCATGCGATGTGGTTCAGATCGTGGCAGGTGGTGTCCCGCTCGGAAATCCCGCACGCCTTCAGGTTGGACGAGAGGCTTTCCCGTGTCCACCTTGCCGACCAGAAATGTTCCGCGGTAGCCACAAATCGCGACCCGCGCGGCGTCACTACATGCTGATTGGTGTGTTCATAGAACTCAATCTGCGCCGCTTCAGCCTCGGGGACATCCTTGTAGATTGTCAGGAACATCAACCCGCCCGGCTTCAGCGCCTGATAGAATCTCGAGAATATCGCGATAAAACTCGGGTTCCGGTTAAGATAGGCGTCCGTATAAAGACTCAAGTCCGTGGACGGTTCTCGGAAATTTCCCGGCGTAAAGTACAAGCAGAAGACCAAATCGTAGAAATCGCACCGAGGCGCCGCTTCAGTTGCATCGCCTAGAAATAGCTCCGTGTTGGTTAACTCATCCTCTCGCCATCTCTCCCGAGCGATTTCGCCAATGTGAGCCGAAATCTCAAAGCCGTGATACAGTTCGCACGCCGGGGCAAAGATGGAGCCGTGGTATCCGGTGCCGCAACCGACGTCGGCTATAGCGTAGCGGCGACCTCGAAATCTCTCAAGTAGGATTTCATCCTGTCGGTCACGCGCCTCCTGTATCGCATGGGGGCAGTAGGATGATTCCAGGGAATTGAGTACAGCTCTACTTTCGGACTCGCGTAAAGTGTCGGACATATGGGATTTTATGTGATCGAAGTGTCGGGTTTCACTAGAATTTTAGTTGTTTTGGGTGAAATGAAACTTTGAGAACCTGTTTGAAAAGTCAGTAGCAAAGGCATTTTTTGTCACTTATAGGAAGTTTTTTCATGTATTTATTGTTGTCTACTACATACCTGTGGGATCTCTATGGGAGCTCTATCGCAGGAAGATTTCTATCGCGCTCGTTATTCACTCGATTGATCCTATCCGGTCACTTGATCACTCGCTTGATCTCATTTGATCGTTCAACCCAATTTCATCGGTGGGTAAAACGACTTGGAAGTTCGCGATTCGGAGATCGCTCCTACCGAAACGACGCGGAAGCTAGGTTACAAGTGAACATCCGCTTCAAGAAACTGCCAGAAAAAAATCTTCCACCCCGACTCCGCTTTCCGAAAATAGAGTTCACATCGGGTAACAATCTCTCTCCGAACCGAGCGCGCTCCCTTCTCCGTAATAATGTCCACACCCAATTTCGCAGAGGCTTGCCGCGGGTGGGGAACGTCCATCTCGATGTCGCGGAACTGAAATTGGATGAGATTAAACTCCTCGAATAGCGCCGTAAAAACCGGCGTCACCGCGTTGCGATTAACCGGAATGAGTCCGGTGTTCAGCCCGAAAAATCGAGTGACCAAATCGTCCGATGCGAGATATTCTTCCGTGAACAGATCTTCGATTTCCAAGAGCCTACCAATGTCCACCGTTTCAATAAGCGCCGAGAATTTATCCAGAAAGCTACGAATCTCCTCACCCGGATTGGTTAGGGGCGTCAAAGATATGTCCACCGTCAAATTCTCAGTATTGAGAGCGACAGTCTGCGTTTCATCCGCATAATCCAGCGCCTCGACCGCGATAGTTACGGCGTCCGAAAAATCAACTTGGGCAAAGTTATATTTCCCTTCCGCATCCGATTCCCACTGACGCCCGGATATCGTGACAACCGCGCCGCGCACCGGGAGTCCGGTACGGACGTTGGTAATCGTGCCGAATATCATCCCGACAGTTTCAACCGGTACCACGGGTGTAACGGGCGTATCTTCGCCGCATCCAGCGAAAAGCGTCGTCAGATAGATTATGAGGAACAACCGTATGTGAACGATGGATTTCATTTGCTGTCGGGAATTGGAATTCCCTCCTACCATAATCGGGAATCGGAAGGGTTCTCTATGGGATTTCTATCGCACTCACTATCCGTTCGCTTGATCCTTCGCTATCCACTCAGTTGATTCCTCCTACAATAATCATAGGGGATCATGTGGTTGTCTCCACGCAGGTCCAGAATACTCTGTAGCAATTGTGATGGTGGGATAGGTGTGCAAGGAAGGCAAGGCGGGTTGTGTTGCCACTCTGATACTATGCGAATAGATAGCCGTGTAAAAGGCGTTTCTATTTATAGAGCGTAAGCGTTTTTGAAATATTGCCAGTCGATTCCCAAAAGTCGGATAGCCGTTAGAATAGTCTATTCTCCGAAGTCTTTACTGCGGGCCCCGACTTGCCTGATCGAATTACCGGCAAATTTTAGATAATGACCCACTTGCTACTTAGTGGGGAGAGCTACAGCCTAGTTGTGAGATTTCAAATGTTCAATAAAATTCTGGTTGAGATTCTCAAGCCTTAAATTTATCTCATCGACTTTCTTAGCTAATGTGTCATGTTCTCGACCCATTTGAGAACGTAAATCATCAAAACGTTTATTGAACATCACGATCATAATCGTGTTAAAGGCAATAATCACGGTAATGATCGCCGCAGGTGGCAACCAAACTTCCATTGTGTTACCTCCAAGTATTCTGATTTGTGGGCAATTATACTATTTTTTGTAGGTAATGTCAACAACCCGAAACCGGTGAATGCAACAGCAATCAGCCTTACTATCGCTTTCCATACATCATCCCAGTCAATTTCGGACTTGCCGGCGTTTTCCTTTTGGCAAATTCTGAAAACAGTTAAAACTACATACCGAATACAAAAAAACTTGCATTTCACGGGCGCGTTATGATATTCTAAGCGCGCAATTCGGATAGTAGCTCGGAAAGGGCGAAAGGAGGTGGGCGACGTGGCTCGTATCTGTCATGTGTGCGGCAAAAAACCGATGGCTGGCAACCGGATAAGTAAGTCTCGCAATCATACAAAGCGAAGATGGCTCCCCAATTTGCAGCGTGTGCGCATTGAAGTCCAGTACGGCGAAAATCGCGTAGGTCACAAGCGTGTGCGTGTATGCGCGAAGTGTATTCGATCCGGAAGAATCGTAAAAGTTGTGTCAGGCGCACCGAAGGCGGCGTGACAATCCCTATAGTTACACTTCGCGTTTCACCCGCCTCACCCCATCCAAGAGCAGGATTTTTCCCATTACCTCTTCAAGTTGTCCGACACCGGTTACCTCAAGCGTCAACAGATTGGAAACCCTGCCGTCTACTCCCCTCCTGCCGCTGCCGGCGCCGAAACTCCCCGCTTGTATATTAACCCCGCATTGAGCGACCGCAATCCCTATCTCCCCAATCATGCCCGGTGCATCCTCGCACTCGACGGAGATACGCGCCATATAGGTGACCTGATCGGCGGATTTCCATTCAACATGGACGAGTCGTTCCGGTTCATTGGCTAAACGCAGACAGTCCTCCTTGTGGATTGAGATTCCCCGACCTCGGGTAATATACCCGATAATCGTATCGCCGGGAATGGGCGTACAGCATTTCATAATGCGAACCATCGCCGCATCAATTCCGTCTTCAAGTTGAACGGCTGGCATCGGCTCCTTCGTGGCTTCGTAACTCCCATCCGCCTGTTTGTCCGCATCCGGTTTTAGCAGACTCGCGACCTTGTTGGCAAACTGTTTGCCGTTGCCAATCTGCATTAACAGGTTGTCCGTGGTGCCTGCCCCCAGTTTCGTGGCAACTTCGAGAAGACTTGAGGATTGGAGGTATACCTTCGGGTTAAGACCGTGCCGACTGAATTCATTCTCCAGCAAGCGCTGTCCAACTTCCAGCGCGTGTTTCCGGTCCTGTTCGTTGAACCAGTTCCGAATTTTGCTGCGCGCACGCGCGGTTCTTGCCCACTGCAGCCAGTTTCGATTCGGATGTCCGTTGGGATTGGTGAAGATTTTCACGCGGTCGCCGTTTTGGAGACGGTACCTGAGCGACAGCAGTGCGCCGTTAACCTCCGCGCTGGAGCATTTGTGCCCGATGTCAGTATGGATTTTGTACGCGAAGTCAATCGGTGTTGCGCCGGCAGGCAGTGCGTACAGGTCGCCTTTTGGCGAAAAGACATAGACCTCATCCGGGAACAGTTCGCGTTTCATCGACTGGATAAACTGGTGGGGCAGGTCTTTGGATTCCTGAATGTCCTCCAGCATCTGTTTGTACCCCGCAAAAATGGATTGCCCCTCCTCCGTTAACGGCAGCCCCTCCTTGTAACTCCAGTGTGCGGCAATTCCGTCTTCCGCCACTTTGTGCATCTCATGAGTGCGAATCTGGACTTCTACGGAGCGCCCGCCATCCAAGATGGTTGTGTGCAAGGAGCGGTAACCATTAATCTTAGCCGTTGGTCCAATCCAATCCCTGAGCCGCTGGGGAAGATGATGCCACTTCGTGTGCAAAATTCCAAGAGTGGCGTAACACTCCGGAACGGTATTGACCAACAAGCGCATCCCAATCAGATCCCGAATCTCTTCAAAGGGGGTTCCCTTCTGGTGGATCTTTTGGTAGATGCTGTAGATGTGCTTCGTGCGCCCGTGGACACTCGCTGTGATGCCGAATCGCTTGAGTTCCCGCTTGATAGTTGCTACCATTTTGTCCACATACGCTTCGCGCTCGGTAAGTTTCTCCGCAAGCAAATCGGCAATATCCCTGTATTCGGCGGGATAGAGGTGCTTAAACGCCAAATCTTCGAGCCTGCTCATAATGCGCCAAATACCCAGACGATGCGCAATCGGGGCATAGACCTCCAGCGTTTCTTTGGAAATCGCCTGCTGTCTATGCAAGGGCAAATATGACAACGTTTCCATATTGTGTAAGCGGTCCGCCAACTTAATGAGAATCACCCGAATGTCTTCTGCCGTAGCCAAGAGCAGTTTCAGATAGTTCTCCGCCTGCCGTTGCTGTGCGCCGCCCCTGAACTTGTATCTTCCGATCTTGCTGACTCCCTGCACCAACTGCGCGATGGTTTCACCGAACAGGCTCGTGAGTTCCTCGCGTGTCACCGGAGTGTCTTCTATCACGTCGTGCAGAAGACCGGCGCAAATCGTGCGAACATCCAACTTGAGTTCGGTAAGGACGTTAGCCGTGGCGACGCAGTGGGTAAAATACGGCTCACCCGATTGGCGCCACTGCCCTTTGTGCGCTTTTTCGGCGAATTCATAACTTCGGCGCAGAAAGTCAAAATCGGCGTCGGAATTGTAGCCTCCGATGTCATCAACTAGAGTTTCGACACTCATACGATACCCTCTTCCAAATCTCTTGGACAGATTGTTTCAACTGAAATTCCGAGAAGATTGCGCTCGTCTGCTTGAGTTGCTCCCCATGCAGGTAAGTACGTGATTGATGTAACTTGCGTTTCTCGGATGGTGTTGGCAAGAGTTGCACTACCTTCCCGGAAGATTGTTCCCGGCTTTTAATCAACTTCAACTCGTGGAAGATGCCCATCCCGTTAGAAACCGCATCGGGCAGAATCGAATCCGTCCCGGCTGCAGAAACCACGTCGTCCAAACGGATCGGCGCGTCGCTCCGAGAACCCAAGGATTTAATCGTCTGATACAACCTCTTCAGCGTCTCTTCGTCCGGATATTGCCATGACAGCAAGGTGTGCATGGAATCGGCATCTTTTGCGCTGTAAATCAGATGAATATAGGTCGTATCCGGGGTTTTGAACGCCGGCTGACACCGATTATAAAACGTCAGCGGAGTACACACCGGGTGACAAAACACGAGATGCTTCGCGCTCCGAGATGCCTCCAACAACGTCCGACTTGAGACAATAGCGAGCAACTTTCCATCTCCGAGCGTGCCCGCCATACGTTCGATCTCCGACTCCGGCGTATCAGCATCACACCGAGCTACAGATTCCCCTTGCGGACCGATCAAGTCCAAGAATCGATCTATGGCTTTTTCATCTCGCACATAGAAAACGATAGGTTCCTCCTTTTCGAGGAGTTTGGATAGATAAGCCTTTTTGTCTGCGTGCCGCCGATCGACGAGCTTTACCGGACTATCTGTATCCTCCGTTGGAAACACGGCTTGATGTTCGTGACGGTCGATTTTGTGGATGTCCCTGATTGATAGTTGGGGCGAACTTCGTCCATCCCATTCGTTGATTTGAGGTGAACCTGCCAGATCGACGCACACGTTCTGCCCCCTCAGCACGATTTCGTATTCTGCCATCCCCCATCCCACAGCATCTAGCGCGTGTTGTCCATCCGTCACAAACAATTTCAGGTGTTGTTTCTCTTTGCCCATCCGAAGCGGCGGGCGCTGAAGCACGAGTCCTCGAATTGCCAGTTGGGGCGATGGATTGTCCTGTCCGAAAGGCTCCAGCAGACTTAACTCCTGAATCGCGTTCAACGTGAGAAAAGATGTTTGAGCCTCGAAATCAATATCCACTTTGGGAACCAGGTCCTCCTCCGACAGGTGTTCGGAAGCATACTCGTTGAAACTCTCCCTGAATTCCTCGATATTTTCCGTTTCGATCGTCAACCCTGCGGCAGCTTGGTGACCGCCGTGTTTGACCAGCAGATGCGTGGCGGCATTCAAACTGTCCGCCAGATTGAGCCCTTCAATACTGCGTCCGGATCCGTGCGCTTCCTTGCCATCAATTGCCAACAGAAAAACCGGGCGATGGAATCGCTGCATAATGCGTGACGCAACGATCCCGACCACTCCTTGATGCCAACCCTCTTGAGCCAATACCAACCCCTTGGCTTCATCCATATTAACCGACTTTTTGACCAAATCAACTGCCTGGTCATGGATTTTCGCCTCGACTTCCCGTCGTTCCGTATTGTTGGCATCTAACTCTTGAGCAATCGGTAGCGCGGCTTCATAAGATTCCGCCGTCAGCAATTCAACGACCTTTGAAGCCGTATCCATACGTCCGGCAGCATTGATGCGAGGCCCGAGCACGAATCCGAGTGTATGTCCGACAATAGGCTTGTTCTCGGTGAAACCGGCGACCTCGCATAGGGCGTGAATTCCCGGACGTTTCCGGCGATTTATCTCCGTCAGACCCAGCTTCGTTAGCGTCCGATTTTCCCCCGTCAGCGTAGCCATATCGACGACGGTGCCGAGGACGACGAGATCAAGTTGATCAATGAGCAGTTGCGCAGGTTCGCCGCCTCCCATCAAGCCGTGAGCGAGTTTGAACGCCAGACCGACGCCCGCCAACCCGTCGAGCAGATACTCGCTGTCCACCGTCTTGGGAGTAATGACTGCGTGTGCGGGGGGTAACGCATCCGGAGGCGCTTGATGGTGATCGGTGACGATCACATCCATTCCGGCGTCATTCGCGAGTTGTACTTCGTTTATCGATGTTATCCCGCAATCGACCGTGATGACAAGATCGCACCCCTTCGCTTTGAGATCTTTCACGGCTTCTCGGTTTAGCCCATACCCCTCCCTAAACCGATCGGGAATGTAGTAGTCAACGGGCACATCAAGGGCGCGAAAAACGCTTAACAGTACGGCTACAGCGGTGGTGCCGTCGGTATCATAGTCGCCGTAGACCCAAATCCGCTCACCTCTCTCTCTTGCCGTGTGAATCCGATCAACAGCCTTCTCCATATCGTGCATCAGGAACGGATCATGCAGATTGGCGAGCGTTGGGTACAAATACGCCTGCGCCGCTTCCACCGTTTCAATGCCGCGATTGACCAGCAGTTGCGCAAGGAGTGGGGACACTTCAAGCCTCACCGCCAAAGCTGAACTCTTCTCAATGTCGGGAGATTTGACTCGCCACTCTTTTCTCGTCATGGTGAAATTATACTATCACGAACCGGTACCACCGTCAAGAGTAAGAACGATAGGACAGTGTTTAGTGGATCTCTACCGCCTTGGGATCTCTATCGCGGTCGTTATCCACTCCCTTGATCTATTCACTCAGTTGCTGGCGAGTGGTCAGTAAAACCCTTGGAGGCATAGGAAGGGCAATGAACAGAATCTCTATTGCGTGAAGATCTCTATCCGGATTGGCCCTCGCGCTCCTTATTTAGGAAAAGAGTAGGGTGAGCATTGCCCACCATCTACCGATAGAAAAACACCTTTCCACGTTGCGAAGAGGTATGAATTAGAGTATGATTATCATGACATTCTTTCAAGCATAGGAAAAGCCGGCATGTCACGCCGCTTTAGTCCGAAGAGACATGAAACAAGCGAGATCAAGGGAGCGGATAGATCAAGTGACTGAATAAGGAACGCGATAGAGTCCCAGTGCGATTGAGTTCCCATAGATAATCCCGTGCGATAGTTGATCCCGGTAGAGATCCATCATCTTACAACCTCTTCAATTTCCATGAATCTGGGCAAGTTGCCGAAGGCCCCGCCGCATCGACCAATATCAACCCCGGAGGAACAGATGAGAGCTGCACGTTTTTATGGAGGTAAAGACATTCGCGTCGAAACTGTGTCGGAACCGCAGCCGGAGGAGCGCGAGGTACTCGTTGAAGTCCGAGCAACCGGCATCTGCGGGAGTGACCTGCACGGTTACCACCGTCAGCCGGAAAAACCGCGTTCCCCTACAACCGGCGGGCACGAACTCACGGGACAGGTGGCAGGGGTTGGCAGCGGGGTGTGTCAACACCGGATCGGTGATCGAGTTGCTGTCGAGCCGACAGTCCCATGCAACAATTGTCCGGAATGTTTAAACGGCAATTACAATCTTTGTTCAAGACTTGTTCACGTGGGCGGTTCCATAGGAAACCGTTTGGGTAATGTTTTCAGCGGGGGATTCGCCGAGTATATGGTGGCGCCCGAAGGAAACGTCTACGAATTACCCGATAAGGTTTCGTTCGAGGCGGGAGCAATGGCTGAAGTTTACGCCGTTGCCGTCCACGCCTTGTCGCTGGCGCCGGTGCATCCGGGAGATAGCGTGGCGGTCATCGGCAGCGGTCCCGTCGGTTTGGCGCTCGCGCAGATGGCACAACTGGCCGGTGCCGCGTCGGTTGCCGTCTTGGGCAAACCGGACGCGCTGTTGCAGCTTGCCAAAGAGTCGATGGGGATCGTCCCGATTAACGTCGACGCAGTTGACTCGGTCGAGGCAGTCCGAGCTTGGACAGACGGCAGCGGCGCGAATGTCGTTTTTGAGGCGGTCGGCGGAAGGGCGCAGACGCTCCAGCAAGCGACACAGATTGCCGCGATACGCGGGAAAATCTGTATGGTCGGAGGACATACCGGGGCACTTGAACTGGACACGCGATACGCGAGGAGGCGCGAATTGACCGTCATGTGGTCATTCTGTTACGGTCGGCGAGATGGAAAGCGGGAGTTTCAGATTGCCCTCGACCTGATGGCGGTCGGCAAACTCGACCCGATACCGTTAATCACCCACCGTTTCCCGCTCGATGAGATTCAACGGGCGTTTGCCGTCGCCGATGGACGTGATGAACACGGCTCGGTGAAGGTTCTGGTATTGCCCTCCGACTCGCGCGGAGATCGCTGAAAACGTCAAGAAGAAAGGAGCAGGTGACAAAAAACCGCGGAACACTGTTTTCATTTTCGATTAAGTTGGGGACGCAGATCTGCGTCCCCTACAATTTTCAGTGCATAAGCCCTAAGCTCGACGTTAAACATCTGTAGCACGTCATTTCCTGGCGGAATAATGGGGTGCTCTCAAGTAACACTCGACATTGTACAGGATTTACTATCGCGCTCCCTATTCAGTCGCTTGATCCTCCAGAGTGAAACCATTCGACGAAGGAGCGCTTTTCCAAAACGTGTCATAGAGCGAAAAATGGGTGTTTCTTACTGAATGAATTATACCGACGGGGATAATGGCGCGCTATCAATCAATCGAACGAATAGATCAAGTAATGAACAAAAAGGCGAAATTGGTAAGAGCAGTAGTCCGTGGTGAGTAAAAGCAATGGCAAGTGAGCGTAGGGGACGCAGATCTGCGTCCCCTACAATCTGCAGTGCACAAGTCCGAAGCTTGACGTTGTACATTTGTAAGATTGAGCGAGTGGATAAATATAAGAATCTTCTATCGCCCTCAACACGTAATATACTCTAGAATTTCTACTGCATGGGATTTACTATCGCCCTGGGATTTCCATCGCGCAGGATTTACTATCGCGCTGGGATCTCTATCGCATTCGCTATTCGCTCATTTGATCTATCCACTCGCTTGATCCCACACAGTCCACAAGCCATGGAATGCTATAAACATCGTTATTTCTTGGTTATTTTGTAGAAAATCCCCGAAATTACGGAAGTTTCTGATTGAAATCCACTTACAGATGTGCTAAACTTAAGGTGATATTTTATAAATTGGCACAAACACTCCACCCCAATAACTGATTCAACAAGAGTGAACAATGGGATCTAGCCAAAACAATTCCGCAGCACATTTGGAGAACATGCGGCACCGACGCATGAAGCGAATCAGGCGGCAGCGAGCGATCGAAGCAGGAAAACCCGTCGATACCTCCCTGAAAGCCATGGCATTGAATTCTGTACAGAAGAAGGAACTTTCCGGATTGCGCGTGCACGCTCACGGCGACCAGAAACATCAGGAGGCGAAGCGAAGCGGGGTTTCCGTATTAGTTTCCTTGGGGCTTCACGGGATTATGGTGTTTATTGCAGCATTCTACGTCGTAAGAACCGCTCAAGTAGATGACGAGGCCGTCAGCGTCGAATTTCTTGAAAAGGTTCTGGAGAAACGCGACCCGCCCGACCGTAAACCTATAGTAAAGTCTCAACCGCAACCCACTAGGCAACCGCAGGTGCTAAAGCAACCTTTACTGAAACCGGTAGTGAAACTGCCGCAATCGGACGCTGAGTTTGATTTGCCCGAGGAGGGGATAGATAATGTTCCTGACATAGGTCCTTCTGACGCAGGATCGGGTATTGATACATCCCGTTTTGAAAATAGGCTTGGCCCCGTCAAACCAAAGTTTGATACCGACACTCCCGAAGACATTATTCGACAGAAATTCGACGATTCCACCCTTGGTGACTTTGGCGATCCTCCAGACATCGATCAGGGTCCCGAGCCGGATCTCTCCGAAGGTGTTGATGTCAAACCCCAAGAGGTGACGAGACGTCCTCAATGGCGCAAGAAGGTTGAACCGAAATACCCGAGCGTCGCCCGCCGCAACCAGAAAGAGGGAAAGGTAGTTCTAGTGGCAACCATTGACATCGACGGAAAAGCCAAAGACATTGAAGTCAAGGAAGACACCGTCGGATTTGGATGCGCGACATCGGCCATAGAGGCTCTGGAGGCTTCGCGGTTCAACCCTGCCAAACGCGGCGAAGAGAGTGTCCCTATAAGAATTTCGATCCCGTATCAGTTCAAACTTGAAGATTAAATAACTCGTTGGAAAGGTCATCAAACACGTGTAAAGCACAACTCACCTCTAACACCTCTCGACATAATTCGGTATAGAAAAACTGCTTCCCACTGCTTGAACGAGGTGAATCAATGAAATCAGGTCGGAGCAACTCCACGGAACATCTCGGAAACATGCGGCAGCGTCGCATGAATCGAATGAAACGTCAAAGAGCGATTGAAGTCGGGAAACCCGTTGATGTCTCATTGAAGCCCATGGCGTTGAGTGCGGTGCAGAAAAAGGACCTCTCCGGTCATGGACTGCACATCCATGATGACCAGAAGCATCGGGGGGCCGCGCGCAGCCGCCTGTCTGTATTGGGTTCCTTGGTGATTCATGGGATCGCCGTGTTCATAGCGGCGTTCTATGTCGTCAGAACCGCCCAAGTAGAGGACGACGCTTTTGTCGCCGACTTTTTTGAAGCCATTCCTGATAAACGCAAAACCCGTGACCGTGAACTTATAGTAAAACCTAAACCACTGCCTACCGAGCCGCTTAAACCAATAGTCCTGCCCGTACCGAAGGTGCCGGTGCGTCCCATCACTTCAGACGGCGACAGCACCTTGGGAGATACCAGGATGGCTGGTGCCATTGATTCAGGTCCCGTCGCCGATGCCAACATAAACACTGGCGGCCTCGCGGGATTAGGCGGAGTTGGGCCTATCAAACCACCGACAGTTGTTACCGGCGATCCAATGAAGATTTTCTCGGAACAATTCGAGAATAACGATCTGGGGATCACCACCGAGCCGCTAGACGTGGATCCTTCTCCCGGTGTCGACCCCTCCGGAGGCGATGCCTTCGAGCCCAAGGAGATATTGAGATCGCCCAGTTTCCGCTATAGAGCTGAGCCGAAATACCCGAGCCAGGCGAAGCGCGCAGGGAAGGAGGGAAAGGTTGTTCTGGAAGCTACCATTGACGCGGATGGGAAGGTCAAAGACATTACGGTCAAGGAGGACACCGTTGGATTTGGATGTGCCAGAGCCGCCATACAGGCTTTGAAAGCGTCGCGTTTTAACCCTGCCAAACGAGGTGGGGAGAGCGTTGCCCAGAGGATAACCATTCCATACACCTTCAAAATCGAAGATTAAGTAGTTCGCCGAAACGGCCAACAGACGGGAAAAACACATCTCACCTTGAGTCCGAATTGACCGGCCTCGGTTTAGAAGCCACATCCCACTGCTTGAACGAGGTGGAGCAATGAAATCCGGTCTGAACATTTCTGCAACTCGGTTGGAAAACATGCGGCAGCGCCGTATGAATCGAATCCGGCGCCAAAGAGCGATTGAAGTCGGTAGATCGGTTGATGAATCTTTAAAATCCATGGCGTTGAACTCTGCCCAGCAGAAGGAACTTTCCAACCTCCGCTTACGGCCGCATGACAGTCGGAAGCATCAGACTGTAACGCCGAATCGTGTCTTCGTAGTAGTTGCGCTTGGGATTCACTTAATCGCCTTATTGCTCGGGGCAATTTTTATCGTTTCGCCCACCCGCCTTGATGCCGAGGCGACAATCGTCGACATTGTCCGCTCAGGACCAACAGATTCCCGAAGTGTCCCACAGGGAATCTGTAATATCGGTGAGTACCATTTCCCACGGGATGGCTGTTTGATACCAAATCCGAATCCATCGGAATGGTGGGCCCCTACTCCGGGTTATGAGAAGATTCGCCGCAACGCTTTCAATCCTCTGCTTGAGGTTACGACACCGCTTTTGTGGCTTAAGAAGATAGAACCGGAATATCCGAACGAGGCGAAGCGCGCCGGGAAAGAGGGAAAGGTTGTTCTGGAAGCTACCATTGACGTCGATGGGAAAGCGAAAGATATTGTAGTCAAGGAGGACACGGTGGGATTTGGGTGCGCCAGAGCCGCCATTCAAGCTTTGAAAGCGTCGCACTTTATCCCTGCCAAACGGGGTG
Source organism: Candidatus Poribacteria bacterium (assembly GCA_965232535.1). Classification (GTDB taxonomy): domain Bacteria; phylum Poribacteria; class WGA-4E; order WGA-4E; family JAJDTR01; genus JAJDTR01. The sequence continues at coordinate 132,904 of CBDDPW010000006.1, forward strand.
AGGAGACTGTTGCCCAGAGGATAACCGTTCCGTACACCTTCAAAATCGAAGATTAAGCAGTTCCATGGGAAGGTTAATCAATGAGGAAATAACAAAAACGCATTCCCGCTCTATTTCGCTTGGTTGCACTCCAAACCTCTTAAGATTTACATTAACGCTCGCCGTTCTTTTTCTCGCCTCTCCTCTCGTCCTCTCCGCCGAATTCCCGTTTGAAGACGCACGTCCGCACTATACGGGCGCGCGCGCCTTGGGAATGGGGAATGCCTTTACCGCTGTCGCCGATGACGCTTCGGGAGGATTCTGGAATCCCGCGGGTCTGATTCAGTGGTCAGGAGTAAAACTCTTTGGCGTCAACAAATTTCGCGACCGCGCGGATTACGCCTTCGATCCGAAGGGCATCGGCTATTCCTACCGCAGGTTCGGTCTGTTCTGGGGAAACAAGATTGCACTGGGCGTCGAATCGGGTACTCCCGATTTCAACTACTACGGGTTTGCTTACCAGATAAGTTCGCACCTTGCGGGCGGCGCCAACCTCAAATTCCAGCGCGAACACCCGAGCGACCGTTACCAGTTCTTCGGCATGGACCCCTCGTACGATGTTGCTCTCCTCGTCAAGCCCCGCGCCAACCTTAAACTCGGTCTTCTGGCGGGACACCTGCCCAACACGCGGGGGATTCGTTGGATCACGCTTGGCGCCGCATACCAAATTCGACATGTGCTGTTTGCCTCGGACATCGCCGTGCCGCGTTCGGGAGGCCCCGACATCTATGTCGGCATTGAATGGGCAGCCCTGCCGTTCCTATTCCTACGCACCGGTTATTCGGATCGTGATTGGACGGGCGGGATCGGCGTCGATTGGAAATGGGGACGCATCGATTACGCCAGGATCTATGAAGACGAGTTCACGTCGGATTTTGTGTCGGCGGAACTGAGGTTTTGAAAAGGCGCTCCGAAATTCCCGCATCGGTCGACATGGCAGACATGGTTCGCCGCCGTTTTGAACCGACGCGTCAAAGTCATGGCTTGGATCTGGCAATCCAAGCCGAGCATTCGGACAGATCTGCTGGATTTGCCAATCCAGCAGGAGCGGTCTGGACCTAAATCGACATGCCAATTTATTCCTGAAGTTGCTGACGTGTTGGGTTTCACTACAGTTTTGGAGACTTCCAAGTGGGAATAGCTTTGCGGCGGTGTACTTCGTAGCCATCCGATCTCTCAGAAATTCCGTTCAACCCAACCTACGAGCTAATCCACCGACGATGTGACGGCACAATCCACGCCGAAAAACCGATTGACACGCATATCCTTTCAGGTTATGCTTACGAATCACGAATCTGATGAGAATCATTTCCGGAAGGTTCAAAGGCAAACGCTTGAGTTCGGTCAAAGCGAACACGGTGCGCCCGACGTCGGACCGCGTGAAGGAGTCCGTGTTTAGCATTTTGGGCGATAGCGTCATTGACTCGAATTTCTTAGACCTCTGCGCGGGCACGGGCAACATCGGGCTTGAAGCATTGAGCCGCGGTGCGAAATCCGTGACATTCGTTGATCGGAGTCCCCATAGCATCCGCGTCTTGAGAGCCAATCTTGCGGGTTGTGGCGTGAATAGCGGCGAACCCCACGTCAATATCGTGAAGCTGGATGCGCTCAAGGGACTGGCTTTACTCGCTCGGCGCAACGCCCGATTTGATTTAATCTACTTCGATCCACCATACGATTCAGGCATCTATGGATCCTGCCTTAGACAGATTGGGATGAGCAAGATGCTGTCCCCCTCCGGTCACGTCGTCGTGGAGCGGCGAAGAGAACGTTGGGCAGAATCCGCGGCGCCTGAAGCGTCTGACGAATTAAAATTGAAACGACAGGAACGATACGGCGATACTGTCATATCGTTCTACCAAACGGAGGACACTGAATGAAACTTGCAAGCCAAGAGAAGATGGCGCCCGGTGTGGAACTGGCAGAGAAACTTGACAACTTGGCGAAATACGGCTACGAGGGAATTGAATTTGGGGGTAGGGGATTGGAGGAACGGGGGGACGAGATAGTCAAAGCTACCGAGAATCATCCCGTTAAAGCCAGTACAATCTGCGCCGGTTATGGCGGGTGTCTCTTGGACAGTGATCCCGAGCAGCGGGAGATTGCGATTGCTGGAATCAGATCACTGCTCAAGATCGGCGCGGAGATCGGTGCCGTCGGGCTGATTATGGTGCCCATTTTTGGGGCGCCGCGTATCCGTGACTTAAGCCCGTACAAGTCGACGGAGGAGTTGGAAACCGAACTTCTCGTGGCAATTCTGAAGGATATCGCGGGCTATGCCGAGGAGGTCGGGTCTATCGTACTGGTCGAACCGCTCAACCGCTATGAAACGCACTTCATCAAGAGTCTCAACGACGGAGTTGAAATCTGCGAGCGGGTAGACAGCCCCAACGTGGCGATTATGGCGGACTTCTTTCACATGAGCCTTCAGGAGCGAAACATTCCGGATAGCATCGAGGCGGCGGGCAAGTACATCAGGCACGTCCATCTAGCGGACAGCACGCGCGAACTACCGGGATATGGGCACACGGATTTCGCTGCCGGATTTGCGGCGTTGAATCGCATCGGCTATCGGGACTACATGGCGTTGGAATGCGCCATCCCCGGACCGAGCGATGTCGAGCTCCCGAAATCGGCGGCGTATATGAAACAGTGGCTTTAGAACTGATTCATGGAAATAGATTAGAGCGTAAAAATAATAAGTGTCAAGTCCTAAAATAGGTTTACATGATAATCTACGGATTACGGTTAATTTAGAGCGAGTTGCTTCGAGTTTTTCTGATAAACGGCTTCAGGAGTTTGATAGCCCAAACTAAGATGCGGCCGTTCGTTGTTGTATATCGAAACACTTTGTTTAACGCTGGCGGTGGCATGTTGTATCGAGCCAAAAGTCTGATTTAGGAGGAAGTCGATTTTCAAGATGCCGTTGACACGTTCAGCGATGGCGTTTTGATAAACATTGCCGTTTTGCGTCATACTCAATTTCACGCCATGCGAATCAAGTAGTTCAGTGTAAGCATTACAGCAGTATTGGATACCTCTGTCAGAATGATGAATCAGTGCATCGGGGTTTCTGACCGGTTTTATTGCCATTTTGCAAGCTCTCAAGGCACCTTCGACAGACAGGGAGTCCGACACATCAAATCCAACGATTTTCCGTGAAAACAGGTCTGTGATAAGAGCTAGATACACAAAGCCATCAAGAGTCTCTAGGTAAGTAATATCTGCAACGAAAACTTGGTGAATATGGTCAACGACTAAATTAACTATCCGGTTCGGATACCGATGAAATCGGTGGTTCGCAAAAGTGGTTTTCCGCCCACGCTTTGGAGACGCAATGAGGAGTCCATGCTCCTTAAGCAAGTGGAATAGGGCATCTCTCCCTAGCTGGAAGTCCAGTTTTTCAAACTTAGGGTTGAGCAGGTGATACAGTTTTCGAACCCCGATTTTGGGTTGACGCGCACGTACCTGAGAAACCAACTGAAGGACGATTTCTTGTTTGAATCGCTCGTTCGCCTGATGTTTCTGGTATTGATAAAACGCCTGTCGAGAAACACCATGAGCTGCACAAACGGTTGCAAGTGAATACGTATAAGTCTTTGATTGCCACATCGCTTCAATGCTTGGATGTTTCACTTTTTTTTAATGTCAATACCAAACAATTTTTCCGCTTGAACAATCTGTGATTCGAGGGTGGCAATCTTAAGATGGGCATTTGCCAATGCAGATTCAAGTTGTTGTTTATCAGATATAAGCTGCTTAAGTTGATTTACCTCCTCGGTGGTTTCAATGCGAACCCGTTGGGATAGTAGGTGATTCTTACCCAACTGTTTTATCCAGTTCCTGATAGTGCTGTTACTACCAATCCTATACAGTTTCTGTGCTTGGTGAATAGTGAATACACCAGATTCAATTTCACCAACTACCTTCTGTTTGAAGGCTTGACTATACCTCTTGAAGACACGATTTCCCAATTGATGTGACATCTGAATTCTCCTTCTTACCGCGTTGAAAAGTGTAGTAATCCGGAGTAATTCATGTCAATCTAAATTAGGACGTCACCAGGGGGGGGGGTATGGCGGGCGGGGTGACCCCGCCCCTACGGATGCGTGCAGGCAGGATTTCAGCCGTTTGATTGTACCTTACGGATGGAGTTGGGTTTCACTCAAGGTTGGGAGACATCAGGCAAAACGAACGTTACCGCGTTAATTCAAATTATCGGCATTATTGGTTGTTTCCGTTCAACCCAACCTACAGCCTTTCGGACTAGAGGAATGGTGGGCATGGGATCTCTATCGCGCTCATTGTTCATTCGCTTGATTCCACCCTACAATAGTGCTTGATTGCGATATGGAATGCGTAAAAGGGCGATTTTTATAGCTGGACGAGGTAAATGATGCAAAGTAAAAAGGCAGGCGGTTTGGCGGGTGTTATCGCCGGTGAAACGGCAATTTGTACCGTGGGCACGGAGGGGGTGGGCTTGACCTACCGTGGATATGGGATTCACGATTTGGCGGAGCACGCCAGTTTTGAGGAGGTCGCATACTTACTCGTTCACGGTAAGCTGCCCACGCGGTCGGAACTAAGGGATTACCGGGAGAGGTTGATTGGAGCGCGGGGTTTGCCCGCGGGACTGAAAACTGTGCTTGAGCAGGTACCGGGCGATGCGCATCCGATGGACGTGCTGCGCACCGGCTGTTCGGCGCTGGGAACGATAGAACAGGAAACGGAAGATACAGACCAGACTCGCATCGCCGACCGGCTGGTGGCAATCCTCCCGTCAATGCTGCTCTATTGGTACCATTTTCATGAGAGCGGGGTGCGTATCGAGGTGGAAACGGATGACGACACCACAGCGGGGCATTTTCTGCGTCTATTGCACGGCCGAGACGCTGACGAATTGCAACGGCGCACCGTCGATGTGTCGTTGACACTTTACGCGGAGCATGAGTTTAACGCCTCGACGTTTACGGCGCGAGTCGCCGCTGCCACGCTCACCGATTTCTACTCGGCAGTCTCGGGCGCGATCGGCACACTCAGAGGGCCGTTGCATGGCGGCGCCAACGAAGCCGCAATGGCGCTCATCGAGCGGTTCGACACGCCGGACGAGGCTGAAGCTGCCGTTCTGGAGATGCTGGCGACGAAACAGCTCATCATGGGGTTCGGGCACCGGGTGTACACCGTGTCGGATCCGCGCTCGGATATCATCAAGGGATGGTCACGAAAACTCTCGGAAGCGAGCGGCGACATGACGCTGTTCGACGTTTCGGTGCGGGTCGAAGAGGTAATGCGTCGCGAGAAGAAACTGTTCCCGAATCTCGATTTCTTTATGGCGTCCGCGTATCATCTCTGCGGGATTCCAACTCCGATGTTTACGCCGATTTTCGTCATGGGCAGGATAGCGGGCTGGGCGGCGCATATCTTCGAGCAGCGCAGCGACAATCGCCTGATTCGACCGGGCGCGGAGTATATCGGTCCGGAGCCGACGGATTATGTCCCCATGGGAGAGCGGGAGTAGCGAGGATAAGCAGTGGCCTGTGTTTTGTGACCAGAGGATTTCTATCGCACTCGCTAATCACTCGCTTGATGGCTAGTGGGGAAGAATGGAAGGGAGGAAGACTGGAAGAGGGGTGGATTGGCATAGAAAGTGGAATCAGAGATCCGATGATTTTCAATCTCAGCCGACTAGTTTGTCATTTTATTGGCTTTTTGGGACACATTGTGTTAAACTTAACATTCAGGTCGGACTTTGTATAAAGATTCAAGATGAATGCTAAAACTCGTACCAAATGTATTGTTAGGAGGTAATCGGAGTTGCCCCACAGGAAATCTGCAGTAAAGCACATTCGCGCGGATAAGAAAAAAGCGGAAGTGAATAGAAGGCGAAAAGTAACGCTGAGAACGACGTTAAAGAAGGCGGAAGCTGCCATCGTGGCCGGAGATTCGGATGCCGCCGAAGGGTTGTATCGCCAGGCTTCAGGGCGCCTCGACAGGGCGGCGCAGAAGGGCGTCATCAAGCGAGGCGAGGCGGCACGTCGGAAGTCGCGTCTTGCGCAGAAGTTGAACGACTTGAGCGCCGATTGATTTTTTAATCTTTAAGGTTGTAGCAGTATCCAAAGAAAAGCCTCGCAACTCGGGAGAGTTGACGGGGCTTTTTTGTTTTGATGGAATGGGGGCGGCAAGGCGGGACAAGATGCCCCGCCTACGTCATTTGGTTTGTTGCCGCGTCGGAGTGGACGATCACGACCGGGAGAAGGATACCTATGGGAACACTGTCGGGATGATTGGGGAAGATTGACTACGGCTGAATTCTAATTGAAAAGCAAACTATTTAGTGGCAATCTATTGAACGTATATAGAAGGCGTAACTCTTACAAATTCCAGCTCGGTGGAAACTATGATGAAATATAGGTTGACCATTATTTTGACTCCCCAATCAGAGGGAGGCTATATGGTGACGTGCAAGGAGTTGCCTGAACTGTTATCGCAAGGGGATTCGATAGACGAAGCATTGGAAAATGTAATAGATGCCTTTTCGGCTACGCGTGAGTTGTACGAGGATTTTGGTCGCTCATTGCCTGATAGTATTCAGATTATCGACAGAGATACGCTTTACAGAGTGCCTCAGCCAAGATTTGAAACGATGGCACCAGATCTTCCTTTTGATGGGAACTCTTCAAGCTACTGGTTTCAAGCTATCGGTTTATAATCAAATCACAATGCTCTGTGAAATATAAAGACGTTTCACGAAAACTAAAAAACTGGGATGCCAAGAGATTAAAAGACGAGGGCGCGGGTCTCACAGAAAATGGTATTATCCGATTACTAAAAGATCCACTTCTGTTCCATATCATGGTAGTCGTGAATTAAAAAGTGGGGTAGTACGTCAAATTGCTAAGCATTTGGGAATTAACTGGGAAGATTTCATAAATGCTGGTAGGTAATCGTATATGATGGCGTGTACAAGTACCCTCTTTCATTTTCTATTGTTTAGCCGCTAATTAGAATGTAGGGTAGTGTTGGATTTTTCAGGTTGTACCGGTATCCCAAGAAAAGCCCCAAACTCGGGAGAGTTGACGGGGCTTTCTTTGTTTTGATTGACTAGAGCGGCAAAGCGGCAATCCGGGGCAGGAGAGTCGCGATTCGGAGAAGATTTCTATGGGATCTCTATCGCGGTCGTTAATCACTTCCTTGATCACTCGTTATCCACTCGTTTGATCTCCTACAAGTTGTGGAGGCATGACACAAGCCGGTGCGCGGAATGCATCTTACAAGAGATCGTAGGCATGGGATCTCTATCGCACTCGTTATCCACTCGCTTGATGGTCGCGATTCGGAGATCGCTCCTACAAGTTGTGCATACATAACGCAAGCAGGTTCATTGCATGCGGGGGATTTCTATCGATCAACCGACCGGATATGGATGAATTAAGCAAATGTTTAATGAGCGATCAATTTTTCCATGAATTGTGCCAGACGAGGGTGTTCTGGATGTCGTCGTTCAGAAGATCGCCGATTTTGAGGGAGTTGAAGAGGTCTTCGCGCAGAACGTTGCGTTTGCCGTTGAAGGTGCACCCATCGGGCATGAATGCGCATGTCATGGCGCGGCGCGGGGCGAAGGTCATGTTGGCGCCAGCGGCGTGCGCCGTCAACCCGTTATGCCAGACAATCGAGCCGGCAGGACAGGGGACCGGTCGAGGCTCAATGCTCCGCCATTCCGGATAAATCGTGAAGAGTTCCGCAAGGTTTTCACCGATGTTGCAGTTCTCAAAACGCGCGGTCAGGTGACTACCCGGAATGTACCACATACAGCCGTTGGCAAGGGTCGCGTCATCTAGCGCCACCCAGCAGGAGATCGCGTCGCGCGAATCGAACGACCAGTAGGGAACATCAAGGTGCCATGCGGTCGGATTTCCGCAGGGCGGTTTGAAAAGCGCCTGATCGTGCCAGACTCGAATACCCTCGATTCCAGCCAGCGCCGCTCCAATCCGCCCGATCCGCGGGTCATGGATTAAATCTTTTATGCCCGGGTGCGTATCGGCAAGCCGGAGGCACTGTGTAAAGACTCGGGCATAGAAATCATCGGGCTGCATTTGGTTCGTCATGAATTCAACGGAATTTCCCAGCCGCTCCGCGACAGCCTCGTCGGTGCAACGGCGCCACTCCTCCAGTTCGTCGTGGCCGAGGAAGTTCTCAATCGCGACAAATCCGTTGGTTCGGTAGAATTCAATCTGTTGAATCGTTAGTTGGTGCTTCATTGCACTCCGCCTCTTAGACGAAGAACGGGTTCGACCATGCCTTCTTGCCTTCCTCGTCGACAATTTCCACGCGGACGTATTTCGCCCCGCTCGGCACCGAGTACTCCGCCTCGGTTAGGCTCTCGCCTTCCGGAGCAAGGATACGCCGCCCGATGCTGCATTGCGCTTTGAATATGATGGACTGGGCGGGGGAACACTTGACGGTGACCTTCTGATCGCGAGCAGAGTCGCCGACCAGATCGAGATCGATAATCTCGGGACCCAGTGTCGAATAGAACGAACCGGTGCGAAAGGCATCCATAATCGCATCGATTGTGAGTTCGGGGGCTTTCACCATTACCCAAGCGTGGAAGCAGTCGTGTTCGGTGCCGTGCGCATCGTCGGCGGCAATCCCATAGACGGGGCCAATCCGGTCTAGAACATCGTCCCATGCCTCCTCGGAAAAGCCTTTGCCGATGCCTTGCATGCAGGTGTCGTTGTAGACTTCGACGGCAAAGTAGCCATTAAGCTGCTCGTAGTCTCGGATCGTGTGCCCGCACCAGTACGGGTGGCAAAGCACCGCCTCTCCGCCTTGCGCTTTGATGTCGGCGATAACGTCGTTTGGATGAAGTTCGGCGCAGTTGATGCGCTCGCGGAGGTTGATGCCCACGATGTGATAGGTGCTGCCTCCGTACGGGTTGTCGGGATGAACTTCGCTGCCCGAGATGGCGAGAAAGTTTTCTGCGCTGTAGGCTGATACGTCGTTGACTTTTCGATGATCGGTGAGCACGAGGAAGTTATATCCCGCGTCGCGGTAGGCGGCGAAGCGTTCGTCCATCGGAATCCTGCCGTCGGATTCGGTGCTGTGACTGTGAGTGTTCCCTCGATACCATTGTCCGGGTTGTTTGAACGGGTTTAGATTCTCCACAGGGCGCCTCCTTTTTCGTGAAGGGGTTGGAAGGTGAGTTTTTATCTTAGCACACGTGTGATGTAATGGGAAGGGGAAAAAGCAGTGGCCAGTGGTGGGAGAGAAGGAAGGCAGGAAGGTTGGAAGACGGGAACACGAGAAGGGTGGAAGGAGTGCGGATTGGCGAGGAGGGTAATTGTCTGAATCACGGATTACGCAGATTAAGGTCGCATGAAGAGAATCCGATCGGATTTCTACGTGCAGGATTTGTTATGAGAATTCTATCAAGATTGCTATCGCCTTCTCTAAGTTGATAGGTCGCTTGATCCTAACCTGCGGGATGGATTTGGGCGGGGCAAGGGGATTTGCTATCGCGCGAAGATCTCTATGGGAGTTCTATCGCGTTAAGATCTCTATCGCACTCCCTATTCAGTCGCTTGATCCTATTCGGTCAGTTGATCCTTCGTTATTCGCTCAGTTGATCTTATTCAGTCGCTTGATGAAGCTCTATCGCGCTCGCTATCCACTCGCTTGATCCCTCCTACAGGTGTTCTACAGGTGTTGGTTAAGGGTTGACGGCGTCTCTTGCGAGGTGGGGGAAGAGTTGGTCGTGGATTTCCATCGGCTGGCGCAGGTGAACCATTCGATTCTCGTCGGCGGTGTCTATCATGGTGGGATAGTATATGCCGGCTCCGGTTTTGAGCTTGTAGCCGCCGGGCGAATGCGTGCTGAGGTATCGGCGGGCGATGTCGAAATCCTCGGGTGATTTAGCGCGGCGAGTGCAGTTCATGGTGAACATGCGTCTGCGGTTTCCGCCGCCGAAGGAGGCGTGATAAAGGTCGTGATTGAAAACCACAACGTCGCCGGGATTGGTCTCCATGGCAACGCTGCCGGGGAACTCCGTGGGCGGGACGCCGAAAAGTTCGATCGAGTTGTTGACATCAATCTTCCCCGTCCGAACGAAGTGGTCGGGCTTGTGGCTGCCGGGAATGAATTGCAGCGCGCCGGTGTCGCGGGTGAGCGGATCCAGATAGAACGCGACTTTGGCGGCGAAGAGTTTCCCCCATCCCCCGTCGGGGTGCCAGCCGGTGTCGCCGCTGTAATAGTTGCCGTCACCGCCGCAGTAGTTGAAATCCTCTCCCAGAATGCTTCCGATGAGGTCGAGTATCACGGGGTGATCGAGAAGCGCGCACATATCGGGTCTATGTTCGATGGGTTTCAAGAACATGGTGCGGCGCGAGCCGTCGTGGTCTCGGCCGCCGCCGCGGTTCCGGATTGTCCATTCAAATTTCTCGATGAGTTTGTCTGTTTCGTCGGGTGGAAACAGTTGCGGAATCATCAGGTAGCCGAAGGTGTCGAAGAAGTTGAGTTGTTCTTGGGTCAGCGGCATTTTTGGCACCTCCTAGGAGAAGGGAGCGGGTGGAAGGCTCCTTTTCGCACCGCATCCTATCTTCCCGAACGGTATACATGGGTACAATTTGTTGGGTTTCGCGCTGCTCAACCCAACCTACTGGCTGTAAAGGGCGAGGCAACCTCGCCCCTACGGGTGGGAGTCGGGAATCGGAAGGGATTTCTATCGCACTCGCTATCCACTCGCTTGATTCCTCCTACCAAAAAGGCAGCAACCGGGTTATGGTCTTGTTGGGCTGCCATCGGGCAGTCGGGTTTGCGTCCAGTCTATCACTTCGTCGGTGCAGGGGTATTTGGCGGCTAATTCTTCGTTGACGTCGATTCCCAAGCCGGGTTTGTCGTTGGGATACATGTATCCGCCGCGAACTTCGGGGGTGCCGGGGAACACTTCGTACGCACGCTCGGAGAAACGGCACCACTCTTGTATGCCGAAGTTCGGCGCCCAGAGGTCGAGGTGCAGATTGGCGGCGTGCCCCACGGGAGAGGTGTCACCGGGTCCGTGCCAGGCGGTGCGGATACCGTACATGTTGGCAAATGCGGCGACGTTGCGGGCGGGGGTTACGCCCCCCATTTGGCTGACGTGCATACGGAGGAAGTCGATCAGCTTGTCGGCAATCAAGGGCTGCCACTCGCGCGGGCTGTTGAACAGTTCGCCCATGGCGATCGGGGTGCTACATTGCTGGCGGATATGGTGGAACCACTCCAAGTCTTCCGGCGCTAACGGATCTTCCAAGAAGAACAGCTTGAAGCGTTCGACATCCTTGGCGAATTGGACGGCGTCGATAGTTTGCAATCGTTCGTGGATATCGTGCAGAAGTTCAATCTCGTCGCCGATCTTCGACCGCACATGTTCCATCATGCGCAGCATATTGCGCATATACGCCTTGGGATCGAAGTAAGCGCCGGGTTGCGCACCCTCGGGTTTGGCGAGTTTTTCGGCTTGACCGCCGTAGCCGCCCATCTGGATGCGAATGTAGCGATAACCTTGCGCCATGTACTTGCGGATACTGTCCTCAACTTCGTGCTCGTCCCTTCCATCGGCGTGACCGTAGACCGCCGCCGCTTCGCGGCATTTCCCGCCCAAGAGTTGATAGAGCGGCATATCGGCTTGTTTTCCTTTGATATCCCAGAGGGCTTGGTCGGCGCCGGAGATGGCGTTGTTCAGGACGGGACCGTTGCGCCAATAGCCGTTGACCATCGCCATCTGCCAAATTTCCTCAATGCGGGAAACATCGCGTCCAAGCAGAAAGGGTTTGAGGTGCTTTTCGATAGCGGCGTGAACGGCGTGGAAGCGTTGCGTGAAGGTGGCGCAACCGAGACCGTATAAGCCGGGTTGGGAGGTGATGATTTTCACGATGATTAATCGCGAGCCTTCGGGCTGAGTCAGGATCGTTTGGACATCTTTGATGGTTACGGTAGCCATTTTGGGTTCTCTCCGAACGGTTGCGTGACGTTGCAGCGGAGTTGAAAATTTGATAGCCGGTTGATGCGGGTAGACACGAATCGGTCCAATGCGGTGTGTCATTATAGCATATGCGGGAATGTGTGTATACAGTTATGGACTGCTCGTCGGAAAGGGAAAGGCGTCTAATCACGGGATATGGCGATTGGCGTGGACTGTCGTGTACTGAAATGGTATACTTAAAGGAGGGAGAAAAACAGTGGTTAGTGACTAGTGGTTATAACGGAAGCATCGATGAGTGAAAGGATGGAAGATGTCCTTCCGCGTTGTTTTTGCACTATCAGAGTTAATTTTCCAAAATACATTAGTTGGCCACCGTTTTTATGTTCAATTCTGCGTTTATTTTCTTAACCTCTCGTTGAGAAGTTGGTGAAAAATTGCTTAGAGAGCAATTTTGCGAATTCCCCTCAAGGAATGAAAAAGGGCTTGAACAGGGCTACCAGTAGAGCGGCTGGTTCTTCCATATAAAAGTTTTAGCTACAGGTTTTATGTATATGGTGATAGGTCGAAACGGCCAAGGACGCATCATATAGATGCACTTTTCTATTGACAAAAACTACGCAAATAATACAAAATAGAACAGCGTATTTTTTTTTGCTAAGGGCAATTCACCAATAATGGGAAAGCCAAAACAACCACCAACCTCCCAATATACGGTGTTTGGAATACCAGTTGATGGCGATGCGGCTTACCCACAATTGTTGAAGTTAGTTGCTCTTATTTCTACGCTAACCTCACTCTTCTTATTTTTAGAAATTAGAAAGCCTAATCAAGGAATACAAGAATCTATACTGAAAGCCATAGAACACTCGGCTAATTCAGTGCCAATTTCTATTTGCATACTGATTATAGCAGATTTGAGTTGGAGGTTTATCATGGATATCGGTAAATGGCTACAAGATAAGCGTGACGAGAGACGCGAACTCCGTAGGATGGAGAGAGAAAACAGGATAAATAATGAAATTGATATGAAACTTAAAGAAGTTGAAGTCACTTCTTATGAAAAGGGAAAACGAGATGGCTATAACGAAGCCAAAGTAGAATTCAGTAAGTCTAATTCTAATTCAAAGTAGCGCCAGAAACCTTCCATAGAATAGCTCTGACTCTATCAATTTCTGACCGAAGTATTATTCGGGCTTTTTCCTCACTATAAGCGCCGTCCGCAACATCATCAAATGTTGCTATTTGTTCACTTACTGATTTTCTTAGTTGCTCAAGAGCCTTTACTATATCATCAGGATAATTGCTAGTCGTGTTCATAATGATCTCCTTAAATAAGTTGGAGAGGTAGTTACATCATTCCCGCCTTTTTGTTAACAAGGCACATCATTCTTATTGCCTTTATTATAACATGTTTCCAATGTTGGAATCTTATGAATCGCCATAAAACAGTCGTCTATTCCTTACATCATCGTAACTACTGATTCTTCTGTAGATTTCTCTCGTTCTAAAAACTCTATATTTTTCCGAATTTATTGTAGACACACTTCTAGATTCCGGTAAGTTAATAAAAGTGCCTTCTCGTCTCCAGCCGCCAACCTGCTTTCAGTTAACATGACAATCTTCCTTTTGCTTGAATTACTTTACTGCCGATTATAGTCTATACAATGCTATTCTGTCAATCTATATTTCAATCGGAAGCCGTTAATCAACATCTCGTATTTATTTCAAATTAATCTACAAGATATAACACCTCGTTAACGCTTTTACGGGTTAACCTCCGGGAGCGAGGAAAGGCGTGTAAGGAGGCACTTGAGGGGTGGCCCAATAGTTGACCTAAGTTGCATGACGTAGAGATTTGGCGATCCAGCCAGAGCAGTCTAGAACTCGGCGGGGCTGGCTGAAGCCAGACCTATGGGACGGGGCCTAATTTTATTTTCGGGTGTTTTAGACGCTTTTCGGTTATAGTCAAGTCTAATTGAAAAGGAGTTTTGTCATGAAGCGTTTCAACAGGAATCTTGGCATCCTAATTGGCTGCGCGTTTTTGTGTCTGATTCCACTGACCCAGATGTCGGGGTTTGCAGCAGATCCGGAACGCATTCAGCCGTTAGAACTCAAACGCCTGATCGATAGTGGAGCGAAGGTTGTGGTGGTGGACGTTCGCAGCGAGCGGGCATACAGAGACGCGCATATTCCCGGCGCGATCTCTATTCCGCTGGCGCAGCTTGGAATGCGGCACTCCGAACTTCCCAAGGAGGGGTTAATCGTGTTCTACTGAAGCTGACCCGCGGAAGCGACAAGTGCCCGTGCGGCACGAATGCTAACGGATCAGTTCGGATATGCGAATGAACGGTTGGGAGTGTTGGAAGGCGGAATAGGAGCATGGGAGTCCGCAGGTTATTCACTTGAGAGGTCGGCGGCGGTCGATTCCAAAGGAAGGCGTCTGACGCAGTGGGGGCGGATCAAGTCTGGCGGCCGGTGGTGAGAGGAGAGAAGCGGTGGTCAGTTGTTGGTAGAGCACGGCTGAATAGGAAGGATGGAAGGCGGGAAGCGTGGAAGAAAGGAAGTGAGTCGTGAATCAGTGGGCGTCTCTATCGCGTGTTACCGGGAAAAGGCTGGTGCGCAGAGGACCTCTATCGCACTCCTTATTCAGTCGTTTGATTGCACCCTACAATGAGGTGTGCTTGATGACTCGTTGTTCGCTCGGCTGATGGGGCGTGTGATCCGTCTGACTATCGGGCGAGGAGACCTAGGATTTCTATTGCATTAAGATCTCTATCGCGCTCGCTATCCACTTGCTTGATCCTATCCGGTCACTTGATCCCCTACGGCGGGTCTTGCCGGTCGTTTGATTGCACCCTACAGGGCGGCGTGGTCGGGAGAGTGCGCGCACAACGCGCCAATTGTGATATTTGTGGTTATGTCAGTCTGTCGGGATGAATTCGGATAGCGCGGAAGGGCTGAGGCCGGTGCGGCTCAGCGCATCCAAGCTGTGCACCGGCGAGGTTTTGAGTATCGTCATGAGGTGGGCGCGCAGGTGTTGGATAGGCGGCGGTATCGGCTCGTTGTCCGGTTGCAGATTGACGAGGCGGGTCAATGCATCGGCAGCGAATCCGACGCAGACGGCGTTCCGATCGTGTTGCACGACGGCTTCCAGCGCGCGTATCGTTGGCTCGAGTGCCTCACCCATAATGGCGGCGCCGTGTGAACAAAGCATGACGAGTGACCACAGGGCGTTTTCACGCACCGCGGAACGCACCGGCTCAAAACGCTCAAATTCGTCCTGTATCGGTCCGCCCTCACACACATCGCACTCCTCCGTCGGGCGAGCAAACTTGATGCCCCGATTTTGCGCCCGGTTCACACACAGCCGATTCTCCTCGCGCTCCAAACTCGCCGCCAGCGCCTTGAGGCAGTCGGGAATCAGGCATGTGCCGACTCCCGCGGCGACCGCGCGCCGCCCCAAACACCCCAAACTTCCGGCGGCAACCGAACGCACATAGACCGACGAGTCATCCACCAGACGGGTTACGACAGATTCCAGAACCTCGTCGTTGAGCGGACCGACATCTCCCAAGCCGAACACGCCCGCCTTCCGAACCCATTTTAGCTGAGACGTTGCCGCCTCAAGAAAGACGCCGGTTGCGTCCGATCCGACGGCAACCAACCCGTACGTAGCGGCTCGCCTTACGCTCTCCCGCTCGTCGTACAAGGCTTCGGCAAGCAGTTTCAATGCCAACGCATCCCCACCCATGGAGGCAAGTCTATATGCGGCGCCGATTCGCACGGGCTCCGCCTCGTCGTGTTTGGCGTAAAGCCGCTCGTCTAATCGCGCCGTCTCTACCCCCCGCTTTTCAGCCGTCACCCCGGAGGAGGCGGACCGCGGCGGAGGCGCCTGACCGGCGTTCATCCAGCAATAGTGATGCCGCCAGACCGTCGTTAGGTCGTCCCCGGCTTGAGATAAATCGGTGCGGGTCAGCGGGTCTATACCCAGACCGTTCCAATCAGGTTCGGGCGCCGGTCCGTTCTCACGGTTATCGACCGGCTCGGTGGTGCGGTACAGCCAAATCGCCACATGAAGCGCGGACGATCGTTCCACGTGCGCCAATGGTCGCGCCTGTGATTCGCTCGATGGAAGACGTTGTGAGAACACAGGACGACGGTGCCGGCGCGAAGCGGAGCCACTTCAAATTGGCGCACAAGCGGCCAATTCAGGTCGGAGAGCGCCTTCTTCATCCGGATGTCGTGCGCCGTGCGGCGATGGATGATGTCGTCTTCGTCGTATATGGAGTCGGGGCCGCTGACAGATTTCTGTTTCATGTCCTCAATCAAATAGTTGAAATCTATATGGTCGGACCCCGCGAAATTGTCCTGATTTTCTTCGTGATTGAGCGTCCAGTAGTGTGAATAGGGGGCGATCGCGGTCGGTCCCATGTCTTCGGCAACCGACTGCGGATAGTACAGTATCTCGATTTGCACGGCATGGTGGTGGCGCTGTTTTCTGCCGTTCGCCGGGCTGTTGTCGTCCTTGTGCCAAACCTGATCCCTGCCGTTGCTGGCGAGGGGCACGGCGGTGAACGGAACGACTGCCCAATTCTCGCCGACAAGCCGGTTGCAGGCGGAAACGAGGCCGGGTGCATTGAGTATCTCCAGCACCTCGGGAACTTGGGAAAGTGCGGCTCGATTCGGGGGTTCGGTGACCTGTTTTTGGCGCTTATAGATGCGGTCGTGGGTATCCGGCGGGATCCCGAGGCTTTCCGGCGGCAGGACAACCAGCCCTCGGCAGACGAAGTCTTGGATGAGCCGGTCCGGCGGTGTGTACGCCAGCGGACCTGAGTCCGGTGAATGAGAAGATGTGGATGTGTCGTCGTCGGTCAATGGGTTGGTCCTTCGTTGGCAATTATTGGAGCCGGGGGCAAAATGGGCGGCGGGGAAATCCGAAAAGGTTGGAGTTCCCAACCCATCGGGCGAGTATCAACTGACTGGATAAGGAAGGCGATAGAGATCTTACCTCGTTCCTACGATATTAAGGATCTCGGCAATCATTCCAAACATGACATATTCATTCGTGCCGTACCTTTGGTAAACAGTATAGCACGCTTGGACGCAAGGGGCAAGATGCAGTGGCCAGTGACCTATGGTCAGTAGTTAGCGGAGCAAGGTTGAATCGGAAGGATGGAGGGATGCAAGGGAGAGAGGCAGTCCGGCGTAGGGGAGGGACAATCGTCCGAACGCGGTGTATATAAGTTCTCTATCGGGTGATGTGCCGTCGTGCGCTTGGCGGTTGGATCCAATCTAGGTACTGCCAGCCAGTGATTGCGATTCGGAGTGCTTTGTGATACAATGCGAATCGCAGGAGAGGAGTTGTCGCGATTCGGAGAGGGATTTCCACCAAGTAACACTCGACATTGCACAGGATTTACTATGGGACCTCTATCGCGTTCGTTATCCACTCACTTGATCACTCACTATTCGTTCGTTTGATCCACTGGAGTGCAGACGCGAAGAGGAATCGTGTTCTATTGACATAGCACAGGATTTACTATCGTACTCACTATTCGTTCGTTTGATCCTCTGGAGTGCAGGAATTAGGTTTGTCGCCTTCTACAGACATTGGGGATCTCAATCGCAGGATTTGCCATCGCGCGCGCAATTCGCTTGAGTGCGTCCTACAAGGAATGGTGGGCAGGGGAGTTCTATGGGAGCTCTATCGCGTTCGTTATCCACTCACTTGATCACTCACTATCCGTTCGCTTGATCCCACCCTACAAATGTACTTTTCAAACAGGCTCTTAGGAAACGCTGCCGTGGATTACATCACCGTGCTTTTATGAATTACGTCTTAACTCACCGTCCACCACTCATCGTACGTGTTCTTCTATGGGCGCTCTTTCTCCCCCAGCTCCCGTGGAGCGCGAGCGCGTCCGATCAGACCGGTGAGATCGATCCGCAAGCGAAAATTATCGAAATCAAGTTTTACATTGACGGCAAATTGCTTGAAGAATCGCCGCGTTTGGAACGGTTGCGCCAGATTTGCGAGATTTCAGCCGGCGAGCCGTTTTCTGCTTACGCCGTTAGCGGCAGCATAAAAGCAATCTACGCCACGGGCGATTTTTCCCAGGTTGAAGTTTTCAGACAGAAAGTTTTCGGCGGGATTGTCTTGAAATTCCGGTTAACTGAAAAGGTTCTTATCAAGCGAATTAGGTTCACGGGGATCCGTTTGGATGAGGAGACTGTTCGCAAGGTCATGAAATCTCGCGAGGGCGGCGAATACGTTGAGGAGGTAGCACAGGGCGACAGACAACGTATTCAAGACCTTTACGAAGACCGAGGCTATCTTCGAGCTCAAGTGCGCTTCTCCGCGCCTACACCTTCACAGATTATAGGGCCGGTCACATTGGCTTATGCCGTGAAGGAGGGCAATCGGTCGATAATTCGAGACATACAGTTCAGCGGAAACTCTTCGCTGCCCCCCAAGCAGTTAAACCGAGCGATAAAAAGCAAGGTGGGAAAACCTTACGACAAAGGGCAAGTGGAACGGGACAGCCAGAGTTTGACGGCGCTCTACCGGCGCGAGGGATTTTTGAGCGCCCGCGTTCGAGCGGAGCCGCGAACCGAACCCGTCGAGTTGACACTCACGTTCAACATCGACGAAGGAAAGAAAGTCACCGTAAAAGGCATCGACGACGACGAACTGCTCAGACGGATGGGTTTGTTCAAACAGGACAGTTACTCTGACGCGATTCTTGAAGGGAACAGAGCGCAGATCCGGCAGTTCTACCGCCAGCAGGGATATTACGACCCCAAGGTCGTCTATCGGATTGAAAAGGATACGGAGCAGGAGGTGGTCATCCAATTCGATATTGAATTGGGCTTGGCGCCGCGGATCGGTAACATCACTTTTGAAGGCAACACCGAGTTTCGGAACGCCGCATTACTTGATACGATGAAGACCAAGCCTCGCAGCCGGTGGGCGCTCCCCGGACTGAGGTGGCTCTTTTCCAAAGGCATCTTCGATTCGATCGTGTTCGAAACGGATCTCCGCGCGCTGGAACTCGTTTATCGAAAGGCGGGGTATCCCGACGTGCAGGTGGATGTCCGGGAAGAGATTGACGCCGAGAATCAGCGCCTCAACCTGCAGATCGTCGTCAACGAAGGGAAACAGCAGGTTATCCGGCGAGTAACAGTGGCGGGGAACCGGATATTCGATTCAGAAGAGTTGTTGTCCCAACTTGACGCCGAACCGGGTAAGCCGTACAGCAAGGAGGGTATTGTCGTCGACGACCACTACAAACTGATTTCGCTTTACGATCAGAAGGGCTACATCTATGTCAATATAACGCCGGAGTACAACGCGCATCTGTTCCAAACCAAATTACAAGATTACAACGATTGGAAGTATCTTGAGAGCCAATTACCGAAAGAATTATCCATTCGCGCGCCGGAGGGTTTCCGCAAGCTGTTTGAGGAGGAATCGAACGACGACCGGGAAGCTGCCAAGCAGTCTTTACGTTTGTCTCCGAACGTGTTTATCGAAAAACACGAGCGCGGTTGGTTGATGACCGACAAAGACGTCGAACGCAGCTATATCGTCGAAAGGGATGAGGACACGCTCAATATCTACGAGATCGGACTGTTAAGATACAATATTACCGAAGGCAAGCAGGTTTCGTTCGGAAAGTTTAGTTTTTCCAGCAGGCCGAGCTCGGGATTCGACGGAGGCAATCGGTCCGAATCTTCCAAGGGTAAAGTCGGGGGTTCGGCGGACTCCGATCCTTCGAGGGACGCCACGCCCGGGGTTCGGGAGTATGTGTTACGGCGGGAATTTGAATTCCTGGGTTTGCGTGAAGGCGCCGTGTTTAACCCGGACAAGCTTCGCGAAGCGCAGCAACGTCTGGCGAGGCTGGGCATTTTCAGCCGCGTTCCCATAGAGACACCGGGAAGGCGTAAGGGTAAAGAGGTGCTTGATGTCAATGTGCACACCGAGTTGAGACAGCCGGGTTCCATTAGCGTTCGCGGCGGTTACAGCCCATCGGAAGGCATTCGAGGCACGTTCGCCGTGCTGCACAGCAACTTGTACCAACGAAACATGCGGGCGGGAGCGAAACTCAGCGCCGGTACACGAGGAAATTTGTATGAAGTTACCCTCATCGAACCTTGGCTCATCGGTCCCACAATGGGAACATTGCGAATTTTTGAGGACAACCTGGAGGAACAGGACAATACACGGGCGAGGGGCGCCACGGGTAATCTTGCCAGACGTCTAAGCCTGTATAGCAACGTCGCGGTACAGTATAAATACCAGGAGTTGCGGCAACGAATCGAACTAGAGGGGGAGCCCGAAACATCAGAGCCGGAAGTAGCCACGGAGAGGCACACGACCGTCAGCAGCGTGGGGTTGTCATTTCTCCGTGACAATCGCGAACCGTTCCTAAACCCGAGAAACGGCTGGTTGAACGAATTTGCCGTCGAGTACGCCGGCGGGTTTATTGGCGGGCAGACGAGTTTCTTCAAACTTACGGGAGACAATCGACACTATTCGCGGATTGGGGATATGGTTCTTGTCAATGCGCTGCGGCTTGGTTACGCACGAGGATTGCGCTCGAACCGCGAGCGCGAGATTGTGTCCTTCGAGCGATTCCGCGCGGGCGGGTCTACGACGGTTCGAGGGTACAGAGACCGTTCTTTGGGACCCCTTGATGACGAATTGTCCAACACCCATCGAGGCGATGTGTTGTTCATCTACAACGTCGAGCTGCGGTTCCCTCTTTACAACCTCGTCGGCGGGGCGCTGTTCTTTGACACGGGGAATGTGTGGGATAACCTGGATGCAGTCGATACCGATCCGTTACATTCCGCGATCGGGGTGGGGGTGCGGGTGGACACGCCGCTGGGACCGCTGCGTTTTGATTACGGCGTCCCATTGGTCGGCGACGTGTCGCCGCAGATTAATCTCGGGTTGGGGCAGGCGTTTTGAGGGAGGGCGATAGGTGAAATTACCCCCGAAAACCAGACAGTACATTAAGGTGGATATCGGGGACGTTGGAACAAATCAATGCCTTATGCTGTTAGCGAAAAATAGGGGTGATTTTCAGAGTAGTAACCTTTGGTGCTAGTTTAGAGACTAAATTGAGCGATTGATAAAGGCACAAAGCCATCATCGTCAATCGACACCCCGTGCCATTGCACCAAAAGATTAAACAAAGCCATTATAAAGCCGATTCGCGTTTTGAAGTGTTCTATTGACATCTCACAGGATCTACTATCGCGCTCCCTATTTAGTCGCTTGATCCACTGGAGCGCGGAGATTGGGAAGTACCACGATTCTATTGACATAGCACTCCGTTGGAGTGCAAAGCATTTTTTGAAGGAAAACCTCATCAAAGCCTGTCATAGATTCGAAGATGAGTGTTACTTGCTGAATGAATTGTTCCGATAGGGATAATGGCACGCTACCAAGTAACACTTTTTCAGAACTAGTCATAGAACGAAATATGAGTGACACTTGATGATGCGCTAGACACATTGCGCTCCGCTGGAGCGCGGAGATTGGGAGACACCGCGATTCTATTGACATTGCACAGGATTTACTATCGCGCTCCCTATTCAGTCGCTTGATCCTCTGGAGTGAAAAGCATTTTACGAAGGAACACCTCCTCAAAGCCTGTCATAGATTCGAAGATGAGTGTCACTTGCTGAAAGAATTATTCCGACAGGGATAATGGCGTGCTCTCAAGTAACACTCGACATTGAAGATTTCTATCGCACTCCTTATCCAGTCGCTTGATCTATCCACTCGCTTGATTGCACCCTACAAGACTTCTCGATGCATAGAGACTCCTTCCTTAGCTGTTAAACAGAACTTCCCCCCATCGGAAAGCATTGGACAATTCCCGTGGGTAGATGTGGTTATGTCGAGACTATGGCTGTGGTTTGATGCACGCAGTGCAGGTTTTCGGACAGACATCTGTTTTTCTTTGAAAAAACTGCGATGTTGGTCATCTCTCTTCTGATAACCAGTTACCACACCTTTCTATTTCCCATTGGCATTGCAATTGCTTAACCCTACCTTGAATTGATCCGAGCGGCATAAGGCTGGCGCCGACGGATCATGTCATGCGGTGGCGGCCCCTTGCTTCTGTTTGTCATCGCAACAAGCATTAGAACCTGTTTGAAAATTCGGTAGCCAAGCCATTTTAGTGATTTGAGGACACGTTTTTGTAATTTCCCGATAATACCTGTGGGATCTCTATGGGATTTCTATCGCGTTAAGATCTCTATCGCGCTCCCTAATCAGTCGCTTGATCTATCCACTCGCTTGATCCCACCCTACAAATGTGCAAAGTCGAGCTTAAACAGCTCTTTGCATAAAGGTAGCAACTTGTGTCATTATATCTACCATGAATTATTCACCATACAAATAAAGGAGCAGTCGTAATGAGCATAGACAGGAAACTCCAACTTTACCTAACCATCTGCTGCCTGATGTTCACCTTTCACCAACACGTTGCGTCCGCACAACAACCAAAATTTAAGAACGAATCTGCCGAGGACTTTGTTAAGTTAGGAATGCCGCTCGAAGAAGCACTCACCAAAACTACGTTTGTCGTTGAGTGGTTAAGCGGAGACGGAAGTACTGAAGTAATTTTTCAAGGTGAAAACGTCATCCGCACCCCTGATTACATAGAACTCCCCTCCGATAACAATAAAGATGGCTGGACCGATAGTTATTATAAGATCCTATCTAAGTATGCTGTTGAAACGAATCGGTACATTTTTGTCCCTTTAGACCGCTGGGGCGGGGGTTCGGGAATCTTTAGGAGTCTCCACGCGGTTGACAAAAAAACACTCAGAACCGTTGAGGCAATCGCGTTAGGGGGTCGATCAGGTATCTGGGGACTGACTGCCGCCGATCTAGCTACGAACACGATCGCTATGACTTATATAAGAGAAGAGGATTGGCGCGGTAACCTTACAGATTCCCTCGATAAAGCAATCACAGGACATCTGAGAATGATAGAGGGTAAACTTCGAGATGTGGCAGGTCCGCGAAGTCCGATCCCACCTGATATGGTGTTCTTTCGGGCAGTCAGATTTTTTACGATGGGAAACTGGGGAAAAGATGCGGAACCTGATGAGAAGCCACAGCACAACGTCCACCTTGATGCGTTCTATATGGACAAATATGAAACGACAAATGCACAATACAAGGAATTTATTGATGCCAACCCACAGTGGCAGAAAAATCGTATCCCAAAAAAATACCACGACGGAGATTATCTGAAGCATTGGAATGGAAATGATTACCCACCCGACAAAGGCAACCACCCCGTTGTTTATGTAAGTTGGTACGCAGCAATGGCTTATGCAGAGTGGCGCGGGAAACGCCTGCCGACAGAAGCAGAATGGGAGTGCGCAGCGCGGGGTTCTTGGCATGGGCATGCCATTGATGCCGACGAAGCAAACTATGGTGAAAATGTCGGCGATACGACACCCGTCGGAACGTATCCTCCGGGCGCAAGCGGCTTATACGATATGGCAGGCAACGTCTGGGAATGGTGCCTTGATGAATACAATCCCGACTTTTACGCTATTTCTCCAAGTCATAATCCACTTGCCGGTGGAACCATGGATAATATCTTATCCGATTGGACAAACGTTAAAACCGTCCGTGTGTTACGCGGCGGCTCTTGGGTAAGTGATGCGAAGTTTGTGCGAGTCTCTGATCGGACGAGATTCACACCGAAAATCACGAACAAGGCTCGTGGATTCCGCTGTGCCATGAGTGTACCACCTTAAGAGCCAGTTTGAATAATCAGCAGCAAAGCCATTTTTTGTCACTTATAGGAAGTTTTTTCATGTATTTATTGTGGTCTACTAGGTTCTGTTGACATTTCATCTCAACCAGATAGTCAAAGGGTCTACACATGGTCCTTCGTAGGGGATCTCTACCGCCTTCGTTATTCGCTCAGTTGGTGGTTGGGTTTTACAACCCTTTGGCAGCACATTGGAAATCATTGTGGACTTCTGTCGGTCGATTTCTGAGTCTCGACCTGCGTGCGATCTGACCAAGCTCATATGGTTTCGTTCTTCACGTTGGGCAACGGGCGAGGGAACCTCGCCCCTACAATTGGACACACACCTCACATAAATGTCAACAGAACCTACATACCTGTGGGAGCTCTATGGGATTTCTATCGCGGCCGCTGTTCGCTTCCTTGATCTATCCGTTCGTTTGATCCCTCTGGGGCTTTTAAAGGCTGGTGGGCAGTGCCCACCCTACAAATGTACAAAGTCGAGTTGAAAGAATTGGAGGCATAAGAAAATGTTTCTTGAAAGAATATTTGAGGAAGAACGAAGGGCTGAACTTGAAAAAGTGCGCGAAGAAACCCACCTTGCTGGCAAAATGGCCGTGTCATGAGTCATAATACGGTTGAGCAACGCAAAGAGTCGCGTGGGATAGGTTGTGATTGCTAATCGCTTGCTTGATGGTCTGGATTTGGCAATCCAGACCGAGCAGTGAAAGAAGAACCGGGTTTTGCTACGATGGCTACTCGCTCCGAGGTTTAGAATCTACACGCGTGTTTGTTAAGCGGGACTTTAAGCAGTGAAAAACAACGATATCTCCGAATCGAGATTGACCTGCCAACGTATCGGAACGTGGAGGAATCATGGATATTCCTTTGCTCTATGACATCTGTACCATATTCGGGTTGTCCATAGGCGTTCTTTTGGTCTGCCATAGACTGCGTGTGCCGTCAATCGTCGGTTTTCTCGTGACCGGGCTTATTGCCGGGCCCCACGGATTGGCTCTGATACAGGCTGACCGCGAAGTAGAGATTCTGGCGGAGGTCGGCGTTATCCTCCTGCTTTTCACTATCGGAATCGAATTTTCGTTGAAGAATCTGCTTCAGATTAAGCGGTCGGTTCTCATAGGCGGGACGTTACAAGTCGGATTGACGCTGGCGGCAGCATTTGTGATTGTCCGGCATATCGGAATGTCGACCAACGAATCGATTTTTATCGGCTGCCTTGCGGCGGTTAGCAGCACAGCGATTGTCATGAAACTGCTGCAAGAGCGCGACGAAACACGCACGCCACACGGGCGCACAGCCTTGGCAATCCTTATTTTTCAGGACATTGCCATCGTGCCGATGATGCTAATTACACCGCTGCTAGCCAACCAAGCGAGCGACGTGAGCAATGCGCTCATTTTACTGCTTGCGAAAGGTGTGGCGATGATAGCCGTGGTGTTTGTTGGGGCACGATACGTCGTTCCGCTAATTCTTTCACAAGTTCTTCGCACGCGGAGTCGAGAGGTATTTCTCTTGAGCGTACTCGCTATCTGCCTCGGTGTCGTCTGGTTGACATCGCGTTTTGGCGTGTCTTTGGCGCTGGGCGCATTCCTCGCCGGGCTGATCGTCTCCGAATCGGAGTCGAGCCATGACGCGCTTGGTCACATCACACCGTTTCGAGACGTGTTCACCAGTTTCTTCTTTGTGTCCGTAGGCATGCTGCTCGATTTTCACGTACTGTTACAGAAACCTCTGCTAATTGTGGGACTGACGCTTGGTGTTCTCGTTGCCAAGGGCATCATTGCGGGTGGCGTGACGTGGATCGTTGGATACCCATTACGCACAGCGATTCTGGCAGGTCTCACACTGAGTCAGGTAGGGGAATTTGCGTTTATCTTGTCGAAAACGGGGATTGAACACGGATTGCTCAGCGACGATAGTTACAGACTGTTTCTCGCGGTTTCAGTGGTTACAATGGCTGCGACGCCGTTCATCATCTCGGGCGCTCCCCGCGCCGCCGATTTGCTGTTGCGATTACCTCTGCCAAGCAGACTCGTGTTGGGATTGAGGCCGATCACTCAAACACCGCACCAGGCACATAAAAACCACCTCGTTATCGTCGGCTTCGGGTTGAACGGCAGAAACGTCGCAAGAGCGGCGCGTGCGGCGGACATCCCGTATGTGATCATCGAGATGGATACGGAAATCGTTCGAAATGCGCGTTCCAACGGCGAACCGATTTTCTATGGCGATGCGGTTCACGACGCTGTGCTCCACCATGTGAACATCAAGTCGGCGCGGGTAATTGTCGTGGCGATTTCCGACGATGCCGCCGCGCGCCGCATCGTAGCAGCCGCACATGCGCTGAATCCGGCAGCGCACATTGTCGTCAGAACGCGCCATGTTGCCGAGGTGGAACCGCTTTACCACGCCGGAGCGAACGAAGTGATTCCCGAGGAGTTCGAAACTTCGGTCGAGATTTTTACACGGGTGCTGATGGAATACCTTATTCCTCACGATGAGATCGAACGATTCATCGCCGAGGCGCGCGCCGACGGCTATCAAATGTTTCGAGGTCTGCCGAAGGGGTCCCCATCAGCGTCTGGCGAGATTGTGCATCACCCCGATCTGGAGATTTCGGTGCTGCGCGTCGATGAAAAATCGCCGTTTGTTGGAAAATCCTTAGCTGAAATCGGGCTGCGAGAGACCTACGAAGTAACGGTGGTGGCAGTCTTACGGAACAGCCAGATTTCGCCGAATCCACGGGGTGACATGCGATTTGAGCGCGATGACGAAGTCTACCTGCTCGGCATGCCCGAAAGAATCGCTCTGGTCGCGGATTTGTTTGAAATTCCGCCATACCAGACGCAAACACAAGTATACGATGGGGATTTATCATCATGAAACCAGAAGACGAGAATGCGGCATCCTTACCGCCCTATTTCAGATGGACATCAACGCCAATGGGATGGGGTCTTCGCACAACCCCGCTCGCGCGAACCGTTCCGTAGATGGACGCCCAAGAAGGAAGAGTCACGATGACTGATATTTTTGAAGAATTGAAACAAGCGTTAACTATTGAGGTGCCGGTTCCCCTTGTCAATGGAATTTCGATTGATTTGATTCAAGTAGCGGCATTCACCGCAATCTTCGGAGGGTTCTTAGTCTTGGGAGGATTGCTGCGCCGCTATCTACGTCGACTTTTGATGAAGTTACAGGTGAGGGAAGATCGGCAGTCACGGGTACTTGGGGGCGCATATTTAATCGCCGGGTTAATAGGTTTCATCGTTGCCCTCAATGCGTTCGGCCCACCACGAGAATTGATGAAGAGATTGCTTAGCTATTCGATTCCCATCGGTCAAACCCGCTTGAGCGTAACGAGTATTGCGGTGGCTGCCGCCGTCGTATTAGCTTCAACTCTCTTGGCAAGGTATGTAAGGGTCGTGATGCGCGATAGGGTGTTGCCGCCATTTCAACTTCCGGTTAACGCAGAGTTTCTCTTTCTCCGGTTTGTCCAATTGATGGTAATCGCATTCGGAGTTCTCGTTGCGGTGAATCTGATAGGATTCAACATGAACAGCGTGCTGGTCGCGCTCGGCGGACTTTCAATCGGGATAGGTTTCGGTTTGCAGAACATCGCTTCGAACTTCGTATCCGGAATCATCATGGTATTTGAGCGCCCGATTAAGATTGACGATAGGGTTACGGTTGGCGGCACCTACGGTATTGTCAAAGCCATCAACATGCGCTCAACCGTGGTAACCACGCCGGAGGATATCGACATTATCATCCCTAATTCCAAGTTTATCTCTGAAACCGTTACCAATCTGACGCACGACAACACACGTACGCGAATAAAGGTTTCCGTCGGAGTATCCTACGAATCAGATGAGGATTTGGTGAAAACGGTATTGCTAGAGGTCGCCAATTCTCATCCCGATATAATTAAGGAGATGAATCCCGACCTACCGGACGTTGTACCGCCGTTTGTGCGTTTTATACAGTTTGGCGACTCATCACTGAATTTTGAACTTTTGGCGTGGATTCCCAATGTAATGCGGCGGCTTGAGATTATTAGCGAGCTGCACTTCATGATTCGGAAGAAGTTCAGGGAACACGGGATTGTGATTGCGTTCCCGCAGCGCGATGTTCACTTTTACCCGGCTGCGGACGTGCAACCGAAGGAAGCCTGAAATCTCTCCTGTTGTTTGGCATCGCCGCGGTCCTCATCTGCATTACGGAACAACCGCATGTAGAGAGTAGATCGCCAAAATCTCGTGCGCGCGCCAAGGATAAAGATAGTGCCCGAACGATGCGAAAAAGGCAGGATTGTGTAAAATTCGCTATTCGTTTTGTTTGGGATTTTTGTTTCCTGTGCCGCCGATGACGATAAGGAAAACACTATCTTCATTGGCGCGAACAGAATGAAGCACGTCGCCGGTGAAAACAACCGCCTCGCCCTTCTCTAGCGTTATCTCCTCGGTTCTCGTCGTGAACGTGAGATTTCCGTCGAGACAGGTGACGGCGGCAGCGGCTGGCGCCGGATGTTCGCTCAGCGAATTTCCCGCTTTAAGCACAGTTAACACAATAGTTAGCTCAACGCCGTGCGCAAGTGTTAGCGAGGATCTCCCCGCGGTGTTCAAAGTTGCTTCTTCCATGAGGTTTTCAGCCATTTGCAGAAGCGAAAACCCCTGAGTCAGTGATGCGTTAAGGTCTACGGGTCGATAGGGTCGTTCAAATGACGTGTTCATTGTTGTTCCTCCAAGGGATTGCATTAAGTTGTCTCTGTATCGACTCTTGATTATACTTAGCATCGGTTGATTTTGCAAATTTGTGTGCCGAAGGTTTGTAGGAGATCAAGCGACTAAATCAGGAGTAGGATTCACTATCGCCTTCCTTGTTCAGTCAGTTGATCGATAGAGATCCTCCGGTCGGGAATCGTAAGGAATCTACTATCGCACGTGATTTGCTGGCTCAAGGATGGAAAAAGTTAAACTCGACATGGCGCTCCGCTGGAGCGCGGGAATTTGGGCTTATTACATTCTATCAACATGCCGATCCTCCGGATCGCAAATCCGGCTCTAAGCACGTAGGATGGGTTGAGCGGCAAACAACCACGCGCTATTCAGTTTTCGAGGGAATCCAGCTTTTAGATGCCCCGCCCGTGTTTCAAAGATATAGCGAAACCCAACTATCGAAGGGGAAATCGGCGAGTTGACGATTGTCGATTCTAAGCGACGAATGTTGGGTTTCACTCGAATCTCGTTGCTCTAAGGTGGAATGGGAGATCGAAAGCCGTCTTTCCGCGTGAGATTTCTTACGAAACTTCGCTCTACCCAACCTACGCTCTCCGGCGGGGCAAGATGCCCCGCCTACCAACTGGCGCTTGATTCTGCGTGGCAAGCAGGATGCGAGTCATCAGTATCTAGTGTGCACATAAAGAAAACGTATGTCCACATACGATGCCAAAATGGCACGCATGCGTAAAACTTGCTTGCCATGTTGCAGCGTGCGTGGTAATCGAGCCTAACGAGAAGAGGAACGAAGGCATTCGAATTCCACCGATGATCCGGTCAAGACAAGCTAAATCGCAAGGTTTGACGTCGAATTCACAGAATACTTCTACCTCCTTAAGGAAGAGTGATATTGGAAAACGGGATGACACGGCATTCCTGTGAGTTTTGGCACGTGATTTGCGACTATTACGATCACGTTGAGAAACTCACCAAAAACCAACCACTTACCATTTAAGGAGGATAATAAAATGGCTGGAATAACTGCATGGAGACCGCTTCAGGATATCTTCTCGACTCGTAGGGAAATTGATCGGATTTTTGACAACTTCTTTCACAACCAAAGCGTTCCAAAGTCAGCGACGGATAGCGCCTGGTCGCCGCCGGTTGATGTTGTGGACGCGCAGGATCACGTTGAATTCCACGCCGAAGTTCCCGGCATGACCGAGGACGACGTGAAAGTGTCGGTCAGCGAGAACGTGCTGACAATCACGGGCGAGAAAAAAACCGAGACCGAAGACACGAAGGACGGCTATCACCTTTCCGAGCGAAGTTACGGTCAGTTCCAGCGTTCGTTCACG
Organism: Candidatus Poribacteria bacterium; assembly: GCA_965232535.1. Classification (GTDB taxonomy): domain Bacteria; phylum Poribacteria; class WGA-4E; order WGA-4E; family JAJDTR01; genus JAJDTR01. Next base: position 162,788 of record CBDDPW010000006.1, read on the forward strand.
CTTCCCGGTAACCTCGTGACCGAGGACATCGCCGCTTCGTACAAGAATGGGGTACTTTCAATCTCGGTTCCAAAAGTCAAGAAAGAAGAGGCAAGACAGATCCCGATTAATGCCGGGAAATAGACATATTCCTCATCACGTTGACCAAGCGCCCTGTCGGCAACGATAGGGCGCTTTGTGATAGACGCGCAATATACGGAGGGAGAAGACAGGTTTTACACCACGAGCGCCGCGCTGGAGTGGGTAGCCGCTCCAGTAATAGATGTTGAAAGCATGTAACGAAAAATCAAGCTAAATATGGCTGGCTCGTTTTTTTTTGATTTGATGCATGTTTTTCTTGCATTTCCAGTGCGGCACTAGGTATAATTCTCCGCCTTCTCCGCCTTCTCCGCCTTCTCCGCCTTCTCCGCCTTCTCCGCCTTCTCCGCCTTCTCCGCCTTCTCCGCCTTCTCCGCCTTCTCCGCCTTCTCCGCCTTCTCCGCCTTCTCCGCCTTCTCCGCCTTCTCCGCCTTCTCCGCCTTCTCCGCCTTCTCCGCCTTCTCCGCCTTCTCCGCCGTTTTGACGAACCTATGGAGTGTTCAAACAAGTGCTGTATGGCGTGACCCAGATTGGCGAGAGTCGCTAGTTGATAACCTAAGATGATCTGAAAAGGAGATTTATTGTTATGAAGAACGGAACGTATTTTCGCATGGTATTGTCACTTGTGGTGTTCGGCGTGTTTATTCTTGGAAACGGGTTTGCGCAAGAGGTGTCCATCACGGATTACGAAGTTCCGGTCAGCAGCGCAGATCGGTTGCTGGTTGATTTTTCCATGAATCATGCAACCACCGGTTCGGATGCGACAGCCAGCAAAGGAAACCTCGGCGGCATTTACAAGCGGTTTTACGATTCCTTGCCGTTTGGTTACACCATTGACATTCTCGGTTCCGGTTTACTTGACAAGAACATTGAAACGGATGAATACGATTCCACCTATCAAGTCAACGGAGACGCAAGTGTCAAAAAATATCTGATGCAAAGCAGTAAGGTGTTCAAAGATGCGTTTGGGTCTTTACGCGCCAATACAGACATGCATAATCACTACGACCGGCCTGCTTCCGCCGTCACTGTCGGCTTGGGATATGGACGCTATATCGAAGCGACTGCACTGGCAAAAGCGGTGCGCATTGAGGAATTTCTGATTGAAGAGGGAGTGCTAAGCTGCCACTTGCCCAAATCTATGATTCTCGAGCTCAGCAAGATCATCAATCGGGAGGAGGAATATAAAGATAAATATGGTGCCACCTACCAAACGGAGTGGTATAAAGACATGGAAGCGGCGATGCGCGAGTCAGGTAAGTTCAAGGACAACCAACTCGGCGCAATCGGCGTGCTTCGCATTAAGGAAGTGATTGAACGAGAAAATATCGCTGATCGATTCTACGGATGGGACGTGACTCTCGGTTCAAAATTCGACATTACCACGCCCTATGAGGACCAAGAACGTCCGGTCGCAAATCTTGACGTAACCGCCAGTTACGCGCGTCCCATAGCGTGGAAATGGCAAATCAACGAACGGCTATCCGTAAACACGCCTTTTGATAGCATTGGATCTGCATACTCGTTGTCATTATCAAGCGATATTTCCTACGAGTTGTCCAACCGTATTGACCTGCGCTTGCGGCATCTTCTGAAGCTGGACAAACTGGACGAACGGGATGCGGAGAATAGCCATTCGTTCGGCGCCTCGTTCATCTACTACATTGAGAACAACGTGAACCTCGTGATAACAGAGCAGCTTGAGAAGGTGCCGGGAGAAGATCTCGCTTCCAATTTCACGGTGTTACTCAACTATCGCGTCTTCTAAATGAGGGCAGCGGTTTTTTGCCGGATTCTTACTCTTCGTACGCGAAACACGTAGAGTAAAAATACGCATGTTGCTGCCTAAAACAGAGAAACCGAGTTTTTGCGATCGGTATGCTAAATCATAGGTGAATTGGTCTGAATTTTTGCCAATCTTCTATTTCCGCCTCGGAAAGACTCGGTTTCTGTGCTCCGGATTGACTAGGGTGGTGACTTCGGTTAAGAATAGTAAGAGTAACACTTACGTCTTGGGAGGGACAACGTGGACTGGGTTTCGTTCGCTTCAGTGTTTTGGAAAATAAGTTTGGCTATACTGTTACTTGCGCTGTGTGCTCTGGTCGGGTACGTCTGCGCAACGCTGGGCAGTATTCGCAACTCTCTGGAAAGCATCCGTAACACTTTGAAAACCTCTGCGGGTGTCATTGACCGGGAGCTGACAACCTTACTCGGAGATGTCGATCAAACGGTAAGAGAGGTAAACACGGAATTGCCGCAGATTCTAGGAAACATCAACCGAATCACTGCATCCGTTGACGAAATTAGCAGGACGGAGATTCAGCCAACAATCCACAACATTCGACAGATGACGGAAACGGTTAACCGAAATCTTGCGAAACTTGATCGAATAGTAAACACCGCGGCGGATTTCTCCCGAGAGACAGTAAGACACGCCAGGTATTATCGGGATCAACTGTCTATGCCCATCACCGACAGCATAAGCGCCTGGGAGGGTTTCAAGCGAGGATTTCAGGCTTTCAACCAATCTCGAAAGAGCGGGAAATCGGCTCATCAAAGTGATGGGTGAAAACCGAAATAAGGCACGGGCATCGGCGTCAGTCACAGGCTCGTTGAATGAAACTGTACGTGATGAAAACCACGGATGAGATGAATTGGCTTTGGAATATAATCCATGAATGAATCAATCTTCTAATTGTACCGCATCGCAACTAGACTAGCTAGGAGGATTAAAATGGGTGACGAAGGACGAAGTAGCGGAGTTTCTACGTTTTTTGCCTTTCTGTTAGGTACATTAACCGGCGCATGCTTGGGATTGCTACTGGCGCCTGCCGCGGGACACGAAACACGGAAGTGGATTCGCGACACGTCCGTGGCGACTAAAAATCGTGCGGAGGGCTTTGCCCATAAGGCGGTCGAAACAGCAAGCGAAAGCGCCCACAAATATCTTGATCTCGGAAAAGATCAGATTCATGACACCGCACAGAATCTAAAAGCCGCGGTTGAGGCTGGAAAAAAAGCCTACGGGGTCAAAAAGGAGGAGATCGACAGCGACCTCGCTCAAACCGGAGAGACAACCGAACCGAATGGCAATGACGATGCTGTGTAGAAGAAAACACTGTCGCGCCAAGCGCTAGTTATACCACTTCTCAAGATTTTCAGTGCTAACGTCAATCAAGTTGTTCCACAATCGGTATTTGCACGGTTGATCGCCCCCTACAAGGAATTTGAGAGGGGTTTACGGCGATTTAAAGACAATACTTTGCAAGAATCTTAGACGTTTGCAGTGCCGAAACCGGTGCGTAGATGCAAATCTCGCTGAGGGAACGGAATGGTTATGTTCTCTTCTCGGAACGCCTTAACGACGGCAAAATTCAGATCGCTCCTCACAAAGTTCTGGCGCGCGGGCATATCGATCCAAACCAGCAAGACAAAACTAAGTGAGCTGTCGCCAAAGTTCAAGAACTGCACACGTGGTTCAGGATCCCGTAAGACTTCCGGATGCGCGTCCCCGACCCTCAGGAGGGTCTCCGCGACCAAATCGACATCGGCGCCGTAAGACACGCCCACATTGACATGAATGCGGACTTTCTCGTCCCGATAGCTCCAGTTCGTTACGTTTTCGGAAATGAAATTTGAATTCGGCACGATAATCGAGACGTTGTCTAGCGTTTCAACCCTCGTGCTACGTGCGCGGATAGTACGAACAGTGCCTTGAACGCCGCTAACCTCAACGAAATCTCCGACCTGAACGGGACGCTCAAACAGCAAGATAAGTCCGCTTATAAAATTGCTGGTGATATTCTGCAAACCGATCCCCAGACCTACCATCAATACCGCGCCTATCGCAGCCAAGGCGGTCAGATTCATCCCCGTCTGGTCAATGGCAATGAACGTACCCAGAATGAGTATCACATAGTGCAAAATACGGCAAATGGCTTCCTGCGCGCCCTGTTTAAGGCGTATGCGCGAGAACACTCTGCGCCGCAACAAACGTTGAATCAACCACGACGCCGCGAAGGAAAAAATAATAATCAGCGCCATGGTGATCAGCAGCACCGGCGTCACGGTAACTTCGCCAATAGATACAAGCTTTTGCCCCAATACGTCGAGAATCTCGTTCAAACTCTTCATGATTCGTCCTCCGCAACCAACACAATAAGATCGTCCAGTTCGCCCAGAATACACTCATCGTCAGGCTGCGGGTTGAGCCTCAGTCCGTGCCTGAGCGTTCGAGCGCCCAGCACTATTTCGCCGCACTGTTCGGATACCTCCTTGAGGACTTCAAATGCTATCATCTTTCCGGAAACTCCATAATCCGACACCCGCCGCAAAAATATCTCGGCGCCTCCGGCACCAAAAAGCTCCTCATATACAACATTGAGCTCCCTTCGCAATGCGACCTGTGCCAGCACATGACTCGCTATGGTTGGTGTCACCAATACTTCGGTGTTGATATCGTCGAACAGTTCAATGTTGTCCGGATCCATCAAATCTACCAAAATCTTCGGTTTATCCGGCATTCCCTCCAATACGTTTTGGAGCACCAGATGCCCTATGATTGTCCGGGCATCCGATTCCTCCTGAGTCTCAAGCCAGTGGCTGCCAACAAGCAAGACATTATCATAACTGCCCGGTTGCATTGCCTCAAGTTCCGTAGGAGAGGCGTAATCCCCTACGCGATGCGTCAACCGGACGCGGTTTGTATGGATTCCTCGGCGATTCAAGTCGGTCTCTCGTTCAGTTACGGAGACAAGGGACATGACCGTGATTTCGAACTCCTCACGAACGTACCGTTCGACCTCGTCGAGAAATGCGGCGACTTTGTGGTTCCATCCCAAGATCAATATCCGTCGATACTCCTTTACGTGTGCTGCAGCGAACTCGCGTCGCTTATCCATTGGTCGTTGCGTCGAGTCCTTCGCAATAATCTCGCAATCTTCGTATTTCCGCGCCAAGAACACGAGGCGGTCCGTTGCTTCCAAAGTCAGCTCTTTAGGCGGGTTTAACAACGAACGGAAACTCTCTCCATACGGACGTACGACCCCAAGCAAAATCGCGTTTGGAATTGACAACGCTAAATCGCCGAAACGAGAACCGGAAAACAGATCAAATTCGCGCAAGAAAATGGTATATCCCTGACCGTGAGACAGAATTTCGTGAAACACGCCGGACATTCCGGGGTGGCGAACGTTCTGCGCCATGCAGCGTGCAATAAAGACATCACTTGCCAAAACCTCCAGGATCCCGTGGTAACCTGCCCGCGCCATGGGCACTTTGTGCGGGTCGAAGATCTCCGTCACCAACAACGGCAGCGATTCTTTACTGCTGAGTCGGGCGTGTTTCACGATAGACAGCAACGTTTTGACGATGAGAGTGTCAGATTCATTCGCACTGCCGTAAGCAAAGTCGGCTCCCGGCAAGATAATGACGCTCGCGTGTAGGAAGTCCACACGTTCCAAGTGTTGAAATATTAACGGTGTGCCCGACCGGAAGGTAATTTTTCCAGCTTTCGAGGCTTCTCCAAGTGATTTTCGTAGATCTATTGTGTCTTCCAGACTGACATCTTCAGCCAGAATCACAATGTGCAGGGATCGCGCCCTGCGCCGCCGCAGAAACCGGCGCACGCGCCCCTCGGCATGCATCAATTCCTCTACAATGGCGGGCGTGCGATTTGTCCATCCCAAAATCAGAATGTGATTGCGCAGAGCGATCGGGGTGAGACCGCGTTCAAAATCTCGGATTTTCTGATTGAGCCACTGGGTCATGATGGCGATCAATGACCCCATGAAAAGCACGTAACCGAGCACGGTCAAGACGGATGAGATTACGCGGCGCGCCACTCCTTCGTCGTCTCCCAGATAACCGGGATCCGTTAAACGCAAGAACGCCCACCAAACGGCTGATTTGCCATCGGTAAACGGGGTGTCGGTCGCCTGCACGGCTATTCCGCCCGCAATAGCCACGGCACCGACGAGAGATGCAATGAATAACAATCGAGAGTAGGCACCGCGTAACAACAGTTGCTCTACCTGAAACTTGAGTTTGTTTCTCAATCGGTCAAGCATAGGCAATCACGATTTCTCCGAAACGGAAGTGCATTGATTATTTAGGTAAGGTAAAGAAACTTGCTTGAGACCGGAACAAGAGTTGTTGTCTCCGCGAAGAGTTTTTATGGGACGGCACGTGGACCGTCCCATAAAAAATAAACACATGCGAGAGGCGAATGGCTTGTCGCCACCTGGAGATCGCTCCCACAGACCATCTTCTATAGAATATTTGTAACTGATTAGTCCGTTTGGTCTGGATTTGGCAATCCAGACCGAGCGAGGAAAGAGGCGTCGAGTCGTTAAATCGTTGAGTTTCGCGGTGCTTGACCCAGGTGTCATTTGTAGGCGGGGCAAGATGCTCCGCCTACGGTTCCGATCGTTTTAGTCGACCGAGATTCGCTCGCTCGAATGCACGAACAGCACCTCATTGGCTGCATCGTAGGATTGCAGCGCATTTACGGCGTTATCCGGCTCGAGATCGTCCACAGTCAAACCGGCGATCAACACGTCTGCTTGAGCGGAGTGCTGCGATACCTCTTCCTCCAGCGCCTCCCGACTGTCGCAGGACACGAAGGTTATGTTCTGTCGGGAGATGGGTAGCCGCCCCTCCTTCATGAATTTCGTCAGTCTCTCCTCTTCGCTGCCCGCGCTTCCCGGGTCAAAGCAGCCAAAGAGCTGGATGTCGGCGCGTTTCCACTCCGAGTGTCCAACGATGATGTAGGCGAACAGCAGCATCATGGGAGCGTTCGACAGATTTTCCTCGGTTACCCAAACGTGAATCTTCGACCGGTAGCCGAAGCGGTAGTTTGTTGACCGCAAGACGAGCACGTTGAACATCAGATGTGCCGCAAGATTCGCGCCTCGGCTAATCTCGTTAATTTCATCGGGGTTCTCTTCGTCGAACTCGAGCAATACGCAGTTGTTCGGCAAACCGGAAATCCCCGGCATCTGGAGACAATGCTCCATAGCTTCCAAATAGGACGGGGCAACGAGAGAGTCGACAAAAATACCCGCGCCGCTCAACTCGCTGCGTTGCACCAAGCTGTCGACGCGAATGCGCGCCTCGATCTCGTTAAGGTAGGAATAATCACCTTGGAAAAACTGAACGAAATGCCCGAATCCGTGCCGATGGCAGATCCAGCGAAGCAGGTCGAAATGTCCGAGCCGCTTCTCGCCGAAGCGCGTTAGCGCCACAATGGAGGGACGCCAGCCGCTTTCGGACAAATTGGCGCGGCTCTTTTGCAGAATAATCTGAAGGCGGCGGGTGAGCTGAAACATGGAACCTTGAAAAATCGCGCTCAAACCGCGTTGTTCGAGCCGGGTGCGCCGTAGTCCGATATACGTCGCCACCATCAGAACAATGGCAATGAAGGCGTACAGCATACTCATCTGAAACATCATGATTCCGCACATAACGGCGCCCGCGAGGGACAGGTACCAACGCGAATGAAAGGTCGGGCGATAGGATGGATTCCCCGCAAAGTATTCAAGGAAGGAGACCACACAAAGAGCGCCGTAGGTTACCATGAAGAACATACTGAGAATTTGCGCAATGGAGTCGATGCTGCCTATCGACACGAATACCATGGCGATTATGCCCGACACACAGGTCGCGTATATGGGTTCTCCCGTCTCGCTCCGCCCTTTCTCCAATATCCGATTTGCCTTGGGAATTGGAAGCACATTGTCGCGGGCAAGGGCTTGCAGCGTTCTGGGAGCCACCATAAGCGATCCGATCGCCGAGGATAGCGCGGCGGCACCCAACCCGATATATATCACGGGACCCCACAGCGCGATATCTCCCATGATGAACTGGTTAGCGGCAAGCGCCTGCGGACTAGCGCTCTGCGCCAGTTTTATAGCCACCAGTACATATATAACCATGCCTGCCAGTGTCGCGCCTATCGTGCCAAGCGGTATACTGCGCCTGGGGTTCTTCAAATCGCCGGATAACCCAAGCCCGGCTATCATGCCGGTGAACGCCGGAAAACATGTAGCGAAGACGATACCAAAGCTGTCAGCGCCATCAACACGGGCAGTGATATTGAATCCGTCAGGCCGTATAGATTCGTTGCCTTCTCCGATCAGGAAAAGAGTGATTGATGCCGCCAGTATGGCTGCGACGCCCCACAGCGCTTGTACACCCAATCCGGCGCCTCTTGTCAACATCAAGAGAATCAACAGCAGCGTGGCGGGACGGCTCAACCAGCGGGGATCGATATTTCGATCATAGGTAGTCGCAATCCATTCATACACCGGCTCAAAAGCTTCCGCGAACGCTACCATATAGAAGGCTACCGAGATTGCCTGAGACAGATACAGCGCAATTCCAATGGATCCCCCGATACTGGTACCAAAGGATCTACTGACGATGTAGTAGGCGCCGCCGCCTTCCACGCGGCGGTTGGTTGCGATCTCGGAAACCGCCAGTACTGTCGGAATCGTCACAAGATGTCCCAGCAGGATTATCATTAGGCTGCCCCAAAGCCCAACGTGCGCGACAGCGTAACCGAACCGCAAGAAAAGGATTGCGCCCAGTATGGTGCTGATGGAAGCAAGGAAGACAGGCGCTGTCCCGAAGCGGTGACCTGATCGAGAATAGGCGACCGCGCGGCGGCGTTCGGCTCTTGACTGTCTACCGGCTTTTGAGAACATAGTGAATGGTCCTTTCGAATTCAAGCCGCGTGCAGTTCAACCCGAATGTCTGCGTCGCAGCAATCGTGGCTTGTCGGCAGTTCACCTTTTTTTAATTGACTGCTCTATTGGATTGACTCTCATCGTACGTCGGCGGCAAGGAAGCCGTATTCGAGAGTCTATATTCCACGGCGGAGTGCGGATAAGCAAAACCGACGTTAGGGCTGTTCGAAAATGCTTCCATGACCTTTGCAACGATGCGAGTGGATATTCGCTGTCGATCCACGGCAATCGACCTGTAGCGAAGGCGCATCATGATTCCCGAGTCGAAAAACTCGGCGCGTACCTCCGGCTCAAGCCCGGTTTCTTCGATAATCTCCGATGTGACCTCTCTGGCGCAGGAAATCAGTGTCTCCTCCGCGAGCGCATAATCGGAATCGTAGGATACGCGAACGGGCACCTCGTCCAAGATATATTTCGCCTCTTCAGATACGGCATAATTTATCACCATCTGGTCGAACAGTATCGCATTTGGAATCAGAATTCCGCGATTGGAGGACTCTTCACCTCCGATTGTGCCCCCGACTTCGCCCAGCAAGATGTGTGTCGGGGAAATGTCCAGCACATCGCCGCGCACCCCTTGCACAATAATGCGGTCTCCAATGACAAACGGGCGCTTAATCATGACCATCAACCAAGCCGCCACACCGGTTACCGGACGCTGCAGCGACCAACCCAGAATCATGCTGATAAAGGCAACGGTTAAACCCATTGCGGCAAGAGAGCCCGACAGACTGACGATGATGAAAACTACCCCTACCAGCATGAAGGAGTACCGCCACATCGACAGGAATTGCAGTACCTGTGCCTCGGTGCGGTTGCTTCGACGCATCGCGGCGATAATGAGTCCTTTCGTCACCCTATAAGTGACCAGCAACGCCAGCAATACCAGCATGGCGTATACGAATTTAATCAGGGCCTTACTCATTATCGAAGCCAACGATTCATCAAGTTCCGTCCATAGATTAATCAATGCGTCCATATTGTCCTCCAAATTTTGCCCTGCGCGGCATAGGGAAATAAACCGCTAAATTGATTCACCTGAATCGAATTATTGAAATCACTGGGCATAAGGGCCCCAAGCGCTCGTCCCCAGATCGTTTGAGAGAATCGTCTCAATCCGGGATCATGGGTCGCTAAAGCGCAGCCAGTTCCACATTGTCAAAGTTGCGCCTGTAGTATTTCATGTACTGGACCTTTCGCTCAAGCGACTTAATGACGGCAATTGTGAAATTCACCTTTTCGAATCGTTGCGCGCTGCCCAAGCCGCCGGGGCTGAACACGTTAATCTCCATGAGCTTGTCACCAACGATATCCAAGCCGACCAGAAACATCCCATCTTGAACAATCTTCGGACGCACCATCTCGGCAAGTTCCAACACCTGCGGCGTGATTTCCGCTTGGCGTAAGCGTCCGCCGGCATGGATATTGCTGCGCATGTCGTCTCCCGTGCGGACGCGTCGGAATGCGGCATATCTGCCTCGATAGGTTAACGGTTCACCGTTCATAATGAATAGGCGCGTGTCACCCTCTGCCGCGGCGGGAAGGTACTCTTGGGCGATGACATATCCGTCGCGGCTCACGGCGTCAATCATCTGATTGAGGTTCGGCATGTCACCCGGTGTTACCAGGAATACGCTTTGTCCTCCCGAGCCCTGCAGCGGCTTTAGCACGATGGTGCCGCCTTGGTCTCTGGCAAAGGATTTTATCTCGTTCTGTTCGCGGGTAATCAAGGTTTGCGGACGCACCTCTTCGGGAAAATGCTGAAAATACATCTTGTTCAGCGCTTTGGCGAGTCCATTGGGATCGTTGAGGACAATGACCCCGTGGCGCATGGCAACCCTTCCGAATATTACGCCGGCGCTTTGCGCCCAAGGTCGGGCAACGGCGTCATCAGCGGGATTGTTTCGCAGCAATAAAACGTCAAGGTCGTCAACCGTAATACGTTCGACGATGGCGCGTTTGCTCTGTAAATCGGCGAAATAGGTCTCATGAGATTTGTAGTTCCCTCGGGGCGCTTTACGTGCACGAGCCCGGATATATTCATCGGGATCGTATGCAAAGTCCCCCGTCGGAATGATCCATGTCTCGTGCCCCATGTTGGTTGCCTGCATTCCAAGACGCATGGTTGTGAACCCGGCTTCTTCTGTTTTTATGTCGTTGATGACAAATCCTATTTTCAATTTTCTTCTCCTTTGATTAGGTCGAGAACCGAAAGTCCACGGTTCAATAGCTTAAGGTTCTCGACTGTGTTCGGCATATCCATATAGCGCGGACGTAAAAGCGGCGGCGTGAGCACCTTCCGCAGTTGTAGTTCCCGAATAATAGGGATGTGTTCCAGCGCAATTTTTCCGACAAACAACGGTTCGAGAGGCCTCTTCTGCTTCAAGTAGTCTAACAAGCGTACAAGCCCTCTCAGATAAATGGCGTCTTTGGGAAATCCTCCTCCCCGATAGATTCTCATGCTGATGGTAAATGCGGCGGATTGGGTGAATCGACAGCCGTCTTTCAGGTGGCGAAAGGTATCAATGAATGTGGTTCCTTCGATGAGGCGCTGGACAGCAATCACTCGCGCCGCCAGAGTTCGCAAACGTGGTGGGCTTAACCCGCCAACGAGATACTCGGCAAGTACGGCGATCCCCTCTTGCATCTCTTCGTACCCGGCGAGTCCCGAAAAAAGCAGTCGGAACGGCTGCGCTTGACCGTTAAAGTAGGTCAACACGTGTGTGCCGACTTCGTGTTGAATCAACGCCTCCACACGAGACGCGGGAATCTTTAAGTTTTTCCCAATCAGAAGATTGCCGCGGGACACCATTAACCCCGAATACATGTCATCGCGGATTTGGACAGTCGCCTTCAGTTGAGGATGCGTTTGACTATAATATCGAAACTCGTTTTCAACGCGGGAAGAAAACGCCTTCGCACCAAGGTAGACTCGGCGGGTTTTACCCCGGCTGCGGGGCGGTATCCGGCGTATCAACTCCTCGGCAAGTTGCATCAGGTTTTCGTCCACTTTGCCAAAGAGCTGCAATCCTCCATGAACGAACTCGGAGGATTCAATATGTAACAGCATGGTGAGTTGTTTGTCAAGTTCGTCGCGTTTCTCTCGGAACAGTTGCGCGAGCGTCGGATCCTCTATTCGTTCGATGGGGATATTCCAGAGCTTACGCTTGAGTTGCGAGGGATCGGCAGGCAGCGGACGATAGTGAAAAACCGGTGGGGAATCAAAGTGTTTTCGTTTGAACGTTGCGTAAGCGGATTCCGAATTCACCGGAGTTACCTGAAGCAGAAAATCGAACGCGCTGCTGATTTCGGCGAGCCGTCGATCGACATCCCAAACCGCTTTTACGACGGCGCGGCGCCCCATGACATGATAGTGCGGCGGGTTACGAGTCGTCTGAGTCCGAGCGAATTGGAAAAACGTGACCAGCAAACTTTGGGTGAGTTCATGTACCAGCGCGCGGCGCACGAGCGGGAAGACTTGTCCGTTCGCTGCGCTGCGATAAATTGGACGCACCTCAAGCCCCATTAGATGGCAACCACAACTGCGAAGCTCCGCAGCGCTAAGCACCGGCGGCAACCCGCCGGGACCAATCTTGCGGCTGCGGACGATCTCAACCTCGGACTGCATTTTGCGGATTCGGAGAGACCGAAGCGCCTTGCCCAGGGTTTCGATTGTTCGGGCTGGGCCGCCCTCTCTCGGAGTATTAATCCGGAATCCCGGATTTGCCACACGATCGTCAGCTTGTTCGTCGGAAACCACGTCCTGTCCAGCCCAAAGCTCCAAGACGAGAAATGCACCGAACTCCGGCGACAGTGTCTCTACGATATTTCGGATAAGTTCGGATAAACTCGGGCGCAGCCTTCTGTTGCCCGAAGCCACTAGGTAGGAGGCCTGTCCCTTCACGAGAGATTCCGTGCCCGGGTCATGTCGGTTCGGAGGGCGGCGATATACCAATAGAAAGGGAAGTTGCCGGTCAATGTGAAGTCTTCCCTTATCGGGCAGTATGCGCCTGACCTGAGTGTTGTTCGCCAGCCGAGCGCAAACTGTTTGAATGAAACGCGGAGTGATGGTTTCTATTGGTTTTTCCGGAGGATGTTCTTTTTTGACAACCATAGAACTGTTTTCCTACATCACGAAAATTGATGCCTATACCATAGAAACTGAGTTTCTGGTTTAAATTCGCAATTCGAAAGATGGAGCAACTTGAATTTGTCAGATAGCGTGAAATTTTTGTAATTCTCCCAGCACACCGGGGATGGTGTGCTGAAGCGCTTGTTTAATGTTTTCGACTTGGATGTGGTCCGGTTGTCCGCTCCACTCATCCATGAAGAATTTCTTGAATTCGATAGCCAGAGAGCACCCCGAATCCGGGAAGGACTCATGAATCCAACGCGAGAACTCTCCCCCTTTGAATTTGATGTTTTCCCGGACATCCAGCCGTCGCCCTAAAAAATCGTAATTCCGCAGGTCATCTATAAAACGGTTAATTAGCGGCCTCCATCGCGTGTTAACCATAGTTCCTGTTCCGATGTTGACCTCGGGATTTCCGGCGGCATCCGCCGGAGGCGCAGAAACACTCCCGCGTCGATGATTATAGGAATGCAAATCAAAGACGACAAAGCACCCGAATCGTTTAACCAAATCTGTTAACACGCTTCTTACGCTCGCATAGAACGCGTCATATACTGCAAGGGACCTTTCGATAAGCTCCGGCGAAGGTTTTTCTCTCCAGACGTGTAGTCCCCACGCGTCTTCAGGCTCGATATAAACAGCCTTTTGCCGCGGCCGATTCAAATCTACCTCAAAACGCGAACGTCTGCCGATGATTCGCGTCGCTGCGACGGCAGTCCACCGACCGGTGAACGGATCTTCTTCTCGAAGCCGCTCTGCCGAAGTTAATGCCAGAATCTCGGCGACCTCCTCGCGCACCTCATGCCCGTCGTGAATTGCCGCAGCGACCAGCGGAGAGTCGCCCGTTGTAATCTTCCAAAACTCATGTTTTTCAAAATATGTCATGTTAGCAGAATCCAGTTTTGTTTTGACTGTTGGTCAGTCTATAGGACGAAGAAACGCCTCTATCGTATCTGTTTTTTGTTCTCTTGAAACTCCTCATATCGCGCGCACGACCCGTGCACGGATGAGTTTGGCAGAAGTTCTGTCCATTCTGATCTACTCCGTCCTGACGCAGAGGCAATCAATTCATCTGTGATGAAGTTTAAATGATTAACGACTTGTGCTAGTTAAAACGCGAAAAAGGCGCTATCCTTTAAGAGCAGTTACTTATCTCGAATGAAAAAGGAGGAAGCCCTTCAATGGAGTTATGTCAAAAACTGAGCGCCGCTTTCGCTCAAGAAGAAATCACGTCGCTAAATTTCGAAGACTTGATAAGTGTGAGTTTCATTGTTAGGTTCTTCAGAGTTAAGTGTGGGAATGAAACTTGCTATAGGTACATGCGTTTTTTTCTATGAGTGCAAGTTGATTTGAATACGATGCGATATGACTCTGGAGGCTCCGATGTATGCGCTTTTAACACAACTGCTTGATATTCCTAATTACCACGTGATTTCTGCCGAGATTGAGACAGATAAAATCACACTGGACATTGAATCCACATCTCAGACAACAGCATGTCCTCACTGTGGTAAAACCTCAAAAACGTTGCACGAAAGACACCGTCGCATGGTTCGCGACCTTCCTATCAGTGGCAAGCCGACTTATCTACGCTTTATCAGGCGCCGATTCTTTTGTGACGACTGTCACCGCGCGTTCTCTGAGTCCCTAGGCTTTGTCGACGAGCGACGTGATTACACCCGTCGTTACCAACATTGGATATTCCTTCAAGTTCGAGAGAACAACATCAGTGCAGTACGTCGGGTTGAACAGCTAACTTATGACCAGATTGAAAGCATCTTCCTCCACGAAGCCGGATGCCGTATCCCTCTAACCCCCTTTGCCGACCTCCAACGTTTGGGTATTGACGAAATTGCGTTGCGTAAGGGAAGAGGAAACTTTGCCTTGATTCTGAGCAACCTAGACACAAAAGAAATCGTTGATGTGCTCAAATCGCGAACCCAAGAGAAACTTAGGGCACGACTTGAACGGCTATCAGCTTTTGAACGTGCACAGATTCAAGAAGTCGCCATCGATATGTGGAGTCCCTATGATGCGGTCTGTGCTGAGTTGTTGCCCCACGCGGTTATTACTGCCGACCGGTTTCATGTGATGCAGGCAGTCAACCGGGAACTCAAGCAGTTGAAGAATCAGCAAAAGAAAGTACACCCTCAAGCACTGAAAGGTGCTCACTATGCGCTGTTAAAAAATCGACAAGACTTAACCGATAAGCAGCAAGCGGCGCTTGAGCACGTATATCAAGTGTCTCCTTTGGTCAAGACAGCTCATCGGCTCAAGGAGTGTTTGCGACATATCTTTGAGTGTAAGTCCACAAAAGAAAAGGCAATTAAGCGCCTACGGAAATGGAATCTCATTGCTGAGAAAGCGGGGTTGTTTCCGCAATTCCATAGGACGCTGGCAAACTGGATACACCGAATTGCCAATTACTTTTGTCACCGCACGACTAGTGGCATTGTCGAAGGCATTAACAACAAAATCAAACTCATCAAGCGCCGGGCTTTTGGATTTCGAAACTTTGAGCATTTCCGAATCCGAGTCATTGCAGCATTCTTATAGCTAACTCCTTTTCCACACTTAACTCTGAAGAGCCGATTTAACTAACTCGATTTGCCACTTTAGTCCAACAGGGACACAGAAACCGAGTTTTTTCCGACGTGGAAATACGAGATTGAGGAAAATCGGACCGATCTGCTTATAATACGATTTCTCTAGAATGGAAGTGCATTGATTAACTGGATCAAGTAAAGAAACTTGTGTAATAAGATACCATTAGAAAGCATCGCAATCGTCTCTCGCAATTTACCCACCTTGCTCGCGCTATCACCCAACCTTCATAGTGCCCTTCGCTAATCCACTCTGTGCTAAGGATAAATTAGATACGGCCGTTAATCCAGCCCCTCAATGCTATCTGGCGACGATTATCGTTCCGGTTTTGAAGCTGTCACCAATCTGCATCTGGTAGACGTACACGCCGCTTTCAACGACCTCACCGCCTTCATCCTTACCATCCCATTCCAATTCGTTGTCATCCGGACCGCCCCTCAATTCCTTGACCATTGCTCCGTCAATATCGAAGATAAGTACGAAGAATTGACCCTCGGCCCCTTCAATCGCACGGGCAGGGAACACGATGCGGTTAAAAGCGGCATTATCCGATAACGGCAGGAACGGATTCGGAGCGGGGGAATCAAGGATACGATGTTGCTCAGTGGATGGCGGCGATTCATTACCCGCCTCGTCGATTGCTATGACTGCATAGAAAAAGATACCGACTCCGAGTGCACGGTTGTCGGAAATCTCGTAATCTCCCTTGTTCGGGTCGGAAAGAATTTCGCCGTTGATTAGGGGGCGCAGTTGATTTATCGAGGTACCAAAGGATACGCGATATCTTGTCACGTCAAGGCTTGGACTGCGCGTCCATTTCACTTTAATTGCAGTGCCGGCGCTAACAAGTGTCAATGCTTCAGGAGGTTGAGGTGCCGCAGTATCGGAGGGGACAGAGACGCGCCAGTTCCTTGAGCGTTCAGATCGCAAAAGCGGGGTCTTATATGCCTCGATCGCATACGCGTGGACACCGGGTGAAACATCAATATCGCGGAACATTGTCGACGCCCGATCATCAATTTTGAATAACAGTTCGTTGTCACGATAAATATAGTATCCAATCACATCGGGGTCTTCCGATTCTCTCCAGTTGACAATAATGTCATTTTCTCCTGACGCATCTCTTTTGACGGTAAGCCCCTGGACAGCAACGGGCGGTACGTTGGGGATGACTTCGAGGGTGAAGTCATCATTATTCACCTTACCATCAGCTTGGCCCGGCTTAATGAATTCACCAATTGGGCTATCCTCCGGGTTCCTTAGCCGCGCCCTGAATGTTACAATTTGGGCGATCGGACTGGGGGTCTGGCAATCAAAGGTAATTTGATATACAGAGTTGCTAAAATCGGAAATCGGCGTACCGAATACGATACGCAGGGAACTACCGCTGAGTTCGGCAGTTATAGGTTGTCTGTCGCCATCACGCAGAATCCACCGAATATCGGCTGTTTCAGCAATAAATTCGTTCGGCAGTATGATTTCGATGGTGCGAATGTCCTCACCCGGCTCCGCCTGAGATCGATCGATGATTAACGTCACTATCAGTGCAGCGGTTGAATTTGCAACTACAACTCCTTGATCATCGCCCTCGACGTTAATTTCACCAACGGAGGTAACTGCGGCATTGCCGGTTGCCACGGATATGAGGATTAGGATTGGGATGAGGCCGGTGAAGAATCCTCGCTGCGTCTTCGTCATTTATTTCCCCTTGATAGCTATACAGGTTCAGAGATTGCCGAACAGCCAAACCGAAAAATCGTGAACCACTAATAATCGCGCATTCTTCTCCGTCAAAATATCAGGTTGAAAGAGACGCGCTGTGTCGTATTGTCCTCGAGATGGCCCGTGAGAAGTTGAAATGCATAGTCGAATTGCATGAAAGTTGAAATTTTCGCGCTTCCACCCAGAGCAAGAGTCGTCGCGCTGTTGATGGCGTTCTTGATGCCGTAGCCGGCGCGAACGGCCACGGATTTGTTTAACCACACTTCCGCACCGGCGCGAACGTGATTTTCGCCGTTCCGAATCTCTACTTCAACTAGCCCTATCCCCGACCTCAAAATCTCGCGTAAAGCTTCCTGCTGCGTGTTTTCGGCAATCCCCGCAAGGTTGTAAGCGAGCCCCGCGCGGAAACTGACGGGAACACTATCCGCGTTGGCGGAGTCAAAAACGCTTACATCCGCGGGCACGAGGTTTTCGGCTGACAAACCGAGACTTAAACCTGCCGCCGATTTCACGAGGACACCCGCATCGGCGGAGAAGGCGGAGGCAGACGTGGTGCCTTCTGCTGACAGTTGTCTTACATATTCTTCGTATTCGTCATAGTTGATTTCGAAAGACTTTAAGTTCAACCCGAACGAGATCTTCTCGGTAAAAGCCTTCCCGTAAGAAAATTGCAGTGTCCGTTCAGTATAAATCTCCGAGCTTTCGCTCAGAATTCCGATACTCGCTCCCAGCGTACCCGCGCCGCCGATTGGCAGTACACTACCGAAGTATTGGTAATTTATCAGTCCTTGGAACCGTTGGGCTAACGTTGCGTTGACGTATGTTTTGTCAATGAAACCCAACCCTGCAGCGTTATAATTCGCTGCACTGCCATCATCCGCAAGTGCAACAAACGCTCCTCCCATTCCGAGAGGACGGGCACCCACTCCGATGTCTCGGAATGCTCCAAGCGCGGTGGACGTATAGGTGCAGGCGATAAAACCAACTGCACAGACGACAACTTTAAAATTCGCCATGTAATGCTCCTTATACTGAGATTCAACGTATTTCTATACGCGACTATGTTGCGTCGGCATCCTATTTTCTTCACAGATTGTGACGTGGCGTCTTCGACAATCTCGTGCGAAAATCGAAACTGATATCATGCGTTCGCTCCGGTCATCGGAACAAAACGGACTCCGGTGATTGCCGTCTGCTCGATCCCTTTTTCCGTCTTTCGAATCAGGACAAGCTCTTGATTTGAAGTACCGATCGGGAGTACCAACCTTCCGCCGCTTACAAGTTGATTAATTAGCCGTGTCGGCACTTCCTTTGGCGCCGCTGCCACAATAATCCCGTCGTAGGGAGCGTGCTCTTGCCATCCATGGTAGCCGTTTCCAATCTTCAGATGAATATTCCGATAACCAAAAGTGTTGAGACGTTGTTGTGCATCTCTAGCCAGACTCTCTATGATTTCTACGGTGTAAACCTTCTCGACGATCTCCGCCAATACAGCAGTTTGATAACCGCAACCGGTGCCGATTTCGAGCACTTTGAAAGCCGGCTGCAGTTCCAGCAGTTCTGTCATCAGAGCAACGATGTAAGGTTGAGAAATGGTCTGGTTGTCAGCAATCGGTAAAGCATGATCGGCATAAGCTTCGCTCAAAAACGATGGCTCCACAAACCGGTGACGAGGAACCTTGCTCATCACTTTCAGCACGCGCGGATTGGCGATTCCACGGTTGCGAATCTGTTTACGAACCATCTTGTGCCTTAATGCGGCATAGTTGTCCTCTACTGAGAGCGTTTTATTGCGGGACTTTCGGACACGGAAGCGCATTATGCAAGTGTTTAGTGGCTAGTGATTCGTGGACAGTGAAATCGCTGAATCCACAAGAGCCTGTTTATGATCATCGCCGGCAAAGCCGCTCTTGGTCACTTGAATTGCTATGTGCCTGTGCAATCTCAATAAAACCGCTATTTCGATTACTACGGTAACATTGTCAGGACTTTCTATCGCCTTCACTTGGGATTTCAATGGGAGTGCTATCCGGATTTTCTATGGGAACTCTATCGCGCTCGTTGAAGACTCACTTAATCCCTACAAACATACAAAGTCGAGCTAGTCGTTCACCTCTATTGCGTAAGGTGTCAAGAGGAAGGTCCGGTGTCTTCGCAAAAGGTCAAAAAGAGATCTCCGCTTCGCGCTATCGGAACTGGTAACCAACGTCTTTGCGGAGCTGTAAGCCGTGACCCATCGGGTAAGCCAATTTTCCCGCGGTAATCGGATGAGTTCAACCTCCCGTTTTTCTAATCCGGCTTTCTTCCGTGCGATCGAGAGTGCGAGATCCAGTCCGCCGAGTTCATCGACGAGTCCGTTTTCCAGTGCTTGTTTGCCTGTCCAAATACGACCTCTGGCAATACCATCGACCTCCTCCTTCGTCATGTCTCGAGCCTCTGCCACCTTCTCTACGAAGTCATCGTAAATCTCTGCAATCTGCTGCCGAACAATGGCGCGTTCCTCCGGTGGATAGTCTCCGTAGTCCGTGTAGAAATCGGCGTGCTTTCCGCGCTTGATGATTTCCTTGTGAACACCGATCTTTTCGTATAAACCTTTGAGGCTGTATTTCCCGCCAATGACGCCGATTGAGCCGGTAATGGTTCCCGGCTCGGCAATGATAATATGCGCCGGGACGGCGATGTAGTAGCCGCCGGATCCAGCCACATCGCCCATCGACACAATTAACGGTTTAACTTCTTTCAAACGCATCAACTCCCGCCAGATAGTGTCTGCGGCGATAACCAGTCCCCCGCCGCTGTCAATCCGCAATACAGCTGCCTTAATTGAGTCGTTTTCACGTACAGATCGAACTGCCCGAGCTATGGTGGCTGAACCCATCGTGCGGGTCCCGGTGAACGGATCCGAAAAGCTCTCCCCCGTGACCATTGTTCCGGTGGCTTCAATGATTGCGATTTTGGGCAATGGGACTTCCCAGTCGGGTTCAAACATCTCCGTGTTCAAATACGCCTTCGCTTTCACCAGTGAATACATTTCGCCAGTCGATTCTTCAGTTATGACTTCCAATTCATCGCTATAAGCCAGTCGATCAACGACACCATACTCAACCGCCCTCTTTGCCGTAAACGGCCCCTTGTCAATTCGTTCTTTTATTTGATCTTGCGTCAGATTTCGATCGGCAGCGATCGAGTCGCACACTTGACTGTAGAGATCGTCCAGAATGGAGTTTTGGACTTCCCGGTGGGCATCAGACATGCCCTCGCGAGTGAGAAGGTCCGATGCCGATTTGTAGTCGCCGATGTGTTCCAGATCCGCGCGAATGCCGAGTTTGTCCAGAGTTTTTTTGTAGAACGAACTCTCGGATCTCAGCCCAATTAGCCGCACTTCTCCAGACGGGTGAAGGATGATTTGGTCACACGCCGAGGCGACGATGTAACTGCCGGTGGTATAGCTGTGCGCATAGCAAATTGCCCGTTTACCAGCGGATTTGAATTCCACGATCGCATTGCGTACCTCCTGCAACCGCCCAACGCCGAAGTCGCTGCTCCCAATCCTAATCAACGCTCCCGCGACATCAGGATCGCGTTTTGCAAACCTCAGTGTTCTTGTGACATCTCCCATCGGAGTCTCAAGGAAGATTCTACTTTGCAGCCGAGGTTTGTTTTGATTTACGTTGGAGAAGTGAATGTAGCCGAGACCATCTTGATGTTCCCGATTGTCATCGAAGCGGTTGTAGGATCCCAAGCCTGCCTGACCTAACGTCAAAGCGAAACGGATATCGAAAGCGCCATACCTGTTTAGACTCGCCCGCACTAGCGCGGCTTGCACCGGACGGAGTTCAACAGCGTAATCAAGATCCACACCTTTGGCATTTTCCGTCTTGCGAGCATCAAAGGAGAGGGTTACGCGCCAGGTCCTTGGTCGGATTGCCAATCCGAAATCATACGTCCGATTCTTGTCGAGGAGTTTCGGTCGATTCAAATCTCTCGCGACGAAACCAAGCGAAAGGTATCGGCGGCGCAACATCAGTCCGAGCGACAAGGAAGAGAACTTATCGTAGCTTTCTTCATCGGAATTGATCCAGCTAAAACCTGTACCCCAATAAAGAGAGCCCTGAAGACGGCTCCCGCTGGATAAGGTATATCGGGTAAAATCAATATTGCCCGGGGCACCAGCGAACTCCATGCCGAACCCCATATTTGGACTGGAGATGAAGAATGCATCATCCCCGGTCGAGGCGCCGCTGTACGTGCGTAAGTAATGGACATTGAAACCGCTGCTGACGGCAAGCCCCGCAGGATTGAGCACGGTTGCCAGCGAATCGTCACTCACGGCGACAGAATTGGAGGGAAGTGGTGTCTGGGACTTGGGTGCGGCAATTGCGGGGCGGGAGATTGCCAATACAATTAGTGCGGCAATAAGTGCTACTCTCGGGTGACTCAAATTCTTTCCTTCCTGGTTAGGTCGTTTGCACCGCAGGCGGCGTTTTACACAAAGAGTTGCCGCACGATTAATCCTGTCGTCGGAGACAACGTCCCGTTTGGTGCGTTGCGCGTGTAATTTCCCGCGCATTATACCACCAAAGCTAAGTGTTAGCAATTCAAATTGACCTGTACCCGAGGGAAATCGTGCTCGGTTTCTACTCGTGATATGCCGCTGCAACTTGCGGAACAACATTTCCATGTGCTAGAATGCAGTAAGCACGGGGAAAGGCACAACTGGGAATGACTCGCGAATCTACCCTGGCTATACACTTTCAACGGAATGAGGCCTAGACTTGAGCATTGATAAGAGTTTTAACTCCTCTCTGGCAATTTGCCTGCTTCTATTGTTCGGATGCATCCCGGGGGAAAACATGACACATACAGTCACAGCAGAAGAGGATTATTCGGGTGATACCATCCGGACGCTGCTGCCTTTTGACGCGATTCCGGCAATCAGAAATCCGAAATTTGTAGCCGCGGATGAGGCGAAATTGGGCGATAACGCTCCGGTCATCGGTGTGAATTTCAACGGTGAACAGCACGCCTACTCGATTTATCTGCTGAACGGACATGAAATCGTCAACGATGTCGTCGGCGGAATTAAGATTGCGACCACGTGGTGACCATTGTGCAATTCGGCTATCGTGTATAGCCGTGAACTTGACGGGGGTACCTATACATTCGGTGTCTCCGGCAAACTCTGGCGCGACGCTCTTGTCATGTACGACCATCAGACTCGATCACTTTGGTCTCACATCACCGGCGAAGCCATTCAGGGCGTGCTCAAAGGGAAAAACCTGAAAATATTAGCAGCGATGCCACAGATTGACTGGCGGACGTGGCGTCTGAATTTTCCAGGAACAAAAGTACTCTCTGTGCCGGTAGATCTATTTGATAAGACTGTCACCATTGAGGAGCAGCAACGTGATAGCTACGCGCAATATCACGCCGGTCCGGAGACAGGCGTGAGCGGGACGTGGTATTCCGACTCCCGTTTAAACAATAAGGCACTGGTGGTAGGCGTCAAACATCAGGGCCAACACCGGGCTTACCCGTTTTCGGCGTTTGGACGCCAGCCAGTCATTAACGATCGCGTCAGTAATGTTCCAATACTCGTATTTCACGAGAAACGTTCCCGCGCTACCGCTGTGTACAATCGCACGCTTGATGGAACGCCGTTAGAGTTTGCATGGTCGAGAGACTATTTTGCCGAGGATGGCTCGGGCACGGTATGGAATCTTATCACAGGTCTTGCGACGGAGGGTAAGTACAAAGGAAAGCGGCTTGAGCGTTTGCCTTCGATTAACCTCTACTGGTTCGCTTGGGCGCGTTACCATCCCGACACGACAATCTACAAGCAATAAGACCGACAATCCGTGGTGTGGTACCTCCCGTACGTCGGGCCTTGAACAGTGGAAATCGGCTGTTGTCTGCCGGGTATGCAACTGCAGTTTTATTGTAATACCATTTCTCAAAAATGTAAGTGCATTAATTACCTGGATAAAGTAAAGAAGCTTGTGTGGTAAGAAACCGTGTCTCCGAGTAAAGCCGGCGGGGCAAGATGCCCCGCCTACGGAAAAGGTGAACGACATAATTGAGACATTATATGCGCTATTATTCGGGCGAAATGGTATAACTTACCATCCGATGCGGATTACAGATTTCAGAGGATTTTGAGGCGAGGCTGAATTGATGAATGCATTTGAGAGGGAAATCGCGCGTTACAACGGAATCGGACTTGGCGCCTTAGACATCGACACAATTCAGGTCAACATCGGTCTCAGATGCAACCTAGAGTGCACTCATTGCCACGTCGTGTCCTCTCCGCGTAGAAAAGAGGCGATGGATTGGACTACGATGGAACATGTGATATCGGCTGCGGAAGAGGTAGGAGCCAAACTCGTCGACATCACCGGAGGCGCTCCGGAAATGCATCCTCATTTCCGGCGATTTGTCTCTGCGTTGCACGAAAAACGACTGCCCGTGATGGTGAGAACGAACCTGACGATCTTGCTCGAAAGTGGATTTGAGACGATGCCGGAGTTCTTCCGCGAACATCAGGTTGAACTTTGCGCCTCTTTACCCTGCTACTTGGAGGATAACGTGGATTCACAGCGCGGTACGGGAGTTTACGAGAAAAGCATCCTAGCGCTCAGGATTCTCAACCGGCACGGATACGGGATTGAGCATCACCTGCCGTTGAATCTGGTCTACAACCCGGCTGACGCCGCTCTACCACCGGATGCTTTGGAACTTGAAGCGGATTACAAGCATGAACTGCGGAAACGATTCGGAATCGAATTTTCCCGCCTGTTCACCATCACGAACATGCCGATCGGTCAATTTCGTGGCGATTTAAGACGGGAGAATAAACTTGAAGATTATAACGCACTACTTAAAGTGTCGTTTAATCCCGGTACGTTGGATGGCTTGATGTGCCGCCACCAGATTCACGTGGGCTGGGATGGACGGCTCTACGATTGCGATTTCAATTACGCTCTCAAACTACCTGTAGGTGACGCGTATCCCCAATATATCAAGGATTTTAATCCCGACCTACTTCTGCATCGAAAGATTCAGACGGAATCTCACTGTTTCGGATGCACCGCGGGTAGCGGGTCGTCCTGCGGCGGTGCACTGGTTGAATAAACCGCACCCAGGGATTATTCGTAGATATTCTTCATCTGCCATGCATCAAGCGAGCGGAGCGTCATGTCCTGACTTTGCGCGCGTAGCGAGACGCCGGTGCTGTCCTCGCGATCGGGATATACGCGCACTGCCACACACTGTTTGCCGTTGGCAAATACCTCGACGACGCTTCGGTCAACGAATACGCGCAACTTGAGCGGCTCCTCCGTTCCAATTGACACGGGCGCCGTCTCGGGAGGTCGAGGGCGCGCGTCGGGGAGCGTGGACGAATAGGACGTATCAACCGTAATCATGCTGTACTGTCCGTCTCCTCCGATGTCCCGTCTCCTGAAGCCCCGGTTCCTGAAGAACACGATTCGCGTGAACTCCTCCGCCCCCGGCGACCGGAACACGTTGAGTTCAACCATACCGGAGGTAGGCGCATCCGTCGGCTCGATTTCGGCGATCAGTTCCATTGAATTTCCGTGGATCCCGTCTAGGACAACCTCCTGATTGGCGGGAAGATTCGTCCTCCCAACATGATGATGGTTGCAACGCAGAGATTCAATGTCGCCGGCAGGTTCCATCCCCAACTCGGCCTCTCCGATCAACGTCAAACGCCTTGGCAGCGTCATAATCTGATTCCAGCCTACGGTGTCCCTTCCCGGGTTCATGTTGAAGATAATGATGACCCCGCCTTTGCCGTCAGGAGTAGCCGACGGTGCGTGCGAGGCGGAAGGCGATGCCGCCCCGAAGGTGAATCTGCCGTGCGCCGTAACCACGAACTTATCTCGATCCTTATCGTAATCTCCCAGTAGATACTGTCCTCCGCTCATGTGGCTGAAGAACGGAAGGATATGGCGATCTCCGATCGGCCAGAAGTACGGACAAGCGCCGTCATCGCCCACCAAAGTGAAGCGGTCGTCTTCGACGAATGGATGCAGATATTCCCAAGTTGCCAGGTCTTGCGAACGGAACAGGAAATTCGCACGCACCGGTTTGCCGCCGGGCCCGTTCGGCAGCGTCCCGCCCGATAGGGAGTAGTACATTCCGTCTTTCTTCCAAATGCACGGATCGAAAACCCGATACGGTAGAGGCGACCCGTCAGAGCTTTTCATCGGGATTACAGCCTTGCCGGACACCTTCTCCCAGTTCAAAAGAAGGGGGTCACTTGACACGGCAACCATGTTGCCTACCTCGGTGCCATGATACATGGCGATTACTCGATCTTCCTCGACAAACGCGGAACCGGAGTAGCAGCATCTTTCCGGGTTGGGATAGATTGCATAGGGGAGATCGCGCCAGTGGATTAAGTCGTCACTAATGGCATGCCCCCAGTGTTGACGTGAATCTTCTGGAGGATATGCTTGATAAAAAAGGTGCCAGCGCCCCTGCCAGAAACAGATACCGTTCGGGTCGTTAAGTGTGTGTTCGGGATTGACGTAGTGATAGATTGGTCGGTGCTTGTCCCCAGAGATGGCTTTGCGCGCCTCGATTAGCCTCAGCATCAACGGGTTAGTTTTGAGTTGCGTCTCCTGCTCTTCAAGCGTATTCGCAAACGAATATTTCGGAACCTTTGATGTGTAGTCGGGTTGTGTTTCCGTTTCAGCTTGATTCATAAGGCGATCTCCCTCTCGCAAAGATAAAGGTTATCATGAGTTCTCAATCTAAGGTGGACAGCTCACATCTTGGTTATTATGTTCCAGAATCTGGCGAATGGCAATCACAAAATGAAAAACCCGCACATTATAAACATGGACACCAATCCCGACGGTTGGGTTAAACAGCGTTAAACCCTGCAATTTAACTTGCCATTTTTGCTTGGTAAAGAATCCGCCAAATCAGGTAGAATATGCAGAAACAGCAACCTACCGAATGAAGGCGGTTAAACTTTCACGCGGAGAATTCGATGATTGAAGTTGAAAATCTCACGAAGAATTATGGTGCGTTCCGCGCGCTAGAGGACATCTCATTTCGTATAGAGAAGGGAGAAGTCGTCGGATTTCTCGGTCCCAACGGTGCCGGCAAGACCACCACCATGCGCATCTTGACATGTTTCATGCCAGCCAGCAGTGGGAGAGCAACGGTTGCCGGATACGATATCTTCAAGGAATCTCTTGACGTGCGAAAGCGTATCGGCTATCTGCCCGAGAACATACCCCTCTATCCCGAAATGACTGTTTCCAAGTATCTCAAATACATATCGAAGATTAAAGGGTTGCCGCGCAGCCGACGTGCCGAGCGATTGGACGCAGCTATTGAGGCTTGCGGTTTGACGGAACGCCGGGATCAGATTATTGGGCAGTTGTCCAAGGGATACCGACAGCGCGTCGGCTTGGCACAAGCCGTAATTCACGATCCTGATGTAATGATATTCGATGAACCGACTTCCGGTTTGGACCCCCGTCAAATCATTGAAATCAGAGAGCTCATCAAGGAACTCGGCAAGGAACACACAATTATCCTTAGCACACACATACTACCGGAAGCGAGCATGACGTGCGAACGTTTGATTGTGATCAACGAAGGGCGCATCGCAGGCGATGTCAAGCTGGCGGAGGGGAAAGCTGTCTCCATTGCTACAGGTGCGGGCGACGAATCGGAACTTGGAGATGGGAAGACACTCTACCTTGAGGTGAGAGGGCCGGTAGAAGAAGTCGGGACTGTCCTCGAATCTGTGCCGAGTGTGGACCGAGTACAGAACATGGAAACGAGCGAAAGCGACAATCCCGTTTTTCATGTGAGTTACAGTGTGGAGACGGATCTTCGCCCGGAAATCGCAACTACCATTGTTCAGAACGGGTGGAGTTTGCTGGAGATGCGCACCGTCGAATTGACGCTTGAAGAGGTGTTTCTGCGATTGACGACGGCTACCGACAGTGAATCGGAGCAATTTAGCGATAATGCGGGATTTTCGGAGAGCGGCCGGGATGAAACACCGCATGTAGACGCAGCAGATTAGATGTAGTAAAATACAGCTTGTTAGAGTGTATTCAAGTCATAGCTGGCAAAGCCATTTTTGGGAATCTCTATTGCGATTATCTGTCGAAATTTTAGCGCACTCACTACGGATATGCTATCGCCTTGGATCCTCTGTCGCATTGGGATCCCTATAGCGGCCACTGTTCGTTCTCTTGATCTGTTCACTCTGTTGATTTCACCGCTCAGTTGATCGTTCGTTTAATCGTCTCTGGAACTTTCAAAGGCAGGCAGAATCTCTATCACACTCAATATCCATTCGCTTGATGGCATCGCGCAGCCTTCCGGATTGGGCCGCTAACTCCTAACAATGAAAACGTGGGTAAAGTTGTCATTTATTGGATTCCTCGTTCTGCTGATTAACAGTGCTTACCTCTTCAGCTCGGGGGAGCCAACCCTATTTTACATCTTCAACGTCCTGGCCCATGTCGTGATTGGGTTGGCACTGGCGATTCCGTTTGTAGTGTACGCCGCTAGGTATTTCACCAGCATGCCAATCCTTGGCAAAGCGAGCGTAGGGTGTTTGGCGATCGGAGTTGCCACCGGCGGATATCTGATGGTCGTCGGCGCGACTCGGCCTTATCGCTGGTTACTTATCTTGCATATCGCCGCCACGACACTTGGTGTGCTCCTGTGTGTCATTCACCTAGTCGTGCTGGCAAGGCAGCCGAATGCCTCGGTTTCCCTACAAAAAGCGGCAATGACCGCGGGCGCCGTTCTTGTTGTCTGCATACTTTTTTCCTTCGCCGCACGGATTGTAGAACATTATCGACCGAACCCCGACTATCTCGTCAAGAACCCATCATCGCCGCCAGCCAGCATGCACGAAGAGGGCGGAGGCAGCGGAGGGCATTTCTTCCCCGGC
This sequence comes from Candidatus Poribacteria bacterium, assembly GCA_965232535.1. Lineage (GTDB taxonomy): Bacteria > Poribacteria > WGA-4E > WGA-4E > JAJDTR01 > JAJDTR01. The sequence goes on from CBDDPW010000006.1 coordinate 191,025, forward strand.
TCGGTCGAAACCTACGCCGGCGGTCTCATTCCCACCGATTTTTTCCTGACTTCTCATACCTGCGCCGAAAGCAACTGTCATCCCGACATCTACGAACAGTGGAATGAATCGGCGCATCATTTCGCTTCCTTCAACAATCAGTGGTATCGAAAGTCGATAATGTACATGCAAGAGGTTAACGGGATTCAACCATCCAAGTGGTGCGGCGGGTGCCATGACCTCGCCGTATTGCTCAACGGCGTAATGGACAAACCGATTCGGGAGAATCTACACACTCCCGCGGCGCAAGCCGGATTGACTTGTGTGGCATGCCACTCTATCGAAAAGGTCAAGGACACGATGGGTAACAACGGATTCGTGATAAAATATCCGCCGTTACACGAGGTGGCAGCAAGTGAAAACCCGTTAATACGCAAGCTCCATAACTATCTCATCCGGCTGGATCCGGAACCCCATAGGAGGAGTTTCCTGAAACCCTTCCATCGCGAGAGCACCGCCGAATTCTGTTCCACCTGCCACAAGGTGCATCTGGATGAACCGGTCAACAACTTCCGTTGGTTCCGTGGTTTCAATGATTATGACCAGTGGCAATCTAGCGGCGTTTCTCATCAGGGGGCGTTGTCCTTCTATTACCCCGAATCTTCCAAGAAATGTACCGATTGTCACATGCCGCTCGTCGCGTCGAGAGATGCGGGCAACGTTGACGGCAAAGTGCACGACCATCGCTTCCCCGGTGCCAACACCGCGCTGCCCTTCGTGAACAAGCACCATGAACAACTCAAAGTTGTAACGGAGTTTTTGCAGAATGACCAAGTGACCGTAGACATCTTCGCGCTGAGTCCGGCAACACCGATCCAGCTTACCGGAGAGAATCGTCCGGCAAATCGTCCAACTGTGCTGAGTATGATGGGAGAGGAAGACACGCATGGACGTGCCACCGGGACGCTAACGGACATATCAGAGGCTGTGGCGCCAATTGATGTGTCGAATGCAACGGTGAAACACGGTGAGGAAGTCCGACTAGATGTCGTAGTCCGAACGAGAGGGGTGGGGCACCACTTTCCGGCCGGAACGATCGATGCTTTCGATATCTGGCTGGAGTTGAAAGCGACCGATGAGAATGGGAGGGTCGTTTTTTGGAGTGGACTGGTCGAGGCAGAAGACGGAGACGGTCCGGTTGACCCGGGGGCGCACTTCTACCGAGCCTACATGTTGGATGAACATGGAAATCTAATCAACAAACGCAACGCTTGGGCGACGCGGACGGTTCTCTACGCGCGAACCATTCCACCCGGAGCGGCGGATACGGTGCATTATCGCTTGGCTGTGCCGCCCGACTGCGGCGATAAGATTTATCTTCATGCGAAGCTGAACTATCGCAAATTCAATTGGTGGCATACGCAGTGGGCGTATGCGGGCGTTCGAGATCCCGAAGACACCGATTTTCAGGTCGATAAGGGGTACGATGACGGGAGATGGGTGTTTACCGGTGATACCTCGGATGTCGCTGGAAAAATTAAGGAAATTCCCAATTTGCCGATTGTCGTCATGGCGGAAGACAAAGCGACACTAACGGTTATCGACGCTGATGCAGTCAAACCCAAGGTCGAGGTTGCTATCGGAGAGGGACAGCGAGAGCGTTGGAACGATTACGGAATCGGATTGTTCCTTCAAGGCGATCTCAAAGGGGCTGAAGCCGTGTTTTCCAAAGTTACAGAACTCGAACCGGACTACATGGATGGATGGGTCAACATCGCACGATGTCGAATTCGAGAAGGGGATATGAAGGGCGCCGACGAAGTGCTTCTCAAAGCGTTTGAGATTCAGAAGACGCTGTCCTCGGACAACCCGCATCGCGCCAAGGTACATTACTTTTACGCGCTCACCAAGAAAGCGGCTGGTGAGTACGACGAAGCCATTCAGCATCTACAAGCCGCTGCGGCGCAATTCCCCCGAGATCGAACCGTGCGTAATGAAATTGGACGCCTGCTCTTCTTACAGCGCAAGTACGAGGAAGCGATTGAGGAATTTCAGAAGACGGTCGCGGTTGACCCTGAAGATTTGAATGCTCACTACAATATGATGCTCTGCTACCGCGCGCTCAAAAATTCTTCGATGGCGGCGAAAGAGCAAAAGTTGTATTTGCGGTTCAAGGCGGATGAATCCGTTGATGCGATTACCGGTATAACGCGCCGCGCAGATCCCAATGCAAACCTTGAGCGCCAACGTATCCATGAACACACGTCGGCGCTGGAAGCGCCGTCCGACACTCAGAGTTCAAATTATTAATCCCTTCTCGAACCTATTTTTGCTTCCGCAATTTCAATCCCGCCATGATTACTAAACTCAAATTCAGGTTTGCGTGCGTGATTGTCTTGACTGCATATGGAATCTCATTTTCGGCTCACGCTGATAGGGGTGATGATATGCTTTCCCTAATCCAGCGTGAAACGCTCGAAGCCCATATCGTCGCGCTACAGGAGAATGTAAAACCGGGACGGTCGCAATTCGCGTTCCGTACACGTAGCGCCTATAATCGTGAAGCCTCGGACAATGCCGCAGAATATATCGCTTCTCAATTTCGGAGGTCGCTCAAGTTAGATGTCCAGTTCGAGGACGCTGGCGGCTTGCTGAATGTTGTCGCCACATTACCCCCTCGCCTCGAACCAAGTAGCGATCAGGTTTTTATCCTATGCGCTCATTACGACTCTAAGGCGGATCGCGACCGCGAGTGGAATCCCTTGATTTCCGAGGCACCGGGTGCGGACGACAACGCGACGGGAGTTTCGGCGTTGCTTGAGATTGCGAATGTTCTAAGCCAGTACGACTATGAACACGAGCTGAGATTTATCGCTTTTGCCGGCAAAGAGGTTGGATTGTTAGGCAGCGAATACCATGCTCGACATGCGTCGGGGACGAACCAGAATATTATGGCGGTGCTCAACCTTGATATGATCGGGTTCAATTGGATAAGTCATCAGGCTGTAGTCGTCCAGGACGCTTCGTCTCGATGGCTTGGCGATGTGTTTCGGCTTGCCAACAGATGGTATGCTCTAGGATTGGAGATTCGAGATGCACGGGCTGAACTGGCCGAGAATGGGGATCATGCATCGTTCTGGGCGCACGATTATCACGCCATAACCCTCACCGAGAGCGACGTTCCAAGGATCGATTCAAAAGGTTATCGCGCCAATCCGTATTATCATACGCCGGATGACACTGTTGACAAAGTGAACGTCGATCTGGTCCGAAAAATCGCTCAGCTTGCACTCGTAACACTAAATTGCTTGGCGAGCATGCCATCCGAGCCAGATGAGGCAATGCCCCGTGTGACAGTTGACCCGCAACATCTAGTCAAGCGGAATCCAATCGAAGTCACCGGGCAATTTGAATCCTCATTTCCGATCTATATCATCGTGCATCCGGGCAATATAGCGGCACAGGTGGATCGGTCGAACAATACCTATACGGCGACAGTACCTTTAAACGTCGGGGCAAACCATATTCGTGTCGCGGCAATTCATGCGTTGGGCGCTCGTTCAGTCGAGCAAACTATCGTATTCGAGCCCGAATTTGAGTGGAAAAGCGCCCTCGTTTTTCCCAATCCGTCGCGGAAGACGGACGAGTTGATAATATTCCGGGCAGAGGCAAACTTGCCGATTGAGCACATGAAGGTGTTCGTGCATTCATCGGATGGTACGCTGATAAAACGAATCACCGGGGCTGCTGATCGCGGAGATTCACGAATCTGGCGGGCATGGTGGAATCGAAAGATTGTCTACGGCCTTCAGGCGGCAACAGGGGTATATGTCTGTCGGATTGAGATTCTCGTGAAAGGGGTTACATATTCGCGATATCGAAAGGTGGTAATTCTTCAGTAAAAGTTTGTGTGGCCGATCAGCATTGCCACAAATTGACAAAGCGAGCTGCCAATGCAGATGTGAGTCACACGGGACTGTCCAAGCCGTCAAGCGCCCCGAAGGCGCTGGGTTTCGCGGTACTCAACCCAACCTACAGACGCGATTGATCGTTCGACTCTATCTATGGAAGGCGTGAGCCGCACGGGTTTTTGAGTGGGGGTTAAAACCAACGTTCAACGACAACTTTCTTCTGCGTAAAGAAATCGACGGCGTCGCCTGCCTGGCCGTGTAGGTCGCCGAAGAAACTCTCCTTCCACCCGCTGAACGGGAAGAACGCCATTGGCGCGGCGACACCGACGTTTATGCCGATGTTTCCTATCTGCGCTTCGTAGCGGAATTTGCGTGCCGCAGCCCCGCTGCCGGTGAAAAGGCACGCCATATTCCCGTATTTTCCACTGTTTATCAATTTAATCGCATCGTCAACGGTGTCCGCGTGGATGAGCCCTAACACGGGGCCGAATATCTCGGTGGACGCGATGTCGCCGTCCGGATTAAGGTTCTGCAAAACCGTGGGTCGCACAAAATTTCCACTCTCGAAGCCCGAGATGAGCGGATGCCGCCCGTCTACCAACACTTCGGCGCCTTCGTCGGCGCCCCGCTGAATCAATCCTTCAATACGCGTTTTGCTTTCTCCCGTAATCACGGGTCCCATCTCAACTCCTTCCTCCAACCCGTATCCTACCGGTCGGGATGCGGCCGCATCGGCAATGGATTTGGAGAACCACCCCTTCGCTCCGCCGACCGTGACGACGAGTGACGCCGCCAAACACCGTTGCCCCGCACACCCGAATGCACTTTCACCCACGGCGTGGATGACCTCACCCTCGTCGGCATCCGGAAGGACGAGAATCGGGTTCTTCGCGCCGCCTTGGCATTGAGCGCGCTTGCCGTTCGCCGTCGCCCGCGCATACACATACTTGGCTGTAGGTGTCGCGCCCACAAAACTGATAGCCCGTATAATGGGATGATCGATGATGGCATTGACGGTATCCGCGCCGCCGTTCACCAGATTTACCACGCCCTTCGGCAAGCCGGTCTGTTCAAGCAAGCGAAATACCTTCTGCATGGTGATGGGGACTTTTTCGGAAGGTTTAACGATGTAGGTATTGCCGCAGGCGATAGCATACGGCAAGAACCAGAACGTAATCATGCCGGGAAAGTTGAATGGCGCAATTGCCGCACAGACGCCGACCGGCTGCCGAATCATGAACTCGTCAATCCCCGATGCGATGTCCTCCAAATTCGTGCCCTGCATCATTGTGGGAATACCGCAGGCGACTTCCACGTTCTCGATTGCCCGACGCATCTCGCCCTTTGCCTCAATGAGCGTTTTCCCGCATTCCATCGTAATCGTACGAGAGATGTCGTCAAGGTTCTCTTCAAGCAACTGTTTCAGTTTGAACAGGTACTGTATACGTTCGGTCGGCGGTGTATGCCGCCAATCGTTAAGTGCCGCCGCCGCTGCCTGGGCGGCGATGTCCACCTCTGCTGCCGGTGAAAGCGGCACCTTCGCTAACACATCGGTGGTCGCCGGATTCGTGACATCCAGATACTCGCTGTTGTCGGGCGCCAGCCATTCATTGTTGATATAGTTCTGTAGCGTATTTCCCACCGCCATGGACAATCTCCTCAATTATTCTCATCTCAGCACTGATTTCAGGGTTTCAGTGTCAAGGTTTGCTCCGCTCATCACCATCACCACATTCTCGTTAGCAAGTCCGCTTTTCAATTTGAGGGCAGCGGCAAGCGCTGCCGCAGCCGCCGCTTCAACCAAATTGTGGGTGTATCGCAGCACCATCCAAATTCCGTCCCGTATCTCTTCCTCGCTGACCAATACGATCTGATTAATTTCATCCTTGAGAATTGAAAATGGAAAATCGGAGGGTACGCGCGTTGCCAATCCATCGGCAACGGTTTGGCAAGAGTCCGTCTCGATCTTCTTTCCCGCCTTCCATGAGAGGTAAACCGCGGGCGCGTTTTCCGCTTGCACTCCGATGACTTTTACGTCCGGGTTGATTGCGCGGGCGACGGTAATCGCCCCGCAGGCGCCCGATCCGCCGCCAATCGGCACGATAATTGTACTCACATCAGAGAGTTGCTCGAAGATTTCGAGGGAGTATGTGCCCACACCGTGAAAAAGTGCCGGCTCGTTTAGCGGATCGACATAATAGAGTTCTCGTTTGACGCGCAGTTTCTCACACAGCTCGCGGGCTTCGTCAAAATCGGCGCCCCCTTCGACTAACTCTGCGCCGAGGGCGGACATTGCGCTGTTCTTTTCCGGGTTGTTTCCGTTCGGCACAACAACGGTTGCATGGGCGCCGAACTGTTTTGCCGCATACGCAATTGATTGTCCGTTATTTCCGCTGGTAACGGTTATCACGCCACCCCGTTTTTGCGGCTCCGTAAGCCGGCTCATGAAATTTAACCCGCCTCGAACCTTGAAACTTCCGGTCGGCTGATGGTTCTCGTGTTTGATATAGGCGTTAAAACCGAGTAGGTCGGACAACTCCGGGTAGCGGATTAAAGGGGTCGGCTTAAGGTAGCGGGAAACAACTCGGCGTGCACTAACAATGTCGTGAAATGTAATGGACCTCAACAGACTCCTCGTGATTGGCGACGGCGATGGATCAACGATGGTTGTGCGTCCGTCGGTACGATTCTTGTAAGAATAGGCGAAATCTGATACAATAATAGCAATAATCGAAAACGCTGTCAAACGAATTGATTCTCTCGGATCGTGAGAGTTGGAGTGTTGGTTCCACCGGGGTTTTGGCGTATTTGGGCGAAGAGGTCACAATGCAATTCAAACTGATTCCTAGATTCCTTCTGTTTGCGGGGCTGTGTGTCTGTCTGATGAGTGAAGAGTTTCGGTTGAGAAAGGTACTCGCAGCCAACACGGGTCGAATCGTCTTCAAATCCTTGAGAGACGGCAACGCTGAAATCTATGTGATGGATGCCTATGGAGGAAACCAAGAAAACCTGACAAACCATCCAGCGGATGACCGCCAACCGGATTGGTCTCCTGACGGAACGAAGATTGCATTCGTTTCCCGTCGAGACGGCAATAGAGAGCAAATCTACGTCATGGACGCCGATGGAAAGAACGTGATTAGACTAACAGACCTACGTGTGTGGATGAGGGGTCCATGCTGGTCTCCGGATGGGAAAAAGATTGCGTTCTCCGTCGAAGGTCGGGTATGGCATATCGTCGTGATGGATGCGGATGGAAATAATCATGTGAGGCTAGAAAATCAGGCGGCCGATCCATCATGGTCTCCGGATGGGCAAACGATTGCATTCGTTTCCGGGAGAGATGGAGGCAGTGAAATTTACGTGATAGGCGTTGACGGACGGGGGCGTAAAAGGGTGACGCACGATTTAGAACCTAAAGGGCACCCATCGTTTTCTCCCGATGGACGACGGATAGCATACGTGGTGAGGGAGCCCCACGGCCTCGGTCAGATTTATGTGATGGGGGCGGATGGTAAAAATCGCGAGCGGCTTACGCACAATGAAAAGAATAATTGGGCCCCCGCGTGGTCTCCTGATGGACAGGTGATCGCATATTATGTCATCGAGGATGGAGAATTTCACGCCACGATTCACTTGATGACCGCCGATGGAAAATATATCAGGCAACTTAGCGATGACCGAAATGCGCGCGATTCCGGGCCCGACATTAGCCCGCTAGGATTAGCCGTATTACCGGCTTCCAACAAAAGCACAACTTGGGGCAAGATGAAGAAAATCGAGCTTATCCGCCGTTAGATTGCACGATCTTCTTTTGAACGCCGAATTGTGATAGCGAGGACAAGAAGGCGGTGCAACTCATTGAGTGCTTGCATGCATAGTGATGGCGAAGCCATATCGTACCTGCTCTCGGTTTTTGTAGGGAATAACGATCGTTATTCCCTACGGCGATATCACCAATTTAGGCAAATTTGACGCACAGGAATTAGTTTCAAGGAAAACGGAGTTGTTGGAAATAGGTTTTCAAACCGGCTTTGAAAACTTCGCCAGCGTTGACGGCGTCACAAAACGGTTGGCGGCGTTTCCCATAATGACCCGTACTTGCGCTCAAAGCAAGTTGTTTCATTTCTCATTTTTCTGCGACTAAGGAAGACAGAAATGCGATCCAGACTGAGACCTAAATGTCTACTGTTTGCGGTGCTGTGCATCAGTCTGACGAGTGAGAAGCTTTGGTTGAGAAACGCACTCGCCTCCAACACTGGCCGCATTGCTTTTACATCCTTGAGAGATGGCAACCCGGAAATCTACGTCATGGATGCCGATGGAGGGAACCAAGAAAACCTGACAAACCATCCAGCGTACGATCTCGAACCGGATTGGTCTCCCGACGGGACGAAGATTGCATTGATTTCCGGTAGAGACGGCGGCCGTTTTCAAATCCACGTCATGGACGCCGATGGAAAGAACGTGATTAGGATAACAGATGGACAGGGAACGAAGCGGCATCCAAACTGGTCTCCCGATGGGGGTAAGATTGCGTTCTCCGTCGACGATACGGAAGAAGATTATATCGCCGTGATGGGCGCCGATGGTAGAAATCGTGAGAAGCTTGAAAACCATGCGTGGGAACCATCATGGTCTCCGGATGGAAAACAGGTTGCGTTCGTGTCTTGGAGAGACGGGTTCGGCGAGATTTACGTGATAGGCGTTGACGGACGGGGGCGTAAAAGGGTGACGCACGATTTAGCGCCTAAAGGGGGCCCATCGTTGTCTCCCGATGGACGACGGATAGCATACGAGGCGGAGCACGAAGGATTCTCTCACATCTTTGTGGTGGGGGCGGATGGTAAAAATCGGGTGAGGTTAACGCACAATGAAGAGAATCACTGGGCTCCCGCATGGTCGCCGGATGGACAGGCGATCGCATATTATGTCTGGCACGGCGGCTGGGACAACCGCACGATTCACTTGATGTCCACCAATGGACGATACATCAGACAACTTAGCGATGGCGGTAATGCGTTCGATTACGAGCCCGACATTAGCCCGCTAGGATTAGCCGTGTTCCCCGCTTCCAAAACAACCACAACTTGGGGTAGGCTCAAAATCTCGTTTGAAAAATAGAAGATAAAGACATTATTTGGCATTTGGAGTCCAATTTTCTGAGGGAGTTTTATCGATTAAGTGAGTGAATAGATCGACCGCAAGGGTTGGTTCTGCATTGAGTCAGTTTCTGTAGGGGCTGAGTTTCCCAACCCGTTGGGCGAGGTAGGATCTCTATCGATCAAAGGAACGGATAGTGACTGCGATAGTAAATCCTGGTCGTTACCCACTCCCTTGATCTATTCACTTGCTTAATCTTCGCATCTACGATAGAGACATATTGGCAACTTTTGGACATGCCTTGCATAAGTGTCAACAGAACCTATAGACTCCGAAAAAGGAGAAAACGACCGATGAATAACGTCAGTTCGCTTTTGAGGAGATACCTATTTCTACTACCGTTGGCGTTAATGGTTGCGTCCGAGAGCACGGTGCAGGGATTCGAACATAGAATCCTATTCTCGTCGAACCGCGACGGCGATTGGGACATTTACTCCATGGACGTGAACGGAGAAAATGTGGTCCAACTCACCAACCACCCGGCATTTGATCGCCAGCCCGATGCCTCGCCGGACGGACGAAGGATTGCGTTCACCTCAGAGCGCGGCGGTAAACCTGACCTGTATGTGATGGACAGCGATGGCAATAACGTGATCAGACTCGCCCATGAAGGTTTTTCAAAATTCGCCCCCGCATGGTCGCCGGATGGCACGAGGATTGCCTTCACATCTCTCCGTGATGTCGTTGGCAACTTCGAAATCTACGCGATGGACGCGGACGGAAATAACCTGACTAGGTTGGATAAACACGAGCTTCACGATATTCTACCGAGTTGGTCTCCGGATGGAAGCAAGATAGCGTTTGTCTCCTACCGTGATGGCGGCTTGAATGACCCCATTCATATCTTCGTGATGAATGCGGATGGAACGGGAAGGCGCAATCTCACTGCCGACACCCAACTAAGGAAAAATTCCAATCCTAGTTGGTCGCCAGACGGAAGCAAGATTGCTTTCAATTCGCATCGGCACTTCGTCCCCGCTCGCTCGCGCAATGACATTTTCGTGATCACCACTGACGGGAAAGAGTTGGAGCAGCTTACGGACGGGCCGCGTAGCAGCTGGTCACCGGTCTATTCGCCGGATGGGAGAAAAATTGTCTTTGTGTCAACGCGTGACGGAGATGCTAATATTTATGTGATGGACACGAACGGGATGAACGTTGTCAAACTCACGAGAACTCCTCCCGGTATTGATAATGAAATGCCTTCCTGGCCGCTCGGTGGTTTGGCAGTCAACCCAAACGGAAAGTTGCCGACATCTGGGGCGGTCTCAAACGCACCCGCGACCCGTGATGATGTCAATGCGCTCGGCGTCGACAGCCAAACACAGCATTGCCGGGATTCAGGGAATTTTCTATGAATGAAGAGCTCGAAAAAGGAGAAAATGACCGATGAATAACGTAGGCCCGCTTTTGAGGAGTTGCCCATTTATATTACTATTGGCGTTAATGGTTGCGTCCGACAGCGCGGCGCAGGGATTTGACTCGAGAATCGTCTTTGCATCGAACCGCGACGGCGATTGGGACATTTACTCTATGGACGTGAACGGGAACAACCTCCTCCAACTCGCTGACGACCCGGTATCCGATGAATATCCCGCGTGTTCGCCGGATGGGAGAAGGATTGCGTTCAAATCAATTCATGGGGTTGGACCTGAACTGTTTGTGATGAACAGCAATGGCAAGAACGCGATCAGACTCACCCATGACAGTTTTCAAAAGGGGCGTCCAAGTTGGTCGCCGGATGGGAAGAGGATTGTTTTTGCATCATTTCGTTTGCCCGCTGCCAACTGGGAAATCTACGCGATAGGCGCCGATAGAGGAAATGAGATGAATTTGACACAACACAAAGAGCCGGATTTGTTGCCGAGTTGGTCGCCGGATGGAAGCAAGATTGCGTTTGTCTCCTACCGTGATGGCGGCGTCGGTGATCCCCTTCATATCTTCGTGATGAATGCGGATGGAACGGGAAGGCGCAATCTCACTGCCGACACCCAACTAAGGAAAAATTCCAATCCTAGTTGGTCGCCAGATGGAAGCAAGATTGCTTTCAATTCGTATCGGCACTTCGTCCCCGCTCGCTCGCGCAATGACATTTTCGTGATTACCGCTGACGGGAAAGAGTGGGAGCAGCTTACGGACGGGCCGCGTAGCAGCTGGTCACCAATCTATGTGCAGGATGGGACAAAAATCTCCTTAGTGTCAAACCGCGACGGAGATGCTAGGTTCTGTTGACATTTTAACGGAGCCAGATAAGAGAGGAGACAAAACTCAGAAATCCAAAATAACGGGCAGCTAGCTTCTCGAAACGAGAAAAGATACGACGATACCATTTCATCTTGTTGATGAAACATTCGACCAGATGTCTCTCTTTGTATAAATGTTCGTCGTATGTTCTTTGATCCACACGATTACTCCGAGGCGGTATCACCGCAGTTGCGCCATTCGCCTCAATAACGTCGATAAAATCGTCTGAGTCGTACCCTTTGTCTCCAATTACATACGTGCTGTTATATCCGATTATCAACGCTTCAGCCTCAACTATGTCGTTTCTCTGACCGGGTGTCAAATGCATTCTAAGAGGATTACCCAGTCCGTCAACTGTGATGTGAATTTTTGTACTGAAGCCGCCTCGAGAGCGCCCTAACGCTTGGTTTTCAGTCCTCCCTTTTTTTTAAGGCACCAGCCGCACACGGATGAGCCCGGCAAATGGTACTGTCAACAATAAGCGACTCCATATCGGGGTCAGAGGCAAAGTGGTGGTGCATCTGTGTGAAGACCCCTTTATCACACCACCGCGCAAACCGCTTGTAAAGGGAGTTCCAATTGCCATAGGGGGTTGGCAAAAGCCTCCACTGGGCACCACTACGAGTCACCCACAGCACAGCTTCGACGAATCGGCGAGTTGCTGCTTCGTTGCGGACATAGATGTTGGAACAGCTTAGAAGAAACTGGTATAGTTTTTCCCATTGGTCATCAGGTAAGGTTATTGGCATCATTCTTCTATTATTCCACAACCTTATACCCAAATGTCAACAGAACCTAATATTTATGTGATGGACACCAACGGGATGAACGTTGTCAAACTCACGAGAACTCCTCCCGGTATTGATAATGAAATGCCTTCCTGGCCGCTCGGTGGTTTGGCAGTCAACCCTAATGCAAAGTTGCCGGTATCTTGGGGCGGTCTCAAACGCGCCCGCTACCCGTGATGATGTCAATGCGCTCGGCGTCGACAGCCAAACACAGTATTGCCGGGATTTAGAGAATAATCTAAAAGCGTAGAACCCAAAAAAGGAGAAAATGACCGGTGAACAATATCAGCCCGAATCTGAGAATATGCTTATTTCTACTGGTTTTGGCGTTAATGGTTGCGTCCGACAGCACGGCGCAGGGATTGGACTCGAGAATCGTCTTTGCATCGAACCGCGACGGCGATTGGGACATTTACTCCATGGACGTGAACGGAGATAATCTCCTCCAACTCACCAACCACCGGACATCTGACGAATATCCCGCATGGTCGCCGGACGGGAAGAGGATTGCGTTCAATTCTAATCGCGGCCTATCACCTGACCTGTATGTGATGGACAGCGACGGCAATAACGCGATCAGACTCACCCGTGACGGTTTTACAAAAAGCCGGCCAAGTTGGTCGCCGGATGGCGCGAGGATTGCCTATTCATCTTTCCGTTTGGAGGTTGGCAACTCGGAAATCTACGTGATGGACGCCGATGGCAATAACGAGATAAATTTGACAAACCACAGGTGGAACGATGTTATGCCGAGTTGGTCGCCAGATGGAAGCAAGATGGCGTTTGAATCCTTCCGTACGGGCGCCTTTAATGATCCCACTCATATCTTCGTGATGAATGCGGATGGAACGGAAAGGCGCAATCTCACCGCCGACACCCACCTAAGGTTCAATTCCGCTCCCAGTTGGTCGCCGGATGGACGCAAGATTGCTTTCAGCTCGAGGTTCAACATAGCGGGTGATGACATTTTCGTGATCACCGTTGACGGGAAGGAGTTGGAGCAGCTTACAGACGGGCCGGGCACCAGCGGATTACCGGTCTACTCGCCGGATGGGAGAAAAATTGCCTTTGTGTCCGGTCGTAGAGAAGATTCCAATATTTATTTGATGGACGCCAACGGGAAGAACGCGGTCAAACTCACGGAAAGTGCGCCCGGTACCGGGAACACATCTCCTTCCTGGCTGCCCCGTGCATTGGCGGTCAACCCGAAAGGAAAGTTGCCGATATCGTGGGGAGTTCTCAAACGCACCGGCAACCCGTGATGGTGTCAAAGAACTCGGCGCCGGAATCTAAATGCAAGCCATAGAATTGAACTCTGAAAGCCGGGTTTTTTGCGTCATGACGTTAAGTGCCAATGCAACGAAGAATGACTTGATGAATCTTAAGACATGGAGCGCACGGGTCGCTTTAAGGCATTTGCGCGGGTGGTTTTGGAGCGGGCATCTTGGTATGACACGCAGTGATGGAGGGAAATCATGAGATTCAAACCGATCAATAGGCTTTTGATTTTGATGCTACTATCCAAATTGTTGGTGATCGGGGGACTGTTGGAGTTAACTGGATACGCTGCGCACCACAAACCGCAGATTGTATTTACTTCTACGAGAGATGGGAATTCTGAAATCTATGTGATGGATGCCGACGGGAAAAATCAGAGAAACCTAACAAATCATCCTACCGGTGACTCTCAGCCGTCATGGTCTCCGGACGGCAAGAGGATTGCATTCATATCCTATAGAAATGGCGGCAATATTCAGATTTTCGTGATGGATAGCGACGGACAAAACCCGACAAGATTAACAGACGAAGTGTGGGACATGAATCCTGTATGGTCTCCCGACGGTCGAAAGATTGCATTTACCGGCTACAAAGATGCGGGGCTTGGCAATGGAACATGGAACACCGATATCTACGTCATGAACCCGGACGGAACGAGCCGCAGGCGGCTAACCCGCGTTCCCGGGAATAACTCCGATGCATCTTGGTCACCGGACAGTCAAAAGATTGCGTTCGTAAACTCTGGAAACGGCGCTTCTGAAATCTACGTGATGAACGCGAATGGTACAAAACAGAAAAGACTAACCCACGATGGCGTTCGCGAGAACAAGCGTGAACCCTCGTGGTCTCCGGACGGTCAAAGCATCGCTTTCGTGTACAACGATTTGCGCTCGATTCAAATCTACGTGATGGATACCGACGGTGAGAATCGGAGAAGGTTAACAGACGGCAGGTATGACTGGAGCCCAGCATGGTCCCCGGACGGCGGGATAATTGCTTACGAGTCTTGGAGAGGGCCCGACCACATTAGCGAAATCCACTTGAGGACTTCCGATGGAAAGTACCTCAAACAACTGAGCGGCATGCATGAACGCGGAGATTGGGACCCTGACTGGCTCGATCCTTCATCGCTTAATGTTGCCGCTGGAGGAAACAGAATCACAATCTGGAGCAGGCTGAAGAAACTGGCGCCCGACATCCGGTAGGCGATGCGAATATTGGTCCGGAGTCAATTGAACAGTCAACCGTAGGAGCGAGTTTTACTCGCGAAACAAGATCGCGATTCGGAGATCGCTCCTACAAAAGACGCGGAATAAATTGCAGGACTACGATCCCGATTCCGCGAGTCCGATTCGTATAAATCTTGAGTTGAATCGACCATAATGGTCGGCAGCGCGTCCAAACAGTATCCGTGCACCCGCGCTCGAAGCAAGTTGCTGCAATTCTCATTTGACTTACAACTAGGGAGCAAGAAAATGCGATTCAAACTGGCAACGAGATTTCTACTGTTTGCAGGGCTGTGCGCCCCTCTGACGAGTGTAGACATATTGTTGAGAGAAGGATTCGGCGCTCAGAACTCGCGGATTGTCTTTTCAACCACGAGACACCACCGCACAGAAATTTATGTAATGGACGCCGACGGGGGCAACCAAGAACGACTAACTGACAATCGAGGGTATGACAAATTTCCGACATGGTCTCCCGACCGGGAGAATATTGCGTTTGTTTCCGATCGAGACGGCGGGGTGCCTCAAATCTACGTAATGGACGCACATGGAAAGCGCACGATTAAACTGACAGATACAGCCGAGGGGAAGGGGGATCCGGACTGGTCTCCCAACGGCGAGAGAATAGCGTTCACTTCTTGGGATGGACAGGATTGGTGGAGCCGTGAGAATCCCCGTATCATCGTGATGGATGCAGACGGAAACAACGCCTTCAAGCTGACCGACGGGGAGCACCCGTCATGGTCGCCCGGTGGTCGGAGGATCGCATACGCTTCCGGATACGATTGGGAGGATCAAATTTACGTGATAGGCGCTAACGGAGGCAGACGAGAACGAGCGACGAAATCTAGGGCGGTCAAGAGCATGCCGTCATGGTCTCCCGACGGGAAACAAATTGCTTACATGGCTACGGACGAAGGAACTTTTCACATCTTTGTGATTGGGGTGGATGGAAAAAATCGGGTGAGGCTTACGCACAATCTAGAGAATCATATGGACCCCACATGGTCTCCGGATGGTCGGCAGATAGCCTATGTGTGGGGACCCGATATTCTCGTAAACCCCCCGGCAAAGATTAGGTTGATGACCGCCGATGGGAAATATATTAAGCAACTTAGCGGCGAGCACAACGGGAACGAATATTACCCCGACTTTGGCCCGGTTAGCCTAGCTGTGTCCCCGGCATCTAACAAAGCCACAATTTGGGGGAGGTTGAAAAAACTGGCACCCAACATCCGATAAGCGATGCGAATTTCGCATTTACAGGCGATTGGAATCCTCGAAGGCGTGGCGGATGTCGCCTCAATCGTTGCTCGCGCTAAAATTCCGTTACTTTACTCTCCATTTTATCCACAACCAAGAGGGCAAAATGCGATTCAAACTGACACCTAGTTCTATGCTGTTGGCGGTGCTGTGCCTCTGTCTGACGGGTGGCGAACTTTGGCTGAAAAACGCGCTCGCCTCCAACACCGGACAAATCGTTTTTACGTCTTTGAGAGATGGCAACGCTGAAATCTATGTAATGGACGCCGATGGAGGTAACCAAGAAAACCTGACAAACCATCTAGCGTATGACGGTGGTCCGGATTGGTCTCCTGACGGAACGAAGATTGCGTTTGCTTCCAACCGAGACGGCGGGCCATTTCAAATCCACGTGATGGACGCCGATGGAAAGAACGTGAGCAGACTCACAGATGGACCTGGGGAGAAGGTGCATCCGGACTGGTCGCCCGACGGGGGTAAGATTGCGTTCTCCGTCGAGGATTGGGTAGATCATATCGACCTCATGGATGCGGATGGTAGAAATCGTGAAAAGCTTGAAGACCAAGCGTTGTACCCGTCATGGTCTCCGGATGGGAAACAGATTGCATTCGTGTCTTCGAGAGACGGGCTCGGTGAGATTTACACGATAGGCGTTGGCGGACAGGGGCGCAAAAGGGTGACGCAGGATTTAGTAAGCAAATGGAACCCGTCGTTTTCTCCCGATGGGCGGCGGATAGCATACGAGGCGGAGCACGAAGGATTCCTTCACATCTTTTTGGTGGGGGCGGATGGTAGAAATCGCGTGAGGCTTACGCACCATGAAGAGAATCATTGGGCCCCCGCATGGTCCCCGGATGGACAAGTGATCGCATATTATGTCGGGAACGGGAATCTTCACGGCACGATTCACTTGATGGCCGCCGATGGCAGATATATTAGGCAACTTAGCGATGCCCACGATACACGCGAATATGATCCCGACATTAGCCCGTTAGGGCTAGCTGTGTCTCCCGCTTCCAAAACAGCCACAGTTTGGGGCAAGCTGAAAAAACTCGAGCTTAACCGCCGGTAGTTTGCGCAATTGCCTCAACCTACGTTTTCACCCTTGTAGCACGATCTGTTAGATGGTGCTCGTAACGTACAAATTCACAGTTAACTCTACAAAATCTGCGCAATTGATGAACTATTCTCAATCGAAACGGCCGTGAAGGTCTAAAGTCCCGTAAGTCGCAACTTCGGTTACCTTATGGACTGCGAATCTTGGCAAGTGAGTCAATTCGACGAGGTGGGCAATTGAAAACCTCGCCGGCGTGGCGGATGTCGCCTCAATCGCAGCTCGCGCTAAAATTCCGTTACTTTACTCTCCATTTTATCCACAACCAAGAGGGCAAAATGCGATTCAAACTGACACCTAGTTCTATGCTGTTGGCGGTGCTGTGCCTCTGTCTGACGGGTGGCGAACTTTGGCTGGAAAACGCGCTTGCCTCCAACACCGGACGAATCGTTTTTATGTCTTTGAGAGATGGCAACGCTGAAATCTATGTAATGGATGCCGATGGGGGGAACCAAGTAAACCTGACAAACCATCCAGCGCATGACGCTGGTCCGGATTGGTCTCCCGACGGGACTAAGATTGCATTCGATTCCGATAGAGACGGCGGTAAAGCTCAAATCCACGTAATGGATGCGGGTGGAAAGAACGTGATTAGACTTACGGATGGACCTATGGAGAAGAGTCATCCAGACTGGTCACCCGATGGGGGTAAGATTGCGTTCTTCGTCCACGATTTTGAAGATTATGTCGCCGTGATGGATGCAGATGGTAGAAATCGTGAGATGCTTGAAGACCGGGCGAGAGAGCCATCATGGTCTCCGGATGGAAAACAGATTGCATTCGTGCAAGATGAAATTTACGTGATAGGCGTTGGCGGACAGGGGCGTAAAAGGGTGACGGACGATTTAGGAGGTAAATCGAGCCCGTCGTTTTCTCCCGATGGGCGGCGGATAGCATACGATGTGG
Source organism: Candidatus Poribacteria bacterium (assembly GCA_965232535.1). Classification (GTDB taxonomy): domain Bacteria; phylum Poribacteria; class WGA-4E; order WGA-4E; family JAJDTR01; genus JAJDTR01. The sequence continues at coordinate 208,897 of CBDDPW010000006.1, forward strand.
AGCACGAAGGAATCGGTCACATCTTTGTAGTGGGCGCGGATGGTAGAAATCGGGTGAGGCTCACGCACAATGAAGAACATCATTGGGGTCCTGCATGGTCCCCGGATGGACAGGCGATCGCATATTATGTCTGGGACGGCATCGGGCACCACAGCACGATACACTTGATGGCCTCCAATGGAAGATACATTAGGCAACTTAGCCATGGCAGTAATGCGCGCGATTTCGGGCCCGACATTAGCCCGATAGGATTAGCTGTTTTCCCCGGCCCCAACAAAAGCGTAATTTGGGGCAGGCTCAAAAAACGCGCTTCCGACCTCCCATAATTTGTGCGATTATTTCATGAATCTTGAATATTTGGGAAATACGACAGTGTAGGTCATTAATGTCTGAGCCAGCGTCGAGGACGACGATTAATCGCCGCCGACGCTAAAATCCGGTTAGTTCGCTTTTCATATTTTCACAACCAAGGAGGGAAAAATGCGATTCAAACTGGCAGCAAGATTTCTTCTGTTTGCAGGGCTGTGCGCCCCTCTGACGAGTGTAGACATGTTGTTGAGAGAAGGATTCGCCGCTCAGAACTCGCGGATTGTCTTTTCAACCACGAGACATTCCCGCACCGAGATTTATGTAATGGACGCCGACGGGGGCAACCAAGAACGACTAACTGACAATCGAGCGTATGACGATTATCCGACGTGGTCTCCCGACCGGACGAATATTGCGTTTGTTTCCGACCGAGCCGGCGGATGGCCTCAAATCTACGTGATGGACGCCCGAGGAAAGCGCGCGATTAAACTGACAGATACACCGGGGGGAAAGGGGGATCCGGACTGGTCTCCCGACGGGGAGAAAATAGCATTCACCTCATGGGATGGAGAGGATAGGCAGACTTCCCGTATCACCGTAATGGATGCAGACGGAAACAACGCCTTCAAACTGACCGACGGGCAGGAACCGTCATGGTCGCCCGGTGGTCGAAGGATCGCATTCACGTCCGGGAGAGAATTTGACGATCAAATTTTCGTGATAGGCGTTAACGGAGGAAAACGAGAAAGAGTGACAAAATCTAAGGCGATCAAGGGTACGCCAGCATGGTCTCCCGACGGGAAACGAATTGCATACATGGCTCTGACTTTGGAAGATGGATTCTATCAAATCTATGTAATCGGGGAGGATGGAAAAAATCGAGTGAGGCTTACGCACAATCTAGAATATCATATGGACCCCACATGGTCTCTGGATGGACGGCAGATAGCCTATGTGTGGTCCCCAGACATTTTTGTAAACCCCCCGGCAAAGATTCGATTGATGACCGCCGATGGGAAATATATTAAACAACTTAGCGGTGAGCACAACGGGAACGAATATTACCCAGACTTTGGGCCGGTAAGTCTAGCTGTTTCTCCCGCTTCCAAGACAGCCACTGTTTGGGGTAGGGTGAAAACGCTCACGCCCAACTCCCAATAAACTGCGCGACAACCTCATGAACTACGAGTCTTAACAATCGAGTAAATACAGCGCCGCAGGTCATTGAGAGTTTGCGTGAATCTCGATGCCATATTGTAGCCGCTTTTGGTTTTTGTAGGGAATAACGATCGTTATTCCCTACACCGATATTGACGAATTAAGCGCATTTTACGCACAAGAATCAGTTTCAAGGAAAACGGGGTTGTTGGAAATAGGATTTCGAACCGGCTCTGAAAACATTGCCAGCGTCGAGCAAGTCGTCGAATGGTTGGGAGCACGTTCAACTAGCATCCGTGCAAGTGCTTAACATCAGGTTTTTCGCTGTTCAATTTTCCCAAAACTAAGGAGGAGAGAAATGCGATTCAAACCGGTAGCTAGATTTCTTCTGTTTGCAGGGCTGTGCGTCAGTCTGACAAGTGTAGACATGTTGTTGAGTGAAGGGCTTTCCGCGCCGAACTCTCGGATTGTTTTTACATCCACGAGACATCACAGCCCCGACATTTTTGTGATGGATGCCGATGGAGGCAACCAAGAAAGACTGACAATCAAGAACGCGCGCGACTCCCATCCGACATGGTCTCCCGACCGGATGAAAATTGCGTATGTTTCCGAGATAGGCGGCAGGTGGACACAAATTTACGTAATGGACGCCCGTGGAAAGGGCGCGATTAAACTGACAGATGGACCGGGGGTCAAGAGGTATCTAGACTGGTCTCCTGACGGACTTAAAATAGCATACACGTCTTGGAAGGGACGGGATAGGCAAAATCCGCATATTATGGTGATGGATGCCGATGGAAACAACGCCTACAAGCTAACCGACGGGGAGGATCCGTCATGGTCGCCCGATGGTCAAAGGATCGCATTCGCGTCCGGTAGCGATTGGCACGATCAAATTTTCGTGATAGGCATTGATGGAGACGGACCACAAAGATTGACACAAGATGCGGCGCTCAAGGGTGGGCCGGTGTGGTCTCCTGACGGGAAACAAATTGCATACATGGCCTTGCAGGAGGAAAAAACTATTCAAATCTATGTGATAAGGGCGGATGGTACAAATCGCAAAAGGCTTACGCACAAGGCGGAGCATCATAAGGATCCCTCATGGTCTCCTGATGGACGGCTGATAGCCTATGTGCGGTCCTCTGATATTTTTCCGTCAAAGATACACTTGATGACCGCTGACGGAAAATATGTGAAGAAACTTAGCGGCGACCACAGAGGGTACGACTATTACCCCGACTTTGGACCGGTAAGTCTGGCTGTGTCTCCCGCTTCCAACAAGGTTACAATCTGGGGGAGATTGAAGTCACTCACGCTCAACCTTCGATAAGCGATGCGAATGTCGTGTGAAGTGGCGCAGATCAATCGAATCCTCACTAGCGTCGAGGTCGTCACGTAACGGGTGGGAATGCGTCCAAACGGCGCTCGCGCGCAAAGCACGTTAATGGAATGCTAATTTGACCGGCAACTAAGGAGGAAAAAATGCGAATCAAACTGACTCCTAGCTCTATGCTGTTTGCAGTGCTGTGTGTCTATCTGACGAGTGGGGAGCCGTGGTTAAGGGAAGCACTCGCCGTTCAAAACTCACGGATTGTTTTTACCTCCGCGAGAGATGGCAATCTTGAAATCTATGTGATGGATGCCGATGGAAGCAACCAAGAAAACCTGACGAACAATCCAGCGAATGACTTCCAACCGGATTGGTCTCCTGACGGAACGAAGATTGCATTCGTTTCCGGTAGAGACCCCGGCCCTACACAAATCTACGTAATGGATGCCGATGGAAAGAACCCGATTGGATTGACAGATGGAAGGGGCGGTAAGAGGGATCCGGACTGGTCTCCCGATGGTAAAAAGATTGCATTCGGCGTCGACGATTGGGAAGAAGATTATATCGCCGTGATGGATGCCGATGGTAGAAATCGTGAGAAGCTTGAAGACCATGCGTGGGAACCATCATGGTCTCCGGATGGGGGAGAGATTGCATTCGTGTCCCGGAGAGATGGAGGGGATGAGATTTACGTGATAGGCGTTGGCGGACAGGGGCGCAAAAGGGTGACGCAGGATTTAGTACATAAATTGAGTCCATCGTTTTCTCCCGACGGACGACGGATAGCATACGCGGCGGTGCCGAAGCACGAAGGATACGGTCACATCCATGTGATAGGGGCGGATGGCGGAAATCGGGTGCAACTTACACACAATGAAGAACATCATTGGAGCCCCGCATGGTCTCCGGATGGACAGATGATCGCATATTATGTCTGGGACGGCTTCTCGGGTCCCGGCACGATTCACTTGATTGCCTCCGATGGAAGATATATCAAGAGACTTAGCGATGGCCGTAATGCGCGCGATTACCAGCCCGACATTAGCCCGCTGGGATTAGCCGTGTCCCCCGCTTCCAGAACGAGCACAACTTGGGGCAAGCTGAAGAAAGTCGAGCTTGACCGCCGATAATCTGCGCGATTGCCTTTTGAAATACGAAGCCCGATAACGAGGACAATACGGCGGTGTGGGTCATTAAAACTTCGCGAGCGTCGAGCAGGTCATTAAGAGCCTGTTTGAAAAGTACATTTGTAGGGTGCGCACTGCGCACCGGCATTTAAAAGCCCCAGAGGGGCGGAAGGTGTGTAGAAACGCCAAAACCCGTGACCTAAGCCCCAGCGGGGCGACAGGTACGTAGCAGACAATATCAAAAACATGAAAGAACTTCCTACGAATGACCAAAAATGGCTTCGCTACCGATTATTCAAACAGGCTCTAAGGGGTTAGAAGCATGTTCAACCAGCAACCGTGCAAGTGCTTAAAATCAGGTTTTTCGCTGTTCAATTTCCAAAAACTAAGGAGGAGCGAAATGCGGTCCAAACTGACACCAAGGATAATACTGATCGCGGTTCTGTGCGTCTGTCTGACGAGAGAGGAGTTGTGGCTGAAAGACTCACTCGCCTCCAACACAGGTCGAATCGCTTTCACATCCTCAAGAGATGGCAACGCTGAAATCTATGTGATGGATGCCAATGGACGAAACCAAGAAAGACTGACAAACCATCCAGCGACTGACGAGCTGCCGGATTGGTCTCCCGACGGAACGAAGATTGCATTCGTTTCCCATCGAGACGGCAATAGAAGTCAAATCCACATCATGGACGCCGATGGAGAGAACGTGATAAGACTAACAGACCTACGTGTGGGGATCAGGCGTCCAGAATGGTCTCCCGATGGAAAAAAGATTGCGTTTTCCGTTGAAGGTCGGGATTGGCATATCGTCGTGATGGATGCGGATGGAAATAATCGTGTGAGGCTAGAAGGTCAGGCGGCGGATCCATCATGGTCTCCGGATGGGGGACAGATAGCATTCGTGTCCGCGAGAGATGGAGGTAGTGAAATTTACGTGATAGGCGTTGACGGACAGCGGCGTAAAAGGTTGACGCGCGATTTAGCGCCGAAAGGCGACCCATCGTTTTCTCCCGATGGACGGCGAATAGCATACGTGGCGGCGGAGCGCCTTGGCCTCAATCAGCTCGGACTTGGTCAGATCTATGTGGTCGGGGCGCGTGGTGGAAAGCGCGAGCGGCTCACGCACAATGAAGAGAATAATTGGGGCCCCGCGTGGTCTCCGGATGGACAAATGATCGCATATTATGTCATCGTCGACGGAACTTTTCACACCACGATTCACTTGATGACCGCAGATGGAAGATATATTAGGCAACTTAGCCATGGCCGTAATGCACGCGATTTCGCTCCCGACATTAGCCCGCTAGGATTAGTTGTGTCCCCCGCTTCCAAAACGAGCACAACGTGGGGCATGCTGAAGGAACTGGCGCCCAACCCACACACCAAGTGATTGCTAGCTCAAATTCAACCTCAAAAAATCACCATCAAGGAGTTTCAACATGCCAAGAGAACTTGTCGCAATCTCTTTACGAAATCCGGCGCTCCGGGAGTATGAAGAACCGGAACTCAAGCCCGGTGAGGTCAGGGTAAGAAGCCTCTTTTCGGCGCCAAAACACGGGAGCGACCTCCGCACCTATCGGGCGGATACCCAAGACTATACGAAGCCGTTCGACAAGGAGCGCCGCGTCCATGCCGGAACGCCCCAATCACCGGCGTTTCCAATGAAATTGGGAAATATGACAGTCGGAGAAATCGCTGAAGTTGGGGAAGAGGTCGCCGATTTTGAGGTAGGGGACCGCGTATTCGGATACATGCCCATTCGAGAGACTCACACCGCGGCTGCACAGAAATTGAAAAAAGCGCCCGAAGGGATGCCGCCGGAAGCCATCGTCTATTCGGACCCGGCCGGTGTGGCGCTGGGAGCCATCCGCGAGAGCAAGCTGCGCATCGGCGACCGCGTCTCCGTGCACGGACTCGGCGCTATCGGGCAGATGGCGCTGCAGCTTGCTCGGATTCAAGGCGCCCGGTGGATAGCCGCGACCGATCCGATCCCGCTCCGCTGCGAACTCGCCAACAAGCATGGCGCGGATCTCGTCGTTAATCCGGTCGCTCAGGACGCGGGCGTGGTCATCAAAGATCAAACGGACAAACTCGGCGTCGATGTGGCGCTGGAGACGAGCGGAAACTACGCCGCTATGAACGATGCGTTGCGCGCAGCGGGCTATGGCGGGACGATTGTCTCGTCCGCGTATTACACCGGCGATTCTCACGGACTGAGTCTTGAAGGCGAGTGGCACCGCAATCGGCTCACGATTATATCCAGCCGCGATGTGAGTCAGCCCCTGCGCGACCATCCGCTGTGGGATTCCAAGCGCATCCATGAAGAAGCGTTTACGCTGCTGCGGGAGGGGCGGCTGTCGGTGGAGGGATTGGTGCACCCCATCGTCCCGTTCGACGAATCGGCTGAAGCCTACCGCGACATCGACGAAGCGCCGGAACGAAGCATCAAGCTGGGAATTCGATACGATATCTAGCAAAGGAGATTCTGAATTGCAACTTCTATCAAATAATGTCATCTATCACGACGGCAGGCACAACGCGTTTACTTCGATGGTGCGTTGGAAAGGCAAATACTGGGCAGCTTTCCGAAACGGCCACTCCCACAAATCGGACGACGGGCGCCTGATGGTCATGAATTCAAGCGATTTGGAGGCGTGGTCAGAGCCGCAGGAGGTGATCAACACCGAAGTCGACGACCGCGATCCGGCTATATTCGTCTGCGGCGACCGGTTGTTCCTTGTCAGCATGTCCTACAAACGCAAGTTGCACGAAGGGGAAACACAGAGGCGCCTCGTCAGCATGAGCAGCTGCGTCGCTAGCACCGGCGACGGCGTAAACTGGACGGAACCGCAGCAGGCACTGCCGGAGCATCGGGTCATCTGGTGGGTATCGTCCGGACCTGACGCGCTCTACGCGTCCGTGTACGGTGCGGGCACGGCGGGCGAAGGCCCCGACTACTGTCGGTGGACGGAACTCTGGCGAAGCGAGAACGGCGTTGATTGGGACAAGGTCGGGATTATTTCCGACGAAAATCGCGCGACAGAGTGCGCGCTGGCGTTTCTGCCCGACAAGCGGTTGGTTGCCTTCATACGGCACGATGAAAACGACAAACCGGAGATAAAAATCGCCTCGCCCCCGTACCGCGAATGGAAAACCGCCGTGGAGCTCGGATTCAGAAACAATGGCCCCGGCATCGGACGCGTCGGCGATAAGCTGGTAACCGCCGCACGAGCCATGTTTGAAGACACCAACACACCACTCGCGGATGACCTCTGCAGAGAACGGCGAAGGGGCATGATTTTGGGCGTGTTCGATCCGGATACCCTTCGTTGGGAGCCTACCTTGGCGATTCCCCACGCACGCGGGGTTATGAGTCCAAACGATCCGGACGGTCACGCGGACACGGGCTTGAATTGGCCCGATGTGTCGTACGCCTCCATCATGGACTTGGGCGGTGGAAATTTCATAATGATCTATTATGAAGGGTTTAAGGGCCCGCCCTCCGATATCCGCGCGGCGATGCTGAGGATGTAGAAGGAGTTCAGAATTAAAGTCTACCTGAGGATGAACGCACCTCGTGATGGAGATATTGAGCAGAATTTGTACCGCAAACTGTTAGTTTGCGGACCGACCGCCAATTCCTTAGTAGTGCCCCATTATCCCTGTCGTTATAATTCATTCAGCAAGCAACACTAGTTTTTCGCTCTATGACAGGTTTAGCAAAAGCGTTCCTTCTTAGAATAGTTTCACTCCAGCGGATCAGGTGAGTGAGTAGTTGCAGGGTGGAATCAAGCGAGTGATTAGCGAGTGCGATAGAAATCCCCGATGTCAGTAGAAGGTGATGAATCTAATTCCTGCACTCCAGCGGAGTGCCATGTCAATAGAGCATTATGCGCACGTATGTCTGCGCTCCAGAGGAGCGCCATGTGGCTTTTGAAGCTGATTGACTAGATGAGTGTCTACGAATCTTTAAGTCCATTAGGTGTAGTTTGGACCTTGAAAAACTCAACGACGCCGTACTACTCCAGTCGAAACCAAAAACTGGCGAGTGTGTCTGATTCTGTCGTTCAATTCGTGTAGCTATAAAAAGGAGTCAACTCGTGAGCCAAGCATTCAATGTCCCCCGACGCAGATGGGGAAAAAGCGAAATTTCAATTCCGGTCATTCCCTTCGGCACTCAGGGGTTCGGCAACAATTTTGGTCATGTCACCGACGACGAAGCGTGCGAACTTATGCGCCGCTCGGTAGACATCGGCATCAACCATTTCGATGCCTCGCTCTGCTACGGCGATTCGCAGCGCAAGGTCGGCGTCGCTCTCAAGAGCGGTGCCATCAAGCGCGACGAGATTATCCTGAGCGCGCGAATCTGCGGTAACCTCACATACGAGTGGAATGGAACGGATTTCGAGCGGAATTCAAAGGATCCCGACTATTCGTCCGACTACGCTATGGCAAATATCGAGAAACAGTTGGAGTTTACGGGAACCGACTATTTCGACGCCATGTTCATCCACGACCCGGTCGAAATTGAACCCACTTTGGCGAAGGGCGGGACGTTTGAATGCCTCAAGACGTTGAAGTCCCGGGGAATCGTCCGCAACATCGGCTACGCCATGAATCCACACGATTTCCATCTCACGACAATGGAAACGGGCGAGGTAGACGTGCTACTCACGTTCGACGACTACAACCTGTTCGGCACGACTGCCGCGGATGACATCCTACCCGCCGCCGCGGAACAAGACATCGGCGTGATTAACGGATGGGCAATCAAGCGCGGGCTGCTGACGGGCATTGAACTCTCCGGACGCGACCGAAGTAACACGGAAGTGGATCGGGCAATCAAAATGCGCCAATGGTGTATCGACAACGGCTACAACTTGCTGGCAATAGCTCTGGGCTTCTGCCTGCGTGAGGAGCGCATCCACGGCAATCCCATCGGCAGTCTGAACATCGAGCAGTTGGAGCTGAACGCACGAGCGGTGAGCGAACCGCTGCCCGAAGGAGCGCTTGACCGGTTCTTGGAGCAGGAGTGGGCGAAGTCGTGAAACGTGTATCCAGTGCATATTGATTGAAATGGGCGTAGGGGACGCAGATCTGCGTCCCTTTCAAGCCGTCGTGATGGTGCCGTTTTGTAGTAATTCACACCACAATACCTAATTCGAGGAACAGATGCCAAAAAGACCGAACGTACTTCTCATTGTCACCGATCAGCAGCGTTACGACACGCTTCACTGCGGCGGAGAGGAGGCTATCGAAACGCCGCACATCGATTGGCTTTCCGAGCGCGGCACCCGTTTCACGCACGCCTTTTGCGCCACGCCCATCTGTTCGCCCGCCAGAGCCTCTCTGCTGTCGGGATTGTATCCGCATCAGCACGGCATGGTAGCGAACCACCAGCCGCGGCCCGGTTGCGATCAGATGCATCTCAGCCCGGATGTCAAGCTCATCGCCGATTATTTGAAGCCGGAGGGCTATTCCTGCGGCTACACCGGGAAATGGCACCTCGGCACCGGCAGTGACCGGCGGGGTTTCGGGGAGTATGTTGCCAGCCACTTTGATTTCGACACGGATACCCCGGAGCAAAACGAGGCGATAACGCATGCGCGCGCTATCGGGGTCGAACTCACCGGCAGGCGGCAGGGCACCGAGCCGAATCCGGCGACGTTCAACAACAAGACGCGGGTCGGCCCGAGTCTGCTGCATCTCGCGGATCATCCGGCGACGTTGATGTGCGACCGCGCCATGTCGTTCATTCAGCGGCATCAGCACAGCGACGATCCGTTCATGCTGGTCTACAGCACGCACGAGCCGCACTCGCCGTTCGTCTCGCCGCGCCCCTTTGACGCCATGTACAAGCCCGACGACATGCCGCTCCCGCCAACCTTTACTGATGTATCGTTCCACCCGCACACCAAGATTCGTCAAGACAATCAACTCCGAAAGATTAACGAAATGGGGCTCTCCGAATCGGAGATGCGAGAGATTGTGGCAGCCTATTACGGCCAAGTGAGTTTCTGCGATCACCTCGTCGGGCGATTGGTTGCGTCGCTGATTGATACCGGTCAACTTGAAGACACCCTGGTCATCTTCACCTCCGATCACGGCGAGATGATGGGCAGGCACAATATGCTGTTGAAGGGCGCGGCGGTGTTTGACGACCTGGCGCGTATACCGCTCGTCATCGTGCCGCCGGGAGGACTCGGTTCGGAGCGCGTGGACTCAAGTCTTGTCTCGCACATCGATCTGATGCCCACCATTCTCGACTGGTGCGGAGCGGACATACCGGGCGGCTTGGACGGGATGTCACTGCGCCCGCAAATTGAGGCATCACCCGACTCGAGCCCGCTTGACGGTAGGCGTACGGGTGTGGTCACGGAGTTTCACTCCTGCAACTGGACAAATCCGATTGGACCGCTGCGTATGTGGCGCACCGAGGAGTGGAAATATGTTGAGTCGTATCACGGCGATCACGAGCTTTATAACCTCGTTGACGACCCGCACGAGTGCCGCAATCTGATCGACGACCCCGCGGTAGCCGACGCGCTGGCGTCGCTGAAGGCAGGCTTGCGCGACTGGTGCGAACGCACCGGGGACACCTGGCCAGAGGTCGTCATCCCGCCGGATGTACCGAAGTAGGCTTGCGCATGGAAGGATGGAAGAGACACAGAGTGACGCGGATTCTGTAGGAGCGAGTTGTACTAGCGATAATTTTTCCAGTGAATGCATTAGGTGAATGGAAGTGCGGAAGATTGTGGGAATTGGCGATTGTCGAAAGGATGGACAGAAACGTTGGGTTTCACTCCTATTTAGGGGCTTTTACGGGAGTTCGTACCTAGAGAATCCTTATTCAGCATGTGATTCCCTCGTTGACCTCCGTTCAACCCAACCTACATGCTATAGTCAATTCCGTTCACATTTTCACACATCCCGGCAGGTAGGTGCGGTTTCCAACCGCACCGACGAGACGGAAAAAATACCGGTTCGGTTAGGAATCTGAACCTATCGCAGTCTACAAATGAGGAAGATTCATGCCTATCACCGCTAAAGAGAAACGCGAGCATCTCATTCGCGAAGGCTACTGCGTCTTCGAAAACGTGCTGCCGCCGGAGATGGTCGCAAAGCTCAACGCCATGAGCGAATGGACCATTGCGCAAGAGGAACCGGCTCACTTCGATCAGCACCGCTCGCGGGGCTGTATTATCCCCTATTGGCGGTTTCCCCATCCCGCATTCGCCGAGCTAATCGTTTATCCGCGCGCCATGGCGGTTCTCGCCGAACTCGGATTCGATCATCCCAAGGTGTGGAGCGGATTTGTGATCAGCAAACCGCCGCACGCGCCGCCGCTGTTCTGGCATCAGGACGGCGTGTTGTGGGATCATCCCATCAGCTACACCAACCAGCCGCAGCAGTATTTCCTGATGTATTACCTCGTGGACACGAACCGTGGCAACGGATGTCTTCGCGTCGTTCCCGGCACTCACCTGAAACGCCACGCGCTGCACGATGTACGCCCGAGCGGTGACGACGGCGTCGCACGCGCTTCCAACTTGGATCACGCCGCCTTCCAACGTGCCGAGGGTGAGATCGATGTCCCCGTCAAGGCGGGGGATGTCGTCATCGGGGATTCGCGTCTGATGCACTACGCCCACGCAAACCGGAGCGACCAGCGCCGCACCGTGCTCACCATCTGGTACTGGCCTGGCTACGACGAGTTGCCGGAGGACGTCAAGCAACTGATTTCCAATCACATCACCGAACGCGAGGATTGGTGTCGCTGGGTCGAACAGACGCGGCACGTCACGGGAGAACTGATACCGCTTTACGACGGGGAGGCTGAGCATCTGCCGTGGACCACGTTGCCGGGCGAAAGTTTGCAATAATCCCCTTCGGATTTGTCTCAATCGCAAATAGTAAAGGAGATTAACTATGAGAAACTGTATTACGGACGCACAATGGGAGCATTACCGGGAGGAAGGGTATGCTCGAATCGGTCGGGTGGCAACCGGCGAGGAACTTTCAGCCCTTCAAAGCCGAATAGATGATATCATGCTCGGCGAAGCGCCGTTGGACTATGATCGGATGTTGATGCAACTCGACCGTGAACCGGGCAAGGACGGTCCGGGACCGCAAACAGACGGTCACAAAGGTGCGACGCTGTCGTACCGCAAGATTCAGTCGCTCGAGTTTGATCCGCTCTTCCTTTCATACATGCAAAAACCGGTTTTCCGCGAGGCGTGCGCGAAGGTTTACGGTGAAGAGACTTCCATCGCCTGCTACCGGGCGATGTTTATGAACAAACCGGCGCGTGAAGGCACTCAACTGAACTGGCATCAAGACCGGTGGTCGCATCTTGACCGAGAACCGTTACTTACCATCTATACGGCGCTCGACCCGGCGACGGTAGAGAACGGTTGCGTCCAGATTATTCCGAACTCTCATCGAGTTAACCTTGCCCCGCTGACTCGACCTGACGAACGCCGTGCCCGCCAGGAGAGGATTGTGGCGGAGTCGGAGTCGATTCCGCTGGAGTTGGAAGCGGGCGAGGTCGTGCTGCTGCACAATTGGATGTTTCACAGTTCCGGCATAAATTCCAGCGATGTGGCGCGGCGGGCGTTTAGCGTCTGCTACATGCCCGCGGAAACGAAGTCTCGCGGCGGGCTTACGTATTCGCGTATTTTTGGAGCTGGAGCGTTGTCGGTTAGTCAATTAACCGCATGAAAACGGCATGGGCTGCAATCCGGGAGCCTGCTTCTAGTCATTTCAACTAGAAATTATACGTTTGGGACTACGCAATTCGACCTTTAGTTTGCACACTTTTCTACGTATCTTTTGTAGGAGATCAAACGAGCGATTAGCGAGTGATCAAGTGCGTGAATAACGAACGCGATAGAAATCCCATAGAGATCTTCTCCCGGTCACGATCTCCTGTCTTGAGCAAGGCTCGCTCCTACAGGTAGTTGATTTGTCGTAACAATCTTAAACTATCAAATCGAGTAGCATACAATCATGATATGAGTGAATATGACTGTGAATGACCGTAGATAATGGGCGGCAAAGCGAAATCTTTATTTATTTACGAGCTCCAAAACTATCAGAATCGACGAGATCTCAGATTGCTCTGACATACAATTACACAAGGCCTGAGATAGGTTCAATCGGACTGACAAACAACCGAAAATCCAGAGAGACAGCACCAAACTGAAAGAGAATTCCTTATGTCCCAATCCCCGAACATAGAATCTATTTGTGATCAACTGAGTGCGAAGGACGGGAAACTCGCCGATGTCATTGATATCGTTGGCCCGTGCACCCTGGCTCCAGGGCGCGCTGCTTTTGATTTCTTGTGCGATTCCATTGTCCGACAACAACTCTCAAAACATGCCGCCAACACAATAATTCATCGCTTTCATGAACTATTTGATTCGGGAAATCCAACGCCGAAACAACTTCTGTCTCTTTCAGAGCAGGAGGTACTTGATGCCGGCATATCGAATCGGAAGTACGGGTACCTAATGGATTTGGCGCGCAGAACCGAAACGCAACAGCTAAACTTTTCCACACTCAATGATGAGGATGATTCTACTATCAGACGGTTACTCACAGAGGTGAAGGGAATAGGCGATTGGACCGTCGACATGTATCTGCTTTTTGGTCTTGGCAGAACCGACGTGTTTCCCGTGAAAGATCTCGCGCTGCGGAAATCGATGTCCTCTCTTTACGGATTGGATGTCGATGACCTTGACGGTCTGGAGAAAGTGGCACAGAAATGGAAACCCTACCGCAGCATTGCCAGTTGGTATATGTACAGGCATGGAGATCTGCGTCCAAGAGAATCCACCACTTGAACTCCCGCCTACGAACTTATTATATAGCGGCGTTGCCGGCTTAACTCCGAAGGTCTGCCATAGCAACAAAGAGCACGGATCCGCCTTCCCCACACTCTCACGCGCTCACGAATCGCTCTTATCGAGTATGCTTTATCTGTCCCCACGTTGCAGCGAGTTTGTCGGTAGCCTCCACCGCCGCGCCCCCTACCGTTTGTGCGATGTCGGCATTGATCTCATCCGCACTGAGCCACCGGTCCCACAGCTTGAAGTTGACCGCCGAACAGTTGCACGCTTGGACGGATTCCGCTGCGCTATTGGCAAACAACGCATGCAGATTCATCGGGTGTTTGGGGTCGAACGTCACCTCGGACGGCACTTCCCCCGTCTCCTCGCCATCGAGATAAAACGTCACGGCAATCCCGCTTTCAAAAGAGACGTGCATGAAACGCCAGACGCCTTGACCGAGATCCAAACCGGTATCCGCCAGCGACTCATGATCTTCGCGGACGCCAATGGCGGTTTGCATGATATTCACGTTGTCAATCCATCCCCAATCGGCCTCGTCAAAGGGTAGCATGACGCGCATGGTCTGGGTTTCTTCCGGCGCATCGGAATGAATGCCGTACATGTGATGCTCCTCCGCCTCGCCCGGAAACCGGCCGCCGTTGATTCTCACCAAGGATCCCCACGTCCAATTTTCGAGGAAAACCACGGGGGCGTCGTCAAGAGGTTCGTCGTTGGCGAAAACCGCATGCGAATCCGGCACCGTGTAAAATTTCGTGAAGAAAGACATGCCGGCAACCTCCACCGTGCCCTCTTCCAGTGTGGGACGGTCATCGGTTTGCGGCACCGCTCCCCCAGCCGAACCGCTGTTCTCCCACGCCTCGTCGTTCTCATCCTGCGTGTTGGCGTCAAAGAACAACACGGGCGGTTGGGCGAGCGCGGTCGGGCACGTCAGTGCGACGATGATGAGTATGCTTAGTGTTAATCTCGCGTATGTCATGGTGACACTCCTTTCACTCTTTTCTCGTGTTGATGATTGTAGTCATTGCAACGAATTATTACACATGCTTGCGGCAAACGACACTCCTCTGTACCACAATCTGTTAGATTGTGGAATGCGCAAACTAACAGATAAAGCGAGCAGTGTAGGTTGGGTTGAGCGAGTCAGCACTATACCTACCCGCGGCAAGAGGATGGCGATCCTTCAGAAACATCCCTAAAAATGTAACGACCGAGCGAAACCCAACTGATTCCAAATGCAACACTTGCTGTATTACATTGTGCAACCCAACCTACACGCAATCGATGGATGTTTATACAAGCCCCGCCGCACGTAGGATGGTTTCCTGAGCGATAAACTCGTGGTCGAGCGAACGGTCGGGCGATTTCTCGCCTCGGATGTCCGCGACAAGCGCCTCAAGGTCGCCGACATGAGCCGGTAGATCCTCGATTTCTACCCGCTGCCAACCTTCGCCATAACCATCCCTATCTTCATCAAGACACAACCGTAGCGCCGGCGGACTCAGCGGTTCAAGTATCGCGCTCCCGCGCGTCCCGTAAACCTCCAACCGTCTCGATTCTCCCGACGACACCTCCGCCGCGGTGGATTCAATGGTCGCCATCGCGTCCGGATATTCAAAGACGGCGGCCGTGTTATCCTGCGCCCAAGGGAAGGTGCTGTCCAAGTTCTGCGAGAACGATGTCACGCGCTCGGGTCGCCCCAGCAGCGCGACAATGATGTCGATGAGATGGGGGGCGAGAATGAACATGATCCCCCCTTCGTGTTCGCCGCGTGAATCCCACCGCGCCCATAGAGATTCATCGGAAGGGCGCGTCGAGATGCGTCCGCGAACCGAGAATATGTCGCCCAGTTTCCCGGAATTCGCCCAATCAAGCACGAACTGGAAACCTGCGTTATAACGGAACATATAACCGAGTTGAATGCACAGCCCCTTCTCTCGCGCGATGTCCAGCACCGCCCGGAACGCCTCCAGATCGTCGCCCGCCGGTTTGTCGAACCAAACATGCTTACCGTGCTCCACCGCCGCCCGCGCGAAGTCGAGGTTTTCCGATACCCGCCCCTGCGCCGCGATTCCTGCGATGGTTTCGTCTTCCAATACCTCCTCTGCGGACGGCAGCCATTGAACCCCCTCAAACGCATCGTTGGCGCCGAGTGTCTCGCGCGCCTCCGCGGACGGCTCGTAAATGCCGACGAAATCGACATCCTCGCTGCCGTTCAGCGTGCATGCCTTGCTTGGGGCGTGGTCGTGCGAGATACCGAACTGCGCAAACCTCAGTTTCATTCGGTCTTGCCTCCATGAATTCTGAATGTGTACCAATTCACTTGAATAATAGCGCGAATTATATCTTAATTTAGACTGTTCACGGCTCCCGTAGGCAGGGCATCTTGCCCTGTCACGCCTGAGCGGTCGCGACCTAGAGATCGCTCCTACAAGTACCGTAACGTCGGCACTACGAATAAAACGTCTTACGGCAGTCTTTCAAGTGTTCAATCGCGTAGGTCCTATAACAATCCGACGGCGCGGAGAACGGTTTCCTGCACCGTGAATTCATGGTCTAGCGAACGGTCCGGCGACTTCTCGCCCCGGATGTCCGCCACCAGCGCTCGGAGACTTTCGACGTAACGCGGTCGATTCTCCACTTCCACCTGCTGCCAACCCTTGACATAGCCGTCGCGGTCTTCATCAAGGCACAGCCGCAGCGCCGGCGGTTCCAGCGGTTCAAGTATCGCGCTCCCGCGAGTCCCGTACACCTCAAAGCGTCTCGATGCGCCAGACGACACCTCCGACGCGGTCGACTCAAGGGTGGCCATGGCGTCCGGATATTCGAAAACACACGCCGTGTTATCTTGGAACCAAGGGAAAGTATGGTCCAAGTTATGCGAGAACAAAGTCACCCGATCGGGGCGCCCCAGCAGCGTGACGATGATTTCGATGAGGTGGCACGCTAGAATAAACATGATGCCGCCCTCGTGTTCGCCGCGGGAATCCCATTGCTTCCACGAGGCTTCGTCCGAGCGATTGGTAGAGATGCGTCCGCGGACGGAGAATATCCTTCCCAGTTTTCCCGACTTTGCCCAATCGAGGACAAATTGGAATCCGGCGTTGTAACGGAACATGTAGCCGAGTTGGACGCACAGCCCCTTCTCGCGTGCAATGTCCAGTATTCCCCGGAACGCCTCCAAGTCATCGCCCGCCGGCTTGTCTAGCCAGACGTGCTTGCCGTGCTCAAGCGCCGCCCGTGCAAACTCGAGGTTATGCGACACCCGTCCCTGCGCCGCGATACCCGCAATGCTATCGTCGCTCAACATCTCCTCCTCAGACGAGAACCAATGGACCCCATCATACGCCTCGTGGGAGCCGAGCGCTTCACGGATTTCCGGGCACGGCTCGTAGACACCGGCGAAATCAACCTCGTCGCTCGCCTTCATAACTTTCGCCTTACCGCTGGCGTGGCCATGCGCGATGCCGTATTGCGCAAACCTAATCTTCATTTAGCATTGTCTCCACGAAACTTGAGTTTGGTTACGGATGGTGGCACGCTGCTATAGCAAAAAACTTCCATTCGCTCTATCGCACTCCAGAGGATCAAGCGACTGAATAAGGAGCGCGATAGAAAATCCTGTGCAATGTCGAGCACTGTAGGTTGGGTTGAGCGGATCAACACGAAACCCTACGTGCGACAAGAGGAGGGCGGTCCTTCAGACACATCCCTAAAGATGTAACCACCGAGCGAAACCCAACTGCTTTCAAATCCAATTTCCGCACGTTACATGCGCATCGTGCAACTACCTAAACGCAATCTGTGACGATTCATAATAACCCGACGGCGCGAAGCACGGTTTCCTGCACCGTAAATTCGTGGTCGAGCGAGCGGTCCGGCGCTTTCTCGCCGCGAATGTCCGCCACTAACGCGCGTAGACTGTCGATATAGCGAGGCTGGTGCTCCACCTCGACCTTCTGCCACCCCTTTGCATAGCCATCACGGTCTTCGTCAAGGCATAGCCGCAGCGCCGGCGGTTCCAGCGGTTCGAGAATCACGCTGCCTCGGGTTCCGTAGACCTCCAAGCGTCTTGTCGCACCCGATGACACTTCCGATGCGGTCGACTCGAGGGTGACCATGGCGTCCGGATATTCGAGGACCGACGCCGTGTTATCTTGGAACCAAGGAAAGGTGTTGTCCAGGTTCTGCGAGAAGAATGTCGTGCGCTCGGGACGCCCGAGTATGGCGACGATGATATCGATGAGGTGGCAGGCGAGAATGAACATGATGCCTCCCTCCCGCTCGCCACGGGAATCCCATCGGTTCCACGAAGCTTCATCCGAGCGTCGGGTGGAGATACGTCCGCGAATAGAGAATATATCCCCCAGTTTCCCTGAGTTCGCCCAATCGAGAACGAACTGAAATCCCGGGCTGTAACGGAACATATACCCGAGTTGCACGCACAGCCCCTTCTCGCGTGCAATGTCCAGTGCCGCCCGGAACGCCTCCAAGTCGTCGCCCGCTGGTTTGTCGAGCCAGACATGCTTTCCGCGCTCAACCGCCGCCCGCGCATATTCGAGATTTCGCGACACGTGCCCCTGCACCGCGACACCGGCGATCGTCTCGTCGTCTAGAATCTCCTCGGCGGACGAGAACCAGTGAACGCCCTCATACGCTTCGTTGCTGCCGAGCGTCTCGCGAACCTCCGCCGACGGTTCATACACGCCAACAAAATCGACATCGTCGTTCGCTTTCAGCGTCTTCGCCTTGCCGCTGGCGTGGTCGTGCGAAATGCCGTACTGTGCAAACCTGATTTTCATTCGGTGTCGCCTCCATCTAATTTGAATTAGTTATTGGTCAATTACCCTGCATATAAGACAAATAAGTCCTGGAATTTTATCTATTCTTGCCGAGATTTTGGCTTTCTGTCAAGCAAATTCATCAGAACTTGCCACCCTCGAATCGCGCCTCCGATCCCTGAACGGCGACCTCCCGTGGTTACCCGCCCGTAACTCTGCAGTAACATCATTTCGTATAAACTATGCTCCAAAGAACGACACAACATTTGCGCCAAGTCCCGCGCAGTCGGACATCCGGTAGGATCAGGTGACTGAACAAGGTACGCGATAGAGATCTCTCGATCTCCGAATCGCGAATTTAATCCACGACATATTTACACTATCGTTTCAGAGCCCGTAGGTTCGGTTGAACGGCATCAAATGAAACGCTTGAGCTCCCACCTAAGGTTCAGTAGTCGCCAACCCTCGTTTGCCCCGATTCCTGTAGGGGCGACTCCCCGTGGTCGCCAATTTTTTTCTCTATGGTATGCCGTTGAAGTCCGCGCGCACATCATTGGAGTCGTCCGTAACTGTCCCGGCGATAACGGGACGGCACAGGGGCCGTCCCCTACGAAGAGATGTGATTGCTCTTGTAGCGATTGCTATTGACCAAAAAGCGGAAGTCGAGTAAAATTTCCTCGCGTTAGCCTATAGAATTTTCCCATGCTGCAGCAGCCGAAGGGTTTGAAGATGGCGGAAGAATCACGTTACCTTGTCCTCGATTCACGAATCATCGCCGACGTTGAAGACGCGAAACTCACGCTCGGTAACGTGAGCAAGCACCCCGCGAATCCTCTCTTCACCGAGGATAAGCCGTGGGAGCCGCGCTACGACAACGTGTATCCCGATGTCATCTATGACGAGGACGAAAAAGTCTACAAGTGCTGGTACAACCCGTTTGTCGTTGACGCGCGCGTGACCAGCACCCTGCCGGAACGCCGCCATCCGGATATCATAAAGTACAACGACGTGAAACCGACGGATCGCGAGATTGGGCTTTGCTACGCCGTTTCGACCGACGGAATCCATTGGGAGAAACCCGAGTTGAGCCTCGCGGAGTTCGAAGGCGGCACATCGAACAACATCGTCACGCGCCGCCGCGGGGTCGCGGGCATTTACAAGGATGACCGGGACCTTGATCCGGCGAGACGTTACAAGATGTTTTTCTCCGCTAGCAGGGGTGCCTTCGTGGCGTTCTCTCCCGACGGATTGCACTGGGACGAGCTAATCCCCGTCCCGGGGCACGAAGGCGGCAACCGCCCCAGCGCGTTATGGTCGCCGCAT
>CBDDPW010000007.1:0-371259 GCA_965232535.1 Candidatus Poribacteria bacterium
GCGGCAAACTGTGGCGCGAATCGAAACATCAGGTGAAATTGGAATCCGGCATTTTAGTTATAGATGACTCGACTCTGGATAAACCGTATTCACAAAAGATTGAACTGGTAACAAAACACTGGTCAGGGAAACACCACCGAGTTGTGAATGGGATTAACTTGGTCACTTTGCTGTGGACGGATGGCGATAGACATATTCCATGCGATTATCGAATCTATGATAAAGCCAAAGACGGCTTGACGAAAAATGACCATTTCCGCGCCATGCTTGAAGAAGCGAAAACACGCGGTTTTGCTCCTGAATGTGTGTGTTTTGATAGTTGGTATGCCAGTCTAAAGAATCTAAAAGCGGTGCGAGATCATGGTTGGACATGGGTCACTCGTCTAGCTCCCAACCGACTTGTCAGTAAAGATTATTCCGGTAACCGTCCGGTGAGTACGCTCCCAATTGAACCCACGGGGACAACTGTTCATCTAAAAGGTTATGGATTGGTTCGAATATTCAAGGTTGACACTCCAGAAGGTGACATTGAATATTGGGCAACAAATGATTTACAGATGGACGCATTGACGCGTCTCAAATATACGGAATGGTCTTGGACAATAGAAGAATATCATCGCGGGATTAAGCAATTTGTTGGCATTGAGCGAGGACAAGTGCGCTCTGCTCGCACTCAAAGAAATCATATTGGTTTAGCGCTGAGAGCCTTTCTGAGAATTGAGCACTACTGTTATCATACCGGGGTCAGTTGGTTTGAAGCAAAACTCTCTATTGTCAGAGATGCGGTGCGTGCTTACTTGGCAGAACCTCTCTACACGCTTGAACCAACTGCGTAACTCCTATTCTTATGGGGCGCGGGTAGGACTCCCCCTTAAAATGAGCAATTTCCCTTGTCTCCTAGGAACTGAGAAAAGCCTAAACCTGTTGGCATCGCGTGTTAGTGTTTGTCAACAAATTCCTCCTGTATAGGATTAAGAGGAAAAGTCAACGGTTGGTAGATTCATCTCTCACATTCGTCTTTTGCATACGCGCTACATTCCCTTGAAAAAGTCAACCAAATCTTTCCCGTGCGTTCTCGCATTGACATCGTCGTCAATCTTGGAAATCTTCCCCGATTTGTCAACAATGATTGTAATGCGTTTGCTTAGGTCGCTTGGACTATCTGCAGCACCGAAAAGCAAGCTCAGGTTGCGCCCCGCGTCCACAAGTAGAGGAAAGTTCAGGTCATGCTCTTGCACGAATTTCTTATGCGACTCGGCATCTTGGACGCTGATCCCGAAAATCTGGGCATCATGCTCGGAAAAAGCGCTCGACTCATCCCGGAGCGAGCAAACCTCTGCCGTTCAGCCGCCAGTGAAATCCTTGGGATAAAACGCTAACACGACGCTCTGCTTCCCTCTGAACTGACTGAGTTGGTATCTCTCGCCATCTTGGTCGACTGCAATGAAGTCCGGCGCAAGTTGCCCGACCTCTAGTTCAGCCGACACGAGCTCCTCAACAAACTTGACGACATCTGCGCCATGATTCGCAACGTCAACGTTATCGTCAATGACTCTGATATAACCGGCTTTGTCGATGATGAACGTTACACGATTAGAGGCGTTGAACCGTTCCATTATCCCACTATAAATTTTGCTTACCGCAAATTCAGTATCTGCAAGCAGTGAAAAACCAAACTTCTCGGCCTCTTGAAATTTCTTGTGGGATTGCACATCATCAACACTGATTCCAAGCACCACGGTGTCGGTACCTTCAATCCGGCTCAACTCATCCCGGAGCGAGCGTAACTCCGTTGTTCAGCCACCGGTAAAATCCTTGGGATAAAACGCCAAAACGACGTTCTTACTGCCGAGATAATCGCGCAGGTTGCGTTCAACGCCATCTTCATCCATTAACGTGAAGTCCGGCGCCGCCATGCCAATCTGTAGTGATTTAAATTCCTTCATCAACTCCCCCTCCGAATCTGCATGCACAGTGAGAAACACGAATGTAGTTAAAGTTAGGACGACTGTGTTTATTGAATCGCTATACATAACATGCCTCCTTGAGGACTCTCGCTGTAGACCTCTGCGCATTATACGTGCCCGGCAACTACCCTGTCAAGATTCAAGTATTGACATTTCATTTCACATTGACGCCATTGAGCAAGTCTGCTATTATCATTTCTCGACAATCACCTCCCACCAGATGCCAACCATCAAACCTGAATCACCAATCACACGTAACTTGTCATGGAAAACCGGATTGAAACATCAATCTCAGAAGACTTTCTAATCATTGCAAACCCAATCTCCGGAAAAGGCAAGAGCAAGGAAATTGCCGAGAACGCACACAAGCGACTTACAACTAACGGACGAAGGGGCAGACTCGCCTTGACAACCCGGCGAGGCGATGCGCATCGTCTGGCACAAGAAGCCCTTCAGAATGGATGTCGGTGGCTGATTGCATGTGGCGGTGATGGCACAATCCACGAAATTGTCAACGCGATCGCGGCAAAACCGCACATCGTATTGGGACTGATACCGTGCGGAAGGGGTAACGACTTTGCGAGGGCGCTCAAGATTCCGAAGAACCCGGAACAGGCCATTGAAGTATTACTGAACGGAAAACCGTTTGAAATTGACGTTGGCAGGATTGGGGCCGTATATTTTGATACGATAGTCACGTGTGGGTACGATGCCGAGGTGAGTCGACGGGCTTCGGAAGCAAATGCTCCCTTTTCTGGCACGGCAACCTACGTATACACCGCAATTACGACACTATTTTCTTATGACACGCCTGCGGCACGGCTTGAAGGAGACTTTGGCGTGTATGAGGGCGATATTCTCTTGGCGGCTTCCGGAATTACACCCCATTATGGGGGCGGATTCAAGATTGTACCTAACGCGGTCTTGAACGATGGCCTGCTCGATGTTTGCATTATTGAACCCGTGTCTCGACCAACGGTGCTACGCATGCTTGTTAAGCTGTTCTGGGGCGGACATACATCCCATCCAGCGGTCAGAATCCAACGCACAAAATCGCTGACCATTAAGACGGAACCCCCCACCCTTCTTTATGCGGATGGCGAGAAAGTAGGTTACACCCCTGCTACGGTAGAACTCGTCGAGCGCGGGCTTACGGTACTTGTGCCCGTGGGATGATACACGGAAGCGCAGCGTGGCAATCGTGAACGCCCTCCACGGTACAACTCGGGAATGGACTGTCGAAATCTAGCCGCCAAAATTCACGCTTGTTTATGCTTGCCTACACTGCGAGCGTGTTGAATACACGTGTATAATTTGCGTAGCGAAGGTTCTGCCGTCTGCCAAACTCTCCGTCTCCATCGCGAATGAATTTTTATGTAGCTGCAAAATTCGAATCTCTGCGCCTTGTACTGCTCTTTGTGAGCAATCAGACCGTGATGTTCGGGCGGAGACGCTCCAAAATCCACGTGCTCATATCCTCTTTCGCAAGCCCAATGAATGATGTGGTGGAAGATTGCATTATTCGGACGATGTTCTAAATTCTTCGGGTCGGATGCTTCGCACCATAGCGTTACAGTTCGATTGAAATGAAGATACAACAATCCGGCAATGACAGCCCCATCGCGCTTTGCAATCGCCAATTTCCCAATTCGACTTCGATAGAGAAACTGAATTAGAGATCTCGGTTTGGGTGTGCCGCCCAATCGCCTGACTGTTGCAAGATAGAGTCTATAAAACGCCTCCAACTCGGCGTCGGTATTCGCGTCAGAAACGCTCACGCCTGCTTTTGCCGCCTTCCGCACCGCTCCTCGAACCCGCTTATTATACGCATTCCATAGCACCTCATAATCTTCAGACGTTTTGAGAAGATGCGTGAATAGTGTCCTGTGTTTTTGGTAACCGATTTCGGCGAGTCTGTGACCATATTCCACGGTTTGGACGGGTGAAAGCGTAAAAAACGCCTCGCAAATTTTCTGACCGTGTACCGTATCTGCGAGCTTTTTATCCGTTGATTCAATTAATGCTTTGATATCCACCTCTGCACCAGCGATGAGCTGGACACCCCCAAACAGATTCCACGGCATTGAATGTAACATCTTGACACCTGGAATCGGTTTGAAAACGAATGCAGGAAACCCGCCAATCAAGTTACTATTCTCTTTAATTAGGTAGTACATTGGTGACAGTTGTACAAACGCTTGGTCAAGGGCGGCTCTCCACGCCGTTGAGTGAAATGCATTGCTACCCGGACACTGTTTCAAGACTTCATCCCACGTGTCCTCACACTGAGAGTCCAACGGTTCAAATGTATACATGCGTGCTTTTGTCAGTTGCCGTACCCTTCAATCGTTACACTCAATCCGCCGGATGGCCCTCGAATTCCTACATTAAAGATGCCGAGTTTGTTCAAAGTGGTGCGGTTCTCCCCATGTTTCCTAAACCCATCCGACTTCAAGCATTATATCTGACAAGTGGAGGTTCTGCAAGGGCATCCAATTTTTACGGTGGACATTGCCTACCATCCCAATACGCGTTTCCTGCATGACACACGCAACTCAAACTTCCATCGGGATTCGTTAATCCCATTCTTCAGGCTGTGTCTCGGGTTTTCTAGCGCCGTTCATCCTTTTCGCTTGAGCAGATTACGAAGCTGTGGTATGATTCGATAGTGATTTCGGATTGATCGAATTACTGAGTGTTAGGTCAGCACTAGTCGTGCGTATTTGACCTGCAAAATTTAAGGATTACATATGCCAGAGCAAAATGGATTCTCCGAACTAGCTAGGTTGATGCATCAGCATCCGGATCAGAAGCATGCGCTGAGGAGTACCCTGGCGGAAAAATATCCACAGCAAACGCTTATAAATTCATTGGAAAATCAGAAACCGCTTACATGTCGAGCAGCGGCGTATGCGCTAGGCGAGATTGCTAACAAAGACGCCATACCGTCTTTGGTTACTGCGCTTACTCATGAAGATCCGGGGACACGCGCCAATGCTGAACAGGCACTGTGGTCGATCTGGTTTCGGTCTGACGATGAATCGATTGACGCCATGATGCAAAAGGGTGTAGACCACATAAAAAAACAACGTTACGACGAGGCGGTTCAAGTATTCTCGGAGGTCATTCGACTTGCCGCTAACTATGCAGAGGGATACAATCAGCGTGCAATTGCATACTTCATGAGTGATGAAATGAGTAAATCAGTTGAAGATTGCAAAAGGACAATTGAACTCAATCCTTTTCATTTTGGCGCATTCGCGGGAATGGGGCAATGCTATCTGAAACTGGGAGACCTTGCGGCAGCGTTAGACGCTTTTCAGCGAGCTTTAGAAATCAATCCAAACCTCTACGCTATTGAGCGGATCGTCTTAGAGATTCAAAGTATGTTGCAGCAGCATTTCGAAGAAAATTAAAATCTAGCCGTTTTGCTTCACGTTTCTTCCCGGAATGAATACACTGATGCGCTTGCATGGACCAGAGGACAACAGTCGCTACACCGGCAGATCCAATCATCTGGTGAATCGATGGGCCTTGCAGCGTTTCTTGCTTTCCGTTGTGACACTCGCCCTCCTTCTGTTGATTATCAATCAACTCTTGTCGCATGTTGAGCTTCGCGACAGTTTAGATACGATGTTTCTGTCGCAAGTCCTCTTGGTCCTGATCGTGTCACCCTACTTTTCAAGCCGGGCACTCGCCAATCAATTTAACTGTGCTTCATCAGATGAACTCGTGACTCTGAGCCCGATACGCTCTACACCCACGCTTGGCCCTATCGTCGCGGGTAGCCAAGTTTTCCTTATCTTCTTCCTTGTCGTGTCAACCCTGGCAATGGTGCTTTTCAACGAATCGAGTCGCGATGTGTCGTTTACGAATCTGCTATCCTATTACGGAGTGCTTCTTGCAACCGTATTCTCGAGTTCACTTATCGGAGTATTGAGCTGGCGTTTTTTTTGCAACGAGATTCACGCTGTTCAATTTGCATGCGCCGCTTCACTGCTGATGATAGGCGGTGTTTTCATGTTGTCGCTCCCGAATCGATACCTTGGCACTTTAACGGTCCTTGGTCGTTTTTCAGTTATTCCGATATTCCTGTACATCAACCCGCTAGTCGCGGTGTGCCAAATACTTGATATCGATATATTCAGAGTGCCGCACTTGTACGAATTGACCCCGCTCCCGTCCTACCTTTATTTTTTTCCCAAATGGTACGCCGTCTGCGGATTTCAAGTTTTGCTCGGACTATGTTGCCTCCTCATCGTATCAAGGCTTGGTTTTGTGAAGGGGTTTCACCGCGATAAGGCTTAGATTCTATTTTATGAACACTCCCATCGTCAGTGTGTCAGGCATTCGTGGAATCGTTGGAAAGTCCCTGGATGCGGCTATGTTGACACAGTTTGCTGCCGCTTTTGGCACTATGGTTACCACATCAACGTGTCAACAAGACAACGACAAGGTGAGCGGCCCCGTTCCTTCCAAGACTGTAGTAGTTGGTAGGGATGCCCGCGTATCGGGTGAAATGGCGCGCCATTCAATTTTAGCCGGACTAATTTCGACCGGTTGCAGGGTGGTTGATATCGGAATGTGTCCGACGCCGACGATTCTGATGATTGCGAATGAATTAAAGGCGAACGGCAGCATCGCTATCACAGCAAGTCACAACCCCGCGGAATGGAACGGCTTGGAATTTGCGCTTGAATCAGGTCGCTTATTGAATCGAGTTGAGCGAGAGCAATTTATGGATATCTACCGTTCCGGGGATTTCCATCTTGCAAAATGGGACCATCAAGGAACGGTAGAAACCTATCGGGGTGCTGTCAATCGGCATATAGAAAAGATTCTGAATTGCGAGTGGATAAACCTTGAGTTGGTGCATAAACGTGCCCTTCGCGTTGCAATCGACTGCGGTAACGGCGCGGGTAGCATCGCAAGCCCACAATTGCTCAGGCGGCTTGGGTGCCAAGTAGTTGAAGTCAACTGTGTGCCGGACGGCAATTTTCCACGCTCGGCTGAACCGACCCCGGACGCACTCGATCGACTGTGCAAAACCGTCCGTGCGGAAGGCGCAGATGTCGGGTTTGCACATGACGGAGACGCTGATCGGCTCGTTGTTGTGTCTGAAGACGGTTCGCCACTGAGTAGCGAGTACACATTTGCGCTTGCCGCCGATTTTATCCTTAACAAAAGAAGTGGCGATGTGGTTAGCACGGTCTCCACGAGTCTCATGATTGACGACATTGCTAATCAACATCGCGCTCAAGTTCACCGTACCCCCGTTGGTGTAGGCTTTGTCGTGGAAAAAATGCGAGAAACCAACGCTGTTATCGGTGGTGAGGGTACCGGAGGCGTTGTTTTCCCTGAAATCCAATATACGACGGATGGTCTCGCATCAATCGCCGCCATTGTTCATCATCTCTCTGAATCTAACACGAGAATTTCATCGTTGGTTAAATCAGTACCAAGTTATACGATGTGCCAGAAGAAGCTGGAAAGTCCTTCGCAATCAGTTTCTGAAGCGGTGGTACAGCGTGCTGCGGAGATCTACGCGGAAAAAACCCAACTGGCAACGGAAGACGAAGCGTCACTCGACCTAACAGACGGAGTGAAGCGAGTCTGGGAAGACAGTTGGGTCAACATTCGAAAGTCGGGTACCGAGCCGGTAATTCGGATATTTAGCGAAGCTAAAACTTCTGACCGAGCCGAAGCGCTCTGTAATGAAACAGTTGAAATCTTGAAGCAATTAATGACACACGAGGGACAAACAAGAACGTAAACTCGAAAACTGTCCTCATTCACGGATATGTTACACCTGTGGGTGAAGCGCGCGAATTAATCGATCCTCCTGATGAACCGCAAAACCTAAATTCATTTTCACTGGAGTTCGAGTCTGACCTGCATTTTTATTCATTGATAATTTACGGAGAGATTTATGACGGACAATAGTGCCTTGAAACTAGCATGCATCGGTGGCGGAACCGGTTTGTCGTCCTTGTTAAGCGGTATTAAGAAGTATACGAGCGCAAAAAATGACCGGTCCGAAATCATTGATATGAACAAGCTCGCCGCTGTTGTGTCTGTCTTCGATGACGGTGGCAGTACAGGAAGACTGATTGAAGAATTTGATGTGCTTCCTCCGGGGGATACCCGAAAGTTGCTATATTCACTTTCCGACGCGGACGAATTGCTTGCACGGTTATTTGAATACCGTTTTTCCAGCAACGGCGACTTGGGCGGACATACAGTTGGAAATCTGCTCTTGATTGCTTTGACCGAACTGAGTGAAGGCAGTTTTCCGAAAGCGATCCAGGCCGCCTCGGAACTACTCGCCGTACGCGGAAGAATTATTCCCGTGAGTTTAGACTATACTATGCTATGTGCGGAGTTGGCAGATGGTGACGTGGTCCGAGGGGAATCGCAGATTCCAAATCGTCGGAACCGCGAACCGATTCGACGAGTATTCCTCGCTCCGCGCGATAACGGGAAGATCCATCAACACTCATCACTAGATGCCTATCAATGTGTCGCCCATCAGGAGGCTATTGAAACCATAGCAAATTCTGATGTGATAATCATTGGCCCTGGCAGCCTATATACGAGCATTATGCCCAATCTTGTTGTCAAAGGCATTGTAGATGCAATTCAGGCTTCGGATGCCATGAAAATCTACATCTGCAACGTCATGACTCAACCTGGAGAGACGGACGGGTATTCCGTGACGGACCATGTCCGGGCAATCTACGATCACGCAGATGTGTCGCTGGACTACATTGTGGTGAACAACCAACCGGCACCCGACGAACTAATCAAAAGGTATGTTCAGAAAGAACTATCGGAACTCCTGACAAGGATTCAATCGCGTGCTAAAGAAGGGCTCTCACTGCTTGAAGACAATAAAGTCCGTCCAACAGATCTGGTCATGAGTCTGACAAACTACATTTCTCAAATATCCGATGAAACTCGGGAACAGATGGCTGATACGACGAAGGTACAGGTCCTTTACGATTTGGAACGTGACAATTTTAGCGAGGGCCATGTTGTCGAAGCCGATCTCATTCGTGACACAGTCGTTGTTGAGAATGGGGTTCAACTGAATGTAATTCGTCATGATCCCGAAAAACTCGCACGCACTTTAATCAAGGTGTTGGGGAATCATCGAAAACTTCGGGAATCCGTTTAAACCATTCGCAATACGTGCTGTAACCACCGACCAAATCTCCCCTTCTTTCTAGCGCTCCATCTGTTGCACACTTGAGTCACGTATCCTTTCTCTGTCCTCCCTTGAATGACAATCTCCGCTCCATTCTGGAAATCTGTTCATAGCTTTCTGTACCCTCCTAACAGTCGTAGCTCGACTTTGTACAAAACTGAAGTCTGTAGGGTGCGCACTGCGCACCAGCCTTTGAGAGCGCCAGCGGCGCGAAAGGTGTATAGCAACACCGGATTGCCCCACATCAAAGCCCTAGCTGGGATCAAACGAGTGAATAACGAGTGATCAACTGAACGGATAGTGAAGGCGATAGTAAATCCTGATAGAACTCCCACAGGTAATAGCATTCAAATGCCCCTAACTAGCTTCGCTATTTACTTTTAAAACAGGCTCTAAAGGTGCCCTAAAATCAAGTGTGATTTCCTTGGCAGAAATCCAGAATTTTGTTGAGAAATGTGGGAAAATCGTGATACACTCCTCAAAGAGAGGGGTATCGGTATTAACGGAAAGGAAACTGTGAAAATGGGTCAATTTGTGAAGGCGGCGAAAACTGATGAAATTCAGGCGGGCCGCTGCATTGGTGTCAAAGTTGAAGGTGTATTTGTCGGAATCTATAACGTCGCCGGTGAATATCATGCGATGAACAACATTTGCCCACATCTCGGAGGTGTCTTGAGTTATGGATTCCTGAGTGATAGTGTGATTACCTGCCCACTCCATATGTGGGAGTTCGATGTAAAATCCGGGAAATGCGTTTGGCCCGGGCAGACGTGCATCGCAACTTATCCCATAAAGGTACAAGGAGACGAAATCTTAGTTGATGTCAACTCGCCGGTTTACGCGAAAGTAGAGGCATAAAATTGGTTCCCCAGGCATTTCTGTGTCAAAGATCGGTTCTGCTTGAGCATCAACAACCACTTGTAGAAATCAAGCCCGTTAACCCAAAAACTCCTGCAGCATCAAAGCAAATTTTAGGGAAGCGTCTATAGCAGAGACATTTTATACCCCTGATTGCGCGGGGCGGTGCCTGTGAACAATAGTCAACCGCAGCACGACAAGGAGGTTCGCGTCATGGCTTCAACTGTCGTACCGACTCAAACCGTTCCTGGTTCAATCCATATAGAGGATCCGCCAATTGACCATGTAGATCAAGCCAATCTCGTGTATCACAAACTATGCGCCGCCGAAACATTCGCACAAGGTGAAGGCAAACCGTTTCATGTGAACGGTACACACCTTGCCGTTTTCCGATATGGGGGGAAATTTTATGCTGTTGACAATCGTTGTCCGCACATGGGTTATCCAATGTCGGAAGGTAGCATTAGAGACGGTGTGCTAATCTGCCATTGGCACCACTGGGAATTCGACCTAAAATCTGGTGGGTGTTTTCTGGCGTCGGGTGACGACTTGAAGGCTTTCCCCGTTGAGTTGCGAGACGACGGCAATCTATACGTCGGACTGGCGCGCGGCGAGAAAGAAGCGGCAAAGCGTCGCGTGATAGACCGGGGCAAACGGGCGCTTGAGCGTGGGCTTAAAGACCGAAGTTCGTTCTTTATTGCTAAGGCGGTCACGGCGCTTAACGACGCGGGAGCATCGCCGCAAGAGATTATCCAACAAGGTCTATTCTACGGTGCCAACAAGAGCAGCGACGGTTGGTCGTCCGGTGTTACCATACTGACGCTTGCCGCCAACCTGTGGGACGAAGTAGACGACAACGATCACAATTTATTTCTGGTACACGGACTTGCACAGATAAGTAGACGAACAACGGGAAGTTCACGTCCCTATCGCGCACCGTTCCCGCAGACAGACGAAGAACACGATCTCGGCACGTTGATGCGGTGGTTTCGGTACTTTGTCGATAAGCGTCATGCCGGGGCGGCAGAACGCATTTTGCTAACTCTCCGAGACCGTGGCTATGACAAATCCGTGATTGCCGATTTTGTGTTTACGGCAGCAACCGACTTCTACTTTACTGGGGATGGCCACGCACTTGATTTTGCGAACAAAATGTTCGAAGCGCTAGATTATGTCCAATGGGAGGGCGCTCACGAAATGCTGCGTCCAATCGTAGTCGATCTCGTGAGTCGGACACGACACGAGGAAACATCGCGTTGGGCTGACGCTGTGCCCGTCTTGGAACCGATATTTGAGCGGTTAGATGACATTTGGACCGAGAATCAATCAAACAACGCCTCTCTTGACACGTCGGAGTTTGCGCAGACAATGCTTGGAAGCGAGTTCGAGCCAATTGTCGAAGAAATCGAGCGAACGCTACGTACGGGCGTAAATCCCGTCGAGATTTGCCGTGCGATGACCTACGCATCTGCTATCCGCACGGCGCGTTTCCACCTGAAGAACGAGGGCGATTGGCACGATGTGGCGAATATCTATTCATACGCCCACGCGCTTTACTGTGCCTTCCACTATGCCCCAAGCAAAAAACTGCTAAGAGGTATCTTCCATGGTGCAGTCTTCCTCGCCTACGTTCGCTGGTTAAACATGCCCGCCGCCCGTATCCCGACACTTGGACAGCGACTCGACGAGGAATTCGTCTCTGTGGACAAAATGTTGGATCGCCTTCAAGAGTTCGCAGACTTTCAGAAGGTCTATGAGGCGGAGATCCTTGTCAGCCAGTACCTTGAGGAAGGGCATGATGTGAGCAAACTTCGACGCACGCTCGCGCACATCTTGCTTCGTGAGGATGCGGAACTTCACATGTTCCAAGTGCTAGAGGTCGCTTTTCGACATTACGACTTGTCGACCGATCCGACGGAAAAGCGAATGCATCTATTAGCTGCTACTCGATACATCACCGCGCAAAAACTGATGAAGGGTATTCTTTGGTCTACGGAGAACGCGGAGCGGCTAGCGCGCGGTGAATTACTCAGTGAACGTGAGGATGATGACTAGGCTCTGTTGACATTTTATTGCAACAGGACAATCGAAAGGACTGCGCGGACAAGGGATTCTTCGCAGGGGTTGGGTCTCCCAACCTTTTGGCGCGGGACCTTTCCCATACGATTACGGATACATCTCATACCACTTTGTAATCCATAAGTTACAAGAACCGACGGTTCGTAGTAGCGCAATTCATTGCGCGTCTCGAATTGCGTGTAACATTTGGATTTTGAAATCGTATCACATGAATGTCAACACACCTTCGCCATGCCTCAAACGAAACTGCGAAGACCATTCGAATGTTGTAGCTATTCGATTCCTGTTTGGTTGCGGTGAATCGATCTATTTCGCCTCCCAAATCTGTTTAAGCGCAAAAAACTTTCGCTCGAACTCAAGCGAATCACCCTTCAGACTCTCGGTGGCATACCGCGGAAGAATCTCGCAGAACGTCTTTTCAAGCATCTCAATTTGTATCCAATTATACTCGAGAAGTGCCAACACGTCCGAGAAATCTTCTGCGGTAGCGCGTTCGATTTTGCTAAGCGCCATACTGTAAGGATCAAAATGAAATACCTCAAGCTTCCCATACTGTCCCAAGAACTGGCAACGCGCCTCGTAGCCGGACGGCAGTGGGATAAAGTGACCCGGCGAGGCTTCTTCTACATTTACTTGCATCTCCTCCTTGAGCTCGCGCACGACGTGGATAAATTCGGTGTGGTCTGTAGGGTTCAAATCAAAAGCTATATCAATGTCTAAGGTCAGAGCACGGAACCCTTCATAAACCATCGTTGTACCGCCGACGAGATAGACTTTTCCTGCACCCCGAAATCGCTTCCCAAGTTGGTTGAGGAACTCGTCAATTCGATGGCGGTTAACCGAATCGCGAAAACTCATTACTGCTCTCCATCCTTAACTGGGCAAATAGTAAGTCCATCACTTTCAGATAAGAGGCGAGCCAGTTGTAGTGGTACGGCGATCGACTCGCATGCCAATCTGCAAGTGCGTACAGACCGTTCTTACCATGTCGGTCTTCAGGTTGGGGAAGGGAAAGTTCTTTGGAATACAAGTCGGGCAAAAGAGGAAAATTTCTCATGTAAAGTTCCAGTCGAGGCATCCAATACCGTTGTAAGTACACTGCTGCCATATAGAAGATTTTCAGTTCCGTACGTGCCGGTTCGTTTAACTGTCCTACAAGGTCTGACACAATCGCGGAGTGTTGAGGATGCCGAATAAAGAGGGCAATGAGAGCTAGCCGAAGACGCGGATCAGAGTTCTCCGCGATTCGCTTGATTAAGACCTGTGGAGGAAGGCTAACCCTAGCATCTTGTTTTATTTCACCTGAAGCTAGGTAACGGATGCCAAGAACTCTCAGGTTTTCGACAATCTGATATCTGTCATTTTCAGTGGCATCAACCATTTTGATGTCTTTCTAAATGATTGGTAGCTCGGATCTGCCCATTGCGGAGACACGTTGGCCACATCCCTGCCGGCATCAATCGAGTTTCAATCAAGTCTCGGCAGGATAATACTACACTTTTCTGGAAAAGGCAAGGAGGAGTACTGAGACCGCCCATTGCCATTACGGTCATCCTCAAAAACAGCGGTTACAGATTTGACCTACTTTTTTTAAACACAATAACTAACTTTTGACCTAACTAGAATCTTCAGACCATAAAGGCTCTTTTGCTAGGTAATCAAGGTTTACTGGACAAGCACAAGAATCTCGTTCCACAACCCGGTAGGGCAGGAGCATCCGAGTGAATAACAGGCATCAAGCGGGTAAACCGCTTGGTAGCGTGCCATTATCCCTGTCGGTATAATTCTTTCAGCAAGTAACATTCCTTCTTCGCTCCGTGACAGGCTCTGCAATGACGTTCCTTACCGGCATGTTTTTCACTCCAGCGGAGTGAGATGTCAATAGAACACGATTCCTCCTCGCGTCTGCACTCGAGAGGAGTGCAATGTCGAGTGTTACTTGAGAGCGTGCCATTATCCCTGTCGGGATAATTCTTTCAGCAAGTAACACATATGCTACAATAATGAGGTTTGGTTTAGGCATTGCAAAGACGGAAATTTTCTTGGTGTTTGTAAACCCGCTTGAGAGCGTCGTCCGGGTTATGCATGTTTTGTTCATTGGTGGACGCAAGCAAGATTCCCTTTCATGGGATTTACTGCTTTGGTACCCCGTTTGGTAGACTAGAGATTCGAAGCATAACCCCGCCTGAACCGGTTTTGAAACCCATGTTGTATATTCCGAACCCTATCTCGGCAAGGAGAACTCGCCATGAAAAGACGGCGTAAAACCGGCATTTCGAGAAAAGGACGATTCAAAGAACGTCCTCCTACCCAAGAGATTCAAGACGTGAACGCTCTTGAACAAATAAATTATAACGCGGCAGGTCTCGACATCGGAGACGCTGAAATTTATGCCGCTGTCCCTGAAGGACGAGATAAAGACTGTGTGCGAGTCTTTAAGACTTTTACCGAAGACCTCCATCTCTTAGTGGATTGGTTACAGCATTGTTGCGTGACCACGGTGGCGATGGAATCAACAGGTATCTACTGGCTTCCAATCTATGAAATGCTTGAAGCACGCGGCTTTGAAGTGTATCTGGTGAATGCGCGTCATATTAAAAACGTTAGCGGTAAGAAGACTGACATCGAAGATTGTCAATGGATACAGCAGTTGCATACCTATGGGCTGCTTTCGACTTCATTCCGCCCGGCTGAAGAGATTTGTGCCTTGCGCTCATTGGTGAGACATCGAGCCAATCTAATCGCTATGTGCTCGACACAAGT
This sequence comes from Candidatus Poribacteria bacterium, assembly GCA_965232535.1. Lineage (GTDB taxonomy): Bacteria > Poribacteria > WGA-4E > WGA-4E > JAJDTR01 > JAJDTR01. The sequence goes on from CBDDPW010000007.1 coordinate 14,875, forward strand.
GCAGCATATGCAGAAGGCATTGCAACTGATGAATCTTAAGCTGACCAACGTCATCTCAGACATTACCGGTTTGACAGGCATGCGTATCATCAGAGACATCGTCAAGGGTGAACGCGATGCCCACCAATTGGCAGCCCATCGTGATGAGCGATGTACCAAAAGTGAAAAAGAGATTCGCAAATCTCTTGAGGGCAATTACAAGTCCGAACATGTGTTCGCCCTCAAGCAAGCGTTGCAAGCCTACGATTTTTATCAGCAGCAAATCAGCGATTGTGATGTAGAAATCGAAAAGTTTTATCAGAGGATTGAACCCCAGATTGACATCAAAGCGCACCCATTGCCGGAGAGTCAAAGAAAGCGGCGGCGTCCAAAGGGGAATGAGCCCTGTTTTAATTTGCGTCAACATCTGTATCAACTGAGCGGGGTAGATCTCACTCAGATTGAGGGAGTCAATGTGCTCAATGCACAAGCGATATTGAGTGAAATCGGCATCGATATGAGCAAATGGCCTTCAGTCAAACATTTCACCTCCTGGCTGGGTTTATGTCCGAACAACCAAATCACGGGTGGCAAAGTGATGCAGCGTCAAACGCAGAAAAACAACAATCGTGCGGCACGCGCTCTGAGGCTGGCGGCGCAAGGCGTGTCAAATAGCAAAGGCGCCCTCGGCGGTTATTATCGTCGTCAGCGAGCGAGGCTCGGTCCTGCTCAAGCCATCACGGCAATCGCTCATAAACTCGCACGTATTATCTATGCCATGTTGAGAAATCGGACGCCCTACCGTGAACCTCCTTCCGGCTACTATGAAGAACAGGCTCGCCAAAGGGCGGTTAAAAACCTGAAACGCAAAGCCAATCAGTTGGGATTTCATTTGGTTGCACAAGCAGCTTAAATCGGTTTTCCCATCTACGAAATTGAGGTGAAATCGAATTGTCGAAAACGCCTTCCAACACGCTTATTTTGTTAGTGTTACTTGGTAGATTTGAGTGAATCTTTCGCCGCGTAAAATGGCGATGATTAAGGTTTCCACTCCGGAGCAACGTTACACAGAATAATTGTGTTGAACCCAAAGACGGTTTACAAACCCTACTGTCGCCGACGAATTGCCAAATCCTGTTGGTGATATTACGCTAAAGCGGTCAACGTCTGCCATCTCCCCGATTATTACATTTTTTCCGCAAAACTCGCGAAAAGTGCATCCGACCGTGTGGAATAGTGGAAGCCCCAAGACTTTAACGCTGTACTGGGGTGCTGCACCAATTTTCAATGGAATGTCAGTATTGCGCCCCCAAATCCCGAGGTTGAGGTTAAAGTCAATCCTGATCTGATTCCCAAAGTCCATTTTTTGCTACTGGAGATGTTAATGTCAACAACAGATAACGGAACACCGATGTTAGACACTCTACCCAAGGTTATAGAGAAAGCTCTTCGGGAAGAAGATATTGGCATTGAAACGGTACGCTTTGCCGCACGTACCGATGTTGAACCGGATGGCTCATTTGGCGAGGGCTGGTTTGTACTGACCGAGACGGATATGTTGGCACTCGACGCAACAGGAACTATCCTGGATCGCGTCTCGTATAAAGAGGTGACCGTTATACGGGCAGAAGCCGTTGTTGATGGAGGTATCCTTGTTCTGGAGAAGGAGGCGGACACCCTCGACTTCCTCCGATATTCCAACGGGCTTGCGCCGAAAATCGGATACGTCGCACAATTCCTGAGTGAAGAAATCGAACATCGCCAAGGGAAACGAGATGAAGCGCCGGTTTGGAACTACAAAGAAGAAAAGAAATTCTGCCAATCGTGTGGTTTGCCGCTGCGCGATGAATTCTCACCCTGTCCTGCGTGCACAAAGAAGCATCGCGTGCTGTTACGGATTCTAGTTTACCTGAAGCCGTACAAATTTGCAGCCACAATGCTGATGCTCGCGGTGATTGGTTCCACCCTACTCTTACTTGTGCCGCCCTACTTTTATCGCATCTTGGTTGACGATGTTTTGGCGCTAAACGATGCAGCTAGGGCAGTGGACGAGGTTTCAAAGACGCGATTGGGTCAGATGTTTCGAGAAATTGGAATCGCTTCCATGGCTTTGACACTCGCCGTCGGATGTCTCCTGATAGTTCAAATTATAACATCGCTTAATGAGATTCTTCTTGGTCGCTTAAGCGCCTGGTTGACGATTCGCCTGACAGCAGATATCCGAAAGCAAGTTTACAATCGACTTCACAGCCTTTCCATACGATTCTTCGACAAACGCAAGACGGGAACCGTGATCTCCCACATCACCGAAGATAGCCAGCGCCTTGAATTCTTTATGCTAGACACTCTTCAGTTTATCGCTGTCGATTTGTTGCTAATCTTTGGAATAGGCGCCGTGCTCTTCTTGGAAAATTGGCGCTTGTCGTCTCTCATCCTAATTCCAATCCCGCTGATTGTCATAGGAGCGAGGTGGTTTTGGAGGAAGGTGCACCATCTCTGGCACCGTGCCTGGCGGCGGCGATCCAAGTTGTTCGACATCGTAAACGACTCTATCTCCGGTATTCGTGTTGTTCGGGCATTCGGTCGGCAAACGGGAGAAATAAGCAGGTTCTCAGCGGCAAATGAGGACGCGCGGTATTACGATACATATGCCGAAACCGTGTGGGCGACCTATTATCCTCCGTTGCTCTTTGCCATATCGCTGGGTACCCTCATCGCATGGTATGCTGGCGGTCTTCAGGTGATTACGGGTGACATGACACTGGGAACGCTATTCTTCTTTCACTCCTTACTGGCAATGTTCTACGGTCCTTTACGCCATATAAGCCCTTTAATCAATTACGCTTCACGGGCGCTGACTGCCGCCGAACGAATCTTCGAGGTGATTGATTCCCAACCGGAGCAGCATGACGATGGAACACTCGTTTCAATGCCGGAGTTGAAGGGAGAAGTCGAATTTCGTAACATGACCTTTGGCTACGATTCACATCAGCCCGTGTTGCGGGACATCAATCTCCATGTGAAGAGTGGAGAAATGATCGGTCTGGTTGGACATTCCGGCGCAGGAAAATCAACCATGATTAACCTGGTCTGCCGATTCTATGCACCCGATTCTGGCGGAATCTACATTGATGGAGAAGACATTACAAAGATTCGGTTGGAAGATTTGAGGCGCCAAACCGGCGTCGTCCTGCAAGAACCGTTTCTCTTCAGTGGTACCATAGCAGAAAACATCTCTTATGCAAAACCGGATGCAACGATGGAGGACATTATCGCCGCGGCAAAAGCCGCAAATGCACACGAATTCATCGTGAAATTCCCGGACGGCTATGACGCGGAAGTAGGCGAGCGTGGAGGACAACTTTCGGGAGGCGAACGCCAGCGTATCTCTATTGCGCGGGCAATCCTGCACAATCCGCGCATCCTGATTCTGGACGAGGCAACCTCATCGGTAGATGTACAGACGGAAAAGAAGATTCAGCAAGCAATCGATCGGCTCGTTCAAAATCGAACCACCTTCGCGATTGCACATCGTCTCTCAACCCTGCGTAGCGCCGATCGACTTTTTGTCATTGAAAAGGGACGAGGGGTTGAGTGCGGCTCCCACGAAGAGCTAATGGAACAGAAAGGAATATATTATAAGCTCGTTGAAACGCAACGAGAGGCTTCTGAAATCCGCTCCGCGGCACAAGTGGTCGAGCGTTAAGCCGTTAATTGAATAGATTCGGGAGTAAACCATGGACCGTGAAAAACAGGATGAACAAAAAGCCATTCCTAGCAGAGAATCAAAATCGAAGTTCGGGCTCGATTTTGATGACGATGACTTTACGCCGAAGTATTTGAATCCCGAGAAGGTATTGCTGTTTCGTTCACCAATGGGTTCTCCGCGCCTCGAAATTCGGGATGAAGTATGCTATCCGCGAGTAACCTTCCGGCGAATTCTTCCACTTAGTGATCCTGAGCACTATATCTCGTTAGGCGTCGGAGATGAGATGGAGATTGGTATCGTCGTAGATCCCTCGGAGTTAAATGTCGAGAGTCGGAAAATCGTTCGCGAGGAACTAGATAAACGATATTTCACGCCCGTAATTATCAAGATCCACCGGGTCAAAGAGCGATTTGGCGTTCATGAATGGGATACAGAGACATCACGCGGAAGAATCGTATTCTCCGTACAAGGGCTGCACCAAAATATCAAGCAAGTTCCACTCGCACGAATTCTCATAACTGATGTTCGAGGAAATCGATACGATCTTCCGGATTATCGGAAACTGGATCCTGACAGCTTTCATCAGATCCAGAGGCACCTATAGTTGACACGGGATTGAAACGCCGAATAAACTGCTGTCCCTTATGTACACACCTCTTTAGGTGATTTCTCGATTGTTATGAACGACACGATAATGGAGAAAAATCTCGCTATTGATAACGCGATGATCCAGCAACTCAAGATCGATTAAGTCAACAAAGTTGAATCCTTCTCCTCCAACAGGCGTTGGAACATCACGCCCACCGATTATTCGTGGAGACAAGGTGAGATAGACCTCGTCGATGAGGTGTGCGCGAAACATAGCGAAGTTGACCTGCCCTCCCCCTTCAATCAGCAAATTCTTCACACCATACGTCCGCGCCAGGATCTCAACGATCTGTAGGAAATCAACCTCCTCGTCCCCCACAATATGTACCGCATTCTGCCACTTTTCCCAAGATTCTTAGGCGATTTTCGGGGATACGCTTCGTAGTAAAGACGAGCGCTGGTGCGCCGTTTGGCTGGAACATAAGGGCAGATTCCGGCACACTCCCGGTACCGCTAACAACCACTTTGATTGGCTGGGGTGACAGACCGCGTTTGACGCGCTCGTCTCTGTAGATTCCATCTTCCGTGAACGTCGGATCATCCGCAAAAATTGTCCCCGCACCCACAAGGATGGCATCCGCACGAGTTCGAATCTCTCTCAGTCGCACTTTGTCGGCGCTGCCCGTAAAGCGAGGTCCCGTGCCATCACGCGTTGAAATCTTGCCATCAAGACTCATCGCCATGTTTAAGAAGACATGCGGTTTGTGACTCTGATTTGACATGTGCTGAAAACCAATAGGAATAATTTGCTCAATGGTTTATTTTCTCGGTGCATATGACATTATCCATTCCGAGTAACTGGATTTAGGCACATGTAGGAACGATATCCCGATCGCGCTTCTTTACCGAGATTAACCATGTATCGGGTAAACCACTAATGATATTACCGCTAAGAGCCTGTTTGAAAAGTCATTTGATTCGATTTCGCATCAAGTAGATGGAAGCGATGTATACCATAGTTTCAGCAGTCTTAGGAAAGCGTTCATAATCCAAAGTCAATCGACGAAACCAACCAAGCCAAGAGAATGTGCGTTCAACAATCCATCGTAACGGAACAACTTCAAACCCCTGCTGCCCTAGCGTAGATGCAATCTCTAGTTGACACTGATGAGCCAGATATAACCAGTCTTCTAATTCGCCGCGATAGGCGGCATCGGCACACACCAACTGAATTGTTATGTACCAGCTAAACACTTCTGTTAGTAACTCGATAGCTATCTGATTGTCACTAACATTGGCATCAGTGACTTTGACCATCAATGGAATACCCGTCGTATCCGTTACCAGATGGCGTTTGCGTCCTTTGACCTTCTTGTGACCATCAAATCCTCTAGTCTCCGCCAGTTCCGTCGTCTTAACGGATTGGCTGTCAATGATAGCTGCTGTCGGTGATGGTTGTTTGCCGCCATCACAACGTGTTTGTTCGCGAAGTGCCTGATGAATCAAGAGCCATGTGTTGTCGACTTGCCACTTTCTGAAATGGTAATAGACGGTTTGCCACGGTGGCATATTATGGGGTAGCATTCGCCACTGGCAACCGGACTTGACGACATAAAAGATAGCATTGATGATTAAGCACATCTCCCATTTTGGAGGTCTGCCTAATGGTTGAGGGGCTGGCAGAAACGAGGACAGTTTCTCCCACTGTGCATCAGTCAAATCACTGGGATAACGCTTGCGGTTCATGTTTACTCCTTTCATTGGTTCAGATTTAACTGCTCCAATGAGTAAACGTAAACATCAACCGTTCAGACAACTTTTTTCTTTTTCTAATAGGTTCTTGAGGGCATTTACCCCAAAATAGCCCTTTCTCTAAGGCGATTCCGGACTTTTCAAACAGGCTCTAAGCAATTATGGTAAAAACCTTCACCGTTGAACGTTTCTCCCTCTCTACACGGGGCGGTTTGCAACTCGCGTCTGATGACATTAGCACGACTACTGTCGCTAAACGTCGTCAAACAAGGTATTCCCATAAATCTCAGTTCAGAGAAGTCAGCTATCAATTCTTGCCGTATCTTCATGGAAAATGAACCACGCTTTTCCAATGTGGACAACCTAATTCATCAGCGCAAGATTGCAAGCCTACCAACCCTCTCGATTTCTCGATTTTCCGACTCAACGGTAACCTTGTAAAAATAGGTGCCGTTAGCTAAACGGTTCCCATCTTCGTCACGCCCATCCCAGTATGTCTCATTGTAACCCCGTCGTGCCGACGCGTCGGCAATCGTGCGAACCAGCCTGCCGGCGATAGAGTATATCTTGATGGTAACTTGCTCCGGGCTCTGGACGAAATTGTAGGTGAAGAAGGTACCGGTACGAATTGGATTGGGGACATTCCACACTTCGTTAATCTCCACAGCTTCGTCAAGCTGAAAGTGGAATAATTCTCCTTCGTGAGCATTGCCACTCGTGTCACTGGCGTAAATCTGTATTTGGTAATCGCCGTTAGCCAGACTCGGCGCATAGACAATGGAGCCGACATCAGGCTGGGTTTCATCAAACACCAAGTCGTACGCCCTACGTGGAACCGTGTCAAATTCGTCATCCGCTTTGCCAAACGAGAATTGTATGGTGGAAGAATCTAGTCCGTAATCATCGGCTAGTTCAATCTCAATCTTGGGCTGCTCACGCAGAATCATTCCATCCGTTAAAATCTCCTGATTTATGCGAATATCAACTTCCGGCGGTTCTACATCAGGTGGATCTGACACAAGGAGAATGAACTCGCTATATCCGCCATCGTATCCAAGCTCATTCCCGTTCAAATCTTTTGCCCAGAGTCGATAGAGATAGCGGCCCACGGAAAGAACAGGGGCGTAGACAATCGTAACCGGTGTGACTTGTTCCGGATTAGTCATTGTAAATTCGGTGATTTCCTTAATTGGTCCTCCATTCTTGCTAACGACAAACCGGAATGCGTCCATATCTATCCCGTTCAAATCTTCAAGAATCACGGAGACCTGTGGCCGAGATGAAATCACGCTGTCGGAATTTAGCGGTTTGCCATCCACCCACAACTTGAGCATGGGCGCATCCGTGTCCGAATTTGCCATAAGAGCGAACGGAACGAGTTCAGACACCTCGGCGGATACTGTGCCGACCATTCTGGTGCCGAACTTGAATTTGTCGCCATAAGCAAACGGAACGGCGCCAGACGTAATCAGCGCTTCAATACCAGGATCACTGATGAATAGCGGTTTATCAACCGATCCGAGAAGTATCTCCTCGTTCTCCATGCCGTCAGAAAAGTCTGAACGCTCATGAATCTCAAATGTCTGGTCATCTCTGAAGAGAATCAACCAATCTCCGAATCGGAATTTGTCCTCAGATTCAATTGATAAGTTAAGTTCCGGCATCCCATCACCGCGGTTGCTATTCCTAATCTCGGACACATAAATGCGGTCAAACCGATCCATTCTGGTTTCAAAAGTTAGGACATCCCCATATTCAAATGGTCGGCTAATGTCAACCTCCTCTACCCTCTTTAATTCTAGCTGAATACCGAAGTCATGATAAGCGAAAATCTGACCCGGCTTCCCAAACCTTCCAACCTGCTCGATGGCGTCACTATCCGTTTTACGAAGTCGAACGATGTAATGTTCCGAATCAACAAAGAATATAATCCATTCGCCTATGGGAGTACGCTCTGAATCAATTCGAATCTGTGAATTCTTCAACTCGTAAAGATTTCTGTTTCTATTCTGTGCCGGTGTCAGAAATTTTTCCTTTAAAAGATCCCCGTTTTCCTGATAGTGGATTGTTGATGCCAACCGCTTCCATGTTTTTGTCCGTTCCCGCCAAGTATAGACACCCATGTTTCTCATGGAATCGTATGGGTTGTTGGCATCGCGTGGTTGCGCGCTAAGTGGGTCATTAAAGTAATCGCTATCAAATCGAAATCTAATTTCAACCGGCCCGTCAAGTTGCATGACTGTTGAAGACAGGTTAATTTCATAAGCCTGAAGGGCGCCCGCGCCTTGGCCCATGAGGGCGTCTTGCACACTGGCAGGCTGGGGAATCGGCACGATTTTCAGGTCCGGCTGAGAGGAGACTGGAGCCTCAAGCGCATCGACGGACAGCGTTGTTGGTTTCAATGAACCCGCTGTGAAATGAGCTTCGAATACTCGATCTAAACTGGTGCACATGAGGTCGCTCTCTGGTTGCAAGGTAAACTCGTTAACATCAAACGAATGTTTCCCCTTGTTGTCCGCGGAACGCACTTCATCAAGTGCTCCAAAAACCTTATTTTCCGGAGCATGGTCGGGCGGTGTAGGATCGACAAAAACATGTATATCGTGATGCCCTCGCGGTAGTGGTTCATTCAAAGACAAAACAGCGGTTACTTTCTGATGGACTGTGTCCCCTGGCTCCCAGTCATTTGTATCGACCACTACTTTTCCGATTACCCTGGCGTCCCGGTCAATTTGGTAATCCACGTTTCGGTCAGGATCTCCCTTCGTGAACCAAACTTCAACATCTACCGGAACATCATTGCCTCCATCGTTAATCAGATCTGCCATCAAGGCGGGCAAATTGTCGTCCTCCAGACGAACATAGCGAATAGAGGTTTTACCACGCGAATTCGGAGCAATAGCGAGATTGGCGTTTGCCGGTACTTGTATCGTTTTTCGTTCTGTTTTCGATGGGTAAAAAACAACATCGTCCCCTTGGTCCGTCGCGAGAATCTGGTAGTTTACCGACCGCCCAGCCCGTGGTAGTGGAATTGGGGATTGAAGTCGCCACCACTGTCCGCCGTTGATGACGGGAACCGAAAATTGGGGGTCAGGAACCATAGGGGTGGTGTGTGTCTTGAATTCACTTGTATCGTTCCAAACCACTTCGACGGACTTGATACCGCCCCGTCCCGTGTCATCCACAATCTGCACGTGAAGACTTAGCGCATTGGCTCCTTCTGCGTCCAAATTTTCTCGCACGTCATGGAATATCGCCTGTTTCGTCCAAAACTCCGCGCCGCCTATAGCCGTGTGCTTGCCATCGCTTGCGAAGAGTCGGACAACTCCTCGTCCAGCGGTCACATCAAGCGGCACATCAAATCGAATGGTACCAAAGTCGCCTTTCCAAACATTCAGATGGTCCTGCCGCATTGACAGATCGTTGTACGGATCTTCGTCAAAACTATTTGCGTATAACACTGCCGCCGACAATCGATCTACACTGAAGTCGGTTGCTTTTACGAATCTACGCATACCTGTGGCTAAGGTAATCCCATTGCGTCCAACTGAATTCTGTTTAACAACCAATTGCTTGCTAGAATTCAGCGCAGAGTCATCTAATTCAACTTTAATCTCCAGATCCGGTAGTGCCAACCGCGTCGCCGGATCTCCGAAGAGGGTGTACTGTTCGGCGCCCGGAATCCAAGCTAGTCTGTTATGGCTTATTGAGTTTCCAATAAACTTAGTCTTGGCATCGGCAGTTATAGCGCCGAGGGTTGGTGGATCAACGCTGAATATGGAATTGAACAGATCTTCATCAAACGCGGCATTGGCCGTGGCAAAAGTAAGACGTGTTGCGCTCAACGTACCAATCGCTCCCTGGCTTCCCATCATAAATTCTTCACTCAAACTACGCGCGCCGAACCCGAGAGGTCTGTCAAATTGCCCATTGAGACAGGTTGTCGTCACGACAAAGGGAAGGTGTTCATTCTTTAATCTTGGAATATTCTCAATGCGAAAAATACCTTCATCTGCCCATGTTTCCGACCCGCCGTGTCCGGCGTATTCGAGAATTAGCAGACCTTCATTGATAGCTTGAATAATTAGCCCGTTTGTACGATCGGGACTCTCTATTCTTCTTAGATAAATTTTACGTGTGTCATAACCAATGGGAATGAATTCCTTGATGATGCGATCACGGCTCTCTTCGAAAATCCAGTCAATACTGTGACTCTTTTCGTCGTCTGAAACTTGGGCGAGAGTGCGCTGCCATACGCCGCGTTTTGGATCTTGTTCATAATCAATCAACTTCTTCACCATTGTGTCGAGCTCGCGTGAATACTGCACGGACAATCGTCCAATGAACATGTCAGGAAGTGTATCATCTCCACTCACGGTAACAAATCGGTGATCCATTGCAGTTTCACCGCTCACCGGTGACCATCCGTGGATTGTTGGGACATAGATGGGAGGAAGTCTAAAGGATTGGTTGGCAAGTCTCCAGAATTCGACAGTTGCTTTCTTATAATCGTAATGCGCATCGCCAACGAGTAGGACATAGGAAGGAGCCGGTTGTTGCCAACTTGTATAGGCGTAGCGTAGAAAGTGTTGGATGGCAAACGGGCTAAAGATGCCGTGATTGAACTGTTCATACACGTCGTCAATGTCCACTACAATAACAGAATGTCCCTGAGAACGTCGAAACTCCACCAATGGTTGTATGCTTTCAATAAAATTTCTGTGGCTGATTACAATGTAATCGGCTTGATTGGCGGGGTCTCTGAGCGTCGCCGGCTTGGCTTGCACAATCCTGGTGACACTCTGGTAAGCACGGTTATCAAGTGCAAAATAACTTGATGGCTGAGTCACAACATCCTCTAACGTGATTTCAAAATCATGGCTGGATGTGCGGCTAATTCTCCCGTTTTCAAGTTTTGCGACGATGCTGCCGTTATATATCTTATAGACATCAATTTCGTCGGTGCGTAGATTTTCGACACGATATCGCACAATTCCGTTAGCTTCAGGTTCGGTGTTGGAGCTAAACTCTAGCGCACCGGACACCGCCTTGAAACCATGCCAATAATCCAATTCAAACCAATCAACGTAAAATTCGACCGCGTCTGTAGACAATCGAGCATTTTCTTCAGCAATCACTGTTAATGTATTGGTCACATCATGGACGAGAAACTGACGCTGTTGAAATTCATGAATGGTCAAGAGATCGTCTTGCCTTCGCCAGTCTTGAGTTCTCGCGATCCATTTGTCGTTGAGGAGTATCCTTGCCCTATGAGTAAATAGGGAAACGCCCTGAAGTCTAACACGGATTGTTGCGGGACGATGGATCAATTGACGAGGAATGGCGCCCGGTGTGTTGATGGAAAATCGCTTGTTGTCTCCTGCCTTTATACCGACCCAAAAGTAGTGATCTGCATCTTCTAAACTGGAGTCACTCGACTCCAAAGAATTATGAAAAATGTCCTTCTCAAAGCGATCTGTCTTCAGGAATGCAACCGGAGTGTGTGCACCGCGTGTTTTTAATTGGGCGTCTTGAATCCCTATGCGCGAATTCCCAATACCATTCCAAGAGAGCCAATATACATTTGTCTCGGTAAATCTGTTTCCAACAATCTTTTGACCGTAGAAGATAATAGAGTCCCCGGGATCAAACCTACCGTTGTTATCCTCGTCGGATACAAAAGCACCGATCTTTCGTCCGTTATTCTCGATTTTTATTGTATTTAAATCGATCCGTGTTGTGTCTGCGCCAGCTCGCTCAAGCCTCGAATACGGGATTCGATACATACCCGTTTGAGAGATCGAGAGTTTGAATCTTTGCTCGGTATTTCCTTGTGCATACGCGGAGGCTAGTTGAGCCTGTGACTGTCTTACTAATCGCCATGCCTTGGCTTGGTTATAATTGAGCAGCCTCGTTTGAAACAAGTCCTCGAACGCTCTTGACGGCTGGTAGGTCGTAAATACTTTAGAATCGGAGGACGCCGATTGATTGAAATCGATTCGGATCTGTAACTCCCGACAGATTTTGAGTTTCGACAACTGGGGATTATATTGGACGGGATGAATCTGAAGTTGCGCTACACGCTGATCTCGGATAAATCCGACCGGAACAATCTCTGCCAATTGTGTTGGATAAAAACGATTCTTGCGATAGAATTCCGTATTTGGCTCATATCGAACCGTGGGCCGGATAGACGAATCTTCAGATTGGCGAACAGAATCGGACTGAACGGGCAGAATTTTCTTGGTAGAGCGAGTCTCAAACCGGGAGTTGATAATGGTGGCTTGAGGAACTTCGCCGACCGGTATACCAATTAACTGTGAATAGGTAGGGAGTTTGGGATATCCAACTTTTAGCGTGTGTTGAGCGCCATTAAAGGATACTTTGGAATAGATTTGTCCATCAAAATTCTCGTCGCTAATCCGTAGCTCGGGCAACTTGAATTCCACGATGAGGCTCACCGAGTCGGCATAGACCTGACGGACAATCGGTTCTGACCAAGCCGGTCCGTTAAAGCAAACGAGGAATATGAATGGATAGAGTAAGTGAAATCTAGCGAGTTTGACGCGAAGCGGCGCGAACATAGCCTCCTGCAAGTTGTACACTGCACCCGCCCTCATTTATCGCGTTGCGAGTCAAAGTGGTAGGCACACGCCGTGTGCCGTAAACCACCTTATAACCTTTGGTGCTAGTTAATTGGTACATGATTTTCAATGACATACTATATCTAGGTTGTTAGCAGGTCAGGTAGGCGCAACATTTGTCAACCGCGCATAATCGCACATCATCGTGTCAGTATATAGTATGTCATTTATGATTTAAATACTACATATACTAGCACCATTGGTTTATATTCACTGGTGGGAAATCATAAAGTGCAATTAACTGAGATCAAGCGAACGGATAGTGAGCGCGATAGAGATCCGGATACCGTCCGCGATAGAAATCTCTTTGCACAGGCGTATGTGGCTTCGAAGGGATCCCATCTCCAGTTCGAGAACTCCTTACAGACATCAAACACTTACCAAGAATACTACTTAATGGTTCATTCGCTAAGTATTTAACGCATGTCGAAACCAAGTTTTTTCTTGAAAACTTGGTTTCTTCCCTGAATCCTAGTGACCTCAAGATAACGATCTAGCTGACTCATCACCGGAAACTAGTCATGGACAATCAAGGCAATCACCTAAATCCCATAAATCACAGTTCAGACAATGTGAGCTACCGACACCCAACACTTATCATAAATACTTACCGAGAGAACCACTTAATATTTCGATCTACTTAACAACTGCCATGCGCTTCACCGAAGTGAAGTCGCCCGCCCGAAGTTGATAAAAATACAACCCACTTGAGACCGGTTCTCCGCTAGCCGACTTTCCATCCCAATGCGCCGCGGTGGACTTTAGTATATATATCCCTGCGCTCTGGTGTCCCAGATCCAATCGACGCACCAGTGTGCCCGAAATGTCATAAACCAAAATCTCAACATCGGCATCAGCAGCGAGCTGATAGGGAATCCAAGTTTCCGGATTAAAGGGATTAGGATAGTTGGACAACAGCTTTGTTTCTCTGACAGTTGGTGGCACATGTCCCAGCCAGCCCCTGAGAAATTCTCGAGCAATCATTACCCCCGGCGATGGATCCGGGAGCGCCTCTAAACTGCTTAGCGCCTCGCGCATATTGGAAAGTCGCTGTTCAGAGAAATGGGTCGTGATGCCCGGTGCAGACGACCATGAGGTGCCTTCGCCAAGGTGCGAAGCTACGAGGACCAAATCTGAAACGTCCACCAAACCATCAAAGTTGACGTCAGGCGCGGCTTGACTAGGCGAAGTTTCACCAAATTCACTAGCCACGATTACAAAATCGAGAATATCAACTGCACCATCCGAATTTACGTCTTCAAGATTCCGAAATCTTGATTGCCCCTCAAACCGATTTGCGGTCACCGCCCCTCGAAACCCACCCAGGTGGATTCGAAAATCGGGAACAGTCACGTAGTTGTCTCGATGAGCGCACCGTGTAACATGTTTCTGATTCAACCAACACGCTCCACGTAACACACGATGTTTTCCTGTCGCTGGTCCCCTGGGATTTGACCACTTACGCGCAGTGAAGTAGTATCTCGGGTGATACCAATCGAACACCCACTCCCAAACATTTCCTACCATGTCGTATGCGCCGTAAGGACTGACACCCTTGGGATAACCTCCGACAGGCGTCGTTCTGTGTGGTCCTGCCTCCCATGAATTGAGACGGGTTGGATCCCATTGATTCCCCCACGGATATAGGCGGCCGTCTACGCCCCTGGCAGCCTTTTCCCACTCAGCTTCAGTCGGTAACCGTTTCCCCGCCCATTCTAGGTACGCCAATGCGTCATTATAGCTCACTTGGACGACAGGATGATTGTCCTTGCGCCGAATTGAGCTGCCTTGGCCATGCGGTGCGCGCCAGGACGCTCCTCGCGGGCGCGGCCAATTATTCGATCCGTCCCACAGATATCCCCAGCCCTGTTTCTCGGCATCCGTAACATATCCCGTGGCATCGGCGAATTTCTTGAATTGCTTATTTGTGACTTCGTACTTGTCGATGTAATACGAGTCGAGATACACTCTGTGCTGCGGCTGTTCATGTATAAAGATTTCCCTGAGCGCGTTGGCGTCTTTTCGTCCCTGAACGATTGTCTCAAGTTGTGATTGGCTTGTTCCCATGATGAACTCGCCCGCCGGAACGAGCACCATTTTTCCATCATCTTTGGGGTGCGTGACCTCGGTTCCGGCAATTTCTCCTAATATCACCGTACTAAGTCCCTTTACTCGCGTCTCCACCCTTTCGCCCGTGTGCAATTGAATTGTCGTATCTATCGGAGTGCGCCGAAAATTTGCAACGACAATGCGATTTGAACCCCCGTCCCTGAATGTGACTGCCTTGACGAAATCGTCGCCCGTCCTCAGCCAGTGAACTTCAGTCGCCGCAATCTTTCGCGTCGATGAAAAATCTGCGTTAAGAAGAAAATAGCCCTGGGATCGGATAACATCATTCTGTTTATATCGCCGTTGTCTCGAACCGGTCGCATAGGCAATTCGATCGCTAATCTCCCCGTTCCATATATTCCTTTTTCCGGCAAAGATTTGAAATTGACCGTTATCCGGAACACTGATGATTCCAAGTTTATTGTCAATATTGACCCAATTGGAATCCACGGTTACGAGATCTGTGCTTACTCCTCTAGTACCTCGCAAGCGTACGTTTCCCGAACCCCAATATACATGTCTAGCGCCGTTGTTGAAAATATCGTTTGGCAAGTAATACGATAATCCTGACTGCTCTACTTCATGAATTGGTCTCTTTGCCACCAAGAGTTCCATCATTACAGCCATCTTGTTCGTCGGTAGCGCGGCAAAACTGATGTAGTGATCTACTCCAAAACCAAGCTTGGATCTTCCTTCTTGAATGTGCCCGGTGGTAACGAAACCATCCTTGGTCAGCCGATTGTTATGACGTATGGTCGTTCGAGCCGTATCCGTGTTATCTATCACCAGATTTCCAATCAGATTGGCTTCTGCCCACTCCGACATATAGTCGTCTCCCGGAACAAACAAAGCCATCGGATACCGTCTGGACAAATGTTTCCAACTAAATGACGCAAACACATCCTTATTGCGGGCATACAGAAAGTCGCAGTACCTGCTGTAGAAGTTGCCTTTGACCTTTTCTTGAAAGTCATATGAGCTTTCCGCACGAATGAGAGGCGCAAAATGGTGAAGAAGGTACGCTAGTCCCAAGTTCGCGTAACAATCGGTTTCATAGATAACTGACCAACCCCTGCGCTGATGCCCGAACCTCCTACTGAAAACGCTTCCCCTGCTGCTCTGTTGTTGTTCCCATTGAAACGCCCCGAATCGAAGTTGCTCGATGAATCGAGCATCGGCATCGTGAAACTCATTTTGAAGCAATGCCAACATGGGCACGATAAAGTAAGGTCCATAGACGTGTCTAGCCCAATCTTTGCCTTGTGGGTAAGCAAATCGCCCCGAATAGAGATGGGTTTTCTTGAGACCGTTCCATACATCTAACACATGATGAAATAGTGATTGGGGTACGGGCTGACCGTTGCTAACAAACGCGTAGTACGCCCAAGCAAGAGAATGCAAAGGAACGGCAATGTAATCAAAATTGTAGCCACCGTGTCCCTCGATCGTGAAATCTGGATGAACATTGACAGTATAAACCCATTCATTTACACGCCTGCCATCAACAACGGTTGGGTCTCTTCTGTCCCGAGCCACCGAAAACGTGTTCATAAACATCTCTTGTGACTTTAACAACCAATTTCTTGCGTTCGGATGAGTTGGATATAGACTGGCAGCCCAAGCCAAAACTTCGGAATTAATGGCATTGAATTCGGCGTGCGTATCTCCATACGCGCGGGAGGCAGCGCGCTGCTCTAGCTGGTAATTTGCTTCGTGAATCACAACGCGGCGAAGAGCATTCCGTTCGTCCAAACTCAAATCCTCCCAGATTAAGCGTGCCCCTGCTACTGCTCTGGAAATTACCCACGGCGCTATCCACTGATCCGGCTGTTTTCCCCACTTCCGTCCATCTACACAGAAGTTAGTTCCGGTGACATGCGTTTCCGTTAGAAAGCGGAGGGCCGCTCGTGTTTGGGTAAGAAGCCAATCTCGATCTATTCCGGAGATGGACGAATCGTAATTCTCGTCTGCTTTGAGCAGTGCGCACACAAAAATAAAGTTCGCGTGAGATCGCATTTGGTTGTGGTCGTGGGTACCGCTCCCAAAGTACCCAACCTGCGGATTCCTGCGATAGTTGCCTGTCCAATGCAACTTTGCGTAACTCGGAAACTTCTGTAGGAATGAGATATAATCGGATTTGTTTGGGTAGTCTTTGCCGTAATACGTGTGCGGAAGGGGCGGAGCTGCGGACAAGCTGGAGACGTAAAAGAGTGAAAATGTGAACAGCACAAACAGGACGGTGTGCTTGAGTGTCTGTTGGTTCATCAGTTAGTTAGTGGAATCCCGTCGAGTTTTACTTCGGAATTGATATAGCGAAATCCGTATCTCTATTATTCGGTAACCGCCTGCAAACAAAAGTGTGTCTGCTATCGTTTATGTCGAATGAATCCTAAAATTCAACACCCCGAAGTCGGACATTAAGAACCTGTTTGAAAAGCACATTTGTAGGGTGTGCACTGCGCACCAGCCTTTAAAAGCCTCAGCGGGGCGGAAGGTGTGTAGAAATGCCAGAACCCCGTGCACCTAAGCCCCAGCGGGGATCAAGCGAGTGGATAACGAGTGCGATAGAGATCCCACAGGTATGTAGCAGCCAACATCAAATACATGAAGGAATTTCCTACAAATTACCAAAAAATGGCTTTGCTACCGATTATTCAAACAAGCCCTAAGTATATTCGATTTCCGGGCAAATATCAATTTCTTTATCTATCTCACAAGTCAAGAAAGAGTTCGGCTCCCTGACACAAACGCTCCGTTAATCTACTTCAAATACGTTAATAACGCCAACGCTCAGCGGAACATTATGGTCCTCAATACGCCTTTCAACATACTTAAATTTGACATCCTCATAGGGTCGTAGGTTGGGTTGAACGGGAATCCGTAAATGATCCTTAATTTTAGAGGAGTTTTCGAGTGTTCACTTTGCCTGAACGTATCAAATATTGAGTGAAACCCAACATAAATCGTACGTCCTGCCGCGATGAGTCATTATCTATTTTTGGATGCGTTTCCCCTGGTATTCACATGTCTAAAATTGACATCCGCACAGTGTTGTAGTAATATCCCGACTGACGAGAGACAATCGAAGATAACCTGGAACGCCTATACCCGACAAGAGGGTGCGAATTCTTCACTTTGACTTTGTGGGTGCTGCACGGTAATGTGTTTTGATGCGAACCGGCAACGACTATCTTCTTCAACGACTGAAATCTCATCAATTTCGCAGGCAGAGGAGAAACTGATGTATCGCAATCTGTTGTTCTGTTTTCTTTACGCCATCGCCAATCTATCATACGCTAAACTCGGTGGAGCGGATTCAGCAGTCGACGCCCATTGGGGTTGCGGTACCCCGACGCTCATGTGCGAGCACGCTTCGCGACGACCGGTTGCCGCAGCACCGCAACAGCCGCACCTCCCCGCCGCGCCTGCCCCCAAAGTACACGTAGGAAAAACCGAACAATTCTTCACGCATATTCCGGAACAGCAAGTGGAAGGAACCTGTCTCGCCATCGGTGAGAACATCTATCTCTATATCGAAACCGCGTTCCAACACATGATGACTGCTGCCCAGGCGCGCGAGGTGGTCGCTGAATTTGATTCTCGGATTTATCCGCAAGTTCATCGCTGGATCGGTTTCGAATGGAGGCCCGGCCTGGATCTCGACACAAGGATAACCGTGCTAATGCACGATGTTGGCGCAAATAACTCGGGCAAGGATTTCGGAGGCTATTTCTCGTCGGTGGATCAAGATCCAACCGCACTTAACAGCAACCACCGAGAAATGGTCTATATGGACATTTTCCAGTTTAGAGAGCGATCGCGCTTCACGTTCTATAACAGTTTAGCCCATGAATTGGCACATCTCGTCAACTGGTATCAGAACGGCGGAACGTCTGATGAACGTTGGATTGAAGAAGGGATTGCGTCGTTCGTCGAATGGGCAATATACAGAAATGTCCACGGTATCTTCATCGACGGCTACTTTGAAGAGCCGGGAATCTCGCTGACCTCGGGGAATACGTTCGAAACATATTATGGCGCGTCCTTTACACTTCTGCTATATCTATTTGAACAGCACGGCGGCGAAAGGTTTATTCGCGAGTTCGCGCGCCAAGACCTCCTAGGCATACGTGGTATTGACGCAACATTAACATCATTGGGTAGAGCGGAGCGTTTCGCCGATGTTTTTCAGAATTGGGCGCTTGCGAATTTTGTTAACAACCTCTCGCGCGGAAAATCATTGGGTTACAAAAATCTACGGAATCGACGGATTGTGGCGCCTATCCGCGAGGTATCAAGCTATCCGACTATCCGCTCCGCCGACGTAGAAAACTGGGGGGCACGGTACATCGTGTTTCGTAATCTGCCGAGCCGGATTGAAATCACTTTGGATGGCAGTGCAGATGGCAACTTACATGCCCAACTGGCCCTGTTACCGGTTCGAGGCGCCGCTTCCGTCCATTCGATAGTATTTGATGAGGATAACAACGGACGAATCGAGTTTAAGGACCTGAATTCCCGTGACCGAGTCGTTCTGATGGTAACCTCCACCGCTGCGCAATCGTTTCGTTACGCCGCTACTACAGATGGTACGTCCGGTATCGTTGTTGGCCCCCCTCGCGAACTGAATTCAATAATTGCAGTCCCAAAAGCAACTACCCACGCGCTCGGTAATCGATCCCAACCAAGCCACAAACGGACATTTGTAGATTTCAAACTAGAACCTGTATCACAAGTGCATTTGTCAAGCTATTACCAAGATCTCCTTGTCAATAAGGGATTGGCTTATGCAGTGAGCGACTGGGGATTGGAGATTTTCAATCTAGAGATCCCGAACCAGCCGCAATTGGTTGGCAAGATTCCAACCCCGGGAAACGCGCAAGGCATCGCAATCAATGGCCCAATAGCTTACGTCGCGGACGGTGCGGCTGGTGTAACGCTCATTGATGTGCAGCGACCTGATAATCCAATGTTGGTTAAGACTTTCGGAAGTTTCGAGAGCGCCCGCCGTATCAAGATTGCCAACGAAAAGGCATATGCGCTAGACATCAAAAAAGGGCTCCAAATCTACGAACTTGATGAAATTCATAATCAGCCAAATCCACAGCCAATTGGTTCCTTGCAAACAAGTGGATTTGCTTTGGATATAGAGGTAGATGGCGACACGGTATATTTTAGCGATGATAACCAAGGATTTCAGATTCTCGACTTCGAATTCATTAACATCCCTGCATTTGCGGGAATTGTTGACACACTCGCCCTCGATTTCGAGGTTGTAGATGGATTCGCTTACCTCGCTTCGGGCGATATGCGGATTGTTGACGTGCGAGATCGCCTGAAACCGAAGGAAATCTCAACCATTAAAACGCCTGGATTTGCAACAAGTATTGAGTTTCTCGACGGGTATGCTTATCTCACCGACATCCAATCCGGGCTTTATGTGATTGACGTCCGTAATCGTCATCAGCCGCGAACTGTTGCCATTCAACCAACTTCGGGAGACGCTATGGGCGTGAATCTATTCAAATCCGACGTGAATGAGACGTTTGGATACATCGCTGACGGAAATCGTGGTCTACAAGTGATTGACCTCAGCACACCCAATCGCCCTACGTGGTTGCATCGTTACGATGCCTCCGGCGAAGCCCACGGTATGGACATTGTGCACACGGAAGAGGGGGGTCGAATTGCCTACATCGCATGTGGGACGGGCGGGATAAAGATAGTGGAATTTGAGAATGCATTCGACGCCGTTTTTAGGCATCGCGTACCAATTACGGGCACGGCAGTGGATGTTAGGGTTGAGAATGGACATGCCTACGTTACCGCGGGAGAAAGTGGTTTGATAATCATGGAAATCGGCAACCCTGATAACCCACGAATGGTTTCACACATTCGGACGGCTGCGCCCGCTTGGGGGGTCGAAATCAGAGGTGGGTATGTATACTTGTGCGCTGACGATTTGATCGTAGTCGATAGCCGCGAACCGATGAACAGCCGCGTCGTCGCCCGGCGCTCTATGCCGGGAAGTGCCTATCGAATAGCAATCGTCGACAACCTCGGGTACGTGGCGGCTCTCGGCGGAGGGTTGCAAATCTTTGACGTTGAGAACCCTGCCAACCCCCGGGCGATAGGAAGTTACGAATCACAGGGGAACGCGACAAATGTAACTGTCTTTGGTAATCGGGGTTATCTGTTGGACACGTTGGCAGGCGTACAAATCTTGGACTTGAGCAATCCTCGGCGTCCCGAATTCATTGCTGAATATCAAACCGATGCGCTGCCGATTGCTGCGCAGATTCGTGGCGACTACCTCTTTCTGCTGGATCAGGAACGCGTACAGATTGTGGATGTACGAGACCGCAATCTGGTTTCGCGCCCGAACTTTCAAGCTGCGTTACGGTTCCCGTCCGACGTGGCTGTGGTCGGCGATGCCGTTTACGTCACGGATCGCCACGACCTTCGCATGTTCAAAATAAACGAACACCTCTTCGAACTTTCAGTAGAAGACCCCACCGTATTCCGCAAACCGCCAAGTATGGCAAGAAATTCCATCCCACTTTACATAAACCGACTCGGACAGAACTTCCCGAATCCGTTCAATCCTGAAACATGGATACCTTACGAGATTGAATCAGACGCGCAAGTGACAATTCAGATCCTTGACACCCGCGGCTTATTGGTCCGCCAACTTGGTATAGGGCATCAAAAGGCTGGAGAATACCTCACGCGTGAAGACGCGGCGTATTGGGATGGTAAAAATGAAGAGGGAGAGTTGATCGCAAGCGGGGTATATTTTTATCAGATTTTAGCGGGTGATTTTGCTGCTACGCGAAAAATGGCAATCTTAAAATAGTATCCGACGAGGGGTTGGTTTTTAGATTCTTTTTGTACTGAGTTCGCCTCTCCTTTCAGAGTCCAACTATCTGGCGTAGGGCAGCAGCGATTGGTATATCCCAGATTTACCGCCCCGATTCCTTTACCTCTGAATCAGGTGTCAGGTCCCACAACAGAATCGTGCCATCCAGACTACCGCTCGCAAGTACGGACCCGTCATGGGAAAACGCGAGAGAATAAACTGGCCACGTGTGTCCTTTTAGTACACGTAGACCTTCGCCAGAGTGGGCGTCCCACAAGCGAACTGTGATGACCTGAAATGCTCCACCACTGGCTAGTATTTTCCCATCGTAAGAAAATGCCACGGAAACAACAGCATCTGCATGCCCCTTCAGTGTCTGAAGGTATTTTCCAGTATCAGCGTTCCATAAACGTACAGTGTTGTCCTCAAGTCCCGCGGCAATTACACGTGCAGACTCATCGGGGGAAAAAGTGAGACAGTAAACAGCGACCGCGTGTTCTTCAAACGCCCGGAAACTTTCTCTCGTTTGTATGTCCCAAATATGAATCCCACCCTCCAGACCGCCGCATGCGAGAACATCCCCTGTAGGGGAAAACTCTAGACATGAAATAAAACCTTTGAATTCCTCAAGAATCTTCAGATTTTCGCCGGTACGAGAGTCCCACAGACGAACTGTCCTGTCCCAACTCCCACTGGCAAGAGTTAGTCCATCGGGAGAAAATGCAAGTTCAGAAACTTCGCCAGTGTGCCCCTTCATTGTGAATAAGTTCTCACCTGTGTGAAAGTCCCATATCCGAATCGCATTATCTCGAGCCGTGCTTGCCAGCATGTTAATATCTGGGGAGATCGCCATAGATCCGTACCGTGATCGATGTATTTCAAATCGTCGTAACATTTTCCCCGCGCGATGATCCCAAAGATAAACCACACCATCGCGGCCTCCGGCAACTAACTTATCCCCATCCGCAGAGAAAATAGACATCTTTCCAAAATAGATTCATGTAGTTACAGTAATCTTAGAGATTAGAATAACTACACCGTTTGGCAACTTGTCGAGCAATATCTCAGGTTCACAATGGCAGCAATCACATTCCACGTTTTCCCATAGTTGCGATGTTTGCCTCGATAGATGTCTTTGGTAATGCGAAAAATCTTACACCGTCTAACGATGTGCTCAATGGCAACTCTTTGGGTTGCCAACCGTCGGTTGAATTGCTTCGCCTCCCGAGTCAAAGGCTTGCTCTGATATGCCTTGATGGGCGTTGAACTGTTGGCATACCGTTTGGCTATCCCCTGATAACCACTGTCAGCCAACTTCTCAGTGTCAGGAGAAATCGCTACACGGCTTTCCTTCAGGATTCTAAAATCGTGTACACTCCCTTTGCGGCAAACAACCGATAATAGTTCTAACATCGCCAAACATGCAATCAATTGAACTTTTATGGGTTTTTTTTACCGCTGTAGTAGGCACGCTGTCTTCTTGTTGGACGTTCAATCGGTTGCTCGGTGGCATCAATGATGATGGTTTGGAGATTGCTCTCTAATAAGTGCTTTCGGTTCTTCAGCGAAAGCACCTTAACTAACACATCAAGTATCTGATGATAGAGTTTGTTTGCATAAGATTCACTGATACCAAACTCCATGCCTAATCTGGCAAAGGTTGGATAGTGGCGCATATAGGTGAATGTCAACAGAAGGCGATCGGTCAATGCCACCTCCGATTTCTTTCCTCGTTTCTTCATCGGTCGTTCTTCTCGAAGGTTTTCGAGGTAAGCAGCCACACGCTCCAAAATAAGGTTGAAAGCTGCCTTGTCAATACCAACCGCTCGCAGAAATTGATCATCTGACAACTTTACTGCTTTTTCAAATTGACTCATGGGTATCCTTTCTACAACAGAAGATGTTGAAAGGATATAACGGAGAATCAAGCCAAATGGGTGCTTATTTTGGAAAGATGTCTATTACACAAAGTCAAAGAAGGCAACTTTTTATGGTGATTTTGTGCCCTTAACTGATGTGGAAATGGAAGAACAATTTCCTGATATAGACGAAAATAGACGCCGGTACAATACCGACGTACCCATTTTTCGTGCACCCTCGATGGGCGATCGCCCTAACCTCTGTTATGAATACAAAGGGGTTACGAACCCGCATCCGTCAGGTTGGCGTGTAGAACGAGCAAAATTACAAGCGATGGACGATGCTGGTGATATTATTTGGAGAACCGGCAAGACACCTTTACGGAAGTCTTACGCTGACGAATACAAAGGAAAGCCTGTCGGCTCTTTATGGACTGATATACCACCTGCTGCAGGTGCAGAATATCTTGGTTATCAAACTCAAAAACCCCTTGCGTTGTTAAATCGTATCGTAAAAGCAAGTAGTAACCCTGGTGATGTTGTGTTTGATCCGTTCTGCGGGTGCGGCACTACGGTTTACTCTGCGCACCTCAACGATCGGCAATGGATAGGTTGTGACATTGCGGTGTTGTCTTTGCATTTAATGCGTGATGTGCTTTACAAGCGGTACGATCTTCAAGAAAACATCCATTATCAAGTGTCTGGCGTTCCCACCAGCATCGACGGGGCACACGAATTGTCCAAGCGAGACCCGCACCAGTTTCAGATTTGGGCGATAACCCTAGCGGGCGGTTTCTGTTCGTCCAAAAAGAGTGACGACAAAGGTGTGGACGGGCGCATATATTTTGTGCCAGACCTTGAAATGCAGAATATGGTCATATCGGTAAAGGGCGGCAAAACTGTTAATCCCGCACAAATCAGAGAACTACGGGGCACACTAGAACGTGAAAACTGCTTGATGGCAGGTTTCATTTGTTTGTCCAATCCCACAAAAGGAATGATACGAGAAGCCAACGAAGCCGGAGAAATAGAGCTTGAAGGAATCCAATATCCACGTTTGCAAATACGAACTATTCAGCAATTATTAGACGGCACTGGATTCGATACTCCAGTCCATGCAACTACATTGAATTGGGGAGACCAACTGAATTTGTTTTCCCAATAATACCTCTTTTTCTCTTGTATGTCAAGTCAAAAACTTGTAATTCCGTTGATTTATACCTGCTACCCATCCTAATTCTCCGCTTCAAGGCTTTCCAAACCTTTTCCCTCTGTTGCTATCAGGAACCGGTTGCTCCGAACATCTTTATAGTGTTCAATCAAACCGCTAGGCCAGCGGATTTCAACATATTCAGCCGCAGCGGACTCGCCTAGTCCGAAATGCAAGCGCATGTCACTATGGGAAGGATAGCTTCCGCCGCTCTTGACCTCGCGCATCTGCACGCTTCCGCCCGCGGATACCTTGATGCGCGTTCCGATTCCGCTTCGGTTGCTCCTCGTGCCAACGGCAGTAAAAACGAGCCAGCGGTTATTGTTCGCTGTGTCGTTCCGCAGGAGGTCGGGAGTTTGATTGGAGTTGGTGATAAGAATATCAACATCACCGTCGTTGTCAAAATCTCCAAAAGCCGCGCCGCGGCTTACTCTTTTCAGCAGCAACCCGTCGCCCGACAAATCGGACACATCGTCGAATGTACGATCGCCTCGGTTCAAAAAAAGCTGATTTTGCTGCGAGTATGTAGTCGTTGGGTTTAGGAGCTGCACATTTTCTTCCAAGTGTCCCGTTGCTACAAAGAGATCCAGCCAACCGTCACTATCTAAATCGGCGAAGTCCGCGCCCCAAGCGAGGCGTGTTAAGCTTGGACCGCCGATGCCCGAGCGATAGGTGATATCGGAGAAAAAGCCGTCCCCATCATTGTAATAGACGCTGTTGGGTTCGTCCTGAAAGTTGGTTATCGCCAGATCGAACCATCCGTTGTTGTCGATATCTCCAAAGACCGGCGCCATGCTAGAGTAGGGAGCCCCCATCTCGTTAAGCGCAACCCCGCTCGTGAGTCCGACGTCTTTGAATGTGCCATCCCCTTCGTTGCGGTATAACCAGTCTTCGACCTTATCGTTGGCAACAAAGAGGTCAAGATCGGCGTCGTTGTCGTAATCGCACCAAATCACTCCCATCCCTTTGCCGTTCGGATTCCATACTCCCGATTTCTCGGTAACATCGGTAAAGGTGCCATCTCCACTATTTCGATACAACACACTTGCCGTCCCTTGGAAGGCTCCGGGACCACAGTGTGTTCGTACACCTATCGTGCCGCACTCCGGATTGCTGTCAACCTCGAACTGAACGTAGTTTGCTACAAATAGGTCCAAGTATCCATCATTATCATAGTCCGCAAAGGCGGACGACGCTCCCCACAATGAATCTCCAACCCCTGCTTGCGCCGTAACATCGGAGAAGGTACCGTTGCCATTGTTTTGATACAGAACGTTCGCTCCGAAATTCGTAATGTAAAGATCGGGAAATCCGTTGTTATCGTAATCTCCCACGGCACAACTGAAACCGTAACCCGAGTCTCCCACGCCCGCGTCATCGGTTACATTCGTAAACGTGCCGTCGCCATTATTCCGGAAAAGGGCATTTGTTGGCGGAACGTCGGATTTCATGCCCGGCAGGTCTGCTCCGTTGACAAAGTAGATATCAATATCGCCGTCTTGATCGTAATCGAACCATGCGGCACCTGATCCGAGCGTTTCGAGAAAGTAATGCGCGCCGCTTCTGCCGTCTTCGTGGTGAAAGCGGATACCTGTCGTCGCGGTAACATCTGTGAATCGCAATTGTGCGTCTGCGATAGCACTCGAAAAAGATAGAATTACAATTACGGCGGCGGAAATCTTTAAATATGGAGAGTGGAAGACGAAGAACACCGAATGATGTTGAATGGATAGAGTCGCTCGACTTCGACAGCTCACTTTCCGACCTTTTTTCCACCGTCTTCGGACTGTTTGGCTTTCCGGATAACTTTCAGCCCTTCACTATAAAGTTGATTGTCAGGATCCAGTGTTAACGCTTTTATTACCGATGTTTCCGCTTTTTCGTAGTCTTTGCCGAGGAAATGGAGCCATGAGAGCGTGTTGTAGTACACTGCGGAATCGGGCTTGAGGTCAATTGCTTTTTCTGCATATTGAATTGCTTTTTCAAGAAGAATTCCACGCGATCCATACAGATGTGCAAGTCGCTCGTAGGCATTGGCCGAAGACGGTTCTAGCTCAATAACGCGAAGGTAGGCGCTCTCTGCCTTCTCATATTCATGCCGAGCATAGTGGACAGCCCCCAAGTAGAAGTATGCGTCGCTGAAGTTAGCGTCAGCCTTGAGAATCTCCTCGAATTGACGGCTCGCCCGGGTGAGATTGCCTTCTTGGAAGTAAGCCTTTCCGATGGCAACGCGGATAACGATTGGAACTGGTAGCTTGGGGTTTAGTTCGATTCCTCTGCGGCAGGATGAAACAGCACGCTCATAGTCGGATCTGTCGCCTGAACTGTCAGCGCGAGTAAGTAAGATTAACCCTTTGGTAATGTAAGCCTCCGCCATATTCGGTTCTAACTCAATTGCCTTTCCTAGTACTTCAAGTGCGTCATCGAGACGCCCCAGCCCGACATAGGCGCGACCCAACCCACTATACGCCTTTGCAAGGCGCGGATTATGCCAGAGCGCCTTTTGAAACTCTCGACTGGCTTCGGCATACTTTTCCTCTTGCATATATTTTCTCGCCAGTCCAAATAGGGTAATTGCTGCGTCCGGTGCCTCTCTGATCATGGTATGTCGTGCACCCAACCGGGCATAGGCAGTTTTCATACGTTGGAATTCCTCCAATTCTCTAGTGGCTTCCGTCGTTTTGCCCAACTTGAGATACCCTCGTGCCAATTGATAGTGTGCCGCCGGCATCTCGGGCCTTAGCCGGATTGCTTCACGCAGAACGCGTACCGATTCTTCCCATCGCTTGTCTTTATTGTACGCGACCCCGAGTTCGAAATATACCTCGGCTAGAGGAGGACCTGTTTCGATAGCTTGGCGCCAGAATTCCTGGGCTGTATCAAGACTCCCCCGCTGTGATTCGATAAGACCGAGAAAATAAAAGACATTGGCTGCAGACGGCTTAAGATTCCATCCGTAACCCCCTGTTCCGTACGAAGGTACTAGCACGTCGTATCTGTAAGATTGCGGCTTCTGCATCAGATTCAGCGCTTTATTGAAGGCAATCTCGGCAGCATCAAGATTGTGACGTTCGAAATGTGACATCCCCAAAACATGGTGCGCCGCACTCCAGCCCGGTAACTGTTCAAGCGCTCGCTGAAAGACCTCGATGGCTTCTTCGTATCTTGCTTGCAGGAAATATACTCCCCCTAGCCAATAGTATCCACTTGGGGCATGTGGATCGAGACGCACTACATTCTTAAACTCAGCTTCAGCCTGCTGCATGGAACCAAGTTCCAAATAAGCGAATCCGAGATTCAGGTGCGCGGATGTCGATGTAGGATTCTCATCAACTGATTGCTTGGCTTGTGTTACCGTCTCTATGAGATCAACCTCAAGTTTTTCTTGTGCGGCACTTAAACAAGAGGAACCTAGGATTCCGATTAGAATCAGCCGTAAGGTCCAAACGAAATTCGGAGTTCTGATGTGCGCGTGGTAATATGAGTACATGGTACGCTCTATTGTAATATTTGGAACTTACGTCATTGAATGCTAAAATGTAGCAATGCGTCGATTTGGTCGACCGTCGACTATTGCGGAGTCTCGAGAAAACGCACCTGTTTTTCTAGCCCTTTGCAGCTTGGGTTGAACAGCGTCAACCAAAAAAATCGAACACGCCACATCGTTGCCGATGTTTGATTCCGCACGAAATCTGCCGGAATCCAGTGAAACCCAACTTGAAAATTTCCGAATGGGTTGAGATTTTGGGTTTCATTCCATCTTGCCACACCGCGCGATTGTCAAAAGTCCTTCCTGCGGTGCATGTTAGATAGCGTTTCGCATTGCCTCATTCTTCTTGTTGCGAAGTCGTTGACCCATTGAAATAGTCCGTTAGTTGTGATATAACCTGTGTGATCGGAAAAAGATTTCAACCGAAAAAATTGTATCCTGTGGCGTTCGGGCATCCACTGATTTTGATGTGTCTATCTTCATTGAAAAGGATGAACTCGGTGATTTGATGGTCGTTGATGTAGTTTATTTGTTTCCCGGATAATGGTTTATTATGTTATTCCTGAGATTCTCGCTGAGAGCATCATTAGGGATCTAGGAATGTCTGATTGCGTCATTAGGATGGTAATGACGGTGAGTCAAATCGAGGCGATTAGGAATTAAACTTAACGCCTCGCTGTAAAGTATTTTACACATTTTCAATGTTCGTGTCTAGGTACTGCGGAAGTCTCAGTCCAATTGAAGCTTAAGAAAGGGGACTTTGTAATGCGAAAATACACGATGATTTTAATACTTTGGAGTTTCACACTGATTTTCACGACGTTACCATTCTCCCAAGGCGCCATCAAGCGGGAAGACGTTCTAATGGCATTCACCTTTACGGCGGGAGATAGTAAAATCGGCGAAGTTGCCGACGGCGTTTTAAAGGATGTTTCCGGCAATGGTCATGACGGGGAGTTTAGACAGAAACCGAAATGGGTAAACGGAGTTTGGGGCGCAGGGCTTCAAGTAGGACAGGCACGGGAAGGTTGGCATGCCGTAACGGTTCCACACGCCGACGAAATGGATCTTGAAGAGTTTGCCATTGGTGCGTGGGTAAAAACTGAAAAACTCATCGGCGACTGTTGCAACATGATAGTTAGTAAGGAGAGCTGGGGTGGGGGTCTATCTCGGAACTATTCAATGTGGATGCGGGAACAGGTGACCGTTGGATTCACAACAACGAACCCATTTGATGATGTTCAAGCGCGCGGCATAGTGATAACCGATGGCAAATGGCATCACGCAGTAGGCACTTACGACGGCAGGAATCTTATACAGTACGTGGACGGAGTAGCGTACGGTAAGAACCCGGCAGGAGGACACACTCCCTCTTTTGATCCCTCCCAGCGATTATACATTGGAGCTACATGGCTCGGTGGCTTGAGTCTCGGCATGGATGGAGTTGTCGATGATGTCGTAGTTTTCAATCGGGGTTTAACAGAAGAGGAAGTCAACACCCTTATGGATCAGGGACTTGAAAATGTGCTGGGATTTCAAGCTGTCAATCCCGAAGGCAAAATGGCGACTACATGGGCTGCACTCAAATCCGTCGAGAATTAATGGAGGGAAGGGCACAATTATTGCCTGAATCAGGAGTCCAGCTGACTACGCGAAATACCCCGGTAAGTAAACAGTGCAGTCGCCGAACTGCCTGGTCTTCAGCAGCCAAATTCAAACACCTCAACGGCCTGAAGAATGCGTTGGATCCAGAGGAGTCGCATAGCAATAGAGTGCCGACGCGCCAAATGTCCGCGCTCCGGCGGAGCGCAATGTATACCTGCGGCAATAAGGTTAATCTGCCCGGATTATTCGATTTTGATCAAGGTATCTATGTATTCAAAGTACCCAAATCCCTCAATCAATTGCCACTTGATTTCGTTTTGGAAGGCGCAGCGAAGAACTTGCGGAGGATGTGGACCTCCGGCGGCTTCGTCAGGAGCGATACAATAACCATCGCTAGGGCTGAAGCGGCAAATACGACGGTTACCGGCATGATGCCGGAATCGCCTATCGTGTATCCGGGAGTTTGCCAGCCTCTGAAGAAAAAGAATGTCCATAGAACCACAACACTGACGATTGAAGCAAACGCACCGTGTTTAGTGCTTCGCTTCCAAAAGAGAGCCGCCAGCAGAACTGGAAAAAGAGACGCGAATCCGGTAAACGACCACACCGCGAGTTTGAAGATACTCCGATTGGAAATCAAGGATAGAACGTAGATCACGGCAAGCAATCCCACAACAAAGAGTCGTCCGACCAATACCTGATGCTTCTCGCTCATCTGGTTATGGAACCCGTAGTGCCGCACGATATCGTGCGTGAACATACTCCCGATGGCAAGTGTTTGTGAGTCGAGTGAGGACATGATCGCCGCAAACACACCGGCTGCCAAAAATCCCGCCAGAATCCCGGGGGCGTATCGCGAGATTAGTTGAACCAAGATCGAGTTGGCTTCTGGTCCCTTTAACCCAGCGATATCGCCGCTTCCCAACACACCTAGCAAGACACTAGGAATCCATACAATCGCGATGCATACCGGATAAAATATGATCGGATAGCGAAATGTCCGCGCGCTTTTTGCCGTGAGCCAGTGCATGAATATGTGCGGGAACATCCCCACCGCGGCGGGAATAAAGATGTATGTCATCAACTCCAGTGGTCTTATTCGGTTGGCTTGCATCAGCAGATCTCGGTCAACTCTCGCCATGGCATTCGACAAACCGCCCATCTTCCCAACGATGATAAAAAAGGTCACGGCGCCCAAGGTCATGAAAACGAGCGTTTGAAGCGTGTTCGCCCACACGGTGCCGCGCATTCCGCCAAAACAGACGTAGATAACAACCACGCCGCAAACAAGCAATCCGCCTACCCATTTGGGAATTTGACCGTCAGTAATGACTGCAAGAGTGTCCCCGCCTCCCATTACGCCAATCAGAAGATACGGTACAACGAGCGCGACCAGAACGGCGAAAAACAGCAATCCCAAATTGTCGGAGTTCCATCGTTCTCGGATATATTGAACTTGCGTGAGATAGCCGTGTCTTTTCCCAATCGCCCACAATCTGGTGCCCACGAAGAAGAAGATGGTCGGAATAATGAGCGCTGAAGACGAACCCATTAAGGCGAACACTCCGATTCCCTTGTGGTAGGCTTCGCCGGAAGCGCCAAGGATGGAAAATGCGGTCATGTTTGTCCCGAAGAGGGACATCAACAGGACAAATGGTCCGATGGTGCGGCTGGCAACGAAATAGTCTTCGCCGGTACCGCGAAAGAATCTGTGACTTACGGTGCCGACGATTAACACCAAGGCAAGATACGTGAAAATTACAAAAACGGTCATTTATCTACCGAGTCATCCTCTTCAATCTCCAATTGGGAGGGCCAAGCGTATTTGACGAGCAGCGCCATCAAAACAGCCATCGCAACGCAGAATGCAATATGGTAGGTCAATCCGACAGGTAATCCGATCACCGAGGCCGGATTGCCCCAAAACCAAACATCTTTGTGGAGCAGATACATGGCAATGAGTGCTAGATAAAGTATCCAACGAACACGCGAGTTCTTCATTTTTTTATCCAATCACCAAATGCGACGGCGCCGTTTGCCAACTTCATGCATCTGTGTTTCTATATCGAAATTAGCCGTTATCTTATCAGCTTTTTTCGCGGGGCGTCAACCCAAATTCATCCTTGAATCTACCTGTTAAACTGACATATAATGGGGCCAGCCGCGGTTCTGCGGGGACACCGAAAACACGGAGGAGAATTTTTCAATGAGAGTTGTTACGGGTACAATCTGTCACGAAACCAGCACGTTCACCCCGGTCGCCACAACGTGGGAAAGCTATCGCAATGAACACTTTGGCTACTTGCGAGGTAAGGAAATTCTCGAAAAGTTTCGCGGCACGAACACCCCGATTGGCGGTTTCCTCGACGGCGCGGAAAAACACGGTTTCGAACTCATTCCCACGGTCTATGCAAACGCTCACCCCAGCGGTCCAAACCCCAGGCATATTTTCGATACGATCCTCGGCGATATGGTGGACGGGATTGCCGCGGCAGGGGAGATCGACGGGGTGCTCCTGGAGCTGCACGGAGCAATGGTGGCAGAAGGAATTGATGATGGAGAAGGGCATATCCTAAGTGCGGTGCGGGAGTCGGTTGGTCCGGACGTGCCGATTCTCGCACAGTTGGACATTCACAGCAATGTTTCACGTCGTATGGTCGAGATGGCTGATGTGCTAATCGGACGGGAAACTTACCCGGAGATCGATCAGGCGGCAAGAAGCCGAGAGTGCGCGGATGTTCTGGCGCGCGTACAACGCGGCGGCGTACGTCCAACGATGGCTCTTTATCAGATTCCGCTCATTTGGGGCGTGAATCAGGTCACAGCCCACTCTCCTATGCAAGAAGCAATCGCCGAGTTGCACAGAATTGAGGCGCAGCCGGGAGTGATTTGCGGCTCAATTGCGACCTGCTATCCATTGGCTGATATCCCGGATCTAGGTGCATCGGTTTATATTGTTACCGATAACGATCTAGGTTTGGCACAGCGGTACGCCGATGAATTGGGAGAATGGATTTGGGAACGCCGGGCAGATTGGCACATACCGATGCCTTCAACCCGCGAGATGCTGGTTGAAGCCGAGTCTCATGGTAAATACCCGGTGATGTTTGCCGACAGAAACGACAATACCGGCGGCGGTACGCCCGGTGACAGTACCGGCATGTTGGGGGCATTCATTGATGCCGAACTGGAAGACGCGTGTATCCTTTATATGGTCGATCCTGAAGCCGTGGAGGCGTGTAAACAGGCAGGGGTTGGAGCACAACTGACTCTTGATGTTGGCGGGAAGTCGTCCCCGCTTCAAGGGAAACCCGTAACCATGAGCGTCGAAGTCGCCGCCCTCTCCGACGGCCGCTTCCGTTATGATGGACCTATGAAGGCGGGATTGGAAGGTGACATGGGGCCGTCCGCCTACATCAGGCAGGGCGGGATCCATGTGTTGCTGGTCACCGAACGAGAACAGCCGTTTGATACTGCGTTCGCACGGACGCTTGGTTTGGATCCCCGGAAAATGCGTTACCTCGGGATTAAATCTACTGCCCATTTTAGACAGGGTTTTGAATCGTGGTCGGGCGCAATCTATGTGGTGTCCGAACCAAGCGTGCATGACCCCGCTGGAGGGGAGATTCAGTTCCGCAAACAGGACCGCAAACTGTATCCGCTACACGACGTTTAAGTAGGCCCAAGATGAGTGAATTACTTCTTTGGCACCTCTTTTCCCATTCCACGAGCGCCCCGCGAGTAGCGTTCGGACGATGTCAGCGAACCTTGTGCCTGACGCTACCATCTCCCCAAGTATAAGCCTCTGTTCTGCATCGGCATTGACACCCGTGCCCCCTTCTGCCGCTGTGAATCCACGATTCCGAAGGTGATTTCGGTACTGATTCGAGCCAGACGGATGTTGCCTTGAGTTTCTCTACCCGTATCAATGGCATCAACGATGTCCTCAATACACCCCACAGTGCCGCTTTTCCGCTCATAATCCGGAAAATCAACCTCCTCTAATTGATCAAGTTCCCCCGAGCGTTTTCGCAGTTGGAATTGATTACCGTTATTCAAAGACCGCACCACGCCGTCAGTGCATTCGACCTCAAATTCGTAAGCGCTGCCGGGAATACTCACGCCGTGTGTCCCGTTCTTGAATTTCACGTAACCCATGACGACAGTCGGATCGATTTCTGTCCGGTTGTCCCCAAAGTCGGAATCTTCCACATCGACATTTCCCTGTACATACTCTACCTCGGAATCACCGGAAAAGAAGAGCAGCATATCCGCTGCGTGTGTGAATCCCCAAAGGGCGCCGCCGGATGCGCGGGCGATTACCGACCGCCGCTCTCCAATCTCCCCGCTTTCAACAATTTCACGCATCTTAATATATCCCGGCGTGTATCGTCGTTGCGTACCCAGATTGAATTTTACCCGATTCTTCCCGCAGACGTCGACCATTGCATCGGCTTCCTTCATTGACGCACAGAGGGGTTTATCGCAGTAGATGCCCTTCACGCCATGCTCTGCGGCAAAGGCGGTGATTTCGGCGTGATTTCCCGGACGGGTTGCGACGCTTATAATGTCCGGTGCCTCTTTCTCGATCATCTCCCGATAGTCTGTGTATCTCGCGGGGATGTTCCATTTTGAGCAGACGCGATCCAGATTCTCCTCAACAACATCCGCAGCGGCAACGATTGTCGTCCGATCGCACGCCGTATAACCCGCCGCATGAGAGTAGGGCAGAAGAACCGCATTCGGTCCGCGTCTTACCTCCTCGTCAATGGTGCCGCCCATTCGACCGCATCCAACTATGCATGCGCGATATTGTCGTTTCATTGATTTTCACCGTTGTGCAACGAACTCATGAGCCTGTAGGGTGGGCACTGCCCACCAGCCCTTTCCCCTTGAAACACACTTTGTAGTAGTAATCCTCTGTCATAAGATCGAAAACAAAAAACCAATTTCGGCTGATGATGTAAACTCGCTCACGACTAAGAAGAGAATTCAATCCACGTTGCACTTGATTGTTCCGGTACCCCTTAAGTCACTTGCCGACTAATGCCCACTTCCCGGAAGGCGTTTTCCAACGTACGATACGTCAATTCTGCCGAACCCAGTGGGTCGTAATCCGGCCGCCCCTGCACCTGCATACTGACTTCGGCGGTGACATAACCATCATATCCTGCCTTTTGCATCAGTTTGAGGTACACCGCGAAATCGAAAGGTCCTTCGCCCGGTATGAGAAACTCATAATCCGGTACCAATCCCCGCTGGTCTTTCACGTGAGTATGGGCGGAGTGCGGCGCCAGAAGTCGTACGACTTCGGCGGTGGGCATGCCCTGAATCTCGAAGTGGCTAA
This sequence comes from Candidatus Poribacteria bacterium, assembly GCA_965232535.1. Taxonomy (GTDB): domain Bacteria; phylum Poribacteria; class WGA-4E; order WGA-4E; family JAJDTR01; genus JAJDTR01. The sequence continues at coordinate 50,026 of CBDDPW010000007.1, forward strand.
TGTCAAAGTTTAGTTTGAGATAGGGTGAATCGATTTCTTCAAGCAGCCACAAGGATCTTTCTGGAGAGTTCAATCCATCTCCGACATGCGGCTCTATAGCAAGAACAACCTCGCGCGTGCTGCAGTGATCCACTAATGTGCCAACTCGCTCAAGAATTAAATCTTGCTGTGAATTCCACCCGTTCGGGTCGATTCCCAATGTAGTATTCAGTACCGGTACGCCATCTGTGCCGGCAAGGTCCGAGCATAGCTCTGCGCTCGCGGTGAGGCGCCGCCAGTTCTCGGCATGTACGTCCTCCTCCGTAGCAAGCAGGGGCTGGTGTGCAGCCACGGCTGGAAGACCCAACCCGTGTTGATTCAATAGCTGGCGGATCCGCCTTCGCTCCGCGGAATCTAACGTATCGAGTTCCGTGCTAAAGCCTGGAATAACGGTGAGTTCGACGCCATCGAACCCCAGCCGAGCAAGATATGCTAGGGCGGTATCAACGGGCAGCTTGGGCATTCCCCAAGTTGAATAACCGATTTTCATCAAACCTTCTTTCTTGATGTTGGACGGAACCTAATTACGATGCGCATTGAATCATCCGGACTGAACCTACGCGGCGGATTGAGACAGCATATACCCTTTCACCACTCCGGAAGACTCGCCAATCGCGCTGGGGTAATAGTACTCATATATGTTGTTGCCTTGCTGTCGGTGCACATCAGAGCAGAGAATCAACTTTCTGGGGCAATCCGGTTTGAATTGACGCGATGATTTTTTCGACCAGCAGGGTGGAAAGGATACCAGTGCGAGCCGGCACGTAGGGTTCAGTATCGTTACGAATGGCTTCCACGAGCCTCGGTAAACGCTCGAGCGGGGGCGGCGAAAGTGTTTCACCATCGCCGAAAGTGACCTTCTTGAAATGCTCATGGAGCACCGCCGACTCTTCTCCATCAAAGAACTCGAAGAACCATTTGGAAACCATAGAATTTCTGCCGGCATCACTCATCAAAAATGTCGCCACTGAACCGTTCGCAAACCGGAGCGTCGCCGCAGCGGTGTCCACTATGTCGGTGCCTTCCAATTCGTCAGGATGGGTCACGATTCCTCCCGTGGCATGGACTTCAATCGGGGCTGAATCGTGCATCCAACAGAGCAAATCCAAAGCGTGAACCCCAACATCGAAAAGCGGGCCTCCACCTTCTTTGGAATCCCATTGCCATCGGCTCAAATCGCCTTTGGCTACCATACATTGAGCGTGGCTCACCTTTGAGGCATTCAGTCGGTGCTTGATGGCTCGTGCCGCCCCGCTGAAACGTATCGTAAAGTCCATCATCAGTTTCGTGCCGGCAACCCTCATCGCCTCATAAATGCGGAGGCAATCAGCGGTGGACATCGCCATGGGCTTTTCCAAGAAGAGGTGCTTCTTCGCGTTCAATGCAGCCACCGCCAAATCGGCATGGGAGCCATGCGAGCTTGCAATCGACACAATATCCACTTCGGTATCGGCAAAGATTCGCTCCGAGTTTGTGGTGTGGTACTCGCCGCCGTATTCTCCGTGAAAACGTTTCGCGGCATCAGGCCGGGTGTCGCAGAAGCCGTGTATCACGACATCCGGCGTGGACGACGCCCACCGTGCGTGCGACCTGCCGGCACCTCCGCAGCCGATCAGCGCCCATCTCATGGCGTGATTTATGCTGGCATTTTCTTTCATTTTCTGCTGCAACCCGCTTTCGATTGATTGGGAGAGTAATGTTGCATTAGGTGGAATTGGAGAAACTCCCAGTCCCCAATCCATTACCACAACTTTCTGTTGAACTCATTGTGTCTTAATGCCATTTCGATATGACTGCCCCGAACACCGTGCTCGCGGCGACGAGCAGGAGTATGATGTCAACTATCAGACGATGGCGCCTCTTGCGCATTCGATTCCCTATGGGGAGACCTACGCCGTACCCCAACAAAGCGACCGGGAAAAACGCAATGCCGATGGCGACATACTTGAAAAGTCCCACGCCAAATGTCAGACCTAATAGAAGGATATGAATCGGGGTTGATATGGCAAGAACCGCGAAAAGGAATCCCCGAATCTTGTTCGTGGGCCAGTTTTGCAGCGTAGACCAAATCACTAACGGCGGCCCGCCTATACCGCATATACCGGAGAGCAATCCGCTTATAACGAATGCGAATCCCGCCCAGCTCCAGTGCGCTTTCTCCGCAGGTTTAGGCTGGCAGAGAAGTTTAGCTATGACTATCAGACCTACGATGCTGCCTACGACTAGCTTAATATAGTTTACATCCAGACTGACAATCTTCTTGAGAAGGTACAAACCGATGACCATTGAGACTAATCGAACCGCAGTTGCAGTCCAGGTCAAGCGCCACGGCACCGAGGCACTGAGATGTCGGGCGCCGAGCGCCGCTTGCAGGGTAGAGCACGTCGACACGAGCATGACCACGGCAGGCAACGGGAAACCAAGCCACAGAATTAGAGGAGTGGCAAACACTAGGAACCCGAATCCTACGGCGCTCTGTATCAACGCAGCCAAACCGATGACAACTCCTACCGTTAGGATGTCTAAGAGTTCCATTGCTTACTGTTGTTGTCTTCCCTGCCTTCAGAGAGTGTTGACCTACAAAGAAACTGGTGATCTTCGCTTCCGGGTGTAGGAGCGATTTCCAAATCGCGACATCTATCAAGGGCATTGCTTGACCCTGCAGATTAAACGCAACAAGAGGATTTCATCGTCGCTAACCGCCATCTTACTCGGACTGTGCAATCCGAATACGGTTAATCCTCAGTCGCAATAGCCTTACGGTTCATACTACGATTCTCAATCGTCAAATTTCCACAGCTTTAAAGCGGTTTTGTGGAATAACCATTCCTTGTCTTCCCCAGTCAAGAAATCAAGATGTGACTGGAAAAGTTCCAACGCGCGGGAGTAACCAATGTTCCGAAGGACCCCAGGAAAATCCGTACCCCACATCAAGCGCTCGGGACCAAAGGCGTCGTATATCCGACAGTATGTCTGAAACGTATCCTCATGCGGGTACGCCAAGGTCGACTTGTGCACTTGCGGCGTGAATTTCACGTAAACATTGGGGCATTCCGCCAGTCGAAGTACGTTGCTCAGATGTGGATAGGGTTCAGTTTCGTCAATCGGCGCTCCACCAATATGGTCAAGAATCACAGGAACGCTTGGATACCTGCGAATCATCGGTTCGAGGGCGGGCAAATGGGAGGCGGGTCCAAGCACGATAAAGAGCGAGCCTAGGTCTTCAGCCCGTTCCCAAGTGGCGTGCTGTTTAGGCGCCGCCCATTCTGAAGGGTCATCGGGCCTAGCGAGGTGTATCCGCAGTCCGCTGAACCCGTCCTCCACGACCAATCGTTCAAGTTGATCCGGCGCACCCGGTGCGTTCCGATCAACCAATCCGATAGCCTCGAATTTCCCCGGAAACCGGCGCAGACAGTCGGCAACGTATCGGTTGTCATATAGATAGTAAATCGGTTGAACGATAACCGCCTTATCCACCCCCGTTTCAGCCATGGTTTGATTTAGCAATTCGACCGAGCCATCTTCAATATCCGTTCTGCCATCGGCAAACGGATAGCGCGAGAAGTCGTCGCTCCATACGTGTAGATGTGTGTCGATAATCATCTATAATGCCCTCCATTTTATTCCAGCGAAGTCTGGATTATGTTAGTAGAGCGCCATTATCCCTGTCGGAATAATTCTTTCAGCAAGTAACACTCATTTTTCGCTCTATAACACGTTTTGAAAAAGCGTTCCTTCGTCGAATGCTTTTCACTCCAGTGGATCAAGCGACTGAATAGGGAGCGCGATAGTAAATCCTGTGAGATGTCAATAGAACACGATTCCTCCCTGCGTCTGCACTCCAGCGGAGTGCAATGTCGAGTGTTACTTGGTAGCCCCCCATTATCCCTGTCGGCATAATTCATTCTGCAAGTAACACCGGTTTTTCGCTCAATGACTAGCCGCGAAAAGTGTTCCGTCGTGGTCTGGTTTTCACTCCAGCGGAGTGAGATGTTAAGAGGTTGTTTGAAAAGTACATTTGTAGGGTGCGCACGGCGCACCAGTCTTTAAAAGCCCCAGAGGGGCGGAAGGTGTGTAGAAACGCCACAATCCCGCGAACCCAAGCCCCAGAGGGGTGGAAGGTGTAGAAGAGGCGACAATGCATTCAAAAAAAAAACCTTCTTCATGAGTCCAAAATCGCTTTGGCTCCAATTTTTCAAACAGGCTCTAATAGAACATGATTCCTCTCCGCGTCAGCACTCCAGCGGAGTGAAATGTCGAGTGTTACTTGGTAGCGCGCCATTATCCCTGTCGGAATAATTCATTCAGCACGTAACACTCATTTTTCGATCTATGACAGGCATTGAGGAGGTGCTGTTTCGAATAATGCTTTTCACTCCAGCGGAGTGAGATGTCAATAGAATACGATTCCTCCCTGCGTCTGCACTCTAGCGGAGTGCAATGTGGAATGTTACTTGATAGCGCGCCATTATCCCTGGCGGTATAGTTCCTTCAGCAAGTAACACTGGTTTTTCGGACCTTGGCTAGCTATTAAAAAGCATCCCTTGATAGAGATTTTCCTCGTTTCGCACTCCAGCGGAGTGCGATGTCAATAGAATTGTGATCCGTCCAATCTCCGCACTCCAGAGGAGTGCAATGTCTGTAGATGGCGACGAACCTAATGCCTGCGTTTCAGCGGGGCGCAATGTTGAGTGTTACTTGGTAGTATCCGAGGCCCGAAACCGATGTTTTTGCCGGATCCTCTCGCCACTGTCCATTCGTGAATTACTCTGCCGCAAGGATTGTGTTTTTCGCCGGCAGACGCCGAACGTCGGCATAGTCGGGCACTGAACTAACACCGGAGGCATCATCCACCGAAATGGGAACGCGCAGGATAAATTCCGCCAAATCAAACGTGTTGTAGCAGACAAAGGCAATTGAAAAGCATTCGATTTGTCGTTCCACCGTGAGGGAGAGATCCGGGAAAAGCAGCGGACCCGTATCCACTTGAAACCGTTTCCGTTCCGGATGGATGTTCATCGTCTTGACCGGATATTCCACCATGGCGCTCATCCCCTGATCATCGTCCCATATCTCGGTTCGCCCCATGAGTATTAGATTATTTAGCGTGGCATCAATGATTTCTTCGTCATTCTCGAGAACTCGGGCGGACGGAAAAGGCGTTGTGGTAACTCGATAGTCCGAGAAGTTGTCCTTGATGTATTGGGGCACGCCGCTTCCCCGTCTACGGTGCTGGGCGCCGCCAAGCCCAATGAACTCACTCTGGGACCAGACGCCGCAATATTCGTAGTTCGGGGTCTGGAATAAGGTGTCGGAGCGGTACATCCACTCGGTTCGACACGGCGTGATGAGGAAATATTCCTCCCTCTCGCCCAATCTGCTGTTGGACAACTCGCACCGTGCATCAAATTGGATGCGTGCGCTGTTGCCCCAAGGCATGTGTCCCGGCTTCCGGTCGTCGTTGGGATTGTAAGGCGCATCCCACATCATAAAGGAACGACTGTAGTCCAATGCATCTGTGACGCTAGGATTCTCACTTGTGGGCATTTTATTCTCCTTACTAGATTGTCCTCACCACAAAATCTTGCTTGCCATTGACAATCGCGATCGACACCATCAACTTCGAGATTATAGCGATCGGTTCTATCGGCGATTTTGAACAGTAGACAGTCCTTATTTAGCCTGCTCGGGGAACGGCTTGCGAATATCGTATCGTCCCTCTTCAAGCACGGGAAGTGTGCCATCCGCCACCATCAGCTCAAGAGGCGACTCCCTTGTTTCCAGTGGCATGGTGACGACGTTCTTGATTCGCAGCGACTCGTAAATCGCCATCATGATTTCTAGGGTATATCGCGCTTGCCGCCCGGTACTGCGATGTTCGGGAATCCGACCCTCCATCCAATCCAACATTTCTTGATATTGGTTTGTTTCCGCCGGCCCCGGTTGAATTTCTTGCCATCCGCTCGCCTTGGAATTTTGAAGTAGGATGACACCTTTTTCGCCAGTTGAGATTTGGCCGTCCGTGCCGTAGATGCGCGGCATCTGCACTACTGGTTCCGGCAGGTCGCCCTCGTAAATGCCGCGGGTACCTCCTTCAAAGCAAACCAATCCCATGCACAGGTCTTCGCAACGGCTGCGGCGTTCCCATCTATCGCTCTCTCGCCCTGTTTGTCCGATGACCCAGAGTGTTTCCGGATCGGACAGCATATAACGCCATCCGTCTAGCGCGTGCGTACCGGTATTGAGTAACCCCGCCATGGGCTTGGCACGCGTGTAGACCATCGTAGGCTCTCCGATTGCACCGTCGGCGACTAATCTACGGATTTCCGTGTTGGTTGCGTCGAACCTGCCCTGATGCCCAATGACCAGCTTGGCGCCATTCCTTTCACAGGCTTCAATCATATCGTTGGCGCCGCCCATGGATGCAGCCATCGGCTTCTCGCCGATGATGCCCTTAATTCCGGCATTAGCCGCCGCTACGGTGATTTCCGCCCGAACTCCCTGCCACGTCGGGATGCTCACGATATCAAGATCCATCTTCGCGAACATCTCGTTATAGTCGGTAAAGACCTCCGGAATCGAGAACTGTTCAGCAAGATTCTGTAATTGTGTTTCGCTGATATCCGCGGCGGCAACCACCTCTGCCGCCGGATGATCTGTCCATGCGCCCGTATGGGAACGTCCCATTCCGCCGCACCCGACAACTCCTACTCTGTACGTTTTTGCCATGCTTGCAACCTCTTATTCGTGAGCGCCCATGATGCACACATCTAACTTTCTTTTTGGTGATTTACTTTATAGCTTTTCAGGTCCACATTCACACAAACTTGCTTGCGATCTGACGATTTAAGATTGTAAGAAAAAAGACACCTAATAAATTGCGCCACTACAAACCGAACCGGGTACCCGATCACCGACCTAACCTCAACATCGCTACGCAACGCGTAAGGCCTGCTCTACCTCTGCGGCACTCGCGAATGCCACCAAAACGCTGCTGACGTCCCTATTCTTCAACACCCACTGCACCGCCCGCTCTGTCCTAGGAATCTCCTCTCCCGAATCGGCCAGTTCATGCCAGGGACCGGCAATGATGGGATAAGCAAGCTCTAAGTCGTTGCGCATCGCCTCGCCGCGTGCAGAAAGTTTGACGATGGTTTCTTTGGGGGCTTTACCCCAGTCGGTGCGCGTTTTGTCTTCCCAGCTTAACCACTGGCTGCCAAGCGCTTTCATGATGAGCACCCCTTTGCCTGCTTTTGCCGAAAGTTCGATTCCCGGTGCTTGCCAACGGCAAACGTAGTTGTAAATGACCAAGTCGGCATCCGCTTCCGGTTCCGAACCTCGTTCGGCGTAGGCTTCTTGATCCGCGCGATGATGGCGAATCAGGCAGAGCGATCTCACCTTGCCGGCGCATTTCAACTCACGTATGCGTTCCGCAAGTTGCTCGTCCCTTGTGAAGGCGGAGTGATGCACTCGGAGAATGTCGATTGCCTCGCGGTGGAGGTTCTTTAACTGTGCGTCGATTAATCCCTCCAAGTCTTCGGCTCGCGGTGCCCCCACTTTGAAGGAAAAGTAACGATCCTCGCTGGCCCCTTTCAGTTCCTTCGGGATATGCACTTCGTCGCCGTAACCCATATCAAACAGATTAATTCCCAATTCCGCCGAGCGGAGGTATATTCGCCGTTTCTCGTCGGGTGGTGGATGGCCGTGCACGCCTTCGTAGTGCGCAAGCAATCCGCCCAAAGCGATGGCGCTCAGTTTCATGTCAGTTTGCCCGAAGCTACGATATTCCATGATAATTATCTCTTGAGCATCGTTAAGCGGTCTTCTCGAATTCCCGTTAGTCGATTCCTAAGGCTTCGTCAATTTCCGACTGATAGTCGTAAACCTGACAGGATTCAACCTCGCTCATTTTCACAACGCGTCCCAACTTGGAAGACTCGAAGATGGCGTAAACTGCGGCGACATCCTTCATTCCCGAAATTCCATCTACCTCTATGCGGCGTCCATGAAGGATTGCCTCTGCCAGTTCGTAATACTCCAGCGCAATCAGTTTCCAATCGACCGCGTTATCGCTGGCGGCAATCCGTGATGGGAAGAAGTGCCCCGCCAACGGCTCTAACGTGAAACCGTCAGTCGTTTCCAAAATCTCTTCAAAGCTTTTCTCCGCCTCCGATCTCCGTTTCAGGCTGATTCTGCCGCCACGAGTTCCAAATCCTTCAATGCTTCCGCTTGTTCCCAAGATCCGCTCACCGCCGCAACTCCCGTGCCCGCCGAGCCCGACAATCCAGTTGACGGTCGCCCCGCTCTCCATTTGGAAGATTGCGACTGACGTATCTTCCGCGGTTGCCGGAACTTCGGTCTCCATCGCTTCGAACCGATTTCGGTAGAATGTGTACGTGTCGTGTATTCTCTCCGGCTTCCTTCTTGTCGGCTCGACCAGTCTTACATTCCCATAGACCTCTTCGACATCTCCCAGTTGATAACGAATCATGTCGGTAAAGTGAACGCCCAGGTCAATGATGGGACCTCCGCTCAACTTGAGGTGCCGCCACGGCGTGATGAAAATGGCGTCACTCGGGCTTAGCGTGTGAAACAAACCCAAGTAAGGCTCGCCTATTTCGTTCGTCTCCAAGAGATACCGCACTAATCGTGCGGAAACGTCCCGGCGGTAGTTCTCGGCGATTGACAGCAGGCGGTTATTCCGTTCGGAGGCTTCAATCATTTTCCGGCAGGCTTTGACGGTAATCGCCATCGGTTTCTCGACCATGACATGCAGACCGAGGTCCATGGCGTCGCAGGCAACACTGTGGTGCACCGAGGGATCGGTCACAACATCGACCGCCGCCAAGTCGGGTACTTGACGTACCATCTCCGCCAAATCCGTGAAAATTAAAGGTCGAACCCCCAAAAGACTCTCGGCTTCCGAGGCGGCAAGTTCGGCATTCTCGCGCCGAACATCACAGAGTGCGACCAATTCGACATTACAGAACGGCGTTTGCGAGAGTTCCCGCAGCCCGTAAAGATGCCGAGTGCCCATGCCGCCGCAGCCGACTATGGCAAGCCTGATCTTGTCCATATTGTCTTATTGAATCGTCTCGATCTTGGACTCCGGTTGGTCCATATTGGCTTAGATTTATCGAACTTTGAATCAACACCTCACCCAATTAGGTATCAACTCAAACCGCTCACAGCAAGAAATCGCTCATAAGCGCTATCCCACTGTTCCGAATCTTCCGGTTCGTAAGTCTCCAATTCGAATGACCGACGGATGATTGCGCGTGCGTCGGAAATCGAGTCGATTAACCCCGTCGAAATAGCCTGTACCATGATATTGCCGACCGCAGTCGCTTCCGTAGGTCCGGCTACCACCGGCACACCCGTTGCATTGGCAGCAAATTGGCACAACAGCCTGTTCTTGGCACCACCACCGACGATATGGATAACATCGATTGGGCTTCCACTGACAAGCCCAAGTTTTTCCGTGACCCATCGGTACTTTAGTGCGAGGCTCTCCAGTATGCATCTAACGATTTCGCCTTCATCTTTTGGAGGTGTTTGTCCGGTGCGCTTGCAATACTCGATGATACGCGACGGCATGTCACCGGCGCTCAGGAAGGCTTCATCATCCGGCTCAACCAACGTTTTGAAAGGCGCGGCATCCCCGGCAAGCTGCATGAGCTGATCGTAGGACATCTCTCGGCCTCGCCGCGCCCATGTTCGACGACATTCTTGAAGCAGCCACAACCCCATGACATTCTTCAGAAACCGGATGGTGTCCGCTACTCCACCCTCGTTGGTGAAATTCAGACTAAGTACCTGATCGGAAATTATCGGATTGGGGGCTTCAATTCCCATCAGTGACCACGTGCCGGAACTGATGTAAGCCCAATTTTCAGTCTGCGCCGGCACCGCTGCAACAGCGGAGGCTGTGTCGTGACTCCCTGGGGCGATCACTGGTATTTCACCCAACCCGGTTTCATCTGACACGGAGGGGCGGAGCGTCCCAATTTGTGTGCCGGGTTGAACGACTTCCGGAAGAAGGTGATACGGTATGTCAAATGCGCTGCATATCTCTCGTGACCAACATTTTTGGCGCGGGTCATAAAATTGCGTTGTAGTTGCGTTCGTAAATTCGCACACCACCCGTCCGGTCAGCCAAAAATTGAACAGGTCAGGTAACATCAAGAGTGCGTCGGCGAGTTTCAGCAGCGGCGAATCGCGAATCACCATAGAGTACAACTGATAGAGCGTATTTATTGGCATAAACTGCGCGCCGCTGTGCGCGAAAATTTCTTCCCGCGAAAGACGATCGAACGCTTTATCCAACATTCCGTCCGTCCGCAAATCGCGGTAGTGGTACGGAAGTCCCAAGAGCGAATCGTCTTTTCCGATAAGCGCGAAATCAACGCCCCACGTGTCAACCCCGATCCCCTTGAGTTCATCCTTTCGGCGTGCGCAGAGCGAGAGGGCATTATTCATTTCGCTCCACAGGCCCAGCACATCCCAGTGAAGGCTATCCAACACATGCACGCCGCCGTTGGGGAACCGATGCAGTTCTTCCAACGCGATTTTCTCGCCATCGAATCGTCCGAGCACGCCTCGCCCGCTTTCGGCGCCGAGATCGAATGCCAAGAATGATTGTGTTTCTGCCATCAGGATTTTCCTTGTAGTCTAGGATTCATCCTAAAAATCTGGAGGAGAATTGTCATAGTCAGACCGATGTGAACTCCTTATGACTATGCTGCACTCAGTTTGTATCTCCAAACCTTTGCTGACCGTCCGACTCGTGAACGCTATGAGTGCATTAGCCGTTGCGGTGGCAGGCGCAGTATAACAACACCACATTCTGGACGCACCGGAGGAGAAATTAGAAAAAATTCACTATCCTATGTTTTTACACTTTGGGTGGGATGCTCTCCAGTTCTAGCCCTTCTGGACGAACGAAATCTTTGTATCGCGTTTGTATCTCGACTCCGTTGACGCTGCGCTTAAACCCCGCCTTCGTATCAAACTTTTGGGTCTCAATTTCAAGCGTATTGTTGCCCCTTTTGAGGTCCTCCAGCTCCAGCTTATATCGGAACCAATGCGCGGACATTCCCAGCGGTGCCTGAATATGCATATATCCCGGGAGATTGACTTGCATTGTCAAAGTCCGTTCGTCGGTAATCTCGGCATCCTCCCATGGTAACACTCTGCCGTTGAAACGGAGTTCGATCTCGTCTTTTATGCAGAAAAAAGAGAAACGAACGGTGAGTATAGGCTTTCTCATCTCTCCGTCCTGCTTTGCGCTCTCAATGTCATCAGCAACCCAGATGTTGAGTGTTTCGGTTCTTCCTTCGGCAAGGGGGACCGGTAATTGCCGCTTTGGTGTTGTTGTAGGTGCGCCCTCCTCTCCCTCTCGTGGCTGAAGTAGATATCGCTTGGGACTTCGCGCATGGACTTCGGGGTAGGCCACTTCGCGCAAAATCTGGTACTCTCGTTCGCTGAATGGCCAAGACAAATATCCGTCATACATGCCGGCCCATCCATCCCAATGCAGAGTCTGCGCCAACGCGTTGTACATCTCAATACTTGGCATGCCAACCCGCTCGTCATAAACGCGCCTTGGAGGACGGTAATACGCGGCACCACCGACTGCATTTGCGGCGTCGGGGAGCCAGCGAGGCTTCGGCTGTGTTTCGGTCAGGACAACCTCGTCCTGACCGACGACGAAATCGATACTTCCCTCCCGGATCCAGGTTTCCACATCAAGCCCAATTCTGAGATTATCCTCTCTGTTAAGGCATACACGCGCCATGATCGGAATTTGCCTGTCCTGTTGGTTACCGATCTGCGATGCCATCTCTCGGATTTCGCCCATGAAACTGTTCATTAACGGGATGTTGTTTTCGATTTCTGACTGTTTGAAGTAGAAAGGATCAAACATGAAATCGAGTTCAATGCCGTCCGCCTCATAGTCCTCTAACATCTCTCGCAGCACCGCAAGTTTGTCTAGCCTAACGAGTTCATGGGCAAAGTCGTAGCACCACTCCGCGCGTCCCTCCTCGCCGATACAAACCTCTGCGCCGTGCTCCCATTTCAGTAAGCCGCATCGCTCGCTCCCAGGCAGATTACTTGCCTGAAGCTTCAGTGACGGAAATACGGTAAGCCCCATTTGGGTGCCGCGCTTTATCACCTCGCGTACCTGGTCAGTTCCCAACTTTTCAGCTTCCGCAACCATGCGCATAATCCGCCAGTCGATGTAGTTTTCCCACACCTCCTTCATTTGTCCTACCACCCGTCCAACTTTGCTATTGTGGAAGTAGACATCAGCGTAGCCAAGCCCGAGCACCAAAAGGTCCACGCCTGTGCCAAGGACTTCGTCTACGGGCCATTGCAGCATGTGGATTGAAGCAGGGGGTTCTATCCGCTTGCCGTGAAAATGGTGTGCATCGTTGTAATAAATCAATCGAGGCTTCTTCATCAGATTCTCCTTAGCGGGCATCGTCCGCCGTACCCTTGTGTGCCTCTGACCAAAGGCGTGTGCATGTCAAAGATTACAGCAGGCAGAAATTCATCAAGTTCTCTGTCCCAAATTTCTTGGTCAAAGTCCCTGTAATCAGATAGATCCCACAGGCTCATCCTTCCCAAGGATAGCGTATAATCTCTAAATGTTGATGTGTTTTCGCGGTGAAGCATTATTCCAAACTATCGTCGAACGTGGTACAGATACACGGTAACGGCTTCATTATTTGCCACATTACATGACTTCAGTGACAATTACCATGCCGTCCACCCGCCATCCACCAGGTAGTTCTGCCCGGTAATGTAGCTGCCGGCATCGCTTGCCAGAAGTACCACGATTCCCTTCAACTCATCCGGTCTGCCCATGCGTCCGAGCGGTACTTTTTCCGCAAGCCGATCAACGAACCCTTCTGCTTTTGCTATCATCGCCGGCTTTGGGAATGGCCCCGGGCTGAGTGTATTGACGCGAATATTGTACTTCGCCCAATAAGCCGCCAAATGCCGCGTCAAGTGCACCAGACCCCCCTTTAGGGCATGGTAATTTGGAGCGCTGTTGAGGAGCAGCCCTTCGTACAATGACGGGTAACTTCCTATAACACCGTACATGCTCCCGATGTTGATTATCGATCCCGGCGCTTGGCGCTGGCGCATGTGCAGCATCACATCGCGGGCAAGTATGAAATATCCCGTTACACCAACGTGATAGGCGTAATCGAAATCGTCGGCGGTCGCAGTGTCAATCTCCGGCGCGGTGGCACCATAGGCGTTGTTCACGAGCACGTCAATTTTGCCCATCCGCTCATCCACTTGGGAAACAAAATCAGGGATGGTATCCGTCTCAGCTTGGCTGAATCCGAGCCCGACATGACCTTCGCCGGGGAGTGTTTTTGCGAATTCTTCGGCAAGCGCGGACTCCCGGCTCGTGACGACGAGGCGGGCGCCAGCCTCTGCAAGCCCTCGACTCATGGCAGTGCCGAGCCAACCACATGCTCCCGTTACGATGGCAACCCTGTCCTTCAGGCTGAGCAAATCCATTAGATGTCGTTCATCGGTGTCCATTTATGTCTCCAATCGTTACTACTGCGAGAGTTGCCGATACTATAGATTCAAGGTGATGATTTTTCGGAAAATCATAATAGTAATATTACCAACACTCCGCACCTCATGAGGGGCATTTAGGAATATTTATGATTTTCTTCTCTGGTAATCATGGCACTAGCACACCTTGTATTTGAATCATAAATAACATTCTACAAGTTTTTAGCCCCAGCGGGGCGACAGGTGTATAGAAATGTGAGTTGGCCACACACTCAAGCCCCAGAGGGGCGACACTTGGACTACGCTTCAATCGAAAACGCTAACAGGCAACAACTCAGCATCCTTTTTAATTCGGTTGATATACCCCATACATAATTCACCTGTCGCCCCGCTGGGGCTTTGATGGAGGGCTGTCTGATGCTGCTATACACCTATCGCTCCTCTGGGGCTTGGCGTGTAAATAATCCTCAATTGGATTTCCAAGAATTGAAAAATTCAGTAACCACACGGATTTATAGGATTTCAATAAATTCTGTAAACCCCTAAAATGGGTGCGGAGAGTAGGATATTAGGTAACAACCAACGGTATCTCCGAAAAAGTACCTTCAACCCTAATTCACCTCACTTGCCGTCTAAACGGATCCTGCTTGATTTCGCATTCTAAAAGGCTATCCACGTTGCCCGCATCTAATCCGCGTTTAATTACGCGTAAAGCTTCTGTCGCGGCTTCTGTCGTCTGCTGAATCTCCACGTCCGTATGCGCGAGAGTTAGGACGAAACTCGTAGGGCAGTGGATGCGGCGTTTCGCCATTTCTTGGATGAACAGCGTGTTCACCTTTCGGCGTAAAGTCTCGTCCGGAAGTTCAATTGCCAGCACCGGGTGAGTAGGCAAGCCGGTACAAGCGCCGGCAAGTCCGGAGGTTACAATGGCATCGGTCAATCCGGCTCGCAGTTTCTCGCCAATCTCCCGGAACCGAGCTTCCGAATCTCGCCGCTTTAACTCCCGAATGGTTGTCAATGCCGCAACGAGTCCGATGTTATCACTCCAATAGGAGCTTGAGACAAACATGCGGCTCGCAGGTTCCATCACTTCCCGGGAACCAACGACGGCTCCCATAGGATAGCCGTTTGACATGGCTTTGGCAACAACCGTCATGTCCGGCGTTATTCCCAGATGCTTTTGCACACCGCCAATAGAGAGTCTCCAGCCACAGGAAACCTCGTCGAAAATGAGTATCGCATCGTGATTGCGTGCTAACGTCTTGACCGCGCTGAGGTAGCCCGGCGCTGGGAATTCGGATCGCAGAGGTTCCATCATAATCGCCGCCACTTCCCCACGATTCACCTCCAATAATTCCTCCAAGCCTTCCAAATCGCCGTAGGTAAAGGGGGCGACCGTGTCCGCTAACACTTTCGGTACGCCGATAGGTTCAATCCCGGCGAATGGGTATTCGCCGCTCTCCGGATCTACGAGGTGGTTCGCGGCTTGATACCAATCGTGCCAACCGTGATAGCCGCAAAACAGGATTTTGTCACGTCCTGTTGTTCCGCGAGCAATGCGCGCCGCAACCGCGCACGCTTCCCCGCCGCCCTTCGTATATCGCACCATCTCCGAGGATGGAATAGTGTCATTCAATTCCTCTGCCAAGGTTACCTCCAGCGGATTTGACATGGTATAGATGCTGCCACGGTCGATTTGAGACTTTACGGCAGAATCTACTACATCATCGGCGTGTCCCAGTATGATTGCACCGACGGCGTTGGCCCAGTCAATATACTCGGCTCCATCAAGGTCGATGAATCGGGCGCCCTTGGCGCTTCTCGCATAGATAGGACTGACGCCGTAGGCGAATTGGCTGGCGCGTCGACTGATAAGTTGCGTCCATCCTGGAATTAATTCGCCTGCTCGATTATAAGTTTCCACGGAACGCGAAACGCTCGGCACCGGTCCAACCATAATCCCTTCCTCCGATCTCAGTGATTCTTGACTCTATGTATACCGGTATTAACTGCTAGAAATAACAATTGGCTTTAAGCATACCGGCGTAGGAACTTCGGCTATGTGCCCGGTTGGATTAAGTTCGCCTGTTTCCGCGTCAATCCAAAATGTTACGACAGTATCGCTCATCTGGTTTGCCGCTAGTAAGAGCGTTCCTGTAGGGTCAATGGCAAAGTTACGCGGAATCTCACCCTGTGTTGACTCATGTCCGACAAGCGTAAGCTGCCCGGTTTGCTCGTCAATTGCGAAAATTACAATGCTGTCGTGCCCGCGATTGGATCCGTATACAAACTTCCCAGATGGAGAAACGTGTACATCGGCGCAATGGCTCGTTCCATCAAAATCATCAGGTAGAGTGGGGACCGATTCGATTTCGTTGAGAGCACCTCGGGAACTATCATAATTAAAGGCTGTCATGGTGGAATCCAACTCATTGATTGCGTATGCCCATTTGCCGTTGGGGTGAAAATCAAAGTGGCGGGGACCGGCGCCGGCATGTACCTGAACCCACGGCTGGCTGTTCGGCTTTAACTTGCCTTGAGTCATATCCAGTTCGTAAATCATGATTTTATCAATTCCGAGATCCGGTGCGAATGCGTACCGGTTGCCGGAATCGATGTTGATGGAATGTGCATGGGGACCTTCCTGTCTGTCAGGGTTAACGCTCGATCCGACATGTTGAACAAAATCGGAGGCTTCGCCAAGACTTCCATCCGCCTTGATGGGAAGCATAGCCACGCTGCCGCCCGCGTAATTCGCGACTAGAACATACCGTCCGGTGAAATCGACACTTAGATGACAAGGTCCGGGACCGCCAGAAAGTTGATGATTTAAGAAGGTCAACTCTCCAGTATCGGAATCGATGCGGAATGCGCTCACCCGTCCATTCGGTATTCCGTCGACCTCTCGAACGGCGTTGACGGCGTACAGATACCGATGTTCGGGATGAAGCGCAAGGAACGAAGGGCTCTCTACACCCGTTGCTTTACTCTCGTATACCAGTTCACCGGATGACACATTCAATCGGTATACGTAAATTCCCTCACTGTCGCCCTGCGTGTAGGTGCCAATGTACACGCGGACTTCACCTCTATTCTGTTCACTCACGAATCGTACCTCATGGAAAAGATTCTATTGTAGTTCAGCCTTCATGACGGATTATTCAACAGGTTTTCTAGCTTGAACGCTATACATGGGCCAAGCGAAATACAGCTCGTCGCCGTCGCGGCGGATGTCATAAATCGCGCCCTCTTGCGCCGACAGCCCCTTGAAGGCTGACCGAATTTGTCTCACTAACTCCGGCGACTTGGTCTCCCGCTGCGTCCACCATGAAAATTGAATCTCGGCGTTCTTGGATTGGGATTCCCTTTCAATTTTGAATCCGGTTTCACCAATCATCTTCCGCCACTGCGAAGGAGGGTACGCCCAAACGTGGGATGCATCCCGAAGTTTTTCCACCCGATTTTGCCATTGGATTAATCGTTCCGACTCGGGACAGACTGTGTCTATCATGCAGAACGAACCTGAAGGTCGCAGCACGCGATAGGCTTCCGAAAGAAAAGCGGGCACATCTTGAAAGTGGTGTGGCGCGATTCGGCAGGTTACGATGTCGAACGATCCCGACGCAAACGGCAGTGCCTCCGCAGCCGCTACCTGAAAATCGACGTTTGACATACCGCGCTCGGCTGCAAGCTCTCTCGCCTTGGCGAGCATCTCATAGGTGAGATCGGTTGCTGTAACGTGAGCAACTTTCGGAGCGACGGCAAAGGCGGCAAACCCAGTTCCCGTCGCGATGTCCAACACTCGCTCGGTTCCTGTGGGCTGTGCGAATTCAACAATCACTGCCAGTGTATCGCCTTCGGCGTGAACCGGACTCAGGGCGTAATATTCCGGACTGTTGCCGAATCGGGTTTGTACTTCATTATGTATGTGGTTCATTCGGTCCCCGACAGATTGTCTTTCACTAGATTTTTCAGTATATCAAAGATGCCGAGAGAAGTCACTTGGTTTTTTGTTTTACGGCAATATTGAGAACGCCGGCGGCACTAACGGTAATTATCAATTTAGCCGAAATACACCGAACAATAAATTGCAAATCGCGAACTTAGATGATAACCTTTATTCAAAGAGAATTTGAAATCTCAGGATTTTCAGAGTAAACGCGGCTATCTCATCAATACAAGAGAGCGGCGAAACCCGCATAGGGCGTGACTTCAGCGGGTTACGGCGGCTTCTTAAGTTGGGTAATACTCTGAAACTGTATTAGCAAGTATCAATCCATTCTGTGCGCCTGATAATCAACAGTGTTAGTATATGTAGTATTTCAATGACAAGGGACATACTATATCTAGGCGATGCTCACGAGTCTCAGAGGCCAGTGTCGGCAGCAACAGAAAGCACAATATATGGTATGTGTAATACAATGTTAATACAATATATGCACTTATGACTTGATAAGGAGGGGCCATGGCTGCAGAAAGATCGAAGATTTCACTTCGTGACGCGTTGCAAGGGGATTTACCGGAAAAGGGGGATGATGAATTATGGTCGGATTTAAACGAGTTGTTCAAGGAATTGAAGGGTCTTGAACTCGTTGAAGGAGTTATTGAACGGGTGCAGCGTCATGCGCTACAAGCAGCCGGTATCACCGTAAGAGGCGATCTTGGGGATTTGAATGAGGAGGAAGTAGACGAGATCGAGGGTGACGCGGTTAGAATTGAAAGTACGATCCGTGAGGCGTTAAGTCAGTGTGTAAGGTACTTCATATCGGATTCACATCGCGAGCGTGTTGTTCGCTGTCATGCACGAGGGCTATCCACTTCCGATGCGGTCTGGGAGTTAATGTATCGGGATGAGATAATGAATCGGTTGGGACTAGAGGATGCACTGGGTTGGAAAAAGCTTAAAGAAATCCTGGTTCACCGGCTATCTTACCTGAAACCCGGCACAGCCCGATGGCCAGAAGGAAAGTACGGTGAATTGTGGCGTGAAACACGGGAAAATCACAGGCAGGCGGTGAGTGATATCCCGTTTACATCGCCGGAGGAGCAAATTGCAGTGCTAGCCAAACATGCCGATCGAATTAACAGCGAGTTGGAGTCAAAAACGCATTCCGCGAAGGATTTGCAGTTGTTGACCAATTCGTTGACGAAGACGACGGAGAGCCTGCGGCGGTTATCAGTGGCTGAACAGCCGATTCCGGTGAATTTTTCTGGCACACAGATTGTCGGCGTATTGGAGCGATTGACGCTTGCATTGAAGGCACCAGGGAAGCAAATGATTGGCGGTGAGGCGGAGGAACTCCTTTCGGTGCTTGAGCGACTGACGCTTGCGTTGAAGGCGCCCGGACAGAAGGGGGATGGCAATGGGAGGAAAGCGCTGCCTGCAGATACAAATAACGGCGCAGGCGGGACAGAGTGAAGGGCTGGGATCTTGGGAGTGGGGAAGCAGAGGCCGGTGTTTGTTTCATTGCGGACCTTATACAAATGCGTATAATAAGAGGTATTGACAGTTCAAAGGTTTTCACGGATTGTACAAAGCATCGAGGAAAGGAAATGATTATGCGAAGAAAAGAGAGTTTGTACGCGGTAATCGGCGGTGTTGTGGGGGCCATTCTCGCCATGGCAGCTAGTTACGTCATGCCAATCGGAGCGCAGAGCGGAGCGGATGCAAACTTTGGGAAGATAAGCTGTGAAGAGCTGGAAGTAGTATCCGTAATCGGCAGAGCAACAATATCTGACGCCATGATTGATGTAAAAAGCGAATTTCCGAGCGATATTGTTCGTGGCAGCGTTTTGGAAGGCACTTCGGGAGCGACCCTTATAGCTGGCGGGAGCATTATGATATCTGGAGATGATGGCACAGCATTGGTGGACATCCGCAACGATGGACAAGTTGGGAGCGTTTCCGTGACACGCACGGAAGTGGACCATCTGGCGGCGACTATGGGTGTAAACGAGAACGGCGGATACGTTTCGGTCCATGACTTCGAAAAACACGGCAGGGCCCAGGCGATGATGGGTCTCAGTAAACAAGGGGGACTGGTGGCTGTTACTGGTAAGGGTGATTCAAACGGACGAGCCGCTATGGGCGTGAGTGAATACGGGAGCGCCGTGGTAAACACTTGGGACAAGAACGGCTATCGTTTGGCAACGCTTAAGTGAAGCGCACCAACTTAAGGGAAAAACAAGAGTGCAAGAAAACCCAAAAGGGTGGTCGGAAATGGAGTGGTGGAGGAAAGTCATAATCATCGGCGGCGTGTTCCTATTTGGCATCTACGCCTATATCACGGAGACCCATAAAGCAGTCCACGAGGTCGTCATCAAACCGTGGATAGAAAGGCGGAGTGCGTGTGCGGAGTGGCAAGAGTCTTTCCAGGACAGGCGATTGATGGAGATCGTCAGGAAGGATGTTGACGGGCAGACGTTTGAAGAGATAGGCGATTTCTACGGGGTTTCGGGGGAATGTGTAGAAAAGCGAGTCAACGAAGACCGCGAATTGTTTGACCGGCTTAAAGCCGAGTATATCTCCAGAAGTTACTGACTCAGCAAGGGCGAATAGGGAGGGTGATAGAGATATTAACCAATGGTGCTAGTTTAGAGGCTGAATTGAGCGATTGATAAAGGGACAAAGCCATCATCTTCAATCGACAGGCCGTCCCACTGCACCAAGATATTAAACAAAGCCATTGTAAAGCCGACTCGCGTTTTGAAGTAGCTCCAACGACGATGCATGACTTTCTTAAAATGACAAACGAGCGTCAACATTGATAAAATCGTCTCTACCAGCATTCGAGAATTCCACTCGCCACGTCGGCACAGACGCAAGTTGGAAGGGAACCAATCTGCTTTGGCAAAACCTTCATCGGCAAACACAACCATCTGGTCATTGACCCCATCAACGAGGTGTTGAAAAGCAGTTCCATCATATACATTGGCAGTGTCGCAATCCCAATTGACAATCAGCCCGAGGTGATTGTGTAGCAGGCAAAGTTTTCCACCTACAATCCATCGTTGATTGGAAATACCTTTGCGTCCGATTTGACGCTTAGAACGTCCTTCTCGACGCGGGTGAATCAATTCAATGCCGTAAGTGTCAATTACGCCGATGAGCGAAGGCTCTGCCATGAACACGTCAATAAGATGTCGATACCCCTCAAACAAGCGAAACAATCGAGTGCGATGGGGTAATCTTGGGAATACGTGTTTGAAATTGTTTGCTATCCAGCGATAGAAGGCTCGATTGCTCACGCCTTTGAGCGCAAAGAGCATGGCAATGGTAACCACTTCGGACGGATAGAGTTTGGCTTGGCTATGCTTACGATTCTTGCCGCGCTGTGAGAGTTTATCATCAACACAACAAAACAATTCTGTGGTAAAATCTTCTATGGTCATGAGTCTAGATTTCCTTCCGTTATTTGATAACTACTGGTACTCAAATTAACGGTAGAATTGAGGAAATCGTCTCATGACCATGATATATTTTGTACCAAAACAAAGCCAAAATGGAGTGTTATGCCTATTTACCTCCAAATTTCAAACTAGCACCATTGGTTATTATACGGGACCAACTGCGGACGACTGGGAAGGCGAAGCTCGCCGTTTGGGGCGCAGGAAGAATTTGATTGGCCGCGGCGTTTTGGATGACACGCTCTAAGCGTATCGCCCTTACTGTCGGTTCGGTTGATTTCAGTTAATTGATAGGAATCCCTTAATCCGCGATTCAGACAAATGTCTGAGAGATTTAGATTTTTGCGAGAATGCTAGAAAAACTGTCTGAATGGGATCTCTATCGCCTTCACTATTCGTTCAGTTGATCTGATTAAACAGATTTCGCAGATTACACGGATTTTAAGCAGTGTATTCTATCGCATAAATTTCATCTGTACAATCTTGTGTTTGAGGCACTTTGCGTTTTGGAAAAGTAGCCGAAAAATGTCATTATCGAGGAAAGATCGTGAGTATTCCAGATGTGTCCGTCCCCGAAAGTTACTATCTCGACGAATTGTCCGAGATCACGCGCGAAATAGTGGAGAGGTCAGCTAACGGTAACTATATCTACCGTGGCGAACCTGAACATTATGAAGAAGAACCCTACTTTGGTAAAGTCTCCTCGGCCCTCTACCGGATTGTGCCGAAGAATATGACTCAGGTCGATTTGATCTAGATCGTGTCGAGGAAGAAATACTAGAAGAGGCCAGAAACCACATTCGCGAGGGCGCCAAAATATACTTTGAAATCTTAACGGAACTCCAACACTTCGGAAGTCCAACCAATCTATTAGACTTTACCACCGACTACCATATAGCCCTTTTCTTCGCATGCGACGGATCTCATGACAAAGATGGCAGGATTATCTTACTGAAAAGAACCGATGAGATTAACAAAAAATACCGAATCAATGAGTCTCAAAATCCACTGAACCGCGTCATTGCCCAGAAAAGTATTTTTGCACACCCGCCCAACGGTTTTATTGACTCCAAAGATATTAGCATTATTCCTGTGGCGGCGAACCTAAAACAGTGGATACTAATTCATCTGCGGAAATTTCAAGACATATCTACCCAGAGCATCTACAACGACCTTCACGGATTTATCAGACATAGAAATTTGCGTTCTTCAAGAGAAGCGATTTATCCCCGTATTTTTGCAGATCGTGCATTAGACAGCCCTGCGGACGAAAACCAGACCATCGAAGAACGAAAAGACCAGTTGCAGAGAGCAATTGGATTTTATACTACAGCGATACAATATTCACCGTATGACGCTACAACCTATGTGAAACAGGGCTGGTGTTACCAAGGAATAAACGAGTTTGAGCGCGCCATTGAAACTTTTAGCAAAGCCATACTGCTTGATCCCAGTAATGCCAACGCTTACTTCAATCGCGGCCTAAACTATAAGAGTAAAGGCGCGAATGACCTTGCCATAGCAGACTTTACCAAAACTATAGAACTAGAACCCAATTACGCCCCGAGTTATACCAGTCGTGGTCTCGCATACCTCAGCAATAAAAATTATGACCGTACTATCGAAGACTATACTACAGCGATAAAGCTCAACCCCGACGATGCGAGCGCCTATTGTTTTCGAGGTATGGTGTGGTTGCGCTTGGAGAAATGGAAAGAGGGCAAAGCCGACCTGATAACAGCTAAGGACAAAGGACATGACATCAGCGTTTCATTTCGTAAAATATTCCCACGCGCTGGCGACTTCAAGAGTTTACATGGATCGAATTTGCCCGAAGACATAGTCGCCCTGTTGACGCCTTAGAGGATTGTTCAGCAAAAGAAAGAGCGACAAAAACAAGCTATCGCGCTAATCGAATAACTCTCCTCAGAAGAATTGGAAATGGTCGTTGATTTTCTCACGGATTTTCAGCATAGACGAGTGCGGGACACGGCTCACGCAATAGACTCCGATAAAAAATATTGACGAGTGTGGAAGATACTAACAAAAATTTAAGGAAGCGGTACCAGGCGGATGAAGTTGAGCGCATTGAATATAGGATACTCTTTTACCCGAATATAAACCGCTAAATCCGTTGAAGTTCAACCTGCGAAAATCCTCGATTCAGACGATCACCAAAAGGATTGCTATTGTAGAACTCTCAATTGAAAATCGATATGGAAACATCGCATAGCACACATTGAGTGCCTTCGAACAGGTAATCAATGACGAATCTTGGAAGGACGCTATCATGCCAAATAACTTCCACCAAAAACTAATCAACCTCCTCAAAACCGACGAAAGCCTCCTAGACGAGGAAGGCGAACTCATTACTGCCGCCATCCATCGCCGCGCGCGACAACTCGACCACGCCCTCGTACGGTTGCTGCTCTCGGACGACGAAATCAAAGCTGAATTCTTTGAAGAAATCGACGGACACTGGATCTTCAATGTCCATGCCTTCACTCACTATCTGTCCAGCAAAAATTTCCTCGCCAACTCCTACACCCGCTTCCGCAACAAAATCGGCTTGAACATAGACGACAAATACCTACGCGAACGCGGCGAGGTGTCTCTCGTTTGGCCCTACAAAGATTGCGTCCTAGAGGGCGGACAGACAAGAGAGGAAGAAAAACGCACAGAAATTTTCTTCAATGAGCTTCTGGCGCAAGACGAGATTAACCGCCTCCTCGACCCGAAGGTGCTGACCAACTGGAAACGCTACACGGCGGAAGGTGAGGAGAACCCAAGCGAGATTCGACGCGACGAGGACGGTGTAATACGCGAAAACCTGGTTATCAAAGGCAACAACCTCGTAGCGTTACACACGCTCAAGGGTCAGTTTCGTGGGCAGGTCAAATTAATCTACATCGATCCACCCTACAACCCCGATAGTCAAGCGAATACATTTACTTATAACAACAGTTTTAATCACTCGAGTTGGTTGACATTCATGAAAAATCGCTTGGAAGTAGCGAAGGAGTTGCTTACCAAGGATGGGGTACTCATAGTTGCTATCGACGAAAACGAACAAGCTTATCTCAGCGTCCTGCTCAGTGAACTATTTGCCGAATATGAAATACACTGTATTACTATCGTACATAACCCTCGTGGTGTTCAGGGGACAAATTTCTCATACACGCATGAGTATGCCTTTTTCGTCATTCCTCAAGGAAAAAAGGTTATCGGAAACCGGAGAATTCCGTCTGATGAGATTACTTGGTCCAACTTCAGGAATTGGGGTGGAGAATCGAGACGGGAAAATGCCAAGAATTGCTTTTACCCGGTTATCGTTGAGAATGATGAGGTTGTAGGATTTGGCGACGTGGCTGAAGACCACGAACATCCTCTGACTCAAACTGTTTCTCACGGGGAAAGGGACTTTGTTTATCCAATTGATGCCAATATGGTTGAACGTAAATGGAGATATGCGCGTCAAAGTGTCGATGAAGTTAAGCATCTTCTGAGAGCTAAGCGGACGAACACAGGTTATCAAATTGAAATAGGCAAAGATTTCGAAGTACATCGCACGGTTTGGCAAGATAGCAGATACGATGCCAATATCTATGGCACACAACTCGTTAAAGCACTTGTGCCCAATTGTAATTTTGCCTTCCCAAAATCTCTCTGGAATGTTTACGACTGCTTATACTCCGTCGTAGCAAATGACAAGGACGCCATTGTCTTAGATTTTTTCGGCGGAAGCGGGACTACCGCCCATGCCGTGTTAGAATTGAACAAAGACGGAGGCAACCGAAAATTTATCATCTGTGAACAAATGCACTACGTTGAAACCGTAACGATAGAGCGTGTAAGGAAGGTAATCGAACTGAATAATCAAGATGATTTCATTTACTGGGAACTTATGCAATACAACGAAGCCTATATGGATAAAATCCAAGCCTCACAATCATCCGAGGAACTCGTCGCACTGTGGGTGGAAATCGCCGAAAACTCTTTCCTGAACTACTATGTCAATCCAAAAACGCCGGAAGATGCGGTAGAGGCGTTCAAAGCAATTGGGCTTACCGAGAACGGATTGGAAAAACAAAAGAAGTGCTTGGCAGAACAACTCGACAAAAACCAACTGTACATTCACCTCTCCGAAATCGACGACCATGACTTTGATATCAACGAAAACGACAAGACGTTAAATCGGTCCTTTTATGGTGATTGACCGGTTGTCTCGCGTTGCAAAAATTGTAACTGTTTAGTTCGATCCAAAAAGAGAAAAAATTGGTCTGGCATTTGTGTGAACCTGATCGACAGCAGGCGGAGCGTTCCTCTGTGGAAGAGGCACCTCTTTGCGGGAGAGGATCAAGCGACTGGATAAGGAGCGATCAAATGAGATCAAGCGAGTGGATGGCGAGCGCAATAGAACTCTTGTAAAAAGTCTGCTAGAGATCCACTAAACACTTACCATTTGGCTATGCCCTGATAACCACTGAAAGAAAATTTCCCTTGCTTCCCGCAACTCGTCAATTTTTAACTTGATAACTTAACATGTATATAGTATAATCAAATGCAGATACATTGTTAACGCCAAAAAACGCGAACCACTACTAACTCAACTCGGCGTTCGCAATGTGATGAATTGGCGCCATCGTCAAAAAAAAGCGAAAAAGTGTCGGGTTTCGTCAAGTTTCGTCAAGTTTATACCCCGTCATTGACTGGAATGGCGTGATTTTTCGGAATCAGTCTGCGCTTTTGTCCGACAGAGCGCAGATACCGAGTTTTTTCCACGTGGAAGCATGAGATTGACGAAAATGAGATCAATTTATCCATAGTGTAGCAAACGCGAACCAAAAACTCGGTTTCTTTCTAATAGGTAGCAACTTGCGTAGATAGAAAAATTACCAATGCCGAAACATATTGAGCACAGCAAATTTATAGACGCATCATTACTTTCTAACCCTCTATCCAAGTGCTCCCCAAAAAAGTGGGGTCAAATATACGAGCGCACTTTAGCGCACTTTGGTGAAGTGTGTCGCGCATGGCTTCAAGTCGCGCCCGGTAAGGCTTCAAGCGCAATTTCAGAGCGTGTCGAAAGAGTGCGCTCTAATCTCGACAACATCACTGTAAACGAACGATTAAGGAAGCGAATAGCGACCGATCAAACGAATGAATAATGACTGCGATTGAGTTCCCATAAAGATTCATAGCAACTGTTTAGTCCATTGATTTCTGGGGTCGAGCCTTATGAATTTAGACGGTCTTTTTTGCTTTTTTTGGCGTACCCGCTGCGGATGCCCATTTTCCCGGTTCGTAGTAGGATCAACTGAGCGGATAGCGAAGGCGATAAGGATCCCATTCCCAATCCCGATTTGTGAGAGAGACACTCCTCTGTGGGAGGGATTTCCCAATCCCGATTAAGGAAATCCCAAGGCGATAGAAAGTTTTGCTAGCAAATCCTGATAGAGATCCCCGCATGCCGTCCGTTCGCACTTGCCGTCATCATACTTACAGCAAGAAAACCGTCCCGGCGAATATAATCCGTGAAATCCTTTGATCCGTGTAATCTGTGATTCAGACAATCACTAACGTCCCATAAGCGCTATCCATTTAGAAAATAAACCACACATCTACGCTAAACTGGATATTAATGCCTGATAATTTCCTATATCAAGACCTCAACTCTGCGATTCAATTGGGATTCTTGAACGTCGAAATTCCCGATTGGCTCAGAGAGAACCTTAACCCCAAATTCGACCGGCGTTCCTACCAAGAAGAGGCATTTGCCCGGTTCTTTCACTGTCTGGACAATGACTTTCCGGGAAAAGAGCATCCCCTGCATCTTCTCTTCAACATGGCAACCGGCAGCGGCAAAACCCTCATTATGGCGGGGTTAATCCTCTACCTCTACGACAAAGGTTATCGCAACTTCCTCTTCTTTGTCAATTCCACCAACATCATCGAAAAGACAAAGGACAACTTCCTCAATCCCCTCTCATCCAAATATCTGTTCAACGCCCCCATCCGTTTCGGCAGCCATCAGGTTTCCGTGACGCCGGTCGCTAACTTCGAAGGCGCCAACGACAAAGACATCAACATCTGTTTCACCACCATCCAAAAACTCCACTCCGACCTGACGACGCAAAGAGAGAACGCTATCACCTTCGAAGACTTCCGAAAGCATCGCGTCATCCTGATAGCCGACGAATCCCATCACATGAATGTAAACACCAGATCCGAGAGAGAGTTGTTTGACAGTTGGGAGAACACCGTCGAGCGCATCTTTCACCAGAACCGGGACAACCTGCTGCTGGAATTTACCGCAACCCACGACTACGAAACACCCGCGATGGTGGAGAAATACAGGAACAAGGTTATCAACCGTTACGACCTGCTCCAATTCCGCAACGATGGCTTTTCGAAAGATGTCGTCATCGTCCAATCCGATTTCGATTTGAACCGGCGCATCCTCCAGGCGCTTATTCTCAGTCAATACAAACACGAGGTGGCGGCAAAGAACGAATATCGAATTAACCTCAAACCGGTAATCCTTTTCAAAGCGCATCGTACCATTGAACAGTCAAAAGAGAACAAAGCCAACTTTCATCGCCTGATTGATGAACTCACGGCTGAGCACGTGGAGGCAATCCGTCAATCAAACATTCCTGCTGTTCAACGCGCGTTTGAATTCTTCGACACGGAGGGCACCGGCAACAACGAGTTGGCGGAACGTTTGAAATGGGAATTTCAAGAGGACTACTGCCTCTCGGTCAATAATGAAAACGAAAAAGAAACCTATCAAATTCTGGTCAACACCCTTGAAGACCGAAACAACCGTATTCGCGCAATCTTTGCCGTCCAGAAACTCAACGAAGGTTGGGATGTGCTAAACCTATTCGATATCGTTCGCTGCTATGAAGCGCGCGATTCGGGAAGTAACAGAATCGGAAAAACGACAATATCCGAAGCCCAACTCATTGGCCGTGGCGCTCGCTATTTTCCCTTTGTCCTCCCGGACAACGATGAGCGTTACCGTCGAAAATTTGATGGAGACCTTGACCACGAACTCCGCGCCATTGAGGAGTTGCATTACCACAGCATCAACGATTCCCGTTATATCTCGGAACTTCGCACCGCACTAATCGAAGAAGGCGTAATCGACAGCAGAGAGGTTACCCGCGAGGTGAAACTCAAGCAACCGTTCAAGCGCACCGACTTCTACAAATACGGCGTCATCTGGCTGAACGACCGCCTTCCCAAAGATTACCGGTACGTGAATTCGTTTAACGATTTGGGTGTCACGCGAAGGAACTACGTTCATCGGATCGCCACAGGTCAAGGCGAAGCACAAGCCGTCTTCGATGCGGATGGTCAGACGCCCGTGGTTCACGACGAGAATCGCAGAGATGTGAAGATAACAAATCTTGGGCGAAACATAGTCCAAGCCGCAATTGCCCGCAATCCCTTTTTCACCTTCGCATCACTCAAACGCTATTTTCCCCATCTTACTTCAATCCGCGAATTCATAACTTCCGAAGCCTATCTCGGCGGTTTGGAAATCACTTTTGAAGGCAATCTGTACGGATTGGACGAGAACCCCGACGAAAAACGCGCCGCGGTGTCGGGCTTATTAAGCGAAATTGAATCCGAAGTGCGCGAGCAAACAACGGATTACGAAGGCACTAAGGAATTCCAGCGGCGATGCTGGGTGCGCGAGGTATTCAAAGACAAAGTCCTGAAATTTGACGCCAACAACACCCGTGCCGAAGACGACGCACAATTTGAGCACTTCGTTTCCTCCAAGGACTGGTTCGCCAACAACACCATCTACGGCACGAGCGAAGAAAAAGCCTTCGTGCGTATGCTTGACAGGTTCATCATTCAGCTAGAAGAACAGTGCGACGAAATCTACCTCCTGCGCAACGAGGGACATTTCGCCATTTATAGCTTCTCCGATGGGAGTGCTTTCCAACCCGACTTTGCCCTCTTCCTGCGAGAGAAAAACGGAGAGATGTCCGTCTACCAACTCTTTGTCGAACCGAAAGGAGCGCACCTCAAGGAGCACGATAAATGGAAGGAATCATTCCTCGCTGAAATTACGTCCGAATTTGAGGACAGACGATTGGAGTTTAACAATAAGAAATTCCGCTTGATCGGCGTGCCGTTCTACGACTACGAAGGCGAGAACGAGTTCAAGGAAGCACTTGAATCCGTTTTATCACGGGGAGATTGAAATTGATTTATTGACACCATAAGGAAGATTTATTATGATATTTGAAATTGGCTGGTGTGGCGACTAGCGTTAACTTAATCCAAGTAGTTTCGTATTAAAATCTCTAGATTTTGTTAGCGCTGAGGAGTTCACTCTACTTTAACTTTACTAGCAGAATAAACGGAGGAAACAGATGATTAAGTCATCAATGCTAAATCCTGAAAATTCTTACAGATGTTTAGTTGCTCTGGTTGCCTTGACGTTTACATTTTCCCTCGGCTCCGCATCAGCGGAGATTAAGTTGACCGATGATTTATCCATCTCGGGCTTCCTAGACATGTCGAGCACCACGACAAGCGGCGGTGATGAAACGGAGATTGGCCTGTCATTCGACCAGTTCGAGCTGGATTTCCACCTTGACCAAGGTTCGGTCACCGGGCGTGTTGATGTACATAGCAGCCCTGGTGAACACGGGAATACGGGGATCAAGCTTGAGCAAGCCTATGTCACGTACGCGCTCCCCGAGTCGACCGTGTCCGGTGTGAGCATTAAAGCCGGCAGGTTTCTCAGTGCAATGGGATTTGAATCCGATGAGCCAACGGGACTCTATCAATACTCCTTTTCCGAGGGGATTCCCTATCCCGGTTATCAGAACGGAATCGGAGTTGATATAAATCCCACAAAGCAACTTGGGATTTATGTTGCTCTCCTGTCCGGGGTGTGGGACGTGAATGATACGAATCTGAAGGATCCGGGTATCGAAGCCCAGTTGGCGCTAACTCCAACCGAGCAGATTACCGCCAAGGTCGGTTATGCCATGGACAAGCTAGAGGACTATTCGCAAAGCGAATTGAACGCATGGGCGCAATTCACGCAGGGACCGCTGACGCTCGCCGGTGAGATCGATCTGTTGCAGAACTGGGGCCACGAAGGCGATAACGGAATGCACTTTTTGGGGATGGCGAACATCTCGCTGGAGGACATGATAGGCGCACCCGTCGGGGTGACTCTGCGCTTTAGCGGTATCAATCTGGATGAGGGTGGCGACCACGCGGATGAAGAAGACGATGGTCACGGGCACGCCCCTCCTAGTGCGGACGAGGGCGGCGAATCTTCTACCTCAACAGAGTTCACGCTCAGTCCCTCCTATTCGGTTACGGATAACTGGTTAATACTCGCGGAGTTTAAGCAACGTATTGACGCCGAGGAGACCATCATAGCGCTTGAGTCGCTCTTCACGTTCTAAAATGCTGGCATCCGTACGCTGGATATCAGTATAACGGGTTTGAGTTTCCCTTAACTGAGAAACCGAGTTTTTGGATTGAGGTTCGCTTATATATGGGTAAATCAATCTAAATTTCTTCAATCTCGTGATTCCACGTTGAAAAAACTCGGTTTCTGTGCTCTTGTTTAACGAAGGTGACAACTTACGTCATTTAAGTGTCGAATGTGTCTTCGATTGACGATAAGATCAAGAGATTGGCGGAAGCGCATCACCGTACCAGGGGAAACGCATCTAAATTTTCTGCATCATAAGAAAGAAAAACAGGCTAAGTTTGTGACACTATTTTGGGATTCGTAGGTTGGGTTGAACGGAAATTCGTTAGTAATCGCTAATCTTGTAACAGTTTTCGAGTGCCTATTTCGCTTGAACGCGCCAAAATTTGAGTGAAACCCAACATGAATCGTACGGCCTACCACCATGAGACCTCATCTGCAATTAGATGCGTTTCTCCTGATCGCCGCACTAAAACAGCTTGACACCCTGCGCAGTTTCGTTTAGAATCTAACAACGGTTTTGTTGGAACGTATAATTTGATGTGTAGGCATACCTAGCAACTCGAAGGACAGCGAACAATGAAAATAGCGTATGTATTCGCACTGCCTAGAACGGCAAGTTACAAATTGGCTCAGATGATTTTGCCTCAACTTGAAGCCGGTACGCACGGTGTTGAAGTCGTCGGAATGTTCTTTTTCGATGACAACAACTTTGTTTTGAAAAAAGGCGATCCGATAGGAGAGCGGCTAGCGAAAGTCGCCAAAGAGAGTGGAATGCTCCTGATGATGTGTGATATGTGCGCTTTGGAACGCAATCTGGCTGAAGGTGAGCCAAGATGGTGCGATGCAGAGGGAACGGGCCGAACCGAGCCGGGAGAAATTCGTACTGTTGGCACTGTAGAAGGCGTTCAGGTGGGCTGTTTTCCGGATCTGTATGGCGCGCTTTCCGGTAATCCGCCGGACCAAGTAATTACGCTATGAGTTGTGCTCGCATTTTCTTTGAAACCGTTATCCGGATGGAAAAATCCGGCTCGTTGACGCATATTTAACACAGAATTGTCGCGCCGTTAATACATTTTTTGATTAAATTCCTACCTATCGCTCCGCAAATAGTGAAAGCAGCGATGGTGGCATCTTATTTGCTCCTTGCAGCCTTCAGAAGCAGTGCCAGCGCTTCTGAATCCAACAAGAAAGGAGTGAAACGATGATGTATCGAGAATTTTGGAAGTCGATTCCCCTTTTCCTGATTGCAGGCTTTCTGGCGGCGTGCGCTGCAAAGCCGCGCGTTGATATCTACATAGAGCCAGTGGTAGGACGAGAGGGAACACAGGTTGATGAGCGTACCGGAGCATTAACAACTGAGCAACATGGCGTGGAGATTACGGTGGAGCCTTTGGACGAAGTAGAACTGTTCGAGCTGACAAAACGTCCGGAGATTAACCCTTATATTGGAGTGAGTCGTTGGGGAAACGTCGAACCGCTGTACACCGTTTTTGAAATTACTGTCCGAAACTCGGACAACAAGCGTGTGGAGGTAGGCGAGACTGCGATACTGATTGATGAGCATGGCGAGCAGTACGGTTCCCTACCCTACGATTTTTTCAAAGATCTGTACCAAGACGAACACCCGCGTGCAGCCATTTATTACGACATTGACTACGCGTACAA
Organism: Candidatus Poribacteria bacterium; assembly: GCA_965232535.1. GTDB lineage: Bacteria > Poribacteria > WGA-4E > WGA-4E > JAJDTR01 > JAJDTR01. Next base: position 82,163 of record CBDDPW010000007.1, read on the forward strand.
CTACCCCTATCCGCGCTCGTACTATCGGAGTCCGTATCGCTACTACTTCCGACGACCGTTTTATCCCCGTCGTTACTATCCCTACTATAGGTCGCCGCTCCACGTGTACCACGCCCATCCGGATACGCGTGTATTGGATAACACCCGCATGTTTACGCGCGCCAGCATATTTGACGGAAGTAAGCTTTTTCCCGGGGCGAAGCGGATGGGGCTACTAGTGTTTGACCGGCTTGATATGGACACGACAGATATGAGGGTCGTCGTTCCCGAGGTCCGAATTACAGATAATGAAGGAAGTCGCCGCAAAGTTAATTTCGAGTTTGATTTTCGGCAGGTTGTTGCCCTTGAAGAAAGATGACTTGACCCTAGTCATCGCACCGGGTGAATTCTTTAATGCCTGCCTCAGTGTGTACGGCCGAGATTAACATTGCGGGAAGTGAAGCGTAATAGGGTGCATTTCCCGAATGTCATCCGCGAGGCAATATGGCTTATTTTATCCGGAGTTTTCAGATTGTTCGAAAATCGTCGAACCCTCTTTTTCATTGCCAGTATGAGCGATAAACACCATCGTTTATGCTGGCAATTTTATTGAACTGCGAAAAATCTAAATTGCAGGAGGAAGAATATGGAAAGCAGTAGTTCATCGTCTTTTGTTAAAGCGTTAGTTGTGGCTTTACTGTTGTTGACAATACCGAGTTTGACCCCCGCGTGGGCAGCAGATTCGGACGAAGACCTCTCACTCCTTTCCAGCGCGAATGAAGTCGTCGCAGCAGTCCTGTTTTTTGATCTTGCGTTCGGCTCCGTTCAGATAGATGTAGTCAATCGAGATGGATCGCCAGTTTACGATGAAGACGGCAACCCAAAGAAAAGAGTCGTCGCTGTTCCATTTCTCGTGATGCTCCTCATACTTGGAGGGATCTTTTTTACCTTCTGGTATCGCTGGATTACTATACGAGGGTTCAAACATTCGATTGACGTGATCCGCGGCAAATTCGATAGACCGGAGGACACCGGGGAGATTTCGCATTTCCGCGCACTCACGAGCGCACTGTCTGCAACGGTAGGCTTGGGAAATATCGCCGGTGTCGCTATCGCGATTCAGTTGGGCGGTCCCGGAGCGGTGTTCTGGATGATCTTTGCCGCTATCTTCGGCATGGGCGAAAAGTTCTGCACCTGTGTTATGTCTCAGATGTATCGCAAGGTGAACAGTGATGGCTCGATTTCGGGTGGCGCCATGTATTATGTCGATCTCGGTCTGAAGCAGATGGGCGGTTATTGGAAACCTATCGGGAAAGTTCTTGCCGTGATGTACGGGCTAATGATTATGGGTGGCGCAATCGGCGGTGGAAACATGTTCCAGGTTAACCAAACTGCCGAAGCCTTCAGGAGTACCTTCGGAATTCCTGAAAGTTATAACTGGCTTATTGGTGTCGCCATGGCGGTGCTGGTCGGAATTGTTATTATCGGCGGTATCAAACGCATTGGCGCCGCAACGTCAAAGATTGTCCCTGCGCATGTGCGGCATTTACGTGGTCGCGTCGCTCTTCATAATCCTCACAAATATCACGAAGATTCCCGAAACTATCGCTCTGATCTTCAGTATGGCGTTCACCGACAATGCTTTCTATGGCGGATTTGTAGGAGTCTTTGTTTGGGGTATCAGGCGTGCCGCATTCTCCAACGAAGCAGGACTTGGCAGCGCTGCTATCGCTCATGCCGCGGCTAAGACCGATGAACCCGTTCGGGAAGGTATCATCGGCATGATTGGTCCATTCATTGATACTGTCATTGTATGCTCCATGACAGCTATAGTGGTGATTATCACCGGGGCTTGGATCGATCCTAACATTCCCCAGAAAGCTGGCGTCGCCCTGACCACGGCAGCATATGGGAGTGTTATTGGCTGGTTCCCCTACATTCTCACGATCAGCATAGGGCTTTTCGCCTATTCTACAATGATCTCTTGGTGTTACTACGGGGAGAGGGGTTGGGTTTATCTGTTGGATCATTTCAACGGTATAGGCTTAAAAACCGTCATCGTCTTCAGGGTCATTTTCGTAGGCTGCATCCTGTTTGGTGCAATCAACACGTTGGCAGATGTACTTGATTTTTCAGACCTTCTGATTCTCAGCATGGCTTTCCCGAACATTGTGGGAAGCATCATCCTGGCACCTAGGGTTCTGGAAAAAGTGCGAGACTATTGGGGACGCTACACATCCGGTGAAATGAAGCCAGTTCAATAGTCGGTTTAATATAAGTTGGGAGGTTACTTGTGGGCACCGTCGAAGTCCAAGGGAGGCGTTTCGAACTTGCTTCTCTATGAGATAGGATTGTCGGTCAGTTCCTTGATGGATTGATATATGTGGCTATTTTCGTGATAGGCCTCTTGGCGGGCCTCCCGACCGATATAGCCATTCTAACCATTCTCGGGGTAATTGGAGCTATTCTATACGAGCTTTTTCAGGATGGCTTAACGAATGGTCAAAGCTTGGGCAAAAAGGCGGTGCAAACAAAGGTAATTGATTCAAGAACTGCCTCTCCTTGCACTTTCGGTCAGTCCTTCCTCCGGAACCTTCTACTCGCAATACTCGGCTTTATTGACTGGGTGTTCATTTTTGGTGAAAAGAAGCAGCGCCTTGGTGACAGGGCTGCACACACGTATGTAGTTAAGCTGCACGAATTGCCAAAAATGTCCCCGGAGAAGCTTGCCGGCGAGTAGAACTGCCCACAATGCGGCGAAAGAAACTCCGATGCAATCCTTACCTGCCAACATTGTGGTTCTCGTCTGCGATAGTGCCTGTCCATTTGTCGCAGTTCACTGCGGGACCTTGGACCCAAAAAGAGTTGATGGATTCTTCCGTTGGGGCGGATATAGCCAAGCTGGTATTTCTCCACGCGGGTTTTCAAAATCGTGGAGAATAGTGTCTGCCCCGACCCTTCCTCCAATTGATTCCTTATTACCATGCGAGACAAACTATCGCCCAAGACAGCCATCTTTGTGGTCATTGCGATCCTTTTGCCATTGCTGACCCACGGGATGGATCTCTTTCTCCAATGGCTATCGACGCGCGGGATTTACGTGCCGCTTCCGTTCGGCAGCAGCAGTCTGCTGCGAGTGCTGACGGAACTGTATCTCTATATGTTACTGGCTGTCGGCTTAAACATTGTGATGGGGAGTTTTCGTCGTCCGGACGTTGGTTTTGCCGCATTCTATCTCATCGGCGGGTATACGGCGGGACTATTGATGACGAAATTGGGGTGGAATTATTGGATAGTTTTGGTGCTGGCAGCCATCCACGGCGCGCTGTGGGGGCTGTTACGCACGGCACTCACGCTGTGGCTTAGAGGGCTTTATTTCGCTGTTGCCACCTTCGCATTTGCCGGAGTGCTTTACGCTGTCGTGAAACATGGCGGCGAGGCCATTGGCGCGCCGGACGGAACAGTGTACGGAATTCCCGCGCCGACTATCTTGGGGCATGAACTCTACTATAACTGGCAACACTACTATCACATTCTGTGCCTTCTGGTGCTCACGGTGTTCGTTGCTTATCGTCTGACCAGTTCTCGAATGGTGTTGACAGACTCGGGTAAGCTTGAGCATGCAGCAGAAAATGCTGAGCCGAAACTGCGTCATTCTCACGGTTTCTTGGCATTTGCAATCAGCGCGGCGATTGGCGCGATTGGCGGCGCGTTTTTTGCGCAGTTTCGTGCCAACATCAACCCTGACGCATTTGCCCCTTGGGAATCCATCTTAGTTTGGTGTATGGTGGTCGTCGGAGGGTTGGGAAGTATCAGGGGGGCAATACTGGGAGCGGGAGTCATCGGGCTTGCGAACGAGGTTCTACGGCTGATGATACCGATCCAATTTAGCAGCCTGCGTTACTTGGTTTTCGGCGCCTTGGCACTTCTCGTGTTGCGTTGTTGTCCGACAGGCATATTGTCGGCAAAACGGAAATGAACTTTGTGCGGGTATAAGAGATGAATCGCAACCTCCCGTACCCGGGATTTCTAGGTCGGCTCGATATTGCGACGGTTCAAAGAATGTGAAAACCTGCCTAATCGCCTTCCTGTGCCGAATGAGCGTATGCGGGAGCGCCCGCGGCATCCAAAGGTGGCAATTCCGGGTAATTCCCGCGAGCTTTTTTCCAAATGAGCAGCCCCTCCGCAATCATCCACACTTGCAGCGCTTCAACCGCCAAGCCAAATCCAAACAACAGGTAATTCCCGTTTGCCCACCAGCCATTCGGGTTAAACATCTGCCAGAGCATTGCCCATGCCGGCATAACCAACATGGCTACCATCGGGAGCACGGCAAACCAGATAGGTCGATTTCGCCTTAGCAGATAGAAGACGATCACCATGAACGCCAATCCGGCAAGTAACTGATTCACTGCGCCGAATAGGGGCCATAGAATAAGCCCGCCGCTCCCGGGTCCTTTTGGTCCCGGCATAAGAGCCACAGCGCCGCCTACGGCTAGTGCGAGCGCGGTTGCCACATAGCGATTAGTTAACGGTTTAATTTTGGCAGTTTGTGCAAGCTCCTGGATGACGTAGCGCTGTAGACGGGTCGCGGTATCCAAGGTTGTTGCCGCAAAACTCGCTACGAGCACCGCCATGATTGCAATGCTCATTTTTAGTGGAATCCCGAGACTGGACAGAAAGTTGGCAGATCCATCAATAAAAGCGCCTACTTTCTGCGCCAGGGTGTGGGTGTGCCAAGTGCCTTCAATCGTTGTTTCACCGCTCGCGTTAGTAACCGTCCGAGTCGTGGCGTAGCGGCTGCGCCATGCTTCTCGATGCATCACCTGTTGACCGGTTTCGGCATTGAGAACGGGTTGAAAGCTATAATTTGCCCCTGTACCGCTTCGCTGGAACAATCCCATTCCGATTCCTGCGCAGCAGGCGATAATCACGATTACGGCGAGACTCCCCTCAAGCAGCATCGCGCCGTAGCCGACGTATTGTGCATCCTTTTCCGAAGCAACCTGCTTGCTCGACGTACCGGAACTCACCATGCAATGAAAACCGCTTATCGCGCCGCAAGCAATCGTGATGAAAAGAAAGGGCCAGATCGGGGGAGCGTCGGGAGGGATATCGGGCGCTACGACAGGTGCGGACGAAAATAGGTCTGCGCCGCCCGTGACTCCGGCAACTGCAAGACCCAATACAAGCAACACCAGCGCCAATACCAACTCGTGGCTGTTGATGAAATCGCGAGGCTGCAGCAGCGTCCAAACGGGAAGTACGGATGCGATAAAGCAGTAGACAAACAGAATCAGGGTCCAAATAACCACCGCATTCATGAATGTCTGACCAAGTAGCGGGATTCCAAGCCACGCCGAGAGATCGATGGGAAACAGGTAGGCACCCACACCCATGCCAAGATACATTATACCGAGCGCAACGATGGAGGGTATCAAGATGTTTCCGCCCCGCCGGTAAATCCAGACTCCGATGCCCACCGCAAGCGGAATCTCTATCCACACCGAAAGTACCGATTCCGGGTAAAGCGCGAAGATTATGGCGATAACTAGACCGAAGATGGCTAAGACCACAGCCAATGCCATGAATAAGATGATGAGGAATAGGAGTTTTGCGCGCGGCGTTATCATCCGTCCGGCAATGTCGCCCACGGTTTGTCCGCGATTGCGGAGAGACACGACCAATGCGCCAAAGTCATGTACCGCTCCGATGAAAATTGAACCGAGCACCACCCAGAGCAATGCCGGCAGCCATCCCCAGAAGACCGCAATCGCTGGTCCAACGATCGGACCCGTCCCGGCAATACTAGTGAAATGGTGTCCGAAGATCACTTCCTTCTTTGTAGGTACGTAGTCGACATCATCGCGCAATTCTTGACTTGGCACTGTTTGGTCCGGATCTAAACCGAATATTTTTCTGGCCAACCATTTGCCGTAAGTGTGATATGCGGCAATAAACCCCACAAAACTCAGCACTGCAATAATCAGTGTGCTCATACGATTCTTTTCTCCGAATAGTGTCGGTGTTCCGAGTCTCTTGTATCAAAGCTGGATCGAACTACTGTGTGCTTTAAGGATGATTCACCTGCCTGCTGTCATTTTGAACTTCAAACCAACAACCTAGTCTATCGCCGTTACACGTTCGTTCAACACGCGAAAGCATAAGGGTTTCGATCTTATAAATGGTTATCCTAACACAGCCAGATGGGGGTCGCAATAAAAATCTCGAGGTACAGAAAAAATCGGGGGTCGTCTTGTGTCTGATTTCACGATTAGAATTTTGACAGAAATATCTGTGATTTGGTTCGAGGATTTGGATTGATCAAGAGTCGTTTATAATGATAAAATAACATCTCTGTCCCGGATTTCAGCGAGCCAACTGACATGGAAGGAGATTTGGATGAAAACCCGGCAACGTACCGGTCCGGCTATAGACATTATCGATTGTGATGTTCACCACGAGGTTTCCAGTGCCAAAGACCTATATCCGACCTTCCAACGGATTATGTGGAGTATATCGAAGACTTTGGCACCATGATGCCCGGCGTCGGTGATACGAACTTGCCGCAAAAGGGCAGGCGCGCCGAACTGTGGGAAGACGAGGGTAAAGACCCGCAAACGAATATCGAGCAGACTCGACAGGCGCATCTCGACGCATACGGCATTGATATCGCGGGGTTGACAGGCGCCACCGTTTATGGTGCAGCGGTACACCCCAACTCGGATTATGCGGCTGCGATGTGCCGTGCGTTTAACGATTGGACGTTGGACACGTGGATTGAAGCTGACTCACGGTTCAGGGCGTCAATTGCAATTGCACCGACAGACCCGCATCAGGCGGCGGTGGAGATCCATCGGCTGGGCGGCAATCCCAGCGTGTTCGAAGTAATCATGCCAGCAGGCGCACGAATGCCTTTCGGCAACCGGTTTTACCACCCGATTTACGAAGCCGCTGAAGACCACGGACTCCCCGTGTGCGTGCATTTCGGAGCTGAGGGGGCCGGTGTGTCCGCCGCACCGACCGCTGCCGGTTACCCCTCCTACTATCTTGAGATGCGTATGTCACGACCGCAGATTGCGATGGCTCACGTCGTCAGTTTGATATGCGAAGGAGTTTTCGAGAGATTTCCACGCTTGAAGTTTCTCTTCATCGAGCACGACACGTTCTGGGTGCCGGGGCTGATGTGGCACATGGATGCAGATTGGAAGTCTGTGCGCGATTACACTCCCTGGGTCAAGAAGCTGCCGAGCGAATACATCCGAGGACACATCCGTTTCGGCACGCAGCCGATGGAGCAGCCTCCAACTCGCGCCGACCTGAAAAAGTTTCTCGAATGGCTGCATGCGGACGAAGTGTTGGTCTATGCGAGCGATTATCCTCATTGGGACTGGGATAATCCCGAGACCCTATTGCCCGGAATTTCCGTCGAACTCAAGCGACGAGTCTTTGCTGAAAACGCTCGCGAGCTTTACGCTAGTCGGCTAGAGATGGGGAGTGACCGCATGGCATTCAATCGTGAAATTGAGTGGGCGGAGAGACAGGAAGCTTCAGCAGGATGACAGTGGGACGGCTTGGGGAACGTGCCCATATATGCCGGACTAAAAGCGTAAAACTCCGATTGTAATGGGAGATGTATTTGCAGCGATTGCCGCCGATATTGTGGTCTCAGAATTGGGAAAAGGGGGTCATGCGTCGCTACATCGTTGGAAAAGCCAAAGAGCTACCTCCCGGTGAGAGGAAACTTATACCGGTCGGCGGCAAGAGTGGAATTGGGGTGTTCAACGTAAAAGGTGAGTTTTACGCGCTGAAGAACCTATGTCCGCACAAAGGTGGTCCTCTTTGCCAAGGACGGTTGCGGCCCCACGTAACTTCACCCGACGTGTACCAGCTTAACCGTGAAGGAGAGGGCGAAGTCCTCAAGTGTCCATGGCACCAGTGGGAGTTTGACGTGAGGACAGGCAAGGCACTCTATGATCCGCATCTCCGAGCCAAAACTTACCCCGTTACTGTCGAAGACGGAGAAATCGTCCTTCACCTCGGTTAACGAAAAGAGTAGTTCCGGTCGGAAGGCATCCTGTACGCGGCCGTTTGGCAAACTGCCTCGGGTAGATTACCTGACTTGATTTTTGAAATTGAGCCAGAACATGAACGTGCCGATGCCCGTGAGAACGGCTCCCGTGAGGAAAAGGCTGTGGTAGCCCAGCGCCGCGATAAGGAAACCGCCGCTTAGCGCCATAAATGCGAAGCTGCCTCCAGCAGCCATCTCCCCAGCGCCGGACGCTATGCCGCGCTGTTCCGGCGAAACTACCTCCATCGTATAAATCATGAACGTCGGGTACCGAATTGAGGCTAACGCCATAACAGCCACAAATCCCAGGCTGGCGGCGCCCCAATGGAAGATGACTGCCAACGGAATTAGGCTGATTGCCGACCCCAACGACGACCAGAGCGCTGCGCCGCCATTTCCCCAGCGCGATGTGAGAAGAGGCATAATCAATGCCGCCGGGGCAGCTAGGAGTCTACCAATAGCCATTACAATGCCGATGTGCGTAATTGGCACCTTCAGCCCCGCGTCCAAGTAGACGTTGAAGAAAAAGTGCACTACTGCTAAACTGGTGATTGTAAGCATCCTTATGAGACTCAGTAGCAGAATCAGGGAGAAGCGAGATGACCCACGCCCGACATGTAGTTCGGATGTCCGCTGTGGAGGAGAGTCGGGGGTAATGGCGCGCACGAACAATATCGCCGGTAGAATTAATAGCGTGGCAATCAATAATGACCAGCGGTAAGGAGCGGGTTGTGATAGTGAATCTCGTAGAACTAGGCTGAGGAAAGTAGGAAGTATGCCGCCCGCCAAGTTACCTGCAAAACCGGCCAGCGACCCGATTGCGGCGTATACCGAAAAGACATGATTGCGTTCTTTGCCACTGGTGGCATTCATTAAAAACGGCGCCGTGTTGACAAAATATACCGCGGCGCCGACAGCCGCGACCATATAGCTAACTATCAACCAACTGTTGCGCCCTAAGCCGGGTTCCAATTCGACCAAAAGCAACAATCCGTATCCTACGATGACCAAGACCAATCCCGTTAGCATCGTCCGGCGGCATCCCCAGCGCTGGGTTAGCCTGCCGGCGGGCAAGCTGAAGATGGCGAATGCACACATGCCAATGCCGTTAATTAATCCAATGAATTCTGGCCCGTAACCTAATCGCAGCAGATACAAATTGAATAAGAGAACATGTATTCCTTCAAGCGTGAAACCGATTAAGCTGGCGGTGACAAAGTAAAGACGGGCGTTACGGCTGGAACCTCTCAGCAGGTGTAGGTAGGATGTGACGCTGTGCATGCGAGTCGACAAAGTTGGGCGAGACCGTTCCGAAGAATCCTCTCCTAGTGTTGTGCGTTGTGTTATAACATGTTTATCATTACGTAAACATCAATCAGGTGCGGCGTCGGATAGACGGCTTTGGATACTAGGCATGACAGTGCCTATTTTAGCCCGGATTCGCTGTCTGGTCAACGCGAATCTCTTGGCGAGTATGTGAAGAAAAATCGAGATCTTAAATCAGAACATTCCGACACAAAAAAGATACGGGAATACCATTATTCTGTAACATATTCGCACTATAATCGACGTTGACGGAAACGGAATTACCGAATTAATCTGGGACTAAATTGCGAGCCAGACGTTCAATTTTAGGAGTGCGCCTACCATGAAAATCATTCATCTCGATCCGGAACACCCGACCGAAACAGTGATTCAGATTGAGGGGTTGCGCCGGTCGATAACGCTAATGCACATTACCGACTCGCACTTACACCTCGCTGATGAACGTGACCCTGAAGCGTTAGAGATTATAAAGTCGAAGAAAGCGAAGCGTCCGGACGTACACGAGCACTTCATTAAGGCGCTCGCCCGAAGCAATGAATCGGAGGTTGACGCGACAATCTTTACCGGAGACATCACCAATTTTCCATCTTGGGCGGCAATTGACACGATTGCAAACGGCGTGGCGACGCTTTCCGCGCCATATCTCTATACGTTGGGGAATCATGATTGGCATTTTCCATTTCTGGACTGGAACGACGCAACCCGAGACGAATACTATCCTCGCTTTGAGGGGCTGATTGATGGAGATCCACGATGTCAAGCGAAGGAGATTACCGGTGTCAAACTAATCGCCCTTGATAACAGCAATTACCAAATCTCGATGGCGCAGATGGATTTCGTCAAAGAAGAGCTGAAAACCGGTATGCCTTGCTTGTTGTTTATTCACATCCCCATCTTTATTCGCTCCCTTCTGGACCCTGTTCTTGAGCGATGGAAATCTCCGATCATGATGGGGGCTACAGAGGGTTGGACGGACGAAACGAGGGCAAAATCGCCGGAGTTTCTCCCGAATGAAACAACATTGGAATTCCACAAGTATTTGACAGAGGGAGCATGTGATAACATTGCCGCGATCTGTTGCGGGCACGTTCATTTCTCGCACGCTGACGCTTTTCGGGCAGGACGATTTCAATATGTTACCAATGCGGGCTTTGATGGCGTTTCGCGGCTTATACGACTAGAACCGTATACCTCCGGTTAGATTCCCCGGCCAAAAGAGTGTGAGTGTGCTGCCAACTGTTAAACTGTACGTAAGACTATGCGAAACCGATAGACTAGAAAGGGAGACGAATGAGGAGTAAGCCGAATCTGCTGAAAAATGTAATCTTTTGCATCGGCGATGGAATGGGTTTTGAGAAAGTGAAAGCCGCCGGGATGTACGCGCACGGCGCGGCGGGCACGCTGTCATTTGAAGCATTTCCTTACCAAGGTGAAGTGACAACGCACTCGGCGGACTCATCCATGACGGACTCAGCCGCAGCCGCAACCGCTCTGGCAACCGGATTCAAGGTCAACAACGGTGTTCTCAGCACCGCGTTACCCGGCGATGGGCGTGAGTTGTACACACTCCTAGAGTACTTCAGAGATCAAGGCAAGAGCACAGGGTTGGTCTCCACGACGTTTATTACGCACGCGACGCCGGCAGCCTTTGGCGCCCACAACCCCTCGCGTGGCAATCTTGAGGAGATAGCAGGCAATTACCTGAACTATACCCGACCCAACGTGTTGTTCGGCGGTGGAGGCAACGGCATGTCTGCCACCGCGGCGGAAGCTGCCAACTACACGGTTGTGACAGATCGACAGGGCTTGCTAACACTGGATACGAAAAACCTTGGGTGGGTTTCCGGTCAGTTCGGCGACACAAATCTCCCTTACGAGTATGACGGACTTGGCGAGTTGCCTCATCTTTCGGAAATGGCGGCAACCGCTTTGGACATATTGGCTAGGAACCCGGATGGATTCTTCCTAATGATCGAAGGGGGCAGAATAGATCATGCGGGACATTCCAACGATATTGAGCGCAATGTCTGCGAAACAATCGAGTTTTCCAATACTTTGAGAGTCGTTATGGACTGGAGTGAGAAACGAAACGATACGCTTGTCATTGTCACTGCCGACCACGAAACCGGTGGACTGCAGGTTTTGGAGAACAACGGCGCCGGACATTTTCCAACCGTCACGTGGTCAACCCCCGGACACACAGAGACTAACGTTCCGGTCTACGGCTGGGGGGCGAATGCGGAGCGAATCGGAGGCGTGATGGATAACACCGACTTGTACAAAATTGTACTCAGTGGGGTAGGCAGAGCAATACCGGTGGTTAGGCCTAATGTTGTAGCACAGGAGGTTTGTTCGGACTAAATTTAATGGTGTTGATTTCAGTCGTCGGGGAATCTTCACCGAGCATTCACAGTGGCATCATTTGTAACGGCGCTGAAAACTTGCTCGTTACGTAGCATAAATATCATGCGACTGTAAAAGTCCGAGAACTCCCCATTTTGTTGCTACTGAGGAGGAAAGGAGTAACGCATGAGTACCAAGGCATTCTTCAAGAAGGCAAGTCCATATCAGGACGATGCCATGAACCTTCCCGTTGAGGATTTGGAGCAGGCGATTCCCTTTTACGAAACCGTAATGGGATTTAAGCTGGAAGCGAAGCGAAATGCCCCTCACAAATCTGCCGTATTGTCGAGGGATGGCATTCAGATTGGCTTGGCGGAGAATGGCGGCGATCCTTCAAACGATGGTTGTTTCTTTGAAGTCGACGACGTAGAACTCGCCTTCAGCGAGTTAAAAGCTAACGGCCTAGACAGAGATGAGGCCGACTACCAAGTTGACGAGCCCTACGTTTTATTTTTTATCATCGCACCCGACGGATTATGCTACTGTATTGGTGAGCGGCGCGAATCTTAACACGAGTCGTGTGGATAATGCGCTATGTCCCGGTTCCAATCCATGGTTGTCCCTCATTATCAATTGGATTCTTGTCCGAGTTCTGCGAATTCCAACCGAAGTCGTGCTAGCGGAGTTCACCTCAACGGTTGCCCCACCGCCCGTTCCAACCGCGCAAACTCCACTACATAGTCGTGTCTCGCTTGAAGATGATTGACTTCCGCTTGTGCAAGGGCGAGTTGTGCGTCAGTCAACTCAACGCTGGTAAGCATTCCGTTGTCGTATCGCAGGTTTGCTATTCGCATACTCTCCTCAGCTTCGGCTACCGTCTCTTTCTGCACATCAATTGACGACTTCGCCTGTATGAGGTTGAGATAAGCCGTTCGTACCTCGAATTCTACGAAATCAATCCTTTGGTGTTTGGCAAGTTTCACCTGCTCCAATCCGGATTTCGCCTGCTGCACACTTGCCCGAGTCGCCAGACCATCGAATATCGGGATATTGACCTGTACTCCGACGTTCCAGATTCGGTTCATCTTTGTGAGCTTTTCGTTGTCGTCGACCTGGTAGTTTGAAAACAGCGAAAGATCGGGACGATTGCCGGTTTTCGCGACATTCAAGCGCTTCTGGCCGGCAGCCTCGCTGAACTCAAGTTGCTGGATCTCCGGGCGGTTCTTCTTGCCTAATAGAATTAGGGCGTCCAATTCGAGATCAAACACTTTTGGAAGTTCGAAACATCCCTTGAGATGAATCTCGTCAGCAAGATCGATGTTGAGCAGGTTTTTGAAGGCATTCTGGGAAACGTCTACGCGATTTCGAGCTTGAATCAGTTGGGTTGTGGTGTTAGCCAACTGCACCTTGGCACGTAACACGTCAAAGTTTGTGGCTGCGCCCGCATCAAATCGCTTCTGCGCCATGCTGACTTGTTCTTGCACAAGGGAAACGGTTTGCTGTGCTACGTTTTCGAATTCTTGCGCGAGGAGAACGCCGTGAAACGCCTCCGACACGTCCAGAGAAAGTTGATTTGTGCCCGACTGCAACTCTTTTTTTGCGGCTTCCAAATCCAGTTGCGCCCCTTGATAAGCGTAGAAATAACGCCCCCACGCAAAAACAGGTTGGCGCAACCCGAGCGTTGCCTGGAGATTGTGGTGCGCACCGAATTCAAGCTCAATGACGGACTGGTCAGAGCCGTCCCCTCCGTTTAGTTCCATACCGTCCACATTCGGAAACGTTGGAAACCCACCATTGCCGAATTCAAGGACAGACCTTGACAAGTCTTTAAAATAGGTGTAGTTGCTGGTTACGGACACATGTGGTAATAGACGCGCCCGTGCAACTCGGACCTGGCTTTCGGCGACTATTACTTTCTCTTTGAGCGAAAGAATGTTTAAATTGCTTTCTTGAGCCTGTGTGATGCTCTCTTCAAGCGTCAAGTTTAATGTTTGCCGACCGTGAGTATTGTCGATGGTTTCTGAATGAACAGATGAAATGATAATCACGAGTAGCCAAGTGACCAGTGCTATCTGGGGATAGAGAGATTTCACGTTTGTATTCTTTTCCATTTCTACAATTATTCTACAATTACCGGATTCGTGGTGTGATAATCAGCGGCTCGCGAGGACGCGGCTAATCTCGGCTTTGGATGCACTAGAAACAGGCTCCTATCTAAGTTTCGTCTCGCCGTGCGACGCTTTGGTTGCTTATCGGCTCTTGTCCTCTGCCCTTACTTGAAGTCCACACAGCGGAGATGGCGCACTTTGGTCTTCGGAGATAAGTCGGAGAATTGCACGGCTTAATGATCAGGCGGGGCATGGCCAATCGTGGCTTATTCCTTGCGTAATCCGCGGGCGGCATCCTGCCTAACTTTAAGGGTTTTCCTATTTCTTGCGACCAATGGCTTGATTACTGGTTGCCGCTGATTCTTGATCGCGGCAGGTTTTCCTGTCACCGCTGAGGCCCCCTTCTGGTGAGTTGGTCTTGGACCCGGTTTTAGCGCCGTTGATGGTTCCAGAACGGTGCTCGCCGATCTGGAGTCGTAATTCCGAGAAAATCCAATCGGTTCTAACTTGAGCCTAGCCCAAATGGCGATCATTTTACCTAATGGCTCCACAGCCACGTTCGGCGGATGGGAATCACGATTCCACGGTTCGGTTGGCGGATCAGCGTTGAACTCTTCATCATTAGAAAAACCGTCGCCATCCGAATCCTTTTGACCGAGCTCGTCAGTGTAAACATCGCCGGCAGCGAGTGCTATCGCTGCGTAATCTAGCCCGAAAGCGTTTCGTTCCCCACCACCGCCGGGGTTGACATGGCAAGCGGCACATCCGAAGTTAGGTCCCCCGCCCGGAAGTTTCGCTATCCTAAAAGCCCGCGCGTCGGAGTCGGGCACCCATCCAAATAACAAGAAAAGTGAAAAGATTGTGAGCGAACAAATATTGACGTATCTCATTTAGTCTCCTTTTGGTTTAGCAGTGTAAAACTTGGGACCGGAAATTTATACTATGCATTACTCGCGTTCAAGTGAAAACATCAAGAAAATAATAAAAATGTACCTCAATATTTCAGACAGCATTACCTCTAAAATTGTTTACACAGATTATATCTTCTCACGGATTTTCATCAGCTTTTCGCCGACTTCAATCAAAACCGATTCGGGTTTACTATACATGAACCTCAGTTGTGTGCGACCAAGTTCCGGGCGGCTATAGAAACTTGATCCGGGCACGCCTCCAACTCCAATCTCTTTGACAAGCCAATGCGCAAACCGCGTATCATCTTCAAAACCGAAGTCGCCTATTTCTGTCATGATGTAGTACGCGCCTTCCGGAGGATAGCAGTGGAAGCCCGCATCAACCAACAACCGCAAAAAAGTTTTCCGTCTGGTGTCGTATTCCTCGACGAGGGTGCGATAGTATTCGGCGCCCAGCCTTAGAGCGGCTGTAGCTGCCTCTTGCAAAGGGTGTGGAGCTCCAACCGTCAGAAAGTCATGAAATTTTCGAATGGCATCTGTCAAATACTGCGGGGCGATAACATACCCCAGCCGCCAGCCTGTCATTGAGTATGTCTTACTCAAACCCGACACGGTTATGGTCCGTTCCCGCATTTCCGGGAAAGAACCGATGCTTATATGCGACTGATCGTCGTAAATCAGATGTTCGTATATCTCGTCCGTAACGGCGAGACAGTCGAACTCGCAGCAGAGCGCCGCAATTTCCTTAAGTTCATCGTGCCCAAAGACCTTTCCGAGAGGATTATTCGGCGTGTTTAAGATAATGGCTTTCGTGTTGTCACTAAAAGCGGAACGTAGTTCGTCAAGGTCATAAGCCAATCCCACGGAGCCATCTTTGGTTTTCGTACCTCGCAACGGAACGTAGAGTGGCTTTGCGCCAGAGATGATGACATCGGGTCCGTAATTCTCATAAAACGGCTCGAAAACAATCACCTCATCGCCGGGATTGATGATCGCCAACATCGACGACATCATTCCCTCGGTTGCGCCGCAAGTGACAGTCACGTTCAATTCCGGGTCGGTCGGAATGCCGTTGAAGGTCCTCATCTTCTCGGCAATCGCTTTCCGCAGGTTCGGCGCTCCCCATGTAATGCTATATTGGTTGTAACCGTTGCGTAAGGCAGACATCGCCGCTTGTTTCACTTCGTCGGGCGGTTCAAAACCGGGTGTTCCCTGTGATAGGTTGATAGCGCCGTGACGAATACAGAGTTGTGTCATCCCCCTGATTACGGACTCCGTGAATAGCATCGATTTTTGCGATACCATGGAGTTGACATTTCTCATGCTTTGCCGAATCTACATTCTGGTCAAACGTGCGTGTGAACCGTTGAAGTTGCTTCGGACATGCTCGACCAATATCTTTGAGATGACTATCTACTAATACAGTTCGTACTCCAAAAGCCGACACTCAATCGGGCCGTTGTAGAGAATAATGCGGCGAGATGGACGTAGACCGATAGATTTTGCCAACTTCAGGTTTCCAGTGAAAAGGTACGCCTTGTATCCGGTACATCGTTGCTTGAGGATGTCCCCAAACCCTTTGTAGAGTGGCACCAGTGCTTCCACGTCGCCAGACCGTTCACCGAACGGCAGATTGCACGCAATAGTCCCGGTGTGTCCGGAAGGATTCAACTTCAACACGTTGCCTTTTGCCAACCGCACACAATGTGATAAACCGGCTATGGTTATATTGCCCTTCGCAATTTTAATTGCCCGGCGCGACATGTCGTATCCGAGTAATCTGCCTGGAATTCCATCTCGAATCCGATCCTTGGCTTCGTCAACCAACGCGGCCCAGCATGTTTCGTTGAATCCCCGCCAACGCTGAAATCCAAAAGTTTTTGGTCCGGATCTAAGCAGCCCCGGCGCATAATTCAGTGCCTTCAATGCGGCTTCAATCAGGATGGTACCGGAACCGCACATCGGGTCGATAAAGAATCCTTCGGAGTTCCAGTCAGCCAACTCAACGATAGCTGCCGCCAACGTCTCCCGGAGCGGAGCTTCTGCTGCTTGACGACGGTATCCTCGCATGTGCAAGCCGACTCCGGAGGAATCTAGGCTCAGAACACAGGAATCGTTTGTGATGTGGGCATTGACTCGGATATCAGGATCCTGCGTGTCTACATTCGGACGACTCCCGGTACTATCACGGATTTGATCAACGATCGCATCCTTTATCTTCAGAGCAGCAAAGTGGGAGTGAGAGATTGCCGAATTCCGACAGTTGCAATCGACGGCAAGTGTCTGTTGCGCAGAAATCCAGTCATGCCAACGAATTTGACGCACATTTTGGTACAAGACTTGAGGCGTGGGGCACGAAAAAACGGCGAGCCGCATGAGCACCCGATTCGCTGTACGGAGCCAAAGGTTGGCTCGATACATGGCTTCCATCGAACCTTCAAAGTGCGCACCGCCGCTGGCGGTTCTAAAGTTTTGAACCCCTAACTCCTTCAGCTCCTTCGCCAGAATGGGTTCAACCCCTTTGGCGCACGTGGCAAAAAACGGGGTGCTCGGCATGAGAGAAAACAGACGCTGGTATCATCAGGGACAAATTCCCCGTGGTTAGCAAAGTTGTTTTGGATTCTGTAGATTCCGTAAGCCGAGCGGCGTAGTGTGGTTGCATCGCGTAGCCCTGGAAGACGCTGCCATCGAAACGCAATCAAGACCTGCCGCTTTCCGTTTACTGCGGGTAGAAAGCATCTGCGCTGGTGAACATCGTAGGGATGTTTATCACAGCCGGAACACCTGCATCCGCAGCTCGCTGCAATGCGGGACGAATTTCACCCGGTGTAGTGACAAGTTCGCCGTGGCAGCCAAGCGCTTCTGCAACGCGCTCATAGCTTACGGACCGAAGGTCTGTAGCGACGGCACGCTCCACGCCGTATCGTTCAATTTGCGGGTGGCGAACGATACCCCATGCCTGATCGCTGAAGACGATTGTAATTATGGGCAGACCGTGTTTGAGTGCGATGTCGTATTCGATAATTCCATAACCAAAGGCGCCGTCGCCGGTTATCAAGACACTCGGTTTATCCGGTCTAGCCAACTTACCGGCAAGCGAAAACGGCACGCCTTGACCGATCCCGCCTATAGGACCCGTAGATAGGAAGTGCGCTGGATGATAGTGATTGAATGCCATTAACGAAAAGAGCACAGTGTCTCCGCCATCAACGGAAATCGTGGCGTCATCGCCAAAAAGTTCGCGTACCTCTTTGCAGATTCGCAGCGGGTGCACCGGAACGGCGTCGGAATTTTCAGCGGCAGATGTCCGATGCAAAAGCTCTGCACGGGCAAGATTCAAACGTTCAATCCAGTCGCTGGGTTTGTGAAAGTCATATTTATCTACCGACTTGATCATTTCTGTCAATACCGATTTCATATCCCCGACGATGCCGACCTCAAAGGAACGGTTTTTGCCCATTTCGTCGGCGCTGATATCGACATCAATGAATGCCGCATCCGTGTCAAACAGGGGTGGTCCGCCGTAACCAATTGTCGCGTCATACGTAACACCCAATGCGAGAACCGCGTCAGCATTCCGCAGTTCTTTCGCCGCGCCAGCAAATCTAGTCGTTGCCTTGCCAAAGTAAAGCGGATGTGCGTGATTGATTGCGTTGACATCACTTTCTTTGGAAAAGAACGGTATGCTCGTCGCCTCGACAAAATTCATGAGAGCGTCGGTCGCACCATGCCAGTGAATTAGTCCGCCCGCAATAATAACGGGGTTTTTGGCTTTTGACAGTAGTCTCAGCGCATGGTCAATTAGCTCCGGATCGCCGCATATCCGCGCAGTGGAACGGTATTCGGAAGGTTTGGGATAATTCAGATTGGCATCATCAATCTTATCGTACAGAATGTCGTAAGGAACGCTCAGATGCGTCGGACCCGGGCGGCCCGCCCAAAGTTTTCGAAACCCGCTCGCCACAAATTCGGGTAGGCGTTCCGTTTGCATGACCAACCGTGCCCACTTGGTAATCGGCTTGACCAGACCAATCTGATTGAATTCTTGGGTCCCGCCCATGTCAAGTTGGTCGGCGTCACTGTTACCGCTCAGCGCAAACAACGGGCTGCCCGCCATGTATGCGGCTGCCAAGCCATATATCATGTTTGCGTGGCCCGGACCTCTCGTCACGGCGCTTACACCGGCTTTCCCGGTGACGCGAGCATAGGCATCCGCCATCATCGTGGCAGTTTGGTCTACGCGCGCGTCAATAATCTTAATGTCATCCCGGAGACATCCATCATAGATTGACTCGATGGTTCCGCCGCAAAGAGTGAACAGGTATTCGACACCTTCCAATTTTAACGATTTAGCGAGAATCTGTCCGCCTTCCAAGATTGGCATCTCTGTACATTCCTTTTGCGAATTTGCCCAATTCTACTCCGTTTCTGATTTTGCTGTCAAGCCTTATTCTCCATTGCGTTGGGACAGGGGAAACGCATCTGATTTGCATTGACAACTTTACACGTGTATAGTATGATATGGAACGAAAAGATGAGCGGGGAGTGATGCACTACGTCCCCATCCCCGATTATCTGTGTTCCAACAAGTCGGTGCGTTGGTTTCTTACGTAACCAAAAGTGACCTTAGCGACGACGAACTTTTTTTCTGTTAACACCTTGTTCACATTTGACCGCAGATGAACCCGCGCTATCAAAGGAAAGTATTGAATCAGACCATGTGAACACGCCCTCGAAATAAAACCTCCGTTCACATTTTTGTACCTAATTTTGTCGACTATTTTACATAAATACTAGGTACAAGTTCAGTCTTCTTCCCTCAAAAAGGGTGGTGGATTAACATTTTGTTCACATTTTCGCATGCTCAAGCGGCGAATGGCAGTCACAAGGAATGAGAACACTTGCCGATTTTCTCCACCTTTCGCTCCGATGTCGCTGTAGAGGTGAGAAACCATGAAGTTGAAAACAGTCGCCATGGTTGGTTTTAACGCGAGAGCGATTGAGCGATTTTAGATGCGTTTCCCCTATGCGTTGGGACGATAGGTCTTGACAACCAAGAGCATATTCGGATAGAATCAAACATACCCGTGACACGGGGTTAAAATCACAATTTTCGAAGGAAGGTGAATTGAGATGCGTATCATGAGGGTGTTACTAATCTGCTTTGTTGCAGCGTTTGTCATAATGGGATGCAGCAAGAAAATGGCGGCTCCCGAGGCAGCGCCGGGACAAGTGCAAGAATCGACACAGACCGAACAAGCAACCGCTGCCGCTGCAATGGAAGAAGTGACGTTAAATCTCACAGGGGTAACATGAGGAGGCTGCATAGCTAAAGTGCAGTCTGCACTTACCAATCTCCCCGGGGTTACCAATGTCAAAGTTTCTTTCCAAACCGCCACTGTGGACATTGAGCCAGGCAAGGTTTCAACCTCCGATTTGACCTCCGCGGTAGAAGGAGCAGGATTTGGCGCGACCGCCGCCAATTGATTTTATGTGTCAGATTGGATTCTTTTTGAAAGGAGGTGGAAATAGATGCGTATTACAAGGGTGCTGCTAGTCTGCGTTTTCACGATTGTTGTGTTACTTGGATGTCAGTCGGAAAAGAAAGAAGCGAGCACCGAGAAAACCGAACCCCCTCAAGCACAAAAAACACCGGTTTCCGCTGTGGAGGAGATCACGTTGTCCGTGTCAAACATGACGTGAGGTGCCTGCGTTACGAAAGTGCAGGCTGTACTTTCCGAAATCGCGGGCGTCACCAATGCGGATGTTGCGCTACCGGATAAAGCCGTTGTCAAGATCGAATCCGGTAAAGTTTCTGCCGACACACTGGCGGCTGCCGTTACAGATGCCGGTTTCGAAGCAAATGTCGAGAATTAAAAGCAGCATAGGGTGGTGACACGCTGTACGAATTGAGGTCTCCTTGAATGAGAAGGTTTGAGGAGACCTTTATTTTTTGCGACAACGGTTGCCGGCACACTGGCAGATACATTGGCGGGTGGGTGAAGAAGCGCACCACGTGGGACTTATTGGAGACATATGTCTAAATGGCTTTTGTATAGAAGGTTTCTCTCATGCGTCCGTTAACTCAGGCTGAAAAACAGCAACTCCGATTCAAAGTCAGAGACCAACGAAAACATCGGATTGGCGTAGCGAAGAGCGAATCGTCGCTGGATAGTTATGCGTACCTCGGCAAGTATGTGTTTTTGGGAGGTCTTCTCTGCTTGTGTGCGTTTAATATATATCTCTTGTTGAATTATCGGAGCTTAAGCTATGATCGATTCGGCGGTTTAGGAGTTGCGCTCCTTCTTCTCTTCAGCTACCTTGCGGACAACTTTGCAAAATCGCGTTTGAACAGACGCATATTAAAAACCGTTTACTGGCTTTGCGTGCTCCTAACGACTACATGTCTTACTTACCGACTCTGGAGCCCGTACAGCGAAAAACTGACGTTTACAGTTCCGGGAGGATAATAGTTTAGACTGCTAGTGGCAATGGTTATGTAGAACGTCAGAGAAGGTAGTCTCTTATGAGGGAGTTCACCCAAGTTGAAAAACAGCAAATACAGACCAAGATTGACAACCAAGAACGGAAACAACGGATAGTCGGCGATATCATCCGAAAAAACAGAGAAGCGAAAAGAACCGGACCAATTGGCACCGTGTGGAAATACGGATTTTTGGCGATAATTCTCTGTCTAGTTGGCTTCAATGTCATTGTTTTCGTATGGGCCCGGCAGTACATATCCGACCAACGCATCACTATTATGAACCTTGTCGTCGTGTCTATCTCGCTATTGAATCACATCGCGTTCTACTATACCAAGGCGGGCAAGTTAAGTCTAGTGATGAAAACGGTCGCATTCACTGTGTCAATACTCGGATTGGTTTATTTAGCGTGCGTATGCTGGTTGACTGCGCGAGCTGCCTAACGATTATGAATGTGGAGGAGACTCGCGGACGCGCATGGAAGTGCTTTCCCCGGTTATACTGTGGGCAGCAATGGTGCCGGTTTGTAGGTGACTTTAGTAAAAAACGGCGCATTTCCAACATCTTCAAACGCTGAAATTCGACTAAGCCAGTTGTATTTCATCGCTAAAATCTTCTTATATTCAGTCTGAAGGATGGGACAAATTCCCGATGCACCAATCATGACAGCTAAACCAGAAATCTCGATACGTCCACTGCAGCTTAGCGATGCCGAGGCGGTCCAACGCTACGCTTCGGATGAACGCGTGGCTCGCATGACAACAATCCCCGAACCCTATCCCCCTGATGGCGGTGAGACGTTTGTCAAGGGAGCCGTTGAAGCACACGCGAACGGGAAAGCGTTTTACTTCGGCATCCTTGCCGATGGCGAAATGATCGGAGCTCTTGACCTTCGTTCAATCGATAGTGAAAACCGCAGCGTGGAATGCGGGTATGCCATTGCAACCTCACACTGGGGAAAGGGCATTACTACAAAAGCCGTGGCGCTTATGCTCCATTACGCATTTTGCGACCTCGGAATGGAGGTCGTTCGATCGAGTTGCCTGAGTCGAAACCCCGCATCGGCGCGTGTGCTCGAAAAGAACGGGTTTAAAGAAACCGGTGAATATGCCTCCGAGATACCCAAGTTCAAAGGTGAACTGTTCCGCGAATTCCAACTGACAAAGCAGGAGTGGCTCGCCAATTATCCCAAAGAGCGCAGTTGAGGCAACTCCCGTTGATGGAAGCAACGATCGCTATTGACAGTTTCTGCTGCACGACTTTTGTGCGCTGTCGCTTAGGAAACCTAGTTCATCACATTCGTAATCTAAAATTTCAGGGCAAGTTAACAATTATTTCACCGCCCAAAATTGACTTGACCACATGCAAGCCCAACCGCACCTGATCCAAATCCTACCCTTGGAAGAGCAATACCATTCTGGAATTCTCGCAGTTGTAGAAGACCTACCTGAATGGTTTGACAAGACTGCGAGGGCCAAATCAATTCCCATTGACATACAGCATCAGGAGGGATTTGTCGCGGTTTCTGGACAAAAGGTCGTGGGATTTGTGACACTATACGTGACAGAGAGTCGGCTTCACATCGGGTGGCTCGCGGTTGCCAGGGATTTTCATAGGCAGGGAATTGGCACTAGGCTTCTAACAGCGGCGGAAATGAGGGCGCGAGAATTGGGGATAGATGAGCTAGCAACGTATACACTCGGAGACAGCGTTGACTACGAACCCTATGATTTAACGAGAAATTTCTATCGGAAGCATGGCTTTAGCGTGTATAAACGATCAAGAACAGATAATTCTGGATGTCCAGAAGAGATTTGGATTTCAAAACGCGTGAAAGAAGAATAAACCACATTTGAGTGCGCACTGTGTTGAATCGATTAAGCCCCCACGTATTTACATGGACCGAGATTCACGGCGCTTCTCGAAATCAAGCCTACGCTTGGAATAGTTTCTTTGTGCATGACGATCAAGCACAAGTAAGAGCATTGATTGATCCTCTTTCCCTTTCAAATGCCGACGTAAAACAGATAGAGGAGATTGGCGTCCCGACCCACATCATTTTGACCTGTAACTATCACGAGAGAAATTCTGCACAGCTCAAGCAGAAATGGGGTTGTGAAGTTCTGCTCTATGAAAATCATGTGCAGGAGGCGGGAATCGAATTGGAAAGTACGTTTCAAGATGGAGACATGCTTTGGAATCTCCTTGAGGTGGAGCGTGTACCGGATGTTCGACATCGTGAGGAAGTCAGCTTTAATCTAATATCGGACGGTGTATTGATCGTTGGAGACCTTCTGAGCGGTGGAAGGAAGGATTGCGGTATCCCTGATGGGGAGATCGGAGGCGTACTTGGTAGATCTGGCCAAAGCACGACTCTTCCTCAAGGCTCTTTTACATCTTGAGTTCGAAAATTTATGTTTCGGTCATGGGGAACCTATTCTCTCCAAGGCGAAGGCTGTCTTGAGGCGTTTTGTGGAGTGTGACACCACCTGGGAAAAAGTGAGGCGTAGGCGCGAAGAGGGATTTCGTCTAAACCCTGAACTTAGGAATTTGCACCGTACATAACGGCAGAATCCCAAACTCTCTACGTCCACAACCCTCAAATGGCTTCGTAGTCGGAGGCAGGAGCGTTGTTACCCGAAAGGCTGCAAGATGAAGATCGACGAACCGTTACTCAATGAAACCTACTTTCGAGCCAATCGCGAGAATTGGAACGAAAGGGTCGAACACCACGTTGGAACCAAGTATTACGATGTTCAAAGATTTCTCTCTGGCCGATGCACGTTGGGACCGGTCGAACTCAAAGCACTTGGCGATGTCGCCGGAATGCGAATTCTCCATCTGCAATGCCACTTCGGCCTCGATTCCCTTTCTCTCAGCAGAATGGGCGGGATCGTGACGGGTGTGGACTTTTCCGACACAGCAATTCAGAAAGCACGCGAAATTGCCGAAGTGGCTGGGCTGAGTACTGAGTTCCACTGCGCTAATGTCTACTCTGTGTGCGATATTCTAGATTGTGGTTCATTCGATCTGGTCTTTGCTTCTTACGGCGTGTTCTGCTGGATACCGGATCTCTTTCGATGGTTTTCGGCTGCGAGCGCAATGTTGAAGCCTCATGGTCGGGTTTTCATCGTCGATGGGCATCCAATGCTCGACATGCTTTCCTATGATGCCGACACACTTTCATTCAACGGGCGCTATTTCCACGAGAAGACGCCCGAACTGTGCACTGTCGAGGAATCTTACACCGGTGACGGCGGCCGCCTAGTCAATTCCACTACCTATCAATGGTCGCACCACATGGGTGAGTTCGCCACAGCGGCTGGATCCGCTGGTCTTACCATCCAGATCTTAGAGGAGTTTCCATACTGCTATTTTCGCAAGCACCCATGCATGGTTCAACGCTCTGGTGGCTACTGGGAGATTCCGGACCGCGATTGGCCCCTCATGTTTTCCATGGATTGCAGCAAACGCCCATAGTGTAATAGCACAGTTGGTTGCTATCATGCCTTGACCCTACGCAACTGTATGTGTGAGTTTGCAAACTCCCGTAACTTTACAGTTAACGGAAGTTAAGAGCCTGTTCAAGTAATAGGTGCCAAAGCAATTTCTGGATATTTGAGAATGGACGTTTTCATGTCCTTGTTGTTCCTGCTAGACATCTGTCGGGATTCCTTTGGCATTGCCCAGATGTACGCTTGTCATACTCAGGAAGGTCAAGAAAAAGGAAACGGCATCGTTCTTGCGCTCAATGAGATTGTCCTCCGTGCGAACCGCTAACTCCTCGTCAATTAACGATGTTACGGCTTTGTCTATCTCGCTCTCTGAGATGCCAGCATTCTTTGCAAGATCCGCAACCGATCTCTTGTCCTCCACCAATTGTCTCAAAACAGCGATGACGGTGGGATTGGAGAAGATTCTTGCAAGATTCGATATCTCGGTGTTCGATGCTTTAGATAGGAAACCATCTATATTACCCCGCCAAAACGCGATGCGCTTGTTCTGGTCTCCGGAAGAGGTACGATAGGCACCCAGATAGCCCCACGCGATTGGCCTTTCGGCATCAGTGGGAAGGCGACACGATGTTTTGAGCGCCTCATTTCCCTGTATTTGAAGAAAAGCGTCCGATTCACCTGCGATAGCCTGAAGTCGGTCTCGCAGGCCGGCAATCTGGTGCTGCATTTCTTCCAGTCTTGCTTCGATCTTGGATTCATCTCTAACTTCCTCTGTCATGCTAATTTCCCCTTTCAACTGTTTTCTTGAGCGATACAATCGCCCTTCGATTGTACTCACAGGTACGTTCAATTGCTGAGCAATCTCTTTGTACGACATGCCATCGAGATAGTAAAGCGTTGTCACCAACCGGTTCTTTTCAGATAGCGTCTCAATCGCGTTTGTAACGGTCTGACGCATCTCCTCTTGTTCCAGTAGTTCATCGGGGGTCGGAAGACGCTTGGGTGTGCCGATGAATTCGGTCATCTGAATCTCAAACTGTCCGTCACGCATCATTTCCTCATACGAGAAACTGTGCATCTGTCGGCGCAACCATGAAATGCTCAGGTTTTTGGTGATACCGGATAGCCAATTTGCAAACTTTGCGGCTTCCTGAAGAGTAGAGAGCCGCGTGTACGCCTCAATGAAGACTTCCTGCGTCAGGTCTTGTGCGTCAGCAGGATTTTTTACGTAATGCAGGGCGAGCCGATAGATGTCCCGTTGATGCCGTAACACCAAGAGCCCGAAAGCGGTGTCATCTCCGGCTAATGCTCTTTCAACTAATGTCTCATCGGCTAAATTTGTCATGGTATTCTTTGCCGCCGCAACTCGTGAATCGGTCGGGAGACCACGAGGCTTTTTGGCTTGACTTATCACCTGCTTGTCATATCATGTAACGCTAGACAACGATGCCCACTCGCTAATATAGTCGCAAGTTGAGCGAAAAAACTGACGCTCGTGCTTAAGTTATTTTTTTGTGCCGACCAACCGTATACGACAATTTTAATTGACAATGCGCTATAGCGCCAACTCCAAAGTAAAGGTGATAATTGACAGACCTATGGGGTCTCGGCACCCTGAACACGGCTTCATCTATCCCGTGAACTACGGGTATGTTCCCGGACCCCTCGCCGAGGATGGAGAGGAGATTGACGCCTATGTTCTGGGGGAGTTTGAGCCTTTGGACTCCTACGAGGGGATTGTCATCGGAATGATCCTCCGCCGCGATGACAACGAGAACAAACTTGTTGTCTCACGGCATGTAGACCGGTATGGGGCGGATGAGATTAGGGCGTTGACTGAATTCCAAGAACGCTTCTTCGATTCCCGCGTAATTTCATTCACTCAAAAGCTTGCGAAATAAAAGTTCCGTATTTGGTGTGCACCCCATATTCCCTGTCGGAATAATTCTTTCAGCACGTAACACTCATTTTTCGATCTATGACAGGCATTGAGGAGGTGTTGTTTCGAAAAAATGCTTTTCACTCCAGCGGAGTGAGATGTCAATAGAACAAGATTCGTCCCTGCGTCTGCACTCCAGCGGAGTGCAATGTGAAGCGTGTTCCACGACTCCGTAGGCGGGAATCAACCGAACGAATAGTGAGGACAATAGAGATCCATCAAGCGAGTCAATAATGAGCGCGATAGCAAATCCACTTACCCCGCTTGTCAGGCGGCGAGCGGTACTTGCAAGAACTCCCGCTAGAAGAAATATAGATTTTTATGACGGAAGAGTTGAACATTCGCAAGGCTCGCTTGATTGACAGCGAATTCGTCTTTACCACAAAGAAGGAAGCATTCCGAGATTATGTGGAACGGGTTTCAGGCTGGGACGAATGCCATCAGAGGGAATTACACAATACGCGATTTGCTAAGCATGATTTCTACATTATCCGGTTTCATGGAATTGACGTTGGTTTCTTTGCAACATCTAGCACTTCTGAGGCGCTTAAGCTCCATCAGTTGTTTATCCTTCCCGAGTACCAAGGCAGGGGCATTGGGTCGGCGTGCATGACACGGATTGTCAAGGATGCTAACCTCGCACAAAAGCCTGTGATGCTTCAAGTGCTAAAGATAAACACTCGTGCTATCGCTTTCTACCAAAGCTTGGGATTCGCAATCGCCGATGAGGATTCTAGTCACGTTCAGATGGAGAAGTTGCCTGAATAAATTGAATTGTAACCCTGCGTTCAACCGTTATATCGGTCGGAGAAAGAACATTGGATGATAACGAGAGAAAAAGTGGTGGATAAAGGATGAGTTGCACTCAAACCGTAAGCTGATTCATTGATCGCGTTTGCTGCTCAGTGCTTCTTCGACGAGGCCCGTAGATGGCTGACAAATTCAAGTTGATTGCAACCGTGCATATTTTTCTAACGAACAGTGAAGATGAAATCCTGCTCTTGAGGCGTTTCAACACGGGCTACGAGGATGGCAAATACAGCGTGATTGCCGGGCACATCGACGGTAACGAAGAAGTCAAGGAAGAGGCAGGGCTCGAAATTCAGCCTTCGGAAATCGAGGTAGTCGGAGTCATGCACAGAAAAGGAACGGACGAACGCGTGGATTTCTTTCTGGCCGCCTCCAGATGGAAGGGAAACATCGTCAATGCAGAGCCGGACAAATGTGACGATTTATCGTGGCATTCTGTTCACGAATTACCCGTCAACATGGTACCTTATGTTAGGCGTGCACTTGAGAATTATTGGAAGGGCAGATTTTTTCACAGTTTCGGCTGGAAAAGATAGGAATAACACGTGGTTTCGTGAATCCGATTCTGATGCTTTGCTAGTAGCCGGTTTTGCTCTTTAGACAGTCCCTTGACACCCTCGGAATTCGTTAACCAACAACGCCTTGATTGCGCGTTGAACCTTGTGCTCTTTCCCTTAAAATCAACTCACATCACATGACATATGGAGAACAGAAATGGAAACCGGCTCTATCCATGACGCAGCAGCAAACGGCGATCTGAATGCAGTAAAGAAAATCGTTGAACTGGATCCACAGTCGGTTAATGAGGATGACAAATATGATTGGCGCCCCATTTTCCACGCCGGACTGCGACGCCACTATGATGTTGTCAAATACCTCATTGACCGCGGAGCTGATTTGGCGGCGCATGACGGCTATGCCCTGCACTACGCCGGCGAGGTACCAGACAACAAGGAAGTCGTGGGGTTGCTCGTTGCGTACGGCGGCTTGGATGCACATGCCAAACCGTCAACCGAACTCGCCCGGCAGTTTATCTATGCCGTTTTCTTAGCCAACCTACCGCGGGTAAACGCCTTGCTCGGAGAACATACAGAGCTAACGCAGGAACGCTATGCGCGGGGCGATACAGCCTTGCACCATGCCGCGCGAAACGGCGACCTTGAGATTGTGGGACAACTGGTCTCCCGCGGTGCAGATCCGAACGCGATGTCAGATCACGGACACTTTCCCTTATACTGCGCAGCGGGTCACGGACACCTAGAAACGACCCGACACCTTGTAGACAACGGCGCAAATTTGGATGCTAGACTTAGTGACGGAAAAACAGTTGTTGAGTGGTTAAAACAGTTTGCGGATCATGACCGCAGATTTAGGGCTTGTCTGGATTTATTGGAGAACTGATTCATATCTTACAACGGTTTTTTGCCCGCGCCATGGTACACATTAGCTGCTTGAATTGGAATGGAGACCTTACATGCGATTGGCAGACAAACGCCTAATAGCCGAATGTCCAAACGAGCTAGCCCGATAAATAACCCCATTATAGTGCTAGGTGTGGAGCGCAGCGGCACGTCCGTCGTGGCGGAGATGATTTACACATGGGGTGGTTACGCCGGAGAATCGGACAAACTGCACGAGGCGGATGAGCGCGCTCCGAGGGGTTACTGGGAATATCTACCGCTGTGGGAGTTCTTGGCTGAATTGGGGGAGTTTTCTTCCGGTGCGAGTTGGTGGGATTCGGATTTTCAGAAGCGGATGGAGGGCAAAGTTTCCGACCCTAAGTACAGAAGAAAAGCGTTGGAGTTGCTGAATGAGATGCGGCAGGAGGACCGCCCTTGGTTTTGGAAAGATCCTGCGCTGTGTCATTTTCTTCCGTTTTGGAAGAAACTATGGGGCAAACCTGTTTATGTCATCACGATTCGACATCCGCTTGACACGGCGGCATCATGGCAGCGATTCATAGTGCCCTCTGAGTTTCATGGTAATGTCTCGTTTGTTCCGATGAATTTTCTCCGGTGGCAGCACATGATGATGCAGATACTGGAACATACGGGGTCGGCACGTAGGCTCTTTATTGCCTACGAAGACGTACTGCGGGAACCATTCGCTCAGGCTCAAAGACTGGATTCGTTTCTAAATTCTTGGTTTGGGAATCGAGTGTCCCGTATTGATGCGATGGTTGACGCGGTAAATCCTGAACTGTGTCACTACAACTGCGACATTCCCTTTCAAAGCGTACGGGAAGCTACGACGGAACAGAAAACGCTCTACGCGGCCCTCCAAAGTATGATTGAAAATCCGCAGCATCCTTTCGACAAAACAGCGTATCCCATGCAACCCGGCTACCTTGAGTTTCTGAAAATTCAGGACGCTTTGCTTAGGACCTACAATAGCCCTAAATAGTCAATAGATGCGAAACACCGCCAGACAAATCCGCTTATTGAGAAATTGTTTGAAAACTCATATCGAGTAGAGTTATAGTCCTGAAACCGATTTTGGTCGTCAGTTCGAGATGAAATTCCGTCGGCAGTTTATGCAAGCCCCGGGGGATCAAGCGAGCGTATAGCGAGTGTGATAGAGATCTTGAACATGTATAGAGACGCATCAATATAAGAATCCAAGCCCCAGCGAGGCAACAGGTGTAGTTCGGACACCGACAGAAAAAATTGCCTATCCTCAAGTGTCCAAAATTGCTTTGCCGTATCATGTTTTAACACGCACTAAAACGTGTCAACTTACATCTTAGCAGATTCGACGGCGGACAACACGACGGCGTGCTCCAAGGGGATTCTTGGGATTGCAAACGAATGCATCATCACAGAAACCAACCTCGGTAGAATTGTCCCCAGAGAGGTCATATGTCGATTGAATCTCCAGCCGATTTTCAAAGTATGTCACGGGTCGGAAAAGCCGTTGCGGCGGCATTGAAGGCAATGTCGGACTACGTCCGTCCGGGGGTATCGACTGCGGACGTGGATGGCGTTGGTGCGCAAGTTCTCAGGGAGCACGGGGCGCGGTCAGCGCCGCAAATGATTTATGATTTCCCGGGTATCAATCTAATTAGCGTGAACGACGAGGTAGTTCATGGTATTCCCGGGGATCGCATGTTATTACCGGGCGATCTGGTAAGCCTCGACGTTACCGCGGAGTTGGATGGATACATCGCCGATGCAGCCAGAACCGTTCCCCTCCCGCCATATTCCGACAAATCCGCCGAATTGTGTCGGTGCGCGAAAACAGCGTTTGAAAAAGCGATTGCCGTTGCTCGTGCCGGCAAACCTATCCATTGTATCGGAAAGGCTGTCGAACAGGAGGTGAGCGAAAGTGGATTTGCCGTGATAAAGGAATTAGGCGGTCACGGCGTTGGTAGACACATCCATGAGAAACCGTTCATTTCCAGCGTCTTCCATCCAACTGACACACAGCCGTTGACTGACGGTCTCGTCCTTACAATCGAACCCATTATTGCTGAACGATCGGGGAGAATCTTTGAGGACGATGACGGTTGGACGATTCGCACGGTCGATGGCGGTTTATCCGCCCACTATGAAAACACCGTCGTGATTAGGGACGGTATGCCGGTTCTACTGACTGCGGCATAATACTCTTCTGTTTTGCTGACGTAACGTTCTAGCTGTGCGGCACAAATTTGGCACAAACCGATGGAATACACGAAACAAAAAGTCTCGAATTGGGGGCATCACGCACGGGTACCAAATATGGATAGAACTTCTCCGCGGCCAAGACAGTTCTGGGATGATCACGCATCTCTGTTCAAGAATCGGAGTTTGGCGGAAGCGTACGAATTGCGTCCACCATATTCTAATGAGATGTATGAAATTCTCGTCGGATTGCTAGGGGATGAGAATGCGAAAGTTTTGGATGTCGGTTGCGGTCCCGGAAAGATTGCACGAGCACTCGTTAATCAAGTAGGGCATGTTGATGCGGTCGATTTCTCGTGGGAAATGGTGCAAGTCGGGAAGTCGCTGGCTAACGGCAATCACCGAAATCTCAGGTGGATTCACGGGCGCGTTGAAGAGGTGGGTTTGTATCCGCCGTACGATATGATTACGGCGGGATCGAGTATCCATTGGATAGAGTGGAGCCTCGATTTTCCGAGATTTGCGGAAATACTAACAACGGGCGGGCATCTTGTAATCATTGATGGGGATCGCCCGGTTGAATCGCCTTGGTATGACGCGGAACTTTCGCTAATCCGAAAGTATTCCACCAACCAGCACTATGAACAAATAGATCTGATTCAAGAACTTGTGGACAGAGGACACTTCCAACCGATTGGAGACAAATGGACACAACCGGTTGTCTTCTACCAAGTAACACTTTTTCAAAACCGATCTTAGAGGAGGAAATCTGTACCACAATCTGTTAGATTGTGATCCGCAAACTAACGGTTTGCGGCACAAGAGTGTTGCTTGCTGAAAGAATTATTCCGACAGGGATAATGGCGCGCTCTCAACCGATCGCGGACTATGTGGAGTCCTTTCATTCACGGCAGAGCCTATCGAAAGAACAGATGGGTGATGAGAACGTGAAAGCGTTTGATACTGAACTAACGCATGTCCTATCCGACTTTGCCAACGGTGAGGGCATCATTGGATTCAACGTCTCAACAAGAGTCACTTGGGGAAAGCCGTTAGCGTAGGCGGCGTTACCCGCAACACCTAATACATCCGCTCGACATTGCGCCGGATTCGCGCTTTTGCTCAACGGCGGCATCCCGCCGGCCGGAGTTGGCAAATGCCGGGACATAGTGTCATGTAGTATGGAGTGCGGAGAACATTCAAGTAAAACGGGACAGCACCCAAGATATTGGGATGGCACCGTGATGGCGGGCGCCAAATTCGCTTGTGTCATGACGTGGCTACCGCCGCAACGGAGCCATTGATTACATCCAAATGGGTGAGTTGTCAGTCGATTTGACGACGTGTTCTATCCTTTAGACCGCAATCCGCTAAAGTCGTGGTTTCAATCTAGACGGTTGAATCGTTCCCTTCCAGTTGCCTCACTTCGTAGGAATCCCCTCATACAACTGCTCATTGAATCCAACAAAGAATGTGTCCCCGATCTTTAACGTCGGTGCACGTAGGTTACCGCTTCGACCCATGACTGCCGGGAGGATATCATCTTGCGCCCCATCTTTTGGGGCAAACACATCAACCCTTTTGCCTTTTGCAACGTGGACGGTTTCAGCGCTCTCAAGACGCTTCCACACCGCGCCGGAATCAAACTTCTCCTTCCCGGCGTCTGTTCGATTCTCTACCTGAATATCCTGTGCGTCAAGAAACTCTTGCGCTTTTCGACAGGAGTTTCAGTTCTTCCTGAAATACATCCAATTTACTACCATCGACTTCCTCCGTTATAGATAGGTTTTCATAGCCGAATACTTGATAGTCATTTACAATCGCGCGTGCACATATGCAGCGTGCCAACTGTAGGAGCGTCTCCAGGTCGCGACTTCTCCTCGCAAGCAACACTCGCTCCTACAAAGAGCAAACGACGCGTACAAATTGCGCTAAAACAAATTAAATTGCAACAGTCCCCTGTGCATATGTTTGAAATGAACAGAAGAAAGTAGCAGGTTTAGCAATGATGGCAAGTCTAGCACGTCACCGGATGCTCTTCAAGTGAATTTGGAGAGACGAAGTGGAAGGAAGATTCTCTGCAGGGAAAAAATCAGCAAATGATTACACTTCAGGCGGCAGCAAGGGAGGGCGCCGCCGCCTGAAATGATGCACAGTCTGTAGGGCAGGAAATCATCGCGTGGCAAAATGACTGGTATCAATGCTCCAACACTGTGTCTCCGAAGCTACGTGCCGATACAGGATAGTTTCCCCATCCGGCGACATGGAAAGAGGGCGAGGCGCCTTAGGAACGCGAACTGGGAGTTTTGAATGTGTTGTGCCGTCAAGCGATAACCGTCGCAGTTCTTCGCTCCGGTCGAATGCGAGGTAAGACTGTCCATCCGGCGACCAACTTCCTGGAATATATCCCCTTTGTAAGGGGATCGGTTCCCCTCCGCCAATTGAAGTAACCCACGCTTGGTCGTGGATTACAATCGTTACCTGTTTGCCATGTGGCGTCCATGAGATCCTTGCGTCCGGTGTCCAAGCGTGCAGAATCTCATCTTCAGGTGAATTCTGCGGTGACAAGGCAATCCGCTTCGTTTCACCGCCGCTAGCCGGTATAACGTACAGGTTGACCTCCATTTCCTCGAAGTTGGCAAATGACTGCTCCGAATTAAGTAGCGACAACTGGTCTTTCAGACGGAGATAGGCAATGGTGTTACCATCGGGCGACCAAGTTGGCTTTAAGCAGAATCCTGTATCGGTGAGCGTCTTCATCTGTCCGCCTTCAACCGAAACTACGCAGATCCGTGTCTTGATACCTCCTGACATATCAATTTTCGTTAGAACACACGCTATTTTTTCCCCATCAGGCGACCAGCTAGGGGTTCCTGCGTATGATTGTCCATAGGTTAACTGTTTGATTAATCCGCCTCCCACCGGAACTATATGAAGGTGCGCGCTAAATTTCCGCAAGTCGTCCGCAGTATCTTGGGCCAACTGCGTATTATCGGGATTGGGCAAAACGAAGGCAAGCAACTGCCCATCCGGCGAGATCGTAGGTTCGCGGTGTCCTGCCATGAATGATTCATTGGATAGTTCAATGAACTGACTCGTTTCGAGGTCAAAGAACCCGGGACCACGGTTTCCGCCATGATGGAGAAACAAGCGCTTTCCATCGGATAACCATTGGGCGTATTCAAAAGGAAAAGCCGAATCTGAACTTAGATGGCGCGTTGCGCCGTCTGTTGTAGATAGGCTAAAGGTTGCTTCCCCGTAGTTTTCTTGAAGAACGATGATTTTCCCGTCTGGCGTCCACCGTAAGGGCTTTGCTCCAACTCGAAGGCTCGCGGATTTGAGTAGAATCGGTTCTCCTGTAGGTTTACCGTCGGTGTTCACACTACACGCGAAAAATCCACTTCTTTCATCCTTAAGTCGCGATGTAAATGCCGCCCATTTTCCATTGGAGGAATGTATAAATCCATGGTGTCGAAATAGCCCGCCCATCTGTAACGGTTCTCCGCCATCAACACGCTGTTTCCATATGTGCGAACTATCGCTGAACCGAATGCCTCGTCGTGAGTGGTAAGAGATCCATTTTCCGTCGGGCCACCAATATGGGGCGATGTTCTCCTTTCCATCCATCGTAA
The DNA here is from genome assembly GCA_965232535.1 of Candidatus Poribacteria bacterium. Classification (GTDB taxonomy): domain Bacteria; phylum Poribacteria; class WGA-4E; order WGA-4E; family JAJDTR01; genus JAJDTR01. Next base: position 116,824 of record CBDDPW010000007.1, read on the forward strand.
GGGGTCGCACCTTTCCGGTGCCAACCGAGACGATGTAAATATCCGATCCCTTCCTTCCTTCCTTTGGGCTTGACAAACGCCAGTTCCTTTCCGTCGGGAGACCAGCTTAGACCGACAAGATATCTATCGGATTCGGTGTGCGCGAGAAATCGCGGTTTTCCACCTGATGCGGCAACTAGAAATACGTCATAATTCTCTTCTGCTTTACGAACTCTTGCTTCAGGAGAGTACGCCAGTCGATAAAAGGCAATCCACCGCCCATCCGGTGACCACTTAGGATGGAAATAGTTTGCAAAGTTCTCTTCAAGTAAAGCCGTGGGTTCAAAACGTACATTGGACGTCACATCTACAAGCGTCTGGATAAGAAGTTGGGCCGAGAATCCTGATGATGTGGGCCAACTGCCGTATACTATCTTCTTTCCGTCGGGTGAAACGTCTACAGACCAAATTAAATCCGTATCGGGAACGCGCATCTGCGTGATCTCTGGTTCTTTCCTGTCTGTTTCCTCCGTAAACCCAATGGCTGTCTGTGTTTCAATCGGCTTCGGTTCCTGCCCGAAACTGCCATCTTCCTGTTCACCCCCGAGAATCGCAACTTCGGTTGCCTCCGCATCAACGGCAAGCTCACCGTGCTCGAACACTCGCGTCTTCAGGGGCAATGGTCCTGCCAGCCACTCGCCCACAGGATAGAGCGGGCTTTGCGGGATGCTCAGACTTAAGAGCAGAATTATCACGCCGCCCGCGGCGGACAATCCCAGCGGAAGGCCGGTCTTGTGGGGCGCGGTCTGAATTTGGGTGCCTTTGATGAGTTCAATTATACGGGCTGTAAATCCGGGGTGTAGTTTCCGTTCGGCAAAAGCAGTGGGTATCATGGTAATAGCCTCCTCATTCAAGACAGCTTTCAACTGTGTTCTGGCTCGCATGAGTCTCTGATTAACAGTATTCGGAGATACCCTCAACGTTTGGGCAATCTCCTTGCTCCTCATGCCAGCCATGTAACGGAGCACCAATACTTGACGGTGAATCTCGGAGAGAGAATCCAACGCCTCATGAATCTGTTCGTTCCTCAGTTTTTCCGCGTGTGCATCCATGTCTGCTTGGTAATTCTCACTTTGGTCGGGGAGGTGAGCCACATCAAGCCTTCTTCCTTTGGCTCTGTGAAACTCCCTGCATCGGTTAGACGCGATTGAATACAGCCACGCATAGAAATTATCCCATCGCCGTAACGTTGACAGCTTCCTATAGGCGTTAAGGAAGACATCCTGCGTTATATCCTCGGCGTCTTCAAACTGACCGACTTTCGCGTACACAAGCGCGAAAAGACGCGCCTTGTACTTGTCAACCAGCAGTGCAAACGCCTCTGTGTTCCCTGAGAGACATTGATGAACGATATGTCCGTCGTTGGTGTGCATAGGTGCTCTTCCGTCATAAAATGGTTGTTACTGTCTGTATAGAAGCCGCGTGATCCTGAATTATTACATCCGATATATTTTTTCGAGAAAACAGTACTAACATGAATTGAGTTTGACTGAAAACCCTTATGAACCTGTGCTTTGATAACGTCTCAAACCGTAATGCCAGAAGAGATAGCTGACGCCCAGCATCACCAGCGCAGCCACGGGCGCTCCAAACTGGAAAGCTTCGGGCATTCCGAGAAACTCTTCCTTTTGAAGGAGTCTCTGAGCGGGGTAATAGGTCGCGAACGCCACGGGAAGGATAAAGGTCAACACGAGCCGCACGGCGAGTGGATAGATGGAGATGGGAAAAGTTGCCGATTCTTTGGTTGCGGTGATGAGCAAGTCCGACAACTTCCCCGATTTCGTTGTCCACAATGCCGCGGTAGCACTGACGAGTACGAGGGCAAACATGATAGCGGCGGCGCACACTACAGTCGTGACGGTAAACACGGCAACGCCCAGTGACCAGCGAATCTGTGCGAAGTTCAAAGCGAGAATGAAGATGACGACGCTCGTCAGCGCCCGAGCGACATGATGAAGTTCCACACGGCTAGCGAGAACGTAGAATAGCGGTGGCAGGGGCTTGGTTAGAACCGTATCCAAATCGCCCTGAAGGATGTACCGGTCAAAATCATCCAACTGGCTGGCAACGATTCGCATGAGGGAATACGCCAAATTCCCTAACCCGTAGAGGCAGACGATTTCTGCTAATGTCCAGCCATTTACGGCGCGAAACTTGGTAAACAACACGCCCAACAGTCCGACCAAACAGGCTTCGCTGACCGCAATCGTAACGCACCTCAATGCAAAGGACAGTCGATATTGGATTCGAGAGCGCACATAAGCGCCTGCAAGAAGAAAGTAGAGCTTGAGATATCGTTGCATAGAACTATAAAGCATCTGCATTATAGTCAATTCCGTTCATATTTGAACGTATTTCGGCAAATGCGGCTTTTAACCCTATCGAATTCACTCAAATCCGGTAGGTGCGGTTTCCAACCGCACCTACGAGACTGAATTAATATATCACAAGTCAATCACAGAACAGCGAGAACTGGAATGAAAGACGTGGAAAAGAAATTTCACAGCGCTAGATTTTTGAAATCCAGTCTCCCATTCTTCTTAGCCCCCCTGAACGACCAGCTTGCGGAAAGCGGCACGATAACAGATCCGTCCGAGCGCCATTAACACGATTGCCCACGTCAGTTGTATTAACAGTGCCGTGGCAAGGTTACTTCCTGATAGATTGCCGGTATAGAGCGCCGTCGGGATATAGATGATGGCACGAAACGGCAACACTTCTGCCACCTTGGATAAGAATGCGGGATAGAACTCAAGAGGCAAAAAGTAACCGGAAAATAGCATGTGCAGCCCCCAAATGACAAGCGCATAGATCCCATAAATTTCGATAAGCCAGAAGGCGAAGACGCCGATTATGAATTCGATACTAAACAGAATGACATACCCCAAGACTGCGCTTAAGATAAACAGCGCTACCGTGAGGAACGATGGCGGAAGGGATAGCTTGAAAATCACATAAAACAAAACGACTTTCGGCAACATGTTGAATAGCAGCGTGTGGATTGACGTTCCGACTGCGGTTGCGAACGTCATCATCTGAAAGTCGATTGGTTTCATTAAATCCGTTGCGACCTCACCGGCGCGTATCTTCGCTTGGATCATTCGCGAGATTCGAAGAGTGAACACGAACGTCAGCAGCGTCTGTGAGATGACGATGTATGTCAGAATGCGGTTGAGGTCGTATCCTTCTACGGATTTCTCGTCCGTATACAACGCCTTCCATAGGTAAACGTAAATCAACATAAATAGCATATTGATAGCGAATTCCATCCATAGCTCGAACCGATAGGTAAGTGTCCGCTGAAAGGCTTTCATCGAAAAAGCAAGATATTTTCTCATTTTTAGTTTCCAGCGGTTATTGACTCATGCCGAACTTGTAAATCCGCCGAACTATCTCTTCAATTTCGGGTTCCGAGATTGTCAGATCTTGTATTTCGTACCGCGCTGCCAATTGAGCGATGACTTCCGAAGCGGGCAGCGTGTCCCGGTCAAATGCGAGCCAGATACGGTTTTCCTCACGTCGCGTCAGATTTACGCCATCAAGATGAATGTCGGAATACGGCTGTGCAAGGTCAACAATGAGCATTCGGGTTTTCCCGTACTGTTTCTTCAGCACATCGATCCCGCCGTCGTAGATGATTTTACCGTTGTCGATGATAATGAGCCGTCCACACACCTGCTCTACATCGTTGAGGTCGTGCGTCGTCAGGATCGCAGTGACTTGACGTTCGGCGTTTATCTGCTTGAGAAACTGGCGAACCTGCTCTTTGGCAACCACATCCAAACCGATGGTCGGCTCATCCAAGTATAGAATCTCGGGGTCGTGCAGCAGCGCCGCGGTAAGATCGCACCGCATCCGCTGACCAAGACTCAGTTTTCGAACCGGCGTGGACAGAAATGGATGGAGCTGCAACAGTTCGCTGAAGAATTCGAGATTCTGTTTGTACCGGTTCTCGGGGATTTCGTAGATGTGTTTTAGCAACTCAAACGAATCGATAACGGGCAGATCCCACCAGAGTTGCGTTCGTTGTCCAAACACCACCCCAATCCTCTGGGCGTTTTCCTTCCGGTGAAGGTATGGCGTCAGATTCATCACGTCAATATGGCCCGACGTTGGAACGAGAATGCCCGTCAACATTTTAATGGTCGTCGACTTCCCCGCGCCGTTGGCGCCGATGTACCCTACCAATTCCCCGCGTTCAAGGGTAAAGTTCACGTCCTCGACGGCTCTTATAACGTCGTATTCGCGAGTGACCGAGCTGCTTAGGCTTCCCCAAAATCCTTTGCGGCGTCTATGGACCTTAAAGTCCTTGCACAAATGTTCCACAGTGATAACCGGCATATTAGTCTCCGTCGGATGTTTTAGGCGCAGCTTCGCTAGAAGTATAGATTGGGTTGCGATATCCTATCGCCGGGTTTTCATGACTATTTCGGGGCCCCAAGAAAATAGTCAAGCGTACGAGAAATGATCACATGACGACACAGACAGAGGAGATACGTGGGTTTATGCAGTAAAGATCCACGCGAAGGACGTGAGATGGAGTGGTTCTTCTAACGATTGATGTAATGTTCGCCAGCAGTTAATTAGCGGCTATACGGTTTTGAATCTACAGCGGCGTGAGTCCGATCTGAAATGTATGACGACTTCACTTGGAAAGGTAAAAAATCAAAGTAAACGATTATATCACTCTTCCCGTACTATTGCAATTGCTATGAAACAGCATGTGACTGCGGAACCCAAATGGCAGCCGGTCAGAGACGCAGTCTGTGTCTACAATGGTGATTCCTGTTTTCACATAGTTCCGCACTTTTACCTATTCGTACGCATGAACAATAAATTCGTGACAAAACTAGCGAGATGTGACATAATTCGGCGATGTTCAACACATGTGCGGCTATGCCGGCTTCTTGTAATGCTATTCTATGATTCGCGACTTCGGAGGTACTGATGCCAGACCTGTCAGAACAGGAAATGTTTGCAATTTTACGGGATTTTGATACTCCTTCAATAACGAATGTTGTTGCCACCTACCCAGGCACTGAAACCTGTCTTGGTCTTTATAACCCGTGGACAGAGAATTGGTATACCGACACGTCGATTCGTTGTATGTACCCAGAGTTGGGCCCGCTCGTCGGATATGCCGTGACCTGCGTTTTCGGGCTGCCGGACCCGAACTACTCAGAGTTGTCGTTCTTGGACGTCATCGATGCGCTCGACGCGTCACAAAAACCAACGGTTCTGGTGTTTGAGCAGAAGTTTCCGCCCGAGATTGCGGACAAAGCTGGGCTTGCAGGCGGGAATATGACGTCGGCGATGAAGGCGGTAGGTTGTGTCGGCGCCATTTCAAACGGTCCTTCACGGGACATAGACGAGATTCGTCCCATGAAATTTCAGTATCTGCTCAGTGGAATCACGCCTGGCCACGGTGCCATGGCGCTTCGCGCGGTTAACGTGCCAGTCTCGGTCGCGGGGATGGATGTCGCGCCGGGTGAGCTTATCCACATGGACGAAAATGGCGCGTGCAAATTTCCGGCGGACAGTCTTGAGGCTGTCGTGAAGAACGTTCAGGCACTCCGCGATGAAGAAGCGGACCGCATTGGTAAACTCGCGAATGCCACATCCGCAAAACAGGTGCGAGCCATCATGGGCGGTCATTCCTATGCCGAAGATGAAGAATAGAAGCACCGCCTAAAGATCTAGTGGAGCCTTGAAGCACGTATATATATATAGTCAGTGTCACTAATCACGAATGCATTCTTCTGTACCTCAATCTGTATGAAGATTAAATATTTAAATCGGTAATTCTAGTTTTCCTCAAACTCGGTAGGTGCGGTTTCCTAACCGCACCGAGCATCGTTAGGATATTACCGAATTATATTTTAAACTTCATTTAGATTGTGGCTTGTGTAAAGTAACTCATTAAGTGACCGAATATGATCGACTGAGCGAATTTCGACGCCGATAGAAATTTCCACGCGATAGAGATCTTATCCAAGTCGCGATTCCCCGCTCCAGCGGAGCGGAATGTCAATAGCAGGGAGAAAACTCAATTCTTGCACTCCAGCGGAGTGCCATGTCAATAGATTCTAAAAATAGCTTTCCTCCCTATTCAAACAGGCTCTGAAGCTGATGATGGAAGGGAAAATCGGTCTATCAATCGTACTCGCGGAAGATGAGTTATACATAGTCAGTGTCACTAATCACGCGTGCATTCTTCTGTACCACAATCTGTTAGATTGTGGCATGCGCAAACTAACGGATTAAGTGACCAAATTGTGAACGCCACCGAGTTCCCTTTAGCTGCGAGGGCGTGTCTGATTTTGTAGGGAATTAAATTCGCTTTTTCTTGCGCCGACATTCCTCTGACCGCGTTCATCCGCATTCCTTGCCTTCTCTATGCCCATTCCAAAACGGATTCTTCTTGCCGCTCTCGCGATTTCGGGCGCGGCAAGTTTTCTGTTGTGCGGTTACGAGTTTATCCGAGCCGTATCAACCTCGCTGTTTATTGAGGCATACGGCGCCGCAAATCTCCCGTGGGTAATGTTTGCGGTGCCGCCAAGCACCTTCCTGCTGGTATTCGTTTATGGTCGGATACTCTCGAGATTAGGGTCGAGTCGCGCCCTGTTGCTGACCTCACTATTATCTGCGATACTAATTGGCGGTAGCTACAGTTTGTTATTGCGGGGAGTTGCGCTTGCGACCGCCTTCATCTACATCTTTCGAGAAGCCTATATTGTCCTCATCATTGAGCAATACTGGTCGCTCGTCAACAGCACGCTAAGTTCTAATCAAGCGCGGCGGATTAACGGACCATTCTGCGGAATTGCATCGCTCGGCGCCATTGCCGGTGGGCTTCTCGTGAGGCAATTGGCAGAGCCGATGGGTTCCGAGTCGCTGCTTCTCTTTGCCGCAGGGGCGCTTTTTCCTGCTGCGGTATGTTCCGGTTTCGCCTATGCGTTAGCTGGCGAACCGAAACCGAGCGAGGAGGAGGCGGGCGGCAAGAAGGGACACATAGGGATAGAGCTATTTCTGAAGTCGCGTTATCTGGTACTCATCGCCTTGCTCATCTTGACGACACAGACAGTCTCTACCGTCTTGGACCTTCGCTTCAACGTGTTGGTAGAGATGGAGAGGGTTAATCCGGATGAAAGAACGGCTTTCTACGGTTCGTTTTATGCAGCTCTCAATACAACCGCGCTTCTGTTGCAGTTTCTTGCCGTGCCGTTGATTCTCAGGTTTGTTTCGCTGCGCGCAGCGCATGTCGGGATTCCGGCAGTGCATCTGCTGACATGCGCGATATTAACCGTTAAGCCTTCGTTGTGGAGCGGGGCAACCGCCTTTCTCCTATTCAAAGCGCTCGACTATTCCATCTTTCGCTCGGGAAAAGAGATTTTCTACATCCCTCTGTCATTCGATGAACGCTACCGAGTGAAACAGATAATTGATACCTTCGGCTATCGCACGGCAAAGGGGAGCAGCGCTGGTGTGTTCGCACTCGTCGGTCTTTTTACGAAGATTCCCGGCGCCGCTTTTTCCATCGTAGCCATGGTCATGGCGGCTATTTGGTCTGTTCTGGTGTCAATGGTGACAAAGCGCTATCAGGATTTGGAAAACATGAAGAGTGTGCAAAATACGGATGATGCGGTGAGGGTTCAGGAAATGAATGAGAACGGCTAGGAGGGGGAATAATAGCGTATGCCCGTTTTTGAATCTGCCGATAAACTCTATCGTTGTTTCGGCGGGTTTTTTGAGTCGATGGGGAATCACCCGGAAACCCAAAGATTGCTGCACACAACCGAGTTAACCATCAGGTTTGATTTCACCGATCCGGAGGCTTCCATCACTTTGGTTGCCGGAGAAGGAAATCCATCCGTGCACTGTGGTGATTGTGGAGAGCCGCCCGACGTACAACTGTCCATGTCAGGCGATGTCGCACACCGGTTTTGGCTGGGGAAGGTCAATGTAATGGGCGCCATTCTCACGCGCCAGATTGTGGCGGACGGCCCACTCGACAAAATTATGGAACTCAAGCCGCTGATAAAAGCGGCAATGGAAATCTATCCCCGGCACTTTGAGGAGTACGATGCACCGGTTACAAGCTAACTGAAGGCCGCTTTCGATTCCTTCCCATAGATGATTGGTGCGGTATCCAAATCATCTACGTACTTCGCCAATCCTGCTCGTTGACCGTCAATGGGACGGCTGCGGTCAGTACGGAGATGCACCGCCAGACTTTTACGGGGTGAACCGGACAGATTGAAACTGCTACCGTGCAAAACCCGTTTGTCGTGCAGGCTCATCCCGCCGGCATCCATGAGAGCCGAAATCTCCCTCCACTTCCGATTGGGTGATAGGGCGAACTCCTCTTCGGAAATGTCCTGACTGTAGAAGTCGCCGCCGGTAATCTCCTCCCAGCGATGCGAACCTGCCACGAATTTCATGGGACCGGATGAATCCTCCACATCACTTAACGCGACCCACGCCGTGAGGAGTTGGCTCCCGTCTTCCCAAGTTTTACCCCAATACTGCCAATCCGTGTGCCAACCAATCTTCGTTGGAGTAGGCTCATTATCTGCCGCTGGGGGTTTATACAGCAATTGTACCCACCACACCTGAATCATGTCGGCTCCCGTAACGTGGGCAGCCCATTCGCCAATTTCGGGAGACCGAATAAGTTCCCCAACTGCCTTGCTGCCAAGCTGCGGCTGTTCGATTTTGCAGAGACGCGCCGGATCATCACCGGGATTCCAAGGCGAGTTCTCCGGCGGTCTTCCGGTGTCGTATTCTCCGTCGCGAATCTTATCCATTCCGTCGCTCGCATTCCGAACCCGATCCAACTCAATTGCCGGTGTGTCAAAAACGTAAAAACCGTTCTCTTCAAATGAACCCTTGATCTCCATCGGTGCCGTCTTCTCCCGTGCTATGAAGTGTGTTTCTCGGGCGCGCCTCCGAGCCTTCGTGATAGATTACACGTTGAAACGAATCTCAAGGATAGTTTTTTCCGGGATTATGTAGTCCTCGTCCACTAGATTCGTTAAGTTCTTTGAACGCGCATCCTGCAAGCTATGTGTCGCCAGCATGTCATCGCAACTAATGAGTTCCGCTTTGATAAATCCACGCGCCAATTCGGAGTGAATCTTCCCGGCGCACGTTACTGCGTCTGTGCCCTTTTCTACCAACCACGCATGGACTTCCTGTTTGTTCAGAGTGTAAAAGAACATCATCCCCGCTTTCTTCAAGACGGCATCGCACACCTGATTCACATCCGCACATGTGGCTTCAAATACCACCGTCGGTTTGGAGCTCAGGAGCCCAAAGCCGTTAACGATAGCCTTCTCGCTATCGTCGAGGGCGAGATCGTACAGGGGATTTTCGGCTTCGAGATGTGTCAAACACTTGCCAAGCACCGACTTCGCGTTCGCGTCGTCCATCCCTACGAGGACGTGTTCAATTCTCTCAATGTCGAGGATGAGCAAATCTAGCAGTTCATCGGCCGCTATGGCGATGGCTTGCGAAGTCTCGTAGTCGTCCGGCAAAAACTCGAAATAATACGGTGCGGACTTCGCCGGTTTAAACTTCGCCGCAAGTTCACTCAAGTATCCATCATCGTATTTCACCGACCCCGGCGGCAAGTCCAGTCCGGTATACGCAACTTTCACGCTGTTTGAGAACCCTTCCGTGCGGTCGAGAACGAATTGTTGACCTGTTCTGGTTACTTCATTCTAGTCGTTAGCGCTAATCTCCCCTCCTACCGGCAGATCCTCCATAGCAGGACTTCGCACTGGACTAGGTTTTCTTGCGAACAAGGCATTTATATCCGTGGTAATCGCGTATAGCGCCGGCATGATAAAGAGCGTCAACAGAGTGGCAAAGGTCAGTCCGAAGATGATAGTGCTAGCCAGCGGCATCCAGATTGGTGATTTTCCACCCAACCCGACCGCCATCGGAATCAATCCGCAAACCGTTGTAATGGTTGTCAACAGAATAGGTCGCAATCGGACGCTAGCCCCTCTAAGAATCGCTCGCCACCGATCGCTTCCGTTTCTGCGGTAGCGGTTAATGAAGTCGATGAGTACAATCGAATCATTAACCACGATACCTGCAAGCGCGACAATACCAAACATGGCTATCATGCTCAACGTAGCACCAACCGCTAAGAGTCCAATCATCGCACCGATGATTCCGAATGGCACCGCCAAGAGTATGATGACGGGCTGAAGGAAGGACTTAAACTGGGTCGCCAAGATGACATAAATCAAGAAAACACCAATCGTAAATAGTTGAACCAGATCGGCAAAGGATTCCTGAATCTGATCAAATTCACCTCGGAAGTCCAACCGGTATCCGGGGAACATAGTCTCAATCCCCGCGAATGCCCCGATTAACGATTGATTCACTTCAACTGCTGTGGTTTTGTCAGAATCCACGGAAGCATTTACGGTAATCGCCCGATCTCCGTCAAAGCGGCGCACCTCCACATAACCCTGTTCCTCTCGCACCGTGGCAATGTCTCTCAATGGAACAATTTCTCCTGCCGGTGTAGATATCAGGAGCTCCTCAAGGTCTGAAATTGTCTGAAGTGCCCCTTCACTATATTTGACGATGACATCTACCGCCTCGTCGGCGTCACGATAGGTGGTTGTAATATTACCCTCAACTGCATTGCGCACATTGTAGGCAATCTGAAAGACATTCAATCCGTACTGATGCGCCTTCACCTCCTTCACGAACACCCGGAGTTCGGACTTACCGACCAGAAAATCATCCTGAATGTCATAGACGCCATCCATCTGACGCAATTCTGCTTGAAGCATATTAGAAATTCGTCTCAGCTCGGGGAAATCTGGTCCCTTGATTTTCACATCAACGTCGGCGCCGCTGGGTGGTCCACCTTGCAACTTATCAATCGTAAGCTTTTCGATTCCGCTGATTTTCGCAATCTGCGGACGAAGGGCATCCACAATCTCATCTACACTGCGCTTGCGCTGATCTTTCGGAACAAGTTCGACTAGCACTTCGCCTACATTGGATCGAAATGTGGTACCTGCCAGTATACCGGATGTCGGTGTGTGTAAACCGAGGTTGCTTACAATAGCCACGCGCTCGTCGGTGGGGATAGACGCGGCGGCCTTCTCGAGTTGAGAGATTACCTCGCTCGTCTCATTCATTCCGAATGAAGGAGGCATTTCGGCTTTGAGGTAGAATTGGGGGAAGTCTTCCCCGGGGAACAGCTCCTTGTCAAGCGCCAAGAATGCGGCGGCGCAAATCACCACACCCGTTGCCAAGACTCCGAACACGACGGCGTACCGCCATCGTACGATGTATTTCAAAACCGTTACGTAGCGCTTTTTGATCGGATTAAACCATCTGTTGCGGCGCGAATTATGTTTCGATACCTTTCCCCATTCGGAAACGTGCGCGGGAAGAATCATAAAGACTTCAAGCAATGATGCCGCCAACACCAAAATGGCAACAATCGGTACAACACGCATGAACTGACCGGAGATACCCGTCATGAACATCAGTGGTCCAAACGCTGCAACCGTCGTCAAACTTGCCGCTAGAACGGGAGTTCCTACCTGCTCGGCGCCGACGACGGCGGCTTCGCGCGGAGATTTACCTCGTTGGATGTGCCGATAAATATTTTCAACTACCACAATAGCATCATCAACGACGATGCCTACGACAAGAATCAAGCCAAATAACGCGACCCCGCTCAGAACAATCCCCGTCAACTGCATGAAGAGGAAGGTCGCCATGAACGCAACCGGGATGCCAAGCGCAGCAAACAGTGCGTTCCGAAACCCCAAGAATACGAACAGCAGAATGACTACGAGAAAGAGTCCGAAGAAAGCATTGGTTTCGAGGATACCGAACCGCTCCTTCAGGATAACGGAATAATCATTTACCACTGAGATCCTTGCATTCTCCGGCGCGACCAATCTGTAATCATCCACGAGTTCCCGAATTTGCTCAACCAACTTTATGGTATTTGATTCTGTCTTCCGCTGAATCGTCAAGCTGATGGAAGGCGTGCCGTGGATTCGCGACAACGTGCGCGGCTTCTCGTAGGTGTCGGAGACGCTCGCAATGTCGCCCAATCGTAATGAGGTACCGGTTCCTCGGGCTCGGATTATTGTGTCTTCAATCTCATCAACACTTCGAAATTCACCCAAGGTGCGCACAAGGTATTCTGATGTACCAACTTCCATTGTTCCCGCCGGCAGGTTGAGGTTGTGGTTCCTCAGCGCATTTATCACCTCCGTGATAGGGAGTTGGTATGCCCGCAGTCTTTGCGGATCGACCTCTATCCATATCTCTCTGTCGCGCACCCCTGCCAAGCGAACAGATCCGACACCGTCAATGTCCAGAATCTCGTCCCGTAGGTTCTCTGCAATGTCCTTCATCTGCGGTTCCGAGATGTCTCCACCAACAACCAGTGTTAGCACCGGAAAAGTAGACTCCATGTCGAATTCCACAACTTCCGGTTCATTCAGAATCTCGTTCGGGAGATCGTTCACGCGCTCCACCGCGGAGCGCATATTTTGCATCTGCTTGCTGAAGTCCCGATCGCTTATCTCTTCAAACTGGATCGAGATTGTCGATATCCCTTCAGAAGATGTTGAGAGCATCAAATCAATCTTGTTGACATCGTCTTCGATAGCTTCCTCGATTGGGACCGTCACCAATTTCTCGACCTCCTCGGGAGAGGCGCCGGGGTAGATGGTTGTAACCGTGGCAGATTGTACCTCAATATCGGGGCTTAGCGCCCTTGGGAGCACAAACCAAGCAATCGTACCGAACACGATGATTATGATCATCAGCAGGTTTGCAAAGACCGGATTATTCACAGAAAGTTTCGGAAGAGACATTTATACTTTTTTCCTTACGCGCGGATTTTTGATCGGTTGAAGTGAAGACTCCTCTAGGGTAAGGGAGAATATCTCGGATTTTACACACTTAAACGATTTTCATTTACTAGCATTATAGCAATTAAACCATCGTTTTAACAACGCTAAATCCGATTATTATTGGGTGCCACTCGCTCTTCTGTACCGAGTCAGGCTACCAAACTCACGTCGAATTATGTTATCATTTGGGTTGTCGATACAAATGAGTCTGCCCTTTTTTAGGTTGCATCACTTCTATGCTACGGATCTGACGATAAGGCGAATACTATGTCAATACGATGGACTCACATAATCCCGATTGCCGTGATTTTACTACTGCTCGGCGGATGCACAATTCTGAGACCACGACAGCAGGCAGAAAAAGAAATCGTTGACCCGTTGGTTGAACGCCGCGAGCAGTGGAAAAAGCAGGTTGACAGAGGGAATTGGGCATTTCAGAACGGCGACTTGGAAACGGCAATCACGGCATATCAAGCGGCAATTGCGGCTAAACCGGGGTCAAGCGAAGTTCAGCGCAAAATCGGCGAAATATACTTTCAGCAGCAGCACTATGAACAAGCTGCCTCCGCCTTCGCGGCGTATCTGAAAATGGAGCCGCGCGACACTATAGTCCGGAACTTTCTTGGGTACACCTACGAAAAACTGAATGACTACGCCGCCGCCGCTCAAGCGTATGAAGCTACGTTGAATCATGACGCCGAGGATTTGTACGCCCTGAACCACCTCGGTTTGGCATACAAGCAAATCGGACATCTTGATGATGCCGAACGCACGCTGAGAAAGGTCTTGGAGCTGGATCCGAAATGCCAAAGGAACGAGAGCAAAAACTTGCACAACTATCTGGGGGCAATTCACTTGGAACGAGAGGAGATTGGAGATGCAATTGCCGAGTTCCGCGAATCTGCTCGACTTTTTCCGAGTGACGTTTGGCCCCGACAGCAACTTGCCGCGTTGTATGAGTCGCACGGCCGCTACTACCAAGCACAACTTCAATACCATGAAATCTTGGCGATAGATCCGGACAATCTGCTGGCTCCGAACCGTCTTCAAGCATTGTCCCAACGGAATCCCAACGCCTCGGTTGCGACTGAAGTGCGTCCGGTAAATATTGTGGAAATCGATTCCGAAACCGTCATCGCGGAGGCCTCTCAAAAACATGATTTTCCCGACGCCGATGTAATTATTCTGATGAATCAGTTCAGCCACGACATCTCTTCTACCGGACAATCAAGGTACACGACGCACCAGATTGTAAAACTCATGACGCAGCGAGGTATCGAAAAATACGACGACATTGCTATCCCTTACCAGCCGAATTCACAGCATCTTAACGTCAACATTGCCCGTACAATCACCCCTGACGGAACAATCGTTGAGCCCTCCGACGAAGGCTATAACGAAGTCACTCCGCCCGGACTCTTGTCATACAACATCTATTCGGATGTTGTGTGGAAGGTCATCTCCATGCCTGCACTGTCTCCCGGAGCAATCATTGAGTATCAGGTAACATTTCAAGACATCGCCAGCGAATCTGTCGGTAAACGGACCTGGTTTTGGGGCGGTTTCAATTTCCAGTCAACCGTACCGGCCTTGGAAGCGCGTTATGCCCTGCGTCTCCCCAGTAATCTGAACTTTCGGTGGAAAACGCTCAATTGCGACCTCGCCCCGCAGGTGCTGGAATCGTCTGAAACCACCACGTATCTTTGGTCGGCAACCGATGTACCGCCGATTAGCGAGGAAACAGGAATGCCCGCTCTCAACGATGTGGCGATGCGGTTAAACTATTCGTCGCTGGAATCATGGGATGAAGTCTACACCTGGTATAAGGATCTAGCGAAAGATCGATACCACCCCGACCATGCCATTCAATCTGTTGTTGACCAACTGACTAAGGACATTCCGAAAACGGAAGACAAGATACGCGCGATCTACAATTTCGTGGCGTTCAAGATTCGCTACGTCGGGATCGAACTCGGGCAAAGCGCGTATCAACCCTCATTCGCCACTGATGTGATGAACAACCTGTATGGCGATTGCAAGGACAAGACGACGCTGCTGATAACCATGCTCGATCTCGCGGGCGTCAAAGCTTTTCCAGTAATGCTCAATCCTTCGCCTCATGAGCGGATTGATACCGACCTTCCATCTCTCGGACAGTTCAGCCACATGATTACTGCGGTTCCCGATTCTAACGGGGATTATATATGGCTGGACGCGACATCCAACACATGCAGCTTTGGAGACCTTCCCGACGTTAACCAAGGACGGGTAGGATTTTTGATCGGCGATGAAACCGGGATATTCGTAGATATTCCGATTTTTCCGGCAGACGCCAATCAATTAATCCTCAGGACCGACATGCGATTGGACGGAGAAGGGGCGGTCCGCGGGGAGATTTCCATGCGGACGAAGGGACAATACGACCTCGACTCGCGCTTGAGGTACCAACAGTTGAAATCGAGTGACTGGAATGAGGCGCTTGCCGCGGAGTTGAGCCGCCAATTCCCGGGGATCCATGTGGAGTGGGTAAGGTCTTCCAATTTGGAAAACCCTGATATTCCGGTCGAGATGAGAGTCGGATTTCGCGTTGACGATTACGCGCAACCCGTTGATGGTCGCATGTTGTTGCCTCTCCCGATTGATGAGTTCGGGGATTACGCCGGACTCTTCGCGGGGACAAACCGAAAGTACACGCTTAATCTCGGCTACCCGATGGGTGTGAAAAAAAAGATTTCAATAGAACTACCGACTGGGTGGATGGCGATACTCCCCGCAGATCTTTCCATGGAGTCCAATTTTGCAACTGTGAATCGCCAATTCAGCCGCGATGGAAACATCATTCGCTATGAACTCGGTTTTACGCTTAATCAGCCGGTAATCTCACCGGAGGAATATGCGGCAGCCAAGCACTTTTTTGACAGACTCGCGAAGGAAGACAGCAGCCACCTCATTCTTGAGCGCATACAGGGGAGTTAAGATCCGTCTTAATTCCCACCTTTGATAACACCCCGTCATTCATGTCGGAATGATTCTTTCAGCCATTTACACTCTTTTTTGAATCCTTGGATAGCTTTGAAAAAGCTTTCCTTCGTATAATGGTTTCACTCCGGAGGAGTGAGATATCAATAGGACACGATGCCTCCCCGCGTCTGCACTCCAGCGGAGTGCAATGTCAATAAAATCGTGATGCTTCCCAATCTCCGCGCTCCAGCGGAGCGCAATGTCGAGGGATACTTGGCAAAACTGGATAATCACGGATGCTCTAGCCCTCTCAATGCTACGAGAGCACAATATCCAAATCTTTTGCACTCGCTGCATTTTCACCTGTCTGTCGAGAAAGTGAATGCATTGAGACAGGCCGGCGACCCAACCCGTTCCTGTCACAGGAATCTCCTCGACCTGTTTCGCTGACAACTGAAATAGGAAAACCCGCATTTGTAGCAATACGCTATCTAAGTCAATGGAAAAGAGAGAAACGTAATGGAATACGTCAATTTTGGAACAGCAGGACTCAAAATCAGCCGAGTGGCTCTCGGCCTCGGATTCAGAGGAGTATCTGATGCCGATTCTGGACAGAGAATCATCGAACGCGCAATCGATCAGGGAATTAATCTCATTGATTGTGCGAACAGCTACTGCCTTACGGATACGCATGGCAACGCTGGACAGTCGGAGACAATTCTCGGTAAGGCTCTCCGCGGTAAACGGGACGATGTAGTCATCACTTCGAAAGTCTGCAGTGTCATCGGTCCCGGTCCGAACGACCACGGATTGTCTCGATACCACATCATGCGCGAAGTCGAAAAATCGCTCAGACGCCTGAACACAGACCATATTGACGTTTATCTTGTGCACAACTTCGATGAATCCACGCCGCTTACCGAAACCATTCGCGCCTTGGATGATTTGGTTCACTCCGGCAAAGTCCGCTACATTGGCTGTTGCAACTACGCCGCTTGGCAGGTCTGCAAAGCACTATGGGTTGCCGATGCGCTCAATGCTACTCCCTACATCTGCGTTCAGAATCCGTATAACTTGTTGAATCGGGCGCTTGAGCGCGAAATGTTCGGGCTTGTGCAAGACACGGGGCTGGGCGTCATGGCATACAGCCCGTTGGCAATCGGGCTCCTCGGCGGCACATATTCTCCTGGCGAGCCGCCGCCGCGCGGATCGCTGTGGGCAGAACGAACAGAGTCAGAGTTTGAAGCCGCCGTCGAAGGAACTACCGGGGAAGTCATCAACATCCTCAAAACGCGTGCGGTCGAGATGAACAAGACACCCGCGCAACTGGCTCTGGCATGGATTCTTTCACATCCGGAAATCACGACTACGATCGTGGGCTGCGATAACGCCGATGAGATTCCGGATATCGTAGGTGCCGTGGGCTGGGTGCTCCCCGACGACGTGCGGAAAGAGCTCGATCAGATCTCTGCCGCCTGCGCATAGTGAGAAGTGCCTAGCACTGGACAAGTCATTGCTTCACAAAGCAATCACTTCAAGCTTTCAACATCGTGCAAGCAGTAGATATATGCGTAGGTGCAGGCTGTTGTTTTAGTGGCGATTTTACCTACTTGCGTCACAAGTTATTCAGATCTTTGCCGTTGACTCGATTCACCTTTCAAGGAACACATGATGAATGCACCCGCTTCAAGCAATCTGGATCAGACGGCACCTGGCGCCATTTTTTTCGCTGAATCACGAGTGTTTGCTATGAATTGAAGAAATTCTGGGCTTGCACAATTTATTTTAATGGGGTATAATACTGTTTACAGTACAACTGCAGCATGGATTTGGCAAGTTCTGTGAGTAGTGTTAGGTTCAAAACTGAAGTATTTTCCCGGCACGGTGTCATTTTGTACCTCTCAGCTTTTCAGGCTTCACGAGACATTTGCAGTTTGTAGATTTAAACAAAGGAGGTGCAATTCGATGGCGAAGGGTCGAGTCAAATGGTTTAGCGACCAAAAGGGCTACGGGTTTATTACCACTGATGAAGGTGAAGATGTCTTTGTGCATTATTCCAACATTGATGGGGATGGCTTCAAGAGCCTTGATGAAGAAGATGAAGTTGAATTTAACATGGTTCAGGGCCCCAAAGGCTTTCAGGCTGAGGAAGTAAAGAAACTTTCGGCTTGGTAGAATCAACAAACACTAATTACGCTGTCCGGGAAAAAGGCTCTCAAATATTTGAGAGCCTTTTTTTTGCATGGGATTTGAAACAGCCTACTGTATCGAATATCTGAGGTCGAGGTTTAAGGGAAAGGAGTGGACGATGGCACTATCGACAATCCACGTCGGGTGTACAAATTTTGGAAGAGGAAGACTGCAAGCGCATCTAAACTGCAAGGGTTTAGAACCGGCAGCCTGCGTCGATATTGATCTTGATGCAGCTCGTGAAACTCTACAATCCTTGGATGAAGACGTGCCCGATGACCTTCCGAATCGCATATACACGACCATCGCGGAGGCGAAAGAAAATCACGACGCCGAGGTGTGTCTCATTTATACATCAACCACGGCTCATACCAAACTCATAATTGAAAGCCTTAATCTTGGACTGCACACACTTTGCGTCAAACCGATCGCCGTCAATCAGAACGAATTTCGCCAGATTATCTCCGCCACAAAAGCAAATCCCCATCTGATGCTTGTTCAAAGCCAGAACATGCGGTGGAACCCTGCCGCAACACAAATGCGTGATTGGCTTCGGGAGGAAGATGGCATCGGCGAGATGCTCGGCGGAGAATGTCGATTCTGGATTCGGCAGAATCTTCATGTGGGAGAAGATTCACGACAGCCCGATGCGTTTCTTGAGGGGCTCTACTTCCATGCCGGCGCAAGTCACCAGCTAGACCAACTTGTTGCGGCAAAAGGACTGCCAAGGCATGTCACAGCCTACGTTCATCACCGCCAAGACCCGGTCCTGGCGCAAACCGGTGTCTGGGGGACGGCTGGAGGACAGGCATTAATGGAATATGCCAACGGGGCGCCGTTCTCCTACACCGGCACGCGCGCGGCGCATGTCAGAATGCTTGAATGGAGCGGGTATTGGATGTTTCACGGAGAGAAGGGTGATTTGCGTCGCGACACTGGTCATCTACAACTGTTCAGGGAGGGAAAGTGTGTAGAGGATCTACAATTGCAGGACGTGTATCCGGGGTTGCGCGAGGACGACCGCATTCAGTTGGACACGTTCGCTGACGCGATTGCCACGGGAAAGATTCGGGATTGGCTTCAGGGGACAACCTTGGATACATGGATCCTGATGGAGGCGTGCAACGAATCTGCTCGTACTCGCGAGCGGGTGGATGTCCAATCATTTCGGGCGAAACTATTGGCGTAAAGACTGTTTGAAAGAAGCATTTGAGGGGTGCGATAATGCGAACGAATAGATCAAACGAACGAATAGTGAGTGCGATAGCTAATCCTGCGATGGAGATCCTACTAACCTCCAATAGTCCCGGAGAGGATTAAGCGAACGGATAGATCGACCGACTGATTAAGGAAGGCGATCGAGATCCTCTTGCTCCGTCTTGGAACGACTTGATTGACGCTATTTATGCACTGAAATTATAGAAAAATGGTATAAATAGCAACCAACAGTAAAAACATGAAAATACGTCCTACAAATGACCAAAAGTGGCTTGTAACCGATTACCGATTAATCAAGCAGGCTCTTGAGTTTTCCCCAGACCGTAATTTTGTTGGCAGCCGGCGACACAGCTAATCCTAGCGGACTAATGTCGGGCTGGTAATCCTGCGCATTACGGTCATCGCTAAGTTGCCTAAGATATTTTCCATCGGCGGTCATCAGGTGAATCGTGCCGTGGAGTTTTCCCTCCAAGATGCCGTCCCAAACATAGTATGCGATCACCCGTCCATCAGGAGACCACGCGGGACCCCAATGATTCTCTTCGGTGTGCGTAAGCCGCTGGAGATTCTTACCATTGGAGTCCACGACATGGATATGTCTGTGTCCTTTGTGCGAGGCATAATACGCAATTCGTCGTCCATCGGGAGAAAATGATGGGTTCTGTAGACCTACTAAATCGTGCGTCACTCTTTTCAGCCCATGTCCGTTAGCGCCTATCACGTAAATCTCACCGTGCCCGTCTCTCAAAGACACAAATGCAATCTGTTTTCCATCCGGAGACCATGATGGTTCTCTCGCTCGGTCTTCAAGCTTCTCGCGATTTCTACCATCGGCATCCATCACGGCGATATGATGTACCTGATCGTTTATCCAATCCGGGAGGACGGTGAATGCAATCTTTTTCCCGTCGGGAGACCAATCCGGATCGGAGTGATCCCGTGTGATGGTAAGTCTTTTCAAATGCCTTCCATCCGCGTTCATCACATAAATTTGACGTTCTGTGCCCCCTCTACTAGATACGAATGCAATCTTCCTTCCATCAGGAGACCAATCGGGATCACCGTCATACGCTGGATGGTTTGTCAGGTTTTCTTGGTTTCCGCCATCGGCATCCATTACATAGATTTCGAGGTTGCCACCTCTGAAGGATGTGAAAGCAATTCGACCTCTGTCGGAGGCGAGTGTGTTTTTCAACCACAGATCCCCGTTCGTCAGACAGACGCACAGCACTGCAAACAGAATAAATTTAGGTGTCAGTTTGAATCGCATTTTTCTATCTGTAGTTGAGGGTAAAATGAACAGAAAAGATACTCGATTTGAGCGCAGACACGAACGCTTATTGGACGTACTCAAAACTATTTTATGACCCCTTCGGCGCTGGAAAGGTTTTCAATCCCCTTCGTCTAGACCCCATCACCACAATTCGTAATCCGTAAAATATTCGTGCAAACTAACGGCGATTTAGCTCGAGTCTCTTCAGCCTCCCCCACGTTGTGACTTTGTTGGATGCCGGAGACACGGCTAGACTCACTGGGCCAAAGTCGGGGTAATAGTCGTTCCCTCTTTGGTCGCCGTTAAGTTGCTTCAGGAATTTTCCATCGGCGGTCATCAAGCGAATCTTTGACGGGGGGTTCAGGTGTACATGAGGGGACCACACATAGGCTATCAGCCGTCCATCAGGAGACCATGTGGGGTCCATATGATACTCATCCTTGTGCGTAAGCTTCACCCGATTCTTGCCGTCCACCCCTATCACATAGATATGAAATAGATGTTCCTTCAAAGCCATGTACGCAATGCGTTTCCCGTCGGGGGACCATGCCGGCGTACGCTTGATCGCCCAATCTTTTGTCACTCTTTCTCGCCTGCCTCCATCAACGCCTATCACGAAAATCTGATCGTCAAAATCTCCCCCGGACGAGAATGCGATCCTTTGACCATCGGGCGACCATGACGGTTCCAGCCCGTCTGTTAGTTTGAAGGGGTTGTTTCCGTCCGCATCCATCACGGAGATGTGAGGATTCTCCCATGTCCCAAGATCCTGTCCATCCCATGAGGTGAATGCTATTTTCTTGCCGTCGGGAGACCAGTCCAGGTGCCCCTTCCTCCGCAGCGGTCCATCTGTCAGTTTAATCGCACCTTTTCCGCGTGCGTCCATTACGTAGATTTGATGCCCCCCGCCGCCTAGGTTGGAAACATACGCAATCTTCGTCCGGTCGGGAGACCATGACGGGTGGGTGTCGCGCGCGTTCTTGATTGTCAGTCTTTCTTGGTTGCCCCCATCGGCATCCATTACAAAGATGTCGGCGCTGCCATGTCTCGTGGTCGTAAAAACGATCCGTGAGTTTGGCGCGGCAAGCCCTTTTCTCAACAACATGTCTATACTCGTCAGACAGACGCACAGCCCTGTAAACAGTAAAAATTTAGCTATTCGTTTGAATTGCATTTTGTCCTCCTTAGTGGTTGTCTTGCCAAATCTTTAAGACTTATAGGACTGGAACAAAAATCTGTTCTACTACGCCGGTAGGATCAACTGAGCGGATAAATCAAGCGAATGGATAGTGAGATCAAACGAGTGAATAGATCAAGGGAGCGGATAGCGAACGCGATAGAGATCCCAGTGCGATAGTAAATCCTGCGATAGAGATCCTGCACCAACATCTAAAAGATCCAAAGGGGATAAAGCGAATGGATAAGGGGATCAAACGAACGAATAGGGAACGCGATAGAGATCCTCAAGGTGTGTAGAAAAGCAGAAATCCCGGCTTCTAAGCCCCAGCAAGGCGACAGGTAAATTTAAACAGGCTCTAAGCTAAGCGACCGCCAATGAGTTCGATACAATACGCTACTCGCTATTCACTCGGTTGAACCCGCGCTGTAGATGTCAACATCTGAATCATTGACATAGCTGCCGATTGCGGCTTCGTAGTCTCCTCCGCTCCACCGCGCCACGTTGATGACGTTCTCGTGTTCCTCGTCCTCGAAATTCCAATAGTAGAACGCTTCGCTCTCCGAGGCGTCATTTTCGTACATTTGGCTCTCTCCTGACGCGGCGAAGTAGTAGATTACGTCATCAAAGTCAAAACTCCCGGTTTCCTCAGCGTCAAACGCAGCTAAATCTTCGGGCGTTAAGCCGAGGGAAGCGAATGGCATTTCTTGTGTGAGCGACACGTTCAAACCGCCGCGCTCTTGCCAATCGAGCCAATACGTCCGTCCCTCGTCACCGGTCAACTTTAGCTCAAACCACTCTCCATCTGCCTCCGTATACCTGTTCCTCTGTTCTACGAGATACTCGTTTCCTTTCACAACGACCACGCCCCCCGGTCTCACGTCATCCAGAGATGGTGGAGATTCGACATGATCAGGCTCTTTCTTCCGCAAGAAGAGCGCCCAGACAACCGCAATCACGACCAAAACGCCCGCAAGTACAATTATTAGTTCCACATTCGCCTAAACTGCTTGAACAGTTCCCTTCCCTAAGCGTTGCCTTGTTCTCAATCCACGCTCACTTTCCGAAACCTCTACTACCTCCCCGGAAGGAGCTGCTACGTCGAGTAGAGGATGATGAGGTTCTGCCCAAGTTGGAACTCCGACTCCTACTTGAGGAGGAACTGGATCTGTTGACCGACGATCTAGTGCTTCCAAATGCGCCTCTGCGGGACGCAGCGCTTGTACGTGCGGCCATGGCGCGCTTCGACTTCATCTGCGTGATAGACTTCGGCGCCTGAGTACGGCTCTTAGCTCTACTGCTTCGTGCCACACTGCTCGCCGGTCTCGCCGATGCCGCAGACGAATTGTAGCTCGTTACGGTGCGTCTCACGCTGCGGGTCGCCACCGGCGCGTGCCAACCGCCGTAGAATCCTCCGTACCAACCGCCGTAAAATCCGGGGCCGTACCATCCATACGGTCGGAAAAGGATGTCACGCATAATCATATATTGGAAGTACGTCGCCATCCAATTGTGCCCGTGCGAGTGATACGTGCTGCCATGGTGATGATTCCGGCCCTCGTAGACGTATTTGTTTGATTCCGCATTGATGGACATCGACTGGGCGCTCTGATCGTAGGTCACCGACAGCGCGACTAATTCAATACCGCCATCCGCAATCTTGTGCCAATCTGCGTTCTGTTTGGGATCGGTCGGATGATTGCCCGGGTCCGGAACGCGGAGCGAGTAGACAGCCGCTTTGCCCTCCACCGATTCCGGAACCACCAATAGCGGGTCGATATTTCCATCCTCGTTCATATCTACCCGATAGTTCACCTCCGGGTCGTCCATGATTTTCTGGCTTAGTTTCTGCACCACCTTTTGCTGAAACTCTTTGGAGTCGGGTTTCTTCGTGGGCGCAATTTCTCGAAAAACCTCCTTCAGCACATCCGGCAGAATTGCCGGGTTAAGCTTGTCGGTCAGGTCGATTTTCACCGTGACCGCCGATCTGCCAACGCCGACCGGAACGTCCTTTGAACGATTATCGCAGCCCGCCAAAGCCGCTAACATGACACACAAGAGACAACCAATCAGCACCACGCGAGTTTTTTGCATTGGATCCTCCTCTAGAATGCGAGCCAAACAGAACCGATAAACGCTGCCGTCAACAGTCCGCCGCCGATAACAGCATACGGATTATAGTAGAACGGGTCGTAACCCCAGCCGTAGTCAATCACTTCCTCTTCGTATTCCTCGACCACCTGTTTCCGCGTCGTCATGGAATCAGGCGGATTCAGATACTCACCATTGTCGTCGTCATCCTCTTCTTCCCATCTCCTCTTGGTTTCCTCGATACCCTGTTCAATCACGTCGAGCATCACGTCATCTCCCGATATTTCCCCGCCTGTTTCCTCGTCGATATAAGCCAAATCCTCGGGCCAAAGGTTGGTGTTTACAATCTCTTCAACTTCCTTCCAAAACTCGTCCGACACCAGATCGAATTGCCAAGATTTCTCTATCCCGATTCTTCGCTCGGAAAGAAGCGACATGAAGGCGATCGTGAAAGGGTTGAGATCCGTCTTGCTCCCTTCCTCTTCCGCGAGCCTTTGTTTGTAGATGCATACGGCCACTCGCAAGTCTTCCCAGATTGGCCGTCCTTCATCGTCGACCGCTTCCCAATCCGCATCTTCATCGGCAAATTCGCCCTCGCCCAAGTCGACACCCGCAAATATATCGTATGTAAGGATAAAGTCCCACCAACGAGCAATGAAATTGTGGTAAATTAACTCGCCCTTTCGAGTCGGTGAATAGTATTCGGCACCCTCCTCAATGGTCCAATACTCGTCGAAATGTTCGTCTAGCAGCTTTTCAAGAAACTTGTAATCGTCGCTTAACAAAACAGGCGGCGAATCCTCGTCTTCAATCATGCGGTACAGTAGAAATCGGGAAGCCAACTTCGTCTTTAGCTCCTGATCCATTTGAATCGTCTTGTCAGACATCACAAACTCCTTGGACCGTTGGGGGTAGCGGTCAATAACCGTCAGTGCGAAATCTCTTGACAATTACGAAGGGATACATTATCATTCATGCCTACGGTGTGCCTGTAGCTCAGCTGGATAGAGCGTCAGCCTCCGGAGCTGAAGGCCGGGCGTTCGAATCGCCCCAGGCACACCATCCTACCTTGTGTTCTTTCCAACACTTATGAGGCGTAGAGTCCCAAATTAGCGCCGATGTTCAATTATACTCCTGCACGCCAATTGATGTCAACGATTTGTGTAGGAGAAACGAATCACAATTTTCTACCTCACAAAAGAGAAAATCGAGCTAAGTCAGTAATATGTTTCTCAGAGTTCGTAGGTGGGTTGAACCATCAAGCGAACGATGAACTGAGATCAAGCGGCTAAACATCTCATCTGTAGGGTGGGACCAAGGGAGATCAAACGAACGAACAGTGAGTGCGATAGGGATCCCACAGTGACCGTGATAGAAAGTCCCCCGCCCACCATCTCTAGCTAGATCAACCCAGCAAACAGATCAACCGTCCGAAATGACCCTAACTCTTTCTCGTAGAGGATCAAGAGAGTGAATAACGACTGATCAAGCGAGTGGATAACGAGCGCGATAGAACTCCCATAGAAATCCTAGGTTACCGCGCCCGAATCGTCCCCGACGAAAATCATGTGCCATCAATCGACTGCGCTTAAATCCGCTCATAGAAATCCCTCTCCGAATCGCAATAACCCTAAACTCCGATGGTCGCCGCTGTCCTCAATTCCGTTCCCATCATGTCAGAGAGCGGCTGAGATTTTGCTTGTATCATTTTACCTAATGTGATAATTTATTTTGCGGATAAGGACCGTCATCCTGCACTGCTAAAGACGTACACGGATCCGCGTTTATACGGCTCAAGCGCTTGTCCCATTCACGAGAAAAGTACGGTTCCATCTTATGAAAGCCAAAATCAAACGAGTAGACAACGACCTCCCGCTGCCAAGATATGAAACCGCGGGGTCGGTCGGGTTTGATTTCGTTTGTCGTGAATCTGTAACACTCAAGCCGCACAGTTTGGAACTCATCCCCGCCAACGTCATTGTTGAGACACCGCCGGGATACATGTTGATGGTCACGCTACGCAGCAGCACGCCAAGGAAACGGAACCTGCTGATTCCGCACGGTGTCGGAGTCATCGATCAGGACTACTGTGGAGAGCGCGACGAGATAAAGATTCAGGTCTACAATTTCAGCTCCAATCCGGTGACGGTAGAGCGGGGGGATCGGATCGCACAAGGCATTTTTGTCAGAGTGGATGCGGCACAGTGGTTGGAGGTTGACCGAATCGAGACGGAAACGCGCGGCGGATTTGGGAGTACGGATACACAAGGAGATTAGATGTGAAGCAGTATTTGGACGCGCTCGGACAGGTTGTAGAATCCGGGGTTGATAGGACGGGCCGCAACGGGGATACCCGCGCCGTATTCGGCATGCAGATGCGTTTTGACATGTCTGATGGCTTTCCAGCCGTTACAACTAAGCAGCTCGCGTTCAACACCGGCGTGAAAGCGGAACTCTTGGGGTTTCTGAGAGGTTACTCGGATGTCAAGGACTTTCAGAAATTGGGTTGTAATGTCTGGAATCAGAATGCGGATGCTGATTATTGGAAACCGCGCGCCCGTTTTGAGGGCGACCTGGGGCGAATTTACGGCGTGCAATGGCGGTCGTGGAAAACCTCGGATGGACGGACAGTGGATCAACTTGCCGCGGTCATTGACCAGATTAAAGAAAATCCGTCCAGTCGCCGCCATGTGGTAACAGCCTGGAATCCCGGCGAACTCGACGAAATGGCGCTCGCACCATGCCATGCGTTATTCCAATTCTTCGTAGCCGATGCAAAACTCTCGCTTCACATGTACGAACGAAGTTGCGATCTGTTCTTGGGTGTGCCGTTCAATATCGCGTCTTATGCCCTGCTGCTGCACATGGTGGCACAAGTAACCGATCTGGAGCCGGCGGAGTTGATAATCTCATTGGGAGATGCCCATATCTATCATGAGCATTTTGAGCAAGTGGAGATACAACTGGAAAGAGAACCGCTGATGTTGCCGGAACTTCATCTTAACCCAAAGAGAAAGTCGATTGATGCTTTCAAGATGCAAGATATCAAGTTGCGAGGTTACAAACACCACGACGCAATTAAGGCGCCGATGGCGGTATGAAAGATACTTCGATGATTATTTCGCTGATTGCCGCAATGGATCGGAATCGACTCATTGGACGTGGAAATCGTCTCCCGTGGAGACTGCCCGCAGACATGAAGCACTTCAGAAAATTGACGCTGGGCAAACCGGTGGTGATGGGGCGGCGCACATTTGAATCCATCGGCAAACCCTTGGCAAAACGAACCAACATTATCCTGACCCGTGACCGGAATTTCCGTGCCGGCGGATGCATCGTAACGCACAGCGTTGATGAAGCGTTGGAGAAGGCGAACGATTCCGAAGAGCTGATGATAATCGGCGGTCTTTCGATTTACGAGCAGTTCCTGAGTTGCGCAACTCGTTTCTACCTGACGCAAATCCACGAATGCTTCGAGGGGGATGTCTATTTCCCGGAGTTCGAGCTAAACCGCTGGCGTGAGGTAAAACGTGTTAAACGTGAATCAGACAACGACAACCCGCATTCTTACGACTTTGTCTTCCTACATAGAGATCCCTCAAGCGACTGAATAAAGTCAAGTAGGAGGGAATTCCGATTCCCGATATGTAAGACGGAATTCCAATTCCCGTTGTAGGAGAGAATTCCGGTTCCCAACAAAACACAAATGAACTTTGACGATTCGAACTACCGCAAGATAGTCATCGGTCTGGTCGCCGTTATACTGCTCGGCATCGGATTTTGGATGTTGAAGCGCCGTCATCCGGAGCTATTCCTTGGCGAGCCGGATCTAATCGTGAATGAACAACAGAAGTTGAATGAGAGCACACCGCCAACCGAATCCTCTATTCCGTCCACACAGGTGGAATCGACGACAATTTCCCAACCTCTGCTGAGTGAGCCGGAGGCTGAGCGCATTGACATCAACACCGCCACGCTCGAAGAGTTTGAATCGCTGCCCGGCATTGGCCCGGCGATTGCCGAGCGCATAATTTACTATCGCAAGGTCAACGGGAAATGCGATATTGTTGAGGACCTTACGGAAGTAAGCGGAATCGGCGACAAAACCATAGAGAAACTGCGAGACAGAATTGTCGCGCGCTGAGACGGGGACATGCAGTTCACAATCTAAGATTCGACTGTCTGAAAAAGATGGACAAGCCTTCCAGACTCTGGAAGAATAACTCAGCAACTAGCCAGCAGCCCCGCACCGGTCGCGTTTACGATTCATGATATGAACGGCGGGGCAGTTCGGCATTTGGACGTGGGGCATCAAGCGGCGGGAATGTACCAAAGCCGCAGTCGTGCGTTGTACTGGACCGGCCGAAATCAAGGCGGAGAACGTGTCGCCAGCGGATTATATTTCTATACCCTGAAGGCAGGCGAGTTCACGGCGACACGCAAGATGTTGATACGAAAATAGAAGAAGGGTTTTCGGTTTTTTCCGCACTTTTTGCCAAGCTTTCCCAGCAATGTTCTGAAGCAACTGCGAAAGTGGCTGCAAAACGAGATGTCAACGAAAAGTGCTGTGCAATGTAATTTGATTAGGTGGTAACGGTCACGTGGCTGACCTGTCCGGGTTCAAGGGTTCTTAGGATTTGATTGACCTTGAACATAGCGGGTTCAATGTCCTGGATCCGATTGCTTTTGGCAGAGATGAGTATGATGCTAATCGTGTATTTGCGTAAGTTCTGCTCATGCTCAATACCTTTGTCCATTGTGACTAGGGCGTCAAATGCTTCTGCGGCTTGTGCGAGGAGATCGCCGTTTCGCTTTCCTTTCCATCCTTGCCGAGAAACAGTCGTGACTTGAAAATCGGCCTCAAAATATCGCACCAAGCGCCAGTCCAAGTTTTCATCGAGTAGAACACGCATGGTGTGTTGAATCTCCAGATATTCTTCAAGCGCTGCGATTTATACAACGGCGTGGATTTACGAATGCTTGAGCCTTGTAAGTACACAACACAATCCGAATAGTCCTAGTTAGGCGGGGTGCCGATGGTTGTGGCCAAGGCAATCTCTAAAAAAGCGATTGCCTGCTCGCGAGAAACAGACGGGAAGCCTTCTAGAAAATAGTCAAGACTTTCCCCTGCCTTTAGATGATCAATGAGGCTCTTTACCGGAACACGGGTACCCGTAAACACAGGCAGTCCCCCATGAATATCCGGGTCTTGGGTTATCACTTGCTCTGCAGTCATCTTTCAGGGTTCTCCTTGTGAGTTTTCGTCGCGATCGGAATACAAAACATTGATTCCATGCTCCCAACGATTAGGCACGAGAAGTTGGCAGTGTCCAATATAATTTTACCGCAAATCCCGGCAGCTCTCAAGAAAAAAGAGTGTAGTAGGCACACGCCGTGTGCCGTAACCTTTATACAAATTGTAGTAGGCATACTCTGTATGCCTACTACTAGGGAGAGCCTATGTTAGAAAACAACTATCCGAAACTTCACAACGCGGCATGGCCCGGGGTGGTGGGAAAAGGTGAAGATTCTGAACCGCCCATTTCGTTGGATACGATGCTGAACCTCACCGCCGCTGCTGAGGTAGACGGCGCAAAATTCGACGGCATCGACCTTTTCCTATGCGCTCCGCATGTCGACATCGACAGCTCTGATGATGAGATAAAGGCGCTTGCCGAGGAGGTAGATGCGCTCAATCTCAAGATTGGCAGCGTCGTCGCGCCTGTTTGGGAACCGACTGGCGGCGGTTCCGCCATGGGGGGCGCGGAGGAGCGAGGACGTTTCCTGTCTCAAGTCCGAAAAGCCTGTCACATTGCCAAAACGCTGCGCGAATTGGGGGTTCGTCCCACCGGCGTCGTTCGGATTGATTCGTCCGTGGATCCGGAAACCTGGGCAGCCGATCCTGCAGAGAACACGGAACGGATTGCGTCAACATTCCGCGAAGCCTGCGACATTGCGGCGGATTACGGAGAAACGCTGGCTGCGGAAGGTGAAATCTGTTGGGGAGGTATGCACGGCTGGAAAACCATGATCAACACGCTTGAAGCCGTTGACCGTCCCAATGTCGGCTTTCAGGCTGACATGGCACACACCCTGCTGTACCTATTGGGATACAACATACCGGAGGAACGCATCCTGCCCGACGATTTCGACTGGTCCGACCGCGAGACGTTGACCGAAGGCCTTCGCCAACTGACTGCGGCGCTGCGCCCATGGACGATCGACTTTCACGTGGCGCAGAACGACGGAACCGTACACGGAGCCGGTTCCCATGACAAAACGGGAAGGCACTGCCAAGCCACCGACCCCAACGGCAAGCTCGACATCGCGGTCGATGCCGGACACTGGCTGCGAGAAGGGGATGGTAAACTCACGAAAGCCTTCCGACACATCTGTTGGGATGGCTGCATGTTTCCGAATGAAGTGATGATGGAACAGCAAACGTGGAACGACATTCTGGCGGCGATGATCGAGGTTCGGAAGATGCACGGATGGCACGAAGCGGAATAATGGCTCATTTGAGCGGGATGGAATGACACTATAACCATGACAAACGACAAGACACTACGAATAGGGCTCATCGGCACCGGCTTCATGGCGCGCGCACACACCAACGCCTACAAGAGGGTGGGAGATTTCTTCCCCGATCTTGAATGGAAGCCCGGGTTGAAGGCGGTCTGCGCACGAACACCGGAGAAGGTTCGTGCTTTTGCCGAGCAATGGGGTTACGAATCCGTCGAGACGGATTGGAGAACCCTCGTTTCCAGAGCGGACATCGACGCTGTTGATATCTGCGCGCCGAACGACACGCACGCAGAGATTGCCCTCGCCGCCATTGCCGCTGGAAAAATGATTCTCTGCGAAAAGCCGCTGGCGCGGACGGTAGCCGAAGGGCAGCCGATGGTGGACGCGGTGGAAAAAGCCGGTGTGAAGAACACCGTTTGGTATAACTATAGACGTGTGCCGTCGATCACCTTGGCGAAACAGGTGATAGATTCCGGAAAATTGGGTCAGATTTTCCACTACCGCGCCAACTTCCTCCAAGACTGGACGATCAGCCCCGATCTGCCCCAAGGCGGAGAGGCGCTGTGGCGGCTGGACGTCAACGCCGCCGGATCCGGTGTGACGGGCGATCTGCTCGCTCACTGCATCGATACCGCCATGTGGTTGAACGGCGGTATCGCGGATGTTTCAGCCGTCACGGAGACGTTCATCAAGGAACGGGTTCATCAAGTAACCGGGAAGGTGCAAGCGGTCGGTATCGACGATGCATGCATATTTCATTGTCATTTTGATAACGGATCGCTTGGTGTGTTCGAGGCGACGCGGTACGCCCGCGGGCAAAAAGCCGGGTATACCTTTGAAATCAACGGTCAACACGCCTCCATCCGCTGGGACTTGCACGACCAAAACCGGCTCGGCTACTTCGATCACGGTGATGATTCGATTGTGCGCGGTTGGCGCTCTATTCATGTCTCCGACAGCGATCAGCCCTATATTGATAGGTGGTGGGTTCCCGGTCTGTGCCTCGGATACGAACATACCTTTGTTCATCACATGGCTGATTTTCTGAAAAGCCTTGAGACAGGTGAATCTTGCTCGCCTACATTTAGGGAAGCCCTGGAAACCCAGAAGGTATGCGAAGCGGTGCTTGATTCCGCCGACTCCAGAACCTGGAAGGAAACGGGAGTCAATTGGTAGCTTACATGCCAACGGTCGGTAGGAGATCAAACGAATGGATAGTGAGTGCGATAGAGATCTTCTCCAGGTCGCGACCGCTTTGCTTGCGTAAAGCACTACGGAAAATAACTCAAACAACTACGAGGTTTGAAATCCTCCACTCTAACAACTATGAATGCCATCGAACAGAAACTCGATCAACTGGAAGAGAATGGCCATATCTTGGTGGAAGGCGCTCTGTCTCCCAAGGAAACCGAACACATTCGGGGCCGCATCAATCACGCCCGCGAAATGGGGTGGGCTGACGGGCTAAACAAGGTGGGGAACATGTGGTTTGATACGCTGCTCGATCGAGAACCCGAGACGTTCGCCCCGTTGGTAGGACATCCCGGAATCCGCCCATACCTTGAAGGGATGATGGGAAAGCAATGTCAACTGAGAAGCCTGCGAATTCATATCAACCCGGGGGCATATCTTCAGGAGTGGCATCTCGATTTCTACGGGTATTGGGTGGAGAAACGGGAAGCCGAGAAGTCGCGCTTTGCCGTACCTCCAATAAGCATTAATACCACATTCTACTTTCAGGACAACGGCCCCGGCTTGGGGCATCTCAAGTATGTGAAAAATGGACATCGAATGGAACCCCCGCACCTCTATCCTGTGGATCGTCCCAAATTCGAAGCCTGGTGCGAAGCTCAAGAGCATGATGTTGTCTACCCGAAAGCGGGCGACTGCGTAATTTTCTTGAGCCACATTCCCCACCAAGGGGCTAAAGAGCGCGACGATATGGAGCGAAGCAACGTCGTCTGCCATTACCAGTTGACCCCGATGCACGAAGGTGTGCTCTACGTTTCGCAACCTCGCGGTTACAAATGGACATTCCCCTTTGCGATGCGCGACCGTCGATAGCGATGCCTGCGATACACTTCCCGATACCCTGGCCCGCGCTTCGAACAGTTTCGGTAGGTGCGGTTTCCAACCGCACCGACTAGACTGGTATATATACCGGTTCGGAAACCGAACCTACCGCAGTGTATACATAATTATTGGTTTTACTAAGCACGTTTCAAAAATACACGTACGTTTTGTTCTAGGTCCAAACCGCTCCTGCTGGATTGACAAATCCAGCAGATTCTAATCTATAGAGAGTCTCTATGTCCGTAGAAACCGATAGCTTTATTCTTCTTCTGCTCTGAAGGAATGACTATTAAGGGTGAAGCGGTGGGAAATCTTCCGCCCTTCCACTCTTCCAGCCTTCCAATCCTAGTCAACGCAGAAGGTGAACTTTTATATAAAAATTTGCTTAACATGACAAACAAAGATTTATGGGTTGTATACGAAGGCAACCGAGGTCCGGGCGAAGGGAAACACATTGTCTGGGTTAGCGGCGACGAGGAGTATCGTTCCGAAGAGGCGTTACCCGCATTAGCTAGGATTATGGCGGTGCATCACGGATTCAAGTGCACCGTGCTTTTCGCCGTTAACCCCGAGAACGGGGAAATCGACCCCAATACGCAGACCAACATCCCCGGTCTACATCACCTTGAAACCGCGGATTTGATGGTGCTCTTCACGCGGTTCCGTGAACTCCCCGACGAGCAGATGAAATTCATCGTTGATTTCACGAACTCGGGTAAACCCGTTTTGGGTTTGCGGACGGCAACTCACGCCTTCAGTTACACCCGCAACCCCAACAGTCCCTATGCCAAATATAGCTGCGATGATGAAGTGTTTTCGGGCGGATACGGTCGTCAGGTACTTGGGGAAACTTGGATCTCGCATCATGGACATCACGGACATGAGAGTACGCGCGGTTTGATTGACGGGGAGATGGTCGAACACCCCATTGTGCGGGGCGTTGAAGACATCTGGGGACCAACGGATGTATACGCCGTTACGGAACTAACCGGTGACGCTAAAGTCCTGGTTCACGGGCAGGTTCTGTCCGGCATGAAACCGACGGACGGACCTAAACCGGGTACACCGACAATGCCCTTGGCGTGGGTAAAGAGCTATGTCGGCGAACAATCTCATGCGTCCCGCGTATTTTGCACCACGATGGGTGCCTCCGTTGACCTTGAAAGCGAGGGATTGCGGCGCCTATTGGCGAATGCCTGTTATTGGTGCACTGGCTTGGAGAATCTAATTCCCGAAGCCAGTGTAGTAGATTTTGTTGGGCATTATCAGCCCACCTTCTTCGGATTCGGAGATTTTAAGAAGGGTTTACGCCCTTCAGACTTTAGACTGTGAGGAAAACTGTCATGTTTGTTGCCGGTGGATTCCATCCGGAGCAAACCGCGTAAACCATGTGAGGAGAATTGAACTTATGAAGCAAGCCGCAATTCTCGGAGAACGTCAAGCCGGACTCGTTGATGTTCCCGATTTAGAGCCTAAGGAAGACTGGACGGTCGTCAAAATCCATGCTGCCCCAATGTGTAATGAATACCACAATTTCGACTCCGGACGCAAGTCTAGCGGGCTTGGACACGAGGCAGCGGGAGAAGTTGTCGCGGTCGCCCAACCGGGGAAAGTTGAGGTCGGAGATCGAGTGGTAGTCCAACCTCAGCACCCGTGTGGAAAGTGCCATTTATGCGTGTCGGGCGATCACATTCACTGCCAAGATGGTTATAACTTCAAAGAATTCACGGGTAGGGGCAGCGGCGGATCGACGATGGCTCAGTACATCCTCAAGCCGTCTTGGATTCTTTCCAGAATTCCGGATGATGTTTCGTACGAACATGCCTCGTTGGCATGTTGCGCATTGGGGCCGTCGTTCAACGCATTTGAAAAGATGGACGTCAACTCCTTTGACACCGTCTTGATTACGGGCATTGGACCCGTTGGATTCGGCGCAATCACGAACGCGAGGTATCGAGGCGCCCGCGTCATCGCCGTCGAGTCTATCCCATGGCGCGTTGAATACGCGAAAAAGATGGGCGTGATCGCCGTGATTGACCCGAGCGCGGAGGACGCAGTTCAACAGATTCTAGATTTAACATCCGGTGGGCGCGGGGTTGACTGCGCTCTGGATTGTTCCGGCAATCCGCTGGCGCATCGCCTCTGCATTGACGCGACCCGGCGCCGCGGACAGGTTGCATTCGTAGGTCAAAGCGGTAGCAGAGAAACCGCGATCAACATTAGCCGGGACATGATTGGCAAGGGCTTGTCCCTTCACGGTGCATGGCACTATAATTTGTCGCTGTTCCCAAGGTTAATGAACGTCATTCAGAATTCCGACCTGCTCGATCTTCTCATCAGCCATGTTTTCCCCATGAGTGAGATTCAAGCGGCATTTGAAGCATCTTCCTCACACGAAAGCGCGAAAATTATTCTTAAGCCATGGGAATAGTTACACGTACAGATCCCACCGGTGTATCGCGTACAATTAAACAAATATCAAGTAACTGTCGTCAGATGACCGAATATAGCTTTGATACCTACATTCGTAAGGTGCAATCAACCGACTGAATAAGGAGGGCGATAGAGATCCTCCGCGCACCAGCCTTTGATTCACCAAGAAGATGACAGATTATTTGTCTTAAATACTCACTGGACTAGCGCAAAGCCCTCGTTCCACAAACCCGGTAGGTGATCAAGCGAGTGATCAAGTGACCGGATAGGGAACGCGATAGAAATCCCATAGAGATCCCTTCTAACCGCACCGGCACCGAAAAAACACCAGTTGCAAGGTAGGATCAAAGGAATGATCGAGCGAGTGGACATTGCACGATCAACTGAACGGATAGTGAAGGATCAAACGACTGAATAAGGAGTGCGATAGAAGCCCCTTTGTAGATCCCGATAGACCTCCCTTACAACTCTTGCAGCATGTTTATAAAATCGGTGTAGCCGGCATTTTTCCCAGTAAATGCGGGAATCGAACTTTTCTAGTGAAACTTGCTTAATGGAATACCTCGGATCCGCCAAGAAACAGATAACCATGAGCATAAATACCCATAGTAGCAGTGACGACGAAATAAGCGCGGGTGCCATTCCTGATCTGCTTCGTCCCGAAGTGCTCGACGCCTTTGACCGCGAGACCTTCGAGCGTGACGGATATTGGGTGTGGGAAGGAGTGGTCACCGATGCCGGCTGCAAACAGTGGAAGGCAAATCTAAAGAAACTGCAGCGGATGAACGATGCGGTTCTCACGGATACCGATTGGGCTGCCATTGATTTTGAGGGACGCGGACTAGCGCCGCCTCCGCCCGAACAGATTACACCTCAATTCTTGGCGTCATGCTGTGGCGGGTCGGAACAAATGCCGCCCTTTCTGAGAACTGAAGCTCGGAAGTACATGTATCAATACGGGTTACACGGCCCGGGCCCCGCACTGATTGCCCACAGGTTCGACTCAGTTGGAGTCATGCCGGAATACTTTCCGCCGGGGTACAATAATTTTGTACTGGATGTTATCACCACGCATCCGCAGATGATGGAACTGTTTCGCAAGGTCCTCGGCCAACGTTTTCTTCTCGACCATTGCCTCATGCTTAACCGCAGCCCCGGTAAAAAAGGTCGGCGTTGGCACGGCCACCCGTATTGGGACGGGCAGCACGAAGTGCAAGACGCGATAGGGGACGGCAGTGCGGTTACGCCCGAGTTTCTGCAGCGGCAGTGCGTTCGCACCTTGTGTTACCCGGATGGTGCCGCTACCGACGACGGAGGCGAGTTTGCCGTAATTCCGGGCGCTCATCTCTATCGCGTCCCCTACAAATGGAACACCGCGCGGCCTGATGAAGATGAAGACATGCGGGCTGGCTGGTTGAAAGGCAAGTCGCATCCCATTACCGGCGAACCGTTGGAAATCGCGCACCTGTCCCTACCGCCGGGGAGCATGGTTTCCTTTGTTCATCACATGCCGCATTACGTAGGCAGGCGTAAACCGGATAGTGAGATGCGATGGGGTTTGCTGATGGCATTCCGTACTCCCGATCCCGAAGCAGCCCCCGCCAAGTGGTCAAACGGCGTTCCGCCGCATTGGGCTGATCGCCTAGAAGCAGAAGAAAGACTGTCCGCCGGCGCGCGCCGCATATTTGAGGCGGACAATCCTATAGTCTGAAGAACCCTCTCATTTCAGTGTGTACTGTACAACTGGGGCTTATGACGTGTACGAAGGTTTGACGAGCAATCATTCAATTTCGGAATCAGCGACCTGTTGTCAATGACCGGTGAAAAGCGAAAATCATTTACTGGCAACTGGCCATCAAGCGACTGGATAAGGAAGGCGATAGTAAATCCTGATAGAGATCCACTAGCCACTGACCACTGTTTTTGAAAGGAGAATCTCATGCGTAGGAAAGAGGTGTTGTATGCGGTGATAGGCGGTGTCGTCGGAACAGTTCTGACAATGGCGGTGGGGGCATTAGCTCCGCTGGGGGCGCAAGACGAACCGAAAGACCTGAACGTGGGGAGGATCACCTGTAGGGAGTTGGACGTGCTTGATGCTAAGGGGAATCTCCGTGCGGGGTTGAACACATCCGAATTTGGCGGGAGTGTGTTCGTGGTGGGCAAACTGGGCAAAGGAGCGGAGATGCATGTCACCAAATACGGTGGGGCGGTGTTCGTGTGGGGCAAAGAAGCGAAAGGAGGAGCAGGAATGCACCTCGACGGATTTGGAGGAAAGGTGTACGTGGAGGGCAGAGGGTTCAAAGAGGCGGCGTTGAGCATCGACAAACATGGCGGGAGAGTGTCCGTGGAGGGCCAAGAGGGCAATCAGCTCAAAAGGGCGGGGCTGGGCATCGACGGACATGAAGGAGAAATGTATGTGTGGGGCAAAGGCGCGGGGGCGAGGATGGGCGTCAATAAGGACGGCAACGGCGATTTTTCCTCTTGGGACGAGAACGGCAATCGTTTGGAGTGAGGAGGATGACATCATGAATGAACTTTCATTCAGGCAAGACAACACGCTGACCGTCAGCGCCGATAAAGGGAGATCGACCGACCGAATTGGGAGGGCGATAGCAAATCCCGCGTGATCGAGTTCCCATCAAGACCCGATAATCACTAGCCAGCAACGGAGCAGATAGATTAAGGGAATGGATAAATCAAGTGACTAATTGAGGAACGCGATAGAGATCCCAAGGCGGTAGTAACCCACTAAATATCATGGAGATTGAATATGGCTTTCAAATTTGGTTATAGCACGTTACGCTGGCAGACGCCAGACCTAGAGCCGCTTCTCGTTCAATTAAAGGAGGCCGGCTGGGATGGATGGGAGATGCGTCAATCTCTTGAGTGGGTGGGTTCTCCGGGACGTGTCAGAAAAATATGCGACAACGCCGGTCTCCCCGTGGTCGTGGTAACCGCGCAGGGCTTGCCAATCGACAAGGATTGGGCTCAGATGGAACTCAACAAGCGTCGAATTGATTTCGCCGCGGCGGTCGGCGCCGATTGTTTCATGTTCATGGGTGCAGGCAAACCAAGAGATGACGACGCTGGTTATAATCACATTGCCGCATTGGCAGATGTGTCGGAGGAGTGGGCGGAATACGCCGCTCAGTACGGACTGGAAGTCTGTTACCACATCCATACCAACACGACGGTCGATTCAATTGAAGACTGGGCAAAGTATATGAGTCTGCTGAGAAAGTGCAAGTTGTGTATCGATGTCTCTCACTCCGCACTTTGGGGCTACGATCCCGTAGAGTCGATACGCCGCTACAAGGAACAGTTGATTTACGTCCACCTTCAAGACTATGTGAGTTTTTCGGGAGGAAACGGGAAGGATTATCAGGTGAACTGGGTGGATATCGGCGGCGGTTCGTCGCTTGACTTCCCGGGGATCATGGAAACATTGAAGAGTGTCGGCTACGATCGATGGGTCACGGCGTGTCCGGGGCAAGTAGAAAACCGAACCGATGAGGAGCGGATGCAAGTAAATCGAGATTATCTGCGGCAACTAGGATACTAACGCCTATCTAATAGGGACGCGGAAACCGAGTTTTTTCCAACACCGAAACACGAGATTGACAAAAACCAGGCCAATGTACCTATGATTCATCTAACGTGAACCAAAAACTCGGTTTCTCTGTTTTAGGTAGAGACGTGGGCTAACTATATACCCGTTTGCCTTGTTTTTACCCACGAGCAGGTTCGGACATCGTTTTCTTCAATTCTCTGGATAATTCGGCAAGGTGGGTGTCGTTCTCCATGACCTGCTGTAGGTGAACCATTCGTTCTGGTCCCGCCGTTCTAATCATTGCTTCGCCGTGAATACGATCAATCCAGAACCTCGCTTCACTTCCAAGCATGTTCCGAAACTCGCCAAGTCGGTCTTCAGGATATCGACAGCAGAAATTCATGGTGTACATCCGACGCCGTCCGGAACCGCCAAACGCGGCGTGCTTGAGGTTGTGGTTAAAAACCACAATGTCGCCGGGTGTTGTCTCAAGCGCGACAGCGGGTACTTCTCGTCCACTCAATCCCCAAATTTTGCCGCTATCGCGTATGTCTCGCTCAATACCGTCAGCGTATTGATCACCTATACGGTGACTGCCGGGGATGACTCGCAGGGCGCCCGTGTCGCGGGTAAGAGGATCGAGATAGAACGCAATTTTGATGCTCATGAGTCGATTTCCGTTGTATCCATCAGAGTGCCAGTTGCTGTCCCCAGCATAAAAGTTGCCGTCGCCGCTTGTATAGTTAAAATCATCGCCGCAAATACTGGCGGCAATGTCGTGGATTCTCGGGTCATCTAGGAAGGAACTTAGATACTCGCTCAGATCAGGAAACGGATAGATGCACGAACGCCGCACGCCGTCATGAGGTTGTCCGTAGTGTCCACCGTCATGTTCTTTCCAGATGGTTTCGAATTCATCAATTATTCTGTCGACGCAGTCAGCCAGCAGCCCGGGAAAATTCAGATATCCGAATGTATCAAAAACCGCCAATTGCTGGGGAGTAAGTTGTGTTGAATTCATTCGAGTTGACTCCAATCGTGGTACGGCACAGAGATAAGTTCTATCTCACCGGAATTCCACAAAGGCGTTTCATGCGGTCATCCATTGAACGTACCTGCTCCGGATGAAAAGCGCTGCTCCGGTCCTCAACCGGTTCGTCAACTTCACACCGCACGAAGTGGGCAAATAAAACTCTTCGCGGAACGTCGAGGACATTCTCGGAGCGATCATGCACCATAAACGCGTGAAAGAACACCGCGCTGCCCGCAGGCACGCACATCGCCTTTCGTTCCTGCAGACCGTCCATCTCTCTGAATTCCTGTGCCATGGCGCGTTCGCGGAGTTCGGGATCTTCAAGGCACTTCTGCACGAAGCGATGGCTGCCGGGACGTAATATGAAGGCTCCTCCACCAGGTTCGACCGTGCTGAAGTGCAACACACAGCTAACGTAATTCTCATCCCCCGGTTCGGGAGGAGTATGCGGCCAATCCACATGATCGCTGGCTCCAAACTGCTCTGCCCCCGGCGGGCTTTTGTATGTTACCGCCGGGCATGAGGTGTGGCAGATCCGCAGCGGACCGCCCAATAACATCTCGCCTGCCTCGATTAAGCGGGGATGTCCCGCCAGATTGGAGAGACGCGGCTCGCAGTGTCCTCCCCCAAGCGCCTTGCGGCCGTTCATCTCAGTGCCGGTGCCGCATACGTATGGCGGTTGCGCGTCCGGCGGCAGCAACTCATCGATTACTGCAACGGCATCATTGATTTCATCCCCCGAGAGGATGTCGTTCACAACGAAATAGCCTTCACGTTCAAATTGATCGCGGTCAATCTGGTCGGTGATTGGCGTGGCGTAGGATCCGTATGACAGCGATGCCAATGCGGAGGGATTGTACATCTTCGTCGATTCCTTTAGCTCATGGGAAGTCGTTTAGAATAGAACTGGCGCAAGGTGTAGAATTATCAAAGATTCTGTTCTCTTATAATCGTGGCAACTATCTCGGACGGAGTGTGCGTTATATCCACTTCAATGGCATCGTCGGGTTCTTCCAGCGTCGAGAATTGGCTTTCCAATAACGAATCTCCCATGAAGTGCCCCTTCCTGTCATTGAGTCTTTTCTTGATCTGCCCGAAATCGCCCTTGAGGTGAACCAAGGACACATCTTCAGCATGCGTCATCAAGTATCTCCGATAGGATTGCTTGAGAGCGGAGCATGCGATTATCCCGTTTTTTCCTTCATCACGCAATCGTGTAACGATGCCGCGCAGCGTACTCAGCCATGCTTGTCTGTCTTCGTCTGTCAGAGGGATTCCCGCCGTCATCTTCGCTACGTTAGAGGGATCGTGAAAGTCATCCCCGTCAAAGAAATCCCACTGCAACTCTTTAGATAACAGGTCGCCTATCGTGGTTTTACCAGTCCCGGACACTCCCATCAAGACGATTATCATAGACGTAGTATCGCTGTGACGTTTTCAAAAGGGCTAAGCTAAAGAACAGTAGATGAATCACATTGGAATTGCTTCCGCGCAGACAGATGTCTCAATCTATCGTGCGACAAACTTGGATGAGAATTCTAGCATAGAAGAGTATCACTCGCAACACAAAAGGTTGTCCGACCTAGAGGAAACGCATCTGATTCCACGGATTAAGGGTTCTCATAGAACACGTGTTTTGGGTAGGAGGAGTTCCCACCGATTCCCGACTAGACAAATCTCGATCGTATTGGGTTACCTATTCCATTCCTTCTCCAGTCGTTTGATCTATTCGGTCGCTTGATACCTTACACTCAGGTGGACTGCCCTAAATTGTTCCAGCAATCCAGTTGACAAGCTCAGACGCTCCTAGTATCATGAAGTCTAGGTAAAATGGAGGGTGCTCTAGCATTCGGATACTAGCCGATACCTATTGGAAAATTGTAACTGTTTGGTTCGGTCCAAAAAAGAAGAAAAATTAATCTGGCATTTATTTGTGTCTGATTATAGGCAGGAAGAGCACCCCTTGTGAGAGGGGATCAAGGAAGCGAGAACCACTCTGGCAAACTTCGATGGAACGCCGATTTTCGTTATCAGGATGCTCGTCAACCACGCTTACGAGCGTCAATGGTCATCTCATACGAAGCCGTGCACATCCGGAGCAGGTTATTTCTTCACGTGAAGAATGGGCGCGTATCTCGTGGTCGTAAAACGAAAGAAGAGCCTGCCTCTCACGCAAATTTAAGTCACTACAATAGTGATGAATGTCAGATCGTTGGCATCACGTTGCCGCCGCAGACTGGAATATACGCACCGGTGATGTAGCTGGCTAAGTCGGACGCGAGAAAAAGCACAACATTTGCAATTTCTTGAGCTGTGCCTCGCCGCTGAAGCGGCACGCTTT
Source organism: Candidatus Poribacteria bacterium (assembly GCA_965232535.1). Lineage (GTDB taxonomy): Bacteria > Poribacteria > WGA-4E > WGA-4E > JAJDTR01 > JAJDTR01. Next base: position 158,639 of record CBDDPW010000007.1, read on the forward strand.
CATTATAACCTTGGTCAGATGCACTTGCGGCGCTTATGTCACTAATTGTCCAACCCGGAGCGACTTGATTGACGGTAACGCCGTGTGTTCCAACTTCCTTTGCTAACACACGCAAGACACCGTCCATTCCGCGCTTTCCAGCCGTGTAAGCGCTCTGAGTAACAAAGTTCTGCATAGCACATTCGGTGTTAATCCCAATCACGCGCCCCCACCCTGATTCAATCATCGCGGGGACAAATGCCTTGGTCATGTACACATTGTGCAGCACGCACGACTGGAATTGGCTTTCATAGTCTTCAGCGGGTTGATCCAGTACCGAAACCCATTTGTACTGAATAACGGCATTGTTGACGATGATGTTCGCTGCTCCCAGCGTGGACATGACTGCATCCCGCATTTTGAATATCGAATCTGCATCGGTGACATCCGCCTGTACCATCATCCCGTGCGCGCCCAATGCTTGCACCTCCTCTAGCAAGCGTTCCGCCATTGTTTGGTTTTGATGATAGCAGATAGCGATGTCTGCACCGGCTCGTGCAAGGGTTCTGACCATCACGCGCCCCAAAACCCCGGAACCGCCTGTAATTACTGCAACCCTATTGGAAAGATTAATCTCAATCATGTTTTATATCACCAATTTTTGAATGTATACGTAGGTTCACCTGTCAACAACCCCATGATCCCCCACATGGTTCCTAGTACAAAGTCTCCCAAAATGAGTCCGAGAAACAGCGGAAGAGCCTTTCGGTAGGCTCTGATGCCTCTGTACTTAAGGAGCGGCGCCTTGATTAGCCAACTCACCAAAAAAGGAAACCACAAGTGCGCAAAGAAATGATATCCGGCCAGAGGATATGCGATCGGGTGCAGCGGCCACCAGAGAAACCGCAGTCGCAGGACAGTACCCCCTAGGACGAAGATACTACCGAATGCAGTTGACATCAGGGAGGCGCTGTCTACGCCAACCGGTTGCTTAAGCAATCTCTCAATCACATTGTACGCCAGATTTCCGCGCCAAGCTCCGGGACCGCCCCATTTGTAGCTAAGATCCAGAAACGCCCAGAACGTCACAATGATCGACACAAACGTTGCAAGAAGGCAAACTTTCCAGATATTGCGTGTATCAAGTCCCGATCGATCCGCCAGCTTGAAACTCTCCATATAGGCTGGCATAGGTTGACTCTGAAACCCCTTGGTATGCGTCCAGTGCGGCGCTGATGCGACGAGTGTCTGCACCGGTAATCTGCGACTGCCCACTATTGATACAATGAGTTGGAAGGGACCAAAATGGGGAATACCATGTGCCGGCGGTCCCAACTCCGCGCGCATCCGCGTAAACGCGACAAGAATTAGAAAGTAAATCACAAAGAACGCCAGCACGAACGATACCGACATGCCCGCGTGATAACAGAATCCAACCAAAAAGGCGATTCCCAGAACAGCGCCGAGTGCAGCAGTCCTATAGCGCATCGGTTCCGTTGAATCTTCCGCGCCCCCACGGAAGCTGGCAATGACTTGGAAAACCGATCGAAGATGCTTTCTCGCCAGCCAAAGCGCAATCACTAGAATCCCCAAATACGCGCCGAGTAACTGCTGGCTGACAAAAGGGTACTGAGGTACATTGACTCCGAACGCGCTGCCCAACACAAACTGAAATTTCCACACCAAGAAAAACACCCAACACGAAAAGAGAAGATCAAGCGGTACGGCAAATGCCAGTCCAATCGCAAAAGGGTTCACGTGAACCGGCATCCCTCGCAACGATCTGAGCGCGCTCCATGGTCGCTCTACGAAGTGTTGGTCCAAATCGTAGGAGACAGGGATACTCGGAACCACTGGAAACAGCACGCTGAACCCGTTGAGCAGACAGATTCCGGCAGCGGAACCGAAGCCAATCCAAAATAACCCGTTTCTAAAAAGACTTTCCGCACCGCTCGTTCGGGTCATTTCGAAGGGTAGGTGGACCAGCGGATAAGTCAGCTTTTCACGTTCAATCCACTGCTTGCGCATGATGATGTCGGCACAGATCATCACATACGACTGCACCATCAGAAACAGCGTCCACCACAACATCGGCTGGAACCAGCCTAAGATGTGTCTTGACGTGTAGAATGACGACTGTCCAGTGAAATAGCTGTCCAAGACGTTCACTTGCGGCTCAAGCCATTCGGGGACATATCCGCGAAACAGAGTTGCCCATTCGTTTTCGGGGGTGGCAAACCAATGAGCATTTCCCAGCGTTCCCATGATGCTGTGCGTGAAGTCGTGCCCGCTCACGGGAACAGCCACCATCAATATGCTGTAGACGGTAATCAACTCGCCTTGGTGCAGCGCCACGCTCGGCAAATATCGGCGGAACGGCAGATTGACTGCGATGAGGAGGAAGAGACAGAAAACCGCGTTAAAGGCTATCGTCAGGGTGGTGGGATCTTGGATATCCCAAACGGTTTCCCACTGCACCACGAGGTAGACGTTGATGGGGATAAACGCAAGGCCAATCAATACGGCTCGAAGCGTGACACCACGCTGGTTGCCTGGTTCACCCAGCATCCGGTTTCTCCATAAGACATTAGAAACGTAGCGCACGGAAATCGTAGTGTCCGCTAACGAACGTATTCAATTAGTTCGGGGAAGGTGCATGAATCTGCGGATTACCAGCGACGTGATATGCAAACAACTTATTGCAAAGGGTAGCCCCGCGATGTGATGGTATTCGTAGAGGATGGTTCTAATAGTTCAGTGCAGGTGGATATCACGGCTGGGCCTTTGGCGGTAGGAATCACATCTGTTGCTTCCGAGTTAAGGTTTGTATGCGTTTCGCACACTTGAGTTGTGTTACGGCGCATACAAACGTTAACTCGTGTAACGTGCTGGCCATGGCCCACAAGTACCTAACAGGTTCTAATACCGTGTTGTAGAACCGTGCGGTATTCGAAAAATAATCCTAAAACTTGTCGGCATCAAGGATTGCTGTTAAAAGCCAGCCTTGATTTCGCCCCATGTGGAACTGAGTTTGCCAGCAGGGTCAACAGAAGTAATACCGAGAGAGGCATTCATGTTCTGCTCGATTTCATTCGGCGTTAATGCCCGGTCATAGATAGCGACTTCGTCGATCACACCGACAAAATGTCTCTCTTGGGCGTGAGGATCCCATCCAATCCGCAACATAAGATCATTGTTGGTGTAGCCACCCGGATTAGCCAGTGTACCATCAAGCTTTGCGTTGACGTATATTTTTTGGTCTTGTCCGTCAAAGGTGCCGGCAAGGAATACCCACACGTCATCTATGAGCGCTATCGAATCGGATTGCAACTTTGCCCAGTTTCTCTCCGGCGTAGCTTCAAGCGATCGAACTTCAAAATCCACCGTTCCGGCATTCCATTCTCTCAGAAGTAACGGCGTATTGTCCGTGCCTCCGGTGCCTTTTTCAACAATCCCGCCGCGTTCAGTCTCTCCGGGACCTGTGCGAAGCACCCAAGTCGTAACGGAAACCTCACCCGTCGTTAAATCCAGAGTTTCGCTATCGGGTATATCAACATGATTGTCGCCCGTAAACTCTAGAGCCTCTCCATACTTCCCTTCAACTTCCAAGGGATCCTCAATTAATGTGCCGTGATTGTCACCCCAAAGGTCGCTGACCTTGTCGCCCCTAATGGAATCCTCGTTGAAAGACCAGTAACTAACCAGCCCTTCCCGAACTATCTGGGCTTCGGACAAACCCGCTATTGATGCCAACAGAAACACTGCGATGAAGATTCTAGTAAACGCGCTAAACATTTTCTTCTTTCTCCTTTGCAATTCATGGAAGGATAATCCACCTGCGACATTAACCAACTATTAGATATACTTAGCATCGGTTAATGTTGCGCATTTGTGCACCGAAGGTTTGTAGGAGATCAAGCGAACGGATAGTGAATGCGATAGAGAGCCTTCTCCGAATCGCGACGGTCGGGAATCGATGGGAACTCCTGCTACCACTTGCAGAACTCACGCTCCATTTGTTGACTCTTGAAAAACGCAACTTCCAACAGCGTAGAATATATCTTTTCTTGAATCTCCGCTGCAATTGAGTTCACCACCCCCTTGGGAAAAAAGTATCTTTGCACCTACAACAAATTAAACAGAGATTTCCAAAGTTCTGCTATTGGCCCATCTTCACGTTCGCCCACGTAGTCGCGAGTTTATCGAACGACTCAACTGCCAACGGTACGATGGATACGTGGATGTCATCTATATGCCATTCGCCTGTGCTGCCGCGAGCATTAGGCTTTGTACACATCAACACGCAATCGACATGCATTCCCTTTTTTTGAACCGGAATGTTAAATCCCACACGGCTTCCGTTAAGATGGACCTCATAAGTATTGTTACTCAGCCTACCCAATACCAGGCGTACGTTGTGCCAATCGCCCTGCTTCGCCGCCGTGCCGTTTAAGTCTTCATTTATTCCAAGATTTCCAGCGTTAAGGGCGACAGTGGCTGCACGTTCTATCAAATCTCCGTCTTTCCAACCTAAGCCTAACAAGAAACTCTGATCGTCTTTGCTTCTACTAATCCGGTATCTAAACTCTAATTGCACGGCGCCTATTAGACGACCTGGCGGTAACCGATTGACAAACGGCATCCGGAACTGCCATTGAAGTGACCCGAACGCATTCAAGAATCCCTTAGTGACTCCGTAACCGCTTCCGGCATCACGTTCGAGGACTTCCCACGCGTCCTTTTTTTCCTTTCCTTCAAAGTCCTCTCGTAACAATACGTTTGGCTCTTCCTCATTCTGCGCCAGGCCAATCGTACACGGTAGCAAAATTAGGCCTGTCGCTATTACGCCGAATAGAACTAGATTCCTCATAGACGGCCTCCTCCTCGCAGCCTGCGGTCTCAGATACTGAATGTAACCAATCTACCATTCTTGAGCGTTCCCTAGATACATTGCTAAAACATTTTACCAATCGGTCCGAGTCTTGTCAACAGAAATCTTGTGCAGGTTGTCTGAAATACACCTAAAAAGCCACCTCAAATCTTAAATCTTTCTCAATCTGTTGCCGTGTCCTTAGATCCGCTCAAAATTACATTGATCCATTTTCGAGTTTTCTATGATATAATTTCGGTGATGGCATGCTTTCACCCGAAAACATGAAACCGGATGTTGTTGTCACACGAGTCAGATGCAGTCGGAGAAGACTAGCCGAATTTACGGAAAGATCGAAAATGATAGAGACAAATAATGAACCCATAGATTTGCAATGGCATGCCCTCGCCGACGAAGAGATTCGCCAATTTGACGAAGAGGGATATCTCATCGTGCGCGGGGTGTTGGATTCACCCACTATCAGCGAACTCATAGAAGTCGGAGATCAACTAATGGCGAGCGATAGACGTGAAAACCGGCAAGTCAGCCACAGTGAATTGTACGACAGCTTTCGGAACTGCCTCGCAATCGAGGACATCTTCATGCCTTTACTGACGAATGAGAAAATCCTTTCCATTGTGGTTCAACTGCTTGGCGCTCACCTGCAGTTGATGACGTCGCACCTAATCTATAAACACCCCGATCCGCCCGGTACATCAAACAACGCTAGATCGCCCGGTTGGCACCGTGATTACGGAAGCGCGACCAAAGTATTGGGTAATGGCGTCCCACGAATCTTATTGAAATGCGGATACTACTTGACTGATCTCAGCGAGCCGAACTCTGGCGCCACGCTGGTCGCGCCCGGCAGCAATCATCTTGATGAACGGATTGAGATACCGGAAGGTCAAACCGATCCGATCAATTTTGTCGAGCCTCGTCTGAAACCGGGTGATTGTCTGCTCTTTGAAAATCGTACGTGGCATGCGGGAGCGGCGAACCTGACGACACGAATCCGAAAAGGCATCATGTTCGGATACGGTTACCGCTGGGTGATGCCGATGGACTACCGGACTCAATCACCGGATGTATTGGACAAGCTAAGTCCTCTCGGTCGGTACCTTGTTGGCGAACCGTATCAGAAAACATCGGAATACCGTCCGGGCGGGGGTGAAAGCCCGCTTGCGGACTGGTGTGAGAAACACGGTGCACCCGCTGTGAGACCTGTGTCCTAGATTCAGTCAAGAATCTTTATGAATTTTCTCCGAGATGATGGCAACTAAAGAAAACGAAATGACGTCAAAGGGATAACTATGGAACGATTTACTATTCCGGGTGTAGCAAAACCAATTTCGCGGATTGTGCTCGGGACTTTGGTATTCTCTCCGCACAAGGAGATGACAGGCGAAGAGCTATTGGATGCTTTCTTCGAAGCGGGCGGAAATGCGATAGATACGGCTCACGCATATGGAGGCGGAGACAGCGAACGGGTAGTTGGCGCCTGGATGAATACACATAACAGTCGTGAAGAAGTATTTCTAATCGACAAAGGCGCCCATCACACGCCTAAAGTGCCGCGCCCGAGACTCAATCCCCAAGAAATAAAGTGCGATTTGGACGAAAGCCTTGATCGGTTACACACGGACTATATCGATCTATATCTGCTTCATCGCGACGATCCCCAAATTCCCGTAGCCACCATTGTCGATTATCTAAATCAGGAGATTGAGACGGGAAGAATTCTTGCTTTTGGAGCATCCAACTGGACGCATTTACGCGTTCAAGAGGCAAATGAGTATGCCGCCCAAAACGGGTTGATCGGTTTTGCGGTCAGCAGTTCAAACTTGAGCCTTGCTGCACCGATGGAGGCGATGTGGCCAGGTGTCCTCTCAGCCTCCGAGGAAGCTCAGGATTGGCATCGAGAAAATCAATTTACTTTGATGTCTTGGTCGTCTCAAGCGCGGGGTTTTTTCAGCGGGCAATTTACTCCGGAAAACCGGGAGGATGAGAATATGGTTCGAGTGTATTATAACCCTGAAAACTTTGAAAAACTTAGACGCGCGCAGGAATTGGGTAGTACGAAGGGATTTACCGCCATTCAGATTGCCCTCGCCTATGTCATGCATCAACCGTATCCAACGCTTCCGATTATTGGGCCGTGCACGCTTGCCGAGCTAGACTCTTCGCTTGAGGCACTCAAAATCAAATTGTCGAACGATGAGATGCAATGGCTAAACCTTGAAGACTGAAATACTAGTGGTCTCTGGCATTTCAATCCGTATGTGCGCGCGTTATCCGCGTGCGAATTTAGGCTTGTTCGTCCGAAACGGCGAATGTCGCGATGTATCAACAGTAACTGTTTCAGGTTAAGACAGTGAAAACCTATGCTGTCGAGCACCGGTGTTTCATTTGTCGCAAATATTCACATGCCGCGCCGCTGCCGCGGAAAGGACGAATTCCTTTAAGGCTACAAACAAATCAATCCCCTGGAGTGTTAGGTTTACTAATCAGGTGCAATTCCTTCTATTCGTGAAGCGTTAGGGCTTGTAAATCCTTAAGTGACGAAAATATAATACACGCGGTTTTTTGTTAATCCTATGCCGGACAATTTGAACTTCCGTTACTATTCCTTCCAATATTTTCCGTCGAAAGGAGCGTTCGCATGAACATCGAAAATAGGGCAATTCGTAAGTTCCGAATCAAAATGGCCGTTATGTTAATCCTGAGAAAAGTTCTTCTCGCGACAACTGTGTGGGGACTTCTTTGGGGGACGGCGGTTATTGTGTTGCGTGCCGCCGTAGGAATGCCCCGTTCGATACTACTCGCCGGCGGAGTTGCGCTAATTCTTGCAGTGGGCTGGGCGGTGGCGGCGGCGTTGCGTCAGCTACCGAGTCGAGCTGGCGCGCGCGCGTGCCTCGACAAACACAGTGCGTCCGGCGGGTTAATAATGGCGGCGGAAACCACTGATCTGGGCAATTGGAAAAACTTGACGTCCCAGGTTCGCGTGCCTCGTCTGCGCTGGAGTGGAACGGTTTCTTTGGGGCGCTTTGCCGGCGCAGTTCTATTCGTTTGCATTAGCTTTCTCATTCCAGAGCGGTTCGTCGAAATTTCTAGGGCGCAGCCACTTGACGTCAGGGAGGAGGTGAACCAAATAGCGGCAGGTATTGATGTTCTTAAGGAGGAGGAGATTATTGAGTTGACTCAAGCTGAAACATTGGAAGAAAAACTCGCTCAGATTCAAGCAGGGGCATCAGGCGACGATCCGGTCAAAACTTGGGAAGCTCTAGATCACCTGACAGACCTCCTTTCTCAAGAATCAAAGGAAGCCGCCGAAGATGCCCTGGCTGCAACCGAACGTTTAACCGAAGCGGAAACCCTTGCCCAAGCACTCCTCAATGAAGCCTCTGACATGGACAAAGGACTGTTGGCGGAGTCGATGATGGCATTGACCGGATTGGTCCAGGAAGCTGCCAAAGAGAACGAATTGCTCGCATCACAACTCCCCGAACTAGAGGGCGACCTAAGTAAACTAAGCCCCGAACAACTTGAGTCAATTGCCGACGCGCTGCGCCATTCCAAGCGTAATTTATCTGATCGATTAGTAAATCTAAACAATGTCAATCTGATTGAGTTGGATACTCTGAAAGCCTGCGAAAAACTAGGACAGTGCAACAGTGAAGGGCTTGTGGCTTTTATCAACGAGAACTCGGAAAAAATGGCAGTGGCGGAATGTGTAGGGCTATGGTGCCGGAATGCACTTGGTGCAATCAATCGTGGTCCGGGCCATGTGCGCATGACTTGGAGCGATGGTACCCCGGCAGACGGCGCGAAGTTCAAAGCAGAAGTACTTCCGCTTTCAAACATGACCTCCATAGAAGATAGTGAAGTAATCGGTCTCAGCAGTGCTGCACCCACTGTTGAGAATTCTGGTGTTGCGCCTCGATCCGGCGGGCTTGACGGCGCAGCGGCTGGCGGCGGTTCCTCCTTCATCCATACCGTTCTTCCTCGTCACAAAGCCGCAGTCAAACGCTATTTTGAAAGACCGTGATGACCATCACGGATGGTTTCAGAGCGAATAATACCGATGCGCTTTGAAATCATTGACACGATTGAGAACATAGAAACGATTGCTGTGGGTGGACGAATCCGTGAAATTATGCGGTTGCGAAAACACTACGGTTTTGGACGGTGGCGGAAACTCAAAGGAGTTGCCCGCGTTCGTCTTGCCAGTGGTAGCGTCCGAAGTGCAGAGGTTCATTGGTATGAGACTCACGGAATTGGTAGCGTGCCATTATCCCTGTCGGTATAATTCATTCAGCACGTAACACTCATTCATCAATCTATAGCAGTTTTTGAAAAAGCGTTCCTTCTTAGAATGGTTTTCACTCCAGCGGAGTGAGATGTCAATAGAACACGATTCCTCCCCGCGTCTGCACTCCAGAGGAGTGCCATGTCAATAGAATCGTGGTCCGTCCAATCTCCGCGCTCCAAAGGAGTGCAAACTCGAGTGTTACTTGATAGATGCCATTATCCCTGTCGGAATAATTTCCACATCAAGTGACTCTCAACTCCCGCTCTAAGACTGGTTTTGAAAAAGTGTTACTTGAGGGAGTTATGAAAGAAACTATCGCCGGAAAACGAGATCCTGGAACGATTGAGTGATGCGATATTTCGGGATGAAAAATTGCTTCATCCACGAACAGTTATCCTCATCTCATTAGCGAACGGGGCCGGCCTGTTGGATAAATTATTTGGACGCAAGGAAATTAAAGCCCGCAAAAAACGAATCGAACAAATAGTCGATGGGGAGATAACGGGGACAGCGACAAAAGAGGTGATTGAGGCCTGTCAAGCAGCAGCCATGATGGCGGCGATCATGCCTGCCTTGGTCGACACAACGAGTGCCGGGAATTAGTTAGCTTTAATCACTGACAACCGTTTTCCACGCTTTCACAACTGGCGATTAAAGAACTCAATTTGGTTTGTGTCGCCAAGCCCTATTCGGTCACACCTAGTCTATCATGGCAAAAAACGATCAACACGAGACGCTTCTTCAGCCTGATGAACTTCAGCCCGCGGTTGAACTCACGTCGAAGGTACATGCGGAACTGAACCGCATCCTTATCGGCAGATCCGAGCTGCACCGCATGGTGCTCGTAGGAATCCTAAGTCAAGGACACATTCTGCTTGAAGGCGTACCGGGCGTCGGCAAAACCGCTCTTGTGAAAGCGCTGGGACAATTGCTCAATCTCGACTTCAGTCGAGTTCAGTTCACCCCCGATTTGATGCCAGGCGATATCCTCGGGACTCACATCCTGCAGCAAACTCCGGAAGGGGAACGGGAAATGACGTTCCAACCGGGGCCCGTGTTCACTAATATTCTGTTGGCAGATGAGATTAACCGCGCTTCCCCCAAAACTCAATCCGCCCTACTTGAAGCAATGCAGGAACGCTCCGTGACCCTGCTTGGAAATACTCGTTCCCTTCCCTACCCCTTTTTTGTGCTGGCTTCTCAGAACCCAATCGAATTGGAGGGGACATACCCGCTTCCGGAGGCACAATTAGATCGATTTCTTTTCAAACTAATCGTGCCAACCGCGGACGTGAACGTGCTTGACGATATCATCTCGACTCGCCGCCGTGGTGAGCCGCCTGCGCCGACATGGTCCATCAGTGCGGAACAACTCGGTCACCTGTTCGATGTGATGGACAGGATTTACCTGCCCAAACCGGTGTCGCGCTACATTTCTCGTTTGGCGGCATCCACGCATCCGAATGCGCCAGAAGCTACCGGGGATGTCGAGAAGTATGTTGCATACGCCGCATCGCCGCGCGCGGCGATAGCCATGGCGGAAGCGTCACGCGCATCTGCATTGCTTTCCGGTCGTCCTACCGTGGGCTTCGAGGATGTGAATTCAGTTGCGGCGTCCGTGTTGAACCATCGAGTTATTCTCAATTACCAAGCTCGTTTTGATGGCGTGGATACTTTCTCGGTAGTCAATGGTATACTTGCCGCTCTTGACGAGGCAGACCTCAATCTGCCTGATGACCTTAAGGTTCAATCCGCATCATGACATCAGTGTTGTGGCATACGTTTTCCACAGTTCTTTTTTCGGATTGAAGGATTTGCTAAACCGATTTAACCGTACGCGGGCGCCAATGCTTCAATGCCACGGAACTCTGTTTCTCCATGCGCAACCCCTCACCAATCTGACCACAATAGCATATTGTGGTTTGGGAGGCAGATGATGTGTTCCACTCTATTTCGCTCTATCTACGCTTTGATTGCGGTTTTGTTGTGCTATGCTGCCGCTAACGGCTTCGCGTCAACGCGAATTGGCGACATCACGATTACGCCTGGGGTCAGCCCAAGCGGTAGCAGTGACCACGGATACGCAGAATACAGGATTTCGGTGCTGAATCACTCGCCTGACAAGATGCACGTCGTGACCCTGAAACTGCCGGATACGAGTTATAACATTGACCTAAATCGTATCCGTGACATCACGCGTTCAGTCGTCGTTGGTCCAGGCTCCTCGGCTCACGTTTCTCTATTCCAGCCTCCTGTGCCCTTGCACGGAAATGACGTGGCAGTTGCTATCGACGGCAGACTTCAAAGAGAAGCCGTTCCACTATCTTTGGGCAACCACGCACCCGATATGTCGCACTCGTTTGCTAGTCATTTTGTGCTAGGTGCTATGGGCTCTATTTCACTTCCGTTGTCTTTGCAGGTTTTGGTGAGTCGGAACATCGACACGTCCGAGTTTCACGCGCACGTTGAAACACTGGTAAAATCAATTCCTACCATGAGCGGTTTCAGCCTTCTCACTTCCACCAGTGGATCTGTCGTCACTAGTGGTGGTAGTTCAAGCTCGACCGGTTCAGCCTCTTACGAACTCATTGATCTGGGGTTTCCCGTATCAGCGTGGAGCACAGATTGGCTCGGCTTTTCTCGTTACGATGGCATCGTTGTCACTAACGAGGATATCCAGCAAATGCCGTCGGATGTTCAATCCGCCCTGTGGGAATACGTGGAGTGCGGCGGCGCGCTGCTTGTGTTGGGCGGAAACAACCTTCCCGACAACTGGGCATCTGGAGTTGAGATTTCGAATAAGTCCGCCGGTATGTCCGTTAACCGTGTCGGTTTCGGTGATTTTTTTATTAGCACGGAATCGGATACGACGAATTTGAATCAGACGCAGTGGCGGCAGATTGTACATTCTTGGGTGAAAACCGCAACCCCTTGGCAATCCCAACTATCAATTGCGGAAGCTAACAATCGGTTTCCGGTGGTGGACGATTTCGGCGTGCCGGTTAGAGGGCTGTTCCTGTTGATGCTCGTCTTCGCAATCGTGATTGGGCCAATGAACCTTATTGTGCTCTCGCGGAAAAGTCGTCGCATCTGGATGTTGTGGTCAGTCCCGGTGATTTCGCTGACGACCTGTTTTGCGGTGTTCCTCTATGCAACATTTGCCGAAGGGTGGAATCGATATATCCGAACAGAGGGGCTAACGATTCTCGACCAAAGGGTCAACCGCGCCACGAGCATAGGCGTGACCGCATTTTATTCGGCTTTAACGCCCGGCGACGGATTGCACTTTGGCTATGAGACTGAACTTACATCCCAGTCCTTCACTACTACACCTCTCCCCCGAACCGTTAACTGGACACACGACCAACACTTGGCACACGGTTGGATCGCGGCACGGGTGCCGGCGCATTTCAAAGTACGGAAAACCGAGATGCGGCGTGAGCGCATCACTGTCAGAAGAGGGGAGGACTCGCGTTTGGGCATTGTCAATGGTCTCGGCGCCGACATTGACCAGTTTTGGCTGGCGGACAAAGCAGGTACAGTGTATTCCGGTTCGAATATCCAGGCGGGATCTGAGGCGGAATTGACAATACAGAACGACTTGCAACTCCATGGCTTGAGCGAGGTTGGCGAGATGTTCGATTTGACGCTATGGGATCCTGCCGTGAATGCAGAATTGGATAAGGGCAACATTTCGCAGATATTAAGAGATGAAATGAGGGCGCACGGCGCGATACTCTCTCATGATGTCGCCGTATCGGTTCTGGATCCCGGCCGTGAATGGCAACTTACCGATAGAGTGTCAGAGCTCAGTTATACGATTAATACAAACTCTCCTATGGACGGATTAAAAATCCATTCCGAGATCGGCGGTTTGCGCGGGATATTTGCGTCGGAAAATTGGATAAGGAGGATTGAAAGCCTCAAATCGACACCCGAAAAGTTTCTCAGACCGGGATGCTACATAGCGACCTTAAACACCTCGCCGTTTATCGAAAACGGACTTGGAAACACGACAAAGCGAAACTTCAGCTCTATCGTATACGGGATACTGAACGAGGATTAATTACGGCATCGCCGCAGAATGACACGGTGATATAGAACACCGCGCGTCGCTCATAATAAGTACCAAAATTGTCCCTCTCTATTGAGTTCCAAATTGAACTCTATAAAGTATTTTTTGCAACCGGTTCAGATTGCGGCTGTTTCACCACTTGGCGACGAAAACGAGATATGGCTTTTCTTTAATCGATAAATCCAAAGGTATGCAAGTCAATATTATAAATCTTGTCAAAGACTTCGGGACGACCCGCGCGGTTGACGACATCTCTTTCACCTTTTCGTCAGGCCACATCTTTGGATTTGTCGGGCCCAACGGCGCAGGCAAAACGACGACGATGAGAATCCTTGCCACCCTTGATGAACCGACAAGTGGTGACGCGACGATTGACGGCGTTTCGATTGTGGAATCGCCCGAAACGGCACGCCAGCTAATCGGATACATGCCCGACTCTCTGCCTACGCACCGCGACATGTCTGTGCATGACTACCTGGACTTCTTTGCACGCGCTTACAGGCTGGTTGGACAACAACGCCGGCAAGTTGTCGACACCGTCGAAAACTTCACAAACCTTACAGGCATTCGGGGAAAAACCCTGCATGCGCTCTCGAAGGGAATGAAACAGCGAGTCAGCCTTGCCAGGGCGCTGCTCCACGACCCGCCGGTATTAGTCATGGACGAGCCTGCCGCCGGTCTGGATCCACGCGCACGAGTCGAACTGCGGAAGTTACTTAGGGTGTTGTCCGAACAAGGAAAGGCAATCTTGATTAGCTCGCATATCCTTACCGAACTCTCGGAAATCTGCGATGGGGCGGTGATTATTGAACAGGGAAAAATTATCTCCGCGGGGACATTGGACGAGATTGCCCCCATTGATGCTGAACAACAAACCGTGTTGATACGACCTCTTGACCGGCAAGACGACCTCTGCAAGGCGTTGCTTCTCATGCCGCATGTCACAGCCGTGAACCAGTTAGGTCATGAGATTGAGACGCGAGTCGCCGGATCGGAGCAAACCTGCAGCGAACTACTCGAGAACCTGATCCGAGATGGGTTTCGTATCGTTGAGTTCACACTGCAGGGCGGTGATTTGGAGTCGGTGTTTATGACTGTGACCAAAGGAGAGGTACAGTGAAATACGTCGCGGATGTCCTTGAAAACGTCAGCAATACTCTCAATCCAATCGTTATCAAGGAGTTGCGTCAAGCCGTGAAGGGCAGGTTTCTTGCCGCGGTGTTGCTAATCTTTCTCGGTATTCAACTGTTGACCATCGGGTTGTTCCTGACAAACGACTCGGTTTCCTGGTCCTTTGATGCTGGGCGGAATATTTTCAAAACTTTGGCGAGTATGTTGCTAGTAACATGCCTGATCCTGGTACCCGCTTATACCGGCCTCCGGTTGGCGATGGAGCGCGCAGACGGAAACGTTGATCTTCTGTTTATTTCGACGCTCCGTCCACGCTCCATCATATGGGGAAAATTCTTTGCCGCTCTCGTTTTCTCTGCCCTTCTCTACAGCGTTTGCATGCCGTTCATAACATTAACGTATTTGCTGCGAGGAATAGATCTGCCATCTATATTTGTAATGCTCGCTTTGAATTTTCTCGTAATCGCGGTAGCTATCCAGTGCACAATTCTACTCGGCTGTCTTCCCGCGAATCGAGTATTCAAGATTATTCTCGGACTCGGTTGGTTCCTCCTTATAACCGGTTACATTCCTTTTCACATTGCATTTACTACAGTTATACCAGGCGTCAATCTTCTCGACCGTGGAATCGGAAGCCAAATAGGATCGTGGAGATTCTTGGCGATTTCATCAGGCGTGCTAATAGCGGGAGTGGCATTCATTGGACTACTTGCCAGACTGGCGACAGCGCTGATCAGCCCGTTGTCCGCTAATCGCGCTCTTCCAGTACGAACTTACGTCATTGTCGTGTGGATCGTCACCGGGATTAGCGCTGCGGTTTGGACTGCTGTGACCGCTAATGGTACGCCAATCACCGTGTGGACGTTCGTTCACATCATTTTACAATGCATCGGGTTCTTTATTGCCGTAAGCGAAAGAGAATCGTTGGGGCAGCGGGTTCGCCAGAGTATTCCACGCACAAGGGTGCTGCGCCCGCTGGCTTTCCTCTTCTTCAGCGGCGCAGGCGGCGGGGTGATGTGGTCGTCCCTGATGATAATTTTGAATTTGCTGTTTGCAGCCGTATTGTCAAGTGTCTACACGCATGCATGGAGCGGAAATGATCTTGAAGACTTCATGACTTGCATGGCAGCTCTAGGTATGCTCTCTTTAAGTTATGCTATGGTGGCATCGCTTATCAGACGACGATTCTTGGCAAATCGAGTTACCGGCGGATACACTTGGTTAATTTCGTTGGTACTGATGGGTTGTGCTACGACCATATTGCCGCTGATTCTATTCCTTCTCTCCGGAACGTGGGACAAGGGATGGCTTATCGGTAGCCCAATAGGTCCGATTGTGTTTTCCGCTAACGGCGATTCCGATCTTCTGACGGAATCCGCTCAACTCGCCGCTGCTTTCGCCGTGTTCGTAAGTGCTCTTAACCTCCCGTGGTTCATCAAGCAGATTATCAACTTTCATCCTCCGAGAAAGAAAACGGCGTCCAATCCGCCAACAGATTAACCAAATCGGCAGTGCGCAGCGGAAACATAGTCGCTGGAATGACTTCGGTAAGATTCTGGATCGGGCAGAGATATTTGACCGCGTAGGCAATACCTTGAGAAAAACCGGGGGGGGAATGACCTACAGGATGCTCGTTCTTCAATCACCGGTTGAGTTGCATTTCGCATCAGTTGACGAAGCATTGGACTATTCACTACCTTCAGATGAACGAAGCCTATCGCCAATACCTCATAGATGGTGAACGTGCCGGTGCGCGATACGCATTGGCATCACCACGAAACATCCCATTTGGAGTTCCGGGAAATCAGATGGGAAAGCGGCCAGGCAGTTCGCTCGAATTCATTGACCATCGAGAATATCAACCGGGGGACGATTTGAGGCGGCTCGACTGGGGAGGATTCGCCAGAAGCGACAAATTAACCGTCAAATTGTACCGGGATGAAGTCAGTCCGCATCTGGACGTTGTAATTGACGGCTCATCCTCCATGGTGCTTGAGAACAGCCCCAAAACACAAGCCACCCTTGGGCTTGCTGCGGTCTTTGCTACGGCGGCATCTAACGTCGGGTACTCCCACACCGCGTGGATGGCAGGGGATGGGTTTCGCCAGGTGGAAAACGGGACCAGCAGGGCGTCAATTTGGGATGGGATCGATTTCGGTTATCGTGGAGATCTCTTGGCTTCATTTGCTAGGCTACCCCCGTCATGGCGCCCTTATGGATTGCGCGTATTGCTCAGTGATCTCCTATTCCCTGGTGACCCGTTAGCAACGATGTCTCGTTTTGCGGAACGTGCTACGGCAATTGTCGTCGTGCAGGTTTTGGCAGAGTCAGATGCCAATCCGATGGAGCGCGGCAACATCCGGTTAGTGGATTCGGAAACGGACGAAGCCCAAGAAGTTTTCGTGGATGCCGGCGCCGAGAACCGTTACCGGGCGGCACTTGCGCAACATCAGGAGAATTGGCATCGCGCAACAAAGCAAGCCGGCGCAGTTATGACAACTGTCGTCGCGGAACACATTCTTGACGATTGGCGACTTGAGGCGTTGGTTGTGGATGAAGTGCTCAAGATAACATGAACCGAGGCGCTGTATCGTTAATCGTGTTTTTTCTACCACATGCACGTGACATTTCTGAATCAATCTCGTATAGAAAAGACTATAGGACCTACCGTCCTCTCGGATGACATCATCAGTTTGTATCCAAATGAAATAAAGACTTGAACGCTTGAGTTTTTTGATTTCAACGGCATAAGCCCAAGTTTAAGTGCGATCATTGCTGAGTTTTGTCTTGCACCAAGTAGGGCAGTGTACACAAAATCAATGCCCAGTTTTGTGCGTTCAGCGTATGGTACCATGCGTTGAACGCAATATGATTGAGTTGCTCCCGGATGGCACAATAGTTGCTGCGCGAATAATCTTAAAGCCTAATTTCGAGCTTGACGATGAAGTCCGATTAACGAGCGATTCCGTTAGGACTTACGCGGTTTGACTGGTAACAGAAATTCTTAATCAACAGATGGTTTGCACGAATTCTCGTTTCCCGCTCTTTTTAAGTGACGGTTCGTCAGGTTCAAGAGCATCGTTATATAGTCCATAACATCATCAAGCCATCTTAGTCGTTTAGTGCCTATTTTCGGACTTAACCGATTACCATAACCGAATCTTACGCGCTGTCACGATATTTTGAATCGCTTGCCATCCCAAATCGTGTCAAGGAGATGTCTATGTTTGCACACAAATACCGGCCGGTACGCTTTATCCAGTATTTCTTATGCCTCATGTTCATACCTTTGGCAACTGCCTCTGCCGAAACCCCCAAAGTCAAAGACGACAAAATCATCGAACGTTACAAACTGATGTTGGAACACAAGCCGAAGGAGGGCAGCACATTCGACCGCCTCTACCATTTCTACGTCGAAGGGACAGGTTTGGAGCAGATGGTCACCGATTATCAAATGTTGATAGAAGCCGAGCCAAACAACCCAAACCTTCAATTGATTTTGGGACATATCTACAAACGGGTGAGCAAAAATGCCGAGGCAATCGCCGCCTACCAACGCGCCATCGAACTTTCCCCAAAGGACTATTAACCAATGGTGCTAGTTTAGAGGCTGAATTGAGCGATTGATAAAGGGACAAAGCCATCATCTTCAATCGACAGGCCGTCCCACTGCACCAAGATATTAAACAAAGCCATTGTAAAGCCGACTCGCGTTTTGAAGTAGCTCCAACGACGATGCATGACTTTCTTAAAATGACAAACGAGCGTCAACATTGATAAAATCGTCTCTACCAGCATTCGAGAATTCCACTCGCCACGTCGGCACAGACGCAAGTTGGAAGGGAACCAATCTGCTTTGGCAAAACCTTCATCGGCAAACACAACCATCTGGTCATTGACCCCATCAACGAGGTGTTGAAAAGCAGTTCCATCATATACATTGGCAGTGTCGCAATCCCAATTGACAATCAGCCCGAGGTGATTGTGTAGCAGGCAAAGTTTTCCACCTACAATCCATCGTTGATTGGAAATACCTTTGCGTCCGATTTGACGCTTAGAACGTCCTTCTCGACGCGGGTGAATCAATTCAATGCCGTAAGTGTCAATTACGCCGATGAGCGAAGGCTCTGCCATGAACACGTCAATAAGATGTCGATACCCCTCAAACAAGCGAAACAATCGAGTGCGATGGGGTAATCTTGGGAATACGTGTTTGAAATTGTTTGCTATCCAGCGATAGAAGGCTCGATTGCTCACGCCTTTGAGCGCAAAGAGCATGGCAATGGTAACCACTTCGGACGGATAGAGTTTGGCTTGGCTATGCTTACGATTCTTGCCGCGCTGTGAGAGTTTATCATCAACACAACAAAACAATTCTGTGGTAAAATCTTCTATGGTCATGAGTCTAGATTTCCTTCCGTTATTTGATAACTACTGGTACTCAAATTAACGGTAGAATTGAGGAAATCGTCTCATGACCATGATATATTTTGTACCAAAACAAAGCCAAAATGGAGTGTTATGCCTATTTACCTCCAAATTTCAAACTAGCACCATTGGTTATTATCCCCAATTTACACTGGGCCAGGCGTATTCCGCGATCCGTCGGCACGAGGAAGCAATCTTGGCGTTGACACAAGCGGCTGAGCTTGCGTCAGCATCACATGCCGTCACGCTGGATGAACTGATAACCCTCTATAAGACGCTCGGACATGCCTATTTCAGCCAAGATCGGGTGGAGGAGGCGACTGCAGCCTGGAGTAAGATTGCCGAGATTGATCCGCAGGACGTCTTCGCTCGCGTTGAACTTGCTGCCCTATTCCACGAACAGGAATTGTACACCGAAGCTATTGAACAGTACGAAGCAATCATCCAACTCAAGAAAGAAGATCCGTATCGTGTCTGCCTCAGTCACAGAGAGATTGGGAAGATTCAGGAGGAAAACGGTGATTATCAACACGCCCTCCGAAGTTACGACGCCGCCATTGCATTGACGGCACCGGGGAATTGGCTGCGGAAGGACCTTCAACGACGCATCATTGCCGTATTCGCCTCCGAAGGGAATTGGCAGGGCTTGGTCGCCTATTATCTGGGGAAACTCCAAACCGCGCCCAATGATTCCGAACTTATCGGTTTGTTGGCTTCGGCATACGTCGAGAATCAGCAATTTGACGAAGGAATCGCTGCCTATCGGAAGGGGGTGGAACTTTCCCCGGAGGACACTGCATTACGCCTTGAATTTATTTCGGTTCTCAGGAGCACCGAAAAATATGACGAGGCAACGGCAGAATACGAAATCCTTTGTGAAATGCGGCCTGATGATTTACAGATCTACCGACAGCTCGGCGAGTTGTATCTGCAGCTTGAAGACGAAAAACGGGCGAAATCAACCTATCAAAGGCTGATTGAGCGTGACCCGGGGAATGCTGGAATCCACCTTACCCTTGCCGACATCTATGCAAGCCATGAATGGACAAAAGATGCGATTTCCGCTTATGAAAAAGCCACCTCACTCGCGCCTAATAGCCTTGATTATATCCAGTATCTCGGTGAATATTACCTGCGCCAAGACAAACGAAAAAAGGCAGTGAAAATCTGGAATCGAATGGTTGCCGGGGACAAAGCTGTACCCGAAAATTATGACCGGCTCGCACGATTGTTTTGGATACATGACTTCCATACCGATGCCGTAGCCGCTAGTCGGAACGCCGTGGCATTGGCACCCGCGGAGTATCGCTATCGTGAAACTTTGGCGCGGCGGCTGATGGAGGATAAGAAATACGCCGCCGCGCTGTCTGAATACGCTGAAGCATCGAAACTCGCTCCTAACGAGTTTTTCGTTGAGCATATGAACGACCAAATCATTGAGGTTTTTCGGCGTCAAGGTGTTTTGGCAGAGCAGATTGAGAAAGTGGAAGCTACTCCGAAAACCTTTGATCGAGAAAAGCGACTCGCCAAGATGCACCTTAAGTTGGGGAACATAACTAACGCTATGGAGTCTTTGAGCCAAGCGAAGGCATTTAAACCGGACAATGTACCGGTTAATCGGCAGTTGGCGGCACTTTATGCTAAACAGAGACGCAGAAAAGAAGCCGTGGCCATTTACGAACACTTGGCCGAAACAGACTCCGGTAATACGCGAGAATATTATTCCGATATAGCACGCCTGCAACTAAATGCTAAAAACTACCACGCTGCGATCCGGAGTGCAACACAGGTCATCGCGCTTAGCCCTCGAAATCCGGAAGGACATCAACTGGTTGCGAGTATCGAACGCCAACAAGATAATTACGGCGAAGCTATCAGAGGTCTCAAACAGGCAGTCCGCCTTCGGGCTGACTCTGTAGGCCTTCGCGCCGAACTAGCGGAGGTGTACGAGCTGGCTGGGGAGAACCAACTGGCGATCGAACAATATTGGCGATGCTGGGAATTGAGCGACGATCTCAATGAAAAGCTCTCCATGGTCGATGAGATGACGAAGGCTTACGAAAACTCGGGTACAAGCGATGCGCTCAAAGAGAAACTCCGAGGGTTGAACCAAGCGCATCCAAACGACCTTGCGCCCGCCATGTCATTGGCAGAATTGTACCGAAAGCAAGGTGAATTTCCCGGTGCCCTTTCACAGTTGGAGAAGACACTGGAACATAACCCGGAAAATCCGAATCTGCTGAGCCGACTTGCAGGGATAAATCATGAGTTTGGCAACTCTGAAGAGGCGATCGAATATCAGCGGCGGCTTGTCAAAGTCCAACCTGATTCTGCACATGAACAGCGACTCGCCGAGTTCCTCGTTGAGGCGGGGCGTGAACGCGAAGCAATTCAAGCTTGGAGAAGGTTGCTACACGCCAGGAACCAGACGGTTGAGGCCGATATACAACTTGCCTACCTGCTTATCCAATATGATTTGCTAGATGAGGCACGCCTCGCTTTGAATGGCGCGGGCGAAAGAGTTAAATCCGCAAAGAGACGTTACCAAATTGGCGCATTGCTAGTGCAATTGAACGAGTTGAAGTCTGCCATCCAGCATTTCGAAGAGATTCTGACGATGTCAGAACCAGAACGAGCGATGGAAAAGAACACCGGGCTAATTGGGCATTCGACTACTCCGCTATTCCAGATAACGTCCTCGTCCGGTACAAATCGGTTGCGCCGTCTCAAAGAACTTGTGCGGGAAATCCAATCTCCGAGTCAAAGCCCGACGGGAAGGCAATGGACGCCAGCCAATTTTGCAGATGCCCAATCTGGCGCATTAACCCAACTCTTTCTAATTGCCAAACAACTAGAGCGGCTTGACGAATTCGTCGAATCCATCAAGACAAACTCAGAATCAAAACCGAACGATCTTAAAGCGCTGGAAAAATTAGCACAGGTCTATATCCTTACTAACGACAATGGGAACGCCGTCCCGGCAATTGACCGTCTCGCCGCCCTGTCTCCTCACGATTATACCTACAAAAAAATGCAACTCGACTACTTGTCGCGAAAGGACCTTGATTTTGACACCGCGAAAAACTATCTTGATAGTCTCAGCCCTTTCACCATGGGTACACAGTTGTCGGACGCCTGCCGATTAGCCAGAACACTCCACTACCAAGGGAAGCGAGATGATGCCAAAAGATTAATATCCGAAACCGGATTCTCGATAAATGATCCCTTCAAGACCACAACAAATATGAAGGTAATATACGAGGTGTTTCGGGTACTGACAGAGCTGGGGGAGACGGACACAGCGGAGGCGTTGCTATTACACTTTGCTTCTCCGCCGGTCAAGCCTCGGATCAAAAGGGCACATCGTCAGCAATCGTGGTACCCCGAAGCGATGTATAGCTACCTCGCGGATACTTACCTGCGCAATGGACAGATAGATAAAGCAGTCACTCTTTTCTGGAAATTCCCCGAGCGTCTTGATTCCAAGGTTCGAAATGTCAATACCACATCAGCTACAAGTAACTGGGGTCAACGCTTACTGAATGATTTACCGGCGCCAAGCATTTACTATGATAGTACTCGGTTGCGGCTATTGCGAACGTTATTTCTCTACTACTGGGGGCAAGACCAACTTGAGCCGTTGTACGCAATGTTCCAAGCGAAATTGGAGCAAGCTGAAGGGACAAAGAAGATTTGTCCCGCTCTGGCGTTAAGTTACTTTTTCTGGTGGGAGGAATCGCCCGATAAATCACGTGAGGTTTTGGCAAGAGTTCAAGCCAGATTTCCCGATAACCTGACGTTAATGTACCACACGGCTTTGATTGCCGTCCTGACTGGAGAACATGCAGAAGCAATGACGCTGCTCGACCAACTCCGGAATAAAGATTGGCAAAACCGAGATCAGTACGATGAATCCATGCTACAAATCGCCATTCGTGTCGGAAATGCTGGCGAGGTGCGCGAATTGGTGTCGAGAATACTTGCTTCAACAAAGAATGCCGAGTCTCTTCTTCAAATTTCCGAGAAACTTCAGCAAGGTGGACTTACACGTTATGCCGCGGCGGCGGCGAAGAAGGCAACGACACTTTCTCGAGGAAAACACAGCGAATCTTTCCTGCGAAAACTAAGTCAACAGTTGGAAGAACTCGGTAAGGGACATGAAGTTGCGAATCTGGCAAAACACCTAAGACATCCTACAAAACCACGCACACGCAGCGGACGGGGTTCGATCCAATGGAACTACCGGCACCCCCGGAAGATAGCCGGTTGGCGCACAAACCCGGCACGCGAAGCGCAACTCCGCACCGTGATCGAGAAAAACCCAACCTCTTTCCAGGCACACATTCGCCTTGCTTCCTATTACGAGGGGATGAACGACGTTGACAGTGCCGCCAAAACCCTCGAAGCCGCGCTAACTATTAAACCGAAGCATCATCTGACGCGGAGACGATACGCCCAAATCTTAATGCGCGGAGAAAAGCCTGATGCGGCTGCCGCTCAGTACACAATCTTGCTAAAGCAGAACCCTAATGCCCTCGCCAATACTCATGTAGCTGCCTCCTGGTGCGGAACCTGCAATAATCATTATGAAGTGATTAGTCCGTTCTTTGACGCTGACAAAGTGGATGAAATTGTGGCACTCACGAAGGAGATTCTCGGACCGCCGAGGCGCGCTAGCTTTAGCCGCCGGTTTGCCACTGAAGTTGCGGAACGATGTATTGAAAGCCGCCTACCGCGCGAAGCGTCAGAGATTTATGAGAAATTGGTGGTAGATACCACCGACAGCTATACGTACAATCAACTCGCGTCCGCGTACTCCGCGGCAGGCGAGCACGAGAAAGCTATCAGATTCCTACGCAGTAAATTGGAATCGCCAGATTCTGTCAACTCTAGAGACACCACTTCCCGGATCCACATGGTTCGACGGCTCATTAAGCTTTACAATGCCTTGGGAACGCTCAATATATTGCGCGACGAATATGAAGAACAACTGGCACAAAAGCCCAAGGACACGTTGCAAATCTACTTGGTGACCTTAATACGGCTCTCAGACGGCGACATTGAAGGTGCAGAGCGGCTTGTAAATCAACTGATAGAGGATGTTTCAGTGACGGATTTATGGTGGTTTGAATATCTCGCAGAGCTATATCGCACTGCAGGCGATCATGAGCGCGAGGCACGCGTGCTTGATCGAGCAATCCAAAAACTGAGGCTGCATCCCTCCACCTTGCGATCTACTCATTACCTGTCACAGGCGTACGAAAAACTTGCGGCAGCCTGCATTAAGTTCGGAGATACTGCCAGAGCGAAGGAGTACATCAAGAAAAAGAAAACTTTGAGCTTGGTAGAAAGTGGAGTTGGTTCTTATTTTAGCATTACGGAACTGTATAAACAGCATAAAATGTGGGCCGAGGCAGAGGCAACGTATGTGAAGGTTTTGGACCGCCTGTCCAACGGTCAGTATGTTCGTCAACAGACAGAAAAATATCTTATCGAGATAACCTCCCGCAAGGGTGAGTCAAAAACAGACGTCGCGTCCATAGACAAGTTGAGAGAGATAGATTTCGGTATGAGCCGTACCTTGGCAATGCATTACAAAGATCGAGGAAAGACGAACGAGGCGATAGAGCTCTTCAAGCAAATCGCCGAGAGGATGCCTGAAGATCTCGAATCTCGCGCTCAACTCGCAGAAGTTTATACTCGTCAAAAGAAATATGATAAAGCGTTTGCGGAGTGGCGGGGGTTGTTGCAAGCAGATCCGGAAAACACGAAGTTTCAAGGAGGGTTTGTGGCGGCTCAAGAAGCCGCAGGCAATATTGAACATGCAATCCAACTGTTGAAGAATTATATTGACTCTAATGGGTTCACAATGCATTACCCTCAGCTCGCTGAACTCTACGTCAAGACTGGCCGTGTGGATGAAGCGATTAACGCTTATGAAAAGGCAATAGAGATAGGTCCCGGCGATGGAAGCCTACACCGGAAGTTGGCACAGTTGTATCTGCGAATTGAGGACTTTGGAGCGGCTGAAGAGGCATTTCACCAAGTTCTGAGATCCAACGAAGATTGGTCGCCCTTCGATAGTGCCGAAAACCAGCTTATACAGCTCTATCTCCGGCAAGACAAACTGGAAGAGAAGCTTAAACAAGCAGAAAAAGATGGTACCCTCACGTTTAGAATGCAGAAGAAACGAGCGGAACATTACCGGGACCAAGGCGAATTGAAAAAAGCTGCTAAAGCTTATAGAAAAGCGTTAGAAATGCCAACGCGGAGTTGGCGCAAATCATGGATTTCTAGAGATTTGGTGACGATTTACGCGCGGCTTGGGCAGACCAAATCTGCGGTTGAACAATATGAACGGCTATATCACGCAAGTTCGCAAGAAGGTATTCCTTCTATGAGTCAATCCATGACAGCGTCTGGATCCAAAGTCTACTTCAGTCGAGACGCGCAAGCCCGTGAGGAGACGCAGGAGCTACAAATTTCCGAGAGCGCATTCAGTTATTTTTCCTTTGACTCGTTAGACGAAGCCGAGGACGCTCGCCACAGCATTATCAAAGTCTACCGGGATGCCGGTAAGTTGAAGACTCTTCTAGCCTACCTACAGAAACGCAGTAAAACGAATCCGGAAAACCCGGCACTCTTCGAAATCATCGCCGACATCCATCACACACGCGGAGATGATGCAAAAGCCGCGATGTATTACCAGCAAGTTTGTGAGTTGCTGCCGACAAAAGTCCGGAGCTTTTACTACGCTGCAGCACATTTGAATAGCAGCAATCAGCCGGAACGCGCACAAGCAATGCTGGAAAAGGGTGAAATTGCCCGCGCCCGCTGCGCTGATGGGCGATGGAATCGGAGTATGTGGGGCCTGGCGGCACTTGGTAGCATTTGCATTGAAGGCGCGTTGTACGACACGGCAATTGAGTTGCTCCAGACCGCCATAGCGAATCAGAAAAAATCTGAGCCGATATTGTATCATATGGCTGCGCAGACATATCTGGAACTGGAGCGTTACGCTGAAGCAATCGATGCTTTTCAAAAAATGGAAGGAGCCTCGAAAGACGATCGTGTGAAGAAAGTCGCGCAAGAAGGCATGCGCAAGGCGCGCCGCGAGGGGAATCTACCCGATCAATCCGTCAGTGAGGAGACTCAGACTGCTCAGTAAGGAGATTTACGCCCATAAACGCCTGCAGACCCGATTTGAAACATGCTGAAAAAGAAGATGCCAATTGTTCTGCGCCCAATAAGCGGTGATTCATGATTCCCACGTTTACACTTCCGCTCGGCTTCCTCGCACTCTTGGCTGTCCCGATACTCGTCGGCATCTATCTGTTACGCACCCGGTCCCGCCGTTATCCCGTGTCCAGCCTGATGCTTTGGGTCAATCAGAAGCAGGCACGGAAAGGCGGTTTGAGGATTGAGCGGTTACAGACTCGACTCTCATTCCTGTTGGAACTCCTCACCCTCATTTTTTTGGCCCTCGCGATAGCCGAGCCAATCATCCGCACAACCAAAAGCCCGATACCGTTGATGGTCGTCCTGGATGACTCCTATTCAATGCTCGCGGGCGCTGGTGATACTCCTAGAAGCCGGTCGATAGCAGCTCTTGATAAGTTACTCAAACCAGAAGGTCTCAATCCACTTGCCAAGCCGCGCTACGGCGTACGTTACGTGCTCGCGGGGACAGAACCGCAACTATTGAGCGAGGAGGCAAAGTCGGCGAGCGAAGCAATTGCCGAACTTGAACGCTGGAAATGCCTTTCACCGTCCGCAGACCTGGAGGCAGCCATATCCTTCGCCGAGGCGCTTGGCGACTCCCAAATGCTCATGCTGGTGGTAACGGACGAAGCCCCGGCGAATCCGCTCAAGTCAGAGCGTATTCAATGGTGGGGTTTCGGAACCCCTGAACCCAACATGGCTTTTGTGAACGCGACTCGTAACCCTTACGAATCGGGTGAGCGATGTCTGTTCGGGATTTCAAATCTCTCCGGAGGCGAAAGAAGTACAGAACTCATCGTCGAGTCATATGGCACCGTGGACGGCGACTCGCCTGCTCGGCTTCACCATTCAACTGTGGCTACCCGTCCGATGGAAACTCACCGGGTTTTCCTGAATCTGCCGCCAAAAACGCCGGCATTACGGGCGCGGATCGGGAAAGATTCCCTGTCAATCGATAACACAGCCGTGCTGCTGCCGCAGATAAGGAAGCCGGTGCGTGTGGAAGTCAAAATTCAAGACCAGCGCCTTCGGTCGCTCATTGAGGACGCATTGGAAGCCGCGGAAAGGGGCATACCTACAACAACACAGCCGGAGTTAATCTTTCTGGATGGGGAAGTGCCCGTAGAAAACGCTGGCGAGGCATGGTTAATGCATCTTTTGATTGAACCACAAGCGTCCGCGTATCTGGGACCGTTCGTCGTTAATCATGCGCACCCCTTGACCGAAGGGCTTTCATTCAATGGCGTTGTATGGGGGGCGGGAACGATCGAAGAGCTTATCGGGATTCCTATCATTACTGCCGGCAACGTCCCGCTTTTGACTGACACAGAGCGATACACCGGCGTTCATGAACTCCGCCTGCGTCTCCGTCCGGACCTTTCGACCCTTCAAACGTCGCCGAACTGGCCCGCCCTAATCTGGAATCTCCTTGAGTGGCGCGCCTCCGAATTACCGGGATTGGAGCATTCCAACCTTCGTTTAGGAGAAACCGCGGTTCTGAATACGAAGGTGGGAGTGGAGTTCGTTCGGATTGTTTCGCCGACTGGCGACATACGTGACCAGCCCGTGCTTGACAGGAAGATAACCTTGATGGCTCGGGACATTGGGATTTATGAGGTGGGGACAGGGAGCGAGGAGTACGCCTTCTCATCAAACGCACTCTACCAGTCAGAGTCGAACCTTCGTACCAGAGTATCGGGAAGATGGGGTGACTGGGGGGACACAGCGCTAGAGTGGTGGGGGTACCGGAGTTTCTCGTGGTTCTTCCTTCTTCTTGCGATCGCGACTTTAACGCTCCACCTCATCCTTTCCAAACGAGGAACGTAGGATGACAAACATCACCATGCCTGCGATCAATGTGGCTAGGCATTCGTCTAGAGTGCCGTTAATCATGAATTGAGGCTCGCGGTTTTCCTATTGTGCCACTTTTTTCGCTTGACCTCAACACAGATTGCTGCGAAAATGAAATCGTCTTAGACAATCGCCCGACTGCAAATCGGAGAGCTATGTTCTCGTGAATGTACCGCCAAAAAAATTTATCCTTGTCCAAGAAAGTCGGCTCTTGGATTTCGTGACGACCTGCTTTGAAAAGGCAGGACTCGAATTTTCACACGCACGTCTCATCAGCCGACTGTTGGTCAACAACGATTTGCGCGGTGTGCGTTCACACGGCACCCACATTGCCCATAACTACTGCATGGACTTTGTGAACGGCAACCTGAACCCACGTCCTAATATAAGGACGATGAAGGATAGTGGCGCTTCAATAGTCATTGACGGGGACGGCGCTCTGGGTTACCTGCCCATGGTACGAGCAGCGGAGAGTGCAATCCTACACGCAAAGGAACACAATGTCGGATTGGCGCTGGTACCGCACATCGGGCATTACGGATCAGCAGGCCATTACACCCGTATCTGTGCGGAGGGCAGGTGCATCGGTTTTTCAGCACAGTCGGGGCGCAACGAGTCCAGAGGCAATCCGCCCATCAGTTTTGCAATTCCCGGAGGTGATGAACCGGATCTGGTACTGGACGGCGGGTCGGATCTTTTTGGCCCTTATCACGGACCCGATTACGACGATTTATACACTCGAATTCCCGCAGTATTCTTCAAGAACTTGGGGTTCATGGCAGTTTCTTCCCTGTTGGGCGGCGGACTCACCGGATTCACGTTGCCAGAGGGAGATGCTATCCAAGAACGATGGTCTTCGGCGCGCCTTGGTGGAATGGTACTCGCCATTAATATTGATGCCGCCGCTCCGGGAGAGATTTTTCGAGCGGAGGTGGATCGTTACACTAGAGATCTGCTAGCAACCTGTGAACCAATACCCGGCACTGACAGACTGCTGTTACCGGGTCACATTGAGGAAGAGCGTACCGCACTGCATCGGCGCGAAGGGATCCGATTCGGCGAACAGGAACAGGCAGCCATGACGGCGCTCCACGAATATTTTGGAGCGGCTCTACCTTGGGATTGATAGGATAAAGAGCGGCAATTTCGGTAACACGGCTGGATGGGAGGAGAATTCGATGCAATTGACCGAAGAGCAACTCGCGGCCTGGAGGCGAGATGGTAGCTTAATTGTGCCCGATGTCTTTCCCGCGGAAAGCTACCTGCCCGCGCTTGAGGCTGTTGAACGAAACGCTTATGGTGGATTGACGTACGCCGAGTACCGCGCAAAATGGGGCGAGAATCCGGAGGGCGTTCAAGAGCTGTATCAAAAGACTCCTGACATGCAGCGATTAGCCGGACCAATGGGTGCAGCGGTACATTTCCCCACCGGATTGCCCGCCGTCGATCGCCTAATCGAAAACGAGGACTATATAGACTGTCTCTGCCAAGTGCTAAGGACAACCGAGATCCGCTTGGGCTACGGTCAAATCTTCTTCCGTGACGGACTTACCGATTCACGACACAGCGAACACCCGTGGCAAGGCTACCACATCGATAACGGCACGAACTCACAGTTGCCGGCGCACCCAGATTGGGAGAGGTACAACTACATCCTGTCCGTAATTGTCCTACACGATATTGAACCCGACGGCGCTCCCATGCTGGTCTGTCCCGGATCGCACAGGCAACTCGCAAGTCTATTTAATCGTGGCGGAGGTCGCGCTGGCGGACTCGGTGTGGACGACCTCCGCGAGTTTGAGGATCTCGCTGATCCCGTGCCTGTCACTGCCAAAGCCGGGAGCATCGCATTTCGATCCAGCTATCTTGTTCATGCTGCCCAACCGTTTGCCAACAAAGAGAAACAGCGCGGTTGGATGGGGTTCAACTTTCATCGAGCAGAAAATGGCGATTGGTGTCACACCACTCGTCCTATCCCAGGTTGGGCGACGCCGCAATACGTGGAATTCGTGGCGGGGACCACCCCTCGTGTACGTCAACTGTTGGGTTGGCCTGCGCCTGGCGACTCTTACTATACAGCGGAATCGCTCGAACGATTGGCATGCGCTTATCCGGACATCGACCTAAAACCATATCGGGACGCAATGGGGAGATGAAGAATAAGGACTTGAGCCCAACAAACTCAAATTGGAGTCGAACTGTTCGTCTTGGAGCTTGAGATTGAGTACAGGTGTACAACACTTCAATGAGGCGATTGCGTACCTTCACCCCGGGACATCCATGAATAAACTCATCGCGTCACTGACTGCCGCGGGCCATCCGCCAATCCAACTGTACGGAAAAGGTGGCTCTTTGCTCGTTCTTCCCTACGGCGGCAGAACGCTCGGTCTATACAATAGGAATGGGCATAATTTCTTCTGGGTTAATCCGGATCTTAATCAGGTCGAGACTGCCGAGGCATTTTTTTCGGAAGAAGGATGGAAGAATAGCGGGGGAGACCGCACTTGGGTGGCGCCAGA
Source organism: Candidatus Poribacteria bacterium (assembly GCA_965232535.1). Taxonomy (GTDB): domain Bacteria; phylum Poribacteria; class WGA-4E; order WGA-4E; family JAJDTR01; genus JAJDTR01. The sequence continues at coordinate 189,025 of CBDDPW010000007.1, forward strand.
AGTTGAACTGTTCATTTCAGACATTGAGAACCCCGGCGAAACGTATCAGGTCCCTTCTTCACTAGACCCCGGCAGCTACGCAGTTCAACACGGGGCGGGGCATGTCAAGCTGACCAATCAAGCGCGTGTTGTCCTAAATCGACAGGAAAAAACTTGCGAGGTAGAGCTTGCGAAGACAATCCGGATGACGGAGAACCCTTTGCGTTATGAAAAGGGCATGACATCTCTCCTTCGAAGCGTTGACTTTGTTGGTTATGAGCAACTTACTTCGCTTCGGTTTACTTCTTCGGAAGCACCGGGAATTCGTCTCGGAGTCTGGAATTTGGTTCAGGTTCCTGCCGGAGGGGAGATTGTTGTTCCCACGGTGAGAGAAAGCGTGGCGAAAACTTACTTTGGGGATGTAGAAGCAAGCCATCTGTGCGTTACACCCGAATCTATCCGATTTCGCGTTGATGCGAAGCACTCCCACAAAATCGGTGTGCGTGCCGCCTCTACGATTGGGCGAATAGGGTATCTGCGACCTATAGGAGATGGGAAGAAAACATTGGTCGTACGTAATTTCTTCGTCGCTCCGTCAGCCGAGTATGTGGATGTCCCGTGGGACGATTTGGACGACTTTGGTTATGCCATCCAGTGTTACAACGACAATGGCGATCTAGGCGAATTCGGCGAAATGGAATATCACACACCGGCAATCGGCGATGGCACCGGATTGAGCAGTTACCAGGATCGGAGCCAAGTCTGGGCTTTCCTCGGCGACGCCCAATCAATAGACGAAGCATTTAGGCAGCTACTTGGGTCAGCCCCAAATTCACACGCATTAAAAAGATGACTCTTTTTTGCAAGGGGGTGGCGAACTTGTTGATACGATACGCATATGGGGAACATTGCTCAATTTCTGAGTGTGCAAAAGGGAACTAAGGTATCAGCACTATTTTGACAAGGCATTGAGTGGCCGTCTGAAGAGCTACTGGTAGGAATAGCACAACGTAAGAGCATGCGTCAGCCTATGCTCTTGGTTGTCGCAAAAAAGAACTTGGTATGAAGGAAAGGCAAAATAAGATGAGTCAAGTAAGGGTACACCGCCACGTGTTCCGTTTGATTGCGGTTACGTTTGCGATTTCAATGCTGCTGTCAGGTTGTAAGGAAGAGGTAACCCGAAAGGCAGATTGGGAAACCCATTTTACGGACCTTCACTTTGTAAACGCAAAGCTTGGATGGATCGTCGGGCTTGAAGGGCTGATAATCCACACCGACGATAGCGGGCAAACATGGAATCGACAGGAAGTTGACACAACCGGTGACTTCAAGGCGGTGCATTTCGCAAATAGTCGCTACGGATGGGCAGTCGGCGACGACGGTCTAATCGCCTCGACCGATGATGGCGGACGACACTGGTATCTGCAGACGAGTGGAACGTGGGCGATGCTTCGCGATGTATTTTTTGCCAATGCGAAAGAAGGATGGGTTGTCGGTGAAGGCGCGGATGTCCTCTATACGCAGGATGGCGGAAAAACATGGAAGCGCCGCGAATTCGTGAGCGAGTTTCCGCTCAGTGGTGCGTGGTTTGTCAATAATCAACGTGGCTGGATAGTGGGCGGGCAGGACAGGATTCTGCATACGAATGACGGAGGAAAGACCTGGGGCGAGCAAACCAACCGATTTGAGGGCGAAAGAGATCGGATGATCAACGACAATAAACAGGTCTTTTTCATCAGCCATAGTGAAGGCTGGCTCGTTGGAAGCGATGGTTCAATCTTTCACACAAAGAACGGCGGCGCAAAGTGGGATCGACAGGACAGTCGGATCCCTCTAATTAACGGGCACGTCCGAGACACAATCAATAGCATCCATTTTATTGATAGGCGAAGAGGCGTCGCCGTCGCCGATGTCGGGTTCATTACGTTCACGGAAGACGGCGGAAAAAACTGGAGATTGCTTGAAAGCGGGACAGAGAACAATTTAACCGCAGTGCAATTCACCACGCCCAAAGAAGCCTGGGCAGTCGGCTGGTACGGCAGCATACTAAATTCGAAGGATGGTGGAACAAGCTGGGATATGGTCAGCGGTACGACCGCCAACGATCTCGAGAACGTGCAGTTTGCGGACGCCAATCGTGCCATTGCTGTCGGAAAGCGCGGAACAATCGCGATGAGTCAAGACGGAGGTAGGACATGGACGGAAGTCGACGCCGAAATATGGGATAATATCCGCAATATCTTTTTTGTGTCCGATAAGGAAGGATGGGCAGTCGGCGAACGCGGTATGATTGTCCATACCACCGACGGTGGTCAGGCGTGGGAACGTCAAAATAGCGACTGGGGCTATGTTCTCACTGCCGTGCATTTCGTGACGCCAAAAAAGGGATGGGTTGTCGGTGAATTAGGCACCGTGCTCCATACTGCCGATGGCGGCGAATCGTGGGTGCCTCAGACACCGGGCGAGTGGCAATCCCTCAAAGGAGTTTTCTTCCTCAACGAGCATGAAGGTTGGGCTGTGGGATGGCCCGGCACGGTGATTCACACCACCAACGGTGGCATGACTTGGACACAGCAGACGACTAAAACCTACAACGAGTTATACGCTGTTTATTTCGTTGACAGTGACCATGGATGGATCTCGGGCCAATTCGGCGAAATTCTGCGCACTAAGGATGGCGGTCAAACCTGGAAATTCCAAAAGAGCGGTACGCAAGAAAATCTCAACAAGATCTACTTTGCGAATACAATGCACGGTTTAATCGTGGGTGATAACGGTGTGATTCTGACTACGACCAACGGCGGCGCGGTATGGGAACTTCAGGAGAGCGGCACCGAAAATGACCTCCACGGATTCGCGCTTTCGCCGGAAGGCATGGTCGCCGTTGGTAAAGGCGGTATCGCCATGCGATTCTCTGTGGATGCCGAAGAGTTACCTGTTGCACTCCCGCCCACTGCGGAAGAGATTGAGGTTGCCGAGATAGCTGAGACTCCGCCGGTCATTGAGGAAATCACATATCACTGGGAAATTGTTCGTCAAGCCACATGGCAGACTGATTTCAATGACACCTGCTTCATAAATGACACGACGGGTTGGGCAGTCGGCAGCAGCGGCGTCATAGCTCACACTACCGACGGAGGACAAACTTGGAAACCTCAGCACAGCAGTGTTGAGATTGATCTGCATAGCATATCCTTCATTGATCCCAATCATGGCTGGATTATCGGTAGGGGCGCGTTGCTCCGAACGGAAAATGGCGGCGAAACCTGGCAGGTCGTACAAAAATTGTTGCGGAATTTCCGAAGCATCCGCTCCATGCAGTTTCTGACGCCGTTGGAAGGTTGGCTGGGTGTGGATCAGGGGCAAACTCTGCATACCATGGATGGCGGACAGACTTGGAAACTTCAAAAGACTGGTACAACGAATCAACCTATTGCCCATTTACATTTCATTAATAGCTTAGAAGGATGGGCGGTCACTCCGCAGCGTCGTGATGGCGGGTTTATCCTTCATACGAAAAATGGTGGCGAATATTGGCAGATTCAATCCAAAACCAACCAAGTGGGTATCGCGATTCACTTTGCCGATGCCAAATCGGGTTGGGTAATCGTTAGAAATGGGGATTCACTAATTACCAACGATGGCGGACTTACTTGGACGCGCCGTCCTGTAGAGCTTGGTAATCGCATTCGCAGTGTGAAAATGCGTAGCCACCGAGAGGCGTGGGGAGTTGGTCCTCGGGGTCAAATCCTCTTAACGCGGGATCAGGGAAGAAGTTGGGAGCGTGCCTATGTCGACCTGACCGCAAGAGAGAAAGAACCGGCGCCGCCATCGCAAAATTTGGGATCGAATCAAGTATCTGCTGACTCAGCTTCTTCTAGCACTTCTCAGGATGCCGCAGAAATTCGGGCTGCGTTAGATGAGGATGCCGGTGAGGCGTTCAGGAATCGCCAGCGCAGGCGCCGCCCGCGGCCCCGCGGCCTAAATCCGGAAAGTGGTTCTGGCGAGAACGTAGCTGCACCAAGACCTGGGCGTCCCGCAAATCGCAGAAGAGTACGTCTCGGCCGCCCGAGTTCGGCGGAGGAGATTGTGAATTTCCATTATGTCGGCGACCAAGTCGCGTGGGCGGTTGGGAAAGCGGGGCACATCTATCACACGCACGATGGCGGGGTAACATGGGAGCTCCAGCTTGGTGAACAGCTTGATGATTTTCATGACGTGCTCTTCTTGGACGAAGACAACGGCTGGATCACCGGAGACAATGGATTACTGCTTGAGACACAGAATAGCGGGCATGACTGGACAGTTCAAGACATCGGAACACGACAAAAAATTATCGTAATACATTTCGTAAGTCTTGATCCCAAATGGGGCTGGGCGATGAGACGCGATGGGACGGTGTTTTATACTACTGATGGAACCAAATGGTCTGCTGGAAATACGCCAATGCGTCCCCCGCTATTCGAGGAAGATCCACCGCAACGTTATGTGATGAATGATGTGGGTTTCGGTAAATTCTCCGAAGGTTGGGCTGTTGGAGACGAGGGACAAATTCTTCACAATAGGGACGGTGGGCCTATTTGGGAGCCGCAGAGAACTACCACAGGCAGGAATCTCCTCAAGGTCGAAACAAAATTCGTACCCCTCGCTTGGGCGGTCGGCTCCGGCGGTACAGTCCAGCGAACGATTAACGGCGGCGAATACTGGAAGCTGCATGAAACCAATACGGGATATAATCTTTACGGCGTGTCGTTCTTCACCAAAAGGAAAGGATGGGCTGTTGGGCGCTACGGAATTGTCCTACGTACAACGGACGGCGGGTTTAATTGGGCTGCCGAATCGAGCGGCGTGACCTCCGACCTTTACAGCATTGTGGCAGTGTCACAACAGGACATTTATGCAGTAGGAGCGAACGGGATGATTCTGCACTCTGCCGACGGTGGAGAGACCTGGAATCAACAACACACGGATATCGACAACGACCTGTACACGATTGTTTACGCGCACGATAGTGATACGCTTTGGGTCGTTGGCCAGTGGGGAGTTGTGCTACGACAACGAGTCACCAATGCCAAAATGTCAATGCGGTGAGGAACTCGCACGCATTTGCTACCGTACTATTGAAGGTTGTTAGATGGCAAAAGAACAAGCTCTTCGCGCCGAACCCCTACCTCCTGATACCTTAAAGGTCATTTTGGAGGATTTTTATCAAAACGGCGCGACGATTATCCGAAATGTGCTCTCAAGTGAAGAATGCGAACGCATCATTGCCCGCGTTGATGAAATCTTCGCTGAGCCTTACTTTTTGCAAATGCGTAATGTGAAAGATTCTCGGCAAAAGGGAAAGGCGCCGATCGTCATACATCGGCTCTTTGAGTGTGACCTCATGTTCCGCGACCTGCTGGTGCGTGAGCCCATCATTAGTATCGCCGAGAGCGTGTTGGGTGAGCACTGCCATTGTATTGCCCAAGGTTGTATCCTTAATCGAGAAGACTTGGGAGCAAACGGATTTCATGTTGACGATGGCATAGAGTTTCCGATCGCGCCTGAAATGGAACGACACGACCCGAGGCTTCGGATGCCCGTACTTCGTATGTCCGTGCAAATTGCCCTGACGGATCAGGATGATGTCAAATACGGGCCATCCCAATTCGTTCCGGGTAGCCACTACTCCGGAAGGCAACCCGATGACCTGGAATATCCAACCTTTGAGGGCAAAGAACCAGTTTCACTCCTCATGAAAGCTGGAGACCTTTATCTCCTCAACGGGCAAACATGGCATCGAGGCGCGCCAAACCGGACCGATCGAGTTCGTTACCTGTTCCACCAAGTCTATGGACAGCGCTTCGTTGCGCAGCGATTTTGGCCCTACCTGAATTACCGTATGCCCGACTACGTTTTGGAAGGTGCCGATGAACGCTTGTTACGTGTTCTTGGAAAACATCCGGAAATGACTTATGGTTGACGTACGCCGTCGTTGGCGGCGAATCTGAGATATCCGATTGAAACCTACCTGCAATTCCGTATACGCAGGTGGGGGTCTTCCACTATTGATTTCACAAGAATTCTGCAGACGTGATAATGAAATTAAGAGCCAAGTTAAGCGGAGCACTGATAGTTTCGGTTCTGTTGCATGCAATTGTCGGCACGATAGGATTTTTCTTTTGGATTGATTCAGGCCCTGCCAATCAGCAAGATTCAATTCGTGCGGTCTTAATGAAGGTTGATAAACCGAAACTTAAACGCAAAACTGCGCCGAAACGAGCACGCGTTCGCAAGAAAACCACCGACCAGTCTAACCAACCGAGGCTCAAAGTCTTGACCAGCAACGCCCCCATGACGGCGCGCGGGGTCGTTTCTGCTTCTACGCCGACGGATTTTAGTGCGGCTGGATCGTTAGACCTGAGTGACGGCATGAGTCTAAACACAAACAACGTTGAATTCAATCAAGATTCTCCACAGATTGGACGAGTGATCGAGAATCCGATTGGGCGAACGTCGAGCAAAGATTCCCGTTCAAAGAGTCGCCTGGTTCAATTTATCGAAAGACAGGAAGGGCCTCAAAAGATCGCATATTGCGTGGATTTGTCTTCCAGCATGCTAGGATTGACGCCGCGAAAACTGAAAAAGATACTGTCTATCATGCAGGATTCACTGGAATTTCTTGAACCTCATGACCGATTCAATATCATCACATTCGGCAGTGAAATTAGCTTTTTTCGCGACGAATTCGTTCCCGTGACCGACAATGGGGTTTCGGAAGGAGCATCTTTCTTCGATCTTCTTTCTCCCAAGAAAAGCGATACCTATGCCGACAAGGACATGATCGAGGCGATTCAAGAAATCCAGAAAATCTCCCACACCATTGTTGTTCTATTCAGTGACGGGATATTGACATCAGGTGTTCCGGACCCGAATTTGATTCGGCAAACAGCGTCTGCGAGCGCGCGAATCTTTACAATGGGAATCGAGATGCCGGAAGACTTTCCCGGTGCTGTTATGCTTGCAATGCTCGCGGCTGACAGTAAAGGAGAATTCTGGTTGGTTGACTAAAAACCGAACTCTCGGTTGTTGTTTAATAGTTGCACAACCGTCCGCCTTCGCACGCCAGACGCCAATTCTTCTTTATTCATATTTACCAGCCGAATACCGTTCAAATTCGCCTGAACGCTTAGACGAGAACTTCCTTTCTAACGAGCGTCAATCATACATTGCGTAGCTCCGATACGAGTTTCACGTCCGAGTTGCGTGTAAAGAACCGCTTGCCTTCCGACACGAGATGCGTTATACTTTCACGCGTAAGAGAGATCCCTTTGGACTGGCAGTCTACAAACCGATATACGCACCAAAAGAACAATTCTCAATAATTTCTAAACGCACGTCGGTATCGCCCGTCGACGCATTTTGGCACATTCGATAACGAAGGAGAGTGAAAATGTCACTAAGAATCAACGACGAAGCCCCGAACTTTACAGCCGAGACCACACAAGGCACGATAGACTTTCACGAATGGATTGGGGATGGTTGGGCAGTGCTGTTTTCCCACCCGAAAGACTTTACGCCGGTTTGCACAACTGAGTTGGGATATATGGCGGGGTTGACGTCCGAATTTGCAAAGCGCAATTGCAAGATTATCGGTCTTAGCGTTGATCCCGTGGAAGACCACGTGGAGTGGTCAAAGGATATTGAAGAAACACAGGGACACGCCGTCACTTACCCGATGATTGGGGACACAGAATTGGCAGTAGCCAAGTTGTATAATATGCTACCTGCCAACGAACCCGGGACATCGGAAGGACGCACCGCCGTCAACAATGCGACGGTACGGTCGGTATTTGTGATTGGTCCGGACAAAACCATCAAACTCATGCTGACATACCCGATGACCACCGGGCGTAATTTTGACGAAATCCTCCGTGTTCTTGACTCAATGCAGTTGACGGCGGGCCGTAAAGTTGCGACGCCTGCAAACTGGGAAATGGGTGGCGATGTGATTATCGTGCCGGCCGTGTCTGACGAGGAAGCTAAAGAAGTATACCCAGATGGTTGGGAGACTGTTAAGCCTTACTTGCGTGTGGTTCCGCAGCCTGATTAGGCAAATCTGCTAGAGACGTTTTCGTGCGAATTGAATGTGTGTCAAATGCGTCGGACGTTACGCTAAAACTTGTACATGGGTTAGGCAAGAGAACGACAAGTTGATTATCTCCTTCTTGCCTAGCCGATGATTAATTTCACGTCCGACGCCGAGTTCTGCGCCGAACGTCTTGATGTTTCAAGTTAAGGCGAACCCGTTTATTTCATGCACTATCTCACCCGCCAAGTAGCTTTCGAAGCCTCACACGCGCTTCGCATCCCCAATCTTAGCCACAGAGAAAATTACGAGTTGTTTGGCCCCGCCACTAACGACCATGGCCACAATTATGTTGTGGAAGCGACGATTAAGGGGGTGGTTTCCAATAATAATGGAATGGTCATCAATCTCGCCGATCTTGACCAACTCCTTAGGGATCACGTGCTCGCTCATTTCGATCACAAACACATAAATCTGCAACATCCGGTATTTGCAAATGATTCGCATTTACAACCTACCCCCGAAAACATAGCGATTGAGATATGGAACACGTTTGGATCATGTCCGAACTTGACTAACTTGCACCGCGTTCGGATTTACGAAGATACGGCACTGTTTGCCGACTATTTTGGAAAAAAACGGATGGTTTATCTCACGAAAGTTTATGAATTTAGTGCATCGCATCGTCTCCATAGCCAACTCTTGAGCGAAGACGAGAATCGGGAGACATTTGGCAAGTGTAATAATCCACATGGACACGGCCATAACTATGTTCTTGAGGTTATGGTTAGGGGGGAGGTCCATCCCAAAACCGGAATGGTTGTCGCGCCCGAATCCCTTGATGAAATTGTTCAAAAACAGATTCATTCGCGATTCGACCATAGACACCTAAACCTTGACACACCCGAATTCGAGGTTCTTAATCCGACCTCCGAAAACTTTGTGAAGGTGATCTGGGATCTTCTTGAGGAACCCTTGAAACCCATTATCTTGCATAGGCTCCGATTGAAAGAAACGCCAAGGAATCATTTTGATTATTACGGCGAATTGCCAGAGGCTCATTGTCCATGAATGATACTTCAGAAACAGAATTTACGTCGAAACCGGAAGCCCTTGATACTAAGGATGCCCCGTCTCAAGTCGCCGAACATCGGGCAATGCTCCACGCGTATGCCACTGCATCCGTCGAGGATGAATTCGCTATAGTGAATCCTCAATTGGAAGACATTTACGCGAAAATCTTGATGCAGATCGGCGAGGATCCCTCGCGAGGTGGGCTCATCAAAACACCCCGCCGCGCAGCCACGGCGCTTTCCTTTCTGACACAAGGATATAATCAAGATATTAAGGAAATTTTGAACGGGGCGGTTTTCGATGAAGAATACGATGACATGATTATCGTAAAAAACATTGAGTTCTACAGTTTGTGCGAGCATCACATCCTTCCGTTCTTCGGCAACTGTCATGTGGGCTACATCCCCACAAAAAAGATAATCGGATTAAGCAAGATACCCCGAATAGTGGACATGTTTGCTCGTCGGCTACAGGTACAAGAGCGCTTGACTGACCAGATTGCCAGGGCAATCGATGAAGCACTTCAACCGATCGGAGTTGCTGTAGTCATTGAGGCGCAACACATGTGTATGATGATTCGTGGCGTCGAGAAACAGAATTCCAAGACCATAACTAACGTCATGTTAGGGGCATTCAGAGATAAAGACTCAACGCGGGCAGAATTTATGCAGAGTTGCCAGTCAACATGATTCCTAGCCGAATTCTCTGAGGCAAGCCCATGTTCCTCAATAGAGCATCGAATACTGTGTTTCAATGAACTTAACCACCTGAAGTTGAACTGGAAATCATTCTGATTCCACGAATCATGGCGCGTAGTATGCGCGGCAACTGGATCGTCTATGGATGAGCAGACATTAAGGAATCAAGTGGTGATCGTTACAGGCGCATCCCGTGGAATTGGCGCCGAGACCGCGATTGCGTTTGGCAATGCTGGAGCGAGAGTCATATTGGCTGCACGGACAACGTCTGATGTAGAAGCCGTTGCTCGACGCATCCGCGAGAATGGGGGCGAAGCCCAGGCGGAGACCGTTGACGTTACTCAATCAAAAGAGGTTGAGCGGTTGGTATGTTCCGCAGTTGAACGTTACGGTCAAATTGATATTTTGGTGAATAATGCCGGGAAAGGAGAATTTGGCAAGGTTGCGGAGTTCGAGTTGGCAAGTTGGAGCGCGGTGATCGAGTCAAATCTCACTAGCCTTTTTCTCTGTTCAAAATACGTCCTTGAACCGATGCTAAGTCGCAAATCGGGTCAAATCATCAATGTTTTGTCCGTGGCGGCAACAACCACCTTTAGTGCTACAGGAGCTTATTGCGCGGCTAAAGCAGGAGCTTTGGCTTTGACTAGAGTTTTATCGGAGGAAGTGCGCGAGGAAAACATTCGGGTGACAGCAGTGTTGCCGGGAGCCACTCACACGTCGTTTTGGGACGGTACGGATCAACATCCCGATTTTGACCAGATGCTTAAACCTTCACACGTAGCGGAGGCAATTCTGTCAGTTGCGAAGCAACCCTTGGGTATGGTTATCGAGGAAATAAAAGTAGCACCACCGCTCGGAATCTTGTAGTTATGCTTGTTTACGCACTGAACACCGTTTGTCTCCAAACCTTATCTCTTCGTTTCAGATTTCACGAAGTTCCCCGCTTTGCTGCGAATCCGCACTTTGCGGATACGACGCGAGTCAACGTCCGTAATCGTAATGAGTAGTTTATCCGATTCGATCCTGTCGCCCGGTTTTGGAATGCTTCCCGTTCGGTCAAGGAAGTAACCCGCCACGGTCTCATAATCACCTACCGGGATAGGAACTCCATACAAATCCGACAGAACACCAATCTCTGCCCGTCCGTCACATTCCAATAGACGCGGGCTAATCATGTGGAGTATCTCTGGCTCGTCCCGCTGGTCCCGTTCATCGGACAGCTCTCCTACGATTTCCTCGACCAAATCCTCCACCGTGCTCAATCCTACAATCCCTCCATATTCATCCACGACGAACACCATAGTATGATGGCTCTGCTGAACTTCTTTGAGAAGGACGTTTGTAGTCTTTGATGCGGGAACAAACTGAAGATCAGGCCGAATAAACGATTCAAGGCTTTGGGAGCTGTCGTTCGAATAGATAACGTCGAGTAGGTGAACAATCCCGATTATATTGTTGACTTGATCTTCGTAAACGGGAATACGGGAGAAGCCCGCTTCGGCCGCAATTTTCAAGAATGTGTCAACGTCTGTATCTTTTTCAACAGCGACAATGTCAACCAAGGGTACCATTACCTGTTCGACTGTACGATTGTGAAGGTCGAGAACACTGTGAATCATACGTCGTTGGTCTTCCAAAATACCCCCTGATTGTTCTCCCATTGACGCTAACAGCCGCAATTCGTCGCGTTGGGCATCGGCCGAAGTCGGAGCCGCCCGCCTTTCTCCGATTTTGACTAGGACGCTAGTAAGGTGCGTTATCCCATCAACGATTGGACGTAAGATTACGTTAGACATTCTCAACGGAACTGCGTAGCGTAGCGCTAGAGAGTTGGCTTTTACCCGAAAAACTGTCTTCGGTAGAAGCTCACCGAAAACCAAGATTAACGCTGTAGAAATCAAGGTTGCTACCGCTTGCTCGTTTGTCCGCAAATTCGTTACTATTGTCTGGGTTATTGAAGACATCTGCAGCAGTGCAATTACAAATAACAGCCCCATCTGAGATGCCACTACATTTGCGATGTTGGTGCCTACTAGCGTCATCCCAAGAGTTTTCTCGGGTGTGTCAACTAGTTTTTTCACTATCTGGGCTTTCTTATCTCCCTGTTCTGCAAGCTGATATATCTTGAGTCTATCAAGGGAAACTGTTGCCGTCTCCGATCCCGAATAGAAGGCTGATAAAACAACAAAAATTATCAGTCCACTCAAGAGAAGAACAAACTGGAAGAGTTTATTTTCCCACGCCGCCCCTGGCTCGCCAACACTCGTCGCACCAACCAGAAATAAGCAACAAACTAGAATGAAGGCAACCCTCAAAATATGAACTCGATTCATCATAGCAACTACGGTACAGCCGAATTTGTCTGTACGCACGAACTGTTGAAATTAAATAAAAGTGGATGTGACAAACGCCGATCCTGTGTTGATGTTAGTATTGCCCCTACTCAGTAGAATCCAAATCGGATTCAGTCTGTTGAGGGAGCGTCATAATTACAACACCAACGAAATTCCCATCCATCGCGGCAATCTCGAATCGGATATCGTTTTGGTCATGCTCAGACTCTCCCACCGCAGGCACTCGACCAAAAAGAGCAAGAACATATCCTCCAATGGTGTCCGCGATGTCTTCGTCGAGCTTTAGGCGCAACTCTTGATTTATAGACTTGACGCTGACCCTTCCGGATACCTCAATGAGCGATGGGTTGTCCGGACTTGAGATAATGTTAGGTGACTTAAGCGTGGTATCATGTTCATCGACGATGTCGCCAACCAAGTGTTCGAGGATGTCTTCGATCGTCGCAATACCAGAGACGCCGCCGTATTCATCTAAGAGGACCGCCATTTTTGTTTTCTGCCGTGTAAGTTCCAGCAGAAGATCTGCGAGTTTCATCGTTTCAAGAACAAAAACGGGTTGACGTACAAGAGTGTTTTCTATCTGAGGACCTCCTAGGAGATGACGTCGATTTAGGAATGTCGCCAAAGTCATCTTCCGGATGTCCACATGCCGCCACAGCGGTATATCTTTGGCCTGAAAAATTCCGCACGTGTCATCAATCTGATTCCGGTAGACAGGGATTCGGGAGAAACCAAACTCTCGTGCTTTCGCCAACACTTCTTGGATAGTCGCCGAGATGTCGAGTGCAATCATCTCGGTCCGCGCCACCATAATTTCTTTAGCTTCGATTGTTCGCAATTCAAGAACATTGCTGAGGATTGTACGTTCATCAGCTTGCAGTCCCTTGACTTGGTCCATGTTAAGAATGGTCTTGAAATCGCCGGCGGTCAAGCGCTCTGTTTTTGGGGTATGATTAGCGCCAAACAAGGGCATTAGGAAATCCACGATAACTCGCAGAAAAGCGCGAAGGGGTGAGATTACTATGGAAAAACTCCATAGAGATCGAGCGGTAATGCGGGCAAAGAACTCCGGATGTCTGATCGCGTGAGTTTTGGGGACAATCTCACCGAAGACTAATAATGGTGGGACAATCAATACCGTTCCAACAACAAACTCAGCGGCATGTTGAAGGACGTCATTGTTGAGTTTCTTTAGGTGTTCAAAAACCGGCAAATCACGAATGAGCCAATAAGCTATCGTTGCAAAGGCTACGTTGACAAGAGTGTTGCCGAGTAGGAGGGTGATGAACAAACGGCGGGGATTGTCGACGAAATTGACAATGGCAATGCTATTCTTCCTCTTTTCGGTCCGAAGACGTTCTACCTGCACCTTTGTCAGTGCACATAACGCAGTCTCTGACCCCGAGAAAAAGCCGGAAAGAAAAAGAAGCAACCCCAATCCTATCAATTGGGGTAAGGGTTGGTCAATTTCCATGTTTGATGGAATTCAAAATACAATGGGCCGGCATATTGAAATGCCGATGATTTGCACAATCTATGCGGCACGAATCCCGCGTACGTTTTATCGGAGGACAATCGGGTGATTGAGGACGCGAATACACGATGTATTCAAACCTGTGAAACCCCATATGCACTTCCCTCGAATTTGGCAAATCTGGCTTAAGTATAGCACATCGTCCCGCCAATAACAACAGTAATTCGATTATTTGGCATTGACACTAAAGTGATAATGTGATACTCTCTCATTTGCACGAGTATGAAATCCGAGTGTTTTCGGACGGACGAGGAGATTTAACCATGCAAATCAACGGATTGGTCATGGGGAAATATCGGATTGAAAAGTTAATCAACAACGGCAGTTTTGCGTCCGTTTTCCGCGCTAAGGAAGAACTTACAAATCGTATTGTAGCTATCAAGGCATTACCAAAGTCCGTTTATCCGTCGGGACGATTGCGCTATTTGATGGCCGAACTGAGCGCCATGACGCTGAATTGGGGACATGAAAACATTGTCTCCATTCATACAGTCGAACCGGGCGAAGATGAATATATTGCTTATATCGTTATGGAGTACATAGACGGTTCCACACTCCATGAACGGATGGCCGCCGAATCGTTTTCTCCTAGTCGTGCAGTCAATATTGCCTTAGATATCTGTCGAGGGCTTACCGCCGTACATGCACAGAACATCATCCATCGAGATATCAAGCCTCAGAACATCCTCTTGACATCCGATGGCACCGCGAAACTCGGCGATTTTGGCGTTGCGTGTATACTTGAAGCAACGGATGACATTGCGGCAACAGTCACAGGCACTCGGAAATACATGGCGCCTGAGCAGTATGACGGTGAATACGACTATCGCGTAGATCTATATTCATTGGGACTGGTTCTATATGAAATGTTGACCGGTCAATTTCCGTTCCGAGGGCGAAATCATGACGAAATAAAGATTAAAAAACTTGATGCAGAAATTGAGTTCGACCATGAAGTGCCTGAAGAATTACACGGTTTTCTACAGAAGGTCTTGCACAGAAGTGTCAACTCCCGTTACCAGAGCGCTACGGAAATGTATCAAGATCTGGATGCCATTCGTGCCACGTGGTATGCAAAGACAGTGCGCGAAGAGTTAATCCAATCGCCGAACACTGATTTGACTAATGAAAAACTCGCCAGAACGCGTGAGGACTTACGGCTTTCGCCTGATCTGGCGCGGTGGATAGAACTTGAAATTCATTACCAGCACCGAATTGAAGAGGAGCGGCAAATACGACACCAGCTTGAACAGGACACTAGCGCATGCTATGAACGTGCTATCAATTATATCCATCAGCATAGTCCGGTCGATGCGTTACGAGAACTAAAAGAAGTACATAATCATTACTCGACGGAAATCGGACTTTCAAATCAAGTAAAGAAAATCTTCAGGTCATTGATAGATGCATTCACGATTGCCAAAGCTCCTTCCGGCGCAAAGGATATAGTGCGTTTGGTCGAACTATTGCCTGCCAATGAGGTGGAGGAACTTAAAACTTGGTTCTATCAACGATCGCTCCCTAATCACGTTGACGAATCTCACGATATACTGGATTCGACAGGAAGCGATATAGAGGACGACGGTTCGGATCTACCGCTTGCACCTACTACCGATTCCTCGCCAACCCAACCACTTCTCGCAGAGTCTGTATTGCGGTCGCTACATGAAAAGACAAAATACCCTCACGAGAGAGCGGCCGCTCAAATTTGCCGCACGGCTGAGAACTTTACGCGGCAGAAGAACAAACGCGCACGTTCCGAATATAAGAAACTTGCAGAACTTTACGTTGAGTCTGCCGCACACTTTGTCGACACCGATGATTGGGAAGCGGCTGCGGACTGTTATGCCCGCGCTCGTTTAGCTTATGTCGCGGCTAAACGCACTGGAAGTGCAAGAACAATGGCGAACGAGGCCGGGGATTGTTATGCCAAACGCGCTGAGGTTATGAGTAGACGGCAGCTGTGGGAAGAAGCTGCAACTCAATGTGTTCTATCGGCCGACCATTTTAAACACGGAGAATCCAATGAGTCGGCTGAGGAGGGTTGGTCGAACGCAACGATTTATTATTTGAATGCTGCTGAGGACGCCTGTTCGGCTGGAGACGTTGAGCGTGTTGAGGTATATTGTCAAAAAATCTTTGCAATTGCCGAGAACATCCAGCGGCCATCAAAAGCGGCAGCAGCAGCACGAAGACTAATGGGTGAAATAGAGGAATCGATAGCAACCCCGTCGCAAGTAAACATTCAAGAGCCCGAACGTTATCCTCCGAAATCAGTCGTAACACACAAAGACATCTCGCCGATGAATCAGTGGCAAGCGAGAAGATAGTTTAGTAAGTGTGAAACAACCATATCCTTTATAACTCTGCATAGATCAAGAATCGTGTTGGATGGTAATGTTGTCCCGGAATTGGTCAGTATGCCGGCTCAAACCATACACTTGCAACAGCGATTGATCGATATTCTCGCGATTCACGTATAGCTCTTTTTGCTCGGTGTTAATCTTTTCCGACCTGCCTGCCTTAGAGATTCCTCACCCTCAACCTCGCATATTGATAGGTGCTTTTTCCCCCGGCATGGGCAAGCCCTCGCAATTGATGTCGCCGATTGGCGAAACCTTGAAAATAGACTAATCGATTCTTGACTAGTATCCGGTGTGGCGAATCGGGGCAGTACAGAAATACGAGTAAAGAACCGCTTCAACCCGAAATTTTTGCCCATAGTTCTTCGGAAAACATGCTCCTAAGCGTATCGGATGGATCCGACATAACAGGCAAGCCGAGCTTGAGGAAAACCTTATTCCAACGCCCAGGCTGATCGCCATCAATGCACACAGGAACAAAGTCAAGGTTCAGGTAGGTCTTTATAGCCGGCAAACGGAAATCGTCTGTACCAAGAATCGCACACTTGAAATCACGTTGTTGGAAGAAGTGCAAAGCGCATAGTGTCACGGATGTGCCGAGTCGCTGTCCGGTATGCTCAGGAGTTACAGCGACCATGTGAACCGAACCCATCTCGGATTCCTCGGGCTCAAGGACACGCGCGTAGGTAGTGGCTACCGGAATGCCTTGGCAGGTCGCAAAGAATAGACCCTCAGGATTGAATAACGATTTACGGCCGATGTCATCGTAAAAATCTTTGAGAGTGAATGTTGTGTTGAACGAAGTGTTAATCACATTCACCCAATGGGCATCATCGCCCTCCTCGTAGGTTCGAATTTCGTACCCGTCCGGGACTCTGATTTCCGGCAACCCATCAAGGTTTGGTCGCACCATCCTGAGTTGTCTTGGCATCCGCAATTCTCCTTTAAGAGCGTAGGTTCGTTGTTTCGCGTATAAGTATACAAACCAATGGTGCTAGTATATGTAGTATTTAAATCATAAATGACATACTATATACTGACACGATGATGTGCGATTATGCGCGGTTGACAAATGTTGCGCCTACCTGACCTGCTAACAACCTAGATATAGTATGTCATTGAAAATCATGTACCAATTAACTAGCACCAAAGGTTACAACACGCATGCCTGAAAAAATTTACGGCGAGGTTTGGGATTCAAGTAGAGCGTAAAATATGCCGAATATCATCTTAGTTGGATTCATGGGTACAGGTAAAACATCTGTAGGACGGCGACTGTCTCGGTGTTTGGAGATGCCCTACCTTGATACCGACGAGATTATTGAACAAAGTGCCGGACGGCGTATCACCGACATTTTCGCTCAGCATGGCGAATCGTATTTTCGTGAACTGGAAAGCGAGGCGGTTCAAAAGATTTCGAGTTTGGACAAGCACGTAATCTCGACCGGCGGGGGAATTGTGCTTCGGGCTGGAAATCTGGATATTCTTAAGCGCAATGGGCTAGTTTTCTGTCTGACGGCAACGTCAGAGGAAATTTGGGCGCGGGTGAAGAACGAAACACATCGACCATTGCTAAAAGCGCCAGAACCTGTAGAAAAGATACGCAAGATGCTCGAAGCCCGCGAGGCATATTATGCTTTAGCCGACTACACAATTCAGACCGACGGCTTACCAATTGAGCAAGTCACGGATGAAGTCATAGAGGTGTTCCAAAATGCCATCAATTCGCGTTGAACTACGCGAAAACAGTTACCCCATCATTGTAGATCAGAAAATTCTGGGCAAGACGGGTGAACTGCTACGATCGCAAACGAAATCGGAAAAAGTCATTGTGATTGCAGATGCATTCGTGAGCCGCCGATACGGGGGCAAGGTGCTGGAGAGCTTATCGAATGCCGGTTTCGATGCTCGCATGACGGAAGTTCCTTCAGGCGAAGAGCATAAGTCGCTCGAATGGTTCGGTAGATTGCAGGATCAGCTTGTCAATCATCGAATGGACCGCACATCAACACTTATCGCGCTCGGCGGCGGCGTCATTGGCGACCTTGCCGGATTCGTCGCCGCTACATACATGCGTGGTATTTCGTATGTCCAGATTCCAACCACATTGCAGGCGCAAGTCGATGCGAGCGTTGGAGGCAAAACCGGAATCAATCACCCGGACGGAAAGAACCTTATCGGTGCGTTTTATCAACCGAAATTCGTCCTGATTGATGTATCAACGCTTAAATCGTTGTCACCTCGCGACGTTCGTGCGGGGTTCATCGAAGTCATCAAACACGGCGTAATCATGGACGTTCCGTTATTCGATCAGATTGAAGAAAACCTTGATGCGATTCTCAATCTCGATTCAAATATTCTTATCAGCGTAATCGCCAGATCGTGTGCGGACAAAGCCGAAGTTGTTGCTGGCGATGAGAAAGAAAGCCGCCTGCGAATGACACTCAATTATGGTCACACCTTTGGCCATGCCCTTGAATCCATCACGGATTACAATGCATACCGGCACGGCGAGGCCGTGGCAATCGGCATGAGCTGCGCTGCTCAACTCGCTTGCAACCTTGGAATGTTGTCACTATCCGATATGGAACGTCAAAAGCGGCTAATCCAACGTACGGGACTTCCCACGAGTTTCCCTTCAGGAATGCAACCGGATTTGCTTCTTAATGCTATGTACCTTGACAAGAAAGCGAAAGGTGGAAGATTGAACCTCGTCCTTCCGACAAGAATTGGCGAAGTAGATATCCGCGATGACATCAATGATTCAGATGTTTTACACGCAATCTCGCAGTGCATAGGAATTGAAACGTCCTCCCCGCTGCCGTGAGATTGGACAATAGAGACGTGCGGTAATTCTGCGTCTCGAGTGAAAGGAATCAGGAATAACACTGTTTCAACGTTTTTCGCGAATGCTCAATTACCGTCCAGTCCAAGCTCTTTTGCGATGCCCGTCATGGCATCGATAACAAACGCGATATGTTCCTTCAGCGGGACACCGAGACTCTCGGCTCCCTCGTGGATATCTTTTCTATTCACCGTGCGTGCGAACGCTTTGTCTTTGAGTTTTTTCTGCACCGAGGAAATCCTTACGTCGGCTATCCTCCTGCTTGGACGAACGAGAGCCACGGCAGTTACGAATCCAGCCAATTCATCGACAGCATAGAGAGTCTTATCCATAAGGCTCATTCGTTCAAGTCCAAGGTAATCGGCATGCGAACGGATTGCATAAATCACGTCAGGTGGATAACCCTTTTCCTTAAGGATTTTCGCCCCTACCTCCGGGTGTTGATCGGGGGATGGGTACATCTCGTAGTCGAAATCGTGCAATAAGCCGACGATTCCCCACTTTTCTTCATCTTCACCCCATTTCCGGGCATATGCCCTCATGCAGGCTTCAACAGCCAAAGCGTGTTTGACTAACCCGTCCTTCTGCGTGTATTCTCGAAGAAGTTCTAAGGCACTATCTCTATTCATCAACCAATCTCCATAGTAGCGCGCGTATTAACCTGCTGTATTGGCTTTGCTGATCTCCTGCCCCACAACATCCATCCACTCTCAATCTAACACCACTTCTACCCACATCAATCTACCAGTCTCGGCTGTTCATCGCGGCAGAGAACGATATGTTTTTTCCAGTGAACATCGTCAAGATCGGGATATTCTTCTCGAAAGTGTGCGCCGCGACTCTCCGTTCGAATAATGGCGGCTTCGGTAATCAAACTCGCGACATCAAGTATGTTCTGGAACTCAAACGCTGTCATACTAGACCAAGAACGCACCTGATTCATTTCTCTCAAAACGTCGCGGGCAATTTTGAGTCCGGTTTCCGACCTCAGGATACCAACGGCTTCCCACATCAATTGGCGAATTTTTTCCTTGCCGCATTCCACGTCAAACGAGTCCGTAATACTATGGCTACTCTCCGATTGAACCCGAACTCTCTCCACGTCTTTTTTGTCCAGTCGTCGAGCATAATTGACAGCAGACTCTGCCGCGCGCGATCCAAATACTATACACTCCAGCAAGGAGTTGCTTGCGAGGCGATTTGCACCGTGGACTCCTGTACATGCCACCTCACCGCACGCGTATAGCCCGCTGACATTTGTCTCTGCATTCAGATTGGTCCGTATGCCGCCCATCATGAAATGCGCTCCTGATCGGACGGGTATGAGGTCCTTCGTGATATCGAGTCCGTAATGTCCGCACGTGCGGGAAATGGTCGGAAATCGTTTCTGAATAAAGTCCGGCGACAGATGTGTAACATCGAGATAGACACACGGAAATCCGGTTGACTGCATTTCATTCAGAATCGCCCGGCTAACTACATCTCTCGGAGCGAGTTCCGCATTCTCATGGTATCTTCCCATGAATTGTTCGCCGCGAATGTTCACTAGCACTCCTCCTTCGCCGCGAACCGCTTCCGATATTAGGAAATGAGGTGCGCCATCCAGAATAAGGGTTGTTGGGTGAAATTGAACGAACTCCATGTCCATCATCTCACAGCCCGCGCGCCATGCGGCGGCGAATCCATCACCTGTCGCCACGTCGGGATTCGATGTGCACTGATACACGCACCCCAGTCCTCCGGCTGCTAGAATCGTGGCTTTTGCTCGAATCCAATGCACCACGTCATGAACAAGCGCAAGCACCCCGTAGCAAGTTTCGTCTTCCGTGATGATGTCTATGGCAAATGCGTTTTCAACCACCTTTACATGTTTCTGTTTCCGGAGGTGGTTGACCAAGGCATCCGTTGTCTCGATGCCGGTAGCATCCCCTCGATGGACAACGCGCCGCCGCTGATGGGCTCCTTCCATGGTAAAGCCAAGGGTATCTCCCTCTTTGTCAAACTGCGCGCCCCATTCGATCAATTCCGCAACCCGTTCAATGCCCTCCTCTACCATGACTTGAACGGCTTGCGGGTTGCATATACCCACCCCTGCTTTCAGAGTGTCTTCAACGTGTAAGTCGATGGTGTCGTCGACATTCATCGCTACTGCAATTCCACCTTGAGCATAGCGCGTGCTGCTCTCTTTCAGTGCGCTCTTCGTCATCAGAAGCACACTCCCATGTTTGTTGGCTTCAATCGCTGCTCGTAACCCGGCACTTCCACTCCCGATTACCAAGAAATCGGTATCGATAACCGGTAGTGTCGAAGTATCAAATGGAAGGATATATCGGCCGTTCATAATGTCTTGTCAGGGAGAATGGAAACCTGTATCAGCTCAAATCTTCTCCATTTCTAAATTCACAGTCCTTTTTCTGCCTTTACCACTTTTCCGCTTCCGTCGGCAATTAGCGTTCCATCTTCCAACGTGATGTCCGCAGTAGCTTCGATAAGTCTCTTAGTGTTCCTAACCCGTTTTGCGTTGACGATCAGCTTTTTCCCCGTGGGTGCAGGGCTCTTGAATCGAATCTCAAGTTGGGCGGTCACAGCCGGGCAATCGAAACTGGCAATCCCGACGTAAGTAATTGCTTCATCCAATAGAGTGCTGAGTATCCCGCCGTGCATCACGCTCGCCCATCCTTGGAAGTGATCGGGCGGCGCACACACAATCTCTACAGTTGCACCATCTGGCGCGATGTTTGGCGTAACTTGCAAGCCGAATGGGTTTTGCTTCCCACAAACAAAGCAACGATCGTTATTTTCAATTTCCATTTGATGCGTCCTGTATTTGGCAACCCCATGTTGAATCTAGATAGTGGATTTTACTTATTCTAGCATATTGAGATTTGACTCTAGTTTTTCCTTCTCCGATTCAAACCTTTCAAGCAAATCCTGTTTCTGCATCACGACTGTCTTGGGCGCACGTTCAATAAATTTCGGATTATCAAGTGTTCTTCTTGCGGCAGCCAAATCAGCAGTCAATTTACTGAGGCGTTTCTCTAGACGATTTCTTTCTGCGCCAATGTCAATCACCCCAGCCAGCGGGACATAAAGAGTTAAATCCCCCACTATCGCCGTGGCGCAAGCAGCTGGTTTCTCCAGCGATTCGGCAATTGAAACACTTGAGATTCTCGTGAATGAAGGAAGGTAATCTTCAAGATGCGTTTCAAGCAGATTACGATTTTTGGCGCTAGGGGCTTTAATAAGAATTTCGACCTCGCTGGATGGAGCCACATTCATCTCGCCGCGAATGCTGCGAATACTCTCAATAACATTCATAATCGTCTGCATTGCGTTTTCCGACTCCGGGTCATCCCATGCGGGATTCGGCTCGGGCCATGGTGCAACCATGATACTGTCTCCCTCATGCGGCAAGCGTTGCCAAATCTCTTCCGTAAGGAACGGCATGATGGGATGCAACAAACGCATCGTGCGTTCGAGAATATCGGATGCAACCGACTGAACCGTCTGCTTGGAATTTGAATCGTCGGTATAGTATAACCGTTGCTTAATCAGCTCGATATACCAATCACAGAACTCGTGCCAGAGAAACTCGTAGAGAGCATGCGCCGCATCGCTGAAACGGTATTCGTCAAGACACGCTGTCACGTTCTTGGCCGTGGCATTGAAACGACTCCGAATCCAGCGATCACATAGGTACAGATAATCGTTAGAAATCGTAGTTCTAGACGGGTCGAAATTGTCGAGATTCATCAGCAGGAATCGTGAGGCATTCCAAATTTTGTTGGCGAATCGCTTTCCCGCCTCAATTTGTGATTCTGGCAGCGGCATGTACGGATTTGGAAGCGTGCAAAATACCAGAGCGAAGCGAAATGCATCAGCACCGTACTTATAGATTGTATCAATCGGATCGATAGTGTTGCCGCGGGATTTGCTCATTTTCTGCCCCTGTTCATCGGCAACGAGGGCGTGAATATAGACCTTCCGAAACGGAACTTCACCGTGGCACTTCAAGCCGAGCATAATCATTCGTGCCACCCAGAAGAAGAGAATGTCCCAACCGGTAACCAGTACGGAGGTCGGGTAAAATGACTTTAGGAGGGGAGTTGATTTGGGCCAACCCATTGTAGAAAACGGCCATAGCCCGGAGCTGAACCATGTGTCCAATACATCTTCTTCCTGGTGCAAGTTTTGAGAACCGCAGGTGCACTCCAAAGGCGTTTCGACCGCGGCAATGACCTCATCGCAATCATCGCAATACCAAATTGGGAGTCGGTGCCCCCACCAGCGCTGACGCGAAACTGGCCACGGCAGAATGTTTTCCATCCAGTGATAAAAACGTTTCTCTTCGCGTTCGGGAATAAATACAACCTCGCCATTTCGGACGGCTTCAATTGCCCGTTCCGCGAGCGGTTTCACGTTGATGAACCACTGCGGTGAAAGGTATGGCTCGACGATAGCCCCGCAACGATCATGATGTCCAACCGAATGGGAGTGTGGAACGACCTTCATGAGTAAACCGCTATCCCGTAAATCTTCAATCAATGCTGAGCGACAGTCAAATCTGTCCATTCCGTGATATTTCGAGCCTGCAGATTTATTAAGAGTTCCATCGGGATCGAAGATATTGATTTGAGGAAGGTCGTGTCTAAGACCGAGTTCGTAATCATTGGGATCGTGGGCAGGAGTCACTTTGAGCGCGCCCGTCCCAAATTCTCGGTCCACAAATTCATCTGCAATGACGGGAATTTCTCGCTGAACAATCGGCAAAATCACTGTTTTGCCAATGACATGCTGATACCGATTGTCCTCCGGGTGAACCGCAACTGCCGTATCACCAAGCATTGTCTCCGGACGAGTTGTGGCAATTTCCAAATACTCCGACGAACCCTTGATCGGATACTTAATGTGATAAAAACTGCCGTCTATCTCAATCGATTCGACCTCCAAATCGGAAATGACGGTTTGGCAGTCGGGACACCAGTTTGCCAAGTAAGTATCGCGATACACCAACCCATCGTCATAGAGCTTGACGAACGCCGTTCGAACGGCTTCGGACAAACCTTCATCTAGCGTGAAACGCTCGCGTTCCCAATCGCAAGAGCAGCCAATTTGGCGCAACTGTTCAATGATTGTCCCGCGCGATTCATTCTTCCAGTTCCACATTCGGTTGATAAACTCTTCGCGTCCAAGAGCTTCTCGAGAGGTTCCCGAATCCGCCAGTTTCTGCTCCATGATAATCTCGGTCACGATTCCCGCATGATCGGTGCCCGGCATCCAAAGAACATTGTAACCTTGCATCCGTTTCCAGCGAATCAGTACATCTTGCAGTGTGTTGTCGAGAGCGTGCCCCACGTGAAGATTACCAGTGATGTTGGGAGGAGGAATTACGATCGAGAACGATGGCTTGTCGGAGGTATCGACGGCGTGGAAGTAGTCTTTCTCCAACCAGAACTGATACCATTTTGACTCGATTTCCTGCGGAGAATAGGTTTTTGGGATATCCGTCATCAGCGGGTTTGATGCCTCCTATCGGTGAACGATAACATAGCGATTATTGAATCGATTGGTCCGGGCAGTGGTCTTAATTCGGTCGGCGTATTTCCATTTTAACATCTTAATCAGACCCAGTTCAACAATTCCGGGAATCGGTCCATGGCGTTGCGCCAAATATAGGTTTCAATCTCTCCTGCAGTGGAAAGTTTCATGATTTCGACGACCAAGTGTTGCGCGTCTTGCTGGGAAATCGAACTTATGATCTTTTTGATCTCGGGAATTACCGCCGGGCTCATGCTGAGCTGTTCGACTCCCATGCCTACAAGTAGGATGCTCAACACAGGATCGCCCGCCATCTCCCCACAAACAGTAATGTCGATTCCCGCGTCTACCGCAACACGAATGACATTTTGAATCAAGCGAAGGACGGCCGGATGCAGAGGTTCGTAAAGCGGCAGGGTTTCCTCGTTACGCCGATCGATCGCTATCGTGTACTGAATGAGGTCATTTGTCCCGATACTGAAGAAGTCGACTTCTTTGGAAAGAAGATCGGCGCTAAGCGCTGCGGCGGGTAGTTCAATCATCGCGCCGATTTTGACCGTTGAATCAAAAGGGATTCGCTGTTCTTTCAAAAGTGTCTGCGCTTTCTCAAGATGCCATTTCGCCTCACGCAATTCGTCTAAGCCGGAAATCATGGGAAACATAATCTTGACGTTTCCGTATTCGCTGGCCCTCAGAATGGCGCGTAGTTGATTCATAAAGATATCGGGATATTTCAAGCAAAGACGAATTGAACGCAAACCCATCAAAGAATCCATGCTGCCCCCAAGATTAAGATGTGGGACCAGTTTATCGCCGCCAATGTCAAGTGTGCGAATTATTACGGTCTCCGGACTCACCTGTTCCACCATGTATCGGTAGTCTTCAAACAATTCATCCTCTGAAGGCAGGTCCTCTCGGTCCATATAAAAGTACTCCGTTCGATACAATCCAACGCCCTTGGCACCATATTTCCGAATCAGCTCAATCTCCTCAAGAAATTCAATGTTAGCGGCAATCTCAATCTGTCTGCCATCAGTCGTTTGAACATCAACCGTGCGAAGCGCGGAAAGATCTGCCTCAACCTTATAACTCTTTTCCCGTTCAATCCGGTACTCGTTAATCTGTTCTTCGTCCGGCCACATAATGATGCGCCCGTGTGTACCATCAACGACCATCTGATCGCCGCTTTCGGCTTTTGTGATAGCGGATCCAACCCCCACAACAGCGGGAATGCCCAATGAGCGTGCCAAGATTGCCGTATGAGAAACACGTGTGCCGGCTTCTGTTACAAATGCAAGAACCTTGCTTTTGCGCATTAACACGGTATCTGAAGGCGTAAGATTGTGTGCGACAACAATAACTTCGTTTTCTCGATTGAAGAGGTCCAATCGTTCTTCGCCCATCAAGAGGGATACAATCTGCTGCACGAGATCGTTTAGGTCCACGGACCTCTCACGAAAATAGGGATTTTCTGATTGAGAGAAGACAACCATGAATTCAGCTCCGACATCCGCAACAGCAGCTTCCGCGTTGACGTGGTGGGTTGCTATGTGGCTTCGAATGCGCTCAACCATCGTTGGATCTTCAAGCATCATGATATGCGCTTGAAAAATGTCCGCACCATCGCGATGCTCATCCAAGTGAAGACGCTCACGAATTGCCCGCAGGTCCTTTTTTACCCGCTTTACGGCATGGAGAAAGCGGTGTATTTCAGCCGGAACTCCGTTGGCAGGGATGCTATGGCGAGGGATGTCCACGCGGTCGTAAATGCGGAAGACTTCTCCGATAACGACACCGGGTGAAGCTGCAAGTCCAGAAAGGACGGTAGGATTGCCTTCTGTTGATTGGGGTGTCATAGACTATAAGCAGGGGGAAACATCAGTCGTTGGCTGAAAAGGGTTTGGGACTATATCGGGATGGTATTATGCGTTACCGATGGATGTCGAATCCAAAATACGCTTAAGGTATTGCCATAGGTGGCTTAGTTCCGGAGATTGCGGCTCGCATCCAATGGCCAATTGCGGTTTGATTTCAATTCGAATCGGAATTCAACGAACCAAGGGTAGGACAATCATGTTTCATTAAATCCACTTTCAATCAGCGCCGTCAGTTCTTCAATAGCTTCCTCTTCATCGGTGCCGTCGGTCGTAATTGTCAGCTCTGTTCCTTCACCTGCCGCCAACATCATTATGCCCATTATGCTCTTTGCATTCACCTTCATCAAACCCTTTTGGAGATAAATGTTAGACACAAAGCGACTCGACGTTTGAGCAAACATTCCGGCTGTCCGCAAATGTAAACCGAGTGAATTCCTAACAGTTACCATTTTTTCGCGCATAAACAAACTCTAATGAATCTCTAGGAATCAGAGATGTCCATCATCTATGAACTTGTCAATTCCTGTTACATCTTCCTGGTAGTTTCGACTGCGACCAAGTTAGGCGAGAATTTGGAGGAGAACCACGCGTAAGATAGCGGCTGTCCTGGACGCGTAAAATCATCTCGCGATATTCCAGTATTGAGTCGGAATTGTCAAACTCCAGACGAATCCAATCCACAATCAATGATACCCGCTCTGCCGCTTTCACACGCGGATGCTGCAAGAGCATTGAGGTCGAGGTTGGATCGGTGTGTGAGCACTTTCAACAGCATCGGCAAATTTAAGCCGGTAACAACACGAACCCCATTACCGCGAAACAGGGAAAGACTAATTTGACAATCACTCTCTCCAAAAATTCCGGCAAGAATCAGCACACCGTCCTGTTGCTGAACACGAGATACGGCTTGTGTAAGGTGTTCCAAGATTTCCTCTTTGCCCTCTTGTGGCATAACATCTACCGCAACGACCGCTTCTTGCTTGCCAAGAACGCTTTCCGCTACATCCAAAAACGTGGTTGCTAGTTTTCCGTGAGTGGTAATTACGATACTAACCATCGACTCCAGATGTACCGCGGGTAAAGATTTCCTAAACCATGCTGATTAAAACTAAGGCTGTCTCAATCGTAACTCTTACGGATGCAACTGCGGTAAAGACCTATCGCTTTCCTTCTGACGGATGAACGATTTCGCGATGCAGCGTTTCATGCCGCCACTGATCGAGTACAGCTTCGTCATTTTTATCCTGTGTCATTTCTACGAGGGCACTATCAAATTCTTTTGCTGCATCCAAGCCCAATTTATCGCCCCAAAAACTCATGGCAGCAACCTCAATCAGGTTCGCCAAGTTTCTTCCTGGACGCACGGGTATCACGACATGTGGAAGTTTCTCATTATGAAAAACGTACTCGTCGTCTCTGACGCCAGTTCGATTGTACGCCTTTTTCTTGTCCCAAGGTTCAAGAGTAGTGACAAGTTCAACCTGCTTGCGATCGCCTACCGCCGTTACGCCGAAGAGTGCGACAACATCAATAATTCCTATTCCCCGAACTTCGATGTAGTGCTTGAATGGTCGAGGACGAATACCGAAGACGCGATGCTCCGAAACCTTCTTCAGTAGCACGGTATCGTCAGCAATAACCCGATGACCGCTTTGCAAGAGTCCAAGTGTGCATTCGCTCTTGCCGATGCCACTTTGGCCTAAAATCAGCACGCCGACGCCGTAAACATCAACTAGATTGCCGTGCACATACTCCGAAGGTCCAAATTCATCTTCAAAAAAAAGGAGCAGGCGCGTGGTGAATGTGGAGGAAGCAAGGGAAGTTGTCAAAACCGCAATCTGATTTCGATTCGCAAGGTCAATCAACTCTTCCGGGGGACGCAACCCGCTCGTGACAACGATACAGGGAAGGGGATATGAAAGTAATTGATTTAATACATCGAAACGGGCTGTAGCGGAAAGACTTTCCAAATACCCTACTTCGCCGTGGCCAAAAATTTGAACGCGATCATACCCGAAATGTTCGAAATAACCACAAAGTGCCAAGCCGGGACGATTGGATTCCGCGGTCTTAATCTGCGTATCTAACCCGGTCTCGCCAGCCGCGACATCCGTTTGTAGTTCATACCCCGCATATTTGATTAAATTCCGTACTGTTACATGCTGTTCCATCGAAGCGATTCCAGAAGATTATGAAAATTCGGGTTCCACCCACCCGAATTCCCCACCATCTGTTTCGTAGAGGAGATTTACTTGTGATGTTTCTGCGTTCACAAATAGTAGTAGCGAATCTTCGGAAAACTGCAACTGCATAGCAGCGTCCTCAACCGTGAGTGGTTTGGATGCAAATTTATCTGCAACCTTTACAATCGGTGCAGATGATGCGGGCGAATCGTCGCTTGCTGCCGCTGTGGAAGATGTTGCCGCGTGTTCGCTAAATTGGGCAGCGACATCGCGATGTGATTGCCGGTGTCGCCGATCCTTCATACGTTCCTTATGACGTCTCACTTGTGATTCAACGCGATTTAGGGCTGTATCAAGTGATTCAAAGACATCGTGCGTTTCAATCCGCGCATGAAATGTCGCTTTTCGGGCCAATAAAGTCAATTCCGTCAAATATCGAGTTTTTTCCTGTTCCATGACGACTTGCAACTCATCAAGAAAGTTGAAAACTCCTTCGAGTTTTTGCGCCCGTTTCTCAACAAAACTCCGCACGTCATCTGTGATTTGGACGTGACGGCCGGTAAAAGTTATCTGCATTTCAGGAACCCCGTTAACTGATTGAGATAATAATCAAATAATTTGATGACGACTACAGAGCCAATAACCATTCTTACCACGTCTGCTTTCTTTTGCTTGACGAGAGTATATTGAGTTCCTCTCGGTACTTCTGGACTGTACGTCTAGCAACATGAATTCCTTCTTCTTCTAGTGCATTTGCGATTGCCTGATCGCTGAATGGCTTCGCAGTGTTTTCTCCATCGATCATTTCTTTAATCTTATCCTTGACTGTCGTTGAGGAAACACTCTCTCCCGAGTCGGTCGGCAAGTCCGTGCTAAAAAAGAACTTGAGCTTATAAATTCCTTGTGGCGTCTCGACATATTTGTTGGATGTGACCCGACTGACCGTGGATTCATGAACGCCCGCCATTGCCGCAATCTCCTTGAGCGTTAAGGGTTTCAGTCCTGCAGTCCCCTTTTCAAGAAAATCCGCCTGAATTTTAAAGATGGCATCAGTCACGCTTACGATCGTCCTGCGGCGTTGATTGATACTGCTAATTAAATCAATCGCTGAACTGCGCTGCTGTTCCAGCCACTTCTTAGTTTCGCCGTCTACCTCTCTTTTCTGCCCGTGCAGCATATTCATATAGACCGGATTCAGTCTCAATCGAGGCATTCCGTCGTCATTTGTAAGCACATGGTATTCCCCACTGATTTTTTTGATGGAAACCTCAGGGATGATGAGACGAGAGGAGTTATTGCCGTTTCTTAGATACTTACCGGTAGGGTCTGAATAATAGCGTCCTGGATACGGCGCAAGGCGTCCGATCAACTCCTTCGCTTCAATTACTTCCTCAATGTTCACATCCAGCTGCTGCGCAATTCGTGGAATCTGATTATTCATGAAGTCTTCAAAGTGGTTCTTGAGGATTGCCTCGGCGACCGGATTGTGTGTTTCGTTCACCATCATTTGAATCAGCATTGTTTCTGGGACTGTCCGAAACGCGATACCAATCGGTTCAAAATTCACTTGAATATACTTAAGCACTTCCTCCACGTGCTCGACATCACAGTCGACAGCGTCGGCAATCTCCTCAAACGTGAGATTATAGACTTCCAGTCTGCCATTATCATCTCTTACCGAGTATGTCTGTTTGTTCTCTTTATCGACTATCCTCCAATTGCCTTCCTCTTCACTTGGTTCAATTGATGAGTTGGGAGACAGCGAAATCTCATCGCTTAATAACTCTTGACGGAGATGACGTTCGAGAACCTTGCGTAAACCGTCAGAGAGATTCGTATTATCCAAGTCGTCTTTGTATTTGGAACTCAATACAAAGAGGGGCATCTTCAACTGCCCGTCATCGTTCAAGTTGCCGATAATCTGTTCGCCAATCGCTTTTTCAATGTCCGACAACGGTGTTACACTCAGTTGGGCTAGCAAGTATTCTTGCAACGATTGATTACCGGCAACATCGGATTGCGGTCCATCTTCAATGTCTGCCCGTTGGAATGACGCTTGCTCACTGACGTTCACCATATCATCAAAGGCGGCATCCCAATCGATATCCGGTTCCTTATCTTCCCGATCCAAACTTTTTTCCGGCTCGTTCCATTCAGTATCCGGATCCAAATCTGTTGTGCCGAGGAGGTCTTCAATCTCGAATTCCTCGGTCTGAATCTCATCTTCTTCCAGCAGAGGGTTTTGTTCCAATTGTTGCGTCATGAACTGGTTAAGTTCCAGTTGCGGCATAAGCAGCACCTTGATTGCTTGCTGCAACTTCGGCGTCATAATGATTTGCTGCTTCAGGGTCGCAACCTGTCTCATTCCAAGGTTCATGATCTGTTCCTCGAGCTCATGGGTTCAAAGGGCCGCTTCTGAGTTCAAAATGATGTCCGAAGTAGAGATCTCGCGCCAACTCGTTACCGACCAACTCCTCGGGAGTACCGGTAAGCGTGATTTTACCATCAGCAATCAAGTAAGCTCTATCGACAATTCCAAGCGTTTCTTCCGCATTGTGATCGGTTATCAAGATTCCGAGACCTCGACCGCGCAGATGCAAGATGAGTTGCTGAATATCTTGTACGGCAATCGGGTCAATTCCCGAAAACGGTTCGTCCAGCAAGATGAAGGAAGGAGACGCCGCCAAGGCTCGCGCAATTTCTGCCCGCCGACATTCGCCGCCCGAAAGCGTATATGCCTTACGATTCGCCAACTCAGAGATGCCGAGTTCCTCCATGAGTTGTCCTACACGTCGTTTGCGCTTGTCTTTGGGAATATCAAGCACCTCAAGTATTGACATGAGATTTTGTTCGATCGTCAACTTGCGAAAGATGGATGTTTCCTGCGCGAGGTATCCGATACCAAGCCTGGCTCGTTTATACATGGGTAGAAAAGTGATATCTCGATCATCGTAAAAAACTTGGCCTGCGTTTGGTCGAATCAGCCCGACCGTCATGTAGAATGTGGTAGATTTCCCGGCTCCGTTTGGGCCGAGCAACCCAACTATCTCTCCCGTTTCAACGTCAAGGTCCACCTGATTAACAACAATCGGCCCCGTACGCGAATATCTTTTTACAAGTCCTCGTGCTCGAAGTCGGCTCGACATAGCTGTAATTCCTTAGTTCGTGTGGGGCTTGTTATATGCTGCGTTGCGGCGAAACAAAAACGATCAGTCGCGGCTAGCCCTCCTTGATTAACCCTTGTCTTCCGAAGTCTCTTCCGTAGTTTTCTTCTGTCGCGTCATTCTAACTTTGAATTTGACGCCCCCGTCCGCCATTTGCTTTCCGGTGCGTCGGTTGAAGGTGAAATGCTTGGCTTCCAATCTATCGGCGTTTTGAAGAACGACGACATTATCCCGGAGGTCGACGGTATCGTCCGTATGGTTCAAGATTGCGTGTTCGCATGTGGCAAAAATGTCCTCGTCGCGGATTTCAACGTTTCCTTCAGCGACCGTTTTGAAATATTCACCGGTCTTAACGTTTTCGTGCAAGGTTACCTTATCCGCGTTTAGAAAACCGTTGGGACGCTTTATCTTGACGTTTCCAATTAGGATAGTAAGACCTTTCTTCTCATCCCGCTCCATGTCTTCGGCAGTTCCATTGATTACTCCCTCGTCGTCCGATGCGTCAGCCGTATCAGTCTCAACTTGCTCTTGCGCGGCGCTAGCCGTGTCGGGCACTTCCGCGTACGCATCGCGCGGCAATGATTGAGTGCAAAGGCAAAAACCAAATGCCCAAATCAACGCTACCATTCCTCTCTCGGCCCAAGATCGAAAACCGAGAGGCATTTCACCTACGTAGGCTGATGTTTTTCCCCGAATTTCACTGATTTGATTCATTGCGCTTATCATCCTTCGGATTAATCCTGAACTGTGTATTTTTCATTGTGAGTTTTTCAAGCGATGGACTGGCTTCCATCTCATTCCCGGTTAGCGTTGAATCTCCGCGCACAACTTTTGACATGTTAGGCGCAAATAATTTACCGTCTTGATCGCGCCAATGGAGTTCGTCCGTATATAGTTTCCCATCTTGGCTTTCACCAACAACTTGCTCGAACAGATGAATGTCATTTGATCGCTTGATTATTTCGCCGCGATTACCTGTAAGTGTAATCTTCAGTTCGCCGTCTTCAAAAATTTCGACAGTTGGCTCTTTCACGGCAATTACGTTCTTTAAGAATGTCGCCTCAGAGCCAACAAGCACCCACTTTACAACTCCCGCCTCGGTATGGCTGGTCGAAAACCCGTGGAGCGTCTGTTGGGGAATCTCCTTCGTGAACTCCGTGACATCCCCTTGTCCTGTGTCACACCCTAGTCCGGAAAAGGTGACAATCGTTATCAAGACGGTTAAGACCGAGCAGAGCCGGCGTTCGGTTTCAGTTTGATAAGTTAAAATCAGGGGGCGGCTAGGAATCAATTACATCTCCGGGCTGTTTTTTCCATCGCTCATGCATCCAGATCCATTGTTCGGGATAACGCCTCACGTAAGATTCAATTCTTTCGGTGAACATCTGAGTGTTGATTAGGAAATCTTTGTCTCGATCGCCGGTTCTCTTTAGATTTAACGGCGGCTCAACAACCACGCGATGCGAATCATCGGGTTGCCGAATAATGAACGTTGGCAAAACCGCCGCCCCGGTTTTGAGCGCAATCGCCACAGGACTGTACGGTGTATGAGCGGGGCGACCCATAAAATCAACAAACACGCCGTCTACGCTCGTATCCACGTCTGCCAGAACACCGATCAGTTCATTTCGATTGAGGCAACGCAGAATGTCACGGGCGGCGCTATCTCGGTCGATGGTGGAATATCCGGCGGCTCGCCGCCAACCGCTAACAAGAGCGTCTAAGCGTTGTGACCTCAATCGGCGAGCTATCGGCGTCAGAGGCGCTACTTGTTCCACGAGGCTTGCCGCCAGTAGTTCCCAATTACCGAAATGCCCCGTAAGGATTATTGCTCCCTTCCCTTCCGCCAATGCGCCGTCAATATGGGTTTTGCCCTCGAAAGTAACAATCTCTCGATTATTCTCGCTTGATGTATACGGGAAGCGGATAAACTCAATGAGATTCTTCCCCAAGTTTCGAAAACAGCGGCGGACAATGCGTTTGGCGGAAGTTCCGTCCTTAAACTCAAGGCTGAGATTAATGTTCTTCTCGGCGAGCCCCCTTTGTTCGGAGGCAAACCGATAGGCGACAGATCCGAGCAAAGCCCCGAACGATAGCGCAATCTTGCGAGGAAACATGACAGCACATGCGCAAACCAGTTTCGCTGTAAACCCATAACTGGAATCCTTCAAGAAACGCGACATGTTCCCGGGTTGTGCGAGAATGTGCATCGCACGCTGGCGATCAAATCTTAGCCTACAATTTTCCGAAACTCTAGCAAAAGTTATACCATATTTCGGCGTGTATTATAGCAGATAGTAAGATTGAATAACAAGCCGATTTGAGTCATCTGCTTTCAGGGAAATCGCATCTGAAACTGCGGCATGGAGGGATTAACGGACGGATCTGTGAAAAGGAAAACGGGATAGTGTGATGCGTGGGAATCCTACAATCCAAACATGTAGAGGAAAAGTAATTCGTAATGCGTAAGAAAATCGGTGGCTCTTCAGAGTTAAGTGTGAGAATCAAATTTACGTAGGATACGCACGGCGAAGCCTCCAATAGATTGTAGGAGATCAAAAGAACGGATAGTGACTGCGATAGTGATCCCATCTCCGAATCGCGACCATCTATCGCGCGCAAAACTCGCTCCTACAGGCGACGCCAAATAACCTGCGCTAGTAAAATCCGAACCGTGTTAATTCTAATGTCCATAATTCCTAGTTGAAATGACTATATGCGTCCAAATTTCGGCAGAAACTACTCTGTAGTTGGAAATGTCAAGCGGTCTTGTCAAGGGTACATACATCGAAGATTCAGAACCATATCGGGTATCATTGCAATCAGCTGGATCTATTAGGCAAACCGTGTGTTCGTGTAGCAAGTTTCATTCCCCCACTCAATCCCGAAGACTCAAATCGGTTTAGCTTTTACGCAAAATGAATCATCAATGCGACGTGCAGAGACTGCAGAGACGGTCAACTGTGCTCGATCGTCTGGTTGGGAATCTGGCCAGGCTCAAAGTCTTCGAAAAGTAACTCTCGCCGAATCCACGACACAACGTCATGGAGACCGGCTCCATCTCGCAAATTGGTAAATACAAAGGGCTTGTCGCCGCGCATCCGTTTCGTGTCTTTCTCCATAACACCGAGATCCGCCCCTACGTAATCCGCCAAGTCAATCTTGTTGATAATCAGCAAATCGGAGCGCGTGAGACCTGGTCCGCCCTTTCGCGGAATTTTGTCTCCACCAGCGACATCTATGACGTAGATTGCGGCATCCACGAGTTCCGGGCTAAAAAAGGCGGCAAGATTGTCGCCGCCGCTCTCAAGAAACAGAATATCCAGATTTGGAAAATCGTTACTCATCTGATCGACTGCCTCAAGATTGGCGGAGATGTCCTCCCTGATAGCCGTGTGCGGGCAGCCCCCGGTTTCAACACCGAGGATTCGCTCCATGGGTAACGCTTCAAGGCGTGTGAGTATCTCTGCGTCTTCGCGTGTGAAGATGTCGTTCGTTACTGCCGCCAACTCGTAGGTGTCGCGCATGGTTTTGCACAGCTTTTCAATCAATGCGGTTTTGCCCGATCCGACGGGACCCCCGATGCCGATTTTCAACGGTTTCATTGCCGTCTTGCCTTTACGTTTTCAATTTATTGGTCCGTTTGACTTGGGTGTAAGAACTAGATTAGGAGATGAAGAGCCTTGAATACAGCCTTTCGTGCCGCATACTTTGGATATCAAGACCGGGGGTAAAACCGCCTAGACTTTCCATATCCGCGGTCTGCGCGAACTCGGCGACCTCCAAGAGATCGGAACGAAGATGTTGGATAACCCGTTGTCCGTCCGTGGGCTTGAGTGGAATCAATCGTACCGCGGCGGACACTTGGTTCACAACAAACGCGTGAAGATAGCCTAGCAGCGTCAAACGGAGGTCAATCTTCACCGCGCACGCAACCAAGCCGTAAGCGATGGAGTGGTGCCCGGCGCATTTTCCCGATTGAATCCGTTTCAAATATTCGTCCAACATTTCACTCTTTGCTAGTGTTGCGGTGTTACGAAGAAACTGTTTGCCAATCTTGACACTCCCCTCTCTCAATTCACGAGAAATTTTCATCGCCGTTAGGCGATGATCGAGGTGGACAATCTGCTCAATTTCAGTTGCTTTATACGTCAGCGCAACAGCGAGGGCGTCGCCGGTTCGCATGCCGTGATGGAGCGTGGCGCGGAGAAAGGCTTCAAGCGACTCGCGATTGTGCACCCTCCCATTCTGAACATAGGTTTCCAGCCCAAAGGAGTGGGCAAACGCGCCTGTCGGGAAGAAACTATCCGTGAATTGAAGGAGAGCCAAAAGGGACTCGCTCGTTGTTGACGTGTCAGTGGACATGGGCATGGGATGCGGATTGACGGGCGGCGTGTGTGAAGACACGCTCTTCAATAGTGTAATGAAGTCCTAGCCGAGAGAGTTGATTCCCTAGGACGGGTTCATACGGAACGAGAATCGAGCCGTTATCGAATCCGAGGGAGCGATGTAGATTTCCTATCTGGTAGCAGACGAGACCGTAATCCTCGGTCTTATCGGGACGAAGAACAAATACCTTTTCGGGCAATCCTTCTACGACAATCTCAACCTCCGGATCCCGGTACAAGACGTCTCCGGGAGATAACACCGTCCCGGTAGGCAGTGCGAGACCTATCTCTCGCCCGGCTTCCGTCTTGAGTCGTTGGCGGCATTTTTGGCGGGCTTCCCAATCCAATTTTACTACATCGCGCTCTAGCGGCGGGACTTTGACAACTTCTGTGACAATCTCTTGGACGAGGAGCATCGTACTTCCGGTTTATGATTATTCAAGGATTAGATTGTGAATTGAGAACCCGAGTTCTTCGTCCACCGAGTTCTGCTCATAGTCGATCCACACCTCAGTTGGATAACCCAACTCGGGGTGATATTTTGCCGAAATAGTATGGGCATTCTCGTCGATTGCCGACTGGAGTAGATCAAACAGTCCATCCATTACCTTGTAGCGTTCAATAGCGGCGTTGAGGGGAACCGGAGCGTCGCTTTCGACACAAGCGGCACCCTGAATTCGATTTTCTCCCACGGTGATATTCACTTCGGCGACGAAGTCCATAGTGCAATAGCAGGACCATTGGAAGTTGAATTGATAGTTCGACGCCATTTGCGAGTCCCACGTCTTTCGATTGCTGTTAAGGAATGATTGGGTGTCAACATGCCGGTCATCGCCCAGTCCAAGGATATCACATCCGCACAACGGCGCGAGCATGCAGTATATCACGATCATGCGAAACAACATGCTTCCATTCCTCGCCCTAGATGGCCGCCTTGCCTAGTCACGTTGAGAGCTTGATTTTGGCAATTCCCGCAAACCGTACCAATTACCCTCCGGATCGAGGAAGATGGCGAATTTGCCCCAGGGCAATTCTTTAGGCTTGTGAGAAAACTGCACACCCCGCTCCGCCATTGACTTGTGGGTTTCTTCAATATCGTCGCATTCAAACACGAGCGACGGCTTTCGCTCAGCCCAATCTTCCATCATACTTTTGGGAAAAATGACGATGCAGGAGTCGGCTCCTGGCGGCGCCAGTTCAAGCCATCTGGCTTCGGGGCCCATGGACAAATCTCTGCGTATTTCAAACCCGACTTGTTTTTCCCAAAATCGGTTGGCAACTTCTTGATCTGTCACATAGATGGCGGCTGTAGCTATTTTCTCAATCATGAATATGGACTCCCTGAGGAAATGACTTAAGGTAAGTTAGACGCGGTCGAAAGCAGGATGATATCCTGTGGCTACAATCTGCGATAGCCATTTGGAATTGTCGCTGACAGGTGTTTTAGACCTAAGAACGAGTATAGTGTATGTTTTCTTTAAATGCGCTAGTTAGCTGTTTTCTATATTCATCAAGCTAGACAAAGCGCGCCCGACTTCTGCATCGTCTTTTAATATGAATGCCATCCGTTCCGAAAGGTCACCCAAAAGAATCCTCTCGTCCCTTGCAAGTGCCAGACATTGTTCATCGGAAAATCTGTGCACACCCACGCTAAGCGCATGATGCAGAGCAAGTATTGGATTCTGGTCATTGATGAATAGTCTTTGTGGAATAACATCCTTCGTCATGCCAAGTGCTGTTTTGAATTGGGTTTCTTTGATGGCAGCATTTAACTTATCAATAGGATCAGGTGTTGTTCCAATCTTTTTTGCGACTTTGAGAATCCTCTTTAAAATCCGATTTTTTTGGTTCTCCACTACTCGTCGATAATAAGCAAAGGCGCCTATGCCGAACCCCTGGTTCTCGCACCTTAGGCCCTGCAAAAAGAGATCTCTGTCGGGTTCAATAAGTTCAATGAGTTTTGAAGGAACATGTGGGCCATATGGCGGAAATTCGCCAAACTTGCAACATTCCCCTTGTGGTAATCCCTTCTTGTAGACTGTCGCCGCCAAAGAATATACTTTTAGCGTTTGTCGACAGTTTGAACACTGATACGCAATATAGAGATAACGACACTCATTCTCTACCAAAGTATCTTGCTCTTGTGCGCCGTAGAAGTCGCGAAAAGTCATGATTCGATTACAACAATCAGTCGAGCAGTAAAGATTAAGGTTGGGTTTTCTCAGTCTGGCTTGAACGCCCGGGTATGGGCCTATGTTCTGCCATATGGCTAAATCGGAGATATGTGCTGTTTTATTTGGGGGAGTGTTTTCCAGAAATTCAGACATGGTCTGGTAGTCTATCTTGTTCTGTGTTCGTTGCTGATTGTTTATACTTGTCATGGAGAAATCTCTTTGACAGGTTGATAAGTCTTGCGAAGTTGAAAAATCGGAACTTAACAGTTCATTGGCGCACCAGAAGCGACCCGACTTCCGATGCGTGGTGAATTTAGTATTCCTCTAAAAAAGATAGTGTGCGAGAATGGCATTTTTCCGATCGACGGCGTTGTCAATTACCGCTTGAGTTTGGGTAATTTCTATTTCCAATTGTTTGATTTCTGCTACTAACTGAGACGCGATATCAGGCTCGGGAACAGGAATTCTTTCAATTTTCTCCCAAGATGTCCTAGGCAGTTGTTGGCCCGCAACAGTCCCAAGTACATCAGAGTTAAATTCTTCCGAGAGCAGAAAATGCTTGTAAAACATGCTAATGGTTGGTTCGAATGGCCGAAGTACAAGTATATCCGTTGAACAGATTCCATCTATACTCGCCAAGTAGACTTTATTCAAATTGGGTCTCAACTTGCCATACAGAATATCACCTTTGCGAAAGACATTCTTATGGCTTTTTATCTTGGAAAAATCAGATTGAGGGTCGCCTACCAATGCACCTGTTTGGCTCTCAATGTGTTCTAAACCGACATTAATCACGGAACCGTGTTTCTCTATTGGGTTAATGATGTCCGGTAGTCGGTATACCACTTGGTTTAACGTTGATGTTCTTTCGGCAGAAGTAATCAAATCCTGAATTCGCTGTTTTTTAGTGGCGACGACTTCTTGACAGTTTTCAGTCTCTTCATCGACTGCACCGCATTCGTAGACAATGTGCTGTTGCACTTCTAACGGGGGAACGGGGATTTTAATTTCCTTCAGTGTCCCTGAGAGATTGTTTATATTTGAGCCGGTGCATGTATTTTTTATAATAGTTTTATAGGCAGGAATGTTTAATAACTCAAAAAGATAGTGATTTAGAAACCCAGAGTTTCTAGTTCGCAGAATGGCCATAAACCCACCCGCATAGAATTGTGTATTGTTCTTGATGTAAGCCATTTTACCAACATGCTTTCTACTACCACTGGAAAAACAGACAAAAAGGTCATTTGCCATGAGTCGTTTTTCGTCATCTAGCTTCACACTATCACGCAAGAATATCTGTTTTTTTAGTGCAAACGTCCCGTCTATCGTAATATTATCTGCTGTTAAAATGATCTTTGAGGTCGGAGTCACAGACTCGTCATTCTTGCTGTAAGTTACTCCCCTGATTATTTTTGTTATCTCTCCAAGTTTTCTGATCTCATATCCTGCATTTATTGCTGATTGCATTGTATCTTGAATCTGTTCTCGTGGGTTAAGGTTGATTGCTTTGTTGAAATTCTTGCGACTGAAATCCAACATATCGGTGAGTTTAGCATATCGACAATTGGGAGGCACCTCGTCAATGGTTTCAAGGACAAAGTTGCGTTTGATTGCCGTGTTTATCTTCTGGCGGTTGTCTAAATCTTTGGGGTCAAATAAGGGAGTGATGATGTCGTTAACCGTCTCTCCATCGTTATATTTGATACCTTCACTGCCTTTAGCATCGCTCCACTCGTACCCTAGGAATTGCTTTCGTTCTTTGACAGTATTCGGTGCATTTACAATCAGCACGCTGTTTTCTTGCTCATGTGCTAGGATAAAGTAGAGAAGTTTGTCTTTTTCTTTGGTATGTAGGTAAGCGATAAAACTCGATTCAATTTCTGCGTCTTGTTCGGCAGTTGTTAACATTCTAAACGTTTTTGATTTTTTCCGGTTTTTAATCTTTGCACTTGCGTCAAAGTCTTGCTGGTAAGTCTTGAAAACATCGTACTGCAATAACTCGGCAGGTTGTTCGAGGTTGGTTTGGGCGAAGAGCTTAATGTATTGTTCATAGGGAACTTCAATATGGTTGCAATAGGCTTGAATTAGGTACGAATCTTGATACGCATTATCTTCCATATCGCCTTCGAAAAAGTCATTCACTCGATTTGTATAGTGTTCAGCGACCTCCGGTTTTTGAGTTTTACGTCGCAAAAACAATACCGCAGTGTTAGTGGCTGTTTTGCCAAAGGTGCCACCGCCGAGTTCGGCGATACTCACGATATCAAAAAACTGCAGGATTAACTCACGCGTTCGGACATTCACCGCATCTGAATTAGACAAAATACTAGAGGGAACAATGACACCAGCCACTCCACCTGGAGCGAGTAGGTGATGAATTCGTTCTATAAAGAAACATTGAATTGAATTGGTATTGCTGTTCTGCCCTGTAGCTTCGACGAGTTGATATTGCTTTTTGTCCTCCTCGCTCAGGGTTTGCAGAAATCCTTCTACGGCGAAGGGCGGATTTGCAACAAGGACATCGAAATTAGCTAGCGGAACCTCAGAATGAGACGCGAGTGCATCGGCATCAAGGATTTTGATTTGCTCTTGGCCATACATATAAGAAGCAACCTTGGCAACCTTCGCCAAGCGATCTTCTTTTTCAATTCCTATGATTTGGGTGTAATAGTCGCTTGGGTTGGCGCCCTGTGCTTCAACCAACGGCGCGATCTGATGAGCGTATTCAGTTAGGAAATGCCCAGCCCCACATGCGAAATCGATAGCTTTTATCGGTTCGGAACCGTGTTCAATCATTTGAGAGAGCGGCAGGGAAGCCACGATGAATTTGCAGATTGGCAGAGGAGTGAAAAACTGACCTTCGGATTGTTTGATGCTGTTGTCAAGGAAATACTCAAACATATCACCCAAAAATTGGTTTGGGCAATCAGTTTTGAGTTGTACGCCCTGCCACATTTGGACAATTTCTAACAACACTTTGGCGTTCTTGGTAAACAGGTTCTCATTGTGAGTATCCAGAAATGAGAAGGCAGAATTGGTGAAGAACTTCAATTCTCGAAAATAGGCTTGAATCTGTTTTTTGGTGGCGTTACTTTTGTTTTTGATTGTCCAAAATGCGGAATCTATTTGCTCGTTACTGATGTAGCTGATTTCCTCGTTTAGATACTTGCGCATGCCTTTTTGATAAAGGTCTTGCAGTCTATCCACGAAGTCAAAGTAATTGTCGGAAGCGATTCCTTTCCAATAGAACTTTAGGTCGGTTTTGTTTTCTTCTTCATCAACAATCTTACAAAGAAACAAATTGACCAAGACCTCAAAAGCATTTTCCCGCCGCGCGATGTTATGCTTTCTTAAAATTGTTCGGAATTGATGGTATTTTCCTTCTTTATCAACGGCATCAAGGGCTTTAGTGTCTTCTGATAAGGTATAGTTACTCTTGCCGATCTGGTAGGCTTGAATATTCTCTTCGAAGATACCGCTCTCCGTATATTCCAATTCGTAGGTGTCACGCCACACGGCGAAGCGATCTTTAACATCAGTCACGCTGGCAAAAGAGAGTAACTTCGCATTCTGTTCTAAAATCTCGGCATTGTCGCAATGAGAAATGATTCGGTGGTCAATCCGAATGTCATTTTCGATTAGGTTCGAGGTGTAGAGACATAGGTATTGCACTTCAGCGATTTGTTGTGCGTAACTAAACAGTTGGGCACCATCGTGCTTCGTGTTCTCCCATGCCTTTTCAAATTCAGCACCGGGGGTTTTACATTCAATAAGTATCAATGGGTCGTTCGCGTGATTCTTAACCAATATGTCGGCACGCCCGCCACTGGAACCGTGCCCAACCTTCCACTTGGGTTCAAGTTCCAAATGCTCTGGTTTGTAGCCTTTTTCTAATACGCGGTGCACACATTCGAGCACGACAAAATTTTCGTTTCGCAAGAAATTGCAGATCTGACGTTCATTGACTTTTAATCTTCTGTATTCGGGATAGACGATCTGCCCATTTTGAAAGTCAACTTTCAGTTCGACATCGCCGATCGATTTTTGGAATAGGTCGCCATGCGCTGTGAAGCCCAGCACTCTGAGAACATTCTTTAGATTGGTTTTTGATATCATGTTTCGTATGTACGGTGGCTACCGTGTGCACTATCTTTAAGGAAGATGGTTGTCAATGAAGCCGCGAACACCGAGGACCATCGTTAGTACCTCGGTAACTGTAAATGTACTAAAGCGGCCATGATCAGCATTGTTTCGGGTTTCTCCCCAAGCAGTGATTTGTTTGTTCTCGGATTTTGAAATCACTTCGATATTGTTTGAAGGCTGGTATAGCGCGTTCTGTAGCGTTGATATCGTCGTTTTCTGTGGATTATACCCGATATTTCCCGCATCACAAATTCTTCTAAGTGCGTCCTCTAGTGCTGCGCCGGCGAGAAACGCGCCAATCGCAAGTTGAATTTGCTTTTGTGATCCATCACTTGTTCTGTCTGCAGCCTGAACACGTTCCTGCGCGACATCAAGAATGTCACCTTCTATCTCGTGGGCGATAGCCAGCCGTGGACTCGGGAGCATGCCATCATCGTAAAGCGCTACTATTCCTCTAATAACGCCAACAGCAGGGAACGAATTACCCGACTTGAGCACATTGTCGAGAACAGAAATAAGAGGGTGGTTTCGGCCCATGGTTTCATAGAGAATTGATTGCGCGAGGGCAGCGGCTTCTAAAATCCAGTGTGTGTCATCCGCGTGACGACTGTAATTAGGTATTCTCTCGATTTGGGCTGCTATTGCTGTGTTTTCGGTTAAATTCACGGTAAAGTCTGCCCTCCTATTAAAAGATATGTTTTCCTATGAATTAGGTTCTGAACCTGAAGCGCGATAGCCAAATCTTCGGA
This sequence comes from Candidatus Poribacteria bacterium, assembly GCA_965232535.1. Lineage (GTDB taxonomy): Bacteria > Poribacteria > WGA-4E > WGA-4E > JAJDTR01 > JAJDTR01. The sequence continues at coordinate 232,159 of CBDDPW010000007.1, forward strand.
GATGAATGTCATTATTTCGTCTTACCGCCGAGCGGATAGCCTTTGAAACGCTAGTTGGGCGTTCTTGGCGTTAAAGGCTTCAACGCGTTCCTGCCAAGAGAATTTGCTTGACCACTTGCCGATTTGAGACAGCGAGCGCTTCTTTCCGTCAACCGTGTGCCCGGAGATCGAACACAGGAAACGCTTTCCGCGGGCGTCGCGATATAGCTCGAAATACCTGCAGGCGAGAGGAGACTCGCGGGGAACTTGGGAGTCAAATTTTACTACAAATTGACCATCGGTGATTTCGCCGTTTTTCATGTCGGTTTAATGAGTTAAGGTGACAGCCAGCGGCACGCGATCGCGTTTGATTGGCGCGGTTAATGCTCGGCATTGACCACGAAAGTTTCAAGCACGGATTTGATTCACTAGATGATATGGGGGTGTATACAAATACCCCGTGGAAAATTGAAAGTTACGGGTGAGGGGAGCGGGTTAGTTATCATACGTGTTACACCTTAACGGACATTTAGTTTCATTTTATCCAGTCTTTAAATCTAAGTCCATTAAATGTAAGTTACTTTCGATCAATCACTAATTTTCATGTAGTTGAATTTATATGCGATTGAGCAAGAACTCAAGCAAATATCACACTTGCTATTGATTCACAATTAAGCGTATAATTGAAATGGTACAGGTTGCTAGGAGGTATCGCCGACAGGGACGAAACAGGAATTGAGCCTGACCTCAAGACCCACTCATTGCAACCTGTGCCATTATTATATCACATCAATTTCCCTTCCTTTGGAATTTCAGATCGATTGCTTCATAGTTCCCATTCCTACCGCAAAGTAGCTATCAAGATTTTACTTGACAGAGTATTTTTCTTATCTGCAGTATAATTAGACATTATGATGGGGATTGACTTACCCCCAATGTTTAGACAGTCATGAACGAAAATATAGATGTAACAGTTAGCAAATCCGGTTACGTTTCAACGCCTGAACATTGCGATTTTGTCAGAACCAAATCCACGTTAATGTACAGGATGGTTTTTAGGGGAAACTACAGAATTTTAAGGGGACGGCGCAAAGATGTGTGATAACAATGTCGAGATTTACAGGCAGCTCTATGAAAATATAAGATGGTATATGAGACTAGGTTCTGTTGACATTTTAACGGAGCCAGATAAGAGAGGAGACAAAACTCAGAAATCCAAAATAACGGGCAGCTAGCTTCTCGAAACGAGAAAAGATACGACGATACCATTTCATCTTGTTGATGAAACATTCGACCAGATGTCTCTCTTTGTATAAATGTTCGTCGTATGTTCTTTGATCCACACGATTACTCCGAGGCGGTATCACCGCAGTTGCGCCATTCGCCTCAATAACGTCGACAAAATCGTCTGAGTCGTACCCTTTGTCTCCAATTACATACGTACTGTTATATCCGATTATCAACGCTTCAGCCTCAACTATGTCGTTTCTCTGACCGGGTGTCAAATGCATTCTAAGAGGATTACCCAGTCCGTCAACTGTGATGTGAATTTTTGTACTGAAGCCGCCTCGAGAGCGCCCTAACGCTTGGTTTTCAGTGCCCCCCTTTTTTTTAAGGCACCAGCCGCACACGGGTGAGCCCGGCAAATGGTACTGTCAACAATAAGCGACTCCATATCGGGGTCAGAGGCAAAGTGGTGGTGCATCTGTGTGAAGACCCCTTTATCACACCACCGCGCAAACCGCTTGTAAAGGGAGTTCCAATTGCCATAGGGGGTTGGCAAAAGCCTCCACTGGGCACCACTACGAGTCACCCACAGCACAGCCTCGACGAATCGGCGAGTTGCTGCTTCGTTGCGGACATAGATGTTGGAACAGCTTAGAAGAAACTGGTATAGTTTTTCCCATTGGTCATCAGGTAAGGTTATTGGCATCATTCTTCTATTATTCCACAACCTTATACCCAAATGTCAACAGAACCTAGAATGGCAATTATTCAAAGCAGCATTGATAATAGGATTTATAGTATTAACAATTAGGGTTACGGACGAGAAACATTCCCCTGAATGGTGGCAGTGCGTTGTTAGTTATATTTGCTTCTTTATTTTTGCAATACTCATGACGATAGTCTCGCGTGTTCGGATTTACTGTAGCGAAAGACTCAAAATCATAGCGAATGATGTAGGAGATGATGAGTTTGCCTATCTACATATGAAAAGCTCTCCAATGTCTATGATTGCCCGAATACTTCTGGTTTTGCTTGGTTGTACAGTTGCTATTATTGGTTTACGCATGCCTGAAGATGATGCTCAAGATTATGGTCTAATGATGACAATAGCCATTGGGTTTTGCTCATTCTATATTATCTATACGGGATGGGAAATAGTGGAGACATATGCTTTAAAACCTAAAAGGCAAAGGTAGCAACTTGTTACAAAAAGAATAGCAACTGGGCACATTTGGGTGTTTCTACACACCTGCTACCCCCTAGGAGAGAGTTTGAATAGTCGGTCGCAATACTTTTTAGTCAATTGAAAACAGTTTTTTTGTTTGTGAAATTGCCCGTTATGTTCCTGTAAGATCTCGATCGCACAGGATACCAGAGGTAGCATGAAATCAGAAATCGCTGCCGGCTTTTTCGGCGGTCTAACAAACGACCATACGGTTAAAATCCCCTACGCTTGTGAGGAGCGCGTGATTGATACCGTTAAGCCTCGGAAGAAATCTTGGGCCTCCAAATCGCGCATGGGATACCCGACGATGTATGAACTCTAAATAACCTAAAAAGGTTTTGCCCTTCCGCGGTGTAAACAAGCTCTAAACGACCTTGTTCCAAACGTCAATCTAATGTCTCAACTGTTTAGAAATGCAATCACGGTTTCATAACACAATTTCATAACAACGTCTTTACAGCCGTGATGTCGAAACTGTCATGAAGCTAGTCATAGCAAGAGTTTTCACCCGTTCCTGGTCCTTACTGGGTATGCCTGTTTGTTATGAAAGTTATGAAAAGTATGAAATTTCGTGGGACTACCAAACGGCATCTTTCGGGGCACACCTAGAATTTTCAAACAGGCTCTTAAGGATTGCGAATCTTGCACGTGTCACGGGGTTGCCGCATGCCGCAAAGCACAAACAGCTCCTTCAGCCATCCAACACTAATCTCAGCCCGTCAAACGCCACACGATAGCCGCGTCTAACTGCATACTCGTCAAGCTCATCGTGTTCCAAGTTTCCCTCGTGAGAGATGTGAGTCGCATAAACTACCCCGTTGTCCTTGAGCAATCCACTTCCGCGGAATCGATCAGCGTGAGCAATCACATCTCGTGCTCCCAGATGGTCTTCAGGTCTTGACTCAAGACCAATTCCATAGGTGTGATCGAGAACGATTAAGTCATACCGAGTGTGGTGGAGAATAAGATGCTCCCAAACCTCTTCGGACAGAACCGATGTGTCGGTACCATAGAATACTGCATGGTCCCCTTGCTCTATCGAATAGAGCAGCGATGCTTGATTCGTGGCGTGGTTGGCAGGATATCCGGTTACGCGGTAGTTACCTATCGTACACGCCTCGTACGGCGCAACAGTTAGCACATTCATCTTCAGCGCCGCCTGTGTGTCAAGCTCGAAAATGCTCCCATATTCACATCTTCGACACATAATCTCATCGACAACTTTCAGGGTTTCACCGGAGCCGACAAAGAGCAAATCACAAGAGACTATTGTCCCGTATTCTGCGTATCTAGAGATGATGAACTCGGCATCAAAATGGTCTTCGTGAGCGTGCGTTTGTAGACAGACGTTGATGCCGGCGAGAGAAAGATTGTGCTCGTATGACGCGGTTACTATGTCGGGTCCGATGTCTACAAGCAAATCATCGTTTATGATGATTGATGATCGCCGGCGCAGGTTTTTCCCGCCGACCCTTCTGGCATTCGTGCACACGTGGCAGGTGCAGAACGGACTTGGCATGGATGGCGCCGCTCCTGTTCCGAGAAAGGTCACTTGCATCTGTTAGGCTGCCCTCCATTTTTCGTCCTCAATGGATACTTTCTGTTACTGCCGATAAAAGTGTGCCTGCCCGGGGCGGCAGTCAGATATCAACTGCCTCTGTTGTTTGCAAGTTTCTGAAAGACATCCTGTGGCATGCCACGATCCAAATACGACATTGGGCATTCGTTCAGGAGAAACGAAATCTCATTCAGTGACAGTTTTGGTTCTATCAGTTCGTATTTCGCCTGAAATATGAAATCATTCATTGAGCCGGTTACTGACCGGTTGAGCGCCTTCGAAAAGCGGACGGCATCCATTGATGGAACGATGAACTTCTCAAATATCGATTCATGTCCAGCCAAGCGCATGACATCGCGCATACGGTCTGTGACCTCCCCTAGGAACAACCGATCGTTTTTCAGTCCTCGTCCGAGCATGACTATGGAATAGAGCGAAATCGTGTTGGTAATGAGCACGTATTGGGTGCGGTCGACGGTGAACAGATTTGCCGACCAATCCGCAAATGGATTGGGATCGACTGGCAAAATCTTGTCCGGAGTCACATGTATCTTCTTGCCCAGTTTGGTCGAAATTCGAAATATCATTTGTTTGTCCTTGCATAGTGTTAGTCACCAACATCGCCATGTTTTCTGCCGCTACCCGTAGGGTTTCATCAAATCCTTATACGTGTTGGTCAACAAGAATGGGATTACCGTCCGGGTCGACTACAACAAAACTTCCCGGGCCTGAAACCTCTTCATCTGCTTCAGTCTCTATTTTGATACCCTTTGCCTTAAGCTGCCGTTGGAGTTCTCTGACATCAGTAAATGAATCAAGTTTGGTGGCATTTTCGTCCCAACCCGGATTGAAAGTCAGGATGTTCTTTTCAAACATTCCTTGAAACAATCCAATCGTGCAACTATCATTTTTCATAATGAGCCAATTCTGGGATTCATCGCCGCCAAAGACCTGAAAGCCAAGGTTCTCATAGAATGACTTTGAAGTCTGAATGTCTTTGACATTCAGACTAACTGAGAATGCACCTAATTCCATGCTTCCTCCTTTAGATTTACTAACTTTTCTTTGCCCGTTTCGTAATATCTGAATTCTCTGGCGTCCATCGTGAGTTATTCCGATATGAACCCTTCACTCCACAACGATGTTATCAGCAAGTCCCCTCACGCCTATCCCATGCAACGGGAAGTATCCGTAACGGCATATCTGCAGTTATCGTATCCTTAATCCTCATGGAGGCGCACAATTGAACGCAACATCTCTGAATAACGCTGCCGTAGTTAATACAACTTCGTTCCAAAGCGTGCGTCCTAACTCAGCGCTCGCTTGGGTTGCGTCGCCAATGACACCAGTTTCCGAGTATTTCGTGAAATCGAGATGCGGATTATCCCAGTCCACGTTACCGGAGTTGGGTGGAGGGATTTTGTCGAGTCGGACCGTCTCCGGACGTCGATATAGGACGATTGAAGTCGCGAAGCTGTCGGCGTGGCCACACGGAACAGCGGGATTGCCTACACGCAGCCAAATGTCACGGTACGGGGTGGTGGAAGGTGTGCCACGCATTGAGAATGAAATTTCGCATTGAACCTTTCTACCGCGCCCTGTAGCCGATGCTCTCCGCACCCTCGCCAGACAACGATGGCACTAAAGCCCTGTTCTGCGAGCGATACAAGCGTGAAATAAACGCATTCTTCATGAACCGAGTGCGGGAGGTTCACATAGCCTGAGCCGAATCTTTATGTTCCGGCGTTGGACCAAATGGCATTGTCGGCAACACAAGGGCACGCACTTGATGAAATCGAGCAGCGTGCTGGGCAGCCGCCAAGGCAACAGTCTCAGCAAACCATGTGTCGAAATCTATCGGCAAGTGCGGTCCCTGCTGTTCGGTACAGCCTGTCGGTACGATCGCTAAGCAGCCTGCGTCAATGAAGGCCTTGATCTCCAAGTATGTATAATCTGTGAATTTGTAAGATTTCATTCGGTCAAGCTTATGTTGCCGATGCAGCGCGGTTTTGCGTCACGCTCTGATTATGGGACATCCTGAATCATGTTTTCAAACTCCTCGGGAAGTGACCCCCACCACGACTCATCGGCACGGACGCGCAACAGATGTGTGTTGCCCGGGACATCGTTCGCACCCAAGCCGCGCTCGATAACCTGCGTGTGTGGATCTTGCTCTAGCTTCTTGGCGAGTCTGTCTTCCAATCGCTCCGAGGAACGAATCGCGGAGAACCCCTTGATCTCCGCCGCATCCAAGTCCAAGAGGAAATCAACATTCCAGAACAGCGTCTTGCCCCGTTTTGGCAGCAGATTTCCATCTCCCAATCCGCACTCGGCAAATTGCTCCACCATTTTCTCCCGAATACCGTGTGGAAGTTTGTCGCCACTCCGCGTAGCGTGCCGGACGAGCCGCCTAGCCAAAGAAGTGGCACCCTTTTCCGAGAGTGCGGAGCCGACGTAGGCATAGTCCCCGGCGGGAAGTGAAATCAGTTTGCCTTTCTTGAAGCGTCCGAATTGTAATGAGGTGTCTTCTCTGAGGCGAACTCGCAGGACATAAGTTCCAGCTTGCGATTTGTCGCCAATGATAATAACACTTGGGATATTCACTGCTTCCCCCGATTATCGCGCAATCTCTGTCTGAAGCACGGAGTCTTTCGGATTCATGGATGGCACCAATTTGCCAACCGGACTTTGAATTATTGGATCGGTAAGCGGCGCACGCGCACCGTCAGATGATTAATGGTTACAGCGCAGCCTTCCATGAGCGCCTCTTCGATCTGAGGCATGACCGCCCGCAACGTCCGGGTAATAGTCTCGGGATCAGAGACGAATAAGCGGAGGGTAATCAAGCTGGGTCTTGCATACCCTCTCAACGCCACTAATTCGGAGAAGTCCAAATCCTGCGTAACAATAACGCGGTTCTGTTGGCGAGCAAATTCGAGGATTTCAAAATCTTCGGCATCCATCGGCAAAACCTGCGAAACTCGGAGTATGTCCCAGCCCTGTTCGCGCAAATCAGCGACAGTCGCCGGTGAAAGATTCATATCGGCCAGAAAACGGAGTGAAGTCATCTGTAATCTCTACATCGCTCGCGTCGCGGAAAGCCGATCCGAAACCACCCAGGCGGCATACTTCATCGTCTGCTTTACATCATCAACCTCTAATTCCGGATAGGCTGTAATGACATCTTCAACCGAGCTGCCGCCGGCCAGCATTTTAAGAATCACGCTTAACGTAATTCGCGTGCCTCGAATTACAGGTTGACCTAGGCAAACCTTGGGGTTGATTTGGATTCGATCTAGTTTCTCCATTTTTATCTCCTCTAAACTTGGGATAGCAAAATTGAAGACAGTATCGTTTTAGCGACCCGAGATGTACGAAAACGCATAAGCGAATAAGAAATCGAATGTGATTAAGAATAGGAGTTACGCAGTTGGTTCAAGCGTGTAGAGAGGTTCTGCCAAGTAAGCACGCACCGCATCTCTGACAATAGAGAGTTTTGCTTCAAACCAACTGACCCCGGTATGATAACAGTAGTGCTCAATTCTCAGAAAGGCTCTCAGCGCTAAACCAATATGATTTCTTTGAGTGCGAGCAGAGCGCACTTGTCCTCGCTCAATGCCAACAAATTGCTTAATCCCGCGATGATATTCTTCTATTGTCCAAGACCATTCCGTATATTTGAGACGCGTCAATGCGTCCATCTGTAAATCATTTGTTGCCCAATATTCAATGTCACCTTCTGGAGTGTCAACCTTGAATATTCGAACCAATCCATAACCTTTTAGATGAACAGTTGTCCCCGTGGGTTCAATTGGGAGCGTACTCACCGGACGGTTACCGGAATAATCTTTACTGACAAGTCGGTTGGGAGCTAGACGAGTGACCCATGTCCAACCATGATCTCGCACCGCTTTTAGATTCTTTAGACTGGCATACCAACTATCAAAACACACACATTCAGGAGCAAAACCGCGTGTTTTCGCTTCTTCAAGCATGGCGCGGAAATGGTCATTTTTCGTCAAGCCGTCTTTGGCTTTATCATAGATTCGATAATCGCATGGAATATGTCTATCGCCATCCGTCCACAGCAAAGTGACCAAGTTAATCCCATTCACAACTCGGTGGTGTTTCCCTGACCAGTGTTTTGTTACCAGTTCAATCTTTTGTGAATACGGTTTATCCAGAGTCGAGTCATCTATAACTAAAATGCCGGATTCCAATTTCACCTGATGTTTCGATTCGCGCCACAGTTTGCCGCTGTCGGGATCCTCCCGATGCAGCAGCCGTGTTATCGAATCATGAGCCGGTGGGTTATCAGCTTGGGGTTGAACTTTTTCCGCTTCAAGACAACTGTAACTTTTCTGAGCGCCAACCAAGAAATCAATATAGTCAGTGTCAGTATATTTGGGTGGATTCATGCTCAAATTATAAACTATTTTCACTCAACTGCGTAACTCCTAAAGAAATTCAATCCTAACAGATCAAATAGTATTCAATCGTAATCAATTGACGAGCCAATATCTCGCAAATCTAACTGAAAATCCTTTTTGCTTCATGCCCCTTGTTGCCAGCTCACAAATAGAGAGTCACTTCGCCCTTTGCATCTCAATCCAATCTACAGCGAAGTCCACAATCTCTCGCTGCGGCATGAGTTGGCAATCTGCCAAACCAACCCTCCCGTGATGAATCACATTTCCTGCCTCGAAATTCACAAAGTCATCGCCAATGTGCTCAAAGTCGGAAGCATCCAAGTCGATATTTTCAAAGGTGGCCCACGTTCTCGCACCCGACGTGCAAATCGGCGCACCCTCCCGCACGATGCGTTTGGTTGGGCAGGTCGCCCGATATTCTGCGAGGTGTAGGAACGAATTGCGGTCATGGCCGACGCCAAGGAGAAGCACATGTCGGTCCAAATCGTAGATTCTAGCAAGCGGCGATCCTTCGCCCATGCCAAATGCTAAGAAATGATTGTCCGTGATTTCTTTCGCGCGGGCTCCAAACGCACAGAACGAAAGGCGCGGATGTGCGCTGCGGAGGACTCCGTTTTGCTTGCGGAAGGTTTCAGCAACAATCCCCATTGAGCGAGTCGGGGTCAAATCCGGACGGTAAGCTGGCATCGTCTCACGTATGATGTGCCACCATGACCGAGGGACAAGCGGATTTTCCCACTGACCTGGATCGCTCAGTCCAGTTGAATGGGAGGGCATCACGAGAGTACCAGTGCAACCCAAAATGTTCTGAAGCGCAATGATGACGGCTACAGTTCCTCCGTTGACCCATCCCATGGCGCTCAAGGAGGAATGAACCAACAACACCATCCCCGATTCAACTCCGAGGCCGGCGAAATCTGCCTGCAACGAATCAACCGTGACAGGCATTTTTGATTTCCGGATGACCTGACCTTCAGATGTCATGTTGCTCGGAACACGTAGCTCACAACCATCACGGCGACATAAGCGGCAATAAGCACAACGCCAAAAGGTCGTTTCAGCGTATCACCGGAGGTGAAGATGCCGATTCGAAACACAACCAAAATAAACAGCATCGTCGGGAATAGAATAAAGAAGAAATGAGATGCGGCAACCAAACCTCCACGAGTGACGGCGGCTGACACCCCGGCGACAAAGAGTACATTGAGAATATCGGCGCCGATGACGTTTCCGACTGCCAATTCGCCGTGCCCTCTTCTCGCCGCCGTAACTGCCGTGACAAACTCCGGCAGCGACGTGCCCAGTGCAACAATGGAGGCGGCGATAATACTTTGGGGAACGTGTAGTCGTATGGCGGTCTCTTTCGCCGCAGGGATAAGAATCCATGAGGAGGCAACAACGACGGCAATGGCGAACACCAGCTTGAGGACCACGAAAAGTGCGTTGGCATTTCCTTCGGCTGATTCTACCTCTTCGGTGACTGCATCTTGATCCACATCACGAGACCACCGAATCGACTGCCACATATAGGCGATAAGGAGTACCAAGAAGGCGAATCCCATGAATTGCGGCAGATGCCTTCCTTCCGTGCCGACGAATAGACAAGAGACAACCAGGAGGACACCCGCGCCGAGTTGCAGCCAGCCCTGGCGGTTGACAATCCTTCGGTTAAGCGGCAAGGGAGCGATTAAAGCCGCGGTTCCAAGAATTAGACCGGTGTCACAGATGATTGACCCAACCGCATTTCCTAGTGCAAAATCCGGGTTGCCTTTGATAGCTGCCAACACCGAGACAGCGGCTTCAGGCGTGGTGGTGCCCAAACTTACGATAGTTGCACCAATGAGAACTTTGGGAACTCCCCAGCGCACGGACAGAATCACGGCTTCCTCAACCAGCCAATCCGCACCCTTGCCCAGGGTGTAGAGGGTAACAACGATGACAAGGAAAAGAGCGTACAGAGGCAATCCTTCAATGATGTGGTGAATCCACGCTTCCATCACACACCTCCATTCACATGACTTATTGCCCGGTCAAGTCTTTGCATCACCTTTTCTTTACCCAATAGCGTGATAATCTCAAATAGACCTGGTCCAAAAGAAACCCCGGTAAGGGCGATGCGCATGGGCTGCATAGCTTGAACTCGCTTGACGTCGATAGTGTCCGTATATTCCCAGATAGCGGATTCAACCTCCTCAAGATTGAACGTCTTGAGGGACGCCATCACGTCGCGCAAGCCACCCAGTATGCCAAGCACCGTGTCCTTCTTCCACCATTTCTTGACTGCCTTCGGATCATAATCAAAATCGTCAACAAAGAAATAGCTCGTCTGCGGGATGATGTCCGCCAACGTCGTCAACCGATCTTCGACCGATTCAACAATTTTCTCTAGCCAAGCCTCGCGGTCTGGCGTAAGATTAGTCTTCAATAACAATCCCTCCTTTTGGAGAAAAGGAATCACGGCATCGGTTCGCGCCGCGATGTCCATGTCCATAATGTAGTGTCCGTTTAACCATTGCAATTTCTGGATGTCGAAGACACTGTTGGTCTTTCCAACCCGTCCCAAGTCGAATTTTTCTATGAGTTCGTCAATCGAGAAGATTTCCGTTTTATCATCAAAAGACCAGCCAAGCCGCACTAAAAAGTTGATCACTGCCTGCGGAAGATACCCATCTTGCCGGTACTTTCCCACAGAGACAAGATCGCCGTGACGCCGCTTGCTGAGTTTTTCACCCTTTGCGCTATTGAGCACGAGTGGCACATGCGCGAATTGAGGCGGCTGCATGCCCAGCGCCCGACATATCAATGCCTGCTTTGGCATGTTGTTGACGTGGTCGGCACCTCGGATAATATGCGTAATCCCCATTTCCAGATCATCGATGGTCGACGTTAGATTGTACAGTGGCGATCCGTTCGATTTAACAATCACTTCATCTTGGAGCGCGTCCGCTTCGACTCGAATGTCACCCAAAATCAGGTCTTCCACCGTAATCGGTTCCGGAGGAACTTTGAGTCGTACAACCGGTCTGCGTCCTTCCGCTTCCAATCTCCGACAATCTGCGGGTGTAAGATTGCGGCATTTGCCCGTATACGTTTGATCTCGTTTTTCGGCTCTTGCTCGCTCGCGCATCTCCGCCAATTCTTCCGGCGTGCAGTAACAGCGATAGGCGTTGCCGTTATCCAGCAGTTGCCTCATATACTTCTCGTAGATTTCTCTTCGTTCAGATTGAACGTAGGGCGAATGCGGACCACCAACAGTTTCGCCTTCGTCCCACTCCAAGCCTAGCCACTTTAGCGAATCGTAGATTTCCCGCATCGATTCCTCGGTCGATCGCTGTTCGTCCGTGTCATCAATCCTAAGAATGAATGTCCCGCCATGGTGTCTGGCAAAGAGCCAGTTGAATAGCGCCGTTCTCGCAGAACCAATATGCAGGAACCCGGTCGGGGAGGGGGCAAAACGCACTCTGACTCCTGAATCTCCCGTCATATTAATTGAAATAAACTCCTTTCTTCTATAGGAATCCTATATCATCTGTGCGTTACGAAGTGTTCTTCTGTGTTTTTTGAATCTTTGCCCAAGTGTCTCGCAGTGTTACCGTTCGATTGAACACCAGTTTCTTGTCGGAAGAGTCGGGATCTACACAGAAATAACCTTTCCTAAGGAATTGGTAGTAGCCGCCAAGTGTCGCCCTCGCAAGGCTAGGCTCAACCCTGGCGGAATTCAGTATCTGCAGCGAATTGGGGTTGAGATAATCTGTAAACTCGCGTCCTTCCTCCACGTCGTTAGGATTCTCCTTGGTGAACAGGTGTTCATACAAGCGTACTTCAGCCTCAATCGCATGACGTGCAGAGACCCAATGCAGCGTGCCGCGCACCTTCCGGCCGTCTTCAGACCACCCTCCGCGCGTGGTTGGGTCGTAGGTGCAGTGGACTTCGACAATCTCGCCTGTGTTTTCATCCTTGACCACACGATCGCATTTTACGTAATAAGCATGTTTGAGACGCACCTCCCGTCCCGGCGCGAGACGGAAATACTTCCTTGGCGGATCTTCCATGAAGTCCTCGCGTTCAATATAAAGTTCTCGCGAGAAGGGTATTTCACGCGATCCCATCGTCTCGTCTTCGGGATTGTTTTCGGCTTCCAGTAATTCCACTTTGTCTTCGGGATAGTTATCAATAATGACTTTAAGCGGGTCTAACACCGCCATGACGCGCAGCGCTCGTTGGTTCAAGTCTTGGCGAAGGCAGTATTCCAGCAAAGAAATTTCGACCAGATTATCGGCTTTTGCAATTCCAATCCGCCTACAGAAATCTCGGATAGCCTCGGGGGTATAGCCACCACGGCGCAAGCCCGCCAACGTGGGCATCCGGGGATCGTCCCACCCGTTAACGTGCCCATCTTCCACCAACCGAATCAACTTCCGTTTGCCGAGTACGGTGTTGGTGAGATACAACTTCGCAAACTCAATCTGCTGCGGATGATAGATGTCCAACTGATCGAGGAACCAGTCATATAGAGGACGATTGATTTCAAATTCAAGAGAACACAGAGAGTGTGTAATGCCTTCGATCGAGTCGGAAATACAATGGGTAAAGTCGTACATGGGATAGATGCACCACTCATCGCCCGTGTTATGATGTGTCGCGTAGAGGATGCGATACATGACGGGATCGCGCATAACCAAGTTCGGAGATGCCATATCGATTTTCGCTCGAAGCGTGCGCGAACCCTCTTCGAACTCGCCTGCTCTCATGCGCTCGAAGAGGTCTAGGTTCTCTTCGATGGAGCGGTCGCGAAATGGGCTATCCACTCCCGGTTCGGTTAACGTACCCCGATATTTTCCGTAGCTTATTTCTTCCGCCGTCAGGTCACAAACATAGGCTACGCCCTTTTTTATTAGCTGTACGGCATATTGATAGAGTTGCGCAAAGTAGTCGGACGCATAGAATTCCCGCTGTTCCCAATCGAAACCGATCCATTGTATGTCTTCTTTGATTGATTCCACATACTCGACATCTTCCTTGATTGGATTGGTGTCATCGAATCGTAGGTTATAGAGTCCACTGTAATCTTCGGCAATGCCGAAATTGATACAAATAGCTTTCGCGCTGCCAAGGTGTATGTAGCCGTTCGGTTCCGGCGGGAATCGCGTATGCACTCGACCACCGTGTTTATCGGTTCTCAAGTCCTCCTCGATTATCTGTCGAATAAAGTCAGCGGGCGCCGCAGAAAAATTGACGGAGTCGTCTTTATTGTCAACCCCGCCTCCTCCTGCGGTCGTTTCATTTGTCATTAAGTCTCTCCTCTTGCTTGCATGAAGCGTCTCGTTCAAGTCTTCGAATTGAACGAGTAGGATACAAATTCTTTGATAAGGGTTAAGTAATTCGGTTTGTATGTATTTTGTACGTATTAAGGTGGACTCCAAGTCTCACAACATTATACCACAGGCATTGCGGGAAGTCACGAAAGACCTTTGGAGAATTCCGAGTAGAGTCATTGAAAGGATACAAGTGGAACCTGTCACAAAGATTTAGTGGCATCAATCACACCGCTTGATAGATTGGCGCGCGTGTGATATAATTTCTGGTGATCGCCTTGCTTAGTCCAATCAAACGATAATGTCGCGCGTCCCACATAAATTTCTCGGAGAAAGATTCCTTATGCCACGAAAATTAACGCTTATATTTTGCACCATCATCGTAGGTACAACCTGCTGTTTTGAGGGTATTTCCCAGCCTTCTCATGATCCGGCGATCCACACATCGCTTCACAAACTAGACACCTTATTAAAGCCGCTTGTGATGAGACACGCAGGCTCTATTCAGAAGGGCTATGCCTCCCCGTTGATCCGGTATTCTGAACGGTATGGCACGGATGTAATTAAGGCGATGCTTTTAATGTCGGACTCGCCGCACACTCTTCGCACTCTCGGCGTAGATTTACAATCGGTTATACGACTGAACTATCATTCGCACGGCTTCTTGGTCACAGCTGAGCTCCCTGTTAATTTACTTCCAGAAGTCGTGATGATGCGGAATGTAACCTATATTCATGCTGCCCGTCGGGCTCAATTGGCTGCCCCTTCACTGGATAGAAGTGCTCTCGCTACCGGTGCAAGTCAGGTGTGGAAAAGTAACCCCACCTATACCGGGAAGGATGTCGTCGTCGGAATAATTGATTCGGGCATTGATTGGGCTCACGAAGATTTTAAGAATCCGGACGGAAGTTCGAGAATCCTGTGGATCTGGGATCAGACGCAAACAGCAGCCGGCCAAGTCCCTCAAGACTTTGGCTATGGAACAGAATGGACGCAGATGCAAATCAACGAGGGTACTCCAAATCAGAACGATTATGACGGACACGGCACCCATATCGCTTCAATAGCCGCCGGCAACGGCAGGGGCACGGGCGTGCAACGCTCCGCTCCAAGATTCGTGGGAATGGCACCGGAAGCTGACATAATTGCAGTTAAATCGCACTTGTTCGAGAATCAGGTGTTGGATGCGGCGCGCTATATCTTTGAAAAAGCGGAATCGCTTGGAAAACCGGCAGTTGTGAACATGAGCTTCGCATACCAAATAGGCCCGCACGATGGACGAACGCTATTGGAGCAGGGGTTGAACCAACTTGTTGAAGAAACGTCCGGCAGGGCGATTGTCGCGAGCGCGGGGAACAGGGGAGAAAGTACAATCCATGCCGGAGCAGTTCTGGTGCCTCCGGAAGGAGAAAACTATCCAAAGCTAATTCCTGTGCCGGATTTCAACGACGCCACTCTCTATACAATCATCTGGTATTCATCCAAGGAATCCATCTCTGTGCGGGTGAAAGTGCCCGGGACCAATCCAGGAGAAACCGTTGATTTCGAGTGGGTTCCTCCCGGACAGGTGGATGATTTCGATATCCCGAAGGGGCCATGGGAAGGTGCGACGTTGATTATCGATTCCCAGCAGCAGCATCCGGTTTATCCGGATCTTGCATCTATCATCGTTTGGCTGTGGAATGGTGGTGACATAGGTTTGCCACTTGATCGGTACGAGATGACGATTGAACTTGACGGGCCAGGAGTTCCTTTCGATGCCTACTACTTGTCTAGTGAAATCGACGGCGGGTTCAGAACGGATAGCCCTGATCCATGGCTAATCCCGGGCGATGCCAATAAAACCATCGGCATGCCGTCAACGGCAAGAGGTGTCATCAGTGTCACCTCCTATGTTACGCGAAACGACTGGGTGGATATGTTTGGCTTTCTGAGAGCCGTTGATGCAACTGTCGGAGAAATCTCTAGCATATCTAGTGTAGGACCAAGTCGTGATGAGAAAGAGAAGCCGAATCTCGCCGCTCCGGGAGAGATGATAGTTGCGGCGCTCGCCGGGCGGAGTTGGGGATACCCTCCATTGGTTCTGGAAGACCAAAGCCATATCGCACTCCGGGGATCGAGTGTCGCCGCCGCTCATGTTACAGGTGCGGTGGCACTTTTGCTTCAGCAGGAACCCGCGAGAACAGTGGTAGATTTGCAGCGCCTCCTGATGGAGCGTGCCGTGGATAGCGGAGATCCGGGCTGGGACAGCTACTGGGGTGCGGGGCAACTGAACATTCTAGCATCATTGGACGTTCCTGCAGTCCCACAGGGCTTTACCGCTGTTTCAGAAGACGGGGCGGTGAGTTTAAGCTGGATGGCAAATGTCGAATCCAACATCGCCGGGTATAGACTCCACATCTCGGACCGGACGTTTGATCTCGGAAATGTCGAGACCCTTAGGTTAACTGACCTCCAGAACGGTGTACCCATCGTTGTCGCGTTAAGCGCATTCAACACCGCCGGAAATGAGAGTGCCAAGACGAGGCCGTTGATTGTAATCCCAACGGCAAATCCCGGAGGAGAAGACACCACTTCACCGACGCCGCCTACCGGCTTGATTGTGACGCCGGGAGATGGCAGCGTTGGACTGGTCTGGAACCCAAATCCGGAGCCGGACGTTGCAGGTTACATAATTCTGTTTGGTGGTGCTCCCGGCGAGTATTTTGCTCACTTTGATGTGCAAAACGAGACCTTTCTGCGAGTAACGGGAGCAGAAAATGATGTGCCCCTCTTTGTTGTCGTTGTTGCTTTTGATTCGGCAGGAAATGTAAGCGAACTCTCTGAAGAAGTAGAATTCACTCCCACTGCTCAAGAGTCCACATTAGTTCCCGACCAAGAGGGATGGCCATTTCAGACTGAAAGCGAGGTGTTTTCCTCACCGGTGCTCGTCGACCTTGATGGAGACGGCACGCTCGAGATTATTGTAGGTTCAAAGGATGGATTGCTCCAAGTTTGGAATCATGACGGATCATCGGTTACCGGTTGGCCACAAGAAACCGACGGCGAGTTGATAGCCACGCCGTCCGTGGGCGACCTAGACGCAGATGGCAGCCTTGAAATTGTGCTTCCGGTCGAAAGGCGAGTCTACATTTTCCGCCGCGATGGCACACGTTTCAACTCGGAATGGCCGAAACGCTTCAAGAGCCGCATTATTGCCGCGGCTACCCTCGCCGATCTCGACAAAGATTTTGACAAGGAAATAATTATTGTCACCAAAACAGACGGCGTGCATGTACTCCATCATGACGGAGACAATCTTGACGGGTGGCCACAGGAAATAGAGGATTATGGCTTAACCCCGGCGGCAGTTGGTGACCTGAACCGAGACGCTTCGCTGGAGCTTGTCGTCACCACGAGTGGAGCCAATGTTTACGCATGGGAATCCGATGGCACCGCATTGGAGGGATGGCCCATTGAACCAAGACCGGGAACCGGAGCTAACGCGCCGCCGGTATTGGCTGATCTCGACTCCGACGGTACTTTGGAAATTATTTTGATGTTTAGGAACGGAAGCATCTATGTTCTCTCTCAAAAAGGCGAAGTCCGCGACGGATGGCCCCAGCGAATCGGATATACACCATATGCTGCGCCGGCAGTCGGCGATTTGAACGGAGATGGGGAACTCGAAATCATCGCTGGCGATTTGGGCACATCAAGCATTGTCGCCTTGAATGAAGATGGCACACTGGCGGCGGGATGGCCAATCTCAATTTTCGGATCAACGGTTACATCGATTCCCGTGCTGGGAGACATTAACGGTGACGACGAGGTTGAGGTCGTCGTTGCAACCAACTGGGGAAGTTTCTTTGGGCAATTACACGCCTTTAGTTCTGACGGTGTTGAGCTTGACGGTTGGCCCCTCATTACCACGGGCAATCTCCAATCTTCACCTGCTATCGGTGACCTTGACAACGACGGGGATGTGGAAATCTGTATCGGTTCTCTGCGGGCACCTAGTCAGGGTGAGTTTATCCCCGGATCGGTCTATATATGGGATTTGGAAGGCCAATCCACTGATGCGAAAGTTGAGTGGGGCATGTTTCAGGCAAATCCGGAACATACCGGGGTTTACGTCAACAACCTCCCTCCGTCAAACGTGTTCTCATCGTTCACGGGTGCGCGAGAATTCAATCAGATTCGCCTCAACTGGACGACAATGGGAGAGTACGGTAATCTCGGATGGCGAATCTACCGAAACGAGACTCCGGACGGAGAATTTAAGCCCTTAATCGACGCATTCCGGTCGACAATTGACCGTCCAGTAGAAGTATTGATAAAGGGCAGAGGATACAGTAATTCAGAACGCGATTATGTCTTTTTTGACGAAGATACCTCTCCTCTCAAGACCTATTCGTACTATCTAGAGAACAGAGGACTCTTGGGCAGAGTCAGCCTTTCGCCAATTATCACAGTCGAGGGCTTGAAGGCCGTCACCATCGGTGGACTCAAGACAGAACTTTACCAGAGTTTTCCGAATCCCGGCAATCCCGAAACCTGGCTTCCATTCGCACTTGGCGCCACCGCGAAGGTCTCGGTCGCTATACGCAACACATCCGGCGATTTAGTGAGGGAACTAGACTTGGGAGAAAGACCATCGGGACTGTATTCCACCAGGTCAAACGCGGGATATTGGGACGGCCGTAACGAATTGGGTGAACCAGTCGCCAGCGGTATCTATTACTACACATTCACAATTTCCGAACGCGGTGGCTCTCGTGCGCAGGAGATGACGCGGCGACTGGTCATCTTGAAATAGCCGAGCCGCTTTTTAGGTGAATCTCGGGGCACGTTAACAGGATATCCTTCAAGAAATGGCGAGCGTTAGCACAATAGCTGGACAGGGTTAATGAAGGGAAAGGCATGTCTAACAATTCTGCCGTGACGGTTTACCGGATCGGCATCGTGGGAACAGGCGGAATCGCAAAGGCGCACGGCAGGGCGTGTAAAGAACTTGAATGCGCCGAACTCTCCGCCATCTGTGACATTTCCGAAGAGGCTTTACATCGTTACGCCGAAGCATTTGGAGTGAAGCGTCTCTACGGTACTCTCGATCAGATGTTGGCTAGCGAAGAACTCGATATCGCCATTGTCGCCAACTGGGGGGCGTTTCATGCAGAAACAGGCATTCAAATTGCCAAGTCACGCCGCGTTAAAGCCATTATATGTGAAAAGCCGTTTACATCGAATGCGGCGGAGGCAGAACAACTCGTAAATGCCGCGAATGCAAACGGTATACTTGTTACGGAAGCCTTCAAGTTCCGACATCATCCAATGCATCTAAAGGCGAAGGAACTCATTGACGCTGGAGAAATTGGAGAGGTAAAAACAGTGCGCAGCACCTTCTGCACCGGGGGCAGGGGCGGAGGACCTGAATCTCGCCCACCGGAAAGGAACTGGCGTTTCAACAAGGCAAAGGGCGGCGGAAGCATCTATGACCTAGGGTGCTACTGTATTCATCATGCGCGGTTTGTCTTTGATGCGGAGCCTGTTACGGCATTTGCGATTCAGCAGTGGGGAATCGAAGTTGATGATGCAATGTATATCCTTCTTACCTTCCCGGGCGCGCGAACCGCGCAGATTTCCGTCGGCTTCAATTCGTCAAACGCACAATACGCTGAAATCTGCGGTACAGAGGGGATGTTGCGCTTGGACAGAATCTGGAACAATGAAGACCGCGCCGTGTCAATCGAAAAACACACGGTTGATGGATTGGAATCCATCGAATTTGATCCGGTGTTTCAGTTCACGAACCAACTCAGGCACCTCTGCGATTGTTTGACAACGGGACAACCGCACCGTATTTCACCCGAGAACTGCGTCCGCCAAATGAAAGTGATAGATGCCGTTCGTGAATCGGTAGAAACCGGGAACGTCGTGGCGATTTAAAAAATAAAACGAACCTTGGAAATTTATACCATCGCCGACAGTTGCATGGATGCGATTGGTTCTATCTAGTAGCATGTTCCATGATCTCGGTCATTCGTGCGACAAAATCGGTCGGAGAATCCATATTACCTTCAATCAGAAGCGCCCCTCCAAAAACCTGCAACACACAACTCTTGAGAAGCGACTCATCACCTTTTTTCTCGTGAATATGAGCAAGGTTCTTTATTAACGGGTGAGAGGGATTGATCTCAAGAATCTTCTTTGAGTCAGGAATGTCTTGGTTCATCATCTTCATCATTCGTTCCATCTGCCGATCTATTCCGCTGGCTCCGACGACGAGGGTTGCCGCAGAATCGACAAGCCTTTTGGATTCGACCACATCCTCTACCTTGTCACCAAGCGTTTCTTTGAACAGCGAAATTAGCGACTTGGACTCATCCTCGGTTAAGCTATCACCCTCGCTCTCGTCATCCGACTTAAGGTCGAGGCCTGCGGTTTCAATTCCTTTTATCGGTTTTTCGTCGTATTCATGCAACTGTGGAATATTGAAGATATCCGCCGGATCAATGAAAAACAGGACTTCGATTCCCCTTTTCCTGAAATACTCCAGATTAGGATTCAGTTCTACCGCCGCTCTGTTCTCCCCAGTCAGATAGTAAATCTCTTTTTGATCCTCCGGCATACCAACCGCGTAGTCCTTCAGTGACGTGAACTTTCCTTTTTCGGTTTTTGTGGATTCGAACCGCAAGAGATCGATCAACCGATCACGGTTTCCAAAGTCTGTGCTGAGTCCGGTTTTGAACAACAGCCCAAAGTTCGTGAAAAATGTGTCGTACTTTTCTTGGTCATTCTTTGCCCAATCCTCAAGAAGCGACAAAATTCTTCCCGTAAGCACATTTTTGATCTTTCCCATGACCGGGCTTGATTGCGTTACTTCACGAGATACGTTTAACGGCAAATCTTCCGTATCCACGACCCCCGCGACGAAACGTAGATACTCTGGAAGTAGCTCCTTGCAGTCGTCCTGGATAAAGATCCTGTTCGCGTAGAGTTGCAACGACTTCAGGTCATCTCCCCTCAGAAAATTGAAGGGAGCGGTTTCGGGCACAAAAACCATCGCCTTGAAATTTACCTGCCCCTCAATAGCCAAATGCAGATGACCAAGTGTCGAGTTGAAGTCGTTGGATATGAACTTATAAAATTCCTCTAGCTCTTCATCTGTCACTTCATTTTTGTTTTTCTGCCACAGCGCGCTTATGGTGTTGACCTGTTCGCCGTTGACATGAATCGGGAAATCGGCGAAGTTGGAGTATTTTTTGATTATCTCGTTTACTCGGTGTTCCTCACTGAACTCCTTCGCATCGTCCTTAAGTTTGAACGAGATTGTCGTTCCTCGCTCCTCACGTGGAAATTCTTCAACGGTAAATTGGCTCTCGCCGGTCGATTCCCACCGATACCCCTTTGACCCCGAATCTGCGTGACGGGTTTCGATGACCACCTGATCGGTTACCATAAAAACGGAATAGAAACCGATGCCGAATTGACCGATCAGATTCGCGTCGAAGGGTTTGCCCTCCTCTTTCAATCGCTCCAAAAATGCCACGGTGCCGGAACTTGCAATGGTGCCGATTCTGGATACGAGATCTTCCTTCGTCATGCCGATGCCGGTGTCGGCAATCGAGAAGGTTTGTCCTTTCGAGTCAACACTGATGTTGATTCGCAAAGGCGCGTCGGGACTTACAATATCCTTGTCCGTTAACTGTCTGAAACGCACTTGATTTAGAGCATCGGAAGCATTGGAAATCACTTCGCGGAGAAAAACTTCGCGATGGCTGTAGAGAGAATGAACGATAAGATGAAGAAGCTGCTTCATCTCCGCTTGGTATTCAAATTCCTCCAATGCTTCAGGTTTATCGTTGGACATAGTCGAAAAATCCTCCTATTGTTTGTTG
The DNA here is from genome assembly GCA_965232535.1 of Candidatus Poribacteria bacterium. Lineage (GTDB taxonomy): Bacteria > Poribacteria > WGA-4E > WGA-4E > JAJDTR01 > JAJDTR01. The sequence goes on from CBDDPW010000007.1 coordinate 253,773, forward strand.
ATGAAGTAACAGTTTACTCATGATTGTTGATTTTGAACGCATACAATATACTGCTTTGGAAGCAGAATCCGCAATCAAATTGTCCCCATCGGAACGTAGTCTGAATGAATTGACATCTACCCTCACGGCAACTGCAGAACATAAATTCTCGTAGAGGGTTTACCGCTACTCGATACTCACGGTCAGCGCGGAAAACCGTATCGTGATTGACCGTTCACCTTCCGTCGCCTCTATGCGAATAGGACTTCCGTAGGGAACACCATCTGTTCTATCGCCTTCCGTCGGTGAAGACAAAAGATTGGCTGCAGGTCGAATGCCTCCTGTCACACTAGACATGACTGGCGCATCAGGCGTCGTCAACTCAATTTCATATACCTCGGACAAATTATCCCAGTCACAGTCCAAGCAGAATAGCTTGTCCTCGTCTATAGATTTGATCGAATCATGTTTACAATTCGGACATAGCATTTTTTGCCTCCCGCCCAAGAAACGATGCGAATCTTGTCAGGGTTGCAAGAGTTAAGCTTGCAGCGTCAGCGGGACATTGAATCTGCGCCGGCACAAATTAAAAATCATCTGTAATGAAACGCCGCCGATGATTCATAGCCTATCGAGCTCCTTCACGGCTTGGATGCCGCTATCCAATGCTTCAAATAGCAGCGGCAACCGGCTATTGTCTACTCCGGCATAGACAAGATTGGGTTCGGACCGATGCAGATTCTTATCGCTGAACAGGTAATGAGGTTTGGGAACCGGCATCGCGTGTCCAAGCACCTTGAAAAAAACCTTCTCCACGAGAGGACCGACATCTTGATCGAAGAACTGGTTAATCGTCTTTACCGTCTCTCGGGTAATCTCCTGGGCGTTGCGCTGAATGTTGGCTAGATAAGGTCTCTGGTCAGGAGGGAAGCAGTAGTATGCCGTAAACACTCGAGCGTCACTCGCGCGAAATTGAGAGGCGCTATCCACGAATCCCATGTAGGTCGAATCCTCGCCCAAGAGTTCGTTTTGCCAAAACGCTTCCGATTGAAGATCGTCTTTAAGGACGATGTTTAGTACCAGCCACGGTGCATATGTGTTGTCTTGAAAAAGATGGGCGTCGGATGGAAATACGTATTTCAGCGCGTGTTTACCGCCTGCATAGATGACATTCTTTGCAAGGTAGCGGTCAATCCGAGAGTTCTCAATATTTACTACTAGCACTTCAAAACCGGTTTCGCCCTTCTGTACACTCTTCACCAAGTGACTTGTCTTAATCCTGTCGCCGGGGAGGGTCGCCGCCATTTTGTCCACAAAATATGCGTTTCCCTCCGGCGGCGAAAACAGTTCCACGGATTGGGTGTAGTAAGGTCTACAGGTGTAGTAGTGGATTCCGGCGAGCGCAGAGACCGTTGCCGCGTCGGCACCGTAGTCATCCCTCATCTGGTAATCCACTCCTTGCTTAAAGGACGAGTTTAATCTCAAGGCACGCTTAAGAAAGTCAAGAAAACTTATCTCGTCAAGCGTCCATAGCTCCTCCCTAATAATCCGCGTCGGCTGCCTCATTTCCCCCAAATAGGGAAGTAAAAGTTCCAAGAATTCGGTTCTGAGTTGGCTCGGTTCGAGAATATCCTCTCGCATTCCTTCCGAAGTGAGGGTTTGACCTTCCCGCCGAACATCAATCAGATACTGACGGTCGACAAAATTCCATGAATCAACTAGATTATCGTAACGAATAACCCCCAGTTCTTCAAGGAAGTTTAAGGTCTCGCCCCCATAATAGTTTGGGTAAGCCAAATCGTAATGCGCGCCTTGAGAAAAGACTTCGCCGGCGTGAGATTCGCTCGCTGACGTGCCGCCGAGTCGCGCCGACAGTTCGCACAAGACGAAATCCCTGTCCCGCAGTTGGCATGCCGCCGATAACCCGGAGATGCCGCCGCCCACGATAAGATATTCGGTAGAGAACGTGTTCCCTGCCGGCATAGCGGCGCTATTCAAAAGCAGATGTCCCGCCCCCATGTCAGAATTGATTGATATGTCATATAACTGCGAGTTGGGCTTCTCGGATGTTGAGTCGCATGATTGAGTGAGGATTCCGGCGAGGGCGAGGGAGGAAAGTTTAATGAAGGTTCGGCGGTTCATGGTAGGAGTGATTGGACTGTAGGGATTGATAATGTAGGACTAAATTAACACGTTACGCTGCCCAACGCTCGGACAAAACTTCGGCTTGCTCTATGACAGTTTCGGCGGCTCTATCCTGCTTGTCAGGCGGGTAGCCGTATCTTCGCAGAATTCGCTTCACCAGTCGACGCAGGTTGGCGCGGACACTCTCCTTCATCGTCCAGTCAATGGTGACGTTATTGCGGACAGTTGTCACAAGTTCGGTCGCAATCGTGCACAAGGTCTCATCTCCCAACACTTGTACGGCGCTATCGTTGGTTTCAAGCGCGTCGTAGAACGCCAATTCATCGCTCGAAAGCCCCAACTCTTCGCCGCGCTCAGCCGCTTCGCGCAACTCTTTTGCCGTTTGGATAAGTTCCTCGATTACCTGCGCGGCTTCTATCGTCCGGTTTTGATAGGCGCGAATGGATTGTTCCAACATCTCTGCAAATGAACGCGCTCTGACGACGTTCTTACGTGATTGTGTTTTAATTTCATCGTTGAGCAGCTTGTCCAAGAGTTCAACCGCCAAGTTTCTTTGCGGTAGATTGCGCACTTCCGCGAGGAATTCGTCGGAAAGAATTGAAATATCGGGCTTCTCCAATCCCGCGGCGGCAAAGATATCAACCACGCCCTCGGGAACAACAGCCCTAGATACCAACTGCTGGATTGCGAGCTCTGCCGCCTCGGACTGTGTTTCCTCCCTAGCCGTCAGTTTTGCCAAAACACCTCGCACCGTTTGAAAAAAGGCGACATCGTCGCGGATTTCAATCGCTCTTTCGTGAGGCACGACCAGAGAGAAGGCCTTGGAGAGCGCGGCGACCTCATTCAGCAGGCGGGCTTTGCCATCCTCCAAGCCCAAGACATGATCTTGAGCGGCGGGCAGTAGTCTGAGACGTTCCTCGGCGTTTCCACTAGCCCAAGACGACCAATCGAAACCGTGGAACAGCCCGCAACAGATTTCGTGCTTTTCCATCATCAAGGCAATGGCTTCGGCTTTATCAATAGAGGGTTCCCCTTTTCCGCCGCTTTCCGTGTAGTCGGTTAAAGCTTGTTTTAGATGGTAGCCGATCCCGATGTAGTCCACAATCAGACCGCCGGGTTTTTCGCCGAAGACGCGATTGACGCGCGCGATGGCTTGCATCAGGGTGTGACCTCGCATCGGCTTGTCGACATACATCGTGTGAAGGCTTGGCGCGTCGAATCCGGTCAGCCACATGTCGCGGACAATCACAAATTTTAACGGATCATCGGGATTCTTGAATCGAACTGCCAACGCTTCGCGCCGCGCTTTGTTGCGAATATGAGGCTGCCACGATTCATCTTCCGATGCTTCGCCCGTCATCACCACCTTAATAATCCCCTGCACGTCATCCTCGTCATGCCATTCCGGACGCCTTTCCACAATGGCGTTGTAGAGATCGACGCAGATACGGCGGCTCATGCAGACCACCATCGCCTTGCCGTCCATCGCATCCAATCGTTCTTCGAAATGCGTGATGATGTCATCGGCAACCAGAGCCAAGCGTTTCTCCGTTCCGACCAGCGCCTCAAGCCTAGCCCATTTCGATCTGAGTCGTTCTCTATGCCGTTCCTCCTCTCCTTCAGTCACCTCCTCGAACTCCGGATCAACATTGGGCTTTTCGTTCTCGTCCAGTTCAATTTTGGCAAGCCGGCTCTCGTAGTAGATGGGCACAGTGGCGCCGTCATCGACGGCTTGTTGGATATCGTAGATGCTGATGTAGTCTCCGAATACGTTTCGGGTGTTGCGGTCTGTTCCCTCAATCGGGGTGCCGGTGAAACCGATAAACGATGCGTTCGGGAGCGCGTCGCGCATGTGGCGCGCGAAACCGTCAATAAAGTCGTACTGGCTACGGTGGGCTTCGTCCGCAATGGCAACGATATTTCGTCGATCGGATAGTTCCGGGAATTGGAGTTCTTCACCCTCCGGAAAGAATTTTTGCACCGTGGTAAAAACCACACCGCCCGAAGCAACTCTCAAGAGTTCGCGCAGGTGCTCCCTGTCTCGGGCTTGTTCCGGTCTTTGCCGCAACAGTTGGTTGCAGCGAGCGAACGTGCCGAACAGTTGGTCGTCCAAGTCGTTGCGATCGGTGATGATGACCAGTGTCGGGTTTCGCATTTCCGGGCGCCGGATGATGCCTCCGGCGTAGAATGCCATTGTCAGGCTTTTGCCCGAGCCTTGCGTGTGCCAGATGACGCCGCAGCGTTTGTCTCCGCCCGGGTGCGACGCCATCACGGTAGCATCGACAGCGGCTCTCACGGCGTGGAATTGGTGATAACCGGCGATCTTCTTGGCAATCGTATCGCCGCCCATTTCCTCAAAGACAATGAAGTGACTTAGATAGTTCAGAAAGCGTTCCTTGTCAAAGAGTCCCTTAATTGTCACCTCAAGTTCCAGATCGGTTGATGCGGCTTCGGTTTCTCCCTCGATGGTCCGCCACGGCATGAACCGTTCCCGATCAGCCGTCAAAGAACCAACGCGAGCTTCCACCCCGTCAGAGATGACAAGCGCCGCGTTATACGTGAAAAGGCGCGGAATTTCCCGCTTGTAGGTCTGAAGTTGGCGAAATGCCGACCACACGGTGGCGTTCTCGTCGGTCGGGTCTTTGAGTTCAATTACGCCTAACGGGAGTCCATTTACAAACAGCACGATATCCGGTCGGCGTGGGCTTTCACCCTTCACCGCAAATTGATTAACCGCCAACCAGTCGTTGTTTTCGGGGTTCTCAAAATCCACCAATTGCACACGCCCACCGCGCATTGCACCATCGGCGTCCCGATATTCAACTTCGACGCCATCAACCAGCATGAGGTGACACATCCTATTGTTTTGGACCAATGAAGCGGAGATTGGAGAGAGTACCTTTTGAACGGCTTCCTTTTGAGATTCGGCGGGGATGCTCGGATTCAGTCGGGCAACCGCACCACGCACACGCTGCTCTAGGACAACGTCTTCGTATCTTGAGCGCTCGGCACCAGGAGCGTCCGGGGAGATGTCGGAACCATGCAAGACGGAATACCCCATACCCGCGATCCAATTCAAGGCGGCTTGTTCAATGTCAGATTCGGTGATGCTATTCATCATAGGCTCTACTGTGTTTCGCCTTGAGGTGCGGTCCATTGATTTACAAAATCGGCGCTGTCAATATCAGGTTGTCCTTGGCGTGCATAGAAGGAAGAAAAACGTGCGACGATATCCTTTACAAAGGAAGATGAAATCTGAATTTCAGGGAGTTCAAAGCTGTCGTCGAATTCGTCTTTGGTCAACGCGTTCACTTTTCTGAAGTTTAGAAATCCACCGTCAAAAAAATCTGTTTTCGGTAGCCAGTGATAGTAAATCTCGCGATTGTTATTGGCAACTGCAACGAGTTCCTTGTTTATTCTGTCTCGTTTCCTAAACCCATCCAGCGCGTTCTCAACAATATCACATTCCTCCTCTATTTCGGCAATAAGGATTCGGTCTGTTTTGGATACGTCGTCATTTCTGATAACGAGGTCACAGGCTGGGCTCAGAACTATAAATGGCGAATTGGTTGTTTTTTCTCTTACGATACTGCCGGTGGTTATTTTGTTCGACAAATGGGGATATATGTACACCTCTTCGGGATAGCGCGGTTTGTTATCTTCCCCAAGAAGCTGAAGTAGATGATCCAACGTATAGCGCAGGAGTGCATTCTCAGTTCGTTCCAAATCTGCTTTGCCATAGGAAACCCATCTTTCCCTTTGTAGCAGAAGATTTTCGAGAAAAACCTTACCGAGCAACTCCTCAATTCTCCCTGCTCCACCCATCATCCGAGTAAGTCCTGTCTCATAAGTATCCCATAGTTGGTCTATAAGATTGTAATATCGAGTTTCTCCCTTCAGGAACACCTCAATTCCTTTAATGCTTTCATTCCGAATGTCGGGGTTCCCCGTAAAAATGAAGATTGGGATTCGGAAAAATAACTTTCTGATTTCTTTTATAACCTCAATTCCTTCAACGCCTTGGGACGTTAGTTTCAAATCAATAATCGCACCATCATAGGAGTTGTCCAACTTTTCTAACGCTTCGTCAAAAGTTTTACATTCAACTATTTCGATGTTCCGTCGCGTGTCGTCCCTATAGTTTTCAACATCCACCCTGCAGCGCTCAAGATCCTGCTCGTCGTCTTCCACTATGAGTAGCTGTAATGTGCTCATTCATTACTCCCAATTTTAGGCTGAAGTCTGAAATAAGCGCCCTTTTCAAACTCAAAGGCTTTCAACTCAAGGCCGTTTCGTTCTGCGGCTTCAGAGGCTATAGCCAACCCAATCCCTGTCCCGTTTGGTTTGGTAGAAAATTGTGGGTCAAAGATAATCTCGTTTTCTATGAGGCTCGGTTCAATGCCCGGGCCCGTGTCCCGATAGTCGATATGGATTAGGGAGTTACCGTCAGTCAGGAGTTCGATAGAGATATGCCGTATGGCGCCCTTTTTCTGGCTCATCCAGTAAAGACTGTTGTCGATAAGATTTGTGAAGATTGCGTACATGTCTTGAGGCCACACCGAGAATTTGAAGTTGTCGAGCCCTATAACTTCCGCGGTTACACTGTGAGATTTCATTTCGTTTTCAAAGACAGATAGCGTGCTCTGAATCGCTTTCTTTAGCTCCAGTGGCTTTCTTACGCCACGCCTTTCTACTACCAGCGGGTCCAGTTTGCCGAAGAGTTTCACAAGGAACTCCATATTTTCTTCAATCCCATCGGCAATCGACAGCAACTTTTCAAGTTTTTCCGGATCTTTGTTCTTCCGAAAAGATTCGTGCCAGCGTCTAAGATGAGGTATGCTGTGTCGGAAGTAGCTGAGCGGCTGTCTGCCTTCATGGACTATAACATTGAGGATTTTCCCCAAGGTCGCCTGCACCTGAGAAACCCCGACAGCTTGGCGGATTTCATCGGCGAGTTTGTTTTTGGATTTTTCCTCCCGGCTGATGAGTCCAATGATTTGATTGGCGGTTGCTTCTTCGATTTCGGTTCTTTTGAGTTGTTTCCGTATATTCTCTTTCAGTTCATCAAATGAAAAAAGGCGTGTCAGTTCTCGTTCCACCTTGACAGCAGGCCGACTCAACCCCGCCTTCCTTCTGTATTCGAAACGCCTTCTTTCCAGTTGCCTGATGACCGCCAGCGTGACTTCCTTCAGCCGATTAAACGCCGCATTTTCTTTAAGCCCGTCCCGAGCGCTTTTTTCCTCCAAGCCGGACCAATAATCCGATTCAATGTGCACATATCCAATCACCTGGTTGTTTCCAAGATGAAGTGACGAGTTCCGTATTCGCCGCGCGTTCAGTTTGAGCCAGTCAAAGTCGGCATCCCCCAATGGTCTGATACGGAAGCCGTTTCGATAAACACCGATTCCATTGTAAGCGTTGAGAAGCTGTCTCGCCTGATTTTTCCCGACATAGTTGCCCGATTCCTCTTTTAAGCCTCGTCCAATGAGAGATTCAATGGCGTCATTATCGCGGTCGAACGCTCGGACATCAATCTCGAAATTCCCATAGCGTACAGACTTTTCGAAATCGAACGGGACCTCCTCATTAATATCAAAGTCTAAGTGTTCGTCGGCGATGTTACGGGCTTTCTGCGATGAATAGGTTATTTTACCTTTGCCATCGGCGCCGATTTTACCTGCAATTCTGTAGTCGTAGAGATCGAACAGTAGATAGGGTTCAATGACTTCGTCAGTGTTTTCCACTCCGGGAAAACCGGTAACCTTCAAGTTTATGTGGAATTCATCATTTCCGAAGACTGTGCTAACGGGCGATTTCAACTTCTTAAGTTCAAATTGGAGTTTCTCAAATCCTTTCTTGCCCCATTCGGCAAGGAATTCATCATCTCCGTTGATGGTCAGCCTTGTTCCCGGTGGCTCAGAAACCTCTGCTGTTTCAACCCGTACCGGTACATCATCCAGATACTCGGCGGATTCAAAATCTTTCCACACAAAGTGCGCCGTAGTTTTTTCGCCTGTGATGCTGACAGTTTCGAGAAGCAAATCTGTACCGAGAATGGACGCCGCGTAACGTCCTACCCCTTTGCTTCCCTGCATCGTCCTACCGGAAAGACTTTTCCGCCTGTCAAATTTATCTTGAGTTGATGGCACCATCCACTTGTTGACCACATCTTCCCTTGACATGCCGTGACCGTGATCGGCGATGACGATGGTATATCCGCTGTGAAGGGGAGACATCATGAACTCGATCTCTACATCGGGAGAATCGGCGTCATAAGCGTTCTTGACTAATTCAACAACTGCCGCATTACTGTCCTGAATCAAATCGCGGCCAATCGTCAGAATGTGTCGACCGGCGGGCTTTATTTTATAGGTTGTGTCAGTGCTCAGATCCAATTTACTCTCCACTTCTCCGCGGCGCAAATCTCATGAGATTAATCCCAATATAGCAGAACTGATTCAAGAGTGCAATTCGTTGTCACTGTGGTGGAATCCTGTCGCTAGGTTTTTAGTTGGTTTTGTTTGGCGCCCCTAGACAACAACCTCGGCGTGAGCGTAAAGTGGGATGCAAAAACCTGGGTTGAATTTTCCCGGGCTGGGACCAATACAGTTACCCCCAATGTTTAGACAGCTATGAACGAAGATTAAGGTGTAAAGGCTATCCAATCCGGCTACGTTTCAACGCCTAATGTTGTTGGAAATACACCTCGTGAGGCGTCCTTTTATTGAGCGACCCATGAAGCCGCTCCTCATTATAAAACTTGAAATAGTTGTTCAAGCCACACCAAGCCGTGTGAACAGAGTCATAAGAATGAAAATACACATGTTCATATTTCACTGTCCACCAGAGACGTTCAATGAAAATGTTGTCAAACACTCTGCCTGCTCCAGCCCAACTGATGCGAATGTTCGCCGATTCAAGCCGAGTGGTAAAGGCATCAGACGTGAATTGGGCACCCTGATCGCTGTTGAAAATCAAGGGCGTAGAACAACTCAACGCTCGTTCCAGAGCCGATAGACAAAAGAAAACATCGAGTGAATTTGACAGTTCCCATGATAACACATATCGAGAGTACCAATCCATAATAGCCACTAGATAAACAAAGCCGGTGTCCAAGCCGATATAGGTGATATCAGTTGCCCACACCTGGTCCGGTCTAGTGATACGTGAATCCTTCAGTAAATAAGGATACTTTTTCGATGGTTTACCGTTCTTAGAGGTTTTCGGCTTGGGATAGATGGCAACTAAGTTCATCTGTCGCATCAACCTGGCAATCCGTTTCCGATTGACGACGTAGCCTTTGGAACAAAGCCAGTCCGTCATTCGAGGTACACCGTAGAACGGGGTCTTCATGTACTGTTCATCAATCAGACGCATATAAAGCAGGTTTTCCGGCGACTCTACTGCCGGTTGATAGTAATACGAAGCGCGTGGCAACTCTAACAGTTCGCATTGCCTCAAAACCGAGGGGGAACCGTTCTCTTGGTTGATAAGCCGCCGCTTCTGTTCAACCGAGCCGTTGAGTTTTTTTTTGAAGCCAGTCTAGTTCTACCTTCAATTGACCGATTTGCCGGTAGAGCTCGGCTATGAGTCGGTCGTTGTCAGAAGTCGCTTGAGTGCGTCCGTTTGCAAACAGTTGAGGTGATTCCTCCAGAATCTGTCTTTTCCACTGGCTGACCTGATTCGGGTGGACTTCGTAGTCACTGGCAATCTGAGCCATGGTGCGCTGGTTCTTTATCGCCTCAATCGCCACTTGTGCTTTGAATCGGTTATCATACTGCTTTCTACTAGCCATGCTATACAAACTCCTTTCGTAGTTCTTGGCATTGCTGAGCCGTAGTATGACTCATAACATGACCGTTTTGCCAGCACGAAATCCACCTTAATCTACTGTCTAGTTTTTGGGGGTAATCGCACAACTCACAACTAAGGTTACAAACCTTCAAAGAGATGTTGATAGATATCAGAAAGATGCAAAAGATCTCTCGGAAACGATGGTGATTGATATCTCACTATCTCGTTTTCAGCTAAACGAACCCAATCTGGCCACGCACTTTCCATTTGCTCAGATGTCACATTTACACTCATCCACAATTTTGAAAGAACTTCCGGATTTCGAATAAGCAGAGAAATCGCTCGCTGGGTCGTATTATAGTCCTCGGAAAGAAAAGTCAACGGGATTTGGAAGTAAGGATTGGAACTCGTAGCAAATGTGGCGAATTTTCCCGAAGAGATTATTGTTGCCAATTCATGGATATTCAGTGCCATGTAGTATGCGACCAGTGAAGTCCGATATTCTAATTCATTGTTGAAAATCGGAGACAGCCAATTCCAACCTGTTCTTTTGTCATTGTAGGGATTAGCTAAGTAATTCCATCCGTCTAAGCAACTTCCTCCAAGCGATTCGGGATATCCCCTAAGTTCTCCAGTTTGCCATAGCGGACGATAACTTGATCCATTTGCAAAAGGTATGTTGACACAAGCAAGATTTAGAGCAAGATCTAACTGATTTGTATTAATGCTAAGACTTCCGTGTAGACTGTGGTAAACGTACCCTAGAGCATTGGGAATATGTACCCAGACTTTGATGCCAGCAGTATTCCATCCCGAAATGTTCAACAACTCGTAAAGCAGAGATCTTTGATCTCTAAATTGTTCTCGGCTAGATTCAACTCCGACCAAAGCGACAGATATTAGTGGTGAAGTGATCTCGATTGCCTTATCCATAACCTCGACTAATTGGTCTTGGGTTTGTGGCCGTTGCCGATCTAACTCTTTCTCTCGCCATTGTACCAAGGAGTTGAATACACGTGGTTTAATTCTTTTGAGAAGTTGACGCCATCCGAGTAAATCCGCTTCACGAGCAAGTCTAACCGCCTGAGAGTAAGCTTCAGCCAATAAATCGCTCTGTTCCTTAGCTTCAGAATCAAGCAAATGAAGCAATTCGCCAAGTTTCTCATTAAATCGCGTCTCATCGGTAAAGTCAAAATAAGCTAGGTTTCTTAGGTAAGACGGTAGATTCTCCTTCGGTAAGGGCTCTCGAATTATCGGAATGAATTTGTTAACGCCCTGATCTTGACCTAGGTGGGCGGTTACAATCTGCCACTCGAGGCCAACTCCCCCGACGCCATGGTCTGCCTTTCTCAGGTAATCAGGTGTACAAATCAACAATGTTCTGTCGGAGTTCCTAACATTATCTTCTATGAACTGTCTCCATTCTTGACCCGGAATGAGGTACCACTGGTCGAGTGTCACATTAACATTATTTTGATGGAGTGCTAAAGCAAGACGTGACACCCACCGCTTATGCTCCGGAGAATCGTGAGAATATGAAATGAACACCTTTGGATGTTCCGGCATCGTCTACCTCCAACCCCATTGAAACACAACGTATCGCAAATATTCAAGCCCTGTGCGAAAATCAATACAGTCAAGCAACACGAATCTCCCCCGACAACAGTTTCGGCAACAACACATCTCGGATGTTGGCGAGAGTGTGGGATTGATGGATATTTTCAATCATTCTTCCAATCAATGGTTGTATTAAGTCACTGTATTTTTGCGCGATTTCAATTTGAGGTCGCACGAATTCGTACCTTGACATGTCTCCCCAATTTGTCCGTGGCATTCTTGTACCCGTTGAGTGAGAATCAGTATAAGAAACGAATTCTTCGGCAGACACGATTCCCAAAACAACACCGAACCACTTTGGCTTAATTGGTCGGATAACAAGGATATCAGTTGAGCAAATCCCGTCGATCGGCGCAACTCCAACCTTATGAAAATAAGGTCGAAGCTTCCCAAAGAGGATTTCACCCTTTCTGAAACGAGATTTATTGCTTCCAATTCCATTGGCGGCTTGCCATTCAGTAAGAGCAATATTTCGCTTTGGCATATGTTCTAATCCGATATAAACGTCTTCAGAGTCTATTTCATTAACCTTCGCACTAAGCCGAACATTTTGCGCAATCTCACCGAGTGTGCCAACTTCCCATTCCCCCGGTATCTTCCCCAACGGCGAATCTTGAAAAGTAGAAGGAAACAGAGCGGCGGTTTCGGCATCCATGCCAACGGGCTCCCGTCCCGCCATCTTTGCCCGCACAGGATCGAAGTCCACAAACCACGACTTGAAGATTGCCCTTGCTGTTGCCTCCAGCGTCTCGTTCATCTGCCGGTTGAGTTCGATTTTATCATCAAGCATTCCAAGGATGCGGCCGATGTGCTGTTGTTCCACAAGAGGTGGAAGTGGAATTTCAACCTTTCTAAATTCACTCTGTCGAACTCCAATCACCGTTGTACCAGTGGATTTTGCTCTCAATTGATTCTGCACAAACGCCGATTGCATTGCAAATTTCAGGTAGGTGTTGTTTAACAACTCAGGTTTACCTCTAAAAGTAATGAGTCGTTGTCCAAGAGCGACGTTACAATCATCAAGCTGCCCAATCTCACCCAAAGGTGCTTCCGTTGTCATGACGACATCACCCACTTTTGGCATTCCCCGACGCATCCATGAGTCATAATCTTCGGGCGCTATGAACTCATTGGGTGACATGATGCTGCCATTCTTGACAATCTTTGCTGTAATTAGTGGAATGCCGAGTTTAGTTTTGCGTGGCGTTTTACCTCGATAATCAATGATTGTTTCCATGCTATCTTCAATGGTTTGGATTTTCCATGCATCGGGGAAGTCAAACATTAATACCTGCCTCCCGCAGGTTTGTCGGATTCGTTTTCCTCCATCGCTAGAGGAAACAGATGTATCAATCTAATTTGAATCTCAACCCATGATTGATACCAATCAATTCGCTTTCTGACATTTTCCGCCGGTCATTACACATACTTGCTCCTGCTCAACTCCATCAATACGATGCACGGTGGAAAACTACGGCTTCAGCGGTTTTGGCAGCGTCGGCTTTTGCCTGATTCAAACTGTCAAAGTCGCTGTGCTGACCTTCCCAATCTTTGGTCTTGGTATTCAACTGAATCTTTCTGACGGAAATGCGCTCTTGTGCTAGGTCATCATAGCCGTCTTCGTAGCCATCAACAACCACGCGCAGATTTTCAGGATATTGGTTTAGTAGTTCTTTTAACGCTTTAACTGTCATTTTTCCTCTCCTTTAGAATAGGGTTGATACTCCACCAGTGCCGAACGACCAATGATAGCCACGATTTTCACAAGCAGTTCTTTTCCTTCGGCATCCGTGAGTCGCAAATCCTCGCCGGGCACGAAATGAACCGGCTGCTGCTCCCCTTCATTGACCGCAATATTGGAGGCGTAAAGGTAAGTCCGATCATGCGTATCCCTAATCGGGTTCAACCGCCCGGATAGACTGGGAAGGCAGCCTGTCGCTTCCGGAAAAATTACCGAACCGCCATCCGGCAGACGCTGCATCTCAATTGTGAGCGCCCCATTGGCGGGCAGCCAGTCCTCTTCAAGGTGCGCGCCGAAGCCGTCCGCCGCGGCAAACACTGTCATCGGAAGATGGGTTGAATGGAAGTCTACTTGTGCTTCCCCATTGCTGTCCGTAGTACTCTGTTTCCATGTCTTGTTCGGAAAAAGCGCTAACAGATTAACTCCCAACAAGAGGTTCCCCTCGTGCCGACACACAATAGCAGCGTTTGCCGGTGTCGGGTGCGTGACAGCAGCGGGGATGGTAAGAAAGAGATCTGAACCATCAACGATTCGATAGACTGGCTGTCTGCCGGTTAAGGCTTTCGTCTCACGTAAGATAATGGGTACACCGTCACCGCGCCGCTCCATGAAAAACTGCCGCTCACCTGAACCGCTTATACCTGCCACCGGCATTCGTCCCAACACCGATGCCAGCCCTTCATTCCGCGTTGATTGGCGGTCAGCCATGCTTTCAATGGTTAGGTTATTTGGCAAACCGCCGGGAGAGTTGAGTTCAAACCGATCCGCAAACATGGAGAGCCGAATCTTGCTGCCGCGAATTGAGTAGTCTCGGTGCACAACGGCGTTGACAATCGCTTCAAAAAGCGCTTGCTCGTTGTATTGAGGCAGGTTGGTGCGAGCGGGGCTCTTGTAGGCTCCCACGCGCATGTTGCGCAGGGCAAAGGCAACCGCTTCGGCAATCTGTCGGTTCAACGGTCCGGTAATCGTCTGAGCGTCAATTTGCCCCGATGCGCGGTTGCTCCCACGGTAACAGGTTGCGGCGATGCAGGCGTTTGGCAGCCACTCCTCCGGAGAGCGGGCGCACAACAACACCCCCGCTACCGTTGCACGCGTTGTGCCGTTTTCGTCGGTCGTCAGGAGGCCCATCTTGTCAAGCGCGGATTCGGGGTCGGCGGCGCCCTCGGCACTCAGCAGGGGTTTCCAGAGGTCTTCATCCAAGCTTCCGAAACCGGTTCCCGCAACCGGCTGTTTGTCGAACCACAAGAAACGCGCTTGTCCGCGTCGCTGTGCCAAACGCAGTCGCTCATCGCCCGTCATGCGGCGTTTTGAACTTCCAACTCGGTGAAAACTCCCGCCCGGGCTATCGTGCTGGGCGTGCCCTTGTGGAATTTCAACCAGTAGGAACAGGAGTCCTTTATCCGATTCCTTGCGTAGGACGACAGGCCGAATCGAGGGTTTAATGGTGTCGGTGCAGACCTCGACCAAGAGGCGCTCAAGTTCGTCCATCTGCTCGCGCGACATGCCAACCACATCACCGGCGTCAGTCACGCTGCACAACAACACGCCGCCGTCCGCGTTGGCGAATGCCGCGATTTCGTCCGCGAAGTCGTCACGCTTAGGTTCCTTGGGGATGTTTCCGACGAACCTGATTTCCTTAAATTCGCAGCGGCTGTCTTCCCCCAAGCGCAGTTGGCGTCTAATCTCTTCGTCACCGAAACTCATGAACTATCTCCAAACCCGACAATTTTCAGACTCTCGGCGATAGCCTCGTCCTGCCGTCTTGCTTCCGCCATCTGATCCGCCAGCCGTTCCGTCAAATGGGCTATCTTCTCCTCAAACGGTTCGTCATCGTCGTCCTGAACCTCGGCGCCGACGAAGCGTCCGGGGGTCAAGACATTTCCGTGCTCGCCTATCTCTTCTAAAGCGGCGCTTTTGCAGAAACCCGGTATGTCCGAATACTCACCCGCTCCCTCATCGCCGCGCCAAGCGTGATAGGCACTGGCAATGCGGGTTAGGTCCTCTCCGCTCAGTTCCCGGTGTACTCGGTCAATCATGCTGCCGAGTTTCCGAGCGTCAATGAATAGCGTTTCTCTCCTCCGTTTTCGGAAACGGGCGTCCTCCTTGTTTCGCGCCAAAAACCAGAGACACACGGGGATCTGCGTGGAATAAAACAGTTGCCCCGGCATCGCCACCATGCAATCCACCAAGTCGGCTTCGATGATGTTTTTGCGGATTTCGCCTTCAGTGGACGTGTTGGTACTCATCGAACCGTTTGCCAACACGAATCCGGCGATGCCGTCCGGCGCGAGATGGTAGATAAAGTGTTGTACCCACGCAAAGTTGGCGTTTCCCGCTGGCGGCGTCCCGTAAACCCATCGCCTGTCCTCGCGCAATAGATCGTCTCCCCAGTCTTTACTATTGAACGGCGGATTGGCGAGGATGTAATCAACTTTCAGGTCGGGGTGAAGTTCGCGGTGAAAGCTGTCGGCGTGCTCATCTCCGAGATTGGCGTCAATACCGCGAATGGCGAGGTTCATCTGCGCCAGTTGCCACGTGGTTGGGTTGGACTCCTGCCCGAAAATCGAGATGTCATCGCGCCTCCCGCCGTGCGCCTCAACAAAGGCTTCACTTTGGACGAACATGCCGCCCGACCCGCAGCACGGGTCGTACACCCGACCTTTGTAGGGTGCCAACATCTCTACGAGCACCTGAACCACGCAGCGCGGCGTATAGAATTGACCGCCTTTCTTGCCTTCCGCGCTGGCAAATTGCGAGAGGAAGTATTCGTAAACCCTGCCCAAGATGTCCTTGGATTGATTCTCTTCCTCTCCCAAACCGATGGTCCCGATGAGGTCAACCAGTTCGCCAAGGCGGCGTTTGTCGAGTCCGGGGCGGGCATAATTTTTGGGGAGTACACCTTTGAGCCGCGGGTTCTCATGCTCAATCTCCATCATGGTGTGATCGATGAGTATGCCAATGTTCGGATTCTTCGCATTGTCCTGCAGATATGACCAACGAGCCTGCTGTGGTACGTAGAAGATTTTCTCCGCGACGTATTCATCGCGATCCTCGGCGACTTCAAGGTGGAAAGTTTCGTCTTTGATGTAGTATTCGCTTTGAGGGTCAGCAGATTGTCTCAGCAGAAAATCATGCCGTTCCTCGAAGCGGTCCGAGATGTACTTGAGGAAAATCAATCCCAATACGACGTGTTTGTAATCCGCGGCATCAAGGTTGTTCCGTAGTTTGTCCGCGGCTTGATACAGCGTGGCTTCAAAACCGAGCGTCGCCCCGTTGCCGTTTGGTTTTGACGTTCTTCTGTTTCTTGCCATCTATAGTCAATTCCGTTTCTATTTACACATATTTTGGTAGGTGCGGTTGGAAAGGGATTCTATCGCGTTCCCTATTCGGTCACTTGATCGCACCCACGAGACTGGTAAATACCGGTTCGGTTAGGAAACCGAACCTAGCGCAGTGTATAAACTATAGTTATCCTCTCACCGTACTATGACGCCTTCCTAGATAAGAAGCGTACTTCACAACACTTAACAAAAATATCAAGAGATGATATAATGTCGTTCACCCCTGAAAATATACATCGGAGGAGGCGGCAAGTCAACGATATTTGGCGTCGGATAGTTTGTCTCTTTCTTCGAGAACCGCGCAACCACCTTCAGAATACCGCGAAATTCAACTTGGGAGAAAACCGATATGAGATCAAATCGAGTGAGGGAAATTTTTAACTCGGACGAACTTTTGCTGGACACCCGCATGCATAGTCCATGGGGCAACGAGATTGATATGATCGGCTGTACCGCTCTGAACACGGTGCAGGTCGTCGCAGAGTACGGAGCGCTCGAAACCTTGGATTTTGAGAACCTGTGCCGCGCCGCGGAAGCGAACAACCTCGGTAAAATCATCAAGATTGATAGCGCCGGGCAGGAACTCCGCGTCCAGAGGGCAATCGGCGCAGGATTTGAAGCCGTAGTCTTCGTGGATGTGCACGATAGCGCCGAGGCTGAGGAATGCGTTCGGATTATCCGAGCATCTACGCCGGGGGATGACGGATTGAATCCGGTGCGGCTCGTTCGGGCGTTCTATCCCGGGTACGGAGGGACACAAGCCTATATTGAACAGTTGAGAGAGATCGTGGTTATCCTCATGATTGAGAAAGCCGAGGCCGTCGAAAACCTGAACTCAATCCTTGACGTTGAAGGCATCGATGGAATCATCTGGGGACCCGGCGATTATTGGCAGAGCATGGGGCAGCCGGAAAAGAGGGGCACGGACGAGGACCGCGCGATACAGACGCATGTGCACCGCGCCGCGTTGGATCGGGGCGTCGAGCCAATTGTTGAAATCAACTCGTTTGAGGAAGCGGCACCGTGGCTTGATATGGGAATCCGTATGTTCTCATTGGGAACGACCGTCAGCATTCTTCACAAGTATTGGCGCCAACACGGCGACGGTGTCCGCGAACTTCACGCGCAACGCAAACAAACTGCCGCTGCAGCCGATTGAAGTTAAGGGGATTCTCCTCATCGGCGGAATCGTCAGACTTGCACCGGTTCGTCCGTCACGTTCCTGCCGCTTTGACGATACTCCCGCCACATCTCCCACGACTCGACCGAGTCCGGGTTCTTCCTGCTTCTTGCTATAAAGCCGGGGTATCGTTCAAACAGCCACTCCATGTCGTATCCGGTCGGACTGTAGCGGAGATCGATACTCCAGCGCACCTCTTCGCTTGAGTTTTCCCCGGATGCGTGAAACGTGTACTGCCCAAACGCCAGTATGTCGCCAGTTCGCATCGGCAGCGTCCGAGGTTTGCCGCGCGCTTCTACGTCTTCTGTCGGCTCAAGGTGAGTTCCGTTGGATTGACTCGGAAGCAATCCCCATTTATTGCTCCCCGGAATGATCTTGAGACAGCCGTTCTTCTCATCAACGTCAACCAAAGGAATCCAGAGGCTAAGAATGGGGACGGCGAGCGATGCGGGCCCATAATACCCGCTATCTTGGTGCCAAGGGAGCGTAGTGAGTCGTCCACCGGGCAACTTTGGACGCACCCAGTAGTCTCCGTTGACTGTCAATTCTGGACCGAGCAGTGATTCCGCCACGTCGAGCACCGCGGGTGCCATCAATAGGTCGTAAATTGCCCGGCTGAAAACTTGGTTATTCCACGAGAAAGCCTCGGTCCCGGCATCTTCGAAGATATTCACCAAGCGGCGTGTGAACGACGCGCCCTTATACAGGTCAACAATTTCTTTTTCGGCATAGAGTTCGTGCGCCTTAATGTCTACGGCTGCGGCACATGCGCCGCGAACGGGATCCAGTTCCGCATCCCCCAATACGTTCCGTGCCACGACATAGCCCCAATCTTCATAGTGTCGAATCTGCTCTTCGCTCAGCAACATCGAATGTCGTCTCCACTGTTCAATACGTATAGCTCTACGCACATCGTCTTGCACGTTTCTTCAGTTATCACATACACTAGTCCAATTTGCCCATCAACACGTTTTTCCGTAACACCGGCAATTAGAAAACCGGGTAGAAATTGAAATCGGAAGCTGGGCGTTACGGTCATTGCAACCAATAATTACACCTGCTTGTGGATTATGACATTCTTCTGTACCACAATCTGAATGAAGTTTAAAAAAATAATTCGGTAATATCCTAACGATGATCGGTGCGGTTAGGAAACCGCACCTACCGAGTTTAGGGAAAACGGGAATTACCGATTTAAATACTTAATCCTCATTTAGATTGTGGTGTGCGCAAATTGACAGCGGGACATCCTATCGCACTCCTTATTCAGTCGCTTGATTGCTACGAGGGAACGTCCGATTCTGTGGTTAATGATACATTTCGTCATCATTCATCAAGATGCAATCATAAAATGTGTATAGTTGAATGACTACAACGTCGCTTAAATCGTCCAATATTTCCAGAGATCTTTGGGGATTTCGAATCGCATCCCTTCCTTCTGACGGTAAGACCAGCGCGAAAAAACTCCGAATCGCGGAAGATCTTGGATATTTGGGGATCCGGTATGGCAGAGGAAGCAGTGCCAAAACATGACATCACCCGCGTTCGCGATAAACTCGCGGGGAGGTTCAGGCGACCGGTCGGAGAAGATTTCCCAGCCCCAACCTTCAATCTCTTTAAAGCTGCCGTCGATGTGGCTTGGATGTTCCAAGAAATAGGTATGTGTTGTCAGATGGCTCTTTGGCCAATAGATTAATGCCCCACCGCTCGGTTGAACGTCATACATGTAGGTGGTTGCGCCCAGCATAAATCCGCCACTCCACCCGTTCGGCCCGTATCCGTCAATATGACCAACAGACGGTATTTGCCATGTATCATTTTCCCTTTCGGGCCACTTGGTAAGCATCTGTCCACCGCCGCCGTCGAACATGCCGCCGCCAAGCTGATCCACGACTGCGCGGACATGCGGGAGTTGACCGAAAACCTGTGACTCGGGCTCAATCTTCAATCCGTCAATAACCAACTGATCCGGCCAACCGCTTGGATCTGATAGGTCAGCATCAAGGTGATTCCAAGTCTGTTCCCGCCAACTTTGGACAACATCGCTTCCGACGAAATCTTCCAGAATCAGGTAACCGTTGGTTTTAAAGTATTCAATTTGCTCGCGCGTCAGAACCCCGTCATCAATCGCCGATTCAGCAACCATGCGAATTTAACCCATCCTCCTTCACTTTCAAAGTTCAAAAACCTGTTCCATAGTTGCCCACCACTCACCCGGTTTGGCTTCCGGCACCCGCTCTTGAAAATTTCGCATGAGTTCATCCCACTCACGGCAGCGAGGATGCAACTCCAAGTAACGTGGGAAGTCGCGCTCGGGGTCGAAACCATCAACGGTTTCTATAGCCATAAACAACCGGTTCCCGAGCAAGTAGATATCCATCTGCGTAATTCCAACCTCCCGGAGGCTATTCAGCACTTCGGGCCAAACATTGCGATGGTATGTCTTGTATTGTTCGATGACTTCCGGATCGTCTTTTAGATGCAAGGTTAAACCAAAACGCGGCATAGGAATTCCTTCCTTATAAGATCGAATTGGAATCGACAATTCGCCGATGTAAGAGACCGATAATAGCTATTGTTCTGCACACTGTCCCCGTAGGCGGGGATCAAGCGAACGGATAGATTAAGTGACTGAATAAGGAACGCGATAGAAATCCCAGTGCGATAGAGATTTCCTGCTCTACATTGGAAAGTCTTGATTGACGTCTTTATAGTCATTTCAACTAAGACATATACATTTAGGACTAGACAGGGCAATTTGTAGTAACGCAGTTTGCTGCGTGTTTTTTGTAGGAGGTAATTCTGTTCACGACAAGCGGTCGCGACCAGAAGGCCGCTCCTACAGGTAGCAGATTTGTCGCAACAATCTTCAATTATCAAATCGAGTAAAATCCAATCAAAATATGCGTAAAATGAATTTAAATGGCTATAATGACCCGCAAATATCAGGAATGGAATCAGTTAGGACCGTCCAGCATCGCGCGTAAGAGAGGTAAATTGGCTCTGTGCTCGTTGACAATCGGGTTGTCGGCGGTGTTGTCCTCGGGATGCGGTGTCGGGTTGATCCAGCCCTGATAGTGTCCGCCCCAGATGTGACGCGGTCCACGGCTTGTGCCTCTCCGAGAACAGTGCCACAAAGCGGTGTCAAAGATAACCGAGTCTCCGGGCGACATCATCACTTCCTCTTCGCCTTCCCACGCTGCGTCCCCATCACCTTTTGCGTCAGTTGGGTCGTTCAACTGCCGCGGAAGCACAATGAGGGGGCCAATGCCGCGGTCGGATCCGTCAATATAGATGCCGCAAAGAATCCGCTCGGGATTTTCGCGCTGCAAACCTCCCGACGGAATCTCCCAAGCGTAGTGGTCATGCCATGTAGTTAGGATGGGTTGAGTAGGGGCGTTGCTAAAGACCGCCGCACCGGTATGCGCGAGGCGAACATCGTCTTGAAGCACTTCCTCCATCGCATCGATTAAAATCGATTTCACGAAGAACGGCGCCATCTCCGGCCCTAACTCCAACAACGGGTGAAATCCCATGCTGGCTTGTTCCTCTGAGAGCCCTCCTCTGTCGTCGCACAGCCCTTTGAATATGGTGCGAATCTGCTCGCATTCCTCGTCGTCGTAAACCGACTCGATTAAACAATACCCGCGCTCTTTCACCTCGCGCGCCTTCGACTTTAGGTCAATCATCCTTATCACCTTTCCTTAGTCAGTTCTATTCATGTTCTCAGGTATTTCGTTGGGTGCGGGTTCCAGCCGGACCTACGAGACCGAACAAGCGCCGGTTCAGTTAGGAAACCGAACCTACAGAAGTGTATATATGAATATTGGTTTTACCAAAACGAGATATGTAGCTGCAGATGGGTACGATTCATCCCAATTTGCGCCCGAAATCAATCCCAGGTCTAGAAACCATGATTCGGGGAGGATTATTCCGGTCCGTCCAACAGCGATCGTAGGAGCGGCAACTCATTTCGGAATCCGGTTAGCGTCGGATTGTCGGAGGTATTGTCCTCGGGATGGGGCGTAGGGTTGTTCCAGCCCTGATAATGCCCACCCCAAATACGGCGTATGCCCTTGGCGTTTCCGCGCTGCGAACAATGCCAAACGGCGGTATCAAAAATTACGGCGGCACCGGGCGGCACTTCTACCACGTCCTGCCCCTCCCAATCGACCGACACATCGTCCTTGCGGTCGACAGATTCGTTCAGCTGCCGTGGAAACACGATAAGAGGACCAACATCAAGGCTGGAGCCGTCTACATAGATGTTACACAGGATACGCTCCGGATTGTCGCGTTGAAGTCCCCCGTCGGGAACGTCCCAAGCGTAGTGCACATGCCATTGCGTAAGATAGGGCTTGGTGAACGAGTTGTCAAAAACTGCTGCTCCGCTGTGCGAGAGCCGAACATCGTCCTGCAGCACCTCTTCCATCGCGTCCACGAGAACCGACTTTGCGTAATAGGGTGCCATCTCGGGTCCCCATTCGAGGAGCGGATGAAAGCCGACCGAGGGCTGATCGGCAGAAAGCCCTCCCTTTTTCACGCATAGCGCGTCGAAAATAGATCGCATCCCTTCGCACTCCCGGTCGTCGTATGCCGATTCAATGACACAGTAACCGTGATCCTTAACCTCTTGCGCTTTTGATTTTAGGTCAACCATATGCGTTGCCTTTCTGATGAAATTATGACCAAGATTCTGCCACAAAATCTATGCGGTTGTCTATGGATTTTTGACTCGGTGGGGAAATCATTATGTTACTTACGCAAACCCAATCGCCCGACGGTGAAATATCCCTACAACTCAATGATTAACACTTCGTGAATCTGCGAAGTCTGAAGCGTCACAGTATTACCTGTCACAGAAACAGTGGAATCCGCACTTTCGCCGCTAGCCTTCGAAAACGGTCTTTTTACCGTAATCTCAGCCGTGTAACCAAAAGTTTCCTCCATCAGCGGCGGCAATACCATTCGTCCTTGCCCCTGTCTTCCCATTGCTGAAGTTGCCGTACCCCAGAAAGCAACGAAATGCACCAATAGGCGTTGGCGATCCATATCCTCTGTCACGACGGTCTCGACGTTTAGCGGCGCCTGAATGAGCACTTCCGGATCCGGATTTAGATAACGCACCAAGTTCCGGATAGCGTCGCGGTGTTCAGGCATTCTATACGACTCCCCCCAGGCGGCATCCACACAACAGGCGACAAAGGCGGCTTTACCTTTACCGTATTCGTTGAGAGTTATCGCCGGGCCAATCACGTGTCCGGCGGACATGTGATCACGCCAAGGGTTGTCTACACCTTCGACGGAACGGTGGGCGGCGAGCACCTCGCCGTAAGCCTGTGCTGAACTCGTCTCCACTTCGACGATCGGTCCATGCGTCAAGATGAAGTGGTCGGTTGGCAGCCCATCCACAAGCGACGCTGCTTCGCTACTATTTGGGTTTGACGGAAAACGCAGGTAGTTATCTCGGTGGTCGGTAAACGCCTTGACGGATTGCAGTCCAAGAAACTCGGCAAGATCACAAGTGTCCCTCAATTTGCCATGAGAATCGCACATTCCCGTCATCGCGGTTGCAATCAGGTTTCCCCCATCCGCCACATAGTCACGGAATAACCCCACCTCTCGCTCCGTCAAGATGGAGGCATTGGGTACAAAAACCACGGGAAACTCTCGCAGCCGCTCCGCCGAAACATTCTCGTCCATAATGATGCTCATGGCTATGTGCGACTGAAGCAGCGCCTTGTGCGCCCCGACGAAAGCCGAAAAATACTTGGGCCCATCTTCGCGCCCGTACCAATTGCGACTGCGGGAGGAATAGTACAACCCCACCTCCGGTAATGCGGGATAGCCAAAATACTCGCGCTTCTGTCGCCCTTCGCTGAACGCCTCGCCGATTCGCTCAAAAGCGACCGGTGCCAAGCATCCATCGTAGTCGGCTTTGTCTACGATGGTGCACTGGCATCCATGGGCAAGGTAGGTCAAGACTTCCCACGTCATGTCCGCGGCTGGCCGCACGGTGTAATCGTGGTAGTTGTAAACGAAGCGAGAGGTAACTCCTTGCACCGGTCCCTCCGGTTTGGCGCCAAGCATGAAGAGTGAAAGCAGGCTGGGGTTCGTGTTTCCGAATGCCCACGGCAATCCTTCCGCAGTCACAAAGTCGCCGCTCTGTGCGTGTTGCACCGGCAGCTCACCCGCCTCCCACGAGAAGGGAGGATAGCCGTGATAGTTGAAATCGACGCTTAATTCCGGGTTCTGATTTTTGACGAAAGCCTCCAATTCTTGGCAAAAGTTCGCATTGGAGTTGCACCGAAATTCGAGCATCTTATCCCAAGCTTCGTCCCAAGTGACGCCATCTGGCATTTCAATGCCATGGGTCGCCCTGAATTGTATCCGGCAGCAGTTGCACCAGCACCCGATGGGCGAGCCGAACCCGAAATCGAGCATATCGAAATGGAACCCTACAATCTCATATTCCATCATCTCCGCGGCGAACACTTTTCGATCTTCCAAGTATCCGGAGTTATAGCAGAGACGGCTCGGGATATCCTGCCCCTTGCTGTCCTTCATACGCCATTCGGGATGAGCGTGCCACGAAGAGTTGTCATACTGAATCTGGAGATAGGCTGCCACCGCAATTTCGTGGTCTTTGGCTTCGTCGATGCACTCTTGGAGTAAATCTCTCTCCCCGAGGTTCGGCGCTTTTATTCCCGCTTTGGAGTTGTAATATGCAAAGTCATGGTCTTTCATGAATACAATGATATATTCGGCATTGGCCCGCCGCACATTGTCAATGATTTCCCGTCCAGTGATACCAGCCATGTACACATCGTCGCCATCGTTTGCGCCGGTAGGACCGTATTCCAGACCGACCAACATTCGGCGGAACCACGGTTGTTCACCCGTTTCGGCTGGTGATTCGGTTTCGTTGCCTGAGATGCTCACGAAAGTTGCCTCCTCTTGCTTAAACCTCTAGTTATCGTGGGGGACTGCGGAAAATGAGACGTCCTAACATTTGCGAGGCATTGCCGTTCTTGCCGGTGTTCGCACGTGAATCTTGCTAATCTTATCGGGGGAAAGATGACCTCTCAACTTGCGTCGCACCGTGAATTTATCGAGTTTCTCAAGTTGGATGAGCATACATTGAGTTCGGGATGGGCGCCGCCATAGGCGCTCAAAATCGGACTCGGTCTTTATGTTTGTGTTGCGTCCTCGCGGATCTTCTAGAATGATGTGCCCGGAATCGTCATAGCCAACGACCAACCATGGGTTTGACTCCAACAGCACAAGCGACCACCAGCCCGCGTCAATAAAGGCTTTCAACACCTCTATGTCGCAATGTGTAATGACGGCAACGCTGTAGTTCTTTGGAATCAGTGCGGTATCGGGATTTTCTGTTTTCTGCTGCTTCCGCAGTCCTCCAGTTAAGCGGGGATACTCTTTTACCAGGACCGCTTCAAGTTCATTCAAGCTTTTCAACTGACGCAGGGGCTTCGTCCTGAAGAGCCGATCCAGCCACATCCGCTCGCGCAAGTCCGTGTAAACTCTCTTGGTCGGAACTGATGCCGACGACGCGTTTGAAACGGTTGTAGAGGTTGACAAAGTCTTAGCAGCTTCCGACGACGCTGGAAATTCTGCAATATAATACTTTCGGTTTTGCGACGATGACCCACAACCAAGTACGACAAAACTAATCAGCACAGCTAGAGCGAATCGGGAAGTATAGCTCTGCATGATCCTCTCCTTTTAAGTCACGACAGTTGGGAAATCTGATGGCGTCCGATATTATCATTTTAATTGGTTCGGCAGTCAACCGGAAAATAATCACCGCCGCTCTTGATAGGACGCATCCATAAGGCGCACGTCGTCCACCCAAGCACTACCGGTGGCATCTTCCTTTTGAAACCTTATCCGAGCGTGCGAGGCGCCCGGCGGGGCAATGCTCTCACACGTTACAAGCTTCCAGTCACTGGCGGACGCCGGTTGGGTGGCTGACGTGGTATCGATAATCGTGCCATTCTCATCCAGATATTCAATTGCGGTCTGTATCGCTTCATTGCCCCCTATCTCCGAAAATTTGACATAGAACTCGAGCCGGCATCTTATCCCGCCAGGTATATCCACGGGAAGTGAATACTGTTTACGTTCAGTTACCCGAAGAGAATAGTCGCCGTTTCGCTTTTCCTCACTATCCGGATGGCTTACCCTTGGCCAATCTCCCTCCTCCCGCCAGTCGGCAAGATCTCTGCCGTCTCCAATCTCGCATCCGGATTCGAGCAGTATTCCGCGTTCTCGAAGGGTTGCTCGTCTTTGATTAAGTTCCACTCTTTCGGCTTCAAGTCCGGCGGTCAATTGTTCGGTTCGCTGGTTCGCAAGGTCTTGCAAAATTCCGAAACGCTTACTGAGTTCCGCGCCGACTCTAAGCGTTCCAATCACGATCAATTCCGCCGTTTTCAGTTCGGGAAGATTGAGAGCCATTGAGTGGTTACCGTCATCGGCCGAGAACTCAAGCTGTCGAATCCCGTTACCATCTGCGGCTAGTGCTGCTTCATGATGTCCCCACGGCGGCAAATGGAGTTCAAGTCGAACATCTTTCAGTGGCGTACTTGAAAATTCTTCCACCTCAGAGGTGAAATCATGATTCACCAGAATAAGTAATACTGTGCCATCCGCACACAGCAGCGTCCGATGCCACAACACGTCGGAGTTTGTTGCCATGTCCACGCTGTGTTGCCGAACTATATTATCGCATGGATACGCACCCAACAACAACGGCATTAACGTGTGCACAGTTAGATTAATCTGTCCTATCGCTTCTAATAGGGTTGGATTCGCCTCAACGCCGTGGTCTCCCGAACCACCCGGTTTTGAATCATCGTAAGTGTAGTAACATAGCCCCTTGCCGCCGGAAGCCAAGCAGTAGTACGCCATCATCTTTTCTTCCTGCGGTGTGGGGAAGCGCGGTATACCGATGCTCTTTTCCCACGCCGCATAGATAAGCGTGTTGAACCCTCCCGGCATGGCTGCCCAGCGCAAGGCGTTCACTGCATCGTAAACGGCGATAGGCTGTTTTGAGCCTTGACCCGCATAATCTCCGCTAGAGGGAATATCTGCGCCTCTAGCATGGATAAAGTAATTTGCGGGATGTCCCCAACCGTCAAGTTGAAGCCAACCGAGCGAGGCGGCGTCTTCGCTTAGCTTTTCCTCCATCAACTCAATGACATCGGTCTGCGCCATGCACCCCAGGCGTTTTGACTCGGGAAAATTGTCGAGATGAACTCCCTCCCAGATGTCAATCTCGTCTCGCACGTACCAGTGCTTGTCGTCCGCGTCAAGCAGCATGATATCGTTGCGTCTAGCCAGCTCCCGCCCCTCAACCGAATTTCGCATAGCGCTGTCTTTCGGCCAGACAAAGACTAAGCCTGTGTTGAAGTGGTGTGCCTTCAGTGAGCGGTAGAAGTCATACATGCGTTCAACAGCTGTCGCTCCCTTGGAACTCCAACCGTAAACGCCAACCGGAAGGAAGTCTTTTTTTGCCCTGACCATGTCCACAATCTCAACGCCCTGATTTGTGGTTAGCCGCAGCAGGTGATGCGATCCCTCTTTGAGCGGTGTCTCCAAGGCAACCGTCAGAATCCCAATATCGTTCCAAAAGTCTTGCGATGCGAACTTACATTGAGCGGTGATATCAATCTCGTCAAGGAATACCCTGTCTAGTGTCAAATCATCGGGCGTCAGTTTCCGGACAAAGACAGTCATCCGCTCGCAGCTTGCACCGAAACCCACATACGCAATCCGCGCCTTTGGTTCTTCCGGCGCAACGACTGCGGTATATGCGGCGTCCTTATTGTCGATAACACTGATTTTGACTGGATGACCCGGAACGCGCCGTGTCCGAATCAGGACGAATCCCAATGTACCGGGACCTATGGAAGCCGGCCTAATCTTGTACCAGATTGGTTCACCGGCATCCCTCAAGGTGCGTGTTGGCGCTGATGGTTTGGCTACGTCTTCCCCATGCCAAATGCTAGTCGACTTGAGGTCTCCCTGCGTTTTTAGCCCATCGATTACCGACACCGCGTCAAGGTGGATGTCCGTTACCTCCATGGGCGTTTTCCCGGTATTGCGGACGGCAATCAGATAGTGACCGCCAGGAGGCCATCTCCAATTCTCCAGTTCAGGCATCGTATCCCGAAGGAATTTCGCAGTTGTTAAAGGGATGCTCCCGTTCCTCCCTAGATCGCTACTTTTTGTCATGCCGATGTTAGCAACTCCAATAATGAAAAGCGTGGCAATCGTTGCCGAAATTTGAACCATTTACGTGGTTAGTCAGCGCTCCAAACGCCATTGGGAATCCGCGACGTGCAAAGCTGTTGTACCTTTGTAAGTATCAAATATCTGCACCATCTCGGAGATGTCGTCAAACCAACCGACGAGATGCACCGCCCCAAAACTCTCACCGGCTTCCACCCGCTTGCCCCCAATCTCTTGTATCATGCAGACGTAATCTCGCTGATGGCACCACGCCTCATACACGATGGAAGGTTCCAGCGTCATCCCCGCCAGCCAAAGACCATTACGCAACTGGTAAGCTCGAATGAACCGCTGCGGCACATTATCATCAGTCCTCTGATACAGGAAGCGTGCATCGGGAGGAAAGTTCTCAAGAAAGCTCTGCGAGGGGATGCGGTCGTGATAGCTTAGATAGACCTGCTCGAAAGTGTCCGCGCGTTTGTGCTTGATGTGCCCCGGCATGTCGATCCGCAGCATAAGCGCGTCTACCGTGTTGACGCTTGTGACCTTGTCGTAAGCAAAGAACCAGCGGGCGCCATCGGGAAAAACGAGCCACTGCTCCCAGCGCGACCCCGGTTTGTAAGGAGGGCGTGCAACCGTCCATGTAAAATCTTGCCGCACGGCTACGAAATCGTCACTTTCAACGATCTCGGCTGACAACGTTTTCGCTTGCGTGCAAATCTGCGGCAATTCCACATAGCGCTTCGGTATCTGACCATGAAATTGATCGCCCCATTTATAATAGACATCTTTCCAAAATAAGCACCCATTTGGCTTGATTCTCCGTTATATCCTTTCAACATCTTCTGTTGTAGAAAGGATACCCATGAGTCAATTTGAAAAAGCAGTAAAGTTGTCAGATGATCAATTTCTGCGAGCGGTTGGTATTGACAAGGCAGCTTTCAACCTTATTTTGGAGCGTGTGGCTGCTTACCTCGAAAACCTTCGAGAAGAACGACCGATGAAGAAACGAGGAAAGAAATCGGAGGTGGCATTGACCGATCGCCTTCTGTTGACATTCACCTATATGCGCCACTATCCAACCTTTGCCAGATTAGGCATGGAGTTTGGTATCAGTGAATCTTATGCAAACAAACTCTATCATCAGATACTTGATGTGTTAGTTAAGGTGCTTTCGCTGAAGAACCGAAAGCACTTATTAGAGAGCAATCTCCAAACCATCATCATTGATGCCACCGAGCAACCGATTGAACGTCCAACAAGAAGACAGCGTGCCTACTACAGCGGTAAAAAAAACCCATAAAAGTTCAATTGATTGCATGTTTGGCGATGTTAGAACTATTATCGGTTGTTTGCCGCAAAGGGAGTGTACACGATTTTAGAATCCTGAAGGAAAGCCGTGTAGCGATTTCTCCTGACACTGAGAAGTTGGCTGACAGTGGTTATCAGGGGATAGCCAAACGGTATGCCAACAGTTCAACGCCCATCAAGGCATATCAGAGCAAGCCTTTGACTCGGGAGGCGAAGCAATTCAACCGACGGTTGGCAACCCAAAGAGTTGCCATTGAGCACATCGTTAGACGGTGTAAGATTTTTCGCATTACCAAAGACATCTATCGAGGCAAACATCGCAACTATGGGAAAACGTGGAATGTGATTGCTGCCATTGTGAACCTGAGATATTGCTCGACAAGTTGCCAAACGGTGTAGTTATTCTAATCTCTAAGATTACTGTAACTACATGGATCTATTTTGGAAAGATGTCTATTACCAGCCTGACTATAGCCCGGTAGGACTAGCTGTGTCCCCGACTTCCAAAACAGCTACAATCTGGGGTAGGCTTAAGAAAACGTCGTCCAGTTTTCGGTGAGTTGCACTTACCTCAATAAAACTCCACGACCGGGAAAGGACAAATACATCAAACTTTGAGAGCCAGATCGTTTGATGTGATAGCGTTGTGCGCCAATGCGAAGAAGAAAGACTTTATAAAGTTTTTAGAAGATGTAAATTATTAAAGGCTCAGTAAAACGTCGATTTTAGAGTGTAAGATTTGGAGTTGGCAAAGCGGAAAGTATCGCACTTCCTTCTCCATGAAGAGGGTATGGTGGGCAGCCGCAGCGCATTTGCAACAGTGGCATTGGTGAATACGACCGCTCTGACAATGAGGTTGCTTACTGCTCCAAACGCCAAGTCCTCATGGTGCCTCGAAGGATCTTGTTGTCATTGGAAAGGCGAACAGCACTATTTTCTCGGGATTTCCTGCACACTGGAAAAAGATGGAGGCATTATTCGCGAAAAATGAAACTCGAATCCATTAAGGCGACTTTTCCCATCCTCAAGAACAGTTTGTATTTTTTGGTGATCGGTTTGTTGTTCGCGTCATTAAACCCGGTACGTGCCGTTGCGGACACGATTGCTTTCAATTCAAATGGAAATATCTACACCATGAACGCTGATGGGACAGATCTCATTAAACTTACTCGGGGCAGCAGCCCCTCTTGGTCGCCGGATGGGACAAAGATCGTGTATTCCTTCGGTCTCGGCAGGTTTCGCGGTGACCCCGACGACATTTACATCATGGATGCAAACGGTGCGAACCGCGTGAATCTCACCAAAGGACGGCACAAAGGTAACTCGGGGCCTGCTTGGTCCCCAGACGGTATTACGATAGCCTTTAGGTCCAACCGTGATGAGAATTTCGAAATTTATGTGATGAACGCCGACGGAAAGAATTCAAAAAACCTTACGCTGCACCTAGATAGCGATTCTTGGCCGACTTGGTCACCGGACGGGAGGAAAATTGCCTTTTGGTCAAGTCAAGTCGCCGAAGGCATGCGAAATCATTCGGATATATTTGTCATGGATGCCGACGGCGCCAATCGGACTAATATTACCCAAAATTCCCGTGCCTCCAATAGGACGCCCAGTTGGTCGCCGGACGGAAGCAAAATCGCCTTTGCGGCAGTGCGAAACGTCAATCGGGTAGATCTCTGGAATTCTGACCTGGACATCTTTGTGATGAATGCCGACGGAACTAATCCCGTCAGGCTCACCGAAGATGCACGTTTCAATTGGGCCCCAAGTTGGACATCCAATGGCAAAAAGATTCTCTTTGTGCGAGCTCTGCACGACGATATCACTGACTGCGACATCTATGTGATGAACGCGGATGGAACTGGTCTTGCAAACCTCACCCAAACCCCTGGTGTGGGTGAGTTCCACCCTTCTTGGAAACCTACTCAGTTTTCGGTATCATCACGAGGCAAATTGTCCGTCATATGGGGAACGGTGAAACAAAATCACTAGCTACGGAGGCGTAACAAACGAGAAATGAAATCCTATCGATTAGAAAGACTCTCCTTATCATTAAAGAACATTCTCTTCGTTTTGATTATCGGTGTGTTATTCACGTCCTTGGATTTGGTACGGGCGGTTGCGGACACGATTGCTTTCAATTCAATGGGGAATATTTACACCATAGACACTGATGGGACAAATCTGAAAAAACTTACTCGAGGCTATAATCCCTCTTGGGCGCCGGACGGGGCGAAGCTCGTGTATTCATTCGGTCTCGGAAGGTTTCGCGGTGATGTCACCGACATTTTTGTCATAGATGCAAACGGTGCGAACCGCGTGAATCTCACCAAAGGACGTCACAAAAATAACGGCATGCCTGCTTGGTCGCCTGACGGTACGAAGATAGCTTTTACGTCCAACCGTGATGGGAATTTGGAAATCTATGTAATGAGCGCCGACGGGAAGAATCCCAAAAACCTCACACTGCACTTGGATGACGATACCTGCCCGACGTGGTCACCGGACGGGACGAAGATTGCCTACTGGTCAAGGCAAGTCGCAGGAGGGGTGCTAAATCATTCGGATATATTTGTCATGGATGCCGACGGCGCCAATCGGATCAATATTACCCAAAATCCCCGCGCATACAATAACGCACCTAATTGGTCGCCGGACGGACACAAAATTGCCTACGCAGCATTTTCAAATGTCGACCGTGTAGACCTCTGGAACGCTAACTTGGATATCTTTGTAATGAATGCCGACGGAACGCATCCTGTCAGACTCACTGAAGATGGACGTGCTAATTGGCTCCCGAGTTGGTCACCGGATGGCAAAAGGATTGTGTTCGAGCGAACGATGCTCAACGATCCCATTTACGCCGACATCTATGTGATGAACGCGGATGGAACCGGTCTTGTAAACCTCACTCCAACTCCTCTTGTGCCCGAGTGGGACCCTTCTTGGAAACCTACTCCGTTTTCGGTATCCTCGCGAGACAAACTGCCAACCCGGTGGGCGGAGGTCAAAGTAAACCGCTAGATCAAGTTAGTGCGAAGAAAGTTGCAACTGGGTGCGAATTAACCGATGCAAGGGTCAATACGCATTAACTATAAGGATTATCACGAAACATACTGACAATGTGTTAGTCGTAAGATGGTCGACGCACACCGTAGTTGCTGAGAGAACGACAATTCGGTCGGCGGACCCAAGCTGGAGGTCCCTACCAATTCATGCTCCAATAATCGCCATTGTCTCTTCGAGGTTCTTGATTCCCGCAGTTGTCCCGATTGCCGTTACGCATGCCGCGCCTGCCGCCGAGGCGAGTTGACACGTGCGTTTCAAGCCCCACCCCATCACGGTTCCTGCAAGGAATCCCGCGACGTATGCATCCCCCGCCCCTGTGGTATCAACAACGTCAACTTCATAGGACGGAAAATGAACTTCCTCCGTGCAGGTACGAACGTAGCTTCCGCGTTTTCCCATTTTCAACCCGACGGTTTGAATTCCATAATCCATCAGGAAGTTCGCGATCTCGGGCGGCGAATCGAGACCTGTGAGTTGCTCCGCTTCTTCGATACTAGGTAAAAATATGTCGACGTAAGGCAAACAAGGTTCCAATGCGTCCAACCAATTTCCCGTCGTGTCCCATACCGTGTCCAGACTCGTCAACACCCCCGATTCTTTGGCTTCGCGTAGGACGCGCGCCGTAGGTTCGCCATCCAGTCTCGGCATTACAAGGGAGCCCGCAACATGCAAGATTTTGCACGACCGAATCAGATCCAAATTGACATCGTCTTCCGACAAGACACGGTTCGTTCCCATGTAGTGCAGGAAACTCCGCTCGCCGTCGGACGCGACCGAGACAAAAGTGGCGGGCGTGTTAGTATCGGTATCGCGCATCATTGCGCGCGTGTCCACTCGATTGTCATCCAGAATCTGCAGCACAAAGTCGCCGAAGGTATCTGTGCCGATCCTACCCATTGCTCCGACATTGACACCCAGCTTGGCAAGGGTGATAGCCGTATTATTCGCGCCGCCGCCAGAGTGCATTTCGAGTTCGTCAAACACCGTCAATTTTCCAGGTTCCGGAAATCGATCGATTGGGCGGCCAATCATATCAACGACGAAAATACCAAGACATATAACGTCCATCCATTCACCTCATATCGTACGCGTGCCGCGAAACAGCGGGGACTCTTGGGCAACGCGATTAGTGTTCGTGTTTGGTTGAGCCGTTGACTGCCATTCGAATGTTTCCATCATGTCAAGAAAGGGTGTGGTTAGGTGTTGCCTAGGATGTAAATCTCAATGCGGCGTAGAATTGTCTTTGGGAATGTCTATGCGGTTCCCATGTACTACCCGACGAGTATGCATCGGGCGCATCATAGAAAGTGAGGCAAATGGCGGCGATAACGATTTACAATTCCGATGACGCTTCATTTCTTCCGAGATAGATGATTACAAATGTCTCATCAATCGCTTCTACCGGCTGGTCGAACTTCATGGACAAAAACGACCGGTTCATCCAACCGACCAGTTTCGGAACTTCATCTTCGGCGAGATATTGCAAGATTCCTTCCCCTGCGAGGATTTGAGCAAAGAGTTTTCGATTACCATCCAGATCTTGAAGCGGGGGCAAACGTTTGGCTGTCGCGAAGTCACCCTCTAGGGTAACAGAGGTGTTTGGATCTATCGTCCCAAGATGCACATAGTTCCCATTGTACACTACTCCTGCACTTTCAAGCACGCCGGGTAGATGATGCTTTACCCGAGTCAACTTCTTGTCTTGATTTTTCGCCAATGCCCATTCTGCCTTATTTGGTGGAATCGGAAAGTCAAAGAACGACTCAATGCTATATGATCGAGTCTGCCAAGCGCTCAGGTCTGTTGCACAAATCTGTCCGGATTTCGATTCAACCAGGTGCAGCGGCGGCGTAGATGTTTGCGTTAGGGGAGACACATGTGTCCCGCGGTCCAACAGGAATGATGACGTTGAGTCGGCCGATGCGATTGCTCCGATATAAGTTTGCAAGTGAGCGCGAGAATCTTCCGAATAGACCGACATAATTGAGTAACGACTAACGGAGACAGGAATCGAGAGAACATGTCTCGGGAGTACCGCAGCACAAGAGAAAAACACTATGATTAGAAAACTGCCAAACCAATAGTGTTTTGTTCGCTCGGCATATTTCCCCACCCACCACGTGTAGCCGCCGACACCGAGTAGACAAGCTAACAGGAACAGAGACAGCATTCGGAGTAATGGCACGCGCCCTGTTGGCAGAAATTTCAACTTCTCATGAATTTTTTCCGCGTCTCTGCGGTATGGTTCATAACGATCGTCAAGATGTTTTGGGGATTTGCCGATTGTTGTAAGGAACTGCGCCCACGGCGGTTTACTCTTCAAGGATTGGGAGGCAGTAAAATCGTTAAAATCGAAAGCCAAACAAACAATCTGCCCGCTGCCAAATGATCGTCGTGATGCGAATATCGGATAGCTTTTGTTGTCGAGGACAGTACCGCTCCCGATGCTGAGAATCTCTGCGTTGTTTCGCAGTTTGAATTCGATAAGGCTAATAGGGATATCCGAGTGTCCTCCTAACCGGGCGATTGATTCAGGCAGATGGGATGCCTTTTGCAATTCACCGAGGTATACGGGGAGCAAGGGGGCGAGAAAACTGTCTCGCAGGTACTGTACATTACTCCCGCCCGAGATGAGCAGGGTGCCTCCATTGCGAACCCAATCGAGTAGTGCGGACTGTTGTGTCGTCGAGATACGGTTTGCTGCCAGAGATACGCCGCGAATTACGACAAGATCCATAGAATCGTAACCTATCCAATTAAGCGGCAAATGCTTTTGCGAAGCAGGATGAAGGACAAACGTACGCATTTCTGCGCTGGCATCAATTTTCAGCCCATGCCAATCATCCAATACATCATGCCCCGAGGCGTCAGTGCAAGAATAAACAGGTCTTGTGTCTCTTTCGGGAAGTCCGAATAATCTCACGTTCAACTTTTACCCGACCTTCATGATTAACAATGCGTACCATCATCTTGGTCGAAGTTCCGGGTTTGAAACACGTGAAGCGTATAGCGCCGCCGATCAGTCCGCGTTAAGGTAACCGGCGTCGAGTAAGTTTGGATGGTTTCTCCCGATAATAGATTCGTGACCTCTACTTCGAGTTCGCCAACAAACGAGTCATGTTCGTCCTCGCTCACTACCAAGAGTTGCAAGGGTGCCCATCTAGCACGCTTATAGTAACCATCAAACCCAAATTCGATGGATTCAATTACAATCACGCCGAAGGCGGTGGGGACTATCGTCAGAAATAGGCATATTACGACATGAAGTTGGTGTAGTCTTCTGATGCGAACTGCGTTCCTCCATCTGTGACTACTCCCTGTCCACTCTACCATGTCCGTGGTCCCATTTGGTCGATTCTTACTCGTTAATCAGGGAGATGCAATGCTGGTCCGTAAACACTTTAGCCGGCCGTCGTTGCGTCAGCTACAGATAATTGATAATCTCGGGGGATGAAAGGGTTTGTGTTATAGACTAAGGAACATGCTGAAGTTACCTAATCCTTCAGTGCCGGTAATCGCCCTCGCTTAATCTATTCGGTCCTTCAATCTTTCAATCGAGCAAATGATAATACCACAAATTTCTGTTGCAGTTTAGACGAAGTCCCCCCATAAAGTCAATCGGATTCTGAGGGACTTACTTGGTTATTACCTATACACCTTGCTTAATCCATCTACGCCGAAATCGAGATAGATTGGTAGGCAAAATCCGACGATTTCTGTTTACTAGAAGCTCGAAACGGGAGTAAAATTTTACCGGGGTCAACGGAGGTGTGCAGGAACTCGCTTGCAAATTCAATCATCATCATATTCGCCGGTAAATATATGAGTTGCTACGACCAATTGCGCGAAGAGATACCGTATAAGGGGAGCTAATATTATGGATAGTGAATGCCTTCAACATTTATTGACGAAGGAAGAACGAGCAGCGTTTGATCGAGACGGATTCATGGTTGTTGAAAACGCGCTCCCGGACTCGATGGTGAAAGATTTGAATAGGGCGGTGGATCGTATTGAAGGACCGGTGGATTTCATCGGGAAAGACGATATATTTCTGGAATTGATTGATTGGCCAAAGGTGTTTCCGAAGGTTTTCGGGATTCTCGGGTGGAACATTCACATTTATCACACGGTGGCGCTCTCGAGGCCTCCGGATACGGAGGAAAAACGACGCCAGAAAGCGCGTCTTCCGTGGCATCAGGACAGCGATCGGGTTAATGCCGATGTTGCACCTGGACCAACAATGCGAATTTCATTGAAGGTAGGTTACCTCCTGACCGATCTCACAAAGAAGGGGCGCGGCAATCAGTTGTTTATCCCCGGAAGTCATCTCAAACGAGAGTTGGAATGGCCGGCTGATGGTGTGTCGAATCCTAAAGGAGTATATACCCTCCAAGCGCCGGCAGGTTCGGCGGTTCTCTTTGAGCAACGCATCTGGCATACAGGAAGCCCAAATCTTTCCAATAAAACACGTAAAACCCTGTATTACGGCTACAGTTACCGCTGGTTTCATCCTCGGGATGAGAGAACCGTTTCGCACTACATGGAACGTTCCGACCCCATTCGTAGGCAGTTGCTAGGGGCAAAAACCAAATCTCTGGGACTTACATCACCTCAACCGGAGGATGTCCCACTCCGAACTTGGATGGAGGAACATCTGGGCGAAGAAGCGGTCGTGGATAAGTATACACGCTTGGTTGGCGGACTCTCGGTGTCGTTTGCGCGTAATCCGGATGATCATTACGCTGTGCGCGTGTAATTGGAACCGAGCAATACTCTCGGGAGCAGCCAAGTTTGGCAGGACGTGCGTCGCGCTCAAAGAGCGCGTAGTCTTTGGCTCGGACCGACAGTGAAGATTAGCGCACATCTGAGCTGATTTCCTGTCATTCAATTGTTATACGTCACGCTGCTAAAAGTTGCGTGTTTTCAAGCGTCTGGTAGGTAGGTGCGGTTTCCAACCGCACCGATACGTCAACCCTTGTAGGATTGATCTTCAAATCGCGACTTACTGGTGCTACGCAATTCTTATTGGAAACCATAATTACTGATAAAAAATCGCAACATTAGCCAATCTAAAGTATAATTGGCGAGTTTTTACAGCAGATGTGAAGACGTTTGCAAATTCGTTGCACGGGCGCTTTACTCAAGGCATTGGAGACTTGAATGAGTACATCGAAACCGAACATTATCTTGGTCAACTGTGACGACCTAGGCTATGGCGATTTAGGTTGTTACGGATCAACTCTGAACCGCACGCCGACACTCGATCGCATGGCGCAAGAGGGAATAAGGTTCACCGACTTTTACATGGCGTCGCCTGTGTGTTCTCCTTCACGCGGCGCCATGATGACGGGGTGCTATCCTAAGCGTATTGGATTCGCGGACTTCGATGGGAAAATCGTACTGTTCCCCGGTCAGCGTGTCGGCTTGAATGCGGACGAGATCACCGTGGCGGAGATACTGAAGGAGCAGGGATATGCGACGATGCTCGTTGGAAAGTGGCATTGCGGCGATCAGCCGGAGTTCATGCCGACGCGCCACGGGTTTGATCACTACTACGGCATACCCTACAGCAACGACATGGGCAGACAACCGGGCCGCGAGAATCGGTTCCCTCCATTGCCGTTACTCTGCGACGAAGACGTAATTCAAGAACAACCCGATCAGGCGGCACTTACCGAACGTTATGTGGAACAAGCGGTGCGTTTCATCCGAAACAGCCGTGAGCAGCCGTTTTTTCTATATTTTGCTCACATGTATGTCCATCTGCCCATTTATCCTCCCGAGGCGTTCCTAAAACAATCAGAGAATGGACGCTATGGCGGTGCGGTCGAGCACATTGACTGGTCAATGGCCGTGATACTGGATGAGCTTCAGCGGTTGGGATTGGATGACAACACGTTGGTTGTTTTCACCTCAGATAACGGTTCGAGAGGTTCCGAGGGCGGCAGCAACGCTCCCTTGCGGGGACGCAAAGGGACAACATGGGAAGGAGGACAACGCGTACCTTGCCTGATGCGCTTTCCCGGGCGTATTCCTGCGGGAATCGTAAACAGTGAGATTACGACCGCGATGGACTTTCTACCGACGTTTGCGGGATTGGCGGGGGCGAACGTACCTTCTGATCGGGCGATCGATGGTGATGATATTCGCCCCCTCATTTACGAGGCGATCGGCACAAGTTCTCCGCATCGGACCTTCTTCTACTATTCCGGGGAGAACATTGAAGCTGTACGTTCGGGGAAGTGGAAACTTCACGTCCGCAAGGGTAGCGAGGAGATACATGAGTTGTACGATCTTGAATCGGACATCGGCGAGACAAATAATTTGTTTGACCGGCGCCCGGATGTCGTAAACGCTTTGGAAGCCGAGATCGAAGCCTGCAGGGAGGATATTGGGGACAGAGCGGTTGGAGCGGTAGGCGCCAACTGCCGTCCGATTGGCGCGGTCGAGAATCCGCGACCCTTAACCGAATACGATCCCGACCATCCCTACATCATTGCCATGTACGATTTACCGGATGCGGGTTAGAGCCAAGGTAAGATTCAGCTAAGAGGGGCTGGCATTAGTCTGC
The DNA here is from genome assembly GCA_965232535.1 of Candidatus Poribacteria bacterium. GTDB lineage: Bacteria > Poribacteria > WGA-4E > WGA-4E > JAJDTR01 > JAJDTR01. The sequence goes on from CBDDPW010000007.1 coordinate 292,775, forward strand.
GGAGTGAAAGATCCGTCGCCGCCCTGCCTCAAGCGTTCGAGTAGTGCCGGCTGTCGCTGAAATCCCTCAATGTGTATCACCGAAGTCGGTTTGAAGTAGTGATCAAGCGAATGGACAATGAGTGATCAACTGAGTGGATAACGAAGGCGATAGTAGATCTTGATAGAGATCCCTTTTCATTGCACGTCCGTTCTGGGCATGTAAACTCCCGATTCGTCGAAATTAGCATTGTACTTCTCTCCTCGGGCGCGTTCCCTGCCCGCTCGGTCTGATTTGGCAAATCCAAATCAATTAAATCTTTTCATAGAACCTACCTAGTTGGGCTTGTGCTAGTGCTAATCATGCATCTCCGGCTCAGTTTTATGATGCCCCGATTTATCGTGCTTGGTTTCGTACTTCCCTACTCGGTGCGTTCCTTGCCTGCTCGGTCTGGATTGACAAATCCAGACCGGTGGACTAAACAGTTACCTTGATTGTATACTTGAATCAAGCCTGTTTGCCCCGTTCGCTCAAATGTTTCCGGATATTTGCGGCTATACCATGAGTGATTCCTTTTACGCAAAGTAATTGGTCTAGGCTTGCGCCGCGAATGTTTTCAATAGAGCCGAAATGCTGCAGCAGCACCTGTTTGCGTTTCGTGCCGACGTTAGGAATCTCGTCCAATATGGAGTGGCTCAGTGCGCGACTGCGTAATTTGCGATGGTAGGCGAGGGCAAAGCGATGCGCTTCATCGCGCAAATGCTGGATAAGATGAAGGGTTGGATTGTCATGGCGGAGCACAATCGGATCAGACTGTTCTGGTAGAAAAATGTGCTCAAATCGTTTGGCTAGCCCAATTATTGGAAGATGACGAAGATTAAGAGTCTCTAGCGCTTCGCAGGCGGCGCTTAGTTGCCCCTTACCGCCGTCAATCAAAATGAGATCCGGCAAAACGTTTTCTTCGATTGCACGCCGCATCCGCCGACTCAACACCTCATTCATCATCGCAAAGTCGTCCTGACCTTTTACGGTGCGAATCTTGAAACGTCGATACTCCGACTTGGCGGGTTCGCCATCCTCTAGCACCACCATTGAGCCGACGGCAAACTGATTTCCGAGATTGGAAATGTCAAATCCTTCGATTCGTTGCGGTGGCCTAGAAAGTTTCAACAATTCCTGTAATTCAATCAAGGCAGGGTTGTCCCCGGCTTTGTAAACGACATGCGTTTCCTTTTGACCCAAAATGAGTTCAGCATTCTTCGATGCCATCTCCACTAGCCGGCGCATTCGTCCTTTCTGCGGGATGTGCAAGTTTGTACCGCTACCTCGCTTCTCGGATAGCCATTTGCGAATTGCTTCCGGCATTTCGGTCTCATTGGGCAAGACAATTGTCTTGGGAATGAACGAGGCGTTTTGATAGTATTGTTGCACAAACGCTGTCAGAGATTGAACCGGCAATTCCGAATCGACATCGTTTAGAAAGTAGTGTTCCCTATCTATCAACTTTCCGTCACGCACCATCAATACTTGGGCGCACGCCTCCGTACCATTGTAGGCGATCCCGATTACGTCCTCATCCGCTGCGGAGACAGTGTCCAAATTCTGTCTGGCAACTGCTTGATTGACCATATCAATGCGGTCACGGTACCTGGCAGCTCCCTCGAAATCTAACGCGGCGGCGGCTGACTCCATTTTCTCCTTCAGTTCTTGCATAACCTGCCTCGTGTTGCCGCTCAGAAACCGGCAAACGTTCTGGACAATTTCATCGTATTCGGTAGCATTAATCAGGTCGGCGCAGGGACCGGGACAGCGATTGATATGATAGTCCAAACAGACTCGATAAGGATTTTCTGACGCTTTCAAGTCCAGACCGCATGTGCGGATCGGGAACACTTTTGTGAGTTGTTTGATTGTCTGACGGATTGCCCGGACGTGCACATATGGGCCAAAGAATCTGGCGCCGGAATTGTCGGTTTGGCGCGTAACGCTGAGCCTTGGAAACGGCTCTTGAACGGAAATCTTCAGATAAGGGTAGCGTTTATCATCCTTCAGCTTGACGTTGTAGCGCGGTTGATGTTCCTTGATAAGATTATTCTCGAGAATGAGAGCTTCAACGCTATTTGCCGTGACCACATAGTCTACGTCATTGACGTAGCGCATCATTGGCTTCGCCATGAAATTCGGCTGAGCTGAAGACTGGGAATACGAAGCGACGCGGTGGCGTAGTGACGAGGCTTTTCCAACGTAGAGGACTTCGCCCTGTACATTCTTCATCAAGTAGACACCGGGACTAGCAGGGAGATTTTTGAAAGGACTCGCCATATGGAGGTTTATCCGCCTAATTGGAATACTGGACGAGACAATATATGGTATGAAGCAGCAAATAACAGGGGCTTAAGTCAACGGCACGCCAAATCGTGTGAAACTGTGTTCTTGTGGAATAGTGGTTGAATAAAAATTGATTCAAAAGCGTAACGGGCCTAGGCATCGGGTTTTTCAAATACCGCGCGGTAAATTTTTCTTCCTTCTGCTAGATACTTCATCTCAAAATTTGATTGAATGTGCTCTTTCTGAATGCACATTGAGGCCGATTCAACAAGACACGTTGATTGATCAATCCTAAATCGGATTTCATCGAAGTATTCGCCGTAATCCGTCACAACGTAGAGGCGTCCGCTGCTTGAATAGAGAGAGCGCTCGATGCCCCGCAGCCAGATTTCATTCCTGAAGAGTCGGCGTTTGTGCTGGCGCTTTTTTGGCCATGGATCGGGAAAATACACATGATAAGCTTGTACACCCTCCTCCTCTACGTAGCATTCGACAAACCGTGCAGCGTCGCTCCAAGCCAATCTCACATTCGGAAAGAGCGGGCCGTCCAATCTACCTGTATGGAGACCGGTATGTTTAATATGCTTCTGAAATCGCTGCTGTATCCGTCGAACATACTTCGGTGCCCTCTCTACACCTAAGTAATTGATTTCAGGGTGCCGTCTTGCGGCTTCAAGCAGAAAACGACCTTTTCCGCAGCCAATCTCAATCTCGACCGGGTTCTCATTTCCGAAGATCGCTTTCCAGCAGATTGGAGGGCGAATGTCATCCAAGATGGTTTTTTCGCCGCTATCAAGGTCGATAATGCAGGAATCGAACTGTGTGAACTTGTAGTATGTTTCGTTGTAACGAGGCTCTTCGTTCATTTCTTCGATTAAACGAATAAAGTCGAGATGCGGCGTTTGTCCGTGTATGTTTCCGCGTTGTTTGAGTCTCTAGGACTGTCATGTTTCAGTGTCAGTTTTCCGATTCTGTCGCACGCAGGGCACTGTCTTGATGTGTAGCAACAGCGTCTAGTTGAGCTCCTATGGACGCGGTAGATTTGGGCTGTCCCGGTCATCAAAATATAGCATAGCATCCTCCGAAATTCAATATAAAGCAAATTTCGTGCCTTAACGGACGCATCACGGATTAAGAAGCTACTATCCTCTATTTGACAATTAATGATAAGCGCGCAATAATCGTGCGGATGGAAGATTGCACGAGCGGGGAGACGCAAGGGTGATCGAAGAAGTCGAATAAGTTATCGGATGGTGTAAAATTCTGCGGGATCGGGTGCGGTTACCGGGGTTTCAAAATCGCTTTACAAGGGGCCAGGGGAAACGCATCTAAATTTTCTGCATCACAAAAAAGAAAATCGGGCTAAGTTCGTGACACTATTTTGGGACTCGTAGGTTGGGTTGAACGGAAATTCGTTAGTAATCGCTAATCTTGTAACAGTTTTCGAGTGTCTATTTCGCTTGAACGCGCCAAAATTCGAGTGAAACCCAACAGTAATCGTACGTTCTACCACCATGAGACCTCTTCTGCAATTAGATGCGTTTCCCCTGTACAAGGGGATCGGAACGGTGTATAATCCAAATTTTACATACTTTCGACATGGATTCTCCGATCGGCCCTATTCTATGTTCAGGCAAGTTGGAAGCACTCTGAGAATTGTAGCCATAAGTTTATTACATTTATTTGCCGTCGCTCAAAGTGCAACCGCAACTACTACGGAAATGGGCGAGCCGCTGTTTACCGAGATTACCTCGGCGGTAGGGCTTGAGGATACTTCCGAGCGATGGCCCTCCGATGGCACCTACACCTTGCCAGAGATCATGGGAGGCGGGGTTGCACTTCTCGATTACGACAACGATGGCGACCTTGACCTACTCCAAATCCGATCTCTCCTTTTTCGGGAACCAACCGGCGATGCGGAGCGACCAACAACAGAAATCTCTAATGGGCTCCAAAAAGAGTTTTTCTGGACGCACTTTCGACTCTTCCAACAGCAGTCAAACGGTACGTTCTCGGATGTCACGGATGCCAGCGGTTTAAACGATGCAGGTTATGGGCAGGGGGTGGCGGTTGGAGACACTGACAATGACGGAGATTTGGACTTATACGTTACCAACTATGGTCCCGACGCCTTCTATCGAAACAACGGTGACGGCACTTTCGTCAATGCTACGGAGTCCGCAGGATTTTCGGCCGGCGGTTGGAGCACGTCCGCCGCGTTTTTGGACTACGATGCGGACGGATATCTCGATCTTTACGTGGCCCGCTATCTTCACTTTGACCCCGCCGTCTCCTGCCAACGGCTAAGTGACGCCCGCGACTATTGCGGTCCTCAGAGCTTTGAGGGCATACCGGATTCACTCTACCGGAATAACGGCGACGGTAGTTTCAGCGACGTTACTACCGATGTGGGAATCGTTTCGTCAGACAAAGGGCTGGGCGTTGTATGTGCCGACTTCACCACGGATGGATTGGTGGACCTATATGTCGCTAACGATGGAGAGGCGAATCGACTCTGGGTCAACTCGGGATCGGGCACATTTGTCGATGAAGCCATTATACGCGGCCTGGCATTCAACACTCACGGCAAAGCGGAAGCCAGTATGGGGATCACTGTTGGTGACGCGAATCGCGATGGTGAACTTGACCTGTTTATGACACATTTTTTTAGGGAGACCAACACTCTCTATGTCGCCTCGTCGTTTGGGATATTCAGCGACGCTACCGATAGCTCCGGTTTCGCGGGAATAGATTTGCCGTTTACCGGATTTGGGTGCGGATTTTTCGATTTCGATCACGATGCCGATCTTGACATAGCGCTTGTCAACGGACGGGTGATGCGCGGTCCAGTCCTGCCTGGAGCCAACCTCGGCAATTTCTGGAATCCGTATGCGGAGCCTAATTTGCTATTCGAAAATAACGGACAGGGGCAGTTCAGCGACGTAGGCGCGCGCGGCGGAAAATTCACCTCGCAGGTCGAGATTAGTCGTGGTCTGGCTTTTGGGGACATTGACCGCGATGGCGACCTCGATTTCGTGGTTGGAAACATCTGGGGGGCGCCGCGGGTTTTCAGAAATGATGCGCCTGCACCCGGCACACATTGGTTATCGGTTCGAGCCATGACGGGCAACCGTGACGCTATTGGCGCGCTAGTGACTGTCGTGGCGGCGAATATGAAATTCGTGAGACTCGCGCTGCCTGCCTACAGTTACCTCAGCAGTAGCGATTGCAAAGCGCATTTCGGTTTGGGAGACATCGAGAGAATTGAAGCGATTGAAGTCGTGTGGCCCGATGGCAATCAAGAACGGTTCAGCGTACCCGGCGTGGACCGCGTGATAACGGTTCTGCAAGGGGAAGGTGAGGCCATAGGAAGCTAGATAATACTTAGGTTCTATGGACATTTCATCGCAACCAGATGATAATGGAGTGTACACAACGCGTTGTCTTTCTTAGGGGTTGAATTTTCCAAACCATTGATCGTACATTGGCGACCACCGCGGACTTTGGTAGTCCGATTCTCCCAATCAACAGTAGAGTGGCGAGATCTAATTCTCGCCCTGCAACCTGACATGACCCATATGATTTCGTTCTTCCAACCCCCGTTGAACAACGGGCCAAGGGACCTCGCTCCTACGATTAGACACAAATAACACAAATGTCAACAGAACCTAACTGAATGATTGGCAATATCCGCAATTGCTGCAGGGGAATTCAAGCCAACATATGGAAGGTGGGAGGCACAGGTGAGCATTACGATGACGGACGGAGATTGGGAGGTTGAGACCGCTGTTAGCGATGATCAAGTGGATTTCTACCGTGAGCACGGTTATCTAAAATTCGGTAGGATTTTCACGAAGCTGGAATTGGACTCATTGCGCGATCACGTCGATGGCATGATTGACTCGTTGCCAGACGACAAACGTCCGGAGCAAATGGATGTGCCGCATTTCGATAATCCGTTCCTGTTCAACTACCTAGCGCACCCGCGCGTATTGAATGTAATAGAACGGTTCATCGGTCCGGATATTGTTCTGTGGTCGAGTCATTTTATCAGTAAACGTTCCGGTGACGGCTTGGCGGTGCCTTGGCATCAAGACGGTGTATATTGGGGAAAGCGACTGGAACCAATGCGCGTTATCACCATGTGGTTGGCGGTTGACGAGTCGCTAGTTACAAATGGGTGTATGCGAGTAATTGCCGGAAGCCATAAGTTTAGAGATCGACGGTATGAAGAGGTTGACAACCACGACGAAAACCTATTCCATAATGAAGTTGTCGCGGCAGACATCGATCCGTCAAGAATCGTGGATTTGGAGTTACGGATCGGAGAATGTCACTTCCATGACGGTTTTACCATTCACGGTTCCAACCCCAACACCTCCCAAAGGCGTCGTTGCGGTTACACCATGCGTTATATGCCCGCCACGGTTCGTTGCAACGACCCCGTGCTGAATCCCAGCCATCACATCTACCTTTTGCGCGGCGAGGACCGTACCGGCGGCTCGAACATCTACACGCCTCTGCCAACAGGGTAGTCAGGGCAGACACAATATAACGCGATTACAGTTGCAGGTGCGATTGTCATGAGTTGAGGCAGATCGTCAAAATGATCGATATAGCCGTCGTTAATCCGAGTTTGTCCCCCGCGAAGTGTGCAGAGGTCGGCGTAAGAAAGATTATTTCCACCTTCTATGAAGGAGTGCTGGAAAGCCATGAGTGGTTGAGGTGCTGCAAACCGACAGGAGCGGCGGACATCGAATGTTATGGACAATATTCGTGCGGTGAGTCTAGAGAGTTGCTCCTGAATCTTGGCCAAGAGGCGCATCAGGCGGGAGTCGAGGTGCATCCCTATACTCTTGTGGCTGTAGCGGGCGTGTGGACGGGTTCACGTCGAGCGATCCCGCGCAACATCGCGCCTGATGGCAGGATTCCCCGATTCGCGGTTGAGAATCCGGAGTACATGTCCAAAGCGCGCGACGGGCGCAGTTGGCTTGATTGGGAGGTTGGCGAGCAAGTCCTGGGCTACGATGTTGGCTACATGTCTTTGGCGTATCCCGAAGTCCGAGACTATGTCAGAGCAGCACTTGTGGCATATGTGCAGGAATTTGGAGCAGATGGCGTACAATTAAGTTACCCAAACAGCGACTCCGGTTCATGGTATGTAAATCCGGCTAGAATCAGGAAAGAAATTTCCGCGGTGAAGGAGGTGGTTGGGGAACGGTGCGACATTTACGGTACAGTGTTAGGCAAGAATGGCGGTGGTTATCTATCGGTTGGAGATTTGGTTGAAGGGATGCTCGCGGCGGCAAAGGCGATGATCGAATCAGGTTCCGACGGTTTCAGTACGTATGTAGATGAACCGGTAATGGCTGAAGATTCTTTCTGGAGGGCGCTGAACCAAATACACACAGAAAGGTTTTGAGCATATTTTTGAATTAGCCTTGATTTTTCAAGCGACTTAGAACCTGTTTGAAAAGTACATTTTGTGAGGTGCGCACCGCGCACCAGCCTTAAAAGCCCCGGAGGGGCGGAAGGTGTGTAGAAATACCGAAACCCTGTACACCAAGCCCCAGCGGGGATCAAGCGAGTGGATAACGAGTGCGATAGAGATCCCACAGGTATATATCGGGAAATTACAAATACGTGTCTTCGAATGACTAAAAATGGCTGGCTACCGAATTTTCAAACAGGCACTTAGAAATGTAGGATTGGAAAGCTGGAAGATTGCCTTCCACGCCATCTTCGAAATTTTATGTGAAGTTTGTTTTCAAAGTCTGCGTAGTGGCTACGGACCGATTCTAAGAATAGGCGTTTTCCGCGGTCCGGATTCCAAGCGTTTTCAAACAACTTAGTTCTCTTTCACAACCGCTGAGGAATGAACTATGAGCACTTTTTCCATGCATGATGTTCAGCAATATGACGTACCAAGAGGAGCCGTAGCGCTCTGGTGGCTGGGGCAAGCGGGATTCATCATCAAGAGTCCCGCAGGGAAAATTATTGCCCTCGACCCGTATCTGACAAATTCTTGCAAAGCGCTTGGCGAGGAAGTTGGGTTCAACATGGATCGGTTGGTGCCGCCGCCGCTCGCGCCCGAAGGCCTTGTTGGTATCGATCTCTATCTGATGACGCACAGCCACCAGGATCACCTCGATCCTGAAACGCTAAGCGGATATCGCGCGGCAGGTGGACAGGGACCTTACGCCGCACCGGCGGAAACGATCGAGAAACTGGAAGAACTCGGCGTGCCAGTCGACCAAACGACCATGGTATGGCCTAACAAAACCTTTGCAGTGGGTGATATAACCCTGCGTACGACGTTTGCGATTCCATTCGGTGGAGACGACCTGACCCATGTCGGCTATCTCGTGTTCATCTCCGGCGGCCCAACGGTCTATTTTACGGGCGATACCGCGTATCACGATCTGATCGCCACCAGCGTGGGTGAACATCAACCGGACGTGATGGTGACGGTGATTAATCCCGCGTTCCGCAACCTTGCCCCTGGCGAAGCGGCTCTGCTAGCAAAACAGATCGATGCGAAGGTTGTTATCCCTTGTCACCATGACCTTTTCCCGGACAACCAACAACCGCCGCAGCTGCTTCGTACCAACCTCCGCATTCTTGAGATTGGAGATCGGTATCAACTACTTGAACATGGAAAACCGTATCTTTACCCACAGGGTTGAATCTCTACCCACGGCCATGAGCATGACATGTAGTATGTAGCGCTCCGGTGCGGGCATCTCAGTGGAATACAACCCGCCCGAGCTAACCCGAGCACACCATCGGCGATGCTCGCAACATTCCATGTTTCTATGCCGCACATGACCTATTCAGTGGTGGCAGTTGCCACACAGACGATCAAAATTCAATCGTTCGACATCCCTACTATAGCCGAAGACGACGGTTTGCTGAAAGTGGAGATGTGCGGCGTATGCGGGAGCGATCCCCGCATCTTACAGTGGACCGACCCCGAAAGATTCCCGCTTATAATGGGGCACGAAGTCCTTGGACACATTGAGGAGATTGGGGGTCAAGCGTCCGATAGATGGGGCGCAAAAAAAGGAGATCGAGTCGTCGTTGAGCACCTCTTTGGATGCGGACACTGCCGCATGTGCTTGATCGGCGAATACCGTTTCTGTTCTGAACACCTTGGCTACGGCGGTACCATCCCGTCAACTGTCCCGCCCCATCTCTGGGGCGCCTACGGCGAATTTATGTATCTTGCCCCTAATTCACGGGTGCATCGCATCGCCGAGGATGTTCCGGCTGAAGCCGCAGCCATGACCTGTGCCAACATTGGGAACGGCATCCGCTGGGTAGGTACTAAGGGCGGCGTTTCCGTGGGGGATACCGTAGCTATCATCGGCCCGGGAGGTCAAGGCTTAGCTGCGATACTGGCCGCTCATGAGGCGGGGGCTGCGCAGATTATAGCGATTGGTCTAACCCGGGACAGTCATCGTTTCGAGGTTGCAAGACAATTTGGTGCAACTCATCTCATCGATTTACAGGTTGAGAACCCAGTGCAAAGAGTGCGCGAACTCACGGACGGCACGTTAGCCGATGTTGTGATGGACCTTACTGGCGCCGTCAGTTCCGCGCCATTGTCACTGGAGCTTGTGCGCCCCATGGGCACTGTTGTGTTGGGTTCCAACACGGGAGAAGCGCCGGTTTCGCTCGTAACCAGCAGAATCGCAGCGAAGGAAATACGCTATCAGGGCGTGAACACCCACGACACTCTTGCCGTGCGGTCAGCAATCAAACTCGTGGAGTCTCGGCGATATCCTATTGAAAACATGGTCACGCACTACTTTGGATTGGAGGAAGCGGAAACCGCTGTGCGTGCGGCAGCCGGAGAGATTCGATTGGACGGGTTCATAAAGGGCGTGATTGTACCCAATCTTTAATACCGGTCCGTGGCATAGCCGAGTGCCGAGCATCATCTCGACCGACAACTTTGGCGCAAGGAATCTTGACATATGAGAAACTGGAGTTACCTTGAAAAATGTCGGATTGTCCGCTTAAACGCATCTCTATTTCCGGTGAGTGAGTTTGAAGCCTCACTTTATGAAGAATTTAACCTGAGACCGGTACAGGTAGAGGCAAATTCTCCGGACGAGATTGTCCCACACGTAGAAAACTGTGATGCGCTCTTTGCCATCTCGGTCTCGTTGCCGGAATCCGTCATTTCGAGTCTATCGCGTTGCCGAGTCATTTCAAGACTTGGTACCGGCACGGACAAAATTGATGTCGATATGGCGACCCGAAAAGGAATCCTGGTGACGAATGTTCCGTATTTTTGCGTTGAAGAACAGGCGGATCACACCATGGCGTTGATGTTGGCGATGGCGAGAAAACTTCCACAGATGGCGCGGGCAATGGCTGAAGGTGCGTGGAGCCACTCCAAACGACAATCACGAAGCAACCAGCGTCTTTCGACGCAGACATTGGGGTTAATCGGATTCGGAAACTCGGCTAAAGCTACGGCGGAGCGGGCAAGAGGATTCGGTATGCGCGTCATTGCAACCCGTCGCAACATGAAGGCTTCCCGCCGGGAAGCCGACGATCTGGGAGTGGAGATGGTATCTCTCGACGCACTGCTCACCGAATCGGACTACGTGTCCTTGCACCTGCCGCTGAACTCCGAGACGTACCATATGCTGGATAAGGTAGAGTTGGCTAAAATGAAACCGGGCGCGTGTTTGATAAATACGTCGCGTGGGGCGTTGGTTGATGAAACGGCGTTGGTTGACACACTCCGCGAAGGAAGATTGAGCGGTGCCGGATTGGATACATTTGAGGAGATAGATCCGTTCACCGAGGACGAAGCGCCGCCGGATCACCCGCTGCTTGAGCTTGACAATGTTGTACTTACACCTCATGTCGGCGCCTATTCCGTCCAAGCATCGCAGGATGTCTCCAGGGGCGGGGTTCAGAATGTCGTGTCGGTGTTAAGCGGCAATATGCCTCTCCCCGAGAATATAGTCAACCCGACTGTAACGCCGAGGTTTCCGCTCACCGATTACGATTCTAAACTCTTTGAAGACGGGGCACGCTAAGCTCGATGTTTTACATTTGAGAGCGTGCCATAATCCCTGTCGGGATAATTCATTCAGCAAGCAACACTTACGTCTTTGAATCTATGATAAGCTTTGAAAAGGTGTTCCTTCGTGGTCTGGTTTTCACTCCAGAGGAGTGCTATGTCAATAGAATCGTGATGCGCCCAATCTTCGCACTCCAGAGGAGTGCAATGTTGAGTGTTACTTGAGAGCATGCCATTATCCCTGTCGGAATAATTCTTTCAGCAAGTAACACTCATCTTCGAATCTATGACAGGTTTTGATGAGGTTTCCTTCGTAAAATGCTTTTCACTCCAGCGGAGTGCTATGTCAATAGAATCGTAGTGTGTCCAATCTCCGCGCTCCAGAGGAGCGCAATGTCGAGTGTTACTTGATAGGAATAACAGACGGAGTCAATGGAACAGGGCGGAATTGGAAGGATGGAATAGTAGATTGAAAGACGATTCGCGCCCACTACATTCTTGAAAGGTCACTTTTCTGGCGGGATAATTGGGGGCTGAATTGTTGGATTTCGGTGGAGGCACCCTTCGGCAGGGAGATGATGGACGATGGACATAACCTGGGATTACGCTAACGCGCGGGAGTACGTAAAACGGATTCATCGGGGCATGTCGCCGGTTATCATTAGCGCTGCCGTTACGGGCGAACACCAAAAGAGCGACAACCCGAGCGTGCCGGTGACTGCGGAGGAACAGGCTGACGAGGCGGCGGCAGTTTATGCTGCGGGCGCGCGGATTATTCATATCCACGCCCGTCAAACCGATGACCCAGCCAAGGGTACGAATGATCCCACTCGTTACCGCGAAATCAATGCGATGATGCGGGCAAAAGCGCCCGATATCCTGATAGACAATTCACAAACTGTTGCCGAACTCTCAACTTCTTCCGATACATTGGTTGGATCTGCCTACTACTTTCGGTCGGCACCGATTGAAGCAACACCGGACGTCATGGCGCTTAATGCGGGCCCAATGACATTTCGAAGCGGAGCAGCTTACACGAGCGGTGCCGGGACGCCGAGCGCGGTATACGCCACGACCTTCGACCACACCGAGAGGGCAGCAATCCTAGCGCGCGAACACGGAATCAAGCCGCAAGTGTTTCTCTACCACCCGGGGCATCTTGACATTCTGGAACATCTCATTGAGCGCGGTGCGTTGGACAAACCTTATTTTGTGCAGCTTGTGTTCGGACAGCAGAGCGGCATCGCCACCAGCCCTGAGAACGTACTGTCGATGATCAGAAACCTGCCTGAAGATACCATCTTCCAAACTTGTGCCTTGGGTCTGGAAGAGATACATGTGAATGTCTTTTCCCTTCTCTTGGGAGGTCATATTCGTACCGGGTTAGAGGATAGTCTACTTTACCAAAAGGGTAAACCCGCCCAAAGTAACGTTCAGCTTGTCGAGCGCATTGTTCAGATTGGCAATGCGTTAGGGCGGCGGGTCGCTACCGCCGAAGAAGCACGCCAGATGTTGAGGATTAATCCTCCGGGAAACTAAATTATAGTGCCATTTCTCTAAGCTCGACTTTGTACATTCGAAAGACACAACCGGCAGCCATAATCAAGTGTTGCTTAAGAGCGTGCCATTATCCCTGTCGGGATAATTCTTTCAGCAAGTAACACATATGCTACAATAATGAGGTTTGGTTTAGGCATTGCAAAGACGGAAATTTTCTTGGTGTTTGTAAACCCGCTTGAGAGCGTCGTCCGGGTTATGCATGTTTTGTTCATTGGTGGACGCAAGCAAGATTCCCTTTCATGGGATTTACTGCTTTGGTACCCCGTTTGGTAGACTAGAGATTCGAAGCATAACCCCGCCTGAACCGGTTTTGAAACCCATGTTGTATATTCCGAACCCTATCTCGGCAAGGAGAACTCGCCATGAAAAGACGGCGTAAAACCGGCATTTCGAGAAAAGGACGATTCAAAGAACGTCCTCCTACCCAAGAGATTCAAGACGTGAACGCTCTTGAACAAATAAATTATAACGCGGCAGGTCTCGACATCGGAGACGCTGAAATTTATGCCGCTGTCCCTGAAGGACGAGATAAAGACTGTGTGCGAGTCTTTAAGACTTTTACCGAAGACCTCCATCTCTTAGTGGATTGGTTACAGCATTGTTGCGTGACCACGGTGGCGATGGAATCAACAGGTATCTACTGGCTTCCAATCTATGAAATGCTTGAAGCACGCGGCTTTGAAGTGTATCTGGTGAATGCGCGTCATATTAAAAACGTTAGCGGTAAGAAGACTGACATCGAAGATTGTCAATGGATACAGCAGTTGCATACCTATGGGCTGCTTTCGACTTCAATCCGCCCGGCTGAAGAGATTTGTGCCTTGCGCTCATTGGTGAGACATCGAGCCAATCTAATCGCTATGTGCTCGACACAAGTGCAGCATATGCAGAAGGCATTGCAACTGATGAATCTTAAGCTGACCAACGTCATCTCAGACATTACCGGTTTGACAGGCATGCGTATCATCAGAGACATCGTCAAGGGTGAACGCGATGCCCACCAATTGGCAGCCCATCGTGATGAGCGATGTACCAAAAGTGAAAAAGAGATTCGCAAATCTCTTGAGGGCAATTACAAGTCCGAACATGTGTTCGCCCTCAAGCAAGCGTTGCAAGCCTACGATTTTTATCAGCAGCAAATCAGCGATTGTGATGTAGAAATCGAAAAGTTTTATCAGAGGATTGAACCCCAGATTGACATCAAAGCGCACCCATTGCCGGAGAGTCAAAGAAAGCGGCGGCGTCCAAAGGGGAATGAGCCCTGTTTTAATTTGCGTCAACATCTGTATCAACTGAGTGGGGTAGATCTCACTCAGATTGAGGGAGTCAATGTGCTCAATGCACAAGCGATATTGAGTGAAATCGGCATCGATATGAGCAAATGGCCTTCAGTCAAACATTTCACCTCCTGGCTGGGTTTATGTCCGAACAACCAAATCACGGGTGGCAAAGTGATGCAGCGTCAAACGCAGAAAAACAACAATCGTGCGGCACGCGCTCTGAGGCTGGCGGCGCAAGGCGTGTCAAATAGCAAAGGCGCCCTCGGCGGTTATTATCGTCGTCAGCGAGCGAGGCTCGGTCCTGCTCAAGCCATCACGGCAATCGCTCATAAACTCGCACGTATTATCTATGCCATGTTGAGAAATCGGACGCCCTACCGTGAACCTCCTTCCGGCTACTATGAAGAACAGGCTCGCCAAAGGGCGGTTAAAAACCTGAAACGCAAAGCCAATCAGTTGGGATTTCATTTGGTTGCACAAGCAGCTTAAATCGGTTTTCCCATCTACGAAATTGAGGTGAAATCGAATTGTCGAAAACGCCTTCCAACACGCTTATTTTGTTAGTGTTACTTGGTAGATTATTTCAACTTTTACAACCGAGAGCGATTTCATCAATCGCTCGATTACCGTACCCCAGCAAGCGAGCGGATAGCGAGTGCGGTAGAGATCCCTACGAGGTGTATTTCCCATAACTTCAGGCGTTTGAGTTTGACCAGGTTGAGTCGGATTTCATTACTTAAATCATGTCATTTACTGTCTAAAGGATGGGGGTAAGTTATCTTTATTTTGGACGAAATTGTTGGCTTCCAGGAGGATGGGTGGATTGCAGGAATACTATGGTGTTACTCCTGACTTGACCGCTTATGGCAAGGTTGTCGGCGGCGGTTTCCCTGTCGGTGCGTTTGGTGGAAGGGCGGAGATTATGGATCTGCTGGACGGTACGCGCGGCAGCACCGGTTTCTTCCAGAGCGGCACATTCAGCGCGCACCCCATCACTATGGCAGCTGGTTTGGCGACCCTGAAACAGCTCACACCTGAAGCTTTTGTGCATATGAACGCATTGGGGGACCGGTTGACCGCTGGATTGAACGAGTTATTTGCCGGTGAAAATATCGCAGCGAAAGCGGTAAACATCGGTTCCGTGTTTAGCATTCACTTTACCAGCGAAGATCTCGTCAACTATCGCAGCCTCGCCCGCACCGACTAGGCGATGGCACACCGTGTTTTCCTCACGCTGTTGGCAGAAGGTTATTTCCTAAGTCATGGGTTGTCCATGAACGCCATCTCACTGCCGACTGAGACTAGCCATGCGGACGGGTTGATAGAGGCGGTGGGACGCGCTATCAAATCCCGATAGTCTTAGATTCTCTGAATCTTAGAATATCGTGGATTCACGGTTCTGTAATGTTTCGAGAATCGAAACTAACAGAATCGGAACAATCGCAGTGCGCGACAGGAGGGGTTATTATGTCTAATACTGATACTCATGCTTACGATCTCCTCGTCCGCGCCGGGCGTGTTGTCTGCCCGGCATCTGGACTGGATGGTCCGGGCGCAATCGCGGTTCGCGGTGATCGCATCGTCGCTGCCGGCGATCAGATTGATGGATCGGCACAAGAAACACTTGATTTCCCTGATGCCATGCTGCTGCCGGGGTTAGTGGATATGCACGCCCACCCCGCACGTGAAGGTTCGAAGTACGCAGTTGATCCCGACGTTCACTTCCTCCCCCGTGGAGTGACGACCGTGCTTTCCCAAGGGGATGCAGGTGCCGGCAATTGGTCCCGATACCGTGAATCTATCATCGAAGGCGCACGGACCCGCGTCCGGCTGGCTATCAATCTCTCTGTTACGGGTGAATCGATACCAACGAGCGGCTGTTTCGAGAATCTAGACGATGTGGATGTGGATGCCTGTGTCGCAGCGATCGAAGATGGGGGCGAGGCGATCTGGGGTATTGCCGCCAACATCGCCAAATCTTGCGCCGGTGATAATGATCCTCGTGAAATTCTGAACCGTGCGTTAGCAGCCGGCAATCAAACAAATCGTCCACTACTCTTAGGCACGCGGCGGGAACCCGATTTTCCTTTAGACGAGCAGCTGGCACTGTTACGCCCCGGAGATGTGATAACCTACTGTTTTCAGAGTGATCTTGATTGTCTCGTGGAGGATGGTCGTATCAAGCCTGAAGTTTCGGAGGCTCGCGAGAGAGGGATACTGTTCGATATCGGGCACGGTATGAACTCATTCCACTTTGATGTAGCGGAGGTAGCAATCGCGAACGGCTTCCTTCCAGACACCATCTCAACAGACCAATATATCCGACATGTGGATAGCAATCCACAACACGATTTGCCGCGTACCCTTTCCAAACTGCTTGCCGCCGGTATGACCCAAGCGGATGCGTTAGCGCGGGTGACGGTATGTCCCGCAGAATTTCTTGGGCTGTCCGGGGAGGTCGGGACATTGGCGCCCGGCGCTTGTGCAGATCTTGCTGTGTTGCGTTTCAATGAAGATGCGCTGCCACTACAAGATGTCAAAGGTCTAGAACGACCTGGGGGATGTTGGGAGCCGATTCTTACTGTGCGGGATGGGGAGATTGTCCGCGCTGAGGCGACTGCTTAACATGTCCTCAGTTCAGGGAAATGGTCAAGTCAAATCGGAGGTGGAAGCCAAGCCATGGGACCGAAAAATGGGGTTCGTTTCATCAAAAATATGATGATTCCGACCTCGGATGGGGTACGGTTGGCGATGGATATGCACTTTCCCGACAGTGATGATTGGGAGCAGACGCCGCGCCCACTGATTCTCGAGTACATCCCGTATCGCAAAGATGATACCGCCCGCTCCACCATGACAATCGACATAAGGTTGCTGGTTGAAGAAGGCAGCATGGTTCTCATATTGCTCGGTCCGTTCGTTTCCATGTTGGGTGTGATAATCATAATAGAACGTCCGATGGCTCTTGGGCCAGACCCAAAATCCACCGCCGTTTGGAGGTACATCATCGATATATCCGACCACACCGAGGTGGAATGGGTGGGCATCAGTATGGCAGGTCACAGGTCTCTGTGGGATATTGCCTTCGGGAAGAAGGCAATAAATGCCACGAATTCGTTCAGGGACGACGAGATTACCTTCACCCAGAAGCTGCTCGGCCATTCCCCAAATTGAAGGATCAGTCGCGAGCATTCGCACAATCCAATCTTCGCCACCAATTCCTTTATACTTCCAGCTATACTCGCTTCCAACATTCCCCGTACCCTCCTCACTATACCTTTTAATTGGTCCGACCCATGTGTCGGGGTCATTGCAGTCAACTTCAGGCGGTGCATTTTCCCACAATCTTTCCCGTGCCCGAACCATAAGTTTTTCATCCATAACCCTGCGTTTGATAAGATAGCCATTCATTTTGAAAAATTTGATTTCGTCGGGGGATAACCTCGTGGTGACGTCCTAATTTAGATTGACATGAATTACTCCGGATTACTACACTTTTCAACGCGGTAAGAAGGAGAATTCAGATGTCACATCAATTGGGAAATCGTGTCTTCAAGAGGTATAGTCAAGCCTTCAAACAGAAGGTAGTTGGTGAAATTGAATCTGGTGTATTCACTATTCACCAAGCACAGAAACTGTATAGGATTGGTAGTAACAGCACTATCAGGAACTGGATAAAACAGTTGGGTAAGAATCACCTACTATCCCAACGGGTTCGCATTGAAACCACCGAGGAGGTAAATCAACTTAAGCAGCTTATATCCTTATCATCCGCATTATCAGATGAGCAAAAGTTGAATTATGTGTAGCAGATTTAGTCTAGAATTTATCCGCACGTTCGTTCGAAGGCGACGAGTGGTATGAATCAGGCGCTCTAGCTTGGTAAATTGACGTGGCGATACAAAGTATCGAAAGAATCTGTTGCTGTAAATCGGTCAGTGGGGTGGTGTAAGATGCGACCTGATTTGGCAATCGCACGCGATGGATACCACGGAAAGCGCGTAAAAGTCGCTTTGCTGTCGGTTTGGCGGTGCGACGGTTTGCGTTGTCCAGGTACAGTCCTGGCAAAGTTTGACGATGTGCTTCGAGATGGCGTCGGCAGACAATTTCAATCAAGGTCAAAAGTCGGACACACAGCGAAAGCAGTCGAGCCAGTCCTTTAATCTGGTCATCGTTTCTTACATACATCGGTGAAATCCCTATCGGAGCGGATTTAAACAGATGAAAATGGCGTTCGATGCGCGGAGCGGCACGATAAAGTCTAACCGCTTCATCAAGCGGTAGTTGCGCTTGGGGTTGATTGGTGGCGTATAATTGCCACCCCATCTCACAGTATGCGTGCTGAATCGCCCGCTCATCTCGAATAACTTGTGTGATTTGATAGCGAACGCTGCAAATCTCCCTCTTTCGACGATTGGTACCTCCGCGTCCACGACCGATGTAACACGTTTTCACCGATTCTTCGCATTCGGCAGTATAGTGGAGATACTTATCGACTTGATACGTCGCTTTTATGGCTTCAACCTTTTGCTCCAACTCGGCTGCGGTGCAAATCTGCCGTCGTCCACGTCCGGGGTCTGGTGTTAAGCCAAGTATCTCCTCTGTCGCTTGTTGAAGGTTTCGCTCTAAAGTAGCGAACTGCGTTTTGGCTTTGGATAAGGAACGCACCACTAAGATACGCTCTTGCCAAGTAAAGGTGTCTCCCGAAGCCGGAGTGGTTGTCTGAGAACGGTTTGTCTCATACCCGGCTGCGATAAGCTCCGGCGATTGGCTCTCATTATCGGAGGAGTAAATTAATGTCGCAGGCTGTGAACCAGAAACAATGGGCGCCAGGCATTGCTCATAGAGCGCCGGAACAGTGCCGACTTTCGCTAACGGAACTAAATAGAAGTCTCCCTTTCGTGCCAGTTCGGCGCGAATCTCAATGGCGCTCATTTTACTGTCGCCGATATACAATAGCCCGGATTCATCAACCATCTGACGCACATCGTCAATCGTCGGTAGATACAACCGGTCGTCCGCTTTTTCACCCGACGCCACATCGGTCGAAAGCAGGTGTCCCGATGTTCCACAGTCAATACTGGCAGCCATCAACTTCACTTGCGCAAGTTGTGGCGTGTCTGAGTTGTATCCGTGTTGCATCAACCCATCATCGTAAGGGGTATGATAGCCACTAAATCGAGACGCATCCAGCCGAACTCGCTCAGGTACAAGTTGATAAACGGAGATACTGTTACGCCAGAGTTTTTGCTCAATGCAGCGCCACGCTGCGTCATCAGCTAACTCCGTGAGTAGTTGACTCAGCCGGTCATCACTGAAATCGGTGCGACGGACGGGGGTGCCAAACAATTCTGACAACAGCGCTTGATGCTCGACACCCCAGCGTTCAACAGCTATCTTGCGGTGGTCGGCTTCTGACAGAATGTAGGCATTCCAGCCCACAACAAGTTGACCCAGCGACAATCCTTGATGCCGCCAGTGACGAGGAATGACATCATCTATGATAGCATCAAGACCCAAACGCTGCTGCAAGCCAATCAAAAGCGGAATATCATCAAGTCTTTCTATCTGAATTTCGTTCAAAGAGGTAGGTTGAGTTGTCATACCTATACTCAACGACGAAATTCAACTTTTCAACTTCAAATAATGCGGATGGTAAGTATATCTGATAAACAACAACTTGAATCTGCATTGGCAAATGCCCATCTTAAGATTGCCACCCTCGAATCACAGATTGTTCAAGCGGAAAAATTGTTTGGTATTGACATTAAAAAAAAGTGAAACATCCAAGCATTGAAGCGATGTGGCAATCAAAGACTTATACGTATTCACTTGCAACCGTTTGTGCAGCTCATGGTGTTTCTCGACAGGCGTTTTATCAATACCAGAAACATCAGGCGAACGAGCGGTTCAAACAAGAAATCGTCCTTCAGTTGGTTTCTCAGGTACGTGCGCGTCAACCCAAAATCGGGGTTCGAAAACTGTATCACCTGCTCAACCCTAAGTTTGAAAAACTGGACTTCCAGCTAGGGAGAGATGCCCTATTCCACTTGCTTAAGGAGCATGGACTCCTCATTGCGTCTCCAAAGCGTGGGCGGAAAACCACTTTTGCGAACCACCGATTTCATCGGTATCCGAACCGGATAGTTAATTTAGTCGTTGACCATATTCACCAAGTTTTCGTTGCAGATATTACTTACCTAGAGACTCTTGATGGCTTTGTGTATCTAGCTCTTATCACAGACCTGTTTTCACGGAAAATCGTTGGATTTGATGTGTCGGACTCCCTGTCTGTCGAAGGTGCCTTGAGAGCTTGCAAAATGGCAATAAAACCGGTCAGAAACCCCGATGCACTGATTCATCATTCTGACAGAGGTATCCAATACTGCTGTAATGCTTACACTGAACTACTTGATTCGCATGGCGTGAAATTGAGTATGACGCAAAACGGCAATGTTTATCAAAACGCCATCGCTGAACGTGTCAACGGCATCTTGAAAATCGACTTCCTCCTAAATCAGACTTTTGGCTCGATACAACATGCCACCGCCAGCGTTAAACAAAGTGTTTCGATATACAACAACGAACGGCCGCATCTTAGTTTGGGCTATCAAACTCCTGAAGCCGTTTATCAGAAAAACTCGAAGCAACTCGCTCTAAATTAACCGTAATCCGTAGATTATCATGTAAACCTATTTTAGGACTTGACAGCACCTTATATCTTACAGATTACGCTTATGAGGTTAGGGCTCAGTTCCTCTGGCCCCCTTGCCACGCTGGTTATCCGAACTTCGTCCAGCCGTCCTATCCACTTGAGTTCGTCTTTATGGTAAGTAGCGGCGATGTGATACGACTCAGCCAGCTCAAGTTTATCTGGGCCAGTAATACTCATCCCGCCCCGCGGATCCATAGCAACATCAGTTCCAATGTCCATGAGAATATCCGGCCATCCGGCATCCCTACTAGGTTCTGTTGACATTTTATTGATATAGATAGACATGAGGTCGGGCAAGATGCCCGGCCTACGGGGTTTGTAGGCTTATATTCATATCTCAACGCCAGGACGTTAATTTTGGAAAACTTACTTACAAAAGTCCGAAATCGTCTCTGACGCGTGACCAAAGGGTTGGGTTTCCCAACCCGTCATTTAACGGGCGAGGGAACCTCGCCCCTACGATTGGACACTCACTTCACGTAAGTGTCAACAGAACCTAGTGCACCTTTTCGTGGGTTTATGCAAAAAACACCGTCTTGCCTGGCGCTTTGAGCCACATTTCCACGGTCATGGCGGTTGGCCCGGTTAGATCCGGCGAACCCGGCAAAGTGCCATATCAGGCTCGCCGCCAAGTTGCAGAGCCACACCATACTTGCCTTCTACCCAACCACATCACCTTCAATGGTACCATGGTGCCCATTGCCACTGCTGTCCTTCAGTGTTTTCCCACCTCCTTCATCACACGGACACAGAGCGATAGTCTCTGCCCTCGCCAAAGTGGGAGAAGAGCATCACCTGTCCTGCAGCCGGTAGTCGAAATGCTGAGTTCCTCCGCCACATGTTACCACCCGCTCGTCCAATATGCTGCGACTGTCGCAGGGACCGAAAATGGCACCCTAATCCGGATGAGCAGCCGCTTGCTCTTCTGAAATTCATGAGATCCTCGTCCAATCGAAAACCACGCTCTGATATTTTTCTTTCTCATTCAATAGGCCAAGATATCCCGATTCTGCATCTTCCGGGGACAGCAAATGACTTCGCAGTGGGGTGACATTGATCCGCTTTCGTGCCAGGAGGTTCATTGCATGTTGGAGATTCTGTAAGACACTTCCACGTGCGAAATTGGTTGGGCGTGTGGGTACCTCCCATTCCGTTCCGCCCCGTATATGCAAAGTTTTGTTGAAAACAGGTTGTAACAATTCCGACATACTAAACTTGGTACTACTAAGCCAAGGCACACCAACGAGAACTATCTCAGCTCCTATGGCTGCAATGTCGGCGGCACCTTTCACCGCGCCGGCTGTGCCACTTGATTCCACCACCAGCTTGCACGGCACTGATCCAAGTTGCTCACTCCATCCCGCCGCCAAGTCACCATCTGGCGAGAGCGTGTGCCGCAGACCACAAGCTTCAGCCAGATTTCGGCGCAGTTCCATTGGTTCGATGCCTATCACCTCATATCCTGATGCCTGAAATACCTGCGCTGCCGTGTTGCCCACAACACCCAATCCGAAAACCGCCACACCATCACCGGGTCGAGCAGTTGTGGTGCGGAGAGTTGTCATACTTACGCTGCAAAATCTAACGTATACAGCATCCTCTGGCAGAACAGAGTCAGGAACTTTCACAAGAAGCGCGCGTTTGCTATCCACACGGTGATAAGAAGCGTGTCCCACCGGTGAAAATACTACGTCTCCGACCCGGAAGCCCGTTACTTCTTCCCCCGCCGCTACTATCTTTCCTACCGCAGCATATCCTGAACCAGAGGGGTATGGCTCGCCCTTCCAGTGACCTATATCTTGGTTATTTGTCAACCGTGCCAATTCCGTACCCGAACTGACACCCGAATATAATGTCTCTATCACCAGTTCAGATCCGCCGGGCGGGCTATCATCGAATTCGTAAGTATCCAATACAACGCGCAGCTTCTCTGGAAACATAACCCGGTATGCTTTTTTCATTTTTCCACCTTCTTGTTCGGGTGTAAATGTTCAGGTAGTGTATGGGTTGATTCGGTGTGTTGTTTAAGCTGTGGGGTTCGGAGTAGGGACGGGGCATCTGCGCCTTTAATGTGCACGTTACAGGCCGCTATGAGATATTGAAGAGACCATTGGAATACATATTCAGTCCTAAGCTTTGCGAAGACGAATCAATTCCTGCTGTTCCGTCTGTGCTTTCTCCCAGATCGCTCTGGTCTCGGGAGCTGGGCCGAACGCGCTTGGCGGCACCAGTAGTGCCTTCTGGCTCTCCGTGAGACCTGGATAATTATCCGAATTGTAGTAACCAGGGCTCCATGCGACTGCGTGTGGGCAGTATTTGTAGTAGATAGTGCGACGCTCACCTTCTCCACACCACGGTATGGTGCCGTGGGCACATGCCTCCGTAAAGATGATGGCATCTCCTGCCGACGCAGCGACCCGGTCGACGCATTCAGGGATTTCCTCTTGAGTACTGCTGCGTTTCCAGTCACTTGGCAATTCGAAATTAACCTTGTGGCTTCCGGGGATACAGGCGAAACCACCTTTACCCGGGAGGACGGTATCCAACTCAAACGCGACCGCGACTAGACCGTTGAAGAATCTGCCGTTGCTGAATCGGTAATAACACTGTCCTCCGTCCGTCGGTCCTACCAGGTCACTAGCGCCACCTGCGCCCTGACCGCCGCCATGTAGATAAAGCTCGTAGCTGTGTTTGGCATTGTCTATCTTGATGTAGTCATGATCTAGTCGGTAGTTTCGGCCCAGAAGCGTTTCGAGGTACGGACGAATGGTAGGAAGGTCTAACAAATCAATATAGCAGCCGCCCCAATCCAGCAATGATGAGGCGGTCCAAGCGAGGTCCTCGTTTGTATTAAACCGGGTGCGATCGGACCCAAGAATGTAACTTTTCGCGGTACGATGCATCTCCAACCGCGTTGAAAGATCGTCTATCTGTGCAGTTGTGATAGCATTCCTAACAACGATGTAGCCGCGCAAGTCAAACAGATATTTCTCATGTTCGTTCATTTCTCTCCTCTCCTCTCCATGCTTTGGGTTTATATTAAGTGGTTCTCTCGGCACGTAAATATGATTGAGTATTGGGTATCGGTGCGGTTAGAAACCGCACCTACCGGCGTGGTAGAGCGGGTTTCTTGTGCCGGTCTCGTAAGTATTTAGCACATATCGAAACCGAGTTGTTTCTTCAAAACTCGGTTTATTCTGGCGTACTTATTGGCTTCAAGGATTCCTGGCACATAGGTCATATGCCATATGTTTTTAGCGAATATACCACTAACTATGGATACCGCGGCGAAGGACGCCCCGAAGGTAGGGATTACCTGCCAAAGATTCAGGATTATCGGAACGACAAACGAGGGGTTACAGTTCATTAACTATTTATTATTTCACTTGAAAATCCGCAATGATTTTCCGTCTGGGGGCCCCTGTCTCTTGGCAACTGTCGGCTCGATTGCTTGATCGGATATTTCTATGCCTCTTGATCCACCTTGACCAGTTGTTTCCCGAGATTTTGGCTCGTCAACAGCCGTAAAAACGCCTTGGGGGTGTTTTCGAACCCCTCTACGATATCATATTCGCATTTCAGAGCGCCGCTGCGATACCAGTTGAGAAGACGTGCCCACGCCTCTTCGTAATGTCCCTGATAATCGCTGACCAAAAAAACCTGAATGCGGGCGCGAGAAACCAAGATCCGGCGCATGAATCGTTCACCGATATCCGGCTTATCGAATCTATCGGCGAGGCTCACCGTACCGCAAACCGTGATGCGGGCATGGGGCGCTAGATTTTGCAATACCGCATCAAGGATAGGTCCGGCGGTATTGTCGAAGTACACATCGACGCCATCAGGACAGACTCTGGCAATGGCCGCTGGCAGGTCTGATTCGGCACGGTAGTTGATGCCGTCATCATAACCAATGGTGCTAGTTTAGAGGCTGAATTGAGCGATTGATAAAGGGACAAAGCCATCATCTTCAATCGACAGACCGTTCCACTGCACCAAGATATTAAACAAAGCCATTGTAAAGCCGACTCGCGTTTTGAAGTAACTCCAACGTCGATGCATGACTTTCTTAAAATGACACACGAGCGTCAACATGGACAAAATTGTTTCTATCAGCATCCGAGAATTCCACTCACCACGTCGGCACAGACGCAAGTTGGAAGGAAACCAATCTACTTTGGCAAAACCTTCATCGGCAAACACAACCATCTGGTCACTGATTCCATCAACGAGGTGTTGAAAGGCAGTTCCATCATATACATTGGCAGTGTCGCAATCCCAATTGACAATCTGCCCGAGATGGTTGTGTAGCAGGCAAAGTTTTCCGCCTACAATCCATCGTTGATTGGAAATACCTTTGCGCCCGATTTGACGCTTAGAACGTCCTTCTCGACGCGGGTGAATCAATAGACATCTTTCCAAAATAGATCCATGTAGTTACAGTAATCTTAGAGATTAGAATAACTACACCGTTTGGCAACTTGTCGAGCAATATCTCAGGTTCACAATGGCAGCAATCACATTCCACGTTTTCCCATAGTTGCGATGTTTGCCTCGATAGATGTCTTTGGTAATGCGAAAAATCTTACACCGTCTAACGATGTGCTCAATGGCAACTCTTTGGGTTGCCAACCGTCGGTTGAATTGCTTCGCCTCCCGAGTCAAAGGCTTGCTCTGATATGCCTTGATGGGCGTTGAACTGTTGGCATACCGTTTGGCTATCCCCTGATAACCACTGTCAGCCAACTTCTCAGTGTCAGGGGAAATCGCTACACGGCTTTCCTTCAGGATTCTAAAATCGTGTACACTCCCTTTGCGGCAAACAACCGATAATAGTTCTAACATCGCCAAACATGCAATCAATTGAACTTTTATGGGTTTTTTTTACCGCTGTAGTAGGCACGCTGTCTTCTTGTTGGACGTTCAATCGGTTGCTCGGTGGCATCAATGATGATGGTTTGGAGATTGCTCTCTAATAAGTGCTTTCGGTTCTTCAGCGAAAGCACCTTAACTAACACATCAAGTATCTGATGATAGAGTTTGTTTGCATAAGATTCACTGATACCAAACTCCATGCCTAATCTGGCAAAGGTTGGATAGTGGCGCATAT
Organism: Candidatus Poribacteria bacterium; assembly: GCA_965232535.1. Lineage (GTDB taxonomy): Bacteria > Poribacteria > WGA-4E > WGA-4E > JAJDTR01 > JAJDTR01. The sequence goes on from CBDDPW010000007.1 coordinate 318,790, forward strand.
AGGTGAATGTCAACAGAAGGCGATCGGTCAATGCCACCTCCGATTTCTTTCCTCGTTTCTTCATCGGTCGTTCTTCTCGAAGGTTTTCGAGGTAAGCAGCCACACGCTCCAAAATAAGGTTGAAAGCTGCCTTGTCAATACCAACCGCTCGCAGAAATTGATCATCTGACAACTTTACTGCTTTTTCAAATTGACTCATGGGTATCCTTTCTACAACAGAAGATGTTGAAAGGATATAACGGAGAATCAAGCCAAATGGGTGCTTATTTTGGAAAGATGTCTAATTCAATGCCGTAAGTGTCAATTACGCCGATGAGCGAAGGTGCCGCCATGAACACGTCAATAAGATGTCGATGCCCATCAAACAAACGGAGCAATCGAGTGCGATGGGGTAATCTTGGGAATACGTGTTTGAAATTGTTTGCTATCCAGCGATAGAAGGCGCGATTGCTCACGCCTTTGAGTGCAAAGAGCATGGCAATGGTAACCACTTCGGACGGATAGAGTTTGGCTTGGCTATGCTTACGATTCTTGCCGCGTTGTGAGAGTTTATCATCAACACGACAAAACAATTCTGTGGTAAAATCTTCAATGGTCATGAGTCTAGATTTCCTCCCGTTATTTGATAACTACTGGTACTCAAATTAACGGTAGAATGAGGAAATCGTCTCATGACCATGACACATTTCGCACCAAAGCAATGCCGAAACGGAATGTTATCCCCATTTACCTCCAAATTTCAAACTAGCACCATTTGGTTCATAGCCTAACTCACGACACCAGGCAATCTTTTTCTCGGAGCTGGTAATCGCGATGGCGCGGCAGCCTGCGAGCTTAGCGATTTGCCCAGCGATTTGACCCACTGAGCCCGCGGCGGCGGAGATGACCACAGTATCGCCAGGTTTCATTTCGGCTGCACCGACTAAACCGAAATACGCAGTCACACCGTTTGTGCCGAGAAAATCCATCCAACAGGGGAGCGGGGCGACATCGGCGTCAATCCGACGTACCATCGCAGGTTTTACCACCCCGAAGTCCTGCCAACCGAAGCCACCGCTAACCACGATATCACCCTGTTTATAGCTTGGGTCGTTAGACTGGACGACCTCACCTATGGCTCCGCCGACCATCAGATCACCAGGGCTGACACCGGCTGTATAATTCTGCTGCGGACTGATGCGTCCGCGCATATATGGCGCTACATCAAGATAAATAGCACGGACGAGCATCTCATCGTCGCCCGGATGAGGGATGGAGCTTTGAGACATTGCCCAGTTGCTATCTGTGGGCATGCCTTCAGGGTAGGACACCAAATGCCACTGCCGATTTGTATTGCGCATGTGAAATCTCCTGTACAAAAATTATGAGTTGCAAAGACCGTATTGGTCGTGATGCATTTTGTCAGATGGTCAGTAACAATTCAGGCATCAATACAAAGTTAAAAATGTTGCTACGATTGGAACCCAACCGAGGTTCTACTAAACAGAACCGATGAATGCTGGCGAGTTTTGAGATGCCAAGCGAATTTAGCCGTGCCCAACTGGAAAATATGGACAAAGCCGAGTTTATTGAGCTTGTTGAGGCTTTGTTTGCCCGCATCGAAAAGCTCCAAATCGAGGTTCACCGACAAAGCACACTCATCAGGCGGTTTGATGACCAATCGGCAAAGCATTGCCAATACAGCAGGCCCTCAAGTGATGGTCTGCGAAAACCCCTCACCCGGAGTTTACGACGAAAACAGGGGCGAAAGCGGGTGGACAAAAGGGACATCCCGGGCACACGTTTTTTGTGAGCGACCATGCTGTTTCGTCAACCCGTACGGGAAATCGAGGGAATCCACCGGCAAGCGCACTCCTAGCAGGACCAGAGATTAACAAAGGAGGGCAATCTGCTTGAAGGCATCCGCGGGGATGTTTCGGATATTCGGACCGAGATCGAGCTTGGAAATGCAGCGCAGGTCGGATTCACAATACGAGGGAAGAAAATCCAATGGGATGTCGCTGAGGCAAAGCTATCCTGCCTCGAAAAATCTGCTTTGCTTTCTCCAATTGACAACCGAATTACCCTGCAGATTTTCGTTGACCGCACTTCGATTGAAGTGTTCGGCAATGATGGTCGCGTGTCGATGTGTTCCTGCTTCCTCTCTGACTTGGAGAACACAAACATCGCCATGTACGCTTCCGGCGGGGAAGCCGAGATCATCTCCCCGGATGTTTATGAACTCCGATCAGCATGGTTGCAAAAGGATGATTTAGATGCTCGGCAGAGCGTTAGTCCCAAGTCTTTTCAGTATGGTCGAAAGTCCAGAGAAAAACGACCGGTGGTTTATGTGAGAATTAAAACCCAGACACAGAGAATGGATATATTACGCGTGACCCTCGGGGGAACTGCTGGAGCGATTGGTGGGGCAAATTGTGGGAGAATACCGCCTGAAGTTGTTGTATTGGAGATGAGGTTGGATTAGGAGGCATTAGACATCTTTCCAAACTAATGTCAGCCGTGTCGGGCTTTCTTCACAGCGTTAAGTGACCAAAGGAGCAAATGGGTAGTCAAGAGATTGAGGAGATGTACCTGTATGACTGTTTACCCGCTTGCCCCTTCACTTTCCTGCGTCAAGCCTCTGTATCTCCGTGACTTAATTAGGAAAGATGTCTACTACATAATATAACGACTTGTGCCAGTTAATCTTAAACCCTCATCATTAAAGGCTCTGGCTGGGGCTCAGACCAAAGTTCCTTCCCCAGCTTGAGCCTAGAGCAGGCTGGCAAAAGTAATGGAACAGTTCGTCAGAAAAAGAGCGTTGGGCTTGCAAATCCGACTGACTGTTTCAAGATTTAAACCAAGCTGCTCTAGGACTTCGCCCGCATAGGCTTTCAAAAAAATAACTAGCACAGCATAGCTTGCTATCTTGAGAGCTTGATTCCGCCCCAGGTAAGAGCTAGCTTGCCGGCAGTATCGACAGCCACTACTCCCGATGCTTGGGTAGTGGTATCATTATTCTGTTTGACTTCGTCATCGGTTAGAGTTCTATCGTAGATGCTGACTTCGTCGATTTGACCAAAGATAAAAGCCTCTTCAGCCTCATCTCCGTTCATAAGAGCACCTATCGTCCCAATACCGTCGTTGCCCAACACAGTAGCCAGTTCTCTTGCCTGATCTCCCCATTGAAGACCGGGATGGGCTTCCTTATCCAATTCACCATTTATGTATACTCGCAAAAACTCGCCGTCATAAGTAATGGCGATGTAACTCCACACATTTTGTTCCACGGTGCCATCTGACATTATATCAGCCAGCCCACCCACGAAAAAGCCCGTTCCGCCATTGCATACCATCATACCGGAAATGGCCGCGTCAGCGAGTTCACCCCACTGAAAAGCTGATGAGCACGCGTCGGGGACTGAATCCAGTTTAACCCATGCGGCCAGAGTCCTGGGATCGTTTCCAGCCGGCAGACCCGTGTTTGGGAATTCAACATGGCCAGGAATAGGATCCAGCGCTTGGCCAAATTTGCCTCCATCAACTATCTCCGCAGGTCCAATAAAGGTTCCATGACGCTCTCCCACAACGTCCATAACAGTAAAGCCATCTATATCTGCGTTGTCAAAGGTCCAATGGGTGATCAGACCATCTGTAGTGACTCCACCTTCCGCAGTATCTATTAACCTTTGGTGCTAGTTAATTGGTACATGATTTTCAATGACATACTATATCTAGGTTGTTAGCAGGTCAGGTAGGCGCAACATTTGTCAACCGCGCATAATCGCACATCATCGTGTCAGTATATAGTATGTCATTTATGATTTAAATACTACATATACTAGCACCATTGGTTATTAGCCAGGGCATTGTGACCAGAACAGTTGAGATAAGGACGATAGTCAAAGTCCTGTTCAATTTTACTATCATTTTACGTTCTCCTCTTTTAAGGTTGAATAACTCAACAACGGCACTAATTCAAACTATACAGCTTTCGCTGTAAATCCTGAAAACTCTCACTGGCAGCAGCCTATCACAGCTCTGCTGCCAGGTCAACAGAAATTGTAACTCTTCCTGCACATTCGCGTCTTTAAGCAGTATTCAACAGTGAATCTTGCATTTTGACAAACGCGATGGCGTCCTGGAGGCCCGACCGCGCCTGATGGATTGAAAAATCCAGCAGTTCTCTATGCAACCGGTTGGCTTTGAGTCTTCCGCTCCAGAGGATCAAGCGACCGAATAGCGAATGCGATAGAGATCCCAGTGCGATAGTAAATTCTGTGCAATGTCAATAGAACACGATTTCTCTCCGCGTCCGCACTCCAGCGGATTAAGGGAGTGGATAACGACCGCGATAGAAATCCCGGCAATGTCGAGTGTTACTTGAGAGCCGCAGCATCATCATAGTTTTTGAGTGCGGAGTTGAACCCATGAAGCCCTATGAACACTGGATCCGAGCAATTTAGAACAAAGTGCCCGAAGGTGAACGTTCAGATTTCTTTTTACGTCCGCTTGTATTGGGTGTTTTAGCCTCGCAACCGAATATACTCTGGTTGTGCTCGCTGCATTTCCTGTGGCATTAGTCCCTGCATGATGGCTTCCACATCACGCGTAACAATCCGTCCGATATTGAAAAACGCTTCGCTGATTGCCCCGGCTCGGTGCGATGAAAGAACAACATTGGACAGCTTCCGAATCGGGTGCTCCAGGGGAAGTGGTTCTTCGGGATACACGTCGATTCCGGCTTTGAAACGCCCCGCCTCCAGCAATTCTGTCAGCGCGTCAAAGTCCACCACATGTGCTCGACTCATTAACAGGAATACCGAATCGGACGAGATTTTTTCGAGTTTCTCACGGGCAAGTAATGTCCGATTGGACGTCGTTGGGACGGCAAGAACATAGATAAATCGAGACGTTTCCAGCAGCGTGTCCAGACCAACTGGCTCAACGCCTTGTGATCGCAGATAGTTATCGGTCAGCCACGGATCATAAACTTGAATCGGGCATCGGAACGGCTCAAGCAGCTGCTTGAGTGAACGCGCCAACCCACCAAAGCCGATGAATCCCGCAGGCTTGTCATACAGGGTAAAGGTCTCACCGAACGTTGTGTGACTCCAATTAGCCTCGCCGCGGCGAAACGCGGCATCGTTCCAAACGATGTGCCGTGCGGCCGAAATCGCCAACCCCAACGCCATCTCCGCGACCGCCGGGCCGAATGCTGGCGCGCAACTGAGAACACGGATACACTTTGAAAAACAGTATTCGTAGTCCAACAGATTAGCCGAAGGGAATACGCCGCCGACCTCTAAAATCGCGCGCAGTTGCGGAAAGCGCGAAACATCTCCATAGCGCCACTGCCCGGTGATGATAGCCACGACTTGCTCGCGGACTGCTTCGATTTCTCCCTCGGGTATCGGATCGTCCTTTGCCCAAATGACATCGGCAATAGAGTTGAGACGTTCTAAATCTTCGGGGTAGAAGATATTTCCAAGAGAGCGATAGTGTGGATCGAGGATTACTTTATCTAACACGGTATAGTATGCCTTTCAGGATTGTTCGCCTACCAAGGGTTACCGGTTCGATGGCGAGTTGGATATTCGCGACAATTTTCAAATCCAACGTGGACGTACACGGCAGGATCTACGTAACCGCGTACCGACATAACGGGGTGTTTTTCAAGACCCCTCGAAAAGGTACATTGGCTCTTCAGAATTAAGTGTGGAAACAAACCAGGGTCTGTTAGCATTTCATCGTCACCAAACAATCATGGGAGGCATAAATAGGCTTGCCAATTTAAGCAATTGAGAAAAGCCAGCGTGTTTGTGTTAAGTCAGGGCGGGGTAACCCCGCCCCTACGGTTGCTCTATGTGCGTTGATCCTTCTTTTGATATGTGCACACAACTTAACCCGTTAAAGAAATTAACGAGTGCCCCCGTTAGGCTTTCGCCGGCATTCGTAGGGGATCTCTACCGCCCTCGCTATTCGCTCAGTTGGTGGTTGGGTTTCCCAACCCGTTAGGTGCCTTACCCCGAATTACGCACACGCCTAATATAAATGTCAAACTATTGCGTCAAAAGCGCATACATTGGAGTCTCCAGAACCATATCGGGTACTATTAAGAGCCTGTTTGAAAAGTCTATAGCAAAACCATTTTTACTCATATGAAGACACGTTTCTGTAATTTCCCTTTATATACCTGTCGCCCCGCTGGAGCTTTGGTGTCCAAGTCTTCGGCATTTCTACACACCTTCCGCCCCTCCGGGGCTTTTAATGCTGGTGCGCAGCGGACTTACTATCGCGCTCGTTATTTACTCGCTTGATTGCACCTTACAAAATGTACTTTTCAAACAGGTTCTAAAAGCGACTTAAATTCATGGTAAAAAACGCTCATGTCTGAAGCAAGTTATTCCCCACACTTAACTCTGAAGAACCAAACTATTCTCTGAAAATCTTGCATATTCCTCGATCGGACTCCTCATCGGTAGAGTTCCAACGTAAAAGAAGGGCGGTGCTTGCCGCAACAATCTCACCTGCCGCCGACCGCGCGAGCAATCTCTATCACGGTAAGGTCGTGGATGAAGGACACTCCGCCGCGGGTCTTGAGGGTGAGATGGGCTCCATTGTGCTCGTAGAGCTTGAGCCTGCTATAGAAGATGTAGCGCTCACCGTCGTTTGGAAATAGCTCGATCGAGGTTCTGTCCACCAGAGCGTCAAATTGTATCCCGTCCTCGCGTCGGGCGATACGATAGACAGGCTTTGCATTCTGCCGGGTTTCATCACCAAAACTGTCTCGCTTGCCTCCAATCGTGCTTTCCCTAGCGTTGTAGGTTATCTCGTATCCGAGGATCACAATATCGACGGCTTCGGCACTCCCGGGATCGATCCGTGCCTGTATCCTGTAGAGGCCGCCAGAAGGGCCGTCAACACTCACTCCGGTATTGTCCACGGTTAGCTCGCGAATTGTGTGTGTCTTTCGATAGAGTTGTTTGAACTCCGAAACCGGATTCTGAAAGAGCCTGATGCCATCGGGCGTCCGGCGTAACGAAAGCTCCAACGGGAACGACATATTGGGCCGGAAGTCGATCTCGTAGTTCGGAATCCCGGCAACTCGATCGTTTCCTACGTTGTACATGATCACGCCTCTTCCCTCGGGCGCACCGGAGAAGATGACAGGAAACCCGCAGTGTTGGGTGGCGATCGTATCGGCTGGCGAAAGCGGGACGCCATCTAGATTATTCAGACCGGTTTCGGAGTAGCGACCCAATGCATAGCCATGCAGCCCGCACATAATGAGACGGAATAACAAGATTTAGGCTTGGCATACAAGACCAAATATGATACCATTTAGGCATACTAAATGGGAGGTCAAGCCGATGAATTTGTACGAGATTATGGAACGTTTTCCGACACATGAATCATGTATAGCGTACCTTGAAGAAGTCCGATTCGAGCACGGTGCGTATTGCCCGAAGTGCGGTAGTGTCAAGGTCGCACGCAAGACCGAAAAGCGCAAGGATAAAGTCTATGAATCGGGGTTAAGGGTTCATGCCAAGCGCGTGGTAGGGCGATGGAACTGCTATGATTGCCCTCGAAGTTTCAATGTGTTAGCCGGTACACTCTTTTCAGGGACTAAAGTACCGCTACAGAAGTGGTTTGCGGCGATCGGGTTGATGATGAACGCCAAGAAAAGCCTGTCCAGTTATCAACTGGCACGCGATCTCGGATTAACTCAACCAACGGCGTTGTACATGCAACATCGGATACGGGCTGAGATGGCTACGGATAACATTGCTCTGCTCAAGGGGATTGTCGAAGCCGACGAAACCTATGTGGGTGGCAAGCCGCGCAAGGAAAACAAGCGCGAAGATGACGACAACAAAGACCCGGAAGACAAGCCCAAGCGCGGGCGCGGCACAAAGAAAACGCCCGTCATCGGTGCGGTGGAGCGGGACGGAAACGTCAAGGCACAAGTGGCAGATGATTTGAGCGGCAAAGGTGTGTTAAACTTCATCAGGAATAACGTCAATCCTGACGGTTCTACATTGATAACCGATGAATACAAGGCTTACAACGCGGTGGATTCCACGATGAAGCACGAGGTTATCAATCATAGTGTGCAGTATGTGGACGGTGCAACCCATACCAACACGATCGAGGGCTTTTGGTCACTCCTCAAGCGTGCATGGTACGGATCGCACCACAAATATACTCGCCAGTTCACGCCACTGTTTGTATCGGAGGCGTGTTATAAGTACAACCATCGAAAGCGGAGCAATGTCGTTGAGTATTTCCTGAAGAATTGCTTTGCCTAGCGAGGAAGGAGGAATCATTCACAATGAATGGCGGTACCTGCGAATGGGATGAAGAAAACAAAAGATGGATTATTGTCATCAAAACTGACACATCGGACGATTAGCACTGATTAGAGCTAACAACTGATTGAACTGATGATCCATTTGTTCTACTGTGTCAAAACTGATTTCGGTTGGTTTTCCACTTCCATGAGTGTCTATCAAAATCTTGGGGGTGTTATCCTCAATGGTAGTCCCAATGCTTCTGACAAAATCAAGATTTATAACCTTTGGTGCTAGTTAATTGGTACATGATTTTCAATGACATACTATATCTAGGTTGTTAGCAGGTCAGGTAGGCGCAACATTTGTCAACCGCGCATAATCGCACATCATCGTGTCAGTATATAGTATGTCATTTATGATTTAAATACTACATATACTAGCACCATTGGTTTATACAGACATTATGGGATCTAAGTTTGATGAACATGGCAAAACCTCCTATGGGGTATTGAATGGCGATGATTGGCTATCTGTTCTGAGCAGATAGCCAGTCGCTTAAAACTGTAGAGAGCTGAGCGACCTAAATGGTCGTTTAGGTGCGGGTCTAGGCATCACTCGTTGGCTAAGAGCCAGTTGGCGTAGTTCTTGTTCATAGGCTATACGCTTAAAGGCTCTATGCCTCATGATGAGTTCGTACTCTTCTTCAGTGAGTATGATGTCGCACTTGGGCGGAAAGACTGGTTGCCTTCTCATAGGATCACCTCCTTTCTGTAAAGACTTGCATAAAGATTGGCTATCTGTTGTGAGCAGATAGCCAATCTCTTAAAACTGTAGAGAAAGCATAACGCCTTGTGCATGGCGTGATGTATAAGGTTCGAGCAGCAGGCGATCATTGAGCAGGGAAAAGTTCTGAATTTGTTGCCGGCGCTGTTGATTGATTTCATGAGTGTCTAGTGGCGCAGTAATCATTGAAATCAGCCAATTGCCTAATCCGAGAAGGATACCTAGTGTGATTATCGCATTATCGTCGTCATGGTCGGCGTAAGGCGAGTCATCTTCGAGTCCGGCATAGACTAGGAATCCGCTGACGACGGCAACTACCCAGTGGCAACCTGCCAGTTCGTATTGCTCGTTGTAAAGCTGTCCGCCGCCAACAATTAAGAAAGAGCCAATGCAACCCCCGGACTTTTCCTTTCAAATTGCCCAGATTGCTGTTTCGGTAATTCTTTGCCAGTTTTTACGACATCGGACATATTGATGGCGAAGACACTACCATCTGCCGTTTTTATCTTGAGTGATACGCCCGGAATCTGTTCAACAATGATTCCCTTAATAATAGAGCCGTCGTTAAGATAAACGACATCTATTCGAAATTGCTGTGCAGACGTGGAGGATACGGCTAATACGGTTAAGCACAGTACAAACACAAAGCATTTCATTTTTGGATGCTATTCCTAATGTTTAAGTTGGTGCCAGTGGTGGTGAATTGACGGTAAAAGGATTGGGTTCCGACGCCCCGTAAACCCGTCAACGTTTTACGCCACCTCTGGCATAAGTTGGTGCCGGCAACGATGCAACCTGAGGCTAAGTGGAGGGGATCAAGACAAAAAACTCCACTTAGCCAACATCATCACCGGCACGTTGGATGATACCATACAAGATATGGGTTGTCCATCCTAAATCTTATTATGGCGTAAAAAAAAGGGGGGACTGAAAACCAAGCGTTAGGGCGCTCTCGAGGCGGCTTCAGTACAAAAATTCACATCACAGTTGACGGACTGGGTAATCCTCTTAGAATGCATTTGACACCCGGTCAGAGAAACGACATAGTTGAGGCTGAAGCGTTGATAATCGGATATAACAGCACGTATGTAATTGGAGACAAAGGGTACGACTCAGACGATTTTATCGACGTTATTGAGGCGAATGGCGCAACTGCGGTGATACCGCCTCGGAGTAATCGTGTGGATCAAAGAACATACGACGAACATTTATACAAAGAGAGACATCTGGTCGAATGTTTCATCAACAAGATGAAATGGTATCGTCGTATCTTTTCTCGTTTCGAGAAGCTAGCTGCCCGTTATTTTGGATTTCTGAGTTTTGTCTCCTCTCTTATCTGGCTCCGTTGAAATGTCAACAGAACCTAGCAGGTGCAGGTTTATGCATCTCAAAGGATGTTATCATGCTGTCCATCAACTAAATACCGCAAGGAGAAATCTGAATACTTATGAATATCCAACAACGAGAAAAGATTTTAGCTGCGCACTTTGCAGCGAAAAAACAAGATGAACTAACTGAAGACTTTGAAGCATTCGTACATTGGATGCAGCAAAAGGGAAAGTCTGAACAACTCAAACAATGGTGGGATGAAATGGACACATTGCGCGTACTTCGCCGCGCAAACCACTTAATCCAGTATTCTCAGGAACAAACCGATCGGGGAGTATCGGCGTTACCGAACGTTGAAGGGGACGCAGTTACTTTCAGAACACAATCTATCGGCAAGATCTACGATTATCAACGCATCGTCCTGCCACAAGAGATGCAGATTAAGATTGCCTACGAAAGCTTGATTGAACGGTTTTTGAAATTTCTACAACAAGAAAGATACGCAGTTCGCCTTTCTGAGAACGCATTCACAGTTTCATTATTTGTTCCATATCCTGATATGGAACTTGAGCAAGAGTGGGAGAGATTTATTCAGCAATTCGCATATTCGGAAAAGGAATTGTACAAGTCATTTACTTTGCTTGTTAACAGCTTAAAATTGACAGATAGGGGTTTTGGTTATGTCCGTTTTCCGCCTGCGACGAAAAAGATGGCGCACTGGCTCGCTGCGTTCTACATAGCCACGCTCCGTGAACGAGTTTTGCGAAATGCTGATAATTACCGAGAAGCAAACACGGCATTGAGAAAAGCACAGGAGAATATCAAGAAATACCAGGATCAATTGAAGGTGGGCACCTTAACTGAAAAAAGGCGGACGAACATTCAGTCAAAACTGAATAATGAAAGAGAAAACCTGAATGAGGTACAACAAACTCAGAAATCTGCATTGAAGGCAAATCAGGCTGAGTACAATCGAATCCTATCAGGGTTACGAAACAAAACTGACACGCCCCATTTTGATCGTGCTGAGAGGCTTTCGCACCAGTTCAATCGCATGGGGGCGGTACAGTTCTCTTATGGTACTGTTAAACTCAAGTCACAAGGCGGGAAGACCAGTATTGAAGACACAATTGTTGAAATTTTGAACGAGCCTATTGCAACCCCGACTTGTCCATTTGCATCACTTGCTGCGGTGACAGAAGTTATTGAACGCAATGCGGGCGACAACGCCCGAAACCTTTGCTACAGTTGTGGAAGGCCTCTTCTGGCAAAAGAACGCCATCAACAAGCCAATCGCTTCGTTTTCGGCGATCCGTCCCAGAGACTACAATCAGGTGGAAGTCAAGCACAACCCAACGTTTGCGGAGAATGCCTGACAGTTGCCTTCGCCTGTCCGGTCAAACTCACGACTGGTTCCATTGTAGTCCAACTTGCGCCGCGCAACGAGACCGATCAACCACTTTCTATTGAAAATCAACTGCGAATGCTGACACTCGGTGAGTTGAATTTGGTGGCAGGGCGCTACCTTTTAATCAACTGTCGGGAGTTTGTGGGTAGTGATAACAATCGTGTGTTGGTCTCAGAAAAGATCGGAGCGGTGCAGTACACGCTTTGGCGAGTAGCCTGCACACTTCCTGCCGAAGCCTTGGGAACGATGAGGTGTACGCTTTTCTCTGCTGGGTCCGGGATTCCACTCAAAACCCGTCACTTTGTGTGGCTGAGTTTGCTTAACGAAATTTTCTCACCAAACCTTGTTGTCAATCAGCGGGATAACATTCCGCTAGGTCAAGCCATTCGGCTGATTGAGAAAGATGAAGTGATTGCGGCAATTTACGTAATGGCAACGGCTGACTCTGACAAGAGGGAAGCCAAACAACTTAGGGAAACTTCGTATCGTGAAAAACGCGCTCTTGAAGAACTCCGCGAGAAACACTGTGTTTTGCTTGAGCAACTATCTGAGAAAGGAGAAAAACCGAAAATGAATCAAGCGCAACTTTTTCGACACGTCGCCGGATTAACCGGATTGACGTATGCCTATTGTGATTATGTTCAGAGTGAAGTAAAAAAAGACGAGAAACTCGACACCGAGCGTGAAGTGAGTAAGCTCATTGAGAAGGTAATTAATCCATATTTCTTCAACTACGCGGCTTCTGAGCCATTGGTGGGCACTCGTGCAACGATGTTCCGAAACGACGATAACTACTTCTGCTACGATCAAGCGAAGTGTTTGCTGACAAGAGAACTTAATCTGGATCTCTCAAGCCGTGGCGAAACTACCAATGAACGAGGACAGTTACAGTTGCCAATCTACTTTGACGATATTGTGAATGCTTACGCAACACTATTCGAGAAGCATTATAAGACTGAAAATGAACAACGCAAATTTTGCTATCAACTAAAATTGAGTTTATATGCGAAGTTTGCAGGCCTATTTCACAAAACGCAAAAAGGAGAATAATTACAATGGCAGTTACAGTTAAAACCGGACTGCAATCTCAATCAGATCGACCTCGTTTTCATTTCGACATCTACGCCCTTTTAGAAGGTGGGCAGGAACTCTATTTTGGACACGAAACCCAGGTCAATGTCAATATCGTTGAGAAGGTCACAATTCAAACACCCGAAGGTAAAGAGCAGGAAAAATGCTACCTCTCACCTACGAAACGGCGCGGTGTTGAACGGCGAGTGTTAATTTGGGCGCCCAAAGGTAACGAATTTCTTGGCGACAGTCTTAACTGTGGGGTGCCCCACACTTGTAGTCAACCTGAATGCCCGATTTGTCGTGTTTTCGGTGGGTTAATTACTCGCAAAACCGAGGTTGCAGTTGAAGGTGAGAGTGTTTCTCGAGAAGCAACGACAATGATCGGGCGTTTAACGCATGGAGGTGGTGTAGCAATTCAGGCGTTAGATCCGGAGGAAAAGCAAAGGGCGATGCACCCATCAAAACTACATCAGCAAGGCGATGAAGCGCCGATGCCTTTCAAGCGCGAATACAACGAACCTGGGGTGTTGTATCCTGTCTACAATCACTGCTTGAGCATGACAGAGAGTGAGTTTGCTTCAGTCGCCTATGCGTTCCTCGGTGCGCTCGCTCGGTTGGGCGCAGGCAACCCGAAAGGGGCCAAGATTTTTGAGAGCAAGTTGATATCGGATACACATGAACCGTGGATTGTTGTAGACAAATACCGCGTACCGCTTGGCAAACGTCCGGTGGTTTCGCCTTCGATCACGGCGGTTGATAAAGCGCAAACACAGTTCAAAGATGCCGTATTTTCCATCGGTGGGGAAAAGCAGGATCCCGCCGGAGAATTGACCCGCGGCAGTTTCCATAGGTATGTCGGCGATGCGGCAATGGTCAAACTCACCGAATTTCTGGAGCAATTTGAATCAGAGGTGTTGACATAATGTGGATGCTTAAATTGAGGATTAAACCGACATCAGGATTGACATTTCGACGGTTGCCATCTTCAATCTTGCACATCAGTACCTATCCGTTTTTGCCGCCGACAACGATGTCCGGCTTCTTACGCCGTTTAAAAATGCTAGAAGCCGGGCATTTACCCGAAACTGCTGTCAAGAATCCTGACTACTATGCTCTACCGCCACGACTCTGTCCACTGGGGGCGTATCCGCGAAACGGGCAGTTTGCAGTACACACCACAAAGCGGCAGGGTATCAGGGCTTTTACTCACAATGCCTTTTCACGTCTGGTGCGCCATAGTAATTCCAAAGAAGTGTATCAACTCCACACGTGGGAATATCTGATTACTGAAGAATTGATCGGCTATGTAGTTTCAGAAGATCCCGAGCTACTTGATGCGTTGCGCAGTATTTACAATTTCGGTTGCAAGATTGGTAAAGAGGGTTATGCGTTCGTTGAGTCTGTGAGTGAGATTATCGAACTCAATCTGGAAAGTGTTCATAGGAAACCATCAACGCTTTTGCCGGGAGCGGCATTAGTTGGCGCGCCATGTGAAGCATTTCCAATCTATAGGTACAAATGGAAAGAAGGCGCGTCAACAAGTACTGGGTTGGATGTGTTAGAACCGAGTCAGATTAGCGGCTTTGTACCGTTCATTGCCGGTTATACCGATGGTGAAATTGAGCTCGATTACTACACAGATGGCGAGAATAATCTGCCGAAATTGTTTGTTGATGAGTTAATGGAAGGAGTAGAAAATGGCTGAAAAGACTGAGACGGTTGACATCGGACGCGTTTTCTTTGAACCGACGATTGGTCCTGAACTAAAAACAGTTACGGTATTGAAACTAGAAAGCCATGTTCAAAACGTTGTCCAGTTGGTCAATCGATTTGACCCAAAACATTTCAAGGTTGATTGTAGCAAAACTCGCGACTGGCTGATATGTGCAGCCATGAAACATGACGACGCAAAGCCAAATACTTTTCGCGTAACCTATCGTAGTTGGAAGGGAATCGGGAGAAAATCGCTAGGTTACTCATTCGCTGGGCATCGCTTTAGAGTTTCTAGTGACAATCGCTATGTCGAACTACTCATTCGGCTTCATCACGAATTCTCGGTGGAAGGAATTGCAAAAGCTGTTGCAGAACTAAAAACAGAACATGATGAGAAGTACGCTGAATATGCCGATAACTTTCCAATAGACCTGTACACCTTGGAGATGTGCGACCAGATCGAGGCGGAAATCGAAACCTATGCTTTCACGTGTGACGTACAGCCGCGCGTGTTCATGGAATTTCATTCCCGAATGAGAAAGGATGATAAAATTGAGATTGAACCGTTCGATCCGTTTGTTGCGGACTCAGACATTGTTTTACCGATGAGATATTACGAATGGGAAATTGACTCGGAAGAACGTAAGGAAATCACAACTAACCTGATGATGGAAAACCCATCAACGCAATTGCAGAAATTAAAGAAGATGCTCGAAAATGCTCCAAAACATGCCGAATGCCAACATAAGGAGATGGTCCTATGTCAAGCATCGTAGATAAATACCGAAAACTAGGGACAAAATTTAAACCAAATCCCATGCAGGAAGAGCTCTTTAGTCTTATCTCACCCGCCATAGCAAATCCCGCGCTATTGCTCAAATCGCCCACGGGAAGCGGAAAAACGGAAGCAGTGCTCGTTCCAAGTCTCCTAGACGGACGCCGCCTATTTCTCATCTTTCCTTCGCGGAGCCTTGTCGAAGACCAAATTGGCCGATGTGAAAAATACCTATGCACGATATCACAAGGATCGTCGAAACCGTATTCGCTTGTCATTGACACTGGCGGACAATCGTCCCGGGTAGTTTTTGCCAACGGCGATCGACAGCCGGATGGCAATCGCCACCTTTATGACGGAGATGTAATTATCACCACCTTCGATAAATTTCTCTACAGATTCTTTGGATTCGGCGAGCCGAATAAGTCCTATATTTTCCCATTTCGTATCCACCACAGCCACAGAAAAAACCTGTACTGCTTTGACGAAGCCCATTCGTACGACAAGGTGGCGTTCACCAATTTTGTACGGTTGATTAAGGCGTTGTACAAGGTGAACCTAGATCTGATCGTTATGACTGCAACACTGCCAGAGACATATCAAGAAGAATTAAGTTTCCTAGATGAGGTTAATTACACGCAGGGAGAAAAACTGAAAAGTTTGAACGACTCGTTGAATCGCCCTTCTCTCTCAAAACAGATTGAACATATTCACGCTGATCCGAAAGATGTACGCAACGAAATCTGTGCCTATGTGTCAAGTAAATGTGAGTTAGAAAAAAGAACCATAGTCACTGTCGAAACGGTTGAAGCTATTGTCCCAATCTACCAGTTTATGAAGGACCGAATAGCAAATCACGAGGTGAATCTCTATCATGGCAGACTCAGTGACAGTCAACGTCGGAAGGTCTATCAAAGATTAAAACAGATTGAAAACGATGATGGCAACTATATCTTGTTTACCACAAGCGCCATTGAAGTCGGCTGCGATCTTGACGCCGCTGTTTTGGTCACGGAATTCTGCAATCCCGAACAACTCATTCAAAGGGCGGGAAGATGTAACCGCCAAGGAAAAATCAGTGATGCAAAGATTATCGTTGTCGGAAACAAAATTCGTCACTTTCTTCGCACAATCTCCGAAGAAACCGAAGTTAGTTATCTTGAAACCTTGCAAGCGCAAAGCGGCGGAGATTTCAAAACGGAGGAAATCCTGAAGTCGATTCAGCGGGAGGCGGATCACGATTATCGGACGGAAACACTTTTTGACATGCTATATGAGTATGTCTATGAAGCCCGTCTAGAGAACAAACCGCTCCACGACAAGGGACTTGTTATTACGCGGAGTTTTGAACCTTCAATCACTCTAACAACTAACATCCTTGAATCATCTGAACACCGTCCGGAAAACACTGTCAGCGTGTCACTCCGAAGTTGTATCGCGAGTACACAGGAGGACGAATCTGTTAATCCTAATTTTAAGGTATACCAACGATTCTATGATGACTATCATGAGGACTTCAAGTTTATCCCGCTTAACTATGGCGGTAGCGCCTATTTTAAAGAAATCTATGTTGAAGTCCCTGAATCTTACTTTTCTGAAGAGTTAGGTTATGTTGAACCACCCAAAGTATTTGAATACGGGGGGACTAGCGGATATAGGCAAAATTTTCTCTATAACACAACTGATGAGAATGGTGAACCTCGAAAAATCTGGTTACATTATCTGCGAGACTTGGAGACACCTGCGCCAGAAGACACTGCAATTCCCATCCAATCGGAAGCCGTTGATACAGAACCGCCACGGCAGGCAGACTCTGTTGCAAAGAGTGGTGAACAGTTAAGCCTTTTAAGTCTTGATTAAGGAGGCAACCTCCATGCCTATCAGCGCTGTCATCCACCTCATCCCGTCAGAAGACGTCACCCTTCGTCCGACGATGGGGCACTATGCACACGCCGCGTTTCTTTCACTGCTGCGAATGGGGGATCCGGCGAAGGCAGAGGAGGTACATGCCGCGTCAAGACAGAAACCGTTCACCGTGTCGCCGCTCATTGGCAAGGGAGAACGACGCGGAAATCTGCTTCGCATCCGCGCCGGGACAGAATGCTGGCTGCGTTACACCTTCCTTGACGACGAACTCTTTACCTATTTCGGCAACGCTTTTCTGACACAGAGCCTTCCATCGATCCGCCTCGGCGAGGCGAGGTTTCAACTCAGCCGCATGGTTGCGTCTGCGGGTGTAGACACCGGCTGGAGCGGTACTCATACTTACGAAAACCTCTTTGAATCCGTACAGCCCGACACGCGGATTCGTATGGAATTCCGCTCTCCGACTGCCTTTCGCGAACTCACGCCGCAAGGAAAAAGAACACGGAATCAAGCGAACATCGACTTGGTACGTTGCTATCAGAGTTGGGCCAACAAATGGAATGCGTTCGCGCCGATGCAGATTGATAAAGATCGAATGCTCGATTTCATCACCCATCACGCTGGACTGACCGAGGTTGAGTCCCAGAGCAAGATGCTGGATTTCGGCAAACACAAGGAGATCGGATTTGTCGGAAGTTGCACATACCAATTCCTCTCGGATCGGCAAACCGAAAGTGGAGAGGAGGTTGAAATGTTGCGTCTGGCAAATCTCCTCGCCGATTTTGCCTTCTACTGCGGCACCGGCTACAAAACGACGATGGGAATGGGACAAACACGAAGAAGATAGAAAGAATGGAAGGTTGGAAAGATGGAAGGAGTTTGAACTGTGTCCGAAAACTACATACCGCTGTCGCAGATAAACACCTACGTGTTCTGCCAGCGCCGGTTCTACTACGAATCGGTTGAGGGGCATCAGGTAATAAACGAGCATGTCGAGGAAGGCAAGATTAAGCATGCCCGTGTTGATACCGAGATGAAAGATCGCAGCGAACGCGATGCGCGCGTTTCTCGCCGTCAATATCTTGCCTCCGAGACACTTGGGGTTTCGGGTTACCTCGATCTCATTGAGGAGAAAAAGGGAGTTACGTATCCTGTCGAATACAAGAAGGCAGGGACGGGCGACTGGCTCAACGATCAAGTCCAACTCTGCCTCCAAGGGATGCTGATTGAAGAGAGTACCGGAATTGAGGTGCCTCACGGTTATATCTACTACATCGGGTCTAAACGCCGTCGAAAGGTTGTCTTTAACGATGAATTGCGACAAACCAGCCGCGACTTCGTTGCCAGCGCCGAGTCGCTGCTGCAGACAAGAAAAATTCCCGAACCTGTTCATGACAACCGCTGCAACGGTTGTAGCGTGCGGAAGATCTGTCTTCCGGATGAGGTTGCCTATCTCCATGAGTTGGACGACCGTCCCAAGCGGATAAAACCGGTACTCGGCATTGACAATGTATTGTACGTTGATGAACCGGGCTGCACATTGAAAAAGACCAGCGAGCGATTGCTGGTTGTCAAAGAGGGCGAAACTATACGCGACATTCCGCTCATTCACCTTGGGCAAGTGGTTCTCTGCGGGAACATCAGTGTGACAACTCCGGTAATGCAGACGTTGCTCAACGAAGGCATTCCTATCGTTTACCAGTCCGCATACGGACGGTATCAGGGAACGCTGACTCCGAAAATCTCCCGAAACTCACTGTTGCGTGTTGCCCAACACCGGGTTGCGGACGACTCGGAGAAGTGTCTCGCGCTCGCCAAAGCGTTTGTGCACGGCAAACTCACGAACATGCGAATGATGCTCCAGCGCCGAAAATGGCGAAGCGATACGAACAACGACGAGGGCTGTGATGCCGAGCCTGAAACAGACCAAATTCAAGCAAGTAACGGATATCCTGACATCTTGTCGAGCATTGACGCCCTCGCCGCTATGCGGCGGAAAATACCTAGAGCGGGTGGGCTGCCCGAACTGCTGGGCATTGAAGGCAACGCCTCCGCCGCCTATTTCCAGTCCTTTTCGGCGATGCTCAAACCGGCAATGGGCTTCAACTTTGAACGCCGAAGCCGTCGTCCGCCGGCAGACCCGACAAACGCACTGCTCAGTTTCGCGTATTCGCTTTTAACTGCAGATCTCATCTCCGCTATACAGATGGTTGGCCTAGACCCCTATGTCGGGTTCTTCCATCAACAGAATTACGGTCGTCCATGCCTTGCACTTGACCTCATGGAGGAATTTCGTCCAATTATCGCCGATTCCGTTGCCATTACGCTCATCAACAAACGACAAATCAAACCGGACGACTTTACCCGGTCGCACGGTGGCTGGTTCTTAAAGGATGTTGCTCGAAAACGATTCTACGCCGCCTACGAAGGACGAAAGAACGAGACGATTACACATCCCGTCTTTAAGTACAAAATTGACTTTCGTCGCACGATTGAGTTGCAAGTACGCCTGCTTGCGAAGTATCTTATGGGAGAGATTGACACGTATACACCGCTCACCGTTCGGTGACATCACCAGGGGTACGATGCGAACTGGCAATCTTCTCATCTTGCCGCTTTGTGTTTTACCCCGGCGCTCCCAAAGGAGAAACGCAACCGATGTTTTATGCTGTAGCCTACGACATAACCAACGACCGGCGGCGAAACCAAGTTGCCAAGATTCTGCTAGATTTCGGCAAACGCATCCAGTACAGTCTTTTTGAGTGCAACACCGATCGCCGTGCCTACCTCCGCTTACAAGATCGGCTTCAGAATGCGATTAACCCCAAAAAGGACACTGTGACGTTCTATCACCTCTGCCGCTCTTGTGAGAAGGGGATCGAACGTCTCGGTATTGAGAAGGGCATTGACCAAGCCGCGTATATCGTTTAACAGTTGGTAAGCGCGAAAGATTGGACTGTCAACCGCTGTGCTAACAATAATGCGGGGGACCGACAGGATCGCTGGGAAGGCTGTAATGATAGGAGTTTGCAGATGTATACGTTCGAGAATCAACCATTTCAACCCCATGAAAAATTGAATATTTTATGGACTGACAGAATGAGGTACTCTCAATCCTTACCACTACTGACTTGCAGATGGCGAAGGATCAAAGAGAAGAATCTCGAGTCCGAGATTGAAACATCGTGAAGTTGATCGCTTTCCAGCACTTGTACGGAGATCAAAGAGAAGAATCTCGAGTCCGAGATTGAAACGTCGGAAAGCGCGGCCAGCCACCTCTATTTCATCGAGGATCAAAGAGAAGAATCTCGAGTCCGAGATTGAAACAACAGAAGCAGGTTGCTGATCATCTGATATCGCGTTTTGGATCAAAGAGAAGAATCTCGAGTCCGAGATTGAAACACCGGGGTGTCGTTCAATATACCTTCCGGCGGCAATGGATCAAAGAGAAGAATCTCGAGTCCGAGATTGAAACACGTCAAATGCTTCTTTTTTCGCTCACGATAGATATCAGGATCAAAGAGAAGAATCTCGAGTCCGAGATTGAAACGCACATCGTCCAAATTATCTGCCAAATCTCCAATATGGATCAAAGAGAAGAATCTCGAGTCCGAGATTGAAACTTCGATTGTGCCAAGCCATCATGCCAAAATGCACGCATGATCAAAGAGAAGAATCTCGAGTCCGAGATTGAAACAGACTCCTTTCAAGACAATAAAGACTGGTGCGCGATGCGCACCCTACGGATCAAATCAAGATAGTCAGAAATCCGAGATTGATACAGTAGCAGCAAGTTGACATAAATTTTTAGGTTCACGTTTTCTCCTAGGAATTACTCTCCCTAATTAGAGGTGTTTCCCCACCATCGACCTTCTAGAACTCACCAAAACCCATATCGCCGCATTGGAACTACAAGAACCCCTTCGTATAGATGCGGGTATGTCATGATTGTTCCACCCTCCCCCTCCATTTGATTAAGAATAATGCACGAATTTCTCACGCACGACGGCGAATCGCTGAATCTTGGCAGCCTATTGGACGTTATCTACTAGATATGGATAGGTTTTATCGCCGGTATTCCACCGGTGCCGTTATTTAGCACCAAAAACCAGGTAAGGCACCAGTGCCGAAGTATCCTGAATTGTACGCATTCGGCAGTCAAATTTATGGATTCAAACAGCTAACCTTCAATCGATTCCGGACGCTCAATCACATACCTACCGTCACGCCATGCTCACCAAAGACATGATGATAGATCTTCCCTCGCTTCCGGGGGTTTATTTCTTTCGCAACAAATCGCGGGAGATTCTCTACATCGGAAAAGCGAAGTCTTTGCGCAAACGGGTGCACTCATACTTATACAATACAAAACGGCGTCCGTATAAGATAAAACGACTGGTACGCCATGCGTCGGACGTAGATTACGAAGTCTGCAACTCGGAATTGGAAGCCTCTTTACTGGAAGCACGACTCATCAAGGAGAATCAGCCGCCTTACAACTCCGCATTAAAGGAGGGTTGGAAGACTTGGTACATCAAGATTGACTATTCCGATGATTTTCCTCGGCTTGAACTCACTTCCGAGCGGTTGGCGGATGGAGCGCGATATTTCGGTCCCTTCTCCGGGCGAAAATGGACGGAGGATGTAATCAACTCGCTGCACTACGTGTTTCCCGTTCGCATATGCGAAGAACGGCTTGTCCCGCGCCGCGATTTTCGTCCATGTTTAAGCCACTATCTTAAACGATGTGACGCGCCGTGCGCCGCTCGAATCAGCCGCGAATCTTATTGGTCGATGATTCACGATGTGGAGCGGATATTGGAGGGAGACCACGAGGCAGTGGTCAAGAAGTTGATGGATTGGCGGGATCGTGCAGCGGCGCAACTCCGCTTTGAGCGCGCCGCGGTGCTTCAGAAGCGGATTGAGTACATTCAGGAGGCTTTTGTATTTTTGGATGTGCATCGCTGGAGAGAGCAAGAAGTATTGTCCGTCGAATGAAGATGTGGAAGGACGGAAGATGTGGAAGGATGGAAGAGGGGAAGGATGGAAGAGGGGAAGACTGGAAGTCAAGCGGGAGTGTTCCGGTATCTGCTCCGATGACTTGCTTTAGCGTCAAGATGAATGTAGTTTACGGGATTTAGGCGAGATTATGGACAGGCGGTTGGAAGTTCGAAAGAACGTGAATCGTGGCTATCGCAAGTTGCGAACTTGGAGAATGGGGATTGATTTGTATGCTTTCCTGTACGAAAAAGTTAAGGAGATTCCGAATCGTCCGTACCGTTTGATCGCTCAGATTTTAGACGCGGGCTTGTCGATTTCAGCCAATATTGCCGAAGGGTACTGTAGACGCTCTCTGAAGGAGTATCTCAACTTTCTCAATATCGCCTTGGGGTCTGCTGGGGAAGTTTATTCGCAGTGCTATGCCTGCTACCGTGCCGGGCAGTTTTCCGAAACGGCGTTCGATGCAATTGATGGACGACATTATTTGATGGAAAACGCATTGCTGAGGCAAATTGAATCGCTCCAGGCAAAACAGCAGACAGGGGAATGGGACGATAACCTTTTTCTCCGTGAGGACGAAGTCGTCTATATTCTGAACGAAATCGACGAAGAACAGAAGAGTGGAAGCATGGAAGAATGATGGCTGCAGTAAAACCTTCCATCCTTCCGGTCTTCCCGCCTTCCAGCTCTGCGCTCCCGCGATGTACCTCCATGCCATTCTTCTAAATTGCGGGTTCAGATAAGACTATGAAACAAGTTGGTGTTCTGCATGTAATCACGGATACGACGATTCAATCGCGATTTACGCATGCCCAACTTGCAGAGATGGCGATAGGCGGCGGGGCGGATACGGTTCAATTTCGCCAAAAAGCGGGGAAAACGCGCGATCTGCTTAAAGCAGCACAGGAAGTTCAAGGCATCTGTGCCCGCCACGGTGTACCGCTGATTGTGAATGACCGAGCAGATATTGCACTCGCGGTCGGTTCGGCAGGGGTGCATTTTGGGCAGGACGATTTGCCAATCGCAGTTGGCCGCAAGCTTTTTCCGCCAGATTCAATTATCGGTGCCTCGGCACGAACGGAAGAGAAAATTATGGAGGCGATTGCGAAAGGCGCCGATTACATCGGATTTGGACCGATTCGCCAAACTTCATCGAAACCGGATGCGGAGGCACCGAAGGGACTGGATGCGCTCACGCGGATGTGCGACATTGCCCAATGCCCCGTGATAGCTATCGGCGGTATCACGGTTGAGGACGTTTACGATGTGATTCGGGCAGGGGCGCATGGAGTTGCTGTCATATCGGCGGTGTGCGGAGAACCGGATCCGCCGGCTGCTACCCAACGATTGGTTGCTGAAATTCGTCGGGCAAAGAGGGATTAGAAGGAATTGGGTTGGAAGAGTGGAAGGTTGGAAGATTACCGTCCGAGTCCCCGGAATACGCAATTCCACTGGAGGAGCCTAAAGTTGGGTTTCGCGATAATCAACCCAACCTACGGGCTACAGAAGGCACATATTGGGTGAGGATAAGTAGGACTATCGGGGATTTGATGACTCTCGATCCCACCGTGCAGACTAGACACATTTTCGGTTGCGACAGAAAACAATGAGCAAACTAGGAATTGGGTTTGTAGGGAGTGATGTACATGTCGAAGGATATGTTAAGTCGTTTCTTGCACATCCCGAAGTGAAATTGGTTGGAGCTTGCGACAGCGAAGAAGTTAATGCTCAAGAAGTTGCGGCGCATGGGAACATGGGTTTATGGACGACGTGTTACGAGGAGTTGCTTGAAAACCCGGTGATTGATGTTATAATCGTGTGCAGCCCGGATCATTTCCACGCAACTCATTCTATTGCGGCACTGAGGGCTGGAAAGCATGTTCTGTGCGAAAAGCCTATGACGACCACCTTGCAGGATTGCAAGGACATGGTGAGGGCCGTAGACGAAACTGGGCTTACGTTTATGGCGAGCCAGTTCATGAGATTTCAGCCTATATACCAAGAGATAAAAAAGCTATATGACGATGGACAACTTGGACAAGCATTTTTCGTGGAGGGAAGCTACATTCACGACATGAGTGGCATCTATGCGCGTAACACGTGGCGCTCCGCCCCGGAGAACCCTCAAAATGTACTCATTGGCGGAGGATGCCATCCGCTAGATTTACTTCGTTGGGCAATCGGCTCAGAGATTGAGGAAGTGCACGCCTATTCCAACGGATACGCTACACGTGACTTTGTTCTGGATGACTGTTACATCTTCAGTTGCAAGTTTGAAAACGGTTGTCTCGGAAAAGTGATGGTAACTACGGGTTGCAGAGGACACGGTATGGGAGAAGGTTTCCTTTCAATCTACGGGACAAAAGCGACTGTATGGCGAGACTGCTTCTATCGCGCCAAAGGGGAGCCAACAGCGATTACTTCCAAGAATCTAGATCCGATGCAAGCGGCGGTGGATCATTTTGTGGATTGTGTAATGACCGGAAGAAAACCGTCTATAGATGTCCGCGATGGGGCGAGAACCGTGTCAGCACTGGTTGCAGGTGTGGAATCCGCCGAATCGGGAGCCGCTGTAACCGTCTCTAACGAGTTTTGAAGTGAAATGCGAGATTTGCGGGGCTTGAGAGGAGTACAAGGGCACCATTTTCAGCTCTTTTGGCACTGGGTTCATCAATCGTAGGCGGCGTTGAGGCGCGCGATGTTGCGCTAATGATGCCGCTTCGGAAAACATCCTGGCTCTCGCGGGGTTTATTATAGGATCCCTATCGCACTCGCTATTCGCACGATTGATCCTAACGTACAAATGTACTGGATATCTCGCTCCGGCAGGAGCGACCGAGGGGGCGTTGGATTGTGGATTTTAGTAAGAATATGTCATTTATTATTGGATGTTGAGATAGATATACTTTGAGATTCGTGAAACGCCAAGAGATTGCAAATAACCGATCTACAAAAAGGGAGGTAACAATGTTAAGCGATAATCGGAGAAGGATTTTCCTTCTGGTTGGGCTGGTAACAGGGTTGGTTGTATTGGCAGGAGGGTGGGCACTCACTCATGAGGGCGGACATGAGGACACTTGGTACCCATCGAGATGGGGCGCTGACGATGAACGCGGAGCGGCGAACCGCATCACACCGGCAAAGATACTGGAAGCGGCTACACTGATAAACGAGGGTAAGATATACCAGTTAGGCAGAGTCTACGAAACAGACATGCCAGTCTTTGGCACACGCCATTACAGTTTGCGAATTCCCGCGATGTCAGGACCATTGGGCGATAATAAGGTTACATGGTTCGAAGAGATTGTCAGCGGCGAGCTTGGACAGATTGGCACACAATTCGATGGACTAGGGCACGTCGGTATTGGCGATCTGTATTATAACGGCTTTAACCGTAACGAGTTTGCCAAGGCCGAGGGGCTGGTAAAAATCGGGGTGGAGAACGTCGGTGCCTTTGTTACGCGGGGAGTACTCATCGATGTCGCCGGTTATAAGGGCGTTGAAAATTTGGATGGGGGCTACGAGATTACTGTTGCCGATTTAGAGGGGGCACTTGAACGCCAAGGAACGAAGATTACATCGGGCGATGTAGTTCTCATCCATACGGGCTGGGGTAAATTCTGGATCACGGATAATGAACGTTACAATGCCAGTGAACCCGGAATCGGTCTGGGAGCGGGGCAGTACCTAGTTGACAAAGAGATCGCCATGGTCTGCGGCGATACTTGGGGTGTAGAGGTGGTACCGAATCCCGATGAATCATTGGCTTTCCCCGTGCACCAGCTTATTCTCCCCAAGAATGGCATTTACATTCTTGAAAATATTATCACCGAGGAGTTGGCTAAGGATGAGGTTTACGAATTCGCATTCGTCTTCGCACCACTGCGAATTAAGGGCGGCACGGGTTCTCCTGGAAACCCGATCGCGATTCGGTAGATAATTGGTAGGATTCAGAAAGCAGAAAGTCCCTGAACCCTTGCACTGATTTACCGGTTGGAATCGGAGGCAGTGTGAGCGCGGCAGTTGCGAATCGGGTTTGGGCACGAGCGAGGGGAGATGGATCGAATCTTAGAACCAGAGGTGATGGATTCCTGCGAGGACTCCGAAGCATACGACGCGATGGATCATACCGAGGTCAACATCGCATTCGTAGAACGCGTCCTTGAACTTGGTGCGAAGGGAGGACGTATTTTGGACGTGGGGACAGGGCCGGCGGCAATTCCAATTCTGTTGGCACAACGGCTACCAACCGTTGAGGTGTTCGGAATCGATCTCTCTGCAAGCATGCTGGAACTGGGAGATTTTCATGTAGCCGAGGCTGGAATGACAGATCGGATTGCATTGCAACAGGCTGACGCGAAAGACTTACCTTTTCCGAACCAGTTCTTTGATGGCGTCTTATCCAACAGCATCATGCACCACATTCCGGATCCGCTTCCAATGCTCCGTGAAGTTAACCGAGTTATTCGCTCGGATGGGTTAATCTTGATTCGCGATCTAATTCGCCCCAACTCAACTGAAGCTGCTTTAGGGCTTGTGGAGAAGCATGCTAGCGGCGCCACTCCTTACCAGAAGAAACTGTTCTACGATTCCTTCCTTGCCGCGTTCACCATTTCCGAAGTTGAAGACATGATAATCCAAGTGGACCTCCCCGGCACAGTTGTCGTTCAGAGCTCGGATAGACACTGGTCAGTTGAACGTCCTAAGGAAATTGATTAATTGAGGTGGCAGGCGCGGCTTCAGAATGAAAAGGAACGAAGAGCAAACGAAGCGCCTCTTTCCATTTTTTGGGAAGCGCGGATAGTTCTTGGTATGATGTGCCACTGTGATGAAAAAAACAAAAGATAATTCTGCCTGGAAGCATACTCAATGGCATTTGCCTATAGGTGCCAAGGCTCGGCTTGGAAAGGGCTGGCTTTCTAGTAACGTCGCTTGGTCTCCAGATTCCAAGCGTATTGCGATCGGCAGTAGTGTCGGTGTGTGGCTCTACGATGCGCACTCCGGGGACGAAATCGCTTTGCTGACAGGGCATACGGGTCCTGTTTCCAGCGTAGCCTTTAGTCCTGATGGACGGATGCTCGCCAGTGGTGGAAGTTGGTGGGATGGTTCGGTTCGTCTGTGGAACGCCACGACGGGTACGCATGAGAAAACACTCTCGGCACATTCGGGATGGGTGCTAACTTTAACCTTTAGCCCGGATGGACAAACGCTAGCCAGCGGCAGCGAGGATGAATCCATCTGTCTTTGGAATGTCCGCACGGGACACCGCAACCGAAAACTCACCGGGCATACAGGAGGCATAAGAGGTGTCGCGTTTAGTCCGGACGGAAGCACGCTAGCCAGCGGCAGTGAGGATGAAACGATCCGCCTTTGGGATGTGGTTTCCGGATCTCATAAACGAAAACTGTCAGGACACGCAGGCGGGGTGAGAAGTGTCGCGTTCAGCCCGGACAGCACAGTGTTAGCTAGTGGCGGCTGGGACAATAATATTTACCTTTGGGATATCAAGGCGGGGGGCGACAAGCGAGAATTGGCAGGACACACAGGCCGCGTGTCAAGCGTGGCGTTCAGCCCAGATGGGAATACACTGGTGAGCGGCGGCGAGTTCGGCATCATCCATCTGTGGAATACCGCGTCCGGTGCCAAGGAGCGGACGCTAACCGGACATACAAAATGGGTTTCTAGCGTGGCATTCAGCAGGGATGGGAGTACGCTCGCCAGCAGGAGCGATGACAATACGATCCGTCTGTGGAATAGTCTGATGGGAGAACACAAGCGGAGGTTCACGGGACATACGGGCGGAGTAAAGGGAGTCGCGATAAGTGCGGATGGGAAGATGATTGCCAGCGCCAGCGATGACAACACTGTTCGCGTGTGGAATGCTGAGACCGGCAAGCATGAGCACACGCTCACGGGGCACACGGAGGAGGTTACCAGCGTCGCGTTCAGTCCGAGTGGGGACGCACTTGCGAGCGGGGGAAATGACAATACTGTTCTCCTATGGGATACGGCGACGGGTGTCTGTAGACATACGTTGACCGGACATTGGAACCCGGTTTTATCTGTTGCATTTAGTCCGGACGGAATGACGCTTGCGAGCGGGAGCAAAGACACCACTGTTCGTTTATGGGATGTCATGACAGGAGACCACAAGCAGACGCTGACTGCCCATGCTCGATCGGTTTACGATGTCGCATTCAGTCCGGATGGGCTGATGCTTGCGACCGGAAGCGATGACCATACCGTCCGTTTGTGGGATTCTGCTACAGGTCGACACAAAGGCAAACTCCCAGGCGAGACCTCTGCGATTAGAAGCGTAGCGTTCACACCGGATGGCAAAACTCTAGCGAGCGGCAGCGAGTCAGGTGCGATTCATCTTTGGGACGTTGTAGCGGGCGATCTAACTCTAACTCTGACCGGGCACACAGAGAGTGTCTGGAGCATTGCTTTCAGTTCAGATGGGATGACACTTGTTAACGGGAGCGAGTTTGGTGCCGTACATGTTTGGAATGCGGTCACGGGCACCCACGAACGGACACTCACCGGACATGTCGAGAGGGTCTCGGCGGTTGCATTCAGTCAGGACGGTTCGTCACTGGTTAGCGGGAGCGATGACCATACCGTCTGTTTGTGGGAGGCTAACACAGACGCAAATGACCGGGCAATCACCGGACATACGGCTGCGGTTACCAGCGTCGGGTTCAGTCCAGACGGCGAAACGGTTGCGAGTGGGAGTGGAAACGCATACGGCAACGAGGATAATACCATTCAGGTATGGAACGCCGCGGATGGTACGCACGAGCGGACATTAACGGGGCTTCCAGATCGAGTCACAACCGTTGGGGTAAGCCCTGACGGCAGAATGCTCGCCAGTGATGGTAGTTGGGACAACAACGTTTGTCTTTGGGATGTT
Source organism: Candidatus Poribacteria bacterium (assembly GCA_965232535.1). Taxonomy (GTDB): domain Bacteria; phylum Poribacteria; class WGA-4E; order WGA-4E; family JAJDTR01; genus JAJDTR01. The sequence goes on from CBDDPW010000007.1 coordinate 347,928, forward strand.
GCCACAGGTGCTCTTATGCAAACACTTTTCGGGCATACCAAGAGAATTAGAAGTGTCGTATTCAGTTCAGACGGGGCGACATTGGCTAGTGGGAGTGATGACAATACCATCTGCTTGTGGGACGCTGTTTCCGGGGACCACAAACGTACACTTATCGGACACAAGGGTGGAGTGAATAGCGTGACGTTTAGCCCGGACGGGACGATGTTGGCAAGCGGAAGCGACGACGATACCATTCGTCTGTGGGATGTCGTTGCGGGTGTGCACAGAAGAACTCTTACCGGACACGAAGGCGGCGTACGCAGCCTAGTTTTCAGCCCTGACGGCGGAATACTCGCCAGTGAAGGGAATGAAGACGGTACAATCCGTTTGTGGGACTCGATTACGGGGGTGCACAAGCGAAGAATTAAGGGAAATACTCATAGAGTCAGGAGCGTCGGGTTTAATCCGGACGGCGGCATGATTACCGGTCACGGAGACACAGACGGTTGCATACATCTGTGGCACGCGGTTAGGGGTGAACGGAATCGAGGATTGGCAAACTTCGTGTGGAGATCTATCATTGGAGGGCGAAAACGGACTCTTACCGGACATACGGGGGCAGTTCTAAACGTCGCATTCAGTCCGAATGGAGGAACGATTGCCAGCGTGGGCGAGGATGGCACGGTGCTATTGTGGTACTCAGACATGGTATGACTCGTGCCAAACTAGACGGCAGAAAACCGTAGTTGTATTTATCACACATGAGATCTCTCTCAGACAATCGGATAGTTCATAATCCATAGCGAGTTTATTGCGAAAGAACAGCTTCGTTGCTTCAATCCTACCACCATCCCCTCTCCAAACTCAAATCTCTTGCGACTTGAGTTTTCCTTCCAAACCACACGATTCTCGTGACGAGAATCGCAGTTACTCAGGAATGTCTCACATGAGCACGAATCATTCACTGTCACGGTAACTATAATCGTTGAACTAGTATTTACGCCGTTTGTAGGCAATGACATTCTACTGTATCAAAATCAGTTGGATTGTGTGTATCAAAATCAGTTGGATTGTGGAATGCGCAAACTAAATGAAGCTAAAAAAATAATTCGGTAATATCCTAACGATGCTCGGTGCGGTTAAGAAACCGCACCTACCGAGTTTAGGGAAAACTAGAATTGCCGATTTAAATACTTAATCTTCAGACAGTTTGCGCTACAAGGGTGCGTCCGATCATGGCGAGAATCGATATCTCAGTTGTTCAGGAATGCCTGGATGAATCCTTCAATCGGCGTCGATGGTCATCCGATTTAACTCGAACAATTTGTAAGCGTATTGTGTAACGCGTTGGGGAGATGTTGCATGCCGAAACTTCGAAAAAAAACCCCGGTTGCTCTGATAATACGGGACGGCTGGGGTCATAATCCGCATTTGAAGTGGAACAACGCAAATGCCGTGTATCTTGCCAAAACACCGATTAACGACCGGCTGATGGAGGCGTATCCCAACACATTAATTCGCACGTCCGGCGAAGATGTCGGATTGCCAGTGGGAGTGATGGGTAATAGTGAAGTAGGCCATCAGAATATCGGCGCTGGCAGGACCGTAGACCAAGAATTGCTGCGCATTACCAACATGATTCGCTCTGGTGAGTTTTTTGCGAATAAAATGCTCATTGGGGCAATGAATCATGCAAAATCACGCGGGACGAATCTCCATTTGATTGGACTCGCGAGTGAAGCAGGGGTTCACAGTTCGCTGGAACACTTGTACGCCCTGCTACTCCTCGCCACGGAACTAGCCGTTCCTCCAAACCGAGTGCTCGTGCATAATTTTAGCGATGGACGTGACAGCCCTCCGATCAGCGGTATCGGATTCTGTCGACAGATTGAAGCCAAGATGGCAGAGATTGGCGTTGGGAGAGTGGCGTCCGTTATTGGTCGATATTACGCTATGGATCGTGATGACCGATGGGAACGTGTTGAGAAAGCGTACCGACTCTTGACGGATGGCGCACAACACTGCGTGAATTCGCCGACGGAGGCATATCAGCATTATTACGATCATCCAACGGACAGCGGGCGATTTGGCGACGAATTCATTGAACCAACTATCGTTAAAGATACTACCGGCAATCCTCTGCCAAGAATCTCGGATGGCGATGCGGTCATCTTTTTCAATTTTAGGGGTGACAGACCGCGCGAACTTTGCAAGGCAATTTCAACGGAGCAATTTCCGTTTGAGAGCGCCGGAAAAGATGGGGTTAAGCGGCTGATGGGTTTCGATCGAGGCAAGAAACTTGATGTCGAGTTCGTCACGATGACAGAATACGAGCACGGCCTCCCGGTCAAAGTAGCTATTCCGAAACCCGCCAAAATGACCAATATCTTAGGCGCCTACGTGAGCGATGCCGGTTTGTCACAGTTTCGCTGCGCCGAGACAGAAAAATTTCCACATGTTACGTTTTTCTTTAATGATTATCGTGACGCGCCATTCGATCGCGAAGACCGAGCAATCATTCCCTCACCGCGCGATGTTCCGACCTACGATCAGAAACCCGAAATGTCCGCACCCGAGGTTACTCAAGAAGTACTCCGACGGCTTGGGTCGGATGTGTACGATTTGTTCGTTTTGAATTACGCCAATGGGGACATGGTTGGACACACCGGATTGCTGCCCGCCGCCGTTGAGGCAGTGGAAACGGTAGACACCTGCGTCGGGATGGTGGTTGATGCAGTAATGGCTAAGGGAGGGTCGCTCATCGTAACCGCCGATCACGGTAACTGCGAGCAAATGATTGACCCCGTAACCGGAGGTCCCCACACTGCTCACACGACCTATGACGTTGACCTCATAATCGTTGATGACAACGTTCAGAAGGCCCCGCTGCCTAACGGCATTCTTGCCGATATCGCTCCGACACTTTTAACACTGCTTGGGTTAGATCGACCCCCCGAAATGATTGGACAATCGTTAATCTGATTGCTGTCTCGTGAGCATTTAATGCTTGGCGATTGAACCGCCCAGCCCGGTATGTATCTCCCTTCCCACCCGCTAATCATGTGATTCTCACGGCTATTTTCTTTCAGTTTCGACATCCAAATCGATGGCTCGTGAGGCTGTCCAGGAGCGAAGCCTTTCAGTGTACACAAAATCTAGTTAATTTGTGCGTCTTTGCACTGCAATCGAGAAAAAACGCCCGTCCAAAATCGGATGCGATAACCCTTCAACTCCGGCAAAATCACCTTGACATCCAGGGCCTCACTCAGTATAATTTAGAAATTTTCGGGTGCGGGTGTAGCTCAGCGGTAGAGCGTCAGCTTCCCAAGCTGAGGGTCGCGGGTTCAATTCCCGTCACCCGCTTAGACATGACGGGACATCGACAGGACCATAGAGAACCAGCCGTGGTCTTCGCCATTCCATACCCTAGATGAAATTTTTGCAGAAGTAAATGGGAAAAGTAAATGCCTATTTACGAGTATTGTTGCAAGCAATGTAATCATAGGTTCGAGGATTTGGTAAAATCCGGCGGTGTGAGAGAGGAGTTGGTTTGCCCCGCGTGTGAAAACCGCGATGTTATGCGGTTGCCTTCCGTTTTTGGCGTCGGTGCGTCAAGGATCGCAAGTGCTCCCACGGGAGAGTTGCCCGTATGCGGCACGTGCGGTCTGCAGACCGAACAGCCGTGTCCCCAGCCCGAAGTTTGAAAGGAAATCAATGGCTCGAAGTAACCGCCTCACCAAAGAAGAAATCAGGCATGATCAGTTTGTCGAATCAACGCTCAAGTCCTACGGATTCATAAAAGATAATCTGAAAACCATCATCATCGCTGTAGTTGTTGTTACTCTTGCGGTTGTTGTCGGAGTATTGTATCAAAACCATCAGCAAACACAACGTGCCAAGGCCTCTGCCGCTTTCACGCAGGCACTCAAGACCCTTCAGGAGGCGGAAAAAAACTGGGTCGATACCGAGAAGGCGGATGACGCGCGCGAACAGTTCAAAACCGCCGGCTCCGAATTTCAAGAGGTCTTCCAAAAATACTCGGGAACTCTCTTCGCGGACAAAGCCCGATATAACTATGCAAAGACGCTCTATTATCTAGAGGATTACCCGGGGGCGCGAACTCAATTCCAATCTGTTACACAAGAACACGCGCCTGAGAATCAAATGATAGCCCTGTATGCTCAAGAAGCGGTGGGCAATTGTTTTGAACAGGAAGGGAACTATGAAGCAGCGATTCAGGCGTATCAGGAAGAATCTTACCCACTAACGCCACAGCTTCCGATACCTGTAAGAGAGTTTGCGCTGACGAACGCCAAGTATAATCAGGCACTATGTTACGAAAAGCTTAATCAAACAGGCGAGGCTCTGTCACTATATGAAGATTTGATCGATCAGTTTCACGTGAATCTGGAGAAGGCAGTTCAAGAAAAGAGCCACGAATTGATTCTCGACGCGAAGGAGTTGATTACTCTCATTCCGGAGCCTTTAGTGATGTCCGAAGCCGAGGATTTGGAGAATCAGGGTCGGGGCTATGACGCGCTCATATCGTATTTTAACTCGGTACGCAATTATAAGTTTCGGCGCGACGTTGAAGGCGGGTTGAATGACACGCTGCGCAAACAGATCGGAAACTTTGATGCACGGGTGAGTGAATTCATTGAGAGATTGAAAGACGCTCGTAAAAACGAGTCCGAGTCCGACATTAGTATGGCACTATCGGACTACGATCAGGCAGTCGGACTTGACTTCGCACCGTCTGGCAGTCTTTATGTAAAAGCACTTCTTGAGCGAGACAGGAATCAACTGGCGCATAAATGATTCCGTGGTTTTCATCTGGTGCGACGTTGCTAGCAGTCGGCTAGAATTATGAGAGAAATTATCTCCGTCCACACCGAAAGAGCGTTAGAATACGATAAGTTGAAGGCGTTGATGAAGCGCTACACGGTTTCTCCACCGGGAGGCGCCAAAGTCGATCGCTTGGCTCCGCAGTATGAAATCGAGGAGATTCGGAAGAACCTCGCGCTGTGCAGTGAGATGAAGGGTGCGACTCAAGTCGCCAGTGGTTTCTCGTTAGCCGGATTACGAGATTTGACACCGATTCTCAAGATAGCGGCAAAGCCAGGTTCAATCTTGGAAGCGCATCAATTGCTTGATGTATGGCATGTCCTTCAAGTCGTCGAAAGCGTTAGTCGCTTTATGCGGAAGCTGAAAAAATTCGACTTCCCGAAACTGCTCGCAATCGCAAACACGCTACCAACTTTCCCCGAGCTCGCCACGTCCATTCACCAATGCGTCAGCCCAGAGGCTGAAATCCGTGATTCTGCGAGTCCCGCCTTACGAAAAATTCGGCGAAACCTCGTTAATATCCGCGAAACTATCCGATCAAAATTAGAATCGCTCCTACGTTCTTCCGAGCATCAAAAATCAATTCAAGATCACCTGGTCACTCTCCGAAATGACCGTTATGTCCTTCCTGTCAAACAGGACGCGAAACCTCATTTTCCGGGGCTGGTTCAAGGGCAGTCCGCAAGTGGAGCCACGGTTTTCGTTGAACCGTTCGGCGTCGTTGAGATGAACAATGATTTACACAGATTGGCTGACGAAGAGCGGCACGAGATTCGCCGAATACTGCTTTCGCTCACGGATGCGGTCCGCGAATGTATCGCCGACCTTGAAATTGCAACGAGCGTTCTAGCGGAATTGGATTTTCTTAACGCAAAGGCTAATCTCAGCATTGATTTGAACGGTGTTGAACCACGACTAAACGACCGTGGATTTACAAAACTCATTGCAGCACGGCATCCGTTGCTTGAGGTTAACTTACGGCGACAACAGAAGAACGGAGACGAACCCCAAACTTCCGATTTTCCACCCAGCGTAGTTCCTACAGATTTACATCTGGGCGATCAGTTTTGCGCATTGGTGATTACCGGTCCGAATACCGGTGGTAAGACGGTTGTTCTCAAAACACTTGGCTTGCTTACCATGATGGCGCAATCGGGACTTCACATCCCGGCGAAGCATGGTAGCGAAATTGCGGTGTTCAACCAAGTATTTGCGGACATCGGTGATGAGCAGAGCATTGAGCAGAATCTAAGTACGTTTTCCTCACATATCACAAAGATTGCCACCACATTAAACCACATTGAGAGTGCCCGCGGCGGAACGTGCGAAAATTCACTTGTATTGCTTGATGAAATCGGGGCCGGAACCGATCCGGCTGAAGGCGCCGCGCTTAGTATGGCAATTCTCGACTGGCTCGTTGAGCGTAAGGTGCGAACAATTGTGACGACTCATTATGGTGCGCTCAAAAGCTATGCTCACGCAAAGGATGACACGGAAAACGCCTCCATGGAGTTCGATTGGCAAACCCTGAGTCCCACCTATCGCCTCTTGATTGGGGTTCCCGGAAGCAGCAACGCTATCAAGGTAGCTGCGAGACTAGGGATTCCCAGTTCCATTCTGCGCACTGCCAAAGAGCACATTGGCAATCAGGATATAGAAATTGATGACTTGATTGTCAACATGCAGCAATCCCAGCGACAATTGGAGGTAGAACGCAAATCGCTTGAGGAGAGGAGCCGCGCCGCAGATACATCAATTCGGAAGCATGAGGATCTTATACGGGACTTTGAAACCAACCGCGACAGACTTACTCAGGAGGCCGAAAACGAGGCGTACGCAGTATTGAATGATGCACGACGATTAGTTGATGAGAGCATTGCCGAAATACGCCGGGAAACAGCGTCGAAACAATCCGTTCGGGCTGCATTATCTCATATTTCGAATGCCAAAGATGAGCTAAAGGAAAAACAACGGCAACGTGCAGCGATTCAAACCAATGCAGCTAAAACACCACCGCGGGTTGAGGTTGGGGATAAAGTTCGTCTCAAGGGGTTGAGTAACTACGGGGAAGTTCTGAGGATTTCACCGGACAGAAACACACCTATCACACTCCTAGTCGCCAACATGCAGATGCAGATTTCGTATCAGGACATTGAACAGGTCCAGCCTCAAGAGAAGAACAATAGGATTGCGCCCTCCGTCGTAGATGTGCAGCGCAGCAAAGCTGACTCGGTCAAGACCGAACTGCATCTCCTCGGTTACACGGTAGACGAAGCGCTCGAAGCCGTAGACAAGTATTTGGACGATGCTTTTCTCGCGAGTTTGCCCAAAGTACGAATCGTCCATGGTAAAGGTACGGGGGCGCTGCGGCAAGGGATACATGAAGGTTTGATTGGACATCCGTTGGTTACGAGTTTTGAATTAGCTCCGCGTAGCGAAGGAGGGGATGGCGCCACCGTAGTTGCGCTGAAGGAGTAGCCTAAAATTCCGGTGTTCATTTAGTTACTGTGCCACATTCCACACATGGAACAACGTATACCACAGAACTTTGGTGATCCGAGATGAACGCATCTACCTATCGCATTCCCCGCGAGATTGTAGACGAGATACGGGAGCGCAGTGATATCGTCGAAGTTATTTCGGAGTGTGGAGTGCCTCTGAGACCCGCCGGGAAGGATTACAAGGCGAATTGCCCGTTCCATGAGGAGAAAACGCCATCATTCAGTGTTTCGCCGCAAAAACAGATATTCTACTGTTTTGGGTGTCAGACGGGGGGCAACGTCATCAGTTTCTTGCAGAAGCGCGAGGGCAAGACATTTGTGGAATCAGTTGAGTGGCTGGCAGGTCGGCTTGGAATGTCGCTCCCCACTCAAGATGCCAAAGCGGAGCAGGCAAGCCGGAAACGCCGCGAATTTCGGGATCTCAATCACTTTGCCTCGCAATATTTTCACGAGCAACTCTTGACCTCAGTCGTGGGTGGTCCGGCGTTGGCATACTTGAAGTCTCGGGGAGTAAACGACGAGACAATTCGGCAATCCCAACTCGGTTATGCGGCTCCCGGACGGCGAAATTTAGTGAAAGCGGCAACCCAGGCCGGATTCTCCATTCAGCAATTGGTTGACGTTGGGCTAATCAAGAACGACGACCGCGGACCGGTAGACCGTTTTCGGGGACGCATTATTTTTCCGATTCTGGATGATCGCGGCATCCCCGTCGGTTTCGGTGGTCGGGCGCTCGCAGAGGATCTCCTGCCCAAATATCTGAACTCACCTACCACCCCTCTCTACGATAAGAGCAAAACCCTCTACAATCTGTATCAGGCTCGACAGGACATCCAAAGAACGGGCAGCGCGTTGCTCGTCGAAGGATACCTTGACGCCCTCATACTCCACCAAGCCGGGATCAAGAACGTAGTCGCTTCATTGGGCACATCGTTGAGCGCATCGCACGCCAGCTTGTTGAAGCGGTTTTCCGAAGAAGTCGTCATCGTTTATGACGGCGATGCCGCAGGACTTCAAGCCACGTTAAGGGGGCTGCATTTGCTGTTAAAAGAGGAACTTCGGGTACGAATTGCACTTCTTCCGCCCGACCAGGATCCGGATTCATATGTTCGTAGCGAAGGGGTAGGCCAATTCAACGCCAAAATCCACAAGGCTATCAATCTTATCGAGTTTCAGATTCAGAGAGCAGTTCGGCAGGACGCGCTTCGCAACGTTGAAGTCAAAGCTCAAGCAGTAAAAGAAATCGGTTTAACTTTGTCAAATGTCGAAAACCAAGTTCAACTCAATGAGTATGTGAAATATACCGCACGGGAGTTGGACATTAGTGAAAATGCGCTCAGGCGAGAACTACGAAGTGTTGGCGTTGGCAGGAGCGGAAGGCCCACATCAGACTCCCCTCCGGATTCTCCATCTACGCCAGACAGAGGCAAGTTGTCTCCCCGCGAATCTATTGAGGAGCAACTGGTTGAAATCCTGATTCAATCTCCAGAATTTGTCCCGTATGTTAGCGATCAGTTGCACTATGAGGATTTTACCCGTCCTGATTTAGCAAAGATTGCACAAATGCTATGGGAAGCAAATACACCAGAAACTTCGACTGATGTACAAAACCTCATTGATTCCTGTGACGATGAAAAGACAAAGGGCATCATCTCCAATGCAATTCTGCGGAAACCCCCGCCTCCGAATTCGAAGGCAAGAGTGGATGGTTGTCTACAGAAGTTTCGGCAATATCTCGTGTTAGACATGGAACGGACAAAGCGTTCACAGGCTCTGACCCAGGAGGATGACAGTATAGATACGCTAGAGCAGCTTGTTGAACTTTCAAATCAAAGAAGGCAGTTTGTTTCTTAGGTCGTAACCAATGAAGATTCAAAGACTTTGGCATGAGCCAAGAAAGTGTGTCGAAGTTCTGTTCGTGCGGGAGTGCCCATCTCATTTAACCTGTTTTTTTGACTGTCATTACATCGGGCGGGGAGGGGTAATTCAACCAAAATGAACAACGACGTGATTGGTTTAGGTAAGGATGAGGGCTATTTTGAATACGGGGAGCGTCCGGAGACAGCGCCGGATGGTCTTGACGAACTGCTCCACGTTCATGTAGAAGCAATTAACCTGCCTACCGGGGCAGAAGACCTTGATGAAGGGGATTTAACAGCAATGGAATTCAAAGATAACGGCAATGCGGTTGAATCATTTGAGAGTGAAATTGATGATAACGAGTATTCGTTTGAACCGGGCGATCTAACCCAAATCGGGAAAATGGAGAAATACGAGGACCCTGTCAAGGTCTATCTGCGTGAAATGGGGCGGGTTCCCTTGCTATCCAAAAAACAGGAAGAGGAACTATCCAAGAAAATCGAGGAAGGCCAACGTATTGTCCAGGAAGTTGTTTTCGAAACACCGCTGGCGCTCGAAGAGATCCTGGTACTCCTTGAGAAAATCATGGCTGGCGAGAAGAAGGCGACCGATATCGTTGATATGACAATTCCGGGTTCGTCAGGAAGCACCAAAGAAAACGCTATGCTTGAAGTCATCGAGTCCAAGATGAACCATCTGAAAGAGTTAGATTCTGAGATACGCTGTCAGAAACTCAAGTTGAAGTGCGCGGATGCGATGCTCACTCCGGAGGAAACAGATAGGCTTCAACACGAATTAGATGTGAATCGTAAAGATGTGGTCAGCAGCCTTATAGAGTTGAAGATCGATCCGGAGGAAATCAGCAAAATTACAGGAAGGATAAAAGAATTAGTCAGAGAGATTTCTGATTTGGAAAAGAAGCTCGGGGAAATTGATATTAACGACGAACTGACTGCCAATCCACTACAACGTGAAATCACCGAAAGAGAGCGTGATCTTGGTGTCCCACGGGAGAGTGCCACGAAGGTTCCTGTGGAGATTTTCAAAGGAGAGACAATTGCCCAAGATGCCAAAATGACGATTGTGGAATCCAATTTACGGTTAGTCGTCAGCATTGCCAAAAAATATAAGAATCGCACACCGGGGTTGGTTTTTCTGGATCTAATCCAGGAAGGGAATATCGGCTTGATGAAAGCCGTAGATAAGTTCGATTATAGGCGTGGTTACAAATTTAGCACTTATGCGACGTGGTGGATTCGTCAAGGCATCACACGCGCCATCGCGGATCAAGCACGCACGATACGTATTCCGGTACACATGATAGAAACAATTCACAAGTTGATTCGCGTTTCGCGCCACTTGGTTCAGGAAAAGGGTCGGGAGCCGACACCGTCAGAGATTGGCGAAGAAATGGCGCTTCCAACGGACAAGGTAAGACAGGTGTTGCGCATTGCCCAGGAGCCCATTTCGCTAGAAACCCCTATTGGCGAAGAGGAGGATCGGCAACTTCGAGACTTCATTGAAGATCGAGATACGATATCACCGCTAAATCAGGCTGCATTGACAATGCTTAAAGAACGCGTCGCGGACGTATTGGAAACTTTGACAGAACGTGAAGAGAAAGTTCTCCGTATGAGATTTGGCATTGAGGACGGTTGTCCACGCACCTTGGAAGAGGTTGGAGTCGAATTTAAGGTCACGCGGGAAAGAATTCGCCAAATAGAAGCAAAGGCGCTACGAAAACTACGTCATCCACTACGCAGCCAAAAATTACAGGGTTTCCTTGAATAATAGCTGCGTATACCTCAAAATAATAACACTCTCAAGAATCCCCAGCAGTTGGATGTATTCCTGGTAAGAAAACCCCTTGACAATCTGTGTCCGCAATTCCTATAATAATGGCGCGATTGAAAGTGGGCCCATAGCTCAGTCGGTTAGAGCAGCCGGCTCATAACCGGCCGGTCCTAGGTTCGAGTCCTAGTGGGCCCATCGGCCCCTCCACTTCTCCTTGCACATGTCTTCTTGCTTACCTACTTCTGATGGGGCGTTAGCTCAGGGGTACGAGCGCTACCTTCACACGGTAGAAGTCACTGGTTCAAATCCAGTACGCCCCACCACCCCGATTGAGAATTCACAGCCGATAGGTCCGATGCTGCAATCTGTCCGAAGATGTGTAAATCACACAAAAACCGGTAACGGCGAAGCAGACATCATTATACGTGGGGAGACACAGGAGTAAACCTACGCGCCGCGGGCCTTTAGGCACAAAGTCGACAGTATTTGAAAGAGATTCGTTAATGATATTGGCTCCTGGTAACACACTTTTGAAACTTGGGACTGAAGGATAACAATACGGATGGATACGCTATCTAAGATTCTGAATGGACTTGTTGAGGAATTCCTTACCTTTGAGAAGCGTGGGATACTACTAAGTATTATCACCATTGTTGCGCTCTTTGTAATTAAGGCTGTGTTGACACGCCCAATTAAAGCGTACGTCTATAAGCGAGCCCTAAAACAGGAAAATGCCGCGAATTTCATGACAACGTGGAGGTTCTTCTGGTTCGCCATCATAGCAATCTTTGGCATAATCAGCCTTAGCGGCTCGATCAAAACCCTAGGTATTTCCGTGGGTTTTCTTGGAATGATTCTGGGGTGGTCTCTGCAGGCACCGGTTACCGGTATCGCCGCCTGGCTCATGCTGATACTCAAGCGCCCTTTCAGGATTGGACAGCGGGTCATTATCGCCGGTGTAAAGGGTGACGTGGTCGATATTACCCTCACGCATGTGATTCTTAATCAGGTCGGCGGTACGGTTGCAGGGGAGGAACGGTCGGGACGCGGTATACTTATTCCCAATGCTATCCTGTTCAGTCAAACAATAACGAATTATACTTTTGAGGTAGAATACATCCTGAGTGAAGTCCCGGTGCGAATTACGTTTCAGTCTGATTGGGACGAAGCGGAACAGATTTTGTTGAATGCCGCAAAACAGATCGCAGCCGATGGCATCAAGGAAACAGGCGAGCAACCGTTTGTGAGAGCAGAGTTGATTGATGCCGGGGTGTTGATGCGTTTACGCTATAAAACACGTCCCGAGGACTACGCAGAGAACGTCAATGATATTGTGAAAATCATTCATGCCGAATTCAAGAAGAGCGACAAAGTGGAATTCTGCTACCCGCATTCGGAAGTGATTTATTCGGTAAAGAAACAACCCGCACCTTTAGCGGCATCAGACAGCCTAACGCAGAACACATAGGGAATATCTACACGAGGCAATCTTACCATTCAGTTTACACCTAGGTGTTGCATACCCGTGTAATGGTGCGTAGCGTATGGTATCTGTCTTAATCAAAACCCTTGTTTTTGTTCTTCCACGTTTCATATTCAGCTAGGGTTGATTCGTTTGGTGGATAGGTGCCGACGATGCTCGCTCCCGATTGAATTTTCTTTAGGAGGAAATTTTCCCGCGCCTCCATTTCGAGTGCAATCTGTGCGACTTCTGCCGCGAACTGAATTGGCACAACGACCACCCCTTCCGCGTCTCCCACAATAATGTCACCGGGCAGGACCGCGACATCACCGCAGGCAATGGGCACTTGGATTTCCGAAGGGTGATGCACGGTCTTATTGGAGTGCGCGTTCATTGCCGTAGAAAAAGCAGGCAAGCCGATCTCGGCTATGGAGGGGCTGTCACGGAAAGCGCCGTCGGTTACGACCCCTGCTGCACCCCGGTTGTAGATGCGTGTAGCGAGGATGTCACCCATTGTTCCCGCGCGTGTATCGCCACGAGCATCAATAACGAAGACCTCCCCTACTCCAATTTTTTCAATCCCGACACGTTGAGCGTCCTTCAGGTTGTCGATCTCTCCCGTATCCAAATCTTCGCGAGCAGGTATGTAACGAAGCGTGAACGCGGGCCCCGCCATTTTCATATTCGGACGAAGTGGGGTGACACCGTGCATAAAACTCCGGCTCAGTCCGAACTGTTTGAGAGTTGTTGTCAGGGTAGCGGTGCTGGGAATCAGAAGTTGCTGGATAACCTCATTCGCGATTCTTTCCTTAGGCATGAGTTAATTTACCTTGTGTTCGTTTGCAGTATGGAATATCCGCGGAGTGCGTATAGTCGATGTGTCGTCGATTTTGTCCTCTGCTCCACCCGGCGTAGGTTCGCAAGAAATTCTATATGAGGACGTAAAGACGGTCAAGGATTTTGCGCCCGATTACCCTGCGGAGATGCCTAATTTCAATTGACTGTTTACAACATGACGGTTATAATTACCATCATTAAAGTTTTGGTGATGCATGGAGGGCTACATGGTTCAAAGCCCGAGAAAATACGTGATTTTCTTGTCGATTATCTTCTCAATACTTATCGCGTGCGGCGGAAGTGGAAAACCAGTGGTAACGATTGAAACGGATAAAGGCAAAATCGTCATTGAACTCTACCCCAACGCCGCTCCCGTGACAGTGGACAATTTTCTAACTCTCATCGATCAAGGCTTCTACGACGGACTCATATTTCACAGGTATGATCCCGGGTTTGTGATTCAAGGCGGAGATCCAAAAGGGGATGGCAAAGGTGGCCCCGGTTGGACGATTCCCGACGAATTTCAAGATTCCGATCTCCGCGCGAAAATGCCCGCACATGAAAGAGGCACGGTAGCAATGGCGCGAACACGTGTGCCCAATTCGGCGGGAAGTCAGTTCTATATTTGCCTTAACCCTGATTCCAATCGCTACCGCCATCTTGAAGGACAGTATACCGCTTTTGGTCGCGTAATCAAAGGTCTTGATGTTGTGGACAAGATTCGGGTTGGGGATAAAATGAACCGCGTAAAGGCGAAAACACCTCGAAACTATTTGTCACCTGATAAGGTCTCAAAATAAATGGAAGAGTGGAAACGTTTAGTACGAGATACGGTTGACACGCCGGAAAAACTTGCGGCGGCGCTTGATGTCGATCTCGAAAAAATGAGAAAAATTCATGAGGAGTTTCCGATTCGTATTAATCCGTACTACCTGAGTCTAATCGAGGAAGTTGGCGATCCCATTTGGAAGCAGGTTGTACCGGATTCAAAAGAATTGATCGTAACCGGCGTGGAAGATCCTCTTCATGAAGAGGAAGACAGCGAGGTGGCAAACGTCACCCATCGTTATCCTGATCGCGTGCTATTTTATGTGAACTATATGTGTCCCATCTATTGCCGATTTTGCACGCGAAAACGTAAGGTGGGAGATCCGGATTCAATCCCGGATGACAACACGGAGCGAGGCTTGCAGTATCTGCGGGAGCATGCTGAAGTGCGCGATGTCATTATATCAGGCGGCGATCCTCTCATGTTAACCGATCGGAAAATCGACTATATCGTGGGAGGGATTCGCTCTATCGAGCATATTGAAATCATCCGCATCGGGTCGCGCGTTCCGGTAACCTTGCCACAACGAATCACGCCCAATCTCTGCGCTATCCTCAAAAAACACCATCCGTTCTACATCAACACGCATTTCAATCATCCTCGCGAAATCACGCCAGAAACGACAGAAGCGTGCGGTATGCTTGCCGATGCCGGGATACCGCTTGGCAACCAGGCAGTACTTCTCAAGGGTGTCAATGACGATCCGGACATAATGGTGGAGTTGATGAAGAAACTCCTCGCAATTCGCGTGAAACCTTACTACATCTACCAAGCTGATCTTGTTGTTGGCACAGATCATTTTCGGACTTCAATCAAGAAAGGTTTGGAGATTATTGCCGCGCTTAGGGGGCACATTTCCGGGCTTGGAGTGCCGCACTATGTGGTTGATGCGCCGGGCGGCGGCGGCAAGATTGCGCTGCTTCCGGACCCGGTAGTGTCGTTCGATGACGATGAAATTCGGTTGAAGAATTACGAGGGCGGTGTGTATAGCTATCCGAGTACGCCTTTCTATGACGAGGATTGGTAGTATTTGGAATATCACGCTCTCCTACAAATTAAATCGGTTTCGACCGGAAAGAATAGGGTTGGAAGGGGCGTCTAGAGGAGGGACGGAAGAATTCCTTTTCCGCCATCCTCAGTCTTATGGCGAGAGCCTCGAAGTTAATTTGTTCCGCAAAGCGGCTGGTGCGATAGGTTACACACTTCAGCTCTAACGGAAAGCCGATGGACATTCAACAGATAGTAACCCGATTTAGATATCAAGAGCCGTTAGTATCATACGACTATAGGGGAGTTTCCGTCCTATGACGAAATATATATTCGTGACCGGGGGCGTTGTTTCCGGAATCGGCAAGGGAATTACAACTGCGTCGCTCGGACGCTTGCTGATAAACCGCGGCTTTAACGTCATGGTGACCAAGATCGATCCCTATCTTAACTCGGATGCGGGTACGATGAACCCGTTCCAGCACGGGGAAGTGTTTGTTACGCGTGATGGAGCAGAAACCGATCTTGATCTCGGCAACTACGAACGGTTTTTGGGCGTCGACCTGAGTCGGGATTCAAATTTCACGACCGGTTCCGTTTACAGTGAAGTTTTTGCTAAGGAGCGACGCGGCGAGTACCTCGGGCAAACCATTCAACTCATTCCGCATATCACGGACGAAATTAAGGAGCGTATCTATCAGATTGGCCGCGATAGCGGCGCCGACATCGTCATTACCGAGATTGGCGGGACGATTGGAGATTTTGAAACGCCGCCTTTCGTTGAGGCAATCCGTCAAATGGCAGTCGAAGTTGGACGCGAGAATACACTTTTTATGCATGTGTCACTGATATATGCATCGCCCGGTGGAGAAAACAAGAGTAAGCCGACGCAGCACAGTATCCGCAAATTGCAGGAACTTGGTATCCAGCCTGATCTCTTAATCTGTCGGACAAGCCAACCGATGGATGAGGGGATAAGCAAGAAAATCTCGCTGCTGTGCGGTATCGGGGAGGAGTATATCGTTGAAGGTCGGGACACTGATTTAGTGGAGGAAATTCCGCTGAATTTTGAGCACCAAGGGATGGCACACTTGGTAGTCAAGAGACTAGGGTTGGAGGATCGTCCGCCGACAAGCAGCGTATGGGCAGACATGGTTCACAAACTGAAAAACCCGAAATCCCAGGCTCGGATTGCGATCGTCGGAAAGTATGTGAAAGGCAGTGACACCTATCTCAGCGTCAAGGAGGCAGTCAAGCACGGCGGCATAGCCAACGAATCCGTCGTCGAAATCAAATGGATAGACTCGGAAACTCTGATTGGCGAAAAGAATTTGGAAGAACAGTTTGAAGGAATTGACGGTGTTCTAGTCCCTGGCGGATTCGGCGTTCGCGGAATTGAAGGGATGATTGTCGCTATCCGATACGCACGTGAAAACAGGATTCCGTTTCTGGGCTTGTGTTTGGGGATGCAGTGTATGGTTATTGAGTTCGCGCGTCACGCCGCGGGTTTGAAAAACGCAAATAGCTCCGAATTCGACGAACAAACTCATTATCCGGTGATCGATCTCATGCCAGACCAGCGTAACCTTTCCGACTTAGGGGGTACGATGCGGCTAGGGCTTTACCCGTGCGTGCTCAAAGAAGATACGAAAAGCGGTACCGCGTATCAGCAACCGATAATTTTGGAGCGGCATCGCCATCGATACGAATTTAACAACCGTTTTCGAGATCAACTTGAATCGGAGGGAATGTGCTTAAGCGGTCTATCACCGGACGAAAGTTTAGTGGAGATCGTGGAGGTGTTAGACCACCCGTGGATGGTTGGCTCCCAGTTCCATCCGGAATTTCAGTCCAAACCGCTTGCTCCTCACCCCCTCTTTCGCGACTTCGTTCAAGCGGCGTTGCAATATTAGCAGCGGCGTAAAACGCAGGAATAGACCTTCCCTTTTGATTAGCCTTTTGAGAAACCAATTCTTTTGGCGTTTACGACCCATTTCTTCACCCAGACGATGACCATTTTGCCAGTCGAAATTCCACCTAATTCAAGTGACTAGTTTTTGGGGGCGTTAACTATACTGGACAACAGGCAGGTCGTGGTGGTCGAAACAGTGAAAAATGTCCTTGGTGTTAATGTCTGATTCGCCTGCCATTCAGGATGATCGCTCCATGTTGTCTGCTCTGTTGGCGTCGGCAGATAAGCGTGGTTTTGTCGCTCGTTATTTTAGTTATGATGCCTCTGTGCGAAATCTTAGGTGATTTATGAGAATGGGCGTTTGGATGATAATCGGTTTTCCGATTGTGTTGCTAACGTCTGTCGGATTGGCTATCGTAATGTTTGTGTTTAGTGTGTCCGAAGGGAAATTATGGTGGTTTCTGTTGTATGGGATAGATAACTTACCCCCATCCTTTAGACAGTTATGAATAGAATTTAAGGTGTAAAGGCTACGCAATCCGGCTACGTTTTAACACCTAATGTTGTTGAAAATACACCTCGTGAGGCATACGGTAATCGAGCGATTGATGGAACCGCTCTCGGTTGTAAAAGTTGAAATAATCTTTCAACCGACGATGAGTTGTCTCCATTGAGTCATAGTCGTTGGGATAAACCTCCTCGTACTTGACACTGCGCCATAGCCGTTCAACGAAGATGTTGTCATAATACCTGCCGTTGCCGGTCCAACTGATGGCGACGTTAGATGCTTGGAGTCTATCAGTAAACGCCTCGGAAGTAAACTGACTTCCTTGGTCGTTGTTGAATATCAACGGAGTTGATTGACGAAGGGCTCGTTCCAGAGCCGATACACAAAAGAATGCGTCAAGTGAATTTGATAGTTCCCACGACAACACGTAACGGGAAGACCAATCCATAATGGCTACGAGATAGACAAAGCCATCGTTCAAGCGAATGTAGGTGATGTCAGTTGCCCAGACGTGGTTCGGTCTGGTGATGCTTAATCCTTTCAACAGATAGGGATACACCTTTGAAGGTTTGCCCATAGCGGAGGTCTTGGGCTTGGGATAGATGGCAACTAATCCCATCTTCCGCATTAACCTTGCTACCCGTTTACGATTGACGACATAGCCTTGACGACGAAGCCACTCCGTTAATTTAGGTACGCCGAAGGACGGCCTCCTGGTGTACTGCTCATCTAACAGACGCATATAGAGCAGGTTTTCCGGCGATTCTACCGCGGGTTGATAATAATATGAAGCGCGTGGCAACCCTAACAGTTCACATTGTCTCAAAAGCGATGGGGAACCGCTCTCTCGGCCGACAAGCTGCCGCTTCTGTTCAACCGAGCCGTTGAGTTTTTTTTTGAACCCAATCCAGTTCTACCTTCAACTGACCGATTTGACGATAGAGTTCAGCTATGAGTCGGTCATTGTCGGAGGTTGCTTGGGGGCGTCCCTTTGCAAACAGTTGCGGCGCTTCATCCAGAATCTGTCTTTTCCACTGGCTGACCTGATTCGGGTGGACTTCGTAGTCACTGGCAATCTGAGCCGTGGTGCGTTGATTCTTTATTGCCTCAATCGCCACTTGTGCTTTGAATCGGTTATCATACTGCTTTCTACTAGCCATGCTATGAAAACTCCTTTCAAAATTCTTGGCGTTGTTGAGCCGTATTATGACTCATAACATGACCGTTTTGACAGCCCGAAATCCACCTTAATCTACTGTCTAGTTTTTGGGGGTAATTGCAGAGGCCCGCACCATGTTAAAGGAAATCTACAGGATAAGTGTAATCTTGACACCACAGCCAGAAGGTGGATATACGGTTACATGCAAAGAGTTGCCCGAATTATTTACTGAGGGTGATTCGGTAGAGGAAGCATTGGAGAATGTGGATGATGCGTTTATTACCACTCTTGAATTATATGAAGATTTCGATCGTGAGCTGCCTAATAATATCCGAATGAAAAATGTTGACGCACCTGAAGTGATGAATACTGTTAGGTTTCAAACCATGACTCCCAGATCAGGAACAGATCTTATTCCCACCAACGATAGTTTCTGGTTTCAGGCAGTAGTACCTGGGTCAGAATTAAGGGTTTAGTCGATTTGAAATACCGTGAGGTAGCGAAAAAACTCAAGAAAATGGGTTGTGTGGAAACTTCAAAGCCCACAAGAGGATTTCACCGAAAATGGTTCAACCCCGACACACAGAAAGCAACGGTTATTCCTGATCATAACTCCAGTGATTTGAAAATAGGCATGATTCGAGAGGTAATTAAACAGATGGGTATTGACTGAAAGGCCTTGAGGTCAAGTCTCCGAAACATTGGGGGCGAATTTGATGGGACTCTGTATGGACGATCAGGAAAGAAAACCTCTTCCAAACGTAACTCCTCTTGATGTGTTCACTTACGAGTATGGAAGGTTCTTAATGGCGTGGGGCCACTTTGAAATTCGCTCTGAGTGCTTGATTTGGTATCTCAGAAAAAGAGTCCTTAGAGAAGCGATAAGTGCTCTTCGTAACTGCCGTGAGATTAACCCATTGCCAATGAAAGCCAAGCGAAAAAAGCTAAGGAATTTGTTACTCCGTGCTGAACAACCAGACGTGCTCAAGGTTGTAGAGAGAATGTACGAAAATGCAGACAGAAACGGCTGGGTTCACGGACACATAATGTTGGACGACGGCAATTCCAAAAATGTAACTAGATTTAGATTAGATATGGTGGGGCATCTGCACTACACTAGGGTGGTTCCCCCTAGCATTGAAGGGCATACCCTTCCATTTGACCAGTTCCATGAAGATTTGAAAGAATTTGTAAAGATTAGCGAAGAGACCGCCAATGTGACTACGAGCAAGGTAAACTTTTATAACCTTTGGTGCTAGTTAATTGGTACATGATTTTCAATGACATACTATATCTAGGTTGTTAGCAGATCAGGTAGGCGCAACATTTGTCAACCGCGCATAATCGCACATCATCGTGTCAGTATATAGTATGTCATTTATGATTTAAATACTACATATACTAGCACCATTGGTTTTATATGCGCTCTGCGATATTACAACAGGAGTCGGAAAACAAATCTATGTCCAGGCGTTAGCCTAATTTTAACGGCAATCGGTCAAGACATTCCCGATATCAATCTTGCCATTTGCGTTCACGATTTCTACCCTCAACCTACTTGAAATCCCTTTTCTTACTCTTGCCTTACTAGACCTTCATCTACAGTCCCAGCAACGCAACCATTTCACCCAGATTGAGCTGTTTCCAGTCTGATGAGTAAACACCTTAGTAACAGGGACAAAAAAGGCAAGGGCAAATCCCCGCCATAGCGATATCAGTCTACCTAGACGCAATCCTTAGTTGAATCTGGACCATGTTTTCACGAATTTCCCATCCACATAATCCCAATGTTGCGGGTAGTGCAGGCGCAAAGCTCCATTAACTATGTCTGCCCCGAAAACACAAAATTCTACCTTCGCCAAGTTTCGCATGGCGAATCCGTGCCAGTCGGTAATAACTGAGATTTTCTCGTTCATGTGATGCATGTCGTCTCGGTGGCTCTTGTAGATTCCCTTTGAGGCTTGTGCGGCTTCGGCTGTTAGGAGATTGTGTTGTTCAAGCCTATCTATCAACTCGGGTAACTGCTCATGATCGCGTTGTGTTATGTTATTGCGCTTTGCTACAAACTTAATTACGCCATAATAAGATTTAGGATGGACAACCCATATCTTGTATGGTATCATCCAACGTGCCGGTGATGATGTTGGCTAAGTGGAGTTTTTTGTCTTGATCCCCTCCACTTAGCCTCAGGTTGCATCGTTGCCGGCACCAACTTATGCCAGAGGTGGCGTAAAACGTTGACGGGTTTACGGGGCGTCGGAACCCAATCCTTTTACCGTCAATTCACCACCACTGGCACCAACTTAAACATTAGGAATAGCATCCAAAAATGAAATGCTTTGTGTTTGTACTGTGCTTAACCGTATTAGCCGTATCCTCCACGTCTGCACAGCAATTTCGAATAGATGTCGTTTATCTTAACGACGGCTCTATTATTAAGGGAATCATTGTTGAACAGATTCCGGGCGTATCACTCAAGATAAAAACGGCAGATGGTAGTGTCTTCGCCATCAATATGTCCGATGTCGTAAAAACTGGCAAAGAATTACCGAAACAGCAATCTGGGCAATTTGAAAGGAAAAGTCCGGGGGTTGCATTGGCTCTTTCTTAATTGTTGGCGGCGGACAGCTTTACAACGAGCAATACGAACTGGCAGGTTGCCACTGGGTAGTTGCCGTCGTCAGCGGATTCCTAGTCTATGCCGGACTCGAAGATGACTCGCCTTACGCCGACCATGACGACGATAATGCGATAATCACACTAGGTATCCTTCTCGGATTAGGCAATTGGCTGATTTCAATGATTACTGCGCCACTAGACACTCATGAAATCAATCAACAGCGCCGGCAACAAATTCAGAACTTTTCCCTGCTCAATGATCGCCTGCTGCTCGAACCTTATACATCACGCCATGCACAAGGCGTTATGCTTTCTCTACAGTTTTAAGAGATTGGCTATCTGCTCACAACAGATAGCCAATCTTTATGCAAGTCTTTACAGAAAGGAGGTGATCCTATGAGAAGGCAACCAGTCTTTCCGCCCAAGTGCGACATCATACTCACTGAAGAAGAGTACGAACTCATCATGAGGCATAGAGCCTTTAAGCGTATAGCCTATGAACAAGAACTACGCCAACTGGCTCTTAGCCAACGAGTGATGCCTAGACCCGCACCTAAACGACCATTTAGGTCGCTCAGCTCTCTACAGTTTTTAAGCGACTGGCTATCTGCTCAGAACAGATAGCCAATCATCGCCATTCAATACCCCATAGGAGGTTTTGCCATGTTCATCAAACTTAGATCCCATAATGTCTGTATAAACCAATGGTGCTAGTATATGTAGTATTTAAATCATAAATGACATACTATATACTGACACGATGATGTGCGATTATGCGCGGTTGACAAATGTTGCGCCTACCTGACCTGCTAACAACCTAGATATAGTATGTCATTGAAAATCATGTACCAATTAACTAGCACCAAAGGTTATAAATCTTGATTTTGTCAGAAGCATTGGGACTACCATTGAGGATAACACCCCCAAGATTTTGATAGACACTCATGGAAGTGGAAAACCAACCGAAATCAGTTTTGACACAGTAGAACAAATGGATCATCAGTTCAATCAGTTGTTAGCTCTAATCAGTGCTAATCGTCCGATGTGTCAGTTTTGATGACAATAATCCATCTTTTGTTTTCTTCATCCCATTCGCAGGTACCGCCATTCATTGTGAATGATTCCTCCTTCCTCGCTAGGCAAAGCAATTCTTCAGGAAATACTCAACGACATTGCTCCGCTTTCGATGGTTGTACTTATAACACGCCTCCGATACAAACAGTGGCGTGAACTGGCGAGTATATTTGTGGTGCGATCCGTACCATGCACGCTTGAGGAGTGACCAAAAGCCCTCGATCGTGTTGGTATGGGTTGCACCGTCCACATACTGCACACTATGATTGATAACCTCGTGCTTCATCGTGGAATCCACCGCGTTGTAAGCCTTGTATTCATCGGTTATCAATGTAGAACCGTCAGGATTGACGTTATTCCTGATGAAGTTTAACACACCTTTGCCGCTCAAATCATCTGCCACTTGTGCCTTGACGTTTCCGTCCCGCTCCACCGCACCGATGACGGGCGTTTTCTTTGTGCCGCGCCCGCGCTTGGGCTTGTCTTCCGGGTCTTTGTTGTCGTCATCTTCGCGCTTGTTTTCCTTGCGCGGCTTGCCACCCACATAGGTTTCGTCGGCTTCGACAATCCCCTTGAGCAGAGCAATGTTATCCGTAGCCATCTCAGCCCGTATCCGATGTTGCATGTACAACGCCGTTGGTTGAGTTAATCCGAGATCGCGTGCCAGTTGATAACTGGACAGGCTTTTCTTGGCGTTCATCATCAACCCGATCGCCGCAAACCACTTCTGTAGCGGTACTTTAGTCCCTGAAAAGAGTGTACCGGCTAACACATTGAAACTTCGAGGGCAATCATAGCAGTTCCATCGCCCTACCACGCGCTTGGCATGAACCCTTAACCCCGATTCATAGACTTTATCCTTGCGCTTTTCGGTCTTGCGTGCGACCTTGACACTACCGCACTTCGGGCAATACGCACCGTGCTCGAATCGGACTTCTTCAAGGTACGCTATACATGATTCAT
>CBDDPW010000008.1:0-151509 GCA_965232535.1 Candidatus Poribacteria bacterium
GCCGTTGAGGGCAACAACGCCATTGAACTTGTCCGCCTGATTAATGGCGCGACCAAGCCGCTGGAATCTGCACCGGGAAGCATCCGCGGTGATTTCTCGATCGATATTACCCACAATGTTGTTCACGCTTCGGACAGCCCCGAGAACGCCGAACGCGAACTGAGCATCCTTTTTGACGAAGGCGAGATTCTCGAATATCGACGAATTGACGAAGCAGTTCTTTGTGGACCTGACCTGTAGAATCTGTTTGACAACAGGCGGCGAAGAAATCTTTGGCTGCTTGTGTAAGGGCTCTCCCGTGTTTTTACCGCCGCCCATTATACAATTGTAGGATCCCCATTGCACGGAATTTACTATCAAGTAACACTCTCGGAAAGCCAGTCATAGAGCGAAAAATGAACGTGTACCGCTGATGAATTGTGATCGCAAACTGACAGTTTGCGGTACAAAAGTGTTGCTTGCTGAAAGAATTATTCCGACAGGGATAATGGCGTGCTCTCAAGTAACACTTTTTCAAAACCGGTCTTAGAGAAGGAAATCGGTACCACAATCTGTTAGATTGTGGTCCGCAAACTAACAGTTTGCGGTACAAGAGTGTTGCTTGCTGAAAGAATTATTCCGATAGGGATAATGGGGCGCTACCAAGTAACACTTTTTCAGAACTAGCCATAGAACGAGAGTTCAGTGTCACTTGATGAGGGAATTATTCCCCCAAGGATAAAGTGCGCTATGGGCAAACCGTCGGGGCAAGAAGATCTCTATGGGAGCTCTATGGGATTTCTATCGCATTCGCTTTTCGCTCATTTGATCGTTCGTTAACCACTCACTTGATCACTCACTATTCGTTCGTTTGATCTATTCACTCGCTTGATCCTTTGGCTTTTAGAGGCTGGTGGGCAGTGCCCACCCTACATATATTCGCTTGATTGATCGAGACTTTGGATTTCCAAGAATACTTGTCAAATACGAACGAGCCCCAGACGGAGGGCGTCGCGGACCCCGATATCGTTGGAGACGGCGCCCCTGTTGAAATTTTGCAGTTCCTCCGCCCCGCAGTTGCAAGCGAATGATTGGTTCGCGAGCCCGTATTCGATGGAGATTACCGATGGGAAACACGAATCGAAAGCGCATTAGGATAGCATTGATCTTGTGCCTCTGTACGGCAATTGCCGGACTACCGAACGTCTCGGTCTCTGAAAAGGACTATTTCGACTACATTACCATCTTCTCCAGTGGTAGAATCGCGCGTTTCACCGAGATGCCGATCCGCGTTTACATATCCCCGATGCTACGAACGGACGCTTATCTGGATGCGATACGTTACGGCATGCGCCAATGGGAATCGGCGTCGGGAGGAATCATCCAATTTGAGGAGACTGAAGCCAACGGTGACGCCGATATCCGGGTGAGCTGGGGGACAACCGGACTTTGGCCAATCACCGAGGTAACGGGAGCCAAAGCCGAACTTACACGCCTTGATCGAGATCGTATCAGGGTTGAGATTGTTCTGGTGCCGCACGAGTCTCAACTCGAAGAGGTTAGCAGCCCTGAGCAATTGCGGGCGATCTGTCTCCACGAATTTGGGCACGCGATTGGATTGTGGGGACATAGCCCCGACCCCGGCGACGCCGAATTTCACACCTCCGCCAAGGAACTGCCGTCACCAAACGACATCAATACCCTCCTGCGCGTGGTATGCCACACCCCAGAACACGCCGCAGCATGAGATTGCAATTGCGACAATCAAGGAAAGCCTTGACGGGTCCGACGCCGATGCCCGCCGACTCTACCTCCTAGGCACCATTACCGAGGACAAGGGAAATATCAAGGAAGCGATAGAACATTTCAAGACCGCGCTCGCGATTGATCCATCCTCGGAACCCGCGCGCCAAAAGTTAATCCAAGTCTATCAGGACTTTGGATATTACGAAGAAGCCATCGCGATGCTCAACAACGTGTTGACTGAAGCCCCGTCGCACGATGCCTACAACACCCTTGGCGTGATGTACTACCGAAACGGAAAAATCGACGAATCAATCACCGCTTTTCAAAACTCAATCAATCAGAACTCGCACGACCTTGCCGCGCAGCATAATCTTCACCAAATTTTTAGGGAGAAAGGGATTGCGGCGCTTCACGCGGCGAATTATACCGAAGCCGACGCGTATTTCCGGAAAGCACTCCAGTTTGCCGCTCGCGACGCGAGTGCGGTTTACCGCCTGATGGGCCAAAGTTACGAAAGGCGCGGCGATTTTGCCACAGCTTCTCTGCATTATCAAAACGCGCTTGACGCCAACCCTGTCGATCGGGAAATCCAAGATGCGCTTGCGCAGTGTCACAACAATCACGGCGTGGAGTTGAGAAATGCGAATCGATGGGACGACGCCATAAACGCCTATAATCGCGCATTAGCCTTGTCGCCAACGCTTACAGTTGCACAGTCCAATTTGATCGACGCACTCGTGCAACGTGCCAAATTCTATCGCGAATCGGGAAACATTGACAAAGCGATTGCCAGTTACCGCGAACTCGCGGCATTCGAAAGTGGCAACAGTGATGCGCACAGCCGTCTGGGTGAACTTTACCTAGAACAGGGAGCGTACTCACAAGCGATCGAGGCGTTTCAATCGGCTTACGAGCTGAAACCGAACGCATCCCAAACTCGACACAATCTCGTTGTTGCTTTTACCACTTTTGCCAAATACCTTGATATGCACGACCGGCACGACGAGGCTATCACACAACTGCAACACGCGCTTGCCGTTGCGCCAACGCAGGTTAACCTTCACGTGAGTCTTGGCCGAGTTTATCAGCGCTCCGGTGATTTGGACCGGGCACAGGCGGCGTTCACGAGTGCACTGCGAATTCAACCGAACAGCGACTCGGTAAGGCGTGAGTCGATCTATCTTAGGACAATTCGCGCTAATAAACTCTTGAATGCGCGAAGGTATAGCGCCGCCCTGACCGAGTTTAAGGCTATTCCGCGGCCCGAGAGAAGCGTCGATATTCACAATTCCATCGGTTATCTTTATTTAATAAGGCGCAACTTCGCAAAAGCGCTTACCGCATTTGAGTCTGCATTGGCTGACGCACCAACCAATCAGATCGCGTATCAAAACCTGCTGGCGAGTGAATCTCAGCTAATCCGTCAGCCTCCGCACCGACTCACTCGGGATGAAATCGAGAATCTTCTCGCACGCACACGGAACCAACTTGCCATGTGCTACTTGAATCGCGGTGAGTATGAAAAGGCGACGGCAAAATACCGGTCAGCGATGAATCTTTCGCCGACCGATGCCGAGGTTCGCAGAGGATTGGACGCCACGGGTCAGAGCCTGACGCAAATGTTGGGACAGAGTGCCCTTGAGGTTGAGTGAAAATGAACTTCGGTTTCGGCATTTAAACGACACGGCATCAACATCTCATCATTGCGCCTGCGCCAGCGGATTCGATTTCAGTACATCCGGCGCAGGAATGTGGATAGAAAAATAACAATTAGACCCAGAATCAGAGTGACGTTTAGCCACGGAGCGGGACGCTTTTGGATGGGCGCATACACGGGATATGGAAAGGTCAGCGCAATTCCGAGAATGAAGATAAGAGTTACAATGAGGAATTTTACGCCCAGCACCACGATATACATGGAGTAATCCGGCGCTAATTTCGGATCTGTCACTGTTTGATTTCCCGTCGATATAAGGAAGGCGATAAAATTGTAGACTCCGCTTACAAGAATGGTTATGAGCGCAATCCAAACAATAACTCTGAATCGCCGAAATGCGACATCAATTATCTCAGCTTTTTGAGGGGCGGGCAGGACTTTGGCGGCAGGCAGCAGAACAACGCGCAGAAAGAAGAAGCCGCCGATCATCAACACGACGGAGCCAACATGCAGCCACTGCATCAAGACGGGCAGGAGTTCGTAGGTAGGGGCCATAGACATGCCATGTTTTGTTAGTGCAAGATGAGCTTTCGCGAAGACTCGTCGATAATTTATCCTATGAATCAATTTGGGTCAAGGAAAAAGCCACGCCGACCGCGGGAAAGATTCGTGCATTGAGCCGCAGTATAGTTTCTCCACTCGGGTATCACCTACCATTGTCTAAAATTCAAGACCATTGATTGCGCGGGTCAAGTAAATAAGTTTGTGTGGAGTGGAGTAAGATGTTTTATCACCTGGCTAAAGTCCGCGGGGCAAGGGGGTTTCTACCGTTATTCACTCCTTTGATCTCCGCTTACAGAGAATCGGAACGGTATGATTTCTGCGCTGATGAGTAACGCCAGTAAGGCCTCAAGATTCAGATTGACAACAGCGGTTAGAGATGGTAATTTGGAGAAATATCACGATATGCGACGGGGGAGAGTCCGGATGTAATAAAGTCAGGTTAAATCAAGGGTTCCCGCACTTTTTCAAACTGTGGTCGGACGGCTGATTTCGACGGTCCGACCTAAAATACGGCAACTATAATAACGGAGGAAATACCGATGAGAATGCACCTTGGCGGCGAGTGGGTGGATAAATCGCAGAAAATTGAGGTTCTGAGCCCATACGATGGATCAGTCGTTGATACCGTTCCCAAGGGCGATGCGAATGATATTGAGAAAGCATTGCAAACTGCGGAACGCGGCGCGAAGATAATGGCGCAGATGACAGGGTTCGAGCGTTACGAAATCCTGCACAAGGTCTCGGAGATGATGGCGGAGCGATCGGAGGAACTTGCACGAATTATCACGATGGAGGAGGGTAAGATTCTCGCCGAAGGACGAATAGAAGCAACACGGGCTGGCGAAATAATTGCGCTCTCGGCAGAGGAAGCCAAGAGGCTCTACGGCGAAGTAATTCCCCTAGAAGGCGCCCCCGGAGTTGAAGGTAAGTTCGGGTTTACGGTGCGCGTACCGTGCGGTATCGTTGCCGGGATTAGTCCTTTCAATTTTCCGCTGCATCTGGTTTGCCACAAAGCGGGTCCTGCCATCGCCGCCGGTAATGCGATTATCCTCAAGCCCGCCACAGATACACCGCTATCCGCGCTAAAACTGGTCGAACTGTTTGTGGAAGCGGGCACGCCTCCCGAAGCCATCCAATGCGTGACTGGTGCGGGCAGCGAGATTGGCGATGCGCTCTGTTCGGACAGCCGCGTGCGGAAGATTACTTTCACCGGCAGCCGTGACATTGGCGAACACATCTGTCATGTCGCCGGATTAAAACGGGTAACCATGGAACTCGGTTCAAATTCGCCTCTGATAGTCATGCCCGACGCCGATCCGGAAAAGGTGGCGAAGGCGGCTACGATGTCAGGTTTCTCAAATGCCGGACAAGTCTGTATTTCTACCCAACGGGTAATCGCCCACGATAGCATTTACGGCGATTTTCTCGATGCTTTCAAATCTGAAGTTGAGCAGATTAGCATCGGCGACCCGCTTGATGAACCGACAAAGATGGGCCCGATGATTCGTGAATCGGATGCCTCTCGCGTCAGTGAGTGGATTCAGGACGCCGTCAACGGCGGAGCAACGTTATTGACCGGTGGGGAAAAACACGACCAGTTCGTGACGCCCGCCATCCTGTCAGATGTCAAGCCGGACATGCAGATTTCCTGCGACGAGGTCTTCGGGCCAGCGGTTGGCGTGACGCGTGTAAATGATATCGACGAAGCCATCACGCTCGCAAACGACACGAACTACGGTTTGAGCGCCGCGATTTTCACCGAGAACATCAATTGGGCAATGCGGTTCGTGCGTGAAGTGGACTCCGGCAACCTGATGGTGAATTGGGGGACACAGTGGCGTGCGGACTTAATGCCTTACGGCGGTCTTAAAGAGAGCGGTATGGGCAAAGAGGGACCGAAGTATGCGGTGGAAGAGATGACCGAAACCAAGATGGCAATCTTCCATTTGAGTTAGTTGGTGAAATCTGATTCAAAGTAGACTTCGTTGCCCCTGACAATCGCCCCTCTAACCACGTTAAATTGACTAGATTTCGGACGGCATGTGCAGATTATGAACGATTTGGCATTTGCCAAGTGTGGTTAGATTCCCTTCGCGCCGGCAGTTTCGGTAAAATTTGGCGTTCCGTCGAATAGTCATGAAAATTGCATGAGATTCTCATGTTGAAAAAAATTTTTCTTCACATGCATTCAGCGGAACACACTCGTCATGGACACTTGAATCTCTGACTTTATAGGCGAAGGGGGTACAACCTTGATAACGCGAATCTGTCTAGCTTTGATTGTTCTCATCTGCATGGTCGGTCATCTTGGGTGCAGCCAAGATGGGGGCGGCGATAATTGGCGACTCATTGAGTCGGGAACGGAGGCACACCTGCACGGGGTGCACTTTGTCGATGGCAAACGCGGATGGGCGGTTGGTACGGAAGGGCTGGTTCTGGCCACCACAGATGGCGGATTGACGTGGAACGAACAATCGCCCAAGAAGGCTATCACTCGACATCCTCTCAATAAAGTCCATTTTTCCACTACCGCCAACGGTTGGGCGGTAAGCCGGATGGGGGAGGTACATTATACGGGTAGCAGCGGAAAATCTTGGTCTAGGCAAGCTACACCGGTTGAGAACGGATTACTCGACCTTCATTTTGTCAATGCCACTGAAGGTTGGGCAATCGGCGGGTATGGCACTATTCTCCACACGGCCGATGGGGGTGGGCGTTGGGAGAAGCAACGAACATCTTCCAATTCACATCTTTGGGCAGTGCATTTCACTGACAGCCGGAACGGATGGGCTGTCGGTGAGAAGGGAGCCATCGTTCACACACAGAACGGCGGCAGGGTCTGGTTGGAGCAACGGAGCAACACCGAACAACCGCTTCTGGGTGTCTTCTTCACGGACGCAAAAACTGGCTGGATTGTTGGCACTAACGGGTTAATTTTGCACACTGCGAATGGCGGAAATACGTGGGAGCGCCAAACGGTGCCGGTGAAAAAGAGTTTGCGCGACGTGGCATTCGTTAGTCCACAGCGGGGGTGGGCGGTCGGTGAGGAGGGGTTAATTCTACACACTGCCGACGCGGGCATAACGTGGACACCTCAGCCTACATCTACGACTTTGAATCTGCTAGACATTTATCTGCACAAGAATCGGAGTTGGGTGGTTGGCGCAAAGGGAACCATCTTGCGCCGTGGTTAGATTGGATGCAAATTCCTACCCACGAAACGCTGCAAACCATCAGCAATGCAAAAGATGCGTGAAGGGAGCAAATCGCCACGCAAAGGTACAAAGCGTGAGAAACTTCCTCGCGCATTGCCCTCTCTCCCAAAACCCTTATCTCGCCTGGGACACCGGACAGCTTCGCCATCGCCGTGAATTAGTGGGCGCTTGTAAACGTACGGCGTTTCCAACTCTGCTTATCCCTAGCCGCGACCTATATACGGCATCCCGTTCGCCATGACCGTGATGAAAGGGACGTTTGTATCTAGCGGAAGGTTCGCCATGTACACTACGGCTTGAGCGACGTTGTCCGCGTCCATTCTCGGTTCGACCATAACGGCGCCGTGAGGTTGGAGGCTACCGCTGTCAGAGCGTGCGGTCATGTCAGTCGCAGCGTTGCCGATGTCGATCTGCCCACACAATATGTCGAAGTTCCGTCCATCAAGCGAGGTTGACCTGGTGAGACCGGTTATTGCGTGCTTCGTGGCAGTATACGGCGCGGAGTTAGGCCTAGGTACGTGGGCTGATACGGAACCGTTATTGATTATGCGTCCGCCTCTAGGATCTTGGTTCTTCATGATTTTAATCGCTTCCTGTGTGCACAGGAAGGAGGCGGTCAGATTTGTGTCAACAACCGTCTGCCACTGTTCTAGCGTAAGTTCTTCCATGGGAACACCGGGGGCGCCGAGACCGGCATTGTTGAAAAGCAAGTCCAGCCGTCCGAATGCCTCTACTGTTTTTGCGAAAAGGTTTTGGATGGCAGCGTGATCAGTTACATCGGTAGGTACAGCCAACATGCGTGATCCGTCATCACCGGCTTCCGTGACGGTTTCCTGCAATCGTTCTACGCGACGCCCGGCAATAGCGACGGAATATCCTTCCTCCGCAAGCGCAAGCGCGGTTCGCTTGCCAATTCCGCTTCCTCCCCCAGTAATAATCGCAACTTTCACGGGTGTACTCATTCGTGATTCCTCCTTGAATAAATAAGAAATGCAATCCGTCTACACGGGCAGCACGGGCTGATTGGTATAATTAAGTGACAAGTATGTCGGCTCTTCCGAATCTGCATCTATATAGGTAATTGTCGCGTCCGGTTGTGGAAGAGATTCACCGAGAAGTAGATTGGTTTCTGCCATATCCGTCAACGCACTTGCCAGCAATCGTCGAGCTTCTTCGAGATTAGTTGTCCAAGTGATAACCCCGGGAAAATCCAAAAAGTCGGCATGATCAGGCCTCGATTATTTTACCACGATTTCATTAAACAATTCCACCCAAGACGCGGGATTCTGCAGAGCGAGATTCGTTAATATTTTTGTTTAAAAAATAGGCGGCAATCTCATTTTGGTCACGTGGGTTGTTCAGTTCTTATGAAGCCTCTATCAAGTAACACTCAACATTGCACTCCTCTGGAGTGCGGAGATTGGGCGCATCACGATTCTATTGACATAGCACAGGATCTACTATCGCGCTCCGTATTCAGTCGCTTGATCCTCTGGAGTGAAAACCAGATCACGAAGTAACACCTTTTCAAAGCCTATCATAGATTCAAAGACGTAAGTGTTGCTTGCTGAATGAATTATTCCGACAGGGATAATGGCACGCTACCAATACGAACATCATGTCCCACGGGTTGGGAGACCCAACCCCTACGATTTGCAATGCCTAAAGATTGTTGATAACCCAATTTCATATCTGATCATTGTCAATCCGCCGGAATTGGGTGCGATTGCATTGCAAAGCGAGAAAATTTTTAGTTGACATGTCTGATTCCATGTGTTAGAATCGGCTTACATTTGAATAGTTTCGGATTTAGGGGCTGGCAACTACGATGATTTGCCAGAGAATAGGGAAGCGCGGTGAAAATCCGCCACGGCCCCGCCACTGTAAGCGACGGAAAATCGTCCCGAAAACACCACTGTCCAGAGTCGTACGGATGGGAAGGTGGAGACGAGTTGTCGTGAGTCAGGAGACCTTCCTGAATTCGGTTTCACACATCGGCTTTCGCGGGAAAGTTGTGAGACAGAGATCGGTTTCGTCTTATCTGGACAGTGCGGCAAAGAGTGTTAGCACGCCGCGCAATGTGCGCATTTGATGAATAGTGAACTGTACCCCAGTTTCCCTTGCGGAGGCTGGGGTTTTTTGTTGCAGTAGCACACTGTCCCAGATGGACGAAAGGATTCTCCGATGTTTACACACTGTTCTAGCGCGTTTTCCCGCTCCTCCAAGGGGCGTTTTGATTGGTTTGGAATATTTGCACTCTTTGTGTCGGCACTACTCCTGATTCCGACTGCGGTGGCGGCGCAGGATCAGGCTAGCAACCTAGCAATTGTCGCCAACGGTTTAACTAAACCTGAAGCCGACATCTTCCCGACGCTTTCAATCGTTAATCTTGACGAACCCGATGCGGACCGAGCTGTCGCAGATGAGGAAATACCTCTCGGTGACATAATACCCAGTGACCTGGTTGCACAAGAAAACCTGTTATATGTGGTCAACCAGATACGTGACCCATTCTTTGATCCTCGCGGGGGATATGTCGAAGTAATTGACTTACTGACTCATTCTACCGTAGAGAAGATCACGATTGAGTCAGACACAACACCTAAACAGATTGCGATAGTTGAGTCTTCAAAAGCCTATGTTACAGGGCTATATAGCGACAAGGTTGACGTAGTGGATTTGAACCGACACCAAGTCATCAAACGCATTCCTGTCGGTCAAATGCCTGACGGAATAACGGTGCTCAATGGCAAGGCTTACGTGGCAAACTCGGCATACGCCAAGGAGGAGGGCACCTGGAACGTCAGTTATGACGACAATAGCAGTGTCACGGTCATTGATATTGCGACAGACACCGTGTTGAAAACCATACCCATGCCGATTAATACCTCCAGCATTGCAAACGACGGAGAATCCAGAGTAATCGCGGTTTCAGCAGGAGTTGGCGACTGGATAGTTCCCGGGGGAATTCCGGGTACGATTATCTTTATTGACACGATCACCGATGAAATCGTAGATACGATCGACTTGGACAAGAGAGCCGGAAGCCCCGTAGTTGACAGCATGAAGCGTTTGTTCATAAGTTCCGGCGGATTGCTCGTTTACGACTTGATAAGCAATGAATGGCTACACGGACCGGACAATCCGTTCTCCGATCTGGGCGGTGTCGGAGCAATTGACCAAGACGACAACCTTTATATCACCAAAGCGGATTGGTCGGGCGGTGGCATGAGTGAGTTGTATGTTGTTTCGCCCAACGCGGTGTTGCTAGAAACCTATCGCGTGGGACACGGTGCGTCGGGTGTTGCGCTTGCCCAAGTTGAGACAATCCTGACAGCAGTCAACCCACAAGGTAAGCTGGCGACAAGCTGGGGCAAACTCAAATCCCGTAATTAAAACTCTATCAAGCGGCGCCAGCGCATCTCTGTTTCCGTAGAGGCAACGGACTAAAATCAATGCACACCATGCTCTGTAATTTAAGACTGGCGTTTTGTCCCTTTGTATTGATTTTTCTTGTTACCGCATTCGCCAATTGTTCGGGCAGGAGAGAGCAGGCGCCGCTTTCTTGGCACGTCAAATTTGTATCGCGCGGGGCTGAAGTTCACTTTGACTCGGCCAGTCGGAGAACAATCCGACAAATTCGCGTTTTGGGTGTGCCAAGTGCGGATGAGGTGGTAGTTGCTCAACTCGATCTAAGGGGCTACGCCCGCACGGCGGAGCCGCTCTACTTTCGGTGGGAGAATGGTATAGAATACCGGTTCGAGGTCCAGGAAGAATCGGGGCAAACTTCAGCCAAGACGTTACGATCCCCGCATGCCGGCCCACATGGAAAACTTGAAATCGCCCTTCCGTATGGTACTGCCGCGAAAGAGAGTATCGGGGATTCCGATCCCACCGTTACTTCATCGGACGAATCATTGGTTCTTCAGGATAGCAACATAACAATGACTTTGCTCCTACGAAATGGCTTTAGAGCGCCCGTTCGGTTTGAGATAAATGTCGAGATTCCCTATCCGCTTCGGGCGGTGAAGGTTCCCGAGGATCTCGGCGCCAAACACGCCATTGAGATGTCCAATTCAGCCAATGATGGTAACGAACACAGGATTTGGCGTTTAACTGCTTCCGGCAGATTCACGGTTGAGTCGGAGGTCTGGTACCGGCAGGTGGAGTTGTATGTCCCGGCGGAGCCTCTTCCCGATTCAACGCGGATTTCCGGACGCGCGCTCTTCAAAGCCGCCGACGGCGAGTCTTGGGAGCGGCAAACTTCCGTATCCTTGCAATCGGCGACGATTGATAAAATCGCCGCTCTGATCTCGATAGAAGACGTATTTATGCCGACCGATGAAGCGGGCATTTTTGACTCGCGTCAACAGCCGGATGTAATCTCCTATCCACGACCCGTGCTTGGGCGTATAGGCAAGTGGTTGGGAGTAGAAGCGGAACAGTCAGACCATTATGAGCCGATTTCGTACCAATCAGTGCGTCTTCGAAATGACGGTGAACAAACTATCCATTTGCTTGTTTCGGCTGTAAACCTTGACACAACGAGCGGAAGTCCGGTCCCTTTCCTCGCTCCGCCGGACGAATTTAACGCAGGCACAAACCGAAGTTTTGCATTTGCAAGTTTGGCTCCTCAAAACTCTACGGATGTGCCCTTGCCGATTTTCTTCAATCCGTCCATAGCCCAGGAGGGGGCATCGCGCGAATTTCAGGGGAGAGGCAGTTATGCACGGGAGATAGAGGTAAGGGTTTGGGGAAGCGACTCAACTGTATTGCGTGCAGCGAGACCTTTGCACATCACGACACCAAATCAGCAAGCTTTAGTTGTTACGGTATGTGCATTCGCTGGCACATTGGCCGGATTTGTTCTATTTCTCGGCTATCACCGGTCAATCTTTTCTCGCTTTACCACGAAGCGACTTATCTTGATCGCACTATTCGGAACAACCATCTTCGTCATTGTTAGCATTCCGTCAACATTGCTCGCCAATCTGGTGTCGGCGTTGCTCGGTCCCGTCTCGTTTTTAGTTACGGGACTGATAAACGAGACGCTGTATTACGCGCTGCTGACTGCGTTGTTGATGCTCGTTCCCAAGCCGGGCGTTATAACGTTGGTATCCCTCGTTCGACTTTTGCTTGGCGGCGTGGTATTGGGCTTATTCAATCCAACAACGCTTGTGTATACGGGCGTGAGCGTCTTGCTCTTGGAGGCGGGCTTTAAGGTTGCCCGAAACGGCCGTCACCTGTTACCGCTTGCGTTGGTGTTTGGCGTATGTGACTCCATCGCCGTTTACGTGGATTTCCAGATTAGTATGACACTATACCGTCTTTTTTTATGCCGAATGGTATATCGTTTCCCGGTGCGTGGTCGACGGGTTCATGTATACTTTTATCGGTGTGCTATTGGGCAAGCGTTTGGGATGGGGACTGTGGCGCGTGGCGGAATGATACGTGAGTGGCTATAGGCTTTCATCTCTTCTCGTGTCCTGTGGCGCAGTCATTTCTGCGAGTGTTCGCGCGTAGATAGATTTACAATCATTATTTGTCAATAGTTTAGAGAGATGTAAAACGGTTTTCTGTTGTGTTTGGGAACTCTTTTTCCCGACACATTGGTCCTGCGAGCCGCGGTTCGAAAACCGATCCCACAGGTAATCGACGAGCATCGTGAGAAACTATCGCCCGTGGTTTGCCATCACCTCGAGTTCTCTATCGTACTCGTTAATCGCACGCTTAGTTCGACTTTGTACATATGTAGGTTGGACACCGCGCACCTTTCCTTGTCTGGTGTACATTTCGCACCCTAAAAGCCTGCGATGTCGAGCTAAAAAGAACACCAAACAGACGTCATGGATGCACGTTTAATACAAGCTAGTGGTGCCAATGTTTATACAGGCTGTGAACTCCTGGTCAAGGGAACACTTGAAAGCAATGTCAGCCTGATAACAGGGTATCCCGGCTCACCCATCGCGGAGGTCTTCGATGTTCTTGAGCACAACGCCAGCCTATTCCGAGAAAATGGAATTGTAGCTCAAATCGCGAACAACGAAGCGCTGAGCGTTGCGCGACTCAATGGGGCGCAGATGGCAAATCTGCGGGCTATTGCATTTATGAAAAATGTTGGTTTTCATGTGGCGACCGATGCTCTCGCTATTAGCAATCTGGCTGGAACGACCGGGGGAGCGGTCGTCGTTGTTGGCGATGATCCCGGTTCAGGAAGCACGCAAGTACCTGCCGATTCACGGTACTTGGCTCGCCACGTCTATACTCCTTTACTGGAGCCGAGCACATTTCAGGAAATCAAGGATTGGTTGAGCGCCGCCTTCGAAATCTCTGTCGAATCAAACCTTTTCGTGACATACTTGGTCACGGTTAATCAAGCAGACGGCGAAGGAGATGTCCTTCTTCACCCGAACCGATACCCCGAGATTAACGCGAAGACCAAATTGACGCTCAATACAGATCTGATTGATCCATCAAATCGAGTCGTCCTGCCGCCGGATTCGACCAGGATTGGAATCGAAACACTGAAAGAGCGTTTACCCAACGCTGTCAAAGCCGCAAGAAAGCACAAACTTAATCAGATTTACCACGTGCACGATTCCACTCATGAGTTTAGGGTTTGTGTCCTCCGGAGTAGCATACACCTATCTTCAGCACGCACTCTATGAATTAGGACTCCAAGGTAACATCCCAATCCTAAAATTCGGTTTGACTCACCCACTCGACGACGAAATCGTACGCGAGTTTGCAGGGCGGGTTCGTGAAATCTGCGTTATTGAAGAAAATCGCCCGCTCTTGGAGAACGAGGTGAAAGCCTGTCTTAGCCAGCTATACCAAAACGGTGAAATCGAACGCTTTGTGCAGGTTTGGGGGAAACAATTTCCCGATGGTTTGGAGGGTATTCCCGATATGGGAGGGCTTAACCCTTCAGTAATCATGCAGAAGCTTATTCCTCTCCTTCGAACCAGATACTTGACGAAGTTGAATATAAACGACTGCGACCTGCTTCAGGAAGAAGAACTAATAAATCAAGCCACCTCGCACCATGTAGAAATCCCTGTCAGAACACCTACATTTTGTCCTGGATGTCCGCATCGCGACTCGGCGAGTGTTTTTCTGGATGTCGTCAAGCAGTTTATGGACGCCGAATACATGAAGAAGCGCTACAATTCGCCACCAATCGATCTCGTTTTTCACGGAGACATCGGGTGTTATTCCATGTTGAAGTACGAGCCTTACCCAAGACTGATGCATAATCTGTCGGCTATGGCGTTAGGGGGAGGCACGGGCGCGGGGATTGATCCGTTCATCAAGAATAAACAAGTGGTATTTATGGGCGATTCAACGTTCTTTCATGGCGGCATGGCAAGCGATCTCGGACTTGATCAAGAATGGTCAGGATATCGCCTATGTAATCTTGGACAACCAAACCACTGCGATGACGGGACACCAGCCGACTCCCTCGACGAGCGAGGACATTCTGGGAAATCCGACATTCGCACAAGACATTGAAAAAGTGGCTCGTGGTCTTGTGGCCGAGTCTGACACAGTTATTGTCCGCGTTGATCCCGAGAACCGATATGAATACAAGAGTTTGCTTGAAGAATCCATTCTCAAACCGGGTGTCAAGATTATCATTGCCGACCAAAGAGTGTGGGATTACTTACCACCGGCGAGTGCGGCGCGAACAACAGCAAACCATAAAGAAACACGGTTTCCTGAAAACTGAAAAACACATCAACATCACGGAAGAAGTTTGCGAATTTTGCTTGGAGTGCACGAAAGCAACGGGATGCCCGGGTCTGAAGACCGTTGAAACGGAATACGGGCCCAAGATTGGCATTGACCAATCCGATTGTGTATCCGATGGCGCCTGCGCGAGAATAAAGTGGGCTTGTCCATCTTTTGAAGAAGTAACCATCACCCGTAAACGCCCGCCGCGCAAGTCCACAGAATCCGGTCCCATTCAGATAGGTGAAGTTGATATGCCTATGCAACATCTACCGCCACCAAGGCTCGCCAATTTTGATAAGACATGGAGTGCCTACGCCGCAGGCATCGGCGGCATGGGCATTGGCACAATTTCAAAGATTCTGGTAGTAGCAGGGCACATTCAAGGATACCATGTTCAATTCTGCGACAAGAAAGGCCTCGCAATCAGGAATGGGGGAGTTTACGCCCATGTGATTTATTCTAAGACCGACAACCACATTTCGCCCCTCATTCCGTATGGAAAAGCCGACCTGTTGCTTGGATTGGACATTTTGGAAGCTGTACGTGGTATCGATCCAAAGGCAGGTTTCAGTGTCGCCTCTCCCGATCAAACAGCGGCAATTGTTAATACGGCGAAAACCGAAACCGTCAGATCATTAATCGGGAAAGATGGTTTTGAAGTTGAGAATCTTGAAGAATGGTTGCGATTGTACACCAAAACAGACGAATATCTCGGTGCAGATCTTTTCGAAGTTGCCGAGAAACACCTAGGCAGCAAACTTTACGCGAACATTATGCTACTCGGTTGTTGCATTTCAACGTGCGCTAATACCGCTTTAACTCGGGGCGACAATATTGGCAATGAAGCAAATGGTGAGGCCGAGTGATTTGGAGTCCAATCTCCGTGCATTTGACATTGGTCGTTGGCTTGCTATTCACCCTAACTCCTTCGTCGAGGTATCAGAAAGAAAATCCTATGAGCACACTGTCCAC
This sequence comes from Candidatus Poribacteria bacterium, assembly GCA_965232535.1. GTDB lineage: Bacteria > Poribacteria > WGA-4E > WGA-4E > JAJDTR01 > JAJDTR01. The sequence continues at coordinate 15,868 of CBDDPW010000008.1, forward strand.
GAAAAGTGCCAAATCCTGGCGAAACGCTGGCGAGGTAAAGGCATCGCGCGCGACTATTCTGCGTTGGTCCAATCAATTGCGGATACGATGAGGTTGGACGACGAGACCAACCGAAGCCTGGCGATGCGCGTATATGACTTAATTCAGTTCGAAAATCTGAAGTATGCTCGTCTATATGTCGAAAAAATCAGACATGTTTACGACAACGATTCTAGCGATCAAAACTATCGAGCCACCAAAGCTGCCATAAAGTATCTGTACAAAGTCATGCTTATAAAAGATGAGATATATGTGTCGCATCTGTTAACAAGCCATGAGAAACTCCAACGGGATAAAAGGCGTTATGGTATTGACGAATCCAATGGTGACAGGATTGAATATGTTCACCTCAATCGTCCACACTTTAGAATCATGGGGATAGACCTTGAAGGCGATATAAATACGCGCAACTGGCAACTGAGTTTGATGAAACGGATGAAGTTTCTTCGGCGATGGCTTTCGCGATGGCATGCCAATGAAAAGTCTTTTCGAGACTGGTATGTTACTGAGGTGGTCGATACTTTTGCACCCACGGATGGCGAAAGTTACGAAAAACATCTTGATGCCCTAAAAACGCCCGAGGAGGTCCGTGGTTACCGAGAAGTGCGTTACCCAAAAATGGCAGTTGCCAAGGAAAAGGTAGAAGGATTAGTCGGTCGTAGAAACTAGGTATTGCAAACATTTTACTTAACCCTAGTCCTGTTTTGACCATGCAGATCACGGGAAAGTCGAAGATTGTTGGCGTAACTGGCGATCCGATTGAGCACTCCCGCTCACCGCAAATGCATAATGCCGAATTTGTAGAAGGGATTCTTGGAAGGGAATCGAGGAACCGGCCTTGAATTACCTCAAGGCGAGACTGCTCTTGTATTCGGTGCCGATCATTCCGCGCGATCAATTATTGTAGCACTAAGTTCAATTGGACTTGAGACCATTTTCGTCGGTGGCTGCCCGATCGTTACGCGGTGTTAGAGTTCCTCGCAGCTTGTCAAGAATAATCTAATCCGGCAACTATCATTACCGTTTACAGCTCAATGCGGCACTCTACCACCCTGCTCCGTCTAATAAGCGGTACAGGGCGTCCTCCTAAGAAAGTAGAGCGGTTACCTCCTAGGCTAACGTTCTCCAAGACCCAAATATCCAATGGCAGAACATTATGCTTGATTGGTGTACTTGTAAACAAAGAGAAATGGAAGTCGTTTCACAGCCGACCGTTTGGTATCACACGGGCAAACCCCCGGTGTCAATCCGCTGGGTTTTGATACGAGACCCTCTCGGTAAATATTAACCGATAGCCCTTTTATCTACTGGCACAACACTTTGACCCAATCAGGTAGCCAACCGGTATGTCCATCGCTGGCGAATGGAAGTCACTTTTGAAGAAGTATGCGCCCATCTAGGTGTCGAAACACAGAGACAATGGTCGGGTAAAGCGATTACTCGAACGACTCCGATGTTGTTTGGACTGATCTCTTGGACTACCTTAACTGCTCTTCTACTGGTTCAACAGAATCAAGTAGAGGTGCGACAGGCTGGCATGGTATCAGAGACCGTTAGCAACCTTTTCTGACACAATAGCGTGGGTGAGACAGCAGTTCTGGTCTACAAAAGCGGACGTGACTTTTTCACAGATCAACCAAACAGACCAGATGGTTAAAATCTCACCCGTTTTTCTCCAACGCTCGATTGACACCGTTTGTTATGCCGCTTAAATGTACATAATCGAACTTAAAGCCTGTTTGAAAAGCTCGAATCCGCCTTTGAGAGAGGCTATTTTGGGGGTAAATACCTTGAAAATCCAATGATTTTGTCCCTCAAATGGCCGATCAATAGCTTTTCCACCTACTTTTCAAACAGTTTCTTAATCTTTTCCAAGCCTACGGAGGTATTGTATGAAATATGAAAGACTACGATTGAATATATCCCTCGCACTGTTAATCTGCATTATGGTTCCAATCTGTGCTGTTTACGGGGCGGAGATTCAAGGCGACGACATCACATTCACTAGGAAAGGGGTAGTAATTGAGGCTCGGAATGATCCGACGATGCACATTAAGGCGCAAGTTAAATCGGAAGCGGATGTTGTGCCGGTCAAGGTTCTTCCGATTGATGGCGACCGCCTTTTTCTTCAATTTGCATGGCAGCCCGCTACGGCCTATCACTTTCGTATTGATTCTTTAAATCTTGAAGGGCGTCATGTTTCTCCGCTTAAACCGAGCGCCTATCGGGTGCGTATGATTGAGTTGGAATCGCTGCTTTCGCTGTTAACAAATCTCAAACGCCCTGCCGTGCCAACCACTGTCGCCTTCTCTCCTGATGGCAATAAACTCGCCATTGCAACGAACGCCGGGCATCTAGCGATCATAAATCCACTAACAGGAGACAATATCTGGAACACACGAATTTCGGAAGGTCACGCGAAACCTGCAACATTCAGTCCTGACGGCACTCGCTTTTACATAGGCGAACAATCCGCCGAAGGCTTGATTTACGCTTACAAGCTGTCCGACAAGAAGCCTGCGCTGTTATGGAGATACCGAACAGCGGATGACATCGACACTTCCCATCCCGATGATCTCAATGATGTTTACGGGTGGGTGCAGTATCCGGGGACTTATCGGATGGCTGCGACCAACGATGGCGATCTCCTAGTGTCAGCGAATCATTCGTGGACCAAGGACGGTAAAAGCTTAAAAAAAGCACAGTTCTACCGTTTCGATGGCGCAACCGGCGAAGTAAAATGGAAATGGCCAAGAACCCAAGCCGCGCGGATGCTTGTAAAGTGGTTTGACTTCAGTAAAGACAGAAGGACTGTCGCCCTTGTCTGCGACGGAGGAGTGACCGGAGGGTCGTCGCGATACAAGTCGGGCACGCTGTACGTAATTGACGGCGAAACCGGGGCAGAACGATGGAATTACGCATTCGACCCACTAAAGCCTTACTACGAGAAAGTGACGTTCTGGCGAAGTGTAGGAGTCTCGCCCGATGGATCGTGGATAAACGTATCAACAGACGATGGAAGAGTGTTCATCTTCAATGCGACTGATGCCGACAAGCACTGGGAGACCAACCTTGCAACACCTCTGAAGGTCAGCGATATTCCCATTATCGCAACTACGGGCACTATTGACGCCACAGGCGACTTTGCTTTGTTTGTAACCGGTGACACCTATATTCCCTATCATCTTAAAAAAGGTGCACAACAACCGCCATCCGCCCATCCAAACGGTATGACGTTATTCGCCTATTCGTGGATGGGGGAAAAGATTTGGCAGTGGAAGTTGGATAACATGCCTCAGGCGTTACGAATTGATGATACAGGAAAATATGCTGTTGTTAGTCAATCGAAATATAGCCGAAGCAATGTTCAACAGTTGCAAGGTGTTTCCGTCTTCAATCTGCAGACAAAGGGCGGTGGTCTTGACAAATACCTTTACACCTATCGCACGGAGGGAAAACTTCCCTACGATACCGTAGACATCAGCGGCGACGGAAGGCTTATCGCCGTGGTTGAAACACCGATTGTCATGCCGGATGAAACGGTGCGCGGAAAGAACCGAGTGCATATTTTGAAGTAGTGGTCGAACCGAGGCATGTAGATTTTCTCGCCTTTGCAAGTATTGATAACCTCTTGCCATGTGCAATTCACGCTCGTCTCCTCCTACCTCTCCTAAACTCCCTTTTTTAGGTTGATGATTGCTTCTTATAGTAAAACCACATAGTTAACTATACACATCGGTAGGTTCGGTTTCCTAACCGAACCGGTATTTGTCCAGTCTCGTAGGTGCGGTTGGAAACCGCACCTACCGAAATATGTGTGTATGAATGGAATTGACTATAGGATTTCCGTAGCTGGACATGGCACAGTGCAATTCCATTGACGTTGGTCGAGGTCTTTGTTAGACTTCAACTCCACCATTATGTTCGAGGAGTTGCCAATCCATCTAAAAGCGGGGAGTTAACTAACCATGTCCGAAAATCGCGGCGAAACACTTTACCTTTACGTTGGCACTTATACCGAGGGCGAGAGTGAAGGCATCTACGTCTATCGTATGCATCCAATTACCGGCGCCTTGGAATTGGCTAGTATTACGGACGCGGGGGAAAATCCTACATTCTTGGCTACCCATCCCCAACGTCGATATCTTTACGCTGTTAACGAAATCAGCGAGTTTGATGGGAAACCAAGCGGGAGCGTCAGTGCGTTTGCCATTGACCAGACGAACGGAGAATTGACGTTTTTGAACCGAAAGTCCTCAGTAGGGGATGGACCTTGTCACGTGGTCGTTGACAGCACCGGCAACTATGTGTTAGCGGCAAATTACGGCGGCGGCAGTGTATGTATGCTGCCGATACTTGACGATGGACGGCTCGGAGACGCAACAGACTTTGTCCAGCACGAGGGTTCGAGCGCCGATTCCGGTCGACAGTCGGCACCGCACGCGCATTCTATCGTTACCGATCCTGCCAACCAATATGCCTTCGCGCCAGATCTGGGACTTGACAAAATCAAGAGTTACCAGCTTGATTTGAACGCAGGAAAGTTAGTCCCGAACGCGCCTCCTCACGCGACGGTTGCAGCCGGCGCAGGACCACGCCATTTTGATTTCCATCTCAATCGTAGATTTGCCTACGTCATCAATGAGCTCGATTCCACCGTTACCGGATTCGATTATGACGAAGCCAGCGGCACTCTAAGCGAGATTCAAACGATTTCGACTCTTCCCGAGGATTTCTCCGGCAAGAGCCATACCGCCGATGTACACGTCCATTCGTCAGGAAGATTCCTCTACGGCTCCAACCGGGGTCACGACAGTATTGCCATTTTCGAGATTGACCAGACTTCCGGCAGACTCCGTTTGATCGGTTATGAACCAACACAGGGAGAGACGCCGCGTAATTTTGGGATTGATCCTAGCGGAACGTTCTTACTCGCAGCCAATCAGAATACCGACACGATTGTCACGTTCCAAATCGACCAAGCGACGGGCAATCTTAATCCGACAGGACAGATCACCGAGGTGCCGGCACCTGTGTGCTTGCAGTTTGTCACTTTGTCTTAGTTGTGCATTTCCATCTGTAACTCCTGCATAAGGCGTAGTCTTGACTGTTTTTGCCCGTGAGTTATGTAATGTTATACTAATCCCCTCAATCAAAGAGTTTCAACGTCCAGTGATGTCCAGTCTATTGCCGGCTTCGATTAGGGACTGTGCAACATTTAGATTTGAAATTGGTATTTGAAATAAGGAGGAGTGATCATGAAAAGGAGGTCCCAAAGTTGCATAAGTGTCTTTCTTGCCGTTGTCTGCGCGATTGGGTTACTGATGGTTGAGGTCGCCAATGGAGCGTCGTTATATTGGACAGATGTACGCGGCGTACATCGCAGCGACCTTGACGGCCAAAACCCCCAAACTATAGTCCCTGTACCAATCAATTCAATTGCCAGCATGGCGATTGATGAGGTCGAAGGGAAGATTTATTATGCCGATTTCTCGGGGAGTCGAATTCTTCGCAGCGACCTAGATGGTACAAATCTTGAAAATGTAATTATATCCAGGTGGTTGTATCTTAGAAGTCTCGTGGTGGACAGTAGTAGGAGGAAGATTTATTGGATACACTCCGACAAAATTTTTCGGGCGAACCTAAATGGCACAGATGTTGAGATGATAGTTCAAGCGTGGGAGCCTTGGGATTTGGTGATAGACGAGGAGAACGGGAAAATCTACTGGCTTGACCGCCATCCCAAAAGTCCTCCTGTGCTTGCGTGTGCGAACCTAGACGGGAGCGGGCAGGAGACGGTAGTTGTTTGGGACAATCCGCCCCTAATCTTCATCTTACCCAGAGCAATTGCCATAGATTCGATCGAACAGAAAATCTATTTCATTCGCGGCGGCGCCATTCAACGCGCTGACACGGACGGTTCAAATGTTGAAATTGTGCTTGATGGCCTTGAGAAGGTCGACTTGGATGTCAATCTTGCTGTTGATACCAACGGTAGGCAACTGTATTGGACGGATTCAAAGGCGGGGATGCTCTACCGCGCAAGTCTCGACGGAGGCAACGTCGAAACCATTGTGCAGCAAGCCAAAATAGGCGCGATAGCGTTGCACTCGGCAGGCGAGAAACTCTATTGGGTCGACAAAATGCAAGGCCTTACAGTGCACTGCGCAAGTCTCGACGGATCTCGACGTGTAATTGTGCTGGACGTGCCGTTGCGTAATTACCACGGCATTGACGTTGACGAACACGAGGGCAAAATCTACTGGACGAGCTTGACTGCTGACCGTCCAGAAATCCTCCGCGGGAATAGCGATGGGAGCGCTGTTGAATTGCTCATGGCAACAGGGCTGAGCAGACCTACCTCAATAGCTGTTGATGGGCGCGGGGAAAAAATCTATTGGGTGAACATTGGGAATAATAAAATTCTTCGAGCAAATCTCAATGGGAGCGCTACCGAAGAACTCGTCGTCCATGGAAAGCCACGAAAAATTGAAGTAGACGGTGAGTCGGGAAAGATGTATTGGATCGACGCTTCTTCAGGTATTCATCACGCCAACCTAGATGGAACGGGTGTCGAGGTACTAATCGCTGACATTGGTGATGCTCAAGGACTCGGCATTGATCTACTCAGGCAAAAGATTTATTGGAGTGTGAACAATACGCAGTGGTTACACTCGATACGAATGGCTGATTTTAACGGTAGGAACCGGGAGACAGTTGTTGAAGAACGAAAATCAAATTACGCGTGGGACGGTATAAACGATATAGAAATAGACGGAATACATAAAAAGGTATACTGGATTCACTGGCGTTCCGGGCTAATACTCCGTGCAAACCTTGATGGAACCAACGTCGAAACTGTCATAAGCAATCTCGTAGAGCCCGAGGGCATCACACTAGACCTTTCACCGGATTCCGTAACCGCGGTTGAAGCGCACGAGAGAACAATCGTGCCATGGGGACACATCCGCCAGAATCAGCTATCTCAAAATTTTCCTAATCCATTCAACCCTGAGACATGGATGCCGTATCAATTAGCAGAGGCAGCAAAGGTCACAATGAAAATCCGCGATACTAGGGGGCTGATGGTTCGAGATTTAGATCTGGGACTTCAACCTGCGGGCGTACATCAGAGCCGAAGCCGTGCCGCGTATTGGGATGGGCGCAACCAAATGGGTGAACCGGTGGCGAGCGGCGTCTATTTTTACACATTGACGGCGGGCAATTTCGCCGCTACGCGGAAAATGCAGGTAAATAAATAGTGTCTCCGCTTCAGGAAATAACTGAAGTAGAATGGTGAACACAGAGGGTGGCGTTACCAGAATGCAGGTTTACCACCCGGTGTGCTTAAGGAATTCCAGCGCCATTAGCATGTGACCTTCCGGGTTCGGGTGGATGCCATCCTGGGTGGTCCACAGTTTTCCCGGCTGCGCTGCCACGGCGTGATGAAAAGCTTCACATGTCTTCACCAATCGGACGTTGAATTCGTCCGCTAGGCTGTGGATAACTCCGTTATAGGCATCCACGGGTATAGGTCGAGGTTCCGAAACATCGGCCGCAATATAGAAAATCTCGAACATGAACAATTCGGCGTTAAGCTCCTCCTTAGCACGGGAAAGAATTCGCCGGTAGCACGCCTCCCACTGCGGTAAATATTCTTCCGTAGACAGTCCGGCGGTCAACTGTCTGCTTGCGTTGTTGATACCAATCTTCACGGATAGCCAATCGGGCCTCTCCGCGATTACGTCCGCCTCCCAGCGCTGCTCTAATCCCTCGACGACATCGCCCCCGATCCCTTTGTTAACATAATCGATTCGGCGCTCGGGGTATTTCGCCGTTATGAGTTCGGCTAGTTTATTGACATAGCCGTTGCCGAACGGCGCGTGTTCATCGCGTCGGCCGCAGTCGGTAATGCTGTCGCCGATAAACAGGACCTTGTCACCTGATTGGAAGAGTAAATCGGACATAGAATCCCCATGAGTAATGAAAAGATTTTAGTTCATTTAAATCTATCTAACTGTTACCGCTTCGGCCTGACAGACTCTCAGTAACTCGGGTGTAGCTCCCGTCTTTCTCGACATGATACACGGCGGCGTTATAGCAGAGGGCCACGAGCGGTTCCTCTGTGTGATTTATCAATGAATGTCCGGGCGGAGCAACCTGTATAGCCATACCAGGTGTCTGCACGATGACCTCTTCACCAACCACGTGGACACCCTCACCCTTCAACATATACCATACGTCATCCTTGTCCGCTTTGAGTTCGTGATTGTCACATGTCTGCATCGCTTCGATGCGTACGATCAGAATGGCGTGGCGCTGCACTAGGTTATTTGCTCTATCGTGAATAAGATCGGTGGAATTCCCCTCGAAAACGCCGTGAACTGTCTGTTGCCAGTGGCCCATGGTCAGGTTATTCTCTCTGTAGTTGCTGATAATGGCCGTCTTACTCTCCACCTCCGTCCCTTCCGGAACCAACTCCACCACGATGATAAGTTCCAGAGGGATGTTCCCGTCATTGACAAATGTGTGCTCGACACCGGGGGGTACGTGGATACCGTTGCCTTCCCGAATGCGATGTTCCCCACCGTCGGTGACGAGAGTTCCCGTCCCACCAGCGACAAAGAAGATTTCCTGAAACCCCTCGTTGACCTCGGGTAGCGAGGACACTCCCGGCTCAAGGTATGCTCTGGCAAGGCTGTCAAATACCCTGAGGATAGCCCCTTCCTTCAGAGGGGCTTCCGGGTCTTCCTTGGTAAAGATGACACGCTGAATCACATTTCCATGAGTTAGCGAAGATGGACTGTCCAACCAATGTCTGGCAGCATTCATGGTTTTACCACGGGAAGAGAATTCGACAAGTGAAAAAAGATAGAAGATCTGGACGCGCCGAGAGTTCTGAGAATCGCGAATTAGCGTAACGGAGTTCTGTTTCGATCAGCGCGTGATGACACGCTCTTATTGACGTTGAGGCGTCCGCAGTGCGCTGTCTGCGAAATTGCTCCATGAAGGTCGCCGCAAAAGAGCCTATACCGCACTCTTTTTGAGACGTGGACGCCGTCAGCGGATGAACCAAGAGTACGGAATTATTCGCCGGAAAAATCTGAGGCACAGCGAAACCCGAAGTTGCGATACATCTGGTCAGGACGACACTCTTTACGTGTGGCTACCCGCAGGAAACATCTGTAGTTGTTCCAGGTTCCGCCTCGTACGGCGCGAATTTCTCCCGTTTCAGGCCCCTTGGGATTCTTGACCGGCGAGCGGCTGTAATAGTCTTCCTCGTACCAATCCGCGCACCATTCCCACACATTGCCCGCAACATCGTAAAGGCCGTATCCGTTAGGATCATAACTCCCTACCGGCATCGTAATGCCAAGTCCCAGATAATTGGCATTTTCGCGCGACAGTTCATCGCCCCACGGATAGCGCTTGCCCGCAAGACCGCCTCTGGCGGCGTATTCCCATTCCGCTTCAGTGGGCAATCTCTTGCCCGCCCAACTTGCGTAAGCGCTGGCATCAAACCAACTGACGAAAATCATCGGATGGTCATCGCCGAGTGAATACTTGAGGACATTGTTCCAGCGATTGTCGTCGAATTCGTAACCACTCGTTTCGACGAACTCTCGAAATTTTCCCACCGTGACCTGATGTTTGTCAATGTAAAAGGCATCGAGTTCTACGCTGTGAACCGTCAAGGCGTCAAAAATATCGTCAAGGTGATCGCCCATCTCGAATCTGCCAGCGGGTATCGGGGCCATGTTATCTTGTGACATAAATCCTCCTACAGAGAGGGGTCATTTATGCGATTTTCCTATTTGAATGTTACAGCCGTTCAAAGACGTGCAATGAAGGGATCTCTATGGGAGCTCTATCGCCTTCCTTGTCCAGTCAGTTGATCCTTCACTATTCGTTCGGTTGATTACTACTACGAACCCTTGTTTCTTGTAACTTACTGATTACGAATTAGTTTAACACTCTTCATCGGAGAGGTTCCGTACACAGCGGAACCCAACGCAGTAACTATTGGCCGTTGGGGAATCGTGGTTGCGGGCAGCTACACGCAGAGTATCAGCGTCGTGGCGCCAAGATCCTCCTCGTGCCACTCTATAGTAACCCTCCTCCGGCCCTTTAGGATTTTTCAGCGGAGAATTACCGTAATAGTCTTTATCGTACCAGTCCGCACACCATTCCCAGACGTTTCCCGACATGTCGTAGAGTCCGAACTCGTTTGGACTAAAACTTCCTACTTGAGAGCAACCATCCATTCCCGCGTAATTAGCATTTTCGACCGTGACTTCATGCCCCCAAGGATAGCGTTCCCCGATAAGCCCACCTCGTGCAGCGTACTCCCATTCGGCTTCCGTAGGCAATCGCTTGCCCGCCCACGCAGCAAACGCTGAGGCGTCGCTCCAATTCACATAAACCATCGGGTGATCATCAGAGGGCGAATATCTGGCGACATTGTCCCAATTGTGGCGGCTGTAATTGTAACCATCTTCGTCAACAATTTTACGGGTGTAATTGTATCCGCTATCTTCCACAAATTGCTTAAACTGCCCTACCGTAACCGGATATGCGTCAATGTAGAAGCCGTCCAATTCGACAGTGTGAACCGGATGTGCATCCTCAATATTGTCGAGATGGTCACCCATTTCAAAACTACCGGCCGGTATGAGTACCATGGAATGTTGTAGCACGGTTCCTCCGATGAAAGTCATGCAGGTTTCACTTCCGCGAATTCTGGATTAGGCGGCCAAGGCGCCAAACACGCTCCGCTCGGGCGTGGTCCCCGCGGGCGCCACTTCACGTCTTCATACGACTGGTATTCCACATTCAGCCAAGGTGTCTCGATCCGTTTTTCTCCCTCGTAGCGCGAAGTCAGAGCGGCTTCCAACACCCCGCTGACGAGTAAGGTGCGTTCCACAGGGTACTGGGGGATACCGGTAAGAAACATCTCCTCAACATTTAAGCTCAAGTAACTGAAGTGTGCGTAAGGGAGTCCCGACGGACCTCCATGTCCCTGTGAGAAAATCCCGCAGGCTTGAGTCTCTCCATTCACTCGCGCCGCGTACGCCAGTTGATTTACGTACCCTCTCAGCATCAAGACAGCGCCCTCTAACCCATCACAGTATTCCACAACGAATAGCGCAGGCGCCGCGCAGTTTTCCTCCATACCCCCAGGCAGTTTGTCCTCAACACAGGCGCATGCCGCTTCAGCCAACTCACGTGAAAACACGCCGTCATCCGCCGCCTTCCACACGTTATCGCCCTGCAAGCAGGTGACGGCTTTTACTCCCGTCTCGCCGCCCACTCGCCGTTCGACCATGCATTGGAGTACCTCCAAGGTGTGAAAACCGTAGATATCCAAGCCGGAGAATCCGATGGCTACCGCTTCGTCTATCGGTGTCTCCGGTTCGTGTTCAAGCCATGGATCTCGCCACGCCAGGGGCTGAGAAGAGCCTGCCATGAATGGCGCGCCGAGCGTTTTGGCGCGGTCATACATCCACTTGGCATCGTGCCAGTTGTAAGACAGATGTTTATCGTTGAAGATTGGAGCGGACCGACCGCTGGTCGCCATTACGCCGCAAATCTGTTCCATGAAATACTTGCGCGGGAAGAGATGTTGTTCCTTTTCGTTCCAGGCGTAATCTCCGTGTTCTCCGATGAGGAGCACCCCGTCAACTGCCAACTCATCCCCGCCGGGGCACAATGCCTTGACAATGCTTGGATAGATCGGCACTCCATGTTCATCCGCGATGTGACGACCGATATCATCATCGGGGAATTGGTCGATGTACATAGAGGCTATGTCTACCCGCGGTGTGAAAAGGCCCTCGTCTATCGGAAAGCCTTTCAGGTACTTCGTTACTATCACGTCCGCGTGGGATAGCGCTTTGTACTCGGTGATTATGGCAGCTATTCTCTTGCGTTCGGCCATTTCAACTATCCATCCACATGATAATTATGCAAATTACGATCAGTGCAATTACAAGAAAATTGAGAGGGCTTCATGCGTAGGTGCCTCGGTCGTAATAACCAATGGTGCTAGTTTGAAATTTGGAGGTAAATGGGGATAACATTCCGTTTCGGCATTGCTTTGGTGCGAAATGTGTCATGGTCATGAGACGATTTCCTCAATTCTACCGTTAATTTGAGTACCAGTAGTTATCAAATAACGGGAGGAAATCTAGACTCATGACCATTGAAGATTTTACCACAGAATTGTTTTGTCGTGTTGATGATAAACTCTCACAACGCGGCAAGAATCGTAAGCATAGCCAAGCCAAACTCTATCCGTCCGAAGTGGTTACCATTGCCATGCTCTTTGCACTCAAAGGCGTGAGCAATCGCGCCTTCTATCGCTGGATAGCAAACAATTTCAAACACGTATTCCCAAGATTACCCCATCGCACTCGATTGCTCCGTTTGTTTGATGGGCATCGACATCTTATTGACGTGTTCATGGCGGCACCTTCGCTCATCGGCGTAATTGACACTTACGGCATTGAATTGATTCACCCGCGTCGAGAAGGACGTTCTAAGCGTCAAATCGGGCGCAAAGGTATTTCCAATCAACGATGGATTGTAGGCGGAAAACTTTGCCTGCTACACAACCATCTCGGGCAGATTGTCAATTGGGATTGCGACACTGCCAATGTATATGATGGAACTGCCTTTCAACACCTCGTTGATGGAATCAGTGACCAGATGGTTGTGTTTGCCGATGAAGGTTTTGCCAAAGTAGATTGGTTTCCTTCCAACTTGCGTCTGTGCCGACGTGGTGAGTGGAATTCTCGGATGCTGATAGAAACAATTTTGTCCATGTTGACGCTCGTGTGTCATTTTAAGAAAGTCATGCATCGACGTTGGAGTTACTTCAAAACGCGAGTCGGCTTTACAATGGCTTTGTTTAATATCTTGGTGCAGTGGAACGGTCTGTCGATTGAAGATGATGGCTTTGTCCCTTTATCAATCGCTCAATTCAGCCTCTAAACTAGCACCATTGGTTAATAGCATTATGTGATTAGACTAGCCCTTCTGCTGCGTATATAAATTGCGCTCCGCTGGAGCGCGGGAATCTTAGGTATCGCAATTCTACAGACATATCGCTCCTCTGGAGCGAAGGTATCCGTCGTGGCGTTGATGTTTTGTGTATTTGATTTTTTGAAGATACGCCATCCTCGTGGCGGTATCGTGTGCTAATCCGTGTTTTCTGTGTAATCTGCTTAATCCGTGATTCAGACAACGATTGTGCACACCCCTCAGATAATTGACAATATCGGATTTTTCAATTGAACATTTCCGACCTCCTTTGCCCAGATCGCGGAATCGGAACTGCATATTCCCGTGGTTGTCTAGTCGGGAGTTGCACGTTGACGATTACTGCAGCGTTTTCTCAAGTGCCATAAGCGTGGAATATAACAACTGCACTCTCGTCATGGGGATTGCATGTTGCTTAGCGTCTTCAATCAGGGGGCCGAGACACGCGCTGAATTCTGTCGCTTGACCTTTATGTATGGCTTGGAGAGCGGAATTTGTCGATTGGCTACTCGCCAGGGAAGATGCTAACACCTTTTCAACCGCCTCTTTAGCGTCTCCTCGACACCACGTCTTTATATGAAAGGGACCGAAATCGATTAAAGGAATGTCTTTCGCGGCAGCTAGTGCGCTTAGTTCGCGGACCATTCCGATGTATTCCGCCGCGAGCAGTCTGTTCGAAAACACACCTGCGTTGTTCTGTCTAGAAAGTGCACCAAGTAGTCCGGCGGGTGTCCAACCGACCATCTTTGACCACGTGGCGGACACGATCTCATTGGAAGCCTGTGTATTGAGTCCTGCACCATTAAAGATATCTACAATGCCGTCGACGCGGTCCGAGGATTGACCGTTCAGTTCCCCAAATAGTGTTCCGGCATCAAGCGTCCATTTCACGATTCCTGGCGATGAACGCTCGCCAGCAACAACCGCCAGTGCCCCGACGACTTGCTCCCGGCTAAAAACCTCAGCCAACATCTCGTCTTTCAGCACACCATTTTGTAGTGAGGCTACAAACTCATGTACATGAATGTGTGCCGTCATCGCAAGCGCCGCTTGTGTATCCTGCGCTCTCATGGCGTAAATTAAGATGTCACACTCCCGGACACTCTCCGCGTCGTCGGTAGCGTCAATATGAACCGTGAATTCCTCTAGCCCCGTAAGCCGGAGTCCGTCTTCCCTGATGACATTGATATGGGTACCGGGACGACCGATAACGGTTACTTCGCATGCACCCGTTCGTGCTAGGAGAGCGGCGATAGTGCCGCCAATACCGCCCGGTCCGACAACTACGAGCTTCTTCATGATTGCTCCAAGCTATGCTTTCGATCTCAGGAGAGAAGGAGGTCGCGGATAGGCACTGCGGCTCGGATGCAACAACGAGCGGCCTTTAAAATCACTCCATCGTCAACACACTTCGTGCGACTTCTCCCTTGGCAAGCGCGTCAAAAGCATCGTTCACACCTTCAAGCGGATAAGACCGCGAAACCAGCTCGTCCAGCTTTAGTTTACCAGCCCTGTATAACCCAATTAACCGGTAGAAGTCCACATGCGTACGCGCAGATCCGTAGTAACAACCGATGATTGATTTCTCGTGCAATAGCATTCGGGCGTCCATGGCGAGCGGCGTGTTCACAGGCGCGTGGCCGACAAAGACTGTCACACCACGCTTGCGCGTGCATTCGATGCTCTGGACAAAGGGTTCGCCGGTTAAGCCGATCGCCTCAAATGCATAGTGCACGCCGGGTCCACCGCTAATCTCCTGAATACGTTCAACAGGATCTTCTTCTGCGGAATTGACCGTATGCGTGGCGCCAAATTGACGCGCCATCTCCAACTTATTGTCACGGATATCTACGGCAATGATCGGCTCGGCACTTGCCAACGCGGCTCCTTGAATGCAGTTCAGTCCGACGCCGCCGCACCCAAAAATCGCCACACTGCTTCCAGGCTGGACTTGAGCGGTGTTAATGACCGCTCCGACTCCTGTCATCACGCCGCACCCGATGAGCGCCGCCTGTGCGAAAGGGAAATCTTCATCGATTCGAATGATTGCATCTTGGGGAACAAGCGTAGAGGTACTGAAGGTGCCCATACCCACGAACTTATTCATTTTCTCGCCGCTCTTCGTGTGGGGCAATCCAAACTCGTAAGGCGGTAGGTCGCACAAGTTCGGAAACCCATTCTGGCACATCTCGCAGTGCCCACACTGGCGTTTCCATGAAAGAATGACGTGGTCACCTTCACTGATGCCGGTCACATGGGATCCGACCTCTTCAACGACCCCTGCACCTTCGTGGCCTAGAATCGTTGGAATGGGGTGTTGAGGCCAATCACCTTTCAGGACATGAAAGTCCGAATGACAAACGCCTGCCGCTCTCAAGCCCACTCGTATCATGTCAGGCCCCGTCTGCGGCATCTCAAATTCTTCGACTATCAGCGGTTTATTGACTTCGTAGAGTACTGCACCTTTCATGAAAGCCGCTCTCCTCCGGTTGGTTGGTACTGAAACAATAATCTAGAAATGCAAAAAGTGGTTCTACTACCATTTGCGGTTCTGGATTCCGTTGTCATTCGTGTTCGGTACATGCGCAATTTGGAGAATGCACTTCACGGGTTGGGAGACCAAACCCCTATGGATTCCCAAGTCTGGCAAACTGGCGACTCGTCTGGATGGTAACAACTACGTAATAACGGTTGCTATAGTCCCCTACGAAAATTGGGTAACTACTTTTTCACGACTTCGCTGTGCGGAAACCGGGAAGGGGTTCGAGGACTCTTGTATAGCTTCCGTCGTCTTCAACGCGATATACGGCGGCTGCGATGTAAAATGCCATCAGCGGTTCGTGGGTATGGTTAATAAGCGTGTGTCCGGGACTGCATGGGGCAACCTGTATCGCCATACCGGGTTTATGTATGACCATCTCCTCACCTACCACATGGACACCTTCTCCCTTCAACATATACCAAATCTCGTCCTTGTCCGTGGTGTGTGGGTGGCTGTCGGAGGTCTGCATCGGGTCCATCACGACTACAAGGATGACATGACGCTGCACCATGCGATTCTTCCTGTCGTGGATGAGTTCATTTGGCGTTCCGGCAAAAACAGCACGGTCAAGAAATTTCCAGTGCCCTATACCCATCGGGTTTTCGCGGTAGTTGCTTATTAAGGCAGTCTTGGCTTCCACTTCCGCTCCGTTAGGAACGGCCTCCACCACGATTATGAATTCCAAGGGCTTTTCCCCGCTGTTAATGAAGGTGTGTTTGACTCCCGGCGGCACGTAAATGCCGTTTCCTTCGCGAATTGGGTGCTCTGCATCGTCAGCTACGAGGATTCCATCGCCATCGACGACGAAGAAGGTCTCCTGAATTCCCTCATTGACATGCGGAACGGATGAGACGCCGGGTTCCAAATAGGCGCGTGCGAAACTTTCGATATTCCGCATCACCGCGCCTTCCACCCCCGGGTTTTCTGGATCTTCTCTGGTGAATATGACACGCTGAATCATATTCCCGTGAGTCAGTGAGGATGGGCAATCTAGCCAATGTCTGGCACATTTCATCGTCGCGCTCCTGGTGTTGGAGAATTTGATCTTACGGATTGAGAAGTTGTAGCGGCAGCCGCAGAGCGGTCTGTGCCGGCCGCTTTAACGCTATCGCTGGGGCACCGTTGCGCACCACCGATTCTTGGAGGTTTATTGTCGCGCCTCTCCCCAGTGCGGGTTGGGGAAGGCAAAAAGGAAGCAATTTACGGAATCAAACCTGAGAAGCCGTTTGAAACACGTAGATGGCACCCAGAGGATTGGCTGTCACTCAGCTGTCGCACACCCCTGGCAGCGTTTCAAGAGCTCGTGTATAGCTCCCATCGTCCTCCACGCGATAAACTGCCGCCGCAATGTAGAACGCCATCAGAGGTTCCTCAGTATGGTTGATGAGTGAATGCCCCGGATCGCACGGAGCAACCTGTATCGCCATGCCGGGCTTGTGTATGACCATCTCGTCGCCAACAACGTGAACACCCTCACCCTTCAACATATACCATATCTCATCCTTGTCGGTTATATGCCCGTGGCTATCGGAGGTCTGCATCGGATCCATGAGAACAACAAGAATCGCGTGCCGCTGAACCATGCGATTCTTCCTATCATGGATAAGTTCATACGGAGATCCGGAGAACACGTCGTGAACGATATGCTTCCAATGACCCATACCCAGGGGGCTCTCGCGGTAATTCTTGATATTTGCAGTTCTGCTCTCTACCTCCGCCCCGTCGGGGATCAGTTCCTCGACTATAAGGAATTCGAGGGGTGAGTCACCATCATTAACAAAGGTATGCTTTACGCCGGGCGGTACATAAATGCCATCGCCATCCCGGACGCTGCGTTCCTGTCCGTCGGAAACCAGCGTTCCTGTCCCATCAATCACGAAAAACGTCTCCTGAATGCCTTCATTAACGTGAGGCACCGACGAAACGCCAGGTTCCAAATACGCCCTGGCAAAGCTGTTTATCACCCGCATGATTGCGCCTTCTTCGTGCGGGTTTTTCGGATCTTCTCTGGTGAATATGACACGCTGAATCATATTTCCGTGCGTCAGCGAAGACGGACAATCCAGCCAATGTCGGGCACATTTCATAGTTTAATTCCTTCGCGTTAAAGGCAATTGTAAAATCGCAGTAGCATAGGTAGTGTGGGTTTCAATTGTCTGCGACTTTATGCCACACCACCTCGAATTTGTCATTCGGTGCAAAGCCAAGAATCCGCTTTGCTTTGGCGTTCGAGAACTTACCATGTGGTATGTCGGTGGTTATATAGAACACCTCATTCTTCGACGGAAGACTCTTCAAGTCAACTGCAAGCCCCAAACGGCACGCTTCCGCGGCATCACGTACCGACACGACAAAGGGTGTCACGTCCCGACCAGGGAAGAAACGCGGATGCTCCGGATTCTTCAAGCCACAAAATAGCAAACACATCACATGGACATCGTAATTCTCCGTGAATACCTTGCATATCTCCTGTCCCAGAGACTTACTTATTGAGTACGGATTGTCACCTCCAACCAGGTCCACTCCCGAGTGTGGAGGAATATCTTCCGTTAGCATAAAGTCGATGTGGTCGTATGTTGGACCGGTAAGTATGGCGTGCGGACCGGTGTTAATCACCCTCTTGATGCCATGCGTGACCGCCGCGCTCATCATGTGATAGCTTCCAAGCGTGTTCACATCAAAAGCAATTTTCCGGTCTTCCCGCAGAACCGAGCAGTTGACAATTGCGTCCATTCCTTCCGCCGCTTCCATCACCTGAGTCATGGAAGCCAGGTCAACATAGCGAAATTCGTGTGCGGTATCTTCCGGAGGATTGACATCGGTCACCCTCAACGTATGGTAAGGTTCGAGAGCGTTAACTACAAAAGGTCCCAGATTGCCGGTTCCGCCTAGAATCAACACATTCATCGTCTATTCCCTGAACCGATACTTCGGACTGTATCCTATTGTGCCCCTAGCCCGTCGAGCTGGTGGATAGTCCGCGTCGGGTGCATCAGCTTCGATATGAAATACTGACCACTCCCGGTTGAGACCGGCCTGTTTTTCACCGAGTGCACATTCAAACGCATGGACGAGATCTCTGATCTCAATCCAAGCGGGGTCGTAGGGTTGGCCTTTGACATCTTCGACTCGGACGATTTCCCCGTATCTCAGGCAAGTGATTTGAAGTTTGCCTGTTCTTGCGAATTCTTTGCAGGTAAACTCTCCCAAGTGTTTACCCAGCACATACGGGTCGGTAGATGGGAGAGGCCTCCAGTTTTCATTGACGGTCAAGTCGTCATCGTACTTGTCGAACAACTTTAGCGTGCTCCCGTAGACGGCTTTTGTGACATTCTCCTCTACCGCCGCCCACAGCAAGTTGTAGGTGCATCTAGTTAGGAAGTCTATCGTCAGATTGTCCGAGTCTAATGAATCATCCGAATAATCGGGGGGAAGTTCCGCGAGATGGATGATGCTATCCATCCCTCTGACCAACTCGTTGGTTTCCTCATCGTGCCCTAAATCGGACCTAATGAACTCAAAATCGGTCTTGGTGTCCACAATATCGGTCAAGCGTATTTGATGATCTTCGCTCAAGTGCGAGGCAAGTGCTTGAGCCAACTCACTTGCGGCTCCAGTGATAAGGATATTCATAGGCTATTTTCTCCGCGATTCGGGAACGTGATGAATGCTGTGCCGGCATTCGGACAATAAGGTAGAATGGCGTGGTTATGATAGCCTTTACGCGCGGTGCTGTCAACCGTTAAATCGGGGGAAGTGGAGGTGGAAGTCAACATTGATGCCATGATACATCGGGGTCTGACTATCCTGGTTTCAGGCGATGAATTCACGGGGCAATGGGTTCGGCAGAGGCTTACGCTACGGTCCTCGGATATTAAGTCCGGAAGAAGAAATCCTCGGCGGTACTGCGAAGAATATGCTCTTTATCCTCGGCGGATAGAAAATCTAAGCGGTCCCGAACTAGCCCGATGCTATCTTCGTATGTATGGTCTACCACTTGGAAAGGACAATCACTCGCCCACATCATACGATCGGGTCCGAAGGCGTCAAAAACGCGTCGAATGAGGGGCACGAGATCGGCATACGGGGGCCCCTTCCTACCGAGTGCGTAAAAAGCCGAAACCTTTACCATCACGTTGGCATGTTTGGAAAGAGTGCACAGACTTTCTATGTGAGAATCGTCTATCGGTTGAGCAGCACCGATTCGACTGAGATGATCGATGATGACCGGTGTATCGGGAAACTGTGAACAGCGTCTATCCAAAGACGGCAACGCCACCGGATTAATCAACGGGCAAATGGCGAGGTTATGCCTGGCGCCGGCCATAAACATCTGCTCAATTCCTCTCCCATCCAGCGCATGCTCATCCCTGACGTAGAGTCGGAAGCCACGAACTCCGCGATCCGCAAGTCTCCGCATGTCTTCGTCGGGATGTGGGCCATTCCAGTCAATGATGGCAATTCCCGAGAATACGTCAGGTTGCTTCTCCATCACATCAAGCATGTACGAATTATCGAAGCCGTAGTAACTCATTTGGATGAGCACGATTCGATTGACGCCGGATGGCGCGGCATGAGCGAGAATGTCCTCGGGGTAGAAGGTCTCAGGCTGCACATCACTTTTGGTGTAAGCATCTGCTAAGGGGTAAGCATTTAGGTCGTCCGTCCATACGTGAACATGTGCGTCAATGTAATTCATCTCGGTTAAAGGCTCCTTAATCAAGTGATGACACCATCAATCTGGAGTTGTCACGATGCACTAGGAATTCCGCCACATAAGAGGAACGGCAATGGGGGATGGGAATAGAGGATGTCCTAGGAATTCGGCGTCATTCGATACAGAACGAAATTCTGCACGCTCTCTCGAATGACGGATGGTCGAAAAACTTTGAGAGTTTTTAGATCGTATTTCAATCGTATGGCTTCAGGGTAAACCTGACCTGAAATTATCAGAATGTCTTCAGAGGTTTCGTTGCAGAACCGGCGGATTTCCTGAAGCACATCCTCAGTTGGCAGGTAAGCGGTGCTGGCGTATATCGGATCCCAAGAAACGAACGAGCCGAACCTCCTAGGTCTTGGATAGTAGAATTGGTCTCTTTCCAAGTATCCAAGTATTTCCAAGGAAACATCGCTCCGAACCTCAGGCGCAATCATCATGTCATCAAGTTTTTCTTCCTTAATGTAACGGGCGACTGCCTTTCCTTCCGAGAATGGATGTTTGTAGTCCAAACTCGCCGCCGCAATGCCACCGGCCAACTGAACGACGAACAGTAATATCAACACGTAATTGAGACTTCTCCCCACCGCAAAACTCAACTGATTAAGGCGTCTCCGTAATTGTCCCCGCTCTGTTCGTTGTCCCGTCGTCGCATCGGCACAGTAGCGAGATATCCAAATCGCAGCAAGAAATAGTATGAATAGATTGCCCCAATGGCGGATGAATCCAAAATAGGACGCAAAGAAAGCCAATATACCGAGAGTCCCAATCAGATAAATCAGGAGTGCCGCTGGCTTCCTAAGTAGTAAGATTACCGCGAAAAGGAAGATGAGGATCGCCAAGGCAAACATCACGCCATCAACGCCGGGAATTGCGTCCAGAAGGAATGTGTTCCAAAATCGTAAGGTAATCTCGGGTATCGGGATGAACGCTTTCGGAATTATGTTCACCGCATTTTGAAATCTTTCGAAATCGGAAACGCCTCGTGTTAAATCTGTCCACTCAAAGCGCCCGGGAGAAGACGGTTTCAACTGGATAATCGACGTGAGAATCCCAAAGAAAATCAGCGACAGACCTACCTGAATATCCCGTTTTTTTGGACGGTCCGGTGAAGAAATCAGTTCCCAAGACAGTCCGACCGCAATCGCGATGGTAACAATCAGTGTGACGATATTTGTGTGGGCTAATAGCAGGAGAATGAGTCCGAGCAGCGGGAATCTGGTTTTCCATTCTTTAAATAGCGCACAGAACGTGAAGAGCAGAAGCACTCCCAGCGCATAGTTTCGGCATATTATGGCGTATTCATAGAATACCAGATATCCAAATGGGAAAAGCGCTTTGTGTAATCTGGAGAACGGCGCGAATCTTACAAAGATGTAGACACTTGTGCAGGCGATGATGAGATGAAACGGCTGCATGATGACGGGCGACCACGTGATCTGCTTAAGGTAATAGAGACAAAGATGCCACAGTCCCGGATGACCATCACCTCGGTTCAAGTGGTACAAGACTTCGATCGGCGAGGCGCTGTCTCTCGCAATCAACCAAGCTTGAATCTCATCACGCCACATCTCATGGTGCCACGCGATGAATCCGCCGAGCAAGAGAAAGATTGCTGATAGCGTCGCCGCGTATGCGCTATCAGAAAGTTGAATTCTAAGTTCGTTAGTGGGAGCCTTTTCAGATTGATTCACGGTACCATGCGCTACCGAAGCCGGAGTCTGACAATTGATGCAGCGGAGGATGGCGTCGGGCTCGATGTCGGGTCGTCGGCAAGAATAGCCGACGATCTAACGCCGTATGCGACAGAGAGTCATTGGCCGAGCCAAACATTTGATTGGAGTTCGTCGAGTCCAAACTAGAATTCCCGCGCCGCCAACTTGCAATTGGATGGAGATTCGCTAGTGGCGTATTGCTTGCTTGGACGTCAAAGAGCAACCACCTCTCCAGTGCGCACCGACTCATCGGCGGCGAGGACAATGCGGAGGCTATTGACGGCGTCGCTCATATGATCTGTCAAGTCTATGTCTTCACGAATTGCCTTGAGGAAGTACGCCTGCTCGCGGTCACACAGTTCTTGGTGGTCTGGCTCGTCTGTCGTGTCAATGATATCGTCTTCCCTAAGAGGATTGCCACTTCCGTCAAGCGCGGCATGATGCACGAGAATCCTGTTAGTTTTTGTGTGTGAATCGATGTCGGACGAATCGGCGTCATCCCCATCTGAGGCTTTGACAATGCTGGCGCAGCCCTTTGGCCCCGACACATCTTTAACAAAAAACGCTTCCTCACTTATCATGGGCCCCCAAGCGGCTTCGTACCACCCGACGGATCCATCGTCAAATATAACTTGAAGCTGGCCGTAGTTGTACATATCGGATTTCAGTTCTTCGCTCAATCGGGCGCCGATGGCGTGAACTTTCGTCGGTTGCGCTCCTGTCATCTGGCACATGACATCGACGTAATGCACGCCGCAATCTACGATGGGTGAGAAACTGTTCATTAAGCGCTTGTGCCACGCCCACTCTTCCCCCGTACTCTGCTGATTGAGGTTCATGCGCATGACGAGCGGTTTGCCAAGTGTCTGCGCCTTCTCTATGAACAGCGTCCACGAGGGATGCTGTCTTAAAATGTATCCCACTACCACTTTTTTGCCCAACCTCAGCGCGGTCTGTTTCACCGATTCGGCTTGTTCAACGGTGAGTGCAATCGGCTTTTCAACAAAGATATGCGCTCCCGATTCCAAGGATTTCAGTGCGAACTCCGCATGAGTGTCGGGGAGCGTGTTGATCGAGACCGCGTCGGGCTTCGTGGCATCAAGCGCCGTATAGAAATTGTCGAATTGCGCCAATCCGCCCAACTCCGCCGATAACTTGCCGCGCGTTTCCGGTCCTCGGCTGACCACGCCGACTATTTCAAACCCATCCAGTGTATGATATGCTCGTGCGTGCGACGCTCCCATATTGCCGCAGCCTACCACGAGTACGCGTATTGTATCGCTCATGAGAATTCTCCCTAGTATGTGTGATGTTGGACGATTTTATCCTACGTCGAAATGTCAAACGTACGGTTTTTTTCACTCGCGACGAGTTTCGCGGTTTGAATTTACTACTGTTAGAGCGGGGGATTTATCACAGATTTTCCGCCACTGCGTTCTTCTGCCCAAGCCCTCAACGGAACATCCTCCCAATCTCTGGGAATCCAGTATTGGGAGGATGGGTGAAAGTCGGGATCGTCGCCCAGCGGATTCTTGCCGGTGCTCAATGCGCCCAGCAATTGACGCCGAATCGGCGAACTGTTGGCGACCAGTTCTGGATCCTGCTGAATGTAGTCGGCGGGACGCATCCAGCGGTAGTGATAGCCCACGTGCATTATCTTGCGTATCTTATTTGACAGGTTTGGGCCTACACAGTGCCAGGTGGCAGTGCGCCACAATACAGCAGCGCCGGGTGCCAACTTGAATTCAACCGCCTTACTGGCATCCACCTCGCGTTCCGAATCTCTCAATTCCTGTGGCGGACGCTTGTGACTGCCCGGCAGCATCCACAGGTTGCCGCAGTTGGACTCGCTCAGGTCGGAAAGTACGTAGAAGACTTTGACCTCCATGAAGGGAAGGCGTCCGTCTAGTGAAGGCGCTTCGAACAGATAATCACCAGCCAAATCCGGATGCCAGAGTACGTTTCGGTAACCCTTCTGATGGTCCTCGCCATCACCCTTGCCTACTTCCCCAGCCTTGAGATTATGTGGATATGGCGGTCGATAGTCCAGATGTGAGGTTCGAATCTGAATGTTCCATCCGATCGCGTCAACAACCAGCGGCAACACTCTCGGATGGTCGACCAGGTCGAGAAACGCCGTGTGGTGGGCGAGCGCGTTGCGGATAGCGAACGGCTCATCAGGGTTCAAGCCTTGTGCCTCTTGAATGCTTGAAGCTACGTCGTCCACCGCTGACAACAGCCTCTCTAACTCACTCTCGGTCAGAAAGTTCTCAAGGATGATAAATCCCTTTTCCTCAAAGTCTTTCTCCTGCTGCACCGTCATTGCGATCGACATGGCTCTTCACCTAAATCAACTTAATGGACTGCCGTAGCCGCCCTCACTCTATCTTCCAGCGTTCCAACTTCTGCTATCAGGAAATTTATTGTGTTCTGGTGTCGAATTCTAAAGAGTTATGCTGCGCGAGACTATCGTGGCTGTTTAGCTCCCACTTGTTTTCTCATGCGCCTCGTGAGTCTCGTTACTTCCGTCATTTATTACAAAGCATTGATTGGCTCAGAGGTCTATGGTATCCTGTTAGTGGCGAATAGGTCAATTCAAGAATCTCATAGAGGTATGTCTTCTCGGGGCTGTTTCCAGAGCGGGCGGTTCTGAAACTTTGATATCTTTCCAGTATTCAGGCAACCCACAGTACCCTGAGACTGTTACTCATCTCATGGAGTTTTAGATATGGGACGTTTAAGCGACAAAGTAGCTGTGGTCACAGCCGCGGCACAAGGTATAGGCCGCGCGACCGTAAAACGATTCGTGCATGAAGGCGCAATCGTGTATGCCTGCGACATACAGAAAGACAAAATCAATCAACTGAAAGTCGAAGTCGGCGATGCAGTTATCCCGATTACGCTCGACGTAACCGATGCATTAGCTGTGCGAAACTTCGCCGCTCATGTGGAGCAAGAACAAAAGACCATTGACCTGCTTTTCAACTGTGTGGGGCACGTACCCGAAGGGACTATTCACGAGTGCGACGACGAACAGTGGCACCGGGCAATCGAAATCAACACAAAGTCCGTACACAACATGTGCAAAGCGTTCATTCCACGAATGGACGCCAAAAACCCGAATGGTGATAAATGTATCGTGAACACGGCGTCCGTTGCTTCGAGCGTACTTGCTACGGCGAATCGATACCTGTATATGGTAACCAAGGGGGCGGTTATCGCTCTGACCAAATCACTCGCGCACGATCACGTACAACTCGGATTTCGGATAAATTGCGTTTGCCCCGGAACCGTGAACACGGAATCTTGGCGTAATGAACGGGCAACCACACCCGAGGTACGCAAAGCGTTTGAAACCCGCCAGGCGATGGGGCGCGTCGCCACGCCTGAAGAAATCGCCGAATTGCTACTGTACATTGCGGCGGAAGCCACGTACACGACGGGAGAGGAGTTCATCATTGACGGCGGCTGGAGAAATTCCGCAGGTGGAATCGGAACAGCGAGCCATGAGGATCTCCGTCGTTACGTTTGACTACCCGCATAGCATTAAAGCATATCCACGACTCAATCACACGAATTGGCGTTCTCTTTGACCGAACGCCACCCCTTTGCCTCGAACAACATCCTCCCGCCGCCATGTGCGAATAATGTCTCCGATTTCCTCTTCCTCTCCGAGCATATCTTGAGCCTCCTCGCTCGTGAACCAGCCGCAACGTGTATTCCCCTTGGTTAGGGCATCAAAATGTCCGTTCTCATCCGGGTAGCCGTAGACCCTACACAGTCCGTTCCTCTCCTCGTAATCTGTAATGTAGGACATCCACGGAACATCGACACCGAGTTGGCCTTGAGTGAGCGTTTGCATGGACGCGATTCGAGAACCAACGTCCCAACCGATGTCGTCCTCCTCCCAACTCGTACCACCCGGCAACCGCCACGCTTGTGTGTCATGGTCGTAGAGAAGGAAGTAAGCCGATTCCTGAGACGATTCGCGCTCGACAAGGAGGCGCGACGTGGTCAAGGGGGCGTCGGAATGAAAAGCTAACAGGCGCTTGCCGGCGTCACTCAGGGAACGATGCGCAGCCTCGTTGTACGGGTAATGACCGGCGGCGGGCGGTGCACTTACGGCACAATACTTGTGGAATATACCACTGCGAAACTTTCTGCCCGTGCCGCCAGGCGCCCAATGCCATGTGTACATGTTCAGGAGCAGCAGGTCGCCAGCTTTTAGTTCGGGATCGACAAACTTCGGTAATTTGCTCCTGTCGGGAGGCGTTACGTCCAGTATTTTGGCATCGGGGTTGATGACCTGATGCAACTCATGAGATTTGGGAGAAACCAGCAGCGGGCCATGTTCGACGTCAAAATCAGTCAGGGGAATAATCGCAAACAGCCAATTCATTGAGGAACCGACCGGGCGCCAACGTTTGTAGTCGTTGTGAGGATTGGCTCCCTTGTCACCGGGGGTGCGCACGTAAGCCACGAAGGCGGCTAGGTGAGCTTGTTCGCCTAACAAGCTTTCAATACTGTTGACGATTGTCGGGTGTTCGGCGATCGGCGCCAATTTGGGATGGGCGCTCATCGTGTTGCCGCTGACGGTGTACTTGCCGGGTTCAGGGTATTCGAGTGATGATTCGGCGGCGTTACACTCCGCCTGCGCCTCGGCAATTTCCCGTAGCGTTACTGTTTCGTCTAGAGACAAGACATTCCGAACGATGAGAAATCCGTTTTCGCGATAGTCGGCTATCTGTTCGCTGGTGAAAACGTTGATGTTGGCCATTCGTAAAATACCTCATATTTTGCGTGACAACCTTTGCAAGGGATTAGGTGAGAGATCTGCGTACGTATGCACCATGGTCGTAATTGCATAATCTGAATGGATTAACCTAATGCCAGTGCTGTTACATTGCGCTCCGCTGGAGCGGGAGATTCGTAAGTCGCACCTCTATTGATATATCGCTCCTCCGGAGCGAGGAATCCGTTGGGGCTCGCTTATGTTTTCATCATCTAACACGACCCATACCAGATATTTTATTCGCGAATCGGAAGGTACACCCTCTACCCGTAACAAATATTGCCTTCTACAGGAGGGAACTCCGATTCCCGACTATCATCATAACGTCGCGATTCGGGATCGCTCCTACAGAGCTTAACCTACATCGCTATACCGTTCGGTTGTCCAGCGAGTATTCACGGTTGCCCTCAGGCCCCCCGCCAATTGCCCACGTCCCGCGGAAAAGGGATTGCCGCTTCAACGGCATCGCTGCGATCGTTTCGTGGTTAAGGTTGAGTCGATGCCACTGTGCCCATATCGAATTGTAACAGTTAAAGACGGCACAGCGGGGATTGTCCGGATTAGTCCAGTCGTTTGACGCATGGACGAGGCTTTCCGTGAAGATGACCACTGATCCCGGTGGGCAACTGTAGTCATCCATTGCGGCTCGCATACTCATCTCCCATGGCGAATCGCTGATGTTGGGACGGTAGGGGTCTGGTCCCCCATAGTTGAAATGCGCTTTGTGTGACCCACTGAGGAAGGAGGTGCCTCCGGTTCCTGCTTTTACCTCCTCAAGTTCCCACACTACCCGCGTAAGCCCAGAGAATATCTTGCCGCCTGCGACCTGATACCGCATGGCGTTGGCTTGCTGGGGCGGACGCACGACGTGTGGCAATCCATTGTCGCTTCGTTCCGATTTACTCCAACCGGGCGGTCGGACGGTAATAAAGGAACCTTCGCATCGAAAACCGTAGCAATCGTCTTTCACAAAGGGTTCTTCAGACAAAATTTCGGACAGAATTCCGACAATCGCCGGATGATCGAGTAGTTTCTGGAGTGCGCCTTCATAACTCTGTCTAGCGCCGGCATACGCCTCTGCCTTCGTCTCCTCGATCTCAGCCATTGACAGCACGGCGGGTAGGAGTATCCAGCCGCGGAGGTCAAAAAAGAACTTCTGCTCCGGGGTCATTGGCACCGGTGCGCCGGTTGGGATACCGTGGACATCTTTTGTCTCTGTGGTTTGCGTTGATGTCACCATTCCAGGTTATCCTTCCATATATAGTGGATCTTAGAATTAACGAAACACTCCAAACCGGTGCGGTTGGAAACCGCACCTACCGGGGGCGAAAGTGTCCATTTATTTTAGAATTCACCATTGTTTATGGATTTGGCGTCCCAGTGAAGCGAAGAATAAAACGTGAGAAGCATAATGTGCAATGCGTATCAGGTAAATTGTAGGTTGTCACCCGTCCTAGCTGAAGGCGACGCTAGTGACGCCTTCTGTATGTTCTTCAAGTGTCTGCAAGTGTGCCCCGTCACCGCATCCCATAGGCAAACAGTCCGGTCCCGACTCCCACTGGCAATCATGCTGCCATTCGCGCTGAACGCGACGCTAGAAACCTCACTGGTGTGCCCGCTGAGCAAGGCAACCTTTTGACCGGTCGCAGTGTCATAAAACCAGATTCTAATGTAACTGGCAACGGCGAGCCGCGTGCCGTCCGGGGAATACTTTAGGTCAGAAATCTGTCTCTTACCGATCCGCGTTCTTGCGCCATCGGAGAGTTGCCATTGCGGGAAATCTTGGGCAAAGGCGTTGAGCGAGATTAGAATGAACATCGCCAGAAATGTTGAGGTGGTTTTGATGAGACGTTTTCTCTTGTTAAGAAATCGTCTACATCCGAGACGAAAACGACAGAGGAGCTGGTCGGACGACTAGGTATGATGAAACACCGAGTGAATCTCTTGCAACAATTTTCAAAAAAGGCTTTGAACGGTGCAGATCCGTCGGGTATATCACAAGCTGATTTCTTCCTTTACCCTTTCTCTAACATGCAAGTACAAAGTCGGCAGGGCAAGATGCCCCGCCTACAAAGAAAGTTAACAGTATAATTCAGACATCATATGCACAATTATCAAGGGAAATGGTATAAACCAATGGTGCTAGTTTAGAGGCTGAATTGAGCGATTGATAAAGGGACAAAGCCATCATCTTCAATCGACAGACCGTTCCACTGCACCAAGATATTAAACAAAGCCATTGTAAAGCCGACTCGCGTTTTGAAGTAACTCCAACGTCGATGCATGACTTTCTTAAAATGACACACGAGCGTCAACATGGACAAAATTGTTTCTATCAGCATCCGAGAATTCCACTCACCACGTCGGCACAGACGCAAGTTGGAAGGAAACCAATCTACTTTGGCAAAACCTTCATCGGCAAACACAACCATCTGGTCACTGATTCCATCAACGAGGTGTTGAAAGGCAGTTCCATCATATACATTGGCAGTGTCGCAATCCCAATTGACAATCTGCCCGAGATGGTTGTGTAGCAGGCAAAGTTTTCCGCCTACAATCCATCGTTGATTGGAAATACCTTTGCGCCCGATTTGACGCTTAGAACGTCCTTCTCGACGCGGGTGAATCAATTCAATGCCGTAAGTGTCAATTACGCCGATGAGCGAAGGTGCCGCCATGAACACGTCAATAAGATGTCGATGCCCATCAAACAAACGGAGCAATCGAGTGCGATGGGGTAATCTTGGGAATACGTGTTTGAAATTGTTTGCTATCCAGCGATAGAAGGCGCGATTGCTCACGCCTTTGAGTGCAAAGAGCATGGCAATGGTAACCACTTCGGACGGATAGAGTTTGGCTTGGCTATGCTTACGATTCTTGCCGCGTTGTGAGAGTTTATCATCAACACGACAAAACAATTCTGTGGTAAAATCTTCAATGGTCATGAGTCTAGATTTCCTCCCGTTATTTGATAACTACTGGTACTCAAATTAACGGTAGAATTGAGGAAATCGTCTCATGACCATGACACATTTCGCACCAAAGCAATGCCGAAACGGAATGTTATCCCCATTTACCTCCAAATTTCAAACTAGCACCATTGGTTATAAATTACCGTTTTAGATTTTTCCCAATGCCTTGAGGATACGGTCTGGAGACATGGGCAGGTCTTTCATCCGAACGCCGACTGCTCGGTAGATAGCATTCGCGATGGCAGCGGGCGGAGCAACGATCGGCGTTTCGCCAACGCCCCTTACGCCGTAAGGATGACCGGGATTCGGTACTTCGACGATTACCGCATCGATCATCGGCAGGTCCAAGGAGGTGGGTATGCGGTAGTCAAGAAAACTGGCGTTGGTCATCTCGCCGTCATCGTTGTACATGTATTCCTCGTTCAGCGCCCAACCGATGCCTTGAACGGCTCCGCCTTGCATCTGTCCTTCGACATAGCTCGGATGGATTGCTCTTCCGGCGTCTTGAGACGTCGTATAGCGCAGTATTTCCACCTTGCCCGTGTCGGGATCGACCTCAACATCAACAACGTGTGTACCGATCGAGGGACCTGGCTGCGTGGGATCTGCCGAAGCGCGTCCGACTATGGGTCCGCCGGTCTCATCGAGTTTGCCCGCCAGCTCCTTGAAATCAATCTGCTCCGTTTTGCCGTTGACACATCGAAACAGACCGTCGGAGAACTCCACCTCTTCTACATCAACTTCCCACAGTTTTGCGGCACGCTGAATCATCTGTTCCTTGACATCTTGAGCGGCATTATAAGCGGCGTATCCGGTGGCAAAGGCGGTGCGGCTGCCTCCCGTGACGTCGGTGTAGCCAACAGAATCGGTATCAACCACCGTCGGGGTCACCGACTCCGCGGGAATGCCCAATACTTCCGCAGCTTGCATGGCGATGGCGGCGCGTGTACCGCCGATGTCGGTGGAGCCTTCGACGAGACTGATCGTTCCATCGGTATTCACATTGATGGAAACGCTCGACTTGAGACCGAAATTGGGCCAAAAACCGGAGGCGACTCCTCGTCCGGTGTACTTTCCTTCCAACGGCGCGGAATAGTGAGGGTGTTCCTTCGCGGCTTCAACCGTTTCGATGAAACCGACGCGGGGCAACGGAGGTCCGTCCACGCGCGTATCTCCCTCTTTGGCGCTGTTAAGGATTCGGAATTCAAGCGGATCGATCCGGATCTTCTCGCAGATTTCATCAATGATGGTTTCGACCGCAAACGCCGCATTGGTTGCGCCCGGGGCCCGGTACGCGGAAGTCTTGGGTTTGTTGACAACGACATCATAGCCGTCAACAAGGGCGTTGTCGATATTGTAACAGGAGTAGATGCACATCGCTCCGGCGCCTACGGGTGATCCGGGATAAGCGCCGGCTTCGTAGGCGAGGTAGCCTTCCGCCGCCGTGATACGTCCATCGTTTTTTGCGCCAATCTTCACGCGCACATAGGAGCCGGGTGTCGGTCCGGTGCCTTCAAAGACATCGGCACGGTTCATCAGCACCTTTACCGGTCTTCCGGTTTTCATGGATAGCATCGCCGCAACGGGCTTGATGTAGACTTGAATCTTGCCGCCAAAGCCGCCGCCGATCTCCATGGGGACGACCTTTATTTTCGAGAGGGGTATCTGGAGGATTGAAGACACCTGCTGCCTGACGCCAAAAGCGCCCTGCGTGCTACACCAGATTGTCAATTGCCCGTCAGGATTGTGTAGTGCCGTTGCATTGTGAGGCTCAATGTAGCCTTGATGCACCGTCTGCGTCGTGAACTCGTGCTCAATTACAACATCGGCTTCCGCGAAGCCTTTTTCCAGATTGCCCTTCTTGTGTTGGAAGTGGCTGGCGACGTTGCTCGAATTCTCGGATTGCTTCCCCATTTCATCGGTTCTCAAATCCTCGTGCAGCAGCGGCGCATCGGATTTCATGGCTTCGCGAACGTCAACGACGGGCGGGAGCACTTCGTATTCCACATCAATGAGTTCGAGCGCTTCCTCGGCAATGTGCGCGTTGATTGCCGCAACCGCTGCGACTTGGTGTCCCTTGTATAGCGCCTTCTCCCCTGCCAACACGTTGTCTTGTAGATCCTTCAGGTGAACGGCGCCCTCTCCAAGATCGGCTATGGTGTCTCCCACTTGGGGAAAATCTTTTGCCGTAACTACCGCCTTCACTCCGGGATAGGCTTCAGCTCGAGTGGTGTCAATTGACTTGATTCGTGCGTGGGCGTGCGGGCTTCGCAACACTCTGCCGTGCAGCAGCCCAGCCGCCTGAAAATCAGCTCCGTAGAGGGCGCGGCCGGTCACTTTGTCAACCCCGTCGTGTCGGATGGGACGGGTACCAACAACCTTGTATTCTTTCTTTTCTGCCATCGTGCACTTACCTCCGGTATCATTGTTTGGACAACTTCGGGATTATCAACGGTGGTTTTATCCTAGGGAATATGACGTTATAAAGGGGCTGTATCCCAACTCTCGGCTGCGTTTCGAACGTTGATTCATCCTAATCGAAAAGGGGATTGGTGTCAAGGGGAAAACGCCGAGATAGCGTGTGTGGTGGCTAGGACGGTAGTAGACATCTTTCCAGAATAATCCTAGAACCTGATGGCATTACAGTTCTGACAATCACCGACAAACAAGCTTCCGGGATTGTGCTGCTTGTTTGCTTGAAGATTGTCTGAACTGTGATTTATGGAATCTCTATGGGAGCTCTATCGCGTTCGTTGTTCACTCACTTGATCACTCGCTATTCACTCGCTTGATGGATTCTTGTGATTGCCTTGATTGTCAGTGTCTAGTTTTTTTGGGGTAATCACAATTTTTTATCGCTCCTTTCGATCTCCGTTGCCGATTCTAATCCGTCAATCTATTCTTCAACAGTCTCTGTGTTCTTTGATTCAACGCGAACACCCCGCCATGGGCGAATGTCATCGCTGATTGCATAGAACGCGGGAATTACGAACAGTGTCAGGAGGGTTGCCACCGACAGCCCCCAAACGACGGTGCTTGCCATCGGCATCCAGATCGCCGACTTCCCGCCGACCCCCAACGCCATCGGCAGCAGACCACACACCGTCGTAATCGAGGTGAGTATAATCGGACGTAGACGTGTGCGTCCCGCAGTAATAATTGCTCGCCATTTATCGACTCCTGCCGCCCGTAGACGATTGATAAACTCAACCAGCACAATCGAGTCGTTAACGACAATACCGGCAAGCGCGACAAGCCCGTATGTCGAAGCTACACTCAATGGGTTGCCAGAAGTAAGCAGTCCCACCATTGCGCCAATGAATGCAAAAGGTACGGTCGTCAGGATGACGAACGGTTGGAGGAAGGACTTGAACTGCGTACCCAATATGAAATAAACCAGCAAAATACCGAAGCCGAAGAAAAGGGGGATTCCTGTGAAAACTTTCTCAAATTCGGCAAATTCGCCGCCAGATTCGAGTGTGTAGCCTGGATAGCGCGGACTAATCTGATCGAAATGTGAACGAAGCCTTTGGTTAACGTACACGGTTGACGTCACGTTCTCATCCACATTGGCGGTGATTGTGATAGCTCTCTCCTGTTTGTAGCGATAAATTGTGGAATAACCTGGCACCACATCCAGTCGGGCGACATCTCGGAGGGGCACCGGCACCCCCGTTCCTCCCATCAATTTCAGGTTTGCCACATCTTTGAGCGTCGCGCGCCCAGATTCACTTAATTTGACGACCACATCTATCTCCTCATCACCATCGCGGAATACAGTGGCGTTCGCGCCTTCAAACGCATTGCGGGCGGTGAACGCAATCTGCCGGATTGTCAATCCATATTCGTTAGCTTTGTCTTCATCGACCTGCAATTTGATTTCCTCTTGGCCTACAGCGTAGTTGTCATTGATGTCGGTGACTCCCGGAATCTTCTCAAGTTCCGCCTTCAGCTCATTGGTGATTGTGTCCAGTTCGTCGAAGTATTTTCCTTTCACTATTATCTCGACATCCGCGCCGGCAGGAGGACCTTCTTCCCTTGTCTGAAATTCGATCTGCTCGGGTCCCGTAATTCGACTAAATTTACCCCGGAGTTCCGCGATAATCTCATCAAGTGTGCGCTCGCGATGCCGTGCTTCGACAAACTCGATCTGGAGCGTTCCGAGATTGCCATTGCGCTCGCTAAAGTTGTTTTCAATCGTGAGCCATCCGGTTCTCGCGATAACTGCTTTGATTTCAGATTTGGGCAACGAAAGCGCAACTGCCTCGAATTTACGGATGACGTCATCCGTCGTTTCCAAGCGGGTACCTACAGGCATCGTGACGTAGGCGAATACTATTGGATACTCATCGCCGTGGAACATGTCAACCTCAACCAGTCCGAGAGGGATTGGAACGAAGCTCAGCACTAGGCAAGCGACAACGCCGCCCAGCATCCAGTAACGACGGCGCAGAACGAATCCCAACAGTTTCGTGTAGGGTTTTAGCAGGTGGCGCATGAGTCTATCCCGTGATTTGGAATGGCGGACTTTCCCCCATTCCGCAATGTGGGATGGCAAAATGAAGAAACATTCAAACAGAGAAGCTGCGAGCGTCAAAGCGACGATGATTGGGATAATTCTCATGAATTTGCCGACAATCCCCGGCAATAGCGCAAGCGGAAGGAAGATGGAAGCGGTTGTCAAGGAGGCGGTTATCACGGGCCAAGCGACTTCATGCGCGCCGTTGATAGCCGCTTGGATTGGCGGCTCGCCTTCCTGCATGCGACGATAGACATTTTCCATCACGATAATCGCATCATCCACAATGATACCGAGCACTAACACCAATCCAAACAGCGACATGCTGTTGATTGATTCGTCCGCAATCCCCATGAGACCAAAAGTGATGAGGAGCGTCAACGGGATGCCAACGGCGACAAAAATTGCATTCCTCAATCCCATGAAAAGATATAAAACAAGGAGAACAAGCATTACACCGAAAAGTGCGTTATTTTGAAGCTTGCCCAGTGAGTTACGAATATAGATTGAGCTATCGTTCACCAATGTGATTTCTGCACCTTCCGACAGGTGATTTGTCCGATATGTCTCCGCTATGGCTCGCACCGTATCAACAATCTGAATCGTACTGCCGTCGCCTCGTTTTGCTACCGAAAGTGTGATTCCCGGTTCACCGTTCAAACGGGAGATTACAGTCGGTTCTTCGTAGGTATCACGAACCTGTGCAATGTTTCCGATGCGGATTTTGCCGCCTCCGGGAATCTGTTTTACTATCACATTTTGGATCTGGTCGATTGCATCAAATTCGCCGACCGTGCGCAACAGGTATTCCGAACGTCCAATCTTCAGTTCGCCCGCTGGGACGTCCATGTTCTTTGCCGCAAGAGCACCGACTACCTGCCCCAACGTCAGTGCATAGCGATCAAGGCGGTCGGGTTCAACCTCGACCCATATCTGGCGGTCACGAATTCCGAAGATTGAGACCTCCGAAACTCCCTCTACGACTTCGATTTCATCTTGGAGCGCTTCCGCCAGTTCTTGCATCTTTCTTTCGGGGAGGTCGCCTGACACGACAACATCAATCACCGGCGTTGCCGTATTTGACTCCAGTTTTAACATCTCGGGCTCCTCCGCATCTTCGGGAAGATTTCGGACTTTATCCAGTTCTGTACGTAGGTCTTGGTACAGTTTGTCAAACTCGTCTCGTGAGACATTTTGATCGAATTTTATACTGAGGCCGGCAGATCCTTCAGCGGCGGTTGACGTGATAGACTCAATTTTATCCACATCCGCGATCTCGTCCTCAATGGGTTTGACGATTAGTTTTTCGATTTCTTCGGGCGAAACACCGGGGTACGTCACCCAAATAATCGCCCAGTTGAAGGACATATCGCGTTCAAGTTCGCGCGGCATATTGATGAGCGCGTATGAGCCGAAGACAATTACCGCGATGGTAATCATGTGAACCAGTACCGGGTTGTTGACAGATAGTTTGAAAAAAGATTTCATGATGAGGTTTCCTAATTGATTGTGTTGTGCTGATCCAAGTTGCTACTCAAAACAAAGAAACCGAGTTTTTGGCTCACGTTCGCTAAATTAAAGAAAGATCAGTTTGATTTCTGTCAAATTCGTGTTTCCACATAGGAAAAACTCGGTTTCTGTTTATGTTGACAACATAATTCCCGCTCCGAACCTGCCCGTCGTTCCTTTTTGGTGCCGTACCGAGAAGAATTGGTGCACGTTGAAGTAGGTGCATATCCGGGCAATCTCTATATTTTGCGGCGGAACTCCTGCGTCCATGATTTGCCGTCTATTGGCTTCCCAAAGGTTGAAATGTCCCTTGCCGCTGGATGACTCCGTGTTGATATGGCCCTCTGTACTTCCAAACGCATCCTTCACCTGCGCGATGACTTCGGGACCAATTTCGTAGTGACACGGACCGATAGACGGACCAATCCCTACCAACAGGTCTTGCGGTTTGCAGTTGTATTCTTGGATTAAGATTTCTACGGTATTCCGAGCTATCAGTTTGACGCTTCCCCGCCAGCCGGCATGTACAGCGGCAACGACCCGTTTGCGGGGATCAAAGAGGAGCAGCGGCACACAATCCGCCGTAAGTACTGCTAGACATAGACCGGGAACAGCCGTCACCATCGCATCCGTCGCTTCGATCGCCGTGTCGTAGTCAGCCGCGCCGCAGCCTCTCTTCTGCTCCGTCACGATGGCCACCGTACCACTATGAATCTGTTTTGCGAAAGTAAAATTAGAGAGGGGGATTTGGATAGTGGCTGCTAGACGTTCACGGTTTTTCAGGACGGTCTCAGGGACATCTCCGACGTGAAATCCCAGATTTAGTGATTCGTATGGCGACAGGCTCAAACCGCCGATGCGGGTCGAAACGAAATGGTTTACCCCACCCTGTTCGGAAAGGTTTCGGAACCGGAATAGGGGCGATAAATGATGATGTTCTTCTAACACGACAACCTGCCTTAGTTCAAATAGTTGTGTAGCACGTTCCGCAAATTAACAACGCAGATTATCGGCAGTCGGGTTTCAAGGCACCGATACATTTCGGTGGAGTTACACTCCGATATGCTATAGTTGCATTTTCTAATGAGTTCTGTTCCACCTAATCGACTCGCCATACTTTGAATGTGTAAAAAAGCAGACCGATGGTTTGCCTTGGTGGAAGTTCGATTTTGGTCTCTGACTTCAGGTTGCATGCCGAGAGGCGCGGGACGGGGCCGGGTCTCTCTCTGAACTGGCAGAATGGTACGATGTCAGCCGAGACACTCGAATGCAATTTGCTGACTGAGACGCTTTACAGTTAGCCTGCGTTGTGCTAAACTTACCTCTACAAATCCCACATTCTTCGTGACTGAAAGAGAGAGGAGTTGAAATTATGAGAAGTTATTTTGTTGGCATCGAATACGCCGGAAAATCGACGTTAATTGACCTTTTAACCGAGTATTATCATCGCCTGAAGTTACCCACGCACGACGACGATCATTTTACAATTCCCGACCGAACGTTAAGTCCCGAATCGCGCGCCCTCATGTTAGACTTCCCAGATGACGTGAAGGAGCGCCTGCAGCGCATGCAGATTAACTATCATTTTGGAGTCGCCAGGGATTGCACGAATCCGATGATTTCGGGTTGGTACATTGAGGAAGCCATCTATTCCGAGATTTACGGCAATAATCCCGACAGTCCGTACTATGCAGACTATAGATACGCCGCTCAGACGACGTATGAAGGCGAGATTTTCGCGATGCATTTCCCGGACATCGTGTTGATTCACGTTACGGCGAGCGATGAAGCCATTCGTGAGCGAATGAAAGCGAATCCTCATGAATACGAAATAATCAAAGAGCCTGACATTCCTATCATCAAGCGTCGGTTCGAAGAGGAGGTGGAAAAGTCTTTCTTAACGAGAACGGGAAAGAGGGTGGTGATTGACACGACTGACAAAACGCCGGAAGAATCCTTGGATGAACTGCTAATTGCGACCGACCCGTTGGTGACATTTGGGGAATTGGCTTTGCGATCGCTTCCTATTCCGGAAGGAGATTATGATGTAAAGTACGAAAACGGGGTACGGAAGATGATTGCGAAGTCATAAGTGTCGCTTCCGCCCACAGCCGCGAATTGGCGGAAGAGAGGAATTAAGTTTTTTGAGAAATACGTAGTGTCAGGAGAGATGGCTCTAATCACGAGGGCTCTGGCATTAAGCTATGCGGATGTTTTCAAGCGTAATCCCCTAGAAATTACGACACGGTCAAGGAGGTCAAAAAGGAATTGCGATAATAGGGCGAGGAGTGCGGCGGGAATGGCGCCCTGCAGAATGACGTCTGTCGCATTTAGGTTGATTCCACTAAGGATGAGTTCACCGTACCCTCCAGCACCGATGAATCCCGCAAGGGTTGCGGTCCCGATATTAATGATGGTGCTAGTTTTCACCCCGGCGAGGATTGACCGGGATGCGATCGGCAGGTAGACCTTCATGAGTTGAGAGCGAGGCTCAAGTCCGAGGGCGGCGGCGGATTCTCGGATTGGCGTGGAAATGTCCTGCAAGCCCGCTGTCGTGTTGCGCACGATCGGGAGCAGACTGTAGAGGAAAAGAGCTGTTACCGCGTTGCGCATATTGGTGCCCAAGATAGGGATTAGTACAGCCAACAACACAATCGAGGGGATGGTCTGAATAATGCCTGTCAGCCCCAAAATGAATTGGCTAAAGAGCCCGGGGCGGCTGGCGCGTATTCCGAGCGGAATGCCGATAATAACGGCAAGAAACATTGAGATTGCCACGAGCGTTAGGTGTTCACCGGTTAGAGGGACAATCTTGGAAATGAAATGCGAGAACCCCGATTTAACGCTAGGCGTCGGTACCTCAGCATCGCCCAATCCGGATTCCTGAAAATATAGATCGGCGGCGCGGGTGTAATCTTTTGCACGTTCCGCCGCCACGTTGAGTTGAATCATTCGAGCTTCATCAATGGTTCCGCCTAGCGCGCCAATAGCGGCAACGGCTTTTGGATCGGTGTCTAACCGGTACAGGAATACGGCGTTATACTTTGGAAAGAACTCCAAATCGTCATCCAAAACCGCAAGATCGTATTCTCCCAACTTCGCGTCGGTGGAGTATGCGTCCATGAGATCTATATCGCCGCTATTTAGAGCAACGTATGTCAAAGCATGCTCCATTCCACGAGGTCTCATCCTCAGGCCGTAGTGCTCGCTTAGCGGCTCCCAGCCATCCTTGCGATTCAAAAATTCATGTGTAAATCCAAGTTTCAGATTCGGATGGCGCCTCAAGTCGCTAATCTTCCGAATGTTGAGCGATTCCACCGTTTCACGGCGCATAGCGAACGCATATGTGTTGTTGAATCCGAGTTCACCGGTCATGCCGATACCGTGTTCGGCAAGCGCCGCTCGCATCTGTTTCGATGTCAGGGGCGTTTTCGACTTCAGGATTGTCTCTTGAATTGTGCCGGTGTAGTCCGGATACATGGAAATATCACCATTTGTAAGCGCCTTCCATACGATGATGGTGCCACCCATACCTTGTTTGTGTTCGACGGAGAACCCGGCATCTTCCAACAGGCGTTTCGCTATCTCGCCCAAAACGTATGACTCCGTAAATCTCTTGGAACCAACCTGAATCTGTTGGGCGTCGACGGTTAAGGGGATTACGATGAGCATCGCCGCAAGGAACTTGGCTATAGGCAGTAGATTGGTGCTATGACTGCCCGTTGAACGCTTTGGCCGACCTTGCGGGAAGATTAACTTCGCAGAACGCAGTTTCATAGCTGGACCAAACTCCTCTGAGCCGAAATAAAATCTGAAATAAACTGATCCGACGGCCGATCACGCAGGTCGTCCAAGGTGCCTACTTGGACGATCCGACCCTCTTTTAGCACCACGATTTGATCTCCGAGGTAGGCGGCTTCCGCCATATCGTGGGTAACGAGCACGACGGTCTTACCGAGGTTTCGGAATATCTCCTTGAGTTCGGTTTGGAGAGAGGCGCGTACAATCGGGTCCAGCGCACCCAGCGGTTCATCCAAGAGAAGCACATCGGGATTCAACACGAGCGCCCGCATCAAACTGACCCGCTGCCGCTGTCCGCCAGATAGTTCCACGGGATAACGGCTTAAGCCGTCTTCGGGAAAACGGGTCAACTCGCAAAGTTCGCTCAGACGTTGTTGCGTCTCGTCGGCGGGCATGCCGAGATGCTTTGCCATTAGCGTTACGTTCTGGGATGCCGTAAGATGGGGAAACAAACCCCCGTCTTGGATGACGTAACCTATCCGTCGACGAAGCTTAAGAACATTGTGCTTTGAAATGCGCTGGCCCTCAAATTCCACACCCCCCGATGTCGGTTCCAGTAGGCCGTTCATCAGTCTCAGGATTGTGGATTTGCCACATCCGCTGGGACCGATGAGCACCGTTGTCTGGGTTGGTTGAATCGTCAGACTTGTGGGATGGAGTGCGACCGTATCGCCAAAGCGCTTACTGGCATTGTCTAGTCGGATCATATTTTCTTCGGCCTTAGTAGAGCAACCGCGAACCATTCACGCTTGTCAAGCCACCGGTTTTGGATTTCGAGATCGGCGTCGCTGCAGATTTCCGTGAAGCTCTCAAGTGTGTATTTGTGTGAGTCCTCGGTGTGAATATACTCGCCCTGCTGAAAGGTAAATTCTCGCTGAAGTTTTCTGATGTGGACTCGCTGATGACACCGACTGATTAAACGCATCTCAATGCGGGAATCCGGCTTGACGAAGGGGGCAAAATGATCGAACTCGGATAGGATGAAAGACCCACCAAGTTCACGGTTGATTCGCACCAGGAGGTTTTTGTTAAACGCTGCCGTAACTCCGGATGTGTCGTTATATGCGGCTTCGAGAATATGAGCTGATTTCACTAAATCGAAACTAATCAGCAGTCGGTCCCGAGAGTGCATCTGTTCGCGAATCTTTGCGATGAACGTGACCGCTTCGGCACGATTGAAGTTCCCGATGTTGCTGCCGATGAAAAGAAATAGACGAGGTTCTTTCGGGTCGGGAATAATCGGGATGGCGTCGGCATATTCGGCGGCGATCGCCGTTATCGAAAGTCGATCGATTTCGCCGAGCAGGGCGTGTGAGGAGGTTTTCAGGAAACCGGAAGAGATATCAACGGGAATATAGTGTAGATGCTCTTGACGATTCAACGCTGCGCTAATCAATAGGCGGGTTTTTATGGAATTGCCACTGCCAAATTCCACGATCGCCAATTCATGACCTACGACGTCGATAATGTCGTTCGAGTGGTCTACGAAAATCTTCTGCTCGGTGCGTGTAAGATAATACTCCGGTAGCTCGCATATCTGCTCGAACAACTTGGATCCAGCCAAATCGTAGAAGTATCGACAAGGAAGACTCTTCTGCTGTTTGGACAGCCCGTCTGCTACCGCTTGTGAAAATGCCTGCTCTTCACGACTTCTAGGCAGCTCGATTAGATCGATGTCCGAGGCTAACCGGTTCTTAATTTGCAACTCCTCCAAAGCGTTTCTCCTCACATCTTCAGATTGGGGGAATCACGTCGTTAGGCAACCTTTCTACGTCGCGTTTCCCGTGACGTAGCGCTATTATATGATTGCTTATTTGGTTGAGTCAAGTAATTCCTGAACACGACTCATCCACCTCAAGCCAAATGATTTACGCGAACAGACATCAAGATTTTTCATTTTGTCCACGAATTCCGCCTAGGTTATAATGCCAACCATGCAACGCTAAACTATGTTGGAAATTGCGCCATGAAAGATGAAAATGTAGTCCAAACGTGGAATGACGGAACAAGTCTCATCGAACTTGATCCGTGGCTGGAGCCATACTCCGACAAGCTACGAGAACGCTTTGCCCACTATCAGCGCTTCAGGAAGCGCGTAGATGAAGAAGACCGTGGTGGATTAATGGGGCAGATTAGCCTAGGGCATCGCTATTTTGGCTTTAATCGCGGCGAGATGGATAGACAGGGCGGTGTTTGGTACCGTGAGTGGGCGCCGGGTGCGGATTACTTGGCATTGATAGGTGATTTCAACGATTGGAATAGAGACGCCCATCCGCTAGTGAGGGATGAGCACGGCGTCTGGCAGATCTTCTTGCCTGATTCTCGTTATGGCGATCAATTGACGCATGAGAGCAGGGTAAAAGTCTATATCGGTTCAGCCGATGGCGGGCTTGATCGAATCCCCGCTTATATTCGACGTGCCGTTCAGGAGTACGACAACCCGATTTTCACTGGACAGTATTGGAATCCGCCCGAGTCTTACAAATGGAAGAATCCAGCGCCGATTCCGACGGGAGGATTGCGCGTGTACGAAGCGCATGTCGGTATGGCGCAAGAGGAGGAAAGGGTCGGCACATTCTTGGAATTCTCGCGAGATGTCTTGCCGCGAGTTGCCAATCTAGGATACAACGCGATTCAGTTGATGGCTGTGATGGAGCATCCGTACTACGGGAGTTTTGGCTACCATGTAAGCAATTTCTTCGCCGTGTCCAGCCGGTTTGGCACTCCCGAAGAACTCAAGGAGCTGATAGACGCCGCGCACGGCTTGGGCATATTGGTTATAATGGATCTCGTACACAGTCATTCGGTAAAGAACGTGAACGAGGGGTTGAATTGTTTCGACGGCACCGATTGTCAGTATTTTCATGCGGGCGCGAGAGGACAACACCCCACGTGGGATTCGCTGTGTTTTGACTACGCAAAGTACGAAGTTCAACAGTTTTTGTTGAGCAATATCCGTTTTTGGTTGGAGGAGTACCGGTTTGACGGATTTCGATTCGATGGCGTGACCAGTATGTTGTACATGGATCATGGAATCAAAGAATTCTCACGCTATGAGGACTATTTCGATGACAATGTGGACAACGATGCATTGGTTTATCTAATGTTTGCCAACGAGGTAGCGCATAGGGTCAACAGCAAGGTGATTACAATCGCCGAGGATTCCAGCGGGATGGCAGGACTAGCACGCCCGGTAAAGGAGGGTGGTTTAGGGTTTGATTATCGACTGGCGATGGGTATACCCGACTATTGGATAAAATTGCTCGAGGAACAAAGAGATGAACAGTGGAACATGTCGGAGACTTATCACGTGCTTCTGAATCGGCGAAGGCATGAAAAGCACATCGGCTATACGGAAAGCCACGATCAAGCGCTGGCGGGCGGTAAGACTATCGCGTTCCGGTTAATGGACAGAGAGATGTACTGGAACATGAGCGCGTCTACACCTAGCCTAGTAATAGATCGCGGGATTGCGTTGCACAAAATGATTCGCCTCATTACCTTTACTTTGGGCGGGGACGGTTACCTAAACTTCATGGGAAATGAATTCGGTCACCCGGAATGGATTGATTTTCCTCGCGCGGAAAACGACTATTCGCATCATTATGCGCGTCGGCAGTGGAGTTTGGTCGACGACAAGGATTTGCGATACAAAGGATTGAACGACTTTGACCGAGAGCTGCAAAGTCTAGATCTCCGTTTCAACCTGCTGGAAGATCCCCTTATCGAATCCCTCATGTTTCATGAGGATATGAAGCTGTTGGTTTATCGGCGGGGTGATTTAGTGTTTGCCTATAATTTTCATCCCGGTGAGTCATACGCGGATCTGCGGGTGCCGGTGCCCGATGCATGCGACTATCAACTGGTTCTGAATTTGGATAATGTGTTGTTTGGAGGAAATGGCTTGGTTGATGAGGGCGTGATATATCCCAATCAGGATGTTCCTTTCCATAGTCGAAATCAGTCAATTCAACTATATCTTCCTGCTCGTACCGCCCAAGTGTTGGTACCCATTCGAGAATGATTAGGCTCTGTTGACATTTACGTGAAGTGAGTGTCCAATCGTAGGGGCGCGGTTCCCTCGCCTGTTAAATGACGGGTTGGGAAACCCAACCACCAACTGAGCGAATAGATCAAGCGAGCGATTAGCGAGTGCGATCGAGATCTTAAGGCGGTAGAGATCCCTTCGAAGGTTGACCCAATGTAGAGAGATCCCTTGTGGTTGCCCAACATTCTGCCTCAAGTGAATCAATATTGGCTCAATTTTCAAATGTCAACAGAACCTAGTGATGCAGCGAGTTTCGATGAGTCCAAGCTCAGGTTTTGTGCCTATCGAGTGCATGCCTCAAACCGGGAAGGAAATAGTTTTCGACGACGACCTCCCAGCTCATCTTATCGGCGATTTCGTAGCCTCGGCGAATCATCTCTTCAGTTTCGCGCTCATCGCACGGCAGGCGTGTCACCAGTTTTTCCGCAATCCCCCGACCGTTCTCCGCTTCAATCTGTTCTCGTTCGGCGGCTCCTATTGCCAACAAGCCGTCTAGCGAATCTGGTACGTGATTCAGTTGGGTATAGTCGGCAATAATGACATTCGGTACATCCGCGCCATTAGTCGCGCGCCGAACGAAGCCGCAACAACCGCAGGCATTGCTCAATACGCAAATCGCGCCGAAACTTAGCGGCTCCACCTGCGCTATACCAAAGGGTTCATAGATAGATTGTCCGAATTCGGCATCGGATCCCTTCCGAAGGTCCATGAACTCCATGTCTTCAGGCATCCTGGCGCCGCAGCGTTCTCTGCTCCAGCCGAATTGGTTGACGAATACAGCCTTAATCGCCGTTGAATCGAGATTGAAGTCGGTGACATTGTCATTAAAGTCAATTTCGTTCCCCACAAGGTCGGGCGCACCCACCCGATGATGGAGAGGCCAACCGTATTCCGCTTCCATAGAATGCACCTCTTCGCTTGATCTGCCGCCGCCAATTTCCGTCGAAAGGATGAACAATACGGCAGTCTTTCCACTCGATGCGAGAAGGCTATCCATGTGCCTTAGCAACTGCAGATCGCGCCAAA
This sequence comes from Candidatus Poribacteria bacterium, assembly GCA_965232535.1. Taxonomy (GTDB): domain Bacteria; phylum Poribacteria; class WGA-4E; order WGA-4E; family JAJDTR01; genus JAJDTR01. Next base: position 60,589 of record CBDDPW010000008.1, read on the forward strand.
GACCTTTGCTCCTTACGAGCCGTGTTACGTGTGTGAGCACATAGTCAGGGTTGTAACCAAGCAATTCTTCGGCGTATTCTTGTAGACGCCTCTTGGACTCCAACTTCTCGGAAAGATTCAGGCGAGTACTAGGAATCCCGTTATAAACAAGGTCTATTTGTGCTTTTAGAAAAGGTCGGGCTAGGGAGCGAAGTTCGCGCACGACGAAATCGCTTACCGCGAAAATGTTATCACAGAGGTGTGCCTTGTCAATGAGCGCGTGCTTGTGAAACGAATACTGATCGCCGAACACATCTTGAATTGATTTGCCTTCGGCCAGCCCGCGTTCCAAAGCGTTATAAAACCTTGTGTCGTGCCCGGGGTGATTCTCCACGATTGGCCTAACGGTTGCGACTTCATGAGCGTAAAAGATGGTCCGTATGTTAGGTTGCCCTTCAAGCATCGCCTTGAGGACGAGGGGCATTCCCATGAATTCGTGCGCAATTATAAAACAGGGTGATTCCGTGTTGCCGCCGATTAGGGAATGAAGAGCATAGTATCCCGGTTCCGCGAGTCGAACATATTCCTCATATTCCCAATTGACCTCGTAACGCTCGGATTCGATAGAGAAGCGCTCAAAGAGGCGTGACTTGAACGAGTTCAACTGCTCAAGGGCAAAAGAGGTAACATCAACCAGAATTACCTCCGGGAAAATGACAACTCCGCTTTCATCGTCCACGAGGCGGCATCTGCCGTAGACGAGGTTGACATGATAGGTTTCCTCAACATTTTGTAGTGCATCGGTATGCGGAGTTTTGCAGATATTCATAGAGGAGGAGTAAAGCACTTCGCCGCCTTCTCCCAGACAGTCATGTTCGTGCGCATAAGCTTCATCAAGAGGACCAATGAGAAATGTCCTTTCAACGCTTCTGTTGTACCGACGTGTCGTGAGGAGGCCTTGCAAAACAGCGCCGATTCCTCCGATTTTCTGAATCGCTTCATGGGTCACATGCGCGACGATGCTCAAGATTTACCTCATGATTCGTCGAAATTTATGAAAAGTCAGATGCCGGATTCTCGTCGCTGAGAAAACCAGAATCGCTGAACCTGCCGTCTCTATTTGGAAACGATTGTCGTTAAAACGGTAGTATGGTGTTTCTTGCCCTTTATAGCAATTGCAATACTTCCGTCAAGGGCAACCCACCATACGAGTATCTATGCCTGTTGAGAGATTACGTATCATCAAACCTCGTAGGCTCACACTCTTTCGCCTGATTATTGAATCGTTGGACTACCCAAGTACCTCCGTAATTCTTGGAGACTTGTGTAGATTCCCGGTAATCGCCTGACGTATATTCTGCGACAACTTTTCTCCAAAACTCGTGTGCTGCCTTGTGAAATGGGGCTTGGCTGACTTCCCAGTTGCCTCTAAGTTGATCGAATAGGTTATGGGCGACATATGTGCCAATCCCCTTGCGTCTGTATTTTTGAAGAATGAAGAATTCAGCCATATTGTAATCTGCAAGAGTGTTGACGCCAACGTCGTCAATAAGCACGAATCCGGCGAGATGACAATCTACTCTAACCACAAAGGCATATTTATCATCATCGTTCCAGAATCTTGATAGATTGCCGAATGCATATCCTTCGAATAGCCCATTTTCCTGGCAATTCCAACCTGTAACGGCTGATAGGTCGTAATAATACAATCGGAATAAATTGTTGACTACAGGCAGATCCTTATTTTGCGCCTCTAAGAGCCTGTTTGAATAATCGGCAGCGAAGCCATTTTCGTTCATTCGTAGGAAGTCATTTCATGTTTTTGATGTTGTCTGCTACGTACCTGTGGGATCTCTATGGGAGCTCTATCGCGTTCCCTATCCGGTCACTTGATCACTCGTTATCCACTCGATTGATCCCCGCTGGGGCTTGGGTACACGGGGTTTTGGCGTTTCTACACACCTTCAAGATCTCTATGGGAGCTCTATCGCGTTCGTTATCCACTCACTTGATCGCTCGCTATCCGCTCGTTTGATCCCTTCTGGGGCTTTTAAATGCCGGTGCGCAGAGCGCACCCTACAAATGTACTTTTCAAACAGGCTCTAAAATTTCGATTCTCATTTCGACTGTTATAGTCATTTCAACTAAGAATTACACATTTAGGAACAGCCAGTTCGATCTGCAGTAACGCAGTTTGCCGCGTATCTTTTGTAGGAACGAGTTTTGTTCGCGACCTGGAGGTCGCTCCTACAGGTAGTTGGTTTGTCGCAATAATCTTCATATGTGTAAAAATGAATGTAAATGACTATAACCGGTAACTCCTTCTCGTTCTCAAATCGGTGGCTACTGCACTTTATTCACTCCTGTACGTGCGGTTTCCAGCCGCACGTACCGAAATATGTGCAAATAGGAATGGAATTGACTAGAGATGAGAACCGGAAACCGAGTTTGTGGCAAAAACTGTGTATCGGCAGGACGGGAATGTTCGGCGCAAGAGAGAGTACGAGACAAGAGTCTGTTTTAACTCTCGTCTATGCTCAATCGCGCCTGTTCTCCCGCGTGGTAGGAACTCCGAACGAGGGGGCCGGATTCAACGTGACGAAATCCCATCTCCAGTCCGGCCACTTTCAGTTCTTCAAATTCCGATGGCGTGTAAAAGCGCCGAATAGGCAGGTGCCGAGAAGTAGGTGAGAGGTATTGTCCAATCGTAAGAATATCGCAGTTGGTCGCCTGAATGTCGCGCATGGCACCCAGCAGTTCGTCAACAGTCTCTCCTAAACCGACCATCAAGCCCGATTTAGTGACAAGGGCGGGCTCAATCTTTTTGCCGCGCCGTAACAGATCCAAAGTTTGTTGGTAGTTTGCCTGGGGTCTAGCTCTTCGATAGAGGCGCGGCACTGTTTCGGTATTGTGGTTCAGGAGGTCGGGCTTGGCGTCGATAATCACGCCGAGGGCCTCCCAATTGCCCTCCAGGTCCGGGATAAGCACCTCGACGGTACAACCCGGGCTGTTGAGTCGTGATTCTCGAATGCACTCCGCAAAGATGCTTGCTCCTCCATCGGGGAGATCGTCTCGGTTCACGGAGGTGATCACAACATGCTTCAGTTTGAGGTTTCCGACCGCCGCTCCGATTCTCCGCGGTTCATCGCGGTCAACGACGCCCCCGGGTTTGCCTTTCGTGACCGCACAGAACATGCAACGCCGTGTGCACACATCACCCAGGATCATAAATGTTGCCGTTCGATTTTCCCAGCATTCCCCGATGTTGGGACAACGCGCCTCCTCGCAAACGGTATGCAGGTTCAAATCTCTCATCAGGTGCTTGAGATCGGCGTAGTTCGGGCCAGAAGGCATGCGAGCCTTAATCCAAGGCGGGAGCCGCCGTTTTGTTGAATACCGAACCGGTTCCTTGCCCGAAGCACACGGCTCGCCCCCATTGGGCGAACCGTGTAACGGCAATGATTTGATCATAACCTCAGTCCCTTCTATCAGAAATTGAGATGCAAAAGCACCGCGAAATGTAATCCATGTCTGGAGATTCCCAATTCACCAACTTTCTCATCTCCTTAGTCCATTATTAGTCAGGAACCGGAAGAAGTCGGAGTTGGCAGGGATGACAACCTTGTCGCCATCCTTAAGCATGGTTCCGTACGCTTGAATACGTCGCGAGAAAGCGTAGAATTCGGGATCTTGTCCCAACGCTTCAGCGTAAATTTGGATTGCTTCCGCCTCACCCTCTCCGCGGATGCGTTGCGCTTCCTCGTAACCTTGAGCCCGGATGACGGTACTGTCACGATCCGCCTGGGCGCGAATGATGTTCGCTTGCTCATTACCTTCGGCGCGAAACAAGTTAGACTCCCGTTTACGTTCGGCAATCATCCGATTGAACACGCTCTGTTCCACCTCCTCAGGCAGGTCGGCTCTTTTGGTGCGCACATCCACGACCTTAATTCCGTACTCCTCGGCTTTTTCAGTTGCGGACCGGGCAACGGCTTCCATGATGCTTTCGCGCTCCGTAGAAATGACATCGACAAAGTTGACATGCGCCAGTTCCTGTCGAAGCTCGGAGAAAACGATGTCATCCAAGCGGGCGCGGGCGCCTGCTTCCGTCGTGACCGCTTTGAAGAAGATGAGGGGATCGGTGATTTTCCAGCGGGTAACGTGATCCACCACCAGCCGTTTCTTGTCAGCAGTGAGGTATTCCTGCGGTAATGCATCGCTAGACAGGATACGTTTCTCAAAGAAAATCACATTCTGGATAAACGGAGATTTTATCTTCAAACCCGGCTGTTGGACAGTGGCGACAGGATTACCAAATTGAAGGATGATAGCCTGCTCCGTCTCGTCAACGGTAAACAGGGTTTGGCTGATAACTACGGCTAGAACGATCACCAAGAAAACAACGATACCAAGCATTCGCGTATTCATCTTAGTTCCCTCCTTCAGTCGATCTTGAACTACTCGGATTGGTAAGCGGCAACAACGGTAAGACTCCTCTGCCAACGTCGTCGTCAACCAGAATCAATTCGACTTGGTTCAGAATCTTCTCCAGTGCCTCGATGTGCATGCGCTCTCGCGTTACCTGCCGAGCCGACCGATATTCTTTAAGAACGGCAAGAAAGCGGTTTGCGTCACCCGTAGCGTGAAGAATTTGCTCCTCTTTGAAAGCCGTGGCTTCCTCGATAGCCTGTTGTTTCTCACCGCGAGCCTTTGGAACCACATTATTCTGGTAAGCCTGTGATTCATTGATAAGCCGTTCTTTGTCGGCTCGCGCGCGAACCACATCTTGGAAGGCGTCACGAACCTCTTTCGGCGGGTCCGCTACTTGAAGACGCACGTCGGTAACTTGGATGCCGGTTCCGTAGTCTGTCATTAGTTTTGACAGAAATGTTCGCGTTTCCTCTTGAACGCGAGCACGTTCCTGCGTAATGACATCATCGACTGACATCTGTCCCACGGTGCTGCGGAGCGCCACTTCAGCGCTTGTAAGCAGAATCTGTTCGGGATTTTGGACATTGAAGACAAAATCGCGTGAGCTCGCGACACGATATTGAACCAACAGTTCAACCTGAACGATGTTCTCATCTTTCGTCAACATTAGGGCTTCGCTCAGAACCTCGCGCTTTCGGTCCCGATCTGTGGTTCGGAATCCAATTTCTGCGCGCCGAATGCTTTCGACATTAACAATGGTCACGCTCTGAATGGGCCATGGCAATCGGTAGTTGAGTCCGGAGCCGGTGACGTTCGCGAATTTGCCGAAAGTGAGTACCACCCCCTCTTGGCCCGGCTGTACAATATAGATGCCCGTCGCAAGCCACACGAGCAGTACGATCCCGATGATGAGCAAATAGAGAAACTTACTAGATCCCGAAAACCACCTCGAGACATTGCTCATGTATTGGTTAAATTGTTCCGGCTCCCACGGTTGTTGTTGCATTTAATCTCCTCCTTCTTTTAATAACCGGATGCGTTGGATGCGGACGCGCTTCACTGTCAATTCATGACGTACGCTCCATACGAGGTGCTTGAAGTTACAGTAGAAACAATGAGATTCCAATGTTTGTTCGCCGTTCACCTCCGCCGAGAGGCACAAGGTAGTTCTGAATAACGTAATCCGAGGTAATCAGTAACCCCATCCTCTGACCAAAAGCGTCACCTTGCAGCACCAGTTCGAAGAAGCCCACGGTGCGTTCAAAATCGTTGGTGGAATCGTTGAGATCCCGCCATGTGAGATATTGAGCACCAGCGCTCAATTGTAACTGTGCGGCAACTTGGTGGGTCAGCGTCAATATATAGGCATTCCGCAAGACATCGATTGACCTTTCCTTTTCAAACGGGACCGTGTAGCCGATGGATCGGTCGCTTCGAAAAGCAGGCGCAATCGTCAGATCGTCCATGACCTCAAAATCGTAGCGAATCTGATTGATTAGAGCAGTGTCAATAACGCGTTGCCGACTGTGAAATAGGCTGTCGCGTTGATATTTGAACTTACTCGTGAGTATAAGATTTTTTATGTTTTGGTAGTCAACAATCATCGTATAGATATTGCCAAGATAATTTTGGAGCGCGAGGTTATCCTCGATTCGTTCTCCGGTACTTCGGATGACGACATCATCGGGAATTATATCGCGCGAGCGCCGAAGTGTATAACGAAAAAGAACGGTTCCAAAGTGAGGAATCGGCTCGGGCGCGTATGACAACACATTGTAAAATCCTCTCGCACTCTTGTGTTCAAGGATGAGACGCTTCACATAATACCCGGGAATGACGGAGAGTCCTTCGGCAAAGGGAAGATTGACTTTAAAATAGGTATTGTGTCCATACGAACCCTCATCATAGTCGAAACGGTAGTTGGGTTTGTCATCATCTTCAAGATTATCAGGCTCGCCGTTGTTATTGAAATCAATGGATTCCCTATTCAAGCCCAAGCGAAACCGGGGCGGGTCAGCAAAGAACAGGAGAAAATCATCGTCCCAATCCTTAACTCGGTCTCCGTCAATATCATCCTTGGTGTTACCGGACAACAAGATTTCAGGCTCGCGTGAGTCAGCGTATCGGTCCTCATTGTCATTATCATCCACGAAATTTGAAGCCGTAAAAAAAGGCGCGATTCGCGTGAATTCGCTTCGCCAAGTAATGGGCCCAAAGTTTCGGTTGATGTCGACGAACCAAGCGTTCGCGCGCCGTTGGCTCCGATTTCCGGTGACAAGGGGGTACTGCCGTGTTTGGGTGTACCAAGCATATTCGGCTTCGACCGCAAAACCAGCCAATGTGGTTTGCAGGTCAAAGCCCATGGCGGTTTCATCTGTGAGCGTGCCGTAGTCAAATCGACGGACTTCTCTATTTGAGCTATCTCGGACATTGCCCGGGGCGCTCAGTTCCAGTTGAAAATTCTGATTGTCTGTCGACAAGTCTACGCGATAATCGTTGGCAATGTCGACTTCAAATTGCACTCGTCTGATTTCCTGCGGATTAAACAGGAAGAACCTATAGGTAAACGTGCCTTCGCCGTCAACCCATCGCGAACGACCATCGCGTTTGCTATCGTTTGGTAAAACCAAGATTCCCGGAGGTTCCTGCCCGGCGGTCACGTTGTACTCCAGCACGCCATCGACAATGACGCGGACGCGGAAAACCCGCGCGCCTCCCGAATCTTCTGGTGAAGCATCGCTAAAACGGAGAAACAGTTCGGTTGGTGGATTACTGATGGTGATTCCCCGGAAAGGATTATTCGCGCGCGTGAGATCATAGTTCGTAAAAAATCGGTTCACATAGTTTACACCTACGCGAGGCAATGGCACGGTTACCTCCGGATACGTCCCCAACCGAAAATCGTATGCGCCCAGATTTGCCTCCGCCCGCATCCCTGCCATGAACCAATCTGACGAGCTTTCGATGTCAACATCCTCAATTGGAGTCGTTCGCTCTCCCAGAACGGAGAACGTGTTGTTTGTCACACGTGCGATAAACGCCGAAACGCCTCCTCCGGCACGCGGCACCGTAATGTTCCATCGGGCGGCGTCAAAGAGTTCTTTGTTTAGCGTGAAGCTGGAAAACTTGGTGAGGAAATTGCCAACAGTCAACTGGTGATTCACGTTTTCAGCGGGAATGTCGAACGTGAAAAAGTTTCGATTACTCGTCTTTTTCCGGAATTCGGCATCGCGGCGCAAGATTGAGTCGCCCTCTAGCACGCCAAACGTTGCCTGCATCTTGTAGAGTTCTTTCCCGCTCTTATCGAAGACCTGATTTCCAAGGGGATCGGTTTGCTGGGCAAAGGCGGGCGCCAACACCCCTATGTAGAACTGCCAAAACGCGGCAAAGAAAACAATCGAACTACGGTGCGTCTTAGAAATCGTAGACAATGCTGAACCGATGACTGCCGAAAGTTGCTTGAATACCGCTATTAGGCAGAACGAATCCATAATCAATTCGCATCCTCTCTCTTGGTCTAAAACCGGCACCAATTGTTAGGTTCGTTCCCCACGCCAAATTTTCGAGTCTAAACCCGCCTCGCACCAGCAGTTTGTCACCATGAAGCCTATATTCTAGCCCCACTCTCACATCGATTTCCTGTCGTCTGAATGCGACGTCCATGGCCGAGATGGAGTTTCTGCCCAGAATGCCGATGCCGAGCGTTGTCTGCAGCGGAAGGGTTTCGCTTGTGGGCGACGATGATGATGCGATATCCGGCGAGTTCAAGTTTTGTACCGATACAGCGACAGGAATATTTGATGATGACCGAAAAACGAAACCCATGTCAACGCTCAGCTGACTCCGCCCAGGCAAATCTTCAAGTACCGCACCATTTGCACCTAAAGTCGGCACGGTCTCCCAGTTAAGAAGTTTGCCGGAAACACCAATCGAAAAGTGCCGGTTGTTCTCACCTCCAATTCGGTAGCTCTTGCTCGCACCCAAGATGACATAATTTTCGGCGTACAATTGGCTCACATTCAGGCGTTTCCACAACAGTCCAACTGCGCCTCGGTCGGGGCGCGAGTTGGCGTAGGTAATCAGATTCTGCGTAATGCTTGTCTCGTCACTTAAGCCAACGTGCAATACTGCCATTGTTGCCGAGAATTGCTGGCCGGAGGAGTTGGAGATTGACGCCGGGTTGACCAATAATCCGTCCCCCTCATTCGTGACCGCGGTTGATGCTCCGCCCATGCCATACGCGCGAGCACCGATGAACTGATCGTCGAAAGCGGCATATATCGTGGAGGTAAACGGGGTAAGAAAAAGAATTAGGCATGCGATCAAATTAAAAGAGGACGAGTAATCGAAAATTCGATCGAACAAACTCCCCATTGTTAACCCGTCTTGAGAAATTGAATAATTAGGGCGGCAATTACTCCGACCCAGACCGGAATCATCATGCCGATTAGCCACTTAAATACATCCCGGATTTCCACCCTCATCCGTGTTTCAAGATTGCTCATTCGAGTTTCGAGAGCCGTCATACGCCCTTCGAGTGAACCAATTCGTTCGCTAATTTGCGTTATCTCACCACGCATCTGGTTCTGATCTTTGGCGATCTGGATCACCATCCCATGTGTCTGTTCAACAAAATTTTTGATTTCTGCGGTTTGGGGGTCGGTGTTCATAGGTTTTCTCCTTCATACAATCCATCGTCAAGGGCTATGAGCTTTCTTCTGCTCATAAACGACGCATGTAACGTTATCGAGGAAATCCGCGACCGAATAGATTGGTAATCGTGACATAAAAACGAAGAACAAATTTTTCACTCAAATAAGCCAAGACTATTTTGCAACTACGATAACTCCGTTGCTAATCCGGGAACCCATACGAACCTGGTAGATATAGGGGCCGATGTTAACGGGCCGTCCCGTTCGGTCTGTTCCATCCCATTCGATGCTAATGGAGTTTGAGCTGACAGTTGAACGGCTTATCAGGGTTCTTACCAATTTGCTATGCAGATCGTAGATTTCAACGACGAGCTCTCGGTTACCGGCATCACTTTCACGAGAATCGGGAATCAGCAATCGCGTGACATCCGCCACACCGTTGCCGTCCGGAGAGAATGGATTGAGGCTCCAACGGGCTGTAAGTTCAGGCGGCGGCACCGCTTGAAACACCGCAAATTGGGATATATAATTCAGTTCCAGGCTCACTTTTTGACGAACGAGATCGACCTCGCCACCAGCAAGTTGCCACTCGTGTGTTGAAGTATCCCATGTGAACACCCGCAGGTCAGTTTCTCGGTTCACACCTGCGCGTTCCAAGTCCGCACGATCATAGCCGAACTCCAACAACGCGGGACGTTCGAGCGGAAGCTGCTGGAATACCGCCAGCCTCAAGATTTTTGAACCGAGCGCGTTGAAGAATTGTACCTCGTTCAATTGTACATTGTTTGCTTGCTTGCTCTCGGTAATCAGTAATCGTACGTATCGGCATGATACATGGGATGGTAATTCGATGGCTGTAACTCCGTCGTTGAACGCGGAAACATCCGACACCTCCCTGAAATCACGATTGTCGTTAGACACCAATATTGTCCCGCGTTGCGGACCGAAAGAGCGGTTGTCCACCACATTGGGGTGAACTACGATCTGGCCAAGGGTATGGACATCACCCAAATCCACTGTCAAGTGAATTGGAAGCGGGACTAACCCTGCCATCCAGGTAGATGGTGGTTCCAAAACTTCATCCACAGCCAATATCGGGGGTTGACTCGACAGGGAACTGGTTGCTTCGACCTCGAAGTTTCCCCGTTTCAATATTTCAAAACGGTAAACGAACACCGGCGAGGTGCCTCGGGCAATACGAGCGTTGTCCCGATAGTCGAATTGGTTCGCATAATCCGACGATTCACGAAAAAACCGTATTTTTTTTACCGTAGGATCGAACGCGTCAACCGGAACCAAAACACTTGCCCGAACCCCATCGCTTAAGGCAATTCGGCTCTCGCCTGACATAGCGCTTTGAAGGTCAGCAATATATTGCACCAAAATTGTTTTGACATATTGCTCTTCGTTTCGCGAGGAAAGTGGTGCGCCAACAACGAATATCTCATTCTCCCCGTCAGCTAGTAAGAGTGCAATTGAGAACGAGAGATCTGCTCTCCGCGCTCGGTCAAGTAAGACTGACACGGAACTAATGCTAGGCTGTATAATATGACTGTCGACACCAAGGAATTCAAGCGATTCAATTAGGATTCCGTCGGGATCCCATCCTTCAAGCATTTCCATGCGAATAAAACGCGCGGCAGTCAAGTTTGGCAAACGCACAACGACCCGATTCAACAGGGCGTCTACGCTCGCGGAAACATCAAATACATGCTCTGTGAATAGTGTGCCATCTTCGGAAACGGCGAGCAAGATCCGTCGTGGGCCCGTTGCGCCCTGTTCGTCAACGGACGGGCGAATTAAGGCTGCTTGAAGCTGCCGCACGCCGCCCAAATCCATGGTGATGGCGCGAATCGAGGGTTTTATTGTCGATAGGCTGGTAACACCGGCCGGCGTATTGATTGAAACAATAATCTCGTTTTGGTCAGATGATGCGACGCCTCCTTCAACTACAAGCGTTTGATTCGTGGTCGTGAAATTGCGGGTAGGTTGCGTGATGTGTAAGTCAATCGCAGCGATAGCCCTTCCGTCAATGAGAAGCGTAAGAGCCAGTAGAAATAGCGCATCACGCAGGCGTGTCATGAAATGTCCAGGAATGTCGGTTGATAAGAAGCGATAAACAACGCTTAATCATCGGGAAGTCGATGAATTCGTTTCTCCCATTCGTCACACGTAGCGTGCGTACGTTGAATGGAAGCGCCAATATATTTTGTCGGATCCCGAAGTGCGTCCCGTTGTTCATCCGTCAACTTTTCAAGAAACGGCTTGAAGGTTTCGTCCGACCACAAGAGTTCAGTTAGACTTTTCCCTGTATCATGCACTTGAGCGATTAGTTTACGCGTATAATCGTAAGCGTCGGGGAATCCGTAGTAGGCCATCAACAGATAAATTGGTTCGGCGATTGTATCTCCGGCACTCATCTCAAGGTTGCTCCGCATGTTGTCAGTTTTGGCTTCTAGCTCGTCCAATGCACGCTTCAAACGATGGATTGAGTAGTCGAAGGCTGTGAACAACTCCGTCAGAAAACGACTTGACGCGGAGTTTGTTAAGTCACGTTGATGTTCCAAAATGCCATCCATGAACACGGTCATCATGCGCGGCACGAACGCTTTCCAAAGACTTTTCACATTTTCAAACTCTTCCGGATTTACCTTATGCGGCATGGTCGAGGATCCAACGAGCTTCGGGTTATATTTTCTCCCCACCTCCGCAATTTCCGTGCGATACAGATGCCGCATATCGTCTGCGAAATTAGCAAGAATCGTGTAAGTCGACGTGATGGCGTAAGCCAGATCCGAGATGGATTCCGGCTCCACGCACTGGGTCGAGGTATGCGTATCCGATGCCTTCAAGCCGAGCTGTGCAAGTAGATCTGATTCGATCGCCTCCGGATTTTCAGTAATCAGCGATAGACCGTTGAACGCACCGACTGCTCCGGAAAACTGTCCACGGAGATTCCGGCTTGCCTGATCGATCAACTCGATCCTGTTTCCGATCCGGCTTACATACAGCGCAAGCGCATATCCGAAAGTAATGGGTTCCGCATGCTGTCCGTGCGTGCGCCCAATTTGCACTGATTCCGCGTGTTCCCGAGCCAGTTGGATGAGTTGCGTTTCAAGTTCGATTAAATCCGGCAGAATAATCTGTTGAGTCAAATCCTTGAATCGCAATGCGGTTGCGGTATCAAGAACGTCCGCCGAGGTTGCGAACAGGTGTACATAAGGACGTGCCTCAGGGCTAATTCGCCGCCGCATTACGTTGACTAGCGAACGGATATTATGTCGAATTCGTGCTTGCTCTTCATAGACCTCCTCGGCGGTTATATCCTTTGCCGCAATCTCAGCTTCATCTGCGAATTCCTGCGGGCAGATTCCGTGGTTGGCGAGTGTGCGCAACAGCGCCGCTTCAACTTTCGCTTGATATTTCACATAACCGGATTCGGACACATACGGCATTAGCCTTTGCATAAATTCATCGTTACTGCCGTAGTATCTAAAATCAAGCGGGCTAACCGCTTCAAAAAGTTCCATAGTTTGAGATATGTCTGACTAGTATCTGCCGCTTGTTGGAGACAACTGTCTGCCGCTTGCTTATTATAGTTGATTGCTTCCGAAAAAACAACTGAAACACAGGACATAGACTTGCATTCGTGTCTGACGGCGTTACGAGATGCGGACGCGCAAACTCAAAAAGGAACGAACTGCTCATCTCCGGGATACCCAACACTCACCAGAAAAAACACTTGCGCAGCGCCCAACTCTCTTGTAAAATTGATAGCATGGGAATCATACAAAACTTCCCTCAATAATTCCCAAAATTAAGCCGAAATTTATAGGAGGATGAACATGAAACTGAGCATCGAATATTGCGCCATGTGAAACTATTTACCCAATGCCGTCAGTTTGACGAGCGACTTGCTGAATAAATATGGTACCGATGTTAAGGAACTTACGATTGTACCGGGCGGAGGCGGAGCCTTTGAGGTGACGTTTAACGGGAACTTGATTTATTCGAAGCTGGACACCGGTGAATTTCCTACGACAGACCAGATTACTTCCGCGATTGAAGGCTGATTGCCGTAAATCGAGGCGCTCCAGGCTCTTGGGAAGTGGAGGTACCTAGCAGTTTTGTTAACACGGAGTCCGATGTGGTACGTACTCCGTTGCAAAGGCGTTATGTGCTTGCTGTTTAACCAGGCTCCGCTAATTTTAAATCTACACTATTACGACCATGAAAAAAATTCGACGCGCGTTGATCAGCGTCTATGATAAATCCGACCTTTTGGACCTTGTCCAAATCCTCGCTGAGAACGGCGTCGAGTTCTTATCAACAGGTCGAACCGCTAGCTATCTCACCGAATCGGGATTAAAGGTTCGGGAGGTTTCAGATTACACCGGTTTTCCCGAAATACTGGACGGGCGTGTAAAAACGCTACACCCGAGAATCTACGGTGGTCTACTCGCGGTTCAAGACAATCCGGAACACGTTGCGCAAACCTCTGCACATGGCATTGAATCGATAGACCTTATTGTATCCAACCTGTATCCGTTCGAAGCGACTGTCCAACGCGAGGGAGTCGAACTCGCGGAAGCGATCGAGAACATCGACATCGGCGGCCCGACACTCATTCGGGCGGCAGCCAAGAACTATCAGGATGTTGCCGTGGTCACAAATCCGTGTCAATATCCCGAAATCATTGAAGAGCTTAGAGAGGGTGGGGGCGGATTATCGTCAGAGACACGATTTCAATTGGCAACAGCAGCCTTTAACTATATTACTCGTTACGACGCCGCGATTTCACACTATCTCACCACGTTAGACAACACCGGCCCTGAATTCCCCGAAGCCTTGAATCTTCACTACGAAAAGGCGCATGAACTCCGCTACGGCGAAAACCCGCACCAGAAAGCGGCATTTTATCGCACCGTCACCTCGCCCGAGCCATGCGCGGCATGGGCTAAGCAACTAAGCGGTCAGCCACTCTCCTTCAATAATATCCTCGATCTGGAAGCCGCATTGGAACTTGTCAAGGATTTTGACGCTCCAACGTGTGCTATTATTAAACACAATAATCCGTGTGGATTGGCTTCCAGCGAAGACTTGGTAGGGGCCTTCAACGACGCGCTTGAATGCGATCGTACATCCGCATTTGGCAGTATAATCGGTATGAATCGCAAAGTGACAATCCAGACGGCGAACACCATTCGAGAAGCCGCCAAGGATGGGATAAAGGTTGAGGCAATTATCGCCCCAAGCTACACCGAACAGGCATTGAAAGCACTGTCTCGTGTGAAACAGCGTCGAATTTTGGCAACGGGGAAGTTGTCACAACACGCATCTGTCAAACAAGCGCGCCATGTAATCGGCGGCTTGCTGCTTCAAGACAGAGACCGGCACGAGATTGCGCAGAATGAGTTGAAAGTAGTCTCCAAACGCACGCCCACGGATGCAGAAATCGAATCGCTCCTGTTTGCGTGGAGAACTTGCAAGCATGTCAAATCAAATTGCATTTTGCTAGCACAAGGTACCAAAACCGTCGGAATAGGCGCCGGTCAGATGAGCCGTGTCGACTCGTGTATTATTGCCGCACGCAAGGCGGGAGAAAGAGCGAAAGGTTCGGTACTAGCATCGGATGCATATTTCCCGTTTCCCGATGGAATCGAGATTGCCGGTGCGGCGGGAGTGAGCGCGATTATACAGCCGGGTGGGTCGGTGAACGATCAACCGGTGATTGACGCCGCAGACCGCTACAATATGGCTATGGTGTTGACCGGCGTTCGACACTTTCTCCACTAGATTTGGAATACCATCCGGCAGAAGATGAATCAACTTCCTCCAGCTATAGCGTCGTTTATGATTCCGCCGACGGTTATCACCGGTATCGGTGCGGTTGAGCAGGCAGGCGAACAGGCAAAACGATTAGGTGCCAGCACCGCGCTGGTCGTGACCGACAATGGAATCGTTAAACTGGGATACGCCGATGAACTCGTGAATCTGCTTCATCGAGTTGGGATTGGTGCCTCGCTCTTTTCGGATGTCACGCCCGATCCAACTCTACAAAACGTCAACGATGGACTAGAACAGTATCGGGAAGAATCGTGCAATCTCATCATCAGCATCGGCGGCGGCAGCGCTATCGATTGCGGTAAAGGGATAGCCATCAGACTGACCAACGATGGCGAACTTGCCGAATTCATGGGCGTGAACAAAATTCCCAACCCGGGCGCCCCTCTCATCGCCATTCCCACCACGGGGGGCACCGGCAGCGAGTGCACAAAAGCAACAGTTATCACCGACACCGAACACAATGTGAAGATGATGCTCAGTAGCCCGTGTGCAGTACCCCAGGTCGCGATTGTAGATCCACTCCTGTCGCTGTCTACACCGCCGCATTTGACCAGTGCGGTAGGCGTGGACGCCTTGACCCACGCTATTGAAGCTTACATTTCCAAACGTGCACAACCTATCACGGATGCCCTGGCATTTGAAGCAATCCGCAGGATTTCAGGTTCCCTGCGCCAAGCTTGGGCTGATGGCGAGAACATCGATGCACGAACTGAGATGATGGTAGCCGCCTCTATCGCCGGTATGGCATTTAGCAATTCCTCCGTGGCGCTTGTACACGGCATGTCCCGACCAATCGGGGCGTATTTCCACGTTCACCACGGTTTATCAAATGCGGTCTTGCTGCTTGATGTTATGGAATATAGCGTTGTCGGGGCGCCAGACCGCTTCGCCGACATTGCTCGGGCGATGGGTGAACCGATCGATGGACTATCTCCTATGCGTCAAGCGGACGCCGCAATTAACAGCGTTGAACGCTTGGTCAACGACCTCCAGATGCCGCGGCTTGGGGAGATTGGCATCGATCAGTCCAAGTTTGAAGCCGTAATGGATCAAATGGCGTTGGATGCGCTCGCTAGCGGAAGTCCCGCGAACAATCCCCGCCAGCCGACGAAGGAAGAGATAGTTGCGTTGTACCGCAAGTGTTTTCAGCCTCGCCACGTTTGAAGAATCCTCTCACAAATACCGGATGCCCGTAATATTTGAGAAGCCTGATGACGTTGAAACGAGTAATCCCACCTGTCAGTGCAATGGCCGACTAAACCCAGAAAAATAAGTCATGTTGCCGATTGGTCCGAGAATCATTGATTGAAAAACGTCAAACGGTCTGAACGCCACGAGACATTTTGTTCGCGATGTTTCGCTTTTGAATTCCGAATCTTACGGTCCATGAAGCTAGAGGCAAGAATCATGTCGAAACTGATGAATTGGAAAGCCATTTTTCTGTTCTTACTCATCCTGCATCTTCTACCGCTGTGGGTTTTCACGTACTTCCCATCACAAGATGGACCCAGCCACATCTACAATGCCCTCACTCTGAAGGAGTACCACAAGCACGAGAACTACATGATGCGTGATGTTTGGAAGTTGAACATCACCGTTTTCCCAAACTGGTTATCGCATCTCATGCTTGCCGCATTCCTCTTTGTATTCCCGCCCATCGTCGCCGAGAAAGTTTTTCTCACCTTGGCAGTTGGGCTTGTTCCTATCTCGTTCTTCTATCTTATTGACGCGGTTCACAAACGCGGTTTCGTTTTTGCTTGGCTCGGCTTTCTTTTTTCATACAACTATCTCCTCTTCATGGGATTCTACAACTTTGCCATAAGCACCTCGCTGTTCTTTTTCAGTTTCGGATACTGGTGGCGGCACAAAGATGACATCCGTGTGAATCACCTCATCTTCCTGTATATTCTCATCCTGCTCACGTATCTTTCGCATATCGCTTCGTACGGTTTGCTGCTATTGGGTTTGTCGACTGCGGCAACCTGCCTTTGGGTATGCGCTGCCGCGGCAGCTGCTTGGCGTGTTCGAAAGGAGAAAATCGCGCACGTCGCAGCACAATTCTGGACAGGCATCAAGCCCTTGGTACAGTTCGGACTATACATGGTTCCTGCTTATTTTGTCCTTATGGAATATTATCTTAAAAGCTTAAGGGACTTTCAAGACGGTCACCGTAGAGGAATGGAGTGGATAAAGGATTACTTTTGGGGAGTAAAGTCACTAGTCTATTTCACCGATTGGCACATCAGAGTTCACCATGTATTGCTCGTGATCTTGGGTATAGCCATTCTGGTTTCATTGGCGTACCGAATCGCCCGAAAGCAGTGGGTAAGGAAAAGCGACGTGTTTCTGGTAATAGCCGTCGTATTTACAATTATGTTTATTAGGGCGCCGTGGCAGTTTGGTACGGGGGCGTGGATTAATGATCGAATCCATTTCTACATCATTTTGATGCTTGCTCCGTGGTTTGTCGCCGACACGTGGAAGTGGTTGCGATACGGATTTGCGGCGGTGTTGGTCGTTATCTGTCTGTTACATCTCGGGCGTACCACATTTGACATGGCTCGGCTCAGTCCTGAGCTCGCCGAACAAGCGTCCGGTTCGCATTTCATCAAACCGCACACTTCATACGCAATGCGTGTCCGCGATTGGCATAAGTCCGACGCGCTTGGCAGCGTGAAATACGTCGCGCCATTCGGCCATTCTGTGGCGTACTACGGGCTTTACGCCGACGATGCGGCAAATCTGGGCAACTACGAAGCGAAGCACAACTATTTTCCAATCAACCGTCTGCACCAACCTACCTACGGCGGGCGCGAGGACTACGTTGTCGCATGGGCTTACCCTCCGGAAGAGAAATTCGACGACCTGAAGGGGGAATTTGACCTCATCCACCAGACCGAGAACCTTAGACTTTTTCAGCGGAAGCAGGCTGAAGCTCCCGATTTGTCGATCTGGAGTGAAACCGCCGACGGTCGCCGAGTGATTCGTTTCGACATGCAGCCGCCCGAAGGACAAACGGCAGAAGGCCATCACGCTGTCCACAGGGACCTTGACTACGTGAGCGGAAGATTCGGCTGGAAGACTCATTCGCCGCACAGTCAACACATGGGGAATGCCGAACTCCCTCCAGACTACCGAGACTCCGTCTGGGATAGACACGATGCGGCGTTTAAACTCGACCTTCCGAACGGGAGATATCGCGTGACGAACCTATTCTGTTCGGCGGAAGACAAGGGGCATCAGGTGAATCTGATTGCGAACGGAAAACGGGTGATTAAGAAACTGGTTATCCCGTCCGGGAACGAAACCGTTGAACACATCTACGAGATTGAGGTGACCGACGCGCATCTTACACAGGTTATCTTCAGACCGAACGAGCGTGTGCCAAAAGCGGGGATGCACAACCACTGGGTCTGGAGCGGATTCACCGTGGAGGAAATTTCCCGGTGATTACCGGGTGCATTGAAAGTCGAAACCTTATATCGGCTTTTGATCGTGGAAATGCAATCCTCACGCGAGATTTTGCACCTTCATAATCCAGAACTATTGGGCATTTTGTCAGAGGACAGAACATGTCGAAATTGATGAACTGGAAATCCCTTTTCCTGTTCTTGCTCATCCTCCACCTGGTACCGTTGTGGATTTTCGCGTATTTCCCTTCCCAAGACGGACCTAGCCACATTTACAACGCGCTCGTACTAAAGGAGTATCACAAGCATGAAAACTATCTGATACGTGATGTTTGGAAGCTGAACATCACTATCTTTCCGAATTGGCTGGCGCATCTTGTGCTAGCGGCATTGCTCTATGTCTTTCCGCCCGTGATTGCCGACAAAGTCTTTCTCACCGCGGCAGTTGGTCTTTTTCCGATCTCGTTCTTCTACCTCCTTGGCTCGGTCCATAAACGTGGTTTCGTGTTCGCTTGGCTCGGTTTTATTTTCACCTACAACTATCTTCTGTTCATGGGATTTTACAGCTTTGTCCTAAGCACTTCGTTGTTCTTCTTCAGCTTCGGATACTGGTGGCGGCACAAAGACGACATCAAGGTAAATCATCTCATCGTACTGTACATTCTGGTACTTCTCACCTACCTTTCGCACATAGCCTCGTACGGTCTGCTGGTGTTAGCACTGTCGTTGGCGGCGGGCTGCCACTGGGGAGGCGCCACTATCGCCGGCGTTTGGTTTTCCCGAAAGGCGGGAGTGGAGCGAGTAACAGCGCAATTTTGGGAGGGATTGAAACCACTAGCGTGGTTCGGTCTGTACATGATTCCGATTTATTTTGTCTTGGCGGATTATTACCTTGATAGCCTTAGGAACGGTCAAGGTGGCCGCTATAGGGACATAGAGTGGATTAAAGACTACTTTTGGGGAGTGAAGTCAATCGTCTATTTTACCGATTGGCACATTAGGGTAAATCATGTGTTGCTCGTGATACTCGGACTTGCAGTTGCCGCTACAATAGTGTATCGGATAATCCGAAGGCAATGGATTCGAAATAGCGATGTGTTTTTGGTCATTGCGGGGGTCTTTACTATCATGTTCATCAAGGCGCCGTGGGGATTCGGTCCAGGGGGTTGGATTAACGACCGAATTCATTTCTACATCCTATTGCTGCTCGCTCCGTGGTTGGTCGTCGACATGTGGAAGTGGTTTCGTCACGGATTTTCGGCAGCGTTGATTGTCATCTGCCTTGTGCATCTTGGTCGTACTACCTATGAAATCGCCCGGATCTCCCCCGAAGTCGCGGAGCTCGTGTCAGGAGGACAGCTTATCGAACCGCACACGACCTACAGCATGCGGGGCCCGCACTGGCACAAATCCGACGCATTTGGGGATATCAAGTACGTGACACCGTTTTATCATGGGACAGCGCTCTACGGAGTTTACGCCGACGATGTGTGCCATTTGGCAAATTACGAAGCCAATCACGACTATTTTCCAATCAACCGTTTGCACCAACCTACCTACGGAGGACGCGAAGATTACGTTGTCGCATGGTCTTACCCGCCGGAAGAGAAATTCGACGAACTGAAGAGAGACTTTGACCTCATCCACCAGACCAAGAACCTTAATCTTTTTCAACGGAAACAGGTTGAAGCTCCAGATCTGTCGATCTGGAGCGAAACCGCCGACGGCCGGCGAATCATTCGCTTTGACATGCAGCCGCCCGATGGACAAACGGCAGAAGGCTATCACGCTGTCCACAAGGACCTTGGCTACGTGAGCGGAAGATTTGGCTGGAAGACTCAGTCGCCGAATAATCACCACAGGGGCACTGCCGAACTCCCTCCGGACTACCAAGATTCCGTCTGGGATAGGCACGATGCGGCGTTCAAACTCGACCTTCCAAACGGAAACTATCGCATCACCAACTTCTTCTGCTCGGCGGAAGATAAGGGGCATCAGGTGAATCTAATCGCGAATGGAAATCGGGTGATTAAGAAATTGATTATCCCGGCCGGGAACGAATCCGTTAAACATAGCTACGAGATTGAAGTCACCGACGAGCATCTCACTCAGGTCATTTACAGGCCGAATCAACGTGTGCCGAAAGCGGGGATGCACAACCACTGGGTCTGGAACGGATTCACGGTGGAAGAGATCTTCAAATGATTGCGGCTTTCGACAATAGTCGAATCTGTATTACGACGTGTGATTGGGTGGTTTGACATTTGACCAATTGAACCCTTCTAAGTTTCTAGAGATTGGGTCCTGATGCGCCGAGACAATTTGGCATAATTGCTGACGGCCGGCACATTGTCTGAGATTGTAGAGTTGAGGTAACCCTCCCTACGGTCATGTATTTCTCGTCGAATTATTGTCACGCGTCGAAAAAAACGCCACACAACCTAGGTTCCGTTGACATTTGAAACTTGAGGCAGTATGTAGGGCAACCATAAGAGTTGTCCTACATTGGGTCAATTCCCGTAGGGGATCTCTATCGCGTCCTTATTCAGTCACTTGATCTATTCGCTCAGTTGGTGGTTGGGTTTCCCAACCCGCCGGGCGAGGAAACCTCACCCCTACGATAGGGGCTTATCGGCGAATTATAGACACGCCTTACATAAATGTCATCACACCCTAGTTAAAAGGGCAGAACACGTGATATCCTTGCGGGAAAGATTTCGCTTTCGGATGCCGAAAACTGCGTTGCATGGAGACAGAGGTTACAGCATGCTAAAATTGATGAATAGACATCTTTCCAAAATAGATCCATGTAGTTACAGTAATCTTAGAGATTAGAATAACTACACCGTTTGGCAACTTGTCGAGCAATATCTCAGGTTCACAATGGCAGCAATCACATTCCACGTTTTCCCATAGTTGCGATGTTTGCCTCGATAGATGTCTTTGGTAATGCGAAAAATCTTACACCGTCTAACGATGTGCTCAATGGCAACTCTTTGGGTTGCCAACCGTCGGTTGAATTGCTTCGCCTCCCGAGTCAAAGGCTTGCTCTGATATGCCTTGATGGGCGTTGAACTGTTGGCATACCGTTTGGCTATCCCCTGATAACCACTGTCAGCCAACTTCTCAGTGTCAGGAGAAATCGCTACACGGCTTTCCTTCAGGATTCTAAAATCGTGTACACTCCCTTTGCGGCAAACAACCGATAATAGTTCTAACATCGCCAAACATGCAATCAATTGAACTTTTATGGGTTTTTTTTACCGCTGTAGTAGGCACGCTGTCTTCTTGTTGGACGTTCAATCGGTTGCTCGGTGGCATCAATGATGATGGTTTGGAGATTGCTCTCTAATAAGTGCTTTCGGTTCTTCAGCGAAAGCACCTTAACTAACACATCAAGTATCTGATGATAGAGTTTGTTTGCATAAGATTCACTGATACCAAACTCCATGCCTAATCTGGCAAAGGTTGGATAGTGGCGCATATAGGTGAATGTCAACAGAAGGCGATCGGTCAATGCCACCTCCGATTTCTTTCCTCGTTTCTTCATCAGTCGTTCTTCTCGAAGGTTTTCGAGGTAAGCAGCCACACGCTCCAAAATAAGGTTGAAAGCTGCCTTGTCAATACCAACCGCTCGCAGAAATTGATCATCTGACAACTTTACTGCTTTTTCAAATTGACTCATGGGTATCCTTTCTACAACAGAAGATGTTGAAAGGATATAACGGAGAATCAAGCCAAATGGGTGCTTATTTTGGAAAGATGTCTAATTGGAAATCCCTGTTTGTATTGTTGCTTATCCTGCATCTGCTGCCGTTATGGATCTTCACGTACTTCCCATCGCAGGATGGACCCAGCCACATCTACAATGCCCTCACCCTTAAGGAGTATCACAAGCACGAAAATTATACGATGCGTGATGTTTGGAAGCTAAACATCACTATCTTCCCAAATTGGCTGTCGCATATCATGCTCGCCGCCTTCCTCTACCTCTTCCCGCCCATCGTTGCCGAGAAAGTGTTGCTTACCTTGGCGGTCGGCCTCGTTCCCGTCTCGTTTTTCTATTTCCTGGATGGAGTGCATAAACGCGGTTTTGTCTTTGCTTGGCTCGGGTTTATTTTTTCTTACAACTATCTTCTCCTCATGGGATTTTACAACTTTGCCTTGAGCACCTCTTTGTTCTTTTTCTGCTTCGGCTATTGGTGGCGGCACAAAGATGATATCCGGGTAAAGCATCTTGTAGTAATTTATATTCTCGCCCTTCTCACGTATCTCTCGCATATCGCTTCTTACGGTTTGATGCTGTTGGGAATGTCATTGGCGGCGGGTTGCCTCTGGGGAGGCACTGCTATCGCAACGGCCTGGAATACGCGTAAAGAGGGGTTGGCGCGAACAACCACACAATTTTGGGCGGGACTGAAACCGCTGATACGGTACGGACTCTACATGATTCCGATGTATTTTGTTCTAATGGACTACTACCTCAAGAGCCTAAGGGACCATCAACACGGTAGCCATAGAGGCATGGAGTGGATCAAGGATTACTTTTTGGGCGTTAAGTCCATCGTCTACTTCACCGATTGGCACATCGGAGTTCATCATGTGCTGCTCGCGATTTTGGGAATTGCTTTTCTCGTTTCGTTGGTGTATCGGATCGTCAGAAAGCAGTGGGTATGCCGGAGCGACGTGTTTCTAATCATCACTGTCGTTTTCACGGTCATGTTCATCAGAGCGCCGTGGGGGTTTGGTCCGGGAGGCTGGATCAACGACCGCATACATTTCTACATTCTACTAATGCTTGCTCCATGGTTTGTCGTCAACATGTGGAAATGGTTGCGACACGGATTTGCCGCGGCGCTGGTGGTCATCTGCCTGATCCATCTCGGGCGCACCACATATGAGATCGCACGGATCAACCCGGAGATCGCGGAGCTCGTGTCGGGAGCACGCCTCATCGAACCGCACACAACTTACACTGTGCGCGCCAAGGACTGGCGCAAGTCCGACTCATTTGGGAAACTTAAATACGTTTCGCCGTTCGTCCATTCAACCGCGCTATACGGAGTATACGCAGACGATGCGTGCCATTTGGTGAATTACGAGGCAAATTTTGACTATTTTCCGATCAACCGATTGCATCATTCTGCCTACGGCGGGCGCGAGGATTACACTGTTGTATGGGCACTTCCGCCCGAGGAAAACATCGACGATCTCAGGAGAGATTTTGACCTCATCCACGAGACCAAGAATCTCAAGCTCTTCCGGAGGAAACGGACGGAATCCCCCGACCCGCACATCTGGAGCGAGACCGAGGACGGGCGCAAGATAATTCGGTTCGACATGCAGCCTCCGGAGGGACAGACGGCTGATGGCTATCACGCCGTCCACAGGGATCTACGCTACGACAGGGGCAGATTCGGCTGGAAGACGCAATCGCCGCACAGCCATCACGGGGGAAATGCCGAACTACCTCCAGACTACCGAGATTCCGTTTGGGATAGGCACGATGCGGCGTTCAAGCTTGACTTGCCGAATGGAATCTATCGCGTTACCAACTTATTTTGTTCGGCGGAGGATAAGGGACATCAGGTGAATTTACTTGCTAACGGGAAACGAATGATTAAGAAACTGATTATCCCGCCCGGAAACGAGACCGTCCAACATACTTACGAAATTGAGCTGACCGAGGGGCATCTCACACAGGTGATTTATAGACCGAATGAGCGTCTGCCCGAACCCGAAATGCACAATCACTGGGTTTGGAACGGATTCATCGTGGAACAGATTTCCAAGTGATAGCCAGCTGCATATTACAGTGGGTGCAACTGAAGCACTGACACAAATGAAGGCGCTGCGATAGTGGGAAAGGAGCTGTAAGAATGAATTTTTCAAGACCTGAATTCTTGGTTGATTTAATCCTCCTCTTCTGGTACGTCATTATATTCAGCGTGCTAGTTTTTGCCGCTGTAATTGTCGTTGCAGTTATTCGTGGGAAACGAGGACCATCTGAATTGCCGGCAAGAACCGAAACCGGAGACCCGAGGTTAGTGCGCATTATAGAAAGGAAGTTAATCGGAGGCGTCTGTGCCGGTTTTGCCTATAAATTTGGGATTTCGCATTGGATTGTAAGGGCACTCTGCGTACTATTGATGTTCCCGTTGTCAGGAACTCCGATTTTTGCCTATTTTATTCTGTGGGGATTTATGCCTAAAGCGAATGAATTTCCGGCGGATTACGATAATCGAACCGAAGGGCATTGACCCTATCGATAGTTGTTATACTCTACGCTGTTGGAAGTTGCGTATTTTAAGAGCCAAGAAATGGAGCGTGAGTTTTGCGGATGGTAGGAGGGAATTCCGATTCCCGACCGTCGCGATTCGGAGAAGATCTCTATCGCACTCACTCTCCATTCGCTTGATCTCCTACAAACCTTCGGCGCACAATTGCGCAAAATTAACCGATGCTGGGTATAAAACACTCGTCGTTTTTTCCGCAGGTCAGACCTCCCGCTCCTTAAAGCGTCCATTTCTTCAAGTCCTTCCAGAGCAGCGCACTCGGTCTGAGGTATTTCCCGCCCATCTTTTCATAAAATCTTCGAAACGGGTTTTCAGAATACAAATTCACACCCATACTATAAATTCCGTCTGACCTAACCCAATCCACCACCAATTCAAACAGATGCGTCCCGATTCCTTGTCGTTGATAGTCTTTCAGAACGTAAGTCGATTGAAGTTCGCTTTCCACGCCCCATTTGCTCGTGTGGTGGCACGCCGCGAATCCAACCATGAGCCCACCGTCAAACGCGGCAAAGATAACCCGCGGATCCTTGGACTCGCGCGGACTTCGGGTTTTTTCGATGTACCCTTTCCACTTTACCAATAATTGATCGTAATCTAGTTCGTACTCTGGTGCCATGAACTCGATCACTCCAACCAGCGACGCCTGCTTGCTCGCGGCCTCTGTTCGCGCGATCGCCTCGGCATCGTGAATGGATGCTTCCCTATAGGTGATCATTGACTTCCCAGTTTTCCCCGTAGGGTGCGCACTGCGCACCATCGCCAACCGCGCACGATAGCAAGAGATTGTCCGAATTGACCAGACAAATCGTGAATCTTGGATCACCGAACGCATGTTTGGTCGTGGCTCTCCACTTGATACCCTCCCGTATTGAAGAGTACGATTCTTTCCGATTTTTCTATCCGTCCGGTTTCTACCAACTTCATCAGGCCTGCCACGGTTGCCGCGCCCTCGGGGCAGGCAAGGATGCCTTCATTCATCCCGAGGATATCCATCGCCTCCAGAATCTCTTCATCCGTGGCCGCAATCGCTGTGCCGCCGCTCTCCCGAATCGCATCCAAGATCAAAAAATCGCCGACCGCCTGCGGTACACGTAGCCCTGCCGCAATTGTATGTGCATCCACCCAAGGCTCCGCCTCCGTGTTCCCCGCCTCCCATGCCTTGACAATCGGAGCACAACCTGCAGCTTGTACCGAAATCATTCGCGGACGTTTACTGTCGATCCAGCCAATCGCCTCTAATTCCTGAAATCCTTTCCACATCCCCACAATTCCTGTGCCGCCGCCGGTTGGATAAATGATGGCGTCCGGGAGTTGCCAATCAAATTGCTCTGCAAGTTCAAGCCCCATGGTTTTTTTTCCTTCAACACGGTAAGGTTCTTTGAGCGTGGAGACATCGAACCAGTTTTCCTCCTCCTTCCGTTCGGCGACAATTTTCCCGGCATCCGTAATTAGCCCGTCAACGAGCGTGACCGATGCTCCCGCCATGCGGCAGGTATTCTGGTTGAACGCCGGAGTATCCTTCGGCATGAAGATATTCGCCTCCATCCCGGCTGCCGCCGCGTAGATTGATAAGGCTGTTGCCGCGTTGCCGGCGGACGGAATGGCTAACTTCGTCAACCCAAGTTCCTTTGCTTTGGACACCGCCATTGCCAGACCGCGCGCCTTGAAACTGCCGCCGGGGAGAGGTGATTCGTCTTTGACCCAGAGGGCCTCCAACCCCAACGAATCGCCCAGACGCCGTGCCCGGATTAGAGGCGTCACTACCTCGCCGAGTGAAACCGTCTGAGCGGGGTCGATGAGCGGAAGCAGTTCCGTATATCGCCAAAACGAGGCGGTCCGCTCCAAGAGAGCGGACTTGCTCCACGCTTGGGATACTTTCTCCAAATCGTAACGTACAAACAACGGTTTGCCGCAAGATTCACACAGATTGTGTGGGTGCTCGTGATTGTAGGTTTGAGCGCACTTGCTGCATTCGAGATGGGTCAAGAAATTTGTGGTGTTTTCCATTCGCATGTCTCACGGAGCTAATATGTTCGGTGTCATCGCTATTAAACTCATGCCGTATACTGGCACTTAAGGGTATAAACTTGAAATTTCGGTTCTGCGTCTCAAAGTTGACGCTTTCTGATTATAACATGTCAAGACTCGATTATCAATTTAGGTAAAATCGAACCGCCGAGCTGCCGAATCTTCGGTTTTCCAATCGGATAGCGCCGTCTTTCGCCGCTAAGTGAATTGCCATGTCCGTAGACTATTCGGCACATATTCACGACGCTTAGAAGAGCTCATTAACGAAACCACAATCCGTTGGCATTACAGTGTTCCTGTGAGTATAATATAAGCATTCGCGTCGCATGTAATCATGCGTTGACCGTTCGAAAGATTAAAGGAGGGGTACGGTTTGAAGAGCATCTTTCTCAAAGATATGGCATACCGCCGCACCCGAGTTGTGTTGACGGCGATCGGGATTACTGTTCTGATTTTGCTCATTCTTTTCCTCGGCGGAATTATGAACGGAATGCGCATTCAAGCCACGCAGTATGTCGAATCGACGGGCGCCGACATTTGGATTTCCGCTGAAGGTTCGGGGGGCGCGTTTATCGGCTTTTCGATGTTGATTGAGGAGTATATGGCTTCGCTCAACGTTGCGCCCGGTTTGGAGCCACACTCCGCATCTCCACTTGTTTTCGCACAGGCGCGTCCTATCATTCGAGGTAACCCAAGCAAGGCGATTGTCGTCGGCTACCAGCCCGGGAAACTCGGGGGTCCGTCTCACGCGCGTGAAGGACGGATGTTTGCCAAGAGCAAGTTTGCGGGTTATAGCCCGGAGGCTGAAGTAGAGCTAGAAGTGGTTGTCGATGAAAAAATGGGACTTGAAATCGGCGAGCGAATTGTTATTGGCGGTAAAGAACTCAAAGTCGTCGGCAAAGTCGAGAGCCTTATGTTTGTGTTGGATACCCCCCTCCTATTCATGAACGTGCGCACTGCGCAAAATGTGCTGCTTGGGAACTATCCTCGCGTGAATATGATGATTGCCAAGAGCGGGAAAGGGGTTCCCCCGGAGAAAGTTGCCAGGCAATTTGAGTATTCCCCGTTGAAAATCGAAGTGCGTACACTGAAACAGACGATTGACGACATTATCGACTACTATGTGGTTAGCCCAATGAGAGCGGTCACATTTCTGCGTGTGATGCTATGGTTGGCAGCCGGAATCCTCGTCGGGATGATTACCTACGTGACAACGCTTGAAAAAACGCAAGAGATTGGTGTGTTGAAAGCCATCGGGGCATCCAATATGTACGTGATGCAGTTAATTCTCAAGCAGGTTGTTTTAATTTCAATCGCTGGCGTTTTGTGCGGACTGATCTTGTCATTTATATTTGCCGCTGTTGCTCCAATTTTTGTTTCGATTCATTTGACCGAATCCATCATTGTAGCAGTGATCAGTTTTCTCGTGTGTTGCTTTAGCGGTTATCTTGCGGCGCGAAAGGCGGTCGCGGTTGACCCGATGCTCGCATTCAGAGGCGAGATTTGAGGGGAGAAGTCTGATGGGGATTGTAGTAGAAGGAAAAGGTTTAACCAAACGTTTTGGTGAAGGCGAGGCGGGCGTGCTCGCTGTTGACAGCGTCGACATTGCCATAGGGGAAGGCGAGTTGGTGATGTTGATGGGAGACAGCGGATGCGGGAAAACGACGTTAATCAGTTTGCTCGGTTGCATTCTCACCCCTAACGAGGGTGAACTGTGGATTGATCGGGAACAGATTAATCATCCCGTTCAGGACCTTTCCGTTGTCCGCCGCGAGAAAATTGGTTTTGTCTTCCAGCTTTTTCATCTTCTTCCGTATTTGACCGCGCTTGAGAATGTAATGGTCGCCATGGATCTCGCCGGCAAAAAGAGCGATCAAGCCGAGAATCGCGCCGAGGAGTTGTTGACGCAGGTAGGATTGGGCGGTCGTCTGGAACACCGACCCGCACAACTTTCCGGAGGTGAAAAACAGCGTGTCTCCTTCGCTCGCGCACTCGCCAACAACCCGAAAATAGTTTTCGCCGATGAACCGACGGCGAATTTGGATAGCCGCCAAAGCGACAACCTAATGAGCCTGGTCCGAGAACTGAGACAAGAACACCGCACAACAATTGCAATCGTAACACACCACGAAGGATTGAAAAAGGATGCCGACCGAATCGTCCAGATGAAGGACGGTCGAATTGTGTCCGAATGAGTGAAATTAAAAACGAGTTTCAGTGTTATAGGAAACGCATACCTTCAACATGGACAAATCTTGAAATGGAGAAACGGTGAATCGAGGCATTCGTCACGCGGCTTGGATGGGGATATTGATAATCCTTTCCGCTTTTCTCGTCCGTGGACGAGCATCTGCCGAATTGTACGAAGGACCCCCGAATCTTGAGGAATTGGCAACGGGAAGTGGAGGGCTAACCGGAGGCGGCTTGTCATTCATCGATGGCGATCCGTTCGTTCGTTTCCAAATTCAGCCGGAGATCGGAATCGGCAAGGTCGGATTCGGACTCGGTTTTGTGTTACTTTATAATCCGGAGGCGGGGGAAGGCGAAAATCAGATACTTGCCGAAGATGCGGAAATGTGGGATAACCCCGGTACGGTGCTGCGCGCCATTCGTTACGTACGTTATGCGCAGCCACGCGACACTTTCTATGCGCGCCTCGGCGAATTGAGTTTTGTGACGATTGGGCGCGGCTTAATCATGTCCGGATATTCCAACTACGACCGCCGCGGTATGAGAGTGAATCTCAGAACCGAATCGCGTAGAATAGGCGTCGAATCGGCAATCAATGATTTGGTCAACCCGAGAATATTCGGGGGACGCCTATTTTTCCGACCGTTGCATGGGATCAACACGGCATCAATGCTCAGCGGATTGGAACTTGGTGCGACCTACCTGACCGACATCACGCCTGATATTATTCCCGATGACGAAACTCCCGGCGAGGATCATACCGTAGACGAAGATCCATTAATAGCATTGAGCGTCGATGTTGGATTCCCGCTTATCGAGAATGACCTGTTCCGATTAGACCTTTACGATGAACTGGCGTTTCTCAACATCGAGCCAATCACCGAATATTCAATAGGTCCGGAAACCCCGTCCGGGAACGCAATCGGAATCGGATTTACGTTTCCCAGCTCGCTCTTCAAATTTGAGTACCGTACTTTCACCGAAGGGTTCATCCCGACGGTATTTGATTATTCCTACCAAGCTTCGGCTGTTGATTCTGTTCCCGTATTCCTCGGGCTAAGTGAAGACCAAGACAAAGGGAAGGAAAGATACGGATATTTCTCCATGTTTGCTTGGCAGCCGATCCCGATGCTACATATATTTGGCGCATTCGAAGACTACAATATCAGCTATCCGAAGTTATACGCCGGCATCACCGAATCCGGAATAATTCAAAAGATGTCGTTCCGGGCATTCTATGGCAAGCGAGATCTCGGTGAACCCGACATCGGATATCCTGTAGCCCAAGACAGCGAGGATCCCAGTCTTCTCTCAGATTTGTTCCGACTTGATGATAAATCTGTGCTCATCGTGCGCGTGGAATACGAGTTGTATAAACCCGTCGTAGTGGCAATCGTCCGTGAGTACCGTTTCCGGCAGAGACCAGGCGCGGATGGTTTGACCGATTTTGAGACTATCCAAAAAACCACGATCGAAGTAGGGCTTAATCTCCAGTTTTGAGATTTCTTAAGGAATACGAACGGTGTCCACGGCTCACGAGGTTTATACCATCCACCTTGCAATCACCATCGCAGCCAAGTCATTATTCTAGGACCAACCTTGCTTACCTACATCCTTCAGCGTTTGCTCTCGATGCTCCTTTCTCTTTTTGGAGTATCGCTGCTCGTATTCTTCATGGTTCATCTCATCCCCGGAGATGCGGCACTTGCGATCTTGGGCGAACGAGCAACGGAAGAGGCGTTGACGGAACTTCGGCAAGAGATGGGTCTCGATAAACCTCTTTATCACCAGTACGGCGCATTCCTGTGGAATCTTGCCCATCTAGACCTCGGCAGATCATTCAAGACGAGACAGCCGGTCGTCGACGAGATTAAACGTCATTTTCCCGCTACAGTCGAGTTGACAATCGCAGCCATGGTATTTGCCACTCTATTTGGCATGGCTGCCGGCATCATTGCGGCCGCGAATCGTGGTAAATTCTGGGATTACGCCACGATGTTCGGCTCGCTTGCCGGTATCTCGATGCCGATTTTCTGGCTCGGATTGATGCTCATTCTCCTGTTTGGATATACTTTTCCAATCCTACCAAGTTCACAACGATTGGACGCTGTCTTAGATCTTGATGTTCAGCACCGCACCCACTTCTACTTAATAGATACCCTCCTTTCCGGAAATTTTGCCGCGTTTCGCAGCACGGTTTCCCACCTCATACTTCCCGCTATCACACTTGGAACTGTTCCGTTGGCGATTATCGCGCGCATGACGCGGTCGAGCTTGCTAGAGGTGCTTAACCAACCGTACATCATGACTGCGCGTGCAAAGGGGCTTCCCGAGAGGACCGTTATTCTCAAACATGGATTAAAAAATAGTATGATCTCCGTATTAACAATTATCGGTCTACAGTTCGGATACCTGATGAGTGGCGCCATACTTACGGAACATATTTTTTCATGGCCCGGTCTGGGATCGTGGTTACGAGCCTCCGTCGAAGCTCGGGATATTCGTCCGATTCAGGGTGGCGTGCTCTTTGTGGCTGCCGTGTTTATGACGGTGAACTTAGTGGTAGACTTGCTCTACACCTATTTTGATCCGCGAATCATGATGGGGGAAAACACGTGAACATTCGTGGACGAGGGATTTTACGGAGATTGGCGAGCCACAAATCTGCCGTGGTAGGCGCTTCCATTCTGCTCTTTTTCGCGATCTTGGCGGTTTTTGCTCCATTGATTGCCACTCACGACCCTCGCGAAGCCGATGTTTCGGCACGACTTAAGGGATGGTCAGCGGATCACTACTTCGGAACGGATGGGGTTGGGAGAGACATATTTAGCCGCATCGTTTACGGCTCGCAAGTGTCGCTCAAGGTTGGATTGATTGCAATGGCACTGTCAATTTCCGCCGGTGCACTTTTGGGAATACTGGCGGGGTATTACGGTGGTTGGCTTGACAATGTTATCATGCGCCTCATGGATATGATGCTTCCATTGCCGAGTATTCTTCTGGCGATGGTAATCGTTGCCATACTGGGCACAAGTCTGACCAATGCAATAATAGCCGTGTCGATTGTGTACATTCCTCAGTACGCACGCATATTACGCGCTGCCGTCCTAAAGATACGCGAACAGGATTATGTAACCGCGGCACGGGTGATCGGCGCGAGTGACTTTCGGATTCTTTGGAACGCAATCCTACCCAACTGCGTAGCACCGCTGATTGTCCAAGCGACGCTCGGCATGGGCGAGGCGATCCTTATTGCGGCTGGACTTAGCTTTCTCGGTCTCGGCGCCGAAGTCGGAGAACCCGAGTGGGGAGCAATGTTGAATGAGAATCGGCAACTCATTCGCCGCGCTCCTTGGACGGTGATGACACCGGGCGTCGCCATATTCCTCACTGTTTTGGGATTCAATTTACTGGGCGACGCGCTGCGCGATGTCCTCGATCCGCAGCTCAAGATGTAGGGCGAAACGCGATGACTTCTACCCAAACGAGCAGCAATAGGACTTACGCAAAACACGCAAACTGGTGATTTTGGCGACAATTTGATGTTGCGCCAAGCCTTTATAGGGAATAACGATCGTTATTCCTTATACCCGGATCAGGCGAATTTGATCGTTCGCTGCGTAAGTCCTAAGCAAGTTACGTTACTCTAAACGGGCGCGGGCAATTCCCATGGGAGTTACGCGTTTCAGCGCGTAGTTGCCCGATTCATTGGGCGTTGGGAATAGCGTCCAACGGCAGGGAATCTAGCACCACCGACAAATTTAAGAAACGAGAGCAGTCAGAATTTCTAAAACTCTTGAAGGCTGAAGGACAAAAGACGATTCTTGAAATTGGCTGCGGTCGAGGTCGAGATGCCCAGTTCTTTCAAACTCAAGGGTTCCAAGCGCTTGCGGTGGACAACGCCCCAACAATGGTGAAACTTACCGCAGAAAAGGGGTCACCGCTCAAGTATTGAATTGCTACAATCTCGATCAAATTGACAAAACTTTTGACGCGGTGTATACGCTAAATTGTCTTCTGCACATACCCAA
The DNA here is from genome assembly GCA_965232535.1 of Candidatus Poribacteria bacterium. Lineage (GTDB taxonomy): Bacteria > Poribacteria > WGA-4E > WGA-4E > JAJDTR01 > JAJDTR01. The sequence goes on from CBDDPW010000008.1 coordinate 93,456, forward strand.
GAAGGGTATCGGTCACATTTTCAGCCTGATTGCGACTCGACTCAACGGAAACGGCTTAATGTATCTTGGGCTTTGGGGCGGAGAAAATTTTGAAGGTATTCTAGAACAAGATACATACGAACCAAAGCGATTTTCTCTTTTTGGGAACCGGAGACACTCCTTGAAGTTGTACAACAATCATTCAGATTGGAATACTACCGTAGGTTAACCCCTCGTGAAGGCGTAACCTTCAATTCTATTATCGCCCGTAAACAATAATATGATTATAAAAACCGAGTTTTTGGAAAAAACTTGGTTTCTTATTTGAGGTGACCGATGCAAGACTTCAACTATACACTGACATGGTATCACGGCTCTCAGCAAAAACTGACTATACTTAGGGGCGGAAGTTCGATTACACAGAACAGAAATGTGGCGAAAGGATTCTCACATAGTCCTTCACTGCTCACTCAGTCTGAAGGCGGCACGGTTAAGCATGATGGCGTGATTCCCGGTTATCTTTATACCGTTGCCGATGAGATTGGTCCCGATGATGTATATCCACATCCCCATCCAGTCAATGCTACTCGCTGGGAGTGGCTGACCAATCGAGCATTGAGGCTAGAATTAATCGAACAGACCGTTGTGACGGACGAAGAGCGTCTGACAGACCAAGAAATTGCAGAGATGAAACGGAAACAGGAGGAGAGGGGCGAGAAGTCTTTCGTGGAGTGTATTTGACCTGAGTTGACATCTATTCCAGAGAAACCAATTTTTGCAGATATTGAAAAAATCGGTTGTGTTTTCACCCAAGCAAAAATGTCTCTTAATTCCGATCTTATCGGGGCTTGGGATTCCATACTTAAAGGTTAATCATTGAATGGTCAACGCCAAAAACCACCCTATTATTGTGCTTGGTGTAGAGCGCGGCGGAACCTCTGTCATTGCTGAGATGGTGCACCGATGGGGTGCGTGTGCCGGGGCACCCGAAATATTGCATGAAGCGGATGCACATGCGCCCAGAGGGTATTGGGAATTCCTGCCACTATGAGATTTGTTGGTAGAATTAGGTGGCGATTTCGCTTCCGGGGCAACTTGGTGGGATCGTGACTTCCAACAGCGAATCAAAGCCAAAGCCGCTGATCTTATGTATAGATTGAACTGATGTCTCAAATGGACAAAGGTGGACCTTGGTTTTGGAAGGATCCGGCACTTAGTCATTTTTTGCCGTTCTGGAAACAGATAACGAAAGCTGATGAATCGCCAAACTACAAGGATTCGAACATTCAACTGCGTAACTATTATCGTAATCGAATCGGGATAAAAGGAGAGGTTCAAGAAATGGATAATCTGTGCGGATGAATAGTCCCGAGATTCCCAACGAGCAACCGAATGCCAAAATGATTGCCTTCGCGCTGATGTTTGCGGTGCTTTGGGGAGGCAATTCGGTATCGATTAAAATTGGACTGCAAGGCGTACCGCCGCTTGCACTCGCCGGGTTTCGGTTCCTGCTCGCGCTCGCAGCGGTTACAGCATGGTCTATCAGCCAACGTGTGTCCATCCGTCCAAACCGCGGGGAGTTGGGCCCGCTTTTCCTATTGGGGATAGCATTCGTCATGCAAATTATCACTCTTAATGTCGGCACACACTTCACATCCGCGGCGCGTTCGACAATCATGATAAACTTTTTTCCGTTCTTCACGGCACTGTTTGCGCATTTTTGGGTGCCGGGGGACCGATTGTCGTTTTTGAAAGTCGCGGGAATTGGGCTGGCATTCTGCGGGGTTTTCATCACTTTTGTCCCAGCCTTTCAACTTGATTCTTACTCTTATCTCGTGGGCGATCTGTTCGTTTTAATCAGTGCAAGCCTTCTCGGACTTCGGACGGTTGTCACTAAGCGTCTAATACAGTCAATTCACCCTTATCGGTTGCTCATCTGGTTGATGATTTTTAGCTTGCCCTGCTTCTTTGGATCGAGTCTAATCTTGGAGGATCAGTCAAGCTACGCATTTACGCCTGTGGTGATTGCCGCCATTCTGTATCAAGGACTTATCGTCGGTGCATTCTGTTTTGTCGGCTGGACATCCATTCTGAAGAAACATAGCCCAAGTAAATTGGTGGTTTTCGCCTTTGCAACACCGATCTCGGGAATCATCTTCAGCCACCTATTACTGGGAGACGAACTCGGATTAAGTCTGATCGCCGGTGCCGTGCTAATCGCATTCGGCATCTATTTGGTCAACAAACGGTGATACAACCGCAAAATCAATAGGCACGGGTGGAGAATTGTGGATGCGCTAAATTTTCATTGCAGGATTTGGAATACCGAACGAGAAACTTATGGCACGCCTTTCACCGTTTGCGACAGGCATTTACAGCAGATTCGGGAATCGCTTGCGGCGAACTTTGCCCTTGCTGGATTGAGCAGATTAAGCGGACCGACGACGTTTGTGAGGATTGCATCGCGGAGAAAGAGGATGATGGTTAAAGGCTATCTACCGAAGCGCTACGAGGAGACGATTTGATGACCCGACACACTGGGTGGAGAGACCCATAGATCTGGTTCTGTTGACATTTCACGGTCACCGGACGATGCACGGGTCGGAAAGATAAAAGGTGACTAACCCCTCCGGTAGGTATGCATCGGCGTACCCAGGGGACCGGATTCCCAACCCGTTGGGCTAGGGGGAATGTATGTCAGGATTTACTATCGCGTGAGATTCTCTATGGGAGCTCTATCGCGGTCATTGTTCATTCCCCTATCGTTTGCTATTCGTTCGATTGATCTCCTACAAATCGACGGTGCAAAAATTGCGTAAAATTAACCGGTGCTGACTATAAATGCCGAAAGAACCAGAAATTCGAGGACGATCTGCAGGCGGCGAATTGGCAGTGAATGAGACATCAGCGACGGATCCAAATGTCCAGCGTCGCCAGTGCCAAATGCGGGATGGACAATTACACCCGACTTTGATAGAATGAGTCTGGTAATCTGAGTTCGCGTCCAGCACCTCACTGCATAATGCGAAAAATATAGTGTAACCGGATAAGTGGACACGAGGCATTTCTAGCTCGGTGTAGAGTTCAAATCCAGAAATCCCTTAAATGAAAATAAAACAGTTACGCGCAGTGTCCGTCAAGATTCCCGATTCGCCTCCAAAGTCGAAGGCACGTCGACCCGGTTGGAACGATCGTTCCCCTCGGGCTTTGCCGATTAACAAATACCCCGAATTTTCCGGCTTTCACTCAGCGGCGCCCGGCTCCAAACTCAACACGCCGGTTTGGGTACAAGTGACGGCAGACGATGGAACGTGGGGGTTGGGACGATGCGGTTTTGGAGACCCTGTTGCCGCGTTGATTGATTCACATTTTGCACCGTTGCTCGAAGGACGAGACGCGATGGCGTTCGAACTCTTGAACGACCTTATGTGGCGTTCCACGCAACTCTTCGGCGCAAGCGGAATCGCTTCTATAGCACAGTCCGGTGTCGATTTGGCTCTGTGGGATTTGAAGGGAAAACTTCTGAAGCAGCCGGTGTACAAACTACTCGGCGGCCCGTCGCGAGAAAAGGTGGCGCTCTACTCTACATCCGACGACCTCGATTGGTCGAAAGAGTTGGGGTTCCGGGCGTTCAAAGTCAGCAATCCCGTGACTTATGAGATGGGTGCTGAAGGGTTGGGCGTGTTGGAGGAGAAAATTGCCAATGCACGGGAGGAGGTCGGACCAAACGCCGAGTTGATGTTTAATCCGGTGATGTCCTTCAATGTCGAATTTACACTTCGATTGGCTGAGCGGCTGAGACCATACGGATTGCGATGGTTGGAAGAACCCTTAATACCGAGCGATCTGGAAGGCCATATTGAACTGAAACGTGCCATTACATGGATTCCTCTTGCCACGGGAGAACATCATCACAGGCGTCATCCGTTCCGACAGCTTATTGAAAATCGTGCGGTGGATATCGTGCAGCCCGATATCGAGTGGTGCGGCGGGTTATCCGAAGCCATCAAGATTTACACCATTGCGGAAGCTGCGGGCATTAGTACAATCCCGCACACGGGAGCCGGTACGCCTTGGGGACAGCACTTCGGAATCGCTATGCCCGAATCGCCCATGGCAGAGTTCTGGTTGGGGTCCGATCCCGGTATTCCGCTCGACGAAGTGTGCCCGATTCCGGGTATGCCGATGCCCGTGAACGGCGATGTGATTCCTTCGGATGCACCGGGCTTTGGCATGGAAATCGATCCGAAGTGGATTGAACCTTATCAAACCGAGTCCGTAGGATAAGAAGTGTCCGCAATAGGAAACTCTTACGGTATTAGCGCATAGCGGAGTATATGCGGCAACCGGCGGCAATTTACGTTCTCTATCTAAATCTTTGATACAAAGGAAGTACCCAATGCAATTCGACACTATCATCCAAGGGGGAACAGTTGTTGACGGCACTGGCCAACGGCCGCCGTTTCCGGCAGATCTCGGGATCGTTCAGGACGAAATCACCGCCATTGGCGAACTTGACGACGCACACGCAAGCCGAACAATTGATGCGCGGGGCAAAGCCGTCAGTCCGGGGTTCATCGACGTTCACATTCATTCCGAGATTGCTTTGTTGGGCGGAAGGGACCAGATGGGAAGTGTTCGTCAGGGGGTCACGACGCAATTGAGCGCACCCGACGGTTTTGGATGGGCGCCGCTGCCTCCCAAGCTGATTAAGGAGCTGTGGCACTACACTCAATTTGCGTATGGGGACGCAGAACTCTCCTTCGATTGGGAGTGCGCCGAGGATTATCTGGGTATTTTCACGGGGCGCATTCCCGCGAACCTCTATCCACAGGTGCCCCACTGCGCGGTGCGATTGGAGGCGATGGGCTGGGCGCCGCGGCCGGCAACCGACGCGGAGTTGGCGCGCATGGAGGAAACTACGCGCGAATGGTTGGAGGCGGGAGCGGGGTGTCTCTGTCTGGGGCTTGACTATCAACCTAGCGCACACGCAGACCTTAGGGAACTTGTGACATTGTCAAAACTTGCCGGCTCCTACGGCGCGATTTACGCCGCACATATCCGTTACCAGCAGATTGGTCGAAAGAAAGCTTGGGAAGAAACTATCGAATTAGCGAAGCAATCCGGGATTCCGGTTCATATTTCGCATGAGCGCGTCGATGAGGAATCTGCGGAATTGCTGGATCGTGTGGATCGAGAAGATATCGACCTGACGTTTGAATCCTATCTCTACCCGGCAGGTATGACACACCTCGCGATGATGTTGCCGTTAAGATTTCAAGACGGAAACGTGGAAGAGCGGATGGAAGTTCTGAAGCGGCCTGAAACACGAGAAGCGTCCCTACCCCATCTCCAAAAAAGCCTGGGCGAGCGCGGCGATCAAATTGTCGGATACACGGCGTCCGGTCGATATATCGGTATGACGCTCGCGGAAGCGGCGAAGAGCGAGAATAAGCCGTGGGTTGAATTTGCTTACGACCTTACGGTTGAAGAAAACGGTGTCGAGACTCTCATCTTCCCGTGGCAGACGCCGCGTGAAAAATTTCAGTCGACACTCGATCAGACGGCGGTGCATCCTCGAATGATGATAGCGAGCGATGGGGTCTATAATATACCTCACCCTCATCCTCGCGGACACGGCTGTTTCGTGCAGTACCTCGCGCGCTATGTGCGTGAACGCAAGTTGGTTTCACTGGAGGAAGCCATCTACAAAATGAGCGGCTTTCCGGCGGAACGCTTCGGCATATCGGACCGTGGAAGGATTGCAAAGGGATTGGCGGCGGATGTGGTTGTCTTTGATCCGAAAACCGTTTCAGACCGCTCGACCTGGAAGAACCCGATAGAACCGCCCGTCGGCGTGGACTGGGTGCTGGTCAATGGCGTACCGGTGGTGAAGGACGGGGGTCTGACCGGAACCTTGCCGGGGCGTGTACTGCGCCATGAGTTCTGAACCATACGCAACATAGAATAGAAATGATTGCCCCATGTCTCACTACCTCATGCACTTGGAGTTTATGGGATGAAGGTTTACATCGGCACGGATAGCGAAGGTCAAGCATGTGTTACACGCGAGGAAGACCCCAAGAATGTCTATGGGCCTTGGCAGGCAGACTATATTCGCAAGCGAGCAACGCAGGAAACAACGGCGGCAATAGAGGGTGCACGTGAGGCCGGCGCCACTGAAATCGTGGTTCAAGACATCGGTTTCATAAGGGGAGTTTCCCCTGGCGGGCTAATTCTTCACTACGACGAGCTCCCGCGCGGCATACGTATTGGATTGGGAGGCGCTCCCTTACACTGTGTTATCGATGCTAGCTTCGATGCGGTCGTTCTGCTCGGCCACCACGCTATGGCGGGCGTTGAGGATGGTGTAATGGCACATACCTTCAGTTCACTGGCAATCGAGAACATGTGGCTAAACGGCAAGCGTATTGGAGAAATTGCCATGGAAGCGTTAATCTTTGGAACCTTTGATGTGCCTGTGGTTATGGTGTCCGGAGATGAGGCGGGTTGTCAAGAAGCCCTGGCATGGTTAGGAAACGTGGAGGTAGCCCCAGTCAAGAAGGGGTTGGGAACACACTGGGCGATCTCGCTCCATCCCGCCGACGCAGATGATCTGATTCGTGAGAAAACCAAAGTGGCGCTTCAACGGTTAGATGAGTTCGAGCCGTTCAAGGTGCCTCCACCTCTCGAACTACGCGTTGATTGCTATACCCAAGAGCAGGCACTTGAACGCTTCAGCCGGGAACAGGCTGCCGATTTAATTGGCCCAAAGAGTTTTCTCGTCCGGGCTGATTCGCCTATCGCCTTCAGCAAGCAGATGGGTGGGTAAGCCGTCTGTTTTGGCACGTGTTGGAGCTGCGATGACGATTGAAGAGGTATTGGATAATCTGCGACTCAACGGATGGTGTATGGTACCGGATACCGTCCCTCAAGACCAAATCGTCCCCATACGCAAGAGTCTTGAAGAAACGACATACGCGCACGGAATCACGACCGGGACAGAAGGCGTGGCAGCCCGCAAGGGGTTGTTAGCGTTCAATCAGTCGTTTGCTCCTTATCTCGCCGATGAGCGTATTTTGGGCGTAGCGAAGGCATTATTCGGACCGCACGTGCGCATCTCCTTCACAACTACCCATATCAACCTACCCGCAAATGCACGCGGCAGCGGTGAATCGCAGTAGCGAACCGCGGGTCGGGCTCGTCGTACGATACGCGCCCTGGTGGCTGAACTTGGACGCATTAAAGCCCGGTTCCGTGGAGCGAAGACGGATGGTGGACGAGAGAATGTAGTCTTGCCGGTTCCTCTCCATGTCTACGAAGCGCTCCCGGCAAACGTTAAGCCACTCTTCCGACACTGGGTGGAACATTAGTTAAACCAAGTTGCCACTTACAAGATTTTTGACATTCACCTCCACTTTTCACTGAGAATCGTCAATCGATTGCGGAGAATTCGTAGCGCAAACTGTCAGTGTGCGGATTTCGGGCACAATCTAACCGATCGTGCTACAAAAGGTGGCAGCTTAGGTTAGTTAAGTTTGTTAGCGTTTGCGCCACCTGCTACGACAAAAATATGGGCAACTCGGGAAGGACCAAACCGATGGCACAACCCAATGTACTGCTTATTTGTACCGATCATTGGCCCGGACCGCTGTTGGGGACTATGGGGCATGAGCGGATTTTGACGCCTACCCTCAACGAACTTGGGGACAATGGCGTGTGCTTCACGCGAGCTTATACCGCAACACCAACCTGTATCCCGGCGCGGCGAGCGTTGATGACCGGCACTACAGCCAAAACCCACGGGGACAGGGTTTTCAATGAACACCTTCCGATGGATCCCAATCTACCGACAATGCCGCAAACTTTCCGTGACGCGGGATATCAAGCCTATGCGGTGGGAAAGCTTCACGTATACCCGCAACGTAATCGTATCGGTTTTGACGAAGTTATTCTCTGTGAGGAGGGGAGACATCAATTCGGTGGCATGGAGGACGATTTTGAGCGATTTCTCAAGCGGGAGGGCTACCCGGGACACGAATTTGCTCACGGGATGAGCAGCAACGAATACTCGACACGTCCGTGGCACTTGCCGGAGCACTGTCACCCGACCAATTGGACGACGCGCGAGATGTGTTACACCATCCAGCGCCGCGATCCCACCCGCCCGGCTTTCTGGTACTGCTCGTATATCACACCGCACCCACCCGTCACTCCGCCGCGCGACTACTTCGACATGTATCAACGCCTCGGTGTAGACGAACCGGTCGTCGGCGACTGGGCAAAAGATTTCGATGCCCTTCCCTACGCGCTCAAGTTGCACATCGACAAAATCTCCGCCCCGAATTCGACCGAGACGACTTTGGCTCGGATGGGATTCTATGCACAGTGCACCTATATTGACCACCAGATTCGGCTTATGATTGGAACGCTGCGTGAAGAGGGGATACTGGACAGTACAATCGTCATGCTGGTTTCGGATCATGGCGACATGCTCGGCAACCACAACCTGTGGGCGAAACCTCCGATGTTTGAATGGTCCGCGAGAATCCCGATGATTCTCATGCCGACAGCCGGCTGCGATCACATCGGACATCACCGGAGGGATGACCGTCTGGCGGAACTGCGCGATGTGATGCCCACCCTGTTGGATCTGTGCGGTATCACAATACCGGAGACAGTGGAAGGGTATTCGTTGGCGTCGAACGAGCAACGCGATCATTTGTACTGCGAACACCATGAGGACGACAAAGCGATGCGGATGGTTCGATCCGAACAGTACAAACTGATCTGGTACCCGACCGGCAACCGCGTTCAACTCTTCGACCTCGAAAAAGATCCGCAGGAGATGTACGATCTCTCCGAATTTCCGAAACATGCCGATGCGCGCGAGCGTTTAACCGATTTGCTGATTCAAAACCTTTATGGGCGAGATCTTGAGTGGGTTAAAGATGGGCGGCTGGTAGGAGAACCGGACAAAGCGTTTGAGTCTTTACCAAATCGAGGCTTGGCTAACCAACGCGGCTGGCGGTGAATCAGGTTCTGAGAGCACAGAGAATACAAAGCATATTGGCTAAGGCTCTGGAAAACGCTGGAGATGGGAGATCATAACTCACATTGGAAATATGGATCAACCGACCGAATAGGGAGGACGATAGAAATCTTTGAGTTGGTGACGTAGGGTACGGCGGGCGTGAAAGAGGTGAGCCTTGGCTGTGCCAATGGAACGTCCAAGTCGGTGGGCAATGGCTTTCAACGACAACTCCTCTTTGTAGCGTAGAATAAAAACGCGGCGTTGGCAGGGCGTTAAGGCGGGAAGTGCGGCATCCAACTGGCGGTGAAACTCATCGCGCTCAAGAGCTGCGCTGGGTGACACGGGATTTGTGTGGAAGGTTTCCTCGCAGAAAGGCTCGTCGCTCAGAACGCGATGTTTCGCCTGCCGGCGCATATAATCGATGCACTGGTTGATGGCGATGCGGTAGAGCCAACTGTAGAATTGTGAATCCTGCTTGAAGGTGTCAAGACGCTGATAGGCTTTAAGGAATACCTCTTGCGTGAGGTCTAATGCATCGTCTGGGTCGGCGACAATGGAACAAATCACGCCTTCGATCCGATCGCGGTGACGGCGGTAGAGTAAATTAAACACGCCGGATTCGCCCGACTGAAAACGGGCTATGAGGACGGCATCGGTAGGCTCGGAGTGAATGCCAGTGGACATGGGCAGTAGCTGAAAAAAGGAACGCCCACAGATCACAGGAGCTGTGGGCGTTGTGTTAGTGGCGACGAAATAGGCAAGCCTCAGCGTAGCGCGCCAACTTATCGGTAACATGCCATAAGCACACGATAACAACGACACTCGCTAGGATGTACAGAAGGAGGGAAATCTTGGAAAGAACCTGCCCCAAAGATAACCTAATGTCATCGCTGCGACTAGTCTGATAATCCATTCGCATAGATGCTGGCTAAATAGGGGAACGCTCATCAAACACGTTCCTTCTGATTAGTTCTTGTCGTGCGGGGGCGGGCATGCCCGTTTCGGCTATTCGCCGGGTAGAGAATCGGTTTGAGTCATCCAGCGGGGGCGTGTGGTCATCTTCCCAGCCGTTGATCTGACCTTTGGCATAAGCAGAAAAAGAAGAGTGACCGTGCTCCCATGTGCTTGTATTTATGCTTATCCCCAAGTTCCAATATCGTATTCTATGCCGAAGTTCGTCAACTTCGGAGACAACGTACATAGTCCCATATTCCAATCCCCAGCTTCCGGCAAAAGCCGCGGCACGATGTATGTAACCGTGGTCGGCGTTACCGGACTTGGCGCAACTAGCCGAGGCGTACCAAGCATCGGCGGTCGGAGCAAAGGTAAAGGCGAGAACATAGAGGAGTAGGGTGAACGCGGTTAAGGTTTTCATGATGAATAGATCTCCTTTAAGCGGTATTAGTTGAGAAAGTTTTCGGGCTCATAGCCTGCGTCGTTGTAGTCCACAAACTTAAGATTCGGGTATTTGTGTTTCCAGTCACCGGTGATAAAGTCGCGGGGTTCAAACGTGCAGTCTGTGGGACCGAAGATAGAAACAATCATCGGGACATGTTCGATGGTCCCGTCATCGTGTTGGAATGGCTCGATTGCCCATTCAACATACTGGACGCCGGGGTAAATGGGATACACCTTGTTGTATTCCGGCGCGAACATTCCTCCCTTGAAACCTCGCTCGCCTTGATTCCAGAGTTTGATTAGAACACGGTCGATGTTTTCGATCTCGGGCATGTCGCCTTTTTGATAACCCGGGTGCTTCAACCAGACAGGTTTGGTGACCGCGGCGATGTACCCATCGGGAATCCGTGGGTAGTCCGGTTCGTGTTCCTCCTCCTGGTCGTCCTGGGATAAGAGCAAATCGTTAGAAGGCTCGGCGGCTTCATCGGTGGCGGCATGAGCGGGCAAGTCGGCTGGGTGATAAGACGTGTGCGGATCGTCGTCCTTGGTGGGAGTCGGTTGTGTGGATCCAAGATGAGGCGGTATTGTCATAACCGTTTTCAGTATTTCGGCGCGCTGCGGGTTGGGTTTGGGCAAAGTGTACACTGTCTTAGTCGCAACAGTTTGATTGGCACGCCATACCAAGAACGCGCCCACAACTACACAGAGCAACACGACTAGACCAACAGAAGCGTATATCCAATAACGTTTGAGAAAAGACATGTCCCTACACTCTTTCTCACTGAGATGAAAATTAGATTGGCAGGTAAAAGCCACAATGCTTATCCCTGCGGACTCGTTTTAAGCGGTGGAATTCACGCTTAATCACTCTATAAAACACGTTAAGTTGTGGCAAAGAGGGCTGCCGTCAATGGCAGTTCTATTACCCTTCTCCAACGTGATGAGGATAGTATATCACACGGTTTTTTCGATTGTCAACCAAAAAATACTAAAATTTATTAAAAATGTTAAAATGAAGATAATGAGAACATAGAATATAATTAAGGGTGGTAGTTATGCTTGTAAATGGAGGATACCACATTGGCGAACCAAGGCGGGCAAAAAATCTCAGACTTCGATACGGTTGACATTATCGTCAAGCGGCTGCTTGGTATAACACTTGACGAAATAGCCAAGTTTCACGGGGTATCAAAGCAGACGATTCTGTATCACGAGAGCAAGGAAAGGACGCGGGAGCTTCGGACGATTTTGCTGAATCGTGCGGCTGAAGTTGCGGGAGATGTGATTGGGGATTCGATTGGAAAAATGGCTTTGGAGGAATTTAGGAAGGAGAAAGATTGAGCGAGTGAATAACGAGTGATCAACTGAGCGAATAGATCAACCGAGTGAATAGCGAGGGCGATAGAAATCCCTAGGCGATAGAGATCTCATAGAAATCCTATTCGTTGGCTGTCCAATGGCCCCAGGGGTTTTACTGACTACTAATCACTAGCAAGCAAACACTCACTGATTTTTTACGTATTACGCATCACGTATTACGTTACACCCCCTTGGCTATGAATCGGGCAAATTGCGTAAGTCCCATGATAAAAGCCTCGCTAGTGAAGCGCCCGGTTACCACCACGCCGTGAAATTGTAAGTCTGAGTCTTGAACACGATTCCGAAAAGCGCCCAGAATCCGCCCACCGCAAATTCACCCAGAATCATCCCGAAGAACAGGGGCAGCACTTGTCGATGCAATTTTAACCCGCCGTGTCTCAGAACCAGCCACTTGATTAACCACCCGAGAAAGAACATTGTCCACAGATCCCGCATTCCGTAGGTGCTCGATACGGCGTATCCCGCCGGGTGGAAGGGCCACCATAGGAATTGCCAGCGCATCACCATCAGGAAGATTCCGAACAGAAGACCGTACGCGAAGAACCCCATGGCTAGGTAATCCGTCGAGGTCGGATAGGTCAACCACCCCTGCAATCGCTTGAACGGCTCCAGTCCGGCCCACGTCATGATCACGCCGCTGTGTTGATAAGCCGAATCCAAAACCGCCCAAAACGCGACAATCGTGCCGAGCACGGTGGCAATCAGCATGGCGAAAAGGACGCGCCGGTTATTCATCCGCGATTGATCCGCCAGCTTGAATCCCTCAAGCTGGTGGGGCATGACATCGCTGTAGTGTGCGCGGGTGAGGAACCAGAAGAAGGATAGAACGGATAGGTTTCCCGGTCCTAATTTTCGCGTACCCGCGGCGCCAACCATGAGATATTCCGGGCCGGCAAAGTGCAGGTCGTGGATAGGGGAACCTACTTCGGCGCGGATACGGGTGATGCCGATTTCGGTCATCAGGTACAACGCGAAGAAGATTCCCGCCGCCCACATCGTCATACCCGCCTTCCAGCAGAACACCACGAGAAAGCCGAATCCGAGGATCATCCCGACCACGGCTGTTCGATAGCGAAGAGGCTCCGAGGCGCCGTCGTCCCTGTGTTCTCGCGCTCCAAGATGGAAAATCGATCTGAGCAGCCGCAGCAGATGCCCCCTACCCATCCACAGGGCGATGACGAAAAGCGCAATGTACGCACCCGTGCTCTGCTCCGGAAATTCCGGTCGTTGCCGCAATCCCAACGCGCTGCCCAAGACTAGCTGTGCTTTCCAAAAGAAGAAAAAGAACCAGCAAGAAAAGGCAATATCGAGCGGAATGAGAAAGATGAGCCCCAGGATAAACGGTCGGAAGGTTATTGCCATATAACCGATGGCATCCCACGGCTTTGTCGTGAAGAAGGCGCCCAAATCGATCGGTTTGAAGCGAAGGTAGGGGATGGCGGGAAAGAAGAAATGAAACCCGTTAATCATTCCGATTAGGCTAACCAAGCCAAAGCTAATCAAAAACAGCCTATTCGTGAACAGTTTGGACGCGGGATTCGTCATCTGGAAGGGGAGTTGCACAATCGGAAAGGTCAATCGTTCCCGGTCCGACCACTGCTTGCGTATGATGATATTGATGCAGATCATCACGAACATCAACACGCAGATGAAGCCCGACCATAAAAGTACGGGCGCCAGCCACGCTTCGATGTGCCGCGCAGTGTAGAGCGAGGATTCCGTTTTTACCCCCGTGATGTAGCCATCAAGCGTCCACTGGTCCGTGATGGCAAGCCAGGTGGGGATGTACCGTCCGAAGAGTTCACTCCATTCGTTCTCCGGCGTCGCCAATCCGAACGGAGCAGCCATGGTCGGCGGCAGGATCTGAATCATGCTGTGACCGACCAGCGCCGCCGATTGGCTCAGCATAATGTATAGCGTGACCAGTTCCCCTTGGCGAAAAACGAGGTTCGGCGAGATTTTCCGCAGTGGGACATTGAGGCCGATTAGGACAAGTAAATTGAAGACGACGTTGAAAAAGAGCGCGATGAGTGTCGAGTGAGCGGAATAGTACACCGCCTCCATCTGCATGATCCAGTAGGAATTGAGCGGGATCAGCAGAATAGCGATTATAATCGCACGCCATGTGACGGCGGTTTCCCGAGTCGATGTGTCATGGGGCATGTGCTGTTTCTCCGGCGTTCCGATAATCATCCATTTCAGTTGATCTGATTTACCGGATTGCGGGGATTCTGACCTTGCAGAACACGCACCACCTCTTCCGCCCCTCTTGTTCGCATATCCTCCATCGATTCTTCCGAATACCAGGCGCTGTGCGGCGTAATCCAGATTCGATCTTCATGCAACAACGGGTGGTCTACCGGCGGAGGTTCAGCCGACAATACGTCAAGCGCCGCCCCGGCAATCTGTCCGGATCTTACCGCTTTTAGTAACGCATCTTCGTCAATCAGTGCGCCGCGAGCCGTGTTAATCAGGAACGCCGTCGATTTCATCTGTGACAGCGATTCGGCATTGATAATGTGATGTGTTCCATCCGTTAGTGGCACGTGAAGAGAGACATAATCCGACGTGAGCAACAGCGTTTCCCAATCCACCAATCGCGCATAGGAGGAATCGGGCGGGAGCGAAGCCAGGAAAGGGTCATGAACATTCACCTCGAGACCGAGACCGTGCGCCTTAACCGCTACCGCTCGACCAATGCGCCCGTATCCCACTACGCCGAGTGTTTGGCCTTGAAGTCGGTGAATAGGCGCGACGACCTTGTTTCCCCACTCGCCTCTGCGAGTCGATTCGAGCAACCGCGGGAAGCCGCGTGCGTGCGCCAACAAGGACGCGATGGCGTGCGTTGAAACTTCATCTACCGCGTAATCGGGGACATAAGTCACCCAAATACCATGCTTGGTGGCGGCATCGATATCAATGGCATCAAGTCCGGTTCCAACTCTACTGACAATCCGGCAACGCTCCATAGTGGCGATGAGCTCGGCAGGAACCGGTTGAAGCGTTACCATCAGAGCGTCAGCCTGCGCTACGACTTCGCGCGAAGCGGGCGTGTCGGTGTTGCCCAAATGCGACACATTTGCGTCGATAGTGCTGAGTATTTCTTCCTCTATCCGGATATCGCCGAATCCGGGATATGCAATTACAACTGTTGGTGCCATTTACGAGATACTCCTTCTTTAATGGTTGTTTCGTAGTAACTTTCTTCTACACGATTCTTCGCGTGATTGTCACGATTGTGATGAATCATTCCTGCGATTCTCTACATTCTCAGGGAGTAGTGGGGTAAACTCACGATGAGGTCTAAACCTAAAAATGCTCACCTAGGAGTGCTAACGGAGCGGATTCAACATCCGCATTACTTGCTGGCATCAAATTCAGGTCGCAGGTTGGGTTGAACCAAATAGATAAAACATATCAATCATTACATTTGGATATAGGGATTTGATCCCGATTGAAACTACTCAATGCTAGTGAAACCCAACACTGGAGCGTGGGTCGGATTGAGTTGGGTTTCACTCTGAATTTGGAAGCATCGAGCAAAACGAAGTCCCCACATTTAATTCCAATTCTCGGCTTTATCGGGTGTTTTCGTTTAACCCAACCTACGTGCTACAATTAGATTTGTTCGTATGCGATCAACTGCGAGCCTGGCGCATTGTCAATCGTCACTTCATAGCCGTTACCCAGGGCGCTGCCTGTGACCGTCTCCTCATCACCCGTGTCCTCAAATTTTAACTTGTAAAGTGATTTCGGGTCAAGCCCTTCTAGTCTCAATCGAGCCGAAAGGTAAGGACTCTGTGGGCGGCGAAATGCCAAGACAATGCCCTGTCTCAGGTCTTCACGGTGGAACTGGAACGCCATCCAGACGTCATAGTTCGTCGAGTACGATGTCAGCGGGTAATAGTCCCCGTAAAAGTAGGGGCGAATTCGTTTATATTCCGATGCCGTTTTTTGGGCAATCTCGATCGGTAAGTGCGGGGAATGGACATCCCAGCCAAGAACAAACCCGCTGTTCATCGCACTGCGCGATGCATAGGAATTCGGGTTGTTGCTGCCGGTACCGCTGCATGGCAGATAGAAGTGCAGTCCATACGTATGGCACTGGTATCCGTTCGGTTCAAAATAGTCGTAATCGGTTCGCCAGAGCGGTACGCTTCGGGAGGTAGTTTCAAGATCGATGCGCCGTCCGCCGCTGGCGCAATTGTCGATGATTAAGCCTGGATGTCGATTCAGTAGTTCATCCCAGAACGCATATAAGCCCTCGATATGTCGGATTTCAGTCATTCCTTGACGATTCGGGGCGTCCGCCGCCCGCCAATGGAGCAGCGGATCCATATTAAAATCCTGGCGATAAACGCTAATTCCTTGGTCCGTAATCATACCGGAAATGTGATCTGTGAGCCAACGTCTCGCCTCAAGGTTTCCCAGGTTTAACAATCCGTTTGGGTTATCGGGAATCTTAAGAACCCAGTCGGGGTGTTCCGTATCGAGCCATGACCCTTGATACACACGCTCCGGCTCAAACCAGAGAAGAAACTTCATTTCAGCAGCCTCGGCGGCATCCGACAGCGGTTTTAGCCCGTTGGGAAAATGATCTTTTCTAATCGTCCAAGTCCCAACACCGCTGGGCCAGCCTCCATCAAACCACCCCGCGTCAAGCCACCAATACTCGACACCTAGTCCCAACTCATGGTAACGCTGGGTAAAGGCGATCTGATTGGACTCGGTCGATTCATTGAGTGGAGAGCCGCTGGCAGAGAACGGTGTCGTCACCGGCTTCCCGTCCTGCTGTGGAGTCCGGTGCGCCAGGATGAAACGCCTCAGCAGGTTGTGGCCTCGCATGCGATCTTCGCCCTCCCAGAACAGCAGAAGTATCCGGGGGGTGCGAATTTCTTCGCCCGGATGAAGTTTCAAATGCGTCAACTCCATGCCGGCACGCAGCTTCAGGCTTTTCGCATCGTCTCTTTGAAAGTTGGTCGACCACTGGCCTGACCATCCAATCCCAAGCATCACGCCGCCGCCGGTCATTTCAATGTTGAAAAACGGAAGCGCTCGCGTATTTGAGGATCGTCCGCCTACCGGTGCAAGTTCAATCTTGGTGTTGGGGTGCAATACATCGCTAATGGGAGCGAAATCGTCCCGGGAGGCTGAACTGCCCAAGGCGCGATGAAGGATAAACTCGTCTTCCTCGTTGCGAGTGAAGACCGCATCTAACGCCTGCACGTCCTCCAGGATAGGAGTGTCCGCGGTGCCCTCGTTCCGGAACGTGACAACCCACTCCACTGCAGGGAAATCTGAAAAGAATTCCCATTCGCACTGGACAACAAGACCGGATTTTCTGTCTCTGTAAGTCAGAATGCCCTCAGTTTTCGCGTCGTCATGGTGCGTTGTTTCATTGCTGGATTCCCATGTTGTGAAAAGGCTGGCGGAGGGGTCGCCATCATACATGAATGAGAAAGGAGGACGGGTTTCCCTTGTAAGGTGGGAATCCATCCACGATTGTGCTTTATTCTTTTCTTCTGTAGATTGCTGAAGCGGCAAACTATTCTCCTTGGAATAATTTATGTGGTGTCTGTCACCGGCATGCCCGTCGTTTTTTCGGTTTGGAAAGCGGCTTGTTACGCGCCAAGGACTCAGTCGGGAGACACCATCGACGTGTCCCTAACTTCCTCGATATGTCACGAGAAGACTTGCCCGGGGTTCGGATATATCAAGCGGCAAGCCCTTGAGTATTTCTGCTCCGGTTAGCTGACGATTGGTCCGGCTGCGAGATTCATCGCTCAAGGTGATTGAATAATTCCCATCCGGATTTAGTCCCCGCGGCGACACTCGAAGCGAGGAGGACGTGCAGTTCTCACGGCGAAAGGCTAGGATAATCCCCTCGTTCAAATCCGGCCGGTGCAACTGAAACGCTAGCCAGTCATCAGGGGAATATGAAGCTTCGGTTAGCGGGTAGAAATCACCCAACCAGTAGGGGCGATTGGTTCTCAATTCAGCCGTTGCTTCCCGCGCCAATTCAAATGGGAAATCGAGGTCTAACAACTGCCACTGTGACACGCCCCCGATGGTGGCGGAGCTACGGCAGTCATACGTCTCGTGGCTATGGGTGCAGGCGAGATGCAATACGATATAAGAACTTAGTCCAATAGTCTGCACCTGATGCCAATCCGAATGACCGGGCCCGCAACTGGTATCGCTACGCCACATCGGAATGGCGCGCATACAGGTTTCAAGATCGATTCGCCTACCGCCGCTCGCGCAATTGTCGATTATCAAGTTCGGACGAGCCCTTAGCAGATCATCCCAGAACTGGTAGAAACCCATTACCCACTTAATCTCTGTTATCCCCCGCCGGTCCGGGGTGTCCACGGCGCGCCAATACTCAAGTGGGTCAAGGTTGAAATCCTCGCGGTAGATGTCTATCCCGAATTCGTCAATCAACCCCCCGATTCGTTCCGTCATCCAACCCCGCGCTTCGGGAATCCCAAAATTGAAAACACCGTTAGCCTGATCCGGCAACCGAAGCACCCAATCAGGATGCTCATTCCAGACCTCGGTTCCTTCATGCGCACGCCCCGGTTCAAACCACACCAGGAATCGCATCCCGTTCTCATGGACGGCATCTGAAATCGGTTTCAGCCCTCGCGGAAATTCCCGCGGTTTGGCGAACCAATTACCGACCCCGCGAGGAAAATTACCTTCGAACCACGCCGCGTCCAGCCAATAGGTGTCAATCCCACACTGCGCAACCTTGTCGACGAAATCAAGTTGACCGGCCTCGGTGGGCCAGGTCGGGTGGCTGTGATACACGTCAAAGTTGTTCTCCGCAATCGGAACATCGGGCAACTCGCCGCCGACTCTCGGGACGTAGTGCGCGAACATCAGCCGGCGGAATTGATTGTGCGTCCCCTCCAGTCCATCAGACCAAGGCATTAGAAGAACTCTGGGAGTTCTAATCTTCTCTCCGGGGTGAAGCCGGAAGTGGCTGTGTTCCATTCCGGCTTGAAGGTTTAGACTTCCCGGCTGCGTTCTCGATAGCGTGGCTTTCCATTGACCCGTCCAGCCGATCGCGACAATCACGCCCTCGTCCCGATGTTCCATTGTGAAGTACGGGAAAACGGTGTTGGACGATCTGCCGCCCGTAGGTTGAAACGCTGCCTTCTCACCGGCATACAACCGAGTTTGAAACGGCAAGAAGCTCTTCTCGTTACACGCGTCACCATGGATTTGATGGAGCGTTACCGGTTCGTTAGATTTTGCTGAAAGATCCGCATCAAGCGGCAAAATCGATTCCAGAATGGGCGTGTCGACATCGCGCCGATTTTCGTAATAGACAACCCACTCCACGCAGCGGAAGCTCCGATATACGGTGACTTCCAAGGTTACCACAAGCCCCGTGTTTGCATCTTTAACAGATTTCGTAATCTGACATTGGTCGGCGTTGGATGATTTTTCTTCCTGGACGCTTTCCCAAGTTTGCGGCAGAGATTTATATTGAGCACCTGCGTACCTGAATGAAAGCGGAAGACTGGAGCAGGTTTCCTCCAAATCTCCATCAAGGATCTTCCTAAGTTCGTCCGTCCACATATGGCAACTCCCCGTTTATTCGACCTGTTTATAGGTAATTATTGCTGCGTACGGTTTCTCGGAAATCTGTACAACCAAGCCATCTTCCATCAGTTCACGCCCGCTCATCTCGCCTGAGGTATCGGCGTCCACGTCTCTCAATAGGTAGTGCGCGTCAGGAACCAACTCGTGCAAATACAGTCGGGCCGATTCGTAGACACTTTCCTCGCGGCGAAACGCTTGTACCATTCCTTCCCCATCTTCGGGAAGGTTGAACTGCCACGCCAGCCAAACACCTATGTCTTGGCTGTACGGCGTCAAGGGGTAATAATCGCCGTAATAAAACTTGCGGATATCGAGGTATTGCTCAAGCAAACGTCTCGCGTCATCGCCGTGATCGCCGTCCGCCTCCTCCCACAACTGAGTCGTCAATCCTGCGGTCATAACGCTGCGAAATTCGTATTCATTTCCCTTTTTCAGAACGGCGCCGCGCCCGGGCAGGTGCAGCGGTACCCACTGGAAAAGGCCGAAGCTGTGGCATTGGGCGTGGATGCTATCGTGCACCCAGTCCGTTCGATGCAGTGCGGTGCTGCGACTGATCGATTCGAGGTCGATGCGTCTTCCTCCGCTCGCACAGTTATCTATCATTAGATGAGGGTGACGCCCAATCAGTTCGTCCCATAAGGCATAAAGCCCTTCGATATAACGAATCTCCGTAATGCCCTGCCGGTCGAGAGCGTCGGCGTGCCGCCAGTATTCCAACGGAGCGATGTTTGCGTCTTCCCGATACCAATCTAGTCCAAACTCAATAATCCGATCAGAAATGAAATCGGTCAAGAACGCTCGCGCTTCGGGGTCACCCATGTTAAACATCAATTCGTCGGCGCTCATTTGGCTGCGCCGGCTCTCACAGATTATCCATTTGGGATCGTCGTGTGGGATGGGCCAACCGCCTGTTTTCCACTGTTTGTAGTTGTCCTCTCCGTTTCCAAGTTCCAGCAGCCAATTGGGACGCTCTTTGAGCGAAGACCACGGTGTATCTTTACACACCCGGTGCGGTTCAAACCAAAGCAGGAATTGCCTCCCGGATTGATGCAACGTGTCGGAGATCGGTCGGAATCCTTGGGGATAAAGATCTTTCTTCACCTCCCAATTTCCGGGCATGCTCCACCATGACCCCGTGCCGAACCATTCCGCATCAATCCAGTAGCAGTTGATGGGTAGTTCGTGATCGATGATTCGTTGAATGTTCGTGAGATGTTCGGCGGCTGATTTGCCTCCCCAGTCAGCGAGGATAACGGGCAGGTTGAGAGGTTCGCCGCTCGGTTTGGGGCGGTGGTGCGCAAGGATAAATCGACGGAGCATGTTATTTCCTCTGATGCGGGCGCCGCTCCAGAATAACATTAGAATCCGCGGTGTTCGGATAGCTTCGCCCGGATGTAACTTCAGGTGCGTTAACGCCATGCCCGCTTGAAGCCGAAGTACATCTTCTTCTTTCCGGCAGAAACTCGCTTTCCATTCTCCGGTCCAGCCGATTCCCGTAACGATTCCCTTCGATCCCGACTCAATGTTAAAGAATGGCAGTATCTCGCTGGACGATCTGCCCCCGCCGGGCTGGAGCTGTACCTGTTCCTCTAGTCCAAGCGGCTTTTCTACCGGCGCGAAATCGTCGATGCAGCAGAGAGCGCCTTTGGAATAATGCAAGACGACTGATTCTTCGGCGAGAGGATGGCTCGTGTCTAACGGAAGGATTTGCTCTAAGATTGGTGTATCGGTTTCGCCTCCATTCTTGAAGTTCAAAACCCATTCGATGGAGGGAAAGTCGTGATAACGAATCGCCTCTACCCTTACTTCGAGGCGTGTTGCGGGATCCGTGAACGTGAGCGCGTGTGCGGTACGTTCTTCATCAAGCGCCTCTTCGCTATACTCGGACTCCCAACTCCCGATGAAATCGTCGGAATCATGCCCATCGAAAACAAAGGAGAATGCACGTTGCATCGGCTCGGGACTGAAATGTGACTCGATCCATGTATCTACGGCCGTCATTTCTTCCGATGTTGGCTCCAGGGACATAATTCCTCGCTTCACGTAGAACTCGGTTCTTAGGATTGGGAATGGAACGTGCTAGTCTACCACTTTATATGATGTTACCACCGCGCCCGGGCAATCCGTGATCGATATCTCCAAGCCGCTTTCCATCAGTTTTGCCCCGCTCATTATGAACTCTCCGTCGCGGTCAAATGTGCTTAGTCTGTAGTTGGATTCCGGTGTCAATCCATGAAGGGTGAAGATGCATGTGTCGGTCTCACTCTCGGGTCGGCGGAACGCTTGTACCATTCCATCGCTCGACTCCGGCAGGTTGAACTGCCACGCTATCCAGGCATCCGTCTCCAAGCTGTAGTCGGTGAGTGGATAAAAATCACCGTAATAGTAATCTACCATCTCTCGCCGCTGCCGGTGCAATTTTCGCAGCCCTTCGTAGTCAATGTCTTTGACACGTATGTCGATTGCGCTGTTTATGCTCGGATAACAGGTGCTCCAGAATGCGTACGACTCGACTGACGTATAGCCTTCTCCACCGTAGTCGGCGCTCGCGTCGGCGACGTTGCCACCACCGTGGTAGGGTATCCAGAAGGAGATGCCGTAGGTTTGACACTGCTCTCCCACGGGTTCATATTGGTAGTCGGTTCGCCAAAGCGGTACGGCGCGGCGCAGGGTCTCTAGGTCGTTCCGCCGTCCGCCGGAGGCACAGGTGTCGATAAGCATATCTGGATGGCGGCGAATCAACTCGTCCCAATATGCCAAATACCCGGTCACATGCTTAATTTCGGTGATGCCTTGTCTGTCGTCCGCGTCGTTCCCGCGCCAGTAATCCAAAGGATCCATATTGAAATCCTGTCGATAGACATCAATGCCCTGCTGGGTCAAGAGATCATCAACATGATTGGTTAACCAGTCCCATGCGTCCGGATTTCCGAGATTTAGCAGTCCGCCCTCCGCGCCGCCCAATACCCATTCGGGATGATTATCGGCGAGCCAGGAGTTCGCGGATACACGCTCCGGCTCGAACCAAACCATCGTCTTCACATCCTTGGTATGAGCGTAGTCGCTGATGGCGCGCAATCCTCTCGGGAATCGATTCGTATCCACCTCCCACGTGCCCACGTTTCCCCAACCGCCGTCGCAGGGATACCAGCCCGCGTCCATCCACCAATATTCGAGCTTGATGTTCTCTTCAATATAGCGATCGATGAACATGATTTGGTTCTCTTCGGTTGCGTTCACCATCTCGCCGTACACCCTATAACTTGAACCGAGCACGCGAGGTTCGGGAAGTTTACCGTAGGGTTTGGGCATACTATGTTCCATCATCCACCGTCGCCAGACGTTCTGCGAATCGATCCAATCCCGATCCTTCCAGAACAGAAGCACCATCAGCGGCGTGCGAACCTCTTCTTGGGGGTGCAAGGTAAAGTGAGTCAGTTCCTGACCGGCGGTGACGTGCAATGTCCCATCCGAACTGCAACCGAAGTCGGCGGACCACTGTCCAGACCACCCGACAACCAGGATGACGCCTTCATCTTTCCTGCCTTCGATGTTGAAATACGACATGTCCGAATTTGTCGGACGACCTCCGGCACCGCTAAAACGCTTGCTTGTACCGGGTGCCATCACTGTCTGGAAGGGCTGGTAAGCGCTCGCTTCGGCGAATCCGCCAGCAAAGTGATGTAGTACGGTGTCGTCATCGTTCCCTTCTCCCTGAAAATCGAGGTCTATATCCAAGGCACGGATGTCTGAAAGAATAGGGGTATCCGAACTTCCGGTGTTTTTGAAGTATAGTGTCCACTCGACAACGGGAAAATCGTTGTATTCGATTGCCACGCATCGCAGTTCTAAACCCGTCTGCGGATCCGTGTATGTGAGCGTCCGCCGGGTGCGGTGTTCATCCAACTCCTCGGAGGAGTCTTCGATTTCGCAATCCTTGAGAAAATCAACTGATGCTCTGTTTCCGTACTTGAAGGAGAACGGGGGAACAGTTGCCTCTCGTCCGAGATTTGAAGCGATCCACTCTTTCGTCGTTGCCATCTCTTCTGCGGTCGGTTTTACCGGGTGGTTAAGACTCATGATGGTTTTCTCCAGTTACAATTTTTATTTTGGTGTGATGCACGAGACATAGTAGGGGTTGTGATTAATTCCGAGATTCCTCGTTGCGGTCCTGTCTTAAGCTGTCGTGGGGCCGTCCCCAGCAAGTGTAGTACGGTGTAGAACACGCGCATATTTGTGCCCATCCCACGGTCGTGCGCGATGCAGACAGCAGCGATTGTCATACACGACGAGGTCATTCGCGCGCCATTTGTGGCGGTAGACAAACTGCGGTTGGGTGGACCAATCCAACAATTCCTTTAGTAGCGCTTTGCCCTCCTCAAGGGGCCAGCCGATGATGTGCGTCGCATAAGAACCCACCAAAAGAGCCTTTTTCCCCGTTTCCGGAATTGTCCGCACTAAGGCTTGGTTCTGCGACGGTGTCTCCTCCAAAAAGGCGTTGCTCATCAGGTTCGGTGCAATCTGATCGCGTGAGTGCGCCAAGCTGTGTTCTGCGACAAGGCCTTCAAGACTCGCTTTTTTCTCTTCGGACAAGGTGGCGTAGGCGGCGCAGAGACTGGCGAATTCGGTCCCGCCGCCTTCAGGAGGCACAACCTTTGCCACCAACAGTGAGCCCTTCAACGGTACGCGCTTGAACGAACCGTCCGAGTGCCAAAGTCCGTTGCCCTGGTGATACACCATTCGGGGGTCATCAGGTGAGATGAGTTCGCCGTTCTCATCAAGGTTCGTAAGAACACCGACGGGGCCACCATCGCCGATAGGGTCATTTCGCATCGTCATCTCTATCTTGCCCAAGCCTTCCGTGAACGCGACATGCTGCTCATCCGTGATTGGTTGATCATGGAAGACCAGAACTGCGTGTTCGGCAAGCGTGATACGAAGTTGAACGAAGGTCTCTCGGCTAATCGGAGAGGTAAGGTCAATGTCCCGTATTTCGGCGCCGATGTGTTCAATCAGCTTACGAATCGTAAAATTCATCGTGTCTCATCATTGATCTCATTAATAGACATCTTTCCTAATTAACCCTTGTTGCTGACGATTGATAATCCACTGGTTCTAAGCTAAAATTGAAGTGATTTTCCTCTCGCTCCAGCGGAATAGCGTGTTTAAAGCTTTATTGAATCAACTCACATAGCCCCAGAGGGGCGGCAGGTGTATAGCAACACCGAATACACACTCACCAAAGCCCCAGCGGGGCGACAGGTAGCAACAGGCATATAGGTACATCCCCTCAATCCCTTGACTGTGTATTTGCGCCTTTGGTTACTCAAGACCGTGAATAAATCCCGATACTACTGGCATTATTTTGGAAAGATGTCTAATGGTACTGTCACAAAACGGGAACTCCACCGACAGCCAAGTGTCAACTATATATTAACGGCATGGAAAAATCAATATAAAAATCCGTGCCGTCATGAGCAGCAAGTCTTGATCCAGTTATACCGATGGGGGAAGTGCAATTGGAGTACGGAGGGATCCATTAGTGCGTCAACAACGATATGGGATTCAGAATTGGGGAATGCAAAAATGTCTTGCGGGACCCGACACGGCGGGGTGTCTGGCGGTTTCCTGTGGATTACTTTCGTGAACTGTGGTAAGATATTGAAATCTCCAGTACAAATCGTGTCTTTGAATCGTTAACTATGGCGCAGATCAACCTGTGATTTCCGTCCACCACACTTCGAGATCGCAATCCGCAGTGAGCGCGAAGTGTGGATAAGGTTAAAGAATCTTCCCGGATTCGCGACGAATCGTAACGCTTCAAACCAGACTGACGATTTGACCCCTCCATTGCAGGCGATTTCAGTCGCATTTTTGTTTGTAAGCAACCGATTCGACATCCGTCGCCGATTCTCCTCCGCTCAAGAGTCAACAAAATAAGGCGCTTAACAGTGACGCACCGCCGCTTTGAATCGATCTACCTGCTTTAGAGGCGGGCTGATTCACCGCCACCAAATGCAAGAATCTAGCATCTGGTTTGCGCTATTCGTAACCGTTTAGTTCGATCCCGAAACGAGGAAAAAGTTGGTCTGGCATTTATTTGGGACTGATCACCGGAACGAGGAGCATCCCTCTATGGGAGGGAATGAAGGGAGCGAATAGCGATAGAGATCCCCCCTGCCCCGATACTGGTTATGACGGACGTGCAATGAATGGGATCTCTACCGCACGGGATTTACTATGGGAACTCTATCGCGGTCACTATCCATGTCCCTTGATCCTTCACAATTCGTTCAGTTGATTCTATTCAGTCGCTTGATTGCTACTACAAACCGACATCGGCGAGATAGATTGATGAACTAATCAGCTACTGCTAATCTTTACGTGAGATCATCTTAGTTCGCAACGTGTGATTCGGTACTTAGGAGGAACGATGTCTTTCAAATCTTATTGCAAACGACCGCCTTTCACGAGTTTGTTCATATTTCTGTTGATCGGGGTGATGTCCGCAAGCAACAGCCTCGCCTCGCACCACCAGGGGCAGATAGCATACAGTTCCAAGAGAGCTGGAAATCATGAAATCTATGTGGCGGACCCCGATGGGGTTAACCGGATTCGACTCACACACCATGCCGCTGAAGACTTTCATCCTTCATGGTCGCCTGACGGAGGAAGAATCGCGTTTGTTTCCAGTAGAAGTGGCAGTTACCAAATCTACGTGATGGATAGTAACGGAAAGAACCTGCGAAGACTCACGCAGGGACCTCGCGATTGGTTTCCCGCTTGGTCTCCGGACGGTCAAACGATTGCTTACGAAGGCTTTGGAGATAAAGAACCGTGGCTTAAAATTCATGTGGTTGCCCCCGATGGAACGAATTGGCAAAGATTGCGAGCGGACATCCGGTCGAGCGACGCGCATCCGACGTGGTCTCCTGACAGCCGTCGGATTGCATATGAGTCTTGGCGAACTGGTGAGAGAGCTGATATTTACGTGATGACTGCCCGCGGACGTCATCTGTCAAGGTTAACATTCACAGACGTGAGTGACCGCCAACCCGCGTGGTCTCCTGTCGGGGATAAAATTGCGTTTTGTTCAATGGGCATCGAAGACCCTGAATCCAGCGATTTCGATATTTTTGTCATGGATACAAACGGCAAAAACCGCAAACGGTTGACCGACAATGAAAGGCTGGACTGGAGTCCAGTCTGGTCCCCTGACGGCGATACGATTGCGTATGAACTCTCGGGAGAACACGACTTCGACAGGAAACTTCATTTGATGACCGCCGATGGTTTATATCTCAAGCCTCTGAGTGACGCGCACAGGGGGACAGATCTCGCCCCCGACTGGTTTGCACCTGCAGGACTCTCTGTGTCATCAGTGGGTAGTCAACCTACGATCTGGGGCAAACTCAAGAGGTCGGCATCCATTCTGCGGTAATCAGCGAGCCTGCAATTATGGCATCGAAAACGATGGTCACTAGTTACATTGCATAACGCACACGAGATATTTCCATGGAAGGAGACTCTAGATGTGCTTGCGATTATTGAAAAGGGATCCACGATTGCTACGGAAATTCGCGGCAACGCTGGTAATGTGTTTCATCATCGGGTTAACTAGCTCGGAACACGGTGATAGTAGCGAGATTGCATACTATTCAAACAAAGAAGGTGAGTGGTATTGGTACATCCACATCATGAACGCAGACGGTTCCGACCCCATCCAACTCGCGTCGGGCGGCACGCCTGCGTGGTCGTCGAACGGGGCAAGGATTGCGTTTTCATACGGATCTAAAGGGTTTCTTGGCGATGAAGTCGATATTGTCGTCATTGATGTCAATGGTGAAAACCGCGTAAATCTCACCCAAGGCGAGCACAAAAGGAATCTATTTCCAGCGTGGTCGCCCAATGGAACGAAGATTGCCTTTTTGTCAGACCGCGATGGCCAACCTGATATATTCGTGATGAAATCCGATGGGACGAATCCTATAAACATTACCCGTGACGCTCACTATGAGGATAGGCCGACGTGGTCGCCCGACGGAACGAGAATTGCTTTTGGCGCACTGCAGGTACCGCGCGGAGAACAGAACATGTCGGACATCTACGTGATGGATGCGGATGGCGCGAATCGAACCAACCTCACCCAAAATCCGGAAACCGTAAATCAGTTCCCGGCGTGGTCGCCTGACGGAACGCGGATCGCGTATGAGGCATCGCCCAATCCCATTCGCTGGTTTGCCCCTGTCAACATCCACGTCATGAATGCGGATGGGAGCCATCCCGTTATGCTCACCGAAGAGAGACGCTTCGCATCCGAGGGGGCTCCTACGTGGTCGCTAGACGGAGAGATAATTGCCTTTCACCGACGGGAGCCGGACAGCAGGGATGACATATTCATAATAAACTCCGATGGTACAGGGCTCCTAAACATTACTGAAACGCTTCAGATTGAGGAAATTAATCCTGCCTGGAACCCTGCACCAGAAGAAAAATCGACTCGTGAGAGGTTGGCGACCACGTGGGGAGAGGTCAAACGGCAGTAGGAACGGTTATTGACTCTGAACAAGGTGCCGTAGCAGTGAGTCAAAGGAAGACGTATCAATGCATGGCGACCCAAAAATTAAACCCAGCCAATTTTTTAGGGAATGTCTATCACTATCGCTACTTCTGCTATTGGGGTTGGTGGTTGCACTGGACAGCGCAGCGCAGAGATTCGAACTGAAAATTGTTTTTGAATCGAACCGCAATGGCAGTTGGGACATCTACGCCATGAACGCAGACGGAAACAACCTTGTCCAACTCACGGACGACCCGGCAGACGACCGCGATCCCGCCGGCTCGCCGGACGGAAGAAAAATAGCGTTTCATTCCAATCCTGATGGAATATTTGGATCCCACCATATTTTCGTCATGGAGGCAGATGGAACAGGTGTGCGCAACCTCACGCGCAACAAAGGGATTTCCAATTGTCGCAATCCTTCGTGGTCGCCGGATGGAAGCAGGATCGCTTTCAACGCCTGGCGTGGTAGCGTCGATATTTACGTGATGACGGCTAATGGAAAAAGACTCACTAGGCTTACGGAATGGAAGGGGAATAACATCTCGCCATCCTATTCACCGGACGGAGCAAGAATCGCTTTTGTATCGGACCGTGGAGGCGGATGGGATATTTATGTGATGGATTCCGACGGGCGGCGAACGTCCAGGCTCACTCTAACTCCACGCGGCACCGAGAGCAGGCGTCCCGGCTGGCAGTCTGAGTCGCTTCCGGTGTATCTGCAAGAGGGCGTACCTACTTTCTGGGGTGCGGTAAAGCATGAACACTAAACCGTGATGACTGGTAGAATGGAAGGAGAGGCCGAATTGAAATTCTGGAGGTTGTTGGAACGAACAGTAGGCTTTAAGGATTTTCGGCGAGATCTATTCATACTCGGGATAGGTTTTCTCATCGCATTTGTAGAATCGGCGGGAGCCATTGAAACGAAAATCGCTTTCCTTTCCACTCGAGACGGGAATGCCGAAATCTACGCGACGGATTCAGATTGGACGGGCATCGTGAGGTTAACCAGGCACCCGGCTATAGACTCGTATCCCGCTTGGTCGCCGGACGGGACAAAGATTGCCTTTACGTCGAATCGTCGAAACGGCTCAACTTATGAAATCTATATCATGGACGCGGATGGAAAAAGACCGGTCCGGCTGACAACAAACAGGCGACAGGTTCCCGCGTTTGATGAGTCGCCATCTTGGTCGCCAGACGGAAGGAGCATTGCCTTTGCCTCAAACCGAGAAGGGAATAGCGAGATTTACGCGATGGACACCAACGGAAAAAATATTGTTCAACTTACTCGAACTCTAGCTAGAGAGGCCACTCCATCTTGGTCACCAGATGGTTCCAAGATTGCCTATGTCTCCAAAAATATCAATGCCGATTCGGATATCTACGTCATGAATGCCGACGGGGCAAACCCCGTCAACCTGACCCGAAATCCCCTGGCAAGGAATCGAGACCCGTCGTGGTCTCCGGATGGAAGACGAATCGCTTTCGAATCTTGGGGAGTGGGGAACCATGACATCTACGTGATGGATGCCGATGGAAGCAACGTGGCTCGGCTCACGCGTCACTTCGCGTGGGACGCTTATCCGGCTTGGTCGCCCGACGGCAGGAAGATCGCCTTTACGTCCCTTCGAAACCTAGTGGGAGAGGAGCTCTTCCTAATGAATCCTGATGGAACGAATATCGTTCAACTTTCCCACGGTTCGGAACAGGGGATGAACAGAATGGCGTCATGGCGTCCCGCGCCACAAGCAGTGTCTTCCAAAGGCAAGTTGGTTATCCAGTGGGGACAGGTCAAACAGATCCGATAACCCCCGGGGAGATACTACATGGTTCTTGGCGTTTTGGAGGGAATAGATGCGACTCCAATGGACAACTAAACGCCGTATGTTTACGGCAATGTTCATCTACCTATTAAGCATAGAACTGCTATCGGCTCACGCATTCGCCGCGCACCACCCGCGAATTGCGTTTACCACCACAAGACATGGGCACGGTGAAATCTACGTCATGGACGCTGATGGAGGCAACCAGAAAAGACTCACGCGCAATAAAATGAAGGACTGGGGGCCTACCTGGTCTCCCGACGGCCGGAAAATCGCGTTCGTGTCAGGGAGAACGCCCTTGAAAATCCAAATCTACGTAATGGATTCCGATGGATCAAATCAGGAGAGACTAACAGATGGTTGGCATGACAACTGGCCATCGTGGTCGCCTGACGGTCAAAAAATTGCTTACTGGTCGCTCGTCATTGCCGATAAAACGCCCGGTATCTACGTGATGGCTAGCGATGGCAGCAATCGCAGGAAACTGAAAGACAATCCGGTAACGACACTCTCTTGGTCGCCTGACAGTCAAAGGATAGCATTTGTTTCAAAGCTAAAAGAGGGCACTGAAATCTACGCGATGAACGCCGATGGGACGAATGTCGTGAGACTCACACACGATCTGGCGTTCAAGGGCCTACCATCTTGGTCTCCAGATGGGCAGAACATTGCATTTTCCGGGAAGATTGGCGGGAATATGGGAATCTTCGTGGTGTCGCCAGATGGAGAAAGACTCAAGAGGTTGACCGAAAATGGTGCGCGTGACTATTACCCCTCTTGGTCCCCGGACGGTCAACTAATTGCCTTCGTGTCCGATAGGAATGCTGGGTTTCGAGACCAAATCCACCTGATGACAGCCGACGGAGAATACCTCGAGCAACTCAGCGACTTACATTTGGAGAATGATGTCGATCCGGACTGGCTAAATCCGGGATTGCTGCCGGTTTTCCCAAACGCCCATCAAGTCACAACCTGGGGCAGGTTGAAAAACCTTGCCCCTGACCTCCGGTAACACCCGTTCAATGAAATCCGGCGAAAAATGCTACCTTGCACCACGCCTTTGATCGTGAATGTTGACGTAATCGGAAATTGATTGAATCGTCGAGAACCGTCAGCCGTGGGAACATGGGCCCACGCTCGGTCCAAATTCCTAAACCGCTTTGCTCTCAAGCCAGTCCTTGGTCACCTCAATGCCGAATCCGGGGGCGTCGCTGGGAATCAGATACCCGTCCTTGATCACGGGGGTTCCCGGCAGCACAACCATCTCTTTGAGCGGCACTCCCGGCGGGGAGACCCCCTCTGATCGTTCACCCCACTGTATGGCGGGCATTGCATAAGAAACATGCTGCCCGTAAGGGTAATTCATGCCGGCATGGCTGATGACACTTAGTCCGTGCGCTTCGGCGATGTGGCAGATTCGTACCAGCGCCGTAACGCCGCCCACCCACTGAACATCCGGCTGCAAGATATCGACCAACCCCTTTCCCGCCGCCAATGCAAACGGGTGAATGGTGTACCAATGCTCGCCGGTCGCGAGAATCTGCGCCGGCACGCGTTCTCGCACCTTGAAGTAACTGTCCATATCCTCGGGCAGCAGATAGTCTTCGAGCCACTTCAGCCGATACGGTTTCAATGCTTCCACCAACCTCACCACATACTCCACATTTAACGACATCCAAGCGTCCAGCATCAGTTCAACATCATTTCCTATTTGCTCGCGAGTGCTCGCAACCAACTCCTCCGTCGCTCGAATCCCCTCGATTCCCGATTCGGGACCATGCCGCGCGAAGAGTTTGACTGCCTTGAA
Organism: Candidatus Poribacteria bacterium; assembly: GCA_965232535.1. Classification (GTDB taxonomy): domain Bacteria; phylum Poribacteria; class WGA-4E; order WGA-4E; family JAJDTR01; genus JAJDTR01. The sequence goes on from CBDDPW010000008.1 coordinate 125,054, forward strand.
TCCCAGTTCCAAGAACCACGCGATGCTATTCTCCGTACCGTATGATATGTCGGTGTTGCTCGCATAGCAGAAGATTTTGTCCTTCTGCGGCCCGCCGAGAAGTTCGTAGACTGGGCGTCCGAGTAATTTACCTTTCAAGTCCCAAAGGGCATTGTCTACGGCGCTGATAGCATAACTTGCCAAACCTGCGCTATGATATGGTGCGGAACTCCGACGCATCACATCCCAGAGTTTCTCGGTGGCAACGCAGTTTTGGCCCACCAGCAGAGGAGCAAAATGGTCGTTAATGACGCTAAGTACGGGGCCGCTATTCACTGTCAATCCCAATCCCCAGGTTCCGTCCTCGGCAGTGACGACGCAGGCGAGGCGCGTCCATTCGGTGTTCCAATCACTTCTTTTGAATTCGGGATAGCGCGCCATCGGGCTGGTGAACCCATCCGTCTCAATACGTGGAACCCGAGGCTTCGTCTTGGATTCGGGAGTAAGGTTGACTGCTACGGCATGAATATCTTTAATCTTCACTTCTGTTGCTCCTTTTGAAGCGGAAATGGGACGCGGGCAATAACTGACTGGAACTCTCGGATTACGTCGTATGTTTAATGCTCTTAAAACGTAAACGCTCATTACGTGCAAATTGAGCCGGCACACCTAAGTTATTGTATCACTTCAGCCAACTTGTGTCCAACATGGTTCGTTTAGTCGCGCTTGGCCACATCAAATCGGTCAAGCAATAGTCAACAGTGTACTATCCCCGTTCAGGTAGAATGACAATAGCATCCGCACCGTGTTTTGATATTGACACCAACAGGCGAGTTGGTATAAGTTGGTATAGTTGGATTCAAGTTTAATCAGTTCCTATCGCACAGAGTTGAATTCTTTGAACATGACAATGACAATGCAGTTAAACGTAGGAATTGTCGGAGCCCGTCGAGGTACAGGATTCATCCAACCGTTCAACACGATTGCGGAAACAGAGGTGACCGCCCTCTGTGATTTGAATGAGGAAACGCTCCACACCGTCGGGACAACGCATGGCGTAGCCAAACAATTCACTGACTATGAGAAGTTGCTCGAAGACGACAATATACATATTGTCGTGTTGGCGACTCCCGAAAATCTCCACGTACCACAAACCTTTGCGGCGTTAAATGCAGGAAAGCATGTAATCAGCGAGGTAACGGCGGCGGTGTCCCTCGATCAGTGCGCGGATTTAGTCCGAGCCGTCAGAAATAGCCGCACGAAATACATGATGGCGGAGAATTACTGTTACCAAAAATTAAATGTGCTGATTGGGAATATGGTACGCAGAGGTATGTTTGGAGACATATATTTTGGGGAGGGTGAATACCTCCATAATGTCAAATCGCTTCATCACGATAGCGAAGGAAATCCGACGTGGCGCTACCGTTGGCAAGTCGGCGTCAATCGGTGCAACTACGCGACACACCACCTCGGCCCGATACTGCAATGGTTTAACGAACGGGTCGTTAGCGTTTGCTGCTTGGGAACAGGAGTGCACACCGACCCTGAATACGTGATGGAAGACACCGTCATGATGCTATGCAAGACAGAGAGCGGCGCACTCATTAAGATTCGGATCGATATGTTATCCAACCGTCCCGCCAACTCCTATTACAGTCTACAGGGTACAAAGGGTTGCTATGAGGGCAGCCGAGGCTTTGGAGATCAACCCAAAATTTGGTTAGCCGAGTCAGGTCGAGGCGAGGAGTGGATGCCGCTCTCAGCGTTTGAGGACGAATTCCTGCCCGAGCGGTGGAAAAACCTGCCTCAAGAAGCCGCACATTTAACCGACGGACTCGGCGATTACTTTGAGCTACGGGATTTTGTAGATTGTATTCTCCAAGATAGCGAACCACCGTTGGATGTATATACTGCACTGGATTTCACGGTACCCGGCTTGGTCTCTGAGCAGTCGATTGCCAACGGCGGCGCTCCGGTTCAGGTCCCGGATTTCCGAAACCTGGATTGACACCATTCTAGGTCTACGCAATGGAAGATTAGGCAATCTTCATCGCATTGTGGATGAATTCTGGAAGATACAGCACGATGAATTTAAAACCAGCCTTCCAGACCGTTTTCCAGAGTAAATCTTCAACATTAGGAGTTTCGAAGGTATGTCTGGGAGCGGGCAGAGTCGGTAAACTGCATCTGCAACGGCACGGTGGAGCAATCCCGCCCTTAACAACACCGATTTTGTACCCCGTAGTCTCGTTGATGACCGGTTCCACGCCGCACGGCGGAGGGTTGTGGAAATATATACTTCGGGATTTTATGAAGCGCGACGTGCCCCTTTTTTCCCAAGTCCTTCATTTTCTGGACTTTCCTGTCAACGGTAAGGCATTGAAGAAATGGAGAAGTAAAACCGTTCGTGAGTGGTACCGCGAAATTAATGGACCTTACGACGCACCGCTCGTGCTTGATTCCGGCGGTTTCAAACTGCTTTACAACACGGGACTAGACCTCTCAGAGTTCGGCATCAACGCAGAAACGGAAGCGGACGATATACTCGCACTTCAGGCTGACATGGGTGGGGATGTAATCGCATCCCTAGATTACCCGCTTCCGCCTGGGTTGGTTCGCGCAGAGGCGGAAAGGCGGATGAACCGCAGTCTCCAGAATGCTTTTAGGGTCGCGGAACGCATCGCTGATTACCGAAATCCGCCGTTTCTGTACATCTGTTGTCATGGCCAGTCCCAAGCTGACATTAGAGACTACGTGCGGAAAATTTTTGACAGGCTTCTGGGAGTGCTACCATCGTTTGGACTCGCAGTCGGCTCCTTGGTACCACTGCGAGGGAAAAAGAAAGATTCGGAGGTACTGGAGCGGATATTGGGAGTTTTGAGAGGCGTACCGGAATCGGAGCGAGGCAGGACGCCGATTCACGTTTTCGGTGTTTCGGGTGAGTTGACTCCTTTACTCGCCTATATGGGGATAGACAGTTTTGACAGCACAAGCTACGTCCAAACCGCGCGCGGTCTTACCTATTCCCATCCCGAAACACGGCGGAAGCAGAAGATTATGGAGTTGGATGAAACCTCTTGTACCTGTCATGTCTGCCGAGAAGTACCGCTTGATGAGATGCACCTTGCTTTGTCGGAAGACGCGCGTTACAGAAGGACATCAACCGGGAAGTACAAGAGCGAATACTATGCCGCCATCGCTCTGCACAACTTTGAGATGGAAGTCGAGCTACTGTCTCGAATGAAGCAAGCCATTGAAAGCGGGGACTCGCTTGAAGCACTGGTTCGTCACGCACAAGTGAGTCGAGGACTCAATGCGGCGGTAGAATGGTTGCTTGAGAATGATGAGATCTTTGCAAACAGGATGGCGAAAACTGTTTTTAACGTAACGGATTCACGAGGGAATACCGCACGTCCGATTGAACGCAAACTTAGTCGGCGATTCCTCATCGCGGGATCCTTGAGACCGGAAGAAAATGGGGAAGGATCGCTGTCAATTTCGCTTGAATACACCCCCGATGCCTTTACCGTTCCCGAAGACTATACGCCTCCCAAAGACAAAAGCGTTCTCTTGGCTATCCCGTGTGCCGGGAAAAAACCGTATTCACTATCGCGTACGCACTCCACCGTCACTACAAAGCTTCAAACAGCTTTCGGTGAATCGGAGACGTCAATCCATAGAGTTACCCTGTCGGGACTTTACGGACCGGTACCGGAAGAAATGGAATCGGAAGAAGCGGTTCTCCGATACGATTTTCAGTTGTCCCCAAGAAATATTGTGCAGATACAACTCGGCGTAGACCGGCTCTGCGCCTATTTGGAAAATTATGCCGATCATTACAAGTTGATTGTCGGATATGCTACAAGCCGGGCTTATCGCAAAGTGTTTGAACTTACGCAAGCGCGTCGCTCGGATTTTGTTTTGTTGCCCACGAATCCAAAACAGAAGCGACTCACGGAGTTTTTTCGACACGTCCACCTTGATGAACTGGTTGAGGTTTTGTCAACTGTGGCGAAACCACTGGGCAGAGAATAGATCGATATGTACCAATACCGAATGGCGAAAGCTGATGATTTGAAGCGAATCGTCGAAATTGAATTGCGCTCGCAAATGGAACCCCATACATCTTTTGAAGAGAAATACCGGACCGACTACGACGCTCGCTGCCAATGGTGGAGTGATTACATGAATCGCGCCAACTCCTCTGAAAAAATCAGTATTCATCGGGTGATATACGTTGCCATGATTAAACTAAACATTGTCGGATACATCGCGGGGCATTTGACATCTCAACCTGATCCGCAAGGCGAGATTCAGTCAATGAACATTCTGGAACCGCAGCGGGGGAAAGGAGCGGATGTGAATCTACTTAGAAAGCTGGCAAAATGGTTCAAAATTCGAGGCGCCGCTTCGGTCTGCGTTCATTTGACAGAGAATAGCCCATATAGGGTGTTTTACGTCGAACACGGAGCTACGGCCGTGAATGACTCCCTTTATCGATGGGATGACATCGGCAAGGTGGCAGAAGAGTCGTGATACCCGGAAAAAGACATGAGTAATTCGTGGTTAATCTCACAAAAAGCCGATCTAAGTTTCTTTTTCCTGCCCCTAGTTGCTATTTGGGCCGGCATATTCCTGTTGCCTTCTTCCGTGCTTGCCCACGATTTGCCGTTGTGGGCATGGGCAGTCTTCATTCTCGGATTTGATGTAAGCCACGTTTGGAGCACGCTGTTCCGAACATATACCGATACAGATGAGACGGAACGGTTGGGAAGGAAGGCGTGGTCAATCCCGCTCATCTCCTTTCTCGCCGTTTTCGTCGTATGTCTCTTTTCGGTCCACTTATTTTGGCGGCTACTGGCATATCTTGCCGTTTCCCATTTCGCAAAACAGCAGTTCGGTTTTCTCGCGCTCTACCGAATCAGACAGGGAAGAATCAGAAAACGCATCCCGGACAAGCTAGCCATCTACCTTGCAGTCCTTTATCCTGTGGTCTACTGGCATTTGGCACAGGACCGGGCATTTGAATGGTTTGTATCGGGCGATTTCGTGTTTCTTAAGCACATTCAACTACCGCACCAGAATTTAATCGTTACCAACGTGTTGTATTGGGCGATCTTGGCAGGTTGGTTAATCGAGGAGTGCGTTACTTCTATCAAACAGGCAGGGAAAATTGCTTACGGTAAAATTGCATGGGTATTGATGACCGCCTTCAATTGGTATTTTGGTATCGTGTACTTTAACTCGGATATTGTTTTCTCCATCACCAACGTAGTTGCGCACGGATTGCCGTACATGACTTTGGTTGTTTGGTATAAACTGAAGAAAAACGAGAGTTTAAATCGGTCTGTGCCAGTAATCCAAATGATAGTCACCATTGTATTCGGCGCGATTGTATTGGCGTACATTGAGGAATTTGGCTGGGATATGCTGCTATTTAGGGAGAAAGGGGAGTTGTTTCCGGCCTATTTTATGGGTATTTTTAAGGGCTCATTGGCTACCGCTTTTGCGTACGCGCTATTGTCGTTGCCGCAAATCACTCACTATATTCTTGATGGAATCATCTGGAAAAACAGTGCATCAAATCCCTACGTGAAACAGATGCTATAGTCCAGTACCACGATAGAGAAGCACATGGTAGCTAGAGGCGTTTCCAAGCCGAAAGGAAAAAACTAATTATGGAATTGTACCTGATTCGTCACGGTCAGTCGACCAACAACCGTGGAGACGCGCGCATTCCCGAGACACCGTTGACAGAGATCGGCAAGCAGCAAGCGGACAGAGCTGGACGAACGTTAAGGGACGAGGGTATCACACGCCTTTATTGCAGTGCTATGCTCCGTGCGGTGCAGACTGCCGCAATTGTCGGCGAACACTTGGAACTTGCGCCGCATGTTTTTGTCGGAATCCACGAGTTCGGTGGCATTTGGGAAGACCGTGATGATAGTGGTATGATACCACTGCCTGGGATGACACGCTCTCAGTTACGCGATATTTGTCCTTCAGTGGTATTACCTAATGACGTGACGGATGAAGGATGGTGGTTTCCATCGTGTGATTCCGATGGACGGGCGCCAGCGTTGGACGATGTCCGGATACTGCAATTGGTAATCAAGAATTGTCTTGAATTCATCGCGCATCTGGATCAACACCACGTCGGTGAAGATGAGAAGATCGGGGCGATTACGCACGGAGGTTCAGGATCGATACTGCTCGGAACCTTGCTTGAGATGTCTTTACCAAAAAAATCTCTAAACCGTTTCCCGCACAACAATACCGGAATCTCGAAAATCAGAAGAACTCGCGACGATACTCAGTTTCTTTATCTAAACCGTACCTGTCATCTTCTGGGAGAGAGTGCGTCCAATCCGGAAGCCGACTCCCCATTGCTAACATAGTGAAACGGTTGCTTGACTCAACAATCAGGCAGCGGTGTAGAATTCGAATTGTTCGATTTTCTTCTCTAGATGCTACCGCCGCTCCAAGACGCGCAATGAAGGGATCTCTATCAGGATCTACTATCGCCTTCGTTATTCACTCAGTTGATCACTCGCTGTTCACTCGCTTGATCTATTCGCTCAGTTGATTGCTACTACGAATCCTTGTTCTGGTAACTTATGGATTACGAATTAGTGTAAGTTGTGATTCTTGAACCGAAACAGGTACTTGTAGGAATCACTGTAATATTCTTTGCAGTAAAGGAGAAGTGCACGCTAAGTGAATCGCAATCGCATTATAAATGTTGGATATCTCATTATCGTGGGAGGGATGTTCGCGTTTAAGGAATTTCTTGGCGGGGATGTGTACCGCTCAGTGCTGACGGCCACATCATTTGTATTATTTGGAATCCTAGTGTTCTTCTATGACGATTTACAGCCGTGGATTAAACCTTTTGTCTTGACCTTGCCCTTACTCGTAACAGGCGCTTCGGTTTACCGTGATTTCCGAGAGGGCGATGTTTCCATTGCCATGTTAGGCATAGCGGTGATTGCGGGAGGGGCGCTCATATTCTTCCAATCTCAGCCGCTGGCAGTAATAAAGGCATTGTTTCTCATTAACTTAGGAGGTTTATTCGCATATAGGCAATACTTTGACGGGAGTGTCGAAAGCCTGATTCGCATGGGCATTCTGTTTGTCTTCTTCTTCGTTTTGTTCTTCTATGAGAGTATGCCGATATGGATGAGGCCATTCGTAATGCTGGTCCCCATGAACCTCTTGGGACTGTCCGCCTATAGAGACTATCGTTTTGGAAATACGCCCTACGTCATTTTAGATATTGCGTTGATTGCAGCGGGAGCCCTAATGTTGGTTCAAGACACACGGTTGGCGAAGGGGAGATTGCAATTCTCATTCAGCTTAATCCCTCTCTTCGCTTTTAGTGTTTTCCTTCTCTGCGATCTGTTACTTCTTCGTTGAAAGAGTTTTCCCAAACCAAGGTAAGAACCAATGTTTTGATTTTAATACCATTGCTCTGGGATTCAGATACACTGACGACATGGCTCAAGTGAAGACACTTGTGCAGTGTGTTGGGAAAACTAAGATTGGACATTAGACGGAAAAGCGCTTTCGGAGACGATCGTGAATAAACGAAAAACAGTGTATCTTGCAAATCCCTACGGTTTCTCGGAACAGCAGCGAGGCACCTTGCTCCCAGCCCTGATTGAAGCACTGGAAGCTGTTGGATTAGGGGTGTGGGAACCGTTTGCGCGAAACAACAATGAAGATATCTCGGTGCCCGGCTGGGCGTACCGAATCGGGCAGGCGGACAAGCGTGATGTGGTGGAGGCGGACGCGATTTTCGCTGTCGTGAACGGCGTCCCGCCAGATGAGGGAGTCATGGTCGAATTAGGAATTGCGATCGCGCTTGGGAAACCCACGTTCCTATTTCGAGACGACTTTCGTCGCGCCGCCGATTCCGATGAATACCCCCTCAATTTGATGGTATTCACGGGACTGCCTCGTCTCGAATGGGAGCGATACTACTTCAGATCAATAACTGAGATTTCATCGCCCGACAAAGCACTTGTATCTTGGGCGCAGGAGTAATCCATACTTTTATTGAATTGTAACGAAACAGATTGGAGGCATCATGAAACAGATTAGCGGTGGTATTACCGCTGTTCCCGGTATCCAGGCATCGGGAGTGCACGGGGGATTAAAATCGGATAACCAGAGAGATGTTGCGCTGATTGTCGCGGACGCGCCAGCGGCGGCGGCGGGAGTCTTTACGCGAAATCGGGTATGTGCTGCAACCGTTCTGCTTTCTCGCGAACACCTCAACAATCAAGTTGCTCAAGCCATTGTTGTCAACAGTGGCAATGCAAATGCCTGCACCGGAGAACAGGGATTAGACAATGCTCGAAAAATGGCAGCCTTAGTTGGCGAACAGCTTAACTTAGAACCGGAAAACGTATTGGTTTCTTCAACGGGCGTGATTGGTGTGCAATTGCCAATGGATGCAATCAGCAAAGGCATTCACCGGGCTGTCGACACGTTGCGCGATGATGGTGGACACGATGCCGCAGAAGCCATAATGACGACTGACACCGTGCCAAAGGAAGCGGCGGTAGAAATTGAGGTTGGCGGAGACAAAATCAGGATCGGCGGCATGACGAAGGGCGCGGGCATGATTGCTCCGAACATGGCAACGATGCTCGCATTTCTGGCGACGGATGTGAATATCGCAGGTGCACCATTACAGGCAGCCCTCCGGAGTTCGGTCAACGTGTCGTTCAACCGCGTAACGGTTGACACAGACAGGAGCACGAACGATACAGTACAACTCTTGGCGACCGGCGCGGCAGGCAATCCTGAAATCACCGAAGCGTCGGGAGATAGCTACGACGCGTTTTGCAAAGGGCTTGAGTTTGTCTGCATTGCGTTGGCGAAGAAGATCGCGCAGGACGGTGAAGGGGCTACGAAGCTCGTCGAAGTGGTCGTCAAAAACGCGGTGAACGATACTGAAGCAGAAATGGCGGCGCGGGCTATCGCCGAATCCCCGCTTGTGAAGACTGCTGTTTTCGGGAAGGATGCCAACTGGGGACGGATTATGATGGCGGTTGGAAAGTCCGAAGCGCACTTCGATCCGTACCAAGTGAATGTCTGGTTGGGAGATTACCAACTGGTGAAGGAAGGGATGGATTCCGGATTTGATGAAGAGAAGGCCACTCAGCTTTTCTCGAAGGACAACGTAGGAATTACCGTTGACCTTAACGCAGGTGACGCCGAAGCGACAATGTGGACCTGCGACTATTCATACGATTACATCAAGATAAACGCGGATTACCGGACATGACGACGCGTCAAACGGGCGGCTTCGTGCCCCTTCCGCGCGAAGAGGCACAGCCATTACACAACGAACTCATTTTAAGGGGATTTGAAACAGTCTCGAAAATGAATTTGAAGATTTGATTCCTGCCAGAACTTACAACCTGGTTGATAATTAGTGTAGAGTAAATCCATCATTCAAACACTCACCACTGAATCAAGATAAACGACGCGTCTCGGTCTTTTTTAGCCCTGGAGGGGCGGAAGGTGTATAGTAGCTGCGACACTTGACACACATAAGCCCCAGCGGGACGACAGGTATGGATGTGCCAGCAACAATTTTGTGAAAAGTGCCCTCTCGCAGGTGTCGAAGAGCTGTTTTACCTCCTATTTTCAAACAAGTTCTTAGGATTCCCTTGCGAAGTCTCGTAACATGAGACTTGTTAGATTACTCTTCAAATGCCGAATCAAACGCAATATCAGACGGTTCAAAGTCATACGCCTTGACTGCGGCGCATGATTCGCGTGCACCGTGCTCGCGGTCCATGCCGCTGTCCTCCCATTCAATTGACAATGGCCCGTTGTGACCGATGCGGTTGAGCGCTCGAATAATCTCCTCAAAGTTGATATTCCCCCGGCCGATTGAACGGAAATCCCAATAGCGCTGACCATCTCCGAAATCCAAATGTCCGCCGAATACACCTGAGAGACGCGGCGTGGACGACCACCAGACATCCTTCATGTGGACATGGTAGATACGGCTGCCGAGACGTTCGAGAAACGCGACGTAATCCACTCCCTGATATCCGAGATGGCTAGGATCGTAATTGAAACCGAAGGTTTCGCGCCCATCAAGCGCTTCGACCGCGCGTTCGGCGGTCACAATGTCGAAAGCGATTTCGGTCGGATGCACCTCAAGCCCGAACTTGACGCCTACTTCGTCAAACACATCAAGAATCGGATTCCAGCGATTGGCGAAATCCTCAAAGCCCGCATCAATCTGCGCGGGATCGTTCGGCGGGAAGGAATAAAGCAGGTGCCAGATGCTGCTGCCCGTAAATCCGTTAACCACGCTCACTCCCAGTTTTGCCGCCGCGCGGGCGGTCGCTTTCATCTCATCGGCGGCGCGCTGACGGACGCCTTCCGGGTCGCCATCGCCCCAGATATTTGGAGCAACAATGGCTTGATGCCGGCTGTCTATATTATCACAGACTACTTGGCCTACAAGATGATTGCTGATTGACCAGACCTTCAGTCCATACTTGGCTAGAAGATCGTGTTTTCCCTGACAGTAATCGGGGTCGTCTAAGGCTTTATCTACCTCGAAGTGGTCGCCCCAGCAAGCCAACTCCAAGCCGTCAAACCCCCAGTTGCTTGCTTTCTGCGCCAACTCTTCCAGCGTCATATCCGCCCACTGCCCGGTAAACAATGTAACAGGTCTCGCCATTTTCTTTCCTCCTTTGGTTCTAATATATGATGTTCAATTGGGGATAATCGTCTACACAATATTGAATCTTCAACTCCAATAAAAAAGGTAACTGCTTAGTGGTCTATTCGCTAAGAATTTAATGCATACGAGACTGGCACAAGAAACGGTTCTACCACGTCGGTAGGATCAACTGAGCGAATAGCGAAGGCGATAGAGATCCCTTTCCAACCGCACCGGCACCCAACACTAACCATATCTTTTTGAAAAATAAACCACTAAGACGGCGGCGTATAACTTGCGTCAATCCAAGCGCGTTTTGCGCCGCTTTCCACCGCTTTATGTATGAAATGAACGCCGCGTGCTCCATCCTGCACCGTCGGAAAATCTGTATCGAATTCGCTCGGCTGCTCGCCAGAGATTTTCGCCGCCATCGTGCGTGTCGCATTAACGTAGATATTCGCGAACGCCTCTATAAACCCTTCGGGATGGCCAAACGGAAGACGGGAGTTGTGTTGCGTGATTTCGGCGACATAGTCGTTTCCTCGTTTATAGACTTGCTCGGGACCATCCGGGTAACGAACGTAGAGATAGTTCGGGTTTTCCTGATGCCATTCCAAGGAGGCGTTCGTGCCGTAGATGCGGATTCGAAGATTGTTCTCCTCTCCCACCGACACCTGCGATGCGTATAAAACTCCTCTGGCGCCATCTTCATAACCCACCAAGACATTTCCATCGTCTTCCAAAAGGCGTCCCTGCACGAACGTTGTCAAGTCGGCGCAAATTTCCTCAATTCCCAAACCGGTGATATAGTGCGCGAGGTTCTCCGCATGAGAACCGATGTCTCCAATACAGGAAGAAACACCCGATCGATTCGGGTCTGTACGCCATACGGCTTGTTTGGCGCCCTCTCCTTCGAGTAGTGTCGATAACCAGCCCTGCGGGTATTCGACGACAATTTTCCGAACTGTTCCTAGCTGGCCGCCTCGAACCAACTCACGCGCCTGCTTAACCATGGGATAGCCGGTATAATTATGCGTTAGTGCGAAAACGGCATCGTGTTGCGTCACCAGCCGGCACAATTCTTCCGCATCCTCTACCGTCGTTGTCATGGGTTTATCGCAAATGACGTGGAACCCTGCTTCGAGAAAAGTTTTTGCCACATCAAAATGCACATTATTCGGTGTGACAATAGATACAAAATCGATTCGATCGCCTTCGGCTCGTTGGTTTTCCTTTTCCGCCATCTCCTGATACGAGCCGTATACACGGCTGGCATCGAGCAGAAGCTCGTCCCCCTGTTGACGAGATTTGTCCGCAGATGAGGAGAACGCACCTGCGACTAGCTCAATCTCGCCGTCAAGCGCCGCCGCTTGCCGATGTACGGCACCGATAAACGCGTCCGGGCCGCCTCCTACCATCCCGTAACGTATTTTTCTTCCGAGAGCCATATTGGTATCTCCTTGATATCATGAATTTCTACAATCGTGTCGTCCGACCTATCTCAAAACTGCTGTCTTATGTCCGATTTATCTAGTAAATTACTGCGTTCACAACACTGGTTCAGTATAGCACGGAGGTGGGTTGTTGTCAATCACATTAGAAAAACGTGAATCAGAGCAATTGTCTCCATTCATGTGTGGATTAGGCGTCAATCAGCTCAGCGCGTTTTCGAGGCCCTTTCCCGCAAGCAGGACAAAATCGAAGGCGCCTTCGGCCTGCCGCTGGAGTGGGACACCAAGGAAAGACGACGGGCACGCCGGATTCAGAAGACGTACTTCACCGGCGGATACCGGGATGAAGACGCCTGAGAGGCCGTGCACGAGGAGCTGGCAGAGGCGATGGAGAAGCTCGAATCGGCCCTCAAGCCGCACCTCAAGCAGCTGTAGCGGCATGGCATATGTTGGCAGCCGGCTTGGGGATGAGAATAACTCCTTGCTCCACCTCTCCGCAGGCGCTCCTCCGCCCCCGCAGTCTCGCCAGTCAAGTAACGACAATGGCTTAGGTGCTCACGGACGGGAACTGGTCCCGGCGGCGAGCGCAAGGGAAGCTAGCCGTCAGCCGAGGGAAAGAATCTCACAGAACTGCCGAGGATTGTGCTCACCGCTTCGATCATCCCCGATAGCAGGGCCAAGGCGTCGTACCGATCATCGCTGTTCCTGTCCCCCAGCGTGACCGCCCGACGACCCTCCCGCTTTACGAATAAGCTGCTGTTGGTTCCGCCAATCGGAAACTCGAAGTAGCCCTGGTACTGATCTCGCGTCGATCGTTCAGCGAAGATCACCTCGCATCCTGAACAGTCCGCTGCCCACACCAAGCGTCGGTGTTTACTGGCGTTGACCATGTCTGCCAGCACCCGGAGTATTCCTCGTCCCTCCTGGTAGGGTTGCAGATCCTCGATGAATCCACGTTGCTCTGTGGTGAGGTATCGCAACCGCCTCGCTTGCGACCGAAAATCCTCTGGCGTCTCGGCGATTACGAACTGCGGCACCTTTTCGTTTAGTTGCTGATTTTCCTGTGCTGACAGCGCGAACACCATGCGATCCAGTGCAGCCCGCAGGTGCTCAACGATTTGAGCCACCAATACCTGCGGCCTGCCTTGCATGACCGAATCTAAAGGTGGCCGTAGCTGAACGAAAGCACCACCTTCGTCTGGTCCCGTCTTCATGCCGGCAAAATAGTCGTAGAAGAATCGGTCTATTTCGCCCACGAAGCTGTTGTAGTCCTCAGCCGCCTGGGAGAGTCGGGCAAATGCGTCAGCCAATTCTTCAGGGGTTCTCATAGGGCTCATAGCGGTGCGAGGTGGCTCTGTTTGTTGACCCACGCTAAGCTAGCTGGATTAGCGCCATCGAGAGGAGAACGAGTAGCCGTGTGTCATCGTGTTGGGCGCTGGACCCTATCCGTACCCCAGGCAGCGTGCGGTGCCCTCGGTATCTCCACGACTTTTCGCGATCCGCTCCCAAATCCACTCGTCCACGTCCGCCTTGATCCAGCCGACCGCGCGCGCCCAGTCTGTAGGTTGGGTTGAACGAATGTGGCGAATCCGGTGCCACCACACCAAACACCACACGCTGGTTGCCTCGTCAGATAGCATCAAAGAAACAGTGAAACCCAGCTTCTTCCCTTCCCGCCATCCGAACCCTCCGCCGGAAATCGTTGGGTTTCACCAAGTTTCTTGAGCGATTAATCAGAATCTCCTCCCACAATCGTCGTATCATGCTTAGTTTTTTGCTTTTTACCGTTCAACCCAACCTACACTGCTACATCGTTCTATTGTCCAGCGAGTATTCACGGTTGCCTTCAGGCCCCCCGCCAATTGCCCATGTCCCACGGAAGAGGGACTGTCGCTTCGGCGACATTGCTGAATCGTTTCGTGGCTGTAGTGAAACGTAAGCCCCGTCTTGCACTCCGGCGGAGCGTCATTTTATTGGTTAATCAATGCGACATACCGCTATCATATCCTCGCTTTCCTCCCTCACCGTATACGTCCGTCCCTATTCGTGTAATCCATTAATCTGTGTAATCTGTGATTCGGACACTTCCATTCCCCTTATCCAACTCTCTTTCAAGTGCAAAAGACTTACGGTGCTAGCCGTCTGCGACTTTTGATTTTAAGGGAGTGGGTATCGCTGCAAGCAAGAGTCTCCATCTTTACTTGACGCCTACACAAATACATGTTATTAACCAATGGTGCTAGTATATGTAGTATTTAAATCATAAATGACATACTATATACTGACACGATGATGTGCGATTATGCGCGGTTGACAAATGTTGCGCCTACCTGACCTGCTAACAACCTAGATATAGTATGTCATTGAAAATCATGTACCAATTAACTAGCACCAAAGGTTATTATATGATACGTGTCGACAATTTTACACTCTAACACTAACGGGAGGCTCTAAATTGGCAACGCATAATACCGTGGCAAATTTCATCGCACTTCTCTATAAAACAACCCATCAGAGAATAGGTGTTGATATTGTAACCCCTGAAATAGCAATCGAGGTTGAGTCATATGATACAGTAGCACAAGCGATGATTCAACTTAGCATATACTATGATCGTCCAGTTTACTGCGCTGGAGTAGATGATCGAACTACAAAGAAAGCCTTGCAGTATTACCGGAACAGCGACGTTGGAGTCATGAATCAACTAGGAATCATAATGAAAATCTCAACTCGTGGGCAAAAGTGAGTAACTATTTAGGATTCTTAAGTACTCCGAGATGGCCCAATATGTTAGATTTTGTGTAATTACACTAGATTGAAGGGGCGCTCACACTAAATGAATAATGCTCAACCGGCCAATCAAGTGCGCGTGCCGCAACCAATCAACTGACTGAAAAAAGGAATGGTCAACCGACTGATTAAGATGAAACGAGAGCATAACGAGTACGATAGAAATCTAAGCTGACTGCAGATCCAAATAGGCTTCATGCGATTAAGATCTCTCCGCCAGATTGTATGCAGGGCATCTTACCCCACCTGCATTGCACCGAGACATGGCACGTAAATCTGCGTAATCAGCGCACTTGCATTTTACAGAAACGATACAACCAGTCAAAAGAGGAGAAGATCACCGTGAGTTGGCATTTCTATACCGATCACAGATATAATAATGTGGATTATACGCTCACTCCCGAAAAGCGTGCGAGGCAAGACAAGGAATGGTTCGAGGCGCGGTTGCTCGACGCGAAGAACCTAAGGAAATCCCTTCCGTTACAAGGCGAATTGAATTGGATGAGTGCGGCTTATCCTCCAATGCTGGCTATTCTTCCCAAACATGCAATTTCGCGCATGGGATTAATAAATGAAATATGGGTTCCTGGCGGCGATTGTGAGATTAGTATAAGCGACCACCCATTTCTTGGTATTTACCAAGATATTCAAATAAGCTATTCTGACATCACGTTCCGTGTCTACAGAGGTTCGACTACCCACAACCTGTTGTTGAGCCGCAGAAAACTAACGGTTGTTCCATATTTATGGGAAGACTCGCTACATCTGCCCAGTCTTAATACGTAAACTAATAGCATATCCCGTCAGTGAAATTCTGCTAAAAACCTCATTCGTCTCGGTCCATCCAAACCTAGTTAGCATTTCATGAATTCCCATCACTGTCAAGCATAAGCGAGTCCAAGTCGAACCGTGTAAATCCGGTAATTCACCTGTTTTTGCACCACCCTCCCTCCCATTTAATGCTATAATTTTCACAAATCCGCGCCAATTTCCCGGTTGGTCGCATCTACCGAAAGAAGAGATGACTGAAGAAAAAAAACAGGAGCTAAGACAGCTACTTGAGGAAGCACAGCCGCACTTGAAGATACGCGACCAATATTATGGTGTACATTTATCTCTCCCTGAAGATTTATACCGCGAGTACTTACAAGAATCCTGGAAATATTTTGGTTTAGATTGTTTTTCTCCGCATTGGATTAGACTCTCGCTTGACATAGCATGCGCATCCACAAAATCAAGGCTTCTTGACTTCATCAGAGAAGAATTAGCTCAATTTCTCGGTGCTGGTGGCGACACCATTTCAGCCTCAACTTGTTTAATTGAAACCACTTCACCCGATTGTCCCAGTGTGTGCCACGTCGATAGCCAGCGTATTCATCTGGAGCTCATTCTGACGCGCCTTCTGGATATTGCCCTTGTTCGAGGGATAGGGGAAGCCGTGTCAGTTTTTCACAGGTGTAGTCGTCCCGAAGGTACACACGTGTTCTTTCAAGACGTTGCATTAGTAGAAGGCGTAGTACTAGAAAAAGACCTTGAGGTCTCTACGGGGGTTAGCCTTGTCCCCCTGAATGCCCCCGAAATATCAAGAAAGCTTCGCCAATATTTGCCTCGGTTTCCTCACGACGCGTTCATCCGTGAAACCTCTAATTTTTGGCGGCAAAACACTTCTCGTTATAGAACGTCCCGGATTCTCCATATTTCACGAGCGAGGTCCCGCTGGTGAAACTCCGCTGGAAGATCTTCCACTGCAAATTGGAGAACAGGATGTGATATTCCGAACACCTGACGAGATTAATTCCTTTCAAGAGACTTTTATCCAAGCGCTATCATTAATCCTGGACCACGGAATTCAGATTATACATAGGTGGTTTTGTTTGGGGGAAGCGCATACCTTTAATCTTCGGGATGGGAAGTGCCGTTTGGCCTAGACTCGCCAATCAGTTTAGCTTTCTCTTAGAGGCCTCAGAAGCCGATATAGAAGAAACCAAATGTCTACACAAGAGGTTAGTTGAATTTAATCCAGGTGGTAGGGACAACCTTCAGAAGGCCATTGATAGGTGGATAAAGTCAAAAAGCCCTGAGCACCATCTTGATAATATCGTGCACTTGGGCATAGCTCTAGAAGCCCTCTATGTCTCTGAATCATGCGAGAAGGGAAAAAGTTGGCAGATCCGTAACCATGCCTCGGCGTATTTACGGGAAGATCAAACGCATCGGGCACAATTAGAGACAGAGTTTAGGGCTATATACAATCTCCGTTCCGATGTTGTTCATAACAGACAGATTCGGCAAGCGGTTGAGGTCGGCGGGAAGTCGGTTCCAGTAACTAACTTAGTCCGTAGAGCTCAAGACTCATGTCGCGAAACAATCTTGAAGATTCTGGAAGATGGCAGATTTCCGGATTGGGCCCAATTGATACAGGACGACGATGTCGAAAAAAGTAAGTAATTGAAGTTGCCGGTCGCACGCCGGAGTGCGAGCTGGATTCCACAGAAACCCAACTCACAAGTTAAAGGAGACAATTCATGCCATCACAATGTAGTTGCCCCAAATGGTACGATGTACTCGATCAGGACTTCGTATTCGCCCTAATCGACAAATACCAAGCCCATCCCGTCTATGGGGTGGACTTTAGCATTTATCAACCCTGCTTTATGTGCCAAAACGACGATCGAATCCCGGAGAATAGGTTCGCCATCGATGAATTTAATGCTAATGAGCTATTTGGAGACTTGCCGCATCCCGAAACTCTGAATTTGCACTTCGTTGGCTGCTTCGATTACCATTAAGGAGTCCGTTCAAGCCCTCGTCAGCGACCAATCCAGCCACAAAAAAGCCTGGAGCGCAATGCCCCGGGCTATCGCCGAGTAATGAATACCACTCTCGTCTACTTCCCGACCAACATCTTCCGCGTTGACCTGAAAGAACCCGCCGTCAATGTATAGAAGTACACTCCACTCGCAACCTGCTCCCCGGTGCTGTTGCAACCATCCCAATACGCGGCTCGACTCCGCTCCGAGTAAAAGCCAGCTCGCTGATGCCCCAGTTCCAACTGCCGAACCAACACACCGCTGATGTCAAAAATCGAGATTTGCACATCGCTGTCGTTTGCCAACTCATACGGCATCCACGTCTCAGGGTTAAACGGATTCGGGAAGTTCGGCAATAGCGTCGTTTCTTTCGGTGTCAGCGCCGCGAGAAGTCGTTCCAGATAAAGAACCCCCCTATGCGACTTTGCGCCCGTTAGGTCAAGTTCACCCGTCAGAGCCAACCAGCCTCGCACGTCCGCGGCCTTGAGAATAGCCGATGCCCGTGGATCCGATGCAGGGGCCGCCGCGTTCCCAAGCGCCTCGGCCACCAACACCAGATCGAAGAGGTTTACCAATCCATCTCCGTTAATGTCCGCCGGTAGGTCTTGCCCCTTATTCCCGAGAACGGATGCAACCGCCGCCAAATCCAAGATATTCACGACATTGTCCCTATTGACATCCTCCGGGATCGGCGGCAATTCGGCGATTGCCGTAACCGTTTGCGTTTCCTGAATACCCTCCACCGCCACTCGGACGGTGTTTTCTCCGGGACTGGGGCCCAAGGTAAGAATGCTCTCCGCTCTGCCGTTGGCGTCTGTCACCGCACTTCCCACACTCAACATGCCCCCGCCTCTGGTGACCGAAAACGTGACCTGAACATCAGGTAAAGATTCGCCGGATTTATCTCGCACTTCAACAAGAAATGGATTAGCAAGTGCTTCGCCGGTCAGCCCTTCTTGGTCTATTCCAAAGATTATCCAAAACGCCAATGGTATTCGCATGGCTTCAGCTTTAAACGCCTGCTGCTCCAGAATGCCTGCGGCGGTCACAACAACGGTATTTGTTCCTAGATTCGCTCCCAATGTCAGCCTACTCGCTGCCCGACCATCCGCATCTGTCGTTGCGCGTATAGCGCTGAGCGTGCCTCCGCCGCTTGTGACCGAGAACGTAACTTTCACACCCGATAGCGGAACATCGGTCTGGTCTCGAACCTCCACCACGAATGAATTCTCCAGCGCAAAACTGGGATGCCCCTTTTGGTCTTGCCCCGCGATTATTTCCAACTTCGTGGCTACGCGGATGCCTTCAGCCGTGAACGTCTCCTTCTCCTGACTCCCTTTAATAGATACTGATACAGTGTTTGTTCCAGGAATTGGACCCAACGTGAGAAGGCTCTCCGCCCTTCCATTGCTATTGGTCGTGACACTTGTCTCACTGAGCGTTCCCGCGCCCTCGGTAATGGTAAATGTCACCGGAACTCCTTCGAACGGTGAGCCGCTCCCATCCCGCACCTCAACCACAAACGGGTTTGCAAGTTTTTCCTTCGGTAAACCCCGTTGTTCATTGCCGGAAACTATGCCTATGCTATTAACCAATGGTGCTAGTTTAGAGGCTGAATTGAGCGATTGATAAAGGGACAAAGCCATCATCTTCAATCGACAGACCGTTCCACTGCACCAAGATATTAAACAAAGCCATTGTAAAGCCGACTCGCGTTTTGAAGTAACTCCAACGTCGATGCATGACTTTCTTAAAATGACACACGAGCGTCAACATGGACAAAATTGTTTCTATCAGCATCCGAGAATTCCACTCACCACGTCGGCACAGACGCAAGTTGGAAGGAAACCAATCTACTTTGGCAAAACCTTCATCGGCAAACACAACCATCTGGTCACTGATTCCATCAACGAGGTGTTGAAAGGCAGTTCCATCATATACATTGGCAGTGTCGCAATCCCAATTGACAATCTGCCCGAGATGGTTGTGTAGCAGGCAAAGTTTTCCGCCTACAATCCATCGTTGATTGGAAATACCTTTGCGCCCGATTTGACGCTTAGAACGTCCTTCTCGACGCGGGTGAATCAATTCAATGCCGTAAGTGTCAATTACGCCGATGAGCGAAGGTGCCGCCATGAACACGTCAATAAGATGTCGATGCCCATCAAACAAACGGAGCAATCGAGTGCGATGGGGTAATCTTGGGAATACGTGTTTGAAATTGTTTGCTATCCAGCGATAGAAGGCGCGATTGCTCACGCCTTTGAGTGCAAAGAGCATGGCAATGGTAACCACTTCGGACGGATAGAGTTTGGCTTGGCTATGCTTACGATTCTTGCCGCGCTGTGAGAGTTTATCATCAACACGACAAAACAATTCTGTGGTAAAATCTTCAATGGTCATGAGTCTAGATTTCCTCCCGTTATTTGATAACTACTGGTACTCAAATTAACGGTAGAATTGAGGAAATCGTCTCATGACCATGACACATTTCGCACCAAAGCAATGCCGAAACGGAATGTTATCCCCATTTACCTCCAAATTTCAAACTAGCACCATTGGTTATTAGGAACTCGGTTGTCATATCGTACCGTGACTTCTCTGTCTTGGAGCGTTAGAACATGCATGTGGATCGATTGATAGCTGAGGGGATTAACAGATAAATTGACCGCCGCTCCATAACCGAAGCCCGCATTTTCCACTAGTGGCGATATGTCCGCTACCGAATTGTTCTCAAGATTCAGAGATGTCAGGCGAGTCAGATCTGTAATCGTAGAGATGTCCGATATTGAGTTGTTCCCTAGATGCAGACCTTCCAATATAGCTAACCCCCCTAACGCAGAGATATCGGACACAATGTTGTCATTGAGTACCAGCCATTTTAGGTTAGTCAAACCTGCTACTGGCGAAATGCCCGATATCGCGTTCATCTCAAGCGCCAATAATTCCAGTTTGGTCAATCCTGACAGCGCAGAGATATCCGATATAGAGTTGTTACTAAGATCCAGACGTTCCAATTTTATCAACCCAGCTAACGCGGAGATGTTCGATATAGAGTTGTTATTAAGATTCAGCCATTTTAGATTAGTCAAACCTGCTACTGGCGAAATGTCCGATATCGCGTTCATCTCAAGCACCAATAATTCCAAATTGGTCAGCCCTGCCGTTGCAAAGATATCCGATATAGAGTTGTTACTAAGACCTAGACGCTCCAATTTGGCTAGTCCTTCCACCGCAGAGATATCCCATATAGCGTTGTTACTAAAATCTAGACGTTCTAATTTGGCTAATCCTTCCATCGCAGAAATATCGGATACAATGTTGTCATTAATTTGCAGCCATGTTAAGTTTTTCAAGCCCGCTAACGCGGAGATGTTAGATAAAGAATTGTTGCCGAGATACAGCCATCTTAGGTTAGTCAAACCCGCTATTTGCGAGATGTCGGATATAGAGTTGTTATCAAGAGTCAGTAATCTCAGGTTAGTCAAACCCGC
This sequence comes from Candidatus Poribacteria bacterium, assembly GCA_965232535.1. GTDB lineage: Bacteria > Poribacteria > WGA-4E > WGA-4E > JAJDTR01 > JAJDTR01. The sequence continues at coordinate 146,277 of CBDDPW010000008.1, forward strand.
GACCGGCGAAATGTCCTTTAGAGAATTACCGGCAAGACGCAGCCGTATCAGTTCGGTCATTTCCGAAACTGCAGATATGTCCGAGATGTTATTGTTGTATTCAAGGTTCAGCCGCTCTAACGCTAGGTGTCTCAAAGGTGAGAGATCCGATACCGAGTTGCTGTTGACTACACCGTCCTCCTCGCCAACAGATTCGCCACCAAGATCCAAGATTTTCAGATTGATTGCGGCCTCAAGCCCGGTCAGATTGCTTATGTTGGAATTTTTTGCTTCAAGTGCGACCAGGGTCTCTAGATGTGCCCGCAGAATCGGCGCATTTAGTCGTAACCCAATCGCTTCCGCTATCACAACCCGAAGGCTGGGATCGGGAATTTCAATCTCGTCCGTCACATCGCTGTGTGGTGTAATTTCCGTAAGCCCAAAAGAGGCACGCGTTACATTCCCGTCCGTGTCAACGGCGTCAATATGAATCGGATGGTAAGCTGGATTAGACAGATTCGTCGCGCCATTTGACGGAATAACACCATCATAGTCAAATTTAACGACAGTCGCTTTGTCCCCCGCCAACCCCCGGCATGCCTTCACTTCCGGATATCCGCCAGCGGGGTGCGGTTCCATTGTGTCGACATATAGGAGAACTTGGTGGAGTCCATCTGCGTCATTGACCTTGAAATGGACCGGGACGCTCTGTAGGTCTTCCGCATAGGTCCGCGGAGAAATAATATCGACGTTGCCGTTTCGCTCTCCCTCGTCAATTGGCGTATTGAAATTGAAGTACGGATGCACCGACAAATATTCGGCATGGCACGACGACATTCGGCCAATTGTGCCGCGTGTTCCCCAACCATAAGACATGATGTATGCATCGTCACTGAAGTCGTGCTGCAATCCGAAACCATGTCCCAATTCATGTGCTATTGCCCAGAAGTAGGCGGCGGTAAGAATTGCGAATCCACCACTCTTTCCCCACCTACTTCCACCGCCTCTGAGGCGCTCTGCACTAATGTCGACGATTATCAAATAAACATTCGAAGTGAGATCGAACAGCTGATTGATTTCATCCATCACTCCCTCATTATTAACGCGGTCCCCTTCGCCTTCATAGTGCCTATCGGCGAACTGACCAGTCACCCGATGGACTTTTGGCGTGCCTTGGGCATCGCGTTCAACTCGAAACGTCAGCGCTTCGTGCCCGTGTCCTCTCATTTTCTCGGCATAAAAGGTCTGTATGTTGGTTATTTCATCTTGCATCCGCTGGACCACTTCGGCCCGATACGACCGGTCTTTGGGGAGAAAATAAATCATTCGCACAGTACGCTGTTCTCCAACGTTCTGATCTGCAAAGGATCGGGCGAAACGGCGATTGTCCGGTTGCCATTCCGTAAATCCGCAAAAATGAACGTCAGTTTGTCTCGGCGGCGGCGAAGACGCAACTCCCATGGTGAGAAACAAACAATTGGTGATGGTCCAACAAAGGACAAGACATAAAATGTGTGTCTTCATTAATTCGAGATTCCTCCTCCTTTACATGATAGCATTAAATGCACCTGTCTGTGTACCCGATGGCACGCCGAAGATTACTGTCGGTCTGTGAAAATCTACGCTCACCGTCTGTGATATTGCGACGATATTCTGATTACTTGCACCATAGGTTGCCCATCCCCTCATGCCTGAGCGCGTCATTACAGTTGAGGCTAGGTGCAGACCGTACAGCCCTACGCAGCGGTGACACTGGAATCGATTTCGATGCGTACCGTGCTTGATTTTGTCCCTTAACCTTGAGTATGTGCAAAGTTAATCCAATGAGTAAACGAGAGCAATAGTATGAGAAAAAGCGTGCGAAATCGATTCATAGTATGTCAGTTGCTTTCATTGGTTGAGGCGACGATATGTCGGTGTGCACTGATCTCCTCTCCTTTTTCGTAGCCATAGAGAAAAAAGGCAATACAAGGGTGTTGTTTGGCAGATTGCATTATGAATTTTCAGAGACTTTGTAAAATAGACGAGGTCGACAATAATTCATGGGTGCGGTGTAGGCTAATACCCCTTAGGCGCTTTAATCGGGCGCAGCATGTAAAAGTTTACACATACCCATTAAAATGACGCATATTAGCTACATGGAAGTTTCGGATTCGTCGTACTACTGTGCCTCTTTTATTTTGGGAACAACTACACACGCAAAGTGTATTCTCACGTGGAGAGAAATGAATACATAGGATGCGGAATGGCATCCAAGGAAACATTAATTGTCAAATGAGAAGACGCAACACGTTTATGACACATCATCTCAACGTAGAACAGGCGCAGCTCTACTCAAGTTTTGCAGTTGTGAGATACTATTGTCCCAATGCGACGCGTTCATAATATACTGAAAATTATCGAATGTCAAGTAAAATCTAATAAAAACTAAAATAAACAAAATGTATATCTCGCGATTATGGCGTACACTTAAAGCCCGTAGAATGGCGGAAAGGATGTGCCAGCGATCTGTAGACATTGACGGTTATCAAATTGCTGATTTCTCCTTTTTTGGTCGAAATACCGGACGCGTTAAGGCAACACAGACCAATGTATACCAGCGGAGATTGGAGATAGGTTGTTGGGAAAGAAGGGAAAGATCACAGATCAGGATACGCTTGATATTGTTATCGAGCGATTGGCGGGCACAACCGTTGAAACTCTCGCGAAAACCTACGGTGTATCCAAGCAGGCGATTCAGTACCATGAAAATAAAGATACGGTGCGTGAGTTGCGGTCGATTATGTTGAAGCGTGCTGCTGAGATTATGGGGGATGCGATTGGACAAATGGCGCTTGAGAAGTTCAGATCCGGGAATCGGTCCAAAGAGAAAGAAGACTAAGCTCGACTTTGTACATATGTAGGGTGGCACCACCCACCAGCCTCAAAGCCCCCGCGAGGCGGAAGGTGCATAGAAGCGCAGATAAGCTCCAGAGGAGCGACACCTACACGTACCTATCCCTCCCACAAGCCTCCGTGTCGTCCCAACCCCATTGCCAATTCCCCGATCCGTCTGTAGGAGATCAAACGAGCGATTAGCGAGTGCGATAGAGATCCTCTCCCGGCTGCGATTCCCCGCACTGCAGAGCAGCGCGATGTCAATAGAAATGATCGATACCGCTTCTTGCACTCCAGCGGAGTGTTATGTCTCCGGTTGTTCTGCGCAATTGATAATCATCATACGCTCAATATCCACCTCCCACCATCCCTTCCAATCCGTGAAATCCGATTAATCCGTGGTAATCCGTGATTCAGACAACCCCCTCACCCAGCCACGTCATACCCACCCTTCCCCGTCCTCTCCCGGTCGCGATTCCCCACACTGCAGAGCAGTGCCTTGTCAATAGAAATGGTCCATACCGCTTCTTGCACTCCAGCGGAGTGCTATGTCTCCGGTTGTTCCGCGCAATTGATAATCATCATACGCTCAATATCCACCTCCCACCATCCCTTCCGATCCGTGAAATCCGATTAATCCGTGGTAATCCGTGATTCAGACAACCCCCTCACCCAACCACGTCATACCCACCCTTCCCAGTCCTCTCCCGGTCGCGATTCCCCACACTGCAGAGCAATGCCTTGTCAATAGAAATGGTCGATATCCGCTTCTTGCACTCCGGTGGAGTACTATGTCTCTAGCTGTTCCGTACAATTAACAATCATCATACGCTCAATATCCTCACCCACCCCCTACCATCCCTTCCAATCCGTGTAATCCGTGGTAATCCGTGATTCAGACAACCCCCTCACCCAACCACGTCATACCCGCCCTCTCCCGGTCGCGATTCCCCGCACTGCAGAGCAGTGCAACGTCAATAGAAATGGTCGATACCGCTTCTTGCACTCCGGTGGAGTGCTATGTCTCCGGTTGGGCCGCGCAATTAACAATCATCATACGCTCAATATCCACCCCTACCTCTCACCATCCCTTCCGATCCGTGAAATCCGATTAATCCGTGGTAATCCGTGATTCAGACAATCCCCTCACCCAACCACGTCATACCCACCCTTCCCCGTCCTCTCCCGGTCGCGATTCCCCACACTGCAGAGCAGTGCAATATCAATAGAAACGGTCAATATCCGCTTCTTGCACTCCGGTGGAGTACTATGTCTCCGGTTGTTCCGCGCAATTGATAATCATCATACGCTCAATATCCTCCCCCAACTCCCACCATCCCTTCCAATCCGTGAAATCCGATTAATCCATGGAAATCCGTGATTCAGACAACCCCCTGCGTTTCCCCCTCCCTGTCCTCTCCCGGTCGCGATTCCCCACACTGCAGAGCAGTGCAATGTCAATAGAAACGGTCGATACCAGTTTCTCGCACTCCGGTGGAGTGCTATGTCTCCGGTTGTTCCGCGCAATTGACAATCATCATACGCTCAATATCCTCCCCAACTCCCACCATCCCTTCCAATCCGTGAAATCCGGATTAATCCGTGGTAATCCGCGATTCAGACAACCCCCTCCCCCTTCGCTCCCACCGCCCTTCCATCCTTCCTCCCTTCCAATCTTCCTTTCTTCCCGTCTTCTCCCCCTTCCCCCCTCCCCCCTCCCCACTCTCCACTCATCACTCTCCACTGCCTCCCCCCAATGTTTTGCGAAATTTCCAACGATTGAAAAATCCACCTAAACATGTTACAATTCCCCCCGGTTTTACCCCGCGGCACTGGTCCGCTCCGCAGCCATCTTTACGACAAGGTGGGCCGCGCTCAACCAAATTTCGCAACCTAGACAAGCCCGTTAGTGGAAGTCTTTGATATCAATCAACAGACCTCCGCTGACGGGCTTTTTTTTCGTCCATCGCCCGTTAGTGGGGAATATGTATCGCTATTTGCAGCCATCATAGGAGACCAAACGGGACAATCAAGCTAATCCCATGAATCACATGTATCACAGTTCAGACAATGTAAGCTACCAACCCACACACGTACCACATACTCCAAAAAATAATCTACTTATATACTTGAGCAATAAAACATGTGCACAACGCCTGAAGAATTCAATATCTCCTTTGATGATCACAAGGAAGCAATCCGCCGCCGAATCTACGACGCCTGGACGACCTCGCAGGTTGTCGATTCCTGGATGGAAAAATATCCGCAGTGGGCGCATCTTGGTCGCAAGAAATTTCGTGACGCCGCTCGCGTTTCTAATCCACGATCCAACAAATTCTCAAATGATTGGCGCGAAATATACGAGCGCACGTTAGCG
>CBDDPW010000009.1:0-29561 GCA_965232535.1 Candidatus Poribacteria bacterium
GCCTTGCCGCGTCAGCCATTCCCTCAGCTTCGTCAGCACTAAGGGCAAATGGCTTTTCGCAAAGTATAGCTTTTACTTTCCCGGAGTCGGCTAGTTGATTGGTGGTTTGAGCGTGCGAGGGCCCCCAAGTCGAAACGATAGCAATGTCGATTTTCTCGGCCTCTAGCATCTCCTGTAGGCTGGTGTATCGACGCGCAACACCAAACTCATCGCCAAATGACGACAGAGAATCTTCCGACATATCGCAAATTGCCCGCAATTCGGCGGAGTCGACTACATTGCATGCTCTACCGTGCCGCGTTGCGATGCTCCCCGTCCCGACGATGGCGACTCGATATGGCTGGCCATGGGCGCCATGCGCCATAGTTTGGCTTTCCTTTCCTATCATCGTACTATGAGTTCAACTGCGTATTGCCTGAGAGCGATACTGCTTTATCCACATCCGATGGTCAAATCCTTGCTGCCATGTAGCCTTGAGATAGCCGGGGAGGGATGCGCGTTAATCGTACGAAGTCTTTATCCTTCCCCACGATATCGCAACTCTGTCGTTTGGCTTAACAGGTCGTGCGCGGTCTAATCCCTGATTCATGATGGCCCTTATTTCTTCTTGACTAAGCGCTCGCTCGAATATAAAGGCTTCATCGACAATCCCGTTCCAATTGCGGCTACCGAGTACCCAATTTCCAATTCGAAAGTGTGAAGGGGAAGCGACAACCGGATTTGCCGAATCCAGTTGTTTCTCATTGTCCTTTCTTCCGTTAAGATACCATGTCCCTGCTCTCTTTTTTCGGGTAAACACCATGTGGTTCCACTGCTCGACTTTGAGTTTTACGAAACCTGCGCCTCCCCACGTTTCGCCGTCACCCATGGCCACTCCCATTCGATTGACATTGTTATCATGCTGTTCGAAGGAGATTCCTCGGAGCGCATTGTGGCTCGAGAGAATATTCGCCCAGTTCTTTTGACTGTCTCGAGGTTTGGCCCAACATCCCATTGACCAATCCACCGTGTCCACGACGACCGGCGCGTTCATCTCGGCCCAACCTCGCTGCGTGAACTCAAGTGCCTTGCCGAACTTTCCATCGACCCATTTAACCTGTCCTCCCACAAGTTTTCCATCGTGACCGTTGTCAGACGTGTCGGTAACCCGGTTGCCACCCCCTTCGTCAAGCAGCCACATCGCTACGACTCCATCCATGTTCAGTTTCGCATCACAGATTCCGGAAAACGCCGAAACTAGGAATGACGAGAGTACAATGTATAGGATCAATTTGGAATCAAGAGATTTGTTCATGTGACCATCTCCCTAGCACATAGAGATGAGAAATTCGATTTGTTGCGGCGACCGACTCCAATGTGAAGCGCCAATGGCTAAAAGCGGTGATAGTAAGGAATAGTGTGTCTTCGCAGAGTGAGATAGAATCAATAGACAATTCGTCGTAAATCAATCAACGCTAGCATTGCTTCGTTAGTACGCTAGGACGAACAACCGTAATAATCAACTGCAATCGGATCGCTGAATGTTTTATCTATTAGGTTCAATCATCATAAACGAACTTTGATAATGTGTCAAGTTCATAAGCCTATGGTTTACGGAGCAATCGCGGCCAATTTTTCAGTAGAAACCTGCTGAAGCGGAAATCAAGCATTCCTTCTCCAATGAAGCTTTGAGTCATCTCGATTCCACAACGGATGCAACACTGGAAAAATTGACGCTCATGTTAAGAATATGTGGTTGAAACGGAGTTTTTTCTTGAAAACTTGGTTTCTCAAAGTCTCTTTGCACTTTTTTGACATGAGCCAAAATTGAATCTCACATAGTATTGTTGATGTTTATGGCGCTTGACTCATTCGGGACTTCGTGATACCTTGATTAAGGTTTCGAATTAAGACGTTATTCTATACCCACACTGTGTTTCGTTGTCGGTTTGGGGATTTGACGATTATAACGGGGGGCAACATATGGAACCTCTTAAACTCTTGGTGTTTGTGGGCACCGAGGGTATCCATCACGATCATGCGGGACAAGGACGTTTTATTGTCGACACAGTGTCGAAAGCCGGCGACATTGAAGCAGACTTTTCTCGGGACTATGACGTCTTGGCGGACGGACTCGACCGTTACGGTTCCGTCCTCTTTTATACTGATGTAGGTGAACTCACGGATGCACAGCAACACGGCCTGCTGGAATATATTAAGCGGGGAGGAGGATTCTTCGGACTTCATACGGCGGCGGCGTCCTTCCATGAATCCGAGGGCTACCACGGTATGTTAAATTCGTTCTTGACTGGGCACAGTAAATACATGGATTTTGAAGTCAACATCATTGATTCGAGCCATGAAATTACACGCGGTCTTGCCGATTTTGTAGTGACGGATGAACTGTATTATGTGAAACACGACCCGTCAAGGTCGCACCATCTCATGCAAGCGTACGATCCAACCTGCGATGAAACGCACGTTATGGCATTCCATCACACCTACGGGGATGGGCGAGTGTTTTACTTTGCACTGGGGCATGACATGGCTGTCCTTGAGAATCCAAATTTCCAGGAGGTTATTCGACGCGGCGTGCTATGGCTGGGTAGACGGTTATAGCGAATTTGTCTATGGTGGAAATATTAAGATTGGCTTCTTGCTTTACCCTGCAAGGGAATATATAGTCAATTCTATTCATATTTACGCACATTTCGGTAGGTTCGGTTTCCAACCGCACCTACGAGATAGGATAAATACCGGTTCGGTTAGGAAACCGAACCTACCGCCGTGTGTAAATAATACCATTTCGCTTGAATAATAGTGCATATGATATCTGAATGGTATCGTCCACTTTTTCCGTAGGCGGGGCATCTTGCCCCGCGGACTTTGCTCGGAGCCGAGGCATATTGTTCCGCTCCAAGCAAGTTTCTTTACTTAATCCACGTAGTTAATGCACTTCTATTTTATAGAAATGGTATAATTATTTACTATAACTGGCGTACGTACAAATGTGGAGGAGATTGATGCAAAAACTTCGTGCCGGAGTTATCGGATGTAGAGGAGTCGGGAGAAAGCATGCGGAGGGTTTGGTCGGATTGCCCAACGCAGAATTGGTTGCCGCTTGTGACTTATTGCAACCGGCGTTGGACGGCTTCCAAGAGGATTGGAAGGATACTTGGCCCAATCTAGGTTTGTACACAAACCATCGTGAGATGTTGGAAAAAGAAAACCTTGACATCGTCACCGTGGCGACCTCGGATCATCGGCATGCCGATCTCGTCGTCGATGCGTCGAATGCCGGGGCAAAGGGTATTTTTTGCGAAAAGCCGATGGCGACCAATCTGGCTGATGCTGACCGCATGGTGCAAACCGCCGAACGAAACGGGACCATCCTGTCCATTGATCACACGCGCAGATTTACTCCCTTATGGCGCCATACGAAAGAAGAAGTGATTGACGCCGGTGAGATAGGCACGGTGCACTATATCATTGGTACTCTTAACGGTCCCCGCGCGATGCTATTTCGTAACGGAACCCACATGATTGACGCAATCTGCTACATTGCCGACTCCAATCCGGAATGGGTGTCCGCGGAACTGGAAGACGGTTACGAAGACTATACCGAATATCGCGGAGATGGCGGGCACGATCCGAAAACCGAGCCGTCAGCCCACGGTTACATCCACTTCGCCAACGGTGTGCGTGGCTATTACGCCGGGGGACCAAAAACGGCGATGTGGAGCGGAGTTCGCCTCGAGATTGTGGGTTCGACCGGCTACATCCTCATCGGAAATCACGGCTGTACCATCTACAGACAGGATACCGTGGAGTCGGTTGAAGCGCCCGAATGGGAAGTGGAGGGAATCCCCGCGGGCGTTGTAGAACTCGTGCACTTAATCGAGAATGGAGGCGAACCCAAATCACCGGCGCGAACGGCGCTCAACGTCGTCGAAATCATGATCGGATTCTTGGAGTCGCAGCGTCGTGGAAACGGGAAGGTAACGATACCGATTCCGCGAGATTGAAGTACCTTTTCCGAGGAGTTAATACCATTTCGCTTGAATAACAGTGCATAGAGTAAAGCGGTTATCTCGTTAAGACTTACACCGTTACGCGGTGTAGCGCCCGGTAGGAGCGATCAACCGTCCGAACAGGATCAAGGGAGCGAATAGCGACCGATCAACTGAGATCAAGCGAGTGGATAACAAGTGCGATAGTGAATCCCGATAGCGATCTCAGTGTGGTAGAAATCCACTAATCACTAGCTGCTCTCCACTGATTTTTACCTTGACACCTTTACACATGTATAGTATAATCTAATGCGGATACATTGTTAGCGCGAAAAAAACGCGAACCACTACCGACTCAACTCGGCGCGCGCAACCCAACGAATTGGCGCCATGAGTAAAAAAAACGCGACAAAGTGTCGGGTTTCGTCAAGTTTCGTCAAGTTTCGTCAAGTAAATCAGGCACGATATGCCAAGAACGGAAAACTAAACGCACTGGCATCGCCCGAACGAAGCGGCAAGCAACTTCTGTATCTTCGGAGTGGCAGTGCAACCATTGAAGGACTCGACATCACAACCGCCGTATACAACGGATCCTCCCGCGATAGGTAATCCCCGAAATTCACGCCATTTGCCAGTTATGCACCGTCATTTTAGAGAAATGGTATAAGTCCAATGCTTACAACGGTCAAGGATTTATTGGGTGAAAACGTGGTAGCGCCCCATTATCCCTGTCGGAATAATTCTTTCCGCAGGTAACATTCATTCTTCGCTCAATGACTAGTTGTGAAAAGTGTTGCCGAATAGCCCCGGAGGGGATCAAACGAGTGAATAGCGAGTGCGATAGAGTTCCTAATAGAGATTTCTCAAGCCAGTTCGATAGCAATCTTCACAAGTCGAATGGTGTCAGAACTGCTGCCGACTTTTTCAATGGTCAACTGAAAAGACCAGATAATCAAAACCTCTCTTGCTTCTCTTCAACACTGGATTGACGCCGTTCGTTACGCCGCTCAAATGTACAAAATCGAGCTAATCATAGTCCATCAATACAATCACAACAATCACAGTTCAGACAATCTGTGACCAATCAAAACCTGCAAATGTGTTCTGCCTTCGCTGACCGCTAACCACTGCCAATTGCCTTCCGCATTTTTCGCTTGACGACTATACAAATGTAAAGTATGATTCCGGTTGATAGGCTCGCGAGACAGAAATCCGCCGCCGGTAACGCAAGTCCGGTAGCCGGAAAAAATACCCGAAACGAAACTGCGTTAAAACGATCTTTACAATGCTTTTGCCGCTAACATGCGCCGCACCTAAACAACCTGAAATCCCGTGTCATGACTTGCTCCGCGGGTGCTCAAGCAGGCGGATGCCCGCACAATAACCCCAAAAAAATGTGCTCTGAACAAACTGAAAAAACCGAAATAACTGAAAAAACTGAAAAAACACCCCATTACAATAACGAGTTACGACACAGTCGAAGTCATAGTCCGACCCTGTACAAGCAGACTGCGTTTACTCCAAAAACTGGACATTGACACTTGTCTTCCACATTATCGAGCACTTAAAAGTTTAATTTCACAGCTGCCCGTATCGCGCATCATTATTGACAGAAGTGGGAGCCTGATTGAAATGTACATCTGTAGCGTGCACGCCTCGCACTGGCCTCTAAAAGCCCCAGAGGGGCGGAAGGTGTGTAGAAACGCCAGAACCCCGTGCGGCTAAGCCCCAGAGGGGCGACAGGTTCATGGCAGACAACAATAAAAGCATGAAAAAGTCCTTCAGCACGTGAGTATAATGGCTTTTCCGCCGATTATTCAAACAGGTTCTGAAGTTGATGATGCAAGGGCAAAATCGGTCAATTAATTCGGACTCGCAGTAGTATCTAGATGATTTCTGCTCGCACGCGTAAAGATTCCCAAGATCTGTTATGTGGAAATTCGAGATTACACAAGGCTATTATGCGGATGATGAGTGACAATCAAGGCAATCACAAGAATCCATCAAGCAAGTGGATAGCGAGCGATCAAGGGAGCGAATAGCCACTGCGATAGAGATCCCATAGCGATCCACTAATCACTTGCCACTAATCACCTACGGCCTATCTACAAGGATACACCCGCTATGCTGAAACATCATTCCATTTCTGCTTTGATTTGCCTATCGCTCCTCATCGTAGGCTCTCAACATGCCTCCGCCCAATCGCAGTTAGCCCAAGACACCTACGCCATCTTTGAAGCGACTTGCCTCAACTGCCATGGTCCCGACGGCGCCTTTCGAGAAACACTCCTTATGGAACACGGCGAACTTATTGATGGCGGCACCGTTGTCCCGGGAAATCCCGATGCCTCCGAGTTGTACAAGCGTCTCCTCGGTCCCACCGAAAATGGCGCGCAGATGCCGTTTGGACTGGAACCGTTGCACCGCTCAATCCATTGACACCGTTCGACGCTGGATTCTAGCCGGCGCACCCGATTGGACGGCATTACCACCGACAACCGCTCCGGCGTTTCATTACTCCACGCGAAGTGCTCACCAGCATTGAGTCGCACCTCAACTCACTCTCGTCGTTTGACCGCTTCTTCGCACGCTACTTTCACGATGACGCATCTCTATAACGCCGGGGAAACTTCCGGAGATACTTGCCGAATACCGCACAGCGCTCTATAAATTGGTCAACAGTCTCTCATGGGGAAGTGGAATCATCAACCCCCAACCCATCGACCCGCAAGCGACTATCTGCTACATCGACCTGCGCCACTACGAATGGGATCGGGTCAACGACGCCTGGACGAAGATAGAGGAAGTTTATCCCTACCATATCTCGTTTCGACGCACGACCTTGCATCTACGCAATCAACTGGGACGCTTGGGGGCACAGATGAAGACCGATGTACCCTCCGTCCATGTCGACTGGTTTATTGCGAACCGCATCTACGCCCCCGCTATACCACGATCTGCTTTCGCTGCCGTTGATGGATAGGGACTTGGAAACCCGATTGGAGGTCGATGTCGCAGCGAAACCTGGTCAACGCTCCCGGTGTCCGGGTCTGGCGGGCGGGGTTCAACAATTCGGGTGTCTCAAACCACAACCGAGTCGTGGAACGCCATACGTCTCGCTATGGAGCCTATTGGAAGAGCTACGACTTTGCCGGGAGTGTGGGGACACAGAACATTTTTGTCCATCCGCTCGATTTCACGCATGACGGCGGCGAAATTATTTTCAATCTCCCAAACGGGTTGCAGGGTTACTACCTTGCCGACGGTAATGGACTCCGACTGGATGAAGCGCCGATTAGCATTGTTTCAAATCCCGCTGCGAGCGACCCGACGGTACGCAACGGCATCTCCTGTATCGGCTGTCATACGGAGGGCATGAAGACCTTTGAGGACGAGGTGCGTTCGGTAATTGAGAGCAACCCGAATCCGCCTTATAACAAAGCGCAGGCGCTGCGACTCTATGTGGAACAGTCAGTCATGGATGCCCGTGTGAGTGACGATATGGAAACATATAGAGTCGCGCTTGAAGCCACGGGCGGCGATTTTGGCGGTGTTGAGCCGGTTTCACGTTTCCACGAAACGTTTCAGGGACCGATTGACGCCGCATACGCTGCTGCCGTAGTCGGGTTGCAGACCGACACCTTCCTCGAAAAGGTTCGTGAGAATACGGGACTGCAGAACGTTGGCTTGTTGGCACTGGACAGTGCAAATGGGAGTGTGAAGCGAGACACCTGGACATCTAGTTTTAGAGACATACTTTCTGCGCTGGACTACCCGGACCGGGTTGTAGCGCCTCCGGACATAACACAGCCCGATGTGTTACCGGGAAGGCAAGTTCATATCCCCGATCCGGTTCTGCGTACAATGATAGTGGAAGAACTCGGTAAAAGCGGAAATGCCCCGATTACCGTAGAAGACATGGAGAAATTGAGAGAGCTGCTTTCGCATGACAGGCGTGTTCACGATATCACAGGACTGCAATTAGCAACTAACCTTACCCGTTTGGAACTTGATAACAGTAGGGTGTCCGATTTGTCACCACTGACGGGTTTGACAAAGCTCGATTTCCTAGAAGTTCACGGTGAGTTATCCGATCTGTCGCCGCTTGCGAGATCAAGCAATCTAAGACGTTTAGATATTGCAGGTACCAACGTATCCGACTTGTCAATTCTTTCGAGGTTTATCAATCTGAAAGAATTAGTTATCGCCGATACTAACATATCGGACCTATCGCCGGTCGCGGGCCTAGTTAATTTAGAGCTTCTAGCTTTTTCCAATGACACCATTTCTGACATATCGGGGCTTGCAAGACTAATCAACCTGAAAACCATTCACACGTGGGGCAACCCATTCTCCGATTTGTCACCGCTAGCAGGATTAACGAACTTGGAAATATTAAATATCTGCGGAGCAAGGCTGGAGGAGGTGACGCTAGCTCCCTTAGCGGGACTGACAAACTTGAATGAACTTTACCTTGCCAGCAATGGAATATCGGATGTATCCCCGCTCGCAAGTTTAACCGGGCTTAATCGTTTGAGTCTAGCCGGAAACCGCGTTTCGGATATATCGATAATTCCGGGGTTTACCAATTTGAAATGGCTTGACCTTCATCACAACCGGATCTCCGACCTGTCGCCCCTTGCAGGATTGACCAGCTTGACATGGCTGGACCCTAGCAATAACCCAATCGCCGACTTTTCTGTTCTGGATGGACTGACATCCTTGAGCAACACCGCGCCAGGATTAAATTCTGGCCCAAAGATAGAGGGTCCGTGGTTGTGGTTGTTTCTCCCAACCACACGACACAAGCTCAACGAAAACGTGGATTTACTGGCCGAAGCGAGCGAAGGAGGCGTGACCGAGTTGAAGATCGCTACCAAAGGCGCGACAAAGGGCAAGGCCGTCGGCGATGCGGTATGGACACTCGACAGACTTCCGCCTACGGGAAGGGACAATCTCGTCGAAATGTTTGGGCGCGCGCTCCCCGACGGCGTTATGTACGGCTCAATCCTCATCTATTCGGCGATCGAACAGGACACAGTCTTGCACTTAGGATCGGATCAGGAGGTAAAGGTCTGGCTCAACGGGGAGGTAATGTACCAGCGCCAGCGTTCAGGGCACGCAGAAAGTTTTATTGAAGTGGTCCCTATCACGCTCCAGCAAGGTACCAATGTCTTAATGGTTGCAGTCGGCACTCGTCCAGATGACCCGTCTAACCTATTTATCGCTCTTGCAGCCGACGCCGAATATACCATTGAGGCCGGCATCGATTACGTCTTTTCCGAGTCGTCGATTCATAGCGGCGACCCCTTTACCCTTGATATCCGCGCCGCAAATGTCAGCGACTTGGCGGGGTGGCAGTTCGATATTACATTTGATCCTGCTAGACTTGAAGCCCTTGGCGTTACCGAAGGAGACTTCCTGAAGTCGGATGGTGGAACCACCTTTTTCCAGAGCGGACGCATTGACAATGCGGCAGGAAATATCACGGGGCTGATTGCTGGACGAATTAGCGAAGGCGGAGTGAGTGGCAGCGGTTCCGTGCTTCAGGTGAGGTTCAAGGCAAAATCCGAAGGAGAAACGGAATTAGCCCTTGAGAACTTCGTGCTCGGATCTTCTGGAGAGAAAAGTATCTCCGCAGGGCCCCTTGAAATCCAAATCACTGTAGAGGAACGATTATTAACAGGGGATGTGAATCGTGACGGTGTGGTCAATATTCTGGATCTGCTTCGCGTGGCACGCCAGTTGGGACAAAGGGTAGGCGCCGACTCACCGGTGGATATTAACGGCGATGGGATTGTCAACATCTTCGACCTTACGCTCGTCGCACAGGGAATTGGGGGAGCCGCCGCGCCGCCAGCCCAAGGGTTAGATTCCACGACCGTACAGGCGTGGATTTCGGAAGCACGTCTTGCTGATGATGGATCACTCTTGTTTCGGCAAGGGATTGCCAATCTAGAGACCTTGTTAGCAACGTTAATTCCGAAAGAAACCGCTTTGCTCTCGAATTACCCGAACCCGTTCAATCCTGAAACCTGGATACCGTATCAGTTGGCAACCCCCGCTGAGGTGACACTGACGATTTATGATATGCACGGCGGAGTGGTTCGGCGTTTGGAAATGGGGCATCAAGCGGCAGGGGTGTATCAGAGCCGCAGCCGCGCTGCGTATTGGGATGGCCGCAATCAAGGCGGAGAATTCGTCGCCAGTGGATTATATTTCTATACACTGCGGGCAGGTGAGTTCACGGCGACGCGCAAGATGCTCATTCGGAAATGAAAAAGTAGTAGGCATACTCCGGTAACCTTCATGCACATTACGCCACGGCGAGAAATCTCTATCAATCAACCGACCGTATAGTTCGTAGGTTGGGTTGAACGGGATTTTGTTAATAATCAGTAATCCTAGAGGAGTTTTCGAGTGCCCACTTTGCCTGAACGTGCCAATATTTGAGTGAAACCCAACATTAACCCCACATTCTTTCACCATTGGACACCCTCTATAATTAGATGCGTTTCCCCTGGTACTGATGGACATACTGATTGACAGCGCCCTATGGGTATGCTATACTGCAAGCCTTGTAAAGCAGGTTGGGCTGGCTAGTGGAATCTACGCTTTTATTGTTTGAGCATCCCTATATCACAGACTGAAAACCACCACTGCTCCAAAGGACAAATTTAGGACACGCATGAACAGGGAGAAAAAGCTATGACACAAATGTTCGATCTTTCCGGTCGAGTTGCCGTTGTATCGGGCGCCGCCAGCGGCATGGGGCGCGCCATGTCGCTTGCATTGGGAGAGGCGGGCGCGGACTTGATGCTCGTCGACATCAATGTGGAGGGCGCGGAGAAAACCGCCGGTGAAATTGAAGCCATGGGACCCCGTGCAGTTCCGGTGAACTGTAATGTATCCCGTCCGGACGAAATCCGCGCCATGTTTGCGCAACTGGACAGCGAATTCGGTCGTGTTGATTTTCTGGGAAACGTCGCCGGTGAAGCGGTACGCGCCAAGCCGGAGGTTATTTCCCTTGACGATGTGGAGTGGACATGGCGCAATCTCGTATACGGACGGTTCTGTTGCGCCCAAGAAGCGGGACGGCGCATGCTTGCTGCGGGACGAGGCAGCATCGTCAGTCTCGGTTCGCTCGCCAGCATCACGGGCATGGGCAGGGGTCACATCGCCTACAGTATGGCGATGGGAGCGGTAGTACAAATGACGAGGGAACTGAGTACCGAGTGGTCGGGACGCGGTGTGCGTGTGAACGCAATCCTGCCCGCGCAGGTCTTGAACGCGGGTCTGCAAAAACGAATTGACACAGATCCGCGCATCAAGGAACGATTCCTTAGCGGTATCCCAAGAGGGCGGTTCGGCAGTCCTGATGACATTCGCGGCCTTTCGGTTTTATTGGCATCGGATGCGTCGTCATGGATTACGGGGGCGATAATCCCGATGGACGGCGGCAACCTCGCGATGAACGCCGGCGGATCGGTCGGTACCGAAGTATTTAAGGAGTGAGCATGGAAGTACAACAAGAAAATTCGGGTTTGGATAAAGCCGCCGTGCTCGACTGCTATCGCACGATGCAGTTGATTCGGCAATCTGAAGAACAGCTTGCCAGATCCCATCAGCGAGGTCTGGTGCACGGCGCGTGTCACACCTATGTTGGCGAGGAGGCCATTGCGGCGGGCGTCTTCGCCCATTTGCGGGTGGACGATGTTGTCTTTAGTACCCATCGCGGTCATGGCCATGCGTTAGCCAAGGGGCTGCATCCGAGAGAACTGATTGCGGAATTGTACGGACGAGAAACCGGCTGTTCGCAAGGTCGTGGCGGCAGCATGCATCTGTTCAAACCGGAAATAGGACTAATGGGAACGAGCGGTATTGTCGGCCCCTGTATTCTCCAAGCCTGCGGCGGTGGATACACCTTCAAAATCAAGAAAACCGATAACGTCGCAGTAGCCTGTTTTGGCGATGGTGGTGTCAATAACGGCGCTTTCCACGAAGGATTGAACATGGCGAGCATTTGGAAGTTGCCCGTCATATTCGTCTGCGAAAACAACCAATTCGCCACCGAAGTGCCGTTTGAATATGCGAGCGGGATTCCGGATGTGGGACGACGCGCCTCGAACTATGGATTGCCCGGGTATGAAGTCGATGGAAACAACGTCTTGGAGATTCATCGAATCGCGGGAGAGGCAATTGATCGAGCTCGCGGCGGCGGCGGCGCGTCGTTAATCGAATGCAAGACCTACCGGACGCGCGCGCATTCCGAAGGTATGGGAGATTTCACGTACCGGACACGTGAGGATGTTGACGAATGGAAGACCCGGTGCCCGATCCAGCGTCTGCGGAAAACGCTAATAGACAAAGGAACAGTTTACGCTTCGGAATTGGATGCTATTGAAGAAGAGATTCGCGAGTTGGTTGCCGAATCACACGAATTTGCCGAAGCAAGCAGCTATCCGGATGGGAAGACTGCGACTGATCATGTCTACTCCACAGTTGCGACTGACCCGGTTGCGGAACCGTCCTCGAAAGGCGAACGCGAGACAACGTATGTCGGCGCTACGCTTGAAGCCCTTGATGCGGCGATGGCGGAAGATGAGACAATCTTTGTCTTGGGGGAGGGGGTCGGCGTCCGCGGCGGAAACTTCATGACAACTTACGGCTTATTCGAGAAATATGGCGCTGACCGGTTATGTGACACACCGATTTGCGAGCGCGGATTCGTCGGGCTTGGCGGCGGCGCCGCAATGTCGGGCACTCGCCCTGTGATTGATTGCATGTTTTTTGATTTCATTAACGATAGTTTCGGCGAACTCGTCAATCAGATTGCCAAAATGCAATACATGAGCAGCGGCCGGTTGAAGATGCCGATTCTCGTACGAGGTTGCGTCGGAATTGGGCATTCGGCGGCTACCCACCATTCGGGCAACTATCACTCCATCTATGCCCAGATTCCGGGACTACGCGTTGTTATGCCGGCCACTCCGTATGATGCCAAGGGTTTTATGATGCACGCACTTCGGTGCACGGATCCGGTGCTGTTTCTTGAGCATAGGGAGTTGATGGCAATAAAGGGGCCTGTGCCCGAGGAGACGTACGAGATTCCGTTTGGAAAAGCAACCGTTGTCCGCGAAGGAACGGATGTCACGGTTGTCGCACTCGCGTTGATGCGTCATCACACGGAAAAGGTTGCGGCACAGTTGGCGAACGACAAGGTATCGGTGGAACTCATCGATCCGCGAACCGTCTCGCCGCTCGATTTGGACACCATCCTTAAATCGGTGCACAAAACCGGGCGTCTTTTGGTCGTAGACGAGGTTTTTGCACCGTGCAGCATGGCGTCTGAAATCGCGGCGCGTGTAGCGGATGCCGGGTTCGACGATCTTGATGCACCGATTAAGTGTTTGAATGGCGCATTTGCCCCGACACCGTATAGTCCAACGTTGGAGAAGGAAGTGGTCCCAAACGTTGACAGTATTGAACACGCGATTCGAGACTTGCTCGCCGAATGATGAGGTGAATGAATGGCAATTGAAATCGTTGTACCGCGCCTTGGTTGGTCTATGGACGAAGGCACGTTTGTAGAATGGCTAAAACAGGACGGCGAGAGAGTTGAAGCGGGCGAGATGCTATTTGTCCTGGAAGGCGAGAAGGCTTCGCAAGAGATTGAATCCTTTGACGCCGGCATCCTGCGAATTCCGCCGGATGCGCCGCAGCCCGGCGATGAGGTGGTCGTCAGCCAATTGCTGGCATTTTTGGTGGAGGAGGGTGAAACTCCTCCGTTCGAGTTGGAAGGAGCCGCCAAACCGACTGCCCCCGAACCGCCTCGTAAGGAGGAACCGGTAACTCAAGCCGCAACACCTACCCCGGTGCCAGAAGCTAAAGTCCCTGAACCGGCCAGCGCGCCTCCTTCGAAAAGAACGGCAATTACACCCCGTGCCCGCCGAGTAGCGCGCGAACTTGGCGTGGAATGGTCTGGCTTACGTGGAACAGGTGTCGGGGGGCGTATCCGAGAAGAGGACATCAGAGCAGCCGCTCAGGCTTCGAAGCCACCAACTCCTGTCGAAGCTCCGGCAACCGCAGGGCAAGGGACAACAGTTCCAATTACGCGAATACGGCAAACGATTGCCGATCGAATGGTCGCCGGTGTGAACGAGGCAGCTCCGGTCACCATAACAACAAAAGTGGACGCCTCAGGATTGGTGGCGCTGCGCGATAGATTCAAAGCCTCTGATCAGTACGAGTTTACTCCGACCTACACAGATATGGTAGTGAAACTCGTGGCAATTGCGGTGCGTGAACATCCGATGATCACGGGACAATGGCGCGAGGACGGGATATTCATTCCCGAGAACGTCCATATAGCGTTTGCAGTTGACACGGACAGCGGCTTGTTGGCACCGGTGATTTTCGATGTCCCGAAAAAGAGTCTATCGAAGATAGCTGCCGAATCACGAAACATCGTCGAGGTCGCGCGCCGAGGCGAATTGAAAGTCGATCAGTTACAAAACGGCGTTTTTACGATAACCAATCTGGGCGGCTACGGCGTTGATTCGTTCACTCCTATCATCAACTTGCCGCAATCCGCGATTCTGGGTGTTGGCCGCATAGTCCGCGAACCTGTTGTCTTAAACGGCGAGGTTGTCCCCGGTGAAATGATGTCGTTGAGCCTCACGTTTGATCACCGAATAATCGACGGCGCTCCTGCGGCGCGGTTCTTGGAAAGGGTCTGTCAACTTTTGACGGAGCCGGTACTTTCGCTAATTGGATAACTTTTTTGCTGGAGTGAGAGACCGTTTTGAGGTCTAGGCGCTATGTAGTTGTAGGGTGGGCACTGCCCACCAGCCTTTTTAAAAGCCCCAGAGGGGTTCAAGCGAATGGATAACGATCAACCGACTGAATAACGACGGCGATAGCAAGTCCCGATAGAGATTCCATAGAACTCCCCTTCTCACCCTACGAGAAATGGTGGGCAGAAGATCCTATCGCACTCACTATCCGTTCGCTTGATTCCACCCTACAATGAATCGGGAATTCGGTCTGGGAATGTCTTAACGAGCGCCCGTTTGCGTAGTCGGTTTAACCATTCCTCCGTAAGGTATTGACGTTCTCGGCGTTCAGCGTCGTTTTCGACGCGTCGGCGCAGCCAATCTTCTTCCCATTCCGGTTGGCGCGCCTCACGAGACTCTTCTTTACGAAAGATCAGGTAGTACTGTTCTCCATCCACTTCAATCGGGAAAATCTCGTTCACCATCTCTCCGACCCCGAGAGCGAATGCGGCATCGGCGAAAGCCTTGGCCCGTTCAACATACGATGCGTGTGTAAAGAAACCGGTGTCACCCGGTTTCTTGGGATTCGAGCCCGGTCCCACCGTTAGTTCTCCCCTGTCCGACAGTTCTGTCGCGATCCCTATTATGTCCTCGCCTGACCGAAGGCGTTGGAAGACCTGCTCCGCCAACTCTTTACTTCGCAGCGTTAAGCATACTAAGCGCACCTTCTCCGCTTGAAAATAGTCGGCCTTGTGTTTCTCGTAGTAACGCCGATAGTCATCCTCGGTGAGTTGGAGTTTCTGATCTATTTCTAATTCCGTGATTTTCTCGATAAGTCTGTTGTGTTTATAATCTCTTACTTCCTCCACAATTCTTGCATCTTCATCAATCTTCCGTTCCGTAGCGAGACATAGCATTAGACGACTCTCTGCCATGAGATTGATGTAATCCTCAAGTCCCGACTTGTCCTTATATTTTTTTCTTGCGAATTCAGGAAGTCCCCTAAACTCAACTTTTACGTCCGCTAGCGTGATAAACTGTCTGCCATCGCACTTATATTCGGCAATTAATGTGTTATCAGTGCCGTCAGGTTCGGTATCCCCTTCCTTCGACGGATCACCGCGTAAGGCCGACGGTTCAGGAAGGCGCTCTGAATAAAATACAAACTTGGCATCTTCTCGTACCGAGCTCATCCACTCGGCGAAGCGGCGGCGTTTCTTCTCGTCTTTGAATCTCTGTTCGATTTCGTCTCTCACTTCATCGTAAGACATCTGTCGTTCGGGAATAAAAGCGTCTTTTCGATAGATCATGTAATAGGTCGCATTGCTGACATTGATCTGAAAGACCTCCCGCGTCATCTCGCCAATCTCTAGTGCGAACACGGCATCAACGAACTTTCTCCAGCGTGGATAGTCGGTTTGGGCAAATAGACGTGTTTTACCCGGATCGGATTCGATATCACCGGGACCTCTTAGCTCCCCCTTCCTTGAGAGTTCTACCGCCAGTTCCGTGATGTCTCTTCCATTTTTTATCTCGTCCAACACCTCTTGCGCTCGGCGTTTACTGGTAAGGCTAATACAGGTGGCGTGCGACTCCGCTTTTGCCCGGTAGTCCTCTTTGTGCGCTTCATAGTAGGCTTTGAGTTCAAGGTCGGTATGGGAGATCTTCTCATCGACTTCAATCTCAATCAAGCGCTGAACCATCCGTTGCTGTTGATACTCCTCTACTGATTTCAGCAAAGTGGCATCCATATCCAGTTGACGGCTGATGGCGTCTAGAATTTTCAGTTTTTCATCTGTAAGTTCCTCAAGATATTCCGCCCGGCGTTCTCTGGACGTAAGGTCATCCCGACGGTTTCTCGGCTGTTTGTCTATAGCTGACTTTAAGCCTTCGAGCGAGATTTGATACTGAACGTTCTCCCACTCGTATTGTGCAACAATGACGTGGCTATCAGGCGCATCTGCAATAGCATCTACAAGCCAAGAAGTTTGGTGTACGAGGCACCCGAGTATCAGGAATACAAGCAAAGCGTTACACGTTTTTTTCATGGCGAGGTTTTTCTCATGTCGTAATTGTTTAGTCTATTGACTCCTTGCGGCGAATAGAAGGCGCTTCCTTTATTCCACAACCGATGGCAATTTCTCCCATATATACTCAACATGCAAGCGATATCCCTCCCACATATAATCCAAGAATGCCCCACTGCCAATAGTCAGGCGCAATACACTGCCAAACCAATATTGCCACTCGTTTTGGCTGAACTAAACAATTACCTTATGTTTAATGATGTTGCCCCGTTTTGAACACTAAGGGTTTGGCGGCGCGGTACAGATCAAAATCTCTAAAGTCTCGTCGCCAGTGTTTTCGATACCGTGCTCACACCATGGCGGAAGGTGGATGAACTTTCCGGCTTCTACTTCTACCCTCTCGCCTGCCAGAGTCATTATACCCTTGCCGCGGAGGATGACGTAACATTCTTCCGGGTGGTGTGATGTACCCGCTTCCAGCTTGACATGAGGCGGAACATAAAACATCACCAGGCTCATGTTCTGAGCGGGCGCTTTTGGATTGCTGGGATGAAGAACCCGTACCCCGATTCCTTGACAGTTCGGATACTTTACGGGAATACCGTCTCGAACGGTGACGATGTTCGGCAGCACCTTCTCCTCCGGTTTAGGAATTGGAGGGTCCGTGTCATATCCCTTGTACGTTTCGATCTTTGCAATATTCCATCTCCTATTTGCACATAATTCGGTAGGTGCGGTTTCCAACCGCACCTAAGAAGCCGGATGAACACCCGTCAGGTTAGTATCCGAATTTTCCGAAGCGTATAAATTATCGTAGGTTTCACTTTGAAATAATGTCATTATAGCAGAAAGATTGCTACCACCACTTCAAAAAATTGTAGGTGGGAGTTTGGAACACCACACCAAACAACGCCCAGAATCCGCCTACGACGAAATCACCGAGAATCATACCGTAGAACAGCGGTAAAATCCGACGGTGCAGTCTGAGTCCACCGTGTTTTAGAACCAGCAGTTTGACCAACCAAGCAAGAAAAAACATCGACCAGAGACCGCGCATTGCGTAAGTGCTAGACACGGCATAACCCGCAGGGTGAAAGGGCCACCAAATAAACCGGAGTCGCATAGCCATCAAGAAAAGACCGAATAACAGACCGTAAGTGAAGAAGCCTAGCCCGGCGAAGTCTGTCGATTTTGAGTAGGTTAGCCAACCGCTCAAGCGGCGGAACGGTTCATTCCCGCTCCATGCGCTTCCAAACCGGTAGGATGCGTCAAGAATTACCCAGAATGCGACGATCGTACCAAAGATTGTCGCAACGATCATAGTGATGAGAAGACCGCGCTGACTCATGCGGGCGCGGTCCGCCAGTTTGAAGCCCTCTAGTTGGTGTGGCATGGCATCACTGTAATGAGCGCGCGTCAAAAACCAGAAGAATGACATCACCGTCAAACTGCTCGCTCCAAGTTTACGTGTCCCTACCGCATCTACCATCAGATATTCTGGTCCTGCAAAGTGGAGATCGTGAATTGGCGATCCGACCTCGGCGCGAATTCGCGTTATTCCTATTTCCGTCATCAAGAAGAGCGCGAAGAAGACCGCTGCTGCCCACATCGACATTCCCGCATACCAACAGAAAACAACAAGCAGGGCGAAACCCAAGATTAGTCCCAGCACCGCCGTCCGATATCGGAGCGGCTCGGTTGCGTCCTCATCGACACTGGCTCGAAGACCTGCGTTCCACGCTGATTTGAAGAAGCGTGTCAGGTGACGTCTTCCCATCCACGATGCGATTACAAACAGCGCAATGTACGCTCCCATGCTCTGTTCCGGAAACTCCGGTCGTTCCCTCCAACCCAAAGCGCTTGCCGAGATTAACTGAACTTTCCAGAAAAAGAAGAAGAACCAGCAGGAAAAAGCGATGTCGAGGGGAATAAGAAACACGAGCCCCAAGATGAACGGTCGAATTAGAAGCGCCGTTTTGCCCAGTGCGTTCCACGGTTTAGTGGTAAAGTAGACGGCTAGGTCAAACGGAGGCGAGTTACGGAGATAGGGAACGTGAGGGAAAAAGAAACTTAATCCATTGATGATTCCGATAAGTCCTACAAAGGAAAAACTGAGCCAAAACAGCTTGCTGCTAAATAACTTGGTTCCCGACTTTGTCATCTCGAACGGCAGTTGGGCAATCGGATAAGTTAGCTTCTCCCTGTCGGTCCACTGCTTCCGAATGATGATGTTGATGCAAAGCATGACAAACATTAGCACCACAACAAATGCGGACCAAGCGAGAACTGGCATAAGCCACGCATCAATATTGCGCGGCAAGTATAGTGATGGCTCTCCCTTCTTCACGCCTCGGACATATCCCTCAAGCGCCCTCTCGTCGCTGATGGCGAGCCATTGTGGAATGTAACGCCAGAAGAGGTCGCGCCAGTCGTTTTCCGGGGTGGCAAGCGCTAGGGGAGCCGCCATCGTTGCCGGAAGAATCTGTAACATGCTGTGACCGACGAGAGCGGAGGACAGGCTCAACATCACATAGACAGTTATAAGTTCCCCCTGATTGAACGCCAAGTTTGGGGATAGTTTTCGTAGTGGGATGTTTAACAGAATCAGGATTAGAAGATTACATACGACGTTGAAGAAGAGCGCAATTAGTGTCGAATGCGCGGAATAATAAACCGCTTCCATCTGCATGATCCAGACGGCATTCAATGGGATAAGGAAGAGGCCTATTATGACAGCTCGCCACGTAACGCTTGTTCTTTGGTCTGCTGTGTTATCAGCCATACTGTGCGCATCCCTCTTCTGTTGGTCGGCATAGGTGGGTAAGCGATCGGTTCATTCTCGCCGATTATATCATAATGGCACGGTCTTCTGTTCATAGAATTGCTGATAGCGAGAGACGGTCACTGTCGATTCGTGCCCTCTGGTGAGATATACGATGCGGTCCACACGTGATACGTTTTTAAGTTAGGAGATATCTACCAAGTAACACTTTCTCCAAAGTTCGTGATAGAGCGAAAAACGAGTTACGAAGTGAGGGAATCGTATCGTTACGCATAATGGCGCGCTCTGTAGCACAATCTGTTAGATTGTGACCGCAAACTAACAGTTTGCGGTACAAGAGTGTTTCCTGCTGGTAGAATTGTTCCGACAGGAATAATAATGGCGCGCTATAGAATGTCTATTGCGTGTGCTCTACATGGGCACGAGCAGCCAAGGTTTTTCTTGATTTGGTAGGCGCAACGTGTTAAAATGAATCGGTATAGGTTCTTTGACGTATTCAATCTGACGAAGGAGGATGGATGCATGAAGACTTTATTTCTGGGCATAATGGCTGCCTGCTCTATCGCTCTGTTTTCTTGGAACGTGGACGCAATACAGGAGGAGTCACTCGTTCTTTATCTTCCCTTTGACGAAGGAGAGGGCGCGAACACGAGAGACCTAAGTATGAACGGCCACACGACGACCTTAGTGGGGAAGGGCGTCAAATGGGTGAACGAAGGGAAGTTTGCGAACGCACTGGAATTCACGGGATTCAAGGGACACGTTGAGGTTGCCGACCACGACAACTTGTCTCTGGATATCGGCGACAAAGGAAGCTTCACGATCATGGCATGGATTTTCCCAAAGGTTGTAAACAAAGAGTTTTACTCCGTCATTGACAAGACCTATTTTAAGGAGGGAGGGCTAGCCTGGGACAACACACCGACATATCGGCTCTCAATTACCAACAGGAACCAACTGGCTTTCCAATCTAGAGCCGAAAATGCCACGGGAAACGGACCCGAAATTCAACCGAAGAAATGGTACCACGTCGCTGGAGTACAGGACGATAGGAGGGCCAATAAACGTGTGCTCTACGTAAATGGCGAGGCTAAGGAAGAGATCGATCTCGTACCCAAAGTGGACGCTAAGGAGACGGGCCTGAAGATCGGCGGGAGAAATTGGGTCGGCGGCGGCGTTCAACAGTGGTTCAAGGGCATTATTGATGAAGTTGCCCTCTACAGCACCGCTTTGACCGAGGGCGAAATCAAGCGTGCCATGCGGGGATCGTTAAAGCGGTTTTACGCCGTGGAAGCATCAGGAAAGGTTGCCGTGACATGGGGGGCAATTAAGTCTGGAGATTGAGTTAGCGGCCGGTTTAGATCCAATGATTACGCGGTGCAAGTACTTGACAACAGGAAACGAAGCGTCTACGGTGTTGGAGAGTAGTGGGTCTTAAGGTTCCCCCAGCTTGTTGTAAGTTTTCCTCTGGATTCGACCTGCATTGCCCCTTCAGCACCGTTGGAAAGTGCGCGAATATCGTCCGCCTCTAACGCTATCCTGAATATGACAATCTCGTCCAACACACCCTTGAAATTGCGACCCGCGCAGCAGGCACTGTGACCGAAGAGAAAATTTGCTTCGCTGTCATCAACCCGGTCTTCCGAAATCTTATATTCGACAGTTTTCTTGCCGTTCAAATAGTGCTTAATCGTCTCGGTGTCGCGTACGACAACAAAGTGACTCCACTCTCCGTCGGCGAGTTGGGTTGAAGGGCGAGCCGCCCAAGGTCCTCCCTGCCACGTGTTATTGATTTTCATGCCGAAGTAGAAGTTGTTATGCTCGCCGCCCCGTTGTTCGATCTCATATCCTCCCGGCTTACCGTGGTTTCCCATCATGTCCGCGTGAACCTTTTGAGTGGCACCCGGATTCACCCAAACCGAGATGCTATGGCGTGTCCCTAATTTTCCCACGTTCAGCGGATCGTTGACCTCGACTTGCTGCGACTGGCCATCGAAGCGCAGCGCTTTACCGAACTTGCCGTTAACCCATTCGGGACCGTTAATCAGTTCTCCATCAAGCCTCACCTTTCCAGCCATTTCCTTGGCAGTCTTCCCTTGTCCTTCGTCAAAGAGCCAGATGCCTACGGTGTCTTTGACGTTTAATTGCGCGGCAATATCAAAGGCAAACAGTGCACTGACTCCAATAAGACTAACGAAAAAAAACGCTACGTTCGTTTTCATGAGGGTAGTCCTAGGGCATTCCGTAACGGATCGTTTGTCGTACCACGTCTTCAGCATTGATTTGACATCAGGACATGACAAAGGGATGGCTCAATGATTCTTTTGAAAGCCATCCCTAATTTGAATTCGATGCGCTCTACTTCAAGGGATTACGGCTCCCTTGTAGAAAGCGTTCTGTCATTTGTACTGGGACTTGAGTTGGCCCCAGGTAGTCGTCATTTTACTGGCGCTATCAACAGACGTAGCATTCATCAAACCACCTGCAAGGGCGGCGACATCTGCTTCGGTTAGCGCCACCGTAAATATGGCAGCCTCATCCAAGGTACCGGTGATAATCCTGCCTTCCCCGCAACAGGCGCTGTTGCCGATGAAGAAATTGGATTCGGTCGTGTCCTCGACAACGCCGGGATCGATACCGTACTCAATGGTTTGTTCGCCATTCAAATAGTGTTTAACGGTCGCGCCGTCACGAATGACCACCAGATGTTCCCATACGCCGTCAACGAGTTGAGTGGAGGGGCGTTCCGCCCAAGGCCCGCCTTGCCATGCGTCATTAATCTTCATGCCAAAGTAGAACTTGTTATGCTCATCTCCCCGTTGTTCAATCTCATACCCGCCGGGTTTCCCGTGATTGCCAATCATATCGGCATGTTTGTTTTGTTCCGCGGCGAGATTTGCCCAAATTGAAATGCTATGACTTGTGCCGTACTCGCCAACATTCATCGCGTTGTTCAGCTCAACGACCGACGCCAATCCGTCAAACTGGAGCGCCATGCCGAACTTGCCGTCGACCCACTGCGGGTCGTTCACTAGTTCTCCATCGCTGCCATTACCGCTTGAATCTCCGGCGACTTTTCCATCGCCCTCATCGAAGAGATAAATTCCCAAGGCATTGGAAAGGTCAATTTGTGCTGTACCGTTCGTTGCCGTTAACGCAGCCATGCCGATTAAGCACGCGCATATTAGAAGAAATCCCGTTTTCATGTGTCTACTCCTTTTCGATTTAATCCGTTGCATTTCAAAGAGGATCGCCTTTTCTGTGTGCAACGCACAGATAGGCAGTTAACACATGCTTCTCAGTACTTTCTATTAGCTTACCTGAAAATGTCATACAATGCAAGCAAAAAATGAAGGGACTAAGTTTCAATCTTCAGAGGACGTGGGCGAGCGGCTTTTGGGTGAACTAGCGCTACGCGTTCGTGAAGTTGCGAGAGATGCCGAAGTCGCTCTGGGGTGGCCGTATCAAGCATGATGTCCGTGTACATGCTGAAGTGGGAGTACATATTGTTCTTTCCATTTCCAGTGAACTTGCCGCCGATACGGATTCCACGCGGAAGAGTGCCGTGATGGCGGAGGTATGCATCTATGCGCTCCATGTCCGAATCTGTTTTGCCGCGCTTGTGCAAATTCATGGTGAACATACGTCTACGAGTGGCGCCGCCAAAGGAGGCGTGGAAGGTATTGTGGTTGAACACTACAAGATCACCAGGGTTTGTCTCCAGCGCAACGTTGCCGGGTACCTCAGATGGCGGTATCCCCCATGAAGTTTCGGCATCGCGAGGTCGCAATCCTTCGGTTCGCCAAGCGGAGTCGGGGCGATGGCTGCCGGGGAGCACACGCAGGCAACCGGTGTCTCGCGTCAGTGGATCCAAATAAAAAGCCAACTTGATGGCAAACAGATCGGGGTAGTTTCCGTCCGGGTGCCAACCGGTGTCACCGACGTAGAAATTCGCATCGCCGCCTGCATAATTAAAGTCATCGCCTAAAATCGCGGATGCAATGCTGAGAATACGCGCGTCATCAAGCAGTGTACAGAGCCTAGCACTGTGATCGAGCGCCGGAACGGTGCCGGTATGCTTCGATCCATCATGGTCGCCTCCGTGAATTTCGACGACCTGTTCAAACTCTTCGGTAATCCAAGATACGTCATCAGGAGCAAAGAGTTCGCGAAAAGCCACAAAGCCAAAGGTGTGGAAGTGGTTAAGTTGCTGTTCGGTCGGTTGCATGGGAGACTCCTTTCGACCCTGAAAGTCTTGGTGAATTGAACTCAATGAACCAGAAACCGTGAGAAACCCCGTATATTCGGGTAAGAAATATACAAAAAAACCTGCGAGAATATTGTCGCTCCCCAGTCAGTCCCATAGGTCAAGACCTAGCAATCTTCGTCCTAACCCTGTGAGTTCGGGCGGACCATAATTGGCCGCTTCCCAACCGCGCGGATCACGGGTATACGGCCATTCACCTAGTGCTCGACGTTCTTTCCAAAGGGTAATGCGTTCTTCACGCCGCTTGTCGTTCATCGGGTTGGGGGCGGTATAATAATTCATGTATTGTGCGAATCGCGGTTTGTCCGAGTTGTTTGCCCCATTTCCGTGAGGCAGCGCTTGATGCCAGATAAGCATCGATCCCGCATTTGCCGGAATCGGCACGAATTTATCGAGAGTTAACTCCGGAAGGCGAGGGTTTTCATTGTCGATGAGCGATTTATGCGCACCGGGCCAACAGACGAACGACCCCTGATCAGCGGCGGTGTCCGCCAGATATAGCACTCCTTGCGTCCCGAATTGAAGGGGTAGTTTTGATGTGTCGGCATCCCAATGGAACCCCAAACCACGCACCCATTCAGGATAATCGGGATGCCGCGGCGGCTTCATGTTCACTCGGTCAATGTGAACCCAAAGTCGATGGGTGCCGTAAACCTCGCTGTATATCCCATGGACCCGCGGGTGCTGAAAGACATTCCACATCGATTGATGCCAATACATACTCACCATACCAGCCCCCGGTTCTTCCGGCGGTTCGTGCGGCAACCGGTACCAATCGTTCGGATCACTGGGATTCATTTCCATGAACGCCCAAATCGCATCCACTACCGCTTCGCAGAGGTCAAGCGGTACTGCATTCTCTACGACCATGTAGCCAAATTCATTGAAGTGATCGTGATGTGCGCGAGAGAGGATGGGCATTGTGGGTGTCTATGAAATTCGGAGAGTCAGAAATATCTTAAAAATGCACGACAAGAGATTATCAAAAGACCTGTGGGCAATGGCCGCCTCACGATGCTATTGAATGTGAACTCTTTAGGTAAGTTGAGTTTAGGATCGCCGCAATTTTTGAGGCCTGCCAATCGGATGATCAGGTGGTTATCAAGAGGAACGAAGCGAATCACTATGCAAGCCATCTTATGCTGAATAATCACAGTATAGCAGAATCCAGAGAAACTTGAGAAGGTTTAAGTAGAGCGACTAAGGAAGTTATGCATCGTATGGATTGATAGTGAGCCATTCGACCCGTACCAGACGGCTACAAGCCTTTCGGCAAAGTTCCTAGGATTTACCCATACCACCCTAACAACCGCTTTAAAAGCCTCACAATCAATTCTGTGGGCACTTACAGGTTAAACTCATGATTCATTGGTTTCGTATTCTGTTGCTTTTTCTTGGGTTACTTCATTCAATCGAGTGACTTCCTTGTTCTTATCTATACTCATTTCAAGAATCTTGCTAATTCTGATTAACGATTCCGTCATCCTATACATCAAAATCATGAAATAAACTACCACTAATGCCTTTATTGCAAACCACACAAAACCCAGCATCATCGCGGTCCCTATGCTATCCACAATTACCACCCCTCTCTTGTAAATGATTTGAGGTATCGGGCTGTCGAATCTATGAATTACTCAGAATACGATAGAGCACGACATCCAACACTAGATCTGGCTTACATTGACATTTGAAAATATGCTCGTTTCTTGTTGATTCCACTTGCAGAATCATAGGAGTTTTTTTGTCCGAGGAACTATTTGGTTGACCCAAGTTGCCACCCGAGTCTGACAACGCACAATAACCGAGTCTGTTCCGACGCGGAAACACGAGATTCACGATAATCCGATCGATTTACCCATAGATCGGCAAAACTTAACCACACATTCGGTTTCGCTGTTATGGACAGCAACGTGCGTTTTTTATACACTGCAAAAAGTTCGGTTTCCTAACCGCGCAGGAATTTACTACGTCTCAGGGATTTGTATCAGGATCTAACATCAAGACTTTCTATCGCGGGCGGTCTTCTATTGGAATTCTATGGGATCTCTATCGCCTTCGCTATTCACTCAATTGATCGCACCTACCGAGAGTTGTGTCAACATGAATGGAGTTTACCAAAGAGAATCAGAAATGACCTGTTTCTCCCAAGAAAACTACGCCAAAAGGCTGGCGGGCAATGCCCAGCTTACATTACTATAGCGTTACATTTTGTGTCGAGAGTTGGGTTAGAGTTGGTAGTTCACTTTCCAGACGTTCTCACAATCCGGCACAAAGAACGAAAAATAGACAAATTGGCGCCTGCCAGTTCCGGTGTATTCACGAACGCTGTGGTAGGCATCGTTGCTGTTCATACCGAGCACCAGTCTTCCCGCTCTTGGCTCAATCGCGCTTAAGAGTTGGATGTTTTCTGGATCAGGATAGCGCGGATAATCACGTACATCGTTACTGCCTCGCGACGCCCAAAAACACGTTTGTCCCCCTTCTTCCGACGGGACATCGTTCAAAAAAAGTACGCCAAAAAGGATTTTATACCTGTTATCCGAATGTACTTTTACATCGTAGCCACTCTTTGCGATAGATAAGTGGAAATCCGGTGCTATCGTGAGTTGATTGCGCTCGTTGACGAACTGTTTCTTCTCGATGGACAACTGCGCGTCGGCATGGAAAGTGAGATTGGTCGAGACTATTCCTTTGTGCCTAAAGATGTCAAGATTTGCAAGAATGCACCTATTGAAAAATTCTTCGGCGCGCATCTTCAACCAAAGTTTGTAGAGATTAGGACAGGTTTCCAGTATGTTGTTAAACGTCCGTGAGGCGCTATCTTCTTCGTAGGGACGATCTGGATCGGGTATTCCTTTGCCGTCGGGAATGAATGGCAAGTTATTTGAGAAATTAGCCCTCGGGTTGTCGATTAGGAACGGTTCCATCAATCCCTTAACCACATCAGACGAGAGTTCTTCAGAGATACATGTCGCGAAAGCGCGGTCAAGAAAGTCGTCAAGCGTTACAAAAGACGGGAATCCGGGATTCGTCGCTGGAAACTCGATTTGCATAGACGTCATCTTGATAGACTATGTGTTGTTGACCGGTAGAGACCGTGGCGGGGCTGCGTGCGGATGAACAAGCGCCACACGTTGGTGCAACTGCGTGAGATGACGCAGCCGCTCCGGCGTCGCCGTGTCAATCATCAGGTCGGTATACATGCTGAAGTCCGCATACATGCTGCCCGGTTTGAGCCCCGTAAACTTGCCGCCAATTCGGATGCCCCGCGGAATCGTGCCGTGATGACTGAGATACTCGTCAATACGCTTCAAATCCGCATCGGTCTTACCGCGCTTATGCAAATTCATTGAAAACTGTCTCCGGCGATTGCCGCCGCCAAAGGAGGCATGAAAGAGACTGTGATTAAAGACCACAAGATCTCCAGGCCTGGTTTCTATCGCGACATTGCCCGGAATCTCCCACGGAGCAATATCCCATAACTCTCCTGCATTACCGGGGTGCATATTGCCACGCCGCCAATAGAATTCAGGAAGATGACTACCGGGCAGAACACGCAGACAGCCGGTGTCCCGAATGAGAGGGTCCAAATAAAAGGCAAACTTGATGGCAAAAAGATCCGGATAATTTCCATCGGGGTGCCAAGCCGTGTCACCAACCCAGAAGTCGCCATCACCACCCGCATAGTTGAAATCGTCGCCTAGAATTGCGCTCGCAATTCCCAAAATTCGCGCGTCATCAAGCAGTGTACAGAGCCTCTCGCTGTGATCGAGCATCGGAACAATTTGGGTGCGCTTCGTACCGTCGTGGTCGGTGCCATGGATCTGAAGGACTTGCTCGAATTCCTCGGTAATCCATTCAACCTCGTCTGGATGGAGGAGCGCAGGAAAAATCAGGAATCCGAAGGTGTGGAAGTGATTGAGTTGCTGGTCAGTTGGTTGCATCCGTAATCTCCTACGTCTTCCGGAGTTCCGCCTTATACGTGATGACGGCGGCGCTTGGCTTATCGGGGATCGAGACAACCAATCCGTTCTCCGCTAGCTCGGCGCCGGTCATTGTCACGGTTTCGGTATCACCACCCGCTATCACTGAGTAACGAGCAGCCGGGTCTAACCCGTGCAGTCTGTATTGACAACTCAAAATATCGCTCTCCGATCGGCGGAACGCTTGGACGAATCCCTCTCCAAGGTCTGGACGGTGAAACTGCCACGCCATCCAGTTTTGTTCGGATAGACTGTAAGGCGTCAGAGGATAATAATCTCCGTAGAAGCAGTGTCTTAGCGATTTGTATTCGTTCATCAATTTTTCGGCGAGTTTAGTGTCAAACGCCCCTTCCGAAGGAGGAGTAGAGGAGTCGGCAAAGAAATGGGCGGTGACGGCTTCGAACGTAACTCGTAACCCCGGGCTGTAGGCGCTTCGAAGGGCGTATAGCGACATTTCGCGACAGCAGCCGCTGGTTAACGGTCCCCAGAATGACAGTCCATAGGTCTGCCCCTGCATTCCCGTCGGATTGAAGAGGTTCTCCGGCTCGTGAATGCCGCCGCACTGGTAGTCGCTGCGATGTAGGCAAAAGCAGCGTCCGATGCTCTCAAGATCGATGTTCATACCGCCGCCGCTGCAAATATCAAACAGCAGATCGGGGTATCGTTCCAGTAACGCGTCCCAAAATTCGTAATTCCCCTCAACGCAGCGCGCCCAGTTGATACCAACGCGGTCCGCTCCCGGATCCGGTAAAGGGTAGTTTCGTGTATCTTGACGGAAGATGTCAATGCCCCACTCTTCTACAAGTTTTGAAAAATATTCTACCATCCAGCGATTAATCATCGGGTTACCGTTGTCCCAGCCGGGAAATTCCTCGGTCAGGAGTTCGGGCTGGTGTTTCCGCACTCTGTCCGGATTGACGAAAAATTGCGGTCCCCCGAACCAAAGGAGATATTTGATGCCTTGGCTGTGCGCATGATCCGAGATGGCACGGATACCGTTAGGAATCATCTCTTCGTTGATGGAACTGTCGCTAAGAATGTCCTTTGATTCTTCCTCAGTTGGCGGTTGGTGCCATCCGATATCCATCCAGTAGTATTCGATGGGTAGTTTGTTGTCAAGATGCCAGTCCATCATGGCAATATTCTGCTCTTCGGTGTGCCACTGTGCAGCGGCTCCCATGGGGACGTGCAGTAACTCCCCGTCAGACTGACGACAGTAGTAATCGAATAACAGTCTTCGCCATAGGTTGTGCCCGCGAATTCGGTCGCCATCCCAGAACATCACCAGTATTCGGGGCATCCGTATCTGCTCTCCCCGGATAAAGGCGAAAGTGCGTCTCACTCATTCCAGCTCTGACAGCAAGCGAGAGGTCATCATCTCGATTAAAGTCCGCCTTCCATGGCCCCGTCCAACCGATTGCTGCAATCACACCGCCGCGATCCCATTCAATGTTGAAGAACGGCAGATGCGTCACGGAGGAATAACCTCCAATTTGTAAGTGCTGACCGGCGTTAACTTCGGATTCTAACGGTTGGAATGCCGTGATTTCAGGCGGCGAGCCTTCGGCGTAGTGCACGACGAACTCTTGGCATTCCGTTTCAAGCTCTTTCGGCTCGAAGCGCCCCGCCATCTCGTTCCACTTCTCCTCAACGATGGGCGCATCAGGGGCTTCGCGCTCAAAAGTAAGATCCAACGCCCTTACATCGTCCACGATTGAAGTGTCACTATCCCCGG
>CBDDPW010000010.1:0-286049 GCA_965232535.1 Candidatus Poribacteria bacterium
GCATCTGTTTTTGGTAGCTCCTTCACACTTCTTGGATTTGCATTAACGTCTCTTTGGCCGCCTGCGGTAGTTCTTCTGGTTACGGCATACAGAGTATGCCTACTACTTTGGCATTGCAGCCTGGATCCGCCGGCGCTGTTCCTCAAGTTCCGGGACACCCGGCGCGAGTCGGATTGCGGCTGCATTGGCTTCCAGCGCATCATCATACCGATTTTGCGTGAAGTATAATTCTGCCAAATCGGTGTGCGGTACCGGTTCGTTGGGTGCGAGTTCGATTGACCTTCGATAGGATTGAATCGCCCTTTGAACCTCATCTTTGGCGGCATAAATGCTACCCAACAGGTAATGGGTGCGCCATGAAGTTGCGTCCGCCTCCAACGCCCTTTTGGCGTGTTTCAGCGCGTCGTCGTGCTCGTTCTTCTGATGCTGAATAAACGCAATTGCCTGCAAAATCGGCACGGGCAGATTTGGCTCCACTTTTTCAAACCGCCGGTAGGTGCGCAATGCCTCGTCAAAGCGCTCTTGGCGCTCGTAGATCGGTCCGAGCAGCAGGTAGAAATGCACCTTAGCCGGCTGGATATCGATAGCCTGCTCTAATGCTTCGGCTGCCTCCTCCAGCTTACCCTGCCCTTCATAGATGACCGCCAGTTGGAGATAACCTTCAGCGTCTTTGGGATCCTTCTGCTGCGCCTGTTTCACGAGTTGCTCAAGCTGCTTGAGCTCTCCTTGGTATTCCTCGTTAAATAGGTCCGCGACAACTCGGAGGTTGTAGTGAATCGTGTCATCGTCCGGATTGATGGCGGCGGCCTGATTAAGCAAGCCGACCGCTCGGTCGTAGTCTCCTTTGGTGTACTCAATCTGTCCCTGAATCAGCTTCTCGGTGGCATCGAAATACTGACGAATTTGTCCTCTGATCTCTTTTTTCTGGTCAATGGTGCGACCGTAGTTATCCAAATAGGCTGTCACCCGTTCACGGTGTTTCGTCATTCCTGCAACGTTGACGGGTGTTGTATTTGCAAGGTCTTGCGCACGGAAGAATTCCAGATGCGGGCGGTTGTCGGTATGGATAGGACCGTCCCCGACGTATTCAAGCACCCGTTTCTCGCCCATCATGAACGAGTCGAGCAGTGACATGCCGTCCAAATCGTCGTGCGCAAGTCCTTCGCGGATGCTTGGAATTTCTGCGCGCGCCAGAAAGTCTTCGTAGTTAATCCTGAGCGGGCGAGGCGTGCCGATAAGGATAACGAAGTCCGGCGTATATTTGTACCAGAGCGTGGTATGGGGAAACACCTGAACGAATGTCCTCACGATTGTCTTATAGTGCTCTTCGGGTACGCGGTGCAGCGGTACCCATTGGCACATTATGCCGTCGTCGGACAGGATCCGCCGGCAAAGCCGATAAAAATCCGCGGTGTAGATGTTTGAACTCCCCGCGCTAACCAACGGATGGATAATTCCGGTCGAAATCATGTCGTATTTCTCCCGGGTCATCAGGATATAGTTTCGCCCATCATTGATGAAGTGGCTGAACAGCGGATTGTCGAAAACATCGTGATTCACATGGCTGAAATGCGCCCGCGCGGCATCAATTACCCCTTTCGAGATCTCGACAGCGTCGACTCGGACGCCGTGCTGCGTGATTGAGTAGGATGTTACGCCCATGCCAAATCCGACGACCAGCGCTCGTTTCGGATTCGGATGCAGCAACAGCGGGAGATGGGCAATAACGCGGTGCGACGGCGAATCCCAGCGGGAGGCATCGGCTGCCTGATTCGTATCCACATATAGCCTGTACACATCTTCGTCGTCCTTGAGCGTGGTGACGGTTGCGTCAACCTCCTCTTTATAATCGATGATAGTATCGCCCGGTCGTTGTGTGCGGAAGATGGCGCTTTTGAGGAAGAGCGGTTTGTTCGCCGCGAAGAGTATAATTACGGCAACCCCGGCGGTCAGAATCGTCCCGCCGACTGCCGCGCCGTTGAAGAGCCGCGATCGATTTTCATTCCGAAAGATTAGGACGCATCCTACAATGAGGTTGAGCGCCGCCATCAGGACGATGCCCGGACGGATTCCGATGAGCGGAATAAAAATGAACCCGGCGCAGAAAGCGCCGAGGATGGCGCCGACGGTGTTGAGCGCGTAGACATTCCCGATACTTCGACCGAGTTTATTCGCGTTGACGGTGTAGATGCGGGCGACGAGCGGAAAACTGATCCCCATCAACAGTGTCGGGACACTCATCACGATGACGCAGGCGACAAATGCCCAAAACCGCCCCCCACCAAACATGGATTGAAGCGTGCTGCTGATGTCGTAAAGCCCGCCGAAGGCGGGGATCAGCGCCACCGCGGCGAGTCCGATGCCGATCTGCACCAGCCCGAGGAGATTGACGAGCGATTTCAGGCGGTCGGCGATCCACGCAAAGATGAAACTTCCCAGCGCGATTCCGAATAGAAACGCCGCCAGCATCGTCGAGAAAGCGTAGGTCGTGCTGCCTAGGAAAAAGACGAGGATGCGAGTCCAGAAAACTTCGTAGGAGAGAGCACAGAAACCGGATACAGCGAAAGTCCACAGGACGAGACGAAAAACCGGATCAGAGGCCGTATAAACCGGCGCCGGATCAGACGTGGGTTGCGGTTCTCGGGTTTCAACTTCGCCCTTTTCCGTGTTTTGCACGCTCATTCTATCTAGCAGAAACGCGATAACGGCGACTGCGAAATTGATCCCCGCTGCAAGATAAATTGACGCTTGAACTCCCAAGTATTGGATGAGGAAGAACCCCGCCGCGATACAGCCGACGACAGCGCCGAAGGTGTTCAACGCGTAGAGCGCACCCACATTGAGACCGAGTCTCTCCAATCGGTTCACGAAGAAGCGGCTCAGGATGGGGAGCGTTCCACCCATCAGGGTTGATGGAAGGAGCAGAACGAGGAACGCAAGCGCGAAACGAATCAGTGACAGGGAGTAAAATTCTGCGCCGAGACCGCGATAGGCGAGAACGTAAATGGCGTTCAACACGCTTAAGAGTAGGGGCCAAATCAGTGCGAAGACACCAATTCCCGCTTCGAGGATGGCATACAGCCGCAACGGATGGCTTTCGCGGTCTGCCATACGTCCGAAGTAGTAGCTTCCGAGCGCCAAGCCAGCCATAAACGCCGTCAATACCGTGCTTGTCGCAAACACGGTGCTGCCGAAAACCAACGTGAGTTGGCGCGTCCAGACGACTTCATAAACGAGACCGCTTGCCCCGGATACAAGGAAAATTATCCAGACGACTGGTTTGATTTTTGACACGGAATGCCCCCGGACCGATGAGAATTAGGGTGTTATTATATCACATCCGGCGTCCAGATGCGAAAGTCAATACATGCGAACGCGGAAGCGTGGAAGGAGGGTGGGCAGGGGAGTCCTATCAGGATCTACTATGGGAACTCTATCGCGTTAAGATCTCTATCGCGCTCGCTATCCACTCGCTTGATCCTACAGCAATCATGTACTGTTCGGCTAGATGGGACGCGATAGGGTTGGAACGATTGACTTACTTGCGGTATACTGCTCCACACAAAATTGACCGCCCCGGTGCCGGTTTCTATGATTCCTGAACTATCCCATATTATTCCCAAGATTGCGAATCGATTTGATAGGACGACGGACTGCTTGCACGTCGTCCCGATTAAGCACGGCAGTGTCGAAAGAATGAACCTCTGGCGGGTGATAGTTGGCGGACAGAACTACCTGCTCAAACAGCACTTTGTCGCTCGTCCCATTGGTGATTCGGCGTTTACGCCGTTTGAGGTTGAGTCGTCCGTCCTCACGAAACTGCGCGAGGCTGGATGCAGCGTACCGAAGGTTGTTTGGCAGTCGGATTCCGACCTTTGCCTACTATTGGAATGGCGCGGTGAATCGACGCTCGACGATTTGGGTCAAACAACCCCGCTTGAGTCGCTGAAGGAAACGATAACCGGCGCTCTGGGTGAGTTCTGTCGAATAGAGAAAAGCTTCGCTGATCACCGCGCTGATTTCGCGCGGTATGTGTACTCGCTGGACTATCCGACCCATTTTCGTAAAACGATGGACGAAATGCTAGAACGAGGTCGAAAAACGCTGGGCTATCTTGGCACTTTGACCGGCGACACAGCAGCATCGGATCTTGACGATCTCTGGTCGAACTTCGCTCAGTCCATCCGTAGAGATTCGCCGACGCTAGGGGCGCTCGACTATAATTCACGCAATATCGTGGTTAGTGCGGGCAACATCACCTACGTCGATTTTGGAAGTATCGGGTGGGATTGGAGTGAAAGGCGGATCGTTCAGTTCTTCAATAGCCTAGGAGCCAACCGCGAGGGTGGAAACTTCGTCAACTTGCTGAATCGAGATGTCATCCGCGCTTACGCAAGCCGGGCTATCTCTTACCGGTCGGGCTGCTCCGAGGAAGAAATCATCGCACAGATCGATTATCACAATATTCTCTTCTACCTTTCGATTGCTCATCGGCTATTGGCGGCAACGGCTCAGCCGAATCTGGAGGAAAGCAGGGCTTTGCTCAGAGCGTGGGGAGATACGGAGGCTCGATTAACGCGGGCGTTGGAGATTCTCGTGAACTCCCAGTTGAGCGAGGATTCGGCTTCTCGACAGATTCGGGAGTGCGTGCGGAGATATTGGGATGATGCGGCGACAGGGTAGATGCTATTTTCGGCAGAGATAGATTACCCCGGGATAGGGGGCAATTGATGTGATAAAATATTCCTCTTCAATTCTCAAGTTTGCCTTCGTGATAAGCTGCCGCCACTCCTCGGGAGCGCGGTAGTTCGGTTGCATCTGCGCTCTGACCCCGTATGTCCCCATCCACAACTTGACTCTCTCCTCAAGATTTGTGTATCGGTACTTCCAGCGAGGAGTCGTTGTATTGTCCTTGATAAGCAGAACACCATCCGGACTGAGCGCATTTGCGCAACTTTCCAGTACGTGCGCTTGGACGCCATCGGTAAAGAGGCATAAGACATCGATTAACAGGAGGACGTCGCTTGGGGAAAGGGAGATTTGGGCAATGTCCCCTTGTCGGAAGGAAACATTGGGGATATGTCCGGTTGCGGCTTGCCGTGCAATCGCAAGTCTTGAGGGCGAGGCTTCAATTCCGAGAACCGCGCGTCCCCGCCGCATCGCGGTGAGGACACTCACCAATCCGTAACCACTTCCCAAGTCGATCAGCCGCTCGGCGGAATGAGGAACGTGTTGCTCAATGGCTCTTAGTACCGGTTGCAAGCAAATCAGGCGTGCCCAAACCTGCATTTGTGCGGTTAGAGGTAGAGACGAATAAAGGCGGGTTATCGTCCGAAATTCGTGTCGGGTTAGCGGTCCCACGCCAAAACAGTGTGATGCGGCGTGCAGAATTCTGTCAATCAAGTGAATTTAACCAGCCCACGCATGGATTATGGATTAGTTGGTCGTCTCGGGCAGAACGGCAGCCTCAAGATTCATGAGGAATTGCACTGTCTCGGGAGTTGAAGGT
Source organism: Candidatus Poribacteria bacterium (assembly GCA_965232535.1). GTDB lineage: Bacteria > Poribacteria > WGA-4E > WGA-4E > JAJDTR01 > JAJDTR01. The sequence continues at coordinate 5,510 of CBDDPW010000010.1, forward strand.
TTCGATTTCTGAAATCGGTCTTGATAATCCTTCAGCACACGATGAAGTTCCACTAGGTCAACACGCCGCTCGGTATTGGCGCTTCTCACCGTTTCAAACTGGTTTTCGACATCTGCTTTTGAGACACCGTCGGGGCGATTTTTCAACAGATGTTCTTGCACCTTGCCTAGCGCCCGTCCGGCCATCCAGTATCGCGAGCCTTCAATTCCGCCAACCTGCTGGTAAAAGATAAAACCTGCCGCTAGAAGGATGACGGCAATCGCAAACAAGAATAGCAATACCCTTCGATAACAGCCCTGAAGTTTTTTGAACTCTGCCATAAATCACAACTTTCCTGATTGTCGATGTAAACAGACCGACGATTATCCACTTCCGGCGCTACACGCCGCGCTTGTTCCCCCAAATGTCCACGTGTATCCGAGGCGAGTAGCGATATCCTTCCTCTTTACATATCTCCACCAACCATTCCTGCTTGGGCTGTAGTTCGTCAGGAGTTACCCCTTGAGGCATGAGTACGATAGCCTCTGTGGGAATGGGGATTTCGGCATGCAAGGTCTTGATTTCTTCAAGGTCTCCGGGACAATCAACTACGAACTTGACTTGGCACTCGTATTGATTAAGAAATTGGCGTATGACATCGGGACAGATTCGCCCGCGATCGTGACGCTTATAGAACCGATTGTCGGGGGCGGGGTTGGAATTTCGGAGTTTCGGGCTCATCGAAATCAGATCGGCTGCAATCGGTGCAAAGACGGTTGCAGCCGTCTCCACGGTGATGTGATGCCCCCGTCGATTCAGCTCTTGACACAACCGATTCAATTCCTTGGTTTGGACAAACGGCTCACCGCCCGTGATCACAACGTGACTACACCCGAACCGCGCGATTGCCTCGACCGCCGCCGCGACAGTTATTTCTTTATCCTCCGGCGTCCAGCTCGTATACGGAGTGTCGCACCAAATGCACCTCAGGTTGCAATAGCTGGTCCTGAAAAATACGGACGGCACACCGACAAATTTCCCTTCGCCCTGAATGGTGTAGAAGAGTTCACTGAATTTCATGTGAAGCCAAGCATACCCTCCACGATTAGGGTGTGGAAATCTACGTTAAAAAGACATTCCCAATTCAAAGAGATCGAACTCGGGGGCAGGTCAAGGTTTGCTCTTTTGCATAAACCATAAACTTAAGACCGCTGCATCAGTTCGATTTGTACATTGTCGGGACCGGTAAAGAAGGCGATTGGATTTCCGGACGGTTTGATATTTTGAGCTTGTGCTCCTCTTGCTTTGAGTTCCTCAACCGCGGCATCAATATCATCGACGAGAAACGCAAGTTGATAAACGCCCCAACGCGCTTTTCCGCTAGTGGTTTCGACATCAATATCGCCAAACTTGGGTGAAAGAAAAAGCCTCTGACCGCCGACCTCCATGCGAACTATGGGCATACCGCCAAGCGCCACACGTTCAGTTATCTTTCCGTCGAGCACATTTTCATAAAAGTTGACAGCCGCATCCAGATCTTCGCAACGAAGGTGTACATGATGAAATTCGTAATCCACTGACAAAATCTCCTATAAAATAGATAATCGATTCGTTACGGTTTACCGCAGATTCCCATTTGAGCAAGCCCGTGAACTTGACTCTTATCCGCAACAAAGTGCCACAGATTGAAACAGCCTTGAGCGTATGGCGGAACTCAGGTCCCACGTTTTTTTTGTAATGGTATTATAGACTAAAATCTCGGCGAATGTAAATGCAATTCCCATCACGCGTTCGCCGGTTTGAAAGTATGTACTATTTTGAGAAGGGTGGGGAACCCATGCGGTCTGGGGCTTATTTGCGCCGAGGTGGGAATAAAGCGAGATTTCAATCACCGTCGCCATGGAATCTCTATTCTGTTGTCACACATGACGTAGTTTGTTAAACTGAACACCGTCTTGGCATTAATCCAGGCGAGAGTTGTATTAATTTATGAAAATCTTTGAATACATAGATCATACCGGTGATCTTGGCATTCGAGTACGAGGAAAAACGCTGAAAGAACTCTTCACGAATGCGGCTCACGCCCTGTTTGAAACGGTTGCGGTGCTGGATACCATCAATCCCATTGAGCACACTCAGATTGATGTCGAGGCTGAATCCGTTGCCGACTTGATGGTCGCATGGTTGGATGAACTGATTTTTAGGCATGAGGTCGATGAGGTTTTCTTCAAGTGCGCTGAAATCTCGAAAGTTTGCGAGACACGTATATCCGCATGTGTCCACGGTGAACCCGTGGATTTTACCAAGCATGTTGTATACACGGAAATCAAGAGTGTGACCTATCATCAACTGAGCGTCCGTCAGTTAACTGAAGGGGAGTGGGAGGCAAACGTTATCTTCGATCTATAAGGCTGGGACAGATTGGCTTTTTGGAGGTCAATTCCCATCACCAACTGGATTGCGCAACTATGTTCCCACGTTTCACGCAACAGGTATTATCTCCTACACGTTGCTCTTCATCTATTCTGCCTCGTCTGTCCGCTTAGCATTGTTGGCTAGTTTGGCGCCACTTGGAATCTTGCCCTAACCGAGGAAGAAATGCACCGGCTCCTTGCACACATGTCCGTTGAACAAAAAGTCGGACAGTTGATTGTCGTCGGCTTTGAAGGCACTCGTATCAACGCCGACATTAAATCGAACGTCTGCAGGCACTTTGTCGGAGGGGTAGCGCTTTTCGCGCGGAATATCCAATCTCCTCGGCAGGTAGCGAGGTTGACGAACGATCTCCAGAAGCTGACGCAGGAGACTGAACACCAAATCCCACTTTTTATCGCGATGGATCAGGAAGGTGGTTGGGTCGCCCGATTGAAAATCGGAGCAACAATCCTTCCGGGGAACATGGCGCTGGGTGCTACCGGGTCGGCGGAATTAGCGGTACAAGCGGGAAAAATTACCGCATTGGAGCTTGCCGCCGTCGGCGTTAACCTGAATTTTGCGCCGGTTGTGGATGTGAACAACAATCCGCTTAACCCCGTAATTGACCGCCGCTCCTTTGGCGAATGTCCGGACTTGGTCTCGCGCTTTGGTTGTGCATATATCAAAGGCTTGCAGCAGAATGGTGTTCTTGCGACCGCGAAACACTTTCCCGGACACGGTGACACGACTGTCGATTCCCACACGGATTTGCCCACCGTTGAGCATGATGCGGAACGTATTCGAACAGTCGGACTGAATCCCTTCCGCGCGGTGATTGAGGCGAATGTCGGGGCGATTATGACTGCTCATATTGTCTATCCGACTTTGGATGCCAATCGCCCGGCGACGCTCTCTCGACCGATATTGACAGATCTATTGCGTGAACAACTCGGATTCGATGGATTAGTCGTTACGGACGACATGGAAATGAAAGCTATTGATAAACGGTATAGAACGGGTGAAGCGGCGGTGATGGCAATTGAGGCGGGAGCAGACATGGTACTCACGCTTTGGAGCTACCGGAATCAGCGTGAGGTTTTCAACGCACTCGTTTCAGCCGTAAAGAGTGGAAGAATTTCCGAAGCAAGAATCGATCAATCGGTTGAGTGCATATTAAAATACAAGAAGGCGTTTGGAGTGTTCGACTGGGAAGATGCTACCTCCACGAATGCGATTGAGTCCATCGGAAGCGGAGCGCACCGGAGGATTGCCGCCACGATTGCCGAGCACGCGATAACGATGGTCCAAAATCGATCTGGAATCTTACCGTTAAACAGTATCATGACCCCGCTAGTCATCAGTTCATCGTCTTTACTATTTAACCTGCTAAGAGTGCGATGTGCGAATTGCATAAGTGCAAGGATTCCGGCGGAGCCAGATGCTGAGGCAGTCTTGCCGATATTGGCACATCAAGCCGATACTGCGAATGTCGTCATAGCTGGGATTTCAAATCACCAACAGGCAGAACTGATAAACCGACTTGGCACGAAAACAGAAACTCCAATCATTGTTGCGGCGTTCGGATCGCCGTATTCTCTTCGACGTTGTCCTAACGTTTCGGCGTCGCTCGCCGCGTATGACACGCATTTTGAATCCGTTCTGGCAGCGGTTAGAGTGATCGCCGGCGAAAGCGACGCGCCGGGCAGACTGCCTATTCGGTTAATTCCGGGGGCTCTATAATGTGTAGATGATTCCACTATTATACTCGCCCTAAGCCACCGCCCTTGCCGAAGGCTATTTTCCATGCATTGCACACGTAGTCAAGAGTATAGTAGAATCACCGCTACAACTGCTCATACGATACAAGTACCCTGCCGTTTGGTCATTTTCTCTTGACATGCGCCTATGTGAATGTTACTATTCACCCGGTTTTTTGAATCGAAAGTTGGGCGGGGCGTGGCGCAGTCCGGAAGCGCGCTTGAATGGGGTTCAAGAGGTCGCTGGTTCGAATCCAGTCGCCCCGACTTTTGGAACGAATGGGGGACCAACCCGACCTCCATTTAGCCGTCCAAATTTGCGGCGAGCAAGGTTTTAAATGGGCTGATTGCCGTCTGATGTCGATGTTGCGAAATCGACACTTAACGGAAGATCCGTTATTGAGGAAAGATCGTCAACACCAGAGTGAAATAGGAATCGAGCGTTAGTGGACAAATCCAATATCAATGTTGGGCTGCTTGGTTGGGGAACTGTGGGTACGGGAGTCTCCAAGATATTGTTGGGCCAAAGTGGTCTAATTTCACAAAATGCGGGGGTTGAACTGCGATTGAAGAGAATCGCGAAGCGCACACTCCCCGCCCTGCGTGATGGAGTCGGCTTACCCGACGACTGTTTGACCACGGACCCTAGCGAGGTAGTCGACAACCCGGAAATCGATATTGTTGTTGAACTAATTGGGGGAGTAACCGACTCACGAGATTTCATTGCCAGAGCCATTCGAAACGGCAAACACGTCGTCACCGCAAACAAAGCTTTGCTGGCTGAACATGGGGGAGAGTTATTTCGACTTGCCGACGAAAATCGCGTCAGTCTCAATTTTGAGGCAAGTACGGCGGGCGGGATCCCGATTATAAAGACGTTGAGGGAGAGTTTCGCCGCGAATCGCATCCAATCGCTTTACGGCATTATTAATGGTACGTGCAATTATATACTGAGTCAAATGCATGAAGGCGGCGTGGATTTCAAGGTCGTCCTGAAGGAGGCTCAAGCCAAAGGATACGCGGAAGCCGATCCAACACTTGATATCGAAGGACATGACGCCGCACAGAAACTCCTGCTCCTTACCGCTCTTGCCTACGGTATGAATGCTCCATCGGACCATATTCATGTCGAGGGAATTACAAAAATTACACAGCAGGACATTCAATATGCCCGGGAACTCGGCTATGTCATTAAGCTCCTCGCCATCGGCAAGTTGAATTCGGCGAAAAGCGTTGAGATTCGAGTTCACCCGACGCTGTTGCCGATGCAAAGTTTGCTCGCAAACGTCGGTGGCGCTTTCAACGCCGTGTGCGTTATCGGAGATGCCGTTGGACCTACGTTGTTCTACGGTCAGGGCGCGGGAGAAATGCCGACGGCAAGTGCGGTCGTAGCCGACATCATTGATGCCGGGAAGTCGATTGTGGGCGACAGGGATTCACGGGTTTCGCGTGCTTGGCGAACTGATGCAAAACCGGAAGTCTCACTTTGTCTTATTGAGGACATCGAGACACGTTACTATATTCGCTTGGTTGTGCAAGATAAACCGGGAGTTTTGGCACAAATTGGTAGTATTCTGGGCGAGCATCGTATTAGCATCGCATCGGTTATCCAAAAAGAACGCTACGAAACTGATGAGACGGCGTCCCTTGTCATTGTTACTCACATGGCATCCGAGAAGAATATGCAGTTTGCGATGAAAGAAATCGGCGCACTTGATGTCGTTAAAGGGGCGAGTCAACTCATCAGGATTGAGGAAGAGGTCGCGTTCTGAGATGTTCGTTATCGTAGCATTGAACAACCGATTCGCGTCCGAATCCAACCGCAGAAGAGAGCATTAGGCGTGGGGATTATCGTTCAGAAATTCGGCGGCACGTCTGTTGCCGATGCAACAAAAGTCAAAAACGTCGCCAAACGTATTGTGCGGACACAAGAGGAGGGACATCAAGTCGCCGTCGTAGTTTCGGCAATGGGAGACACAACCGATCGACTGACCTTTCTGGCTCATGAGATTTCTGCCAATCCCCCCGACCGCGAGCTCGCGATGCTCCTGTCCACGGGTGAACAGGTCTCTATTGCGCTACTTGCCATGGCGGTAACGGAACTTGGGTACCAGGCCATATCTCTCACGGGAACGCAGGTGGGCATAATTACCGGCGGCTTCTACAGCGAGGCGAGAATTCAGCATATCAACGATACGCGAATCCTTTCGGAACTTGATAAGGGAAAAATCGTTATTCTGGCAGGATTTCAGGGCGTAAGTATTGATAATGAAATCACAACGCTCGGACGCGGCGCCTCGGACACCACTGCTACTGCGGTTGCAGCCACATTGGGTGCAGATCGGTGCGAGATCTACACGGATGTAGACGGCGTCTACACCGCGGATCCCCGTGTCGTCCCAAACGCACGGAAGTTGAGTCGAATTACGTATGATGAGATGTTCGAAATGGCACAGCTCGGTGCGAAAGTGCTACATTCTCGGTCGGTGGAAATTGCAAAGAAGTTCGATGTTCCGCTCCATGTTCGATCCAGTTTCGGCGAAGATGAAGGCACGATGGTTGTGAAGGACGGTGACATGATAGAGGAAGTTGTTATTAGTGGTGTGACATCAGACAAAGACCAGGCAAAAATCTCGCTACTTGGCTTGCCGGACACTCCGGGAATCGCCGCTAATATCTTCCAGAAGGTTGCAGATGCCAACATCAACATCGACATGATTATTCAAAATGCGGGTCAAGACGAGACTGCTGATATTTCGTTCACGGTCGCCGAAAAAGACTTGGCCTCAACTCTGGGAATAGTGGAAAGCCTGAAGTCGAACATGGGTTTTCGGAGTATCAGCACTGACAAGACTATCGCGAAAATATCGGCGATCGGAATCGGAATGCAGAGTCATGTTGGCATTGCCGCGCGGATGTTTAGCGCACTTGGGGAGGAAGGTGTGAACATTCAGATGATTAGCACTTCGGAGATTAAGATATCCTGTGCGATTGATGAACGGCACACGGAACGGGCAGTGCGCGCGGTGCACGACGAATTTGAGCTGGGAAACGTTGCGTCATGAAAGGGTTAGAATTCACGGTCGCGGAGATTCCCGAAGGCGATCTGGTCATCCGCGAACTCCAAATCTCGCCCTCGGACATCGGATTAATGGGCGAAGATTTCAAAACGGTTTCCCCTGTGCATAGTCATATCCAGTTTTTGCGCCATAACCAAAACATTTACACAAAAGCGCAATTTTCAACATCGCTTGTAGTGGAATGCCGTCGGTGCATAGAGTCGCTTGAAACCGAAATTGTAGCAGATGTAGAATTCCAGTTCTGCCAAGTCGACGATCCCGAAAAAATGGATCCGAGGTTGATTGATGCCGGGGAACGGCATTATTCGGGCGAAGTGATTGACTTGTCGGAGGATGCTAACCAAGGGCTCGTATTGGAAATTCCGGCCTGGCCGCTCTGCTCGGAGTCGTGTAAAGGGTTGTGCTCGAGTTGCGGCACAAATCTCAATGCCAATGAATGCGACTGCAATGATGCGTCAGAGTCGTCGTCGCCCTTTTCAGCATTATCAAATTTGTGGTCCGAGAAAATGGAGGATAAACAACCTTTCTAATCGATGTGGGAGCTTGATATGACACTTTATTCTTCATGTGAATACTCCCGGCAGTTGATTTTTGCCCCATTGACGTTGATTAGAAATGAGATTCATAAAATTTCAACCATGAGTGTTGCGTAAAGGAGGTAAATTGGTTCATTCTTGAACCAATAAAGAAAATGGCACATCCAAAACGCCGAACGTCAAAGTCAAAGAAAAAAATGCGAAGGAGTCATTACGCCTTGCGAGGGTTCCCTTTTTTCAGTTTTCCGACGTGCCCAAACTGTGCGGAAACAATCATGTCCCATCGTATGTGCCCGAGCTGCGGTTATTACAAAGGTAGGCCCATCGTTGAGGAAACCGTTGAGGAGTCAGCATAGGCAGCTGACGGGTTTCCGATTGCTTGCAGCCGAAATAGAGGTCGAGTAGAAGCGCAAAGCACTATCACCGCATTGCAACTATATACAGATAAGAGAGAAACAATCTAGGATTAGGAATCAGAATGGCTCGATATGCGGCAATTGCCGGGACCGGTTCGTATGTCCCGGAGACAGTTTTATCAAACTTCGACCTTGAAAAGATGGTCGATACGACCGATGAGTGGATTCGCAAGCGAACGGGGATAGTGGAACGACGTATTTCCGACGGTGACATGGCTACGTCCGATTTGGCAGTTCGCGCGGCTCGGCAAGCCATTAAAGCGGCTGAAGTAGACCCTCTCGACATTGATATGATTATCGTTGGCACGGTTACGCCCGATACTCTTTTTCCGGCGACCGGTTGCTACGTCCAACAAGGAATCGGCGCGAAGAACGCGAGTGCTTTCGACCTTTCGGCGGCGTGCGCCGGTTTCATCTATGGGCTTGACGTTGCCGATGGTATGATTAAATCGGGGCGTTATGATACCATCTTGGTCATCGGCGGCGAGGTTTTCAGCAACATACTAGACTGGACGGACCGAAGCACCTGTGTGCTTTTTGGCGATGGTGCCGGTGCCGCGGTGCTGCGCGGGACGGATGAGCCGAAGGGAATAATCGCATCGTATATCGGATCGGACGGCGACAATGCGGATATTGATTTGCTGGGCATACCAGCCGGCGGTTCCCGTTTGCCTCCGTCGCATGATACAATAGATCAAAACCTGCATGCAATAAAGATGAGCGGTCGAGAAGTCTTCAAGCTGGGAGTGCGCATCATGCCCGAATCTGCCCAGCGTGTCGTGGAGCAGTCGGGACTAACGATTGACGATATCGATCTGTTGATTCCGCATCAGGCGAACCTACGGATTATTGAAGCTGTCGGAGAGCGACTCGGTGTTCCCCGCGAAAAGGTGTACGTCAATGTCGACAGATATGGAAATACCTCCGCGGCAACAGTGATAATCGCGCTTGACGAAGCTATCCGCGAGGGACGAGCAAAACAGGGAGACAACATCCTTCTAGTGACATTTGGGGCAGGACTTACGTGGGGAAGTACGCTGCTAAAACTCTAGGCTGCTATGCCGCGGCTCATTATTCTCCGAGTTTTGTTCCGGATTAATTGACTTTTCGCCCTCGTCCATTGCTTATATGCCTGAACTTGCCTTCATTTTTCCAGGTCAAGGGTCGCAGCAGGTAGGGATGGGATTGGAACTCGCAAGAGCCTATCCTGCAGCGTGCGCGACCTTTGATGAAGCAGACTCGGTTCTAAACCGGAAATTAAGTCGACTCTGCTTTGAGGGACCCGAGGAATCACTACGGCAAACCGAAAACACGCAGCTTGCAGTTCTGACGTGCAGCATCGCGGCGCTGAGGGTTGTACAGGAATTAGGAATGTCCCAACGCGTTGCGGCCGGTCACAGTTTGGGAGAGTATTCCGCATTGGTCGCAGCGGAGGCTATCAGCTTCCGTGAGGCATTGGAGCTTGTGCAATACCGCTCACGTTTCATGGCTGAAGCTTCCGGACGTCAGGCATGCGCCATGGCAGCGATCTTAGGACTGGATGAGGGGACGCTTAATGAATTCTGCGAGGAAGCACAGTCGGTCGGTGTCGTACAAGTTGCGAATTACAATTGCCCGGGACAGTTAATCATTTCGGGCGACGCGGCAGCAGTGGAAAAAGTTGTCGAGCGTGGTGCAGAAGCGGTTGGCGCCAAGCGATGCCGCTTGCTCCCCGTAAGCGGAGCGTTTCATTCGGCGTTGATGGAACCGGCGGCAATACAGCTCCGGTCCGTGATTGGGAATTTCGATTTTCGGGCGCCTCGGACGGAGTTCGTGGCAAACGTCACCGGCGATTACGTGTCCGCGCCCGATGAGATTCGCCAACTGTTGGTTACGCAGGTCACCAGCCCGGTACAGTGGGAGAAATCGATTGGAACGATTGGTGATTCCGGTGTTTCGCACGTTGTGGAACTCGGTCCCGGCAAAGTCCTGTGTGGAATGGTTCGCCGTATCCTTGACGATGCAATTTGTTTAAATGTAGAGGATGTGAAGAGCCTCAAGAAAACTGTAGAAGTCATAAGATCCAACTGATCCGAATGCAACTTCAAGAAAAAGTCGCGATAGTTACAGGCGCTTCGCGCGGCATAGGCGCGGCAATCGCCCAAAAGTTTTGTGAGGAAGGGGCGAGTGTCATGCTGTGCTCGCGGTCCGAAGCGTCGGTTGCCGCGGTCGCCGAGCCGTTGGCAGAAAAGGGTTTCAACGCGAAGTTCGTGCAGGCGGACGTGTCACAGAAAAGCGATGTCGAAACGTTGGTAGATTTAACACTTAAGGAGTTTTCGCGCATAGATATCTTGGTAAATAATGCGGGCATTACCCGGGATACTCTGCTGATGCGCATGAAAGATGAGGACTGGGACATTGTCCTCCATGCCAACCTTACGGGCACAATGTACTGTGCGCGCGCTGTACTTCGGACAATGATGCGTCAGAAAAGCGGCAGAATTATCAATGTGTCCTCGGTCATCGGACTGATGGGCAATGCTGGTCAAGCCAACTATGCGGCTTCCAAAGCGGGCATCATTGGTCTAACAAAGTCATTGGCAAAAGAGATCGGCAGTCGGGGGATCACTGTGAACGCGATCGCTCCCGGCTTTATTACCACGGACATGACTGCCGATTTTTCAGAGGCGGATCAGGAACGAATCCGAGCCATGATTCCGCTAGCCACATTCGGCACACCGGAAGATGTGGCGGATTTAAGCCTGTTCTTGGCGTCCGATGCGTCTCGATATATCACAGGTCAAGCCATCCAAGTTGATGGCGGAATGGTTATGTAATCCGGTTGTTGAACAGCCGGGAATTTGAAATCGGTTTTGAAACCGTAAGTCTCAACAATCTAGGAGGTTAAATCGAACTAATGGCATTAGATACGGATAAAATTAAAACAATCATTGCCGAGCAATTACAAATTGACGAGGATCAGGTTACTCCCGATGCATCGTTCATGGATGATTTGGGGGCTGATTCTTTGGACACGGTCGAATTAATTATGGCGCTTGAGGAGGAATTTGACATGGAAATCCCCGACAGCGAAGCCGAGAAGATTCGGACCGTTCAGGATGCACTTGATTACATGGAATCACACACTGAATAACGAAGTGCGTTAAATTGCCCCCTGTGGGCACCTTCGAAAACGCGAAACGATGAATTGGCATCTGTCGATTGAAGAAGGGGTGTAGCCTGTGGAGCGCGTAGTTATTACCGGACTTGGCGTTATTAGCCCTGTTGGAAACTCGAAGGAGGAATTCTGGTCCTCACTCGCAGCGGGAAGGAGCGGCATAAATCGCGTCACCTATTTTGATCCTGAGGACTTTCGGACACAAATAGGCGGCGAGGTTAAAGGGTTTGAGCCGGAAGCGTACCTGTCGCCGAAAGCTGCGAAGCGTTTCCCTTTAGTTATCCAGTATGCTCTTGTTGCGGCGATGATGGCGCAACATGATGCTGAATTGGATTTGTCCGATTCCGATCCGTACCGTGCGGGTGTTGGAGTGGGCTCCGGCATCGGGGGCATTAGCGTCCTTGAGGACAACGCCCGCGCCCTGTTGGAAAAGGGTCCTAGCCGCGTCAGCCCATTCTTTGTGCCGTATGAGATCATCAATATGGCGGCAGGACAGATCTCCATCCACCTGAAACTCAAGGGACCCAACTTCGCATCGGTCACCGCGTGTGCCACAGCCAACAATTCGATTGGCGAGGCGTACCGAATCGTTCAGCGCGGAGATGCCGATGTGATGTTCACCGGTGGCACGGAAGCCGCGGTTACGCCGTTAAGTTTTGCGGGGTTTTGCAGCATGCGTGCAATGTCGGTGCGCAACGGTGATCCCCAGAGTGCGAGTCGTCCGTTCGATAAAGATCGGGACGGTTTCGTGATGGGGGAAGGTGCGGGGATATTGGTGCTGGAATCTCTGACTCACGCGCTGAATCGTAACGCGCGTATCTACGCGGAAGTTGTGGGGTACGGCATGAGTTCCGACGCCTATGATATGGTGCATCCGGGTGAAGACGGCGAAGGCGCTTCGAAGGCGATGGAATTCGCCTTGAAGGATGGCGCCGCCGAGTTGGAGGAGGTCGACTACATCAATGCGCATGGCACCTCAACGCCTGCGGGAGATGTTGCTGAAACCCTCGCTATTAAGAGCTTGTTCGGTTCTCACGCGAAACGGATTGCCGTGAGTTCCACCAAATCGATGATGGGGCACCTGCTGGGAGCCGCAGGCGCGGTAGAGCTCATCGCCACCGTGTGTGCGCTTGAGAATGGCTACGCCCCTCCCACCATAAACTACGAAACCCCTGATCCCGAGTGCGATTTGGATTACGTCCCCAATGAGGGGCGACCTACCGACATTCGAGTTGCACTGTCTAACGCATTTGGTTTTGGCGGTCACAACACGTCAATCGCCATTCGCAAATATGTTGATGCGTGATCTACCATAGGCTAACATTAACGCACTTTAGATTTTCCCTAATTTGCTTAGCGTTTCGGGCGATGTTCTCAGACGGCAGCTAGTCGTACGGCTAGACTTTTAGTTTCCAATTTCGAATGTCCGAGAACAGATGAATATTAATCCAAAGGAAATAAACGGGAATTGGGATGCAGGTTGGGTTTTGGATGTTCATACACTTTCCAGTGTACCTCTGCCTGACGGGGAATTTCGAACAGAACGAAGCCAACTAGGTGAACTTCTTTACCAGGTGAAGTATCGCCATGACAGGACAAAGATTCCAGCAATAGCAGAGATTGTGTCTGAATTCGTCAAAGGACAAATTGCGGTTGATGAACATCGTGATCATCCCTTCCCTGAGGCCATTATTCCTATTCCTCCTTCAACATTTCGAGACTTCCAACCCGTTATCGCAATAGTGGCGAAGATCGGCGAAATGCTTGATTTGCCTGCCGCTCTCAATTATTTAATCAAAGTAAAAAGAACTCCCCCACTTAAGAGTCTTGCCCATGATGAGAGTAGGCAGGGACAATTAAAAGGAGCATTTGATCTTCAATCTCATAACGGGAACTTTCGATACGTGCTACTATTTGATGACATTTACCGCTCTGGCGAAACTTTGACGGAGGCGACCCATTTACTCCACAATAAAGGCGGCGTATCCCATGTGCATGTTCTGACACTAACTCAAACGAGGACAAAACAGTGAAAGTTGAAACGCCCTACTTTTGGTTCCGGTTGTTTAAGACTCGCGGAATTGGTCCCAAGAGTTTGGCCCTGATTGCCGAAGAACTAGAAGAGCATCAGATTCAACCCGAAAAACTGTCGCTGAATTCAAGGGAGTTGTCCTCACAATGTCCGGAGTTAGCCAATATTATCAACGGCAAAATTAGCGCGGAGGACAGTAAGAGAATCTACGACGAGTATCAAACACTGAAGCGATCGGAAATCACAATTCTTCATCCGTCACGACCTGATTTCCCAAGGCATCTGCTTGAAATTTCGCCAATTTTGTTCCTCAAGGGCCAACGCAAGCTTCTCGCTTCAGATGGGTTTGCGATCGTCGGTTCTCGGAATGTGTCATACAGGGGAATTCAGATTGCAAAAAAAATTGCCTCAGAACTCGCTGGCGAAGGAATGAACCTCGTCTCCGGGTACGCAAAGGGAGTGGATTCAACTGCCCATTTGGCGGCGTTAGACGCAGAAGGTACCACGACACTTGTACTCCCTTATGGGATTAACGAACTACGGCAGAAACGAGAATTTAAGAAACACAACTGGAATCAGGATGTACTCGTTGTTTCGCAATTTTCTCCCGATGCCAGGTGGTTAGCTCGTAACGCAATGATTCGGAATAAATTAATCTGTGCACTGTCCAAAGCAGTTGTTGTGATTGAATCGGGGCCCGAGCGAGATACAGAGGGGAAAATGAGCGGCACTTTTGACACGGGGAAAACCGCGCTTGACATGAATCTACCTCTCTTTGTCGTAAGTCCGGAATATTTCGAGAGTCCTCCAAAAGGTAATGCAGATTTGATTACGTTAGGCGGTCGCACGCTAGATCCGTCAGATGGTACGGCGCAGATTCTAGACCATTTAAAAATTGCACAGCCAACGAAGTCGGGGAATGTGCATATTAATATTGCCGCAGAATCGTCCAGCCAATTGAATCTCTTTAACTGACATTCTAATATCTGATTCAACTCCCTCTACACAATTCGTCATCTACCAGATAACACTCGACATTGTGCTCCGCTGGAGCACGGAGATTAGGCGCATCACGATTCTATTGACATGGCACTCCACTGGAGTGCAAGAGGTGGGGAATCTGTATCGCGGTCATTAATCGTATGATTGCCCTCTGTCCACTTGCTTGGTTGCCGCCGGCGATTTTAGAGGCTGGTGGGCAGTGCCCACCCTACAACTCATCCTCGGCTTGACGATTGAAGATCGTTCAACCTGACCTAAAGGCGGGTTTCTGCGGTTTGGGCGAATCGTCTTTGTCTCCTGATGTACACCGCCATCTTTATCTTCAAATTCGTGTCTCATCCCCTTGGTCTAGGTGTAAATATTCTACCAATTTGCCTGATTTTGGAATCGGGCAAATGAAACGCTGAACAAAATTCATCGTTCTGTTTAGTCGTGAATGTTCTCCGCCAGCATCTCATTGGGGCGAGGGCAAGTTCACCATTTAGCGGCACTCTTGTGAGTAAAGAGCAGCATCTCCAGCGAGCACTTGTAATCCAACCTCGCATGGGAACTCAAGTCGTGCTCCGCACGTTGATGGTCTATTCGACACACGGGAAAAACCCTTGTCAAGACTACCTGTGCTCTTTGCAGCACAAAAGCGGTGCACCCCGGAAGTTCTCCTTAACACTCACACAAACAGGAACGAAACGATGAGAGTAAAAGCCCCTTACTTCTGGATGTGGTTATGCGGGACGCCCGGGATCGGTCCAAAGAAACTGATCTCCATTGCGAAGATTATGCATGAACACCGGCGCCAGCCTGAGACTCTACCACTAAATCCAACTGAATTGTTATCGCAATTTCCAAAACTAGCCAATATCCTCAATGGCAGGATCCACATGGAGGACAGTCAGAGGATATACTCGGAATATCAAAGACTTAGAGAAGCGGGAATCTGTATTCTACAACCGTCGCACCCCGATTTCCCACGCCACCTGCTTGAAATTGCTCCAATGCTGTTCATAAAGGGTCAACCCAGGCTTCTCACTTCAGATGGGATCGCAATTGTCGGGGCAAGGGATGTTTCGGACGAGGGGATCCGCGCCGCGCAAACAATTGCTGCCGGGCTTGCAAGAGATGGGATAAATGTCATATCCGGATACGCCAGGGGAGTAGACACAGAAGCCCACCTAAGTGCGTTAGCAGCGGACGGAACAACCACGATCGTGCTTCCACACGGCATTACCGGACTGCGGCGGAAAAAAGCGCTCAAGAATTTCAACTGGGAGCGTAACGTACTCGCAGTCTCGCAATTCGCCCCTGATGCCAAAGGTTTGGCACGCAACGCTATGACGCGGAACAGGTTAATTTGTGCGCTATCCAAGGCGGTCGTCGTAATTGAATCGGGCGCCGAGCGAAACACAGAGGGCAAACTGAGCGGTGCGTTTAATACCGGACTGACGGCGCTCGAGATGGGGCTCCCTTTATTTGTCCTCGATCCGACATCATTTGAAAAGCCGCCGCAAGGGAATATCGACCTGATTCGTTTGGGAGGGCGCAAACTAAATCCACGCTATGGAGCGAGAGACATCCTTCGTCATCTGAAAGCTGCATCGCCCAAAGAACGCGACGATTCTGCAGTTAATGCAAAGGAGAAATCATACCTCCAACTGAATCTGTTGTCCGATTTCCAAGTGTCAGCTCAACATAGGGTGACGGCGCAATAACATTGTCTCTTGCCGCATGATTCAATCTCCGGTTTTCCGCGTATATATCCGGAGTATTTTACGCGCCTCTAGCTAGCTTCATGCCACACGCATACATCGGCTTCGGCTCTAATGTTGAGGATCGCCTATCATATATCCGTCAAGCCTTGGACTGCCTATCTGGTGAAGAACACACTTCGGTGGTGCAAGTTTCGTCCATCTACGAAACCGAGCCTGTAGGCAACGAAGAGCAGGACTGGTTCCTAAACGGCATTGCCAAGGTAGAAACGGATGTGCTGCCGCCAAAATTGCTGGCGATATTGCAGGAGATTGAGAGGAAGGTTGGGCGGCAGCAGCGCTTGCACTGGGGACCGCGGGAAATAGATCTTGACATCCTCATTTACGATCAATTCTGCGTCAACTCACCGAGACTAGTTATTCCCCACCCGGAGATGCATCAGCGCCGATTCGTGCTTGAGCCGTTTTCGGAGATCGCACCGGATGTAATCCACCCAATCTTTCAGGAACGAATAGATAACTTACTCCGTCGAGCGACGACTTGGGCAATCGTGCGCGTGTTCTCATCTTCGCCGACAATCGGCACTGAATGTTGATTTCTCCGGCTCGTAGCGCATCCCTGAAACTTGACAATTACTTCTGTTTTTCCAATCGACGACTCGGTCCGGTAATCGTCAGATCTTCGATTTTCTCCCTCGGATAGGCTCGCGTTCATTGCCCGTCTACGCCTACAGGTTTGCTACCAATCACTATTTTTCAACACTCTCAAAAAAATATATGCGATACAATCCCCAAAATCCCATGATTGTCCAGAGCGATCGGACTGTTCTCTTGGAGGTCGATAATCCGACTTACGAGTCTGCTCGTGATGAATTAGCGCGTTTCGCTGAGTTAGAAAAAAGCCCCGAACACATCCACACATACCGAATCACGGCGCTGTCGCTATGGAATGCCGCCGCTTCGGGAGTTCAGCCAGAGTACATCTTGGATACGCTCGAACGACACACAAAATATGATGTGCCGCAGAACATCATTGCCGAGATTAAAGATTATGTTTCTCGATATGGCCGCGTTAAATTGGCTGAACAAAACGACGGTCTGGTCTTGACTGCAGATGAACCGGCGCTCATTGCTGAAATAACACATAGTCAACCGGTCAAGAGTCTCTTGGGCGAGCAATTGGATCCTCATACCGTGAGAGTTCCAAGTCATCTTCGCGGGCATCTCAAACAGGCGTTGATAAAGATTGGATTTCCAGTTGAAGACCTTGCCGGTTATGTTCAAGGCAAATTCCTGGAGATTACGCCACGAGAAGTTACTCAAGCCGGACTTGGTTTTAGGCTCCGAGACTACCAGCGTGAAGCGGCGGAGATTTTCTACGCGGGCGGAGACAGCCGCGGAGGAAGCGGTGTTATCGTCCTGCCGTGCGGCGCCGGCAAGACCATTGTTGGGCTTGGTAGTATGTTCAACACGAAGTGCTACACTCTGATTCTTTCTACAACCACAATCGCGGTGCGCCAGTGGATCGATGAACTTCTCGACAAGACGACCGTTTCTCGAGACGATGTTGGCGAATATACCGGTGAACGCAAAGAAATTCGACCGATTACAGTGACCACGTATCAAATCCTCACGTATCGCAAAAACAAATCCGACAACTTTGTTCACCTTGGTCTGTTTTCGGAGATGGATTGGGGGCTGATTATCTACGATGAAGTACATCTTTTGCCAGCACCTGTGTTCCGCATGACCGCCGAGATTCAGGCGCGGCGACGGCTTGGATTGACAGCAACGCTTGTGCGTGAGGACGGGCAGGAGGATGATGTGTTCAGCCTGATTGGGCCCAAGAAGTATGATGTGCCATGGAAGGAGTTGGAGGAGCAGGGGTGGATTGCGACCGCAGAGTGCACGGAGATTCGTGTGGATTTACCGGACGATCTGCGCATGGAGTACGCGATCTCGGGTTCCCGACAAAAATTCCGGGTCGCTTCTGAAAATCCGCGCAAATATCAGATTGTGCTCAGGCTAATCGAGCAGCATAGAGATGATCAGGTACTTATCATCGGTCAATACATAAATCAACTTAATGAAATCTCTACGCGTTTGAATGCTCCGTTGATTACGGGCCAGACAGCCAACACCGATCGTGCTAAACTGTACGAACAGTTTCGACGCGGTGAAATTGGACTACTTGTTGTGTCCAAAGTCGCGAATTTCGCCATAGACCTTCCGGACGCAAATGTCGCAATACAGATATCCGGTACCTTCGGATCGCGCCAAGAGGAAGCACAGCGGCTTGGACGAATCTTGCGTCCCAAATCGGATGGCTCAATCGCCCATTTTTACTCGATTGTCACTCGAGATTCGCGGGATCAAGAATTTGCTCTCAATCGGCAACTGTTCCTTACTGAGCAAGGATATCGATATACAATTCGATATGAAGATGAGTTTTGAGCGATTTTCAATGTTAGGATTTGCGCAAAGTCGCCTAAATTATAGAAAGTGAAAATCGAGAAAAAATACGCAATACGGCCGAATTGTTACGCATTACGTGTAATGAATCGTCGAACTCGGAATTTCGAAGTGTTCAACTGCGTAAATTCTATTCTCAAAACCTACCCGGAGTGTTTCGCTCTTTTACGTCTATTAAATACGCAAATAAAGAACTAGGCGCCAATTAATTTTACGGTTTATTTCACATAGCCGCCACGGCTATCTCGGCGTTCATATTTCGCGGCGTCATCTGGGACGGGAACCAGATGCTGGTCTTTGGAAAATAACTCTGAAAACTTCACCAGTTTTATCTTCGATTAGTTGAGGCGCTGGCAGGTTAACGTTTCGACATTCTTCAATCATGCGCGGAACACCGGTACCTAGCCCTCGGTAGGGAAACCCAAGTTTCGGTGCGAACGATGCTAGAATTGGATTCCTGACAATCTGTATGCCGGCTTTGATGGATTCGATCGTTGCGGTATTGGGGAGGCGTCCCGGACTGATGATTTCCACGCGATCTTCAAAAACAAAGACACGGATGCTACTACTAATGAGGTGATCACGGTGGATAAGAGCGTTAGCAACCGCTTCTTCCAACGCAACTTTGGGCACCTCCCATTTTCCGATAGAATTGAAATTCTGACCGTTCTGCAATTTGTGTAAGTTTCGACCTAGGAATCCCATCGTATTCTTAAACTGTTCGGATAGTGTAAATCCGATATCCTCGCTATCCAGATATGTTGTGCCAGTAGGGGTATTGCCATCGAACGCAACTGCTTTGATAACACATTGGGGTCGGACACGCTGAGGTTCGTTACCAAAAAGCAGAAGCCCGGCAAGCGTTAGATTCGAATCTTTCATCAGTTTCAGATTTGATAGAATCCGCTCAATGTTGAGGTTTAACGATTCAACTTCCCTACCGTATTGTTCTTCGTAAAATAATCGAAATCGAAGCCGATCCAAGTCATCAAGTTGTGTGCTGGCGAGGGGCATCTCATCGGCGTAGGAAACTCCAGATGCCTGCATCAACCGACGTAGTTCCTCCCGAGTTGCACGCCGCTTGTCCGCGCCGACTTTTACCCAAAATGTAGTTTTATCTACAGCATACGGTTTGTCCGTGCCAAGCGCCACTCGGATCACCAGTACACGTTTTTCATCAACTTTCAGAAGTTCCGTTATGACGCTTGCGGGTGGTTCTATCTTCTGAGCGCAAGCGTTTGAAATCCACTGGTTGAGTTCGTGGAGACGTTCCACGCCAACAATTTCCCCCTGATCCGATACACCAACAATGATTTTTCCGCCCTCGGAATTCACCATAGCGGCGATTTCCGACGCGACAGCATCGACACCATTGAATTGGCGCTTCAGTTGCGTCTTGGAATCTTCCCCTTTATTGATCAGTTCGCGTAGTTCTTTGACGGTCATGTTCGCATGCTCCATTCAACTTTCGCCCGAGGAAAAAATCATCTTGATTCGCTAATCGAGATTTTGGATTGAGAAAAAAGCCAATCAAGGAGTTGAATAGGAAACAGGGATTTTCTATTGGAGTTCTATGGAAACTCCGTTGCACTCACTATTCGTTCGTTTAATCTCATTTTCTTCCTTAATCCGAATCGGTCGCTTGAAAGGATAGGATAGACATCGAGAAGCGGTACCCGCAAATGTAAATGAATTGCTACTTTAACTTGCTCAGGTGATCGCTCGATGACCGATGTCCGTTCGAAAGTGTGCTTTATCGAAGTAAATCTCGTCTACTCCTTGATATGCACGGTTTACCGCCGATTTCAGATCGCTCGCAAGCGCCGTCACTCCGAGGATTCGGCCGCCATCAGTTACAATCCGTCCGTTTTGTGTTTTGGTGGCCGCATGAAAGACGTCAACGTCCTCCAGCGCACCGGCGTCTTTTAATCCTGTGATGGCTTTGCCTTTTTCATACGCATCCGGATAACCGCCCGACGACATTACAACACAGACGGCCGAACCCGGCTTCCATTCCAATTCAACATCGATCAAGTTCCCGTCAATACACGCTTCTAGCACCGGGACAAGATCGGTTTCCATCCGCGGAAAAAGGACTTGCGCTTCCGGATCTCCAAAGCGACAATTGAACTCGACGACGCTCGGTCCGTCGTCGGTTATCATCAATCCCACATACAGCACACCTTTAAAAACTCGTCCTAGCGAACGCATGCCGTCAATTGTCGGGTAAACAATCCGATCCATTACATGATCTTGGATTTCAGGGGTTAGCACCGGTGCAGGCGAGTACGCACCCATTCCTCCCGTGTTTTTGCCCTTATCGCCGTCTAACGACATCTTGTGATCTTGCGAACTCGCCAACGGGAGGCAGTGGGTCCCGTCAGTGAAGACGAAGAATGATGCTTCTTCGCCAGTTAATTCTTCTTCGATAACGACTTGGTCCCCGGCATCATCGAACTCGCGGTCGACCATAATCGTCTTGATCGCTTGAATAGCCTCGTCCACAGTTCTGCCGGGGATTGCGCCCTTGCCCGCGGCAAGTCCATCGGCTTTGACAAAAACGGGGGACTGAACCTGTTGGATATAAGCGATTGCTTCCTCCGGATTCTCGAACGTGCGATGAGCGGCTGTTGGAACACCGTTTTCTACCATTAGATTCTTGGCGAAATCTTTGCTGGCTTCAAGTATCGCTGCCTTCCGGGTTGGCCCAAAAACGCGAAGTCCGCGCTCGTGGAGGGCATCGACTATGCCGTTCGCCAGCGGCGCTTCGGGACCAACAACAGTCAAGCCGATCTTGACGGATTCCGCAAAGTCCGCAAGTTCAACAAAATCATCTTCCCACGGCATCAATCGGCATTCGGCAAGTTCGGCGATTCCCGCGTTTCCCGGCACACAATATACTTTATCGACAAGGCGGCTCTGAACAATCTTCCATACCAACGCATGTTCTCTCCCATTACCTCCGACGACTAAAACATTCATCTTGTTCCTTTCACAACACGGCAAAGAAATACGGAGAAAGAGACCAAAGGAGACACATCACCTGACTGCCGTGATGCCCTTGAGAAACGTGCGTTTCAACGGAATCCCGTTTCCTAACCCTTTTCCGCTTTCCATTTCGTCATCTCTTCATTGATGAAGTATTCCACGAGGTCGCTGTAAATCTTCTCCATTACATCCGGAGATAACCCTTCCTCTTCTGCCCAAAACCTGCGTTGTCTCAGCATGGATTCTACCCGGTGCATATCTCGTACGCTCGTATCTTTCGCACCCTCCGTGCTGGTTTTGAATCGCGTCGCCGCTTGCACATATTGAAGACGTTTACCTATTAACGCTATGACCTCTCGATCAATGCGGTCAATCTCTCCGCGTATGTCTTCCATATTCCCGCATTCATCTGGCACTTTCATTTGTGTCACCCCACAATAGGTCTTGGTTCCGGGTTAGATACCGATTGAGAATTACCTAGTCTTGAGCTTAAGAGCCTGTTTGAATAGTCGGTAGCAAAGTCATTTCGGTCGTTTTTAGAAGGTTCCTTCATGTATTTATTGTCGCCTGCAACATACCTGTGGGATCTCTATGGGAGCTCTATCGCGTTCCCTATCCGGTCACTTGACCACTCGTTATCCACTCGCTTGATCCCCGCTGGGGCTCGCGGGCACACGGGGGTTTTGGCGTTTCTACACACCTTCAAGATCTCTATGGGATTTCTATCGTGTTAAGATCTCTATCGTGCTCGCTATCCACTCGCTTGATTCTATCCGGTCACTTGATCACTCGCTATCCGCTCGTTTGATCCCCGCTGGGGCTTTTAGAGGCTGGTGCGCAGTGCGCACCCTACAGATATACTTTTCAAACAGGCTCAACGCGATTAAGATTGTGTCTGAGTAGTTTCTTTGACTAGCCCCAATTCTTGATTTCGATGGTTTCATTCACCGGTTTTCCCATAGATGCTTGGCGACCTCCGCCTCATTTAAATCCGTTCCCCAGCCCGGTTTCGTCGGCACCGTCATGTAACCGTCAATGATCTCGGGAGGGTCGGTTACGAGGTCATCCTTCCATGGGACATCGTCGATGTCAATTTCCATGATGCGGACATTCGGCAAGACCGCGCATAGGCTCGCGCTGATGTTTGAGGCGAGATGGCTATAGTAGTTGTGAGGGGCAATGTTCGTTTGGTAAACTTCGGCGAGATCGCCCATCTTCTTGGACTGAGAAAAACCGTTCCAAGGTACATCAATCATCAATACGTCCGCGGCATGCAACTCCAGATACGGGATAAACTCGCGCATGTAGAACAGGTTTTCTCCGGTACAGATGCGTGTTGTCGTTGACTCCTTGATTTGCAGAATAGCTTCAGGATCGTACATGTCAATCTCGAGCCATTGGAGGTCAAACTGTTCCACCACCTTGGCAATTCGCAGGCAACTTTCTGTTTTGAAGTTAAAATTGAGATCCAAACATAGCCCAACATCCGGACCTGTGGCATCCCGAAATGTGCCGAGTTGCGTTTCGATGTGTCGCAAGAGTTCGGGACTGGCAACTTGGTCGGTCGTTCCGGCACCACTCCCAAACCCGCTCCAATATAAGGAAGCGGGATCTCCCGGAAACACGATGTTGGTTTTGAGCGCAGTGAATCCCCGATCCACGACTTCGCGTCCGAGATTAGCAATGTCCTCCATGGTTCTGAGCGGAGGCACGCCGATGAGTTCATAATTCCTCGCGCGAGATGTACCGCAGTGAGACCAATACACACGGACGCTATCTCGTGTTGGACCACCGAAAAGCTCTACGACCGAGACACCAAGCGCCTTTGCTTTAATATCAATAAGCGCGCAGTCGATGCCGGCGATGGCTTTGGCGGCGATCCCGCCGGGACTCTGTCGTGTGCGGCGAATCATGTCCCAGAAACGCATCTCGAAAGCCCTCGGGTCCGTGCCGATTAACCTGGGTTTCAAATCCTCGATGGTGCCCACGACCCCGTGGGGCGCCGAACCATCGCTGCATTCACCGTACCCGGTCACGCCTTCGTCCGTCTCAATCTTTACAAATGTCCACGGGCGCCACCCCGCGTCCACAATAAATGTATCAATGTTGATTATCTTCATACGTTATAATGCCTCTTACAAGAGTAGATTGTAGATTTCGAATGCATGCATGACGTACCTTTATAGGATCAGTGCGATATCGGACTCGAGCAAGCATTACAAGGGAGGAATTAGAATCGGGGATCTCCTTCGTATCGAGACTCCACTTGACGTGATTAAGCGGGAATCTGACGAAGGATTCATATTTGTCATGGGTGAAGACAACGCGTGTAGATGTCGTCTCAGTGCGCTTCTGTAGTGCCCGATTCGCTCTGGACTTGTACGGCTGCTTCCAACAGCGCGTTCGCTAGGAACTTCGGATTAACCTCGTCTCTGCCGCGAAAAGTCTTGACTCTCTCGCCACGAATCTTCAATACAGCAAGTTCCCTGCCGCCGAGATGGATGCCGACCTCCGCGTTACGGGTTTCGCCTGGTCCATTTACCTCACATCCCATGACAGCCACCGGAATCTTTATCCCGTGCTTCTCCAATAGTTCTTCGGCAGCAGCGACAATGCCTTCATAGTCAGCTTCCGGATCTCCTCTGCCGCAGAATGGGCAGGAGACAACGTCAAGGATATTCTCTGTCATCCCTAACGTGCGCAGCAGTTCTTTCGCCGTAAGAACTTCCTCAACCGGATCGCCGGTAATGGAGATTCTTATGGTGTCTCCGATGCCCTCCATTAGCAGCGTGCCGATGCCCAGCGTCGATTTCACATGGGATCTGCGCGGCGTGCCAGCTTCCGTAACTCCCAGGTGTAATGGATATTGTACCTTCGCGGAGAGCATGCGGTTGGCTTCAATCATGCGCAATGGATCGCTTGATTTGACGGATATGGCGATGTCGGAAAAATCGTGCTCTTCGCAGATTTTGACGTGGCGCATGGCACTTTCCACTAGAGCTTCCGCCGTTGGGGAGGGATATTTTTCCAGTAAATCATTTTCCAAGGAGCCTTCATTAACGCCAATACGGATGGGAATTTTCGCCGATTTTGCACTACTCAATACCTGTGCGATTCGTTCCTCACTCCCGATGTTGCCCGGGTTGATGCGTACCTTGGCGACATCAGCGTCAATTGCATCAAGTGCATAGCGGTAGTTGAAATGAATGTCGGAGACAATCGGAACGGGCGCACGCTTGACAAGCGTAGAAAGCGCCTTTGCGTCTCGTTCTTCGGGCACGGCGACGCGAACGATTTGAGCGCCTGCCTCTACGCAGCGGTCAATCTGGCGCATGGTCGCGTCCGTATCGTGCGTGAGGGTGGTCGTCATCGTCTGAATCGAAATCGGACGCAGCCCGCCAATCGGCACGCCGCCAACATTGATCTGCTTTGTTAGTTTTCGATTGTCGAGTTGAATTAACTCATTCATAGATGGCTACCTGTCTGTAACGCATGTGGAAAGAGAGTGATCAGGGAATCAGGTGGCGGCAGAAATAGAAATCCCTTAATGTTCTTTTTCAAAAGCTCGATTTAGAGCCTGATTGAAAAGTCCGTAGTCAAGCTATTTTTGGTCATTTGAAGACACGTCTTTCGTGATTTCCTGCCATATACCTGTGGGATCTCTATCGCACTCGTTATCCACTCGCTTGATCCCCGCTGGGGCTTAGGTGTACGGGGTTTCGGCATTTCTACACACCTTCAAGATCTCTATCGCGCTCCTTCATCAGTCGCTTGATCCCCTCCGGGGCTATTAGAGACTGGTGCGCGGTGCGCACCCTACAAACTGCACTTTTCAAACAGGCTCTTAAAGTACCTTCAGTTCAAAACTTCTTGTAACGCAGCTATAAACCTCTTGTTTTCGTCGGATTTACCAATCGTTACACGAACTGCGTCGGGGAAACCGTATGCCGCCATAGGCCGCACGATTACGCCTTTTCGCATAAGTGCGTCAGTCACTTCTTGTCCCGACCTGCCTAGCTCAACCAAGATAAAATTCCCTTCTGTTTCCACGTATTCTAGACCGAACCGGGCTAACCTCTCATATAGGTAGACCTTCCCTACGGCATTTAACTCCAGACTGCGGTGCACGTGATCCGCATCGTTTAGCGCGGCGCGCCCTGCGGTTTGCGCAATCAGATTGCAGTTGAACGGCTGGCGCACCCGGTTCATCATCTCAATGGTCTCAGGTTTCGCAATTCCGTACCCTATCCGCAGTCCGGCAAGCCCGTATATCTTGGAAAACGTGCGGGTGATGATGACGTTGCGTCCCTCCTCCACGTACGGGAGTGTCTGCGGGTAATCGGGACGCTCGACGTATTCGTAGTAGGCTTCATCAAAGACGACGAGTACATCATCCGGTACGCGCGCCATCAAGCGCTCGGTTTCGTCCTTCGTAACCATGGTGCCGGTGGGGTTGTTCGGATTGGCGATGAAAATCACCTTCGTAGCGTCGGTGATTGCGTCCGCCATGGCGTCCAGATCATGAGCGTAGTCGCGTCTTGGCGTCACGACCGATTTCGCACCGCAGATTTTGGAGACCACCATATAAACAACGAAGGCGCTTTCGGAGTAGATGACCTCATCACCGGGCGAGATGTAGGTCTCTCCAACAATCTGGAGAACATCGTTGGAACCGTTTCCGAAGATAAGATAATTCGGAGCAACCCCCAGATGTTCGGCGAGCTCGTTTTTGAAGTAGTACGCGTTTCCATCCGGGTAAAGATTGACCTTTGCGGCGGCTCGTTTGATTGCTTCTTTCGCCAAGGGCGAGGGACCGATCGGGTTTTCATTGGAGGCTAGTTTGATGATGTCGTCAATCCCAAACTCGCGTTGAACCTCGTCAATCGGCTTGCCGCCTTGGTAGGGGTGGATAGTTTCAATGCCGGGTTTGGGGTCCATAGTGTCCCTAATCTATGTTGTAATTCTTCGGTTTTCAACACCCCAAAAAAGTATCATGAACCAGGGTGGATGTCAAGGTGAAAACGGTGGCTAGCGATGATGGTGAGGCGCGAGGCTAGAGCGGGAAATCTACGTGTCAAGAAAAAACCAGTATGACGCACCCACAAAAGATTGTGTCGGAAACCGATCTGATTTTTCGAAATAGATTTGCCGGAATATGGTATAATATTAATCGTGTACTTGATTCTTGGATGTGAGGTCTTCCTCTTTAATTAAATAGATTTTCGCAAAATATTTTTGAATCTTTTGGACAGAAAATATGAATTTCGCTAAACAATTTTGTGGACTCGCTTTCTTAATAACGCTGTCGATATCTTTAACAGTCGTTGCTGACAAGCAAGCAGAAGAGAGTATTATGATGGAAGAGGTGGTGGTTACTGCCCAAAAGCGGGAGCAGCGGTCTTTTGACGTGCCGCTCTCAGTTTCCACGGTCCGAGGCGAAAAATTCGACGCCCTGCGCTCGTCGGGCATGGATGTCCGTTTTTTGTCAAACCGTACGCCTAGTTTGCAAATGGAATCGTCGTTCGGTCGTGTCTTTCCACGCTTTTATATCCGCGGTCTTGGCAATACGGATTTTGACCTCAACGCTTCGCAACCGGTTTCGGTTCTCCACGACGGAGTTGTGCTAGAAAATGCCTTGTTGAAGGGATTTCCCGCCTTCGACCTGGATCGCATTGAGGTACTGCGAGGACCGCAAGGCACGCTTTTTGGACGCAACACGCCCGCGGGCGCCATAAAGTTTGAATCGGCGCGCCCCACCCAGAGCTTAGAGGGATACGGGCGCTTGGGTTATGGGCGATTCAACAGCGTTAATTTTGAAGGAGCCGTATCGGGCCCGGTTATCCCATCTGTGCTTTCCGCGCGGCTTTCGCTCCTCACCCAGCGGCGAGGAGATTGGGTGGACAACGGGTATACGGACGAAGAAAATGCGCTAGGAGGACATCGGGACTTGGCTGGCCGCCTACAGTTACTGTGGACACCTCTGCCGAAACTGCGGGCATGGTTCAAGTTCCATGCCCGCGATCTTGATGGCACCGCTCGCTTGTTTCGTGCCAATATCTTGATGCGGGGTGAAGGCGAATTGGTTCAGGACTTTGCCCGTAATAGCATCGCACACGACGGACGCAATGAGCAAACCCTGAATACGCACGGTTTGGCAGCTGAGGTGAGGTACGACATCGGGAACTTCCAACTGGTTTCGTTAACGGGCCTGGAGCGGCTCACCACTTTTTCGCGCGGAGACATTGATGGCGGTTTCGGTGCTGTGTTTAGCCAGCCCAGCGGACCCGGCGAGATTCCCTTTCCGTCTGAAACCGCGTCCGGCATTCCCACGCTGCGCCAGTTTAGCCAAGAATTCCGCCTGATGAGTACGGGAGCATCCCGTCTTGACTATCAACTCGGGTTGTATTATTTCCGGGAGTTCGTGGAGATGGAGGATTTCAACTACAATACCTTGGGTGGAGGTATCTTGGATGGGATGGTACGCCAAGAACAGAAAGCTACCGCACGGGCGGCATTTGGGGCGATGACTTTCGAGTGGCTTGAAGATTTGGAGTTGAGCGCCGGGCTACGATTCTCCGATGACACAAAGGATTATACGGCGTGGCGAGACGCAGCGCCTGTTGTTACGGGCGCAGGCCCGCTGGGACCCATACGCGAGAACCCTCAAGATACGGTATGGAGCGGAGATTTGAGTCTGCGCTATTTTGCGGCGCCCGGGGTGCAGACGTATTTGCGTGCAGCGCGAGGATACCGGGCACCCAGCATTCAGGGACGTTTGCTGTTTGGCGACGCAGTCACGTTGGCGGACACGGAAACCATCGTTTCGGTTGAGGGAGGCACGAAATTACGACTGTGGGAACAGCGGTTGCACCTGAATATGGCGGCGTTCCAATACTTTATGCAGGATCAACAGCTCACCGCGGTGGGCGGCGAGACAAATTTCAATCGGTTAGTGAACGCGGAGGGTACCATTGGGCGCGGGGTTGAAGCGGAATTGACCTTTTTACCAATCACGTCATTCGAGGTGTCAGCGGGTGTCAGTTACAATCGAACGCGTATTGACGATCCGCACTTGGCGGTGCAGGGCTGCGGTGCACCGTGCACAGTTCTGGATCCCACCACTTCCGCCGCAACCGGAACTTTTTCTATCGACGGTAACGGTCTGCCGCAAGCGCCGGGGTGGATTGCAGATGCAACTGCGCGCTATATTATCGCGCTGCCCACCGGGGCGTATCTCATCGCGTCTACGGACTGGGCGTACCGCAGCAGGGTGAGGTTCTTCCTCTACGACTCCGTGGAATTCGCCGACGATTGGCTTCTGGAGGGCGGTGTCCGACTGACCTATTTATTACCGAATGACGACGTAGAGGTGGCACTTTCAATGCGTAACATCCTCAACGACACGTCTCCCACCGGGGGCATTGATTTCAACAATTTGACAGGTTATGTCAATGAACCGCGACATTGGAGCCTCGAATTGGTGCGGCGTTTCTGAGTAGATGCCATCCTCAGTCCGACGGTTGGCTTGAAAAAGTGTAATCCAACAGCTTTAGGTCATCCAAACTTGGAATCTTGGAACTTTCCCACCCTATTTTTCCTGGTGGGAAAGATTGACTTCAATGTGCAACTTGCTAAACCGATTTTGGTACAAACCAATAAATACAAGGAGATGAAAATGGCAGAATTTTTACACACTCGCGTCCGAGTGAGCGATCTGGATGGCTCCATTAAATGGTACGCCGACCACCTCGGCTTCGTGGTCAAGAGCCGGAGCGACAAGTCACCGGCTGGTAACCAGATTGTGCACATGGAATTACCAGGGAACCTTCACACGCTCGAGTTTACGTATTCCCCCGATTACGACCTCAATGTTCCGGAGGATTTGATGCACTTTGCCATCGGTGTTCCGGACCTCGTGGCGTTCTGCGACAAACTGGAGAATGCGGGGCTTGAAATTTGGCCCGGTGGCTGGCGTGAACAGTTTACTTCGGGCGGAATGAAGATGGCGTTTATCACCGATCCAGATGGTTATGAGGTTGAACTACTAGAAAGATAGAATCTTTATTTCTTTAATATGGAGTGGAAGAGGAATTTCCATCCTTCCTCTCTCCCATCCGTCCAATCTTTAATCTAATTGAAGATGAGCTTGAGGTGCATCAAGGCATCCTGAATTTTGGAAAAACAAAAAAGCCCCGTGCGTATATGTACGGGGCTTTTTTATCGGGTAATCAATTCTTTTGCTTAAAGTCCCTCTTCACGCTCCTCCGGATCCACCACAGCGTCTGTCTCTTCAGCGTAGTATTCTGGCTGAGCGATCTCGCTCAAATCTTCGTCATTTTCCGCGGCCTCATTAGGATCGGTACTGAAGATTAACAATTCGTCGGAATCCTGTGAAGTTGAATCCGCATTCTTGTACCCGATCTTTCCTTCAATGAGTTCCGATGTGGCGACTGACGCCGGTTTTCGCGTCGTTGAACTGAGAAGCGCAAACTCCCTTTCATTCAATTGACGGGCACGTTGAGCAGCCATGTTCACTGCCAGATATTTGTTGTCAACCACTTTTAGTATGTCCTCAAGGTAAACCATCGACATGCGTTAAATTCCTGCCTTCTTTAAAGTATTTCCATTGTGGAGCCGCGAACCACGTTACCAGGCCTCGTATTCTGGAATGGGAGGCAATACGTAATGGTACACATTAATCTACCGGGAAGTCAAGTCAATTTCAGTGGCTAAAGGGTCAATCCTTCAAACGCAAGAAAACCATCTGTTACCAACGCGGCTACTGTCGTGAATCTTGCGAAGAAGAATTCTCGCTTAGTCCTTCTTGCTCCAAATCCGGCGGATGCCCTCCTTGATCTGTCCCTCAATTTCCGGTCGGCAAGCTAGACGACTCGCGTACACCAATGCCGCCGCTTCGTTGCCATCGTCCAACACTAAGGCCTTCGCGTAAAGGTCGTCGTGCACGCCGGTACTGCGAGCCACAGGTCAAAGCAGCCAGCCTCCAACGGGTGGCGTTATGATTGTACTGGCAACCCCCGCTTTCATCGTATTGTCACCCCCATTTGAATTGACTCCCATAGGTATTCCTCCCAAGATTCGTTACGTAGATTCCCATGACAATCTCGAGATATCGGAGGTTGTGTGTCGAGAATGGTAGAATTATCGGTCACAAAGCAAATATCCTTTCAAAACTCCCTGTCTCCCATTCTTCCAACCTTCCCATCTTCATTACTCAAGTCTGCTTGCGCTTCTTCCCCGTGTGTTTATTCATTTGTTGAGACAACATTTCTTGTACTTTCGCCCGCTACCGCAAGGACACGGATCATTTCTGCCAATTTTTGGCTTTTGTAACTCCTGGTTTGAACCGTCGCTTTCAAACATTAATGGAAACTCCTCTCCCTCCCCAAATAACCACGAGCGAGGTGTTGAACGCTTTTCTCTCAACCCCAATTCAATCTCTACATCTTCTATATCTCCTGCTATCGACAGATCGACTTGCCCGTTATCGAACGCTTGTTGTATCAATGGCAGGTGGTCTACCGCCCGCAATCCCATAAGACCACTAATCAAGAATCCGTTTAAGGTTGTAGGATTGCGACGAAAGTGTTCTAGTTGTGTGCTTAACGCCTGAGCACACTCCAACTTGGCACCTGGATGCGTCTTACCTATCTTTTTAATACAGTCTACCACCGAAAGGCGAGACAGGAGTTCGGCAGAAGCGTCGGACAAATACCTTGACAGCGCCGGAACGGCTTTTTGCCCTATCATGCCGTAAATAGTCGGAAGTTCCGATATAGCCCAATCATCATCGAGATCTTCGTCGAAATCAAACAGCACCAACAACGGCTCGATTGCATCTTCTGCTTGGAGTTGCGCGAGCGCACGCCAAGCGTGCACCGGAGCCCAGATTTCCAGACTCTCGGAGCTAGTCCAGT
Organism: Candidatus Poribacteria bacterium; assembly: GCA_965232535.1. GTDB lineage: Bacteria > Poribacteria > WGA-4E > WGA-4E > JAJDTR01 > JAJDTR01. The sequence continues at coordinate 36,982 of CBDDPW010000010.1, forward strand.
TAAGTTCTTCGTCAGTTGCCATTTTCACGAGTTCAGGGACATGTTCCTCCGTGAACCCGAGTGGCAGGTAGTCCGGCCATTCCGTTTCTCCGCGGGGATCCCCATAGGTTAACAGTTGTGCCACAGGCTCCGTGTATTCTGAAGTCACTTCATTGTCCTCACTGCCAACAGGGTAAGCTTGAGATTGAAGTAGCAATCTTTCAATTACGGATTAAGGGTGATTTTTGCTTTCTTCGTAAGTGCGGCATTTCACTTGAAATCAATCGCATTATACGTCTCCTCCAGAAAACCGTCAAGCCCGAAGCTGCGGCGCGACGAACAGCCGCTTCTCATTCTCTGCAACCGAAAATCAGGTGCAATCACGGTGGTTGAAATTGTAAATCTCTTCCGTTTCACGCTCTCCTGTGTTATACTCAATGCCTTTAGTGCCGTCGCATTTTCTCAGTCTCCGTCAATGCTGGAGTTTAATTGCATTTTAGCCGAAGCGCGGTAGGCAGCTCCATGATTTCGATCTTCCGAGTCGTTTCACAAGATACGCTTTAACACCTACACTCACTTTGAATTTGAGAGATTCCTCGGTTCCTCGAACCCACCGTCGCTTTTGAGGAGTAACAACCTTGCCAGAAAGCCATAATTTTCAAGCTAGTCATCTTCATTCGATTGTTCGCCGGTTGTTTATTGCTGCCGGCACCCCGCTCCATATTGCTCAAGACGTGGCTGAAATCTTGGTGAATGCCAATCTCACCGGCCACGATTCACACGGTGTGCTCCGAATTCCCGGTTATTTACAAGGCATCGAAAGTGGCGGCTCAAATCCTTCTGCCGAACCTTTGATTATAAAGGAAACCGACACCACGTTAATAGTAAATGGAGGAAACTGCCTCGGTCATTTCGCTGCGCGGCAAGCGATGAAGTGGACGATTGCAAAAGCGAAGAAGGCAAATCTTTGCGGCCTGACGCTCGCCAGTACGGGCCATATCGGGCGATTGGGCGAATATGCAGAGGCTGCGACTCAGGAGGGGTGCATTGGGATTGTCACGACTGGCGGTGGCTGTGGACAGGCGGGTGCGGTCGTGCCATTTGGCGGTGTCAAGGGCGGTCTCGGTACAAATCCCATTGCGGTGGGTGTTCCGACTGGTGATGACTCTCCGTTCATCATTGATTACGCGACGAGCATGATTGCCGAGGGTAAGATTCAAGTGGCACGGAGTAAAGGTACGGATCTGCCTGAAGGCTCCATTTTGGATAAACATGGCAACCCATCGGTGAAAACAGCGGATTTCTATGACGGCGGTTCCATCTTACCGTTCGGCGCTCACAAAGGATACGCGCTGTCACTGCTAGTCTGCGCGCTTGGAGGATTATCCGGGAACTTCAATATTGAGAAAGGATCGATGGGGGGGTACTTTATGCAAGCAATCAATATAGAGGCTTACACCCCTCTGGAGGAATACCAACGGGGGGTGCGAGCCTTTCTCGACGGCATGAAGCAGACACCACCGGCGCCGGGATTTGACGAGGTCTTGGTGCCTGGCGACTTTGAACACCGTGCACGAACACAACGTCTCGTTCACGGAATCGACCTGCCGGACACAATTTACGGGCAGATTAGTCAGTGCGCCGAGAAGCTAAACGTTTCAATGGACGACGACGATACCGAAGAAGTCGACCGGCAATTCTACGAGACATGATTGAGAAATAGCAACGGGCTAGCGCCGTAAACACCTCTATCATTCTGCACGGAGGAACCGTTGAATCTAAAGCAGAAAACAGAGTTCGTCGCAGACACACTGGAAGAGGCGCTTGGCGCCTATGAAGGCCAAGCCGAAGACAACGTCTTGGATTGTTTGATGCGTACCGTTCTCTCGCAAAACACGAACGATGTCAATCGTGACAAGGGGTATGCAGCTCTTAGGGATAGATTCTCCACATGGGAAGATGTATGCAAAGCCGATGTCCAAGCTATCGGCGAGACTATCAAGATTGCGGGACTGCACACGCAAAAAAGCCGCACCATTAAAGACTTTCTGACGTGGCTAAAGGCGGAACGCGGGGAGTTGGATTTGGAATTCGTCTGCGAGATGGAGACCGAAGCTGCCCGGCAATACCTCTGTCAACACAAGGGGATTGGTATCAAGACAGCTTCCGTGACCCTCGCCTTTGTGTGCGGTCATGACGTATTTCCCGTGGATACCCATGTGTTGCGAATCAGCAAGCGACTTGGGTTCATACCGCCAACCTGCACTGCGGACAAAGCGCATGAGTTAATGGGAGGGATCGTTCCGAAGGGGAGAGCATTCCCGTTCCATATGAACCTGATTCAGTTTGGACGCCAGATTTGTAACGCCCGAAAACCAAAGTGCGATGTATGCGCCTTGACGGAGCACTGTTTGTATTTCAAAGGAAAGCTTTGATGAATAGTATGTGAATCAATATCTAATGGAAATTCTTGGGGCACTGCAATTCCGCCCACAATCTGACGAAGCTTAAGGAGAGTTGAATGATTGCACCACATGGATCCGATAAACTTAATCCGCTCTATATCGCGGATGATGCCCGGCGAGGAGAACTAATGGAAGAGGCGCAAGGGATGCCGAGTATCACCATATCCTCGGGCGCGGCATCATCCGCTGTAATGCTCGGTTCAGGTTATTTTAATCCGCTTACCGGGTATATGAACATCCCCGAAGCCATAAGCGTCGCCGAAAAAATGACGACTACGGATGGGCTGTTCTGGCCCGTGCCGATAATGAATATCGTCAAGGCGGACCAACTTACAACGGCGGTCGGGAACTCCAGCCGAATTGCATTGCGCGATCCAAATGTGGATGGCGATCCTGTTCTAGCAATCATGGATGTTTCCGAAGTTGAAATCCTCACCGATGAGCAAAAAGGTATGCTCGTTGAGCATACGTTTCGTACGACAGATCCGGAGCATCCGGGGGTCGCCGCGTTCAGCGCTATGGGAGATCGAGTAATCTCCGGGCAAATCCAGGTGCTCAGCCATTCCTATTTCAGATCCGATTTTGCCGATACCTTCCGGACCGCGGTCGAAATCCGCGAGGATATCGTCGCGCGAGGCTGGAACAGGGTCGTTGCTTTTCAAACACGTAATCCGATGCACCGAGCCCACGAAGAATTGTGCCGTATTGCTCAAAAGGCCGTCGGCGCCGACGGAATCCTGATTCACATGCTGCTTGGAAAGTTGAAACCGGGGGACATTCCGGCTCAGGTGCGCGATGCATCAATTCGGAAGATGGTGGAGCTTTATTTTCCCGAGAATACTGTTTCCGTCACCGGTTACGGCTTCGACATGCTTTACGCTGGACCGCGCGAGGCGCTGCTGCACGCCATATTCCGGCAGAATTGCGGCTGCACCGATCTTATTGTCGGGCGAGATCATGCGGGTGTAGGCGATTACTACGGCCCCTTTGACGCGCAGACAATATTTGACGAGATACCCGAAAATGCGCTTGAAATCAAAATCTTTCGCGGCGACCACACCGTATGGTGCAACAAGTGCGGCGAAATTGTCATGATGCGCGATTGTCCGCACGGACCCGAGGACTATCTCTTCCTGTCAGGCACAAAGGTTAGGGAGATGTTGGCGGCGGGCGAGATGTTGCCCGAAGAATTTTCACGTCCTGAAGTCGCCGAAATTTTGATGCAGTATTACCAAGAGGAAGAGGGCGCTTAAAGCACGGCGATGGATTGCCAGATAGCGGGAATCGGTTCCAACACGATGCGCTAGCTATATTTTTCCATGCACCAAGTTTGGCAAATATCATGCAGGCTATACAATACGTCAAAAGCATCCCGCGGTATCTGGCTGTTCGACTGCTTGGCAAACACATCGGCGAATTGTACACATCCGGCGTTTCGTGCATTCGTCTCGCTGATATCCCTACACCGGAAATAATCGGCGCAGCGTGGGTAAGAATAAAAACGTGCTTGAGCGGAATCTGTGGCTCCGATCTTGCGACGATTACCGCGAAGGGAAGTCCATACTTCTCGCCCTTTACCTCGACCCCATTTGTATTGGGACATGAGGTGGTTGGGGAGATCGCGGAGGTCGGCGCCGAGGTTGAGGGATACGCCATCGGCGATCGAATTGTCATTGAGCCCGTGTTATCTTGCGCCATCAGGGGGATTCAGCCGCTTTGCGATCAGTGTCAGCACGGGCGGTTTGCCAACTGCGAAAACATCACGAAGGGAGATATTTCATCGGGAATCCAGACCGGTTACTGTCGAGATACGGGCGGCGGTTGGAGCGAATACTTTGTCGCGCATCAAGAACAACTTCATCATGTTCCTGCAGAATTAGCCGATGAGATTGCCGTGCTTGCCGAACCGTTCGCCTGTGCGCTGCACGGAGTCCTCAAAGCAGACTTGGATGAAAGTGACGAAATTCTGATAATTGGCGCGGGGACCATGGGATTACTAACAGTGGCAGCCATCCGCGCCCTTGAAAAAAAGAACCGGATCCTGATTGTCGCCAAATACCCGCACCAACGGAAACTCGCACGTGAGCTTGGCGCAGACGAGATTGTTCCACACGATAAAAATCTATACGCCAATTTTTGCCGCTTGACGGGGGCGGAAGCTCATCAACCGGAACTAGGAAAACCCGTTTTGCTTGGCGGCACCGATGTTACATTTGACTGTGTCGCCTCCGCCACCACAATCGACGATGCGCTGCGCTTTACTCGAGCGGCGGGGCGCGTTCTCCTCGTCGGAATGCCGGCTATCCCAAAGAATATCGATTGGACATCGATCTGGTACAAGGAACTGAGGGTTAGCGGGGCTTACACATACGGCGTGGAAAACTATCGTGGCAGGCAGATTCGGACTTTTGAACTTGCAATTCAGCTTTTGGGCCAGATCGGAAATCAGCTACTGCCCTTGATCGGAGATCGATTTTCGCTCACAGATTACCGTAGCGCAATTGAGGCAGCGCTCCACACGGGACGTTCAGGTACGGTGAAAACACTCTTTGACCTCCAGAGTTGAGCAGCGGACGGAGTAACTTTCCAGTGCACACAATATGGTAAACCTGCAGAGGAAAACAGCCTATGAAATACTTGACCTATTTTGGCAATCACCTAATCAACGCGGAGTTGCCTGATAACTCACAGATTTACTATGCGAATCCGCCAATCGCCGGCATCAAACGCGCCGACATTCCAGCCCAGGTGAAGAAAGCCTTTGAAAACCCGTTGGGAATGCCGCCGTTGCGCGAGCTCGTTGATGGAAACACCAAGATACTAATCGCTTTCGACAACAATTGCCAACCGTTTCCGATGACGAAAAAGCCTGACCTGCGCCAAGTCATGATTGAGACGCTGATTTCAATGCTTTACTCCTACGGCGCAGAGAAGGCGAACATCCAACTCGTGTGCGCGGGCGGGCTCCACCGAAAGATGAAGACGCCCGAATTGGCGTATATGCTGGGCAAAAAAATCATGGGCGAGTTTTTCCCTTATCAATTGAGAAATTTCGACGCCGAAGACCCCGACAACATCGTCAATTTGGGAAAAACCGAGAGGGACGAAATCGTTGAAACTGACCGCGCCGTGGTGGAGAGCGATTTAGTGATTTATGTGGATACCATCCAAATACCGCTTAACGGTGGACACAAGTCCGTCGCCGTTGGAATGGGTACGTACAATTCAATCGCGCCGCACCATTCGCCGCACATGACCGCAGAAAACCCGCATGTCATGCAGCCGGAGCACTCGAACATGCACGATTGCATCGAGCGAATGAGCCGTGTCATTGAAGGGAACAGCAAGATTATGGTGCTGGAAGCCGCAATGAATGACGCCATTTATCCCTTACACCTTCGCTATCTGGGTAAGCCGAACGAGCGATGCAACCTTTTCGAGCGGGTTATCAAAGCCTGCACGCCGGGGACGATGTCAATGCTGCCGGAGGGATTGAGGTCGAAGATTTTCAAGAGTATTCGCACCGATTATGACCCGGTTGAGATTAACGTCGGGTCAATTGACGGCGTACACCCGAAAACGCTTCAAGTCATGAAAGACCAGTTAATGATTGATGTCCCGCGACAATACAGCACATTGGTTTTTGGCCTTCCGGATTTGACGCCCTACGCCATCGGCGCGCGAATCAACCCCATCCTAGTCGTCAGCGACATCCTCGGCTATATATTCAACTGGTTTTACAACAAGCCGCTTATCAAGGAAGGTGGTGTCGTGATAATCATGAATCCGACGTTCGAAATCTTCCACGACGAGTATCATGTGCCCTACCGGCAATTCTACGAAGAGGTGCTCCTCGAAACCGCCGACCCGTTTGAAATGCAGAACAGTTTTCAAGAGAAGTACGCCCACGACCCCTTCCTGATCGACTGTTACCGCAACAAATTTGCGTATCACGGGTTTCATCCATTTACGGTTTGGTACTGGGCAACCTACGCGTTGAAGTATCTGTCCAAGATTGTCCTCGTTGGTCCCAAAGATGACAGAGTTGCCAAGCGACTAGGCGTGGATTGGGCGCGCAATTTGAAAGACGCCCTCAGCATGGCGAGGGAAATATCTGGTGAAGATGATGTTGTGGCGTTGACGATGCCGCCGTTTATTTATGTGAACGTCCAATAAGGTATACACGAAATTATCCAGTATCAAAATAAGGAGGAATCTGAAATGGGAATATGGGACATGATTATGATTGTTGCAGTTCTTGCAATTGCATCGGAATTCGCGAAGTTTACGATAAAGACCCGTGCAAAGTCAAAGACTGTTGGCAAAGACGAGCTAATCAAACTTCGTGATGTAATCTCCACCATGCAAACCGATCTCGACGAAATCAAAACGGATTTGAGGACCGTCGTGATTCAAATGGACGATTTCAATCTATACAAAGCAGGTTCGCCGGTCGGAGACAAAAAAGGCTAAATTGGCGATTCAAGTTGCCGCACACCGTCATTGGAACCGAGTTTTTTGAAGACTCGGATTCTTATAAACTTCCGACGCACACAACATTAAGGATTTCGGCAAGATTTAAGCGTGAATATGACCATGTCAAATCAAACGAACAACAAGAAAATTCCGACCCCGGAGGAACTTCAGAAGGAGTTTGAGGATTTAGTCAAACAGAAATACGGCGGAAACGTGCGCCTCGTGATGGCGGGCGCCCAACCAACCACAGCCGAAACAACAGACGAAGAACCGCCCGAACCCAAACGCACCTTCGATCCAAAGTTTGATCTCAAGCCTAGAGAGATTAAACAGTATCTTGATCGCTATGTGATTCAACAGGACGAGGCAAAGAAGGCACTGGCAATCGCGGTATGCGATCACTACAACCATGTGCGTGAATGCCATGAAGATCCGAAACTTGCGGATACCGATTATTCGAAGCAAAATATCGTTATGCTTGGTCCGACCGGGGTAGGTAAGACGTACCTCATCCGTCATATTGCAAAACTGATCGGCGTGCCGTTTGTCAAGGCGGATGCAACCCGATTCAGCGAAACCGGGTATGTGGGAGCAAACGTCGACGACATGATACGCGATCTAGTCACTCAAGCGGAGGACGATGTAGAACTCGCACAATACGGTATCATCTACCTCGACGAAGCGGACAAAATTGCCACACCCCCGAACATCATCGGACGGGATGTAAGCGGGCGCGGCGTCCAAATCGGACTGCTCAAGTTGATGGAAGAAACCGAGGTAGATCTTCGGAGCGGGCACGATGTCGCGTCTCAGATGCAAGCGATGATGGAGTTTCAGCAGAAAGGCAAAGTCGATAAACAGATTGTCAACACTCGCCACATTCTTTTTATCATTAGCGGCGCGTTCACGGGGCTGGCTGATATTATCAAGAAACGCTTGAACCAACGTAAACTGGGATTTAACGCATCGGTGCAAAGCGATGCAGAGGAAGAAGATTACCATCAGTTTGTGACACCACAGGATTTTATCGAGTACGGATTTGAACCCGAATTTATCGGACGCTTACCGGTCCACGTCATCTGTCAGAATCTGTCTGTCGACGACCTGCATTATATTTTGAAACACTCCGAAGGCTCAATCATCCGCCAGTATGAACAGGCATTCCGCGCCTACGGAATCAATGTGATGTTTTCGGACAAAGGGCTGCGACAGATTGCTGAAAAGGCGCATGTTCAGAAAACTGGAGCGCGTGCCCTGATGACCGTGTGCGAGAAGGCGCTCCGTGATTATAAATTCGAACTCCCCTCTACTCCGGTCAAGGAGTTTGTCGTCGCTGAAAAGGTGGTTGATGATCCGGCTGGAGAACTGGCCCGAATTATGGGGGAGGCCGCTTACAACCGCCACATTGTGATGCGCGAGCACATTCGCCAATACGAAGCGCGGTTCAAGGAGGAACACAAGATGCAGGTGTCCTTTGACGATGGGGCGACTAAGCTTATTTGTAAAAAAGCGGAAGGTCGCGAATGCCTCCCCGAAGAGATCTGCGAAGAGATACTTCAGAGTTGCCAGCACGGTCTCAATCTGATTAAACAGAATACGGGACGGAAAGAGTTCACTTTCACCAAAGAGGTGGTAGAAAATCCCGATGAGGTGCTTGAGAGCTGGATCCGGGAGTCCTACAAAGCGAAAGCAGGCGAAGCTGGTGAATTAGAGGGAGTACTTTAGAAACGATCGAGCGAGGGGACAACGATCAGGATTCCCTATCGCTTTGGGATCTCTATGAGAGTTCTATCGCGGGTCTGATTCGTCCGCAAAAGGACAAGATATGCGAAAGCTAAGTGTTGGTGTGGTGTGTTTTCTGGCGGTGCTCGCCATCGTGTTCGGGTTGATGGCGCAGAAAAACGATGCGGCGACTGAAGATAACGTCACGCTAGCCCAACTCGGCGTAACAGAAGCTCAAAAAACTCAAGTGAAAGCGCTTTGGGAACTCAAACGCCAAGCCCATATTCAGGCGCTCAACGATCTGAAAATCCTGAACCGTTTAGCCCGAGATAAAAGTGCCTCCGAAGACAACATCGCAGAAACACTCCATAAACTCCGTCAAGGACGGCTAACGCGGAAACAAGAGATACAATCCGCTGAAGAGGCGCTCATTGAGACCTTGCCCGTTCGCGCTCAACTTCACCTCACCATCTTGGGCGTATTGGATAACGGCTTGACTCGTCGAATCGGACGGGGACGGACACGAGATGGAGGCGGGAGGTTAGAAACGAAGGATGGCGGGGTTCAGGAGAATAGCGAGAAGTAGATGAACTTCTCGCTAGCACAAAGATTGTTTATCATGATGTAACTGTTCAACCGTCATGCGTAAACACTTTCTAGGTTTGCATCGTTTATTTTTGCTCATCAAGTTTGCCCTGAATTGCGTGCTGTGCGGGGTGGTCTTTGTAGTCGTGATTCAGCTCTCTAATGTCGGATTGCAGTTTATTGATAAGGGCATCCAGTTTCTCATTGAGTGCCTGAAAATTGGTATCTAGATTTGCCATTAACGTATCAACTTGCCTGCGATTTTCGCTAATCTCGGCTCGAAGAACATTGTCGGCTTGTTCCATTTCCCTCCTGCTTGGAACCTTCCTCAAGAACACACCGATGCCGGTGACGATTGCAATCAGTTGTAAAACCTCCATCAGGTCTGCAAGATTGAATGCATCCATGTCAGTTTTCCAATTGGGGCTAGACCATCTGTTTATATTGATTACGCCGTCTGCTGCTGTATAACAATGGGACTTATACCCTCGGTTTGTATGTGCAGGTTTGATTGCATCTCGGAAGCTGTGTTAGATGGAAGTAATATGGTACAGCGAGGTCGGTGTGCTATTGGGTCTAACGGCGAGCGAACCAAAGGAAGCGTCCGCTTGTACGATTCAACATATCTGCTGTATTCCGCGAACTTGCATAACATCGATCAGGTAAGCGCCTAGCTGGTGAATGGGAAGATGTGCGCCATGTGCCCACCGCAGAAAGAGACATCGCTGATGTTCGGCGCGGTATGCGAGGATTTGGTCGCATTGTTCAATGACACGGTGTTTGTGGTAGGGATCACGCATGTTTAAACGCAGGAAACAATCACAATTGGCAAAAGCGGTCATCGTGCTGTGGACACGGAACGTGACCGAGCGAGTGGTCACGTCACGCAACCTTCTGCCTAGCGTACCCTACCAACTCGGGGACAACATCCGGCGGTAGCATGGCGTCCCGTGCTAGAATTGTACCGCTACAAACACTAAGTCGTACACATTCACAACCCCGTCGCTCTTGACGTCGGCGTTATGAGCATTCCTACCGAACGCTTGGGCTACCAAGGTCAGGTCCAAGATATTCACGATCCCATCCCCATTGATATAGCCCGGCAATGCCGACGGCAGTTTCAGGAAGATGTCGCCGTCGAGATTGAGCAGCGCATGTTCTGTATTGCTCAATCCGCTAGCGACCGACCGCACCTCTTCCGGAAGCGTAACGACTTGTGCCGCGCCGCTGTGGTTGTAGACCGCCCAGCCGTTGGTGAACTTACGAATATAAAGCCCATCTGTCTCTTGATACAGTTGCCCCTTCTCCCCCACCGGCCTCCCCAGATCCGCGTCCCAGAAATCGTTCCAGTAATGCCAGTGCATATGCACACCTTCCCATTGATGCATCGTAAAGAGAGCATAGCCGTCGGAGAAGGTTAGGCTCAGCGTGGTAACGCCCGCGCGGAAGCAAAGGGCGTTAGAATAAATCAATCAGCTTTTCGAGTATCTTCTCAGAAATATCGAGTGCCTTCAGTATTACAATTGTTACAACTATGCTCGCACCCAAGAATGTTAGGCCAATTAGACTATCAGACTCATCATTAGGCCAACGGGATAGCACTACAAGAACGAAGCCAAACACAAGAAGCTTGAATTCGACGTTTTCCATTTCCCCATCCTTCAAAGGTTTCGTGACTGTTAACATCTGACAGTTGCTTCTAGAACTGGTTTGCCACAAACACCAAATCAAACACATTAACAACCCCATCCCCATTCACATCCGCCTCTAAACCATCCTTCCCAAACGCCTGCGCTACCAGCGTCAAATCAAAGATATTCACCACACCGTCTCCATTGACATCCGCCGGAATCGCCGGCTTCACCCGCAAATACATCTCGCCATCAAGATTGGGAAGCGCGTGTTCCATGGCCACAAGACCGCTTGCGACGGCTTGGACTTCCTCGGGTAGCTTGAGGACTTGGGACGAGCCGCTGTGATTGTAGACCGCCCAACCGTTGGTGAATTCCCGGATGTATAGCCCATCTATATCTTGATAGAGTTGGCCTTTCTCGCCCACCGGCCTGCCGAGATCTGCATCCCAAAACGGATACCAGTAATGATCGTGGTTGGGTGCGTCAGGTTTACTTCTGTTCCAACCGACGTTATAAAGAACATATCCATCAGATAAAGTAAGAACCTGTTTGAAAAGTAGGTAGTAATGCAATTGTTGGGGCATTTGAGGGCAGAGTTATCAGATTTTCAAGGAATTTTGCCTCAGAATAACCTCTCTCAAAGACGGATTCGGACTTTTCAAACAGGTTCTAAGGCTCATTGTGGTAAATAGACGCATCCATCGCCGATTCTTTGGGCTGTCTGGCGATTCTGTCGGAATGCCCCAGCCCTCTAGACAGTTAATTTGCGGTTCTCTCATATTTGCTTCTAACCAGATAAGTGCCTCTTCAATCTCGATAATCCCCTCTCGGGTATATTCTCTGCGTCCGTTTACTCTGTCACGGAAGGTTTCCATGAAGCTTCCGTTCATGTAGGGGGCTGAGTGTGGAAGTTTAAGTCGATTGTTGTTTGCAAGTATGAGAAAATTGTCGGGAACTTGGGCACGGATGCGCTTGAGCAACGAGATTTTTATCTCTAATTCTTCTTCTGCTGTGGTGTAGTGTACCGACCAGTCTGGACTTGCAAGTGTAACTCTACCCTCATTCCACCAATCAATGAAGATTCCATCGTAGACTCCGCATTTTGATACGGCTATTGCTTTCTGAACGATGATGTTCTGGACTTCAGGAATTCTGAAGTCTATTAAGCCAGAAGTGCTTAATTCTGCATTTCTAATGATGTTTCCGGCATCATCTCGCAGCCAGTATGGCCAATCTGCTGGGTAGCGCCGGGGATTGATAGGTGCATTTCGTACGTGGATATTTGCAAGGACAATCATATTGGGATTCTTAGTGAGTAACTCATCACGTTGTGTGACTGCGCCGACTATGTCTCCACTGATCTGATAGCCTTGAGGTGTGAGTTCAAACTTGAGTCCGAATGGCGGATATTGCCAAAACAGATCATGTTGTGCAAGCGTATCTACTCTTGATAGGTTTGGGCGGTTAATAACTTTGGTCCCGTCCCATGTGTGAATAATTGAGGGTAGATTCCGGTTTTCGATTCGCTCATGGATAGGGAGTCCGGGTATTTTACAAACCTCGTCACGGGTGAGATCAGTCAAGGACAACCCATCAAGTGGAGTATAATCACTAATCCGGTTGTCTTCTATCCGTAATGTTGTCAATGCAGTTAAATTGGCAAGCGGGCTGATATCAACAACCCGATTGCCGCTCAGATCTAATAGGGTGAGTTGCGTCAGATTTGTTAGCGGGGTGATGTCTTCAATTAAATGATTCCAAGGGAGGGTTAGCCATTGCAGCTGCGTTAAGTTGGCAAGTGGAGTAATGTCTGAAATTTCACAACCGCCGAGGTCAAGACCTTTTAATGAGGTGAGGTTTGCTAACGGAGACAAATCCGAGATTGGATTTCTCCAGGCTCCTAAGCGTTCCAACTGAGTTAATTTAGCCAATGGCTTGAGGGCGCTTATGTTATTTCGATGCACATCAATCCATTTCAAATTAGGAGCGTGCTCTAGTCCTGTTAAATCGTCTATCTGTTTCTCCGGGGCATCTAACCGCGTCAACTGGTTCATTACTAGATGTGTGAGGGGTGTTTCAGCCAGCAGCCCCAGTTCCTCTCGGATGGCGCGTTCCAAATTTGAATCGGGCATCGTTACCTTAACGGAGGCAAGTTCCTGCAACTTGCGGAAATCAATGTCCACACTCTGAAGATTCAACCCAAAGAGCGGTTGAAAGTCTGTTATTGCATTGTTAGCGAGTGTCAAATTCGTAAGTTGTGTTAAATGAGCAAGTGGGCTGATATCTACGATCCGATTGTTATCAATTCGTAGTTCTGCGATTACCCCCAAAAACTAGACAGTAGATTAAGGTGGATTTCGTGCTGGCAAAACGGTCATGTTATGAGTCATACTACGGCTCAGCAATGCCAAGAACTACGAAAGGAGTTTGTATAGCATGGCTAGTAGAAAGCAGTATGATAACCGATTCAAAGCGCAAGTGGCGATTGAGGCGATAAAGAACCAGCGCACCATGGCTCAGATTGCCAGTGACTACGAAGTCCACCCGAATCAGGTCAGCCAGTGGAAAAGACAGATTCTGGAGGAATCGCCTCAACTGTTTGCAAACGGACGCACTCAAGCGACTTCTGACAACGACCGACTCATAGCCGAGCTCTACCGGCAAATCGGTCAATTGAAGGTAGAACTGGACTGGCTTCAAAAAAAAACTCAACGGCTCGGTTGAACAGAAGCGGCGGCTTATCAACCAAGAGAGCGGTTCCCCCTCAGTTTTGAGGCAATGCGAACTGTTAGAGTTGCCACGCGCTTCGTATTACTATCAACCCGCGGTAGAGTCGCCGGAAAACCTGCTTTATATGCGTCTGATTGATGAACAGTACATGAAGACCCCGTTCTACGGTGTACCTCGAATGACGGACTGGCTTTGTTCCCAAGGCTACGTCGTCAATCGGAAACGGATTGCCAGGTTGATGCGACAGATGAACTTAGTTGCCATCTATCCCAAGCCGAAAACCTCTAAGAACGGTAAACCATCGAAAAAGTATCCTTATTTGCTGAAGGATTCAAGTGTCACTCGACCGGACCAGGTGTGGGCAACTGATATCACCTATATCGGCTTGGACACCGGCTTTGTCTATCTAGTGGCTATTATGGATTGGTACTCTCGATATGTGTTATCATGGGAACTGTCAAATTCACTCGATGTTTTCTTTTGTCTATCGGCTCTGGAACGGGCGTTGAGTTGTTCTACGCCCTTGATTTTCAACAGCGATCAGGGTGCCCAATTCACGTCTGATGCCTTTACCACTCGGCTTGAATCGGCGAACATTCGCATCAGTTGGGCTGGAGCAGGCAGAGTGTTTGACAACATTTTCATTGAACGTCTCTGGTGGACAGTGAAATATGAACATGTGTATTTTCATTCTTATGACTCTGTTCACACGGCTTGGTGTGGCTTGAACAACTATTTCAAGTTTTATAATGAGGAGCGGCTTCATGGGGCGCTCGATAAAAGGACACCTCACGAGGTGTATTTCCAACAACATTAGGCATTGAAACGTAGCCGGATTGGATAGCCTTTACACCTTAATTTTCGTTCATAACTGTCTAAACATTGGGGGTAACTGTAATCAAGTGAGTGGATAACGAACGCGATAGAGCTCCCATAGAGATCTTCTTGCCCCGACGGTTTGTCTATAGCGCACATTATCCTTGGCGGAATAATTCCCTCATCAAGTGACACCCAACTCTCGCTCGATGATGGGCTTTGAATAAGCGTTTCTTCGTAGAATAGTTTCACTCCAGAGGAGCGCAATGTCGAGTGTTACTTGATAGACATTCATATTCATTTACGTTCATAATTTCTGCATATATCAGTCGTAAGTAATTCGATTTTTAATTTGTGCGATAATCCGACTACCTGCAGGATTTACGCAAACTGCGCTACTACAGATCAAATTGTCCAATACCAAATGTATAATTCTTAATTGAAATGACCATTGACTCAACCGTATCAAGTCTGCGTTCCCTTCCCGTACGTTGGAAGGAGACGGACCTTCCGCTACGAAGAAAAAGAATTCTTATCTGTACCCTCACCATCCTGCATATCTCGCCGCTGTGGGTCTTCAAATACTTCCCAACCCAAGATGGTCCAGCCCACGTCTATAATTCGTATGTGTTGAGCGTATTCCACGATGATGATTCAACTCGCTTGCGGGAATACTACAAACTTAATCTTACGCTGTTCCCCAACTGGCTCGCACACATCTGCATGGCGCTGCTAATGAAGATTTTCCCTCCTCTAATTGCGGAGAGAATCCTTTTGAGCGCTATCATCGGCTTGTTACCCTTGTCACTTTTCTACTTTCTTGACGCGGTACACAAGGGTAAGAATCTATACGGTTTTCTGGGATTTCTGTTCAGCGATCACTACCTGCTGCACATGGGATTCTACAGTTTTTCGCTTTCTGTTCCACTGTTCTTTTTCGCACTTGGTTATTTCATGAAGCACAAAGATAATCTGGGCGTGGATAAGATCGCCATCCTCAACCTGTTGTGCATCCTGATTTACTTCAGCCACATCCTTTCTTTTCTTCTACTCATTCTAGCGCTAACTCTTCTATCTGTCACATCGTTTTATCGGAAGCCAAAACGGGTCATGGTGCATTTGATATGTATGCTGCCGCTCTACTTCATCATGGCAAACTATCTACTCACTAACATTGCCACAGATAATGGAGACTTTGAACTGAGATGGGAGCGTTTCGGCGATTGGAAAGCGTGGGATTATCTTCTAAGCACCAAATCATTGATGTTTTTTACCGACGCTCACTTGATTCCCACACGCATTATGGGGATTATGCTGGGACTGTTGTTTGCAGTCACATTATATAAAAGAATCCGCCAAAAGGGGATTGTGAGCCAAGACAACCCGTTCCTGCTGTTGTTTGGAGCGTTTGCATTACTCTACTTCATTATGCCCTGGGGTATAGCGACCGGCGGTTGGATCAATGACCGGGTGAATCTGTTTATTTTCCCGGTGCTTCTGCCGTTTCTTTATGTGGACAACCACAGATATTTCAAACGCGGGATTGTCGTTGTCATAATTATCCTCTCCATGTCCCGTCTTGCAATTAACTTCCGATACTATTATCCTCTGGACAAAAGTCTTAAGGAGTTTACCTCGGGCACCAAACTGATTGAAAAGAACAAAGTGGTCTTGGGAATTTCCTCGGATGTGTCTCCCAGCGTCAAGGAATCGCCGTCCGCTACCCACCGTATAATTGTGAAGCCTTTTGGTCACGCCATCAATTATTACGGAGTGGGTAACGGTAGTGTTAATCTTACAAATTACGAAGTCAAATTTAACTACTTTCCTTTCGATTGGAAAATCCAACACTCGGGAGCGATTGATTACATCGTGGCATGGAAACTGGACAAAACAGACCCATTCGCCTGCGGTGACAATATTATGCGGAGTCACGGTTTGGATGTGCAGGAAATCACAGATAGTCTGGACACAGATTACGAAGTAATCCATTCCACGGAAAACCTGCAAGTTTATCGACACCGGGCCGATTAGCCAAGGTGACGCGTAGTACGCATGTATGGTCAGTTAAGTTCTTTCTACCCATAAATTGATTATATGTTACCCGAATTGAAAGTTTCTGCGATAATCCAACTACCTGTAGGAGATCAACTGAGCGGATAGCGAATGCGATAGAGATCTTCTCCCGGTCGCGATTTCTCGCCGCAAGCAGAACTCGTTCCTACTAGTTATACTTAGTAATCGGCGCTGTTACAGATTGAATAGTTTAATTCTACGTGAATGATCCACGGTTGAAATGACTAAAGTTGCGAGTCAACGAGATAATTAAGCATAAATCCGAGACGAAGATGAGTATCGTGCAGCAACCAGGACGCATTAAATCTCGAGGAAAGGAATAATTATGGGCGGAGCGGCAAGTGACGATAGGAAAGATCGTGACAGGTACCTCGTTCTTGATTCGCGAATCATCGACGAGGAAAACAACGTGGAGTTGACTGTTGGCGCCGCACACAAGGACGGGAACAATCCGCTCTTCAAGGAAGACAAGCCGTGGGAACCCCGCTTCGACAACCCTTACTGCAGCGTCATCTATGACTGGGAGGAGGAGATTTACAAATGCTGGTACAGCATTTTCACCCGGTCTGATTCAAAAGGAGATCTCCCGGGTGAGGGTTTACCCTCCGAAAAGCGGGCATGGGCCGAATGGACAGAGGGAAAGCGTAGATTCGGTGTGTGCTATGCGACATCTCAAGACGGTATAAATTGGAATAAACCCGAATTGGGTTTAATAGACTACAACGGAAGCAAGAGGAACAATATTGTCATAGAACACTACCGCTTAGCGGTTATGAAAGATCCGCATGAAAACGATCCGCAAAGGCGTTACAAGGCAATCAAACCGGAAAGACAAATCAGCGCGGCTTGGTTCTCTCCGGACGGGATTCATTGGAGCAACAAGCACGATGTTGGCCCCATGGATATTGGTGACACGCACCCAAGCGTGTGGTGGGATGAAAATCTTGGCAAGTACGGGCTTATCACACGTGGTTGGGGCGGGGCGAAAACCGCGGGCCGCTACGGATACCAGGGGCATCGGCAGGCGGTAAGGACCGAGTCGGAGGATTTTGTGAAGTGGTCAAAAACCGAGCAAATTATGGAGGGGCTTGACCCGCGCATGCAGATTCATGATCTGATCGTACTTCCCCACGCCGGTGTGTACCTCGGAATGGTAGGACTCTTTGACATAGAAACTAGCCGGCAATGGTGCGAATTGGCGTGGAGCCCGGACAGCAAACAATGGCATCGAATCCAACCCGGCAAGCCGCTGATTTCCAATGGCGCGGTGATGGGCGACTACGACTGGGGCTGCATCTTTGCCGCCACCCCGATTGTGATGAAGGACGAGATTCTCCTCTACTACGGCGCTAATGACGGCCGATTCATGGGGTGGCGCAACGGCTTCTTTGCGCTGGCTCGGCTGCGGCCCGACGGTTTTGCCGGCTACGAACAGATTGCCGGGGGAAGCAACAAAACCGGTGACCTTACGACCAATTCCGTATCGGTTGTGGGCAATTCGCTAGGCATCAGTGCCGATGTCGCGCCGTCCGGGTACGTTAGGGTCGCGCTCTTGGATAAAGAAAAAAAACAAGTGGCTGAAGGGGAGTTGATAACTACCACCGTTTCAGACGCGAAAATAGAGTGGAAAGACGGATTTTCATTGGAGAGCCTCATTGGGCGGGAGATAAACTTGAAATTTGAGTTGAGAGAATCAAAGATCTTCTCGTTCAGCTTCCATGAATAAACTCAGCGAGAATCCGTCGGATACGTTCAAATCTACGTATAACTGGATTGTAGGTAACCCGATGTGACAATCCAAAAAATGTTACGATAGAGGCACTGTAGGAGATCAAATGAGATCAACCGAGTGGACAACGAGGGCGATAGCGGATCCCATAGCGAATGCGATAGAGATCTTCTCCAGGTCGCGAATCCTTTGCGCTGAGGGTCAAGATGCCCTGCCTATGGTAGCTAATTCCCGCATCAACCCTATATGTGAATATATAAATGACTTCGGATGCTAAACTCAAAACAGCGTGCGAGTGAATAACCGAGAATCCTTTGAACAGCGAGATAGTCATTGAGCGGGAAGTAAAAAACGGGTAAAATTGCTTTCGCATATTTCCATGATAGGCATTGATATCTTCGCGATAATGTTCCGGTTTATAGCTAAGGGCATGCTTTACTATCAGGCGTAGAATTTTTTAACCATGGTGCTCTATCTCTCGCTCCTGATACCTTCGATGTCTTTCTTCGTAGCCGTGCTGGCGTTCAACTTCGTGGGCAACGGTTTGCGCGCCGCCGCGGGACCCGCTATGATGGTCTAAGGAATGGTGAAAACAGTATGACGATAAAAAACCTGCCACCGAAATACTTTCCACCTACAGACACACCGAATTACAACTTCGGTGACACGCTCGAAACGCAGGAGAAGGAACTGGCGACGAACCCCCTCCTGGCACGCATGCGCGAATCGCGCACCACTCTGAGCAGTGATCCGCACCGGCCAACTTACCACTTCGTGAGTCCCGAATCGAATCACAACGACGCAAACGGCCTCTGCAACTGGGGTGGAAAATGGCACCTCTTTTATCAGGGCAATCCACCGGACGGCGGCGGACGCGTGCACTGGGGACACGCGGTGAGTGCGGATCTTATTCACTGGCGCGATCTTCCGTACGCCATTCACCCGAGCCCGGAGCGCCATTGCTTCTCCGGCAGCACGCTGGTCGAAGAGGATCGGGTTATCGCCATGTATTACGGCGTCGAGCAGGGCTTGATGGTCGCGACATCGAGCGATCCGCTACTGCTCAACTGGGAAAAACTGACAGGCGGCCCTGTGGTGCCGCTGATGGCGCCGGACGGATCGGCTTTGACATACCGTGTACACGATCCCTGCATTTGGCGGGTAGGTGACACCTACTACGCTCTGTCCAACGGGCGCGACGCTTGGAATCCGATGGACACGGTGTTTCGCTCCAATGACCTCGAACACTGGGAATATCTGCATCCATTCGTAGATGACCAAAGCTGCTTGATCGACGGCGACGACGGTGCCTGTCCCTACTTCTGGCCCATCGGCAGCGGCGCCGGCGAGCGGCACATCTTGCTCATCTTCAGCCACATGCGTGGTCCGCAGTATCTGCTCGGTGACTACGACGCAGACGGCGCAAAATTTCATCCGACGGCCCACGGCAAATTTAACTTCGGCGCCGCAAATCCGTCAGGATTGCATGCACCGTCCGCCACGCCCGACGGCAAAGGCGGCGTCATCTGTATCTGGAACATGAATCCCGGCCTGCCGAAGAAGGGGTGGGGTCAACTCATGAGCCTACCGCGGAGGCTGACACTGATCGGCAAGGACGAACTGGGCATCGATCCCGCCGGTGACATCGCCTCGCTCCGCGGCTCTCATAAAAGCGTTGGGCGGCAGCCGATCCCTGCCAATAGCGAAACAGTGCTTGACGGCATCGAAGGCAATGCCATCGAGCTTGAGTTGGAGATTAACACCGGTGGAGCGCCGATGGTGGAACTGAACGTGCTGCGATCGCCGGACCGTCAGGAGCACACTCGTATTGTCTTCTACCGCGACCGTGGCTTCAGGCACCCGGTACGACAACCGGATTCTCGCGACAGCCTCATCAGTATCGATTCGTCACGCTCATCGACTTTGCCCGATGCTTTGGGGCGCGCGCCGGAGACTGCCCCGGTTGTCGTGGGACCGGAAGAGACACTCAAGTTGCACGTATTCATTGACCGCAGCGTCATTGAAGTGTTCGTCAACGGCCGCCAATGCGTGGCTATGCGGGTCTACCCGGGTCGACCGGACAGCACCGGCGTCTCTTTGAGCGCGCAGGGCAGAGACGCTGAGCTACTGTCGCTCGACCTCTGGCAGATGAAGAGCATCTACGGAGGATAATCTCCGCCGAGCGAGAACGTCAAGCATGTGGCGACCTCTGCTGACTCTTCTTTTCGTGTCGAACCTGCTTGTAGGCTGGATTTGTCTCTAACCTCGCTGTCGCCAAAAACCTGTCTTTGCTGTGTTTATATTCGTCTATAATCATATTTTCACAGAATATAATCGTAAGTTAGTGAACGATGACGATATGTGGACAACCCAAAAATCGGACGCACCCTTGTAGCAATCAAGCGACTGAATAAGGAGCGCGATAGAACGTCCCGCTGTTAGTTTGCGCATGCCACAATCTATATGAAGATTAAATATTTAAATCGGTAATTCTAGTTTTCCCTAAACTCGGTAGGTGCGGTTTCCTAACCGCACCGAGCATCGTTAGGATATTACGAGTTGTTTTTTTTAACTTCATTTAGATCGTGGTACAGAAGAATTTCATTGTCCACTAGCATGTGCAATAATTGACTGCAATGACTATAACAGGAATTTCAAGATGACGAAACATGAATCCGCTCGAACCGCTTCAGTAGGACGTAATGTCATCATCGCGTTGCTGGTTATACATCTTCTGCCAGTCTGGATCTTCACGTATTTTCCCACCCAAGATGGAGCAAGCCATATATATAACTCCTATGTATTGAAGGAGCACCACAAACACGAAAACTACAGATTGCGGGAAGTCTACGATCTGAGGCTGACGCTATTCCCAAACTGGACGTCGCACGCGTTTCTGGCGCTGCTGATGTATGTATTCCCGCCCATTATCTGCGAAAAGATTCTGATCAGCCTCTGCATTGGGCTGCTACCGCTTTCCCTGTTCTATTTCCTCAACAGCGTTCAAAGGGGTAATACGATTTTCGCTCTGGTAGGTTTTATCTTTGCTTACAACTACCTACTTCACATGGGCTTTTACAACTTTGTCCTGAGTATGTCCCTATTCTTTTTCACCCTAGGATACTGGTGGAAACGTAGGAATGAACTCACCATCGCGAATATTGGGATATTGTATGCACTGCTAATTGCAACGTACCTCACCCACTATCAATCCTACGCGACGCTTATGATGGCGCTAACGTTTTTCTCAGTCTTACTGTCGCTGTATGAGGCGCTGTGTATGACGTGGGGTTATAAGGATATATCAGGGGACAATGGAAAGACACTGGCAGACAGTCTGAAGAGCTTTGCGGCGAAACTCAAACCGCCCCTTCTTTTTCTGGTAACCATGCTGCCCGCCTATTTCATTATGATTTCCTACTTTTTGGACCGGCCTCGTAGGGCAGGTGGACACAAGGGTTTTGAATGGTTGAAGGAATATTTCTTCTCCATGAAGTCGCTGGTCTCCTTCCGGGATGAACACATTCTCATCGGGCGGGTTTTACTCGTAGCCTTTGCCGTTGCTTTACTGCTAACGCTCATAGACAGGGTCTGGAATGTGTACAAATTCAGCAGACTTTCGGAGTCGGAACCTACAACAGAGCGTCTATGGACCAGAGTCGTACGAAAAAGGGATCTGTTTCTGCTACTAGCAACTATCCTGACGGTGATGTATTTCAAATTTCCCTGGGTAGGCTACGGCGGCGGTTGGATTAACGACAGGATCCATCTCTACATCTTTCTAGTGCTTCTTCCATTTTTCAGTATCGGTCTCCATAAATACATAAAATATGCAATGGCGGGGATCATCATCACCCTATCATTATGGCATCTCGGTTACAACGTCCAGACGTATTATCTTTTGAACAAGGATATAGATGACGCTATGTCGTCGGCTGGTATGCTTGATAACCATACGATCCTCACAAGCCGTCCCGATGAGTGGAATGGCAAGTCAGACTCACTGGGTTGGAAACCCAAATACGTGGCACCGTTCGGACACGTGGAGTGCTTGTTGGCTGTGAAAAACGGAATCGCATATCTCGATAACTATGAGGCACACACCGATCATTTCCCCGTACGCTTCAAAGAAAGAGACTATTCCGCGGAGAGTGCGCTGGGGGAGCGCTGGAAAACCGACTACGCCCCCGACCATATGATATTGTGGCGGACAGAATATGATGAAATAGAGGAGTTGGAAGATGACTTTGAACTAATCCATTCCAACAACCATAACAGACTCTATCGCCGCAAAAGGGCAAGCCCCGACGAGAACCTGTGGGGCGGCAGAACGACGATAAAATTTGACATGCAAGACCACGATGGACAAACAGCGCCAGACCACATCGCCATTTATGAGGATTCCGAATACATTGATGGGAGATATGGTTGGTTGACGCACTCGGAACGTGAAGAGTTTGTCAGCGAAGCGGGCCTTCCGGAACCCTATCGCGACGGAGTCTGGGGTGAAGAGGATGGTGTTTTCAGGGTTAATCTTCCCAACGGCGAATATGAAGTCACGTGCTATTTCTCCTCTGACGGCTCTGAACCGCTAGAGATTAATCTCATCGCCAACGGGGAGAAGAAAATCAAAGAGTTGAGAATACCTGCAGAGAATCAAACAGTCGAAAGGAGCTACAACGTCACAATCGCAGATGAACGTCTGACTCAAGTAATATATTCGGGTGGAAGAGGCCGCTACGAACGTTGGGGATGGTGCGGTTGTGCTATTAAACGAAATTAATACGCGAGGATGGTAATATATCTTGGGCGTATGTAGTTATTGACGTTCATTTTTATATATACATTGATTGGATGTTACTTGATTTGACATTTGTAGATTGTCGTAACAAATCAACTGTTTATAGAAGCGATCTCCAGGTCGCGATCTTCTGTCACAATCAGGACTCAGCCCTACAAAAGAAACGCAGCAATCTCCGCACCACGACTGGCGAACCTCAGGCCAAAAATGGTTGGCGTAACTTAAAAGGACTCGGTTCTTGGCTGAACCGCGTGGGTCGCGGACAACTCACTCAACTCTGCGGACCTAGCTGCCCCCGGACGCGAGACTCGAACGGCGACGGATACGGAGACTTTGCAGGCACCTGTCAGGATGTCCATCGGCTCGGTGATGTCGGCATTTCCGGACCGCTGCTCAAGCAAAAAATGTCGTTTCCTTGTAACTGCCTGGGCTGCAGGCTGGCATCACATGGTATGATACCGTTATGCTCCTCGAAGGGTCAAAAAGAATGCATCAAGCACACAAGCAGTTTCTTCTTGACGATTTCGTGACACTATCGGATAATCTCTGGTGGACTTGTCAAAACTAACGCCAACATCATTATGGTTTCCTTGGTGGACAGCGAAAGCTGCCAAATTTAAATTATTGCCAAACCTACTTGAGTCCACATTCCCCATTACCGCTTCAGCCGCTACGAAAGCAACTGACGGTTAGACGAGCGCTGTGATTCACGCTACGGCGCATTGAAATAATAAAGCAGCGAGTTTACTATAAAAGAGGACTAATGAAAACGTACCGCGTCGCAATTTTAGGGTGTCGATCCCGCGGAACATCAGCCGCTAGAGCCTATCACGCCCACCCTCGAACGAAAGTCGTCGGACTGTGCGACTTGATCGAAGACCGACTAAACACTCTGGGAGATGAACTTGACCTAGACGCCCGTTTTTCGGATCTGGATGAGATGATTCACCAGACTGAGCCGGATATTGTCGCTATCCCCACTGCACCAGCCTTGCATGCTCCATTAGCGTTGCGGGTGCTAGAACACGGCGTTAACATTGAAGTTGAAAAACCGATGGGAATGGATCTCATCGAGACGGATGCAGTGATGAACAAAGCCGCTGAAAAGGGCGTCCAGACCGCGGTGCACCACCAGTGGCGGTTGAGCGCTTGGAACCAAGCTGTTAATCATGCTTATCAGGCGGGCAAGATCGGCGAGTTGCGCTACATCTATGCCAGCGGGAAGGGCTATTACGGAGGCTTTGGTCTGATGGAGATTGGCACGCATGTACTGACTCAGGTCATCAAATATGGTGGTCATTGTCAGAGTGTCACGGCGCATGCGACCACCCGTGGCCGCCCAATCACCCCGCAGGATGTTCTGCCTGCCCCACGCGGAAATGGCACCGTTGCGGGTGACCACGTCACCGCGGCTTTACAGTTTGCCAATGGGGTGACGGGGACGCTTCTCCAACACAAGTTTAAACAAATCGAGTTAGATGCCCACGTCGTCGAACTTTATGGAACAGAGGGGCGATTAATGTGGCATCCGCGAGGGGCTTGGTGGTTGCCCGATCCCCACGTTCCGCCCGCAAATGAGAGGGATGCATGGGAAGCGCTAACACCCATTTATGCGGACAGCTTCGCACAAGCGGTCGAAAAGACTCCCGCGGACCTCAAATTGAATGAAGGTGATTATTGGTTTGTGGACGAGTATGTGCGGGCACTAGATGAAGGGCGGGAGCACGAATGCAGCGGTGCCGAGGGGAGTCACGTCGTCGAAATCATTATGGGTATTTTTGAGTCCGCGGCATACGGTATTCGCGTAGATCTCCCCCAACCTAACCGTGAACACCCTTTGATCCGCTGGCGCAGAGAGGCTGGTTTAGAGGCACCCGAACCAATGCCGATGACCGACCCGGAATGGCATATCGAAGAAGAAAAACGCTTGGGTGGATAGAGAGGGGCACGAAGCAGTGACCAAATCTTCTGTTGGCGGCTAATGGGGTGAGCCATTTACCAACCGGGAGTCAATAGGTTGCCTTGACTCCGCCCCAGGTCGTCGTGAGTTTTGAGGTAGGATCAACGCCGCGCCATTCGGCCCAGGCTGTGATGTTTTGCTTAATCTCATCTTTGCTCAATACTCTGTCATAGACACGAACGAGGGCGATTGAGCCGCTGAAGTTATTAGCGCGTTCACCATAGCTATTGGCGCCTATTACGACCACCTCTAAAGGTGTTTTCTTGTCGAATTTAGCGCCCCCCTCCATCAGATTGCGCACTCGACCGTTCTTTAATATCTTAACTGTCGTACCGCTAACAAAATTTATCCAAGTCCATTCACCTTCCTCGAGGAGAAGCAAATTGTCTCTTGCTCCTCCGAATTGGCCTCCTATCTCACCCGGCTCCCACCAAAAACTAATCCGAATCGCATTGTCTCCTTCCAACTTCTGGGGCTGAAAGCCGGCAATTTGATTCCTAAGTCCAGCTCTGTGGGAATCGTCAATGGAATTCATTCTGAGAAGTAACTCGATGGTCCAGTCTTCGAGAAATAGTTTGAAACCGTCGCCTTTGGCGCCCCAGCACTGACCGGACTTCCTGTGCGTATAGAACTTCGAGATCGTATCAATACCGAGGTCCGGCATCGCAATATTGCCCTCTTCAAGCACCGGCGGATTGCCCGCGCCCGATAACTCTCCACCAACCGTGCCGAGGTTCCACCAAGCGGTTGGATGCCCGCGATAGTTGATACGCGCGTCAAAGTACAACAATGCTCCGGGAACCGCGTCGGCGGACGCTATGGTGAGAACAGTTGGAAGGGTAAACAACACGAACAGAATTGAGACTACTGTTTTCATCTGCATTTCACCGGTGAATCAAAGAATCATCGCTTAAATATAGCGGTTTTACCTAGTCACATACTTACCAACCGGAAGGAGCTGATTTTTGTCCCAGATCAAGGATTCAGTAAAATGCAGTAGCACTGCTCCACTTAATCTTGTGAGTCTATTTTCCTTGTTTGATGTTACCCCAAGTTGTTGACAGTTTTGAGGTAGGATCGATGGCGCGCCATTCTGTCCAGGCGGTAATGTTTTGCTTAATCTCAGCGGTTTTCAATTTTCTGTCATAGATACGAACGAGTGCTACCGAACCGTTGAAGGTCTGGTCGCGTTCACCGTAACTATTCGCGCCGATGATGACTACCTCTATAGGGGGCTCCTTGTTGAATTTGCCACCCGGCAATGTATTCCTGATTTTGCCTTCGTGGTATATCTTCATCGGGTCTCCGCTCACAAGGGTCATCCAGGTCCACACGCCTTCCTCAAGCCCCTTATTCGGCCTGAGTGTCGCAGTCACGTTACTGAATTGGCCTACAAGTTCGCCTATATCACCCCAAAAACCGAGCCGAATCGCATTTTCTCCTTTTAGCTTCTTGGGCTGAAAGCCCACAAGTTGATTCCTAGGTGAATTTTGGTGGGAATCGCCATTCATTCTGAGGAGGAGATCGATGGTCCATTCCTCGAGGAATAGTTTGAGGTTGTCACCTTGGCCGCCCCAGCATTGACCAGACTTCTTGTGGGTATAGAACTTCGAGATTGTGTCGATACCAAGGTCAGGTATCACGATTGGGCCCTCTTCGAGTACCGGCGGTTTTCCCGCGCCTGACAATTCTCCACCGGCGGTACCGAGGTTCGTCCAAGCATCATCATGCGCGGGATTGTCGCGGGCATCAAGGTAGAGCACAGCGCCAGGAATTGGCTCGGCGAGTGCGATGGTGCAAATAGTTGTCAAAAGAAACAACACTCCGAAAATTGAAACTGCTTTTTTCATCTGAATCTTACCTCCTGAATCAAAAACGCAGCGTGATGACTCATGGCTTCGGAAGACTACTGAATCGGTTTGTCTGATAAATCCTTGTCAATGCTACCAACAAGTGTGGATCGGAATGGAAGACATGTACTTATTTAGTCCATCAATCTATATCGCCGATGTCAGTTTGTAGTAGTGCAATTCATTGCACGTCCGCCATAACCAGTATCGGGACAGGGATGCCCCTCCCACCGATGATTAGACTCAAATAAATACCAGACTAATTTTTCTTCTTTTTTGGCCCGAACTAAAAAGTTGCGGAAATATTATACATCAATAGCGAAATAATGGGAACAGAAAAGTCACATTAGGGAAACGCATCTTACTATAGGGGATGTCTCATGGTAGTAGCATGTCGGATTAATGTCGGGTTACACTCAATTTCTAAAAAGTTTAGAACCTGTTTGAAAAGTGCATCTGTAAGGTGCGCACTGCGCACCAGCCTCTAAAAGCCCCAGCGGGGATCAAGCGAACGGATAGTGAGTGATCAAGTGACCGGATAGGGAACGCGATAGAAATCCCATAGAGATCCTGAAGGTGTATAGAAACGCCACAACTCCGTGAACCCAAGCCCTAGCGTGGGATCAACTGAGATCAAGCGACTGAATAGGGAGTGCGATAGATATCTCGATAGCGAAGGATCAAGGGAATGAAAAATGACCGCGATAGAATCCCATAGAGATCTTGAAGGTGTAGAAGAGGCGACAACGCAATCTGAAAAAACATTCTTCACGAGTCCAAATTCGCTTTGGCTCCAATTGTTCAAACAGGCTCTTAGATGCGTGTTTCCCGTATGAAAACATCGGAAAACTTGCCAATCATGGCGGAGAGTGCTATAATGGCTGTTGACATCGAATGGTTGAAAGAAGTTGTTACAAGGGGACTGGAAACTGTCAAGAGGGTAGAGCCCGATCGTCGCAAAAGTCGACTCAAATGTGCTTTCTTGAATATCTGAGAAAGTTCTTGTCGTAGGGACCCAGGGGAAACGCATCTAAATTTTCCGCATCATAAGAAAGAAATTCAGGCTAAATTTGTGACACTATTTTGGGATTCGTAGGTTGGGTTGAACGGAAATTCGTTAGTAATCGCTAATCTTGTAAGAGTTTTCGAGTGCCTATTTCGCTTGAACGCGCCAAAATTTGAGTGAAACCCAACATGAATCGTACAGCCTACCACCATGAGACCTCCTCTGCAATTAGATGCGTTTCCCCTGCGTAGGGACCGGTTTGCGCTTGACAAACCTGTTGATCGGGTTTCCATTGTACCTACCTGGAAAGTTGCTGGTAGATGCTGGCGATTTACTGGCGGATATCGGGAATTTCAGGCGAGCAAAACTATACATAATGTAAGTGTTAATCCATGCATTCCGAAGGTTAAAACCTCATACATCTATTTCAACCGTGGCTGAGGCAATGAATGTTTCCAAAATATAGCGACATACCATTCGTTTTAGATAAGGACCTTGGGCGTCCACAGCTACCAAAAGCCGATGCCTACTGCAGCACCAATTCTGAGGGGAAACCAATTGTGGAGTTGACGCCCGCGCAAAAATTTGCGTTTGACTTGCGTGGATGGTTACTTGTTCCGGGTGTGCTGTCGGAAGAGGAGATGGGACCGATGCGGGAGCACATCGAACAGCTTCATACAAATCCTGACTCTATTCCGGAGAAGGATAGGTCGGCAATCGGGGGACCTTGCGCCAGCCTTACTGATCATCCGGTGCTGGTCGGCTTCATGAACGAGTTTGTCTATAATCCGTTCACTGACGGCAATAAGAGTGGGGCTATAGGAAGTCAAAATTGCTACGGTTTTCGACTCGATTCGTCCAATTCGCAGTACCGACCCGCGAATGAGGAATCTCCCGATGTTCCCAATAAAGGGAAATTCGTACCGCACAACGGAAGCGGAATGATGCGCCTTCCCGGTGATCACCATACTTATCACGCCTTTCCGGGGCAGGCGAAATCAATCTTGACGCGCGCCGTTTGGGAGTTAAATCCGGTGAAAAAAGGGATGGGTGGTACCCTCTTTGTGAGCGGAAGTCACAAATCCGCCTTTCCCACTCCTGAAGAGGCAATTACAGACATGAATTCGTCATTTTGGGACACCTACGATTGCCCGGCAGGTTCGGTGCTCTTTTTTACGGAGGCGGTGACTCATAGCCCGAGCGTTTGGACAAATGCGGATAACCCGAGGGTGGCTGTTTTCAATCTCTACAACATCGTCGGCAGCAAGTGGTCGAAATGGGAACCTCACCCGGATCTGCTAAAAGGGATGCCGCCGCAGCGGCAAACGCTGTTTCGGCCAGTCTATGTAAATAGGAATGTTGTTGCTTGAAGTTCAAAATCTGAGTGCACTACCTTCGCAGTGCACACCCACCCATAGTGTCATTTTTTGACACGAATCGCCATCTCGAATCTAATGACAAATCAAGAAATCAAAGAATCGTACGAGCAGAATGGTTACGTTGTCGTTGAAAATATCATTGATGAATCCGAACTGGATCCCATGCGCGATTTCATCATGGCTAAGGTGGACAAATATGCCCATGAACAGTACGCCGAGGGCAAACTTTCGTCGCTCTATGCCGAGAAATCCTTCACGCGCCGCTATGCCGCTATCTGTAAAGAACAAGGGCTTATGCCTCGTGGATGGTACTTGGGGTCATTTGGCCGCGAATTCTACGATCTTTACAATCTCCCGGGAATCCTTGCCGTGTTAGGCCTTCTTCTTGGACCAGAGGTTTCGAATATCGGGGGACCGGCGCTGCGGACGAAACTACCCGACTGTGAGATTACATCGTTTCCCTGGCACCAAGACAGTCAGTACGTGGACCAATCCACAATCGGGAAGAAAGAGAGACACACGGACCATCTTCATATGGTTACCGTGTGGGTGCCGCTTGTCGAAGCGACGATCGAAAACGGCTGCTGCTGGGTTATACCGGGGAGTCACCGCTGGGGCCGGCTTGACGGCGCGCGCGGCGAGGACTCGAACGTCCGGATGGAGGAGGATGTGGAGGCACGCGGTACCCCCGTTCCGATTCCGCTCAAAACGGGCGGCGCCATATTTTTCACAAACCTGTGCGTGCATTGCAGCAAAATGAATACCACGAACGACTCTCGATGGAGCATCGACTTCCGCTATTTTCCCACGCCGGAACGCGCAGCGTTGGACCCTGAACAACGGAAAGCGGCTGACTTCGTGAAAAACAAGACGCGGCCGCTTGTCGTGCTATCCAAGGGGCCCACAACCAGCTTCGAGGAATGGGAAACGGCACATCACAATTAATAATCTCATTTTAAGAATCATGTGTCCGTTCTTGCCGATAGTATTTGAAACTCGCATCAAATAAAATCGGTAAATGAACCCTCGTTCCACGGTGGACGTTCCACGCCTGAATCTGCTTACAGAATCTCTTGACGCGATCCTCCCTCTCCACTATTATGACAAATCAAGAAATCAAAGAATCGTACGAGCAGAACGGATTCGTTGTCGTTGAAAATATCATAGATGAATCCGAACTGAATCCCATGCGAGATTTCATCAAGGCTAGGGTGGATAAATACGCTCGCGAACAATACGCCGCGGGTAAAC
Source organism: Candidatus Poribacteria bacterium (assembly GCA_965232535.1). Classification (GTDB taxonomy): domain Bacteria; phylum Poribacteria; class WGA-4E; order WGA-4E; family JAJDTR01; genus JAJDTR01. The sequence continues at coordinate 67,441 of CBDDPW010000010.1, forward strand.
TTTCGTCGCTCTTTGAAGACGATCCCTTTGCGCGGCGCTACGCGGCTATTTGCGATGATCAAGGAATTAGTCCGCGCGGTTGGAACCACGGCGCTTTCGGCAGAGAATTCTACGATCTTTATACGCTTCCAAGCATCATTCGCATCGTCAACTTCATGCTAGGCTCCGAAGTCTCAAGCGACGGTCGCTCGGGCCTGCGGACTAAGCTTCCCGGCAGCGAGGTAGCGTCGTTTCCGTGGCACCAGGACAGTCAATACTACGACCAACCGACGATCGGGAAAAAGGAGCGGCATACCGAGCCTCTGCACGTGGTCAGTGTGTGGCTGCCGCTCGTGGAGGCAACGGTCGAAAACGGTTGCCTTTGGTTCATTCCGGGGAGTCACCGCTGGGGTTTGCTTGACGGCGCTCGACGCGAGGATTCAAACGTTCGGATGGACGAGGATGTGGAAACTAGGGGCACCCCCGTACCGGTACCCCTCGGACCGGGAAGTGCCCTATTTTTCTCGAACCTGTGTATACACGGCAGCAAACTCAACACCACGAAGGGCTCTCGATGGAGTATCGACTTCCGGTATTTTCCCACTCCGGATCGTGCAGACTTGAACCCTGAACAACGAAAGGCGGCTGTCTATATGGCAAACAGAACCTGGCCATTCGTCGTGCTTTCAAAGGGACCCAAAACCAGCTTTGAAGAATGGGAGGCGAAATATCAGAGGAAGTAAGCGCAATGCGGGTGCGTGTAGCCTTGGACCGAGGCAAGCGCGACCATGCGATCTTGAGGCGTCGTTATGGACGATCGTGAACGTTATCTCTTCGATTTAAGCGGTTTTCTGCACATCCCCGGTCTGCTATCTGCGAGCGAAGCACAGCAGTTGCATGAAGCGGCGGTTGAGCTTGAGGAACACGCGCTTGCCTGCCGACACGACTCTCCCAAATGGCGGGCGGTGTGGGGGCATGAGTACTGGCAGAATCAGCAGCATGCCTATTTCGCGCAGATGGACGGCCCCAAGGACGCCAGTACGCTGATGATTGAGGATTTCTGGCTGTACCCCGACGCGTTCGACATGCTGATTGGTCACGATCACACTATGTCGTACGTGCGGCGTATTATCCAAAGCGAAATCAGCATCAACAATTCTGAATTGAGGATTAGGTATACCAATAACGCCAGCGGAATGCACTTGGGACATCCGGATGGGCGGCGGCAGAAATATCGTTACGAGGTAATTGATGGGGAGATCCAAGCTACGATGGTACGAATGATTTATTTTCTACACGATGTTTCCATGGACGAAGGTCCCACCTGCTTCGTTCCCGGCTCGCATCGCAACGCATTTCCCGTACCCGTAAAAACCACGTCGGTAGAGGATGAGCCGGGCGTTATCGGGATACCTGCCAAAGCGGGTGATGGCATACTATTCACCGAGGCGTGCCGGCACGGCGGGTTTGCCAACCGCAGTGAAAAAACGCGCTACACGCTGCATGTCGGTTACGGCCCCCACTTCATGAAATCGCAGAACATCTCGACCATGGATGAACCGGTGAATGTGACGGATGAACTTCTTGGTCGACTGTCCGATGCCCAGCGGCAACTCGTTGTTCCCACCGTGCGTGTCGCTCTTTAGTCGTCCTGGATCTCACGAGGCTGCATCGTTCGACTATTGTTCTTGATACGGCGGCGCCTCTCCCTTCTTTGGGCACCATAACGTCTTGTGTGCCGTTTCCCTCTTTGCCAAATCTTTTTTATCGAAACTGAAAAATGGCTTTTCGCATGCGGAGCACGCCCACACCAGGAAGTTATTCCCTTGACGGGTTTTCATATGCTCCGGATCCGGACCCCACGCCTCCCCCAAATAGCTGATGCCTGCCGCGTCGGCAATCTTGAAGAAGTAGTCTACAAGGCTTTGCCGCTTAGGGTCATCTGGTGGTGTCGTTATGATTTCCACATATTGAATGCTGAGTCTGGCAACTTTCACTCTGAGCGAAATCGTTTCATCGTCCGCCAACTGCTCCGCTTCGTCGAAAAGCGCGTTCGCCCGCATCATGAGATCTGGAGAGAATAACGGGCTTGTCATTGGAGCGCTGATTGTCATGTGAATCCGATCGTCGGTAGCCTTCTTGTGAAGCATGTTGATGTATTCCAATATAGGACGAGCTGCCGACCCGTAATAGGCGTCCAGAAACTCGCCAACTCCCTTGTCCACATCGAAGTTCGGATTCCACATGAGTTTAGCCAAGAGGTAAGCTCGAAGTTCGGAGAACTCGCCCATGGGATTAAATGGGTCGGCTTGCGGAAACATCTCCTTCACCCCGTATTTGACGAAGAACTGCATGTTCGGTTTTAGGACGTAAATGTTTGGATGCGGCGCCAACCAGTGTTGAAAATTGATGACATAGTCCCAGATAAAGAGTTGATCCGAAATCTCCGACCACTTTTTGATGTCGTCCACGACGGACACGGGCGCACTGGGATTGCGGCTGAAAGTGCAAGTACCGAGCGGGTGCGAAAAACAGCACTCAATGTCACTGAGCCGGACAAGAACATTTCGTCTCGGGCGCACGGATTTCGGCGGTTTGCGGCTGTAGGCATACGCCAGAGTCGAGATGTATTTGTCCGGATGTTCCTCCTCTACGGCTTCGGCGACTTGGTTGACAAACTGCAGGAGCGAGCCCATGTGGCTCTCTTCACGCTCGTCGACAGCACGGCAATCCTGGCATTCGCACCATCCGCCGTAGTCATTCTGAGAGACCGTAAAGATAGTTCTATCGGGCTGTTCGCGTATCCATCGCTTGACGGTTTCGATGGCGATGCGGAGGACATCGGGATTGGTGAGGCACAATTGCGCAAACTCTCCAACCCGTTCGCCATTGACTTCAGCGTAGAATTCGGGACGTTCCTTGAAGTATTCCTGTACCCCGTGATGCACTCCACGAGGCATGAGTCGGTAGAAGGTGTGGTACATGGGTGAGGCGAAACGAATCCTACCGCCGTGTTTGTCCGTAAGCCCGCGAGCGTGATGACCATTAATCTTGTTGCGCGCCGCCCAGTCCGCATCTTCGCCCACAAAATAGTGTGTGTCCCTTGAAGCTATTATCGGGGTTTGAGTATCGTTGATGCTGCCTATCTCAATCCGCTGACGCTTGGGAATTCGGCTTACTTCTGGATGAAACCATCGGCATTCAAGGGAGTCCTCCAAAAAGGTATAAACCCCGTACATCGTGCCTCTCTGCTTGCCCCCTGCCACAATCAGGTACTTTCCCTGAGTGCGAATGGTGAAGCCATCATCCCCCAACGCGTCAAAGTCAATTTCGGTGTTAAGCTGTTTTAAGTGAAGATTATCCCCCAAAATAATCTCATGGGATCTCAAATCACCGCTGTCGGTAACGATTGGAAGGCTAGCGCCGGACATCTCTTTCAAGAAGAATTGCAGCTCGTCGGCTGCATGTCTCTCGGACGGTGAAGCAGTTTCGGAAATGACAATAACGTAGTTGCTGGTTGATTTGTCTGCAATGACTAGCTTAGTCATATTACCCCTTTCTGTCGCGTGAGCACCAGGGCTTATGAATGCAAACATAAACGCAATCACAATAAGGCTCACACGCATGAACGCATGGTCCGTGTCGGAGGTATTCATTTTTGGTCACCTTGTTTTGAGCCTTCCCCACACCGTAGCCATCTTGTCGGATGGAGACACAGCCAGAACATCGAAGGTGCGGCCAAGCCCCACATTCATGAGCTTCTCGATGTCATTGTCGTCCAGCGCGGTATTGAAGATGGCGACATCGTCTATCGTTCCCTTGAACCAACCGCTGTGGTCGCCGGACGACCTGAGACCTAATGTCAATTTGTCGGGAAATGACCGTATTTCGCCCTTTTGCGGGTGCTCCGCCTTTAATTCTCCGTTCAAGTAAAACTTCACCTGTTTACCATCGTAGGTGCAACCGATGTGTTGCCATTCGTTCAAGATGCCGGCAACAACCATGCCGTTCGCACTCGACCAAACTCCCGCCAAGCTGAGGTGCCACGTGAGGGTCGCTGCGCCAAGATCGCTCTCCCAGCTATAGAGCGACCAGCCGCTGCGATCTTTTTTCTCCATGATACCGCCCGAAATGGCGGTTTTTCCATCCCTAACCACGGGCTGTATGCCGTCAGGATAGACCCAAACGGAGAGGCTAATCTGCGTCTTGATTGCCTTTAAGCTGTCCGAACGCGGTACGTCAATAGAATCATCCTTTCCATCGAATACGAGTGCTCTTTCGAACTTGCCTCGTCTTATTCTCTCGGGATCCGCGCCTTTGGTGAACGTCCCATGGTTTTCGTTCCCGGAGGAGTCTATCACCTCATTTCCAACAATTTCGTCAAATAACCAAATTCCGACAGCGTTTTCCAAGTTCAGCGCGGCGTGATTCTGACTCGCGGGCATCAGTATCAGGACAATCACACCGAGCCACCAGACCATTGTCCTAGGTATCGTGACTTTCATGTTGTATCCCTCCTATGAAGATACAATACGGATTAAAGGTTTGGCAAGGCACCATTCCCCGTCTTGGCGTGTCTGACGGATCCAACTCAAAACAACCTAATGGACGAACATTCGAATCGTTATGTCATTCTATCATAGCACGAAACAGCAGCTTGGTCAACATGCAAGGTAAGGGATCATTCTGTCCTATGAACTCCGTCGGACCCACGTTGCATGACTCGGAATGCAATGTCCTGTGTTCGTTAACCGAAGTCGATGCCGCGTAGCGCAATCTGTATGGAGATTAAGTATTTAAATCGGTAATTCAGTTTTCCCTAAACTCGGTAGGTGCGGTTTCCTAACCGCACCGAGCATCGTTAGGATATTACCGAAATAATTTTTTAAACTTCATTCGGATTGTGCTCGCAATGCGCAAATTGATAGATTGCGCTACGAATGATCCGTAATTGATTAACTTCACTCAATGAAAAGCGGCGATGTATGGAAGAATTCCGTAAGTAGCAACCCTGGTTAGTTAATGTATCATCGCGCTTGTCTCTGTGTTATAATTCACAGTCCATAGGGGTATTGTGATTTAAAATGTTGGGTTCCATTCGAATCTCGATTATTTTGGACAATATGAATCCCTGAAGGTCCTCTTATGTGCACAATTTTACAGGTGTTGGCGTTCAACCCGATCTACGGACGACCATCGCGAGAACAACTTGCTCCGATAGAACACGAGGCAATGAGGAGACTGCAAAATGGAATCAGTACAGTCAGACATCGTCAATAATAGAAGGCATCGAGAGAAAGTCCTGCCGCAACTGTCTGATTCATCCTACGCAATGGCGGTATCGGCGCTCTTTCTGCTCCTCGGAGGCATTATCGCATGGCACCATGAGATGTGGAGAGATGAAATGCAGGCATGGCTGATTGCACGCGACAGCCACTCGCCAATCGAGGTGTTATATCACCTGAATCGATACGACGGACATCCGGGCCTGTGGCATCTTTGCCTTTACGTGTTGAAACTCATTACCCGGTCACCCATCATTATGCAGCCTTTCCACCTCATCATCGCCGCCGTCTCTGCCTATATCTTCTTGAGATTTTCGCCTTTCACGAGATTGCAGAAAACGCTCTTTGTGTTTGGGTATCTCCCCTTTTATGAGTACGCTATCATCTGCAGAAACTATGCGCTGGGTGTGTTATTGCTTTTCATATTTTGCGCGCTTTTTCGGAACTGGAGAAAGAGATTGCCGCTTTTGGGTCTAATCCTTCTGTTGATGTGTCATACCAGCGTTCATGCGTTAATCATCGTGATAGCCATTCTCATTGGCTTGTGCTGGGAGATGTGGGCTAACCCCGACCGACCGCCTAGACGGGAGATCAGAGTCAGCTTGGGCTTGATTCTGCTCGGTATCGTGACGGCAATCATCCAACTGAAGCCGTCCGGTCCAAACCTCGGGATTTCTACAGGGTGGAGGACGGAGTTCGAGTGGTATTACTTCCTCAGAGCTTTCAATATTTTGCCGAAAGCGTTTCTCCCCATTCCGGAATTCACGTTGCGCTATTGGAATACCTATATCATTGATAGGTTGCCGGCTGCAGATGAAGTGAAATGCGGCTTGGCCGTACTCATCCTTCTTTTTGGACTGCTCCTTTTCATCAGGAAACCCATGGCGTTCCTAATGTATCTGTTTGGCACTATTGGCTTATTGGCTTTCTTTTATTCGAAACGCTTCGGTTTTATACGTCATTGGGGTTTTCTCTTCATGGCGTTCATCGCCGCAAACTGGCTGTGCACCTATTGCCGGGACCTTCCAAAGATGAGGTTCAATTTTGTCAATCGCCTAAATGGGATCAGTTTGGGATTGGCGAGGAGTATTAGTGTTGTTCTCCCTGTGTTACTCGCGCTTCATCTGGTAGGCGGGGTTGCCGCGGCCATTATGGACTACAAATATCCCTTCTCGAACGGCAAAGCCGTCGCTCAATTCATCAAGTCCGAGAATTTGGACGACATGATAATCGCGGCGGAAGCGCCAGATGATGTAACGCTGGAAATCCTTGGATATTCGGAGAAGGACACCTTTTACTATCCACGCTCAAAGCGGTTCGGATCTTTCATCCTATGGGATGTCACGTGGGGGCAAGGAAGAGGGCGGCCCACCGAGGAAGTACTTCAGGAGGCGCAGCGACTCAGTAATGAGCGGAGAGAGGATATCTTGGTCATTTCGGGACGGATATTCCCCGAAGAGCTTAGGGCGGAGCATTCACTCAAAGAGTTGAAGGTGTTTGAATCGACGGTGGTGCGAGAAAGCCTCCAGAACTATGTCGTGTATCTGATGACGCCTTTGGAATCAAGTGCACCCGCGATTGATTCTCAAAGCGTTGTTGGACTGTGGGGTTTCGATGAAGGAGAAGGAGATCTTGCTAGAGATTCATCAGGGCACGGTAACGACGGCACGCTGGTCGGAAATCCCGAATGGGTTGAAGGCAGATTTGGCGCCGCATTACGGTTTGACGGCGTAGACGATTATGTTGACTGTGGGAACGCCGAGATGCTGCAAATTCCGACTGGAACCATGATGGCGTGGATGAAAGTGCATACCGATAAGGATAGCGGTTTATCCGCCGTAACGCTTCCGTTTGGTGATTCACGGCGTTGGGAACCACCGTTTCGCAGCCTGGGATTGGGCGCGGTACAGGGCGAGCCTGTTTTTTGGATAGCCATCAACTCGGAAAATAAGGAGTTTCTTTCAGGTAGGCTGCGGCTGCACTGGTGGCACCACATGGCAGTTACCTATGATGGTGACATGAGAAGAGGATACATCGACGGCGAGGAAGTTTTTGCCTACGTGTTTCGGGGAGAAATCGAATATTCAGGCGCTCCCTCTTGCGTGATTGGAACTCGCGGCAAAGAATCGCCTGGAGAATTTTTCAACGGCGTGATTGACGAGGTGGCGATCTTCAGCGAAGCATTGAGCAATGACCAGATTAGGGCCGTCATGAAGGAAGGGATTGGGCAGATTAGGTGGCGGTCAGATTGACGGTCGTAGTCGCAGCGGCAAGTTGATAAGCGTCTACAGATTGCCAACCCATGCGGTGCCCCGTAGGAGGGAATTCCGATTCCCGACCATATATCTCGATTTGGAACTTGCTCCTACAGAAAACGTACATGAGCGCTAGTTCGGTTGTCTCCGTCCTTTCACTGCGTCTCCCCTTCGATGACCGTAATCAGCAGAGATTCAACCAGTTGTAGGGTGGGCACTGCCCACCATTCCTTGTAAGGCGCAATCAAGCGAATTGTGCGCGCGGTAGCAAATTCTGCGATAGATATTCCCAATTTCCGAAGATGGCGACGAAACTGATTCCTGCACTCCAGCGGAGCGCAATGTCGAAGGTTACTTGAGAGCGCGCCATTATCCCTGTCAGAATAATTCATTCCGCAAGTAACACTGCTTTTTCGCTCCAGAGGATCGAACGAACGAATAGTGAGTGATCAAGTGAGTGGATAACGAACGCGATAGAGCTCCCATAGAGATCTTCTTGCCCCGACGTTTTGTCTATAGCGCACATTATCCTTGGCAGAATAATTCCCTCATCAAGTGGCACCCAACTCTCGCTCAATGATGAGCTTTGAATAAGCGTTTCTTCGTAGAATGGTTTCACTCCAGAGGAGTGCAATGTCAATAGAACGCGATTCCTTTCCGCGTCTGCACTCCAGCGGAGTGCAATGTCGAGTGTTACTTGAGAGCGCGCCATTATTCCTGTCAGAATAATTCTCTCATCAAGTGACACTCGACTCTCGCTCTGCGACAGGTTCCGAAAGAGTGTTACTTGGTAGTTGGAATGGACATCTATCGCCTTCGCTGTCAGGGATCTGCTAATGCGTTCCCTATTCAGTCACGTGATCCTTCAATAACCGTAATCAGCCGGTTCACTGCTAGATTTTTGTATCGATCGACCTCTCCCGAGGGCCAAATGATCTCAAGAGATTCAACCACTTCCGCGTCGCCTAGACCGAACGTGAGCGTCTTTTCACTCTGGGAGCAGTAACTTCCGCCCGTCCTCACCATTTTCCGTTGAGTCGCGTTTCCCGTCGTAAGAACGACTTTGGCTCCGATGCCGTCCCTGTTGCTCTGCGTCCCGATTGTCTTCACACGTAAGAAATTCTTTCGATTCCCGCCCTCGTTCCGAAACAGAGAAGCGCCGCCGTTTTCGGGCAAAACCCCATTGTTGGATACCAACACATCCAAATCGCCGTCGCCGTCATAATCACCATAGGCTGCCCCCCTGCCGACGCCGGGTTTGCCAAAACCGACAACGTCGCTCACATCTTCAAACCTGAGATCCCCTTGGTTCCGAAACAGTGTTGGCTGCTGTACATAGCTGAGATTCGGCTGTGATTTTGCGATATCCGGCTCAATGTGACCGTTGACGCAGAACAGATCGGAATGCCCATCCAGATCGAAATCGAAGAAGAATAAACCGAACGTGAGCGTGAGAAGGCTTGCGCTTCCGATTTTTGCCGTTCTCGCTAGATCGGTGAACTCGTGATTATCGGAAGCATAGAAGAAGGCGGTCATCTCATTGCTGAAGTTGCCGATTGCCAACGCAACGCCGCCGTCGTTTTTCACATCCGAGGCGTCAATTCCCATTCCCGCGCGCGCCATGCCCTTTTCGCTTGTAGCAACGCCTCTCGGCACCGCTTCGTCGATGAACGTGCCGTCGCCGTTGTTGCGGTATAGGAAATTCGGTTCGGTGTCGTTGGCGACAGCTAGGTCTATCCACCCGTCATCGTCGTAGTCCAGCATCGTCACACCGAGGGATTTACCTTTGGGATTGTAAATCCCGGCTCGCACGGTGACATCTTCAAAAGTCCCATTCCCGAGGTTTCGATACAGCCGGCATGATCTACCCCCATAGGCGAAAGGAGGACAGTAAAAGAAAAACTGATCGTCAACAACACAGGGAATCTCAAGCTTCTTCGACCATCGTATGAAGTTGCACACGAACAAATCCAACCAGCCGTCCCGGTCGTAATCAAAAAAAAGCGCGCTCGTAGACCACGATTCCCCGCCAACTGCCGCCGTGTCTGTCACATCGGTAAATGTGCCGTCGCCGTTATTGCGAAAAAGTCGATTGCGTTCCAGGGTTGTAATGTAGATGTCGGCGTCTCCGTCGTTGTCGTAATCGGCAATTGCGGCACCCATGCCGTACATTGGAATCGCCAAATTTGCCGCATCGGTGACATCGACAAATCTACCGTTACCCACATTACGATAGAGTTTGGAGGTGGGTGATATCTCGCTATTCTTCCAACTCATTCCATTGATGAGAAGAATGTCGAGGCGCGCGTCATTGTCGAAGTCGAGGAAGGCGCAGCCCGATCCCATGGTTTCGGGCATGTACCGCTTTCCGAAGGCGCCCGTGAAATGCTTGAAATCGAGTTCCGCTTCCTCCGTAACGTCGACAAATTTCACATGGAGAGGATTTGAGAAGGCGGGGAGTACATAAAGAAAAAAGGTGAGAAGAAAAACGTGATATGACAATCGTGGCATCTATGGTGGTTTACATACGGCAAAATTGGACGTCCCCTCGTATCGCAAACTGTTAGTTTGCGCCTACCACAATCTACTAAATCAAGCGAACGACCAGTCGAACGCAATATGAAAAGAACTGAGATGCTTGATTCGGCGGCAGACCGTTATTTCAACAAACCATTTGTAGGAGCGACCTCCCGGTCGCGACCGCCTGGAGTGGCAGGGAAGGAAGTTCTATATCGCGCATGTTAGGGGTTATTCGTTTGCTCAATCTCTGCCCACGGCGGTATCTCTTGTGCCGGCGAAAGCCGATCTAGATGCTCAGGTTAATGAGACTGCGATTGTTCAATATGCTTTCCCGCGTCTCCTCGCTCCACCGATTGGAGTCCTCCTGTCCCGCCAATGGCTTATAAACATAGCTCGGTTCGTCCGGGAAATGCTGGTGTCGAGCATCTATGGCTAGGGCGATCATACGGGATCTCTGGATGACGAGCTCCTCATCGTAGGAGGGTTTGTCCTCCCCTTTTTTTCTGACATTGAGAACCGATGATCGGCGGTGAAAGCCGAAGTTGAACGTCACTCGTTTTTGAGGCGAGTCGTTCGGAAAGGAGCCGTGCAGCAGTTGGCGGTTGGAAATGACGATGTCACCCGGATCGCATACCATGGGCACTGCGCCGGGCAGGCGATCTGACCCATTATTCTCAGCCATCATTTTTAGTATGTCGATCTTGCCGCGTTTGTGTGATCCCGGAAACACCCAGACGCCGTTGGCAGCGGTGCTTCCATAATACTGGAACATGAAGTTGAATCCGTGGGTGCCTTCGTCCAAATCGTCCCGATCCCAGTGTGTAGTGCCGTCCTGATGCCACGCCACGGCTGGTCCAAAGACCGCCGGTTTCACAATCATAGACTCGGAGAACGGGGTGAAGTCGGAGCCGTTTATCTGCTCGGTGATAGAGAGTAGTTGGGGGTGGCCGTAAAGCCTGAAACAGGATTCGAGGAGCTGTATGGGACCGGAGATTCCGGAAATTACATAATCGGGCGCATCCGACGGAAGATCGGGTATCGCCATATTGGCCTGGTGCCGCCCCTTGCCTCCGTCGGGATCGCTCAGCGGCTTCTCAAAGCGAAAACTCGAGCGCTCGGGAGGGGTACCTATGGCGGGTCGGCCATGGGCGTCGACTAATGCATCCTTGGTGTGCGGTGCTCGATCAAAGGCGCGCTCCAACTCGGTCTGCAACTCCTCGAGTTCATCAGTCTTTACGGCGCCCTCGAACACGTAGAAGCCGTAATGCCAATAAGCCTCTAGAATCTCTTTGTCTACGGTGCCATCGGCATCGAATTTCATCGGGCCGCGATTACCGAGCTGGTACGCCGTGTGCTCACCTTCGCGGACGTAGGCCGCGATCTGATCTTGCGCTGTGCTATCGGTGCTCATTTGACGTGTCTCCATCGAGTGCTGCAAAATGAAACGAAACCAGGAGTTAGCGGTGGCTACGATATAATGTGCAGTTTACGCAATTTTGCCTTCCAGGTCAACAGAAATGGGATCATGCCGGGCCTTTCCCTGCATTTACCATGCGCTGGGGAGGTCGTCCACACTTTTATCGCCAGAATTTATACATTGGATAATCTAGGGCGAAACCGATGAGATTCCAGATGCTGCCAACCGTAAATTCGCCTAGAATTAGTCCAAGAAAGAAGGGCCGCAACTGTCGATAGCCGCTGATGCCGCGGAATCGTAAGATCATTGCTTTGGCTATCCAGCCCACGAAGAACGGCAGCCACACCCAGTCCATGTAAAGGCTGCCGGAAAGCGCATATCCTACCCCGTGAAAAGGCCACCAGAAGAAGCGCATCCTCATTGCCTGCAGGAAGAAGGTAAAAAGTAGCCCGGCTCCCATGGATGTAACGGCCAATACGTTTGTTGTTGTCGGGGTTTTGACCCAACCGTCGAGCATACCGAATGTGAAATTGCCAAAGTTGGTATACCAGCCTTGGATTTTGGTTGTGGCTCCCAGGTCGTAGGAGCTGTGTAACAGTATCCACATCGCGGCATACGCGGCGATCACGATATATATCGCCATGAACACGAGGAGCTGCCTGACATTCAGTCCGGTTGTGTCCGCAATCTTGAACCCCTCAAGCTGGTGCGGCCCCGGGTGACCTCGATAGGTGCGCGTGAACCAGAAATAGTAAGCGAACATCACAAGGTTGTTTTTGGCGAGGCGCCGCGTGCCGAACATACTGATCATGGCAATTCCGGGGGCGGTTCGGGCGAAGCTGTGTTCGGGTGCTCCGAGTTCTGCTCGCATTCGAGCGATAGTGGTGGAAACTACGAAATAGATAGCGAAAAAGGTGATAGCGACCCATGACGACATTCCGGCGCTGCATGAAAATAAGACGAGCAGAGCCAAGCCGCACACGACCCCCATCGTCGCCCATCGATACGGCATCGGTTCGCGTCCGTCGTCAAGAGTTGATGGCATACCGAGCGCCTTGCGAATCACGTCCCGGAAAAATTTTCTGCCCGACCAAATGGCGAACGCGCACAGCCCGATGTACGCCCCGAATGATTGCTCCGTGATGAATGGGAAGCGCGGCAGTTGTTCAAGTCCCAACACGCTTCCGATGATTCGCTCCGCTTTGAAGAAGAGATAGAAGAACCAGACGGAAAAACACAGATCGAGCGGAACCAGATAGCTGATGCCGATTAGAAAAGGGTAAAAGCCGATAAGCATCCCGCCTATGGCGCTCCACGGCTTCTCGGTGAAATACATGGAGACATTTTGCGCTTTTACGGGGAGGTAGGGAATCGACGGGAAAAGGTAACTTAGACCGTTTAATACTCCGATGCCTCCCGCCAATCCAAACCCGTACCAGAGCAACTTTTGACTAAAGAAATGGCGGCCTCGCGTGATTTCAAGCGGCAGTTGGATAATGGGATAGGTCAACTTCTCTCGCTCAACCCACTGTTTTCTGAGGATAACGTTGATGCACAGCAGCGTTAGCACCAGCACGGAAGCAAAACCGCCCCAAATCAACACTCTTCCTATCCAGACTTTGAGATACGCCTGCGTGTAGAGCGTCCCTTCACCCTTATAGAATCCGTTCAATACACTCAAGTCCTGGATGGTTAGCCAATGGGGGATATATTGCCAGTAGAGGTTTTTCCAGTCGTTTTCGGGCGTGGCGAACCAGAAAGGGTGCCCAATCATAATCATTAGGCCCTGCAACATATCTGTACCGGCGAGGGACGCACCCAAGGAGAGAAGGACGTAGAGGAAACCCAGTTCGGGTCGAGTTAAGGCTGCGCCGGGGAGGGAATGTTCGAGAAGCGTGTTGAGGAGCGTAACGATAAAAACGATGAATACAACGGTGTAGAAAAGCGCGACGCGCGTCGGAAATCCTTGATTGGACAACACCTCTGCGCCAATGACGAAATAGGCGTTCGGCACGACGAGCAGCAATGCGATTATTGCGGCTCGCAGTCGGATTGTCGACGCCTTCAGTTCATTGACCACATTCATCGGCTCCGACCGAACATTTGTGTTGTCAGTGGCGCAAAGGGACGCGGGGGAATCAAACTCGTTTCATTTGGATTATTGTCAAGGTGACTGTGCGCCGGAACCGTTCGTACCGATCGTCAACTTCGCAGGTGGGCTACTGGCGACAATCTGCTGTCCAACGGAAGCGGTTACGACGACATTATAGGGAAGCGTCGCGAGTTCGCGGCCGACAAAGGGATTTTCCCTGGCGGTGATCCCGAATCCAACGATATTCGGTTCGAGTACAATGGTGGCTACGGTCTGATCGCCTCCAAGAATGGTGTTCAACTGTTGCGTTCGTATCCCGGGCGGCAAACCAATGAGTGCCAGTGATAGAATCTGCTTCGATCCGGGCTTTCGCTGTGCGGTCACAGTCAACGGCACTGGTGTCTCGGGCGCGATGCTCAGGATTTCGGGCGAAACGGAAAGAATGACATTGGGCGGCTCGGTTACGCTAACCACTACACTTGAACGCTGTACGGACAACAGTTGGTTGGCAAGCCGATAAAACTCGACCGGATTCGCCGCGCGCTTGACCAATTCTCCGGTTAACGGCATGACACTCCCGACGACCTGCACCACACGGTGGTCCAATGGGGCATCGGGCGCGGCGGTCAGTGTAATGATCCCATCTGCCATCTCTTTCAAGATGGCTCCGGAACTTGCCGTTACACCCGGCGGTAGGTTCTCCACGTCAAGCGAAATTTCGCCGCTAAATCCAACACGGCGATCCGCGGTCACCGTTAGCACAACGGTGCCGCCTCTCCCGATGTTCGGGTTGTCCGGCGTTACCGAAATACTAAAATCTGGGCGCGTTGGTTCTACACCGAGGTGATATATGTACTCGTCGCCTCCGGCGCCGGTGATGTCTTCTACGCGAAGCATGTACACACCCGGCTCGGGGAAACTAAAGTCGATGCGCGCATCGCGCCCTCCCGCGACCCCGGCGTTATTTGCAAGCACCTCTCCTCGTGAATTTACCAGCGTCAGAGATGGGGCTTAATGGAGAACCGAGCCGCTCTGCAGAGAGATCAATTGAGTATCCACCGATTGAAGCCAAGAAGCCCCATGGCCCAAAACCGTTCTCAATCTTGAGCAGAATCTTATTGCGTCCCTTTGGATAGAAGGCAAGGCGATTACGTCATCTGCGGAACTTATCGGACGATGAACATGATGACTCCACACCAGCTTGTCGTTTACCCACACTTTGATACCGTCGTCAGAGCCGAGGGATAAAATCTCGGTGCGATCGCGGTCCGACTCAAGGTATGTCAGTGCATAGCCAACGACGTCATCTTCCGGAACATTCGAGAACACGGTGTTTCCAATGCCGGTCGATTGATACCATCCGATCGTTCTCCTACCTTTACCGACGTATTCCTTTTCAAGGTCAATTTCAACCTCGGGCGGATATACGACATCAAACCCGGTTTCGTTGTAATTGTCAAACGGTTGGATAACCCACCAAGGCCCCAGCGTCTGCCCCTCGCGGACATCGAATTTGTAGTAATCGGCATCGCCAGGCTCGGAGATGCGCCCACTTACACCGCCAGATACAACTATGTCCTGTGCGCTCTCTAGTTGCTTCGCCATAATTGCCGCCAAGCGCTGTGTTTCCGTTTGAACATAAGCGATGATGCGCTCGGCTTCTTCGGTTGATATGTTTGCGTTGTCTTTGGCAATCATGCGCATGATGGTGGACCGCCACTCCTCGGTAGACAGGGGTTGATTGTCCGGGGAGCGCAGCTCATGGCACTGACTGCACTTTAATCCGAACAGAGTCTGTCCCTCTATGTCGGTTGT
Organism: Candidatus Poribacteria bacterium; assembly: GCA_965232535.1. GTDB lineage: Bacteria > Poribacteria > WGA-4E > WGA-4E > JAJDTR01 > JAJDTR01. The sequence goes on from CBDDPW010000010.1 coordinate 82,804, forward strand.
TTCAACCGGTTCCGGGGTCGTGTCGACCGGATCACTCATCGCGAGTTCAACACTCTCCGGTGCAAGACTGGAGACAAAGGGGAAACTTCCGTAAGGCGTGTGAATCTCTCCTAAACCCGGCTCTTGATCAGCTGTTAAGTCAATAGGTATGTCAAGCAAGGCGCGCGGGTCCGTCGCGGATGCCTCGGGAAGATTCTCTCCGCCGATTACCGCATTTACAGTCGTTCCGATTGTGCCTGCCGGGGGGAAAAGATAGGTATTGTAAGGAATCGTACCCATGGAGAGACGATATACGGACGCCGGATTATTGCCGAAGAGCAAATCTCGAACGCCGAGATAATACGTGCCGTCGGCAGGGAGAGTATAATCGATGAGCGGATCAAGGACGTAGAAACCGGTGTTTCGGGCAAGTTCCTCGCCATCGGAATTATAAAGAGTGATCACGGGGTAGAAAAATTGTTGGCTGGCATTATTGAGTCGAAATGCTCTGACCTCGAAGACAAATCGGTCACCTTCGTATCCATCGAATTGGAAATAGTCCGCATCGGCATGGGAGTTGATCAGACCGTTTATGACAATCGGAGTTTCCACCGGTGTGGCGTCGTCAATGCTGCTGTTGGGTTCCAATTCAACCTCTTCGACTTGCTCGCTGATTTCAAACGGCCATGCGGTCGAGGCGCCGAATTTGCCAACGACACGAATCTCGCGCGCGCCGGGCGGAGTGTCCGGTGGAATCGACAAACGGAGCGTCAAGCCTCCACTTGCTGCAACCGCCGATTTAAGGTAAGAGACGATTTTATCTCTGTCTTCGACCGACATGGGTGCATCCCTTTCGTCAATCATGTTATCTACGGTCGCTTCCCACTGCGCCGCAGCCATTGACCTGTTGCTGGGGGAGCGCAGTTCGTGGCACTGCGTGCAGGACGCCTCAAACAACGCCTGATGGGTCGTGTCAGCTTCTCCACTGGAATCGAATAGCTCCCCGGTTATTCCCGTGTCACCTTCAATGATCAAGGTGTGTGCTTCGACAAGGTCGGCGCCGTGAACGGAAACATCGATCGTTGTCCCCACCTGCCCGCCCGCCGGAAAAAGGGCGTTGATGCGGGGGGTGCCTTGTGCGAACACGAAACAATCAATAGCCAAGAAGAGGCAAATAAGACATGCCAAGTACACGGAGGGCGATATTGCCATTTTTTTTCATTGTGCAATCTCCTCTAATCTTTTCGTCGCTTCCATTTTTCCAATTTATTCCTTAGAAGCATTATACTTGTGCCATTAACCCAAGTCTCCACTAATTATGATTATAGAATGTGCCGCCATTCTTAATTGAGAATAGTTCGTTTATAGCAGAAATTTCATCGTGCAAACTGTGCGTTTGCGCTTCACGAGCACGTTCTGACAGATCAAACGAACGAATAGTGAGTGCGATAGAGATCTTGACAGCGACCGCGATAGAGTTCCCATAGCTATTCCCAAGCGAGAGATCTCTCTTGTGCCGCAAGAACGACAAATTACGTCAATACCCGACATCCGTGAGCGGACGGGGAAACTTGCTCAAGCCTCTAACCACTCGCAATTTTAAGTATAAATGCAAGTCGCTGTGTTTGCGACCCCTATTCGGTGAATGTGCCTACCAATTGCCCGCTTGATAGATCCCAGACTCTAGCTATACCGTCGCGTCCGCCGGCCGCTACAAACCCTCCGTCCGCGCTCAAATCCACCGCGTAGATTTCTTCCGTTGATTCAGAAAATGTGTTGAGTCGACTGCCGGAGCGCAAGTCCCAAACAATAACCGATTTGTCCGCACTTCCGGATACCATAATAACTTGGTTGTCTCTCGTGCCGCAATCAATGGCGTAAACAGCCCCTTGATGCCCGTTATAAACTCGAACTAGCGCCCCCTGTGTCTGAAGATTTCCGGCTTCCCCCATGGATTCGGTTACGCGCCAAGAGCGTAGCACTGTGTCGCCTGAACCGGAGATAATCATATTGTCTATGGGGGCAAATGCGACCGAATAGACGGCAGCGTCATTTTGGTCAAAGTTTACAAGCACTTCGTACGTCTGGGCATTCCAAATCTTCACCGTCTTGTCTTTTCCGCCGGTGACAAAATATTTGCCGTCGTCGCGGAAGTCGATACCGAACACGCGATCGATATGTTGAGTAAGGGTGTGCTCAATATCACCGCTGTCAAGCGAGATTACAGAAATATGTTCATCCATACTCGCAGTGAGAACTCTCGATCCATCGGCGCTCACGGCTACCGCTTCAATCGTGTCGGCATGACAATCGACGACTCGAATTTCTGCGCCGGACTCGATTTCCCAAACGTGAAGTTCGCCGTTTTGCGCCGGCAGACCTCCGCCTGCAAACAGCGTTTTGCCGTCACGCGAAAAACTGAGGCATCTCACGGCATCGGAATGGGGTTCTAAATCTTGGATAACTTCGCGCGTACCAAGGTCCCACAGTTGTACCCATTGATAACGACCAACTGCCAAGTAGTTGCCATCGGGACTGAATTGAACTGACCAAACTGCGGACACATTTGATTCGGCAGGATTCGCTTGCTTCGTGGTTCCGACAAAGAAGAGCGACAGAATGAGAAATGGAATCGCGGCATTGGACTTACGTTGCATGACTAGACACCTCTGGTTTAGTCTGGCTGTGCATCGATCTGATAGAACCGCGCAGATTTTGGAAATACGACGTTCCCATATCGGAAATAATAGTATACCACGAAACATATTGAGATGTAAACCATTAGCCTCAAAATTGACACTCTCGTTCATGAGGAATTTACGGTATGTGTTTGAAATGCACCGCCCAAGAATCCTGGAACTGCCCCGGGAGGTTCCACATCGGATTTTTCTTGCTTTCCGTACGGGTAGTTCGTAAAATGGGTGCATGAATCTGCTTTGTCAATGAGTGGAGTGTAATTACGCCGTAACACGGAGCCGATGGATGAAGGTCTTAATACTTGGGGCGGACGGTCTGTTGGGCCCCCATGTCGTAAAATCGCTGGAACCGCACTACCAACTGCGGCTTACGGACATTAAACCGATTCAAACGAACCATGAATCCATGAGTGTGGATGTCTCTTGTCTGGATGAAGTTGTGCGGGCTGCGGAAAACATGGACGCAATCATCAATTGTTCCGTTCTTCGGGATGACAGGCAACTCGCCTTCGACGTAAGTACGCGCGGATGTTACAACATGATGCAAGCAGCGGCGGTGCACGGCATTCCAAGGGTAATCAATACCGGGCCGCACTGGACCGTTGCAGGCGATTCTTATACCGATTATGATTTCGAGTTGAGCCCGGATGTTCCGCCCCATACCGGTACACTGCTATACGCCTTGACGAAGGGGCTTGGGCAAGAGATTTGTAAGGTATTCACGGAAAACTATGACATCTATCTTCTCTGTTATCTCTTTCTTAGTTTCCGTGAGCACACTGATGAGAGTGAGGGAACCGATCTTAACCCGTTCACCGTCAGTTGGCGGGACGCCGCAGACGCATTTCGGCTCGGTCTGGAAATAAACCTCGACGAGTTGCCGTCACGCTGCGAAGTGTTCAATATCTTCGCCGATTTGCCGCACCAAATGTTCCGCAATGAGAAAGCAAAGCGGATCCTTGGTTTCGCGCCTAAGGACAACTTTGAGCGCATGTGGCATAAGAAGAGAATTAAGTAATTAAGTGTTTAGTGGCTAGGTTCTGTTGACATTTATGTGAAGCTGCCCCGAATGATAGGGGCGAGGTTCCCTCGCCCGTTGACCAGTGCCGGTTGGTAGCGCGCCATAATCCCTGTCGGAATAATTCTTTCAGCAACTAACACTCATTTTTCGCTCTATGACGGGTTTTGAAAAAGCGTTCCTTCGTAGAATGGTTTCACTCCAGAGGAGTGAGATGTCAATAGAACACGATTCCTCTCCGCGTCAGCACTCCAGCGGAGTGCAATGTCAATAGAATACTGTAGGTCAAGATTCATGTCTCAATACCAAAACGTCGATTTTGGGGGAACCGGCCTACAGAAGTCCGAATGCGTCTCTGATGCGTGACCAACCAAAGGGTTGGGAAATCCAACCACCAACTGTGCGAATAGCGAAGGCGGTAGAGATCCCCTACGAAACACCATGCATGTGTGTACACCTCCCGATTATCTGGTTGTGATAAAATGTCAATAGAACCTATTGATTAGTGGGTCTTGATGGGAACGTAATTGCAGTCGCTGTCAAGATCTCTATCGCACTCGCTATTCACTCGTTTGATCCTACAGAACGTCTGCGATGAAGTATGGCAAGGTTGAAATGGACATTATGACTTCAAAAACCCTCTCACATCAACCTGATCCGGGTGTCTTGTCTTTCTCCGATATGCGAGATTGGAACATTACAGTGTCTTCTGGAGCAATCCCTTCCGAAAAATATGCAGCCGAAGAGTTCCGGTTGTGGTTCGGTAAAGCAACGGGGATACAACTCCCGCTCCGCACGACGCACCAGGCGAAACGCCACATGGTTTTTGTTGGGGCTGATGCCTCCACGCTTGATTCTGGAACGTTGGAGGAAGAGGAACTGCAGATCGTCGTTGAGAGCGACCGATTGATTATCGCGGGCGGCCGTCCGCGCGGCACGCTCTATGGCGTGTATCAGTTCCTTGAAGACTTTCTGGGAGTGCGCTTCCTTACTCATGACCATACGCACATTCCGAAAGCCCCTCCACCTCGGATCCCCTGCGGCACATACAGCTACAACCCGCCATTTTCATTCCGATCAAACGGTTATTATGAAAACGTGGTCAACCCGGAATTTGCGGCACGGCTTCGTGTAAACAGGGAAACAGAAGATGAAAAGTTGGGGGGAAAATCACGGCAGAGACTAATTAACCACTCCTGTCGCACGTTAATGCCCTTCGCTAAATACGGCGCGGATCACCCGGAGTATTACGCACTGGTTGACGGAAAACGCGATACCGATCCTTTCGGCGGCGGTCCGCAGCTGTGCGTCACAAATCCGGAAGTTATCGAGCTTACTTCGGAAGCCGCGATTAGGCAACTGGACGAACATCCCGAATATAGAAACGTAAGTGTGAGTCAGGCGGACACCTATGCTTACTGCCGTTGCGGCCGGTGTGAAGCAATAAACCAACGCGAGGACTCAGCGATGGGAGCACAACTCGCATTTGTAAACGCGGTCGCTGAACGCGTTGAAAAAGCATACCCGGACGCCAAAGTCGGCACACTTGCGTACCATTATAGTCGTAAGCCTCCCAAGACTATCCGACCGCGGCACAATGTCCAGATTCAACTTTCGACCATCGCGTGCTGCACGCTCCACCCGATTGACGATCCGCACTGCACGAAAAATCAGGACTTTTGCCGCGATATGGATACGTGGGGTGAGATGTGCAATGAAATCTGGGTCTGGAATTACAACATCAATTTCATCGCTTACGACCTTCCTTTTCCCAACCTGCGCGTCATCGGTCCGAACATCCGCTACTTTCTGAGGAACAACGCAAAAGGGCTGTTTATTCAGTCAAACGTCAGTTGCTTGGGCGGCGAGTTCTCCGATCTTCGGAATTACCTTAGCGGGAAGTTGATGTGGAATCCGCATCTTGATGACCGGAGCGTGTTGCAAGAATTCCTCAAGCTGCACTACAAGAGCGCAGCCGAGCCGCTGTCGGATTATATCGACATGTTCCACGATAACGCCGAATCAAAGGGAGTTCACCCGGACTGCTTTCCGTCAGCCTATGAAGTTGGGCTGAATCCCGAGATCTCACAGAGAATCTTCGACTACTTTGAGAGTGCGTTGGAACTTGCGGACGACGACGCTGTACGGAGGCGAATCGAAAAGGCTTCCATCTCGGCTTACCGGACGATGTTCGTGGCGGGCGGGGAGACAACGTCAGAAGAACGTGACAGACTCATCGACCGATATATCGAGCTATGCCAGCGTTACGAGTTGGAACACCTTTCCGATGGCCCGCGGCTGACCTCCGAGTACTTCAAAGTGCTTAATCGCACCCGTGCAACCCATGGGAACGAGCGCACGTTGCCGGCGCAACCGCTTATCAAACATTCCGTTCATTGGCTGGCACCGTACGAGAGGTATGGTGCAGAGCATCCGGAGTATTATGCCTTCGTGGATGGAAAGCGCCAAACTCCCAGACACACCACCGCGCCTCAACTGTGTGTCACGAATTCCGACATCCTCGAAATTGCCGCTGGCGCCGCGATCAAATATCTAGACGAACATCTCAACGTTCAGGTTGTGAGCATCAGCCAGTCGGATTCCGACTCCTACTGTCAGTGCGATTCGTGCACGGAGATCAACCAACGCGAAGGCTCTCCCATGGGAGCACAGCTTGCGTTTGTCAACGCCATTGCAGAGCGCGTTGAGGAAACGCATCCGGACGCCATCGTCGGGACTCTTGCTTATGTTCATACGCGCAAACCGCCCAAGACCGTCCGACCACGGCATAACGTCAGGATTCAGCTTTCCAGCACGGAATGTTGCACGCTCCACACGATAGATAATCCCAAGTGCAAAAACTGGGCATTTGGTCAGGACATGTACGAGTGGAACCGAATTTGCGAAGATGTCTGGGTTTGGAATTACAACATCAATTTCCATATCTCTGAATTCGAGTTTGATGAGGATACCGAAGCCCTCAAACCGAATGCCCATCCGAAGATTATCGCAGGTATTCCACTAACCGAATAGATGCGTCGAAAAGCCAATTCTGCTCAGATGTGCACATAACTCGGTAGGTGCGGTTTCCAACCGCGCCTACGGCGATGAAGAAAGGTCTTTTTATGCTTATGCTATAGATGCGCTTTCGGGAGTTGAGACATCCAACAGTCGTAGCTGGCTGAGAAGAATTCCCAAGATGAAATAGCGTCGTGAGATCTGTTTGTATGCAACAATCAGTCGCTGCAAATGCGCGTGCGGCAATCTGAACAGCAAGGCGAAACGTTTTAAGGGAAGGAGGTTACCATGCCCAAACTTTCGGGGAGCGAAATCATCGTAGAGTATCTGATTAAGGAAGGGGTTCCGTACGTAGCTGGCTTACCTGGGCACGGGACGCTCGCCTTTATGGACGGGTTGCGGCGCAGAAGCGACCGGATTAAAACCATAATGGTCCGTCACGAGCAATCCGCGGCGCATTTGGCGGACGGTTTCTACCGTGTGACCGGAAAGCCAATGGCGTGCTTCACTACGGTTGGTCCTGGTGCGGTCAACTCACTCATCGGAGTCGCGACGGCATTCATGGACTCGACCGCGCTCATTCTATTCACGGCAAACTGCCCGACGTACATGAATGAGCGGGGTGCGATGCAGGAAATAGAGCGGAACCACTGGGCGGATTTTCCTGAGGTCATCCGTCCCATCGTGAAGCGGACCTGGAACGTCACCCGCGTGGAACAACTGCTTGAGGTGCTGCCTCGCGCGTTCCGCATTGCCACAAGTGGACGCCCCGGACCGGTGCACATCGATCTCCCCATGGATGTGCAGGCCGAGGTCATCGAGGCGGCCATCCCGGATCCCAAGAAATATCGGGCAACCACCGAGGCGCACGCCAGCTCTGAAGATTTGGGCGATGCTGTCGAATTGCTGCTCTCGGCGAAGCGGCCCCTTATCTTGGCTGGCGGTGGGGTGTTGCGTTCCAGAGCTACGGATGAACTCCGGGAAGTTGCCGAACTGCGGGGCATTCCTGTGGTCAGCACCTTTAATGGCAAGGGTGTCATGTCCGAAGACCACCCGCTCTGGTGCTACTTCATCGGCTTTATGGGATCCAAATGCGGAAATGCGCTCGCGCCGTACGCCGATGTTATCCTCGCGGTCGGATGCCGGTTCGCAGAATGGACTGCTTCGTCCTACAAGGAGGGCGTGACCTTTAATGTCCCCCCGACCAAAATCATCCAGATTGACATCGACACTCGCGAGATCGCGAAAAACTATCCCGTCGAGGTAGGGCTTTTCGGGGACGCGAAATCGGTTCTGCGCGATCTAACAGAAGCGCTCCGTCCGCACGGGATTCCTGACTACACAGAGACTGCCTATTTCAAGGAGATTCAAGGTTACAAGGACGAATGGCACGAGGTGCTCGACGAATGGCGTGCTCCGCCGACAAATACGTTTACCTCGGCGGGCTGTCTCGCCGAGATGCGCCAGATTCTAGATCGTGATGTCATTGTGTTGAGTGACGCGGGACATGCTCAGGATCATCTCTGGCGTGCCTTTCCGATCTACACGCCGCACACGCATGTTTCCTCCGGGGGATTCTCCACAATGGGTTTCACGGTGCCCGCCGCCATCGGTTGCAAACTGGCCGCTCCCCATCGCCAAGTGGTTGGGTTCATCGGTGACGGCAGTTTCCTCATGACGTGCCAAGAGCTTGCCACCGCGGTGCAATACAATATTCCCGTGGTCTACGTGGTGAACAACAACAACGGCTGGGTGAGCATCCGTGACCTGCAATCAGAATGGTATGGTAAGGATGCGGTATTCGGAACGGAGTTCTTTCGTGAAGGAACGCAGGAGTTCGCCAACCCGGATTTTGTCCTTCTTGCCAAATCGTTTGGTGTGCACGCAGAGCGCGTCACGTGTCGGGAAGAGGTGGCCCCCGCCATGCAGCGAGCCTTGACGAGTGGTGGTCCGGCGGTTATTGAGGTGGTGACTGAACGAGAACATCCCTATTCCGGATTGCCGTTGACCGGCTGGGCGGATTATCCTACCCCCGAATACGTCGGAAAGAAAAACGAACCTGTCAAGTTATCTATTCCCTGATACGCGATCCATACATCGAAACACGGAAACTATCCATGCCCAATCCGATATCAAATCACGTCGTGATTCAAGCTGGCCGTTTGGCTGATGGTCTCGGCGGTGCGGCCAAAACCGATCACGCGATTCTCGTGACGGCAGATCGCATCACAGCCGTGGGACCGAAGGAAGAAATTCAAAAACAAGCACCGCCTGATGCTGAAATCATAGATCTCGGTTCTGCTTGCATCACCCCCGGTCTGATTGATGGTCACACGCACCTCAGTTTGGCAGGCGATGGGCGAAATTACGCTGAAATGTTTGCCGACACGGACGAGATGATGGTGCTTACCGGCGCTATGAACATGCAACGCCACCTCGCTGCCGGCATTACGACATTGCGCGAGCACGGCGCACGCAACATGGTCGGATTCACACTGAAGGAAGGTCTTGGTCGAGGTTATATTCCGGGACCCCGAATGCTGGTGAGCGGCAGGCCGATTACCTGTACGGGCGGACATTTCCACATGTGCAACGAAGTCGCGGATGGCGAAGAGGAAATACGTCGATCGGTGCGCCGCCTCGTACACGAAGGTGCGGATTACATCAAGATCATGGCTTCCGGGGGTGGCACGGAAGGCACAATTCCCGGGCTGCCGAGTTACACCACCGCGGAACTACACGCTGCTGCACATGAGGCGCATCAATTTCAGCGGACGACAGCGGCGCACTGCCGCGCCAAGGAATCGATGGTACGGGCAGTTGAAGCCGGCATCGATCTGATGGAACATGCCGAGTTCCTTGATCCTGATAACCAACTTCGTTTTGACCCCAAAATTGCCGAGATGATGGCTGAATCCGGCATCTGGATTAGCCCGACGCTGCAAGCATGGACACGCTATCCCCGGATTGTCGAACTCACGGCAAAACGCGATACAGGGACCATCTTGCCAGAGTAAGAAGAGGAACTGACTCAGCTAGAGGAGAAGGCTGAAATGCGATTGGACGTGATGCGTCGCACGCTTGACTACTGCCTGCAAGAACGCATTGTTCCCGGCACGGATTCCGGCGTGAATAACCTTGCTTTTGGGCACCTGGACTACGACTTGCAGTTGTTGGTTCGTGTCGGCTTCACTCCCGCGGAGGCGCTTGTAGCCGCCACACGTATCTCCGCTGAAGCGATTGGCTTGGATGATGAAATTGGCACTATCGAGCCTGGCAAGATTGCAGACCTTGTCGTGTTTGCAGGGGACCCGACAACGGATGTGAAGGCATTTAGCAAGGTGGTGGCAGTTTTCCAGGCAGGGCGTCGGGTGGCATGAACCTATTTTACGGCTCTCCTAACATCTTGTCATTCCAGCGATCCAATCCTAACAACTTTCGTCCCAACGGTGTCAGTTTGGCTTTATTACCAGTCTTGTGCTCTTTCTCTTTGCGATTCAGATCGCTACTCCCTCCGGTGCCTGCTAACCGGTTTTCCCACGCATGGATTCGCCGGGCGCGCGCCTCCTCGTCATCCTCTTGAGCGAGATGCATTGTGATGTATTGTACCAATCGAGGTTGGTCCGCGGTGTTCAACCCGGCCCCATGAGGCAAGGCACCGCTCCAAATGATTAAATCGCCCGCCTTTCCCGGTATTGGCTCAGCGCCCAAGCTTATCAAATCCTGTTTGCGCGGATCCGCGTCCGGCGGTAGACTCTTCACCCAAGACTCAAGCCGTCGGTGAAATCCGGGCACGCAGGTGAACGCTCCTTGGTTGGCAGCCGTATCGGTCAAATAGAGTACGCCCTGAATCATGCGGTACGGCGGAAGCAGCGAAGAAATATCCCAGTGCAACGCCATTGGCCCGGCCATTGAAGGTACATAGTCGGGTGGACGAATAGGTGGGCTCATGCTCGCCCTGTCAAAACTCACCCATAACTTCTCCGTGCCGCGTAGCTCCGAATATGCTTGATGGATCCGCGGGTATTGGCGGTTATCCCAAAGCGCCTGGTGTTGGTAGATTTCAACCATAATCTGTGGGCGTGGGGGATGCGGATACCACGTCTCGGGGTCATCCGCGTCCATCTCAAGGAACTCCCAAATAGCCTCTTCGCATGCCTTGAGGTTTTCTGGCGGGACAGCCTCATGGAGCACTACATATCCGTTTTCATTCCAAAAATCGTGATCTTCCGAATTTAAAACTGCCATCGTTTCTCCTCGGCGCATCGGAACGTATCAGTCCATAGACCTTGCGTAGTTCGGCTCGTAGTAGCGCAATTCATTGCGCGTTTCCGCACGTGAAGCAGTTCGACATGGTTACAAACGGTGGCTCACCTGCTTACTACCGTTGTATCTTAAGTGTTATACGTTTAGGCCTCTTGTAATTCGGCTTGTAGTAGCGCAATTCATTGTGCGTTTCTGCACGTAAAGCAGTTCGACATAGTTGCAAACGGTGGCTCGCGTGCCTATTACCGCTGTATCTAAGTGTTATACGTTTAGGCCTCTTGTAATTCGGCTTGTAGTAGCGCAATTCATTGTGCGTTTCTGCACGTGAAATAATCCGGCATGGCTACAGACAGTAGTGTACCCGTTTAAAGTCGTTGCAGCTAAGCGCTTCAAGTTTCGGCCCCGCGTGGTTAGGCTCGTAGTAGCGCAATTTATTGTGCGTCTTTTGTCGGAGCGATTCCTCAACGAGATAACGACTTACGAGATTGAGGGGATTCCATTCGCACCGGCTATCCTATCGCATTATCACCTACAGATGGATTGTTGCCAATTGCGCAAACCTGAATGCAACTAATTATTATAGCATAAACCAACAGCGAAATGGATGCAAGCGCTCAACACAGGGGAAACGCATCTAAATTTTCTGCATCATAAGAAAGAAAATCAGGCTAAGTTTGTGACACTATTTTGGGATTCGTAGGTTGGGTTGAACGGAAATTCGTTAGTAATCGCTAATCTTGTAACAGTTTTCGGGTGCCTATTTCGCTTGAACGCGCCAAGATTTGAGTGAAACCCAACATGAATCGTACGGCCTACCACCATGAGACCTCCTCTGCAATTAGATGCGTTTCCCCTGGCGCTCAACACACTGGCGAATCCATCACATTTCCGAAGTTCTGCGTCGGTCTTTTATATTGACGCATCCGAGACTTTCTGCTAAAATCGCAAAGCGTTAATACGTTACCTATCTGACCGTTAGAACCCGTTCACGTCCAGGATGTGCCGATGGCGTATTCAATTCTTGGTTGGGGAGAACCGTTGGTGGAAGTAAGAACGGACCATCTTCCCAAAGCGATGGTTCTGGATGCACCGGATAATCCCGGAAACTTAGATTCCGCCGCACACAGCCTCGTTGGAGCCGGCTCGGTCGGTTTCTCGGGCGACATTTTGAACGCGGCAAATGCCGCTAAGCACGTCTTGGAGGGCGACAACCCGCGCAATCTAACAGGTTTGATAACGGCGGTGGGAGACGACAACTGTGCCTGTTCAAGGCAATTTATCGAATGGCTGGAACACCATGGGATTGATTCGAATAATGTTCAGCGCGTAAGACATAGCCATATGGGAGCCTATTTCGAGGGGTATCGCGACGAGCTGGGTTCGTTTCCCTATGCGCGATCCGGGGCGGCATTTGAAAGTCTGACCGGGCGACAGGTCACCGATGCCATACGGAGACACGAATCGGATCGCGTTGGTCTAATCGTCACGGGGATTACTCATGCCAGAACGAAAGACCGATATAGAGTCGTTGATGTGCTCAAGCGCGCCACACTTCAAGGGGTAACGACATTTTATGCCGTGAATTTTCGAATGTCGCTCTGGGGCACCCGGGACGACGAGGCGAGGACGAATGCAAGGGTAGGTTTTCGCGCGGTTGCACCGTTCATTGATTTCTGTTCCTTGGGAAAGGAAGAGGCAGAAATCATGTTGGAAAGGACTATAGCCGACACTTCTCTGTCAAAGCGCGAGGCGGCTGAATCCGTGCTGGAACTGGGAGTTAGACACGGCGCAGCGTTGACGGGCTATCCGGAAGCCTACATGGCTTTCCGGTCAGAGAGAGGCGCGCGATGCATCGAACGCTCCGCGCCAAGAAATGAACTGACGGGCATGAATACTACCGGCGCCGGAGACAACCTCACGGGCGCGTTTGCCGCGTTGTATTTGATTAGCAAAAATATCTCGGTATCATTTGAGGGTGCGTGCCGGATTGCAGAATTGAGTACCACCGTGGAAGGGGGAATCTTCCATCCTCCCGCAGCCGAGATTGGGCATAGCTTGAGTAGAGTGCGTTGAACTTAAAGGCCTGTCCCGACCAAACGGTTCCTGCATAATGCACTGCACGATGACACATAACCGTGGTCTAGCGAAGAGGATTGCCAATCGGTGCCAATGATGAAAGTCAAGAACGTCGAAATGCTGGCGCTCAATATTCCGTTCTACTGCGATCGCGTGAAGATGCATATGCACCGTGCCTTGACGCATAGCGAGCGCCTGTACGTGTATCGGCTTGAGTTAGACAACGGTGTAATCGGTTACGGCGAAAGTTCGGAAAATGAAACTGGGAACATCGAGCGGATTCTTGGAAACAATCCGTTCTCGTTCGTGCAAGACGAGACAGTCGGATTTGGACTCCAGATGGCACTGGTTGACGCAGCGGGAAAAGCAGTCGAGGTGCCCGCTTATCAACTGCTTGGCGCTAAAGTTCGAGATCGATGCCCAATCTCGTGGTGGTCAATCGATATGCCTCCCGAGGATTGGGTGGAAGAAGCGCTGGAATCGGTCCGGCGCGGATATACTTCGATTAAACTGAAAGCACGTCCATGGTGGGACATATTCGCCCAGGTGGACGCGCTCGCGCAGGCAGTGCCGCAAAACTACCGGTTCTATATTGATTTCAACGCCTTCCTCCTTACAAAAGATTTTGCCATTCCGATACTGAAGCGCTTGGATACCTGCCCCAACGTTGCTTACTACGAAAGCCCGTTTTGGCTGCGTACCGATATTGAGGGCGCGAAGTATCTGCAGAACGTGGTAGAGAATCCTATTATCGATCATTTCAGAGAGTCGTATCTTCACTCTGGTGCCGGTGACGGATTTGTCGTTGGCGGCGGCGCCACGGAGGTGCGGCGAAAGGGTGCGTTATGTGCGTCATTCGACAAACCCTTCTGGATGCAAATGGTCGGGAGCGGCATTACGACTGCTTACGCGGTGCATATCGGCGCAGTACAGACGCATGCGCGTTTGCCAGCCATCACCGCCCATGAACTGTGGGAACACGATCTGTTGATGGAGCGATTGGATGTAGCGGACGGGGGCATTCGGGTGCCCGAAGCACCGGGTTTGGGAATCGAAGTTGATGAATCCGCGTTGGAACGCTTTTGTGTCGAACCGGACGCACCGACGCCTCAAGACCTGTTTCGGAGAGAACGGCGAATCTGCCGAATCCATATCCCTAACGAGGATGGCGGGGAGACAGTGCATGAATTTACGGGCGAGGACGTCTACGCGCCCGCATTTGGCGATGGAGAGTACCCGGGATTTGTCCCCGGCGTTTGGCTGGAGATAATTGAGGATGATGGCACGGACGATTTTGATGCCTCTCACAAACGTGCAGTCAAAAGAGAGTCCGGTTCCTGACAGGTCGCGATTCAAAAATCTCTCCTGTCGAGGACGTGTAATTAAGGAAGGCTAAAGAAATGCATCTTTGGATGGATGTCATGCGGGATCTCGAACACCTGCTTGACGGATACGAGCGTTTATTTGACGCTTGGGAGGCCGGGGGTGTGTCCGGACTGGTAGTCGGCTCGATGAACTTCAATGCCCCGAAACTGCTTCCGGGACAGCGCACCGTTGCAGGAGTTACAGATCGAACCCCTATTCCTACTTTTGATTCGAATCCTGAGGTGTATCATCGCTTAGGTGTCGAAATGCCTTCACCTCCGAAAGAGAGATTGACAGAGAAGCGCTCGCAGGTTGACGACATGCTGATTGCCGCAAAGGATCGAGGCTGGTCGGTTTGGATCTTTCGACCCTACTCCGGAGAAGGCAAGGGCGGGAACGGACACCAAATCACGGACGAAGCCAGCCGCGTGGCGAGATGTGCCCGCATGATTGACACGCTGGAGCATTACCCCATGGTGGACGGTGGCATCATGGATGGACCGGAATGGGGTTACGAGATCGCGCAGCACCACCTCGATAGACGTTCGTATATCTTTGACGACCTTCCCGAATCGGTCGCCGAGAAATGCACTGAACTTGGTTTCGACTACCCCGCACTCGTCTCCGCGAAGGATCGGCTCTACCAGTGCCTTCATTCGCTGACTCCGTCCCGATTGGAGTTACACGCTTCGGGGGGATTGCTCGGAGCCTTTCGACTGCTTGGTGGCGATCCGGATCTTTTGGCGTGGTTTGAATTTCGCGTGAAAGCGGTGACAGATTACGTTCGAAACGTTCGAGAATGTCTTACCGCCGAGGCGAACCGTCCGGTGAAGCTGGGGCTTGGCATGCGCTCCGCCGCGTTTGCGCCGCTATGCGGCTCCGACTTCGCGCAGATTGCGGAGTTCATGGACATCC
Source organism: Candidatus Poribacteria bacterium (assembly GCA_965232535.1). GTDB lineage: Bacteria > Poribacteria > WGA-4E > WGA-4E > JAJDTR01 > JAJDTR01. The sequence continues at coordinate 98,137 of CBDDPW010000010.1, forward strand.
TGCTGCCTAAACACTACTTTTGGAATCGCGGCTTCGACGGGATGGTTGGCACCGTGTACCGCTATGTCGAAACACTTACCGACTGGAACCCGGGACTTAGCGATGCGGATGCCCTCGCCGTGGTGAATGCACTGTTTGGCTTGGAGTTGCCCCTTGTAACGGGCCGGAGCGATCTGGAGGATGCGCTTTCCGTTGAGTTCTTCGAGGAGATTGTGACCCGGGAAACGCGGAGGGCGCTTGCGGCAGTGGATGACCCGGATCGCATTGTGCCATGGGTGGATACGGGGCGCAGTCCTCATGACGGGGATCCGATGTCGCCTGGTCACTTGCTGCAGCTCATGAGCGCGGCGGAAAGCGCAGGTTTGAAGCATTTCCTGTACCATCATCACAGCAATCTCACCGCCGGGGAATGGGCGGTTATCAGCGAGACGTGCGGTGAGAAGTGGAATCCGCTGAAAACCGACTATAGTCCACCCGATGAGCTAGTAATGTAGGACTTGGCATTCGATCTGGTCATTAACAGTCACATCTACACACAATTTGTCTGACTTTCCATTGTACCGCAAACTGTTAGTTTGCGGCTGCCACAGTCTAACTGACTGTAATACAGAAGGATGTTGTCACTGGCATGCTTGTGCAATATCTGGTTGTTTTGACTATATTGCGAATTCGTGCAGTATGATTAACAGAGTGCTCAGCGCGGGCACATCCTGTTTTCCGTCCTAGATTCAGCGCGCTTGATATTTTGACAATCCCGTTTGCAGTAGAAATAATACCATTTCGCTTGAATAATAGTGCATATGATGTCTGAATTATACCGTCCACTTTCTCCGTAGGCGGGGCATCTTGCCCCGCCGACTTTGCGCGGAGACGAGACTTATTATTCCGATCCACGCAAGTTTCTTCACTTAATCCACGTAGTTAATGCACTTCCATTTTATAGAAATTGTATAACTTAGTAAGGAGCAAAACTTAATGTCGGATAAAAACACTGAAATAATCGAGAAACTCAAAGAGTTCGATTCACCGACCGTTTTTAACGCGATGGTCGAAAAACTGGGACTTCCCAACGAGGATTACACGAGCCACGAGATTCGTTATCTGTCGCCGGAGTTCGGAACAGTAGCGGGTTATGCCGTGACTGCCGAGATTACCACGAACGATCCCGATTCGCCCAAGATTGAATGGATTGACTTCTACGAACACATGAACGACCAAGGGGCGCCCTTTTTTACCGTGATGAAAGATGTTGACTCGAATCCCGGGCGCGGGGCAGGCTTCGGTGACGGCATGGCAAGGTTGTATAAACGGCTTGGCGCTGCCGGTGCGATACTCGATGGCAGCGTGCGGGACTTGGCGGGTATTCGTGCCGTCGGGTTGCCCATCTGGGGATGGGGCTGCGTACCCGGACACGGTGTTTTTAACCTGACACGTTTCAATGAGCCGGTCACCGTTGGTCAAACACGAATAAGGCCCGGAGATATCATCGTCGCAGATGCGGATGGGTGTGTGCGCGTTCCAACCGAACATGCTGAAGACATCCTGCGGTTAGCCGGTGAAGTGCGCGCAAAGGAAGCAGAAGTATTCGGCTTCTACGATGCTCCCGACTTCACCATGGATAAACTACGTGAGAGGTTCAAGCGATAAAGGATCTCATGGTAAATCCGACAGTTATATTTACACTGCGGTAGGTTCGGTTTCCTAACCACATCGGTATTCATACGGTCTAGCAGGTAAAGTTGAAAACCACACCTACAGCGATCTGTACAAATACGAATGAATCTGACCTTAAAGCGGCCTGTCTCGCAACAACATGCATAACGCTAGAGAACTCCTAGAATGAAGATTACAGACTTAAAATGCACAGTTCTCGGTCAATACCCCGTGATTCGCATAACGACTGACGAAGGAATCACCGGCTTGGGAGGGGCGGAACTCAACAAACACTACCTAAAGCCGCACATCCTGTTCTACAAGCAGTATATCGTAGGCGAAGATCCGACGGATGTTGAGCGGGTGATGCTAAAGATTCGGCGATTGGGGAGTTTCAAGCCGTGGGGCAGTTCGGTCAGCGCGATCGAGACGGCGCTATGGGACATCGCTGGCAAAGCTGCGGGGGTGCCCGTCTACAAACTGCTCGGTGGGAAGGTTCGCGACAAAGTGCGTGTCTACAACGGATCTGTCAGGTTCGGGTTGAAAGGCGTTTCACCCGAGGATCATGCGGTAGACATGGCGAAAATGAAAGCGGCTCGCGAAGGGTTCACAATCATCAAGCAGGGAATCGCATTCCATAGCCCCATGCCGAAGGCGGTCCCCGGTTATTTTTACGGCGAGATACGAGAGGGGATCATCACGAACCGCGGCTCTTTGACCGAACGAGGATTAAAACATACGATCGCCTGTGTGGAGGCAATGAAGGAGGTGCTGGGGGATGAGGTAGGGCTGGCACTGGACTGCGGTCCAGGTATGACTGTCCCTGATGCGATTAGACTGGCGAAGGCGCTGGAACCGCTGAATGTGATGTGGCTTGAGGACATGATTACCGGAGACTATATCCCCTATGTGCTTGCGGATCTTTACCGCGACATAACGACGAGCACCTCGACTCCGATTTACACCGGAGAACAGATCTACCTTCGGCAGAATTTCAAAGACCTCATTGAAAAGCGCGCCGTGGACATTATTGGGCCCGACCCCTACGACGTAGGTGGTATAGCCGAACTGAAGTGGATTGCGGAATACGCGGATCTTCACGGCATCCTTATGGCGCCTCACGGTACAGCCAATGGTCTCATCGGCCTTGCCGCCCTCGTTCAGGTTGCGGCCACCTTGCCTGAAAACTACATTGCCTTCGAGTATCCGGTTGCTCGTCCTCAATGGTGGTACGACATTGTAGACGGTCTTCCAGATCCGATCGTCCGTGACGGCTTCATAGATGTCTGGGATACGCCGGGAATGGGCGTTGAACTCAATGAAGAAGCAGCGCGAAAATACCTGCCGGAGGAGGATGCAGACTTTTTCGATTAATTTGAGTTGGGGGCTAGGGAGTTCTCACTGATATTTTATCGTAACTGTTTAGTCCATTAATCTGCGTCGCTGATGTCGGTTTGTAGTAGTGCAATTTATTGCACGTCCGCTGTTTGCATTCAATAAGCGGATGCTAATCGACCAACCAGTCGGGGCAGGGATGCCCCTCCCACAAAGGGACGCTCCTCCTACCGACAATCAGGTCCAAATAAATTCCAGACCGATTTTTTTGGGCCGAACTAAAAAGTTCCATTTTATATTATTGCAATTTAACAAAACGGAGGTGCAACATGGCATTAGGCGAAGGAGATTATAAGTACGAACTCGCAGATGGCTGGGCAAAATTGCCGGAAGGCTGGGTCTTCTCCATGGTGTCGGATGCGGCGATTGATTCGAAAGGACGAATCTTCGCGTTTACACGCGGAAAGCATCCGATAATCGTATTTGACAAAGATGGAAATTTCGTCACGTCGTGGGGTTACGGTGAATTCGGCATTTCGCCGCATCTAGTCAGTCAATCTCACGGCATCTTCATAGGACCCGACGACGAGGTCTACTTAACCGATGCGTGGCAGCATGTCGTGCGCCGGTACACCTTGCTCGGAGAGAAAGAGAGCGAGTGGGGAACACCGGGTAGGCCGGGCGTAACATACTACAAGAGCGAATTCAACATGCCTACCGGCGTCGCGATTGGTCCGGACGGATCTATCTATGTATCCGATGGCTACGGAAATCGCTGTGTACACAAATACTCGAGCACTGGCGAGCACTTGCTTACGTGGGGTGAAGCCGGAAGCGGTCCAGGAGAGTTCGCCGTTGTGCACAACATTGGCTGTGACAAAACGGGGCGAGTCATTGTTTGCGATCGGGAGAATAACCGTATCCAGATTTTCGACCCGGACGGCAAACATATGGAAACGTGGACGGACGTTATCGCGCCGGGAGACGTGTGGGTGACAGATGACAATACGATATACATTGTCGAACAGGGAGTCGACGGACGCGTAAGCGTGTGGTCGCCCGAAGGTGAGAGGCTGAGTAGATTCGCCGGGTCGGAGGGTGGTGTGCTTGAAGCTCCTCACGGAATCTGCGTCGACGATGAGGGAAGTATCTACATAGCGGAAATCGGAGAGGGCTCCTTCGGCCAACGACTGCGTAAGTTCGTCAGAGCGTAAAAGCGGATTTAGCTTTCAACCGCTGAAACATAGATATGCCAACGAAGTACATCAACCCTATAATACCGGATTTCGATCTGCCGAAATACCATGGAGAATCGTACGAAGCGACCGTACCGGACACGCTGGACATCGCTGAACGGGCTAGACTTGCGCTCAACGCACTCACCGAAACCACCGACGCAGAAGCCGATTACGAAGTCTACTGGATTGTCGTGTTTCGTTCCAATCCGCCGCACATGTTTCATAGTTGCTGGCAAAGCACGACCACCGGCAAGTTCATGATGGCTGCGTCTTTCATGCGGCTAATTACCGGTAGTGACATGAACCTGCATGTTGACCGTCGGTGGATGGAGGTGGCGCTGAAAAGCCAGGGGCCCGACGGGCTGAATTACGTGCCGCTGGAGGGGCGCCCTTGGGCGTTCGTGTTGTCTCCGGTTGAACCCGAAGAGGCAAAACGCCGCTCCGAGTTCAAGAACCAATTATTGTCGGCGATGGGCAATGGTACGATGCTTAGTACCATGTCACACTTCACGAAGCGCGACCGGAGTCCCATATGGCGGGACGCGTTGCGGCGGGCGGTAGACGGCATGATTAATTTGGCAGTGGATGAAGGGCAATTGGCGTACTTCTGGCCCTCCTTCTGTTTCAGCGTGAAGAATCCGCCTGCTGACGCCCAGATGCCTACCGATCCCTTCGAGGCTGAAACGTCGATCGCGCCCCACAGTCTGGTGCATGCTTATCGGGTATTGGGATACGAACCGGCGCTGACGGCGGCAAGAAAAATCATCAATTACCTGCGCCAAAACTTCTATGCGCCGGACGGAAGTTTTATCGCGTCGCCCGGGGTCGCTGCGCGCGCCCATTTCCACGCCCACGCCCGTGGATTGTTAGCAATGCAGGAGTATGCCGAAGCCGCCGATGACGACGAGATGATGACGTTTGTCGTCAAGGGTTATGAGAAGGCAAGGGATCTGCTAACCAACCAGACTCTCGAAACAGGATTACGCGTCGTCAAAACGCCTGGAGCGAGTTTGATTGGGTTCTTTCCGGAGTGGGCAAACAGCCACATGGGCGAGAAGGGCGAGACGTGTCAACTATCGGACATGATCGCCATCGCCCTGCGATTGAGCGAAGCTGGGGTAGGCGATTATTGGGATGATGCCGACCGGTAGATACGCAATCACCTGGCGGAAGCGCAGTTGACCAATATCGATTGGGTAGGGCGCTTACCTCAGGACTTGCCCGTAGAACCGTACAGTACCACGGATCGAGTTGCAGAGAGAAATATCGGGGCGTTTGCCGGGGGACCGGATCCCAATGACTGGTATGCTGGTGCACACAGTCACGTACTGGGGCACTGTTGCACGGCAAACGGTTCCAAAGTGCTCTACTGGATCTGGGAACGAATGCTGCGTTATCAGGAAGGTAAATTGAGAATAAATCTCTTATTGAATCGGGCTTCAAAATGGGCGGACGTGGACAGCTACATCCCGTATCAGGGGCGGGTCGATGTAAAGGTCAAGCAGCGTGTCGATTTGTCGATACGGATTCCTGAGTGGGTCACTCCGGCAGACACACAATGCACAGTGAACGACAACGATCACAGCTTGGATTGGAGCGTGCGTTATGCCGAGGTCGGCTCGGTGAATCCCGGTGATGTAGTGATTCTAACCTTTCCGATCTCCAAGCGAACAGACCACGCGCACATCGAAAAGCGGCCCTACACACTGGTACGAAAAGGCAATGAGGTAATTTCAATTGACCCGCCCGGGCGTTACTGCCCACTATACCAGCGGCAACACTACAGCGACGACGTGCCTCGTTGGCGGCGAGTAACTCGCTTCGTTAGTGACGAAATCATCAACTAGCTGTGTAGTTTGATAGCACCCCATTATTCCTATCGGAATAATTCATTCAGCAAGTAACACTACGTCTTTAAATCTATGACAGGCTTTGAGAAGGTGTTCCTTCGTAGAATGGTTTTCACTCCAGAGGAGTGCTATGTCAATAGAATCGTGATGCGCCTAATCTCCGCGCTCCAGAGGATCAAGCGACTGAATAGGGAGCGCGATAGTAGATCCTGTGCAATGTCGAGTGTTACTTGGTAGCATGCCATTATCCCTGTCGGAATAATTCTTTCAGCAAGTAACACCCATCTTCGGATCTATGACAGGCTTTGATGAGGTTTTCCTTCGTAAAATGCTTTTCACTCAGCGGAGTGCTATGTCAATAGAATCGTAGTGTGTCCAATCTCCGCGCTCCAGCGGAGATTAAGCGAATGGACAATGAGCGCGATAGAGATCCCCAATGTGTAGCACATCATCAAGTGATACTCATTTTTCGTATTATGGCTAGCTTTGAAAAAGTGTTACTTGAGGGAATGATTTGGTTCTTAAGCCATGTCGCCGTTCTGACTCCGTTTTAGCAAACGCGGACTTTCAGGATTGCGAGAACAGACCACTCCGACTTAAGGCGACCAACCCGGCTTCGACAATCCCTTCGGCGTCAATCCCAAAATGCTCATATAAATCCTGCGGAGTCCCCGACTGTCCAAATTCATCCACTCCCAAAGGCATGACAGAGGTTCCGTAAACGCTGCCCAGCCATGCGAGTGTGTGAGACGCTCCGTCCTGCACGGTGATAATCGGAGCGTGTCTTTCATTGGGCGGGATGAGCCAATCGAAAGCTCCGGGTTTCTCCTCCCACTGCGACCTCTGCCACGTTTCAAATAGGCGCCGCGAGCTAGTCAGGTTCAGTACATTGACTGCCGCCCCTCTGCTTTGTAGCTCCTCCGCGGCTTTTACGGCTTCCGGTATCATCACGCCGGTTGCAGCGATGTGGAGGAGGCGTTCCCTCGGATGAACGGGATCCGTGTTGCGCCAGTCAACCAATCGGTAACCGCCGGCCAACACCTGACGCTGCAATTCCTCCTCGCCCAATCGTTCCAGTGCCTGAGCAAACAGTAGTTGATCGACCGGCATGGTGGACAGCCTGAGATAAGTTGATTTTCCGGAATCGCGATCGCAACACTGGCGTACAGCGTCCAGCAGGATCCATTCCAGTTCTTGAGCAAAGCAGGGCTCGTATGCGTTAAGTCCCGGAAGTTCCCCGCATAGCGAAGGAGTTACAATCGATTGATGCGCCCCTCCCTCCGGCGCCAGCGTAATCCCTGACGGCGTTCCCGCGAAGATGAACTTCGCGCCCGAATATTGGGCGTAAATCAGGGCATCGAGACCGCGGCACACGAATGGATCGTAGACCGTTCCAATGGGGATTAGATGTTGACCGCAAAGTTCATTCGACAGTCCGAGCATGCCGAGTAGCATGAAAAAGTTCATCTCGGAGATGCCCAACTCGATGTGCTGTCCGTAGGGGCCGTACCGCCATTTTCTAAGTTGGTGGGCGTCGGTATCGTAATCCGGCAGTTCCTCGGGGGCATATACGCCGGTTTTGAGAATCCATCCCGACAGATTCGTGGACACTGAAACATCGGGCGAGGTTGTCACAATTCGATCCGATAGCTTCGGCAGGCGAGAGAGCGACATCAACAAACGACCGAAAGCCTGCTGCGTACTCAGGGTTCCCCGTGTCGGGGTCGAAAGCACCTCTGGAACGCTGTCCGGAGAAATTTCCTCGGGGGGAGGTTTTGTCTCGCGAAAGAGTCGTGCAGCCACCTCGTCGCACAGTTTTCCCGCGGGAGAATCTGGAACAAACCGTGACCAATCGTCATCATCCGGTATGCCCGACCTCACTCGGAGCGCCTCTATCTGTTCCTCCGTTAAGAACATGGAGTGATTGAGAGGGTGACCGGCGATGGGAGTACCCCAACCCTTGATTGTGTACGCGAAAATAATGGTTGGTCGGTCATCATCGTCATCGTCGACTTGCCGTAGCAGAGTCAGCAATTCTTCAAGATCGTGTCCGCCGAGATTACTCAGTACGGTTGGCAACTCTTCGTCGGATATATGGTGAATAACCGATGAAAGGTCCGAGTTTTCGACGCCGTCCACGGAGACGAGTCGGGATCGAAGCTCGTCACCCGGAAGCCGAATTAGCGCTTGGTATTCCTCGTTGCTCATCTCGTCGATTCGGCGATTCAGCGCAGCGCCGCCCGGTTGATTGAAAAGCCCCTGCAGAATGCGGCCATACTTCGTCTCAAGAACTCGCCAGCCGCTCTCTTCAAAGAGTTTTTCGAGTTGACCCGCCCGAATACCGGGAACAACCCGATCGAGACTTTGGCGGTTGAGATCGACAATCCAGAGCAGGTTATCCAAGCCGGTAAGCGTTTGTTCAAGAATCGCTTCCCATACATTGCCTTCATCTAACTCCGCATCGCCGATCAGCCCTACAAACCTGCGAGAACTAACTTCACCGAAATGGGACAGTGCGTAACGATGTGCCAGTGCACCGAACGCGGGCGCCGTGGCGCCTAAACCCACCGATCCGGTAGAAAAATCGACGGTGTCGGGATCCTTGGTCCTGCTGGGATACGCTTGCAGTCCGCCATACGAGCGAAACATGGTCAGGTACTCGGGAGGAAGTTGCCCCAAAAGGTATTGAATTGCATGAAAGACAGGCGAAGCGTGGGGCTTTATGGACACTCGGTCTCCAGTCCTGAGAAAATCGAAATAGAGCGCCGTCATGATTGAGACAACGGACGCGGAGGAAGCCTGATGACCGCCAACTTTCACGTCTTCGGAACCTGTACGCGCGTAGTTCGCATGGTGGATCATCAGCGTTGCGAGCCATAGAACACGCTGTTGAATCTCCTCTAATGTTTCAATCAACTCCGAAGAGATGGGTTCATTACCGCTTTCCAATACAACCTCCCGATCTCCATTACGGGGACCAATGGATTATGAATCGATTCTACGATCTAAAGTACACGTAAAATTATACACTCGACGACACCTTCTGTAAAGGAATATATGGACATTGGACGAGGAGTGTTGTCGGCTTCGGGAATGTGGAAGGATAGGGGGAACGGTGGACGATGCCCATAGGGATTAAGTTAAGGCAATTCGTCTGGTATCGGTGCGGTTTCCAACCGCACCGCGCCATCCCCTTACGGAAACGAGTGCCACAAATCATCTTCCATGGCGCACCCATCAATCAATGGATTGGTATTTCCTCGTCCAAGTTCACATGGAAACTAGCAGTTTACGACATTGAAACCACGTCACATGTACCCCAAAACGCTTAACTTAATCCTTATGGGGAAACGGCGGGCGATGCCCACCCTATAAATAATCAGATGTGCAATTGAAGAGAACACGATGAGGAAATCCGGGATTTAATGATTGTCGATAAGCGCCAATTTCCGATTTTATGATCGTAGCAAGAGAAGACACACTTATTGATAATTTGCCCTCTCTGTGATCAGAGTAATTTGCAGGGTAAAAGCAAGTAATTTGCAGGGTAAAAGCATCTGATTTGCATTGACAACTTTATACGTGTATAGTATGATGTAGAACGAAAAGATGAGTGGCGGAGTGATGTACTGCGTCCCATCCCGATTGTCTGTATTCCAACGAGTCGGGGGCTTGGCTTCTCACATACCCAAATGTGACTTAGCTCAACTTTGTACAAAAGTACAACGGTTGAATTGTACGGAAAGCCGTACAAAACCAAACTCGTAGGCGGGGCATCTTGCCCCGCCGTGATGGCACTGGAAACCGCTACCGATTTTTTCACAGGTCAACCCAAAAGGCTAGATGGTTAAAATTTCACCCACTTTTCCGGAACGTGTGATTGGCACAGTCTGCTATACCGCTGAAATGTACAAAGTCGAGCTTAGAACCTGTTTGAAAAGTATATCTGTAGGGTGTGCACTGCGCACCAGCCTCTAAAACCCCAGCGGGGCGACAGGTATGTTGCAGGCGACAATAAATGCATGAAGGAACCTTCTACAAACGACCGAAATGACTTTGCTACCGACCATTCAAACCGGCTCTTAGCGGCGACAATTATTTTTTCTGTTAACATCTTGTTCACATTCGACTGCAGGTGAACCCGCGCTATCATAGGAAAGTATTGAATCAAACCATGTGAACACGCCCTCGAAAACAAGCCTCCGTTCACATTTGTGCACCTATTTTCCCGTCTAATTTTACATCAATATTAGTAGGAGTTACGCAGTTGGTTCAAGCGTGTAGAGAGGTTCTGCCAAGTAAGCACGCACCGCATCTCTGACAATAGAGAGTTTTGCTTCAAACCAACTGACCTCGGTATGATAACAGTAGTGCTCAATTCTCAGAAAGGCTCTCAGCGCTAAACCAATATGATTTCTTTGAGTGCGAGCAGAGCGCACTTGTCCTCGCTCAATGCCAACAAATTGCTTAATCCCGCGATGATATTCTTCTATTGTCCAAGACCATTCCGTATATTTGAGACGCGTCAATGCGTCCATCTGTAAATCATTTGTTGCCCAATATTCAATGTCACCTTCTGGAGTGTCAACCTTGAATATTCGAACCAATCCATAACCTTTTAGATGAACAGTTGTCCCCGTGGGTTCAATTGGGAGCGTACTCACCGGACGGTTACCGGAATAATCTTTACTGACAAGTCGGTTGGGAGCTAGACGAGTGACCCATGTCCAACCATGATCTCGCACCGCTTTTAGATTCTTTAGACTGGCATACCAACTATCAAAACACACACATTCAGGAGCAAAACCGCGTGTTTTCGCTTCTTCAAGCATGGCGCGGAAATGGTCATTTTTCGTCAAGCCGTCTTTGGCTTTATCATAGATTCGATAATCGCATGGAATATGTCTATCGCCATCCGTCCACAGCAAAGTGACCAAGTTAATCCCATTCACAACTCGGTGGTGTTTCCCTGACCAGTGTTTTGTTACCAGTTCAATCTTTTGTGAATACGGTTTATCCAGAGTCGAGTCATCTATAACTAAAATGCCGGATTCCAATTTCACCTGATGTTTCGATTCGCGCCACAGTTTGCCGCTGTCGGGATCCTCCCGATGCAGCAGCCGTGTTATCGAATCATGAGCCGGTGGGTTATCAGCTTGGGGTTGAACTTTTTCCGCTTCAAGACAACTGTAACTTTTCTGAGCGCCAACCAAGAAATCAATATAGTCAGTGTCAGTATATTTGGGTGGATTCATGCTCAAATTATAAACTATTTTCACTCAACTGCGTAACTCCTAATTAGGTACAAGTTCAGCCGCCCTCCCCAAAAAGCGTCGTGGATTAACATTTTGATCACATTTTCGAATGCTCAGGCGACGAATGGCAGTCAAAGGAATGTGAGCACTTGCTGATTTTATATACCTTTCGCTCCGATGTGGCTGTAGAGGTGAGAATCCATGAAGTTTAAATCAATCGCCATGATTAGTTTTAACGAGAGAGCGATTTTGGATGCGTTTCCCCTGAAATATTGTGTCGCGAGGTGTTGACAGAAATCGTACGATGTGATAAGATAGAGGCGGATGATGGTGGATAGTATCCGTACGTTGGTGACACCGATTCCTGTCTCTACACAGTCAGAGAATTTAATGCAAAGAGGAATTATGGTAACTACGCCCGACCAACGACGTTTTTTTCGAGACAACGGTTACATCGTCTTTCCAGAGATGTTTAACCGTCACGAGGTCGAGGTCGCCATGAATGATCTAAAGTCTCTGGATACGGAACACTTGGTCGTTGACGCTGCGGGCAGGAACAAGGATGGTATGGCGGTCGAAGACGGGGAGACGCCTCGATTGCAGTTTGGTCTACATAAGACTGATTCCTGTTTCGAACTACTATGCAGTCACCCGCGCCTCGCCGGTGTCATGCAGGAGCTGATGGGGATGCCGCTTTACATATACCATAGTAAACTCGCCTTCAAGGCGCCGTTCGTCGGTTCCGTGCAGTATTGGCATCAAGACTTCGGTTATTGGAGACGGAATCACAGCAAGCCAACAATGGGATCGTGCTTGTTGATGCTTGATGAGCACACCGAAGACAATGCCTGCATGCAGGTGCTTTCGGGTTCGCACCTGGGCGGCGTGGTGGAGCACCGTTACAGGCCGCGCGAATCAACCGGTGAAAATCAGTTGGCGATTCCGGCGGGGGAAATGCCAAACCACTTTCGGCGTTATCAACGAGTAAAATTTGTGGGGTCACCGGGGACGGTGGCCGCTTGGCACAGCAACATAATGCACGCGTCCTCCCATAACATATCCGAGAATCCTAGACGCGCATTGATTGTCGCCTTTAATGCCATTGGCAATAGCGACGAGCAGGAGGTACATGACACGCCTTTCACGGCTCACGGCGTCCAAGCGGTAGAACTGAGTGCGGATGATTGTCTCTTGTAGTTGTACGGCCATAGCCGGAAGAACAATTGAGATTGACAGGTGGCCAGTTTCCATAGTTAGCCCGCGGAAACTGAAAAACGATGAATATCGAAGATGCGCTTCAATCGTTAGGTGTGAGAGATGATACCTTGTCGGGCGAGGAAAAACGCCGCCTCGACGAAGACGGATTCTTGCTGCTTTCAAACATGCTCTCTGACGTTCAAGTCCGTGCATTTGCCAACAGACTGGGTGAACTTCTGGAAGCAGAGGGAGACCGGGCGGGAATTGAAGTGCACCAAGAGGAGGGCACCGATAGGCTGGCAAATCTGGTGGACAAAGACCCGATGTTTGAAACCTGTTTTACGCATCCGCGCCTGCTTGCCGCTATGGTTCATGTGTTGGGTACTAAACTGAAGTTGAATTCGCTGAACAGCCGAGCCGCATTGCCAAATGCAGGATTGCAGGGGTTGCATTCTGATTGGGGCAGCCCCGTAGCGCCAGGTGATTACTACATCTGCAACTCTGGTTGGCTGCTCAATGATTTTACTGCTGAGAACGGGGCAACGCGAGTTGTACCAGGGTCCCATCGCAGCGAGAAGAGGCCACAAGATGTACTTGAGGATGCGGTGGCGACTCAGCCGGACGAGATTCAGGTGTTCGCGCCTGCCGGTTCGGTGTTGGTTTTCAACTCGCACCTCTGGCACGGCGGAGCGATGAATAAAACGGAGAGCCCGCGCCGCGTTATTCATTCTGCTTTCTGTCGTCGTGACCAAGTTCCACAAACCAACCAGCAGGAATACCTTAGCGCGGAAACTCGCGATCGGTTGAGCGGCGCCGCGAAATGTGTTCTGGCTATACTGTAACAGAATTCAGATATAGTACGTTGTTTGAATATTACGTATCTCACGCGAATATGAGGGAAGAGTAAAATCTGGAGGTTATAAATTCTTGCCCATATTCTTACCGATTTGGCAGGGTCTTCGACCCTTCCTAAAACAGACTATCATGAACAGTGATAGTCGATTCCTGTTATGCCGAAGTCCCTCCGTGTGGAGATTTTTCCACAGGTGGGTGATCCAGGCAGACATTTAAATGGGTAAGTTCCCATTTAAATCACAAACTTACTAAGGAGGACACACTGTGTCTAGAAATTCAGCATTACACAAAAGTTTCACACTACTCTTTATCGTGTCGGTGACGGTTGCCTTTGCCGGTTACACCTCACTGGCATCTGCTCAACACGTTACTGATGGTCTGGAACTCTATATTCCATTCGATGCAGATTCCTGCTCGGGCGACGCGTGCGATGATCTCGCCGGTAATCACGACGCCATGTTCAACTTTCCTATCAAGCATGTGGCAGGACAAGTTAATGAAGCAGTGGAGTTTGATGGCGAAAATGGCCATTTTGCATTGACCAACCTGCTCGTAAACTCGAATGAGTTTGAGTCCGTGACCATGGAAGCATGGGCGAATCCGTATCAGGCGCACGAAGCCTGGGGATCCGTAATGAACGGAGACGACGGCGGTTGGGATAGAGGTTACGGCTACCGCAATGTCTTGTGGGAAATTCAGGTTGGCAAGGGCGGCGAATGGCAGCCGGGCCCCGAAGCCGTGTTGAATACATGGCAGCACACGGTTGTTATTTATACACCGGATCTTGTCATTTTCTATTGGAATGGCGATCGCTATGAATTCGACGAGGCGGATCCGACCGAGTCGACTCAAAGCTTGGTGATCGGCGACGACATACCTTGCGGTCCGAATTGTACCTTCCCGGGCGCTATTGATGAGGTTCGTGTCTACGGGCGCGAGTTGTCCGACGCCGAGGTACAACAGAACTACCAAGGTGGTACCGCCGTGGAAAGTGCAGGTAAAATCGCCGTTTCTTGGGGTGAGATTAAAACCTTACGGTAAGATCGAGTTATGCCGAAGTCCCTCCGTTTGGAGATTTTTCCACAGGTGAAAGGCTCAGGCAGACATCTAAATGGGGAATCTCCCCTTCACAACTCAAACGTTCCAAGGAGGAAAACTGTGTATAGACATTCAGCGTTTCACAAGAGTTTCACACTTCTCTTTATCGTGTCGGTGACAGTTGCTTTTGCCGGTTACACCTCATTGGCATCTGCTCAACACGTTACGGATGGACTGGAACTCTATATTCCTTTCGATGCAGATACATGCTCGAACGACGCGTGCGATGACCTCGCCGGTAATCACGATGCCGTGTTCAACTTTCCTATCAAGCATGTGCCAGGGCAAGTGAATGAAGCAGTGGAATTTGATGGCATAAATGGGCATTTTGCCGAGACCAATCTACTCGTTAACTCGAATGAGTTCGAATCCGTGACGATGGAAGCTTGGGCGAATCCGTATATGGAGCACGAAGCCTTTGGAGCCATGATTGGCGGAGACGATGGCGGTTGGGATAGAGGTTACGGCTACCGCAAAGATTTGTGGGAAATTCAGGTTGGCAAGGGCGGCGATTGGCAGCCAGGTCCTGAAACCGTGTTTAATACATGGCAGCACACGGTTGTGATTTATACGCCGGATCTCGTCATTTTCTATTGGAATGGCGATCGCTATGAATTCGACGAAGCGGATCCGACCGAATCGACCCAGCCTTTCATGATCGGCGACGACAAGCCTTGCGGTCCGAATTGTGCCTTCCCGGGCGCTGTTGATGAGGTTCGTGTCTACGGGCGCGAGCTGACTGACGCCGAGGTGCAGCAGAACTACCAAGGTGGCACCGCCGTGGAGAGTACCGGTAAAATCGCCGTTTCTTGGGGTGAGATTAAAACCTTACGCTAAGATCGAGCCATCAAGTCTATATCCTTTTGCTTCACGTTGCGAGAGAGGTCTCACCTTTCTTGCGACGTGGAGTTTCTTTATTTGCGGCGTTCCAAATCTGCGTATCTATCCGGCTGCCTTGTGATAGAATGTGTTTTGTAACGGTACATCTCCGTTGAAGCGCAGTTTATTGCTCGGACGAGACCTTGATATTCGACTGTGTAAGAGCAAGAGTTTTTCGCTCATCAATTTGATGACGATTCAGAACCAATGATTGAAATTACAACCAAAACCATTAGTGTGCTATTTGCAGTGTCAATCTCAGTGACGCTGTTGGCAATTGTATCGGCAGACGCTCAAAATGTCCGGAAGGGTCTGATCGGTTACTGGTCCTTTGACGATGACACCATCAAAGGGGACAAGGTTGAAGACCTTGCCGGAAACAACGATGCCACCATAAACGGCGCGTCAATCAAGAGCGTAAAAGGGAAATTTGGGGATGCGCTAGAATTTGGAAACCAAAACGGACATTTTGTTGACACCGGCTTACAAATTACTTCGAGGCAATATGAAAATCTTACCATGATGGCATGGGCAAAACCTTACAAGAGGCATGTCGCTTGGGGGTCGGTCATGAATGGCGACGACGGCGGTTGGGACCGGGGATACGGCTACCGCCACGACAAATGGGAGGTTCAGGTTGGTAAAGGAGGCGATTGGCAGCCGGGACCAAGAGCAGACTTCAATGTGTGGCAACACACGGTAGTGATATATACCCCGGATTTGGTCATATTTTACAAGGATGGGAAGCGATTTGAATTCGGCAACGCCGTACCGACCCAGTCCAATAACACCCTTATCATCGGCGATGATATTCCCTGTGGCCCAGTGTGCACGTTTCCGGGTGCAATCGACGAAGTCCTCCTCTATGGCCGGGAATTGAACGACAAGGAGGTTCAGCAAAACTTCAGATCTAGGGGCGGTCAGGCCGTCGAAGCGGCTTCAAAACTCGCTGTCACGTGGGGAAGCATAAAACGTGTGCGATAGATGGGTTTGCCCTATCCGGCGAAAATTCCATAATCAACAGTCTATTCAGTACCGCGTTCTGCTGTTACCCCATTCCAATATACGAGTAGGCGAAAATCCATTCGATTGTTAAAATTCACCAAAGTCCATCGGAATTGCCGTAGATGTTGAATCATCTCAGAATTACATGAAAGGAGAGCAAATGTTGAACGAAAAATCATTAATGCTACTTCTCGCCGTGGCGATTGTTGCGGGTTCCATTTGCGGTGGAACAGTAGCAGAGGCGCAGTTTATATCGGAAGGTCTTGTAGGACGATGGGCATTTGATGCCATCACCCAAGGCAAGATTAAAGATGCTGTCCGCACAAACGATGGAGCCATAAAAGGTAATCCAAAAATGGTTGAGGGCATAATCCGGAATGCTATGCAATTTGACGGCAGCGAATATATTGAAATATTCGGCGCCAAGGAATTGGAACTCAAAGACTTTACGGTTGATGCTTGGATCAAAGCTGACGACGTGGCAAACGAACAAAAGAATAGCCGAATTTTGACGAAGGGCGTCAGTGGCGCCAACTACGCTCTAACCTGGCACCATACAGACTGGAAAAAGTTCAGCCAGAGCGTTTCCGCGCAAATGACGGGCGGGTTTTTCATCGCGTCAAGCACTAGGAAGAACCCCCTTGAAGCAGACGTCTGGTATAACCTCGTCGGCACCTACAACGGCAGAGAAATGCTCATCTACGTGGACACCGAGTTGCGAAACAAGCGAACTTGGGCGGGTACCCCTATAGTTGATCCGACAGATCTCACCATCGGGGCTATGACGGGCGGGGGCGGCCCAGAAGGCTTTGAGGGAGTGATTGATGAAGTCAAGATTTACAACAGAGCCCTAACTCCGGCTGAGATTGTGAGGAATTATGAAAAAGCGAAGGCTCTCGCTGTTGAAGATTCTTCGGACAAACTAGCCATCACGTGGGGCGAATTAAAACGCACTAGGTAGTTATACCATTTCGCTTGCATGACAGTGCATATGATTTATGGGTACTATCATCTATTTCTCCGTAGGCGGGGCATCTTGCCCCGTCTTGGAACGACTTGATTGACACTATTTATGCACAGACAATTTAGAGAAATGGTATTACCTGACTACTGCACACTCGATAAAACGTGGAAAAGAGAGTTCTCGGCTTTCTGTTCACTGGAGTAAAGTGGGTGGTCGAGTTGGAGACATGACGCGGCAAGAGGAAATCCGGTTTTAATGTGGTTTGTTGACATTATTCAACAGGTGTGGAAGAAAAGCGACATCCGAACCGAGTGAATCCGTGTCAACCACAGGTATTAGATTGCGCGCCGCATCAATATTCAACGGCGGTGGCTAAATCAGCCCGAATGTTAGAGGAAGTCCATTCATGGCAATTCGTGTTGCAATTATCGGATGCGGCGGCATGGCTCGCGGACATCTGAATGCCTATCTTCGCATCCAAGAAATTGCGCCGGAAAAGGTTGAACTGGCTGCGATGTGTGACCCGGTGCGGAAAAACGCGGAAGACTTCGCAAGCCGCGTGAATGACGCCACCGGGAAGATGCCGGTGGTGTATGAAGACACGGATGCCATGCTTGCCGGTGAAACTCTTGACGGAGCAGATATTTGCACTCCCCACTGCTACCATCACATCAATGCCGTCAAGTGCCTGAACGCAGGGGTCAATGTCATCGTAGAAAAGCCCATCGGTATCACGATTAAAGCTACGCGCGCGATAATTGAAGCGGCAAATGCAAACGGAAAAATCGCCGCGACTGCGGAGAATATTCAACGCGCGCCCAGTCGTCGAACAGCCTGGTGGTTGATGAACGAGAAAAAGATGCTCGGCGATGTCACCATGTTCTTCTCCCAGCATGCAAGCCACCTGATTGCGGACCCGCAGAGCCCTTGGCACTGGCGTCTCGATTTGAAATTGGGCGGCGGCGGAATGGTGATGGATTCCGGCGCGCATTACTGTGACACCCTTCGTTATCTGTTCGGCGATCCTGACACCGTATATGCACGCGTTCGCCAAGTTGCCGAACACAAAGTTACGAAAGACGGCGTATTGGTGAACGATGAGAATGAGGACACCTGGGTTGCCACCATAAATTTCAAGTCCGGCACAACAGGGCTTTGGACTTGGAGCAGAGCGGCTCCCGCCCACGATTTTACCCACATTGTGTATTACGGTACCGAAGGCTGCTTGGTCGACAATGGCGACATCTTCCACGGACCTCATGACGGTGCCGAGGTGATACTCAAGAACGGGTCGCGGTATGCCATGGAAGACTTGGTCAAGGAGTACATGGCGGGTTTGACCGACGCTGAGCGAGACAATCTCTTCCCGCACGGTATCACGGACGGCGTGTTGCTTGAATGCTACGATTTTGTAGATGCCATCGAGAACAATCGTCCCGTGGAAGTGGACGGTGAACTCGGGCTCCGAGCAAAGGCCATCTGCGAAGCCATTTACGAGTCCAACACCTGCGGCCAAGTGGTCAATTATGACGATGTCGTTGATGGCAAAATTGATGCTTACCAAAAACCTATCAATGAGCACTGGAACCTTTAGATCCTGTTTGAAAAGTCATTTCGAGTAGAATCATGCCTATCATCCGCATTATCGAGTACGTAAAAGTTTGATTTCTCAGATGGCTGTTATCCGGTAACACCCCACTAAAGTATGGAGTATCGAAATCACCCGTTACCCAAGGAAAATCATGTCATGCAGCAACGGGGCGTTCATAAAGAAACCCTTGCCAACACTAGATTTCTAGCGTATCACATAAGTTTGGCGTTTGTCGGTATGTCTCCGTTTTCGACCACAAATCCAGTCTTATGATGTCCACAACACTTAACTGCGGTGCTACTTATCCCGCATCATAATTGACAGAAATGATGGAAGGGCAAAATCGGTCAATCAATCGGACTCGCGGCAATATCTAGGTGACTTTTGCTCGTTCATGGCGGTATCCCCCAATATCTAGTACAGTTCAGCGTAATTGTCTTATAGGTTATAGGTATGTTATAATATTGAGACTTATGAGGTGCAGTGAATTGATTTTGAACACTTTAGCATACAAGGAGTCTACCATGCCGGGGCCTAAGCCAGAATTGATTGAGTTGACGCCAACCCAAGAAAGTATACTTGAGCGGATAGTTCGTCGAGAGAAAAGTTCGCAGCAACTCGTGCGACGCAGCCGTATTATTTTGGCTGCCAATCAAGGTGTTGCCAATGAACAGATTGCCCGAACACTTGCCGTAAGCTGTTATACAGTCCGAACTTGGCGTTCGAGATGGGCGAAGGCGTCGGAGAACTTAGCGGCGTGTGAAGTTGAGGAAACGGAGAAAGATTATAAAAACCGAATTGTCAATCTCCTTTCAGACAACGCGCGTAGCGGAGCACCACCCACCTTTAGTTCCCAGCAAATCTGTCAAATTGTCGCCTTAGCTTGTGAACCTCCCTCCCAAAGTGGACGCCCCATCACCCATTGGACACCCACAGACCTCGCCGATGAGTCGATAAAACGGGGTATAGTCAAGTCGATTTCGCCCCGACATGTGGGGCGTTTTTTTAAAGCAGTTCGATTTGAAACCTCACCAAGGTCGATATTGGCTCAACCCGAAAAAAGAGGAGATGTTCGATGCTGAAGTGAAGGAAGTGTGTGACTTATACCACCACGCTCAAGAGTTGGCTCAACAATCCACTCACCTGGTGAGTTGTGATGAGATGACAGGTATACAAGCAACAGAGCGAAAAGCACCCACAAAACCGATGAGACCCGGCATTATCGAACGCCAAGAATTTGAATACATTCGTCATGGTACCTTGAGTTTAATTGCCAACTTTGAAGTGGCAACCGGACTTGTGTTTTACCCAAGTCTAGCTCCCACACGAACCGAAGTCGATTTTGCAGCCCACATCCAAACGACTATAGACAGCGATAGCCGTGGAGAGTGGATATTTATCGTCGATCAACTCAATACTCACAAATCCGAATCTCTGGTTCGGTTAGTGGCCAAACAATGTGGTATTGAGGGAGATTTGGGAGAAAAAGGTAGACGAGGCATTCTAAAATCAATGTGGAGTCGATCCGAATTCCTCAAAGACAAAACTCATCGCATAAGGTTCGTTTATCTCCCAAAACACACCAGTTGGTTAAATCAAGTTGAAATCTGGTTTTCAATTCTCGTTCGTCGATTGCTCAAACGGGCATCCTTCGGTTCTGTACAAGAATTACATCAACGCATTTTATCTTTTATTTCTTACATTAATCAAACGATGGCTAAACCGTTTAAATGGACGTACAAAGGCAGGCCTTTAACCGCCTAAACCTCTTAACTATTTCTGCCTACGTGTACTAGTATGTGAAAATTCGAGATTACACAAGCCTTATTATGCGGATGTTAAGTCATGCGTCTCGAAACCGAGTGTTTTCTTCAAAACTCGGTTTCTTTGTCGCACAATTCTGTAGGGTGTGCAGTACGCGCCTTACAAATCGTACTTTTCAACCCGGCTCTTAAAAGGAAATTTGACATGAGCCATTCTAGCACATCGACCAAATCTCAATCAAGCAACAAATCTGCCCCCCCCCCCCCCCCCCCCCGAAAAATTTCCCCGACAACACCCTGAACGTCAAGAACCGCACGCTTTTCATCGCCGACAACCTCGACATCCTGCGCGGCATCAACGACGAGTGCATCGATCTGATATACCTCGATCCCCCGTTCAACACCAACCGGCAGTACAAAGCCCCGATCGGCAGCCCCGCCGAAGGTGCCGAGTTCAAGGACATCTGGACGGACGAGGACATCAAGCACGAGTGGCACGGCGAAATCGCCGACCGCAACGAGGAGCTCTACCAGATTATCCAAGCCGCCGAAGCCGTCTACGACAAATCCATGAAGATTTACCTCATGGCGATGGCGGTGCGTCTATTCGAAATGAAGCGCATACTCAAATCCACCGGTTCGATCTACCTGCACTGTGACCCGACGGCGAGCCACTACCTGAAACTGGTGATGGATGGGTTATTCGGTAAGCCAAGTTTCCGGAATGAAATCACATGGCAAAGACATACAAGTTTGGCGAAAGGCAGTCAACATGCACCTAAGACATGGGGGACTACGACGGATACGATACTGTTTTTTGCCCGGAAACATGCGTCTCTTTCCCCCTACCGCGAAATGTCGGAATCGGAGCGTACAGCCCAGTTTCCCGAAGTAGACGGAGCGGGGGAACGGTACTACGATGACAGCGCCCATATTTGGAGAACTCCAAATATGGGCGCCCGTCCGAATTTGTGTTATGAGTGGAAAGGGTTTGTAAATCCGCATCCGTCCGGCTGGCGGTTGAGCGAAGCACGGCTTGAAGAGGAATATGAAAAGGGAAATATCGTGATACGTGAGGACGGGAAATTGGAAAGGCGCAAGTATGAACGTGACTTCAAGGGTAAACAAGCGGGGAATCTGTGGATTGATATCCCCGTGGCTGCCGGTAAGGAGCGCACCGGCTACCCTACGCAGAAGCCGCTGAAGCTCCTTGAGCGCATTATTAAAGCCTCGAGCGACCCGGGCGACGTGGTTCTAGACCCGTTCTGCGGCTGCGCCACCGCCTGCGTCGCCGCGGAGCAGTTAAACCGCCAGTGGATAGGCATCGATATATCCCCGTCCGCGGAGGACATCACCAAGTTGCGCCTGCAGGAGATTGTTGACGAAGGCGCCGATTTATTCAACCCGTTCGATGATGTCACCGTGACTTCCGACCCGCCCGTGCCAACGCACAAGCGCGAGGAAGCGACTCAAATCCGGCTGCCGCAAGCCCGCATACATAAGCACGAGCTCTACGGCGTGCAGGAGGGGAAATGCAACATTTGCAACTATCATTTTCCGTTCCGCAACCTGACGATCGACCACATCATCCCCCAAGCCAAAGGCGGCACCGACCAGAGGGACAACTTGCAGCTGCTCTGTCAAGCCTGCAATTCAACGAAGGGCACGGGCACACAAGAGGACGCCGTCGCGAAAGTCCGAGCCCAGGGCGCTTTGGCTACGGAGCAGAGCGCATAGGAGGACGTCACATGATCCCGATTGAATACCTGTGGTACATCATCGGCGTGGTCAGCGTGCCGACATTCATCCTGATCTACCTGAAAGCCCTGAAACGCAATCGCGAAGACAAGGCGCGTGCAGCGTTGCGCAGGAGACGGTTTGAACGCACGATGAAATCACCGACGGTGCGAAAGCAGAACACGGGGAAAGTACCGGCAGCAGTGGAAAACACCTCTAAGGATAATCACTGGTTGAGCGGAGTGAAGTTGCCGCCCAAACGAGATGAATCCGAAACAAGCGGGCATTGGTTGGAGCATGTTAAGCCCAAGCACAAGCACTGGTTAGACAACCTGCGGAGAAAGTGATGCGCAAAACGGATAAACCTTCCAGAACGAATGCGCTGCTGCTAAGCCTTGCCGCCCACGGGCTCTTGATATTGATTGCCTCGCTATTCGTTGTGACGCACGAGATGGAGCCCGATTCACTTCAGGTCGAATGGGTAAAGCTTCCTCGGCAGATACGCCGTATCAAAACGGTGGAAGTCAAGCCTGTCCAGCCGCGCGTCATCAAACCCAAAGCCCTATCCACGCACCGGGTAACGCCCACCGCCAAGCCGGTAGACATCAAGACTGCCGCAGCCCGTTCCGTGTCGATTGTGGAAGAGAGCATGGACTTGTCACTGGACGCTCCCCAAGCCGGTGCGATCGGAGAGGTCAAGACAGATACCGAGCAAGCTGTTATTCCGCATGCCACGATGTTGACACGGGGCGCGGGCGATGCCGGTATCGGTCGCAAAGGGAATATGGCAGGTGACGGCACGAGCCGCGGCGCCGGCAGAGGCAAAGGAACGGGCAAGGGGCGCATGGGGCAATCCATGGTTGAAGGCACGGGCGCAAGTGAAGGCGAAGGAATCGCCGATACGGAATTCGCACACCGAGAATCCGTGCCCGACGGCGAACTCGGCGCAATCCTGGAGGGCGACGGTAAAGACATCAGTGGGCATATCCGCATGATACGCCTCAAGCATTCGCTCTCAGACTGGTGGCAAGACCCGACGGCGTTACCCAGTTTCATGAAGTGGCTTCAACAGAACACACGCCTCCGCGCAGATATGAAATTCAAAGGCGGAGCTCTGCGGTTCACCGATCCCGATATTCTTGACGCGCCCGTGGTATTCATGACGGGACACGACACGGATATCGCAAATTCACGTGGTCTAAACAAAGACGGTGCGCTTGTGGAAGGATTCACTGCGGAAGAACGAAGGAATCTGCGGGCGTACATCATTGACCGCGGTGGCACACTGTTCTTTGACGATTGCGGTTTCAATGGTTTATTCGCCGCCCAAGTCAAAGCGGAACTGGAAAAGGCATTCCCCGAATATCCGCTCAAAGACATCCCGCACAACCACGAGATTTATAAAGTGTACTATACCTTGAACCGACCGCCGCAAGGGGGCGATGTGTTCTGGTCCGGTGCGGGCGCGGGGGAAGGGCGAGGCTCAAACGAAGCCGGAGGATATCGCATCGGCACATCCAAGTTCACTTACCAGAAAGGAATATCCATAGGCACCCGATTAGCCGTCGTCTACAACCGCAAAGATTATCTATGCGCCATGGAGAGCGCCGAGGTCGATAGCCGCGCCAGTTTGAGAGACAGACGATCGCCCGACGTCCACCGCTTCATGACCAACCTTTTGGTCTATACCATGAAATACGGCGGGAATGTCGATAGGAGGAATTACGATAAGTGAAAAGAAGGATTTACCGATGGATTTCGTCATTGGTATTTTTATAGTTATATGTTTCTTCCCCAAATTATTATACCGCTGTCTTTGCTGGATCGTGTTGATAAAGAATTGGAGAAAGAGCTTCGGGCGCATACGTCTTTGCTGGATCGTATTCATTGGTATCTGGAGTTTCCTATTAGGCACCGTTCTTAGAGCCGTTCACAAATTCATCGCATGGGTTTGGAGCTAATAAAATGAGCAGGCCACAAGACCTCGCGGATCTCATGGTTGGCGTTCCGCGAAAACCCTCGCGCACGGGTAAATCCGAAGCTGAAGATACCGCTTTTCGGGTAAGAGTGGCGAAGGAGCGGGATCGTTATCGCCACTCGGAGCGCAAAACGGTGTGAAAGATGCGGAGTTTAGCAAGATAATACCATTTCGCTTGAATAATAGTGCATACACTTACTTCGTAGGCGGGGGATCTTGCCCCGCTCCACGCAAGATACTTTGATTGATTAACGTAATTAATGCACCTGTATTTTGAAGAAATGGTATAACTTGTGAGTCGATAAGAGTAGGGTCGCCAAACGAGTCATGTGTGCTGATAATCGCCGAGAATGGTGTCTAGAAATTCGTTTAACGGTTTATGGAAAATAGACCGTTAATCGCTGCGAACGGAATGTAGATGGCGGTGCCCACACTAACATGCTGGAGGGGTTCTGGTGACTGGCCAAAAGGGCATGGTACGGACAATTCCACGAATATAAAGCAAAGTCCATACCGCTGAACGGGGCGGAGGCATGCTGGAAATACAGCGACCGGAAAATGATAAAACTGATCGACGTGTTGCTTAGAGCCTGTTTGAAAAATAATTTGTAGGGTGCAATCAAGCGAGTGAATAACGAACGCGATAGAACTCCCATAGAGATCCCAAAGGTATATAGCGAGCAATTACAAAAACATGAAAAAACTGTCTTCAAATGACGAAAAATGGCTTGGCTGCCGACTTTTCAAACAGGTTCTTAGATTTGTCGTGATTGCCAATATGTGTGACAAACACCTGGCGCAATTCGCGAACATCGGCTTGTAAACCAGCATGGTCTGATGTCATTTGGGCACGCAAATCATCAATTCGTTTGCCTAATGTTGTAATAATTGTATTGGTCATATAGCGCCCAATGGCAACGATCCCGCCAACATACAAAATAACCAACGCTGCTATTTGTACCGTGATGCCCCAATTCATTACTAACCTCCAGAATGTAAGGCATCGTGAGAAATTATACCACGTTTGCATCGGCCGTGCCATAGAAACTTCTCGCGCCTTATTCTATTCTGAACCTACCCCCCATCCTTTAGACAGAAAATAAGGAGATTTAAGTATAAAATACGCGCCCTATTTTCGCTCAATTGATGGTCATTTTTCTAGTCGAATAGATCGCTTATTCAACTGTCTAGTTTTTAGGGTAATTTCTGTCTACATAGCAAATTGGTAGACAAGTTGACCATTCGAGGCATTTTCAAGGAGTAAGATAATGTTGCCCGCAGCCTGCTGGTAGACCTCCTGATAGAGCGCTTGGATGCCGGTCAGGTCAAAGTCATAAACTTCAGTTAGAAATGCCTCGCACGGATCGTCGTTTGCATTGTGGGCGACGGATATCGCGAGCCGTACCGGGGACGACTCCAAGAAGGCCCCGGATGTCACAAGCGTGAACTCATGCGTTTCACACCCGCCAGCGTAGGATACTGTAAGCCGCAACGTATCGTCTGTTATTGCGGCGGCGTGTAGGACATAATCATCAGTCCCCCAATTCTCGTCTGCGTCTGTAATGACCACACGCCCTGTATATACTTCATTAGGTGAAACGTCATCTTTGGAGATGGAAATGATGGAATTGTCGGTGTCATCATCGGGATTCGATTTAATGCCATCTCGTAACTCCTCGCAACCTAGTGTGCAGAGGATAATGACGGCGACACAAATTAGGATTAAAGACATTTCCCGTTTCATTTGTTTCTCCTTTCCAGCGTAATGCTTACAACTCCCAGATAAATTTGACAAAATGGACGAGTCCGGCAATGAACACCAAAAAAGCTAAGATTGCGCCAACAACACTCAAAAAGCCCCAGAATTTTCCCAGGCGTTTTGCTGCCTTATGCACTTCAGGCACCAATTCGCATAGGCGGCGTGGCTATCCAATAGACATCTTTCCAAAATGGATCTATGTGGTTACAGTAATCTTGGAGATTAGAATAACTACACCGTTTGGCAACTTGTCGAGGAGTATCTCAAGTTAACAATCGCGGCAATCACATTCCAGGTTTTCCCATAGTTGCGATGTTTGCCTCGATACATGTCTTTGGTGATACGAAAAATCTTACACCGTCTGACGACATTCTCAATGCCAACTCTTTGGGTTGCCAACTGCCGGTTGAATTGCTGCGCCTCTGGAGTCAAGCGCGCACTCCGACATTTCTTAATAGGTGTCGAACTGTTGGCATAAAACTTGGACATGCCCTGATAACCACTGTCAGCCAACTTCTCAGTTTCAGGTGAAATCGCTACACGGCTATCCTTCAGGATTCTAAAATCGTGTACACTCCCTTTGCGACAGATAACGGATACTATTTCTAGCATCGCCAAACACGCAATCAATTGAACTTTTATAGTGTGCCGTTTTTTTTCCGCTATAGTAGACACGCTGTCCTTTGGTTGGACGTTCAATCGGTTGCACGGTGACATCAATGATGATGGTTTGCAGATTGCTCTCTAACAAGTGCTTTCGGTTCTTCAGCGAAAGCACCTTAACCAACACATCAAGTATCTGATGATAGAGTTTATTTGCATAAGACTCAATGATACCAAACTCTGCACCTAATCTGTCGAAGGTTGGATAATGACGCAAATAGGTGAATGTCAATAGAAGGCGATCGGCCAATGCTATCTCCGATTTCTTTCCTCGTTTCTTCATCGGTCGTTCTTCTCGAA
This sequence comes from Candidatus Poribacteria bacterium, assembly GCA_965232535.1. GTDB lineage: Bacteria > Poribacteria > WGA-4E > WGA-4E > JAJDTR01 > JAJDTR01. The sequence goes on from CBDDPW010000010.1 coordinate 125,257, forward strand.
GGTTTTCGAGGTAAGCAGCCACACGCTCCAGAATAAGGTTGAAAACAACCTTGTCAATACCAACCGCTCGCAGAAATTGATCATCTGACAACTTTATTGCTTTTTCAAATTGACTCATGGGTATATCCTTTCTACAATAGAAGATGTTGAAAGGATATAACGTAAATTCAAGCCAAATGGATACTTATTTTGGAAAGATGTCTAATATGTAATGGTACGATCCATCTTGCGCCCGCACCTTGAGCATGTGCGGCCGTTGTTAGCCGGTTGAAGGCGTTCGAAGTGGAGGTGCCGGCGGCATCGGCAACCTGCCTTCAAAACCCGGTAGGTTTCGCCACGTACGAGGAAATCAAAAGGTAAGGCGCGACGGCTCGTCAACACGATAGTCGAGGAAAAAGGGGTGCTCTCGCAAAATGCGCCCATGCTCTTCTTTTCGTTGAAAGTTACTATGCTTATCTATCTCATCCACGTAGGCGGGAAGCACGGTCTCTCGTAAGTGGTCGGGAAGTATTTCCCGAATCTATTCGTATGGGAATAAAAGCGCCACGATAATTCATTTCACTTTCAGCGGTTTTGACCGCTGAGAGCCTGTTTGAAAAATACAATTTGTAGGGTGCAATCAAGCGAGTGGATAGCGAGCGATCAAGTGAGTGAATAACGAACGCGATAGAGCTCCCATAGAGATCCCAAAGGTATATAGCGAGCAATTACAAAAACATGAAAAAACTGTCTTCAAATGACGAAAAATGGCTTAGCTGCCGACTTTTCAAACAGGTTCTAACAGGTCTCTGGAATGCAAACAAAAAAGATGGTCACATGCTAAAACCTAAACCCATTGACATCGCTGCCGCACAACATTGGACGCGGCAAGAACTCCTCACTCGCATCCACACTGCCAATCACCAGCTCAATCTGGAAGGACGCTAAAACCGAGGACGCCGCGACTGGGCAAGGCAACACCTCGCAGAGATTGAATCCGGAGCGAAGACATGATCCCGATTGAATACCTGTGGTACACCATCGGCGCGTTCAGCGTGCCCGTTTTCATCCTGATTTACCTGAAAGCCCTGAAACGCAATCGCGAAGACAAGGTACGGGTAGCCATGCGCCGCAAACGGTTCGAACGCACGATGAAATCTCCGCTAGAGTGCAAATCAAACACGGGGAAAATACCAGCAACTGAGCGAATAGCGGAGGAGCAACCGACCGATAGGGAGAACGGGTGGAGATCCCGTAGTAAAATCCCCTGGAGAACGATACAAAATCGATTCTAGGGCATTTACGTGCGTTTTCCGGTAATGTTACTGAATGGCAATCTTCTACCAGAGCGCGGTGAAAGCGATGACGATTCCGGTGACCGGGATCCAGATTTCCATTAAAATTCCGGATATCCCTCGTTCGGCAGTTCGCGCAATCTTTCATCGTCATGCAACTGACCGAGTATCACGCTCAACGCCTTGGCGTGTTCAGACGTCCACGGCCAACCGCACATTACGGAACACGTGCGCCAATCAGCGATAAATTGCCTTAACGGCTCTCCAAAAGCAAAATCGTTGCAGACTTCTCGGCTCGGCATCTCCCACGACATCCCCCCGTTTCGCTCCCGCCAAAAACGCTCAAATACCGGCGACGCCAAAATCTGTCGCTCCTGTTGTGCCAATCGCATCGCAATCACCATAATCTTCAACAATTTTTCGTACGCCTCAGCCTGTTCCTCCTCCCTGTAACCTTCCACATTTTCGTCATCATCCGGACACGCAAGTCCGCCCATGGCGATTATCGCTTGTTCAACTATCTTCTCGCGCAGTGCAACGACAAACTCCGTAAGTTCGCGTAACCGCCCCGAATCATGATTTGCCCGCCTCCAATTGACGCGCCTACGTTTACGCTGCTTCGCCGCCATCTGCCAACCCCCTCCGAATTTCCGACAGCCAGTCCCCGGTTTCATCGCCGTCCGTGAACACCTCCAGTATCTCCGACAACCAGCCCCGCGCCTCGCCATACGCCGCGGTGAAGTTGCGGAGCTCTTTACTGTCGATCGTGTCCCGTTGCCTCATTCGATTGATGCCGTGCTTGCAGGTCTCGCGCACTAGCTTGGCGAATTCCATATCCGATTTGATGAAATCTTCGAGCTCCCGCGTTTCCTGTTCCGCCAGCTTGATTGCCGCCTGTTGCGCCACATGTGCATCCCATGCCTTGACCCGTGCTGTCCACTCAAATTGTGTCGACCACTTACCGAGTTGACCCAGCGATCTTGTTTTTCCGTTCACCTTTTGTTCACTTGCGGCGCGAAGTGACCGCCCCGATCCCATATCGCGATAAACGCAAAAACACGCAACGCAAGTGGCGACTCACTCTCGAGCTGCACGCCCCCGGGTACCCAGGCATCATCTTTGATCGCTTGTGTCACTTTATCTTCCCGATTTATCGGCAAATCTTCCATAAAATCACCTCACTTTCAATTATATGATACCCCAAACCAGTGTGAAAGGTAAACAAGAAACGCCTTAAAGGTGAACAGAAATGCGCCTCCATTCATTTTGATTCCCATCTTTAACTGTGTGAAAAATAGCCGGCAAGCGAGTGAATAACGAGCGCGGTAGAGATCCCCCGCCCTACTTCCCATATCTGAACCGTGCCACCGCCCCGCGTTCGGCAAGTTCCGCTTTGGCTTAATGCGCCGGCATACTTTCTGATTGACAATGGATAAGCGAATCGTTATAATATTTATGGAACCTGCTACGCAGAACCAGTCAAAACAAGCCCGCTTTTCTTCAACGCTTGATTCTGTAGCGCACTGCGCACCCTACAAATGTACTTTTCAAACAAGCTCTTAGGGGCATTTCACACCCCACGCCCGGATAAACAAAAACCTACCGGCTTTTCTCGCACCGTGTGCACATGCTTTCAATCGGCATCTCCGTGATTGGAATGGAGGACAGATGATCTTCGGACACCGTGCGGTTTCAATTCGCTTCCAATTACTTTTCCTAAGCATAACCTCCGCAGTCGGTGCATTTCTGCTTGCGATTGGGGGTCAAGCGGAAGCTCCGACGAAACAACAGATTGCCTTTTATTCCAATAGGAATGGGAATTTCGAAATCTACGTGATGGATGTTGATGGCAAGAATCCTCAACGATTGACAAACAATCCTGCGGTAGATGCGGGACCGTCGTGGTCTCCCAGCGGCAAGAAAATTACCTTTCACTCAAATCGGAGCGGGGATTATGACATATTTGTCATGGACGCCAATGGAAACAACCAAATCAATTTGACGAACAATCCTGGCACCGATGACCGTGAACCTGACTGGTCTCCCGATGGGGAGAAAATTGCATATCAATCAAAGGACACCGGGCACTACGATATCTTCGTCATGAGTGCCAACGGCGAGAACAACCGCAACCTAACAAACAAATCGGACTCCCGCGATCAATACCCGGCATGGTCGCCCGACGGAGGCAAAATTGCCTTTACCTCCAATCGGGACGGGAACGATGACATATTCATGATGCGGGCGAATGGAAATGGCCCACGAAACCTAACAGAGAAGGACATTGATGGGCCGGAGGGGCTACGACTGGCCAATGCGCGCGACTCCCTCCCATCGTGGACGGCTGATGGAAAGACGATTGTCTATAGCAGCCTGAACGCCAATCGTGTCTGGATGATGGACGCTGACGGAAAGAACCGCAAACAGATTATTCCCGCGGATGGCAATGACCGCGATGCAGCCGTCTCGCCCAACGGGAAATTCGTTGTTTTCCAAGCAAACAGGGGTTGCGGCGACGATTGCAAGAAATACGAAGTGTTCGTGGCGGATATAACTAGAGCCAAGGCAGAAATAAAACAGATTACCTTCGGCGGGCATCCGCACGGTGATTTTGACTGGTACGATCCCGTCTACGCGCGCTCTGTGAAACCGACTGAGAAGGTTGTGACGTTCTGGGGGCGGATTAAACAGGGAATGTAGGGAAGTCCGTTGAGAACTCCCTTAACCGAATACCTTGGCGCATCAATGCCGGTGTCAAGCCTTTCCAGTCGTCCAATCTCCTCTGGGTTGTTCGATGCGGACCTTCCCTATGAACCGAATCTACCGGATACGACTCCTTATCGTCGTAACCCTCGCCCTCACAGGCACAATTCGGGAATACTCCTTTGCTACCATTCCCCTACCTAATCCTGTAGTGATTCCCGACTGGATACCCCAACCGGTTGACCTTGTCTTGGTATCGGAGCCTAGACTTCTGCAAGCCGCCGAGTCTGCCCAAAAAGCGGTGGTGGATGCCCCGGAAAAAGCAGACACTTGGGGCAATCTGGGAAATGTCTACCTCGTACACGGCTGGGAAACCGAAGCTGCTCGATGTTACCAACGCGCTGCCAACATCGATCCCGCCGAATTCCGCTGGTTCTACTATCTCGGATTAAGTACTTACAAAACAGACGCTCAAACTGCCGTAGATGCCTTTCAAAAGGCAATTGCGCTCGATCCTGATTACCCACCCGTTTACGTGAACCACGCCCACGCACTTAGGCGTATGGGACGCTTCGAAGAAGCTCGTCGGCATCTGCTGCATGTCATTAAGCTGGAGCCGAAAAACCCGTTTGCGGAAGTGGCGCTCGGTGAAATTTCCTTGGCTTCCAAGCAGTTCGACGATGCTCGGACACATCTGGAGCGCGCCCTCGAACTGAATCCGGCTCAGAGCGAAGCCCACGCCGCGATGGCACAAGTGGCTTTGGCATTGGGAGACAAAGAAGCCGCCAATCGTCACGCCCAAGCGGCGCGCAGACCCTCAAAACATACTGAGATGGATGACCCGCTCTGGTGGGAGGTCGTAAAGGTTGGCGTGACTTCCAAACGGTATGCCGAGCGCGGCACTCGCTATATGGGACGTGGGGATTTCAAGAATGCCGCAACGGAACTTGCCGTAGCCGCCTCAAGCAAGCCGAAGGATGCCGAAATCTGGTTCAATTACGGTATCGTGCTGCTCAGCACCAATGAATACGGCAAGGCTCGGAATGCGCTCGAACACGCCCTGTTTATCATTGACGAAAATGACCTGGAAGGAGGCATGTCGCCGAAAACGCCCACGGAGATAGCGTTCTTGGAAATCCACAGCAATTACAACTTGGGCTATGTCTATGAACGCTCGGGTGACAGAGTTAAAGCCGTTGCCGCTTACAAGCGAGCCATTGAACTGAATCCCGATCTAGCGAACGCCCATTCGGGGCTTGGCGTGCTTTATGCAAAGACAGGGAGGATTCGTGAAGGTATCGAACACTGCCAAAAGGCGATTCGGTTGGCGCCCGATGACATTAAATTGCAGCACAGCTTGGCGACGGTCTATTGGCAGGCGAAGTTGTACAATAACGCCGCCGAGGTGTACGACAACATCCTGCAACTCTATCCCGACGATAAGAGAGCGCTTCATCAACGTGGTGTCATCTACATGGGCAAGCGCATGTACTCGGAAGCGATAGAAAAGTTTAATCGCGTGTTGGAGGTTCAGCCGGATGACCCGCTTGCGCACGGTGCCTTGGGAACGGTGTACCTTAAGATCGGAGACCGCGCCGCCGCTATTGCCGAATTCGAGACTGTCCTGCGGTTAGACCCGAACAATCGAACCGCACGGCGGATGCTGAGGGGTCTCACGCGGTAGTGTGCAAGTTTCTCAGCGATAATAAAGTATTACAAAGAGGAGGGTATCAAAGATGCAATTGAGATATAGTTTCCTGAATCCCGTTCAAGTCGTTTTTCTTATCTTCGGTCTGATGTCGACCACACTAAGTTTTCAGGCGCACGCACAAATTGCTTTCACGTCTTTCAGAGACGGAAACAAAGAAATCTACGTGATGGATGCTGATGGTAGTAATCTTCGAAACCTAACAAGAAATCCTGCGCCAGACTATCGCCCGGCGTGGTCTCCTGATGGGAGACGCATTGCGTTTAATTCCGATAGAGATGGGAATTGGGAAATCTACGTGATAGATGCCGACGGTGGAAATCCCCAAAGGTTAACGAGACATCTCGCCCCTAACTCGAATCCTTCATGGTCTCCTAACGGCGAACATATTGCCTTCGATTCCAGAAGAGGCGGGAACAACGAAATATACGTGATGGACACGGAAGGTGGCAATCTTCGAAACCTAACAAACAACAATGATGCGTATGACGCTAGACCATCGTGGTCTCCTGATGGTGAGCGCATAGCTTTCCAGTCCCATGAAAAAAGAATAAAGTCTGACATATACGTGATGGATGCTGACGGCGGCAATCTTCAAAGACTAACAAAAGATCCCGAGAGTGACTGGGGACCTGACTGGGCTCGCTCGACTTTTTCGGTTTCCCCTGAAGGGAGGAAACCGATAATGTGGGGGTGGCTCAAGAGTGGAGACTACGGCATCGCGCCAACTATACTCAATCTGGCAACAAAAGACTGAGATCCTGTTTGACAAGTCATTTTAGATAGAGCCATTTTTTGCTGAAATCGATCTTGTCCGAAAATTAAAATGGAATCCCTACATCATTCCTTGTAAGCCCCAGAGGGGCGGAAGGTGTATAGTAACGGCGGCTCACTACACATCAAAAGCCCCGGAGGGGCGACAGGTAGCAGCAACTCAATCACCCAAGAATCGCTTTGTCAACTCTTTTTCAAACAGATTCTGAGGCAATTACAACAGCCAAAGCGAAAAACTGCGGATCATGGTGGGAGCGGAGGACGAAAGATGCAACTGCAACATAGGCAGAGATATATCAGACCAGTCTGGATTCTGATTTTGGGTCTGGCATTATTTATGGCAGGTGCTCAGGCGCACGCTCAGATTGCTTTTATGTCTGAAAGAGATGGCAATAAAGAGATTTATGTGATGGGCGCCGATGGTCGAAGTCCTCGCAACATAACAGAGCATCCCGCTGACGATTGGACGCCCTCCTTGTCACCAGACGGCAATCGCATTGCTTTCATGTCTAATAGAGATAACAACAATGAGATTTACGTAATGGACGCCAACGGTGGCAACCCTCAAAGGTTAACGGTACATCCTCGGAGTGACGGGTCTCCTTCTTGGTCGCCCGACGGCAAACGCATTATATTTAATACCCGCAGAGATGGGAATTCCGAAGTCTACGTCATGAATGCTGATGGTAAGAATCCTCAAAATCTAACGAAGCACCGCGAAAGTGACTGGGATCCTTCATGGTCGCCGAGCGGTAGACACATTGTATTCGTGTCCGGTAGAGACGCGCCAAGAGGTGAAATATATGTGATGAGAGTCGATGGTTTGAACGTACGGAGATTAACGAAGAATCAATCGCTTGACTGGTGCCCCGCATGGTCGCCCGATGGCGAGAACATTGCGTTCACGTCGAGTAGGGACGGGAACTTTGAAATTTACACAATTCGTGCTGATGGTCGAGCGGAGAAAAACCTTACGAGGCATGATGCGGACGATTGGTACCCTTCGTGGTCACCCTCTGGTGATCGCATTGCCTTCGGCTCCGATAGGAGTGGTAATCATGATGTCTACGTGATGGATATTGATGACCGCAATCTTACAAAACTCACACATAATGCCGAGACAGACGACGACCCGAACTGGTCCCGCGCGATTCTCTCGATTACTCCAGCGGGCAAGCAATTTGTGATGTGGGGGCAGCTCAAGGGTGGGGAAAACGCCAAGACACCAACTATACCCCAGCTGGCAACACAGGACTGAGGCAATCACAACAGCCCGATGGGCAAACAGCGGATTGTAGGTGGAAGGTGAGAAGTGGAAGATGCAACGGCGATATAGCCTAAGAGATTTCATTCTGGTTAAGGTTTTCATCTTGGGCCTGGTCCTACTTATAACAGGTGTTCAGGCGCACGCACAAATTGCGTTCACGTCCAAGAGAGACGGAAACCATGAAATCTACGTTATGAATGCGGACGGTAGTGAACTTCGCAATCTAACCAGAAATCATGCGCTGGACTATGCGCCGGCGTGGTCTCCTGATGGGGGGCAGATAGCCTTTACCTCCAACAGGGATGGGAACTTTGAAATCTACGTGATGGATGTTAAGGGTCGAAATCTTCGGAACCTAACGAAGAACCCATCGACCGATGACTTTGCTTCATGGTCTCCGAGTGGCGAGCGCATTGCGTTCAAGTCCGAGAGGGATGAAACCGATGAAATCTACGTAATGGACGCAAATGGTGACAACCCTCGAAACCTGACAAACAACCCTTTGTGGGACAATCAACCCTCATGGTCTCCGAGCGGAAAGCACATTGTCTTTGAATCTATTAGAGACGGGAATTGGGAGATTTACGTGATGGACGCCGACGGTGGCAACCATCGAAGACTAACACGGCATCTGAGTCACGATTGGTCCGCATCATGGTCTCCGAGTGGTGAGCAAATAGCCTTCGAATCCTTTAGAAATCGGGCCTGGGGAATATACATTATGGATGCGGATGGCGGCAATCTTCGAGAACTAAAAAACGAAAACATGTCAGACTATGACCCATCGTGGTCACCTGACGGCAATCGCATCGTCTTTGCGTCCAACAAAAAAAGAGCAAAATCAGACATCTACGTTATTGATGTTGATGGCGGAAACCTTCAAAGGTTAACAAAAGATGCCGAGAGTGACTACGCACCTGACTGGGCTCGTTCGGTTTTTTCGGTTTCACCCGCAGGCAGGCAACCGATAATGTGGGGGTGGCTTAAAGATTCGGGCTACAACAGGGGATTTTCAACGGGCGATGTAGTGACGACGGATTGAAGCAATGGCAACAGTACGACGAGACGGCACGGTACTGTGCGTTGAGACGGATAAGTACTATGCAGCAGTGCAGACAGAGGGCTATGTCAGCGGTGTAAATGGAGGTAGTTTTGCAGACAAATCCACCGGTGCGTGCGACCAAGGCTTTGGATTGTGCATTGTTGATTTTTTACTTGAGCCGGGGTATGACGATAATTCGACACCTCCCGCGCTTCATTAGACATCTTTCCAAAATAGATCCATGTAGTTACAGTAATCTTAGAGATTAGAATAACTACACCGTTTGGCAACTTGTCGAGCAATATCTCAGGTTCACAATGGCAGCAATCACATTCCACGTTTTCCCATAGTTGCGATGTTTGCCTCGATAGATGTCTTTGGTAATGCGAAAAATCTTACACCGTCTAACGATGTGCTCAATGGCAACTCTTTGGGTTGCCAACCGTCGGTTGAATTGCTTCGCCTCCCGAGTCAAAGGCTTGCTCTGATATGCCTTGATGGGCGTTGAACTGTTGGCATACCGTTTGGCTATCCCCTGATAACCACTGTCAGCCAACTTCTCAGTGTCAGGAGAAATCGCTACACGGCTTTCCTTCAGGATTCTAAAATCGTGTACACTCCCTTTGCGGCAAACAACCGATAATAGTTCTAACATCGCCAAACATGCAATCAATTGAACTTTTATGGGTTTTTTTTACCGCTGTAGTAGGCACGCTGTCTTCTTGTTGGACGTTCAATCGGTTGCTCGGTGGCATCAATGATGATGGTTTGGAGATTGCTCTCTAATAAGTGCTTTCGGTTCTTCAGCGAAAGCACCTTAACTAACACATCAAGTATCTGATGATAGAGTTTGTTTGCATAAGATTCACTGATACCAAACTCCATGCCTAATCTGGCAAAGGTTGGATAGTGGCGCATATAGGTGAATGTCAACAGAAGGCGATCGGTCAATGCCACCTCCGATTTCTTTCCTCGTTTCTTCATCGGTCGTTCTTCTCGAAGGTTTTCGAGGTAAGCAGCCACACGCTCCAAAATAAGGTTGAAAGCTGCCTTGTCAATACCAACCGCTCGCAGAAATTGATCATCTGACAACTTTACTGCTTTTTCAAATTGACTCATGGGTATCCTTTCTACAACAGAAGATGTTGAAAGGATATAACGGAGAATCAAGCCAAATGGGTGCTTATTTTGGAAAGATGTCTAATCTATCCCGTCACCAACTTTACTGAGTTGCTTAAGATATTTTCCATCCGCGGTCATCAAGTGAATCTTAGCGCCGAGGAAAAAATGTCTATTAACCAATGGTGCTAGTTTAGAGGCTGAATTGAGCGATTGATAAAGGGACAAAGCCATCATCTTCAATCGACAGGCCGTCCCACTGCACCAAGATATTAAACAAAGCCATTGTAAAGCCGACTCGCGTTTTGAAGTAGCTCCAACGACGATGCATGACTTTCTTAAAATGACAAACGAGCGTCAACATTGATAAAATCGTCTCTACCAGCATTCGAGAATTCCACTCGCCACGTCGGCACAGACGCAAGTTGGAAGGGAACCAATCTGCTTTGGCAAAACCTTCATCGGCAAACACAACCATCTGGTCATTGACCCCATCAACGAGGTGTTGAAAAGCAGTTCCATCATATACATTGGCAGTGTCGCAATCCCAATTGACAATCAGCCCGAGGTGATTGTGTAGCAGGCAAAGTTTTCCACCTACAATCCATCGTTGATTGGAAATACCTTTGCGTCCGATTTGACGCTTAGAACGTCCTTCTCGACGCGGGTGAATCAATTCAATGCCGTAAGTGTCAATTACGCCGATGAGCGAAGGCTCTGCCATGAACACGTCAATAAGATGTCGATACCCCTCAAACAAGCGAAACAATCGAGTGCGATGGGGTAATCTTGGGAATACGTGTTTGAAATTGTTTGCTATCCAGCGATAGAAGGCTCGATTGCTCACGCCTTTGAGCGCAAAGAGCATGGCAATGGTAACCACTTCGGACGGATAGAGTTTGGCTTGGCTATGCTTACGATTCTTGCCGCGCTGTGAGAGTTTATCATCAACACAACAAAACAATTCTGTGGTAAAATCTTCTATGGTCATGAGTCTAGATTTCCTTCCGTTATTTGATAACTACTGGTACTCAAATTAACGGTAGAATTGAGGAAATCGTCTCATGACCATGATATATTTTGCACCAAAACAAAGCCAAAATGGAGTGTTATGCCTATTTACCTCCAAATTTCAAACTAGCACCATTGGTTATTATTATTGGAGCTCGCATATGCAATCGTCTTCGCGTCAGGAGACCACGTCGGGTGAAAATGATGCTCTTGATTGTGCGTGAGCCTATGGCGGTTATTACCATCAGTATCTACCACATAGATGTGCCAAAATCCTTCGGCCATGGCATAGTATGCAATTCTTCGTCCGTCGGGAGAAAACGAGGGACTGAGCCCACCCGAGAAATCATGCGTCACACGTTCAAGCCCCTGTCCGTCGGCGCCTATCAGGTAAATCTCGGCGCCCCCGTCTCTCCCCGATACGAACGCAATCTTACCCCCATCCGGAGACCATGACGGTCCCGAAGCGTTGTTTTCAAGCATCACACGATTATGACCATCCGCATCCATCACTTCGATATGGTTAATCCCATCGTGGACGGCGAACACAATCTTACGCCCATCGGGAGACCAGTCCGGCATACGCTTCCTCCGCGGTCCATCTGTGAGCCTAATCTGGTTCGACCCATCGGCGTCCATAACGTAGATCTGATATTCGCCGTCGTTCCTGTCGGAAACAAATGCGATCTTCGTCCCGTCAGGCGTCCAATCCGGATCCATGTCATCCACTGGGTGATTTGACAGATTTTCCCTGTTTCCTCCATCGGCGTCCATTACGTAGATTTCATAGTTGTCAAATACAAGGTTAGCAAATGCGATCCGTGACTCCTGTGCGGGGAGTCCTCCTATTAACGGCAGTTCCGCACTTAGCACCATCACGGTTAACCCGATAAACGTCCCAAGCATGCGGATGAATCGCATTTTTTTCCTCCTTGCTTGTACGCAAAATGAACCTTACAGTAGCCGGTTTTGTGTGGGTGTGAAAGGACTATTTGGACACGCTCCCAGCCGTTAGGTGTTGTCCCGGCGCTAGCTAGATTATCAATGACCCGCCCTGTCTTCTAGCCCCATTGACATCATCTCGGGTTCCCGGTCGCTTTTAGAATTCCCCAAGATATCGGCAACTTTCCGTTTGGATTGACTGCCAATGCGCCGTGCGGCCAGGAAGGATTTAGGTTTTCGATACCGGGAGGAGTTTTCGTGAGTCTGACAACGTTCATCCCGTTGGTGTCCATCAAATATATGTTATAACCTCCGGCACGTGTTGACACAAAGGCGATTTTTGTCCCGTCTGGCGAATAGATTGGTTGAATATTGGCACCCTCCCGGTTCGTAAGCCGTTCTAACTCTTCTCCTTCAGCGGTGATCACGAAAATGTCATTACCCCTGAAGTTAAGCCGCGAGTTGAAAGCAATCTTACGTCCATCCGGCGACCAAGCAGGGTTCCAACTGTTCGTTAGAGCGGTGTCGGCAGTGAGATTACGCCTTCCCGTTCCATCTGCATTCATCACGAAAATATGACGGGGAGTATTGAAGCCGCCATCACGGTAGGATACAAACGCCATCTTGCTTCCATCCGGCGACCAACGCGGCCTAACATCGTGCCACTTGTGGTTTGTCAGATTTATCAGATTATTTCCATCGGCGTCCATCGCGTAGATTTCCACGTTGCCAACGACAAAACGGAACGACGAAAAGGCAATCCTCGTTCCATCCGGCGTCCAAGTAGGGCGGCCTTCACCAAAATTGTCGTGGGTGAGTCTGATCACGTTACTGCCATCGCTGTCCATCAGATACAGGTCACCCGTAATGCCGCGTTCTGATTCGAACGCAATCCTTCTTCCATCCGGCGAGCCAGCGGGAAAGCGATCGGATGCCGGGTGGTTGGTGAGTTGGGCAAGATTATCTCCATTCGCGTCCATGGAGTAAATGTCCCAATCGCCGTCGCGGTTCGATGAAAAGAAGATTCTCGACTCGAATCCCTGCGCTGTGCTATCCGGCGCAACCACTAGCGCCAGTAGCAGTAGACATCTCAATATCAGCTTGATTCGCATTTTCTACGTCCTGGTTGTTGGTACAACTGGCACCAGGTAGCTAGTACACCTTGGCTGAGATAGTTACTACGTGACCCAAACAGTTAAGAGCAGCCGTTATACGCCGAATTCAACCACACGTTAACGGAGGATGCTACTCGGAAAGGGCCTCTATCGTACTGGGATCTCTATGGGAGTTCTATCACGTGAGGATCTCTATCGCCGTCGCTATCCGCTCAATTGATCTTATTCGGTCGCTTGATGGCACCTATCGTGTGGAATGCGTTACCGATTTCGGCAGTGGTCAATGATTGAGGGGACGGGTATCCATTACTCAATAATCACAAAAATGTAGTAGAGATGGATCGGGTATCTATAGCAAAACTTTCGGCTTGCCGCAAGGATACCTGAACAGCAGGAATTGGTTTCGACTTTTAATCGATAACGACTACTATCAACTAATGGAAGGAAGTCCTACGATTTATCTCAAAATGAGAGATGGCGAAGCCGCAAGTTCCTAAGGGGTTGGGACGGTGGAGGGATTCAATAGCTAGCCGGCATCAGTCAAGTTACGGGCGCCCGCAGCGGTCAAAAGGTTGACTCTTTTTTAGCATACGCGTCGTCTTCTGTTTCGTCATCAGTTTCGACTTCCGGCACCTCAATCGTCGGCGCTTCTATCCAGAGCCGTTCAAGATTGAAATGCTTCCGTTTCTCGTCAAGAAAAATGTGAACGACGAAGTCAACATAGTCCAATAAGACCCAATCGGACTGATGTACGCCTTCACGGTGCCATGGCCGCACGTTCCATTTCTCTTCCAACTCGTCCAAGACCGCGTCGGATATCGCTTCGACTTGAATATCGGATGTTCCACTGCAAATTGCGAAGAAATCGGTAAAAGATCCCAACTCCCGCAGATCCAATATAACAGGATCACGCGCGCGTCGGTTTAGCGCGGCACTAACTGCCGCCTGTACGATATCCACGGTAGGATATTTTGCCAAGGTGCTTCCTCCTAAGCTTCATTCGCAACTCGTGAATTTTCAATCTCGCGCAACGCATCATTGTAGACGGCGAGGGTATCGGGATGGATGACTTTCCGTTTGTCAAGGAGATTAGAGATTTTGAACCGTGCCACCTCAAAGACCGCTTGAGTAAGATTTTTGTTGGCAATCTTCCGAACCGCACCCGCCTCCGGATACGTTCGATTCGGCTCGGAGAAATCCGCCACGAACAAAACCTTGTCAACTAACGTCATTGACTTGCTGCCCTTGGTATGGCTTCGAACCGCACTGAGGATTTCCTCATCGCCGACGGAGAAAATATCAAGTGCGAGTTCAGCTCCGATGAGTGCGTGTAACAGGGATGCGTTAATCCGTTCAAACTCATCAAGTTGAATCTGGTAGTCAGCGACAGCTTCAAACAGCTGACGCGTGTCCATCCACGTCGCGCAATCGTGCAACATTGCAGCAAGGTTCGTCTTTTGCAGATCCGCGCCGTGTTTGACCGCCAACTCCAGCGCCATATCACGCACGGATAGAACATGTCGGTAACGCTTATCTTCCAGTTTAGCTTCAAGGTACGCACCAATCTGAATGCTCTTGGGATGCGCGAGCAGATCGGATACGCTGGTGTTGTCATCCTTCATCTTCATCACTCAATTCGTCAACCTCGCCCGTCTCCACCAAAAGCCGCGCAAACACCTCGCGCTCCTGTTCGGTCATGAATTTCGTGTTAGCCAATTCGGTGCTTATCCGGTACTCTTGGTTGAGCCATTTGTTTAGGTCAATTGCTTTACACCGGGTACTGCAGAACGGAAAATGCGCAGGCAGATCCTTGCCTTTTTCATATTCAAACTCGAAAGATTGCCCGCAGATGCTGCATTTATGTTTCAATGTGATAACCCCCTGCCCTTGAAACGCCCGCTCATTTCACCTAAAACCTAGTTCTCTTGATGACACGGTTTTTCACAAAACAGCAGGACACGCACTTCGCTTTCATCGGCCTCCAATAGCCCAAAACAGATCGGAAAACAATCCCTCAATCTTCTCTTCTCCCATCCTTCCAATCTTCCTTTCGGCTCGTGCTTTCTCATGAATTGTGAACCATGTCCTTCCATTCACCAACTCGCCCCAAGTCACCGGTATAGTTTGTGCTGGTCAATATACTGCCGGACTGTCTCTGGCACCAAGTATCGAATTGACAATCCCTTTCTGACGTGCCGGCGAATTTTGGTCGCGGAAATATCGACCCCGGTAATTGGAAAAATTTGAACGCGGTTGCGTAGCGTCGGGGGCACGTTGTCTAGATTGTAATTTGGGCGCGTGGTTGCTATGAAATGACAGATGTCCAACAGTTCGTCAAAATTCTTCCAAATCTTAAACTCAATCAGGGAATCCGCTCCGATAATCCACGCCAATTCACAACCGCTCCCATAGAGCGTTTGAAGTTCCTTTACGGTCTGAATGGCGTATGAGGGGCCCGTTCTATCCAATTCTATTCGCGACACGTCGAAATGGGCATTGTCCGATGTTGCCAAGAGCGCCATTTTATAGCGATGCTCCGAGTCAATAATCTCGCCGTCATCCTTATGCGGCGGACGTGCGGACGGAATGAAGAGAATCTTATCGAAGTCCAACCGGTCATATACTTGTTCCGCGCTCAACAGATGTGCGTAGTGAATGGGATTGAAAGTCCCACCCATGATCGCAATTCTCATCAAATATTCGTGCCGGTACGAGTTTTAAGTGTTGCCGTGGATGTTATACTGCACCGTTCAATAGGTTCGGATCGCCTCGTCCACGCCGCCCGTCGATCCGCCACGAAGCATCTCCCGACGACACCCTTTAACGCAGACGGTCGATATGGTTTCATCTAACACTCCGATTCTCGTATTTTACCATGAGATCAGAGGGCTTAACAAAGAAAACATGTAGCGCATGAAACCGTCGCGAATGTCGGAATTCCGCGGATGTTTGCTATTCAAACCTCAATCGTGAGGCGTTCACCGAAGGACGTGAGAGATTCTTCTGAAACCAAATCTCGCCGAAACTTTCGTCGTCAAACCCCACAAGTTGAGTGAACTGCGCTACCCGTTGCACCTAACGGCGCGTCGGACGCGCAATTTGCCCGGTTCGTCCTGATTCATAGATAGCGTCCATCAATTCACACTGAATGATCCCGTTCAGAGCACTTGTACGCGGCTCAGCGCGCCCCAAGATTGCATCAATCAAATTGTCGTCAGGCGAACCTGCATTCATCTCCTCGGTAATCGGCGGCGAATCGAGGCGTTCAGCGCCGTCCCACACTTGAATCCAAGAACTGCCCCATCCATCCACGTCTATCCGCCCATTCTCAAAGACATACGCCATGTGGGAACCCCCGCTTGGGCAGTTGCCGCTAATCATGATCCCGGCAAGAACACCATTTTCAAATCGGATATTAATGGACGAATTGACGTCCACGGGTGTGTCTTGATTATCCAAGAAAGCATGGACCTCTGCAACGTTCGACTCGACCGACCAGCATAGGCTATTAAGTATATGCGCTCCGCTGTCGTATGCTTGACCACCGCCAGCGAGTTGTGCGTCCTGCCGCCACGTGCCCTTGGTAATGCCTTTCCAATCCTGTGTAAGGTAGCCGGTTACCAGTTCCAATTTACCAAAATCGCCGTTGCGAATGCACTCCCGTATGTAGTAGAAGTTTGCTGCACAGGGCGTATTGTAACCAACGACAAAGACCTTTCCGGTCTCCTCAACCTTCTTGGCAAGCGCGTAAGCATCATCGGCAGCCGTAACCATCGGCTTTTCCATCAGGACATGGCATCCCGCATCAAGAGCCTGCATTCCCTGCTGGAAGTGAAGTGCGTGCGGAGTAACAATGACCACTGCATCCGGTCCAGTCTCGCTAAGCATTCGTCCCAGGTCATCATACTCGTTAGGACGCGGCTCGATTTCTTTGAGGTTGTTCTCAATGTAACGACCGGTGATTTCTGTGTTTATATCGCAAACACTGACAATCTGGACATCAGGATTGACTTTTAATCGGTGGGCGTGGCTGCCGGACATGCCGCCGCAACCGATCATACCGATTTGAACTGTTGACATATACAGACTCCTCACTGATGGAAAATTTAGCTCATGTTACAGTATGAACATCTTGGTTATTCTCGACCGGCATGTATCGCCTTGGTAATAGAGTCGTAAGAGGAAAGAGGAGATCCAAACGGATGAAACCTGCGAACCTTAATGTGGTAATGGCATCCATCTTTGGAAAGCATCAACCTTGAATACTAAGGTTTTTGGCTGTTCACAATACTCATTCACTCGTCCAATCAACCAATCACGCACATGACACCGAGCCTATGCCAATTATATCGGCACACCCCACAATGTCAATCTAAAAGTAAGTTTAACGCAGCGAGAATGATGGCATACCGTGTTCCGTTTTTCCGTTGCCTTTCCCCTTCCGATCGTGCTATGCTATCACCAAATGGGGCTCGATTTTCAGGCATTCTATTTGAGACTCTACATCAACGATTGGTCCATTTCATTCCATGCGAGGTGCCGCGGTTCGTCAACTCATAATTTTACTCATTGTCTTGTGCATTTCCTCAAGATCCACAGTCGCAGCGGACATTCCTATTGTTCGGTCGGGACAGGCGATGGCAACCATTCAGATTGGCCACGCCGCATCGGAACAAGAACAATTTGCTGCCCTGGAGATTCAGTCATTTATCCATAGTTTCACTCAAGTCGAGCTATCTATCGTTACCAACCTTGAACTGACTTTAACGCCAACTTTGGTTGTACTGGGTACGCCAACTTCAAATCCCACAATCGACGCTTTATCGGTAGAATTAGACGCTGATCTTGGAATAGAAGGATATGAGATTAAGACCGTTCATTCTGATGAGGGAAGCATTCTTGTAATCGGTGCATACACCGAGCGAGGTGTTATTCACGGGGCATACGGATTCGTTGAAGCGTGCATTGCATCGTTGACGGGGCTTTCGCCCGTTCACCTTGATTTCCTCGTGATTAATTCGCGAAATTTGAATCTCCCTTATCTTGACGAGAAATCACGTCCTTTTTATCCCGTCAGAGCAGTTTTGGAAACCGAAGACCCTGTCCAACTCGCCAGGAATCGAATCAATATGAGTGGCGCTGAAGGCGTCTGGACGGGTACCGGGATAGACGACGGATTAGGTACTGCGTTCAAGTATATTGATTCCGACGAGTTTGAGATTTGGCAAGATGAACCGCGACCGCAACGTCAAGATCGTATCCGGGTGATGAGAGATCGGTTTGATGCGCTCGACCGTCGTGGCATTGACTCATACCTTTTCATGTATGTCACCGGCGAAGCTACGGAGGCACTCATAAAGGATCGCCCCAATCTGTTTGGACCACCGGTGGCTTATGGCACATCTCGAAACACGGAATCTTACCTTCCTTTTTGTTGGTCTAAACCCGAGGTACACAATCTCCTGCGCAAGCTAGTAAAGGAGATCGTGTACACCTATCCGACGCTTTCCGGTTTTCATCTTCGGTCTTGGGGCAACGAGACGCGAGCTTGCAATTGCCCGGAGTGCGGCGATCGCTCAGAACGCGGGCAGCACCTCCTTTGGCAGCTTTATTTTACGCTTGTCAACGCAGCTCGCGAAGCTCGCCCTGGATTCAAATTCTACATCACCGGATATGACCGGAGTTGGCTTAAAGATCCCGAGAGTAACTATATTCGACAATTGCCAAGAGGGACAATCTTTTCTCAGAAGTGGGGCGTAGATGGAGAACCTGTCGCGGACGCCGAGGTTTCGATTAAACAACTGAAAATATATGGGGAGTTAGGGCATCATTTCATTGTGCTTTCGCACGATGTTGAAGAAGTTATGCCTCTGTGGATGCTTGAAGGAGATCTGTTTACCGAGGGCGTGCGCCAGCTGGCAAACGACCCGGATGTTTCGGGATTAGGAGGATTCACCGTTCAGGGGGCTCAACAAGGATTTGGGCGCTTGGATCGCGTTCTGAGTGCACGATTAAATTGGGACATTAATGTAGATTATGTGAAATTGCTCGAAAACGATTTGACGACTCGCATTGGTTCGGATGCTGCCCGGCCAGTTCTCAAAGCACTGCGAATAAATTCATGGACGCTGTCTAGCTATTTTGGGGATTATGCGGGTTCGATGTCTGTCACCGGGAAATATGGCGACGGCTCTAGAGGGTATGCAACTCGGTTCTGGGATATCATAGGAATGCGCGCCGTCGAGGACATACTCTCAATTCCCGATCTAGACGCGGCACGCTATGCGGCTGGGCGTTATACTAGTTTACTAGGCCAACAGCAAAGTGCCGTTGACGAAGTAACTAGGGCGCAAGACATCGCCATACCCGCTTCTCCGAAGGAAGCCGCCGACCTTAGTGATACGGTCAATCTCATGCGGCTATGGTCACTGTTCTTTGAAAGTCGTGCACGTCTGGTTGAAGCGGTAATCATCGGCTATGAATTTGGGACAGAGAATTACATTCGCAAAAAACTTGATAAAGCGATTGAGTTGTCTAGACTGATGCTGCCGGTTGTTCAATCCATTGAAGCGTTCGTGCCGGTTTTTGGCTATTCCAACAACACGCTTGAAGCAAGCGTAGTTGAGAAGATTGAGCAGGAGATTGCGTGGCTCTCCAATCTTGATGCAAGTGTTCTCATTAGATCTGATGATGTCGATTCCAGCCAGAAAAGTCCTCCAATCGAAATTCGTTCCCATTACAGCCACCCCAACCCCTCAAGAAGTCGAACGACCTTTACCTATGAGTTAAGTCGGGATGCCGATGAAGTCTCCATCACAATCTATACAACCTCCGGGCGCCGCATACGCCGACTTGAAAACGCCCCGACCAAGAGAGGATACAACGAATTGATGTGGGATGGCAGGGATGAAGAAGGTGAACCGCTTGCCAACGGCACTTACATTTCTAAGATTCATGCTATCTCAAACGGTCATGAGGCACAATCCGTGGGTCGCGTTGCTATTTTGAAATAAGAGTTTAGCTTGGAAGGGATTCGCAGTTGATGGCGAACTTGAGAAGAGAGAATATTCACGATCAAGAGCCCCAGCCCCAGAAAAGTCGGAATACTACGATGGTAATGCAGAGATGAAGAAAACTGTCGAATTTATCCAATCAATGAAACGAGCAAGTCAGAAAATCGCCATGCTGACGGCATATGATTGTCCAACGGCGCGGGTTTTGAACGATGCGAAACTTGACGTCATTCTCGTCGGAGACTCGCTTGGCATGGTAGTGTTAGGCTTCGAAGACACCCGATCTGTTACAATGGCGGATATGCTTCATCATACCCGCGCCGTTGCACGCGGCAACACGGAATGTCTTATTGTCTCCGATCTTCCCTTTGGCGCGTATGAATCCCCTTCGGAAGCGGTTAGGAATGCCCGTCTGCTTCGCGGCGCGGGCGCCGACGCCGTGAAACCGGAGGGTAAGAAGCTGGAAAGCGTTAAAGCTATCGTTGCGGATGGTATTCCTGTGATGGGACACGTGGGCTTGTTGCCGCAGACAAGCGAATCGTTTCGTGTGCATGGTCGAAAACCATCGGAAGCGGCTCAGATTTTAAACGATGCGAAGGCGCTTGAAGCTGCTGGCTGCTTCGCCATCGTTCTTGAAGGAATCCCTGCTCGGCTTGCCGAAGAAATCACTGCAGCCTCACGGATCCCCACAATCGGTATCGGCGCTGGGGCGGCTTGTGATGGTCAAGTGTTAGTCCTTCATGATTTGATGGGATTTTTCGACCAGTTCAATCCTACCTTCGCCAAGAAGTATGCGGAACTGGGTAGAGATCTCAAGCGTGCGGTAACGCATTATAGGTTGGAAGTTAAGCAGGGACTATTTCCGGACAAAGAACACACATACCATTAGGAATGAGAAGAGCATGTTCAAAATCAGTGTCGTAGGGGATGAGGTTTCGCAAGATTTCCAGAGCGTCGTTAACTTTGCTGAAGAATTCAATCTGGGGGCGATTGAAATTCGGTCCGTCTGGAACAAGCCGCCACAGGCGTTGACGCCGCGCGATATTGACCAGATGAAATGTGTCTTGGATGGCACCGACATCCAAATTGTCGGGATTGCATCACCTTTCCTCAAATGTGATATTGATGATATGAAGGAGCGTGAAGCGCACCTCGGCGTTCTGCAGGCGTGCATTAAATTAGCCAAGGCGTTTGACGCGAACCTGATTCGTACATTCGCATTTTGGAGAATTGACGATGTTGAGCAACGATGGGATGAGATTGTTTCTGCCTATGATGAACCGGTAAAGATCGCCGAAAACGAGGGTATTATTCTCGGACTGGAAAACGAAGCTTCAACTTCGCTCGCCACCGCTAAACTGACTGAACGTTTTGTCCGTGAGATTGATTCGCCGAATGTACGCGTAATCTGGGACCCGGCTAACGAATTTTACGCCGAGGGATGGGGTGAAACACCTTATCCCGACGGCTACGAACGTTTGAAGAGCATGATGGTACATGTCCATGTGAAGGATTCAGCCAAAAACAGAGAGACGGGTAATATAGAGTGTGTGGCGATTGGCGAAGGCGTAATTGACTGGCAAAGCCAACTTCAGGCACTAGTGGATGATGGCTACGACGGCTACATCTCTCTGGAGACCCACTGGCGCCCGGCACGAAATCTTGACGAGGATTTGCTCAATCGGCCTGGAGGCAACACGTTTTCTGAAGCTGGTGCGGAGGCGTCCCGAATTTGCATGGAAAATCTGTTCGCAATGATTGAGAAACTTCGGTAGAGGCATCCCAGTAACTCGCCTATTTTGTTCCTTGATTGCGCCAATGACCGTTCAAGAATTTCAGAAATTGATTGAACATATCTACTTTGATCAGGACTCTGCCCGCGGAGTGGAGGGTACGTTTGTTTGGTTTGCGGAGGAGGTGGGAGAGCTCGCTAAGGAGATTCGTCGCAATCCACGCCAAACTCAGCGACTTCAAGAAGAATTCGCCGATGTCTTTGCTTGGCTCACGACCCTCGCCAACCTGCTTGGTATAGACCTTCAGGAAGCAGCAGCGATTTACGCGAGCGGCTGTCCGAAATGCCAGTCTACGCCTTGCTCTTGCGAGCTCAGCACCGGGGGTAATGAAAGGGATTTACCCGGTCCGTAAGTGGGATGGAGCGCGAGATTCACGAGGTTAAATCCGCGCGAACTTTTCGTCGGATGAAATCAAGTATCTCATCGCGTTTGCTGCGTCCGAAACGCACATAGACACCGCGAAAATTTTCTAACCGAGATGGTCGCGCGAATGGACTGAGCAACACACCGTTGCGATCTGCATAAAAACTACGGAAATCGGTCCACAACTTCATTGATCGACGTGAGAAGGAGACGACTACGACCCGATCGTCGTAAAATTCATAACGGGCAGGGACAAAATAGCGGTATAGTGAACAGACTAAACAGACTGCTGAAAGAATGGTGACGGTGATAGACTGAAAACTCAGGTAAACCGCGGAAAACAGTAGAGCGAGAAAGATGAGTAGAAGTGTAGTTCGTTTCCAGTTATCTCGCAGCGGATGGACTGTCCATGAATACTGAAGAAGGGTGTCATCAGAAATTGGCAAGATTGCTCACCAAGAGAAATAACAAGAACAATCCAAGTCAAATAAAATCTACGTTAGCATGTCGGCAGCCAATAGATTTCCAACCTCTCCTTACTTTCCAATCTCTTACTCACTAGAGGGCGCTGTTTCCGCTTCATCAGAACCTGACGATTCGTCTACGGTCTCATCAGCCTCTTCGGTCTGGGTTGTCACGCCTTCGTCGTTTACGATGTCACCGCCATCGTCGCCCGTGACCGCGGATACTTCGGTCTGTTCCGACTCCGTTTCCAAGGGTGTAAGTACGCCGCTATTCCCGCCGCCATAAAAGCGCATGAGAAATAGCGCGATAATCATGAACGCAATTGCCACGTATGTGGTCA
The DNA here is from genome assembly GCA_965232535.1 of Candidatus Poribacteria bacterium. Classification (GTDB taxonomy): domain Bacteria; phylum Poribacteria; class WGA-4E; order WGA-4E; family JAJDTR01; genus JAJDTR01. Next base: position 148,186 of record CBDDPW010000010.1, read on the forward strand.
ACTTGGATAGGAACGTAGCAGCACCCTGTCCGCCGAGAAGGGACTGCATCTCTGATGCGCCGAATGCACTTCCAGAAAGCCCTTCTCCTTTGCTATCCTGCAGCAAAATGCTAATTGTCAATAACACACAGACAGGGACAAAAAGAACGACCACAATTCCAACAATAATTTCCATTAGACTCTCTCTTTTCCATAAAGATTTGGCTCAGGTGTTTGATGCTTATTGTTTGTTCGCCGATATTACAATTTGCGCAAAGGTCTCAACTTCCAGGCTAGCGCCGCCAACCAGCGCGCCATCCACATCCGGCTGCGCAATCAATTCTAAGATATTATCCGGTTTAACACTGCCTCCATACTGGATCCGAACGCCGGATGCCAAGTCAGCCGAGTACATCTCTGACAACAGTGATCTGATAGACTTCTGGGCGTTCTGCGCCTCATCCGGTGTCGCCGTCACCCCGGTACCAATTGCCCAGACGGGCTCATAAGCAATGACGGTTGATGGTAGCGCCTCCGGTGGAATGCCCGCGAGTCCGTTCCTAACGTGATTCTCGATTACCGATTCTGTCCGGCCCGCCTCTCGGTCCTCAATGTTCTCACCAACACAGAGAATTGGCTTCAGATCGTTTGACAGCACGGCTTTGACTTTCCTGTTAGCCGATTCATTTGTCTCGCCAAAGAATTGACGTCGTTCTGAATGCCCGATTATCACGTACTCGCAACTTACGTCTTTAAGCATCGCGGGCGAGATTTCTCCCGTAAAGGCGCCGTCATCCTCCCAAAAAACGTCTTGGGCGGCGAGATGAACGTTACTTTCGCCCAAAGCGGAAGACACGGAAGACAGTGCGGTGAAAGCCGGTGCCACAACAATCTCAACGCCACCAACATCCGAAACCGCGTCCTTGAGTGCAGAGGCAAACCTGATGGCTTCACCAACAGTCTTGTTGAGTTTCCAATTGGCAACTACTATAGGAGTTCTCACGTACCAATCGTCTCCTATCTAAAGCACTCGTGTTGCCAATTCAAGGAGACGGTTCGAGTAACCCCATTCATTGTCATACCATGACAATACCTTGACCAGCCCATTGTCGATGACTTTTGTAAACGGGGCGTCAAAGATTGAAGAGAGGGTATTGCCGTTGAAGTCACTCGACACAAGATCAAGATCTGAATAGCCCAGTATGCCTTTCAACTCGCGTTCTGAAGCCTGCTTTATGGCAGCATTGACAACATCAACCGTTGGTTTTCTCTCCAAATCGACAGTTAGGTCAACGACAGATACATTCGCTGTTGGAACGCGAATAGCGAATCCGTCAAGCTTACCGTCCAACTCCGGAAGCACCTGTCCCACAGCCGACGCTGCGCCAGTCGTTGTCGGAATCATTGACAGCGTAGCGGCACGAGCTCTCCTCAGGTCCTCATGAGGAAAATCGTGTACGCGTTGGTCGCCGGTGTATGCGTGGACCGTCGTCATCAACCCGCTGAGGATCTCAAAGTTCTCATGCAAGACCTTGGCAAGTGGCGCAAGACAATTTGTCGTACATGAAGCGTTAGAGATAACATGATGCTTCTCTTTGTCGTACCTATCATCGTTGACGCCAATCACGACTGTGATGTCGGCGCCTTTCGCCGGCGCGGAGATGACTACCTTTCGAGCGCCCGCTTCCGTGATGTGGACTTCTGCCTCTTCTCGATCAGTAAAATACCCCGTTGATTCAATCACGACATCGACACCGACTGTTGACCAAGGAAGATTCGCCGGGGAACGTTCGGCAAATACTTGAACCATGTTGCCATTGATTACTAGGCCGCTCTCGGTCGAATCGACTTCAACCGGCAATATTCCGTGTACCGAGTCATATTTGAGTAAATGAGCGAGTGTATCCGCTTGCGTCAGGTCATTAATTGCAACAACATCCACAGGCAAATCTGGGTTATGAAGTGCAGCTCGGAGGACATTACGTCCAATTCGACCAAAACCGTTTATTCCAACTCTCACCGACATTCACAAAATCCTCCAATTCGTTTCCATTCCCCCTGCCGCACCGCGAGCAGCAATTCGCCATCCGAAGACAACTGACTGATGTTCAACCTGAAAATAAATTCCACACCGTCAATGGCTTCTGTTTCTAGATCATCACGTGATGAACGGGAATTTTATTACGAAACATTTTGGTGAAATTATCACACAAAACCCTTGCATTCGTCAAACAAATTTTCATTCTAGCCAATGTTCTTCACCCACAAATCTACCTTCTTCAACGGAAAACCTTCTCTGTTTCGCTGAGGGTCGTCGCCATCTCACCTTGTAATTTTATTCAGATCAAGAAAACGAAATGATTACGATTGCTTCAAATATTGTCTGCCGTTGGAGGATTGACTACCGTTATGCACCCTTGTGCGGCACAACACCAAGACGTCTATAGTGGCAGGATTCGCCGGTTGCAAAACTCGAACCGCTTCGTCGATAGTAGCACCGGTCGTAAAGATGTCGTCGATCAGTAAAAGACGTTTGCCTTGTATCGATTCCCCAAAGCGCACATCAAAGGCACCTTTAATAGTCTCGACCCGCTCGGGCTGCGAATTTAACCTGCTAAGTGCAACTGTATTTTTGACTCGTAGCAAGATGTCCTTTCGGACCGCTACGTTCCAGACGCTGGACACGGCAATCGCCAACAGTTCTGACTGATTAAACCGCCGCTTCCGGTATCGTTTCTTGTGCAAGGGTATGGGCAACAGCAAATCGTAGTCCGCTCCCGAGGAATCACCGGGTAGATGACTTTGCATCAATTGAATCAAGTGTTTAGCGAGAACGCGTTTCCCCTCATATTTCAGTAGATGAATAGCCTCGCGCAAAGTTGGTTCGTAGAACGCCGCAGCCCGAAGCTTGCCGAATGGTGGCGGATTGGCTAGACACTCAGAACAAATGACGGGTGAGTTTATCGTGGGAGCATCATGAGCGCCCACGGGAATGCCGCAACGTTGGCACCACGGTGGCTCGATCCACTCAATCTTTGCCCAGCACTCATCGCAGATGTATGGAACTTGACCAATCCCGATCATGTTTTTGCATTCACGGCATGCGGCCGGGTAAATGAACGTAATTAGCGGTTCAATCCATTTCGTATTCACGGAGGCTCCAAGTCAATTTAGACAACCGGATTATGTAAGACTGGAGTTTCTATCTAGCGTCCCCCATTTTACGGTGGTCGTCCCCCAGTGTCAATTGCGATGATTCGCCTGTCTTGAAATCTGGAATCCAGCAGACACTTCGATCGCGTCGCTCGTGCACCGCGCTTTGAGTATTCAGTAGCAGCATAGTTATCCGTTAAGTGAATCTAGACTCCGTTCCACCCTGCTAGAACGCTTACACGGATTAACTCCTCGGCACAGCTCGTACAAAACAATTGCAGAGGTGGGTGGGAGATGATAAACTCCTAACCAAAGACACGAAAGGCACAAGGCATCGTTGTGAAGTATGAATGACGGATGCAAGCCATGTTTCAATTTCTAGCCCTAGAAACAAGTAAATCGTCTGCCAAAACGTGCATTGAACCAAAAAAAGATTTGGCCCAAGTTTATGAGCCACGGCGCGTAGTTTGACATCCCTGCCACTTTAAACTTCTGACCTATGCAAATGGTTCTAACCAATGGGAAAACCTCCCTCCCAATTGAAGATGTAATCCTCAAACGCCTTGAAAAGGGAAATGGCAATACGCTGCTTTTTATCGTTTCCACTGAACAGGCGCGTCTCCAGCGACAACGTGAAAGCTTGGGACATGCTTCTCGTCGCGCCGTAGCCGGATTAAAAATATATACACTCGAGCATCTCGTGAAGCGGTTATCAAGGTACATCGGCATCCGACCTCCCATTTCGCGAGGACTCCAGATGCTCTGGTTGCGTGAGATTGTTGAAGGTGGACAATTTCCTTCTCTGAAATCAAAGCCTGAAATCCCGCTCCCGCAAAAAACACTTATAGAACTCCTAGATGCAATTAACCAACTTAAAACAGACGGTATTGATGCCTCTCAAGTTGAGTCAGATTCTGCGGATTTCGAGCACAAACACCTGATGGCAAATTCAGACTTTATCAAGATTTACGAAACCTACATTGAGCGACTCGGCAATCAATGGATTGATTCCGCAGATGCACATAGGGCGGTGGCTAATCGACTAGCTGAGGAGGCAAATCGGGGGACTGGGTTGATGAGCAAAGGTTTTCCCGATGTAGAGTTCGTGGTCGCCGAAGGAATGGATGCTCCTGCTGGCGCAAACCCGTCGATTCTTGAAGGCATAGCTCGGATTCCGGAGCTGGTCATGTACATCACTTTTGATTGGGACACTCAGCATAACACTCTCTATGGACATGCGAAACAGAGCTATACCCGATTCCTGGAGTTAGGATTTCATGAAGTTGATGAGTCGAGGATTCAACCTTCACGGAATTCGGTTTTGACTCCGCATATTTCTCGAAATCTCTTCCGGAAACCTAGATGTGGGCAACCACCAGTTAAGAAACTCAATCTTGCTGACCGGATTACGCTCTTGAAACCAAGAGACCGCGTCAAAGAAGTGGAAGCCGTAGCTGAAGTAATCAAGGCGCGAATGCTCGATAGATGCTCATCTTCTCAACATCGAATCTGCCTCACGTATTACAACTTGGATCCGTATGCTTCTCTAATTCACGAGATTTTTCCCATTTACGGTATACCTTATAACGTCGACGAGGCAACGCCGCTTTCGACATCTCCGTTTGCTGTTTCACTTTTTTCGCTGCTTGAAAAAATCGAAAATAACGTCTCCGCACCTCTGGAAAATACATTCCGCAGTCCGTATTTTACCGTTGAAAATCTAGCGCAGTTCACCGCTGATTGCAGATTCGATTCTCAAATGTTGCCTGGTGAATTCAGGCAATCTGTCGCCCGTCTAATTAAGAATTTAAGGACAAGACAACGGATTCTGGATCAAGAAGGAACTAATCTCTTCGAGGACCACCCTTTCACTGTTGAGCGGGAAATTGGTGCATTCGCCAGACTCCAATCTCTCATTGCTGAGTTGGTCGAGTTTCTAATCTCTCATCTCGGAGAAGAACAATCCCACGCACTCCGTTCATATATCGACCGGCTCAGATTCATGGCATCTCAATCGACCTATCACCTAGAATCTCAAACCGATTCAGGGGTTTCTGTGCTTTCTCTCGCACAAACCAGAGGCTTAGATTTCGATATCGTCATACTGGGCGGGCTTATTGACGGTGAATTTCCCGCGACTTCCCGTCCTGATACCTTCCTGCCGCCGAATCTGCGACGTAAAGCTTCAAACCTGCTCAGCGAACAGCGGTATCTTTTTTATCAAGCACTTAATCTGTTTCGGGAGCATCTCTATCTGGTAGCACCGGAGAGCACAGAGGGAGTGGATTTGATACAGTCTCCGTTCATCGACGAATTGGAGCGCATTGCCGACATCACAATCGAACAAGGAAAATCCGATGTGTTGTTCAGCCCGGAACACTTTCTTAAGCACTATGGGAGATCTGTCTGGGCACAGCTAGAAGAGGGAGATCGAAGCAGTTCATCCGTGCCGCCGCAATCCTCTAATCTCACATCTACGGCTCGCCGTGTGCTTCCCGTCGTCAAAAACAGTGTGCTTGTTGAGGAGAGTCGTGGCGTCACCCATCATTTGTCTCAGTACGCTGGAAATTTGTCTCTTGAGCTACTATCTGAGTCAAGCTTGAAGGAACTAAACAATTTCCAGAACCGAATTTTTTCGGTTAGAGAATTGGAATCGTATGGACAGTGCCCTTTCCAATTCTTTTCCGAGCATGTTTTACGGGTGAAACACGAACATGATGAGGAAGAGAATGAAGACGGTCTAACTAGCCTCGGCAAGGGACGCAGGCTGCACGAAATCCTCTCCGAGTTTTACATTCAGCGCCGCGATAAACCGCCAATTTCTCAATGCACGGATTCGGAGTTTGAACTAGCCGTTCAGGAGCTATTGCGGATTGCGAAGAGTGTCCTTGATGTCTATGCCCAAGACAACCTCTTCTGGGAAGTAGAGATGGAGTCCATAATCGGCGGAAGAGGCAAGCGAGGAATCTTGCCCCGGTTTCTTGATCAGGAGAGAGAACGGCAATTTAACGTAGAGCCCCGTTATTTCGATGTCGGATTCGGAAACGAGAACTCTTCAGCTCCAAAAGATTCGACTTTGAGCGCGAGGGAACCTGTAACGTTGGGGGGCGTAAATTTGAGTGGAAAAATTGACCGTGTCGAAATTGGAGATGGAATCTTCACTATCTGCGATTATACGACTAGCGCTCGCGTGCCCAAGATTCGCGCCATTCGAGAAGGACGCGGTTTCCAACTCCCAATTTACCTCGCCGTGGTGGAACAACTTCTGAGCAAACTGACCCTTGAGGACGCCCATGCCGTGGCAGGCACCTACTACATCCTACGCGAGAACGGCAAGGTGGAACTCGGCATCGGCGACAGAGATTACAATGGAATCGCGTTCAAAGCACATTCGAATAATCACCAACTGTTGCCTAGGAGTTCACACTCTAAACGCGAGCAAACGTCACCAAATCACGACGAAGAAACTATTCAATCAGTAATCGATCGGTCAGTGTTATACGTTTCAGAGTACGTTGCTTCAATTTCTCACGGTCAATTCCCCTTAACATCCCACGATCCAAAGGAAGTCTGCCGCTACTGCGAGTTCAAGAGAATCTGTCGCATTGGCGCGATCACCGAAGATGATGCCGACAGGTAACTGCGGAGCGTAGGTTTTGCCGATTCTCATTAGATCGGAGCGATATATCCGATGGCTTAATTCCAATGTGCCGGAACTCGTAGCATTTTGAGCCGCGTTAATCCAACATTGGCTATGTACATGAATGACCTCGTTCGCAGCGGATACAAATTGAATTTATCATTGAACGAGTGGACCACGCGCCAGTAGGGCTGTGGAGATTCGTTCGCTGCGACGCCCTTTTCCATCCACGTGATAGAACCGCACTGCCCCTTGGAACTGGTTCGTGTTCTCGGCGACTTCAACTTCGGCTTCTGCCGCCTGTCCCGGCACAAATGGCTTTCGAAAATAGATAGTAAGTTCACGGAATCGGAGATGCCCGGGGTTACCCCCGGCTCTTTGGTGTAGCAAAGCTAGATGATCCAAGGATTGGTCCATATAAACCAACGTGTTGATGTGGAGAAACTGATCTGATCGGTCAATGTGGAATGCGTGCGGTACGGTATCTTGAAAGATTTGCCCGTTGTCGGGTTGACAACAACGATAGGACTCAATATCCCGACTGATGAGGTCGCTATCCGTCGGAGCATGTTCCTTCAAAAATCCGATCTCTGCTGGTACGTCTCTTGGGACTCGTTCACCCTTTGGCGCGAGCAGGCGACTTAGCGCCATCCAGAATTCGACATGAGCCACCAAAGGTTGTGTTTCTATCTCTCTGTTGAACATTTTGCAGTTCATGACGACATGGCCGCGCTTTAATCGTCCGTTACCATGTCGGGTTGCGACTAAGCGAAATTTGTAATCTTGCCGTAGTTGCGTGCCTTGCGGGCAAATCTCACCGAATGTTTCGAATTTCAGAATGTGGTTGAGTAAGACAGTTCCGTCACCTCGCCCCGGATCATAACAGCCGGGCCAATGCTGACCTATAATCTTGTACAGGCCCGATCCAACCGCGCTCGTTAGTTTGGACGCAACCAACTCCGAATTCATATTAAGCATCTTCGACTCAACTGCCCCTTCAGTAGTACCTTCGAGAACTTCAACTGATTGTCGCGTTACGACCATAGAACAAAATTACCTCGCACAACCGGATCTGCCGGTGAAATGACATCTATAGTAATTTCAACTAAGAATTACACATTTAGGAATAGCCAGTTCGATCTACAGTAGCGCAGTTTGTCGCGTATCTGTTTTAGGAACGAATTCTGTTCGCGACCTGGAGGTCGCTCCTACAGGTAGTTGGTTTGTCGCAATAATCTTTCTATGTGTAAAAATGAATGTAAATGACTATATACGTACTTATCGGGGCTTGAACAATTACAATTATAACGGGCGTTCAATTATATCCTGAAATGTTCTCAATACCTTCCACAACCGTCGAGATTGAAACGTACATGCTTATCCAGATAGCTGCTCTCACGCAACTCGCATCACCCAACCAGAGAACGGAAAACGCTTAAGAACTGTGATGAGCTACCATTGCCATTAAGGACTGTTCTGCGTAATTGTAATAGGCGAGGGTACATCCGCTGTCGTCATCCTGTCAAGCTGAATCCATAGCTGCGTGGTGACGCGCGGCGATTAACGCAACATCAAGCTTTAAGCATTACCACACGAACGACATAGAATTGTTGGATGAGCGGCATGTTGGTAGTTCCGTAGGTTTTCCATGAAGGTAATAGCTGTCGTAATGCGCATGTTTTGGGGTTAGCCACTCACAATTGGGCGCGATAAAAATCAAACCCTGTCATTACCTGAACCCATCTGGTATAATTTAAGCCTAGATGCCAATGAAACAAGAAGAAAATAGACCTTGGACATTTGTGCGATCAATAGCCAAACAACAGCGTTGGTGGGTAGTCCCGATTGGTATCGGAATTTTGGGAGTAGGATTTTTCACTGTATCCAATTTGCTCGACCTCACGCCGCCAAATTTAGAAATTACCGGGATTGAAAAGGGAATCACCTATCGCGGGCGCATCACGCTGAAAGTCACCGTCGGAGATGCGAACTCGGACGTTGCTTCGCTCGACTTCATGCTTGATGATTCTCCGCAACCACTTGCACTTGGGCAAGTCGAAGCGGGAAACATATCGTGGACGCTCGACACCACCCCTCTATCCGATGGCAACCACGTTGTCTCCGTGGTTGCTGCGGATACGTCTATATTTCGAAACAAAACTCAACAAAGTTTTGAATTTCGAGTTGATAATACGCCGCCCCAGATAGATGTTTCACCGGAATCCCTTCGTGCCGGACAAGGAAGGACTCTCGCGATTTTCATCCGGGTAAATGAACCGGCAGCACAAGTGGAATGCAATCTCTTTGGCTGGGACTTCACCTGTTATCCGGTTGCGTCGGACACATATTTTCGCGGTTTAATCGGCATCGGCGTGACCCACCCCGCGACGACCTATCCACTCACCCTAAGTGTTGTGGACCTCGTCGGCAACACTGCGGAGGAAGTATTCCAACTCGAAGTCAAGCGCACGATGTTTCAGCGTGGCGGTTACATTGCGCTCTCACCGGCAAAACGCAGGAACATGATGAACCAAAGCTAAAAACCGATCTGACAACGTCAAACGCGGCAAGGCGTACATCCGATCAACAAAGGTCGGCACGCAGCTCTGGAACGGAACATTTATACAGCCCGCCGAAGGGCGGCTTACATCTGGTTTCGGAAAATACCGCGAATACAACACCGGTGTCCGACGTCATCATCTGGGTATAGACATTGCCAATTCGGTGGGTACGCCAATCTATGCGGGTAACGGCGGGATAGTCACTCTTGCCGGCAGGCTGCATCTCTACGGCAAATCAGTGGTTATCAATCACGGACAGGGAGTATCGTCAAGTTATAAACCTTTGGTGCTAGTTAATTGGTACATGATTTTCAATGACATACTATATCTAGGTTGTTAGCAGGTCAGGTAGGCGCAACATTTGTCAACCGCGCATAATCGCACATCATCGTGTCAGTATATAGTATGTCATTTATGATTTAAATACTACATATACTAGCACCATTGGTTATAACCATCTCAGCAAGATTTATGTAGCTGCCGAAGAGCGTGTCGAGAAGGGCCAACTCATAGGACTGATGGGAGCAACTGGTCAAGTCACAGGCTCTCACCTCCATTGGGGAATGGTAGTGAACGGTGTTGCCGTTAATCCGGGAGAGTGGAGGGAGAGAGATTTTTCTGCACCCTAAATTGTTGATGCACAAAACGATTGAACTGCAACAGATTGTACCGAGCAAAACCTGTCTGTCGTGCGACGTTTGCTGTCGATTTCCTGATCGCGACAGCTTTCTTGCGCCGGTTTTCACTGATTACGAGGCTCACCAGGCAATCAACAATGGAGCAGACAGAAATCTGTTTCAGCCAACCGCCGACGGCCGAAGTGCGCGGGTAAAATTGCAGCCCTACGGCGAGACATACATCTGCCCGTTTTTTGACCCTAACTCAAGCGAGTGCAGAATCTATCCGAACCGCCCATTGGATTGCCGGATTTACCCCTTCGCGCTAATGTACAATGAGGATGAAACAGAGATTGTCCTAGGTGTGGACACAATCTGCCCCTTCGCAGAAGCTGAATTTGAAACCGAGTCTTTCCAACAGTATGTCAATTACATTGTAGCTTATGTGGAATCGGAATTGACTGACAAAGTCATCCTTGAGAACTCGGCTCTGATCGGTCCTTATCAGGAAACCGTAAAAATTGTGGCGGCTCTCCGAAAACTCAGCCGGGCGCTAGAACAACGCAACGTGCAGGGTGAATTGTGATGTTCACACGAGTTAACGAAGAATGCTACAACCGTTGACATTAGGGGATAAATCGCTCTTTGATTATTATGCGCGAAAGACTTCCCGGAAACTCTCATCTTATGCATTTGCGCCAATCTATGTCTGGCGAGAGCTATTTCAATTTTATTGGACTATTATCGACAATCAATTATGCGTGTTCGCTTGTCAGAATGGCGATTATTTTATGCCAATCATGCCGATAGGCGCATCTCCGAGTAGAGAGGCAATCTGCAAATCGTACCTGTTTATGCTCGAGACTAATCGAGCCAAGTCAATTGCACGTATTGAGAACGTGCCAGAAACATCCCTACCTTTTTTCAACGACTTGGGATTTCGAGTTTTCAGAAAGGAAACTGAATACCTCTATACAACAGATTTTCTGATTCAGCTAAAAGGAAATCGTTACAAAAGCCAGCGAGGAGCCTACAATGCCTTCATACGAAATCAGTCGGAGATGACCCTAGCGCCGTACCAACCCGAAGATTATTCTGATTGCCTAGAATTACATGAACTGTGGCAGCGCCAGCGACGAAATGCGTGCTACAATCCTCTCTATGAAGGCATGCTATCAGACTCCGAATACGCCCATGGCGTCGGTTTATTAACCTTTGGTGCTAGTTAATTGGTACATGATTTTCAATGACATACTATATCTAGGTTGTTAGCAGGTCAGGTAGGCGCAACATTTGTCAACCGCGCATAATCGCACATCATCGTGTCAGTATATAGTATGTCATTTATGATTTAAATACTACATATACTAGCACCATTGGTTATTAAATGCCGAGGAACTCGGTCTAGATGGAATTGTCTTGCGAATTGAAGGGAAATTGAAGGGATACAGTGTCGGTTATCCTCTCAACAACAAGATATATTGTATTATCTTCGAGATAACAGACACACGCTACAGGGGAATTGCACAATTTCTATTTAGGGAATTCTGCCGAAGAAAGGCGAATTACCCATTCATCAGCGCAATGGATGATTCGGGTTTGGAGAATCTAAAACGAGTCAAGTTGTCCTATCGTCCGACAGAGCAGATAGGGTCCTATAATGCGGTTTTTCCAGTTGACGACGCATCGTCCTTAAAACTTTGATACGCTTTTCAGCTTCGCATGCACGCCTTATGAAGTTAGCGCTTATTTTCCTCAACGGTTATTATGACCTCCGTTACCCGGAATTCTACAAGACGGAAATCGAATGGGGATTGAATCATCAGTATCCCTTAATTTGCGCCGATGGTGGAATAAGGTTGTTTCACGAGATTAATCAATCCCTCGGTGAGCGATACTCGCCGAATGTTCTAATTGGCGATCTTGACTCCTGCGCGAATTACGCGGAAAGGTTTTCCGGGACGACCACTCAGATCGTCGGTGAGTGGGTAGGTAAGACAGACAAGGATTACACGGATGGCCAGCTAGCTGTGACTCATGCCATTAACAAATGCAGCGTTAATGGAATCATTATCTACGGCGGGCTTCCTCACCCGGACTCGTATGAGACGGATCATTTCTTAGGAAATCTGAAACTCATGCGCTTCGGTAGGCGCGTCAAGCGAGAGTGCAACGGCGGAGATGGCGAGAGAGAGATTCTATGGAAAGCAGAAATGCGGGATGTGTTCCAAACGATATACTTTGTTGTTTCTGAATTGAATTTTGCGAGAAAAAACGACGGACTACAGCGGGTTTCGCTCCTTTCCGAACACGCCAACGTTTTTGTGAAAGATAGCGAAAATCTGCGATGGAACTTGACAGGATTACATGTGGATCCCGACCTCGGAAACGTCTTGCGGAACGAATTTCTGCCGAGCGCGAAATCCGCCACGGTCCGCTTGGCACCGAACTCAGACCCGGTGTATGTGATTCACAACTGGCAGGTTACGTAAGATGCCGATCGGTGAATTCATAGGATTTAGGGATCAGTAAAACTAAACTGAGTAGACTCCTTCCAACAAATCACAAGCCTAGCTTGCCCCCTTCCAGTTTAGTCCGATTCTAACTCCTGCAACAGATAATCGAGCTCATCCTTAACCATATCGCTCTGTTCAACCGATTTTCGATACTCCCAAATCTTCCATTCGAGATTCATATCCTCCGGGGACATCTTAATCTGTTTCTGTACAGCCTTTTTCTTCAAGAGCTGTACTAGTCGCAGGCGATCTTCAGAATCTGCTACCCTGCCCGACGTCAGTTCATCAATCAGAAGCACTGCCAATCCTTTTCCAAAACCGTTATCGGCATGAGCCGTGAGAGCAATGACGGCAGCGTTCTTGACATTAGTGTTGGAATCGCTATTCAGCAGATTGACTAGGGGGCGAACCGCAATCTCTGAAGGATATGTTTCAAGTGCCCCTACGCAAATCAACCGCACTTTATTGTCAGAGTCCTCGAGTGCATTCGCAATCTCGGCGGTCGGCGAATCGTTGAGATACCGCATTGCCCATGCCGCGGCGCGGCGCTCTCGGACATCGGCACCGCGTAATCCCGCAATTATCTCCGCTCGGTATTCTTTCTTTCCAAGGCGATAGAGGGTCATGGTAATTGCCATCTTCAATCCGGAGCTTTTGGAACTGTTTCGCATTGATTCCAACTCACTTATCGCGCTTTGGTCGCCGATGTCCCCGATCAATCTGACGAGCCTTAATTTCACATCTATCGGCGTATCAGTATGGTTAATCGCTGTAAGAATTTGGGGCACCGCCTTTGCACCAATTTCCATCAACATTTCCGCAAAGTCGGTCTGGAGGTTCGAGTAGCGTCCCTTCTTCAAGTTGTCGAGAACCAGTGGAACAACGTCAACTCCCTTGTCAACCAATATCTGTTTCGCATCCATCTGAACACGATGCCGATCATCCAAGATTTGGAAAATGACCTTCATTTCCGCTTCACCCAATGCCGCGACCCTACGATCTCTTTCCCTTTTATACTCCTCCTCCAATGCCGGATCCTGGATACGCGCCATCCCGGTTGAAATCCCATGTGCATAGGCAATCGCCAACAATGCACGCGGTTTAGTCTTATTCCCCTCTTCAATTTCAGCTCGTTTCAGGTTTTCAACCGCTTCCAAAACCAGACCCGCACCCAAGAGTTTCTTCTCTCCGACCTCCAATTGGGTGATTATCTGTTTTTGTTCGCATCCGGAGGCTGCAACCAATATCACAAGCAAAGGTATCATCAACAACTTCTTCATGCTCGTTTTCTTCTCCTCTTTAATGACTTCAAAAAGATTCTGTAAATTTTATCTTCCGGTACTAGTCTGCCTTGAATTTTGTTCAGAACGCGACGCCTATACAGCAAGATTCCAGAGATCCGTCACCTTATTGGGCAATGATTTTTTTGACCGGAGTAACAGTGTACAGAATAATCGAAACTCTGTCAAGGAAATAATAACGAAAATTCGGTGACGAGACTTCGATTGTTGACTGAGTATAACTGAACTGTATTGCCGTGCGCGCGACATGGATACAGCAGTTAGTGTTCGGCAGCAACCTACGTGTCACCGAATAACTGCAAACTTGCCGCTTACAGTTGTCTGTCCCCGACCAGTATCTCTCGGTGATTCAACGTGATAGATATAGACCCCGTCCGCGAGTGGAATTCCGTCTGTTGAGCGACCATCCCATCTTACGGTCGGCGTTTCATCATGATGTTCAATCTTCTTGACGAGATCGCCTGCGCTACTGAAGATGCGAATTGTTGCGTAACGGGTTAAATTGCGAAATTCGATTAGATTGCCGCTGGGCTCCATTCGGTATGGATTGGGAACAACGATGACATCTTCAAGGTTGGATCTTGGTCGGTCTTCCGGGTTACCCGGAACCACTACGCTCGCTGCCGTTGAAAAGTCGCTTTGATTTCCGAACGAATTCAGGGCCGTGATAGAATAGAAATAGGGAAACCCCGGATACGTGTCTACATCGACAAAGTCGGCGCTGTCCAAAGAAACCACCTTTATTTGGGTCCACGGTTCCCGCCCCGTATGGTTGCGATAAACGACATATCCTATTACATCTGGATTCGAGGATGTCTTCCAACTAACTCGCACTTCATTTTCCTCAAGAACCGCCGTCACGCCAATCGGATGGGTGGGAGCAAGACTCGGTGTTATTCTGACCTGCGTTGAATCATAGGGGAGTGGACTCCAGTCGGACCCAACGGGCCGAACAAAATAGGCATACTCTGATCCCAAGACAATCTGCGTATCCGTGAAATTGGAAATATCGATAGGGTTCTCGGTTAACCGTTCGAATGCGTTTCCGCTCCCACGGCGCCTAAACACAATATACCCGCCTACGCTCGAATTAATTGATCGCTCCCATACCAGTTCTATGGACTCGCCTAGCGTTTCTGCCGTAAGTCGCTGCGGAGCGTAACTCATTCTTTTGGCTGCATCGACATTCTCTTTGAGAGCCGCTAGTTCCTTTCCTACAAGTAACGCGAACGTCACCGAAAATGATTTGCGCGCTTCCAGATCATAGGGACCAACGGTGAGGATAGACACGTAGTCTTGAGGCATCAGCGCTTCACCGGTTTTCTGATTCAAAGATTGATCGCTCATGAAACGCGATCGCGCAACATCGGTAAAATTGTTTGCATCGAATGGAACAATTCGGTAGGCGCTCAATTTTCCGTCAAGTAAAGACAAGCCGACATGTACAGGATTTATCCCATCTGATTCATCGGCATCATAAGCAAAAAGCATGCGGTGGTCTTCGAGCCACTCGACTCGATCGAGACTTGGTTCGTCTCTTTCAGCATTCGGCGTGTCGACATCCCAATCTGCCACGAGCGCCATATAGATTCCATCATGGTTGCTGTCCCTCCCATTAACCACCGTTAGTTTAATTACAATAAACTCCTCGGTGCCGGGTTCCTCACTCCCTCGCCATGAAAAGCTATTCTGCTCGACCAAAATGTCTAGAGGGAAATCAACTGCTCCCGACGGAGCAAACTGTGCCGTGATAATCTGTCGTCCGTCGCGGTCTACGTGGCCGGTAATCCGTCCCCCTTCGGTGGGGCTCCATTCACCCAAAGACCACTGCTCTTCCTGAGAATCCCATTCCCAGGTGTTTGCAACATTTCCGTTTCGATCGCCAACCCATATCTCCGATCGTTCGTACAGGTAATATCTACCGTCAGACTTGGGAAATCTGAAATTGGGTGCGATGGCACTTTCCCGGACGGCTCCCAATGATCCGAAATCTGTAACTGCAACGGCAACATTTCCTGACGTATGGCTTAGCGCAGACTGTGCTTCGGCTTGTAACGAGACGGCTAACAAACCGAGAATCCCTACAACTAAATTCCATCGAATCATATCTCTTCCATAAAAGGCAATATCCGTCGGATTTGATAGGCGACTATCATCAACACGGTTTGTACGCCCGGTTATCCATCCCCTTTTTTACATTACTCTATGGCGGCATACTCCCGACTATCGCAAACACGAGAACTTCCGAACACCAGTGATCTATCATATCAGAGCCGAAAAGAACCTGTCAAGGAACATTGGGCAAGGGAAACGCATCTAGTTATAGAGGCTGTCTCATGGTAGTAGAATGGACGATTAATGTTGGGTTTCACTCAAGTTTTGACACGTTTTAGTAAAGTAGGCACTCGAAAATTCCTCCAAGATTAGCCGTTATTAACGGATTGTCGTTCAACCCAACCTACGATATGACTCCTAAAATAGCTGTCACAAAGTTAGCCCAATTTCTCTTTTGGGATGCAGAGAATTTAGATGCGTTTCCCCTGGGAACATTGGCTTGTCATATTGACAGAGCTAGAAACATGTGTTATACTTAGCCTCCGTGACACGAATTTTACTTTGGTTCCATTCGTGATAAATCCTGTTACTCATTCGCCTGACGTCCCCATCGCATGTCACGACTCTCTGATAAACCAGGCCGTCTTGGTCTGAGAAGATTCCCTCTGAACTTTGATTGAATAGTTCTTGCGCTATCAAAATAACGTCAGCATTGAGGAAGATTATGTTGAAACCCCGATTCATCCGTTTGCCCGCTTTGATCATAGGTCTGTCCCTGTCAGCCGTCTTCGTACGTGCTCAGATTGCCGCGCCGGAGGATTCGATCGGTTTTCCCGTCGGCACAGATTACAAACTCGCGCGGTGGGAAACAATCTTAGATTATCTCCATTACTTGGCAGAAAATTCCAATAGGGTGGAGCTGGAATTACGCGGGAATACTACGGAAGGACTCGATTTCGCGCTGGCTATAATTTCCTCGCCGGACAATTTGGCGCATCTTGAGAAGTACAAGGGTCTTCAGTACCGGCTCGCTCATCCAGACAAGTCAGATCTATCTGAACTAGAAAAACTTCCGAGCGATGGTAAATCCGTCGTACTAATCAATTGCAACCTACACTCCACTGAAGTCGCCTCATCACAAATGTCACTAGAGTTAGCTCACGAACTCGCTACGAGTGATTCAGCACAGGTTACGGAGATTCTGGACAATGTCATTATTTTGCTCATACCTTCCACAAACCCCGATGGATTGAATATGGTGATTGATTGGTACAATGAATGGGTTGGCACACCCTATGAAGGCTCGCCGATGCCTTGGCTATATCACAAGTATACGGGACACGACAATAATCGAGATTGGTTCATGCTGACACAAGTTGAATCACAGATTGTTACCGACATTCTCTACAGAGAGTGGTTCCCGCAGGTGGTTTACGATCTTCATCAGATGAAAAATAAGGGGGCGCGATTCGTTATTCCGCCCTATTTCGATCCCGTGAATCCGAACATTCCCGCAATTCTGCAGCGTACACTCTCGTTAATCGGCGCACAACTCGCCTTCGACCTCACTTCTGAAGGATTTACCGGGGTACTTTCCAACGCCGTGTACGACATGTGGTGGCACGGAGGATTCCGAACAGTGCCGTATCGTCACAATATGGTAGGCATACTGACCGAGGCGGCGAGCGTAAACGTCGCATCACCCGTATTTCAGCCTCGACTCAGTTTGAAAGGCCACCGCCGCGGACTAGGTGGATACGCGCAACAGATGAACTTTCCCGAACCTTGGCCCGGAGGCTGGTGGCGACTACGCGACATCGTCGAATACGAAAAAGCGTCGGTATACTCAATTCTTGAGTTCGCCTCAAAACATAGAGAACTGTTGCTCTCGAATTTTTATAAAATGGGACTGGATGCGGTGGAAAAGGGAGTTAGCGAACCTCCTCGTGCCTTCCTTGTGCCGCCGAAACAACGAGATCCTTACGCTGCACGGAAAATGCTTGAAATCCTGCATCGCGGCGGTGTACGAATACACCAAGCGACTGCGCGATTTACCGCGGATATGGTTGAATATCCAGCGGGAACATTTGTCATCTCTATGGCGCAGCCGTTTCGCGCACACGCCAAAGACCTTCTTGAGATTCAGCGGTATCCCCGGCGGCGTCCTACTCCCAACGCGCCTCCCGAACGCCCCTATGACATCGCCGGGTGGACATTACCACTGCAAATGGGAGTCAATGCCATCGAAGTAGTCAATCCATTTGAGGCAGACACCATATTCCTCGAAGAAATTCCCAAGATTCCAGGGATATTGCATAGTGTGTCGCAACCCGTGGCGTTTCTATTCAAGAATCGGACAAACGTGGAAACGATTGCGTTGAACCGGCTGCTTAACCGGTCGATTGTCGAAGGCGACAACGGCGGGACAGAAAGATTATTTTGGTGCACTCGGAAAATGACCATTCGAGGGGAAGTGTCTCCGAGAGGTTCAATCTTAATCCGCACTTCAAGAATCCCCCAACATTTCATTCCTGAGCTAACTGAGCTTGCCAATTCGCTCGGTCTCGAGATTTATGCGCTTGACGAGATTCCTGTCGAGGAAGATTTGATTCCGTTAATAAGGTTGCCTCGCCTTGCTTTGTACAAGCCGTGGATCGCAAGTATTGATGAAGGTTGGACGCGCTGGGTACTAGAACAGCACGAGTTTCTCTATCGCACATTGACAGATGCCGAGATTCGAGCCGGGGGATTGGCCGAGCGATATGACGTGATAATTCTGCCCGATATGCCTGCGTATGAGATTATTAAAGGACATGCCCCGGGAACCCTCCCATCGGAATATGTCGGGGGAATTGGAAACATAGGTACGGCGAACCTTCGCACCTTTGCGGAAAGCGGCGGAACACTTGTATGCCTGAACAACGCGTGCGAACTTCCAATCAGGTATTTCGGACTGGAAGTAATAAACGTGTTGGAGGAGTCAAGTCAAGCAAATGCGCATGATTCCAAAAAGAATGCATTTTTTTGCCCGGGATCATTGTTGCGAGTATTCGTTGAGGGGGGACATCCCATCGGTTTCGGACTCGATCGTGAGATGGCAGTATTCTTCAAGTCAGGACCGGTTTTTGAAGTGAGAGGCGGGAAGACTATTGCCTCCTATCCTGACTTTAATCCGCTAATGAGCGGTTGGATAGAAGGAGAAAAGCGCATCCGTCAAAAAGGGGCGGCATTGGATGTAAATCTCGGTAAAGGCCAGGTCGTTCTCTTTGGTTTCAAACCTCAGCACCGCGCACAGTCGCACGGAACGTTCAAGCTTCTGTTTAACGCGATCTACTACAGCGTTGTCAAACGTTAGTTTTATGTTGGAAATTGTCAAGATTGCCCGCCGGACTCAACAACTCGGACATGAACGGTTAGTATTCTAATACCATTTCTATAAATTAACAGTGCATTAATAGCGTCGATCAGGTCCAAGCGGGGCAAGATGCCCCGCCTACGGGGGTTAGGTGTAAAGGGAAACAGTAGTTATAATACTTACCATCCGCATTATTTGAAGTTGAAAAGTTGAATTTCGTCGTTGAGTATAGGTATGACAACTCAACCTACCTCTTTGAATGAAATTCAGATAGAAAGACTTGATGATATTCCATTGTTGATTGGCTTACAACAGCAACTGGTGCTTGATGCTATCATAGATGATGTGATTCCTCGTCACTGGCGGCATCAAGGATTGTCGCTGGGTCAACTTGTTGTGGGCTGGAATGCCTACATTCTGTCAGAAGCCGACCACCGCAAGATAGCTGTTGAACGCTGGGGTGTCGAGCATCAAGCGCTGTTGTCAGAATTGTTTGGCACCCCCGTCCGTCGCACCGATTTCAGTGATGACCGGCTGAGTCAACTACTCACGGAGTTAGCTGATGACGCAGCGTGGCGCTGCATTGAGCAAAAACTCTGGCGTAACAGTATCTCTGTTTATCAACTCATACCTGAGCGAGTTCGGCTGGATGCGTCTCGATTTAGTGGCTATCATACCCCTTACGATGATGGGTTGATGCAGCATGGATACAACTCAAACACGCCACAACTTGCGCAAGTGAAGCTGATGGCTGCCAGTATTGACTGTGGAACATCGGGACACCTGCTTTCGACCGATGTAGTATCGGGTGAAAAAGCGGACGACCGGTTGTATCTACCAACGATTCACGACGTGCGTCAGATGATCGATGAGTCTGGGCTATTGTATATCGGCGACAGTAAAATGAGCGCCATTGAGATTCGCGCCGAACTGGCACGAAAGGGTGATTTCTATTTGGTTCCGTTGGCGAAAGTCGGTGGCGTTCCGGCGCTCTATGAGCAATGCCTGGCGCACATCATTCGCGGTTCACAGCCTGCGACATTAATTTACTCCTTTGATAATGCGTGCCAATCGCCGGAGCTTATCGCAGCCGGGTATGAGACAAACCGTTCTCAGACAACCACTCCGGCTTCGGGAGACACCGTTACTTGGCAAGAGCGCATCTTGGTGGTGCGTTCCTTATCCAAAGCCAAAACGCAGTTCGCTACTTTAGAGCGAAACCTTCAACAAGCGACAGAGGAGATACTTGGCTTAACACCAGACCCCGGACGTGGACGACGGCAGATTTGCACCGCAGCCGAGTTGGAGCAAAAGGTTGAAGCCATAAAAGCGACGTATCAAGTCGATAAGTATCTCCACTATACTGCCGAATGCGAAGAATCGGTGAAAACGTGTTACATCGGTCGTGGACGCGGAGGTACCAATCGTCGAAAGAGGGAGATTTGCAGCGTTCGCTATCAAATCACACAAGTTATTCGAGATGAGCGGGCGATTCAGCACGCATACTGTGAGATGGGGTGGCAATTATACGCCACCAATCAACCCCAAGCGCAACTACCGCTTGATGAAGCGGTTAGACTTTATCGTGCCGCTCCGCGCATCGAACGCCATTTTCATCTGTTTAAATCCGCTCCGATAGGGATTTCACCGATGTATGTAAGAAACGATGACCAGATTAAAGGACTGGCTCGACTGCTTTCGCTGTGTGTCCGACTTTTGACCTTGATTGAAATTGTCTGCCGACGCCATCTCGAAGCACATCGTCAAACTTTGCCAGGACTGTACCTGGACAACGCAAACCGTCGCACCGCCAAACCGACAGCAAAGCGACTTTTACGCGCTTTCCGTGGTATCCATCGCGTGCGATTGCCAAATCAGGTCGCATCTTACACCACCCCACTGACCGATTTACAACAACAGATTCTTTCAATGCTTTGTATCCCCGAGTCTGTTTACCAAGCTAGAGCGCCTGATTCACACCACTCGTAGCCTTCGCACGAACATGCAGACAAACACTAGCCTAAGTCTGATACGCATAATTCAACTTTTACTCATCCGATAATGCGGATGGTAAGTAATTATTTTCTTGACAAAAATACAATTTTTTCTTAGAATCTTACAGGGATTCAATAAGAGCCTGTTTGAAAAGTCATTTGATTCGATTTCGCATCAAGTAGATGGAAGCGATGTATACCATAGTTTCAGCAGTCTTAGGAAAGCGTTCATAATCCAAAGTCAATCGACGAAACCAACCAAGCCAAGAGAATGTGCGTTCAACAATCCATCGTAACGGAACAACTTCAAACCCCTGCTGCCCTAGCGTAGATGCAATCTCTAGTTGACACTGATGAGCCAGATATAACCAGTCTTCTAATTCGCCGCGATAGGCGGCATCGGCACACACCAACTGAATTGTTATGTACCAGCTAAACACTTCTGTTAGTAACTCGATAGCTATCTGATTGTCACTAACATTGGCATCAGTGACTTTGACCATCAATGGAATACCCGTCGTATCCGTTACCAGATGGCGTTTGCGTCCTTTGACCTTCTTGTGACCATCAAATCCTCTAGTCTCCGCCAGTTCCGTCGTCTTAACGGATTGGCTGTCAATGATAGCTGCTGTCGGTGATGGTTGTTTGCCGCCATCACAACGTGTTTGTTCGCGAAGTGCCTGATGAATCAAGAGCCATGTGTTGTCGACTTGCCACTTTCTGAAATGGTAATAGACGGTTTGCCACGGTGGCATATTATGGGGTAGCATTCGCCACTGGCAACCGGACTTGACGACATAAAAGATAGCATTGATGATTAAGCACATCTCCCATTTTGGAGGTCTGCCTAATGGTTGAGGGGCTGGCAGAAACGAGGACAGTTTCTCCCACTGTGCATCAGTCAAATCACTGGGATAACGCTTGCGGTTCATGTTTACTCCTTTCATTGGTTCAGATTTAACTGCTCCAATGAGTAAACGTAAACATCAACCGTTCAGACAACTTTTTTCTTTTTCTAATAGGTTCTTGAGGGCATTTACCCCAAAATAGCCCTTTCTCTAAGGCGATTCCGGACTTTTCAAACAGGCTCTAAAGCGTCGTCTTAATCAACCATTTATCATGATCGGCGGTCACCAATTATGTTCCGACTTAAGTCGTAGTGTAGCAAACCTTGGTGGAAACACAGTGCCGGGAAGGTGTTGTTGTCTTCTCGGTTTGCGTGTCGCGTTTCGCCATTAATTGAAGAGTCACCTCAACAACTCAATCGGTTTGGCACGGCTTGAGATTCGAATCAAGAAAGTAGGCCTTCGTTGTAGCGAAGTATCCCACTCCAGTTCTACTCGCATCTGGCTCTTCGGCGTTTCATCAGAGCCTAGTCACAAACAAAAATACAGTAGGTTCCAATCTTCACATTTGAAAGCAGGTTAACTTTTACAAAAACGAAAGGATTTGAACATGAATTTGATGTCATATTCGAAGCTTGCAACATTTCTAGCGCTTAGTATTGTTGCAACGCTTCTCATTCTGTCAACAGTTGTCGCACAAGAAGCCATGGAAGAAACGGCTGAAATGGAATCCGAGGAATCCATGGAGTCCATGGAGGGCGAAGTCGTGGAGCTTGAAGGCGTGGTAACCATCGGTACGCGTGCAAAACGGCGCTCGGTGATCGATTCAGCCGTGCCCATTGACGTGCTAAGCAGTGATGAGTTCATCAAACAAGGTGGCACGGATTTAGTAGATCTGTTCAGAAATGTTGTACCCTCGTACAATGTCAATACACAGCCAATCAGCGACGCGGGCACGGTTGTCCGCCCCGCCAACTTACGCGGACTCGCACCCGACCACACACTGGTGCTTGTCAACAACAAGCGCCGCCATCGTGCCGCGGTAATCCATTGGCTAGGAAATGGCTTGGCTGACGGGGCGCAGGGCCCTGATCTTTCGGCAATTCCGGCAATCGCACTAAAACAGGTGGAGGTGCTCCGGGACGGCGCGTCTGCCCAATATGGTTCCGATGCGATTGCAGGCGTAATGAATTTCCAGTTGAAAGACAACCATGACGGCGGCTCTTTTGAATTCAAACCCGGCATATTTCAAGATGGGGATGGGCGCGGATACGCCATCGCGGGGAATGTCGGTTTAGGTAGCGAAGAAGCCTGGACTAGCCTAAGTTTAGAATACGGCGGTATGGATCCTACTGTCAGGTCGGTACAACGTGAGGATGCCGCTCTTGTGATCGCCGCTGGAAATGCTAATGTGAGAGACCCCGCACAAATCTGGGGATCGCCTATTGTAGAAGGGGACTACAAACTCTTCGCCAATTACGGGAGCGCTCTCACAGATTCCACCAATTTCTACGGGCACGCGAATTATGCTAGTAAGCGGGTTGAAGGCGGATTCTATTTCCGAAATCCCAATACTCGTAGCGGCGTGTTTAGTACTGATAGTGGTAAAACGTTGCTGGTTGGGGATTTGTCGGGCGGAGAATACCCCAACATACCCATCACCAATCATGTCCCAGACCCCGATGAGTTGGCAAAGGTCTTTAGGGACCCCAATTTGTTCACTTTCCAAGAGATGTTTCCGGGCGGATTTACGCCGAGGTTTGGTGCGGAAACGGTTGATAGCTCTGTCCTTGTTGGAGTCAAAGGCGATGCTTTGGAAGACACGCTCGGTTCAACATTGGGCTGGGATTTGAGCGCCTATTTTGGACGTCATCACGCCGATTTCTTTATCTTCAACACCGTCAACGCTTCGCTCGGTCCCAACACGCCGACCGAATTCGATCCGGGTGACTACATCCAAACGGATTACAACCTTAACTTTGATGTCACGCATTCACTGAGCGACATGATTTTCCTCGCTTCCGGGCTAGAATATCGAGATGAAGGCTTTGAAGTGGTAGAGGGTCAGCGAGAATCCTATCAAATCGGTCCTCTAGCTGGCCAAGGCTTCAGCGCCGCGTCCAACGGTTTTTCAGGTTTCGGCCAAGTTGCCGCAGGTGAATGGACCCGATCTAACGTTGCAGCCTACTTGGAAACCGAACTCAGACCGCATCAACACTTGCTGCTCGGTCTCGCAGTCCGAGGTGAGGACTTCGAGGATTTTGGAAGTACGGTCAACTACAAGGTAGCTACCAACATCGGAATTAAAGATTTCCTTGCTGACGCGGGGATGGTTTCCAATGATGAGATGGACCTGAAGTTCCGTGGGAGTTATAGCACCGGGTTCAGGGCGCCGACTCCCGGGCAGCAAAACACGTTCAATGTCACCACCGAGTTCAATTTTGAAAAGAATGACTTGGTGAACAACGGCACCATTCCGTCAACCAACCGAGCGGCTGAGCTAGTGGGTGGTAAAGCTCTTGAAGCCGAAAAGTCAAAGAACTTTACTAGCGGATTTACTTTTCAGATGAGACGCGTCAATCTCACCGTAGATCTGTATGATATTCGGATGTCGGACCGGTTAGCCCTTTCGCAAGACTTCGCACTGACCGCAGAGCAGAAGGATGAGTTGCTCAAAGCGGGTGTAACCAGCGCCGCGAACCTGCAAGAATTCCGATTCTTTACCAACGACTTCGATACCACTACCCAAGGTGTTGATTTCGTCGTCACAGTCCCGGTACCGAACGGAACTCTCACCGGAATCTATAACCGCACGCGCACCACCGTTACGGATTTCAATCCGGTAACGCTGGATGACCTGCGGATAAAAGAATTGGAAGAAAACCTTCCCAAGCAACGCGGTGCCCTCACGGTAATACAATCCATTACCGATCGGTGGAGTGCGCTCGGCCGGGTCAGCTATTTCGGTGGGTGGTTTGATTCTGAAGATGACGCAACGTACACCGGAAAGACGCTGTTGGATCTTGAAACAACTTACACGGCATCCTCCGGTTTAACCATGACTATCGGAGCCCAAAACATCCTAAATACCTACCCTGACGAGAATCCGAACGCTCTTGATATTGGCAATAAATACAGCCAATTCAGCCCGTTTGGATTCAACGGTGCGTACTGGTATAGCAAGATTGGCTACAGTTTCTAAGTCAACTACCGGGCAGTGTAACCTCTGGCGCTTCTGCTGATTTTAAGCATTCCAGCAGGTGTCGTCTTGAAAGAGTAAACTTATCAATGCCATTGTTGCGTACTCGGCACGGGTTGTTACATCCGTGCCGAGCGCCAATGTGCATTCAGCGGATGTTTTATTAGCCCACCTGCCTCATCTAACGACGGCAATTTTTCCCATCTTTTTCAGGTTCCCGAACTCCAGCATATAGATGTAGATGCCACTCGCCACTTCGGAGGTCCCGTTACTCGACAGCAACCATTCCTTTCGACCACGATCAATTGGTGTCACGGTCAGCCTTTCCAGGTGTGTCCCATTTGGGTCATAGATGTTGATGGCAGTATCGGTAGGGAGACCATCAAATGTAACAACACCCTTATGGAATTCGCTTGGTCGCACAGGATTTGGAAAAACCGTCAGCTGGTTGAAATCGTATAATTCTACGGGTTCCGCTGCGGGCGAAATTCTTACTAACACGGCTGATGCGCGTGGATCGATCGGATTTCGATCTCTATCCCGAACTTCCGAAACAGCAATTTCATAAACGCCGCCGGGAATTAAATCGTCCTGTCGAAAGCCAAGAATGGCGCGCCTTCCCATCCGATCGCGGATCGCTGACTCCGGAATCACTCCCGAAATGTGTTCCGGTTTGCGCAGGAGATACCGTTTTTGGTTTCCTATTTCCCTTCCCATCGGTCTATCAAATATAACAGCAATCCGGTTTTCTCCGAGGTGCTCCGCGTCTCTCATCTTTGGCGGGGTCCGCGGATTCGCTGACACCGGAGTTGTCCAATCCGTCTCAAATCCATCCTCACTCACGGCTGAAACAGCGTACCAATAAGTCGTATTCTTCTCCAGCCCCCGATCAAGAAATCTTGATACGTCGAGATTCTCTTCGATTTTCTCAAATTCAGCCATACCGGGTGGAGTGGATTGTCCTTTTTCTTGTTCTTGCCTGGAGCCCCGTGCACGGTATACGTTAAATAGACTCACATCGCCTGAACCCTGCCATGTCAACTGAACAAGGTTCTCCGTTAAGGGGACTGCAAGCAGATTCCATGGTTGGATATTTGTCACGACATTCATTCTGTCCGCGCGCGCGTGTTCAAATGCAAGCAAATTATCTCGATTGTTGAGAAAGACCTCTTGAAAACCATCTCCGTCTGAATCGGCAAGAAGCAGATTCGGAGTGTTCCACGCATCGTGATGCCAGGTTGGAGCAAATGCCGCTCCTCTCCGTTGAAAAACATAAATGCTTGGATTCGTAAGAATTACGAGCTCGTTCCGTTCATCGCCGTCAAGGTCGCGAACAGCGAGGCTATTGCCACTGAGTCGATACGGCATAATCTCTTGCCGCCAAACCGGGCTGTAACGATTGTCTCCCGTGGTGGCGAACAAAGTGAATTTCCATCGAGCCGGCAGCGAAGGGAGGTTCTTCTCAATCTTCCGGCTTCCAACGACAAAATCTGAAATTCCATCGCCGTTAAGGTCCCCTGTAGCGTATAGATGGGCATCCAGCCCATCAATCTGAAATTGCCACGTCTGTGTTAACTGATTGTCTCCAATGGATTCATAGAGATGTAGGTCTCCTTCACTATCTCCCGCCAGCAATTCTGTTTTACCGTCTCCGTCAAAATCGCCGATACCAAACTGTTCACCAAAAGCGTTGGCTCCATCCGTGTCGTTTTTGAGGCGGATGATTTCCTCGTAACTGTCATTTCCCCGATTTTCGTAGATAAGGATCGCGCCGTTGTTGTTATCAGCTCCGACGATTTCCTTGCGCCCATCTCCGTCAAAATCGGCAATCTGTCCAGCCGAGAGGAATGGTGATTCCCATATCTGCCGTTCCGGGTAACCGGTGCCCGTCAGGCTCTCAATCAAAAAGATTCTGTCTCCGGTGCTTCCCAAGATTTCCCACAATCCATCTTCGTCCGTGTCATCGACTGCCCATGGCTTATAGACAAAGGCGCTTGTATGCTTGAGTTCATAGCTACCGGAAGGGGTGCGTTCATGGATTTCGATACCTGAAGCAAGATCGCCAATCAAGGGCAGCCCTACAATCTCAAGTAAACCGTTCCGGTCAAAGTCTGCGGTAACACTCCCAATGTGCATCGGCGAAATCTCGGTAGGTTCTTCAACAAACCCGTGCGGAGAGATTGGCATGCCTTTGACATCCAGTTGATAATATCTGCCTCGATTGTCGTCAATCGTTTCAAGTCCAGCCGCATTTCGCGCAGTGACGAAGTAGTTGTACTTGCCGGGATTCAAGGACAGTGAAAATGAGTGTTCTTTCCCGATTGCCGATTCATGAATAGTAGAAAATGGCGCCAGTTGTTTTTGGACGCGATAATGTAGCGAGTCAAGAGTGAGGTCATCCGTCGACCACGAAAATGACACGACAAACTCACCCTCAGACAGTTGTTCCCGGGCATTGATACCGCGCACTCTAGGCGGCGTTCGGTCTACAGACAGAACGACTTCATCGCGGGCAACCGCTCCGTTCTTCGCCACGGTTTCCAAACGAACCGAGTACCTCCCTTCAGGCACCTTCGCGATCTCCCAGACTAGCAGCCGTTCATGTGTCTTTTGCCGGAATGACGGAAGATCGATTGCGGTCCACATTGTGGGCGTTGTTGACTCGCCATACATCAACTGCCACGAATTGAACCTGAATCCGCCAGCGGTCCCAATGAATTCGATCTTGTTTGAGCCGCCGCCACCGGTTTCAGGTGCAATAATCCGCGCCTGCATTGAGCCACTTGCCATCAGGGCTTTCGCCGCGTTAAGATTTCCGGCACCGACAAGTTCTGGACTTTCATGGGTTGAATCCGCAGTAGTCAGAATTATTTGTCGAGCTTCATCATGTGTCAGGTTAGGGCGTTTTGACAGGATTAAGGCTGCAACACCGGAGACATGCGGCGTTGACATGGAGGTTCCCGTCAACCGTCGGTAGCGGTTGCCAATCTGTGTACTCAGGATGACGTTTCCAGGCGCGCCAATGTCAATTGACGCGCCAAAATTGGATTGATAAAATCTCTGCTTATTCTGGTCGGTAGCGGCAACGGCGATTACTTTGCGATAACCCGCCGGATAGATGATATCCTGTGTCCGTTCATTTCCAGCTGCGGCAACCAAGAGAGCGCCGCGCGCGTAAGCGTATTCGATCGCGTCACGAATTACGAACGAATTGCGAGAACTTCCCCAACTCATGTTGATGATTCTTGCGCCATTATCCACGGCATAGACAATCGCAGCTGACGAATCATCGTCCTGAAGATTGGTGCCAGCCCCGTTTGACGCGCCAGCCCGGAGTGGCATTAGGGTGCAATTCCACGCCACTCCCGCAACTCCAAGTCCGTTATTCACATCTGCAGCAGCAATACCCGCCACGTGTGTACCATGCCCCGACTCATCGATTGGATCGTTGTCGCCGACCGTCGAGTCGCCTTTGAATGCGACATTGGGGATGTCGGTAAAGTCCCAACCTCGTATATCATCAATATATCCGTTTTGATCGTCGTCAACCCCGTTGTCAGGAATTTCGTCGGTGTTACGCCATATCTTCTCGAAAAGATCTTGATGAGCGTAATCGATGCCGCTATCTACGATTGCGATAATTACGTCAGGACTACCCTTTTCAATAGCCCAAGCGCGAGGCATTCCAATTAAAGGGAGATTCCACTGTTCTTTGTATCGGAGATCGTTGGGGATGATTTCGGAGGCTAGCGATCGGCGCAGATAGTTGAACTCAACAGCCTCAACCAAGGGGTGTGACGAATAGTAGGCCTTTAGAGAATCGAGATTGGAAGAAGTCGGAAAACGCAAGAGATAGGTGCGTTCGAGATTCGGATTCGTTTCCGGATTAGCGATATGAGGGAAAACGCGGGAATAAGACTGGACCCCCATCTCGGTATGGAACATTCGAATCGCGGAACTTCCGTGCAGGCGTTTGGCCTCTGCTTCGCCTTCAGGCGTCACTCGGATGAGGAGTTCGCCCGGCGTAACTTCCGACCATTGTTCGGAGGTCGGAAGACTGCTCCCGCCGGCCGATCCAGATAGCGGCACCAATATTAGCATCGCCAATGCCGCAATAACTCGCATAGTTCCGGATGACGTGTTTAAGCCACATGCGCGTTGCAGGGCTTGGTTCACGGTGTTTTCAGGTTTGGTTGGTGAGGTAAGAAGAAGGAGCCGATTGCTGTCAAACTTCGAATTGGGTTTTCTTGATCGCAGCACGTTGCAACATTCGATTATTTCGTAAATGACGGGTTGTCATGACAACTGCACGATGACAACGGTAAGGTCGTCCTCAAGCGGATTTCCGGAGCAAAAATCGGTTAACTCCATATCCAGAGCAGTTATCATTGCGTGCGGAGAATGGAGCGCATGATCGTCGAGAAAGCGCTCCAGCGCATCAGTGCCGTATTCTTCCTCCCCGGTTCCTCGCGCCTCTGTCAGGCCATCGGAATAGAGAAAAAGACGGTCCCCGGGTTCCCAGTTAGTCTGTTCGGGCTCGGGGTGAAATCTCAAGCGTGTTCCAAGCGGGGGTAAACCATCCGTTCCTAACTCACTCCACCTTTGTTCATTCGCGCGGTATAGATAGGGGTGAGGGTGTCCCGCATTAGCGAACGTGAGCGTATGATCAGAAGGATTAAGTACAAGATATGAAAAAGTCATCAACATACGCGTGTGGCGATAGTTTCGCACAATCTTATTGAGAGCAGTAAGCACAGAGGATGGTGACGGATCTATCTCCATTTGAAAATCAAACCCGCTGCTCACGACAGCAACCAACAATCCGGAATAGAAACCGTGTCCTGCAACATCTCCGATCGCAACGCTCACGCGACCATCGGATAGATGGTAATAATCGTAGTAGTCCCCGCCAACTTGTGCGGTTGGTTGGCTTTTTCCTGTCAAATGCATCCACTCAACCGAAAAATCGCCCGTCGGAAGCATGGTTGTTTGTATCTCATGGGCACGTTTAAGATCATACTCGTGTTGTTCCTGCTGACGCACGGCGGCAATTTGGTATACCGTGTCTTGTTTAATCTTCTGTCCCAATATCTTAAGTAAGCCACTGGCGACTTGCGGTGAGGTTGACAATACCTGATGAAAATCGCCACGGTGAAGTTTTAAGAGTACAGCGTCAGTTTTCGCACGGACCGTGGCACTATGAGGCGAATCATCAAGCAGAGCCAGTTCACCTACATATTCACCTTCAATTCTCTCTCGTATTTCAACGGCACCGGACCAAATTGCGACTTTTCCTTTCACAACCAGGTACAGTCCGTCCGCCAATTCGCCTTCGTTAAAGAGAATATCACCTTCCGAAAGCAGGAGCATTTGCATTCTGTTACCCACTGTGCTTAATACATCTTGCGGTGCACCCGCGAACAGAGGTGTTCCACCGAGGATTGTCAATAGTTCTGCCGAGGATAACATTCGTATAATACTCCCTAAATGGTCTATTCGCTAAGAACTTAATGCTTACGAGACTAGCACAAGAAACGGTTCTACCACGCCGGTAGGTGCGATTTCTAACCGCACCGGCACCCAACACTAACCATATTTTTTTGGAGAATAAACCACTAAATCTGTGTCCTGAAAATTCCTACGGTTGAAAGACTGGATTATGCAGTTAACTTCTGGTAGAATACCCAACGCAGATTAATGTTTTAGATTCCTTGAGGTGTAACCATGAACAAGATTATACTTGATACCGATATTGGAGACGATATTGACGACGCCCTTGCCTTGGCGTTTGCCGTTTTAAACCCGGAAATCGAGTTGGTTGGTGTGACAACCGTCTTTAAGAATACGGAAAAACGTGCTGCGCTAGCGTGCTGCGTACTGGAAGCGTTGGACGAAACAACCATTCCCGTTTATTTCGGCATCGGCAAAACGGTTCCGCAGTCCATTCCGGATTGGGAGCGAATCGCCGCAGAACATCAGCCCAGACAAATGGAGATTCTGACTCGGCGGCAGCCATCGATTCAACCGAATTCGACACGGGCAGTTGACTTCATCATTGATACCATCATGTCAGGCAATGGCGACATTACACTTGTTCCTGTCGGCCCGCTCACAAATATCGCGGCAGCACTTCTCGTAGAACCTCGACTCATACAGAAGACGAGAATCTGCTTGATGGGCGGCGCGATAGATCGGATTACGCCAGAGTGGAATGTACTCTGCGATCCGGAAGCGGCCCGGATTGTGTTCGGCTCCGGTGCGAAGATTACGATGGTGGGGCTTGATGTGACGACCAAATGCAAGATGACTTACGATCAGGTGAAAACTATTGGCGCGGTGCAGCGTCCAATCAATGAAATCTGCTTTGAGTTAATCCATCTGTGGGGTGGTGATAACCCCGAGCCGCGTCCGACGCTTCACGATCCATTGGCTGTCGCGTTCGTTGTTGATTCGACTCTGTGTGAAACGCAGGAACTGCGAATCGCCGTTGAAACCCGTGCTGATCATGTGCAGGGATTAACAGTCCCAATAGATGGGCGCCCGAACACTTCAGTATGCGTAGATGTTAATTCGGAGCGGTTCATGGACCATTTCCTTGGTACGTTAACGCGTTAGTCAATTAGGGGATGATGGAATCTTCATCTCCGCTGTTGATGCAATAGTTCCAAAATTTTTTGAAGTTCCGGATCATTCGGTTTGAGGCGATTCACCTCTTCGGCTTGAAGGATTGCGGCGTCCAACATTCCCACGTTGTAATATGCCCAACCCAGAGCGGCATGAATGATTGCCGAATCCGGTTCTAAAAGTAATGCGTTTTCGTACTGCTCTATCGCCTTACCATACTCCTTTTTGTCAATATGGACATTACCTCGCTCAAAATACGGATTCAGGTGACCGTCTAACAACAAGTGTGCACTTTCGTTGGATTGGTGCATCTGTCCGCAACCGGCGTAGAACAGAACGCAGCCCAGAAATGCGGACATCTTCGTCAATTCCACCATAGCCTCCTCTTGACCACATAAGATAGCACCATCCGGAGCACGTGTCAATTTGAATTTCCAGGAGGCGTGCGCCTGCTGCAGCAAATTCCGCCGAGTAGTATCGAACACTTTCGTGTGCAACTACCTTTATAATGTTGTCGAGCACGCTCAATAGCGGGCACACTATCGGTTTGGGTGCGGGCTGTCTGTGGGCATTCTCTTGACCACGTCCCGCACTGCTTAAGTTATTAACCTTTGGTGCTAGTTAATTGGTACATGATTTTCAATGACATACTATATCTAGGTTGTTAGCAGGTCAGGTAGGCGCAACATTTGTCAACCGCGCATAATCGCACATCATCGTGTCAGTATATAGTATGTCATTTATGATTTAAATACTACATATACTAGCACCATTGGTTATTATAAAACCGGTTCTTCAGAGTTAAGTGTGGAAACAAAATTAATTTAGGACTTGCGCGGTAAAGCATCCAAAAGATTGTAGGAGATCAAAGGAACGGATAGTGACTGCGATAGCGATCCCATCTCCGAATCGCGACCTCCTATCGCACGTGAAACTCGCTCCGATAAACGACGTGAAATAAGCTGCGCTAGTACAACCCGTTATGTGTCCAAATCTCGGCGAAAACCACTCCATAATTGGAAATGTCAAGTAGGTGTGTCAAGGACACATATATCGAAGCATTCAGAACCCTATCGGCTATCATTGCAATCAGCTTCGACCTATAGGGTAGACGCGAGTTCGTGTAGCAAGTTTCATTCCCACATTCAACCTGAAGACCCATAAAACCAATGTGACTTGTACACTGCGGTAGCATCGGATTCATGACCGAACCGGTATTTCTCCAGTCTTCTAGGCGCGTTTGGAAAGAGATTTCTATTGCGCTCGTTTTCACTCCCTGGATCGTTCAGTTGATCGCTCGCTTTTCACTAGCTTGATGCCACAGGGGCTTTTGCAGTCTCGTAAAAATCCTAATCGAAGTGCGAACTCTCCGGTAGATGGTGGGCGATGCCCACCCGACGAATGTACAGCGCCGAGCTAATAGACATCCATAGAAATTTCCCTTGACAAAATTGAGATATTGCTATATACTTAACAGGCTTATTGAGTCGTGGGTGCGGGCGGGTAGCTCAGTTGGCCAGAGCGACGGCCTTACAAGCCGTAGGTCACAGGTTCAAGCCCTGTCCCGCCTACCAATCAACGTTCTAACGCCATCCTATCGGACCCGTAGTGTAGCCTGGCTTAACACATCTGCCTGTCACGCAGAAGATCGCGGGTTCAAATCCCGTCGGGTCCGCCAGTTTGTATCTCACTTAAACCACAGGTTGTTTGATCGTCAAACAGTCTGTGGTTTTTTGCTATCTATACCTTCCTTGCTCGCATGACGATAGTCCTCGTACGGAGGTTGCCCTCGTGTTAGACCTAAAATTCATTCGCCGGAACCCTGATGTCATACGAACGATGCTCGATCAACGGAGGATGACTGCACCTCTGGATCAGTTACTTGAGATAGATAGTCAGTGGCGTGAGACCGTCACCGGGGTAGAAAATGCCAGGAATCATCAGAATACCATCTCAAAAGGCATTGCGAAACTCAAGATGAACAAGCAGGATGCTTCCGAACAGATTGCGGAGATGAAAGAACTCTCTCAAGAACTGAAGAGTTTAAGCAAGCAGTCTAATGACTTCCGGCAACAGATTGATGAGATGCTATTGACGATTCCGAACCTACCAGATTCGAGCACTCCGATTGGAGTTAGCGAGGAAGACAACATAGAAATCAAGCGATGGGGTACTCCGAGAACCTTCGACTTTGAACCTAGACCGCATTGGGAACTCGCGGAGGAATTGGATATTGTAGATTTTGGACGGGGCACAAAAATCGCCGGAAGCAACTTCATACTGTTCAAAGGTCTTGGCGCGAGACTAGAGCGAGGGCTGATTAACTTCATGATTGATATGCACGTTTCCAAACACGGTTATACGGAGATTTCTCCGCCGTTTCTCGCCAATCGTAGAACAATGACCGGCACCGGACAGCTACCGAAATTCGAGGAGGATATGTATCGTTGCGACCGGGACGAAGAGAATGAAGATCGCGATCTCTTTCTTATTCCGACTGCCGAAGTACCGGTCACAAATATCTTTGCGGGGGAGATTTTGGATGTCGACGATCTTCCGATTTATTACGTTGCGTATACGCCGTGTTTCCGGCGAGAAGCCGGATCGTATGGACGGGAGACACGCGGGTTGCAGCGCCTTCACCAATTCGACAAAGTGGAAATGGTAAAGTTTACACTTCCTGAAAAGTCTTACGATGAGCATGAAGCCCTGCTGCGCGATGCCGAAGATGTGCTTCAAGCCCTTGGTCTCCCCTACCGGGTCATTCAACACTGTTCTGTAGAGTTGTCGTTCGCGGCAGCGAAATGTTACGACCTTGAACTATGGGCGCCGGTCGATCAGAAATACAATCTGGAGATTTCTTCGTGCAGCAACTTCGAAGCCTTTCAAGCTCGCCGCGCGAATATCCGTTTTCGCCGTAAACCGCATGCGAAGACCGAGTTTGTTCACACGCTCAACGCGTCGGGCACGGCGTTGCCTCGATTGGTCATCGCGATACTTGAGAATTATCAACGGGACGATGGATCGGTACAAATTCCGGAGGTGCTCAAACCGTATGTGGGTGGCATCGATCGAATTGCGGCGACTGGCATATCCGAATGAAGATTTCATCAATTTTTCAAGATTCTAATTGTATCAGGAGGAATGCATGGGCGCGGGCACAGGTTACGCTAATCCCCAACTGCTAGTCTCTCCCAAAACTTTGATCGGCAGACTGGGAGACGAATCCATTTGCATTGTGGACACACGGCCAACACATGAGTACGCCGCCGGGCACATTCCCGGTGCGATCCACTTGGATCTGTATTCGCTTAGCTTGAATGACACGGGCAAGAGGCCTTTCAAGGCGTTCATGTGGACAATCGCCTACCTCCTCCGTCAGCGCGGGGTTGATCCGACCAAGACAATCATTTGGTATGAGGATATCTCAGGCATCTGCTCCGCAAGGGGATTTTGGTTCTGTGAATACCTTGGGCATGAGGATGTTCACGTGTTGGATGGCGGATTCAATGCCTACGTCGCGGCGGGCGGGCGCGTAAGCGTCGAGGCAGACGAGCCCTCGGAAGTTGAGGCGTTTCCAGGGATTCCGCAATCTCATACGCATCTGGACGCGGACACAATCCAAGGATTGCTTGGAGACGCCGACTTCGCCGTACTTGACACGCGCACCGACGACGAACACTATGGACGAGTTGCCCGCTCCGCTCGCGGCGGCGCGATTCCGGGGTCAATCCACATCGAGTGGCGAAACAATTTAGATGAATCAGGGGCTTTCAAGTCAGCACATGAACTCCGCGAACTGTACCAATCGGCAGGGATAACCCCCGAAAAACGCGTTGTGTGTTACTGACAGGGAGGCTACCGCTCTTCCAACGCCTATCTGGCGTTGCGACTCCTAGGGTATCCAAGGGTCAGCAACTATTTGGGATCGTGGAAAGAGTGGGGAGATCGGCTGGATTTGCCGATCGAAATTTCAACCAAGTAGTAGATTACAAGAATGAGGCATCTGTATCTCGCTCAAGGGTGGGGCTGGGAGTCCGACCTACAGGAAAGAACCGCAACTTAATTATTTAACGCAGTGGATGTGGCTGTCCTCGGCGAACGATAATTAAGGCGCATTAGCCTACATTCTTCAAGTTGTTTGTGCGGCAGTCCTACTTTAAGATGTCCTCAATCGCCAACGGACTATCTGCCAATTCTTGGTTTGCAGTCTCCAGTTTCTCGCGACTTGATACCACGCACACCGCCCCCCGACTCAGATTGGACTCAAGTAGTTCCAGCAGCGCACGTTTGACCGATCGAGGCGTGCCAGTCTTAAGACGCGCGTAACGCTCTTCCCGCTTTTCAGGTGTCAGCCCCGTGAGGTGACGATGAAGCGCATCACTCGTTGCCTCGTTTGGCCGAATCGGCTGTTCATCGTTCTTCGCCGTGGCAATAATTGCACGATCTATGTCCGTTTGTGTCCATTGGGTTCCGCGGACAAAGTCGGTCACACCGTTAAACACCTGGAGCGTTCGACTGATATGAGGATCGCTGTATGAACCGAGATACAGCGATCGACCAAGCGGACTATAAGTGAACCAGGCGCCATAGGCGTTGCCCTTAAAGCGAATTTCGTTCATAATGTAGTCTAGGCGGACGATATGGGCTCCGAGTGTCAGCAGTGTCTGATCCGGGTGTGAAGCGTGCGGTGCGGGAAGTACTTGGGCACAATGTGCGACTTGAATTGGCCCAGCCAATCCCTCACGCGGGGGAGATTCAAAGGAGGCAAACCCAACCGGAATTTCAGCGAATGGTTCGTCTCGCATTTTTCCCACCCAGTCCGACAACGTCCCGGAAACCGTTTTGAAAGCAGAATCCGAGCCTGTGAAACTAGCGGTTACCCGTCCACGTACCAGCAGAAAATCTCGGATCTCCTCAATCTTGTCCATCAAATCGCCGCTTTGCCCATCAAAGTGCGTGTTCAACTCTTCGCTCAGTGAAAGTTGCGGTAGACCTGAAACCTGCTCGTTCAAATAACTCTCGGGATTTAGGCCGCGTGCGGCGTGATACATCGCGGTGCTGGCGCCGTTATGCACCATGTCCGTGCGGTATCTGGCCCGGCTCTGGACAAGCACGTCGCGAAGTCGCTCCGAGTCTCTCGGGTCTAGGCTGAACAGTAAATCGTGCAGCACACTTAAAGCCGGAGCAATCTGATCGTCGAGCGCCTTGAGTTGAAAGCGCATGTGCCGCAGAGACTGATTCTCATTGGAGGCGTGTGTTCCAAATCCGGGAGAACAACCGACCCCGCCCGTAGAAGCTGCCACACGCCGCGCCATCTGCTCATAGTTCATTCCCGCCGCACCCAGCTTGCGGATAGCTTCAGCATAGCGCGGTAGATACTTCCAGAGATGTTTCGGCAACCCTTGTAGGTTGAAATTCAGAATAAGATAGTTGATACCGTTTGCAAACACATCGTTGTGAAGTAAATCGACACCGTGGACATTTTCAATGGTCGTCGGAATGTGCGTTAGGCGGTTGGGTAGGTCCCCGACTGTGAGTTGGGGAAGTTTTGCCAGCGCTTCCGGAGCGTTCGGCTCGCTATTGAGTCGGTCCAGTTCCTCGGCATCCGCCGCAATCTGCTCCACTTCGTCATCTGAGAATTGTGATCGAACTTTTGCCATGCGCTCGGCAAACTCGGTATCGATGCGCCCCTGCATTTCTCGATCCGGCTTCACAATCGCGGTTAATTTATGTGGATTTTCCAACAGTCTTTCCCTAATGAGTCGATTGAAAAGAGATGGCTCAGACTCGTATTTGCGTTTGCAGGATGACAGATGCTCTGCCATCGGCAAGAAGGTCAGAGGGCTGGTGCCGTAAATCCACGTTGAGATCACCCGATCCAGCATTTCCAAGGGAAACATGGATCCGATTTCGAGAAAATGGTAAGCCGACTGTTGGAACGCGGCTTCCACCAATTCCGGTTCGATTTGGTCATTAGTGACTTCGGAGAGCGTATCGATCACCAAGTTTGCGAAGGCATCGACACGGTCAGGTTCGCTGCCTTTTAACCCGATGCGAAAATTACCTTCTAGTCCGACCGACCCCGCCCCGGAATAAATCAAATCCGCTCCGAGTTTTGATTCGATAATCGCCTTTTTCAACGGCGCCGCTTCATTGCCCAGCAAAATCAGGCTCAAAATGTGCATCAACACGGCGTCTTCGGGATCGGTTGCGTCGCCGGCAAGCCACTGGAGCATTAGATAAGTTTTTTCCGTGAGGGGTTCATCGGCTGCTACCGGATAGGTGTCGGTCAGTGATCTAGGTTTTTGCCAGCGCGGCTGCCGAGTGATGTTCACGTCCGGGTGTTGCCGATTGAATCCTCTGAGTCTCTCGTCAAGGAACGCCAAGTATTCGGTCGTCGGGACGT
This sequence comes from Candidatus Poribacteria bacterium, assembly GCA_965232535.1. GTDB lineage: Bacteria > Poribacteria > WGA-4E > WGA-4E > JAJDTR01 > JAJDTR01. The sequence continues at coordinate 186,434 of CBDDPW010000010.1, forward strand.
TTCCGTAGAAGAAAAAATAACCGTTGCTCGGGTGATAGAAGACTTCATGGAACTGCTTCAAAGCGGCGTATGTCAGATCGGGAATTGCGACAGGATCGCCGCCAGATTCATTTCTATAAATTGTGTCCGGAAGCAGGCCCCGCGTGACTGAGCGGTACATCAGTGATTCGGGATCAGAGAACGCCCCCTTCATCTCATTGTAGACGATCCCGCTAACTGTCAAGTCGCCCGTGCGGTTTTCCGGATCTGCCGGAGCGAGGTGGTGACCCTCACGTTTGAAGGTTTGTTCCGTCAGCAACGGGTGAAAAACCGCATCGAAATATACTTCGGCGAGATTAAACAAATCTTGTTTCACATTACTTGCGACGGGGTAATAGGTGCAATCCCAGCCGGTCATGGCATTGATGAATGTCGCCATGCTCATCTTGATCATCTCAAAGAACGGTTCTTTGACCGGATATTTGCGCGAACCGGCGAGCACACTGTGTTCAAGAATGTGAGGCACTCCGGTGTCATCCGACGGAGGCGTGGGAAAACTGATGGAGAATAGATTCTCGGCGTCGTCGGCGTGAAGATGCATTAGTCTTGCGCCACTTGGCTCGTGTTCAATCTGATACGCGACGGCGCGCAACTCGTCGAGTGGTGTGATTGCTTTTACTTCAAAATCGTCAATACGCTCGCCCACTTGCAGCGTAACTACCGGAGTCTCGGGCATTCAAATCTCCTTTTAACTGAATTAAACTGTTTCTTTAGTTGTCGGATACGGCGATTAGATGATTTCGTGTGCGGAAGAACAGAGTTCCTTCGGATATTGCCGGGGTTGCCATACAGATGTCTCCCATTGAATTGGTCGCGAGGACTTTGAATCTTGGTCCCGCCTGAATGACGTAGATGTCTCCATCTTCGCTCGTAAAGTAGATTTTACCGTTAGCGGCGACCGGTGATGCCGTAAAGCCGGTACCACCACGACCCAGTCGCTTTTCATAAATCCGTTTGCCCGTGTCTGCTTTGTAGCAAGACAGAACACCGTTATCACGGCAGCTATAAAGATAATCGCCGTAGACTATAGGAGTTTGCATATAGGCTCCGCCTCGGTCATAACTCCAAACGATATAGTTGTCGACATCGGGATTTGTTCCGGGCGAAATATCGCCGATTGCATCAAGATGTATCGCATAGATGGGTGACATGCGTCCATGTGCATTTGTGATGAAAGCCAAGTCGTCTCTGAAGACAGGCGTTGGCACGGGAATGTCGCCGCCTCCCCTAAGTTTCCACAATTCTTCACCGGTTTCAAAATCATAGCCGCCGATATATTTGTAGCCATTTACAACCACTTGGGTTTTTCCATCTGTGCTATGAATCGCCGGAGTGCACCACGTCGGCAGTTCGTCGCGTGGTGTTTTCCAAATTTGCTCTCCATCTTCTATTCCGAATGCAGCGATAAATGAGTCCTTCTGAACGTCGCACTGGATGATTACCGCGTTTTCATGGATTACGGGCGAGCTAGCGAAACCCCATTGCGCTTGAGGCAAGTAGAAGAACCCGGAGTCAAGGGTACCCAAGTCGCGTTTCCAAAGCGTTGTCCCCTCCATGTTATAACAGAATAGCCCTTCGGAACCAAAGAAGGCGATAACATATTTACCGTTTGTTGCCGGTGTGCAGTTTGCGTGAGTCGCTTTGGGGTGCCGCTTGATCTTAGGTACGCCACGGTGCGCGATTCGTTTCCATAGAATTTCACCCGTGTTTTTGTCGAGGCAATAAAGGTGCCATTCATGTACGCTCTCGTCATCTACCGGCTCAACATCGCCGTACAGCCCAACTTTCAGCGGCGTATCCACTTTGCCGCTGATTGCGGTGGTTATGTAGATGCGTTGATCCCAAACCACCGGACTGGAATGTCCCAGACCATCGATCGGCGACATCCATTTGATGTTCTTGGACTCCTCTACATTCCAAGAAGTTGGGGTTGGAAAATTCTCAGCTACACCGCTGGCACCCGGTCCGCGAAAGGAAGGCCAATGCACACCTTGTGGCTCGGAAGCTAGAGTTGCCACACAGATGAAGATTATTGGCACGGCGAGAATGGGTACGGTCGTAGTTGCCGCTTTGAGTCGGGTTTTCACTGTTCTAAACCAGTCCTATGTCAAAGCGGTTCGATATGAACCGGGCAAACCTTGAGTTCAGCAGTATGTGTAATCGGATCGTAGCCGGAGCCCGTCAGGATATTAACCGGTACATCACTGAAGCTGAAACTGGCGAAAACGGTGCCACGGGGCGATCGGTTGGTATTCTTTACCCTAATCTTCACCGATCCGCGCCGACTGGACATCTTGCACCAATCGCCATCGGTGAGCCCCCATGCTGTCGCATCGGCGGGATGCACTTCAAGCACCTCCTCCGATAGCAGATAATCAATGCCCTGCGCGCGCCCAGTCTGCGTTCGTGTGTGGTAGGAGGCGAGACGGCGCCCCGTCGTGAGCCATACCGGGAATTCATCGCTGATTGTTTCCGCCGGATCGCGATAATTCACAATCGAAAAGATTCCGCGTCCATTGATGAACTCATCTTCGTGCAATCGGGGAGTGCCCGGATGGTCGCCATGGGGAACCGGCCATTGATATTCGCCCGCGTCAATTCGGTCCCAATCAAGACCTGCGTAAATAGGTGAAACACTACATAGCTCGTTGAAAATATCCTTGGGTGATTCAAAATCGAATCCGTTGAACCCGAGCCGTTTGGCAATCTGACAAATTGCCCACCAATCGGGTTTTGCCTGTCCCTGCGGCGATACTGCGGCGCGCATCCGCTGCACTCGTCTTTCGGTGTTAGTCTGCACACCGTCGGTTTCCGCCCATGCGGTCACCGGAAGGACGACATCGGCGAGTTGCGCTGTCTCCGTCAGAAAGATATCGATTACCACGAGATGATCAAGGCTGCGCAGCGCATGCTCGCAATGTTCTCGGTTCGGATCGGAGAGAAGCGTGTTCTCTCCATCAATTAGCATAGCGCGAATCTGATCGCCGCACAGGTCGAGCGCCGTTACTTTGGTCATGCCCTTTTCGAGGTCGACTGTCGTGCCGTAAAGCTCCTCGAACTTTTTTTGATTGGCGGCATCGGTAACCGGCTGGAATCCGGGGTAGTTGTTGGGAAGAGCGCCGCTGTCACCAGCACCCTGAATGTTGTTCTGACCGCGCATCGGGTTAATGCCGGTGCCTTCGCGCCCAACGTTGCCGGTCATCAACGCTAGATTGCAGAGACACTGCACGTTTTCTACGCCACAGATGTGTTCGGTGATGCCAAGCGTGTAGTAAATCGCGCCTTTGTCCGCCTCACCGTACCAAATCGCCGCGGTTTCGATGTCCTTCGCCGGCACGTTCGTGATTTTCTCCGCCCACTCGGGCGTGAACTGCGTGATGTGCTCGAAGAAGTCATCAAATTCAACGGTCCGGCCGCGAATGAATTCGTCATCCATCAATCCTTCACGTGCGATCACATGCGCCATGGCAAGCAGCAGTGCGGAGTCCGAACCCACTCGCAGCGGGAGATAGAGATCTGCCATTTCGGCGAGTTTGATTCGCCGAGGATCCGCCACGATAAGTTTCGACCCTCGTGCCACCGCTTTCTTGATGCCCGTCGCGGCAACAGGATGGCATTCGGTCATATTCGTTCCAATACAGAAGACAACGTCCGGTTTCTGCATGTCAACGAGCGGATTCGACATCGCGCCTCGTCCTATTGTGGCTGCCAGACCGGCAACCGTTGGCGCGTGTCAGGCACGGCTACAGTTATCAATATAATTCGTCCCGAAGCCCGCGCGAATAAATTTCTGCATCATGTAAGCCGCTTCGCTCGGCGCGCGGCCGGAAGCAACGCCGTAGACGCTGTCACGCCCATATGTCTCACGGGCTCTTCGAAAACCTTCGGCAGCACGGTCGAGCGCTTCATCCCATTTCGCCTCGTGCAGTTTCCCGTCTCGTCCGCGGACCAGGGGTGTGGTCAACCGATCCGAATGCTGAACAAAGTCGAATGCGAATTGTCCCTTGACGCAGAGCGCTCCTTTGTTTGCCGGGCCATCCATAGCCGGCTGGACGCCAACGATGTTCTCGTTCTTGGTCAGAACATCAACGGAGCACCCCACGCCGCAGTACGGGCAGATCGTGCGAGTTTTTTCAATCTCGCCGGGCAGGTCAACCGCACGCATCGCCTTCTTGTCGCCAAGCGCGCCCGTTGGGCAGGTCTGAACACACTGTCCACAGAAGGTACACGCGGACTCCTTTAGAAGCCCGTTAAACTCCGTGGTGATTTGCGTATGAAACCCTCTGTTCATGATGCTGATCGCATAATCCCCCTCCTGTTCGGCACACACACGCACACAGCGGTAACAGGAGATACAGAGATCGTAATCGCGCAGGATAAACGGGTTGGTGTCATCCAGATTGCTCTTGCCGGACTGTTTCCCCTTGAAACGGCCATTCCCTGCCGCGTAGCGATTGGCAAGGGTGGAGAGCTCATGAGAAGCGTAGCCGCGAAGTGGATCGACCTTCGTCTCGGGGTTTTCCGACTCAACCATTTCGAGCAGTGTTTTTCGGTATTTCTCGATTTTCTTCGTCGCCGATCGGACAGCCATGCCAGGTGTCGCCTTCGTTGTACATGATGCAACGGGATTGCGCGACCCTTCAAGTTCAACGACACAGAGTCTACACCCTCCGAAGGCGTCAAGACGAGAATCGTAACATAGCGTAGGGATATTCTTGCGATTGCGGGTTGCGACCTCGTAAATTGTCTCGCCGTCCAGGAAACTCACTGTTTCTCCGTCAAGAGAGATTGTATTTAGTTTTTTTTCTCCATCGGCTGAACTCATTGAAGGCATTCCTTTCTATGTTACCCGCCCAATGCTGTGTATCCGTATCGCTTTTGTAATTAGAGGCAAAGAGCCTATCGCGATGCGCCTTTGATAGACAAGATCAATTCTGTTTACTGTATAAGCTGGTTTCAATATAAAAGTTTATCTTCCGCATCGACAGGGAAGACTAGGATTGGAAGGATGGAAGAGCGGAAGATCTCCCACCGCCCACCCTTAACAGTCATTCCTTCGGAGCAGATGATGGAACTGCCGTAATTCCAGAAACATGCTGCTCCTCTGGAGCAGAAGAATCGGGCTATCGTTGTTCTATTGACATTGCGCTCCTCTGGAGCGAAGGAATGGCAGCTAGGTTGCTAAATAAAGATTTACTAAACATGGAAATTTTATATTTGAACTTACTTAACGTTAGGGACGGCGCAAATGCAGGGATTTCAAGCAGGGAACCATCCACCGGGCTCGAACTCCAACGTTAGGTATTTTCTAAAATCAGCGGTATGCCGGCGCAATTCGTCGACTGTCAAACCCGCCCCTTGTAAGCCTTTACGCCATGCTCCACGGTCAACTGTCCCAATGACGAGGTAACCGGTATCACCGACTTTGAACCCATCCTTGCCGAAGTGATTAGCTAATTCGGCTTCCAATTTGTCTTGATGCACAATGACTACATCACACTTTGGACAAAAACGAGTGGTCATACCTAACGCGATAAGATCAATACGTTCAACGTGAATGAGCAAAGGAAACTTTCGCGTCCGGTTTAACTCCTCACACTGAGGGCATTTCGTGCAGCGGAGGTTCAGATGCGGATTGAGAACGAACGCGTAGCGCGGTTTCAATCGGCCAAATTTTGCTGTCCTATATTTTATGTTCATGAATGATCGGTTGACTTCGGCTCGATTAAAAGTCTCGGGGTCGAATTCTTCGCCAACCCAACGTAACAAGTGAAGATGCTCAGGGTGTTTGGAATCGGTAATCGCTTCCAAGAAACTGGGATACGAGAGAATACCGCCGCAGTCTTCAGGTGGACAAGCTCGTTTGCCCGCGAGGCACAAGGGATAAATTGTCCCGTCTTCAAGGGGAAGTATCTGTTCAAGTGTAATCAAATGCGTCCAATCATCGCCAAAGTCGTACCGGTACACAAACTCTTGATTGACACGTGAAGCGATTTGGTTCAAAGTCGTATCTTTCTCATCTAGAAAGTCAAGCTCTGGAAATTCCGGATATAGAGGGCCGTAGACAAGATCCCCGACTTCAAACTGGTGCAGATGAGCATCTGACCAACCCATGGTTATCTGTAGAAAGTGGTGGAGTGCCTCCAGAGTTGTGTCGCTTAGCACCTGTATTCTTCGCCAAATTGAAGGGTCACTGCCATAGAGGACAATCTTGAGTTGGTAAGCGGAAGGTTCAGGCGTCTGTCGCTGTTTGGATATTTCTTTTCTCATGACCTTCTCCGGTGAGATCCATGTGCACAAACCTTTTGCTAAACTTGAGAATGCAAATCATATTCTGCCCTCGTAACTGTTTAGTCCATCGGTCTGGATTTGTCAATCCAGACCGAGCGGGCAGGGAACGCGTCAAGTAAAGAAGCGCAATGTCTGTAGATGGCGACGAACCTAATTCCTGCACTCCAGCGGAGTGCAATGTCAAGTGTTACTTGATAGTGAACTAAACAGTTACCTGCCCTCGACATGTCGCTCGACCTGCTCAGGAAAGTGCCGGATCACACTGTCGGCAATCAGTGGAGCAGCCATTCCGAGGCCGCAGGCGCTTGTGGCTTTCATCGCCTCGCTAATATCATATACTTCCTTGAGCCATTCCTCCATATCCATCGGACCCGCATCGCCCGCCAAGCGTTCGGTGAGGCGTTGCGTTCCAATCCGGCATGGGAAACATTTGCCGCATGATTCTTCGGCAAAGAATTCCATGGCATTGTGCGCCACGCTCATGATGTCTCGGTTATCATCGAATACGATAATTCCTGCGGCGCCTAGCATTGAATGTTTGGCTTTCACGCTTGGCTCATCTAGTGTAACTTCCAAGTCATTTCCGGCGAGGAAACCGCCCGATAATCCTGCCATAGTAACCGCCTGAATAGAGCGACCCTGTTGTGCGCCGCCCGCCCAGTCGTAAAGCAGCGTTCTAAGCGGCAATCCAAACGGCACCTCGTAGTTGCCCGGCTTTTGAATATCACCCGACAGACTGATGACCTTCGTGCCGGCGTGACTGTTTAGCCCAAGTCCTCTATACCATTCCGCTCCACGTCGAAGAATTTGCGGCACGGAAACGAGTGTCTCAACATTATTGACTGCTGTCGGGAGGTTCTCAAAGCCGTGTGTCACAGGATAGGGCGGGCGATTCCGTGGAAACGGGTGTTTGCCTTCGAGACTGTTCAGAAGCGACCCTTCTTCACCACAGATGTATGCGCCGGCGCCGCGCCGAATGTGGATATGAAACTTGACGTCAGTTCCCAGAATTCCATCGCCAAGGAACCCTGCGTCTTTCGCTTCGTCGATTGCGCGTTGTAGAGTGTCGAGAGTTTCCGGATATTCGTACCGAAGATAAATGAAACCGCGTTCTGCGCCAGTCGCATACGCGGCTAACGTCATTCCCTCAATAACTGCATGTGGGTCGTAATCTAAAATCGCGCGGTCTTTGAAACATCCGGGTTCGCCTTCATCCGCGTTGCAGACAATTGTCTTTGGTTCTCCGGGCGCTTCCGCCACTGATTTCCATTTCAGACCAGTTGGAAAACCGGCGCCCCCTCGCCCTGCCAACTGGCTATCTGCGATGAGTTCAAGGACGTTGGTCGAGGCCATGTCGTTTATTGCGTGAGTTAATCCTTCGTAACCCTCAGTTCGCCGGTACCCTTCTATGGTAGACCTACCGGATTCTCGGATCGATGCGAAAACACACTCCTCAATTCCACCGGGATTCGGCGGTGGCAGCGGAGAGGGAATCGATCGTAAAGTCTCCGGACTCGTGCCGGTCAACACCGCGCCCCCTTGAAGGACAGGCACAACATCGTCACACCGACCCGCGCACGGCATCGACGTTGCACCCATGTCCTTTAGCGCGTCAAGGATTTCTCGTCCACCGGCTAGGCAGCACACGGGGCCCGTACATACCCGTGGCGCAGTCTGTCCCGGAGAACTACGGGAGAAGTGGTGGTAGAAGGTAACGGTTCCGAACAAGTCCGCCAGAGGGATTCTTAACCCGACAGCCACGTCCCGAAGCGCCTCCTCCGTGAGAAACCCGTCTCGGTCGTGGAATGCGTGGAGCAAAGGAAGCAGTGGCGCTGGTTCCTCGCGCCATTTGTTTATTAGTTCATGATTAGTGGGAGTTGCCATTGAGTGGTCTCTGATCAAATTAGAGACAGAAAATCGCTATGTTGCTCGTTCGTAGATTGGGCTGCCAAAGTCAACTGATGTTGCTAAATGGTAGCAATTTTTCCACAGTGGGTCAACACGAATTTTGTGCTCGTTTGCCTCCAGCTTTTCAAGGGCTGTGAATTGACAGTGTCATGAGGATTAATCTAAGAGAGTTTGTCGGGTATTTGGTGGGGCTTTCCGTAGCAAACCTCTTACTCAGTTGCTATTTGGTGGAGAGTTGGTGCGGTTGGAAAGGGATTTCTATGAGATTTCTATCGCGTTCGCTATTCACTCATTTGATCGTTTCGCTGTTCACTCGGTTGATCCTCGCCCCTACGAGAATTGGGAGGGGGCAATGAGATTGTTAGATTACCGGGATTAGGAGTGATGCGCGGAGGCGGCGGTGAGAGGGGCGTGTGCGGTTTTTGGTGTGGAGGTGCTGTGGGGATTGTCTGAATCACGGATTCAACGGATTACGCAGTTTTCGCGGATTGGGATTCGCTTAATGGTATTCTTGATAGCGCGCCATTATCCCTGTCGGAATAATTCTATCAACGGGTAACACTCGTTTTTGGCCCTATCACTAGCTTTGGAGAATGTGTCACTTGAGCGATTTTCCATCTCTTGCACTCCAGAGGAGTGCTATGTCAATAGAATCGTGATGCGCCTAATCTCCGCGCTCCAGAGGAGCGCAATGTCGAGTGTTACTTGATAGGATTGAGTGTGTATTGGTCGGAGAGTTGGGTTTCACGGCGTTTAACCCAACCTACGAATCTTCGGCTTGACAGCACCGGCAATCTGTGAGAGTATTGAATCACGGGATGAATTTTATCTGCGAGAGAAAACGACATGCCAGAAACTGAACAACCTTACTTAGGTGAGACATCGAGGGGGCGACTCCACGAGCATACGTTTAACATCGAGTTTGGCCAGGTGTTAGCGGAAACAGAGCCTCGTTGGCTCGCGCATTCTGATGAATACATTTTGGCAGAAAGGACCGGTGCGCTGGATTCTGGTCGGGCGGATATCTTAATCGATGACCCGCAAATGCCCGCCGCAGCCATAGAGGCTTCATTTAATCCGGCGGATGCCGATAGGGATGCTCAGGACAGGCTGGGTCAGAACACGACACGAGGAGGTAGACCTCTGCTAGCGGTACTGGCGGTCCACATTCCTGAGGAATGTAAAGAGTTTTCCGCAGGTTCCGTATACGCGAAGTTAAAGGACGGATCGCAAACTATAAGGTATGCACTGCACCAATGCGGGATTAGTGACGAAACCAATCGACGATGGCCCGTTGAAGGGTTCATCCGAGGCACGGTTCATGATGCTAGGCGACTGATCGCAGCGGCTGCGATGCCTAATGAAGTGGTAGAGGCTCGCGCAGCAGAGGTAGCTCAGTTAGTGATGCAGGCTGCGGAAATGCTTAAATCGAACCTTCACGAGAACGCGCAACGGGAAATTGCGAACCAAGTGGGGCAGAACTCGCCATTGGAGGGATTGAGGACTACGATGGTGCTCTGGTTGAACGCACTATTAACCCAGCAGCGGCTGCAAGTTCAGGGAGTCAACGGAATTCCTCCGGTTCGGACAGTATCTGGTGCCCGTCCCAATCCGTCCGAACAAGTCGAAACGTGGAGGCGAATTATCGAAATCAACTGGCGGTCGATTTTTGAGCCAGCCGTCAATGCGCTAGCTGCTTGCGGTGACTTTCATCGTGTCGGAACGATCAATGCTCTCAAACGGTTGATTGAAGCGGTGGGCATGATCGAAGAAGCGGATTTGGGGCAACACATAAACGTGGGAGCGGAATTGTTTCCTAGGCTTGCTTCAGATCGGAAGGAGAGTGCGGCGTTCTATACGCAGCCGGCGACAGCGGAGTTGCTCGCGAGCCTGACGATTCGAGAATCGGATAAGCGAGCGTCCGAGTGGGCACGGTCAGACTTGTTGCGTCGGTCGATTATCGCGGACTTGGCTTGCGGCACGGGCACGCTGTTAAGAGAAGGCTATTTGCGCGTGCAAACTTTGCATGAATGGGCCGGAGGAACGGAGGATTCTGTTGCGGAACTGCATCGTGGCGCGATGGAACACGGGTTACGGGGTACTGACATCAGTCCGATTGCAGCGCACCTAACTTCATCAAGTCTAGCCAATATCGGAAGAGGAGAGAGTTACAGTGAAACTCAGATAGGTTGGGTAAAGGTTGGCGGTCCGACGGCGTTGACAGGTGCGCTCGAATACGTCGTTAGTGAGTTTGCAGAGGATATGTTCGGGGTAGGTCTCGGCAGGGCTAGCGGCGTTCAAAACGAGGCATCGAGCGTGGAGATGTACCACGGAAGCGCCGATTGGATTCTCATGAATCCTCCGTATTCTAGGACACGCGGCGGGCAGAGCGCTTTTGATTTGACGAACTTGACTGAAGAAGATCGAAAGCGATGTCAGAAACGATGGCGCACGCTGGTAAAGGACGAACCCGCGAATTTGCGTGCTGGTATGGCTGCATCGTTCCTCGTGCTAGCCAAGCACAAGGTCAAGGTAGGAACAGGGCGAATCGGATTTGTGTTGCCTCTCACATGCGCTTTTGCGGATGCGTGGACAGACACGCGGCGAATGATCGAATCGGAATTCACCGACATTATTGTGATTGCGACGGCGAGCGGGGCTTCGCTTAAGGAAGCGAGTTTTTCGGCGGATACAGGGATGGAGGAGATGTTGTTAGTTGCGACGCGGAGGGAGAATCCTCAAGAGAGGGCCCGCGCCTTGTTACATTGTGTGACGCTTTACGAACCGTGCACTCGTAATGGCGAGGCGAGCGAAGTGGCAAGGGCGATCGAACTAGCGAAGACGCAGTGTGCCGTGACGAACATGACACATCCAGTGACCGTAGGGGACAGCGAAATTGGGTGTATCACGGTGATGAATACCAATGGTGAAGGATTGCCGTGGAACATGGTTGGTGTAATCCATGGTGGATTAGCACTAGCCGCGGATGAACTTACTCGGGGGACGCTCGATCATATTGTGGGAACTCCAATTCCTTTGGGAATAGACATGGGGACCATTGAGGATGTTTTTCATGTGGGACCAACGCACCACTTAATTGGACATCCGAGGGGAAATGAGCCGATAGGTGCATTTGAATTTCATCCGGTAACGAGTGAGACCGACGCGATTGGAGCAGATCGGGCGCTGTGGGAAGCATCCGCCAAAACACAGCGTTCGTTGCGTGTGCTACCAACCCACAAAGGGCTGGCACCACCGGGAGTGGGCTCGCCGGAGCAGCGCGAACTGATGAGAACGACCGTTAGCACGCTATTCTATGCCCGCAATATCAGGTGGACTAGTCAGGCGCTTTTGTCCGCATCTACTCCGCAACCTACGCTCGGCGGAAGAGCATGGACTGCCCTTATACACGAGGATGTCCGAGTGCGGAAGGCGATTGCGCTGTGGTGGAATTCGACGCTCGGAATGATTGTGCACTGGACACAGGGACAACGGACACAAAATGGGCGGTCGACGACGCAGATCGGGGCTTTGAGGAAGATCCCTTGTCCGTGCCTAGACAGACTGTCGGACGCGGTTCTCGACATGGCAGCAACGCGATTTGACGCGCTGTCTAACCAATTGTTGCGTCCAGCCAAGGATGCGGTCAACGACCCTGTTCGGCACGAAATCGACGCTGCGGTGACGGATATGCTTGAGATTCATAAAGCACAGTCTGTCTCCGAGGAAGTAATGTCGTTGCAGAGCGTTCCAGATTCGGGGATAAATAACGCAATAGGAATCTTGCGGGAGTTGTGGTGTGCTGAGCCGTCCGTCCACGGTTGGAAGAGGTCGCGGGCTGTGCTGTAAAGCCTGGTCATTATTGTCTTGAGGTTGTTGAGTCCAGTCATGCTCAAGCGGAGGAACATCGGTACGTTGTCAGTGAGAGGGCAACGCTAGAGTGGTACGTTAATCGCTACAGGATAAAGCATGACAAGGAAAGCGGCATTATGAATGACCCGAACGGGTGGTTTGAGGATCCGCGAGATTTGGTCGCAGCGATTGAGCGGATTGTGTATGTGAGTGTGGAATCAACGAGGATTATTGAGGGTTGCCGAGGGAGGTGTCGAGTAGGACGGAGGAGTGAGATGCTTTCCAGTACCGTCACAGGACTCCGATCCAAATTTGAAAGGAGAAACTAACATATGGACGCTAGCGATATAGGCATCATCCTAACCATAGTGGGCATAGGATTCGCCATTATCGGTATAGGGTTGACCATTATCAGCATCCTTGGAAATAATAAATTGAACAAACTTGGTACTCGTGTGGACAGCAAATTTGACAAACTCAGCACGCAAATTGAAGGAGTCGAAATAAAACTTCAAGGAGAACTATCACGAGTAAATAGTGAGATACATATTCTCCGAGAGCAAAATAACAGTAATGCCAACTACGTCAATAATACCAATAAAGACATCAAAGACAAGATTGACAAGTTGGAGGAACACATCCGATACAGGTTAGAAGATCGTATAAAATCTATCTTAGAGACCCCTATACCAAAGAAAGGAAAATAATTCAATAATGAATACGTTAAACCTACCCGACTTTAACCTTCGTGCTGCGATTGAAGATGCACTTAATAAGACAACGAGTGATTCGATCAATGCTGATGAGATAGCGGATTTAAAGGACTTGGATGTGCGAGAGTCTGGCGTACGCGATTTGACCGGGCTTGAGCATGCAAAGAATTTGTCTCACCTGACAGCGGCCGGCAATTCATTGTCGAATCTTCTACCCCTTGAGGGATTAGCCAATTTGAAATCGCTAGATGTTGCGGGTAACATGATATCAAATCTCTCACCTCTGGAGGGATTAACCAACTTGAAGGGACTGTGGTTGCAGGGCAACCAGATAACGGATGTCTCCCCTTTGAAGGATTTAATCAACTTGGAATCTCTGAATCTTGAGTACAATGAATTAATAGACCTCTCGCCTCTGGAAGGGTTAACCAATCTGAAGTGGTTGAGTCTTACCGGTAATTCGGTATCCGACATTTCACCGCTTGCGGAATTGAAGAAGTTGGAGGGGCTGTGGATTACGAGTAACTTGATAACCGACATTTCGGTTTTGGAGAGTCTGACGAGGTTGAACGACGTAGGCATTCACAATAATCCCATTTCCGATCTATCTGTCCTTGAACGTTTAACTCGACTCATAAGATTAGAGTTTGACATAAATTCACCCTCAGATTTCGCGCTCCTGAAAAGATTAAGAAACCTGAACACGCTGAAGGTCGAATTACAAGATCCATCGCCTCTGAGTTTCTTTGTTGATGGAGAAAGGGGAGGGGGTGTTCTTAAGGTCTATGTGAGTAAATTTGAGTGAGATATCGGGATTAAGAGCTTATTTGAAAAGTAGGTGGTAAAGCTATTGTTTGTTCATTTGAAGGGAAAAATCATCGGATTTTCAAGGTATTCTGCCCCAAAATAGCCTCTCTCAAAGATAGATTCGGACTTTTCAAACAGGTTTTTAATTTAGAAGTGGTGGGACAATGCGGAGCCGCCTCAGGTGAGTAAATTTTCAAAGTTGGATGGAGTTTAATACCGTCAACAAATCTTTTGTACGGATGATGAGCGGTCCTGCCCCAATGTCTTCAATAAAAACTGTTTTGCTTTGAAATTCTAGAGGATAATTCTTCTCCGCGTAAGGTTCAAGAAAATGCGGGAATGGGCAAAATCTCCATTCAGTAAACAGGTTGTCAAACAGATCTTTGTATTCTATTTTGAAGGATTGCATTCCGACTACTTTAACGCCTTGGTACTGCTCACGAAATCCGGTAATACTACCATCCGGCAAGTTACCTGTGCTGGTTTTTCGCAAAAGTTCGAAGCAGTCTTCTAATGAATCCCGCGTCTCAATTTCGAGAATAGGGTTCTCGTCACTACAAGAGTGGATTACTTTGTTCAACTCTCTTTTGGTGTGCTTCAAAAGAGCGTCCATTATCATCTTGTCGTCTTCAGCTATTTGCTTGGCAACTCCAAGTAAATCCGCCAATACGAATTCCCGCATCTTAAGATTCTTCTTGTTTTGATCTTCGGGTGATAGTAGCCTAACGTACTTTACACGTCCTGTCATGAAATCCCCCCAAACTTTGGGATACATTTCTACGTAATGCAACATGATGCTTACGAGAGACTTCAATCCAATCTCCTTATGATACGACCGATTTGTTGTGTTTCCGCGTTCTCGCACTCGGATTTTGTGATGTTCGAATTGCGTCAGTCTATCTAGAATGCGTCGCAAAAGTGCCGCGATATAGTAGAGGTGCACTTGAATTTCCCTACTTGGGAAACCGCGCGGCTGAAGGAGGGGATTAAGGTCATTTATCTCAACAGCTAATTTTTGTCGGAAAACACTTAATTGCATCGTACACTCAATGAAATCGATCGCAGAAAGAAAAGATGGAAGTTGCAATGACTATAGACATCTTTCCTAATAAACTCAATGTAATGGATAGAACTCAGGCGCCATCGGGCTCCGAGATCATATTGGAAAAGTGCCTAATGTACAAAGTCGAACTTAGAGTTTTTTACAAATCAATGTCCAATTGCTTTTTTATTGCATGCAGTGTTCCCTTTGGCAAGTCACGGGCTCCAAAGTCCGGAATAGTGGCTTGTTTCTGCGTTTCGGGATGATACCACACTCTGTGTGAACCGCGTGTTTTACGCGTCGATTGTTTATATCCCATCTTTCGCAACACTTTTACTATGTCTTTGTATTTCACAGTCAAATACCGGTTTGAGTTGTGAAAAATTCTTGTCGTTTCATCGGTACTACCGCTTCAATAAGTTGGTTTAGCTCTACTTCATGATTTTCTTTGATGGATTCCGGCAATGCACGCCCCTGTTCTTCGTAGGCTTCAACCACTGCATTAAAGGCGTCTTCCGCATTCTCTAATGCTTCATCTAACGTCCTGCCGTATGTTATCAATTCCGGAAGTTCTTTGCAGGTCACGGTGTAGCCACCCTCCGGTTCACGAGCAAATCTCAATGACAATGCCACATTACAAGATGGTTGCTTTTTCATGGCGTTGCGGGCATCCGTCATGATGAATCTCCTTTCATTTTCTCCGTGTTTGATGATAGCACGAATTCTCCTATCTCGCGCAAATAGGTATGGTAGTGTGCGCAATTATAGCATAGTGATATGTGAGAGACAAGCATAGCGTCCTCGCAAATAGATTCATGTCCCCGGTGCTCACCCGCATGTATTCTATCCCAGGAGATTTTCTATGGGAACTCTATCGCACTCTACAATATGGTGCATGGATACCATCTTGATTTGATAAGCGCAGTACGCGATTGCCCTGGGAAAACGCTCTTTGCAATGGACACCCATTGCATTGTGTGATAGCATGAGTTGGAGCGACCGCCCGGCCGTAACTAAATCGGCAGACCGACGGTAGATGTCACACGTTCAGAGGACAGCAAAGAGAAGAGGCTAAACGATTTCATGGATACGGCAATTGATATTAGCGAGGAACACAAACAACAATATATAGACGATGGCTACTTTATTCTCGAAAATGCCATCCCCGAGTATTTGCTTGACTTGCTTAAAGATGAGTGCCAGCATTTCATTGACGTAGTGGATGCTCGGATGGATGAGCATGGTACCGATGTTATGGGTCTGAGCCACCGCAACAAGCGTTATTTTGCTTCCAACTGCTACCTTGAACAACCTAAGTTACGAGACTTCCTTTTCAGCGAACCGATGGCTGATATTTGCCGTGCCACGCTCGGAGACAACGCTTATCTGTTTTGGGAGCAGTACGTGGTCAAGGGGGCTTCCGAAGGCATGAAGTTCAGCTGGCATCAAGATTCGGGATATGTTGCATATCCCGACCACAAACCGTATCTAACCTGTTGGTGCGCGCTTGATGACATGTCGGAGGAAAACGGGACCGTCTACGTCATGCCGTTTTCCCACATTGGCATTCGTTCATGGGTAAAGCATATCCGCGAAGAGGGGAGCAACGACCTCGTAGGCTACTTCGGCGAGGAAAAGGGTGTTCCCGTTGTCGCTCCAGCTGGGAGCATCGCCGTATTTACAAGTGTCAATTTCCATTCCAGTAGCGCTAATCGAACGCCGCACCTTCGCCGCGCCTATATAGCACAATATTCTAGCGAGCCGCTTCTCTCGGAGGATGGGACAAAACTGTGGGGCGGAGCCGAGCCTGTTCTGATTGACGGCAAAAATGCGGTTGGAATGCCGCCACCGGATATTCCAAGCCGACTTGGCGACTAGATGAAGAGACGGGCCGATCCCGACGAGGCGGAGTTTGATGGCAAGAAGGAGTAGTTCATTGATGGACTGAAGGGTTCGAGCGACAGGGATGTCACGCCCGTTGTGATGAGTTCACTGATGAGAGCGCCGGTAATTGGCGCCAGTAAAATACCGTTTTTGAAATGCCCGGAAGCAATGATGACATTATCTAGACCGGGCAACCTTCCGATACATGGTCCGTTTCTAATATGAGGACGCAGCCCCGCCCACGCCTGGGTAAAAGACATTCCCGCAAGTTCGGAAATCAACGTTGTGCCCGCCTCAATCATCTGCTGTACGCCTACCAACGTTGTTCGTTTATCGTATCCGACAAACTCTACCGTCGCGCCAATCAGAATCTTACCGTCTGATCTAGGAACAACGTAGACCCCTAGACCGTCGATTGTGTGTCTCAACACTAGCGACATAGTGTCAACGAGCACAATCTGCCCGCGCGACGGTTGAATTGGAAGGTGTAATCCGAGTTCTTGTGCGAGAGCGCCAGACCAGCAACCGGCGGCGATGACTATCGTGTCTCCGCGGAAGAGTTCTCCGTTTACCTTGACACCGGAGATTCTGTCCTTTTCACGCACGAAGCCGTCAACAGGATTACCGAGCAAAAACCGAGCGCCTGAGAGCACAGCTCCCTTTGAAAGCGCTCTGACGAGTTTCGGGTTACGAACTTGGGCATCCTCGGGAAATCGGACACCGCCTACCACCGATTTCGATACAGCGGGTTCTATCTCCCATACCTGTTCCGCAGTCAGCACCTCCGCCGAGAACCCGCGATCGATTCGCCGCTCCGCCAACCCAATTAAGCCGTCCTTCTCTTCCTCATCGAAAAACAGCGAAAGCGTACCCGATTGGATAAATTCAATATCAATTCGTGTGCTGGCCTTCAGTTCGTCCGCCAACGAAGGATAAAGCGCAAGACTAGCTCGACACAGTTCCGGGTACGGTTCACGCGTTGATGCGTGCGACGTCAGAACGCCCGCGCCTGCCCAGGACGCCTCGCGACCCACGCCATCGGCTTTGTCGATCACCAATGTCCTTACCCCGGCTTTGCCTAGATTGTAGGCGATTGCGCAGCCGATTACGCCCGCTCCGATGATTATTACATCTGAATCCACTGCTGGCACTCCACGAAGAAAATGAGTGGGTCAATTATCATTGCGTCTACTGAACTTACGCGCTTTGGCTCGTTTCTGTTTTGCTTCTCTCTGTTTTCGCTTTTTTTTCTCAGAGGGCTTTTCGTAAAACTTTCGCCGCCTTATCTCTCTGAAGAGGCCCTCCTTCTGAAGCTGGCGTTTAAATACCTTCAGCGCTTTTTCGACATCGTTGCTATACACCTTTGTTTCCATTTTTTTGTCCTCCTTAATTGATCGTTGTTTATGCCATTGCTGGCTTGGATATTGATTGCGACCATCAGACGAGTCATGAATCACGCGTCTAACGAGTTGTCAAAAAAATTTTGTAACAGTTTAGTCCATAAATCTATACCGCCGATGTCGGTTTGTCGGAGATCAAAGGAACGGATAGTGACTGCGATAGTGATCCCATCTCCGAATCACGACTGTCGGGAATCGGAAGGGATTTCTATCGCCTTGGGATCTCTATCGCACTCGCTATTCGCTCGCTTGATCTATCCGCTCAGTTGATCCATCCTACAACCTGCAAGACTCACGTGGCATTGCTGGAATGCGCAATAAATCCAACTATTCGGAATCTTTATTGCGCGCAGCCATGTTTTTTTCGTGTAACTTTGTCAATGCTGCTACTATATGGAGTTTTGCTTTGGTATCAAGCTCCCGATCACTTGTGGCTTCAATCAGCGCGGGAATCGCCACATCATCACCCAACTTTAGCAACCTCTTGATGGCACGAAGTCGTTCCGGGTCCTCGAGATCTTTAAGATTCTGTAAGTAGGCTGAAACGCGTGCTTCTCCACCTAACTTCAACAAAGCAATCTCCGACCGCAATCGAATTAGCTCGTCAGGATCATCAAGTGTATTAACCAGAACGGATAAGCCACTCTTGTCGCCTAATTCTCCCAACGCAAATGCGGCAGATGCTCTCACTCTGCGATTGTGATCCTTGAGTGCCTCTGTCAGAGCAGGAATTGCCTCGTTATCTCCCAACTCTCCTAACGCGATGGCAGCCTCCTCTCTAACCGTGGAAACGTCATGCTTGAGAGCCTTGAGAAGATGCGGTACTGCCTCCCTGTCTCCTATCTTTCCCAATACGGTTGCGGCTTCTTGCCGTACCCGGTTTTCATCCCCTCGGAGGGCGCCAATCCACTGTCGCCAACTGTTATCGCCGCGGAGTGCATCCACCACATGGGGAACGGCGCGCTTATCTTTCAGATTTCCCAATGCCCTTAATGCATACTGTCTTACAATCCCCTCGTCATCGTTGAGGGCATTTATCAAAGGGTCGACGGCACGCTCATCCCCCAACTCACCCAGGGCGAGGGCAGCTTCCCGGCGCACCCAGCTATCCTCATCGCCAAGGATGCTTATAAGAGAAGGAACGGCTCGCTTATCTCCCAAGTTTCCCAGCGCACCGGCGACGTATGCGCGTAGTGTGCGGTCATCGTCGTTAAGAGCATCTATCAAGACGGGAACGGCGCGCTCATCTCCTAACTTACCCAGCGCTCTTGCGGCGTATTGCTTTACGTCCTTCTCGAACCAGTTTAAAGAGTTGCTATAATCAAAATCAGAATCGTCGTCTATCAACACCTCCTCAGTTTCTGATTTTTCTGTACTATCTTCCTTGCCCTTTAAGGCGTTTATCAAATGAGGAACAGCTCTCCTGTCACCCAACTCGCCTAACACTTCAGCCGCACGTTCTTTCGCCACCCAGTAGCGAGAATAGTCGTCATCGCTATTGAGAACGTTGATTAGATGTGGAACAGCACTCCTCTCACCTAACTTTATCAAGGCTTCCATGGCGTCCCGCCCCGTGTAGTAGTCCTCATGATCAAAGGCACTTATCAGGGCGAGAATGGTACTTTCGTTTCCGGAGGTATCGGCGGCGTCGACAGCATCCGCTTTTACCCTAGGATCATCGCTGTAGACCTCACGCGTGCCACCTTTGACGGGATTGGCACTCTTGTGGCTCAAATCGCTAAACGCTTCGACTGCATCCGCTCGTACCACCTCATCGTCGTCGTTGAGCGCGCTAATCCTTATCCCATGAAGCACATCTATGGATAGCGTTCCATTGCGTTCGTAGAATTGCCGAAGTGCCCTGAACGAACTCTCCAGATCCGATCCTCTAGACCCATAGGCTCGACGTATTGCTATAGACTCATAGGCTGGACGTATCGCAATAAAATAAACAAAGCAGATAATCGGGCTTGAAAGTCCTAAGATGATTAACGCGGTCTTCAGTTTCTTCATTCTCAATTCTTCCAACAGTTCAACCAGAGCCCAAGGTCGCGAACATCTTATTATACCCTATTCCTTGTGAAAACCCTACTTAAAATCATCGTATTGGTTTGAACTATGCGGAAAAATCACATTTCAAGCGTGGAAGCCGGCTCTGCGCTAGATTCACGTGCTTAACCAAGACAATTGTAATTGACGAAATCCTGGAATTGTCGTAACATTTTCACCGCACCGCTCAATAGTTGAAAGCGAAAGACAAGACTTATTTGCGAAACGGAATGCCGCGGGATAAAGTGAATCTAAACAGAGAGGAAGTTAAGCAATGGCCCTCACTAAACAACAGATTCGGGCTTATGAAACGGAAGGTTTCCTTTCAGGAATCCGGGTAGAGGAAGAGGCAGGCGCCCTATATTATCAACATCAGTTTGATGCCTTAGAGGCTAAAGAGGGAGTGGAGAAATGCCAAATCGGCATGCTTGATCGCCATTTGGATGAGCAGTTTATTTGGCAGTTGGCAACGCACCCGAAAATCCTCGAATGCATCGAATGCCTCATAGGTCCCGATATCCTACTTTTGGCAACGCATGCTTTCTGCAAATACGGTCCGCAGGAGAAATTTGTCGCGTGGCATCAAGATGTAACCTATTGGGGACTTGAACCACCGGAAGCGTTGACCGCGTGGTATGCTATTGACGACAGTGATCGGGAGAACGGGTGTATGCAGGTGATTCCCGGTACCCATCTGGGGCTTAGGGATCACGGAAAATCCGGTAGAGAAGGAAATCTCTTAAGCGTTAATCAAGAGGTTGCCGTTAGCGAGGATGAGGAAAATCGTGCCGTAGATTTTGTCTTGAAAGCGGGAGAAATCTCCATTCATCACGGGACAATTATCCACGGTAGCTTACCAAACCGGTCCACACGCCGGCGTTGCGGCTTGACCATCCGCTATGTTCCGCCTTGGGTTAAACCCGTAGACCCGGATTCAGTGGAGCGGTGGAGGGCTATTTTGCTCCGAGGTGAAGCCAAATATGAGAACTTTGAGACGACGCCAATGCCGTTTCCAATGTCGTAATCGACAATGTAGACTGTGGCACGAACCCAACCGGATTGGCGTTTACGAAAGATAGAATTTCGGGTGCCTTCCGAAATTGAGCGAGTGCGAATAAGTGCTCTTCGTCCTCGAAAAAGCTAGCCACTAGATAGGAGGAGCATTTAAGTTTGACGAATCAGTTGTTCGATGCAATTGTTATTGGCGCTGGATGCATGGGCAGCGCGGCGGCATACCATCTCTCCAAAGCCGGTGCGAAGACGTTGGTGATTGAGCGGTTTTCACGGGGACATACGTTCGGAAGTTCCCACGGTAACACTCGGATTATCCGCCTTGTTTATGATAAGCCGTTCTACACGGAGTTGATGAAGTCCAGCTATGCTTGTTGGCGCGATCTCGAATGCGAATCCGGACGAGAATTGCTGTTCACCACCGGAAGCGTAACTGTTGCACCGGTAGGACACGAATACGTAATCAACACACG
Organism: Candidatus Poribacteria bacterium; assembly: GCA_965232535.1. Taxonomy (GTDB): domain Bacteria; phylum Poribacteria; class WGA-4E; order WGA-4E; family JAJDTR01; genus JAJDTR01. Next base: position 207,903 of record CBDDPW010000010.1, read on the forward strand.
CGCAAGTCTTGATGCGGCCGGCGTCGAATCGGAATTGCTGGACAAACAGGAAATGGCTTCGCGGCTGCCGCAATTCAGGATTGAACCTCATACGATGGTTGCCCTCTGGCAGAAGGATGGAGGTTTTTTACACGCCTCTGAATGTATATCGGCGCATCTGGACATGGCAGAAAATCAGGGTGCGGAAATTAGAGAAAATACCGAGGTCATGACTGTGGATTGGAAGGCGAGTTACCCTGAGGTGGTCTGCAAGGATAAACGTTACCAAGGGAAGAAGGTTGTGGCAACAGTGGGACCGTGGACAAAACAGCTACTGCCTAATCTGGACCTGCCGCTTACGGTAACGCGCCAACAGGTAGTTTATTTTAAGCCAAATGATAAGACACGCTTCCTACCGTCTCAATTTCCAGTATTCATAGATGTGACCAGACCGACATCGTTTTATGGCGTACCCGATTTCGAGGAAAAAGGGGTGAAAGTGGGCGTGGACGGACATGGGGAGGAGTTCGCAACTACCCTCGATTCCTGCAGTCGCACGCCTGACTCACCCTATGTTGACTTCGTACACGACTTCGTGGCGGAACGCATGCCCGACGCCGCCGGCGAGGTTAGTCATGCGGAGGTATGCCTCTACACGGAGACGCCGGACAAAGATTTCATAATCGATCTACATCCGGATTGTGAGAATCTCGCAATTGCCGGTGGGTTCTCCGGGCATGGGTTCAAGTTCGGCAGCCTCGTAGGAAAGATATTGTCCGAACTCGCGCTTGCCGGTCAATCTCACTACGACATTAGTCAGTTTCGTCTAGACCGATTTAGTGAGTAGGCAACGGGGCATTCCTCATCTTTCCTTCACGCCGCGTGCCAACTCGCCCGCAAACTCTCGAACGTTCGACAGGATTGCCGCCTCATCATCCAAGTGCCGCTCAATTACGTTGATGATTGCACTCCCAACGATAACTCCGTCCGCAAGTTGTGCGACTTCTTGCGCCTGTTTCCGCGTAGAAACGCCAAACCCAACGCAAACGGGCTTGTAAGTGTGTTCGCGAAGCTGCGAAATCATCGGGGCAATTTCGTCTGACAGCGAATCTCGCGCGCCTGTTACACCGGTAACCGATACACAATAGGTGAATCCGGTGCTAACCGCCGCAATGGCGTTCAGTCGCTCCGGCGGGCTCGTAGGTGACACGAGGAAAACCGTTGCCAGGTTGTATTGTTCAGCGCTTGCTAACAACGTCCCTGCCTCTTCGGGCGGCAGGTCGGGAACAATCACGCCATCGACCCCCGCCTCGGTTGCAGACCGGCAGAATTCATCCACACCCATACGAAAGATGGGGTTGTAGTAGCTCATGAGCGCAATCGGAATCTCTGTCTTACGCCGAACTTCTCGAACCAGATTAATAATCTGCCGTAATGAAATTTTGCCTGCCAACGCTCTTTCACTTGCGCGTTGAATAGTCGGTCCGTCAGCAATTGGATCAGAGAACGGAACCCCAAACTCAATAAGATCGGCGCCAGATTTTTCGAGGGTTAATAGAAGTTTTTGACTGAGTTCCGGTGTCGGGTCTCCGGCGCAGATGTAGGGCATGAATGCCCGTTCCTTGCGATTCTGTAGTTCTCTAAATTTGGATTCGATTCGATTCAAGATAACCCCTGATTTTATAGTCGTTTTCATTCATATTTACATATATCTCGATTGTGAGTTAATGAACGATAACGATCTTTAGGATCATTGCCCACAAAATCAGACGCACCCTCGTAGCGCAAACTGTTAGTTTGCGCATGCCACAATCTGAATGAAGATTAAGTATTTAAATCGGTAATTCCAGTTTTCCCTAAACTCGGTAGGTGCGGTTTCCTAACCGCACCGAGCATCGTTAGGACATTACCGAATTATTTTTTTAGACTTCATACAGATTGTGGTACTGAAGAACGTCATTATTCACAAGCATGTGTAATTATTGGTAGTCTATTCGCTAAGAATTTAATGCTTACGAGACTGGCACAAGAAACGGTTCTACCACGTCGGTAGGTGCGGTTTCCAACCGCACCGGCACTCAACACTAACCATATTTTTTTGGAAAATAAACCAATTAGTTGCAATAACTATAAATGGATATGCCAAATCTATGCGGTTTGGACGGGATGACCAACGAAAGCCAACAACTTGCGATCAAGTTGACGTACGTGCGAAGTCCAGACGAATGCGGAAGTCGTGCTGATCTAGTAGACAAAACCCCTATTTCAAAATGAACATTTTGCGCGTGGCTTGAAACGACGCAGCACGAAGCGTGTAGAAATAGAGTCCGCTGGAGGCTCTTTCACCGAATTGGTCTTTGCCGTCCCAGTAGGCGGCAGTATCGTGAGAAAGATAACTCCCGGCTTCATGCCTCCCCAGATCCAGTTCTCGAACCAGTTGCCCCTGTACGTTGTGAATACGGAGCATAACGGGAGCATCCGTCGCCAACCGGTACGGAATCCACGTCTCAGGATTGAAGGGGTTGGGAAAGTTTTGAAATAGTGCGGCGTGCTTGATCTGACCGAACGTCCTCAGCGACAACCCAAACGGCTCGACAGCGAAGGGTGGCGTATCAAAAGATTCGATAGTGTTATACACATAAGCCGCGTGACCGTCGCCGTTGGGCCACCCATCATGCACCAAGAAGGGCTTGCTATGTGATGATATAGCTGCGGTGTTTTCGCTCATTGAGACTACATATCCGAAGTTCAAGTCTCTGGCTCCGTGATCCGGCGTAACCCTCGCCGTCTGCGTCCAAGTTTCGTCTTCGCGTACGAACGAATAAGCGGCACCCGACCCTCTTTCGGGACGGTCATATCCAGGCGCTCCAACGATAACGATGTTCCCGGTGGTGGCAACACCAGCTCCGACGTTGTGACCTTTTCCACTATCTTCGGGTCTCAACTTTGCTTGCAGTTTCCACCTGTTGCCATCCGGGACGAAGACATAAGCAGCACCGACATCCTTTGCGTTTTCACTATCGTAGAACGGTGCACCCACTACAATAGTTTTCCCGATGAATCCGATGGAAGTTCCAAAACGATCGCCTTTTCCACCATCCGCTACCGTGAGTTTGGCTTGTTGAACCCACCGGTTCCCGTTTCTCACAAAAACGTAAGCGGCACCGTAAATCTTTTACCGCCGTGTGTATGGCCAGTTGCTCCGATGATTGCGGTGTTTTCACGGATGAAGACAGCGTCGCCGAAACCGTCTGATCCACCCAGATCCGCGGGTATTAGCTTTGCCTGCTTCTTCCATGCAACCCCGTCACGGAAGTAGACATAAGCGGATCCAGCGTCCCTGCCGGCATCGTCATCCCTTGGTACCCCTATAATGACGGTGTTTCTATCGACCGAGACAGACTCGCCGAAATTGTCAGCGGCTTCCGGATTGTCCCCTACAAGCTTGGCGCGCTGTTGCCACTTTCTACCACTTCGGACAAAGACAAACGCCGTACCGGATTTTTCCGCGCCCGCATTGGCGTTTGGCGCTCCAAGCACCGCGATGTCGCCGCTTATGGCAACCGACCAACCGACTCTGCCGTCAGCTTGGGGAATCAAAGTTTCCTGTTCTTCCCATTTAGTTCCGTCGCGAACGAACACCTTTGCGTAGTTTCCACGGTGAGATCCGACAATTACCGAGTCGCCACTGATATCCGACGACATCCCTTGTTCGGTCACGTCCTCGTCGGCAACTAGCTTTATTTCCTTCTGTGCCTGTGCAAACTGATTCAGGACTGCCAATTGTATGCCGAGAACTAAACATGCAAGAACCGTAAAAATTTTCTTCATGAATGTATCCCTTCCACATTAAGGCAAGCATTACAATATGCTTCTATCTCTCATCAGGGAACAATAAATGGGATTCGTGGTACTAACCTATTTGGATATCAGCATCTTGCGTGTCGCGGCAAATTCGTCCGTTTTAAGCGTGTAGAAGTAGGTGCCGGAAACGACATGCTCACCCACACTGTTGCGCCCATCCCAATATGCGGCAGAGGCGCGCGTCATGTAGAATCCAGCCGGCTTGACTCCAAGCTCAAGTGTCCTCACAAGACGGCCGGACACGTCATAAATTTGTATGGCGGCGGCGCTTGATTGACTGAGTTGAAAGGGCATCCATGTTTCCGGATTGAAGGGATTGGGAAAATTTTGTGCCAGTTGTGTCTGCTCCGGACGAACATCGCCTACTATCAGCGGTATGCGTTTATAGGCTTGTCTGATGTCTGAGACATCAACCGTGTGGTGATGCGGTCCAGACACAATGTTTCCGTCGTCATCGACCACTGTGACCTCAAGTCTATCACTTATTTGCACAACGCTGTTCCGGTTGAGATCTGCCCAGACAACCGCGGCGTGCGCATTGCCAGCGGGGACTCGCTTAGTTGCAATCGCGCCGGTACGGAGATTCTTGGCGACTACCGTGTAATCGGTCCGCGGCAGCGCATTTTGCAGGTCACTCGTCACCACAAATGCCCAAGCTTCCGAGAACGCTTCAACCCCGGGAGCTGACGCAGGCTCATTTTCCCATGCCTTACCGGAGAATCCAACCGAGCCGCCCACGGGTGTGTTGACAATATAGGCATGACCCCCTTCAATCGGGAATCCCGGACCGCGCTCATCGTCAGTGAAGGCGACATAATCTTGAGTGGCAGCGTCAAGTCGTATGACGGCAGTCGCATTGGTCATTGCAGCGAATCTGCTGGCGGAAATCGGATCCTCCGGTACGAGTGGCAGGGAAATCATGTTCAATCCTTGATACAACTTCGTAACAAAGATTGCCGGGACCGGCGGCGTGTCCCATAGCAAGAGCGCACCGTCATACCCGCCGGTAGCAATCATGTCTCCATCGCCGTTGAAAGCGATGCTGTTGATGATCGACTTGTGTCCATGTAGGGTTTTAATGCGCGCAAGTGAATCGGTATCCCAAACGCGCACAATACTATCCCAGCCTCCGGTAGCAATCATCTTTCCATTGGGACTGAAGGTTATGCTTCGTATTCCGCTCTGGAACGAATCAGCGGAGTTCACGAGTTCCCCGGTTGTAGCGTCCCACAAGCGGATGATCCCGTCCCAACCGCCACTGGCAACAGTGTTTCCGTCCGAACTAAAGTCGACGGTAAGCACATTGCCCCGATGCCCCTCAAGCATGTGTAATTCCTCGCCGGATGCGACATCCCAAATACGAACCGTAGTGTCTCGGCTTCCGCTAGCAAGCTTTCCTCCGTCGGGGCTGAATGCCAATCCTTCCACACCGGTGGTATGTCCGACAAGAGTCTTCAGCCGCGCCCCGGTCGCCACATCCCACAATCGAATATCATCGTCTTCGCTGCCGCTCGCAAGTGTAGTTCCATCATCACTGAAAGCAAGGCTAATGAGATAAGCTCTGTGCCCGACGAGTGTTTTCAAGTGCGCACCCGTGTCAACATCCCATAGACGGACGGTATGATCTTCACTCCCGCTAGCCAGTGTACGTCCATCCGGACTAAAGACTACGACACCTACGTCGTCCGTGTGCCCAAACAGGATATGATCGAGTTTTCCCGTTTCGGTATTCCAGAGCCGAATAGTCGAGTCCCAGCTTCGACCAACAAGAGCGCGCCCGTCCGGTCTGAAACTAACACTCAAGACGACATCCGTATGGCCGGTTACAGTATTGAGGTGTGCGCCCGTCTCGGTATCCCAAAAACGAACCGTCGCATCCCACCCGCCAGTGGCGAATGTACCGTCAACGGGATTGAAATCGACTCTGACTACATCAGCCGTGTGCTCGGCAATGGTTATTTTCCGTGTTCCTGTGTCCATGTCCCACAGCCGGATGGTGTCGTCTTCGCTTACGCTCGCCAACGTGCGGCCATCAAGCGGTGAAATAGCAAGATCAAAGATAAGGGAGGTGTGACCGGTGAGAACCATGGTCTGTGATTCTGTTTCTATATCCCACAGATGAATCTCGCCGTTATAATCGCCGCTGACAAGTGTATTTCCATCCGGACTAAATGTGACCGTTTGAACAAGCGATCTGTGTCCTGTGATAATCTGGAGTTCCTCTCCTGTCTCGACATCCCATATGCGCGCGGTCTGGTCCCAACTGCCGGTTGCGATCATTGAACCGTCCGGACTGAATGCCACGGTATTGACGCGATCAACATGTCCATCAAAAGTTCGAATCTCATCGCCGGTTGTCATATCCCACAGGCGAACCGTACGGTCATAACTCGCGCTGACAAGCGTTGTCTCATCTGGGCTGATGTCAATGCTGCGGACGCCGCTCCAGTGTCCCTCAATAATTTCGAGTGGCTCCCCCGTCTCGGGATCCCATAGGCGTATGGTCGTATCCCAACTCCCGCTGGCGAGCACACTTCCACTACTAGAATACGCCAAGGCAGTGACCTCTTCCGTATGCGCAGAGAGCAGCGCGACTTCCTTTAGCGTCGCTGTGTCATAGATCCAGATGCCAATGGCGCTCGCTACCGCAAGTCGGGTACCATCGGGAGAATACTTAATCTCGGACACCCAACCCTTGCCCACGCGTTTATTGGCGTCCTCCGGCAAACTCCATTGCGAGAAGTCTTCCGCCTCTTGGGCTAACGTGTTCAGTGAATACAGGGTCAAAAGTATAAACGCCATCAAAAATATTTTCATATTGAAGATCTCCGTAATTTACACTGTTGGTTGCAGACCTTATCACTCAAGGTCCCGTACTTCGGTTTATTGTCTTCTGTAGGATTAGTGGTGATTTAAGGTGCAACCATCGTTATCCTATGTTTACAGTCCCACAAATGAGATGATTAAATACATTCCAATTCCCTATCAAAGCATTTCGATTTGGTGATCGGACTCACTCGAAACTCCTAAAGGATATCTATGGTTGTCGGTATTGGTCCGAGCGTCGAGCCGTTAGGATAGGACGTATGGAGTAGTATTGTGTAGACCTATTGGACTGATAGGGAGGGCGTACATTAAAGGGTTAATTCGCCCTTGAATTGAGGTAAGGTCGATCATTCTGACCGCTTGCACAAAAAAATTATGAAACGCTCGGAGCAAAATTTCTCTTTCCCAAAACCGTCATTCAATTATCCAACCATTTCTATCCGGCATCCGATTTATTTCTGTATCAACATCTTTCGTGTTTCCGTGAATTCGTTAGCATACAGGGTATAAAAGTAAACACCACTTGCCACTACCTCGTCATGCTGATTGTGACCATCCCAATATGCCGCATGACTCCGATCCGTGTAGAACCCTGCGGTTTGAGGGCCCAAATCCATATGCCTCACCAATTCGCCATTGACATTATGAATTATAAGCCGCACGCTTGCCTCTTCAGCAAGGTGATACGGAATCCATGTTTCCGGGTTGAAAGGATTTGGATAGTTCGGTAACAGTGAGGTCTTTGTCGGTCGGAGCACCGTGAGAAGCTGCTCCAAGAACCGGATTCCCTTTTGCGAAACGGGGTCGGCAAGTTCTAATTCCCGTGCCTGCATGAGCCACTGGTTCACGTCCGTCGCGTTCAGTGTCATCGCCATGCCGGGATGTACCGGGGCTGCGGCAGTAGCCGAGTCCAGCGCACTGGCCACCGCGATCAGGTCCAATGTGTTGATTTGACCATCTCCGTTGATATCAGCTGCAGTATTCTCTTCCGCATCTCCAAAGGTTGAAGCAACCACGACGAGATCTAATATATTTAACACACCATTCCCGTCAGCATCGCCGACGATGGACGAGGGATCCTCGCCAACGACCGGAGGCAAAACGGGCGCATCCCAGACCAATACCGTGCCATCCCTTCCTCCACTGGCGATGGTGCTGCCATCCGGGCTGAACGCAACGCTTCTAACCCTTGATGTATGTCCTATGAACGTGCTAATAGGTTCACCCGAAACCACATCCCATACGCGAACCGTATTGTCCCAGCTTCCACTGGCGATTGTTCGTCCATCGGGGCTGAACGTAACGCTGCGCACCCCGTTCTCATGACCGGTGAGAGTTTTTAACGCTTCTCCCGTCGATGCATCCCATATGCGAATCGTATTGTCGTGGCTACCGCTAGCCAGAAGCGCTCCGTTGGGGCTGAAAGCAACGCTCAACACATCAGCTTCATGTTCTTCGATGTGCATCAGTGGTCTGCCGGAAGCCGCATGCCATATCAGAATGGTGTCGTCACGACTGCCGCTTGCGAGTATCTCGCCATTTGGATGAAAATCGACGCTCTCAACTCCAGCCCGGTGTCCATATAAAAAGTCCAACCGCTGCCCCGAAGTCGTATCCCACAACCGAACGACATCGTCCTCGCTGCCGCTTGCAAGTATACTTCCATCGGGGCTGAAGGCTAAACTAATGAGATACGCCCAGTGTCCCACAAGCGTTCTCAGAAGTTCACCTGTGTTCGCATCCCACACCCGTACCGTGTCGTCCTGACTCCCGCTAGCGATCTTCCCGCCGTCGGGGCTAAAAACGACTACGTCTACATCGTCCGTATGTCCTACGAGTACATTATCAAGCTGCCCCGTTTCCGTGTTCCAAAGTCGAATGGTCTTGTCCCAACTTCTACCGATGAGTGTCCGACCGTCAGGCGAGAAAGTAACGCTCAGCACGGAATCCGCGTGCCCCGTGATACTGCTAATCTCGTCTCCTGTCTCGGCATCCCAGAATCGGATAGTGGCGTCAAATCCGCCGCTGGCGAATGTCTTGCGGTCCGGACTATAAGCAATCCTGTAGACATCAGCCGTATGACCGGTGATTGTCCGGATGTTTGCTCCGGTTTTTGTGTTCCAAAGGCGAATGGTGTCATCTTCGCTAGCGCTCGCCAGCGTTTTGCCATCCAGCGAAAAGGCTATGTCGTAAACATCCGAAGTATGATCGCTGAGCGTGTGAATCACTGTTCCGGTCTCGACATCCCATAGGCGGATCGTAGCGTCGAAATCGGAACTGGCGAGCATGTCGCCATCGGGACTGAACGCTACGTCTCGAACTAGCGACGAATGTGCAGGAAGAGTTCTGATCTCCTCACCTGTGGCTAAATTCCACAAACGAACGGTATGATCCCAGCTTCCGCTGGCGAGCGTCATGCCATCTTGACTGAAAGTAATGCTGTTCACCCAGTCGGTGTGCCCGGTGAGAGTTCTTTGCTCCTCACCCGTGTTGACATCCCATATACGAATTGTAGTGTCGTCGCTCCCGCTGGCAAGTGTACCGTTGGGCGTGCCGAAGGCTAAACTCCGGATAGCAGCCTCATGACCCGATATGGTTCGAATCTCGTCTCCAGAAGCTGCATCCCATAGGCGGATAACGTTGTCGTCGCCTCCGCTCGCTATCATACTGCCATCCGAGGAGTACGCGATAGTATTGACTGTTTTCGTATGTCCGGTCAGCAAATTGATCTCTTGGTTGGTTTCCGTGTCATATATCCAGATTCCGATTGAACCCGCAACTGCGAGACGAGCGCCATCGGGAGGAGAATATTGAATGTCTCGTATCCAGCCTTTGCCGAGGCGCTGTTTGGCACCGTCGGGTAAACCCCATTGCGAAGAATCTTGAGCGGATGTGTTTAGTGAAGCTAATGCAAATAAGACTGCCAACAGCCAAGTTTTTTTCATTAAGTGACTCTCCTCATTTTCGATTTGATTGCCATTGATCGCACTCGTAGAAATGCCTTTCACGCGAGGTTATTCGGGATTCCGTCAAGGTTACTACCGGCTAATTCGCCGGTAGGATTCAACGTACAAGACCATACGCGACGGCAATCCAAGGCTAGACTAGGCTCTGTTGACATTTACGTGAAGTGAGTGTCCAATCGTAGGGGCGAGGTTCCCTCGCCCGTTAAATGACGGGTTGGGAAACCCAACCACCAACTGAGCGAATAGATCAAGCGAGCGATTAGCGAGTGATCAAGTGACCGGATAGGGAACGCGATAGAAATCCCATAGAGATCTTAAGGCGGTAGAGATCTCCTACGAAGATTGACCCAATGTAGAGAGATCCCTTGTGGTTGCCCAACATTCTGCCTCAAGTGAATCAATATTGGCTCAATTTTCAAATGTCAACAGAACCTAGTGCGCACGCCGATGAATGCGGGATGCCGCTAGAGCAAGCATCGCCATGTCGCAATGATTTTATTTTTGTATTAGCATTCGCCGCGTTGCTTTGAAATCCCCGGTGTACATCGTATAGAAATAGAGACCGTTTGCCACGTGTTCGCCGCCTTGGTTGCGACCATCCCAATATACCGCGCTGCTCAAATTGACATAATGCCCCGCGGCCTGATGCCCCAAATCCAAGGAACGTACCAAAATGCCATTTGCGTCGTAGATTGTGAAGCGAACATCGTCATTATGCGCGAGACGATACGGAATCCACGTCTCCGGGTTAAACGGATTGGGAAAGTTTTGGAGCAAATCTGTGCGTTTGACCTGTCCCAAGGTTGTTACTTTTAACCCGATGGGCTTGACGGAGAAAGGCGGCGTCCCAAAGTCCTCTATTGTATTAAAGACATACGCCTGCACACCCTGACCGTGAGGCCATGTTGGCGCTCCATGCGGCAAATTGTGCGCGGAGACAATAGCGGCATTCTCACTCACGTTAACCGAAAACCCAAAGTGGTAATCTTCGCCGACATCGTGAGGAACAACCTTCTCCTTCTGCTGCCAGACTCCTTCAGTTCGCACAAATGAGTAAGTCGCGCCTGAACCTACTTTAATATCGTCATCCCAGGGCGCTCCTACAAGCGCGATGTTTGGCGTCATGGCGACACCTGTTCCTTCCACGTATTGCCGTCAAACATATAAGTATAAGCGGCACCGGCGTCCACTTTGGCTTCGGTATCACGAAACGGAGCGCCCACAATAATGGTCTTCTCGCTCATACTGACGGCAGTCCCGAAACGATCGGCTTTTCCGGCATCGCTAGCGGTTAATTTAGCCTGTTCCGTCCAAACTCCATCCCGCCGAGTAAATACATAGGCCGCGCCGCAGAACCTGACACCGTTATGTGTGTTGCCGTTAGACCCAACCACTGCCGTGTTACCAAGCACAAAGACCGACGATCCGAAAGCGTCTCCTTTGGCGGAATCCGAGGGAATGAGTTTCGCCTGCTGTCGCCACGCATTTCCTTCCCGAAAATAGACATAGGCTGAACCGGAGTCCCTTCCAGCTTCATCGTCCCCGGCTACACCGACAATGGCGGTACTCCTGTCGATAGCTACATCTTCGCCAAAGCCATCTCCCTTTGCCGGTGCGTCGTAAAGGAGTTTTACCGCCTGTTTCCAGTTATTACCGCTTCGATGAAAGACATAAGCTGCACCGGATTCGTTCAACTGCGGCGCACCGACAATCAGCGCATTCCCACTTATGGAAACACACCAACCAAACCTACCCAAACCACCGTCAGGGATAATTTGCTCCTGCTTTTCCCATATCTTTCCTCTCTTCTCGAACACGGTAGCGTATCCTAGCTCTGGAACGCCGACGACTACGGTTTCGCCGCTGATGTCACTGGACAAGTGCGGTACGCTATGCCCACCCTCCATGGCGACAAGCTTCTGTCCAACTCGAGGCGCAGCGTGACTTGCCGTTGCCAAGCCAATGGCGAGGAGCAAACAAACGGCAAACAGATGTACCGATTTCATAATCAATCAATTTCTGATTTTCCGGTTGCATGATACAAGGCGTAACTTCAGACGCGGGTTCTCCGATTCTTGCAACCTAAACCTACCACAATGCAAGCATCTTGCGTGTCGCATGGAATATTCCTGTGCGGATCGAGTAGAAATAAACGCCGCTCGCGACGCCTTCGCCGAATCGATCACTGCAGAGCCGGTTTTTCGGATTGGGATGAACTTATTTTTGGATTAGCATTCGCCGCGTTGCTTTGAAATCCTCGGTGGACATCGTATAGAAATAGAGACCGCTTGCCACGTGTTCACCGCCTTGGTTGCGGCCATCCCAATATACCGCGCTGCTCAAATTGACATAGTGCCCCGCCCTCTGATGCCCCAGATCCAGAGTACGCACTAAAGTTCCGTTTGCGTCATAAATTGAGAACTGCACAGCACCATCATTTGCGAGGCGATACGGAATCCATGTCTCCGGATTAAACGGGTTTGGAAAGTTTTGGAGTAAATCTGTCCGTTTGACCTGCCCAAAGGTAGTTACTTGCAGCCCGATGGGCTTGACGGAAAAGGGCGGCGTCCCAAAGTCCTCTATCGTATTAAAAACGTACGCCTGCACGCCGTCACCGTGAGGCCATGTTGGCGCTGCATGCGGTATATTGTGTGCGGATACAATGGCGGCATTCTCGCTCACGTTAACCGAATACCCGAAGTGGTAATCTTCCCCCACGTCGTGGGGAACAACCTTCTCCTTCTGCTTCCAGACTCCGTCAGTTCGCACAAATGAGTAAGTCGCACCTGAACCTACCTCGACATCGTCATCCCAAGGCGCCCCTATAAGCGCGATGTTTGGAGTCATGGCGACGCCAGTTCCAAACTTATGGCCCTTTTGTGCATCTTTTGGAAACAGCTTTCCTTGCTCCTTCCATGTATTACCGTCAAACAGAAAAGTATAAGCGGCACCGGCGTCTCCTTTGGCTTCGGTATCGCGAAACGGAGCCCCTACTATAATGGTCTTCTCGCTCATACTGACGGCAGTCCCGAAACGGTCGGCTTTTGCGGCGTCGCTAGCTGTTAATTTAGCCTGTTCAGTCCAAACCCCGTCCCGCCGCGTAAATACATAGGCAGCGCCGCAGAACCTGACACCATTATGTGTGTTGCCGTTAGATCCGACCACTGCCGTATTACCAAGCACGAAGACTGACGATCCGAAAGCGTCTCCTTTGGCGGAATCCGAGGGTATGAGTTTAGCCTGCTGTTTCCAGCTATTTCCTTCCCGGAAATAGACATAGGCCGTACCGGAGTCTCTACCAACTTCATCGTCCCCTGCCGCGCCGACGATGGCGGTATTCCTGTCGATGGCTACATCCTCGCCGAAGCCGTCTCCCTTTGCCCGTCCGTCATGGACGAGTTTTGACACCAGTTTCCAGTTATTTCCGCTTCGATGGAAGACAAAAGCTCCGCCGGCATCGTTCAGCTCTGGTGCACCAACGATAATCGCATTCCCACTGATGGCAACACACCAACCAAACCTACGGCCGTCTGCGATGATTTCCTCCTGTTTTTCCCACTTCTTTCCCTTCAGCAGGAACACGGCAGCGAATCCACTTTCAGGAACTCCGACGACCACCGTTTCGCCGCTGATGTCGCTGGACAAGTGGGCTACGCTATGCCCTGCCTCCTGTGCGACAAGCTTCTGCCCAACTCGAGGCGCGGCGTAGCTTGCCGTTGCCAATCCAACGGCGAGGAGCAAACTAATTGCAAACATTTGTACCGATTTCATGTTCAATCTCCTTCTGATTTACGGTTGGATAATACAAAACGTAACTTCAGACGCAGTTTTTCCGATCTTTGGAACCGATACCTACTTCAAGACAAGCATTCTGCGAGTCGCATTGAACGATCCCGCACGGAGCGTGTAGAAATAGACGCCGCTGGCGACGCCTTCTCCGAACCGGTCCCTGCCATCCCAATAGGCAGCCGTTTCGCGGCTGAGATAACTCCCGGCCTTTTGGCTCCCGAGATCCAACTCTCGCATCAGTTGTCCGTGGATGTTGTAAATGGATAAGGAAACCGGAGCATCGGTCGCCAGATGATACGGCAGCCAAGTTTCCGGATTGAAGGGATTGGGGAAATTCTGCAGCAACGCGGTACGCTTGACACGTCCCAGTGTTGTTACTTGCAATCCATTCGGATTGACAGCGTATGGCGGAAGACCGAAGTTCTTTTCGGCGCTGTAAACGTACGCCGCCGAACCATTGCCAAATCCGGGAGCGCCCTCTTCATCCGTGCCACCCGTAACTATGACGGTGTCTCGGCTTATCGCAGCCGCGGAACCGAAAACGAGTCCCTTCACCGGATTGTCGGGCACAATCTTCTCTGTTTCCTTCCAGACTCCATCGGTATTCAAAAAAGCATAAGCAGCGCCCGAACCCAGCCCCTCTTCTTCATGGAGCGGAGCGCCAATGATGGCAATTTTACCCGTGGTGGCAACGCCGGCTCCGAAATGATCACCCGCTCGCGAATCATCACCCACGAGTTTCGCTTGCTGTTTCCAAGCGTTCCCTTCACGCACGAATACATAGGCGGCGCCAGCATCTTTTCCGCGTCCGGCATCGTTCAGTGTAGACCCAACAATGATGGTATCCCCGTGAATACCGACCGCAACTCCGAAACGGTCGCTTTTTGCCGCGTCTTCGGCGGTGATTTTGGCAGTCTCAACCCACTTCCCACCTTGGTGACTGAAGACGTACACGGCACCGGAGAATCTGACATTATTATGGGTGTGACCGGGCGCTCCAATGACAATAGTATCTCTCTCAATGGCAACAACCTCTCCGAAACCGTCCGATCGTGCACTGTCTTTCGCGGCAATCTTCGCCTGCTGTTTCCATGTATTTCCGTCTTTGATGAATACGTACACGGAACCCGAGTTTGGACCGGCGTCATCGTCCTTTGGTACGCCGACGACAGCCGTGGTGTCATCAATGTCGACGGAAAAGCCAAAAGCGTCGCCCGACGCCGGATCTTCGGCTAGAAGTTTCGCCTGCTGTTTCCAATTCTGCCCAGCCTTTGCGAAAACATAGGCTGCGCCGCCGTCTGCCGCAACACCGCCCTGATGGCCTGATGACGGCGACCCAACGATTGCATAAGTGGGGTCTCCCCGTCCCGGGGGACCGGTGATGGCGACCGAGAAGCCAAAGGACGCTTGGCCAGGATTCTCCTTGTCACGGTCGTTGCGAATCAGTTCGGCAGTCGCTTCCCACTGGTTGCGTCTCCGGGTGTAGATTTTGGCGAACCCGTCCGTGTTTAGAAATCCTACCGCGTGGGCGCCAACGATAATGGTATCCCCAAGGAGATCCGCGGGCATGCGTGCTTTATTGCGCATTCCTTTCGGGGCTCCTTCAAGCTTAATTTCCTTCTGTGCGACGGCTGTGTGGTTAACCGATACTAGAGCAATGCTCAGAACCACACTAACGAACATAATCTGCAACGTCTTCATGAGAATCTCCTTTCAATGCTGATGGCACTGCAAAAACCTAGACATGCGCTCTGTTTGCCAAACGATACGATGGCGCGTGCTCAACGGCAGACAAAGCGATACCCAATGGTTTGCTCTACATTTCCCGTATCAAAATACCTATAAGACGCCTCCGTAGCTCATGTCATTTTTTTAATATGCGAATCCCGTCTTCGTTCTTTTTCTATTTCAAGATGAGCATTCTTCGCGTTGCTTGGAATTGCCCAGCGTCCATCGTGTAGAAATAAACTCCGGTAGAAACTACACTCCCTGACTGGTTCAGCCCGTCCCAGTATGCAGCCGTATCGCGGGTCAAATAGGAACCCGCCTTTTGTACGCCGAGCGCCAACTCGTTTATCAGTTGCCCTCGGACATCCCAGATGCGAATCGAAACGGGAACATCGTTTGCCAAAACATATGGAAACCACGTCTCCGGGTTGAATGGATTGGGGAAGTTCTGTAGCAGCGCAGTCCGCTTAATCTGTCCTAACGTCGTCACATTCCGTCCTGACGGATCCACAGCGAACGGTGGCGTGCCAAAATCATCAATGGTACTATAAACAAACGCTGCTGCGCCATCAGCCAACCCGGGTCCCCCCTTAGGTTTAGGGTGGGCTGAGACAACCACGGTGTTCTCGCTGATAGCCACCCAAAAGCCAAAAAATCCGTCTTTTATGGGAAAGAGAGGAACAACCTGATTCTTCTCTTCCCAAACGCCGCCTGCTCCCACAAAAGCGTAAGCGGCACCCGATGCGCGATCGCCCTCGTCCCGCGCCTTGGCGCCCAGAACAACGACTTTGCCGTTTGTAGCAACGCCAAACCCGAGTTGATCGGCTTTCCGCGCGCCCTTGATTCCCAGCTTTGCCTGCTGCTTCCAAGTGCCTCCTTCCGGTGAGAATATATAGGCGGCGCCGGTGTCGGCGCCCCGATCGGTATCGTGCAACGGCGCTCCGACGACAATGGAATCTCCACTCAGTGCAACAGAATGGCCGAAACGGTCACTTTGTGCCGCATCGGCAGCCGTGAGTTTAGCTTGCTCCACCCACGTTTCTCCTTGGCGCGCGAACACGTACGCGGCACCGGCGAATCGTATTCCGCTATGTGTGTGCCCGGGTGCTCC
The DNA here is from genome assembly GCA_965232535.1 of Candidatus Poribacteria bacterium. GTDB lineage: Bacteria > Poribacteria > WGA-4E > WGA-4E > JAJDTR01 > JAJDTR01. The sequence goes on from CBDDPW010000010.1 coordinate 224,166, forward strand.
GACGACGATGGTGTTCTTGCGAACAAAAACGACGTAACCAAAGGCGTCGGATCGGCCAAGATCTTTGGGTGCGAGTTTTGCCTGTTGTTTCCAAGAGCCGTCGAGTACAAACACATAGGCTGCGCCGGAATTGTTGTTGACGGCATCGCTTTTTGGCGCTCCAACGACAGCGGTACTCCTGTCGACGGACACGGCATGTCCCAAATTGTCCGCCGCTCCGCCGTCCAAGGGAGCAAACTTAGCGCGCTGTTTCCAATCTCTCCCGCTCTTGGTGAAGATGTAAGCGGCACCGGAGTCTTTCGCCGCTCCATCGTGTTGCGGCGCTCCTACGATTGCAATGTTCGCATCTCCTCGACCAAGCGGCCCATTGATGGCAACCGAGTAGCCGAAGTTGTCCATGTCCCCATCCTTGACAACAAGATCTAAGGTTTCCTCCCACTTCTCGCCATTGCGTTCATAAATCTTCGCCAGACCCACGTGAGAGTGCACGCCGACAATCACCGTGTCGCGGAAAACATCGGCGCACATCTGTGCCTGACCCTCGGCGTTATCCGCGATCAACTGTATTTCTTGGTCGGCGGGATAGCCAACGGACACCAAGCAACTACAGAGAATGGAACCGATTAGGATGATTCGCGCCATCGTCATGGTAAACACTCCCGCGTGTTAATGCACCAAGGGTTGGACGGAACTTGCAATTCGAGTTAGAATCCGCGTTTCACTTTCCCCCAAGTCGTGGTAAGTTTGTCGGTCGGTTCAACCGCAAACGAACCGCGCACATTCTTGTCAATTTCGCCCGCGCTCAGTGCCCTGTCGTAGACACGGTAGATGGCGATGGAGCAGTTGCAGGTTCGACGTGCCTCGGGTTGGCTGTGTGAGAAGATTGCGTGCAACGACATATCGTGCTTTTTGTTCCACTTCACCGCAGTACCGAACTGGGCAACTTCTTTGCCGTCAATATAGGTGGTTATTTCATCCCCGCTCTCAAAGACAAAATGCGCCCAGTGCCATTCACGACTTCCGACCGATAGTCTCGTCTTGCCGTGGCCAAGATCTTCGCGCGCCCCGATTGCGCCCTGGGCGATACTAACATTTTGAAAGTTTCCCGAGCCGCCGTTATCGAGCCAGATTCGCACGTTTTGTACTTGTTCTCTCGGAGATGCCTGCAGACCAACGAGGTGGTGTTCCTCCGCCAGTAAGCCACCGTTGATTCGCACAAGCAAACCCAAGGTAAAGTCTTGAAGATTTACTACTGGTGTCTTATTCCCGGGGGCGCCGTTACTGAATGTTGAACCGGATTCCTCGGCGGTGTACCATTTCGTGGTTTCCTTGAATCCGATTCCCTTGATTTCGATTGTCCCCTCTTCGAGTGTCGGCAATTTGCCGGTGTGTTCCAGTTCTCCGCCTGCCTCGCCGGCGTTTCTCCACACTTTGTCATTCCTCCCTTGGTCGGTTTCGGCAGGATTAAAATAGAGCACTGCGCCGGGAACCGCTTGGGCAAATGCCGTCGAGCATGTCGAGGCGATAAGCAGAAGCACGCCGGCAACAGCAATTGTAGTTGGTGCATTTTTAAACATTCTGAATTCCTCCGTATAGCAATTTTTTCAGTCACTAAGGACATTTATTTATCTTCTGATAGTTAGTATTGAAACTTCTTGCAAAACTGATTAAGGAACTAATATTGTGCCGTCTTCAAGGTAATCGCCCGTTATTTTGAAAGCGTCAAGTGCCGGACGAAAATTAGAAACGTATTAGAATCCGCGCTTCACTTTCCCCCAAGTCGTTGTGAGTTTTTCTGTCGGTTCAACCGCAAAAGATCCGCGCACATTATTCTGAATTTCGTCGGCACTTAGCACCCTATCGTAGACGCGGTAGACGGCAATGGAGCAGTTGCAAGTCCGAACTTGCTCGGCTCGGCTGTTTGAGAAGATTGCATGCAATGACATATCATGCTTTTTGTTCCACTCTACACCGGTGCGAAACTTCGCACGTTGTTCGCCATCAATGTAGGTGGTAATCTCATTACCGCTTTCGAAAACAAAATGTGCCCAATGCCACTCGCCTTTTCCGACAATCAATCGTGTCTTGCCGATGTGGAGGTCTTCACGTTGATTGATTGCACCTTGGGCGATACTCACATTTCGAAAATTCCCGTGACCTGCGTCATCGATCCAAATTCGGACGTTCTGCACCTGTTCTCTTGGAGCTGCCTGTAGACCAACAAGCTGATGTTCCTGCGCCAGCAAACCTCCGTTCACCCGCATCAGCAACCCCATCGTGAAGTCTTCGAGATTTACGATAGGGATGTTCTTCCCGGGCCCCTCGCTGCTGAATGTCGAGCCTGATTGCTCGGCGGTGTACCATTTCACGGTTTCCTTGAATCCGATTTCCTTGATTTCAATCGTACCCTCTTCAAGTGTCGGCAATTTGCCTGTGTGCTCAAGTTCTCCGCCCGCTTCGCCAGCGTTTCTCCACACCTTGTCATTTCCGCCTTGGTCAGTTGCAATCGGGTCAAAATAGAGCACGGCGCCGCGAACTGCCTGGGCAAATACCGTAGAACATGTCGAAGCAAAAAGCAAGAGGGCGCCGGCAATAGCAACTGTGGTTGTTACATTTTTGGATATTGTGAATTCCTCCATAAAGTAAAAATTCTCTGTCGCTAGGTTCTGTTGACATTTATGTGAAGCTGCCCCGAATGGTAGGGGCGAGGGAGGACCTCTATCGCCTTCCCTATCCAGTCAGTTGATCCTCGCCCGTTGACCAATGCCGATTGGTAGCGCGCCATTATCCCTGTCGGAATAATTCTTTCAGCAGGTAACACTCGTCTTTCGCTCCAGAGGATCAACCGAACGAATAGATCAAGTGACTGAATAAGGAACGCGATAGAGATCCCCAATGTCTGTAGAAGGCGACGAACCTAATTCCTGCACTCCAAAGGAGTGCAATGTCAATAGAACACGATTCCTCTCCGCGCCTGCACTCCAGCGGAGTGCAATGTCGAGTGTTACTTGAGAGACTCTAGCCATACGGGTTGAGTGTAGACTGTAGGTCAAGATTCATGTCTCAATACCGAAACGTCGATTTTGGGAAACCCAACCACCAACTGTGCGAATAGCGAAGGCGGTAGAGATCCCCTACGAAACACCATGCGTGTGTACACCTCCCGATTATCTGGTTGTGATGAAATGTCAACAGAACCTAAAGACCGTTGTATATCTTTGATAGTTTCGTGTTCAAGGTCGCTTACAAAATCTATTTAAAAATAAGGACGTGAAAGTAGTGTAAACGTCGCGAACCGAACTTTGGACTTTGGCGAATAGTCAACGGAAAATGTGGTCATACTCCGCTACTTAATTTCTACACCAAATCCGCCCGGATGTCAAGACAATTTTGTGTTTCTCTCCGCTCTTATTGTGATATATCGAAATTCGTACCTTCGGCAATTAATCGGAATCACCTTACTCGATGGTAAAACCTTACACGCGCTCAGATCCGCTTAAGGAAAATGCGGATCCGATTGTATCAGCCGGCAACTCTCAATTTCTTCCGGTTACTCATCATCGCTTTCACCTCCCGAATTCGGTCAGTATTGGAACCGCGACAGGCTCGGGATTGACGCCGCCTGGGGTTTAGGGTATCATTAGGACTTTGGATTAAAGTGCGGAAGAATTTGCCCGCTGCATCGTCTAACACGTTGCGTATTGTTACTGCCGTGAGATGGAAGTTTCGATTAAAACAAGCCAGCCTAAAGGAGGGAAAAAGTGAATTTTAAGGAAAAACTGGCATACACCGCGCTTGGCGGAATGTTAGTGGTGATAGGTATGATATTAGCGTCGTTCCTCGGCGGCGTCGGTGTTGCTCAGAATGAAACGTCGATCATTGATGATATGTCCATCATGGAATTTGACGAGATTAAGTGTCGCAGACTTAGTATTGTCGATAATAGAGGAAAGACTCACGCCGTTTTGCAGAAAACATTTGAACGCATGTCCGATACAGCCGATGTCATCCAGATTTACAATGATGACCGGCGAATTGTTTACAGCGCCGGATTTGATAAAAAGGGGAACGGAGTATGGAGAATCAATAACCGCCGCGGGAAACGCGTCATCATGTCCGGAGTGGAACGCGAGAGCGAAAACGGTTTTCTGGATGTCAAGGGCAAGAACGGCGGCGTAGCGTCGATTACGGCGAGTGAACATGGCGGCGCCGTCCACCTCTTTCAACAGCAAGAGGGGGAGGCAAAAGCTATCTTGGGGGTGCAGCAGAGCGGCGGTTTCATGCGCGTCTTTGGGCCGAACGGGGGACATGCACAAAATTATATTGATGAGCACGGCAGTGGGGTGATGAGCGTAATCGGTCAAAATGGCGGGCCGCCTAAGGCAATGTTGGGTGTTCACGGCGAAACCGGATTTGTGCGGGTAGATCGGACCGGAGGCGGTTCGTCACAAATTCAAGTGGATCGAAGCGGCGGCGCGATTCAGCTCTTCAATTCGCGGGATGGAAACCCGACCGCATTGTTTGGGATTTATGGCGACGGCGGCGGTTTTCTGCGAGTTAAAGGTCCAAATGGCGGCGCGGCTGAGGTCAAGGTCAATGAGAATGGCGGATTGGTTGGCGTGTTTGGCGTTGGAAGCGCCGGCTCCCAAGGGGCGTTAGGTGTTGGTAAGGACGGAACCGGTGCTGTTTGGACCTGGGACAGGAATGGGATTATGCAGTAGGTGTGGAAGATTTGAAAATTAGAAGGGCGGAAAGCCGTCCACCGCGCCAGCCAAATTCTTCAGACTGAAACACGTGAATAGCGCGATGTTCTCGAGAATCTGTTTTCAATGTTCCATAACAAATCTCGGGTATTGAACTGATGTACCACGGGTTCCATGCATCTAGCCCAAATGATTTAGAAGAACAGGGGTAGATTTGCGCAATGGTCGCCCGTTGCCTTCCGTAGTCCCAACTTGCGTCATCAGAGGATTCGTGATATTATGCATGTGAACAACACGTCCAGCGAAATTGGTAGTGATATGCAGACGAACGACTCTTAGCTTTCCCCGGAATCCGTCCTAAGCAGCCGAACTTGATATAACAAGCGTAAGAGAGGAATTACGAATTATGAGGCGAATCCTTAGTTCCCGGCGCAGGTGTGTTTTTTTGCTAGGCTTGTTTCTGTGGATCTATGTAGGAGGCCACGCCTACGCTGCCGAAGGAAAGATCGCGTTCACGTCAATTCGCGATGGTGAAGAGGCGATCTACATCATGGACGGCGATGGCGGAAATCCTTACAAACTGACTAAAGGATACTATCCCACTTGGCATCCGGATGGGCAGACAGTCGGATTCGTCTACGAAAGAGACCTTTGGGTATCAAACCTTGACGGTTCATATCGGAAGAATCTCACGAAGGGAAGAATCGATAAATTCTACTCCCCCGCCGCTTGGTCGCCCGATGGGAGGCAGATTGCCTACTGGGGAAGACGCGACGGATTGATGGGCATCTACACGATGAATGCCCAAAGAAGGGAACCACAACCACAACTCATTGTGGCAGGGTTCCTCTTCCATGAAGACACGCTAAGCTGGTCTCTCGACGGCAAAAGAATCGCCGCCGCGCCGGCGAACGTTGACAAAGACCCATTTGGATCGGACATTATCGTCATGAATGCCAACGGCGCCAATGCCGTGAACCTAACCGACAATCCGCGTGCGAAGAATACTAACCCCAGCTGGTCACCTGGTGGAAAAAGGATTGCGTACGTTGCATCGCCCGATCCGCTTCGATGGTGGCCGCCGCACAACATCCACATGATGAATTCGGACGGAACAAATCCGGTTATACTTACAAAGGAGGATAGATGGGCTTACGAACGTCATCCGAGCTGGTCTCCCGACAGCAAAAAAATTGCTTTTGACAAACAAACACCGGATGGCTTTCACGACATTTTCACGATCAACGCTGATGGCAGCGACCTACGAAACATCACGCAAACGCATCGAGTGAGCGAAGGATCTCCCGCGTGGAGCCCACCCCCGCTAGAAGTGTCGTCATCGGGGAGATTGGTGACCAAGTGGGGAAACATCAAACAGAGAGAGAGGTTGCTCCCAACCGGCAAATGAACGGAGTCCGGAGAATGACACGGACGTTTGCAAGCAAAATATGTCCGTCGGTTAAATCCCGTCAAATACTTGTCGTTATGTGCCTATTCGCTGCATCAGTGAGTTCCGCTATGGCCGTGGATGGCGAGATTGCATTTACGTCCAACCGGGATGGCGAATGGGCAATCTACATCATGGACGGCGATGGCGGAAATCCTTATAAGCTGACGGACGGCGGGACGCCTGCTTGGTTGCCAAACGGCGAGAAAATTGGGTTTGTTCACGGCGGCGACATATGGGTGATTGACCGGGAGGGAACAAACAGAAAAAATATCACGAAGGGCAGGTTTAAAGAGACTATATTGTTCCCTGATTGGTCGCCTGATGGTGAGAAAATCACCTATTGGTCAAGAGTGGGAGGCATTTTCGGTACGCCGGATATCTACCTGATGGATGCCAACGGGAGGAACCCCAAGAAACTCACTGACGACCTCCACTACGACGACAGGCCAAGTTGGTCGCCTGACGGCAGGAAAATCGCCTTTGCCGCTTATCTTCGCCCACAAGGAAATCGGGTTGAGTCAGAGATTTTCGTTATCGACGCGAATGGCGGCAATCGAGTCAACCTGACGCAAAATCCGCGTGCAAGGAGCGCCTATGTCAACTGGTCGCCCGACGGATCGAGGATTACTTACACTGCTTCGCCAAAGCCGCTCCTGTGGCTCCCCCCGCACAACATCCACGTGATGAATGCCGACGGAACAAATAAGGTTATGCTTACAAAAGAAGATCGTTGGGCTTACGAATGGGCTCCATGTTGGTCGCCGGACAGCAAGAAAATTGCCTTTGTGAAGCAAACGCCGGATGGTTTTCATGACATCTTCACGATAAATGCTGATGGCAGCAACCTACGAAACATCACGCAAACGCATCGCAAAGAGGAAGGATTTCCCGCATGGAGTCCCGCCCCCTTGGCGGTTGGATCGTCGGGGAGGTTAGTAACGCGATGGGGAGAAGTCAAACAGAGTGCCATGCTGCACCAGCATGGTGAAAGCGAGGATTAACGCTGGAATAACTACTGGAATTTTGATATACTGAGTTCAAGTTGGCACAGACCACCGGTTACTCCGGAAATTCTATCCGTTCCTTAACGTGGCTTACGTTCTCTTGCAATGACGGTAAGTTGGTTGTGAGCGATTCCCGTGAGAATTGCCTTTGCGTCAAATCGAGTCTTTAAGTTTCTACCAAGTAACACTAACAAAATAAGCGTGTTGGAAGGCGTTTTCGACAATTCGATTTCACCTCAATTTCGTAGATGGGAAAACCGATTTAAGCTGCTTGTGCAACCAAATGAAATCCCAACTGATTGGCTTTGCGTTTCAGGTTTTTAACCGCCCTTTGGCGAGCCTGTTCTTCATAGTAGCCGGAAGGAGGTTCACGGTAGGGCGTCCGATTTCTCAACATGGCATAGATAATACGTGCGAGTTTATGAGCGATTGCCGTGATGGCTTGAGCAGGACCGAGCCTCGCTCGCTGACGACGATAATAACCGCCGAGGGCGCCTTTGCTATTTGACACGCCTTGCGCCGCCAGCCTCAGAGCGCGTGCCGCACGATTGTTGTTTTTCTGCGTTTGACGCTGCATCACTTTGCCACCCGTGATTTGGTTGTTCGGACATAAACCCAGCCAGGAGGTGAAATGTTTGACTGAAGGCCATTTGCTCATATCGATGCCGATTTCACTCAATATCGCTTGTGCATTGAGCACATTGACTCCCTCAATCTGAGTGAGATCTACCCCGCTCAGTTGATACAGATGTTGACGCAAATTAAAACAGGGCTCATTCCCCTTTGGACGCCGCCGCTTTCTTTGACTCTCCGGCAATGGGTGCGCTTTGATGTCAATCTGGGGTTCAATCCTCTGATAAAACTTTTCGATTTCTACATCACAATCGCTGATTTGCTGCTGATAAAAATCGTAGGCTTGCAACGCTTGCTTGAGGGCGAACACATGTTCGGACTTGTAATTGCCCTCAAGAGATTTGCGAATCTCTTTTTCACTTTTGGTACATCGCTCATCACGATGGGCTGCCAATTGGTGGGCATCGCGTTCACCCTTGACGATGTCTCTGATGATACGCATGCCTGTCAAACCGGTAATGTCTGAGATGACGTTGGTCAGCTTAAGATTCATCAGTTGCAATGCCTTCTGCATATGCTGCACTTGTGTCGAGCACATAGCGATTAGATTGGCTCGATGTCTCACCAATGAGCGCAAGGCACAAATCTCTTCAGCCGGGCGGAATGAAGTCGAAAGCAGCCCATAGGTATGCAACTGCTGTATCCATTGACAATCTTCGATGTCAGTCTTCTTACCGCTAACGTTTTTAATATGACGCGCATTCACCAGATACACTTCAAAGCCGCGTGCTTCAAGCATTTCATAGATTGGAAGCCAGTAGATACCTGTTGATTCCATCGCCACCGTGGTCACGCAACAATGCTGTAACCAATCCACTAAGAGATGGAGGTCTTCGGTAAAAGTCTTAAAGACTCGCACACAGTCTTTATCTCGTCCTTCAGGGACAGCGGCATAAATTTCAGCGTCTCCGATGTCGAGACCTGCCGCGTTATAATTTATTTGTTCAAGAGCGTTCACGTCTTGAATCTCTTGGGTAGGAGGACGTTCTTTGAATCGTCCTTTTCTCGAAATGCCGGTTTTACGCCGTCTTTTCATGGCGAGTTCTCCTTGCCGAGATAGGGTTCGGAATATACAACATGGGTTTCAAAACCGGTTCAGGCGGGGTTATGCTTCGAATCTCTAGTCTACCAAACGGGGTACCAAAGCAGTAAATCCCATGAAAGGGAATCTTGCTTGCGTCCACCAATGAACAAAACATGCATAACCCGGACGACGCTCTCAAGCGGGTTTACAAACACCAAGAAAATTTCCGTCTTTGCAATGCCTAAACCAAACCTCATTATTGTAGCATATGTGTTACTTGCTGAAAGAATTATCCCGACAGGGATAATGGCACGCTCTCAATCGACGAAAATCACAATTGGTAATGAAAGGAGTCCCGACAATGAGATGCATGTTGTTGAAGAGGCAACTGCCCCTAGTGAGACTTGGTCTGTTTCTTATCGTAGTATTGTTGCTTGCCGGAACCGCGGAATTCGCGCTTGCGGTCGAGGGAAAGATTGTCTTCACTTCAAAGCGTGACGGAGAGAAGGCGGTTTACGTCATGGATGCTGACGGCGGAAGTCAGTCCAAAGTTACTGAAGGAGCCTATCCAGCTTGGCATCCGGACGGGCAGACGATCAGCTTTCTTTACGAAGGCGATCTGTGGCTGACTGACCTGAACAGTTCAACTCAAGAGAATTTCACCAATGGCAGAGTCCGTCTTGGATCATGCGTTCCTGTTTCTTGGTCGCCCGATGGAAGACAGATTGCCTACTGGGGGAATTTCAATCAGGGAGTTGGAGTCTATGCGATGGGTGTGAACGGGAGGAACGACCAAATCGTGTCAGCGGGCTGGACCCGTGATGGTAGGGTGAGTTGGTCCCCTGACGGAAGACGCATCGCGTATTCGGAGATGCTGAAGTTAGATCCGCCGTTCAATCGGTTCGGGTCGGACATATTTGTTGTAAATGTCAATGGCAGCCATCGCGGAAACTTAACCGTAAATCCGGCTCCTTATAATATGAGCGCCAGTTGGTCTCCGAATGGAAAAAAGATTGCTTACATCGCATCGCCCAAGCCCTTCTTGTGGTTGCCGCCGCACAACATCCACGTGATGAATGCGGACGGAACCAATCCGGTTATGCTTACAGAAGAAGAACGATGGGCTTACGAATCGAATCCTACGTGGTCGCCGGATAGCAGGAGGATTGCGTTTGCCAAACAAACGCCCGATGGTTTTAAGGACATCTTTTCGATCAACGTCGATGGAAGCGACCTTATGAACCTCACGCAAACCCACCGCGTAGAGGAGGAGTATCCCGCGTGGAGCCCCGGTGCCCAGGCGGTCTCATCATCGGGAAGGCTGGTCACCCAATGGGGCGCGGTTAAGCATCGCGGCGATTAATTCGGACGGCAGAACACGGATAGAGCGAACACTCGGCGTTTTTACGTCGATTCTGTATGTCCATCAAGTGTCATGCGTTTGCGCACGGAATGATTCACGAAATGGGATCTGAGCAGATCGAATCGAAGTTCATCGCGACGAAGGAGAAAGGCGAGGTTTCGTCGCTGCTGATCCGCCCGGAGCGCGCGGAGTGGTTGCTGGTATTGGGACACGGCGCTAGCACAAACATGCGGCACACCACCCTTCAGACTATCGCCGAACGGCTGAGGGATGTCGGAATCGCCACTTTTCGCTATCAGTTTCCGTATATGGAACGGGGCGGCGGCGGGCGAGAATCACAAGCGGTCGCGCTGGAAACGGTGCGGTCAGCAGTTCGGGCGGCGCGTAGTGCCTCAAGCGATTTACCGATTCTCGTTGGAGGCCATTCCTACAGTGGACGCATGTCGTCTTTTGCCGCGGCGGAGAGTCCGCTTGAGGAAGTCAGCGGTTTGGTGTTCTTTGCTTTTCCGCTGCATCCTGCGGGAAGGCTTGGAACGGAGCGCGCCGAACACCTTGAGCGTGTTTCGGTGCCGATGCTATTCTTATCCGGCACGCGAGACAAGCTCGCCGACACGAAATTATTGTCACCGGTCTGCGAAAGACTTGGCAAAAAGGCAACGTTGCACCTACTGGATACCGCGGACCACGGCTTCAAAGTGCTCAAACGCTCTCGTGAATCAGACGAAGATGTCTTCGTCGAGATGTCACGGGTTGCCAAGGACTGGGCTGAAGAGCTGAATTAAACTTATTCTGGAAACCAAACGAACCGAGATTTTTCCGACTTAGAATCGCGAATGAGGAGGCTGCATTCAGAAGTTAGCCGCCCATCCCGAAGACGTCGGAGAATCTCGGTTTTTTTGTGCCATTTAGCGGCCAAAAGCAAAAAATTTAGTTGTATGCTTTTTGAATGGGGGGTATCCTTTACCCTTACAATCTTTGTAGGGTTGAATCAAGCGAACGGATAGATCAAATGAGCGAATAGATCAAGCACGCGATTAGCACGCGCGATAGAGATCCCAATACGATAGAGATCCTCGTGCGATAGGAATCCATCAACCGAACGAATAGTGAGGGCGATAGCTAATCCATCAAGCGAGTGGATAGCGAGCGCGATAGTAAGTCCCCTGCCCACCATTTCGCCGTTCGACGGAATCATCTGTGCTATGAGCAGCACCGTAGAGGAGCCATTGTCGAAATACGCCGTAATCATCGCTGGACCGAATGGTGCCGGCAAGACGACGTTCGTGTCCGAATATCTGCCGGTTTCGGGCGCCGAGTACATCAGCGCCGACGCCATCGCGGGGACGTTGGTGTCTACGCCTAACGAATTTGACCGCATCAGAATTCGTGCCGGACGCTTGTTTCTTGAGAGCGTGCCATTATCCTTGGCGGTATAATTCATTCTGCAAGTAACACTAGTTTTGCGCTCCAGAGGTTCAAGCAAGTGATTAGTTGTAGGGTGGGCACTGCCCACCATTCCTTATAAGGCGCAATCAAGCGACTAGATAAGGAGATTAAATAAACGAATAGTGCGCGCGATAGCAAATTCTGCGATAGAGAATCCTGCGCAATGTCTGTAGAAGGCGACGAACTTAATTCCTGCACTCCAGCGGAGTGCAATGTCAATAGAACCGTGATGCGTCCAATCTCCTCGCTCCAGAGGAGCGCAATGTCGAGTGTTACTTGAGAGCATGCCATTATCTCTGTCGGAATAATTCTTTCAGCAAGTAACTGCCTCACATTTCCATGTAGGAGTGAATCAAGCGAACGAATAGTGAGTACGATAGAGATCTTCTTGCCCCGACGTTTTGTCTATAGCGCACACTTTCCTTGGCAGAATAATTCTCTCATCAAGTGACACTCGAATCTCGCTCTGCGACAGGTTCTGAAAAAGTGTTACTTGATAGCATGCCATTATCCTTGGCGGTATAATTCATTCTACAAGTAACACTTGTTTTCGCTCAATGACTAGCCGTGAAAGGTGTCCCTTCGTGGTCTAGTTTTCACTCCAGAGGAGTGAGATGTCAATAGAACACGGTTCCTCCCAGCGTCTGCACTCCAGCGGAGTGCTATGTCAATAGAATCGTGATCCGTCCAATCTCCGCGCCCCAGCGGAGCGCAATGTCGAGTGTTACTTGATAGAATCCAATGCCTCATTCAAGAGGAGGCGAATCTTATCATCGAAGTAACCCTTGCGGGACGCGGGTTTCGGCGGATGATTCGCCAACTAAAAAACTCCGGATACACCGTTGCGATTGTCTTCATTTTTCTCAGATCTCCGGAGGTGTGCATCGCCCGTGTCCGTAATCGGGTAATGGCGGGAGGGCACCATGTACCGGAGGAGGACATCATCCGACGATTCTACCGGAGCAAGCGAAACTTTTGGCGATTCTACAAGGGCCTCGTGGATGAATGGGGACTTTTTTACAACTCAGGAGATTCTATTCAGCAAGTCGTGGCTGGCGAAAGTAATCGATTCACCGTTACCAATACGGAATTGTTTGAACTGTTTCGAGATGACATTAACAGTGGAGGTGTCGAATGCGTCAAGACGAATTAAAGCTTGAGACTTATAAGCGGATGTACGACTTTCTGCGAATCGGCAATCGTGCCGTAAAGAAAGCGCAGGAGGAGAATCGGAAGAAAGGGATTCCGAATGTCTATTCCTATAATGGACATATTTACTACGAGTTGCCGAATGGGGAGTTGACAAAAGAAGATCCCTTAAAAAAGGTGAATCATAAATACGATGGCAACACATAACTCACGTATTACAATCATGCTATAGATTGATACACTTAAATATTCCGTGAGGCACCTTGACGCGTAAACTGTAGAGGGGTACAACACGCTAGTTCTAAAAGGAGAACCAACACTAAGACATGATTAGAATCACAAAATTTACAGTTGTTCTTGCCATAATGGCCTTGATAGTGGGCATCACCGCCTGCGATCAACTGGTAGGACTCCTGACTGAAAGGGAAATACGCCAAACGATTCCAACCGCGCCTCAATTGACAGGCATCAGCGGCGAGATGTCTATCGGGCTTCTTTACCCGATGACTGGTAGGCTTTCGGAGACAGGAGCGCAGATGAAGGAGGGTTTCGACCTCGCGCTCAAGGAGATTAACGGTGCCCAACAGGGCGGTGCCTCGATCAAGTTTGTCACTGCGGACGACAAGAGCACCGTGGATGGAGCAGTTGAGGGTTACAATCGACTCATTCGCGAGGCCAGCGTTCCGGCTATCATTGGCCCGACATCGTCAAGCCAATGCAAAGCCGCGTTTCCCATTGCGCAAGAAAACCGGATTGTGGCATTCAGTGCAACATCAGCCGCCACCGGTTTGAGTGCAATCGGGGATTTCATCTTTCGCGCCATACTCACCTCGGACGCTCATATTCCGAACAGTGTCAGCTTAACTCACGAAAAACTTGGCTACATGCAGGTCGCATTGATATATGACGAATTGCACGCCATAGCGGTGAGCGGCGCCAACGCATTTCGAAAGGCGCTGACTGAAAACAGGGTCAAGATTGTGGCAACTGAAACCTTCCAAACGGGCGAAATCAACTTTTCCGATCGGCTCACGCGAATTAAGAGCCTGTTTGAAAAGTCATTTGATTCGATTTCGCATCAAGTAGATGGAAGCGATGTATACCATAGTTTCAGCAGTCTTAGGAAAGCGTTCATAATCCAAAGTCAATCGACGAAACCAACCAAGCCAAGAGAATGTGCGTTCAACAATCCATCGTAACGGAACAACTTCAAACCCCTGCTGCCCTAGCGTAGATGCAATCTCTAGTTGACACTGATGAGCCAGATATAACCAGTCTTCTAATTCGCCGCGATAGGCGGCATCGGCACACACCAACTGAATTGTTATGTACCAGCTAAACACTTCTGTTAGTAACTCGATAGCTATCTGATTGTCACTAACATTGGCATCAGTGACTTTGACCATCAATGGAATACCCGTCGTATCCGTTACCAGATGGCGTTTGCGTCCTTTGACCTTCTTGTGACCATCAAATCCTCTAGTCTCCGCCAGTTCCGTCGTCTTAACGGATTGGCTGTCAATGATAGCTGCTGTCGGTGATGGTTGTTTGCCGCCATCACAACGTGTTTGTTCGCGAAGTGCCTGATGAATCAAGAGCCATGTGTTGTCGACTTGCCACTTTCTGAAATGGTAATAGACGGTTTGCCACGGTGGCATATTATGGGGTAGCATTCGCCACTGGCAACCGGACTTGACGACATAAAAGATAGCATTGATGATTAAGCACATCTCCCATTTTGGAGGTCTGCCTAATGGTTGAGGGGCTGGCAGAAACGAGGACAGTTTCTCCCACTGTGCATCAGTCAAATCACTGGGATAACGCTTGCGGTTCATGTTTACTCCTTTCATTGGTTCAGATTTAACTGCTCCAATGAGTAAACGTAAACATCAACCGTTCAGACAACTTTTTTCTTTTTCTAATAGGTTCTTGAGGGCATTTACCCCAAAATAGCCCTTTCTCTAAGGCGATTCCGGACTTTTCAAACAGGCTCTTAAATCCGCTCAATTCGGCATTAGGAAATAATTAAGGCTTTCTATGGAAGTTCTATCGCATTCCCCATGAAGACCAATTTAAGAGAGTTTGTCTCGTATTTGGTCGAGTTTTCCATCACAAATCCCTCACTCAGTCCCTATTTGTAGGAGAGCTGGTACGGTTGGAAAGGGATCTCTACCGCACTCGTTATACGCTCGTATGATTCCCGCCTACGGGTCTGGCGTTGCACAGCTTTCCGCACAACCCAACCGTTGTGCTTTTGTACAAAGTCGAGCTCAGAGCCTGTTGAAAAGTCATTTGATTCGATTTCGCATCAAGTAAATGGAAGCGATGTAAACCATAGTTTCAGCGGTCTTAGGATAGCGTTCATTGTCCAAAGTCAATCGGCGAAATCAACCAAAACAAGAAACGTGCGCTCAACAATCCATCGTAACGGAACAACATCAAACCCTGTTGCCCTAGCGCAGGTGCAGTTTCCGATTGACACGGATGAGCCAGATATTGCCAGTCTTCTTATTCGCTGCGATAGGCAGCACCGGCACACACCAACTGAATCGTCATGTACCAATCAAAGACTTCTGTTTGAAGTTCAATAACTATCTGATTATAACTCGCATTGGCGTCAGTGACCCTGACCATCAACGGAATACCCGTTGTATCCGTGACTAGATGTCGTTTGCGTCGTCTGACCTTCTTGTAACCATCAAACCCTCTAGTCATTGCCAGTTCATTCGTCTTAACTGATTGACTGTCAATGATAGCTACTGTCGGCGATGGTTGTTTGCCTCCATCACGACGTGTTTGTTCATGAAGTGACTGATGCATCAAGAGCCATGTATCGTCGGCTTTCCACTTTCTGAAATGGTAATAGTTCGGTCCGTGAAAAAGTGAAGTTAGGCAGGAATTTGCGGAGGGAGAGATTGAAGACCACGTTGAATAACAATGATGTTGCGTCCATGCCTATCATCCCTATCATCGTAGCCCAATGCTCGCTGACAGCGGTTATCCAATAGGCATTTATCGGTAGAAGGATGAGGCAGATGAAAATGGCTCTGGCGGGAATGAATGCGGTATTTTTGCTCGGTTCAATATGGTGGGTAAATTCCTGATGCAACTGACGACAGACAGGGTAATGTTTATAGACTTCCGAGGGCACCGAGGCTTCTTAATGCTTGAGACTGGAAGAGGATTCATCAAGATACGCTTGTTCTCAACGCATCAACAGCTCGTTGTCCTTGCAATGCCCATGCGCACCACATGGTTTTCATTATACAAGCTTTTATCAGTTCGGCTTCGCAGGTTTACCAATTTGCCCAACGCCAAAGCCGCGACCGCACGAACCCATGCCTCTTCATCTTTCAATGCCTGTATGTAACCGTTCAGGTTGTACATCTCAAACTGTCCGCCCCCGAAGGGGAGACTGAGAGGGGTAGTGCAACCGCATACCATTCCCCTCTACTCCGTCCTATTTCAAAATGAGCATTCTCCGCGTGGCCTCGAACGCGCCAGCGTGGAGAGTGTAGAAATAGATGCCGCTGGAAACCGTTTCTCCGACCTGGTCCCTGCCATCCCAATACGCGGCAGTTTCGCGAGAAAGATAACTCCCGGCTTCATGTCGTCCGAGATCTAACTCTCGAATGAGTTGCCCTCGGACGTTGTGAATGCGGAGCATAACAGGAGCATCCGCCGCCAGTCGGTACGGAATCCACGTCTCAGGATTGAAGGGGTTGGGGAAGTTCTGAAGCAGTGCGTTGCGCTTGACCTGAGCCAACATCGTCACTCTCAATCCAAACGGCTCGACGGCCAAGAAGGGCGGTGTGCCGAAATCTTCTTCACTATTATAGACATACGCCGCTGTGCCGTGACCCCTGTTCGTCGCCGGGTGATCCGGGTTGGGGGCGTTATGAGCCGAGACTGCAACCATGTCGCCGCTTATAGCCACCCAAGCGCCGAAATTGATTCTTGCTCCTCCGTCCTCAGGAAGGACTTTCTTCTTCTCCTCCCAGACGCCGTCAACACGTGCAAAGCCATAGGCGGCACCTGAACCCACTCCGGTATCTTCCACTCCGGCAGCCCCAACGATGGCGATGTTCCCGGCGACGGCGACACCGGATCCGAACTGATCCCCTTTCCCCACGGCTTTGCGGATTAGCTTCACCTGCTGTTTCCAAGTGTCACCCTCGCGCGCGAAGACATAGGCCGCGCCTGCATCTTTCTTGCCCTCAATATCAGCTATTGGCGCCCCGACGATGATGGTGTCGTTGAACAGGGCAACAGATTTTCCGAAACTGTCGCTGGATGCCGCGTCGTTGGCCGTGAGTTTGGCTTGTTCCACCCACGTTGTCCCATCGCGTACAAAGACGTAAGCGGCGCCGGGAAATCTTAAGCCGTTATGTGAGTGCCCATTTGCCCCGACGATAGCGGTGTTCCCATGGACGAAGACGGCGCCTCCGAAAGCGTCGAATCCCACTAAATCTTGTGGGGCGAGTTTCGCCTGCTGTCTCCAGGCGTTGCCATCGCGTACGAAGATATAGGCTGCCCCCGCGTCCCTGCCGGCATCATCGTCCATCGGTACGCCAACGATGACCGTGTTCCGGTAGATGGACACGGCAAATCCGAAAGCGTCCTCGTCTTCCGGATCCGGAGCGACAAGTTTTGCGTGCTGTTTCCAGGTGTCCCCGCTGCGGACGAAGATATAAGCTGAGCCGGCCTTAGCTCCGGCAAGATTGTCGCTTGGTGCCCCGACGATAGCAGTGTCCGCGCTGGCTCGATCATGGCGGCCGGTGAGGGAGACCGCCCATCCGAAGGAGGCAGCGTCCGTATTGGCAGTAAGTTCCGTCTGCTCTTTCCACGTTTTGCCACCGCCTACATAGATTTTCGCGATGTCCACCCTATGTGCCCCGACGACCACGGAGTCCCCGATAATATCGGCGCACAAATGTTCATTGTCTAGTCCGTCCTCGACACCCATAAGCTTGACTTCGTCTTCGCGCGCGAGGGTGGGGAGACTGACGGACCCCAGTCCAATACCGAGGACTAGACTGATGAGGATAAAGCGTATCGTTTTCATGAGGTTCTCCTTTCGATGTTGGTTCATGTTAAGAGAACGTAAAGCATGGTTTGTTCTCGACCGCGCCGCTTCCTGTGTCACTCCGTGGCTTCTTGCCCCAACATCGAAGGGAGACTGAGCGTGCGGCAGCGCGGCCGCGTCAGAATTCGAGGGCTGCACTTAATTTTGATATCAGCCAGAAATTTTATCCGGAATGTTTGTCTGTCGGATGAGATTCTACCAATCTCCAAGTGTGTGTCAACCAAAATCCGATGCCCTTCAGGGAAACTGGGAATCTGGCAATGCGCTGGATCCTTTTCCTGTCCATGTTGAATTCGATGACTCAAGTCTGCCGGCTGCAAACGATCCCAAGACTCTGTCCGCATGGGTTAATCTGGATTCAGTCCCCAAAGCGTGCGGTTCAGCAGGTGAAACGCAACTTCTTGGTATCATGGTATGTAAAGGGGAAACGGCCTATGTCGTGGGTTGGCTGGCTGATATGGAATCAGACGGCACCATGGAAAGAGGTGTGTGGAATCACATCACCACTGCTTATGATGGCGAGTTTTTTTGAGAATATTCATAAATGGTGAATTCGATAAGGAAGCCCCTCCCGGTCTTAAATGGGGAAATGAGCAAAAAACACTGAATACCGCGTTGGGGATTGGGAAGATAGGTGTTCTTTGGAACGGAAATGAGGATGAGGAGTCTTTTAGCTTTGGTGTCATCGACGAAGCCAGCGTCTACGATAGAACTCTAAGCGCAGATGAAGTCAAACAGAATTATGATACCGATACCTAAGCAACGGCTGTCGAATCTGCCGGCAAGGTAGCGCTCATCTGGGGCGGAATAAAGCTCTCAAGATGCAATCAAATCCATAATCTCGATCGCAATCTCTCAGTTCAATGGAGTATTGTCCCCGTCAGAGTCCGTATCCCAAGCACAGCGCCGAGTATTGACCAGGTGCAAATGATAATCTGTTCACCCAAGATTAACCCAATGAAAAATGGAACAGCGTTTCGATACGCTCTTAATCCGCCGTATCTCAGAATAATCCCTTTGATAGCCCAACCGAGCAGGACTGATGTCCACACATGCCACATACCCCATGACGCACCCAGCGCATAGCCGGCAGGGTGAAAGGGCCACCAGATAAATCGTCTTTGCATTCCCATCAGAAACACCGTAAATACCCCGCCCAATCCGATGAAAAGCGTAGCCGTATAGTTTGACTCCTTAGGGTACTGTAACCATGACGTTAACAGTCTGAAGAACTCAAACCCCATATACATTAGTGGGCCTTGTGCTTTTGTGGCTACGCCGTGTTCGTACATTACATGGAAATACGCCCAAAACGACACGAGGATACTGAACAGCAAGGCGAGCACCATACCCAACAGGATATGGGTATTATTTATGCCTGTCCGTTCGGCGATCTTGAAGGCTTCTAGCTGGTTCGGCATCGGATGAGAAGTGTTTTCTCTGTTGAAAGCGTATAGAAAGGAGAGGATAGTCAGACTGCTCGGGCCAAGCGCACGCGTCCCCATCACGTCCACCATAAATCCTTGCGGGGAAGTGAAGACGATTTGATGGTAGGGCGGACCGAGCACAGCGCGGGCACGCGTGATGGCAATAGACATCAGCAAGTAAATCGCAAAATAAAACAGCATCACTGATAAGGATAAACCCGCTTGCTGGAGCAGAAGAACCAGAAAAGTCACCGCAAGAACCAGCCCAAGGACGGCAAATCTGTAACGCAGCGGTTCGGTTGAATCGTCGAGGCTCGAGGGTTGCCCAATGAGTTTCCTCCATACCTGGCGAAGATGCCGCCTGGTCATCCATAGCGATAAAATACCCAGCGTCGTCCATGCCCCAAGTCCCTGTTGCATCCCATAGATACCGTGGGCACGGACAGGAACCCACGAGGGCATTGATCCTAACTCTACATGCACGATAACCTGTTGGGCTTTGAAGAAAAGGTGGAAGAACCAGACAGAAAACGCTAAATCCAAGGGCGCGAAGAATGTCAACCCTGTCACAAACGGGTTAAAAGAGAATCTCATCCATCCCAGCGTCCATGGTCTTTCTGTAAAGGTATGGATATAATGCAACGGGATGCCAGGAATAACGGGAAAAAGATGATGAAGACCGTTGATAATCTCAATCAGCGCAGATACAGAAAAGCCAATCCACAGAAGAGGGCGAAAAATCGTGCGTGGCGCAGTCAGCTCAATTGGGACTTGAATTATCGGATAACTCAATTTATCCTGTTCCGTCCATTGCTTGCGTATAATGATGTTTACACAGATGAATGTGAAAAAAATCGCGAATATAATCCCCGTCCATACAAGCACGGGAATCAGCCAGGTGCTGAGATGCACTGCGGTGTGGAAGCTTTCGCCTCCTTCAAAGAAACCCCTTAACACCCGCTTATCGGAAACAGTAAACCACGAGGGAATATATCTATGGAAGAGTGCAGCATATTCATTTTCTGGCGTGGCAAACCAAAACGGATGTGTCAGGCCGCCGATAACAAAGCTCATCATCGTGTACCCGCAGACCGTTGATAGCATCACAAGCATCACATAGATGGTGAGGAGTTCGGTTCGCGAAAATGCGAAGTTAGGCAGGAATTTGCGGAGGGGGAGATTGATAAGAATCAAGAAGAAGAGATTGAAGACCGCATTGAAGAACAATGATGTTGCGTTCATGCCTACCGCCGTCGCCCAAAGCTCGCTGACAATGGTTATCCAATAGGCATTTATCGGGATAAGGATCAGGCCGATGAGAATGGCTCTGGCGGGAATGAATGCGGTTTTCTTTGCACGGTTCAATATGCTGGGTAAATTCCTAATACAGCTGACGACAGATTCGGAAGGCTGGAGACTGGAAGAGAATTCATCGAGATACGCTTGTTCTCAAGGCATCAACAGCACGTTGCCCTTGCAGCGCCCGCGCACCACATGGTTTTCATTATTCAATGCTTTTATCAATTCGGCTTCCGCAGGTTTACCAATTTGCCCCAACGCCAAAGCCGCAGGCACACGAACCGCTGCCTCTCAAACTGTCCGCCCCCGAAGGGGAGCCTGAGAGTGGGTAGTGCGACCGCACACCATTCCCCTCTGCCTCGTCCTATTTATAGTTTGTATCAAATGACCCCATGAGCTAAACTGATAACAGATGGTATTTCCATCGATCATCATCAATTCATGGAGGTCATTATGAAGCCACAAAGTAACTCAACTTACGGTATCAATCGTCTGGAATCAAAGACGGCGAGAGCGGCAATCATTCAGAAGATTGCATCAGACTTCAATCTGATGCCTATTCTTGCCGAAGCCTACTATAAACAGATTGCTTCCTACTTTGCCCAACACGCCGATATCAAACTCACATCGGGCCAAATCTGCTATGAAGCCGTAGCAGCCGACGAACCGGCAGGTAAACACATTGCCTTAGCCAAAAAGGTCTCCTGCCAACTCACGTTCAATGATGTGCACACCGATCTTGAGGTCTTAGCCAATTATGGACTTGCAGGTCTCAGACGTCATCGAATCTTACGGTTAACCAAACAAGCCTATGACCAAGATGCCTTGCTCAGCTATGAAGATTTAGCGGTGCTACTAACCACCAGCCCCGCAACAATCAAACGCGATATCCGACAGCTGAAACATCAAGGGCTCTTTGTTATGACTCGCGGCGCCAAACACGATATGGGTCCCGGCATTTCTCATAAGACACAAATCTTGGAGTTGTACTTCAAAGGGTATCTATTCACCGAAATTGAGCAAAAGACGAACCATACCGAACGCGCCGTGTTGCGATACTTGCGCGATTTCACTCAGGTAGCAACGCTTCATCATCAAGACTTTCCAAAAGAACAAATACAGCTCATCACCCATCTCTCTGACCGATTGATTCGTGAATACCTCTCCCTGTATGATGAATACAAACATGCAGAGCGAATGACGACTTTACTTTGTCCCGAACCCGTTGATGAAAAAAAGGGGGAGAACTCATGAGCAAACCATTGACGCGAACTGAAATCAACGAGAAGAAATTCAGACGTATCAACGATAAATCACTGCGACAACTGCTAATTCATCGCTTTATCAATTCCTATGGATATGACAAAGGTGAAGTGACTGCAAAAGCCATTGTCGATGACATCGTCAAAACCATTGAGGACTATTTCCTGATTACACTGCCACTTGATAAACTCGCCTCCGGGGAACAACTCCCTAATGAACGAATGCTCAGCTATGGTCAATTGGTTTGGATGGCTGTTCCCATTGATGAATATCCACAAAAGGGAAAGTCAATCGTCAAAACTCGTATGAAGCCTGTGGTTCTTACCTTCCTTGCTTCTGAGGACATCGAATCCTTTCGCAACGGCTTTACTTCCCGTCAACTAAGAATCAATCGATTAGTCCGTTGGTGTTACCAAGCCTATGACCAAGGCGGATTGTTGACCCAACTAGACCTCGCTGTATTGCTCAACGTCTGTGATGCGGTCGTGAGTGACTATGTCAATGAGTGGCAAAGCACCAGTGGCAAAGTCTTGCCCACTCGCGGCAACATTCATGATTTATCAGGAGCAATTACCCACAAGAAGGAGATTATTACCCTTTATCTACAAGGGCATCTGACTCCGACCATTGCTGCCAAGACCAAGCACTCCAAAGAAGCTGTTGACCGTTACATTCGTGATTATGAGACTGTTAAGCTCGTTCGCACCGCTACCGATGATATTGACAAAATCTCCCGGATTACCAAACTTTCCAAGCGCGTCATCTCTCAATATCTCGACCTTATTCCTCAACATTCACTGAATGACATCGACGCAAACTTGGCAAGCAACTCGGAAGACGGCAAAGATAACACCGTTCTGTCCAGTTCCAAACCTATAGGAGACTTGCAATGACAGAATGGGGCTATTGTTGCTTAGACTTGGGATAACACTGTCTCTTTCTCTAGCATTGGCTTGGCACGCGATAGCCTTTTTGGTATACTTTGTCATGCTTCTAGCCAAGCCGCATGAATTTCTTGAAGGATAGGCTAGTTAAACCAACCTAGCTCGCTCATTTGATGATGGCTCAAAGTCAATAACCACGGGCATTCCAACTATCATCAGGTCATTTGATACTATTTCAAAATGAGCATTCTCCGCGTGGCCTCGAACGCGCCAGCGTGGAGAGTGTAGAAATAGATGCCGCTGGAAACCGTTTCTCCGACCTGGTTGCTGCCGTCCCAATAGGCGGCAGTTTCGCGAGAAAGATAACTCCCGGCTTCATGTCGCCCGAGATCTAACTCTCGAATGAGTTGTCCTCGGACGTTGTGAATGCGGAGCATAACAGAAGAATCCGCCGCCAACCGGTACGGAATCCACGTTTCAGGGTTAAACGGATTGGGGAAATTTTGAAGCAGCGCCGTGCGCTTGACCTGACCCAGCGTCGTCACTCTCAATCCAAACGGCTCGACGGCCAAAAAGGGCGGTGTGCCGAAATCTTCTACGCTATTATAGACATACGCTGCTGTGCCGCGACCCCTGTTTGTCGCCGGCGCATCGGGGTTGGGGGCGTTATGAGCCGAGACAACGACCGTGTCGCCGCTTATAGCCACCCAAGCGCCGAACTTGATTCTTGGCCCCTCGTCCTCGGGCTGGACTTTCTTCTTCTCCTCCCAGACGCCGTCAACACGTGCAAAGCCATAGGCGGCACCTGAGCCCACTCCGGCGTCTTCCACTCCGGCAGCCCCAACGATGGCGATGTTCCCGGCAACAGCGACACCGGATCCGAACTGATCGCCTTTCCCCACGGCTTTGCGGATTAGCTTCACCTGCTGTTTCCAAGTGTCACCCTCGCGCGCGAAGACATAGGCCGCGCCGGCATCCTTCTTGCCCTCAACATCAGCCACTGGCGCCCCGACGATGACGGTGTCGTTGAACAGGGCAACAGATTTTCCGAAACTGTCGCTGGATGCCGCGTCGTTGGCTGTGAGTTTGGCTTGTTCCACCCACGTTGTCCCATCGCGTACAAAGACGTAAGCGGCGCCGGGGAATCTTAAGCCGTTATGTGAGTGCCCATTTGCCCCAACGACAGCGGTGTTCCCATGGACGAAGACGGCGCCTCCGAAAGCGTCGAATCCCACTAAATCTTGGGGGGCGAGCTTCGCTTGCTGTTTCCAGGCGTTGCCATCGCGAACGAAGATATAGGCTGCACCCGCGTCCCTGCCGGCTTCATCGTCCATTGGTACACCAACGATGGCGGTGTTCCGGTAGATGGACACGGCAAATCCGAAAGCATCCTCGTCTTCCGGATCCGGGGCGATAAGCTTCGCCTGTTGTTTCCAAGTGTCCCCGCTGCGGACGAAGATATAGGCTGCGCCCTTCATCCCCGTGGTCTTGAGAAATCCCTCCGCTGCTTCAACGGGGTCTGCGCCATGAAGGTCCTGCGGTGCCCCGACGATGGCAGTGTTCGCGCTGGCTCGATCATGGTGACCGGTGAGGGAGACCGCCCATCCGAAGCGGGCAGCGTCCGGACGGTCTGCATTGAGGTCTTTGGTAGTGAGTTCCGCCTGCTCTTTCCACTTTTTGCCACCGCCTACATAGATTTTCGCGATGCCCACCCTATGTGCCCCGACGACCACGGAGTCCCCGATAACATCGGCGCACAAATGTTCATTGTCTAGTCCGTCCTCTACGCCGATAAGCTTGACTTCGTCTTCGAGCGCGAGGGTGGGGCGACTGACCGACCCCAGCCCAATACCGAGGACTAGACTGATGAGGATAAACGGTATCGATTTCATGAGGTTCTCCTTTTGATGTTGGTTCATGTTAAGAAAACGCGAAGAATGGTATGTTTTTGACCGTGCCGCTCCCTGTGTCAGTTCGTGACTTCTTGCCCCAAAATCGAAGGAAGACCGAGCGGGCGACGGCGCGACCGCGTCAGAATTCGAGGACTGTACTTAATTTTGACATCAGCCAGAATTTCTATCCGGAATGTTTGTCTGTCGGATGACATTATATCAATCTCCAAGTTTGTGTGAACCAAAATCTGAAGCCCCTAAAGGAAAGGCATCGTGTTTCAATAAAACCACCCTATTTCTGAAAGTACGAAAAAAGCGTCTGTTTTCACCAAAGATACGTTATACTATAAACTCTTAAAGTATAGAGCGTAGAGAAATGAACGAACATGAGAGGTATTGTTTGACTTACACAGCTACATCGTTGTGAGGAATGCTATTACTACTGCACAGATAGACGATTTATCAACGTGGTTGGAGATGCATCGTACCGAGAAGAGTTACATTCCTGGGTCCGATCGGCCCCGGTTTAATACAAACGAGAATCACGCTTGGAGCGTCTCGTCATTGCTGGAATGGGATGGCTGTGATATTGATTTGATAGGCCTCCCTACCATCCGTCCGTCTCGGATCTCCGACATGAGTCTCACCCCTTTCTGAAAGCCTGTGATGACGTGAAGACCGGGATCGATAGCCGAGCCCCGCTGGTTTGTATGGAGTGATAGCAGTATAGCGGGGTTGGATCGGAACCATGTGCCATACTTCATGATCGATGTCGCCAACGACCGGCAATGGCACTACAGTGAAAGGGCGGGTAAATACTACTGGGTAAAATGGAAGGGCGAACATGCTGATGTAAACATGCCGCAATTCAACTTCAGCCAGAGGGCGTGGCGGGAGGAATGCCGGAGGGTTATCCGTTTCAGGAGGGACGCCGGAATCGACGGGATGGTCGTAGATGTCGTCAACCGGTACACAAATGAAACATGGAAGAGGTGAGAATAGTGAGCAAACGATCCGACTCAATCGAGATGACGGCTCGGTTCACGATTGACAAATCCTATCTGATGATACCGCAATCTTTGAATCCGACGATTTTCCCGTTTGACAGGGCAAAACCGTGGACAAGGGTTAACGAGGAGAAACGTGCCGAGCTCACGGTTCGAGTTGAGAATCGTACGCTGTTTCAACAGGAAATAGCACTGAACGACACCGGTCCGATGTGGTGGGCGGCAATAGACGTGTCCGGGCGGGAAGGCCGGACGATGGAAGTCGTAGGGATCATCCCAACCGACGCGCAGGCAGCATTTCAATCGATCCGTCTCGCTTCTGATGTAAGTGAGATAGACGATCTCTACACTGAAGCCAACCGGCCTCGGTACCACTTTACGTATCGGCACGGGGCTCTCGGTGACCCCACCGCGATGGTGTACTATGCGCCTCGACGTGAGTGGCACTTGTTCACCATCCATAACCCGCTCCGTGGCCAGGAGATCTGTTGGGGACACGCGGTATCAACGGACCTGTTGCATTGGGAGGAACGCGCACCGATTTTCCACCACCCTCATATGGTGTTTAACGGGGTGGGGTTTACCGATTCAGGGAACCTCTTTGGTCTCAACACTGAAAGCGAGCAGGCCATGGTTCTTCTCACTCCGATAATGGGTCGAGAAGGCGGATTTGTCTCGATGACGATAAGTGTTGACGGGGGTGAGACGTTCTGGGATCTCAACGATCTGGGGGATAGGCTCGGCCGGTACGATCTACCCACCAATCCGATCGTCCCCGGCTGGGGCGACGCCCCTCGAATCCACTGGAATCCCGTCGCACGGAAGTTCTTCCTTACCCATTGCGTCTGGGAGAAAGCCGCAGCACGCCACGCTGGCGTGCTCGTAGAGGGAACAGAGAAATGGTCTCTTGCGTCGCTTCAATACACCTCGAGTGATTTGAGGAGATGGACAAGGATCGACGATTTTCCCCTCCTAATCTACGACAATTGGCCCGGGGAAGGCGACGCAACCGATGTGTTCGAGTTACCCGTGGATGGCGACAAAGACAATAAGGTTCTTCTCATTACGCCATAATAAGATTTAGGATGGACAACCCATATCTTGTATGGTATCATCCAACGTGCCGGTGATGATGTTGGCTAAGTGGAGTTTTTTGTCTTGATCCCCTCCACTTAGCCTCAGGTTGCATCGTTGCCGGCACCAACTTATGCCAGAGGTGGCGTAAAACGTTGACGGGTTTACGGGGCGTCGGAACCCAATCCTTTTACCGTCAATTCACCACCACTGGCACCAACTTAAACATTAGGAATAGCATCCAAAAATGAAATGCTTTGTGTTTGTACTGTGCTTAACCGTATTAGCCGTATCCTCCACGTCTGCACAGCAATTTCGAATAGATGTCGTTTATCTTAACGACGGCTCTATTATTAAGGGAATCATTGTTGAACAGATTCCGGGCGTATCACTCAAGATAAAAACGGCAGATGGTAGTGTCTTCGCCATCAATATGTCCGATGTCGTAAAAACTGGCAAAGAATTACCGAAACAGCAATCTGGGCAATTTGAAAGGAAAAGTCCGGGGGTTGCATTGGCTCTTTCTTAATTGTTGGCGGCGGACAGCTTTACAACGAGCAATACGAACTGGCAGGTTGCCACTGGGTAGTTGCCGTCGTCAGCGGATTCCTAGTCTATGCCGGACTCGAAGATGACTCGCCTTACGCCGACCATGACGACGATAATGCGATAATCACACTAGGTATCCTTCTCGGATTAGGCAATTGGCTGATTTCAATGATTACTGCGCCACTAGACACTCATGAAATCAATCAACAGCGCCGGCAACAAATTCAGAACTTTTCCCTGCTCAATGATCGCCTGCTGCTCGAACCTTATACATCACGCCATGCACAAGGCGTTATGCTTTCTCTACAGTTTTAAGAGATTGGCTATCTGCTCACAACAGATAGCCAATCTTTATGCAAGTCTTTACAGAAAGGAGGTGATCCTATGAGAAGGCAACCAGTCTTTCCGCCCAAGTGCGACATCATACTCACTGAAGAAGAGTACGAACTCATCATGAGGCATAGAGCCTTTAAGCGTATAGCCTATGAACAAGAACTACGCCAACTGGCTCTTAGCCAACGAGTGATGCCTAGACCCGCACCTAAACGACCATTTAGGTCGCTCAGCTCTCTACAGTTTTAAGCGACTGGCTATCTGCTCAGAACAGATAGCCAATCATCGCCATTCAATACCCCATAGGAGGTTTTGCCATGTTCATCAAACTTAGATCCCATAATGTCTGTATAAACCAATGGTGCTAGTATATGTAGTATTTAAATCATAAATGACATACTATATACTGACACGATGATGTGCGATTATGCGCGGTTGACAAATGTTGCGCCTACCTGACCTGCTAACAACCTAGATATAGTATGTCATTGAAAATCATGTACCAATTAACTAGCACCAAAGGTTATAAATCTTGATTTTGTCAGAAGCATTGGGACTACCATTGAGGATAACACCCCCAAGATTTTGATAGACACTCATGGAAGTGGAAAACCAACCGAAATCAGTTTTGACACAGTAGAACAAATGGATCATCAGTTCAATCAGTTGTTAGCTCTAATCAGTGCTAATCGTCCGATGTGTCAGTTTTGATGACAATAATCCATCTTTTGTTTTCTTCATCCCATTCGCAGGTACCGCCATTCATTGTGAATGATTCCTCCTTCCTCGCTAGGCAAAGCAATTCTTCAGGAAATACTCAACGACATTGCTCCGCTTTCGATGGTTGTACTTATAACACGCCTCCGATACAAACAGTGGCGTGAACTGGCGAGTATATTTGTGGTGCGATCCGTACCATGCACGCTTGAGGAGTGACCAAAAGCCCTCGATCGTGTTGGTATGGGTTGCACCGTCCACATACTGCACACTATGATTGATAACCTCGTGCTTCATCGTGGAATCCACCGCGTTGTAAGCCTTGTATTCATCGGTTATCAATGTAGAACCGTCAGGATTGACGTTATTCCTGATGAAGTTTAACACACCTTTGCCGCTCAAATCATCTGCCACTTGTGCCTTGACGTTTCCGTCCCGCTCCACCGCACCGATGACGGGCGTTTTCTTTGTGCCGCGCCCGCGCTTGGGCTTGTCTTCCGGGTCTTTGTTGTCGTCATCTTCGCGCTTGTTTTCCTTGCGCGGCTTGCCACCCACATAGGTTTCGTCGGCTTCGACAATCCCCTTGAGCAGAGCAATGTTATCCGTAGCCATCTCAGCCCGTATCCGATGTTGCATGTACAACGCCGTTGGTTGAGTTAATCCGAGATCGCGTGCCAGTTGATAACTGGACAGGCTTTTCTTGGCGTTCATCATCAACCCGATCGCCGCAAACCACTTCTGTAGCGGTACTTTAGTCCCTGAAAAGAGTGTACCGGCTAACACATTGAAACTTCGAGGGCAATCATAGCAGTTCCATCGCCCTACCACGCGCTTGGCATGAACCCTTAACCCCGATTCATAGACTTTATCCTTGCGCTTTTCGGTCTTGCGTGCGACCTTGACACTACCGCACTTCGGGCAATACGCACCGTGCTCGAATCGGACTTCTTCAAGGTACGCTATACATGATTCATGTGTCGGAAAACGTTCCATAATCTCGTACAAATTCATCGGCTTGACCTCCCATTTAGTATGCCTAAATGGTATCATATTTGGTCTTGTATGCCAAGCCTAAATCTTGTTATTCCGTAATAATTAGACAGCCTTCTAATACCATTTCTCTAAAATGACAGAGCATGAAGGACGTGAATTAAAGTCGCGATTCGGAGATCGCTCCTACAGTGGATCGTTGGGTTTCACTCGAATTACCCACGTTTTCGGACAGAATTAAACATTGGAAATCTTTTTCTGCACACGATTTCTTCCGGATTTCCGTTCAACCCAACCTACATGCTCTCCGCGTGGCAAAGTGGCGGAATCTTAATCCTCTTGGTACACCTCTACCATCTTCCGTGCGGTCTCCGCCACGCGCTCGCGCAATTCCTTCGGCTCAAGAACTTCGGCTTCGTCTCCCCACGTCATAACCCACCAAGCAATCTCGCGCAAACCTGCGACAGTCACCTCAAAGATAAGCGTGCCGTCCGGCATCGTATGTAGTTTTTGGGTAGGGTGCCAGCGGACCTCTCGGATTAGCGGGGAAATGCGAGGCGCGAATTTGATAACGACGCGCGTCTCGACGCCGAGCATGACATCCCAGCTTTTTTCGAGGTGTTTTTGAACGGAAAAATCGTCGGGAATGGTGTAGGGGGAGTGCGAGATGGATAGATGATGGATGCGATTGATGCGGAAGGTTAACACGCGCCCTCTGGTTTCGGAATGCCCAATGACGTACCAGGCGTGTTTGCGAAATATAACGGCATAGGGTGAAACGCGATGGCGGGTGCGTTTGGCGCTGCTGAAGGAGTCATACGTCATGGTGACTTTGAGTCTTTGACGAATTGCCTCGTACAGCGTCTCCCGGTGCGACTGAATTTCATCCAGTTCGCTCACCTGGGAATTCGGAATGTCAATTTGTGGAGCAATTTGTCGCAGCACGCGCTGGGTGCTTTTGGGTAAACCTATCGCGATTTTCGCGATTGCATTGTCCAATGCATCTTTTGTTTGCTGTCCCTCATTTGCTTTGTAGACACTTGCTGCGGTAATCAAGGCGAGGGATTCCTCAAAATCAAGATTGAGGGCGGGAAGAAAGAAGTCGGAATTCATTTCGTACCCATTTCTCCCGCGCGCTACAATCTGGATTCCCATTTCGCGCAGGAGGTCTATGTCGCGTTGGATGGTCCCCTTGTCCACACCTAGGGTATCCGCAAGGCGGGGGCGCGTCCATTGGCGGGGCTGGTGGTGGATTCGGCTTGCGACTTTGAGAACCCGTGCCATTTGATATGTTCGATACATTTTTGCAGTCCTAAATTTTTTCAACCTCGTTTTTGGGAATCTTGGGTTGTATAGCTTCTCCGAGCAGAAGCAGCAGATTGGGGAGCGGAAAGGACACAGTTTTACAGAAGAAAAGGTAGGTCAAAATCAGAAAGGTTCGTGAAGGATTTCGGCATCAACCTGCCGCCCCGCTGGCGCTTTTTTCACGTTTCAAGTGCCATTTCCCTCCATTCGCGTCTGCTCCTGCCACCCTTCCAGTCTTCTGTTTATGGAGCATTGGGTTTCGCTACCGCTTCCGAGACCTCACTCAGCACCGGTATTCGCAATGCTCCTGTCCGCAGACATGCGATTTGTCATGTTCTGTTCAACCCAACCTACCCGTTCCTTCCACCCTTCCTATCTTCCCATTTCTACATGTCCCCCGTAAGCTCGTGAAGTTTCTGCAACTGCCCAATGTCCGCGATCACTATGATTGCATCTCCCTGTTCTAATCCCGATTCGGCAGCCGGGTTATATTCAAACCTGCCATCCCGGATTCGGATCGCAACCGTAACCAATCCTGTTCGTTCCTGAATACTTGCCTCACCAAGCGTTAATCCGATTAACTGGGAGTCCTTCCGGATTACGGATTGGGTAAATCGTGTGGTTTCCTGATGCTTAATCATTAAATCCAAGAAATCTACCACGTCGGGTCGCATGACGCGGGATGCCAATCGCACCCCGCCAATCTGATCCGCCAACACGACATCCGCAGCCCCAGCCTTCAATAGTTTGGGGGGTGAATTATCCTCGACCGCCTTGGACACGACACGCAAATTCGGATTCAACTGCTTTGCCGACAGAACAGTAAACAGATTGTCCTGGTCCCTGGAGAGACTGGAGATCAATCCACGCGCTCGATCAACGCCGGCGCGGTTGAGCACCTCATCGTCCGTGGCATCACCGGCAACGTAAAGAAAATCCCTAGTCTCTAGCAGCTGTGCAATTCGAGAATCTTCGCGCTCGATGCCTACAAAATCGACTTCCATCTGAAGTAACTCATCAAGCGAATGAACACCGGTGTCTCCCAATCCGCAGATAATGTAGTGATTAGATAGTCTGTCAATCGAGTTTCTCATCTTTCTTCTCCGAAAAATTTCATGCAGTTGCCCCTCTATGATAAAGGCGGTTGCAGAGCTAATGCTGTACGCACAGACTCCGAACCCCCCAATGAGCAAAAACACGGTGAAAACCCTGCCGGGCGGGGACATGTCTCCATCGTCATATCCCACCGTAGTCAATGTGATGACCGTCATAAAAATGGAGTCAAATACGGACCAGTCTTCCTGAGCGTGATTCCGCTCAGTGATTGTATAACCCACAACTCCGGTGAGGAAGACACAAACAAGAGCGGAAAATGCGATAATCAGGTTTCGTTTGTGATACAAAGTTGACTCCTTAGAAACTTTCCCATGAATTCTCGTGACGGCAAGTGTTCAGGCGCAGAAATGTCGTACTCGAGGCCCTAGAATAATCCTCGGCTGTATTGATCCTACGCACAAATAAAAAGGGGTTATCGCTGATTGGGAGGGAAATTGTGGCGTGATTGTGTGGCAAACTCAAATTCACTCTTAACAATTCATGCAGCGCTCGACAGAAGTTCACAAATATGGCGGGCTAACCTCCCTGAACGGCATGGATAATTTCGATGTCGCTGGTAGGCGGAATTTCCAACTCCTGCCACCGTTTTCTTGGAATCACCTCAAGGTCGAGCGCTACGGCAATCCCGGGCTGTGACGGATCAATCCGCATATCTAGTAACAGTTGCTGCACCGTCAAGCCTTGCTGAACAGTTTTGGGTTCGCCATTGATTCGTATGTCCATCGGTTATGTCCTTCACGCCGACTCGCTGACGGATTCCTGGAACCGCGACAACGGAAACGGCGCAATGACCTCGGTGGGAACTCCCGTCAAAATGAGAGAAGAGATTTCACGCGCGGTAACCGGCGTAAGAAGGATGCCATTTCGGTAGTGCCCGGTAGCCATTATCAGGTTCTCAACACAACTCCTGCCGAGTATTGGCGCATTGTCCCGACTGCCGGGTCGCAAACCTGCCCATGTCTCCAAAACCGGTAGGTCGTAAATCCCCGGCATCGCTTCCCAAGCGCTGCGGAGCAACTCGAACAGTCCGCCGGCGGTAAGCCGTGTATCGAACCCCATCTCCTCGCTCGTAGCGCCGAGAATAAGCCTACCGTTGGCTTTGGGCACAAGATAAGCGTTCGTATTATACTTTGCGCGCGGCGTGCGGATAACCTTTTGTGGTGCAATGCCCGACTCCATCTGCAACGCCAGCATCTGTCCCTTGACAGGACGAACAGGAGGGGCAATCGGCTCTGGTAATCCTTCAATCTCGGCAGACCAACACCCAGCCGCGAGAACAACCACATCAGCTTCGTGCAGCCTGTCGTTTATCCGGACGCCTCGCACCCGTCCCTTTTGCATCTCAATCTTTGTGATTGGGGTGTTCTCGCACAGCGTTCCGCCCGCTTTCCGAAAAGCGGCAATCAACGCGCTCACCATCAAGCGGTTGTCAACCTGATGGTCGTCGGCGCAAGATATGGCGGCACTAATTTGAGGCGAGAGAAGTGGTTCGATATCTCGCGCTTCTGCGCCAGTCAACCATTCCGCCTTGAGTCCCAACAACCGTTGAGAATCGTAGAAGTGTTGCAGCAAACCGGCGTCATCCCGGTCCACGCCTACAATAAGTGTTCCCTCTCGGCGGTACCCCACGCACATCTGGCTGTCCGCCTCCAGTTCCCGCACCCACTCCGGATAAAGCCGAAGACTGATGCTGCCAAGCTCAAGTAGCTCCCGCTCCTCGAAGTGAACCTCTGAGATGGGCGCAAGCATTCCCGCCGCCGCCCACGACGCCGCGCGTCCGGCGCGATCTCGTTCAAAGATAGTGACGGTGCATCCCGATTTTGCAAGCTGCCAGCCGATTCCAAGCCCGATTATCCCGCCACCAATGATGGCGACGCGCTCCTTCGAACCCCGCATAAGCACCAGTAAAGCAGATTTCAGTACAACGATTCTTCTAATGCCACGAGAAAAATGAAGACAAGATTGAAAGGACGGAATAACTCAGCCCTTCCAACCTTCATTCTTCCCCTCTTCCAGTCCTTGATGTTTAATCGGCAGCCTGTTCTTCGGAAGCCGGTTGGTAAACCTCTGCCCCCAGTTGATTGAATTCCTCACTCTTTTCTGCCATGCCGGCAGCAAGCGCCTGTTCTTCGGTCATCCCCTTTTCTTGGGCATATTTTCGCACATCCTCCGTGATCTTCATTGAGCAGAAGTGAGGACCGCACATTGAGCAAAAATGCACCGTTTTCGCGGAGTCGCTCGGCAGAGTTTCATCGTGGTACTCGCGCGCCGTATCCGGGTCAAGGCTTAAATTGAACTGATCTTCCCACCGGAACTCGAAACGCGCCTTTGAAAGCACATTGTCTCGCTCCTGCGCGCCCGGATGGCCCTTCGCGAGGTCGGCAGCGTGTGCCGCAATTTTGTACGCGATGACCCCTTCCTTGACATCATCCCGATTCGGCAAACCGAGGTGTTCCTTCGGCGTCACATAACAGAGCATCGCGCACCCGAACCAACCGATCATCGCCGCGCCGATGCCGCTGGTGATGTGATCATACCCGGGGGCGATATCCGTTGTCAGCGGACCAAGCGTATAAAAAGGCGCCTCATCACAATGTTTCAGTTGTAGATCCATGTTCTCTTTGATGAGGTGCATCGGAATGTGGCCCGGACCTTCAATCATGACTTGACAGTCGTGTTCCCACGCAATCTGTGTGAGTTCACCCAAAGTCTCCAGTTCGGCAAACTGCGCTTCGTCGTTGGCGTCGGCGATCGCACCGGGACGCAGCCCATCCCCGAGCGAGTAGGAGACATCGTAAGTCTTCATAATTTCGCAAATCTCATTGAAATGGGTGTAGAGAAAACTCTCCTGATGATGCGACAGACACCATTTTGCCATGATGCTTCCGCCGCGTGACACAATACCGCACGACCGATTCGCCGTCAGCGGAATATAGGGTAACCGAACGCCGGCGTGAATCGTAAAATAATCCACCCCTTGCTCCGCTTGCTCAATCAGGGTGTCCCGATATACATCCCATGTCAGTTCCTCAGCTTTGCCGCCGACCTTTTCGAGCGCCTGATAAATTGGCACCGTGCCGATGGGGACCGGCGAATTGCGCAGAATCCATTCGCGGGTTTCATGGATATTCTTGCCCGTTGACAAATCCATGACCGTGTCCGTTCCCCACTTGGTCGCCCAACGCATCTTCTCAACCTCTTCCTCAATCGACGATGCCACCGCCGAGTTGCCGATATTTGCGTTAATTTTCACCAGGAAGTTCCTGCCGATAATCATCGGCTCGGACTCGGGATGGTTGATGTTGGCGGGAATTATGGCACGGCCTCGAGCGACCTCGTCGCGTACGAATTCAGGCGTAATGTGATCCGGCAGCGGAGCGCCGAACGATTCTCCGGTGTGCTGGTGGTTCAAAGCGTTTCGCGTACGATAATCGCCGTCAACCGCCTCAAAAGCCTTCTGCCGTCCCAAGTTTTCGCGGATTGCGATGAATTCCATCTCCGGTGTAACAATGCCGCGTCTCGCATAATGCATCTGAGTCACATTGCCGCCAGCCTTGGCGCGAAGCGGCTTACGCTTCAACCCCGGAAAATACTCCAACCCGCCCTTCGCTTTCTCGCGGGTGCTCGCATACTGCGCGTGCCCTTTCGTCAGATAGCCGTTGTCTTGGGGTCGAACCTCGCGCCCGTCGTACGCTTCTACATCCCCGCGAGCGAGTATCCACTCTCTGCGCAATGGAGCTAACCCTGACCGAACATCGCACTGCTGCGAATCATCGCCCCAAGGTCCGCTCGTGTCATAAACACGGATAGATTCATTCGTTTCCGTTTTTCCGTCGGTCAACTGGGTGGGTTGAAGTGTAATCTCACGGAACGGCACACGCATATCCTTGTGAGTTGTACCGCGAGCGTATACTTTCTCGCTATTCGGGAAGAATCCGTTTGTGCTTTCCATCGGTTCTTTGGAACTCATGGTGTTAACCTCCTAACGTAAGGCTAAGCATGTAAAAACTATCGCGATCCATTTGGTGCCAAAAAGGAACTCAAGTCCAATCTAAAACGGCCGCGTAATCTAACTCTGAAATCACAAAAAAAGCCGCCTCCCAGCTAAGGAATGCGGCTCTCTGAAACGAAAACCAAAAAATCAACTTACGATACGGCTTTCACTTCGTCAACCTGTGTCTTCCTACGCTGGTATAATCCAGGTCAGGTTCAAAGGGTGTGTTCTCAGCTCTTGAATTGGCTCAAAAGCACCCCCAACGGTTGTGCATTATATTTTCAAATAACTACGTACGAGTCACCAAAAATAGACTATGAATTTGCCTCCACTTTACCACGATATACTTAATTATCGTGGTGCAGCTACCCCTTTATTCTTGCTCTTTCTCCAACCTACGTATCGCAGTATTGATGTAACGTGCCTCTTCGTTAAGACCACGCAGTCTCGAATAATTAAAATTTCTGTTTGATAATCGTACAGTAAACGTAAGCCAAAAGTCAAGCAAAATCGTTATTTTGACTTGACGGTATTTTCGCTCAGATGATAACATTTTGGGCGGTTAAGTTATCAGCTTACGTTGTTATCCCAATGTACCACATACTCAACATAAACGACATAACGTTACATCAAAACTTACTTAGTTCAAAATCGTGTAGGAGTCAATCGACATGATTGAAGTCAAGAACCTTACCAAACGCTATGGACCAACTGTTGCTGTAGACAATGTGTCTTTTAATGCCAAAGCGGGAGAAGTATTGGGATTTCTTGGACCAAACGGTGCAGGCAAGACAACAACCATGCGCGTGCTGACCTGTTATCTTTCTGCAGATGAAGGGAACGCCACGGTCGACGGATATGATGTGTTCGACCAATCGGTTGAAGTCCGAAAACGAATCGGTTACCTGCCCGAGAGCGCCCCACTGTATTTGGACATGGGCGTGATAGATTATCTCAAGTTTATCGCGCAAGTGCGTGACATTCCCAAGAGCCAACGGCAGCAACGAACGAAAGAGGTCATTGACATTTGTGGCCTTGAGAGCGTCATCCAGAAAGACGTGGGGGAATTATCAAAGGGATTTCGTCAACGCTTGGGCTTGGCGCAAAGCCTCATTCACGATCCGCCAATCCTTATCATGGACGAACCCACCTCCGGCTTGGATCCCAATCAAATTATCGAGATTCGCAATCTCATCAAGGAAATCGGCAAAGAAAAGATGATTATCTTTAGCACGCATATTCTGCCCGAAGTTTCGGCGACGTGCAGCCGTATTCTCATTATCAACAATGGGAAGATTGTCGCCAACGGTAGCCCCGAGAGTCTGGCGGAACGAGCAAAAGGAGGAGAGGTGGTAGATATCACCATTAGGGGACCTGCGGATGAGATTGAATCCAAACTTCAGGACTTGAATTTCGTTAATAAGTTTGATCGCGTGAACACGGTTGACGGACTGCTTAGCTACCGAATCGCCTCCGAGAAAGGAACAAATGCTGCCGAAGAGTTGTTCCAATTTGTTGTCCAAAACGGCTGGAGTTTGACGGAATTGCGCCAAGAATCGGTCAGCTTGGAGGACGTGTTCAGAGAACTAACGGGTGAATCCGTTAACAAGGAGGTAGCAGCTTAACCGATTATGAACAACATCGCGGCAATTTTTAAGAAAGAATTCAGAAGTTACTTTAACTCGCCAATCGCATACATCTTCATTACATTCTTCCTCGCCCTTTCCTCATGGCTATTCCTTCAAGGCTTTTTTCTCAGTAGGCAAGCGGACATGCGCGGTTTCTTCTCCGTCATGCCTTGGATGTATCTCTTTTTTGTCCCCGCAGTCACGATGAAACTGTGGGCGGAAGAGCGCAAACTCGGCACGGTCGAAATCCTGATGACCTTGCCGATAAAGGATTTTGAGGTAGTCCTCGGGAAATTCCTAGCGAGCTTCGCGTTGCTTGGTGTGACCATCCTTTTGTCGTTCTCGCTCCCAATTGCGGTAGCCTCTCTCGGAGACCCCGACGGAGGCCCCATCATCGGTGGATACATCGGTTTGCTGCTCATGGGCGCCGCTTATCTCTCAATTGGACTGTTCGCATCCACATTGACCGAGAATCAGATTATCGGTTTCATCGTGGGAATTGGGCTATGTTTTGTTCTCCTCATCATTGGTCAAGAATTTGTACTGTTCAGAATACCCAGTCCGTGGTTAGCTTCCTTTTTCAGGTATCTCGGATTGGGCACCCATTTCAGCAGTATTCTTCGGGGCGTAATTGATTCTCGGGATCTCATTTACTATTTTTCATTAATCGGTTTCTTCCTCTATCTAAGCACTCTAAGAGTTCAAATGCAGAAAGTGGGGTAGATTATGGCAAAGAAAATATGGATACACGGCAGTAATGCCCTGGCTTTTGCGCTCGTCGTTCTTCTGATTCTCGCGGTTATCAACTTCCTTTCATACCGTCGATTCGTTCGAGCGGACCTTACGGAGGACAAACGATACACCATTTCGGGATCGACGAAAAACGTCCTGAAACGTCTGGACGATGTTGTAACCATAAACGCTTATTATTCCAGTAAGCCGGCACAAGTGGCAGAATGGCGCCGCGGAGTTCGCGATGTGCTCGACGAATACCGCGCCTTCTCGAATCAGTTGCAAATCAACTTCATAGATCCCACCGGTTTTGACGATGGTGAGAAACAGG
Organism: Candidatus Poribacteria bacterium; assembly: GCA_965232535.1. Lineage (GTDB taxonomy): Bacteria > Poribacteria > WGA-4E > WGA-4E > JAJDTR01 > JAJDTR01. The sequence continues at coordinate 262,565 of CBDDPW010000010.1, forward strand.
AACTGAGGTTTCGGGGAATCACCGAACTGCAGCTCAATGTTTTTGAGAAGGACAAAGCCGAAATCGCAAACGTCTACGTAAGCGTTGCGGTAGCTTACGGCGGCAAAGAGGAAGTGCTTTCCAGAGTAACGGACACGGCTTCGCTTGAATACGATTTGACCGCCGCCATTCTCAAAGTGACCGCCAAGGAAATAAAAACCCTTGGGTTTTTGGCTGGGCACGAAGAATTGGATATTGACAGTCAAACCCATGCCTTGTTGCGCCAGCAATTGGACAATAATCAAGATGGACAATACAACATTCGAAAGGTCTCGATCGAAGGCGGGGAGGCGATTAATCAAGATATTTCGACGTTGGTCATCGCAGGACCCAAGAGTGTGTTGACGGAACGCGAAAAGTATGAAATCGATCAACACATCATGCGGGGTGGGCGAGCGGTGTTTCTGATTGATTCCATTCGCACACAGGAGATTGGGCTGCAAGCAACGCCGTTGTCAACCGGATTGAACGACCTCCTTGAACACTACGGTGTGAAGCTCGGGAACAACCTTGTGGTTGATCCGCCGGGAGAGATGACCCAGTTCCGCATGGGGCGAGGCATCACGATTCAACCATACCCGTATTTCATAGGGGTGCGCAATCAGTACCGATATATCTCTGGGGAAAGTTCTGAGGGATTATCAGGTGAACACATTATCACGAGTGAAATGGAAAAGCTGGTGCTTCCTTGGGCAAGTTCGCTTGAACTGTTGCCGCAAGAGGGTAATGCTATTCAAGTGACCGCGTTAGCTAAAACCAGTAACGGGGCTTGGACAACTCAAAGCCCTTACAACCTGGATCCCAGTGCCCCTGCCAACAGGTTTAATCCGTCCGGTTCCACATCCGGCGCATACACCGTTGCGGTGGCTCTGTCGGGGGTATTCAAGAGTTTCTACGCTGGAAAAGAGATTCCGCCCCCTGAAATTGATGAGTCTGATGCTGCCGAGACGCCAGAATCAATCGCGGAGGACAGAGTAACGAAAACAGAAAGCGAATCTACTCAGATTGTCGTCTTGGGAAACTCCAGATTTCTGGAACAGGGGCGTCCGGACGGACAGGAATTTTTCTTAAATGCGGTGGATTGGCTCACGTTTGGAGAGGATCTAATCAGCATCAGATCGCACGCCGTCACGGACCGACCGTTAAGGGAGGTTTCGGAAAGCGAAAAGACGTTCATACGGTTTATCTGTGTGGGCGGAATTCCGTTGATAGTGGTAGCGTTCGGGCTACTTCGATACTACTTGCGAAGGAGGGCAAAGCGGTTGGTTGAAGCTTACGGAGCCGCTTAAATCCGAAAATGAAAATAAAGCAACTTCTAATCTTACTCGGTATACTTGTCGTTTTGGTTGTGATTGTCGGGCTTGTAGAAAACCCGTTCGCTAAGAGTGAATATACAAAAAAGTTGGAAGCGGCTTCTCTGCTGTTCCCCGACTTCAATAAAGAGAACGTTACGAAGATAGAAATCACCGCGTCCGGCGAAACCACAACCCTCGCCAAGGAAAACAATCAGTGGCTTGTGGCGTCAATGGAGAATTATCCCGCCGATGCGGAAGGTATCGAAGACGTTCTGGACAAAGTAACCGAACTCAAAACAACCGGTTTGGTTTCCAGCAATCCGGAAAAACAGGCGCAGTTTGAAGTCGATAGCTCCGGCGCCGAGGCAAAACTATTGGATGCCGGCGGTAATGTGCAAGCCCACCTCTTCCTTGGCAAAACCACTCCGGGCTACTTGAGCAGCTACGTTCGCACCGCCGATTCAAATAATGTTTATGTTGGAAAGGGTAATCTCAAAGCCACCTTTGACAAGGGAACTCGCACCTGGAAAGATCGCACAATCTTCAGCTTCAACAAAGGCGATGTCACTCACCTAACCATTAAGTCGGAGGAGGAAGAGATAGAACTTGAGATGGATGCGGAAGGAAAATGGCAGATGACCAAGCCGGAGGCAATTGCCGCCCTGGAGCCAGAACTCGATGCACTGCTGGATAGCTTGAGCGACCTGGACACAGATGATTTTGCGGACGCAAGCGACCTATCCGAGTATGGGCTTGATGCCCCTAAATCCTCGGTCCTTGCAAAGTTGAATGACGGGTCAACCAGACTCCTCCATATCGGAAACGAGGAAAGCGGCAAGCATTACGTGAAACGTGAGGACAAAGACCCTGTCTTCATGCTCTTCCAATACAAAACCAACCAACTCCTGAAAAAATCGGAAGACCTAAAAGACGACACCCCCGTCGCGGAAGATGAAACAGTTGAATCGGCGGAGAGCGAATCGGGGACGGTAGAATAAAAGACGGGAAGGATGGAAGAGTGGAAGGATGGAAGGATGAGAGATTGTATCGTCGAAGGAATGTGAATCGCGGTTATCGTAAATTGAGGACTTGGCAGATGGCGGTAGATTTGTATCCTTCCTGTATGAAAAAGTTGGGAAATTCCAGGTCGCCCATATCGCTTAATCGCCCAGGTTTTGGATTCCGCATCGTCAATTTCGGCGCATATTCCCGTGGACTCGGCGGGGAGGGTGCGATCTCAAATTTGAACTAACTACCACTCTTCCAGTCTTCCCTTCTTTCAATCTTCCACTATTCCAATTTTCTAGTTCAATTATTCCAAACCGCTAATTCGAGCATTAGTTCCCTTCCACTCTTCCATTCTTCCAATCCCTATTCGATTATGTGCTCTGCAGTCAGATAGTAAGCCCCTGCTAGCGGATTCTCCTCATCATCATACCACCAACTCTTAATCTGCGCAGTACCGCGTCTCAGTGCCATGCGGAATGTGACATGGGTTGCCTCGTCTGGGACACGTTGTTTCTGCTCCTCGCTGCCAACGCGCAACCAAGCCGACGACACCGGCAACGCCGCACCCTCAGGCAATGTTCCGTCAAAGCCCTGCATGACCGGCGCCGGTGCGGTAATGCCCAACCCCGATTCCTCAGGCCACCGCCGTAATGTGAGGTCGTAAAGTCCAGCCTGTGCCACCTCCACATGCCATGTGCCGCTGTCCATGACGCACCCGCGGATGTTCTGTTGGTTGTCCGCATAAACTCCCGCCCAATCGCAACTGCACAAGCGAACTGGATTCTCATGTTTCGATCCAACGGTAATCGGCTGGTATGTCTCCAAGTTATCACCAACCGCCTCCCACCATTGCTCGTAAAAATCTTGCATGCAGCCAACTACCTCCGGGTTAGACTCGGCAACGTTCCGAGTTTGCCCTATATCGGTAGCAATATCATAAAGTTCATAACCGTTCACAAGTCGCCACTTACTCCAAAGCACGGTTGCGGCGTTCTTTTCCGTATGACCCCGAATGCCCTCGGAGGCGTGCCCGTATTGAATCACCGCCATCCGCTCCGAAGGTGGCTCCGCAGATTCATGTAGAGCATTGGCAAGAGAGATTCCATCAAATTCCAGCCCGTCGTCAACGGTCAAGCCGCACAGGTCAATTAAGGTCGGCAGCACATCCGTGCTCCGAGTTAGACTGCGAACATCTCTCCTTCCGCTGACTCCGCCATTTGGCCAACGTACGAAGAACGGCACACGGTGTCCGCCGTCGTAAAGCGACGTTTTTCTCCCGCGCATTCCTGCATTGAACACGTTCTGACCGGTGGCAGTGCCGTTATCCGTCATGAATATCAGGATGGTGTTCTCGCGTAAACCCGTCTCTTGCAGGAACGAATCGAGACGTCCCATGTTCTCATCAATGTTTGAAATCATCCCGAAGAAACTTGCCTCGTTTCGTGTGACTTCACCAATATACGGCTGTCTGTAATGATTCGGGGCCCCACAGCGGTGTATGCGGAGCGTTCGTTGCAATATACGTGAAGAAGGGATCGCTATTCTGATGACACCGCCTCATCCAAGTTACAGCTTGGTCGAACCAGACATCCGTGCAATATCCCTGATACTGCTTGATTTCGTCCCGATGCCGGTAATGGTCATCGAAATAATCATTCCCAAAATAATCGGGAGCGGATGTGATTCCCCATGCGGGATGATACACGGATTCTTGGAAGCCTCGGTCTTGAGGTCTGTAGGGATAGTTGTCACCCAGGTGCCATTTTCCAAAGTGCCCCGTGTGATATCCGTTCGCCGCGAAGATATCCGCCATCGTGGGAAGATCGCGGCGCAATAGCGTGCGCCCCATGCAAACGAACGTCGCTCCATTGTCCAACGCATCGCGCCCCGTGAGCAGTTCGCCGCGAGTCGGAGTGCACATCGGAGCAACATGGAAATCGGTGAAACGCACGCTCTCGGAATGCAATCGGTCTAGGTATGGAGTTCGCAGCACGGGATTCCCGAGACACGACACATCGCCGTAACCCTGGTCATCGGTCAACACAAAAACGACGTTTGGTTGAGACATAATCAACACCCGAAAACAGTCTTTGGGCTAATCGCTCGCGCTGGATTGACAAATCCAGCCGAGCTTTATCTTGAGACGTAGAATGACTCTGTACAATTGTAGGGGGGCACTGCCACCGCCCTGCAAAAGCCGCGCGTGAGATCGACAGCCCGGTCATGGGGGTAGCGCGGACCGGCTTACAGAGTGGCTTTGAGGCTAGCAACTAGTCCATCGCTGCCCGTCGGCTGATGAAGATTAAGTATTTAAATCGGTAATTCAATTTTCCCTAAACTCGGTAGGTGCGGTTTCCTAACCGCACCGAGTATCGTTAGGATATTACCGAATTATTTTTTAAACTTCATCAAGCCGACCCAGATTGGGTGCGCGAATGAGTGGATGCCCGTGGCAGGATAAATCGCCATAGCCGAGATCGCCGGTGAGAAGAATGACGATATTGGACGGGGCTGGCGTAGGCGGGTTTTCTCTTGGCGCAACTCTTTAGTCCACCGGTTTACTGACCACAAATGACTAGCTACAAAACACCGCTGTTTACTCGGTGTCCGGTGCCCAGATACGATTTTCTCGTGCCTCGAAAAACCCTTGGTTGGTGGACTTTAGCTTCCAAATTTCAATTTGGCGAATCGTTGTCGGATCGCCGTAGGTATAGGCGTTAAGATCTCTGGCAGAGCGATAATCCATGTAGGCGCCCACGACAGCTTGCCGATCATTGGCAAAGACTTCGACAAGGTACTTGTCTATGAAGATACGCAATTCAATGTCTTCGCCTTCTGGAAGATTTGCTACGGCAAACGGTGCCTCGGTCGTTCCGACGCGCAAAGTCCCCGTCTCCGGGTGAATTAGAATGGGCAACCCTTCGTGGTCTTCGTCGGAAAAAAGCTGGAAACCGAACCGCTTTCGCACCGCCTGTTCTCTATCGATCGTGATTCTCAACTCAAGCGCGTCACCCTCAAGAGTGGCAATCCGCGCCGTTGCAGCGCCGCTGTGCGAACGTTCCGGTGGCGTGACCGTGAGATTTCTGTGAATTGTTTGATCGGTGCGTAGCGTTTCGAGTTCACGCAGCGGGCGAATCCGTAAACTACTGTCCCCTGCCAAACTCAGTTCGCGCGGCAGGGATTGAATGGACCTTTGGGAAATCTCATCGTCGAGCGTGACTAGCCACGCCCACATGACTCGGCGTCCATCGGGTGTGAGCACGCTTTCCGGAGCAAAAAAGTCACGGTACTCCGTGTTGTAGATGGACTGATCGGGACGCCGCCAATTCATTCGTCCGTGCGTTTCGGGAACGAACTGTTCGTTCTCTGCATCCCAATCGCCGATGTAGTAGCGGCAGCCGAAGGGATGGCTGATACACAGCAGCATCCACTTGTCTCCGAGGCGGAAAAAATTCGGGCAAGAAATGTCTTCACCAATCGCCGCATCCGGCAGCTCGTGTTTTAGGAAATCGCCAACGTAACTCCAATTCCGCAAGTCCTGCGACTTGCAGAGCGGTTGGCTCCTGCCCCCGGAGATTGCGTAGTAGGTATCACCGATGAGAAAGCAATCCGGATCCCAGTGATGCATGTCCGCATCTGTTCCATCTGCTGTCTTCGGTTCGACCGGATACGGCTTCTCCCACGCGGAAAGCGATCTGTCTTTGGCAAGGGCGATGTGATTTCGCTTAGAAGCTTGACCATGATAAATCGCGGCAGGAATGCCCTCTTTGGTGACGAATCCGGTGCCGCTGTACATGCCGTGACCCGTGAAAGACGGCTGAAGTTTCGTCCTCTGCCATGTCCAATTTAACATGTCCGGACTGGTGACATGGACGAAGCAGTACGACCGGTCGCCACGCCAAGTGTGTCGCAGGATATAGTGCAGGTGATACGTACCATCAAGATAAAATGCGGCGTTGGGATCGCCGGGCGCGCTATCGCCGCCGGGATGCATGAGGTGATAGTTGAGCGCCAGGTCATCCGATACGGGTACTTCAATATTGTTCTGATCCATACCTGACCACGGAAAAAAATGTTCCAAGAATTAACTTACGCTCGGAGTTTGCGAAAGAGATACACAACCGCGATTCCAATTCCAATAAGGGGGAGCGCCGTGAATACGAATTGAAATACCGAAATGGCGATAGGCAAAACCATCGGTGCTGCAATGAGTACAAGCCCCAAAATTAGTAGGAGGATGATGAGTTTCCTGAATAGTCGCATTGTCGAATCCTTAAACTAATACCGGATTGAATCGGTACGTCCGGCAATGGTTTATTTTTTTAGCTTCGCTTTTAGCTTGGCGAGTTCATTCTCAATGTCGTCGTTCGGATTCGGTTCAAAAACTGATTCCCCATCGTCAAGATTCTGCAATTCGCGATACGCCTCGGCGTGTGCTTCGGTTTCTGCCACACGGTCCTGAATCCGATCAAACGCACTGGTGGCACTTGAGTCCGCAATTCCCGCTACGGTTTCCTGGATGTTCCTTTCGGCTTCCGCTCGCTTCGCGCGGGCAATCAAGATGGCACGCTTGTGCTCTGCTTCCTCAATCTTCTCCTGCAACGTTGCCAACCCATCCTTGAGAACAGCAATACTCTCCCGCTGGGACTCAAGTTGTTCGCGGTAATTGTCGGCTAATTCACTAAAGGATTTCTTGCGGCGCAGCGCTTCTTTCGCGTGAACATCATCGCCATTCTCGATGAACACGATAGCTCGCTTTTCCCAGTTCTCGGCGCTTTCCAGATTCTCCTTGTATTGGGCTTCAAGCCGATTCCCATCGCGGATCGCTGCAACCACCTGCACCTTTGCCTCTTTCAACTCATGACGCATGTCCTCAAGCAACTGGTTCAAGACCTTCTCCGGGTCCTCGACGCGATCCAGTAGATCGTTGATATTTGACTTGAGAATTCGACTAATCTTTTCAAAGATTGGCATCGGTGGTTACTCTCTCGAATCTGATCGTTAAACCGTAAACTCGCCTAGTGTTGCATCATCCAAGTTTTCCAAAACGCTCTTCGTCTGCTCCTGTTGCGCCTCTTTCAAATCGTCCTCGGAGAGGCCGTGTTCTTCTAGCACCTCCTCGGCAACGAAGATTGGGGATTCAAACCTTAGTGCAAGCGCGATGGCATCGCTTGGGCGGGCATCAATATCAATCGTCTGTCCATCCGTATGAAGCGTAACTTGCCCGAAAAAGGTACCATCCTCCACGGAGTGTACACAGACAGAAGCTACCTCTCCCTGAAGATATTCAATGAGATTCTTCATCAAATCGTGCGTCATCGGGCGCGCGATCTCCTCGCCCTTGATTTTCGATTGAATGGCGGCGGCTTCCGGTGAACCAATCCAAATAAGCAACATTCGCTTGGCTTCGGCTGCCTTATCCTTCAACACGACAATTGGTGTACCCACATGCTGGTCAAAAGAGATGAATGCCACGTCGACTTCAACCATGGTTACTCTCCTTGTAATTCCCTGATAGAATTAAACCCGACTGAGTTCGCAATCGAGCGAGTTGTTGCGCAAGATTTTACCGCTGTCCTGCTAGTAACCCGAAACTGCGTTGAATTGTAACGCGACTAAGAGGGAATTTCAACAAAAATCTGGCTTGATGTCACCCGCGCATTTCTCATACTCGGCGCTCTTAAGCAAGTTTAGAGGTGGAACGATTCAATACAAGGGGGTTAAGAAGAGAACCATCTATTCTACCACTCTTTCCTGCTTCCTCTCCTATTCTTCCGAGAGTTTGGATTTTAGCGCCGCTAAATCCTTATCGACATCATTCTTACGTTCCAGCGCATGGAATTCCTGCTCCAGCTTATCGCCTTGCATCAATTCGTCGAACGCCTCGGCATGTGCTTCTAAATCGCGCACCTGTTCGACCATCCGGTCATAGGCATCGAACGCGCTGCCGCCAGTGACGTAATTGCTTGCGGAAGTTGCTCCGAGTGTCGATTGACGTGTCAATTTTTCCTGGACATCCATCCGCGCCGTATCAAAACGCATCTCATCTAATTTCAATTCCAACGATTTAAGGCTTGATTTCAGCGTGTCGATGGTATCCCGCTGTGCCGTGAGTTGTTCACGATAGCGTTCCGCCCTCCGCGTTAACTCATGCTTACGGGAAAGCGCACGTCGCGCCAAATCCTCTTCAGACTTTTGCAAGGCAAATGCCGCCCTCTCTTCCCACATCTCCGCTTCGGAATCGGTCTCTTCAATTTGGCGCTCAATAAGTTTGAGATCAGCAATGGCGTTAACGACGAGTGACCTTATCCCCCGGATGTCGTCGCGCACCTCCTCAAGCGCCAACTGCCGAGTTTTCTGTCCGTCCTCTAACTTTGTAAGTAAATCGCTGACTTGGGCTCTCACAATCAGTTTTGCTCTGTCTAGAGTCTGCACTTTACGGTGTCTCCTTACTTTGGGATGTGAACCTGTCGTATAGACGAAATGGAAGTTACAAGAATCTTGCCGTTTATTGAAAAATGCTTCGGTCGGTTGGCGCGCGAATGCGGGAATCGAATAGCAAATACAAAAAAGGTGCAATCGTCAACCGTGTTAATCGACAATTGCACCTCGTGATGGGATTACAACCAAAATCTGATGGAGGTGACGGGAATCGAACCCGTGTCCGAGAGCAGTTTAATAAGAGCTACTACATGCTTAGCATAAGTTTTGGCGCTTCACCCTAACGACTCCCTTATGCCAGATTCGTTCAGGCTATCTCAAGTATTTTCTCGCAACTTGCTCCTTGAGAACAAACAAGCTGCCTAGCCCGTTGTCTGGCGCCCGACTAACTCGACGGGCCGCAAATTAGCCGAGCGTAGCTGCTTTAAGCAGCTAGAGCTAACTCTTCGTAGTCAGCAGTTAAATTTTTCCGCCTGTTTAACGAGGCCTGCGGAGACCTCGACATGCAACTCTTATCTCATTGACTCACGTCGAAACCTTTTCACCCCCAAATTGCGCGTGTTCCATGTTGCTTGAATAGTGGATTTGTAGTTGTAGGGTGCAATCAAGCGACTGAATAGGGAGCGCGATAGCTAATCCCCCCGCGCACCAGCCTTTCTCTCTTATAAATGTGAACGAATCGCCCGACGCGCTTCCTCTCTCTCAATCGCATCACGTTTATCGTAAGCCTGCTTGCCCGACGCGATCGCGATTTCGAGCTTCACCTTCCCATTACTGAAATACGCCTTCGTCGGAACAACCGTCATACCCGCCGAGCGAATCCTGCTTTCAATCTTCCGAATCTCGCGGCGATGCAGCAGCAACTTACGCTGACGCTTCGGCTCATGATTCTCGCGGCTGCCCTGTTCGTACGGACCGATATGAGCGTCAATCAAGAAAACCTCGCCATCGCGGATGCGCGCGTAACTATCTGCCAAATTCAATCGTCCCGCGCGTATCGACTTGACCTCGGTTCCCTGCAACGCTATCCCAGCTTCGTAGCGATCGTGCAGATGGAAATCATGCCGCGCTTTCCGATTGACAGTTATAACTCTGGCAGAATCGTTAGCAGAGGCTTTCTTCATGGATAGATTATAGCATAATTCAGCAATTTATGCAATCTCAAAGGGAGCTGGGGATTGGTGAAACGCCGGTGAGTTTGGCGTGGGCGGAGTCCGAAGATGGACATCATTTTTTGTCTTGTACAAATTCCTATGTTCAGAGTATCACAAAGGACTTACGCCGTAATGAGGACCTGCTACCGTAGGCGGGGCATCTTGCCCCGCGTCGAAAATCGGGAACACCATCGCACTCACTGGAAAATCTCTATCGCCATCCGTCCGTTAATGGTTCGCTTAAGGGATTTCTATGGGGAACTTCTATAGCTTCATTGTCCATTCGGTTGATTGCTCGCTATTCCCTCACCTGAGCCTATTCGATAGGCTAATCTAGAGGTTTAACGCCACAAGCGAATGGTTTTGTCCTCGCTCCCACTTGCAAGCGTGTTCCCATCTGGACTGAATGCTACAACGCTAACCCAACCCTTATGCCCGGTGAGAGTACGTTGGCACTTCCCCGTGTGGAGATTCCACAGACGGATGGTTTTGTCCCCACTCCCACTCGCAAGCATCTGCCCATCCGGACTGAACGACACGCTACGCACGAAGTTAGTATGCCCCTTGAGTGTACGATTGTGCGTCCCCGTAGCAACATTCCACAGACGGATGGTTCCGTCCCAACTTGCACTGGCAAGCGCGTTCCCATCCGGACTGAACGCAACACTGTTAATCCAATCCGTATGACCAGTGAGTGTACGTCTGTATGTCCCCGAAGCAACATTCCAGAGGCGGATGGTTTTATCACTACTCCCACTGGCAAGCGTCCGTCCATCCGGGCTGAACGCAACACTGCTGACCCAACCCGCATGACCAGTGAGTGTACGTCTGTACGTCCCCGAAGCAACATTCCAGAGGCGGATGGTTTTGTCACTACTCCCACTGGCAAGTGTCTGCCCATCCGGACTGAACGACACGCTACGCACGAAGGTGGTGTGCCCCTTGAGTGCGCGATTGTGCGTCCTTGTAATAACATTCCACAGGCGGACCGCGTTGTCCTCACTCGTACTAGCAAGCGTCTTTCCATTGGGGCTGAACGACACGCTCGTTACTTGGGCGGAATGCCCCTTGAGAGTCGCTATAGCCCTTCCCGTGCGAACATCCCACAGACGAATGGTTCCGTCCACACTCCCACTGGCAAGCGTCCGTCCATTGGGACTGAACGCGAGGCTTCTCACCCAATTCGTGTGTCCAGAGAAGGTCTTCCACACGTTTTGAAAACGCTCTGCGCCCGGTTGGATTTTACCTGCCGGGAATGATGGAAGGGTGTCGCGTTGGTTAACTCGGTTTTCCGAATCTCGGTTCTGGCGTCGCAGTCCCAGGTTTTCGTCTTGCAACTTCTTGTTTTCTTCTGTCACTGACGTAAGTTGCGTGTCCTTTTCAGAGAGTTTGCCCTCCAATTTCCGTTTTTCGTTGAGCAGTCCTGTATTTTTCCTTCGTAACGTGTTGTTATCGTTTTCCAGTGACGCGAATTTCGCTTCTATTTCGGATAGTTGGCCCTTCAACTCCTGAAGATCCCCATTTTTGGAATTCAGCACTAGGAAAAATGCCACGAAAATAACACCCACAACAACCAAACTGCGATAAAAATAATGTCGTCGAAGGGAACGTTCATCAGGTGTTTTCTGATCGGTCGGTTTTGAGGAAGCAAACTGTGAGGTTGGCGAAGCAGATGGCCTCGAACCTGTGAGATTTGATCCAAAGGCACTCTGTTTTTGTTTAATCGTTTCTAACAGTTTGAGAGTAGGTGGATAATTGGAGTCAATCTTTAGAACCTCTTCCGCCTCCTTTTTCGCCTCACCAAGATGGTTCTCTTGAAGATAAGCAATACTCATCCCATGGTGTGCCTCCTTGTACTCGGACTCAAGAGCTATAGCCTTCTTAAACTCAGCAATGGATTCGCTATATCTCTCATTACGAAGAAAATCCATACCTCTGTCGTATACAGTCTTGGCAACTGGGTCAGTTCTCGGCAATAGCGTTTCCAATGGCTCAAGTTGGTCAATTGATAATTTTGCACAAAACTCTTTCAATTTTGAAGTCAATAGCTTCACATCCGACGACAAGGATCCAAGTTCACGGAAAACGTTGGATTGGGTAGGGTTCGTAAAATCATCGGCTACAAAAAGCAGTGCTCCATCTGTTCCTCCTTTAAATTGACGCCAGAGGGTGGGTTTTTCCGCTAGGGCCCTCAGAGAAAGATAAATGACCAGTTCAGAGAAGTAATCCACTTTCTCGCTCGTAAATCCGCCACTAGCACTCCTATGAGGGTGTTGATATTGAGGAAGCCCAACAATGATTTCGGGGTATCCTTGAAGTGCCGGTACGAACAAGCTGTCGTAGTCTATCAGCTTGATTTCAACATCAGCACCATTTCTCCTCAGCAATATGTTTCCATCCTGTAAGTCGCCGTGTGACATCTGATGGTTGTGAAGCGTTTTAACCATCTTGAGAAATTCCGCGGCAGTAGTCCTCAGGACGCCCGGGTCGTGAAGATTGCTCTCGACGAATTTACAAAGTGTTTCACCTTCTGCCCATTCCATTCGCGTGATGGGCCATCGGGTTCCGTTTACCAGAATGCCTTCCGGAATGTACTCGAATTCAACAAAGTAGGGTAGGTTCCTCTGCTTTAGATAGATTGATATTTCTTGATACCGGATTTCGGCTCTCCCGATATCTCTTATCCAGCACCTCAGAGCGAAAGTGTTGGAGCCCACCTCAAATGGAAACACGCTTGAAAAGCCCCCTGAGTAGACTCTTAAGGTATTGGGACCACGCACGGGTGTGCCGCTTTTGAGTACAGAATCCAATATGCTGATGTGAGGATAATCACGTACCGCTTGTGTGTAATCAGTGCGAGTTGGATACGCCATGTTTCACCCTCAGTGTAGGTTGTATTCAGTCTATATTGAACCACAGAAGCAAAAACGCAACTAATGCCCCAACCAAAATCCCAAACATCCCTGTGAGAAATGTCCAAAAAAGGAGTCGTAGGGTCGCTGACAACCGGTAAGTTTCCGTTTCAATGCCTGATCCTGAGATAGTGGTTGGTTGGTCATTCTCAGCTTCCACATCCTGCTTTTGTTCAACCGAGAGTATCATGAGAGTGACATCATCATTCACCAGGCGGATGGCTTCGTCAGATCGCGCACGATCAACAAATTCGTGAAACTGGTTCTCATCTTCGATCATTTTGAGTTCATTGAGCGCTTCATCCCGTCTTCCCGCTTCCTTATGGCGAAGGATCCAATGCGCCAATGCATCAGTCGCCAAAATAAGCGTGTCCCCATGACTTGCGCAGCCCTTAACAAACGATGGCTCTGAGTGATTATCCTTCTCATAACTAGCCAAAAACGCAGGGTAACTTGTGAAATCCGTCGACTTGTTTATCAGATAGCTTTTGAATCGACAATTGCCAATTTGAAAGACACAACTATCCCCAACAATCATCGCCTTCCATGAGGCCTCCGTTTTATCAAACTCAAGGCCGATGAAAGTAGAAGCAGCAGGTTCCTTGCTAGTGAATGGATTGACCAGAAAATAAAGGGGACGCTCCCTTACCTTGCGGGCAACCCGCATGTACCATTTTTCCTGGATGGGGTTTAGCCATGATTGCCAACTGTGTGTAGTTGGATAGGGAATGGACTCTTCACAAAAATGTTCTACCAAGAGTTCTGCCCACTCTTTAGCACAAAATGAGCGCGTGGCGCCATCAGCCACGGCGTAGCGTGCCATCTTTTCATTCTGAAAGAAGGCGTCTTGGCAGTCCTCTCGACTTTCCGCTTTCTTGTGAGTAATAAATGATTTTACCGCTAATTTTATCTCCATCTTCGATCAGGAAGTGAGACTTAATCCCGTCCACTGCCTAGTACATTTAACGACCCAAAGTTTAGGAGCTTAATCATCCATACTTGCCGGGCATTAAATGCAAAGCAGCGCGCGTCCGGTTCCACTGGAATACCTTGGGCTACTGCCTCCTCGCGCAAAGAATCAGGCAACACGCTGGAGATACTAAAGAGAAACTCTGCAGGGCGATCGCCCGTAAATTCAGAAACGTTGTTTGGCAAAATAACCTCGTCCCCACTACCGCCGATGTGAAGATTGTAGACCAACGCCTTGCCATCCGTCGTACCGAGTTTCATGACCCTTCGCGCAGCATGAGAAGTTAATTCCGGTTCGTTTGCGATTCCGTCGGTGATGTTAATCACGCTCGGCGGAAATCCGTTTGGCCATGTAGTACACCAGCGTTGAATAATTTCCGCTGCACTATCAAATGCCTTATGCATCGGGGTTCCATTCTCCGCCCTTGGTTGCAACCGGACTGGCATTTCCACCTCGACCTCAACTACTCCACCCGCACCATCAGGAATGAGTTGTTTGACTATCTCAGCGGGTGCGTAAGCATATTTTGAGATCATCCCATCAAGGGCGCATTCAACTTGTTCCCCATAACCGATAACAGAAACGTGACATCGGTCTCTAAAGTGATCGCCTACCTGACACGCCCGAACGAGCTCTTCAAGCACGCGATTCACCGCGCGTGTTGCGCCTTCTGCCTTGGAAAGTTTATCTCCCCAATCTTGGCTCATCGACCAAGATTGGTCGACCAAGATGACGAAGCAGCCGGGATTCGCTGTTCCGATGGGTACGTTACTATACTCCATTCTAGGTCTCCTTATTCAGTTGGTTTAATTACAATTCGGATCTGAGTTTGCACCTAACAACAATCAAGATTCATGGTAGTTTGGTTTTGAGTGGAAATTCTAAGGAGAGTTGAAGATTTGAGCCTTTCATTAGGGCGATTCATGCAATCCAAAAATCATAGATTTTGGGCTGATCATTTTAGCATCATCTTCACCTGCCGTCAAAGAGATTCGCTCCAAGTCATCTGGGTAATCATGCCTGAATTTCAGAGAATTCATGAGCGTGGATTGCAGATAGTTCCACAATCATCATAACCCGATACTCCCTCTTATCTTGAATGAAATCTTCAAAGTGCATAGCAATCTCTCCCTTCCATCCTTCCTCACACCCCACAAGAGACATTTGCGACTACCCCGCACCAAACCCTATTCCTCTTGCACTGGCTCGCGTATTCAGAGTATCATAAAACCAAGAACTCCAAACTCACTATTACTTGCAATTCTACCTCTGAGAATAGAAAGGAAAACACTTCAATGGATCTGACACGACAACCGCCGCGTCGCCCATCCAACCTCGGCATTGGGGGTATCGTCGGGGCGGCGCGAATGGCTGACAAAGCCCGAGCGCACAACGATGAAACACTTGGCGAATTTCTTTACGGTGGAGAGTCGGGATTGGACCGTAAGATCTTGGATCTTCTCGGCATCTCCGACGAAGAATTCGTCGAAGCCGTGGATGAACATGATGACCAATCCTTGAGCGAATGGATTGCCGAGAGGAGCGTTGCATCGCAGGAAGCCATTGACCAATTCAATCAAACCGAATTGGAACGCCTGCCCGAGACAGACGAATACAAGCAACGTCTGAAAGATCGCATCGCCAAATACGCTCCGGGACGAACGGATGTCAAGACCATTATACAGTCAATCGAATTGGACGATTGGGGAAATTTCTGGCAGAAAGATTTGACGAAAAAGCCGCCGCGCAGCCCGCGCGCCCTAGATGTTGCCGGAATCTTCGGTGTTGCTCGAATGGCGGATAAAGCGCGCGCCGCGCAAGCCGGGAAGAACGGAGAATATCGATACGGGGGTGATTCCGGACAGGACCGCGCCATATTGGAATTCTTAAAGGTGTCTGCGGACGAGTTTCAAGAGGCGGCTGTCAACAATCCCAACGATTGTGAATTGGGGGAATGGGTGTTGGAGCAGAGCTGCCCCCAACCAAAGGACATTGAGGAATTCAATCGTGCTATGGTAAATCGGGGAGCGGAGGATGCGGAAGCCCAAGGTTATCTCGAATCCCGAATCCGCGAGATTGACCCGAGTCGTACCGACATCTCAACATGGGCGGAACTTCAAGACCTAGACGACGAACGCGCATTTGGCATCGTCGACCTTGCACGGCATGCGCCTCGCAGCCCATACAATACCGACGTTGGAAGCATCGCGGGATTGGCGCGTACACTCGACAAAGCCAGGGCGCTCAACACCGACTCGATTGGGGGTTACTGGTACGGCGAAGATTCGGGGCATGATCGGCTGGTACTTCGGTTTATCGGCGTCACGCCGCAAGAATTCCTCAATTTAATCAATGACCTACCCGACGATAACGATGTAACTGGTTGGATACGGACCAACGCGTCGAAGACTTTGGAAGAGATCGCGGCTTTCAATGACGAGATGGTAAATCGGCGTCCGGCGACCAAGCGGCATCGTGCATTCTTCACCAAGATGATAAACAAACTCGATCCGAGTCGCACCGACATTCAGACCTTCTTCGATCTCATTGTTTTCGCCGATGAGAAAGAGTTTGAAAAGCGCACAATTTCGCGTATTTAAAGATTGTTGCTGTCCGGGAACATAGCGCTGATGCTTTCGCGATTGTGGATGCGCCGAATAGCTTCCCCAAATAGAGGAGCAACGGACACAAACTGAATCTTTTTCGGCAGGGAATTTGGATGGTTTTCCACCGTGTCCGTGGCGAGCAGTCGCGTAATAGGGCTGCCATCAATCTTCTGTGCAGCATGCTCGGCGAGCACCCCGTGAGAAACGACCGCATAGACCTCCTTCGCACCCCGCTCCATTAACTCTGTGGAGACATTTATCAACGTCCCGCCGGAAATGGTGAAATCGTCGACAATCACCGCTGTTTTGCCGCTGACTTCCCCGATAATCTCCAGAATCTCCGACTCTTCATCGTGTTCCGGGCGGCGCTTATCCGCGATGGCGACGGAGGTGCGTAGATAGGAGGCGTAGCGCCTCGCATCCTTAGCGAATCCCGTGTCCGGTGCCACGATGACAATATCCCTCAAATCCATCTTCTCGATCTCTTGGCAAAGCACACGGTGTGCGTAGAGATTGTCCACCGGAATCCGAAAGAACCCCTGAATCTGAGCCGCGTGCAAATCCATCGTCACGACGCGGTCGGCGCCCGCCGCTTCAATCGCATCCGCACAGACCCGCGCCCGAATCGAGACCCGCGGTTCATCCTTTTTGTCTCCCTTCGCGTAGCTGAGATACGGAATCACCGCCGTCACAGACTCCGCGCTCGCACGCTTCAGAGCATCGATCCAGAAAAGGAGTTCCATGAAGTTGTCGTTAGTGGGAAATATCGTGGACTGAACAATATAGACGTGTCGCCCTCTTACGTTCTCAAGTACGCGGACAAATGTGTTGCCGTCCGAGAACTGGATTACTTCGTTTTTCCCGGCAGATACCTTCAGATACCGGCAGATTTTTTGAGTGAGTTGCTGGCTGCCGCTGCCGGCAAATATCATCATTGGGTTGGCATCCATAGAAGGCGGTACACTCTCATGTGGAGTTGCGGAAGACTTGAGTTGAAAAAACTTCAAATACGCAAGAAATGGAAATCTGTTTTAACTTTGGATGGGACTCGCGCAATTCATATTGCACTTCACTGGTCGGTGAGCTCTTCTAGCGGTCTCGGTGTGGGTTGCCCATCCGGATCGCTCACTCAAAGGTCTTCTCGCTAAGTATTAAATACTTACGAGACTAGCACGAGAAGCCCATTCTATCACGCCGGTAGGTGCGGTTTCTAACCGCACCGGCACTCAATCATATTATTTAACCCAAGTTGCCACCTATTCCTCAAGTATCAGCTATATGAGTAAATTCTGAGTAGGTTTATATTGGTTGATACTGGTAGCCACTACAAATAAGACGACTTTCAGTTCAAATCCTTGTGGTGTCACGGCATGAATGGAACGCGGTAACAATCTTTCAATCAAACTCGCGGTCGCCTCAACAGACATGCGGTAATAATTGACCAGATAGGCTTCCCATGGCGGATACTGCCGCTTTGAATTCTTTTTACGTATCGACTTCAACTCCACTCCAGCTTCGGCAAGACTGTCTTCTATCTCATAGTTATTGTATGCTTTGTCTCCATAGACACGGCTGCCCGGTGGTAAGTCGAAGTCAAAGTATTGTAAGCCTTCAACATCACCGGTGCTGCCCGGGGTCAAAAAGAATTCAACCGGCTGTCGTTGAGCAGTAACTAGCAGATGAATCTTTAAACCGTAGAAATACCGACGTTTGGACGACTGATAACCTCGAAATGTTTCATCGGTGTAAATTTTTGAGCGACGAATACGGATATTATCACAAACAACAATGGGTATAGTATCTACGGCGTAGCGTTTCTGCTTATTGAGTTGTACAAAACTTTCGCCCAAGATTTCAAACAGAGTGATGAACATGGGTTTAATTCGATGAAGTCGTCGATTGAACCGGCTCTTTGAGAGCATGTTTGGAATATAGCCGTGAGTTTGGAGAAAATCACGAGCGGTTTCGAAATTGGCACCGAAAAAGAGTGTTGCCACCAGTGCAGTCGTCATAATTTCGGCATCTGACCTCCGAGTTTGTGGGTCGGATTGATGTTTGAATGCTTTTAAGAGAGCGTCACATAAACAGAATACAGTTACAATTTGAATATCCATGGGTTCTCCTTTAGGGTATTGAGGGAATAGTGAACTCCTCAACTCTAACGAAAACCCTGGGTTTTTCAATTCAATTATAGGTGGCAACTTGGGTTATTTACCGAGAGAACCACTCAGTGGTGTATTCGTTAAGTAACTATGGCAGAACCTAGGCGGTCGTGTGTTTCTCCCCCTTACAACGGGGTAAAACGAGCCATTAAATCAAGCGACTGCTATTAGGATCGACCGGTCGGCTAAACGAATGGACAATGAGCGATCAAGGCAGTTATTAGCCACCGCGGTAGCAGATCCTGACAGCAAATCCTACACGATAGGGTTTCCCGTGAGATAGGAATCTCATGAATCACTGTACTGACTGAATTTACTCTCGTCCTCGACACTCACTATAGCGTGCTGAGCGAGAAAAACACTCGGTTACTCGCTGTCGCTTGGTTGTCTGTTCCTGCCCGCCCACACCCGGTGCCCTCTTTTTACTTCACCGAATCCTTCGATGATGTTAACTCTGGACACACGATCGTTTCTCACCTCGGTAACTTCAACCTTCCCCACCTCCACGGGGATATAATCGATCACATTCCCTGAATCCGGATCCGTCAGCGGCTCGCCCTTGGCATAGACGATTAACCGCTGCTGCACGCGGACGCCCATCGCAGAACCGACATTGATATAAGCGTTTTTCTGATCTTCCGCGTCCACATGGATAATTGTCCCGGTGATGGGACCTGACGAAGCCCTCAAAGCGCTGCGGCGCCGTTCTTCCTCCTTCTCTTGCGCGGCAATTTCTGACGGCAAAGTAAAATCGGGGCCAACGTGATCTCGCAGTTTTATCACTACCTTCAGCAATACGTCATCAGTTACCATACCGAGCAGCGTCTGGTCGTACTCCGGTGTACCGAAGGTTATGCTGCTTACCTCTCCCGGACGAACGATAGGGCGAAACTTTCGCTCTGCACGTGGTGATTGACCAAAGTTGAGTTCCGTCCCTTCCTCCGTCGCTATGGCTTGGAACGCGGCAACTTGTGCCCCGCCGAGTTGATGTCGTCTGCTTGCGGAAACTTCGGGTGCAGCCACCTGTTTTCCCGACGCGCCGTAAAATTCCATCTCCAGCTTAACAAACGCTGTATAGACGTATCCCAACACCTGAACACCTGTTAGATAGCTCGCGGTTAGACCGCTTTGAGCACTTCCCTGCTGCAGCGAACGAGAGGCATTTGCACGTGCTCGATTTTGACCAAATTTACGGACACTGCCCACAACAAGTGTCTCCGCTTTCAGCCGCTCGGCAAGATATTTTCGTACCTCGTCATTCTTTCGTACATCCTTGCGAGAGAATTCCAAACTCTTCATTGCATCAAGAATTTCGTCTTGCGAGATAAGTTCATATACACCCGTCGTATTGAGTTTCCGATTCAGTAAACTCGTAAACCCTGATTCGAGATCCCACAGGCGTTTCCCTTCCACTGAAGATTTCACCGATGACGCCCGGGATGCAGCCGCAACCTGTTGGCGAATCGAATTGGCTGTAGTCATTGAAATACAAAACAGCGATGCGTCTGGGCGCCCCGAAGCTACTGGGGATCATAGAGCACATCATAAATAGAATTACTAGGGATGCGGCGATGAAAGTAGGTTTAGGATGTAAGGTCTGTCTTTTTCATGAGTATGTTCTCCTTGCTCCTCAGTCCTGAAATACTACCGAAACACGACAAGCCTGCAGACACATGCACATATTTTACTGTGCAGCGGAATCTCTGTCAAGGGTGATTCCTGAGACCCCACAGCGCAACCGCCCCCGATTCCGGAAGTGAAGGCAACTTAAGGGCAAATGCAAGTCGGAATCCTTTTCCGCACGTCGCGTTTGTAGGAGCGCACTCCTGCTCGCTGCCGGATTGCAGTGTTTCGTAGGGTGGGCACTGCCCACCATCTATTTTTTTGATACCTCGGATATCAACCAAATTTCCGATCTTCCTCCTCCCAATGCGCCGAAATTCTAGTGAAACCCAACATTTATCGTACATTCTACCGCTATCAGATAGTCACTAAAATTGGGAGGGCTTTCCCCCTGTGAGCCTGCGACTCAACCGCCCCCAATTCCAGAAGTGAAGGCAGCTTGAGGGTAAATTCAAGACGGAATTCACTTCCGCACGTCGCGTTTGTAGGAGCGAACCCCTGCTCGCTCCCGGATTGCAGTGTTTCGTAGGGTGGGCACTGCCCACCATCTATTTTTTTGATACCTCGGATATCAACCAAATTTCCGATCTTCCTCCTCCCAATGCGCCGATATTCCCAGTGAAACCCAACATTTATCGTACATTCTACCGCCATCAGACAACCATTATAATTAGATGTCTTCCCCTGAGAGCCTCCACGACTCCACCGCCCCCGATTCCAGAAGTGAAGGCAACTTAAGGGCAAATGCAAGTCGGAATTCACTTCCGCACGTCGCGTTTGTAGGAGCGAACTCCTGCTCGCTCCCGGATTGCAGTGTTTTGTAGGGTGGGCACTGCCCACCATTTTTTTGGATCCTCGGATGTCAACCAAATTTCCGATCTTCCTCCTCCCAATGCGCCGAAATTCCAGTGAAACCTAACGATGTTCCCGCGCCCTGCAATCACATGCCCGTACGCGAACTCTTCCACTATCGCAACTTGTTTTAGGGTGTAGAATTTTCTGATCGTCAAATTGAGGATTGTATCTCCTCAACGTTCGATGCTCGGTCCATTCCAAGCATGTCCCCTATAATGCGTGCGCCTTACTCACGGAAAATCGTGGTCGCCGGGTAAGATATCAAGCCAACCCGTCCCCGTAATGGGTTTTTGGATTGTATTCCCGACAAAATCAAGGTAATATTTAGGGGGTAGCAACCTTGAGCGCAAGCTCGTACAAACACAAGGAGTAGCAACATGCGACGTCAAAGAACTAAAATCATAGCCGCAAGCGTCATACTTGCTTCTGCGATGGCGTTCCTGGTTGTCGCAGGTATCAGAAACACTAGCATTCGACATTACACACCCGATCAGTTGGTCGCCAATGCCGCTCTGATAGATAATAAGGGCGTTCAAGTAGACGGACTCATTCACGAAGGAAGTCCAAAATGGGATGCGGCGAAGTTTGAACTCACCTTCGCAATTCGTGACCGTAAGGGCGAATCGACAGTCAATGTACTCTACTCGAAACTCAAGCCCGACAACTTCAAGGAGGGCGGAGATGTTTTTGTCGAAGGTAAATACGACGCGGAGCACAACCTTATAACCGCTTCAAAATTGACAACCAAGTGCGCCTCGAAATATGAAGCCGCTGAGAGCGGGGCAAGCCCCGCCGATTATTGATAAGCGGTGCGTAGTGAGGGAGTAAGGTATGGTCGCGGAAATAGGTCACGCCGCGATATGGCTATCGGTGTTCTCCTGTTTATGGGCAATTGTCCTGCTTTGTACAGGCTTGCGCTATAGGAGTTACGGTGCCATTATTAGCGGACGGAACGGCGTGGTTGCTACGTTTCTTCTGATTAGTTTGGCTACCGGAGCGCTAATCTACGGCTTTGTGACCGATGACTTTTCGATGAAATACGTCGCCGAGGTCTCGAGCCATGATCAACCCTTGATGTACAAGATTACGGCACTATGGGGACGAATGTCCGGTTCCCTGCTGTTCTGGCTCTGGCTGATCACACTGTTTGGAGCCCTGGTCGTCTGGCAAAATCTCCGGGCGAAAGACAGGCTCGGTGATTTCGCTCTCGTCCCCATCTCGGCGGTTCAGCTCTTCTTCATAATCCTTGTTACCGGGTTAATTGAGGGAGTATACAATCCGCTTGCACGTTTCCCGAACGGCGCGGGCGCTCCCCGACGGCGCGGGCATGAACCCGTTGCTGCAAACCCCAAGCATGGCGTTTCATCCCCCTTCCCTTTATGTCGGCTTCGTTAGTTTGACGGTTCCATTTGCATTCGCGGTTGGAGCATTGGCTGCCGGTGGAGTCGGTAGCAACTGGATCTTTCGATCGCGGCGTTGGATGATAGCATCATGGTTGGTTCTCACGGTCGGCATCACGCTGGGTGGAAATTGGGCGTATCGCGAACTCGGTTGGGGCGGCTACTGGGCGTGGGATCCTGTCGAGAACGCCTCCTTTATGCCATGGTTGCTGGGCACTGCCTATCTTCATTCCGTAATGATCCAAGAAAAACGGAATATGCTCAAACTTTGGAATATCATCCTGATTACGCTGGCGTTTCAGTTCACTCTGTTGGGAACGTTCATCACGCGCAGTGGAGTGATATCCTCTGTACACTCGTTCGCTCAATCGGATATTGGTGGCTACTTCCTGGGGTTTATTGCGTTTTCCTGCATTGGAGTCGCCTGCTTGATTTACTACCGGTGGAACGACCTGAAAAGTCCAAACCGCCTCGAATCAATCCTCTCCCGTGAGAGTGCCTTCCTCCTTAACAACTGGATGTTTGTGGGATTGACGCTGATTATCCTTTGGGGGACGTTGTGGCCCATCATCACGGAAGGAGTTACGGGAGAAAAATCCGCCGTGCCGGAAGCATTCTTTAATAAGGTTGTCATCATTCCCGGATTACTGCTTCTCTTCTTGACTGGTGCCGGCCCAATCATTTCATGGAAGAAATTGACCCGGAGCAATTTCAAGCGAATGTTCGCCAAACCGATACTCTTTGGATTGATCGGCGGCGCACTAATGTGGGGTTATCTTGCACTCAGAGGGCACACAATCCCCGTTTATTCTGTGTTGTGTGCATTCGGCGGCGTATTCGTTTTCGTAGCCATCTTTGACGAGTTCTATCGTGGCGCGAAGTTGAGAGCCAAGCGTGGGGAAACCTCCCTCTTTCACGGGCTATCTCGACTGATTCAACGCAACAAACGACGGTACGGAGGCTATATCGTCCACATCGGAATCGTGATCCTTTACATCGGAATAATGGGGTCCAAAGGCT
>CBDDPW010000011.1:0-213590 GCA_965232535.1 Candidatus Poribacteria bacterium
CTTCGCGGGATTATTTTAGATCTACGTTCTAATCCCGGCGGCTTGCTCAGTTCCGCCGTTGAGGTGGCGAGCGATTTCCTTGACCCTGATCTGTTGATTGTCTATACAGAGGGAACTAGCCCGCGAGAAGACCTGCTCGCCCGTCCCGGCCAGAAGCAGAAACACTATCCTCTCGTTGTTCTTGTCAATGGAGGCAGCGCGAGCGGATCGGAGATTGTCGCTGCAGCCATTAAAGACCATGGGAGAGGCATTGTACTTGGTCGCAAAACATTCGGAAAAGCCTCGGTGCAGAAGGTCGTCCAGCTAAGCGGTGATCATGCAATTAAACTGACCGTCGCTCATTACTTCAGTCCCAGCGGCGTCAATATCCACAAGATTGGGATCACGCCGGACATTGAAGTCCCATGGTTCAGTCAATCCGAGAATAAGATTCTCACCAAGCTACGCAAACACGAAAAAATCCAAACGTTTATTGAGGAAAATGGTGATGACGTTTTGGCAAAGTTGGACGCGGCGCGCCATGCATCGCGCGAGGACCGCGAGGCAATAGCCATGTTGCGGAAATACCGGCGCCTGGTGGATGCGTTGTCCGAAGAGGAGCTTGTCCTCGGCAATGCGGGGATAAACCTTGCCATCGCGCGTGAAACCGAAAATGACCTAGACGAGTACGAGCACGATCCACAAATCCTTGCTGCCGTTCGACAGTTGAAACTGCTCGAACTTTTCCACACAAAACTCAGATAGTTGATATCGCCGCCATCTGAGTAGTCTGTCCACATTCACCGGGGCATGACTTCCGCTGAAAGCGAGCCATTACTCTATGACCACGAAACCGAATGTCCTTCTCATCGGCGTTGATTCCCTTCTTGCCGACCACATGAGCTGCTACGGTTATCACCGCCACACCACCCCACATATAGACCGGTTTGCTCAAGACGGGGCTCTCTTTGAGCGAACCTACAGCGCTCATATACCGACAACCAGCGCCTATTCGTCTATGCTCTCCGGCATGGATTGCTTTAGTACCCAAGTCGTCGCACTGCGACATAAAGGTCCTCTAAGACCTGAAGTCAAGACTCTGGCTGAGATTCTAGGCGACTCCGGTTATAACACCACCTGCGTTGGTTTCAGCGGTAATCCCGGCTCCCGCGGTTTTGACAGTTACCTTGATTACCCGGGATGGGGAAGCTGGGCGGAAGGGCGTAGCCCAAAGGCGCAGAACCTCAATAACGTGGCGATTCCCGAGCTAGACAGGCTCGTCGACCAGAGCGACCCCTTCTTTCTCTTTCTCCGGCATATGGATCCGCACGCACCTTACCTGCCGCCCGAACCCTATGAGCGCATGTTTTACCACGGCGACGAGTGCGATCCAAATAACACATCAATGCAACCCGTGATGGCGTTCAAGCCGTTTTGCGATTTTTTCGCGAGTTGGATGCCGCCCGGCATTACCGACAAAGATTACGTCATCGCGCAGTATGACGGCGCTGTCGCGTACATGGACGCCTGTATACAAGCCATCTTTAACGCCCTCGAAGCCCGCGGGGTCCTCGACAATACCATCATCATCTTCAATGGCGATCACGGCGAAACTCTCTACGATCATGAATGTTGGTTCGACCATCACGGGCTTTACGATGTAACCTTGCATGTCCCCTTGATTATTCGTTATCCGCACGCCGTCCCCGCCGGGAAACGTATCTCCGGATTTAATCAGCACAAAGACCTCGTTCCAACGATTCTCGAACTGGCATCGATCCAAACGGATATTCAATTTGATGGCAAAAGTTTGATGCCGATGGTCGAGGGGGAGGTCCCCTCACACGAGAGTGAATTTTACATCACCGAGTGCACTTGGATGCGGAAGCACGGCTGGCGAACACCACACTGGAAGTTGATTGTCGCGCTTGAACCCGATTTTCATTTCAAACCCACGATTGAACTTTACAATCTCGTCGAAGATCCGGATGAGAACAACAATCTTGCAGAAACTCGACCGGATGTTGTCGCCACCTTACAAGGCAGAATGCACGCTTGGATTGCCAAGCGGGAAGAGGGAACCGGGTTAAAGAATCCAATGATGACTCAAGGAGCCTGGGTGGAAGGTGCGCCTTTCAAAACATCGCAGGAAGCATACGACGCGTTGCATATCGGAGATCCTGGACAGGCAGCACGATTGCAAGCCAAGAGTCGGCAATAATCGGAAAAAGAAAAATGGAACCTGATCCGAAAGTCATTGACGATTTGGTGCGGCGCATCGTTGAAATCGTTAGTCCGTTGCGCATAATTCTGTTCGGATCGGCGGCACGCGGCGAGATGGGACCGCACAGCGATCTTGATGTGCTAGTGGTCATGCCGAATGGCATCCACCGACGCAAGACTGCACAGGACATTTACCGGCGGATGTGGGGATTTCGTTTTCCAAAGGACATCGTCGTTGTGACTGAGAGTGATGTGGTGCAATATGGTTCTAACCCCTACATGATTATCAAGAACGCGTTGGAAGAGGGAAGGGAGATTTATCTTGCCCCACGATAATTCTACCCGAGGAGGAGCACAGGATTGGCTGGCTCGCGCACGGGGACACATAGCTTTGGCAAAACAGACCAAGCCGGAAGAGTCATTCTGGGAAGACTTATGTTTCCACGCTCAGCAGGCAGCGGAGAAAGCAATCAAGGCAGTATACCAGCATAGGGAACTGTCCTTCCGCTACACTCACGATCTTGAGACATTGGGAAAAGGACTCGAAGACAACGGTGTAACAATTATTCCGGCCATCAGAGACGCAGCTATACTGACAAAGTACGCCTCCGAAACCCGATACCCCGGTCCTTTTGAACCTGTCACCCAAGAAGAATATCAAGAGGCAGTACGCTTGGCAGAATCGGTGGTTGCTTGGGCAGCAAAGCATGTAAGAGGTGAGTGAGATTGAATTGTCCAGGATGAAGTATAGGGTGCGCTTATTTCGGCGAATTGCCAAACGCCGATCCCAATCGAAAGTATTCATGCCGTACAACAGCTGGAATCCCAATCTTATCCCACATACTATTGATCGGATGATAATCTGAACGCTGGAGTGCACAGATGTCCACAGTCACAGTTATTGGACGCGGCCACTCCGGCACACGCGCAATTTCACATACGTTATACGCCAGCGGGGTGTTTATGGGAAGGACGCTCAATTCTTCAGGCGACAAGATCCCTCCCGACGCCATGTACGATGCCTGCCGTGTCATGGCAAAATACGTCAAGTGGAATGGTGGTTTGTCTTGGGATTTCTCGTCACTTCTCACGATGGAGATTGATAAGCAGTTTGAAGCGTTGATAAACAGCTATTTGAACGATGTCCTGTCGAACGAGTCCAAATACCGCGGCTGGAAAATACCGGAGACGACGTTGGTTTACCCGTGGATTCTTCGCATGTTTCCCGATCTCAAGTATATCCATTGGATTCGCGACCCTAGGGACTGTATCCTTAGCGGCCACGGCACCGACGACCTACGGCGTTTCGGCGTTGAAGGTCCGTTAATCGATGATGTTCGCGAACGCCGGGCAATCTCATGGCTGTATCAATACCAAATAATGCAATCAACACCCAAGCCGAAGAACCACATCCTCATTCGCTTTGAAGACTTCGTGTTGCGGCAAGAGGAAACGCTCTCGCGGCTTGAAGATTTCTTGGGTATCCCGCTCGCGCGCATTATTGTGCGCCCCGATTCGGTCGGACGCTGGAAAAAAGACCCGGGACCGTATTCCTTTGAGTTTTTGGCGGACGCCATGCGTGAGAACGGCTACAACGAAGAATCGCAGTAGCACAATCCACTGCACACTGGGGATGTCAGAGGTCTCTGTTCATGTTACGATTGTCAACGCCCAGTGATTAGTTAAACCGACTACTGTTTCTAAGGAGGAATCACATGGCACTGAAAGTCGGTGTCGTCGGTCTAAGCGGAATTGGAACCACGCACACACGCTGCTATGCGAACGATGAATTGGCAGACCTTGTAGCCGTATGCGATCTGGAAAAGGAACGCGCCGATACCCTCGCCGAACAGTTCCGCGTGAAGGCATACTACAGCCTCAAAAACATGCTCGACGATCAACCGGATTTGGATATTGTCGATGTCAGTACCGGAGGGAACGAGAACGGGAGTTGGCACTATGAACCCACCATGCAGGCTTTGGAGGCGGGGAAGCACGTGCTCGTTGAGAAACCGCTTTCAAATGATATTCGCGAAGCGCGGGAAATGGTCGCTAAAGCCGAAGAAAAAGATGTTTATTTTGGCTGTAATCTGAATCACCATTTTACTCCACCTGCCGAACGCGCGAGACAGTATATCGAAGACGGAGAAGTCGGCGAACTCGTCTATTGCCTTCATAAAATGGGATTCGCTGGCGGGGAGCGGACATACCAGTCTCAAGACTCGCCTAGAATCAAAGGTTTTCCATACTTCCACATGAAAGCCTTCCTCTCGCACCCGTTCAGCGTCATGCGGCACTTTTGCGGCGATGTGACGCACGTACAAGCCTTCGTGACGCGCCCTAGTTTTCGCAAGAGCGCCGGCGATGTCATGCTATCCATTAACGGTATTCACGTTCGATTCGCCAACGACTGCATCGGTTATCTCCTCAGCCAACGCGGAGACGCCACCTTCGGTTTAGGGGGCTGGTGGAGTCTAGAAGTTGCGGGAACACGAGGAACTTTCTGCGTTGAAAACTGCATTGAAAAGATAACTTACTGGCGGGCACCCGGTGGAGAAGATGCCGCGAAGCCCGAAGATTTGGACGTGGGAACATCGTCGGGTCCCGTCGTCACGGAGTCCGGGATAACTGATTTCGGTGAAACCTTCCCGCGCAGAATCCACGCGTTTTTGGAAGACATCGCCAATAACGTCCCCAAATCACAACTCAGGGCTTCCGGGAGAGACGCGCTGGCAGCCTTGGAATACACATGGGCGGCAATGGAATCCTATGAACAGGGTGGAATACTCGTTCGTCCGCAGCCGATGCCCCCGCAACACGCCCACCCCAGCTAGATACAGTAATTAGTGCAGAATGACTAGTCCAAGCTGTTTTTCACTAACCATGCACCTCTATCCTGTGTGGGTTAGCGATTTTCAATCATCGCATTGAAGACAGATTACCTTCTATCGCGGGTGGCCATGTTGTTATCCACTAATTACTAGGGTTTCACTAGCCACTGACCACTAATCACTGACCACTGTTTCCAAGGAACGAGATAGATGAAATTAGGAGCCAATTCCGTCCTGTTTGGCGGTCATAACATGGAAACCGCCTTCAAGTATATCGCCATGGTTGGATATGATGGCATAGAGATGTCCGCCATTGATGGCATGAGCGAACACCTCGTCCTCAGTCGCTGGCGCGAACTCGCACCAGAGATTAAGCGGCTGTCGAAGGATTATGGACTAGAACTGTTGGCGATGGAACAACCATCCCAAGACGCCGACATAATGGAGCAAGCCTTTCAAGCGAGCGTCGAAATAGGGATCCCCATCGTCAACTGCGGTCCGGGCGGAAAGTCCGATGACGAGGAATCCTGGCACGAAGTTATCGACTCCCTAGGCAGCTTGGCACAGATGGCGGAACGTTACGGTGTGACCTTGTGCGTGAAAGCGCACGTAGGCGGGAGCATTTATAACACACCAACCACTCTCCGGGCGATGGAGGAGATTTCCTCCCCCGCTTTCGGTATTGATATGGACCCGTCGCACATTTATCGTGCCGGCGAAAATCCGGTAGAAGCGATAGCCGCTGTAATCTCGCGAGTCAAGCACGTACATATTCGCGACTGTAAAGGACGTGAACCGGGCCCCGGTAAGCCGGAAATGCAGGCGAATGGCAGAGGCGACATAAATTTGGTCGGCTATATCCGGGTGTTGCATGAAAATGACTATACGGGACCCCTCAATTTGGAAGTAATTGGCGCGACAGATTACGACGCTGCGCAGTGCGGCGCCATCGCCGCCGAGTCCAGAGGCCACATGCAGGCGTGCTTACAAGCGTGCGGTGCAAGATAGACGACGATCTCATCTAGTGCTATCGCTGGCTGCTATTTCGACGTCACTTCAGACCGGCGTCCGGAAATAAAGCGTCATGCTGCCTCTCATGAGACGTTCCTCAAGATTGGAAGATGCGTGAAAATGAATGGATCAGCCGCACCGGACATTCAATTCGAACACTTCTACAGTTACGAAGAGATTGATGGCTTTTTGCGAGCGCTGGCGAATGCCTTTCCCGACCTTTGCCGAATTGGATCCATTGGACAGTCGTTGGAAGGAAGGGATATTCACCTCCTTATCCTAACTGACTTCGCTTCAGGAAGCCCGGAAGAGCGTCCGGGATATGTGATTCACGCCGGAATTCATGCTCACGAGCTTGCCTCCGCCCACGCCGCATTACACATTGCCAATCGACTCCTGAAAGACCACGACCATCGCGGACTGCTCAATCGTGTCACTTTTTTTATCCTTCCAAGGCTATCGCCCGATGGTTCGGAATTCTGTTTGAGGACCTCGACCCGCATTCGTAGCCGAACGGACTTCTGCAACCGCGATTCCAGCACTGTCTATCCCGAAGATGTAAACGGCGACGGGCAAATTCTTACCATACGGCAAGAACATCCAGACGGTGAGTTCGCCGTCGATCCTGCCGACCCGCGACTTCTCGTTCAGAGGAGATCTGATTCGCCGGGTCCATACTTCCGAACCTTTCCCGAGGGCTACATTCACGACTGGGACGGCAATGACCGGATAAGGGTAGCCGGGTTTGATGCCTTCCTGACACACCGTCCCGACATCACCGCCGGCAGGAGTTTCGACTGGAACAGAAACTGGTCTTACGGCTGGCGTCCGGAGGGCGAACAGCAGGGCGCGGGCGACTATCCGTTCAGTGAACTGGCGATGCGGCAATTCGTCGAGTTCCTGCACCGCTATCCGACAATCTTCGGCATGGTTGGTTACCACTGCGGACACCCCTCGATTATCCGTCCCCCAGCGAGTGGTTCTAGCGATGAACTTGATGCCGATGATGACATCGCCTTGGAGGAGTTGGCGCAAGTCGGCGCGCAGTTAACCGGCTTTCCGGCACTTCCGCTGGTAAAAATGCATTGGGCGGGACGCCGCGATCGCGGCAAGGGCGGGCACTCGCTCGACTTCACTTACCATCATCTCGGCCTTCTCACGGTTGAGATTGAACTAGGTACCGTTATGAACGCGGCCGGACTAACCACGGAGAACTACCTAACATGGACAAGTCGGGCTGACGAAGAGGGATGGATGCGGCGACTGATGCAGTGGTGGGATAGTGGCGGGGGTCGTCATCCGCTTTTCGAATCGTGGAAGCCCTTCGAACATCCACAACTTGGGGACGTTGAGATTGGAGGGTTCTTATACACGGTGCTGGACAATCCGTTGCTTTCGGAGCTCTCCCCAACCCTTGAAGCGGCGTACCGGTTCACGATGGCGCATGCCCGCAGGCATCCATGGGTTGTCGTGGAAGATTTCGACATTCAACGGTTCGACGACAGTGTATACAGAATACGGCTGCGTGTCGCCAATCGAGGCGATTTGCCGACACATCTGACGAACAAGGGCAGGTCTCTTCGCCGATTGCGTCCGGTGGAAGCGCGGTTCACGCCAACTCACGGCGTAACGATGCTATCCGCCGCCGAGTCTCAAGAATTGGGACACTTGGCTGCGGTGACAGGGAGTCAAATTGTCGAATGGTTCGTTTCGGCGCCGCAAGAATCCGGTACAGATTCACAGGTACTAGGCGAACTTAACATCTCGGGCGGCACGGGCGGTGACATTAAACGAACGGTTGAGGCACCCGGCTAGGCGTACCTCCGAAACGCATCCTGGACCACCTTTCACGCATCTATTTCCACGGCAGGCGGATTAACATAGTCATGGTAGCGATCGTTGACCTTGCCTCCGCGCGCGTCGTGGCGATGCACGCAAATACGGTAACGGAAGGTCAAGGAGGTACCTGCAGAAATCGTGTGCGTGCCGTCTTTGAGAAAACTGCTTCGGTAGGTGGCGTAACCAAATGGATTAGCCGTCATCAAACCGTAATCGCGTACGTGCCAACAGGTTGGATGCCGCAGGTTCATCGGATGATCGAAGACTGCGATGCCCATCTCTTGCCCTTCGACCGGACCTGAATAATCGCACCAGTGAGCGGGTTTTCCCCAACATTCGGACTCGCCGACTCCTCCCACGCTGTTTTCAATCCGACCGCCCTTGTTCGCGTCCATGGATGTGGCGACACGCACGCTGCAAAACGCCCCTTCTTTTGTGTCGCCCAGTCGAACATCGCCATCTTGCGCCTTTAACGTTACGGTTAAATCCATTAATCGCGCGGCGTCGGGAGTCGCGTAAAAACAGGCTGTTCGTGTCTCTTTCATCACACACCGATGGTCATGATCCTCCCATTCCAGTTGGTGTTGAAACTCTCCGAGAACAGGTCCGTCTACTACATAAATTAATTGCCGGTGCGTCTGCCGGCCGTGTTCACCCTCTTCGATCCAATTGTCCGTCCCGTTTACGTCGCCAAACGCCACCCACACCGAACGATGATGGATGTGGTCAGTCGTTTCGCCTTCCACCTCCGCCATGGGATAGTTCCGAGTAATCTGTTTCTGATCGGGTCCGAGAAAAGGATAGAAGTGTGGGCGCGGAAACTTGGTATCATATTGATAACTCGTGAACTCCTGCTCCCCAATCTTGATGTCAATCCTACTGTCACCATAACGGTGATCGAAGCATACTCCGGGTCTTGTATCCAGACGATTCACCTCGGGTTCGAAGGTCAGATGCATCTCACGGTCTTCTGCCAACTCGTCGATGACGAACCACAATACTCCCTTGTGAATCTGACACGGAACCTCGCTCCCCGTATCATTTCGCGAGAGTCGACCGCTTAGAGGGTTGTCTGATAACTTGATGCTCACCGGAGTGTGAAGTCTCTCGTGCGCGCCGGCTTTAACAAGAAGGTTGATTGGCTTTGTCATGTATTGTTATTCCTATTATATTGCGCCCGCTTCTCGAAACGTCCGTTTCAGGTACGCTAGGCTTTCGCGGGCAATTGTCTCGGGATCCGGTTTGTAGTCAAAGACTTCGACTGAAACCACTCCGTCATATCCCACTTTTTTCAGGGCGTGGGCGATGGGAACAAAATCAACATCGCCGAATCCAGGTCCCCGCAGATTGGGATCATTGGCGTGAAAATAAGCAAGGTACTCCCGATGCTCGCTGATGATGTCGTCAATGGTTTTCTCTTCACTGCACATGGCAAGCACATCCAGATGCAACCGGCACGCGGGATGGTCTACAGCCTTAATGACCCGCACAGCCTCCTCGGCGTTCACCATAAAGTTCGTATATTCGGCAGCAAGGGGTTCCAATGCTAGGGTCACCCCCAATGGATGCGCAACATCGCACACCTCGCGAAACAGTTCCACTGCCCTTCCAAATGCGGCGTCGTACGTTTCACCGGGTAACACGTTTCGTTGATTGGGGCTGCCGAAGACCATGACCTCGCCGCCCATAGCGGCGCAGATGCGAACCAGATGCTGGAGCGCCTCCTTGGTGCGCCTACGGATTTCAATATCCGGGCAGGTCAGATGCAGCCCTTCCGGCTTCTGCAGCAGCCAATGAAAACCTGCCACGGCAAGCCCGGATGACTTCGCAAGGTCGCCGATTTTTCGAGCATGACTTTCGGAGATCTCCGTCGGGTCGTCGGCCAGTGTAAACGGCGCGATTTCGACGCTGTCGTAGCCGCTTTCGGCGATATCCGCACAGGCAGCACCAAAATCCCAACCCTCGTACGTCTCGTTACAGATAGCGAATCTCATTGGGCAACAGGTCCCTAGCAATCATGAGCGGGGCGATGTTTTGAAAAAGAGGTGCGAGAAAATAAATGGCCTTCTTTTTCAACATTTGCCGCCCTTATTGGGCTATTCGGAACGCTCTTTCTCCCTATCTTTGTAGAGTTTGTACTCCAAACTATCCGTCAATGCCTCCCAACTCGCTTGGATGATATTTTCGGAGACGCCGACTGTGCCCCAATGGTCATGCCCATCGCTCGCCTCAATAAGGACGCGAACTTTCGCTGCAGTGCCGGCTTGTGTATCCAAAACGCGCACTTTGTAATCGGTCAAATGAACATCTTTAAGCGCTGGATAGAAACGCTCGAGCGCTTTGCGCAGCGCGTTATCAAGTGCGTTGACGGGGCCATCGCCATCCGCGGCGGTATGTTCAATCTCGCCATTGGGTGCTTCAACTTTGATTGTCGCCTCGGAACGCAGGATGTGGTCGGTGAACTTCTCAATGTTGACGCGGAATCCGAGCAGATCGAAGAAGGGGCGATACTCATCGAAAACCTTGCAAGTTAACAACTCGAATGACGCTTCCGCCGCTTCGTACTGATAGCCTTCGTTTTCAGCCTCTTTCAAGCGTTGGAATAGCGTCAAGACTTCCGCCGAACTCCGATCGAGGTCGGGATACCGGTTCTCAATCTTTTTGACTACCGCACTTCTACCCACCTGGTCGGAAACGAGAATTCGCTGCGTGTTACCGACAGATTCCGGGTTTACATGCTCGAACGTTAACCTATTCTTTCGGACGGCGTCAATGTGCATACCCCCCTTGTGAGCAAAGGCGGACCGCCCGACATAGGGCTGGCGCTCGTCGTGCGGTAGATTTGCCAATTCACTGATGAGCCGCGAGACCTCCGTGATCCGCTTCAGTTGCACTTCGCTCACGCAATTGATCCCGAGTTTGAGCTTCAGCGTCGGGATAATCGAGGAGAGGTTCGCGTTTCCGCAGCGCTCTCCGTAACTGTTGAATGTCCCTTGCACATGGCTTGCGCCCGCCTGCACCGCCAATACCGTGTTTGCAACTGCCATTCCGGCGTCGTTGTGCGTATGGATACCGATGGGACAATCGATGGCTGCCGTCACCGCCTTGACGGCATTCTGAATCTCTAAGGGCAGCCGTCCGCCGTTCGTGTCACAGAGTACGAGACATCTTGCTCCCGCGACTGCTGCCGCCTTGAGGGTTTGAAGCGCGTAATCTGCATCATCACTGAAGCCATCGAAGAAATGCTCGGCGTCGTAAATGACCTGCCGTCCATTCTCGGCGAGAAATCCCACAGAACTAGCGATGAGGTCAAGGTTAGCCTCGGGCGACACCCGTAGAACATCCGTGCTATGCAGCTTCGAACTCTTGCCGAAGATTGTGACGGTGCGTGTACCTGCGTCCAGCAGCGCCTGCAGATTTGGGTCATCGCTCGGAGGGTAGTCGCGATGGCGTGTGCTTCCAAACGGAACAACCTCGGAGTTTTGTAGATTGATCGATTTTGTCTGTTTGAAGAACGAGATGTCCTTCGGATTAGAGCCGGGATAGCCGCCTTCAATATAGTGAACTCCAAGCTGATCTAGAGCTTCGATGATGAGCAGCTTGTCCTTGACAGAGAAGGAAACCCCCTCCCCCTGATTCCCATCTCGAAGTGTTGTGTCGTACAACTGAAACATGCTGTCCGGTTTTCCTAAATTGAGTATAATTGCGCTAAAATTGAAATATGTGCAAAATCATTGTCGGAATACGCGGAAAAATAGGAAAAAGCAGATAAAGCTACTCCCGCTCAGACCTATATTTGCAAACGAGATACACAAAAACACCAGCGACCCGACGTATGCACACGCCTCAGTCAACCGAGAATTCTTCTAAATCGTGCAGACTTGCAAAGCGTTCCTCAGCGCTTCCACTGGATCCCCCACGGGAATGAATTCGTGTCCTACGTATCCATTGTAGCCGGTATCCCGGATTGCGGCGATGACTGCCGGGTAGTAGATCTCCTGAGTTTCGTCAAGATTATTTCGTCCGGGATTGCCTGCAGTGTGATAATGGGCAAAGTGATCATGGTTGTCTTGGATCGTGCGGATCAAATCGCCTTCCATGATCTGCATGTGATAGATATCGTAAAGCAGCCCTACCCGTGGTGATGCGACACGTTTGATGACTTCTACCCCCCATTCGGTCCGATCACACTGATAACCGGCGTGGTTTACTTTGCTGTTCAGCAACTCTAGCGCCAAATACACGTCCGCCTCTTCCGCTGCCTTCGCCACCCGCCGTAATCCTTCGGCTGTCACCTCTAAACCCCGCTCATCACTCTCACCGTGGCGATTGCCGGTAAAGCAGATTAAGCGGCGTATCGAGTACTCTTCCGCCAGTTTGAGGTTCTCAATAATCTCTCTTTCAATGCGATCATGGTTGGCGGTTTTGTTTAGTCCATCACCAAGGCTTTCGTGTCCGACTACGGAGGCGATTTCCAAGCCGGCGTCCCGTATGGCATCCCAGTGTTGTTGTCCGACGAGTTCGATACCATCGAACCCCAACTCGACAGCGGTTGAGATTAGTTTCGCTGGCGGCATTAGGCTTTCAAAGCACCACCAAGAAATAGAATGTCGAATCGCCATTTTATACACCCTTTTCAAAAAGGATTTGACGTTTGAAGATCGCTCGAAGCGTCCGTAGGGAATAACGATCGTTATTCCCTACAAAAACCCCGCAATGTGAATCTATTGTCAAACTAATCTTCTATCGCTTTTTGTGTATCTCCCGTATCGGTTTATTGACTTTGCATCTAAATATTTTTGTACAGCGAGAATTTTTGCACTCGGGCTGAGGCTCCAGAAAGAAAATACTTCTCAATTGCGAATTCGTAAATCTCCCGTTTCCTGTTTTAGTAGTCAACCACTTGGCAGAATTTGAACAATTCACGACCCCGTTCCGAAAAGCCCTCGTACGTTTTAGGCGGCACTTTCATTTGGTGCGCGATGTCGATCCAGGACAGTCCGTAGCAGACAACGATTTCGGGACGGGGCTCTGTGGAAGTATTTGGCGTTCCGCGATGAAGCATACGAGGATCCTGTATCCACATTGACCCCTTTTTCATGTTGAGTCGGCGAGCCGACGGGAAATCGCCCTGTGTCAGCACGTCGTCGTAACGACTCTGCAAGTCAGGATTAGCGATATATTGAGTGGAAGGAAGCACTTCGACGCTGCCATTCTCCTCGGAAGTATCCACCAGCGGAAACTTGATTCCAAGGACCGGGCAAGTGTCAAGACCGACATGAGGAATCTCGGCGGGGAGCGGCGTGTCTCGGTGCCATTGCTGGTATTCAGTGCCCGGATACGGGTTGTTGGAATGAAGGCATTTGATGTAGAAATCGTCCCTGTTCCAATAACGCTTGAGAAACTCAAGAATCACAAGATTCTCATACACCTCCGGGACCGCGAACGGCGGCACCCACGGAAGGTGCAGTGTGTAGCGGTTGGGATTCTGTTGGCGGCCAAAGCCGGTTCGCAGATCGCCCCATTCTTTGTCAGCGATGATATTTTCCCGCGTCCTGACATGCTCAAGCAACGGTAGAAACGCAGCCCGGAGGCGATCCACCGTTTCGACCTCCAACACATCCTCTATTACCGCATAGCCGTTAATCCTAAACTCGGCAATCTTTAGATCGAAGTCTAAGTTTTCACACTGTACGGTCATTCATTTCCCCAGCGTTGGCCGGTTTGATCAGATCGTCACGGCCGAGTAGTCCATCAATCATTATCCTGCAAACTTGCAACTACGAACTGAGCGGTGATCGCCCAAAAACTAATACCACACCGCCTTATCTACGACATTTTGTAACGGCTGACCATTGGCAAACCGACGGGCATTCTCCAAAAGAACTTCGTATCGACGCGCGGTGACAGTGTCAGCATCTTTCACCGCGATATGAGGCGTCAACAGAACATTTGGGAGCCTCCAGAACTTATGTTCCTTTGGCAACGGTTCCTCTTCGAACACGTCCAATCCGGCGCCGGCAATCTGATTGTTCTCAATCGCGTCGGCAAGGTCATCGATTTTCGTGGTCTTTCCCCGACCAACATTTATGAAATAAGCCGTCTGTTTCATCAACCCAAACCGTTTTGCATTCCACATTCCCTCCGTTTCCGGGGTATGCGGCGTCGTGGTGACAATAAAGTCCGCGCGCGGTATTAGGTCATCAAGGGCATCCGGTGCGTGCAGTTCGATGAACGGCAGTTCATATTCGCATCGCGGATCGACACCAATCACCGTCATTCCGAATTCGGCGCACAATCTTGCCGTTTCGTGCCCGATGCCGCCGACTCCGACGATGAGCACGGTCGACCCGGCGAGGTCGATGTATTGGCTCTTGCGTGCTTCAGGATCCCATTTCGCTTGACGTTGGGCGTCAATGTAGTACGGGAGGCCCCGCGCCAGTGCGAGTACGAACATCATGATATGATGACTGATATGATCGAAGTAGATGCCTCGGGGATTACAGATGGTCACCGGGTGTTCGATTAGTTCTTTGTAGTAGTAGCCGATAAAGGGTCCCGCATCCGGGTTCTGCAACCATCTGAGTTTTTGAGCGATGCTAAGCGCAGCGGGCGGTATCCAGCCGTATGCGGCATCCGCGTCAACGATTTCGCGCTTGGCGTCCTCATCGGTTTCTGCCAAGACAACACGATATTCCGGCAGGGTTTCCTCTATACGAGCCGCCCATTCACGCCACATGTCGTCCAGCGGCGGCATCATCACCAACTTTAGCAATGTTGTTCTCCCAGAGTTACCTCGTGCTGTTGATCCAAAATGAAAAAACCAAAAAGGTCACAGTGACATACCGCATGTTCGAGACTGAGGCTAGGGCACTCGGTATCCTGCTTATTCCAAGTCCTCACTGTTTTCCGCGGAACGTGCAAGCAGTTCTTGCAATCTTGGGGGAAATGTGTCATAGACCTCGCGCTTAACTAGCGGCCAAATGCGCCGCGGTCGATGGACGAATTTCGGCGTATAGAATGCGTTCGCGAACACTCGATGCTGATCTGCCGTAGTGTTTGCACTAATGGCGTGCCACAAACCGTTGTGGTAGACAAAGAGTGAGCCGCGTTCTCCGACGACGGAAACCTCGGAGGCATAGGAAGGACGCGATGGACCGCGCCGCGTGTGGTGACTAAACGGAACGATGCGGGTTGCACCGTTTTCAACGCTGCCGTCGCTAAGCATCCAAAACGCCTGTAACCCGCCCCACGCCGGCGTTGGAGAACTTACCAAGTTCCAACTCCAAGCCGCCGCGAGCAACGCCCAATCGGGATGTAGCGATCCTGCTTCGGTCCCGGGTTTTGCCCACCGCACCGCCACGTTATTGGCCAGAATGAAACCTTCCCCAAGCACGGCTTCGGCGATCTCCATGACAATCGGGTTGATGCACAATGGCGCGAGTTCCGGTACGACGTTTAGCGCGCACTCAAGACTGATGTACTGTTCGCCGCCCCCGGTTGCGTGCCCGCGGCGTACGTTTCGCGCCTCTATCCGCTCGCGGCAGATGTGTTCTAGGCGCTCTGCCTCTCCGGCGTCCAACACTCCCGGAAAGATACAGTAACCCTCTTCCGACAAATGAACCTTCACATCCTCAATATCCATGAACCTGTCCTTCCCGGCGCCAGCCATGATTAAACCCCAATGCTGGTTATTGTTCCCTTCCACTAAGGAATTCATCAATCGTTGGCATTATGCACTCCGCTTCGTCTAACTGTCAAGTCCAAAAGACTGGAAGGCTCACGCTGTAACGATGCATTGACGAATTTAATGCCTATGCTAATTTAGGTGTTTTCACTTCGTATTCATGCTTGAAGTCGAGAAACAAAACTTAGATCAATCGGCGTCTGTAATTCTGCCCTAACATCGCGTGTTCCTGAGTTTCCTGTTGACCTGAAAACAAAATAAAGGTAGAATGCTCAGATACTGCCAATAGATAGATTGTGCAACGTGTTCGCGTTCTAATCGAAGCAATTTTTCGGAGACCAACCCATGATTAGAAGACTGCACCCCGATTTTCACATTCCCGACTATGTAACGAACGTCGCATCGGAGTTTGATGGGGATGATTTCGCCGAGTCGCTGCTCGAAGCGCACATTGATTCGGTCGTCATATTCGCCAAATGTATGTACGGACTGGGGTACTGGAACACAACGGTGGGTAAACGCCACCCCGGGTTAGGTGAGGCGGATTTCTTCGGCGAAGCCACGGAGGCGTGCCGTCGACGCGGTATCGAAGTGTTAGCCTATTTCTATCCTCTCATCGAGGCCGCGCTTGATGACGACGACAAATGGCAACAACGAAATCAGGAAGGTGAACCGTGTCGTTTTCAGTGCCCAAATTCGGAATACACGGAGGCGTTTCTACTGCCCCAAATGAGGGAAGTGACTCGCAATTACCCGATTTCGGGCTGGCATGTGGACGGCATCGTCATCACCCCCGGCGGCTGTTGGTGCGATCTATGCCGCGCGCTCATGAAGGATGAAGGAACAGACGCGAATGCGCCCGAAGAGGTTCAGGAATTTTCTCGACGTACGATTGCCAAACTCGCCCAATGCATGACCGAAGCGGTTCGCCCGGAACGCGACGGTCTTATCCTCAGCTACAACAATCTTGTAAAGATAGGGTGCTATCCGCAAGTTCAGTGGTCCGATGTCGTAGATATAGAGGTTTATAACATCCTGCAAGGCTTAAATTTCAACTTCAGCCGCGAGGTACTGTACCACGGGGACATCGGTGCGATGAGTGCGTCCGTATTTAGTCGGCACATCCGCACAATCGGGCGAGACTTCGCTGTCACGACGTGCTGCCGGTCGCGCGGTGTCGCCGTGTACGGCTCCGTATCGACCGCCGAAGAGCTCCGCTATAGTGCGGGACTGGGATTGGCTCTAGGAGGATACTGCCAATTCATAAATGAGATGCTTCCCGAAGGCAAGATGGAACCCCCGCTGCTCAACCGCGTAAAGGACGCGTACGAGTTCGTCAAGGAACGAGAACGCTGGTGCATCGGAGCTGAACCGATACGCCATACCGCCGTCATGGGCGCCACCGAACCGGGCACGGGCGAAGCCGCCTGTGTCCAAGGATCCCTCTCGGGATTGATGGGTGCAGCCCGTCTTATGAAGGCGTCCCATGTACCGTTTGACGTCATAGACGAGCATGCAGATCTCTCTCCCTACAGGTTGGTGGTACTACCCGAAACCAAAGTAACCGCACCCGACGTACTTGCAAAACTCCGTGAGTACGTGCAAAACGGGGGTGTGCTGTTTGCAACGGGCGACGCTACACTTGGAGAGGACGGGCAACCGGGATTGTCGGATGTTTTCGGCGTGACATGTCAAGGAAAAGGTGACGACATTTCCTATTTTCGACTTGAGGAACCCCTTTCTGCGAATCTGCTAGACACGATTCGAGTGGTGCGGGGCGATTGGTTGCGCGTTGAACCCGCCTCAGATGTTGAGCGCTTGGCAGAGATTGTGCGACCTCGACTTGCGGACGCGGGTTTGAAGATCGGTCACGGAAAACCGCCGAAAAGGGTTGATTCGGGATGGCCCGCACTTGTTCGAAACCAATTTGGGGATGGATGCGCGGTATATTCCCCGGCGCCCATCTTCATGGACTTTGACGAAGCACCCGACGAGGAACAACGATGCTTCCTGAATAGTATCGTTGAATTGGTTGCCCCCAGCTCCGATAGGCAGGTGCTCATTCCCGATTTGCCCCCATCCGCCGAGATTTCATTGATGACGTTAGACGGAATGTGGATTCTCCACATCCTGAGGGGAGGTGAGACAGCGCCGCCCGATCTGAGAGATCTTTCGGTCACGCTGCGCCCCGACTTTCAGCCAAGCCGCGTCTATCTTGCGCCGGAGCAAGAGTCCCTCCCTTTCCATACTGACGATACATCATTGCAGGTGACACTGCCCCGCGCTGGAAGTCACACCATGTTGGTGTTAGAACCCTGAGGTTTCCAGTTATTCAGGGATCGAGTTTGGACCTACGTGCGTGAGAACAGTCAATTCCGAATCGCCGCGTCGAAAGTTTTATTGGGCACGCAGAGTTCTCACTGTTCGCTAACCATCGTGGCGACCGCGTCATCAATTCATTGTGAGGAGGTTTTCGATTTTTATGGCTGGTGTAGACATCGATTTTGAATTGTATCATCGTCAGGGGTTTTTGGCAGGTTTCCGAATCTTCGAGGAGGATAAATGCACCCGCTTGTTGGAGATGTATTGGCGACTGCGCAAGCTCCTTCCGACCGGGATGTCGACTCAAGAGATGGATTGGTGGCACGCCACGGATAAGGAATTGTGGGAACTGTGCAATCATCCCAAGATATTGGATTATGTTGAAGCTATTCTGGGACCGGATTTTTACCTGTGGGGCACGCAATTCTTTAGCAAAGAACCTGGCGATGGCAAAACGACGCCGTGGCACCAAGATGCCTTCTATTGGCCGCTCTCCCCGCACAAAGCGGTCACGGTGTGGTTGGCATTTGCCGACAGCGACGAAGGAAACGGGGCGATGATGGTTGTACCGGGGTCGCATCGCGCCGGTCAATTGAAGTACCGCGAAACGACACGCGACTCCGATGTCCTCGACATGGTGGTAGAACACGGCGAATTCCGCGAATCGGACGCAGTACCGCTAATTCTGAAGGCGGGCCAGATTAGCTTGCACGACGACAATATCATTCATGGTTCCGCACCGAATCATTCCGATCGACTGCGCTGCGGTCTCACCATGCGATACTCCGCCGGCGAGGTGCGTTGCGATCTTTCGGTATGGCCGTTTTTCAAGTCATTTTGGGTGCGTGGCGTCGATCAATGGGAACATAATCCGGTCGGTGTGCCGCCGGTAACGGAGATGACGCGTTACATTCAGGTTGCTGGTGTGAACACCTAGTCATTAGCAGCGAGAAACTACCATTTTCAACACTCGTTCTATCTAGGCTTCGGAACTTTTCTCATCAATTTCAAGCTAGGAGGGTTAATCATGATAAGACGCTGTTGTCCAAGCTCACCTCCCTATACTTTAGAAAACCGCATTGCCTTTGTTCTGATTATGGCTGTGGCATTGATGAGTGTCGCGCGGGGCGCTCAGGCGCAGATTGCCTTCTCGTCGGCTCGCGACGGAGATTTGGACATCTATGTGATGGATGAAGATGGAAGCAACGTGATTCAACTCACCAATCACCCGCACACCGACTCTAGTCCAGCCTGGTCGCCGGACGGCAGACAAATCGCGTTTAGTTCGTTGCGAGATGATCCAATGAACATTGATCGAAACTGGGAAGTTTATGTGATGGATGCGAATGGTAGTAACGTCATTAGACTGACTCAGGAACCCCTGGTTGACGGACTGACCACTTGGTCTCCATACGGAAATCGGAT
Source organism: Candidatus Poribacteria bacterium (assembly GCA_965232535.1). GTDB lineage: Bacteria > Poribacteria > WGA-4E > WGA-4E > JAJDTR01 > JAJDTR01. Next base: position 19,318 of record CBDDPW010000011.1, read on the forward strand.
TGCTTTTGCGTCCAACCGGGTTGGAACTGGCGACATATACGTGATGGATGCTGATGGGGGCAACTTAGGGCGAATGACTCATGATGAATGGAATCGATCGCCGTATGATTGGGCGCCGTCATGGTCACCAAGTGGCCGGTTAATCGCGTTTGAGTCTACGCGAGGTGGTCGCGGGTCTGATATCTGGCTGATGAATTCTGATGGAACCAATCCCGTTCTACTGGCAAAACCCCCTGCCCATGATACATCCCCCTCGTGGTCACCGGACGGAAAACGCATTGTGTTCGCCTCGCGAGATGGAGAGAACTTCACATGGGAAATCCATCGCGTTGACGTAGATGGCGGAGGTATACAGAGTCTGACGAACAATGCAGCAAACGATAGACAACCTGCGTGGTCACCGAGTGGAGAGCAGATTGCTTTTAGCTCTGATCGGGACGGAGATTATGACATCTACGTGATGAACCCTGATGGAGAGAACGTGCTTAGGCTTACGAACCACGCGGCAGGCGACTATGCCCCTTCCTGGTTTCCCAACACGTTAGCGGTTTCGCCGCGAGGAAAACTGCCGACCCAATGGGCGATCATCAAGGGGAGCCGGTAGGAATACATCGCCTGTAATGCCTCTTTCTGTCCTCTACTCGCACGGCGGGCAGTGAATGATGGCTGGTAAGAAGGACGATGCCGTGCACTCTTAGCCAAAAATCGCTGACAAGCGGACGCTGCAATCCACAACACCTCGAACTGCGAGTCAGAGCGTGAGCCTTCGTTCGCCTTGCAAAGGGACCTGTCAAGTGCATCCAGTTCAAGGGTTTCCGCGCATATGCCCGAGAACAAACACAATAGAGAAACAGGCGTCACTGCAAGAGCCGTCTGTATCGCCTTAATACTGATTCCACTGAACTGTTATTGGTGTATTCGGCAGGGCGAGATTTCGAGCAACACGCCCACGACTCTCTCCCTCATCTTTACCGCCGTATTTTCGCTTTTCTTTCTGACGTTATTCAACACGTTCGTTCTCCGGCGGTTCTTTGCTCGATTCGCTTTGTCGCAGGCTGAGTTTTTGACAATCTACATCATGATATGCTTGGCTTCAATCATGAGTGGATTTGATACAACTCAGGTTTTTTCCGCCGTCATCGGTCATGCGTTTTGGTTCTCTACGCCGGAGAACGAGTGGAAGCAGCTATTGGGTCCCTACCTTCCTAGTTGGCTAGCAGTGTCCGACATGAAGGCGCTTGAGGGATATTACGTAGGGGGTTCAAGTTTTTATCAGTCCTCATTTATCAGCGTATGGCTCAAACCCGTACTTTTTTGGTCGGCATTTTTGGTCGGCATTGCGTGGGTGGCGCTATGTTTTAACACCCTTTTGCGGAAACAGTGGGTAGAACGGGAAAAACTCGCCTATCCCATCATTCAAATCCCGATTGCCGTAACCACCAGTGGCGGTTTACTCGCGTTATTCAGAAGCAAGCTCTTTTGGATTGCCTTCATAGCCGCAGGATGCCTTGATACGCTGAACTCATTGCATGCACTATTCCCTAATATCCCCGGAATCCCCAACCGCGGTTTAACAATCCACCAATTCTTCACCGAAAAACCTTGGAGCGCCGTAGGTATTCTCAGGGTCGAACTGATGCCATTCAGCATCGGGATGGCTTTCTTTTTGCCGTTGGATCTCTCCTTCTCCGTGTGGTTTCTGTTCCTGTTTCAAAAGGTGTTGAAGGTAACATTCAGCGCGTTCGGAATCAGGCCGAGTCAATTTTATATCGGGTTTTATGAAGAACTACTGCCCTATCACAGCCAACAGACATCGGGCGGATATTTTGCGCTCGGGGTCTTGGCGATACTGAAGAGCAGGCGGCACCTATTGCGGGCGGGCAGGAAAATTCTCGGAGTGAAGGGAGGCGACGACGATGCGTCGGAGCCGATGGGTTACAGAACGGCATTCGTGGGAATGCTGCTCGGATTCGCTTTCTTGGCTGTTTTCTGTCTCAAAGCCGGCATTACTTTATGGGTCGTCGCCCTATTTTTTCTCTTCTTTTTCGTGATGGCAATCGGGATTGCAAGAATGCGCGCAGAATTGGGTCCCCCTTCGCACGACGTGTGGTCGGCCTCTGCCGACCAGATGGTAATGTCCGCCTTTGGATCACGTCGTGTCGGATCGCCGAACATCGCAATGTTCACGTTGTTCTACGGCATTACTCGCTCCCAGCGAAATGAACCCATGCCCCATCAGTTGGAAGGGTTCAAGATGGCGGAGAGGACGGGAGTAAGCGCCAAGCGACTGGTATATGTGATGATGCTTTCCAGTGTTCTTGGCGCAGTATTGGGGTTCTGGATTATACTGGATAGATCGTATAAACACGGCAACGATTTTTGGTTTGCCGGCGAGATTTTCGCCAAGACGCAGCGCTGGCTGCACCATCCGACGGACACCAAGATTGACGAAACGATCGCGATGGGGTTTGGTTTTGTCTTTACCATGTTCCTCGCCGCCATGCGTCGGTTTCTCTGGTGGCCCATTCATCCGATTTCCTACCCCCTGATCCTGCTCGACTACACCGTGCGAATGATGTGGATCAATTTTATCATCGCTTGGTTCGTTAAGTGGATAGCGCTAAAATATGGCGGGCTTAAAGTTTATCGAAACCTAATCCCTTTCTTCTCGGGTTTACTACTAGGGGAATTCATCATCGGAGGCGGATGGAGTTTGATCGGGATGCTTTTCAATGTACCCGTGTATGCCTTCTGGCATTGACGGATATGGAAAGATTGTCAGTTAAATAGCGCGTCCTCGTAGGGAATGCGGATCTACGTTCCCGAAATGGTAACTGTTTAGTACACCGGTCTGGATTTGCCAATCCAGACCGAGCAGGGGGCGGGGAACGCACCGAGTAGGGAAGTACAATGCTAATTCAGACGAATCGGGGGCTTACATGCCCAGAACAGACGTGCAATGATAGGATCTCTATCGCGCTCCCTATTCAGTCGCTTGATTACTACTACGAACCAAACGATGCACTAAACAGTTACCCGAAATGTTTCAACTCCAACCGCTCCGACTATTTACTGCTAATACAATCCCTAACACCTTAATGCCGTATTAACCTTTGGTGCTAGTTAATTGGTACATGATTTTCAATGACATACTATATCTAGGTTGTTAGCAGGTCAGGTAGGCGCAACATTTGTCAACCGCGCATAATCGCACATCATCGTGTCAGTATATAGTATGTCATTTATGATTTAAATACTACATATACTAGCACCATTCTTACCATCCGCATTATCGGATGAGTAAAAGTTGAATTATGCGTATCAGACTTAGGCTAGTGTTTGTCTGCATGTTCGTGCGAAGGCTACGAGTGGTGTGAATCAGGCGCTCTAGCTTGGTAAACAGACTCGGGGATACAAAGCATTGAAAGAATCTGTTGTTGTAAATCGGTCAGTGGGGTGGTGTAAGATGCGACCTGATTTGGCAATCGCACGCGATGGATACCACGGAAAGCGCGTAAAAGTCGCTTTGCTGTCGGTTTGGCGGTGCGACGGTTTGCGTTGTCCAGGTACAGTCCTGGCAAAGTTTGACGATGTGCTTCGAGATGGCGTCGGCAGACAATTTCAATCAAGGTCAAAAGTCGGACACACAGCGAAAGCAGTCGAGCCAGTCCTTTAATCTGGTCATCGTTTCTTACATACATCGGTGAAATCCCTATCGGAGCGGATTTAAACAGATGAAAATGGCGTTCGATGCGCGGAGCGGCACGATAAAGTCTAATCGCTTCATCAAGCGGTAGATGCGCTTGGGGTTGATTGGTGGCGTACAATTGCCACCCCATCTGACAGTATGCTTGCTGAATCGCCCGCTCATCTCGAATAACTTGTGTGATTTGATAGCGAACGCTGCAAATCTCCCTCTTTCGGCGATTGGCACCTCCGCGTCCACGACCGATGTAACGCGTTTTTACCGATTCTTCGCATTCGGCAGTATAATGGAGATACTTACCGACTTGATACGTCGTTTTTATGGCTTCAACCTTTTGCTCCAACTCGGCTGCGGTGCAAATCTGCCGTCGTCCACGTCCGGGGTCTGGTGTCAAGGCAAGTATCTCTTCTGTCGCTTGTTGAAGGTTTCGTTCTAAAGTAGCGAACTGCTTTTCGGCTTTGGATAAGGAACGCACCACCAAGATGCGCTCTTGCCAAGTAACGGTGTCTCCCGAAGTCAGAGTGGTTGTCTGAGAACGGTTTGTCTCATACCCGGCTGCGATAAGCTCCGGCGATTGGCTCTCATTATCGGAGGAGTAAATTAATGTCGCAGGCTGTGAACCAGAAACAATGGGCGCCAGGCATTGCTCATAGAGCGCCGGAACAGTGCCGACTTTCGCTAACGGAACTAAATAGAAGTCTCCCTTTCGTGCCAGTTCGGCGCGAATCTCAATGGCGCTCATTTTACTGTCGCCGATATACAATAGCCCGGATTCATCAACCATCTGACGCACATCGTCAATCGTCGGTAGATACAACCGGGCGTCCGCTTTTTCACCCGACGCCACATCGGTCGAAAGCAGGTGTCCCGATGTTCCACAGTCAATACTGGCAGCCATCAGCTTCACTTGCGCAAGTTGTGGCGTGTCTGAGTTGTATCCGTGTTGCATCAACCCATCATCGTAAGGGGTATGATAGCCACTAAATCGAGACGCGTCCAGCCGAACTCGATCAGGTACAAGTTGATAAACGGAGATACTGTTACGCCAGAGTTTTTGCTCAATGCAGCGCCACGCTGCGTCATCAGCTAACTCCGTGAGTAGTTGACTCAGCCGGTCATCACTGAAATCGGTGCGACGGACGGGGGTGCCAAACAATTCTGACAACAGCGCTTGATGCTCGACACCCCAGCGTTCAACAGCTATCTTGCGGTGGTCGGCTTCTGACAGAATGTAGGCATTCCAGCCCACAACAAGTTGACCCAGCGACAATCCTTGATGCCGCCAGTGACGAGGAATCACATCATCTATGATAGCATCAAGCACCAGTTGCTGTTGTAAGCCAATCAACAATGGAATATCATCAAGTCTTTCTATCTGAATTTCATTCAAAGAGGTAGGTTGAGTTGTCATACCTATACTCAACGACGAAATTCAACTTTTCAACTTCAAATAATGCGGATGGTAAGCCATTGGTTATTATTATCATAATGGCACGCCTTAGCGGGGAATCCAAGTGAGAAAGACATGTTCAAGATGGTTTCGCGGAAGAGAAATTAACCGGTTGCACGCGGCGATTCTCGCGCTCATCCTGATCTCCCTCATCTTGAGAATACCCATTCTACTTTTAAGGTGTTTTTGCCCCGATGAATTTCAGCACTTGCACGCGGCGCGATCCATTGTTCACGGGATGGTTCCGTACCGCGACTTTTTTGAACACCACACCCCGTTCCTGTATTATCTGCTTGCCCCCGTTTACGCTATCGTAGGTGATAGCATTAGTATGTTATTCTACAGCCGGGGAATCATGCTCCTATTCACGTGCGGCATCATCTACCTCGTTTATAAACTCGGCAAAATGGCCTACGGGACAGATACAGGTTGGATTGGCGCGTTATTTGTCGCGTACAATCTGATGTTCATGGACAAAACCATTGAGACTCGGCCGGATTTGCCGGGCATGGTTTTTTGGCTGCTTACCCTAATCTTCCTCATAAAAGGAGCGAGGCTTAAAGAGCGCAGATTCTATCTCTTCACTGGTGGGAGCATAGCGTTAGCCATCCTATGCACGCCGAAGATGTTGTTTGGAGGTATAGGCCTGTTTCTTGCCGCGATGTGGCTCCTTATTGATAGACGCACCGAGAACAGCCTAAGGGAATCAGTCAGTGCGATCGCATGGATGGCTCTGGGGGTTGCCATTCCTTCCGGGTTGACGTGTATCTATTTTGGTGCAAACCACGCTCTGGACGATTTCATCTACAGGAATTTCACCACGAACCTACAATGGCGGCATAGCACCGGTCTCGGCGCAACGTGGTCGTTTTGGTTGTATAATGTCGCACGAAACCCCTTCTTCTCGGTATTCAGCTTCACCGGTCTGGCAATTGCCACATATCGTTTGAGATGTAAACATGACATCGCAAAAGGGGCTTTCGTCCCCGTCATTGCAACATACGCACTCCTTGGTGCGCTTTTCGTGATTCCCGAAGCCTATGGACAGTATTTTGTGTTCTTTCTCATTCTCCTCGCTGTCTTCTCCGGATTAACGGTCTCGACGATGATGAACCGCCTCTCAATAACAGTGCTTAAGAACATGCTCGGCAAAAGAAAACTCGATCTCGTCGTCTATTGCTTGGTAGGCGCAGCAACGGTGGTGGCGTTGGGTTGTGCACTCGCCCACAGCAATCCCAAACTCCCGTTTCTCTCGAGTTCCAGCGGCGGTAATCTCTGCTCCCATGCCTGTTATCCTGCCGGTGACCAGCTCCCGTATTCTGGTCTCATCTATCTTTCGGTATGGGCGTGCCTGTTGCTTGGCGCACTTTCGGTCTTCCTCCACCAACGGCATTCTGCCGACAATTCCAATACAATACGACGGGCGATTACATTCCTACTTCTCATAGGAATCTTTATGTACCCTCTAAGTGAAGTCGCATCGCAGGTGAAGCGCACGAACGCATTAACGCTGAAGGAGATTCAGTTTGTACTGGACAACACCACGGAAGACGATTATGTGATCGACGGCTTTCACGGATCCGGTGTCTTCAGGCAACACACATACTACTATCACTTCGTACATGTCGGGGTTCGCATGATGATGACGGAAAAAGAACTCTCCACGGACATCGTGTCGGCGATGCGTCAGAAACAGCCAAAAATTGTGGTATACGATCGCGATCTACAAAACACGTCGGAAGCGGTTAGACAGTACGTCAAAGAACACTATGTACCGACAGGAGTCGGCATCCTCCATATCTTGAAAGAGACCGAGTTAGAGCCAGGGAAGAATTCACCAGCAGAAGATTAGGACAGCTAAAGGGCATTGGAAAAAGGCAGAATACGCACTCACGTTTTTATAATCGCGATCCCTCTGATTATCGCTAACTCATCTTGGCTCAATGCCAACTGGGGCGCCGGCGGATATGTCACCGGGCAGAGCTTTCCGACGATTGTGAGCCTGTATTTCAACGCCATCTTCGCCCTTACGGTGCTTATCGGCGTGAATTATTGCCTTCGCCAATTCTCGGTGCGGCTGGCATTCAGCAACGTGGAACTGCTGGCACTGTACATCATGCTCGTCGTGGCATCGGCGGTAGCGGGACACGACACCCTCCAGATTCTGTGGCCGATGGTCACCTATCCTATCTGGTTCAGCACACCCGAGAACGAGTGGGCGATATTTCATCCGTACATACCCGATTGGCTAACGATTAAGGACAAAAGCAGTCTCACCTCCTTCTATCAAGGGGAGTCGAGTCTCCATATCGCTGAACACCTCGCTCTATGGTTCCCGCCAATATTATGGTGGTCCGTCTTCTTCATCATTCTCACTCTGGCGATGCTTTTTATTGTCGTGCTGGTTCGGGCGCAGTGGACTAGACACGAGAAACTGTCATATCCTATTATCAGGATGCCAACAGCCATGACAGCGGAAGAGGGAAGGTTTTTCAAAAACAGGCTGATGTGGGTCGGCTTCTGTATCGCCGGCGTCATCAACCTTGTCAACGGTCTGCATTTCCTCTTTCCCAGGGTACCAAGTCTTGGCGGCTCGTGGTACGACATCGGAACCCTGTTTGATATGAAACCGTTTTCCGCGATCGGCTCGACACCGATTGCCGTTTTCCCATTTACCGTGGGGTTGAGTTTTTTCATTCCGATTGATCTCTCGTTTTCAATCTGGTTCTTCTACCTGTTTCGCAAGCTGACGCGCATTGTCGGCGATGCATTAGGGCTTACCCGTATCCCGGAGTTTCCGTACACCGAAGATCAATCCACGGGAGCATGGGTTGGTTTGGCGCTGGTGGTCGCGTGGACTAGCAGGAAATATTTCCTTGAGCAACTCAAGACGGCAAGTCGGACAGGAAAGCCGCATGGAGACGAACCAATCTCCGCCCGAACCACACTCATCGGACTCCTGTTCGCGGGCATCTTCTTAATTGGGTTCTGCTGGATAGCCAACGTGACGCTGCTACCGATTCTTGCCTATTTCTTCCTGTTCTTCGCGCTCGGATTCGCGATTACGCGCGTGCGGGCTGAAGCCGGTCCCCCATCCCATCATGTCTTTACGCAACCCACAACAATATTAACGACGTTTTTTGGACCGCGGTGGGTTGGCACGTCGGGACTGACGCTTTTCAGCTTTTTCCGCGGATTCAACCGCTCCTATCGAAACCACCCGATGCCGAGTCTGCTTGAGGGGTTCGCCATAGCCGCGCAGCGAAGCATGAAGAGCAGCACACTGTTGTGGGCAATTGTTCTTGCAGTGATTGTCGGAACACTGTCATCCGCATGGTCGTATTATGCCCAAGCCTATACCTTCGGCGGAGCGCTTTACGGCGAGCAGAACCAGTGCCGCTGGTACTATGACGACCTGGCACAGTGGGTCTCCAATCCGTCGCCGCCGGATGCAAAAGGCATTGCCGCCGCTTTAACGGGCAGTGGGTTTACCGCGCTGCTCATGGCGCTCCGGTACCGGTTCTTTTGGTGGCCCTTTCACCCGGCAGGATACGCGTTATCGTTGGGCGAGTGGAACATGAATTGGTACTGGTTCTCTATCTTCGTAGGATGGGGGTTAAAACTGATTGTCCTTAAGTTCAGAGGAATTCAGACACACAGACAGGCGCTCCCCTTCTTTATGGGGTTGATTCTGGGCGAATTCATTATGGGTGCCGCGTGGACACTATTCGGCATCTCCATCCAGCAGCCGATGTATCGATTCATGCCCTAGTCTATAGGAGGAAGGCAGGCATGAATTGTAGAACGCCGAGAACAAGGGTTGAAAAAACCGGATGAATCTCTTATACTGTTTGCGGTGATTCATCAAAACCGTGGGCGGTATATCACATCGGGTGAAATATGAACAAATCCACCGAATCCGGCGGCTTGACGGACGCACAGCGTGATTTCTACAATACCTTCGGATATGTCGTCCTGAAGCAACTCTTTTCGTCGGAAGAACTCGAAACCATCAGACTTGAGTTTGACCACATGCTGGCAGAGCAATACTCGCATACTCCCTACGACGGATCCGCGCGCCATTGGACGCCTATGATGGATGAGGACACGCCCTTTCTAGCCGGCTTGATGGAGGACGGTCGCTTCTTTTCTGTTGCCAAGCAACTCTACGGAGATGATGTGCTCGGTGTCGTTGTTGATGGAAACCGGTACACCGGGAACACCCATTGGCACCGTGATACCGCTACCGTTCACCAATACGGCGTGAAGTTTGCCTTTTATTTGCAGACGGTAGACGCGGATACGGGCGCCCTGCGCGTCATCCCCGGTACTCATCGTCTGCCGAATGACGATGAGTTTGCTTAAGGGGTACGTGCTATGCTTGTGGAGTCCGTCCCGGCGACCGCGCTTGCCTCGGAACCCGGAGATGTGGTAGCGTTCGATATTCGATTGTGGCATGCGTCCTTTGGCGGTAGTAAAGACCGCCAGATGTGCACAGTTGTGTATTACGCCAATCCCAAGAACCCCGAAGAACTTGAAGCGCTCCGGAATCAGGGCGCGCGAAATGTCGAGGCGGGAATCAAGTCGTTCAGACCCAATCGTCAGTATATTTACTCGAAAGAGTGGGTGTTCAATCCGGCAGACAGCCCAGCCCGTCAATGCTGGATTGATCGTCTAACCGAAGTAGGTTACTTTGATGCGCCAGGCGTTGTGCAAGCATAACAGTCGCAAATTAAGTTTTGAGGAGGAGCCTTAAGATGGCACAGACAGAGTCCACTCATGATTCCTCAGATGAATCAAGTGTTGCAGAAGTGTCCGGCCCGACCCAGGCGGACCGCTTTTTCTTCGATAACAACGGCTATCTCATTTTGGAAGACTTCCTGAAGGAAGACCACGTGAATGCGCTAACAGAAGCGCTGCTTCGCGTCGTTGCACGGCGGCGTGAACTGGAGGAAAAAGGCATTCCGCATACGGGACATACAAACATCAGCGGTGAGCGCAGCGCGCGCATCGTGTACATCTTGGACGATGATCCGCTATTTCTCGAGATGATGGATTGGCCCCCGATTATGCCTTACGTGACCGGGTTGCTCAATGAACGTCCTCACCACCACTCCTCTGATGCGTTTGCGGAATATGGCAGCGATCAACTCGGACGCGGGATGGGTTGGCACATTGATGGTCATGACAACGGTTATCGGGATCTCGGCACGCCTATTCCACTTCTTCAGCTCAAAATTGGCTACTATCTGAACGACATGACCACCCCCGGACAAGGTAATATCGCCGTCGTCCCCGGGAGTCACAAGGCGTCGTACAGCCCCGATGCAGAGGACGTGAAGCGGCCCGATCTGTTCCCCGGTGCAATCCAAATCTGCACCCCGCCCGGAGCGGCTATCCTGTTTCATAACGCACTGTGGCACTCCGCCGGTCCATTTTCCAATCCCGATGGCTGCCGACTACTTCTCTACTACGCCTATGAACAACCGTGGATGGTCGGTTCTCACCAGCATTGGGGATATTCCAAGGATTTCTATAACAACCGCCTAGTGCCCGAGCAACGTAAACTGTTCCACGGCTTTCTGTTCGACCCGCCCGAGGTAAGATGGGGTTAATACAGCGTTCGGATTGGGAAGAATGAATAATTCATTGACTGAAGGAACCGGTTATGGCAAAAAACATCATTGACTTGACCTATCCCATGGATGAATCAACACCCCCATTCCCCGGCAATCCGCCTGTTGAAATTGGCATTCTCGCGGAAATCCCCGAGAACCACCCTGCGGGCAAGCCGGGATATGGGAACTCCTGCACGTTTAAGACCTCTGTCCACACGGGCACGCACATGGATGCCCCCTTCCACTTCTACAGGCATCACCCGACGATCGATCAGATACCTTTGGACCGGTGTGTGGGACGCACGCTGCTCATTGACCTGTCTGACAAAGCACCGAATGCCGAAATCACACCGGCAGACCTCGAGCCTTACGAAGAGAAGATTCGCGCGATTCCCAGGGTGGTTCTCAATATCGGCTGGGCGGTTCACTGGGGAAAGGAGATGTTCTTCACCGATTTTCCGGTCATCACGGCGGAAGCCGCTCAATTCTTGGTGGATTGTGGCACGGAACTTGTCGGCGTTGACACGCCGTCTGTTGACAAAGCGCCGAATGAATCGCATTTCATCATACTCGGCAACGATACCATAATCGTTGAAAATTTGACGAACCTTGATCTAATCGGCGCGGATGAGTTTCACCTTATTGCTCTGCCTCTGAAAATCACGGGCAGAGACGGATCTCCGGTGCGAGTTGCGGCGGTCTTAGAGTAGGCAGCACCATTCCGCAGGAATAATGGTGCATATGATGTCTGGATTATACCGCCCATTTTCTCTGTACGGAGACAGGTTTGATAATTTTGCTCTAATCAGGTTTCTTAAATCCATCCACGTAATCAATTCACTCCCATTTCATAGAAACGGCATAACGGTTCAAGTAACAATTGATGGTCCGCGCTATACGCCCTTAGGATTTACACTGACATTCGAAGGAACAGGAATAGACCTGTTTAACCCACTAATCGGCTAACCACTGTAGTGTAAGGAAGGGATTTCTATGTTCAAGGCTCTACATCCCGGCAACGTAGGCATCCGGGCAGGAATGCGGGAGTGTCTACAGTTGGCAAAGAATGCCGGTTTCGAGGGTATGGACCTAGAGATTCGTGAGGCCGACGGGCTTGCACAGGCAAATTCCGTGGATTACGTCAAAGATCTCTGGTCCGCGTCCGGGTTGAAAGTGGGGGGATGGGGACTCCCTTTGAACTGGCGCGACAGCGAAGCGGAATACGATGAAGATCTCAGGAATCTACCGCGATTGGCAAAACTTGCCACGGAGCTTGGGTGCTTTCGCGTAACAACTTGGATCCTTCCTTCTGGCGAATTGCCGTTTAAGGAAAACTGGAATCTTCACGTCAACTGCCTACGGCCCGTGGCAGAGATTTTGAAGGAGCATGGGCACCGGTTCGGCTTGGAGTTCGTGGGCCCCGCAACGAGACGAGCGGATGGGACGTTCCTATTCCTTCACACTATGGACGCGGTGCTCGGGCTTGCCGCCGCAATCGGAACCGACAACGTTGGCATACTGTTCGACGTGTGGCACTGGTATACGAGCCACGCCACGTTCGACGATGTCAGGAAACTCGACAAAGATGACCTCGTCTACGTCCACATCAATGACGCCCCCGCTGATATCGAACGCGATGATCAGCAGGACCTTGTCCGATGCCTCCCCGGCGAAACCGGCGTGATTCCAGCCCCGGAGTTACTCCAGATCCTGGACGACATCGGTTATGACGGGCCCGTAGTGCCGGAGCCGTTGAGTGAGAAAGTCTATGCTATGGAGTCGCAGGAGGCCGCCAACGCCACCGCGCGGGCAATGGATAAGGTGTGGAAACTGGCGGGATTTGAGTAATCGGTAATTCGGTCAACGGAAGGCAATCACATCCGATTCTAGCCAACGTATCCAATCGAAAATAACCTAGTCCACTGACTTACCCATCGTGATTCGGCAAGAACTGACTCAAATCCTGAAGCTGTGATAGTTGGTAATCAGCGGCTGACGACTCTTGACAGGTGTCGGGCTGGTCACCTACCAGCCACGCCGTCCACATGCCCACGCTTTTTGCGCCCACCATATCGTCCAAATAGGTATCCCCGACATAGATTGCCTCGTCTGCCGAAACACCCAATTCGGACAACGCCGCTCTAAAAATACCACCATCGGGTTTCTTGGTGCCGACGACCGCAGAATCAACAATAACGTCTAGCAGCGGCGAAAGCGCATAGTCGTCACACCAGCCCTTTGTATTCCCGAAGTTGTTGCTGATCACGCCAAGCCGGTAATTCTTCCGAAGCGACGCAAGCCATCGGCGATTCTGATGCAACCATTCTTCCGCATCGCGGCAGAAATCGTGAAGAAATGAATCCCTGATTCTTGAATCTAGCTCTAGTCCCTCGTAAATGCCCGTAAAAATCGCATCCGCGGTTTGCCTGAGGTTGCACCTTCGACCATCGCCGCTCGCCACGAAGTTTTCCACGGAAGCGCGATCCGCTTGATCGAACTCCTCACGGCTCACGTGCGGAAACTTACTCTGAATGAATCGGTAGGCACGCTCTCGCCAATGCAGCCCATTTCCGTCAAGCGTTCCGCCAAAGTCAAATAGGATGGCTTGGATTCTTGTCATGATGGCGTATCCAAAAGATCAAAATAAGACGTGATGCGTTCAACCACGTCCGATGATTGAATCTCCGTCATGCACAGATTCGGAGCATCTGTCCGCATACACTTGCGCTTGTAGCAGGGACGGCACGACACATTTTTCTCAATCACATGATGTCCTTCGCCGTACGGGCGGTGTCGCTGAGGGTTAGTCGGTCCGAATAGCGCGATTGTCGGCGTGCCGACAGCAGCAGCGATGTGCATGGGTCCGCTGTCACACGTCAGATAAAGGTTGCACCGTTCAATAAGTGCCCCGAGTTGCAAGATAGTGGTTTTTCCAATGAGGTTTATTACTTCAATTTCGATAAGCTCTTGCAGCGCCTTCCCTAGTCCGACCTCTGAACTTGAGCCCGTCAGCACGATTGCACCCTCAAATCGATTTTGTATTCCCGTAATCACGTCCGCGAATCTGTCCAACGCCCACGATTTAGTCCTCCATGTCGTGCCAAGATTAATGCCAATGATCCGATCTTCAGGACCGACGTTGCAACCGCCCAGTAATTGATGGACGGCGCGGCGGTCATCGTCCGTATGCCAGAACTCCAAGCCGGACGCCGGTTCGTAAATATTGAGTAGTTGGAGCACTCGAAGATAACGATCCACTTCGTGCACAGTGGTATCATCCGTGCAGGATATCGACAACAGAATCCCTCTTCCGCCAACGTTGGAACCGACCCGCAAGGATATGCCTGTCAAGAAGGGAATCAACGCATTGCGAATAGAAGTCGGATGCAGGACAGCTGCAAGATTAAATCGACCTCGCCGGACGCGGCGCAAAAGCTGCAAGAATTCCCTGGCACGATCAACTCCGGTTCCCTTCGTGTCGATAATCACCTCGTCTACGTACGGACAGGTTTTCATCAAGTTTGCGACAAGCGGCCGAATCAGTAGTGTAAGATGGGATCGCGGGTAGGCGCGCTTCAACGCTCTCAAGGCAGGGGTGAGAAGAATCATGTCACCGATCCAGCCGCCCGTCTGTGTGACAAGGATTCTATCTGAGGATTTTACATTCATGCAGTTCTCGAAAAAAGACTCGCGAATCGGAAACGCGACTCATACCCCAGCGGTGATTATCGAATTGTATACATCGAATAGCTTAATGAGATAAGCCGGGGCTGTCAACGCAATTCACCCTAATGGCTAAGCAGCGATGCCGGCACGGTACTTGCTCGACAAGACACCAATGATAAAAATATCAACCAAAACGTCGTCTAATTCGGCGTTCCTTAAGGGTTTTCCCTTCCGACTTGGCCGCATTTCGACAGTTTAATTTCTCATTGCGTGATTTTTGTGGTATAATTGATTCGTCCTTGGGAATTCTCGTGGATTCAAGATTCAAGCCTAAGGCGGAGAAACCCCAAATGCAAGAAACCCGCAGCCAAATCCTGAAGTTGATTAAACTTCAATACAGTATGACCGTGAATGAATTGGCGGAAGCTCTCAGTATCAGTTCAATGGGGGTGAGGCAACATCTCGCAATTCTGGAGAAAGACGGTTTGGTTGAATTTCATAGGGAGAAACCAAAGCGGGGTCGTCCAATCCATATCTATCAACTAACGGAAAAAGGGAACAATCTTTTTCCATTAAGTTATGAAAGTTTCGCCCTCAATCTGCTGCAAGAGATGGGAAGACTTGATGGATGCGGACTTATTAACAAAGTATTACGGGGTCGAGTAAAATCCCACACGGAGTCTTATGCGAGACGCCTTGAGGGTAAAAGCCTGGGTGAGAAAGTGAAAATCCTCGCCGAAATCCGCGACGAAGAAGGCTACATGGCGGAGTTCTCCGAAGATGACGGAGACTATCTGCTGGTCGAACATAACTGCCCAATTGTCAGCATTGCTGAAGAATACCCCCATGTGTGCGAAACGGAGTTGGCACTGTTCCGTCGATCGCTGGGCCAGAAGATACACCGCGAAGAACATCTCATGAACGGCAGCCATAGGTGCAGTTACCGGATACCCAAGGAACAAAAGGAAGACAAGGACTAAGTCGAACCAAGGACATCGGGAATGACGAAATCCGACGATTCAACCTTGTCTGAAAGGCGCGATTTTTTTAAGCAGGCTGCCAGCAAATTTATTCGGCATGTTGCAGGATACTTGGACGAGGGAATTGGCGAGTATCTTCCCACCACTCCAGATTCCTCCCCCAATCAGCTCCTTGACCGACCGATATTACGTCCCCCGGGTGCCCTTCCCGAACCAGCGTTTCTTGAGACCTGCGAGCGATGTGGAAATTGTGTTGAGAGTTGTCCCGCCGAAGCCATCCAGGTTTACCAAAGTAACGCTTCAAACCATTCCGGAACGCCGTACATAGACCCGAATATACAGCCGTGCGTTGTCTGTACCTCCCTCGCATGTATGCAAGTGTGCCCCAGTGGTGCGCTTCAACCACTCTCGGTCGATCAGATTCAGATCGGTTTGGCGGAAGTAAATCACGACACATGCCTGCGTACACAGGGGATTGAATGCACCTACTGTGTGGACCGCTGTCCAATCGGGGAAACAGCCATTCGGCTTGACACACAAAACCGCATCCAAGTGATACCTAAGGGTTGTGTCGGATGCGGCGTCTGCCAATATGAATGTCCCACTGACCCCAAGTCTGTCGTCGTCAAACTGTTGGCAGAGTCGACATCTGCAAAAGAGCTATTGGAGAAAAACACTCGACTCGCTGAAAACTAAAAATCAAGGCGCCGCGGCTAACAGATGTGCCAACGCCGATTGGCTCCCGGATTTCACGGTTATTCACAACCAACTCTTTTCAACCCGTCAGACGCGATTCCCCTGTGTCCACGCCGATTTGGTGTTGACATCTGATTTGGGCAATTGTTATTATTGTCTGTCCCTGCGAAGAGCCGGGTTCAGCATTAACTAATGGCAAATCTTAACCACAACGACCAACAATTTAAAGTAAGGTGGACAATTTGAAAAAGGTTTGGCTTATTGGAATTATCGCATTTTGCCTGATAGGGCTAGAAGCAAACGGGCAAGTCAAGTGGGACACCTCGAAATTTATGCCTCTCTCGGAGGTTAAACCCGGCATGATGGGGGAAGCATTCACCGTATTCTCCGGCATAACGGTAGAAAAATTTAACTTTGAGGTCGTTAGCATTGAGTACAATTTCGCGCCGCAGTGGGATGTAATATGGGTAAAGGGAATCGGAGAGAATTTTGAGCGAACTGGCCCCGCTGGTGGAATGAGCGGCAGTCCCGGCTTTATTGACGGACGCCTCATGGGTGCATTGTCTCTCGGCTACTTCAACCAGCGTGAGTCTTCAACTATTGTGGGATTCACGCCCATTGAATCGATGATTGACGTCACACATCGAGGAATGGCGCCAAAACTTAGTTATCGAGGTGGAACGCTGTTTAGCTTCGAGGCTGATCGTGCGGAACAGGGAATTGACATGCTGCCGTTTCCTACTAAGAGTCGCGCGAATAACGCCGAGTTGACTGAGACTTCCTCCGCTGTTCCAATTTTAGCTGCAAGCACGGCCCGCCTTGAAGTTCCTGTGGCATTTTCCGCGATCAGTCACCAAGCGATGACATTACTAGCACCTATTCTTGCGAAATACCGACTACACCCGTTACAAGCGGGGGGCGGTGGTTCGCCCGTTAAGGACGCCCCCATCGAACCGGGGCAGATAATCGGCACTGAATTCGCGCGTGGCGACTTCTCTATGTTCGGTTATGGAACTATGACGTATATTGAAAACGATCAAGTGATTGCCTTTGGGCATAGCGCATTCGGTGAGGGCAATGTTAATCTACCGGTATCTGGGGGTTATGTTCATTTTATTTTGCCTAGTATTGCGAGATCCTTCAAAGTAGCAGCGCCGACGAAACCAATCGGTACAATGGTGCAGGATAGACAAGCCGCGATTGCAGGTACTATCGGATCCGCGCCTAGTTATATTCCGGTGCAAGCTAACATAGAAACTACCGATGGACGGACGTACCCGATGCAATTTGATGCCATGCGTCATCAAGGATTTTCTGCCCTAATCGCCATGATTGGCGCATTAAATCTTCTGGACTCCGTTGAAATGAGCACGGGAGATCATACTATCAATATCAACTCAGTGATTACGCTCAAAGATCAGCCGAACTTGGTTTCCCGGAAGATTACGCATAAAAATGTTTACTCCTCGAGTTCGTCACCGGGTTTCGCGATGTTTCAAGTGCTTGCTCCGTTATCGAACTTAATAGGGAACACCTACACTAAGGTTTCCGTAGAGCAGGTAGAGTTGAATCTAAAATTGGAAGACAAGCGCAAAACCGCTGTCATTGAATCGCTTCGAATTAACAAGGATCGCTATCGCCCCGGAGAAGTCATTGAAGTCACGATTACATTGCGTCCATATTTGGAAGCCCCCATTTTTCAAACGGGACACATCACGATTCCGGACGACGCCCCCGAAGGATTAACAACACTTCTCGTTACGAGCGCCACCTCATATGAAAGTTTTCAGCGGGCTCGGGCACCCATGAATTACCATCCAACGGACATCAACCAACTAATCGCGATTTTACAACGCGGCGAAAGCAACAGCGATATAATCCTTGAACTCTTCACGGCGGAACGTGGTATGACGGTGCGAGGCCAAGAGTTCTCTAACCTTCCATTATCGGTGATGTCGGTAATGAGTACTGCCACGCAGGTTGGCGAGGGCGGCAATACGCTGGGAACCACGCTACACGTTGCAAACCTTTCAACAGCGCATGTCATTTCCGGAAGTAGATTTGTAAGATTTACCATCGATTACAACGCACCGTAACTTTGAAAAATGCGGCATCTCATCTGTTTTTCCGCCCAATTCTTTAGTGCATGAGGTATGATTCGGTCGGCATGATTTCCCAACATGGATTTAAAGGAGGCCCTTTCCTGATGTCTTTTCGTTTAATCTTGGTTATTCTTGTACTCTGCCTTTATTGCATCACTCCGTTGTCGGCGGTAACCACATCAATCTGGGAGCAAAGCAGCCAGAAGCACTTTGAAGCTGGCACTCTCAAAGACGTATCGGTTACAAGCGAAGGCGAGGTTCTCTTAGCACGGAAAATCGATCAATTTGTGGAGATACAAGAAGAAATTTACGTTTGGTGCCTCGCTGAAGATTCAAAAGGCAATATCTATGCCGGTACAGGAAGTCAGGGGAAAATTTATCGGATCGCCCCGGACGGCCAGTCGTCGCTTTTCTACGATTCTCCTGAAGTCTCGATTCTAAGTCTAACGGTAGACGCAAACGATAATGTTTATGCCGGGACGGGACCGGACGGGTTGATCTACAAGATTACAAGCGAGAAAGTCCCGCCGACGACAATTCTGAGTTCTGAAGAGAAGTATGTGTGGGCATTGACATTCGACGATAGCGGCAATCTCTACGCCGCCACCGGCACGGCCGGGAAAATCTACAAGATTCCATCGACCGGTGAAGCCACGATTCTCTTCGATTCGGAAGAGACCAATATCAGGAGTTTGCTTTACCACGAGAACTCTCTGTATGCTGGCAGTGGCGGCAAAGGGATAATCTACCGTATCTCCGTTGATGGCGAAGCTTCAGTTGTACATCAAACCGCTGAAAAAGAGGTTCCTGTGCTCATAGGTGGTGCGGACGAAAATATTTATGCCGCCGCGATTACATCGGCGCCGCCGCAACCCGGCAGCCAGAATCGCCCCTCGCCACCACCGCCTTCGGGTGGCGGCCCTCCTGAGGAAAAGAAATCTTACATATACCAGATCCGAAAAGATGGTGTTGTGTCGAAAATCTGGACTGCCCCGGTACCACTCATACTATCTATGGTTTTTGAGGGTGAGGATCAGTTGCTGATTGGGACAGGTGACGAAGGAAAAATCTACAGGGTCGATATTGACGGTGATTTCATTTCCGTGGGAAAATGCGATGCCAGCCAAATATTAGCCATACACCGTGCAGCGAGCGCAGACAAGCTGTTACTAGGTACGGGAAATTCCGCAAAAATCTACGAACTGATGACAGAATATAAGGCGGAAGGTACTATTGAGTCCAAACCGCACAACACCCGAGCCATATCTCGTTGGGGCAAATTGCGGTGGGAAGCAAGCCTGGAAGAAGGAACATCTATTGCTTTCTCGACACGGTCCGGCAACACCAAGAAGCCCGACAACACATGGAGCGAGTGGTCAGACGAATTGATCGCCCCCGAAGGCAGTCAAATTGTAAGTCCGTCGGCGCGGTATATCCAATGGCGTGCGAAGCTTACGGCGAGCGATTCGTCACTAACTCCCGTGCTCAATAAAGTTGTATTAGCTTCCGCTCAAGCCAACATTGAACCTCGATTCACAGAGGTTGAAATTCAGCACGGAAACGAACCAAAGGAAACGGGAGCGCCGCCCAGCCCACGTCCCCGTGAGAGCGGACCTCCAAAACGATCGGGAAACCAGTCAAAGCAGTGGACTGTTCAATGGAAAATAGAAGATTTGAACAAAGATACGCTGCAATTTGCCGTTTATTACAAGCGGATCGATGAGGCGAACTGGAAACTTCTAAAGAAAGAACTGACAGCCACTAGCTATAACTGGGACACAACGTCAATGCCGGATGGACGTTATATCATCAAAGTAGAAGCAACGGACAAACTTAGTAACCCTCCGGCTTGGGCGAAATCCTCGGAGAAAATGAGCAAACCTTTTGATATTGATAATACGCAGCCATCGGTTGGCGATGTCGTAGCTGCCGCCAATGGGAATGGAACCTACAAAATCACCTGCACCACCGAGGACGAATCAAGTCACATTCAAAAGGCGGTGTACAAGATTGATGGTGACGAACATTGGAAGGTAATCTTTCCTGAGGACGGTATATTTGATTCCAAAAAGGAGACGTTGCTACTCCAAACAAGATCGCTTCCGACCGGAGCTCACACAATAACTATTCAGGTAACTGACGCCGCGGAGAATGTTGCTGTTGGCAGTGCAAACTTCGCAAATTGATTCCCCACCGTCTGACCATAGGCCACCAGCAACGTTCTACAGGAATTTAAGATTTCACTCCTTTTGCCCGTTCCAAATCGCTAACAAACTCCTGTCCTTCCGAATTGCACAGGAACAAAATCAAAAACTCGTCGCCGACATTGCCATCTTTCCTTACGAATTTCGACTTCGGTAATGCGGAACTCGAGGGCTGAATTCCTTAAGCAAATCAAAACGCAATTTTGCAATCATGCACTGGATTGTTCGCCTGTAACCCTTTTGATGGCGTTGTATACAATCTCAAGTAGCCCATCAAGTTCAGCGATAGTGATTTGCAAGGGCGGCATCAGGACAATGACATTCACGAGCGGCCGTAACATTGCGCCGTTCCTTAATACTTCTTGACACACCCGCATGCCCACTTTTTCTGCTGCCGGGTACTCCTCTTTGGTATCTCTGTCTCGTACCAGTTCTATGCCGGCTGCCAATCCACAGACGCGCACATCCCCAACGTGGTCGAGGGTATAGAATTCCTGAAGGCGATCTTTGAAGTGTTTAATCGTAGGTTGAATCTGGCCAATTAGGTCTGTTTCCTCGAAGAGATTGATGTTTGCCAATGCGGCGGCACAACCCAACTGATTGCCTGTGAAAGTGTGCCCATGGAAAAAGGTTTTGAAATCCCTGTAGTCTCCAAGAAATGCTTCATAAATTTCATCAGTTGTAAGGGTTGCAGCCAAGGGAAGATACCCCGCCGTTAGTCCCTTGGCGGAGCACAGAATATCTGGTACGACCTCCTCGTGTTCACATCCCCACATTTTCCCCGTACGTCCGAAACCCGTCATTACCTCATCAAGGATTAGAAGCGTGTTATACTTCCGCGCTAGCGTCGCTGCGCCCTTCAGAAATCCCGTGGGCGAGACAATCATACCGCCCGCCCCTTGGATAAGAGGCTCTAAGATAATCGCAGCGATTTCGCCTTGGCGCGTTTGCAGTACCCTTTCCATCTCACCCAAACAGTAATCTCTTACCGTGTCGGAGTCCTGCCCAGCTACCGACCGATACACACAAGGCGCGGGGATTGAGGCACTTTCAAATAGAAGTCCATCAAACGTCTCGTGAAATAGGTCTATTCCGCCTACGCTCATTGCGCCTACAGTATCGCCGTGATAGGCGCCGTCGAGATGTAAATATACCTCCCGTCGTGGCTCTCCCTTCTGCCGCCAATATTGATATGCCATCTTCAAAGCGACTTCGACCGATGTGGCGCCATCATCGGAATAAAAAACTTTGTTCAGCCCGCGTGGTGTAATCTCTACCAGCTTCTTCGCGAGTTGAATCGCCGGAACGTTAGCGTACCCCAATAACGTGGAATGCGCAATTTTATTAAGTTGTGCCGTGATGGCATCATTGATTTCTTTCCGGTTATGGCCATGGATGTTTGTCCACATTGAGGCGACCCCATCAATATACCGATTGCCTTCCGTATCGATCAGGTAAATCCCTTCCCCCCGTTCAACGATAACCGGTATTTCCTCCATCCATTCCTTCATCTGTGTGAATGGATGCCAAAGATGTTTTCTGTCCCATTCTACGAGAATTTTCTTGTTCAACATACGAATTCACGCGATGAAATGCGCTAAAATGAAAATGCGGAATCTAGAAAGCACTCTAGATTCCGCATTGTAGGAAATGGATAAAAATAGTATGGCGATTTGCTGAATTACTCGGACGCGCCGCGAACCGAAGTCTGTTGTGATTACTATCCCTTCAGTTTGGCGTAATGCACCGGTTGTTCAATCACAAGGTCAGCAGTTTTTCCGACTTTCGGAACGATTATCTCAAGCACCTTATCCCGTAAATCCGCACGATAATCGTTCGGATGTCCTTCGATTTGGAACGTATTCCTGAACCCGTTCGGAAACGAACTTGCGCGTCCCAGAACCTGAGAGAAACGCGGGTCCTCCAATTTGGCCTCGACGGTTAACGTGTCATCCTCCAAATCGATCTGATATGCGTAATCGGGCATTCGATCAGGCAGATCGAACTGTTTCTTAAACACGGAGTCGGGAACCCAGCGCGGAAACTCGATTTCGATCTGGTAGTAATCCGATTCTTCCTGTATACGATTCACCATCCCGTAACGACGATACCGTTCTCTCAAGTCGTCTGAGTAGATTGGGCCATCTGTTAGAACCGCTCCCGGCACACTCGAACGCGGTGCGCTTGGCTGTGAAACAATAGTAGATTGAAGCGCCGACAGAATCATCTGGGCAATAAATGATGGTATCCAGCCGTAAAATGCGGCTCGGTATCGAGATTTTTCTTCGCTTTCTGTAGAAACCAAATCATCCTTGAAGCGATAAAGCCCTTCAACCATCGCGAACACAACGCCAACGAAAATGACAAAATTGCTTTCAGCCGTAAAGAGACCAATACCTCGCCCTTTGACGGCAAATAGGAAGAGTAAAACAGGATAAAGTGTTAAATTAATCAAACAGTTGATTCCAGTTGAAACGGCGGCGCTAAATGTCCGCGAATTGTCAACCAGCTCTTCCAGTTCACTCTTGAACTTCGCGGAAAATGCGCCAAGCACCGGTTGGACAAGCGTTATGAACAGACGTAAAACTGGGCGAATGGAGGAGCCCGGCAAATCGGGCAGTTGGACAAATTCCTCCGGAATCCCTTGCCTTTTGTCTGCTGTCTGTCCGTCTCCACTGGCGCCTCCGGCGGCGTCCCCGCCAGCGTCGGGCTTAACGAACGTCTCAAAAAATTTCTCGTTAATTTCAATATAAGAATTCCATTCTGCTGGAACCTCGTCGTGCATAAAGATTGCGTTGACAGGACAGGCTGGCTCGCATGCGGCGCAATCAATGCACTCATCCGGATTGATGTAGAGTTGATTGTCGCCATCTACGGTATGAATGCAATCAACGGGACAAACATCAACACAGGCTGTGTCTTTGACATCAACACAGGGTTCACAAATCACATACGCCATCTTCTGCTTCTCCTAACTAAACGCACCTTGGTTCTCAACTGTTGGTTGATGAAGTATTATACCATAGCCCACATGCTGTAGCAAGAATTTATGGTTCAGTTTGTATATCTAATGCTCCAATTTTTCGATCTCATGAATCGCCGCGATCCAGTCTAATCAGGAGGGCCCCGCCGCCGCGTTCTAATCAATGACTACCTGATCCGATTGAACCACAAAAAGTAATTATGGAATTTTTCCGATGCAGATGGTATAATTCCGGCAATTGTGGCTACTTGCGTAGTTTTTCCATTGCATGAACAGCGAGATTCATGTTCTTGAAATCCTTTTGCTTTTTTGAAACGCGTGTCCTTCACGAGCGTTGAAAGTTGTAGCAACAGGGTCTGAAGTGCTCGGCGCAAAGGAGGACACGAGCTTTGGTGCACCGGATGATTGACGACCCCTCAGCTCAGGAAGATACTGACCTAGCAAAGCTTACAAAGAACCACGATGAGGCCGCATTTCGGACTCTCTTTGATAAGCACTACAACTGGGTTTACAGTAAAACTTACCGGATGCTAGGTAACCACCAAGACAGTGAAGAAATTAGTCTGGATATTTTTGTCAAAGTTTGGCAAAAGATCGAAAAGTGGGACACCAATCAGGGGAGTTTTCAATCATGGTTAAACGTTGTTGCGAAGAATACTATTATTGACGCAATACGGAAGAAAGAAAGGATTCGCGAATCTCTTCTAAGCATGGAGGACGAAGCTGACGTGCCACTAAGCGAATACGAAGACAGCAAACCAACTCCTGACAAGCAACTCGAATCCCAAGAAGTTCAGGAAATTGTGGAACAGGCTCTCCTTCAAGTGACAAAGCCGAATCACCGGCTTGCATGGATTTTACGTCATATCGAAGGATGCAGCATCGCCGAGATTTCACACATTCTCCAGCGTAAAGAAGGCACGGTGAAGATTTGGATCTTTCGCTGTGCAGGTGAACTCCGCCAAATTTTAAATAGAAAAGGGATCCAGTTGATTTACTGATGGGAGGAATAGGTTAATGAATTTTTGGAAAAGATTTAAGCCAAACCACGAACGCGGGAATGACGTACATCATGCCGAAATGTTAGATATTTACACGCGTTGGCTTAAAGGCGAAAAGTTGTCACGTAAGCACAGACAGGTGTTAAAAGCTTGCCAAGAATCGGCAGAACTGGAACCTTTAAGAGAACTAGTCGATTTCGCGCATTATCAGTTCCAGCAGACCGAGGGAATTCAACCGCGTCCGGGAGCAAAAGAAAGAATTGCGAACGCGGTAATGAGAAGCGTTGGCCGGCAATTGCCGGAATCAGAGTCATGGAGCATGGATGGCATCGCAATGGAACCGGTGTATAGCCCCGATCAAGTTGGGAGCGATAGTGAACTCGCTTACCCCCCTACTCCGGGCGCTTCGCCTATTCCCTCTGGAGCAGACACTTCTCTTGACGAAACAATTGTAGTGGAACCAGAGAACAGCGACGCAAACAACATTTCTTCTCCCACCGTGAGAAATCGCAGCCTAAAGTTAAAAGTCACTCAGGGCGATCAGGTCGGAAGTGAATTCAATCTTGTTTTCGCACAGATGACGATTGGACGAGGAGTTGATTCAACCATCCATTTGAAGCATAATGCCAGCGCCTCGCGTAGTCATGCCGTATTGAGCATTGAAAACGAAGAATTGTATATTACCGATCTTGACAGTAGCAACGGCACATATGTCGACGAACAGCGAATCTCAAGCCCAACACCCATTTATCTTGCGTCCCAAATTATCATTGGGGATCAGGTGCTCCAAGTTACCGAGCTGCGGCGAGAAGACGATGCATTTCACGTTACCTTTAAAGTGGTAGCCGGCGCAGATATCGGACAACCCTATACGGTGAGCGTTCGGGAGATTACGGTAGGGCGCGGCACGACAACAACACTTCGTCTTTCCGACTCGACGGGAAGGCTCTCGCGACGCCATGCCGGATTCGAACTGACGAATGGGGATATACATCTCAAAGACTTGGACAGCACGAATGGAACCTATGTCGATGGAACGCGCATTGAAGTGCCCACAAGAATAAATGTGGGGGCTGTGATTAAGCTCGGCGGTATTATCTGCGAAGTAATAGCCATCGAACACTCATAAACTGAAGTATCTTTTCTTCAAACTACAACGGTTGATTTTTCATATTCCCGACTGTTTCCGTCATCTTGATAACACGGTGAACAGTCGGGTTTTTATTATTATTCTTTAATCGCTTTACGTGTCTGAGGCGTCTAATTAAGAGAGGAGAATCCTACCACATTTTAGCACTTAAATTCTCTTAATTACGCCAATGAATCAGACACAAGTCGCAGCGACGCACTTCAATCGCGCTTCCGACTGTTTTCAACGTGGTCGCTACGTTCAAGCTATCCGGCATTACTTGAATGGACTGGAAATCGACGCCACCCGCGCGGAGATATACGCCGACCTGTCCAAATCGTACGAAATGGTGGGGCGGTGGGAGGATGCTCTAGACTGTCTGAATCGCGCGTTGGAATTGAGTCCGGACTATCCAACCGCCTTGCGTCGCAGGGAGCGTATACAGGAAGAAAAACAGGTTTACGAGGCGTTACTTCAGGGGTGCAACCTAGATTCGGAACCGCCTGACGACCTTCTAGTCGAGTCTACAGACACCGGCTCTTGCCCTAGAATTAGGCGTGAACGCTTCGTTCTTGAGTGTGACGATACAATCTCGTTGAAAACGTCGTGGTCCTTGTGTCAGCTTATTGAGCAGACCTCCCGTGAATTAGGCGAGCTCCTCCAATGTTACCCTACACGCGAAGTCTCGATCATGCTTGAAGATGTCGAGCTTCGTGATGAAGTGGAGAGTCAAAAGCATGCACCTGCTAATTACACCTTATTCTTTTCAGGGGTTTCCGACTACGAAGTTCACATCCGACTCGCCGTCAGCATTTATGAAGAGCCAAATTCGGGGCTATTGCTGGCATTGATTCGCCATGAGTGGGTTCATCTACTTGTGGATTTATTGGCACACCGGCAGTGCCCCGCGTGGTTTAACGAAGGACTTGCCCAGATTCTCGCTCGACCTCTCATGAAGTTTGAGAGAACACGCTTGCAGCAGGCATATCATAAATGCCAGTTCTTACGATTCGATGAACTCCAACAACAATTTGGCAACATACCGCCTGATCGGCGAGGGTTGGCTTACTTGCAGTCAACTGCGTTCGTGGAGTATTTGATTCACGAACATGGTTTCCCCCGAATTTGCGAATTTCTTCGTAGCATAGGTAATGGTGCCACACCTGAAGTTGCGTTTCAACTAATCTTCGGTGGAACAGATGAAGCTATCATGCACCTGTGGAAAGAGGTGATTGACCGTGGTGAAACTCGATATCGCGATTATCGTGCTCGCGACCTTGGGCGGCGTCAAGTGTTTCCAAGCTGGCTTTACGCGTAGTGTGTGGGGAATTGCTGCCATCTCTGCCGGCCTTTTTACGGCAAACCAATTATGGGGGGTACTCGCGCCAATTATGGGTCATTGGATCGAAGACCAGGGAGCTGTAAAGTGGGTGAGTGTGATTGTAATCACGCTAGTGGTCAGTATAGTAATTGACATAGTGTTTGGGCGTGTTCAGGAAGTTCTTGATACCGGCGTTTTAGGCTGGATAAACAGCCTCGTTGGTGGTGCATTTGGTGTGACAGCGAGTTGTGTGCTGCTTGCCATTGCATTCATGTTGGCGAACCGTTATGGAGACGAATCCATACAGACGATAATCAACAATTCCCGCTTCGGTCCCTCCCTATTGGAAATTGGCAACCAAATCTTCGATTTCGGGAAAGAGGCTATTAAAGAACAAACCGGAAATTTGCAGAATCTGTAACGAATCGACCAAGAAAGTGACGAAATTGGCGAATCGCATTGAAGATATCATCTTTCAGAAGTTTTGCTCCACCCGCCGTTTTCTCCGCATAATCGCTGTGGGCGGTTTTCTGATGTTGCTCACGATATCGATTCAAGCCGATATCTCTGGCACGCTAAAATCAACGCTGTTGGAAAGAGCACTTGCCCAAAATATCGCCTACCAGTCGGTGTCATTCCGTATCTCGGCAGAATCGAAATCGTCAGACTCGAATCCGCAACAACAGATCGGAACAGTGAGTGCCAGTCTTCGGCTACTATTAATTCTACCAATCCGATTGCATCGAGAAGTAATTACGCATCAAGATGGAGCTGTATGTAGTTTTCAGCCGAGTTGCTCGCGTTACGGTTTAGCAGCCATTCGCCGCTACGGTCTAAAGGGTCTTCTGATGGCAAGCGACCGACTACAGCGATGTCATAGCGGAAGTCATAAATACTATCCCGTGTTTGAGGGATCTGCCTATGATCCCGTACCTTGAAGACATGTATCCCCACCGATGCAGATGTCGTCACATCCATTTTTTTCATAGAATGGATGTTGGGGCCTCTTCCGAGTCTCAAGCGAGAAAATGACAAAAACGCATTGTCGCATCGCTCTTATTCCTCTCGCCGTAACATTGCTTCTCGTCTTTCTCCCGATCGCCTATTCTCAAGAATTCAATAAAAGCGAATTGCTTGATTTCGCCGATTCACTGTTTCGGGAGGAGGATTATCTCAACGCTGCGCACGAATATCGACGCTATCTCTTCCTATTTCCTACTGAGGACGATAGCGATTTTGTGCAATTTCGTCTCGCCGCCTCCTATCAGAACGCTGGCAGACTGGCATCGGCAATTCAAGCCTATCAGCTATTGATTGATACCTACCCGAACAGCGCTCTGATGCAGCGCGCACGATCCAATATCGCCCAATGCCAACTCTTGGATGGAAAAAAAGAAGTGGCGATTCGATCATTGCAACGGTTTTTGTCAGAATACCCCAAAAGCGATTTGGCGCCGCGAGCACAGTTTATGATTGCAACCGTACAGATGGAGGATAAAGATTGGGAGAAAGCTTCAAAGACGTGGGAACAGATTTCCGTCAAATATCCAAATACCCGGTTTGCAGAGGCGAGCGACCGGCTCACGCGGATGGTTAGAAGCAGCAAATTGATGCCCAAGCGTTCTCCAACATTCAGTGGTTTGCTTTCCGCGGTAATTCCGGGGCTAGGACAAGCGTATAGCGGTCGCTTTTTGGATGGCCTCCAATCAATAACTGTCATTGGAACACTCGGAGCGGGAACGGCATACTACATCAATCAGGAGCAGTACGACGTAGCCATCCCGGTGGGGCTGCTGGGACTGTTTTTCTATGCGGGCAATGTTTATGGCGGCGTTCAAGCCGCAAAGACGTTTAACAACCGCCAAGAAGACAAGTTCCTTGACGGCTTGCGAGACGAAATCTTCGAGTCAGGTCTTTTCAGCATGTCGAGATCTCAATTTACGGATGTTTCGCTTGTGTTTCTGCGTGCACACTTCTAATGCGGAATCACTGAATCCGAGGCTCGTTTTTCAGTTTTTCACATCTGAATGAAGCGGAGGCATGCGCAAACTAACAGTTTGCGTTACGGGAGCGCGTCTGCTTTTGCGGGCAATTATACATGTAAATGGATATAGAACACGTCTCGTATCAAAACAGCGGGGCTGCGGCAAGAGAATCCTCAGCTAGTTGGCATACGGATCTGCCGCGTCTCGCAACCCGTCGCCCAAGAAGTTGAATGCGAGGACGGTAACGATAACAAACAGACCGGGAATCATGAACCACGGAGTTTGGGAGATGACCCGGAAATGCTGAGCATCGCTCAGAAGCACGCCCCAACTGATTGCCGGCGCCTGTAATCCGAGACCCAGAAAACTCAACGTGGTTTCGCCGAGGATCATCCCGGGGACGCTTAGCGTAGTCGCCGCGATGATGTGACTGTAGAACGAAGGCAGCATGTGGGAGAAGATTAGTCTCCGCGTGCTCGCGCCGCCCAATTCTGCCGCCCGAATGAAGCCCTCCTCTCGCAGCGCCATGAACTTCCCTCGCACTTCGCGGGCAAGGTCCGCCCACCCGACGATGGAGAGCACGACCGTAATGGCGAGAAACCGTTGGGGGATAGACCAGTGGTCGGGAAGAGCGACACTCAGTGCAAGCCATAACGGCAGCGTCGGTATGCTTCGCAGTGTCTCGATAAGGCGCTGTATCAGTAGGTCTGGGGTCCCGCCGAAATAACCCGATATCCCTCCGAGAAGAATTCCCAACAGGAGCGCCAAGAATACGCCCAAGAGACCGATGGTTAGCGAGAGTCGTGCGCCGAAGATTGTCCTGGAGAAGATATCGCGTCCGGCTGCATCCCCGCCGAAGGGCATGAACCTTCCGTTTTTCACGCCGAACAGATGTATGTCGCTCTCTAGCAGCCCCCACAATTTGTAGGAATCGCCGCGGATAAATAGCCGCAGTCTCAATGGCGTGTCCGTATCCTCGGTGTATTGCGTCGCGAGCGTCTGCGGATCGCGTCCCTTCACAACGGGAAAGACATAAGGCAAGGAGAGTTGTCCGTTGTACAAGATTCTGATCCGTTGCGGCGGAGCGTGGGTATATTTTGA
Organism: Candidatus Poribacteria bacterium; assembly: GCA_965232535.1. GTDB lineage: Bacteria > Poribacteria > WGA-4E > WGA-4E > JAJDTR01 > JAJDTR01. The sequence goes on from CBDDPW010000011.1 coordinate 49,260, forward strand.
GTCGATGCTGCGGGGATCGTAAGGCGCGACGAACTCGGCGAACAAGGCGCAGAGATAGAGAAGAGCCAGCACACCGAGTGCGATGACCGCAACCCGATGTTTAAGGAACCGCCATCGAATCAATTGCCACTGAGAAGCTCTGGAAAACGCCGATGATTCTGGTGGAACTTGATGAACAAATCTATAGGCAACTTGAGATTGAGAATCATCATTATTCTGTGTTCGGTCACGCATAGGCAATTCGTTTACTTGCTCAGATGCTGTAATCCCATTTCCCTGCACCCCGAAACCGGTAGGCGGGGCATCTTGCCCCGCTTTGGAGAGACTTAATCACTCTATTACTACACTGAAAAGAGAGAGCCAGGTCTTAAGTAAGCCTTACACGCCATGCCTGATTCTCGGATCGATGACAGCCAACAACAGGTCGGACACCAATGTTCCGACCAGGGTAAGAACGCTCAAGATTAGCACGATGCTACCTGCCAAGAACATGTCTTCCGTTTGAAGCGCGCGCAATAACACCGGACCAATCGTGGGAAGTCCAATGACAATCGATGTAATCACTTCTCCGCTTATCAGCGCCGGTAGAACATAACCGATATTACTGATGACGGGGTTGATTGCCAACCGCACAGGATATTTGAGGATAAGCCTCGTCTCGGACACACCTTTTGCCCTAGCAGTCGTGACGTACAGTTTTTTCAATTCATCGAGCAGATTCGCGCGGACGATTCGTATTAGCCCAGCCGTACCGGCTGTGCCGATAATCACGGCAGGTATCCATAGATGATTGAGCAAGTCAAAAAACTTTCCAAAACTCCACGGCGCCACGGCGTATTCCACCGAAAAAATACCTACCAGTGCCTGCCCGGTAGCTTCAAAATACCCCCACAAAAGAATCAGCGCGAGCATAAAGTTCGGAATGGCAAGACCGATGAATCCGACGAACGTAAGGACGTAGTCGGCAATCGAGTATTGGCGCACCGCCGAGAGAAATCCTATGGGGAACCCGATTGAATACACGATTAGGAACGCCGAAAATGAAAAAAGGAGACTCCACGGCAGGCGATCCATTATTATCCTCGACACCGGCTGATTGTATGCCATGGACACGCCCAAGTCTCCTTGCAGGATGTTCCCGATCCATATAAGGTATTGCTGCCATAACGGTTTACCCAATCCGTAGCGCGCTCTCAGGGCATTGATCAAATCCTCGTCAACCTGATCGCCCCGCGCTTCCATTTGCACGACCAGTGTGGTCACAAAGTCTCCGGGAGGCGCTTGAATAACAGCGAACGAGATTATCGAGATGAGAATCAGGGTTGGTATGAAATACAGGAGCCTATGGATAATATAGCTTTGCATAATTCTCGATTATAATAGGACTCACGCAGTTCGGTTGGTAGTAGCGATCAAGGGAAGAGGGGAAATCGGAGGATTTGGTCGCCTAGGCGTCAAGTTGCAGTTCATCTGCGAAATGGCAGGCGACAAGATGTGTATCTTTCGTGTCAGTTGTCTTGGTTTCAAGCGTCGGTGTTTCATCATGGCAGATCTGATCGGCGTACGGGCAACGGTGGGCAAACACGCACCCACTCCCCCTTTCCGACGGTCTTCCCACCTCGCCGCTCAAGTTCGGATTCCACGGTTTGTGGGGATCCGGCGCAGGCAGCGCCGCCATCAAGCTATTCGTATAGGGATGCGACGGCTGCGAGAATAACTCCTCCGTATCCGCCTCTTCCACAATCGATCCCATATACATCACCGCTACCCGGTCGCATATATGCTGAATGACACTCAAATCGTGCGCGATGAACAGATAACTCAACCCAAGTTCGTCCCTGAGATCGCTCAAGAGGTTGAGGATCTGCGCTTGCACGGACACATCAAGCGCAGACACCGGTTCATCTGCGATAACCAGCGAAGGACTTAGCGCCAGCGCTCGGGCAATCCCGATCCGTTGCCTTTGCCCGCCGCTAAAAGCATGTGGATACCTCGGCATAAAGCTCGGATCAAGCCCCACCATGGCAAGCAATTCCGCCACGCGCGCCTCGCGTTCGACGCGCTTCACGCCGTAGTTGAGGAGGGGATCCGCCACTATATCCAATACCGTCTTGCGAGGGTTGAGCGATGCGTACGGATCCTGAAACACGACGCCCATGTAACGACGGATCTCTTTTAATCGGCCCTTCTCAAGCGCCGTCATATCCACGATTTCGCCTTCCCCTACCGTGAATAGAATTTCGCCGGCAGTGGCTTCGTGGAGCCGCATGATTGTCCACGCCGTCGTCGTCTTGCCGCACCCGCTCTCTCCCACCAGTCCCATGGTCTGCCCCTTCCGCACCGAAAAACATACGTCATCAACCGCATGCACATAGCCGGCGACCCGCCGCAGGAAGCCCTTCTCGATGGGGAAGTATTTCTTAAGATGGCGAACATCCAGGATTGTCTCATTAGGGGTGTTGGACAATGTCACTCTCTCCTGTACTCGGTTCTGCCTCCCCATGGCGCGAGTAAAGAAAGCAGCCGGCAAAATGATCTGCTTCAACTTCCTCCAGAACCGGTTGCTCCCGGCGGCATGTTTCTCCGATAATCTCGCGGCAGCGCGGGTGGAAGGCGCACCCGGAGGGCAGGCGAGACGCGTCCGGCACGTTGCCCTGAATGGTGGCAAGCCTCTTTTCCGGTGTGTTCAGCTTGGGGATCGATCGGATTAGATCGCGAGTGTATGGGTGTTTCGGACTGTCGAATATCTGGACCACGGGACCTTTTTCGACGACGGTGCCAAGATACATCACGTAGACAAAGTCCGCCATGTGTGCAATGATGCCGAGATCGTGCGTAATCAGAACAAGCGCAAGACCTAGCTCTTGCTGCATCTTCTTGATGAGCATTAGCACCTGTGCTTGAATGGTCACATCAAGCGCTGTCGTGGGTTCGTCGGCAACGAGCACTTTCGGATTGCAGGCTAAAGCCATGGCAATCATCGCCCGCTGTCTCATACCCCCGCTGAGTTGAAACGGATAGGCGTCTATCGTCCGCTCCGGATTTGAAATACCCACCATGCCGAGATATTCGATAATCTTTTCTCTGACCTTTTTATCCTTGGGAGGCTGATGCAGCAGAATGCCTTCTGCGATCTGGTCCTTAATCGTGTGGACGGGACTGAAAGATGCCATCGGTTCTTGAAATATCATGGCTATTTCGCCGCCTCTCAGCCTCCTCATCTCTCGACTTCGCGGGTTAAGCCTCGTTATGTCGATAACGTTCCCGTTGTCCTCGCGGTACTTTACTTCGCCGGCTACGATTTCTCCGTTTGAAGGGAGTATGTTCAACATTGAATACGAGGTGACCGTCTTCCCGCAGCCGCTCTCGCCGACAATCCCGACCGCCTCGCCCTTATGCACACGGATATCCACGCCATTCACGGCATTGACCGTTTCGTCGTCCTGAGAGAATGTGACGTGGAGATCCTTTATGTCTATGAGCCAGTCTCTATTGGGATTGTTAGCTGCGTTCATGTTCATGTTTGATCGCAAATGGATTGTATGTAACTCGGTTCGATAGTTGAAGGTTGTTACGGCTAATCGAATATCTGTAGGAGTGAGTTCTGATCAAGACAGAAGGTAGCGACCTGGAGGGGATCTCTATCGCACTCGCTATTCGCTCGCTTGATCTCCTACAGAAGACGCGCAATGAAGCAATACCTATGGGAGTTCAATCGCGCTCATTATCCAATCGCTTGATTGCTACTACAAACTCACCAATTAAATACTAGATGTATGAAGATTATTTGAGATGAATATAGAAACTACCGTATGCCGATCGACCATGTTTCCGGTTTGCCGTAGGTGTAGTCCCCGGGCAAAGGAAGCGGCACGTTATCCATCCTGTTGTGAACTACGATGTTTCGCGTCGGCGAAATGGCGGCAATTTTTAGCACTACAAGGAACCACAAGCTCTCGGCATGAATGGCAAGCATCTCGTTTTCCAGCGCAATTCTCGCACCTTCATCTGTTTCAAGTAGAAACTTCCGGTATAACTGGTAAAGACGTTTGAAATCCTCGGGTGGCTCGACACCCTCTGCCCCATCGGAATGCACCCATTGCGTCCAGCGAGGAGAGGCTTGGTTCCATGAAACCGGGTTGCTCGGCACCATTGAGCCACGCACGCCCGGACGGGTCGGACGCACACCGCCGCCAAAAGTGCCGTCGCCGGTGAACATGTCAAATTTATTGGCAGCTACTCGTTCAGAAATGAATGCCGTTTCGCGCGGGTTGATGGAGATGTCGATTCCGACAGCCTTCCAATCTTGCTGAAGCATCTCCAACATGGGAACATCAGACACGCGCAAGTCGGTGCGCGCCATCAGAACGAACTGTGCAGGCGAGCCATCCCTAAGCAATCTCATTTCCCGATTCGCATCCCATTTCAACCCCATCTCGTCCAGCAGCTGATTTGCCAGACCGGGGTCATGGCGCGTGTAGGCGATAAACTTCTCCGACTCGCCGTGGTACGGGGGGCCATCAGCCGGTGCGGCATTGGAAACAACCATCAGCCCATCCCGGAAGACCTCGTTCATTTCATCCCTATCCATAGCCACTGAAAGCGCAATGCGAAACCGCCTGTCCAAGAAGACTTCCCGTATCGCGGAATCTTCATGGGTTAAGTTAAAGTAGATTGTGGTGACGAACCCCGGACTGCCGAACGCGGGAGTCGTACGATAGTCACCGACATCTTCATTTATTCTGAAATGTGACGGATTGTCGCAACAGGCAAATTCCACGTCCACATCGCCGGCGAATATCTTGAGATATCCGGTCTCCAAATCGTTGACAAGGAAGTTCTGTACGCCATCAAGGTACGGAAGCTGGTTTCCCTCCGGATCGACTTTGAAATAGTACGGATTTCTTTCAAGCACCCAGACAAGAGAACCCCTCTCGTTTATCGCCACCCATGGGGATATCGTCGGCGCCCCCGGGTGGCTAATCCCCAAAACGCCGGTGCTCCATACGTCCATCTTGGCGTTGAACAGCTTCTCCCATGACGCAAACCCTTCCGCCTTCAACGTCTTGTTCAGCGCCTCCGAGCTCATGTATTCCGGATGGAATTGTGCCATGTAGTGCTCGGGAAGATACGGATGAAACTGAAAGCGCCCCATCTTATCAAGAAACAACGGATTGGTTCGATTGAACGTAATGCGGACGGTATAATCGTCAATTTTCTCAATGACGCCCATTTCTCCATCCGAACTCTTCAAGCTGGAGACGCCGCTCGGATTGAGCGACTCATTCAGCGCAAATGCCTCGTACCAGAACATCACCGCACCGGCATCGAATGGCATTCCGTCGCTCCACTTCATACCTTCTCGCATGAAAAATGTATATACGGTGGCGTCGTCGTTCACCTCCCATCCCTTGAACACATTCGGCTCCAAACTCTGTACGTCCGATGAATAGTTGACGGGATGCGTGACCATAGCGTCCCATAGTTTGTTCGATGTAGGTCCCGGCAAGTAAATCTTGCGCCAGAATCCGCCGTACTCCCCGATGCCGTCTATGGGTACACAGACCAACGGCTCCAACGGGAGCCTCTCCTCGACAGGAGGCAACTCTCCCACCGCGACCCTTGCACGCGACGCAGGCGCCTCGTTGAACCTGGTGATAGCATTCCCCGTTGCCGACTCATAGTCCGCAGGGGTTGCGTAAACGTCCACGATCGGTACTTCGCCGGCAAGGACAAGCTCCCTGAGCATCTCGAAGCGATCTTGCGGACCAAGCCCGTCTCCGTACGAGACCGTTAGCGGAATCAGCATCAAAATCACTCGGAGGATGACTGAACACCGCTTTAGCGATGCTCGACATCGATTCCGGCTTGATCCGAGGTTTGAGATTGTTGCAACTCGCTTGTAATACTGTTTCATGTTTGTTACCGACTCAAACTTCGGCGCGAGTTCCTTAATGTACTTATTGTCGACTGCAACATACCTGCGGGATCTTTATCGCAGCCTACAAATGTGATTTTCAAACAGGCTCTCATCTCGACTTTGTACAAAAGTACAACGATTGGGTTGTAACGAGAGCCGTACAACACCAAACCCGTAGGCGGAGCATCTTGCTCCGCCGTGATGGTACTGGAAATCGCCATCGACTTTTTCGCAGGTCAACCAAAAATACCAGATAGTTAAAATCTCTCCCGCTTTTCTTCAACGCTTGATTGACACCATCTGTTATACGGCTTAAATGTACAAAGTCGAGCTCATACCTGAGGTGAAAGCCTATTTTCTTTCCTTGATTGCCGCGTAGATGACAGGCCTGAGCGCTTGTCCGAGTTGCTGCATGGGAAGTTGCTGGCTTAATACGATAACGGCTAGGGCATCGCGAGGCGAGATCCAGAACTCGGTGCCGGCTCCACCGTACCACTCGTACTCTCCGACAGGCGAGGGATTCGTGTCAATTTTCCTGACGCGAACCGCGAAACCCAGACCAAAGCCTCGACCTTCCGGCTTACGGTCGATCGGTAACAGTCCTTCCGGAAGTTGATTGCGCGTCATCATTTCTACAGTTTCCGCTTTCAGCAGCCGCACTCCATCAAGAAATCCATCGCCTGTTAGCATCAAGCAGAAACGCATGAAATCAGCCGCCGTCGAAACCAGTCCTCCTCCACCAGACAGAAACTTCGGCTGAGTGATAAAACTCGTCTCGGAGGTGTATCCCGATCCGCCCTCCGCGGCGTCAATAGGCTTCAAACCGCCACCCGGCGCTGGGCCATACATACGAGCGAACCGATCGATCTTCTCAGGTGGTACGTAGAAGCCGGTATCCTTCATCTGCAACGGCTGGAAAATCCTTTCGGCTAGGAAATTGTCGAAAGCCAGTCCCGAAACGACCTCTATCAGCCGGGCAAGGACATCTGCCGCAATGCTGTAGTGCCACTGTGTACCCGGCTGAAAAAGCAAGGGAACAGCGCCGAGCCGCTCGACCATCTCTTGCAGGTTGCACTCGTTCAAACGGTGGAGTCCCGCCTTCATATAGAGCGCTTCCATAGGGAACTTTCCACCCGAGTATCGGCCCAAGTATCGGCTAGAGCCGGGCAGCCCGGAAGTGTGACGAAACAAGTCGAATACGGAAATGTCTCGAGTCGAGTCAACCAACTCAAGCTCCACGGTGTCAGGGTTGACTGCCACCTTTAATCCGCCCAATTCCGGAATGTAGTCCGCCACCGGGGCGTGGAGACTTAGCGATCCCTCCTCATAGAGCATCATCGCCGCCACCGCAACGACCGGCTTGGTCATCGAATAGATGCGAAAAATAGTGTCCGTACCCATCGGCGCCCGCACTTCGCGATCCCTCATGCCGTATGCCTCAAAGTGGACAACCCTGCCGCGCTGCGCCACAATTGTGATTGCCCCGGCGATTTTCTCCCCATCAATAAATCTTTGTATGGTCGGGGAGATACCTTGGAGGTTCCCGGCGGACAGTCCCACCGACTCCGGGTCAGCCGTCCAGCTTTTACTACCTAAGTGCTCCTCAATCTGTGCTTTTGCCACCGCTTAGTACTCCGGGCTGTAGCCTTGGGTAGTTTCGGAAACGATAATCAAAGCCGAGCCAAATAAAACAGTATCGGAAATTCTCGGACACATCGCTGGTTTCAGCTTGACGGTCTTCGACGATTATCTTTGTTTTGTAGGCATTACCGGGACGCTAATGTGGGCGTTAGCGTCTGCTAAACTTTCAGGGTTTTCCTCCATTTTCTGGAGGCCCGATAGTGTGCGTTGATGGGCTACCCATGCCCGATCCAGAACGGGTTGCTGCAATGTGTCCTGTTCATCGGGACAAAGATGCCGCATTAGAGGTTGCACATCGACGGGCAACGCGCGATACTCGTCGTGAGACAGCGGGCGGCAAACGGCGTTGTCTACCCCGCGCGGGGCATAGTCATCAACAGACAACCACCACGGACACCAACGGTTAACTACGGCTACTCGATCGCGACCACTGGAATTGTGCAGGGGTGATGCGTGCCAACTCCGCGAGTCCTGGATATAGACCGAACCGGCGGGTGCGGTGACCTGCATATCTCCGGGAATAGGCGCCGAAGTGGTGATACCGTCGGAGTGGCCGCGCGGATTTCGCTTTTCCCTGTGAGAGCCGGGAACGACCCATGTACCGCCCGAACTCGCATCGACATCGGTGAGATACCAGATCATTACCAAGCACATGGGGACATCGGGAAACGGTGGACGAATGCAACCGACGTTCCTGTCGGCGTCTCTGTTCCCGTAGGCGGACAGGTCATGGGGCCAATCCGTGTGCCAACCTCTGGCGTCCGGCCGTCCTCTGCGGCTAACGGGGCCAAAACCGCCCGGAGCCCCGTCCGGTGTGTCCGTCTCAACCATGCGAATATGAAGTTGCCCGATGCGCAGATGATCGTCCAAAACGCGGCGCGACACACCCGTAACCAAGGGGTTTGCGAGATGCTGCGCATAAAGAGGCATCCAAACGATGTCGTTCGGAGGCTTCGGGGGATGGTTCACGCGACGAACAGGCCTTAACTCCACTCCATCCGCCGCGTTTAGGGCGTCGCTTAAACCCGGCTCCTCCCTTCCGGTCGATGTCATCACATCCTTTATGGCTTTCAGGTTCCGGTCTATTATGACGTTCGCCGCCTTGACCTCTTCGCACACGGCGGTTACTTCGTCCGGCGGTATGAGGTTATCGATGACGCAGAACCCATACCGGTCGAGAGAACCGACACAGCCGTCGATTACCTCGTCGTCGGAAAGCGATTCGGCGCTGAAAGCAAACTCGCGGGTGCGGCAGAGTTCCCGAGTAAAGGCTTCCGCGTCGTGGGTTGACCGCGCAAGCAGTTCTCGGGCTTCCTGTAGCTCCTTTTCTAACGACCTCACTTTTGCCTGAAGTTCGTTGGTATTCATTTCACACTCCTATGACTGTTACTTCAAAAATGCATCCAACTTGGCTCGCAGGTCCGCCAAGTGATCGGCGTACGCCGCATCATTAATCAAATTGTGATCTTCACCTGGATCAACCGCCAGATTAAACAGTTGTTCGGGCCAACCTTTCCCTTCAAAACGGAAGTATTTCAAGAAATCGCGCTTGACCATGGCTGACGGTCCATTAAACGGATGGTACAATTCGCTATAGACCTCATTTCGCCATCCATCGGCGCGTCCCTCCATCAATGGCACGAGCGAGCGGCCATCTAGCTCGTCGGGTATGGGCACGTTCGCAATCTCGCACAACGTGGGAAACAGGTCAACCAGCGATACGTTTTGTTGAACGATGTCACAGCCTCTGGGAAATCGTTGCGGCCACGATATGGAGAACGGCACCCGTACCGACGCTTCAAAGTACTGTTGCTTTTCCCAAAGCCCCTTCTGCCCGAGCATTTCTCCGTGGTCACTGAGAAAAACAACCACAAACTCGTCAAGTATGTCTTTTTCCTCCAGCTTGGAGATAATCCGTGTGTACTGCATATCCACCCACTCGACCATACCGTAGTAGGCGGCTGTTGCCCGGTGCGCTTCGCGGTAGGTGACGTCCTCCCCTATCTTCACTTTGAAGAACTCGTGGCAGTCGAAGTTGGAGGGTAAATCCTCGACATACGGTTCCACGCGGCGCATGTAATAGTTGAACAGATCTTCGGGACACTGGTAGGGATAGTGCGGACAGTTGAGGCTCACCGCGAGTAACAACGGGCGGTCGCCGGGCCTATCGTGAACTTCGTCCACAAAATACTCGTCGAGGATCATCAATGCCCCTTCGACGGTGTACCGGTCCTGCTGCATCCAAGACCCTTTTCCGACACGGGCGTTGGTAATCTCTTTGGCAGCAGACCATTTGCCAGTCCCCACCTCGGTAAATACCGCGGCGGTATGAACCGGGTCGTCCACGGGTTTGTAGCCGTTCGGTTCGCGGATGTCGCGGCCGATGCGCTCGTGCCAGCCGTGCATCTGGTCGGTACCTACAAAGTGCATCTTTCCGGCGCTAATCGCCCGGTAGCCATAGCGCGAGAGGTGTCCGGGAAGGGTAAGAACGTCGCTTGGCAACGGGCAATCGAAGCCGGTGCAGCCGCTGTTACGAGGATAAAGCCCCGTGAGGAAACCCTGCCGTGCCGGCACGCAAACCGGCGCTGGCGTGTAGGCGTTCCGAAAGTAGGTGCCTTGGTTGATGAGACGGTCAAGGGTGGGGGTACGAATATGCGGATTCCCCTCGACGGACATGACATCGGGACGGTGTTCATCGTCAATCAGCAGCAGGATGTGCGGTTTTTTCTCGGGCATAACCCATTCCATGACGTTGTAGCGTGCGCAGTGCGCGCCCTACGACAACGTTGATATGGTAGGTGACGAGCGTTGTTGGCAGCTCACATTGTCTGAACTGTGATTCATTTGATTTGAATGATTGCCATGATTAAGGGCTTAGCGGTTTGAGCGCCGATTGCTTGAACCGGAGATTGACTGCGAGCGCGAACGGACGGCACGCGGCGCGTGCTTGCTACTTTGGTATTACGCGACGCCCCACCCGCGATATTTGTCCGGGTTTGCGAACTCCTGCCCCAGATCAAGGAACCCACGAGGTCCCCTCTTTCCGTATTCAAACGGATCGTGCGTCACCTCCATCCAGCGGTGAAGCCGCGCCTCCATCTCCTCCAAAGCGGGACGCGCCTCCGCTGCATCCGCGAGATTGACCATCTCCAAGGGATCCTCGGCGCGGTCGAACAACCAGGGCCCACGTTCATTCCCGTACCACCGGGCGTATGTCCAGCGCTCCGTGCGAACCCCGCGCCATCGCCCGACCCAATCATCCCGATCCGGCCAACCGTTCGCCATATTCTGCAGATACACGGAGTCCGATGCCTCTCGTACAAGTTCCGCATTACACGAATCCTCCCTCCCGTGAGCCAATTCCTCCTCCGTGGAGCCCGACTCTCCACGCCACACGCTTGAGACATCCCGTCCCTGCAGCCCGTCCGGCAGGGGCACGCCGCACGCTCCGAGCAACGTCGGCATAATGTCAATCGCCCCCATGAAAGCGTCAGTTCGCGTTCCGGCAGGCACGCCTCCAGCCCAACGGACGACAAACGGCACATGAATCGACTCCTCATACGGTGTGGCTTTGGAGGCGCGCATCGACTCGTGCATCCAGTGGTCGAACGGCTTGCCGTAACCGTGGCTAGAGAGATGGTCGCCGTGGTCGGAGGTATAACAGACGATGGTATTGTCACCGACGCCGAGGCGCTCCAGTGCTTCCATAAGCCTCGCCATCTGTTCGTCAAGCCCGGTGCAGCACCCGTAATAGTCGGCAATCTCCTTTCGGGCGAAATCCACCATCTGTTCCGGCACGTTGCCGGGCACATCCATCTCGGCAGGGTCGTATATCGAACACGCTTCCGGATACTGCTCATAGGGCCAATGCGGCGGGCGCCAGGACACAAACAGTGCGAACGGATCTTCGGAACGGGAATCCAGATGCCGTTCCATAAATCGAACCGCCAGATCCGTCTCGACCTCCGGCGCCCAACCCTCGTAAAGCGTCGGTCCCGACTCATTTTCGTAATAGCGGCGGTTGAAGAAACCGGAGCCGTCGTGGAGCGCAGCGAGATAGTCCAGACCGTAACGCTCCTCCTCCGGATAGGGACCTACCCCCAGATGGAACGTGCCCACGTGTCCCGTGCCGTAGCCGTGTTGACGCAGAGTGCCCGGCAACGTCGGGATGTCGGTTCGCGGGCGATACTCGTTATCGATGACGTGGTTTTGCCAGGCGTACCGCCCGGTGAGCAGTATCGCGCGATACGGGGAACACAGCGGATGGTTGGAAAACATATTGTCGCACACCATCCCCTGTGACGCGAGACGGTCTATTGCTGGTGTCCGAACAACGGGATTGCCGTTGCAACCGAGTGCGCTGTAGCGTTGCTGATCGGAGAAGACAAAAAGGATATTGGGTTGACCCATAGGAATTTCCGTATGTGGCGATGATGAAGAGTATTTGCGTGCGCCTGTAGGAGCGATCTCCGAATCGCAACCTGTCGGGAATCGGAGAAGGATCTCTATCGTGTTTCTTAACCAGACGGTTAATCTGTTAGTCTGCCCATGCCACAATCTTAATGAAGATTAAGTAATTAAATCGGTAATTCGAGTTTTCCCTAAACTCGGTAGTCGCGGTTTCCTAACCGCACCGAGCATTGTTAGGATATTACCGAATTGATTTTTTAAACTTCATACAGATTGTGGTACAGAAGGATGTCAATACCCTAAAGGACGTGTTCTTTCTTAGTTACGATGACTATAAATCCTCTTCGACGTAGGCTTTCCAGAGTCCCTCGATTTCCTCGGCGGGAAGCGGTCCGGTGCGGAGAATCATGCGGTAGCAGTGACGCATCGCCGACCCGGCGGGTAGATCGATCGATTGGGGGATACAGGGTGAAGGGTTAATCCCCCGCTGCGCATCAACGCGCCATTTCGACGGATGTCCGGGGTTACCGGGATGATCGCAGACGGTGATTCCGGCGCCGCTCTCGCTCTTTTCTATGGGCATGTACAGGTCCACCCACGCCGCCGCCTGCTGCTCGGTGTCGTCATCCTCTATGCCGAAAGAGTTGATAACGGTTGCACCGTAATCACTTCGATGCGGCATACGGACGAACAATCCGCCGTACTCGTGCTGTTCGATGCACACATCGGAAACGGAGCGAAGCGTCCAATCCAGGTCCAACAAGAGCAAATCTCCGTCGGCGCGCAACGACCAGTCTTGCCGCTCCGCAATTACATGGCTTCCGTCCGCATGATGCCAAACGGTCTCAATCCTCCAACGCGGCGGTTCCGTTTCCAAGATGCGCGGGGTGCTCGGTTGAATCAGACCGACCACCTGGTTGGGACGCTGTCCCGGATAGTGCCAAAAGTCGCAGCCATTGACATCGGTGAACGCCAACTGAATCCCGTGCTGGTGCGGATGGTGCCACGGGCTATCCGCGGTGAGGCAGACGCTGCCATCCGAGGTGCGCAACGGATGGATATAAGGCATCATACCCGGTCGGGCATTGTGCTGTAACACCACCTTACCGAGAGAGGTGTCATCGACGAACAGACAATCGTTCTCGGCGCGAAGGTTCAAACGTGAAGCCACAGACATAAAACTTTCTCCTTGGTTAACTTCGATCTCAATCTACTTTCTCACTAGAAAACAGTGAACTACCCTAAATGATAAGGCTATAGCGTGCGTTTATCTTTAGATATCGTATGAGTACCTACGTGGGTGAGTACAATTATCATTTATGTCTTTCCTCTGGAGACAGTCCCTTACTCCCGCGGTGCGTAGAAACTAACTCCATGACTATGAAAGTTACCAGAGGATCAGCCTAACTAGGCTACTTAATCTTTAAATCTCGATTGCATTTGCATATTCTGCGAGAGAATTCCACGCAAATCCTTTGTCAGACCGCCGCAGATGATCTACGGCCACCTTGCACCTTGCGAATTTTTTCTATCGTTTTGTTTATCGCGTATTGCAATTCTCCATCAGCATCATCCTCAAGCGCTTGCAGAGCTTTCACAGCTTCCCCATCAGGATAAATGACCTCACCGAAACGCCTTACAGCATCAAGTTTATGGGACATATCTTGGCAGTGCAGGATTTCTAAAAGATAATTCCTGTAGATTTTAAGAAAATGACGTTCGAATCCAAGTGCCTGCTGACAGTAGTCGCGAAACTGTCGCTGACTAATCTCGTCTTCCGGAATGATATAATTCCACTGAATGCGGCATACCTCGTGAATTCCATCCAAGAAACCAGTCCAACGGCCGCCTATCCGTTTTTTATAGACTTTCACGCTCTCGCTGCTGCTGGTAACCTGTTCTGCAACTAAAAAACCAATGATGGCTGAACAAGCTACACATACGTTGTGCACTAGCTGCTTCGCGCCATTGCGAATTTCTCCGTTAAGCAAACGCACTGGGTTTGCATAGCCAAAAAATGGGGTCTTTGGATTTGGATAATCCACCGGACAAACCAGAGTCTGTGGACTACAACGTATCCAAACGAGTGCCTCGTGTGCGCTATTCATCATAAACCAGAGATATTTTTCAATCGACGGCAACGGAATCGCCTCGTCAAACTCTTCCCCGAATACTAACCGACGAGTCAGTGCAAAACCACGTCCGTACATTCGTCGCCGCAAGATTTGTTCTTCCGAATAAAACATCAAATCCAATTCTACGGAACTGATATGCTGACAAGAATTTCCCACATGGTGTGCCAAGGCCTCCTCGTTTGGAGTGAGCTTACCCTTAAACACGATAACTACATCAAGATCGCTTGTACAGACTGCATTACCGGTGGCATGACTTCCAATTAAGTAATAACCAATGGTGCTAGTATATGTAGTATTTAAATCATAAATGACATACTATATACTGACACGATGATGTGCGATTATGCGCGGTTGACAAATGTTGCGCCTACCTGACCTGCTAACAACCTAGATATAGTATGTCATTGAAAATCATGTACCAATTAACTAGCACCAAAGGTTAATACGCTCGAACGCGTTTCGGAAACGTCTTTTCAAAGACACCAATTATCCCTTGTAGGATTTCATCAACTTTCTGATGTCCCGTCGATTGAAGCAGTGGAATCTTATCCATACTTGAATCCTCTCAGGGACCATACTGCAGAAACCACCAGCGTTTTTACACGTCTTGAAGTGAGAATTTTCAGCTCTTAAGAGTTAAGTATGGAGTTGAAATTAACTTAGGACTTACGCAGTGAGGCGTCCAAAAGATTGTAGGAGCGATCTCCGAATCGCGCCCCTCTCATCGCGAGCAAAACTCGATCCTACAAAAGACATGCAATGAATTGCCCTACTATAAACCGGAAAAAATGAGTATCCACACGAGGTGCGCCTAGAAAATGGCAAAAAGACTGTTTAGATTCATAGTGTACTCGACTCCAGGAATCCGGGAACTAAACAGTTATCTGTAATTAACCCTCGGGATGTTTTCCCAATATTGGAGGACAACGAACTGTTTAAGTGATAGAAATTCTGGTGTTAGTGTCGCAATTCAAAATATTCTCTTAACACAGTTCAATGTTACTACCGATTATGTAGATGTCCCAAGTGGCAGATTGTGACATGCATGTTTCGTTGTCGATCATTGGAATGCGGTCACTATACTTCTATATTGGAACGATTTTTATGGTAAGTTGAACGCCAAGCATAGAGGCAGCATTGTCAAGCCTCCTCTTCAAGGTTTTTGTGTCACCTTCCATTCTTACGTAATACTTTCCAAATTGCCTGAATGTTCGCTCGGGTTGCGATGTAACAATCCAATCAATACCTAGATTGTATATCCGCTCAACTCCGAGCCTTTCAATTACTTTAACATAGGTATCTGTTCCATTACGTTCAGCGATTGTTTCTCCATTTATTTTAACCTTCAAGCGTGTAGGCGGTCTTCGGCCTGAACCGCTGAAAGTGCTTTCTGAGGCATCAGATGAGACCCTTTGTACCCGAGTGATAAGACTCTCGCTCGTTTGCCTGCTTTCAAGGCTTTTAAGGAAATCCAACACTTGATCGGCGGAGGGTTCATCTCCACATAGTTCCTTTACTTTCTCTGCTACAACGTCTCGCAATAACTCATCTGCTTCCTCTACCAATGCGGCCCACGCTTCGGGCAAGATTTCCTCCATCTTCCGTTGTCTTTCAACAATACGGTAGGCAGCTTCTATCGCTTGCCGTAGTTCACGATTGGAAACAGATTCATACCTAAGGTATTTTCGAAATAATTCGGCACATTCTTGACTGTCCATTTCTTCCAAATCAATCGTGCACACTGTTCGCTCAATGAAAGGCCCGGTACCTGATGTATAGGCGAAATGCCATTCCCTTCCGTCTGTAAGGATAAGAACTGGTACGCCTTGGTTAAAAGCATATCTTAACAGTTGATTTTCTGCACTGGTATCAATTAGTCCGATTCTTTTTACCTCAATGAAGATCTGTGGCGTTAAGCGCGGAGGGCATAGCGCAAAATCCACTCTTCCAGAATCCACTGTGTATTGAGAAACTACAACCTGAACATCGAATATGTTCCAATCCAATGCATGGAGTAACCTTTTCACGATACCCCCACTAACAGCTTCTTCATCTATAAACTCGCCCTTTCTTAGACGATTACGTATGTCGTCAATATGCTCTTCAAGTGTCATGACTCAAAATGTCCTCCCCAAAACTGATTGGCGTTATTGTCGCCCAAGACATTTAGATGTCTGTTGCGCTCGTCCTCGGTCATCCTTGATCTTAGTCTAACGATTTTCATTCGAGTTCCTTGGTGTCATTCTATATGACGCGTCTTGATATCTCCCCACGTCAGAGGCAGCTTCTCCTGTGGACTGACGGAGAGGCTCATTATTTCCTTAATTTCGTCGTGACTCATCGCCCGATTCCAGAAGCGCACTTCGTCATATCTCGCGGGAAATAACCCCGTGCCGGGATTACCCCCATCACCCACCGCATGAATACCCAGCCATAGTTCCCTTCTCGCGGTTTCCTGATTCGGTTTGCTGTTGAGCGCTCTTGAGAAGTCGCCCGCCTTTCCGACAAATTCGCCATCAATGTAGGCGCGAAGCTCCTTGGCGGCCTCATCGCGAACTCCGGCGATATGATGCCATTCTCCGTCGTTGAGTTTCGGCTTTTCCGTTATGACGCCGGGTGTGCCGTTTCCCGAAGCCACGAATACATTGACTGCGGCAAATCGAAACTTGTCGTCCCCGCCAATATCCGAAAAGAAGAACATCGACCAGTGCCCTTTGTTGTGCCCATCGGGACCATGTCCACCGAAGATAAGATGCCCGTGGAAGCCGCTAACAACAGCCTCGGGCACTCTGGGCGCTTTAGCGGTGGTCATCAGCCAAAGTTCTGCAGTGAACGAGTCTCGTTCCGCCTCGATCATCTCGGGCGTTAGACCGATTTCCACATACCCGCTCTCGCCGTCCAGTTGCAACGCTCTGCCTCGTTTCCCCTGAACGATTTTCGTCCCGCCGATGATTTTCCCGCCCCCCGTTTTGCCCGTGAGATCTCTCGCTATCCCGCCAGTTTCGTGGTCAAAGGGCAGATACGGCAGGAGGCTATCATCAAAGGCGTGGATGGGCAGAACGGTCACTATGAACAGTGCGCCGGTTGCCGCCACGATGAGTTGATTCTTCCTGTTTCTCGGCATTCTGTTCTCCCTCGCTTCTGAGTTTAATTAATAGGTTTTTCGGCGCTTGCTCGAATCAGACTTCGTGCTTTAGCGGTCAGGCGTCTTTAGTAAAACCAATAGTCAATTCTCCATTCTCGTGGGTGCGGTTGGAAACCGCACCTACCCAAAACTTGAGTAAATCTAGCGGAGTTGGCGGACGTGTCCTCCACATCGTATCAACAGTCTCTTGGAGGTTACGGTT
Organism: Candidatus Poribacteria bacterium; assembly: GCA_965232535.1. Classification (GTDB taxonomy): domain Bacteria; phylum Poribacteria; class WGA-4E; order WGA-4E; family JAJDTR01; genus JAJDTR01. Next base: position 66,713 of record CBDDPW010000011.1, read on the forward strand.
ATGATGCAGGAATATCGGGGCATTTAGGGGCGTCGATTCTTCCTAAGGCTTATTACCCTCCACGCCCGCTTTAATCTCGCCCCACGTCAAAGACAGCTTCTCCAAGGGATTCACCGCGAGCGTCATGTATCGCGCCGCGTCCTCTTGGGTCATGGCTATATTCCAGAATCGAACCTCGTCCACCGTACCCGGGAAAAAACCGGTGCCGGTCTGTTCGGCGTGATTCGGTATGTGAATCCCGATCCAGATATGCCTACGTCCGCCGTCAGCCTTGTTCAGGCTTCGGTTGCGTTCGCCCTCTGTGCCGACCAGACGCCCGTTGATGTAAAGCCGAATCTCTTTGGCGTCTTCGTCGCGAACCGCGGCAATATGATGCCATTCCCCGTCGTTCAGGTGAAACGTGTTGTCAGCGACAACGCCCTGCGGACCGCCGCTTGTGTGCGAATTCACGTTCATCGTGTAGAAGGAGAGATCGCCCCCGTTTTGCAGGAACATCGACCAATGACCGTGAAAGTGTTCGTCGGGTCCATACCCCCCGAAAACGAGATACCCGCGAAGTCGTTTGACCGGTTGTTCGACCGCAATGTCCGGAGCTACGGCTTTTGTTTTCAGCCATAGCTCTGCCGTGAAGGAGTTCCTCTCAGCCTCAATCATGTCGGGAGTCAGTTCTATCTCGAGGTGCCCGCTCTCGCCATTCAGTTCCAGCGCTTTGCCGCGAATTCCTTGGACAATCTTTGCGCCACCGTTGATAGCGCCGCCCTTCGTTTTTCCGGTCAAATCGCTCGCTACCTTCGCGTCACCGCTATCGAAAGAAAGATAGAGCAGCAGGTTCTCATTGATAGCGTTAACGGGAAACACCGAGGCTACATAGAATATGCAGACAGCTCTGGCGATGGCGAGGTTTTTTGTTTTTCTCATGAACTCTTCTCCCCGGCGGGTCGATCTTAACGGTCTCGTTTCTAATCCGTCGATCCCGCAATCACTTCAGCTAATATCCTAGCGATATCTACTTGGCGTGTCAAGGAGGATGTTCAAACCCAACGAGAATTGACTCTGATTATAGCGGACGGCCCTGTGCCCCCCCCTATAATTTTGTAAGAGCAGTTTTAAGCCGCTCGACTGAACGATGTGAAACCTTTGAAGATTCGCTATAAGAGGGGGAACACAGGGGTTCGCCCCTACATGGTGCCGCCGAAGAAGATGAACCGGTGCATAATATCGCCGATTATGGTCCAGACGCTGCCGACGATGAATTCCCCTAAAATAAGCCCCAAGAATAGAGGACGCGCGCGGCGGTACTGCCCGACCCCGCCGTAGCGTATCAACAACCACTTCATCGCGAATCCGATGAACATCGAGAACCAGAAGTGGTTGATGTCAAGGCTGTTCGCTATGGCATACCCGCCCGGGTGCAGCCGCCACCATAGGAATCGCTGGCGCATGGCAATTAGAAAGACCGACGCGCCGAATCCGATGCCTATCGTCTGTATGCCGGAAACCTCGATCTTTTTTGAAGGATAGGCGATCCAGTCCGCCACCCGCGTGTAGATGACATCGGCGAACCGTTGCAGCGAGCTGCCACCGGAGGAATAAGCCACGTGCAGGTAAACCCAGAACAGACTGAGCGCCCCCACAACCAGAGCGGCTGTCATAGCCAGAAATATCCGTTTGTTCCCTACGCCGGCACGGTCAAGCAGCGCCAGTCCCTCCATCTGATGCGGCTGCGGATGTCCCCGGTACGTGAAGTTGAAGAACCCCAGCATCGACATCACCGTCAAATTCCGATAACCGATGCGGCGCGCTCCGAATACGTCAGGCAGCATCTGGTCGGGTCCCGTGAAATGGAAATCGTGCATGGGAACGCCCATCTCGGCGCGAAACCGGGTCAATCCAAGCGATACCAAATAGTAGAGCAGAAAGAATGCAAGGCTTAACCAGATCGCCATTCCCGCCTTCCACAGGAACAGGGTCATAAACCCTATCCCCAGTACGATGGTCAATACCGCTTTGCGGTAATTCGCCAGCTCATCGGCATCGATCCCGGACGCACGCCTGAACATAACGCGGAAGTGTTTTCGATTTACCCAGATTGCTATCACCGCCATTCCGACCAACGCGCCGAACGATTGCTGATTGAGTGAAACCAGATATCCGGTATAGGCAACATGCCGCGCGCCCAGCATTTCGGCGATGACCCGTTGCACCTTCATCAGAAAGAAAAAGAATGCGCACGAGAACGACATATCCAGCGGCATGAAGTATCCCAAGCCAATGACGGGAAAGACTAAACCGAGTTGGAGACTGCCGATGGCGCTCCACGGCTTGGTCGTGAAGAGATTCGCCAATTCGTTTTCGTAGGGATGGATTCGCAGCCTCGGCACAACGGGGTAGAGCGAAGACAGTCCGTTCATCAGCGCTATTCCGCCGGAGATGCCGAATCCAAGCCACAGCAGTCGGCTCTTCAGAATGGGGGTTCTGGGGTTCGTCAATTCAAGCGGGAGTTGGATTATCGGGTACGAGAGCCTCTCATTTTCCACCCACGGCCGCCTGAACAGCACGGCAATAGCGCCCATCACCAAGACCAACATCACGACAAATGCGGACCAGGATAGGGCGGGGATGAGCCAGGGTTGAATGTGCTGCTCAACATAGAGCGTGGATTCTCCGCGGAAATAGGTTTGCAGCACGCCTTTGTCGCTCACCGATAACCACGGCGGAATGTATCGGGCAAACAGGTTTTGCCAGTCGTTCTCCGGCGAGGCCACGCGGAAGGGATATTCCATGACCGGCACTAGTGTTTGCATCATCTGGAAGGACTGGATCGCCGAGGTCAGGCTCAGCATGATGTAGATGGTTATTAACTCCCCCTGCGTCAGCGACAGCCGCGGCGCAAACTTCGTCAACGGGCGGTTAAGCAGGGCTAACACAAACACGATGAACACGACATTGAAGAAGGGGGAAATGATGGTGGGAATCGACTGGTATTGATAGGGTTGGCGGGAGAGGACTAACCAGAAACAGTTAATCGGGATGAGGATCATTCCGATTAAAATGATCCGGAGCGAGATTCCTGGCGGCTGGGTTTGTTTCAAGACACTATTTTTCTCTAGTTTATATTGTATACGACTTGCGCAATCCAGATGGTAAGGGACGCAGATCTACGTCCCTTACTTACCCAATTCGCAAAAATAGACAAAGATGTAGGGAATAACGATCGTTGTTCTCAGTTGCAGCGACAATATGTTAGGCGTAGGTGAAATCGTGGGGGCGAGATAAGACTTCTATCGCCTTCCTTATCCAGTCAGTTGATCCTCGCCCGAAGGGTTGGGAATCCCAACCCCTACGGAGGTCGGTATATGTCTGACAAGGAACTTGCCTCTAGTCTGCGCCTCCAAGGGGTTAGTAAAACTGTAGGGTGGGCACTGCCCACCATTCCCGGTTGGGTTCATACTAATCACTGACCACTGTTTCTCTATCTACACTTGGGGGCGCTTTACGCCGTGCGTGAGCTTTCCGGCGATGGTGTAAAACGGGTCGTTTTTGTCTAGCGGCAGCGTCACCGGCAAGCGCTCCTCGGTTGATTTGTACATTGCTCGTACCACCTCCACATGATGGCGCGGCACATCGATTGGTACAAGCGGCTCCGTGTCGTCCGCAATGCTCTCCAGGAACAGCCGGCTCTGATAGGCTTCGGTTGCGGTTTCCGGAACGCCAGCCACTTTCGACCTTAGGCTTTCCAACGCAGCCATCGCGTCAGGGTTGTCGTTGGATGCGAACGTGGTATCTGCCCGCCAATGGTTGTTTCTCCCCAATGTGGTGTTTAGCGGTGGAGAATAGTACGCTTCACCAACCAACATAGAGGCGTCGTAGCCCAAAACCTCGATCCGACCCTCCGGCGTCAGCGATTGCTTGTGGTTAAGCAGCGAGGCATGGATGGTGCCGGTAGCGCCGTTGTCGAACTTGACGACTGCCTGGCTCAAGCTCTCGTGCTCAATCTCGCGCAGGGTCGGTCCAGAATAAGCAAAGATCTCCTCGATTCGCGAACCGAGAACCCACAAGAACGGGTCGAGAATGTACCTGCCGTGATGGAAGGAGGCACCGCCTCCCTCGCCCTCCCAGGTGCCGTGCCAGCGCTTGTAGTAACTTTGTGGACGAAACCAGTTGAGTTCGACGCGAGCACTGCCGATTTTGCCGAGCCTTCCGCTTTCCACGGCTTTACGCGCCAGTACCATTCCCCGTGGATAGCGTGCGCCGCACTGGGAATGGAATTTGACTCCCGCCTTCCGAACGGCTGATGTCATCGCGTCAGCCTCGGCTACGCTGCACGCCATGGGGCCCTGCGTGAAAACATGGCGCCCCGTTTCAGCCGCGGCAACCGTGGGTTCCTGCCGAACCGGGGGCGTCGTGAGGAGCACCATGACCTGCACCTCGCTATCTTTCAGCAACTCTTCATGCGAACGATACTTCCGGATCTTGGTTTTGGAAGCGGCTTCAGCAGCCTCAACCCGTTGTTGTAGGCGGCCACGTTCCTCCGGCGAGCGTGTCTCCGAAAGCATCATTCGCGCCTGGTTAGCTTCCATGGCATACCCTTCGCCGAGGGTAGTTCGCTTCTTTTCAGCCAATTCATCCACGAAATCTGCAACGGCTACCACCTGAGCGATGTCCACCAGACTTGCATAGATGTCCGCATACAACCGCGAAATACCTCCACAGCCGACAAACCCGACGCGAATTCGTTCATTTGTCATATCGTTTTCTCTCCGTTTTCGAGAGCAGATTATAGTTAAACCAACAATTATTTATGCACCGCGGTAGTGTCGGTTTCCTAATCGAATCGGTATGAGATTAGGCTCACAGGTTAAAAAGGGATCTCTATCGCGCAAGATTTCCTATTGGAGCCCTATCGCAGTCATTCTCCATTCCTTCGATCCCTCGTTATGCACTCGGTTTATCATTATTCAGTCGCTTGATCACCTAGCGAAATAGGAGCAATCTCCACATAGCGATGTACGGTCGGGAATCGAAATTCCCTCCTACGGGCGAATTTTCGTGCGGTCGGGAATCCGAAGGGATCTCTATCGCGTTCCTTATTCAGTCACTTGATCTATCCACTCGGTCGATCCCTCCTACAGGTTAATGCTCGCTAGACCGTCTATGGAAACAGTGTGTACATGTTTTTGTTCAGGATTACGGCGAGGAGGCTCCAGAGACTGCCCGCCAAGAATTGACCGAAGATCAATCCGAGGAAAAAGGGCAGCGCTCGGCGATAGGATTTGATGCCTCCTCCAGCAAACAGTAACTGCTTGAACAACCAACCGAGGAATATGGAAAACCACAACCAACCCATGGCCCAACCGTCACTCACAGCGTATCCTACAGGGTAGAAAGGCCACCATAAGAATCCTTTCTTCAAGATGGTGAGAATAACGGTAAACACAAACCCGAACGTCATGTGCTGGATCGATTCGATGTCCGTGGTTTGAGGAAATGCGATCCAGTTCTGGAGACGCGCAAACTCGCCGACGCCCCAGCGTTGAAACTGGTACTTGTGGTAGATGGCAACATGCGCGCCGATCGACATAATCGCCCCGACGATTGACGCCACAATCATTGCCACTACAAGGCGATTCTCGCTCAACTTGAAAGTCGATCCGATTTTGAACCCTTCCAACTGGTGCGGCATCGGATGCGAACGATAGCCGTACGCCAACCACGAGAGAAGTGTGGTATTCGTCAAATTCGCGGCGCCGAGGGGTCTCGTTCCCATGAACCAGACCATCATCTGATCCGGATGCGCTCCGTGCAACTCGTGCGTTGGAGGTCCGAGCTCCGCGCGCATTCGCGTGATGGCGGTGCAGAACACATAATAGATGACGAAGTAGCTAATCACCACCCAAGGCGACAGACCGGCAAATAACCAGAAGACCACGACAAATGTTATACCCAGAACCAGCCCGACCACGGCAAACGGATACAGGGGATCCCCGCCCGCACTGGAAAACATCCCGCGCAATCCGCGTATGATGTGCCGTCTACTCGACCAGACAGCCATGACGCCGATGCCGATCCAAGCTCCCGCCCGCTGCTGTGTCTGTAAAGCTGAGGCGGTCGTCCAACCCGTCGCGTTGAAGAAGACATCCTGCGCTTGCCAAAACAGAAAGAAGAGCCAGAGCGACAGCGATAAATCCAGAGGCATCAGATATCCGAATCCGATAGCGAAAGGATATACGTAGACCGGCAATGTTCCCGATCCCGCCCAGCCCATGGTGTTCCACGGTCTCTCGGTAAACGGAATGATAAACTTCAGTTTTAGAGCGGGAACTACGGGATAGAGAAAGTTGAGGCCGGCGAGAATCTCGAGCGCAAACGCAAGTCCGAAACTCAGCCAGATAAATTTGTTGGAGAACAGTTTCGAGGTGTTTCCGATGACCTCAACCGGCATCACCGTTAGCGGATAACTTAGTTTTTCATACTCAATCCACTGCTTCCTGATGATGATGTTCATGCAGAGCATCACGAAGAGCAGGACAATAACGAGCGCTGTCCACGCCAAGATCGGTGTCAGCCAGGCATTGAGATAGTCGGCGGTCCAGAAACTCTTATATGCGTCCTCGTCACCCTCGAAATAACCTTGAAGGATACCCCGATCCTCGACGGCGAGCCATGTGGGAATAAATCGGAAAAAGAGATCTTCCCACTCATTCTCCGGAGTCGCGTACCAGAAGGGATTCGCCATCAGCGGTACCAACTGCCGAATGATGTCGTGCCCGGCGAGCGCGGTGGCGACGGAGACCATAATGTAGGTCATCGCGAGTTCGGACTCGCTCAACGCCAAGCCCTTGAAGAAGCGCTTCAACAACAGATTGACACTCGCAACGCAGACCAGCGTAAAGAGCACGGTGGGAAAGATGGAGAAATCCGTTAGTTCATAGACGACTCGATTCTCTGCGGATATAATCCAGTAACAGTTGAGGATGATTAGAATCGAGCCGAAAATCAGGGTCCGAACGATGAATCGCCCATTGGTGCTCGTATCCCCGTTAATTGGAGCGTCTTTTCCTTCTCTCATAAGTAACTACATGAAACTAGTGTACACCGGTTTTCGCTAAATGAGGTTATATTGTCATTGTAACTATAGTCAGTTACTCTCACACTTACACATACGCAATCCAACCGTAGGAGGGCTCTCCAGGTCGCGTTTTCTTATCGCGTACCGGGTTCGCTTCCTTAGAAAACACGAGGCAACGCTTAGGCTGGATCGAGTTGGTTTCACTCTGCCGCCAAGTACAAGGTTTTCTGAAGTATTGAACCCCATCCATCGCAGATAGGGACTTACGCTAATTCGTTCAACTCAACCTACACTATTGATAATTCAGCTATCCATTCGCTCCAACCAATGGCGCCACGCAGTTACCATCTGCTTCAGAATCTCGGGATTCTCCTTTGCCACATCCGTCGATTCGGTGCGGTCGCGTTCAAGGTCGTAGAGTTCCCAACTGTTCAGATCATCCGGATTGCCACGTCCGACGCTTTTCCAGTTTCCGCGGCGCACCGCTCTGTCCTCGCGGAGCGCCCAGAACAGCCAGTCATGCCCCTCTCGACGATTTCCGTGGAAGACGGGTAAGAGGCTCTGTCCCTCACAGGGATCGAGATCGCGGCCGTTAAACTCTTCGGGGTACTCAACACCCGCCGCATCGCAAAGTGTGGGCAGGATGTCCATGACGTGTCCAAATTCGTGGGTAATTGCGCCACCTGCGGCGGTTACACCGGGCCAGCGAACGATGAGCGGCGAGGCGATACCGCCCTCATACAGGCTCTCCTTGAAACTTCGCAGCGGTGTATTGTGCAGCGAACCCCACCCGGGGCCGGGCGAACAATAGGTGTCGATTCCGCCTGGTACAATATCCGGACTATCGCGATCCGCCCTCTCGTACCCGTCGCCGCCGTTGTCTGACAGAAAGAGAACAATCGTATTCCGGTCCGCGCCGCAATCCCGCAGAGCCTGTAGAATACGTCCGATTCCCTGATCCATGCAGTCAATCATGCCGGCGTAGATCGCCATGCGCAAATCTTGCCATTCCTTGTGTTCATCGTTAGCCCATGAGGGGATATCCGGGACATTTTCCGGCAGCCGGGTCTCGGGGTTCAACAGCCCCATACCGAGTTGCCGTTCGTAGCGCTCCCTTCGCAATTTTTCCCAGCCATCCATGAATCGTCCACGATACTTCTCTACATCCTCCCGTTTGGCTTGGAGCGGACTGTGCGGCGTCAAGTGTGCCACATACGCGAAAAACGGATCGCCTTGGCCGCTGAAACGTTTGATTGTCTCAACCGCATGATCGTTAATGGCATCGGTGAGATAGTAATCCTCGGGAAACTCCGAGACTACCTCTTCATTGTGCATGACCGGGGGGCGGAAACCCCCGAATTTCAGATCCCGCAACGCCGGGTTGAAGTAGTTCGACGGGATATCGCCAAAACCGTAGTATTCGTCAAAACCCCAGTCTAACGGACTGCCCTGCACCGGCACGTTCCATTTTCCGCTGATGGACGTTCGGTAGCCTGCCGAGCGCAGGAGTTGCGCGACGGTGACCAGATTCGGAGACAACCGAGTATTTCGCTCATCTGCCCAGCAGTACAGCCCGGTCATCAGTGAGGCACGGGTGGGAACGCAAACCGCATTCACGCAGAACTGACTGCATCGCAAACCCTCGGCAGCCAGGGCGTCGAGATGCGGTGTTTCGATTTCGCCTCCGTAACAACCCGCGTCCGACCAGCCCATGTCGTCTGCCATAATCAGTACGATGTTAGGTTTGTCCGTTCCCCCCATAGCGTCCTTGTTCCCTTCTTTGGTGGCGGTGATTCCGCCAAATGGAGCAAAGGCGGATGCCGTAGCCGCGCCTCCCGCTATCTTGAGCAGTTCGCGTCGACTCAATTTGTTTCCTGCTATTCTATTCTCACCCATTTCCCCACATTGACACGCGTTTCAAGAATCAACTTTACCCACTGATTAAGTACATTCGTAGGGTGGAATCAACCGACTGGATAAGGAGGGCGATAGGGATCCTCCGCCCACCATTTCTTGTCAAGCATGATCAACAATCAACTTATATCCCGAATACCGCCTCAACGATAGGCTTCCTCGCCTACGGTGTCGACAAAGCTGGTATACCCGGGTCCTCCGGCGCCGACGTAGCCATGACTCGCTCCGGATTCGTCCGGGCTGACCCAGAAGGAATAGAGTTCACCCAGCCTCAGATGAAAACGAAATCTAACGGGTTTGCCCGCTACGCTTGACAAGTCGGCCCCGTCCTTCCACTCCACCCGATGCGATGTCTTGTCTACCGTGAGCGGAACACAGTTGTCCAGCGTGAATGGCGCAACTGCATCCCCATCCTCATCTAGCACTTCCACTCTTAGCTCCCCTTGGTCGCAGTCCGTATTGACAAAGAGGTATTTCCCGGAAAACTTGATTGGTCTTGTCGTCAGTGTACCGGCGTCTTGTATTGAGTCCATGGAGGCGAACCCGTCGCGCCGCAGGAATGCAAGCCCCGTATTCACGAACCCGTCCCAGAGTTTATCCTTTTCAGGCAGGTTGCGACCAGTGAAATACAGGTATAACCTGTCTCCGACAACCAGGCACGCGCCGCTCGCCGACTGCACATTACCCCAGTTCCATGCGCCGTCCGTTTCCGTCGCCTCAAAGAAAGGCCGCCGATCCGGTCGGTCGTAATGGAATCCGTCCCTGCTAAATCCGAGCACCACCTCGTTCCGCTTCGGTACATGCCTGTCGTGGCACACGTTGTTTTCAGGTCCGTGCCAAATGGAAAAGTACCCAAGCATCAAACTCTCATAAGCGACCGTGTCGAAATGATACAACTGCGGAAGTATTTCGGCGCTTTCCGGGTTTGGATTGCGCGGATCCAGCAAGTCTGCTCCCAGCCACGGAACAATCTTTCCTTCAGGCCTCACCTCGGCCAATTTCACAGCTTCGACGGGCGTATCTCCCTCGACATAGGCGCGTGCCCGGCCGGTCTCTCGTCCGCTGCGGATGTTGATAACCCACTTGCCGCGGAACGGGTTGTAGTGTGCGTTCGTGTGGTCGCCGACCACGCCCGAACTGGCAATCGGCTCGGACCAGTGTACCCCGTCGGCTGAAGTCCTGTAGGCAACTGCGGAATCCTCGCCGAGACGATCGGGGCGACCAATATGCCAGGTCGTGTAGAAGATTTTGTACCGGGACAGTGGGTCGTCCCCCTGATAGTCGATCCACACGCTCGTGGTGTCAATCGGTCGGATATGCTTTTTCTCGGGAAATTCAGGCGGGATCGGCGGCAATTCCTTTCCGTGGTCAATCACGATGTTCGTTCCCGGGACCACATCCTGCTCGGTTTTTTGCCAGTGTATCCCATCGATGGAGGATGCATAACAACTGTATTTTATGTAACCTCCGGTGTACCACATCTTGAATAGCTTGTCCTGTGGGTCGTACCAGACGCCGCCGCTGAATGGCCCGGCGAATGGGGCGGGACCGTGATGCTCCCACTCCCTGTCCGGCTTGATAATGGGGTTGCCCTCGTAGTAGGTTGGCTGATGGAACGTGCGTCCCAGCGTAGTCTCCTCAATCAAGAAATCGTCCACGAACAGTTGCCTTCCTACATCAATGTTGATAACATCCGGCGGACTGTCGAGATACGGTACAGGCATCGGATCCCGCGTCCACCCGCCATAGTCGGGCGGCCAATTTTCAGGCAGAACGATACCGTTGTAGAGCGTCTCGCCTTGGTTTTTCTGCTCGTCTCTCATTCTTACCTCCGATTGTGCTTCTCCCCCAGAATCTTGGTCAATTTCCGCCGCCGCCGCGAGCATCGCATGAGGGGCTGTCTTGCTGGAAATGTATTTTGTCAACGAATCCAACGAAGCGTTCCCGAGAACGATGTTACTTACGAGCCAAGCGCCCACAGAAGCTACCCTCAAGATTCCGAGGTTTTTATCGTTCCCATGTTGAGGCCTAATAATCCAATTTGTCAGCAATTTGTTTTCTGATTGCTTCGCTTAATTCAGTTGCAACTAAACGCGTACAATTTCGCGTTCTGTAACTCAAACCTCAATCGAACGTCCGTCTCCGTCGCGACGGTCGGATCCCATCCTGCGCTCCACGTTAGTTTGCCATCGGTGGCGCTATTGTGGCTGGGTACCCCCTCGACGATTGCCGCTCCCTGCCCATCAACAACCGCGGTGCGGACATTCCTGTCACCTCAAGAGTAAACTGTGCATTGTGAACGTTAGCGATAACCCGGGAGTCAAGCAACAGGTATCTGTCATTTTTCACGTCCTCATCCTTTTTTCCGTCGGCACTGTCCGTCGCGAAAAGATGGTATGCCATGGCGAGCATGATTGCCGCTGCTACAGCTGTTTTGCCATCAAACTTCCTATGCCATACAACCATGACAACATCCTGCAACAATATCCACTAGACTTGTGCTTTTAACAGGTTAATCCAACAAGATGCCAACGACGGTGCCGCTGGCAAGAGTTGACGCTTCTCGGTAACAGGCAGGTCGCTAGCTACGGCGTTTCTAGGCGGTAGGGCTTAGAGCCTGTTTGAAAAGTCATTTGATTCGATTTCGCATCAAGTAGATGGAAGCGATGTATACCATAGTTTCAGCAGTCTTAGGAAAGCGTTCATAATCCAAAGTCAATCGACGAAACCAACCAAGCCAAGAGAATGTGCGTTCAACAATCCATCGTAACGGAACAACTTCAAACCCCTGCTGCCCTAGCGTAGATGCAATCTCTAGTTGACACTGATGAGCCAGATATAACCAGTCTTCTAATTCGCCGCGATAGGCGGCATCGGCACACACCAACTGAATTGTTATGTACCAGCTAAACACTTCTGTTAGTAACTCGATAGCTATCTGATTGTCACTAACATTGGCATCAGTGACTTTGACCATCAATGGAATACCCGTCGTATCCGTTACCAGATGGCGTTTGCGTCCTTTGACCTTCTTGTGACCATCAAATCCTCTAGTCTCCGCCAGTTCCGTCGTCTTAACGGATTGGCTGTCAATGATAGCTGCTGTCGGTGATGGTTGTTTGCCGCCATCACAACGTGTTTGTTCGCGAAGTGCCTGATGAATCAAGAGCCATGTGTTGTCGACTTGCCACTTTCTGAAATGGTAATAGACGGTTTGCCACGGTGGCATATTATGGGGTAGCATTCGCCACTGGCAACCGGACTTGACGACATAAAAGATAGCATTGATGATTAAGCACATCTCCCATTTTGGAGGTCTGCCTAATGGTTGAGGGGCTGGCAGAAACGAGGACAGTTTCTCCCACTGTGCATCAGTCAAATCACTGGGATAACGCTTGCGGTTCATGTTTACTCCTTTCATTGGTTCAGATTTAACTGCTCCAATGAGTAAACGTAAACATCAACCGTTCAGACAACTTTTTTCTTTTTCTAATAGGTTCTTGAGGGCATTTACCCCAAAATAGCCCTTTCTCTAAGGCGATTCCGGACTTTTCAAACAGGCTCTTAGAGTTAGCGGAAAATCAATCCAGAGCAAGTTAGGCAAGAATCAGATCCTTCACGCACATCCCTAACCCATAGTTTAACCCTCCTTAAATGATACGTCAACACAAAGGATTGCAGAGAAGAACCCTAATCGAGGAAATCTCCGACCCGCGGGGAAGCAATCGCAATGTTTTTTCCCCAACACAATTGGTTGAACGTGCTATAATCAAAATTATTGGGCGACGACTGCCTTCACATATTATGGACCACGTTTTTTTTTCTCGGAGCCTCGGTTTATGTCGCCATTTTAGCAACGATGAAATCCCATCTATTGCGACCCTCAAATTAAATCTCGGATGTGCCGTTCAAAATATCCTCACCCAGAAACTCTATCACGAAGGAGCATTGAAAATGAGATTCTTGAGAATACTTTCTATTTGCTTATTGCTCGGATTTGGGCAACTAACCGCGACTCTCGCGGAGTCCAAGCTAATATCTAGCGATCCGAACATGGATGATCGGTTTGGCTGGTCGGTAGACATCAGCGGGCATACGATAATCGTTGGCGCCCCTAAAAACAGCGAGAATAACCTTATCGAGCACGGATCGGCGTATATCTTTGGGCTCAAGAGAGAGGGAAATAAGGACAACTGGGAACAGTTAGTAGTACTCGATCCCAAGGAGGATGGACGTCGCAACGATAACTTCGGCTACTCTGTGGCAATCGATGGCGACTATGCCGCAGCCGGATCCCCCGGCATTAACAGTTCCACCGGTGCCGTGTATACCTACAAGCGCACCGGAGGTGTTTGGAAGCAACAGCAGAAACTCATTCCCGCCGACGCAGAAAAGAGGGACAATTTCGGATATTCCGTTGATATGCTAGGAGAGCATCTTATCATTGGCGCTTACCTTGACGATAGCAAAGCAGGATCCGTCTATATTTTCAATCGCAACGGGGATAGATGGCGACAGCAGGCAAAGTTGACCGGCAACGACACCGCCAAAGGCGACAATTTCGGCGACGCGGTTGCCCTCGGCGGCAACGAGAACGGCGTCGACTTCGCCATTGTCGGCGCGCCTAACAACACGCACAACGGGAAAAATTCGGGCGCCGCATATATCTTTGTACACGACAGAGGAAAATGGACCGAAGAAGCCAAATTAGTACCCACAGATGCTCAAACCTCCGACTTCATCGGAGATTCGGTTTCCATTAGTGGACACCGTGGCATAAAGCGTTACGCCCTCGTCGGAGCGCCGCATTTGGACTTGGCGCAGGACGTGGAGGTAAGGAACAGCGCCGCCTACATCTTCTCAAGCGATGGAGGCGCGTGGACCGAGGAAGCCAAGCTAAAGGCTAAGGATCCGGAGAAGGCGGACGGCTTTGGATCAGGCGTGTCAATCAACCGTAATATCGCGCTAGTCGGCGTTCCGCGTCACGGTGAAGGAGCTATTCTTGACGGTGAACTCAATGCGGGAATTGTCTATCCCTATCTTCGGGAAGGCGACGGCTGGACTAGGCAACAAGCGCGGGCAACCACGGTAGCTCCGGACTTTCCGGAACAGAGTTTCGGAAATGTAGTAATAGCCACGCAGGAGTTTATTGTCATTGCTGCGTACGGCTTGGGAAAGGGGAACCCCGGTCGCGGCGATCCGAATGGCGGTGCTGTGTACATCTACGACACCCAAAGGGAGTGGAAGCTGCCCTACGCCGTTGAATCATCTGTACTAAGGGCGGCAACGCTGGGCGGAATAAAGCGAACGCGCTATTCCAAAATTTTCCGAATCCATTTAATCCGGAGACCTGGCTACCGTATCAATTGGGGCGCAAGTCAAATGTGACTCTCCGCATCGACAACACGCGGGGGCAACTTGTGCGTCGGCTAGATGTCGGGCTTCAGCCAGCGGGCAGTTATCAGAACAAAGAAACCGCTGCCTATTGGGATGGTCAGGATCAGTTGGGGCAGCCCGTCTCCAGCGGCCTCTACTTCTACACACTAACTGCAGGCACGTCTCAAATCACGCGCCGAATGTTAATCTTGAAGTAGATTTTTGAGAGATTTGAAGATGAGCATAGGCAGAGCATCCGCGGGTGTCCTGCCTTTTTTGCGATCACTAAACGGAAGCGCTCTTTATGATTTGGGCCGATTTTTGTCAGGCAATTGGTAGTCCGCTGTCCCTATGGCGAAAATCGTTCCCTACTATCATTGCCTATTTTGGCTTGACATTCCAAATAGTCAACAGTAATATAATTTTCCCCGCGAACAGGAATCACATTTACAACATGAAGAAGGAGCGAGGAAGGCGGCGACCATGGAATCGGTTTCCTGTCGTAAATGCGACGCACAACACCCCAAACAGGAGTTTATCGAGAAGAATCATAGAGTCTGCCCGGAATGCAATCATCATCACTTCATGAGCGCATTTGAACGCCTTGAACTCTTGGTTGACGACGGCAGCTTTGAATCGCACGACGACGGGCTTTATTCCCTCGATCCACTGGAATTCCCGGACTACGTGGAGAAACTGGAAAGAGACGCCGCCAAAACCGGACTAAAGTCGGAACTACTCGCCGGGATTGCGAAAGTCGGAGGACATCCGGTGGCTATCGCAATCGGAGATGTGGGATTCATCGGTGGAACATGCGGATCCGTTATGGGTGAAAAGGTAACGCGCTGTATCGAACGGGCGACCGAAAATGAACTGCCCCTGATTATCGTCTCCGTAAGCGGCGGAATGCGAATGCAGGAGGGGACGCTCGCTCTGATGCAGATGGCGAAAACAGCGGCGGCATGCGTGAAGCATGCCGAAGCCGGACTCTTTTTCATTTCCGTTTTAACCGATCCGACCTTCGGAGGCGCAACGGCAAGTTTCAGTTCGCTCGGGCATGTCATTGTCGCTGAACCGGGCGCTCGCATCGGATTCGCGGGACCTCTGGCGATTGCGAGCATTCGCGAAAAGTTGCCCGACAACTTTCAAACCGCTGAATTCTTGCTTGAACACGGATTGTTGGATCGGATTGTGCACCGTAACGAGATGCGGTCACTTCTGATGGATCTCTTGGAATTCAGTTCGCCGTGAAACCAACAGATATAAAATTCGCCTGCTAGGAATCATGCAGTCGTATCATCAGCACGTTTTTTTCTTAAATACATCGCAATTATGGTGGAGATTGGATAATGCCAAAATCGCTAATCGTTGTAGAATCGCCTGCGAAGGCAAAGACGATTAACAAATTCCTCGGTAAAGATTTTGTTGTGAAAGCCTCTATGGGGCACGTTCGCGATCTGCCTTCCAAGGAGCTGGGAGTAGATGTCGACAACGAATTTGCGCCCAAATATACGCTTATCCGTGGCAAGGGTAAGGTGATTAAAGAGCTGCGGGCGGCAGCCGAAAAAGTTGATTTTATTTACCTCGCAGCCGACCCCGATCGAGAGGGTGAAGCCATCTGCTGGCATCTCGAACATGAATTGAAGAAGACGAAGAAACCCGTCTTTCGCATCACGTACAACGAAATCACGAAGGGAGCTATTCAGGCTGCCGTCGATAATCCTGCGGGAATCAATCAATCTCTCTTCGACGCGCAGCAGACGCGGCGGATTCTGGACCGACTGGTCGGCTATCAGATAAGTCCGATCCTGTGGCAGAACGTTAAGCCCGGGCTAAGCGCCGGTCGTGTGCAATCCGTTGCGGTACGACTAATCTGCGAGCGGGAAGCGGAGATTGACGCGTTCGAAGCGAAGGAGTATTGGACGATTACGTCAACGCTTAAAGGAAATGAACCTTCCCCGTTCGATGCAAAACTGTTCCAGATCGGTTCGGAGAAAGCCGCGATTAGTACGTACGGATTCACCATTGACGAATCGCGAGCGACTGAGATTGTCGATGAGGCAAAAACAGAGAAGTTTGTCGTAAAAGACATCCAGAAACGTGAACGAAAACGACGGCCGGTACCGCCGTTCATCACCAGCACCTTACAACAGGAAGCCGCGCGAAAACTACGTTTTACGGCGAGGCGCACGATGTCGGTTGCCCAGCAACTTTACGAAGGCTTGGAAATTGGCTCTGAAGGCTCCATCGGTCTAATCACCTACATGCGCACGGATTCGACGCGTGTTGCCAATGAGGCGCTAAATGAGGCGCGCGGATACATTCGGAAGACCTACGGCTCGGATTATCTGCCGTCACAGGCGATTCACTATAGGGGCAGAAGTTCTGCTCAGGATGCGCACGAAGCAATACGACCCACATCCGCCGGACGAACTCCCGAATCACTGCGGTCGCACCTGAGCTCCGACCAATACCGCCTCTACGATCTGATCTGGAAACGATTCATCGCCAGCCAAATGAACCCGGCAATTCTGGATCAGACAACCATAGATGTTTCAGCCGGCGGCTATCTGTTTCGAGCGACCGGATCTGTTATCAAATTCAGAGGGTTCATGGCTGTTTACATGGAGAGCAGCGATGCGGTGCCGATACAGAACAGGGGAGAAAGCGACGAAGAGGCTATTCTGCCAACGGTCGAAGTGGGTCAAGTGCTTGATTTGCTTAAGTTGGATCCCAAACAGCATTTCACGCAGCCTCCGCCCCGCTATACCGAGGCTACGCTGGTCAAAGAACTTGAAGCTAAGGAGATTGGACGACCCAGCACTTATGCGGCGATTATCTCCACCATTCAGGACCGCGAGTATGTCATCAAGGAAAAGGGCAGTTTTGTGTCGACCGATATCGGCAAGCTCGTAAACGAGTTATTGATCAAGGGGTTCCCCAATATTCTTGAGGTTCAGTTCACGGCAAAATTGGAAGAACAGCTTGACACCATTGCCGATGGGAAAGTGGACTGGGTTAAAGTCCTGAGAGATTTTTATCAACCGTTTCATCTGGCTTTGGAAGCGGCTCCCGACAGGATGTACAAGGCTCGCAAAGACATGGAGGAGGAGTCGGATGAGATTTGCGACAAGTGCGGGAGTAAGATGATTGTTAAATGGGGCAGATACAGTCGCTTTCTCGGTTGCTCCAGCTTTCCCGAATGCAGGAATACCAAATCTTTGGAGGCTGAATCGGAGAAACCCGCCGAGCCGGAAGAAACGGATGAGGTTTGCGATAAATGTGGCGAGCCGATGGTTATCAGGACTAGCCGCGCCGGCGGTAAATTCCTCGCGTGCACGGGATACCCGAAGTGCAAGAACGCGAAACCGATTAACATTGGAATCGATTGTCCGGAGCCGGGTTGCGGCGGATATCTCGGCGAACGCCGCAGTCGCCGCGGCAAGCCATTTTATGGTTGCAGCAATTACCCTGAATGTAATTTCGCCGTCTGGGACAAACCGCTTCCACAGAAATGCCCGCAATGCGACGCGCCTTTCATACTTGAGAAGACCACGAAAGCCAAGGGCAAGCACCTCGTCTGTTATGACGAAGCGTGCGGATATATCCAATCACTGGACGATCCGGAGTCCGGTGAATAAAGACTCATGAACAGTATTTCACGTTGTGCTTGATGTCGGAAGAAGCGATTGAATTAACTAGAACGAAACCGAGTTTCTTCTTGGAAACTTGGTTTCTTTTACTGTCGGTATAACACAAGTACTCAAAAAGCGGTATACACGTGACAAACGACGAAATCGGCACCGTATTCCTCAATATCGGACATCTGTTGCAGATTCAGGGTGAAGACTCCTTCCGCGCAAGAATCTACGAACGTGCGGCGGATACGATTGAAAACCTTGATGTCGATCTCGCCCAACTGGCCGAGGAGGACAAGCTCCAGTCAATTCCCGGCATCGGCAAAGCCATTGAGGGTAAGATTGTCGAGATGCTGGAGACCGGGCAGTGCCGCTTCTATGAAAACCTGATTGCGGAAATGGGCGAGGAAGTGCTCGACCTGCTGAGGATTCGGGGTGTAGGCGTAAAGACGGCCTCGAGGTTTTACAACGAACTCGGTGTGAAAAATCTTCAAGATTTGCGGACGGCAATCGACGGCGGCAAATTCAAGCTGTTAAAGGGGATCGGTTCAAAAACCATTGCTCAGATTGATGAAGGCTTGCGTTTCCTTGAAGCCCAAGACCGGATGCGTCCGCTCTGGCGAATTTTGCCGATTGTCCGGGCAATTATTCAAATACTGCGAGATGCGCCCGGGGTTGCGAGAGCGGATTTTACGGGTGAAATGCGGCGGCACGAAGAGATGCTTCATCAACTTGAATTGACAGTTGAGTGTACCTCCCCTGCGACAATCGTTGATGCGCTTTCCAATGTTGGGGGTGTAAAGGAATTTGAGACTATAGAAAGCGTGGTTTCCGGGGGACAGTGTGTTGCGGCATCCGTTGATAGCGGGTTCCCGCTGCGCGTCTACGCGTTCGGCGGTGAAGAATACGAAGCAGGGCTGCTGATAACGACCGCTGCCGCCGAACACCTAGCCGCGCTCAATCGGGTGGCGGAAACGCACAACTTGGAGAAGAGCGAAGGGAGTTTGCCGGATTGGATGCGGGGCAAAACAGAGTCTTCAATCTATGATGTCGTCGCTTTACCCCTTATTCCGCCCGAATTGCGGCGAGACGGCGCCTCGATTGAGGCGGCTGCCGCCGGAGCGCTGCCGACTCTGATTGAATTGAGCGATATCCGCGGGGACTTGCACATGCACACCGAGTGGAGCGACGGCAGACACTCGATGCGCGAAATGGTGGAAGCCGCGCAAGCATGCGGTCACGACTATATTGCCATCACCGATCATTCCGTGTCGTCGCGTGTGGCAAACGGGTTAACACTCGAACGGTTGCTGGCGCACATGAACGAGGTGCGCAGCATAAACGAAGAGGTGGACGGCATTGAGGTTCTCGCGGGATCCGAGGTAGACATCTTGAACGATGGAAGCCTCGACTTTGCCGACGATGTGCTGGCACAACTCGATATCGTTGTCGCAAGCGTGCACGCCGGATTCAACATGAGCGAAGCGGACATGACAAAACGCATGATTCGCGCAATAGAGAACCCCTATGTCAACATCATCGGGCACCCGACCGGCAGGCTGCTCGGACGACGTCCCGGATACGCATTGAACCTTGACGCGGTGATCCAAGCCGCGGCTGAACACAGTGTCGTTTTGGAAATCAATGCTTCGTCGAACCGGCTGGACTTGGAGCCGGACATGGCAAGAAAGGCAAACGAGGCCGGCGCCCTATTGACGATAAACACCGATGCGCACGCGGTACCTCAGCTTCAACAAACCTGCTTTGGCATCAACGTTGCGCGGCGCGCATGGCTGACGAAAGACGCGGTTATCAACACCTATTCACTGGACAAACTGCACGAACTGTTGCGCGTCCGAAACCCGTAAAACTCCTTTCGACGGGAATGCCCATGAAGATCCAGATAGACGACCAAATCCACGATATTGATGAAGATACTTTTCGCCTCTGGTTGCGGGTTGGATCTATTCCTGTCGGAACTTACATTCTGTCAGATACGCTTACGGGCGGCAGGTGGACGCCGATTCACGAACTGGACTGGTCTAACGAGCAAGACCGGACGCAAGCAACCGACGAGTCGCATCCGTTTAGACGCGAGTTTGAAAAGGAGAAACAGTTTCTTTCCTATCAACGGCGGTTGCCGATTGTTACCCTTGTTCTGATTAGCCTGAATACGATCATTTTTATCTTGCTCGACCAATTCGTCGGGCGCTCACAAGACGTAGCGAACCTGATTCGGTTTGGAGCGTATTCCTACCCCCTAATCGTCCAGAATGGGGAATACTGGCGCCTGATTACGAACACCTTCCTGCACATCGGGAGTTTTCATTTCCTTCTTAACATGGGTATCCTATTCATATTGGGGAACCTGCTTGAAGGGTTGTATGGAAGGTCACGTTTTATCATCCTCTATCTGATTTCGGCGATCGGAGGCAGTTTGGCGAGCCTGATCTTCGTTCGAGCCGCCATTGGCGCGGGTGCGTCCGGCGCGATTTTCGGTCTCATGGGCGTCGTCGTTGCGCTCGGGTTGCAGCACAGAGACCGCCTGCCGCTGCGACGCGGGCGAGTTTTTGGACTGCGTTTACTGCCGTTTATTGTGCTCGATGTCGTACTCGGTTTTATCATCCCTCACATTAACATCGCCGCCCATCTTGGAGGACTGCTGGTCGGATTCAGCGTAGGCTTGGTTTTGCCGCCGGCAATTTACGCCGATGGGGAGCGCGAGGGCTACGGCGTAAAAGCCGCCGCGGCGGTATTTGTCGGCTTGACGGTGCTGAGCGGCGCGGTAACGATACAGCGGTATTTTGACCGCTCCGGAATCGCAGAAAGGCGTGCCAATGACGGTATTCGCTCTACGACTCCTTCCGCCGAGCTGTCCGAGTACATTGACCGAATCGAAGAGACTGTCCGCAGCCGGGGCTACACGCGAGAGTTGTACGGTCTCCTTGAAAGGATGTATTGGGATGCGCTGCGCACCGATCCGGAGAATCCGTCTTGGGTTCGAAAACTTCAGGAGTTTTATGAGCGAGCGCTACTTGAGGAGCCCAACGATTCCAATTGGAATGAGGGCTTCGTAAGATTATATCTATATCAAGTCGAAATTGTGGGGGAGAGGAGCGAACCGGAATACCTGTCGGACTACATCGGGCGATGCGTGAAGGTCAAACGCAAGAAAGGTTATCATGAAAACCTTTATCGGAATCTGGAGTTTTTCTACACACGCGGAAAGGAACTGAATCCAGATCAGATCTCCGGTTGGAATGACGACCTTGAAAAACTGTACCGGGAAGCCATTACCGGTGATCCCGAGTACGCGAACTGGTACAATAACCTTGCGTGGCTCTATGTTGAACGGAAGAGCAATTCGGAGCGGGCGGTTGAATTGGCGCGCCAGGCGGTTAAGCGCGATGCCAAGAACCCGACAATGCTGGACACCCTCGCGTGGGCATACCTGCAAAATGCTCAATACCGTAAATCTCTGAGAACCTTCGAGCAGGTGCTTGCGATCCGCTCCGATACCAACGAAGATATGCGTGCGAGACAGAGTAGCTGGGATGGGTTAAGCGAGTGGGTAAGAGCCGAAGTCTCGCCATCAGATTCGGCTGAACACGCTCAAGATTTCGAT
Source organism: Candidatus Poribacteria bacterium (assembly GCA_965232535.1). Classification (GTDB taxonomy): domain Bacteria; phylum Poribacteria; class WGA-4E; order WGA-4E; family JAJDTR01; genus JAJDTR01. The sequence continues at coordinate 88,335 of CBDDPW010000011.1, forward strand.
AAATTTTACGCTTATATGTCACGCCAATTCACGAATCGTCCGGCGGAACAAGAAAAGCTGGACGTCGCTTTCAAGCAATTCCAAGCGAATCACTATTAGTTCAAATCACGCACACTGCCGCCTGCCGTCGCCCAGCCGTGCTAGCGAAGACCGTTATCCCCTCCCCCGAATTTCTTGCATTGCATCGCAAAATGTCCTATGGTATCCTGTGAATGCAGGAGGTTCTAGACACATGCATCAGTCAACAGAGTCCCACCGCACAGCCAAGAATCTGTCGCCGGAAGAGATAAGGCGATACCGGGCAAGACACCAACACTCCTCAAAAATAGAGCGGCTTGGCGAGCCGTTGCTGCAACGTGCATGGCAAACGGCACATCGAGTTGCTGGAATGTTGTACGAAGACTTCGGCGCAACGCAAGTTGCGGTCTTTGGATCTCTTGCGGAAAAGGATTCGTTCTCAAATTGGTCCGATATTGATATCGCGGTATGGGGAATCCCGGCCGAGAATTACCTTCGCGCACTATCGGAAGCCGAGAACGTCAGCCGATTATTCAAAGTTGATTTGATCGAATTCGAGAATTGTAGCGGGCTTTTCCGAGATAGGGTCTCAAGCCAAGCCATCAGAATTGCAAAAGGAGAAACCTACCACGTGGACAGGAACCATCTGATTCGGCGCATCTCCGATGAACGCGCGAAAATAGGAGAGACCGTAAAGAAGATTGGGAAAAGGTTAGAGAAAATCGAAACTGCCCCCGTTGAATACAGGGAGGAGATTGAAACGACGATTGGCAAGAACCTTACGGATTGCTATAGGGGAATGGAGAACATCTTTAAGCGAATCGCCCTTGACGTTGACCTGCGCATGCCTGATGGAAGTATGTGGCACAAGGAATTATTATCACAGATGGCAGAACCTCAACCAGAACGGCCAGCCGTAATTTCAGCAGGTGTTTACGAGTTTCTTCAAGAACTTCTGGAGTTTCGCCACGTCTTCAACAATATCTATCAAGAAGAACTGATTTACGAGAAAACCGAGGGTAACGCGAGGCGGATTGGCGATATATATGTCACACTGTCCGAAGAATTGGATACGTTTATCGATTTTTTAGACAAGCGCGACGCAGAAACGTACGCAGAGGGCAAGGAGCGCTAATGGTTGAATAGACCATTATCTCGTTTGGCACAAAACGCTCCATGCAATTTTCACTCTGTTCATTCAAATAGAGGGCGTCTTCTCCCGCGAGGAACTGCCAAGCAACGGGATCTTCTAGCCGCCACGCGACAGAAAATTACCCCATGAAAGACCTCACACATTTCGACGAGAAAGGCCACGCGCGGATGGTCGATGTCACGCCCAAACCGGAGACGGAACGCGTTGCCGTAGCCTGCGGGCATGTGACCGCCAGACCGGAAACGATTCGCTTGATTGCCGACCGAGGCTTCAAAAAGGGGGATGTCTTGGAGGTGGCACGGCTCGCCGGCATCATGGCGGCGAAGCGAACGGGCGATCTTATCCCGCTCTGCCATCCGTTGGCACTGACCTCCGTCAAAGTTGACCTCTCCATAAACGACGCCGAGAACCGGGTGGAGATTGAAGCCGAGGTGCAAACGTTTGGACGCACTGGCGTGGAAATGGAGGCGCTTACCGCGGTTGCCGTTGCCGGTTTAACCGTCTACGACATGTGCAAAGCGGTTGACCGAGAGATGATCGTTTCCGAAATACGATTGCGCAAAAAGACGGGTGGCAAAAGCGGTACGTTCGAGCGACAGGAATAATCAACTGATTGGGGAATTCCCGTTCGCATGGCCGAGATATGCAGTTTCGATGCATCTCCCCTTTCTCATTCGCGAACGCGGTTGTGTTACTATCTCCCTCCGTAGGCTCATCTCATCGAAGCGCATTCCAAGGCGACTCATCACTCACGTCTACCAACTGGTATCCTTCGTCCCCGCTGCACGGTCCCAAGGTGACAAACAGTTTTGCCGGCGCCGATGAAACATTGAACGACGCATGTACGATATCGGCGGGAATGAATACCGAATCGCCCGCGTTCAACTCCTGTCGCCTATTTTCCAACCACTGTTCGATGCTCCCCTCTATAACGTAAATAACCTCCTCCTGATCTGGGTGCTTGTGAAAATCGTGCCCTTCCCCGGGTTCAAGATTGACTTCGATTGCCACGAGATCTTTGGCTCCGGTTGTTTGGGGACGACTTATCCACGTCATCGATCCCCAGTCCAGTTCGTCTCGCTCGGCTTCGGCTGCTATGACGAATTTTCCCCGCATAACTCTCGTCTCCTTGTTTGTTTTTGTTGGGATTGGTTAATGCGCAAAACGCCCTTTATATTTACAATGATAGCAACGTCGCAGACAGCGGATTATATCACGATTGACCAATGGCGTCAATTGTTTCACTCCTGTGCAGCGCATACCGCCCTGGTCGAATTTCAAACAGCCCTCACTGTTCAGTCGTAGGTTGGGTTGAACGGAAACCCGTTAGTAATCGCTAATCTTGTTAGGAGTTTTCGAGTGCCTACTTCGCTTGAACGTGCCAAAATGTGCGTGAAACCCAACATTGATCGTTCGTTCTACCACCATGAGACCTACTCTGTAATTAGATGTGTTTCCCCTTTAAGAAATACCAATAGGAGTTGTAATTCTCAACCACATCGGCTAAAATAGGGCATGTTTTTGAAAAGGAGAACTACCAGTACCGAAACGAACAAACGAAACCTCGGATACCACACTCGTTGAGATTATCGCAAAACCGCTCAATGGGGAGACGCGGTCGTAAATTGCGAAAGAGTATGGCGTATCCACATAAGCCATTAGTATTAGGAGACAAAAGAGACCTCACAAGATTTGAAGAAGATTTTGCTTCAAAGGACAGTCGAAGCTGTGGGTGACGCACTCGGAGAGCAGGCGCTTGAGCAACTGGCGGTGCAGTCCGGAAACATGATAAACCCGATAATAAGGCAGGTGCATAGAGCAGCAACTTCGCCTTGAGCGCGAATCAAGGTTAATCCGAAAGTATCCCGAAGATAAGCGGCACACCGCCAGTAGCGAAGACTAGTCGCCAACCCCCCAACCGACGGATTGCTCCGGCTCCGCCACGTCCGATAGTCGTTGTTGTCGAACATTTCGCAAGGAGAAGCTATGAACAACGCAGAAATTCTAAAGAATAAGCTAGAAGAACTCTTGAACCGACGACCTTTAGATATTGGAAAAATGAATGAAGTGGCAATTCAATTTTTGACTACAGTCATGGGCAAATATGACCTGCGCGACCTGCTCATTGAGTTAAATCGCTGTGAATACGGCGATGAAGAACAAGCTAGGGCATTGGGCGAAAAAATTGTTAAATGCCTAGAGCAATTACTTAAGGAGGTCCCATGAATACGTGCCACGAACTCGCCTGCATGACTCTCGGTGCTGTTATCTTCTGCGCCGGCATGTTAGCCGAGAAAGTAATAACTCCTAGCGCCGCTTACAATTAAGGCACGAGGGCGACCGTGAGAGGTTTGCAGTAATTCCGGGAGCGATAGTAATCCTGGGAATCTTTGGCAAACAGTCAAAATGAAAGGAAAGTTAAGATGTCAGATACTGGAAGGATAGAATACAAAGATAAATCGGCAAAGATTTGTATTGATATTCATCGGGGAGACCTAAAGAGTATGCCGAAATTAAGTGAAGATGGCACTAAAATTACGGCACAAGTATCAGATCGTTCAACTGGAAAGCACTCTGAAAAGGTACTCGCGGAGGGAAATTGTAAGGATATTCAAAAGGCTTTCAATGCGATCATTAAACGATATAGTAGAACACAAATATACAAAAGCGGGCATGAAAAACGTGAATAATGTCGGCAAACATACATAGAAAAGGCGGAGTGGTGCAGCACCCCCGCCAATTTTGCGTGGTGGAACAGAACGGCGTTATCCGGTTGAACAAGAGGTTCCTCTGAAGGATATACGCCCCACGTAAAACTCCATGTCTGATAGGCGGATTATCGGACACGATGGTAAATATGCCGAGCATGGTGGCAAAAAAGACGGTGGAGGCTTTCCGGTCTGATTGTCCTCCATCGCGCCTCACTTCGCCGTGCTCGACGCCAATAGATCAACCAGACTTACCCGACGCTTAGTAGAATGCGAAAACGCGAACGAATAGACTCCCTCCTCTCTTTATTCATTTTCCTCCTCGCTTGTGCCCTGCTCGTAATTTACGTTTCAGGCTGTACCCCCGAGCCCGAACAGAACCAGCGTCAGCAGTGGATCGGTAAATACACCCTAAATGATGACCCTGTCCTACACCATCACTTTAAACATGACGGCACATGGCATAGCTCTCTGCGCGGTGATGCTGTAATCCACTCCATATCGGATGGCACGTATTCCGTGGCCGGAGATCGATTTAGGGTAACCCGACACGACAGCGACGGCAGTATATGGTTTGGCGGCACATGGGAAAGAATCGCAGACAAATTGGTACTTTGTGCAGCCCCCACCCGAACACACCTCGGATTTTTACCAATACTCGCAAGAGGCACTCATCTACACAAAGGTGCCTAAGACGATAGAAGAGCGCAAAGAACGGCTGCAACGCACCGGCGGGCTGCCGAAATAGAGTTGGAAACGAGACAGGGCGACTAACCCCATTATGAACGAATCACTATCTCGACGCGATCAATTGCAACTTGAGGCATACCGTTCACTAAACCTATGGAACGACCACGACGGGAAGATTCTGTTAACCTTCGACACCGTAATGCTCGCGTTTGTGGCTGCCATGTTATTTGCCGAAGACCGGTTCAACACGATGCCATGGTGGGCCTTCGTAGTCGGAATAGTCGTCGTCGTAATGTGGTTCCTTCTCGCTTTAAGAACATACAACCGAATGAAAGAAAGGTATATTTTAATGAGGGAGATTGAAGGCAAACTCGGTTTTCGTGCGCATATAGCAATATACTCAATTATCGAATCCAATCGCTTCCTGCAAAAAATAAAATTCTTGACTTTCAGATGCGTCATTGCCCTGATTATGGTTGGCACTATGGTGTGGAAGATAATTTGGTTAATCTGCAATAATGTCCGATAAGCAGATAATCTAACAATAAAAAGGCACACCGAATATAACCTCCTTGATGCGCCTGAAATCCTTATGCCGAGCATGGCGGTCCAAAAAAGACGATGAGGGTTTTCCGGTCTGATTATCCTTCATCGCACCTTACTTCGCTGTGCTCGGCGCGAACATCTCAGGTACGATGTTGACTCTGCGGTTCTGGGCTCTAGCGAGCGGTTCCCTCCATGACCGAATGCTAGAAAAAACGCCAGCAGGTCTGAATGATTTGTCGGCGTTTTTTTCTGTACTATTTCGTCCGGCATCGCCACAGGTTTGGACCTATACTGTATCAAGGTTGCACGAGGAACTGCGCATGTCAACTTACAAACGCTGATGCCACCTGCACTATCGGACTGGTAGGACTTGATTACGAAAACAAATTGTTCGGACCAAAATGGTGGATTCTTGGACAAAACAGTGGCCGTTCCGGTGAATGTCAACTCCGTGCACAGCCGGGAAGTTCTCAATGAGCAGCAGGGGGTTTGGTGCGACCTTCCTCCTGTTCTCACATTTTACTTTCTCTTGGTAGAGTCGATGGATCTTTGAATTCCGTCCCTGCTGCCTCGGACCCGATTGGCGCTGCGTAGTAGTTATGATTTGAGTTAAACGGTGGATCCAAATAAATCAAATTGATGCACTCGTCATCAATTCCGCGAAGCACTTCAAGGTTATCCCTTGTAAACATCGTCCGATGTTCGACATTTGGCACATTGGTCATTCGTATTTCCACCCCCTTTCACCGTGTTTACTTGTCATAGAAGAATCTTGCAACCGCGCCCCGTTCCGCCAGTTCAGCTTTCGCATAGTGAGAATGCAATTGAAATTACGTCTGAGTAGAATCATTGACGTCTTTTTTACTGAATTTACCGGCACTTTCCAAAGCCGTTACTATCCCGAACACAGTGCCAATAATCCCAAAACCAAGAGGCACGTTTATTTTCAACTCGCCTCCAAACATCTCCGGGAAGGCCCACGGTAGCGCGAGCCACGCTACCCACCCCGCAGCAGTCCAGCCGACAAAACGCCACCTCGCCGCTTTATGTCGTATCGCCCAACCAATACCAGCTATCAGTCCAAATAGTGCCCCCACCACCACGCTGCCTACCACAATATAATATTGTTCGCTATGCGGATCACCAAAACGTCGTGCGTGTCGTGCGTGTTCAGAAAACAGAGAAGCAACGATACCTGCACCTACTGCACCCGCCATGCAGCAGCCCGCTGCCTTGAGTAGTGCCCTATGAATCACTTTGAAATCCAACTCCTTTCATGCGCGCCGCTTTGAAATAGAGGCTCCCTTGACCGTCCGAATACCAGCACACCTAAGCACATCACAAATGCGCTTACAGGGAGATTCTGTGCGTTTAACCTCTTATTTTCCGTAAAAGAACCTAGGTTCTGTTGACATTTCAACGGAGCCAGATAAGAGAGGAGACAAAACTCAGAAATCCAAAATAACGGGCAGCTAGCTTCTCGAAACGAGAAAAGATACGACGATACCATTTCATCTTGTTGATGAAACATTCGACCAGATGTCTCTCTTTGTATAAATGTTCGTCGTATGTTCTTTGATCCACACGATTACTCCGAGGCGGTATCACCGCAGTTGCGCCATTCGCCTCAATAACGTCGATAAAATCGTCTGAGTCGTACCCTTTGTCTCCAATTACATACGTGCTGTTATATCCGATTATCAACGCTTCAGCCTCAACTATGTCGTTTCTCTGACCGGGTGTCAAATGCATTCTAAGAGGATTACCCAGTCCGTCAACTGTGATGTGAATTTTTGTACTGAAGCCGCCTCGAGAGCGCCCTAACGCTTGGTTTTCAGTCCTCCCTTTTTTTTAAGGCACCAGCCGCACACGGATGAGCCCGGCAAATGGTACTGTCAACAATAAGCGACTCCATATCGGGGTCAGAGGCAAAGTGGTGGTGCATCTGTGTGAAGACCCCTTTATCACACCACCGCGCAAACCGCTTGTAAAGGGAGTTCCAATTGCCATAGGGGGTTGGCAAAAGCCTCCACTGGGCACCACTACGAGTCACCCACAGCACAGCTTCGACGAATCGGCGAGTTGCTGCTTCGTTGCGGACATAGATGTTGGAACAGCTTAGAAGAAACTGGTATAGTTTTTCCCATTGGTCATCAGGTAAGGTTATTGGCATCATTCTTCTATTATTCCACAACCTTATACCCAAATGTCAACAGAACCTAGTGACCGCGCCGCGTTCCGCCAGTTCGGCTTTCGCATAGTGAGCTGGCATCTTCGGATTGCCCCATCAACCGGCGGTTTGCATATCGACCAGCATGCTCCGGATTGTGCCAAAGAGACTGCCGATCCGACCCGAAGGGAGTGCCCGGAGATGAAGCCTTCGATGCCGACAGCCCTCGCCCATTTCGTAATGATTCGACGGGCACTGATGGCCGTGAGGCGTTCGGGAGTAATGCGTCCGCCGCGGCGGATTCTGCGGAACAACGCTCCAGATTCTATTTCACCCGCTTTACAGTTGGTGTTGACGGCTTCCAAGGTCGGCGCGCCGATGAATAGTGATTTGCCCTTGCCATCTTGGTCTATCTTGCCGGAGCGTATCGTGAGGGTAGTGTCTACGTCCTCGATTTCTACTGCTACCGCTTCCGATATGCGGAGCAGGCAGTCTGACATCAAGCGGATCATGGCAGAATCTCGCAGCCCCGCAGTGTGCCGGCTGCCTCGGCTTGACTGACTACATGAAACATGCCTTCGCGTGTCAAACCGTCCACTTGACCGCGGCCGCGTTCCCCACCGTCGCGACGGATACCTGCCAATGTCCGTTCGGTGATTGGCCCGACCAGATTCCTGTCCGCATTCCTTGCCTGCCATTTTACGGCTGCCACAGCCTGTGCGATCATGGCGGGCGACTTGCCAAATTCATACAGATGGGTGATATACTCGGCGAGCACAGCATCGTTCAATTCCTCATTGCCGACCGCAGTGGATAGCCAAGTCTCCAGTTTCAGTAACGCTTCTCCATACGCTTTGAGCGTGTTCGGCGAGACGCCATGTTTTATCAGCTTTTTCGTGGAATCGCTGATTGCGATTACGGTAGTGTCTTTCTTCACTAAATCATTCATGTTCATCTCCTCACTTCAACTCATCGGTTTTTCACATCAGCAACCTTAATACCAAGCTTATCAATACTCCCCGTGTTAATCGCTTTATCAAACCAACGTGTAATTCTCCACTGACACCCGCCTCTATCGAGCACTTTTCGTAGAACAAACAAAAATTCTCCCTCGGCATACCAGCCATCGTGTCCACCTCTCAACGATACACCATCTGCTACGAATCCTGTAATTTCATAGTGGATTCTAACTTCAGCACGAGTTTTCGATTCATCCAAATCTACTTCTGGTGGATCGACAAATTCAATTTGAATATTTTGGTAAAGTGAAAACACGCGAATCGCCGATTCTCTCTCTTCACGAATATCATTAAACTTCACGTCATCTGTTATATCGGCAGGTGTTCCCATATCCGACACGTAAAGAAACTCGCCTATCCAAAAAGTATTGATGTATGCATCGACATCTTCAGTTTCATACGCCGTTCGCCATACTCTTAATAATTTCTGAATTTCTGACACTTCATCAATTACTGAGTGTTGGTAGATTCCGTCAACTTCGTCGTCCTCCTGCCATTCAACACGTATTTCCGTTGGGTAGCCGACATCGTAGGGATTAAACGGATATTCTACGAGCAGGTCTTTTTCTATTTTTTGACCTCTTGCGCCTGTGTAGCTTATCTGCCGCGGGAGAAGCGATGCCCGTTCATGCGCGGGCGAAAGCGTTATCACTACCTTCGGCACAGCGCTGCTACGAAGATCCCTTTCCCTTACCGTCAAAGACAGTCGCTGCGATTGAGTTTCACCGGCAAGGATAGCTACAAGTAACCGCCCACATCCTTCTCCGTAGGTCGTGCAATCAAAAATCCCAACTTTACCCGGTTCCTCAAAGTTTCCATTCTTTGCATTAACCAAAACGTATGTGTCTTGCTCTACGGGACGATCCGACTGAACATGACACTCGATTTCTACATCTCGCACCATGCCAACGCACGAATAATGGGGGGATTCGGACCAACTCTCTGAATCGAGGACAAGATGGAGTGTTGGCACGTTGTAAGTGCTGTCAACCGTCTCGCTACAACCCGATATGACGACCCCGCAGATTATCAACAGAGTAGCGAACTGATTCATTTTTCGGCACCTCGCTTTACGCCATCGATTGTAAGCGTTGCAACTTCCTTCTTCTTGCCAATCACGGTCACCCGACCGCCAGTTTCACCAATCATCATTGTCACTGTTTTCGCCCCTTTTTCAATAACACCCACACATCCACCATATCCATCGGTGGACATACTCGCGACGGATTGCCCTTATTGCCGTGCACATTCACGAGCTCGCCATGTTCATCACCCCCTATCATTACCAGCCCCCGCCTGTCCGCTCCCACGACTTGCAACTCCCTACAGATTATCGTTCCAAATTCCTCATTCGCCGCTTCGTTCTGTGGTCCGAGCGGCAAGACCGCCCCGCCCACGATCACCAAAACCGCTCCGACCAACCGCCAATCACTGCCGCAAAAAACATCTCTTTTCGTCGCATAAGATTCTCCATTAAGGTACTGTTGTTGAATACAATGAGTGCTGTAAGGACGTTATTTTCGCCTTCACACATAAGAGCCTGTTTGAAAAGTCATTTGATTCGATTTCGCATCAAGTAGATGGAAGCGATGTATACCATAGTTTCAGCAGTCTTAGGAAAGCGTTCATAATCCAAAGTCAATCGACGAAACCAACCAAGCCAAGAGAATGTGCGTTCAACAATCCATCGTAACGGAACAACTTCAAACCCCTGCTGCCCTAGCGTAGATGCAATCTCTAGTTGACACTGATGAGCCAGATATAACCAGTCTTCTAATTCGCCGCGATAGGCGGCATCGGCACACACCAACTGAATTGTTATGTACCAGCTAAACACTTCTGTTAGTAACTCGATAGCTATCTGATTGTCACTAACATTGGCATCAGTGACTTTGACCATCAATGGAATACCCGTCGTATCCGTTACCAGATGGCGTTTGCGTCCTTTGACCTTCTTGTGACCATCAAATCCTCTAGTCTCCGCCAGTTCCGTCGTCTTAACGGATTGGCTGTCAATGATAGCTGCTGTCGGTGATGGTTGTTTGCCGCCATCACAACGTGTTTGTTCGCGAAGTGCCTGATGAATCAAGAGCCATGTGTTGTCGACTTGCCACTTTCTGAAATGGTAATAGACGGTTTGCCACGGTGGCATATTATGGGGTAGCATTCGCCACTGGCAACCGGACTTGACGACATAAAAGATCGGAATAACAACGGTTAGGCTTGACATACAAGGCAGAATATGATACCATTTGGGCATACCAAATGGGAGGTCAAGCCGGTGAATTTGTACGAGATTATGGAACGTTTTCCGACACATGAATCATGTATTAACTACCTGGAGAGCATCCGGTTTGCCGACGGAGCGTACTGTCCCAAATGCGGGAGCGTACATGTGGCGAAGAAGGTGGAAACTCGAAACGCCAAAGTATATGAATCCGGGTTGGCGATCAAAGAAAAGAAGCTGGTCGGCCGCTGGAACTGCCACGATTGCCATGCCAGTTTCAATGTGCTGTCAGGTACGCTTTTTCAAGGAACGCAAGTGGCGTTGCAGAAATGGTTCGCGGCGATCGGGTTGATGATGAACGCCAAGAAAAGCCTGTCCAGTTACCAACTGGCGCGCGATCTGGGATTAACTCAACAGACGGCATTGTATATGCAACATCGGATTCGTGCGGAGATGGCGACGGATAACATCGCTCTGCTCAAGGGAATTGTCGAAGCCGACGAAACCTATGTGGGTGGCAAGCCGCGCAAGGAAAACAAGCGCGAAGATGACGATAACAAGCCCCCGGAAGATAACCCCAAGCGCGGGCGGGGCACGAAGAAAACGCCGGTCATCGGAGCGGTGGAACGGGACGGAAACGTCAAGGCTCAAGTTGCCGATGATTTGACTGGCAAAGGTGTGTTAAACTTCATCAGGAATAACGTCAATCCTGACGGTTCTACCTTGATAACCGACGAATACAAGGCTTACAACGCCGTGGATTCCACGATGAAGCACGAGGTTATCAATCATAGTGTGCAGTATGTTGACGGTGCAACCCATACCAACACGATCGAGGGCTTTTGGTCGCTCCTCAAGCGTGCATGGTACGGATCGCACCACAAATATACTCGCCAGTTCACGCCACTGTTTGTGTCGGAGGCGTGTTATAAGTACAACCATCGAAAGCGGAGCAATGTGTTCGAGTATTTTCTGGAGAATTGCTTCGCTTGAGGTGGTGGAACCACCATTGAATGCCCTAGGGAAGAAGGTTGCTAAACAGCTATTCCACACTGTCTGAACAGAGCACGCTGTAAAGCGCCATCTGTTCGCAATATGCGAATAGCATCTGCAAAATCATCGAGTGATGCTTCACCCGATTCTAGCTTTGCATCTAGCGTATTAAGAACCTTCTCGCGTTTGCGGAAGTATTCTTGAACACGCACACTATCAGTAAGATAGTTTCGAGAATAGCCGGTTTGCATTTACCTCCAGTCTAAGGAGCTGCACTAGGGCATTGGTTTTTCAATGGTGTTTCCATAATGATTGGCTATCTGTTGTGAGCAGATAGCCAGTCGCTTAAAACTGTAGAGAGCTGAGCGACCTAAATGGTCGTTTAGGTGCGGGTCTAGGCATCACTCGTTGGCTAAGAGCCAGTCGGCGTAGTTCTTGTTCATAGGCTATACGCTTAAAGGCTCTATGCCTCATGATGAGTTCGTACTCTTCTTCAGTGAGTATGATGTCGCACTTGGGCGGAAAGACTGGTTGCCTTTGCATGGGGAAACTCCTTTCTGTAAGACTCGCATAATGATTGGCTACCTGCTCGTAACAGGTAGCCAATCGCTTAACCTACAAGCTACGCGTTTGCTAAATTAACGAGTGTCCATATCACATTTGCGGTTCCGCACACGAAAAGCTGCGTTGCAGGGTTGAAACGCAGAACCAGATTGACAAGCAACATGCCAAGCCATGTGCCGAGGCCGCAAATAACCAAGCCAACGCCGCCATAGAGCAAGAAGCCGTTTAAGCAACCAAGAGGAATGGCAGCGTACATATAAACTCGTACCATATTCCTCACGGATGGACGCTGTAGAGCCATTGAATGGTGTAAGACATTCTCTGGTGTTCCTGCAGCGACTATAGAACAAGCTCCTCGATGGGCGATGGCGCTAATGACGGTTAAAATGGCTAAGTCCACTTAGCCTCCTTGCAGCTAGTATTTACCGGAAAAGGTACGAGGTAACCCGATTGCTCGTGTGAACGAGTGCGATGGCGTCCGTATCCACCTACGGGGCATCTCGTACTATTCCCAGCAAAGGGATGGTAACATACAAGGGATAGGCTGTCAAGCCTATAATTTGGCATTCCGTTAAACTTCATCCATTCAATCATATAGTTTCGAACACTTGAGTCGAAGTAAAATCACCATTTTGAGGCCACGAAGACATGAATGTACTGAAACTGGGCATTCCGAAAGGAACCCTGCAGGAATCTACGCTTAAATTCTTCAAAAAGGCAGGCTACTCCATGACTATCAGCAGCAGATCCTATTATCCGAGTATCGACGATGACGAGATTGAGGCAATGTTGCTGCGTCCGCAGGATATGGCGCTCTATGTTGAACGAGGGGTAATCGACATGGGGCTTGCCGGGAGTGACTGGGTGCGTGAATGCAAGGCTGATGTGCTTGAGATTGGATCCCTCACCTACAGTAAACAGACCAACCGTCCGGCGCGTTGGGTGTTGGCGGTTGCGGAAGACTCTCCCATCAAGTCTGTTGCGGATCTTGAGGGGAAAGTAGTTTTTACCGAATTGGTTGAAGCCACAAAAAGCTATCTTGCCGATAACGGTGTGAACGCGACAGTTAAGTTCTCCCATGGCGCCACAGAGGTCAAAATTCCTCACCTGTGCGACGCGATTGTGGAAATAACAGAGACAGGAAGTTCGTTGAAAGCGAATCGGTTAAGAATTGTGGATGTCGTCTTGCAGTCGGCGACAACACTGGTCGTCAACAAAGAGAGTTGGGCGCATCAGTGGAAGCGCACAAAAATCGAGAATCTATACCTGTTGCTGTCCGGCGCCTTGGCGGCGGAGGAGAAGGTCGGATTGAAGATGAATATTTCAGACGAAAATCTGCAATCCGTGCTGGCAATCTTACCAGCCATGAAAAAACCGACGATTTCTTCACTCAGCGAGGATGGCTGGCGCGCGGTTGAGACCATTATTGATGAGCATGTTGTGCGGGATCTCATCCCGGAATTGAAGCGAGTTGGCGCAGAGGGAATAATCGAATACCCGTTAAACAAAGTCATACCTTAGCACGCGCGACACGCGATGATTCCAAATGATTCCGTTACCGAATCTAGCGATTCAACGATTTCATCCAATACCATTCACAAAAATTACAGTGCGTCAATAGCGTGAATAGAGGTCGCGATTCGGAGATCGCTCCTACCTCGTTGTGCAAACAGATGGTATATGAACTACAGACAATCAAATCACAAACAATTTAGAGTAAGGAGTTGAAATGGACGTTAGCGTAAAAGTTGAGAATTTCAAATCGGCGGCGGTTGATGCCCTCGTCATCGGTGTTTTTGAAGGCGAAGAATCTACAAGAAGCGGAATCGTCCAGACGGGGGACGAAGCGTTGGAGGGCGCAATTCGCCGGTTGGTTGATTTGGGAGACTTTGAGGGAAAACACAAACAGACGGCTATTCTCTATACAAACGACAAGGTCGCAGCACCCCGGCTCGCCGTTGTCGGCTTGGGCAAATCGGATGAGTTTGACGCCGAAAAAGCACGCGAAGCCGCCGGTGAAATTGCTTGTAAGCTCCGAGATCTTGGCGTCAAGACGATAGGGATTCCCACGCCGTCGGACGCGCCGCCCGAAATGATTCAAGCGGCAACCGAAGGGAGTCTTCTTGCGCTGTACCAATTCAATCAACACAAAACCGAAGGGCTTGATGACATTAAAGAACTGGATGCCATCACATTTCTTGTTTCGGATGAGGCGGGCAGATCTTCCCAAGAGGATGCCGCGGCACTCGGAAGCGCCATCGCGCACGGGACAATGCTTGCCCGCGATCTGAGCAATCAACCGGGCAACAAACTGACACCGACCATCTTGGCGGAAAAAGCGCAAGGGGTCGCGGATTCGACAGGACTGACATGCGAGATTCTCGATCTAGCGGACTTGAAGGAACAAGGGTTTGGGACCCTGTTGGCGGTTGCTCAAGGGAGTGAAGAGGAACCGAGATTCATCGCGCTCGACTATACTCCCGAGGGTGAGGAGAGAGAGACTGTTGTATTTGTGGGGAAAGGAATCACGTTTGACACCGGTGGAATCTCGTTGAAACCCGGGAAGGGCATGGAGGAGATGAAGCACGATATGTCGGGCGCGGCGGCGGTGCTCGGTGCAATGCAAGTAATCGGCAATGTCAAACCGGATGTGCGCGTTGTCGGTCTGATTGCCGCAACCGAGAATATGCCGAGTGGCACTGCGATTAAACCCGGCGATGTCGTCACCTCTTACAGCGGCAAAACGGTTGAAATTATCAATACGGATGCCGAGGGACGGTTGGTACTCGCCGATGCATTAGGCTATGCCGCGCGCTATGAACCGAAGGCTGTGATTGACCTTGCTACGTTAACCGGAGCGGTAATCGTAGCGTTAGGAAATCTTACGGCGGGGATGATGGGGACGAGTCAGGATTTGATGGACCGGCTGCAAGCCGCCGGAGAAAAAACACACGAGAGAGTGTGGCAGTTGCCCCTGTGGGACGACTACGACGAACAGATTAAGAGCAATACCGCAGACGTGAAAAACATCGGTGACGGAACCGCGGGCACAATCGCTGGCGCGGTCTTCTTGAAAAAGTTTGCGGAAGGTTACCCCTGGGTTCACTTGGACATCGCCGGCACCGCTTGGGATATGAAAGGTTCATCCTATGTGCCAAAAACGGCGTCAGGGTACGGTGTGCGCCTCTTGGTGCAACTTGCTCAAGATTGGGAGGCGGAATCGTGATATCCGGTCGAAACATTCTCGAATCACGGTTCCCGCAAGCCGGCTAAATGTGTTTTCATGGTCATTGCAACTAAAAATTGTACATTTAGAAGATGTACAGATGAACCGTAGGTTGGGTTGAACGGCACCAACCAGAAGAACACCCGATGTTCCACCTAGGTTCGGTTACTTCGATCGCGCTCAAAATTCCACAAAACATAGTGAAACCCAACGGAGACGCGATTCAGAAAACCCGAAAGTTGGGTTTCACTTTTTCTATTCACAAGACGGTGTTGTTGTAGGGCGGACGTTCTGTTGGCGTTCACGTCGGTTCGCGTTGGACCGTTCAACCCAACCTACGAACTTGAATCGCGGTTACCCTAAGGCGGTAAATGCGCCTTAAAGATTTCAATTCTCGGCACAGTACAGCGGAGGAATCTTGTTAAAGCAACGAGTTTTGTGCGCTCTGATTATCATACTGACCGCCTCTGGCTGCGGCGGTGCGGAGCAGAAGCAGTTGAATGTATTCGCGTGGGCAAATTATGTCAGCGATGAGATTCGATCCGCTTTCGAAAAAGAGTTCGGAGTGCGCGTCGTTGTCGATACATTTGCGAGCAACGAGGACCTGCTGACGAAGTTGCAGTCGGGGGCGTCGGGATACGACATTGTTATGCCGTCCGATTTCATGGTCGGGATCATGGTCAAACAGAACCTGTTGGCGGAATTAGATCGGGCAAACATTCCGAATTTCAAGAATATCAGCCCACAATTCTTGGGAAAATATTATGATCCGGGAAACCTTTATTCGATTCCTTACACTTGGGGCACGGCGGGGATTGCCTATGATTCGACGAAAGTGAAACCGCCTCCCGATAGCTGGTCTGTACTTTGGGAGGAGGGGTATGGCGGTAGTTTTAGTATGCTCGACGATCAGCGCGAAGTAATCGGCGCGGCGTTGAAGTTGTTGGGGTATTCCGTCAACACGACCAACCCGGAGGAATTGGCCGCCGCAAAGCAAGTGTTGATTAAACAGAAACCTCTCGTGAAGCTTTACCGGAGCGAAGCGGATGAAATCCTTAGTTCCGGCGATGTCGACATGGCACACTGTTGGAGCGGCGACGCTTTTCGCGCGGCAGACAATCGACCCAACTTGAGATATGTCATTCCCAAAGAGGGATCGACTCAGTTCATCGATACGGTATGCATCCCTGCGTCCGCACCTCATAAAGAGTTGGCTGAGAAATTCATAAATTATCTTCTTCGGCCCGAGGTCAACGCTAAAATTACGAATTTCACCAAGTACGGAACGTGCGTCGGCGCTGCAAAGGATTACGTGTCGGAAAGGTTGCGGGCGGAACCCGGCATTTACCCATCCGAGGAGGTGTTGAACAGGATGGAATCGCTCATCGACCTCAAAGATTTTACTGTCCAATACAATCGTGTTTGGGAGGAAATCAAAGCCCAGTAGGCACCTCCACAATGCAGTATCACATCTATTTTCGCATTAATCGCGGCGGAATCGGCATCCCGTTTGAGCTAGCGAAAGCGGAGTTTCAGGCGGTTTTCGGAAATTTCGGCTTGGGAATAAGGCGCGAGTCTTGGGCGCGCCGACACATGCGGGTGGATCTTGAGCTAGCACCCGATGGGGTCAAGTCATACGCGGCATTCCTTGGATATACGGAAGCTATTCTCCATCTGAGATCGGAGCCCTACCGCGGCGAGGTGTTATCCCCAATCGAGCGAGGACGGTGGCATGTGGGCTGGGTACGCCGGCGCGGTCAAAAGGTGTATCAGACGGAGGTGTACGTTCAGGATGCCGAATCACTCTTGGCATACGCGCCCGATAGACGAGAATTCGAGATAGTGCAGGCTGGCGAGAAGCGGAAGGCATTTGGGCATCACGCTCACCGAGCGATGTCTGTTTTGGACGTAAAATTCCTTTACAACATTGCCAAGCCATCCTCAGCCGATTTAATTCTGGATCCGTTCGCCGGATATGGTGGCATCGTCTCTGAAGGGAAGCGCCGCGGTCTGTCAATAATCGCTTCAGATATAGATCAGAGTCTGTCTCCAGGGCTTTCGGAACTTGCTCCACGTGCCTATTTTGTCGCGGACGCACGTTCTTTGCCGCTGACGACAGACAGTATAGATTTAATCATCACGGAACCACCCCTTCGTACCGCTCACCGTCGGGCGGTGATGGACGCAATCCCGGAACTGTATCGTGCCCTTAAACCGAAAGGACGAATGGTTCTTCTGGTTTCTTCGGATATGTGCGAAGAGGTCTGTACATCGTTTGAGCGACTTGGGGAAAAAGTCAACTTTGTCGGCGTCATTTCACGAGGAGGAGGATTGAGATGCCCGGTACTAGAGGTTGGACCTATCCGGATAGAACGGGAGGAAATCGTATTTAAAACTCCGATTGTGTCACGAGGAATGTCACCCTGATGGACAGTTAGAAAGGCAATCGATGTTTTGATATGTGGCAATCCCACCTCCAAAACTCATTCCTCTCAAATCCTCTTCATTACCCCCCACGTCATTTTTGCCCTATTCTTGTCTATTACCGTTTATAACGGCTCCGATCAACATTCCCGCCGTATTTCAAGATGTAGACCATCAAGTTGGTCATGAATCGATGAACGTCGGTCGATCGTCTATTTCGCAGTCGCGCTCGGCTGTCTACTTCCGCGGTTTCCATTGAGCACAGGTAATCTTTGCGGTTGTAGATGACGGCTAGTCTACTGCCGATTGAGATTCCTTTCTGGTACGCGAACTTCGACGAAACGGCTCGATAGACGCCTCCCACGCGTTGGGCTGCGCCCGGCGCCGACCAAAACACATCACCTCCTCTCGGGGGAATCGGTAGCTTGAAATGAATCTTATAGATTTCATGGTTGTGGGGAATGTCCTTGAGTGGATATTCCGGGAAGGTCTTGTCGAGTTCAAGAGCGACTTGTTGGGCAAAGACTCCGTTGAACCCACAGTCATCGAAAAAAAGCGTCCCTTCCCTCTCGATGATATATTTTCGCAGCGCGTCGCGTTCTGGTTCGGAAAACCCGTCTGACAACGGTCCGTCTTTAGCGAGGCTACGTCCGAGGGCGATATCCTTGTCGTGTCCGGTCATGAAGATGAACGGAGCCTTTTGAATCTCCGGGTCGGTTAAACGGAGCGATCCCCCTTTGAATTTCATGTCCGCCCGAATGCGCGTGTTCTCCCGCAGCCACTTGAACAAGCTAGGCATTGCTGTGGGATCCTGCCACCAATCCGAAAGCGAATGTTTCAATCGTATGAGCCGGATATGCCCGGAGATGTCCGGGCCCTTGCCCATGACAATTGCGCCCAACTCGCCATCAGGTAGAGTCTCAAGATGAGAAAAGTCGGATTCTTCTAGGCTGACAGGATCAACCGTGCCGGTGTCTTCTACCATTTTTGTTCCCAATCGTCCCTTTCTTTTATCCCCCTCTGGCGCCTTGACAGGCTCCGTGATTGTCTTCGACACGTCACGACTCTTCGGGCGTTGTCGCGTCGCTGTCCTAACATCGCCTCTCTTCGTCTCGGGTGCGTCTACCGACAAGTCAACACTTTTTTCGACAAGTGCGAATGAGCGTCTAGCTGCTACCTTCGCGTCGTCCGGTTTCGCCGTAACCCGAGGTGTCGCTACATTACCAGACCGAATAATCTGAGGTTGGACAGGTTTCAACTTTGGTTTCTTTGCGCGCCACGGTGTTCGTAGTGTCGTTACCCACTCGATTGTGAGAGCATCGTAATCGTATTGGATGTCTTTGGTGACAAAAAGCAAGGAAGCAATCAACACCAGCACGACGTGCACCGCGATACTGACCAGTAGCGATTTCTTCATTTTGGGTGTCCATGTGAACCTAGGCGGTCTGAGTTTTGGCAACCTAATTTTCGACCAGTTGACACGCCGTAGCCTCACCGCGGCTAGCATCAGAACACAGCCAAGTGCGATATATCCCAGTTGCTCCACAACTATCCCCCTTTTTTCACGATGCTTCTCACTAAGTTCGAAGATTCGTCCGATTAATTCTATTCCACATTTTGTTGAAGACTTTGGCAATCTCCAGTCGTTATCGGATATTTTCTCCCTTACTTTGTGATAAGGTTTCCTTGTCGCATCGCTCTGCTCAGCTAAGTAGGATCGCCCTCTTCTCCAGATCACATCTATATCAGATTATGACTTTACTGTAAACTTACCATCCGCATTATCGGATGAGTAAAAGTTGAATTATGCGTATCAGACTTAGGCTAGTGTTTGTCTGCATGTTCGTGCGAAGGCTACGAGTGGTGTGAATCAGGCGCTCTAGCTTGGTAAACAGACTCGGGGATACAAAGCATTGAAAGAATCTGTTGTTGTAAATCGGTCAGTGGGGTGGTGTAAGATGCGACCTGATTTGGCAATGGCACGCGATGGATACCACGGAAAGCGCGTAAAAGTCGCTTTGCTGTCGGTTTGGCGGTGCGACGGTTTGCGTTGTCCAGGTACAGTCCTGGCAAAGTTTGACGATGTGCTTCGAGATGGCGTCGGCAGACAATTTCAATCAAGGTCAAAAGTCGGACACACAGCGAAAGCAGTCGAGCCAGTCCTTTAATCTGGTCATCGTTTCTTACATACATCGGTGAAATCCCTATCGGAGCGGATTTAAACAGATGAAAATGGCGTTCGATGCGCGGAGCGGCACGATAAAGTCTAACCGCTTCATCAAGCGGTAGTTGCGCTTGGGGTTGATTGGTGGCGTATAATTGCCACCCCATCTCACAGTATGCGTGCTGAATCGCCCGCTCATCTCGAATAACTTGTGTGATTTGATAGCGAACGCTGCAAATCTCCCTCTTTCGACGATTGGTACCTCCGCGTCACGACCGATGTAACACGTTTTCACCGATTCTTCGCATTCGGCAGTATAGTGGAGATACTTATCGACTTGATACGTCGCTTTTATGGCTTCAACCTTTTGCTCCAACTCGGCTGCGGTGCAAATCTGCCGTCGTCCACGTCCGGGGTCTGGTGTTAAGCCAAGTATCTCCTCTGTCGCTTGTTGAAGGTTTCGCTCTAAAGTAGCGAACTGCGTTTTGGCTTTGGATAAGGAACGCACCACTAAGATACGCTCTTGCCAAGTAAAGGTGTCTCCCGAAGCCGGAGTGGTTGTCTGAGAACGGTTTGTCTCATACCCGGCTGCGATAAGCTCCGGCGATTGGCTCTCATTATCGGAGGAGTAAATTAATGTCGCAGGCTGTGAACCAGAAACAATGGGCGCCAGGCATTGCTCATAGAGCGCCGGAACAGTGCCGACTTTCGCTAACGGAACTAAATAGAAGTCTCCCTTTCGTGCCAGTTCGGCGCGAATCTCAATGGCGCTCATTTTACTGTCGCCGATATACAATAGCCCGGATTCATCAACCATCTGACGCACATCGTCAATCGTCGGTAGATACAACCGGGCGTCCGCTTTTTCGCCCGACGCCACATCGGTCGAAAGCAGGTGTCCCGATGTTCCACAGTCAATACTGGCAGCCATCAGCTTCACTTGCGCAAGTTGTGGCGTGTCTGAGTTGTATCCGTGTTGCATCAACCCATCATCGTAAGGGGTATGATAGCCACTAAATCGAGACGCATCCAGCCGAACTCGCTCAGGTATGAGTTGATAAACAGAGATACTGTTACGCCAGAGTTTTTGCTCAATGCAGCGCCACGCTGCGTCATCAGCTAACTCCGTGAGTAGTTGACTCAGCCGGTCATCACTGAAATCGGTGCGACGGACGGGGGTGCCAAACAATTCTGACAACAGCGCTTGATGCTCGACACCCCAGCGTTCAACAGCTATCTTGCGGTGGTCGGCTTCTGACAGAATGTAGGCATTCCAGCCCACAACAAGTTGACCCAGCGACAATCCTTGATGCCGCCAGTGACGAGGAATCACATCATCTATGATAGCATCAAGCACCAGTTGCTGTTGTAAGCCAATCAACAATGGAATATCATCAAGTCTTTCTATCTGAATTTCATTCAAAGAGGTAGGTTGAGTTGTCATACCTATACTCAACGACGAAATTCAACTTTTCAACTTCAAATAATGCGGATGGTAAGTAATCACGAAACACATTTCAATCAAGGTAAAGTTCAAATAAAGTGAAAATTTTTTCAGATGCCCTCACCTGAATGGATTCTTGCCTGCCTAGCCGATTCCCCTATCTACATTCCCGGAGAATTAACAAATTCTTGATTATGCCGTCTCAATACCCTATCCTGAGCCCCAGGAACGCATCCACAATCGCCCACACGCCTCTTTTAAGCCGAAAGAGGATAAAGGTATTATACTTACCCCCGCTCCAAATCGACGAGAAGCCATCCAAAACGCCCCAGCCTGAAAAGTTGCCAAATTGACAGGTGTTTGCCCAGTTAATCAAAAACAAAAAAAGCGGGGTTTTTAACCCCGCTTATGAGGTAGCAAATCAATTGTCAAGTAGGCTACAGATTGACTGACGCTTTGAGGTCTTCGTCGCTTGGATTGAGGTATCTCGCAGTGGTGTTAAAGTTGGTATGCCCAAGCAACTTCTATAGGTGCGTCATGGGGACGCCCTTATTGAGCAGTTCCACTACGTAAGTATGACGAAGTCTGTGCGATGATACATGATTGATATTATGGTCTCAGCAGATGCGAAAGCGGAAAGTTCGGATCGTGATGTATCGGAAAGGTTTCCCGTGCTACATAAAGACAAACTGAGTCTCATATCTGCGGTAGTGCCAGTTAGTTTTGAAATGCTTATAGCGCTCGACTAGAGCGTCCGGCATATAGACTTTGCGGTTTTTATCGCTTATGCTCGTTTTCACGACTAGGCTAGCATCGCCAATGTCAATGTCGCAATACCTCAATTCAAGACTTTAGAGATTCGCAGCCCAGCATAGAGCATGAAATCATGACGTGATTGTAGTCGTTTCGATTCTCGCAACTCAACTTGACGAAGTCTCTTAGAACCAGAAATGCGACATCAAAATAATCTGATCGACCCCCAGCAACTGACGGTCTTTTGTTTCCGGCGCCCGATCTTCGTTTGCAATATTGCCCCAATAATACAACTCGAGTGTAGCATTGTCCGCGACGGTATATCGTGCGCTGGCGGAAAGGCGGCGCGACTCGTCACCGTTTCGTTCTCGGTCAGGGTCAAATGCCTCGTACCGTCCCGATAGAATCAACTTGGGAGTTAGCCGATATCTGGCGCCAGTATAATATCCTAATGACGAAACGCCTAAATCGCCCAGAAGGCTCTCATCATCGGCGAGAGTGTTTCCGACATTTACCTCGGCTTCGATCGACAACCCGTTATGTACAGCCGTCAAGAACGCACCCGCCACCATATTTCGTTCGTCTCTCGGTTTGTCGATGAGATAAGAGACCCCGCCCCGTACCGGTCCAATCGAACTACCTATCGATGAGGTCCAAGCTTTATGCTGATTTAGGTCTGATCGAATTGCGCGACCGCCGTTGAATATTGCCGCATTGTAGAACACCTTCCCCGCAGATCCACCAACCTCAACGCCGACATCACGTTTGTTCGATCCGATATCGTATCCTTGGCGTACGAGGATATTGTGGTCCTTCTGCTTAATCCCAAACGGGATGCGAAATTGACCTACTTTGACATACAAGTGTCCGGGAACAACATCAATTGTCGCAAACATATTGAGCGTCGATCCCATGTTGTTGGACAGGGTCATTCTAACCTTTTCGGATGCTTGGGCGTTAAGCGTCAATTCGCCCTGCATCATGTAGAAACTGTCGATGGCTGAATGGCAGGAACTGCAATTAGCCCGCGCACGATCTGAATGATCTACATCATTCGTCTTGATATATGCGGTGCGAATGTCTATTGCGGTCGTGAGTCTTTTGGCAACGGTCTCGACTTCCGCCATGATCGCTTCCGCATCGAAGTCTTCAGGAAACTCAAAATAGTTGTCCTCAAACACCTGACCGACTTCGTTGCGCGGCCCGCCGCCTGCCGGATCAATATGGCAGAAGATGCAGTCTTTGTCCTCCTGTGCGGCAAATTCAGGTCTAGCGCCCGAATCCGGTATAGCGAATATGGTCAATAACAACATGCTTAGCAAACAAAGCCAGTAAAATCGTAAATTAGATTTCAATTGATTACACCGCTTTCAAATATCAAACTTCAGTGAGAAGGGGGAAGACTCGCGCTGGATTCATCTAAAGGTTTAAGTACGACTCATGTCTCATTATACCATCAGGTGTTTAAAGGATTCAAGAAGTAACATGGAAGTCACGATGAAAGAGTCGACTGGGAAACCTTAGCTGGACGCCCGAACTGATGAAATCACCAACCGACCTATCTTCTAGGATTCCCTCAAAACCGAAATAGCTCCATACTCAAGAAATGAATTGATCGAACGATGCGCTCTTGCTATAATGGTGGACGTAACCTCCTCCATTGGCGTATTCACAATTGCGTATCACCGTTGTTTACAGATGAGCATTAGGAGCTACGTCGTTAGTGAGCACCGACTATAGCAAGCATCTCGGATTCTACAAAAAGCACGGTTATACCATATTCCCCAGTCTCTTCGGCGAAGCCGAAATGAACGCGTGGCGCGAACGACACCAGCAATTATACGCGGAGTTTGACAAAAAAACGTGGTTTGGCAACATGTTGGAGTATGCTCCGAAACTGATGTGGCCCGCGGTGTCGCACCCAACTATCGTAGATTTTGCGGAGCTTGTAATGGGACCTTTTGTCCAACTTGACAATCTGACGCTTTCCGTCTTTCATCCGGTGCCGAAATCAGATGTAGAGGGGAAGATTTCCGGTTGGCACAGAGATCGATGGGGGCAAGTCCCTCGAAGTAGTACCTACGAAAGACCTAATGCGATTAATGCCATCTCATACCTTCAAGAGCTTACCGATGACTTGGGCCCGTTACGCGTTATTCCCGGTTCGCATCGCCGATCTCTCACCATATCCGTCGACGACAGATCGAAGCCACACGCCGACGAGACAGTTATAAACATGAAACCCGGCGATGTGGTCGTAACACACGTTAATCTGGTGCATTCGGGAACACCGAACACGTCAACATCGGGCAAGCTTCGCTACTTTTTTAGTATCTATTACAACCTCACTTGGCTGAAACACACGGATAACCATAGCGGCCCTCTCACCCAGCAGATTCTCGACGAGGCACGATCCCGAAACGACCACCGCTCAATGCGGCTCCTCGGTGTTGATGAACAACTTCAGGTGCGATGTAATTCCGGCTTTCTGACTCCGGACGAGGAACGCTGGGCGGAATGGGCAGCCGCGGATAAGGAAGCTATAAGGGAGACAGAAACCTAGTTCGAGCTTAGAAACTCGGTTACCCGAAATAAAGTCGTAAGAAGATTGAAGGGGTTTATTCCTTCGGGACCGCAACGTGTTCTGATAATATAGCGCTCCGGGTTATGATCGATCATCAATTTCTTTTGGTTGAGTGTACAATTTCTGCATCAACCGGCTTGGGTTAGAAACACTCACTCAGATGCATAAGCAAGAATATCAGATGCAAATAGGGACGAGCGATGGCGCAAGATTCAAAGACAAATGAGATGGTTCCGGTAGCCGAGTATGAAGTCCTTGACGAGGTCGACGATCGGGCAATTGTTGAAATGATGACGGGTCAAGCGATTGAGGATTACGTTTATTCATTCAAACAAGGCGGTCGGAAGGTCGAAGGATTGACCCTTGCAGGTATCAACGAAGCTGCAAATCGTAGAGGGGGAATTCAGATTGACAGCGTAGATTATGAGGAACGGGAGCATTCGTGGCTCGCGATGGCAAAGGCAACCGACACCGTGACCGGTTCATCGCGCTATGGAGCGTATGAACAAGCAAAGGCAATTGGGAATCGTTCTGATCCACACGCTTTCACGAAAGCAATTCACAAAGCGCAGCGAAACGCAATCAAGCAGTTACTGCCCGTGCATGTGATTAAGGAGGTACTCAACTATTATCTGAACCGCCAATCGGCTCCCGCGAAACCTGAACCCGAATCAAACTCTCCGCCTCAGCAGGATAAGATTTCCGGTGCACAAAAGGCTGCGTTCGCACTGTCGGCAAAACTGGAGGGACGACTCGAAAAACGGGGGATTGCACGATCCGATTTTTGGAGTTATGTTAGGCGGCGTTACGCGGTTGAGTCTCGAAACGACATGACCGAGCAGCAGTGGACGCAACTCTCGGCAGAGTTGAAGGCTGCCGAAACCTCAAAAAAGTTGTTCAATCAGTTGTTAACCCGCATTCGCCAACTTGAGGCGGCGGTTGAAGCAAGTGAAGTTCCAGAGAGCCCTGAAGAAGTCTCGCCAACCGACGACAGTGCGGCGACATTTGACACCGCTGATGGAACAGACCCATCAACTTCGGCTGAACATGAATCATAAGATTCTACTTCTTGACGCGAGTGAATTCCAAAATCAAAGTCAATCTGACTCGCCTAGATGACATCAACAGGACCAATTCCAGCTAGCATTGTGATGCTTGACTCCTGATTTTTTGCTTGTGCTACATTGCTTTTTCTCAACCCTTTGCGCCATTAATCCATCTCGGCGCCGCCATCAATGTTGATGGATAGTCCGGTAAGATAATCGGACTGAGAGGAAGCAAGAAACGCCGCCAACTTGGCAATGTCCGAAGGTTGCGCTAGCCGTCCCAAAGGAATATTCCGCGCCCGCTCTTGGATAAACGCCTGGCGGTGTTCGCTTGTGCGCCACGATTCGGCTGATATGTCCTCCGAAGATGTTGCCTCAAGAATATACCCCACTCGTTCAGTGTCTACGGAACCTGGACAAATCGCATTGACGTTTATACGATGGGGCGCGAGTTCTAACGCCAGCGACTGCGTAAAGCCTCTCACGCCGAACTTTGATGCGCAATACGCTGCATAAAGGGCGCGGCCGTGCTTACCTGATGTCGAGGACATGTTGATTATCTTTCCACCTTTTCCCCTATCAATCATGTGACGTGAGACAGCGCGGCAGCAAAGAAATGTGCCCTTTAAGTTTACGTTCTGTACCTCGTCCCAGGCCGCCTCCTCCATCTCAACTACGGGGACACGATCCGGACCCGGGCGCGCACCCGCGTTGTTCACCAAAATGTCGACACCGCCGAACCGATCAAGCACCTGCCGCACCATGCCGTCTACCTGATTTGCGTCGGAAACATCCGTCAGGACGCACAGCGAACTGCGTCCCTTTTCCTCAATTTCCCTCACGACGGCAGACGCACCTTCCCAACGCGCCGGATCGTGGCGATACGGATCATTGGCGATGTCCGTAATGACTACATCCGCACCCTCTTGGGCGAGTCGATTGGCAATGGCGCGCCCCATACCATGTTCGCCCGCGGCGCCCGTCACAATGGCAACTTTTCCGCTGAGGTTGTACACGTCTTATCTCTACTTTTCTGTACTCGTTCCGTCCCTTTCGAACATTCGCAATCCCAAAACAAAGCATCGCTTTGTAACGCGGCAACCGCACCCGATTCGCATGTTACTCGGTTACCCTGTCGAAGTATGTCTCTTAAACTTTTCGTTCTCCTCTGCGAATTTACACGTAAATAAGAAAGCATCGTTTCCGCAGGCTACCAATTGCACGCCCGCCTCCAACCATCGTTTACCACTCTCATAGTCGTTGACATAGCTTCCAAGAACTACTCCATGCTCCTTCACTTTAGCGATTACCATTTCGATGCTTTCGACCATTCTTGGATGGTCTAGTTGGCCCGCGATCCCCATTGATGTCGATAAGTCGTAAGGTCCAATGAATAACCCATCAAGTCCGCCGGCTGCAAGAATTTCGTCAACATTTTCCACGCCATTAACCGTTTCAATTTGTCCAATAAGGAAGATGTCCCGGTTTGCTTGAGCGACGTACTCAACTCCATCCAATTTCCGAAAATCGCCGAAATCGTCGTGTCCCACGCCGAAGGCAACACCTCTATTCCCTTCGGGGGCGTATTTCGCGCTCTTCACAACCTTCTCCACATCTTCGGCGGATTCCACGCAAGGAATCATCACGCCAGAGGCGCCTACATCAAGCGTTCTTGAGATAAAGTGCCGCTCAATAGCCGGCACTCGGACAATACTGGGGAGATCCGATCCACGCGCCGCTCTTACTATGCTTCCGACCGTTTCCATCGTAAAAGCCGTATGTTCCATATCAACAATGATATAATCTGCCCCGGCGCGCGCAAGAATGGTCGCAATTGATGGTACCGCAAACTGCATCACGAACGTACCGACCAAAACTTCTCCGTTTTGTAAAGATTCTTTGATTTTGTTCGCTTTCATATCGTTAAGGACCGGTATTAACTCACTTTTTCATCAGCATCGAGGTTAATTTGTCAGGAATTGGAATCCCAAGCAATGTGAGCCCTTTCTGCTCCACGGCTCGTCTTGGTCGGCGATCAATTCGGGTATCAGGTAGATTGCAAGGATTGAGAAGTGACAAGGCGTGCTATTCGGACTGTGATAGCGCCGACAATGCGCACTGCAACTAATTGCTAGCTGAGCCGTGTTCGATGATTACCTTCCGTACTGCGGCGTGCTGCTCTGCGGTCAAAGGCAAGCCGGGTGGACGCGGTACGCCGCAATCTATGCCAAGTCGTTCTGCAAGTGTAGCCTTGAGAACCGCATGGAACTCACCGCACGAAATGAGCGCATCAGCCAACCCGCTTCCTCTATCCTGTGCTACTTCAGCGCGTTTCAAGTCGCCGGCCTGATAAGCCTGCCAAATCTCCACCCAGATTTCGGGTGCGAGACTTGGAGGACCATCCACGCAACCAGCCGCTCCTATCGTTAGCGCCGGCAACATCAATCGCGAGTTCCCGATAAAGCAGAAAAGCCCCATCTTTACGAAAGCACGGACATTATAAAAGTTAACGGAGGAATGCTTCAGCCCGGAGAGTTGCGGGACTTCAGCCTGAATGCGCTTCATTAACTCGGGAGTTATCTCGACGCCGGTCGAATTGGGAAGGTTGTACACGAATAACGGCAGGGCAGCGGCTGCACCTACGACTCGGTAGTGCTCTACAATTTCCGCCTCCGGCCGCCTATAAAAGAAAGGAGGCACACAGCAGATAGCCTCTACTCCGGCTCGGGCTGCATGTTCGGCCATCTTGGCAGCTCGCAGGGTGGTAGGCGCGCCGACGTGCATGATGTTCTTGATTCTGCCTTGATTTTGATCGGATACGACCCTTGCAACGTGATGGTTCTCCTCGTCATCAAGTAGAACGCTTTCCCCGCTACCCCCGGCGACCCAGAAACCATCAACTCCGGCTTCGATATTAAATTCAATCATTCGACGAAACGCGGATTCGTTCAACTTTCCCTCGGGTGTCATGGGGGTCGCCACCGCCGGAAATACGCCTCGAAACTCACTCATAAATAAGTTCTCCGTGTTGTCCGAATATCGACATCAAATCCCGATTCGGAACGGAAAAGATTGTCTTGGAGCCGCCAAAGATAAAGCTTCAGCGGTTGTTCATTCAGGATTTCTACAATGGTGCCGCTGGATTCAAATTTGCCCAGACAGTAGGTTAAATATAACGGAAACGGATTTAAAAGTGTTTGCAAAACACTCAATCGAATTGGAGATCGGCTGAAAATCCATCCCATCAATGCTGTTTGAAGTATACTATGATCGAAGGCAACGAACAAGAAAAATCTATTCCAATGTAAACGGCCGCACCCGGTTTCGATTCATATTGATACCCACCATACCCCGGCAACACAGAGCCCCACGCCTAGCGCAAGTCGAAGGCTAATCTTTTCGTTCAGAAAAACCAATGCCATAATAAGACTGAAGACTGGTGAAGTTGATATAAGTGCCGACGTTACGGAAGGCCCAGTCTTGGATAGGGCAATCAAATACAGTAACGCACCGAGTCCCATGCTGAATAGTCCGGTGCCGGCAATCAAGAGGAGTGACGGTTTACTTAGTTCGCCAGATTTCTTCCCGCTGAGAGCCCACGTCGTGTAGAGAATGATGGTTACTAACGGAAGTCGAACGCTGTTGACCTGAACTGGCGTAAGACTGTTAAGTCCCGTTTTGAGAAGAACTGTGCTCAACCCCCAGAGCAAGGCGGTTAACAGCGCAAGTGGAATACCAACCGCGAATCTCCCTCCCGCTTGGGACATGCTTGAATCCTTGGAATGATGCTTCGGTCCTCGAGACAAACAGATCACTCCGACGACTACGAAACAACTGCCAACAAACAAGGTCCAACTAACTGATGTCCCAAGCAGTAACCATTCGAAAAACAGAGTAGTCAGCGGTTGGATGCTGCCCACTGCCGATGCATGTGAGGCGCCAATCTCTTTGATTGCAAGAAGAAATATTGTGTCCCCAATGCAAACTCCAACCAACATTGAGCCAAATACCGCCGCCCATTCGTGCGCGGGCACGTGAAGGAAAGCCGTAAGTGGGCCGTCAAACGGTAGTATCACCCAAAAGAGGAGCGTTCCCGTTGCACAGCGAGTCACGTTCATGAGTAGGAATGGAATCCTCTGTGACTGTGTTTGTAGAACGAGATTGGTGCCGGCCCATACAATTGCACAAGACAATGCCGCAAGCTCGCCGAAAGAAAAGGAGAAACTTAGATTTGGCAACACGAAAACCTTGACCTCGGCAGTGCGCTATTTGAGGGGGCAATTCCATTGATGTGAATGTGTGCGCACATTGGCTACTATTGACCTAGTTTTGTCAGACGTAGGATGAAAGTGTGATATTATGAAGAACACCGCTGCGATGTTAGCGTAACACAGATAAGGCTTGGTACCAATATAGCCAACTTGTCGATCTGTGGAAATAGATTCTGCGGCAGGTAGGAAAAATTGGAAACTCGATGAGGAGAACCACATCAAGAGGAATGGTGGCAAGAAACAAAACTCCTTCAAATTACTCGGGGCTTTGAGGATGCGAGAGGTGGGAACATCCCTCGTGAGTTATCACTACCGACTATAGTTTTCGAAGCGGTCACATATTTGATGCCTAGGTTAGGACATGGAAATCCGCGAAAACCCTCCCGAACCCGTTACGTCAAAATCAAATTCGGGAGAGTTGACGGAGTAATTTGCGGTCCGAACACGCCAGGTACTATCATCTTCGTGAATTTGGACAGATGAGATTACTCTAACAATCTCGCCGGTAATCAGAACTTACCGAAGGAACCGCAAATTTGCGTTCCCTTCGGAATTGAAGCTTGCCGCCATTTGAGCGAAAGGTGAAAACTAATCACTACCGCCGGTTGTGCGCCGACGAATATTGTTTGACTCCATGAAAGACGTAATCGTTGCAACTTGGCTTTGTGCGTATCGCAACGCTTTGGCGACTTGGGCATCCACAGGCGGCGCATCTGTGTACTTGTCCCACAGTTTATCGAAGTAGTCAAGCGCATCGTTCCAATATTTATCCTCTTCGTCCGCCAGTATCATATAAGCTTCACCAACCTGCACTAAAGCGAGGTCTGAATACTTCGTGCCGGCATGAGTCTTGATAATATCTTGAAATTCAGCAATGACATCTTCAATTGCGGTTTTCCGCACGTCGTCAGCCGCAAGTTTAGCCGTATTGAAATGTTTCGTAGCTTGGATGTAGACATCAGCAACGTGTCTCGGATATTTTAACGCGGCGAGGTTTTTTCCAGTCGCTACCTCCCATAGTTTGACATTATCGCGCTCAGCTCTGGAAGCAAGAGTTTTCCCATCGGGAGAAAATGCCAAAGAGATAATTCGGAGCTTGTGCTCTTGCAGCGTCGCGATATGTCCCCGGGTTTCGACATCCCACAGTTTAATCTCATCCTTTGTCCCCGACGCAAGGGTGTTCCCATCGGGAGAAAATGTAAGCGTGTCGACAGCACTCGCAGGTTCATGTCGAATGAGTGAATCGAGCAATCGTTGGCTCTTGATTTTCCAGAGTTGAACCGTCCCATGAGCGGTTCCGGCAGCAAGTATCAACCCGTCCGGCGAGTATGCCAAAGATTTGATTAAGGTTGAATGTTCGTCGTTTAGCAGGGTAAGTCCACGCGCGGCCTCCACGCCGCAAATGTCGTGAATCCAGATACTGATGCCGCTTGCGACTGCGAGATGTTTTTCATCCGGCGAAACGGCAAACGCTTTGTCGGAATCTCCCATGGCACTCTTGCCTAGTCTAAAGACAGCATCATCGGACCATTTCCACTTGTGAATGTCCGGATGAGTTATAACCGGAGGAGGTTGGGGGGCGGCTACGTGTGAGCGTGAGATTACCGTCTCAACAGAAAGACAGGTTATTATGAAGATGAATAGTCTAAGTGGTAGTTGGGGAGTGAAACGCGGCACTTGAGCATACATTGGAAGGAGTGCCCTAGTGGTTAACAAGCACGCTCGTTGACCACCAGGGCGACCGAAGGAAGCGCAAATTCGCGTTCCCTTCGGGATTGAAGTTTGCCGCCTTTTCAGGCGAAAAGTCAAAACTATTCGCTACCGCCGGTTGTGCGGCGATGAATATTGTTTGACTCCATGAAGGACGTAATCGTTGCAACTTGGCTCTGTGCGTATCGCAACGCCTTGGCGACTTGGGCATCTACAGGCGGGGCATCGGTGTACTTGACCCACAGTTTATCGAAGTAGTCAAGCGCATCGTTCCAATATTTATCCTCTTCGTCCGCCAGTATCATATAGGCCTCACCGATCTGCACCAAGGCGAGGTCTGAATACTTCGTGCCCGCATACGTCTTGATAATACCTTCAAATTCAGCAATGACATCTTCAATTGCGGCTTTCTGCACGTCATCCGCCGCAAGTTTAGCTTTGTCGAAATTCTCCGTCACTTGAATATAGACATCCGCTGCGAGCGCAGCCAGCGTGTCCTTCAAGTAAGCCTTGGCGGTGCTTTTGGACGCAGCACTAATGCCCGGAGTGTCAATTGCTTGTTGATATTTCTCAATCGCCACCGTGTATAGACGGATGCGCTCGGATTTATCAATCCCTTGCGCCGATCCCTCGTTGAAGAACTTGTTGCCCAAGTTGATGAGGGCGTCAGCCGTGTAAGGACTACTGGGGTAATTTTCCGCCAGTACCTCGTTGATTTCATACAACTTGGAATACGATGCCTCCTGTGCAGCCGTATCATTCGCTTTCTCTGCCACCTTGGCGATCGCGTCATAGCACGTTGCCATCGCGTACAGAGACTCGGGAGCGCTCTCATGTTTCGCGTTAATCGACCTTACTTTCCCGTATTGGGCGATAGCCGCCTCAAATTTTTCAGCCGCATAGTACGACTCTCCGGCTTGATACTGCCACAACGGAGCATCTTTCGCACTGGGGTAACGCTTCACCAAATCTTTGAACGCCTGGCCAGCCTTCAAAAACAAATCGACTGCCGCTTCAGATAGTCCGTTATCAATACCAAGCTGCAGTCGACCCAATTCAAAGTATGCGGATCCGGTGTACGTCAATGCGGTTTCTAAATTCCCGGTAAGATCTTGCGATGCCGGAAAGATTCCTTTATCCGCATACTCCACGAATTGCATTAACGGCGGGAGACAGTTATTCAAGTCCTCCGGAAGTTTAATACCTGAACCGAGAGAATAGAACAGTTGTCCGGCTTGAAACAGCGAATTTTGGACGTATGGAATTACCGTGTTCTTGTCCGCTTTTTCAATCGGCTGTGCAGCCTTGCTTACCGCAAAATAAGCGTTCGCGGATTGTCGACTGGCATCAATGTAAGGCTGCAAGTCGGTTCCCGGAGTATTGTCGAATAAACTCTGCGCCTTGTCAAAGTACAGGAAACCCAAGTTGTACTGCGCCGACACTTTCTGCGGTACAGTCGAATTCGGGTTTTCATCTGTGCGCTTCCATGTCGCCATTGCGTCGGCAATCGCATGATCCAAACGCCCAAGTTTCGCGTAGAGATCGGATTTGCGCAGCCCCGCATCAGCGACCATGGCGTTGATGTTCGAATTGGTTGACGCGGAATAACCCTTCACGAGTGCTTCGTACTTGTCAACAGCTTTGTCCAGCTCATTCAGTTTCTCCTGATAAATCAAGCCGGATCGATAATACGATTGGGCTTGAACAACAGGATCTTGCGCAAGTTGGATAGCATTCTGATATCCCATCAAGGCATCGTCATACTGCTTCAACTGTTCGTCAAGGACATACGCCATTGCAAAGTATGACCGTCCCTTCAAATCATCTTTGTCCGCATGCTCGATAATATACTGGTACTCTTCCACAGACGCTGCATAATCACCGATGGTGGTATTTAACTCCGCCAATCGAGAGTGGGCTTGATAGATAAGATTTTGACGGCCCTCGTCTTCGGTTTGCCCTTCGTAAGACGTGGTTTGACGGAAGGCTTCAACGGCGCCCTCATTATCATTCACGCCCAACCGTGCGAGACCGAGTGTATAAGACGCGCTAATCTGATCGTTCACTTCCGAACTTTTTTCGATCACTTTAGCTGCCGTGTTGGCGGCATTCTGATAGGCTAACTGTTTGGTTGCCTCATCCTCCGCAGCCTCGGCTAGCTGGTAGTGGCAGACCGCAGCTTGGTACAGAGCGTTGATGACGAGATCACCGGCATCAGGGAACATCTGCACGAACATCTGGTATTCGGTAAGTGCATTCGCCCAATCCTTGACGCCATAGTACATATGTCCAATCTTCAACTGTGCACGAGTGCGCGCATCTTGAGGTGCAGCCTTGTTGTTTACGATACGTTTGAGACTTGCAACCAAGCCCTCCCTCTCCTCATCGGAATCGATGCCTTGCTTTTCGATCGCGGTGGCTTTAACCAAGTCAATGTGACCGAGCGTCTTCTGGATCGTTGTGTCTTCGCTATCCGCGTATTTCTCGTTAGCGCGATCCACTGTGGACATCACCTTTGGCCATTGAGAGTCGTCGCCTCTCTTTAGCGCTATATCACGGTACGCGAGCGCAAGTCCGTAATACGCTTCGATTGCGTTCGGGCTATCGCCATAGTCGGCAATCATTTTCTCGAACGCGGCAACGGATTTGTCCAAGATAGCGGGATCGTCTGCCGCCGCCTTATAGAAGCATAGCCCAATCAGGTATTGTGCATCGTCCGCGTATTCACCGGACGGATTGTTAGCCACCACATTCCCATACTGTTCGGCGGCTTCCGCAAACCGCTCTTCCGCCCGCAGCAGGTCAGCCAGCTTGATTTCGGCTAGAGAACGATTGTCCGGGCTCAGGATATCCATAATCGAGTTATAGATGTCGATAGCCGCGCTCGGGTTCCCCTCTTTAATATGGCTTTGCGCAATGAGTAGTTGCGCCTGTTCATAATTACCGCTCGAGTCGGGGATTGCCGCATAGAGTTCACGCGCCTTACCCCAGTCGTCGAGTTTTTCGTGTACCAACGCCTGATTCATGGTGCAGGCTTCCACCTGCTCGACGCGTTCGGAGAAATCGTCATAGCGCCCATCCTCCACACCTATGAGGAAAACACTGTCCTTGAACGCATTCACGGCATCTTCGTACGCTTTGACCGATTTATCCAATAGGTCTGTCTTGAAAGTGACCCCTTCGGTGGAATCCCCTTCATGAAAATCTGCCGGCAATGCCGCCTTGTAATATGCCTGCCCCTCCTGGAACTTCCCGATCAATTTTAAGCGGTGAAATTTGGGAAGCGGAGGATAGGTCCACAATTTGGCGTATTCGTCAGCCGCCTCTTCATACCGCTTAAAATCGTTAAACTTGATATCGGCAAACTTCAGTTGCACTTCCGCCGCAAAGATATCCAACTCCGGATCGGCTCGGTTCTGCTCGATGAACTTTTGAGCAATAGCCTCAAGTTCCTCTTTGCGATTGAGATCGTTCAACGCCCAAATCGCGCCATAGAGTGCATGAGGCGCGACCGGATCCGTGGGATACTCGTCAATTGTCTTCTGGTACCATTTCAGCGCGATTTCCAGATTCTCGGCGGCTTGCGCTTCATCGCCGCTCTTCATCAGATTTGTGCCGATTTCATAATATGCGCCACCAATCTGGTAGGAACAGTAAGGTATGAAATCGAGCTGATCCGGATGTTCATTGATTACCAACTCGTACCCGGCAGCGGCCTCGCTCCAATTCGAAAGTTTGTAGTAACTATCGGCAATGCCGAGCCTGGCTTCCGCGATAAATTCGCTTTCGGGATATTCTTCAAGAAGCTCTTTATAAGCCACGACCGCATTCTCATAATCTTCTTGGTCGTAGTATGTTCGGCCAATGGCAGATTTGATTTCCGCCTGCAGGCCCCGGTCTTCGGTATTTTGCAACGCCAATTCATAGTTTACGCGCGCATTTTCATAGTCTTTCTGCTTCGAGTAAATCGCACCTTGATCGAAATACGCGGCGGTAACGTACTGGCTATTCGGAAATTTGGTAATGAAATTGGTATACCGTCCAATCGCATCATCGTCGCGCCCGAGCTGGTTCATACAATAGGCGGCTTTGTACATGGCTTCTGCCTGGAGATCTTGGTAATTCTTATACTCCTCGGTTGCCAACTTGTCGAACTCGGCAGAAGCTTGCTCGTAGTTCTTCTCGTTCAGGAAGCCTTGCGCGATGAGATGCTGCGCGTCATCCCTAAAGGTGGAATTGGGGAAGTCATCAACGACATGCTTAAATGCACTCCGGGAATCTTCGTAATTCTCCAATTTGTAGTTGAGTTGACCAATCGCATACCAAGCATTCTCAACAAAAAGACTGTTAGGATAGTTATTAATCAACGCGAGAAACTTTGGCTCTGCTAGTTCATACTTTTCCTGCTTGTATAAGACGTGACCCCACAAGTAAGTCAACCCCTCCAGATGCTTGGGGACGGTCGCCGTGGGCGCAACCTCCTCTATATTTTCAAGGGCGCTGTCGTAGTAACTAACATCTTCCGTCTGCTCAGCTAATTTTGAGTAACATACAGCAATTTTGTATTTGGCAAGTGTCGGAAAATCTTTGTCGATAACCTCAGTTTTGACGCCCCATTCCGTAGATTCTTCCAAGGCTTCGGTGTATTTGGAAATAGCGTCTTCAAAATCGGATTGGCCATAGAGTTGTTCGCCTTCATTGAAAAGGCGTTCAACCTTTTTAGAACTTCCGGAGGGCCAGAGCAAAATAGCAACAAGAGCGATTCCGCCTAAGGCACCTAACAGTTTCGGATCCATTATAATCTCCTTTTGGTTTGTAAGTTGGGCAGCTCAAACTCTCAATACCCTTTAGATGTAACTAATTCCTTTACAATTTAACAGAATCATAGACCTCCGTAAGAGACAAATCACGGACGGCTACATGCTTCAATACTCGAAGAGATGAATTCGATTGGCGTCCCTCCCTTTCAAACTTGTCCGGGAAGGGAGAATCAATTGCGACCATGCCGGAAAACTCCCGCGTGGTTAGAGCTGAGTCCGGATTAGACAATTGGGCGGAAGCAATAAGATAAGGAAACACGTCGCTATCGTCGATTTGTGCGCGAAGTGTCTCGCTACTTCCATCAAAAGGTGCGTAACCGTTGCTATCCCAGTCTTGGTTGGGCACGTCCGCGAGTTCAAGTTGGTGGTTCACTTTTTTTGGAGCGTGGCGCTCTTGATTGGACAACCCTTGCGGAAGCCCCGGCAACTTCTCACGCTTTGCAATTAACTCCCGATTTTCTTGGGTAAGGACTAATCGTACCGGGTCCTCTTCCAACGGGCTACGTAATTGACGTGCTCCCGATCGTCGTGATTCTTCCGGAGTCTGCATTAACCGGTCGGCGATAAAGAGTGCCGACATTCCAATCAAGATGAAGCTGTAAACTGGAACTGATTTGCCCCATTTCAACAACCACTGGTTAGACGCACCAACAAGCGTTCGATAAGAATATGCAAATCGATCAAGCAAACCTTGCCCCGTACTAGAAACACTCCGCCACAGCCCGGTTCCGGTCCACCTCGGCTGAGATTCTGCTTGTTCTATTGTGAACTGAAGCTCGCGCCAAAATCGGCTATGGTAGCCTTTTGGCGCCTCAGGCTCAACATAGAAACTCAATAGACCCGTAGTGCGTCTTAACGATTCAAATTCGTAGCGACACGCTGAACAACGCCGCAGATGATTCTTCACCATGGCATTCCGACGACTGGACAGTCCGCAGTCAATATAATCGGATAGGTGCTGTTGCACAGAGCGGCATCGTAATCTCATCTTTTTAGTCCCTCTCTTTTTCGCGCGACCGAATAACGCCATCAACGTACGGCTTTAATAAATCGCGCAATTTTCGGCGTGCATAGTGGAGGCGGGAGCGAACGGTACCCTCGGAGCAGTTGAGAATCGTCGCGATTTGAGGGTGAGTTAATCCTTCAAATTCGTGCAGAATAACAACCGTGCGGTGCTTGGCTGACAAACTATCCACGGCTTGGGTCACCCATTTTTGAAGTTCCTTCTTTTCGACATCGTCGTGAGGACTGTTGACGTAGCTGCTGCTTCCCGGAATATTGAACCGGAGGTCAATTTCATCTGCATCCGAAATGGAGGACTCACGGCGCCTCTCTCGCCGCTTGACCATATTCAGTGCTTGATTCACGATGATGCGATAGAGCCATGTTTCAAAAGCGGATTCCTTTCGGAAGCTCCCGATTGATTCGTATACCTTTAGAAAGGTTTCCTGCATGACATCGTTCGCATCCTCGTGATTCTTGGTAATTTGAATCGCGAGCCGGTATGCTAACTTGCCGTATTTTTCGACAATGGAAGTTAACGCTGTTGTATCACCTTCACGCAGGTCCGCGACGAGCAGGGCTTCAGTTCGCTCCACTAGAAATGCTCCCTATGATATAGATTACTGCCTCTTCACGAAGTTTAGACACCTGAATCAGAAAAACCGTTCAAAAAATGGAAAGATTTGTCCTTGTATGACTGCGATCTATAACGGATGAGCATTATAGCAGGATAAGATTTTCATGTCAATTCTTATTTTTTCGTATAACAGCGAATGGCAAATCCTACACGATCAAAGATCTGTATGTGAATAACGCACCATCATCGCTGTCGGAATTATTTCGTGGTTTCCGCGAAATGTCAAGAGTTTACACTTACCATCCGCATTATTTGAAGTTGAAAAGTTGAATTTCGTCGTTGAGTATAGGTTATGACAACTCAACCTACCTCTTTGAATGAAATTCAGATAGAAAGACTTGATGATATTCCATTGTTGATTGGCTTACAACAGCAACTGGTGCTTGATGCTGTCATAGATGATGTGATTCCTCGTCACTGGCGGCATCAAGGATTGTCGCTGGGTCAACTTGTTGTGGGCTGGAATGCCTACATTCTGTCAGAAGCCGACCACCGCAAGATAGCTGTTGAACGCTGGGGTGTCGAGCATCAAGCGCTGTTGTCAGAATTGTTTGGCACCCCCGTCCGTCGCACCGATTTCAGTGATGACCGGCTGAGTCAACTACTCACGGAGTTAGCTGATGACGCAGCGTGGCGCTGCA
Organism: Candidatus Poribacteria bacterium; assembly: GCA_965232535.1. Classification (GTDB taxonomy): domain Bacteria; phylum Poribacteria; class WGA-4E; order WGA-4E; family JAJDTR01; genus JAJDTR01. The sequence continues at coordinate 127,145 of CBDDPW010000011.1, forward strand.
TTGAGCAAAAACTCTGGCGTAACAGTATCTCTGTTTATCAACTCATACCTGAGCGAGTTCGGCTGGATGCGTCTCGATTTAGTGGCTATCATACCCCTTACGATGATGGGTTGATGCAACACGGATACAACTCAGACACGCCACAACTTGCGCAAGTGAAGCTGATGGCTGCCAGTATTGACTGTGGAACATCGGGACACCTGCTTTCGACCGATGTGGCGTCGGGCGAAAAAGCGGACGCCCGGTTGTATCTACCGACGATTGACGATGTGCGTCAGATGGTTGATGAATCCGGGCTATTGTATATCGGCGACAGTAAAATGAGCGCCATTGAGATTCGCGCCGAACTGGCACGAAAGGGAGACTTCTATTTAGTTCCGTTAGCGAAAGTCGGCACTGTTCCGGCGCTCTATGAGCAATGCCTGGCGCCCATTGTTTCTGGTTCACAGCCTGCGACATTAATTTACTCCTCCGATAATGAGAGCCAATCGCCGGAGCTTATCGCAGCCGGGTATGAGACAAACCGTTCTCAGACAACCACTCCGGCTTCGGGAGACACCTTTACTTGGCAAGAGCGTATCTTAGTGGTGCGTTCCTTATCCAAAGCCAAAACGCAGTTCGCTACTTTAGAGCGAAACCTTCAACAAGCGACAGAGGAGATACTTGGCTTAACACCAGACCCCGGACGTGGACGACGGCAGATTTGCACCGCAGCCGAGTTGGAGCAAAAGGTTGAAGCCATAAAAGCGACGTATCAAGTCGATAAGTATCTCCACTATACTGCCGAATGCGAAGAATCGGTGAAAACGTGTTACATCGGTCGTGGACGCGGAGGTACCAATCGTCGAAAGAGGGAGATTTGCAGCGTTCGCTATCAAATCACACAAGTTATTCGAGATGAGCGGGCGATTCAGCACGCATACTGTGAGATGGGGTGGCAATTATACGCCACCAATCAACCCCAAGCGCAACTACCGCTTGATGAAGCGGTTAGACTTTATCGTGCCGCTCCGCGCATCGAACGCCATTTTCATCTGTTTAAATCCGCTCCGATAGGGATTTCACCGATGTATGTAAGAAACGATGACCAGATTAAAGGACTGGCTCGACTGCTTTCGCTGTGTGTCCGACTTTTGACCTTGATTGAAATTGTCTGCCGACGCCATCTCGAAGCACATCGTCAAACTTTGCCAGGACTGTACCTGGACAACGCAAACCGTCGCACCGCCAAACCGACAGCAAAGCGACTTTTACGCGCTTTCCGTGGTATCCATCGCGTGCCATTGCCAAATCAGGTCGCATCTTACACCACCCCACTGACCGATTTACAACAACAGATTCTTTCAATGCTTTGTATCCCCGAGTCTGTTTACCAAGCTAGAGCGCCTGATTCACACCACTCGTAGCCTTCGCACGAACATGCAGACAAACACTAGCCTAAGTCTGATACGCATAATTCAACTTTTACTCATCCGATAATGCGGATGGTAAGTGATTATATTACCTAAAGTTAATTATTTGGTTATGAAAGCAAATACAAATCTGAAAGCGTGCGAAGTAGTAGAAAGGAAAGGAAATGAATACCTATCAGGAAGGCAACCGCAGTTACGAATTCACACATCTAGAATTATGCAAGGAGGATTTCCAAGACTTAGTTTTCATGAATCCACCTGAAATAAAGGAATGGGACAATTCGTGGCTCGTAGAGCTATGTGCGCAGCCACTGGCTAAGGTAGTTAAGGACGTTATCCAGCAGTCAAGTGCAAAGCCAGACGAAGGGGCAGCAGAGGTTTTTAGGAAGTTATACATTCGGGACGATTTTAGCCGTGGCGAATCATGGTTTGAGAAGCACGAATATCTCAGCGCATGCTTCGATAAACGACTGATGCCCGCTCTCTGGATTCGAAACCTAAGTCCGCTTGACGGAAAGCCGCAGGGCAGGGCTATACTTTCCAACGAAGACCTAAAATTGTACATTGATGACGGCAACACAAGAGCACTTGTCTATGCAGTTAGGTTGGCGTGTGGTGAGGAGAGGTTTGAACCCATTAAAGCCATTCATGCTACTTCGTGGGATTTCACGAAGGGTATACTTGGACATCAACCTCAACTTGCCAGTGAACTATACTTCGAGGGGGAATTCCAAAGCAACCTATCGCCTGAGACAAAGATAGGAAAACGCATCAGATGGAATCGCATGACAAATAAATTCACCCAAAAGCATGCCGATTCCCGCTGATTCTAACATAGGAGCAAAGATGCGGGGTTTAATGCCCCGCCTTTTTTATGCCCATTTTCAAGAGGGAAATATCACTCCGAACTACCATACGTTTAGTTTGTCTTTAATCTTCTCCAAAGAACTATTCACTTCGCTTATCTCTTTCTTAATCTCTTCCAATTTCTTTTCAGTGGTACCAGATGCAACGGCAATCCCCAAGACGATTGCAAATGTAACTATCTCAAGCATTACCAAAGCAAACTCATCTTTGTTTTCAATTTTCGTAATTGCTTCAATCCAATCCATAATGGCCTACCTTTCATTTCCAACTTTAGATTTGGGACAGTTTTTCATAAACTCTGCATCATAATATCTTTTATGTAGCTTTCCCTGTCAAGTGAATACCTGTCTGCCGAATAGAGATGCCTACCCGAATATACCCTGAATTGAGTGATTCATTACGAAATGATTCGATTGTTGGTGGGGTATTAAGTTAATTTTAATCTAACCGATGTGATTGATTTAAGTTTAAGATTTGCAGATGATGGCTCATAACATGACCGTTTTGCCAGCCCGAAATCCACCTTAATCTGCTGTCTAGTTCTTGGGGGTAATCTCAAGATTCTACAGACCAGACTAGAGCGCTACTCTCTGCTTATGCCGCTCAGTCAGTTTCCACTGATGCGCATTCGCAGAACTCTTGCAAAAAATCATGTCGTCTGTTATCCTATACTGATTAAAATCCCAAAGTGCCTCAACTTTCTCTTTCTCAATGAAAAATCCAGCAGAGGAGACATTACTCTACGATTCCTAGAGCGTATAGATATTGATTCGCATTACTTCAGATATGACTAGCACAGACACTTTCGGACGCTCGTAGCTTATAACATCACATGCCTTCCACTGTCGAGACCGAACTCGTTAAAATCTTTCGACGCGAGGTTGAAGAGCTTTCTCAATTGACAAACAAGTATGGTTTTCTTGAACCTGCGGACATCAATGCGATTCTGCGCGCATTTCGTCTTGCCATTGACCGGGATGCAGACGGGGTAAGTGCCCAAAGGCTCTTGGAAGCGATTAACCAGCGCCAGTAAATATGCGGTTAGAAAAGATCCTTCTCAAGTCCTTTGGCTGCTTTAATCGGAGAGACTTTGAACTTGGTGAAGGGATTAACCTTATCTTCGGACCAAATTTCAGCGGTAAAAGTACGCTAGTCAACGCAATCTTTTTTGCATTGACAGGAAAGCCAATCGTTCCAAGAGTCGCAATAGGAGCGCTAACTCAGGGTGGAACAGACAGCGGAACGGCTGGGGTTGCATTTCGAAGTCACGGAAAGAGTTTTCAATTGTTCCGGTCCACTCAAGGTGAGATTGAACTGCGTTGTAAAGAGGGAGACATCTGGCGGAAAATCTTTAGTGGAAAACGGGCGGCAGACGAGGATTTGAGGAAGCTGTTTGATTTAACGTATGACCACTTGGCGGCTGCGACTTTTTTGCGGGAGGGCGAGATTTTTGAATTCCTTGGTCGACAGCCGTCGCATCGGCGCGAGATCTTATATGTGCTTCTCGGTATTGACCGGCTCATAGAAGTTCGGGAACGCTTCCTTGAAGTAAGGCGCATTGCAAAACGCGAGGAAACAAGGCTTCAGGAGCATCAACGTAGATTGCAACTTGCGACGGTCAAGACGCACCGAGAGGAAATAGAGCGCATCCAAGACCAAGTGGTTGGGTTGGAAAAAGAACTCGAACTTCTGTCTAGTTACAACACGGAAAGCGGTAATGAGGTACTCATCTTTGAACTGGCGGAGAAGCGATCACGTCTGGAAACGCAGATGAATGCACTCACAGGAGAGCGAGCTTCAGCTCTCGGCGGCTTTAACGACATCTCGCACATTCGACAGACGATTGAAAAAGTAGAAACGGCGATAAATGATACCCAAAAAGTTGAAACGCAGCGCGAGAAGCTGATTCAGGAGATTGGTAGCCTTCGGAATCAAACTAAACTTCTAACCGAGACCTGCCAGACATTGAGTCAGTTGCTTGAGCACAATCAAGGGCATTGTCCAACGTGCCATCAACCGGTGCACCAGATGGTTCTCAAGGGAATTCTTGAGGAAAAACAGGGCGAAAGGGACAAGTCTGAAGAGTGTTTGGAGGCAAAACAGAAACAGCTTGACAGAAGCTCGGTAGACTTGTCGACTTTACGAGAACTGAACCAACGGCATCAGGTATTGCAAAGCAAAGTTCAAGCTCTAGAACGCATCGAGAGCCAACATGGGGAAGTTCATGCCGAATTTAACACAGTAAATGTCAAGTATCGGAGTCTGCAGACTGACGATGCTCCCGAGAGCGATACGTCGGAAACAACCTCGTCCGGTTATGCTAGGGTGGCTGAACGTAGACGCCAGATAAAAAACAAGATTGATGGACTTCGAAAGCGGTTAGTGACGTTCAACAGGGAGGAAGCCATCATCACGAACAAACTCGAGGAACTGGAGCGTTCTGAGGCTGCCGTGAATAATGCGGTGCGGACTCGACTGAACCTTGAACTGACATGCGATGCAATTGAGCGTACTATTCAGGCTATTCAGCACCAGCTTCTACAACCAGCCGAGAGAGAACTGCAGTGTTGGCTTAAACGGATGAATCTTTTTGAATTAGGGCAAATCGATTTGAAGAGCCAACACCTGCTACCATCTTTGCGGATAGACGGCAACGACCGGAGTTTGATGCTTCTCAGCGGCAGTGAAAAAATAATTCTGTATCTCTCTCTAAAGATAGCGCTTTCAAGGACGTTGGGAAATCCCGGATTTTTTGTCTTTGACGATCCGACACTGCATCTGGATGATAGCCGAAAACGGTTGATGATTGAGTTCATCCGTAAGCTTGCCGAGGAGTATCAGGTGATCGTCACCAGTAACGATTCGGATGTTCGCAAGGGGCTAGACGGTGCACACCTGATTGAAACGGAGAAGTTGAACGGCGACTTCCCCAAATGATCAATTCCAAATAGCAGCGTGACATAGAACGCGATTCAGTCGTACAAGCTGTAGGATTGTGGTTGTCTAGAAGTATTTTCATCTTCAGTATGGACGGCGTTTACTACCACTGTCTGAAAGCGAATTCCAGGATATGGTATGTATTGGTAACATAACGATCACAGATTTCCCGTTGCTGCTTGCTCCAATGGAGGACGTGAGCGATCCGCCGTTCCGAGCTGTGTGCAAAGAGAACGGCGCGGACTTAATGTACACGGAGTTTATCTCGTCCGAAGGGCTTATCCGACATGCAGCCAAGAGCGTAGCCAAACTAGATATCTTCGAATATGAACGACCGATTGGAATTCAAATTTTTGGGAATAACATCGACTCGATGAAGGAGGCCGTCGAGATAACAGAACAAGCCAATCCTGATATCATCGACATCAATTATGGCTGTCCGGTGAAAAAAGTGGCGTGCCGCGGGGCTGGCGCAGGGATATTGCTGGACGTTCCGAAAATGGTCAAGATGACGGCAGAGATCGTCAAATCGACTTCGTTACCTGTTACCGTGAAAACTAGACTCGGTTGGGACGAAAAGACGAAGTACATTGGAGACGTCTCCGAGAGGCTGCAGGATGTCGGCATTCAAGCAATTACCATTCATGGTCGTACGCGCCAACAAATGTATAAAGGCGAGGCAGACTGGACGCTAATAGGCGAAATCAAGAGCAACCCGCGCGTTCACATCCCCGTTTTTGGAAATGGAGATGTAGATAGCCCGCAAAAGGCGCAGTTGATGCGTCAGAAATTCGGCGTCGATGGCATCATGATAGGACGAGCTGCAATTGGCTATCCGTGGATCTTTCGGGAGATTAAACACTATTTTGTAACGGGCGAGTTGCTTCCCCGTCCCTCGCTTGAAGAGAGAATTCAAGTTTTCAAGAAGCATCTCGATTTCTCCACGGAGTGGAAGGGGTTGCGAGTTGGAATTGCAGAGATGCGGCGACACTATAGCAACTACTTCAGGGGAATCCCTCATATCAAGGCTTATCGTTCCAAGCTGGTGACTTGCGACAGTTATGAAGAGATTCTGAGCACAGTCGACGATATTCGTCAGATTGCCGCTTGATATGGCTAATGGATTCTTATATAGGGCAGAATAACCTGGAGTGCCTATTACCTGAGAAGTGTCAACATTGGCGAAATTGAATATTCATTGTGAAATGCGCGTACCCTAGAGGGAAAACATCATGACATCTGAACAAGCAAAGTCCTTAAAAGAGAGCCTTGAATCAATGTTCGAGCACATCGAAAGAAAGCAGGGGATGGTAGAAGACCTTCAGCGGATTGAAAAGTTACAAAGCGAGATTGCTTCGACGGCGCCGACGATGCTCAACCACTATCTCCAGCGTCGCAGTTATACGAAAGCACTTCACTTTCTGAATCACGAACTTACCACTGAAGACTTGGAGCGCCCAACCTCAGCCCATGACTGATGTGGCCGTCAAGGCATTTGAGTTGACATCAATAAACCGCGGTGATATAGTAGCCGCGGAGTTCAGGCGAATCGCAGAATGCATACGTTTGGCGGCGATAGCTCGGAACGTGTAGAGGGGAATGTAAATGGCACGAATTGATGGGCGCCGAGCCGATGAGATGCGGCCCGTCACGATTAATCGAAATTTCATCAAACATGCCGAAGGATCCGTGTTGATTGAGATAGGTGACACAAAGGTGGTGTGCACGGCATCGATTGATGAGAGACAACCGCGCTTCATGCGCGAACAACATATTCGTAACAGAGGCTGGGTGACTGCAGAATACTCAATGCTGCCACGTTCCACTTCGGATCGGATGCAGCGCGAAGTAACGCGCGGATCACCTAGCGGACGGACGCAGGAGATCCAACGCCTGATTGGCAGATCACTCCGAGCTATTGTAGATCTGAGTATGCTTGGCGAACGAACCATTTGGATTGATTGCGACGTTATCCAAGCGGACGGTGGCACACGAACCGCCTCGATAACGGGAGCATATGTTGCGCTCTGGGATGCCTGTCAATTGCTTATTGATCGCAAACTGATAAAAGACCTCCCTATACTTGATAACGTTGCGGCAACAAGTGTCGGAATCGTTAACGGTGTGCCGAGTCTAGATCTCTGTTATAGTGAAGATTCAGCCGCAGATGTAGACATGAACATCGTTATGACCGGCAAAGGAGAATTTGTAGAGATTCAGGGCACGGCAGAGGAGAATCCTTTTTCGCGAGAGCAGACAGATCAGTTGTTGAACCTTGCCGCCGACGGAATCGGACAGCTTATTCGTCTGCAAAATCGTATGATGTTGGAACGATTAAATGAAGTTAGTCTTGGCAACTCGTAATCTCGGAAAGGTGCGGGAACTCAGCGATATGCTGAGTCAACAGTGTAGTATTGAAGTGTTGAGCATGAGAGACTTTCCGGAAGCGCCGGATGTAGTTGAAGATGGCGAAACGTATCAGGACAACGCTAAGAAGAAAGCTGTAGATATTGCGAGTTACTCCGGTATTCTTGCTCTAGCGGATGATTCGGGCTTAGAGGTTGATGCGCTTGACGGAGTCCCAGGTGTACATTCTGCACGCTATGTTGGTTCCGATGCCTCCGATGCTGATCGCATTGCGAAGTTGCTTGCCGCAATCAGGGACGTACCTGACAATGAGCGCACCGCACGCTTTAAATGTGCCGTAGCCGTTGCAGAACCGAATGGTCCCGCGGATGTCGTCATGGGTGTATGCGACGGTAAAATCATCCGCGAGCCGCGCGGAAGTCAGGGATTTGGGTATGATCCGGTCTTCGTACCGCACGGTTTCGATCAGACCTTCGCAGAATTGGGCGAGAAAGTCAAAAATCACATTAGCCATCGAGCAAAAGCGTTGAGGTTGGCTCTGAAGTTAATTAAAAAATGCATTTGAGATAGGGAGTTGATTTAGAGCCTGTTTGAATAATCGGTAGCGAAGCCATTTTTGGTCATTCGTAGGAAGTTCTTTCATGTTTTTGATATTGTCTGCTACGTACCTGTCGCCCCGCTGGGGCTTAGGTCACGGGTTTTGGCGTTTCTACACACCTTCCGCCCCTCTGGGGCTTTTAAATGCCGGTGCGCAGTGCGCACCCTACAAATGTACTTTTCAAACAGGCTCTTAGTCAGGGAGAATTCCATGGCATCATTAAATGATTTACGTAACGGTCTAGTTGTTCGGTTGGATAATGTTATCTACACCATCGTGGATTGTCAACACGTTAAACCCGGTAAAGGGGGGGCATTTGCACGTACCAAATTGAAACGGTTGACAGACGGTGCGGTGATTGATCGCACGTTTCGCTCAAGCGAAAACATTGAAACGGTTCGAGTTGAAGGACGAGACATGCAGTTTATGTACAATGACGGAGATTTGTTGCATTTTATGGACAATGAAACGTTTGAACAGCATGCGCTTTCTACAGATTTGATTGGAGACGGAATGAAGTTTCTCAAGGAAGGGGAGACTATCACTGTCAAAGTAGATGGGGACACTCCCATTACGGTAGGACTTCCTACCTTCGTTGCGCTTAAAATTGTAGAGACGGATCCGGGGTTGCGAGGTGATACGGTCAGTGGCGGTTCTAAACCAGCCAAACTTGAAACAGGCGGGGTGGTTCAGGTTCCGCTTTTCGTTGAAAACGGGACGGTCATCAAGGTAGATACGCGCACCGGAACTTACGTGGAAAGGGTGTGACTTATGTCTGAAGACAAATCGATATCTTTAGAACTGCTAAACGAGGTCTGCGACGTCATGGATGATCGCCAGCTGACGGAAGTCTACCTCCGTGATGGCGAGATCGCGCTTAGAGTTCGTAGAGAAAGTCAAACAGCGTCGGCTCCTTCCGGTGCACCCCAACCTGCCCCGTCACCCTCCGCATCTACGCCAGTCCAAAGTGATCACGTAGAAGGAGAGTTTATAAATGCTCCAATGCCGGGTGTTTTTTATCGGTCTGCGGCGCCGGATGAGCCATTCTTTGTCAATGAAGGCGATATTGTTTCGGCCGAAGATACAATTTGTTTAATCGAAGCGATGAAAATCTTCAACCCGATTCAGCCCGGATTTTCTTGTCAGATTGTTGAAGTTGTTGTGGAAAATGAGACAGTGGTGGAGTACGACCAACCGCTTTTTCGCATAAAGAGAACATAAGGGTTTGTTGCCTGTCGGTTGTTCGCCGTCTCCGGCATCTTGCCCGGACGGTGATTGAAACTGCGAATTTGTGAATCCACATTATAAAATTACCAGATGAACAATTTGAGACACGATTTCTTGAGATGTTATGTTTAGAAAAATCCTAATCGCAAATCGTGGGGAGATTGCTGTCCGAATCATTCGGACATGCCGAGACATGGGCATTAAGACTGTAGCCGTCTATTCGACTGCGGATCGTGATGCTTTACACGTGAAGTATGCCGATGAACAGTGTTGCATTGGCCCACCTCCCCCGGCGGAAAGCTATCTCAAACATGCAAACATCATCACCGTAGCGCAATTGACAAACGCTGATGCCATTCACCCCGGCGTTGGATTTTTGTCTGAGGACTCGCAGTTCGCCGAAATCTGTGAAGCACATCGAATCACGTTCATCGGCCCCTCGATCGATAACTTGGTGCGGATGGGGGATAAAGCCGAAGCTCGTGAAACGATGTCCAAGTTGGGACTGAAACTTGTGCCGGGGAGCCGAAGTACTCGGCAGGGACGCTTGAAAAGAGGCCGTAAGCGGGGAATAGTCGAAACGGAGGAAGAGGCTGTCGAGATTGCCGAACGGATAGGTTATCCCGTAGGGATCAAAGCATCGGCTGGAGGCGGAGGACGTGGTATTCGAATTGCGAACAACCAAATGAGTTTGCTAAACCTATTCCACACGGCAAAGTCCGAAGCGGAGAGTGCATTCGGCAATGCGGATGTTTATATTGAAAAGTGGATCGAGAATGCACGACATATTGAGGTACAGATCCTCGCAGACAAGCATGACAACGTCGTACATCTTGGCGAGCGCGAATGTTCAATTCAGCGAAAGCAGCAGAAACTGCTTGAGGAGGCCCCTTCTCCGTCAATTGGTGGGAAGCTACGCGCCGAAATCTGCAAAGCCGCAGTAAAAGCGGCGAAGTCGATCAGCTATTCCAATGTAGGTACTATCGAATTCGTAGTTGACTCAGACGATAATTTCTATTTCCTAGAAATGAATACGCGTCTTCAAGTTGAGCACACCGTCACCGAAATGACAACAGGGATTGATCTGGTCAGAGAACAGATTCGCATGGCGGCGGGGGAGCAACTCGGATACAATCATTCAGACATCCGGATTGATGGTCATGCTATTGAATGTCGGATTAATGCTGAAGATGCCCAAAACGGCTTTATGCCTTCACCCGGTGAGATAACCTCGTATCTTCCGCCTGGCGGCATAGGCATTCGAACCGATAGCCATCTCTATACAGGGCACAAGGTTCCTCCATATTACGATTCGCTCATCGCCAAGCTTATCGCCCATGGCAGATCCAGAGAAGAAGCAATCATTCGAATGAAGCGCGCTTTGGAGGAACTCACCATTGGTGGGGTTAAAACGACAACTTCCTTGCATCAAGAAATTCTAAGGGATGAACGTTTTCTAGCCGGACGGGTGGACACAGGATTCCTTGATGACGGGGTATAGTATTTGACTGATGCCATTACCGAGATAATGGTTATGTCGTTTATTCCCAAACCTCTCCCTTTCAACTATGCCTTCCTCGGTTGATGTTGTTTTCACGCCAAATCTTCTCTCGTGCTCCGAATTGACCGGAAAGACCATTGTCGTCACCGATATTCTGCGTGCTACGACCACGATCACCGTCGCCCTCGCAAATGGCGCTTCCAGCGTCGCCCCTGTATTGACCCCTGCCGACGCTTATCACTTCGCAAATCACACTCCCAACGTTCTCATCGGAGGCGAGCGAGAAGGAATTAGGGTCGACGGCTTTGATCTCGGGAATTCGCCTCGTGAATATACAAAATCCGTAGTCGCCGGACGACCCATTGTGCTGACCACTACGAATGGTACGCGCACCCTGCACGCATGTCAATCTGCCCAAAGCGTGTTCATTGGTTGCTTTCTAAACCTGCAATCACTGATCGATTATCTCAAAAGAGCGACAGGTGAGGTTGTGATCGCGTGCTCGGGGCGAGAGGGGAGTTTCTGTCTTGAAGATGCAGTTTTTGCCGGGGCTTGTGCACATGGATTAAAATGCGATGCCGATGACATAGGGTGCGATTTCCAATTGACGGATGCCGCCGAAGCTGCACGGATTCTCTTTCACGAAAATCATCACGATCTGGTTGGCATGATGAAGAAGTGTTGTCACGGGAGGAATCTTACCAGTATAGGGTTGGGAGACGATCTCGAATTTTGCGCTCAGACAAATATAATTGATACTGTCCCGCGCCAAATTGATAGTCAAATTGTTGGGTAGTGATGCGTTACTGTTCGTTTACCTCAAGGCTACTAGGATGATGCAGAGATTAAGCAAATGTTCAGATTCAGTCATTTTTGTTAATTCCATAATCGTGTTGTGCTGGTTGCTAGTTCTCGCAGTTTTTATACATGTCGTTCTCATCAGCGGAAATAGGACGGCGAAGGCGTCAAATTCAAACCCGAACATTCAATTCAGAGATGTTACGCTTGCAGCGGGGATTGACTTCGTACATTCTCACGGTTCCCGCTCGTCGCTGTTGCCGGAGGACATGGGTTCGGGTGCGGGTTTTGTGGACTACGACAACGATGGAGACTTGGATTTATACGTCGTCAATAATCCCGGTCCATTGAAAGTCGAGATAACATTAAAGTCGCCGGGAAACATCTTATATCGCAACGACGGAGATGGCACGTTCACCGATGTCACTGAAACAGCGGGAGTTGGCGATCGAGGTCACGGCATGGGTTGCGTATTCGGTGATTACGATAATGATGGAGATGCGGATCTCTATGTTACTAACTTTGGTGCCAATATCTTATATCGCAATAATGGGGATGGCACCTTCAGCGATGTGACGGAGGAGGCTGGCGTAGGTGATGACCAATGGAGTACGGGCGCCATCTTCGGCGACTATGATAGAGATGGCGACCTGGATCTCTATGTATGCAACTACGTTGAATACAGTCTCGCTAGCATAGAAAAGATGAAAAGTGAGTCGAAACAAGCAGGAAAATCAGTTCCTAGCGCGTTGAATCCCATTGCGTTCGATGCCCAAGATAACATCCTGTTTCGAAATAACGGTGACGGCACATTTAGCGACGTTACTGCTGAATTGGGGGTAGCTGCCAACGGTGGAAGAAGCATGCAAGCCATTTTCACGGATTTTGACCTTGATGGCGATCTCGATCTGTATGTGGCAAACGACCTAACTCCCAACTTTCTGTATAAAAATAATGGCGATGGCACTTTTGCCGATGTGAGTCGCGAGTCATGGGCTGCGGATTTCAGAGGATCGATGGGGCTTGCCACCGGTGACTACGATAGCGATGGTGATGTAGACCTCTTCATTAGTCACTGGATTGACCAGGAAAATACGCTTTACAGAAACTTGTGGGTGGAAGGGAGTGAGATTACGGACATTAAACCTACCGGAGCGGAACCCATCCGTCTCATCGATGAGTCATACGGCAGTTTGCTTGCCGAAATCAGCATGAAGGATATTGGCTGGGGAACGGATTTTTTCGACTACGATAATGATTCGGATCTTGACATATTTGTCGCTAACGGAAGCACCTTTCAGTATCTTGAGATGCCAAGATTTCTCATTCGCCAGAAAGACCGTCTGTTTCGCAACGAGGGCAACGGATCCTTCATCGAGATTGCGAATGATGTAGGTATCGGCACGCTGCCATCTCGGGTTGGCAGAGGTGTCGCTTTTGGCGACTATGACAACGATGGCGATGTCGATTTCTTTGTCGTTAATAATCATGACCGCGCCGTTTTGTGGAGGAACGATGGTGGCAATCGCAACGCGTGGCTTCAGGTCAAATTGGTAGGGACGTCAGATAATCGTGATGGTGTAGGAAGCAAGATTCGAGTGACGGCTGGCGGTCTGACGCAAATTCGGGAAATCAATGCCGGGGCGAGTTATATGTCCTTTAACAGCTTGACAGCAGAATTTGGCTTGGGACAGGAATCAATGGTGGATTCACTTGAGGTTGTATGGCAGAACGGGGCAACCGAGCGATTCTCGAATGTCCACGTGAACCAGAGAGTGGTAGTCACGCAAGGCAACGAAATTCGCGCGCAGGTAGATTGACAAGCGCTTAATTGAGATGTTGGGTATCGCTCAGATCGCTGCATTTTTGGGTGGGTTGCAACCTCAAAGTTTTCGTTCTGTTGGTGGTTCCGCGGAACTTCGTCCAACCCGACCTACCTAACGAGTTTAGAGAAGATTCTTTGTCATCCCATAGATTGGCATTGTCATGAAACTCCAACTGTTGAATCTCCCTGTTATCTGTGTGCTGCTAGTTCTAGCCTGTGCCGAACAGAAGGAGACGCAGCAAATTGTTCCTTCAGGCGCGATTACGGGTTCCATTAGCGGAAATATCTCCCCCATTTCTGTCTATGATGCAAGGGTTGAGGTATTGCAGGAGGGTGAGGTGATTGCTACAGTCGGCATTCAGGATGGCGTTTTCCACATTAAGGACCTGTCTCCCGGGCGCTACGATCTCCGTGTTTCTGCGTTCGCTTACGTGACCAATGACGCCATCAGAGGGATAGAGGTCGTCGAGGGGAAGGTTACCGAAGTCGGTCGTGCCGTAATTTTTCGTCAAGATACAGGCGGGTATGTTCCCACTCGCATAAAGGGCATAGTATCTGATGCGGTGACCGGTGCGCCGATTGCGGGGGTGGTTATAAAGGTCAAGTGTAACGAAGCTATCTGCAATACGCTTGAAAGTACCTCCGATTCCGAAGGACGATTTGAAATAGCGGTTTGGTCCAACCTCACTTCAATTGTCATAGCAACGAAGGGTGGTTACCAATCTAGTTATGCCGAAGTTAGTGGTATTCCGACGGGAGAATCGGCTTCTGTCTCCCTCAAGCTAACGAGATTAGACAATTAGTAGACTAAGACAGATACTCCAACACTATAGAGCGCTAATCTCTGTTGTTTTCACACTTGTTCACTGCAACGTCGAAGGCTCAAATCAGAGTCAAACCTCCTCAACCTGGAATCGACGATAGAGTGCGCGCGCCTTTTCTTTTACCGTCGCGAGGTAGTCCCCGCAGATGACACTTTTATAGCATGGTGTGAGTTGACCGCTGTATTTCCCGAACGCTTCCGCAAATTGTCGACAATTCTCCTTGTCGCTTCCCGACGCGTAAGCCTTTGTTTTTGCGTCAGTACCAGACTTGCGAATCTCTACGAACTTGCCTCGGAATTTGAAGTACGTTCCATCTCCCACGAAACGCACATCTTCAAGATCGGAAAAATCAAGCGAAGGGAAGGTGTCTTCCAGGATTGTACGCACCTGGCTCAAAGCTATTCGCTTCTCGTGAGTGGAAATTGCGAGACCGAGGAAAAAAAGGTCGTTCTTGTCTCGCTGCGCTTCCCCGTCCAGTTTCGCCTGTTTTAGTTTCACGGGATCAGGTTCAGATTCGTTGTAGTAGACTACGTCTTCGCGGATGTCGAATCTACCGATAATTGAGTTCTCGGTATAGATCGTCTCTAGATAGTCGGACAGATTAATGCCCTTCGCTTTGCAATGTGCGGCTAGTGCCGCAACGAGGACCATTGACTCTCCGGCGCTCTTTTCACGCATGGCGATGGCAGTGCGTCCATTTCGACTCCGAATCAATTCCTCCGGCCCCGTGATCATTCCGCCGCTCTCCTCCCCGGCGAAAAGTAGACGAGGTTGAACCCCAAGATTAATCGGCTCACCGTAAACATCCTGGACGACGACCGGCGCATCAGGCGAATCTGACAGCTGCTTTTCGACCTTTTTCATGATAGATGCAATTTCTTTAAATCCGACCGGGACATTGACAACCTTTACACCTTTCCGGTGCGCCCATTCGTCCCATGCGATAGCGGAGGGTGTTGTCTTGATGATGAAGCGCGGGTGAACCTCCCACACCCCTATGGTTTTCAACTGGTTCGCATAGAAGTCCACATTCATCAAGAAAGATTGGTTAGGTGTATAGATGCTCAGAATTCTGTCATTGTCAAGGTCCAAATATTCAATTCCAATTCTTTCCAATCTATATTTGCTGTCCGAATTCTCAATTTCACACACAATCAGGCGGTCGCCATCCGGGTCTGTCACTTCAATGATCGTTCCTATCGGCTCGTTCTTCAGTTTTTTTTCATAATTTGCAGTCTTAACGACTTCTAGAATACTGAAGTCGCAGCCAAGATCGAAAAACTCCTTTTCTCCGGATTTCGGGTTATGATCGAGTTTTCCGATATTATAGTAAAGCGGATCCGCGTCAACATGGAGCCATTTTAGTGAGTCCGCAACTTTCAGGTGTTCAAATATTCTGCGCATGGTCTGATACATGCACCCGCCTACACAGTCAATGACTATTGGGGGTTTGACCTCGCGGATCAGATCCAAGTTGGCATCGCTTGCCACTCCGCGGCGCAGGTAATCAACGTAAAGGCTTACCCCGCCATCCAATTCGTCAAGGAGGTTAAAATCGATGTTTTCGTCATTTGAAGCGCTCAATTGTATGGAGTATCCTTCAGATTCCGCCGTATTTAGGATATTCTCAATCTCGTTGACAAATTGAAGGGATTCTTCGGACAGATATTGGCTGCCCTGGTTATTCAGGTCTTTGGTCGCGGTCTTGGTACTCACCGAATGGCTTGAGGTTACGTGTTCGCCGCCATCCAGATCCAGTACAAAGATCAGGAACGATACCATCCAGATGGGAATTGGCGCATAATGTTTTGGAATCAGCGTTTGAATACCCTGAGCGGCTTGGATACGAGAAATCAACTCAACATACTTCCGCGAGTTATATCGAACTTCACAGCCAGCAATCTTCCTGAGTTGCCTACCTTCGGAATGTTCTTTTGCAACCAAGCTCTTACCTAGCGTTGCCAAGACTACGCCTACTTGGTTAATGGGGAATCGCATGTCCCACGGATACAGCACGTTTTGCGGGCCCCGAATACCGCCGGTTGAAGCCTGAGAATCTCTTTTGTAATTGCGGAGCCATTCCCATAGATTCAGTCGATCAATCCAATCTGAGTCCAAATGGAAGGTGAACTCTCCAGTCTCGTCCTGCGGGAACAGCGGAGTTCTCCAAGTGTCGGGTGTATTGGCTTTGACGGCAGAAAGTAACTCCCGTTCCGTTTGATTGCGTTGTTGGATGAACGACTCGTCAATCGGGATAATCATGCAATTTTCCGTTCTGTCATGGTCGTGTGCCATTGTGTCCGTTTGTTGTCTTTATCTGTCGCAAAGGTAATGCGAAGTGGAACACAGATCCTTCCCCGAGAACACTCTCTGCCCAGATTCGCCCATCGTGTTGCAGCAGAATGTGTTTTGCAATCGCCAGTCCCAATCGTGTTCCACCTATCTCCGATGAACGTGCCTTGTCCACTCTGTAGAAGCGTTCAAATATCCGCGGTAACATGTCGGACGAAATTCCAATGCCCGTGTCTCGAATGTGTACTACAACCTCGGAGTCACTTATACTGGACGAGACGGTAATTTTACCTCCCGCAGAAGTGTATTTGATGGCATTGTCAATCAGATTAGCGAATGTTTGTTCCATGAGCCGTTTATCTACCATTACCGGCGGCATGTCGTCGGCGACTTCCCAATCGAATGTGAATTTGGCGTCATCAAGTATTGGACCGAATAAATTCAGAAGAGGCGCCCGAAAGATGCCAAGTTCACAAGGTTCGAGGGTAAGGGTAGCCATTCCAGATTCTAAACGAGAGAGATCGAGGAGATCTGTAACAAGCCGTGAAAGTGCGGATGATTGTTGAACAATCTTTTCGACAAAACGCCGATTTGTATTCGAGTCGTTCAAGGCACCGGGCCAATCCAATGACGACTGCTAGGAGATAGGTCGATCTTAGGCGCTCGGAAAGCCCTTGCATGCGATGCGCGGGTGATACTCGACATACTCGGACTAACAGGTTTGCTCGCATAACGGGAATTGCGAAATGACGGATATCGGCTTCGTGGATATCACTGAATCGAGTTGCATCGCCTGTACCTTCTGCTAAAGCGGTTTGTATCTCAGGACGGTCTTGGAGATTATCCATTTCCTTCAGTGCGTCTCCACCGTACGCAGTATCGCCCCATACGGTGCCAGACGGATCAATGAATGTTATGCGCATGAAATCTTCCGTGTCAAGATTGTCAACGATTTTATCTACGGTTTCATAGCTGAAATTCGTTGGGAGCGTGTTACTCAGATGTTGACCGTTCATGCGTGCCTTCATCTCTAGTTTCGACACGGTATGTTCAGAGAACATCCGTTTTAGCGAGAGATGTAAGTACACGAACATCACAAGCAGTGCCGCCAAAGAAATTAAGATGTGGCTCAGAATCGGTCGCGCGTGCATTCCCGCAGCCCTTTGCATATATGCGTAAAACTGATCGTCATCTTATCATACCCGTCATCTTCATCGCCATTTAAAAGCAATAAGTCACTAAAAAGCCATTGAAATGCAATACAACTGTAATATCTCCAGCTTATATTTGCACTTATGATGTCGAAAATCCTAATCGTTGAAGACGAACCCGATTTAGTCGAACTGTTGGCCTATAACCTACATCAGGCAGGTTTTGAGACGACAACGTCATCCAATGGCGAAGACGCCGTCCGACATGTGAACATTCATCCTCCCGGCCTGATTCTCCTGGATGTATTACTACCGGGCGCGGATGGACTAGAAGTGTGTCGAATGTTAAAAGATAATCCCGAGGCGGCACACATTCCCGTTATTATGCTGACAGCAAAAGGGGAGAGAACCGACAGGATTGTAGGACTGGAATTGGGAGCCGATGATTACATAACCAAGCCATTTAGTCCTAGAGAGGTAGTACCAAGGCTTCGTGCCGTCCAGCGCCGAATGCAAGGCCTCGGGACTGGCGTAGCCGCTAAGCAACTTAAGATTCACGGCTTGGTAATAGATTTGGACAAGCATCAAGTGTTCAACAGGGAGCAGGAGGTAGATCTGACCGCTACGGAGTTCAAGCTTCTTACACTCTTTGCGAGTGCTCCCGGACGTGTCTTCACACGCGATCTTCTAATGAAGAGTTTAGGGCGATAGCTATTACGCTGTGGATCGTACCGTGGATACTTACATCAGTCGGCTGAGTCGCAAGTTACACCGACTGGGTGAGGCTATCTCACTTCTTGGTGACGGGCAACCTTCCTAACTGATACGTCCCAAAGATAACGAAAAACCGAAAGAGTCTTGCCATGTTGGAAAGAAGTAACGCAATGTAAACATGGCGTTATCATTTCACTCAACTGGGCTGGTATAGTCACGTTCACGCATGCTGGGAGATGGGGCTTTTTGTTTCTTTATCACCTCCAAAATGGTATAATATTCGCCACTTTATGCCATCGCAATCACTGCCAACCTTGTGACGACCATGGTTTCTTACGTTCGTCCCGGCTGAGTCAAAGGCGCCGGATATGATTTAATCTACGTGAGAACCGAAAAAATCCTAACTCTAAAAATCAGATGATAACCTCGCGAGACCGAGATGACATTCTCATCTCCACGGTAATCAGACTTATTAAACGCCGGGCCATTTCGAACTTGCAAAAGGTCGTCAGTAAAACTCATGCTGCGGACATTGCACATTGGTTCCCCTATCTCCGTCCGAACGAGAAGTCCATCTTGTTTAATCTGCTTATCGAACAGGGACAGATGGGCGAGGTGATGAGCGAACTGAACCGCGAGGACAGAAGTTTCGTGGTTCAGGAGTTTGATGCTGGTATCTTGGCGGATGTTTTTCATACCATGCCAGCCGATGATCTGGGAGACATGCTGGCAGATTTACCCGAAGAGAAAGCTCGGCAACTGCTCAAGCTCATAAAGGGCAAAACCTCGGAACACGTGGAGCAACTGTTACAGTTCGAGGAGAAAACAGCGGGCTATATAATGACTCCCAACTTTCTCGCTTTGACAGAGGAAACGACAGCCGCAGCGGCAACGGCGAGGATTCGAGAACTAGCCGACATTGAAATGGTTTTCTATGTTTATGTGGTCGACCACGAAAATCAGCTCAAAGGTGTCATCTCTCTTAGACAGCTTGTGGCGACCAAACCTGACACGCCATTGAGAGATCTGATGACCACTCGAGTGTTCTCGGTACATCCCAATACGCCGCAAGAGGAAGTGGCGCATGTAGTGGCTCGTTACAACCTTCTCGCTGTGCCAGTTATCGATGACACGGTAAAGCTAATCGGGATTGTAACGATCGATGACGTGATTGACATAATTCATGAAGAAAACACGGAAGATATGTTAAGAGCCTGTTTGAAAAGTCCGGAATCGCCTTAGAGAAAGGGCTATTTTGGGGTAAATGCCCTCAAGAACCTATTAGAAAAAGAAAAAAGTTGTCTGAACGGTTGATGTTTACGTTTACTCATTGGAGCAGTTAAATCTGAACCAATGAAAGGAGTAAACATGAACCGCAAGCGTTATCCCAGTGATTTGACTGATGCACAGTGGGAGAAACTGTCCTCGTTTCTGCCAGCCCCTCAACCATTAGGCAGACCTCCAAAATGGGAGATGTGCTTAATCATCAATGCTATCTTTTATGTCGTCAAGTCCGGTTGCCAGTGGCGAATGCTACCCCATAATATGCCACCGTGGCAAACCGTCTATTACCATTTCAGAAAGTGGCAAGTCGACAACACATGGCTCTTGATTCATCAGGCACTTCGCGAACAAACACGTTGTGATGGCGGCAAACAACCATCACCGACAGCAGCTATCATTGACAGCCAATCCGTTAAGACGACGGAACTGGCGGAGACTAGAGGATTTGATGGTCACAAGAAGGTCAAAGGACGCAAACGCCATCTGGTAACGGATACGACGGGTATTCCATTGATGGTCAAAGTCACTGATGCCAATGTTAGTGACAATCAGATAGCTATCGAGTTACTAACAGAAGTGTTTAGCTGGTACATAACAATTCAGTTGGTGTGTGCCGATGCCGCCTATCGCGGCGAATTAGAAGACTGGTTATATCTGGCTCATCAGTGTCAACTAGAGATTGCATCTACGCTAGGGCAGCAGGGGTTTGAAGTTGTTCCGTTACGATGGATTGTTGAACGCACATTCTCTTGGCTTGGTTGGTTTCGTCGATTGACTTTGGATTATGAACGCTTTCCTAAGACTGCTGAAACTATGGTATACATCGCTTCCATCTACTTGATGCGAAATCGAATCAAATGACTTTTCAAACAGGCTCTAAAAATGGCGGGCACGGGCGATGTTAATATCGCCTCGAAATCCATCCTCAAGAATACACGCGCGCGTTTGCCGTGGTTGTTGGCGAGTTTTGTCGGTGGATTAGTCGCTGTTTACGTTATTGGGGTTTTTGAGGTTCAGTTGGACAGACTCGCCGCATTGGCCGCATTTATACCAATTGTCATTGGAATGGGAGGCAATATCGGCACCCAGTCATCAACAATTGTCGTTCGTGGGCTTGCCACCGGCGAGATTGACCTAAAGGAGGTGTGGAAAGTTCTGTGGCGAGAGATTGCAACGGGCGCTGCACTCGGGTGTGTTTACGGAATCTTACTCGGCACCTTTGCTAAAGTTCGATTTTCAACAGTGGAGATTGACGGATTAGAATTTGCTTGGAAATTCCCTATTGTTGTTGCCATATCCATTTGTGTCAATATGTTAATCGCCGCCACGATCGGCACACTTATCCCAATGTTTTTTAAACGGCTGCAGGTTGATCCGGCTATTGCGACCGGGCCATTTGTTACGACTTCGATTGACGTATTTGGCATTCTGACATACTTTACTATTGCGCGGTTACTGCTATTCTGATTGTTGTAGTTTAACCCAAGTTCCACCTGATTGCGTAGACCGCTGCAAATGCAACACGTGGGACGGCATATAGCGGATTTCCGAGAAAGTAAACGCGAACCATGAACATGAGCGTAACAGACGATCGCGATGGACGGGAACTCATCAGCGACCTAGCGACCCATAGTTTGCTCATACAGGAACGATCTGAAACAAAGAATGTCGCTATATACGATACCTTTGATTGACGATTGTTTGAAAGATCCCTTGTTTTATACGGTGCCAAGAGTGAACTGATTCTGCATAGGTTGTCCGATTACAAGATCGTCCGGCGCACTAAAGTGGACTCACTTCCGAGGTTCGCATGGGATTTTCCGGATAGTGATTTGAAAACTCTGCTTGCACCCATTCTTGAAATGCGCAGGCTGCTGAAACTTACCGAATTACGATCTCTGTCCACAATCTACAGGATCTTGAATAAAGAACAGAAAACGGTCGTTAGGTTAAATTATGAAGAAATCCGAAGACATACTCAGCAACAGACGCCATGCGTCCATCTTCACGTTGAACCGGTTAGAGGATATCCGAGATATTATCGAACAACGGTAGACCGGCTGGAGAAAATGGGGTTTTCGCAAATTAGTCCCAAGACAATGTACCTCGGGGTGTTGAAAGAGAGCAATAAAACTCCCGGCGATTATTCTTCAAAGTTGAGGTTGCAGCTCAAGCCGAACATGCGTTCGGATGAAGCCACAAAGATCATCTTGCGTTTTCTTTTTAGAACCATGACGGTCAATGAGGGTTATATCATTGAGGATCTTGACACTGAATTCTTGCACGATTTTCGGGTCGCCATTCGACGCACTCGCGTTGCGTTAAGTCAAATCAAGGGGGTTTTCCCGACAGACACCACCAAGAAATTTCAGAGAGATTTTGCTAATCTGGGAAAACTTTCGAATGAACTGCGGGATTTGGACGTTTATCTCCTGAAAGAGAACGCCTACAAGAATATGCTGCCCGATAGCTTGCGCGATGAGATTAATCCCTTGTTCGGGTTTCTGAAAAACCGGCGATCGAAAGTATTCGAGGGTGTTAAAAATGGTTTGTCCTCCCGCGAATCTGCCGAAGTTTTTCGGACGTGGGAAAACTTCTTAGATGAACTACCGGAGGGCTCTTCCACCGCGCCGAATGCAGAAATCCCGGTCGTTGAGCTCGCCCGCAAAAGAATTCACAAGAGGTACATCGAGATACTGAATGCTGGCGCTCAAGTCCTTGAGGCAGCCAACGATGAATGGTTACATGCCTTGAGGATTGAATGTAAGAAACTTCGGTATTTGATAGAGTTCTTTTCCAGTCTATTTCCTGGCAAGAAAATTTCGATTTTGATCAAAGAGCTGAAGAGTCTGCAAGATAATTTAGGTAACTCCAACGATCTGTGTGTTCAACAGGCATATCTTCTGAAAATTGTCGATGAGTTGCCACTCTCCGACCATCAAGCCAAAAAAACGACACTGGCAATTGGAAGTTTAATTGGAAACCTAGAGGAACGGGCCCAAGTCGTGAAGGCATCGTTTTCTGAGAAATTTGCTAGATTTGCATCGCCAATACATAAGGGGTTATACCATGAGCTGTTCGTTGCATCGAAGGGTAAGGCGAGTCCATGAACATTCTGGGGATTTACAGTAATAAGGGAGGAGTCGGAAAAACGACAGCAGCCGTCAATCTGTCGTTCTTGGCGGCTGAAGCGGGGCTAAAAACCCTCGTCTGCGATCTTGACCCTCAAAGTTCGGCGAGCTACTACTTCCGGGTCAAACCGGCTCTTCAGAGTTAAGTGTGGAAAAGGAGTTAGCTATAAGAATGCTGCAATGACTCGGATTCGGAAATGCTCAAAGTTTCGAAATCCAAAAGCCCGGCGCTTGATGAGTTTGATTTTGTTGTTAATGCCTTCGACAATGCCACTAGTCGTGCGGTGACAAAAGTAATTGGCAATTCGGTGTATCCAGTTTGCCAGCGTCCTACGGAATTGCGGAAACAACCCCGCTTTCTCAGCAATGAGATTCCATTTCCGTAGGCGCTTAATTGCCTTTTCTTTTGTGGACTTACACTCAAAGATATGTCGCAAACACTCCTTGAGCCGATGAGCTGTCTTGACCAAAGGAGACACTTGATATACGTGCTCAAGCGCCGCTTGCTGCTTATCGGTTAAGTCTTGTCGATTTTTTAACAGCGCATAGTGAGCACCTTTCAGTGCTTGAGGGTGTACTTTCTTTTGCTGATTCTTCAACTGCTTGAGTTCCCGGTTGACTGCCTGCATCACATGAAACCGGTCGGCAGTAATAACCGCGTGGGGCAACAACTCAGCACAGACCGCATCATAGGGACTCCACATATCGATGGCGACTTCTTGAATCTGTGCACGTTCAAAAGCTGATAGCCGTTCAAGTCGTGCCCTAAGTTTCTCTTGGGTTCGCGATTTGAGCACATCAACGATTTCTTTTGTGTCTAGGTTGCTCAGAATCAAGGCAAAGTTTCCTCTTCCCTTACGCAACGCAATTTCGTCAATACCCAAACGTTGGAGGTCGGCAAAGGGGGTTAGAGGGATACGGCATCCGGCTTCGTGGAGGAAGATGCTTTCAATCTGGTCATAAGTTAGCTGTTCAACCCGACGTACTGCACTGATGTTGTTCTCTCGAACTTGAAGGAATATCCAATGTTGGTAACGACGGGTGTAATCACGTCGCTCGTCGACAAAGCCTAGGGACTCAGAGAACGCGCGGTGACAGTCGTCACAAAAGAATCGGCGCCTGATAAAGCGTAGATAAGTCGGCTTGCCACTGATAGGAAGGTCGCGAACCATGCGACGGTGTCTTTCGTGCAACGTTTTTGAGGTTTTACCACAGTGAGGACATGCTGTTGTCTGAGATGTGGATTCAATGTCCAGTGTGATTTTATCTGTCTCAATCTCGGCAGAAATCACGTGGTAATTAGGAATATCAAGCAGTTGTGTTAAAAGCGCATACATCGGAGCCTCCAGAGTCATATCGCATCGTATTCAAATCAACTTGCACTCATAGAAAAAAACGCATGTACCTATAGCAAGTTTCATTCCCACACTTAACTCTGAAGAACCGTCAAACCTAAATTGAGGAGAAACGCGAAGGGATTCCGGAAGGGAGGAAAAAACATTGAAAGAAGCATAAAAGGCACAGATTATGAGAACCTAGATATACTACCTGCGGATTTTACACATCGAAACCTTGCATCAACGTTTAATAAACTGAAACGACGGAAACGACGGTTAAATCGAATTTTGGATCCACTCCGTGCCGAATACGACTTGATTGTTCTGGATTGCCCACCATCAATTAGCCTTTTGGCAGAGAACATCTTCAATGTTGCCGACTACCTTCTCGTGCCAGTGATTCCGACAACACTGTCTGTCCGGTCGCATCTACAGTTGTTAACCTTTCTCAAAAAGAAGAAATACGCCAGGGATAATGTTTACGCCTTTTTCTCATTGGTTGACAGGCGCAAGAAGATGCACAAGGAGTTCATAGCGACCATTTCGCGAGAATTCAAAGGCGTTTTACACAATTCGATTCCGTCGCTATCAAACATCGAAAGGATGGGGATCGAAAGAGGGCCGGTCCCGGCTTTCGCACCAACTTCAGCGGCGGCAAAGTCTTATCGGGAGTTGTGGCGGGAAGTAAAAGCAACTCTATTGGATTGACGAGACACTTGTGTTGGCCCTACACGTAGAAAGTTACGACCGAATTGTCCAATCCTACTTGAACATAGCTTGCCGAATCTGTTTCACAGATTGACGAAGGCGGTTTTCGTTTTCAACGAGCGCAATACGAACATAACCTTCGCCGTTGTGTCCAAATCCCGCACCGGGCGACACGCACACTTCCGCTTCGTCAAGCAGTTTCATCGCAAAGTCCATTGAACTCAAATGACGATAGGGTTCGGGAATGGGTGCCCAGACGAACATGGTACCTTTCGGTTTTTGTACTTTCCATCCAATCCGATTTAATCCATTGACCAATACATCTCGACGGCGCCGATAAATCTCCGCATTAGCCTCTACCTCCTCAGATGGAGTCCTCAGCGCCATGATGGACGCCACTTGAATCGGGGCGAAAATGCCGTAGTCGTAATACCCTTTAATGCGGGCTAGAGCCTCAATGATATCACGGTTGCCTACCGCAAACCCACACCGCCAACCCGCCATATTATATGATTTCGACAGGGAGATAAACTCTACACCGATTTCCTTTGCGCCCTTTGCTTGCAGTAAGCTCGGCGCTTTGTAACCATCAAAGACGATGTCTGCATAGGCAAGATCGTGTATCAGGGCGATGTCGTGTTTTCTAGCAAAGTGGACAATCTCCTCAAAGAACGACAGGTCTACCACTGCACCCGTTGGATTGTGGGGGAAGCTAAGGATAAGCATTTTGGGGCGCGGCCAAATATCTCTTGCAATCTCGGCGAGATTGGGAACGAACTCATTTTCTTCACGTAATGGGATACTGACCACGCTTCCACCGGCAAGAGCGACACTGTAAATGTGGATTGGAAAGGTCGGGTTTGGGACAAGGGCAAGGTCACCCTGGTCTATCAATGCCAGAGCCAAGTGGGAGAGACCCTCTTTGGTACCAATTACGGCAATTGCCTCGTGTTCAGGATCAATTTCCACTCCAAATCGTCGTTCGTAATGCCAGGCAACTTCCCGCCGCAGATTGAAGATGCCCCGAGATATCGAATAACGATGGTGTCGTGGCTCTCGTACAGCCTCACATAGTTTATCTATGATGTGTTTTGGGGTCGGTTCGCTAGGGTTTCCCATACCCAAGTCGATGACATCAATGCCTTGGCGTCGTCTTTCATGTGTCAACTGCTTGAGTTTGCCGAACATGTAAGGCGGCAATCGATGCAGTCGTTTGGATAGGAAATTCATGGCTTATATTCGACCCGTCAATGTGAGGCGATCCTGTGTTCAATTACGTTTCGGCATCAATGTTTTTCCCGCCGCCGCTTTGTGCGCGCATCGTGTTGTTTCCGGTAGTCGAAATGTCCTGCAACATCTCAATGTCAGTTCGATAGCCGAATTCAGTGAAATCCGATGGCCAATTGAGACATATACGACACTGGTATTGCTTCTTGTACGAACCGCTGCCCCGATAACCTCGCCTTTGTCACACAAATATTCGTAGGAACCTTTTTCCCTACCGGGCTCCCTGTGTTTCCCCCACAAGCGGGATTTGGCACAGCCGATAGCAGGTTTATCCAAGATTAAGCCCAGATGGCTGGCAATCCCCAATCGTCTCGGATGAGCAATCCCTTGACCATCGGCAATAATGAGATCCGGTTCTGTCTTTAACTGGTTGAAGGCTTTAAGAAGTGGAGGAGTTTCTCGGAATGACAGCAGACCTGGAATATATGGAAACCGTACAGAACTCTCTACAATTGCCCCGTCAATAAGTTCTAAGCTGGGAAAATCCAACACAACCACCGCGGCACGGGCGACATCGTTTTTGAAACCAAGGTCGACGCCTGCGACTGTTCGGACAATGCCGAATTCGTCGGTGTGTGTTACTAACTGACGTAGCTTGTTTTGAATGTTACGTGCTTCCTCTGGCGAAACATCCCATGAGTGAAGTTGGCGGTGCTGCATTTGGGAGTCAAAGCATTACGCTTCGGCAGTCGGCCTCCCCTCCATTTTGAGAAACGTCTGTCGAACGATCTGACCGACGGTGTGGTAGGAAGCGACCCAAAACATCAGGTATCAAGCGACTTCGCTATCTTTTGCTTCATCCGGTTTTTCGACATTAGCTGTAGTCCCGCGAAAACTGAGGTCAAGAATACATACCCACCAGCGATCCCCATAAGTGAACAAGCAACTCCAAGGACAAATTCAATTCCATTGAACATTGGATATTTCTCCCACATAAGATTTATGTATATCTAAGAAAGTCTGAAAAATGCAATTTCATGTTGGAAAGATATACGATAAATCATCGACTAGGTTTCAGCAGAAACAGGCGCTTACATTGATTTTCGCAAGATAGATGCCAAATCACTCATGCCTTACGAATTCATGCTATGGTTGGGCTGGGAGGGTGGTTCTTGATTAGAATCTGCTCCGGGCGTGTGTAGTTCAGACCGCACTCTAGTATATCTAGGAGTGGTAGTGTCGTGGCTTTTACACACTTCAGGGAAGTAGAACAATAAGGAGGTCTGGATCTCTAGCCGAGTTCTACTAATTCGAGGGTGATTCCATCAGGATCCAGGAAATAGACGCATTTCACTATAGTGCCAGGATCGGTTCCCGTCTTTGTCGGTTCCGACTTAAACCGCACACCCTTGCGCCGTAAGTCGTGGTAGGTGGCGTCTAAGTTATCAACAGCAAAGGCAATATGGGCACTCCCCGTGTCGCAAGTGCGTGTTCTCAACGGTTTTCCGATTGGTGAGAGGTACTGAATGAGTTCGATGAGGGTACCGTGCACATCTAGAAAGGCAATCCGAAGTTTCGCATCTGGGATGCGGGTTACACTATGGCTGTCGGATTCCTGAATGACGGCGTCGGAGAGGACTTGCCCGTCGAGGATTTCTGTGTAGAAGTCTAGAGATCTGTCTATATCACTCACAGCGAGACTGAAATGATGGATGTCTTTGATCATTGCACACTTATACGCTATTCAGCTTCAGTTTTCGTTTGAAGAGCTTGCCCTTGTCGATCTGATGTATTCGGAGATTGCGGATGGCACTAGATTTTCATCAGGCGCTCCGCGTTCGAGCTGTCCACGGATGTCGGTTGAGGAAATTGCGGCGTAATCAGTGGGAAGTTCGATTACCTTAATATTGCATGCGTAGCGCCTGATTTCCGGCGTCGACAAAAATCGCCGAATCGTATCTGCGTTGTATTCTTCCCGGTTGGCAGTGATAAAGTCACATTGATCGAACAAGGATTTTAGTTCAGCGTGCATGTCCGTGTAGTATTTGGAATCGAAAAGTCGAATCAAGGTATCAAAACCGGTTATGAAATGGAACGAAGTTCGCGCCGGATAGAATCTTTTGATAGCTCTAAGTTTGTCTACGAAGCGTCCATGGCTGCAAGCTGCCACGGAGAACTCGTCGTGCTGCGATGCGTACCTCTTCAGCATGAGGAGGCGGTCAGCAAGGGAGAATCCGAACACACCCTTATCTACATTTGCTTTGGCTAAGCATAGCAAAATCTCTTCAAGACCGAATTGTGCTTGCGAGTCTTCTATCATTTTCGCATGCGCCACGGTAAGAGGATTGAAGGATCCTGAGAAAATACCTAACCGTTTCCTTTCGCTTTGTATGCGCTTGGGCGCCCGGTGTATCCACGCAAGCTCCGGGGATCCATCGGGATCAAGTCTATCAACTATAGCGCTGAGGTTGCGGTATTCATCTGGCTGACGTAGGTCGGGCGCGACATTCACACTAAATTTCCTTATCAAGAATACAATAACATGGCACTGCTTGAAAACAGTGGACGATTTATTGCCAAAGCGTACTGTTATGGAGTCTGATGTTCGCGCATTCTAGCAAGGGTGTATGGCGGTGTCAACGCAAAATGAGGATTGATTTTGTTACAAAACATTGCAATAATAACTTACCATCCGCATTATTTGAAGTTGAAAAGTTGAATTTCGTCGTTGAGTATAGGTATGACAACTCAACCTACCTCTTTGAATGAAATTCAGATAGAAAGACTTGATGATATTCCATTGTTGATTGGCTTACAACAGCAACTGGTGCTTGATGCTATCATAGATGATGTGATTCCTCGTCACTGGCGGCATCAAGGATTGTCGCTGGGTCAACTTGTTGTGGGCTGGAATGCCTACATTCTGTCAGAAGCCGACCACCGCAAGATAGCTGTTGAACGCTGGGGTGTCGAGCATCAAGCGCTGTTGTCAGAATTGTTTGGCACCCCCGTCCGTCGCACCGATTTCAGTGATGACCGGCTGAGTCAACTACTCACGGAGTTAGCTGATGACGCAGCGTGGCGCTGCATTGAGCAAAAACTCTGGCGTAACAGTATCTCCGTTTATCAACTTGTACCTGATCGAGTTCGGCTGGACGCGTCTCGATTTAGTGGCTATCATACCCCTTACGATGATGGGTTGATGCAACACGGATACAACTCAGACACGCCACAACTTGCGCAAGTGAAGCTGATGGCTGCCAGTATTGACTGTGGAACATCGGGACACCTGCTTTCGACCGATGTGGCGTCGGGTGAAAAAGCGGACGCCCGGTTGTATCTACCGACGATTGACGATGTGCGTCAGATGGTTGATGAATCCGGGCTATTGTATATCGGCGACAGTAAAATGAGCGCCATTGAGATTCGCGCCGAACTGGCACGAAAGGGAGACTTCTATTTAGTTCCGTTAGCGAAAGTCGGCACTGTTCCGGCGCTCTATGAGCAATGCCTGGCGCCCATTGTTTCTGGTTCACAGCCTGCGACATTAATTTACTCCTCCGATAATGAGAGCCAATCGCCGGAGCTTATCGCAGCCGGGTATGAGACAAACCGTTCTCAGACAACCACTCTGACTTCGGGAGACACCGTTACTTGGCAAGAGCGCATCTTGGTGGTGCGTTCCTTATCCAAAGCCGAAAAGCAGTTCGCTACTTTAGAACGAAACCTTCAACAAGCGACAGAAGAGATACTTGCCTTGACACCAGACCCCGGACGTGGACGACGGCAGATTTGCACCGCAGCCGAGTTGGAGCAAAAGGTTGAAGCCATAAAAACGACGTATCAAGTCGGTAAGTATCTCCATTATACTGCCGAATGCGAAGAATCGGTAAAAACGCGTTACATCGGTCGTGGACGCGGAGGTGCCAATCGCCGAAAGAGGGAGATTTGCAGCGTTCGCTATCAAATCACACAAGTTATTCGAGATGAGCGGGCGATTCAGCAAGCATACTGTCAGATGGGGTGGCAATTGTACGCCACCAATCAACCCCAAGCGCATCTACCGCTTGATGAAGCGATTAGACTTTATCGTGCCGCTCCGCGCATCGAACGCCATTTTCATCTGTTTAAATCCGCTCCGATAGGGATTTCACCGATGTATGTAAGAAACGATGACCAGATTAAAGGACTGGCTCGACTGCTTTCGCTGTGTGTCCGACTTTTGACCTTGATTGAAATTGTCTGCCGACGCCATCTCGAAGCACATCGTCAAACTTTGCCAGGACTGTACCTGGACAACGCAAACCGTCGCACCGCCAAACCGACAGCAAAGCGACTTTTACGCGCTTTCCGTGGTATCCATCGCGTGCGATTGCCAAATCAGGTCGCATCTTACACCACCCCACTGACCGATTTACAACAACAGATTCTTTCAATGCTTTGTATCCCCGAGTCTGTTTACCAAGCTAGAGCGCCTGATTCACACCACTCGTAGCCTTCGCACGAACATGCAGACAAACACTAGCCTAAGTCTGATACGCATAATTCAACTTTTACTCATCCGATAATGCGGATGGTAAGTAATAAGGGTAGGGATTGCATGAATTTCTGATCAGGTGATGTAGCATTCCATGTATCAAACTTCCCTTCACGCATAAGTCCTCCCAGCGCGACGAGTTGTTGGCTTACTCACCGTTTAAGAAATACTCAATTACAGCGCGGTATGCAATATTAACGCGAGAAATCTATACCATCGAAGATTCTTATCGTAGAGGACGATCATAACATCGTAGAGTTGTTGACGTATAACTTAGAACAAGAAGGTTATGACGTGCACGTAGCCTTAGATGGCGCCGTGTACTTCAACGTGCGGCAGCGGACGTGCCTGACCTCGTCATCCTAGATTTGATGCTTCCAGAGATAGATGGGCTTGAAGTTTGTCGTTTGCTCAAGCGCGATCAGCGAACTGCGGCGATTCCAGTAATTATGTTAACGGCAAAAGGTGAGGAGATAGATCGTATTGTCGGGCTTGAGTTGGGAGCCGACGATTAAATCGCTAAGCCGTTTAGCCCACGAGAAGTTGTATTGCGGGTACGTGCGGTGTTGCGCCGTATTGCCTCTCGAACCAAAGAGCCTTCAAATCAGCTTGAAGTCCACGGTTTAACGATAAACCTTGACAAACATATGGTGCGCAGTGCGGAGGGAGAAATTGACCTTACAGCTACCGAGTTCAAAAATGCTGACACTGTTTGCACAGGCGCCTGGCCGTGTGTTCACCAGAAGTGTATTAATGGACGTGATATGGGAACAGGATTACTATGGAGTTGACCGCACGGTGGATACGCACGTCAGTCGCTTGCGTCGAAAGTTAGGACGCTTTGGAGAGCATATCGAAACGGTTCACGGAGTGGGATACAGATTTACGGGGTAAGGAAAGGTAAGTCCCCGCCTACCCAATGTGACTGTGTGCAGCCTTGTGGCGGTAAGTGCGGTTGACCTGTTTCCAATGAATATCAGAGGGGGTCGAAGTCGTCCGGCCGATTACGTATGCCGGAGAACGTCGCCTTTTACCAAGTAATAGACTTCCTCGCTGATGTTCGCGGCTAAATCGCCGATTCGCTCCAGATGACGAAAGAGCAATAAGATACTGATTCCCGGACGCACTAGTGCGGAATCCTCGGAAAGGCGAAGCAGGAGTTCTTGGACTGTTTGTTTATAGATTTCATCCACCTGTTCATCGCGCTCTCGAACTGCTTCGGCTAAGTCTGCATCTCGATTTACGAAAGCGTCGAGTGCATCTTTTGCCATGTCACGAACGATGGTTGCAACACGAGGCAAGTCGATGAAGGGTTTCACGGGGGGATATTCCAATAACTCAAGACTGCGTTGGGCGACATTAACCGCTTTGTCCGCCATCCGCTCGACATCATGGTTAATCTTGAACACCATGCTTAGGAGTCGGAGATCCGATGCCGCGGGCTGATGACGAGCAATGAATCGGATACAGGATTCCTCAATCTCATTCTCGAGAGTGTTCACTTGATCGTCGCTCTGAATTACGACCGATGCCAATTCGCCATCGCGGTTCAAAACGGAATCAACGGCGTCTCGAAGCATGCTTTCCGCCATTCCACCCATTCTAAGTAATTCCTGTTGAATTTCTTTCAGTTCTACCTCAAAATGTCGTCGCATTTTTGTTCCCTTCCTCTTAAATCCGGTTAAATCGACATAAAGTTTATCGTGGATGCAAGAACAAGTAGGAATCTATGTGCGCCCTCTAATCTGTTAACCGAACTTCCCGGTCACATAGGCTTCGGTACGGTGGTCGCCAGGATTTGTGAATATTTTGTCGGTTAATCCGAACTCAATCAATTCCCCTAGGTAGAGAAACGCAGTATAGTGTGAAACCCGCGCGGCTTGTTGCATATTGTGAGTCACAATCAATACAGTGTAGCTTTCTTTTAACTCCAGAATCAACTCTTCAATCTTAGCAGTGGCTATCGGATCAAGTGCCGAACATGGTTCGTCAAGTAGTAGTACTTCAGGTTCGATCGCCAACGTTCTCGCGATGCAGAGACGTTGTTGCTGCCCGCCCGAAAGTGCATAAGCGTTGTCTCTCAACTTATCCTTGACTTCGTCCCACAGCGCGGCTTTCTGAAGACTGTCCTCGACAATTGAGTCAAGTTGGTCCCGGTTACGTATACCGGATATCCTAGGACCATATGCGATGTTATCATAAATTGACTTGGGAAACGGGTTCTGTTTCTGGAAAACCATGCCCAGCCGTAAACGCACCTCTACCGGATCCACAATTGCAGAGTAGAGGTCTTCTCCTTCCAAGAGAATCTTTCCTGTTAATTTGAAAGAGGGGATAAAATCGTTCATTCGGTTGAAACATCGAATTAGTGTGCTTTTCCCGCAACCGGAGGGCCCAATCAAGGCAGTTACTCTGTTCCGTTCAACGTCAAACGACATATCACAAAGAACCTGCGCGTCTCCATACCAAGTGTTGAGATCGTGGACACTGAGAATCACATCGGCTTTGTTGTTTTTCTGCTCCTTCATGCTGTCCTTATTGATATTGTTTTTGGTAACGGTTTCGCAAGAAGATTGCAAGTGCGTTCAAGAGAAGTGTTACTGCCAGAAGAACAACGATACCTGCCGCAGCATTGATGTGAAACCCGTGTTGTGGACGAGACACCCAATTGAAGATTTGGATCGGCAATGCGGTAAACGGAGAAAGTAATCCATCAGGTACAAATGCCACGTATGTCAATGCACCAATCGTAATCAACGGGGCGGTTTCTCCTATGGCGCGAGAGACCGCGAGTATTATACCCGTTAGTATCCCGGGAAACGCCAATGGCAGCACATGATCCCTTGTCGTTTCCCACTGAGTAGCTCCGAGAGCATAGGCAGCCTCCCGGATCGTACTGGGAACCGCTCGAATAGCCTCACGAGACGCGATAATAACGATTGGAAGAACGAGTAGCGCCAATGTCAACGCGCCCGCCAGAAGGCTTCTATCCAAACGCATTGCGCGAACGAACAGTTCCAATCCCAAAAGCCCATAAATGATCGACGGCACCCCGGCTAGATTTGCTACGTTTACCTCAATGATGCGACTCAACCGACTCGACTGGTTTGTATATTCTTCAAGGTAGACTGCCGCCGCAACTCCTATCGGCACAGCGACCACCGCGGTCAGGGCAATCAAGTATACGCTACCTACAAGAGCGGAGAAAATACCGGCTTCCGCCGGTTTCCGGGAAGGAAAGCTTGTCAAGAATTTCCAATCAATCCGCGGTAGCCCATCAACGAGGGCATCAATAATCAGGGCTGCAAGTGTAGCAAGCGCGATCACAACGCCAACCACTGCGACGACTTGGAATACACCGTCACCCAATTTCTGCCGTATTAATAGCTTTCGAGTGTGATCTGTTGAAATCATTCGTACCGCTCCCGGAATCGTTGGCGCATAAAGTCGCCGATAAGGTTGAGTGCAAAGGTCGATAGGAATAGGAGCATCCCGACAGCAAAAATCGTGCGGAATCCTAAGGTTCCGGTCGGTGTATCCCCCAAGCTTATCTGAACAATGTAAGTCGTCATTGTCTCAATCGGCACCAAGGGGTTGAACGTTAAGTTTGGCATTTGCCCTGCCGCAATTGCCACGAGCATCGTTTCGCCAATCGCGCGCGAAATCGCAATGACAAAGGACGCGGTAATTCCCGAAAAAGCCGCCGGTACGACAACCTGCCAAGCCGTCTGAAGCCGTGAAGACCCCAGCGCATACGCCGCATCGCGTAAACCGCGCGGGACGGCATACATGGCGTCTTCGCTTAATGACGAAACTAACGGTACAATCATGATTCCCATCACGATTCCCGGAGAGAGTGCGTTGAAGCCACCTAAATCGGGTATCAGTTTTTTTAGCAACGGTGTCACGAATAGAAGAGCAAAATAGCCGTAAACTATGGTCGGCACGCCAGCCAAAATCTCAAGTATCGGTTTTAAGATTTGACGAAGACTAGTCGGCGCATATTCGCTCAAGAAGATTGCTGTCAGTATACCCAAGGGACCGGCGACCAAAATAGCGATCGCAGATGTAAGTGCAGTCCCCGCCACAAGCGGGAGCACGCCGAAGTGCTTCTTTACGAAAAGAGGAGTCCACTCTTTGCCCGTGAGAAACTCAATGATAGAAACCTCCTTAAAAAATCCAATCGTTTCAAACAAAAGCACGCCAATGATGCCTACGGTAGTAAAAATTGATAGCATTCCGCAGGCCAAGAGGACGGTTTCGATAAACTTTTCTCCTCTTCTGGATTTTTTTGGACGAATCATCATAGGGATCTTGCAGAATCGGACATGCGCGTCGAGATTAGCGGATAAATTGCATCACATCAGTATTATTCTGATCCTTGACCAAGCAGTTCCTGGACCGAAACCCCCGTCTTGGCGCCTTTACCACCAAACACAGAACCCGTCACGCGATTTTGGAACCGCTCCATTGCGAGTCGATATGCCTCATCAGGCAATGGAATGTAGCCTACCTCATTCGTCAGGACATTCGCGTGCGTGAGATAAAACTCTATAAATTTTTCAACCTCGGGACGCTCCGCCGACTTCTTACTCACATAGATGAACACGGGGCGTGACAGTGGTTGGTAGGTCGAATTCTTTACCGTTTCTAGCGATGGAAATATCGGGCCATCACCGTTTTCAGCCCTGCCGTCGTCTATGGGAACGAGCTTCAGTAAGTCCTTGTTTTCCTCATAATATGCTAAGCCAAAGAATCCTAGTCCATGCATGTCGTTAGAGACCGCTTGAACGAGAACGTTATCATCTTCGCTAGCCACAAAATCTCCACGACTCGCTCCTTCTGCCCCGTTTATTGCTTTCGTAAAATAGTCGTAGGTACCGGAATCAACTCCAGGACCTGCCAATGAAAATTTCTTGTCCGGCCATTCCGGTCGAATTTGATTCCAGCGAGTAATCATGCCCTGTGCGTCGGGTTCCCACAACCTTCTTAGCTCATCCACAGTGAAATAATCTACCCAGTCGTTTGTCGGATGCACGATGACCGCCAAACCGTCATACGCCACGGGCAACTCTATATATTCGATTCCATTTTTCGCGCATAATTCGACTTCGCTCGGCTTAATGGGGCGCGACGCATCTGAGATATCGGTTTCGCCACGGCCAAATTTCTTGAATCCGCCGCCGGTGCCTGAGATTCCGACAGTGACTCTAAATTTGCGGTTCTCCTTCTGGTATTCTTCCGCAACCGCTTCAGTAATCGGATACACTGTACTAGAACCATCCACTTTGATTAACTTGGCGGCATATGCTGTACTGGCAACAAATGCGCCGATGATGAAGAGAACTAGACTCGCTTGGGTGAATCGGTAAAGCATTATAAACTCCTTTAGGATTTAGTGTTGTATGGAATGCCGCGCGTCATTCGCCACTATTGAAATCTTACCCTCAATGAATTCACACAAAGAGCAGATCACGAACATACTCTTTATTGGGCAGACGTGTTGGCAGTCTCCATATAACGGTTGTTATTATATCACAAGAGTATCACGGATATATCAAAAAACGTGTTCGGTAGACTGTTCTGTAAACGGGAACAGCTAGAACTGCGCCAATAGACTGCATCAAAATAAACACCATTCCGTCTATCGGTTTTACGGTTGCCGCCGAGTATGTGAACATGCGTGCGAGTGTGACCTGCGGGTTGGCAAACATCGTGCTTGATGTGGCAATCAACTGACCACCGACCAATAGTCCCACGACTATGGAAATCTTCTTGGACCGGCGCTGCACTAGCATAAGAATCGTCAGAATGAGAATAAACGCGCCAAGAATTTCGGCGAAATAATTTCCACCCGTTCGAGTGACCTCAGAGATGGCAACCAAGCGTGGCATTTCATGGTAGAACATTAAGTGGGAAAAAATCATCCCTGTGAATCCGCCGCCGATTTTCATCGGAATGTAGGGAGCCGATCGCCTCCAGCTCATCGTATCGCAGATAGCCATGGCTACCGTCACCTTGAGTGAATATAATTCAGTAATGTTACAGAATTGTGACATCCTTTTGACTTTTTTATGTCTTACGACCCTGGCGGTGGTGGCGACTGAATGTCTGGGTGAGCGGGACTTACTCGTGTGGGTGAGATGTAACAATGTCAAGTTTGGTTAGTGATAGCTGATTCTATGGTTTTTTAGCAACCAAGAATTATTCAGTTAGGACTTGCACAGCTCGGTGTGTAGTCAAGCAACTCATTGTGCGTCTTAGGTTGGAAGGAGTTCCGTTCGTCACAGGAAGTCGCGATCAGGCTATCGCTCCCTTAATAAGTATGCCACAACTATCACTTAAGAACTGGCACAACATACTACCCGTGTTGGTGCAAATAGGAATAGAAATGGCTTTAGCCGCGATTCGGTCTACAGTTGAGTCTCGGCCGAGGTTTAAGCTGGACGTACGACGTGGATAATGGATTGGAGGTAGGGCGCGAATAGAGGAAGGTTGATGGGTTGACGGGGAGCGATGAATCTCGATTGCCGCAGCTATCGACTGCGATCGTTTTTAGTCAGGCGTCCAAGTTACTACGTCCTTATTCCATTTCGGAATTAACTGTGTGCCACGGTCCGGTTATGGCAAGAGTTATACCCGGATTTTGAATGTTGACAAATAATGTACTACCATCCGGAGAGAACGTAGAGCCGGCAAATTCAAAAATGTTCTTGGCGTTCCGAGCAAATCGGTACAATCTCCCCTCCGGTGTGATACCGACTAGGAACTGTTCTGCTGAGCCATCTTCACACACGAAAAGATCGCCCCACGGCGCGACAGTTAAGTTATCCGCGTTTTCCAGCAAATCACTGCTTTTTGATTCAATAAACAGCTCGAGTATGCCCGGGTCATTCTCTTCCCCCGATGTGCCCTCAAGGGAGCTTGGGGTGTACCGCCAAATCTGACCCTTCTCACGTTCTCCTCCGTTTGTGCAGGCGAAGAAAATTACTCCATCACTGTACCACATTCCTTCGCCGCGGGCAAATCTCGCTGCACCCTTTTCATGGTATCCTTGTTTGCGGAGATCGTCCTTGGGGGATTCGACATTTTCAATGTCAACCCATTCGACATCGAGTTTTTCACCAACGGGTACAATGTCATGGGTCCAAGGAAAGAAAGTTTCAATAGGATGTTTCCAATTGCGAGTGTCGGCGCTCTTGCGATCTCGAATCTTCAAGGTTTGCAGGCGCCCTCCTTCCGTGAGTTTACCCGGCCGATCTGGAAGGAATCGGTAAACGAGTCCGTCGCCGCGATCCTCGGTCTGGTAAACGATTCCTGTTCTAGCGTCAACGGCGACCGCCTCATGATAAAATCGTCCCATAGCTCTAAGGGGTATCGGTGTAACAGGACCGCTAGCCAAAGCTGGCACCTCGAAGTTATATCCGTGGTCTGTTTCGAATGTGTCCTCAGTCTTCTGGACACACTCCTCACAGCTAATCCACGTCTTCCACGGCGTTGGTCCACCTGCACAGTTTCGCATGGTGCCAGCTAGACTGAGGAACTGTCTTTCCAATTCCTTTGTTTTGGTATTGTACATGAGGGTTGTTGTGCCACCAAGAGCTGGATTTGTTCCCTGGCCGAAATCGTGGAATTTTTTACTATCCATTCGATTGATTAATTCATTGGACTGACCGAAGGCTCCCGTATGTGCGTCGGTCTCCAGTTCATGGTTTCGAACAAGAATAGTTTTCCCGTCTGGTCCCGGAAAAGCAGCCATACCGTCGTGGCCTCCAGGCACCAAGAACCCATCATCCATCGTTTCACCTGTTGTGGAAAACGTATGGTATCTGAAGCCTGGAGGAAGATCGAGAATCCCAGCGGGGTCGATCCGATAACCACCGTATGGCTCAATAAGAGAATCAACCGACGGGTTAGATAAGAGTCGACTGCATCCGAGAAATCCTAGGGAAAATGCGGCAGATCCAGCCGTTAAACCTGTACGCAGGAATTGCCGCCTTGAGATATTACTGGTTGACATTTTTATTCTTCACAATTGTTGAAGACCTCATAAGAATCGAGGTTCAATCCGTCTTTCTACTTGATGTCCTACTTTAGCACTAGCATCCGGCGAATTGCACCGTATTCGCCGGCTTAGATTTGGTAGAAATAGACGCCCGAAGCGACCTGTTCGTTACGGCTATTCCGTCCGTCCCAGTAGGCACTGCACCTCGGGCACGGTGAACATTGCGCGTTTACTGCAATCTAGGGATTCTTGGATACAAATCAAGTCAATGGAAGTCGTTATCCAAGGCTTGGGGGCGAGTAATGTCACAACGCGACTGCACAGCTAACCCTATGGCAAAATAAACCAGGGTAAGTTCAAGCAAAGTGATGAAGACCTGTGCACAAACGAAGTCGCTGGCGTCTAAATCAGATTGCGAAATTGGGCGGAACTGGAATTGATTGGGGTATTTTTTGGAGGGGTTCATATAAAAGACGGCACATTTGCGAGAGGCGGAGTATTCTTCTGGGTCTAAGCGGAAAATGCAGCCAAACAGTTAGTACAGATAACCTGATCGATACTGCAACCATCCAGTATTCGGGAAAGTAATTTGGGGTTATTTTCTCTAACCGGGATTCGAATCAAATTCCAATCCAACTCGAATAGCACTACCCTCGCTAGCAAACACAAAGGCTTCGTTAATTTGCTCGAAAGAGAAGGTGTGGGAGATAATCTTATGGTAAGGGTACTTATGCTTGGTACGACTTAGGAAGCCTAGCGCGCGGTGGATAACCCATGGTTCGTAGACGATGATGCCTTGAATCGCTTTACTGCAGCGAACAATATTCCCCGGATCGATTACCGTGGGTTGCTCCAGATTTATGTTTCCAATCCATAGATAGCGTCCACCCCATCTTAGCATTTCGATGCCTTCAGACAGCACCTTGGGGGAACCAACAAATTCGGCGATAACGTCGGCACCAGTCCCTTTTGTATGGTCGAGCACATACGCTACTCGTTCCGCAACGGAGAGTTCGTCAACATTAATCAGATGGTCAGCGCCAAACTCGCGGGCAAGTTCCAAGCGTGCCGGAAAGCGATCCAAAACAACCACCTGACCTGCGCCCATTTCTTTTGACACTGCGGCTGCGTATAGTCCAAGCCCTCCTGCTCCCTGGATCACTACGGTATCACCCAGCGTAATCTCGATCTGGTTAAGTCCGTATATGACTTGTGCCAAGGCGCAGTTGACCGGTGATACCAATGCATCGGGGAGATCCGCCGGAACTTTGAAAATCCAATGTCCGGGCTTCATGTAGTAGTAATCCCCATAGGCGCCGTGAAAATGCGGCGGTTGATCGCTTGACATACCAATCCAGTCTCGATAACGCTCCGGGCATCCCGGCTTTCCACTTAAACACATCCAACACTGATTGCAAGGTTTAAAGTATGAATAGGCAATGCGATCTCCTTCCTCCAACCGCTCTCCCGTGCTGTCGGTTCTCACGTTTTTCCCTAATTGTTCAACGGTGCCTACCATTTCATGACCTAACACTTGCGGAATGCCTCGTGGAATTTTGGAGCCGTGGCCTCGCCAGATATGCAGATCGGAACCGCAGATATTCGCCATGCTAATCTTCACGAGGAGATCGTCATCTGCAACGGACGGAACTGGATACTCACGGAATTCCAGCGGTACATTCGGTTGGGTAAAAACAGAAACATTCCCGGTTTTCATTACACAATTCTCCTGAAGGTTTGATCATCGGTTAATTTAGACATCACCGCAGCGGCGAAAATATCATTCTGTATATTCGTCGAAATTTATGACCGTCCATCGGCCATCAATTAGCTCGGTGAAAATGATAACATTTCGGACCGGACTTGATGATTCGGTGTTCTTGATTGTCAATCGGTAATTGAAAAAGACCTGATTTTCTTCATTGGCTTTCTGAGTGAGTTTCTCAAAGATGATTTCCGGCATTTCGGACGGAAGTTCACCTTGACGGCGTGCGCCTCGCACTAGCGCAATTTCGTCCTTCAGTTTTTCCGCGGCGAGCGAGTCACTCAGACGCAACGCGGCTTCCTGATCAGCGCGCTGATAGTAGTTGTGAATAAAGTCTCCAGCAACGTTCTCGGGCGTGTTTCGATCCGAGCACGCCGCAATAAAGAAAAAGAGATACAATCCAATTGTTCGCGGGTTTCTCACGGAGGAGCCTTTCTGCCACTGTTACGAAAAAATAGTATCCTGTGGTTGGTCATTGCGCTGGACTCAGTTTCGGGACGTAAGTATAACGGCAAGGTTAAATTGTGTCAATGACCTATTGTAATGCCTGAGGGTCCCTCTTAATCGATGAACCCATAGACCGAATTTCTTGTTTCACACCGCTTGAAATTTATTCCAAAGTATCAAAAAAAGGCTTGATTAAACTCCGGTATTTTGATAGACTAATGCTCCCATTCCCCAGAAGAAAAAACTCGTCAGCGAGGGAACCCCGGTAGTGGAAACAACCCCGAATCTTAAGGAAAGCAAGTATGAATCACTCGGATGTAGATAGTAACGAAGTTTCCTCCCAACCGGAGCCTGATGTAGCCCCCCGAAAATCTCAATCAATTCAACCGTCGACGGGCGTTGCGACTTCGACAACGCGCGCGGTTTCAAGTTCGGGATTGAATCCCGCCCTAACTTTAAAACGATTTGTTGTTGGCGAAAGTAATCGGACCGCTTATCAAATGGCGATGGATACCATTAACGAAATAGGTGATTTGGAAGGGCCTGTGCTTGTTTTTGGTGGAGTGGGACTCGGAAAGACGCATCTTTTACATGCCATCGGAAATCAATTCCGCGAGAAGCATCCGCATAAGACAGTATTTTGTGTGCCATCCGAGAGATTTGTGCGCGAGTGTATCCAGTCAATAAATCACCCCCACAAATATCCTGCATTACGGCGGCGGTATTACAATCTTGACCTCCTATTAATTGACGATCTTCATTTCCTGTCTCACGAACAAAGGGTTCAGGAGGAATTTGTCGAATTGCTAAGTCATCTAACATTGCAGAATTGCAAGTTAGTTTGCACTTGTGATCGACCGCCCGATTTTTTGACATCATACTTGGTTGTTGCCAATGATTCTAACGACAGCGCCTATGTCGAGATTCTCCCGCCCGAATTCGATCTGCGCGTTTCTATCCTCAAACAGAAGTTGAAAGAGCGGAACTGGGGACCTGCACCTCCTCGAGTGATACGCTACATTGCAAAACACCTGACTGGGCATGTCCGTCAACTTGAAGGTTGTCTGAACCGCCTAATGGCCGAGGCACGTCTCGGTTCAGACCTTAACGTGGAAGTTGCCCGCCGTGTAATTGAAGGCGGCCATGTGATTTCAGATTCACCGCAACACGTAAGCCTCGAACGGATTCAAGAGGCAGTTTCACGCTATTTTCATATTACTTTGTCGGAATTGTGTTCGAGGAGACGAGGAAAGCGGTATGTGCTTCCTCGGCAGATAGCAATGTATCTTGCACGTCAGTTAACAACCCTTTCTCAAAAACAGATAAGCCAAGGATTCGGACATAGCCATCACACTACGGTCGTCCACAGTGTCCAACGCATCGAATCGCTACTGGACGAGGATTTCTTGCTTAGCCAATCAATTGCTGCATTGAAAGTTGAATTGACCCGTAGTGCTCAAGATTGAATAGAAGCATTCAAGCGAATGCTATTCTTGGCTTTTTTCATTCATTCCGTAGGAACTACCCCGTCCCCGCATTCGTGGTGAAAATTCCTGGTCGAGACGCGTCCGCCTTTCTTCAAATCCCACTTTTGAAATTCATACCAATTTTCGCGCTTGAGCTAACTTCGTCTAAACACACGCGAGGAAACATGGAAGTGGACAGTGAACAGAAAATCGGGTATACTTGGCGGGCAACAAACGACAGAAATCAGAGGAGATAGGATATGGAACCAAAGACGATGTTTGAAAAAATATGGACGGATCATGTTGTTCGGGAGATGCCGAATGAGGCAACTGTGCTCTATATTGACACACACCTCATCCATGAGGTCACTACGCCGCAGGCATTTGAAGGGCTGCGGCTTGCGGGACGAACGGTACGTCATCCGGAATACACGTTCGCAACGATGGATCATAACGTCCCGACAACGGATAGATCTCTCCCCATTAAAGACCAAATAGCAGTAAAACAGATGGAGACGCTGGCTACGAACTGTGAAGAGTTTGGCATTACTTTATACGATATTGATAGTCCCGAACAGGGAATCGTTCACGTTATAGGGCCTGAACTTGGTATCACCCAGCCCGGAAAAACAATATGTTGCGGCGACAGTCATACTTCAACGCATGGCGCTTTGGGCGCTTTCGCACTTGGAATCGGCACGAGCGAAGTTGAGCATGTTCTTGCTACTCAGTGTCTCTTGTACGACAAACCGGAGACTTTCGAGATCCGAGTTGATGGCAAACTACCGAGCGGAGTCACGGCCAAGGACATTATACTATCCATTATCCGTCGAATCGGCACAGATGGCGGTACCGGCACGGTGATTGAATACACCGGCTCGACAATATCAGGTCTAAGCATTGAGGAGCGGATGACCGTTTGCAATATGTCCATCGAAGCGGGGGCGCGAGCGGGGCTAATTGCCCCTGATGACGAGACCTATGAGTATTTGGCAAATCGCCAATTTAGTCCGCAGGGACAGGATTTTGACAATGCTGTGGGGAAATGGCGAGAATTGCCAACGGATGAAGGTGCCGCTTACGATAAGTCGCTCCATATTGAGGCACAATCGTTGGCGCCACAAGTAACGTGGGGTACGAATCCCGCCATGGGGGCTGATGTGACGGATGTCATACCCGATCCGGACGAGATACCGACCGATGATGCCAAAACGGCAACCGAGTGCGCGCTGGAGTACATGGGACTCATGCCGGGAACCAAGATTACCGATGTCGAGATTGATAAGGTATTCATCGGAAGTTGCACGAACTCTCGAATCAGCGATCTTCGTGCAGCCGCGGAGATTGCAAAGGGACATAAGGTTGCAGAAACGGTGAACGCTCTAGTTGTGCCAGGGTCTGCAAGCGTCAAACGTCAAGCCGAAGCGGAAGGGTTAGACGAGATCTTTCGCGCGGCCGGATTTGAGTGGCGTGAGGCAGGTTGCAGCATGTGCTTGGGGATGAATCCTGATATCCTAATGCCGGAACAGCGTTGTGCCAGCACGTCTAATCGAAATTTTGAGGGCAGACAAGGAAAAGGCGGGCGAACCCACCTGGTCAGCCCACAGATGGCGGCGGCGGCGGCGATCGCCGGGCATTTTGTTGACATTCGAGAGTGGGAATCGAACTGAAGATTTTAAGTGCGATGGCTGTTATGTAGCGTGGAAAAAATTTCTACAGAAGTCTCCAGAGGAGATTGCTTGGATATTGAGGAGAGAACCTAGAATGGAAGCGTTCAAGAAGCATTCGGGGCTTGCGGCACCGTTGAATCGGATTAACGTAGACACCGATCAGATCATTCCAAAACAGTTTCTTAAGGGAATTGAGAGAACCGGATTTGAGAATTACCTCTTTTACGATTGGCGTTTCCTTGACAACGGGACTCCCGATCCGGACTTTGTGCTGAATGCTCCGCGTTATCAGTCGGCGAGCATCCTCGTCGCAGGAGCTAATTTCGGTTGCGGTAGCTCGCGAGAGCATGCACCGTGGGCACTGCAGCAGTACGGATTCAAAGCAATAGTTGCTCCGTCATTTGCAGATATTTTCCGCGGGAATTCCTTTAAGAATGGACTTCTACCCGTTACTCTGGCGGCGGATATTGTCGCAGACATTATCGCACAGATTGAGGCTCAAGAAGGTTATGTGCTGACTATCGACTTGGCATCACAGACCGTGA
Source organism: Candidatus Poribacteria bacterium (assembly GCA_965232535.1). Taxonomy (GTDB): domain Bacteria; phylum Poribacteria; class WGA-4E; order WGA-4E; family JAJDTR01; genus JAJDTR01. Next base: position 171,780 of record CBDDPW010000011.1, read on the forward strand.
CCCAGCCCAATGGGACCTTTCACGCATTCGACATTGGTGAGTTTCAAAAGCAGTGTCTATTGAATGGATTGGATGAAATAGGTTGGACGCTACAGTTCGAAGCGGATATTTCGGCGTATGAGAGCAGAAGAGGGATTTGAAGGGTACTGACGGACAATCAAGGATTGTAACGACAAATTGAGGCGTTTGTTCGGGAGTGTAATGTTCCCAAACAAACGCCTTATGTTTTTCAGTATGAATACTATCGTTCAGAAGTCTGGATTAAAATCAGTCGGAGGAGCGTTTGTAAAGAGAAGAAAATCGCTGCTCATGTGAAAAATCGTGAGAAACATATTGAGGTCCTGTGCGACAATACAGTGTAACCTAGGCACAAGGAGCCAATCTCGTGAAGAATGACGATGCCCGTTTTGTTGAATCTGTATTGGCTGGCAACCTTGATGATTATCGCCAGTTGGTGGACGCTTATCAGTTATTGGCGGAACAGTGGGCATTTCGTCAGGTCAGGAATATATCCGACGCTGAAGAAATCGCCCAAGAGGCATTCGTCGAGGCATATTTCAGACTTGATACGTTGCGGCAACCGGGAAAATTCGGCGGGTGGTTACGCCGGATCGTAGTCAATACCGCCGTTTCTTGGCTTAGACGGAGCAAAACCACTATACATTTGGACGAGATTGCCAACATCTCTGGAGATGGCAAATTGTATGAACGGTTTAACCGTCACGAAGCGCCAACGCCTCACGATTTGTTGGAACGACGAGAACAGGAGGAATTGCTGCGAATGGCGATTGATGCAATTTCTCCAACACATCGCAATATCATCAGAATGTTCTATTACGACGATCACTCCTACAAAGAGATTGCAGCCAGCCTCAGGACAACGGAGGCTGCCGTTAAAAGCATGCTGCATCGTGCTAGAAGACGATTAAAAGAGGAGGTATTACGCATGAGCACAGGACAAACCGACAGCAGAATCGAAATCAGCCGTAAATTTGGCGAGCAAGTTACTCAGGACATCATTTCGGTCCGCGAAGAGTTAGCGACAATTCGTCAACTACTGAAACGCTTAGATCCGGGAGACTCCATTGCACAGGCGATTAATGAATATCGCAAATTACCATTGGGCGAGGGAAAGATGATTCGATGGGGCTTCATGGGTTGTTGGGGAAGTACTGATTCGCCTGAACATTTAGCATATAGCATTCACACAATGAAACAAGAAGAGTATTTCGGTACACCCGAGGTCAGCGACGGAAACGTAGCTGCCTTTGCAGATGCTTTCACCAATCCGCACACTATCCAGATTTGCAAACGCCTATTTTTTCGGCAAAGTAACGAAAATGCTACTCGCGAAGAAATAAAAAAAGAATGCAATCTGTCGGATGAGGAATTGGACGCAGCGCTTAAAGCGTTCTTGGATTGGCGTTTCATAGCATGGAACGGTGAAGAACTGTTAATACTCGGCCAAGGCATGAATTGGGTAATCACGCTGATCGGAATGACAAGAGAAGCTATAAACCAGCGTAACGCTAGTGGCGAATAAGGGTAACTTACACACATGTCCAATCTGGTTTTTTGCCAGGCGATGACTCCTGTAACTTGCAGTTGTTGCTTTACCAGGACCTTATCCAGAAAACCGTATTTTTGCACACGACTTGGAAGTAAAAACCATATTTGGGGGTAGGTTCACGTCGCTTGTTTCGCTTTTCTTTCTCAATATGCCATTCAAAACTATATCGCAACTGTGACTCCAGGGCTAAACGCTAATGTTGCAATGTCTGTGAGATGAAGAGTTTTGTACGTTCGTGCTTTGGGTTGTCAAAAAACTCTGCAGGGGGTGCTTCCTCTATAATCATTCCTTCGTCGAAGAAAAGGATTCGATCTGCGACTTCACGTGCAAATCCCATTTCGTGCGTAACAACAAGCATTGTCATACCGGAGTGTGCGAGTTCACGCATCACATCGAGGACTTCTGTGATCATTTCGGGGTCGAGTGCGCTTGTCGGTTCATCGAAAAGCATAATCTTTGGCTCCATCGCCAATGCTCTCGCGATTGCGACACGCTGCTGTTGTCCACCAGATATTTCTGCGGGATACTTGGACGCTTGATCCGCAATATCCACCCGTTCCAGAAGTGATAAGGCTAATTCTTCTGCCTCACTTTTCGACATCTTTCTGACTCGGATCGGACCTAAGGTTATATTTTGTAGGTTCGTCAGGTGCGGAAATAGGTTGAACTGTTGGAACACCATACCGACTTCTTGACGGATAAGATTGATTTTGCGGAGGTCGTCGCTAAGTTCTACGCCATCAACGATAATTGTGCCGCGCTGATGTTCCTCCAAGCGGTTTAACGATCTGATGAATGTCGATTTCCCTGATCCAGAGGGTCCGCATATTACGGCTCTTTCGCCTTTTTGGAACGAAGTCGTAATCCCCTTGAGGACGTGGAAATCGTCAAACCATTTATGTACATCCTCACAGGTGATGATTGGATCGTTCGATGCGTTTTCAAGATTAGCCATCTCTTTATATTCATTTTTAATAGCCGTCAGCCGTTAGCGATCGGTTGTCAGCCAGGGAGCGTTGTGGAAATTATAAGTGTTTGCAACCGGCAGGACAATCTACTGACTACTGAAAGCCGAGAATTGATGGTTATTCCTAAGTTTTTCCAACACCGAGTGATGTCTCGATTTGCTGGCTGACATAAGACATCAAATAACAGAACACAAAATAGATTACTGCGACGAATAGGTATACTTCAGCTTGAAGTCCGAGCCAGTCAGGATTGGCAATAACGACTTTCGCTATCCCCAAAAGATCCAGCAGACCGACAATTGTAACAAGAGATGTATCCTTGAAAAGTGCTATGAATTGTCCAACAATCGCGGGTATGACTGAACGAAGTGCTTGCGGTAAGACGATAAACAGTGTTGACTGCACGTAGTTGAGTCCTACTGCTTGTGCTGCCTCGTGTTGCCCTCTCGGAATTGCTTGAAGTCCACCTCGCACGTTCTCTGCCATGTAAGCGGCGGAGAAAAATGTTAGTGCCAACATGGCACGTAAGACTTTGTCGAGACGAACATCCGGCATAAAAATGGGAATCATAATTTGTGCCATGAACAGAATTGTTATTAACGGCACGCCGCGAATTATCTCAATATAGGCAATTGAGACCCATTTGACAGCCGGTAAAGTGCTCCGCCGTCCTAATGCCAGTAGGACTCCGAGAGGAAAACTGAAGCAGATACCAACAGCCGCTAAAATCAGCGTCAGAAGGAGGCCACCCCAATTCGTAGTGGGAACAGCGTTCTCGCCGAAGCCCCGTAACATTATCAGGATCCAAGGAAAAGAGAGTATCCATCCCACGAGGACCCAACGACGCATTTTGGGGAAAAAGTCTCGACTACGGATTCCAACATAAAATAGAGCTGCGATCAAGGCTACGCCGCCCAGTATCCATCCTCGTGTTGTCCAGCTAAAGGTTGCCATGTCAATCGGCAGAAGGGTACATACGATTCCGACCCCTCCAATACCGACGGCAAATCTGAGTGTCAGTCCACCCCAAATTCCACCACTTAGGCCCGCCAAGGCACATACCGTATAAAGCACAATCCAGACCCGCCATATTTCGGTTTTCGGATAGGGGCCGACTAAAAAAAGTCGCAGGTTGGCAGGGATAACATCCCAATTTGCATCTGTGAATGCCCAAACCAAAATCCCCTTCAGGACAAAGTACACAATGCCCAAGGCGAAAAGGGTCAGTAGGGTGTTGTACCATGTACTAAAAAGGTTTTCCTTAAGCCGCGGCAACACCGCTTTTGAGCTATGAGGTGGTTTAATTTCTTGCGTATGTTCTAACTCAGACACTTTTTGGTGTTCCTTTTACCTGTTGTCCTGTTATCGTCTAATACGGTTAATCCAGCGGTTGTACCAATTCATGCCCGCCGATGTTGTCAGACTCATAATTAGGTAACTCACCATAATCATAGCGAACACAGGTATAGATTGCCCCGTTTGAAGCATCATAGTATGACCGATACTAAACATATCAGGGAACCCAATCGCAATCGCTAAACTTGAGTTTTTGGCGAGGTTCAAATACTGGCTCGTGAGTGGCGGTACGATAATCGGGACCGCTTGGGGCAGAACGACTAAGCGTAATGTTTGCCCCTCATTCAAACCGACCGCTCTCGCTGCTTCTCGTTGTCCCTTTACAACGGCTTGTATCCCACTTCTCACGATTTCGGCGATGAATGCGCCTGTATAAACAGAAAGACCGATTAAAAGTGCTGAGAACTCAGGGGACAGGTTTACTCCCCCAACAAAGTTGAAACCTCTCAAAACCGGAAAATCGAGCGTAAATGGCTTTTGCGGTGTTAGAAACCATCCCAAAATGGCGACGATCAAAAAGCAGGGTAGTGCCCACTTGGCACGAAAGCCGGGACGTTCTAACTGTTGAAGTTGCCGCCACCGCACGATGTAAAGAACTGCTGCCGAGATAAGACCTACGAGAAGGAATCCGCTCCATATCTTCAAGCTAGCAGTAGGTTCAGGTGAGGGGAAATAGAGCCCTCGTTGATTAATGAACACACCTCCGAATAGTGATATGCTCTCTCCGACTCTCGGGAGTTTCAGGATTACAGCACTGTACCAAAACAGTATTTGAAGGAGGAGTGGAATGTTGCGGAAACATTCAACGTAAACGGCGGCTATGGTTCGGATTAACCAGTTGCTGGAGAGGCGAGCGATACCGGCAATAAGCCCCAAAATCGTCGCGCATATAATTCCTATGAAACTCACCTTTAGGGTGTTTACCACGCCCACCCAGAACGCTTTCAGGTACGTTTCTGAGGGTGTATATTCAATCCCTTCAGAGATGTCAAAACCGGCTTCGTTCCCCAAAAAGTCAAGGTTGAGCGTTAACCCAAGCTTGCTCAACCCTCTTAACATGTTTGTGTAGAGAAGCCCCGCCAACAGAAAGACACCAATAAGGAAAAGGATTTGGAGCAGCACACGCAGGACGCGGACATCTCGCCAAAAGGGAACGTTCATAGGCTTTAATAGTGGTGCCATGGTTTTTGATGAATACCTCAGTTGGCTGAGGTATTCATCCGATTTTTCTCTTCTCTATGAGCAGTGTGCCCTAACGGAACGGCATGGCGTAAAGCAGCCCACCTTGTGTCCACGGTTTGTTGACCCCGCGGGGCAAGCCAAGCGGTGTGAGATTGCGTTCAAAGATTTCGCCATAGTTGCCAACAGCATTGATTACTTGATGTGCCCAATCCTGTGATAGACCGAGTTGTTTGCCTGTATCACCGGATTTACCTAAAAAACGTTTAATCTCAGGGTTATCGGTTTCAAAAGTGCTTACATTGGCTTGTGTGATCTCGTGTTCTTCGGCGAAGAAGGTCGCATAAACCACCCAACTTACCACATCGTTCCACTTGTTATCACCGTGAACGGTGACGGGACCCAACGGTTCTTTTGAGATTGTCGCTTCAAGGATAATATGCGCCTCCGGGGCCTTGAGAACTTGGCGGCGTGCAACTAATTGCGACTTATCAGAGGTCACGACATCACAGCGTCCCTGTTCATAACTGTTGTAAAGGGTATCAATTTCTTCAAAGACGACTGGATTAAAGTCGATGCCTAAGGCTCGCATCGTATCCGTCAAATTTAGCTCGGTGGTGCTACCGGCTGTTACACCGATACTCGCGCCTGCCAATTCCTCTAATGAGGTAATTCCGAGGGCTTTGGCGAGCATAAATCCCTGCCCGTCATAGAAGGTTGGCGGTGCAAAGTCTGCGCCGACTTGGGTGTCACGAGTGAGCGTCCACGTGGTGTTTCGGATTAAGACGTCTATTTCGCCTGTTTGCAGTGCCGGGAAACGTTCGGGTGCTTTCAAGGGGACGAATTCAACTTTGTCCGGATCACCGAGGACAGCGGCAGCGATCGCCCTACCATAGTCTGCATCGAAACCGCTCCACTTTCCATCTTCACTTAAGAAACTGAAGCCGGGTAACCCCCCGTGGACCCCACATATCAGTTTCTCTCTCTTTTTAACTCTGTCAAGAATACTCTCCTCACCTTGAGCGAGTCCTGGAAGTACCAGTGTAATCGCTAAAATCAATGCAGAAATGCGAAACAAAAATATATGCACAGAAATCCTCTCCTTTTCGGTATGACCCCTATTGTAGAGGTCGTTTAGCTGAAGTACCTTGATTTAAAGTCTATTTCATTGCTAACAGCTCAAAGTTTCTCCTTTCGTTCATTTGTAAGATCGTTTGATACGCTCTGATGCAACATAACGCCAACGAATGCGCACACAAAGATAACGATGACAACAAGGGGCATTGCCCTTCTCAGCAAGTTTATTGTAGTTTTCCTTTCTCGTTTTAACCTAGATCGTTCTCGGATAAGAGAACGATCTATTACTATAGCATGTCGATTTTAATTGTGCCAGAAATTTCCTTGACATCCGAACATCGCTTATGATATTATGTGGTGCGTATCTGGAAAAGATAACATGTGAATGAAGTGAACCCATGCAATCTTTCAATCCACAACTTCAAACTGAATCTCATCATTGGCATTGGTGGCGGTATGCTGATCGGGATGGGAGTGTGCCTTTGCTGAGATAGAGTTCTGGTTTCATATTTGATAAATCAAAGCCGTAGGCATACGAGACCAATTGTCTGCGGCTTTTTTTGTGCCGAATTATCTAACGCAAGTTGCTACCCATTCCCGTAGGATCAACTGAGCGAATAGCGAGGGCGATAGAGATCCACGAGGCTTCTAGCCCGGTCCTCCTATAGTATGCGTTACAAACCGGGGCAAAGTATGTTAAAGCGACTGAATCTGCTCGCAGTGGATTGACAAATCCACTGCACACATGCGGATACAGCTTGGATATGTCTATCCAAGCCGAGCAGGGCTACAAAATAACCCAAGTTGCCACCCTTGTTCGACAGGGGCACAGAAACCGAGTTTTTTCCGACGCGGAAGCGCGAGATTGACGAAAATCAGCCCAATGTACCTCTAATCAAGCGTACGTGAACCAAAAACTCGGTTTCTCTGTCATAGGTAGCAACTTGGGTCATCTAATACGCGGTTGTTAAAGTAAGGAGAAATGTATGGAAATACTTGACGAACTTAAATTCGATAAAGCCGGATTAATTCCAGCTATCATACAAGATCACGAGAATAATGAGGTCCTCATGATGGCGTTTATGAATCGCGAAGCATTGCAGAAAACCATGGAATCCGGGCATGTCTGCTTTTGGAGTCGATCCCGCCAAGAATACTGGATTAAGGGAGAGACTTCGGGGCATACGCAAACCGTCAAGTCGGTTGCATTTGACTGTGACGGCGACGCGCTCCTGATTAAGGTGGAACAGAAGGGCGGTGCGTGCCACGTCGGTTATCGCTCCTGTTTCTTTCGGGAAGTCTCCTCCAACGGAAATTCTAGCCGCATTGTAGGTGAGAAGGTCTTTAATCCCGACAAAGTGTATTCGTGAAACCTGAACGCAGCGTATATCGAAGTCGTGTTTCGCCAAGAGGAGACCCCGGATGTATTATCCGAGTTTGGAAGATTTTCGAAAAAAAGCTCAACACGGAAACTTGATTCCTGTCTTTAAGTCGATTCTGGCAGATATGGAAACCCCTGTGTCAGCATACAAAAAGATCGATGCCGGTGAATACAGTTTCTTGCTCGAGAGTGTTGAGGGTGGTGAGCACGTTGGAAGGTATTCGTTTCTCGGTAGTGAGCCTTCAATCCTGTTTCAGAGTATAGGGAATCAGGTGTGCATACAGGATTTAGAGGACGGCACAACCACCGAATTCGAAAGCGGCTATCCGCTCGGCGAACTTGAGAAGTTGATGCGGCGCTATAAACCTGTAGAAGTCGAAGGGTTACCGCGTTTCCACGGCGGTGCTGTCGGCTACTTGAGCTATGACGCTGTACGTTTTTTTGAAGAGTTGCCCGACAGCACAGAAGATGATCGTCAGTTGCCAGATTGCTTCTTTATGATTACGGATACCTTGCTGATATTCGATCGGGTTGGTCACCGGATCACGGCGGTGGCGAACGCGCGCGTTGATGGGGACGTTGAAGGAGGCTACCAGCGTGCGATAGATCGTGTCGACATGTTGATTGACAAGCTACGAAATCCTTTGATGATGCCGCCTTCAAAAGCACGGCGTAAAGTCACGGACAAAGTTGAACCGCAATCGAATTTTACACAGGCGGAATATGAAAGCGTGGTTCTACAAGCGAAGGAATATATTGCCGCGGGTGACATTATCCAGGTTGTTCCCTCGCAGCGGTTGTGCACCCCATTATCAGTTGACACCTTTGACGTGTACCGTGCGTTGCGTACCGTCAATCCGTCACCATACATGTATTATTTGAAGCTAGGAGATATGCAGATAGCCGGTGCTTCGCCGGAGATGATGGTTCGGGTCGAGGATGGAATAGCGGAAACACGTCCAATCGCCGGGACGCGGCCGCGCGGAGAAACGTCCGCTGAAGATGTCGCACTGGCTGAGGAGTTGATTGCTGACGAGAAGGAGCGTGCCGAACACGTCATGCTCGTTGATCTCGGGCGCAACGATCTGGGGAGAGTTTGCGAATTCCACACAGTACGCGTTAGCGAGATGATGACAATCGAACGCTATTCGCATGTCATACATATAGTTTCGCATGTAGTTGGCGAACTTCGCGAGAACGTGACAGCCTTTGATGTAATCCGTGCCTGTCTACCTGCCGGAACACTTTCAGGGGCGCCTAAGATTCGAGCAATGGAGATTATTGATGAGCTTGAACCGACGCGCCGCGGTCCGTACGGTGGGGCCGCGGGATATTTTAGCTTTTCCGGGAATTCCGACACGGCTATCATCATTCGTACCCTTATCGTCAAGGATGGCATTGCTTACGTGCAAGCAGGCGGTGGTGTCGTTGCGGACTCGGTACCCCGAACCGAATACGAAGAAACACTCAACAAGGCGCAAGCCGTGCTAAGGGCAATCAAACTGGCTGAGGCTGGGTTGGAGTAGACAGATGACGGGAGGAAACTGTGAGTGTGACACTCGACCAAGTCGTTCCTTGGGGGAGATCCCTCAAAGAATACAGACAGATGTTCATGCTCTCCGACGAAGAAATGGCATCACGAATTCTAGGCGTTGGTGATGGACCAGCCAGTTTTAACAGTGAGATGAAAGCGCTGGGACATACCGTAGTATCAATCGATCCAATCTACGCGTTTTCAAGGGAACAGATTGAACAGAGAATCGACAAAACATACGATGCTATCATTTCTCAAGTGAAACAAAAGCCTGATGATTTTGTGTGGAATTTTTTTACGAATCCTGAACGCCTTGGTTGCTACCGGCTTGAAACGATGCAAAAGTTTCTGCAGGATTTCGACATGGGCAAAGTGCAGGGACGTTATCTCCCGCAGTCGCTACCGAAACTCTGTTTTGGCGATGGACAGTTTGATTTGGCAGTCTGCTCTCATCTGCTCTTTCTGTATTCGGATCAATTATCACTTGCTTTTCACCGAGAATCCATACAAGAGTTGTGCCGGGTTTCGCGAGAAGTACGCATCTTCCCGCTACTGGCGCTTGATTGTAGAAAGTCACCGCACATTTCACCCATCCAATCGTGTTTTCGGGACATGGGCTTTACAGTGGGCATCTATCCTGTAGCCTATGAGTTTCAGAAGGGCGGAAACGCGATGATGAGAATTCGGCGGGCTACATAGGAGTAAGACCATGATACTGATGATTGACAATTACGACTCGTTTACCTACAATCTCGTCCAATACCTCGGTGAGTTAGGGGCGGAACTTGCAGTTCATCGAAACGACAAGATTACGTTGAAGGCTATTGAACGCCTCTCACCGGATAAAATAGTCATTTCACCGGGACCCTGTACACCTCGTGAGGCGGGAATTTCCTGCGACGTAATCCGATATTATGCGGGCAAGTTGCCGATGTTGGGTGTCTGTCTGGGGCATCAGTGTATTGGAGATGTTTTCGGCGGGGATGTCGTTCGTGCAGACCGATTGATGCACGGGAAAACATCGATGATTGAACATAATGGACGAGAACTCTTCGCGGGAGTGCAGAATCCGTTTGAGGCGACGAGATATCACTCGTTAATTGTGGCTAAGAACAGTGTTCCGGACTGCCTCCAAATTATCGCGTGGACAGACGAAGACGAAATCATGGGTATTCGACATAAAGACTACCTAATTTGGGGCGTACAGTTTCATCCTGAATCAATCTTGACACTTGAAGGGAAAAATATGCTGGAGAATTTCTTGAAAGGCTGAGAAATGTCGGAAACGAATTTTCGTAACCAACTTGAATATGCCAAAAAAATTGAGGACCCACTGCGTCGCCGGCTCTATGTTTGTGCGCTTGTTACCACTGCATTACCACCTTCGGACGGGTTACCCTTTGTTGTTGTCGGTGGCAATGCCCTGGAATTTTACACGCTTGGCGATTACACCACCGCGGATGTCGACCTCGTCAGTGCTAAACGATCCGAAATTGGCAACGTATTGGAAAGTTGGGGGTTTAATCGAATGGGGAGGCACTGGTATCACGACGGCGTGGATGTTGCCATTGAAGTACCTGATGATAATCTCGCCGGGTCCGAAGAGAAGATTACTCAGGTCGAAATTGAAGGATTGAACGTCTATATCATCGGTGTGGAAGATCTGATCATTGATCGAGTCAATGCGTATATCCACTGGCGGTCGATTGATGATGGCGATTGGGCGAAGGGGCTAATGGCTTTGTACAAAGACGAGATTGATTGGGATTACCTGGTGACATCCGCAAAGACAGAAGAGATACTTGAAACGCTTAACACGCTCAAATCAACAATAGAGGATGAGACGAAATGAAAGTTGTAAACTTCGATCAGCACGTTCAAAAGATAAGAGAGAAATCACGCGAATATCAACTTAAACAACGCGCGACACAACTACACAGGTCGCCTCGTCGCCGACCGCGAGACGCGGCATCACGCCGGGATCTGATTGAACTATCGCTTAAACGCCGCGAACAATGGTTGAAGGATGGAAGGTTGGAGAAACTTGGTCCACGGCATTACCGTGTTAGTCTCAGGTAGGGAGAAAAGGGATAGTCGTCTCCATAATCTAATCCGAATTAATTCCGTAGTGCCTGCACGAGTGTATCTCCAATTGTCGCAGGGCTTTGGGAAACGGCGATGCCGGCGGATCTTAACACCTCTATCTTCTCTGCCGCAGTGCCCTGTCCTCCCGAAATAATCGCGCCGGCGTGTCCCATCCGTTTACCTTTAGGTGCGGTTTGTCCCGCGATGAAGCCGATAACCGGCTTGCTCATGTTTTCCTTCACAAATTGAGCCGCTGTTTCTTCGGCTGTCCCGCCGATTTCACCAATCATAATCACCGCTTCCGTATCTTCATCGGCTTCAAACAACGCCAGAACATCAACGAAAGTAGTACCGATGACCGGATCGCCACCAATTCCAACGCAAGTAGATTGACCTAAGCCAAGTTTTGTCACCTGATCCACTGCTTCATAAGTTAAGGTTCCGCTTCGGGAGACGATGCCAATCTTACCGGGGCGGTGAATGTAACCGGGCATGATTCCGATTTTGCACTCTCCCGGTGTAATGACTCCAGGGCAGTTTGGGCCAATCAGTCGAGTGGGAAGCCCGTCCAGATAACGCCTGGCTTTTATCATGTCAAGCACGGGCGCTCCTTCCGTGATGCAGACAATTAGGCTAATTCCGGTATCAGCCGCTTCCATGACCGAGTCGGCGGCATCAAACCGCGCCGGTACGAAGATGACGGATGTATCCGCTCCAGTCGCCTCCACGGCTTCGCTCATCGTGTCGTAAACGGGGATGCCGTCAACATCCGAGCCGCCTCTGCCCGGGGTAACGCCCGCGACAATCTGTGTCCCGTATTCAACGCACTGTTGGGTATGAAACCGTCCGGAACGCCCTGTTATCCCTTGGACGATAACTTTCGTGTCTCTATTTACAAGAATGCTCATTCAATCAAGTTCCTTGGAAAATAATCCGTATTTCGTTTCAAGTTGCAATATCCTGATGCATCTTTCGTCAGCGGAATTGGGTGCTAGTATGCTCGTGCAAAAATGGTTATCTCCTTCGCCGATTCGCCGCATACGATGCACTTTCCACCGCCGACGGGTTGATCTATCGGCATACAGCGAGTTGTCGCTTGCGTGTCGGCTTTGACCTGGTCCTCACATGACGGGTTTCCGCACCACCAAGCACGGGCAAAGCCGGTGGCGACCGACGCTTTGAGTTGGTCGTAGTCCGAAGCCTCTGACGTGTTTTCATCGCGGAATTCGGTAGCGCGCTGCAGTAGGGCGCTCTGAATAGTGGTCAGTGAGTCGTTAACCGCTGCTGAGATGCCTGACAACGGAATGGAAGATTTGCCTTCTTTGCCCGGCTGATCTCTGCGAGCAAGTATTACCTCTCCCTTTTCTACGTCGCGCGGACCAATTTCAATGCGTAACGGGACGCCTTTTAGCTCCCACTCGTTAAATTTCCAACCGGGCGAATAGCCGTCTCGGTCGTCTACCCTCACACGTACATCATCGCTAATCTCGGCGGTCATCTTCGCCACAGCTTCCATGACTGAACGTTTCTCATCGTCCCTGTTTTTCTTCCAGATTGGTATGATAACTACCTGAATGGGTGCCAACTGCGGCGGCAATACAAGCCCCTGATCGTCGCCGTGAGTCATAATTATCGCGCCGACCATACGGGTACTAACCCCCCAGCTTGTAGTCCAGCAGTATTGCAGTTCACTGTTTTCGTCCTGGTATTGTATTTCGAAGGCTTTGGAAAAGTTTTGTCCGAGGTTGTGCGAGGTTCCGGACTGTAACGCTCGTCCATCGCCCATCATGGCTTCGATACTATACGAGGCGTCCGCTCCGGGAAATTTTTCGCTCTCACTCTTGCGACCGGGAATAACCGGTATGGCGGCATCGTTGACGACAAAATCGGTGTACACGTCTAACATTCGCAAGGTTTCCTCTTGGGCTTCCTCAACGGTGGCGTGCGCGGTATGCCCCTCCTGCCAGAGAAACTCCATCGTGCGTAAAAAAAGACGAGTACGCAATTCCCATCGAACAACGTTTGCCCACTGGTTGATAAGCACCGGCAAGTCTCGGTATGACTGAATCCACTGGCTGTACATGTGTCCGATAACCGTCTCGGAGGTAGGTCGCACCACTAAAGGATCCTCCAATTTCTTGCCGCCGCCGTGTGTTACAACTGCCAACTCAGGAGCAAAACCTTCGACATGCTCAGCCTCTTTTTCGATAAAACTCATCGGAACGAAAAGCGGAAAATAGGCGTTCTCATGCCCCGTTTCCTTAAAGCGGCGATCTAAACCCTCCTTCACGTTTTCCCAAAGTTCGTAGCCGTAGGGTCGAATAACCATGCAGCCGCGCACGGGCGCGTAATCGGCCAGTTCCGCCCCACGGATCACCTCTGTGTACCACTCGGAATAGTCCTGACTGCGAGGGGTAATTTTTTGGAACATATACGCAACCTCTCCTTAATTTTTCTGTTTCGGATTCCAAAATCCGACATGCGTTAGTCTTATTTATCCGTCAATGCGGCGATTCCGGGCAATGATATTCCTTCAAGAAATTCTAGTGATGCGCCGCCACCGGTGGAGATATGTGTTATTCGATCGGCAACTCCAGCTTTATACACTGCGGCGACACAATCACCGCCGCCGATTATGCTAACCGCGTCCGATTCAGCGACCCGTTTCGCAATTTCAATTGTGCCGATCGCAAATTTTTCAAATTCGTATATGCCCAATGGACCATTCCAGAAGATAGTGATTGCTCCATCGACAATCGCGCCGAATGCCTCAATCGACTTGGGACCGATGTCCAAACCTCTCCAGCCATCAGGTATTTCAGTACGTTCTACGATCCTTGATTCTGTACGGGCATCCAATTCTCTACCGATGACATGGTCTTCCGGCAACAGAATATCCAAGTTTCGATCATTCGCTTTTTGAAGTAACTCGCTCGCCAGTTCCACTTTGTCCGACTCCACTATCGAGTCGCCGACTGGAAGCCCCATGGCTTTAAGAAAGGTATATGCCATACCGCCGCCAATGAGTAGCCCATCGACGATTTTAATCAGGTTCTCAATCACTCCGATCTTATCCGATATTTTTGCGCCGCCAAGTATCGCGACAAACGGGTGTTCCGGTCTCTGGACAACTTTCCCGAGGTATTCAATCTCTCGTTCCATCAGCAGTCCGGCAGCGCACTGTTCAAAATAGTGGGTGATTCCTTCTGTTGACGCATGAGCGCGATGCGCGGTGCCGAAAGCGTCATTCACAAAAACGTCCGCCAGTGAAGCCAGTGTACGTGCAAACTCTGCGTCATTTTGAGTTTCCTCTTTGTAGAAGCGGATATTCTCAAGTAACAATACGTCGCCCTCTTGAAGTTCATTGACTGTGTTTTCAACGTTGGATCCGATGCAATCTCCAGTATGCCGCACTCGCTGGCCCATGAGTTTACTCAGTTCTAATGCGAGAGGTTCAGTGGAAAGCCCCGATTCGAAACCCTTGGGGCGTCCCAGATGGGTCGCCAGCACTATCTTGGCGCCGTCACGAATGAGTTGAAGTATGGTAGGTAGGGCGGCTCGAATTCTAGCGTTGTCAGTGATACGCCCATCTTGCATTGGCACGTTGAAATCAACACGCACCAATACACGCCTTCCTCGCACGGTAATATCATTCAGACCAAGTTTCTCGGTCATTTATCAAGTCCCCACTATATCGTTTGCCAATTCGTATGTGTAAAATCCGCTTAAGTTTATCGTCGGATTCTCCCACTTCAATTTGGTGTAGCACGCTGGAGGCAATAGGTTTTCCGACGAGTTTGCGGGCTTTCTGTTTGCAGAATCTCGACTATATCGGTTCGACGACAATTCCCATGAATAGTATTGTCTGCGTTCTATCGTCATGAATGGCGAATAGGAAGGGACGGTCCACTCGGAAGCTCGGGGGCAGAGATTTGACTCCGACAACGGCGGTCACGGCTGCCGCTTCGGTTCCCTCCTCGTTTACTTCGATGACGGTTTTGTGCCGTACTTCGCTGATGAACAGCTGTGTGCCCATGCCGCTAAAATCTGCGCCCGCGCTGAAGGCTATTCCCATCCCCAGCGCCGTCAGTGTATCGTTGAGTTTTACTTCATACTCCAATTCAAAACGCGGCAGTATCAACTCGCTGTTGTCGGTCCTGTCTTGGAATTGAGAAAGCCAATGAGACCAGTTTTCTGCGTCCAACTGTTTGATGACATCGTTTGGGTTAGAATTTCGATTGGGTAGAAAGATATACATACTCACTCTGCCTTCGCCATACGGTAGCCTCGCGGCTTCGAAATCCTCTCCTTGCAAATGTGGATATGCCCCTTTTCGGTACATCATTTTCACCCGCTTTTGCCCGCCATCGGATAGATGAAAGATGTCATCGCGGGTTGCGGATTTGTCGAATTCTTTCTGCCAACTCCCTTTAAAGTATATGGCATTTATCAGGAATATCAGTGTTACCGGGTCGATCTGTTGAACTATCTGATCTATCTTACCATTTGTGTTTGTATCTACCCAACCGTTTATGATTTCGGTCGCCTGCGGATCATTGAAATTGAGCGCCCCAATTTCCGCCATAAAGAACTCACGGTTTCGGTCGAGAAAACTGGGGTTGAAATTAACTCCTTGTCGCGACCAGATTGAGTTTGCAATCGCGATTTCGACTTTCGGGTCGGTGTTTTCCAAGCTGTCAAGTAGCACCGCGTTGGAGCGATTCACGGTGTTGATGCCCAGACTTTCTAATTCTAACACCTCCGCCATGGCGCGTTGGGTTTCTCCGGCGGCTCCGTTGTAAGTCATCGTCAGCGCAATCGATACGCTCAATGGGGAAATCATGATATTTGTATCGGGTTGTCGTTTCTGCAGATCTTTTAGCAGCTTGAATCCGAACGAAGTGTTAGCGGAAGCAACGCTTGAAATAGATGAATCGTCGATGAGGTGCAATACGTCGTCGATAACATCCGTCGGTGAACCTCCGTCGGAACAAGCGGAAAAGCACAACAGAACTACGCACGTATATGGGAGGCAGATTATCCAGCTTGGAAGTTTTTTCATCTCAGGTCCCGTTCACTGCAGCAACAGCTTTCCGTGCCGCTTCCGCAAGCCCATCAGCCGTAATCAAATTCAGACCGGAATTCGTAAGAAGCTCCTTACCGATTTCAACGTTTGTGCCCTCGAGGCGCACCACGAGCGGCACTTCCAATGCTTCCTGCTTGACAGCCTCGATAATGCCGTTAGCGATGACGTCACATTTCATAATGCCACCGAAGATATTCACCAACACCGCTTTCACCTTTTTGTCCGCGAGGATTAGACGGAAAGCATGTGCGACGGTCTCGGTAGTCGCCCCTCCTCCGACATCAAGGAAATTTGCGGGTTCGCCGCCGTGCAGTTTAATCAAATCCATCGTCGCCATGGCAAGCCCGGCGCCGTTCACCATGCACCCGATGTCTCCGTCGAGACTGATGTAACTCAAACCCGATTCACTTGCTTCTAGTTCGCGAGCATCCTCCTCGCTCGGATCGCGCATGGACTCGATGTCCGGTTGCCGCCAGAGCGCATTATCATCGAAATTGAGTTTGGCATCAAGCGCCGCAATGTCCTGTTCGCCGTCAGTTTTCGTGATAGCGAGCGGATTGATTTCCACAAGCGAGCAGTCGCAGTCAATGAAGGTGGTGTACAGCGCGGACATCAATGAAGCAGCTTTCGGAATGAGATCTTCTGGGATAACAATGTTGTAAGCCAGTCGCCGTGCCTGAAAGGGGCGTAATCCAACTGTCGGATCTATCATCTCTTTGAAAATCTTCTCGGGGCGGGTTGATGCCACCTCTTCAATGTTTATCCCGCCTTCGTCGCTGCCCATCAATACGATGCGCGAAGCCGCGCGATCAAGTACCATGCCGAGATAAAACTCATCGACAATCTCGCTCGCTTCGGCTACCAAGACTTTGCTTACCAGTTTTCCCTGCGGACCTGTTTGATGGGTCACGAGTTGCATTCCCAATATAGCGTCCGCGTGTGTCCTGACCTCTTCAGGGCTTTTCGCCAATTTCACGCCTCCGCCCTTTCCGCGTCCGCCTGCATGGATTTGTGCCTTCACGACGTAGGTAGAGCAGTCGAGTTTTCGAGCGATTGCTTCCGCTTCAGCCGGGGTTGACGCCACCTCTGCGTTCGGAACATTTACGCCGTGGGCTCTTAGGATTTCTATGGCTTGGTATTCATGTATGTTCATTCATGGTCTCCGCATTCATTATAATAGTTTTCATCTCCTCGCTCGCATTCATTATCCGTTCGCATGAAACCCGTAGGGCTTTTAAGACCGGCAAGATTTAGGGTGCTAAATCGTTGAGATTTCCTTCGCCCATTCCCTATTGGCGTGGTACCAATCTACCAACGACGAAAAACCATCCCGAAATGAAGAATGGGGACGCCACCCCAGTAGCTGCTCGGCTCGTCCGATGTCTGCCCAGGTTGCGCGTACATCTGCCGGATGGACGGGTTTATAGTCAATTTTGGCTTTTTTTCCTGTAAGTTCTTCCACCAGATGAATCATGTCCATTAACACGACAGGCGCATCTGATCCGAGATTGATGACCTCATAGCCCAGCGGTTTAAGCCCGGCAATCGTTCCGCGGGCAACGTCGTCAACATAGGTGAAGTCGCGTGATTGTCCCCCGTCTCCATATACTACTACCGGACGCCCTTCGCTTATCCATTGGACGAATCGGAACGGGCTCATATCCGGCCTTCCCGCGGGACCGTAGACGGTGAAAAAGCGAAGCACTGTCACATCTATGCCGTGCAGATAGTGATAGGTGTAGCAGAGGGTTTCCGCTCCCTTTTTTGACGCTGCATAAGGAGAAATGGGCGAATTTGTGTTGGCGTCTTCTCGGAATGGTTGCGGATTATTTGCCCCGTACAAGCTTGATGTCGATGCCAGTACAAATTTTTTGACTTGCGTCTCTAGGCATAACTCCAGTAGATTCAGTGTGCCGGTGACATTTGTTTCATAATATACCCACGGGTTTTCGACAGAGTAGCGAACACCGGCGCGGGCAGCCAGATTGATGACCGCATCCGGAGTGTGTGCGTTGAACACCTCGTGTAGTGCGGATTGGTTGCAAATGTCCAACTCATGGAACTGAAAACCGGATTCTCCCTTAAGTTGCTGAAGCCGCCATCTTTTCAATCGTACGTCGTACGCATCGTTGAGATTGTCAACACCGACCACGGTGTTGCCATCCTTGAGCAGTAGTTCGGTGACTTTACTTCCGATGAATCCGGCGCAGCCAGTAACGAAATATACCATGAACCATTTACCAGATTAGCTTTACACCATTTTCAATATTGAAAATACCATGAATTCGATTGAACACTGCCAGTACTTTGACCGAAGTATTGACCGTTCCGGTAGGAAATAAGGTGTTACTCATCCGGCAATGCGTCTTTAGCCGGGGGTTTTATCTCACTGATTGCCATTTTGAGTTTCTCGTAGGTCTTCTCGTCAAAGTTTGACTTGGCATGGAAGACGATGGAACCGTCTGGAGCAATCAGATAAAGATTCGGTTTCTTTTTGTCAGTGTGATAAATTTCGTGTATTTCGCCTTTCCAGTCGAGCAGCAACGTCACCGGCGGCTTATTTTTCTTGAGTTGTCTCTTGATAAATCCCTTGGGCACAAAGCCGGGGACGCTTCGCATGTCTGCGATGATGTAAGCTATTGCGCCTTCATGGTCGCCATAGTCTTTCTGAAATGCCGCCGCCCACTTGTCGTCCTCTTTCCGAATTTTTCGGTTGCCCAAGATTAGAAATACAATCTTTCCGCGCAGCTTCTTTAAGGAGTAGGATTGGTCTTCGGCGTCTTTCAGGGTAAAGTCGGGAGCGATGTCACCGACCTTCGGAGGAGCCCCTTCTTTTGAGGCGAAAGCAGGACACGCGAAAAGAACAATCGCCAGTAAGTATATGCCGAATCGCATCGCGCAACTCACCCCTTTTACCAATCATAACGTTAATTTGTGGCAAACAATCTGGGCCACATGCGTTCAAGCAGAAGATGGTTCGCAGTGGTGATCAGACGGATGGGACCAAATTTGGTTTTCGTCAGGATTTCGCCGTTTGGCAACTGGGCGTCATAAGAAAAGTCGTCCTCATTCAACGCGGACACGGCGGCTTTTAACGTTTCCAACCCGCGTTCATAGGGCATCAAATCGACCTCCGCATCGTGTTGTTTTAGAATAATCTGGCGACATGCTTTCTCTCCGGCGCCCACGCCGACGGTAACAATCTTGTCCGCAAGTCCATGTAATTGTACCCCTTGAACCGCTCCCAAAGCAAGGGTACTATCCGCTGCAATGACAGCTTGAATGTTGCCTGCGTAGTCTTTCAGCATTCGACCCGTGACATCAAAAGCGGCGTTTGCGTCAAGGGCTGACATCCGTGAAATAACTTGGATTTTGTCTGCATATTGGTCTAAAACACCATGAACACCGATTGCGATCTTGCGCATGGATTCGATCTTCACGGGGGCTTCCAAAACCAGCACATTGCCCTTATATCCGATTTGTTCTAGTGCATACTGCGCGGCTTTTTCCCCGAGAAGGGTTTCGTTGACTGTTACGTGTCCTTGGACCGGCATACTGGGGAGCATCTGGTCCAACGAGATGACAGGCACGTTCCAACGGCGCGCTTCTCTCAGGATTGGGTATGCGGCTTTCGGGTCGACGGGTTTGATAATCAACGCCCGGATTTTCGATTCCAGCATCCGCTGAACCCCTTGTCTTTCGGCTAAGACATCATCTTGGGTTGGCCCCTTATCGAGTACACCATTCCATGTGATTTTGACGCCGTGCTCTTTTTCGTGTTCCAGCATCGCCTGTTTCATGAGTGTGTAAACTGGAGTTGTCGTCTGCGGCACGCTCACACCGATGCTGATGACAGGCGTCTCGTTGTTGCACCCGATTAACACGGCTACCAAGAACACAAACATCCTGGCAAACCAATTTTCAAACACTGTCGGTAGAATCCCGTTCATAAACAGAGAATCTTTACATTTATTTCGCGTTTTGCTTCTATACTTCACGCTGCTAAAAATTGCGTGTTTTCAAGCGTCTGGTAGGTAGGTGCGGTTTCCAACCGCACCGATACTCCAACCCTTGTAGGAGCGATCTTCGAATCGCGACTTACTGGTGCTATGCAATTCTTATTAGAAACCATTATTACTGATAAAAAAGCGCAACATTAGCCAACCTACAGTATAATTAGCTGCATCTCCCTGAGACATCCGGCCTACAAGCACCACCAATCTGAAAAGCAGGTATAAAAAAGCCCTGCGGATTGACGGTTCGCAGGGCTAGTCTTTTCCGTGCTGACGGACATGACAGACGGTTGTGAACAACTAATGCAAGGTTTTTGTAGAAGAATACTCCGAACAAGGGCTCAGGAATCGGCATCGGTTGCCGCGAGCTTGTTAATCTGTTTAAAAAATTGACCTATCGTCATTTTCGCGGCGCTTCCGATGATGCGTTGTCCGACTCGGGCAAGTTTTCCACCTACTGCTAATTCACCGTCAAGCCCGACCTTCGTTTCGTTAGGGTTGGCTTCTTCCAATCGAAAATCGCAAGCGCCTTTCAGAAAGCCAATCGTGCTCTTTCCTTCAACCATGAGTCGATAGGTGGAAGGCGGTTGCATGTTCCCCAGCGTAACCGTGCCTTTATACGTACCTTTGATTCCGGCAACTCCCACCTTGATTGTAGCTTCATAGGTGTCGTCCTCGGTAGCCTTGAGTTCTTCGCAACCGGGGATACATTGGCTCAGTAGTTCGGGATCGGTCAGATGCTCCCAAACCTTCTCGCGGTTTGCAGATACAGTATAATCGGATTTGATTTTCATTGGGGAGTGTTCCTGACGAAATTAGGCGTTAGGATGTAGGTTGGGTTGAACGGTACGAACTAACGTTCATCAATGCCAAAAGCGCGGCGGCATCTCAAGTCGATTGTCCTATGGGCTATCTATGGAGAGTGAAACCCAACACTCATACGGCCAACTGGTGTGTTATGAAGTGTTGGGTTTCGCTACAATCTACGAGATTTCAAGCGACATTGGTACGCGATATTAGCGCACGCTCGGCGGATGATTTCCATATTGCGCTCAACCCAACCTACGCGCCTATTCTCATATTCTACGATGCTGCACCTTCAATCGCTCGGCGGGTGTAGACCCTTGCAAGGTTTGATCGGTACTCCTCGCTGGCGTGAATGTCTTCCAGAACATCCACTCCATCAGCGGCTCTTTCCGCCGCCGCCGCGATGTTGTCGGCAGTCAGTGCTCTCCCCGCTAATGCCGACTCGACCTCGGAGGCTCGATAGGGAACATCCGAAACGCCCGTGATGCCAACCGCGATATTCTCGCAAACCTCGCCGGATTTCGTTAGAACGGCGGCTACACCGGTGAGCGCAAAGCCGGACGCCACCTGATGCAGCTTTATATAGGTTCCGGTTGTGTTTGAGTCGGGGATCGTGACATGAATCTCGGTGAGAATCTCGTCCGCCTCCAAGACAGTGGTATATAGTTCTTCAAAGAAATCGGTCGCCTTAACGACACGTTCGCCGCCAGAGCCGACGATCTTCAGATCAGCATCAAGAGCCAAGATCGTAGCGGGCCAGTCGGCGGCAGGATCCGCATGTGACAAACTTCCGCCGATAGTTCCTTTGTTACGAACTTGGACATCGCCAATCTCACTCGCGGTTTGAGCCAGTATTGGCACCCTCCGGTTCACGAGGTCCGAACTTTCCAGTTCGTAATGAGTAGCTAAGGCGCCAATCACCAATCTACCATCGGACTCGGAGATTCCCTTTAAACCTTCCACGCGTTGGATGTCTATCAGTACCGATGGCTCGGCAAGCCGCAGCTTCATCGCCGGAATCAGGCTGTGTCCACCGGCAAGGATTTTTGCGTCATCTCCATGTTCACTCAAAAGCGACAATGCTTCATCAACTGAAGTCGGTGCGAAGTATTCAAAACTGCTCGCAATCATTGTCAATTCCTCCTTTCGGCTAGAGCCAGCTTTACTGTGCGTCTTGGATCGCCTGCCATACGCGATTCGGCGTCATCGGCATATCAATATCGGTAACCCCAAACGGCGAGAGTGCATCGACGACCGCATTAACAAGACACGGCGAAGACGCGATTGTTCCGGCTTCACCCACGCCCTTGACGCCCAATGGATTAACGGGAGACGGCGTTGTGGTATGCTCGGTTTCAAAGCGCGGCACCTGGGTCGCCTTCGGGATGGCGTAGTCCATAAATGATCCGGTTAAGAGCTGCCCGTTGTCATCGTAGACGGCGCCTTCGTACATCGCCTGGCCCAATCCCTGCGCGATACCGCCGTGCACTTGTCCATCGACCAACAAGGGATTGATGATATTTCCGCAGTCATCAACGGCGACATAGCGCTGCAAATCAATCTCTCCCGTCTCTGGATCGACTTCAACAATCGAGATGTGAGCACCGAACGGGTATGTGAAGTTCGACGGTTCAAAGAAATGGGTCGCTTCAAGTCCGGGCTCAACGTCCGGGGGCAGGTTCACGGCGACGTGCGCCGTGGCTGCGACGTCTGCGAAGGTAACGGCGGAGTCAGGCGAACCTTGGACAAAGATGTTTCCATCTTCGAATACGAGATCGTCGACGTTCGCCTCCAACATGTGCGCCGCGATCTGCGCCATTTTCTCCTTCACCTGCTGCGTAGCAATGATCAGAGCCGCACCGCCTACTGCCGTGGCACGACTACCGAATGTGCCGATACCTTGGGGTTGCCGTCCGGTGTCACCGTGGATAACCACTATGTCGTCAATGCTTATTCCGTATTCATCGGCTACGATTTGAGCGAAGCTGGTTTCCTGTCCCTGACCGTGAGGAGACACTCCGGTCAGGACAGTCACTTTGCCAGTACGCTCAATGCGGACGGTGCTGCTTTCCCAGCCGCCACCGGCAACACCGACAGAAGGACCCATGCCGCAGATTTCGGCGTACGTCGCAACCCCGATTCCCAGATATCTCCCCTGCGATCGAAGCTCTGCTTGTCGTGATCGGAGATTGGCATAATCCACCGTGTCTAGCGCTTTGTTGAAACTCATCTGGTAGTTTCCACTATCGTAGGTGACGCCTGTAGCCATTTCGAGCGGGAATTCGTCGGGCTGCGGGAAGTTATTGAAGCGAATTTCTTTGGGATCCATTCCCAACTTCTGCGCCGCCAAATCGACCATACGTTCAATGATGTGCGTTGCCTCGGGACGTCCTGCTCCGCGATACGCGTCTGTCGCCATCTTATTCGTGAAGACACCGATTAATTCCAATTTGATATTCGGAATTTTATAAGCTCCCGGCATCATGAGATATGTCAACACGGGGATGATTGGTGTGAGCAACTGGTGATACGCGCCCATATTGGCAAGCAGTTTCGCGCGGATCGCCGTGATCGTTCCATCATTTTGGACCGCCATGTCAACGTAGTCGACCTGATCGCGTCCGTGAATGGTTGTCGTGAAGCCCTCACTCCGCTTCTCAATCCATTTCACCGGCTTCCGCAACTCCGTTGCCAAGTATGCAACCACCGCTTCTTCGGGATACACATTCAACTTGCTGCCAAATCCGCCTCCCACTTCCGGCGCAATGACGCGAACGAGTTGTTCGGGAAGGTCAAGGAGCAGCGAAAGAATGGTCTTGAGGTGATGAGGCACTTGGGTCGAGGACCAAACGGTAAGAGTTCCCTCTCCCGGGAGATACTCCGCTAACACTCCGCGCGGTTCGATTGAGTTGGGTATCAAACGCTGATTCACGAATCGTTGAGAGACCACATGGTCCGCGTCGGCAAACGCCGCGTCCACATCGCCCGCGTCAAGCGGCATCGTAAAAGCTATATTGTCGCCGAACTCATCATAGATAACCGTTGAATCCGATTCAACCGCTTCGTCCAAATCAACCACGGCCGGCAACTCGTCGTATTCCACTTCGATCAGATCCAGCGCATCTCTCGCTATGTAGGGATCCGTCGCCACCACAGCGGCGATCGGTTCTCCGACGAACCGTACACGGTCTACGGCAAGAGCGGGGTGATCGGGAACCTTGAGACCTTCGATTTCCGCAGCGCATGGGATTGAACCCACCTTCCCCGCAATGTCTGTACCGGTTATCACCTTGACTACGCCCGACAGGTTTTCTGCCGCTTCGGTGTCGATGCTCTTGATATCTGCGTGCGCGTAATCGCTGCGCAAGAACGTACAGTGATGCATATTGACCAACTTTATGTCGTCTACATAATGGGATAATCCTTGGACTAGCCGCGGATCTTCCCGCCGCTTAATCGGCGCACCGATTAGCCGCGATGGTCCTGCCATAGTTGCCATTATAAGTCCCTCCTCCTGTCTACGTCAGATAAAGAATGCGCACGGTACACCGCATATAAACCTGCATGCGCCGGTGTACCTTCCGGATAAGATCCTGTATAATCAAGTATCCATTATTGAAGGTACGTATCTCAAGATCTAACCTTGCATCTTCTCAGCCGCGTATTGCACGGCGTCGACAATATGTTGATAGCCGGTACAGCGACAGAAATTTCCTTCCAAGCCGTGCCGGATTTCCTCTTCCGTCGGGCTTGGATTTCGTTCTAGGAGTTGGTGTGCCGCTACGATCATCCCCGGTGTACAGAAGCCGCATTGCAGACCGTGACGTTCCCAGAATCCCTCTTGAATCGGGTGGAGTTCGCCATCCTGCGCAAGCCCTTCGATCGTTGTGATGTCTGCACCGTCCGCCTGAACCGCCAACATCGTGCAGGTCTTGACTGCTTGCCCATCCACGATCGCCGTGCAAGCGCCGCACAGGCTGGTTTCACAACCAACATGTGTGCCCGTAAGTCCGGCAACTTCTCGAAGGTAGTGAACCAGAAGTAGTCGAGGTTCGACTTCGTGTGTGTAATCTTCACCGTTAATCGTTGTGTTAATCTGCGTTGTCGCCACTGTCTTAACCTCCTGTGCCGTGGATTGTGACCACAAAATACATCGCTATTTGGCCGCATTATATCAAGATTGCGTTTTCACTGCAACAATAAACGTCAATCGCGGTTATTGCCATTGTCAAGCATTAGCTTAGTCCAATCGAATCGACTTAAATGTCTCAATCTGTTCCGTAATCGCACGTTCCGTAGGAAGACGCTCGGCACTTGAGGCACCGTAGAATCCGACGACGCCTTCGGTGTTATCCAAAATAAACTGTGCGTCCTCGGGTTCGGCGATCGGCCCACCATGACAAATCACAAGGATTTCCGGGTTAACACCTTTCGCGGCGTCGTGTATGGCTTGCACCCGTTCCGCTGACTCTTCAAGCGTTAGCGCCGTTTTCGCGCCGATCGATCCCTTTGTTGTAAGGCCCATATGTGCGACGAGGATGTCCGCCCCGGCGTCTGCCATCTGTTCGGCTTCAGATTCGTTAAAGGAGTACGGGGTTGTCAACAGATTCATATCGTGGGCGATGCGAATCATCTCCACCTCGGGACCATAGCCCATATCCGTTTCCTCCAAATTCTGGCGAAGTGTTCCATCGATCAATCCGACAGTTGGAAAATTCTGTACACCAGAAAATCCGATGTCTCGAATCTGTTTCAGGAACACGTCCATCAAGCGGAAAGGATCCGTACCGCAGACACCGGCAAGCACCGGTATGTTTTTGACAACGGGAAGTACCTCGCTTGCCATTTCAACGACAATCTGATTGGCGTCGCCGTAGGGCATCATGCCGGCAAGTGATCCGCGGCCAGCCATTCGAAATCGCCCCGAATTATAGATGACAATCAAGTCGACACCGCCGGCTTCTTCGCATTTTGCAGAAATGCCGGTGCCGGCGCCAGCGCCGATTATCGGTTTGCCAGCCTCAACGTTTGACCGCAGGCGGGTCAATATATCTTCGCGTTTAAATTGCATAGTTTAGCCTCCGTGTAGAATTCGATAATTAATACTTACGCAAGTCGTGCCCAATCTATGAAAAAATAATGCGTAATACGTAAATCCTAAAATTTTGAGTCTAGTCAGCATTGGCTTTCTTCGGCGGCATGACCACAATCTCGATTCGTCGATTTCGCGCCCGTCCTTCGCGCGTACCGTTCGTGTCAATCGGACGATGATACGCGTAGCCAACCGCCGCTAGTCGACTGGGAGCCACATTTGCATGTTCTTGCAGGTACCTCACGGCAGAGATTGCACGCTCCGTCGACAAATCCCAATTGTTCAGCGCCGAACCCTTAAACGGTACATTATCCGTATGTCCCTCAACCCGAATCTCGCGGTTCGGATAACGATTCAAGAAGGTCGTCGCAATTTTATCCAGGACGCGCTTGCCTGCCGCTTTAATCACCGATTTCCCCGAGTCGAAAAGGATTTTATCCATTAGGTTAACGGTTAACATTCCTTGAAGTTCGGTAATTTGAATCTCCCTGTTTTTAATCTCCCGTTCCAAACTGCCAACCAAATCCTGATACTCCGCCTCTCGCTTCTTACGTTCCTCTTCAAGTTTCCGTTTCTCATCTTCAATTTTCGCTTTGGCTTTGCTGATATCGACGGCTTGTTGCTGTATTTCTCCGATTGTCTCTTCCAAGATTTCAATTTTGACAATCTTCGCCGCGACTTCCTCTTGGGATTGGTTCAACTCGCGTCCCAGGCGGTTCGATTCCTCTTCGAACTTCATCCGGCTTGCCTGCTCGGCGGCGAGCGCATCTTCCGTATTCTTGAACTTTACTCGGTAATATGCAATTAAAGTGACGAGAATTACGAGTGCCAAGCCGGCAACTCCGCCAATTATATAGGTCTGTCTTTTGGTCATCTGTAGTCAATTCCATTCATATTTACACATATTCCGGTAGGCGATCAACCGAGTGAACAGCGAGGACGATAGCATATATGTAGGGTGGGCACCGCCCACCATTTCTTGTATGGTGTGCGCTGCGACCAAGCGAGTGGATAACGAACGATCAAATGAGATCAAGCGACCGAACAGGGAGCGCGATAGAGATCCCACAGGTACGTAGCAGACAACATCAAAAACGTGAAAGAACTTCCTACGAATGACAAAAAATAGCTTCGCTGCCGATTATTCAATCAGGCTGCGAAGGATGCAAAACGTGATCCGAAAATTCGGAAGGAATCATGTTTTTTCACAACTGGGCTTGGGTCATGAAGGTAGCATAGATTTTCGTCGTCTTCACCGAATCCGAGATACTGACCCGTTCGTTGACTCCGTGAGCCCCTTCGCCTCTTGGACCGTAGCCCATCCCCGGCAGTTTTCCGCCTTCCACGAAAAAATGCAGGTCGGTGAACCCGCCAGCCGGCGCCCATTTTACCGGATTGCGCCGAATCGCGCGTACAGATCTGGAGAACTCCTGAACCAGTGGTTCCTCCGTATCAACTAGGCACGGTTCAATACGCAGAGCGGATTCCACGTCTACTTTCAGGTCCGGTATGTTCTTGCAAGCCGTCTTGATTGCCCCGCGCAATTCCGCTTCCGCTTGATGTAACTGTTCATTAGGCGGTATCCGTCGATCGATTGAGAAGGTCAATTGTGCTGGAACGGTGTTGATTTTGTCGCCGGAGGTGCCGCTGAAAACTCCACCAATGTTGATAGTAGGCTGTCTCTCAATGTCAGGAGGCATTTTGAAGGTTCGCTGTGGTTTGCCAAATTCCTCCTTGAGTGATTGGAGCGCGATGACCAACTCCGCTGTTTTTTCAAAGGCGTTGAGTCCGCTGTCGGGATGCGCAGCATGCGCAGATTTGCCATGAACCGTGACGTCCAGCCACAACACGCCGTGATGTCCATTACAAACGGTTAAACCGGTGCTGCCTTCGCAATTGACGGCGTAGTCTGCTTTGACCAGCCCCTTGCGAACCACTTCGCCGGCGCCGAGATCGCCCCCGATCTCCTCGTCGCAGGTGAATGAGCATTCGATGTTGAAATTCGGTTGTGCCCCTGTTTCCCGAATCGCCGAGATGGCGAAGAGCAGAGACGCAATCGAATCTTTCATGTCGTCGGAGCCGCGTCCATATAGCCAATCACCTTTTATTTGGGGGTCGAAAGGGTGAGAGCGCCATTTTCCGGAAACAGGGACAACGTCGAAGTGCGCGTTAAAGTGGACAGTCTTCTCCGCACCGACATCCCATCGCGCAATAAGGTTCATGCGGGGATATGCATCGGCGTGCGGTACAACCTTTACGGCTTCAGCCTCGGGGACGGGGACAATGCGGGTCTGCATTCCCAACGCGCGGCATCGTTCGTCGAGAAGATCAACAATCTCCGCGTAGTTGTCGCCCGGCGGATTGACAGTGGGAATTCGCACGAGTTCCTGTAGCGATGTACAAAGCGCCTTCCTGTTTCGTTCAATATAAGCGTGTATTTTTTTTATCATAATCCGTCTATAAGTTACATAATTTGAAACCGAAACGCTGTTAAAGATTCCGTAATTTCGTCTTATTGTATCTCGAGATTTTTCTGCCGAACATCACAATTTACATGTCGACTTCGCATTTCAGAAGGTATTCTCGACTCACAAGCGCATCCTCCAGTGGACAATCCGTTGCGGTATTTTCAATCAAAAGATCACCCTTGTAACCGAGTCGAGCGAGGTGTTTCGCGATTGACTTGAAATCCACAAATCCGTCCGTTATCTGTGTTGAGAATCCGTCCGCCGTTCTTTGCTTAATGTGGACGGATGCGAGGTCTTCGTTTCTCACGGTGCTCCAGAAATCCTCGGGTCGATTACTGGCAGTACCATCAGAGCGAAACGTGTTTGCCTGATCGTAAATCAGCGGGCAACCGCCGTGCCGCGCCAATTCGAGAGTCCACGTGGCTGACTGACGTCCATGCTCGAGGGCAAAAACCATGGGATACGAAGGCAGCAGCGACTTGTAGCGCTTCGCATTGGCTATTGCGACCCCCGTGTCGATTTCACCATCCGTTTCGACATCGACGATGCGGAATCGGGGGGCGTGCGGGCAAAGCAGATAGGCGAATTTTTTAGCCCGGATGATTCTCGCGTTATCGGCATCAAGATCGTCGGGTTCGGCAAGCCAGACGTGTGACGCCGCGAAACTCAGAGTTAGACCTGACATCTTTCCCACGAATTCGCTCAGCTTGTCGAAAAGCGAGTTGTGGTCCACCTTGACGAGTTCGCTCCAATTGGTTTCCTGCCACAGCGCTTCACAGACTGCTTTCCATCCTTCGTCCGTGTAGGCGTCCATCGCCGCCTCGATTTCCCGCATCATGTCCCCAAATTTCGAGTTGCGAAGATAGTTGTGGTCGCGTACCTCCATGTCGCGAAACCCGTTTTCGCCGAATTTCGAGGCGAGTTCTTCGAAGGAATCGCCGCTTTCCATGCGCTTTGCCCAGATGTTTGTGACGATGCCCAGTTTTTCGTACATGCGGGCTCCAAATGCCGTATCTGCTGCACCGAAAATCCAAAGAATACAAAACTTCATTATAACATAACCCAAGAGCCAATCAAACAGGGAAATCGCTATGCAGCGAAGCCCTTACATCCCATTTAGGATTGAGCAGACAGGCATCATAGCCATTTTTGTCGTGTTTTGTGTTCCGGTGGTTGTATCTGAAAATGAAGAGACTATGCCCGAAGGTATAGCGATGATTATCGGTGGCGGGTTTGAGATGGGGAGTAGCAGCACGCCGTCTGAATTACCCACACGTGCGGGTTATCTGGAGGGATCTGTCTGTCTAGATCGACACGAGGCCGCGAAATGCCGAATACAAGGCATTTATCCTTACGATCCCGGAATTGCGAGGAGAAGCGCGTTGATGCGAGATTCCATGAAAGAACCTAATAAGATCGGGAGGGAAATAACTACTGAATCCGATTATTTATGTACTGCTTCATAGGTATTTGTTATACCTATGAATTCCCAAGTTCAATCCGCACGGCGCAGAATTTCAACTCCGGCTGCTGAGACAGCGGATCGAACGCTGGATTCGTCACGTAATTCGCATTCGTCTCGGCGTGGAAGAGATCGCCCCAATGGAACGGTGTAAAGAGCAATCCGCGTCGAATCGTTTCTGTGACACGCGCCCGCGCATAGCACCGTCCACGCTGCCCGACAAGATAGATCCACTCCCCGTCTTGAACGTCGTTTTCTACCGCATCATCCGGATGGATTTCCACAAACGGTTCCGGATCTTTACGGACAAGCTGCGGAACCTTACCTGTCCGGGTACGGGTATGCCACTGGCTTGCGACACGTCCTGTTGTCAAACCGAGTGGGAATTCCTCATTTGTGTCTTCATCAGGTGGTCGATAAACTGGGGTGTTGAATTGTGCTTTCCCCGATTCGGTGAAAAACTTCCTGCGTGTGTACCGCCGATCCGTACCGGGATGCCGCGGGTGAGGGCAGGGCCAACGCAGTGATGTTTTCGCGAGACGTTCATTCGTCATCCCTATCTGATCGCACGGTGTGCCTGCTGTCAAAAGTCGATACTCATCCCATACCTCCTCGGCAGTATAGAAATCGAAATTCAGTTTGAACCCCATCGCTCTCGCGACCTGTGTGAATATCCACCAATCCGGTTTCGCCTCGCCGGGAGGAACGAGGAACCGATTACTTCGGACGACGAGCCGTTCGCTATTCGTCATGGTGCCCTGTTTTTCACCCCACTGCGCTGCGGGAAGCAGCACGTCCGCGTATTCTGCGGTTTCTGTCGGATAATAGCAATCCTGCACGATGACCAAATCGGCTCGACGGAGCCCTGCTTGCGATACCTTTGAATCGGGCATACTGGCGGCTGGATTCGTGCAAGCGATCCAAAGTGCGCGAACTTCACCTTCAGCCGCCGCCTCAAACATCGGCACCGCCGTTAAACCGGGTTTCGGATCGATACTACCCGGCGGGATACGCCATGCACCCTCCAGATAAGCACGATGCATATCATTGGTGACGACTCGATAACCGGGCAACTGGTGTGACAGATACCCGACTTCTCGACCACCCATTGCATTCGGTTGCCCTGTCAATGAAAACGGACCGGCACCCTTTATACCGATTTCACCTAATTGGAGGTGCAAGTTGATGAGCGCGGCATTTTTGTCAACGCCGCTCGTGCTTTGATTGGTACCCTGGCAGTAAAAGCTAAGCAAACGACTCGGCTCGGAAAGGTATTCCACAATCTCGTCAATACGCGCCGGATGAATATCACAAGCAGCGAGAAGCGTATCTTCGTCCAAGCTATTCAAATGGCTTTCATAAGCACTGAAGTTTTCGGTGTTCCGCCGTACGAAACGTCTATCAATCCGCCCTATCGCAAGAAGGCGTTTGGCGATGAGTTGAAGTAAAGCGACATCACTCCCGGGAGCGAGCGGTACATGGATATCCGAGAAATCTGCCGTTTTCGTGCGACGAGGATCTACGGTGATAATCCGTGTATTTGGCGCAAGTATTCGCTGTTTCCGAATCATCTGAAAGAGGACAGGGTGGTTTTCCGCCATGTTCGCTCCGATAATCAGAAAGACATCGGCGTGCCGGATATCGTCATAGCAGGTCGGTGGACCGTCTGAACCGAACGCCTGCGTGTAACCGACGACGGCAGAGGACATACAGAGCCGACTATTCGTGTCCACATTATTCGTATGAAGAAATCCTTTAAATAATTTATTGAACACGTAGGAAGCCTCTGTATCCAACTGTCCGGAGCCGTAGAAGGCGATAGAATCTTTACCGTGCTCCAATTGGATCTCGAGAAGCCGATTCGCTGTGAAAGCGATAGCCTCGTCCCACGAGACTTCGCGAGGCGGGTCACCTCGACGGTCGCGAATCATAGGATAGGCGAGCCTTCCCTCATGGTTTTGAAAAACTTGCTTGAGATGCGCGCCCTTTGAACATAGCATTCCGTAGTTCGGAGCGACATCGTCATCCGCTGAAATCCTTGTAATCTTGTTATCGCGGACGGTCGCACGAACCACGCAACCGACTCCGCAAAAAGGGCAAACCGCTTTTCCCGTCGAATTCTCCACTGGTTTCTCCATTGTCAAAATACAGTATATTTCGCGAATCGCTAATAACCAATGGTGCTAGTTTAGAGGCTGAATTGAGCGATTGATAAAGGGACAAAGCCATCATCTTCAATCGACAGACCGTTCCACTGCACCAAGATATTAAACAAAGCCATTGTAAAGCCGACTCGCGTTTTGAAGTAACTCCAACGTCGATGCATGACTTTCTTAAAATGACACACGAGCGTCAACATGGACAAAATTGTTTCTATCAGCATCCGAGAATTCCACTCACCACGTCGGCACAGACGCAAGTTGGAAGGAAACCAATCTACTTTGGCAAAACCTTCATCGGCAAACACAACCATCTGGTCACTGATTCCATCAACGAGGTGTTGAAAGGCAGTTCCATCATATACATTGGCAGTGTCGCAATCCCAATTGACAATCTGCCCGAGATGGTTGTGTAGCAGGCAAAGTTTTCCGCCTACAATCCATCGTTGATTGGAAATACCTTTGCGCCCGATTTGACGCTTAGAACGTCCTTCTCGACGCGGGTGAATCAATTCAATGCCGTAAGTGTCAATTACGCCGATGAGCGAAGGTGCCGCCATGAACACGTCAATAAGATGTCGATGCCCATCAAACAAACGGAGCAATCGAGTGCGATGGGGTAATCTTGGGAATACGTGTTTGAAATTGTTTGCTATCCAGCGATAGAAGGCGCGATTGCTCACGCCTTTAAGTGCGAAGAGCATGGCAATGGTAACCACTTCGGAAGGATAGAGTTTGGCTTGGCAATGCTTACGATTCTTGCCGCGTTGTGAGAGTTTATCATCAACACGACAAAACAATTCTGTGGTAAAATCTTCAATGGTCATGAGTCTAGATTTCCTCCCGTTATTTGATAACTACTGGTACTCAAATTAACGGTAGAATTGAGGAAATCGTCTCATGACCATGACACATTTCGCACCAAAGCAATGCCGAAACGGAATGTTATCCCCATTTACCTCCAAATTTCAAACTAGCACCATTGGTTAATAGGACCGGGACAGAGAAACTGCCTCGTTCAGCAAAATCGTATTCGTGAGATATATTTGACCTTCTTCAAGTCTCGGGCGGTTAAGAAACTGCACCTGCCAGACAGGATATGAGGACTAGGATTAGGACAAAGCTCCCTCGGCTTCCAGACGCCTTCTCTCCGCGAGCGCCGCATCAAATGCCCTCTTCTCCGCTGATTGGACCGCGGGCGAGAATCTTACCAATGCCGTGGTAACTGAGGCAACCGCAACCATTATGCCGAGATACAGCAAGCCTTGCTGCATCGTGATACTCTCGGAACGGAAAAGAAAACCGGCTGCAACGGCACCCGCGTTTCCACCGGCACCAACAATACCGGCAACAGCTCCTAACGCCCTTTTATTGATAAACGGAACGATGCCAAACGTCGCGCCCTCAGACATCTGCACAAAGAGGCTGAAGATAATCATCGTTCCAACCGCGAGCACGAGCACTGCCATCTGTGAGAATAACATCAGCATGACGCCTTCACCCAACAGGACGATGAAGAGGAACATAACGCGCCCACGAAGCCCCATCTTTTTCGCAAAAAAATCGGAGAAAAAGCCACCGAGAGTGCGCGCAAAGATGTTCATCAAACCGAACAATCCCGCGATGAGACCTGCGGTCTTGACATCCAATTGGAATTGGTCGTGATAGTAGAGCGCAGCGACGTTGTTAATCGTCAACTCCACTCCGAAGCAAGCGGCATAAATGACGAAAAGTGCCCAGACTCGATAATCTTTAATCGCCAGCATAAAGGATTCCACGCCTTTACCTTTCGCAGGCTCAAGGCCACCTTGCTCGCGGAGTTCTTTATAGTTTCCATCCGGAGCATCTTGCGTAAAGAAGCAATACACAAAACCGGTGATAAATAAGGCAATTCCGGGAACAATCATTGCCAGTCGCCATCCAAGGAATTTGTCTACACCGAAACCGAGAATAGCGGTAAAAATAAGAGGCATCACCATCTGCGTAACGCCGCCGCCGAGGTTGCCCCATCCTGCCGTTGTCGCATTTGCCGTACCGACACAATTGGGTGCGAACATCACCGACGTATGATATTGCGTGATAACGAACGAGGCACCAATCGCGCCAATTGCCAGCCGAAAAAGCAGGAATGTCTCATAATTTTGGGCAAGCCCGATACCCATGACCGGCAGTGAACCGAGAATCAGAATCCATGTATACGCCTTTCGGGAACCGATTTTGTCGCAGAGCGGTCCGATTAAGATGCGAACCAACACCGTAATCGCTACGGAAGCGAT
This sequence comes from Candidatus Poribacteria bacterium, assembly GCA_965232535.1. GTDB lineage: Bacteria > Poribacteria > WGA-4E > WGA-4E > JAJDTR01 > JAJDTR01. Next base: position 206,293 of record CBDDPW010000011.1, read on the forward strand.
AATCGTATTACCAATCTGCGCTTTTGTTAACATCAGGTCTTCGCGGACAATCGCCATAAGCGGGGCAATACCAAACCACCCGAAAAAGGCTAAGAAGAATGCAAACCATGTGGTATGAAAGGTTCGCATCTGAATCGTTTTTAAGCTAAACAGATTTATTCGTGTTGCTTTATTTTTGATATCCATAAACTTCTCCGACTTTTGAACAGCCGTTTGAGACTATTCTCAAGTCGAAACCTCCCTTTCCGATAATGAATGCTAACTCGTAACTATTTAGTTCACTCTCAAGTTTGTAGTAGTAATCAAGCGACTGAATAGGGAGTGCGATAGAAATCCTATTCATTGCACGTCCGGCGTGCGTTTGTAAGCCCCCGAATCATCGGGATTAGCATCGCGCTTCTTTACTCGGCGCGTTCCTTGCCCGCTCGGTCTGGATTGACAAATCCAGACCGATGGACTAAACAGTTACGTTAATTTTTTTATAGACGTAAGGATGACTAAGAGCCTGTTTGAAAAGTCCGGAATCGCCTTAGAGAAAGGGCTATTTTGGGGTAAATGCCCTCAAGAACCTATTAGAAAAAGAAAAAAGTTGTCTGAACGGTTGATGTTTACGTTTACTCATTGGAGCAGTTAAATCTGAACCAATGAAAGGAGTAAACATGAACCGCAAGCGTTATCCCAGTGATTTGACTGATGCACAGTGGGAGAAACTGTCCTCGTTTCTGCCAGCCCCTCAACCATTAGGCAGACCTCCAAAATGGGAGATGTGCTTAATCATCAATGCTATCTTTTATGTCGTCAAGTCCGGTTGCCAGTGGCGAATGCTACCCCATAATATGCCACCGTGGCAAACCGTCTATTACCATTTCAGAAAGTGGCAAGTCGACAACACATGGCTCTTGATTCATCAGGCACTTCGCGAACAAACACGTTGTGATGGCGGCAAACAACCATCACCGACAGCAGCTATCATTGACAGCCAATCCGTTAAGACGACGGAACTGGCGGAGACTAGAGGATTTGATGGTCACAAGAAGGTCAAAGGACGCAAACGCCATCTGGTAACGGATACGACGGGTATTCCATTGATGGTCAAAGTCACTGATGCCAATGTTAGTGACAATCAGATAGCTATCGAGTTACTAACAGAAGTGTTTAGCTGGTACATAACAATTCAGTTGGTGTGTGCCGATGCCGCCTATCGCGGCGAATTAGAAGACTGGTTATATCTGGCTCATCAGTGTCAACTAGAGATTGCATCTACGCTAGGGCAGCAGGGGTTTGAAGTTGTTCCGTTACGATGGATTGTTGAACGCACATTCTCTTGGCTTGGTTGGTTTCGTCGATTGACTTTGGATTATGAACGCTTTCCTAAGACTGCTGAAACTATGGTATACATCGCTTCCATCTACTTGATGCGAAATCGAATCAAATGACTTTTCAAACAGGCTCTAAGACACGCTTCACCGAGAGAGGGAATACCTCCTACCTCCGTGAGAGATATGGGACGAGTCTCTCAAGTACTTGCGGCAAATGATCGCAAGGTACATTTTCCAATAACTTTGGGGCGATTTTAGGATTCGCCCCGGCATTTCCCTTGAAAAATACATCCACTGCATCGGTAACGACACCATCAATCTTAATCTTCTTGCCAAGGAGTCCAATATCTGCGGCAGCGTGGTTGCCGCACCCATTCGGACATCCAGACCAATGCACAGTCAGCGGTTTGGTATTGCCGAGTTTCGTTTCCAAATGCCGTATTGCTTCCATAGCCCGTTCTTTCGTTTCAATAAGCGAGAAGTGACAGTAGTCGATCCCGGTGCAACTCACCATCCCGCGCATGATTTCCGAGGGATCGTAACGGAGTTCTTGTAGGAGCGGCTCGACAGTTAGGTCACCAATCTTTGTGTCCGGCACGTTAGTGATAATCAGATTCTGACCTTGTGTGAGGCGGATGTCGCCGTTCCCGTATTCATCCGCGAGTCGGGCTACCTCAAGCAGCTGTGTTGTCGTGATTCGCCCGACAGGTACAACAAGCCCAACGTAGTTGAGCTGGGGTTCTTTCTGCGAGAAAATACCGGTGTGGTCGGTCTTGTTCTTACCGCGCATATCTTTCCCGGCAGTCAGGAGCGGCTGTTTTCTGTGCCGACGCTCTTCCAATTCTCTTCGGAATTTTTCTGTACCCCAATCTGCAATTAGAAAAGCAAGACGAGATTTGTTCCGAGCAATCCGAGGTCCGTGATCGCGAAAAATTAGCGTAATGTCCGCACACAAGTCTGCAGCCTTTTCAGGAGTAACAAACACATCAAGTGGTTGTGCGACGGTATAGCCGCCAGAACCCATCTTTCCGCCGACCGCAACGTTAAAGCCGTTTGTTTCTCGATCGTCAATCTCCTTTACCGCAGGCGTAAGGGCAATGTCCTGCGAGGCTGTATGGGTACAGTTATCCAAACACCCCGTGATTCCGACATTAAACTTGCGCGGAAGATCGGTGAATTCCTTGTTACCGACGATGAGCCTTGTGAATTCCTTGCCAACAGGGGAGGCATCAAAGAGTTCATTCGGTGTCGATCCGGCAACGGGACATCCGATTACACCACGAATATTGTCAAAACCGGTTTGGAGCGAACCTAAACCAACCTCTTCAAGCCGATTCCAGATGTGTTGGACATTCTCGATTGCGAAACCTCGGAGCTGAATCTGCTGACGTGTCGTTAGATCCACGAATCCCGGTCCGTGTGCTTCGCTGATTTCGGCAATGGCGCGAAATTGCTCGGCGTTGCTAAAACCGCTGGACATGCGGAGACGCATCATGAATGCTCCGGGGGTTTGCTTTCGGTAAAAGACGCCAACCCACTTGAGCCGGTCGCGTTCGTTCGGCGGAATTGATTCCCATCCATCCCGGATATAGTTTGGGATGTCATTGATCACCTCAAGTCCGTTTTTTTCCTGCTTGAGGACTTCCGCAGCGTTTATTTTCAATTTCCCTTTTTTGGTAGTTGCCGTTGGTGCTGAACGTACAATTCGGCTTGTAGAAATAGCTTCCTTTTTTGATTGGATCACTCTTGAATCTCCTTCCAAAACTGGCACCCTATAAGGGGAAATAAAAAAGGCGTCTACCGGCGAGTGTAAACTCAGCCAGATAGACGCCTGTGTCCGGTCCCAAACCACCGTTGGTTGGGTGTTGTTTTTATCTACGTTGTGTGCCCGGCGGCGTGGAGTCCTCCAGTCCTACCGAGCAAAATAAGCGATTCTAACGTGCGCGCTGTTCACCCTTGAACACCATGCACTTTTATAGTGGAAACGAATATCTTCTCTATAATTTGTTCGTCAATACATCTGCAACGGACAGCACGTCTTTTGAGACTTCCGCGAGCCGTTTTCTGCGATTCATCGCCATCTTGCGCAATATTTGATACGCTTGTGATTCACTACAGCCGCGTTGTTGTGCGACCAATTCCTTTGCGCGTTCAATAACTTTACGTTCTGCAAGGTTCGTCTTTGTCTGTTTAAGTTCCTGTTGCAACGCTTGGAATTCATGAAATCGGGCAACAGCCGATTCGATAATGGTCTTAACTCGGGCATCAGTAAGTTCACCGACAGCATACGCAGACACACCGGCACGCGTCGCTGCCTGGATTGTCACTGATCGCTCGTCCTTCGAAAACATGACTATCGGGCATGGATAACTTTCATGGAGAGACGCGACCCAACTTAGTACCACGTGCCCGGGAAAATCAACACCAATTAGTATGATGTCTGGCTTTACCAGCGCAACCTGCTTAGCCACACCATCCTGTAGACGCACAGGCACGGCGACTTTGTAACGACTTTTTTCCAGGATACCTATTAACGAATTCGCCCTCTCCGGATTGTTATCAATGATTAGGATTCGTCCCTTCCCGGTAGCGGGTTGGGACTCCGGTGTAGGGGTGACCGTTTCCATCCTCTGCCCTTTCCCAAGTTAATTCCGCGCAAAAACGCTCGATTAACGAGGCATGTTAACCTTGCATAACAGATTTGCAATCAGCAAAAAACTTGCCAAAAGTATGAATTCCTTATTTCCTTAGGGTTCATAAGGCTTCTACAAAACAGTAATCCTACGAAACGTGCATGGGGAGTCAAAATTTGCCTATTTTTTCAGCAGAAAACGAGGATTTTCCTAGCAGACGGAACATGAAGATTCACAAACCAGTCTGCAACTAAACGATATTGCTAACAAGTAACCCTATGAGGTAAAATATATTAAGAATTATACCCGTATTTGTAAGTAGCTGGAGTTCTGCCCGGTTTGAAAATCTTAACCAAATATACACTCAAAGAATTTTTCCCGCCCTTTCTCTTAGCGCTGCTCTGTTTCACTTCGATCCTCCTGTTTGACGAAGTATTTCGTCTCACCAAGCACTTTGTCAAGAAAGGCATTAGTCCATACTATCTTATTGAACTCTTGATATATCTTCTGCCTGTGGTCATTGTTTTGACTATTCCCATGGCAACGCTCGTAGGCATCCTGCTTGCTCTTGGACGGCTGTCTACCGATAACGAAGTCACCGCCATGAAAGCGCACGGTATCGGATTTCATCAAATATTGTTTCCGCTTATATTGACCGCCGCCTTTCTCAGCATCTTCGATTTTGTGTTCATGGATTATTCTCTGCCGCGCGGCAATGCTGCGTACTCCGCAAGGAAGCGCGATATCAGTATGAGGAATCCCGCTTTTGTTCTTGAAGAGGGGGTCGTCATGAGGGAGCTGGAACGCGAACAAAAACTCTGGATGTATGAGTCGATGGATCCCCTCACGAAAAAGCTGCAGAATGTCAGAGTTTGGGATTCGATATGGGGCGGGAAACCTCGATTTATCCACGCCAAGGAAGCCACAATTGGGTTTGAAGAAGATGGACAGGCATGGTTGGCGCTCTTTGATGGCACAACCTATGAAACGGCTTCCGATGATCTTCAGGGGTTTCGCGTCACCGCGTTCGACAGACAGCGAGTTGCATTGGACTTTACCGAGGCATTGGAGCGCAACAAATATACAGCCCAAAGACCAAAGGGTATGTCAATTGCAGGGCTTAAGAACTATATTGAGAAAAAACGGACCGAGGCAATCAACGCGAAAGAGAAATCTTTCGCAATCACGCAGTTGCGGGACGCACAGGCGGAGTACCACAAGAGATTCTCAATTCCGTTCGCATGTTTGGCATTCGGTCTAATTGGCGTTCCGCTCGGCTTGATAGTCAAACGAAGCGGCAAGATGGTGGGTTTTGGCATCGGGTTGGGACTGATACTTGTATATTATCTTTTGCTTCAGTTTGGCCAGAGCTCGGTGAAACGAAACAGCGTCATCTCGCCGGGGCTCGCCATGTGGATCCCCAACATCGTGATTGGAGCGCTGGGAGTCGGATTCAGTCTACACGCAATGCTGGAAGAAAGGCTGCGAGCGAAGTTTTATCGCGACGAAATTGAAACTTCAGAGCAGCTTGGTGCAGACGGTAAGAGAGAAGGAGAATCGAATTGAGGATTCTGGACCGCTACATCTTGGTGGAATACTTGAAGGCTTTTTTGAGCGGGCTGCTTTTTTTCATTGCACTGGTGATAATTGTCCGTCTGCTGGACAAAGACATAAAAAAGTTTGACGACGATGTTGCATACATCACGGCTGTGCAAATTGTGTTGTACCAAGCACCTAGACGAATTATGGAGATTGTGCCGCTCGCCGGTTTCATCGCCGCCTTCTTTGTCTTGGGAAGAATGGTGCGCAATAACGAATTCTCGTCAATGAAAGCGGCGGGAATTAGCGTCTACCGCATCGTAGCTCCCATTTTGATTTCTACGCTCTTGATTTGTTGTATTTTTGCTGTTTTTTATGACCGGGTCGCGGCACCTGCCTATCACCGGGCCAATGAGTTGAAGAAGAAGCCGCGATTCCGCGGAAACCGGAACATGCTGTTTAAGGGACAGGGAAATCGGTTGTTTTATGTTCAGAATCTAGATTTGGAGCGCGAAAGCATCAGTCGAATGACGATTTATCAACTTGATGCGTCGGACAATCTCGCGATGATTACTTTTGCGGAATCCGCCACTTGGGAACCGGAAGAAATGGCATCTCGTGAAAGGGTTTGTGCGTCGATTTAATCCCGATGGAGAGGCAGAGTTCGAACCGTTCGTACAAAAACAGATTAAACGGCTGGAAGACCCCAAACTCTTCGCGGAAAACAACAGAGATCCGCGCGCAATGACGATCAAGGATTTACGAAACCAAATTGCTTACAAAGAGATGGTTGGACAAACTACTCGGCTCGAACAAGTGCGCATGCACCACAAGATGGCGTATCCTTTTGCTGCGTTTGTGGTTGTTTTAATCGGCGCGCCAATCGCTATTCGTTTTGGAAAAGCGGGCTTCTTTGCCGGGCTGGTTATTGCATTTTTTCTCAGTTTTATGTATTGGGGACTATCTTTTGCAACTCTGGAAGGCTTGAGTGAAAGTGGAAAACTCCCACCCCTGGTGGCTTGCTGGGGTGCGAATTTCTTATATGCGATTGTCGGGGGCATACTACTCTGGAAAACACCGAAATAAAAATCTGGTAACTGTGTGGTGCATCATTTGGTTCGTAGCATAACAATTCCGTCCGATCTGGGCATGTAATACCATTTCGCTTGAATAACAGTGCATACTGTCATTATCAAATAAAATATTGTGACGTGACCCATACCAACTGTTGCCTTCACAACAAACACCGTAGGCGGGGCATCTTGCCCCGCTTTGGAAAGACTTGATTGACGCCATTAATGCACTGTCAATATATGGAAATGGTATAAGCTCCCGATTAGTCGGAATTATCATTGTGCTTCCTTACTCGGCGCGTGCCCTGCCCGCTCGGTCTGGATTGGCAAATCCAGACCGATGGACTAAACAGTTAAGAAATCTGCTTTCACAGCGATAAGCCGCCTTCAGGATTATCTCGTTTCGAAGTGTATGGTTAATGGCAAACCGCCGTCACGCCTCCAGACTTGGTCAGGTCTTCTTCCGACTGCGAAGCCTGACTCCCATCCCACTCATTCTCCTTCTGATTCTTTTTTCCCAACCTACACTCTCATCAGTTATTCTCGGTAGCCTGTTAATAGTGCTTGGCGAGTGGCTTCGAATTTGGGCAGTGGGATATGCTGGCGGTTCAACGAGGACTCGGACATTGGGTGCCGCGCGAGATCTTGTGACGACAGGTCCCTATGCACATGTCCGCAATCCGCTGTACCTCGGGAATCTCATTCTTAGCCTCGGTGTCTGCGTTGCTGCCAAT
>CBDDPW010000012.1:0-37490 GCA_965232535.1 Candidatus Poribacteria bacterium
GCACCCAATCGGGCTGATCGGCATCGTCGGCGACGACCACAGGCTCGAAACGGGGATGCGCCGCCATGGCGACGTTCATATAGGCGTGTTTGACGACGCTTAGCGAGGCAAATCGAAATTTAGGCGAGTTCATAGCTACCTCCGTTCAATCGTAGAGCCTGTTGGGACTGTAGGGAGGTTACGGCGGCTTCGGCGACTTGGATCGCGGTGCAGTTTTCCGCGCCGCTCGCCGCGGGTTCCCGCCCCTCCTCAACCGCGGACACAAATTCTTCAAGCTGCGCCGTCAACGCGGCCGCACCTTGACCGGTGTCAATGGCGCTGGGATCGCCGCCTTGGAACACGAGGTTGCGGTTGTGATGGTCGTCGGCATAGGCGGCGCCGGATGATCCGATGAGGGACAACGAGAGGTAGCCGTCGCCGTTTGGCAGTGTGCGTGCCTCGTCTATCAGCGCCATCCCGCCGTCGGGAAAGCCGAGATGCACCTGAGCGTAACCCGGGCGTCCCACCGCATAAACCTCGGTAGGGGACCCACCGAACAGCCAGATGGCAAGGTCGATTCCCACAACGGACCCGCCCAGCACGATGTCATCGGCGCTGTTCGGACCTGAAGGCTGCGACCAGCGGTGCATCCTCAGCAGCCCGGGTTCTCCCAGCTTACCCTCCGCCAACGCGTCTTTCACCGCCTGGTGGGAGGGCATGAAACGCAGGGAACTGCTCGCCATGAGCCGCACGTCGGCGGACCTGCACGCCTCCACGATCTTTTCGGCATCCTCCACGGACGGCGCGAGGGGCGACGCCGTCAGCACATGTTTGCCTGACTCCGCCGCTTTCAGGGCTAGGCTGCTCCGGGCATGATTGGATTCGGGGATTATCACGGCGTCGAACGCATCCGCGCCCCTTTCCAACAATTTCTCGAGCGAGTTTGCCGTAATCGATCCGCCGAGTGAGTCAACGGCGGATTGAGCGCGATCAGGCTGCGGATCGACCACCGCGACAAACGCCGCATTCGGTAAACGCGGCGTCACAGTCGTATAGGAGGCGGCGTTTTCCCCGCCGCCAATCAGGGCTAATCTAGTTGCCAAAGGATGTGCACCTCCGTGTTATGGTTTTACGTATTCTTCAGGTATTGATGTGTTGGGTTATCTGAAATAATTTTTTGAGGACATCCCGATGGTGGTTCAATCGGGACGAGGCCGTCCCCTACATATAAGCTCCCGAGGGAATTCCGTCTTCGGCAAAATGTGAAATAAAGAAACCGAGTTTTGAGGTAAAAACGCGGTTTCACAATGCGCATCTTACGATACCGTGACCGGGGTGCCGGAGCGTCCGGAGTCCATGGCGGCTTGGACGGTGGCGCAGATGGCGCGCCCGGCTCGTGCGTTGAGGATGGTGTCGCCATCCGTGTCGATTGCCTGAGCGAAGTTTTCGGGGAGTCGGAAATCGTTGTCACCGGCGACGCCCTGAAGTGGACGGTCGGACTTCGGTCTACCCCTATAGTAGACGTGAATTACAGGACGCGACTCATTGATGACGAGCGCTCCCTTCGATCCGAGAACGCGGGTCTTTATCTCGCCCGTATGCGAGCGGCTGGCAGCGCCGATGCGACCGATGCATAGTGTACCGAGTATGCCCTTATCCATCTCCAGCGTAACGGTCGCCAAGTCCTCGATGTCGTTATCCACGCAGAATTGATGAAAATGCGCGGTGGTGCGGGCAAACACCCTCTGCACCGCCGCCCCGGTCAGCATCTGCATGGAGGCGAGCGGATAGATTCCCTCAACCTGTAGTTCTCCCATAGGGCGGTCGCCGCCATCGGATCCGTTTGCTTGCGCCCCCTTCTGCCTCTCCAGCCGGTGCATCGTAGGTTTCTTGGGCTTGCTCGGATCCCTCGGAGGTCCTTTATCCTTGGGGAAATAGAATTCAGAATGGATGGCGTAGATCTCGCCTATCCGACCGCTATCCAACACCCGTTTGGCTTGAATTAGGGCTGGAATATAGTTGCGGTTCCAGAGCAGGAACTTAACGTTGTTACGCTCGACCGCCTCAACCACCCGGTCGCACTCGGACACGCGGTTGGACATCGGTTTGTCCTGCACGATATGCAATCCGGCGTCTGCGGCTCGTACGCTCAAATTACAGTGGCGCTCCGCCTCCGAACTGACGACCGCGACCTGCACGTTATAATCGGCGATGGCGCGCTCCACATCCCAAACATAGGGAATCTTGTAGTCGTCCGCGAACTTCTGGTTGAGTTCATGAACTCGGTCGGGTTGATCGGGATCGTCGGCGACGACCACAGGCTCGAAACGGGGGTGCGCCGCCACCCCGATGGGGACATAGTCGTGCTTGACAACGCTTAGCGCGGCAAATCGAAATTTAGGCGGGTTCATAGCTGCCTCCGTGCAATCGTGACGGCACGCTGGCTTGGGCGCGATCTACTGGGTCTTTCCACGTTTTGTATTGATTCAGGTATGAAAGTTTGTTAGAATCGCGATGGTATATTTATACGGCACAGCGACTGTCAGAACAACGTTGTTGGGCAATGATGGAACTCGTTGTAGGAGCGAGTTGTACTCGCGACAGTCACAACCGGAAAATTTGCTGTACAGTATACCTGATCCGAATCTGAAAGTGATAGCATTATTTGAGAGGTTTCGTCGGCCAACAACGGGAGGAACGGTGCGGAACATCTCTTTAACATACACTAGATTGCTGTAATACCGTCTTTAGCATAAACAGGAGGGCTCGCGACAGCCATGAAGACTAATTTGAGGCAGAGCAGCACGGTAACCGAAGCGGAATGGCGGGAGTTTGAGGACATAGGCTTCGTGCGGTTGGGTGTGGTGGCGCCGGAGGAACAGATTGACGCGCTCTGCGAACGAATCGATCAGATTATGCTCGGCAATATTCGCTACGAAGGGATGAATATGCAACTCTGTCCGTCGGCGTCGGATGACCGCGACAAGGTGAATTTCAGCGGAAATCACAAAGGCAGCTCGCTGAAGTATCGGAAGATTCAAGAACTGGAGATGGATCCGCTATTCCGTGGCTATATCCGGAACCCGCTTTTCAGGGACATTACCCGGAAGAAGATCGGGGACAGGGTGAGCGTATTCCGGGCAATGTTCTTCAACAAACCCGCCGAGGGCGGTGTATCGAAGAATTGGCACAAGGACACCGGCTGGAACCTCAGCATCCCCGAAGAGATTACGGTCTACACCGCGCTCGACCCGCAGGCCCGGGAAAACGGCTGTCTCATGGTTATCCCCTATTCGCACAAGGAGTGCCCGCTGGAGGGGGTCAAAACGGAGGAGACGATACGGAAGTATGCGCCCCCGGAAAAGCGGGTCTTCATGGAGATGGAGAAGGGGGAAGTCGTCCTCTTCAAAAACCATATGCTGCACTCGTCGCTGGTGAACACCACAAACCGTCCGCGCCGCGCGTTCAGCATCGCGTTTGTGCATGCGGATACCTACAATACGAATTCGGGGGTGCGCTATCCCGAAGTGATTCCCGAGTATCGTCCGGCAGCGAATGCATAGCGGGGAAGAAGTGGTCAGTGGCTAGTGACCAGCGGAAACCGTGAAGCCACAAGACGCGAAAGGTTGTCACGACATACGAACTGTGTGAGCATCCTCGCTCGCGGTGGGAAATCGCGACCTGGAGAAGATCCCTATCGCATTGGGATCTCTATCGCGCTCATTATCCATTCGCTTGATCTATTCGCTCATTTGATCTCCTACAGGTATATTTTACAGAAGATGATTTCAGGCTGTTTCGCAAACTCTTTTTCCTGCATCAATAGACTATGGTCACGAAGGTTCTTGCTTGTTGGTTGCGTCGTGATGGGGATGGGGTGCGGCAGTGCTGTTTTTGGCGGTGAACCCTACCGGATAGACACGAAGACGCAGTTGTTTGTCGACGACCTCCTGATTCATCACAAGGAGGGCGTCGCGCGCCGTGTCCAACAGGCGGCCAAGATGGATAAGCCGGTGTTGACGCCCGAGCACCCGTGGGAGTTTTCGTACCATCCGGAGGACGATGGCGTTGGGAAACGCATCTACGTCTACGGCACCGTGTTTTTCGATTCACTCCAAAACCGGTACCGCATGTGGTACATGAGTCGCATGAGCCACCGGCACGGTTTCGCCATACCGGAACTCGAAATCCCGGGCGGCGGTAACATCCACGGAGACCTGACGCTGTACGCGACGAGCACGGACGGCATCCACTGGGAGAAGCCCAATTTGGGGCTATGCCACTTCAATCGGTTAATCGGCAGCGGAGAGAGCATCGTTGGCGACACGCAGAATAACATCATGCTCGATTTTCACGGCGCCAGCGTGTTTCTCGACTTGGAAGAGCCCGATCCCCAAAAGCGGTACAAGGCAATCGGTTTTATCAGACGGTTTGAGGAGATACGGATATCTTATTCGCCTGACGGGGTGCATTGGTCGGAACCAAAGCCCGCCGCCGAAAGACGTAACGAGGGATCTTTCAACGCCTGTTACGTTCCGGGATTGGGCCGATACGTGGCGGGGAGCATCATTCGGTCAAACGATCCGCGCTATGAGTTCGTCAATCACGAGGGGCAACGCGGCAGGAAACGGGTAATCACAACGCTCATCAGCGAGGGACGGTCTCTGGAACGATGGGAGGAGACAATGATCATCTATCCGGACGAGCATGATCCGCCCAGTACGCAATTCTACGGAATGGCGCCGTTCACCTACGGCGACAACGGGGTCGTCTTCGGGTTTCTTCACGTGTTCGACTACACCGGTCCCGGACCCGCAAATGACGATGGCCCGATCGAAGTGCAACTGGTGTACAGCCGCGATGGCAGGGAGTGGCACCGCACGGAAGACAGACGCCCGGTTATCCCATTGGGACCCAAAGGCTCTATGGACGGCGGGATGATAATGATGACAGCCGTCGGCACATCCACCCACGGCGACGAGCTAGTCGCATACTATACCGCAGGAAACACCGGGCACGGTGCGCCGGTTAAGAATCGTCACTTCACGATTGCGAGGGCGAGTTGGCGGCGCGACCGGCTGGTGGCGTTGCAAGCCAACGCTGAACGCGGCATCGTGGAGACCGTACCGCTGGAGACGACAGGAAACCGTTTGGAAATCAACGCGGACGCAACGGGCGGAAAGATCGCGGTGGAGGTGCTCGACGCGGAGGGGAATGTGCAACCGGGATTCTCAAGCGATGCCTGCGGCCCTATCGACGATGACAGCCTCGCGCATCAGGTTCGATGGGAGGGCAGGGATTTGTCGGGTATTCGGCGCCCATTCCGGTTGAGGTTCGTGATGAGCCGCGCGAAGTTATACGCATTTAGAATCAAGTAGGAGATCCAATGAGATCAAGCGACTGAACAGGGAGCGCGATAGGGATCTTGATACCGAATGCGATAGAGATCTTCTCCAGGTCGCGACCTCGTTTTTCGCATTAAACACTTGTCAAATGAACCACCAATTATGATTTCAAACAGTTTCTCAAACTCTTCCTCTCTATTCAATCGCATGTTGTCACGATGGTTCCTGCCCGTTGGCTGCGCCGAGATGGGCGTTGGAGGGGGTGGAACTGCCCTCGGCGGCGACCCTCAACAGATTGGCAACAGAACGCAACTGTTCGTCGACGACCTGCTCATCCACCGCAAGGAGGGAGTTTCTCGGCGCGTCCAACAGGGGTCCAAGATGGATAGGCCGGTCGTGATGCCCGAGCACCCGTGGGAGTTCGCTTATCATCATGGGGAAGATTATTTCGGCAAACACATCTTCATCTACGGCACCGTGTTTTTCGATCCGTACCAAAACCAATACCGCATGTGGTACATGAGTCGTATGAGCGGCGGGCACGACTTCGCTATCCCGGAATTGGAAATCCCGGGCGGAAATATCCACTGCGATCTGACGCTGTACGCCACCAGTGCGGATGGCATCCACTGGGAAAAGCCCAATCTGGGGTTGTGCCACTTCAATCGCGTATCAGAAAACGGCGAGATCATCAATGGCGGCACCGAAAACAACATCATGCTCGACACTCACGGCGCCAGCGTGTTCCTTGACGAGGAGGAGCCCGATCCGCAGAGGCGTTATAAGGCAATCGGTTTTTTCAGACGGTTTCACGACGTTCGCACATGTTATTCCCCCGACGGTATCCATTGGTCGGAGCCGCAACCCGTTGTGGATCGGCGCAACGAAGGAAGTTTTAATGCGTGCTATGTGCCGAGCCTCGGATGTTACGTGTCAGGGAGTATCATTCGGTCGGACGACCCTCGCTACGAGTTCATCAATTACGTGGGGAAGCGCGGCAGGAAGCGGGTCGTCACGGCACTCATCAGCGACGGACGCGATCTGGAGCGTTGGGATGAGACGATGGTCATCTACCCCGATGACAAGGACCCGCCCAACACACAGTTCTACGGAATGACGCCGTTTGTCTACGGCGACAACGGAATCATCTTCGGATTTCTGCATGTGTTCGATTACACGGGGCCGGGACCCACGAATGACGATGGTCCCATCGACGCGCAGTTGGTCTACAGCCGGGACGGCAGGACGTGGCACCGGCTGGAAGACCGCAGTCCGGTTATTCCTTTGGGCCCCGAGGGCGCTTTCGATGGCGGAATGATAATCATGACGGCGGTCGGCACATTCCTACATGACGACGAACTGGTTGCGTATTACAACGGACGAAACTTCGGACACGGCGGACCGAACAAGGATAGTTTATTTTCAATTGGGAGAGTGAGTTGGGGGCGTGATCGGCTGGTGACTCTGCAAGCCGACGTCGAGCGTGGCGTGGTGGAAACCGTACCGCTGGAAACGACAGGAAACCGTTTGGAAATCAACGCCGATGCCACCGGCGGGGATATCATGGTAGAGGTGCTCGACGCGGAAGGAAACGTGCAACCCGGGTTTTCGAGTGAAGCGTGCGATGCTATTGCCGATGACAGTCTCGCGCATCAGGTTCGGTGGGAGGGGAGGGATCTGTCGGAAATCCGGCGCCCATTTCGGTTGAGGTTCGTGATTCGCAACGCGAAACTGTATGCGTTCAGAATCAGGTAGGCAATGAAATTTGTACCTCGCTAGAATAACGACGGCACATTCCCCAGCGGAATGATGGAACGGACATTGAATTGTACCGGATTCTGTAGGAGCGATCTCCTGGTCGCGATCCTTTGTATGTCGCTCTTTTTGCGCATGTAGGAGATCAAGGGAGCGATAGAGTTCCCAAAGCGATGGGATCTTCTCCAGGTCGCGATTCGCATTACGTACGATTCGGAAAGAGGTGATAAATATGTTTAAAACGCATCTTCTGGTACTCGCGGCATTCGGATTATGTCTGATCGCCAATGGGTGCGACTCAAAGGACATGTATGAGACAACAGTTTACTTCCTTGACGCGAAGGAGTCCTCTCTGGTTCCCGAGACGCGCTCAATAGAGCTGAAATATGAGATATCGGCGGAGAAACAGTTCACCAACCACGTGGAAAAAGTACTGAACATCCTGATAAAAGGCCCCGCGGATTCCAAATCGCAGCGGGCAATTCCAAACGGAACAAAACTGTTGTCGGTGTCATTTAAAGATCATGTCGTTTACGCTGATTTCTCGAAGGAATTCAAATCCGGTCTTCCACACGATCCGCGGCGGCAGGCGCTGATGATAGACTCTATTGTTCTCTCGTTAGCTAAGTGGCCCGGAGCTGCGGCGGTAAAGTTCCTGATAGAAGGTGAAAGTCTTCACCCGTTCGCGGGTTATGAAAAAATTAATGAACCTATCAGTGACCCGATTCTTCCCCGCTAGATTTGGGGGAATCCGCAGATTCTTAAGCGCAACCGTATGTCTGGTGTTGATGATGAATACTGAAGGATTACTAAGCGAAACGCTATATAACGGGATTGAATTGCCCGTACCGTGGCCGCCGAACCACGGCGAGCCGACGGGAGAACCGATGCCGGTTCCCTATCTGGATAACCCGCCGGAGGTCGTTCCGATTGACGTGGGGCGGCAACTGTTCGTCGACGATTTCCTGATTGAGGACACGAACTTGATGCGGACGTTTCATGCGGCGAGGATGCATCCGAACAATCCCGTGCTCGACGTGCCGAGCTACAGCGGAGGTCTTTGGTACGATTCGAGCGAAGGAGTTTTCAAGAATTGGCACAATGTCAGGCACGGCGTCGGCTACGCAACGTCGGAAGACGGAATCCACTGGGAGAAGCCGCTGCTTGATGTCGTGCAGGGTACGAATCTGGTTCTGGAACACTCCGATCCGTGGGAACCGGGAACATACTTTAGCTGCGACACGACCAGCGTTTGGATCGATTACGAGGAGACCGCCCCGGACAGGCGGTACAAACTCTTTCTAACCTATCTGTGGCCCAACAACATCAACGATTTCTTCTTCTCGCTCCTCTATTCGGCTGACGGCATCCACTGGAGCGAGCCGGTTGTTACCTCGTGGCGCCATGTCGGCGATCATACGAACGCCCACTACAACCCGTTTCGGAAGCTGTGGGTGGCGAACATCAGATACCATTGGGGAAGCGACGGACGCTGCCGCGCTTATCTCGAAAACCGCGATCCGGAGAAGTTGACATGGGCGTCGAGCGAGGCAAGAGAGGGAGGAATCGTGCCGTGGCTGGCGGCTGACCGACTGGATCCGCACCATCCCAAATCCGAATTCAGCCATATCCGTCCGCAACTTTACCATTTCGACGCCATAGCGTACGAAAGCCTCATGTTGGGATTTTTCAGCGTGCATCAAGGACCGCCCAACGAAGAATCCCACAGGTTGAGGATTCCGAAACGGAACGAGGTGGTGCCCGGGTACAGCCGCGACGGATTCCATTTTCACCGGCCAAATCGGACGCCGCTGTTCAAAGCGAATGAGGAGCGGGGCGCATGGAACTGGGGAAATGTGCAATCGGTCGGCGGGGGCTGTATCGTCGTCGGAAATGAACTCTATTTGTACTACAACGGAGTAGGCCGGGCCGAGGACGGCGGAAGAAGTGGCCGCACCACGGGGCTGGCGGTTCTGCGGCGCGACGGATTCGCTTCAATGGGATCGACTCGGGACGAGGGGACTCTGATCACGCGCCCGGTTCGATTTAGCGGCAAGCATCTGTTCGTCAACGCGGATTGCAGCCAAGGCGAATTGCGGGTCGAGGTTCTTGATAGGAACGGGGATGTCATCGCGCCCTTTACGAAAGAGAATTGCGAGGTGATTCGGAGCGATGAGACGTTGCGCGGGGTGAATTGGAAAGGGGCAACGGATCTTGGCGGGCTGGCGGGTGAGCCGGTGAGATTCAAGTTTTATCTCAGGTTGGGCGAGTTGTACGCGTTTTGGGTAAGCCCGGATGAATCGGGTGCGAGTCACGGCTACGTCGGAGCCGGCGGACCCGGTTATACGGGTTTCGCGGATACGGGCGCATCAACCAATCTTTAGGTAGGAGCGACATCCAGGTCGCGATTCTTCATTTTTTGCGGTTCTGACAAAAGAATATCGAGCTGGGAGTCGCCGCCAAAACGCGAAAGGCTTCTCCTGTAGGAGCGATCTCCAGGTCGCGATGCTTTCGTTCTGATCGAAAATCGTACCTTATATAAAAACTATGCAAGACAGCCCAAATCTAAGATACCGAAACTTACGGAAAGGCAGACGCTCCATCGGGGTGCCTACTACTCCCTTACCCTTACCACAATTGAACGAAAACCGCTTCTTGCAAACGAGAAGATTGCAGCCGTTATATTTGACGCTTATGATTGGCTCGAAACCAATAAATGGTGTAGATGGTTTTGCCTCGTCATAATGCCAGATCATATCCACGCCGTCATTCAACTGGGGGAAGATCAACCCCTTTCGAGGCTCATTCAAACCTTAAAGAGTTTCACGGCGAGACGGATCAACACCTACTTGGAACGTAGCGGTTCGCTCTGGCAAGCGGCTTATCATGATCATGGCATTCGGCATGACGAATCATTGAACGCGATTATTCGATACTGTTACGAGAATCCTGTGAGGAGCGGGTTGGTGAAGACAGCGAAGGATTATCCGTATTGGCGGTCTAAATTCAAAATGGAGTGAGGAGGCCGCGACGATCTCCGGGCCATAGGAATCGCGACCTGGAGATCGCTCCTACACTACAAAAACAAGGAGGTATTGATTATGGCACTGACAGATGAACAAAAGCAGCATTTCGACGAGAACGGCTATATCATCGTTCGGGAGCTAATGACCGACGAGGAAGTACACGCGGTCGGGAAGCGAGCCGATCAGATTGCCGTGGGTGAGGTCGTTCCGGAGCCGGGGTTCGGCCGCCAAGTTGAACCGGCAATCCAACGCAAAGAGGTGGAAGCGAAATCGACACTCGAATCCATCCGCAAACTTGGAGGTTTGGTTCGCACGGATCCGGTCATGCACGCGCACGCGACCAATCCGAAAATTTTGGATGTCCTGGAAGACCTCATCGGTCCCGATATCAAGCTGTTCGGCGATCAGTTGTTTATGAAATCGTCCGCGCACGGGTCCCGCAAGAACTATCACCAGGATTCCAACTCGTGGAGACCGTATGTGCCGTACAGCCTTGTCAGTTGCTGGGCGGCGTTGGACGACGCGACGGTCGAAAACGGTTGTCTGTGGTTTATTCCCGGGAGCCACAAATGGGGGCTGCTCGAGGTTGAACGTGAGCGAGAGATTGAGAAGAAGGCGCTTGCGGGACCATTGGAGAATGAGGTGCCGATTGAACTGAAAGCCGGCGACTGCAGTTTTCATCACAGCCTTACGTTGCACTGCAGCCACACCAATCGATCAAAGACCCGGCGTCGAGGGTACGCCACGCACTACATGAGCTCGAAAACGAAGTATAAGGGTGAAGACGCTCCCTCCAAGTCCAATAACCATATGTTGCTGCGCGGTCAGGAATATCCGGGCTGTGTTTAGGTGGGTCAACCGTTCGCAGGTCGGGCTGGATGAAGATTAAATATTTAAATCGGTAATTCTAGTTTTCCCTAAACTCGGTAGGTGCGGTTTCCTAACCGCACCGAGCATCGTTAGGATATTACGAGTTATTTTTTTAAACTTCATGAAGCCCGATCTACGAGGGAGGCTAGCACGAACTGCGCAACAAGGGAGACAGGAAGATGTCCGAAGTCAATCAACAACAGGATTTGGCAACGCAGATTAAGGAATACCATCAAATCGGTGAATTTGACAGGGCTTTGGATCTTAGCGAACGTGCGCTGGAATCCAATCCGGCGGACTTGGAAGCTTACGGTTCTCGCTGGAACTTGGTGTCCGACATGTTTCCGGAGGAAGAGGCAAAAGGAATGATTCGACCTGAAATCGAATCACTGCTGCGAACAAACGACGAAACCCCGGAAGTATTGGAGGCCGCCTACTGGGGATATAGACGCCTTCCGGGCGACGCGGCGAATCTCCCGGCGGAATTGCTCGACAAGATGCTGCAATTCCCCGGAACCAAAGTTTATCAGAGCGCTTTGTTCGGGCTAGCGGACCAAAGCCAAAAGGTGCGTCAAAAATGGCACTATTACCAGCGTATCATCGACGAATGTTCTGCCTCGGATGTTCCGGGATTATCATGGTATTTGTTGGGGCATGAACACCTACTGTGGTTGGCCGAGGATGATAGGTCCCTAATAAGCGACGATCAACTTGATGTACTCCTCGACCGGTTTTTGGATGCACACAGATCCTATTGCCAAGATACACAGCAGTGGCTTGGTTGGGCTTATACCGAAGCAGTTAAATTGCGGCTCAAGTTTAACATTCGTCTGGACAAGGCATTGGACATCTTGGAGCGCGCCGAAGTCAGATTAGGCAGCGAAGAGGAACAGAAGTGGCTTGTAGAACACAACAAGAGTTCCGTGGAAGAAGCGTTAACGAAGATTTCCCGCCTGCGTGGCGAAGTCTTTCTCCGTCAGGAACGATGGAAAGAAGCGCATGACGGACTAGCCGCGAACGCGCCGGATTTTCTGGAATCAATATCATCAAGGTTCAACGAGAGCGCCGTCAATTACTTCTGGATGTTGGGACGATCGGCAGAAGGGCTCGGAGAGTGGAACACAGCGAGGCGCCGCTATGCCGACGCACACTTTGCCCTCACCCCTCACGCGGAGAGTCGAGCGGGATTGGAACGCGTCTATCATCAGATGGATCAGGGAAATGCCGATACCTTTGAGGCTTTTCTCAAAGAGGCGGAAACAGAATACCGAATCCGAGAAGACGCCGACCGGGAAGAAATCCGTCAGAAATATATAAAAAACACGCTCAACAAGAAGGCAACTGACTTTTCTTTAGAAACATTGGATGGAGAAATTTTCGCTCTGTCGGCGATGCGAGGAAAGGTCCTATTGCTTGATGTTGGCGCTTCTTGGTGCGGGCCATGCAACGACGCAATTCCGCAAATCAAGACAATCTATGATCAATTCAACAAAGTTGACAACGTCGCTATCTGGGGAATCAACGATGGTGAAACCCCTGAACAGGTGCAGAGATTCTTGGAGGAACGCCAGCCGCCGTGGCCAATCTTGCTTGACCGGCGGAAGCAAGTGAGGAAGGCTTATCAGATTCGTGGGATACCATTTTTCATCCTGATTGATAAGGCGGGAATTGGCAATATAGTTTCATGGGCTGCAACCTCATCGGCGGTCAAGCCGCTAATCTGGATGATTGAAGAACTCCTCAAAGATTGATACTTTGAGGCGAATTTTTTACAAACTGACGTAGCGAAAGGTTTGAGTATGAGCCACACAACAAATGTTCAGGATCCAAATTTTCCACTTATACAACTGCCGGCGCAATTTCGCGCCCAGCGGCACACAATGGTGGATAGGCAAGCGGGAATAGGGGAAACCATTGAGGTATTCCGGGCGCAGGGACCCGGTTGCGTCAGGCACATTTGGATTGTCCCCAACCCGATCTCGGACACGCGATTTACCCCAGATTATATCGACAATTCCAACACCAATGCCATCGTCAAAATCTATGTCGATGACGACCCGCGCCCGTTAGTCAACATGGATCTGAAGCGGCTGTGCGGTGTGTTGCTCGATCAATCTCCGTATCGAGTGGACAACGCCGGGTTCGCGGTCTTGCCCAGAAAAATGGGGTCGGTTCACGGTGATTGCTTCAACATATATTTACCGATCCCTTTTGCCAAATCCTGCCGAATCACGATGGAACCGTTGATGGATCAGTGTATTCGCATCATGGCGGACTGGCAGCAGTTCCCCGAGGGGACGGACATCACGCCCTACCGTTTGCATGCGGTGTACAGAAGTGAATACCCCGCGAGCCACCACTCGTCCTTCCTAATGGCTGATTTATCCGGAAAAGGGTTCGTTGCGGGAATCGTCAAAGGCATCCGTCAACGAGAGCACACCGACATGATCTATCATACCGGCGGGCAGGTGTGGATGATAGACGGCGAGAGCGATCCCCATGTCATGAGGGGAATCAACGAGGAGGATGATTTCGCGTTCGGTTGGGGCTATCACGAGGTGATGACGCGCTGGATCGGCTGTCCCTACCACCGCTATGCGACGCGGACCGATCAAGACGGGGTGATTTACCGGTTGTTCGGCTTGAATTCGGTGACGTTCGACTCCTCGCTGCTGCTCCGCTGCGGATCTCGCGCAGACGACACGGAAACTGTGGTGTATTACTATCGAGTGCCGGACAGCGGAGCGCCTTCGGTCGCTTCGCCCGAAACGTGGGAGATGGCGGGCGCGTTCGAGTGCACCAATCACGAAGAGTTCTTGCGGCCGGAGATTCCGGAGCAGATAGCGGCGCCTTGGTTGGGACAGTTCAAAGACGATGAAGTGGAGTTCTCCGTGCACTCCGCGAAATCGGAACACACATGGATTGACTTCTCAACCTACTGTCGTACCGGTTCTCAGGGTCAATTGGATCGTTCCGCCTATGCCCGCGCAACCATCGAGTCCGATGATGAGCGGTCGGTTCAAATTCGGCTCGGTTTCGACGATTGGCTGAGCGTATGGCTAAACGGAGAGAACTTGGGGACTTTCCGTCACGACCACGGTTTCGCGACGATTAGCGTTCCCGCACGGTTGAAGAAGGGTGACAATAAACTGATGGTCAAGCTCAGCAATCTTGAGAACGTCACGCACGGGTGCTGGGCGATGAGTTGCTCGATAGAGAATTTGGATTGACAATTCTGTGAGGATCAAGGGAACGGTCAGTGACTGCGATAGAAATCCGGTAGGACTCCCATCAAGATCCCATTGTGAGTGTGATAGCAAGTCCTGATGAAAATCCTTCCCAACCTCATGCTCACACATCAGGCGCGGATTCAGAATTCCTTAGGTCGGCTTCCCAAAATCGACATTTTGGTGTCGCGGTACGAATCTCGACCTACTATCTACACTCAACCCGTACGGTTTGAGTCAGCCAACGGAGGAGGGTGATCCCTATCGAGCAACTGAACTTAGGTCATAGAAAATCTTACTTCCTATGAGATTACTATCGCGTTAAGATCACTATGGGAGTTCTATAGGATTTCTATCGCACTCGTTATTCACTCGTTTGATCCTATTCAGTCGGTTGATTGGTCATTATTCGTTGCCTCTGCGCCCCTACGGATTGCTTATCACCAGAGAGGCTGGTGGACAATGCCCACCCTACAGGAATACTATCTATTCGTTTGATCGCATTGTGCCCCCTTTCGATCACTGCGTAGGGGACGCAGATCTGCGTCCCCTACATACGCATCGGGACAAGAAGCCGCGAACGGGAGAGGATCTCTATCGCTCTCACTATTCATTCGCTTAATCTCCTTTGATTCCATCCTACTTTTGAACTAACACAACGAAAGGCGTTCTTATGAGCGACCCGATAAACTTACCGGATCCAAATTTTCCGCTAATCCAACTACCGACGCAGTTCCGCGCCCGACGGCAAACGTTGAGGGATAGGCAAGTGGCGGTAGGAGAAACCAAGGAGGTATTCCGAGCGCGGGGACCCGGTTGCGTCAGGCATATTTGGATTTCCCCGAATCCGATCTCGGACACGCGTTTCACCGAGGATTACACAGACAATTCCAACACCAATGCCATCATCAAAATCTACGTCGATGACGACCCGCGCCCGTTAGTCAACATGGATCTGAAGCGGCTGTGCGGTGTTTTGCTCGATCAATCTCCGTATCGTGTGGTCAACGCCGGGTTCGCGGTCTTGACCCGAAGATTGGGGTCGGTACACGGTGACAGCTTCAACATTTATCTGCCGATTCCGTTCGCCAAATCGTGCCGTATCACGATGGAGCCGTTGGTTGATCAGTTTATTCGCTTCATGACGGATTGGCAGCAGTTCCCCGAGGGGACCGACATCACCCCTTACCGTTTGCACACCGCATACAGAAGCGAATACCCCGCGAGTCATCATTCATCCTTTCTCATGGCTGATGTATCCGGAAAAGGGTTCGTCGCGGGCATCGTCAAGGGCATCAGACAGCGCGATTACAGTGATGTCATCTTTCACACTGGCGGACAGGTATGGATGATTGATGGGGAAACCGACCCCCACGTCATCAGGGGATATAACGAGGAGGATGATTTCGGATTATGTTTTGGCTATCACGAGGTGATGACACGCTGGATCGGTTGCACGTATCACCGCTATGGGTCCGAATACGACCAAGACGGGGTCGTCTACCGGTTCTTCGGCACGGATCCCGTGAGCTTCAACTCCTCGCTTCTGCTCCGCTGCGGGTGCCGCGCGGACGACACGGAGACCGTGGTGTACTACTACCGGGTGCCGGAGAGCCAAGCGCATCCGGTCAATTCGCCCGAATCGTGGGAAATCGCGGGACCCTTTGAATGCCGCACCTACGAGCAGTTCCTGCAATCGGAGGCCCCTGAGGAGGCATCAGGCGTCTGGACGGGACAGTTCCAAGAGGCGGAGTTCTCGGTACACTCCGCCAAAACGGAACACACCTGGATTGACTTGTCAACCTATTGCCGCTCCGGCTTTCAGGACCAATTGGATCGTTCCGCCTATGCCCGCACAACAATTGAGTCTGCAGAGGAGCGCTCGGTCCAGATTCGGTTTGGTTTCGACGATTGGTTGACCGTGTGGCTAAACGGTGAGAACCTTGGAACCTTTCGCCATGACCACGATTTCGAGGTGATTAACGTGCCCGCTCGGTTAAAGAGGGGCGCTAACGAGTTGGTGGTCAAGCTTAGCAACTCTGAGAACGTCACGCACGGGTGCTGGGCGATGAGTTGTTCACTAGATGACACGGACTAGCGATTCCGTTAAGGAAAGGATATAACAGAGCAAACCATGGGAACAAGATTGGAAGGCAAAGTAGCTATCATCACCGGCGCGACGCTGGGGCTCGGGAAAGCGGCGGCGTTGCTGTTCGCGAAAGAGGGAGCTTCGGTCGTCGTCTGCGACCGGGGTCGGACCCCGGAAAACGCCCAAAAGTTGCTCGACGCGGCGGAAGGGCTGCCCGGCAAGGTCGTCTACAAGAGGTGCGATGTCATGAACAAGGATGACATTGCCGCGCTGGTGGAATTCACTCGAAAGCGATACGGGAGGATTGACGTGATGGTGAACAACGCCATTATCGACAATCCCGGCGGTAAGCTGGAGGACGTAACTGTTGAAGATTGGGAGGACGGACTGTTCTGTCATTTGACGGCGCCGCTGCTTTTCTGCAAGTTGGTGGTGCCGCTGATGATCGAACAGGGCGGCGGGAGCATTATCAACGTCTCGTCGGGCAACGCGATGTTCGGCAGCCCCAGTATCCCATCGTACGGTCCAGCCAAGGCGGGCATGATTAACTTCACGCAGAGCTTGGCGGTCACCTACGGTCCCTACGGGATTCGCGCCAATGCGCTGACGCCCGCGCGGATGCTCACGGAGAAAAAACTTGAAATGCTAGAAGGCAACCCGGCAGAGGTCAGGAGACAGAAATTTCTCTATCCGCGGGGAAATCCGGCGCAGCCGGAGGAGGTGGCGGAAGTGATGCTGTTCTTGGCTTCGGATGAGTCGTCCGCCATCACGGGTCATAGCTTGGTTGCGGATTGTGGGGCGTCCGCGTTCAATCCGCTGAGTATTCCGGGGCGTTTGGAACGGAATATCCGAGAGGAGTTGGAAGCGCAAGGCTCGGCATGGCTGCATGGGGAGAAGTAAGACAAAGGAGAAATCGATGAACTTCGGACGGAAAATCACACTCGGTCTTTTGCTTTTGCTCTCTATCTCTCTGTGCTACCCCCTATACGCACAAGTCGTCAATATCCCGGACCCCAATCTCGCCCAAGCTGTTCGCAAAGCGCTCGGATTGCCTCCGAACATTCAGCTTACAGACAATCATCTGAAGCAGCTAAACGAACTTGAGGCTGATGGGCAGGATATAAAAAACCTTACGGGATTGGAATATGCTATCAATCTCCGTCGCCTGCACATTCCAAGAAACCCGATTTCCAATCTTACGCCGATTGCCAATCTAGTGGCGTTGACCTATCTTGATGTTGGTGTTGGTGAATTGTCCGATATTAAACCGATTGAACATCTGACAAATCTGACAACGCTGCTGTTGAGTGCCAATCGGATTACTGACGTTAGTCCGCTTGCCAATCTCGTTAACCTTACTCATTTGCGTTTGAACGTCAATCAAATTATCAATATTAATCCATTCGCCAATCTTACCAATCTTACCTTTTTGAGCGCAAACGGCAATCGCATTGTAGATATCAGTTCGCTTGCCAACCTGACACGACTAACTCATTTGTATTTGAACAACAACAAAATTGTGGATGTCGCGCCACTTGCCGAATCTCAAGAATCTAACTCATCTCGAACTTGAAAACAACAGTATTAGGGACGTTGCGCCGCTTGCGAATCTCGAAAATCTAGAACACCTCAACACTCAAAACAACCCGATATTCGACCCGGACAGTCCGGTTGTCGACATTCCCGATCCCAACTTGCGAACCGCCGTCAGAGAGGTTCTTCACCTCCCCGCCGACGTTCTCATTAGACAAGCGGACATGCTGCGTCTTGAGAGACTTTCGGCAGAACGCCGGAGCATAACCGATCTGACAGGTCTGGAATACGCCCTGAACCTGAAGGTGTTGCTTTTGCAGGGCAACAGCGCTTCGAATCTTGCGCCGCTGGCGGGGTTGACAAAATTGGAAAATCTGGCGCTGATTGGAAATTCAATAACCGATATTTCACCACTCGCCTCGTTAACCGGGCTTCGCCGACTGACGCTGCGCGATAACCTTCTTACCGACATTCGTCCTCTCGCCGGTCTGACGGAGTTAACGCACCTAGCGCTCCACAAAAACTTTATTTCCGATGTGGAGCCGTTAGCCGGTTTGCACAACTTGGAAAACCTTGAAATTCAAGCCAACCCGATTGCCGATTATTCGCCATTGGACGCGTTGCCGTTGAGTCATTTCACCTACGACCAATCCTGTGACATACTGCCGGAATCGCTCGAATCGCGGTTGGAGAACAGGACATTTCCCTCAATATACGGGCCGTTCACTGTAGACATCAAAAATCGCCCCGATATAGAAAACAACTGGGAAGGCCGAATCATCAAAGGCGCCCAACACGACATGTATTTCAGTTCGCCCGATATGTTTGAACAACGATTTAGTCAAATCGGCGGAAATTGGCATCTGCGTGGCTCTCTCCCGCATGCACTGGAGCGCCGAAACCGGTATTTCGCGCTGAACCCGAACATGGTTTTCATTGCTGAGGTACGAATCCGAGATTCCGGAGAATTTGGAGAGTTTGGGCATTTTCCAGATAATCATCCGTACTGGATTAAAGATGCTAACGGAGAAATTCCCGAAGAGGATCCGTATCGCCTGATTAACTACGCGCATCCGGTTGTTCAGGATATTATCGTGTCGCAAGCGCTTGCAGTATCAAGATGCGGATTATTTGACGGGGTATTTTTTGATTGGTGGGACGATTTTCGGTCGTCGGTAGGAGATTACATTCCAAATGATATCGCGCAACACGTCCGCCTTGATATCGTACGCCGGATACGGGAAGGATCGCGTCCGAACTTTTTGATTTTAGGCAACACGAATGACCGTATAGCACCTACAACAGGTCCCACATCAACGGCGGCCATATGGAAGGCGCTGCAAGCAGGTCAGCGGAAGAAATCGCTCAAGCCCGAACCGCACTGGAATGGCTCGAACAAAATCTCCGAGAACCGCGTATCAATTCCCTTCAGGGCGGGAGCGCTGCCCACGAACCACCGGATAGCCCTATGAACCTGCAAACGATGCGGTCAACGACAACCCTGAGTCTCACCCATTCCGACGGGTATGTGACTTTCGGGATAGGAGCTAGTGACGCCCACTACTGGTACGACTTCTGGGACGCCAATATCGGGCGACCCGTGGGCGCAAAGTTTCAGTTCTACGAAGATGTTGAGGGACTGTATATCCGGGAATTCACGAACGGTTGGGCGGTGCATAACCAAAGCGGCGAGGCGCAAGTAATTGTGCTACCGGAGGAGGTGCGAGGCGCCGCCAGTGATTTGGTGGGGACGGAACACACACTACCGAACCTTGACGGAGAGATATATTTGCGCGTCAGACCTAAAAATCCGGCAGACGTGAATGGCGATGGGGTGATAAATATCTTTGATTTGGTGGAGGTCGCCGCAAACTTTACGCTGACGGGAAAGAATGATGCCGATGTGAACGGGGACGGCATGGTGAACATCTTTGACCTTGTTCAGGTTGCCGGGGCGCTCGGGGGTGGCGGAGCCGCGCCTGCGGTAAATTCCCTAGATCCGTCGACTATTAGTGCCACGGATGTCGAGAGATGGCTTGCGCTCGCACAAGGTATAGGCGTCGGCGATGCGAATTTTCAACGGGGAATCCGCTTCCTTGAAGGTTTGCTCGCGGCGTTGACGCCGAAAGAGACGACGCTGCTGCCGAATTACCCGAATCCCTTCAATCCGGAGACATGGATACCGTATCGTCTCGCGCGAGAGGCGGAGGTAGTGATTACGATTTATGACACGAAGGGAACATCGATACGCCGGTTGGCGCTCGGGAATCAGGAAGCAGGGTATTACGCGGCGCGTGGAAAGGCAGCGTATTGGGACGGGCGGAACGAGAGCGGGGAAGCGGTCGCCAGCGGGATTTATATTTATCAATTCCGAGCGGGTGATTATGCGGCGTCCCGGCGGATGGTGGTTGTAAAATAGTGGCCAGTGACCTGTGACCAGTGGCCAGTTGAAATCTGGAAAACGTGAACAAGGAAGGCGTGGTGAATGTGTTTGATTTGGTGTTTGTGGCGAATCAATTCTGAATCACAGATTACGCGAATTTGAGCTTCTTCGCTGACCACTAGCCACTGATCACTGGTCACTGTTTTTAAGAAAGGATTCCTGTGGAACGTACACCTATTTTCCGACCTTACGAGTTCGGCGAAAAGGAAAAAGCCCTCTTGGACAGAGACGGGCACTTTCTCCTACCCGGCATCCTGACGCCGGGGACTTGTGAGCGGCTGATGTCTTCGTTTTCGCACATCCTAGACTTGATCCCGTCCGCTGTCGAAGGCCACAAGCCCAGCCACTTTGCGGCGGAGTATGACGCCTATCTGGAGAGCCTTATCCTGCATCCACAATTGCTTGATTTGGCTCGGAGAGTTCTCGGCAAAGAGATTCGATTCGACCACTGTGTAACGATGATCCGCCCGGGCGGCAACGCAGGCGCGGGTTGGCACAGTCACGAATACGCCGAGGACGATCCGAGCCTGGGTTTTGTGCGCATCTTCTTCTACGTCAGCGGGTTCGAGGTTGGCGACGGCGGCTTGAAAGCGGTGCCGGGCAGTCATCACTTCCGGGACGCAAAAATCGAGGCTGACACGGATGAAGCGCTCAGGACGGGTTGGATGGCGGGAAAGACACACCCCATGACGGGAGAACCGCTGGAGATACAGGAATTGTCCGTCCCGGCGGGAACGGTCATCTTGATGTGGACGCACGCTGCGCACGCGGTCAGTCCGAGGCGCGCAAATAGCGGTACACGATGGGCGCTGGTATACGCCTACCGAAATCCGGGCAGACCCTCTCGGGCGCGTTGGCTGACGCCGGAATTTGAACGGAAACGGATTCCCGGCGCCGAGGGGCTGATGAGCCTCTATTGAGACATGTAGGTTGTGAACGATCAAGCGACTGGATAGAGAGCGCGATAAAGTTCCTCTGCACACAAGCCTTTTTGAACAGTTGTAGGAGCGACCTCCCGGTCGCGATTACCTAGGATCAAATGGACGAATTGATCGAGTGGCTGAAAACGGAGTTCGGTTAGGAAACCTACCGCAGTGCATTATAATTATTGGCCTTGCAGTAACAACAATCAGGAGCGATTCCAATGGCAGACCCAAAGATAACGAAAATCGAAGTTGTGGTTTACGAACACGAGATCCAAGACATGGGCACCGATTACAACGGGTTCAACACCGTCTACGAAAAAGGGAGCGTCCTCAAGATGCGTCCCTCAATTCTACGGATTCATACGGACACCGGAATCATCGGCGAATCGGACGGCGGGCGGCTGTCCGATAGCGTCGTGCAGTATCTACTGGGAAAAAACCCGTTCCATCGCGAGAAGATTTACAACGACCTAAAACGCGGGCTGCGCCACACGGACCGCACGGCTATCAGTTCGGTTGATGTGGCGTTATGGGATTTTGCCGGAAAGGCGCTCAACGCACCGATTTATCAACTTCTCGGCGGTTACAAGGAAACCATTCCGGCTTATGCAAGCACCTATCACGGCGATGAGAACGGCGGGCTTAGCACGCCCAAAGACTTCGCCGATTTCGCGGAACAGTGCAGCGAGTTGGGGTACCGCGCCTTCAAGATTCACGGCTGGGGGAATGCGCCGATTGAGCGTGAGGTGGCAAACGTTCTTGAGGTCGGGAAGCGCGTGGGGGACCGGATGGACCTGATGCTCGATCCGGCGTGCGAATTGGAAACCTGGGCAGATGCGCTCAAAGTGGGAAAAGCGTGCGATGCGGCGAACTTTTTCTGGCTGGAGGATCCCTATAAAGACGGCGGCGTATCAATATTCGGACATCAGAAATTGCGCGAGTTTATCAACACCCCGCTGCTGCAGACGGAGCACGTGTTCGGTCTGGAGCATCACGTTGATTTTATCGCGAACGGCGGTACCGATTTCGTGCGCACCGGCACCTACGAAGATGGCGGGATCACCGGTGCCATGAAGGTGGCGCACGCGGCGGAGGGTTTCGGTTTGGACGTGGAGTTCCACGGCGGAGGCTTGGCGCATAGGCATTGCATCGCCGCCGTCCGCAACACGAACTACTACGAACTCGGACTGTTGAACCCCAAGATTCGCCAGACAAAAGCCCCCATTCGTCCTCCTGAATTTACGGACGAGCTTGAGAATATCGACAAGAACGGTCATGTGCCGGTGCCGCAGGGCCCCGGGCTTGGCGTAGAGATGGATTGGGATTTTATCGAGCATCATACGGTTGACGGCGTTGTGTATGAGTGAGAGCGGAGGCGTGGCGAAGTTAAGCAGGGCGGGGCAACCCCGCTCCTACGGCTAGGCATGCGCCGGATTCGTAAGGGTTGGGATCAACCGAGCGAATAGCAAAAGAACAAAGGAGCGGCTAGATCAAGTGACTGAATAAGGAACGCGATAGAGATCCCTGCGCGATAGAAATCCTGTAGAGATCCGCTGGCCACTGCTTTTTAAGAAAGGATTCCCGTGGAACATACCCCAATATTTCGACCATACGATTTTGGCGAAAAGGAGAAAGACACGCTGGACAAAGACGGCCACTTTCTCCTTCCCGGCATCCTGACGCCGGATGCCTGCGAGCGATTGACGGCGTCACTGTCGCACATTCAAGACCTGGCACCGTCCGCTTTGGAAGGTCATAAGCCCAGCCACTTTGCGGCGGAGTATGACTCCCATCTGGAGAGCCTTATCCCGCATCCGCAGATTCTTGATTTGGCGCGAAGGGTCCTTGGTGAGGAAATTCGATTTGACCACTGTGTCACGCTCAACCGCCCGGGCGGACACAGGGGATCGCATTGGCACAGTCACGAATATGCTGATGATGATCCGAGCCTGGGTTTTGTGCGCATCTTCTTCTATATCAACGGGTTTGAGGTAGGCGACGGCGGCTTGAAAGCGGTGCCGGGCAGCCACCACTACCGGGACCCGAAAATCAAGGCCGACTCGGACAATGCGCTCAAGACGGGATGGATGGCGGGAAAGACACACCCCATGACGGGGGAACCGCTGGAGATACAGGAATTGTCCGTCCCGAAGGGAACGGTTGTCTTGATGTGGACGCACGCCGCTCATGCGGTCAGTCCGAGACGCGCAAATAGCGATACGCGGTGGACGGTGGTATACGCTTATCGAAATCCGGGCAGACCCTCTCTGGCGCGTTGGCTTACACCGGAATTTGAACGGAAACGGATCCCCGGCGCCGAGGGTTTGATGAGCCTTTATTGACTGTTGGAATTCATGTAGGTTGGGTTGAACGGGAATAATTGTGATTTCGCAATGCAAATGTCTCTACCGCTTTTCAAGAAAACTTGTGTGCGAGACAGCAGTAGTGAAACCCAACACTTAAGTGATCCGGTGCGCGGTTGTTCGATCAGCAGATCACGGATTTACATTTTGAATGAGACCTGCTATAATCCGTTTGAAAGCAGCGAAGATTAACACGACTTTCAATGTGTCCGGGAGGAGCACTCATAATGAAGATACTGATTACCGGCGGGACGGGACGGATTGGGGCGAATCTCGCCAAACGTTTGCTGGAGAAGGGGCACGATATCCGTAGTTTCGTCTACCCCGCCGACGCCAGCCGCGCAAACAAACTTGACGATTATAATCGCGTGGAAACCGTTGTCGGCGACCTGCGCAACCTCGACGATGTCAAACGCGCCGTGGACGGCGTGGATGCCATCTATCACCTCGCCGCGGCATTCATGGGACCTTTTGACAACCTGCAATTTCTACACATCAACGGGATGGGAACGCTCAACATATTGGAGTGCATCCGCACGGATCGTCCCAATCTTCACCGTTTCGTTTACGCGTGCACGGAGGCGATTTATTGGCGTTTGGGGGAAAAAGGGCGCTATTTCGAGGAACCGATCACCGAGGACATGGTCAGCCGTTACAAGACCATGCCGTACTTCTTGACCAAGTGGATCGGCGAGGAGTTGAGCATGAGTTATCACATTCAATACGGCGTGCCGACGACCGTTTTCCGTTTCGCGACCGTGATTGAGCCGGGCGAGTTCCTGAACGAAGACGGCTTGCCCAAACTATTCCTATTCAGTCCGACTTATAATCGCGCCAAAGACGAAACGGGGGACGATGCCGATGAGCGCGAGATTATTGAGACTATCAAATCGCTATGGACGGGCGAGGAAAAGTTTCTGCTGGCCCGCAACCCCAACGGGACGCCGTATAAACAGCAATTTGCGGACGTGCGGGATATTGTGCAGGGGCTGGTCTTGGGGATCGAGAAGGATGAGGCACTCGGCGAGGAGTTCACGCTTGGCGGTGCGGCGCTCTTCAAATGGGAGGAAGCTGTACCCTACCTCTCCGAGCGGTACAACTTGGACTATGTCGATGCCAGAGCGTTGAGTTCAAACTACTTCGAGCTCGACCTCACCAAGATCAAGACGCTTCTGGGATACCAGCCGGAGCACGATCTGGAGAGCATTTTGGACACCGCCGAGGCGATGCGGCGCGGCGAGGATGTCGGAATTGTCCCCACCGGGGTTCCATGGGGCAAGGCGTGATACGCAGAGGAGGTTACACATGGGTATAAGCCCGGAAGACTATCCGCGAGACATCAGAATCACGAAGATTGAACAAGTGATGTTGAAGGTGGATCGCCCCGAAATCGGCACCAACTCTCGGGCGGAAGAGATAATCTATCCCGAGCCGAACTGGAAGTGGGAGGAAGGCGTTATCCGCATCCATAATAGCGACGGGACGTTGGGATGGGGCGTCGGGCGCGCGGAGGCGGAAGTCGGGCAGCACGCTTTGAATCACAGCCCCTTCGATCTGCTTGACCCCGGGACAGGTGTTTCCGACGAATTCAGAGGACTTGAAAACGCCCTGTGGGACTCCATTGGCAAGATACTCGGTATACCGGTCTACCGGCTCATCGGCGACCGGAGCTATGCGGATTGGCTGCCGGTGTATGACAGCACGATCTACTTCAACGATCTC
This sequence comes from Candidatus Poribacteria bacterium, assembly GCA_965232535.1. Lineage (GTDB taxonomy): Bacteria > Poribacteria > WGA-4E > WGA-4E > JAJDTR01 > JAJDTR01. The sequence goes on from CBDDPW010000012.1 coordinate 25,279, forward strand.
CTCTACGACACGAAAGAGGCGGGGCTGAAACGCATTGCGGAGGATGCGGAAAGCAGCGTAAGGAACGGCTTTCGGGCGTGCAAGATGAAGATTGGACGCGGCTGTTTCCTCATGGAGCATGACGAGGGTTTGAAGCGGGACATTGAGGTCGTCAGAACCATGCGGGAGGTTGTCGGCGATGATTTCGCTATCCACGTCGATGCGAACAACGGCTACACGTACGACGAGACCGTCGCCTTTCTCGACGCGACGAGCGATGTGGGCGTTTTCTGGATAGAGGAGATGTTTGAGGAGGAGGTTGAGGCGTACTGCAATCTCAAAGCGGCAATTAAGGAACGAAACCTTGAAACTTTGATTGCTGACGGCGAGTCGCGGTCACGCGAGCCGCTGGAGTTTTATACTCCGTTCTTTGAGGAGGGGGTGCTGGATGTCATCCAGCATGACATTCGTGCGCTCGGTATCACCGGCTGGCGGCGGCTTTCCAAGATGGCGGGTGAACACGGCGTGATGTGCGCGCCGCACAACTGGTCGTCGCTGCTCGGGCTTTTTCTGAGCTTTCAGCTTGGCAAGGCGATTCCGAACTTACTCTACGGGGAGTGCGCGACTCTTACCAGCGACGTGATTGATACGTCGGGATACGTCTTTAAGGACGGTGCCTTCAGCGTTCCCGATACACCGGGGCTTGGATTGGAGTTGATCCAGCGGGTATACGACGAGCAGTACGCCGGACGCGAGGCGTGGGTGGTGGAGTAATGTGTCGCGACCTGGAAGGGGATTTCTATCGCGTGAGGATCTTTATCGCCTTCGCTATCCGCTCGGTTGATCCTATTCAGTCGGTTGATCCTACCGTATATATTTCAAGGAGAAAAGGCTGGTGGGCAGTGCCCACCCTACATACATCGCGCACCTTTTCGGTGGGACTGCGGAAGGTGTATGGTAATATTAGAATATTGCTCAGGAGATTAAAGGAGGCGGGGTTTATGGTTGGCGCATTAATTTTGTGTACGAGCGCCGGATGCGGAGAAGAGTTGCTTCCAATCGGCCTGCAGAAGCAACTGCTGGAGGACGACCACGTCATCTCCGAAAAGCAAAACGTCACCCGATCGTTGGAAAAGGAGACAGAACGCGGCGCTGCGCTTGAGGCTGGCAGCGAGTGGGGTCATGTCACGACCAAGCCGTTCAGGCTCGACGGCGACACGGTCGAAGTCAACATCGACGCATCGGACGGCGGGTTCCTCGTTGAGGTTCTCGACGCGGAGCATCAGCCTTATGTGGATAGCGCGAAAAAACAGGAATTTGACTGGGACAACAACCGAATATACCGGAATGTGGACGGTTTGCAGCTACAGCCTCGCTGGAGAGGCGACCGCAATCTTGAATCGTTGGTGGGGAAGGTCGTCAGGCTCAGATTCCGTCTTCGCAACGCGAAGCTGTACGCCTTCCAAATCAAGTCGAATGATTAAACCCCTGCCGGATTTGAAAGGAGTGGGCCGTGATGTTCACTCGACGAGAACTGCTAAAATCCCTTGGAGGTGCAGCTATGGCATCAGCACTTGCGCCGTACTCTGCGGCGGCTAGTGATGATAAGCAAGACAACCGAACATCGTTTTAATCGTCGCGGACGACATGGGCTGGTCGGATGCGGGATGCTACGGCGGTGAGATAAACACACCGAATATCGACAGCCTGGCCGCCGACGGGCTGCGATTCAACCAGTTTTACGTGAATCCCGTGTGTGCACCCTCGCGTGCGGCGTTAATGACCGGATTGTATCCCCGCAATCATAAGGGATCGACGAGTGCGTTGACCCCGAACATGGTCACCGTGGCGCAGGCACTGCGTTCCGCGGGTTACCGCACCTCGATTAGCGGCAAGTGGAACTGCCAGCGTCAAAAACCGGACACTCCGTTGGCATGGGGATTCGAGGAATTTTACGGGTTTCCCGATATGCCGTCGAATTACTTCGATCCGGCGCTCGAGGACATGAAATTCGGTGGTTTCCGCCCGCCGTTCGAGCATAACGGCGAAGAGATTTGGGAGTTTCCGGACGATTTCTACGTGACCGATGCAATCAACGATCATGCGGTGGAGATGATTAAACAGTACAGCGAGGGCTCGGATCCGTTTTTCGCTTATGTGGCGCATCTGGCGCCGCACAATCCGCTGCAAGCCAGACCAGAGGACATTGAACGATACCGCGGAAAATTCATGGAGGGTTGGGATGTGTTGCGCCGGGAGTGCCATCAACGCCAACTCGACATGGGATTGGTGGCCCCGAACTGGGGGATGCAGGCTTACGGCGACATTCCCAACACCACATCGTGGGTTGATGAGGAACACAAGGAGTGGCAGGACTTGCGGATGGCGGTTTACGCCGCCATGATTGACAACATGGATCGAGGGATTGGTCGTATTCTCCAGACGCTTAGGGATTGCGGCGTGGATCGCAACACGATTGTGCTGTTCCTGTCCGACAACGGCGGCGATGCGGGCAACATGAGGTGGGACAGTCCGAATATCGACCCCGGCGGCGTCGATACCTATTGCGCAGTCGGTCCCGAGTGGGGGATCATGCACAACACACCGTTGCGCGCTTCCAAAGGTGCGGTATACGAGGGCGGCATCGCTACTCCACTCATCGTGCGTTGGCACGAGACGATTCAAAACGGCGGTGAGATCACGAACCAAGTCGGTCATGTTATGGATCTGCTGCCCACATTCTGCGATCTCGCCGGCGTCGAGTATCCCGACGAATACAACGGGGAAGAGATTATTCCCTGCGAAGGTCTGAGCCTACTTCCCATCTTCGAGGGGAAGCAGCGCGACGCTTACGAATGGCTGTTCTGGGAGCATAACGACAAGAAGGCGGTACGTCACGGGGATTGGAAATTGGTTGGGAGCGGCGATCCTGCCAATTGGGAGTTGTACGATCTTGAATCCGACCGCTCGGAGTTGCGGAATCTGGCAGAAAAGGAGCCGGAGCGTGTGAAGTCGATGGCGCGGGCATGGTCGGATTGGGCGGCGCGGACAAACGGATGAGGAATCCGGCTCATGGAAAGATGGGAGGCAGCAGTCCGCGCTGCCGCGGATTCGCTACGGCGGGTTATCCCGCGCTTCTATCGAAAATCTGAACCCTAATCCATGCAATATTTTGCCCATTGTATTGAGTTGCGGGTTGCCGTTCTCGGAAAGAGCCTTATACAATCCCTCACGGGTTAGGTCGACGCGATTGGCCAACTTGGACATGCCTCCCTGCGCTTCTGCCACATCACGCACCGCGAGAAGAAACGCCTCAATATCGTCGTCTTTCTCATAATCCTCAAGTGCAACCGAAAGGTATATCTTTGCGTCCTCCGGATCTCGTAATTGCTCAATATGTAAGTCTTTGAATCCTCTATAATGACTCATGTTCTAACTCCCTCTCGCGATGTACCTTCCAGTCCGTTTTTGCTTTCTCTAGGTCTTGGATTTGTGATTTTTTATCGCCGCCTTGCAACAGCACAATGGCATTATCTCCAATTATGCCAAAGTAGATCGAGAATTCTATATTCGATTTGATGATTGGCGACCGAATCAAAGTTACCTAATCGCTGTCATCTATGTAACGCGACGAACTTTGAGGAAATACGCCAAAAAACAAGAGGGGAATTGCGGGTTTAACGAGAGGAATCTTCAGAGAACTCTATGGCTTTCCACTCGCTTGATTTTACAAAAATGGTGGGCAGTGCCCACCCTACAAAGCCATAGTCCGAGATATAAAAGGTTTTACACAAAGACACGGGGGAGCGAAGGATTTATGCGGGTGACTATCTCGTAAACGACCGTATCTATCTTTTCCGCCAGTTCCTCGGCCGTAATCTCTTCCTCGCCCCCTTTCCCTAGGAGCACCACCTCATCGCCAACACGCGCACCCGGAACGCCGGACACATTGACGACGGTTTGGTTCATGCACACGCGCCCCGCGACGGGACAGCGTTTCCCGCGAACCAGCACGTCGGCTTTGTTCGATAGCCCGCGGTCATACCCATCGAAATGACCTATCGGTAGAATCGCCAGGGTTTCCTCACCCTTTGTGCGATAGATGCCGCCATAGCTCACCAGTGAGCCTCCGGGCACCTGCTTGACCTGCACGATTCGAGTTTTCCACGTGAGAACCGGTCGGAGTGAAAACTCGGGAATCCGCGCCTCCATCTGCGCCCGGCAGTAGCTGGAAGGGTATAATCCGTAAAGAGAGATACCGATGCGGCAGGCGTTGCCGAGGAGATTCTCGCGCATACTCCCCGGCGAGTTATACAGATGATACAGGGGAATCGAAATGCCGCGTTCGCTTAGTTGGTCTTGCAGCGCCCTGAAACGCGATTCTTGCACCGCCGTATAACCGCTCTCCTCATCCGCCATTCCAAGATGCGAAAACACACCTCGGATGGTTATTGCGGGTGTTTTGTGGGCTGCCTCGATGAATTCAAGCGCCTCGCTTTCAAGCACGCCAAACCGCCGCATGCCGGTATCCACTTTGATATGGATTCGCGCGGAGCGATCCGTCTCGGCGGCGGCAACCTGAAGAGCGTCCAGCATCTCAATGTTAAATACCGAAAGTTCAAGCTCCTTTTTCACCGCCTCTAGGAGCAATGATTTATCCCGGTAGTCCACGTTACCCATTATCAGCAGATTGTGATCGATTCCGCTTTCCCGCAGCGCCAAACCGTCCTCAACCGTTGAGACCGCCATATAGGTGACTTCGTCCTTAATCGCCTCTGCCACGCCGGACATTTCGTGACCGTAGGCATTCGCCTTGATGACGGCGATGAGCGTAAATTCGGGCGGTAGAATCGCTTTCAGTTGGTCGAGATTGTGTTTGAGCGCTTTCTTGGAGATTTCAACTGTGGTTAGCGGCATTTGTCTCAATTGCGGGATGGATAAAAGGTGGGTATGTGGCGGGACGGTAGAGTCAGAATATGATGGTTCCCATCAATGCGCGAGGATGGGGCGAGAAAATCTCGCCCCGACGACATTTGGAATGCGGCGAGGTGACATCGACTCCACTATTCATTCCAGTCTACGGCGACTTTGACGACAACTTTGTGAACCTCTTCGTCCGTCCCCATCGGCGCGTGCACGTCTTCCGGGAAGAAGATAACAAAATAGCCTGCGGGCACTGTTGTCCATCTCGACGGCGGATTTGAGTACAACGTGGCATCGGATTCAGGCATGTATCCGTTCTCATCCGGTTCGCAGACCGCGAGGTCTTCCCAAGCGATGTCGTCATAGCCCGTGACCGTAAACTGTATGTCGATGAACTGACGGTGCGATTCAAATTTCGCCGCGGCTTTTCCCTTCCCTTTGTCCTTCATTGCCATGGCGTGCAACTGTTCGCCGGCGATTTCGTTTCTGCCGAACGGAAGTTCGGCGAGGTCCCCGCGTTTCAGGAATTGGAAGGCCGCCTCAAAGCCGGGGTGCAGGGAAAAATAGCGGGAGGCGTTCTCAAGACTATCTAGTATCATGTGATGCTCCTTCGGTAGTAGTTTTCACGGTTAGTAATCCTGACTCATCGTGCGCGATTCTACTATCTTTCTAAATCTCGGTCAACAGAAAACGGAATCCCTTGCTCCAACAACTGTAGGAGATCAAAGGACATGAATAATGACTGCGATAGAAATCTTCTCCCGGTCGCGACTCCCCGCTCCAGCGGAGCGGCATGTCAATAGAAAGGAAAAGCCTCAATTCTTGCACTCCAGAGGAGTGCCATGTGAATCACACGGTACGGTACCCAATCCCGAAAAGTTTGCTATTCCCCGATTGCTTCATCGTTGTCAATAACCGACCCCTGTAGGAGCGACCTCCTGGTCGCGATTCCTCTATTTCTCTTGGTTCAGATAATCGCCCATTATCCACCCCGCTTGATGCTAACCTACTTGTCGTTTTAATTTATCTGGAATGCGTACAGTTTTGCGTCGCGGAGTTGAAATCTTAGGCGAATCTCCTTGCCTCGGAGCTGCCCCAACTTCCGGTCTTCGAGCCATTTTACGGGGGCGTCGGTGACCGTGCCGTTGACAGATTCGCTAATAGCCTGCTGTTCTCCCGCTTCATCCAGAACTGCTATATGCACCGATCCGCCATCCCGCACATCGGCGGTTATGCCGACGGACTCCCCGTCAAATGCTAAAGCCTCGGTTGTTATGAGAGCATCGTTCCCCGCCGAGGCGGGTTCGTACCCCGCCCAGCCATCGGGTCGCAGTGTTGCAAGCGCAAGGTATCCTTTGCGCCAGTCGAAAAAGTACCAATCGCAGGCGCCGTAATAAATTCGGATGTCGTCGTCGGTAAAAATTGGCGCGGAAGCGAAGATAGTACCCCAGTCGTAGGGCATCTCCCCGTATTGCGCCTCTCCTCCGGGGGTGTTCCCGATAAGCGGCGTTCCCTCCTGTATGCGGTACCACGCCTCGGTATCGGGGCTCCACGCCAACTCGACGTGCTGCTTCACACCCGCGGCGGAATCTTTCGGGTCTTCGGGATACGTCATCATCCCCAACAGTCCAATATAGATGCCGTGTGTCGGAAACACAATCATATCGTGCGCTTGAAGACGCGGGTTGGGTCCCACGAGCACCGTGTTATCTCTTGTCCAATTCACAAAATCGGAAGACTCGCCCCGCGTGACCAGTCGCGTTCCATTCGCATGTTGCCGCGTGAAGCCCACATATTTGCCCAAGCTTGGCGCCCAGCAGGCGTTGGCGTGGGTGCCGTGCGCCTCAATCTCCGGGATCGGGATAGGGTCACTCCAACGCAACCCATCCGCCGAAAACAGCACCTCCATCTGCGGGCTGCCGCAATGGAACATCTTGTAGCGTCTCGCCGGATCGGTCTCGCGGACATCCTTAAAGACGCCGGCGCCGTGAATCTCCCTCACCAGGAGGTTGTTTCGCTTGTTCCCGTCAAACTCGACCAGCCCGATATCGGGTTTGTCCCACCGGATGCCGTCGGTTGAGACAGCGTAGCAAAGCCCCATCTCTCGCTGGTCTGGCTTGATATCCGAGTAGTCGAGCGACTCGGGATTTCGCCTCTCCGGCGGTGTGCTAGTCACTCGCTCGTCAATAATGAACGGATTGTACCAACACTTGTAGATTCCCTCGTCTTCATCATAGATGACGTTGGCGTACACGTTGTCGTAACGAGGTTCCCACGGCTTGTCCTCGGCAAATAGCGGGTTATCCGGGTGCTTGGACACCTCGCCAACGGTGAGTTTTGCGTTCACGGTCTCGTCAATGATGCGAGAATCCAGCACGAGGTGCCGGGTTTGTTCGGTGCTCATAGTACTTCTCCATTAGGTTGAAATCCGCTTGTTTCTTCGCTTTGCGGATTGGAATATTTCTTTTAGTTTATTCCATTCATATTTGCTGACATTTCGGCGGAGATGGTTTTAGACCACACCGAATTCAATCAAACCCGGTAGGTGCGGTTTCCAACCGCACCTACGAGACTGAATAAATACCGGTTCGGTTAGGAAACCGAACCTACCGCAGTATACAAAAATCTCCCGTTTTACCAAAATTGCCGGTTCTTGGTTGTCGCAGATTACGGTTATGGGGGATTACCACGTAAGCATCTTCTTGGGAAGATGGGAGACTCTGTGCAGGTAACGCAACTGTGTGCTTTCTCGCGTTTTTCGGATTTTACTGATCGCTCCGTTACGGTGCGCAAAATGGTCGGGGTCGTCATTGGGCGTCAGGTCTAAAAACGCACAGATCATCGTCGCCAGAAAGCCGCCGTGGGAGACCACCGCCACCCGTTCATGGGATTCGCCGTGGATTGCTTCCGCCTGTCGAATAAACACTTTGGAATCGTGGAAGGCGCGCTGGAGCATCAGATCGACGTTCTCCCATTCCGAAAACAGCCAACCTTCATCGGTGACATCGTTTGGCAGAACCACATTCGGGCAAATCTCCCTCATTTGCGTTCGGGTGAGACCGGGGAGTGTGGCGCCGTATCTGCCGACTCTCGCCTCCCATATACCGTCCCATTCGTGTAGTCCAACGTAGACATGGGGTGGCAGCGAAAGCATGCGCCCAATAATCTCGGCTGTCTGCAAGGCTCTCAGCATCGGGCTGCAGTAAAGTCGGTGAATCCCCTTATCTTGGAGGGCTTTGCCGACGCAACCCGCCTGTTCCCGACCTATGTTTGTCAGCCCCGGATCCGGTTCCAGAGCATCGGGCGAGGCGTTGTTAACGGATTGTCCGTGACGAATGAGGTAGAATTCCATGCGATCTCCCGGCGGCTTTGCGTTTAATTCTCCGATCCCGCCAACTCGTTGAAAAACCGTTCTAGGTCGGGAGATTCGCGCAGCGGGAGATTAACTTTCTGCTTTTTCCACGATGACACGTAGCCCGCGTTGGATATTTCCGTCGCCTTTCTTCCATCCTCTCCGGTTAACATCGGCGTCCTTCCATTGACAATACAGTCGCAAAAGTGCTCCATCTCCTTCAGGAAGTGGTTGGTGCATGTCAGCGTGTCGTCGATGTTGTCCAGGATCTTGGGCGTCACATCTTTAACCAACCGCTCGCGCCTGTACAACTTCATGTCAAACGGGGTGGGCGAGATATAGCTCCACAGCCCCTCCACGCGCATCTGGAGCGTGGCTTCCGTGCCGAAAATGGTGTACTCCTCCAATAACGGCTTGTGAAACACCAGCGAGACGGAATGGACGCTCACCTGCCCGTCGACATGCCGCAGCGTCATCACCGATTGATCGTCGACCTCTCTGCCCTTCCACCCGATAGACACCTCGGCGCTCACGGTTTCCACCTCCCCCAGCCACCATCGGGACAAGTCTATGGTGTGACTGCCATATCCCAGACACGCCAGCCCCAATGTGCGGTGCTTCATGTAGGCGGCATCCGTACCTTGCGCATAGGTGTCCCACTGGGTGCGCACTTGCGCGACATCGCCCAACGTTCCATCCTTAATCATCCGGTCCGCCAGTTGAAAACACCAGTTGAACCGTTTCATGTGCGCCGGCATCAGGATAACGCCGTTCCGTTCGCAGGCGTCAATCATACGGTCGCACTCATCGATCGTCCGCGCCATCGGTTTCTCGCAGAGCACGTGCTTGCCCGCTTCGGCAATCTTGACGACATGCTCGGCGTGCAGATAATGGGGTGTGGCGACAATCACGCCGTCTATGTCCGCATCGAGCAGCATCTCGTCAATATCGGTATAGGCGCGCTTTGCGCCGTAGATGTCGCGCGCTTTTTCGGCTTTTTCCTTCACGATGTCCGCAGCCGCGATGAACTCGCCATTTTCCAAGTATCTGAACATCGGCATATACATCGCGGCCGATTGCTCGCAACCTAGAACCGCTATGCCTGCTTTTTTCATTCGCCTCGCCTCCCGGACAGGATTTCCAACAGCGTATCATTTATGATCTGTGCAAGATTCAGCCCGTTAATCTTGATGCTTCAGGGCAAATCCGTCCTGATTATAACCGCTTGACAGGTCGGAAATCTATGTTAATCGGGTGTTGAAGTTGAATAGGGGCAGCGATACGGATTGGAGGGGAAGGGGAGTGTAAGGGTGAAATAACGGAAGGGGGAAGATTTGAACTCACACGTCATCCACAAGGTTGCGAAATTGTAGAGGAGCCAATATTGTATTGACTCGAAAGTGGTTTAAACTACAAATGTCGCGTAGATTTCGCTTTTCCAATGTTAGCAGAACTCGACAGTTGGGGGATTTTATTGATTGGCTAACCACGACCTAAGCGCCGTTCCATGCGCTTCAAGGAATTGACTATTGGACATCCCGTGGTGTGTCCAAAGATAATCCTTCCATTCCGTGTCAACCTTGGCTTGGAGTTCATCAAGAGGTTCAAGGGCAATGCTGACTTCAGCCCGCTCTTTCTGTAGTTGTCGATATGTCTCCCTTAACTTCTGACGTTCCTCGCTTCTGCCAGTCATTTCATTCATGCGATTATCAAGTTCATCCATGCTCTCATCAAGTTCGACGATTTTGTTCATAAGGGGGGTGGTCTGGTGCGCGATTTCCCAATGCCGTGTCAGATTTTTCTTATAAAATTCAAACGTCGCTTTTAACCCTGGATCGGCTCTGCTTGCAATGTTCTGTTTTTCAAGCATATCGAACTCGGAAATCGCAAGTGGTATTTCTTCTGCCTGTGGTTCTTCCACAGCACCCGATTCGGCGTCTAGAGCATCAAGAAGTTTAATGGCGGCTTCCAGTTCAGCGTCGGTCAACTCGCGAAACTCGTCCTGTCGGGGTTTCGGAGCTACGGTTTTGGCATAGCGATGATCCTCGTTTAAGATTGCGGTTATCTTTCGATGACCTTGTTCTTGATTGGTGTAGGATTCCCCTATGATAGTCACAAAGGCAAAATAGATTACCGAAATTAGAAAAACAAAGCATGAGACGTACAGAAAAATTTTGCTTTTCATTTCATCCTCCTATAGTCATCAAGACTTTCTATTGCGGTGGGATCTCTATCGCATAGGATCTACTATCGCCTTCGCTATTCGCTCAGTTGATCCTCTCCCCTACGATTACGTATGCCCTCAACAATAGCATCGACATAACCTAATACAAGAACGATGCCAATTGCCGCTCGTCCAAAGAAAGAATCGCCGACAACGCCTAAACTGTCTCGACACATGCGTTAAGAATGCCTTGTGAATATCTTGAGGCAGCGCTTGTGGAGAGCACCATTTCGTGGAGTTTCTGTTTTGTGCCATCCTAACTAGTGGCAGATTTGCAACACTTCTAGCGGGTTGCGCGACAATAAAACGGAGGCTTTGGACGGTTGGCGCCAGTGTGGCTCTAAATAAGGGCGATGCGGATTGCCTAGGGATGGGAGTTGATGTGGAAACGGATACGGAGCTGAAACGACTAATTTCGAGATTTCTCGGATTCGCAGATTAGGAGATTACTTCCTGGGCAGGTTCTTAATTTCTCCCCAAGTTGTCGCTAGACGCGCTTCAGGGCTAACGCTTCGCGGGCTGCCGATATTTGGAATCTCTGGTCCTGTGATCATGACGTCATCAAGATGAACAACTGACCCGAAGCCTATCAGAAACATCACCGTCCCCGGCACCGCAGTGTCATCTTCGTATTGGGTAACGAAATTGTCGTCGACATGAAACTCGAAATACTGTTCCTCCGCCACGATTTTGATTGGAATCCAGCGGTTAAGTTTTAGTGGTCGTCGGAGATGCCGGGGTCGGAGGGTTTGACGGTGAATTGTCCCTTCAAGTTCCCCCGTTTCGAGGTCGGACTTCGCATCCGGTGGGATGGTATCGACCTGTACATGCTGATTCCTCAGAATAATCAACATTGTCTGCTCAGCCATCACATTGAAATGCCCCATACTTCTTCGAACACCGACACTGAATAATCCGAGCGCGTCCTCCGCTGCTTTTGCAAACCTGATACGACAGGTCAATGTATAAGAAATCCAATCCTCCGAATTATCTAATCTTAGTTCCAAACCCAGTTGTTTGATGAATTCAGTCCCTTCGGGAAGTTCATCCTCTTCAACCGTTGTGTTTATGACCAAATAATCATTTTTGAACGCTAACGGGATTGGAAACCCGAGCGGGTACCAGACATGCCACCCGTCAAGGTTTCTATCATGAAAATCGTCCAAAAATGTACCGGAATGCGATACGCTTAATGACGACATAGCTATCAGCACAACTATCGGTAACCATTTCATCGGACTTCCCTCCATGCAGGAAAAACGAACATTGCGTCTTGCGTTGTCGATCACACTCGGAAATGAATAACGGAATCTGCTTGTTAAGATAGACCGCCGGTCGGATTCGATGACCGTTTCTGCAAGACGACAGTCCACCCGTGTTTTCTAACCTACGCGCCGAATATTATTGTGAAGGTTGCCACGTTGGAGATCCTTCATCGGAATCGGGCCAATCAACCAGCGTTCTCCGCCTGCTTCCGTTTGTATCCATCACATGGATTTCCGTTTTAAAGTTTGGGTGAAAGGCTCCGTAAACGAACGCGATAAACTGTCCATCGGGGGACCAACTGGCGCCAGTCGACAAGTTATCATAGGTCAGTTGTCTCACTTCGAAATCGTCAGCGTACATCAGATAGATATTCGAATCAAAAAACTGCATGTGGGTGTTCTTTCCGGTTTTGACCCATGTAGCGGTTGCACTTCTTGATGTAAACGCAATCGTGTGTCCGTCGGGTGA
>CBDDPW010000013.1:0-14907 GCA_965232535.1 Candidatus Poribacteria bacterium
TTTTGACTACTTATGTGTAAAGATTATCTCGGATAATCCATCTGGCATGATGCTTTCCAAACAGTCGATACTTGGGAGGTAAATATGGAGACATTAAACAAATTTTTTAACGATCTCGACGATTCGTTGGCTTCGGTAATGGGCGAGGCTTTGATCAAATTCGTATACGCCATGCTGGTATTGCTGGCGTTGCTGGTCACCTATAGAGTGACTAAGGGATTGATTATCTCCGCGATGCGTCGGAGCAACCGCACCGAGGCACAGGTGATGCAATTCCTGTCAATGTGGCGGTACTCCTTTATGCTGGTAGGGATAGTTTTTATCATTGTGAGTTTGTCCGGTTCCCTAGCGGCCATGGGATTGACCGTCGCCTTTATCAGCATGATTCTGGGTTGGTCGCTGCAGCGTCCGGTAACCGGTGTGGCGGCTTGGTTGATGGTCATGATCAAGCGTCCCTTTGTCATCGGTGACCGTATAATTGTGCAGGGGGTACGGGGTGATGTGCTGGACATTTCCCCCACCCATATCCAACTGGGCGAAGTCGGAGGCACAATAGGAGGCGAAGAGTCGTCCAATCGAGGGATTCTGATTCCCAATGCGATACTGTTTGACCAGATGGTGATCAATTATGCCGTAACCGAGGAAGCGAAATACATTCTGGACGAAGTGCCCGTACGCGTATCCTATGATTCGGACTATGAGCTGGCGGAGCAGACACTGATTTCCTGCGCACGGGAGATTACATCGGAGATTATCGAAGAAACCGGTCTGGAACCCGAGGTGCGCGCCGAATTCTTCGATTCCGGGATCATGATGCGCCTGCGCTACCGTTCCATTGCCGTCGATCGACAGAGGATATCGACTCGTATCGTTGCAAAGATCACGGATGCATTTTCAAATAGCCCTCACGTCGGTTTTGCTTACCCGCACTCCGCCGTAGAATATCGATTGTCCAATTCGGCTTCACTGCCGCCTATGTTTAATGAAGATGGATCTAACTGAGTCGTACATACGCCAAGTAGTCAACCCGACCTGCTGTTAATACCATTTCCATATATTGACAGTGCATTAATGGCGTCAATCAAGTCTTTCCAAAGCGGGGCAAGGGGAATTGCTATCGCCGTCGCTATTCACTCCTATAATATATGTACGGACAAAACTGAGAGAAACGGTTCTCATCTGTGGTAAACTTATTCCGAAAGCGGCATGGCTGATTCACTCTGCGCATTGTCGCCATCAACGGACTGCCACCGCTTTGGGAATATCCAATGACACAATAAGAATGTTGCGATAATCGCTCTTGATAGGAATGCCATAGCTCTACCACAGAGGAGATGAATAATGAATGCTTTTTGTTTTGTCGGTCTGGATATTGGACACTACAACATCGCTGTATGCATCATTGATGAGGCGGAAAACAAACTTGATAGTTTCACTATTCCGCAGACTCATCAAGGCTACCAGCAACTCATTGACAAACTGCTTCAACTCAAGACAGATGGGTTGATACCTATTGTGGCCTCCGAGGGACATGATGGGAATTTAGCTCCACTTGATGAATACCTCCTTAATGAAGCCATTCTGTTCAAGCCATTGCACCCGACAGCAGTGAACCGGTATAAGGACTTCTTAGGCGCTCGCCATAAGACCGACGACTACGATGCCTATGTGATCGCCGACTTCCTCCGAACTCAACATGCCAAGATTCCGGTGCATCAGCATCAGAAGAATAGTGCCGAGTTCAAAAATTTGTCGAGAACATATAAGGCGTTTTCCAAGACCAAAACCCAGTTCACCAATCAGTTGCGCTGTGAATTGATGAGCTATTTCCCGGAATTGGTTACCGAACCCATATGTTCAACCATCACCAGCAAGACCTTCTTGCACCTGCTTGTTGAGTATCCAACGCCCGAACACGTCCGAAATTCATCTGTAGAGGAATTAACCGTGTTCATCGGCAAACATAGCAAGAACCGATTAGGACGACGATCGGCTGAAAAATTAATGCTACTTGCCGAATCTGTACATCGCTATCCCTCACATCTTGATACGAAGGCGCTTGTTGTGCAAACACTCGCACAGCAGATTCTCACTCTTACGCAGAATCTAACTCAGTTGGAGAAGCAACTCAAAACGTTAGCCAAGGAATCGTTGGAGATTCAACGTATCACTTCAATTCCCGGAGCTTCTGTGATTACCGCCGCCCGTCTGCTGGGCGAATTATGCAACATGAATCGATTTAAAACCGAGGCGAAACTCGCTATGTACTGTGGTCTTTCCCCTGTCTCCGACGACTCAGGCAAGCGAAAAGGATTCCACAGAACCACGCATCGTGCCAATAAAGTGGCTAAAGATGCTATCATGCAAATAGCCGAATCCAATCGACGCTATTGTGCATCTTCTACCGCGTATTACAACAAGAAACGGAAAGCCGGGCTTTCTCATTGGCAAGCGGTCAAGTGTTTGGCTCGCCAACTCATACGGGTCATCTTTGCTCTATTTCGCGATGACACGTTCTATTGTCACCAGAACTGAAACGCCACACGAGACCTTTTTTCTTGACACTCATACTATAGAATGTCCGTTGATGGATTTCTATCGCACTCGCTGTTCACTCGTTTGATTCCCGCCTACGGTGTTTGTTGTGAAGGGCAACAGTTGATGGGTCACGTCACAATATTTTATTTGATAAAGACAGTATGCACTGTTATTCAAGCGAAATGGTATAACATGCGTGTCGGCGCGCGCCGCCATTATTCACTGGGAATAGCTCATATATTCTGGAGATTTCGTCATGCAAACTGTGGATTTGCGCGTCACGGGCACAAGTTTGTGAATCTCACGCCTTCCGAGACTTCAATCGAAAGGACCATTTGATTTATGTTTTCAAAACTTGGTAGGCAATCGCGTACCGAAAGGCGCACCGCAACCTCGTATTCCCAATCGGGGCACAGTTTTGGAACGGCGCCCGTTTATCTCGCATCCATCAGCACCATTCTGGGGGCGATACTCTTCTTGCGGTTCGGTTACGCCGTCGCGCACGTTGGGCTATGGGGCAGCCTCCTGATTATCCTGCTAGGGCACCTCGTGACGATTCCGACGGTGCTGGCGGTTTCCGAAATCGCAACCAACCGCCGAGTTGCGGGCGGGGGCGCGTACTACATAATGAGTAGATCCTTCGGCACAAGTATCGGAGGAACCATCGGAATAGCGCTATACTTATCGCAGGCTATTTCGGTAGCCTTCTACATGGTCGCGTTTGCCGAAGCCTTTAAGCCGGTGTATGAATGGCTCGCGTCAAACTACGATCTAAATCTAAATCCGCGCCGGTTCAGCCGTCCCTGCACACTGCTACTCATCCTCTTGATGTTGACAAAGGGGGCTGGATTGGGTGTGAGGGCGCTGTGGGCTGTCGCTGCCATCTTGGCGGCGTCAATTACGCTGTTCTTGGCTGGTGAAAGTAATGGATTCATACAGCCCGAGGCATTCAATTTTACTGCCCGCATCGATGACGCCGACAGCTTCGGTATCGTCTTCGCGACCTGTTTTCCGGCATTTACGGGCATGATTGCCGGACTTGGGCTATCTGGCGATTTAAAGAATCCCGGACGCAGTATACCGCTCGGCACGATCGGCGCCACCCTGACCGGAATGGTGATATATGTGCTGGTGGCTATAAAACTGGCACAGAGCGCCAGTCCGGCGGCGCTTGCCGCCAACCAGTTCATCATGGTGGATATCGCGTTGTGGGGCCCCGTGATATATATCGGGTTGGGCGCCGCCGCCTTATCTTCCGCGATCGGATCCCTCTTGGTGGCTCCCAGAACGCTTCAAGCCCTCGCCCGAGACAACGTTTTGCCGATTCCGAAGGTGAATCGTCTGCTGGAAAAAGGGTGGCGCACAACACAGGAACCGGTTTACGCGACCTGTGTGTCGGGCATAATTGCGATGGTATTCGTGGCAGTCGGTAAGCTCGATTTTATCGCACATATCCTTAGCATGTTCTTCATGGTGACCTACGGCGCTCTCTGCGTGGTCTCCTTCCTTGAGTATTTTGCGGGGAATCCATCCTATCGTCCGACATTTCATTCTCGTTGGTACCTGTCCCTTGCAGGCGCCGTAATGTGTGGAATAATGATGTTCCAGATGAGTATGCTGTACGCCTTCATTGCTATTGTTCTAATGCTCGCGACGTATATCGGACTCCGACGCACGCGGCGGGAACAACGAGGCTTGAGCGCGATCTTTCAAGGGTCAATGTTCCAACTGACGCGCCGACTTCAGATAATCCTGCAGAAGAGCCGAGCCAATTTGTCCGAAAGCGGATGGCGCCCCTCGATAGTGGCGGTGACGCGGTACGGCGAACGCCGGCTTGGGCATTTCGATCTGCTTCGCTGGATCTGCCATCGACATGGATTCGGTCATTTCATCCAGTTTTTCCAAGGCGAATATTCCTACCTCGACGAGATTGAAGCGCGTATCCGAGTTGACAGCTTGGTTCAACGCAGCGAATTGAGTAAAGCGGGCATATTCGTAGACGCTCTCATAAGCCCGACGTACAAACAAGCCATGGCGCAATGCCTGCAGACGCCGGGAATTTCCGGCTTGCCGAATAATTGCATTTTGCTTGAGTTCGACGAAGAGAACCCTGACGAAATTAACGAAGTCAGCCAAGGTGCACAACTTGCCGCGAGTCTGATGTTCAACGTACTGGTCTTGCGATCGACCAATTACCGCTTCGGCTACCGGTCAATGATTCATGTCTGGGTGACCGAAGACAACTTGTCGAACGCTCCGATGATGTTGATGTTCGCATACATCATCGTGGGACATCCGGAGTGGAAGCGCGCCGACATCCAGCTCTTTGGCTGTTTTGACCCGGGAAGCGCGGGCAGCGAAGAGGAGAGACTAACGAAATTCATGAAGGAGGGGCGGCTACCCATCTCCCGACAAAACATCACCTTCGTGTCCTGCGACAGCCGGGAGGCGCTAGAAGGTGAGGTATCGCAACGCTCCGCGCAGGCAGACGTGTTGATCGCCGGTTTGACTGTGGACGATCTTGAGCCGGATGCAGCGGTTAAAGCGCTGCAAGCTTACGATGCAGCCAATGAGGTGCTTTTCGTGCACTCAAGCGAGCGAATCTCGGTTGACTAGAACACGCTCCGGAAGCACTGAATCGACAATCCGTTCCGTTGGATTGCAGACGCGGAGAGGAATCATGAATCTATTGGCATTGCACTCCTCTGGAGTGCGAAACGCGGGAAATATCAATCACGGAACGCTCTTTTAAAGCTAACCAAGGTGTGCAAACCAGTGTTACTTGCAGAAAGAATTATTCCGACAGGGATAATGGCACGCTCTCAAGTAACACTTTTTCAAAACCAGTCTTAGAGAAGGAAATCTGTACCACAATCTGTTAGATTGTGATCCGCAAACTAACAGTTTGCGGTACGAGAGTGTTACTTGCAGAAAGAATTATTCCGACAGGGATAATGGCGCGCTCTCAAGTAACACTTTTTCAAAACCAGTCTTAGAGAAGGAAATCTGTACCACAATCTGTTAGATTGTGATCCGCAAACTAACAGTTTGCGGTACGAGAGTGTTACTTGCAGAATGAATTATACCGACAGGGATAATGGCGTGCTCTCAATTGACTCGATTTCGGCGCATGCTGCAACTTGGTAGCCAGATTGTATGCATGCGTGCCATTTTGGCATCGTTTGCAGCCGTACGTTTTCTTGATGTGTACACCAGATGCCGAGGATAAGCATTCTGTTCCTATTGTTCAAGTGAACAGTAAAGCGCTGCGCGATCCCAAATGGACAGAAAACTTTCAGATATCCTTCGGACGCACGTCCGTAGCCGGATAAAAGTGAACATCCCGCTGCGGGAACGCAATCACGATGCCGTGTTCCCTGAACCTCTTGCGGATCATGAAATGCAGGTCACTCACAATCTCAAGGCGGTGCATCACGTTAGGGATCCACGCCAAAATCTCAAAATCCAGCGATGAATCTCCGAATCTTATGAAACGTACGAATGGCGGCACAACGTCCGGCAGGTCAGGATTCACCTTCTTAATTATATCGGGATGAGAATTGGCAACCTCTAGCAATACCTCTTTCACCAAATCCTCATCTGATTCGTACGATACTCCAACGGAAACCTTTATTCGCGTACGTGTGTTGTCGTGCGTCAGATTGGTAACGGTTTCAGAGATAAACTTGGAGTTAGGGATGATAATGTCAATATCCTCCGGCGTGGTTACTACGGTTGAGCGCATGTTGATGGATTTGACAATCCCGTAGGTGCCGCCAACCGTAACCCTGTCGTCAATCTTTATCGGGCGCTCGAATACCATAATGACTCCCGACACGAAATTCGACGCAATGTTCTGCAAACCGAAGCCTATCCCGATTGATAGTCCGCCGAGTGCGACCAGCACGCTGTTCATGTTGAATCCTATCAGATTCACCGCTACGAGAACTCCGAACGCGATTACTATGAGTTGCGTAAATCGGAGAAAGAGAAACTCTGCATTTACCGGAAGTTGAAATACCGGAAGCACCTTGTCGCGCAGCGTGACCTTTATATACCTCGCTAGAACAACCGAAGCTCCAACGACGCTCATCGCCACTGCTATACCGGTCACGCTCAACCGCGTTTGACCAATCTGAATCGAATAGCTGAACAGCCTCTTCATCAATTCCCGCGGTGCGCCGAACGCATTGAGGGCAACGATGAAACCTATTAACCCCGCGATTAGATATGCGCCCCCAAGCGCCCGTGACTGTCGATCTTCTTTCACCTGCAAATACATCAGAAGTCGACGCAATTGACGTAGCAGTAATCCTCCAAGAAGCAGAAATCCTGCGAAGACTACGATGAAGATCGCAACTTCTATCAGATCTATCGAGAACCCATCGAAAAATGGGACGGACACCTCAAAAGTGAATGAGTGTTTCACATCTTCCACAATATCAGTCACCTCGATCTCTCCTTTCTTGAGTCCATCTACGAAACGGCTCGCACACGTCGGGATGCTTCGACTACCCGATTCCTTCGGTGATGATGTTGACCTGATGTCGGCATTATAGGGCGTGGTATTTTCGTTACCCGGTTTCTATAAATCGGCTTGCTCGTGTGCTTGTGGCGGTGTCTGGTATGGAGGAATTTCAAACAGGTCCGCAACCATGGCGATCCGTTCCGGCATGCCGAGCAGGTAGGCTTCGTCATCGCACTCAAATCGCATGTCGCCCCGTGGATTCGGCACAATTTTACCGCTCCGTAATACTGCCACGACCGTTACATCGTAACTACCTCGTAGCGCTATTTCTTCTAGGGATTTGCCAACGAAAGGCGATTTTTCATCGACACGTAATACCGAGATCTCCAGATCAGGGTGATGTACATCCCCCTCACGTACGGTCGGCGCCCCTCTGGGCAAACCGCGAAACATTTTATAACCGTCCGCACGAACCTCGGCGATGAAGCGTTCAATTTCGTCGTGGGGAACAAGATATTCCATTAGTACCCGGGTGAAGATCTCAATCGAAGTCTCGAACTCCTCCGGTATCACCTCGTTCGCCCCGGCGCGATACAGCGGTTCTACCTCGGCAACGTGGCGCGTTCTAACAACAATATGCGCTGCCGGGTTCAACGTGTGTGCCGCTGCTACGATACGGCGTGCCGCGGCGTCATCCGATATCGCTACTACAACTACGCGCGCCGATTTGACGTTCACATGCCGGAGTACTGCATCGTGAACAGCATCACCGTAGAAAATCGGTTCACCATCGGAACGCGCCGCTTGTACAATCTCCGTATTCATCTCGACGATTACATAAGGGATGTCTGCCGCACGCGCCGCCTTTGCGACGTTTCTGCCATTCAGTCCGAATCCGACTATGACGATGTGGTTCCTATGGTCTAGGTGTTTCGCTTGGAGGACCCGCCTGAATCCCATCACAAGTCTGTTTGGCAGAGGTAGCCGCAATACCTCGTCTGCCACTCGAGGAGCGCCTGCGACGATAAACGGCGTTGCCGCCATCGTAACAACTGATACTGCCAGAAACAGTCTGTAATTTAAGTCGCTGAGCAATCCGTGTTCGATGCCCGTACTCGAGAGGATAAACGCAAATTCCCCAACCTGACTCAATGTAAGACCTGCCAGGATCGCCGTGCGTAACGGATATCCGAGCATAGATGTCACGCCTCCCGCGATGAGGCTCTTTGGAACGAGAACAGCAATTGTCAGTCCCGCAATCAACAAAGGTCTTTCAATCAGTACGTGAAAATCAAGTAACATCCCGACGGAAACAAAGAAGAAGCTTGTGAACACGTCCCGAAACGGTGTGATGTGGCCAAGTGCATCATGACTCGACTCCGATTCTGAAATAATGAGTCCGGCGAGGAACGCGCCCAGCGCCAAGGACACGCCGAATCGCGATGTCAACCAGACGACACCCAGGCAGATGGCGAGTACGCTCAATAGGAATACCTCTCGGCTCCGCGTACGAAGAACCTGTGAAAGAATCAGCGGAACGACGTATCGCGCCCCAACAAACACTACGGCTATCATCGCCACGCCCTTCGCGAGCAGTAGAATGAGCGCATTGCTCATGTCACTCGCTTGGTTGGCGAGGAGCGGCGTAATCAGCATCATCGGTATGATGGCAATATCTTGGAAGATTAGGATTGCCAGGGCTGTGCGTCCCTGTGGGGTGCGTGTTTCGTCGCGCTCTTGAAGCAACTTCATTATAATCGCCGTGCTGCTAACCGCGGCGAGGAACCCAATAAAAACCGATTCGTTCGCCGGCTTCCCGAAATATCGGGCGATCGCAAACGCTGCCAAGAGCGTCAATCCTACTTGCAACGATCCGCCTACCAGAACCGATCTCTTAATCTGAAGCAGACTCTTGAGCGAAAACTCGATCCCGATGGTGAAAAGCAGCAGGATAACCCCGACCTCCGCTAGAATCTCTACTTCACCGTCAGCCTTAATCAGTGCCAATCCGTGCGGTCCTGCAATCAGTCCTGTCAAGAGAAAGCCGACAATGGACGGCACACGCAGTCTATGACAGACCAATAGGACGCCTATCGATAAGCCGAATATCGTGCAGATGTCATAGAGCAAAGGAATATCCATGATTCCTCCACGTTCCGATACGTTGGCAGGTCAATCTCGATTCGGAGATGTTGTTGTTATTCACTGCTTGGCGTTCCCATCTATAGTCGTACACATTCACACATATTTGTTAGCAAGCTGATGATTGAAAATTGTCCTAACAGGAACGCGCAATAAATTGCGCTACTACGAACCGAACCAGCGAATCCCGTATGTGTAATTTTTGATTGCAATTTCTATAACGAACACGAGTGAAGATTCTATACCTCGGAGCGAGTTACTATTGCAGCAAAACCCGGTTCTTCTTTCACTTGATTGAAAATTGCCCCGATAGACCTCCTACCGTGATCGGGAAATCGCTCCTACAGGAACGCGCAATAAATTGCGCTACTACGAACCGAACCAGCGAATACCGTATGTGTAATTTTTGATTGCAATTCCTATAACGAACACGAGTGAAGATTTTATATCCCGGAGCGAGTTACTATTGCAGCAAAACCCGGTTCTTCTTTCACTTGATTGAAAATTGCCCCGATAGACCTCCTGCCGTGATCGGGAAATCGCTCCTACAGGAACGCGCAATAAATTGCGCTACTACGAACCGAACCAGCGAATACCGTATGTGTAATTTTTGATTGCAATTCCTATAACGAACACGAGTGAAGATTTTATACCTCGGAGCGAGTTACTATTGCAGCAAAACCCGGTCCTTCTTTCACTTGATTGAAAATTGCCCCAATAGACCTCCTGCCGTGATCGGGAAATCGCTCCTACAGGAACGCGCAATAAATTGCGCTACTACGAACCGAACCAGCGAATCCCGTATGTGTAATTTTTGATTGCAATTTCTATAACGAACACGAGTGAAGATTTTATATCCCGGAGCGAGTTACTATTGCAGCAAAACCCGGTTCTTCTTTCACTTGATTGAAAATTGCCCCGATAGACCTCCTGCCGTGATCGGGAAATCGCTCCTACAGGAACGCGCAATAAATTGCGCTACTACGAACCGAACCAGCGAATACCGTATGTGTAATTTTTGATTGCAATTCCTATAACGAACACGAGTGAAGATTTTATACCTCGGAGCGAGTTACTATTGCAGCAAAACCCTGTTCTTCTTTCACTGCTCAGTCTGGATTCCCAGATTCAGACCATCAAGCAACTGAATAAAGATCCAACACAGGGATGGACCGAGCTAGCGATTAGCAATTACAACTTATCCCTCGTGACTATTTGCATCACTCGACCGTATTATGACTCATGGCACGGCTATTTTGCCAACCCGAAATCCATCTCAATGTACCGTCTAGTTCTTGGAGGCAATTTCAAAAAATCGAATCTAGACACAACAGCGTAAGTTATAAGTTCAATGAGGAAGGATGGTTACCATGCCATCGAGCAAAAAACAGTTCTCGTGATTTTCATTGGAATAGCAATCAACTTGCTGATAAATGTGGAGAATGCCATAGATCGTATGGTAGAAATCGAACGGATTGAGGATTCGCGTCTGATTTGTAAAAGAATATCCCTGGTGAACGATGAAGGCAAGCTAACGGCGATGTTCTATGGCGGGGGAGATATCGATGAAGGGCAACTTTTTCTATTCGGTCATAGTAGTGGCGCTGAAATGTACATTGGGATAAATGGATTTTGATAACGCATCAGAACGGGTCTCGTCTGAAAGTTGAACTAGAAGGGTCGATGCCGGAAATACATTTGAGAGACTCGATTAGTGGTGACGTTGTGATTGATGGTTATGGAATAGCTAAGTATGATGCGGATATGAACCTCATTACAAGAATAATGAATGATAAAGAAGATAAAAAATCCTCCCCGAAGGATGACTGAATGGATTTCCGCTATCGGAAATCGACAAATCGGAAAGGTAAAAGATTGGCTAGGGTCTGTCACCCGTGGTCCTGCGTTTGTGAATACGCATCACCCTATGGAAAGAACCATTCACCATGTTCCAACTTTACAAGAAGAGGAGACACGGGGTGCGATCCTATAACGTAATACCGAAATACGTAGTATTCCCCCTCAAAACGCCTGTCCCAACCCCAGATTAATCTGCGGCGATTCACCACTGATAAGCGGGACGCCGTAATCAAAACGCAGCGGCCCCAAAGGCGTGTCAACCCGCACACCCACTCCGAACGCGGAATGCAACGGATCGGTATCGATTGCACCGAGGTTATCCCACACATTCCCGGTATCGAAGAACAACGCCCCTCCCACGAGTTTGTATAGAGGAAAACGCAACTCGAGGTTGTAAATGAAAAGCACGTCGCCTCGATGAGTATTCGACAATTCATCATCAAGAGGCCCCAAGGATCGGTCTCTGTATCCTCTAATCGTCGTTGACCCGCCCGCCCGGAATCGCTCGAAGGATATAATCTCGCGATCACGGTTTGATCGCAAACCTCTTGTGTAGCCAAGCCGAAGCGCGTTGACCAGAATCATGTCCCCAATCCGAGAATAGTACCGATTGTCTCCCGTAAGCTTGAAGAAACTCGTTTTCCCGCCGATAAACCCGCCCGCGTACTCGACGGCAAATTCGTTCAGCCAACCGCCACTCGGATTTAGAAACGGTTCCCTGTTGTCACGGTGAAATGACAGCCCCAAGCTGCTAACCGTCGTATCCCTATCCATCGGTAAAAACTGCTCTGAAGATTCCGGCCCTTGCGCAGACTCGATTCGCTGCCGCAACTCCTGGTATTTGTACTGCACCGCGACGTTACTGTATAGACTCAGCCGCCTCGCCAAATTGCCGGTCGCGCCCCGTGCACGTGTGTTGTCCTGTTCCTCCAAGTTGTCCTCGAATATCCTCAACGTCCCCATCGTGGGACCGATGAGCCAAGGCTCGATGAGGGTAAGTTCATATAGGTTACCCCGCGTTCCCGCGCTGAACTTTGCGCCTGCCCGCATGTTCCGGTGATAGAGGTTGCTATGAAGCACCGCGAGCGTGCCTCGTATGCCTTCCGATGGGCTATAGCCGCCCCGAACGCTTATGGAACCCGGCCGTCTCAATTCAGCGTGCACGTTTACATCAAGCACCTCCTTACCGTCAAGTCTTCCCGGGGTATCTATGGCAACACGCCTGAAAATCCCCAGTCTGGCTAGTCGTTGCTGCGCTTCGCGCAGCTTTTCGGGGTTAAACACGGCGCCTTCACGCAACCCCAAACTTTCAAACTCCCGTCGCAATACATACTCTCGAATCCCGGTGGTGGCATCCCCCGAAGGATCGGCGACCGCCGGATTCCCGGCTACTCCCCTCAGAGATGTAGACCGACTATCGCCGCCGAATCCGGTGCCCGGGCTGCTGGAAAAGCTAAACTCTCCGAATGAAACCCGCTCTCCTTCGGTTATATTGTAGCGCAGCAAGCCAATCTCGTAGACATTAAGTGTGTCCTCATCCCTTTCGACGATATAACTGCGACCGGCATCTTGATCCGTCATCAGCCAACCGCGCTCCTGTTTTTCAATGAACACATTCGGTGACAAGCGTAACGGATGCATTTCGGCTTCCCCATCGTCGTCCGACTCACTTTCAAGGAATCTGCGGAACACTTCCGGTGCACGGGTAGACATATTCCTCGGAAGTCGATTCTCAAGATTTTCCCACTCCTCCAAACTCCATAAGTCGCTACGGAACAAGTGAGCGTTATATTCCGGTCTTATGCTGGCATAGATGTAGCCCTTCTGATCGTAGAGCGACAGCAGCCTGTAATGATCATCAACAACGATACCCTCCTTGCTGTAAGGTTTGCCCGGTTCGGCATCAAGCCGGGACAGCAATTCCTCTGTTTTGAATATTCGGTTCCCCGCCACCGTAACACGCCTAATGACCTGCTGCTGCCCTTCGTTGACGACGACATGCAGGTTGAGTCGCTGATTCTCCGTGTTAATCTCTTCTCGAACACCCACCTGCACGTCGGGATACCCCGCCTTTCGATACAGCAGTTCCAGCGCACGAATATCCGTCTCGAACACGAGAGAATCAAAGAGCCCTTTGGAAAAGAGCCACCTCAGTCCGGGGAGTGCCCACCGGCTTCCGGGCTTGGTCTTCATCGCATCAAGTAGAGCATCGTTCTGAAGTTCGGTGTTCCCGTCAAAAGTGATTTGACCAATCCGCGGCGCCAAACCCAGATCAATAACGAATTGAATAACCACCTCGTGCTCCGTATTCTTTTCGATCCGGTAGGCGACCTTGGGGTCGTAGTACCCTTTCCGACGGTAGAACTGACGTATCTGCACTTTGTTGCTTTCAAGAATTGCGTCGGAGTAACTATCTTGCTTGAACAGACTCATTCGATTACGCAACTCATTGTCATCGATACCCTTTACGGTGACCTTCTTTCCTTCGACGATGTTGAACGCGAGAATTAACTCAACATGCTCAATGTGCGGCTCCGCGAGAATGCGGGCGCTCAAAAATCCTTCGCGCCGATAGATTTTTCTCAAACTCTGGCTGTCGCGTTCGACCTGCGCGTTGTCGTACGTTGCTCCCTCCCTGCTTTTTACCGCTCGTTTTAGCTGCTTATCAGGTAATGAGGAATTGCCGCTGAATTCTATTTTTCGGATTATCGACCTATTCCCCTCTTTCACGACATAGGTCAACGTGACCGGTCCCTTAATCTGTGAAATTGCAGGTGCGGAAAAGCGTACTTGAGCTCGAAAATACCCTTGGTCTTGGTAGAGGTCTTGTATTCGTTGTCTATCGCCCAGCGCCACCTCCTCAATGTATTCGCCTCCCTCGCGAGATTTTATGGCCCTGCGAACCTTCTCGTCCGCCAAACGAGTGCCGGTGAACTTGATACGCTCAATAAGGATCTTATGGGTTAGCTGGAATTTCAAAACAAGCCCACCATATACGTTTTGCTTGATTACCTCCACTTGAGAAAACTCGCCCGTTTCGTAGATGGCTTTGATGCTTTGGCTAACGGAATAAGCAGAGAGCGGCTCACCGGCTGAAATCTCGCAGATTTGCTTCAACTCTTTCAAGCGCGGCGATTCTTCAAGCAATTTTCCATCAACGTAGAACTTGATTTCCACGATTATGTTTTCTGGGTCCAGGTCCCCAGCTTGATTGGAAGCGCTCGCGCTCCACGGGAGCTGGGGGAGAAGGAGCGCCCATAGGAGAAGGCAGCGGCAAGCGATGAGGAGCGTCGGGAGAGTAAAGACGTTATTCATAAAGACTCGGTATTTTGAGCCCAGGAAGCGTTTGTCTGCGAACAGATTCGTGTTGCGCAATTGTATCACAAAGCACCTTGAATCGCAAACACTGGCTGATAGTGCGTGGATTTAACTACTGAGCCCATTCTCATAGGTCGGAATCAAGCGACTAGACAAGGATCGTGATAGAGATCCTACGGCGATAAAAACGCTTTCCAGACCGACCCATGTCTGTAGCCATGAGGTAGTCCCGTCGGGTGCTCCAGCGGAGCGCCATCGACGAAACCGAGTCCATTTTTCTTAATAGAAGGTCTCCATTAGAACCCTCTCGCCATTACTGCCCGCTCTGCTGATCGGTTTCGCATTTCTCCGTGCCCCTTGATCTCACGCCTGCAATGTCATCAATATAAGTAATACCGCAATATATACCCTACACTCCGTACCCATTTTAGGGTTTACAGAATTTATTGAAATCCTATAAATCCGTGTGGTTACTGAATTTTTCGATTCTTGGAAATCCAATTGAAGATTATTTACATGCCAAGCCCCAGAGGGGCGATAGGTGTATAGCAGCGTCAGACATCCCTTCATTAAAGCCCCAG
>CBDDPW010000014.1:0-19406 GCA_965232535.1 Candidatus Poribacteria bacterium
ACGACTAATCCGAGACGCGCAATGAATTGCGCTACTACGAACCCCGGGTTTGTAACTTCTGGATTGCGAATTAGTATAAACCGTTTACCAAACAGAAAAAAGGGAGCGAAGGGCGATACGCCCTTCGCTCCCTTTTTTTGTCCTG
Source organism: Candidatus Poribacteria bacterium (assembly GCA_965232535.1). Taxonomy (GTDB): domain Bacteria; phylum Poribacteria; class WGA-4E; order WGA-4E; family JAJDTR01; genus JAJDTR01. The sequence continues at coordinate 146 of CBDDPW010000014.1, forward strand.
AAACCGAGTTTTTTCCTCAAAACTCGGTTTCTTCCCTGCTCGTCACACTCTCTAACCGCTCGGACTGGATTGCCAAATCCAGACATATTGTAGGGTGGGCACCGCACACCATCTTTTGCCGGGTTCCGCATTCCGCGTGACGGGTTCTTAACCCACTTCTTCCCCGTCGAGCCTGCCGACATGCAGGTCGATTTCGTCGCGCGACTCAATCTTGCTCACGCGCCCATCGACCATATGGAAGATTCGGTCGGACACATCAAGCATCTTGGTGTCGTGCGTAGCGGTAATGACCGTCACACCGTTGTCCTCGTTTAGCTTCCTCAGCAACGCGATAATCTCCAGCCCGGTTCGAGTATCCAAGTTTCCGGTTGGCTCGTCCGCCAACACAATCGCCGGATCGTTCGCAAGCGAGCGCGCTATGGCGACGCGCTGCTGCTGTCCGCCCGAGAGTTCCAGCGGTTTATGCTGAACCCGCTCACCCAGACCGACAAGTGTCAACAAGTCAACCGCTTTGTCACGGCTTTCGTCTGCGGACATACCTGCGAAAACCATGGGCAGTGACACATTCTCAAGCGCGGTCATCACCGGAATCAGGTTGAACGACTGGAAGATGTACCCGATTTTCCGGCACCGCAGCCACGCCAACTCATAAGCATCCAGTTGAGCGATGTCGACCTCGTCGATATATACCCTGCCCTCCGTTGGCTTATCCAATCCGCCAATCATATTGAAGAGCGTTGACTTCCCGGAGCCCGACGGCCCCATGATCGAGATATATTCTCCCCGGGCGATCTGGAAGTTGGCGCCCCGTAACGCTTCGACGACTGTCGTGCCCATCTCGTACTTCTTGATAAGGTTCCTTACCCGCACCGTATTTTCCTTCGGCAAATCTCGCCGAAGCCGTGTTGGAATTTCAGGCGCCACCGTGCCGCTGACGGGTTGAGTTGTCTGAACGTCTGCCATATGTTAGTTCTTTCCTCCCTTCATGTCTTTCGGTACAGCAAATCCGATAATACCGCGTTTTCCCAGCTGACGCATATACGTGAACAGCGATGTCTCCGCCTCTTTGCGAGTCATCTGATAGCGGTTGCAAAGTTGCTTGACGACGTGACCGACCGTATTCTGTCCGTCGCAAAGCTGCCAAACAAAGGACCCCACATCGTCCAGTACGATGACTCTCTTATCAGGCAGCGTAAACAGCTTTGACGCAATCCGAATCCAAAATCTCTGTTTCTGCGGGATTACAAGCGACACCTCCTGTTTGTCGTCAACTTCCCACGTGATGAGCTGATTCCGCAGCGGAAGCGCTTTCAGGACATCACCACGATTAAAGTCGGAATCCGGCCGCTTCTTTAGCCGCAGTTTATATAGAATTGCGTTAAGCATGCCTCGGAAACCCGGTAGATACGGGCGGGGGAATCCTGCCCCTGCGGATTCATTTATGAATTATTGAAGCCAATAAGGACATCAGAAGAAACCGAGTTTTGAAGAAAAAACTCGGTTTCGATCTATTTTGACACTCTCCGTTGACTAATGACACTTTATGCTCGCCGCCACATCTCGGCCGATCTTGACGGCATCGCGCTTGGCCGTCGCCTGCACGACATAAATCCGATTTGATTGATGGCATCGCCAAAGATGTGCCGCGAATACCTGACGGCGCATCACCTTATCCACCGCCAACACAGGGGCGAACGGAATACGATCGGTGACGCGTGTCTGTTCGCCAATCACCTGAAGTTGCTCGTCCCCGTCATGCGTCCGGGAGGTTATTTCAAAGCCGTATCCGCCGATGGCTTTTGCGTATTTCGCTCGGAACCACGACTCGAGGTCCTGCTCTTTGAGCGTTACATCCGCTACTCCGTACCGCTCGATGCTGATTTTACGGCTCCCGTCGGCAAACGAGAAAAGTAAGTATCCGGAAAGCAGTTGGTGCTTCCCCAATCGATAGCGGCGCGGGACCTCCACATTGAGATTATAGGCGCTCCAAAGCACGTTTTGGTCGGTCGGATGGTCTTGCACCGATTGCAACACTCTAACAGTTGTTGCGCGCAGATTCTCCTTGAGATGCCCCATTACCTGAACAATCGTTATGCGCTTACACGTCTGGCAATGAAAAATGATACCGTTTGCGCGTATGTCTCCTTTCCACGTGAAACTGATTACTTCGCGCCCTTCGAATACAGCCTCATCCTTTACCAAGTTCACATGCCGCTGAATGTGCAACTTAGCCTCTTTACGCTTGTAGTTCTTGCGCACGAGTTTGAAGTACTCATCCAGCACACGGCCAAGATCCGGTTTTTTCTTTTTCGACTGCGCCCACTTCAACTCCAGGCGGGGCATCTCTTCGCCGTCTAGCCGTAGGTATCCATCTTTCTCATCTCCCGATAATCCACTCAACTCCCAATTGGAAGGAATCTCAAGTCGAATACCCGCCCATCCAAATGTCGTCCAATCCATGGTCGGTTTTGCTTCAAATTAGCGATGCTGCATGTAAATCTGATCCCGCGGATTGACAACTTCTGCGGTGACGGGCTTGGATTTGGCAATCCAAGCCGAGCGGGAAACAACTGTGAGTGGACTAAGTTTGATTTACCAAAGTAGAAATCAAGTTTTCAAGAAAAAACTTGATTCCGGTCGTGTCGGGAAAAAAACTCGGTTACCGCGTCAGAACGGCTTCACAATCACGGCTTTCGACACCAATGCAATCGCCACCGTGCCCATGCCGATAAGACCGACGCCGCAGGCAAACCCGGCAGCCAACACCGGATTAAACATGAACCACCGCTTCAATCCGAACCGCTTAATCATATAGAATCGTCCAATTACCGCACCTAACAGTCGGGGTATCATCATTCCCGGGTCGCCGCCGATTCCACCCGCGATCCCGTAGAACCACATACTAGGCAACTTCACGACCCACAATAGCCCGTATAAAGCGAGGGTTGACGAGAACCCGGCGGCAACATAATCACCGCGAATCGCCTGCAACATCTGACTGTTTCCGTCTCGGAGCGAGGTCTTCCAGAGCGCCTCATTGGTAGCATGAATTGGCCACCATGTTTGTACGTAAGGATACTGCGATGAAGGAATCGGCGCGATCTTCCAGATGAAATGATAGACAATAATACCCGAGACCAGCAGAATTGGCATAATAAGCAGTTGAGCCGCGATATTACTGGTAAATGTCGTCCCGGTCAGTTCAAGCACACGCCAGCCCTGTGTCCCGCGCCCGTAATCTTCGTCGGGCAGTGGAACGAACCAGATGTCAATCTCCTCGTAGCGGCTGAGGATAAAGGTGGTTTCATGGATATAAGGGATCTCAAAGAGATCGCGTCCCAAGATTCCGAATGTACGCGCGGTAATGTAGGAATTCAACGGCGTGTACAGGAACGCAAAACCGAGAAGGAATGTAAGCGGGAAGTTGGGTACCATCCGGTGCACCAGCCATACGAATGTTCCCATGCCAAAGAGCCACAGAATCCCCATCAACCAGATTGGAAAATCACCACGTCCCGGCGGTGGTCGGAGCGAACCGCGCTGCCCCGTTTTCTGAGCTTGCGACTTCCTGAATTTAATCAGCATTGGGACAGATGCCGCTATCCCGACAATCGCGAAGCTGAAGGACTTGCCCATACCGTAACTAATCCAGAAATCAAGTCCGTTATACAACCCGACACCCCGCACATCCAATCCGGCTTTCCACTGATGTAGTATCTCGAAACGATGCAAGATTTGCGGGTTTAAAATGAACTGAGTTAACATTGCCGTGATGAATTCCGACATGATTATCGGGAACGGCATCACGAATCCGACCAGCATCTGCCCGAAATCGGTGGAAAGCGCAAATACCCCGGTTGGCGCGAAACCCTCAATGCTTGGCGTGAAGTCAATGAATGGGATTTTCAAGATCTCAATCGGTTTCGTCATCATGACGCCGGTAAGCGACGGTACACCAACGTAGATGAATCCCCAAATTAGACCTGCCATCGATCCGATTGAAAAGACTCGCCAGCGCCAGGTCTCGGTTCTTCCGGTAGTTTCAGCCAATGCCGTCGCGCCCTGCGCATCGATCGGAGCCAACGGATATGGTAATCGCTCCAGGTCGGCTGTAAGGCGAAAAAGAATATAACCGGCGCTGATTCCGCGAATGGTTCCTAGCAATTTGAAGATCAGGAAGAAGGCGATGGGCCAGAACCAATCCACGTGCAATAGCGATCGCTCGGCAATGGCAATTGAATCTCTCGCGGGCGCGATCCAGTAGGGAATCTTGTCCGCAATCTCATAAGATTCCGCTTGCGGGGTATTGATAAAATACGCATACCAGATGAAACCGCGATACTGAGTGCCCGCGCCGACGGCAGCGCCTGTCAATCCAAGCAGCATATACAGCTCCTGCCGACGAGCGGTGGTAAACGAGCGGCGCGCCAATTCCGTAAACAGAATGACAGCTACCCACGGCGCCGCCCCCGCTCCGGATTGTCCGGATACGTAGCTTAGATAAATTGACCCCGGCATCATCAGCAGCCCGACAAAAAGCGCGCCCAAAAAGACCTTCAACGTCAACCCGGACTCAAAGGTTCGGATCCCGCCGTCTATATCGTATCGCTGCGCCCAAGCCTGCCACTCATCTGCTTGAGATACTCTCTCTCTCGCCAAATGTAGTTTTCTCCTTTCTGTTTAGCTCAAGTAAGTTATACAAACTGCTCCACTCTCCCGAGAAATAGCGGGGTTCCTTTCACCTGCCGGGTTTTCGTTCTACCCGACCTGCCATACTGCCTGATTCCTCTTACGAGGACGTAAGGGGACCGCCTATCTCACTTCGGAGTGTAGCCACATCTCTATAACTGACTTAGCTGCTCAAGACTAAAACTCCGTACACACTGCTATCAATCTGACCTAGGTTCTTCTTCCTCATCTTTGTTTTGGTAAACTTCCTCCCAGATGTGGGCAGCGATAATTCCGACAAACACTATCGCCGCAGAAAGCATCTGCCATTCCCATCGTGCTTCCAAGAAGAGAACCGAGCAAAGCCATATAAGAGCCCCAACAACGATAATAATGCTGATCAATCGTTCCATAACGCGCTAAATCTCCCTATTCCTGCAATACGCTTCGTTAATCGGCTGGCTGGGGCGCGAGTTCCGGGGCGCCGCTTGCGCCTTCATCCGCATCGCGCTCTTGGCGACCTCGATCATGAAACTCGCCGCGAATATCGGCGCTGAACGTCCGCCAAATCAAGAGTTGCTTCCGAACGAGATTCAAGAACCGCCGGTTAACTCGTTTCCACGAAGCGATTTCGCCGCTTTCCCGATGCACATCCAGTGTAATACTATACAGATCCTCCTCTTCTCCGCCCACTGGGGAGGTAACGAATCGGATCGACTGGCTGACACCTAAATCATAGGGCGCAAGCCAAACCATCATGCTTATCGAATAGGAACCCTCCCCTTCACCATTCTCCGCCGCGCCCGTTTCGCTGAACGCGACCTGATCCGTGTAAAAGTCGCTCGCGGATTCGTCCGCATGTGCATCGAAATAGTCGCGCATGAACACGTTCAAACCTAGCGATTCCTCGGACAATACGGTGAACGGAAGGCTGAAGTGCCATTCGTCACCCTCGGGTTCCGGTAGTTTCCACTTGCGCTCGATGTCGGGGACCGCCATGCGCGAAGCTTTGATTGCAGGATAAAGTGTACTTCCGATGACCACCATCATGACAATGATGGTCGCCACTACTGTGGACATTGAGGAGTAGTTCAGCGTCAATCCGGCGAGCCAGCCAAAGTTCACCATGACTGTCGCAGTGGCTTGTCCCAAAAGATAACCTAGAACGGCACCGACGATCGCATATACGCAGGCTTCCGCGAGGAAAAGGAAGGCGATGTGCACTGGCGCTAGCCCAACCGAGCTGTAAATCCCGATTTCTCTCACGCGTTCGTAGACGGCGCCCAGCATCGTATTCAGCACGATCAGCGCGGCAATGAGAATCGGTATGAACAGATTACCCATCCCGCTGAAGGAGGTCATCCCGATTGAACTGTACAGGTACGTGTCTTTATCACGGCCAACGAAGAAGTCGAGGGCAACTCGACTCATCAAAGGCGACATGATCAAATCAAGTTTGTCGATTCCGCTAAAGATATCCGGATCGCCTTCCAAGGGGTCCATATTGACAGCAACGCTTCGTAGGGTACCGCCCTGATTCATAACCACCTCATACGGAAGTATTGCCACGCTGTCCGGCACCAAATGAAGGTACTTCTGCAGCTCCCCTTCCAAAGTTTCATCTCCCTGTGCCCCGCGAGACTGCTGCTGTTGCATCAGTTGGTAATCGACGGGTGTCATCTCTTCGCCGTCGTTGTCGGTCAGGTCCTTGAATCCGATTCCAAGCACACCCACGACCGTGAAATCCGCGCCGTAGACGGAAACCGTAGCTTTGCCTACGTCAGTCTCTGATATCTTCAACACGTCCGCTATCCCTTTGGGGAGGATGCAGGCATAGGGCCACGACGTGGGCCAAGAATCTTCATCCTTCGGATCAAACCATTTCCCGTATTGGAGGTGCAAATCGATGCCGGTGGCGGCAGGCTCGTTAGGCGTCATTCCAATGAGCATATTTGCGGCATAGGGCAGTAGTTGACCGGTCTTCGGATCTCGAGGCGGGACCGGATCTGCCGGATTGGGAGTGCGCGTCAACTGCACGAATGATTGGTCGCCGGTCCCGGACGATTGGTACCAGGCGCGCGGCGCCACCACGTTGTGCACGGTGATGAATCGTGTAGGCTCACTCGCGCCCGTAGACCCCGCAACCGATGCTCGAACAGCGGTCGCATCGCTCGAAGCCGCCTCAAAACTCGAAGACTCTTCCACCGACTCAACAAATGGCGCCAAGAGTGATTTAATCTCGGCATCGGTCTTTCCTCTCCTTTTGAACAGAAGCCGCGCATCATCTTCGGGAATCTTGGTCTTGCGCATGTCGTTCATAACGGAGGTCAATACGGGTTCCTCCAATGGACGCCAATACTGGTCGCGAATCAACATTCCCGTATAACGCGGCGTAACGGCGGGCAAGCTGGTCTTGTTGGGGTGCATGAAGGTTCGGACCGACGTGAACGAAATAACCGTAAACGTAAGTATGACCAATGTGGCGCACGTCAATATCGTCCGTCCGCCCCTCTTCCTCATATTCGAAATCCCCAAGCTAAACGCTGCCGCTGATGCCGACAACCTGCCGACATCCGCCTTATATACGTTGCTCCCCTCCTGTTTAATCTTCTCCAGTTGCTCCTCAAACTTGCGGATGATGATTGAGATGACAATCACGGTTAGAGCAAGAACGATAAAAGCGATCAGGATTATCACGGGTGTAGTCGTAATTTGGAAAGCCGGGTGCACCTGAGATAGGAAGAAAAAGACGGTTAGGAAGATGACTCCCGTCCAGAGAATCTGCTTATTCACGCTCGGGGAGGCGAAAAGCAGACGTTCCATGAAATATGCGAATGGAATCAGGAGGGCAAGATAAAACATCACGCCGCTGACCACATCGTTGCCCGTCTTCTTGACATCGGGGTAGGCGCGGGATTCATAACCCCATGCCGCACGGGCTAGCTTCAGTGCCTGCTGGTAGTCGTTTTGCAGAAGTGCCAGTTCCGCTTGCTCAAGATATTCGTGCGCAAATTCGTGCAACCTGTCAAGACGGTCGCTCGAGATCCCGAATCGTTTGTATAGGCGCGACCGGTTCTCATCGAGCCACCACATATCCCGTACCACGACGTAAGGGGTCATACGGATGCTGCCGTTCTCTCGTACGACGAAGCCCTCTCCCGTGTAGAGCGTCGGATTCTTCATCCCGCTCTTCGTCGCCTTAATCAACAACAACCGTTTCCCAATCTGTCCATACGCCATACCGATCTTAATGCGTTCGTCCGGCTCGGAATAGACGAGCGCAATAGGTTCGGCGGCTGAAACGCCCTCTTGCTGCCAGGGTTTGGAAATCCCATATTTCTCCGGAGCGCTATCCGATGCGGCTTCGTAGACTTGGAGCTCGCGCAAGGTGCGCAAATAACGCTGGTCAACCAGGTCGTAAATGGTCGTTGACACGCATGGAAACACGACGACGCGACAACCGCGGCGGCGCGTGTCAATCGGAACTTTATTGGGCAGTAACTTGGCGCCGTAGTTTCCGAGGTCCGGCGCGTAAACAATATCTCCGGAGTCGGGATCGAGAATATACGCTTCTACCTCTTGAGTGCCGGCGATTCGATGCGTCGCACGCCCCTCCATTGCCAGTCCGGCGACCTCAAAGTTACCCTTGTTGTCTCCCATGGTGAACAGGTCGCCTCTAACGCCCATCATCGTCTTGTGTTTGCGTCGCAACGTCAAGATTGGATAAGGAACCGGTTTATTGGGCAAGGCGCTCTCACGGGCATCAAACTCTACTACATCCCCGAATAGATTACAGTAAAAGTTTCCGACCTTGGCGGCTGTGGGCATCTTCGGGTCACGCATAGCTTGTACCAATATGGCTGCCAGCGTTTTGACCTGTTGGTGTAGATTTCCATCTTCCTCCACATGCATTCGATCAATCGTATCCAACGGAGTATCGGTAAGGATTCGTGCGTCTTCAATCGTGGCGAATGCAATTCCGGTTTTGCCGGTTAGCGTGGCAACCTCGCTGTCGAAGGCGATCTTCCCGGGTATGTACGTCTGCCACGTTTTTCCGCCGCTGGCGGAGATCGCATTCACGAAGTTTGTTTCTCCTCCGAGACCGACGAGTCCAATCAAAGATTTTATGTCCTCAATTTCATCCTGTGATAGTGTCGAAGCATCCTCATGCCTTAGCTGCAGCATCGCGTTAAGCCGATTTAGCAACCGAATACTATTCTTCCGGTTTTTTCGTGCCGTCCGCACGTCGTTACGGATAAATCGTTCGACCTCCTGCCGGATGTAGTCCATATCCTTGACCATATCCTCGGACGGTTCTCCGCGATCCCGCATCTGCTCAAACTGAATCTTCATCAAACGTGAGACTCCGGAGAGTTTGACGAGTGTGTCAAAATGCTCGCTGACAAGCGTTTCGAGCGTCTTGCCTTCCACCGCCGCTTTTGATTCTATGGTTCCCGCGACGGTCCACTGATTATCCAACACGCCTTGCCGAATCTGATCATCGGTGAACGTCCACAGGTTTCGGATTCGTGCGCCGAAGTCCGCGTCCTCCGCATACTCCGCGAGTTTGTTGCCGATCGACGCAAACTCCCGCCGCAGAACAAATTCGGGCTGCTGATTGTAGAACCAACCTTTATTGAATACGCCGAATTTGTCGCTCTGGGTGGAGAGGTCTATTGATATGAAGAGGGAGGTGTAGTAGCGGTTGAAGAGATCTTGGAGGGTTATGGCTTGCTCTATCTGAGAAATCTTGCGGTTGTACTCAGACTTACTGATTCGGGCGATCTTCTCGATGCGGCTTTGAAGGTTGCGAAACCGGGAATTCCTGAGCGTGAGCATGTTGTCACGCAGAAGAATCTTTGTCTCCTCGCTAAGATCACGATCTAGCGTATCCAATCGGTTCAGTAGATTGTTTAGCTCAACAACGTCATTCGCAGCCTTTCTTTGCACGTAGGAAAGAAGCATCTCTTCGGACAGGTGGGCAAAGATCTGGGAACGCGCTTCAACAGTCTGATCTACTTCATCCTCCGATAAATAGTGACGAAGCACCTGCTCCTCTTCCGCCAGATAGGCGCGCACCAACTCTCCGTGATTTCGTAGTAGATTCCGGATCCGGTTCTTTTCCAATCGCGCATTCCGCAGCGCCGTCTCAAAGATGGACTGCTTGTCCTTGGCAAAGTCGGCGACTAGAATCGCATGTGAAGCATCATCTGTTTCGGTGGTCCTCGCCTCTCTTAGCTTTTGCTGCAGTCCGGTCTGAGTGCGATGCAAGCGCTCAACGGTCGGTTGACTCAAATATTGATTCAGCTCTGAGATGACTTCCGGCGGATAATATGCGGGGTTGGTAGCAAGTTGCGTGATCGCCGATTTAATTTGGTTTTCAGCGTCAACGCTGTCGGGAATCTTCGCCAATGCTCGTTCTAACATCTCTCGTTCAAGGGCGATGTAGTCCGCCAACGGTTGAGTGGCTCTATTGGCGATCTTTCGAGATTTCTTAGCCTGCTGAAGACCGTGAAAATCCAGGTGGCGGTCAAGCAGCTTTTCCTGGGTGTATTGAAGCGCAAACTTTCGAGAATCACCCAGCTCCCACCCTTCCAGATACTCGGAGAGAATGTTGACGTATTCCCGGAGCAGCGTATCGCCGGCGGCATTGATTGGAAGCTCGTACGCGTCGCCGACCCTTCTAGGCAAGACGTATGATTCTGAGGGTTCACGCGAAAAACTGTCCGAAATCCGATTTTCCTCAAGATCCCTTTGCATCTGTTCAAGCGCCCAGACATCAAGATACGCCATAGGCAGCGCCACGTTTTCAAGCAACTCCCGCTGCGCTTTTCGAGATTCCTCCAATGCCTGTGATCGAAGTCGATCTACCCGTGATACGAGGTCACGTAGAAAGTGAGTTGTTTGTAGAGAATTTTTCTTGAAGGAAGCCAGGTATGTTTCAAGACGCGATTTTTCCTCCGCCGTAAAACCCTGTTTCTCACGTTTTTTCGTGGTTTCGACTTTTTTCTTCTGTTTCTCTTTGAAGTCGCGTTGAGCGTTGCGGAGAGAGCTGATTTTTCCTTGGGTCCCGGACAAAGCGCCGAGGGTCGTTGCCAGTGAATCAAGATCCGCTTCAATCTTGTGGACATCGTAGTAGAAATCCGGAGGCAAGTCCACCAATACGCTCCGGTCAATGGAGAGTAGCAGCTTCCGCCCTAGTTCCTGGAATTCAAACATGTCGGCGGACAAACCCCGACGTAGACCCTGCATCGTAGGCGTCCCCGGTGAATCCGTAGCTCCGCCTACGGTGTCCTGCCCGATTCCCTCCATGAAAGCTCGCATTCCCGTCAAGCCTTGGAAGTGCGCGTCGGTCGCAACGAACAGCATGGAGCGTCCGGGGCGGAATTCATCGAGGCTGAAGATGCGCGCCAATTCAAGCAGTGCGGCAATGCCGCCTGTCGGATCAGCGCCGGGAGCCATGGCGGGGACGATTGACATCGAATCGTAGTAGGCCGTAAGGACGACGAGTTCATCTTTCAATACAGGGTCGCCGCCTTCAAGGAACCCGCGGATATTTTGTCCCGTACGACGTTCCCACGTCATGGTACAGGTTAAACGAGCGGATATATTTTCCTGGGCTATCATTTCCCGGAGTTCCTCGGCGTCCTCCTTGGAAATCCAGAAGCGAGGAATGTTGGCGGGAACCGTCAGAAATTTGTTCTCCGCTTCACCGCGGATAGAGGTCTCCGGTTGGATGAAAATCGCCGCTTTGGCTCCCAACATTGCGGCGTTAATCCAGCGAGTGCCGGAATTGAAGTCTATGAGAACAATGCTTCCTTGCGGGATGAAGATGCTGGACTCGCCGGCCGCCACGAACTCGCCCGGCTCATCAGTCTGCCCGTCTCCATTATTGTCTACGCTATCTCTGTCATCGCCGGGAACTTCGTCCACATAACCGTCACCGTCATTGTCAATTCCGTCGTTACCCCAATGGGCGATTTCTTCTAGCGGCGGAATTTCTCCATATTCGTCTACTTCGGAATCTTCATCATTGTCGATTCCGTCTTCCGTCTTTTGCAGGTGCCCGTTCAGAACGTCATCGGTAATGCTTCCTCGACTCACTCGGAAGCGACGCGAAACATTATCGAGAGTGTCGCCGGGCTGCACATCGTACCAAAATCCGCCGACATCCAATCCGTTGAAATCAACAAGCTCGGCATCGCCGGCGTACAACAACGGCGCCGTTAATCCGCCCGTAGGAATGAACACGGTATTCCCCTCAATCAGTGCGAATTCACCTGCTTCATCAACGTCGCCGTCACTGTCATTGTCACGACCGTCAGTCGCCTGATCCCGTAGATACTGATTGCGGGGATTGGTGAGAATAGATTGAACCTCGACTTGGTAGGATTCAGCAATCTCTTCAAGGGTTTCATCGGAATCGACAAAATGCTTAATTCCGTCAGGAAGAAGGGAGGTCCGTACGAGGTTGGGCCAGCAGGGGGAGATTTTGACGCTCTTGATCACCGCTCCATCCGACGAGAGTAGTTCAAGCCTTCCATCCTCTGCGTCAATCGGCACGGTTACTTCAAAACCGCGCGCCTCGATATTCTGTAAGCCTATTTCAACAAAACGATCGAAGACATATTTGGCACCGTTTGCCGCTTCGTCATAGCCTGTAACACGCGTGGAGAGACTGGAAAGCCGAGCGATGTCTTTCCGCATGCCACCAACGGAAACTTCGTCACGAATCTTCACCGCAGTCTCGGAGAGCCCTAAGGTCTGCTCCCCATCGGCGGAACTGCTGGCGGGCACGACCATAGACAAGATAAACAAACCAAATGACAACATTGCACAAAATGTTGCTGCTCTAGCCATCCTGCTTCCTCCCAAAGGACTCTGTAGGCGCAAAGGATTACAATCACCGTTCCCAACTTATCTGATTCTATCATAGTCGTTTTACCTTGTCAAGACACAAAAGCGACGGATACACAAAGATTTCGTGCAAGTTCCGCTCAAGAATCACACACTATTGACAGCTTTGGGTGCCGTGCGGCTAAAATTCTGATCTCATTACACGGATGTTCAGGCGAGGGGACTTATACCATTTCTATATGCTAGCAGTGCATTAATAGCGTCAATCAAGTCTGTCCAAAGCGGGGCAAGGGGATCTCTATCGCGCTCCCTTTTCGGTCGCTTGATTCCCGCCTACGGAGTTCGGTGTGAAGGGAAACAATTGTCACAATAGTATATGGAAAGCACTATATGCACTGTTATTCAAGCGAAATGGTAATACTACCTACAAGACTTTAAACACTTACCGCCGCTATAACTTAATCGTTCAATAGTTGCGACATCTATTTGCCGGAGGCGATTGAAGGTGCTGATAGCGAATCAAGCGTGATAGAGTTCCCACAGGTAGTTTCGTCGATAGTAACCCTCTCACGCACTGTTCTATGAACTCTGTATGCGGCGTTCGCGTCGTACCCATCGGCAGAGTGTTATGTGAGTAGTGGTTTGGCAGCCGTGCGTTGCGATCCGGAGGAGCGCCATCGCCATAGTTTGTAGGGTGCTCGGCTAATGAACGAGTGAACAGTAATCAAGCGAGTGAATCTCGTGCCAACAAGGATTACTCAACGGAACGAATAGATCAATCAAGCAAATAGCGCCCCCCGTAGAAGATCTTACGCGGGCGAGAATCTCTGTGGTATGGCCGCGGCAACGCAACCGGCTGATGGAGATGTGCCGATCTTTGCACGGGAATGAAGACGGTGACCGGCGGGAGGAAGAAAATTTCTCGTATCGTTTGTCTAGTATTAACGTTGTAATGGGAAACTTCGCATGTTTTAACTTACATCACACGTGTCAGCACTGTGTCTCGTTGCTGACGAGTGGTTGGATGTTCACAGCGAAAGGTACTACCGATGGAAAACGTTGTTTCACGGATTAGAAAGCGTCGTCGTGAACTCAATTTGACACAGACAGGACTTGCCAAAGCAGCCAATATTACGCCCGCTGCGATTTCACAATTTGAATCGGGCGCAAGAAAACCCTCTTTCGACACAGTTCCGAGTTTGGCAGAGGCTCTGAAGGTGACAACCGACTATCTATTCGGCAAGCCGCGCAGTCGTTACGATGATTTGTTGGCAGATCCCAAAGTCGGTATGATGCTTAGAGGAATAACCGAACTACCCGAAAAAGACAAAGAGACAATGTTCGAGTTCTATCAATTCCTCCACCATAAGAACACAGCGGGCAATCCCCGAAGAAGCAAAAGCCAGAAGAATTAGATTTACTGTCGCTGAATCAGAAAATCTCGCATACAGGACTCACACCTGTCGGTTTATAGAATTGTCAGAGTGCTATTGGCAGTAAGAACCTGTTTGAAAAGTACGATTTGTAATGCGCGCACTGCGCGACCTGCAGAATTGTGGTAGAAAGAAACCAAGTTTTGAGGAAAAAACTCGGTTTCGAGACGCATGATTCTACTCGACATAACTTTTCAAACAGGTTCTAAGAGCTAATCCCCGCGTCACGCCCCATCAACGCTTTTGCAGGGGATCAGTCTGAACGAACGGGGCTGGTTACGCAAGCATCAGTTGTGCGCTGTACACAGCATGGTAGGGGCATAGCCTTCAAGAAACGCCTCGCGGATAACATTCTCGGGATTGCACTTTCCGGGGTACTTTAGCAAACCTGTTTCTTTGTCAATTTCGTGGAATGCAACCCCAGGGGGTTCACGGAAGTCCTCGATAGGTCCCCTCGCCCCTTCAATCATAAATCGCGCCCAGATCGGTAATGCGGCTTTGGCGCCCTCCCCCTGGCTTCTCCTGTTCTTCTTCTGGGAATCGTCAAACCCCACCCACACGCCGGCAGCAAGACGCGGCGTGTACCCTACAAACCAAGCATCTTTGTAGTCATCCGTCGTACCGGTTTTGCCGGCAGCCGGCCGCCGTAATCCAGTTCGAATTGCTCTTCTGCCGGTTCCGTTCTCGATTACGCCCTTCATTACATTCGTAATTACAAAGGACACGCTCTCCGCAACTACTCTCTTGGGTTTCATTTCGTTCTCATATAGAAGCTCGCCGTTACGGTCTTCGATATATTGAATGCTGCAAGGCTGCGCACGTATTCCGCCGTTGGCAAAAACCGAGTAGGCTGCGGTAAGTTCAAGCAATGTCACATCGCCTGCGCCCAGAGAAAGCGAGGGATATTCCGGCAGTTTGCTTTCGATTCCCAAGCGCTTGGCGAAGGCAATTGTCCGTCGAATCCCGTCCTTCTCGTCGCTTAGTTTAACCGTATTGGGATCGTTCATTAATTTTGCGGTTGCAACATTAATCGACTTCTCAAGGACGGTGCGTAACGTGACATCCCCGAAGTATCTATCTGTGTAATTTCGCGGCGTCCATTTCTTCCACGATTTGCTAATGGAAGACCACGCCTCATCTCGGACAACGGTTGCTGGGTTCGCCAACGGGACCGGTAGATTAAAGAAAGCTGCGAGTACAATCGGTTTGAAAGCAGACCCTGGCTGTCGGAGCGCATTTGCCGCGCGATTAAAGAAGTTGAACTCTCCACGGGCGATATAGTAGTCGCGTCCCCCTACCATCGATTTGATATACCCGGTCTGGGGTTCAAAGGCAACCAGCGCCGCTTGCAGGTAGTTCTCCCTCGGATCAATCCCGTTGGGATTAAGTTTGTTGCCGTCGTAGTCGGGCAGACTTGAAAAGCCCTTGTCCAGATGCCGTAGGTGATCCGCCACCGCTTTCTCGGCGACCTCCTGCATGGACATATCCAGCGTGGTATACACCTTCAACCCCTGGTTGTACAACCGATCTTTGAGGTGCTCCATGTCCGCCAGTTGTTGATGAACGTATTCGATAAAATGCCCAGCCTCCCGTCTTTGGTTGTCCTCGGGCGAGTCAACCGCGAGAGGTGTAGCCAGGCTCATTTCGTAGGTATCCTGCGAAATGTATTTCGCGTTTCGCATCAGTTCCAGAACAAGATTACGACGGTTCATCGATTCCCTGGGGTTGCGGATCGGTGAATAAAGTGTTGGCGACTTGGGTATGCCCGCAAGTGTCGCGCATTCTTGCACTTCGAGTTCCCAGACGGGCTTTCCGAAGTAACTGTTCGCGGCTTCTTGGACACCGAATACTTCCCGAGAACCGTAGCGTCCCAGGTTAATTAGATTTAGGTACCGTTCGAATATTTCGTCCTTGGAAAAAGCTCGCTCGATTCGCACGGCAAGAAGTGCCTCTTTGATTTTGCGCAGAATCCGCTTCTGGCGGTCAAGATAAATATTTCGAGTAAGTTGCTGCGTAATTGTGCTTGCGCCCTGTAGCGTGCCATCCTGAATGTTTCGGAGAAGCGCACGGCCTATAGCTATGATGTCAACACCCCAATGTTGGTAAAACCGCTTGTCTTCCACGGCGAGGAACGCCTTCAACAGCGTGTCCGGCATGTCCGAAAGCGAAATGAGTTCGCGTGCCCCATCATCCTTGCCGTAAAGCTCACTAATCAATTCCGGTTGCAAGTCAAAACTGGTCATATATTCGCCCAGATCGTTGCGGATGGATTCAACCTTTCGATCGCGCACATCAATTTCTACTCTATACGGTTTCCGGTCCGAATATGGGTAGTGGAAACCAAGGAGATATATCCACATGATCCCCGAAGTCCGCGACGAACCGAAAGTCCTGGTAAGTTGACCGGGCTCGCTGGGTTTAATATAGCCCTGTTGCGTTTCTTCGTAGCCTAGACGCTGAAGTTTCCTTAGCAGAAAGTCGATCGAATCTCCGCGTTGCACCGTACAGATGGAAGAGTATATTTCAAGATGTTGCTGCCACGTGTCAACATCTTTCCTGTATTCAAGTTGCTGAAGATTTACCTCCTTGATGTCTTCCCAGGAAGCGAGCACTACCCCGCCGACGAAGCCGATCCCGATGAAGATGGTGCCGAATACGACAATTAACGCTATCAAAACGCCGCTAGAATAACCCGAAATACGCGCATTGGAATACCTTTTTTCATTGTCAATCTAATTGCAGGCGGTGGAACGGCCGCCTACCTGCCTTCATCACAAAGCAGGAAGAAAAATCCGTACAACCTCCCAAGTTCTCACCCATTAGCTGACGGCGTGGTCCCGTCTTCATCGCAAAAAACGGTTTGGCGATCCGCGGCGGAATAGCACACAATCATGGTTACCGGTTGCCAGCCCGTATTGACCGCATTGTGTTTCACGCCGCGCGGTATTCGGATCATCGTTCCCGCCTTCATCGGAAATGTTTCATCGCCAAGGCGGTGATCGCACTCCCCTGATATTATATATAGGAGTTCTTCACAATTCGGGTGAAAGTGCATGGGGTTCGATTCACCTACGTTCAGAAAAACCAATCCGAAGGTCATCTCAGCCTGCGAATCAATCTCATCGTTACATAGCCATTTGATCGCGCCCCAAGGAAATCGAAGCGACTCATCGTCGTTAACATCTGTGAGCGTTGCTGAAGCCATATGACCTCCTCTTTTCCTGTGCCATCCCTAACTGGTTTCTCTGGATGTGTTTAACACATGTCTAAATCAAGTTCAATCTTGAAATCTTGGATCTTCCCCGAATCCTATTGGGCCTCAAGATAGCAGCTTAGTCAACTCATCATGCGCAACTAGCCGCAGACCATTTACCTAATGCCATGATCCGGTAAATCAGATTTCAGCCAATGTTGATTGTCAACCCCCAAAACCTACTACCAACCTGAGTCAATACACCTCTTGGTTAGAACGGTGGTGTTGTATTCCTTCTTTTCCGTTCCCTCGCATTTTTGTTGTCGTAGGAGTGAGATCTATTTTTCAGAACCCACATTTGGTTTAAACATTTTAATCAGTTTCGTGATACTATACTATCTCTTCTTACGTCGCTAGCCGAGTCAACATGCCTAAAGGGCGCGTGAGCGTAACCTTGCATATCCCGGCGAGTAAATTACGCCAAGCCCACCGTACTTGAACCACGGAGAAGTTTAAAATGAATGAGCAACGGGAATTCGAAAAGAAACTGAAAGTTGGTCTTGTCGGCGTAGGTTCGCATGCCTATCGAAATATCCTGCCTACAATGACTTTCCTCCCCGTGTCACTTGCCGCCGTGTGTGACATTGACTTGCAGCGCGCAAAACTTACCGCAACACAATACGGCGCGTCGGCATATTATGACAACGCAAAGACAATGTACAGTAACGAGGATCTGGATGCTGTCTTTCTGTGCACACCGCCTCGAACATTCTTGGATTTGACGTGCGGTGCGTTTGACGCAGGTCTGAACGTCTGGCTTGAAAAACCTCCCGGATTGAACGTTTCAGAAGTTGAGGCGATGATTCGTTGCCGCAAAGACAATGTTGCAGTTGTCGGATTCAAAAAAGCCTTCATGCCATCTACCGAAAAGGTCGTTGAGGTATTCTCGACCGAAGCCTATGCTCCGCTCGTGAGTGCCTTGGCGGTTTATCCCATGACCCTACCGGCAAATGGAAGGCACATCCTTCGAGAGTTTCAACACACCAACTGGTTGCAAAATGGTTGCCACCCGCTTTCCCTGCTTCTTGCTGTTGGCGGCAAAGTGTCTGCGGTGACTGTTCACCGCGGGAACCCCGCCGGAGGTGTGTGCGTCCTTGAGTTCGCAACCGGCGCCATCGGCAACTTCCATTTGGCTGATTCACAACCCTTGGAAAGCTACAGTTTCTTCGGAGGTAGCTGCCACGTTGTCATCGACAGTAATCTGAGCGTTACTCTTCAACGGGGCATAATCCCCGATTTTGGACGGACGACGACGTACGCACCGGAGGGCTTTGATGGCGGCGCTATCGTCTGGGAGGCACAAAACTGCGTTGCCACCTTGGAAAACAAAGCGCTGTTCAAGCAGGGCTTCTACAACGAAATGCGGTATTTTTGCGACTGTGTTCTAAAGTCGACACCCGCCCAAAAAGGCTCACTGGAATTCGCGCTTGAGGTCATGAAAGTGTATGAGGCAGGCCTCCTATCGGAGGGAGATCGAATCGAAATTGATCAAGCTAACGATTAGTTAGCACGATAGACCATCCTGCCTTGGGTATCCCGTCCATACCAACCCGCGAGCGGTATAGTAGCCGAACAAATATACAAACACTCGAAAGAAGCACATATCTCAGCACTTACGATAGGTAGCTACTTGGGTCGGTTTTCAAACCTTAGGTACTAGCTCAAGCCGCTTCTAGGACATTCTCGGGAAGGTTCTCGAGACGGGAAAGCCAATAGCTGACGTCAAACCTGCTGTCGCCGGTCAAAAATCGCCAGAACTTGATTCGATTGACAATTTCTAATCGCACTTCGTTGCCGTACCATTCGTGATTGCGACTGAGAATCCCGGGTATCGACGGGTCATCTATATCGTCCGTATTCCACAAACAGAGTTGCCGAACGGTTGGGTTGAGCCTGAGCTTAAACATATACCTCGTCTGATCGGTCAGATTCGGCTGCCCGCAATGCCAAATGCCGTGGTGAACAACGACAACCGTCCCGGCTTTACAGACAATTGGCAACTGTCCCAGGAAGTTCTGATACCGTGCCACATCGGTTTCGCACACGCGGC
>CBDDPW010000015.1:0-176812 GCA_965232535.1 Candidatus Poribacteria bacterium
CCTGTAGGAGCGACCTCCAGGTCGCGAACAGAACTCGTTCCTACAAAAGATACGCGACAAACTGCGTTACTGCAGATCGAACTAGCTATTCCTAAATGTGTAATTCTTAGTTGAAATGACTATAGATTTCGGACGGAGCGGTTTTCTATAGCCTAACTTGCTTAGAATGGATCACAGTTCTGCCACCATTTCCATCTCGAGCCGATGTTCAGGTGAATCCTGCTCTGTTGAGAGTAGTCGATATTTAAGTCGTAGTAATAGATCCGTCACTTTCCGCACTTTATATTCCGCGTTCGCTCGAATCTCGTGGCTCACTCCCTCGTGGAAGTGATATCGGGTGAATGGAATCCCACCTGTGCTACTCCCAAAACCGAGTCGGTAGTTGAATTCGATTCGACCCTTACGGATTAGAGAGTAAATCATTCGGTTTTCGATTGAGAATGTCCGCGTATGAGCTTCCGGTTCATCCCCCAATTTCTCAAGATCCGAGGTCGTTTCATAGCCGCCAGCCATACTGATCCGAAGAGCGCGGTTGAATTCGTACCGAAAGTCGATTTCCCGCCTTCGCTCAAATTGCACCAGATCGGATATTCGATCGGACAATCCGACTTCATTCATGAGTTGACTAAACTGTTCCTGTTCGCGGCGCTGCTCCCAGCCCCCAACGAATGATATTCGGCGTGTGGGGTTCAGCGTCAAGTTGATGTCCCATTCGCGGTTATTCCGCCATCGTTCTCTGTTGTTGACACGCCTGTTCAGGGTCTGACTTCGATTGTAATTCAGGTTCAGGTTCAATGTGGTTGACGGCGAGAATTTGAGCTGATAGCGTTGCCGTTCCTGTCCAAAAAGGGTGTGATTGTTACGCAAATCGCGGAGTAGGTATAGTGACGCGGAATCCGCTTCTTCCTGTTCCTCCCGAATGTCAAACCGGATTTCGCCGCTGATGGCTTCCGCCAACCACATCAGTACAGTTGTACGTTTTGGTGATTCCTCTTCCAATGCTGTAATTCTGTTGCGAGGTGGGAGTTTAGAGTCGGTCGGCAGAATTCCAAGTCTTGAGGTCGAAAATCGGCCAGCTCGTCTTCGCCGGGAAAAAATCTGCCGAGGACGAAAGCGTAATCTCAGTTTGGCATCAATCGCCGAAACGGGTTTGTCGTCAACATTCTGGATAATCTTTATGTAGTTCCCTTCCTCGGAATCTTCCCTGTAGTGCAGTTCGTCAATTTTGACATAAAACCCTTCTCCAGGCTCAATTTCTCTTCCCGTGAACGGGTTGATATTGGAATATATTTCTCGTCGTTCCGTGGCTAACTTCTTATCGAGTTCGTAGGTAATCTCACCGAACAAGGCACGGTTAAAAGGGGTGAGGCGCACACTGATGTCGGCTAGCTGTGTTGTTGAGTCGGTGTTTAGTTTGTGTCGCGCTTCAAACACGCGGCGAGAGATATTGGACGTCAGATTTGCCCATTTGCGAGGTTGTGAATAAAAGCCAACTGTCCATGTTCGTGCAGTAGTTTGGAGGTTCCAGTCTGAGAAGGCTAACGTTTCCCCGTCGACTGTGAGTAGCTCCTGTTTTCCAAACGACTTTTCGATTGAGTATAAAGAATTGAGCGATGCCCATTTGAATTTGACGACGTCCATGCGACCCGTGGAAATATTCCGCCTTCGGTTAAGGTTGGCGCCGTCGGCGTAATCAAGATCCAAAGATTCCAACTGTTCGGTTGCTGCAGTCAGGTTTAATGCCCGAAGTCTATGGACGAGATTCCACTGTTGGTGTTCTTTGCGAAACTGGTCAGTTCCCCTGATTTTGGAGGCGCTTCTGCGCACATTCCATTTTAGTCGAGGAATCTTTCGGGGGCTGAAATCGACAGCCCAGTTCAAGTTATTACGGATTGTTATCTCGTCCCCCGAGGCGGGTGGAACAGATTCGCTGTTATTCGCGTCCTGCTTCTCTGGTTTTGTGCTTCCGGCGGGAGCTGCGCTGAAACGTTCCTCTGTTCGTCCAAGTCCGGAGTTAAGCCCCAACCACGTGAATGGCTTGAATTGGAGGTCGAAGTCGAGTGATCGTTCGTCCGGGGATTGGCGTGGCGCCCGATCCTCAAGCAGATAGAGGTCATCGAATCGCTCCCGCTTGTACTGTTCTGCGTACTGAAAACGGGAGCGATTGGTACTTGATGCGCCAACCGGCACAAAGTCGGCGTCAAGAGATCGAACGTCGAGGTGTAACCGGACTTTATCGTAGGACGAAAGTGCAAGGATTTTCCACGCACGGCTGACTACCTTCGAATCTACACCGGAAAAGGTGTTTTTGTCGTGCGCGCTGAAGGCAATTTCCCCTGTAACGGAGGTTTGATCGTTGAGATTAAGAGCTCCGTCCAATCCCCACACGCTGTGTTTTTCCGGCGGAATAAGCGGTTTCCCATCGCCATCAGGATCCAACTCGTTTCGGCGGAAATTGACCAAATCTTGGTCGCTGATAACAATGAATGCATTTTCGATGTCGTCCAAGTCTGACTCAACGGCGTACGCGGCCCCAAGGATAACGCGATCTCCGGGCAGATTAAGGGAACCACTCGCGCCGTAAAGATTTCGTTGGTAAGCTCGGTCTTCCGGGATGAACTCGAAGTCGACGCGAATGACATCATTGCTTGTGATAAGGTGTTTATTCGTGAACTCGATTGTCGGGTCGCCGTACTCGCGGATAACGTAATCATTATTCTTCCCACGCCGCATACGCTCGCCGTTGAGCCAGACAATCTCGCTTCCGGCTTTTACCACGACGATTCGCCGTCGGCATCGATTCGATACTCGCTACGTCCCTCTTCACCTCGAATAATCTTGCTTGTGGATTGACCTTTTGGAATGCTGCTCGGTATGAGGTGAAACTTTCCCCACTTGAATTCTCCTTCAACTTGCACCCCTTCCAGAGCCCGCGGGAAAAAGATGAACTCCGAATCTCCGAGAGAGCCTTCGAAATCGCCTAACGTCGCAGTGACATTTGGGCTTGTAATACGGATGAGTTTTTCATCGATATCCTGAATATCCTCGGTTGTACCGCTTGCTTGAATCGGAAGTCTTGGTCCGATAGCGATGCAATCACGCTAACGTTTTCGGACACCTTTCCGTCAACGCTAATGCGTAACTCCCGGTTTTGAGACAGCGATCGGTTGCTTCCAACAGAAATTCCGAATCTCTGCGATCCCGTAACATGTAGTTGGAGGGCGCGGTTGCCGGTCCGACAGGAGTTCTCCTAGGCAATATCATGTCTCGGTCAGCGCTAGGTCGCACCTCTTCACTTAGTGCTTCCCTGCGGAAAAGATCTCGTCTGTACAGTTTCTTGATAGGGAAGGGAAAGGTTTGGTAGGTAATCTTAAGAAGCGCGTTATCCGGGAAATCACGTTGGAGCGTGATTGCACCTTCGCGGTAGTCAATCTGGTAGTCAATTCCCGGCGAGTTTTTGCCGTTAACACTCAGTGTTTCGCTGTTTCTTATGATGGGTAGGTATTTCAGAGCAAATGACGTCGCAAGATCTTTAAGTTGGTATTTCTCCGATCGGTGGAGCAGGGAGATGACGGGGAGTTTGAACTGGCTCGCTTCATCTCCCGTCGGATCTACCCCGTCCTCTGCAAGAAGCGTAAAATTAAGAATTACAAATAGAAACAAACTCGGTGTTGGCAGAAGTTTCCACATAAATGCGCATCCAGATTCTACGTGATTCTACGAATAATGACGGTGAAAAGAATCTACAGCAGCCTTCACGTAGTATTGTCCTTATTTGTTACAGATTTTCCTCCTTTCTTCACGGATTGCAATTTCGTTAATGTGGTTCGTGTTTCTCAATCGAAAGTATTTCAAGACCAAGATTATTAGGTGTCAAATTTGCCAGTTGGGATTACTCAAACGGGCAGGATGCATTCGGACGAGTCATTTTTTGGTTGGTTCACTAGGCGTGAGACTGCAAAAGCCTCCATCTCTTCCGGGGGATACGGCGTGAGAAGGTGATTCAGCGCAGCGGGAGGACATTCGACCGGATTCAGCCACAAGTCATAGGCGTCTTGGTCCAAGATAGCCGGCATTCGGTGGTGGATTGGCCGCAACATTTCGTTTGCGGGACAGGTGATAATTGAGCACGACAGCACGGGTTCAGCTTCACCCTGCGGCCGCCAAGCTTCCCAAAGCCCGGCAAAAGCAAAAGGTTTTTCCGATGCCATCCGGATGTAAAACGGCGTCTTGGCTCCACCACCGGGCTCTTTTCGCCATTCGTAATAGCCGTCAGCAAGGACGAGGCAGCGGCGACGTCTGTAGGCGTTTCGGAACGACGGTTTTTCGGAAAGTGTCTCTGCCCGCGCGTTTATCATACGATTGCCGATTTTTGGGTCTTTTGCCCACGGTGGAATGAGCCCCCAACGGAAGAATTCGATTCTTTCAGTGCCGTTGTTCGGCACAACAGCGACTGGTTGTGTTGGTGCAATGTTGTAACGAGGCGTGAAGGCGTCGGACGTGTCGTATTCAAGGAGGAATCTTATGAAATTCATTGGGTCCGTGGCAAGAGTGAATCTGCCGCACATAGTTGTCTCCTTGTTGTAAAACGAAACTGGTTTGGAGAAATTGAGGCATGAGTGAGGAGTCTGTTGGGAATAACGATTGGATACCTCACATCGGTCGGCTTTTTTCGGAAGTACCTCACATACCGTGCTCCGCTGGAGCGATGAGTTAAATGCAGGATTTCCATACAAGCCCGTGCTCAGGCGTTAGGCTTTGTAGTACTTTCGTCGCGAAGGAGGCGCCGCATAATTTTGTTGGATGCCGTCCGTGGCAATGAATCACGAATTACTACATCGTGAATTCTATATAAGGGGTTGAGTTGCTCGCGAATTGCCGCTCTGAGAGCGGCTCTTAATGAGGCCTTATCCGGATATGCCTCTGGTAACAGGACAGCGTGAATTACCAGTTGGCTAGGTCCTCCATCTTTGGGAGATATAGCCACGGCTGCGGTTTCACGAACACCGCTTACGGCATTGAGCACCTGTTCAATCTCCGCCGAGCTGACTTTAATCCCGCCCAAGTTCATTGTGTCGTCTACGCGGCCATGTGCCCGAAAAAAGCCTCCTGCGAGCCGTTCAATCTGATCGCCGTGGCGGCGAAGCGGCGCTGTATCGGGCAGCGAGGGCGTATCTTCAAAGTACACTCTGTGATGGTCGCTTTTCAACAGTTCTGTAGAAAACCCCATGGAGGGAGGTACAAGAAAAACTTCGCCGTTGTCCGTGGATTCTCCCTCCGCATCAAGAATCACAAGGTCTGAACCGAGGGCGGGCGTAGTGAAGGTGGACGGTGCGGCGGGTTGTATAAGCGTACCCGTGATAAAGCCGCCTCCGATTTCCGTACCGCCGCAATACTCGATGATCGGTTTGTATTCAGCCAGCGACATCAGAAAAAGCATATCCTCCCGGTTGGAGCATTCGCCGGTCGAACTAAAGGCTTTAATCTTGCTCCAGTCAAGCCCTTTCATGCACATTGTGTTTTTCCACGCTCTGACCAAACTTGGAACAACCCCGAGCATCGTAACACCTGCATCTTGCACAAACTGGCCAAATTCCCGTTCTGTTGGCAAGCCGTCATATAGAGCCATCGTCCCCTTGTTGATTAGGCTTGCGTAAATTAGCCAAGGTCCCATCATCCATCCGAGATTGGTAGGCCAAGCCAATACATCTCCTGGCTTAATATCGTGATGCAAGTGGGCATCAACCGCACACTTGATTGGCGTTATATGCGTCCACGGTATGGCTTTGGGCGTTCCGGTGGTTCCCGAGGAGAACAGAATATTCGTGTGCCCGTGCGGGTGACAAGCGACCGATTTGAATTCATCGCTGTCGCTCAGAAACTGCGCCCACGCTACATCTCCAGATCGCATCTTGAGAGGCAATGTCTCTTCCCCGTCGGAGGAAAGAATGATCGCTTTCGGTGCGCCGGAGGCAATCACTTTCTCGTAAAGCGGCAACCGTTTACCGCCGCGAGAAATGTAATCTTGAGTAAAAATTGCTTTCGTTTCCGCAATTTTGAGTCGGGTTTCTACCTCGTGCGGTGCGAAGCTATCGGCAACCGATACAACCGTGCATCCCGCTTTAATAATCCCCAAATAGATGGCAACCGACTCCGGCGTCATCGGCATGTCAACCGCAATCGCATCTCCTGCAACGAATCCCGCATCCACCAAGGAATTGGCGGCTCGGTTCGACAAGGAGTCGAGCTCGCCATACGTCAATTTTGAAATGGACGTCTTCTCTGATTTTGAGACGATTGCGGGAGCATTTCCCGGGGCGCCAAAGCAACTGTCCGCTATATTTAATGTAGCCCTCGCGAGCCATTGTGGAGATTCTGCACCGCACGACAAATCTACAACCGTCTCAAAAGGTTTACTAAAGCAAATGTCCAACCTATCGACCATTAACTCAACGAAACTAGCGTGGTTCTCGACCGACCATGTGTGGAAATCTCCGTAAGAATTAATGCCCAATTCCCCCATCAATCCGGTGATATTTGCTTGTTGAACCTGTTCATCAGAAGGGAACCAGGCTGGGGCAGGACCTTCGCGTGATGAGTCCCAGTCAGAAAAAGCGCACTCATGCAATAGCTTGTGCAGCGCAAATGGGTGAGAAGGCGTCAACACTTCATCGGTGATTCGCCGCCAGCATACTGAGGAGGGTAAGGATGAGAGCAGAGAATTTGCCCGCCGAAGTATCTTGGATGCGTCGGATTCGTCTAGACCGCACTGAATAAGCTGGTCAAGTTTCAGTGGAATAGCCATCCTGTCATCGCTTCCTGTGCAGTTTCTTAAATGTTAACCTATTATCGAGTGTTATTCAACAGCCAAATCTTGGCTCCAATCAAGTGTGGCGAATTCTTCATATGGCATAGCAACTGTAATTCCGTCCGTTCGGACAAATGAATTGACATCAAATGATTGGCTTGTTAAAATTTAATCGCTTGTGCCACGGCAGCAACCGTCCTTCGTTTAAATTGTCGCAATCGAAAAATCGAGAAACTGATGAAACTACGCACTAGAGCACGGGAATGTGCTCTACGAATGTTATATCAAGCCGAGATAACACGGGATTCGATTGGCTATGTTCAGAAGCTTTTCTGGCAATCGGAAAATGCACCCGAGTATGTGCGAGAATTCGCCAATCCTCTAGTTGAAGGTACGTTTGAGCATCGAGAGACGATTGACTCAGCAATACGATCGACTGCCGACAACTGGACGCTTGAACGAATGCCGATTGTGGATCTCTGCATTTTGCGTAGTGCCGCGTATGAACTGCTTTATCTCGTCGATATACCTCCCGCGGTCTCGATCAACGAAGCGGTCGAACTTGCCAAGATCTATAGTACCGACGACTCCCCGAAATTTGTAAATGGCGTTTTGGATCGAATCAAGGAGATAGCGCCAACGATGACTGAACTGGAACACCTGCGAACGAGTGGAGGCAATAGTTGACGCACTTCCGACGCTTCCTGTTTGGTGTTCTGATTTTAGCGATACCTTCTGTCGTACCCGCGCACCGAGAAGTCAAATTCATTCATGAGTTTGGGGGAAAAGGGGAACAGGGAGGGCAGTTTGCCGAGAATGTGTACATTGCTTTCGATCAAGCGGGAGGAATCTACATTACTGACACCGACAATTTCAGGATTCAAAAACTCAACGCCGATGGGCGATTCCAATTCGAGATTCAGACAAAAGCAGAACAGTTTACACTAATCAACCCCACGGATATCGCTGTGGGGAAAGATGGATCCATCTATGTGATGGACTGGATACTCATTCCGATCGAAGGAACCGAAGACCCGAAAATCTTCAACTACAGCCCCTGTGTCCACCGATTTGATGCGGAGGGTAAGTTTGTTGCCAGCTATCCACTTCGAAATAGTGCGGGAAGGATGGCGCCGCTTGAAGCCGCTGTACCGGGGCTAGATGCGGAGGGTAATTACGCACTCATCATCCCTCAAGGAGACGTCAAACGCTCTTTTCTGCTGACGGTCGACCAAACCGGAGGCATTTATGTTTTAGACACCGGAGTTATCCACAAACTCGACGCGAACGGCCGTACCATAGCAACCTACCCCGTGTCTCAACCCAAAGCGGGGCAGGTGATAAAGGCGGTGGATATGACGACGGACGGAGATAGTAATCTCTACCTCGTCGACAAAGCCGCGCATCGTGTCTTGAAATATGATTCCGACGGGAAATACCTGATGGCGTTTGGTCAATACGGCGATCGTGCCGGACAGTTAATCTTACCATTCCTCATCTTTGCCCGAGATGACGGATCGATTTTAGTGGCAGATAGCGCTAAATACAAACTAGACTACAGGTCGGATTTGCCGAGGCGACAGCATGATCCGTTTCAATTCGGGCGCTTACCTTACCGTGTATTTCGGACTCGAATCCGCAGAGTTCAACGGTTTACGGCGGACGGTGAATACAGAGAGAAAACTCTTATACGCTTCGGCAGAGAAAACGAACTGCACACTCACCTAAAGCTGAAAGCGATTGATTTCAGCGGGAATTTGTACTTTCTCGACACGAAGAGCCTCGTGTTCAGGACGTTTGCTCCTGTCGGCGGATTCATTCCGTCTGCTTTCGAGGTGGAAGCCAAACTCGGCTACACATTCGAGATTCATGATGCAGAGATTGACAATCAGGACGATCTTGACGCCGATCTTTATAGCGGTGCCGACTTTGACGAGCGACTCGTACTGAACGAGGCAAACACCAAACTCACGTGCGCCTACCTTTTGAATGAAGACCTCCGCTGTGCGATCTCCAATACCTTGAGTCTCCTGTGGATGTCGGACAAGAATTTCTACCGTGCACGCGAGTTTGAGGATTTCCGCGGGAGTTTCAACCAAGATGACGAATCGACGCAGACATATTGGGATGATCGAATTGAGCTAGACGTGGTTGTAACGCGTGATCATCGGCCGCGCAATTACAGGGAGGCGAAAGGATTCCTTTACCTGAATGTGATACGCAACGATTACGCCAACGCCGCACTCAGCTTATCCAACAATAGACGCTTCGATTTTCGAGCTCGGATTTCGGACTGGGGCGGCGGAATTTATTACGATCTGAGCCGAGCATTTCGGCTTCAATTTGAGATAAATCATTTCTTTGGCTATAACACCTATACTTATGTTGATGAGACAAACATTCTGTATGCCACCGGGTTCGTGGAAAGTGATTTTACATTGGCACTCTTGACACTTGATGGAAGGTTTTGAAGCCCTCATCGGAAGGAGAGTTTCATGAGTCAATTCGTCGCAGATTTTGAAGCCTATATACCCGCGGAGTTCAACGAGGAGGCGTATGGCAAAGCCGGTGTTCTCGCCACGATGGATGAAGCGGGCATTGACACCAGTGTGGTGTTTATCGGCGGAGTGCCGGCCGATCCGAGAGAAGAAAACGCGGGATTGTTGCAGGAGGTCAAAGGGGAGTCGCGGATTCTCCCGGGCGCCCTCATCAATCCCACGATGGGGCCCCTTGCAACGGACGACCTCAAACGCTGTGCCGATAAGGGGGCTCGGACCGTTAAGCTGATGGCTGCCGGTCACCGGTATCACCTTGATTCAGCCTGCGTTGATCCGGTAATGGAACTTGCAAATTCGCTTGGGATTCCGGCGACGATTCATTCGGGGTCTCCCATGAGCGGGTGCTCGCCGGAATTCATCGGGACTCTCGCAGCTCGCCATCCGAATGTGACAATTATTATGGATCACATGGGTTACCGCGAGTGGATTGGGGACGCCGTGCACACGGCGGTGGAAAACCCGAAGATTTTTCTCGGCACCACGCTTATCGCGGCAGCAGAACCGATCTCCGTAAAGGGTGTGGCACGGGGCGGACAGGTCGGCGCCGATCGCATCGTATTTGGATCGAACGCTCCGTCCGGCGTGGCTGCGCACGGCGTCAACGGCATCCGAAACATCGGTTTTACCGACGAAGAGGAAGCCCTTATCTTGGGAGAGAATTTCAAACGGATTTATGGGCTCTGAAAGTCGCCGACTGAAGCAGTTGCGCGGCAAACCGCTCAAGGATTACCTGAAGCAAGTCGAGCATCCCGGAACTGATCTCGTCATCGTGTTACAGGATGTTGAAGATCCCGTCAATGTTGGCGCCGCATTCCGAATCGCGGATGCCTGCGATGCGCGTGAACTCGCGCTAACGGGAACGACGCCGATTCCGCCCCATCCTTCGATTGCAGGCATCGGACGCGGAACGCATCGGCGCGTGAACTGGAGCCAATCGGATTCCGCATCACAGGCGATTCAGGGTTTCAAGGAACGCGGATATACAAGCTGCGCCATAGAGGTTGCCTCGAACTCTGCCCCTTATTACGAGGTTGAATATCCGGAAAAAGTCTGTCTAGTATTGGGGAATGAGTATTACGGAGTGGCGAAACGAACTATTTCCGTCTGCGATATGGCGATTTATATCCCGATGTACGGCAAGGTGATGTCGTTGAATGTGCACGTTGCGCTTGGGATTGCGGCGTATCATATTATTCATAGTAATCGGATTCGAGAAAGACAATTCGATTCCCGGGCGGAGTAATCGCAACGAGAAGGTCAATTTGACGGATTTTTGTGCTTGACAAAAACGATGAGAGATAGAATTATATATCCCGTTTACTTTACCACCATGCTAACGGTATTAGACATCTTTCCAAAATAAGCACCCATTTGGCTTGATTCTCCGTTATATCCTTTCAACATCTTCTGTTGTAGAAAGGATACCCATGAGTCAATTTGAAAAAGCAGTAAAGTTGTCAGATGATCAATTTCTGCGAGCGGTTGGTATTGACAAGGCAGCTTTCAACCTTATTTTGGAGCGTGTGGCTGCTTACCTCGAAAACCTTCGAGAAGAACGACCGATGAAGAAACGAGGAAAGAAATCGGAGGTGGCATTGACCGATCGCCTTCTGTTGACATTCACCTATATGCGCCACTATCCAACCTTTGCCAGATTAGGCATGGAGTTTGGTATCAGTGAATCTTATGCAAACAAACTCTATCATCAGATACTTGATGTGTTAGTTAAGGTGCTTTCGCTGAAGAACCGAAAGCACTTATTAGAGAGCAATCTCCAAACCATCATCATTGATGCCACCGAGCAACCGATTGAACGTCCAACAAGAAGACAGCGTGCCTACTACAGCGGTAAAAAAAACCCATAAAAGTTCAATTGATTGCATGTTTGGCGATGTTAGAACTATTATCGGTTGTTTGCCGCAAAGGGAGTGTACACGATTTTAGAATCCTGAAGGAAAGCCGTGTAGCGATTTCTCCTGACACTGAGAAGTTGGCTGACAGTGGTTATCAGGGGATAGCCAAACGGTATGCCAACAGTTCAACGCCCATCAAGGCATATCAGAGCAAGCCTTTGACTCGGGAGGCGAAGCAATTCAACCGACGGTTGGCAACCCAAAGAGTTGCCATTGAGCACATCGTTAGACGGTGTAAGATTTTTCGCATTACCAAAGACATCTATCGAGGCAAACATCGCAACTATGGGAAAACGTGGAATGTGATTGCTGCCATTGTGAACCTGAGATATTGCTCGACAAGTTGCCAAACGGTGTAGTTATTCTAATCTCTAAGATTACTGTAACTACATGGATCTATTTTGGAAAGATGTCTATTGATTTGCACCGCGGGTACAAATGTTTGAGTTGGTATTCTAAAACCTGAAAAGGAGACTACAAGTTGAAAACAAGCTACTGGCGTAATCTAAGCCTAATCTCAACTGTTGTATTGATGATAAGTTCCGCTGCGGCACTTGCTGGCGGTGGAAAAATTAGCGGCTTATACTTCGGCGATTATTACTACATCGCTGCGCATCACAACGAAGACCTGGAATCACGCAACGGATTCTGGACACGCCGCGTCTACTTGACGTACGATCAGAAGTTGAACGAGACGTTTTCGTCGCGAGTGCGTTTCGAAATGAACAGTCCGGACGGTTTGGCGGGTGAAGGCGGCAAAAATGTTCCGTATGCGAAGGATGCGTATCTGAAAATATCACCGAAAGACTCGTCACACAGTATCTATCTGGGACGCTCCATGGTGCCAACATACGCCGTGTTGGCCAAGCTCTGGGGTTACCGAGCGGTTGAGAGGTCGATGCCTAACTTGCAGAAGTATGGCAGTACCCGGGACTTGGGAATTGCGGCCAAGGGCAAAGTTCCAGGGATGGACATGCTAAGTTATCACGCGATGATTGGCAACGGTGCAGGCACGGGTGCGGAGACCGACAAGTATAAGAGAGGGTATCTGTCTGCGACGCTGAAACCTTCCGGAGGCGTTATTGCCCAGGGGTATGTGGACCTTGAGGTGCGGGACGCCGGTATGAATCGCATGACCTTTATGGGGCTTTTGGGCTACCAGATGGACGACTATCGGGCGGGGGTGCAGTTCAGCCACCAGATTCGAGGTCAGGGAGAGGGCGAAGAGGATGTGACGATTCAAGGCGTGACCGTCTTTGGGGCAGCCGCTGTCAAGCCCGATGAAATTTGGGTGTTTGGGCGCTTCGATAAAATGTTGAGCGTAAACCCTGACGCCCCGAAAATCAAATACGCGCCAATGAGCGGCGACGCAAAGTCGAATACGATTATTGCGGGACTAGACTACCGACCGGTGAAGAATGTACACATCATACCGAATGTGTTGATGTCCTTCTACGATTCACCCGAAGTGGGTGAGAAACCGGGCTCGGATTTGATGGCGCGAGTGACGCTCTACTATAAGTTTTAGCGGCTGACATATTTGTAGATAACCCAAGTTGCTACTAGAGGAACATCACAAAAAGTCAACACGTTCCAATTTGTAAAAACCGTTTGTCAATGGATAATATTTTGGTAACTGTTTAGTGCATCATTTGGTTCGTAGTAGTAATCAAGCGACTGAATAGGATCAAGCGAGTGAATAACGAGTGATCAACTGACTGAATAAGGAAGGCGATAGAGATCCCATAGAAATCTTCGCGCGATAGAGATCCTATCATTGTACGTCCGTTCTGGGCAAATAAGCCCTGATTAGTTGAAATTAGCATTGTACTTCCATACGCGGCGCGTTTTCTCCCTGCTCGGTGTGGATTGGCAAATCCAGACGGGTGGACTAAACAGTTACATGTTTTGAACTTTGAGATCAATAAGGAGACTTTGTCTGAATGAAATACGTGTCGAAGAAAGCATCGAAACTTATCGTCATTGTGACAATTGCCGCGCTCTGTGCCTCTACCTCTTGGAGTCGTGAACTGGTTTTCACGGCTATACCGGACCAAGACACGTCACGGCTAGAGCAGCGTTTCGGCAAAATAGCGGATTACTTATCGCAAAAGTTAGGTATCGCAGTGAGGTATATACCGGTCAAGTCGTACAGTGCATCGGTGCAGGCGTTCAAGAACAACGAAGTACAACTCGCTTGGTTTGGGGGGCTTTCGGGAGTTCAGGCGCGGCTCGGAGTGCCGGGATCGGTGGCAATTGCTCAAGGGGTAGAGGATCCCTATTTCATCTCATATTTCATCGCGAATACGAGCACGGGATTGGCGTTTTCCGAAAAATTCCCGAAGAATATCGCCGACAAAACCTTTACTTTCGGTTCAAAGGGATCTACCTCGGGGCGCCTCATGCCGGAGTTTTTTATCCGAGAGGCATTTGAAAAAACACCGGACAATATTTTCAAGCGTGTTGGTTTCAGCGGCGACCATTCCAAGACATTGGCTTTGGTGCAGTCGGGCAGTTATAAGGTTGGCGCCATGAATTACAAAGTCTGGCGCAAGGAGGTCGAAGCCGGCAAGGTAGACCCGACGAAGGTGCAAGTAATCTGGCGCACGCCGCCGTACCCGGATTACAACTGGACAATTCGCGGAGATGTGGACAAGATGTTCGGCGACGGGTTCACCAAGAAGGTGCAGCAGGCAATTACCGACATTGATGATCCGGCTATACTCGACGCTTTCCCGAGGGCGAGTTTTATTCCTGCCGAAAATTCTCTGTACCAACCTATTTTGGATATCGCGATTGAGGTTGGAATTATTCGCAAATAGCAAGTCGTCGCGGGACGTGGAATATCCCCGTCCGCAAGGATAGGATCAATCAACGCGCCGAACGCGGGCTTTCACCTTCGAAAAAGCTACGACGGTATGTTCAACTTCGCTGTTCTATTAACCAATGGTGCTAGTTTGAAATTTGGAGGTAAATGGGGATAACATTCCGTTTCGGCATTGCTTTGGTGCGAAATGTGTCATGGTCATGAGACGATTTCCTCAATTCTACCGTTAATTTGAGTACCAGTAGTTATCAAATAACGGGAGGAAATCTAGACTCATGACCATTGAAGATTTTACCACAGAATTGTTTTGTCGTGTTGATGATAAACTCTCACAGCGCGGCAAGAATCGTAAGCATAGCCAAGCCAAACTCTATCCGTCCGAAGTGGTTACCATTGCCATGCTCTTTGCACTCAAAGGCGTGAGCAATCGCGCCTTCTATCGCTGGATAGCAAACAATTTCAAACACGTATTCCCAAGATTACCCCATCGCACTCGATTGCTCCGTTTGTTTGATGGGCATCGACATCTTATTGACGTGTTCATGGCGGCACCTTCGCTCATCGGCGTAATTGACACTTACGGCATTGAATTGATTCACCCGCGTCGAGAAGGACGTTCTAAGCGTCAAATCGGGCGCAAAGGTATTTCCAATCAACGATGGATTGTAGGCGGAAAACTTTGCCTGCTACACAACCATCTCGGGCAGATTGTCAATTGGGATTGCGACACTGCCAATGTATATGATGGAACTGCCTTTCAACACCTCGTTGATGGAATCAGTGACCAGATGGTTGTGTTTGCCGATGAAGGTTTTGCCAAAGTAGATTGGTTTCCTTCCAACTTGCGTCTGTGCCGACGTGGTGAGTGGAATTCTCGGATGCTGATAGAAACAATTTTGTCCATGTTGACGCTCGTGTGTCATTTTAAGAAAGTCATGCATCGACGTTGGAGTTACTTCAAAACGCGAGTCGGCTTTACAATGGCTTTGTTTAATATCTTGGTGCAGTGGAACGGTCTGTCGATTGAAGATGATGGCTTTGTCCCTTTATCAATCGCTCAATTCAGCCTCTAAACTAGCACCATTGGTTATTAACCAATGGTGCTAGTATATGTAGTATTTAAATCATAAATGACATACTATATACTGACACGATGATGTGCGATTATGCGCGGTTGACAAATGTTGCGCCTACCTGATCTGCTAACAACCTAGATATAGTATGTCATTGAAAATCATGTACCAATTAACTAGCACCAAAGGTTATTATAGTCAATTCCATTCATGTTTTCACGCATTCCGGTAGGTGCGGTTTCCAACCGCACCTACGAAACTGCATATGGACCGGTCCGGTTAGGAAACCGAACCTACTGCAGTGTATAAATAATATTGGTTTTACTATAAATACTCGTCGCGTTCTTCATACCGTTTTTTACATGCCATGGAGCCATCCGCTGAATCCGCACTTTTCGCTTTGGAGGAGGAAAGTGTTGCCTACGAGAATAACGTCGCCTTGAGAAGTGTTTCCCTGCGCATTCACCGCGGGGAAAAAGTCGCTCTGATTGGTCCCAGCGGGGCGGGGAAAACCACGCTGCTCCGCACACTGTACGAAAGAGTCGCGGGCAAGTCATCGTTCGTACATCAACATTACGCACTTGTACCGCAACTCACTGCCTTCCACAACGTCTTTATCGGACGCCTCGACCGGCATTCCACCGCCTTCAATCTCCTTAACCTAATCAAGCCCCAGGAAAAGATTCTGGATGAGATTGTCCCGATTCTGTCAAAACTCGGGATGGACGAAAAGATATTTGAGCGCGTAGGCGCACTGTCCGGCGGTCAGCAGCAAAGGGTAGCTGTGGCGCGTGCGATGTACCGCGGCGAGGACATTCTGTTGGCTGACGAACCGATTTCCTCGGTGGATCCGCATCAGGCTACGACGGTGATGGAGTTGATTATGAGGAGTGCGGAAACCATTGTACTGTCCCTGCACGCTGTCGACTTTGCCTTAAAGTTTGCTAAGCGGATTATCGGGCTGCGCGACGGGGAAGTTCAGTTTGATTTGCCGACTGAAATGGTTTCCCCTACTATGCTTAGCGAGTTGTACGAGAGTGAATCGGTCGGGATTAATCTGTTGTAGTAAGGGGCGAGGGAGGCACGCATTAGTGTGGCTGACCCCACTTACGAGAAAAAACCTGCAATCCCTTGGAAGCGTGTCATTATCCCTGTCGGAATATTTCTTTCAGCAAGTAACACTACGTCTTTAAATCTATGCCAGGCTTTGATGAGGTTTTCCTTCGTAAAATGCTTTGCACTCCAGCGGAGTGCTATGTCAATAGAATCGTGATGCGTCTAATCTCCGTGCTCCAGCGGAGCACAATGTCGAGTGTTACTTGGTAGCGTGCCATTATCCCTGTCGGAATGATTCTTTCAGCAAGTAACACTCGTATTTGGATTTATGACAGGCTTTGAGAAGGTGGTCCTTCGTAGAAGGGTTTCACTCCAGAGGATCAAGCGGGTGATAAGTTGTAGGGTGGGCACTGCCCACCATTCCTTATAAGGCGCAATCAAGCGACTAGATAAACAGATTAAGCGAGCGAATTGTGCGCGCGATAGCAAATTCTGCGATAGAGATCCCCAATGTCTGTAGAATGCGACGAACCTAATTCCTGCACTCCATAGGATCAAGCGACTGAATAAGGAGCGCGATAGTAAATCCTGTGCAATGTCAATAGAAAACGATTCCTCCCCGCGTCTGCACTCCAGCGGAGTGCAATGTGGAGTGTTACTTGATAGCGCGCCATTATCCCTGTCGGAATAATTCTTTCAGCAAGCAACACTCTTGTACCGCAAACTGTTAGTTTGCGGATCACAATCTAACAGATCAACCGACCGGATAGGGAGGGCGATAGAGATCCCTTCTGGTACAGATTTCCTTCTCTAAGACTGGTTTTGAAAAAGTGTTACTTGATAGCATGCCATTATCCCTGTCGGAATAATTCTTTCAGCAAGCAACACTCATCTTCGGATCTATGACAGGCTTTGGGGAGGTGTTCCTTCGTAAAATGCTTTTCACTCCAGAGGAGTGCAATGTCAATAGAATCGCAGTGTCTCCCAATCTCCGCGCTCCAGCGGAGCGCAATGTGTCTAGCGCATCATCAAGTGTCACTCATATTTCGTTCTATGGCTAGCTCTGAAAAAGTGTTACTTGGTAGAGAAAAGGGATAAGCTGGATAGCCTAGCGAAAAATGCGGGCGGCGCTGACAACAGGTCCCGAAAGAAGCTATAATCAGTTACAATCATATTTACACATGTTTCGACTTTATGATAATGATGGATGACGACATGTGCAAAACCCCGCAAAATCGGACGGACCTCGTGGCGCAAACTGTTAGTTTGCGCAATCCACCATCTATCAAATTGTGGTACATAAGAGTGTTATCACGTACCTGCACTTGAGATTATTAGTTGCCATGGCAACAGACCAAACTAGAAACGAATTGCCAATTGTTGGTGGGCAATACCCACCAACAATAGACACAGGATTGTGCAACATAGTGGATAGTGTTGATTCCACTGTTTGACGAATGCGCCTCCGGATTATCGACACTTGTATTTTAATTCTTATTTCCATGTGCACGGTGGCAGGGTGCACGAATCAAAGACAAGACCGAGCGCAGACGGAGAGTGAACCGGACCGCGTCGCAGAGTTAACGGTTTTTGCCGCGGCAAGTTTGACGGATGCAATTACGGATATCTCCAAATCGTTTGAATCCGGGCGATCTGTGAAGGTTTACGCGAATTTCGCCGGTTCGCAGACGTTGCAGGTTCAGATTGAACGAGGGGCTCCGGCAGATCTGTTCATTTCCGCCAGCCCGAATCAGATGGATGCGTTGGAGCAGAAGAGTGCCATCCATGAATCCAGCCGCCGCAATGTACTGGGTAATAGCTTGGTACTGGTTACTCCGATTCGGGTCTCTCGCCAAATCGAGAATCTGGAAGAACTCACGAGCTCGCGTGTCCGGCGAATTGCCATCGCGGAACCGAATTCCGTTCCCGCGGGCATATATGGTGCGGAAGCCCTGAGCCGCTTAGGAATTTGGTCGGGCGTTGAGCCGAAGCTGATTCCGGGAGCAGATGTTCGATCTGTTCTGGCGTACACGGAGGCAGGGGAGGTCGATTTCGGTATCGTATACAAGACGGATGCTTCGCTTAGCGAGATGGTCAGAATAGTCTATGAATTTCCCACCTCAAGCCACAGCCCGATTCTATATCCAGCCGCAGTTGTTCGGGGTACCAAGCGAGAACAAATCGCGCACTCATTCCTTCGATACCTTAAAACGCCGGAAGTCAAACTCGTCTTCGAGAAGTACGGATTTTCTGTCGTCAAATGAACCTAACCGATACAGAGATCGCGGCGCTCGTTATATCCATCAAAACCGCTTTACTTAGTTTGCTGTGCGTTCTACCGGTGGGTGTTGGAATCGGGTGGCTGCTTGCGAAAGCATCGTTTCGCGGCAAGTCGTTGCTCAATACCCTTGTGATGCTGCCTCTGGTACTACCCCCCGTCGTGAGCGGTTATCTACTGCTGATGCTGTTTAGCAAACAGGGACCTATCGGTGCAATCCTCTATAGCCTGTTAGGACTTGAAATTGTCTTTACATGGTTAGCCGTTGTTTTAGCGATTTCCGTAATCTCGTTTCCTCTGATGGTTCGCAGCATCGTGATCGCTATGGAGGGAATCAACCCTCGACTAGAGGGGGCGGCACGGACGCTCGGAGCCGGACGATTCAAAGTGTTCTTCTCGGTTACGCTTCCGCTGTCCTACCGCGGGATTATCGGAGGCGCAATTCTAGCATTCGCCCGGAGCCTGGGCGAGTTTGGTGCCACCATAATGATAGCCGGTAACATACCCGGAAAGACTCAGACTCTTCCCTTAGCTATTTTCAATTATGTGCAAACGGGTCAAGAATTCAGCGTGTATCGGCTGGTGCTGACATCGACGGTTATAGCTTTTGGCGCGTTATGGTTTGCGGAAAGGCGATTCCTCAAATCGGATTAATCGACTATCTTATTGCAGGGGTAAAGGATGCGTACAGTCGCAGAGGTCTTGGTTTTGCAGATTGCCGTAATCACGTTGCACGGATGTATCCCTGGAACGGTCGATCTGGAAGTTGAGCTGCCGGGGCGAATTGTGAATGAGAAAGACGGCGCCGAAATGGTCCTGATTCCGGCCGGAGAGTTTGAAATGGGGAGCCCGAAGAACGATGACAAGCACTGGGAACGACCTATTCACACAGTGTATTTGGATGACTTCTATATGGACGTTCATCCTGTCACAAATGCGCAGTATCGGAAGTTTATCCAAGAGATAGGTTATCCGGCGCCGAAGACAACGCCGCCGTTCAGCCATCCGCAGCAACCCGTTGTCTGGGTGACCTGGCGAGACGCTATGGAATATGCGCGATGGGCGGGCAAGACACTTCCATCGGAGGCGCAATGGGAAAAGGCGGCACGAGGCGGACTCAGCGGCAAGCCTTACCCTTGGGGTGACGATGAGCCGAGCCCATCGCTGGCAAGCTACGATTCAATCTACCGAATCACGCTGCCGGTGCGCAGTTTTCCACCGAACGGCTACGGGTTGTACGACATGGCCGGAACGGTGTGGGAGCTTTGCATGGATGAGTGGCAGGAGGATTTCTATTCGCAAAGTCCACGGGAGAATCCGGTGGCGGGCGGGGTGGTGTCACCAACCGCCGACCTTCGATCGATTAAGAGCCTTCGTGTCACGCGCGGCGGATGCTGGCAATTTAGAGCTGATCATGGATTGGAGGTGTTCCATCGCTCCTATAGCCCGATCGACTTTATAGAGGACTTTCAGGGTTTCCGCTGCGTAAAACCGGTATTGCCTAGATAAAAGACACCTTCAATGGCACCGGCTCCGCGTGCATGCCTAGTTTCCGGGAAACTTAATGCTGAAAACAAGCCTTCTCTTTGTCGCTATTGCGCTTCTTGCATTCCTGTTGGCGGACCTTGAAATATCGACGCTAGATCCGTGGCTGGAATTTGGCAGAATGGCTAAAGGAGCGGTGACTCCCGACTTTCTCGCTGTCTGGGGATTTTGGCATGCCCTTTTGAACACGGTGGTATTTGCACTTTGCGGCATTTGCCTCGCCGTTGTGTTCGGTGTCGCGCTTGCGTTCTTTTTCCGCTTTACTCCCGTTCGGCTGTTCTGCGCTTTTGTCCGCGCCATTCATGAAATCTTCTGGGCATTGATTTTTCAATCCGTGGTTGGCCTCAACTCGGTTTGCGGCGTGCTCGCTATCGCGATACCGTACGCCGGCATCTTTGCAAAGGTATATGCCGAAATTGTTCAGGAGTCAGACCACCGGCCACGAGAGGGAGTACCTACTCGGTCTCGAGGTTTGAGCCGCTTTGTTTATGGCATTCTTCCCGTCATCTATGCCGATACGAAGCACTATACCGGTTACCGTTTCGAATGTGCATTACGATCAAGTGCCATTCTTGGATTCATTGGTCTCCCAACACTCGGATTTTACTTGGAGACGGCTTTTCGCGAAGGGTTGTATTCGGAAGCTGCGGCTTTGCTTTATGTCTTTTATTTATTGATTGCATCGCTGAAATATTGGGTCAAAGCCCGCCTAATACCGCTCTATGCCACGGCGGCGTTTATTATACTGCCTTGGGAGGTCTCACTGTCATGGGAGAATGTCCAGCGCTTCTCGTATGAAATTTTGCCGTTTCCAATGCGTCCGGAAGGTGCTGCATCTTGGGATAACGGCGTCTTGTTTGCTTGGGAATCCGTGATTCAGTGGCTGCGAGAAATCATCGCGGGGGAAGGTTGGACGGGCATTCGGAACACGGTTGTGTTGACTCAGATTGTATTGGTAGGCACTGGGATATTTACGCTGTTGAGTTTTCCGTTCGCTTGCCGACATTTTACAGGGAAGATCGCCAGGCGAATTTCGCACTATCTACTCATTGTATTGCGTACAACTCCGGAGTATATTCTGGCATATATACTCGTGCAACTCTGGGGACCATCAATGCTTCCGGCGGTATGGGCGATTCTGTTGCATAACGGCGCAATTCTAGCTTTTCTGACAAGCAATAATGCTGATCTTGTTCCACTACGTATAGACGCACCCCAAAAGCGAATGGAGCGGTACTTTTTTGAAGTCCTTCCACGTGTGTATGGACAATTTCTCGCATTCCTCTTTTACCGATGGGAAGTGATGATGAGAGAGACGGCTTTACTTGGCATATTAGGAGTATACACGCTTGGCTTCTACATTGATAGTGCGGAAAAGTCGATCCAACTTGATATAATGATTATTCTCATTCTTGTAACCGCCTTGCTCAATATGGGGATAGACAGCGTGTCGCAAATGGTGCGCCGCAGGCTAAAGATTTCTACGAAACTGGTGACATCGGCATAATTGACAGTGCGGTGTACTAGGTCCTGTTGACATTTATCCGGGAGGCGCCTGAAATTCGATGATATACACCGAATCGTAGGGGCGAGGTCCCTTCGCCCAACGGGATGGGAAACCCAACCACCAACTGAGTGAATAGATCAAGTGACTGAATAAGGAACGCGATAGTGATCTTAAGGCGGTAGAGATCCCCTACGGAAATTAGCTCAACGTGGAGGAACCCCTTGTGGTTGCCCAACATTCTGCCTCAAGTGAATCAATATTGGCTCAATTTTCAAATGTCAACAGAACCTAGCGAGTTGAGTTATACTTCGCGCTGCTAAAAATTGCGTGTTTTCAAGCGTCTGGTAGGTAGGTGCGGTTTCCAACCGCACCGATACTCCAACTCTTGTAGGAGCAATCCTCGAATCGCGGCTTACTGGTGCCGCGCAATTCTTATTATAGTCATTTGCATTCATTTTTACACATATAAAGATTATTGCGACAAACCAACTACCTGTAGGAGCGACCTCCAGGTCGCGAACAAAACTCGTTCCTACAAAAGATACGCGGCAAACTGCGTTACTGCAGATCGAACTGCTATTCCTAAATGTGTAATTCTTAGTTGAAATGACTATAGAAACCATTATTACTGATAAAAAAGCGCAACATTAGCCAACCTAAAGTATAATTTGTTCAGAAAGACGGGCTTGCAAGGAGGGAAGAGAAAAAGGCTGGAAGTCTTCCTACTCGCCATTTTCTATGGGTCTTTACCCTAGATTGTATAGTGCGCATCCGCTTTTCCAATTACGCTGGAACCAAGAGGAAAAACAAATCGGAAATAGTTGGTTTTCGTGGTGTTCAACCCAACTTACGGAATGGCAGATCCGAGCAGCTGGGGAATACGCAAAGAAAGGAAGCAAGATATAGATTCCAATGAATCAAGTTCAATCGCTTTACATTCATGTGCCCTTCTGTGCGACGAAGTGCCATTATTGCGCTTTTAATACGTACGCCTTCCACAAGGAGCAGGCGCGTCAATATCTCGGTGCATTACGAAGCGAAATGGAACTTTACCGTCTTGATTCCGACGGATTAAGGACGGTCTTCATCGGAGGTGGAACTCCATCGATTCTCTCCGCCGAATCGTTGGAAAGGTTGTTCAAGCATTTGCACGAAGTTTTCAAGGTGAGTGGGGCTGCTGAAATCACCGTCGAATGCAATCCGGGAACCGTGGATCGACAGAAACTGAAAGCGATGCGTTCCCGCGGAGTGAATCGACTGAGTTTCGGGGCGCAGGCGATGGACGATGCCACATTGAAGCAACTCGGAAGGATTCATACGGTAGACGAGGTTCTCCAGAGTTATGATCTTGCTCGAGGAGTCGGGTTCGACAATATCAACCTGGATCTGATATTTGGGCTGCCCGATCAGACAGTTGGGGGGT
This sequence comes from Candidatus Poribacteria bacterium, assembly GCA_965232535.1. Classification (GTDB taxonomy): domain Bacteria; phylum Poribacteria; class WGA-4E; order WGA-4E; family JAJDTR01; genus JAJDTR01. Next base: position 22,989 of record CBDDPW010000015.1, read on the forward strand.
GGAAGGACTGTCTGAAGGAGGTAGTTGCACTTCAGCCCGAACACATTTCTGCTTACAGCCTGATGCTTGAAGAAGGAACTGTTTTTTACGAATCGTGGCGAACAGGAAAGCTCCAAAGGCTTTCGGATGAAATCGAAGCGGAGATGTATCACCTAGCCATCGACACGTTGGTCCGACACGGCTGGAAGCATTATGAGATATCCGGTTTTGCAAAGCCGTCTTGTGTCGCGAATCACAATCTTGCATACTGGGACAATCGGTCATATATCGGATTGGGACCGGGCGCGTGCGGATATATCAACGGCGTCCGTTACTCGAACATCCGTGGAGTTCAGGACTATGTGAAATCCCTTAAACAGGGTAAAAAACCGATCGCAGATTCCGAGCAACTAACCGGGAGAGATGAGAAGGCAGAAACTATCATCCTCGGTCTACGAAGGCGGGACGGGATCCGAGAAGAAGACTATCGACGACGTTTCGGCGAGTCGATTGAGGACGAATTCGAAGATGTTCTCGACAAATGGATAGGCAGGGATCTGTTGGAATGGAAAGGACAGAATCTTCGGTTAACCCGACGAGGTCTTTTCCTCGCCAATGAGGTCTTCGTAGATTTCCTGTAGATGGATTATGCCGCGAAAAAACAAAGCGCTCAAGATTGGAGATACCGCACCCCCGTTTACGTTGCGTTCCGTTCACCAGGGGCACGTAGACCTTGCATCATACATTGGCGAAAAGCATGTCATTCTGGTGTTCTTCCGCGGAACCTGGTGACCCAATAGCCGCCGCCAGTTGGCGAGTTTGCAAGAACACTTGGATGAATATAGATCCCGCCAAGCCGTAGTTATCGGTGTTGTTGGTCAGTGGCCCCGCGAAGTACGCAAATATGCTGATCGGCACAACATCGGCTTTCCGTTGTTAACGGACAAAGACCGCAACGTCATCAAGCGTTACGGTGTACACCATCGACTTGGAATTGACGCATACAACATCGCGCGTCCCGCCACCTTCGTGATCGAGAAGAATGGCGTTATTCAGTTCATGTATGTCGGGTCACATCAATTCGATCTCGCCAATCACCAGAGCCTGGTTGATTGTTTGGAATCCCTGCAATAGTTTTCTTGAATGATTTGGGTAACGTCCATATTGGTTATCCGCCGCGAGATTGGGTTATCACAAGCTGGAGTTGGTCGAAATCCCGGAAAGGATGACATTAAGCGGGAACCTCTAAAGTGCTGACTATCCATGCCCCTAATCTTTCTTCACTTGATCTATTGTAGCAAGAGGAGTAATCGGCGATTTGATGAATGTCGATATCTCCTTACGGGAAGGCTTTGCATTTTTCTTTTTTGAATTGTCTATTGGTGCTGTGATATAATATTGCCAAGCAAAATTCTTCTGTTTCTGTGCGAGTACGAAACCTGTGGGGAACGGGTGAAAATCCACGATAGCGCAAGGCCCGATAACCTTGCAAATGCGAAACAGATTTGAGGAAATGCCAAGCCTACGGTTATCATTCGGTCGGGAAAAGACACTGAAAGAAGCGTATCGCCCAAAGATGGATTTTTGGGCTTTTTTTATTTCCGAAGAGTTTCAAAAACCTTTCGGAATTTTGATAGAGGTTAAAGGGGAGTAAGCGCATTGCGAAGGAGTTAACCGTGGCTGACGCAGCGGCGTGGACGGCGCAGGATGTGGAGTACATGTGTCGTGCTTTGGCTCTCGCCGCCCGGGCTCGTGGACGGACAAGCCCCAATCCACTCGTTGGCGCAGTCGTTGTAAAGGGAGGCGAGATCGTCGGCGAGGGCTATCATCAGGCGGCGGGAGGAGCCCATGCAGAGGTTCATGCCATCAATCAAGCGGGGACTGCCGCACGCGGCGGAACGCTTTATGTAACGCTTGAACCGTGCGTCCATTACGGACGAACTCCTCCGTGCACGGAAGCGATTATGCGATCGAGGATTGCACAGACTTTTGTTGCTCACGTGGACCCGAATCCCAAGGTTGGTGGCAAAGGAATTCAGGAACTTGAGAAGGCTGGTATCCGCGTCCATGTTGGCTTGTGTGAGTTGGAGGCACGGCGCCTAAATGAAATTTTCATAAAGTTTATCCGGACAGGTCGTCCGTTCGTAATTCTCAAGTCGGCGATGAGCCTAGACGGGAAAATCGCGACATCAACGGGCGAGTCCCAATGGATTTCGTCGGAGGCGTCGCGGTTGCAGGGGCATGAAATCCGGGACACCGTGGACGCCATATTGGTGGGTGTAAATACGGTAATAAACGACGATCCGTCGTTGACGACGCGCCTGCCCAACCGGGACGGAAAAGATCCAGTCCGAATCATCGTTGATTCTGAGTGCCGCACGCCGCTGAAGGCGCGGGTTTTGAATCAAGACGGCGACGGATACGCCATCATCGCCACTACCGAACGAGCCCCCAAGGAACGGATTACTCATCTGGAGGCAACCGGTGCAAAGGTATTGGTGGTTGAGGAAAAAGAGAGCCGTGTCTGTTTGTCCTCACTAATGAGATCACTTGGAAGTCGGGGCATCACGAGTGTGCTCATCGAAGGAGGGGCGGAGGTCAGCGCCTCGGCGATAGGAGCGGGAATCGTGGACAAAGTCATGTGCTTCATTGCCCCAAAGATAATCGGCGGTACGGATGCCCCCAGCCCCATCGGCGGCGAAGGAATTCTGCGCTTGGCGGAAGCGCACGAGTTGCATGAAACGAGTGTCAAGTTGATCGATGGGGACATTCTTGTTGAAGGTTATTTGGGGAACGGCTTTTAATGAGCTGAACCCACCGAGTTAAGACTCATGTTTACGGGAATTATTGAGGAAATCGGTATCGTCAGTGAGGTAAAGCGATCTTCGCAGGGCGCGGTTCTAACCATAAAAGCCTCGGATGTGCTGGCGGATTGCAAGGTTGGCGACAGCATAGCGATTGACGGCGTCTGTCTGACAATGACGCAAGCGGATTATACGAGGTTTACGGCAGACATCTCCGCCGAGACCTTACGCCGTACGACCTTGGGCGACCGGAGTCGGGGAGACGGAGTCAACCTTGAGCGCTCACTGCAACTCAACTCTCGATTGGGCGGCCACATTGTTTCGGGACACATTGATGATGTAGGTATCATAAGCAGTTGGCGGGACGAAGGCGATTCGTCAATGATGGGTGTCTCCGCACCTCCCGATGTGATGCGATATGTTGTGTTCAAGGGATCCGTCTGTGTTGACGGGATCAGCCTGACCATAGCCAATCGACTTGAGACCGAATTCGAGATTGCACTCATTCCACACACTAAGCAAGTGACAACCATCGGAAAGAAACAAATAGGTGATCGCGTAAATATCGAGGTCGATCTGCTGGGACGCTATGTGGAAAGGTTGCTGGCGGACCAGGCTAAAGAGCCTGGCGCGATAGATCTAGCGACTTTGAAATCGCATGGTTACGCCTGATACAGAGCCTGAAGGGGAAGGTGCCATGAAGTTCAACACGATACCCGAAGCCGTTGAAGCCGTCCGAGACGGTCAACTGGTCGTAGTGGTGGACGACCCTGGTCGAGAGGACGAAGGCGATCTCATTATGGCGGCTGAAAAGGTGACTCCTGAAGCGATTAACTTCATGGCACGGTACGGACGCGGTTTAATTTGTCTGCCAGCTTGCCCAGCACGTTTGTCTGAACTAAATCTCGATCCAATGGTGCCGGACAACACCGAACACATGCGAACCGCATTTACCGTTAGCATCGATGCGAAGGAGGTCACGACCGGGATATCCGCCTACGAGCGAGCGTGTACAATTCGCAAATTCGTTGACCCAAACTCGGTATCGGACGACTTTTCCAGACCCGGTCATATTTTTCCGTTGCAAGCGATGGAAGGGGGCGTACTACGAAGGGCGGGGCACACGGAAGCGGCGGTAGATCTTGCGCGACTCGCAGGGTTAGCTCCGGCAGGGGTGCTGTGCGAAGTCTTAAACGAAGACGGGACTATGGCGCGTGTCCCGGAGTTGTTGAAGTTTGCCGAAAAGCACAACCTGAAAATCGTCACGATTGCCGATCTTATCGCTTATCGCCGGCAGACTGAAACACTTGTCAAGCGCGTGGCTGAAGCCGAATTTCCGACGGATCACGGTGAATTTAAGCTTTATGCGTACGAGAGTACAAATGACGAGAAGACGCACATAGCCCTCGTGAAAGGCGATTTTTCCGACGGATCGCCGGTGCTGGTGCGTGTGCATTCACAGTGTCTAACCGGGGACGTGTTCGGTTCACTTCGCTGCGATTGCGGCGAGCAGTTGCAGTTGGCGGAGGAGATGATTGAGAAGGAGGGGCGAGGTGTGCTGCTCTACATGCGGCAGGAGGGGCGCGGCATGGGGCTGCGGGACAAAATTCGCGCGTACAACTTGCAGGACAGCGAAGGCTTGGATACGGTGGAAGCGAACGAGCGTCTCGGATTCCCTCCGGATCTGAGGGACTACGGTATCGGTGCACAGATTTTGGTGGACTTGGGGGTTCGCAAAATGCGTCTAATGACGAACAACCCGCAGAAGGTCACAGGTCTCGCGGGGCACGATCTTGAGATTGTGGAGCAGGTGCCCTTGCAAACAGTGCCGCACGAGTTTAACCGGAAATACCTTGCGGTCAAGCGATCGAAACTTGGGCATCTGCTGCTGCATCCGGTCCTAGAGCCGGAGGATTCGACCTCCTCTGTTCCAACTGACGAAACGTTGAAGACCTAGTCCGAGAATAACACGACGGATGTGAGAAAACGATGCCTACCACTTACGAAGGTAACCTCATCGGTACCAATCTCAAAATTGGAATCGTGGTAAGCCGCTTTAACGGCTTTATTACCACCAAACTGCTTGACGGCGCCATGGATTCGCTGAAGCGGCACGGAGTGAATCTGGACGATGTCGACGTGTGCTGGACGCCGGGCGCTTTTGAGATTCCGGCAACTGCCAAACGAATCGCCGAGAAGGGAATATATGACGCGATTGTCTGCATTGGCGCGGTTATACGCGGCGCGACACCCCATTTCGACTACGTCGCCAATGAAAGCGCCAAGGGTATTGCGCAGGTTGGTCTGAACACGGGAGTGCCCGTCATCTACGGCGTGATTACGACGGATACCATTGAACAGGCGATCGAGCGTGCAGGAACTAAATCGGGAAACAAAGGGGCAGAGGCGGCGGTCGCGGCGATTGAAATGGCAAATCTGTATAGGCAGATCGACGAGGTAGACTGAGTCGTGAGTCACGACGAGTGAATTGGTGATACCTACACTCCGCATCTCATGAGGGGCATTTAGGAATATTTATAATTTTCTTCTATGGTAATCATGACACTAGCACACCTTGTATTTGAATCATAAATAACATTCTACAAGTTTTTAGCCCCAGCGGGGCGACAGGTGTATAGAAACGTGAGTTGGCCACACACTCAAGCCCCAGAGGGGGCGACACTTGGACTACGCTTCAATCGAAAACACTAACAGGCAACTCAGCATCCTTTTTAATTCGGTTGATATACCCCAGACATAATTCGCCTGTCGCCCCGCTGGGGCTTTGATGGAGGGATGTCTGATGCTGCTATACACCTATCGCCCCTCTGGGGCTTGGCGTGTAAATAATCCTCAATTGGATTTCCAAGAATTGAAAAATTTAGTAACCACACGGATTTATAGGATTTCAATAAATTCTGTAAACCCCTAAAATGAGTGCGGAGAGTAGGGTGGTAGATTGTAATTACTTATTTGATCTTGTCCCTTGTTTAAACGACTTCCAATGAACGAGTGATCGGCATCTTCTAGTTGTGATTTTCCTGCCGAGGCGATTAGCATTAATCATATAGATTGGCTTGCCGAATCCATCCGTCAAGTCATTTTGTATTTCAATGAATGTTTCTTGATGCTCTAGATATAGCTGAGCAGGCCATGCTCATGGCTGCTTGGATGTTATTAAGGTTCTCTGGCTGAGGAGTTATACAGGGAATTTATGAAGCAACTTACAAACCTAATCTTGGTCCTGTTCGCCTTAATGGTGATACAGGCACAACTCTTAAATGCCGACGAATGGCCCCAATGGCGCGGTGAAAATCGCGAAGGCGTATGGAACGAAACCGGCATTATTGAAAAATTCGAGGAACCGGAAATCCCGATCCGCTGGCGTGTGCCCATCGGGAGCGGGTACAGCGGGCCCAGCGTTGCTGAAGGTCGTGTCTATGTTACCGACCGGGTTACAAAGCCGAAACAGATGGAGCGTGTTCACTGTTTCGATTGGGAGACGGGTGAATCCATCTGGTCCTATTCCTACGATTGCATATACAAGATTGACTATACAGCAGGCCCCCGTGCGACAGTAACGGTACAGGACGGACTCGCTTATGCGTTAGGAGCGATGGGACATCTGCACTGTTTCGATGCTGCCACGGGCGAGATCGTATGGAAAAGAGATCTCAATGCCGAATATTACATCAATATGCCTACTTGGGGTATCGCGAGCGCGCCCATTGTTGAAGGCGACCATCTCATCGTCCAAATCGGCGCTAAGCCGAACGCCTGTATCGTTGCATTTGACCGGAAGACCGGCGAGGAAAAATGGAAAGCGTTGGACGATAATGCCTCATATTCTGCACCGATTGTCATTACACAAGCAGGTGAACGCGTCCTTGTATGCTGGACGAGCACTAATGTTGTAGCACTTAGTCCACAAACAGGTGCATTACACTGGCTGTATACGTTCGCGGCGGAAGGTGTTATCTCTGCTATCGCTACCCCAACTTTCTATCGGAATGAACTGTTCGTTGCACAATTCCAGCGTGGCGCTCTTCTCCTGAAGTTGTCACCAGATGCGTTAGAAGTAGAACTCGGTTGGTATCGCACGGGAAAAAATGAACAGAACACCGATGCCATTCATCCTGCCATGTCAACTCCCGTTCGAATAGGCGATTACATCTACGGTGTGGACAGTTACGGTGAACTCCGCTGTTTAGACGCGGGAAACGGGGATCGGATATGGGAAGACCTCTCCGCTGTGCGGAAAGCGCGTTGGAGCACCATCCATTTCGTCAGACATCCGGTCTCGGCAAATAACAGAGTTTGGATGTTTAACGAACACGGTGAGCTTCTTATCACGGAACTCTCACCGGAAGGGCTGAATATTATAAGTCGCGCCAAATTGATCGAACCGACACGCGACCAGCTCAACCGGAGGGGCGGTGTTACCTGGGCACACCCTGCGTTCGCCTATAAACACGTCTTCGCTCGGAACGATAAAGAACTCGTTTGTGCAAACTTGGCAAAAAACAAACAGTAGAATGCAGATTACGGAGGCAAAATATTGGAAACAATCCGGGGGCCGGAAGCAGACTTACGCCCCGGCGAGCAACTCTATGGCTTTGAGGTAAAAGCCGTTACACTCATCGCGGAAAAACATGCTAGTGAATCTACGAAATGAAGCAAAAACCAATGGCTTTCGGGTTTCCATAATCGGTGAGTATCTCACTGAACCGAGCGTATAATGAAAACAACCTTGCGTCACGGCGATTGCTTGTCGTTGCTTCGACAACACACCAATATCGAACCCATAGACCTTACATTTCTTGATCCGCCGTTCAATCAAGACAAGGAGTATAATGCGTGGAACGATAACTTACCCGATGAGGAGTATTGGGGCTGGATGCGGGATGTGTGCAAGGAGGTTCACGCATTAACATCCAATGGCGGCGCAATCTACTTCATGCAACGCGAGAAAAACAGTGAATTCGTTCTCCGGTGTTTGCGCGAGTCAGGTTGGACATTTCAAAATCTGATAGTCTGGAAAAAGAAGACATCCGCTGTCCCCGCCATGAAGCGTTATGGCAAACATTACCAAATCATCGCGTTTGGGACGAAAGGAAAAACCCCAAGACTATTCAACCGGCTCAGGATTGATCCGCCACTTCCTTCCGGCTACAAGTATCAACGAGAAAATGGCATGTTTGTAACTGACGTGTGGGATGACATTCGTGAGATGACCTCGGGCTATTTTGCAGGCGACGAGGCTTTATACGACGCACAAGGCAACCGTGCGCACAAACAACAATCGCCTATTCAACTCTTGATACGTATTATCCTGTCCTCGACAAATCCGGCGGATGTCGTTCTTGATCCGTTTGCTGGTTCGGGAACAACATTGGTTGTCGCCAGTCAACTCAATCGGAAGTCCATTGGAATTGAACTTGACCCCTACAACGTCGAAATCATCCGCGGTCGGCTTGCTGAAGAAAGAAAGGCCGATGATGTTTCACGCTTTCTCAAGGACTATGCGTGCACTGAGGGATTGGAAGGAATTTGGGGAGAGACCATATCGGTGTCACATGATTCAGTAGTTTCCCGACAGACAACACTCTTTGAAAAAGAATAGATGGCTTATTCAATCTATCATTTTTGGCTCTTCAGAGTTAAGTGTGGAAAAGGAGTTAGCTATAAGAATGCTGCAATGACTCGGATTCGGAAATGCTCAAAGTTTCGAAATCCAAAAGCCCGGCGCTTGATGAGTTTGATTTTGTTGTTAATGCCTTCGACAATGCCACTAGTCGTGCGGTGACAAAAGTAATTGGCAATTCGGTGTATCCAGTTTGCCAGCGTCCTACGGAATTGCGGAAACAACCCCGCTTTCTCAGCAATGAGATTCCATTTCCGTAGGCGCTTAATTGCCTTTTCTTTTGTGGACTTACACTCAAAGATATGTCGCAAACACTCCTTGAGCCGATGAGCTGTCTTGACCAAAGGAGACACTTGATATACGTGCTCAAGCGCCGCTTGCTGCTTATCGGTTAAGTCTTGTCGATTTTTTAACAGCGCATAGTGAGCACCTTTCAGTGCTTGAGGGTGTACTTTCTTTTGCTGATTCTTCAACTGCTTGAGTTCCCGGTTGACTGCCTGCATCACATGAAACCGGTCGGCAGTAATAACCGCGTGGGGCAACAACTCAGCACAGACCGCATCATAGGGACTCCACATATCGATGGCGACTTCTTGAATCTGTGCACGTTCAAAAGCTGATAGCCGTTCAAGTCGTGCCCTAAGTTTCTCTTGGGTTCGCGATTTGAGCACATCAACGATTTCTTTTGTGTCTAGGTTGCTCAGAATCAAGGCAAAGTTTCCTCTTCCCTTACGCAACGCAATTTCGTCAATACCCAAACGTTGGAGGTCGGCAAAGGGGGTTAGAGGGATACGGCATCCGGCTTCGTGGAGGAAGATGCTTTCAATCTGGTCATAAGTTAGCTGTTCAACCCGACGTACTGCACTGATGTTGTTCTCTCGAACTTGAAGGAATATCCAATGTTGGTAACGACGGGTGTAATCACGTCGCTCGTCGACAAAGCCTAGGGACTCAGAGAACGCGCGGTGACAGTCGTCACAAAAGAATCGGCGCCTGATAAAGCGTAGATAAGTCGGCTTGCCACTGATAGGAAGGTCGCGAACCATGCGACGGTGTCTTTCGTGCAACGTTTTTGAGGTTTTACCACAGTGAGGACATGCTGTTGTCTGAGATGTGGATTCAATGTCCAGTGTGATTTTATCTGTCTCAATCTCGGCAGAAATCACGTGGTAATTAGGAATATCAAGCAGTTGTGTTAAAAGCGCATACATCGGAGCCTCCAGAGTCATATCGCATCGTATTCAAATCAACTTGCACTCATAGAAAAAAACGCATGTACCTATAGCAAGTTTCATTCCCACACTTAACTCTGAAGAACCTCATTTTTTCGCAGATCTTTGCCAAAGAAGCGACGAACTAAGTTATGCAAGTCCGCTTGATTCATTTTCGTTTGATGAGCGAATGTTGTCTTGCGTGAACAAAGGCAAATTTCCCGACTTGGCTATCAAACTCAATCATGATGACGGGCTGTTCAGCGGAGGAGAGCTAATTGAACTCAAAGATAGCAAATCCTATTCAGTGGCGTCCTTTAATTCGACCATTCCTACGGGCGAAAAGGATATTCGAAAATTAGTTGGTGGAACAGCAAACGTTATTCGAACACAAATGCAAGAAGCAGGTAATGACATACTTTCATTACGTGTCCGTCAAGTATTCTATTTGGTTCGCGGCAAAAAGTCTCCGAATATAAAAATCTGCTTATCTCATGGAAGATTCTTTGAGACCATTCCCGTTTCAACACTTATTTCCGAGGCATTTGGGCAAGCACTCGAAGAGCGGCTTAATGAGCTTAATCAGCCATTGTCAGACACTATGAGACGAGTTTTGCTAGACATTTTCAGTGAGCAGGAAACTTTCAGTAGAACACGAAGTGTAGAGTCTGCATCAGTGCGGTTACGTTTCCGCATTATGACTGAAGTCAAGGCAGGCGCGAATCCTTTGAATCCAAATCAATACCCAGAAATCGGTGATAATACGTTAAACTTTGCCGTACCATGTCACGATGAGACAGAGAAGAAATCGCATATCCATCGAATGCAAACCGCTTTTCTCCAAATGAACCTCTCGCACCTATACTCTCAAATGGATGTCTTTCTTCTGCAACACCACTATAACGGCGACTTCCTGATTTTCCAAACCAGTCTCTTATCAACTTAAGACTCTATGATTGCAATTATCGACTATGGCGCTGGCAACCTGACAAGCGTTGAACGCGCGGTCACCTACCTGGGATACGAAGGCAAAATCACCGCCGATGCGGATACCATCTTGTCATCGGAGAAGGTCATTTTCCCGGGGGTAGGTGCCGCCGGCGCAACAATGGACAACCTCAACGCGCACGGGCTTGCTGACGTGCTGAAGTCGTGCTACAAGACCGGCAAACCGATGCTGGGGATATGTATCGGCATCCAAATCCTGTTTGATTTCAGCGAGGAGGGAGACACGGAGTGTCTTGGGATATTACCGGGGATTGTTGACAAATTTGAAGCAACGCCGCAATTGAAGGTACCGCAGATTGGTTGGAACGAAGTACATCAGACCGAATCGCACCCGATTTTCGAGGGGGTTCCCAATCCCGCACACTTCTACTTCGTAAATTCATACTATCCCATTCCGGCACAACTCACCGCCGTCATCGGCAAAACGACCTACGGCGTCGAATTTTGTAGTGTGGTAGCGCGCCAAAACCTCATCGCAACCCAGTTCCATCTGGAGAAAAGTGGTCGAGTCGGGTTGAAGATGCTCGGCAATTTTTTGCAGAGTAAATGAGAACCTTTCTGCTGTCATGCGTCGTCATATTCATCAACTTCTTTATTTACGGGTCACGCATCCCTCAATATTACGATGTCGCATCTCACCTCTACTACGTCGTAATGATTCTTGCCGCCAGATATGATACGCGCTTGGGTCAGCGGATCTTGCTGACACTTACAACTACAGCCAACTGGTTAATTGTTCTCCGCCATATCAATCAGCAAACGCACTGGATTGTCGCCTCGGCAGTGGTGGCGACGATGTATCCTTTCATCGCTTATTTCGTTGTCCGCACAATCAGACAGCTAAATGCGCAGCGCCTCACGACCGAGAGACAGATTGGTCGGATAAATGCGGCGAACGCCGATCTTGAGAAACGCATTCGCGATCAGTCCACCCTATTTGAAGTTAGCGAAGCCGCGAGCGCCGATCTAGAACTGGAAGAGTTGTTTCAACGGGTGATAAGGATTCTCTCAGATCGATTGGGCATTTACCGTGGTACCCTGCGACTAGAGAGGAATGGCGAGCTGGTGAAATGCGCCGAAGCCATGTTGGGACTTACTTCGGCAGAAATCAAGCGCGGCACCGATAGCCAAATTGACGAAATCCAGCAAAGTGTGTTGTCTTCCGGGGAAGCGATTGGCGTACCTCATAGTCGTAAACCACTAAAACAACTAGAACTCCCCAAGGCGCGCTCCGTTCAATCCAAAGATCGTATAGCGTTCTGGTGCATTCCGCTGATTGTCGATGAAAAGGTTGTCGGAACACTCACCATTGACAAGGGATCCGACAGATTCGCCACGGGAGATGAGGTTCGGCTTCTCACGATTATTGCCGCCGTCTTGGCTCAACGGGTTAAGGTACAACAGATGATTGATGCGTTGGTTCAGTCGGAAAGACTGGTGACGCTGGGAAAGTTGGCAACGACCGTTGCTCATGAGGTAAGGAATCCGTTGGGTGGCATCCGTGGCGCAACTCAGTTGCTCCAAATGTCTGATGATGAGCATGAATCGAATGGCGAGATTCACGAATACACGAATGTGATTATCAACGAAGTAGACCGGTTGAATCGTGTAATTGAGCAACTCTTGGCTTTCGGCAAACCGCATACCCTGACGTTTGAACCACACGGCATTCAGGGTTTGATTGATGACAGCCTTTCCATTTGCGATACCGAATTCAGCCAGAACCGTGTTCGCGTAGATTTTGAGCACGATGAAACGTGCCCGTCCTTACTGATTAACGCCGACGGGTTAACGCAGGTATTCCTGAACCTGTTTCGCAATGCGATTGAATCAATGGAAAACGGCGGCGTTGTGTCTGTGCGAACATCGTACGATGCTGCGCAGCGAGTGGTTTGCGTCCGAATTCAAGACACCGGACGAGGTATCTCTCCTCAACAAGCCTCTCAACTCTTCGATCCCTTCTACACCACGAAGCAGAAAGGCACCGGCTTGGGACTTTCGATCAGTCAACAAATTGTCGAGGAGCACGATGGTACAATTGAAGTCGATGTAACCCAACCTCAAGGGACGGCGTTTGTTATTACACTTCCGGCACCGGTTGACAAGGCGTAGACCTTTTATAATGCCGGTTCGGGCGTCACTGATTCATACCCAAAAAACTATTTATGAAACACTCTATTCTAATTGCCGATGATGATGACAGCATCCGGTTTGTGCTAACCAAAGCGCTTGAGAAGGAAGGACATCTCGTACATGCCGCGCGGAATGGAAGCGAAACGCTTGCATGCCTTGACTTGGAAGCAATAGACGTAATCCTCCTTGACATCTTTATGCCTGATGCAAACGGATTGGAGTTAATCGAAAATATCCAAGCAATTAATAATACAGCGTCGATAATTGTCATTACCGCCCACGGCACCACTCAAACGGCGATAGAGGCTGCCAAACGCCGCGCATACGATTACCTCACAAAACCGTTCGACATCAACTCGGTGGTGTCGATGGTGTCACGCGCTGCAAATGCGGCGGACCAAGCAAACGCATCCTTGAAAGCGGGTGACAGGACAGAAAAGGAGGATGGTCGTCCACAGCAGGACACTGAAGCAAAAGAAACGCGGCTAGTGGGTGAAAGTCCAGCTATGCACGCGGTGTACCTCGTTATCGGACGTGCCGCGGTTAGCGACGAAACTGTCCTCATTATGGGAGAGAGTGGAACGGGCAAGGAACTGGTCGCGCGGGCAATTCATGAGAATAGCAGCAGGGCAGACAGCGAGTTTGTTGTTGTTGACTGCAGCGCCATTCCGCCAGCATTGATCGAAAGCGCGCTCTTCGGGCATGTCCGGGGTGCATACACCGGCGCCGAGGTGGCTCGCCAAGGGAAGTTTGAACAGGCTAACGGAGGTACGATTTTTCTTGATGAGATTGGGGAACTACCAATCGAAGTGCAGATGAAGCTGTTGCGGGTTTTACAAGAGCGAGAGGTTGAACCCGTTGGATCCAATGAGACGCGCCAAGTCGATGTCCGCGTCGTTGCGGCTACGAATAGGCAACTGGAGCAATCTATCCAAGATAGTAGCTTTCGGAAAGATTTATATTATCGACTTAATATTATCCCCATTTATCTGCCTCCTCTGCGCGAGCGCAAAACGGATATACCTGACCTGATAGATTTCTTCATTGCTCGGTTTGCGGAAGAGTACGCACAGCCCAAAGCGACGATTTCGTCCGAGGCGTTCAAGCGGCTCATGACTTACGATTGGCCCGGCAACATCCGGGAGCTTGAAAATACGCTTAAGCGGGCGTTGGTGTTGTGCTCGGGCCGCGTACTCTTACCGGAGCACTTCCCGAAGTTTGCGGAAGGAGCAAGTTATTCGTCGGTTTTGGAAGGATCAACACTTGAGAGGCAACTGCGCATACTCCTGAAAGAGTGGGTAAGTCAAAATCTTGAATCAGACGAATCCCGGGACGACCTCTATCCCAGAATACGCGCGATCTTTGAGAAGCCGCTGTTCGAGATTGTGCTGGAGCAAACCGGCTGGAATCGAAGCAAAGCGGCGGATATTCTGGGAATAAACCGAAATACGCTGCATTCCAAAATGGATGAGCACGGGATAAGACACTAAACCTCGTCGTATCCCTGTGTTACCGCTTGACATTGTTGCCGCAACTTTATATGATTTCAAGTGCTATCCAATTGGACACTGAACACCTATGGACATCGGAAAGGTCATCGGCACAGTGGTGGCAACCCGGAAGGACGACACCCTGAGTGGGACTCGGCTCTTGGTTGTTCAGCCCCTTGACGACAAGGATGAATCCACAGGGAAACCGCTCGTCGCGACAGATACTCATTGCCAAGCGGGCCGTGGAGACATTATCTATATGGTTACGGGCGGAGACGCGGTCGGCGTGTTAGCTGGTCGTAAGATGCCTGTCGACGCCGCTATTGTCGGAATTGTCGATTCGGTTAGCCGCGTAGAGGGGATGCCCGGTAGCGAGGAGGGGTAGACTTGTACATTGCCAAGGTTGTCGGGAAAGTGGTGTCAGTTATTAAACATGCCGCATATGAGAATCGAACGCTGTTGTTAGTGCAGCCGCTGAGCCTAACGTCTCAGCTTGTTAGAAAGTCCACTATTGCCGTCGATTATGTCGGGGCGGGTGAAGGCGATGTCGTGCTTGTTGGCGCTGGGCCCGGGACAGCCGAAGAGGTATTCGGAATCGAGAACGCGCCAATACGGGAATTAGTGATGGGAATTATTGATCGATTTGATGTGTCAGCCGATGTTGAAGCAAACGCACATGACACGGCTAAGAATCGCCCTGTTTCCAACTAGCAACGCTTGCGTTTCAATTCATTAAGGGTTTGAATTTTGTTTATTCCATTGGGTAGTTTCCGCTCGGACGATCAATCCGTGAAGCCGCGGGTTGTTCAATGTCTTATCTTCGTTAATCTCTCTGTTTGCGTGTACCAACTTTGTCTATACTATGACGATATCTCCTTTATGATGAGGTACGGCGCAGTGCCTCGGGATATCGTCACTGTTATTGACTTAGTACCGTTCTTTCCTGTAATACTTCCCAATCTTTTTCACCCAAATCTAATTACCTCGCTTTTTCTTCATGATGCCCGAGTCATGGAGGGCGGGTTGATTCACATCATCGGAAACATGCTGTATTTGTCAGCGTTTGGTCCAAACTTGGAGGCACGGATTGGACAATTCAGGTTTCTTATACTATACCTGTTTTCGGGTATCGCCGCGACACTTCTGTACGTCATGGTGCATTATGATTCCACCATACCGCTTATTGGCGCAAGTGGAGCCGTTGCCGGTGTGATGGGAGCACACTTTGTTGCCTGTCGACGATCACGTATTCGATGCCTCTGTCTGATTTTCATCCGCTCACTGCCCGCCAGTGTCGTGCTCTTACCTTGGATAATCATTCAAGTCGTGAACATTTCTCTTTCCTACCACGGTTCGCCCGTGGCATGGTTAGCGCACATAGGCGGATTTGCAATGGGAATCTTCTGTATTAAGAAGCTCATGCGATTCTCTCTTCAAGCAAAGACCAATAGCTATCAACACACGATAACTCAGCAAAGATCCGATTGGGCGACTCAAACATCGCTTTTGTCCCCTGTAAGGAGAAGGAAATGATGCCGAGAAAATCTGAATTGTGCTGCCTATTCCTAGCTTGTGTAACCCTTTCCGGCTGCATGTGGTCATCGGTGCTTTCCACAGAATGGAGCGAGAATATCGCGCTTACCTCGGTTGGCACTCAGGCAACCCATCCGGCGCTAAATGATGGCAAACGAGATACGATTGCCACCGCTAGGTTGCGAAACAAGGAACGTGTGTTTGCGATTAAGTTTGATTCGATCAAACCGGTGCGAAGAATTATCATCCACAATCACAACCTGTTTCGATTTGATGTGGATTATCGTGACACGAAAGCCAAGGAACCAACTTGGAAGAATGCATATTCCGTGCGACAACGGCGTGGAGTGGGAGACCAGCGCGCCCAGCCCAAATTCGTAATTGATCGACTTAATTTTGAGACCGATATTATCCGCATTAAGGTCACTCGGACAGTTGATGACAGGGTGATTTCAAAACCTATCGCCGACTCTGATGACATGATTGTAGATCACATTCGACGGACTATCGGCGGACGTTATATTGAATACTTCCGGGTCATTGCGCCATCGATAGCGGAAGTGAATGAGATTGAAGTGTATCATCTGGCTGCCAAATAAACGGTAGCTACCCACCACCGCCCTCCACAAAGTTGTCGGAACACTCTAAAGGGAATATCTCCAGTGAAAGACTATCAACCAATTGACCTGTCTGAATGGTGCAAAGCAGGATTGGAAATTTTCAACAATCGCTCAGATGTGCCAATTGGTGAGCAGAAATTCCGAGGTTTACCATTCTTGGTCGGCACGGCAGAAGCGGATGCCAATAGGTGTTTCATCCTGTTTGATGGCGGGAAAGAGCGCTCGGTTATTCCGATAAACCAACCTGCACGCCATGTGATCGTAGCTCACTGTTTGCTCGAATCCAGACTGGATGAGGGTGGTCTAGTCGGGGAACACATCGCAGACTACATTTTTCGCCTGTCAACGGGGGTTGAGGGTGATGAGAGCCATCGCGTTCCCATTCGAGAGAGGTTCGAGATTGCTTTAGCTGGTGACAACCGACCATTTGGGGCGGTGTCGCACGTCCAAGATTGGATGATGCCGCGCTATGAAGGGCCTTGGGGCGAAGCCGGTGCTCACCAGCAAGAGACAAGGCGGGGCAGATCGCGCGCCTATCATCTGTGGGCATGGAAGAACCCGAATCCGGAGCGCATGCTTGAGACACTGGAAATCGTGCCTAGTGACTCACCCTTTATTATAGCTGCTATTACGCTCGGTAATACAGACGAGCATCCATTTGTCCGTCAAGGGAAACGCGAGACGCGAATCATTTTGACTCGGCCCGAGGATGCGGAGAAGCCATTTAACCTTGACGTGGAGGTAGACCGTGGCTTGGCGAGATACACTCACCCATTGCCGAGAACCTCAACCGATGCGTTCATTAACGACAGTTTCCGAGGATGGGGTGAACCGCCCAATTCAGAATCTAGTCCAGCCTATACTGAAATTTCGGCACTTCCGTCGGCTACAGTAACAATCAAGCAGGGGATGGAGAAACTCGGAGCGGTCAGATGGGGCGATGTGGAGGAAAAAGGCGTTGTCGAAACTCCGCGTGTGCGCGTGGAACTCACCGACCGGGGACGTAACTGGGTTCACGTTGGAGTGATTGACGACGATAATAACAAACCCGTGCCGTGCCGCGTTCACTTCCGCTCCCCCGAGGGCATTCCCTACCAACCCCACGGCCACCACAATCAGGTAAACTCCAACCTCGGGAACTGGCACATGGATGTGGGCGGTGATCTGAGTATGGGACAAGTCACCTACGCCTATATTGACGGAACGTGCCAAGGATGGCTGCCGCGCGGTGAGGTCATCGTGGATGTCGCGCGAGGATTTGAGTATGAACCGTTACGTACCCGCGTCAACATTCAGCCGGGGCAACGGGAACTCACTCTACGTCTCAAACGCTGGATTAACATGAACGAACGGCGTTGGTTCAGTGGTGATTCGCACGTGCATTTCCTCTCCGCGCAGGGAAGTCATACCGAGTCGCAGGGGGAAGATCTCAATGTCGTGAACCTTCTCCAATCGCAATGGGGCAGCCTGTTTTCCAACAAGGAGGAGTTTACAGGTAGGCCTAGCGTCCTCCAGGATGGGAACAACATTGTTTACATTACGCAGGAAAATCGGCAACATGTCTTGGGACATCTTATTTTGTGGGGATTGAAAAAGCCAGTGATGCCGTGGTGCAGCGGCGGATCGGGTGAAGCCGAAGCAGGTGGAACGCTCGAAGTCACCATGAGTGACTGGGCGGACCAGTGCCATGCGCAGGGCGGCACGGTCGTCATTCCTCACTTTCCCAATCCGAACGGGGAGCCTGCCGCGCTCGTTGCCACCGGTCGTGCAGACGCTGTCGAAATGTTGGAACACGCACCGTTTAACCATTTGGAATACTACCGCTATCTCAACTGCGGCTATCGCCTTCCACTGGTAGGGGGCACCGACAAAATGACCAGCGACGTGCCTGTCGGGATTTATCGTACGTACGCCCATATTCCCGAATCCGAGGAATTTAACTACGACAATTGGTGCAAAAATGTGTCGTGCGGGCGCACATTTCTGAGCGGCGGTCCCATAATCCAACTCTCTGTCGAGGGGCATTCCATCGGTGATACTCTACAACTGTCAAGTGAAGGAACGGTGGAGGTCGAGGCATGGGCGGAAAGTATCTTTCCCATTCACACGCTCGAAATTGTTCAAGGCGGTCAGGTAGTGGGATCGACGGAGGACGAGACTGGATCGCGCCGGCTGACGTTGAGGGCGAAAGTAAAAGTGGAAGGACACACCTGGCTTGCGGCGAGATGCGGCGGACCAAATTACACCAGTATTCCCCACCATGATGGGTGGCGGCGTGGCATGTTCGCACACACCTCCCCGATTTATATTGCCTGCGGCGGCGATTGGTGGATGTTCGACGAAACCGCAGCAAGATACATGCTAACGCTCATTGACGGGTGTCTGACGTATATCCGAAATACGGCACCCTTATATAGAGAGGGCACGATTACGCATCACCATGGAGAGGAAGACCACTCTGCCTACCTCGAACGTCCCTTCCTCCAAGCGCGTGAGGCGCTTCATAGGCGAATGCATCAGTTTGGAATACCTCATTAACAGGATTCAATGGATTCATGATTACAGAACGACGATGCATTACATGCGAGACTAGCATCAGCCATAGAAAAACTGTGACGATCACATGCCTATATAATCTGGTATAATCCTCTCTTCAACCTCAGGTTATCGGTTTTTAGTTGCTTTACTGCAACCTGTGATTCATAATGTGCAATGGCATGACTACCGCTGACGGTCCTACATATTCAACAATCACACCGTCATAATGATAAGGAGTGACACCATAGTAACCGACCACGACATTTTCTTCTTTGACTTGCGCGGTTATCTATATCTGGAAGGGGCGCTTTCATCTCAAGAGGTAGCCGATATGAACGCGATTCTGGACTCGGCGCCGCCGTTAACCCCCGGAGAGTGGTGGGGCCACGTACATGCGCATTCATACCGGGATAACGACGGGTTGAACCTTCAGCAGATCTATGAAGCCGGCGAACCGTTTGAACGCCTGATTGACCATCCGGCGTGGATTGAGAGGGTCAAGTGTTTCATCGGAGGCGAAGGCACGTTCGATTGGAATCACGGACCGCTATTCATTGACGAAAACTTCGCCAACTTAAGGGCGCCGGGCGAGGCGATCGGAATGCATTCCGGTGGACATATTGGTCTCATACGAAACCAGTTTCGCGTCTTGAACGGCAAATTTCATTGCGGGCAGATCAATGTTCTCATGGCGCTATCGGATATCGGTCCCGGCGATGGAGGCACGCTTCTCATACCGGGATCGCACAAGTCCTACTTCGCCCATCCTGAAATTGAAACCTATAAAATGCGTGGAGAGCGCGCTGGGGAGATGCCGCAGGGAGCGGTGGAAATTCAAATGAACGCCGGCGACGTGCTGCTCTTCGTTGACTCTATCTGTCATGGATCGCTGAAGCGCAGTAACCCCGGTAGTCGCCGCACGGTTGTGTACCGATATGGTCCCTCATGGGGTAATTTTCGGCACAACTATGAAGTGTCGCAAGAACTGTGGGAGCGCCTGACTCCGACACAACGGGGGATTGTCAAGCCTCGTTCCAACTGGCCTCCGGAAACGGTTCAATAAAAATGTGCTCCTGCCCATTCAGTGGCGACCAACGATGATGGTGCCTTCACCGGCTGCCAAGCCTTGAGATAGGATAGCGTACACGGTGAACTCAATGGGGGAGTTAGTGCGTTTACCGTCTTGAATTTTCCAGAACTGGTTCAAAATAGCACTCTCAGCCCTCAATCGGGATATGTTTTTTGGTGACCCTCTCCTTGGGCAATAGGTTTGAAGAAAATTTGGTGCACGTTTATTAGGAGCCATGGGAAATTTTTGTTGACATATATTTGCTTCCACTATACACTTATCCCACAGTTAGGTACAAAACTGTCAAACGAGTAGAGCAGGCTCGCTGCACTACTCAATTAAAATACGCTTTCCAGAATTTCTGAGAAAGTTCTGAAGATATAGGAGGAAAACAGTAATGGATACCAAAAAGGCTTTTTCTTGCCTTATTATGACGGTCGTCTTGGTCTTCGCATTCGGTTCGATGGCTATCGCTTCCGATATAGCCTACTACGTCGGAGAGTTTCAGCCGGGGTCGTATGACGACGAAACAATGGCATTTGACGTTGAAACGATGATGCAGGAAACTGCAGGCACGTTTAACGATGTCCAGTCGTTTGATGATGATAATCTTGAGGCATTCGGGGCATGGGCAGAAGCAAATATCGGTGATGGCGATCTCGACATTATCTGGCTCAACGGACAGATACCGAGCGCCCTGTATCCGACCTTTAACGAGGAGGAGGATGGCTCGGTCGCCGAGAGATGGCTCGACGATGGAAACATGTTTATCAACGTGGCCGACTGGTTCGCTTGGGCAACCCACGAAAACGGGGAAAAAGAAAGAAACACCCATGTCGCCGCCGGTTTCATCCTAGACCAGCCCCACACGATTATCGTGGGAGCAGCTGACACCGTGATGTCGAGGACGGCTGCAGGTAGGGAGTTTATGCCAAGTCTTGACGATAATCTCCTGTCCAACAGACCTGTCTATCTTGAAGCCTTTGAATCTCCTTGGGAAGTTAGCGAAGTATTCGCCGTGAGTGCGAGTGAAGGCGTTGCCGACGTAGGCGATGTACAGGATATGGTTCTACCTGCGGGGGTTCTGGCTGATCCCGTAGTTGCTTGCAACACGGAGACAAACGGCTGCTTAGCTATCATAAGTCAATCCAAAATAGCTAACGCTGGCGACAGAGGAGCCATGTGTTCGGAGTTCATCAATAACTGGGTATTTGGAGGAGGGCTCTCCACCTCCGTTGACCCTGGTGACAAACTCTCCGCAACCTGGGGCGAGATAAAGACAAGGTACTAAACACCATAAGTTAGTTTTACTTTGTCAAACTATTCGCTAAAATCGAGTTAACCCAACACTGACGAGGGATTGAGCGTAATTGTGGATCGGAGTCCGGAATTGCTGTAGATTGAGCAATGTGGTCCGGTTTTTGGTGTTAATCCCCCGGTTATGCTTAATTCCTGCGTTAGCATAGACCTATATCATTTTGCTTGAATATTAGCGTATATGATATTTGAGAGTATAGCGTCCACCGAATCTGCAGGCGGGGCATCTTGCCGCGCCGACTATACACTTAGCCAAAGTTTATTTTCCCGATTCAAGCCGGTTTCTTCATTTAATATATGTTATCAATTCGCTTCCATTTTAGAGAAATGGTATTGGTTCTAGTTTTAACAGAGGAATGACCCAGTCGAATCAGGACGGTGAGATAAGATAAAATGAAAAAACTTTTGTCCGCAATCATAATTGGATTTGCTTTTGCATCGATGGCTATAGCCGCCGACATCGCGTTCTACGTCGGAGCGTTTCAAGCGGGCACGTATGACGATAAATCGATGGCCGATGACGTTGAGAAGATTATTAAAAATACCGGAACTTTGTTCGACGATATCCAGAAGTTCGATGACAAAGATCTTCTTCAATTTGGAAAATGGGCAGATGCGAACACGGGTGATGGGCATCTTGATATCATCTGGCTAAACGGGCAGATACCGAGTACCTTATATCCAACCTTCAACAAGAAGCCGGACGGCTCTCGCGCTGAAAAATGGCTCGACGACGGAAACATGTTTATCAACGTCGCCGACTGGTTCGCCTGGGCAACCCACGAGAACGGGGAAAAAGAAAGAAACATGGATGCCGGCGCCGCAAACATTCTGGACCTTGCTGAAAACATCATCGTGGGGCGAGATGCTACCTTAATGAAGGCGACGGCCGCGGGTAAAAAGTTCATGCCGAGCCTTGGGGACAGTTATATTTCCCACAGACCTGTTAATCTGAATGCCCTTGTAGCTCCTTGGGAAGCTGCCGAGGTGTTCGCAGAGAGGAAAAACTTTGTCGACCCCGTAGTTCTTCACAACACGAAGACGAAGGGTTACTTAGCCATCATCAGTCAATCACAAGTGGATCACATGGGTGACAGAGGAGCCGTGTGTTCAGAGTTCATCGATAATTGGGTTACGGAAGAGATGCACTTGCTTGCTGTTGAACCTTCCGATAAACTCGCTACAACTTGGGGTAAGATCAAAAGGGATTGAAAGTCATTCAGTACCAGCATAGGATATCAACCTACCGCACTTTACATGCTTAAAGGTATAACTACCTCCCTCAATACCCTTCCTTCCTCGCCAAGACTCCAGGCTTACATAATCCGACCGATTCCGAGAAATTATATCTCATGAATAGTGTTTTCCATGTAGATGTGGCTGCCCCGTGCTGACATGGACCCATTCTGGACTTCTGTGAGTCATTCCCGCCGCTTGTCTTCGCCTTCAGCTGTTGATATCGAAGTAGATTTGGACTAGGGAATCCCTATCAATTCAATGATGGTTCTGCCATGGCAGATGACTCTTGGCACTCGTTTCCGTAGGGGCATGTCCGGTGCGGTTGGAAACCACGCCTACCGTATGGGGTACCATAGAGAATCTCTCTCTTACTCAATCGAGAACTAGTTAAGGGTCTTGCGCTTGCTACGCGACCAATATTAGACGGACTGTCTTAGATTAATCCGTATAGGGAGTGCTATAGAGATCCCAAAGAGGGAGAATATCCTAATCACTAACCGAACGCTTGATCATACCTACCAATATATGTGAAAATATGAATGGAATTGACCATAGGGAGACTATGCGCATATGAGTTTGAAACCCCGTTGGTGGGAAAACACAACAATGATGTATTTTACCAGTCCCAAGCAAAAGGGCAGAACGCTCAAACAGATGATTGGGTTGGTCGACGAGGTGAGAGAATGGGGCTTTAACGCTATTTGCATGGGAATTCCGTATCACGGCGGGATTCAATACTCAGGATTGGATGTCGTCGATTACTATACCGTCGATCCTGCCCTTGGAACCATGGAAGATTTTGAAGAACTCGTTTCGGTTTGTCACGACAGAGACATTGCCGTTACCGCTTTTCTCAACCTCGGCTATGCTGCGGCGGAGTATCCACCATTTTTGCAGGCTTGTGACGATGTGAAAGCCGGTGTGGACAGCCCGGAGTCACGCTGGTTCGTTTGGAGCGATTCCAAGTCTGCCGAACTGGATCGAAGTCAAGTGCCATTTTTCCTAAATGATGTCGAGGTAAACTCAAGTAGTTGGCAATTCAGCGAGAGAGCGGGGAGGTACTTTTGGGTCAGATGGCGCGGCCGTACCGGCGATGAAAACCTGCCTCAGTTTAATTATGGAGAGGAGTCGTGGCAGGAGGAATGCAGGCGGGTTGTTCGCTTTTGGATGGATAAAGGGCTCGACGGCATAATGGTTGACGCCGTACCTGAATACACCAACTGTACTTGGGAAGTGAACAACAGCACGATCACTGATGTTGTCCACGAATATCCAAATACGTTTGTGCTTCCTGAAGGAGCCGGAATACGCAGCGATCCGGTCGCGTGGATTACCGACGGGCACTATGACAGCGTACAAGACTACGGAATCCGCGATTCGCGGGTCGGTCGGCGTTGGGGACAGGCCGTCAGGTTAGCCCTGGAAAGCGGGAATCCCACAGGAATTGAGGTTAAACTGCGGCTATATCGAGACCGCGTCGTCAAAGCCGGCGGAGTAACATGGGCTCGGGTGATGGGATCATGGGGCTCGGGTGATGGGGGCGGGCCCGCGTTGCGGGTGATGGGGGAAACGACGGGAAACCTCTCTCCGGCGCAGATGCTGTTGGAAGTGGCGACGCTGGCAACAGTCGGTGAATTGTTCGTAGCCAGCGACCGAATCTTTGAACCGATGTGGTCGACGTGGTTCCTTTCACAGCATAAAGAGATGATGAAGGCTAGGCAGAAGTATCCATCTCTATGCGCCACCAGTTCCAGACGCCGGTTGCCTACGAACAACGATGGTCGATACTATGCATTCCTTCGCGCGTCAACTACAGTCAATGAGATGCTGCTCGTCGTGCTCAACTTCCAGAGCGAAGACGCGATGATAGAGGTTAATCTCGATTGGAAGGCGGAGATAGTCGATATCTTCGGCGGGAAGCGTTATAAGGTGGAGAAAACGCTGGAGTTGCCGCTCCCGCCATACGGGTACAGCATATTCGAAGTGCATCGATAGGTTTTCCTTTCCGCGGTCTCGCTGTCCGTGAAAGATTTTAGAGCTTGTTTGAAAAGTAATATCTGTAGGGTGCGCACTGCGCACCAGCCTCTAAAAGCCCCAGCGGGGATCAAGCGAACGGATAGTGAGCGCGATAGAGATCCTGAAGGTGTGTAGAAACGCCAAAACCCCCGTGTGCCCGCAAGCCCCAGCGGGGATCAAGCGAGTGGATAACGAGTGATCAAGTGAGTGAATAACGAACGCGATAGAGCTCCCATAGAGATCCCACAGGTATGTTGCAGACCGCCATAAATACATGAAGGAACCTTCTACGAACGACCGATATGACTTGGCTTCCGACTATTCAAACAGGATCTTAGCCTCTTTAGAACAAAGTGTGAATCTTCCAAAAGATTGCCGGAGCGATCTCCGAATCGCGACTTCAATTCATGTCAACCGCCATCTATACACTTTCATATTAGGGAAATGGCATTACCGGTCACACCAATATGATTTAGGAAAACGAACGAATTCTCAACCGGACTTTGTACATTTATTGGGTGAGATTAAACGACCGAAAATGGAGTGCGATAGAGTTCCTTCGTCCACCAGCCTCTACAAGCCCCGTTGGGGATCAAGTGAACGGTTAGTGAGCGCGATAGAGATCCCCTTGCCCCGCCTACTTTGCGTGAAGACTAGGCTTATTTTTTCCGCTTTGAGCAAGTATCTTTACTTAATCCACGTAGTCAAAGCACTTCCATTTCGGCGGAATAGTATAAGGATTTGCAAGAATGTTAAAATCAGTAACATCAAGTCTGCGCACCCTTCCTGAACGTTGGAAAGAGACAGGCCTCTCGGTACGAAGAAAAAGAATCCTTATCTGTTTACTCATCATCCTGCATATCTCGCCGCTGTGGATTTTTAAGTATTTCCCTTCCCAAGACGGGCCAGCCCACGTCTATAATTCGTACATTCTGAGTGTATTCCATGATGAGGATTCAACCCGCTTGCAAGAATATTACAAACTTAATCTCACACTCTTCCCCAACTGGCTCGCACACATCTGCATGTCGCTATTAATGAAGATTTTCCCGCCTTTAATCGCCGAAAAAATTCTGTTGACCGCAATCATCGGTTTGTTCCCGTTGTCACTTTTTTATTTCATTGGTGCGGTATGCAAGGGTAAGGATTTATTGGGTTTTGTTGGGTTTCTGTTCAGCGATCACTACCTGCTGCACATGGGATTCTACAGTTTTTCCATTTCCGTACCGCTGTTTTTCTTCGCACTTGGCTATTTCATTAAGCACAAAGAGGATTTGAACCTCGAAAAGATCGCCATCCTCAACCTGTTGTGCCTCCTGATCTACTTCAGCCACATCCTCTCTTTTCTCCTTCTAATTCTTTCGCTAACCCTCCTGGCCATCACATTGTTTTTTCGCAAACCGAAAAAGGTCATGGCACTCTTGGTCTGTATGCTCCCGTTATACTTCATCATGGCAAATTATCTACTCACTAATATCAGTACCGATAATAAAGGAGTTGAACTGAAATGGGAGCGTTTCAGCGATTGGAAAGCGTGGGATTACCTTCTAAGCACCAAGTCGTTGATGTCTTTTACCGACGCTCACCTGCTTCCCACGCGCCTAATGGGAATTATGCTGGGGTTGTTATTCGGGGTCACTTTATATAAAAGAATCCGCCAAAAAAGGATTTTGAGTCAGGAGGACCAGTTTCTACTATTATTCGGCGTGTTCGCAGTATTCTACTTCATTATGCCCGGGGGAATGGCTAGCGGCGGTTGGATCAACGACCGGGTGAATCTGTTTTTGTTCCCGGTACTTTTGCCGTTTCTTTTTGTGGACTACCACAAATACATCAAGCGCGGAATCGTCGTTTTCATGATTATTCTTTCCATTTCCCGCCTTGCGATAAACTTCCGTTACTATTATCCTATGGACAGAAATATGAAAGAGTATACCTCGGGTATTGAGCTGATTGAAAATAACAAAGTGGTCTTGGGAATCGCCTCGGATGCCTCTCCCAACGTCAAGGATTCGCCGCCATTCACGCACATTGAATTTGTGGAACCGTTTGCCCATGCCATCAACTATTACTGCGTGAATAATGGCGGTATCAGTCTGAGCAATTACGAATGCAAATACAACTATTTCCCTTTCGATTGGAGAATAAGACATTCAGGAGTGATTGATTACATCGTGGCATGGAAACTGGACAAATCAGATCCTTTCTCCTGCGGTGATGATATTATGCGGACTCACGGATTGGATGTGCAGGAGATCACCGACAGCTTGGATACGGATTACGAGCTAATCCATTCCACGGAAAACCTGCAAGTCTATCGACACCGGGCAGAGCGACCGAGATAATACGTGGTAGCGCGCCATTATCCCTGTCGGAATAATTCTATCAACAGGTAACACTCGTTTTTGGCCCTATCACTAGCTTTGAAGAAAGTGTCACTTGAGCGATTTTCCATCTCTTGCGCTCCAGCGGAGTGCAATGTCAATAGAATCGTGATGCCTCCCAATCTCCGCGCTCCAGCGGAGCGCAATGTCGAGTGTTACTTGAGAGCACGCCATTATCCCTGTTCGGAATAATTCTTTCAGCACGTAACACTCATTTTTCGATCTATGACAGGCATTGAGGAGTTGTTGTATCGAATAATGCTTTTCACTCCAGCGGAGTGAGATGTCAATAGAACAAGATGCGTCCCTGCGTCTGCACTCCAGCGGAGTGCAATGTCGAGTGTTACTTGGTAGCGCGCCATTATCCCTGTCGGAATAATTCTTTCAGCAAGTAACTGCCTCACATTTCCATGTAGGAGGGAATCAAGCGAACGGATAGTGAGTGATCTGCGATTACCCCCAAAAACTAGACAGTAGATTAAGGTGGATTTCGTGCTGGCAAAACGGTCATGTTATGAGTCATACTACGGCTCAGCAATGCCAAGAACTACGAAAGGAGTTTGTATAGCATGGCTAGTAGAAAGCAGTATGATAACCGATTCAAAGCGCAAGTGGCGATTGAGGCGATAAAGAACCAGCGCACCATGGCTCAGATTGCCAGTGACTACGAAGTCCACCCGAATCAGGTCAGCCAGTGGAAAAGACAGATTCTGGAGGAATCGCCTCAACTGTTTGCAAACGGACGCACTCAAGCGACTTCTGACAACGACCGACTCATAGCCGAGCTCTACCGGCAAATCGGTCAATTGAAGGTAGAACTGGACTGGCTTCAAAAAAAAACTCAACGGCTCGGTTGAACAGAAGCGGCGGCTTATCAACCAAGAGAGCGGTTCCCCCTCAGTTTTGAGGCAATGCGAACTGTTAGAGTTGCCACGCGCTTCGTATTACTATCAACCCGCGGTAGAGTCGCCGGAAAACCTGCTTTATATGCGTCTGATTGATGAACAGTACATGAAGACCCCGTTCTACGGTGTACCTCGAATGACGGACTGGCTTTGTTCCCAAGGCTACGTCGTCAATCGGAAACGGATTGCCAGGTTGATGCGACAGATGAACTTAGTTGCCATCTATCCCAAGCCGAAAACCTCTAAGAACGGTAAACCATCGAAAAAGTATCCTTATTTGCTGAAGGATTCAAGTGTCACTCGACCGGACCAGGTGTGGGCAACTGATATCACCTATATCGGCTTGGACACCGGCTTTGTCTATCTAGTGGCTATTATGGATTGGTACTCTCGATATGTGTTATCATGGGAACTGTCAAATTCACTCGATGTTTTCTTTTGTCTATCGGCTCTGGAACGGGCGTTGAGTTGTTCTACGCCCTTGATTTTCAACAGCGATCAGGGTGCCCAATTCACGTCTGATGCCTTTACCACTCGGCTTGAATCGGCGAACATTCGCATCAGTTGGGCTGGAGCAGGCAGAGTGTTTGACAACATTTTCATTGAACGTCTCTGGTGGACAGTGAAATATGAACATGTGTATTTTCATTCTTATGACTCTGTTCACACGGCTTGGTGTGGCTTGAACAACTATTTCAAGTTTTATAATGAGGAGCGGCTTCATGGGGCGCTCGATAAAAGGACACCTCACGAGGTGTATTTCCAACAACATTAGGCATTGAAACGTAGCCGGATTGGATAGCCTTTACACCTTAATTTTCGTTCATAACTGTCTAAACATTGGGGGTAACTGTAAACATCGCAACTATGGGAAAACGTGGAATGTGATTGCTGCCATTGTGAACCTGAGATATTGCTCGACAAGTTGCCAAACGGTGTAGTTATTCTAATCTCTAAGATTACTGTAACTACATGGATCTATTTTGGAAAGATGTCTAATCTATTATGAGAAAAACATACCTTTCGATAATCCAAATTTCCTTATACGCGTTGCGCATTACAGTTTAATATTGCGCAATGGGATCTCTATTGCCATCCTTATCCAGTCAGTTGATCTATCCGTTCGCTTGAGGGATCCGCCATCGCAGGATTGGCTATCGCGCGGGATCTACTATCGCACTCGCTATTCACTCGTTTGATCCTATTCGATCACTTAATCGCTCCGACACAACTCATTCACTCTCTTTCTCTGCTTCCTTTTGCTCCGTCTGCTCCTCGCCAATGCCCGAACTCGTCACAATTAGCGCCTTCCGAAGTATCTCGTTATCAAACGCCTCAATTAAAGCGCCCCCATAGAGATGCGCATAGGCATCGATCGCCACCTTTTCGACGGCGTCAATAGGCTCATCCAACTGCGCCGAACTGGATTCCCCGCTTTCGAGAATCTCGGAGAGGGTTTTCGAGAGTTGCACAACCTCTTCGTCACTCGCCGCTGCGCCGCCCGCTTCAAATGCCCGCGCCGCTTGCGTCAAGTCCGCTAGCGTTTGCGTGCCGGCAAGTTCCGGGTGTTCCGCATAGCCTTGAAGTTGCCGCTCCAGTTCATCCGCTCCGTGAAACGCTTCAATCTCAATATCCAGTTCCTCCAACTTGGCAAGCGAATCCTTTAAAAGATACCCGGCTGCGAGTAATGACTGCCTGCTCGAGATGCGACCGCCTTCATCCACCTCCGCGGCGCTCTGTGCCGCAATCAGCAACAGTTCCGCAACCCGCTGCCTATCCCCTCGGTCAGCCGCTTCGCCAATCGCGAAACGAAGACCAGCCTTCACATCATCCGACGCCGTCGCCGTTCCCTTCTCAAACAGTTCCCGAAACTCCTCAAAGGCTTCCGATTCTTCTCCCGCCTCAATCGGTTCTCTGAATTTATCGAACCTATCCGAGCCGGACGGAAGTTTGGCTACCCCTTCCGCGATTTTCTGGAGCGTTTCCGCAGCCGTTTCGTTCCATCCGTCGGCTGAACCAAACATCTCCTCACCCAAAGCGGTAATCCGATCTATCTCCTTCGATGTCAAATCTATCCCCTTAAAAATTGACGGATCGGTATCATCCTCATCCGCGCTGCCACCGGCATCTCCCGTCATTCTCCCCCTTTTCTGTTGAATTATCTTCACTCCCGTTTCGTTTTCGATAATCCCGGATTTCACCGCCTCCTCTACGTCACTTGCAAACTCCAAGAGCTTGTCGATTTCAATCGATTCAGCATCTGGCGCCGAATCCTCGGGCAATCCGTCTATCTCTCGCAGTCCCGACTCATAACGTCCTTTGTTTTCCT
This sequence comes from Candidatus Poribacteria bacterium, assembly GCA_965232535.1. GTDB lineage: Bacteria > Poribacteria > WGA-4E > WGA-4E > JAJDTR01 > JAJDTR01. The sequence goes on from CBDDPW010000015.1 coordinate 53,208, forward strand.
CCGGTGTATCCCCGAGCAATCCTCGATCATAAAGATTCGTCCACTGATTCGTCTTCTGTTCCCGTTTCTCCTCGTCAACCTCCGTTTTTGTCTCCGACGGCGTCTCCAACTCAATCCCGATTCGCTTCAAGATTGCCTTTTCAAAGCTATCCGCTTTCTCCGTATTCCCCGTCTTTTCCGCTCTATCCAGCAGATCTCTGAGAACCTCCAAATCCGCCTTCTTCGTTTCGCTTTCCTGCTTTAACTCGTGTTCTAGCGTTTCCCGTTCTTGCTCAGCCGCTTCTTCCGTCCACTGATCCTGGATCTCCTGCAGCCGCACGCGCTTCTCGTCAAGCAACTGCGACGCCAGGCGCTTCTCCCGCTCCGTCGTCGCCTGATGCACCATCACCTTCGCTTCGAGGTACGCGCGAATCCCGGCGGCTAAACCGCGCGCCGCGTCCATCCCGATCTGCGCACCGATGGGCGGCTGGTAGGATGTCGTTTGTCCATGTTCTATGTTTGGCATAAATCCCTCCTCATGATTTCTACAAAATCTCTATCGCGTTCGCTATTCGCTCACTTGATCGTTAGCAACTGCTTCGCTCGACACTGTTCCCTTGACTCCGAACATTCAATCTGCTATAATGATGCTGCCGCTAGTAATATAGCGAATCTTACTCTTGAAAAGGAAAACGCCATGAACATAAGCGTAACAGCCCAAATCGCGGGCTTAGTCATACTCTACCTAGGCGGCATATTCCTGATCGGAAACTACATGGCAACCGCACTCGGAAAACGCATTGACGAGTTAGGTAAGCGCATGGACGACATGCGGTCCGACATCAACGCCCGCATGGGCGACATGAAGTCAGGCATCAACGCCCGCATGGGCGACATGCAGTCAGGCATCAACGCCCGCATGGACGACTTGCAGTCAGGCATCAACGCCCGCATGGACGACTTGCGGTCCGACATCAGCACGCGCATGGACGACTTGCGGTCCGACATCAACGCCCGCACCGACGACATGCGGTCCCAAATGAGCAGAGAGCACGATAGTCTAGCGGAGAAAGTCGACGCCATCGATAAAAAAACTAACTCAACACATCAACGACCACGACATGCATGAGAAATGGAAAACTTGACCCCCGCCGCGACATAGCCGATTGATGATCGTGATTTTGCAATGAAGAATCGTTTCTGTAATTCTTCACTTTTTATTAGCCCCTAGTTGCAGACCACTTCTCACTGCTTTTACACTCTCACCACGTTCTTTCTCTGCTTCCGTGTTGCCGCACGATCAATCCTCTGCTGCGCCGTCGTCATGATGCGAGAGCGGCAGGCGCCCTGCACTGCGTCCGGCGCGTCGTTATGGTCTGCCGACGGGAATTGCCTGAACTGCTTCCAGAACTCCGGCGGCAGCTCCCGCTCGTTGAACGCCAGCCAGCCGTTCGCTATTGCGGGTTCGAGCGTTTCGATCCGGTCTTCCTTGTTCTGGTGCTGCTCGTGATAGGTAACCGCCCCCTGAAATCGATGACGTTCCTTCATCACGCGAAACGCATGATCGGTTGACATCTTAATCGTTCCGTCCTTGTCCGGACGCTGCTCGCAGACAAAGTTGGTCTTGGGGACCGCGGGCGCCAACATCGCCTCCGCGCGCTGCGACAGCAGGATGGCGTTCTCCATCTGCACCGTCAGGGGGGCGCGTTCCAGCCACGCCAGCATCACATATCCGTTCACGCCGGAAAGCGAATCCGGGTTCATGCTACCCCCGCCGAGCAGCGGTTCCCACACGACAACCACGGCGCAGGCGTAGCTGTTCGCAACCGCATCGCGTCCACCCATGGTGTCGAGATATGTCGTGAATCCCCCGATATCGTGCCACGGCACCACACGTCCGTCTCCGCGGCGAAACCCTTCGTCCGTGACGGAGAACGTCATCGCTTCGTCCATGTTGAACAGCGCCATGGACGGATCGCGCGCATCGTTCTGAAGTTCGCGCATCACGCTGTGGTAGCCGCGTTCCACAACCTCTTTCCGCACTCGGAGATACGGCAACTCCTTCTCCCACAGCATGGACACGCCCGCCGTCATCTCCTTTTCGTGTTCATTAAAGAACGCATCCGCCTTGCTCTCGCGCTCCGGGTCGTCGAGTGTCGTGTCGCTGTAGAACCGCTCCCACTCTTTCCACAGATACTCGGCGGTCGGGTGATAAACGTCTTTGGGATCACGCACGGCTTCGTACCGCAGCGTCTCCCAGCCGGGCACGGTGCGGAGGTGTTCGGACAGCGATTCGGGGTGTTTCACCGTATCGACTATCATCGTGTTGGAGTGCTTGCTTCCCAGGTCGCCGGCGTACATAAAATCGGTCATGAACCAATCCCTGTCTTCTTCGCGCAGCTCCGGATTCAGGCAGCGCTTCGGATCTTCGATGTCGTCGCAGAGTTTCAGCGTGGGGCGCACATCACCGAGCAGAGCGCCCCGAGGCGACGCGCCCCGCCCGAGCGGTCTGAGCCCCACGCCGTTGCTGGTATCGGTCTCGGTCTTTGACCACGGATCGCCGACCAGGTCGCCAAAATCTTGGCGGATAAGGGGGTTGCGTTCGAGCACCTGGCGAATTTCGGTTATGCGTTGGCGCGCCATGCGTTCGTTGCGGCCGACGATGAGGATGAACTCTTCCGGGGGTCTGTCCATTGCCAGATCGAAGTCCTTGTAGCAGATCCGCCAGATGGGGATTAGGCGGTTGACAATCGTCGTCTTTCCGGTGCCGCGCGGCGCTTGGACGTTTATCTGTTTCCCGTAGTCGCCGGGCTTTATGGCGTTAAGTATCTGAATATGAAAGTCTTGAAATTCAAGGATACGGTAGCTGATGTCTCTGATATAGAACCAGATGAATAGTTCCGGAAACAGATATCCGGCGTGCGCTCTAAGACTCCTCGCCATTTCCGGATTCTCGCCCATCTGCCTCACAACATGCTGCGATATACGTAATCGCGGCAGCGTTGACATCGTCTGGATGAGCGTCTTCGATGGTTCTATCTTCGTCATTCAATAACTTCTGCAACTTCTCTCCGTGCGCGACCGCCCTGTCTTGCGCTTCCAACGATTGCACCCGCGCCCGCATCTGGCTTAGATGTGTGTTGTCGCTCGCGGCGTTCATCGCCTTGATGTCGGCAATCAACCCTTTCATCGCTTCCACATGGGCGGGAATGAGCAATCCCGTTGCGCGTTCCAACTCGTCCTGCCTCGCACGGTGCGCTATCGCGCCGTAGTTTTCGATTTCAAAGTGAGGGCTGTGCGGATTGAATGACTGGATCGCCTCTTCTATCTCCTTATAGTCCTCACAATAATTCTGCTGGGGCGTCTTGTCCTCGTCCTGACGTTGGCATGCGGAACATTCCTCATAAATTTCGCGGATGACCGCGGCGGGCGAGTCGAGTATCGCGAGTTTCCTCGCAATCATCTCGCGCTTTGTCTTCCCTAGCAGATGCTTTTTCCATTCCACTCTTTCCTGTGACACATGAGAACTCCTTAAACTCGGCGGCGGGTGATTCGTGACAAGCGCTTAACGGACGCGCGGTGTTTGGCAGAGAATAAAAAACGCAACAATCGGTGTTAGGCTTGACAACCCAAGTCAAACCTAACACCGATTATTGCGAAAATGTTTAATCCTCTGGAATGGTGATCGGATCGGATTCCTCCGTTTGGTATAACGATTTGAAAAACTCCGCCGATTCGCGCTTGACTTCGGCTTTGGCTCGGACGGCATCGCGTGCTATTTGGCAGAGTAACTCCTCAAGTGTTATAGCCATTAAGATCAATTCGCGGTATTTTTCACGTCGCAACTCAAGCTGACTGCCGCAACACTATTTGTAGCCGTGAAAGTAACATGATATATGTTATTCGGCGAGGCATAGTGTGTCCCGGCGTTTACGGTCATAGTCCCGTCTGACGCTATTGTAATACTCAAATTCCCGTCGCCTACATTCCCGTCGCCAATTTGGTACGACGTAAGTGCATACGTGATTGTCGGCGCGCCGTTTGTGATGTCGTCGAGATCGAATGTCTTCGTCGTAATCTGAGCAACTTCAAACGGTTTGTACGATGATCCGAGCGCGGTGGAATTGGCGTAATGCGGTCTGCCGGGGAACACATTGAACGTTATTGTTGCATCGTCGGAACCGGCAGAGTTTGTGGCGCGAACCGTCACGGTATGCACTTCCTTCGGTATTGTAGTACCGAAAGCGCCGGTGCCGAGAGATACGCTCTCGTCCGATGTACCCGAAATAAGACCAGACGCCGACATCGAAATACTACTCGGAAAACTCCCGCGCACCTTGCTATAGGTTACGGAGCCGCTACCTCCGGCTAATTCAATCTGCTGAGAATACGCTACGCCGGTATATAAGTCAAATGTTTGGTCATTTAACGTAGGCGCAACAATCGGAGCCGGTTTAGGCTTTGTCGCCGCCACGACAGTCCACGAGATCGTGGCGTCGGCATGTCCAATGCTATTCGTGGCGCGAATGGTCACTGATCCTGAACCGGCAGCAGAAGGTGTTCCCGACCATTCGCCCTCCGAGGAAAGAGTTACCCCGGCGGGAAGTGAACCGGATACAACAATAACCGTCGCCGACGGGACGGCATCAATCGGAATCGGATAACTCGTCATCGCCTGTGTCGCCATCATTGTCGGCAACGAGATTCTGCCAAATACCGGCGTACCTTGCACCTCAAACGAAATGTCGCGCGTACGTGTCCCGAACACTGTTACACATTGAATTGTAGCGATCGTCGCCTCTTGCATTTCCGACGGTGTGCCGTTAAGCTCGCCCGTGTCCTCATCAAGCGACATATCCGCCGGGAGCATACCGTCGGAAACCGACCATTGCCTGGCAAGTACCGACGCCCCAGCGGATGATAGATATAGCGAGTACGCCTCATTCTGTGCCATGACAAGAGGCTCGACTGCCGCAATCTCAGGCGGACTTAATGCCTCAGTGATAGCGGGTGCAATGGCGGCGGTTACGGCGGTGTCTATGTTGCGACTAGTAAAAGTCAACTCGTAAGCGCGTGGATCGGTATCCGGTCGGCTTACGTTCGATGCCGGAATGCTTAATCCGTACATATAAAACGTCTGCCCGTAAGCCACTACGTCGCCTGCGGCATATGCCGTGCGATCTGCATATTCTGTGAAACTTATCATTGCTTCCAACTCCTTTATCTAATGTTAATTACGAACCTATCGCTCTGCGGCTCGATCACGCCGATTTGCAACATAAAAAAAGCCCGCCAGCGGTGTCGTTTTGATTGACATCAAATGACTTCCACTAACGGGCTTGTCTTGGTTGCGATTTCAGTTGAACGCGGTTCGTGTCGTTTTGTGTGCGGCTGCAAAGGGGACGAGTGCCAACGGGGGCAACCGAGGTAATTTTACCATGTTGGGGCGGGTTTTTCAATCGTCAAAAATAAGTTTGAACATTGGGGGAGACAGTGGCTGGTGGATTTCTATCGCACTCGCTGTACGCTCGCTTGATGGTCAGTGGAGTGTGGGGATTGTCTGAACTGTGATTTATTTGATTAATTGATTGGCAGGATTAGGAGCGGCGCGTTAGGACGGCGTTAGGAAGGAGGATGAGCGGAATGGGAGAATGAGGGGGAGGGTAATTTGCGCTCAGGATTGCCCTAGTCTTCCCCGGGTCGGAGTGTCCAGCCGTTGATCGTGGCAAGCCGTGCGAGGGCTTTCTGCAGAAATTTGAATACCTTTTTCTGCTTGGACTGGGAACTGAAAAACGCAGGATTCTCATTGATGATTGAATGAGAATGTCTTTGCGGGGTAGGGTCATGAAAAACATCAACAAGGTGATTAACTGACGGGTATCCGACGGATTTCGCCATAAAGCCCAGGTCGTCCTTTGCGAGGTCGTATTTAACCATCAAGCAGCCACTTCCAAAGAGGAACATAATTTTCCTTGCTCAATAAGTCTATATCCATCTCAGTCTCGATGTTGATACCCCACACCGAAATGTACAGGACTTGTTTGTCGGTTACTATGAGATGTAATTCGTGCTCCCCTTTGTGCCACGCGACGGTGATTTGGCCGTCCTCTTCGCTTGAGATGAACGGCGTAAGCCACGCATGCCCTGCGGAGATAACGCTATCCAGCAATTCTTCCATTAAGCGTCTGGCATTGTTTAAGGCTACAGCGCTCGGCTTTTTGGATTCTCGGTCGTCCCAGTTGTCTTCCCGTTGAGCCACCGCACCTAGTTGGTCGCGAATTTTTGCACGGAAAGCATCGATTGGAATGGCTTGATCGGGTTTGTATTGTGCTGTCGCGACTTCCTTAACGTGCATGGGTAGGCTCCAAATATAGCTGGATTCAGGTCGAACGATGACGAATACGTGCGCCAATTCAAGTTGGATTGAGCGGAGGAATTGGTCAGCGTCCGGTAACGTCAACAGTGTCAATTACCGCATAGGTGCTGACGAATATCCAGTTGAATTCGCACCTTGCTGGTAATGGCTTGGCGGGTCGTTAGACCAATGGGTTCTGAATCAGTTCTGGATTTCGCAAGCAACTGGCTACCGAAAATCAATGGGAGGATATCTTCGATAAAGTTCTAGGCGTGCTTTTAATCAAAACGACTGGAACATCCATACCGTTTACGAAAGCTCTGCCCCCGGTGTATGCGGGCGTTAAGCCTTTTTTGGGAGGTCAATCTTCAAAAATCTTATTATGCATTGGGGAAGGGGGTAGCGGTGCTTAGTGGTCAGTGGAGTATGGGGATTGTCTGAATCACTGATTACACTGATTAACAGAATTCGCGGAGTGGGCAGTCGTGGGCGAGTGGAGCGGTGCCTCCCGAGCATACGGAAATCGGCGCCGTTAAGGAGGATGATCTGATGCTAAGTCATCCATCGGATCACATAGGAATACCTTGACATTACATAGGTATTCGCATAGAATCGGTATGGGCTGTCCTGATCAATTTTGACCTTATCAAAGTGTGTAGCGAGTGACATGTCACTTCAGAAGCTGGACCTGCTGTGCGAATATCGCACAGATCAGACAGATACGTTAACCGAGTTTTATGTTCCTTGCCTTAGTGTGTCGGCGGAATATTGGCGAGCGGTCGGTTATTTTACGAGTCAAGGACTTGCTTTGGCGGCAAAAGGGCTGACGCCATTCATTCAAAACGAAGGCAGAATGCGTTTAATAGCCAGTCCTGTCCTGACGGAAGATGACGTTTTGGCAATACAACAAGGTTACACAGCACGGGATGAGGTTATCGAAACAGCAATCGTTCGCGAGTTGGAAGGGGATTTCACCGAAATTGTTAAACATCGCTTGACATGCCTTGCATGGCTCATCGCAGGGGAACGATTGGACATCAAGATCGCGAGCCCGTTGGAGTTGAACCTCGGTAACCGAGGAGCCATCTACCATGAGAAAATTGGGATCTTTATGGACGGTGAGGGAAATTCTGTAGCCTTCACTGGTTCACAAAACGAAACGTACGGTGGCTTGGTCAACAACTTTGAATCCATCGATGTGTACTGTGCGTGGGATGATCCTCATCAGCGTGTGCAGCGGAAAATCAATAACTTCGAACGTTTATGGAACAACCTAACGCCCAAGTTAAGTGTGCTGGACTTCCCGGTCGCGGCGAAACAGAAACTCTTGACGTATAAGTCGGCTTCACCACCTTATCTCACCCCTGATCCTCCCACCGACGAACTGGTCACAAATGAGCCTGGCACGTCATATTCACACTCTGGCAACGTAATTGACCTACCGATTGACCTCACGCTTAGAGATTATCAGCACGACGCCATTAATGCGTGGTTTGAAAACGACTGTCGTGGTTTTATGGAGATGGCAACAGGATCTGGTAAGACGATCACGGCCTTGTCCGCGCTAGTGCGATTGGCAAAAGAAAGAAACCGACTGTTTATAATCATTGCCTGCCCGTTTCAGCACCTTGTCGAACAGTGGGCTAAAGAAGCTAGTCAGTTTGGGTTCCAACCAATCCTTGCGTATCAAAGCCAGAAAACATGGGTAAATCAACTAAACGAAGCGATAATCAACTTTAATTTCGAAAACCTGAAGATTGTCTGCACGATTACGACGCATGATACCTTCATCAGTGACGCTATGCAACGGCTGCTTACACGATTGCAAGGTGATGCAGTATTGGTTGCCGATGAAGTCCACCATCTAGGTGCAACCAAAAGCCGACAGAATCTACCTACCACCTTCAATCATCGACTCGGATTGTCTGCGACACCAAATCGCTGGTTTGACCCGGAAGGGACAACGGCGTTGCGGGCATATTTCGGGGAATCCATTTACGAATTTCGGTTGGACCGTGCAATTGAATCGGGATGTCTTTGTCCTTACTCTTATCATCCGCACCTTGTCGAGTTGACGGAGGAGGAATTAGATCAATATGAAGCATTGACAGCGAAAATTGCGAGGAGGTACGCTCTTAGAACCTGTTTGAAAAGTCCGAATCCGTCTTTGAGAGAGGTTATTCTGAGGCAAAATTCCTTGAAAATCTGATAACTCTGTCCTCAAATGCCCCAACAATTGCATTACTACCTACTTTTCAAACAGGTTCTTAATGGTGATGATCGAGAGACGGATAAATTGCTGGAAGCACTTCTACGCCAGAGAGCCGACCTACTTAACAAAGCGGAGAACAAACTCCCGATGTTGAAGCAACTCGTGGAAGAGCAATCCACATCGGGATCACTCCACCATTCGTTATTTTACTGCGCGCCCGAGCAGATTGATGAGGTGATACCGATACTCGGGCGTGAGGTTGGGCTTCGCATCCACCGCTTTACGGCGGAAGAATCAACAGAGGAACGTCTATCTCTATTGGAACGTTTTGCTTCCAGGGACCTACAGGGGCTCGTTGCGATGAAGTGCTTGGACGAGTGAGTTGATGTGCCGGGGACCCAATCCGCTTACATTCTTGCCAGCAGCAGTAACCCCCGAGAATTTATTCAGCGGCGTGGGCGAATTCTGAGGAACGCACCGGGCAAAACGGAGGCCAACATTTACGATTTAATCGCGGTTCCATCGCTAGATATTGACATGATAAAATCTTCCCCCTTATTCGAAACCGAGCGGAAGATTCTTCGTCGCGAATTGAGACGATTTCATGAATTTTCGAGAACGGCAAAAAACCAGCATCGAGCGGTCAGTGTAGTTTGGCAACTGGCAAAAACCTATAATATTATGAGTGTTCTAGGAGATAGCGATGATTAGAGAGAGAATCTCAGAACTCCTAAATGAATATGATTCAGATGTGCAGAAAGTTGTCGAACGCGTTATTCAGGTAGAATACTTTCGATTGGACACGAAAAAACCGAGAGGCATTTACGACGACATACGCACAATCATCGAACACGAGGTCAAAAGGGATGAAACTGGAGTATCTCAAACTGAATAACTTTCGGCAATACTATGGCGAACAGACGATTCGCTTCGCTTGCGACAGTCCACGCCATGTAACGGTAATTCGCGGTATTAACGGCGCTGGTAAAACTTCGCTGTTTACTGCTCTTAATTGGTGTCTATACGGTGAAAGCACTGACAACACGGGCGAATTGGTAAGCAAGCGGGCGGTGACGAAGGGTACCGGAACTGTCGAGACCACTGTCGAATTGGGTTTTAGACATGAAGGGGTGAAATATTTCGCAAAACGCAGGCGTGAAGGATACCTATTCGAAGAGATTGTCACATCTGAGTCTGACGATACGTTTGCACTCTTCCAGGTTGGAACAAATGGACAATATGAAGCCATTAGGGACCCAAATTGGAAAATAGGGTCCATTTTACCTAGCGATGTTCGCAAATACTTCTTTTTTGACGGCGAAAAAATTGACGATTTCGCTCGCCCCGGCCATAAAGACGAAGTAAGAAATGCCGTGCGTAAGGTGTTGAAGATTGAGGCAATAGATCGTGCGAAGGAGCATCTACAGAAGGTGGCGAGTAAGTACCGGTCAGAATTGAAGAAACACACCGAAGAAGGAAAATTGCAGGATTTACTGTCTCGCAGAGAAAAACTACAAAACGAGCGTGACGAGTTAGCAGGTACGTTGAACGAGCACCAACAGGAGATAGCTGCAGCGAAAACTCATGAAAAAGATATTGACCAGGAGTTGATGAAAATAGAAGCGTCGCGACACTTGGCCGACGAAAGAGCACGAATTAAGAACGAAGTAACCGAACTTGAGCGCCAAGAAAAGCAACTCTGGTTAGAGGTCCGAGATGCCGCGAATCGGGGGTTTGTATCATTGGCAAATCCCATCTTGGAGAGTGCAAGAGGGATTCTCGAAGGAAAGCGTCGGCGAGGCGAGATCCCACCGGGCATTCGCGAAACATTGTTAAATGACCTACTTGCCGAAATGCAATGTATTTGTGGTCGCTCCATCCGAGATGGTAGCGAAGAACATCAAAACATCCGAGAACGACTTAAAGAATCGATATCATCCTCGTTGGAGATTACCGTGCTGGATACGGGAAGTGATTTGAATCATCTCTTGCGGCAGGTCGAAGACATTCGTGAGAACGTAAAATCTCGCATGGGAAATATAGGTGAATTGGACAGCGAGATTGAATCAAGAGAGGGTCGCTTAAAAGAAATCGGAAAGCAACTGAAGGACTCCGATATTGCGGAGGTTCGCCAACTTGAAAATAACCTTGAACAGCAAAGAAACATGATCAAAGCGTTAGAAGCTGAGATTCATCATGCGAGGGGAAGAATAGAAGAGAAGGAGAAACAGATTGCGGAGTGCGATGAGGAAATAAAAAAAGCGCAAGCATCGAAACAGCGAGCAAGGTATTACCAAAAATGTGTCACGCTTGCTACTGAGTCGGCAAGAACTGCTAGTGAGATTTATGAGCGTTTTGCCGACGATATGCGCAAAACGATCGAGACGGAAGCACAGAGCATCTTTGAGCAACTTATCTTGAAGGAGAGACATTTCAAGAGCATCAATCTTAGCGCAGACTATCGACTTGACGTTGTGGATCGCTACGATATGGAGGCACGACCAGAAATGTCCGCGGGTGAACGTCAGGTGTTGAGTCTCGCCTTCATCGCCGGATTAGCAAAAGTAGCAAGAGAGGGTGAGACAATGCCATTGGTAATGGACACACCGTTTGGTAGACTCTCTAGCGCCAATCGTGAAATGATTACTGAAAATCTTCCCGAGATTGCGGACCAGTTGATTTTATTCGTTACCGATGAAGAATTGCGGGACCAAGATCAAGCGCGAGTAAACCTCGCACCAAAGATTGGGGCTGAATATGAACTGAATTTTAATCAAGAGAACAGTAGCACGATAATCGAACCTATAGAAGGGTGAGGAGAAATTTTTGACACAACAGAATCCAATTCAACGTGATCGTATCCACATTGATGAATGTCACCATGATCTTTATAACCAATGGTGCTAGTATATGTAGTATTTAAATCATAAATGACATACTATATACTGACACGATGATGTGCGATTATGCGCGGTTGACAAATGTTGCGCCTACCTGACCTGCTAACAACCTAGATATAGTATGTCATTGAAAATCATGTACCAATTAACTAGCACCAAAGGTTTATAAGGAACTGACGACGGAGGTAGAAAACACAATTCAGCCTTTCAAAACTATGAAAGACCTATTTCTGTTCGCGGCTTTTGTAGGGTATCGGTGTGGTAAGAGGATCGGGCTGGAAAAAAGGAGAGATATATTCGCTTGGGCACGATTTTCGGCGCAAGAGGATGTCCCCGCACTCCGGGCACTCGCGATTGCTGAGACGGGAGACGTAGCCGTGTTGGCAAATCAGGATGAGTTGCTAACGATTGCGGAGGAATATGCCAATGGTGGGGTTGTGGAAATCCGGGCGCAGGTTGCAGAAATGCCGGGTAATAGGATTGCTAATTTGGTGGGGTTGTTGCAACGGTGGATGTTATAGGATAGCAATAGGTTGAGGATATGGCATATGATGTGGTAGAGCGGTACATAGATGACAGAACGTACGAACAGCAGTTCATTCTTTCGAAAAACCGGTGGGATTGTTACACTCCTCCGTCAATCCCATTGGACTGGAAATGCGTGAAGTTTGAAAGTGACAACGCAAATCAGATTCCCGCGGAGAAAGGGGTTTATGCTTTTTTCATTGAGCCAAGAATGGTGAAATTCCCATTACATGGTTATTTAATATATATTGGGCAGACGGGATATAGAAGCAACCGGCACTTGCGTAAAAGATACGGAGATTATCTTTATGAAAAAAAGAGGCCCAAACGACCAAAGGTTAATTTTATGTTGAATTCATGGGAAAACTATCTGTATTTTTACTTCGCTAAAGTAGACGCTACCAAGACGGATTTAAGAGCCTGTTTGAAAAGTCATTTGATTCGATTTCGCATCAAGTAGATGGAAGCGATGTATACCATAGTTTCAGCAGTCTTAGGAAAGCGTTCATAATCCAAAGTCAATCGACGAAACCAACCAAGCCAAGAGAATGTGCGTTCAACAATCCATCGTAACGGAACAACTTCAAACCCCTGCTGCCCTAGCGTAGATGCAATCTCTAGTTGACACTGATGAGCCAGATATAACCAGTCTTCTAATTCGCCGCGATAGGCGGCATCGGCACACACCAACTGAATTGTTATGTACCAGCTAAACACTTCTGTTAGTAACTCGATAGCTATCTGATTGTCACTAACATTGGCATCAGTGACTTTGACCATCAATGGAATACCCGTCGTATCCGTTACCAGATGGCGTTTGCGTCCTTTGACCTTCTTGTGACCATCAAATCCTCTAGTCTCCGCCAGTTCCGTCGTCTTAACGGATTGGCTGTCAATGATAGCTGCTGTCGGTGATGGTTGTTTGCCGCCATCACAACGTGTTTGTTCGCGAAGTGCCTGATGAATCAAGAGCCATGTGTTGTCGACTTGCCACTTTCTGAAATGGTAATAGACGGTTTGCCACGGTGGCATATTATGGGGTAGCATTCGCCACTGGCAACCGGACTTGACGACATAAAAGATAGCATTGATGATTAAGCACATCTCCCATTTTGGAGGTCTGCCTAATGGTTGAGGGGCTGGCAGAAACGAGGACAGTTTCTCCCACTGTGCATCAGTCAAATCACTGGGATAACGCTTGCGGTTCATGTTTACTCCTTTCATTGGTTCAGATTTAACTGCTCCAATGAGTAAACGTAAACATCAACCGTTCAGACAACTTTTTTCTTTTTCTAATAGGTTCTTGAGGGCATTTACCCCAAAATAGCCCTTTCTCTAAGGCGATTCCGGACTTTTCAAACAGGCTCTAAAAGAACTGGAGACAGAACTGTTAAATACCTTCAAACCACCTTTTGTTGAACGAGGATATTTGGCGCACGTTGAGAAGCCTGTTAGTATACGGGATTAAAATTATGGAAAAACTATTTCTTCCGGTCCTAAGAGGTTTAATCGGCGATTGGGTATATTATCCTACTCTCATGAAACTCAAGGACATTGCTGAGAGGGTAAGTATCGCTGAGGAGATTTGCCAAAGCGAAGACTTGAACGAAATGGTACAGAGATGGATAAACGAAGATCGCGGCAAGGAGATAAAGGATTATCTCCTTAAACAAGAACAGCGATTTTTTAATTCGCTTATCGTGGCCGTGCATGAAGGCGACCCCAGCTGGTACGACATAACTAGCATTGAAAGTAACGACCAATTTGATGAAGAGGACATTCCTGAAGATGTCGTGGCCGGGATTGGAATTCTCGGCCTGAACGGCGAGGAAGAAATATTCGCACTTGATGGGCAGCACCGACTCATAGGGATTAAACAGGCGGTGGATGAGTCACCTCAATTGGGAGAAGATGAGTTAGCGATTATTTTCATTGCTCATCGAACGAATCCAGAAGGAATGATAAGGAGTCGAAGGCTCTTCACGACACTGAATAAATATGCCGTGCAAGTTTCAAAGGGGGAGACAATCGCGCTTGATGAAGACGATACAATGGCTATCTTGGTCCGTCGGTTGGTTACGGAAAATGCCATGTTTAAGGAGGGCCGCATTTTAAACAATCCCACCAATAATGTACCACCCAGTAATTTGAAGTGCTTGACTACGATTGGGAATCTTTACGACCTGCTGGAAATATTGTTCACAAAGATTTATGTTAAGTCAGAAAAAAACAAACCGAAAGCCATAAAGGATGAACTAACGAAAATCCGCTTGAACGATGATATTCTCAATGAACACTACTCAAACGCTTGCGATTATTTTAATCGACTTGCTGAGACTTTTTCTCCTTTGACTGAATTTTTCGAGGCGTCCGACTATCCGGCAATCGTTAAGAGATACAGGCGTTCGGACGGCGGCAGTGTTCTTTTTCGTCCCGTAGGATTGATTATTATGACGGAAATTGTTTCAACGCTGATTAGGAGTCATACTTTAGAAGAATGCTTTACGTTGGTTGCAAAATTGCCTATTGATTTGGCGGCAGAACCGTATAATGGGGTCATTTGGCATCCAACGCAAAAGAAACTCCAAATTCGAGAAAAAACTCTTGTCCGAAATGTGCTACTTTATATGTTAAATGCCTATGATGGAAATGAAGACGAATTACACAGAGCATACGCCAATGCACTGGAACGAGCAACGGACGAAGTCAACCTTCCTCAAAGGATTTAACAAGGACTTTTCGGCAATAACCCCACCAAATCACCGAGCCCCTTCACGCGCGCGTAAAGCAATCCGACGCCTCGATTTAGATGGGCACGAAACTGGTCCGCGAGGCTAGCGTCATTTAACTTCAAGCCATCTGAAGCGCACCGCTCTTTCAACAGAGCGACAATCAGCGAATCCCATTCTCCCATCAGCGTGTAGCGATTGAATTCCGATCCGTCCGTGGGGTAATCCTCAGGATTGGGTGCCCCAGGCTCAGTCAGGGAGAGAGAAAATCCCAATCGACAAAGGACGTTTGGCAACAAACCTGTGCGCCCTTTGAGTATACTTAATTTGTGTCTTGAGTCTTCGGACACATAAATTCGGTTTAGCTTCATTTGACCCTAAAGTTCAGTTGCATGAGAATCGGCATCATGCCGCCGAATCTCTTGTTCTCCAGAAGTAACGTTTTTCCACATTGGTGCTCCCGTTAATCTGGTCATACTCCAAACGATACGCATGCGAGACATCCGGACTTAGCATCTCGCAGGTCTGCTTGTCAAGTTCGGTATCGGTTGACAGCACGACCACTTGATGGCTCGCGCGTGGAAAGTAATGCTCGATTAATCTGCTCCGATGATCGCTATCTAGGCGACCAAGCGGTGTGTCAATTATCATCGGGAGTGGTCGCCCGGAGGTTTTCGCCAATCCCCACAACAATGATATGGCGTAAATCTGCTTCTCGCCTGCCGATAGTTGTTCCTTGGAAATGAGCCTATCTTGCTGATCGTAGAGGCTGGTAGCGAAGGTCTGCGGATTGACCTCAACTCGCTTTACCAAGCTGTGCTTATGGCATAGAATGCCGAAGCATTCCACGACGGCGCTTTTCAATGCTCCGACCTTCCTTTCCGTTGAGAGATCAGAATATTCTCCCAACACGCATCTTACGTCCGACACCAACTGTGCGCGACGTAGATCTGCCTGGCCTTCGAGCCGCGATTCGTGTAATCGATCTAAGCGTCGCTCGACCTGATTTAGGCGATGCACGATGGATTGCATGTTTTCCGTTACGTTATGCAGGTCTTTTTTCAATCCGCCAAGGTGTTGCTGTAGGCTAGACAACTTCTTCATCAACGGCTTTAGTACCTCGTCGGACGGTACGCGCGCCAGATCGGTTTCAACCTGTTCCAGTTGTCGATTGCTCTTCTCGAATTCCCGACCCAATTCACGGAATTGCTCAGGCACCTTCGTTAGGCACAAATCCACCCAATTTAGCAATTGCTCGGATTCAGCAAGGGAGAGCGAGTGCCGACGCTTTGAATCGTCGCCCAGTTTGTAGTTCCCAGACCGTTCTCTGAGCCGATTCGCAATTGTGTTCCAAAGCTCCTTGTCTTCTGACTGCCCGAAAAATTCCTCTAGCGCTCTATAAGCTAACTCACGCCGTTCGATTTCCGCCTCCTCAATTAACTGTGCCTGTAGTTGTTCACACAATGAAGGAACGAACGCAAAGGGCAACAGACCGTTACAGGCATCCTGAATTTGTTTTTCCAAATCGGAAATCCTTTGGCTCAATCTCGCCTGTTGCGTTTTCAACTGTTCTCGCTGTCGAGCGTAATTACCACCCTCCTTTGCGATCAGGTCTTCCTGTAGCGTAATCTGTGATTCAACCTCGACGATTTGTGAATCAAGGCCTGTTTTTCTGTCAACTGCAGAATCCAACTGCGTTTTAAGATTTTGCTGTTCAATTTCAACCGAGATTATTTCTTGGGCGATCTGATCTGTGAGGGAATGATTGTTGGACCGGTGCAAGTAATTCTTGAGGTCGGAATGTAACCGTTCAACGAGGTCAACACCTAGCAGGGACTTGATGGAATCGGCGAGGAAAAGGTGGCTAGAGGAAGTTTCCGCCAATCCCTGAATCTTTTCGCCGTCGAAGAAGAAGAGTTGAGAGAGTCCAATGGGAATCAACTCGTTGATAAAGTCCTGCCAATGTTCGGCTTCAAAATCGGAGAGCGGTTTGCTGTTTTTGTGAAGAATTAGTGATTCGCGGATAGGTTCCGTCGTGCTCCGGCGAACTTCCCAGCGTCGCTCCACATGATAGCGGTCCTTTTTACCACTGTGGACATGCTCGAATTCGAGCGCGACAGATGCCTGGTTTGGCGGGAGCAAGGTCGATTGGCTGTGATGAACGGTTGAGGCGAGGTGCTCATGGTATTCCTTACGGCTCACTCGGTTGCCGAGGGATCTTGGACCGTACAAACATAGACGTACTGCTTCAAGTATGGTCGTCTTGCCCGTGCCGTTCTTGCCGCCGATGAGGACCACAGGACGTTTCTTCCCGTATTTGACCCGTGGCGTGAGGGAGAAGGTATACTCGCCGGAAAAGAGTCCAAATTCCCTGAGAGTGAGTCGGTGGAGGATCATCAGTCCACGCTCTCCACGTTCCTTTCAAGGTCGGCAAGTACGGATTCCTCGGACCGCCAATCTTCGTGGAGTATGGTGTCAATGCGTTCATAGATTGCCGCCCGCCGGCTCATTCCGTAGAAATGCCGTTCCGTATCTAGCAGTTTTGCTACTAGAGTCACTGGAATGTTCGCATCGTCACATAGCTTTTCCAAGATCGCTTTGTCAGACGCGGTGAATGTCCCAAGATCGTCCTCGATCCAGTCTAGGTCTTCGCCAACGACATCACGGTAAACCTGCGGCACGGAATCTTCCCAATCTTGGCGTTCTGTCCTCCAGATTTTGCGAATTTCTTCAAGTTCCGGCAGGGTGATTAATTCTATCTCCGGGTCCGGTCCTTCTTGTCGAACTTTTTGTTGCGTTTCGAGTAGCATTCGAAGCAGTTTCTTGCAAGACTCCATTCTATAGGGGCCTCGAATCAACTTCCCATTACGGTCACTGACAAAACCACCACGGCGGCGATGTTCTCTCCATTTCGCCTTGTTTTCCGGTTCCTGCGTAGACGCAAGGAAATCTCGAAATTCGAGGAGTGGCATCATCCATTCCTCGCCGTTGTCAATCATGGCCTCCATTGACCGGTCTTGATTGACCACGGTACACGTCCAGCACCCAAACCGGCTGTTACCACAGGAGGGGGTCGTCTCGTCGACGACTAAGGGACACTCTCCGGCGTTGGCGTTGCGATACATGGCAAATAGCTTCTTGTTGTCGTTACCCCAAGGAGAGGGGACTTGAAACAGGTAGAACCATACATCGTTGAGACCGAAGTCGACAATTGGCGCATATACAAAGGCGTTGGGAAGCGAATTATGTCGTAGCAGTTGAGTTTCCTTGATTTGACGCAAACTCAACACTTGATCCCGTGTAGTGCTCTCCCCTTTGCGAACACCAAGAATTAGAACTACTTCGCCATACTCAGCCACTTTGTCAAGTATGAATCGGTTTGCGGGCTGAATCTTCATGCGGTCGGTGCACCAACGGAACTTCGAGTATGGCGCAGGGTAGCCTTTGCCGATGAGGTTCACCCAGAATGTTTCGTCCGTTTTCGGCCTCACCATATCGGTTTGGAACGGCATTCCGGTATTTTTGGCGGTTCGTTCGATTTTTTCCAGGGTGCTTGTGATGTAATCCACGATCACGGGGGTTTCGACGAGGGTGTCGGAGGTGATGACATAGACCGGTTTTTGGCGTTGCTCGGCGGGTAGCTCTTCTAGCGCATACCAAATCAGTTGGAGAGCCGTCGTCGAATCTTTGCCGCCGCTGTAGCCGACTACCCAGGGGCGTGCATCGGAGAGGTACACGTCTTGGATGCTTTGATGGATGTCCCCAATAAGGCGGTTTTTGAAGATAGAATACGAGTCGTCCGTGTTAGCGACTGCCATGGGTTCCTCCGAGGGAAAGTGTTGCCGAAAGTTTAGCATGGAGTTGAGTATTCGTCAAGCCTATTCACGGGTTCGCAAGGGCACGGTCCGGCGGTTCATTGAGGAGAGGCGGTAAAGGGGATGAACCGTGCGAATCGCGATCAAGATAATCTATCGGACTCATTCGCCACTCGGACGATTGCGCGGGACTGGGGACGCAACAGAACGGGCGCGGTGACCGGGGATTTCTATCGCGCTCAGTATTGATTCGCTAAATCTCACGCTGGAGTGGGGAGTCGCGACCTGGAGATCGCTCCTATCGGGGGCGAATTGGTGATTGCGCGTGTCGGTAGGATTGGTGACGGGATTGTGTTCAGTCGGTGGATTGCGTGTCTTGGTCGGGAGGAGTGGGTTTGCGTTTCGGGGGTTTGGGTTGGTTCATTTTTCTTAATGCGGCGCTCGCATTGCTGGAGATCCACTGGTCCGGGTGGTTTGACAGCCGCTGGAGCCCCTGCTTTCGCCGGTCAAGGTCGGGTATGGACATGACTTCGCAGAATGCTTCCAGGACATGGAGTTTTTTCTGGTAGTATTCGCGGGACAATTGCCATGTGGCTTGCTCGTTGCGATAAGAGGCTTCGAAGTAATACTCTTCCGTTAGGTCGGATTTCGTGCGCATTCCAGATTCGGGGTTACGATGGTCCCAATCGTCATCGAAAATCACGGTTGTGTCCGGGAGATCGGTGGGAAACTTTGAGATTTTCAGGAAGTAGAGTAGGGTCTCGCATTCGGAATACATAGGATCTTCGGTGCGCGTTGATATATCACGCTTGAACGCGAGAAGCGTTACCGGGCTGCGCTCTGGCTGGCGCTTCAGTTTCTTGTTGATTTCTGTCAGATCGGTTTCGGAAAAGATGGCTTGTTTGATCTTTTCTCCCCCGTAGAGTACACGGTCGATTCGCACGGTATGTAAGAATCCGCCCGTCCCGTCGAATTTAGGCGGATCATTACTGACGAACTGGGTGCCGGTGACCCTTCCGAAGAACACGATGTCGGATTTCTCGACCAGTTCGTGAATATAAATCACGGCCGAGATGGCGTGAGCCAGAAGGGTTGGGGTGATTAAGAGAACCAATGCCGCGATGACTATAGACCAAGGTTTGCGTTTCATTTTATCCTCCGACGGCGGTTGGTCGATGGTGTCCTTGATGACGTGGTGGGGTTGCAGGGGGTCGTCGGCAGATATTATCGCACATGGTGCGCCGGTTTTGCAAACCGTATGGGCTGGGGTTGCGGAGGGTGTGGTGAGGAGAGGTGGAGGGGATCGCGCGCAGCTAATCGGGGCAAGGGGATCTCTATCGCGCTCATTATTCATTCGCTTGATTCCTTCCCACTTGTCAGGTGAGAGATTTCTGTCGGGGGAACAAGATCTCTATCGTCGTACAGATGCGATCACAATCTAACAGATTGTGGTACGGGCGTCTTTCGGATGATCACTCTCACAATCAGGGGACAGCAAGCTCTATCGGGATTGGATAGCGTACCCAATAGCCCACATGGCACTCCTCTGGAGTGCATTAATGGATGTAGTCCGTTTCTATTGACATTCCACTCCTGCCGGAGTGGGGAGTCGCGACCTGGAGAAGATTTCTATGGGAGTTCTATCGCGTGGGATCTCTATCGCGCTCATTATCCATTCGCTTGATCTATTCGCTCGTTTAATCTCCTACAGGGATTAAGGCGGGGCAGGATGCCCCGCCTACGGTTTTGTTCGGACGGGTTAGTAAATTATGATCTGGCGGCGAAACTGGCGTCGAGTGTGCCGCCGGGTGAGAAGATGTCGCCCAATCCGACCGGCGCTTCCCTAGTCTCATCGCCGCCGCCGGAATCGCCCTCAATGTGCAACTCCATATCTTTCGCGGCTTGCTGCTTTTCTTTTTCGGCGGCTGTCTGATACATCTTCCCGAAGATGTCGGACACGCCGATTACGTCGCCGCGCAGAAACGCGTGCGCCGCTTCCCAGAGTTGCGGCTCCGAGGCGTCGGGGTGTTTCATGCGGATTTCTTTTTCTGTCTCAAGAATCTTCATCTTCAGATCCTGACGATACTGATTCTCAAGAATGAGCCGCTGCTCCTCCGTGATCTCGTCGCCCCCTTGCTGCGGCATGCCGCCGAGACTCTCGATGATGGTGGCGATCTTCTGATCCATCGACAGAGCCTCAGGTGATTCGGGCAAGCCTTCAATCTGGATGCCTTGTTTCCCCAAGGTTTCGATGACTTCGTCGAGGGTCATGGTGCGCTTGGTTTCCGTATCTTGCTGCTGGTTCTGTTCTTGTATCGGTCCCATGGTGTTATACCTCCATAGTCAATTTGCGTTTCTTACGTTATTACGCATCATGACGAGTATTGCGTAATGCGTAATACGTAAAACCAGTTTTCAAATCATGCCGGTGTCCATGCCGGACACGACATCCTGGTTCAGGGGATTTCCGCGGGATCCGCTATCGCCCTCCGGCGGTTGAACGGGTCCCACAAACGTGTCGTCATCCCAGCCGTAGCCGCTGTCGAATCCCACGAACTTGATCAACTCGCTAATAGACATCTGCGCGCCCAGCGCCGCCATAATCTGCGCAATCTCCAGCTTGCCAGCCGGCGTGTTCGGCAGTGATGTTGCATCGGGCATTTTCATGCGGTATCCGATATACCGCGCCTCCTCCCTGAACGAATCAGGGAAATCAATACCCCGC
This sequence comes from Candidatus Poribacteria bacterium, assembly GCA_965232535.1. Taxonomy (GTDB): domain Bacteria; phylum Poribacteria; class WGA-4E; order WGA-4E; family JAJDTR01; genus JAJDTR01. The sequence goes on from CBDDPW010000015.1 coordinate 74,448, forward strand.
CGCCAAATATGAGGTGCGAGCGGACGGCGAGCAAACTGCTGCGTCAACGAAATCAGTAACCGCATCCGGTGAAGCCGGAATTCGTTCATCTCGCGGACATTGTTGCTTATCTGGTTAAACGCCGCCCACTGAAGCGTGTTCACCATTCTGCCGCTCGCGTTGGACGACGGCGATTGTCCAGCGAACACCGGATTCAGAGACGGCATCATGTCCGCAATCCCTTTAATCGAATGTTCCAAGAGATTGTACAGAATCGGCGGTACCGCTTCGGTGGGAAACGGTTTGATGTCTCTATCAAGGTCGTACTCCTCTTCGACTTCGATGTTCACCCCGTATCCGGTAAACACCTGCTCCATATCCAGCGCGCCGCGCTTCGATATCATGCGGCCTATCGACAGGCGGCGCAGCATCAGGATAAGGTTGGAGTAGACCTCGTCCAGAAACTTCTGTTGCGACCAGCACAGTGCTCCGTAGCCGTGTCCCCAAAACGATCGCGATTGTTTGCTGCTGTGTTTGATGACGGGGAAATTTCGCCACGTGGCAAACGGGAAGTCGGGGTAATAGTACGGCGTCGTCCGGACCCGCACCACATCATTATCGATCGCCGTGGCGTAGAAGATTTCCGTGTCGCCCGCGTCCTTTACCGGTATGCCCTGCATCTCGGCAATCCATCGCCGCATCCACAGCTCCCGAATCCTGAACTGCCTGTTCTCATTATCCAGTATGGAGCCGGTTTTTGATTCGGAAATCTTGTAGTCGGGATAGTGGTAACGGATGTAGCGCTCGTTCTGTGTCGTCTCGTGCACCAAGAACCCGGCATTCGACAGATCCGTGCTCGTCGCGTCCGGATCGGCGGAGAACGCCAGCGGCGATATCGGTATCATCCGCACCACCCGATACCGTGGGTCATACACCGCTTTCGAGATGGCGTGCCCAAAAATCAGGTTGTGGTAAACCGCATCCTCAAGCCGCTCGCCCTCCTTGTCTACCTCCTGGAACATCTGGGTCCACTGCTTGAGATCCTCGATGTTCTCGGCATCCTCGATGCTATGACGGCTCCTGTCCGGCAGCAACTCTATCCGCGCCGCCTGCTCCGTGAACGCCGGCACCAGCCGCAGAATTCCCTTCTGAATCTCGGGATTCAGGCTTTCATGCGTTATCGGAGACACGTTCCCGATGGACGTGCCGTCAACGTAGGCGCTGCGGTTGTTGTAAATCGCGAGCTCGTGACGCATTCGGCTGTGGTGTTCTTGCGAGGCATCCTGCGCTTCGTCCATTAACTTGATAAACTTCTCTGCTGCCCGTTTATTTAGCATTTTTTATACTAGCTATATTGATAGCCTTGTCCGAGTAACATATTTAACGCTTGTGGAGCCGGATCTTCAGGGCTGTTGGAAGCATCGGGAGTGCCAGTAGGTTTCTTGGGAGACCCTACCAGTTTCTCCAGCGTTTTATAAGCCTCCGATATTGCAGTCAAATCTCCGATGAACGCCGAATCGCCCGACAGTTGTCCAAGCCGCTCTTTCACCGCCTTCGACAACGCCGCCGCTGATGGAGCATAAGCCGTGGTTGCCGCCTGCTGCGCTTGATTTATCAAGGCGATACCCGCGGGGCTTGATGGTCCCAATCGGGCAGCCACATTTGCCGATACAGCGTTAATTTGAGGTTCTGCCGCCGTGCGAATCGCTGCCAATTCCGACTCGGTGAACTTTCCCCGTGCTCGACGCGCTAAATCTTTGTTGAATTGCGCATGCTGATTCAGAACTTCATTTTGAAGTCGGCTCAGGTCACGAGTCCTAAAGTGGTCGTAAATCTTCGAACCGACCGTGAGCCCGCCAGCGATTAGTGCAAGTGTAACGGGTTCTGCCATTAGACTTTCTCCATATTGATTTTGAACCAACCATCAAGTAGATATTTATAGAGGTCACCGTTCATGATGACTTCGTCACCAATGCGAGCGTCGCCGGGCAGGTCTGTCACCTCGCGGATACGATCCGCTTTCTCATCATCCACGTGCCGCGTCAACGCATCCAAAGACTGCTGTTCTCTTAACGCCATTGTATTTCTCTTTACAGGTCTCCGGCCACAACTACGGACTTCAGTCTTTACACCCAACCATTCAGTTGCAAGCCGCGCAGCGTCACTGCTCCCGTGCCTTCTAACTTGAACCTACACCCATAGCCGCGTCGAGTGATCCTAATACGTACAGGATAAAACGTATCGTGAGCGGTCCTATTCAACTTCACGGTTTTCGTAAATGGCTCTCTATCATCGATATAAAACGTGACGGTAACGTCGTTTTCCGCCGTGCCGGAGATGACCAGTTCCGTGAATATCTTCATCTCCTCGCCAAGCCTATGCACATTCCAATCGAGTTCTTGCGATTCCCATGACCACGCAATCTCCTCGGTGGGCGGGAAATCCTGTCCTGTATACTTGGTTAACCCGTCCGTCGTCTCGTCATCGACAATCCAATCGATGAGCCGCGGTGCGCGCTGCCCGTCGGCAATCACGCCCGTCAACGGCAATCCATCGAACTTTGCGGACGCGTACTGTCGGATGTGCGAAGCGTTGGGAATCCCTATCGCACTCCCTGTTCGGTCGCTTGATCCTTCCGCCACGCGAACCCAATCGTTGCCGTCATTAACAAAGTAAATGTGGTCGGTGTCACCTGTGCTCTTGTTCCGCCGATTCACGCCCCACAAACTCGCCTTGTTCGGCAGCATACCCACAAACCCGTCTTCCACCTCGTACCGATTGAAATACCCCTTCAACTGCGGCGCTATCTCCGGCGCTTCCGTACCGTCCGACATGTACAATCCGTCTGCGCCCACAAAACCGAACGCGTTATCTAGAATCCCCCACGCATGGGCTGATACCGGTCCCCGAGAGGATATCTGATCGTAACGATATGTTTGCGGCGACGTGCCGGATAGCCTATATAACCCGTCCGCGGCTCCAAACAGTAGTATGCCGCGGAATTCGGCGCAAAAATCAATACGTCCCCCGTGTGCGATAGAGTTGATAACCGGCCATGCATGCCATGTCGGTGTTGCGTTGCGCACGTCGCTAAATCGCAACTCATTTCCGTTAGGGGCAAACAATCTGTCGTTGAACAGTGCGATTTGCACCGCATTGGTTGGCAGCGTGGAGTTGTCCTCAAATCTGTGTGTTCTGTCTACTGTCGTTTTTAGCGTACGGTCACGAAAATCCTGCGGGTAAGTGCTGGCATCATCTGCAATTTCAATTTGATGAATGCGATAATAAACAATTTGGCTGTCCGGCGTGTTCTCGTCTGCGTGCCGCGTGGAACTGCGATAAATGTTGAGATGTGTAATGCGCTTGTCCGCGGGCTTCTCTTGCAGTTCGAATTCGACGTAGTAACTCCCGCTGTTGATTAAGTCTTGCTGATTGCCAACGCCGAGGCTTTGCCTCAATTTTACAGCATGCTTGAATGATCCCGATTCCAGTTCGCCAAGAAATGTCAAGTCCTAAAATAGGTTTACATGATAATCTACGGATTACGGTTAATTTAGAGCGAGTTGCTTCGAGTTTTTCTGATAAACGGCTTCAGGAGTTTGATAGCCCAAACTAAGATGCGGCCGTTCGTTGTTGTATATCGAAACACTTTGTTTAACGCTGGCGGTGGCATGTTGTATCGAGCCAAAAGTCTGATTTAGGAGGAAGTCGATTTTCAAGATGCCGTTGACACGTTCAGCGATGGCGTTTTGATAAACATTGCCGTTTTGCGTCATACTCAATTTCACGCCATGCGAATCAAGTAGTTCAGTGTAAGCATTACAGCAGTATTGGATACCTCTGTCAGAATGATGAATCAGTGCATCGGGGTTTCTGACCGGTTTTATTGCCATTTTGCAAGCTCTCAAGGCACCTTCGACAGACAGGGAGTCCGACACATCAAATCCAACGATTTTCCGTGAAAACAGGTCTGTGATAAGAGCTAGATACACAAAGCCATCAAGAGTCTCTAGGTAAGTAATATCTGCAACGAAAACTTGGTGAATATGGTCAACGACTAAATTAACTATCCGGTTCGGATACCGATGAAATCGGTGGTTCGCAAAAGTGGTTTTCCGCCCACGCTTTGGAGACGCAATGAGGAGTCCATGCTCCTTAAGCAAGTGGAATAGGGCATCTCTCCCTAGCTGGAAGTCCAGTTTTTCAAACTTAGGGTTGAGCAGGTGATACAGTTTTCGAACCCCGATTTTGGGTTGACGCGCACGTACCTGAGAAACCAACTGAAGGACGATTTCTTGTTTGAACCGCTCGTTCGCCTGATGTTTCTGGTATTGATAAAACGCCTGTCGAGAAACACCATGAGCTGCACAAACGGTTGCAAGTGAATACGTATAAGTCTTTGATTGCCACATCGCTTCAATGCTTGGATGTTTCACTTTTTTTTAATGTCAATACCAAACAATTTTTCCGCTTGAACAATCTGTGATTCGAGGGTGGCAATCTTAAGATGGGCATTTGCCAATGCAGATTCAAGTTGTTGTTTATCAGATATAAGCTGCTTAAGTTGATTTACCTCCTCGGTGGTTTCAATGCGAACCCGTTGGGATAGTAGGTGATTCTTACCCAACTGTTTTATCCAGTTCCTGATAGTGCTGTTACTACCAATCCTATACAGTTTCTGTGCTTGGTGAATAGTGAATACACCAGATTCAATTTCACCAACTACCTTCTGTTTGAAGGCTTGACTATACCTCTTGAAGACACGATTTCCCAATTGATGTGACATCTGAATTCTCCTTCTTACCGCGTTGAAAAGTGTAGTAATCCGGAGTAATTCATGTCAATCTAAATTAGGACGTCACCGTTTTACGCATTACGTATTTTTGATTCAGTTCATACGATTCGCACGGAATTGCCCGTGTGCCCAATGACGTCCGTATACCCAATCAGATTCACATCCCGCACCCGCTCAATCGCCTGACCCTCAAACCACAGCGACTTGAACTGTCGAATCTTCTGCCGCACGCGCGGCATCGCGCGCTTATAATGGAAGTTGTATTTGCCGTCGAAATACTGGGCAGTCGAATCGCCCACGCTCTTGTCCGCGACGCTCGCGTGATAACACATCCGATGCAGAAACGCCTCCTCCAAGTTCGGGTCGATCTCAAGCAGATCGTTCTCGTTTTCAATGTCAGTCTGCGTAATCACCCGATGCTTATGCGCGTGATAGACGAACAGATTCTCCACGCCCGGTTCGCTCGTGAAATCGGGCGGCGGCGAAATGTGAAGCGTTTGGCTCGTGCGATCGGGCGACAATACCCTCACCGTATCGCCGACCTCAAAAGTATTCCGTTCCCCGCCCGCCAGCCGCGTAGTCTCGACAGATTCGATTGGTGTCCTAACAACCTTTATCACTCGTGCCTCGGCGCCGCGATCGGTGACGTTCAAGACTTCATCGTTGACATTGACTCCGGACGGCAGCGAGCTGTCGATTCTGAATGTAGTCGCCGTGCCTTCCGTCACAACCCCCAGCAAGCGCTCGCGTACGGCGCGCCCCCACAGCGAGTAGTATATTGGGCGCCCGGTTTCAAAGTTCTGGTTTATGGCTTGCGATGAAACGTTCCGAAGCGGATGCAGCGGAGTAAAACGACTTTCGTCCGGACTCCTGAACGCCACAAAGTCAATTTGCAGCAGATCTGACGGCAATCCGTAACTGCTCTGCCCCTCCTCCACCTCTCTGTAGATACCCGACCGAAGGGATTCGCTTTCTGTGCTGATATATTGCGCCGCGCGGTTCAAATAGCGAAGCGCATCATCATCCTGATGATAATCGCCGTGCCGATCGCTTATCATGTCCCGCATCTCAGCAATAGCTTCACGCGCTGTCACACGTTCCTCCTAGTAGCGCCGCCAGCGTCCCCGGTTCGGGACCGACGGACGACTATACGGGTTAAAAACATACGGATTGGGAGTCTCCGATAGAGCCGGTCTCCTGTTCCGAGAATCACTGATCCGATCTCGCGAGCGAGCCTCTATGTTCGTCAGCATGCTTTGCAAATTTGATAGCTTAGGTTCAGATTTAGAATTAGAGGATGGCAGCATTTTTCAAAAACTGCGCCTCCATTTTCCACGGATCGGCGTCCTAATCGCATATGGCTCCGAGGTAGACGGAGCCCGATTCCGAGATTCCGTGATCGCAGACCGCCCACGTATACGAATCTCTATTGTGCTCGCTGTTCGATCGCTCGATCGAATTCGCAGAATGGTGTCCTGAAGGCTTGATAATCGTCTCGCAAATGGCGGCATTCATATAAACCCGGTAATCGGTGACCCGTGACCAGTAGCCAGTGATTAGTAACAACAAGCGCTGTTTTTACCGACCGGCAACTGAGTGACAGCAAAGGTGGTAGAGTTCCACTGACCACTGACCACTAGCCACTGTAGTTAAACAATGTTTACAGCGTTGCCGCTATGACCTTCGCCCTCGCGTGAGAAAGAGGGCCTTCGGTTCGGAATGCTGAGCGCAATTTCCGCCAACAACGCTGTTGACGCGACTTGCGGTACAGGCATATTGATGCGGCCAATCGCGTCGCGGAAATCCGCAATAGCCGGCGACCCCGATCCTTCCAGTTCACCATTGGCGTCCGGCGTGACATAGGCATTTGCGTCCGTCAACGCGACAAAACCGGATTTTAGGCGTCCGGCGGCGCGTCCGGCGCATTTCACCCAGCCGAACGGCTTGTAGGAATCCGTCACCGTTAGTGTCGTTTGCACCAATCCAGCGTGCAACTGCCCCGCGGTTGCGGCGGACAATGAGAACCGCCCCGGCAACCACAAATGAAATTTACTGTCATTCGCCAATGCTGCGGCCCAGCCTGGTGTTCTGGGGCGTGCCGAGACCGACGACAACAACGCAATTTCCACCCTGTTGTCATCCCCTGGTATCATGCGCCGAATATAAAATGTTTGACCCGCGCCCGTACCCTCGTAAATATAACCGATAGCTCCGCGCACGTCTTTGCCGGCGAATTTCCCGTCGGTTACCAGCACATTCGAGCCCGCCGGAATATCTTCGGACGCTATTCTGTCGGCATCGGCAATGAGATCCGCGCCGACTTGGTGCCGTACGCAGCAACCGGTGTTGTACGTCCCGTTCCCGTGAAACTGACCGTAACACCAGTATCCGTCCTCGGCATCGGGCACCCAGATGCCCAGCGTATTCCGCTGTGCCTCCGTCAACCCGTGCCCATCGTCAAAATCGTGAAGCACTTCCCTTGACATGGTACAATCCTCCTAATTCCTGCGTTTGTTACGCATTACGTATTACGCATTATGGTCAATATTGCGTAATGCGTAATACGTAAGAAACCCCTCAATTTTCCTATGTCGTCCAGCCTCTGCCAACCGTCTGGCACCAGCGCTCTTGGCAAATCCACATGTAGAGCAGTCGGATATTCGATCCACCGCTATCCGCTCTGCTCGTGAATCTGAAGAACTCGTCGTGGTAGAATGGAATCGGCCGTACACGCATACCCATGGTCGCATAACCGGGCGCCGCCTGATTCGAACCTCGCACGAGTGTGTCAATCTGCTGACGCCCCTTGCGGTTAGGCGACGATTCCCAGAACACGGGATAAATCGTCCCGTTCATACCGCCGGGCGACCCTGTATGCAGACCCCATATCTCGTTATCGGGCGCGTTCGGCTCGGAGAATATATAAGTATTGTGCATCCGCACAACCTGCTTGGTCTCCTCCCAGCCCATTCCGTCATAGATGCGCATCGCGAACTTGTCGTTTTCCAAGATATACTTGTTCCCCGACAGCAGCCCGAACAGACGGTGGTCCAGCGGCATCATCTTCATGCCCTTGACAATCAGATCCCAAGGTCTCAGGAACTCGTCCATCGCTTGGTAAATGTTGTCCCTGGTCAACTTCTTCTTGGCAACGTTGCCATCGGGTTTGCCGCCCTTTCCATCCGTGTGATTGAAATAGAACACTCGCGGTGAATGCACATATTCCCAACCGGGGAACTTCGTGTTCGTGCGTCCCAACACATGGCGGCTGTCAAACTTGCCCAACTCCGTTGGTCCCAATCCGTGCAACTGCTTTGAGTCGCTCATGATATCCGCCAGCGATTCGGGCGCACGGTTTTCGTTGTCGTCAGGCTGCCAAATACCCCATAGCGAGTTTTCCAAGTCAAGACTGGCGCCGTACACGGCTTGGCGGTAGCGCGTCTCAATCTGGTTGTAGAATGTGTAACGCCCCGTCTCGCCCATGCGGGCGATACTGAAGTTTTCGTCAAACAGTTGACCGGAAGTGATCCCCGTGTTCTTGGTGAGTTGAAGCATATCCCAAGATACCGGCGTCATCATCGCGCCCCAGAACGCAAAATGCCGATTCACGCCCGACACCTGCTCCTGACTCCGCAGCGTATCGTTTCCGCCGTACCACTGCGACCGCGGCGCTTTCAGCAAGTGGTCAATCCGCTTGCCCTCCGTCGGCTCGCCCGACACAAACTCCGCGTTTGCCGTTAGCGCCCCGACCATAAAACCCTGATTTTTGAGTGACTCGCCGCTCAATGCTGAGGGAAGTGATTCTCTCAAATGGAACGCGAGTTCATTTTCGACACCCATGATATTCCTCCATAATACTGTGCCAGTGTCCTGTGACTTGTAGCCACTGACAACTGGCAACTGATTTGAGATTGAAAGACTTCCACTAGTGAGCTTGTCTTATACAAAAAAAGCCCGCCAGTGGCGTCGTAAAGGCAGTGGTCAGTAGACAGTGGCTAGTGGTCAGTAAAACAAAGGAAACCAAATCTCTGTTTTTACTGGTCACTGGTCACCGGCAACTGGTCACTGATTCTAAGACTTCCACTAACGGGCTTGTCTTTCTACTTAAACCGAGTTTTTTCGTGAAAACTTGGTTTCTTTTGCCGATTTTGTATACTACGTTTTACTTTAGCCTATAGCCCTACAAAATCCGTGTTAATCTACGTCCGTCCCGCCCTTCCATCTATACTCAGCATCGGTTAATGTTGCACAATTGTGCACCGAAGGTTTGTAGGAGCGATCTCCGAATCGCGACGGTCGGGAATCGGAATTCCCTCCTACCACCTGCAAAACTCACGCTCTATTTCTTGACTCTTAAAAGCGCAACTTCCAACAGTGTAGAGTATATTAGGAGTTACGCAGTTGGTTCAAGCGTGTAGAGAGGTTCTGCCAAGTAAGCACGCACCGCATCTCTGACAATAGAGAGTTTTGCTTCAAACCAACTGACCCCGGTATGATAACAGTAGTGCTCAATTCTCAGAAAGGCTCTCAGCGCTAAACCAATATGATTTCTTTGAGTGCGAGCAGAGCGCACTTGTCCTCGCTCAATGCCAACAAATTGCTTAATCCCGCGATGATATTCTTCTATTGTCCAAGACCATTCCGTATATTTGAGACGCGTCAATGCGTCCATCTGTAAATCATTTGTTGCCCAATATTCAATGTCACCTTCTGGAGTGTCAACCTTGAATATTCGAACCAATCCATAACCTTTTAGATGAACAGTTGTCCCCGTGGGTTCAATTGGGAGCGTACTCACCGGACGGTTACCGGAATAATCTTTACTGACAAGTCGGTTGGGAGCTAGACGAGTGACCCATGTCCAACCATGATCTCGCACCGCTTTTAGATTCTTTAGACTGGCATACCAACTATCAAAACACACACATTCAGGAGCAAAACCGCGTGTTTTCGCTTCTTCAAGCATGGCGCGGAAATGGTCATTTTTCGTCAAGCCGTCTTTGGCTTTATCATAGATTCGATAATCGCATGGAATATGTCTATCGCCATCCGTCCACAGCAAAGTGACCAAGTTAATCCCATTCACAACTCGGTGGTGTTTCCCTGACCAGTGTTTTGTTACCAGTTCAATCTTTTGTGAATACGGTTTATCCAGAGTCGAGTCATCTATAACTAAAATGCCGGATTCCAATTTCACCTGATGTTTCGATTCGCGCCACAGTTTGCCGCTGTCGGGATCCTCCCGATGCAGCAGCCGTGTTATCGAATCATGAGCCGGTGGGTTATCAGCTTGGGGTTGAACTTTTTCCGCTTCAAGACAACTGTAACTTTTCTGAGCGCCAACCAAGAAATCAATATAGTCAGTGTCAGTATATTTGGGTGGATTCATGCTCAAATTATAAACTATTTTCACTCAACTGCGTAACTCCTATATATATTGTTTTACGCAAAGAAAAAAGCCCGCCAGCGGCGCCATAAAGGCAGTGGTCAGAGGATTCCTATCGCGCTCGTTATTCACTCGCTTGATGGACAGTGGCTAGTAGTCAGTAAAACAAAGGAACCAAATCTCTGTTTTTACTGGTCACTGGTCACCGGCAACTGGTCACTGGTTCTAAGACTTCCACTAACGGGCTTGTCTTTCTTCCACACCCTATTTTATCTTTGCCTGTCGCTACACCCCTTTACATCTCTATTGTTCGGCTAACTGTTTTGATTGTTCTGTCTCAATCATCATCATTCGTCTTGCCATTTATCCGTTCTCTGATTTCCGCGCGGAGATCGTTTGCCACCCCATCTATTTTGTTTATCACCTGCATGATGTCCGTATGGTGCGCGTGTGAGTTGGCATCTATCTTCTCGTCGAGTCGAGTGAAACCGGCATCCATCTTCTCATTAAGTCGGATTAAACCGGCATCTATCTTCTCATTGAGTTTGTTGATGTCCGCGTGGTGCTCCCGTGCGTTGGCATCTATCTTCTCATCCAGACGCGTGAAACCGGCGTCCATCTTCTCATCCAGACGGGTTAAACCGGCATCCACCTTCTCATCGAGTTTGTTGATGTCCGTATGGTGTTCCCGTGAATTGGCATCTATCTTCTCATCAAGACGCGTGAAACCGGCATCCACCTTCTCATCGAGTTTGTTGATGTCCGTATGGTGCTCCCGTGAATTGGCATCTATCTTCACGTCAAGACGCGTGAAACCGGCATCCACCTTCTCATTGAGTTCGCTAATTTCGGCATGGTGTGCCTGCGCATTAGCATCTATCTTCACGTCAAGACGCGTGAAACCGGCATCCACCTTCTCATTGAGTTTGCTAATTTCGGCATAGTGTGCCTGCGCATTAGCATCTATCTTCTCGTCAAGACGCGTGAAACCGGCATCCACCTTCTCATTGAGTTTGTTGATGTCCGCGCGCAGATTATCATCACCTCTGTTCATATCAGCCCTGAGGTCCGATATGTCCTTTTTTGTCGCCATGTTTGTGGTAAGCTTCCACCACAACGCGGCAATCCCAACGAGCGAACCGATTAACGGAATGAAAACTTTAATCCATTCTTCCATCACTTCTCCCCCTCTGAGCCCCGGCGATTGGAGAACCTGCCTAATTATACACCTTCACCACCGATTTTTCAACGACTAAAAATAATCCTGAACATCAAATTAAGATTGAAGACAAGGGAGATCGGTGATGGATTGGGTTTCACTATACCTTTCCCGGTTCAATCCAACCTACGTACAATACAAAGAAAAAAGCCCGTTAGCAGTGCCATTTTGATTAAAATCAAAGGCTTCCACTAACGGGCTTGACTTGGTGCCACTCCCTACGTGTAGGGTGTTTATGTGTCTTGCATGTTTTTATACACGACTCGAGTTGTATAGTTTCGTGCACGGAGACGTTTGTCAGGGTTAGTTTGAGAGAGTTTTACTGACAAGCTTCGTCTGGCGCCAGGTTAAAGAAGTGTTTTGATGTGATTCTCAATGTGCATAGACATGTTGAGCAAATTGTTCACTTCTTGCGGATCATTTTGGTAAGTGTAGTCCTCGTATCGAGCTTTTTGGCTCGCCGCATACAGTGCCGAATACTGCACAAAAATATTGCGAAGGTGTTGTCTTACATTGTCGTTCCTTCCGTTATCCCCTCCATGTCTTGTTGGGTGAATGTTGCACTTAGCCAAATAGGAATCTACGGCGTGCAAGGCTTTGTAGAATGCTAGAATTACAATCCAGTCCGCGTGCTGGGAACTTTCTTTGGCTGCTTGGAGATGGGCGAGAGATTGCTGAACTACATGTTGTTTGTCTTGGTGTACTTGCTTTGCCGGCATATTGGAAACTCCGCCGTGTTCCTCGTTGCTCTGGAGGCCCAGACTATAGGAGGTCGAGGTGTGGATTACGGGGGTAGATTAAAGAAAACGCTCGAAGTTGCTCAGATCGAGGTATTCCTCCGACGACTTGTATTCTACAGTGAAATTAAGAGGATGAAACTTCAGATTAATCTCTAGATCGATTTCCGCCAACTGTACAATCCGGTCCGCACATTCGTCCGAAAGTATGATAATAACGTCCGCATAATCCGGCGCGGAAATGTTAATGTAGCCGGTATCAACATAAGGGAAGGCTTTCAACTTCTCAGCGTAAAGTTGCTTTATCTCTTCCCAAGCCTTGGACTGAGTCTCGACGATTATTTGTTTGAGAAACGCCCGCTGTTGAGTTGACAGACCGCCTTCGCGGTCAACAGATTTCTGTGCCTCCTCATAACAAGCCACGATTTCCCCACACAAGCGCGAAATTGCCACCTTTAGGTCGTCCCCTGTGGCTTGCAATTCCAGATCATCGTAATTGGCGGTTACAATATCACCCGCCCGCTCGACCACGATTGGGATTGCCTGGCGCAATTGGTAGGATGGATGTCTAATATTCTGAATCCAGCGTATGTGTGCGGGTTGGCTAATGCCCGTTTCCACTCCTATGGTTTCCAACTGCTCAACGCTCATTGTGTTTTCCTCAATCCCGGCTCCTAGATAGCGAAGTCGAAGATGCCATGATATTTATTCTAACAAATAAGATTTTCAATGACAAGACAAATTGAAAAGCGATGCTGGTTTAGACGCCGGGTTTGAGGACATTCGCCTATAACATCTTCACCACCGATTTTTCAACGACTAAAAATAATCCCGAACGTCAAATCAAGGATGGTGGGCGGGGGAATTCTATCGCAGTCACTATTCGTTCTTTGATCCCACCCTACATAAGAACTGTCGGGGCAAGGAAATCTCTATCGCACTCGCTGTGTGGTCGCTTGATCCCCACTTTCTTTACTGCCTCCTGCCTTCCTCATCGGCACACGCACATTCGTCTCAACCTTCAAATCCGCATGGATAATCTCATGATTCCGGATAGACAACTCAATCCGCGCAAACCGATGCTCCTGCCTCAACTTCTCAATCGCCCGCACCAAGTCGCAATACACCGGCGAACAACACGGTGTCTGAGTTGTAGTCGAAATTCTATCGTTTTTACCAGGCATTCGGTTAATCCTATTCAATCACTCGCTTGATCCAGCCGCCGCAACAACAAACATCTCCGTCTCGAACAGCTTCATCAGTTCCTCGGATGTCGAATACGCCAAATTGACAAACGGCGCGTCCTGCATCTTGCACATCTGGTACATCTTATCATTGATTAAAAAGGCGTCCACCTTGTCAATCATATCCCAGTTGTCCGGGTACACCAGCTTCACATCCTCGTACAACGGGGCAAAGCGCTTGATTTCATCCGCAGGCGTTGGAAAGGCGAAGACCGGGAAATCCCCGAGCCACTTCGCCTCAACCACCATCTGCGCATAAAGCAAGTCCGACGCCGTATCCTCGCTTATCTGATTAAGGCTGAAGATATGCGCATCACTCGCAAACTCCTGATTCATAAATGACGTTGTATGTAATATCTGCATGTTTTATTCTGTACCACAATCTGTTAGATTGCGATCGCCCCTTTCTCTACCAGACTGCTCTCAGCACTTCCTTCAACTGCCCCTGAAACGCCGCATACGACACATTCTCTCGCGCCCACTTCGAAATCCGATCCGACTGCTCCTCAAGCGACTCATCCGTCTCACTCGCCAACCTCTTAATCGCCTCGACCTGCGCCCGCACCCCGCTCGCGCTCCACACCGGAATCTCCGACGCCAAACCGTGCTTCGCCGCCACCACCGGCATGCCCGACATCATCATCTCCTGGGCTCCGGTGGCAAAGGTGTCGTGAAACGCGCACCACAACCCGAACCGCGCATTCTGAAACTCCCTTGCAATCTCTGCCGTCGTCGCCTCGTGCACCACCCTATCCGTGTTCGCGTACAGTTCCTCCTGCAACCGCTGCGGTCCCTCTTCCTCCAAGGCAGTGTACCACAACGACGCCGAACCGACGTAAACGCGCTCCACGGCGCCCTTCAACTCCTTGAACACCTCGGTAACCTGCGGCGCGTTCTTCTGCCAGGAGACGTTACCCGTCGCAACCAGCCGCGGTTTCCGTTCTTTATAGCTCAAACGCGAAAGGAAAACGTCGGGCACCGGGTCGCACAAAATGTGATTCGTATGCACGTTCACATACTTGAACACATTCGCTTGAAACTTGCAGTCCGCCGTGACGACATCGGACAACCCCACCACCTGTTCACGCAACAAATGCGGCATACGCATCAGCGTCAATTCACTGCAATACAGAATCTTGCGGCTCTTATGATTCCGCAGCCCGTGAATCAACTGTTCAACGTTTTCATACTCCCTGTCGCCGTAACCCTCCGTTGTCAGTGTGAAACGCAGCGGCTCTATCAACACCGTATCCGCCGTAATCTCGCTCGCATCGCATATCCCCTGCGTTCGCGGATAAACATCTCTCAGCGCCTCCAAGACGCGGGACGTTTTCGTACCCATCCCGCCGCCACCACCTTGGCTGGACGGCAGGACAGACGGATCATAATTCAAAAACTTCGGGTGTGTCAAATAATCTATCATTAAAACCTCCGTATTCGGACTAACCTGAAACCATCAAACGAGTGAACAGCGAGTGCGATAGAGATCCCTTTTTCCCAAAACTTGGTTTCTTTTCCACCCTCCCACCCATCTTTTGAAGATTCCATCTGCGATTGACGGTCGCAAAATTTTCAACCCAACCTACAAAACCCAGTAAACAGGCTATTTTTCTTCATCTGGAGATGAATCGGAATCCGTATCCCTTCCCAGGAATTGTTCGAATAGTTCCTGCATGACTGAATCGACCGAAATGTGCTCGTAACATGATAGTTGTTTGATAAACTTAAGATTCGCTATACATGCCTCTTGTGAAGGTTGCCATTTCTCATGATTAGGGTCGTACTCGTCTACGTCAAGAAAACAGGGAAACCCGGTAACGTACGCCGCCTTGATGTAGTGTCGTAGAATATCCGAGATAACAACTGTTCCGGCAAACGGACGGATGCCCACCTGAGCGATTGTGTTGAGTATGTGCTCCAGGCTGATATACCGTGTCTTGATGAACTTTTGCACTATCAATGACTCGAAAGTGTTGCAATTTGAGGGCTGTTCGCAGCAGAAAAATCGTCCCCCATCTTCGCGAAACGCGTCAACGTGCTTTTTAATATGTTCCTCCCAACCTCCCCTGAATTTCTGATAGAATATATTTACACGCCTTCCGATTCTCGGGTGCCATTCCTCGGGCACAAACGGTGGCATTTGGTAAGGTGGTTCCTGTTGTCCAGGATGATACGGAACGCGATCGTGCATCCTCACAACAACGTCGAACTGGTCAATATAATCTCCCTGTTCGAGGTTGTGGAGCGAGGATCTGCCCACAATCGCAACAGTTTTTCCGTTGAGATATTTCGCAAACTCTTTGTCAAGTCGTGGCGTGTGTTCCTTAAACCCAGGAAGCGCGTGGAGAGTATTCATATGTCTTGGATTTCAATCCAATTCCTTTCGTTTACACACGAATTTCGTCGGAGATTGTCAAATCCTCGACGTCCTTTGAAACTAAGTTTTTTCCTCAATTTCTTGCTTGGGTTTCTGCGGACTACTAGCCATCAAGTGAACTGATAGTGAGAAGGGTTTTCTATCGCGCGGAATCTACTATCGCACTCGCTAACCGCTTGCTTGACTCGTAAGAATGTGCTTGAGATGCGCAAACTAACAGTTTGCGCTACAATGGCGCGTCCGACTGTCTGGGGAATTACATTTTCCCTACTGCACCTTTCATTCCCCATTAACCGATGGTCACAGAGCACTGGTATCTACTTCACAATTACCATCCGCCGTGACGCCGCATAATCCCCTGCTCGGACGTGGTAAATATAAATCCCGCTTGCAACCGCTTCTCCGTCTTCGTTCCGTCCGTCCCAATACGCCGCCTTTCCACGCTCCGCGTAATACCCCGCCGCCTGGTTCCCGAGAGCCAACCGCCGCACCAGCGTCCCCTTTGTGTCATAAATCGTAATCGCCACCTCCGCCTCGCGCGCGAGACGATACGGTATCCACGTCTCCGGATTGAAGGGGTTCGGGTAATTCGGCAACAGCGTCGTCTCTTTCGGCGTCAACACCGCCAGCAAACCTTCAAGGAAGCGGATTCCCCGTTGAAAATTAGCATCGCCGACGCCTAAACCACCTGCGAGTGCAAGCCATTTCTCGACATCCGCGGCGCTAATATTCGACAGGTCGGGAGAATATGCCGAAGGCGCGGCGCCGCCACCTCCGATTGCTCCGGCAACGAAAACAAGGTCAAACACATTCACGACCCCGTCTCCGTTTACATCCCCCTGCAAGCCATCCTTCCCGAACGCCTGCGCCACTACCACCAAATCCAGGATATTCACGACGCCATCGTCGTTGACATCGGCGGGATTGGTAATTGGAATCACTACCGCACCGATATTTTGCAGTACCTCGTCCTGGCTTAGCGCCGTGTCATAGACGCGAACAATAGAAAATGAGCCGTTGAAGTTGTGGTCTCGTTCATCATAAGAAAACGAGCCGATGGAAATGTCGTCTAAAGGAAAGTTTGCATCGAATTGCACACCCGGATGGTGACTGACTTCCACGCCGTCTTGATAGGCGATGATTGATTCACCGTTTAGGGAAACAATTGTCACCCACGTCCACACGTTTTCCTCTAGGAAGATATTCAGTGCTCGTTCGGGTTGCTTAAAGCCATTGGCGTGGATGGACATGCTGAGTTCTTGCCCGTCGTTCGGCAGCCATAGGCGGATCCCTTGAAGCTCTTCTCTCGGACTGTTTTGGAAGCCGGCGAAGTGATGTTCCAGATCGAACAGATTACCGTTGCGCTTGCAAAGGAATTCAAGCGTCCAATCTCCCAAGTAGAGTTTAGGATTTGCCTGAACGGGTCCTCCGAAGGTTTGACCTGACGCCGTAGCGGTGTAATATTTACGTCGACCGCTGAAACCGATGGACGGAATCTCTATCTCACCTTCCTCAACCCTTAGACGTCCGTTATGCCTATCGGAAGAACCCAATCTTCCGCCAACCGTTCCTAGATTAACCCAGTGCACCGTAGTCCCGGGTTGTTTGAGGCGTCCAAGAGGAGTGTCGCGCCGGGAACGGCGTTGATAGGTTCAGCATATACATCTGCCCGATTCACTCGCAGATAAATCTCTCCATCGTAATTGGGGAGTGTGTGCGTCGTACCTTCCACTTCGCTCGCCACGCCGGTTACGCTTTCGGGCAACGTAATTTCCTGTGTTTCCCCGCTACGGTTGTAAACCGCCCAACCATTCGTGAATTCGCGTATGAAAAGACCGGGACGCTCTTCGTAAAGCTGTGCCGTACCGCCGACCGGGTGCCCGAGCTCAACCTCCCAAAATTCGTACCAAGTCCCCCAATCTCTTTCTGAAAGAGTGTGATAAAGCGCATACCCGTCAGCATGCGTAAGACTTAAGGTAGTGAGGATGCGCACCCAACGTTGATTCTCAGGGCTATCTGCGGCTTCGGGAAACAGTGCTTCGCCTGCGACATTGTTTATATGTGGTTCCCTCAAGTTTTGCTCTGCCCAAAGAAGGGTGCTTTCTGTTGTTAATAGTGCGTTCTTAAGCTTGTCATCGGTGGGATACCAAGCAGGTATTCCTGTCTCCATATAGAGCCCGTTGATGGGAGGCCCCGTGCGTGGTAGTTTTTTTCGATTAGAGTTGACCTGTATCAAAAAGTTAGGTCTTGTTCCCGCACGGATACGGCGGAGGATGTTGTCGCGGGCACGCTGTTCAGCGTCCAGTCCTCGATAGGGGATTCCTGAATCGTGAAGAACCACGCCATCCTCGAGCCAACTGTCAAAGAAGATTCCATCAAATAGACCACACTTGGCAACCGAAATAGCGTGTTCAACAATCACATCCTGAGTCGCGGGGTGAGTGAAGTCTAGCAACCCAATGCCTCTGTCTGGATCGTCGATGACGATATTCCCATTTGCATCCCGAATCCAATATGGTGCATCTTCACCATAAAGACTAATCGCTTGTGTTATTATTCTTATTTCGACAAGAAACACCATATTCGGGTTCATTGCGATGAGTTCGTCGCGTTTTTGTATTGCGTAGTCTAAGATACCTACCAATTTGCCGTCTCGTCGCCAACCCATCCCCAAGTAAGTGCCGCCATACATTAAATCAGCACGCGAATCGTGGCCAAACAACCACTGAGGCCCCAACACAGACGGATAGGTTCGGTTTGCCAGCCGAGGTTCAAGCGGAATCGGAGGCATCTCGCATGTTTGATCGTAGTAAAATGTTTCCAGCGAAAGGGAATCAAGAGGGGAATGATCCGTTATTAGATTGTGGTCGATTTCGAGTTTATAAAGGGACGTTAATGTTGATATTGGACGAACATCCACAATCTGATTATGGTTTAACTGGAGCACTTTCAGATTGACGAGATGTGAAAGTGGAGAAATATCTACAATTAAGCAACGGCTCAAATCAAGATATTCTAACGCGGATAAGTGAGCAAGCGCCGATAGGTCCGAGATAGGGTTATTACGAGCGTTTAATTCGACAAGCCGCGTGAGGCCTGCTAGTGCGCTGATATCGTGAATTTGGTTGTCATGAATTAAGAGGGTTTCAAGTTGTGAGAGGCGCGATAGAGTGCCGATATCCCTAATCTGACATTCTCGTAGAATAAGAGTCTTCAAGTTAGGCAAGTCCGCTAAAGGAGACAAGTTGCCAAGCGGGTTCTCCGTGAGGTACAGATACTCTAAGTTTGTTGCAGTTTCGATGCCCGACAGGTCAATGATTCCGCTATTGGGTGCAGTTAGATGCGTAAGATGTCGCATATCCTCTTGGGTGATGGGGGCGTCATGAGCGATATTCAGCGCGTCTGCGATGACAGCGCGGAGGTTGAGGTCGCGGATGTCGATGGCTGACGGATGCGTGTACACCGCCACGCCAAGCATCGACACGCCTATTGCGCATATCATCAACCCACTATAGAGTCGTCGTTCTTTCATACAATAGCACTCCTTATATTCGTTTGTTTTTGTACCTTCGTTGATGCTTAGTGCCGTCCTTCGTCTTGAAAGCGATCAATCCAATCCGTTCCGAGGGACTTTCCCCATACGTTTTCCAACGGCGAAAAGTACCCGTCCTCACTCTCCAAGTCTCGTCCCGCATACCAGACTACCACATTTGGACACGTACCAGGGTGCTTATCTGCCACCCCCATTATTTCCTTCGCACCTGCTGGGCCAAACACATTTGCATTATCGCCAGCTCTGCACAATCCTCGTCGGAACGGTGTGCCCGACACAGCCTATCCCGGTTTCCGAGATGGCAGCTCATCCATACTTCGCGGCGTTTGATTATTCTCAACATATTGAACCATTTTCAACACGTCACATTCTTCTCTCAGTCGCGCTATCTGCTGGCATATTTCATTGTACGACACGTTTACCACCCAGTCATCGACCATGACTAGTGTGTGGGAATTACACGGCTGCAACGCAACATGAGACAACATGTCATACCACGTCCAATTCCAAAAATAGTAATCACTTGTTGGATTTGGGGGGCAATTAAGATAGGCTGAACTGGGAAACATCGTCATGGCGTTTGCCCGTGCCGATTCTCGCGAATCATAATCTTTTCCGTCGTGGGCGCTAAATCGAATTATTCTATCTTCGGTGACTCCCAATGCACGCAACCAGCCTAGGCAGTAAAGCCACCTATCTCGTCGTCTGTCAAGATTCGACACCATTACGTCAAAACCCATATAGATTAGTTAACCTTTATCTTGATACAATAAACCCGAATGTGAAATACCGGAAAAATACCTCTCTGGCAATATTGAGTAATAACCCTTGTCCGTAGGGAACAGCGATCGCTGTTCCGTGCCTCAATTCCTTTGTAGGATTGACAAGCGTCAAAGGAGTTCCATCTTCGATTTGATGATGAAGGTAGTCGGTTGACTTTTTCTAGCCCTTAACTATTATCAAATGAGCTAATAGATCTGGTAAGTGGATGACGACCGATCAAACGAACGAACAGTGAGTGCGATAGAGTTCCCATAGAAATCCTACTACGTATCACGCCATCCCTGTCCACGTCCGCCGGATTCTTCGATTTCACCCGAAGATAAATCTCTCCGTCGGGATTCGGCAACGCGTGCTCTGTGTTTACGAGGTCGCTGGCGATTCCCTGCACTTCCTCCGGCAACGTGATGACCTGCGAGCCCCGCTACAGTAGCACGAATAAGACACGCATAAACATGATTTTGTTTTACTTCTTTATGTTATAGTTATGGGAAATGTGGCAAATGCTCTAGCGCAAACCGCTGGAGATGATACCAACAAAATAACGTTCCGGTATAATCGAATAGAAGCCTACCTGATCGGTGATATCACGTTGAGATAGGGTCCACAATTGACCTTCGAGATTGTGCTCGCCGCCTGTTTTGCACATTAGATTGTACAATATCGAAGCCCCTTCGCTATTTAGAAGCAAGGCGGCATCGCCGAGTCCGCCGAGACCTCGCCCTATCAGGGCATTTACACACCCCCAATCGACCGTAATTGGATGTGGCGTAGCATAAGGATGCTCAAAACGGGTCCATCGGTCAAGCTGTACAATCTTAATGCGTGTGTTCCAACGTTTCCGGTCGCGATTCACGATGCGTAACAAATAACGTAATTCATGAAACGGGCGACGTAAAAAGAAATCATCAACTAGAAACATAACCAAATTGTGAGGATCGGTGTCCTCAGAAAGAACCTTTAAGATTACGGTGAACGTCCACCGCTGACAGAAATATTTTAAGTATTCCTCCGGAAACGTACGATATTGAGATTCCATTTCGGAGGGCATATTGAAGCCCTCAGCGAGCGCTGCATCAACAGCAGCATCGGGCTGTCCGACGTAATCTAGCGCGTCGCGCGCGGGAAAATATTCGATGATGTTATGCGGCACACCCATTGTCACCAAGGCTCCCAGATTGGCGTATCTCCGATCGGTTCGCCGCGGGAGATTGGGAACAATGATTCTCTTTAACAATGGCGGAGGGTACTGATCTATAAACGAATCTGACATTGATGCGAACCTTCTCTAGTGATGTAACGGGAGAGGCTTAGTAGTGCTGGATTTTCCTATTGGTTTGGAGCGGTATCGCGCTTTTCTTCGCTGCTTGGCTATGGTAGCAAACGACGTAACAATTTGCAAGAGCGATGACGACTTGTACACCAATGACCGCCAAGGACGGTGCAACAGTTGCGTCAAACAATCAATCGTGGTGATGTCTTCGGTTGTTTAGTCCAAAAATTGAATGAACAAATAAGCCCAGTAACTAAACAGTTTGTATTTGCGCGGCGTTGTGGCGAGGAACTCGTGTAGTGCTTGCACTACAGAACTGAATGCCGGCATATAATCATGAGATATGAACCAGCCGCCCGGAGGTATGTATTTGGTCAAACTTTGCAGTTCTGCCACCGTTTGTTCGTAGCGATGACACGTGTCGATAACGGCGATGCGAATAGGCAGTGTCCAGAAGTGATGCAAGTATTCCAAATTCGTGTGGAACACGGACACAATGTATTTTTGGAGTTGCAACGCTTCAATGAGCCGTTTGTGGTGAAGGAACACGAGGTCGGTCGTATCGTCGGCGTTAGTCTTCACATGAGCGTATGTAAATGGATCTAACGTAATAACCGGTGCGTCACAATGCCCATCGCGTAGCGCGGAAGCAATGACACAAGTGTTTGCACCGCGGAATGTGCCGCAGTTTACGATATGGCCTTCGGGCTGAGGTATAGTATCATTTAAGCCTAAAACAATTTCGTAAAGAGCGCGGAATTCGCCGGGGGCGTGCAGATGGTCTTTGAACGGCCCAGCGATGTTTCGTACGGCTGTTTCAATGTCTTCTATAACGCGACTTGTGGTCTCAGGGCTTTTCAATGTCAGTTTTTGCACCCCTATTCGTTCCTTATAAGCAACGAACTCTGGAGCGTCTATTGCCATTGCCGGTGGAAAGGGCGTAAATGGTATCATATTACGAAACCTCGGTGTCGAAAAGTTTTGACATTACACTATCGCACGAAAACCGCTCATCACGCTGAACGAGTTGGCGAAGGTAATGAAAGTCCGTAAGGGTTTGGTGGCGGCCAATAAGCTCTAGTTTCGCGTGTTCGGTTTTGCCGATCTTGTCTTGATAGCAAGGGCAACCTGTAATGTAAATATCTCGCGCATCAGTATCGGCTAGAAAGGCGGCAATTATTGTTCCGGGCAATGGATGACTATAGTTCAGGCGAGCCGACAGATTCCCAAAGAAATCGATCGGTATGACGTGCACCGGCATAAAATGTTGCTCAATGTAATGATGACGAGGTGCACCGTCGCGCATCTCGGTAAATGTTTCGCATCCTATCCATGATGTGCCATCGTGTTTGAGGAGTTCCATTGTGTTTGTAAGATCTTCAAACCCGATCCACTGCAGGCGTAGATATAAGACATCGGTTTTTGACCCGATGTTGGTTTGGTAGCGCGCAGGGACGTATTTTCGTTTCGATATGCGATTGTGTTCGTCCTCGGGCGTACCTTTGAACTCTGTCGGCTCATTATGTATCGACCACGTATGAATGCGTATTACTACGTCATATTTATCAATATTGACTCCCTGCTCCAGATGCCTCAAATAGCTTGATCGTCCAATAATTGCGACAGATTTATTTTGCACAAATTGTTTAAACTGGCTCAAGCGTAACGACAGGTCATATTGGTGTTCAACCTTTGCACCTGTTGCTTTAATAAATTGTGCGCTAATTTCATCAACATAGTCCAAACCTCGAATTGGGCAGTTGTTATCGGGATCTCGTACCGAAGGTTTTTCAAAAGGATTTTGCATAAATTATGACCTTTTATAATTGGAAGCAGACGAATAGAGATGTGCGGTGTTGGACGCAAAATTGTTGGCATCTTCAGGCGTCGCCCCAATGGAGGCGGCAAAATCGACGGCGTGTTCTTCGACGCCTTCCAGCGTGACGGCATGGAGCAAACGCGGTTCCTTTGGATTTGATTGTCTATATGACGTGAAATCAGCAGCGTGATTTACATGGTTGGCGAGAGAATCGATGGGCAATTGTTCACCTGTCTGGAAATAGTGTCGCAATGACCAAATATGCAGAGCTATTTCTTCATGTCCCATTGCGCTGGAGCAGTCATGGATAAATCGGCGGAACTCTTTGTCTTCCCGTAGCCAAGGCATGGGCAAGTTGATATAGAGCCCGTTGAGCAAGGGCTTGGAGATCTCAGGATTAAACATTATCTCCGAGTATTCAGCCCTTGAGCAACCTGCCCAATGCGCCGCTTTGTCTATAAAGTTGTCAAGTCCCATGGGACAAGCCCACCAATTGATTACCTCGTGCGTTTTGTGTCTAAACGGCTTATACCAATCGTACAGGACGGTGAACGACGTTTTGGTGAAGGTGTTGAGAGACAATTCAATCAGCGGCAGAGGCTGGTTATCGTCGGATTTGAGGCTAAATGTATCTGCGTCGACAACTACGACATGGTCGTATGTGTCGAGTTGCGAATCAAGTATGGGTGCGGTGGCTTTCCATTGGGCGATGGCACCTGGGAGTGAGGTGGAACACAGGTCGTCCGGAAAAGCGAGCAGGCAATCTTCGGGTACGCCGCCGCCGGTAAGAATTGGCGCGGCACGGTCGTAATAACACGCTTTTATGTGGAATAAAGGTTTGACGTTGAAATGTGCCATATCAGTATTGATGATGTGTGATCGCATAGACCAGAGCGCGACGTTAAGATATTGCAAATCTTTGGAACGAATCTTCATGTCATTGATCGGGAATAGCCGTATTAATAGGGCGACTTCGGAGTTATATTTAGGTACAGGGAAATCCGTTGAGCTGGGAAACAGATTTATGTGTTCTTGTATCATAGATGGCTATCCCCTGTCTTCGTTGTTTTTCCTAAAGATAAGCAGTCCGTTAACGCGGTAGATTTCAAAATTCATAGAGGTGTGGTCTAGAAACTCTAAGATAGCTTTTTGAACGCCCGGGGTGTTCTCGTTGAAATAGTCGTCGAAGATTAACCAGCCCCGGTTAATGAGGTGTGGAGTGATGAGGCTAATTTCATCTTTGGTATGCTGATAGTGGTGACTGCTATCTATGAATGCAAGCCGAATCGGCGAGTTCCAAAAGTGTTTCAGGTATTGCACATCGTCGGCCAATACTAAGTGGACGTGCTCAGTCAGGTTGTTAGCCCAGATGTTTTCGCGGCATTCAATGTATGCGTTGTTGAATGCTTCACGCAACGGTTCAAATTCTTTGGTGTAGCTGTCTATTGTAAGGATTGGCGTGAAATCGGAATTGGCGTCCTTAAGTGCGTGTGCCATGACGCAGGCGGAACCACCGCAAAACGTGCCGCACTGTAAAGTATAACCGACCAACAGTTCGTCGTCATGTAGCGATGCTGCAATCTCATAGAGTGTGCATAATTCCGTTTCGGAATGTTGAATGATGTGTCGCGGACTAACGGTTTGCCGTATTCGAGCGGCGGAGGCCGTGGCATTTTCGCGAACTTTACGCACAATTGCGGTTGCGTATTTGGATTGTTTAAGTGGAAAATCAGTGTATTTCATGACCCTATTCCCGAGTTATTGAAGAGCTTATTGATAATTGATAGAGCCTAACCTGTCTTGAAGTTCGATAGCCCATATGAAAATGGCGGCGGCGCCAGCGCCGCCGCCATTTAATCTTTCGTATTTTGCTGACAAGGCATAGTGCCAGTCTTGATTTGCTTCACTAGACAACCGCTCCAAAACATCAGCCGGCACCTTTGGAAAAGGCGTTCGATTCGCATTATCCATCAATTGTAACGCTCCCTCTGAATTCACGATATAACCGGCATCGGATCTGCCGCATAATCCGAACTGCCAGATGTCCAGTTCCTGTATCATACGTCGGCACTGCATTTTTCGTGGGTTGCGCGACAACTGGATAATCGTCGCCTTTGCGCCGTTTGCGTTCAATAAGTCGATGCTTTGCCGCAACTGGTTATAAGTCAACGTTACGGTGCAATCGTCTAATAGCATCATGTAGTATTCATCTCGATCAGCAACACTAATCTGCATCATCATGGCGTACCATGTGAAAAGCCAACAAAAACTCGAAATAATCGTTTCTTGTGTGAGCAAAGGCGGCAATCCTCCAAAGTACTGCGTCGCATGTTCTTTCGCCGCTTCGAGAGTTCGATAGTCTTTATAGTCGAAAGCCGAAAAGCGTTGAATTTGAGATGCGGGGAACTGTGTTTCACCCGTTAACTTTTCGTAACACGGCTCCCAGCGCTCGGTTCGCCTATCCAAGTTCGGAATGATTGCCCTAAGTGTTGCGCGGGGGTTCGGGTCGAGAGGGGCATTTTTGGGCCACTCATAAGCGTATTCCGTCATTGTGCAGATCCGAAAGTAACGTTAAGCCTGCCATGCGAATTTTGATTTGCTGGCGATTTGCCAACATATCTTCGTGCACCGTCTCCTGCAGCGGATACTGGATACTGTTGTTTTTTATGTTTTCCATTACCTCGCGCGCCAATTCCAGTTCATGCGGATAATCCATCTCCATTAGCAATCCGACATGCTTTAATACGTAAAAATTCGATTGAGTTATCATACCGTGTTTGACGCGGCATACGTTAACGTTCCAGTTATAGGGTTCCATGCCGACGACATCTATGGGCATCCGGTTGTATGCAAAATTTCTCATAAGCATTGCCGCCGCGCGCAACCATGACGGTCGCAGAAACATCACATTTGCCCCCGACACAACGACCTCGTCGAAACGAATGCCTGTTCTGTTTTCGTACTGTTTTCGAGCCTCGTCCGCGGTCACCGAAAACTGGGCAAATGCGTCCGACCAACTGTCGCGCAATACGTAATCATCAGCCCCATGCTCAACCCCAATATCTCCATACTCGACCGAATTGACCGATACAACGACGTGAGAACACAACCCTGACGCCTTAATTGATTCAATGGCATAAGCGAGCATGGGTTTGCCGCATATATCCGCTATGTTTTTATTTGGAGCCCGGAGCGACTGGCTTTTCGCCATGACGATTCCCAGTGTATTCATAAATACCCCTTTAAATTGTTTCGAAATAGGTCATGAGTTTGTCATCGACCGTAACGTTATCCGCCTGCGCGACCAAATCGCGCAAAAAACGGATGTCGTACAAGGGTTTGTGGTCTCGATACACTTTGACTTCGCATTTTAGCCACACGTCATTTGTGTCGAGATAGCACGCAAATCCCGTGCAATACAGCGATCTCGGATTGTGTCGTTTGATATAATCGATTAACAGTGTGCCCGGCATAGGGAACGTATAATCGAGCGCACGCACGAGATCTACGAACTGCTCGTAAGGCGTACAAAATATAGGAATCTTATATTTATCCTGTATAAAATCCAATACCGCGATTTGTTTCGCACCGACGGTATTGTAAATTTTGTGTTGTATCAGACATTTGCAGTTTCGTTCGATGAGTTTTGGTACAACCTTTTGCAACTCGTCCATTGGCCAATGCGGCATATTCGTCGGCGCAAACGCCGTTGTTTTCGTGCCGAACAGATGTTGAAAGTCACGAGGTACAAACGACTCCTCATTGTCAAACTTCAACTCGTATGCAGGGGAGGGCCATGGAAGATTGCTTTGCGTACGGATGACAACATCGTGAGAGTCGATGAGTTCGCCTTGCTCAATCTCGTTCAAATATTCGGCTCGCCCAACAATGGCGACCGATTTTCCCTCTACAAGTTCTTGTATGCTGTTCATGTTAGTAATCCTGCCTCTTCGGCTTTCGTCGTATTTAATTGCGAGTTCGGCGTGCGCCCCATCGAATGCGCTGGCACGATATGCCCTTTCCACCCGAAGCGATCGCTCAGGAACGACGGGAAATGAACAATTCCTGTTGCAACATTATAAATTCCAGCCTTGCATGGCATTGTCAGCGCCTGACGAACCGAATGTTCTAAATCTGCTTTATACACCACACTGGCATTCACATCTTCGCACTGTTCCCAATTATGCACGCGCCCGCTCAAATCATTTGGGTGGTTATTAAACAACACCACGAACGGAATCCGAAAAATAAACAGCCGTTGATAAAACACGCCGCAAGCGACTTGATGAGGTTGACTTTGGAGAGTGTGCTCCATGAAAATCTTGCTTGCCGTGTACCGATTATGCGGGTGCACGTCATCCGTCTCGGTACGCACCCCCGCTTCGCGATACACTCCCGCCGTCGAAAACACCACGAACGGAATATTTCTCACCTTCGCCAGCTTCAGCATCCGTACCGGCAGGGCGACATTTGCTTCCATTACCTCCTGCATCGTGGCTTTCTGACACAGTGTCTCTGTGCTAATCGCCGCCGCGCACACCAGCCCGCTATAACTATCAAGATCCCGACTATGCCATTCGGCGTGGCTTACGACATCAAACTGTGAATCTTCCGAGAAAATAGAGCCGACAAGCCCTCTGCCAACAACCAGATATTTGTACATGTGGCGCTAATGCCCTTCAAAAATGTTTTCAACACTAATGACTTTCAGTTCAGGAAACTGTTGAGTGATTAATACTTCCAAGTTCGGCGAAAACAGAATCGCCCGCCGATCTCCGTTGCCAATCATGCGCATCGGACGAATGGGTATCTCCGTCCCCGGCACGGTGTGCCCCCACTTCTCCTCCGCGTCATCATAGAAACAGGTGAACCGGTCAAGCTCCAACCCCCGCTCAACGGCGAGATTCAGTATCACCGTCGCCTTCGCGCTGGCGAACACCCCTGCAAGCGTCCCCGACGGCTGCGCGTTCACGTACGTCACAAAATTTTTCAGCTTCCGCTCCACTCGCTTCATGAAGTTCGCGAAGATATCCCCGCGGCTAAAGTAGTTCCTTTCGAAATGCGCGATTCTGTTCGGGTCGTTCTCTGTGTCACAGCGGATATCGTGCAGCGCATCCTCAGCCCGGCCGCCCTTGCGTACCAGCGTGCACAAGATACTGCCGCCCTGCGCCTCCACCCGTTTCGCGGTGACCATCTCCAGTCCCGCCTTCTCCGCCACGTTCGCAAACCCCGCCACCGTGTAGTAGTGGTAATGCTCATGGTAGAAGTGATAGAACTGTGTGTTCGTCAGCAGGTCCATAAGGTACTGGAACTCGACGAACGCCACGCTATGCGCGTCCATCACCGCCCCAATCCCGTTGAGCAGGTCCACCGGGTTCGGCGTGTGCGCCAGCACGTTGTGCGCATGGATGATGTCGAACGCGCCGTGCAGATTCCAAATCGAAGCCCCTATCCTCGCGTTCATCAAACGCGCATAGGCGTAGACCTTGTCGTCGATGTAGCGGTGCAGATTCGCCGCCGGCTCCACCCCTACAATCGTGGTGAAACGGTCATCATTCCCCGCGTACCGGTTCAGCATATACCCGTCATTGCACGCCACCTCGCACACCGACCTCGGCTTCCGCGCCCTGTTCAACCTGTCATAAATCCGCCGCGCGTACGTCATCCGGCTGCTGACATGCTCCGCCGACAGCGTCGACGACCGGTAGGCGTAATTGCTGAACATCAGCGACGGGTCAACGAACTCCGTCAGCCTCAGATTTCCCTCGCCCAACCACCGAAAGCCCAGTTCATACTTTTCGTGCGGCGTTTCCAGCTTATTCGCCAACGGTATATTTCCCAGAATATAATCCGGGTCCACATGCTTCCTCAAAACGTTCATATGATGGTTTTCATCCTTCCTTGCTCGCCGCCCATACGGTAGGTGCGGTTTCCAACCGCACCGGCTCCCTACGATACATGTTCCGTGAAATCCATTAATCCGTGATTCTGCCTTTATAAACCCCCGTGCCGTCCCGAATAATCTTCATCCGTTACCGAAGGTCGGGAATCGGAATTCCCTCCTACATCTGATTTCTCGTGCAATCACCGAATCCCCGATGCCATCCATTGGGCGAGGCTACCTCGCCCCTACGATATGTGTTCCGTGAAATCCGTTAATCCGTGTAATCCGTGATTCAGACAGTCTTCCCCACTCTCCACTAATCACTCTCCACTGTTTTACTCACAAAATACTCATACCGCTCCAAACACTCCATCACCAACCGAAACAACCGCACATCATAAACCGGACTCGCCTGAAAATCCGGCGGAATAGACGAAATCGCCGGCGCCTGCTTGAGCATCCCCGCAAGGTCATTCTGACGCACAAAATTAATCTTTCCGGCGTCATAGCGTGTCTGCGACAGCGCATACAACCCGCGGTGCGTTGCCGTCGCCATATTCTCGATCGACTGGCACGTCTCATACAGGTGCATGATGACCTTGCCGCCCTCCCGCTTGGCGCGTCTCGCGAGGGCGCCGTTTTCGACATTCCGAAAATACATCATGCAGATATACGTAATCCCCGCCAGCGGCCGCATCTTCGCCCCCTGCGCTACGGTTATCTCCCGTTTCTTGATGGCGCTGTTAATCATTTTATCGACAACACCCACAAAGCTGCCCGTGCGGTTCGTGCCCACAATCGTCCCCATCCGGAAGACCACATCCGCATAAACCTCCGCCTCACGCTTGCTTCGCGTGTACGGGTGCTTGTGCTCAATCTGCTTCTGCTCGTTATACATCGCCGTGGTCGACGCCAGATACAGCGGTACATCAGGATACAACTCCCGCAGCCGCTTCGTCGTCTCCACATTATGCTTCGTGTAGTGCGAATCCGGATAGTCGTCAGCGATCTGCGACGCCCCGCCGAGGTGCACCACCGCATCGACAACCCACGGTGGCGCCATCAGATCTTGTATGTGCTTGTTCTCGAAGTCCTCCAGCACGCCCTCTTGGCATGTCGGAGCCGGCTTCGGATCCACGCCGAACACATGCCAGCCATGCATCCGGAAATACATGCTCATCTCGACACCGAGATAGCCGTTACAACCTGTTATGAGTACATTTCGCATTGACCTAATGTCCAATTTTTGCTATACTACTACCGTTTCTTGATAAAAAGGAGACCTACTGACAATGGATACAATTCTGAATCTAATCCCGATTATCGGAGGAGTGATTGCGTTTTGTGCGTTGTGGTGGAAAATGGCAACGTCGGTAGCGACAAAGTCAGATATAGCCACAATGAAGACGGAGCTCAGAGAGGATATTGCCTCCATCAGAACCGAATTCAAAGAAGATATTGACAAGCTTAGAACGGAATTCAAAGAAGATATTGCCTCCGTGAGAGCAGAAATCGCCGACGTAAAGGCTGAACTCAAAGCGGATATTGGCAAGCTGAGAACGGAATTCAAGGAAGATATTGCCTCCGTGAGAGCAGAAATCGCCGACGTGAAGGCTGAACTCAAAGCGGATATTGACAAGCTGAGAACAGAGGTCAAAGAAGATATCACCGAGGTCCGAGCAGACATCAGAGAAATTCCGACAATTCATATTCAAATACCCTCCCGACAACAACGAGAACTAGTAATCATCGCGCACCTGAAACCTCCTGTAGGAGCGATCTCCAGGTCGCGATTTCTCCGAATCACGACTCGGTTTCTTCCACCCTTCCGCCTTTGGAGTTTCCATAGAGACTCTTACCTGTGTCGGGAATCGGAAGGGATCTCTATCGCAGTCGCTGTTCGCTCCTTTGATTCCTCCTACAGACGACCAACACGCTGTAGGAGCGATCTCCAGGTCGCGATTTTTCCGAATCACGACTCAGTTTCTTCCACCCTTCCGCCTTTGGAGATTCCATGGAGACTCTTACCTGTCGGGAATCGGAACTCCCTCCTACAGACGACCAACACGCTGTAGGAGCGATCTCCAGGTCGCGCCCTCTCCGAATCACGACTCGGTTCTTCCATCCTTCCGTTCTTCCATCCTTCCCCATATGCCACTGGTCGCCGCTTTTTCTCTTCTTATCGTTTTCTGACTCCGGATTATCGCCCTCGCTATCCGCTCAGTTGATCGATAGAAATCCCTATTACGCAATACCCATTACGCATTATTTATTTCAACATCATCACAATCGGCACCGCCGCGGTGGCGATGATGCCAATAGCCACCCCCATCCACCGCAGCATCGTCAACTCACCCTTGACCTTCTGGTTCTCCGATTCAAGTTGATCCACACGATCCTCAAGCCGCACAATGCGTTCGCACTGGCTTTCCTGCCGTTCCTGGCTATACTTCAGGTGCACGTTCATCTCGCGCACCATGCCGATCAACTCGTCGACCTTCGATGCAATCCGTTTGCCCAGTTTTCGCTCATATCGCAAACCAGTGGAGAGTGAAGAGTGACTAGTGGAGTGCAAGAACATGGTTTTCTCATCACTCACCACTCGTCACTCATCACTGCTTTAGAACGTTGCCCCCAACTGCAACTGGTAACTGGTAAAGAACTCCTCGCCCTCCACCAGAGGCTCCGTCTCATACCCCAACTTCGCCCTCACAATGAGCGACAGCGTATCACTCAACGTATAAGTAGCCGTCGGCTCCACCGACACCTGCAAATCCGAAAAGTCAATCTTCGGCGTGAACTTGTACATCACCGAATAGCGCGAATACTGCGCTCGCACGTACGCCAGCGCACGCACCACGTTCGGATCCGTCTCCTTCAATTCCAAATCCTCGCCGCGCCTGCTTGTTCTCAAGGAAATTGCCCGCGCCGCCGTTCACGCGCCAGCCCTTGTCTTCGTACAGATCGACCGACACAAAAGCCCCGAGTTGAGTTTGACCGGCGATGCCCCGCTGCTTATCGCGGTTCCAATCCACAAACGCATTGATGCCAACCCGCTCATGAAACGCGTACCCGACGACCGTATGCACGTTAATCACCTGCGACGTCACCTCGCCGTCGCTCGTCTGCTGTTGCGTGTAAAGTCCGCTCCAGCCTTCGATTTTGTTCTGATTGATGGGCAGTATCGCCGTCGCGCTAAAACTCGTGTCATCGTTCATGCCGGCGATACCGATATTGATCTGCCGCACATCATGCGCAATCTCGTCATACTGTGCATACGAAATAGATACTGCGACAAATGCTAGTAGTAGTGTGAAACATAGGGTCTTCATGGTAATATCCTCCAAATGTAATGAGTAACACGTAATGCGTAACTCATCTATTACGCATTACTCGTTACGTATTATTGACATTATTGCGTAATGCGTAAAAAAGATTTAGCATTACACAATACTTTTCATGTCGCTATCAAACGCCTCAGAATCCATCAGCGTGATGTTGAACTTATTGCACAGCCTGAGAAAATCCTCTACCCTCAAGCCGGGAATCTGGATGATTGACTCATAACGATGAGTGAGATGCGCCTGAAAAATGACCGTGTAGACCACCCACTCATGGAACAACGCCTTGGACGCGATTTGCCCGTAAATCTCCGCGATATTCCGTTTACCGAAAAACACGCCCAGCGGCGAAAAATCATACGCGTGCCAAATCAGCTCTATCACCGCCAAGTCCGCCTCCGTGAGTTTCCCTTCGGCGTGCTGCGCGGCTGCCACAAATGTTCAAGACTCCGCTGCGCATAATGGCACGCTCTGGAACAGAAACGCCGCGGCTTGCTGCGCTCATACAACACATAGCTGAACCGCTTTTCGCAACTCTCGCACGTCGTCTCCGTCACGACGCTCCGTTTCTTACGCTCGCGCGAATACGCATGCTTGTACGTCCGCTTGTTCCGCGCCTTCCTACACTCATGCGTACAATACTTCTGGCGTCGGTTCGTCGTTTTGAAACTCGACGCCGCACTCCTGACACGTGAAAGTAGAAATCTTATTAAATGTGCTCATCTCTGTAGCCCATCACGCCCTGTAGGAACAATTTCCGGCTCGCGACTTCAATTCATGTGATTTTCCAAATATGGACTGTCATTTTCGAGAATTGGTAAAACCAATCGGGAATCGGAATTCCCTCCTACGCCCAACCAAACACGCGGTAGGAGCGATCTCCGAATCGCGACTTCAATTCATGCGATTTTCCAAATATGGACTGTCATTTTCGAGAATTGGTAAAACCAATCGGGAATCGGAATTCCTCCTACATGCGACCAACACATTGTAGGAGCGATCTCCGAATCGCGACTCCTTTCCTTCTTCCACTCTTCCGTTCTTCCTCCCATCCACTCTTCACTAGCCACTGGCCACTGACCACAGGCCACTGCTTCTACGGCGTTCCCCAATCATACACGCTTCCATCCGCCGGCGCCTTCGCGTGCCCCATCTCAATCATTGCCTCCGCCATGTCCACGGTCACATCCCCCCGCTTGTAATACACATCGACCAAAGCCGCTGTCCCATCCTCCGTCTCCTCCGGATTCTCCGCCCACAACAGCTCTGTCCTCGACAGAATCTCCCAAACAAACGACTCCGCGACCGCGTTCCGAGCACGCTGTCTTTTCGCCTGCCAATACGGTTTATCCCAGTCCACGCGGCTCGTCGGCACATCCACACCCCGCAACACCAACATCGTGTGCATCGTCGCCTGCACCGCGCCCGGCCAATCCGGCGGCGGCACCTGAAACTTTACAAGCCAGCGATTAGGCTCATGAACGTCACCTCGATGCTCGATGCGAAAATAGTTTTTGTCGGGCAACGGTACATCGTAATCCGAAGGTTCTTCACTGACCACTGGCTCATCCGGCGCGCTCCCCGAGAGCACAATGACGCCGATGACACAAAAAAAGACACACAGCGCGATATAGGACCAATGCCTAGTTTTCATTTCAATCACCTGAGGTTTAAGTCGATATTCGATTCCAATAACTGGTAAAACGACGCTTGCTTATTCCATTGTACGAAGTGAATGTTATGCGCTTATGCGAATAACGGTAATTCAACACGGTAATGATGTCGTCACTGTCCCGAGCCGTATATACCAGTAAAATACGGTCATTGACATCAAAGTGCCCTACGAGATTGGTGACCAGCCTTCCCTCGCGCAGTTCCATGTCGAAACTGTTGTCCCTCCCGAGCTTTAGCCTGCCTGTGACGGCGCGCGGGCGAAGTTCCGTCGTGACATCTGTCTTCGTATCCGTGACAACCAGTCTAGCCAACACGTATGTGCCCCGTACGTAATCGGGCAACTCATCGATGCACTCGTAGGATATGAGCACATTCCGCTCCCCTGAGGAACATGCGGTAAGGCATATGAGCAGGATCACCAACACTCTCATCAATCGTCTACGTACCTATACTGTTATTTGGCGAGGCACTGCGGTCGTTCTTCATGGTGAAGTGGAAGATCGCCATCGACGAATTCCATCGGCGATCGCCAAGTCCTCGATGTGCCTTCCTCTCTTGTCGCTGTCCTTTTTTCACTGCGAACCCATTTCTGGCGGACGAACGGACTGCCAGCGCAATAATCTCCGACGATGGCTACCCTGCCGTCCTTATATCGCCTTATTGACGCCATCCTTCTTGTCGGATTCCTCTTTTGTTGACTTTGCCTGCCCGTTTGTATTTCGAGCCGACGGGAAGAAATACCCGTTCATCGCACCAATCCACCCGAGCGGCACTCCGACCAAGAGACCAACCAATGTCTCGGACAATAGATTGTTGCTGAAAAACCAATCCGTCACGAACAGCAAGCCGAGAATCAGCCCGCACAACAAATAGTTGCCCCAAAGAGCAACCGTCGAATCCTGCTCGTCTGTCTGCCTACGCATCATCACACCTCCCTGTAGGGTGGGCATTGCCCACCAGCCATTCTCACTCTCCACTGGTCCCTGACCACTGTTTCACAACCTTCTCCCCGCCTTCTTCAACACAATCTCACAGTTCACAAAATCCCTGTTATACCCAATCACCTCGCGCGCCGCGTTCTGCAAAGGCGTCCAGCGATACCGTTGATTCAGCGGCAGCTTGCATACACGAACCGCCCAGCGCGTCGCATAATTCTTCGCCGCCCGCACCGAATCCGACCAACACTGCGTCAGCCTCGTGCATTCCCCGCTCTGATACATCTCCACGTCGTACTTAATCATGATCTATTCTGCCGCGTTAGCCGACCCGCCTTCGCACTCAGACAACGTTGCCGGAATCTCCGACTCGCCAGCCGCGTCAGACAACATGTCGGCTTGCTTCTCGATAATCGTCTTGTTTACCTGCATCGCGCTCTGCACCACTTCGTTCTGCATGTCCAAAAGTTTCTGGATGCCTTCCGGCGGCGGTATCCGTTCCATGCCGATATGCGCGGTAATCGTGCTTGAATAATCGCTCGCACGGCGCGTATCTTTTTTGTACGTTGTATCTGCTTTGATTTTGATGCTTCCGCCAACACCGAACAGCCGAGCGATACCGCCGATTTTCATCTCGGCTTCCGTGCTGGTATTAACGCCCCAGCTTGTGTTTTCCTGTTGGCTGGCAGACACCCGGAACTCCGCGTCCAGCGTCGCCTCTTTGAATCCGAACTGATCCATGCTAACGATCGACGCCACGGGAATACTCGCCATCATTGTCAGGGCTTGTTCCTGCGTGATGATGCCAACCTCCACCGCCCACGTCAGGTTCTGCAGCGAGGTAATTCGTTCGACATAATCCGCATACGACACCTGATTGTCCTGGTGCGCCACATTGATGTTATTGGCAAAAGCCGAAATCAATGCGCCCAATTGGTCCGGAATTCGCTTTTCCCGTTCTTCGTACTCAGCCATTTATTCCTCCTTGATAAAGACAGTGGTCAGTGCCCTGTGGTCAGTGGTCAGTAGAAGCAAAGCCTTTACTGGCCACTGGCAACTGATCACTGGTCACTGTTTTTCGCCACTGTTTCTTCCCGTTCCCGTTTCGCCTTTGTCAATTCATCGGCGAACCTGTCTGCCAAATGAGCCCGAATCTGCTCAATGCCCTCCGTCGATTCCTCGGACTTCAGTTTCATGCGTACCTTGAGGTTTGCGTTCCGTTTCAGCAACCCCCTCTTCATCGTTACATCGACAAGTATCTGATCGTCCTTTATGGTGAGGTTGGCGTCGGTTTCAAACTCCAAGTCCAATTCTTTCATCGCGAATTGGTCTTGGCTCATCATGTTGATTGTGGGAAGATACACCTTCTCGGCAATCAACTGTATGGCGAAAGTTGAAGGCTCGTAATCTCCGTCGCCGGTTTCCTTGAACAGCGACCGAAAGAATTGGGCCGATTGCTCCTTGACGGCGCATTGAGCGGCTATCCCGTCGCGTGCTATCTGAATCAGCAACTCCTCGAGCGTTATCGCCATCTAATGGTTATTGCCGTTCTTAAACTTTGTAATAATGTCACGCAACCGCTGGAACCCGTGCTCTGTCTTTTCGTTGTGCAGCCTTTGGCTTGACTCAACGTTGTTTATCGCCTCCTCGATCTCGTACACCTGTGACTTAATTTTGTCGATGTTGTTCCCCGTGCGGTCAAGGCTCTCTTTTAACTTGTCCACGCTTAGCCGCAAGTCCTTCAGCGAGGTTGCCAACTTGTACATGAGTGGCAACCCGACAGAGAAGATAATCACGAGCAGAATCTCCCCCATCAAATCAGAAAACCAATTCTCCAAACTGCTTGGCGTCATAACCCCTCCGTATTACCGCCCGTTAAATTTTGGCGTCTTCCATCCTCTTCCGTAGGAGCGATCTCCAGGTCGCGACCCCGTGGGTGCAATCAAAGCAACAATCAACCGAGTGAACAACGAGGGCGATAGTGAGTCCTGCGCAATAGCGAATCCCGTGCGATAGAGCTCCACAAGAATCCCCTTTTCCCGGCACATTGGGTTGATTAACCCAACCACCAGCCAGTTGTATCGAACATCGAATCGACAATTAGTTAATTAGAATCAATGCGTTTTCCATGTTGTACATGCCTTCGCCGGGCTCAATAAATCGATCGGTCTGCGGTTCAAAGAAAAGCAAATCCAATTCACCGCTTTCATCTCTTGAAATAAACACAACGAAACAGTGTCTCCCGCTCCACGACAGCACCCTGCCACAGGAATTTACGCCAAGCTCCAAACACCGCGAATTAAATCGAAGACAAATGTCCTCGCAATCACTGACATCGGCAGACCAGTCGAGAGCGTCAATCTTCGTCTCTCGGACGATGCGCTCAATGACCGGTCGGCTTAGCACAAAAAACGTGCCGTCCGTCAAGCGGAAAGGCTGTGTTTTTACAGTCTCGCCCGTTTCCATCACAAACGCGCTTTCGCGGCACCGACGAACCACCGGGTGTTTTATCATGGCATTGGCAACATCATTTGCGCCGAATCGCACCAAATCCTCTTTAATAGCTTTTTTGAGATCTGTGAAATCCGGCGCAGATGATTTTTCTGAAGCTGCCCGTGACAGCTCTTTTTGGATTCTCGCCCACTCTTTAGACCTAATGTAAGGCATCTCGTTCCTCCTTAATCCGTGATTCAGACAACCCGCCCTTCCACCATTCCATTTTTCCTCACTGACCACTCGTCACTGGCCACTGTTTTTTAATGCCCCCCACGTCATAGCCATCTTCTTGTAGTAAGCCCACTGCGCTCCAGGTGCCGCACTGCTCGGTTCATACGCCCACGGCAAGCCCCACTACGTACGCTGCGCCCCGCCGTCCGACCGAATCAGATACGACGTGTGACCGTCAATCACCGTATCCCTGTCCAACTCGACAAACCAGTCATCCTGCACCCGTATCGGAGTCTCCGTTGTGTCAATCTCCAAATCGGGATCGATTCCCATGACAGACTGCACATTGTCGAAAAAAGTATAGAAGTCACCCACTGTTTCCAGCGATGTCGAACGCAGCGGCACACCGAGTAGCGTTAACCCGCCCTCCCGGAGATATAGAATCTGATACGCTCTTGGGTATTCCCCGGTCCAGCCTCCAAACGTCCCTTCGATCTGTACGGTAACCTCCTCATCCATGACCGCAACAAACCCGATACTTTTCCAGATGGCGTTGTGCGCCGGAAAATTGGCGTAGGTCACGTGTGTCCAACCGCTAACCCCGCGGCTGGCTATCAGCAATGCAACCGAATTCCCTAGCTGATCGAACACCCCCGGAACAGAATTGACGGCGATGCCGGATTTATTGAAATCTGTAATGTCAAGCGGGATATGCTGTAACGATACGCCTGCCGGAAATGTGTGATTGTAAGTGAACTCTATCGCTTCCATCGAAACAGAGTTTTTTACTAAGGAATCGGTTTCCTGATGTGTGTCGTCACGCTGAATCTCTGGCTGGGTTGTTGGCGGTGTGGAGGAGGGCGGTGTTGGCACATCCGCTCCGGGATCGGTCGCCCCGCCATCTTCACCGCACTTCACCCTCATCACCGCGAAGTCGTACCTGTTCGTCGTTTCATCATACGAATCCGCGACGCACTGGTACCACGCACCTGCCTGGTGCTCGCTATAATGCCAGTGGTCTTCCGGCCACCTTGCACGCACGCGCTCATGCCAATCCTTAAATGGGGTGTGTGTATAACTTTCGTCCCGAAACCTCGGTATGTTGTGTGCACTAACACTAAAACATAATCCTAGCAGCAGCAAACCTACAAAACAGCGCATTGTCATCTCCATCATGTCCGCTGAAACCTAGCTCTTCCTCAAAGCTCGGTTTCTTCGACACTTGGCACTGATTACGGAACACCGTCCCGCGTTTGTAGACTACCACTACTGGGGTTCGCCTCTATAAATGTTAGTCACGAAATACTTCTACATGTGCGTCAGTGTGAGCCAATACGAAAACCAATCGCCCGTGACAATTCCGAGAACAATCACGAAGATAAGCGAAAACCAACGCATCATAAATCGTCTCTTTATTTGTGAACTGCCACCAGAAATCGAGTTTTTCCTCAAAACTCGGTTTCTTCCTTCCATCCTTCCGTTCTTCCACCCTTCCTCTATACATCCACCACTTTTCGCCCGTTTTGTCGTCCTCTCGCCTTCCATTCTTCCAATCTTCCCCACTCTCCACTGCTTTTCTCGTCTTCCTACTTCCCGCCTTCCACTCTTCCAACCTTCCTCAAACACCGCTGCTTCTACTGACCATCAAGCGACCGGATAGGATCAACTGAGCGGATAGCGAAGGCGATAGTAAATCCCACGCGATAGAAATCATTCAGCCACTCGCCGCTCCAACGCCAACTCCCGATCACGGCTGAAAAGGCACTCCGAAAACTCCGTCGTCAACAAACTCGCAAACTCCTGCTGTGCCGCGTTACCGCCGCCCCCCGCATGCTGCGCGTCCACATCATAAACCTCCTCCGCTGGACGATAGCCGTCGTCGGAGGACCACAGCGTCCGCGCCGCAAACTTTTCGCGCCACGCATCCACATCGTGCTCCGCGAAGAAGTGCAAGACAAAATCCGATTCCCTGTCGAAATCGGAACGGCGCCAATCTATCGCGTGGTGACTCGGTTTGCCCATAACCTCCGTTTCCAGCTTCTCCACAAGCTGACGGAGTTGATTGACCGTTTTGGTCGATGCCGTTCCCTTATTCAGGTTCTTGATCTCCCGCCAAGCAAATCCGATCAACCCGCGAAAATAGTTCGCCGTATTATCGAACCGCGTCCCTGCTTGCAACTGAAGCGCGTTTCGGGCATCCAAATTCTTCAAAATGTTACTTGGCGCACGCGAAATCAAACCCGGCACGGACGACGGCAAACTACGTACAAAGTAACACGCCGTCAGCGTGAGGCGAGGTCGTCCTTCAGCATACAGTTCCGATGCCGTTTCATTGGGCACCTCAATCCGACGCGACGTGGTAATGTTCGTTCGGTTCTCACCGTCCCCCAAATAGTAAAAGGAAACCTGCTCCGGCGCGTCAATCGTCCCGTCGAGAGGTCTCGGCGCGCCGCCCATATTGAAGTAGATATTCAGCAGATCCCCGGACAGATCACGCTTCGCCGAATAAATCAAGTCATCCTCGAACGTGTACCGTATGCCCCGCACCATATTGGCGAAATTGAAAGCGACTCCGGCGCGCGTTCCGTTCCTTTCAACCTCGCACTTAATCTGCGGCGCGTCTCCCGCCATCACGATGGACATCATTTTCAACACGGGTCCATGGCCCGAAAAAGACAAATGAATCTTCGACATCATTCCCCCTTGAAACCTAGTTTTTTCCTCAAAACTCGGTTTCTTCCTTTCGCCATCCTAATAGAACCTTCGTAAATGTTT
Source organism: Candidatus Poribacteria bacterium (assembly GCA_965232535.1). Taxonomy (GTDB): domain Bacteria; phylum Poribacteria; class WGA-4E; order WGA-4E; family JAJDTR01; genus JAJDTR01. Next base: position 114,886 of record CBDDPW010000015.1, read on the forward strand.
AGTGCATCGTTTGGTTCGTGGTAGTGCAATTCATTGCACGTCCGTTCTGGGCATGTAAGCCATCGATTCGTCTGAATTAGCATTGTACTGCCATATTCGGCGCATTCTCTGCCTGCTCGGTCTGGATTGACAAATCCAGACCGGTGACTAAACAGTTACAAACCTTCAATCATCAAACCCGCGATTGGTGATCTTTGCTTATCCTCGGCAATCCGTCTCCCTTCCATTCTTCCGCCCTTCCAATCTTCCTGTCTTCCATTCTGCACTAGCCACGAGCCACTGCCTCCGACCAACGACTAACCGCCGGCAATATAAACCCGTTTGCATCCCGATAACTGATAACCGCGCGCAATGCCTTCGTCTCATCACCGGACACAGGCGTATACACATCTGTATTCGCGCCGTCAATATCCGAGACGGAATTCCCGTCACGCCGCTGCCAGCGATAGCGCAAATCCGTAACCGGTGCCGCAACCCCTGAACCGAGAGACACACGCAATTCGGTCCCGACGGCAGGCGTTATGCTCGACAACCCTGCTAGCCCCTTTTCCGGATACAACTCCCGCACAAACTTGCGGTCGCCTTCGCCCGTCGGATAATTTATCGCCGCCCCAAACCATGCCGTTTTCAGACTATTCCACCACGCCGCATCCGGAGCTGTCCATATCAGCCGGTCGCCGACCCCAGTCTCCTGATCGGTCGTCCAAATCTGAAAATTGCTTTCGTAGTTCGCCCAACTATTCGGATCATGCAAGCGAAACATCCGTAGCACCGAGTTGTCGCCATAAGGTCCAAACTCCGTTTCAAACGCATCCGGCAATTCGGATTCAATCAACCGTCCGCACTCGGACAGAATCCTGCGAGTCAACGATTGCATGTTCGGCCCAAACCTCGCCGGGAAAAACTCTATTAAATCATGCTGCACATGCCACAGCATAGTCGCGATTAATCCGGCGTGCGTCCTGCCCCAATCGCCGACGCGCGCTTGGCGGTTTGACGCCGCCTCCTGTATCGGATCGGAGCAATCAAGCGCATCTCCGATATGCGCCCGCGTTGTCATCGCATCCCAAACATGCCGATAGCTATACATGAACGTCGCCGCCGCATTCAGAGCCACAGGCTTGAAATTCAAACCGAAAAACGTATTCGGTACCCGTATCGTGCGGCTCGCCGCAAACGTCTGCGGCTCCGTTCCATCGCCGGTGAAAACATAACTCGGATATTCGTCTACCCTCGCGTTCCTGTTAACCGATGGCGCTGGCGCGGTGTCGTCATGGTAGAGGGTAAGTTCCAATCTGTCGTGTTTCCCCGATCGAAAGAACGGCAGATCCACGCCGGCATCCTCGCTCAGGAAATTGCGATGACCTTGATAATCGCCGACATCAAGATCGTAGATTTCCGTTGTCCCGTCACGATCTGTAAACTCGACGAACACACGCCCCACATCGACAGCCTGCACCTTGGCGGTGCGCATCGTTGGATGAGCTGCAAGTTCAAAATTAATTCCCGTTTCCATATGCTTTAGGGAACAACACTCGTTGTCCCACTCCTAAACCATAGAGGTTTCAATCGTCTTTCCAAGATAGTAGACAGTCACCGGAAGGAAAATCCCAATACAAATTTGAATACCTTCCAATCTTCCGTTCTTCCAATCCCACTCTCCCTGCCGCTTTCACTGAACACTGGTCACTGGCAACTGACCACTTCCTACGCCCCGCGATGCAGATAAACCCGTACACCGAACTTCGATGTGCCGCCCGACACTTCCAGTTCATGCGAAAATGTCGTAACCATCTGCGAATCCGTCACACGTCCCAATGCCATACGCGAGTGCCCCCACTGACTCAGTTCCGTATTTGACAGTCTCGAGATGACCACGAAAATCTTCTGATGAAGATTTCTGGCATTCGTATCTCCCGCGGTGCCCCAAGAACGCGGCAATTCCAGCCACTCCTCGACCGGTATGGGTTGCGAAAATGCCGAATGCGAAAACGGGTTTGTCAAAGTTATGCGCACAGTCTCTCCAACCGTGAAACTGCCGCCGCTCTCCTGTGATGCGATCGGCAATGTGACAATTCTCGACGTGGCATTGTACACGGTAGTGCCACTTTCTCGTGCAATGCGGTGTGCGCCGCTCGACAACCCTTCTAGGACGATTCTTTTGCCGTCATAATCTGAAACACTGCTCGAAAATTCGTCTCCGACAGCGAACGACACGCTCGTGTTGCCCGTGTTGACATGGGCTGTCGACATCCCGTGATCCGTCGTTGCCGAAACGAATGTGCGCTCCGCCGTGATTGTCTCCGGAAGATTGAAGTAGTGAAACGCGAAAAACGCATTCCTCTCGCCTGTCATCGATCGTCGCAGGTCCAGCAAATGCGCCTGTCGGTAGTAGTTGTTGAAGTCCAGATCCTCATAGATCAATTCGCGTTCTCTCTCATGATCCGACCGTCTGACCCACCGACGCTCCGTGTAAGCGTCGCTCCCCGCCGCGAACGATGATAGCGTTTCTACCTCCGATCCCGTGTATGCCAGCCCGTCGGCGCCGGCATGAGCCAACGCTTCGTCTTGAGAATCGAAATGTCCAATCCAATTCTCCGGATCCGCGGCGTGAATCCACCGCACACGAGAACTTTCCGCCACAGCGCCTTGATACCACGTCCGTTCCGAGATGTTGTAATAGGTCTGCCCGGCTTGCGGCGATGCCGGGACATCGTATCGTGAGTGCGCTCCTCGAAAACTCGTGTTGCTGTATGTCCCCCACGAGCCCGTCGGATCTGTGCCGTAACGCGGCGTTACCTCAACTGTGTAGAAACCGTCGTTTCGGATGGCAACCTTCTCATCATCCGCACCCCCGCTGTCGGCGGCAGGCAAACCATCTCGCGCGTCCACGACATCCACCGCATAACGTGCCGCCTGCCGTACTCGGAGCGGGCTAAACATCCTTTGCTTTGTCTCGGTGCCAGCCAACGCCGCTTCCTCGGTAATCAACTGAGGTAACTTGCCACCGCCAAGACGCGCTCGACTTAATCCCATGATTTCTCCTCTACCTGCACTTACTTCTGGCTTTTACTGGTCACTAGCCACTGACTTTTTCCTCACCACTGCTTTTCTCTCGTCTTCCTGTTCTAACTCTTCACTCGCCACTAACCACTTAATCTTCACTGTCTTCTCACTGACCACTGGTCACAGGCCACTAGCCACTGTTTTTATGCTCCACGATAAAGATAGATTCTGAGTCCGAGCGAACTTGTGCCCCCCATCACTTCCAGCGTATGCGAAAATGTCGTTACCATTCGCGAATCCGTCACCCGTCCCAATGCCATCCGTGCATGTCCCCAGGAGCCCAGCCCTTTATCCGACAACCTGGATATGACCACGAAAATCTTCTGGTCAAGATTTCTGGCATTCGTATTTCCCGCTGTGCCCAAAGAACGCGGTAATGACAGCCACTCCTCGACCGGTATCGGATCAGAAAATCCCGAATGCGAAAACGAGTTTGTCACGGTCACGCGCACAGCTTCGCCAGTCGTGAAACTGCCTCCAGTCTGCTGTATTAGGAGCGGTAATGTCATAATTTTGGTTGTGGCATTGTACGTGGTAGTCCCGGTTTTCCGTGCAATACGGTATGCGTTGCTTGATAGCCCTTCGATAACGATTCTTCTACCGTCATACCGTTGGATATCAGCCGGAAATTCGTCTCCTACGGCGAACGACACACGTGAGTTATCCGTCCTGACATGTACCGTCGATGCCCCGTGATCTGCCGTTGATGCGACAAATGTACGCTCTGCCGTAATAGTCTCCGGAAGGTTGAAGTAGTGAAAAAGAAAAAACGCATTCCTCTCACCCGCCATTGATCGTCGAAGGTTTATCAAATGTGCTTGTTCGTGATAGTCATTGAAATCCTGAGTCTCATAAATCAACTCGCGTTCTCTCTCATGATCTGACCGTCTGACCCACCGACGCTCCGTGTAGGCGTCACTCCCCGCCGTGAACGACGACAGCGTTTCAACCCCCGATCCCGTGTATGCCAGTCCATCGCCGCCGGCATGAGCCAGTGCCTCGTCCTGGGAATCAAAGTGCCCAATCCAGTTCTCCGGGTCCGCGGCGTTAATCCACCGCATGCGAGAACCTTCCGCCATAGCGCCTTGATACCACGTCCGTTCCGAGATGTTGTAATACATCTCTCCGGCTTGCGGCGATGCCGGGGCATCGTAACGTGAGTGTGCTCCTCGAAAACCCGTGTTGCTGTATGTTCCCCACGATCCCGTCGGATCTGTGCCGTAACGCGGTGTCACCTCAACTGTGTAGAAACCGTCATTTCGGATAGCAAGCTTTCCATCGTCTGCGCCTTCGCTGTCGGCAGCAGATAAGCCCGGTCGTGCGTCCACGACATCCACTGCATAACGCGCCGCCTGCCGCGCCCGGAGCGCACTGAACGTCCGCTGTTTCGTACCCATGCCATCCAATGCCGCTTCCTCGGTAACCAACTGAGGCAACTTGGCACTAAGAGGCGCTCGACTTATCCCCACGATTTCATCTCCTCACGATGAAGACGAAACCTAGTTTTTTCTTGAAAACTCGGTTTCTACAATTCTTAAACATGACTGGTGACCCGTTAAAGATGACTTCCGGTTTTTACTGACTACTGGTCACTAGCCACTGACCACTGTCTTCTCATAGAGTCACTGATTGCGTAATCAACGACGTATGAACCGTTGCACCCGGCGCAGACGCCACGATCCTGAACTCGACAAACGGCGACGCGGAAAACGTATCCTGCCAACCGTTCTCCGGGGTCAAAACAACATCGGTATCTCGCCATTCTGTAATCGCGCCGGACTCATCACCAAACCGCATCTGGAGCGTAATCGTTTTCGGCAGCATGTTGCCCGGCGTGACACCGGCGGCAATCAGATACTCGCCGGGATCGAATTTGAGAGGCCTCGAATCCTTTTGATCTGCCTTCAATGCAATGTTATTCGGGAGTGGCGTACCCATAAATCCTCACCTCGTCACAGACATTCGTTAAATCCCCAATTTCGCCTATTGAAACCTCGTAGGTGTCAATTTCAAACTAAAATATACTATACATATGTTAAGTTATCAATCTAAAACTATTGCTAAAATGTTTCCAAAGTTATAAGGTAGAAGCGATCTTCCGGTCGCTACCATCCAGACAACTGGAAAAGGAGCGCTATAGAACTTCCTCTTAGCTCGACCTTCCCCTGTAACATCACGAAATTGTAGGGGACGGCCCCTGTGCTGTCCCGTGGCTGTGGGAAATGCAGACTTGCGTCCCTGTTGTCTACTCACTAGAGCCGCGGGACAACTTTGTCAATCGCACTTATTGCTTAGAATTTAACTTATGCGCAATGTGGCGCATTCTCATTTTCGCGTGGATATAGCTGAAGGTTAATTCCACAACATGGCGGGATTCAAACGCGAACGCAAAAGAGCGGTTATAGGTGGGAGTGCTGATGCGATGTTAATCTGGCGAGCTGTTCAATCTTCGCACTCAATGCCCGAGGTCTGAGAGATATTTTGGCGAGATAATGTGTATAACGGGGAGGGTTGTCGGTCTGGATGAGTGGGCGGGATCGGTGATGTTTGGGGGAAGGTCACACACTTGAAAATATGGGAATTAGCATTCCGTAGGTTGGGTAGAACGGTGCTTCTGAAAAGACTGTAAATGTGAAAGGTATGTGGAACTTTCGTACTGTCTCATGTGCCGAAAATCTGAGTGAAACCCAACACCCAACTGCCGCCCTTTCAGTTAAGTTGCACAAAAAAGCCGAGTTCTCTAAAAGAAACCCGGCTTTCTTTACACATCTTTTATTCACTGATGCTGTTTCTCATTCAGCATCTGGTGCGTCCATCTCCGCTAGACGCTGATTCAAAGTCTCCGTTTCGCCTTTTTCAACACAATCTCGCAGTTCACGAAATCCCTCGTATACCCGATGACCTCGTGCACGGCGTTCTGCAGCGGCGTCCAGTGGTGGCGCTTGTTCAACGGCAGCTTGCAGACACGGAGCGCCCACCGTGTGGCATAGTTCTTGGCGGCGGCAATGGAATTTGTCCAACACGGGGCGATCCTGGTGCATTCGCCGTGTTGATACATCTCAATGTCGTACTTAGTCATCTTGGTTTCTCCTTTCTCATCATGGTTGATTTACCGAGCATTTGTCGAACTAAGGCGCCCAGTTCCGCGCATCGGCTGTCAATTAAGAGCACCCCGCCGACGCGGGTTTGGTTCCTAACACGCATCGCATTCTTCATACGGTTATCTCCTCGGTTTACATGTACGCCAGCGCGAGCCAATGGGAAAACCAACTCCCGGCGGCGATTCCGAGCAGAATCACGAAAACAAGGAAAAGCCAACGCATAAAGCCGCACCTCCTATCGTTAGGGCAATTCGTGCCGGGTAATTAACATATGTGTAGTAAATTTGTGGCATTATACTATACATGTGTTACGCTGTCAAAAAATTTTTGCAAAAAACGAGGAGGGCGAACGAAAATGCGAAATAGGGCTGACAGCGTGGACGTGGCAGGGAGCAATAGAGCACGGTTGAGCGGCGTCCCGATATTGCCTTGGAAGGTTTGCTTGGAGCGGGTGCGCTTTCCCACCTTTCGCCGCGAAATGAAGCGAGCAACTGTAGGGTGGAATCAAGCGAGTGAACAGCGAGTGATCAACTGACTGAACAAGGAAGGCGATAGCGATCCAGCAAGTGAGTGAATAGCGAGCGCGGTAGAAATCCCATAGAAATCTTATGCCCACCATTCTTTAGATAGAAAACACTCCACCCTCTCGGTTTATCACAGTGGGAGATCAAGTGAGTGAATAACGAACGATCAAATGAGCGAATAAATCAAGCGAATGCATAATGAGCGCGATAGAACTCCCAATGCGATAAAAATCCTATAGAGTTCCCATAGAGATCTCCAAGCCGCGACAATCAACCGTGTGGACGGCCAGTAGGTTGGGTAGAACGGCGACCTTGAAAAAACTGAAAAATGTGAAGGGTATGTGGTACTCTCGTATTGCCTCATGTCACCGGAAATCTTAGTGAAACCCAACATCCGGCTACAAATCACCTGATTCTGTGACCCGTTTTCAGTTTCCAGCGTCAATCCGCGATGCCACATCGATATCGTTTCCCTAAATTACTCTGTTTTCCGTAGGGGCGAGGTTTCCTCCCCCGATTGCTGGCCCAATAGCAAATTCCCTGCGCACCAAACTTTCTAAGTAGCTGCAGGACTTCAAACGAGTGGCTAGCGAGTGATCAATGGAATGGTAAGTGACCGCGATAGAGTTCCCATAGAGATCTTTTCCAGGTCGCGACTGCGAAGTCAGCGGATATGGAACAGGAGGTAAAACCGTCCCCTTGCTAGCCTAAATGATCGTATCCGGTCGGTCGATCAATAGCACATCCCGATAGGTCACGCCTCGCCATTTTCGTTTCTCTCTACAGATCCCTAAACCATACCTCCCCAGTCGCACCTCGTCTGAAGTTTTACGCAGGGGCGCGCTACATACCAATAGGAGGTGTGGAGATGAAAGAGAAAATTTCGCAGACTGGCCTACCGGGGGGAGCCGTCAGACTAAAACCCGTGTCACCCCTGACGATTCTGATCTTGACGGTCTGGGCACTTGCCTTGCCCAACGCCTTCGCGCAGCCCGAGGCGGTGCCCGCGGACGTGCTGGAACTGCAGCCCGGCGGTTACGTCTACGCCGATTACCCCGGCGTGTTTGACGATGTGGAGGGAGACGGCATCACCGTCGAGGCGTGGATCTACTTGACCGACAAGCCCGAGGATGGGGATCACGCACTCTCAAGCGTGGGGCAGTGGATAATTCTTGCCAAACCCGGCAGCTATTTTGTTTCTATCAGCGGGATGCACGTTCCTCAACGCGGAGCAATACTGCCGGACGGAAGCACATGGCTCAATTTCGGAATCGGGGTGCAACCGGATTCTCTCGGCTGGACGTGGGATGATTGGGGAGAATCGATTCCGTCCGAAGACTACCCGCGCTCCCGCTGGGTGCACCTCGCCCAACAGATCGTGGAGAGTAACGACGAAGCGCACGCCTATCACTATTTCGAACGCGTCCTTATCTCGCAGTCCGGTCCGCTGGAACCGGTGGGTCGTACGTCTACGCCGTTCCTAATCGGCGGCACCCCGATCGTGAAGTTCATCGAAGGCTCTGAGTGGGGGCGCCTGTACGAATCCATGCGGGGCTATGTCGACGAAGTTCGCGTGTCCAAGGGATTTCGTTACGGCACGGAGCGGGGGAACCGGATCCAACCGGAACGAAAGCTTCGCGCGGATGGGAAAACGGTAGCGCTCTGGCGGTTTGAGGAGGGGCCGGAAGCGACTCTGTATCGCGATTCCTCCGGCAACGGTTATACCTTGTTTCCCGGTGGTTCGCTTTCGGTGCAGCCCCGCGGCAAGCTGACGACAACCTGGGGCGCCCTAAAACGCGGACCGCATTATTGAGATGCTTAGCAGCACTGCGATAGGCAGGAGTGTAGGAAGTTGGCGGGACTATGCTCAGGGGCACCCCAAGGTCACTATGAACAGGGATTCGAATCACGCATATTACTATAGCGAAACGTGGATTTCGGCGGGAACTCTGAAGTACGCGCGGACCAGTATGAAGCAGGTAGAAGTGCAACAAGCGCCTAGACAGCTAACGACGTTAATCTAGATTAGGTTGCAACGTCCATCCGTTACGAGTGGCAACCCTAGCAAGAGCCTTCTGCAGAGATTTAAATGCCTTTCTCTGTTTGGTATTTGAGTCGAAGAAATCGGGAGACACTGTGATTACTGAATGAGAGGGTCTTTTGGGAATAGGGTCATAGACAACATCTACGTTATGTTTAACGCGCGTGTCTTTGGTTGTTGTCACCACATCCGCTATTGCGCGGACATCTTTAGCCAAAAGGCTAACAATTCCATTTGATGGATGTAGCAAAGCATCAGAAGGGCTGTATCCAATGAACTTAGCGCGATCAACAGATGGCTGCTTGCCAGGGTCGCGAAATGCGCCGGGTTGGATTAGGAGTTCGCCTGTGTCATCGTAAGAATACTCTTCAGATTCTAACGCCCCTCTTACATTCCGGTAGAGTTCCTCTTCATCCTCTACAAAGTCATTTTCACCCATCAAGCAACCATTCCCAGAGCGTAAGATAATTGTCGCTCTTTAGAATGCCTATGTCCATCTCCGTATCAATCCTAATGCCCCATACAGTGGTATACTCAACTTCATATTCGGCAATTTCAAGATGCAGTTCGTGTTCCCCTTTATGCCATGCCACCGTAATGTAACCGTCTTCATCACTGGAGATGAAGGGGGTGAGCCACGAATGCCCTTTAGCAATGACCGCATCAAAGAATTCCTCCATAAAATTTTTCGCATGATTTAGAGCCAACTCACTCGGTTTTTTGGTTTCGCGTTCATCCCAGTTGTCTTCCCGTCGGGATATGACTTCAAACCGCTGTAATATCTGGCGCCATTGAAATTCCAAAGCTGGGTTTTTAGTGAGGGGCGCTAGCCCCTCATCTGTAGTTGGAGATTGTATCTTCCACTTCGATGGATTTATTTCCCTGCGAGGCTCCTGTCGGGCCATGAAAAGAAACTGTTCTGATGGCTCGTGCTCTTGAATACCCTCTTCACTGCTGAAATCTTGATGTGTGATTCCCAACCAATTCCCATACCTGAGTTGGTTAGTTATTCCTTTGTCGGGTTCAAGACGATATGAATTGTTAACTTCAACCACTGACGATGAATTGAATGCTATGATCTGATCATTTGCGGTTGCAGGGCGTATGTCTAGCATGAATTTCTCCCCCAGAACTGTTTTTGAATTTCTTCACTTATGAGAGTGGAAAAAAGTTCAATAATTACTTCATGGGTAGAATCAAACCATTCTCGCATCGGTTCATATGCTTGATTACTAAGTGCCGTAAACCCAATTCGGAGAAGCTGACGATTGTCAAGGCGTCGTCGAGCGCTACGAATCGACAGTTGCAATTGCCCAAAATCACCTGGAAGACCGAACACTAGCTGCCAATCAATCTCTCTTATATCGGCTGAGAGTAGATTTTCGCTCTTCAGTGAGGTGAAACCGGGTAGGACTCTGTCCAAATCATTGAGGGTGTCCCAACCCTCATTCTGTAAAATGTGGTCAATATATGTCAACTCGTATTGTCTTGCCACCAGATTCTCCAATTTTTCCTCCGCTAGGAATCCTTGGAAGCGAGATAGGTATTCTTCAAAGTTTTCTATAACGGTTTCATATCCCGGATATTTATCATCGGGTCGTGTTCTACGCCAGTTGTGTAAGAAACGATTGAACTGCACTTGGATGATTTCATTATCTTCTTTGTGTACGAACCAAACTCGTCGCGGCGGAGGTTTGGTTTGATTGTGCAGGCCCTCGTCAGGCACAGTCGCAATAGGCGGTTGGTCCTGAGTATTAGAGAAATCCGGTTTATATTTCTGCCATAGTGCGCCGATCTGCCCTGTTTGCAGCCCAGAGATTGGATCAAAAAGGATGCCGCAAACAATCTCATTAATCGGCGGATTCTGATATCTTACGGCGGAATGCGTTTTCGCTTTCATTACATAATCGCTTTACTCGTTAGTTCCTACCGGTCTGCCTTTAACTATTAATGACTTGCAAGGATTCGACACTAATGGAGATATTGACAAAACGCAACACTGCGCAATGCAATTATCTTACAATAATGTTTCCTTTCGCGTCAATATTTGCCGCCGCCATGATGTAATATTATCGCACATGTAAATCTCGGTTTGCCAACTGGAAATCAAAACTGTGAAAAGTCAGATGATTGAGCTATGATTTTGATGGACCTACATCCGTTGCCTGAGACTGTTTTCAATGCATACAGCGCTCCTCATCAATTCAGCCAATCCTTTATCCCGCCCCACGTGACCGCCAGACGCGATTGAAGGTAAACGCTCGGCACCGCATTGACTTCTGACGACTGACTGAGAGTGTAACCACACACCTACTCTGCGCCTTAATTTCACCGTTCTCCACAACGATTATCGTCGGGTCGTAGTCCGCATCCCCAACCGCGTCAAAAGAGAACGATCCCAGCACAGTATCCAAATCCCGGATATCCGCCAGCGCATCCCGAATCGATTCTGAATCCGCTGCTTGGGCATTCGCAATCGCTTCAGCCAGGACATAGAGCGTCGCATAAGATTGAGCCGCCCATGCGTTCGGCTCACGCCCGTACGTCGCTTGATAACTCCGGATGAACGCTTGATTCCTAGGCGTAGAGGTCGTGCTCATCCAATTTGAGGTGGAGAACAGACCTTCGGCAGCGCCGCCAGCGTCTTGAACTTCGTCGTCACTCACTTGGGCGACAATATAGGGGACAGAGGAGGGGATGCCAAGTTCGCGCCCCATGATCATGATTTCGGGCATGTCGTTCGGTATCGTTGCGATAAAGACGACCTGGGGATCCGATTCCTTAATTCGAGTCAGATGCGCCGCAAGGTCGGTTTCGCCGGGCCGCCAGCCTTCCCTGCTCACTATCGTCACGCCGTTCTCGTTTAGCGCGTCACGAAACGCCCGGTCGCCGGACTGCGAGACCAAGTCGGTTTCGTCGGTGACGATCGCCGCGCGCTGGTAGCCGAGTTTCGTATGCGTCACTTCGACGAGATGAGGAATTAGCGCGTCCGAGGTCAAGCTCACGCGGAAGATGTAATCGCCGAGCGCGCTTAGACCGGTGGCGAACGAGGTAGGACTGAAAGCTACCACCCGATTCTCTTGGGCAATCGGAAACGCCGCTTCGGACTGGCTTGAGGTCAGCGGCCCAATGATGGCGGGCACACCGTCTTCGTGAATCAATTTGTTGAAGGCTTCAACCGCTCCTTCGACGTTGTTGTTATCCTCTGCCGCGATGAGCCGGATTCTCGCATCGCCCGCCTGGGCAGTGTTGATTTCTTCAAGCGCCAACTCCAAACCGTGTTCCAAGCGTACGCGAACCGGCTCGAACTTCGCCGTTGGGCTAGGATAAACAACGCCGATAGATATTTCGCCGTGCAGACCTTCGAATTGAGGTATATCGGCGTCCATTCGAAGCATATCGCCGTCGGAAATAATGCCCAACAACCGGTCGCAGCCGGAAAGCCCAACCATCACCGCAGTCATTGCAAATACCAATACAAATGTTCTTACAGTTTTCATTTTTGTAGTATTGAATCTCCTCAATTGATTTTTGCTATGGTCGTTGCGACTGAAAGTCATACATCAAAGTGTTTCGTAATTCGGCTCAGTAGGAGCGACCTCCCGGTCGCGACCATCAGACCGCTAAACCACGAACAAGGTTTCCTATTCGCTCCGTTGATCCTTAGCCTCAAACACTCCACTCCGCTTCATCGCCAATACGACGCCGACATACACCCCCGCGACCACAAACACTATCAGCGGTTCGACGCGGTTGCTCGCCATCGACAGGATGAACCCAATCGCCGCGCCCGCAATCGAGCCCTCGAGAAAACGCCGTCGCGCCGGCTTTTGGTCGATCGCCCACGCGATACCGGGCAACAGACCGAGAAGCGCGCCAACTCCGGCAATCCCCCAGATCGGACGAGGCGCGCCAACCGGGTCAAATACAGAAGTGTAGCCCAATACATGCGCCTTAAAACCCACCACATAGTGGCCGGGTTCTATTGGCATATAGCTGCGGAGTATCGAGACTACTGGGAGAAGTACCGCTCCGCCAATCGCGCACGTAATGACCCGAAGCAGTGCCGCTTTGCGATCAATCATCGTTTACCTCCTTTGGTTTGCGCGTTAGAAAGATGTAGTGAAAGACGTAGGGTGGGCACTGCCCACCATTCCTCAGAAATCGCCTCTTACTTCTGGTGAGAGGGAATCAAGCGAATGGATGATGAGCAGGATTTACTATCACCTTGGGATCTCTATCGCGCTCGTTGGCCACTCGCTTGATCTATCCGTTCCTTTGATCGATAGAAATCCTATAGTGAATCCCGTGCGACAAAAACACCATGCGTCCACTTTTCGCCTCCACGCAATCCGTAGGCGGAGCATCTTGCTCCGCCGCGCCCGCCGGAGCCATTTGCCGACTCACCCTTGTAGGAGATCAACCGAGTGAATAACGAGGACGATAGAGATCCTCTCAAGGTCGCGGCCATCAGGTCACCCAACCACGAAAAGGGCTTTCTATTCACTCCGCTGATCCTCAGCCTCAAATACCCCAAGCCGATTCAACGCCGAGAAACTCCCGATATACACCCCCACGACGGAGAACACTATCAACGGGACGACACTGCCGGACGACCGCGTCGAAATATAGCCTATCACCACTCCCAATACCGACCATAGAAAAAAACGCCGCCGCGCCGACTTCTGGTCGATCGCCCAGGCGATCCCGGGCAGCAAACCGAGTACAGCGCCAATTCCAACTATCTCTAGAACCGTGAATACCTTCGGTCCAATTCCCATGTGATAGAATCCGGATTTTCACATGTGCACATTATGAGCCATGCTTACGGAATGAGCATCCCACTCAAAACGCATGAAAAGAGGAAACAGTAAGGAAAAAACAGCGCCTCCGATGACACAGGCGCCAATCCGACGCATCGCCACTTTGCGGTTAATCATGGTTTTTCTCCTTTCGTTCGTGTTTGAAGTTTTTACTGTAGTTATATTTGTCGGGTGGAATCAACCGAGTGATCAAGTGACTGAATAAGGAACGCGATAGAGATCCCATAGCTAATCTTCTGCCCACCATTCCTCAAAAATCGCCTCTTTCTCTTGGTGGGAGAGGCATCTTGCCCCGACCACTTTCTCGTAGGGATCAAGGGAGCGAATAGTGACTGATCAAGCGAGTGAATAGCGAGCGCGATAGAAATCCCATAGAAATCCTAGGTTACCGCGCCCGTTACTTCACAATAGCACTTGTAGGGTGAGATCGCCCAAACCTCAAATTCAAAGACTTCTGTCCACTATTCCTTGTATCCACTCAATCCATTCCCTTCAGCCGCTTGATTATTGTGCTCAACCTGATATACGCCAAGCCGCTTCAATGCCGAGACAACGCCGACATACACCCCCGCTATCGAGAACGCAAACATCAGTAGAAATCGCCCCGTAGCCGCCGCCAAGATGACGCCAAGCACAATGCCCGAGATCGACCACAGCAGAAAACGCCGCCGCGCCGGTTTCTGGTCGATCGCCCACGCAATTCCCGGTAGCAACCCGAGGAACGCGCCCACGCCAAAAATGAAAAGGACAGGTGCATTTTCCGCGTACGCACCCCCGCCCCCGGACACACTGTCATCTGGATAAATCAAGCCGAACGGGAAGAGTTGTACGAACAGCAAAAGAAACACTGCTCCCCCGACCGCGCAGGTAACAATCCGACGCATCGCCGCTTTTCGTTCAATCATGGTTTAACTCCTTTTCGTTTGGGAATTTAAATCAGGGCGCGAGATAATGGTAAACCTTTCCGAAGTACATCGCGGCCTTGGGCCATATCGCTAGAAGACCCAGTTCTCTCTTTGTACGAGCTCGACCAACTGGATCCACGGAACTTCGAATTCATTACAGACATCAGGGATTTTGGGTCTATGCTTGGCGCCTGTCGGTTTTTCTTCGGTTACGACAATGCAGTTGTGGGATACCATGGCTAAAGCAATTACACACGGATCATCACCGGATTTCCCCGTTCGATCATCCAGGAGTCGAGGGAACTCCTTTAAAATTTCGCCAACCTTGCCCTGTATAGGTTCGTCAATCGGCCGACGTAGATAGGGTCTCAATTTATTACCCGAGACCCATTCCTTAACGCGTTCGTCTTTGAGGGCTTTATCGAAAGCAACTTCTGGCATTATCAGTCGATCGGTTCTTATTAATTCCTCCATTTTTCTCCAAAAACCAGGAAAATTCTCGATCGGGTACCGCTCATTGAAAGCAGCGAACAACGCACTGAGATCCAGGCTGTAAACAGCCGCGTTTTGGTTGAACAATGAATTCATGCAAAGATAACGCTCTCAATTTTAGGAAGGTGCTTTGGATCGCAATAGGAAAAGGATGCAGCCAAATCAGCGAGTGTGATTTTTTGTTCATGATAAGCCGTAAAAGCGGTTCGGGCGAAATGCTCTCCGGCAGAATTGAGCAGGCGTGTGTGATATGGTATAGGGATTGAACGACGAGTAGGGGAACCGTCTTTATACTTCTCGGATTGACTATTTCTGTAGGCACGGTACTCTTGCCGAGAAATATAGCCGATCGAAAGTAGCCGCCTCATAACGACCTCGGAGTTCACGCGAAAATGCTCGGAGAGTTTATTGACGTAATCAGTCAGATTCGCTTCTAGCCCATCCGGGTCGAGTCGCTCAAGCAAATCATGCGTGGAGACTAGCACCTCGGCTGCCACCTGATTGCAAAACACTTCGGTAGGGTTCAAATCCGGATACTCTCGGAACCCCGTATTCTGCATTGTGCTTTTCCCAAGACCGACGTGAACGAGTTCGTGTACAATTGTAAAGATGCGCCCATACGGGTTATCTTTAGGGTTTACCACAATAACCGGAAGCGGCTTTTCCGCAATGCAAAAGCCGCGGACAGTCTCTAAATCTATTGAGAGATGCGTGTTGACAGAAGTCTGAAAAACAAGTATGCCACGCGCTTCTACAACCCGCCTCCAAAACTTATACGCGGAGTGTGCATCTTTACACTGGTTCAGCAACCCTATGTCAAATTGGAGGAATTCTCTAATTGCTTGCGCGGCGCGTAGTGGTTCGGCAGATTCATCTAGTTCCAGAGTTACTTCAGGCGGGAATTCTTCCAACAATCCATAAAACCCGATAATTGCTTCTCGCCGTTCATGCGCCTCCAAAACGTTGCAATTCAATTTGTAGGCCTGTTGTTCATCGGCAACGAGAGACTCCGGCATTCGGCGGTGATCCGCGAGGAGTTTAAAATCATTAGGCGGCGCCGGCAAATAGAAGACAGAGATATGCGTTCTGTAGAGTTTGGCTATATCCTTCAGTTGTGCGAAAGTAGGTTGTCCCGACCCATCTTCCCACGCTGCAAGTAGATTGGGCTTTACATCTAATTTCTCCGCCGCATAATCAAGTGATAGTTTGATGCGTTTTTCGCGCGCCCACTTGAGAACTTCCGGCGTAATGAGTGCTTTCACAGATTTAGCCATGCTATGTACTCCGATGGTTTTACCGTTGGCTAACAACTAGCAATTTTTAGGTCGAAGTTGTCCATGATGTCCCGTTCGTGCCTGCCATTATATTCGTCGCTTTCCTTTCCCGTCAAGAGTCGCCACCCGCTTCCAAATTCTGCCAATCGGGAAATTCTTCCTCATCAATGATTTTCAGGATAGAATCGCGGCATAATTCCTGTGCTCTTTGGATAAACACAATCATCTCTTCTCTGGTATACGGAATTTTCTTAGTCTTACTAATTTTTTTCCTCGGCAGTCTTCCCTTGTGAACCGCAGCCGATCTCCACCTATAGATATCTTGAAACTCTTTTTTCAGCGTCTCTTGTGGACATGAGTCGGTTTTCAGATACGCCGAAGCATGATGACGAATTTGCCAATCTTTTCCTTTTCCCTCTGGATGTGGTTCAGCCACATAAAGCGCCTCAAGAGCAATCCCCAAGTCAATGATTTTATCAATATCTCTTTTAGACGTTTTCGACATTTTCCATCTTTCAATCGGAATCTGCAGTCTCTCCCTAAGATCTGGTTTGTTTTCCAAGACTTCATACAATCGCTTTGCTTCGTTTATCTGGTCCTCCCTCACCTCTGTGGACGTATTAGACCGATTGGCATACCTAAGCATGTCACTGCCTCCAGGATGCGAAGTAAAGGATTTGTCTTGCTCGAACAAATAGGCTTCAAATACAGTTTCAATTGCGGAATTACAAACCAGCGACAAGGCTTGGAGAAAGATATCCTTGAAGGAATGTATCGCATCCCAGGTCGTAAATTTTACGTCCTGTATTTGAACTGGAATTGGAAGGTTTTCGATATGAGTTCCGTGCTGAAATGCCCGTTCAGATGGTCTGTGGAATATGGAAAGCCCAGGGCAGTCAATGACTAGTAATACCCTACCGAAGAAGGAGTCTTTTTCATTCACAAAGGCCCACATTGGCAAACCAATTAGACACTGTTCCATTTTCCCCGATATTTCCGGGGGCGGCAAAGGAACAAGCCGTGCCCCTGGATAGACTTCGATCATGCTCTTGAGCTTGATTCCTTCAAGTAATGGAATCACACGATGAAATACATGCGTACCCGCGCCGCGACTATACCTCTCAACGATTGATACCGCTTCCTTTGTGCCTCGGACGAGCGCAAACTCCAAAAGGCGCTCTATTAGCATGGTCAAAGGAAGAGGGCCGAAACCGTGATTATACAGCCGTCGTTCACGAGTCGAGTCACTCTCTATTCGGTATTCAGCGCGTTTGACGCAGACTAGATTAAAGTCAGGGGAAGCACCGTCATCAATAAAGGAAGCTAACTCCTCCTGTATGTATGCACGAAGTTTCAATTGGGTTTGTCTATTGGCGACCTTGAGCCCGAATTGCACCGAAAACGCTTGCAACAAGAAATCTATCCCATAATATGCCCAGCGCTCCTCTAAATACATACGGTATACCGGAGCAGGAATCGGGAAAGGGCTATTTTCATAGTAAATTTCCAAACTCCCCATCGCTTCCTCTAACAAACGCCTCAGTTGCCGTTTTCTTTCCTCAGTCATCTTGCATTCCTTGAATGCGACAGAATTGCTCGGATGCTCCCTGCTTTTCGGATATAGTTAATCTTTTGAGGGCCGTCACAGTAGATTCTATTGCTTGTTCGTATTAGTTATGGACAGATTGAGAATTTAGTGTAGGTGAGTTGGAAGGGTCTAGCAGGTTCTGGGAGCTTTCGGGAGAGGAATTGCGAGCGACTCTATCACTCGACGATGCGGCAGAATTTGGTATTTCAGCTTGGAGTCGCCGAGGTCGTACTAAAGAAATTAACGTCGATATACGGTTGACCGTCTTAATACGGTGCGAACATAGCAGGTTCTAGTCGCAACATCTATATCATAGGTGATACGATAACTACCCACGCGAAGGGAATAAAGCCCTCTCAATTTGCCTTTCAGCCTTTTTCCGTATTTCAAAGGGTTCTCAGCTAGGCGATCCAAAGCTTCATTCACTCGTCGAGTCATATTGGCATCTAGGAGGTGATACTGTTGCTCAAAATCACCAACAATCTCTATATCATACCTTCCTTCTGATGTCCGAGAATTTCTTTGAGACTCCATTTGCCCTGTCCTTCTCCGCCCGCTCATGGCTTTTCATGAAGACAGGATCATCAAGCAACTCTTGAGTTTCATCCCACTCATCGCGCTCTGCGTCTCCTGTACCTGCTGCCGCTGAGTCAATAGCAGGCGATGCCATGTGAATCTTTTCCTTCTTTTCCGGCATGATAGTCTCCCTCCAT
Organism: Candidatus Poribacteria bacterium; assembly: GCA_965232535.1. GTDB lineage: Bacteria > Poribacteria > WGA-4E > WGA-4E > JAJDTR01 > JAJDTR01. The sequence continues at coordinate 133,413 of CBDDPW010000015.1, forward strand.
TCTGATTAACTGTCTGCATTATACCATATCGCAAATACAAAGCAAAATATATTGAAAATCTAAGTATCCTGACGAGAATTGCTATCCACGCCCTTCCTAGCCGATCCACTCCGCTCATCCCCTCAAAAACTCCTCCCATCCAACCCCCAGATTCCGCAGCACCGCCCGAATCGTCCCAATCCTCAAATCCCGGCTCCCGTAATCCGGCACGACCGCCGACCCTCCCGTAATCGGATTTCGCCATATCCGGTGCGATCCGCGCTCCCGCCTTGCTAGTTCCTCACACCCCAGCGCCCTCAACTTCCGCGCGGGCAGCCTCAGTTCATACTCGCACAGCGTCGCCTCAAACCGGAGTTGACCGTTATCCGCGGGCACATCCGCATCGGAATCAATCCGCGAATCGGGCGAAAATGTCGGAAACCGTGGGCGTCTACCGGGGGCCTTCTCCCCGCCAGCGGGGGCGGGACGCCCCAAATCCTCGTACAGTTCAAGCGCCGCGGCGTAGGCATCCTTAAGAACCTGTTTGAAAAGTCATTTCGAGTAGAATCATGCGTCTCGAAACCGAGATTTTTCATCAAAACTCGGTTTCTTTCTTGCACAACGGTAGGGTGCGATAGAAATCCCAAAAGTAATGGCACTCAAATGCCCCGAACTGGCTTCGCTATTTACTTTTAAAACAGGCTCTAAAGTTCACCATCGCCTCGTCAACCGAATCGCCCTCGGTCACCAGTTCGGGAAATTCGTTACTAGTTAGCGTATAACCGCCCTCCGGTTGCTCTGCCAAATTCACGCTTAAGTTACTGTCCATTGCTACACCTCCGTCGCGCCCGGTTTCAATCCAATGTCAACAGGTAGATTTTCATCAAACAGAAAGCCATTCATGCAATTTTCTGGATTTGGTAGTGATTCGCCATTAACTTGGCGGCGAATTGAATACAGGCATAAACATCCTCTCTTTCGAGGGAAGGATATGCTTCAAGCACGTCGTCTACGGAATCGCCTGCCCCCAAAAACTCCATGATAGTTTGAACGAGGATACGAGTTCCGGCAATAACGGGCCGTCCGTTGCAAATGTCAGGATGAATATCTATTCGCTTAGCCATAGTGATGTTCCTTTGTCCCCATGATAATCCTTCGCCTTTCTCGATGAACTACCTAAATTATACCACATCTCACATGGAATGCGAAGTGTGCTCGAGCTCCGATCGGAGATGGCAATTGCCTCTTTTCAACTCGCAAGAGGATCTAGCATTTTGATAGTGTACTTAATGGTGATTCTGTAGCTCCGACTGCATAGGATCCGGTACAATTGGTTGCCAGGGAGGAAATTCCGCTCTGTATCCACCGCCGTATTACTATCGGAACCGTGAATGAAGGGGACATCCCGCGCGATGGCTTTCAGCGGGAATTACAACCGTCTTGAATTACGCCGCCGGGTCGGATACAATACCCGCGTTCTTGGACGAGCGGGTCGTCCATATCCGCAACGAGAAATACATACGGCGAACAGAAATTTATCATGGAGGTCTAACCTAGTGAATCCTATCCGGAAAATCTGTCTATTGATCGTCGGCGCCGCGCTCATCTTCGGGTCATACGGCTGCGACGAATTGGTTTCGATACTTTCAGAGGGCGAGCCGCCTTCACCCATTCCCGATGAACTCCTCATCGGCGTGGTGATGCCGCAGTCCGGCGCTTTCGTCGACGGTCCCGACGACCCGAACATCGTCAGGTACATCAACGGCTTTTATATGGCGCGCGACGAGATTAACAGCGCGCAAATTACGCCGCCGCGCATCCGCTTCATCCTGGAGGACAACAAGAGCACCACCGAGGGAGCGATCGCCGCCTACAACAAGCTGATTCACGAGGACGGCGTGGTCGCGCTGCTAGGTCCCGCGACCTCGACCCTAACCGAGGCAGCCTTCCCCGTGGCGGAAGAAAACCGGATCGTGGCAATTGCACCGTCCTCCGCATCGCAAGGGCTCAGCGCGCTTGGCGACTTTGTTTTTCGCGTAAACCTGACCGTGGAGAAACGGATTCCGCCCGGTATACATCTAACACACGCGACACTCGGATATCAGAGAGTCGCCATACTGGCTGACAGCATGGATGTGTTTTCCCGCAGCGCCGCCGCCGTGTATGCCGAAATCCTCGCCGAGCTCAACGTGAAGATCTTGACCACGGAAACCTTCCCCTCCCACGCCGAGGATCTCCGCCCCCAATTAACCAAGATACGGGATTTGGAACCGGAAGCCGTCCTCGTCGCGGCGAATTCGTTTGACCAGCCGACGGTACTCATGCAGGGGCGCGAAGTGGGGATTCTGGACGATGTACCCTTCATCGTACCGGCGTTGGGTTTGGGCCAGGTGGAGCAGGCAGGCGCCGCCGCGGAGGGGGCGATTACGTTCGCGGCATGGACGAGCACGGCGGAGGCGCCCGCCAGCCAGGCGTTTGTACGGAACTACGCCGCGAGATACGGCGAGCAACCGACGGTGTACACCGCGTTGGCGTACACATCGGTGCAGCTTTTGGTGAACGCTATTTCTGAAGCGGGGTCGACCGATTCGGATGCGATCCGGGAGGCATTGGCTGCCACAAGCGATTTTGAGACCGTTCTCGGGGGCTTCTCATATGACGCCGTCGGCGACGCCGAATACAATCCCGTCATCTTGATTGTGCGCGACGGGGATTTGCAGCCGTTTTGACTGTAGGAGCGATCTCCGAATCGCGACCATCAAGCGAGCGAATAGATCAAGCGACTGAATAAGGAGTGCGATAGAGTTCCCAGCGCGATAGAAATCCGATAGCGAATCCCGCGCGATCAGTGCCCAACGGTTTTACAACCGTCTTGAATTACGACCCCGAGTCGGATACAATACCCGCGTTCAAGGGCGAGAAGGTCGCCCATCTCCGCAACGAGAAATACATAGGACAAACTGCACTAAATCAGGGAGGTCTAACCTAGTGAATCTTATCGAAAAAATCTGTTTATTGGTTGTCGGCGCCGCGCTCATCTTCGGGTTATACGGCTGCGACGAATTGGTTTCCATACTTTCCGAGGGCGAGCCGCCTCCACCCATTCCCGATGAAGTCCTCATCGGCGTGGTGATGCCGCAATCCGGCGCTTTCGTCGACGGTCCGGACGACCCGGACATCGTCAGGTATCTCAACGGTTTCTATTTGGCGCGCGACGAGATTAACAACGCACAACTCGGTCCGCCGCGTATCCGCTTAATCCTGGAGGACAACAAGAGCACCACGGAGGGAACGATTGCCGCCTACAACAAGCTGATCCACGAGGACGGGGTGGTTGCGCTGCTAGGTCCCGCGACCTCGACCCTCACCGGGGCAGCGTTCCCGGTGGCGGAAGCGAATCAAACTGTGGCAATTGCGCCGACATCCGCGTCGCATGGACTCAGTGCGCTTGGCGACTTTGTTTTTCGCGTGAACCTGACCGTGGACAAACTGATTCCGCACGGTGTGCGAGTTACGCAGGAAAAGCTGGGTTACCAGAGCGTGGCAATTATAGTTGACACCCGTGATGCGTTCTCCCGCAGCGCCAACGAGGTGTTTGCGGAAACCCTCGCGACGATCGGCGTCAGGCTCCTGACTACGGAGACGTTTTCCACGCTCGACGCGGACCTCCGTCCCCAGTTGACGCGGATTCGGGATCTGGAGCCAGGAGCCGTTCTTGTCGCGGCGAATTCGTTTGACCAACCGAGGGTGCTCGTTCAGGGGCGCGAAGTGGGGATTCCGGACGAGGTGCCCTTCATCGTTCCGCTGATGAGTGTGGGCGAGGTGCAGCATGCGGGCGCAGCCGCGGAGGGGGCGATTTCGATTACGGCGTGGACGAGCACGGCGGATACGCCCGGAAATCATGCGTTCGTCCGGAACTTCATCGATACATACGATTCGGAGCCGTCGGTCTTCAGCGCGTTGGCGTACACATCGGTTCAACTTCTGGTGAACGCCATCTCTGAAGCGCGGTCAACCGATTCCGACGCGATACGGAAGGCGTTGGCTGCCACAAGCGGCTTTGACACTGTGCTCGGGGGCTTCTCATATGACGCCGTCGGCGATGCCGAATACGATCCCGTTATCTTGGTTGTGCGCGACGGTGCATTCCAGCCGTTTTAGCTTGTACGGTGCGATAGAAGCCTCCCTTGCGGTCGAGCTATCGAAGTATCACACAACCGATCTGTAGGAGATCAACCGAGTGAATAACGAGGACGATAGAAATCTTCTCCGAATTGCGACCATCACGTAGGGGCGAGGTTTCCTCGCCCGTAGCCCGCACACTGTGCAACATTGAATCAAAAATTATAGTTCGTAGGTTGGGATCAAGTGACTGAATTAGGATCGAACGAGTAGATAGCGAGTGATCAAGCGAGTGGACAACGAGTGATCAACTGAGTGGATAGCGAAGGCGATAGTAGATCCCGCGTGATAGAACTCCCATAGAAATCCTGGGTTCCCGCACCCAATCCCCTTTAATAGAACTCCCTCGGAGATTCATTGACCACCAGTCCTCTTACCGGCGACAACCTCCCGCCAACCCGCAGCGCCGTCTTTGCACTGCGGTGCCATGCCAATAGAACCTCTGTGCGCGGGAATCAAACGAGCGAATAGATCAACCGACTGAATAGGGAGGGCGATAGAGATCCCAGTGCGATAGGGGTCCCCTTGCCCCGCTCCTCCCGATATTGCGTTCCATGCGTCAATGTCCTGCCACGACTAGCTTCATCCCTTATTTTACAGAGAATTGGAACGGATGGAACCCATTTTCTTTAACCATCCATATTCAGAACGTACAGAGAAGTTCTAGAAAAACACCGTTCCTTCCGTTCCACTCGTCGCGACGAGGTCTTCTGGATGCCTGCCTTCATTAAGTTCATCCCTACGGATGAGTTTTCCCCGAATGGGTTCCCTTTCCCTATCGTTCTGTAGTAACTGGAACGTATTGAACCAATTTCCCTCTGACTTACCCGGGAATCTCTACCGAGAATTTCGCCGGCAGTCTCGTTCCATCCGTTCCAAGCTTCCTATTCATCGCATACTTAATTATTGACTCGCAAATGATTTTGCTGTAATTTGAGAGGTATCGCCACTTTCATGCGCTCGTCCCCCGTGGACGTAAACCGACCGATCAAATGCTTGGGCAAGGATCAATCGACCGGACAGTAAATCCCGCGCGGCAGAGATCTTCTGCCGCCGCTCGTTCGATCCCGGTTGATGCCGCATGGTCATAACCGATGGGCCGATTTGTCGATTTACACCGTATGTAGGCTGAGCCCGAAACAATCGGGGAATTGGCAATCTCCCGTAATCCTAAATGTAAGGAGTATTGAGATGAAAATACTTGTGACCTTGCTGTTGCTTGTTATGCTCTCCCCGCTTGGCACCGCCCAAAAATTCCCTCAATCGGGTCTGCCTGACGGGGTCAAGTTGCGCCTCGGAAACGGGAAAATCACCCGGATGCAATATTCGCCCGACGGCGCTCGGCTCGCCGTTGCAACGGGCATCGGTATCTGGATCTACGACACGGCGAAGCGCAGCGAGCCTGCCCTGTTCGGCGCCCACGAGGGCGTCGTCTGGTGTCTGGCTTTTAGCCCGGATGGCAGCGTATTGGCGAGCGGAGGTTTGGACAACAACATTCGTCTCTGGAATGCTTCAACGGGCGACCCTTTGCGGACGTTGAAAGGTCATACTTCGAGAATCATCGACGTTGCCTTTTCCCGAGACGGCGCCACCCTTGCAAGTGTAGATGATGTCAACGCCGTCCACTTTTGGGATACTGTGGCGGGTGAGAGGCGGCGCTCATTCGTCGCGCGAACGGAGGAAGGCATGGCGCAAAGGGGTGTAGGCGCCGTGTTCGGCCCGGGTAACTCGACGCTTGCGGTTTGGAGTTTTGTCGACACCGACATCCACCTATGGGATGCGTCAACGGGAGAACATCTTCGCACCTTCAAGGGGCATAAGGAGAACGTTTCGAGCGTAGCTTTCAGCTCGGATGGATCGATGTTGGCAAGCGGAAGTTGGCGCGAAAGTACCCGCCTGTGGGATGTGGATACGGGCGAATTTCTGCGCCATCTGGAGGACACCGAGACCGGAGTTGCGTGCGTGGGTTTTAATCCGGACGGCGTTACGCTGGCGTGCGGGGACAGCTTTGGGACCACCCGAATCTGGCACACCGAGACTGGCGAACTCCTGCGAACACTGGGCGGACACAGCTACTCCCTTGCCGCGTTCAATTTTAATTCCGTCGTCGCGATCGCATTCAGCCCAGACGGCGGACGGGTGGCGACCGCGGATTCCAGTATCCGTGTGTGGGAATCGCCGACCGCAAATCGCTTGTGGGGCATAGAAGGCCATTTCGATCATGTGGATTTCGTGGCTATCAGCCCCGACGGCGCCACGTTGGTAAGCGAGGGCGCGAGACAACCCATTCGCGTGTGGGATACCGTCATGGGGGCATACAAGCGTTCGATTGATACCGATACGTCGCTGTCACCCAACTTCGCCTTTAGACCGGATGGACGGACACTGGTGAGAGGCGACGATCATCACAGCGTCAGACTATGGGATGTTGTGACAGGCCGAGGACTGAGCACCTTGGTGAAAGATGCCGGTAATGACGTTGTCTTCGCGTACAGCGAGGACGGCTCCATGCTCGCGAGCGGCGATGCTGTCAGTTCCGCTACGCTGTGGGACGCAAAAACCGGGGCTAAACTGAAATCATTCACATGGGAAACCGCTGGTGTCCCTATGACCATATATCGACCCGTACGCACCAGCCTCGCGTTCAGCCCGGACGGGAGAATGCTGGCGAGCGGCAGCGACGACTATACGATCCGTCTATTTGATACGGCGAAGGGCACCCCTCTGCACACACTGAAAGGGCATGAGTTGGACATCATCAGCGTCGTCTTCAGTCCGGACGGCGGCACACTGGCAAGCGTTAGCGGCGACAAAACCGTGCGGCTCTGGGACACCAAATCTGGCGCGAGCCGCCACACCCTTCAACCGGAAATGGGCGCCATGAGTATGGTTTTCACCCCGGATGGCGCCGAAGTAGTAACGGGGGGATCCAACGGCAGCATCGATTTCTGGGATGCCGAATCCGGCGCGCATCAGCGGGCGCTAAAGGGGCACACTGCGTGGGTTCGCAGCCTCGGTTTCAGCTCGGACGAAAAAACGCTGGTGAGCGGGAGCCTCGACGGCACGATACTGTTGTGGGACTTCCCCCGTTAGCGCCATTAATTCCCTGTAGGGTGGGCACTGCCCACCATTCCCCAGTCCTCCGGCAGTCTGTTGGGTTGGATTAAGCGAATGAATATTGAACTGGGATATCTATCACCTTGCTATTCACCCACTTGATCGATAGAAATCCCGCTCCCGATCGCGGCCATCTTCGTAGGGGCGCGGTCACCGCGCCCAATCCGTAGGTGGGCTGAAAAGAAATCTAAAAAAATTGCGCACAGCAAGAAGACTTACCATGTTTCTATCCACCCGATATCGCAGATGATTCGGGTGAAACTCTACACTCTATCTGTACGAAGTACATCCCATTCCGCTGGCAATTCACGCCGTTGATGCACTGCCATTATAGAGCAACGGTATAAACGGCCGCTCGGAATCAAATCGTCCTGATTTTTTCGTCCCAATCCTGTATAATCGTCTGGGCGGGTCGTGGCACCGAACCACCCCGCCCGCCGGTGCGGAATCAACACGACATCAAGGAGAACTCCAATGCTGCGACACATCTGTGCCCTCATCCTGCTGCTCGCTTTCTGCGCCGCTGCTCATGCCCAATTCGTTGAAATCCCCGACTTGTACCTCCGGCGCGCCGTCCAGCACACCCTGAAGCTGGGATTCGATGATCCTGTCACTGAAGCCGACATGAGGCGATTAACGCGGTTGCATGCCGAACACATGCAAATCTTTGACCTTTCCGGATTGGAACACGCCGTAAACCTAACCTCCCTGCGGTTAAACCGCAACTGGATTGTTGACATTAGCCCTCTAAAAAACCTTATCCGACTTCGCGAACTCGATTTGAGCCAATGCTTAAACATTAAGAACTGGAACCCGTTGGCAAATCTAGTGAACCTCAGCGTGCTAAGTCTTTGGGACTGCCGCATTGAGGACATTAGCGCACTCGCAAACCTGATTCGTCTCACAAAATTAAACCTGAACTTAAACAGGATTGAAGACATCGCGCCGCTCCGCGGTATGGTGCGGCTCGAAGTATTGAATCTCAGTTTCAATTCGTTTAGCGACATTAGTCCGCTCGAAGGTATGAGCGAACTCACCGTATTGAACCTAACCCGCACCTACCCCGAGAATCTCGCTGCACTTGCCAATCTGACTAGCCTCACCGAGTTGAATTTGCACGGAAATGCGATTGTTGATATTAGTCCGCTGGCTAATCTCACAAACCTAACTGTGCTGGTGGCGGAACAAAATGAAATTGTGAAAATCGGTGCGCTGTCAAATCTGCCAAATCTCACTAAATTGTACTTGGGCGGCAACCCAATCACTGACATCGGTCCCCTTGCCAACTTAACCAAGCTCACTGTGCTGGAGTTGGGTGGCAGTCCGATTGGAGATATCAGTGCGCTTGCGAATCTCAAACGCCTTACCTATTTGCGACTAATTAATAACCAGATTGAAGATGTGAGCCCGCTCGCCAACCTGACGCAACTTACCATACTAGTATTGGAGTTCAACCGCATCGAGGATGTGAGTCCGCTCGCAAATCTGTCAAACTTGGAGGAGTTATACATTCGTTTTAATCCTATCCTGGACTACAGTCCGCTTGACGCGCTTCCGCTAAGGAGAATACTCTGTTCCGGCCCTTGCGACGATCTACGCGCCGCGATTGCTCAACGGATCGAACGGCAAAAAGCTGCAGACATCAACAACGACGGCGACGTGAATATCTTGCCCTTGACGTTACTGGCTCAAGAATTTGGCACAGACGATTCGACGGCGGACGTGAACGGCGACAGCATTGTCAATATCTTCGATCTGGTGTTTGTGGCAAACCAGTTCCGAATCAATGATTAAAACGTTCGCCTCCCACAGAAATCCCGCACAGCCCCTTCAGCCGAGTGAACAATTGTACCCGTAGGGGCGAGGTCCCCTCGCCCCATAGGGATCAAGTTAAGGAAATTCATCTAGTGTCGGTTAGGTTATACGTCGCACCCTTACGGTAGGTGCGATAGAAATCCCATAGAGATCCCTTTCCAACCGCACCGGGCCATGCCCTTACGGAAACGAGCGCCACAAATCATCTTCTGTGGCGCTCGCATCAATCAATGGATTGGCATTTCCTCGTCCAAGTTTACATGGAAATTAGCAGTTTACGACATTGAAACCGCGTGACATGTACCCCAAAACGCTGAACTTGATCCTTATGGCGGATAGGTCCCCTCGCCCTATAGTGCGAAAATCGGGTTGGCCGCACCGAAACCCAACTTCGTTCGTTCTCGTAGATACACCTAGACATCGCTCCTACACTTTTCAGGAGGCAGTACCATGACTAACCTGCACGACCCCATCTTGACCCACGACGAACTCGCCGCATACCACGAACACGGCTACGTGCGTCTGGGCAAAGTCGCGCCCGACGACGAAATCAATGCGCTCTGTCAACGCATCGACGACATCATGCTGGGTAAGATCCGTTACGACAAGATGCTGATGCAGTTGTGCCCGTCGGCCGGCAAACCGGAATTGTCGACGCAGACGAAGGTGTTCAAAGGTTCCACCCTCAAATACCGGAAAGTTCAAGACCTCGAACAGGACCCGCTGTTTCTCCCCTACATACAGCACCCGCTGTTTCGGGACATCACGCGCAAGATCATCGGCGACGAGGTCTCCGCCTTTCGGACGATGTTCTTCAACAAACCGGCGGGGCAGGGGGTACCCATCAATTGGCATCAGGACGGCGCGGGCGGCTGGAAATTGAGCATTCCGCCCAAGGTGACCATCTATGCGCCGGACGAGAAACGGCTCTATCTCGAGATGGAGATGGGAGAGGTCGTGCTGCTCCACAACTGGACGCTGCACCGTTCGGAGGTCAACACCACAAACCGCCCGCGGCGTGCGTTCAGCGTGTGCTACGTCGATGCGGCGACCTATCGCGCCACGACCAGACAGCGTTTTCCGAAAATCTTTCCCGAATACGTCCCCGTCGCAGATGAGTAGTTGTAGGGTGCAATCAAAATTCGGTAGGTGCGGTTTCCAACCGCACCGCGCATCGTTAGGACATTACCGGACAATTTCCTTTTCTTCATCCAACCGCCCCTACGCGACTGGTAAATACCGGTTCGGTTGGAAACCGAACCTACCGAGTGTATAAATGGCGAAACAACCCTAACCGCGAATCCACGCCTCATCGACCTCAACGTGCATGATGCTGACTCGCCGGTAGGTATACGTGATATGGATACCGCCGTCACGCGATTGGATAACCGCGGGATAGGAATATTCCCCCTCCTCCGTTTCGAGATCTCTTTTGTACCCCCACGTTCCCCCCTCGTCGGTTGACAGCGCAACCGTCAATGGCGTTCGCCCGCGCCGCGTGTCATTGTAGACGAGCGCGATGTTTCCACTGTGCAAACGCACCATATCGACGCCGCAGTTCGGATTCGGCAGATCCGTCGGGTGCGCCGCCTCCCAGTTCCGTCCCAAATCGTCCGAGGTTGAACGCCAAATCTCGCCGTCGCGGCTGCGCATCAGCATCAACAAACTACCGTCGCCGCGCTGCACAACCGTTGGCTGGATAACGCCCTTCGGACTCGACAGATCGCCGTAAGTTTTCCACGTCTCGCCGCCATCCTCGGAAATCATCACCATGGAACTCCAACTGCGTTCGTCATAGACCGGCAGCACGATGCCGCCGTTCGAGAGATAGAGCGGTTTGTTGCGCGTCATCCAGCCCAACTCATCGCGGAGTACACGCCTCTCACTCCAATCGCTTCCGATCGTCTGCGACTGTAGGTAGTGCACCTTGCACTCTGTCCAGCGGTCGCCGTACATCGTCACGTAAAACAGCCAGATTTGCCCATTCGCGTCGGCAAACAGCACCGGGTTGCCCTCGGAGCAGTCCGGCGTGTTCACGACCATTTCAGGCGGCGTCCAACGACCATTGCCGCCTGAACGCCGCGAAGTGAAGATAGCGACATCCTTCGCCCCTTCCCGCGATCCGGCATACCGCGCGGCGAGCAAATCGCCGTCCGGCAACTCGACGATGGTTGACCCGTGACAAGACGGGCAGTTCGGAATCGGTTCAAAAATCTTATTAGCGCTGTACATTGTGTCCATTTCTCCTTTCATGCTGTAGGAGCGACCTCCCGGTCGCGACCTCCTGCGGACTCCCCTGTAGGAGGGAATTCCGATTCCCGACACCCACCGTTAGGTTCGATGTTACCTCTCCCATCAACCATTGTCGAATCAAACGAATGGATACGGCGTAGGGGCGCGGTTCCCGCGTCCGCTCATTTTCGACCAGAATCAAGAGTTTATAGGGTGGAATCAAGGGAGTGAAAAACAATCGCGACAGCAAGTCCCCTGGCCACCATCTCCTGTAGGAGATCAAGCGACTGAATAAGGAGCGCGATAGAGATCTTCTCCAGGTCGCGACCTCCTGCAGACTCCCCTGTAGGAGGGAATTCCGATTCCCGACACCCACCGTTAGGTTCGATGTTACCTCTCCCATCAACCATTGTCGAATCAAACGAATGGATACGGCGTAGGGGCGCGGGAACCGCGCCCGCTCATTTTCGACAAAAATCCGATGATTGTAGCGTGCAATCAAGCGACTGAATAAGGAGTGCGATAGAGTTCCCAGCGCGATAGAGATCCCCTGCGATAGAAATCCTATGCGCACCAACCTTTCGAAATCAAACCGCCGATCTCCCCTCCCATCGTCCTCCACCATTTCCATTGCCGACTCCCGATGAAGGATTACCGGCATATATTATCACCAAAATACGTTAGGATTTTACAATCGCCTCAAAATGCGCTATACTATCCGTGTCGCTTGGCGTCTCCTCAAGAAATCGTCATCTCAACGGTTGACGTTCGCATTCACTCATTATGCGAAAACCCGGATACCCGTGCAATCCAAATCACATAACCGGGACATAAGATCGTATGAGAATCTTGCACAAGCTGTTACTCCTAACGGCATCAATTCTCGGCGTCAGTTTGGTCATAAGTCTCGCCGATTTCTGGCGGCCTACGATTCGAGGCATCGGATTCAGCCAAACAATCCAATGGCTCATTGACGAAGGTTATTCTCCCGAAGAGATAGCGCAGCACCCCGAGATTGCACGTCTTAACCGCGGAAAAATTCGATTCCCTCCCGATATAGTGCCTCCCGAGCCGGACGACTGGACTAAATCCGACGCACGGTTCGTGCGTGCGATCCTCGCCGTGATTAAACAAGGACTCGAAGAGTTAAAAATATCGTATGCGCAAAGCGTAGCTGATAGTATAGAACGGGAACTTCGACGCGCGCCCTTTGTCAAAAAGTTAGCCGTGAAAGAAGTTATCATTGCCGCTCTGGAAACCCGCCTTGAAGGCGAGGAACCGTTCACTATTGAGAACTCCCTTCCCGCCTCGGCGCGTATGGAGGTCGAGAAGGCGTTTGGCAGTGACGCCGATGCCGTGCTCACCCAGATTGAAGAGGCGTTTTCCACCTCCGATACCTACAGGCGTGTTGAAGCGTCACACGGCGGTTTTGAAGGATTTGTGAATTACTTGGTGGATGTCCGATTCGCCCCCTCTGCGGAATAGGGATACCAAAAAACGGTCCGGCACGGCACAAGGCGCTTGTCGACGCGGACTACATTGCCTGAACGGGAGATGCACCCATGTCTTACGTTGAGAAAATCCTACGATTCACGCTGCCACTCGTTATTGTGCTGTGTGTACTCCAAATCGGCGTACTCGCGCTGATTAAAGCCGACACTCCGATCCTCGAAATTCCAGCGCCCGAGATTCCTGTACTCAAGATACCCGTACACGAAATACCCGTATTATCCACGATTATTGAACTCCGAGCAAAGGTGATTGAGTGGATTACCGGGCCGTTTCGTGAAGATGAACGCACAAAGACCGCTAAATATCTGTCTGGTCTATCCCTGGAGAGACGTCAACAATTCCTCAAGGATTATAGGACGGGTTTGACGAAAGAACTTGATAGAGTTGAAAAACTACATAACGATGGTTATTCCAACCTTGCCGCCCCGATAATTGATGATTTTATAAGAGACATGAAGGAAAAGGGGATTTCTTTCGAATAGTTAACCATTTGCCGCGTTGAACATTACGCGCCAGCCGCGGCCGGTTGCCTTCTCCGAATTATCGGCAATGCCCCCACTTCAAACTTCGTACTACCGGGACAATTAAATCCCTACGTATAAGAACCTCTTTCGCTGCAAGACACTCGCAGGCGCCGCCGCGGTTGCCGGCTTGACCTTCCCGACCGGGTGCATTGACACCGCTTATGGAAAAAACGAATCCCTACGATCTTATCGCGATAGTTATAAGCATCGCCATAGTCACGGTAATAATGACAATCCTCGAACTCTTCTTTATTGATAACTGGTCAAACGATCACAAGTTTGTTCTCGCAAGCATCTTGGCAATCGTAGGGTTTCTAATTCTTCGGAGAATGCGCGACAAGACCCGCCAGCACAGATTATTCTATCTCACCCTTGGCAACGTTCTGTTAGGCGTGGGGGTTGCAATCTTGGGAATTCCGTTGACAAAGTGGATAACGGAGCGGATGGTCTCCCACATTTGATGCGTCCATGCGAGGAGTGGTGGGTGAATGAGGCCCATGGTCGAGAAGCTACATCGACACGCCGAAATGACAAAGCCCCGATGATTGCCGGCATCGAGGTTTTCAACTTTAGAGCCTGTTTGAAAAGTCATTTGATTCGATTTCGCATCAAGTAGATGGAAGCGATGTATACCATAGTTTCAGCAGTCTTAGGAAAGCGTTCATAATCCAAAGTCAATCGACGAAACCAACCAAGCCAAGAGAATGTGCGTTCAACAATCCATCGTAACGGAACAACTTCAAACCCCTGCTGCCCTAGCGTAGATGCAATCTCTAGTTGACACTGATGAGCCAGATATAACCAGTCTTCTAATTCGCCGCGATAGGCGGCATCGGCACACACCAACTGAATTGTTATGTACCAGCTAAACACTTCTGTTAGTAACTCGATAGCTATCTGATTGTCACTAACATTGGCATCAGTGACTTTGACCATCAATGGAATACCCGTCGTATCCGTTACCAGATGGCGTTTGCGTCCTTTGACCTTCTTGTGACCATCAAATCCTCTAGTCTCCGCCAGTTCCGTCGTCTTAACGGATTGGCTGTCAATGATAGCTGCTGTCGGTGATGGTTGTTTGCCGCCATCACAACGTGTTTGTTCGCGAAGTGCCTGATGAATCAAGAGCCATGTGTTGTCGACTTGCCACTTTCTGAAATGGTAATAGACGGTTTGCCACGGTGGCATATTATGGGGTAGCATTCGCCACTGGCAACCGGACTTGACGACATAAAAGATAGCATTGATGATTAAGCACATCTCCCATTTTGGAGGTCTGCCTAATGGTTGAGGGGCTGGCAGAAACGAGGACAGTTTCTCCCACTGTGCATCAGTCAAATCACTGGGATAACGCTTGCGGTTCATGTTTACTCCTTTCATTGGTTCAGATTTAACTGCTCCAATGAGTAAACGTAAACATCAACCGTTCAGACAACTTTTTTCTTTTTCTAATAGGTTCTTGAGGGCATTTACCCCAAAATAGCCCTTTCTCTAAGGCGATTCCGGACTTTTCAAACAGGCTCTTAATCTATGTCAACCATTGAAAAGAAATTAACAGACGCAACGATTGCAGATCCACGCGATGCTGAGTACAAACCCCTTATAGTTTCGTTCCCATCTTGTGCATTAGGAGATGCGTGTGAAAGTATTGCTCGCTTTATTGGCACTGCTTCTCTCGTGCCGCGGCATGAGCACTGAACTAAATAATTCCACTCCGATTGTACATCTTGTTGAAGAACCTCCGGAACTTGTCGAATTGCATGGCGAGACGAATAGCGATGCGTTCTATGACGTGTACGGATTAGGGCCATATGCCGAACGATTTTACGAAGATTTTCGCGACGCAGCGTATTTTTACAGACTGCGATGGAATGTGCCGCTCCGTTCTCCTCGCGTCGTGCATCTCGTTGAAACCGCATACTCGCCCAGTGGCCGCACGAGTTGGGGGGAGTACACAAGAGAGCGCCTCATTCTGTGTGCAGCCGGGACTATCGAATCACGTGCAATACCGTATTCTCGGCGTCTCTCTTCGCAATCTGGAAGCCACCGAATCGAAAAAGATAAAGATTTGGTATGTACGGTCAGGATTGTACGCGCTTCCGACACCACCCATCTGTGGAATCATGGCCCGTCGTGGCATTATAAGGTCGGTACTCCCGCTCAACTTGTCTTCGGGGAACTACCGCAAACCGTTATTGAGCAACCCTGGCTCAAACAACGAGAATAGCCGATGATGGGAGGAATTCGAATTTCTCCTGAGACTTTGCGCAAACCCGTGAAGAGTTAAAACCTCGAAGTTGATTGGCTCAACCGTGCCTGTCGCCGTTTTCATTCCCGCGTACACGGCGCTACCTGACAATCGCCATGCGGCGCGCGGAGCGGAAACTCCCGGCGCGGAATACATAGACATAGACGCCGCTCGCAAGCAACTCTCCACTATCGTTGCGTCCATCCCAATACGCCGCATAGTGCTTGTCGGTGTAGAATCCTTCCGGCTGCAGCCCCAAATCCAAGTGCCGCACCAATATTCCCTTCGAGCTATAAATCGAGATTCGGACATGCGAATCGCGGGCGAGCTGATACGGGATCCACGTCTCCGGATTGAACGGATTCGGGTAGTTCGGCAATAGCGCCGTCCTTTCCGGCGTCAACGCCTCCAAAAGATTCTCCAAATACTCGATACCCCTCGGAATCGCCGGATCCGTTAGGTCTAACTGCCACGCTTCTTCTAGCCAATTTTTGACTTGGGTCGTCCTAAGCATCATATCTCCGTTCGAAAACTTGGGCAGTGCGCCCGTTAAATCGTCTGCCATACCCGCAACAAGCACCAGATCCAGAGTGTTCACAGTCCCATCTCCGTTCACGTCTTCACGGTTCTCTCCGGAATTGCCCAAACGCCCCGCGACCAATAATAGGTCTCTAATGTCCACGCCTCCGTCCCCATCAACGTCGGGTTTAATTGGCGGGAGCTCCACAACCTGCGGCTGCCCATCTTCCAGAGAGTCGGGGGACGGAATGATTTCCCACAGTGCCACCGTGCCGTCGCTGCTCCCGCTGGCAAGCGTACGCCCATCAGGACTGAACGTAACGCTATAGATATCCCCTGTATGCCCTTCAAGCGTGCGTAAGTGCTCCCCGATTTCCGCATCCCAAAGCCGCACCGGACCGGGGTCGTCTGCACCGTAAGTATCGGCCGACCGCCCAACAGCAAGCACACTCCCATCCGGGCTGAACGCGACACTCTCGACACCACCGAATTCCCCCAGACCATTCGGACGTACGCCCAGTAGGCGTTTGAATTCCAGCGTCTTCGCGTCCCACAACGTGACCCAACCCCACGTCCCAAGTCCTGGCGCGCCATCAAGATGACCGGTGGCAAGCGTCCGACTGTCGGGACTGATAGCGAGACTCTTAGGCAACCTTATAGCCCCGCTCAACGTATCTTTAAGTTCACCCGTTGCCGCATCCCACAGACGGATTGTACCGTCCGAAACGCTGTGCGTCACTAAAGTCGACCGGTGTCCACTGGCAAGTATCCGACCGTCCGGGCTAAAGGCGATGCTTACGACCGCAGCACGACTCTCGCTCCGCATGGTGCGTTTTCGCTTGCCGCTCGCCGTGTCCCAAAGATGGACAATTTCGTCACCGCCGCCGGCGATCGTGCGGCCGTCGGGGCTGAAGGCTACGCGGCTCGCCGAATAGAATTTCGGAGACAGCACGCGCTTCTCTACACGCGTCTCCGCGTCCCAAAGACTAATACTGTCATCCACGGCAGCGGCAATCGTGCGGCCATCCGGGCTATAGGCTACATCAAACGCTCTTGGCGAATTCCCGTTTCTCATCAGGGCGGTTGCGTCACCAATCTCCAAATCAAAGAGCCAAACGCCGCTGCTGCTAGCCGCCGCAAGACGTGTGCCGCCAGGAGAATACTCAATATCAAAGATTCTACCTTCGCCGATGCTGAGTCGCGCCTTGGCGCCCTCGGGCAACCCCAATCGAGAAGTATCTTGAGCAACGGTGTTGACGGAATGAATGCTGAAGACAATCAGTAAAGTAAGAACTGTTTTCATGTAAATTCCCCCTCTCCCGAACCTGTTATCGCGGACACATTCCGCCGTCTCCTTTACGGATCAAGCGAATGGCGGTTGAGTGCGATAGTGAATCCCATTTAGTGGATCCCGATAGTGTTCCCGTGCGATGAAGTCCCCGGGGCAAATTCGATAGGCTTCGCATCAGCCCATTCTGTATTTGTGTGGTGCGCCAGAAAATTCCTTCAATCGATTCACGCCGCTGGCACCTTGCTTCCCACTCCGGTGAATCAAGTGACTGAATAAGATCGACTGAGATCAAGCGAGTGAACAACGGGTGCGATAGAAATCTTGATAACGAAGTATCAAGGAATGAATAATGACTGATCAACTGAACGATTAGTGAAGGCGATAGGAAGTCTTGATAGAATTCCCATAGAGATCTTCGCGCGATAGTAACTCCGGAGGCATGTCTATAGAAATTTGCCGCGTCCGGTTTGTGCGCCCCGGAGGAGCACCATAGGTATAGTTTTGCCGGGGCGCGCGAAAGATTCCTGTCGCTCTGTCCAACTACACCGCCGCATTCTCCCGGACCGGTCACGCCGCGCAGCCGGACCTTGCAGTCCCTGAATTCCATGCCATTCCCACGAAGGGCAATTATTGCGAATCCCCGCGAAGTGCGCTATACTATCCGTAACCCTTAAAGTCTCCTCGCGGAAAAAGAGTTTGAACGGTAGTAGTCACTGTTACGCATTTTTCCACAACCGGCAAAGCCGCGCTTACCGAAACACAAATTCGTGCGAAAGGAGCGCATCGCGAATGATGCGCAGGATAGAAGGTCCGGTATTAATCTTCCTCGTCGTTTTGCTTGCGGGCATTATTGTTTTTAAGATGATCGCCAATCGACACAGCGAAATCGACATGGCTGTCAAAAGGCTCATTGAGGCGGGCCAGTCCGTGGACGAGATTTTACAGGCCCCCGACTTTACGCGTCTGGCTGCTGAAAAGGATGGATTGCCTACCAATCCGGACGATTGGACTCAGGATAACAGATACCGGGCGATGAGACTAATTTCCGAAAGCGCCGAAAAACTCGGTGATTCGCCTGCCGTAGAACAGGTTCGCCAGAACACTTCACAGCGCCGAAGCACATACTTCAAGAAAAAGATAGCTGTACAGAAAGTTATCTTAGCCGCTCAGGAAGCCCACCGGGAAGGCGCGGAACGGTTCACTATCAAGAACTCGCTTCCCGCAGCCGTACGAACGAAGGTTGAAAAGGAGTTCGGCGAGGATGCCGATGCCGTGCTTTTTCAGATTGAAGAGGCGTTTGCCACCCATGATATTTCCATGCGTGTATTCGAGTCGGACGGCGGCCTTAAAGCTTATGTAAACCGGTTGGTTGTGTCCCATTCTGGCACTGTTGACGAATAGGTATGTGCAAAACCGCACCGGGTTGATGCCCGGGGCGTTCCTTTCCCGGAGAGATTCATGATGAACGTCGCTCGATGGCAGTATATTAGCCTATTGATCCTCAGCGCTTTATCGGCATCCTTAATAACCTATCTCATTCTGGCTCGGTATTACGCCGAGCCAGGATTTCACGAATTGACGGTCGCGCAGCAAAATGCCTACTTAGATAATCTGTTTGAGGATTATTATACAAGGGATTTGCCGGAATCATTAGAGCTCTACGAAGAAATGGCTACCCGCGATGAAGAGTGGGGAACTTCCAATCCCAATTGGCTAGAATTAATTGCAGATATACAAGAGAGTATCGCCACATACAACGCCGAACATCCAAGAAAAAAGGATGCCGATGAGTTATTGCCAGAATTCTGAAAGTCCAATCCGCCCCTGCTGACGTATAGGAATATGCCAAAGCGCGATGGGTTGATGCCCGGAGCGATTCTTTCCCGGAGAGATTCATGATAAACCTTGCCAGCTGGAAGTATATTAGCCTTTTAATCCTTAGCGCTTTGTCGGCATCCTTTATAACCTATCTCCTTATGTCTCGGTATTACGGCCAGCCGCGGTTGCACATGATGACGTCCGAGGAGAGAGATGCTTACATCGATAAAATGAGAGAGGATCATTATACAAAGCGTTTGCCGAAAATAATAGAGCTCTACGAAGAAATCGCCGCCTCCTATGAAGAGGAAGGGATTTCCGATCTCGATTGGCGGCAATCTATTGAAGAGATGAAAGCGAGCATAGCCGAATACGAGGCCGAGAAGGCAAAGGAAAAGGCTGCAGACGAACTACAGCCGGAATTTTGATAATCCAAGCCACCCTGCTGACAAATAGGAGGTTGCAAAAACGCATCGGGTTGAAGCCGGGGCGTATCTCTACCGCCCCCCGCCATAGCATGGTTCAGGCAGCCGCGGTCGGATGTGTTGCCTTAAACGGTATATGTTTCCCGGGAGAACAATACTATGTCATTCTTGCACATTCTCGTTGCTGTATGCGGAATCGTGGTGCTCGGATTGTTCATTGCAGCGTTAATGGTTGAAGTCGACAATTCATTCGTAACATTTTCCGCTCCCAGGGGTTTTTTGGTTGCCGTAATGTATGCGTCCATGTGTTTGATCGAGAAGCGAAAACAGCCACGCGAAAAGAAACCGTTGAAAGGTTTCATGATGTTTTTTCACTACATCATACTGGCGTGTTTTGTTCTGGCGATATGCGGAAGTTTAATGCTTGCCGGAATCACCGGTAGTTTTCTGCCCCTGATTACGGGAGCGACCTTTTTTGTCGGCGCTGCCGCCATATTTTTCTTCGTAGAGGTAATAGGGAAAACTTGAATGCATCTCCAACCGTTACACTATGCTCCTACGAAAGGACGGATTGAGAACCATGCGCAGGGTAGAGGGTCCGATATTCATTTTCATCGTCGTTTCACTTCTGGGCATTTTTGTTTTTTGGATGAACGCGATTCGACATGACGATGTCACCCCAACACTGGAAAGGCTCATTGAGGCGGGCTATACCATGGAAGAGATTCTACAACATCCAGACGTTGCACGCATTAACCGCAGGAATCCAGGATTATTACCTAACATAGACGAATGGCCCGAAGATGACCTACAACGCGCAAGAAATCAAATCGAAACTCTCCCGCCCGCGCGCGCCGCAACAAATGTTCTTAGTGACGCTTATGGACGTCTGATCGACCGCGGAAATAAGATAATAGCCGTGAACAGCGTTATCATAGCCGCTCTAGAAGCCCACATGGAAGGCGCGGAACCGTTCACGATCGAGAACTCACTTCCCTCTTCGGTACGTACGAAGGTTGAAGAGGCGTTCGGCGAAGACGCCGAAACCGTGCTCACCCAGATTGAAGAGGCGTTTTCCACCCACGAGTCTGCCACGCGTGTATCCGAGTCGAATGGCGGAGTTATAGGCTATGTAAACCACTTGGCGGAGTCCCAATCTGCCGCCGCTGACAAATAGTGACACGCAAACTGCCACGGTTTGATATGTTGCCTTGGACGTTTTACGAAGGGAGAACAGTACAATGTCATTCTTGAACATACTCGCTGGCCTCTCCATTGTCTTGGTGATTTGCCTCGTGATTGTTTCAGTGAAATATGACCTTGACAATGAAAACGTGTCCATTTATTCGCCCTTGGGATTCCTGTTTTGCATACATTAGACATCTTTCCAAAATAAGCACCCATTTGGCTTGATTCTCCGTTATATCCTTTCAACATCTTCTGTTGTAGAAAGGATACCCATGAGTCAATTTGAAAAAGCAGTAAAGTTGTCAGATGATCAATTTCTGCGAGCGGTTGGTATTGACAAGGCAGCTTTCAACCTTATTTTGGAGCGTGTGGCTGCTTACCTCGAAAACCTTCGAGAAGAACGACCGATGAAGAAACGAGGAAAGAAATCGGAGGTGGCATTGACCGATCGCCTTCTGTTGACATTCACCTATATGCGCCACTATCCAACCTTTGCCAGATTAGGCATGGAGTTTGGTATCAGTGAATCTTATGCAAACAAACTCTATCATCAGATACTTGATGTGTTAGTTAAGGTGCTTTCGCTGAAGAACCGAAAGCACTTATTAGAGAGCAATCTCCAAACCATCATCATTGATGCCACCGAGCAACCGATTGAACGTCCAACAAGAAGACAGCGTGCCTACTACAGCGGTAAAAAAAACCCATAAAAGTTCAATTGATTGCATGTTTGGCGATGTTAGAACTATTATCGGTTGTTTGCCGCAAAGGGAGTGTACACGATTTTAGAATCCTGAAGGAAAGCCGTGTAGCGATTTCTCCTGACACTGAGAAGTTGGCTGACAGTGGTTATCAGGGGATAGCCAAACGGTATGCCAACAGTTCAACGCCCATCAAGGCATATCAGAGCAAGCCTTTGACTCGGGAGGCGAAGCAATTCAACCGACGGTTGGCAACCCAAAGAGTTGCCATTGAGCACATCGTTAGACGGTGTAAGATTTTTCGCATTACCAAAGACATCTATCGAGGCAAACATCGCAACTATGGGAAAACGTGGAATGTGATTGCTGCCATTGTGAACCTGAGATATTGCTCGACAAGTTGCCAAACGGTGTAGTTATTCTAATCTCTAAGATTACTGTAACTACATGAATCTATTTTGGAAAGATGTCTATTATACGTGCCGATATTTGTCCGAGAAGCGAAAACGTCCCAGCGAAAAGAAACCACGGAATCACGTCATCATGGTTTTCGACTATTTCATACTCGTATATCTTATCCTACAAGTATGTGCATCTTTAATGTTGGCTGGGCTGGATAGTAGTAATCTGCTTTTGGTTACGGCAGTGACCAATTCCTTAGCCGTTGCCGCTATATTTTTCTACGTGGAGGAAAAGCGGAAAGGCGCGCCGCTTGAGAAAAGCGAAGAACAATCATCCGAAATTCATGGTTAGATAAGCCTGGAAGTAAAGGTGCACCGTCCATGTGTCTCGTGCGAGGATTCGGCAGATCCATCGAAAAGGAGATGCAATGTCAAAGATTTTATGGATTATTTTCTTCATCGCATTCGGGGTGTTGGTATATTTAATTGTCATCGGCATCAAATCTGACATCGGATTCGTTTTACATGGCGTACCGTCAGGTCTATTGCTTACCGTGATGTATACTTGCCTATGGCGAATTTGCAAGACAACATTGTTTGCAAAGAAACAACCAATCAATCTATTTGAAAAACTCATGACGATGCTCTTAATTGCAGGTAGTATATTGGTATCTATCGTTAGTGTGAATCGAGCTTACGATCACCGCGAGTTGTTGCCATTGACGACAGGCTTGTGTTACCTCCTTGCGGCGGCGGCCGCCTGCGCCTATTTGGAAGAGAGGCTGAAATCCCGACAGAGATCGGGTGAGATAGATCAAGCATCTTGAAGCCAGTGCCGCTATAAAACTTGCGCAAACCGCGTTCGTTGATGCAGCCTCCGTATGGTGCCTTAATGGCCGATTGCAAGTCGTAAGATAGCCTATGCCAAACATAAATGACGAGCCCAGACTTCTACTGTCGCTCGCAAGTCTTCTATGTGCCGTAACCTTCATGTGCCTCTATCTGCGGGAAGAGAGACAGGCGCCCGAGCAGAGAACCCCGCTGCGCGGGTTCGGAACATTTCTCCTGTACGTCTACCCGATAGCGTTTGCGATTGCTGCGTACTTGGGAATTGCTGTGATGTTCGACTCGGGGGACCCGCAAAACTTGCCGCCGGTGTTCTCTAACGGATTGGCTGTGGCCGCGGTATTGCTGTGGGGGCGGGCAAAGAATGCCCGGCAATGAATGGTATAGAGGCGTTGTTTGAAACATAGCCAATCTGCACAATGTACGCTAATTGCACGTAATGCACACCCCGACTCCCTAGGCATGAAAATGGAGAAACGAGGTTATGAAACATCGCCCTGACTCAAGGTACTCCCCGGACAAATCGCCAAATTCCCTTGTTCGTTCATTGGTTTCATTCGCCACTGCGACCATAGCCGTCCTATCATCCTATTTAGTCATCAGCGCGAATATCGATACCGGCGTTCTCCACATTATCGGCTTTGTCCTAACGTTCAGTGGCATTCTAGGCATGGGGGTGATTAAATACCGACAGTATAAACATGGCTTTTACTACAACGCCATCGCACTGACTGTCATGGCACCAGGAATAGGCATCTTATTCAATGCCTTTTTCGATTGGTTGTATTAACACCGATTGTGGAAAAAAACGCCGTCATCGAACCATTGCCTTCGTAATATCCGGTTCAATCATCGGGGCAACATTAGTGTATCTCCAGCCTCTCTTAGACTCGTGGACAATCGTCCAAGAGTTTTTATTCGCGAGTATCTTGGCAATCGTTGGATGGTTAACAGTGTGGAAGTCAAATAAGGATACACGCAAGCACAGACTTATCTGTCGCCCGGTTGGCGTCACTCTGTTAGCCGTCGGCATCGCAATCTTCGTTATGCCGTTATTATAGCGGATAACAGATAGGATTGTCTTTTGGCTTTGATGCGTCCATGCGTGTGGTGGTGGGAGTATGCAGCGCAAGATTGAGCATGATCGACGACTCGCGTAAATGAATCAATTCCCTATGATGTCCGTATCATTTAAATAGGGTGTCGTAACACGAGCAATCCGCAACAGATGGGGTGAAAAAAATGTCTAAACCAACCATACTCATGTGTATCGCAGTTGCCTGCATTGGTATAAGCGTATTCGGCGAAAAGGGGACACATGGGAAACGCATATCGTCCGTGTTTAGGCGAGCGTCGGATTTATCTTTTGTGTTCTATTTTGGGTTGGTGGCAATGCATTTCGAGAGTTTGGTGCTTGGTATCGGGGTCGTTGTGATGATTGTGTACAGCGCGGATCGCAGCTGGTGGGATGGCCTGTTTCGCGAAGGCTTCAGACGTCTCCTCCGGTTTGTGTTTCGCCGCAACGCCCCGTCGAATCCTCAGAAGTAAACCGGAAACCTGCAAATCTGTCTGATTTGCGGCTGCCGCCTCGCTGTCGCATCGGTATTTGGCTTGGATGCGGTGAAAAGACTTGATGCATTCTCGGAAGTATTTTCTCAACTGCGAATGCGTATGAAGGCAGCGCCTGTGATGTGATGGGTTCGATTATCGAATACATGCATAAGAGGGGAATCTGTTTCGAATAACCTACCTCTCGGCATGTTGATCGCGGCAAATTGAGGCGCGAGAATTTAGGTGGAGATGCCGGAATCGGGGAGGCAGCTTGGCATGAGTAATCTAAGTCCGGAAATTCTCAGGATCATCACATGCACGGTATTGGGGGCGGTCTTCAGGCTCGTGAATCGCGTCCATGGCATGGTTATGTTGGGGGAAAATGCCGACCTGGGTGAAATGCCGGCTGCCGCCGTCAGCGGCGCGCTCTACGGCATATTCGCCGGATTGATTTGGACGATCAAACACAAACCGGCGCGGCTGCGGTTTATTCTGGGGATAGTCGCGGGATTTTTGCTCATTGATGTATTCGACCACGCTGTTCCGACCGGGAACCCGCTCCTAGTCGTCGTAACTCCTTTGGCGGGGGCGTTAGTCGGCGGCGTTTTGGCGTTCGTCAGTTTCAGGGACGTTAGAACCACATAATCAACGACCCATGTCAAGGAAATCTGAATCCAAAGATCGTAGGTTGGGTTGAGCAAAGCGAAACGCAACATCATTCGATACCCTCCACCCAAACACGCTCTACACCCGCCTGTAGGAGATCAACTGAAGGAATAGTGAAGGCGATAGAGATCTTCACCAGGTCGCGACCATCATCAAACAAGCCCGTAGGTTGGGTTGAACGTCACCAACCATACGGTCGCCCGGCGTTCTACCCAAGTTCTGCTGCTCCATCGCGCTCAATCCACGAGAATCACAGTGAAACCCAACGTCGTTCTGAACGCGAGAGCGACTATCGGTCCGTTATGACCGCCCAGACCTGTACACGATAACCTTCGTTCAGAATCATTCAGCTATCTGTTCCGCTATCAATTCATCAAGGAATTTGTCAAGCCTGGCTCTTTGTTCGTCGGTCAGGCTACTTACATCGATGACCCTTGTAGTTAATGCTTCTTCGCTGACAGGCTTTATGCCCGTTTGTAGCGGCGGATCGTCTGCTTTCAAAACTTCAGCCCCCACCAAATCTCGAAATTCCTGAGTTTGGCCTACCAAATAGTAACCTGCGATCCCGGCAATCAAAAATTGTATTACAATCACCGTTAAAGCACAACTGGCAATCGCTACCGCGATGTACGACAACGCCCTTTTCCACGTCATGATTTGACCCTCCATTTACGATAGTAAAATACCGATAGCAGAGATTAACCATTCGCTACCAGTTTCTGACCTGCCAGGGGGCAATGACATTCTGCCGCCCTCACTCCATACCCTACCAATTTTCTCACTCAGAATACAAGCATTAGATTTGTCCGTAGGTTGGGTTGAACGTCATCAACCATAAAGACACCCCGCGTTCTACCCAAGTTTTATTGCTCCACCGTGTCCTATCCACGTGAAGCACAGTGAAACCCAACTTAGATCCGATAACCAATCCATTGATCGACTGGATAATAAGATCGAGCGAGTGATCAAATGAAATCAAAGAACGAATAGATTAAGCGACTGAATAAGGAGCGCGATAGAAATCCCAGTGCGATAGAGTTCCCATAGAGCTCCCATTGCAATTCCCCTTACCCCGCCAATTGTAAAGTGGACACTCATCAGTGGAATGTGCAGCCGCCATCCGTTGAAGAACGCCAAGATGAACTTCTGGTGGGGTTTACGAACGCTCCTTCCCTACTTGACAACCACCATCCGGCGCATGTGCGAATAATCCGCGGCGCTGAACTGGTAAAAGTACACGCCGCTCGCCACGGTTTCCGCGTGTTCGTTCCTACCATCCCAGTATGCCGCGCGTCCCCTGTCGATGTAATGCCCCGCCGGTTGACGCCCGAGATCCAACCGCCGCACCAAGACCCCTCTACCGTCGTAGATTGAGATCTGGACGTCTGCATCGGCTGCGAGCCGGTAGGGTATCCACGTTTCCGGATTAAACGGGTTCGGATAATTGGGCAGGAGCGCCGTTTCTCTCGGCGTAAGTACCGCCAATAAGCCTTCCAAGAACCGAATCCCCCTCAGTGAGGTGACATCGTCGAGACCCAATCCGCGTGCCTCTTCCAGCCACTGTTTCACCTCGCTTGGGCTTAGCATCGCCATACCGCCTGAATGGATTGGCGGCGCGGCGGGGGCGCTGGACATCTCACCCGCGACCAACACCAGATCCAAGATGTTGACGCTTCCGTCACCGTTGGCATCCGCGATATTGGGACCCGTATTCCCCAACCGAGTCGCGACCAACACCAGGTCCAGTATGTTCACCACCCCGTCTTGGTTGACATCGCCCTTCAGAATGGCAACCTCTATATCGAGAGTTATATCCCACAGCAGCACCGTACCGTCGTCGCTCCCGCTGGCAAGCATTCCGTTCACGGGATTGAACGCCAGAGCGTTGACACTCCCCCTATGTCCGTCAAGCACAGCCTGACGTTCGCCCGTCATTGTATCCCACAATTCGACCGTATTCTCATAAGTGCCCGCGGCAAACGTCCCTTCGTCGAAACCGAACGCGACGCTTTCGGGCCAAATTGCGTCTACAGACAGCGTCTGTTCATTTTCTGCCGTGTCGATATTCCATAGTCGAATCGTCCCGTCCATACTGCCGCTTGCGAGAGTTTGACCATCCGCACTGAACGCTAAGCTGGTAATTGCCTCGGTGTGACGTTCGAATGCTAATACTTGGACACCCGCGTTGGCATGCCATAAACGGACGGTCGAATCCTGACTTCCGCTAGCAAGCAATTCGCCGTTCGGACTGAATGCGAGGACATCGATCGCGCCGGTGTGACCACTTAGCGTATGCATGTGTTCGCCCGTAACGGCATTCCAGATAAAGATAGAGTGTTCCCCATCCCCAAACAGAGGTCCGCTCGCACTCGCAACCGTGTTACCGTCTAGGCTAATTGAGATAGCGTTAACCGAATCGGTATGCCCGGAGAGTTGGATCTTGGTTTCGCCGGTAAAGACATCCAACAGCCTGATAGAATTGGTATAGTCGTCGGTGGCGAACGTGTCCCCATCGGCGCTTAAACCCGCGCCCAAAATGAAGCCTTCTTCAGCGGCTGTGCTCCGGTATTCGCCAGTCACGGCATCCCAAAGATCGACCGTATGGTAATTGACGGTCACCAGCGTAGCGCCGTCCGGACTGAACGCGATGCGGTTGATTCCGCCGGTATGACCGGTGATAGTCGCTTTCTGTGCGGCTTCTTCAAAATCCCAAAACCGGATGCTGCCGTCCTCGCTGCCGCTCGCCAAGGTGATTTCATCCGGACTAAACGCGAGGCCTACGACATCCGATGTGTGACCGGTGAGCGAGCCCTTTTGTTGCCCCGTGTCCACGTCCCAAAGACGAATGTCAGAGTCGAGAAATCCGCCGCTACTGGCCAACGTGGCGCTGTCCCGGCTAAATGCAATGCTTGTAACCTCACCGAAATCTTCGCCCATGAGCGTTTGCTTCAGTTCTCCCGTGGCAGCATCCCAGAGATAGATGTTCGTGTCAGACCAGCCGCCCGCACTGGCGATCATTGTTCCGTCAAAGCTATACGCAAGATGATCTGCCGAATCCGAACCCTCTGTGATAGCCAGTTTCTCCGTACCGGTCTCCACATCCCAGAGTCGGATGGTTCCATCCTGCAACCACCCGCCGCTGGCTAACGTCTCGCCGTCTGGACTGAACGCCAAGCTAGCAACGTTCCCTCCAGTTTTGATGATTTGCTTTTCCTCGCCCGTGTCTGTGTCCCATAGCCTGATTCCACTAAAATCCGTGCTGGCAAGTGTGTTGCCATCCGGACTAAACGCTATGCCGCCGAACTCAAGAAACCCTCCGGCGAGCGCAAATTTCTCCTCGCCTGTGACTGCGTCCCATAGACGCAGATTGTTGTCTTCCCAATTGCCGTCGGCGCTTGCGATTGTGTTGCCGTCCAGACTGAACACAACGCTCGTGACTTCCTGCGTATGACCGGAGAGCAGGAAAACCGCCTCGTAGGTTGCGGTATCGTACACCCAGATACCAATGCCGCTAGCAACGGCGAGGCGTAAGCCGTCCGGCGAATACGCCACATTTCCCGATATAACGCCCTTTCCAATCCGTGCATGTGCGTCGTCGGGCAAATCCCGCTGCAGTAAATGTTGAGCAAACGTGTCAAACGAAATCAGAGTGAGAAGGATGAGCAACGTGAGTGCTGTCTTCATTTCGAATTCTCCCTGTGCTTAAACAGCACGACAAAAACTATTGAATCTCTTTGAGTCGTGTTGTGTTTTGATCCATATTGTACGTCAAAAGTATGCTTTATCGTGCATCACCATACTGACATGCGAAAAGCGCGGCGTTTGCCCATTTGCAGCAGTTGCACCGCTTGGCGAATCCAATCTTGGATAGAGTAGCACGATTCTGATAGAAAAAGGAAGAAATAAGAATGTCGCCATGCCATGATTATAGGCAGTCCCGTTCTCGTGTTTATCGTAGGGAATCAAACGAACGAATAGATCAAGGAACCGAACAGCGACCGCGATAGAGATCCCAGTGCGATAGAATTCCCATAGCAAATCCTTCTAGGCACCCATCAATCCATTCGTAGGGGCGCGGTTCCCGCGCCCGACAAGCCACGGACACCACTTGCGTTCAACCCCCGTTGCAGCGGCGATCGAGCGAATCAATAACGACCGCGATAGAGTTCCCGTAGAGAACCCACCAGCTTAGTTGCCAAATCACTTGCTTCCCCTCAATCCAAGGTCTGCGTCCCGCACGCGCGGGTTCGAATTCGCACTGCGGAGCAGTGCCATGTTAATAGAACGGCAATGCCCGCAATCCCCGCGCTCCGGAGGAGCGCAATATGAACTGTTGAAGTGTTTGCCGCCCATATTCAGTAGAATCACGCGAGCGGTCCCGCGCCCGAGCCGCCTCGATAATTTTCCCGTAAATCACGGTCCAAACTGCGATCCTGCCCTCACCTCATCGCCAGCTCAAGGCGCCATTCTTCAGCCTACCCCACATTGTAATACGATTTCCCGCCGGAGAAACCGAGAGCTCCCAAGGATTAAACCAATCCGGTTGGAAATCGCCCTTCCTGTGAATCTCGCTAATCAGTATGACGGCGCCGCTCTGGACGCCCACCGTGTAGATTCCATGCGGCGAGTCGAATCCTTCCCACGATTCATATGCGATGGTACCGCCATCCGGCGACCATGTTGGGTATCTTCCCTCCCCTTTCTCCGCGAGCCTTCTCTGTTTCTCTCCGTTGCTATCCGTCACGTAAATCTGCCATTTCCAGACATACGCGATGCGCCTCCCGTCAGGCGACCACGTTGGCATGAATTTATCTTCTTGATCATGGAAGTTGTGCGTTATTCTCTTCACATTTCGCCCATTTGCATCCATTACGTAAATCTCCATAAGAGTTTCTTCTCTGTTAGATGCAAAAGCAATCTTCCTTCCGTCGGGCGACCAAGACGGGTGGCCGTCATACGCCGGGTGGTTTGTGAGAGGTTTCTTGTTGCTTCCGTCGGCGCCCATCACGTATATTTCATAGTTCCATTTTTCAATGTTCAATACCTTCTTACGACTGGCTTGATAAGCTATCTGATATCCATCGGGAGACCAGTCGGGATGATTGTCCCACGTACCGTCCGTCAGCCTGATTGGGTTCCTGCCATCGGCGTCGATCACCCAGATCTGAATATTACCCCCGTTTCGATTGGAAACAAACGCAATCTTCGACCCGTCAGGCGACCACGTTGGTTGGGTATCCTCCGCGTCGTGTGTTGTGACCGTGCTCCGGTGTTTGCCGTCGGAATCCATTACATAGATATCCGGATTACCGCCTCTGGTCGAAACGAACGCGATCCGTGCGCTGTTCGCGGCGCCGCAGTGTCTCATCAGCGGCTCTGCACTAGCGAACACGAAACACAATCCCATGAGCAGCGAGATCTGATGTTTGATTAGCATCCGTTCCTCCATGACTGAAATTCAGCGGAATCTTTCGCACGTGTCGGTCGCGTCATCAAAGAGCCGATCTTGGCTTTTTGATTTTTCCCCAGCTTGTGACCACATTTTCGGTTGGCGGCACCGACCATGCGGCAGGGTCAACCCAATCGGGACTCATGTCCGATCCATTGCCGACCTCGCGGAACTGTTTGAGGAAAATTCCCTTGTCGGTCATCAAGTGAATCCTCGTATTCCCGAAGGCGACCTCCGACGTGTATGCGATCATATCGCCGTCCGGTGACCATACGGGATGAAATTTATCCGGCGGTTTGCGCGTCAGCTTCTTTTTTAGAGGAACACCTTCGGATCTCACGACGTAGATTTGAAAAACCTTTTGCAGGTCAAGAGAGGAATACGCAATCCATCGACCGTCGGGCGACCACGCGGGAGCGCTTTTGACTGCCTTATTGCCGGTTCGTCTTTCCTGATTGTCACCATTTTCGTCCATGACGTAGATTTCGGCTCCCCCGTCCCTATGGGATACGAAGCCGATTCTTTTTCCATCGGGCGACCAAGTTGGCTGAGTGTTGTATCCTATATGCGTTAACTGTACCGGGTTTTTCCCGTCGGTGTCCATGACGTAAATCTGGGTATTGCGAGTGAACGCGATACTTCCTCCGTCAGGCGACCACGCCGGATACCGATTGGTCGAATCCTTTGTTAGTCTTTTCATATTCTGTCCGTCGGAATCCATGACATAGACGCGGTCATATCCGCGGTCTCTGTTGGAGACAAACGCGATCCTTCTGCCGTCGGGAGACCATGACGCGCCTCCGTCATACCCCGCGTGATACGTTAGTCTCACCTGGTTGCCTCCGTCGCCATCCATAACGTAGATTTCACGGAGCCCGTCCTGCCTTGTGGAGGAAAAAGCGATCTTGGTCCCGCGGGCGGCGTAACCGTTCACTGTAAATTGCATCTGGATTAACACGGAGAAGACAACCGCCGTAGTCAAGCACCGTCTAACTTTGAATGACATCTCGCCCTCCTTGATTGTAGATGAGCGGAATCTCTCAAGCCCGCCGCGCACGCCATCAACGACCTGCCCGTTCACTTTTAATCTCGCCCCAAGTTGTGGCGAAGTTCTCCGCTGGAGACACCGACCATGCCGCCGGGTCAAACCAATCGGGATCGGTGTCATTGCCGTCATGCCCCTCACTGAGCTGTTCAATGTGTCTTCCGTCGGCAGTCATCAAGTGAATCGTCGTCTTACGGTTGGGATCCTCTTGGATGTAGGCAATCGTGTCCCCGTCGGGCGACCACGCGGGATACCTTTTATGCGGTGGGTTGCCTGTTAGCCTCTTGGTCAATCCGCTGCCATCGGTTCTCACGACAGAGATTTGATGGGTGGCTCCTTTTTGCCAGAAATCGTGCGCAATCCATTGACCGTCGGGCGACCACGACGGATTGTCTTGAGACCACGCGCCTCGAGTAAGTATTTCCCGGTCATTACCGTTCTCATCCATCACGACTATTCCGCCTCCGAGCCTACTCGAGGCGATGGCTATTCTTCTTCCATCGGGCGACCAGGCTGGATGAGAGTTCTGTCCCTCTTGAGTTAACCGCCTCTGGTTACCCCCGTCGGCGCCCATCACCCAAACCTGTTTCCCCGCTCCGCTGCGGGTGAACGCGATCTTTGCCCCATCGGGAGACCACGCCGGTTCCGAATTGTTAGAATCTTGTGTGAGTTGCTTCAAATTCCGTCCATCCGGATCCATGACGTAGATATGATCAACCCCGCCGTTTCTTCTTGACACAAACGCAATCCTTCTGCCGTCGGGAGACCACGCCGGATCAGCGTCGATCGCCGGATCATCCGTTAGTCTCACATGGCCGCTTCCGTCACTATCCATCACGTAGATTTCGCTGTTCCCGTCTCTCGTGGAACTGAACACAATCTTGGCGCCGCTAGCGGCGTATCCGTTTTCCGCACTGTGCATCTGGATTAGCAAGGAGATGACAAGCGCTCCGCCAAGTATCGCCGCCTGGCTATAAATAACAGTTCCGTCGTGATTGCTGTGAATGAGCGGATGTTTCAAATGCGGCGTGCGCATCATCTAATACCATCTCGCTTGAATAATAGTGCACATAGCGCTTTCCATATACTGTTATGACAACTGTTCCCATCACGCCAAACCCCGTAGGCGGGGCATCTTGCCCCGCTTTGGACAGACTTGATTGACACTACTAATACATAGAAATGGTATAAGAACCGGTGTTGGCTCTTTTATCCGCCCCAGATTGTCACGAAGATTGCGCCTGCGAGACACCGGCCGTCCTAGTCGGACTAAACCAATCGGGATCGGCATCCTTGCCATGCCGTGGAGCTCACTGAGTTGTTTAAGATGAATCCCGTCGGCGGTCATCAAGTTAATCTGCTGCCTGGTGCGATTTAAGCGCCCATTCCCATGAGCACTTATAGCCAACATCGACTGTCACACAAGTCATGAATAGACCATGCCAAGAGATATTTCACTTGGCTTTAATGAAACGGCAGATGATTCAACTGTTAAATTGTGTCAGTCTATTCCTAAGGCTTTAATGAAACTACAAAGAAGCCCTTTGTCTATGTCCTTATTGCCGTGATACGGAAGCATAGAATACTTCCCTGTTTCAGGGTTATACCAACTTCTATGAGAACCCCTGTTGCCACGGTTTATCTCATAGCAGGAATATCCCTTCCTTTTCATTCTCTTGACTACCTCTCGGTATTTCATGCATATACAGGGATTGGTACATCAATATTAGGTGGACTGGGCAGATTGGCTCTGAACCAAAAATCATCCAAATCATTCTCAACTGTGCGCTTGGGCGTTATTGTTGCAAATCTTGGTTTGGACAATTCAATACCTTTTACAATAATGCCTTCTGGCAATTTTCGGTTTGAATGCTGATATATTTCCAAGGTGGAAATAAACGCATCAAGCACGTTTTCCCTTACTTCCTCGAAGGTTTCACCGCCAGTAAGAAATTCTGGAAGTTCTTCACAAGTGGCTATGTAATAGCCATTAATCTGTTCTTCCACAATTAAGGTTAGGGCAAAAGATAATTCCATGGTAAAAACATCCCATTTTCAATTTTTCTTTTAGTTACTCTTGGATTGTGGTGATGTCACTTTCATTGGATGCTATTCAATTATACGTAAACCCACACGAGTAAACAACAAAAAAGTTGCCCCTCTTGATCCAATTTTTCTGAAATTATGGACGCCCACGTCTACTTACGTAAGTAGACGTGGATGCAGATTGTTTAGTTAATGGTAACCTTTCATATCGGAAAAAGCAAAGGATAATTAATCAACCTTGACATCGTCCGTATCTAGCAATTGCAACCTATAGTCCCCGCTTAGAAATCAGTAATTGTCGCCTTGAAGTTGGTTGGGGAGCGGGACGGTTTTAGGTCTTTAGAAGACACATATCCAATCGTCCGTCGGGCGACCACGACGGTTCATGGTCCATGCCGGATCATCCGTTAGTCTTACATGGCCGCTTCCGTCACTTTCCATCACGTAGATTTCGCTGTTCCCGTCTCTCGTGGAACTGAATACAATCTTGCGGCGCTAGCGGCGTGCCCGTTCACTGTAAATTGCATCTGGATAAACAAGGAGATGACAAGCGTTCCGCCTAGCATGCGCCCGGCTTTGAACAACATCTGTTCCCTCTTGATTTAATTGAGCGGATGTTTCAAATGCGGCGTCGCATCATCTAAGCGCTGGTGTTGGCTCTTTTATCCTGCCCCAGATGGTGACGAAGTTCGCCGCTGGAGACACCGACCGTCCTACCGGACTAAACCAATCGGGGTCGGTATCCTTGCCGCCGTGGAGTTCGGTGAGTTGTTTTAGATGAATCCCGTCGGCGGTCATCAAGTGAATCGGCGGCGTGTGCACATCCCATGAGCAGTATGCAATTGTGTCACCGTCGGGAGACCATGCAGGATACTTTTTATGAGGCGGGTTGTGTGTCAGTCTTTCTGTTTTTGCCGCTTCCATCCGCTTCCACGACAAAAATTTGATAGAGTCCCTGGTGGAGAGATTCGTACGCAATCCGCCGGCTGTCGGGGGACCACGATGGGTGCCCCTTTTCCACCGTGTCTTGCGTGAGTCTCTGTTTATTGTTGCCATCCGGATCCATCGCATAGATTTCAGGCCCCCTGTGCCTTTTCCGGGTTACGAAAGCAATTCGATTGCCGTTACGCGACCACGCCGGCTGGTGGTTCCATCCTATCTGCGTTAGCTGTGTCTGGTTACCCCCGTCGGCGTCCATTACCCAAATCTGTATCCCACCCTTGGTGCGGGTAAAGGCAATCTTTGCCCCGTCGGGAGACCACACGGGGGCGAGATTTGTCGATTCCATGGTAAGTCTCGTCACATGCTGTCCGTTGGAATCCATGACGTAGATGCGGTCATATCCGCGATCTCTGTTGGAGACGAACGCAATCCTGGCGCCGTCGGGAGACCACGACGGATCATAGTCCCGCGCCGGATTGTCCGTTATTCTCACCTGATTGCCTCCGTCACTGTCCATCACGTAGATTTCGCTGTTCCCGTCTCTCGTGGAGGTGAACGCAATTTGGGCTTTGAGTACGGCGTAACCGTTAACCGCAAATTGCACCTGAATTAGCAGGGACAAGACAGCCACGGTAGTCAAGCATCGTCTAACTTTGGTTGACATTTTGCCTCCGTTTTTGGATAGATCTGAAACTTCAAGCGCCCCGCACACATCATCGACGCCGGCTGGTTCCCTTTTAATCTCGCCCCAAGTCGTCACGAAGTTCGCCGCGGGAGACACCGACCATGCTCTCGGGTCAAACCAATCGGGATCGCGGGATAACAAATGTGCCTTGGTGAGTTGTTTTAAGTGCCTGCCGTTCCGGGCCATCAAGTTGATCGTCCTAAAACCGCCCGGCTCCCGTATCGTGTAGGCAATCGTGTCGCCGTCCGGGGACCATGCCGGCTGCGAATGATCCTGTTGCCTGCGCGTTAGTCTACTTGTCCGACCGCTGCCGTCTGTCATCACGACATAGATGTGATACACCTTGTTTCTGTACGAGTCAAACGCAATCCATTGACCGTCGGGAGACCACGATGGATTTTCTTTTTCCTTCGAATCGTGGGTAAGCCTTACCTGATTGCTTCCGTCACTATCCATTGCATAGATTTCATGTCCGGCGTGCCTCTTCCGGGTTACGAAAGCAATTCGATTGCTAACGGCCGACCACGCCGGATTATGGTTCTGTCCCCATTGAGTTAACGTTACCTGGTTACCCCCGTCGGCGTCCATTACCCAAACCTGCCTTTTCAACTCCTTGAAGCTAGTGAACGCAATCTTTGTTCCGTCGGGAGACCACGCAGGTTCGCTGCCGCCTGATAGTTCAATCACATTGCCTCCGTCTGAATCCATAACGAAGATATGGTGGTCTCTATTAAACGCTATTCTGGTGCCGTCGGGAGACCATGACGGTTCATGGTCCTTTGAAGGATCATCAGTGAGTCTTACCTCATTGCCTCCGTCACCATCCATAACGCAGATTTCAAAATTCCCGTCTAGAAAGCAGGTGAAAGCAATCTTGGCTTGAGGCGCGGCGTAACCGTAACCCGCAATGTGGATCTGGATGAATAGAGAGAGGACAAGCGCTGCCGTCAAGATTCGTCTCGCTTTGAATGACATGTTTTCCTCCTAATTTGCGCATGAGCTTATGATTCAAGCGTCCCGTGCATATCTTCATCGACCCGTTGGCGTCCTTTTAATCTCGCCCCAAGTCGTCGCGGAGTTTGCGGCTGGAGACACAGACCATCCTTTCCGATTTAACCAATCGGGATCGGTATCATTGCCGTCGTGCTTCTCACTGAGTTGTTTTAGGTGCTTTCCCTCGGAAGTCATCAAGTGAATCGTCTTCTGCTCGCGTTTGGCACGGTTGAGATCAATATCCCATTCAAATTCCCATGACGTGTATGCGATCGCGTTCCCGTCCGGTGACCACACCGGCTGCAATTTGTACGGACCGTCGCGTGTAAGTTTTTCCAAATGCGGGACGCCAACGACTCTAACCGCATAGATTTGAACAATGTGTCTGTCATCAATCGCCGCATACGCGATCCATCGACCGTCGGGCGACCACGAGGGAGCGTCCTTGGGCAGCATGTCTTGTGTAGGGCTTTCCTGATTCTCTCCATTCTCGTCCATGAGGTAGAGGTGGCTTCTCGGTTCCCTGGTGGATAGGAAGGCAATTCGTTTACCGTCGGGCGACCAGGTTGGCAGCTCGTTCTTTCCATCTTGAGTCAAACGTCTCTGGTTACCCCCGTCGGCGTCCATTACCCAAACCTGACGTCCGCCTTTGTTGCGAACGTAGGCAATCCTTTCTGCTTTGGGAGACCACGCCGGTTGCTGATGTATCCATTGCGTCGTCAGTTCCGTGACATTACCCCCATCGGCATCCATCACGAAGATCTGTTCAATTCCTCTGTTTCTGTTCGAGACGAACGCGATCCTATCGCCGTCGGGAGACCACGCCGGATCATAGTCTCGCGCCGGGTTAATCGTTAGTCTTACCTGATGGTCTCCGTCGATATCCATCACGTAGATTTCACTGTCTCCGTCTCTCGTGGAACTGAAAGCAATCTTGGGTCTCCCGGTGGCGTAACCGTTTTCCACAAGCTGCATCTGGATCAGCAGGGAGACGACAAGTACCGCCGCCAACAAGCGTCCAGCTTTGAATGACATGTTTCCTCCTATTTTGCGCATGAGCTTATGATTCAAGCGTCCCGTGCATATCTTCATCGACTCGTTGGCGTCCTTTTAATCTCGCCCCAAATAGTGACGACGTTTGCGGCTGGAGACACCGACCATCCTTTCCGATTTAACCAATCGGGATCAGTATCATTGCCGCGGTGGTGCTCACTGAGTTGTTTGAGGTGCTTTCCCTCGGAAGTCATCAAGTGAATCGTCTTCTGACCGCGTTTGAGATTAAATACCCACGACGTGTATGCGATCGTGTTCCCGTCCGGTGACCACGCCGGCTGCAATTTGTACGGACCGTCGCGTGTAAGTTTTTCCAAATGCGGGACGCCAACGACCCTAACGGCATAGATTTGAATAATGTGTGCTTCGTCAGTAGCTGAATACGCAATCCATTGACCGTCGGGCGACCACGAGGGAGCGCCCTTGGGTACCATCTCTTGTGTAGGGCTTTCCTGATTCTCTCCATTCTCGTCCATGACGTAGATGCGGCTTGCGCCGTCCCTGGTGGATACGAAGGCAATTCGTTTACCGTCGGGCGACCAAGTTGGCAGGCTGTTCTTTCCCATTTGAGTTAAACGTCTCTGGTTACCCCCGTCGGCATCCATCACGAAGATCTGTTCAAGTCCTCTGTCTCTGTTGGAGACGAACGCGATCCTATCGCCGTCGGCGGACCACGACGGATCATAGTCTCGCGCCGGGTTAATCGTCAGTCTTACCTGATTGCTTCCGTCGATTTCCATCACGTAGATTTCGCTGTCTCCGTCTCTCGTGGAGCTGAAAGCAATCTTGGATTTCCATGTGGCATAACCGCTATTCGCGATGTGCATCTGGATGAATACGGACACGACAAGCGCCGCTCCGAGCAGGCGTCTAACTTTGAATAACATTGTTCCCTCCTCCTTCATAGATACCCAAGGTTTCTGATTGCAAGAAATCAAGTACACGCCACCGCATATTTGGCGCAAACTGACGGCAGGACATTCGGTCGCTTGATCTATTCGTTCGATTGATCGATAGAGATCCCACCTACAGTTGGCAGCGCGCCATTATCCCTGTCGGAATAATTCTTTCAGCAAGCAACTCTTTACTAGTTGGAGTCCATTTCCTCGATCCAGAGGATCGACATGTTGATAGAATGCGACATATCCAGATTCCCGTGCTCCAGAGGAGCGCCATGTGGTGTGTTAATTGGTAGTGTTACTTGATAGCGCCCCATTATCCCTGTCGGTAAAATTCATTCCGTAAGTAACACTCATTTTTCGCTCTATGACAGGTTTTGAAAAAGCGTTCCTTCGTCGAATGGTTTCACTCCAGAGGATCAAGCGAGTGGATAGCGAGCAAGACTGGCTATCGCGTTCGTTATAGGAATTACTATGGGATTTCTATCGCACTCCTTGTTCAGTCGTTTGATCCTTCCTTATTCAGTCAGTTGATCTCACTTGATCGATAGCGATCCCACCTACAAGTTGGTAGGCGGGGCATCTTGCCCCGCGCAGTTTCATGTAAGGCGCGAGAAACCCGCAATCCCCGAATCGCCAATCCCTTCCTCTTACCGCCCGCCCGCGCATAGTTCACCGGAGAGCCGCCCCGATGCTCTTCAACCGCCCCCAGATCGTAATATGGCTGCCTGCCGGAGTAACCGATAGCCCCCGGGATGAAACCAATCAGGGTTTGAATCGTCCTGATCCCGAACTTGGAGGAGCGGATCCATGCCGCCGGCCTCAGCGTCGACCGTGAAAATTGAGAACGAATGCCCGACCCGAGATTGAAATGCAATGGTCCCGCTGTCCGGCGACCATGTCGGATGCCTGTGCCATCCATTATCCGTGATTCGCCTCTGTTTCTTTCCGTCGCTGTCCATCACCCAAATACGGTGATTGCTCACATAAGCGATGTGCTCACCGTCCGGCGACCATGCCGGCATGTATTTCGAAATTGGGCCACGCGTTAGACGCTCGATGTTTCCTCCGTCGGCGTCCATCACGTAAATCTCATCAGACCTCTCGTGACTGTGAGATCTAAAAGCAATCTTCCTCCCGTCGGGTGACCACGACGGATATGTCTCCCACTCCGGTTTCTTAATCAGTTGCCGGTTGTTTGTTCCGTCCGAATCGATCACATAGATGGTACGCTTCCAATTCTCATTGTCCCATGGATTAAGAAGGAAGTCGTACGCGATCTTCGTCCCGTCCGGCGACCAGTCCGGATTCTGGTCCGACACGCCATCCGTCAGTCTAATCGTGTTCTTCCCGTCGGCGTCAATCACCCAGATTTGAATGTGACCCCCGTTTCGATTGGAAACAAATGC
This sequence comes from Candidatus Poribacteria bacterium, assembly GCA_965232535.1. Lineage (GTDB taxonomy): Bacteria > Poribacteria > WGA-4E > WGA-4E > JAJDTR01 > JAJDTR01. Next base: position 172,949 of record CBDDPW010000015.1, read on the forward strand.
AATCTTTTTCCCGTCCGGCGACCATGCCGGATCCTCGTCAATGTTTGGATGCACCGTTACTCTTCTCTGGTTTCCCCCGTCGCCGTCCATGACATAAATTTCCAAATTCCCGTCACGCGTAGAGGTGAAGGCAATCTTTGTTCCGCGAGAGGCGTAACCCTCTGTTGCAATGTGCATCTGGACAAACAACGAGATAACAAGCGCCGCTCCGAGAATGCGTCTAGCATTGAAAAACATCATGTCCTCCGTAGTCATAGGTAACCCACGTTTCTGCGTGCAATAGAGTTCCCATAGAAAATCCCAAAGACACCCATCAATCCGTTTTCGTAGGGGTGAGGTTCCCTCGCCCGAATGTGTCATGACACCACTTGCGTTTAAACCTCGTAGTGCCGACGAACAAGCGACTGAATCAGGAACTAACGCCCTGGGATCTCTATTGCGCTCCTATCCGTTCGGTTGATCGATAGAGATCCCTTCTGCCCGACCCTACACCGTATATCTCTTCGCGAAACCTAATCCGTGTAATCTGTGATTCAGACAAATACTAAAAAATCCTCTCCTGCCGCCCGCCAGGCACAACGGTCATCGAAGGCTAGACGCGAATTTCTTCAACCTGCCCCATATTGTAATCCGGCTGCCATCCGGCGAAACCGAGAGCTCTCCCGGATTATGCCAATCCGGTTGTTGATCCCAGAACCCGGGAGCATGCTGTAACGGGTTGACGATGCCGTTCGTTACATCCACCGAGTAGATTCCGCGTCCACCACCCCTTCCCCCAGCGTGAAACGCAATGGTATCACTCTGCGGCGACCATGTAGGATGTTCGTCCCTACTTACATTCGTAAGTCTTCTCTGATTCTTTCCGTCGCTGTCCATCACCCAAATACGGTGTTGGCTCACATAAGCGATGTGCTCACCGTCTGGCGACCAAGACGGCATACGTTTGTGTCCGGCGTCTCTCGTTAGCTGCCGCGGATTTCGTCCGTCGGGGATCCATTACATAAACATGAGTATCACCGCCAAATTTACCGAAGGCAAATGCTATCTTAGTGCCATCGGGCGACCACGACGGATGCGTGCCGCCTTTGTTCTTAAGCAGTCTCTTGTCCTTCCCATCCGCATCCATCGCTACGATCCCGCCGGGAGCCAGGTCATGGTCCTCCGGAACATGACTGGCGACGTACAATATTGTCTTCCCGTCGGGCGACCAGTCCGGATACGAGTCCGACACGCCGTCCGTTAATCTGACCGGTTTCTTCCCGTCGGCGTTGATTACCCAGATTTGAATATTACCACCGTTGCGATTCGAAACAAATGCAATCTTTTTCCCGTCAGGCGACCATGTCGGATACTGATCAACGTTTTGATGCGCCGTTACTCTTCTCTGGTTTTTCCCGTCGCCGTCCATGACATAAATTTCAGCATTCGCGTTTCGGATGGACATGAAACAAATCTTGGTTTTGCGGGCGGCGTGACCGATTTCCGCAATGTGCATCTGGACAAACAACGAGATAACGAGCGCCGCCGCGAATAAGCGTCCAACTCTGAATGGCATCTGTTCCTCCTAGATTGTCGATATACTGATTATCTAGATTGTAATCAAGCGACTGGATAAGGGGATCAAGTCCGTAGGGATCAAAGGAACGATTAGTGACTGCGATAGAAATCCTATAGAGTTCCCATAGAGATCCCCTCTCCGCCCGAATATGTCATGGAATCCATGTGCGTTTAAGTCCCGTAGGGCTGAGCATCAAGCGACTGAATCAGGAACTATCGCCCTAGGATCTCTATCGCGGTCGCTGTCCGCTCCCTTGATCTATCCGTTGGGTTGATCAATAGAGTTCCCCTCTAGCCGACCCTACGCCGTATATCTCTTCGCGAAACCTAATCCGTGTAATCCGTGATTCAGACAAATACTAAAAAATCCTCTCCCGCCGCCCGCCATGCGCATCTCTCATCGAAGGCTAGACGCGGCATGCTTCAGCCTCCCCCACATTGTAGTCCGGCTGCCCTCAGCCGAAACCGAGAGCCCTCCCGGATAAAGCCAGTCTGGATGTTGATCCCGGAACCCGAGATCATGCTGCATCCTGTTGACGGCGCCGGTAGTTATATCCACCAGGTAGATACCGTGTCCATCACCCCTGCCGTAGGAGTCAAACGCAATGGCATCACTCTGCGGAGACCATGTGGGAAATTCGTCCCCACTAAATTCGTAAGTCGTCTCTGATTCTTTCCGTCGCTGTCCATCACCCAAATCCGGCCATATCTCACAAAAGCGATGTGCCCCCCGTCGGGCGACCAAGACGGCATACGTCTGTGTCCGTCGTTCTTCGTTAACTGCCGAGAATGTCGTCCATCGGCATCAATTACGTGAATTTCATGCTGGGGGGCAGTTTTACCGGAGGAAAATACTATCCGATTCCCGTCGGGCGACCACGACGGATGTATGTCCCACTTCGGTCTGTTAATCAGTTTCCTGTAGTTCTGTCCATCCGAGTCGATCACGTAGATGGTACGGTTCCATTTGTCATTGTCCCACGGATTAAGAAGGACATCGTACGCAATCTTCGTCCCGTCGGGCGACCAAGCCGGATTTTGGTCCCACAAGCCGTCCGAAAGTCTATTCGGGTTCTTCCCGTCGGCGTCGATCACCCAGATCTGAATGTGGCCTCCGTTTCGATTGGAAACAAACGCAATCTTTTTCCCGTCCGGCGACCATGCCGGATACCGGTCAACGTTTTGATGCACCGTTACTCTTCTCTGGTTTTTCCCGTCGCCGTCCATGACATAAATTTCATAATTCCCGTCTCTGTTAGAGGCGAAGGCGATCTTGGTTCTGCGAGAGGCGTAACCGATTTCCGCAATCTGCATCTGGATGAACAGGGAGATGACAAGCGCTGCTCCGAGAATGCGTCTAGCATTGAAAAACATCATGTCCTCCGTAGTCAAAGGTAACCCAAGTTTCTGCGGGCAATACAGTTCGCATGGAAAAACCCAAAGACACCCATCAATCCGTTCGTAGTCGTAGGGTGGAATCAAGGGAGAGAATAACGACCGCGATAGCTAATCCTCTGCCCACCATTTCTTGTAGGATCAAGCGACTGAATAAGGAGCAGGATTTACTATCGCAGTCACTATCCGTTCCTTTGATCGATAGAGATCCCGCAAGCGAGATCGAACGAACGAATATTGAGTGAGATAGGGATATTGATAGCGAACAGGATTTACTATCGCAGTCAATAATCGTTCCTTTGATCGACAGAGATCCGAGGGGAAACTCATCTAAAATCGATCAATCGCTCTGACGTTAAAACCTACCATGGCGACTGTTTTCAACTTCATGGTTTCTCACCTCTACAGCGACATCGGAGCGAAAGGAGAATAAAATCAGCAAGTGCTCTCATTCCTCTGACTGCCATTCGACGCTTGAGCATTCGAAAATGTGAACAAAATGTTAATCCGCCACCCTTTTTGGAGGGAATCGGCTGAACTTGTACCTGTATTTATGTAAAAATAGAGGGCAAAAATAGGTACAAAAATGTGAACGGGGGCTTGATTTCGTGGGAGTGTTCACATGGTTTGATTCAACACTTTCCTTTGATGGCGCGGGTTCATCTGCGGTCAAATGTGAACAAGATGTTAACAGAAAAAAAAAGTTTGTCGCCGCTAAGGTCACTTTTGGGTACGTGAGAAGCCAAAGCACCGACTCGTTGGAATGCAGATAATCGGGGATGGGGCGCAGCGCATCGCACTGCCGCTCATCTGTTCGTTGCATATCATACTATACACGTGTAAAGTTGTCAATGCAGAATCAGATGCGTTTCCCCTGATAGAGATCTCCCCTCGCCCGAATATGTCATGGAG
>CBDDPW010000016.1:0-70289 GCA_965232535.1 Candidatus Poribacteria bacterium
GCTCGACAATTATCGGAAATTGATGCCGACCGAGGTACCCGGAACGGCTTATGTTTTCCTGCTCGAAGCGCTGGTTGGTGCCCTCCTCTTCGCGCTTCCGGAGCGACTGTGGTCAAGACTTCAGGCTTCCACTATCGGGCAACACGCCGCATTGTTCTTAAACGGTCTATTGGCGCTCACGTGTGTCTCCATTACTGTTTCCTCGCTGAATTTCCACTTTTTACTGTTGGCGGTCTATATAGGAGTGGCGTACTGGTTGATTTCCAAAGCCGTAGCACAAGAGCGCCAGATGCGTTTCGGCTTCGTCAGTGTGTCGGTCTTTGCGCTAGTCGCCATCTGCATATCATTGGCTGGCGGAGGGTCAAAGTATTTTCACCAGTTGTTAAACAGTCTCATTGTCGGCGTGGGCAGTACCATCCTCGCGGTTGGTCTTGGGACATTTACCGCTTATGCGTTTTCACGATTCAAAGTAGCCGGGAAAGAGGATTTGCTCTTTTTCATTCTCAGCACACGCATGCTGCCGCCGGTGGTCGTGGTGATCCCTATCTATCTGATGTACAGCGCCCTTGGATTGCGCGACACGCACGCCGGGCTTATCTTACTGTATACCACCTTCAACGTGTCCTTTGCCGTGTGGTTAATGAAGGGTTTCATTGATGAAATCCGAAAGAGTACGAAGATGCGGCTCTTGTTGACGGATACACCCGCTTCCAAACCTTCATCAAGGTCGTTCTTCCTCAATCCGTAACAGGGATTGCGGCGACTGCGGTATTCTGTCTCATTACCGCATGGAATGAATTTGCGTTTGCGCTAGTCTTGACGGAGGTGGGCGGCAAGGCTGTGACCGCGCCTCCGTCTATTACGAGCGCAACGGGATCCGGAGGCGTGGACTGGGGTAAAATTGCGGCGGCGACATTTGTATTTTTATTGCCGGTTGCCGTGTTTACGTTCTTAATGAGGAAACACCTCTTACGCGGCGTCACCTTCGGAGCGGTAAAAAAGTAATGGTAGGAGCGATCTCCAGGTCGCGATTTCCTGTTGGCGCGTAAATTCTGGACTGAACTAATCAATTACGAAGTAATACCATTTCGCTTGAATAACAGTGAATATGATGTCTTAACTATATCGTTCACTTACTCCGTAGGCGGGGCATCTTGCCCCGCCAACTTTGCACGGAGACAAGACTTCCTGTTCCGCTTCACGCAAGTTTCTTTACCTGATTCATGTGATTAATGCACAAGCATTTTAGAGAAATGGTATTACTATGGCATCAGTAAAGCTGGAAAACTTGACAAAGCGCTTCGGTGACGTTATTGCGCTTGACAACATCAACCTTGACATCGCGGACCAGGAATTCTTTGTGCTGCTTGGCCAAACCGGAGCAGGTAAAACTACGGCGTTACGCTGTATTGCAGGGCTTGAGCGCCCCGACGAGGGCGGGATTTTTTCGATAGTCAACGAATTGATAATCTTACCCCTGCCGAGCGAGATGTCGCCTTTGTGTTTCAATCCCACATTCTCTATCCGCATCTCACAGTTTACGAAAACATTGCATTCCCACTACACCCGCGCAGACTACCCGCTGATGAAATTGAGGAGCGCGTTAAGGAGGTTGCCGGCATGCTGCATATCGAACCTCTTTTGGAGCGAAAACCCGACCAATTAAGCGGAGGTGAAACTCAGCGCGTTGGGCTGGGGAGAGCCATGGTTCGCCGTCCGAGATTGTTCTTGATGGACGAACCGATCTCCAATTTGGATGCGAAACTTCGCAGCGAGATGCGCGCCGAAATCAAGTGGCGGCATCGACAGCTGGGCACTACGATGTTGTACGTTACACATGACCAGATTGAAGCGATGTCGATGGCGGATCGAGTGGCTGTGCTAGACGAGGGACGTATTCAACAGATTGGTACCCCGATGGACATTTACAACTCGCCTACCAATCTTTTTGTTGCCGGTTTTGTCGGTAACCCGAGCATGAACTTGCTGCCGTGCGACCTCCTTGCCGATGGAAATCGGCTCTTCGGGAGATTGTCAGATAGAGTTCAATTCGAGATTACGGACGAAACTGTTACGCACAGATTAACTGCATTGACGAAGGATGGGCACGTTGTTCTCGGCGTGAGGCCTGAAGATGTGATTGTGGGCGAACAGGCGATGTCCGACGCCGTAGCCTTGGAAGTTTACAGTTTTGAACCCTTGGGCGCGGAAACCATTGTTGAACTGATAATTGGAAAGAATGGACACGGAGGCAATCTCATTCTTAGAACGCGAGCGCCGGCGACCCTCAGCGTAAAGATTGGGCAAACGCTTAATATGGCGCTTGTGCCAGACCGACTCCATTTCTTCAATCACGACTCCGGGGAGGCAATCTGCTGAAATTTAATCAATACCCCCCTTGGTGGGACGCCTTTAACCTAGGAATAAATATCCCATTTTTCCAAAACCTCATGAAACCAGAGACAAAACAGTAATTTGATTCATCGTAACTGTTTAGTCCATCAATCTATATAGACGATGTCGGTTTGTAGTAGTAATCAAGCGAGTGAATAGCGAGTGCGATAGAGATCCCATTCATTACACGTCCGCTCTGGGCATGTAAGCCACCGATTCGTCGGAATTACCAATGTACTCCCTACTTGGGCGCGTTCCCTGCCCGCTCGGTCTGGATTGGCAAATCCAGACCGGTGGACTAAACAGTTACGATTCATCTAATCATTAGTAGATTAACACATTGCTAGCCCTCTTTATGTGATTGCCTGATTATCAGGTCTGTGTTTAACGTCCATAAATATATGGTTCTTCAGGGTTAAGTGTGGGAATGAACCTATCCTCGGGAAGGCGCGTTTGCTCGATGAGTCAAAATTGACTGCAATAATTCCCAATATGGTTCTGGAGACCTCAAATATACGTTTCTTATGGTTTCGGCAATGATATGATGTTGCGGTAAGGTTTTGTAGGGAATAACGATCGTTATTCCCTACCGCCGGACTAGCCGATTTGAGTACTCGACTGCGCAAGTCCTGAGTTAATTTCATTTTCCACACTTAACTCTGAAGAGCCAATATATTCCACCCGCCGTGTTTGGAAGGGAGTGAGTTCACATTCGCAGCTTATTACGCCTCAAGAAATACATTGCCCGCCATAAATTCGCTGTAATTGTCAGCCTAATATCCGTTCTCGTCACGAATGCCATCCTGTTAATCAGCCCTAAAATCTTGAAGTGGACTATCGACGATCTTCAAGAGTCCATTAGCCCTCGGAAGATTCTACTTTACGCGCTTCTGATCTTTGGGGTTGCGCTGGTCGGTGGCGTTATACGGTTTGCACAACGGAAGACGATTCAGAGCGTCGCCCGGAAAACCGAATACTACCTGCGCAGCGATTTCTTTGCCCACCTGCAGAAACTCTCCGCAAGTTACTACAGCCGCGTCCAAACGGGAGACTTGATGGCACGGGCAACGAGTGACATGAACGCTGTGCGGATGATGTTAAGTACATCTATTTCGTTTGCGCTCGACGCAATTGTGTTCTTCGGTTTCGCACTGATTATTATGTTAGATATCGATCTCAGCTTAACATTGTATGCACTACTCCCTTACCCAGTACTTGCCATATTGATCCGAGAACTCGGCACACGAATTCACAAAACCCACGAGAAGATTCAAGAAGCGTTTTCGGGTATGAATACTGCGGTACAGGAAAACCTATCAGGAGTGCGCGTGGTGAAAGCGTACACGCTGGAGGAAGCCCAGAAAACGCGATTCCAGGAATTCAATCAGAACTTCGTGCGCCGCAATCGGGCAGAGATTCGACTAATGGCGTTCTTTTTTCCAATCTTTCGATTTCTACCCGGAATCGGCGGTGTTGTCCTTTTGTGGTTAGGCGGCATGCGTGTCGTTGAGGAGCGGATTACGCTCGGCGATTTTGTCTCCTTTAGCGCTTATCTGATGATGCTCATCCGTCCAATGATTATGCTCGGGTTTGTGGTGAACTCCATCGAACGCGGCGCAGCGTCCATGAAACGAATTACGAGAATCCTTGATGAGAAGCCTGACATTTACGATAGCGAAAGCGTCAACCGAGGAGTCCAAACTGTTGAAGGAGCAATCGAGCTGAAAAATCTCAATTTCGCGTATCAGGACGGAGTTCGCGTTCTCAGGGACATTAACCTCAAAATCGAACCTGGGGAAACGGTTGCGGTCGTTGGACCAACCGGTTGCGGCAAGACAACTCTTGTCAACTTAATTCCGCGAATCTATCAAGCCGACCGCGGAACCATCTTTGTTGATGGCGTAGACATTCAAGACATTCCCATTGAGATACTCCGGTCAAATATCGGGTTTGTTTCACAGGAACCGTACCTCTTCTCCGATTTTCTGCGAAACAATATTGCGTTCGGTGATGAAGACGCGAACGAACTTAAGATCCAGGACGCAGCGCACGCCGCCGATCTGTTGGCACAGATAGAGGAGTTTCCGGACGGATTGGACACTTTCTTGGGCGAGAGAGGCATCACAATCTCCGGTGGACAAAGACAACGCACCGCACTGGCACGCGCGATACTCGTAAACCCGCGCATACTAATTCTGGATGATGCTTTTGCAAACGTCGACACCCACACGGAAGACACTATATTGGCGCGTCTCAGAGGACTCATGAAGAATAGGACGACACTTATCATTTCGCATCGAATTTCGACGGTCAAAGCGGCGGATCTCATCGTCGTTCTGCAGGATGGGGAAATTGTGGAACGTGGAACTCACGAAAAACTGTTGGCGCGCAGCGGAATTTATGCCGGAATTCACGAGAGACAGTTGCTGCAAGAGGAATTGGAAGAGCTTTGAGGAGCCCTAAATCTGCGGCTTTTTTGAGACGAATTTCCATCGTCTTTATACGGAGGAATTTCCTGTGTTTGGTATGGGCGGTCAGCTTCACGGATATAGTGACGAGGAACAAGATCTAGGCAAGATCTACGATCGCGTACTGATGAAACGATTGGTTTCCTACATGAAACCGTATCGTGTTGAAGTCATACTGCTCGTGTGTCTGGTAATCGGCGGAATGCTTGCCCAGTTGGCGGGGCCGCATCTCCTTCATCTTGCTATCGACCGGCACATTCAGCCGCGAAATTTAGACGGTTTGGGGTTTATCGCCTTGACCATGATTGCGGTCATGGTTGCGCATCTTGTTTTTAGCTATTTGAATGAGTATAGGATGCAGATGCTCGGGCAAAGAATCATGAACGATATTCGCAAGCAAATCTTCTCGCATCTGCAACGGCTAGATGTAAAATACTTTGATCGAAACCCCGTGGGGCGGTTGATGACCCGTGTGATGGGTGATGTCCAAGTGCTCAACGAACTCTTTACATCAGGCGTAATCACGATTTTCGCGAATCTGTTGACCATTATCGGCATCATGGTGGCGATGGTTCTGCTGCATTGGAAGCTAGCGCTTGTGACTTTTACGGTTCTTCCAATCATCTTCACTGCTACGACGCTTTACCAAGTGTATTCCCGTCGAGCGTTTCGTGATCAGCGCAAACACCTAGCCCGGATTAACGCCTTCCTAAATGAAAGCATCCTCGGTATGACTACGGTGCAACTCTTTGCGCAGGAGCGGAGAAACTTTCTGAAATTTGATGAGCGGAACCAGGCGCATTTGGGCGCAAGCCTAAGAACCGTAATCTATTTTTCGATGTTTTTCCCGCTCATTGAGGTGGTGGGTTCGCTTGCAACCGCGATAATCGTGTGGTACGGTGGAGGCCAGATTCTCCAGGACGCGCTCACCTTCGGGAAGCTAGTCGCCTTTATTCAATACGCTCAATTTTTCTTTTGGCCTATCCGTGACTTGAGCGAACAGTACACGATTTTTCAAGCTGCGATGGCATCCTCAGAACGGATCTTTGAACTGTTAGACACAGAACCGACTATCACCGATGCAGACAAACCCCAGAAGATCAACCGATTCAACGGTCAAATTGAACTCCAAAATGTCCGCTTCGCTTATCAGGGAGAAGACTACGTACTGCACGATGTGTCTTTCAAGGTCATGCCGGGCGAAAAGGTTGCCATTGTCGGACAAACGGGCTCGGGCAAAACGACGATCATTAATCTCCTTTGCCGCTTTTATGAAGCCAACGAAGGCTCAATATTGATTGATGGAATGGACATCAGGAGGATACATCTGAGGGACCTGCGGCGAGCTATCAGTATTGTTCAGCAAAATATTTTCCTGTTTTCCGACAGCGTTGAGGAAAATATCCGGCTTGGGAACAAGGACATTACGCGCGAACAGGTAATTGCAGCGGCGACGGAGGTTCACGTCGACAGATTCGTGCAGAGAATGGCAGATGGATACAACACAAAGATACAGGAAGGCGGAAGCGGCTTGTCAGTCGGTCAAAAGCAATTAGTCGCTTTTGCGCGTGCGTTGGCTTTTAACCCCGACATTCTGATTCTCGACGAGGCGACGTCAAGCGTGGATACCGAAACGGAGCTTCTAATCCAAGATGCACTGACCCGCCTCATGAGAAATCGAACCTCGATTGTGATTGCCCATCGACTCTCGACCATTCAGAACGCCGACAAGATTATTGTAATGCACAAGGGACGAATCCGTGAAATGGGAACGCACAATGAACTTCTGCAGAAGCGCGGCGTCTATTATAGGCTTTACCAACTTCAGTATAAAGGTCAAGAAGTCGGTTAGTTGTTTTCCATCAACTGGGAGGTGAACTCGCTTGCGTAGTCTTATCGTCATCACCAGCAAGAGTGAGACTACACCCTGTTCAAAGGCTTGCAGTGCACCGGTAGCGTTAATCAAGTCGTCTCTCCGAGGCGAGGTAAGGTATCTTCAATTGATTTAGGATTTCTGTCGCGCGGAATCGGCTATCGTAGTCAATATTCATTCTTTTGGTCTCTCATTGTCCATTCGCTTTATCGCTATTGGCCCGATTCATCTAATCGCTAAGTTGATTCTTTTCGGACGTTTTATTCCCGTTAACCGAAGTCGGTTGAAACCTTCTATTCTCACATCAGGCCGACAATCTCAAAAAAAATAGACGCAACCTTCCTAGATTACCCCAAACCTGCCCACGTCGGTTGAATTCATCAAGCCCGAGAAGATTCACGGTTTGAAAAAACGTTTTACCATTCAACCTACGTTTACGTAAATCACTGGATGAGGAATTCAGCCCGATGGCAGTCTCGGAATTATTCTGTGTAATGGACTATAGTCAATATCATTCAGATTTGCACATATCCCGCCAAGTGCAATCAACCAAGTGGATAACTGCGGCGATAGTCAATCCTTTAGCGGGTGCGACGGAATTCCCATAGGAATTCTTTCGCAATCGCACCTACGAGATGGGAAAAACACCGGTTCGGTTAGGAAATCTTACCCATCGCAGCGAAGTTTTGCACGGAGAGGTCAATCTTGTGGACAAATACCGCACCGATGGGTTCAATTGATTCACATATACTACACGAAAGTCACTGATGCTGCTCGAAATTCGTTAATCTGCGCTATCGGCAAGCTTGGCATAGGATTTGCGCCGTAAATGACCAAGTTAGTGATTGAAACAGAAATAGAGGTGTGGGAATATCCGAGTTATTGAAGCAATACGGTGACGCGTAGTTTGTCGGAGAAGACTGTAGTTTCCGCTCCACCTTTGACATTGCAGTGTAGATTGCTATGAGCACGTGAAACCGATCTCCGATTCCTGTACCGGTGTCTGGCTTGAAATTACCAAGCGAATCTGATAAAATCGTTCTTCATAAAAGAGACTAACGGAAACGGGCAGTTGGAAGCAAATAGGCGTAAGTGCTTGAGGTTTCACAATGATTGGTCAATTTAAGAAAATACGTGCAATTCGAGCGCTTCTCATATCGGCGGTTGTTCATCTCTGCCTCATGATTGCGTGGACTTTTCTGCTTCACAATAGCGAGAAGGGAGAATTTGACGACGCAATTGATGTCGAGTTTCTCGACAAAGAAAGTCTTCAGAAGCCTCGTCGGAAGTTGCTTAAACCCCCTTTAACAAAACAACTGCTGGCAACGCGCAAATCCCAATCCACGACCACAGATCAACCACGAACTGTCAAGTTGCGCACGACCTTAAATCCTATTAACGAAACGGTGCGCCCCCTGCCGGATTCACTGTTTCGGAACACCACTACGAATCAGGATAATCCTCAGGATTTGCTTCCTGAGGTTATGACGAATACGCAGCGCATCTACAGCCGCGAAGCGCCGATTCCGGAGCCTGTTACGAGTAGATTTCAGGAAGATGATGAAGACGGCGTCAAGAGCTACCGTCAACGGTTGAGCGGTGACGGGGCCAATGGACTTCATTCTGTTGAGTCAACCGGCGCCTCGGATGTTGGGACAGTGGGGAGTGAGCCGGGGATGGGTCAAGGTGGTACCAACGGTAAGATTTATGCCAACAATCCTTTTGCCCATGCTCTGAAACGCATTGCCGACCATGTGATAAGCACGAGAGAAACGGACAGGGTTAACGTGGTATTCGTGATTGATACGAGCGCGAGTATGCGAGACAACATCCAACAGGTTGCCAGCCACCTGAACATAATGACGGATGAATTCGATACCATCAAACTGGAATATCATCTTGGAATGTCCGAATTCAGCGTCCGGCGCAACGGCCAGCGCATAAAGACAAATTCGTTGCGACCTGATGTAGGGTTAATCCGCAGAAATATGCAACGCGCGCGACTTAGCGGGGATGAGCATGCCCTTGATGCGCTCGTCGATACTCTAAATTTTATTGAATTTCACCCCGACGCGGACAAGCACTTGGTATTGGTCACCGACGAACCCGCCACAACAATTATGGCGTTGGATAACGGCGCTGCAGAAATGCGCGCGAGGATAATCCGTGACTGTGTGAGCCGGGAAATCCATGCTAACGTACTAGGCTTCATCGAGCCGTTCCAAAAGCAGCTTGCCGCGGAAACAGACGGACTCTGGCAAGAGATCCCCGGTGGATTATCCCAAGCAACGTCTCTGCCTTCTTCTCGTTCCGACAACGAGAGATTTCTCAAAGTTTTTCGTGACATTGTCAAAGACATTCGGCGCAGCGGGATGCCTGTGTTCAGCATGGATGTGGAGTTGCAGCACGAATTAGGCGCGAAGGGCAACTCAATATCTACGAAGATTTTGCGTAAGTTTGAGAAACATGGTAGGCCCCTTTCCTATAGTGCATACATTAAGAAAAAAAGGAATGATGACAACTGGCTAATACTTGACGGTCAAACCTCCTATACGATAAAAAAAATAAACGACCGGCTACACGTTCATCTTGGACACGGCGTGGAATCGCATTCAACTCCAAGCGTGGTGGATGTTGTAATTATGTTGGATTACAGTCGGAGCATGGGCGGAAAGTCGGAGGCTGTGATGCTCGGAATCAGTACACTGATTGGCAGGCTCGACCTTCTCTCAATCTCTCATAGAATTCAACTCATCCGTTTTGCCGAAGCGAAAGATGCAATCAAGTCGGTCGATGGGACTGTTGTTACGAAAGGATTTCTTTCGGAATCTCAAATCAAGACATTTCTAGAAGCGCCATTCGGCGGCGACGAGCATCTGATTGACGCGATTGTGGAGGGACTGCCGAAGATTGCGTTTCGCCCAAATTCCGCTCGCGTGCTTCTTGTTCTGACGGATGAGCCAAGCACGGGTAGTCTCACAGAAGATCGGGCAATTGAAGTCTGCCAATCACTCGGAATACAAGCATACGTGGTTGGTCATCCTTCCGACGCTTTTCAACTCGCACTTGCCGAGAAAACCGGCGGTCGTCTGTTCGCAATGTCGAATCATCTGAACAAGAGATATCCGTACCAATGATGTGAAATGTGTTATACTTGAAACGTCATATACCACAATCCAGATCTTGTTAGACAGGAGAAATTGATGTCAGAAAAATCGTCAACAAGCACCGAACAGCATCGAGAGGCGGCGGCTGAGCAGGGGCCCGTGAAGGTAGCAATCGTGACTGTGAGTGACACGCGTACCCCGGAAACGGACAAGAACGCTGTTTATCTGCGTGAACAGCTAGCTAACGACGGAAACAGCGTGACCGCTTACCGAATCATCAAGGATGAACCGGATCAGGTGGAGGCAATTTTGGATGAAATGGCGGAGACAGACGCGCGCGTTATTCTCTTTAACGGCGGCACCGGAATCGCACCTCGTGACACGACTTTCGATGTGTTAAGCCGAAAGCTGGAGAAAACCTTGCCCGGTTTTGGGGAACTCTTCCGTGTATTCAGTTACGATCAGGTTGGCGCGGCGGCGATACTTTCACGCGCAACGGCGGGAGTGTATCGTGGGAAGGTAGTTATCTCAACTCCGGGTTCTAGTGCAGCGGTGCAATTGGCGTGGGAGAAACTCGTTGGCCCAGAACTACAACACCTTGCATGGGAAGTGGGACGATAAAGGGCGGACTCTAGGATAGGGATGCCAGTAGGCTGCAAATTCAAATGCTCTAATTTCGTGTGTGTTCATAGTGAACGAGATCCAGTCCTCCGTATGCATCTGTGCGGCTACGCCCAACTTCAATGAACCCGCACGCGAGGTACATTCGACGGGCAGGTTGAAAAAACGGGTGATTTGTAGTTGTTACCTTGACGAGAGGTATTTGGGACGACAGCTCATCTAGTGCCAGTCGGACCTGTTCCTTCCCATACCCTTTGCCACGGTGAAGCGACGCAATGCAGTTGTGACCAATGGATCCAACGTGAGCTCCTTCCAAGAACCAAGATACAAACCCAATCGGTTCTTTGACAAGGGTACTTATCGCTACGTTCCCGCTTGAATCTGTGTCATCAAATAGGTTGTTGTCGGTTCTCCGCCAATTAGCCTTGAATTCGCGTTTGTAATCGGGCATCGCTTCTAACAAGTTTGCGTAACTTTCGCAGAGTAGTTTGTAGATGAGCCCTCTGTCAAATTGGTTGATCGGTCTGAATTCAATCATTTGAAATGGAACCGCGGCGGACTCCTACCGGGATGCATCCCACCTGTTCCGGTGCCTCGCCAGTTTTTCTTGGAACCCCTGCCGATCCAAGACCTCTCTGTTTACAATATCGTCCGGCAATTCACCTCGCGAAACCTGAATCACCCTTTGGCAGTTGGTGCGACCAATGTCTTGATAGCATTCGTCGGTAATGGCTATGGCGTGCGGGGTGAGTATAACGTTATCTAGTGCTAGCAGCGGGTCGTCTGGGTCGACCGGTTCCTCTTCAAACACATCAATTCCTGCCCCTCGAATTCGCTTCGATTTCAACGCTTCGGTCAGCGCCGCCTGATTGACTATGGGACCTCGTGCTGTACTGATGAAAAACGCGCTGGATTTCATAAGTCCGAACTCACAAGCACCGATTAAGCCGCGAGTCTCGTCAGTAAGTGGACAGCAAACACACACGTAATCTGACTCTGCAAGCAGCGACTGTAAATCGGTAAGTTCTACGTCCAAGGATTTGGCAAGTTCGTCTGAAGCGTAAGGATCATACGCCAATAAGCGCATGCCGAACGGCTGAAGCAGACGAAACAGTTCACTTGCGATATTGCCCATCCCAATAGAACCAAGTGTGCGCCCACCGAGTTCAACGCCAATTTGTACCGTATCTCGCCATTCTCCAGCCCGAACGGCTCTATCCCTTGAGATAACGTGCTTCGACAGCGCAAACATCAAGGCTATAATCCCTTCTGCCACCGGGCGCCGCATACCGTGAGGTGTAATCGTAAGCATTACATTTGCTTCGGTCGCCGCTTGGAGATCGATGTTATCGTAACCGACGCCATGCCTTGCGATTAGGATCAGACGGTCCGCGCCTTCAAACGTCTCCGCCGTATAGACGCCGCTGAATGCAATGAATGCATCAAGTCCACGCATTTCCTCTGGAGGAACGAAGGGTAGAACTGTTTTGATAAAGTGATATTCAATGTGTGGTTGCTCCTCAAGTAAATCTAACCCGATATCCTTGAAGCGCAATTCGCCATCCGAGTTTAAGAAGCCGGGGGCTAATCCGACGCGAAATTTTTCTGTTCTCATAGCCGCTTCTCTCCATGAAAGCACGACAGTTTAACTGCCGTAAGCTACAATATTTCCCGTACAAACGTGTACATACCTCTCAGCCAGAAGGCGTAATAAATTCCATTTGCATAGCAGAAATACATCGTCTTTAGCGTGATGACAACAACGAGAATCGCGGCGCCCGCTGCTATAAGGAGTATGTCCCGGGGTTGCATCTTCAGTGATTTCAAATACGTACGCTGGTTTCCGACTATTTCGGGTGAGAACCCTCTACTTTCTACAGCTTCCCCGAGGTGTGTGGCGCGACGAATATTGTTGGTCAAGATCGGCCTAAAACTGTTGAGCACGCCCCGAATGATCTGCAGTGGGTTAAATTGAAAGTAACGAAATCCTCTTATTCGCTGAGATCGAATTACATTTGCCGATTCAGCCGCTATCAAAGGGATATAGTGCAAGCTGGTGTTCACCATGAACGCGAGGCTGTAGGGCACACGCAACTTCACGAAAGCTAATAGCAGATCGCGTGGTTGAGTTGACCAGACGATGAAGCACCCGATTGCCAGGGTCGTATTGAATCGTAACGACTGAATCGCGCCGTGTAGAAGACCTTCGCGATACACTCGAACACCTCCGGTGATTCTGCCAATTATCGGAACATCGTGTCCTACGAGGGTGAACAGTACGGTACGCGGAGACGCATTGTAGAATATGGCTTGACTGTATATCAATCCCCAGGTGGCAAAAAGAATAAACACAACGAGCAGTCGGTATTGGCGCCAGGTTGGAGCAGAGAGTACAATCAATCCGACGCTAATCAGGAAGCAGACCAGTAACGACGTCGCGCTATCAAGCATGATAACGAGCACCCCAAAGAACATCAGCATGAGGATTTTGGTGCGCGGATCAAGGTTTGTCATCGACATGGCATATTGGACTAGTTGTTTGCTAACCGCCATTTTAATTGAGTTTTTGGAGGCGCAATAAGTGAAGCATGCTCTAGAAGATCCGAATTTGCAAATGCCTCGCTTGGTCCTCCATCGAATATCAATTCACCTTGACGAAGTAACAACACGCGCTTCGCGTATTGTAGAGTAAGTTGGACGTCATGAGTACAAAATATCAGAGTTTTATTTTGTCTGTCGACAGTGTCGCAAAGTACACTCATCAATTGTCGGAGATGACTGAAATCCTGTCCTGCAGTAGGTTCGTCAAGCAGGAGTATATCCGGAAGAAGCGAGTAGGCTGCGGCGGTTGCTGTCCGTTGTCGCTGTCCTCGCGAAAGGGAGTAGGGAGCTTCATTACCGAGATTGGCCAAATCGAATGCTGACATGACTTCCTTGGTTCTGTCCTGTATTTCAGAACGAGACAACTTCAGGTTTTTAGGGCCGAAAGCAACTTCATCGTTTACTGTTTCCGCTTGCAACAAGAGATCGGGATCTTGAAAGACTATCCCGATTTTTCCGGCCAAGTTTCGAAGTTTCGGGCGTTCTCTGCCTATGTCTGCGATGAGGATCTGCCCGTCCGTGGGACGAAGTAACCCCAAAATTGACAAAAGCAACGTCGTTTTCCCCGACCCATTTGCGCCCATAATCGCGGTAACCTCGCCCTCACCGATTTCAAATGAGACTTCGGTTAAAGCGGGAGTCTCAGTACGTGGATATTGAAACGTGAGATTTTCGACGCTGGCAAGTAGATTTCGAGAATCTTGATGCAGCTGTTCGTGGCTAACTAAGTTTGAAAGATCTGATGATGGGGCAGATAGGTTTGGAAATTTTTCGGAATGTAGGGACAATTGCACAGCTTGATCGACGGTAAGCGGGCGTTCAGGCAGTCCCATCTGTTCTGACATCTCAGCCAATTCGGGAACCTCCACTCCAAACTTACGATAAGGGCTGAGGTCTGAAAAGGCTCGATTCACGGGCGAATCCAGGGCGATTTCAGCATGACTCATCAGCCAGACGCGATCACACAGCGGGGCAATTTCAGAGACACGATGGGCCGCTATTACCATCGTTATTCCATTCTGGCGGTTCAATTGCTTGAGGATTTCCAGAATGTCTCGCGTGCTTGTCGGGTCGAGATGACTCGTTGGTTCGTCTAGCAGGAGAACGCGTGGTTGCATTGCACATAAACAAGCGAGCGCAACGCGTTGCTTTTCGCCGCCGGAGAGTGTCGAAATTGTGCGCCCTCGAAATTCGGATGACAATTTGACCTGCGTCAGCGCGGCATCAATGCGGGCGTCGATCTGAAAGGGGGGAATACCAAGGTTTTCTAAACCAAATGCTAGTTCGTCTTCAACAACCGTGCAGAAAAACTGGTCATCGGGATTTTGAAATAGCAGACCTACGTGTTGACAGATTACTGCTAACGACTGGTCGGCAAGGTATGTTTCATCAATGGTGACTTTGCCAGAAAGCACGCCGCCCGACGCGTGAGGGATCAAACCGTTTAAGGTTCGTAACAGAGTGGATTTGCCACACCCGGTGGGGCCTGTCAAGAGAATAAACTCGCCGCACTCAACTTCGGCGTTTACCCTCTTCAGACTTGGTTCACTACGACTTGGATAGGTAAAACTGACATCTCTTATCTCAATTTGGCTCATCCACTCTACCTAATCTAGACCTTCAATCTGAAATGGGAGAGTGCCAAAGAGTTCTTCGAGATACTGTTTTAACGAAAATCGGAAGGTTTCGAGCGACTCGGCGACATGATGTCTAAAATCGTAGTGGACACATTCATAATGTCTGTGCACACGGTTCATGAGATCGTGCACGTAATTCTGCATCTCAAGTATACGTTCGCTATGTACTGCGGCAGTGCGAGACACTGCTTCCTTGAACGCACGAAGTTCTGCCTCCAAGTATACAATGAATACCGATTTCTGAAAGGCTTCGAGATTGTCTTTCACACCACGTCTAAAATCCTTGTGCACGGTTTCATATTCAGTGCGTACCCTAGCCAAAAGCGTCTGAACGTGTGCGCCGATTTCACCGATGCGATTACTCCGTGACTCTTTGGATGTGGACATGCTGTCACGAAAAGTATTTAATTCCAACTGAAGGTACTGTTTGAAACTATCTACGGCAATCTGCTCGCTTGTCACCTTTTCGTGGTGATAACCCAATATTGCAAACAAGACCGCATCAGGTAATCTCCGAGGATAGCGCATAAGGACTCGGATTAGAAACCAAAGATAGGTAGGCCCCTGACTGCGGGAAAGTAGCTGCTGTCTTAGCGACCTAAACAATGCGCGTAGTTCCATCTTCCCGATACGGACCGTTCGCCTCTTGGGCTGCCAATTCTCGAATAGTGTCAAACATCGTTCAAAATAACCTCTGAGACTGGGTTCGTAGAGCACTCTCAAAATCCGTTTGTATTCTTCAATGAGCACCTCGCGGTCAAGTTCAGGAACAAAATTCAACTCGACACTGACATTGTTTCCGCTCGATTCGCCGAGGAGTCTGCCTTCCTCTTCAAGCCGTTTGTAAAGATTTGTTTGTTTCAATGCGGTGAGAAGTCCTGCCATCGCCCGCGGGATTCCAGCCTTCTGGATAAAATCAATGTGCGATTGAAATTCTTTGTCCCCGTCAAGCCCGACGATGAATCCTGCCGTGGCTTCAAGACCTGCCTCCTGTATCTTTCTTATGGCGCGCAGCAAATAGCTCTCGGCCGATTCATCCTTACTGGTATTCTGTTGTTTAACCGTTTTCTGCAGGGCCTCGTCATTCGGACTCTCGATTCCCAAGAACGTCATTATAAAGCCTGCTTCAGCCATACCATCTAACATTCCGGGTATATCGACCAAGTTTACGCTCGTCTCGGTGTAAAGCTGAAATGGAAAGCCCCTCGTCTCCTGCCATTCGGAGATGGCTGGCAGAAGCTGCATGGCATCACGCTTGTTGCCGATAAAGTTGTCGTCAACGAGGAACATGGCGCCGCGCCAGCCTAGGTTATGAAGCAAATCAAATTCCGCTAACACCTGTTCATTCGTTTTGGTCCGAGGTACTCGCCCGAACAGTTTGGTTATGTCGCAAAACTCACAATCAAATGGGCAGCCGCGCGAGAATTGTAGCGCCATCGATCCGTAATCCTTTAGATTCAGGAGATCGTACCTTGGAAGCGGCGTTTTAGTCACATCCGGCTTTTTCGGTTCCGAATATACATCCCTGGCGTTACTGTTTTCAAAATCTGTTAGAAATTCATCAAAGCTTTCTTCGACCTCTCCAAAAAGAAAATGATCCACCCAGCCCCCTCGTTCCTGCATTGCACTCACAATCTCCTCGCGATAAGAGGTCGGATGAGGCCCGCCCGAAACAACAGGTGTGTTGGCACGGTTACTGCGCTCGACGACTTCAAAATACGAATCTCTCTGAACTACCATGGTGGATGTAAAGATAACATCCGCCCACTCAAGATCCGCGTCGAGCAACGGTGCAACATTCATATCAACGACTTTGAGGTTATAATTATTGGGGAACAACCCGGCTACGGTCAGTAATCCGAGCGGGGGCATGTTGGACTTCCTGCCGATAAAATGTAAAGCGTAGTTGTATCCCCAATAGGAGGGAGGAAATTCCGGGTAAACCAAGAGGGCATTAGGCATGTAGGTATAGGTCCAATCTGAGGGATGGGGGACTATCGGGATTTGTTACCATGGAGACTCTCGACGCAACTTCGGCAGCCGGTTATCAACGTGAGCCTGGTGCTTAAATCCGGGAACGTGAAATTATCCTGTGGTCATTACTGTTCTAGTCGAGACCTTCCACTTGCGGGACTGTTACGAGAGCGAGATTCGATTTCACGGCATCGCGAAATGTCTCTAATGAGTCGTTCACATTATATCTGAGATCTGCATGTAGGTGTTCGTATTGTACGTGCACACGCTCCCATAGTTTATGTACATAACCCCTGATTTCACCAATACGGTGACTTTGAACTTTGGCGAATCGGGACAATGTCGCCTTAAACACATCAAGTTCAACTTTCAGGTACTCTTTGAAGACCGCAATCTGGAAAGCATCAAGCTTGGCTTGCACGCTATATCTGAAATCCTTGTGCATGTCTTCGTATGCAGCGCGGGCCCGCCCAAATAGCTCCCGAGCGTGCACGCCGATTTCTTCCACACGATCACTCCGTGATTGTGCCACTTGGGCCACGGCCACTTTAAAGCCGTTAAACTCAAATTCCAGATACCGGTTGAAGTCATCCACAGCAATGGTCTGTCTCGTAATCTTCTCAAAATGATAGCCCATAATAGCCAGTCGGAACGCCTCAGGAATAAGAGAGAAGTTGTTTTTTGCGACTTTCGCCAAAAATCGGGCATAGGCCGGCCCCTGTCGAGAAAACAGTTGTCGCTTGACTGACTTCACGAGAGCCATCACCTCAGTTATTCCAATTTTCCTCACCGTGTGATCGGTAGGTTTCAGATGCTTCAGCATCGTGAGACATCTTTCAAAGTAATTGCTCAAGGTCGGGTCATAAAGCGTAGACACGACACGTCTATATTCTGCAATGAGGTGTTCCCGCGATAACTCAGGATCGAAATTCAGCATGACATCCGTGTTGTTTCCTGTGGATTCATTAAGCAATCGACCTTCCTTCCCAAGTCGCTGATACAGGTTTGTCCCTTTCAACGCAGTCAACAGACCAGCCATAGCCATGGGGATGCCAGCTTCCTGAATAAATCGGATGTGCGAATCAAATTCCTTGTCTCCATCCAATCCGATAATAAATCCTCCCGTAACTTCCAAACCGCGTTCCTGAATTTTTCGTATAGCCTGGAGCAGATAATTCTCGGCATTCTCCTCTTTGCTCGTGTTCTGCTTCTTGACCGTTTTCTCAAGCGCCTCGTCATTGGGGCTTTCGATTCCCAAGAACACCATGTTGAATCCAGCATCACTCATGGCATCAAGCATGTCAGGAATCTCGACGAGGTTAACGCTGGCTTCGGTGTACAACGAAAATGGGAACTGTCTTTCTTCTTGCCATTTGGCAACCTCGGGAAGCAACCGCATTGCATCCCTTTTATTTCCGATGAAGTTGTCGTCAACTACAAAAAGCGATCCATTCCAACCGAGGCGATACAGCATCTCGAATTCAGTAAGCATCTGTTCATTTGTCTTCGTCCGAGGAACTCGACCGAACAACTTTGTGATGTCGCAGAATTCGCAGTCAAACGGACAACCACGCGAGAATTGCAGTGCCATCGAGCCGTAAGCCTGTAAGTCAATCAGGTCGTATCTCGGTGGCGGCGTCTTCGTGACATCAGGTTTTTTTGTTTCCCGATACACCTCTTTGGCTGCTCCGCTCTCAAAGTCCGTTAGGAAATCCTCGAAAATGTCCTCAACTTCGCCGAAAAGAAAGTGATCGATCGTTCCGTCAACTTCCTCGTTGATATTGTCGTGATATGAGGTCGGGTGCGGACCGCCAGCCACAATGGGAGTATTCGCCGCGTTGCATCGCCTAACGACCTCGTAGAACGAGTCCTTCTGCACAATCATCGTGGACGTAAAAACCGCATCTGCCCACTCCAGATCGGCATCCAATAGCGGATTCACATTCATATCGACAACTTTGAGCTCGTAATCCTTAGGGAACATGCCCGCGATTGTAAGCAGACCGAGAGGCGGCATGGAAGACTTTTTTCCCACAAAGTCGAGGGCAAACTTATACCCCCAATACGAAGGGGGAAATTCCGGATAAACAAATAGCGCGTTTCGCATATCTTTCTCCAATTGGGTCAAAACTACTAATTTCAGTTACTGTTCAACGGACGCAACAAATCACAATCAATCCCTGTTAATAAAAGTCCCAAATTATACTTTAGTCACTCCGGCTTCAAACTGATTGCCGAATTGTTTCTTTGCCTCTTTTAAACGGCTGTATACAGTGCTTACCGGAATACGGAGCCGCTGACCGATCTCGGACGCTGAATACCCATGCATGTAGAATTTCTGGACAACTTGGCGGTACATAGGCGAAAGCGCATCTATAGCGCACCGAACCTTCTCAATGAGCCCGTGTTGAAGAGTCATCTGTGTAGCTGATTCTTCAGAATGCCATGATTTTAATTCGTCGGTGAGTCGCGAGATTTTGCGCCGCTGACATTTAAGCCAGTCCTTCGCGGTATTTCGCGCAATTTTGGCGATCCAACCATCAAGGTGGTACGGCGGTTTTAACTTCCCGATTGCTTGATAGACTTTAATCCATGTTTCCTGAGCCAAATCCTCAATGTCGTGTTTATTTCTCGTGAAGGCGCGAATATTTCGCACCACATGCTGCTGATATCGTTTCACAAGCTGCTGAAATGCGTCATTACTCCGCTGGGCGCTCTTGATCAGTGGGTCAATACATCGATTATTCGCAGAATCCATATCTATGTGTGCTGCTAACGGCTGATTCCAAATCCATCAAAACGTAGGACTTATATAACCGTAAACGACATTGTTACCGAAAATTAGAGGTGAATTCAAAATTTTTTTTGAGCACGACTCTACGTAGCGGTACACGGAGAATTAACAGCAAAATGTACTGCCTCCAATTCAGATTCCTGCTACCGCACATGGTTATACTTACATGATATCACAACTAAAATTTTTTCTCAAGACAAATTTCTTGTTGGCACTTGGTCAATGTGTTAGAATTCTAGCACCTGTTGTGCCGATCAAGGAGACAAGTGAAGATGCATCGCCGGACAAAGAAAACAACGCATTATACGAAACATTTCCCGTTAGGTGTTTTCCGCAGATTCTGTGCGCGATTTCTCACGAGTTGCCTACTTGGTTTTCTGCTCATCTTCACGCAACATGCTGCGCAATGTGATGGGACCAATCTTGTTCTTCCTGACAATAAGAATACATATCTGATTCGGCAAGTTTCCTTCCAGGGAAATACGAACCTTGGTCGCAAGGAGTTGTCAAGGATATTCGGTGTACGAGCTGGAAAACCCTATCAGCGTGAAAAAGTAATGACAGGATTGACGAGAATCATGGAGGAATACAGAAAAGCCGGGTTTGTGTTCGCATCGATCAATCCCGAAGTTATGCCAGTGTCCGCTGATCAGGTACATGTCCGAATACGAATCGACGAGGGCAATCAGATTCGAACGGGACAGATAACCATCAGTGGTAATAGGTTATTTTCCACCCCGGATCTGAAACGCGAGTTAAGCCTACAGCGGGAAACACCTTTTAGTCACGTTGCCTTGGAACGTGGAATTGACCAAATTCTCGCACTATATAGCAAACACGGACACCCGAAGGCACAAATCGAGTTATCCGAATTTCAACTCTTTCCCGATCACAGCAAGGTTGATTTTCACCTATGTGTACACGAAAGGGATGAAGTTCGAATTGGCGAAATCAAGTTAACCGGGCTAAAGAAAACAAAGTCAAGCGTTGTTTTGCGTGAGTTACCTATTCAAGTCGGCGATGTTTTTGATCAGCGCAAGATTGACCATAGTCTTCGACGCCTTACGAATCTTGGATATTTTTACGAAGTGAATCCGTCCGTGCTTGAAGAGGGACAGACACAAGATACAATAACCTTTCACGCGCAAATGACGGAAGCCCGCACCGGTCGATTTAGCGGTATTATCGGTTACGCTCCGCCCTCATCAGAGATTGACGATTCCCCCAGGCTAACCGGGACAATTGAGGCAAGCGAAAACAACCTTCTCGGTACCGGACGCAGAGTAAACTTCTATTGGAAATCGGGTCTACTGAATACACTGCGATTTGGCTATCGGGAACCTTGGGTGTTTGGAAAACCCGCCAACATAGGCGTGGAATACGCTCAACTAAAGCAACGGAATCAGTTCACCGACGCGGAATCAGAGGAACAATCTGGCAGTTTGAAAATTAGCACACAGATTCGTGAGACTTTTGAAGGTGCGCTGGCAATCTCCTATAAGCGAATTGACTATGCGGCATCTGGGCCCTCGTTACTCGTATCCACGGGCCCGGTTGATTTGCTTCGTAGCACAGATCGTTCATTTTCCCAGTTGCCGCGGAACGGCTCTCTTGACGTTCAGGCTCAAAACGGCACCAAGTACGGTATCACTTTTAGTCTCATGCGCGACAGTAGGAACTACTTTCTGAATCCTACAGGGGGGCGCCGAGATTCGGTGGCTTTCGAGTTCTCGCGAGGAGACTTTAGGCTCCAAAAGTTGTGGGCGGATTTTCAACAGTACCTTCCAACGTGGCGAAAACAGGTCATTGCAATTGGTTTGCATGCTGCTACGACCTGGGGAGCCAACATCCCTCCCACGGAGCTATTCTACCTTGGTGGTGCGAACACGCTGCGCGGTTACGACGAAGATTGGTTTTCGGGGCCGCGTCGTGTTTACGCAAATTTTGAATACAGATTAATTGTCGGACGAGCCTCCCGAATCTTCGTATTCGTCGATATGGGATCGGTGACGCAGATTAATCAGCCGTCTGTCTTTGACCCGCTTCGAGTTGGTTACGGTCTTGGCATGCGATTGGAATCGCGAGGTGGTTTATTGCGCATAGACTACGGACTGGCAGAAGGTAGCTCTGCGCTTCAAGGCAAGATTCACGTAAATCTCGGAACATCCTTCTGAACTATTCCTCGCATGAAGTTGAAGCGGATTTGAATAGAAAGGACGACCACGCTGTTTTACGTTTAGTATTACTATCAGAAACCTGAGCTACAATCGAGAATCTATTTCCACTTCTAATTGATAATCTTCAACGATGGATAACATCCAAATAGGAGGCCGAATGGCAATCAACAACATTCACAAAATTGCATTGGTGACAGACGATGTCGAAGCTGCTGTCACCTTTTATACCGAAACGTTGGGGCTTGAAGTCATGGAACGCTTCCCCAACGAAGACGATGACGACTATGTTTTTCTGAAGGCGGGAGACATCATTTTGGAACTGATGCCGCAGAAAACCACCCAAGCAGATTTAGGTTTTCACCACATTTCTTTCAAGGTTGACAGTGTGGTCGAAAGCGCCCAAGAATTGAAGGACAAAGGAGCAGAACTTGAAGAAGAACCGTTCGATGCGGGAGACACCGGCATCCGTTTGTCATTTTTGAGAGGGCCAAATCAGGTGCTCTTGCAACTATTTCGTCGAAGCCTGCAGGATTCAGCAGATAGCTAATGAAAACTCCGACGACGGGAATACCCTTGACGACTGTCAAGAGCTAACCCTACAGTACCCCATATTCATCGTAAACCTCGTCAATGGGCATACCGGCGGCTATTTTTTCGCGTTCTTCGTTCTCTTTTTCAAAGGTCGTCTCAACCCGCAGCAGGACTTCATCCACAAGATTCGCCGGTATTAGCTGTACGCCGTCGTTGTCGCCGAAGATGAAGTCGCCGGGCATTACTCGGACGTAATGTGTCAGATGGCCCGGCAAGTAGACGGGCACGTTGACATCGGTTACAATCCAACCTCCGAAGGCGTTAGGTCGAGTTCCGAAGGTGAACATCGGAAAGTCGGGCATCTTGAGGACGTATTGGGTATCACGGCAATTCCCTGCTAACAACATACCCCGGCAGCCATGGGTATAGGCGAGATGGCAACTCATTTCGCCGAAATGGGCGGGTTGCATGTCACCGCCGCAGTCAAAGCAGAGCACCGTACCGTCTTCAAGTTCGTCGACCTTTCGCATCATGCGTTTTTGAGGGTGCCCACCCTCGGCCTCCCATTTGGCTTCCTGTACTTTCTGCTCCTCAAGAGAAATCTCTCCTTCGGCGAGCGAGTGAAGCTTGATTGGCAATGCTCGACCAACAAGCTGCATGCCTTGACGAAGCGGCTTGAATCGGGGTGAAAAAACGGTATCGCATACACCCAGACCTTCTAAGGCGTCGGAAACGCTGCCCCCGTATCCCGCTCGGCGGAAACGCTCAATGCGTTCAAGATCCGTGATGTCGCAGCGCCGGATTTCCGTCTGTGAAGTTGGCATTATGTAACTCCTTACGCAGTCTACTTCTCTTTTTTGCTAACCCTCTCCTGGGTTCTCTTATAGCGTTTTTCCATTTCAGGACCTTGACGCTTCAGATACTCCTGCTCGGAAAACCGTGCCATCTCGGGTGAAGGGGTGACCGGAATATCAATCACTGCGGAGGAAATCTGATCGTTGCCCCACTTGTATGCGACAATCTCTCCCTTGCTGATAATAAGATTCATCCCCACATTTGCTTCTGCAATTGGTACGCCATTTTCCCGTGCACGTGCCAAGACATTTCTGTTCTGATCTTTCCGTTTAGAACCGTAGGAAGGGATGAGAATCAGGGAGGCGCCGTCAAGTACAAGCGTGCGCGTAATTAGCGGGTTCCAGCGATCGTTACAGATTACGATTCCTGCACGGCCGACAGGTGTATCAAATGCGCGGAGCGTGCTCCCAATCCGGTTGAAATTCCATGACGGATGGGAGCCTTCAGCCAGTTGAGTTTTATGGTATTTTCCGCAAATTTCGCCGTCGCCGTCAATAAACACGCCGCAGTTATAGACATCGTCCCCAATGCGTTCGGCAAATCCGAAGCAGAGGCAGGTCTTTAGACTCTTGGCAAGACGCTGAAAGCGCCGAACGTAAGGTCCATCAATCGGTTCAGCGATTTCAAGCATCGCCTCCGCTTTCTCGGGATTGTAGATAACATCCATGACCACGTAACCCTCCAGTACACCTTCCGTGGTCAAAATCACTTGTGGCTTCGTTTCGGCCGCCTTAACGAAGAATGCCTCCATTTTATCGGCATTTGCAGCTTTATCCCATTGTGCCGGTTTGAGTGAAATGGTTGCTACATTGACTGAGTTATACATTGATTGAATTCCTTATGAAAAACGATAGTTTGGGAATCAGTAATTTAGAGCAAGAAATGCTTTAGGAATACAACAATGTCCGCTAGAGTAGATTATGCATCCTACCCATGAACCGCGTACAATTTGGGAACAGTTGCGGCTTTAACCGGAGCAGTAGTGTTAAGGTATCGGAGCTATTGGACGCCCATTGAACCATCAGATGGTCTTCGGGTTAGTAATTCGTTTCCGGCATTCACAAGCTGCTTGACACACTTTTCCACAAATGCGCCCCCTAATTCGGCCGCGCCTTCACGAGGATCTTCGCCGGCGATACCTACAAGTTCCGATTTGTCCCCCTCCGGCAGAGTCGATAGGTCAACCAACTCCGGCCGCAATTCCATCATCACACCGGTTTCGTATCGGCCGGCATGATCTTCACGATATCCTTCCACGAGATCTGCGGCAAACGACACTTCCATCACAATTCCGGTTGCCCTTTCAAAAACCTTGGATGTCAAGATTGCGTAGTTCTTCAGTGGGCCATGGCCAACCAGCACATAGATCGCTTCAAACCCCAAGCTGCGAATCTGGTAGTAGACGTGATAGAGTAAATCCTGATAGAAAGTTGATTGTTCAATTATTGTTCTTCCGCCCATGTATCCCCGGTCAAAATTAGTCGCAGGCAGTTTCATTTCGTTTGCAATCGCCGACTTTACAGGGACGTTAGCCTCCGCCAAATACGATTCTCGATGTTCACCGTACCATAGTACCGGAAAGACCAAACCGCCTCCCTTTGCGGCGGCGCGGACACAAATTTCATGTACTTTTAATCCGTCAAGCCCCAAAGGGTTTTGTGGACCATGCCACTCTATCACTCCGAGGGGAAGGTACGCCAAAGGACATGCACAGCGCCGCGCGACAACTTGGGACGGGCGCAGTAACTCATAGCAAACGTCTGTTTTCATGGGAGAATCCATCTCCGAGATTGTGCAAGGGGACATCCGTTAAGATTGTGGGTTACGGCTAAGATCCGTGTTTTGGTTATCGTCATCAATTAATATGATTCTAACCAATATCCCTTCACCGGTCAACAAAAATACGAATCATGGGGCGCGATGTCCTCCGGCCTTGAATCCAACGGTCGTGCATGCTCCCATTGCGATAGCGGTTGATTTTATTTCCGCTTCTCGCTATACTACTCTGGGGCGGACGCAAGTGAGCTTTACCGCTATTGAATGTTCGCGTAAGTCGCTGCGGGAAAGCCATGCTAGTTCATATCGGGTTGAAAAAGGCACGCTCCGGCGCAAGGAAAGCGTATGCATGTTCTCGCGCTTTCGTTATTCAGGACACTATATCTCAAATTATGCCGTACTTACTCTTCTTCGCAGACAGGTGCTAATTGCCATCTCGCTCTTGAGCGAAATTACGAATGATTTTTGAGCACTTCAATAAAAAGCTTGGAACGACCGTGAAAACAATCATCCACGGCTCAGATTTCAGGAAAACGCCGAGTGATTAACCAAATAGGAGCAGTTATGAGTGTTGACGTTCTCTCAGATGACGTGTTGAATCTTGTTGATGCTGACGAACGGGTCGAAAACTTGGGAACAGGTTGCCAGTTTACTGAAGGACCGGTCTGGAACTCCGAGGGAAAGTTCCTGTTGTTCAGCGACATTCCCGCAAATCGGATGAAAAAGTGGTCGCCTGAAACCGGGATAATTGATTTCCGAGAGCCATCGGGAAAGTCGAATGGTTTGACTTACGATAGACAAGGGCGGCTTGTTGCGTGCGAACATGCAAATCGGCGCGTTTCACGCACCGAAGTTGACGGAGAAATCGTGACCATTGCCTCGCACTATGAAGGTAAGCGTTTGAACAGTCCAAACGACGTTGTCGTGAAATCGGACGGCAGCATCTATTTCACTGATCCGCCTTACGGTTTATCCGCGGAATACGGGACGTTGGGGGAGCGGGAATTAGACCTTCAGGGCGTCTATCGACTCAGTCCCGACGGTAATAGCCTAACGCTTTTGGTCGACGATTTTGATTGTCCAAACGGGCTTTGCTTTGCGCCTGACGAATCAGTTCTTTACATTAATGATTCCTCGGCGCGAATGCATGTCAGAGCTTTCGATGTCCAGCCCGATGGCGCGGTCACAAATGGACGAGTCTTCGCCGAAATAGTTGGTGAAGACGGAGTTCCTGATGGAATGAAGGTTGACCAGAAAGGGAATGTCTACGTGACGGGTCCCGGCGGTGTTTGGATATTCGATGTGTCCGGGAAGCACCTCGGCATCATTAAAACTCCGGAAGGTGCAACCAATCTTGCTTGGGGCGAGTCTGACTGGAAGACGCTATACATCGTGGCTAAGACTTCGCTTTACCGAATAAGGTGCCAGGTTGCTGGAGTGCCTGTTTGTTGAAATCGCAAACGATGTCACCGGCAGAATCGTGCCAGTGTGCGAAATCGACGGGTTCACCGATTGGATGTGTGACGTTGGAGTAGCGGGCGACAGCCAACTTTTGTGATTTACTGTTTGCTAAACCTGTGATAGTATATATAGGTACTAATGTGAAGTATTCCAACCTAACCTATCCCTCACAGAATCTCTACTTACGAGGAGGTAAAACAAATGTCAAGATTGACTCTGTTAGCCACAAGTTTCATGCTGTCCTTGTTGGTGATTGCGGGCTTTGGTCACGCCGCCATTGATTCCTCAACAGCTATGGGAATATGGTTGTTGGATGAAGGTGACGGAGATACTGCCTTTGATTCGTCTGGTAACGGTCACCATGGGAAAATATCTGGAGCCGCATGGGCAGCGGGTGTATTCGGTTCTGCGTTGAGTTTTGACGGCGCAGATGATTTCGTCGATTGCGGAAACTCAGAGCTTCTACGTATCGGCACCGGGTCCATGGCGGCTTGGATAAACACCAATGTCGACGATGATAGCGGGTTATCCGCGGTAACGCTGCCCTTTGATGATGGAGATGCGTGGGATGCACCGTGGAGGAGCTTGGGCTTGGGTTCTTGGAGAGGCCAACTCCGCTATTGGATGGCCATTGACGGGCAGAATGCCGAAATGCAACCGGGCAACCTCAACACGGATCAGTGGTATCATTTGGTGGCAACGTTTGACGGCACAAATCGCAAGGCGTATCTTGATGGCGAGCTCGTATTTGAAGCTGAAACGCCCGGTATGATTACCTATGGGGATCCGATGCCGTCATTTGTCATCGGAGATCGCAATGTGAACCGTGTAGCCTCCGGAGAACTCATGAACGGCTCAGTCGACGAGGTGGCGGTATTCAATGTGGCGCTGAGTGACGCCGATGTCAAACAACTCATGACCGATGGATTACAGGGTGTCGTTGCAGTCGACCCGTCGGGAAAATTAGCTACCACATGGGCAAATGTAAAAACCCGAAACTAGCGGCATTCGAACCTTCGGAAGGTTTTTCGCCTTCCGAAGGTGACTCCTCTAATTGTAGGAGGTGGTGGACCTATGCGGCGGCTACCCCGAGTCCATGTATACATCACCGTTATCGGGCTGTGTTTCGCGATCACTGGTGACGCCAAAATTGATCCCAAGACTGCCGTCGGTGCATGGCTATTCGATGAAGGAAGCGGAGACAGAGTCAAAGATGCATCCGGAAATGGAAACGATGGGAAGTTTGTGGGAAACCCCAAATGGATTGAAGGCGTGTTTGGCAGCGCCCTGCATTTCAACGGCAGGAACGACATGATACCTGTGGGAAAGGATAAAAGTCTGCGGATAAGTGAAGGCACAATGATGAACTGGATTAACATTCAGACTTCGAATGATTCCGGTTTATCATCGATGACCATCCCATACGACGATGGTCCCGCTTGGGATGCGCCTTACAGGAGTTTAGGGCTGGGAACATGGCAGGGCCAGCTACGCTATTGGATAGCTATCGATGACCAAAATAGGGAGATACAGCCCGGGAAGATTGAAGAAGATCGATGGTATCATGAGGCAATCTCCTATGATGGCTCAACCCGAAGAGCCTTCTTGGATGGAGAACTCGTTGAGGAAGTTAAAGGCGCCGGAGAGATAACCTATGGGAACCCGGTCCCTACTGCCGTTATCGGTAGTGCAAGCGTCGTGGTAAAGAGGGAATTCTTTAACGGGTACGTGGATGAAATCGCGATTTTCGACGTCGCGCTGAGCGAGAAGGAAATCAACGAGCTTATCGACGATGGGCTGGGGAGCACATTGGCGGTTCATTCGACAGGCAAAGCCGCGACTACGTGGGCTGAAATCAAACGGCATTAACTCGGCTCACTTCCAGAACAAACTCAATGGTGAATTCAAGAATACGACAAATTTGATAATCAGCTTGAATTGAGTTGCCAACGGTTCTATTATGCTACTTTATCAGACTTCATAATTTGGAATATCAATGCGAAAAAGGAGCGGGAACATGACGGCACCTAAGGTCTTCGTAATCTGTTTAATTCTAGGGTACGGATTGGCAATCAATGGCTCCGCGAAACCGGTGAAACTGAGTCCTGCGGACCCCGTGAAAGATCAGTGGTTCGGGTGGTCAGTGGCTGTGGATGATAAACACGCCATCGTAGGGTCCCCGAAGGCTCATGATAGAGGTGCAAACGCAGGCGCGGTATATCCTTATGTGCGTCGGGGAAACACATGGAAGCCTGCCGAACCGGTAAAAATTTTCCCGATTCGCTCGGGCGAGCGCGACCAGTTCGGTAGTTCAGTGGCCTTAAGAGGTGACACCACAATGATTGGCGCTCCAGGAAATGAGAAAGCGACAGGAGCGGTTTTCGTTTTCACCTATAATGCTATTGCCCAGAAATGGCAGCAACAGGCGAAACTAACCGCACAGGACAAAGCGACAGGAGACCAATTTGGATGGTCCGTTGCCATTGATGGAGATGCCGCTATTATCGGAGCGCGATTCGACGATGACCATGGCAAGAGTTCTGGCTCTGCATATATTTTTGTGTGGAATGGGGAAACATGGATCCAGCAGGCGAAACTCACTGCTGACGATGGAGCTGCGTCGGACAACTTTGGGCAGTTTGTTTCCGTCAGCGAGGATTTCGCCATCGTCGGTGCACCCAAACACGCTCATGCAGGGCTCAAACAATCGGGCGCCGCATATATCTTTGGTCGAAATGGTGAGACTTGGACGCAGCAAGCGAAGTTGACGGAGAACGATCCGGGCACCAAGAATCAGTTTGGCGTTTCTGTTTCTATTAGCGGTGATGTGGCTATCGTAGGTGTGCCGTTTAAGGATGGCGGCGCCACCGACACCGGCGTCGCATATGTTTTCAATCGCAGCGGTGACGCGTGGGTACAGCACGCCAAACTCACTGCCAAGGATGCCGATGAACAAGATCAGTTCGGGAATGCAGTGTCTATCTTTCACAACATTGCCTTAATCGGAGCGAAGTTTGACGACGAGTTGGGTAACGATGCGGGGGCAGCCTACTCGTTCTTACGTGAGGGCGACACTTGGATACAAAAAAAGAAAGCTACTATTGAAGGAAAAGATATGCAACCCGATATCCGCGTTCATCTCGGAATTTCGGTTTCTATTCGCAGTAAGTATGCCATCGCCGGCGGTGAAGTTGCCGATGGAGACATCGGTGCGGCGTATATCTATGATGTTGCAAGAGATTTGGATGTTCCGTTTTCAATTAAACCGAGACTCTTGAGAGTCACAACATTCGGACATCTTAAACGCACCGCGCTCTACCAAAACTTTCCTAACCCGTTCAATCCCGAGACATGGCTCCCCTACCAGTTATCCAACGATGTCGACGTCGCTTTTCACATCTACAACGTTTCGGGCCACCTCGTGCGCGAGATTAATCTCGGAATGCAGAAAAAGGGTAGCTATTTGGATAAGCGCTCCGCAGCTTACTGGGATGGTAGGGACCAATACGGACAAGACGTTTCCAGTGGAATCTATATTTGTGACTTCAAAGCGGGGACATTTCGCGCAAATCGAAAAATGATTATCTTGAAATAACCTGTCAAACTCCAATAGTTGGGAGTAAAGCCTTGTACACGAGCAATTCAAGGACGGCCCAGAATCGCAAGGAGGATTTGTGACAATGAAGACAGCCCATCTGATTTTTCTGTGTTATTTGATTATCGGCATCGCGAGTGCGATGAATAGCATAGCCGACCCAGTCAAGATTGTCGCGGTGGAAAAACATCATGACGATGGATTCGGATTTACGGTCGCACTTAGCGGGGATTTTGCCATCGTTGCTTCTCCACGAAGGGACGCTAAAGGTGGCAGGTCGGGAGTTGTCTATCCGTTTGCACGGAGCGGCAACAATTGGAAACGCAGCGCACCCCCTGAATTTGACGGCAACGATACGGCAGAGGGTGACGAATTCGGACGTTCCATCTCCATGAGCGGAAATACAACCATCATTGGAGCAGCGGGACATGACACCGATAGGAAAAAGGGCGCAGGCGCAGCCTATGTATTTGTTGGACCGGGAGCACGGCACAGGGGACGAAGTTGGAAACAGCAAGCGAAACTATCGGCAAAGGATGCCGCCGCTGGCGACCAATTTGGCTGGTCGGTTGGAATCGACAAAAACACTGCTATCGTGGGGTCACGCTTCGATGACGACAAAGGAAAGAATTCCGGTTCGGCTTTCATTTTCATTCGCGAGGGAGACACGTGGGAACAGCAGGCTAAACTTACGGCGAATGACGGCGCCGCGTCGGACAACTTCGGACATTTCGTCGCAATTCGTGGAGACGTAGTAATTGTCGGGGCACCAAAACACGCACACAAGGGGCTGAAACAGTCTGGCGCCGCATACATCTTCACCCGCGACGGCGAGAGATGGGCGCAAACCACGAAACTTACCGCGGACCAGCCGGAGGAGAAAGATCAGTTCGGCGCCTCATTGGCGATTAGCGACGACATAGCCATTGTCGGTGTACCACTTAAAGACGGAACTGCTCCTGATACCGGCGCTGCCTATGTTTTTGCTCGTAACGGTGATCTGTGGACACAACATGCAAAACTCACCGCTCAAGATGGCGAGAAATTCGACCAATTCGGCAATGATGTCTCTATTTCCAACAATATTATTCTTGTCGGTGCCAAGTTTGATGATGATGTAGTCGTTGACGGCGGAGCAGCCTACTCCTTTCTGCGTGAAGGCGATGTCTGGGTTGAAAAAGAGAAGGTTACACTTCCTTTATTGGACGCAAATTGGCCAATGCCCCATTTTGGAATCTCCGTCGAGATTGACGGTCATTACGCTATTGTGGGTGCCGATACCGCAGACAACGACACGGGGGCGGCATACATCTATAACACAGCAGACGACTTGAATGTCCCATTTGCCGTAAATCCTACATCATTGACGTTAACCACACTGGGTGAAGTAAAAACTACCATGCTCTTCCAAAACTTCCCAAATCCGTTCAATCCCGAAACTTGGCTGCCGTATCAACTCGCCAATGCCGCCGAGGTTAGTTTTAGCATTTACAGCGTGCAAGGCGGATTAGTACGGAAGTTGGATTTGGGAGTAAAGCAATCGGGAAATTATCTTGACAGGAAGTCCGCTGCATATTGGGACGGTAGGAACCAGTTTGGTGAAGTTGTACCTAGCGGCATTTATATCTATGACTTTCATGCCGGCACTTTTCGGTCGACTCGAAAAATGGCAATTGTCAAATAAGCCAAAGACCCCAAATTCTATACGTAATATTGATTCCGTGTGCTCGCGAATTTTCGAGTTTAATGGGGGAAGTGTCCCTTGAGATGAAGGTCGCGTAGAAGTAATCATGATACGACGAATGACGAAGTTATTGAGTCGTAGCTTTATCGCAGCGTGGGCTATGGTTACAGTGTCCCTGACGCCTGCGGACGCACAGCTCTACGCCGAATGTTGTCCCAAAAAAGCGTCGCTAAAAAACTTTGAATGGGCTTCAGTCTCGCCGGGTACCAAATTCGCGGTAGAGGATGAGAAATTACGCATTTCCAACATTACGTTCAACTGGAATATGATTCTTGTTGATAAAGACGTTTGGAAGGACTTCGGGAAGCCGACCCATTTTACCATTGAAGCCACCTTTTCCGACATCGTCAAGGGAGAACGAAATAATATCGGATGGCTTTATGTCGTAGCCAGATTTGCACAAGAAAATCCGGCAACTTACAATCAGCGCTTGGATATGATAAAGTGGACGCTGGATGAGGAAGGCGGGAACAACGGGTTATACTTGTATCAGTGGGTTGGTGGAAAGCGCATCAGGCCGGTGCCCGGCAGTCGTACCCGGGCGGGGGTGTGGAAAAACGACCCGAAAAAGTTTGGTAAAGATTCGTTTGACGTTAAAGTGGTCGTTACTGACGAAACCATCAGTGTTGACTTGTGGGGCGAAACCGAACTGGACGCGTTCCCAAACGGTACGAATTCAAGAGGACGTCCTGGCGTAGGCGTATGGTCGGAAAATGGCGCCGTATCGGTTAGCTTCGTCGTTTACGGCGCCAAAGGATACGCCGTAGAATCGTACGGGAAGGTCACTACAATTTGGGGAAAGATTAAAGCAGATCTCTAGGAAACATGTCAGTCGCTGCGATCTCTCCCCCAATCATTACATTATTTGTGATTGTTTAGTCCATCAATCTATATCGACGATGTCGGTTTGTAGTAGTGCAATTCATTGCACATTCGTTCTGGGCATGTAAACTCCTAATTCGTCGGAATTAGCATTGTACTTCCCTACTCGGGCTGGATTGGAAAATCCAGCCCGGTGGACTAAACAGTTACCATTATTTTATTTATTGACAATGTTATTTACTCGTGATAATATGTTCACGTTCACGAATCTTGAGCGTGAATCTATTGACGTGTACCCTCTAATGAAAGATTCCCCGTAGTTTGGCGAAACTAACCGCCTTAGTTTATCATAAGGTATAAAGGAGAGAAATCATGGGACGAGGAATGACAATGCTATTTATCCTCACGTTAATTGGTGTGGGGGTAATAGGCGGATTTTCTACACCGGTTGCAGCACAGATGTATGCTCAATGTTGCGAAAACGGTGCCAGCGATCTGGATCAATTTGAGTGGGCGTCGGCCGAAGCAGGTCCGACTTGGACTGTTGAAGGTAATGAACTGATACATGCTGACATTACCTTTAACTTTAATGTGTTTGTCATAAAAAACAGTATCTGGCAGGATTTAGGGGCGCCGACCGATTTCACTGTGGAAGTTAAAGCCGTAGAGTTTGTATTCGGTAATAAGGACAACGTGGGCTGGTGGTATGTCATGCTGCGATACGGTCAAGATCCGGTGAGTGGTGAACGGAAAAACATGTTCAAGTGGTGCTTCGATCAAGAGGGTGGAAACAATGGATTGTATATGTATGAGTTCACGCCGGGACTGAAAGACAAATGGCCGAATCACGGTGATGACAAGCGAATTAGATATACGGCGGCCCAGGTAGCAGGCGCGGGGCTTGGAGAAGAGTTCGTTAGCCACACCCGCGTGGGTGAATGGCTTAACGATCCCGGTGCGTTGGGCGAGGAATACTTTCATCCAGTGGTTGAAGTCACCAGTACCCACATTAATGCTTCGCTGAATGATGAGGTAGAGCTGGAAGACTATCCAAATGATTCGAATCCTGGTGGACGGCCCGGTCTAGCGTCGTGGTCTGATGGTGGTGCCATCCACTTCCGTGATTTCATGGTGTACGGCCCTGACGGACCAACGGCCGTCGATCCTGCAGACAAGGTTTCAACAACATGGGGAACCATTAAATCAAGACTGTAACGGCGTCTTACAATGAGTAATGATGGACAAAGGGGTGTAGTCCCGACGGTGTTGTACGCGGGATATCACCCCTTTTTTGTTAATTGACTAAGCCGTGGATCGGGTGGTAGGTTGTTACATTGGTCGGATTCTCCACCCCCTGAATAGAGAGAAAAAAGGGCAGACTAGGGAATACAAGAGTGCAGGTAGATCGTAACCAATTCCTCGAACAGGGATACTTAATCCTTCGAAATGTGATTCCGCCGAATGAGCTGGATGATTTGCGAGCATGTTACGAGATTCTCGTGGAACGCCAGCGGGCGATATGGGCGAGAGATCGCATGCCTACCGATCCGCCGGGCGGAGTGTGGGAAACTTCTCCACAGCCCCGTTTGAGCCTCAATCCCGGTGGTAAAAATGGTTCACAATTGATCGACCGTGAAACCGCCAACGCGGTGGAGTTCTGGCTCCACGAAAACACACAAGGCGTCAGCCGCCAATTGATGGATGTAGATGACGCCGCGGTCACCGAGATGTATCTGATGTGCAACCCGGTGCGAGACCGCGGGCCCGCAAATTGGCACCGGGACATCCATCCGATCGACACCGCGCCTCTGATGGGCTACATTGAGGACATTAAAGAGAATGGACCCAGCTATGTACAATGGAACATTCCGCTTTATGACGACGAGGTGCTTTGGATTGTACCCGGCAGCCATGTCCGGATGAACACGGAGGAAGAGAACCGCCAGCTACTGGATAATCTGTACGCGCCCCTCACTAGCGGCATCCAGACGCACTTGGCTGCTGGAGACGGCGTCGTCTACATTACCCCGATCCTTCATTGGGGCAGTAACTACAGCACAAAACTGCGACGCACTATTCACGGCGGTTTTGCAAGCTGGGGACGAATCTATTACAGGAATTTGAATTTTACCGAGCACCTTGACGCCAAAGCGCGCAAGACCTTTGAAGGGTGGGCATGCCACAGCGCCGAGGCGCAGGATCATACGGAAGAGGCACTTCGCGCCGTAATAGCCAAAGACGGAGCAGCGTTTCGACAAAGTATCGAGAAAATACACCCGGGTACGGGCGAGAATGGAAAGAGGCTGCGAACCGTTTTTTTGTGTAAAGCTTCCATTCATATTCGTTGTGCGAAACGCCTCAATCTCGAAGATGTTCCAGAAGACCTGCGTAGCCGCGGGACGCGGCCGCATCCAACAAGCCTCAACTGGGGGCCGCAATTCGCAGATCGCTTTACTCTGGCCGAATCGGACGCACTCTGGGAGAGGTTTGAAGGGCTAGATGCTGCACTGCAAAAGGATGAAGAGCAATTCTCTCCTGGTTTTCAGTCGGGTCCAATGCGCTACAACTTCAACGAGATGCCGACTGACTTTAGTCTCGACGATTTCATCGCAAGCTGGTGAAAGGCTTTGGTATCTAGCCTGGCATCGATTGTTTCTAGATTTTTTCCACTCGAACATTTCAACCTGCACGAAAATTGATTGAAGAGCGCCTACAAACACACTGGCGCCCAGAGTTGGCCTTGTGAAGCACCATCCAAGCTGCCCTTTGACCCCGGGGGATTGCTGAGCGGACTCCGAAGACGTTCGGACGGCGCACACTTAGTTCAGCGTCACAAAGCTGAGAGTTCGGAATCTTGAATAATGCGATAAACCGATATTTTGGACCATGACTACGAGAAACCTAAGCCCACAACAGATGTTCATCGATCTGGTTAAAGAACACCGCCCTGAATGTCAATTTTCCGGCAAGGACCAAAGCGACTTCTCGGACTGGAAAAGGAGCACGCTACCCAAAGTTCTTGCAACCCTTGGCGAACCACCCCCAGCAGTCGATGCAAACCCTGAGATGATAGCTGAATGGGAGGATAAAGAGCTAGTCAAGCAACGTTGGATTATCGACGTTCAAAAGCATCTTTCCGCAACGCTGCTCGTTAACCTGCCGACAAATTTGAAGAAAACCGAAAAACGACCTGCCGTGCTGTGCTGCCATGGACACGGTGCATTTGGAAAAGAACCGGTCATGGGAAACGACTCCAGTCCCGACCTGCGTCAGGCTATCGCCAATAACAACTACAATTACGGTGAAGTCATGGCACAGAAGGGGTTCGTTACCTATGCCATTGATTGGATCGGTTTTGGTGAGCGGAACGATAGAAACAAACCCAACCATAACTCGGTCGCCGGGGCGCGAGACTGGTGTAACCTCTACTATCTCCACGCGACGATGCTGGGAATGACCTCACTTTCAATCAACGTGGCGCACGGCAAAGCGGCTACGAACGTGGTGATTTCCACCCAGCCAGTCGACGAGGAGCGGTTGGGTGTCATGGGGTTGAGCGGCGGCGGAACCATGGCATTGTGGATGGCGCTGTGCGATGATCGAATCAAAGCGACGGAAATAATATGCTACAGCGATCTCTGGGCTGCTTTCGGCATCCGCGATGTCAATTACTGCGGCATGCAGGTCGCGCCCAGCCTTTTCAAGTATGTGGATCTTCCGGACTTGCAGGGGTTAATTGCTCCCAGACCTCTGTTAATCGACATCGGCGCAAACGATACCTGTTTCAAAGTCGATACGGCGATGAAATGCTATCAGCAGTTGTCAAAGATTTACGAGGCTGCCGATGCAAGCGATCAACTCGAACTCGATTTGCATCCCGGTGAACACGGTTGGGGCGGCAACAAATCGGAAACGTTCTTCAGGAAACACTTGGGGGACGATTAGACCTGTCACAAAATGCAAGGAAACGCGGAGCCAACGGTAGGGCCTCGTCAAAAATTCTCACCCAACATAAACTTTCAATTTCAGATTCATAAAAGACCCAAATCAATTACTCACGGAGGATTCAATATGTCTACTTCATCAGCCTGTACTCAACCGAAGACCGTTATCACTGACGAAGAGGTTCAGTTTTTTAACGAAAACGGTTATTTGATACTCAAAAATGTCTTGAGTTCAGAGGAGCAGAAGCGCCTGCGGGATGCATCGCACACACTGATGGTCAACGGAAATCCGGAACAGCCGGGCCCAGACTACGGATATCAACCGGGAAGGCTAACAGGTAAGAGCACGCTAAAACGGATTGACTATGTGGTAGATAAAGACGACCCTTTTCGAGTGTTACTTGCACACCCCTATATCCTCAGGACTGTCGAGAAACTCACCGGACCAGATCTCATCCCCACGTGGGATGCCATGATTTATAAAATGCCGAATGAGGGCATTAGCACTCCCTGGCACCGGGATGCCGCAGTAGAATGCGCCACCGATATTCCGATTTTCAACGTGGATTTTTATCTTGATGAGGCGGATCACGACACGTGCGTGTGGGCTATACCGGGCAGTCATCGGTGGAGTCAGGAACAGGCAATGAAATACTTCAAAACCGAGGAGTTCGAGTTGCCCGAGTCTGTGCCCGTCTACATGCAGCCCGGCGACGTGCTGTTCCATGAGATACGAATGTTGCACGGTTCACCTGTAAATACGTCGCCGCGGTTGAGGCGCGTCATATACTACGAATTTAGAACCGCTGGCGTGGAATCCGCACACGGGCCGCACGTGCCCGAATATATTCCTTTGAAACAGGATGTCCTTCGGGCGTGTATCGAACTGCGGAAGCAAGCCGACTATATACCAGACGA
This sequence comes from Candidatus Poribacteria bacterium, assembly GCA_965232535.1. GTDB lineage: Bacteria > Poribacteria > WGA-4E > WGA-4E > JAJDTR01 > JAJDTR01. The sequence continues at coordinate 37,293 of CBDDPW010000016.1, forward strand.
TGAAGCACCCTTTGTATATTCCCCACCCGCACCATTTGATAAGTTTGACGAACTTCCGACTGAAGGGTTAGAAACCTACCGATACTATCATAAGGATTATTGGAGAGAAGAGTACAGCTGAAATGAGGTGAATCGAAGCGTGTCATCCCTCATCTTTGGGGCCCAATTGCCACAGCACTTCAGTTCTGGAGATATCGAGCTTGGCCGATTTCGGGCAATCTGCGACCAAACCGCGGATTTGGCAGTGTACCGATTTGCAGAAAGCGTCGAACAGAAAATCGTCATCTATCGGGGCGACTCACTGAGAGAAGGGATTATAGATGGGAAGGCAGAGTCCGAACTCAAGGCGGAATTGGGACGTTGCCTGAGGGACGGGCCCGGGATTTTTGTTATTCGCGGCGCATTTCGGGACGCGGCTGTCATTGATGGTATGACAGCCGTTTTCATGCAGATTATTGAGGACGAAAAGTCATCACTTGGCGACGTAGGCGATCATTTCGGCGACAACGAACGCATTTGGAACTCTTTTCAGAAGGCTTGTCTCGCCGCTCCCGATTTGTTCATTGAATACTACGGCAATTCACTGCTCTCTCTCGCCGCTCAAGCCTGGTTAGGTCCCTACTACCAAATCACCGCTCAAGTGAACAATGTGAAGCCGGGCGGACAAGCACAATCTCCCCACCGGGACTACCACCTAGGCTTTCAGTCCGCCAAGGCTGCCGCTAAATTCCCCGTTCATGCTCACCTTATGTCGCAATTCCTGACGCTGCAGGGAAGCATAGCGCACAGCGACATGCCGATCGAATCGGGACCAACAATGTTCCTTCCATTCTCACATCAATTCCCGGCTGGATATTTGGCCTTCCATGAGGAGGACTTCGCGGCATTCTTTGATGAACAGAAATCGCAAATTCCGCTTAGCAAAGGAGATGTCGTCTTCCTTAGCCCCGCGTTGTTTCATGCCGCGGGAACCAACGTATCCGATAAAGATCGAATTGCCAATTTAGTCCAAATCTCGTCCGCGTTTGGGCGCCCAATGGAATCCATCGATCGGCAGGCCATGATCGAGAAAGTATATCCTATCCTCCTAGACAGGATTGAACAGGACGTTGTCTCAGCTCGAACCTTAAGAGACATCATCGCGGCAGTAGCAGACGGCTATTCATTTCCGACCAACCTGGATTCAGATCCACCTACCGGAGGAAACGTACCTTTCACGGCACAACAGATGATTCACCAGGCGTTGCAAGAGCATTGGACACTGCAACGACTAAGCAGCGAACTTAGTCTGTATGCTGAAAAGCGCAAGGCGTGAGATTTCGTATCGCTGTTGCGCAGAATTATATCAACAAACACATTCCAGGCAATCTGACGAACATCTGTGCGAAACTTCCTACACCTCCGCTACCCGCGAGTTTGCAATCGACGGATCCGGGCTGGTACCGAGTCGCCGCGAATTTCACTTGATTCGATGCGCAAACTCCGATCCGCAAGCGGAAGATCAATTCTTACGCCGCCCCGGCGATGCGACTCACGCAGCCCAATCGCGATTTCTAACGCCGCCCGTGCGTCCTCACCGGAACACTTCGGCGGCTCGCCAGTTTCAATGGCGTTGATGAGGTCCGCAACGATGGTCAGACCCATTCCTTGAACGCGTGCCGGCATAGGGAAGGGAATCTTGGCCGGCGTGTTTTTGACACTCCCGATACCGGGAACCATCTGGATCAACTCGAACTCCTCCGAGTCGTTCAAGGACCGGATCCGTCCGGTCGTCCCAATGACATCAACTTCCCAATATGCAGCGCCGCCTACCATGCTGCGCAAATATGCTCGAACATCGTTGTCAAAAACCATATATCCGTTTCCTTGCAAATCGTTATCGCCAGCGGCGGCTTCATCCGACTCCATCTCCCCGAAAACCCACTTAGCATTCCCACCCGCCATATAGCGCAAGATATCTATAGCGTGGCTACCGTTGTGAGACAGCCCGCATGCCGCGTAGACGGTCACCTGTAAAATGTCACCGAGATGGCCTTCATCGATTAAGCGTCGCGCCTCGCTAAAGAAGGGGTTCCAGCGCCGTGCACAGTTAACCGCCAACGCCGCTCCGTGCTCGCTGCAGACTTCTATCATGTAGTCCGCTTCTTTCAAACTCAACGAGATCGGTTTCTCCGCCCAGATAGCCTTCACACCGGCACGGGCAGCATCCCGCACAATGACCGGGCGGATGCGAGCAGTTGTACAGACACTGACGAGGTCCAGACGTTCTTTGTCTAGCATCTCCCCGTAGTCACTATAAATATGGTCGGAGGCAAGCCCCCAGCGCTCGCCAAAAATGGCGGCTTGCTCGTCATGAATATCAGCGCCAGCCACCAACTCGACATTCGGAGCGGCGTCGTAACTCGGGGCATGGCAATAGGGAAGGAACAGAGAGCCGCCACGGGTCATTTCATCATCAAAGGTGCTACCCATGCGGCCTAGACCGATTACTCCGGCACGATATGTTTTCATAGTTTTTCTCCAATAGGGATGTTTTCACACACTACGAGACTCAATGTCCGGTACGAGTATAAATATTGAACTGAAACTGCCACAGCGCGTCATTATACTAGCATGAACCACGCTATACCACAACGGCATTTACGGGCTTGACTTATCTTGTGCCTGTTGCTAAACTGATTTTCGCTAGGTTGTTTTGACTGCTCATCTTGGATGTAATGATTTCGTAAGGAAAGGCAATCCTCAGAACTGTATAATCGCAAGGTTGATGTATGCTAACGGATACGGAGAAAACACAGTTGGATGGACAAGGTTTCACGCTCCTAAGAGACGTGATTCCGATTCATGAGGTCAACCAACTTCGTCGGTTGTCAGTTGCGTTAGCTACGGATGAAAGAACATCGGGCTGCGGGTCGATGTATCTGGATAATCGAGCGCAGCGCGTGTGGAACTTGGTCAACAAAGGCGAGCCGTTTGAACGAGCAATCCAGCATCCGCGTGTTTTAGCTGCTATGGAATATCTTCTTGGCGGCGACTGCACGCTTAGTTCATTTACCGTGAACATCATCGGTCCCGGTGCGCCTAATGGACATTTGCACATAGACTATCCTTTGCGGTTGATGCCCGACCCCCGCCCCAGTTTTCCGCTCGTCGCCAACAGCGTCTGGTTACTTGATGATTTTACGCTTGAGAATGGAGCTACGCGGTGTGTACCGGGCAGCCATCTACGGCTCAAGGGTGGACCGGAACCAGACGTCAAATACGATGATGAAGTGCAGGTTTGCGGTTCGAAAGGATCAGTGATGATTGTCAATGGAGCGCTTTGGCACGGCTCATCGGCAAATCACACCGATGTAGACCGTGTCGGCTTGCTCGGCTTCTTTTGCCGCGCGTTCATGAAACCGCAACAGGACCACCTGAAACTGGCTTCGGACGAAGTGATTGCCCGCGCATCTCCAGCGCTCAAACGGTTGCTCGGCTTTGATTCGATGCCGGGCGCGACACCATAATCTGCCATGCCTTCTCGCCACCAAAGTCCGGAGCATAAAGCCTATTGCCTTCATATTTACACACATTTCGCCGGTTGCGAGTATTAACTACCCCGAATCCAATCAAAACTGGTAGGTGCGGTTTCCAACCGCACCTATATGACTGAATAAATACCGGCTCGGTTAGGAAACCGAACCTATCGCAGTGCGTAAAGGCCTATTAGTTTTAAGATAGACCGAGACTTTTCCTTGATGGGTTTTAACCGGTCTGCTAGAATCTGTGCACTTCAATACCATGACACGACAGAAAGAAAGGAGCATAATATGTTGGTCAATTGGCTACTTCAAATAAACCGTCGGTTCCTCATGTTTGCCCTCATTAGCAGCCTCATGGCAGCGGGGATGTTGACGGCGTACGCGATAGAATCCACGCCAAGTGGAGACGCGAGCATTATATCCCCTGACGCCAAGCTGGAGAAATTATTCGATGGCGCGCATTTCACGGAAGGTCCCGCCGTTTCATTTGATGGAATGGTTTACTTTAGCGACATCACTTTTACTTATGAGTCGGGTATGCAGGCAGGACATATCTGGAAATTTAATCCCAACACCGGTGAAACCACTGTCTACCGCTCCCCTAGCGGCATGTCCAACGGGATCAAATTTGACGCTCAGGGGCGGATGATCGTCGCGGAGGGTGCGGACTATGGTGGACGCCGCGTCACCCGGACGGATATGGCGACAGGAAAGAGTGAAATCATCGCGGGACTGTACGAAGGACGACCATTCAATGCACCCAACGATATCACGATTGATGAAAAAGGACGCATCTACTTCAGCGATCCACGCTACCTCGGACATGAACCGGTGGATCAACCCGTGATGGGCGTATATCGAATTGATCCGGATGGCTCGATTCACCTCAACATCACGGACGCGGGAAAGCCAAACGGCGTGGCTGTGTCCCTGACCAGAAAACGCTTTACGTCGTCAGTAACGACAACGGCGCGACCGGTTTCGATAGGCTTCCCACTGGCGCGTCCACGAACAAGGGACGAATGGCACTACTGGCGTATGACCTGGCGGAGGACGGAACCGCAACATTTCGGGAAGTATTGGTTGATTACTACCCGGAAGATGGTCCGGACGGCTTGGTGATGGATATCGACGGTAATCTTTACGTTGCTGTGCGTGATGTGACCCGTCCCGGGATAAACGTCTATTCGCCCGCGGGAAAAGAACTGGCGCGAATTCCGACGGGAGCGGTGCCGACGAATGTGGCATTTGGCAGAGGTGACGCGAGCAAAACCCTGTACGTCACGGCAGGAAACACCCTTTACCGGATTCAAGTTATGAAGGACGGCTATCATCTGCCGCCAAAGTAGAAGTACCATTCCCCAATTGTTGAGATGTGTCTTGTATTGCTAGGATAATCACGGAGGTTTAATATACATATGCCGAATTTTGGTGTAACTGAGTTAAAACAGACAGTGCACGATGTGTTTTCCCTTTTGGGAGGCACGGCGGACGAAGTGCAACGACTGCAAGACCATTTGGTCGATAGCAACTTGGTCGGCCACGATTCACACGGCGTGCGGGTCATTCCCAATTATGTGGACATGATTCGACGAAGCGAGATCGTGCTAGGCGCGGACTTAGACGTCGTTACGGAGAGTCATACCCATGCGGTACTTGATGGCAATTGGGGCGTCGGTCAACTGATGGGCTGGCGAGCCGCGCAGTTGGCAATCGAAAAGGCGAAACAAGGGGCGCTTTCTGCGGTAAGCTTGCGAAATTGCAGCCATCTTGGCCGTCTCGGCGAGTATACCCAGATGATCGCCGATCAGGGACTCGTGGGATTCGTGACCGTGAACGGGCACGGCGGTGCCCAGGGAGTGGCGCCCTGGGGCGGCCTGGAGCGTCGGCTTTCGGTGAATCCGATGTCCTACGCGGTTCCGAGTTCTGGTGGAGTTGTTATGATTGACATTTCACCGACGGTTGTCGCAGCCGGTAAAGTAGCGGTCAAAGCTTTGCGAGGCGAGCCTGTTCCCGAAGGTTGGATTGTGGACAGCGAAGGACGCTCTACGACGGACGCGAATGCGCTTGACGGCCCTCCGCCCGGTAGCCTAATCCCCGTAGGCGGACACAAAGGATTTGCGCTCGGTCTGATCGTGGATATTTTATCGGGAGCGCTAAGCAGAGGTGGATGCAGCCGTGCGGATGCCGATCGGTGGGGCAATGCTACATTCATATTGGCGATCAATCCGGAAGCGTTTGTCGGTCAACAGCAATTTGAAACCGAGGTAAGGGAATTCCTGAATTACGTCAAGTCGAGCCGCGTGGCACCCGGATTTACAGAGATACTCATTCCCGGAGAACCTGAGCATCGTGAAAGAGAACGTAGGATGAAGGAAGGTATCTTTGTAGAAGACATGACATGGGACAAGATCACCGAAATCCTTGATGAACTCAAGGGTGGTTCCTAATTGGTCTATTCGCTAAGAATTTAATGCTTACGAGACTGGCACAATAAACTGTTCTACCACGCCGGTAGGTGCGGTTTCTAACCGCACCGGCACCCAACACTAAACCACATTTTTTGGAAAATAAACCATTAATTCAGCAGAGAATTGATCTATTTTATCAAAACTTTCAAGGAAACTCCCGGATGAAAATCACCAAAGTTGAAGTGCGCGCCGTGGCACCGCCGGTTGACCGCTTTACGTGGTCAGATGATCTGCCGGATCAATATTCGACGAACACCATCGTCAGAATCTACACGAACGAGGGCGTAGAGGGAGTCGGCGGTGTCTGGAATGCGACATCATACGATTTTGAGCGGTATACCGCTGAATCGATACGCCACTTGGCGCCCATATTGGTGGGTAAAGATCCGCTGCTGCGTGAATTCATCTGGCATGAAATCCGACCGCGCGTGTTCCCCCTCCCGCCTCAGTCGCTCGCCGCCATAGACATCGCGCTTTGGGATCTCGCCGGTAAAGCAGCAAACATGCCGCTATACCGTTTGCTTGGAGGCGCTCGAGAATCCATTCCTGCCTATGCGAGCACTCCGCTTTTTGAAGACGTGGCATCCTATCTGAAAAACGCCGAAGCGTTAATCTCCCAAGGTTTCAAAGCCATCAAATTTCACACATGGTGCATCCCCGAACTCGATCTCGCACTTGCACGCGCCGTTCGCAAACAGTACCCCGACAACGATGTTGCCTTTATGCTTGACGCCGAGAACAACTACGACCGTGACGGTGCGCTGCGGGTCGCCCAAGAGCTAGAAGCCATGGGCTTCACGTGGTTTGAAGCGCCTCTGCACGACTCCGATCTTGATGGGTATAGAGAGTTAACCAGCCGGGTGAAGATTCCCATAATCCCCTCCGGGAATTGGTTCCAAGACTTGCATACTTATGGAGAAGCCATCCGTTCCAAAGCGTGGGGACGTGCGAGAACGGACGTAGCCATGATGGGCGGAATAACGCAGACGAACAAAGCGATTGCCCTCACCGAAGCCGCTGGAATGAAGTGCGAAATTATGTCGTGGGGTTACAGCCTTGTCTCGGCAGCCAACCTGCACCTCATGTTGGCACACGACAACTGCACCTACTTTGAGCAGTCGGTTCCCTTTGAGCCGTATGAATACGGCATGAAGGATGTAATTCGCACGAAAGTCGACGGCTACGCTTACGCCCCTTCTGGTGCAGGTCTTGGTTTGGAAGTAGACTGGGACGCCATGGAAGCAGCCACGATTCTTTCCTTCGTGTCGGAGTAAGGCGACCTTGCAGAGGCCCACCTCGCCAGCGAAGGCCGGTGTTCATGAACGACTGCCGGCACAATCGAACACCCTCGTCTATCCGTTCAACTCTAATCCCCTCTCCAATAATCAACCCCGCCGAAGAAAAATTATATCCCATTGAACCTTTTTCTACCCTACGACACTTAACCAAATAGGAGGACATCGTGCCAAGAGATATTGGGAATTATGTAGAGCAGATTACCCAATTCGTCCGTGACCTGTGCCGCATCTACTATAGACACAGTCAGCCTGAAGACCGTAGGGATATTGCGAACGAGGTCGCTCTTATCGCGCACGAAAATTTGCACAAGGTAGTCGAAAGAAGCGATACCGAGTTCCTCGGGTGGCTGCACGAAATCGCAAAAAATGTGACTTGGAATTGGTCGCGCCGCGAAGGGACAGTTGAGAGCACTTCAGCGGGCAGTCTTGATGATGAAGCGTTGAACGACAATCTGATTCGAGGTCTTCCATCAACCGCCCAGCCACCTGAAACGGTCGTTTTTGCACAAGAAAGGTCGGAGGCGGTTCGAGACGCAATTCTTGAACTTCCCCTGATTCACCAGCAGGTGGTCTGGTTGTTCTACATTGAGGAACTCTCCGAGAAAAAGATTGCCAAACGTCTGGGCATCCGAAAGGGCACGGTAAAGAGCCGCCTTCACCATGCAAGGGGGCAACTAGCCACACAATTGGAACCCTATTTCGCAGAAGGTTAGTCCATGTGACTCACCATCAATTTCACAGTATCGCGAAATGAAAGGAGTGGAACGATGAAAGCCAACGCAGTAACTCACCTTCTCGTGATATGGTTAGTGAATCTTTCTCTGTCTTTTGCGGCTGATGGCTTTACGCAAGACACCGGTGACATTTTCGGAACGGTTTACCGTAAGGACAGCGGTAGCCGCATCAATTCAGCGCAGGTTCGGTTACGTGAGAAAAATCAAGCGGTAATAACAGATTCGGTGGGAGAATTTCGGTTTGAAAACCTACCGCCGGGTGATTACGCACTTAACGTATCAGCGGAAGGATACGGTGTGAAGGACGGAATTACTGTCACCGTTGTATCGGGAGAGGCCACTACGGTGGAACTTTATCTTGAGACCATCCCGTTTACGCTCCCGGAAGTTCCCGTTACGGCAGAGAGACTTCCGGCGACGGTGAGTCGAAAGAATATGGAAGCCCGCGAAATCAAACAGATGCCGGGGACGGCTGGCGATGCATTGCGGGCATTGCCGACGTTACCCGGAATCGGCGTCGCAACGGATTTCAGCGGCGCCCTCTTCATACGCGGTGGTGGTCCGGACGATAACGTTTTTTACTTTGATCGCTTGCCAATCGGCTATCCGTACCATTTCGGGGGACTCGTTTCAACTGTCAGTACCGAGGTCATCAAAGGGATCGACGTTTATGCGAGTGGTTTCGGAGCGGAGTTTGGCGCGGACGCTCAGGCAGTTATTGATATCCATTCGCGCCGCGGCAATCGGGAGCGATTGGCCGGAAAGTTCAACATCAACATGTTGTATTCCGAGGGAATGGTGGAAGGACCATTGGGAGAGCGTGGTACGTGGTATGTTGCAGCCCGACGAAGTTACTTGGACCTGTTGGTACCGCTGTTTATCGATCTTGATGCGGATGAAGAAGTGGAATTTGGACCGAATTTGGCATTACCGCGTTTTTGGGACTATCAGGCACGTGTAAGTTATGATCTGAACGAAGTCCATCAATTGACCCTCAATGCGTTCGCCACGAGTGACTACTTCAATATTGAAGGCGCATTTGAAGCGCACGCTGAGTTTGGAGAGCACGCTGAGATTGAGTATTACGCTCATAAGGCAGGATTTTCTGCACAGGGGATTCATCTTCGCTCCCGGCTTACCGATCAGCTCACCTCACATTTCACGGTTTCCCGGTACGATAGCCTTATACGCGTGGCGCACGGTACGCTTGATAGCCCTAACTTTCTGTTTGAAAATACGCAGCCAACCTATCAACTTCGTGAAGACTTGACTTACAGATTGAATTCGAAGTATCAGCTTGAGTCAGGTATTCTCTTTTCGATGGGCACCGGGAAGGTTTCGAGTTTTTTGTCTGACCAGGACGAGATTGACCAGGATTTATTGACTTTCGCGCGTGTCGACTTTGATGAGGATGACTTTAACAAGATAGATGTCTCGCAGCGGCTCACCCACCTTGAAGGCTACCTGCAAGCCCGTTACACTCCTGTTCCGTTCGTATCTGCCGCGATTGGGCTTCGGCCCACATATATGAATTTTACTGACGAGTTTTCTGTCGATCCAAGGGCAAGTCTCCAGCTTCAGGTGTTGGGCGGTCTTGGTGTTCGTCTCTTGTACGGGGATTATAATCAGGCACCACAGCCGCTGCAGATTTTGCCCGGGGCTGGCAACCCCAGGCTCAAATCGAGTACAGGGAAACACTACGTGCTCGAACTTGAACAGGAGATTTCGGCGTCAACCCACTTGAAACTCGCGGGTTATTACAAGAGCCACGCCCATCTCATCACGGCAGATGATGCCTCGAAATACCTTAATCAAGGTGAAGCGTTTGCACGCGGAACAGAGATTTTGCTGCGGCATCGTCAAGGCGATCGATTCTTCGGATTTCTTAGTTACGCCTACTCCCGGTGGCTACGACGTGACCAACCTGAATCCGCCTTGAACCTGCATCCCTATGACCAGCCGCATGTGGCAACGCTCGCGGGAAGTTACAATTTGACGCCCGCATTGGAAATTGGTGCGAAGTGGCGATATTCTACGGGTAATCCATACACACCCACTATTGGCTTTACCCGCCGTGAAGAGAAGAAACAGGATCCGAAGTACGGCGAAGTGACAGAGGTTTCTGCTATACCCGTCTTGGGCGAAGTCAATTCGCTTCGCGTGCCGCCGTATCATCGACTCGACATCCGCGTCAAAAGGACGTTCATTTTCGATCGGTGGGAGATGGGAGTTTTTCTAGAGTTGATGAATGTCTACAATAGGAAAAACATCTTTGATTTTTCCCATCCTTCAGTTATCCCTTCATCTAGCGAAGGGTACGTTGGCGAGTCTGAGATTGAGAAGGAAGCCAACCATCAGTTGCCGTTCATACCCTACCTCGGCATAACGATGGATTTCTAATGTACGATGGAATTATCAGGTCAACAACCGAGTTTTTAAGGAAAAACTCAGTTTCTCGTCAACGTGTTTAAATCTTGTTTGGAAGAGTCATAAGTATAGTTGTACAACTGGAGGAAAACTAAAGTGATAAGAATGTGCCTTTTCACGCTATTAGTAATGTTATCTATTCTAGCTTGCGATGTTCACGTTTATCAAGGCGAGTCAGATTACCAAGAGGATTGGCACGGTACCTGGTACGATGCATCTACAGGCTTTAAGATTATATTTCATGATAACGGATTTTGGAGTGCATTAGTTGTCGGTGACGGTATAAGAGTTGACGTTGACAACGACGGTACATGGGTAGAAATTGACGTTGTCAGTATACGACGAGTAGAAATTGACGAAGATGGTGTAAGATTTGAAGTTAGCGGGGATGGTGTAAGAATAGAGGTTGACAGGATGGGGTCATATTCTGTTGACGAGGACTCTTACAGATTAACTATATTCAGCAATAATCCTTTGGGTATAGAGGGAGAAACAGATACTGGAACTTGGAAACGGAGGGGAGATAAACTTGAATTGATTTCTGATTACGGGGAGATGACGGTTCTAAGAAAAATTTGAACTTGCCCTATCAGTTGATTTCTTCTTGATTAGTCGGTTGATCGTAACCGACAGGAGTACTGATGAAAAACTCGGTTTCAGGGCAAATTATGACACAAAGAATAGATTTTCAAACAGGCTCTTAACGATTCTAATCTGCTTGCCGCGGATTAGTAGATTCAATGCACATTGTGGAAAGGGGGTTAAGGCACGATGACATGCAATCAAATACAGGAAAAGTTGCTATACTTAATTGACAAAGAGATACCTTCCGAGATTCGGAGACATCTCAAGGAGTGTGCGGAGTGTGAACGGAAAAACCGAATCTTTCAGGGAACAGAGGAGACGCTGAGAGATCTCGGCGAAGCCATCCGGTCCGGCGCTAACTCCATGGCGCCGCCGCCGTTTCCGTCAATGCGGCAACGCTCATTCTGGACGGGGATTCTTAGCCAATTGAAAACGCCCGTGCCGATTTGGGCACCATCCGCAGTATGTCTTGCAGTTCTGTTATTAGGTGTATCAGTCTATCTCATCCCATTGAACTTACCTATTGAGTGGGGTGCACAAAAGGGCGGTCAACACGTTGGACAAATAACTCCGCCCCTGTCGGCTGAAGGAATGCTAGAATTTCTGATTGTACCCGATCAATCAGACGCAGCGCAACTCTCGGCTTCCATAGAAACGGTTGAATCGTTTCTGAAAACACATCCCGACGACATCGCGATGCACGCCAAGATCGTCGAACTCTATCAAGCCCGACTCAGACTGGGTTCTCTAACTGCAACCGATCGGGAAGTATTGGAGAAAAAACTCGAACTTAATTGGAAATCTCTCCTAAAACTGATGGATGATTTTGCAAAGGAGGCGGACGATGCTTCAAACTAGCCTGAAGCCAACCATTCGATTGTTCTTCCAGATTGGCAGCCTCTTGCTAACTCTGTCGCTGCCCGTCATTGCCGAGCAACACGCCATCCTTGTCGGGGTTTGGGACTACGAAAATCCGAACTTGCAACTTGACGCTCCGCCAAACGATTTGAAGTTGATGAAGGAGATGCTCGCCGCGCACGGCGTTTCCGAAGAACGAAGCCACATCCTGACCAATCCGAACAAGCGGCAGATTCAGCATAAATTTCGAGAACTGAGCCGACGTTTGAAACCGTCTGACAGCTTTCTTTTCTATTTTAGCGGGCATGGAACACAGATAATCGATAGGCTCGGGACATTTCCGGGCGATGAAGCAGAAGGACGATACCCGGATAGAAACGACGAAGCCTTGCTGCCCGTAGACGCAAATCTGGCGTCACCCCAGACCTATCTGCTGGATGATGAACTCAACGTCCTTCTTCAAGAACTTCCCACGCGAGAGATTGTCTGTATCATTGACACCTGTTATTCGGGTGACATACTCCGAGAGATTCGTTTGGGACGACCCAAGGGAGCGCCTGTCACGGACACACCATCGGAAAATTTACATCAGATGCCCATCGTGAGTCACACGGAAGACATTTTGGATGAATCCGCCGATTTTGCGCTGCTTCTTGCCGCTTCCGCTTACAATCAGGTCGTTCACGAAATACGTATCCCGATCCGCAACACCTATCTGCCCGTTAGCGCAATGACCTATTCGATTTATCGTGCGATGGTTCCCCGTTCACAAAGCCTGGTTAGGATGCCTCTATCTGATGAATTGACCTACCGGCAACTCGCTCAACAGCTCCAGAAGGACCATGAACAGTGGAATCTCGCGTGGCAACCCATCTTGGCAGGACCCGAGAATCGCTTTGATGAAACATTTCTTCCTAATGATTCTTCAATACAACTAAGCGAAACGCTCATTCTTTCGTCAATAAACGGAAAATCAATGAGGGTCAGCCAGCGAGATTTGGTCACCGCTGGTGGCGGCAATCTCCAACTCGGCGCATCCAGCGGAGTTGACCAACAGCGTTGGGCTATCGTTATCGGCGTGGATGCGTATGCACCTCCGCTGCAGCCGCTCAAGTACGCCGCTGACGACGCAAAAGCCGTCGCCGAGGTGTTCCGAGAGGCAGGTGCTACCGTGACATTGATGACGCCCGATAGTCTGATCCAGCCTACCAAAATAAACATCATCAGTCAACTTCGACGGCACGCTCAGGTTAAAACGATTGACCTCCTGACCGTTTATCTCTCCGGACATGGGGAAGACATCGACGGTACAAGCTATTTTCTGCCGATGGATGCGTCGGAACCGCTGGCTGACGGCGGGATTAGTCTCGAAAATCTGTTTGCCATCTTAAACAGCGCCAAAGCAAAACACCGGTTCGTCATCGTCGATGCGTGTCGTGTGGCGCCCAAAAAGCACTTTGTGTCAGCGCTTTCACGCTACAGTGAAGAGAGCAATATCATCTTTACCGCCTGTGATAGCAACCAGTGGGCGCCTGAAATTCCACAACTAAAGCATGGCCTGTTTACGTATTTCCTGCTGGAAGGATTGCGTCACCCCGGGGCTGCGGGGGACGATGGAACGGTCACCGTGTTGGGATTATTGGACTACGTCACACGCGGCATCGAAGATTGGCATTCACACTTGTCCCAAGTTTCACACTTCCCACAGCAGATCACACCTCGTGTATTCTATAACGGAAAATACATCTCGTTGTTCAACAATCAAGGAGTTGATCCGACCGTGCTGAATAATCAAGGTCTCATCTCCCGAATCATCAACCCTGTCCAACCGTCGCAACCCACTCGCGCTATCGAGGTGCCGTCCCCGCCGGAGAGGAAGAGCGCAGAAGTGCATCTACCGATGACAATTTCTCTTCTACCGTGGATAAGTACGGTCGGATTGCTCGACCTCAAATATAACGTAACGACCAATCTTTCCCTTAATATCATAGCAGGTTACCATGCCAAGCTCGATGGTCTTGAATTGGGGTGGCTGCTAAACATGAAAGGCATCGAAGCACGCGGCGCTCAACTCGTCGGAGGAGCCAATATCGTTGGCGGCGATCTAGAGGGAATTCAAGCGGCGCTCGGATTAAACATCGTTGGAAAACATGCTCGAGGTCGAAGTTTACAGTTGGCGTTCGGCGGCAACATAGTTGGCGGGAATGCGGCGGCGCTTCAGGGGGCGGTTGGGCTGAACGTCGGGGGCGGCGACTTGAGCGGTATTCAAATCGCTGGAGGCGGGAATCTCATCGGTGGAAGTGCAAGAGGCGCACAAGCAGCCATGGGGCTCAACATAATCGGCGGTGACCTTGACGGCTTTCAAGGAGCAGTAGCCGGGAACTTCGTCAGCAAAGACATAACGGGAATTCAACTAGCGCTTGGTGCCAATTTCGGTGTTGGGAGGCTCGACGGATTTCAGGGGGCAGGAGGACTGAACGTCGTCGGAAGAACCGTGGAGCGCCGAAGCCTGCAGGCTGCATACGGCGCAAATATTGCTGGCAATCTGGAGGGCACACAATTGAGCCTATTCGGCAACGACGCGCTTGGACTGCACCGAGAACCGGGTGTATCGGCGGCAGGTACGCAGATTGCCGCATTCAACATTGCACACGGCTCTATCGGTACGCAGATAGGGTTGCTGAACGTCGCCGGTCATGTAGAGGGAACGCAGATTGGCGTTCTCAATGTTTCCGGGCGTATGTCCGGCGTACCCATTGGGTTAATCAACTTCGTAGGAGACAACCCGCTGCACTTCCAACTGTGGGGCAGCGATACGGAAGCGCTGAATCTTGGATTTCGCATCGGAAGTCGTCATATGTATAGTCTTCTCATGGTTGGGATTCACCCCGACGTTGACAAATGGGGGAGCAGGTCGGCGAGGTATGGCGGTGATTGGGACCGCGACCGCGTATCATTCGGGTTCGGAATCGGCGGACACATTCCCCTCCACAATCGCATATTCGTGAATATCGATGCCACAATACGTCCGGTGGCCTATACCGAAGATTGGGACGATTGGTGGCGGTACCAACACGACTTGCTGCATAAGCTTCGCTTCGCACTCGGATGGGAAAAGCAAAAGTGGTTCAGCGTCTTTGGCGGAATTTCGCTTAATGTCCTCGCGTCGGATCGGTTAGACACGTCGGACTTCAGTTCGGCATTCGATCGTGTTTACCGGAAAGATGACGTAACGATTCGCGTGTGGCCCGGCATCTTTGCAGGAGTCCAGTTTTGATTGCCAAGATCTGACAGGCGATTTCAAGGGTTATACTCTACGCTATTGGAAGTTGCGCTTTTTAAGTGTCAAGAAATGGAGCGCGAATTTTGCGGGTGGTAGGCGGTATCAACTGAGATCAAGGAACGGATGGTGACCGCGATAGAGTTTCCACAGAGATCCCTCCGATTCCCGACCGTCGCGATTCGGAGAAGATCTCTATCGCACTCACTCTTCATTCGCTTGATCTCCTACAAGCCTTCGGTGCACAATTGCGCAAAATTAACCGGTGCTGAGTATAGATTTGTAAAACCGCTTGATGAACTACATGCCCTGACAGGCGGCCGCGCTGAGATTCCTTCCCTTCAACACTCTCTCCTCTCAAAATATCAATCCCGTCAAAAAATAAAAAATTGTGCGTTATGTGTGACATTTGGACGATGACGTGCGTCTAACATCCAAACGGCAACGGCAGAGGTAGAAATCCATGCGAACGGAAGACGGTCATATCATTCAGAAATGCCTCGACGGAGACGCCGCTGCGTTTGGCTTGCTTGTTGACAAGTACAAAGGCAGCGTCTATGCGCTGGCTTACGCCAAACTCGGCGATTTCCACGACGCGCAAGACATGACCCAAGAGGTCTTACTCAAGGCGTATCGGAAACTTCGCACGCTGAAACGCTGGGACAGGTTTCTGTCATGGCTTTACGCGATCACTTCCAATTCGTGCAAAGATTTCTTGCGCTCCAAGGCGAGCCGTCCTGATGGAGAGTATATTTCCGACCAAGCAAAAGAGCGGTTTGACGAGATTTCAATCGACTCCCATCACGAGGAGGCGCTCCATCAAACGCTCCGGGACGCTTTGTCCGAGTTGCCCGAGATACACCGGCAAGTCTTATCGCTCCACTACTTGGGAGGACTGAGTTGCAAAGAGATTGCACAGTTTCTTGGAGCATCCCCCCATGCGATTACCATGCGACTCAGCCGCGCCCGCGCTAAATTGAGAAAGGAGATGCTAACCATGATGCGCACAAGTTTTGATGGACAGAAACTTCATTCCGGTTTCACGTTAAATATCGTTGAGATGATTCGACGAACGCACATCCAACCGAATCCGCAGGGCCCGGTCATTCCCATAGGCATTGCCGCTATTGGCATATTGACGTTATCAATGCTGTGCCTGACTGCCCCGTTCAATCAAATTTCGGCAGTTGGTAAATTGGTCGGAACGCCTATTCCAAGCGAAACTAGAATAACGGAGGCCGGCGAGATTCCCGTGGATGTGGTCATGCTTTCAAAGTCGTCGGTTGTTTCAAGCGGCGATGGTAAAAAGGAACTGGTTAAAGATTCTCGGCAGATGAACAGTAGACAGATTCTGAATGCTATCACCGAAGTCGAAACCGACGGTCGCAATAAATCTATCGCGAGTCTGGGAAGCGGTACGGTTCGCGAAATCGCCTATTCCCCGGATGGCAAGTTTATCGCCGCAGCGGGGGCGCTGGGTACCTGGTTGTACGATGCGGAATCGCGAGCGAAGTTTGGTTTGATTGCAGGAGGTGCATATACTATCGCTTTCAATCCGAATGGAGACACGCTGGCAACCGCATCGGGGTCGAGGCGGACGGTTCATCTATGGGATGTGAACACGCAAAGAAAGGTTGGAGACCTACTGTTTCCAGGTAAACGAGGCGTGACGGCTCTTACTCATACGCTTGATGGGACGACTTTGGCGGTAGGTTACGGTAATGGAGATATTGCTTTGTGGGACACGGAAACACAAACGAAAACGGCACTCTTGACCACGACCTCAAGCGTATTGTGGGCTCTTGCTTTCAGTTGACATCTTTCCAAAATAGATCCATGTAGTTACAGTAATCTTAGAGATTAGAATAACTACACCGTTTGGCAACTTGTCGAGCAATATCTCAGGTTCACAATGGCAGCAATCACATTCCACGTTTTCCCATAGTTGCGATGTTTGCCTCGATAGATGTCTTTGGTAATGCGAAAAATCTTACACCGTCTAACGATGTGCTCAATGGCAACTCTTTGGGTTGCCAACCGTCGGTTGAATTGCTTCGCCTCCCGAGTCAAAGGCTTGCTCTGATATGCCTTGATGGGCGTTGAACTGTTGGCATACCGTTTGGCTATCCCCTGATAACCACTGTCAGCCAACTTCTCAGTGTCAGGAGAAATCGCTACACGGCTTTCCTTCAGGATTCTAAAATCGTGTACACTCCCTTTGCGGCAAACAACCGATAATAGTTCTAACATCGCCAAACATGCAATCAATTGAACTTTTATGGGTTTTTTTTACCGCTGTAGTAGGCACGCTGTCTTCTTGTTGGACGTTCAATCGGTTGCTCGGTGGCATCAATGATGATGGTTTGGAGATTGCTCTCTAATAAGTGCTTTCGGTTCTTCAGCGAAAGCACCTTAACTAACACATCAAGTATCTGATGATAGAGTTTGTTTGCATAAGATTCACTGATACCAAACTCCATGCCTAATCTGGCAAAGGTTGGATAGTGGCGCATATAGGTGAATGTCAACAGAAGGCGATCGGTCAATGCCACCTCCGATTTCTTTCCTCGTTTCTTCATCGGTCGTTCTTCTCGAAGGTTTTCGAGGTAAGCAGCCACACGCTCCAAAATAAGGTTGAAAGCTGCCTTGTCAATACCAACCGCTCGCAGAAATTGATCATCTGACAACTTTACTGCTTTTTCAAATTGACTCATGGGTATCCTTTCTACAACAGAAGATGTTGAAAGGATATAACGGAGAATCAAGCCAAATGGGTGCTTATTTTGGAAAGATGTCTAGTCCCGACGGACAGATGTTAGCGTCGGGCGGTTATGAGGATTCCACGATCAGCCTGTGGGACGTGCGGACCTAAATGCTTGTCGGGACACTTGATGGACATTCGCGCCCGACGAGGTCAACGAATCATGCCGTCTCGTCAATTGCCTTCAGTCCGGACGGGAAAAAGCTTGGCTTCGGGAAGCACCATAGACTGCACTTTACGCGTCTGGGATGTGGCGAGTCGAGCGCAAACTGCTCTGTTACTAGAGTTGGATCCTGAAAGACTCGACGGGGTAAACTCCGTCTCGTTTAGTCCGGACGGTACACTCTTGGCATCAGCCAGCGATGACGGTGTGATCCGAATGTGGAATACCCGCACGCTTAAGCGAATCGGGGAATTGGAAACGAAATCCGGCGGCGTTACTTCCATCGTGTTTCGGCGGGATGGAAAAATGCTGGCCTCTTTGAACGGTGGACCAGCCCGCGACCGCAAGACATCAGGGCGGTGACATGGCTATTCGGCTTTGGGAAGTCCAAAGCCGAAAGCAGATAGCCGAATTGGGATCTCACACTGCTTCCGTTGATTCTGTGGCGGTCAGTCCCGATAACAAACTATTTGCCGCGGGGCGACAGGATGGTGCCGTCGAATTGTGGGACTTGGAAAGCAGAGAACAGATCGATGTCCTGCGAGGCCACGAAGCCATGGTGAAATGCGTCGTGTTCAGCCCAGACGGAAGACTTCTTGCATCAAGTGCGAAGGACCACGCGCGTGTATGGAACTTGCAATCTCGGAAGGAGATTGCCGCATTCAAACACTCTGCGATTGTAGAATCCGTCGCGTTTAGTCCAGACGGCAAAACCCTTGCTTGCGTTGATGAGAATTGTATTCGGTTATGGGATATCCGCCGGGAAACTCAGGTATCCATGTTGGGTGAAGCACCCCTATCAGAAGAAGACCTCATTGGAGAAACCGGGTTCCTTTATTTCCTGACACGATTGATCAATTGGCTCCTTGGAGTTCCTCCGACTGAATTGCCAGTCCATTATGTGAGTACCATACAGTCGATAGCTTTCAGCCCCGACGGAAAGTTGCTGGTTTCCGGTGGTCTTGATAACACGGTCCGCCTGTGGGACATCGGGGGGAGGCGTGAAATTATTAGCCACGAACCGTATCAGAACGAAGCTGACTATGCCAATTTTGAATCTGTTGCGTTCAGTCCTACCGGGAAGGTATTTGCTTCGGCAGGATGGCACAACGAGATTCATCTGTGGAGCGCAACGGACCACAAGTTGATTGGGACACTGAATACTGGAGAAACGGTTGAAGCGCTGGCATTTCATCCTGACGGACGTTTTCTTGCTGCCGGCGTAGGGGCGAGAATTCGTGTATGGGACATGGAAACGCAGGAGGAACTGGCACCCCTGGAAGGGAGTTTAGGACGAGTCAACACCATCGCTTTCAGTAGCGACGGTAATACCGTGGTAGGGAGTGCTGGACGCGGGGTTATCAGAGTCTGGGATACTAGCGGACTCGGGGCGGAATGATTTTCTATTGCCCACCTCTTGATTGTCGGCGATCAAATCAGCGCCGCGCTGCAGACAACCTTTGGTAGGTCGACAATCTCGACAAACTACGCCTGCGTCTTCCGATTCGTGGTGTTGCTTATAAACAAACGTAGTTCCTTGATGCTATTGAATTCTTCCACAATATTCTGGAAGCCCGGAGGAAAAAGTATCCGACCGCAAACCTCGCCCTTTCAGTAGAGTCTAGGATGACACTGATGTGTTCAGCTAGCTTCTCGTTGCGGTTGTCAATGATGTCGTGCGGCATTTGTTTTGAAGTCCGGTCTCAAATAAGGATTCACCTTAACGGTGGAGGCTTGGCGAGGTATTTGATTGATATACTCAACATCGGTTAATTTTGCGCAATTGTGCGCCGAAGATTTGTAGGAGATCAAGTGACTGAATAAGGAACGCGATAGAGATCCTTTTCCGAATCGCGACAGTTAGGAATCGGTGGGAACTCCTCCTACCACCTGCAAAACTCACGCTCCATTTCTCGACTCTTAAAAAACGCAACTTCCAACAGCGCAGAGTATAGATTACACAATCCATGATTGGATTCGATTTGCGATTGCTTCAAGATCTGCCATTGTACCATTGGCAATACTGAGACCAAGTTCGATAATGGCCTCATTGATGTCGCGCCGAAGTGAACAACCATTCATTGTTAGGAACCAAAGAGCACAATCTAAGCCGATGCGCTTGTTGCCGTCTAAGAATATGTGGCCCGCAATGATGTGATGGGCATAAAACGCAGCTTTTATCGTCAAGGTTGGAAATAGTTCTCTGTCGTCCAACCTCTCACCCACCATTTGAACCAAGTAGCGCAGTTGGTTTTCCTTCAATAGTTGATAATTGCGGACATGCCTCTGAGCAACTATCAGAATATCTTCAAATGTCAAGTACCTCAAAGGTTGCCCAGAGTTTTCCATGCTTTATCATAGTTTTTGAGAATTTCTTCACCTTGCCATGAATTGTAGATGGATCGCCCAATTTCCTCAAGCATAGATTCATCGTACCACCCGCCTATATTTGCATGCTCTCGTGCTATAGCAATAAAATCTTCACGGGAATGTGGCTTATCCTGGTTCTTTTCTTGAGTTTTGGCACCTGCCAATTTCTGTTCTAGAACTTCGTAAACTTGCTGAATAGTCATGGAGCGCAAATCGAGATATCCGACTGTCATCAAGAGCCCGGGGATCTTTGTATCGTCAAGACGGATGGGGAGAATATACTCCCGATTTTTCTCGACAAAAGCTCTTGCCTGGGCGCTCTCGCGTTCGTGATTGGGCCACCATTTGCAGGCGTAGTGTTCGGACAAGAACATCACGCAGTATCGCGCTTGATCTTGATAAACTGTTGACAGCTCGTCGTAGAGATTTTTCCCCCAAAGCTGAGGTTTTTCATATTCGTCGTAAAAGACCCGATAGCCTCCAGACTTAAGAAGTTTAGCCAACTCCTTGGCGTGGACGCGATCTTCTCCGGCAAAGGATAGGGCAATGTCATACTTTTCCATTTTATTACTCCTTCAATGACTCTTGAAAACTAATGCGGTCAGGCTATCCTACAGTTTCTTGTTTACTTCGAATGGTGACTCAAATTGCACGGGCATTTGGTTTTCCTTAATCACTTGAAGTAGGGCTTCCGCATCTTCCAGTGTTACGTCGTACGATCTCTCAACAGCTTGAATGATGCGTTGTGCAATTGGATTTCTGTCGTCTGTCACCGATTCTGGATTCTGGTATTGGAAAATACACCTCATCAGAGCCTGTTTGAAAAGTCATTTGATTCGATTTCGCATCAAGTAGATGGAAGCGATGTATACCATAGTTTCAGCAGTCTTAGGAAAGCGTTCATAATCCAAAGTCAATCGACGAAACCAACCAAGCCAAGAGAATGTGCGTTCAACAATCCATCGTAACGGAACAACTTCAAACCCCTGCTGCCCTAGCGTAGATGCAATCTCTAGTTGACACTGATGAGCCAGATATAACCAGTCTTCTAATTCGCCGCGATAGGCGGCATCGGCACACACCAACTGAATTGTTATGTACCAGCTAAACACTTCTGTTAGTAACTCGATAGCTATCTGATTGTCACTAACATTGGCATCAGTGACTTTGACCATCAATGGAATACCCGTCGTATCCGTTACCAGATGGCGTTTGCGTCCTTTGACCTTCTTGTGACCATCAAATCCTCTAGTCTCCGCCAGTTCCGTCGTCTTAACGGATTGGCTGTCAATGATAGCTGCTGTCGGTGATGGTTGTTTGCCGCCATCACAACGTGTTTGTTCGCGAAGTGCCTGATGAATCAAGAGCCATGTGTTGTCGACTTGCCACTTTCTGAAATGGTAATAGACGGTTTGCCACGGTGGCATATTATGGGGTAGCATTCGCCACTGGCAACCGGACTTGACGACATAAAAGATAGCATTGATGATTAAGCACATCTCCCATTTTGGAGGTCTGCCTAATGGTTGAGGGGCTGGCAGAAACGAGGACAGTTTCTCCCACTGTGCATCAGTCAAATCACTGGGATAACGCTTGCGGTTCATGTTTACTCCTTTCATTGGTTCAGATTTAACTGCTCCAATGAGTAAACGTAAACATCAACCGTTCAGACAACTTTTTTCTTTTTCTAATAGGTTCTTGAGGGCATTTACCCCAAAATAGCCCTTTCTCTAAGGCGATTCCGGACTTTTCAAACAGGCTCTAAGTTAACCGCGCCTAAGTTTTAACAATAAAGAACAACAACGCCGTAAAAGCAATTTCAATCAAGTAGAAGATGACGAGCGTAACAGAGAAGACGGCCGATACCCAACTACATTTCGGTTTATCTCTGTGTTTGAGCGGATCCATTTGAAAGTCGGTGTCGGATTGAACTCTGACCTCGTCGTAGACTTTTCGAAATAGCCTCTCCTGCCTGAGGAAATTTCCGTTGAAGATCCAGAAGCCTAGAAAAAAGGGATTCAACATTAAGCAATAATGGAATGGCGATGAGTAGCGTTGCGGTGACTATGAGGGCAGTGCTTCAAGTATTGACTTACAAATCGCTGCGTTCCAAGCGGTTAATGACGACTTGGATTATTTTCAGGTGTTCAATGACCCTTTCTGTATCATTCATCGGTTAGATTTCTTCAGTCTCTAAAAATGCTCGAAATGCTTTATGGACTTGGAAACGCTCCTCTTTGCGATTTTTCCGTGCAAATCTTCCTGCTAATACCTTGTTTTTACTGGATTCCTCTGGAGTCTCCGAAAAAACAAACCTCCCTTCGCCAATTTCCAAGCCAAGAAATGTCAAATCATGAAGGACCTCAATCGTTGGTTCCATCATTGCTTCAGGTATAGTTGCGCTCTGCAACGCTCCCATTACTTCACTCTTCCCCATTACGGCAGGCATTTCAACGAATTCAAATATTACATTTTCAAGATTTATGTCCTGTAAGGTGTTTTCGACGTTAACACTCTCAAATACATATTGGGAGTATTGCCTCTCTGCATCCAATACATCCTCTTCCTCTATTAGTGTATGTCGTTTAGTAATAGCCATAGTTACGGCCGCACATACTAGATAGATTATATCTCGCGGTCTTTTCAGAATCACATTTGTTATATAACCTTTGGTGCTAGTTAATTGGTACATGATTTTCAATGACATACTATATCTAGGTTGTTAGCAGGTCAGGTAGGCGCAACATTTGTCAACCGCGCATAATCGCACATCATCGTGTCAGTATATAGTATGTCATTTATGATTTAAATACTACATATACTAGCACCATTGGTTATATATTCCCTGGTGGGGATTTCATTGACGGTGGGACAAAAGTAGCCCTCCCATAGGACCTCCAGTTTCAAGGGCGGTTCAAACGAGGAACTGAATCGTTCTTCTATAACACGGCAGAGCAATTCATTGTCGTCCCATCGTAGCGGGGTGTATGGCATTTTGTCTGGTTCGGCGGAAACTTTTCGAATCCGGTAAAAAATGTCAGAGCGTAAGAAGACTGCTAGGCTAAGTTGTATGCCTTGCCTTCGGCTATCCTGCTTTTGCAAATCAGAAGGAAGCTGTTTTGCTACCTCAAGTAGACCCCAAAGAATTTCAGACAGAGCCTCAATATCGTTATGTCGCTCCCATGCTTGGTCAAGATTATCAACTAGAACGGCAACCCGCTGGTCTCTTGAAAAGAAGTTTCCCAGTTCTATCCGCAGTTGTTTCAAAATGCCGCTGTGGAGGGCTTCGGAAACCGGAACGTATGAAGTGCCATTTTCAGTTTCGCTCATCGCTTGGACAAGATTATGGGTGCAAGTCTCCAATCTAGTGGAGAAATCCTCACAAATGATTTCGCTGTTTTCCTTAACGAATCTGAAGAAACTCTGATCTAGTTCGCCTGCGCGCACAAGCGGGGGGTTGTTGAATGCATTTTTAGCAATCTCGGTAAGAAGCAAAAATTTCCACAGACTCTCTATCGTATATCCCTTAACATTGCGGTGTTTATACTGTTTAAGAATGTCAACAATTCCCTGCATTTGATAGCCCTGTGGCTTTATGACACACACTAAGTTATCCTTGCGCCTTCCCAGTTCGTCTTCTAATTTCATGAGGTTCGCGGTTTTCCCTGAACCTTTGCGCCCAACATACACTGTTTGTTTTCCTCTAATAGCGTCATCGTATGCAACGGTTGGGATGAAGTATTTTCCTACTAGCCTCTCCACTTCATTTTCTGCCACATAATCTCCAAATCGCAATTCTTTAAGATCAACGTCTAATCTCATAGTCGAATGTGGAGGCCGCGTCGCATTTGACTCAGCCGCCAACTTCTTCTCAACCGGAACCAACCACTCTTCCAGATACTTGACCGCGTCTAATGCCGTGTTATAATGTATTAACCTTTGGTGCTAGTTAATTGGTACATGATTTTCAATGACATACTATATCTAGGTTGTTAGCAGGTCAGGTAGGCGCAACATTTGTCAACCGCGCATAATCGCACATCATCGTGTCAGTATATAGTATGTCATTTATGATTTAAATACTACATATACTAGCACCATTGGTTATTAGATAATCTCGATAGCCTATGGGCGACAGGAAATCTCCTTCCGCGAGCATAAGCAAAGGTATTCCAGAACCATGAGCCATGCCACAAACCAACGCATGTCGTGCAGTTTGAAGGTATGCCCCTTCTCTTAAAGGGCTTGTGAAGTGGCAAACCAGACCCTTGCAGCCGAAGACACGACTTCCATACCAAGTCAATGGTTGGACAGTGGATTCTCGAGGATCATCAATCATGAGTTCTTTAGGCAGCCGTTTCTGGAGTAATTGGGACATTCGCATAGCGGCTTGGTTTTCATGTTGGCTCTTTAGGTAAAGAACACTGCGGTATCCACGTGGTTTTAGACTAGGTTCTATTGCCGTGCGATATATTGTCTTTTCTATGTCTCTTGTAGGATTGTGGTTATAGAAACCAGACACAATGTCTTGCGAGTTGCTGCACGGAACATATCCAATCGTCGTCAATACTCGTAGCTGATTGAATAGTTTCCTTTCCTTGGTGTATGTAGTATCAAAGAGTAGCCAAATTCGCTTGTCGCGAGCAATAGCGTAACCGAGTTCAAACATCACGTTGGCATTCAATCCCGTCAAGTCGGCAAAGAACAAGTCGGCTTCATCAATTCCCTCACAGATTGTTTCAATAATAAACTTTCCCCCACTACTACATTGTTCCCAAGTCTTTATGTCTATTTGTTTTGCCGAATTTAGTTCACGGACAGCTTGCTGAATAGACTCGCGTAGGGTGGGTGCACTAGACGAATATGCAAAAAACGCCTTCGGTATTCTATCTTCCATTTCAACCGATCTCCTTTAATGAGCAAGAATAGTGGTATTCTATACGGAAACTACCAGAATCCTAGACATTGCACCGCAGACCTCCATCACAGTCCGCAATGAAAAAAGAAACGTTTCTATCGACTAATTTCCTCTCGATCCTGAATTTAAACGATAGGTACACAGATACTTTTAAGTTTCGTAGTTGTTCGGTCCTAAAGTCATTGGAATCCCAAAAATTCAACCATTTCGTTTTCCGCAACAATAACCTTTAATCGCTTAAACGATCTGCCACCAGAGACCAAAGGTGGAACATAGACCTTAATGATACCATCTATGCGCTAAGTTGTCTATCAACACCTGTCTTGTTCCAGGGGAAACGCATCTAAATTTTCTGCATCATAAGAAAGAAATTCAGGCTAAGTTTGTGACACTATTTTGGGATTTGTAGGTTGGGTTGAACGGAAATTCGTTAGTAATCGCTAATCTTGTAACAGTTTTCGAGTGCCTATTTCGCTTGAACGCGCCAAAATTTGAGTGAAACCCAACATGAATCGTACGGCCTACCACCATGAGACCTCCTCTGCAATTAGATGCGTTTCCCCTGTGCCTTGTTCAGTCCTCCACATTCTGCTATTGGACATGGAACGCATATCTGACATTCTGGTGGATATTCCTACCACACGAGATTTGTCAACTGATGTGTCGTTTGATTCGTTAAAGTAGGGAATAACGCTCGTTATTCCCTACGAAAAATCATCTACCCAGATTGTTGGTGAATTTAGGAAAGGCAAAAAATGAGAATTGCAGCAGTCTTTATGATGGTGATCTTGACGGCTTGCAGCGAAATAGCCGAGATATACGAGGAGTTTGGTGACGACAGACAAGAAGACATACACGAGGCACATACTGAAATTCTAACGATTGGTCCCTACACCATGACATGTTACGGGCCCTTTGAACAGGACTGCCTCATGGAATACAACGAGGAGGCGGGACGCTGGCACTTCTTCTACGACGGCATTGAGGGTTTCGACTTTGAGCCCGGTTACATCTATACGCTTGAGGTGAGGTTGGAGGACCGCGGCACCGAGATCCAGGATGTGGGACGCTATTCGTATCACCTGATAAAGCTGTTGGATAAGGTAAAAGCGCCAGACGACTTTGATTACGCGAGAAACGAAAAGCCTGATCTTTCAGAACTTGACTCTGGTGACTGAGAGAAGGTGTGATAAAACTTACGCAGATGCAGGGCAATCCGTGAACGCGATTCGTCGCGGGCGGATTTCGGCGAGGCGAAAATGAGATTCCCCATATTCATCATTTTGGCGTTACTGGTGGCTTGCGGCGAGGAACACACGGAGGTTTTAACGATTGGACCCTACACGAAAAGGTGCCAAGGTTTTATTGAACAGGACTGTTTTATGGAATTCAATGAGGAAGCGGGACGCTGGCACTTTTTCTACGAGGGTATTGAAGGTTTCAAATTTGAGCCGGGATACATTTATACGCTAGAGGTGAGGCTGGAGGACCGCGGCACCGAGATCCAAGATGTGGGGCGCTACTCGTATCACCTCATACGAATCTTGGATAGAGTGGAAGCACCGGAGGACTTTGATTACGCAAAAAACGAGAAGCCTTAACTTTCTAGACGTGAATCAGGCGGGAAAAATGGTGAGGTAGGACTGTTACATTCAAGCGGTACGGCGAAGAGAATGCATCACAAGCAATTGCGGGAGAGATAAAATGAGAATTGCTGCGGCCCTTGTCCTGGCGCTATTGATGGCTTGCGGCGAGGAGCATACAGAGGTTCTAACAATAGGTCCCTATACCAAGCGGTGCTTCGGTCCATTTGAGCAAGACTGCTATATGGAGTACAACGAGGAAGCGGGCCGTTGGCACTTCTTCTACGACGGCATTCAAGGCTTCGTTTTCGAGCCGGGATACATCTATACGCTTGAAGTTAGGTTGGAGGAAAACGACCCGGGGTATCAGGATGTGGGAAAGTATTCGTATCACCTGATTACGATCGTGGATAAGATGAAAGCTCCGGATGACTTTGACTACGCCAAGAACGAGAAACCTTAAAACCTCCTTCCAGGTAACCTCAACTTCGTCAGTTGAGCGTTGGGTTTCACTTTGATTTCCGGGTCATAATGTATCGCAAAAGTTCCAGTGCAACGCAGGTCTTCAGCTTTTTCGAGGAATGTCGTTCAACCCGACCTACAACGGCACAATTGAGGTCTAGAAAAAGTCTGAAAAAAGATTTGACAAACTCTAGGCCACAAGTTATACTTTTTGGTGAATGTACACGATTAATGCCTTGAGATTGAGTCTCAAAGTCAATAGTTGGCGGGCATAAACAATATGTTGCGTCGTGATTTTGGAATCACATGATACTGAGTCTCAATATCATCATATTATGCAATCGTGTGTTGGCCAAATGCGAGTTCGTCCGAAATCATATTTCATTCTGAATCCTCAATGCTCTCAAACTCGGCATGCCGCCTGGGGCATGCCGCCTGGTTGGTTTGCTCGCAAAAAGACGCTATATAATACGTTTTTAGATTGAAACCCATATTTAGAATCATCGTTATTCGTATCAACCGTTTGTGTATTCGGCGCAATGTGAATCAGGCATTTTCTGCGGCCTCTTCGCCGCCAATTTGCCGTGCCAAGTAATTTTCGTAACCCATTTGGCTGATCTGGTCCAGTTGGGCTTCAATCCAGTCAACGTGATCCTCTTCATCTCGGAGGATTTCTTCCAACAGTTCCTCCGAGCCAAAATCTTTCAGAGTATGCGCAAGTTGAATCAACTCGTTGAGCCGTTCGATGGCTTCCTTCTCAAGGGCGCAATCGTTTTCCAGCATCTCCTTAACGGTCTTGCCAATTTTGATATCGTAATATCTCGCCATGTTGGGCATTCCATCCAAGTAGAGAACCCGTGCAATCAATTTTTCGGCGTGCCTCATCTCGCCGATGGAATGTTCTCTAATGGCAGTGTGCAGACGCTCATAACCCCAATTTTCGCACATTTCCGAATGCGCGAAATATTGGTTAACCGCGGTTAGTTCGGACGTCAAAACTTCGTTAAGCGCTTCGATTATTTCGGGGTGACCGTACATAATTTAGACTCCTTTTTGATCGGGTATTTGTCAGGTAAGTATAATCTTTACATGACGCCGCATATAGGTAAAGCATAGTTTAGAAATGTGTGCGATGTCAAGCAAAAGTGAGGGAGGAAAGAATTCCGCACACTCGATTCGACTAATCAAGTCAAAGAAATTTCGAAACCCAAGTTCCTATGACTTTCGAATCGAGTGGAATTCCTAAAGACATAATCTTATGCCTTTACAAGTTCAGTCAGCATCGGCGAGTCAAGAAGCGTCTCGATACGTGAAAGCGGCAGAGGCGGACAGCGTGACCCCCGGAAATAGTGTCGCGGTAAAGTTGGAGGGGAATTTCATCGGGATCCACAACGTCGAGGGCGAGTTTTTCGCTATAGACAATATCTGTCCCCACGTTGGCGGCGTCTTGCACTCGGGCAAACAGGAAGGCGGCGTGATTGTTTGTCCAATCCACCAGTGGAAGTTTGATGTGAAAACTGGAAAATGCATTTGGCCCGGCGAATGCGAATTGGCTACATTCCCTCTGAAGGTGCGCGGAGGTGACATTCTGGTTGACCTCGAATCGCCAAGTATCCCACCGAAACAAAATCGCTTCCACGCGTGTGTTACTGACACGGTCGAACGATCGGAATCGATAAGATGGAGGGCGCGGAGTTGAGATCAATTGCGATAGTCATCAGTCTTCTCACGGTTGCGGCGATGTGCGGTGCGGTAGACGCCAAGGAATTGACTCTCTATTCCGGTAGAAGCAAGAGTCTGGTTGAACCGATAATCAAGCAATTTGAGAATGAGACTCAAATTAAAGTAAAGGTGCGCTATGGCGGCACAGCGGAGCTTGCGGTCGCATTGCTGGAAGAGGGAGAGAATAGCCCCGCAGATCTCTTCTGGGCTCAGGACGCAGGGGCGCTCGGCGCCATCAGCAAGCATGGGCTATTTCAACAACTGCCTGACACAATCCCTTCGAGAGTGCCAGAGAAATTCCGTGATTCGGGAGGAATGTGGGTAGCCACCAGCGGACGCGCCCGTGTCATCGCTTACTCCTCCGACCAGATAAAAGCTGAAGATGTGCCTAACAGCATCTTGGATTTGACGGATCCAAAGTGGAAAGGGGGGGTCGGATGGGCACCGCAGAACGCTTCGTTCCAAGCATTTGTAACAGCGATGCGCGTTGGGGTCGGGGAAGAAAAGACCGAGGAATGGCTTCGAGGAATGAAGGCAAACGACACAAAAAGTTATGCCAAGAATACACCGATTATCAAGGCGCTTGCCGCGGGCGAGATTGAACTTGGATTGCCGAATCACTACTACTTGTTGCGATTCAAGAAAACGGACTCCAAGTTCCCGGTCGATCAAGTTTTCTTTAAATCCGGCGACCCGGGAAATCTGGTCAATGTCGCGGGCATCGGACACCTAAAGACCAGCCGCAATTCCGACGAAGCTCTCACCCTTATCCAATTCTTGCTCTCTGCCCAAGCACAACAGTATTTCGCCGGCGAAGTATTCGAGTATCCTATAACCAACAAAGCAGTTCCACATCCAAATCCTACGCTGGTACCGTTAGCGGAACTTCTGGAAAGGACACCGACCATCGATCTTGGTGATCTTGATGATTTAGACGGAACCCTTAAATTGCTGAGGAAGGTAGGAATCTTGTGATTTTTCACAAGGTTGGGCGATATTTGCGGTGGTACTTCGTCCTCCCGACCGTTATTGTTGGTTCAGGCGTACTCGTACCGTTTGCGTATTTGGTGCTCCGAGCTACCGACGCCGAGGCTGGCGAGCTAGTCGAGATTGTTTTTCGCTTACGGAACCTTATACTCTTTGGAAACACGGTTCTACTCGTCGCCGGTGTCGTCATCGTTGACATTCTTTTGGCGTTGCCTGTCGCTTGGTTAACCAGCCGAACTAATCTCAAGGCGAAGCGTTTTTTTACGTTAATGG
This sequence comes from Candidatus Poribacteria bacterium, assembly GCA_965232535.1. GTDB lineage: Bacteria > Poribacteria > WGA-4E > WGA-4E > JAJDTR01 > JAJDTR01. Next base: position 67,709 of record CBDDPW010000016.1, read on the forward strand.
GCGTGTTTCCGCTGGCAATTCCCAGCTACGTGATGGCATACGCCATTCTGGGATTGGGCGGAAAGGACGGGGCATTTGCTCAACTGTTCGGTGCCGGTCTCCCTCGACTGAGCGGATACTGGGGAGCATTGGTTGCACTCAGCTTTTATACATTTCCTTACTTTTTTCTAAATCTACGCTCGGCACTGCTCGGGGTTGATCCGGCGCTTGAGGAATCTGCCCGCAGTCTCGGCTACCGGCGTCGGTGGGTATTCTATTACGTTCTTATCCCTCAACTACGCCCCGCGCTGTACGCCAGCGGATTGCTAGTCGCACTGCACGTATTGGGTAATTTCGGCGTTGTTTCGCTGATGCGGTTCGAAACATTCAGCTACGCGCTCTATTTGCAATTGGCTTCTTTCGACCGCATTTATGCGGCATGGCTCGCGCTAATGCTGCTCGCTTTTGCGGGATGCCTTCTTCATGTCGAAGCGCGGCTATTACGAGGCAAGAGTTTTCATAGAGCGGGAATTGGCGGCGCTCAACAGAGAACACTCATCCCAATTAGAGGATGGGGGAAACTCTCTTACCTCTATCTCGCCGCTTTGATTTTCGGCTGCGTGGTTGTTCCAACTGTTACGATAGTATCGTGGTTGATCAGAGGACTCGATTCGGTGTCGATCGAAAACCTCGTCAAAGCCGTGTTGGGTTCCCTTGGGGCTGCCGTACCGGCCGCTTTTCTGAGTACGGCGGTGATGCTCCCGATAGTGTATTTGGGAGTTCGTCGTCCTTCCGCTTTGTCTAGGGGGTTGGAACGTCTCGCCTATATCGGCTATGCCATTCCGCCGCTGGCATTCGGTCTGTCTCTGATATTCTTTGTGCAGCGGGCGATTCCCGGGCTCTATCAAACTCTATGGCTTCTGATTTACGCGTACATGATACATTTTATGGCTGAAGCCATCGGTCCCGCACGAAGTGCGATATATCAAGCTTCGCCCAATATTGAGGAAGCGGCGCGTTCCCTCGGCTATTCGAGGTTAAACGCTTTCTTCAAAGCAATCTTTCCCTTACTTATCCGAGGACTCACTGTAAGCACTGCATTCGTGTTTCTCTCCGCTATGAAAGACCTTCCGATCGCCTTCTTACTAAGCCCTATAGGATATGAAACGTTAGCGCTAAATGTGTGGAGCAACACCTCCGAAGCCTTATTCGCAGAAGCGGCTCCATACGCTCTACTTATGATTATCTTCGCCGGGCTTTTCGTAAGTCTCCTGCTTGTTCGGGAAAGGAACGTGCATGAACAGCCTGCTTAGCCTTCACAACGTGACCAAACATTTTGCACCGCTTCCAGCGCCGGTCGTGGATGATGTCAGCTTCGAGGTGAGCGCAGGCGAGATTTTTGCCTTGCTGGGACCTAGCGGGTGCGGCAAAACGACAACATTGCGCCTGATTGCAGGGTTTGAACGCGTCAATTCAGGCGAAATCCGATTAGAAGGCAAATGTATCGAAAACCAGTCAATCCATGCGCCACCGGAATCACGAGAGATTGGACTTGTATTTCAGAATTATGCGCTTTTTCCGCACCTAAATGTATTGAACAACGTCGCATTCGGTCTCAAGAAATTACCGCCGAAAGTTCGGTTGGATAGGGGATTGGAAGTGTTGGAGATGGTCGGTCTTGCCGAATTTCGAGACCGAAGACCTAACGACCTCTCCGGCGGCGAACAACAGCGCGTTGCGCTGGCTCGTTCCATCGCGCCAAGCCCCAAACTCATTCTTCTGGACGAACCGTTTTCCAATCTTGACGCCGGTTTGCGTCAGTCCACGCGCAAAGAGGTGCGAGAGCTGCTAAAAGATGCGGGGATGACTGCCATGTTGGTCACCCATGATCGAGAAGAAGCGCTCAGTTTCGCTGATCGCGTTGCCATCATGGAAAACGGCGGACTTGAACAAACGGGGACGCCAGAAGCCATGTATAATCGACCCAAAACCCCGTTTGTGGCAGAATTCCTCGGTAAAACCAACCTCATACCGGGCGATGCGCATGGGGATTGCGCCGAGACCCGTTTAGGAAGGTTCGGACTTGACTCACACGCTCAGGGCAGGGTGATGCTTTCAATAAGACCGGAGCACTTGGAGATGATTCACGCTACCGCAGGCGAGAAGAATGCGAAGTTAGGCAAGATCATTGAGCGCGAGTTTAAGGGACACGATCTTACTTACCGGGTACAGATCGAAGGCGAAGACTACTTCGTGCAGACCGATTACCGTTGTCCATACCAAATTGGAGACTGGGTGCAACTCAAGGCAGCCGAACCTGGGGTAGTGCTCGGCGGATAGAGTTTGAGATTTTGCGGGGAGAATGTGACGCATTCCATTCTGGCGCCGATAGTTCGGATGTTCCCTATTGGTTCCAACCTCTCGAACTAGCTGCCGTATGTTAATTCTTACCTGGGCGCACCGAGTTTCAACCTTCTAAGTTTCAGCTCTTTGTATTCTCTCTCACCTTCGACAATTTGAATGGACCGATTGCATTCTACCTCCCTGAAGGTCTGTGTCAATCCGGGAAAAGACTCGAAGCCGTTCAACCCACAGGTTCGCG
>CBDDPW010000017.1:0-189620 GCA_965232535.1 Candidatus Poribacteria bacterium
CAAATACAACTATTTCCCTTTCGATTGGAGAATCAAACATTCAGGAGTGATTGATTACATCGTGGCATGGAAACTGGATAAATCGAAGGTATTCGCCTGCGGTGACGACATTATGCGCACCCACGGCTTAGATGTGCACGAAATCACAGATAGCTTGGGTACAGATTACGAGCTAATCCATTCCACGGAAAACCTGCAAGTCTATCGACACCGGGCGAGCAACCGAGGTAATACGTGGTAGCGCGCCATTATCCCTGTCGGAATAATTCTTTCAGCAAGTTACACTCATCTTCGGTTCTATGACAGGCTTTGAGGAGGTGTTCCTTCGTAAAATGCTTTTCACTCCAGAGGAGTGCTATGTCAATAGAATCATGATGCGCCCAATCTCCGCACTCCAGAGGATCAAGCGACTGGATAAGGAGTGCGATAGAGATCTTCAATGTTGAGTGTTACTTGAGAGCATGCCATTATCCCTGTCGGAATAATTCTTTCAGCAAGTAGGAGCGCTACCAAGTAACACTTTCTCCAAAGTAAGTGATAGAGCGAAAAACGAGTTACGAAATAAGGGAATCGTATCGTTACGCATAATGGCGTGCTCTGTACCACAAACTGTTAGATTGTGATCGCAAACTAACAGTTTGCGGTACGAGAGTGTTACGTGCTGAAAGAATTATTCCGACAGGGATAATGGCACGCTCTCAAGAAAATGAATTCACTTCGCATGAAGGGGAATTTGACACAATTCGCTGCTAACTCTTTTTGACCAGCTTCTGCAGCGACCGAAGTTCGCGAGGCGGATCCATTTGGCTTCCATAATCGCTCCAAGAGACCTCTGCGACATAGATGTTTCCTTTCGAGTCAACCGCGATTCCGTGAGGCGAATAGAATCTGCCGGGCTCATCTCCATACGACTGGTCGCTCAACTGCGCAAGAATATTCCCCTTGAGATCCATTATAGTCACGCGAGGTCCCAGATTTGTGCCGATACGGTTGCTCCCGATTCCGCAGAAGTATTCCCCGACATAGATTAACGGCTCATCCTTCATGTCAAAACAGATGCACGCCGTGCGCGACAAATTCACCCACTGCGTTTCGTACTTGCCGTTAGGATCGAACACCTGAATTCGGTGGTTCTCCCGATCCGCGATGTAGACCCAACCGTCTTTGTCTACGACGATGTTGTGAACGATATTGAATTGCCCCGGTCCCGTGCCGGATTCTCCCCAAGAGAACAGGTGTCTTCCATCCGGAGAAAATTTGTGCACCCGAGCATTTGCGTAACCGTCCGCGACATACAAACCCCCGTCGCGTGGATCAATGGCGCTGTGAGTCGGCAAGTTAAATGGAAAACCGCTCATCGCCGGTGAAGGTTTGTTCGCTTCCCCCAAAGTCAACAACAGTTTTCCCTCGGGGGTAAACTTCCGAACGGTATGGTCGCCGTTGTCAACACAGTAGACCATGCCATCGGGCCCGATGGTTACACCGTGCGGAGTTCCGAATATACCGTCTCCCCACGTCCGAAGGACGTTTCCCTCCGGGTCCAACACAACCATGGGGTGCGTGCCGCGATTGAAGATGTAGGCGTTGTCTTTCTCGTCCACGGCGACAGCCGTAGCTTCTTTGTAGGTCCAGTTTTCCGGCAGATTTCCCCAGTCTTTCCCGGACGTTTCATAACTATATTTTTCGTTGCCTAGAGTAACCATAAGTTCCCTCGACTATAAGACGTTCTATTGATTCCCATCTCGTATCGTGGACGGGATTCAAGATTCGTTCAATTGACTTGTTTCCGATTGAGACCGAGAATCTGGCGCGCGTCGTCGGGCGTTGCGACTTCGCGCTGTAACTGCGCCACCAAATTTGCGGCAACCTCGACCATCTCGGCGTTGCTCTTGAGCAGCACCCCCCGCCGCAAGTAGATGTTATCCTCGAACCCGACGCGGATGTGACCGCCCAAAAGGATACCCATCGTAATCATCGGCAACTGCGTCCGACCAACTCCCAAGACAGACCATTGCGCTTTGGACGGCAACTGTTTTGCCATAGCCAGCAGATGCTCCGGCGTGGCTTCAATCCCCCATCCCGCGCCCATGCAAAGCTGGATAAATAACGGTTCTTCAAACAATTCCTCATCAATCAGATGATGTGCCTGTGCCATGTGACCCATATCGAAAACTTCGATCTCGGGTTTGACGCCGTATTCTCGCATCCGCTTCGCCGCGGCGCGCGTCCATTCGGGCGGGTTGAGAAACACACCATCCCCAAAATTCATAGACCCCACATCGAGTGAGCACAGTTCAGGTTTTAAGGTCACCGGTTCGAGGCGTTCTTCAATGATGTTTATCCCCGGTATATTTCCACCGCTGGTGGTCAGGTTGATTGCTATATCACACGCTTCCCTAATCCGATCGACCACTTCTTTGAAGAGCTCGAGCCTTGAGCACACGATGCCGGTCTCGGGATCACGAACATGGATGTGAGTAATCGCCGCCCCCGCTTTGCAACAGTCGATGGCGGCATCGGCAATCTCCTTGGGGGTGTACGGTACAGCCGGATTCTTGTCCCTCATGGGAGCTGAACCGCACACAGCCACCGAAATAATTGTCTTCTCCATAATCTACCACTTCAAATCACATTGCAAAGACAACCGAAGTCGCCCTAGTCCCTCATCGCACAACTGGTTCGAAAGAGAAGACATCCCCGATCTTCTATCCTTCCATCCTTCCGGTCGCTTCCTCTTAGTTCTTGACCATTCCGCCGTCAACATTCAATGTTTGTCCCGTGATGTTCAGCGCATCTTCGGAGACCAGAAATGCGACAGCGCGCCCCAGATCTTCTGCTGTCTGCTCCCGCCGCATAGGGGTAGCTCGGAACATGTCGGGGTATTTGCCGTGCGCAATACCGACGAACCATTCTCTGGAATCCTGACCTTGAAACTCTGGAATGTCCTCGACCATCCGCTTGGAGATACCTTTCCACGCATCGGTATATACGATGCCTGGGCAAACGCAATTCACGTTAATGTTATGCGGTCCCAACCGCGCCGCAAGTGTCTGAGTGTAGCTTATCAAACCCGCCTTCAGCGCACAATAAGCGGGCGGGACGAATCGTTCCATGTTCTTCGCAGATGGGGTAAAACGACCAGCAATCGACGAAACGTTTACGATTTTGCCGCTGTTCTGCTCTATGAAATGCGGTGCGACGGCTTCACACATCAATACGGATGCCCTGAGGTTCTGCTCATACGTACCATCCCACAACGCTTCAACTTTTGCGAGCGGTCCCGTGCCTACCTCTCTTGGCGTCGCACTTGCGCCGCCCACATTGTTCACAACGATGTCAATCTTGCCGCAGGTGTCGAGGGTTTCCTGAACCAAGTGCACGATTGTATCCGCTGTCGTAATGTCACCCGGCATGGCGACGGCTTTGCGACCGATTGCACGAACAGCGTCGGCGGTGCTGTTGGTTGTTTCTTCACGGAAAGAACTCACGACGACATCAGCCCCTTCCTCGGCGAGACACAAGGCAATGGCGCGGCCAATCCCGCGTCCCGCAGCGCTTACGATAGCTACCTTCCCTTCCAATTTCATGGTTTTCCTCTCCGTTACCAAACCTTGTTCGCCTTAAGCCGTTCCGGAGGAATCAAATACGACGAGCGATCTCGCCACATTGCCCTTCTCCAAGGCGTCGAAACCCGTGTTGATTTCGGAAAGAGACAAACGCATGCTAATCATCTCGTCAAGTAGCAATCGCCCATCCATATACAGATTTGCCAAGCGTGGAAAATCCACTCGAGGCCGGCTCATGCCGTAGGACGTGCGTACGATTTCGCGTTCACCCATCAAGATGTGAAACGGGAGCGTGACCTCTTCTCCGAACGGTGTCTTACCCAGTAGGACAATCCTCGCGCCTGGGCGTGAGGCTTCGAGTGTCTGTCGAATCGAGATGTTCTGCCCTGCCGCTTCGATCGCATAGTCTGCCCCGCGTCCCTCGGTAAGTTCACGCACAAACTCGACGGGGTCATCTTTCGCAGCATCGACAACATGCGTCGCGCCGAATTTCTGCGCCCATTCCAATTTCAGAGGATTGACATCCACGCCCACGATAATCGAGGCGCCGGAGATCCGAGCCCCTTGAACCGCACTGAGTCCCACCGCGCCGCAACCGCTCACCACAACGCTAGTCTCGGGTTTGATTCGAGCGGCATGAACGGCGCCGCCGTAACCTGTCATAACGGCGCATCCCAGCAACGCCGCGCGATCCAGTGGAAAGTCCTTCAGCAGCGGTACGGCTGCCTGCTCCGGAATGACGTTGTATTCGGCGTGCGACGACACAAGACTGTAGTAATAGACCGGTTCCCCGCTAAGCGACATGCGAGTCGTCCCGTCGAATAGTACTCCATTGCCATTGGAAGACTTCGCCACTTCGCACAGGATAGGTTGCCCATGATCACAGTAAAAACAGTGTCCGCAATTTGGGCTCCATGAACACGCCACGTGATCGCCGGCGTTCACCCGCGTGACACCCGGTCCAACAGATTCGACAACGCCCGAACCCTCATGGCCAATCACGGCGGGTAGGTTTACGGGCTGGTAGCCGTGCATGGTTTCCCAGTCCGTGTGGCAGAGTCCGCTCGCCGCAATTTTCACGCGAACCTCGCCCGGACCCGGATCCGCAATTTCAAGCTCTTCAACCGAAAGCGTGCTGGGGGTTGAGTGCAACACGGCGGCTTTCATCTTCATGGTGGTCGTTCTCCTCATGCCAAAAGGATGATGTTCCGAGGTTTGAAAATTCGATCACACCTTCAAAGATCCCACTCAACTTCATCTGTGGGTAGCTATGTGTGAAGCGTTTTACTCAGCCGCTGGCGGTGCCCATGATTTCAACTGCTTCCGCCAAACCCGATCTACTTCACGCCGGATCGCTTGTACATCCTTCCAACGGTCTCCAAACACGGACAAGAAATAGCCTCCCGACCCCTGCTCCGGACAGACAAACATTTCCCTTCCCGGCTCAGCCGATTGTAACCAACACTCGATGACCTGTTCGGCGAATTCTAGCCAATCCAGAAATTCCGGCGTGAACTTCCCGCCTCGTCCAAGTGCGGGCACTTGGCAATGATGGCCATTAAACGGTCGGAAGTGGAATTGTTGTGCATATTGGATGAGGTCTGTCCGCTCCGCCAAGCGATCCCAGTAAGGCGGAGCGAGATGCTTGATGACTGCCGGATGCGAGAAATCCCACGTCATTTTTAGTAAACGCTTCTCCGCCTTCTCAAACCCTTCTGCTAGTGCATAAGCCTTCTCAGGAGTCTCGGTGCACGTGTCGCGATGCACTTCTATGGCGACATCCATCTCCAACTTGTCCGCAGCTTCCATCACCCGCCGCGCGGTGGACAGTGCACGTTCGGCTGGAGTGTCATGGTCGAGCAACTGTACATTCACGCATCGCGCATTAGCTTCTTTAATCGCCTTGAGCTTCGGACGAATCTCCTTTACGGTTCCTATGTCCACGGTGGCTGCGAAAAGAAGTCCGTATTTCTCGACATGCTCGGCAGTGATGTCCGGCACTCGTCCGCAAAACCCATCAAAGCCAGCTTTTTTGATCCGCTTAATCTTTTGGTCGATCGACCATTCACCCTTCTTCCCCCCGTAGTCGGTTAACGTCCAAAGGGTAGCCATATGCTGAATCTTTGGCCGCTTGATATTCATGGAATCATCGTTTTTCCCGTTATCCTTAGCCATCAATTTCTCCTTGAGTGTATAGCCCGCCATCTACTGTCGGGACAATTCTTTCGGCAAGTAACACTTAGTTATAGTATAGTTCCCACTTTTTCGATCCGGTTGATCGATATGTTGATTGAATACGATACATCCAAATTCCTGCGCTCCAGCGGAGCTCAAGCGAATGGACGGTAAGCGCGATAGAGATAGTGAATGTCGATAGAATACACCGAAAATTATAACATCTTTCAGAATTGTTAAGAATAAAAATCGACACCTGCCACAAAGCACTCCTACCCAGCCCCAAGCTGATGCGGCTCCTTGTAGGAGCCATCTCCGAATCGCAACTGTAATTCACCTCATTGATGCTCTGTCTTTCTGAAGAAAGATGTTAGCACTGTTTTTTCCAATTCAATTCTGGTACAATATTCATTGCCCGGGTAGACTGCTTGATGCCCCGTGAATCGGGCTACGAGTATCTGGAATGCGCAAGTCCTGAATTTCTCAAAATTTGCTAGAAAATGCCTGTGCCACTATCACTGGATTAAAAATTTGCAATTTATAAAACCATTTCGCTTGAATAATGGCGCATATAAAGTCTTAACCATATCGTTCACTTACTCCGTAGACGGGGATGAAGCGACTGGACAAGGAAAGCGATAGAAATCTCCTGCCCTGCGGACTTTCTGAGGAGACAAGGCTCTTGTGCTGCTCAACGCATGTTTCTTTGCTTGATTCGTGCGAACAATGCCCAATCATTTTTGAGAAATGGTAAAAACAACCACAGAGGAAAACGAATAGTATGAAAGCAACAATTGCAGTCTTGGAAGGCGACGGAATCGGTCCCGAGATCATGGCGGAAGGTCTCAAGGTCCTTGATGCCATAGCGACGCGATACAACCACGAATTTGAATATATACGATGCGCGTTCGGGGCTGCTGCCTATTTTGCCGAGGGGTCGGCATGTCCGGACGAAACCCGAGAAATTTGTGACGAGGCGGATACTATCATCAAAGGACCGGTAGGGCTCGCCGTACGAGAAATGGACCGAATCCCTATTGAGGAAAGGCCCGAGCTGGCAGTATTGGAGATGCGCGAACGTTACACGACGTTTGCCAATTATCGCCCTGCAAAACTGCCTGCGTCATTGGCTAACTTCTCGCCGCTGCGCGAGGAGCGTTTGGGAGAGGGAATTGACATTCTCATGATCCGAGAACTCACGGGGGATGTGTACTTTGGCAAAAAGCGGGAAGGAAAAGACACGGGAATGCAGTTTGCCCAAGATGATTGTGTCTACACGGAGGAACAGATTCGGCGTGTCGCAACCACGGCTTTTGAAGAGGCGAGCAGTCGGAACGTACCTCTCACCAACATTGATAAAGCAAATGTACTCGCCACCTCAAGGTTCTGGCGAGCAGTCGTGGAGGAGATCGCCCGCTCCTTTCCGGAGGTGCCGCTTCAGCACGTGTTGGTGGACAATGCGGCGTACCAACTCGTCATCGATCCGACACAATTCAACGGCGTGATGTTGCTTGGGAATATGAACGGCGACATTTTGAGCGATCAAGCGGGTGGAATCATAGGATCCCTCGGACTTATGCCCTCTGCCTGTGTAGGACCCGAGAAAGTCTTCGTGGAACCCGTGCACGGTGCCGCACCCGACATTGCGGGGACGGGACAAGCCAATCCCTATTCCATGATTGGCAGCGCCGCCTTGATGCTTGAGAAAGGACTTGGGCTAGACGAGGAATCTAATCTAATTTGGGACTGCTTATTTAGTGTTTTCGAACAAGGCTATGTTACGGCGGAGCTTGCCGCCGCGGTGAAACTGGGAACGGTGCTTTCTACGTCGGAATTTGGAGATCGCGTGGTAAGTGCGATACAAGCCGCTTGAGTTTTGCAGTTCAACGAATAATCTGGTGTTCTTCGGTAGGAGCGATCTCCGAATCGCGACGGGGTTAATTCACAAATGTTACGGCTTACTCGCTAACTTGCGTTTTAACCGTTTAGCGTTCTCAATCTTAGCCTCGAATTGCGGTAAACCGTCAGCCCTTTCCAGAAAGATTTCCAGATTCGATTGGGTCAAGGGTGCATTATCCGTCTCGTTGTACAATTGACTCAGCCGGTAATAGACCTCTGGATCGGTTGAATCGAGCGACAACACCTTTTCATACGTGCGGATCGCCTGGTTCAATTGTCCCGAATCTTGAAATGCCTCTCCCAAACCGATAAGTGCGTCCGCGTCGCTTTGATCCAAACTGATTGCCCTCTCGTAATTTTCGATAGCAACCTCAAACTCTTCCCGTGCGTGATAAGCCGCTGCCAAATTATAATAGGCGTCTTGGAATTCCGGGTCAATTTCAATTGCCCTGCGATAGGCTTTCGCTGCTTCCTCAAACTCATCCTCGCTGTCGTAAGCATACCCCAAATTGTTGTAGAACGTTGGATTGTCGGGATTCACCCTAATCGCATCCAGAAACGCTTTAACCGCCTCATCGTTTTGCCGCAAGCTCAGGTATACCAACCCAAGGTGGTTATGAGTTTGCGCATTCTCGTCATCAAGGCTCACCGCCGTCCGGAATGCCTCAATCGATTTGTCGTGCTCACCCAAATCATGGTATATTTTCCCGAGCTGAAAGTGTCCTTCCGCGTCCTCCGGTGTCAAACCCATTCCCATTCTAAGTTTGAACGCTTCGCGTTTAAGCTGTTCTTTCCGCTGTGCGGTTTCATCGGGGGGTTGGCAGCCTGAGAGTATGAGCCAGGCGCTGATCAGGATACTAATCGAGATTTGTATCCGACTGATTGATGGCATACTCATGATGACTATCCGTATCACGGCAAGGAGGGTGTAGACTGTGGTCGCACTTTGGGGGTACAGATGAGTCGGCGAGAACTTGAATCCCTTGATTCGCGGATTTTGAGGCTACGGAGCCTTGAAGGCTTGCAGCAGGCAGGCGCATCGCCCGCTTTTGGGTGGGGTATTACGGCACACGGCGCAACACGTCACTCAGCGGTTTTCGAGGCGAATTTCCAATCTCCGCCGGATAACCCGTATAGAAAAAACCGATGATATATTCACGTTCGCTGTCAATACCGAGCAAGCGATAGGTGTTCGGTTCCATCGTAATCTTTCCCGTGCTCCACTGCATACCGACGCCCATCTCCCAAGCGACGAGTTGAACGTTCATCATCGCGCAGCAGGCTGCCGCATAATCCTCTCGACGCTGTTGTTCGTCACCCTCCTGAAGGCAGGATACCGCAATGATAGTGGGCTTGGACATCATCTTCCGAAAGCCTGCTTCGCCTATCTTCACTTTGTTTTCCGCACTGACATGCTCCGCCGCTTTTTCTATTTGGATTTCTCGATATCGTTCCGCGAGGGTCAGTTTCGTTTCCTCTCCGACGAGCGTGAATCTCCACGGTTCGGTGAGTTTGTGGTTGGGTGCGAAAATCCCGAATCCCAAAACGTTCTCAATCACATCACTGGGGACTGGATCCGGTTTGAACTTGAAAATCGTTCGGCGCGACATAACTGTCTCTGAAACTGTCATGGTCAGATAGCCTCCAAATATAGTTTGTTTGCTGCGGATACTCAATCTTGAAACGTTAGCCAAATGCTAGAGCATGTTGACATTTATGTAAGGCGTGTCTATGATTCGCCGACAAGTCTCTATCGTAGAGGCGAGAATCGATCGAGTGATTAGGGAGTGCGATAGAGACCCTCCCTCGCCCAACGGGTTGGGAAATCCAACCATTAACTGAGCGAATAGATCAAGTGGTCGAATAAGGAACGCGATAGCGATCTTAAGGCGGTAGAGATCCTCTACGGAAATTGACCCAATGTAGGGGAAACCCTTATAGTTGCCCTACATACTGCCTCAAGTGAATCAATATTGGCTTAACTTTCAAATGTCAACAGAACCTAGTCCTTAATCAGTTTCAAACCCAGCCAATAAACCTCAAATATCCGTTCCACATCGCCTCTCCCCAGAAAAGGTCCAATGTCGCCGCGACCGCCAAAAATGGCCCATAAGGAATCGGATGCTGGCGACTTCGCTCGGTAAATGCAATCAGCAATAACCCTACGATGGATCCGATAAACGCGGATAAGACAACCACAATCAACAAGTGCGGCCACGCGCCGAGAAACAATCCAATTAACGCCATGAGTTTGATGTCTCCGCCGCCCATTGCTTCTTTGCGCAAAATCGCCTTTCCTAGGATTCCTATCAACAAAAGGATTCCACTCCCCACAACTGCCCCAATCAAATGTTCAAGCAGGTAAAACCAGTCCTGTTGTTGGGCGGTTATGGCGGCGGTTATCCCTAGACCCAGGGTTAGTCCGGTGGCGACAATGACGTTGGGAATGATGTACCATCGTGCGTCAATCCATGAAACCGGAATGAGCAGCGCAACAAAAAGACACCCATGAACGAATTCGAGCGTTAAGCCGAACCAATAATAGACTAGCAGAAACAGCCCACCCGTGATCAATTCGACAAGCGGGTATTCAATCGAAATTCGGGTTCCGCAATCCCGGCATTGCCCGCGCAGGAGAATATAACTGAGGATCGGAATGTTATCGTAGAATTTTATCGTCGCCTGACATTCCGGGCAAATCGACCATCGGGGAAAGTTAATGGAAAGCCCGTCGCGTGGGATACGGTAGATGCAAACATTCAGAAAACTGCCAATTAGCAAACCAAGCACAAAAATAAAAAACGGTGCTACTTCCACCAATACTTGGCTCCTTCTTTTGGGTTCCCGTGGTACACACGGCTTATCTCCGCAACGCCACCGTGTCTGTATTTTTTCGGCACTCGAGGATGATTTGCAGAAATACACACCTTATATATGTCTGGGATGAGTTGATAGCTTCCTCCCCACGGTGTTTCGGGCACATCTTCAAGATAGCTTCCCTTCCAGCCTTCAATACCCGGATCTGCGACTAGGTCTTCCAATTTCTGAGGGTATTCCTTCGTGTGCTTGTAAAACTTCTTGATTGCTCCGGCTATAATGTCCACGTCGTTATCGGCGGGCATGACTTTTCGGTCATATTCCAGATACGGTGGTAATGAAAGTGCACCGATAAGAATGACTATACCGACCAAAATGAGCAGTTGGGTTCGAGTCATGCCGGAAGCACAAACATCGAATTTGGCTATTATATTATTCAGTATTAAGTTCTTCATCTGGGCGTTTGATGTTATATTTGGAAAGTTTTTTGTAAAAATTACTTCTCTCTATCTTTAATTGTTCCGCGGTTTGTTTCACGTTCCAGCGATTTGCTTCGAGCGATTGGAGAACCAAACTCTTTTCGGCTTCATCAACCATCTTTTGCAGCGAGCTATTTGATTGCGGTTGAATACTGATGGGCGTTGCGTTAATCTCTGCCACAGCCTCACGCGTAACCGGAAGAACCGCCGAGACATCATCGGAAATGACGACATCTCGGGGCACCATAATGAGCAAGCGCTCGACGATATTTTTCAGCTCCCGTATATTGCCCGGCCAGTCGTACGATTGCATAACGCGGATTGCCGACGGGTCGATTGTCTTGGGAGAACGCGCATTATCACGATGAAATCGCTCGACAAAATGATGTATCAATAGCGGTAAATCATCAAGCCGATTCCGTAATGGCGCCACAATTATGGGCACCACATTCAAGCGATAATACAGGTCTTGCCGAAAGGCTCCATCCTCAATCTCCTTGTCCAAGGATTTATTCGTGGCTGCGATGACTCTAACGTCAACATGCAACGTTTGACTGCCGCCCAAGCGTTGGATTTCGCCGTACTCAAGCACTCGCAGCACTTTTGCCTGCGCCTTGAGGCTCATGTCGCCAATTTCGTCAAGGAAAAGCGTGCCGCCATCTACCAGTTCAAATTTGCCGCGGCGCTGGTGTGCCGCGCCGGTAAATGCGCCTCGCTCGTGTCCGAACAGTTCACTCTCAATGAGTTCCTCCGGAAGAGCGGCGCAATTCAGTGAAATGAACGGCTTTCGGTGCCGTTGGCTCTGCTGGTGGATGGCATCCGCGACCAGCTGTTTGCCCGTGCCGTTTTCTCCCGTGATGAGTACGCTTAGGTCGCTTGATGCAACTTGTCTAATCTGTGTGCGGAGTTGCTGTATTGCGCCTCCTTTCCCAATCATCTCATCCCTGACGCCAATCTGGGATTTAAGAACTTCATTTTCTCGAGATAGACGCGATAGTTCTAGAAAAGGATTTACAGTCTGAAGAATCTCGGATACAGATTTGGGCTTGACGAGGTAATTCCTGGCGCCAAGTTCCATTGCTTTAACCGCGGTCTCAATGTCCTGTTGCGCGGACATCATCACCACATTTAAATCCGGCTGGGTTTGTCTCAGTTTCTTTAATGTCTCTATGCCATTCATCCCGCCCGGCATAATTATGTCAAGCAGCACGAGATCAACGGCCTCTGCAGCGCAGACTTCCACCGCTTTTTCGCCGCTTGATGCCGTTAGCGCTGTGTAGCCTTCTAGTTTTAGCCCCCGCGAGACCGATGTCAAGGCGTTTTTCTCGTCATCTACAATCAGAATCGTACCCTTGGTTGACGGCATGCGCAAATACCTCGGTAACACTCCTTACGGGCGACTGCTTAATATGAAGGGTGTACGATCAACCGACTAATCAAGGCGGGCGATAGGGTTCCCCTGCATCAAGCGAATGAATAATGAACAAATGAATCAAGCGAGTGGATAACGATCAAGTGACTGAATATGGAATGCGATAAAGATTCCACAGGTAAATGGCATGCGGCAACAAAAGCACGAAAATGTCCAGCCGCTAAATTAACAGAAATTCCCTTTTCACTTATTATTCAAACAAGTTCTAACAGCAATAGACCACCTTCACCGCCTACGTCTCACCAATCTCGCGCTTCAAGTCCGAGATCTGATCCCGCAGCGCCGCCGCCCGCTCGAACTCTAAATCGGCGGCTGCATCGTGCATCTGAGATGTTAATTGAACAAGCAACGCTTTGATTTCTTCGGCGCCAACATCCTCCAAAGTTGGGACGGGATCGATCATTTTCGATTCCTCAGGTTCGTCCGGTAACTTGGTAATGAGGTCATGGATGGCTTTGTCGATCGTGGCTGGAGTGATGCCGTGTTCCTCGTTATATGCCATCTGAATTTCGCGGCGACGGTTGGTTTCGTCAATGGCGCTGCGGATTGCGTCGGTGACCTCATCGGCATACAGAAGTACCTCTCCATCCACGTTTCGAGCGGCACGCCCCGCTGTTTGAATAAGCGAGGTTTCCGATCGAAGAAATCCTGCACGATCCGCGTCAAGAATTGCGACTAGCGACACTTCGGGAAGATCCAATCCTTCGCGCAAGAGATTTATTCCCACGATAACATTGAATACCCCTTCTCGGAGTTCACGCAAAATCTGAGCGCGTTCAAACGTTTCCACTTCGGAATGGAGGTAGTTCGCCTTAATCCCTGCCTCGGAAAGATAATCCGTAAGATCTTCCGACATACGTTTGGTGAGCGTTGTCACGATGACGCGCTGATTCTGGGCAACTCTTTCGTTGATTACGCCTATTAAATGATCAATCTGCCCCTCTACCGGATGCACTACAATTTGTGGATCAATCAACCCAGTTGGTCGGATAATCTGTTCAACTACTTGGCTGCTGGTGTGCAATTCCTGTTTTCCGGGCGTGGCGGAGACGAAAATCGCTTGATTGATGTACGTGTCTAGTTCTT
The DNA here is from genome assembly GCA_965232535.1 of Candidatus Poribacteria bacterium. GTDB lineage: Bacteria > Poribacteria > WGA-4E > WGA-4E > JAJDTR01 > JAJDTR01. The sequence goes on from CBDDPW010000017.1 coordinate 13,455, forward strand.
CAAAGCGCAGCGGACGGTTGTCGAGGGCGGAGGGAAGGCGAAATCCGTAATCTACGAGGGTTTCCTTACGCGAACGGTCACCGCGGTACATTCCACGTAACTGCGGCACTGTCACATGGGATTCGTCTATAAACATCAGGTAATCATCGGAAAAGAAATCGATCAGGCAGTACGGTGGTTGGCCCGGTTCCAGACCGGAGAGGTGACGCGAGTAATTTTCGATGCCGGAACAGTAACCGACTTCGCGCAGCATCTCCAGATCAAAGCGCGCGCGTTGTTCGATTCGCTGAGCTTCGAGCAGCTTGTTGTTCGCGACAAAGTAGTCGATGCGTTCCTGAAGTTCTGTCTCAATATTCACCAACGCCTCTTCAAAGAGTTCGGCATCCGTCATGAAGTGTTTGGCGGGGAAAATTTCAATAGCGTCATGTTCTGCCAATATCTCCCCCGTCAGTGTGTCAATTTCGGTCAGCCGATCTACCTCGTCTCCGAAGAGTTCGATTCGGTAGGCGGTGTTCGCATAAGCCGGGAATACCTCAATTACATCGCCGCGGGCGCGAAAATTCCCCTGCCAAAACTCGACATCATTACGCTCGTACTGAATAGTGACCAATGCCCGCAACAGTTTCTGGCGCTTAATCACCTCTCCCATCTCAACTCTGACCTTTTGAAGATCGTACTCTTTCGGCGATCCAATGCCATAGATGCAGGACACGCTGGCGACAATAACCACGTCACGCCGCGATAGCAACGATGCCGTCGAGCCAAGCCTCAGGCGGTTAATTTCTTCGTTAATCTGGATGTCCTTTTCGATATAGGTGTCTGTGGATGGGATATAGGCTTCCGGCTGGTAGTAGTCGTAGTAACTGACGAAGTAATGCACCGCATTATTCGGAAAGAAATCTCGAAATTCGCTGTACAACTGCGCGGCAAGTGTCTTGTTCGGAGAGATGACTATTGTTGGACGCTGCATCTCGGCGATTACATGTGCCATCGTAAAGGTTTTTCCTGAACCGGTGACACCTAGCAGTGTCTGCAATCGGTCCCCGTTTTTCAAACCTTTGGTGAGCTTACGAATTGCCTCTGGCTGATCGCCTTGGGGCTGATAGTCTGAAATTAACTCGAACTCTGGCATAGTATTTCTTTCCGAGAAATATTAGAACACCGGGAACGTCATGTTATACCATGTCGTTGGGGCTTGTGCAGATCGAAAATGTAGGTTAGATTGAACGGCGACCCAAAGAAAATCGCGTAGAGAGTGTGGACTTCTGGTGGATTATCCTGCTCGGAACACCGGAAGTCAGACTGAAACCCCACACTCTACTTGGCTAGAAAAGTCTTAATGATGTTTCGGTATTTCGCTTGGACTGAGACAAATCTTGCCGAAATTCTCACGCGCTTCCATAATTCGGTGTGCTTCCGCAGCTTTGCGCAGCGGCAACACACGGTCGATAATTGGGTTCAACTTTCCCTGCTCCGCGAGACGAATAATCGTGCGTAATTCCGATGCAGTACCCAACGCCGATCCCATAAGCGTCAACTGCTTCTGGTACATCTTACGAATGTCGATCTCACCAATGTTGCCGGTAGTTACGCCGCACGAAACGAGCCTACCCTTTTTGGCAAGACATGCGATGCTTTTGTCCCACGTCGCTGCCCCAACATGCTCAAACACGACATCAACGCCGCGCTCCCTCGTTTTCTCGCGAACGATCTCGCTGAAATCTGTGTCGGTATAGTTGATTGTAAAATCGGCGCCCAGTTGACGTGCGCGTTCAAGCTTGTCGTCCGTACTTGCGGTCGTGAAGACTCGCGCGCCGCACAACTTGGCAATCTGCAGCCCGGCGCTGCCAACCCCGCTGCCTGCCGATAAAATCAGCACATCCTCCCCGGGACGAACTCCGGCGCGCGTAACCAGCATGTGCCACGCCGTGAGGTACGCCATCGGCATCGCAGCCGCTTCATAATGGGAAAGGTGTGAGGAGAGCAGTGTCGCATTCTCGGCGGGAGCTTTGACGTATTCGGCGTACCCGCCGTTGGTTTGGAACCCCAGGAGAATCTGTGAGTCACACAAATTCCCGTCGCCGTTGAGGCAGTCGACGCACTGACTGCAAGGAATGCAGGGCGACAGAACGACGCTATCCCCGACAGCGACATTTCGCACGTTGGCGCCGACCTCAACCACCTCACCAGAAATATCGGAACCCAGAATATGCGGAAAAGGTTGCACCTCTGGGCGATCACGACGCACACGAATATCAAGGTGGTTGACGGCGCAGGCACAAACTTTGACTAGGATTTCCGACGCAGAAATAATCGGATCAGGGACTTCCTCATAGCACAGTTGGTCGATTCCGCCCTGTTCATGGAAAACGACTGCTTTCATGAAGGCACTTTGACGCTCATCACCCGCTGATTGCGGCGGATACGATTAATCCGAGTGCAATCAATAACCCGGCGATTGCCACCCCGGCGGCTGTATTGTTATCTTCGGCAATCTCGTGGTTCAGGTGATAAGGTGTAACTGCGTCAAATATCTTGTATCCAATTAACAAGATGATTAGACCAACGACGCTGAATACGATGCTTTCGATAACCAAGCCTACAAGGACTTTAGCGTTGAGCATTGGAGCTGCTCCCATTGTAGTTGCAGTCCCACTTGCAGCCTCTTGGGCGCGGACGTGTGTCGAAAGCACTGCTGCGGAAACAATCCAAACAATCGCCAGAAAGAAAGCGATGCGGACGATTTTCTTAGCCATTGGTATCTCCTTAAATTGTGGTGTGTGAAGTTAACGACTAACAAATCATTCAAGATTAACTCGTTCTTGCGATTCCGAGGTTTCGGCTGTCGATTCATCGGGAACGTTACTCGACAAAGTCGCATCTTCGGCAAGCTGCTCTTGAGGATTCTCATCAATGTCGGGAGATTCCCCATCGAGTGGAGGCAAAACCTCAAAGGTTATCTCGCTTTCCACATGTTTGCATTTAACGAAAACGGTATCCTTCTCCTGCCGGTAAAGCCAGCCGGATTCAGCCGCTTCCAAATCCTCTACGCGCGGTAGATCCTGATTCTGGGCTCTCACCGCACTTGGAATACTACCATACCCCGTGATGATAGTGTGGCTTGTTTCGTTGTCTACATAAGACAGTTTGAAATCCAATCTTCCTTCGCTGTCTCCGCCGCGGGATTCAATCGTGGCTCCGCTGCTTATGTGGATGCGCCCGTTTTCGCGGCGAATGATCGCCGTAGAAATGTCCGGATCCTGCCCGCGCAAAGTATATAGGTTTGCCATGATATTTTCAGGACTGATATGCGGTGCGCGCTCCACTGAACAGAATTTGTCGAGACTATCCGGGTACGTTCCCTTGAATTCTCCCTCAGTCCGCTGCTGACACATTCCGCTATGTGTTATGCCTTCGGCAATCTTCGTCCAATCACGACGCTGACTGTAGCGTGCAAGATGCTGCAGATGGTAGGCGAAAACAAGCCCGCTCCATTGTGACGGGACCCCGAACCACGCACGAGCGTCGGAGGTTGTTCCGAATGCGGGAACGGAGGCGAATCGCATGGCGGCTCGATCCGGTAGATTCCAGTGATAAATGAAAGCCAACCCGGCTCTTGCCCATTTCTCTGCGCGGTCAATATGGCGTTTATCATCGGTTATCGTGTAGGCTTCAACATACGCGCCCACAGCATTGGATGCGGCAAGCAGAGTCGGCGTCTTCGGCGAACATTCCGACACATGGGTGCCGCGCGGAATTTTGAACCGGTCCATACCCTTTAGCGCCTTTAATCCGGTATTCAATGAGTTTTCGTTTCCAGAGATTCTAGCGTGCTTCAAAAGGATGAAGGCGAAATGCGCACAAATACCTAGCACAGTGTCGCCGCTTCCCACACGTGCGTTCCCGCTTTCAGTTTTGGGATCGTAACGCCAACGTCCATCAGATTCCTGAGTCTCAATCAGAGTCCGGGTTGTGTCTTCAAGACGTTCCAAGCCGGCTTCGATGTTGCCGAAGTAAAACGGTAGTTCCCAGTTTAAGCTTTGGCGAGTGGCTGGAGTAGTCGAGCCCGCCGCCCCGATTTTCTGAATCGTTCTTTCCGCGAAAGCAAGCGCATGTTGTTTCGCGGCATCCTCTTGCGTGGCGAGATAGTCATACCATAGCATCGTTGCAATCCCCGGGAGGTTTGCTGCCGCCGCATCAACAGTTTGCTGAGATTTACCGGTGCGTTCGCCACTCACCGCACGCATAAACCCTTCTCGTGATAGAGCAACCTGTTCTACATCGCGCCGCGGAGATTCAAGCGGAACGGGTGCACCATATGTATCGGTCCAATGGGAGACAGCATCGGTTACCGAGCCGTTGCCGTCAATAATAATGTGTGCGCCAATTTTGAGTTGTCGACTCGCATCCAACGTGTATGGCGTGGAGGCTTCTAAACAATTCTCCTCAACCCAATTGCCGGCTGCTGGAAGAAATAATCCCATCAGGTGGTTCTGTTGCTTCTCATGCCAATTCGGCGATGCAAAAACGGCGGATAGCGTTGTGTGTTTGCCGTCCCAAGTCTCCAATGGGTTCCATGCCAGCCCGACAAGAGTTTTCTTGTACTCGACCGCCATCAAGGGAACGGTAATCTTGTAAGGATGTGGAACGAGGCGATTTCTGTAAGGCGGGGCTACATCTCGATCATTTGAGGAAGGTTCATCTGTTCCCAAAAACTCCAAACCGGGGAAGATAGCTGCAGTTTTTGCCTCCCCGTAACAGCGATCGCCTGCGTAAAGCATCGGTCCGTTAAAAGCGAGAATCTCGCGTCGAGCGCTGGTCGAAAGACTGTATTCGGTCCGCACGGTCTTGTCGTCCTCGGTCAATGAAAATCTAGATTCAAAACACCAATTGACACCCTCGGCATCCTTTTGTTCGCCAACGAGGATAACGATTGACTCACCAAGGCTATTTCCCGCTAGTCGGTAAATTGTGGGTATTATGCGGAGTTGTTCGGTTTCGGCCTTTGAGTTTCGATACCGAATCGTTGTCATCGCATGACTCGTGGCAGCCTGTCGATAACTACCGTGTTTCGCGGCAAAAAGTGTGAAATACTCAAACCCGCGTGTACCCTGAACAAATAGAAGTCGTAAATGTTTGTTCCCGAGCACTACATGTTCTTGAAGGTTGTGTGTGTGTAATTCCGGGACTATCTGAGAAGGCGCCTTCGGTGCCGCCGGTTGAATTTCAATAGCGGTTTCAAGCGTTTGCCGTACCTCGCCCGTCGGAGTCTGGTACTTCAGCAAGACGGAAATCTGAGCCACGGACTCGCGTGAAAATCTGCGGAGGCTCCATACCAGTTTTGTTTCGTCGCCGGCATCTAGCGTCTTAATCGGATAAACATGCCGCCCGCGGCGCAGTTTCACCCGGTTAATTGCGACACTCGTTTGATTTCCGGGGGAGAGACCAACCGTTCCCGTGTTACGCAGTGTACACTGCACCTCAAAATCTTCACTTACGGCCACAACTGCAGTGTTGAGACCTAGGGCTGAAAGTTCGAGTTTCGGCAGCTCTGTATAAAGCACCAAGCCGAATTCTTGGGAAGGAAAGTCGACGGAGAATTCACTCGTTTGAGCGTCGGCAACCATGCGTTGCCTGATGTCGCCGGCAATCTGAGATACAGGAATTGGCGATTCGTAAGCAAACTCCGTGGCAAACATTTTGCCGTTCGACCTGTCGGCGAGTGTGCCGACACCATCGGAAGTACCATCTTCCCCAGTCAGTTTCGTGTCATTGAAACTACTGGTGACAATCCCCTTCATAGCGGTCGGCTCTGTCTTTCCTTTTTCAATAGCCGCCGATATGCGTTTAAGTTTGAGGATTCGCGGATTTCCCCACAGTACCGAGCTGTCATCGCCGTTTCGGCCCTCGTCATACGCGGCCAGGAAGATAACTTGAATCTCGTTGCCGGCGTGTTTGGAGACATCTATCGCATGTTCCTTCGGTTGGGGTTCGGTGGAATTTCCCTCAAAATGCCGCTCACCCGAGATCTGAATCGCGAATCGAACACCACGTGATTTTATTAATGGATTGTCAGGTTCATTGCCGCCCCGCAGTCCGACGCTAAAATGCAGAATTAGTGTGTCCTCGGACTCTACGTGAGGCAATGAAAGCTGATATTCGACTCGTGCAACATCTCCTTCGCGCGGTTGCTGAGCTATTGTGGGTTTTGCCACGCCGCCTGCGTTCTGCTGGCTATGCGCGAATACCTCTTCCGCGCCTTGGGATGGACTGCTACTAGTAGCCTCCGTAAAGTTGTAGATTTCGTCTATGATGCCAAATCCAAGCGGAGTTTCGATGCTGTCGGCAGAAGTCTCCTGTTCAATAGCTGCGGGCTCCGGCTGATCCTTTGTTGTCTCCGCCGGTTCCACGGGAGATTCCGCCGCCACCGGAATGTTTGTTTCTGAAGTTTGGTTGTCTATCTCTGGAACGCTGTGCGGTTTCGCGTCGGTAGCAAGTGAAGATGCTGCATCGTCGGAGACTGTCGCCGCGCCCTCGTCGGGAACATCACGTCTGAACGGCGTTTCGGTCGTGGTACCAAGAGATTTCCTATCAGAGCCGACGGATTCCGATGATGCGGTAGATTGCGCGTCCGCAACCTCAAATGACTCCGGCGGGACAGGATTGATCCTTTCTGACGCTTGACTTGGTAGTTCGGGAACGCTTCCATCGGCTGCTACATCCGCTAGCGCTGTCTCATCGCGGCCTTTCACCGCTTCATCGGTGATTGTTGCAATGTCCTCTGGAGCGCCTGCCGCCTCGTCAAGACTGCCATCTGATACTTCCCCTTTTTCTGATTCGGCTATGACTGTATCTGTTCCGAAGATAACTTCCTGTCCGACCTCAGCCGTAGTTTCTGATGCTTCTCGTTCTGTCTCGCTGGTTTCGCCGGCCACTACAGTAAGCAAAGGATCAGTGGCATCAGACTGTTCCGACTGTTGATTTTCCGCTTCCAAAACCCTTTCCGGTGCTTCGGCAGCCTCGTTTCCAAAGCTCATTCTTCCGTAATCGCCTGAAGTAGGGTCAGTTTCTTCCGCGTTTTCTGATTGGATCTGCGTTTGCTCCAATTGATTGTCTTGTGCCGGTTCGTTGGTTGTGTTGTGTTGATCGTCTTCTGATTGCTGCGACACTAACGATAACAACAGTTGAAAAACAGTAAGCATTCAAATTCTCCGTTACTCACAGCCCGGTCGGCACTTCACATGACAAAGTACCCTTTCGCCCGTTTTAGCTCGATCTGGTGAAGATGCGCGAGGAGCATCATGGCTGCATTTAAGAATATTGTCACGAGTTATTATATCATAGATTACACGGAGATTAAAAGGAAAGAAATAGAGACCTCTAACCGTTAACCCGAACCGGGATGCGAAAATCGCAATGATATAGAAGCTGTTGACACAAAAAGGCCCCAAGACTTTTCGAATCATTGCCTTGAGGCTTTCGTGTTTTCGACATCCCGTACCAAGAGAATACTACCAATGCACCTGGCAGAATTCCTCATAATCAATCAGCTCGTGGATCGTCGGGTTCTCTCCACAGACCGGACACTGTGAATCCGCACGCAGTTTCATTTTCTTGAAATCCATTCCCAATGCGCTGAACAATAGCAGATGACCAATAAGCGGTTCGCCAATATCAAGCAAAACCTTGATAGTTTCAATGGCTTGTGCCGTTCCAACAATGCCCGGCAACGCGCCAAACACTCCTGCCTCCTGGCAGCTCGGCGCCATCCCCGGAGGTGGCGGCAACGGGTAGAGGCAGCGGTAACATGGTCCCTTGCCCGGGTAAAAGATTGTGACCTGACCTTCAAATTGGAAGATACTGCCGTGGACATTCGGTTTGCCAAGCATCACACAAGAATCGTTGATTAAATAACGAGTTGGAAAATTGTCACACCCGTCAACCACCACGTCATATTGACCGATTATATCGAGTGCATTCTTTGATGACAAACGGTCTCTATGTTCAATCACGTTAACGTCCGGGTTCATCCCGCCTATCGTTTCCTTGGCGGACTCGGTCTTCGGACGTCCGATGTCACCCATTCCATGAAGAATCTGACGCTGAAGATTGCTCAGATCAACAACGTCGTGGTCTATGATGCCTAATGTCCCAACGCCGGCTGCCGCCAAATAAAGCCCCGCAGGTGAACCGAGTCCGCCCGCTCCGATGAGCAGCACCTTCGACTCAAGCAACTTGGTTTGTCCCATGCCGCCGACCTCTTTGAGGATAATGTGCCGGCTGTAACGCTCAATCTGTTCATTATTGAAATTATACATCGACGCCCTCTCCGTTTGAATGAATTAACCTCAATGATTTTCCAAGTTTGTCAGCAGTTCCGAAATCTCCATGTCCGAACTGGCAGAAATTCGCAAAGCAAATCGTTCGCGCACATCTTCGGACGTGCGGTCAAGCGTAAAGTTGGTACTCCCGTACATCCGCTCAAGCAAGGGCGTTAATTCTGACTTAATTGCCTCAAACATCTCTGGCGTGTTCGGAGCGATATGCCGGTTGTTAATCATGAACAAGATTTCTTGGCTGGTGAAGTGCACCTCATTCTCCAATTCTTCAGCTTTCTCCAACCGTTGACATCGATTAAGCGTTTCGACGAACGCTTGGCGAATCTTTTCGCGATTCTCACCTTCAATCTGGTGCTTCCGGTTGTAGAGAAAACCGTGCCTATTCATCGCGTTATCAATGCTATAGTTCGCACGCTTGGAAATCAGCAACACCCCGGGACCGGCGGACGTGTGAGAATAGTCGGCATAATTCAGGTAGTCATCCTGATCCGCTTCCTCCATCCATCGGTTGAAGACCTTGATAAAATTCTCGTAATTGATAAGACTGTCCGCTGTAACGAAGACCTTAATGTTAATCTGTTGTAAGTCCATTCGCAAATTTAACCGTATATTACCTTTTCTTTGAATGATGTTGACTCGCGTTTGAAATGCCTTCCGAGCCAAGATTGTGGTCAAGGGTATGACCCGACAAACTGGAAATCGATTGCCATGTTGCTCGTGCGCGATATAAACCATTCGGACATACCGGCACTCAATTACTGAATTCGAGCGGCGATGTACGGAACACGCCAGCTTGCCTTCGGAACATGGTGTTTGGTGAATCTGATAGCCCACGGTGCGCTGATTACGAGTGCCAATGCACCTACCCACCACCACGACTGAAACTCTACGAGTGTGCTCTGCGGATAGGAGTCGCTCAGAGCTAGCTCAACTCCCCACGCGACCCATGCTATAAGGTTGTTCGCAGCGTGAATGATGATCGGAACAAGGAGTGAACCGGTTTTAATGTAGAGTACGGACGCCACATACCCGAAGAAAAATGCACCGATGATGTCAGTGTGCACGAAACCAAAAAGAAGTGATGATACTAAAATCGCTTTTGGTGTCCCCCATTTGAATGACCATCGAGTAAGCAAGAGTGCGCGAACAAGCTCTTCAAAAAGTGGCGCCATTACCACGACGACGAGAAAACTGAGCACATTTGCAACCATATACCCAGGTCCGCTTGTCCAGATTATGGGGACGCTGCTTTCGATTATCAACCACTCAACAAACCGCGGCGCGAGAAAACTCAGGGGCACATACAAAAGATAGATTGTTCCGATAGACACGATTACGAGCGGCACCGCCCACAGCGCATATCGTCCGAGTGTTGACCACCTTGGGCGATACCCGAGCAGCGAGCTGTACGATAGCTGTGCGCGAGACAGCATGCGTGCGACAAGAAGATAAAATATACCATACCAGAGCACGCCCAATAGCTCGTCCGGGACAGGCAGACGATCGCTTTTCAGCCACTCCGGCCAGAGGACGACGAGCCCGATGAAAGTCGCGATGAGCGCTAGAACGCCGCGCAGCAGGATCGATCTGCCCCGCAGTCGCGCGAATGGTGTCTCATCGACTTGTAGCTCGGAGTCCATGCCATCGGTTCCCGCAAAGAGAATTCAATACAAAACGAGCACGACGAGAGCGAGATTGACGATCAACAAAACGATGACTACCGCTGTCATAATAAGAATCTTTTTCTCTCATAATCGCTTTCGTTTAATAATCCAAAGAGATTTCAGAAGTGCAATTTTAAGCAGATTAGACAACGGTTAACAATTCAGCAACATTCCTGCCGATAGTTGGGGGTGGGAGCGCTGTGTTTTCTTGATGCGCCATTGTCAGCCACTCATCAACAATCTCGCATAACTCCCTATAGACTTCCACTTCATTATCGCCATGACAACAGGGACCGATGATCCCCGGACAACAACCGATAAAGCACTGGTCTTCCTCAGACCACTCGACAATTTTAATGTACTTCGCGCTTTCGGTCATCTATTCCTGTCTTCCCTAAACCCATCAATTATCCAGTACGCAATCTTCGCAATTGCTCTTGGAATAAGAAAGAAGAGGCTGCTGCCAATTACTCCAATGAGAATGCAGTATGCTATCTCCGTATATGACAATTCGCCTAGGCTGCTAGTTAGCGCACCAAGCATCCAGATAACCGGCAGCACAGCTAGGGCGGCAGAACAAGCTAACACGATTCTTCTAACGCCTTCGGATCGAGGTTGCTTGGTGTTCATAGTAAACCTCCTGAGCGTCAGCAACAATTGCCTCATTCAAGAGTACGGGAGAACGATTTGGGAGCGCCTCAAGAGTCGCTGTTGCATCAAGACAACGTGACGCCAGATGTTGGCCTATTCCGATTCCTATGTTTTCGATTCAATCTTTCACCGGGGTTTCAACCTTCAGCTTGACGCCAATTTCGGACGCAATCGTCTCAAGAAGTCGTTTCTTATCCGCTGTAGTAGTGTTATGCGCAGTTATATAATATCGGCCAGACTTACGTTGTTTTTCGTGGAGTTGAGAAGTTGCTATGAGAGAAAAACGCCCCACATTATGACCAAGGTTTCTCACGCGCTCGATTCCAAGCTTCTCAACCGCCTCGACGAAAGTGTCTGTAGCCGCGCGCCGGTCAATCCGATCGCCGTCATCCATGGTGACGACGAGACGCGTCGGCGGCTTCCTGCCTGGAGGAATTATTGTCTGTTCGCTCGCCGAAGCAGCTGCTTCATTCGGTTGAGCCTCGAATTCCTGCAGCCCATTTAGGAACTCCAGTATTTGTGCCCGGGTTGGCTTATGGCCATGCAAACTTTCTGCCTTCTCCGCCACGAGGTTGAGCAATACGTCATCAGCCTCCTGTACCAATCTGGTCCATGCTTCTGGCAAACCTGTTTCAGTCGTGTTCTGACTGGGAGCGGATTGAAATTCGTCTTTGGTTACCCGCGTTGCCTGCATCTCTCTGATTGCTTCACTCGTCCGCGAGCTGCCTTTCATCCAAAGTACGACTCTGGTTATGGCTTTGGGTATAAGGTAAAGAATTAATGCCAAGACGACGACGACACCTGCCGTGAAAGCGTTAAGTGCCTCGGGCCGTTGTTTCAAGTTCCATCCGGCGATTCCTAACCAGCATAAGACTAGCAAGAGCGAGCACGTCGAAACAAAGCGTCTACCACCTTGAGATTGACGTTGGCTAGTTCTCAATGCAATATTTCCTAATCATGGGACATGTTGCCACGCACGACTGCGCAATAATGGACTGGATTGCCGAGTACAAGGAATTTCGTGAGCGATTCATCAAGTTTCCTTGAATCTGTCCGTACCCCGATGCAGCCTTGGAATCCGTTCAGGACCAAGCTTTGTAACGGCGGATTAAAAACGCGAGAAACGAACGCAAAAATCAACAACTTTCTTTTTTCGTTGTCGGCAGCGATGTGATAATAGCCCTCAGCACATGATTGACAGATTCGGCAGATTTGAATACGGCGGCGACATCCGCATCAAGACAGACCATTAGCCGGTCTTGTCCAAGCTTACCCGCAAAGCGGTTAGGTTTTGCTTTGTTATAGTCGAGCGAATACTCAACCTGCACAACTTCTTCTACGCAAACTTCCGGTTTAAAGGATTTGGTATTTTTCATTGGTGCGACGCTTCCTACACGCTGATCTTCGCACCAGCTACCATTAGGCAAGATGAATCGTTAGTATAATTAAGCGGTTTGAACTTTGCCGAGTGAAAGTATCTTTGCTTGTACGAATTCCAAAATCGAATCTCGAATGAAAGCGCTGGCATTCAGGATCTCAATACCGATTAAATCGCCATTTCCGTTCAATTCCGCCGTGAAATTGGGACCGAGTTCAATGCTTCCTCGTTCTGCGTCCTCAGATATCTTCAGATGTAATATGTCTTCCTTTTCAAAATATGCCATTTTTGTCTCATTCATAAGTATACCTCCCCGCCTTGATACGAAATCGAATCTGTTGACGCGTTGTTGCATGAATCGTTATTGGTGTGATTATATCTTCACTTATCTCATTAAGGGACGATAACCAGTGTTCTCTTGTGATGTCCTATCACAACCGGACGCCCTGATTCGGTATCAAAGTATCGTTCTACCGAATGTTTAACGATCTCCTCAATCCTGACAAGATCAAATCCACGCAACCTCGCTTTGTATTTCATATAATCTGTCCATTTGACTTCCATCGAATCGAATTTCCGACATCATACTCTACGTTTTCTTGTTGTATCGCCTACATCAGAATTTTGGTTGTCTGGTGCTTGTTCGAGTACGGCAAGATCGTAAATGAGCAATTGCAAAGCAAATCCGATTTCAAAAAATAAAGCGTGACAAACCCTGCTTCAGTCCGCCACGCTTTACCCAAATCCGACAACCGACTCTGTTATTCGCCCTTGCGAATCACCAGACGATAATGTTGCCCAATTTTCTTCGTGTCCGTAATGTCGTGCCCGTCATTCGTTAGGCTCTTCGGCACGTTTTCAATCGGTTCGCCGTCGTCAATGGTGATTTCTAGGAGTTGGCCGACATCCATCGTCTCCAAACGAATTTTCGCTCGCACGTAATTGAATGGACACGCCACACCCTTCAGGTCCAGACTGTCCACAATCTCCTCAACCGTTTCCACCTTCGGCGGAGCCTCCGGAATACGTGCGGGACTTGCTTCGCGCCGTTTACGCTGACCTCGACTTTGTTGTCGCTCCTCTTCTTGGCGAATTTGCATTCGATTATAGACGTTATGCGCTTCCTCGACAAAAAGCGTCGCCTCTTCGACCCGCTGATGCGTCAATTCGGCGTTGAGGTTATCCGTGCCCTCCTCGACGGCTTTGAAAATGTGTGCGCCAAAACCGGCAAAGACAATTCCCGGATCGAAAAACCGGTTCCGAAATTCCGAAACCGTAGATTCGTCATCGACGTACTGCAAGCCTTCTGTCGTTAACAAGCCATCGGCAGCCCGAATCATACCTTCGAAAGCGCGAGTTGCGGACTCGACGAATTCCTCACGTTCAAGCAGCAACCCGGCTTCGTAGAGTAGCCGGTCCGCCTCCTCCAGTTTAAACGAGACTAACTCAACCAATTGCCCCGCGCATTCGCCAACACCGGTCTTCAGCTGAAACTCCTTCGTATCGCCGGTGTCGACGTAGTAACTCGAATCCTCCTCGTAAGTTGGAATCTTGTCGTATTTCGAGAGTACCTTCTTAATTTCAACTTTTCCCAGCCGCTCAATATAGGCGGTAAAAGTTTCGGCTTCATCTCGCTCATCAAGATACCTATCCGTCATTTCCTTGATAAACTCGGGGATATACTTGCCGTGAATCTTGCCGTTCGGAAGTCCGTAAGAGCCCGCATTATCAACGGCATGCCCCCCTAGAAGCACCTGATAGTACGGCGCAATATGGTCTCCAAGCCGACGAGATGAGCCAAAGAAACCGAAATTGGCGATGTGGTGTTGACCGCATGAATTCGGACAACCGCTAATCTTGATCCGCAAGTCCTCCAGTTCGGATTTTACGCCGGTCTGGATGAAATGGTCTCTCAAGTGTGCTGCCAAGCCGCGAGAAGACGACACCCCTAATTTACAAGAATCCGTGCCCGGGCATGCCGTAATGTCTACGGTAGACTCCGCACCCGCATCGCCCAAACCCACGGCTTTCAATTCACGATAGAGTGCGGGAAGGTCAGTCATCGTGACCCAACGCAGCACAAGATTTTGCTCCACGGTTGTGCGAACCGTCTCTTTGACATATCGGCGAGCAATGTCCGCCAGCACACGCGTTTGGTCAGCGGTAATGTCTCCCAACGGAAGCGTAATCGTAACAAACGCATAACCGGGTTGGCGCTGCGATTGGACGTTCGAAGCGTACCACTCCTCGAAGCCTTCCGGCTTCGTGACCCCGTTCAGTTGCGTTGGCGGTTTCAACGGCTCTTCGTCATACGCATCAAGATGTTCAAGATGGCTAGTCCATGCGGGGTCATGACGCAACTTCTCGCGCTCTTCGAGCACCAAGCGTCGGAACTCGTCAATACCGAGTTTCCCCACAACGAACTTCATCCGCGCTTTGTTACGGTTTTTCCGCTCGCCAAGCCGAGCAAATACCTTTGAGATCGCTTGTGAAATTGGGAGCAGTTCCTCTTCTGGCAAAAACTCATCGAAAACCTTTGCTTGATGGGGTACTGCGCCAAGCCCGCCGCCAACGAGAAGTTTGAATCCACGTTTAGGTTTACCATCAACCTCTTTGATAACCGCAACTGCTCCGATGTCGTGCATGTATCCCAAACCGCAGGCATGTTCATGGCAGCCGGAGAACGCAATCTTGAATTTCCGCCCGAAATCTTGGGCATCGGGGTGCCCCAACAAGAACGCCGAGAGAGCCTTCGAATGCGGCGTGACGTCAAACGCTTCGTCATGGCATACGCCGGAAAGCGGGCAAGCCGTAACGTTTCGAACCACATTCCCGCACGCTTCCTTTGTTGTAATGCCAACGGACGCGAGTCGCCGCATCAACTCCGGCGTGTGATTAATGTCAACGTAGTGATATTGCACATCTTGGCGCGTTGTGATGTGAATAATATTGTCCGACATCTCCTCGGCGATATCGGCTAGCATCTCGAGTTGCGCCGCGTTCAAGCCGCCGAACGGAATCTTCACACGAATCATTTGTGATTGATTGTCGCGTTGTCCGTATACTCCGTGACGCAGTCTGAACTCGGTGAAAACTTCCTCCAGCACGTCGCCATCTTGGAAGCGATTAAGCTGTGTTTCAAAAATCTCAATCGCGCGGCTGACGTCTTCGGGAATTGCGTCAATGTTATAAGGCATTACCGCTCCCGTCGCCATTTCTTTCTCCTTAAATAGTAACAATTTTGGCGGTGTTGATGATAAAGAGTGATTACTCTTTGCAAATCTCAAATTCGGATTGAACAAGCTTGCCGACAACAATTGAAGGCGACTAGTTTAGTCGGGTTTACGTATAAAATAACAGACTAATTTGATTATATTTTGTTCGACTATAGTATAATATAATTGTGTCGGCAAATCAAACTTTATTTGGTCGGGTGAATACGTTTCACGCAGATATTCCATTGTTTCACAGCGTGAAATTGGGTCGGCAGATAACCAAAAAACGACTGCAAAGTTCTCGCACCGACCGATGTGACGAACGGAAGGGTTCGGCATTGAGCCGAGGCAGGCGAATCAAAAGCACGTGAGACGCAACGACGGGCAGGACAAAACTTGTTGGAGCACTAAACTAACGGTAATTTTCAGGATTGCTCGCACACGCCGTTTTACTCTAGAAGGACTGTTCCTTTCTCTATCGACAGTCAGACTCGGTTAAGGTTTTGGCTAGTGAACGAAAACGACGCACTTCAACTCGCTCCAATTCCCTACCAAGTTGCAAAGTTCCTGAGGAATGAGACCACCTCGCCGGTAATGGCGTTCAATAAAGATTCGCCCTTCTCCGCGGCCGCGTGTTGAGGTCCACCCATTGCACCGGTTGGAGTCCACGTGCTCATCCGCTTGGCGACATTAATCCGCCCGCCGTGTTCGCTATGGAAGAACGGCGAATCCAATAGAGGCGGGCTTGAGGTAACTCTGTCCATCCGCATAATCTCTCCATGCAACCATAGCATCATGGAGGTCTCGTACTCGCAGGCGTGGGTCAACTGTTGTGTCTGCATCCCGTGATTTTCCGCCGCCATGACTGGTGACGCGACTGACCAATAAGATGCCAGCGCCATCCAGCGATCGTTGTACTCGTCCGACTCGTTGGCTAACTCCGTGATTGCTTGGGTGCCTGGAATAACATTGCCGCCGTGCCCGTTCAAAAAGAAAATCCGTCGAAATCCCGCGCTGCTGATGGATCGCACAATGTTCTTGATGACTATTGTATAGACATGATTGGGAACGCTCGTCGTACCCGGCAAATCAAGATGGTGATCCGAGGCGCCAAGCCACAACGTCGGTAAAAAGTATGTCTCTTCGCGAAGTTCTCGTTCAACACGTTCGGCGACCGCCGTGACCAAATACGTGTCCGTTAAGAGCGGAGAATGATGCCCATGCTGTTCCATCGAACCAAGTGGAACCACGACCACCTTATTCTTGTCCGATTGCTCAATATCCACCCAACAACCATCACCATATTTCACAGTGCCTTCCCTCCTAAGCCCGATCCTCGAACGCTGTTAAATCTCATCGCGTGTCGTGACACGTACTTTACTCTGTATCATCTTCACCGTAAATATCGTTAATTACATCGTTGAAATGATCGAGAATAACTTGACGCTTCAGTTTGAGAGTTGGCGTCATCTCATCCTCTTCCTGTGTGAATTCCCGATTGATTACGGCGAACATCCTGGGTCGTTCAAAGTCTGCGAAATCTGCCACGAGCCGATTGATTTCCCCTCGGATGAGTTGTCGAACCTCCTTCGTATCAACCAGAGTTGCGTTATTCCCCGTATCCAACCCTTGCTCTTTCCCAAATTCTTCGAGCGCGTCGAAACTTGGGGCAACTAGCGCGGCTACACTTTTTTGACCATCGCCAATTAACATAACCTGACTAATATACTCGCTTCGAACAAGCTCGCTTTCAATCGGTTGAGGTGCAACATTTTTCCCGTTTGACAACACGAGGATGTTCTTCTTTCGGTCCGTAATCTTCAAGAACCCGTCTTCATCAAACTGGCCGATATCCCCGGTATGGAACCAGCCGTCGGCATCGATTGCCTCTGCCGTATCTTCGGGCCGATTGTAATACCCCTGCATGATGTGCGGTCCTTTGGATAGGATCTCGCCGTCTTCTGCAATTTTGACTTCAACTCCCGGTATGGGTTTGCCAACGGTACCAAATTTCCACGCGTTTGGGGAATTTACGGAAATCACCGGCGAGGTTTCGGTTAAGCCGTATCCTTCGAGAATCAGAATGCCAGCCGCATGGAAGAACTCCGCAATTGATTGAGGCAATGCAGCGCCGCCTGACACAAAAAATTTCAATCGTCCGCCTACTCTGGCTAGAATTTTCCCAAAAACCAATTTGTTTGCAAGCCCCATTTTCAGATTCAATAGGAAGGACGGTTCCCTATGCGCCTGAATTGCCTGACTCACCTTTTGACCGGTTTTCACTCCCCAACCGAATATCTTCTGTTTTATGGGCGACCCCTCTTTCACTGCACGAAGAATCCGATCATGCATCGTTTCATAGAGACGGGGAACGCTCGCCATGAGGGTAGGGCGTACCTCTCCCAGGTTTTGGGCCACCGTAAACGGGCTTTCCGCATAGGCTATGGTGGAACCGCAAGTAAGCGGCAAATAATGCCCCGCCATTCGTTCAAACACGTGTGATAGAGGCAAGAATGACAGGAGCACGTCTTCATGGCTAATGGCTACAAGCTCAAGACAAGCACGGGCGTTGAACATGAAGTTGTGATGTGTGAGCATTGCTCCTTTCGGATCGCCGGTCGTCCCCGAAGTATAGATGATCGTAACGAGATCTTCGGGATTTGCCGCTTCGCTTACTTCTTGGTAAATCTGAGTTCCATTCTCAACCTTCTTGCCGAGATCACACACTTCCTCAAAGCTCAAATCTTGACCATTTGCGTCCGACTCTGTGGCGTCAAATACGATGACCCGCTCAAGATGCGAAACATTCTCTCGAAAGGCCTCAACCTTTTTCAACTGATTTTCATTTGATACACAGACGACCTTCGCTCCGGAATCTTTCACAATATACTCTACTTGGGCGGATGTAAGCGTTGGAAACATGGGTACATTTACGCCGCCCGCAGCAATAATCGCTAAGTCCGTAATTGCCCATTCCGGACGGTTCTCGGACAATAGTACGACGCGGTCGCCTCGTTCCATTCCAAGTTCGACGAGTCCCAAGGCAAAGTTTTCCACTTGTTCCCCGAGTTCGTCGTAGGAGATATCGTCATAGCTGCCGTCAACCTTTCTGGAGAGTGCCGCCTTCGATCCATACTGACGAATCGAGTTCGAAAGCATCTCATTAATCGTCATTTTTTCCATGATAGTTATCCTTGCATTCTGATCTGGACGTTAGGAATCTGAAACTTGTTCGTGATGCTCGTTACGCAAGAAAACCACTTAGGTCTGTGTGAATATGTGTTGTTACTTGGGGATCACTTCAAAGGTAGGACGGTGGACACCGAACATATATATCGTTTAATTCCAAAGCGCGCTTACTAGTGGTTAGCGCGCTTACGTTTTACCGCAACATGCGATGCCGGGACGCCTATCCCATCCACGGTGCTGGATGACCTCCGTGTGGTTTCATAGATGATCCAACTGCCCACAATAACTAAGACAATACTGATCAGTTGTGCCGTTGTCAATCCGGCGATGACGCGCTCACTGGTCCGCCAGAATTCGGCGAGGAATCGTTCTATCCCCGCCGCAATGAGTCCTGCACCGACCAGCCACCCGGCTGTTCCCTCCTTCTCTTTCCTGATGCACCAAAGCAGCGCGAAACCGACGACCGACAATCCAAATTCATACAGGGGCGTTGGGTGTACGGGGACGTTTACGGGAACCGTGCCTTTTGGAAATGACATTGCCCAAGGCAAATCCGACGGCGGGCCGTAGTCGCCATCCCCGGAGAGGAAACATCCGATTCGTCCGATTCCATATCCTAGCAGCAGTAGGGGAGCAAGAGCGTCTAGCGTTGGCAAGAGAGGGGCGGAAGATCGATGTATAACCCAAATAGCGGCGCCAAGCCCTCCAATTAAACCGCCGTACCACACGAGTCCGCTGTTTGAGAACAGTTCTCTGAATGAAAGACTCCCATCTTGTAGGGATGAATAGAGTTTTGCGCCAATGATGCCGCCTAGAGCGCCCCATAGAATAATGGATGAGGCAAGCCTAGGCTCAAGTCCTTTTCGTTTGAACTCGCGTTGCCCCAAATACATACAAGTAAGGAAGGCAAGCGCCATCATCAGCCCATAACTGTGTACCGCTATGGGAAGGTGGATTGGGCCAAGGTGAAGGGTCCCTAAATCAAATATGGTTGGATACATGTTTCGTCACGAAAAAGAGAAATGATTGTCTCATTCAACTGCAGCAAAATGTGTTACGGTAGGCAAGATATTCTAGAATTCAACCGTGACTGCGCACTAAAATTCCAATGCCTGCCAAAATCGCTGCTGAACCATTAGAATATTCCACCCCCTGAAAAATGTCAAGCGGAATCTCGCTCGCCTTAGAGCCTGTTTGAAAAGTCATTTGATTCGATTTCGCATCAAGTAGATGGAAGCGATGTATACCATAGTTTCAGCAGTCTTAGGAAAGCGTTCATAATCCAAAGTCAATCGACGAAACCAACCAAGCCAAGAGAATGTGCGTTCAACAATCCATCGTAACGGAACAACTTCAAACCCCTGCTGCCCTAGCGTAGATGCAATCTCTAGTTGACACTGATGAGCCAGATATAACCAGTCTTCTAATTCGCCGCGATAGGCGGCATCGGCACACACCAACTGAATTGTTATGTACCAGCTAAACACTTCTGTTAGTAACTCGATAGCTATCTGATTGTCACTAACATTGGCATCAGTGACTTTGACCATCAATGGAATACCCGTCGTATCCGTTACCAGATGGCGTTTGCGTCCTTTGACCTTCTTGTGACCATCAAATCCTCTAGTCTCCGCCAGTTCCGTCGTCTTAACGGATTGGCTGTCAATGATAGCTGCTGTCGGTGATGGTTGTTTGCCGCCATCACAACGTGTTTGTTCGCGAAGTGCCTGATGAATCAAGAGCCATGTGTTGTCGACTTGCCACTTTCTGAAATGGTAATAGACGGTTTGCCACGGTGGCATATTATGGGGTAGCATTCGCCACTGGCAACCGGACTTGACGACATAAAAGATAGCATTGATGATTAAGCACATCTCCCATTTTGGAGGTCTGCCTAATGGTTGAGGGGCTGGCAGAAACGAGGACAGTTTCTCCCACTGTGCATCAGTCAAATCACTGGGATAACGCTTGCGGTTCATGTTTACTCCTTTCATTGGTTCAGATTTAACTGCTCCAATGAGTAAACGTAAACATCAACCGTTCAGACAACTTTTTTCTTTTTCTAATAGGTTCTTGAGGGCATTTACCCCAAAATAGCCCTTTCTCTAAGGCGATTCCGGACTTTTCAAACAGGCTCTTAAGGAACTGGGCGAAGCTGTCGAAAAATTGCGCGAGCAAAAAGAGGAATCTTCTGTGGCGGCCATCGAAAAGTTAATTGCACAATTCAAGGATTCGCTTTCTGAATCAACCGTGAAACAAATGGAAGAGCTTGCAAGTATGATGGGGAATGCGAGTAAAGGGCTTCTGGAATTACCCGACAAAATCGAAAACATGATAAATGATATAACAAACGGAATCAAAGACACCATTGATAAACAGCAGGCGGCAATTGAAGATGTTACGGAGCGAACACAGACAGCATCAGTAGACGCGACATTACAAATCACCCAATCCGCTGGCGAACTTGTGGATAGCGTCAAAGAAGTCAAGACGATTATTAATGAACTTCTGCAGCAACAAAAAAGTCAAATCGCCGAGGTCAATTCACAAATTGGAAACTCACAGTCAACGCTCGAAAAAGGACGCGAATTGCTAGCGGAGATGGATAAGAGTGTTACTATCGTCCACAAACTGCTTTCACAAAGCGAAACTGTGTCGGCACAGTTGACAGAAGGATCAGACCAAATCACAGAAGCCGGGAAGAATCTGACAAATGCAAGCAATCTTTTCAATAAGGAAAATAAAGAGTATCTCACGGCAAATCGTGAGACAATACAACAACTCGAAGGCATGCTTAATGACGCCGTGAAGCAATTCCCGGAAATAAAGAATGGATTGCAGGGAATATTTGCGGAAATCAAGGGGGGTTTACAAGAGTATGCTTCAACCACTCATGATTCGATTCACGAATCTCTTAACACATTTTCCGCCCATTTGACTAATGCGGCAAATGCACTGGCTGGGAGTATTGAAGTACTGCGCGAACTTTTTGAGGAGTTAAGTGATAGTATTGAAGAATTGCGGCGACGGGGAGGTAACCGGTAATGAGAAAAACGCTCTCAAAATCTAAAGCGCTTACAGACGAAAACCCATTCAGCCTTTCCTTGGGTGACTTGATGGCAGGGTTACTGCTAATTTTTGTGTTGCTTCTTTCTTTTCTTATGTTGAATTTGACGGAGGTTGTTCAGACTTACAGGACGTTGAGAAAAGATCTCTATATTGACCTTCAGAAAGAGTTTGAAAAGGATCTTGAGAAATGGCAGGCAGTCTTAGATGAAGAAAAGATTTCAGTTCGCTTCAGAGAACCTAAGGTGTTATTTAAACCGGGAAGCCCAGAAGTTCAATCAGGCTTCAAAGAAATCTTGGACGATTTTTTCCCTCGCTACATCCGAATTTTGAGAGGACCTAAATACATCAATGACATCGCAGAGATTCGGATTGAAGGGCACACCTCAAGCGAATGGAATGGTGAGAAGGACAAAGAGTTCGCTTATATTCTCAACATGAAGTTGTCACAAGGAAGAACAAGAAGCGTTCTTGAGTATGTGCTGCAAATCAATAAACCACAGATTCAACAAAATAAAAAATGGATCAGAGATAATCTGACTGCCAACGGGCTATCCTCAAGCAAACTAATCTTCAATGCTGATGGCACAGAAAACAAGAAAGAATCTCGACGAGTAGAGTTTCGAGTGCGTACCAATGCTGAAGAACAACTAGACAAGCTGTCGGAGGAAAACCATGAATTCCGTTAAGAAACTGCTTCAATTCGATTTTGATGCGGACGCGTTCGTTCGTCGCGCGCCGAAGCCTGTTCCAATTCCACCAGAGATAACAGCGGATTTGGAGAGAATACAACGGAAACATAATGACCTACATGATGGTGTTCAGAGAGAGGATTTACCTCAAACGTATCACCTTTTCCTCGATGCCATCCGTACTGGAAGGCTGCATTCCGAATTTGACTCGCTGAGGCGTGTCCGACAACTCGCCTGGGCGTTGACCTACTCCGAGGCAAATCTTTCCCGAATTGTGGACACGCCGAAGCTCCATGACGCGCTCCAACTCATTGAAGACCGATTCCGCATGAGCCAGTTACACGGCGTTTTTAATGCCCTCCTTGAAGCATGGGATGCGCGGGAAGCGAGGTTGTTGCGCGCATTTGTCAGAAGACATCTCGCAGATTACGATGGACGCCGAATATTTTTTCAGAACCTCAAATCCAATTTGGCGTGGTATTGTGAAGAGAACGGCGCCGTTCGGCTCGCGATGAGTCTGTTGCGGAACCAAGTGAACTTATCGGATGTTTGGTCGCATCTCAACTTGCCCGACTATATGCGCGGTTATCGCTATTTTGGCGCTGTCGCGGAGGCGTATGTCACACTAAACCGTCGTCTTGATGGGGAGTCCGTTGCAGATATCGTTAACTTTGTCAAATTGCATCGGGATGACAAAACAAACCGTGCTATTATGTCGGGAACTATTGAAAAACTTGGTTTTGACGCGCCTAAAGGTTTGCGGCAACCTGTCCAATCCTACATTTTCCGAGAATGGGAGGACCCGCGACTTGCGGGCGGTGATGTACGCTGGCGCGAGATTTCTGACGAGGCGAAGCGCATTTTTACGAAATGGATTACCGAAGAAGACCTTCGTTTCTTCTTTGATGTCGTCGCCCAAGCCTGCAACGACCGGAAATTTGCCTACCGAAAAGCCTTCTGGTTGGCGTATTTCGAACACATCTCTTTTTGTCGTCCGGTGCTGCGCGGCAATGTACAGGACCTTATCAGGAACAACCCACAAGCCTTAGAGTATTATGAGGAACGTCGGCCCGCGACGTTGACGGGTGGGAATTCCGATCAACACGCCTTCATCATTCAGATGGGCGACTATACTTTCGTTGAGTTCAGCACCGCGGGAGCTTGCTATGTCTATGATAACGCGGACCGTCCGTTTGATTTGGGTAATTTGACGTATAGCATGGCGGAGTTACGTAGCATGTATTTCGCTAGAGATCGTGTAATACACAGAAAATCAGAGGACTACGATTGGCAGGAAAAATTTGAATCGTGGATCGCGGATGAACTTGGAATTGATCGAGTGCGAGGTTATTGGTTGGAAAGGTAATTGCGATGTTAAACCTGTTTGGAACGAGCAAATCTGAACCGCCACAATTCAACTGGCAGGAAACACCGATAGGCATTCGGTTTACCGCTCCGATGAGTAGCCTTTCCGTGACCAAATACGCCGAGAATCTATCGACAGATGACTATCACGCTCAAGCACAGTGGGTGTTGCTTAAGGAACTGCTTGATAATGGTCAAGCAGAATCGTCGGACACGGAGGTTTTCATATCGTGTGAGGAAGTGTGTCGTCTTGACTTCGTTGAACAGAACCTGCTCGGTTTGCCGGAGCCGTATCCGTTTGACCTTGAGATTCGATCAGATGGCACGTTTAGTCAGTCGGAGTTTCGGTACAACTATCAGTTTCTACAACCGGATTTGAAGCCCTTGCATCCAGAACGCATTGGCTGCGTGTTGCGTTTGACAGCGGAATGGGCATATCTCCTGACAAGCGAACAGTTCTCGCTATTGGAAGCATTGGATACCTTCAATACACGGGAAACGCAGGACAAAAAGTACGAAGCGAATCTGATTGAGTTTGCAAGGATAAAGGGATTGGCGAAACAAACGAGCGCGGCGCTCGACGGATACCTGAACCAAGAGGAAGTTGTCGCGCCGAAAACCGTTCGCTTGCGTTTGCGCGAGGATGGCGATCGCATTGAGATTATCCCTGACGTAGACGGAGTTGACCCCGCGCAGTTTGAGGAGGTATTTGACCAGGATCCGAACACCAAAACCGTATACAACCTCCCGCATCCTGAAGGAGCGCGAACCCGCCTGCTCTTCAAAAATGAACAGCGCGAGGCGTTAGAGGACATTAAGCGTTACCGTCGTGTTTCCCGTGAGGAACTGGATGAGATTGCCAAACATCCACAAGCAGTATTCGATCCAGAAGTATTTGAACTGGATCCCACTGCTGATAATCCTTTGTCATTCAGTGACCGCGTCCGCGAGATTGGGGTCTATCAACCCAAAGTTTATCCATTCATTTCCCCCTACAAGAGCGAATGGATTCCTGGCATTATGGTTGAAGACAAGGGTGGAAAGCGTACGAAGATTCCCGTCAAGAATGAGCGCGAACTAAACGAACTCAAGAATTTGATTAATCAGGCTAAGAGCACAAACCAAGAAACAGTAACTTGGAAGAATGGACAACTTCCCGTTTCCGAGGTTGAACGATATCTTCCGTTCATCGAAAAGCGGCTTAAACGCCGAAAGAAACCACCGCGTCCAGATGAACCCTCGGTCTTGATTATAGATGAAAATATTGAGGATTCTGATTACGTTGAACCAACGCCTGATTCACCAGCCAAAGAACCGTTTCGTCATCTGCTAGAACCGTCTCCAAATCTGAAGCAGGAAGAAAAACTCCTGCCGCATCAAGAGGAGGGGATTGCATGGGCACAGCAACTTTGGGAGAAAAAATATCCCGGAGGACTGCTCGCCGATGACATGGGACTTGGCAAAACGTTGCAAGTGCTCTGTTTTCTGGAGTGGCATCAGACTAAATATCGATTTCAACAACCGTATCTAATTGTTGCCCCGATTGCGCTATTGGAAAATTGGCAATCGGAATATCCGAAGTTTTTTGATAGAGGCTCATTGAATTTCATCACTTTGTATGGTAGCGGACTTCAAGCCTTCAAGCGCGATAGCGAGCACGAAATTCCGGAAATCGACGGCGCGGACCAGTTCACCGAACTGCGGCGCCGACGCGGAGGGCTTGATGTGGACCGTCTGCGAACCGCCAAGCTGGTGCTCACTACGTATGAGACCGTTCGCGATTTTCAACTGGATTTAGGCTTGATTCACTGGGCGGCAGTGGTGATTGATGAAGCGCAGCGCATCAAAACACCGGGCGCATTGGTTACCAATGCCGTGAAAGCGCTTAAAACCGATTTTCGGCTCGCGTTAACAGGAACCCCCGTTGAAAACTCGCTAATGGATTTGTGGTGTATTACCGATTTTGTCGCCCCGGGCTATCTTGACAGCGCCAAGAATTTTGATCGAGACTTCTGTCGTCCCCTTAGAAATCCTGAGACCGACATTCGAGCGCTTGGTGATAAGATTCGAGATCGCATTGGGGTTCATTTCAAAAGACGGCTGAAAACCGACATTCTACAAGATCTACCCGCTAAGCATACCCATGTTGAGCAGTGCCAACAGCGGATGCCGCCGAAACAGGTGGACCGCTATCTGGCTGCGCTTCAATCCATGCGCGAGAGCGAGTCAGCCGAGGCGCAATCTCGGAACAGTATCTTGAAGGTTCTTCACCAGTTGCGCGACATATCCGACCATCCGCTGTTAGCCGATTCCCAATGGGAGGACGTTGCGACACCAGACTTGATTAAACAATCGGCAAAACTGCTCGTGACAGTAAAGTTACTCAAAAAGATTGTTCAGGCTGGAGAGAAGGTAATTCTGTTTGCAGAACGTCGGAAAACACAGCATTTATTGAAGCGTGTCATTCGAGAACATCTCGGATTGGCGAACATCTCAATCGTGAATGGTGACACGCCCGGTAGCGCACAACGGGGGAATTCGATGAAGGTCAGTCGGCAACAAGCTGTCGATCGTTTTCAAACCGCATCGGGTTTCAATGCTATCATCATGTCTCCGCTCGCCGCTGGCGTTGGGCTCAACATTACAGAAGCTAACCATGTCATTCACTATAGCCGATGGTGGAATCCCGCCAAAGAAGATCAGGCAAGCGACCGCGTCTACCGAATAGGACAATCACGCCCCGTGCACATCTATCTACCGATGGCAACACATTCCGAATTTCGGACGTTTGATGTCATCCTGCACGAACTACTTGAGAGAAAACGCCAGCTTTCACAGGGCACACTGTTTCCCACTGAACAAGCCGAAGTAACTCCCCCCGAGATTCTAGATGAACTACGAGGTACGGGAACTCAACCACAAGACGGCCTGCCATTGGCGATTGAGGATGCTGATGTACTTGAGCCGACCGCCTTTGAGGCCTTCGTTGCCGCCCTTTTTCAAGCGCAGGAATATCGTGTTGAATTAACACCCGTTTCCGGTGACAAAGGGGCGGATGTAATTGCTTTCCATAGCAAAGAGGCAACCAACGGGTCACTGATACAGGTCAAACAACGTAAGGAAGGGAGCAAACCGGGAGTAGACGCTGTGGATGAAATTCTCGCAGCAAAACCATTTTATGAGGCAAGATACGGCGCCGGTTTTCAGTTGGCCATCGTGACGAATCGCGAGTTTACCAAGCAAGCGTGTCGGCACGCTAAAGCAAATGGTGTGTTAATGCACGAATGCAAATGGTTAAAACGAATTTTGAAGCAACACCCTGTAACGTGGAAGGAAGTGAATCTCTGTCAGTTACAGAGGCATTAGATGGCTTTAGAGCCTGTTTGAATGATAGGTGGTAAAGCCATTCTTGGGCATTTGGCTTAAGGCAGACGATACGTTATAAGGAAATTTTCAAGCAAGTTCTTAACCAAATTCAAGCAAGGCTTGCTTCCAGCCTACGATTTCTCACCCCACAGGATTCCGTCATGACCAGCGGTTGCTCACATTTCCTAACAATGTCTTATCCTGAAAATCCTGATTCAGAAAATAGTATTCTCTCATTCTTCTAGCGACTTACTTGTTGTGCC
The DNA here is from genome assembly GCA_965232535.1 of Candidatus Poribacteria bacterium. Classification (GTDB taxonomy): domain Bacteria; phylum Poribacteria; class WGA-4E; order WGA-4E; family JAJDTR01; genus JAJDTR01. The sequence goes on from CBDDPW010000017.1 coordinate 40,643, forward strand.
CCTCCACACTTCCATTTTTTGCGTAACCATTTCTCCATTTCTCGCATCTTATTCGCTGAAATTCAATCAACAAACTTTTCAGGGAGGACATTATGCGTTACGATGATGATGCCGGTTTGGTCAAAGCCGTGCTAGATGGGGATAAGGATGCGTTTGTCTTTTTGGTAGACCGCTATCAAGGCGCCGTCTACGCCTACTGTCTGAACCAGGTTTCGAGCGACGAGGATGCGAAAGACGTAACACAGGAGGTGCTGCTGAAGGCATATCTCAACCTCCGGCAACTGAAAACGCCTCATGCTTTTCGGAGTTGGCTGTACACCATCGCCTCCAACGAGTGCCGCATGTGGCATCGCAAGAATCGATCGCACGAAGCGTTGGAAGCCGAGGCTGAAACAGGGTCAATAGCACACGGCAGCGATTTGGAAACGCAACTCACGGTTAAGAAGGAGATTGATGCGTTACCGGAATCGCAGCGATTGGTGGTACTGATGCACTACTTCAGCGGATTCTCGCTCAAGGAGATTGGGGAGTTCTTGGGGACATCGCGTGAAGCCATAAAGGCGCGTTTGTTTCGCGCACGTCAAAGGCTTGGTCTGCGGTTAAAGGGAACATTTGAGGAGTATTTTGACTCGTCGACCAAACCCAATCTTTGCGTTGCAATCTTGGACAAAATTACGTCACTTCCCGTACCGTCCATGTCGGATTCGCCTGTTTCCAAGGCACATCGGTTGGCACCGCTGCCGGTCGCTGCCGTGTTGAGCGTCGCCTTGTTCGGCGGGCTTGCGGGACTGTTTCCAACGGGTACGGACAGCGGCGTCCCACACGGGACTATCAACGTGTCGCTGCTTTATGCCGACTCAGGGGTTGAAACAACACAATCGGACGCACAAAAGAAACGAATTGGTGTATCGGTTAAACGGGCAACAGCGGACGAACGAGGGGGTAAGGACGGCGAAAGCAACACCTCGCCGGTGCAGGTTCTCGGCGGGGGCCGCGTTGATGATATTGTCCCTTCGCCAGACGGAAAATTGTTTGCTGTCCATTCTCCGTTGGGGTTGGAACTGCATCACCCTGACAGTGACTCACCACCGGTAACTGTTGATACCACCGGACACATCGAGTCCCCAACCTTCAGTCGGGATGGTCGGTTTTTGGTGTGGAGCGGCGATGAACAGTTGAAGGTCTGGGATATTCGGAAACAGGAGACAGTTGCAACACATTCGCTTGATTCGCTTAAGCGCACATTCCTGTTCGACATCGGTTTAGAGTTTATGACCGAACTTGATAATGAGGTTGTGTCCGATGACTTGGAGAGCGTTTTCGAGGAACATAGCATCCGGCTGAGCAGCCCATACTTCCCACGAGGCGCGCCGCGTTGGCATCTTGCGGACCAAGATGGCCGCCGCATTTTCGACATACGAGAAGCGGATAATAAGCTGAGCGTGTACGTTTTGCACGAGCGGCGATGGCTAGACAACCTTAACATTGCGCTCCATCCGAAAATGAAGGAGGTTGCGCTAGGGTTGCCTTGGCAAGATATGAATGAAAGCGCCTTCAAAATCGTGTTCGTTGATCTCATTTCGGGGTCTGAACTCCGTTCGTTTGAATGGTCGGATATGAATGGCCTCCCCATTTACGATATGCTATACAGTCCCGATGGAGAGCAGTTGGTGGTATTTGAATATGACGCATATAATTCGTCTCGTCCAAATCCACTCACGCCTCGACTCGTTTTCCTCAATCCACGGGATGGAGAGATTCTACACAAATTAAACGTCCAAGACACTGACGCAGGAATGACCTTCGCATACAGCCCGGGAAATCAATGGTTTGCGTACCGTGCGTGGGAAGAAGAACGCGTCGACGTGATAGATACGCTTAATTGGCAGGTTGGAAAAACTTTCGCGCGTCGCAGAGGTCAGAAAAAGTCATATGTTTTTCCAACCGTTTACTCGTCCGATCCTAGAACCTCGATCTCGTTCTCTCCAGACAGTCGCTACCTTGCACTCGGAGCTATGGTGTGGGATTTCCGAACCGGCCATACCGTGCATACAGGCTCGCATCGGGCAATCAGCCAATTCTTAGATGATACTCATCTGCTGATTAGCGACGGAGCATCGGTCAGAACGCTGGATGTAGCGGCGAATAGATTGGTGGAACGCGTGAACCTTCAGCACGGCGTACTTCCCGGAAGCGCGTATTTCTTGTCCGACAATGACACGATTCTCGCCCAAGGTTGGCACACGTCACTTTGGAAGGCGAGTACAGGGAACATAGTTGACGAAGACGTTTTTGGGAAGCATTTCGACATTAAATTTTCGGTAGTCAGTCCGATAAACGTTGTCGTGGCAAGTGTCGTGACAGCCAAAGTCCCGGAAAACGCCACGACAACCTTAAAGCAAGAATTTATTAAACACTTCGTGAAAGACGAAATGCTAATCTGGTCCGCGCAGAAGCGTGAAGTGGCGCAACAAATATCGCCTCACCTTGACTCTACGCTCTTTGATTCGATGACATTCGACTCAGATTTTGCGCAACGACACCTTTTCCGACATGGTCTAGGGGCCGACCTTTATTTTCATGTGCTGGAATTCAGTCCAAACGGAACGCAACTTGCCGTGGGACAGCGTAACGGTTTGGCAAGCTTGTGGGATATTTCGGAGCCCAAGAAATTGCATCGGTTTGACAATTTCAACACTGTATTCGGATACGGAAGCAAATCAATACACGACAGATTCGCGATGGTGAGCGCACTGGCGTTTAGCCCGGACGGGAATCAACTCGCTTGCGGAGTGTTCGATGTCATACGGATCTGGGATGTCAACACGGGAGAGTCGGTACAATCACTTGGAATCCCCATGACGCCGGACACCACTTTGCCGCTGTTTTTGCGATTCAGCAGGGACGGGAAACGACTTTTCACAGGCTTGATGTCGGGAGATTTCGTGGTCTTCGATATTGCCAGCGGAACAGTCGCGAAGACATTTAATCCCGGTTGTCAAGCGGTAAAGGCGCCGCATATAGGGAATTCAATCCCTTTGGACCTGAATCCGGACACAACGCTGATGGCGGTTGGGCGAACAGATAATGTTGTTGAGCTTATTAGCACCCAAACGTGGGAGCGCATCGCGGAACTATCCGGGCATCGTGAAGAAATTCGTTCCGTGGACTTCAGTCACGATGGCACAAAATTGGTCTCGACATCTCGTGATGGGACGATGCGTGTGTGGAATGTCGAAGAATTGTGATCTGACGATTGCAATACAGCAACTGGGAAGTGGGTTGGCAACGGAATCCATGAGGAAAGACAGGATTGTTCGGAGTCGGCAGAAACTCGGAATGCAATCTCATACGAGAGATTCCAACCCATGCGAGTACATAGGGCAATCTCATTCAGCTTTGTAAGCTGTTTGAACAGGAATTAGCAATGCCGTCTCTGATTGCTAGAGAGGCGGTTCATTGCAAGCTTTTGTTGTTCCTGTTGGGTACGCTAAGGGTTACTTTCGCACGGGAACTACAACAGTCGGATATTCACATACCGAACCAATATCGGCATTTAATCAGAAAGATATTCTCCCCTTCATCCGTGAAACTGCTTCCCAGACGATGTAATGGACGAAACCCAAGGTCAGCTTCGCCAACACTCGCAACATTAACCCCTCGTGATTGCGTCCAAACCAGAAACAGCGTGCTACCGGGCTGGAACTCCCAGCGAAGTACGGCGTTTCCCCGCAAAGATCGCCGGTGAAAACCCCGGCTCTCGTTGAACGGATACGGTTTGAATCGATAAGTCTTCGGTTCCACGAGCTCCTTGAAGTTGGTATAGTCGCCGATTGTGACGAAAGGTTGCACGTAGAACTGCAGGCTCAGTGTCGGGGTAAAACTGATGTCCGTGCGCGTGGTGAAGTCTAGCGTTCGACTTTCCAACTCCCCATAGACATAGTGTTTTTTGACATGTCCGTTAATATTCTCCTCGACCAGATCTACCCACTGCGCATCCTGCATCCCGTGTCTGTATGAGGGGCCCGCGGTAACCTCAATATTCGAGGCAAGGCGGATGCGTAAACGGAGTCTCACATTGTACTGATAAGTCCGTCTATTATCGTCCCAGGAAAAAACAGGGGTCACCCAATACCCAGGATTCAACTGAAACTGGATCATTTTCCGGCTATCGGTCGAGAGTTTTGTAAGAATTTCCCAACTTGCAGGGTTCTTAATCGGGATTCCTCCGCGCCGGACATCCTCATCGCTGAACGATTCGAAGTGTCGTCCGATCCCCAGCTCATACTCCCAATAATTCTTGAATTGACCACGTGTCCATATATCGGCATAACTCCAGATGTTGACGCCGTCGTAGTTCCAAGTGTGTCCGCTATAGGAGCCAAGCGTGGCACGCCTAAAGATGCTAAATGGCTGCTCCTTGTTCGCCGTGACGTAATATCTCCATTGCAGTGTATCAGCGCGCCAACGGAAACCAAGGTCGTTCATTTCGAAGCCAGGCGAGAACGCTTCCACATTGGTCTCCCCTCTCAACCAACCGCCTCGTTTGTCAAATTCAAGGAGCGCGGCATACCCCGACTTTCGCGCATTAAGTTTCCCTGCCTGACTTGCCGCGAGGGTACCGGTAATCTGATACATATCGTTGGCAAATCGCAAATCCCAATCAATTCCACCAACATACGCCGTGTTCGAATCCCGTCGATTCACCGCCGTGGTTATTAGTCCAACGTTCGAGTTTCCATGTAGGATGTCCTGCTTGATGCGACCGACGAAGTAGTTGGTTAACGGTTCAATGAGGTGCTCGCGTTGGACTTTCTTCCCGTTGACCGTCTGTTCTATCTGTGCATATTCAGGAGCGGTCACGGCTTCCATGATTCCGAAAGCGGTGCCGCCTTGTGTTCTACCCACGATCTTGGCGGCACCGAGAATCGTCGTCGCTTCCGGACGGCTCACTTCGGTAGAGTCGTCGGGCACCGCGAAATGCCCCGGTCTTCGTCCAATCCGCCGTGAGTATAAGAAAGAATAATCGGAGTGTCCAAAGGCAGCCGAATCTTTTACAAAGAAGGGACGGCGTTCCCCGAAATATTCCTCATAAGCGGAAAGATTAAGCGTCGCCGGATCGGCTTCAACCTGTCCAAAATCGGGATTAATTGTTGCATCAAGTGTGATTGCGGAGGTAATCCCATACCGCACATCCGAGCCGAAACTACCCCATAAGTCGGCACCATCATCGAACCTCGTGCGTACCATGGCGTAAGGTACAATCTCAAGATGACGGGAGGGGCGGATGTTTTTTATGCCGGTGAGTTCTCCAAAGCGAGCCACCCAGCTAGGTGCATCGCGTTTAACCAACCTCCAGTGGTCCCACTCTTTGTTACGAGTTATGATTCGCTCGACTTGTAATCCCCAGGTGTGCTCATCTCTTGGGGCAAAGCGCAGTATATGAAATGGGATTTTATACTCAGCTACCCAACCGTTGTCGTGAAGCAGGGACTTCACCTCCCATACACCGTCCCATGTATCATCATACCGGAAACTGTGTTCATCGGTAACAGTACCGTCCGAGACAGACCCGGAAGAGTAGGCGGTGAACCAAAACCCGCGCTGTCGGTTGGGATGCGGAGCAAGACTAACGGTGACTTTATCCGATTCAATGTGAGCGTCTCGCCTGACCAGCCGAGAGTCCATTTTATCGGGTTCACTGTCATAGCACATAATTGCAAAATAGAGTGCCTCGTCATCGTAAGCGATTTGGAAGGTGGTGCGTTCGGTTGCGGGTTTCGCTTCATCCGGATCGCGTTGGAGAAAATCTTCGTGGAGGGGTGCGTTATTCCATATCTCGTCGTCCAAAACGCCATCTAAACGGGGTGGTGCACCTGTGATGCGCATAGCGGTGGCGGTTCTGTGCGCTGCTGCGTCCTCGTCTTCGGCGAATACATTGCTTGGAGCTTGAAGGATTAGAAAAATCACAAAAAACGCCCGGAAACTTCGAAAGCCCACGTCACTTTTCACAGGCAACTACCTCTCATAGTTCAAATTCTCCTAATTCCTAGTGGAACTCATTTCAATTGGAAGATCTGGTTATTTTCTCAATAGCCTATTGAGGTTAGGTTATTAAAACAAAAACTATAACAAATGGGCGAGCCACCGTCTACTAGAATCGGTCAGGGCGCCAAACGCGCGGACGGCCGAATGGAAAAAGAGTTTCTAGCACGGGAATAATATCTCCAGTTACCGAAACGTCGGGTTCAGGGGAAACATCTTCGATACTTCACCTCTCCATCATCAGTTGGATCAGCTTGCCTCCCGATTCCTGATGAAATCGGCATTGATGTGATTTGGCAGAAGTGTTAAAATACCCCCTTGATACAAGAAGCGTTGACTCACATAATAACGGGGTTGCAATGGATATACGCCCTGTTTCTTGGTCGGAGCAACACGTTGCATTTTTCGCCCCCGATTCGACGGGTTCCCCAGCTACACAAACTCTACGTGCGTCTTCAGAAATATCCAATCAGCATATCAACGGTAAATGGAAAACGACCATGTCTACCCGAGAATCTCTGTCAGTCGATCTCCTGACGGCAGATCAGATTGCCCAATTCAAGCGTGATGGGTTCTTAGTGCTTAAAGGGGTTCTCAGCCCTTCGCTCTGCCGCCAAGCTCGTGAAGACATGTGGAAGGCGATTCAAAGTCACCTCCCGCGTATGAAGCGGGACGATCCCTCAACGTGGACGGCTATCACGGAGGAGGAGAGCGCCAAGCTGCGGGCGCAGCGTCCCGAGGGAGGAGGCGATCAGTATTTTAGCGGGGGCGGACATCAGTTCTTTATCCGCAATGGGGCATCGGAATTGATGCTCAATCTGGCACCCCGTGCCATGTGGCGAGTCGCCGAGCAGCTTCTTGGGAAGGGGACGGTGGTATGGCCCGCCGGACTCGACGAGTCGGGCTACACCACAGGACCGTGCTTTATGTGCGACGACGCCGTAGGAGGTCTCAATACACATCTGGGGGACGCAATGGGTCATCCATCCAAGGGCAGCTTTACGACAGAGCCTGCGCTGCGGTTGCCCAAAACCGGACCGGTGTGGCTCAATGGGCAGGGGACACGCGGATTATACTGCACGCTTCCGAATAGCCCTTCTCATGCCCCTCATTACAGCGGCGCCCACTCCGACGGTCCGTGCTACGGCACGTGGCGGCTTCAGATGTCAGCGTACATCTCCGATGTGCCGCCGAACTGCGGCGGATTTACCGTTTGGCCCGGGAGTCACTCGCGCATCTGGCGGGAACAGTGGAAGGCTTTCAATGCCGGTGAAAAGCATACGGACAAACATTTGACGGTACGAAAGGCAGGCGGTTATACCGACCCCGTCATCGGTCAAATCAAGAAGGATTCCCAACCGTTCGATTGTCATGGGGCTGCCGGTACGGTCGTACTTTGGCACACGAAAATTTTACACATCGCGGGACAGAACGCGTCTAATAATGTTATCCGTCAAGCGACAATCTACGGATTCAAGAAAACACCCGAATCGCTTCCCGACCCGCTCGCGGTGGATAACACAGATGGCGATATTTGGCGGGATTGGTCTGATGAAGTGCGTGCGTAACCGTTGATGTCCGTCATCCAATACGCATCCTTTCGGTGAAGTGACGCTTTCCAGAACCGCTGAATTGACAGACACCCACCGCTTTTAGTCTGAGGCGGAATTAAATGCGGTATGGCACCTTAAACGGTTCGTGTCGAATCTGAATTGTGTTGGGAAACAGATTATGCGGATAAGGACGAAGAGGGAGCACCAATCAGTGCGTGTAATCCATGAATCCGCGAGAAATCTCACGTGTAGTCACTTACATTCATGTTCAGACATGTCGGACTGCCACGGTAACAGGGGGAGTTACCGTAGGCAGGGCATCTTGCCCTGCCGCGCATAGGCGGTCGCGACCAGGAGATCGCTCCTACAGAAGACACGTGATTACTGGATGCCTATGGCGCTTGTTATCCGCTCACATGATTCGTCGCTTTTTACTCCCGTGGCCACAACTAAAAACCATACAACAGAAGACTTGCGCACTGGATTTTCAGTTTCATTGAGAATTGACACTGGCTTAATCGGTTTTACCGGTTGGGATAGGTTTCCCTTTCGAGTGCCCCAACAGGAGGAGGTAGCAAAACAACAGCACTCCCGTCGTGAATCCGAATCCAATCTTGGCGATTGGCGGCAAACTCGAAGAGGATACAAATCCTTCGATAACGCCGGCGATGACGAGTAGGACAACGCACCCTCCGATGAGTTGCACCGCAACTTTCGCGGCATCGGTCAACGCCTGTTTTCGGGTCAGCAAGCCCGGCGCAATCAGGGCATAGCCCATTTTTAGCCCGGCGCCGCCTGCGATAAAAATAGTCGTCAATTCGACGTAACCGTGTGGTGAAACAAAGGACCATAGTGGAAGAGCCAATCCATGAACGTGACACAGCCCGGCGATGACGCCGATGAGTACCCCGTTGAAAGCCAAAATATACATCGTTCCAACCATAAACGTAATGCCAAGCGCAAACGCCAAAAAAGCCACTCGAATGTTATTCGTCATGACAAAGGAAGCAAAAAAGGTTCTCCGAAGCGCCGGGATATCCGTCCACATCTCTTTGTCGTGAATCGTCTCGACAATGTGTTGAGGCGCGAGTTTTTCGGCAAGGCCCTGGTCTTCCAACGCAATCCAATATGCGACGATGAACCCGACGACAAACATCAGAAAGGCTGACGCGACAAATGGGAGATTGGTGCGGAACAGGGTTGGAAACCCGCATAGAAAAAAATGGCGTATTATGTTTCGTTTCAAAGGTGCGGATTGGTAGATACCGGCATGTGCGCGGGTGACGAGGGCGTTGAGATACGGGACACAACGGTCATCGGGAAAGTCGCGGCGAGCAACGGCCAGATCCGAAGTGGCGCGGCGATACAGATAGCCCATTCGATCGAGTTGCGTCGGAGACATCTTATTGGCGCGAAAACGCGGGGTGCGCTTTAGTGACCGCTCCAGTTCTGACCAGATTGGCTGTTTCTTGTTGAGAAATTCGTCTCTTGTCATGTCGCCGCCCTCGTCGGCAAATTTATCTCGGGCGAGAGCCCGGAGTATGTCTTGAATAAAGTGCGGCTACCAATAACAACGTTGAACATCAGGAATATCCTACCAGAGGCATGAACGAACATTTATCTGTCGAAACCCCCGAACAGATCAAAATTAGCTATAGCGTGGCGGGCATCGGTTCGCGTTTTTATGCCGCACTTATTGATATCGCTATACTGCTCCCAGTCCTGATTGCAGGTTATTACGTTGTCATACGTGCGATACTTGACCTTGATGAAAGCTTTGGCAACTGGTTAGCGGCGCTTGCAGGGATTGCTACCTTCGTGCTCCAATGGGGCTATTACATGGTGTTCGAGATTACGACGAATGGTCAATCACCGGGTAAACGCGCTCTTGGTTTGCGGGTCATCAAAGTACAAGGATATCCGATTAGTTTCTCGGATTCCGCTATTCGTAATATAGTGCGGGTTGTTGATATGCTTCCGTTTGCTTTCGGCATCGGATTGCTTACCATGCTGCTGAACAAAAACTGGCAACGGCTGGGCGACTTGGCTGCCGGCACTCTTGTTGTTAAAGAGGGCGCTACGGCGTCCCCCTACCCAGAGAAAAAGCCAGCTGTCAAGAAGTCAACTTTTGTCTATGCGGATTGGATTAAACCTGAGCGCGTGACGGACACAGAACAGACTGCGATACGAGAGTATCTTTCACGCCGGTCAAGCCTTCCAAGATTGCGGCGATTGCAACTTGCCCGAACGATAGGAACGCCCGTTGCCCAAAGAATGACGGACGACGACCAAATAGATTACGATGTATTCTTAGAGGAAGTTTATGCCCTAAAGACGAACTCGGATGCGGATTGAGTGTGTTGACACATAGAGATGCCGTGTATTATGAAGTTGGGTTTCACTACAGATCTGTCACGTGAAAGCCTACCTGAAAAGCAGTGAATTTATGCTGTGTAACGATAAACCAGACTTTTTGCCGTTCAACCCAACCTACACTGTGGTGAATCATGTCATACGCCGTTGGTCAACTCAATCTAACATCAGTTCTTCTCATGTCCGTTCTTCTTTTCACATCTTCGTGCGGCTCGGACGGTCCATTCCAGCCAGCGGGTGAGGCGGAGGAGGAACGCATTAAGGATGCATTGAACAATCGCTCGTTTCGGCAGCTATTGCCTTCCAAAGACGCCAGCCCGAGAAAGGCGGTTGTCCTCGATTTCTTCGACGGAATTCGCGTTTGGGCGCAGTATTCGGAGAAGCGTCACGCGGTCTACGAGTGGGAGATTGCCGCCCAAGATTACCGCGTCTTAAGGATAGGGAACAGCAGCCGCATCGGACGGGGCGGACATAACCCGGAATACATGATCTATCTTGACAACCCGACGTTCACACAGCAGTTTCCTACGGCATGCGAAGACTGTATCGACGTGTCGGGTTTCTCCGTCTCCGTTAGAAGCCCATTTGACAGCAACAGGATATCCTTCAAACTGAATAATCCAAGTAGAAATCTGCCCTCGCCGTTTCCCTTATTTGAATCGTGGACGAGATTCGAGGAGGCTGAATACTTCGATTGAGCTGCCTGATTACCGGCTACGACTCAAGTGAAGTTGTGTACGATTAGACGGCTTTAGCGGATCTAGTTTCACTTGGTTAAGTCCGGAGCGTTAAACAGCAACACGGTTCCATCCCTAGATGCCGATACAATGGTTTGTCCATCAGGAGAAAACGCGGCGAAGAAAACAGATTCTCCATGGGCTTGTCGGGATGCGATGTTACGCGCTGTTTCGGTATCCCATAGTATAATTTTTCCGCTCGATGTGCCCGCAATTAGCGTATCGCCGTCGGGTGAAAACGCGACAGGCGAGCCCGAACTCCACTCCCCTGAATGTAATGTCATGACAGTTTTCCTCATTGACACGTCCCATAATCGGATCCCGTCGGGAGAGTTTGACGCAAGCAGCCGACCATCTGGCGAGAATGCCACAATAGGACTAAAAGATTGTTGCGGTGTAGCAGCATATTCCCCTGTGTCGACATCTAGCAAGTTGACCCCCTCATCCGATCCCACGGCGAGAGTTTGACCATCGGGGGAAAACGCGAGGTGGATCCCTCCCCCGCTTTGCACGTGGAATGTGTTGAGACTCCGTTGTGCCACAATATCCAACGCCTTGGGCGGAAACTCCCACACTTTAACAGTCCCACTTGAAGAATTCTCCCCACCTCTAGCTCCCGCTGCCAACATTGTCCCGTCGAGCGAGAACGCCACGGAATCGACGTGACCCTTATGTCCCCGCAGCATCGCAACTCTTCGTCCGCTCTTGACATCGATTAGTTTGACCGCTCCGTCGTGTTTGCCCAATGCGAGTGTGTTTCCATCTCGCGAGTATGCCAGGGCATAGGCACTCTCATTAGGCAGCGAAGAGATATGCTGTCCGGTCCTAGTTTCCCAGAACCTTATTGTACCCTCCCAGTGCCCCATAGCAAGAGTGCTTCCATCTGGCGAGATAGCCACTGCAGAATTTACGTTTGCGTGCCCTTGAATAGAGGCGGTACTTGCCCCCGTGGAGACCTCCCACAACTTGACTGTACCATAACTACCGCCAAATCGACCTACAGCCGCCGTAGCTAGCATCGAACCGTCGGGCGAATACGCTATGGAACCGATCCAACCTTTATGTTTGAACGTAGCAACTTTCTTGCGTGTCCTAACATCCCAAAGTGTTGCCCTACCATTCTCCCCTGAAACAAGCGTGGTTCCGTCAAGTGAGTAGATTGCAACGCTGACAAGCTTGCTATCCTTGAGAGTAGCCACCTTCTTCTTCGTCGAAAGGTTCCACACGTTGACACTATTGCCTGCTACCGCCGCGAGTGATTCATCATTCGGCGAAATGGCTACTGAAAAAACCTCACTTGAATGTTGAAATGTAGCGGTATTAGTTCCGGTCGCTGCCTCCCACAGTATAACGGTGTGGTCTTCCGCTCCAGAAGCAAGAGTTTTCCCGTCGAGTGAAAATGCCAGAGAGAAGATTCGGCCCTTATGCCCTTTCAGCGTTTTAAGGTGTCTTTGATTTTCGACATCCCACAACTGGATTTCATCATGCGACCCCGATGCAACGATTCTCCCGTCGGGTGAAAACGCAAGGGCATCGACCTCACGCCAAGATGAAAGCAGACGGAGTGGGGCGAGAAGTCGTCTACGATTGACCTCCCAGAGCTGAACGATTCCATCCCGCGTTCCCGCGGCAATTAACGTACCGTCTGGCGAATATGCTACAGATCTGACTAGCGTTGGCTGTCCGCCGTTGAGCAGGTCAACTTCGCGCGCCGTCGCTACGTCGTATATCCAGATGCCGATGCCGCTGGCAGCCGCGAGGTGTTTTCCATCCGGTGAGAAGGCGACTGTCCTGTCTGAACCGCCGAGGACGCCTTTGCCCAAGCGTAGGATAGCGCCATGGGGCAATTCCCATGTGCGGATATCTTGGTGGGATGTCGCTGGAGGATTTTGGGGGTCGGATTCGTGGGGGTACGAGACTGCCGGCACAACGAAAATACCGGTCATTATGAAGACAAATAATCCCAGTCGTAATTGGCGATTCAGTCGGGGAGCTTGGGTATACATCGGTCATAACCCCTTTGGCTTTATCTCAAGCTCATTACGGATTATGGTTTGCTGATGGCACTCGGTTGCTCAAGAATGGGTAGAAGCGGATTTCTTATTTGGAATTCCATTATATACCGTTCTTCAACGCTACGCAAATCCTTTCTTGACTGTTAACCAAGCATTGGGGGTCTGTGACCGAGTAAGCCCTTCGTACTTCTCGATAGTTTGCTATCGGGGAGTGGGTGTGATTAGTGTGCGTCCGCTTGAAGTGTGCAGTGTTTCAAAGGGTAGGTCGTAGACGGATTCTAACTGTTCCTGTGTAAACACTGTATCCGGGGATCCGGTTATGACCGCTCTTCCGTCTCGCAGCATGAGCACCTTGTCGGCATACATGGACGCCAGATTCAGGTCGTGGATGGCAGCGATGACCGATTTTCCGGTTCTAGAAATTGATCGACAGAGGTCGAGTATCTGGACTTGATGGCGCGGGTCGAGATGATTCGTCGGCTCGTCTAACAGATATAGGCGGGGTTCTTGAGCGAGGATGCGTGCGAGGTCGACACGTGAGGCTTCGCCGCCCGATAGTGTCGGATAGAGCCGTTCGGCGAAGGCATCGGCCTCCACCTGCTCCATGGACTTTCGTGCGATTGCCCAATCGTCCGGTGTCTCTTTCGCTCCGTCCAAGTGTGGATAACGTCCAAGCAGCACAATTTCAGAGGCACGGAAAGGAAAATTAACATCGCGTTTCTGTTGAAGGTAGGCACGAAGCCGCGCCAGTTCTTGCGCCGAGTATGCGTTGATGTCGTGACCGGATAGTCTAATTTGCCCCTGTTGCGGCGACAATTCGCCGGAGATGAGGCGCAACAACGTTGATTTGCCAGCGCCGTTCGGACCAACGATCATCCAGAACTGTCGAGCCTCGGTCTTCAGATTAATATCGCGGACAATCCATTTCTGACCGATGCGATAACCGACACCCTCCAATTCAACCATACACCACCTCTTTTTTGAATCTCAGCAGCAGCCAGAGAAAGAAAGGTCCGCCGAGCAGTGCGGTGACGACTCCGACGGGCAGTTCGGCGGGGATGGCAACGGTGCGTGCGAATAGATCGGCTAAGACGAGCAGAATAGCTCCGCCAAGCGCGGATCCGGGCAGAACGTAGCGGTGGTCAGCGCCGCCCATGAGACGAAGCAGGTGCGGCACGATAAGCCCCACGAAACCGATTCCGCCAGCGGCGGATACGGCAGCGCCGACCGTTAATGCAACCCCGAAAACCGCCCACCGCTTCAAAGTTTCAGTCGAAACGCCGAGATGATACGCCTCCGATTCACCCAAGCTCATAGCATTGAGCGCGCGAGCGAGGCGAAACAGTACGACTGCACCAAGGATAGCGATTGGAAGCGTTACGGCGATCGCACGCCAGGTTGCGCCGCCGAATCCACCAAGTAGCCAGAACGTGAGGCTTCGAAGTTGCTCTTCGTCGGCGAGGAAGGTCATCAAACCGATGCCCGCACCTGCGAAACTGTTGAGCGCGATTCCGGCTAACAGCAGCGTCACCGTGGGAACGCGTTCTTGGGTTTGGGCGATCTTCCACACGCCGATTGTCACGAGGATGCCGCCACTGAACGCCGCGACCGGTACGCCCCATATGCCCAAGAAGCCGCTTCCAACGAGCACGATCCAGAACGCGGCTCCGAGTCCTGCGCCCGCCGTCACGCCGATTAACCCCGGATCCGCGAGTGGATTGCGGAAGATGCCTTGCAATGTCGCACCGGAGATAGCCAGAACTGCGCCGACGATGGCTGACAATATCACACGGGGAAATCGGACGTAGATTAATACTTCAAAGCCGTCCTCGTGAAATAGCAGAACGCGGGGGATTCGCCATGGGAGGATATGGTATGCGCCAATACCCGCGGCTACACAGAGCGAAATTGGGAGTAAACCGGCAAGGAATAAAAGGATGTTTGATCGGTTCTGCATGGATTGTGTCCAGTTTGAGAATTTTTAGCCGATGTGTTATAATGAGACTGCTTTTAGTTTATTAGTCAAAGTTAAGCGCGGCCGATAGCATCCGCCTATTAGAAGGTCTCCCGATCTCCAGTTTCCATGAAATCTCCCTCGGTTTCATAGATGCCTTAGTAGACAATAGGAGTTCTGGTCTAATGGTTGACCCAAAAGACATTCAAGCAACTTGCGATGACATCGTCCGGGAGTTTGCCCCTCTGAAGATTATCCTCTTCGGTTCCTATGCTAACGGAACGCCTACCGAGGACTCGGATGTTGACCTCTTAGTGGTGATGCCCATTCCAGAATCGCAGACCCGTCGCCAAGCGGTAGAAATCAGGCGACACGTCCCACGCCGGTTTCGCATGGATGTGGTTGTCCGCTCGCCGGAAGAAATTGCCTACCGCGTTTCGCATAACGACTGGTTTCTCCGAGAGGTTACGCAGCAGGGGCAGGTGCTTTATGAATCCGTTGACGCTGTAATAGGAACTAACAGTTACTCTCCGCTTGCCACGAAAAGCCCATCCGCTTCATAGATTCCCCGAAACAGGTCAAGGGCGGCGTGTCCGCAGCGGGGACCAAACCCCGATAGGTACAATCCGTCCATCGCGACAACCCGCTTATTCCGGCCGGCAGGCGTCTGAGCCAAACCGGGAACTTTGAGCAACCCTTCAACCCCGCCGATCGATTTCAGTCCCGACTCAAAGAGTACGTAAACATCTGGCTGTGCGGCAATGACCGCTTCTGAGGTCATCGGCTTAGTGCCTTTGATATTACCCGCGGCGTTGGCTGTGCCGGCAATCTCAATCATTGCTCCGGGCGCTGAATTTTCTCCCAGAACAAAGGCGGTTTGCGGGCCGCGCAGGTAGAGGAACAGCGCTTTCTTTTTCGGCTGGCCTTCTCGTGCCGCAAGTTTCGATTCCAGTGTTGCGACTTGCTTTTCGAGCGCCAAAATCAATGCGTCAGCTTTTTCTTGACGATCGACCGCTTTTCCGATAGTGCGGAGGCGTTGCTTGGCTTCGTTAATGGTTCTCGGTTCTTTGAGAAGTAGCACTGTTACGCCAGCGGCGCGCATCTGCTCGACTACCTGCGGCGGCTTCACATCTTCCCGACCAATTACCAATGTCGGTTTTAGGGACAGAATTCCCTCCGCGTTGAGCCGATACTGATAGCCGACTGATGGGAGTTTTTCCTTTACGCCCCTCGGATAAGTGGAGGATGCGTCACAACCGACGATGTTCGCATCGAGTCCGAGCGCAAAGAGAATCTCGGTGGTGCTGCCGTTTAGCCCGATGATTCGCTCGGTTGAGTTGATGACAACGGATTTGCCGTTGGCGTCGGTCACCTCGACGGGCTGTGCCGCAGTGGTTGATGTTATCAGTAGCAACAACACCGTAACGTGCCGTATTCTCATTGTTGGCTCCTCAGATTGAAAATGATGTGATTGTCAAAATTGCCGGCTCCCATCCGGTTGATGGAGGTACTCAAACGTGATGAAGCCACCGTCAGTCTTGTTGGCGTTGTCCTTGTAATATCCTACGAATCGCAACTTGGCATAAGTTCCGTCTGCCGCCTGAACAACGAAGACGCGATTCTCTAGCGGCAACACCCAGTGATTTGGCGGTCCGAGGTAGATATACCAACCCTTCTCGCTTTGCGCGGCAATGGCAAGATCTGCGTCGGAATCTGCGGCATACCCGCTCGCGGGCGCCTCATTCACTCCGTTAAATTCCACATCCGTAAGCATGATGGCGCGACCTTTTCCGGGGCCACTGACGCCGCCGTTGAGTTTAACCTTTGTTCTTTGAAAACCGAGATCCCAATTCATTGAATTAGTCGGGGCCACAACTTCGACGACTCCACCATCCGCGAATGAGAAATAGGTCCATGCCTCGCGGCTTGTCGCGTCAACGGTGAACGTAGCGGCCTCTTGAACGGTTGGCGCGACTTCGACTTCCTCATCACTCCCACAACTGAAGTAGAAAAATACGCTAATATAAAGAACCGCCCACACAATCAATCTCCAATTGGTTATAGATTTTAGGTGATTCACTGTTATCCTCCTATTGGTTGTTCAAAATAGTGAATTATACTGAAATCGGAATATCTAGTTCTGACAGGGATTTGGAACTATCATCGTTCAGTACCAAAATGGCTTGCGCGATGGTTCCGGCAACTTGGTAGAAATCATCCGGAGACATGGCAATGTCAATGCCTCGGTACTTGAGATGGATATGCCCCTCAAGGCATTGATAAACGGCGCACACACCACAATTTGACAATGACTCTCTTGTGTGTTTCATTTTCTTGGTTTCCTTTCGTGATGTTATCAGTGAGGCAGAATCGGCTATGCTTCACCATTGAGTAAATACGTACAAAGCTAGTAGAATTGAGAAACAGGTAATTGACAGATAAGCCGACTGTCTTCCGCGTCGGCATAATGCAAAGCGCATGAACAGTTGGAGTAGGTAAAGAATCCACACAATGCATGCGCATGAGAGTTGGCGAGACCAATCGCCGCGATGATCGTCGAGCGATAGAAGGACGGTGAGCAATGCGAGAGTGGACAGGGAGAGCCCGACGATTACACTCTGGTAGCAAATCCTATCCAACTTCTCAAGAGGCGGCAGGTGACCGAATATCGTTAGAAATCGTTTCCGTTTGAGTTGAATCTCTTGAATTAGGTAAGTGACGGAGGCGACGCATGCGCATGCAAAAGCGCCGTTCGCAAGTAGAAGAGTCCTTGAAGACAATCTCCAACTGATCGACTGCAAGATGGTGGTGAAAAGAACGAGGGCTCCGATGAAAAATAATGAGGTGAAGCAGACCAGTCTCAAGAAATGAGCTTTGCTAAATGCCATCTTTCCCTCACAATGTGAATTCATTCAGATAAAACAGATGAGAAAGAGTCCGGTGATAGTCAATGGTCGGTCTAGTGGGTTAGAGAAAGGCCGCCATAGAACGATCTGCCGGCGAACGTGTAATATGCTGGTATCTTAAAATCAAAAATATTATTGATGCCGACCGAGGCTCTGAGCCATTTGAGGATTTGTTTGGAACCCCGTAGGTTCCATATCCAGTTGCTGGGCGCGTACTCCTCATCTTCAAGTACCTTGTCGCCATCGTCATAGAATCCCCACTTGCTCGCATAACGCCCGCGGAGATTCAGATTGAAGCCGATCTCCTCGTCCGCGTAAGTAAGTTTAAAGTTGCCGGCATGTTTAGAACGATTTAGAAGCGTCAAGCCGGTATCCTCATCTTTCCCGTTGAGATAGGCGTAGCCGATTGATGCGGAGACACCGCCGACGGAGCGCGACACCAGTTCAATTTCAAGCCCCTCGGTGAAGGCTTTACTGACGTTGAAATACCGGAACTTGCTTCCGCCTAGTGCGCTTTTTCCCACTCGCTCCGCTTCGATGAGATTTTTCAGATTGTTCCGATACACCTGCAGCCGCCCTAGTAACGCAGATCGAAACTGGTATTCAAACCCAAGATTCCAACTGTTCGACGACTCCGGTTGAAGGCTTGGATTTCCGAGCACCTGATAGCCGGAGGTCGGATTGCTGAAATCGAGATAGAGGTCTTTGAAATCGGGGGCACGGAAGCCTTGACCGAACGAGGTGCGGAGCGCAAGGTTATCGGTCACCCGATATAACCCGCTCAGCTTTGGACTGAAGTGCGCGCCGAATTCGGAGTGATGATCGAGTCGCCCGCCGACGACAAGCGCGAGATTCGGATTTGGTCGAAATTCGTTCTGGAAGAACAGCGAATCGGTCGTGAGATTCTTTTCGCCGCCGGTGATGCGCTGGGATTCAAGGTTTTCGAAGATTAACTCCGCACCGACCGTCAGTTGGTTCATGGTTCCGAGTGCCGTATCAAACTGTGCCTCGCCTTTGATGAGGTCCTGAATTGTGATGTTGGCTGAAGTGGCAAGGGAGGTGCCGCGGTCTATCACGGTGGACTCGTCGCGGTAGCGGGTAGCGTAGATTTTGCCCACCAATTTTGAATCCGAACCGAGTTGATGTGCGGTTCCGACAGTTGCGCTAAAACTGTCAATGTCGCCGAGACGGTCGAAGACCACGCCGTTGTTTTCGCTGACAGCCTCCTGCGCTTGAGCGAAGTACTGTCCCGAAAATAGGAGTTTCGCATGACGCGAAAGTTGATATTCCGCGCGGGAGGAATGGGTAAGGTTCCGATATCCGTCGATTGTGGTCGAAAGGTCTTTTTCGTTCAAGTCTATTGGATCGCGTCGATTCACCGCAAGTGTCGTCAATACGTTGAGTTTTCCGCGATTCATCTCAACCGTGCCACGGCTATCAATGGTGTTGTGTTCTTCGAGGTTGTTCGTAAGCCGAATCCCGATTGGGGACGAAGCACGGCGCGTGATGACATTGATGACGCCTCCCATGGCATCACTTCCGAAGAGCGCGGACGAAGCGCCTTTGACAATCTCTATCCGCTGGACGTTTTCGATAGGGATGCGCGCGAGGTCAAGTTTTCCCGCAATCCGACCAACCTGCGGTTCGCCGTCAAACAGGATCAGAACGTAATCGGAGTCGAGACCCTGGAGTTGAACGCCATCACCGTGAGCGTCGCGGTGAACAACAATTCCCACGTGATGTTCAAGCGCTTCGCCAATGTTCTCCGCGCCCGTGGCTTCGATCTCGCTTCGCGTGATGATTTCGGTGGCGACCGGTGTGTGCTTCAACAGACGCTCGGTTTTGGTGCCGGTAATGACAATTTCGTCCATCTCGAAGACATTAGACATGGATTTAGTTTCAGGAAAACCCAACCCTACTCCACAGGCAAGGGCAAACAGGAGGAACGCACTAAAGTTTCGATGACAAAGTTGCATCGCTTGATTCCTTTCGGCGGGATTGCCTTGACAATCGCGGTGCGATTCACATATCTTAATAGGAACAGAAAAGGCGATGGGCGCACAAAAGCCCCCTTGATTGGCAGATAGAGAATTGGGAAAAAGCTAACAATTGGCCGTTGGGAGCTGTCCCTTTTTCTATCGTTCGTCTTTTCTGTTAATTATCAGTTAGTGATTATGAGTCTCAGTCTCAAGAACAAAGCACTACATTATGCTGGTGGTGCGTTAGTGAACGTTGAACGAGCTGCCGCTTGGTTCCTCTTCCAGGTCGGGACGAGTTGAATCCAAGAAAACTTCGTGAAGTTCGAGTTTATTTGATCCGGTAAAGGCTTCTTTGGGAAGTGTTCCGGATTGTGCGTGCCCCTTTTGGAATTCGTCGGATTCCACCCAGTTCTCGAAATCCTTCCGTGATTCCCAAAGCGTAAATACGATGTAGGGATCGCCATCACTGACCGGACGCAGAACCTGGTTAGAGACGAAACCGGGCATCCCGTCAACCAGACGAGCGCGGTTGTGGAATCGCTCCTCGAAGGCGTCGGCATATGCCGGGGCAACATAAATTCGGTTTGCAACGGTAATCATTAAACCCCCTCTTAATTGATATTGAGTCTCATTATCATGAAGGGTATGAAAAACACCACTCGATAATAATGTAGTACATAAACAAACGTCATCTTTACTTCGTGGATACAAAAAGCCGGCATCCACATATTCCCACTTCTATAATATCACAATTTGTAGATCTTACGCAAGAAAAACAAACAATTAAACAAATGGGACTGGAGGGTTGGAAGAATGGAAGGGTAGAAAATTCCGTCCACACCAAGTTTGAAAGTAAAGTTTTTTCTCTCTACGCAATAAAATCCCTATTCTGGAGTGTTAGGCAACAGCAAGATTCAAAGAGGAAAGGTCCGGTACAGCAACACGCTAGAATCTCAGTCCCAGGCTGACGCGATGCGCTTGTTGAAGATGTCCAAAGTCCGCGAAGGCGTAATCAAGCGAGAGCGCCGTCGACGAAAGGTTGGTATTGATTCCAAATCCGAGCGTAATCCCTTCCTCGTCTTTCGCCGATTCGGGACCCAAACGCAGCTTGTAGCCGCCTCGAACCGACGCCGTATTTTTGAACCAATACTCTAGCCCGACGTGCAGGCGTTCGCTGTTGTCGGTGGGATGATTGCCGTCTATCGCAACGGTGAGGAGGTTGTTCGCGTCATCAACCAAGTCGTACGCGACTCCAAGACGGAAGTTGGATGGCAATGGGAATTCCACGGTATCCAACTCTGCCTTGCGAGTAGGATTCGTCGTGTCCGGGAATGGACGGTAGTCGGCGGTTCGGGGGTCTCCCGCCTCTTCGGCCCCCGCCTGAAGATCCGGCCCGCCGAAACGCATCTCGGGTCCGAAATTGGAGTAACACATCCCAATCCGCAAACTATTCCAACCGGTGTGATACAGGGTGCCGATATCAACCGCCACTCCGTTGGCGCTTTCCCGATGGATCTGCTGCTGAATGAACTTGGCATTGACCCCAAAGGAAAGTTTGACGCCGGACTCTTTCTCGTAGAGTTGTCTGGAGTACGCCAATGAGACAGCCGCATCCCATGCGGAGAACCAGAGACCGGTACCATCCGGTTTTGCCAGCGTCGTGATTTCCATATCTGGAACCGAGAGGTAGGTGACGCTTGCTCCGAGCGTGCCGATTTTTTCGACCGGCGTGGCGAAGGCAAGAAAATTGTACCGCGTATCGGCGAGCCAAACGGTATGCGTACCGGAGAGGCTAGTTGCAGCGAGCTGGCTTAAACCTGCGGGATTCCAGTAGATGGCGGTGACGTCGTCGGCGATAGCTCCAAAGGCGCCGCCCAAACTGTCAACGCGGGCACCAGGACCGATTTTCAGGAACTGGGCGCCGCTTGTTCCCACGTTGGTCACGGCATCGCCGTGTGGTGAGTATAGGAAAAGAACTGTGAATAGGAGTGTGCAGAGTGCCTTAGCGTGTCTGAAATTCATCTTTATGAGAGAAGGATAATCTTTTATTTGGCGATCAAGTTGTACAGAGCACAATCACCTTTTTTGTGTACGAAAAGTGAGGTTCATCGAATAATGGCAAACCGGCTAATCTTGTTCCCGATGACGGCATTCGATTCATCGCGCGCCTCAACGTGGTAGATGTAGACGCCGCTGGCGAGCGCTTGATTGTTGTAACTCAGCAGGTCAAAAGATTCGGTGCCGCCCTTGTCACCCTGTGCCAACCGCTCCTCTGCATCGTAGGGTGAAGTGTGTTCGTGCTCAATCTCCCGCACCAATTCGCCAGCCATGGTATAGATTCGCACCGTGCATCTCGGCGGAAGGTGGGTAAAGAAGATTTTATCCGTACCTTCAGAAATCACAGCCCGATTCGTAACGAAGTAAGGATTTGGAACGACGCGGATTCTATCCAGATCAGCGCTGATATCATCTGCGATAAGCGTCTCCTCGCCGGTGTTGAGCAGCAACTCGTCGCCGTCTTGAGGGGCGGCAATCCCGCCCATTTTAACAGTGAATACGTCCCCCGCGGAGATTTCACCGTTCGGATCTCTGATGAAAACGTAACCGCCCTGTATGAAGATCCGAAAGAAGCCGGGGGTATCGGCCGGGATGTATTCGTCAAGCCAGCCTGATCCCGTCAGAATCGCGTAGCCATCGGCACGCTCGGGGTTGAACTGAATCTCCTCGTCGGTATCTTCGTCCACCACTTCGACATGTGTGTCGTCAACGAAGGTTATCGAGTAGGTATGCGGGCGGTAGTAGGTTGACCACCAAATGTTGGGCCAAGTGTTCTCCCCGACGCCGGGAGACTGGATGTCTACATTCCAACCTGTTACCGTGCCCTTGGTCAACTTTACACTTTCGATCGGGTTTTCGTCTGGATGCCCGTAGGTCACGTCCACCCCTTTTATCTTCAGCGTGATTCCATCAAACATGGGAGAAAGCGCCTCAACAGCCGCGACCTGTGTTGGGTCGTACCACCCGAAGGATTGTTTTTGTACTACAATTTGATCCGTGGTCATGTCGATGACTTCATACGCGGGCGGCTGGTAGCCCGGACCAGTGATATATGCGGCGGTATCGATCGGTTTAGCGCCATACCAAACAATCTTATATTGATGTCCGGTGACATTCTTGGGGGCGAGAATCATGGGCTCGACGGTGACGCTTCCGGTGCGCATAAAGGCGTTGTCGGCAAGTTCGGCAGAAGCGTCACGATAGCCTGCGGGATTGGCGCGCGGCGTCACGTGAACCATCGTCTCGATTTGACCGCTCTCCATCGCGATAAGCCCGGTTTTGGGATTGCCGGTGTCGTACGAGGTGACGGCGTAGGTATACTGAATCCCGTTGGTCAATCCTTCATCGGTGTAAAAAGTCCTGATGCCTGCGTCTTCGCCGAGCGCTTGTGAAGGGGTGGAAACGATGCGGAATATGTCACCGGCAACAGGGGGACCTGAGGGTCCATCCGAAATCTGCACATACAACCCGCCGAAGTAGATAAGCGCTCCGGAACGATACTCGCCATCGGGATAAACCTCACCCGTATTGGGATTCATGACGATGTACCCGCCGCCATCTGCCGGGAATTGCGGGTTATGCGCCATAACCTCCCACAGCGTTGTATTGATTACCTCATAGGTGGTGCTGGAATTGAACTTGATGACGTAGACGGCATTTTTAAAAAAATCGGCAAAGAAGGGTTCGTCGCCTATGGCGGCAATGGTGGCATCCGACTGTTTCCCCACGTGTGACACCGTGAGAAAATTACCGGTTGCACTGGGTTTGTCAAACTCTGCCAGCATGACCCAATCCTGCACCGGGTCGCCGGTAGATTCATCGTACGAAGTATCTCGCCTGTAGACTCTAAAGCCTTCAAAGACCTTCTCCGGGTCGGTTATGTCTACGTACTCTTCGATACTCTTATTAACTCCTTCGTGCACCCATCCCCCGGCACTTTCCCAGACGAGCGTCACCTGTCCATCGGCGGGATATGCCGCTACTTTCGGGGATGGCGGCGGGGCTGGCGCGACGTAGTCATCATCATACAGTTTCTGTGCCCAGTCGGACGATGCTTGCAGCCCCTCAAGCCCCTCTCCGATAGCCACCGCCGTGATGACGTTGAAAACCTGCCCCGGTGCAAGCGACGCTATGGGGCCATAGGACTGGATGAAGCGCTGGTCGTCGTAGTTTGCTGGCAGAGGATCAACACCGGGGATACTAATCAGGGCGTACATTTCGGCGGCGGTCGACGGATCGGTGGAAATCGTAATCCGTTTGTGCGCTGCGAACGGAATCTTGGCGTTGGCGTCCTGCGCGTTATCGCCAAAATAGGCGTCTAAGACACGTAGGCCGATGAAGCCGGTCGACGAGGCATTGGAGTACCCATAAGAGAGATAGCGGTTCGGGTGGGCGTCGGGATTGAGGCCATCGGGGGTTTCGTCCAACGCAACAAAATCATCGGCGGAGTAGTTCGCCGTGCCGGTCTCGCTGCTGGAAATATCTACATCGTATCGGAACGCCATGAAGACGTCTTCCAAGGTGTCCTTACCGACATTGGTCACCTTGTATTCCAAGATGAAGAAATCGTAGAGCGGCGCATAACTCCATTGGAAACCGTTCACCTCGATATCTAATCCGAGGATTAATTCTAAGTTCGCATCCGGATTCGTATCCGTGCACTTGAACCAGATTGATTGGCCCGCCGGTGTTCCTTTTGTCGTCACGCCCGGTTTGTTTGAAATGACCTTCGGCGAATCGTCGGTGGGCCAGATTTCGGACTGTCGCCCGTCGGAGTAGGAGACGCCGACCTCTCCGCCCTTCTTTGCGCCGATCCAAATATCTCCCTCGTAGATGTAAGAGTCGTTCGTCCCGGCGGGCCACCATCCGGAGGGGTTTTGGGTCGGGCTGCTGGGATAGCCGACAACGGCGGTGTTGTAGACGGCTGAGGACAGATTGCCGACATCAAGCGCCTTCCAATCGACGCCGCCCATTGCATGGGAGGCGACTATGATAAGAAGGGCGGATGTTAGCAGTCGTAGTCGGGGGAGGATTGGGTGTCTGCCCGGATTCTCAGATTTCATAATGCGTCCATATTGGGTCGAGAATTTTTTTCGTCGGTGTATGCCAAAATCATGCTGTTTATCATGCGGTATGCAACTGGTACGGTTGAACCAAGATATCTGCGGAAATACCGAGTCCTTCGTGCAAATTCCGAATCATGTCGAGAGTCAAAGCACGTTGCCGATTCAAGACTTCTAACACGTAGGATTGGGAACCCAAGTATGGTTCAAGATCCCGACGAGACAAACCTTGACTCTCCATGTGATGAAGGATAGTCTCAACCGGATCTGGGGACGGTATGGGATAATGTCTCTGTTCGTATGCCTCAACCAAGGCGACCAGTACATCAAGCTTATCCCCCTCTGGTGAACCGTGAGGTGCTTCCCAAAGCCGTTGAATCTCGCTCAACGCGACTTCGTAGTCTGATTCGGTTTTGATTGGTTTAATATCCATGATTATCGCCCTAAATCGTCGCGGGGTTTATTTTATCATGTCCAAATTAGGACTCACGCAGCAACAGGATGCCGTTACGGTAGGCGGCAGGGGATCTTGCCCTGCCGCGCAAGGTGGCCGCGACCAAGAAATCGCTCCCACAGGGATTGCAGCGTCGAAACAGCATGTCGGGCGGCGTACAACTAAGTGAACTGCCAACCGGACGCGCGACGCGCAATGAATTGCGCTACTACAAACCGAACTGCGTAAGTCCTACAAATATTGAGACAACTGTTCCCGTTGTAGGTACGACCATGCGACATCCTCTTCCGGACGATTCCAGCCTTCGGCGAGCGCGGCTTCACTGAGCAATGCAGTTTCAGAAAAATCTCGATCATCGGTGCGAATCGTCACAACGGCTCGTCGCGGTTCTGACAATTGGATTTGCTCTAGTAATCGCACGTTGCCTTGTTCATCAATTGTAGGTTCAATGGTTTGTCGCATTGTTTACCTCCTATTCATGAAGCCAAAAACCTCCGCCGTCAACCTATTAATAGATGTCTATGAGGAGGAGCGACATGTCGAGTGCGAAAATAGCCATAACTACACTTAGAACCACCAAGAAAACGCAGGAAATAAGATTTGTAGATACATGCGACGTGCGGAAATAGTCGTTCATGGCAATGACGACCTCCCTGAGCACGGCGCGGTGTTCGCGTTGCTTGACCTTGATGGTGCCTGTTCCCATCCAGGATTGGACAGCAACTTGCAGATCGGCATTGACCGATGTGATACGTATTGCGGAAAGGCTCTCTTCGTAGGGCAACTGCAACTTTTCGAGCGCCGCGACCAGCGCTTCACGAAACGACGTATCCGTAACAGCGTATGCGACATAACCCTTCAGTTGATACCACATCATCAGCAGAATAACTCCAGGGAGAAGGGTGGTCATCCAACCCATGATTTCGCCGGAAAAGGATCTAAAAGACGATACAATGGCCGGAACCAACACGACGAACATCATGGCAAGCAACCATCTGTTGGAGACCAAAAAGGGTCGCTTCGTCAAAATAGCCCTAATCCCGATCCCAAAGACAAAGATTGCCATAATTCCATACAGAATTGGAAACAGAACGGAATAAATTATGTCGAAGTAATCGCGTTCCATGTTCGAGCGTCCCTAGAGATTGAAAGGCTTCAAAAGGAAGAACATGCTAAATCCGGCGATAGGAAGTGCAGCTCCCATGACTACCCAGAATACACAAGTAACCATATTTGTAGACACGGATGATGTACGGAAGTACTCGTTCATCGCGTCGACGACCTCTTTCAGCACGGAACGATGCGCCCGATGTTTAACCTTGATGGTGCCCGTTCCCATCCAGGATTGGATAGCTACTTGCAGGTCGGCATTGACCGACGTGAGGCGAATTACGGAAAGACTCTCTTCATAGGGTAACTCTAGCCTTTGGAGTGCCGCAACCAGTGTTTCGCGAAAGGATTTATCTGTGATAGCGAATGCGACATAACCTTTCAGTTGGTAACACATCATAACCAGCAACACTAAACATAAGATAGGGCTTACCCAGCTTCTGGGATTGCCATCCAAAATTGTTAAGGAAGAAAGTCCCATCGGTACAAATAGTACCATCATCATCGCGAGCAGCCAACCGTTTGAGATTAAAAAGGGCCGCTTGGTCAGGAGTCCTTTAAGTCCGGTTATCAGAAAAAAGATGCCGATTACACCGGTCAGAATTGGAAACAGAGTGGTGAAGTAATTAAATGCCATGTTTTCTTTCTCCTATCATTCGGGCACAGTATAGGCGAAAAGGGGGTATGGCGAAGTGTCCGAGGAGCCAGGGAATCTTCGTCAATCGCGGTGACGACCTAGACGTCTTGCATCCTCCATTAGCTTTAACACGAATCTTAACGCCTCATTCACTGCATCGTCATTAGGAAATGCGGCGGCAACATCTGGTTCGAGCCGCACAATGTTTGTACCCGCAGCATATTGTCTTGCATATTTCCCACGAACCCATTTTTTAGCAACGTCTCGTCATACTCAGGACGTAATTCGTCAACTGGTGTGGTTGTGTCTGTCATGGTTGGACGTTTTCTTTGTTGCCATTGCCGGCTTGTGGGGCATCTCAAAACGGAACCATTCGCCATCGTATTCCATGAAATCGGCGGTGTCTAGATTATCCCAAAATTCGGCTTCCTCCTCACAACTCTTAAATACCGGGACTTGCAATTCTTTCAATTCTCCGTTTCCTAAAGTTTCGTTTTTCACAGTCAGTCAAATTTCGGGCGGTGATGGGTTTGTAGACTGTGGCTTTAATATGTTCTAATATAATTCGTCGATTCCATGGTTGGCGATAAGCCCGCTGGTTATCCCCACCGCCTTGTCAACCACCAATATCCTCCTGCAGGTGATTGACTCAAACTCCGCGCCTCTCACTTCGTTCTGCGCTCCCAGTGGCGCGATCGAACCCGTTGTCGTGACCAGAACCGCCCCGACACCCCACCGATCATCGCTGCAAACCACACCTCTTTCTTAAACATCCTGAATTTCCTTTCTACCACTCTCAAAAGAATCCAACGCCACTGAGCTCAGTGAGTGTTTGTTCACCAATCGCGCTTCGCTCTACATCTCAGCTTGCCAAGCGTCTAAACTGGACGGTGGCGCCCGTCTGGATCATGCCAATAATACTCCTCGTCTGGATCGTATCGCAGATGTGGATTGTCTAGCATTGCTTTTTTGAACACATCCACTACTAGCCTTGCACTCTGATCCAGATTTGCCGCATTCCTTAACCGGTCCACCAATTGGAAATCTTCTTCCTCCGGATGCTGCAAAAAGTATCCTGTCTGTTTTTCCGGATCTTCGTTAAAGCACATACATTCCAGTGCATACTCCATATCCGTTATATCCATTTCGTCGTCCAGAAGCCCCCTGATCGTCCAGTCGGTCTATTGACCAGATCAGGTATTTTACTACATAAATCTCGCTGTCCAACCATTTCACTTCATTCGGATTCTTGGAATTCACGTCTAATTCTGCTTCCTTTATCCACCGCAACGCCGCTTGGTTTACAGGGTGTTCATTGGTAAGTTGCACTTGGCGTGCATGACGCGCTTGCTGCTCATCCCACTGAAGTTGCTTCTCTCGATAGGTTCTATACTCGCTTTTCCTTCGTTGGCATCCATCAATAATGCTTTGCACAACAAATGCTATTCCGATCAAGGCGAAAATCAAGACCAAACCTTCCACGGCACTCACCTCCTTCTGCTCCTCGGGAGCGCGGAAGTGTAGACGATCTAGCTAGATAATACCATTTTCCTATATTTGCAGTGGATTAATAGCGTCAATCACATCTTTCCAATGCAAGGAATCGCTGTCACACCCAATACTTCAATTGCTTCATCACGGCTTTCGTTTTCAAAGGCTGGTGCGCATTGTGCACCCTACACATGTACTTTGTCGCTTTCCCTAAAAATCCAAACTCACGCCCATCATCATCAAACGCGGGCTGTTCCAAGAGAACGGGTTTGAGTGCTTCCTTGAGTTGAGCGGTATGCCGTAACGATCGTATGTCACTGCATCGATTATGTCATCCAGATTCTTTGTGTTGAAGACGTTCCGAACATCTGCAAAGAGGGTGTATGTCAGTTCGCCAATACGCATCCGTTTGCTTAGAAGCATGTCAACGTTGTGGGTTGGCGGGTATCGTTTTGAATTTATATCGGGTTTGACCGGTGAGCTCGGATTTGGTGTGTAGGGCAAGCCGCTGCCGTACCTGCCAATCAAGTTGATGCTGATGTCAAGCGGCAACTGAATGTCCAACGACGCGGAAACGACATGCCGTTGGTCCCAAGCTAATGGGTGGCTTTCCGTGACTTCGGGCTGTTGCCGGTAGTAGGTAAGATAACCCAAGGACCGGCTGGAGCCCTTCCCCTTCGCGACGGAATAGGTGTAGTTAATCATTCCGGAAATCGGGCTGTGTCCCAGACGCCATTTGCGGGCGGTAAGTTCAAAGCCTTGAACACGACCATAGATATCGTTTATGAAATAGCTGTAATCGTTGGTAATATCGACGTGGACGCTGTTCACCAGATTGTCGATATCCTTGGTGAAACCGGTAACATCAACCGTCAGGTCGCGAGTCAATTGCTGGGCTATCCCGACCTCGTATGCGACCGTTCTCTCCGGTTCCAGATCGGGATTCCCTCTTCTGCGGATAGCGCCCCGCATATCGAAACTAAGATTTTCGTAGAGATCGTCGGCGGGCGGAATCTGGTAGTAGTGCCCGTAGGTAAAGTGCAGTTTTGCGCGGTCGGTAATGGGAAATGAGATACCGAGGCGTGGCGCAAGCATGTGTTTCACGGAAGGCTCGACAGGGTCTTTGATGATGGGCAATCCGACTTTATATTTGTCTTTATCCAACTTGATAGTGCCATCGTCGTTGAGTTCTAGCGGATCTGACAGGTCTGCGGGGGAGACACCGTCCGGACTATAGAGTTCGTATCTCAGCCCGGCGTTGACAATCATCCCCTCATACTCCATTTTGTCTTGCAGGTACAGGCTCGCGGAACTCGGCTGTACGTCGTAAAACTCCATATAAAGGTTCGAACTCCCATAATTTGTCGTGCCGAGATTGTAGATCTCATGCGTCGAAAGTTCAATCCCTGTACGAATCTGGTGGTTTGCGGTCACTTGGCTGGAGAAATCAGCCTTTAGCATCGACGAGGTCGTCTCTCGATTAGTCCATCCAAATTCATCTCCGGCGATGAAATAGTTCGTATCGTTGTACGCCTGCTGGGGCGGGTTCCTGATTCGTCCCTCTTCCTGATTCTGCGCAAAGGACAAGTTCGGGTCCCATGCGTTTTCTTCAAATGTCTTTTTCAAGGGATCCCAGAGTTTATCCGGCTGAGCGCTTTCATAGGTGCGATGAAATTGTCCGAGCGTGAGGGTGTAAAAGGTGCCCGAGTTGAGATTATGCGAGAGTTGCATGGACAAACTCCGCGCATCTCTGTTCGCCATCGGAATCGCGCTGGGCAAAAAGCGAAGCCTGCCGCCGTAGGGGACGGTTTCGCGCTGATCGAATAACCCGCTTGCAGTGAGTCTGATGTCAGGCGTAACTTCAAACTTGAGTTTGCCTTGGAATGTGTATCCCCTACCATTGGCATTCGGAAGGTAGCTTTCATCTTGACGCAACTGGCTGGCTGTGGAGAACGTCAGTCGATTGCCCCACAGCGGCCCGCTGAGTGCAAATTCCCCGATATGGCTTGGACGCAGGTCGTAATTCTTGGTATCGTTGAAAAGCCCGCTGTACTGGTTCAAATCCACGATGTACCCGTCCAATAGGGTTACCTGTTTCTTTTCGTAGTCGATGAGGGTGCCATCGGTGTCGCGATAGGGTTGGGGGGCAGTAATGACTTCGCCCGTATCAGGATTCAGCTTGGGCTCGCCAGTCTCCAAATCAATGACGGCGAGAAGGGGGTTTTCCGTCCTGTCGGCAAAGACGCCCGGAACAATCTCCTCGAAAATGACTTGATCATCGCCTTCACGTTCTGCCAATTCCTCAACCGTGACACTCTGTCCGCGGTACGGGGTTTGATAATCGTAAGGTCTACCTAGGAAGATTCCCCTAAAGGGTTCCAATGCCACCGGTCGGAAGCCGTTGTCGGGGTCCAGCCAGGGACCGTATACGGGATCGCCGTGGTGGGTGCCCCACTGTCCGACGCGGTACCTGAATCTGCCGGTGAAGTTTTGCGCTCCCGATTTCGTAATGAGGTTTATCACTCCGGACTGCGCATCACCGTGTTCGGCGTTGAATCCCCCGGTGATAACTTCCATCTGTTCAAGCGAATTCGTGCTGATGTTCACACCGAGACCTCTGCCGATGGGATCATTCACCGGGATACCGTCAATGAGATACTTGACCTCCATGGAACGGCCGCCTCGAATATGGAGCGTACCGGTGGAATTGAGTTGCGCGACGCCTGCTTGCAGTTGAAGGATTCCATTCACGGTGTCGCGGGGCATGGCGGCAATCTCCTCCGCTTCTATGATCCTCGTTGATTGGGTGACATCACGCTTGAGCAGCGGTTTGGCGGCGGTTACAATGATTTCTTCGAGTGTGACAACGTCGGTAGTGCCCAGAGCGAAGTCGAGGGTTGTGGTCAGCCCGGCGAACACCTTGGCGTCCATGACCATCTGCGAGCTGTAACCTGCTCGTTCCATCTTTAGATTGTAGGTTCCCGGCGCGATATTGGCGATAACATAATATCCGCCCTGGTTGGTCGTCGCGGTGTCACTTGTTCCAACAACGGTGATTTTAGCGTTTGCCAAGGGGGTTCGGGTTGCTTCAGATGTAACGACACCTGAAATTTTTCCGGTAATGGCGGCGGAGGCGGTGCGGTAACTCGAGTGTACCGCAAACAGAAGTAGGCTTAGGCAAAGGGCAGGTATCCAGGAGAAGAGGGTTGTTTTTTTCATGTGTTTCTCCCCTGAAAATCAAGAGTTTGGAGAACGTAAGATAGTTCCGGAGATGTCCTAACGTCCCGAGGATCAAACCTCTAGGTGCTGATGGCCTATTAATTGTTGAAGGTTCGCATCGTTTCAGCGGCTCGTTACCCCAAAACGGTGTAAGAGAAGTCCACGATGCGTTGCATCTTAATAAGATTATAGCAGAATATACTTCGTGCGTAAATACTTTTGTTAATTTTTTTGGTTAAACTCTTGAGGAAAGTATAAAGTTGAATATCAGCGTATGGACAAGGCAGGATTGTCTCGCGTGTCGACTGATTACGTATTACGAGTGGATGGATGAACCGCACGAACCTGAAATTTGCTCCACAAGCGTTTTTCCTGCCTTGAACAGATCGTGGAGATGTAGGTAACGATAGAGAGCGCTTCTTCCAGTAAGATGCATGTTTTCAAAGGTTGTAAAGTATTCGATCAGGGATGAAATGTTCTCTTCAATGCCAACCGTGAGCACCGGATAAGCGAAGGGCAGCTTGTAGGTCTGAAAACGGATAACTTCCTCCTGTCTTATCGGTTTTACACGGCATAATGCCTCCCAAATCTTCTCTCGAAGCGTTTTGTCGGACATATTCCAGACGGTGTCTTCAGCGTAGCACGGCAGTTCAAGCACAATGGCGGTTTGTCCTTCGGGCGCCATGTAGGGGCTTCGGTTTTTTGGCTCGTAAAGTCGGGTAAAAGGAAATGCATCACTCGGGAAATAGATTGAGGCGTTGGAAGAAAAGGAGTTTTGGTTTAAGCATAACACGCAAAGAATCAAATGTCTGAATTTAATTTCAGCGGCGGCGGCGATTAACTCCTGGTCCGGAGGAGGATCTAATATTCTCAGCGTTAGTGTTAGCGGCAAGGTGTTGATAACAGTGGCGGCGGGAATCTCGGTCTCCCCGTCATTGAGTATGACGCGCTGGATTTTTCCGGCTTTGTGAACGAGTCGGCTAACCCGGTTTTTGGTGTGAATACGTTCGTAACCAATGGATTCGCTCAACTTATCAGCAACCATACCAATACCGTATTTGGGATAGAGGAACGAACCATCCATGTGTTGCTGCGCGGGCGCATCGCCCAGCAGCGCGCTCCGAACTAGGCTTTTAAGATTCAGCCCTTTTAACCGTCCCCCCGACACGGCTATCGACAGCTTGTGCGGCGGTTCTCCCCAGAGTTTTTCGGAGTAGTTGAGCAGAAAGCGTTCCGCCAGCGTTTTTCCATACCGGTTTATTGCGAACTGAGCGAAGTCGCCAGCCGATGCTCCGCGCTCTGTCCGCAACTTATCCCAAGCTATTTTGAACAGCGTTTTGGCGTCCAACTTCTCAGCCAAATCACTAAGTGACAGCGGAAACCGGTAGAACTGCCCTTCGAAAAAGATTTCGCTCGGTGCGTCGACGTGAAACAGGTCGCTCCCCAAGAGTTTTTTTACCTCACATGTAACGCTTGGGTCTTTGTCGTGGAAGCGGTGTGCGCCGGTATCGAATCGGAAATCCCCGATCCGGAGCGTGCGGCAATTTCCGCCTACTTCTGATCCGGATTCAAATAGAACGAAATCTAATCCGCGTTTCTTCGCATAATATCCCGCAGCCAATCCTGCAGGGCCTCCGCCGAGAATTTGGATATCGGTTTCGATGGATTGCATTGTATCCACCCGAACGAGGTGAAATCGGGAATTTTGAGTGTGGTTGTGTCAGTCGTCGCTCCGCGCGAATAGAATTTTGAACGCGGAGGCTGTGGTTCTAAATTATACCATTTCTTAAAAAATTAAAGTGCGTATGTGGAAAATGGTGTGAATTAAAGTCGCGATTCGGAGATCGCTCCTACGGAGTTGCTCCCGCGTAGCTCTTATTAATATTCGAACAGGGATATCCGAGGCCACATGCGATTCACGTAGGGATTGTGGTAAAATGTTTTTTCCGCTTTAGGGATGCGTCCTTCAAGCTGGCTGCCGATGACCACCAAATCTGATGAATCGTCCGACTCTTTGTGGAGGGCTACGAGGTCGTCTCGATTTCGTAACGGAATATAGACCGCCTGCAACCCTTGAGAAGCGAGGTAATATGAAATCAACGGAACTGATGCTACGCGGAGGTTGTCGCCCTGTTTGGTAGCGAGGTAATGGTGTATCTGAGCAATGGCGGTGGGTATTTTGTGTTGTACTACCAGATGGAGCGCGACGTAACCGTAACAAAGGACAAAGACAATTAGAACCCCTTTGAGAATTCGATTCCGGCGCTCAATGATTCTAGCGCAAGCGAATGCCACAATCAGCACTAGGAAAGGTATTAGCGGCAGAACGTGGCGACTCTTGTGTACGACATTTTGGAAACAGAAAATCCATATGAGATAGACGATGCACCCAACGACGCAAACACTCCCAAAGTCCGATCGCTTTACCTTACGAATCTCGGACCAGTTTGCCGCAAGGATTCCGGCTAAAGCAATGGTCGTGCCTGCTGTTGCGAGATTTCGACCATTCCAATAAAGCCCGAACCCGTCAGCCCAGACGCTTTCAAGCAGCCTCCCAGCTCGTGCCCATAGATTCGGTTCGCTGGCCATGGTACCACCAAAATCCAAGAAATGTCCCTGACTCTGAGTTTGGGCGGCTTGCACCAGTGTTTCCCACCCTGTTAGCAAAATCAATGGCAGCAGCCAAACGACAATACCGGCAAGCGTCGCCGCGATACGCTGTAACGACCTGCGCCGCAGCGAGATAAGTAAGGCGGGTATGAGCATCGGCAGATAGGACAGACGGATTCCGCCCAGAATTCCGGCGAGGAAGAACCCCCATCCAACTCTGCGCGGATCGTCCCGATTCGCGCAGATCAGGTAAAGACTCGCCGTTAGGCATGCGACGCCCATAACATCGGGCATGTAGCGGTTGCTCATTAACCATAATAACGGGTTTACCAACAGAAGGACAATAGTGAAAAGCCCAGCCGGTGACGAATATTCAAGTCTTGCCAGCTTGCAGAGAAAATAGATGATGAAGAAGGTGGATACGCCGCCGATGAAGGAGAAGGTTAAGGCATAGGAGCCTGTTCCGACATAGATGGATTTCGCGACGAAACAGAAGACGGGGTAAGCCGGAAAGTGGGGTTGAAACTTGGCGACATCGTAGTCAACCATGCTCAGTGCGAAACGGAGGCTATCCAAGTCTTCGATGTAATAGATTGTGGTAAGCAGCCGCGACCCCACGCAGAGGATGAACACAACGCCCCACATTTTATAAGATTGGGACTTACGCAATTGAGGGCTTTGGAGTGTCAAGTGATGATGATTCATGATGCGTAATACGTAAATGTCAAGTCCTAAAATAGGTTTACATGATAATCTACGGATTACGGTTAATTTAGAGCGAGTTGCTTCGAGTTTTTCTGATAAACGGCTTCAGGAGTTTGATAGCCCAAACTAAGATGCGGCCGTTCGTTGTTGTATATCGAAACACTTTGTTTAACGCTGGCGGTGGCATGTTGTATCGAGCCAAAAGTCTGATTTAGGAGGAAGTCGATTTTCAAGATGCCGTTGACACGTTCAGCGATGGCGTTTTGATAAACATTGCCGTTTTGCGTCATACTCAATTTCACGCCATGCGAATCAAGTAGTTCAGTGTAAGCATTACAGCAGTATTGGATACCTCTGTCAGAATGATGAATCAGTGCATCGGGGTTTCTGACCGGTTTTATTGCCATTTTGCAAGCTCTCAAGGCACCTTCGACAGACAGGGAGTCCGACACATCAAATCCAACGATTTTCCGTGAAAACAGGTCTGTGATAAGAGCTAGATACACAAAGCCATCAAGAGTCTCTAGGTAAGTAATATCTGCAACGAAAACTTGGTGAATATGGTCAACGACTAAATTAACTATCCGGTTCGGATACCGATGAAATCGGTGGTTCGCAAAAGTGGTTTTCCGCCCACGCTTTGGAGACGCAATGAGGAGTCCATGCTCCTTAAGCAAGTGGAATAGGGCATCTCTCCCTAGCTGGAAGTCCAGTTTTTCAAACTTAGGGTTGAGCAGGTGATACAGTTTTCGAACCCCGATTTTGGGTTGACGCGCACGTACCTGAGAAACCAACTGAAGGACGATTTCTTGTTTGAATCGCTCGTTCGCCTGATGTTTCTGGTATTGATAAAACGCCTGTCGAGAAACACCATGAGCTGCACAAACGGTTGCAAGTGAATACGTATAAGTCTTTGATTGCCACATCGCTTCAATGCTTGGATGTTTCACTTTTTTTTAATGTCAATACCAAACAATTTTTCCGCTTGAACAATCTGTGATTCGAGGGTGGCAATCTTAAGATGGGCATTTGCCAATGCAGATTCAAGTTGTTGTTTATCAGATATAAGCTGCTTAAGTTGATTTACCTCCTCGGTGGTTTCAATGCGAACCCGTTGGGATAGTAGGTGATTCTTACCCAACTGTTTTATCCAGTTCCTGATAGTGCTGTTACTACCAATCCTATACAGTTTCTGTGCTTGGTGAATAGTGAATACACCAGATTCAATTTCACCAACTACCTTCTGTTTGAAGGCTTGACTATACCTCTTGAAGACACGATTTCCCAATTGATGTGACATCTGAATTCTCCTTCTTACCGCGTTGAAAAGTGTAGTAATCCGGAGTAATTCATGTCAATCTAAATTAGGACGTCACCGAAAGCGTTTTTGCATTACGTTTTACGTATTACGCATTATTCTACTCCCCGATCACGTTCTACGAATCTGGTCAAATTGGCGAATACCCGATCGGGATTTTACCAGTTCGCCATGTTAGTTGCCGAGAAACCGTATGCCCCCTGCAGCACTGCCTTCGCGCGGTTATAATTGGTAACGGTAGTATTATAAGCATTGCTGCCCGGTGCATCGTAGGAGGGTGCGCTTCGCATGATGCCGTGCAATTCCCTGAGTTGTCCTTCGGTAATCAGCCTGAAGGGGTTGTATTGAAGAGCGACTGTAAACCCTTTCATCTCCGCCCAGTGTTTGTTCAGATTGACACGGTTTTCGTCTGCCGTGCCCAACTTAGACATGTCGCTCAGGGTGTCGTTAATGTAGTGCACAATCGTAGCGGCGATTACCTTTTCCATCCCGTTGGCGGCGAGCTGCCGCTGTTCGGTGATGTCGGCTACGGTACCTTGGTTGGCAATCATGGCTCGTCCGGTGAGAAACGCGGTGAAGATGTCTTGCGTGAAATCTACGCCCGAGCCGCCCTTGTCTCGCTTGCCGGCGTTCCGGGAAAGACCGAAGTTATATTCCGACTTGAAATCGATCCTTCCATCGCTATTGGAATCGAAGGTGAAGTCGTCGACGCTGCCGGCGAGTTGGTCGTCGGTATAGCGGAAATAATCACGCGCGGCACCGAAGTAGCCGAAGGCTTCGTCCCAGCCGTGTTCCATGGAGGTATACGCGTCCGTGCCGTTGCGCGCCTCGCTGTTGTCACGCTCCAGTAAGCCGTTGAGATAGACTCCCGTGGCTTGATAGTAGGGGACGGCTCCGATAAGGACTTTGTTAATCATCTGTGTCAGGTCCACGCCGTTATCGTCGGTATACACCGCCGGCGTCCCTAGTTTGTCAGGGTTTTGGGAATTGTCTGCGATGATCTGAAACCACCCGCGAACCAGGTCATCGGCAGTACGATTATAACCGATAACAACGTCTTTTGAAATCTTACCGACCAGGTTTTTGCCCGTCGAAATCGAAGAATAGCGATTCTCCACGACCGATAGCGAACCTGCGGTACTTAGCGATGTCAAATTGAGGGTGTCGTCGTATGCGTAAAAGTTCAGCATATCCTGCACTGTAGCAGGTCGAGCGCCGTCTTTGCCGAGGCTGTCGATAAAAACTTTCAAATCTTGCAACAGCAGGTTTCGCACGGTCTGCCCCGAATAGGAAACGCTGCTTTTGCCATCAAAGAAACGGCTATCAAAGACATAGGCGGAGGGAACGATGAGGTCAGAATCACCGTCACCATCCCCAGCATCGCCGCAACTAAAAAGGAATAGGCTCGTCATCAGTAACAGCGTCGTCAGCCAGAAAATTCTGCTGTAATAGGTAATACAGGTGTTCATTTTTTCTCCTTTGTGGAATTGATGATTGGGTGATTCAACAGAGTAAAACTCTCTCTAATAGAGGTTAGGGGTTTTGCTAAAACCCATGCTTAATACCAAGGAGTATCTGTCTCCTCGGGCCGATAAGAATACCCGAACTTAATCTTGCTTCGGGCTGACCAGCGTTAGAGTGAAGTCTCGAGCCGATGTAGACTTTGTCCAGAAGGTTCTTTCCGGAAATGAAAGCCTGCCAACGGTCGGAAAGCTTATAATCGATGCTTGCATTGACAATGGCGTAACTCGGGATGGAACCGGTGTCGCCGCGATTGAAAGTCCGCTTGATGTTCTCAAAGTCGGTGTAGACCGTGCCGACAATTCGCGTGTCCGCTCTCATGCGAAGGGTATCGCCAATCTGCTTGGCCAGTCCTACGGTGAGGGTGTGGCGAGGCGCATAGGGCAACTCGTTGCCGGCGATGTCTACAGCTACGTTTCCAGCAATGGTGGCGGATTTGACAATACCGCTCTTAATTTCGGTCTGGAGAAAGGTGTACGACAGGTTGAAGTCCGGCAGTAGCGGCATAAAGCGTGAGACTTCGGCATATAGCCCTGTTTCTACACCATAGCTGTCGACCTTGCCGAGGTTTTTGAACGCGGTTCCACGTCCGGCGGCGACCATGGCGGCAATCTTCAGTAGAAATCCAGTAACCTCCAGGGTTAGTCCGGGCCTCCAAGAGCGGATGCCCGCCTCCATGTTCCAACTCTTTTCAGCTTTGAGGTTGAGCCCACCGATCTCAACGTCTTGTCCAAAATTGGTGACTTTCAAGGCGCCGCTCGACGGTGCCGTATAACCGCGGTGTACTCCTCCAAAGAGGTTGAAACGATTGAACTGATAGTTGGCGCCGATACCGGGCAGCAGTACCGAAGACACCTTGTCGGCTAGAATAGAACCGCGCAGTCGGTCGACTCGATCTTGTTTGAACACTTCGAAACGGAGGCCCGGCGTAAGGGTAAGCCTTTCCCATTCGAGTTGTTCTTTGGCATAGAGCGCAAGGGCGATGGTTTCGTAGTGGTGGCTTTGTCCGACAATTTGCACGGGGTCGTCCGTGGAGCCCGGAGTGCCGGTGTAGTACACTCCATCTCGAGCATCCGGGGCATCGCCGATCTTTCTGTCGTCTATGAATCGCTCCCAGTGGACGCGCCCGCCGGTTTCGGTGCGGCTCGGGATCCCGGCGACGTGATGCGTGAAAGTGTAATTTTGTTCAACACCACCCACATAGAAGGCCCGCAGAATTCCAAAGTTACTCTGACCGCCGCCGATTCGCACCAAATCGCCGGTCTGGAAATACGGCACGGGGACGAGATTTCCGGTTTCTAGCGCCGAGGGACGCACGAAAATGTCGTCTTCACGCCACCATCGTCGATCGAAGACACTCGTGTAGAGCGTAGTGTTGCTTACAATATCCGCCGTAATCTTGTTGGTGTAAATTAGGTCGATCGAGGTGCGCAAAATCTTGAAGTTGTCGTGCTCTTTCGGATTGAAGTTTGGGTCGGTGCGGAAGGAGTATTCGGTCAGACCAGTATAGGTCGCGTTAGAATTTTCAAAGTTACCGTTTGCTTTGAGGTAAATTGTCTTGTCCCCGCTTATGCGGAACAGTGTCTTAGCGGTTGCATTCGCTTGATTGAAGGTGTTGTTGTCGCGAAACCCTGCC
The DNA here is from genome assembly GCA_965232535.1 of Candidatus Poribacteria bacterium. Lineage (GTDB taxonomy): Bacteria > Poribacteria > WGA-4E > WGA-4E > JAJDTR01 > JAJDTR01. The sequence goes on from CBDDPW010000017.1 coordinate 80,026, forward strand.
CCGTGTTTGTAGAGCAACTGCAAGTCGGATGCGACAACCTCGTTGCCGAGTCCGCGCCACTCCGAAGATGCGCTATAGTAGCCGTTGTTTCCCACGGTTATTTGATTTGCCAACCCGCGGGAACCCTCCGGTTTTCGGGTGGTGTAGTTGATGACGCCTCCCATGGTCTGGGGACCGTAACGGAGTGCAGCACTGCCTTTAATCACTTCTACCGCGTCGATTCTGTCAGAGGGCGGATTGTAGTAAGCATTCGGATAAATATAGACCGCCGGTTGGATCGGCACACCGTCCTCCAAGATTAGTACTCGTGCGCTCCGCCGCGGATTGAGACCGCGAATGCCGATACTCAAGCGAGAGTTACCGAATCCGTCGTCCGCGTATCCGTTGATTCCGGGCACAAGCTCGAGCAATTCTTGTGTGCCGACAGGGCGGATTAACTCGACGGCTTCCGGTGCCAACAAGGTGGCGGTGCCGGTGAGTTTTCTGTTCACTTGCCAGGCTTTGCCGATAATCTCTATAGGCGCGAGCTGAAAAGGACGGCTTGTCAACGAAATGTCCGGAAGGGTTGTTGAATCGGGCACAAGTTCAAGCATCGCGGTATAGTCGGCATATCCAATGAGGCTCACGGTAATCCGGTTTTGCCCCAAAGCATCTTGACTAAGGCGGAAAACCCCGTCTCTGTCCGTCCTTGTGTGCTTTAAGATTCGCCCCTCTCCTTTGACGGTTACGGCAGCACCGGAAATCGGTCTTCCGGTGTCTTTGTCGACCACCCTGCCGCGAATCTCTGTCGAGGCCGGACACAGATTCGCGGTACAGATTAGAACGACAAACACAACTATGATTCTCAGGAATTGATTCATGGATTATGTTTTCCTCACTCTCAAAAGCGTTTCGGATTCGTATTTTGACCACGACTGTTCCCCGGTATGCTGTTTTTCGCTGGGTTAACATCGGTTTTCGTGTTATTGGCTCCGCTAGGCGGAAGGTTCGTGTTACCGTAACTTCCACCCTCATCGGCAACCTCCGATTGCGGTGCAAGTAAAGGATCGCTTTCGCAGCCGGGCAGTGTCAAACCAACCACAAGGACAGCCCCCACTATTAGGCTACCAAGGCAAATGTGGGTTAGTTTCATTTTGAAATCCTCAATGTGATGTTAGGTTATTATGAAATTAAGACTCATTTTCAATAACGATTCATTTGATGACATTTTTGTTGAAAGTGAAACTTGCGGCACGAAGATTGATACTCGCAGATTCATCAGATTGGTACGTTCAACTGTGGAAAGGAACAAATCAAGCACTCTTGAGTTGGAGCAGCATGTCGCCAGCCCCAGAGTCTCATTGCAATTGAGACTCATTCTCTACTACGTAAAAACCGCAATTGGATTCGATTACCTATAAAGACTCAACAAAAGCGATAAGGGAATCTCTTTCGCTCGTAGACATCTGCTGAACCGCATCTCGTGAGGCGTCCGCTTCGCCGCCGTGCCAGAGAATTGCCTCCAAAATGCCTCTCGCCCTGCCATCATGAAGCAGATTGGTATGGCCATTTACGGTCTTGATTAACCCGATACCCCAGAGCGGCGGGGTTCGCCATTCGGAACCGTCGGCGAGAAAATCGGGCCGATTGTCCGCCAACCCCGGTCCCATGTCGTGCAGCAGCAGGTCAGTGTACGGGTAAATCGTCTGGTTTGAGACGGCAGGAACATCCGGTAACACTCCCGTCTGCAGAATCGGAATATGACATCCTGTACAGCCTGCCATCTCAAAGAGTTGTTCCCCGCGGTGAACAACGGGATCGTCTAGATCTCGGCGCGCAGGCACAGCTAGGGTTTGGACGTAAAATGTCACCGCTTCCAAGATTTCATCGCTTAGCTCCGGATCGTCGCTGCGTCCATCATGCTGCGGTTGTCCGCTGGAGTTTTCGTGCGGTAGGAGTGAGGTCGTAACTCCCATGTCGTCGTTGTAGGCGGCGGCGACCTGTTGAAGCAACGTCGGTTGATTCGCTTTCCAGCCAAATCTGCCGAGGCTAAGCCCATTCGATTGAGCATCCCAAACAAAATTCGCTTTCCCCGAAATGCCGTCACCGTTCTCGTCTTCTTCGTCTGTCATGGCAAGGATGGTCGCTTCGGGAACCGCTTCAAGCAATCCTAATCCGAATACGACAGGTGCGACGCGCGGGGAGAGTTCTAGATCGTCGGGCACTGGTTGATACGGGTCGACCAGTGTATACTTCGGGGTACGAAGATGTACGATGGCACCATCGTCGGTGGTGATTTGACCCTCAGTATAGTTAATGCTGACGCTACCTTCCGGAGAGACTCCGTAGATGGCGCGGTTATTGAGTTGTGTTCCGAAGCCGGGAACCGGCACCGGTGCACTCGTTCCGTCGCCGTTCGGATTGGGAAGGCTCACGCGGAAAAGCATTGACGTGAATTTTTCACCGGAAGTCGGCGCCCGCCCGCGCCCGTCTCGCGCATGGCAGTTGATGCACGAGATGTTATTGTACACTGGTCCCAGTCCCGGATTGACTTCCGCGGGGACGGTAACAAAGACGGCTTCAAACTCCCTATCTCCCGCAAGATGCTCAGCCAGCCCTTCCGCCGAGAGGTTCGGTGCCGGGGTCGAGAACGCATGACTTGTCGCGTCAAAGACGGTTGTTTCACCGCCGGGCAACGCTTTTGTCGGGTCGTCTAACCTCGGCGAACCATGTAGATTGTCCGAACCACAGGCTATTATCAGGGAACAGAATGAAAGAAGCAAGAAGGCTATTTCCGAACGATGGTTAAATATCATGGCTGCAGGACGTAGAAGGGATAGCGGGAGAAATAACCGCGTTCACGTGCTTATTAGACTGCCCGTTTGTCTAATGGAGTTTATAGTTCACCGTGTTAATTCCTGATTAAAGAAACCGAGTTTTGGGAAAAACTCGGTTTCTTCGACATTGCTATTTAGAAAGCGCTTGATTATTCGAATGTGCTATCCAACACAAGCGTGAGGATGTTTTCCTCAAGCGTTTGCTGAACCTTACTGACGGCGTCAATAGCCGCTTGTACGGACGAACGATGCGCGGTGATTGAGTCGCGGAACGGATCGGGGATTGCCCCGATGGCGTCAATAGCGGTTTGCACCTCAGTCCGGAACCGGGAGTCGAGCGAGGAGTCATTCTCAGCGACAAACTCGTTCAATCCATGACCGTCGGCGGTGAATTTACCCATGTAGACGTTTTGTATGCCGCGGAGATTGTCTTGGAAGTCGGCGATGGAGTTGAAACTGAACTGCGACTCCACAAGGGTCGTATCTCGCTCGTTAAACGGATCGGAAATTTTGCCGTTAGCGACCTCGTCTGCGATGACAATCATGCCGTTGACCAACTCTTGCATGGCGGATTTTTGCGACTGATAAATTGTGCTAGAGGTGCCGGCATTGGCGACCTCGCCAGCGAAATTCTCGCCGGATGGATCCCATGCCAAGCGCAACTGTGATGTTTTCGCTTTCAGGTTTTCCGTTGTCGCAATAAGGTATTCAAGTTCACGCGCGGTTATGTCGCCCGCATTTCGCTGATTGCCCTCGCGGAAAAGCAGGTACTCGATGGTGTGGAAACCCTTCAGTGTATCTTCAAGACCATCAATTGATGACGCCGACAAAGTGTCGCCGCTCGTTAGCACTGCATCGAGGTCCACGCGATTGACGGGCCAGCTATCCAGTGCTGGGTCAAGCCCTTGGGTGTCAACCGGACCGAACAGGAACGCCTCGCTTTGCTCCCAAGGACGCCGTGACGCTTTCCACGCGGCTTGAGCTCTCTCCAAGTTCGATTGATTGGTGCTAGACCTCAACGTTCTCACAGCATTAAGCAGTGCCCCCGCTTTATTGTCCAGGTCGGTGTATGTGGCAAGAACGACCGTATTGGCAAAGTCGTCCAGTGTTTCGGATGCATCAAACTCGCCGCCAGCGCCGCCATCGTCGTCATCGCCGCAAGCGACGAGGAAAAACGAGGTAACTAGAAGCGTTGACAAGATGAACGTATAGAATCGTGAAACAAATAGGTTGAATCTCATTTGGATTCCTCCATGTTTTTTTATTGATTAATGTTAATATTGGAACCCGAAGCTCATAGCCAAGGCGTCTTCCTTGTTATCAACTTCCGTTCCCAATCTGCGTGCGGAGTAGTGTCCTTTAAATACCAGTTGTGGGTGCGGATGATAGTTGGCACCAACGGTCCAAGTTTTACGCTCCCAACGCGGGTTATCGAAAATCTCTCCTTCAACTGCAGCCATTGTATCGTAGTAATCGTAGCGGACGAAAAGGTCCAACACGTTATCGGTATTCAATGATGATTTGAAGAACGAGAGCAAGTTGTAGCCGACCTCGAGGTATCCACCGGCGGCCCTGCTACCTACAGGGGTCCGTTTTACGTTTAGATTGTTTGAAAGGTTTCTATTAGCTTTGGAGACAAGGTCTGAATTTTGGAGTGTGCCATAGAGAACTAGCCCGCGAACCTTTAGCGCGCCCACTTCGTAGTATCCGTGGAGATCAACGATACCGACATTGGCATCAACCCTCAGGTCCGGTTTGGGACGGTTGTCCGCACTATCCCCAAAGTAGCCGGAAACGCCAAGGACCACTCCAGGAGTAGCCGTGTAATCGACTCGACCCACGAGCGCGAAATCTTCGGCGTTCGCGGCTTCAAATCGCAACTGGTGTCCAGTGGAAACCCAACGACGCGAACTAAAACCGGTTGAGTCCAGTCCGTTGACAACTTGGGCTTGATAACTCAGCGCGCCCAGCGTTCCGAATAACTCTATCCCGTTCTCATGCCAGATCGCCGGTATCAGATTCGATTCGGATTCGGGGCGGGTGGCGGTAAAGTAGTGTTGTGGTCGATGCCTTTTGGATACGAGACCCATAGGCACGATGATATGTCCGATGCGAAGGTTTATCTCAGGTTGAATGTTGAAGACCGCGGCGAGTTTTTCGACGATGACCTCGCCTCCCTTTTCGACCTCCATCTCGAACTCACCGAACTCCTCCAGCTTGTCGAACTCCATGGTGATGCCGGTGCCGCCATGCTCGAACTCTAACTCGGCTTCAAGCCGAATGTCTTCAGTGACTTGATACTTGGGCGCAATAACAAACCGCTCCACATCAATGTGCGCACGTCGATCGGGATCAGTGTCCCAATCGAAGTTGGCATAGTTGATTATCCCGTAACCCGACACTTTAAACTTTTCGGCATCGGCGGGGACGGCCTGAAGCGCCGAGAGAACAAAAGCAATACAGGAAAGAACTCGCAATTACACCTCCAATTTGCTATTGACATTGAGACTCAACCTCAATAACGGGTGAAATGAGAATAGACGCACTTACCCGGTGGATAGGAATGGTGCGACACATTCTAAGTTGCTACTGAGACTCATTCTCATTTCGCGTACGGTAAGATAATGAATTTTGGTAATTATAAATTGCGTGCGGGGGATTGTCAAGTACTTTTTCAAAAAATTTGGATAATTTGGGGAGATGCATCGTGGGTGTTCGAGAGGTTGGTTGATGGAGTCTTTTAGAGATGGGTTACGTATTATACCCTGCCACAATTTGGCAACCAAGTCGGCCAAGGCTTGGATTTGGCAATCCAAGCGGAGCGGTTAGGGTGCGCGCCGAGCAAAGAAGTGGGATGCAAATTTGGATGAGTTAGGTTCTAAGGCGGTAAATGTTGCTAAAGCACAAGCAGATTTTGAGTAGCTGGTTATGCTACCTTCGGCGTTTAGAGGAGCTACAATAGTATCAGCAATCCTTGGCTTGGATCGCCTACGAACGTTCGAATATCCGAGTAGTGATTTCTCAATATTTCTACGACAGCATTCGTTGGGCAATTCCCACGTCTAAGCCAAATTACTTTTGGGGAATGTCCATGGATGATGCTTTGATCGCTGAAGTCGGCATCCTTTGATACGATAAGAAAGTCGTTCTCACGGGCGTACTCCCATAGTTCACTATCGTTTGCCGCATTCAAGTTGACATTTTGGACATGGGTGGAATCTGGAAATATGTCTACCAGCAGGGAAACCAGTTTAGGTGATAGGTTCTGATCGAATAGGAGTTTCATTCGCGTAAACGACCATCTGCGCTTTTTCCCGGTCAGCCGCATATGCTAGACATGCCCGAATGTCGGTTTCGGTCAAATAGGGGAAATCATCAAGGATTTCTTCGCGTGTCATTCCTGAAGCAAGATAATCTAGAACATCGTAGACCGTGATTCGCATTCCACGGACACAAGGTTTCCCGCCTCGTTTGCCCGGCTCAATTGTAATAATGTCTGTGTAGTCCATTAGAATTGTTTTAATCTGTTAAACTTCACATGCTTTCAGTGTCAATCTTGATTCGCTTGCGGTAAGTTGTAGACAACCTATCTAAATGCATGATTAAACAGCCGCGAAATTAGAACAGACAGGATGCGCCGGGAACATAATTCCGAGAGAAGGAGATGCCTACGGTAATCGGCATCATGTCTTGGGATGGCAACGAAAAGAACGGCCTATCTACGCGCAATTCGAGGTTCAGTCTACTCTCCGTGAGACGGAGGAGTTCAATCCCAGCGACGACATATGCTCCCAATCCGGTGTCGTCCTCTGAATCGTAGTCGTAGTAATGGTAATCGTCGTAACCGTTGTTCTGCCAACCTCCCTCTCCCGTGGTATTGTAGCTGGCGTTCACAATGGCTAATCCACCGCCCGCGTATGGCGATATATTTTGTTTGTTGAAAAAATAGCGTCCGCCGATTGACCAAGCGAAAAATGAGAAGCCGTCATTGTTGTCCTCATAGTTATCTCGCCCGCTACCCCGATATTCGGTTCCAACGGCGAAGGCTGGCGTCTCATAATTCCAACCAAACGCAAAACCGGGTTCGGCGACTATGTCCGTGCCGGGGATTGAGGTGCCGAGAATGCCTACGTGCCAGAGGGACTCACCCGAGATCTTCCGGTGAAAACGCGCATCCTGTTCCGTAACAGTTCCATGTCGATTGTGGATTCGATTGGCTTTCTGCCGACGAGCGCATCAACCAGCCTCGGAGCGGCGGAGACCATCTCTTCGATACCTGCCAACATTATCTGCCGCTCCGCACGGATGGTTCCGACGGGTTTCTCCTCGCTCAAGCGGACAAAGATTTTTGTACCCAGAGGACGCATGACAATCCGGTAAACATATGCGGACGCAGGGGCTTCCCAGACGGGTTCGCTGACCGAAATGCCGTGCTTGCGGAGTTCGTCGTTCACCAACATTGCGGCGGTAAGTACGTCGGCGTCGGGGAGGTTCGGATTGTCGCCGATTAAAAGGACAGCGGCGGCGGGTGACGGGGCATAGGTCTGCGTAACAGCGGGAGTAACAAACAAAGCGAACGAAAGTGAAGCGAACAAGCAAATCCGAAATATTTTCATGTCAAACACCTTAAGTATTCCGTTATTACACCAAAAACAAAGCCCATGCATTGAACGAAATTTTGCATGGGCTTTGACTAGGGATTACTTGAACCGTATACGTTATTTCCGAACAGTCACTGTGCGGGAACTGATTGTGACGGCGCCGGTGAAAACATTGATGATGAAGTCAAGTGCGGTGTGCTCCGTCGTGATTTCGTAGTCGGTTGCCGCGCCTGCCATGGCATTTGTATCGACTACGTTCATGGGCACCAATCCCCAGAGCACATACCACTGACGCGATTCGATCATGTCATTGCCCTGTGGACCGTCTCCCACTGTGTGAACATGCGTTGAACAACCGATGACGAACAGAAGTCCCAGAATAAGAACTAAGGCAGAGAATTTTCTCAACATAATGCCGTCCTAATTTAGAGTTAATTGGTTATCAAATTGATAGAACCGATTGATGATTCAATGGATTGTAGTTCCACCTTGTAAACATCTCGAGGAACGACGTAGTCGATTTCAAAAACGGGGTTTTCAGGAGCGACGCATATCAGTCTGATGAGCACGAAACCGGAAGCAACAACCATCAATTGATGCACCCGAAATGCATCCTTCATAAAGATTGTGCGCTGAATCGTTGCCTCTGGAAATTCGTCGCGGTAAGCGCTTTCGAGCGATTCCAATGCGGTTTCGTCCGGTATGCCGTTTACACCTTCCAATTTGGACACCGCGCACATCGCCCGCGACGCCTCATTCACGAAAACCCATCGGGGTACCAACTGAAACTCTTGTGTGAGCTTGTCCCCCAATCCGTCAATCACCTGCTCCAGCAACGACTCGTCAATAGCTTTCCAACCCTTGGGGGCGGACATCTTTATGTTGAGCGTCGCATCTGTAATTGCAAGTTCGAGGCGTGTTGGATCAACATCAAAAACGAGTGTCTCATACGCTGATTTTTTGGAGTTGGGCGAATCGCAACTTACCGTACCTGCGATAATGACGCCGCACAGTAGAAGGTGAAGGAAGTTCATCTGATTTTCAAACCCTGATCTGTTTGAATCAACTCATTCTTGGCAATTATATCACAGCGGAGATAGTTATTCAACCCAAATTGCCACCTTTGTCCGATGAGGTACAGAAACCGAGTTTTTCCTACGTGAAAACACGAAATCGACGAAAACCAGACAAATTTACCCATAATTCAGCGAACATAAACCAAAAACTCGGTTTCTCTGTTATTAGGTAGCAACTTGCGTTATTCAACAAGATTTAAGCGCTTCGATTCAAATGTAAATTGTGACGGTGTTTTATTGAGCGTTTTGTTTGAGTTAGCAAACTAGGGGAAACGTACCTAAATTTTCTGCATCACAAAAAAGAAAATCGGGCTAAGTTTGTGACACTATTTTGGGACTCGTAGGTTGGGTTGAACGGAAATTCGTTAGTAATCGCTAATCTTGTAACAGTTTTCGAGTGCCTATTTCGCTTGAACGCGCCAAAATTTAAGTGAAACCCAACAGTAATCGTACGTTCCACCACCATGAGACCTCCTCTGCAATTAGATGCGTTTTCCCTGGTTAGCAAACTGAACTCAATGTGCTAAAATAGGATTTTTGTGTAAAGTTAGGAGCTATAACTGGATTTGGGAGTATGTCCCGAATGAATGCACATCGCGTTGAAACGGTCATCAGTCAAGATCGCGCAGGAATATTAAAGGGTCTGCCTTTTCGTGTAGGGGAATTGGTCGAAGTCATCATCTTGCAATGTCCTTCAAAACGGAGCGAAAAGGAGCAATATCCGCTGCGTGGCACGCCGATAACATACATCAGCCCTACTGAGCCTGTAGCGCAAGTGGATTGGAGGGCGGTAAGATGAACCTACTTGATACGCACATCTTATAGTAGTAGGCACACGCCGTGTGCCGTAAACCGCCCGACGCAACCCATCTGCGTTGCAAATTGTCTGTTAGACCGTACCTACCCACCATGTGAGTTGCGAGTTTCCTGCCGAAGCCCTATCCAAACGCACACCGCCATACCCAACAGGACAATGGCGAACGGAAAGCCGCTTGCGAGCGACGCCGCCTGCAAGGATTTCAGACCTCCGCCAAGCAACAGTGCGATGGCAACCAACCCCTCAATCGTACACCAGAAAACACGTTGAGCTTTTGGTGCATCCATTTTGCCGCCGGCTGCAATGGTGTCAATAATGAGCGAGCCGGAGTCTGAAGATGTCACGAAAAAGATAATGGTCAGAAGCATTGCCACGGAGGAAAGCAGCCTTGTCCACGGCAGTTCGTCAAACATCTTGAACAGCGCGATCTCCAGTTTCCACGCCGCGACGTTCTCCGTCACTCCGGTATAGCCGTCAACAAGGTGTTGCTGGAGTGCGGTGCCGCCGAATGCGCCGAACCATATTAGGCATAACAGCGTCGGTATAAGCAACACAAATATCACAAACTGGCGTACGGTGCGCCCCTTGGATATGCGGGCAATAAAAGTGCCGACGAAGGGCGCCCAAGCGATCCACCACGCCCAGTAGAACGTGGTCCAGCCGTGAAAAAAGCCTGTGTCCTCCCGCCCGATCCAGTTGCTGAGCGGCACAATCTTGGCACCGTAGCTTACAAGCCCGTCGAACATGGTGCGGAAGATGTAGAGCGTCGGACCAAGAAAGATAACCGCCAACAACAATAATAACGCGAGAACGATGTTGAACTGGCTGAGGCGCTTGATTCCGACATTAATCCCCGTCATCACCGATGTCAGCGCGATAGCAGTAATCACCAAAATCAGCACGACCATAGTGGTGCTGTTTGCTGGGATATCAAACAGATAGTTCATGCCGGTCGTTACCTGTTGAACCCCCAATCCAAGCGAGGTTGCCAGTCCGAACAGGCCCGCAAATATGGCGAACGTATCAATGATATGACCGGGCCAGCCCCAGACGCGGTCTCCGAGCAAAGGATGGAATGCGGATCGGATAGTGAGAGGGAATCCTCGATTGAACGCGAAATACCCGAGCGCAAGTCCCACGACGCCGTAAATCGCCCATCCATGTAGCCCCCAATGAAAGACCGTCGCTGCTATACCGGCCTTCGCGGCTTCCGCCGAGTCGGCTTCAATTCCGAGCGGAGGGTTCGTCAAATAGTACATCGGCTCCGATACGCCGAAGAACAGCAGACCGATGCCTATACCCGCGGCGAAGAGCATGGCAAGCCACGTCAAATTGGAGTATTCCGGTTTGGCGTCCGCGCCGCCGAGGCGCACCTTGCCGAGCGGAGAGATTGCCACAACAAGACAAAACAGAAAGACAAGATTGGCGGTAATCATGAAAAGCCAGTCAAGGTTCGTGGTGAGCCACGTGCGAATGTCTCCGAAGAGTTTTGTCGCGCCTTCCTGGAAAACGAGCGCTCCAACAATAAAGATGAGGATGACAATACTGGAAATTACGAACACTGGAGTCAAGTAGATTTCCAAGCCGAACAACTTCCTGTATTCCCTCTCATGCGGCAGTTGAGTTTGTTGTCCTTCTTCATGCATGTTCAAAGTTCTCCTTCTAATTGGACAGAGATACAACGGTGCGTTTCTGGGTGCGTAGATGCCTAGAAATAGTAACCGAAGTTAAAATTCATGCGCCAATTCCACGTGTCATTTCCGTTGGCGCCATAGTCGCCCGCCCCGGTATAGATGTTGTCGTAGACATCCCCGTCGTTACCTACAAAACCGTTGCCGTTGGAAAGCCCCAGGTCGCTGTACATATACAGCGCACCGAAAAGGGTCCAACTCGCGCCCAGCGTCACGAGCGTACTGTTGTTGAAACCCTCTACCGATTTCATGATGGTGCTCCCTTCGATGTACGGCGTGACGCTGTTCAGCCACGAAATACCGGATGCGTCTACCCCGTTATAGCGCAGAGAAAACGCGGGAATCATTCCTTTGGAGGCTATGGGCCAAGCGAAATCGTAAGCACCCATTGGAATCAGGTCGCCGGTTCCCCAGGGCGTCTCGTCGGTTATGTTATGGGCAAAGTAGGAAAACTGTGTGAAGAGCGTGAAATCCGAAAACACGTTCTTCATATGCGCGGAAACCGCATAGTGATTGGCGCCGTCGTCAACTATATCCTCGGTGGGCTTCAACATCCCGTATTGAACCGAGACTCCCACGTCCGCTACCTTCTCCAGTGTATAGATGCCGCGCAGGTTGATTTGATGTTGCTCGTCATACCCGTTCTCACCCGCACCCCATTCAACCTTCCCGTCCGCATCGGCTTTCTCTTCCCACGGGACGATGTCATAGCTGTACCGCGAACTCTCAAGACTGCTTCCATCGGTCTGGAATTCGCTCGTTAGATAGTAAGCCGCATCAAGCGCCAATTTGCCGAAGGTGTTGCTCCATCGGATTCCCAGATCCATGTCGTCGGCGAGCCCGACATAAAAATGCTGATCGAAGAACCAACTGCTTGAGACACCGTAGGGACCGGGACCAAAGGGGGCTCGCACAATGCCGGCTTTAACTATACCTAAATCGCCGAGGTTATATCCCAGCCACGCCGTATGAAACATGCTGTAATTGTCGTACCAACGATATTCAACCCTTCCGCTGATCTTATCATAATTCAAATCGGCATTCAGACGGAAAAGCTCAAGGTCCGCATCTCCGATATTTTCGCCTCTGCGGTGGGGATTTTCATCGGTTCCATAGCTGCCGTATGCGTATCCTACGCGCAGTGCTCCCCCAATCTTGACTGGGCTTTTCTTCTCCTCCGCAAGAGACGCGAATGGTGAAGCAAGCAGCAAAACCGCAAGACCCAACCCCAGCGTGAATCTGTATCCTCTTACTTTCATAGCATGTAATCTCCTGTATCTCGTAAAGACCGGCGAGAAGCTGTGCCTGCCTTTGTCTCAGTCGAATAGAGGTTTTGTAGTCATCTTACCCATGTTCACTAACCGTGCGCATGCCGCACATGAACGCACCGAGTAGCGAAAGCATGTCACGAGCGATATATAATCAACGCACGCATGATGCATTATAAAGCTTTAATAGATTCGAGTCAATAAAGAACCTAGGTCGACTTTTTGCATTTGTCGCGTGCACAATACCATTTGTAGGATTAAGCGAATGGATATTGAGCACGATAGAGATCCCCATTGTCAATAGAAACAGGCTTTTCAATCAGGCTCTTGGGGCTTGCGGGATGTTTTGCTTTTCGCAATAGACTTCCCAATGTTATAATAATAGCGGCAGTGTGGTGATTGTGCCGATGATGGATAACTGTTTGAAAGATTCCGTTGCACAATTCGCCCAAATTGCATTCATCCTAGATTCTAGTGTTCCCCCACCGATACGGGAAGATTTGACGAGGTATTGTTATGAATATATGGACATTCATCAAAGGGCGTATAAAAAGAGTATTCTATAGTCTTTATCAACGGCGATTGGAGAGGGAAGCAAGTCACTGGAATATCCCCTACCATATCGGGGTCGTCCTTGATGGCAACCGCCGCTACGCCGCCCAGAACGGATTCGCGGATATAATTCAAGGGCACCATGACGGTGCGGATAAACTTGAAGACGTACTCCATTGGTGCGACGAATTAGGAGTCAAGATTTTTTCCATCTGGATATTCTCGCTGGATAACTTCAAACGCGAAAAATCCGAAGTGACCGGTATCTTGGACCTCATTGAGAAGAAGATGCGGGATTTGGTGACTATCGAAGGCTTGCACACCAACCAGATCAAAGTCCGCGCGATGGGTGAGATTGAACTTCTGCCAGAAAGTCTTCAAGAAGCTATCCGTGCCGCCGAGGAAGCTACCAAGGATTACGATAAGTTTATCCTAAATGTGGCTGTTGCCTACGGCGGGCGCGAGGAAATTATCGAAGCGTGCCGCGAGCACCTGAACGCTGAGTTGGCTGCGGGCAAGGATTTGGCGCAAGTTGCCGACGAATTGAGCGTCGATCAGATTACACCGCACCTTTATACCTCCAATCTGCCGGATCCGGATCTGATTATCCGTACCAGCGGCGAGATACGACTCGGAGGTTTTCTCCTATGGCAGAGTGCATATTCGGAATTTTATTTTTGTGACACGTTCTGGCCCTCATTCAGAAAAATCGATTTTCTTCGTGCCATCCGCGATTATAGCCAGCGCCAGCGGCGGTTCGGGAAATAGGCTTTTGGAACAAGGTAATCCTTATGCTCGCAGTGTGGCTTCTCAACTGGTTCATCCTTAGCGTGTCCGTGCTTGTAGTGACACGCATCCTGCCGTCCGTGCAAATTAAAGGGTGTACGACAGCGGTCATTGTTGCTTTCGTATACGGGATACTAAAGCTGCTGCTCACGAAGATCCTTGTATTCCTCTCGTTACGCTTGATTGTCTTGACATTCGGTCTGTTCTATTTTGTGATTAATGCGTTTCTGCTATGGCTAACGGACAAGTTGATTGAGGGGTTTGAGGTTAAAGGACTGTTTAACACGCTCATCGCCGCCTTTCTGATTTCATTGATTGATGCTCTGCTACGTTGGATTGTGCCTTTCGTATAATCGTTGCAAATCACCCAGCCTGTTCTACGTAAGAGGTCTAGCCGGAATTGAAGTCGATGTGATATGGATAAGACTCAGGGGCGAGTCATTCGTGCAAGATCGGGATTTTACGACGTCCAGCGCGATAATCTCACTCTCCGTTGCACACTTCGCGGACGCATCAAACGCGAACAGCGTTCCGAAATGGGTAGGCGGATATTCGCGGATCCGGTTGCCGTGGGCGATGAAGTGATCTTCGCCCAACTCGACGATGAAGAAGGGGTCATCGAAGAGTTGCTGCCGCGACGTACGAAGTTTTCGCGTCAATATCCGGGTAAGCGCGAGGTGGTCGAGCAGGTCGTCGTTGCCAACGCGGACCGGGTGATTGTGATCATCTCGACGCGTCTGCCGGACCTGAATTTCCGTTTTCTGGATCGCTTCTTGATATTGGCGGAAAACGGCGGAATGGATGTCGTCGTATGCGTGAACAAAATGGATCTCATTGATTCGGACGAACGGGAACGGGTAACGTCGCTCTTTAGCGCCTATCGCCTTCTCGGCTATGAGGTTATCTACACAAGTACGGTGGAATCCCCGGGCGTTTGCGAACTTCGACGAGTAATGGAGGGGAAGTTTAGCGTACTCGTCGGCGCGTCCGGTGTTGGCAAGTCAAGCCTCATAAACGCCATTCAGCCGGGGATAAGCCTGCGTGTCGGAGAAGTTGGAAGAAAGTCGGAAAAGGGCAGACACACGACCACTTTCGTCGAACTCTTTCCTCTTGATTTTGGCGGTGAGGCGGCGGACACCCCGGGGATACGAGAAGTTGGGCTGTGGGGAATTGAAACGGAGAACCTTGACCGCTATTTCCCGGAATTGGAGCCCTATCTTGGCAACTGCCAATTTAACGACTGTTCTCATCTCGGTGAGCCGGGGTGCGCGGTCACCGAAGCGGTGGATGCGGGAAAAGTTAGTCCTGTCCGGCATCGTAGTTATGTCGCGTTACGGGCCGAGCGCGATGGGTGAGAATATACTACGAACTGCGTGAACCTACGTTCAAATGAAGTTGGATGGAAGGAACTTTATGTCAGACACCCCGAAACATATCAACAGACTCGGCAATGAAACCAGCCCCTATCTTCTGCAGCACGCCCACAATCCCGTGGATTGGTATCCGTGGGGCGAGGAAGCGTTGGCGCGCGCCAGAGTGGAGGATAAACCCATCCTCTTGAGCATCGGTTATTCCGCTTGTCATTGGTGCCATGTTATGGAGCGCGAATCCTTCGAGAACGAAGAAATCGCCGCAATCATGAATCAGCACTATGTCAACATCAAGGTTGATCGCGAGGAACGACCAGATCTGGATGAGATATACATGAATGCTGTGCAGATCATGACGCGGCAGGGGGGATGGCCAATGACGATGTTTCTCACTCCTGATCTCCAGCCTTTCTATGGCGGCACCTATTTCCCGCCCGATGACCGCTACGGACGTCCCGGATTTGCAAACGTACTGCAGGCTGTAGCGACCGCTTACAGCGACCGGCGAAGTGATGTCTCAAAGCAAGCCGCGCAGATTGTGGAGAATCTCACTCAGATGTCAAGTGTGAGCGACCACGGACACGATTTGACGGGCGATCTCACCGATGGCGCTTTTCGACACTTTCGTTCGACGTTCGATTCCCACTACGGCGGTTTTGGGAACGCACCCAAGTTTCCACCGAGCATGGGACTGCCGTTTCTGCTGCGCTACTGGCAGCGGACGAGGAACTCGGATGCGCTTGAGATGGCAGAATTGACGCTGGAGAAGATGGCGAGAGGCGGCATGTACGATCAGCTCGGCGGCGGATTCCACCGCTATTCAACCGATGCCGTTTGGCTCGTCCCGCACTTCGAGAAGATGCTCTACGACAACGCGCAACTTGTGGTGGCTTATCTGGAAGCCTACCAAGCGACGAAGAAGATGTTTTACCGCGAAATTGCTGCGGAGACGCTTGACTATGTCTTGCGCGAAATGTACGATGCGGATAAGGGAGGTTTCTACTCGGCGCAGGATGCGGACAGCGAAGGCGTAGAGGGAAAGTTCTTTGTTTGGTCTCTGGATGAAGTGGAGCGGATTCTGGGTCGGGAAGACTCGGAGGTTTTCTGCGAATTCTACGACATTACGGGATCGGGAAATTTTGAAGGCGAGAACATCCTTCACATACAAACCCCGTTGGATGTATTCGCCAAGAAACTGCGGGTAGATGAGGCTGAATTGGAGGAGATTCTCCTCAAAGGAAAACAGAAACTATTTGAGGTGCGAGAGGGTAGAATTAAACCTGGATTGGACGACAAGATATTAACGAGTTGGAACGGAATCATGATTCGAGGCATGGCTTTCGGCTACCAACTGCTCAATGACCGGAGATATCTTGACGCGGCCGAGAGATCGGCGGATTTCGTTCTAACCGAACTTTCTCAAGCCGATGGCTTATTGCTGCGAACATACCGCGCGGGAAAGAGCCACCTGAACGCCTACCTTGAGGATTACGCTTACTTATCCGCGGGATTGATCGCCCTATACGAAGCGAGTTTCAATTCACGCTGGTTGCGGGAGGCTGCACGGCTTGCGCAAGTCATGATTGAACAGTTCTGGGATGCCTCGAGCAGCGGGTTCTTTTTTACCGGCAAAGCGCACGAATCGCTCATTGTTCAGTCCAAATCCGCATATGACAGCGCGACGCCGTCCGGGACTGCAATGGCGGTTCACAGCCTGCTGAGACTTGCCAAGCATCTGGATCGAGCGGACTTCCACGATAAGGCGGTTCAAGCGTTGAGTCTTTATTACCACCAGATGGAAAATGCTCCGTCCGGATCGGGTCAACTGCTGTGTGAACTCGAGTTTCTGCTATCGACGCCCAAAGAGATCGCGGTAGTCGGCGAACCGAACGCGGATGACACGATGGCTCTACTGCGAGAGATTCACAGCCGATTTCTGCCCAATAAAATCGTGGCGCTGCTGGATCCAAACGACGGTCAACCTTCGGTGGATGCGTCAATGCCGTTAACGGTTGGCAAGACGCAGGTAGACGGAAGAGCAACGGTCTACGTATGTGAAAACTACGCCTGCCAAACGCCCACCACGGATGTCGGAGAGTTGGGAACGCTCCTTTGATTTGAGAGGAACGGCAACAACCTTGCATCAATTGGAATTCAGGGACTATTCCTTTATGGCTCTTTTAGCGGTCGGTGCGCAGGCGCACCCGACGATACAGCCAGGCTCCGACCACGGACATCGGAGAGTCGCTACACTACAATGGTAACAAACGGCAAAAATCTTGCACCAAAGGAATTTGGAGTTTTTCGCGTACAGTATCTTGGAGGAGTTCGGTGACATGGATTTGGGTTGGCACATAGCCTCATTTCGGCTATAATCTGACCACTACCCAGTCATCTGTTAATTCAACAATACAGGGCATTGCGTCGTTCCAAATAACCGGTAATGACACAAGATGTGCCCTATCACAAACAATTCAATCTAACTCGCAAGGAGATTTAATCATGAGTATTTTCGACCGCGTCTCAAGGGTTTTCAAGGCAAACGTAAATTCCGCACTGGACAAAGCTGAAGATCCGGAGAAGATGCTGAACCAGATAACTACAGAAATGCAGGAGCAGTTGGTGAAGGTGAAGCAGCAGGTTGCTACCACAATCGCTCTCGAAAAACGGCTGCACAAAGATTACGAAAACTCAAAGGAGCAGGCGGAGAGTTGGGAACAGAAAGCGACGTTAGCTCTGCAGCAGGGCAAAGAAGATCTTGCGAGAGAGGCGCTCGTTCGCCGAAACGAACACGGGGGGCTTGCCGAAGACTACAAGGCTCAGTGGGAGAAGCAGAAGGCGTCGGTGGAAGCGCTCAAAGAGAACCTGCGTACGCTTGAGCGTAAGATTGAGGAAGCAAGACGGAAGAAAGATTTGCTCATTGCTCGACAGAAGCGCGCCAAAGCGCAGAAGCTCATACATGAAACCATGTCAGGCATGAAGGAGAATAGCGCTTTCGAAAGTTTCGATCGCATGGAGCAGAAAGTTGCCGATACTGAAGCTCGCGCGGATGCCACGGCGGAGATGACCGAAATGAGTCAAGACCCCTTGGAGAAGGAGTTCGCGGACCTTGGGAAGGGCAATGTGGACGACGATCTTGCGGCGTTAAAAGCAAAGATGGGCACGAATTAACGTGGTCAAAGGTTCGGTAGCAGCAGGTGCGTCGCTGAATCCCGTCGCCCATGCTATTTCATATTGTTCGCCCGTAGAAGGGGCTTAAGCGAAGGGGTACCCCTTATGGGTGCCCCGTTTTTGTTGCGGCATCCGACGCGGGTGGATATTGGTTCCACGGTCCGACCGGAGTGACTTCTCGGACTTGCAAGCAGAATTGAAGACTTCAAATGGGGGAAAAATGGCACAGTTAAGTACCAAAGCAGATATTGTCAGTTTTGTTCAGGAGCAAGGATACACAACGCAGGATAAGGATCCCCTGCTGATTTTGCAGGATGAAGACGGCTTGACTATATTCGCCGTTGTTGATGACACCCAAGTCGAGTTCATGGTAGACCTTTGCGGGGTCGGCGATCTTGATGAGGGCAATTTGGAAGAAATTTACGAGAGGATACTTGATCAGAATACGGAGATTTTGCCGTGCTGTTTCGGGATTGATTCGGACGACCCGAGCGACAAGCGGATTGTGTTGGTCGACAGTCTCGCAACGGAGAATCTGGATGACAATGAACTCCTGCTCGCATTGGATTCGCTTGCCGTGAACGTGGTTACGGCTCATGATCTGTTGTCGCCGCATATTAAGTAGGGTCGCGGAAATTTCCATGAGTTATAGGTAGATGAGTGGGTAAAATAATGCGTAATCGGATTCCTGACGTATTACGCATTACGAATTACTTTTCACCGAAACCGTGCGGACACGCGGACGGGTCGGGCGCTGATTCAAATTGCTCAAACAGGCTTGAGTCACAAAGACCGGGGATTATCCGCATTTCCTCATCTCTCCAACTCCCAAATATCCCCTTCAAATAAAGAGGTGTCCGATGATATGGCTAAATGGAGTTTACATCGGTTGTACGCTGTTTTCCGTGACCATCACAGTCCTAGATTTCCTAGGATTTCTAGGTGGAAGCGACGATAGCGATGGTGGCGATGCCACGGGCGAAGGGAGCGGCGATGGCGCTGAAGATGGCGGCACGAGATTCGATACCGATCTCCCCGGCGACGAGGCGCTCACGTACAAGGCCGCGCATGAGAGTGTTCCTCACACCGGGAAAGTAGCTGTGCTGTCCGTGCTTTCTTACCTGCGCAGCCTTGTTTATTTCTGTCTCGGTTTTGGTCCCACGGGCTGGGTCGCCATCGCCATGGGAAACAGCGCGGGCAAGAGTCTAATCTGGGCGGCGCCCGCAGGATTGGCGGCTTTCGTGTTGGCGCACGCCTTCTTTCGTTTCCAGCGTGCCGACACGGATTCGTCGCTGCACGCGGAGGAACTCTACTTCCAGCCAGCGACTGTTATCATTCCGCTAACACACGATACGATGGGCAAGGTGCGTATGCAGATGGGCATGAATGTGACCGAACAGTACGCTCTAGCTGCCGAACCGGATGCCCGGTTTGACAAAGGGGACGCGGTTCGGGTTACCAATGTTACGCCTGAGTGCGTGTACGTTGAACACGATAATATGGCAAAGGAGTAAATGATGAATATGGAGATGATTACTCAGATGGGCGGCATCGCCGGGGGTGTTCTGGCGATTGTCGTATTCCTTATACTGATTGGGGTTCTACGTTCTCTGATTCGCGTCTGTCCGTCAAACCACATTCTTGTGGTCACAGGCGGCACAGAAACCGTGGTTGAGGGAAAGAAATACGGATTCCGTCTCCAAAAAGGCGGCTGGACCTTCGTCATACCATTTATCCAGAGCGTCCAATTCATTGATATCACAATTATCCCAATCAATGTGCAGGTTGATAACGTAAATTCTGCGAATGGAATCACCGTCGGATCCGACGCGACAGCCTGTGTCTGTATCGACGACATGGATAAAGTGCTGCTCTACAGCGCGGTACAACAGTTGCTCGGTAAATCGCGCGCACAGATCCAGGAACAGATACAGCAGACGATGATCGGCAACTTTCGCGCAACGCTTAACAAGACCACGCCGCTGCAGGCTATCGGCATGGTCGAGAGTATTGAGCAGCAGGAACAGAATGAAAACTCCAACTCGGCGATCCAAGCGTCCTCTGAGGAGGTTTCGTCCGATGGCAGTCAACCGAATGACGATTCGCCTGCCGCCGAATCGCGCCAATCAAGAGACGGGGAACGTGCGATCTTCCGTCATCTTCTGCTTGAAGATTGCCGCGAGGATTTGAGTGCGTTTGGAATGAATGTTGTTTCCGTATCGCTGCAACGGATCTGGGACACATCCAACTATATCGCAAATCTTGCCAACAAGACACTTTCTCGAAAACGCCAGGAGGTGGAGATTGAGGAAGCGCGTTTGCAAGCGCGGGCCGAGCGCGCTGAATCCGATTCAAAGCGTCTAATGCTGGTGGCTGAAAATCAAGCCACTGAGAAGATTCTTCAGGCACGGCAGGAAGTTGAGTTGTTTCGCCGTCAGTGTGACGCAGAAGTCCACCGCGCGAAATTGGAGGCGGATAGCGCTATTGTCAAGGCGAAAAGTACAGGCCAGCGGCGCATTGAGGAGGTCACGGCGGAACTTCAAGAGTTGAGAAACAGTTCCGAGGTTATAGTGGAAGCCGAAGCCAAGCGCCGCGCCGCGGAGATCCTGGCAGAGGGAGAGGCAAAAGCTGTCGAGGTCGTTCAACACACCCAGAACGAACTTTTACGGCAAAAAGCGGATTTGCTCAAAGATGCCGAAGATACGGGCAAAATCGCGTTATTCATAACACAACTGCCCCATCTCTTCGAGGCGTACCGTACCCACGCGAAATCATTGAAGGTTGATAACCTTGTGGTGCTCAACGAGCAGGACGGGTTCAATAGTGCTGTCAATCGGGGGCCGGCGGCGTTCGTTGATTTCTTGAAATGTTTTGAGCAGGCGCTGGGCATTAGCGTGAAGGAACTGATCACGCGGAAGCAGGGGGACGAGGCTGTCGCCGCTGAGGATGCGACACCACCCGCGCCAATCCAAGAAGGAGGTGTATCATGATATTCTTCCTCATCACACTTGCCGCACTCATCTTGGTAACACTGATTCTTCAACTTGTGATGAAGATGAAGCTCATCCCTCCGAGCCAACTTGCCGTGGTACACGGAAAAGGCGGTAGTTTCAGTACTCTGCGCGGCGGACGAGTTTTCGTGTTTCCGTTAATCAACCGTTTCAGCACCATGGACCTTACACCTCAAACAACGACGGTTGTTGTGGAGTCAGCCATTGCCGAGGGAATTGTCCCGTTGACGGTTAAAGCGACAGTCAGTTATGCCGTGGCAAGGACGGAGAAGGGGCTCGTCAATGCCGTCAAACGCATTTTGAACATGACCAAGAACTGGACCGAACTACAGGATATTGCCACTTCTATCATTGAGGGGCATCTACGCGACTCAATCGCTGCAATGACTCCCGAAGAGGTGATGAGCCAAAAAGACCAGCTTATCCAGAACATGATTAAAGTCTGCAAATCCGACCTGGAGGGCATCGGACTGGAGATTACCACCATGAACATCGCGGATGTGGACGATCATCGGCTTGATGGCGTTGATGAGCCGGATCTGTATATCGCGCTGCTGAAGCGGATCCAAACCGCCGACGCCGAGGCGCAATCGCGCGAGGCACAGGCGAATGCGCATGCTGCCGCAAAGGAGCAGGCGGAAGAGCGCCGGGCTGAAGTCTCCGTACGCGAACTCCAGAACGAACATCAGCGCATCGATGCGGAGGCTAAGGTCAAAACTGCGGAAGAGAATCAGCGTGGCGCCGTGAATGCACAAGAGGAAACCCGAAACGCGGAGTCCGAGGTAGCGGGGATCCAAGCTCAGATTGAGGCTGAGAAACAGCGCATCGAAATGGTTCGGGCGAGGTGTCAGGCGGACACCATCGTACCTGCAGCGGCGACAAAGGAGAAGATGATTCAGGAAGCGGAGGCGGAAGCGGCGACGATTCGCGGTCAATCGCAAGCCGAACTCACGCAACTGAAGCGCACCATTGAAATCCTTCGCTCGGTGGGCGATCCGGGATTGACGACCTATATCATCGAGAAGTTCGAAGATTTGGTCGAGCCGTTTGCCCAGACGCTGGATCTGTTTCCCGTGGACCAGATTACTGTTATTGCCGGCGATCTTCACCAAGATGGGCCAATCTCCGCCATTCATCCGAACGCGATCGATGCGGAGAAAAATCGTCGGGTTGAAGAAGCGCTCGCGGCTGCGGCTTCCACGGTGTCGGAACCAAGTAGCTAATCATGAATGAACCCGTTCCCGTGTTAGGGTTGTAACCGTAAGGCTATTACCGAAGGCGATCTATTGACTGACGGCGCGGGCATGGAGGGAATTTGAGAAAAATTCGACTGGCATTTATCGGATGCGGGGCAATGTCGTCAGGGCTGCAACAGTGCATCCCAATGATTCCCGAATTTGAATTTGTCGCGACATGCGATCTCATCGAGGAAAAAGCGAAAACGAACGCTCGAAAATACGGTGCGTTGCGCTGGTATACCGATTACGATGAAATGCTTAAAACCGAGGAATTTGACGCGGTTGCCGTTGTGGGCCGCCCCGAGGACAAGGTGCACCGTGATATCGGTATCGAGTGCCTCGAGCGCGGGTATCACATTTACACCGAAAAGCCGCCCGCCACAACCGTCGAAGGGGCGAAGATGCTGCTTGATGCATCGGTTAGAACCGGCAAGACAGGGATGGTCGGCACGATGTGGCGTCATGCGCCGGCACACCGACTCGCGAAACGACTGCTTGAGGAGGAAGGGTTCGGGAGTGTCTGCCAATACGAGACGCGATACCTTGCGCCGACGCCGCGTATTCATGAACCGGAATCGCCGTACGCGTGGCGTTTCATGCTTGATCAGGTGATACACCCGACGGATTGCATGCGCTTTTTCATGGGACCGGTGAGCCAACTCTACGCACTCGCCGTTAACGACGCCGAAAGTGGAACGGTCTCCATCTCGGTCAATTTTCGGTACGAAAACGGGGGCGTCGGCGCAATGACGCTGGGAATCGGCGCCGTTTTAGAGGCGATGGTGTTTGTCAAGAGCACCAACAACCATGCGGTGCAAGTCTTGGAAACACGCAAGTTGCGCCGCTACCGCGTGCCGACATGGACGGGTGACGGTGGGGGGTATGCAAACACTCCGACAGAGGAGTGGGATGTTAACACTGCCGTTGACGGAGTGGGGCGTCCGGGGTATTACGAGGAGATGAGCCATTGGGCTCAGTCACTGCTTGAAGGGAGGCAGCCCGAACCTAGCCTGGAGGACGCGTATCAGAATATGCGCGTTATACGCGGGATAAGCGAGAGTATCGAGTCGGGAAGGGTAGTCCATTTATCGGAGGCGGTGTAGCGGTTGCCTCGTTTCTGTGTTCTGTAGAAATCCTCCCGCGATTCCCAAATTTGTGGTATAATGAATGCTAAGGTTTCTTGTCGCTGCACGTTCGGGTTGAAGAAAAGGAGGGAATCGGATGCAGATTGTTAATCTCGGAAATTCGGGTCTCAGCGTCTCGCGGCTTTCAATCGGTACAGGCACGGTCGGCGGCGGCGGTAGGTCCAACCAGACCAAGCTTGGAGTGAAAGGATTTACCGATCTTCTCTGCTTTGCGCATGACCTTGGCGTCAGATTTTGGGATGCCGCAGATGCATACGGGAGTCATTCGTTCATTAAGGAAACCCTGAAGTACTTGGATCGATCGAGCGTTGTCATCACTTCCAAAACGACCTCGCGTACTAAAAAGGAAGTGAGGTGCGATGTCGAGCGTTTCTTGAAGGAAATAGGTTCCGATTACGTTGATATCGTGCTATTGCACTGCCTCACACAGCACGACTGGACTGCCCGTTATCCCGATGCAATGGAGGCATTGTCGGAGTGCAAGGAACAGGGTTTGATTCGTGCGCACGGCGTGTCTTGCCATGACTACGGTGCATTTCAAACCGCGGCGATGACGAGATGGGTCGAGGTTGTGTTGGCGCGAATCAACTACGCCGGCGTGAGTATGGATGCCTCTCCTGCGGATGTCATCCGAACGATGGAACAGATGGCTACCTTCGGCAAGGGCATTTACGGAATGAAGGTGTTTGGAGAGGGCAAACTCGCCAAGCAGGATGGGCCTAGACAGGGCATCGAATTCGTAATGGGTTTGCCATGCGTTCATGCCATGACAATCGGGATGGAGAGTCGGAGCCAAGTGGAGGAAAACGTCGCGATCGTCAATGAGTTGTCCAGTCCTTGATCGACAGAGCGGAGCTTGGGGTTACCGCGGATCGGGTTCTTCCAAGATTAGCGTTCCCAAATCGCTCGGCGAGGCGGATTCGGTCCCGGGCGGTTGCTTCGCCCAATACACGCGCTGATCGTCGGATCGATGGATAACCACATTGAAGCCGATGCGTTTGTGTCGCTTTGTCTTTATGGGATCAAAACTCCCAAGGACGGGATAGAAGGGGATGCGGGCTTCTACAATGTAATAATTGACTTCCTGCCGAACTGCAGCCTTCAGATTAATCGCCTCGTAGTTGTAGATGCGGTCCGGCTGCCACTGCCCGATGTACGGTTGGTCCCCGCCGAAGCCCGCCCCTTTCGGACAGATCCAAAGGATGTACCGGTTCGGATCCTGTGCGGTCTGTAGGTAACGCGGTTTGCTATCTCCAGTGGGCTGTAAGTTTATATGTATCTCGAGTGCGTCCGCGCCTTCGTAATATCTGAGCGCGTTTGGCACTTTTACATCATCGTCATAGATTTGGGCGAGAAGGTAAATTGAATCGTCGCTCCATTGCAGCCAAATCATCCCTTCGTCTTTTGATGTTCGGATAACTCTCTCCAGCGGCCATTTGTCGTCAATCCCGTCAATAACTACCGGCTCGGCGGTGTACTGCGCCCATGCGACAGGGTTGCCGCGGCACACCGCGTCAATCTCGACGTTTAGCTCTCCGGTATCGATTAGCGCATCTTTATAGATAGCGGTCACGGCTTCTTCCCCGACCAGTTCTATCACTTTATCCGTTGAGGCTCTGCCGAATCGGGTAGAGAGCATCCCCGCAAAAATATGCGAGTTCGGACCATCTTCGTACAGGGTAACATCAAGCGAGTCTGAAGGCTGTTTTGTACTTTGCGGGTCGGTCTTGACTGCCAGTATCTTTACTGTTTCTGTCACGAATGGATCCGTGTTCAGATCGGCGTCCTCCAGACGGAAGTAAAGCGAGTTTCCAACGTTGAAGTTGGCAAGACCGGTCCCGTCCTGATTGACTATACTCAGTTTGCCCCGCACTCCATAATTGACGTAGGTATAATCTGCAATTCCAAAGTCTTGGACAATCGGAGACGGCGGATTATAGACTGCCCGCACCTCTTCGGCGCCTTGCACATCAAGAGTGTCGTCTGCTATCGGGGAGGTGCCATAGCGCGTCGGAATGAACGCGGTGAATACCTCCTGCGCCTCCGGGTGTCTTCGCAACGTTACAGAGACACGATCCTGTGTCTTGTTTCCGGCGACGGCAATCTGCACCTCCTGCGTGTCGATGACCGTACTTAGTAGTAAATCTTCCAAGCGGAAGTAAATTGGCTCCCCAGCGTTAAATTTTGCCAATTCCTGATGCGGGTCAAATTGCGGACCAACACCATCCTCGTTGACAATTCGCAGTAGCCCCGCGCTACTCCCCAACACAATGGCGTTGAGCCGAATCGGCACGTTCGGTTCCCCTGTCGTCGTAAGCATATCAATATACTCGACGGTAATTCTCTCCTTGTTGATAACCTGTAGAAGGCTGTCAGTGACGACGACAGGTTGAACTTCTCGGACTTTATCAGCGTTGTCTTCAGATGTGAGTGAGCTTGTTTCTCCATCTGTAGATGCAATCTCGCCCTGAGTTTGCGATGTAGAATCGGGGAGCGCGGTTTGATCGTGTTTTTGCGTCCGCAGTTCCCCCACGAAGATGGTGCTATCCGCTTCAGTCTCTTCCAACATGAGCGTTACCTCGTCCTTGAGCACATTCCCGGATGCGACAGTCTTTACCGTGTCAACTCTTTCCCGTGAGAGGTTGAGATCTTTATCAATTAGCTCGATCCGGAGTCTTTCGCCCGCTTCGAAACTGCCTGTGTCGACTGAGAGACCGCTGATTAGCTTCCCGCTTTCGGCGCCGTAGAGCCTCAACGTTCCCTTATCGCCGAATTCGACAGAGAGTGTTGCCGTGATTGGAACTTGGGTTGCTCCCGTGTTTTGCAAGGCATCAATGTATGTGAAATCGACCACACTGCCCCCTTGAACCTGCAAGATACTGTCGGATGGAATTGATGTCTCACTGTAGCCGGTGCGGACCTCACCGCGAAAAACACCTGATTCGCCCCGTGTCTCAACCATCGAAACTCGAATGGAATCGCGTTGAGTATTTTCACTGAACTCGGTTTCAAACAGATCCGCGACTGCATCGGCTTTGTTTAAGTCACTATCCTGAATCTCCAGAATCAACGTGTCGCCAGCACGAAAATTCGATATTTCGCGATTTTCGATCGCGTCAGGATTAAAATCGGTATCGTTATATACCTTGAGCGAACCGGTTGCACCGGCATTTACAACACAGTTTGCCGAAGTAACGAAAGACACTTCACCCGTGGCACGTAGCTCATCAATGTAAGATACTCGAACCTGTTCTGTTCCTTGGACCTGCAGCAGATTATCGGCTTTCGTGGATACGTGGTCATAGGTTGTTGGTATCGAGCCGTAATATACGCTTTCGACAGGTTGGATTTGAGCATCGCCAGGTGCAGGCGATGGTAGTAGATGAACGGTCTCGCGATCGTTCAATTCGTTCCCTTCAAGTGTAATTTCAACAGTTTCATCCCTTATGTCTTCGTCTTGCAAACGAAAGTAGAGTGTTTCTCCCGCGTTGAACCTTTCACGCTCTGTCAGGTAGTTGGATTTGAGAATTTCGATTGTCCCGTCATCTCCGGCTTTCACATGTGCTTTATCCGTGACAATCACATCCGTTTGGCCGGAATCTTGAAGTAGATCGAGATGACTGACTGTGACAATCTCTGTTCCCGTTACTTCCAGAATAGCGTTTGTCGACGCGGAATTTGCGTGCTGTGTTTGGAAAAACCCAACGAATTCTCCCAATTCCGGTTTAATCTCCGTGAGTGTTAATTCATACTGATCGCCAAGAAGGTTTCCACTCAACGTAACGTTGACGGTTTCTCTCTGTTCGTCGTCTCGATTTAAATCCGTGTCTGTCAACCACACGGCAAGTCGATCTCCGGCATAGAAAGATGTGAAGTCGTTGCCAGTGTTCCAGTCCATGCTTGGGCGGAATTGGATCCGAGCGGTCTTCCCGACGACGGTGTCTACTCTTGTGCGGACGAGCACGTTGGTCCTTCCCGTGTCCTGAATCTCATCCAGATACACCGCCTGCACATACCGTTTGCCGACCGATTGCAGGATGCCGTCACCCGGCGCTGGGGTTTCACTATACCTTGTCACAATTTCTCCCACATAAGCATCCTGATTCTGTTTGTAACTCAGTTTTACCGATTCAGCCTCCAGTGTTTGAGGGGCAAGTAGGCGCACGCTGATTTCATGAACAGGCTCCGGATCCATCCCATCCAGATCCGAATCTTGAACTCGGATGTATATTGTGTCGTCAAGTTCAAACTCTCGGATTATCTCGCCGGATTCGTTCGTGATTGCGATTGACCCAGTTTGTCCCGGTTTTTACAGTTGTAGAGGTCTTAACGGGTTCGTTTTGTTGGGTGGTCGTGTAATAGGGGTCAATATAGGTTAAGGATATTACCTCCTTACCATCAACGAGAAGTGGGGTGGGCGCAAACTTGGGCTCAGTGTCTGCTTCAGGGTCCAGGGCCTTGTCGCTATCTTTACGATAGAGAGTCTCGAGCTTGGCCGCGAAGAGGAAACTGTTGTCCGCCCGATCATTTTCCGGGTCGTCGTCAATTAGCGCAGCCGGATCGCTCTCGAGCAAAAGGATCTTCCAAGATTTTCCCTGCGTTTCATTTCGCAATTCTGCCACAATCGACTCGGATTCGTTACGATTGGTATTGCGATCGGCATCCCAGACACAGAATATGAGAATGTCTCCGGCGCTGAACATCGCGTGAGAGCGCGGGCTATAGCCGTCCAATTCCGTTAAGGCAATGGCTTCTTCCGCGGACGCCGACCGGTGTTGACCGATGATTGCAGTCTGGCCGCTAATCTGGTTTACAAGCCGGAGGACATTCCAGCGATTTGGCGGAGCCGTCAAATCACTCGTCCCGTAAGCATACCGGCGAGATTGATTGCCGCGGTTATTCAAGTTTTCCAGCACGTAGTTCAATCCAATGCGCCCCTCAAGCTCCGGATGGAATTCGGAAATCGCGAGACTCTTGGGGATTCGCGCTTCCAAGAGGTGTCCGACATCTGTTTTCGTTATGGCTGTCTCAATTGCCCGATGATGACTGATGCTGTTGGGAATGGCATCAAGGTGATGATGGATTTGCGCCGGCACGACCCGGGGGTTCGTCCTTTTCAGAATCGAAAACGGTGAATGTAAAGTGGTGGTCACTCGCAGTATACATTCCTGGAGACCTGTGGAGAGTTGAGTCAACAAACAGGTGCAATAGAGAGGTGTTTTCAGAGGTTGGACGTTCGCCTTCAATTTTACCGGATTGTTCAATTTCTTTCGACGCCGCCTGTTGATTAGTCACCGATGCGAAGTAGAGATTGTCTTCGTCCCATTAGACATGCAGTGTCACAGGGGTGTTTTGAGCCGTCTCGAAGCCGTCAGGAAGGAGCGGGTAAAGTTGAGACCATTCGTTCAGTTGTCCATCAATCACAACGCGGCTGGCGGAGGATGGCTCAGCAGGTACGCGTATCGCCCAGCCGATGTCCTGATTTCTCGACGGCGACTCAACTTCCGTGTCCGCTGCAATCCGCGCTTCCAAAATGGAAACCTCTGAAACAACAGCGTTCGGCCCCGCGAGGCGATTGAAATTGAGTTCGATGACGCCATCAGCGTGTGCGGCGCTCGGAATCCGGAAGACATTGATTTCGGCCTTTCCTTCCGGTACTTGCCTCCCCTCATGCAGAATGAATCCATCGACTACAATGTTCTGTATCCGCCCCCCATCCCTTTCGCCCAAGTATGTTGTCTGCACCCAATAGAGGTGTGACGGATCCAGGTCCGTGTATCTTAGTTTCACCTGATCGTAATGATAGGCGAAACTCAATTGGCTAGGCATGTTCTCTGCGTCTACCTTATCCGGCGCTATGAAATAGTGGTTTTCGTCTCTTGTGTCACGATCGAAGGCAAATCCTTGAACGAGGTGCGGAGCCAAGACGTTGCCGTCCAGCCCCAGATTCTCATAGTGCATCTGTACCGCGCTGTAGTCACTCAACTTGACATCGGATCGGGGCGGAAGTCGATAGTTATCCGTGAAGACTTCAAATTCGCGAAGTTCCGGATAACTGCCGTACCAATCTCCATTATCAATCTGTAGGCGTACATAACGTGCGATCACCGCGTCGCCGCGCGGCAGATCGCTGGAGTTGGAAGGACTAACGCGGGACGACGCGAACAAGTGAAGATCGGTGAAGGTTTCGTCCGGCAAGATATCTGAAGCGTAGGTCTCGGAGTATTTTTCCCCGTCCGAGCTGACTAAAATTCGGAACCGCTTGAGGTTATTGCCAGGGCCATCGGTCGTAACTCGAAAACCGTGAATCGTAGCGACGGCACCCAGATCCACTGTAACTTCAACTACGTCTTCCGGAGAAGCGTAGGAAATTTGGCGCACGGTTTTGCCGTCAATCTCGACCTTTTCTTCAATTCGTCGCGCACCCTTCCACTTGGAATCCTCGGAAACCAGCAAGTCCGTCAGTTTTATCAGGTCTGCCGAGTTATTGTGATTCGCCTCCACGGCAAGGAATTGGCTTGGAGATTCATGTCGCAAACCGACTCGGAATCCCTCGTTTTTCAATCTTGGACTATCGCTGAACCAGTCGTTAATCACAACCTGTATCCAGCGTGCTTCAACCGGGACTGGGAGGGCATGCGTTGGATATTTGTATTCGCGGGAACTGCCAACGAAAGAATAAGCGCGGGGAAAGGGTGTTTTTAACCGATCGGTCTGGGCCAACAGGTCAAATTGCTTTGGGCCACTCTCATTCGGGTTATCAAATTGGAGTTCAATTTTGTCGATTTTATAGACATAACCGAGATCGAAGGTGGTGTAGATCGGTGTAGTGCGCAAAATGTCCGTGTAATGGAGGGGCTCGTTATCTAGCTGACGGAGGGGTTCAACATATTCTTGATTGATCGGCTCTTCCCCGCGCGGATACAGCAGAAAGCCGAGTAGTACCGCAACTCCACCGAGAATAAAATATTTCAAATTCATGTTTCCGACGCGGGTCCTCCAATACTGCTAGGCGTGTTCAGAGAGGAGATAGCCGATGCTTGAAACACGGTGACATTCTTCGTCCTGCGCTTCCCTCTTCTATATTTTACCCGAAATCGACAGTTTTCTCCAAATCATATGAACAAATGGAGAAATTGGAAGGCTGGAAGGATCTTATTCGTGCCACACTCAATCTCTTTTATCTTCTGTATCTGCCAATTCAATTCTATGGGATGGAAGAAATCAATAGATAGTGCGTGGTCAATCGAGCGATCAGATCAAGCGGCCTGATAGGATCAACTGAACGGATAGCGAATGATCAAGTGACTGGTTAGGATCAAACGAGTGGATAACGAGTGCGATAGAAACCCCAAAGAGATCTTCACTCGATGGAAATCCCTTAGGACATCCTTGGCCATCATCGTCAGAGTATATATGTGCCTTGTCTCTGTAAAGGCGTGCATCGAGGCCATCCGCAAATACCCACCGCTTTTTTGAAATTGCCCAGCACCTGCCGGATATGATAGAATTCTACAATAGTCGAAAATAACGGAATATAAAAGGAGTAAGCGATTCTCGCTAACGAAATTTCATGAAGGCAATTATCGCAACCGTACCTGGAGGGCCCGAGGTTCTAAGATTGGAGGAGTTTCCTGCGCCATCCCCAAGTCCGACCCAATTAGTGGTCAACGTCAGAGCGGCAGGTATCAATCGAATCGATACCATCCAGCGAAAGGGCTCCTACCCTATTCCGCCGGGTGAATCGGAGATTCTCGGTTTGGAAATCGCCGGGACGGTTGAACGGGTTGGTGATAATGCAACCGGTTTCAAGCAGGGAGACCGGGTATTCGGATTGATTGGGAGTGGTGGATATGCCGAGCAGACGGTTATCGACTATCGCATGGCAATGCCTATTCCGGAGGGGTGGAGTTTTGAGGAGGCGGCAGCGGTGCCGGAGGTATTCTTTACTGCGAGCGAGACGCTATTCACCTTCGGCAAACTGAGTGCCGGCGAAACAGTGCTGATTCATGCAGGCGGAAGCGGGGTAGGGACGACAGGCACACAGATGGCGCATCAAATTGGCGCACGGGTCTTTATCACCGCCGGATCGGCAGAGAAAATTGAACGGAGCAAAACGCTTGGATGCACGGAGGGAATCAACTATAAGGAAGCGGACTTTGCCGATGAAATCATGCGGCTGACAGACGGAGAAGGCGTGGACGTAGTGCAGGATTTTGTCGGAGCGCCCTACCTCAAACGCAATCTAGCCATACTCAAACCACGAGGACGCTTGGTCGTGGTGGGATTGATGGGCGGAAGCGAAGGTGAAATCGATATGGGAGTGATTTTGCGAAACCGTCTGCAGATTTTCGGTTCCGTGATGCGTGCGCTACCCCTTGAAGATAAAATCCGCATTACCGGGCGATTTATCGATCGGTGGCTGCCGCTTCTCAAGGAGGGAAAGATTAAAGCTGTAATCGATACGGTTATGCCGTTGTCCCAGGCGCGTGAAGCGCACGAATATATGGAGTCTAACCAAAATTTTGGCAAGATTCTCTTGAAGGTTGAGTAAATGCCGTCATTTGGGACCGAATTCGGTGATTCAGGCCGAGCAGTCATGGAGCCGGACGGCACAATGATTGGGATTCGGCCCAAGCTAAGGAGAAATCGAAATCAACGGTTTTCAATTGACCACCTACGGCAGGGGTGATAAGATTGCCCGCCGCCGATGCGGAACACATCGCTACCTCGAAGTGTTATTCATACACGCCAACATAGAATGAGACACGATTCCCGGTCAAACACTGAAAAAGACCGATCACTCGCGGTGGCTCGGCGCTGTCTGGAGGAGATTGGTATCAAGGAGGCGCTACTCTTTGATCACTCGCCGGTATTGCGCATACAAGTACCGGAGACGGTCTTTGACCGTGCACTCCAGATGCGTGAAGCTATTGTGGATCAACTGAAGCCAGTCGGATATCGGTTCGTAGCGCTTGACCTTGCTGAGAATGACGATTAAATTAAAGGGGAAATCCCATCTTAATTTTACTTACAGAATCGCTGCGTGATTTCATGAATCACGCCAGACCTCATACTCTACGCATTTCATTTCTCGCTGTCCTCTCCCTTCTATTTTATCTTCCTTACGCGCATCCTCAGGATCGCCGCCCCGCCGAAGTTGTTGCCGAGGCAATTCACCACCAAAATCTTGGTTTAGCCTATCTTGAAGAATCTCAACCCAACAAGGCGGCCGAGGAGTTCCGTGCGCTGATCGATCTCCTCCCCGATGAATCCATCGGTTACGGCAATTTGGCTGTCGCTCATCTTCGCCTCAAGAACAGCGAAGAAGCCGAGACGTGGGTCAAGCGCGGGCTTGAAGTTCAGCCGATGGACAGCCAACTGCATTTTATCCTATCGGAAATCTACCAGTGGCAGGGCAAGTCCGATGCGGCTGTTGCGGCGCTGCACGAGGCCGTGAAACTCGATCCGGAAGGTCTTGGGATGCGGTATAAGTTGGTCCGGCACTACCTTGGGCTACGAGATGATTCCGACGCCACGCAGCAAGCAATTTCACACCTCCAGACGTTGCGCGACCAAACTCCGACGAACGCCGTTGTTCGGCTCAAATTGGCACAAGCGCTTTTGCAGCTTGAGAGGACTGAAGAAGCGAAACAGATCGGCGCGGAATTAGCTGCCCTGTTCTCGGATGTCAAGGAGGATGCGCTGAAGTATCTCAATCAGGGGTTGCATCTGCTTGAACAAGGAGATTCAAAGGGCGCGAAGAAATACATTCGAATCTTCGAGAATATTCAGAAAGCGACACCGCGTTACCAGCAGGGAATTGGCGAACTCGTGACGGATATCTTGGGGCACCCGATTGAGGCGTTCAGTCCGGGTTTCAAGTCGCGTGTGAAAGCCAAATTGAGCCCGCCGATTGATGTGCGTTTCGTTGATGTCACCGAAGAAGCAGGACTCGGGGAGTTGGAAGGCAAACACATAAAGGTCATCTTGTGGGACATCGATAACAATGGCAATCTCGATTTGTATTCCCTGCTCTCCCGCGGCACGGAGGGCGACACTCACGGCTCCCTGCGGAATGAAGATGGGAAATTCGTAGCAGAGTCCGGAGCCAATGGCGGAGATGCTGCCGCCTACGCCGACATTGGCAAAAGCGGACACCCACGGCTCCATATTCAGAGTGTGGCGGTGGAGAGACCTGTGTACAATGAAACCGGTGAATCCGAACAGCGATCTTTTTACCCAACCCGTGCGGAGCTGCTCTTTGTCGATTATGACCATGACGGCGATCTGGATAGATTCTTCGTGGCTGACATCGGAGGCGCAGGAGTCACGGTTGACCGCAACAATGGCGATGGCGAATTCGCGGAAGTATCTGCCGAGACCTTTATTCCATCTGACCCACCGCCTGCGATTGATGCAGGTTTTGGGGATTTCGATGATGATGGCGACATCGATCTGATTATAGTCAACAGTAAAACAGGATGTACGCTCTACGACAACCAGCGTCAAGGTCGGATGAAGGCAGTGACAGACAAGACGGGCATACCACAGAACCAGTCATTCGGTGCAGTCGCGGTCGCCGATTACAACAACGACGGCGCCCTAGACCTTTTCCTCGCAACAACGGGGACAGCGCCACATGAACTCTATCGGAATCGTGGCGACGGTACATTTTCGCGCGATAACCGTTCCGACGAGGCGTTTGCAGCAACCAAGACGCTGCATGGTCAGGATGCGCACTTCTTTGATTTCGACAACGATGGATTTTTGGATTTATTCCTAGTCGGAGATTCCGCCAAGGCGGAAGAAACGGGCGTGCGACTCTATCGAAATGATGGCACAGGGCGGTATGCCGAGGTCTCAGACATCCTTCCAAGCTCCCTTTCCGACGGCGTCCATGGTGCTGTTGGCGATTATGACAACGATGGCGATCTTGATCTCTTCTTGGTTGACAGAGAAGGTCGGGTTGTTGCGCTACGCAATGATGGCGGGAACCAGAACAGTTGGCTGCAGGTGCGGCTGGAAGCGGTGACTACGGGCAACAACAAGGTCAACATTGACGGTATCGGCTCCAAAATCGAGGTCAAGATTGACGACCTCTATCAAATGAAGTATACGACTGATCCGACCTCCCATTTCGGCTTGGGATCGGCTGAACGGGCGGATGTGCTGCGTGTGGTGTGGACGAACGGTGTGCCGCAGAATGTGATTAAACCGGAAGCCAATCAGCGAATCGTCGAGAAGCAGGTCCTGAAGGGGTCCTGTCCGTTCCTTTATGTCTACGACGGAGAGCGATACCGGTTCGTTACGGATCTGTTGTGGCGCAGCCCCCTCGGCATGGTCACGTCCATTGGCTCCATTGCACCGGATCAGACCGAAGATTATGTGAAGATCCCCGACTTCTTCGCTCCGAAGGACGGGGTTTATTCGCTTCAAATTACGGAGGAGCTTTGGGAGACAGCGTATTTCGATCTCGTGAGACTAATGGCTGTGGATCGCCCCGCCGGAACGGAGATTTTCGTTGATGAAAGGTATGCGCTGCCACCTTATTCTCCCTTCAAGATTTATTCGGTCGAAGAGAGGCTTCAGCCGCAGAGCGCTTTTGACCACCTCGGCAACGATGTATCCGACGCGCTCAAGAAATTTGATTATCGGTATGCGATTGAACACGAGCCGGGGGAATATCAGGGCGTCGTCTCACCGCACGCAATCATTCTCGACCTAGGAGACGTGCCTGAGGACGAAACAATTACGCTCTTTCTCACCGGGTGGATCTTCCCCACCGACACAAGTATCAACGTGTCACTCTTCCAAAATCCGCGGATCAATCCCGTTTTCCCCTCACTGCAGGTGCAGGATGCGGTGGGCAATTGGAAAACTGTGGTTGATATCATCGGGTTGCCCGCCGGAAAGAATAAGACCATTGCAATCGACCTGACCGGGAAGTTTCTTTCCGATGACCGTCGGGTAAAGATTGGGACGGATATGCAGATATACTGGGATGCGGCGTTTTTCAGCGTCGGCGGGGACAACGACTTACCAATTCGAGTGACGGAAGTGGCGCCCGACCGTGCGGATCTGCACTATCGCGGCTTTTCAAAGATGTACCGTCCCACGCCGCATGCCCCACATTTGTTCGATTACGATGAGGTGACGACGACGGGGCAATGGCGGGATTTGCAAGGCCATTATACCCGGTTCGGGGATGTCACACCGCTGCTGCAATCGGTTGACGATATGTATGTAATCATGAACGCAGGGGACGAGATGACGGTCGAGTTTGATGCCGATAAGTTGCCGCGTTTGCAGGATGGATGGGTACGGAGTTTTATCCTCTACAGCGATGGTTGGGACAAGGACGGAGACATCAACACGCTGCATTCTCAATCGGTCGAGCCGCTGCCTTTTCACGGAATGTCGTCTTATCCGTATCCCGAGGGTGAGAGTTATCCAAGCGACCCTGAACATCTGCGCCATCGGCTAGAGTACAACACGCGACGCGTGAATCACGATTTGCCGTCCTTAGAGTGAGACACAAGTAATCAGGTAATTTCAACCCCGTCCTTTATCCGTCGGGACTCGCGCACTTGGGTTTGTAGTAGCAATCAATCGAACGGATAGTGAGGGATCAAGGAAGCGAATAGATCAACTGAGCGAATAGCGAAGGCGATAGAGATACCCCGCGATAGAACTCCCATAGAGATCCCTTCATTGTGCGTTCAGCGTTGTAGGGTGGAATCAAGCGAATGGACAGTGAGTGCGATAGAGATCCATCAACCGAACGAATAGTGAGGGCGATAGCTAATCCCCTGTCCACCAATCGCCGATATACCCTCTTACAGCGATCAAGATCCTACCTGCCTTTGAAAAATGCTAGGCCTGACTGCGCATCTTTTCAGTCTGTTTCCGCTTTGAAAAGACGTTTTCGGAATGGTCTACTGGCCACTAGACACTAGTCACTGCCTCTCCCGTCCAATCCGCCTCAAGGGGAAAAACAGACACACCAGCGCCAATACCAACATCCCCGCCAAAATCCAGTAGGGCGCTCGAAAGGTTTCGGCTGTATACAACTTTCCGGCGAATGGGGGACCCAACACGCGGCCAAGGCTTAGGTAGGAATCCATCATCCCGATGGCTGTTCCTTGACCTATCGTAGTCTTCTTCGAGATCCACGACGAGGTTGTCGGGCGAATAATCTGATTTCCAATGCCCGCAATTGTTAGATAAACCGTGACGGTCACGAAAGCTGCCGACCACGGCAGCAATGCCATACCAAGGGCATTTACTAGTAACCCAAGGATAACTAGCCTAAATTCCCCGCACCTGTTTATTAGCCTACCGAGAACGCTTCCCTGCAACAGTGCGACGATGGAGCCCATGACGACAAACATCTGCCCCATCTCGCGTGCCCCATAGTCCCATCGGTCCGCAATGAAGAGAGGAAAGGTCGCCTCCAATCCCGAGAAAACGAAGGTAGAGCAAAATGATACGAGGAACAGCGGCATTAACGGGTTGCTGAAGGTGCGCGGACTGAATAGTTCCCACGGGGAAACCCAACTCTCTCCGCCATCTACGCGATCTGCCGCCTTGAGTGACTCCGGCAGCAGAATCAAGGCGAAAACAAACGTCGCGGCCGAGAGTATACCGGCAAGGAAGAACGGGGTATGGTGCTGATGCATGATGGCGCCGATGGCGGGGCCCAAGATAAACCCGAGTCCCATCGCCACCCCCATTGAAGCCATACCCTTGCCGCGTTCCTCCTCCGTCGTCACATCCGCGACATAAGCCATGACCGTTGGCAGCACCGCCGCCGACCAAGCCCCGGATAAGGCGCGCGCGGTATATGCCCAGACCAGCGAATTCGAGAAGCCGAACAAAATGAGTGCTGTCGCATTTCCGATGAGTCCAATGAGAATAAACGGTTTGCGGCCCTTGCGGTCGGACAACCTACCCCACATCGGCGCGAAGACAAGCTGCATCGCCGAGTAGATCGCCAACAACCCGCCAATCTGCAGCGGACTAGCTCCCAGTTCGTCAGCAAAGTATGCGAGGTGTGGGATGATAATCCCGAAACCAAGCATAATGAAAAACATCGTCAGAAACAATATCGTTAGTGCACTTTTCGTCATCCGTGGGGTCCCGCTGCGCGATGTGGTAGCAATGCGATGATTATAGATGCCGACTGTCCGACGTGTCAAGGCAAACCTCCCCCAAGTTAGTCATGCACATGGCTGCGTCTACAACTTGACGACGCTCATGGGGCGGTGTTATCATTCCTGTCAAAACGCAGTGTTTGGAAGGATAATTACATGACCACATCTCGTTCCTACGATGGCTTGCAAGACCGCGTCCGTCAACTGGACACTCCGGAGATCGAAACGTGGACGAACGAGTACGGCGATCGGGACTACACCATCGACATTACTAATCTCGAATTTACCGCCGTCTGCCCCAAAACAGGATTACCCGACTTTGCGACGATTCGGGTGACGTATGTGCCCGACGAGCGGTGTGTTGAACTCAAGTCGTTGAAGGAGTATTTTCTGTCGTTCCGCGATGTCGGCATTTTCCACGAGCACGTCGTTAACAAGATCTTGGACGATTTTGTTGCGGTTTGCCGCCCGCGCAAGGTTGAGGTGATTGGGGAGTTTAACATCCGGGGTGGGCTTAAGACGGTTGTGCGTGCGAGTTATTCGGGAAAGGAGGGCGGTGGTCGATCGGGAGGAAATGCTGTCTGAATCACGGATTACACGGATTGCACGGATTAAGAAGATTAAAAGCAAGAGACTCGTTTTACGCTGATTTGTGCCGTGGAAGCCTTTAACTAGCGGTAATTCGTGATTCGGACAAGAGAATCCGTCCTTGTAGGGTGGGCACTGCCCACCATTTTTAACTCCACCATTGGGAAAATCAATCATGGATCAACAGAAAGCTCAACAACTCTATGAGGAAGGGCTAGTCCTGAAAAAGCACAAACACTACGCCGATGCCCTATCCTGCTTTGAGCAGGTCGTTGAACTTGACGCCAATCATGCCGAAGCGTGGTTTCGGATAGGCTGTTGCCGATCAGCAATAGCCAAACAGAAAATCGAAAGCGCCGAAGAGAGGCTTTACGCTGACGGAGAGTTTGAGCTCTATGAGGAGGCAATAGAGGCTTACCAGAAAGCCATTGAACTCCAGCCGGATTACATATGCGCCCGAAAATCATTAGCGGAACTGTTCACCTATTTTGGGGAGATGCAAATCGAAGACACAGAGTATCCGTCTGATCACATGCGGGCCATTGAGTGGTATAAACAAGCCATAGAAGTTTACCCCAATCTCGCCGATTCCTACTACAGATTGGCAGAGGCATACACGTTCTTGATGGAAGACAAGGAGACTCACGATTGGGACGATTACATTCTGCGCGATCAAGCAGGCATCGACACAGTTGACATCACTGAAAGGCGCATAGAAACCTATCAAAAACTCACGGAAATTCAACCTGACGACGCCAAAGCATTCTACGAATTGGGAAAAGCCTACATAGATTCGATTGATCCCTACATAACTATGTTAGAAGAGTATAGTAACGAGACCCGGGACGAAATTGAGGCGATGAAGCAAGACAAACACCCTACAATTCGGACTATTCTCGAAAAGGCAACACAAGCCTATCATACAGCCATCAAAATCAAGCCCGATTATGCGGACGCCTACAGTAGACTAGCAACGGTGTATCAAAGGCTCGGTCGATGTGAGGAAGCGATTCAAGCATTCAAACAAGGCATAGTGCTTGACAACAAGGGACGCAATAATCTTGCAAGAGCGTATCACCAATTGGGAAAACAAAACTTCGCTGATGGAAACTACATGCGAGCAATCGAATGCTATAATAACGCCATTGCGACATCCTTCAGAGACGACCATAATGAGATGTATTACGATCTCGCTGTTGCCTATCATGACGCTGGACGCTACGAGTTGGCAATCTGGGCATATAGGCGTGTAAGAAGCGCTTATAACTACCCCTCAGACCTGTTTCGACGCTATCCCGATTTGCTTTGCCGTCTCGGAACGGCATGTCACAAGTGCGGTCACTACCAAGATGCAGTTGAAGCATATCAGAAGGCCATTGATTATCAAACCGCCATCGAAGAAGAATATTATCAGATTGATCTAGAAGATTTTAAGGAAGAATATCATAAAATCTACCGTTCTGACAGTTCTGAACCATTTGAATATCCTGAGTGGTGGGAAGATGTATACCAAAACTTAGAGTCCGCATCGCGGAATGAACCTTTGTAGGGTGTGCACTGCGCACCAGTCTTTGCTTTTCCAAAATCGACCATGAACCAACACAAAAACGACATCAAAATCGCCCTTAAACAGTTCGCCGAGGGGAACCTCGCGGACAACGCCCGACATCTCCTGG
Organism: Candidatus Poribacteria bacterium; assembly: GCA_965232535.1. Classification (GTDB taxonomy): domain Bacteria; phylum Poribacteria; class WGA-4E; order WGA-4E; family JAJDTR01; genus JAJDTR01. The sequence goes on from CBDDPW010000017.1 coordinate 119,988, forward strand.
ACATCCTCGGCTACCGTAGTGAACGCACGATACCCCTCGATCCCAACACCGCCGAGGTGTTTATCGAAAATTTCGATCTGTCGAAGACAATGAATGCAGGACGGGCGCTGCTAGATGAATGGGAGTCTATTGACATCCTGTTCCAACTGACAAGCGGCGAAATCACACTGGGCGACCAAGCCACACTTGGCTTTGAGAGCGCCGGAATAGATAATAGCATTTATCAATCCTACCTCTTCTTCGCCCTCAAACTGCGCGGCGGCAGTTACTCCCGTACCAAACTCTCGGAAATCACTCGTGAAATCAACAAGCTTACCTCGATGCCGGCGATGGTAATTTTCCAGCACGGCAGATGGCTGACCTTTGCAGTTATCGATCGCCGTTTACACAAGCACGACGAATCAAGGGACGTGCTCGAAAAGGTGACGCTGATTAAGGACATCAATCTCGGGGCACCCCACCGCGCGCACGTCGACATCCTATTCGACCTCTCACATCGGCAGCGGCAATTCGCGAATTTCAACGCGCTCCATGAAGCCTGGAAGGACGCGCTGGACACAGAGACGCTCAACAGAGATTTTTATAAGGAGTTGTTCAAGTGGTTTGAATGGGCGGTGTCCCAGGCGAAGTTCCCGGCGGAAGAAGCGAAGACGTTAAGCCCGCAAGAGCACGTTATCCGTTTAATCACCCGCCTACTGTTCGTCTGGTTTCTGAAGGAGAAGGGGTTGGTCGCCGAGAAACTGTTCGAAGAGGATGATGTACGAGACTTGTTGAAAGGCTACGACCGTGAGGATGGCGATTCCTACTACCGCGCCGTTTTGCAAAACCTGTTCTTCGCCACGCTGAACACCGAAATAGAGAAGCGTGAGTTTAGCGCTGAAGCAAACGCCACACATCGGGACTTCTCGCGGTATCGTTACAGAAGCCAAATAGTGGGTACCGATAAACTGCTGGAGTTGTTCGCCCAAACACCGTTCATCAACGGCGGGCTGTTCGATTGCTTGGACAGCGAGGAGGCAACGGACGACGGCGGCTACCGTATCGACTGTTTTTCGGATAGGCACTACAAAAAACTGTGCCTTCCCAACCGCCTCTTTTTCCACAAGGACGACGGTCTGTTTCCCTTGTTGAAGCGCTACAAGTTCACGGTCGAGGAAAACACGCCGATAGAGCAGGAAGTGGCGCTGGATCCCGAACTACTCGGCAAGGTGTTTGAGAACCTGCTGGCGGCGTACAACCCGGAAACCGGCGAATCCGCCCGCAAACAGACCGGCTCCTACTACACGCCGCGCCCCATCGTGGACTATATGGTAGATGAGGCATTGGTAGCGACGCTGGCGGGACAAGTACGCCCGACAAACGGCGACGAAACATTCTGGGAGGAACGGCTGCACTATCTGCTGGATTATGCGAAGGCGTCCGATGACGCCGACCAATGGTTCGATGGTGGTGAGGCGGATAGAATCGTGCAAGCAATCTCGGAACTCAAGATACTCGACCCCGCCGTGGGTTCAGGTGCGTTTCCGATGGGTGTGCTCCACAAGCTGACGCTCGCACTGCGGCGGCTCGACCCGGATAACAGCCGATGGGAACGGTTACAGAAGGAACGCGCAAAACAGCGGGCTGAGGCTGCGTTTGACACGAGGGACGACGAAACGCGGCGCGAAGAACTCGTCGAAATCGACGAAACCTTCAAGCGCTATCGGGATTCGGATTTTGGACGGAAGTTGTACCTGATTCAGAACAGCATCTTCGGCGTGGATATTCAGTCCATTGCTTGCCAAATCGCCAAACTCCGCTTTTTCATCTCGCTTGCCATTGAACAAGAGCCGGACGAAGAAGCGGGGAACTTCGGTATCAAGCCGTTGCCGAATTTGGAGACGCGCTTTATCGCGGCGAACACGCTCATCGGCCTCACCATCGTGCGCGATCTGACGAGCGTAAACGCACAGGACATAGAGCGTCAACTGCGCGACAACCGCGAGCGATATTTTCACGCCACGACACGTCGACAGAAACTGAATTGTAGACGTAGGGATAAGGTACTGCGCGGCAAATTGGCGGCGGAGTTAACGGGTGTCGGAATGCCCGCCGATGAAGCCGAAAAAATCGCCTATTGGGATCCCTACGACCAAAATGCCTCGACCGACTTTTTTGACACGGAATGGATGTTTGGGATCGCGGATGGGTTTGATGTGGTGATTGGAAATCCGCCGTATGTACGTCAAGAGAAGATAAAAAGCCTCAAGCCGACACTGAAGAATCAATATGATTGCTACACGGGCACAGCCGACCTCTACGTTTATTTCTATGAGCGCGGATTCCAGTTGCTGCGGGACAATGGAATTTTGACCTACATCTCTTCAAACAAGTATTTCCGGTCCGCCTACGGTAAGAAACTGCGCACTTTTCTCGCCCGTCAATCTACTATTTCTCGACTTATTGATTTTGGCGATGCGCCGGTTTTTACCTCGATTGCGTATCCGAGCATTATCGTGATTAGCAAAACGCGCACCGAAGGGAATCATCTTCGCGCGCTGAATTGGGAACCGGGCTCGTCCATTGAGGAATTTCGGAGGATTTTTCGGAGGGAAGGGTTTGTCATGCCACAAGATGCGCTAACCGCTGACGGTTGGCGTCTCACCTCTCCCGTCATGTTGAATCTGTTGGAGAAACTGCGCAGCACGGGCAAGCCGTTGGGCGAATACGTCAAGGGGCGGTTCTATCGTGGCATTTTAACAGGTTTGAACGAAGCCTTCGTGGTGAACAGAGAGACACGAGATAGACTCATAGCTGACCATCCATCATCTGCCGAAGTGTTAAAGCCGTTCTTGCGCGGTCGGGATGTGAAGCGGTGGCAAGTGAATTTCGCCGAGCGGTATCTCATCATCATCGAATCGTCGGAAAATCGAACGCATTCGTGGTCGGGGAGATCTGCGGATGAAGCGGAGCAGGTTTTCGCCGATACTTATCCCGCAATCCACGCCCACTTGCATACTTTTCGAGATCGGTTGATTGAGCGTTACGATCAGGGGAAATATTTCTGGGAGTTGCGGGCATGTGCTTATTGGAAGGAGTTTGAGAAACCGAAAATTGTCTATCCCGATATAGCACAAAGTGCCGAGTTTGCCTTCAATGATGGCGGTTATTTTTTGGGCAATACTTTGTATCTCTTGCCGACCAAGGAGATGTGGCTACTTGGATTGCTCAACAGCAAAGCAGTATTTTGGTTTTATACAAAAATAAGCACACAAATCCGAGGTGGTTTTGTGAGATTTATTGCTCAATATGTGTCACAAATTCCGGTTCCCAATGTCGATCCATCACAGAAGGCACTTCTTGAGAACCTAGTTGACGAAGTTCTCGCCGCTAAACACACTGACTCAGACGCCGATGTCACGGCGCTTGAAAAAGAGATTGATCGGGTGGTATACTCACTATACAATTTGACCCGCGAGGAAATTGAGATTGTGGAGGGAATGGCGGAATAAATTGTCTGAATCGCGGATTAAACGGATTATGCGGATGACACGGATTAAAACCAATCGTCCGTGTACACGAATTTAATCCGCGAAAATCTGTGATTCAGACAAAGAAGCAACCACCATTGTGTGAGAACAGAAAGTATGGCAGAAAAAGCGTCGCGCCGTGTTAAAACGCTGAGTAGTTTTATCAGATGGGCAGCACAATTCAATGATGGCCAATATTTGTTTCGAGGAGTGTCAAAAGACTCCTACAAAATAGAAGCGTCTGCTTACCGCCGCTTGCCAGAAGCGGAAAGAAATAATCCGGCTAGACTCCTCCGAATCAATCAGGAATTGATAGAAAAAGCGCGGCTACTGGGACACGATTTGAGAAATGGGCGGCGACTATCCGATCTGGAACTCCTTGCTGAGTTACAACACTTCGGCGCAGCCACCTGTCTGATAGACTTTACTCGCAACGCACTGGTTGCGCTCTGGATGGCCTGCCAGCAAAGTACCACTGGGGAAGCAAACGGCAAAGTCTTCGCTGTGCGTAGCGATGATTCTGCTCGGTTTGAAAAGATTACCCCCAAATTAGTAACAGAAGCGGATATTGATTTCTTTTTCAGGGAAAATGAAGATAAAAAATATCTACTCTATCAGTGGCAACCCAAATACCAGAACAATCGCATTATCGCCCAGCAATCTATCTTCATTTTCGGCGGTGCCCAAGTTGAGATCGAGGCCGAATGCGTCATCCTGAGAAGCGGTAAAGAAGGTATTCTAACATTTCTGGAGAAGGTATCAGGCATTACTGAAGGAAGTATCTATCCCGACTTTGACGGCTTTGCCCGTCTACATGCCCAGAATAAACCTGACGTTAGACTTGACCCTCAAGGCCATCTGCAGCGAGGTATTGAGGCACACCTGGAGGGCAGACTGGATGATGCAATTGACCATTACGATGAAGTAATATCATTACTCAACCAGGAAGGAGATTTAGAATGAGTTCACAAAGCATAACCTCCCACTCTGAAGCTGATGCGTTACAACCGGATAAACTCACTCTCGCTAAGGCATACTACAATCGTGGTACTGCTTACGGTAGCAAAGGTGACTTTTACCGGGCTATTGAAGACTTTACCAAAGCAATACAACTGGAACTAGATGATGCCAATGTTTATTACAATCGCGGAATAACTTACAGCAAAAAGGGCGATTTTGACTGTGCCATCGCAGACTTTACTAAAGCAATACAACTCAACCCCCATGATGCCGCGGCCTATAACCATCGCGGTGTGGCTTACGGGGAAAAAGGGGATTTTGATCGTGCCGTTGAAGATTTTACCAACATGATAGACTTGAATCCCAACTATGCCGGAGCCTACTACAATCGCGGGAAGGTTTATCGGGAAAAGGGTAATCTTGATCGTGCTATTGAAGACTACACCAAAACTATAGATCTGGATCCTGATTATGCCGAAACCTATTACGATCGTGGCAATGTTTACAGAGAACAAGGCAACTTTGACCATGCTATCATGGACTATACCAAAGCTATAGAACTGAACCCTGATTTTTCTGACATCTATAACAATCGCGGTGTAGCTTATGCAGAAAAAGGCGATTCTGACCACGCCATTGCGGACTATACCAATGCGATTGAGTTGGAGACCGATGATGCCAGTGCCTATTACAATCGCGGTAATGCTTACAGCAACAAAAGTGATTTTAACCGTGCCATTGCCGATTATACCAAAGCAATTGAACTGAATCCTGATTACACCGGAGCGTATTACAACCGTGGCAACGCTTATATCAAAAAGGACGATTTTGCTCGTGCCATTGAAGACTACACCAGAACGATAGACCTGAATCCCGATTATTACCTTGCCTATAACAATCGCGGTAATGCTTACGAAAGCAAATGCGATTTTGACCGTGCCATTGCCGACTATACCAAAACAATTGAACTAAGTCCCAATTATGCTGGGGCCTATTTCAATCGCGGTTTGGCCTACTTCAGTAGTGGTAAGAGCAATCTTGCTATAGCGGACTATAATAAAGCCATAGAACTGAAATCAGATGATGCTAACCTCTATCACTATCGCGGTATTGTTTACAGCAAGAAAGGCGATTACTGCCATGCTATCAACGACTTAACTAAGGCGATAGAACTCAATGGCGATGATGTTCGAGTCTACTACATTCGCGCTTTGGTACACTTAGACTTCGAGAGATGGGAACAAGGTAAATCCGACCTAATAACCGCCAAGAACAAGGGGCTTGATATCATTGCTGCATTTCATGAGGCATGTTCGCACGTCGGCCCCTTCAAGAGCAGAAACGGATCGAATCTGCCTGAAGACATTGCCACAATGTTGACGCCCTAGGTAATACCATGGGAAACGCAGAACTACAAAAACAAGCCATTGCGTTAATCGACCAACTGTCCACAGAAGAACTGGAAGTGATTGTTGAGTTACTCACGGATCTTCAGAATAGACAAGCGAGGGACACGGCTCATCCAGTCGATCCTGATGTAGAAATCGCCTTAAAGAAAATCTTAAAAGACTATGAACGAGCATGGAAAACTCTGGCTAAAATGTAAGGAAGCGGTAACAGACAGAAAAAGATAAGATGTCCTTCTACCGGTGTTTAATCCGTGACATCCATTTAATCTGATCAAGCGAACGGATAGTGAGTGCGATAGAAATCCCTAAATCCGCGATTCAGACAAATGAAAGGCAAATGAGCGCAAACGCACCAACCCAAAAAGTGAACCCTGTCCAAACAGACTATGGTAAACGTCGTCCAACCGATTTCGATGGCTTTGACCCAAAACACCTAGAAATCGCACTGCAAAAGCTACGATCCGAGGCAGTGGAAGAAAGAAAGCTAGATCCCGAGCTAGACACTATTTCAGAATCGGCATTCGAGGACGTGGAAAGGTTTTTGAGAGTAGTCAACAAATTTGATGGGGGCGCATCTGGTCATGCTGTCCGCTTTCCTGACATAATGCCATTAGACAACGGTGAGATTGGCCTCGAATGGTGCGAGGGGCAAAAGATATTTACCTTGAGTTTCAGCGGAGATGGGCATATTGTGTTCGCTGGAATATTCGGCGTAGAGAGTAAAGCGCGTGGTATATTTACCTTTTCACTCCCTCACCTACTTGCAATAACTGGCATGATCGCAAGTGTTTACGCCTGCAACGGTAATTGAGGTGTGACTTTAATCCGTGACATTCTTTTAATCTGTGGCAATCCGCGATTCAGACAAACACCAAAGGGATTGCGATTATTGAGTGGACATTGAGGAAAAACCGTCTGAATCACGGATTGAGGGATTTCTATCGTCCTCACTATCCACCCGGTTGATCGGATTACGCAGATTTCGCAGATTAAAAGCAAACGTGCATACTTAAGAACTTTATAGGAGTGCAATCGATCCGCACGACGACTGCGCCCTATTGGAGGAGTAGCGAGTTGGATTCCTCAACAAAACGGAGACTGAAAGCATGGAGACACAGACAAATCACGCGCGTTATGAGAAAGCTATTACGCACCTCAATAAAGCGATTGAACTGAAACCTGATTTTGCTATTGCCTATAACAACCGCGGTCTCGTGTACAGTGATAAGGGTGAGATTGACCGTGCCATTGAGGATTTTAACAAGGCAATAGAGTTCAAACCGGATTATGCCGAAGCCTACAGTAATCGCGGCGGGGCTTACCGCATGAAAGGCGACTATGACCGTGCCATCGCGGACTGCAACAGGGCGATTAGACTCAAACCGGACTATGCGGAACCCTATAACAACCGTGCTGCCGCTTATCGCAATAAGGGAGAAGCCGATCTTGCAATCGTGGACTACAACAAAGCAATAGCATTGAAACCGGATCTTGCCGCAGCTTATTATAATCGAGGCATTGCTTATTTCGAAAAGGATGAGTTCAATCTAGCCATCGCGGACTATACGCAAGCGATAGCGTTGAAGCCGGAACTTGCGCGGGCTTATTATAATCGCGGTGTTGCTTACCAAAGCACAGGCGAATATGACCGTGCTATTAAAGACTATAACGAAGCGATAGAGTTAAAACCCGATTATGCCGTTGCGTATTATAATCGTGGCCTAGCTTACAAAGATAAAGGCATGCATGACCTTGCGATTCTAGATTATAGCAAAGCGATAGATCTGAAAAGCGATTATGTCGATGCCTATACCAACCGCGGTATTGCTTACGGAATAAAGAGCGAAGTTGAAAGAGCCATCTTAGATTATAACACGGCATTAGGACTAAATCCGGAATCTGCATTAGCCTATTTCAATCGGGGGGTGACTTACAGCGGAAAAGGGGAGTTTGACCTTGCCATTAAAGACTTTACCGATGCGGTATACATCAATCCAGATGATCCCAAAGTCTATAAAGCGCGCGGTCTCGCACGGCTACATCTTAAAGAGTGGGAAGAAGCTAAATCAGACTTGACCACTGCTACAGCGATGAAAGTAGATATTGTCACTGAGTTTAATAATCTCTACGAAAGCGTTTCGGACTTTGAACAGAAGAACGGCGTGAAGTTGCCGGAAGACATCGCCGCACTCTTGACGCATTAGAGGATTACCATGGGAAAAGCGGAACTACAACAACAAGCCATTGTGTTAATCGAACAACTGTCCACGGAAGAACTGGAAGTGGTTGTTGGGTTGCTCACGGATCTTCAGAATAGACAAGCGGGGGACACTGCTCACTCAGTTGATCCTGATGTCGAAATCGCCATAAAGAAAATAAAGAAAAAGTACGAACGAGCATGGAATACACTGGCTAAAATGTAAGGAAGAGGTAACAGACGGACGAAGATGAGAGAACTACAAATAGGGCGTCCTTCTACCCGTATTTAATCCAATCAACCGGGTGGACAGCGAGTAATCAAGGAAACGATCAACTGAGCGAATAGTGACCGCGATAGAACTCCCATAGAGATCCCTTAATCCGCGATTCAGACAAATAAAGGGCAAATGAGCGCTGTTCAATCGAACAACGGCAAATGCCGTTCAGCCAATTTGAGTGACTTCGATCCAAATCAACTAGAACAGGCACTGCGAAAACTACGAGCCGATGTAAAAGAAGCAAGAAAACTCAATCCCGATCTAGACGCTATCCCGAAGGCGGCATTCGCCGACGTGAGAAGGTTTTGGAAAGCCGTCCACGAACCCAATGGCGGCGCATTCGGTTGCGTCGTACGCTTTCCCGACATAGTACCATTAGACAACGGTGAGATTGGCCTCGAATGGCGCCACGAGCAAAAGATCCTTGCCTTGAGTTTTAACGGGGATGGGTATATTGTCTTCGCTGGAAGATTCGGCGCGGAGAGCAAAGTACGTGGTATACTCACCTTCTCACCCCCTCACCTACTTGCCATAATCGGTATGATTGCAAGTGTTTACCCCTGCGACAGTGATTGACCCACGGTTTCAATCCGTGAAATCCGTTTAATCTGATCAAGCGAACGGATAGTGAGTGCGATAGAGATCCCTTAATCCGCGATTCAGACAGTCTCTAATCACTGACCACTAAGCACTAGTTACTAACCACTGCCTTTTCACTTAACCGGCACCGACCTGCCGATTCGGGCTGATTCATACATCGCATCGAAAATCTTGGTAATGATTAACGTTTCCTCCGGGGGAACGGGCGACGGCAATCCCTCCCGGATCGCTTGGTGGAAGGATTCAAACTCGCCGATCAGATTGGTAAGCGGTTCGGGCTCGTAGTCGATCATCTCTCCGTCTTTGTCCATGTAGATGCGGAGCGGAGAATGCGTCGCGCCGGCGCGATCACCAATGAAAAATGTGGTGCCGATGTTTTCGATATGCGTCGCCCAAGCGGTTTCCAGCGACACGGTTAACCCGCCTTCAAAGTTAACAACCCCCATCGCGAAGTCTTCTACCTCGAATTGGGCAGGATCCCAATTTCCCCACGGATTGATTACGTCCTTCTGATTCCCGAATTTCTGCGCCGTGAACCCGAATGCCTCAACGGGCTTGGGACATCCGAGAACCCACAGCAGCGCGTCGAGGATGTGCACGCCGATGTCAATGAGGGCGCCGCCTCCGGCGATGCTCTTCGTGATGAAGGAGGGCGTGCTAGGTACGCCGCGTCGGCGCACCGACATGGCGCGGGCATAGTAGATGTCCCCGAAGAATCCCCCGTCACAGAGTTTCCTCAAGGTTCTCGATTCGACCGTAAAGCGGTTTTGCAACCCAATCTGAAGAATCTTGTCCGAAGCGTGATAGGCGTCAACCATCGTCTGTCCGTCGACCGCGTTGCTCGCCATCGGTTTCTCGCAGATGACGTGCTTGCCTGCCTCCAGCGAGGCTACGGTTGGCGGCGTATGGAAGTTGCTCGGGGTACACACGCTCACCGCGTCTATCTCGTCCATGGCAAGCAAGTCGTTGTAGTCCGTAAAGACGTGCTCTATCTTGTGTTGTTTTGCAAATTCGTGTGCTCGCGGCTCGTCGATGTCGCACACGGCAATGACCGACACGTCTGGTACATTCCGATGACCCGGCAAGTGCTTGCCAGCTGCAATGCCGCCCGCGCCGATAATACCAACATTAATTGTCTTCGTCATGAATGGGTTTCCTTTTGGGTGGGAGTAGCGATGCTGTGGAGTGTCTGAATAGCTTGATTTAAACCTGTTGCCCTACAAAAACTCGCTGAAACTGAGGTCTCTATGTTCCGGTAATGATTGCATATCGCAAGGTCATAAAGAGTACCATCCGTGTGCCACACCTTGCCAATGAATTGGCGGCTGCGTCACGCTTTCGCGTACCGTTTCACTCTCAATGAATGTTAACCGGGTGGGTGCAGACAGAGTGCCAAGAGCGACATCTCCAGACACTGACTTTTCATTGTCAAATGGCAGGCATAGATGATAAACTCTTAGGGGAAAACGCTGGATTTGGGTTGGTGTTAGTCAAGACGAAAGAACACCAAAACCAATCAAGTGACCTACAGAAAATGACACGTCATGAAACAACATCAATCTTTCTAAAATAAAAATTCCTTATGGCAACAGCGGTTGTGATGCCCAAACTCGGGCAGTCTGTCGAAACCTGTATAATTATCGGTTGGAAGAAGCAGAAAGGTGATTCAATCACCGCTGGAGAACCGCTCTGCGAAGTGGAGACAGACAAATCCGCACTGGAAGTGGAAAGCCCGGCGTCGGGCACCCTGCTGGATGTGTTCTTTGACGAGGGGGAAGAGGTCGCGGTACAGATCAACATCGCCGCGATTGGAGAACCTGGCGAGGATGTTTCCAGTCTAAAGCCTAATGTTTCGGTGGAAAGTCCGACCAAGGACAAATCGTCCGTTACTTCGGACGAACCGGTTCAGGCTGTCCCGACACAACCGGGGGCGTTGGAGGTTCCCCAGAAGCGCTCCTCCAAGCCCGACCGGCTTAAACGGCGCATATCGCCCCGAGCTGCAAGTTTGGCAGAAGAGCTAGGCGTGGATATTTCCGGCATCAGGGGTACAGGTCCGGGCGGGCGGATTATTGAGAGGGACGTGCGCGCCGCGCCACCGACTGCTGCGAAACCTGCGGCAGTTCAGACGAGGTTAACCCCGCCGATTCAGACTGATCTCCCTCCGGGCGAGGCGCAGACAGCCCCGTTACAAGGCACGCGAAAGATTATCGCCGAACGAATGCTGTATTCGATTCAATCGACCGCGCAACTCACGCTCAATGCCTCGGCAGACGCCCGCGCCCTATTATCTTTTCGCCAGCGTTTGAAGACCAGCGCCGAAGCGTTCGATCTCCAGAACGTCACCATCAATGATTTCATCCTTTTCGCCGTTTCCCGTACGTTACCCGATCATCCGGGGCTGAACGCCGTGCTTATCAAGGAGGCTATTTCACAATACGAAAGCGTGCATCTAGGATTTGCGGTAGATACGCCTCGTTGCCTGATGGTGCCCGTCATTCGGGACGCTCACAGTTTGAATTTGAAAGCGATTTCCCAAGAAACGAAACGATTGACGGCGGCGTGTTTGGAAGGGGAGGTCTCTCCCGATGAGTTAACCGGGGGCACATTTACGGTAACAAATCTAGGGAATTTGGGGATTGAGAGTTTCACGCCGATATTAAACCCGCCACAGGTCGGAATCTTGGGCGTTGGGAACGTGAACCTGAAAGCAGTAGAGGTTGACGGCGAGGTGGAGTACATCCCGCACATCGGATTGTCCTTAACGATTGACCATCAGGCGGTCGACGGCGCCGCTGCTTCCCGATTTTTGGATACACTCTCGCAACGGTTGGCTGCAATTGATTTGCTGGTGGCGATGTAGAGAATATGGTTGTTTCCGATCAAGGAACTGAAGCGGGGAAATTAAGAAGGAAATGCCGAAATCACTTACGATAGATCCGTCGGAAGTTCGCCAGAGATCCGTGATCAAGAGTCAAGAGATACCGGTGAACGCTTATACCGCTACGCCCGAGCAGGAGGCGGCGAAATTCGGCAGCGAGAACTTGGTGCGGATTTATCGGGACATGGTCTATATTCGCGAGTTTGAGAGCATGCTGGATGGGGTGAAGAAGGAGGGCGCCTATAGGGGAGTAGAGTACGATCACCGGGGTCCCGCCCATCTGTCTATCGGCCAGGAAGCTGCGGCAGTTGGTCAGTGTTTTCATCTCTCGGCGGAGGATTTCATTTTCGGCTCTCATCGGAGTCACGGAGAGATATTGGCGAAGAGTTTCTCAGCAATCGAAAAACTGGGCGAAAGCGACTTGATAGGTATCATGGAGTCGTACATGGACGGTGCGCCGTTACGGGTAGTGGCACGATTCACGAGAGGCGATGCAATAGATTTGGCGATTAACTATACGCTATACGGCACGCTCGCCGAGATCTTCGGCAGGGAGAATGGGTTCAATAAGGGAATGGGCGGGTCGATGCACGCTTTCTTTCCTCCCTACGGTGTTATGCCTAACAACGCCATTGTCGGCGGTTCGGCGGATATCGCGACGGGCGCCGCTCTTTTCAAGCGAGTGAATCGTGAACCGGGGATTGTCATCGCCAATGTCGGCGACGCATCGATGGGATGCGGTCCCGTCTGGGAAGCTATCACTTTTGCCGCAATGGATCAGTATCGCACGCTATGGGATCAGGAGGTGGGAGGCAATCCTCCGATTCTCTTCAATTTCATGAACAATTTCTACGGTATGGGCGGCCAGTCCAAGGGCGAAACGATGGGGTTCGGAATTTTGGCGCGAGTCGGTTCAGGGGTCAACCCGGATGCCATGCACGCAGAACGTGTTGACGGGTACAATCCGCTGGCGGTGGCAGATGCAGTCGAGCGCAAACGCGAGGTACTGGAAGAGGGCCAGGGACCTGTGCTTCTGGACACGGTTACTTATCGATTTTCCGGACATTCCCCGTCAGATGCATCCTCGTATCGCGACAAGACAGAGATGGACCTCTGGTACCAACAGGATGCCCTAACGAACTACGGGGAATACCTATTGGAAAATCGCCACGCGGATAGCGGTCGCTTGGACGCCCTTCGAGATGACGCTACGGAGAGATTGGTGAACGTGTTCGAGGCGGCGACCTCCCTCGAACGATCCCCGCGCATCAGCATTCGTGTCGACAGCATCGGGGAGATGATGTTCTCCGATCAGTATCAGGATCGACTGAGCGACAAGGCGCCGGAGGTTCTGATTCCGAAGTCCGAAAGTCGTCTAAAGACTACCTCCGTGAAGCACCGATTCGGGCTCGACGGCGGGAAACCGCTTCCCAAGCTTCAGACTTTGACTTATGCGGAGGCGCTGTTTGAAGCCTTGATGCATCGTTTCTATGAAGACCCGACAATGATCGCCTACGGTGAGGAGAACCGTGACTGGGGCGGCGCGTTCAGCGTTTACCGCGGATTGACGGAATGCCTGCCTTATCACCGCTTGTTCAACTCGCCGATTTCAGAAGCTGCGATTGTTGGGACTGCCGTCGGATATGCGCTCTCCGGCGGTCGCGTGGTGGCGGAGCTGATGTATTGCGATTTCATGGGGCGGGCGGGCGACGAGATTTTCAACCAGATGGCTAAATGGCAATCCATGTCCGCAAACGTTCTGCAGATGCCGATGGTGCTGCGTGTGTCAGTCGGTTCGAAGTACGGGGCACAGCATTCGCAAGATTGGACGTCCATCGTGGCGCACATCCCAGGCTTGAAGGTGATGTTTCCGGCAACGGCCTACGACGCGAAAGGTATGTTGAACTTGGCGCTGCGAGGGTCGGACCCGGTAGTCTTCTTTGAAAGCCAGCGTTTGTACCCCGAGCCGGAGACGCTCGTCGAAGGGGGAGTGCCGACTGAATATTACGAGGTGGAAATGGGGGAACCGGCGCTCCGGCGTCGTGGAGGAGAATTGACTATCGTCACGGTGGGTGCGGTACTCTACCGGGCGTTGGAAGCCGCGGATGAATTGGCGGACAAGCACGGCATTTCTGCCGAAGTGATTGATGCGCGTTTTATCAATCCGCTGAACTACGAGAAAATTGTCGAATCGGCTGAGAAAACCGGCAAGGTCGTGCTCGTTTCCGATGCCTGCGAACGCGGGTCTTTTCTGCACACGATGGCATCGAATATCAGCCAATTGGCTTTCAATTATCTTGATGGTCCGGTTACTGTCGTCGGCGCTCGAAACTGGATCACGCCGCCCGCAGAATTAGAGGAGGCGTTTTTCCCACAAAAGGAGTGGATCCTTGACACGATCCACGAGCGGATATTGCCGCTTACAGAGCACAAGGTTTGCACTGTGCAGAATGTTGAGGAGATTGTTAGACGCAATCAGTTGGGAGTTTGAAAAGTTAGCGAATACGACGGTGGTGCACATCGTAACCAAGACGTGCACACCGCTTAAGGAGGAAGTATATGACGTGGCAAGCAGACAATCCAATCAAAGTTGCGATTGTCGGTGTTGGCAATTGTAGCAGCGCTTTTATTCAAGGTTTGACCTACTATCGAAAGTTCGGCGCAGATGCCCCCGGTCTGATCAATGTTGACATTGGCGGGTACAAAGTGACCGATATTGTCCCGGTGGCTGCCTTTGATGTCGATGCGCGGCGGGTGGGATTGGATTTGTCAGAAGCCATTTTTTCGGGCGCCAATATCGCGTATCGGTATCCGGATATCGAAGTGCCCCACATCGGCGTGACGGTGCAAATGGGCCCCGTGATGGATGGAGTTACCCCAGCGTTGGCGGAGTTTGTCGAGGTCGCCGACCAACCGCCGGTGGATGTCGCCAGAGTTTTGCGGGAAAGCGGCGCGGAGATGTTGCTAAACTTTCTACCGACGGCATCCGCGGAAGCCGCTAGATTTTACGCTGATGCCGCTATCAAAGAAGCCCAGATAGGGTTCATTAACGGTATGCCGGAGTTGATTGTTTGCGATCCCGCTTACCAACAGGCGGCTATTGAGAACAACGTCCCGCTCATCGGTGACGACGTGAAGAGTCAACTTGGTGGAACGGCGATTCATCGTGCACTCCTCCAATTGTTGAAAGCCAGAGGCATCCATGTTGAACGCACGTATCAGGTAAACTACGCGGGCAACACGGATTTTTACAACCTGGTGCATCGAGGACAGTCGAAACACAAAACAAAACAGGAAGCACTTTCAACGTTGGTTTCGCCGGAGACCGAGATTTCGACAGGCTTTTCCTACGTCGAACTGATGGGAGACCGCAAGACTGCGATTTTCTTCGTCGATGGCGTTAATTACGGCGGGGCGCCGTTGCATTTCGAGGCGAAGCTGGAGGTGGAGGACAGCGCAAACTTTGGCGGCGTGATAGCGGACATGGTTCGGTTCATGAAGATAGGACTAAATCGAGGCGTCTCAGGACCCCTTCATTCCGCATCGGCGGTGTTGACGAAGCACCCGCCAATTTCAATTGATGAAGATGGTGCCGCCGTTCAGCAACTGCAGGAATTTGTTGACGGTGATCGGGAACGGTAAATCAGGGATTCGATTGCAACGCCCTCGTAATAAGGCGGGTCAGTAGGGGCCTGCCTTTTTTCGTGTCCGGACGATGACAGAATTGGGTGGGCTGCGTGTCGTTGAGGAAGGGAGCAAGGATGATCGTGATCGCTTGCAACAACGCGCAATGAAGGGATCTCTATGGGAGTCCTATCGCGGGGGATCTCTATCGCCTTCGCTATTCGCTCAGTTGATCTATTCGCTTCCTTGATCCCTCACTATCCGTTCGGTTGATTGCTACTACGAACCCTCGGTTCTTGTAACTTATGAATTACGGATTGGCATTACATGTCTATGGCAGGTCAATTAACCTAAGTTTCCACCCTTGTCCGACAGAGCGCAGAAACCGAGTTTTTTCCCATGTGAAAGCACGAGATTGACGAAAATGAAATCAATTTTCCCATGATTTAGCAAACGTGAACCAAAAACTCGGTTTCTCTCTTATAGGCAGCAACTTACGTTAATTAACTACTTGACGTGAGTTGAAGATAAGGAGTAGGGGGTTGAAGGCGATAATTATAGGGGCTGGACGAGGTGTGCGACTTATGCCCACCACGGCCAATACTCCGAAATGCTTTGCTGAAGTCGATAACCGTCGCATTCTCGATTGGGGACTTCAGGCATTCGCAGATAATGATTTCGAACGAATCTGTTTTATTGGAGGTTACGCGATTGATAAGGTGCGTAAGGACTATCCACAACTCGTGTTCTATCATAACGCTAACTGGGAAAACAACAACATTCTCGCGTCGGTAATGTACGCAGAGCCCGAAATGGATGAGCCATTTGTCTGTTGCTATTCGGACATTTTGTTCAAGCCAAACATCGTAAGAAACCTTATTACTAGCGATGGCGACATTTCCTTAGCCGTAGATACACAGTGGCTTGAGCGTTATACCCACCGCACTGAGCATCCAACCGATGACGCCGAAAAAGTGACAGTGCTCAACGGCGTGGTCACCCAAATCCATCGAGATATACCTGAGTCGGAAGCCCATGGAGAATTCATCGGCGTGGCGAAGTTTTCGACTAAAGGCGCATATCTGTTGCGGGAACATTACCACCAGTCTCGCCAGCGCTACGGCGGCAAACCGTATCGGGAGGCGCCGAGCTTTCAGAAAGCCTATCTCATTCATCTCTTTCAGGAGATGATTGAGGCAGGTGTGGAGATGGAACATATAGATTGCGCTGGCGGATACATGGAGATTGACACTCAACAAGATCTTGAGTTGGCACGTAAACTGTGGAGGTAAAATGATAGGAGAGAGTAAACCGTTTACTTCGACTGTCGTAGGATCAATGCCTCGACCGGAGTTTGTGCGAGATCTACTCAAACCGGAGACACGGCGTGACTTGGATGACGCAGAATTCTTACGCAGACTGGATGCCGCCGTGGCTTACGTCATCGCGATGCAGGAAGCCGCAGGCATTGATATTGTCAGCGATGGTGAATGGCGTCGCCTAAGTTACATAGGGATTATCGCCGACATCTGTGATGGGTTCGAGGTGAGTTATCGCGGCAATCAACCGTGGACCATCGTGACAAAGCCAATTTCACCTCGTGATACCGGCTTGGTCGCGAAGGAAGCGTCCTTCATCCGCCAGCATAGCCGATGTGAGCCCAAGGTTGCCCTACCATCGCCATATCTCCTCGGTCAGCGAATGTGGGACGCCGAGATGAGCCGAGCCAGCTATCCAACCCGAGAGGATTTCATGCGAGATCTGATACCTCTTCTTCGCGGCGAACTCCAAGCCCTTCGCGAGGATGGTATACGTCACGTGCAATTTGATGATCCGCACCTGTGCCTCTTCGTTGACGAGCGAGTTCGAAATCAATACGAGGATCCGGAGCGAGAGATGCACCTTTGTGTCGATTTACTTAACGAGATTCTTGATGGATTCGAGGATTTAAACACGGCGATACATCTCTGTCGACGCAACAAGGGAAGGGATGGATGGGTGGGCGAAGGCGGCTACGAGCCGATTATGGATTGCCTCAAACAGTTGCGTGTCAACTCATATATGCTAGAGTTCGCGATTCCTGTTGCCGGCGATTTCGGTGTCTTGCGCGAAATACCCGAGGATAGAGCTATCGGGCTTGGTTGTGTGGATTGCCGGAGCGAACGAATAGACACACCGGAGGAAATCGTTACGCGGGTTGAGAAAGCTCTGAGATTCGTGCCTCCGGAGCGGCTATTCATTCATCCGGACTGCGGTTTCGCTCCCGGCAGCGCGGCGGACATACCGATCGATGAAGCCTACAGAAAACTCTGCAATGAAGCTGCTGCGAGCAAGATACTCAGGGAGAAATACGGGTAATCTTTAATTCACATTCCTCACAATCCATGCTATAATGGAATCTCAAATAGAAGGTGTAATATGCAGCAATTCTATGGCGCATTGTAAGCGTAACACCAGTGTCATGGAGGCTTTCTCTCGGATTAATCCGACATATTTTAGCAGCACACAATTTCGTATAACTGAAAATACAAGGAGATTATGAGATGAAACTTGCGTTTTTCAATGACTATCAACTTGGCGTTATTAATGGAGATCGAATCGTGGATGTCGGTTCCGCCGTCGATGGCATATCCTATCATTCGCCGCAGGAACTCATAAACATGTTGATAGAGGATTTCGGAGACCTCCAAGCCCAAATAGAAAGCGCGGCGGCTGAAGGAGACGGCGTGTCGCTTACGGACGTGAATCTCAGAGCGCCCCTACCGCGACCGGGTCAGTTGCTCTGCCTCGCCGGCAATTACATTGAACCCGCATCACCCGAACGCGGAGAGTTTAATGCGTTCCTTAAGTCGCCGACAAGTATTATCGGCACAGGCGACACTTCCGAATTTCCTTCAGCCGATGCCAGCGTTTTTCACTTTGAACCTGAGTTGGCATTGGTAATCGGAAAGACAGCGAGCCGGGTTTCGCAAGACGACGCCATGGATCACGTTTTCGGATACACGCAATTCATAGACGGCTCAGCCCGCGGGCTGCACGGCGGCTTTTTCCTCGGAAAGAGTTGGCATACTTTTGCGCCGATGGGGCCAGCGCTAGTCACCGCGGACGAGATTGAAGACCCGAATGATCTTGGCATCCGGCTTTGGGTAAACGATGACCTTCGGCATGATTTCTCCTCTAACTCCATGGATCGCTTTATTCCCGAAATGCTCGAGGAGGTTACGAACGTCGTAACGCTTGAGCCGGGAGAGGTGGTGTCCACCGGCACCCACCATGAATCGCTGTCGCCGATTCATGACGGCGACACTCTGCGCCTTGAGATAGAAGGGTTGGGGCCTGCGTTGACGGTTAATATCCATGACCCGTTGAAGCGGACGTGGGAATAGAGTTGGAAGAGTGGAAGATGGGGTATTCTCGACGCTTGTATCAATAGGTCAACCCTCGCGTAGGGGACGCAGATCTGCGTTCCCTACAACGTTGAATGAGCAACAGCTAAACGGTTCCGCATCTTTACTTCAGGTAGCGCTTCGCTGCAACTCAATGATGCGGTCTGACTCATCAACCCACGTCATTGTAATTTGGATGTGATTCGCCGGAAGCATATTTGCCATGCGGTCCGCCCATTCAATGATGCAAATCCCGTTTCCCTCCAGAAACTCTTCCAATCCAAGGTCGACGATTTCGCCATGATGTTTTAGGCGATAGAGATCGATGTGGAAGATTGGTGTTTCGCCTGCGTATTCGTTGATGAGCGTGTAAGACGGGCTGTTGACGACTTCTTGGGAAGCAATGCCGACTCCGCGGGCGATTCCTTGAGTCAGGCAGGTCTTGCCCGAGCCGAGATCGCCGATGAGTGCGACGACATCACCGGCTTTCAAGGTTTGGCCGATATGTTTGCCGATTGCCTGAGTCTCTTCCGGACTGTGTGTTTGGAAGGTTTCTTTCATGAGTTTCAAGGATGCTCTAGATTCCCTTGTCTTTTAGATTTGGCCAAGAAATGGTTTATGGTAGCTAATACGTGACGGGAGTTCTATCACACAGGATCATCTATACCCTAGGATTTCTATCGCGTTCGCTGTCAATATCTCTATCGCACTCACTATCCATTCGTTTGATCTCTCTTGATCTATCCGTTCGGTTGATTCCACCCTACAATGCACCTCCAACCTTCCCACCTTCCATTCTTCCAAGCCGCTCATTCTTCCCTCCGCACGCAGTATACCGTGATGGTAGAGGGGTCCTCTTCCAAGAGAGCCGTATACCCGAATTCTTCCGTCGCATATCCGTATCGCGCAAGGAGATCGAAGAATCCATCCGCGTTGGCTCGGTTCGGTTCCGCTATGATCGCCGTGCCGTCAAGGGCAAGATGTTTTTGGATTAGGGCGAGGATCGGTTTCCAGTTCTTCTCTTCATAGACGACATCTGCCGCAAGGATGCGCGCGAATCGACCTTTCAAACACGGATCATTCCAATCCATTTGAGCGAAGGATGTTCCTTCTAAGCACCTATTTTGAAGGGCATTATATTGCGCAAACAGCAGCGCGTCCTTTTCGTAGTCGGTAAACAGAACCCTCCCACCGCCTTGGGAAGCGACGATTCCCCCCAGCCCAAATCCGCAGCCGATCTCCAAAACCCGTTGGGACTTCAGCGAGTCCATCTGATCCAGATGACGTGCGAGCGCGATTGAAGATGGCCATAGATATGCCCAATAGGGAAGGCGCAGCGCGCCGTCGTTTTCCTCTTTACTCAATTCATCAAGGAATTGATCGGGATCGACTACAACAGTTATAGCGATATTCCGATTCGCCAGTCGAATGATTTCCTGCCTCAGCGGATAGCGTTCGGCGAGACGACGGTGCAACTCATTGACGTGCATGAAGGTCGGACGAAAAAAAATTGTGGTTACGGCATTGCGTGTCGATTCGTCCCAAACTTGCTTACGACATAGAATAACAGGACGATTAGAACTCCGGCGGCACCTATCCCAATAAACGACGAAACTCCCAGCGCTGCCGGTATGTAGCCGCAGGCCAGCGCAAGCCCGGCAACGGTCAGGCTGTAGGGGAGCTGGGTGCGTACATGGTGAATCGGATCGCATTCACTCGCAATGGAACTCATGATGGTTGTGTCGGAGATCGGGGAGCAGTGATCGCCGAAGATTGATCCGTCGAGTACCGCCCCTAGGCTGATGGCTGTCGTCAGCCCATAGGCGCCTCCGTCAAGTGAGTACGCAATCGGTATGGCGGTCGGAATGAGGATCGCCATCGTGCCCCAGCTAGTGCCGGTCGCGAACGATGTCAGGGACGCGACGATGAAGAGGAGTGCCGGGAACCATATCGCCGAAACCACACCTTCCACCGTTGCCGCGAGAAAATCTCCCGTCGACAGTTGGTCGCAGACGGCTTTTAAGCTCCACGCCAGGACGAGAACCGCGGTTGGGAGCAAGCTGCCTTTGAGACCGGAGATCACGGCAGATCCAATCTCGGAGAAACTAATCCGAGAAAGTAGCTTTGCACAGAATAGCGACAATAGGAATCCGCTCCCGGATGCGATTGCCAATATTTTGAGGTTGTTTGCGTTGGATAACGCCTCACGCCATGCCGATGGGGACAGGACAAATCCCTTACCGCCGCCATCAATCCAAAATCCGATCAACATGACGCCAAGAAGGGTACCAATCGGGATGACGGCGCTCAGCGGGTGCACGTTTGCCGATGATATGGATTTCAGCGTCGTGAAAGCCCTTGAGGACATAAGTTTTGCGTCTTCACCAATCACAGCTCCGGTTTCTCGTACACGTATCTCCGCCTTACGCATTGCGCCGAAATCGATGCCGCTGATCGCGTTTACTAGTACAAAGATAATCGTCATCAGGCAATAGAAGCGAAAACCGAGCGCGTCGAAAAACATGGAGTAGCCGTCCTTCTGTATGCCTAACGAGTTGGCGACCTCGTTGAACAGCCCAACCTCATAACCGATCCAGGTGCTAACCACCGCCAAGCCCGCGATGGGAGCGGTAGTGGAATCCACGAGGTACGCCAGTTTCTCGCGGCTAATCCGTTTTTGGTCGGTTGCGGGACGCATGGCAGACCCGACAATCATCGTGTTGGCGTAGTCATCAATGAATACAGCAAATCCCATGAGAACGGTGACGAACTGGGTTGAACGCGCGCCCTTTGCAAATCGCGAGAGCCAATGAATAATGCCTTGAATGCCCCCGGACACTATCACAACGGAGATTGTGGAGAGAATTAGGACGATGAAGAGGATGATCAGAAGGTTGAATGAGTCTACGACGGAGGTTGCGACTGATGCTGTTTGGCTGTAAACGGACGCGAACCAATCCCGGACGGAAGCCGACGCAATTCGTATCGACGAGAGAACAATCCCGACGGCTACCGCCAGCCCAAGGCTCAATAACAGTCGATGTGTGGCAATTGCCGAGGAGACAGCAAGGAGGGGCGGGACGATGCTGTACCAGACAAGGGCGTTAGAACCTTCCAGACGTTGACCGCCGTATGCCGCAAGGGCACAGATGGCAAGGAATGCCAGTCCCGCCAGCAGGATTTCTTTTTTCTTGTTTAACATAAGCTGCTAAACAGGTTTCAGTTTTGGTGTACATCTTCTGAGGTGGCTAGGAAGAACAGAATTGGAATGATAGAAGATCGACACCAAGACGAAAAAGGGAAGCAATATATTTGGGTTTTGCAGAAACCTTTATTGTACTGGAAGTCTGATTACGGGACGGCACAAGGGGCGTCCTCCCCATATTCACACGCTTGAGCGTTCAACCCAACGTACAGGTTCGCTGAAGATTTCATGTGTTTCGGAAATCAATTACGGTCTCTCGATACGCCTCAGGGAGGCCGATGTCAAAGCGTCTGCCTTTCAGAACATATCCCGAAAAATTATCCTCTTTTCGCAGTGTGTCAAGACAGGGCGTCAACTGGAACTCGCCTCTATCGCGAAGGTTATGGGTGATGTTCTCTTCAAGATAGTCAAAAATCCGTGGAGTAAGCACATAAAGTCCAAAGACGGTAAGGAACAGATCTTTGTCCATCCGGTCTACGTGCAGGTGCTGCCGCGCGTATGCTACAGGGGGTTTTTCATAGAATTCCGTAATCGAAAGAAGCGACTCATCTTGCCAAACGCCATTCACACATCCGAAATTGTGAAGCTCCTCCACAGGGGTAGTTTTCAAGCCAACAACGCTATGCCCGACCTGATCATATACGTCCAAAAGTTGCCTCGTACATGACGTTTCACTATCGGAGGCGTAAAGGTGGTCGCCCAACATGAGCAAGAAGGGCTCACCGTCGACCCATTCCTTCGCACAAAATACGGCATGACCGAATCCTTCCTGAACCTCCTGTGCAATTACCGTAACCTGCCGTCCAAGATCCAACAGATATTGGCAATAGGCTTGGTCTTCCTTGGATAATCGGTTGTAGTTCTCAATTGGGGGCGGAGTATTGAAAAAATCCTCGAAAAACTCGCGATCCCTGCGCTGAACGATGAGGCAAACTTCATCCACTCCAGCGTTTACAGCTTCTTCGATCAATGCCATGATCGCCGGTTTGGCTCTTCCTTCGCTGTCAATGATTGGGAACAATTCCTTTATGATGCCTTTTGAAGCCGGAAAGAGGCGGGTGCTAAATCCAGCGGCAGGGATTACCGCCTTTCGAACACGCCGTCCAGCCTCGATCACAAGCTCAAGGCACGGCATTTTCAGGTCGCGCTCAATGATATCGATCACTTTACGCTGGCTCTGCTTATCCTGGACAATGAATTGCGCGGAACCGTCTCCTTGAGATCCGACGCCCTTGCCGCCCAAAATGTAGGGTTGCAGGGGTTCATATTTGAGGAGTTGGTGCAATGCCGGGGCTGTCAATTGCGAAGGGCAGGCGGGTTGAAGATGAGCGTCAAATTCCGCCTGTGCCTCGGTCATCAATCGACCGATTCGTTCGGCATCTCCACCCCGCAAGGCTCCATGGGCGGCATTCGTTAATCGAGCGCTGATCGGTCCAAGATACTCTTGGACGTTTCTCTGGAGTTGGTCTTCGGCGAACGGATAACAGCGATTGAGGGCGCTTAGTATTTCTTTCGTGTCTTTGCCGGCCGCGAGGTCAACGATAACGAAGTAAAGGTCATTCGGTACGTTGAATTCCCTGACATCAAGCCTGTCGCCATCGTAAATCATCATAACTGGCCGGCCATACGCACAACCCTGGTCCATCCGACCGCATCGGGAAGGGGTCGTAATTTCGCCGGTGTAGGCGGATTCCATCTCGCCGCGCGTGGTCATCTTGAGATCGTAGACGCGGTTGAAGGCGCGAGCCACAAGGACACAGATCGCGGCGCTGGATGACAGCCCTTTCTTTACCGGAAGATCTGTGCGATAGTTGTCGATCTCAATTCCGCGCACATGATAGTGTGTCAGGACTTGATGGGCAACACCGGCGGCATAGCTGAAGAATCCCCCTTTTTCCGCTTCCGCGAGCAGCGCCTCCGGTTCCATCGGCAGTTCAAATGGGCCTTTCCGTTCGCCATCGCTCAGCGTTGCACGGAAGATTAGTTTCGTGGGATGGGGCTTTACCTCGGCATACACGCCTTGATTGGTGCTCGTAATCAGCGTGTACCCCTTTTCCAAATCAGCATTGATGCGGCGGTAGCCTCCCGCCCAATCGCTATGTTCACCAAAAAGGCAGATTCTGCCGGGAACAAAGATCTTCATAGCTTTCCTCACACGATTATGGGATAGTTCTGGCGATGGCACACATTTTATAATAATTTCCGATGCCATGTCTACAGATTTCAGCGGGTTGGTCGGGGCTGTCGCCTGTATACTCCCGTCGGCGGGACGGCACATCAACCATCCCCCACAACCGAGGTCGCATCAACCGGGCATTGCAAGACGGCCGGATAGGGTTTAGGAATATAGGACGCAACGATCATTGTTTTTGTAATGGCATGCCGCCCGATGGAACGACACGGGGATGTCTGCTTCAGCAGGGTAATCACATTTGACAAAAGGAGCGAAAATCGTTATAATCATCCCGGCTTTACTTGGGTTTGGGAGATCTGAATGTTCTACAGGGGTTTACAGCTTGATCGGTTTCAAGAAGACGCTATTCAAGCACTAGATCGGGAGCGCTCTGTCATTGTCGCCGCTCCAACCGGAGCGGGCAAAACAGTGGTTGCGGAATACGCGGTTGACAAATGTATTCAGAGTGATCGACGCGTAATTTACACGGCGCCAATCAAAGCGCTTAGTAACCAGAAGTATCGGGATTTTCATGAGCGGTACGGCGACCGCGTAGGTATCTTAACGGGAGACGTTGTCCTCAATCCGTATGCCCAGATTCTGTTGATGACGACGGAAATCTTCCGAAACACGATCTTTGACGATATTGAGCGTTTGGCAGATGTAGAATACGTAATTTTCGACGAGATTCATTACATCAACGACGTTGAACGGGGGACGGTTTGGGAGGAGAGCATCATTTTCGCCCCGCAGCATGTTAAATTTGCGTGTTTGAGCGCGACCATTCCGAATATCGATCAGTTTGCGGATTGGATGCGCAGCGTTCGAGAGATAGACATCGATGTGGTACAGGAACCTGAGCGCCCCGTACCTCTCGAACACCACCTCTACCTTGACGGATATGGTGTTGGAACCATCGGCGATCTGCGGCGGGCTCAGCAGATTATCGCCAAATTCGATCACCTTCACGATGATGAGAAGGTTGACGAAATGGTTGCTAACGGACTTCCCAACCTGACGCGCGCAGATTTGGTTGGTTATCTTCAAAAACGCAATCGGCTGCCCTGTCTCTATTTCTGCTTTAGCCGTAAGCAATGTGAGCGAAACGCCGAATCCTATGCCCATGCGTCGGGGCGTAGTTTTCTTAAAGCCGAGCAGCGGGAAGAGATTGTCACCCTGTTTGATTCGCTGTGTATACGGTATGGTATCGACGAGAATCGGAAGGCGTCCGAGTTGCGCAGTCTGATCTCGAAAGGGGTCGCTTACCACCACGCCGGGATGCTGCCGACCTTAAAGGAAGTCGTTGAACAACTGTTCACTTCCGGACTTGTGCAGTTACTCTTTACAACAGAAACATTCGCAGTAGGCATCAACATGCCGGCATGTACGGCGGTGTTCGAAAGCCTTGAGAAGTTTGACGGATTCGGCTTCCGGTATCTAAAGGCGCGCGAGTATCATCAGATGGCGGGACGAGCCGGGCGGCGCGGTATAGATCCCGTCGGTTACGTCTACGGCCGGGTAAACCCTCGATTTTCGGATGTCGAGAAGGTCCAAAAAATCACCTCTGGCCGGATTGAGCCGATCGGAAGTCAGTTTAACCTATCCTATTCGAGCATCTTGAATCTGTACCAGAAGTACGGCGATGACATATACGATGTTTGCACACTCAGCTTGGGGAATTTCCAGAACTACACACGAATTCGTAAAATCGATAAAGGACTCAAACGCGCCGAAGAGGGGTTGAAGAATTCGCCGCTTCCAATCTGCATTCACGACCATTTGGACGCCTCCGAGCAGGTTGCCGGTTACCTTGACCTCCTCAGCAACGTCGCGGATCAGAAACAATCTCTTAAAACAAAACACCTGGCGGCAAAGCGAAAATACCGAGGACGTAAGAACAAACGGGCACGGCTCAAGAAACTCGCTCAAATCAATCAGCAAGTGCGGGGTGTCGAATCCACATTAGTGGATAGCTTGTGCCACGGGTGCCAGCGATATAAGTTGTGCCATCAGCAGTATCAAGAAATTGAGCGGTTCACCGGTCAAGTTGAAACCCTCGTTCGAGAACGGGATCATTTTGAGCACTTTCAGCAACGACAGATTGCGTCTCGACTCAAAGTGCTTGAGGAGCTCGGTTATATAGAGGGGACCGATTTGTTGCCTAGAGGTGAAATTGCTTCAAGGATTTCCGGTTATGAGATGCCAATCTCTCTGCTACTTTTTGGCGGTTTTTTTGAGAAGCTGGACGAAGACGCAATCAATGTTCTGATGTTGGCGATTGTGTCTGAACCAAGGAAGGATTCGGGACGCTTTCGAAAACTGCATGACAAACGATTAAAAGGGGTGCTGAAATCGGCGGATAGGGAGATTGAGAATCTGCGCGTACTTGAAGAGTTGCACGGCGTGGCGGAGGTCACGCCCAGGTTTGAAACCAAGTTGAGCACGGCGATGCTTGCGTGGAGCCGGGGTTGCGAATTTGAGGAGTTACACAGGTATGCAGATCTTGCGGACGGCGACTTTGTCCGTTCATTTCGACTCGTGATCGACTTTCTGCGTCAGACGCGTCGTGCGATGGCGGGGCACGCCGCATTGTTGGATAAACTAGATCGGTGTGTCGCAAAGATTAACCGCGATGTGGTCGATGCGGAACGTCAACTGCGAATGGCACAGGGGGACGCGCCTCCGGGCGAGGTTCCAATGGAATCGGGTGTGGTCCACGATGTAAACGAGAATCTGGACGTGATTGGCGATGCGCGGCTATCTCCTAACGATTGACGATCTATCCGGAACGTGCGCTTGGAGAAAGGCAAGGGGTTCTTAGGTTATTCGGGGTGGAAGATAGCACGGAAGAAAAAAATATCTTTGTCTTGCCTTCAAAGGCCGCTTGTGTTACAGTAAAATAATTCAAGCTGCTACCTATGTAGCACAATCTGTTAGATTGTGCTTGGGATGCGTGAACTGACAGTTGGCGCGGTAAAATCCCTGTCAGAATAGTTCATTCAGCAAGTAACACTGGTTTTCCGCACCAAAGCATCAAGCGACTGAGTATGGAGCGCGATAGTGGATCCTGTGAGATGTCAATAAAACACTGGGTGACAGCGATCGACAGCAACCGCAATAAATACTACATAATTCCTTAAATGGATTGGAGTTCAGAATGAATAAACGTCTCAGGGTGAGTGTTATATCAATTTGTCTCGCCGTTTTCCTCGTCAGCTGCGGAAGCCATAATGAATATTTGTCCAAAGGTAAAGAGCTAATTAAATCGGAGAGGCGGCGCAAGGAGGAACGCGCGGTCGCTCAGTTTAAATTGGCGATTCAGCAAGAGCCAGGCAATGCCGAGGCACATTATCTGCTCGGGTTCTACGATTCCCAAGAGTTTTACAACGCGAAGTCTTCGTCAGAGAATTGGGAGGAGGACTGGGAAATGGCTAGCACCGAGAATCGCGGGAAGCATATGTTCCTCGCGTATCAGCAGGAACAAAACAAATATCTTGAGATTCTGGTATTTGAAACATTGAGACGCAATGAACCGGGGGTGCAGAACGCGGCATTGAACGCGCTTAAGCGCATCTATAACCAAGGCGATCGCAACAAGCTGCTTAAATCTTTGAAGAAAGCGATCAAGTCCAAAGACAACAGGGATCGTCACGACGCTCACTGGGTGTTAGCAGAAATCGGCAAAGACGCGCCCGGCACGATCGTGCCGCTGCTCGTCGAACTGCTCGATCACAAACGCAAGGAGACGAGGCTAAACGTGGTCAAAGCGCTGGGGGAAATCGGAGACGAAAACGCGATTCCCGACTTGGTCAAGATTGTGAACTCGGGATCCGCGAAACGCGCGAGGGATAGGGAAAGCCCCGAGGTTCGACAATTAGCGGTTGAAGCTCTCGGGAAAATAGGAGGCTCCGCTGTTAAAGAATTAGTTGAGATTGCCGAAAATAAGGGTTCCTCATTGCGTGTCGATGCGATTCAAGCGCTTGCCACTCTGGGCGATGAGCGAGCGGTCAATCCATTGTTAAATGCATTGGGCGAACAGGGCAGTCGAGAAGTTGAGATCAAGTTCTGATAGTTGGATTGACGCATGCCCCGCATTCCGTGTAATCAATTTGCCCCTTTACGCGCTAATAATATGTAGTGATAAGGAGATTTCATGCTTGTTAAGCTTCAGTCGTTGCTCATAATTGTCATCCTTGTGTTCGCCATGGGATGCGAGAATCGTTACCACGACGAGCAGTTTAAGATTCACGTACAACAGTTGGACAGCGATCTCGAGAATCGCTGGTCTACCAACGGGGTCGTGGTGATTTCCGTAGAATCTAACGGTCCTGCCGCCAGCGCGCAACTTGAAGAGGGCGAATTAATCTCCTATGTGGTCGGCGAATACTCTCTTGGGAAAGGAGCGAATTACGGGCGCGCGGCAAAGAAGGCGATGCATGAAGACAACAACCTTATCCTACGCTTTACTGACGGCAGAATAGTCAGGTTAGCCGTGCGCCGGAGTGGCGACAAGACGGGACTTAAAGTTGATGGAAACGTTGTCAGCGAAGTGAAGGGTGGAAGTCCGGCGGCGAACGCAAACATACAGATCGGTGATTCGATTGAAGCGGTGATTGATGAGCGAAAGATACGTACGATTGACGATTACAAGGAAGCGATTGAGGAGTTCACGAAACATGGCTCCAAACTCACGTTCCGCACAACCGAGTTGGCGGGGGTTAGAATTGCGGCTGTCGAAGCGCTGGGCGAACTCGGCGACGCGCGGGCTGTCGACCCCTTGATGGACATCGTAGAACAGAGTAGTGACTTGTCGCTGCGCAAACCGGCGATCCGAAGTTTGGCACGCCTTGTCGAGTTTAGCCAATCGAGCGCCGATTCAACGGAAAGGCTTCAAGCGCTGCGCGATAAGATTGCCGAGGGCCGATTGCTTGCGTTAGCGCAAAAGTATGTTAAGCGCGCTGTGGAGGCCGACCAAGAGATTCGCCGCACCTGCATCGCCATATTGGGTGTAATGAAACCGCAATCCGCGATTGGCGTATTGACTGCCGTTATGGAAGATAACGGTGAAGTGCCGGGCATTCGATTCCAAGCGGGGCTCGGTTTGAGTCAGATTGGAGCGGACGCGGTTGATTCGCTTATCGCCGCATTCGAGCGTGGCGATGCAAACGTCAAGGATATAGCCGCTTCCGCACTCGGCAATATCGGCGGCACCAGATCTCGAGATGTTCTAATTGATGCGCTTGACTCCTTGGAGGAACTCACAATCAGGTTGACTGTTGTCGATGCGCTTGCCAAAATCGGCGATGCGCCCGCAATCCGTGCGCTTCAGAGTCAAAAGGAACGGTTCCAAGATGAAAGTAGCCTAAACACATTCCTCAACGAAGTGCTTGGGCAACTTGAGGAGCAATCAATGTAGTCGCCGACATCCCGCTTGTTAGGAATTATAAGCGTCTTCCACTCGATCCTCTAGGTGCTAGAGTAGCGAAATTGTAGACAGGTCTATACCCCTAGCCGGTAATACTCTCCCCGTCCATTTCCCTTCCGTGTTTTAACCATTATCTTAATATGAGAACAACTACCGCCTGCAAAGTAAAGATCTGTGGCACAACCAGCGTGGTGGACGCACAGATGGCGGTAGCTGCCGGCGCAGACTATTGTGGAGTTGTCCTTGAGGTGCCGTTCTCCGAGCGATCAGTCTCCATTGACACGGCTGCCGAGATCGCGCGACAGATCTCGATTCCAACCGTAATACCTGTCTTTAACCGTTCCACAGACTGGGTTCGGCGCGCGGCGGAGATAATACAGCCGTACGCGGTCCAGCTAATGAGTCGCGAATCTCCCGATGAAGTTCATCAGCTAAAACAGCAGCTTTCCTGCGACGTTTGGAAATCCCTTTTTCTGCCCCCCGGTACGGGTGATAAACCGGATGTTGAAGGCATTCGCGTCAAGATGGAGGCGTACACTCGTGCGGGCGCGGACGCACTCTTATTCGATACCGCCGCGGGCAGCCGCGGCAAAGTTCGATTCGGTGGGACGGGCAAAACCAGCGACTGGAGTATTGCCGCCAAGTTTATTGCCGCATCTACGATTCCGGCGTTTCTTTCCGGCGGTATTCGTGCAGAAAACGCTAAACTGGCAATCGAAACCGTTCGCCCCTACGGGATTGACCTCTGCTCGGGAGTTGAATCCGTCAAAGGCTCGCGCGATGCGCGAAAACTGGAGTTGCTGATGGACGCGGTCAGGGAGAGCCTCGGCCGATAAGAGGCTTCCTCACTCTGCAGTATCCCACAGATACAGATTGATTGTCCGATCCTTCGCCCTTGCTGAAACGGGAAAGATCTCGACAATTCGCCCTCTATGGCGTATCCACTGCCGCAGCTCCCGTCCCGAATCGAATACATTGAAAGTTCCCGCATCAATCACGAACCATACCCGCGCGCCTTCCGATCTCCATTCCTCCGCCAATTCAGTCCTTCTGTCCATCACCTCTTTGATCGCAATTGACTTGAGTTCCGGCAAATAGTGCCGGCCCATCTCCGGGAGAGAGAGGACCACCTGATCGGTATCCTTCATCTCTGATCGGATGGCTGAGAACGCCTCGCGCCACTTGGGCCTGCCTCCGTTTTCGACACTGAAGTAGAGATAGTTCTGAGAGAGCATCGTGACGATGATGACGCAAGGCAGCACAGCACGGATAACCACAGGAAGCGATTTTACTCTCGAAATCCGATCGCAACTGATAGCACAAAGCAGAAAGTAGGCCGGGGATGAAAAAAATAGGTAGTAGCCGGCGACGTTCTGGAAGCGCGACGCGATCAGCATCAGAACAAGCGGAATGCCCGCATAGCAAGCCAAAAACCGCACCGAATTCTCAATGGGCTTGAAGAGTAGCGAAGAAAAAGCGGTTACCGCGACAGGCACACTCAAACCGTACACGAGGGTAAAGATGATGTAGATTGGGCTTCGCTGCCATAGATTCAACCCCCAGCCGGATACCAGCCAGTTGCGGAACTCCGGTAGAAGAAGCACGAAGAGCGGTACCGTGAACGGAAGGAAGAAAATTAGCAGATTACGCCATCGAAGACCTTTAGGATACCTCGTATTGTCTTCGCTGGATAAGGGGGGCGAGTCGCCCTCTTTCTGTGTTTGGACGAACAGCCTTTGCATGCGGGGAAACATGTCCACTAGCCAGAAACTCGCTATATATCCCGCAAGAGCGGGGAGGATGAATATAGAAAGTGTGTGGGAAAGGATTAAGCAGATTGCCGCGAGGAGCGAACCGAACATCGTTACGGGACGGTCGTGTTGTATGGCGAGATAGAAACTCCATGCCGTCAACATACCGAATAGAAACGTGAAGATGTAGCCGCGCGAATTCTGCGACCAATACAGATGCCAGTTTGAAAGCGCCGCGAACGCAGCCGCGAATATTCCCACCCGCGTATTGACCAGTGACCTTCCCATAAAGAATATCAGCGGGATTGACGCAATGCCAACGATGCACGGAATGAATCGTGCCCCCCATTCGTCCGATCCCCAAGCAGACAGCGACAGATTGACAGCGAAATACGGAAGCGGATTTATACCCAGGCTGTCGATTGAAAGGTCTTTCGCGTGAAGAACCGTCAAAACCTCGTCCATCCATAGACTCCACGTACCCAAATTCCAGAAGCGAAGTATTGCTCCGACAATCACTATCGGCGCGAGAAAATATAGACTGCGAAATCTTAGCTGGACTTTGCACATAGGTAGGGTGAGATCAGGCGAGCGAATTGCGAGTAAGACTCCCTATCGCCCTCGTTATTCACTCGGTTGATCGCTCAATTTTTGAGCACTTTTTTGATGAATATTTTAGCATTTGCCTTCAAATTCGAAAAGGAAGCAGGACAAACTCCGTGAAATCAACCGCGGGAATCGCCTTTAGGTGACGGGATTTTCGGGAGGTTGGACAGTCAAGAAAAGAAACTTCCGATCTGGCATACAATTTGCGCAATAGAGAGAATTGTATTTGGTTGGCGAACTGCCATTATATCACGGCAAGGAGCGAATCACAATCAAGATTCTAGCTGTAAATTTAGTGCCACAGCGACGCCTTCTCTGGCGGATTGCGGAGTAGAACTCAGCCACGCGTTTCACATACCGAGGTTGAATTGATGCAAATTGTACCCGTGACGTTTTGGGTATAGGCTTGCTCAAGCCAACACGTCCCATGCCGCGTGCTTGTACTCGTAAAACGTGTTTTGTGCTTGATCTGATCTTCGCACTGTGCTAAAATGAGAAATGCGTCTCGTTCTCACCATACACCGTCAAAAAGGGGGTTAGAATGCAAAAGCACGACATTTCAGAATGCGATTGCCGCATTCGAGAGAAGTTTCGGTTTTTAGATAGTAGTCGACGGAAATACGTTTTGTGGTCGATGGTACTGCTGGTTGGTTTATTGGCGCCAGGGCTTGCGCTCGCCGAGGAAGGCGCCGCAATTGACTCCGGTGACACCGCGTGGTTACTCACCGCGACGGCATTGGTCCTGTTCATGACTATCCCGGGATTGTCCCTATTCTATGGTGGTCTGGTCCGCAGGAACAATGTGCTGTCCGTGTTAATGCAATGCTTCGCAATCACTGGCTTAATCACCGTACTGTGGGTGTTGCTTGGTTATAGTCTCGCCTTTGATACAACAGGTATGAATGCCGGAACCCTGAACCTTAATTCGTTCATTGGGGGATTGGGGAAGGTTTTCCTTAAGGGCATAGACGTAGGCACTGCATCCGGGACAATTCCGGAGACGGTATTTCTTACGTTTCAGCTAACCTTTGCGATTATTACGCCGGCGCTCATCGTAGGCGCTTTTGCAGAGCGTATGAAATTCTCCGCAGTGCTCTGGTTTTCCGGCATTTGGTCACTAATTGTGTATGCGCCCATCTGCCACATGGCATGGGCGGGCGATGGTTCGCTCTTCGGAGACATCATCGGCGCGCTTGATTTTGCGGGCGGCACAGTCGTACACATCAACGCAGGAGTAGCCGCGCTCGTCGCTGCTATAATGATTGGTAAACGGATAGGTTATCCGACGACACCCATGCCTCCGCACAGTCTAACGCTGACTGTAGCCGGTGCATCTATGCTTTGGGTCGGGTGGTTCGGATTTAACGCCGGCAGCGCCGTGGCAGCGGATGGCGCAGCAGGAATGGCGATGCTAGTGACGCAGATCTCGACCGGTACTGCAGCGATTGCTTGGATGTTTACCGAGTGGATGAAACATGGTAAACCTAGTGTGCTCGGTATTGTGACAGGGGCTGTCGCCGGGCTGGTTGCTATTACTCCGGCGTCAGGCAGCGTCGGACCGATGGGAGCTTTGGTCATTGGTGTTGTGTCCGGCGTCGTCTGCTTCTGGGGGGCGACAAGTCTGAAACAGAAACTAGGCTATGATGATTCACTGGATGCCTTTGGCGTGCACGGTATCGGCGGCATCGTCGGCGCACTCTTGACCGGGATTTTCGCAGCGCAGGCCCTCGGCGGCGTAGAGGCGGATTTAAATATCGGTGCTCAGTTCGTCAAGCAACTCATCAGTGTCGTTATCACTATTGTCTGGAGCGCCGTACTCTCCTTTATCATCCTTAAGATTCTGGACAAGATTATTGGTCTGCGTGTTGAAGGGGATGAGGAAAGAGAAGGTTTGGATCTCGTGCTTCACGACGAACGAGGTTACAACCTTTAGCCACTGAGACGAATCGAGCGTCGTACGAAGATTCGCGACAGTTAAAGTTCAGCACTTCATATTTGTGCCGCATGTTGGGCCGATACTTATATCGTGGTATCAAGCACCAACGAAGATGCCGATGTTGAAAATCGGCCTACATGTGACACTTTGACATTGTGGTGGATCGTAGACTTCCTAAATTGCGCTTAGGTTAAAAGGGAGATGAACCCATGAAAAAACTAGAATGCATAATCCGCCCTTTCAAGCTTGATGAAGTCAAAGAGGCTCTCAACAGCGTTGGAGTTCACGGGATGACGGTCAGTGAGGTCCGGGGTTTTGGACGGAGCCGAGGACATACAGAGCTTTATCGCGGAAGTGAATACACGATTGAGTTTGTGCCCAAGTTGAAAATCGAAATCGTGGTCGCGGAAGAGAACGTCGACAACGTGATTGAGGCAGTGCAGCAGTCTGCTTCGACTGGGAAAATTGGCGACGGCAAAATCTTCGTTTTGCCGGCGGACGAGACCATTCGAATCCGTACAGGCGAGAAGGGGCCTGAAGCCATTTAACTTGATAAGCGACTGTAGCACGTATCTTTCCGGTATCAGTATTGCTCCGACTTTTGTACCGGGAGATGTGTGCTACAGTTCGTCCCTCCTACCGATTTCTTCCTATCAACAATCCCTCCACCAGTTTAAATCCAGCGAAACCGAACTCGTGCTTCCGCCATCCGTGCACAAGATGCAATATACGCCTAGTTCTTCTGTACCACAATCTGTATGAAGTTTAAAAAAATAATTCGGTAATGTCCTAACGATGCTCGGTGCGGTTAGAACCTGTTTGAAAACTCGGTTTCTTTGAAATATCCCTATACCGATGTTTCGTAAGCCCCAGAGGGACGGAAGGTGTATAGTAACACCAAAACCCCATTTAACTAAGCCCCAGAGGGGCGACAGGTATACAATAAGTCACAGTAAAAACATGGAAAGCAGCTTTTCAAATGACCAAAAATGGCTTGGATATCGATTATTCAAACAGGTTCTTAGGAAACCGCACCTACCGAGTCTAGGGGAAACTAAAATTACCGATTTAAATACTCAATCTTCATTTATACTCTACACTGTTAGAAGTTGCGCTTTTAAGAGCCGAAAAATGGAGCGTGAGTTTTGCAGGTGGTAGGAGGGAATTCCGATTCCCGACCGTCGCGATTCGGAGATCGCTCCTACAAACCTTCGGTGCACAATTGCGCAATATTAACCGATGCTGAGTATAGATTGTGGCATACACAAGCCAACCGACAATCGACTGAATAAGAAGGGCGATAGGGATCTTCTGCGCACCCGCCCTTGAAAGCGCCAATAGCGCGATGGACATATAGCGCTGGCAAGTTATCCTCACAAAATCCCAAGAGCGGATCAAGCGTGCGAATAGCGAGTGATCAAGTAACCGGAAAGGATTAACCGAACCATTAGGGAGTGAATGTTTTGGGGAATTTGAAGGTAGGGTTTGTGATATTAACTATTGTCGTCCGAGCGTTTTGCGTGAGATTCTAGTTGATCCAAACGCTGTCGCAACCGAGATTGTGCCCGGGCAATCCTCAGTACGTAGAGGCTAAACACTAGCCAAATCATGAAATAAGCGGAAACCAAAAATTTCAAGCGGCGCTTCTGCCGTTCTTCCAGCTTTTCTACTGATTTACTTACCGCTTGACTAACTTGCGTTTCATCGACTTGGGTGTCCATCTCAGCGATAGCATCGTTAACTGCCGCTAGAACTTCATCCTGCGTAATCGCAATCGGAACCTGACGTCCGAGAAATAAGCCGAAAAGGATAAGGAAGATTACTCCAACGATCAACGGCGCTGCCTTGTTCATTCAACTCCTCCAACTCACCACTTCGAGTAGACCTACCGTCCACGCCTCCCAACGGCACCAATCATTCCCCCATTTGCCGATACTGAATGAATTCCAAGCGTGTTTTCAGGCGTTCCATTTCGTACCGAACCATGAGCACAAAGACATAAACCACCGTTAAAGCAAACCAAGTTAACATCCAGGTTGTGACCATCTCCGGGGCTAAGTTCCACTTTGTGTCAGTGTCGGGATGCAGGTTGCCTTGCCAGATTTCCACCGAGAAGTAGACTATCGGGACATCCAAGAAAGCGAGAATGCCCAATACGGCAGAATAAACTTTCCTCTTTTCCCCCGTCAGCGCCGATCTCAAGATAAAGTAGCCGATGTACATCAGCCAGAGAATGAGCGTGCTAGTGAGTCTAGGTTCCCAGTTCCACCACGTATTCCATGCGGGCTTCGCCCAGATAGGTCCCGTGAGTAACACGATCGTGCAAAAAACGATTCCAAGCTCCGCCGACGCGACAGCGACCGTGTCAAATTTGTCATTTCGTTTAATCAAGTAGAGAAGACTAAATAGACACGTCACGCCAAACGCGAGAAAGACGGTAAGCGCGGAAGACACGTGAAAGTAAAAGATTTTTTGAACTTCGAGCATGGTCGTCTCGATTGGCGCATAGCTAAAGACAAGAAAAATCGCCAAAAATAGACACGCCATCGCGATGATTCCAACAACCTGAGATAGCTTCATCGTTTCCCTAATGTTAGCCCCACAGGTCCGGATTATAGGTCAGGATTTCCGGTCCATCGGAGAGAACGGCTACCGTGTGTTCAAAATGAGCGGACAAGCTCGAGTCCGCCGTGACAGCCGTCCATCCATCCTCACGCACCGCTGCCTCATAACGTCCCGCATTGACCATCGGCTCAATGGCAAGTACCATCCCGGGTTTCAACCGAATGCCCTTCCCGGGTTCGCCAAAGTTCGGAACCTGTGGAGATTCGTGCATACTGCGTCCGATTCCGTGACCGACGAAATCTCGCGCGACGGAGAATCCGTGCGCTTCAACGCATTCCTGCACGGCATAGCATACATCGCCCAGTCGATTGCCGGGTTTTGCCTCGTCAATAGAAGCATAAAGTGACGCTTTGGTCACATCAAGCAGCTTTTGCGCCTCATCGGAAATCTCTCCGACCTTAAACGTAAAGGCGTTGTCGCCATGGAAGCCGCCGAGAAAGATTGCGGTGTCAATTCCAATGATGTCACCCTCCTTCAGGATGACCGCTTTGCTCGGGATTCCATGGATAATCTCTTCGTTAATCGAGGCGCAAATTGTCGCCGGGTATGGGGCGTGTTCGGGAAGCTGGTAGCCTAGAAATGATGACACTCCGCCGAGCTCTTTAATGGTAGTGCGTGATATTTGGTCCAATTCATAGGTTGATACGCCAGGCGCAACACCCTCGCCAATCCGTTGCAGCAAAATGGACGCCGCCTTACCGCTGCGCCGCATGGCTTCGATTTCCGGTCGCGATTTGATTCTAACTTTTGACATTCGGTTCCCTGAGAATTCAGACGATTGATTCGTCTCAGTCCTTGACACTCCGAAGTTAGGCAACACGCTTTGCCCAAAGATGCTTGAGCGTACTCTTGGCAATTCGAAGCGGCGAGAAATTCACCGGCACGGGTCCCGGGAATTGGAAATCAGACACACATACATCCGAGAGAGGTTCGCCTAGAATCTCAATCTTCTCCAAGTCGGTTGCCCCAACGCCTAGCTCTCGCGCGGCGTTCATCAGATCGAACTGCGCATCCGACAAACCGATAATTTCCGCGTGCACCCGATCCATCGCAACGACGTCCGCGCCCCCGGTCAATATGCCGAGCGGATAGGGATTTCCGTGTCGCGGGCCCATTTTGTCCATCGCAGTGATGGCGTCGACGATTGTAAGCGCCGGTTTAATCAGTTGGCAGTATTCAATTAGCATTTTTCCGAATGAGACTCGATCTTTTCCGCGCGAGAAATGGAGGCGCGCTTTCCGTTTACCGGGGACGCAGCCGAAGTTGTTCTTGATGGCTGCGGTCAGCTGCATCTGCTGATGCACTTTCAGTTTTGGCACGTTAATCACGACATCCGCCTCGACCACCTCGCGCGCCAACTTGTAGGTGCGCAAGCCGTAAGATGACGGGGCAGGTACTCGCACTCCTCCCGTCCAATCGGTAATCGGCACACCCAACTCCTCGGCGGCCCTCATGAGCCCTGATTTTCTCGCGACTGTGGTTACATTTCCAAATGCCGGCGAATCGCCGATAAGCGGTTTACCGCCGACAGACTGAATTTGGCGAATCAGCGAACGCATCACCGTGTGATGGGTGGCTGTCGGATCGTCGGCGTGAGAGGCACCGAGAAGGTTCGGTTTTAGAAGGACTCGATTGCCCGGTTCCACGTAACTGCCGATTCCTCCGACCAACTCCAGAAGATTGCAAACGGCTTGGTCAACCAGTTCTTGTGTATAGCTCTGGCACTTGACTATCGCAACAGTCGGGGGCATGGGAGGTCCTTTCGTGGAAGTTCCGTTGTATTTGCTAACGTTGCTGAACTTGAAGACCTAAAGATACATATGACCCACTTATAAAGCATATGGCTTTGAAACCGTGGATGACCGGCACGGGCTTGAAACCGCCTCAAACAGTGATTCTTCCAACCAGCGTGTGTGCGGAGGCGGATTCGACTGTCACATTCACAATGTCACCGATCTGAGTGTTTTCTTTTGGAAACACTGTCGTTTTGAAGTTGTCTGTTTTTCCCTGATATTTGTCTGATTCTCGTCGGGATTCGCCTTCAACCAGGACTTTTGCGGTCTTCCCGACCGATTCTTGGTTGATCTCGCGGGAGATTTTCTCCTGTAACTCAATGACAGTTCTTAGCCGTTTCCCCTTCTCCTCCTCGCTGACATCGTCCTCAAGGCTTCTGTGCGCAAGCGTTCCTTCACGGGGAGAGTACTTGAAGGTGAACGCCGAGTCGTAACGAATCTCGCTCATTAAATCATACGTTTCCATGAAATCTTGCTCTGTCTCGCCGCAGAAGCCGACGATAATGTCAGTGGAAATTGCCAGATTGGGAACGCGTTCTCGCATCGTCACGACCAGTGAGCGGTATTCCTCCGCCGTGTAGGTACGGTGCATCTTTTTAAGAATCCTCGTCGATCCCGACTGCAGCGGCAAATGGATATGTTTGCACACCTGAGCGCAGTTTGCCATCGCATCGATCATCCCGCCGCTCGCGTCGCTCGGGTGCGGCGACGTGAAACGCACTCGCTCCACTCCTTCGACATCGCCCACGGCGTACAAGAGATCCCCGAAATCGTGCTTTCCGTCATTGTAAGAGTTCACCGTTTGACCGAGCAAGACAATCTCCTTGAATCCTTCGTCCACGAGTCGTTTCACGTCGTCAACCAAGATCGGAAGCGGGATGCTGCGTTCACGTCCTCGCACGAAGGGTACGACACAGAAGGTGCACATCTTGTCGCAACCTCGCTGTATCGTCAACCACGCTCGGAGTCCATCTTTACGGATCGGAGCGATGTCGGCGTAATCCTCGGTTTTATCCAGTTTCAGATTGATGAACGGGTCGCCGCCTGCCACGGAATTTATCGCTCGCGGCAGATCGCGGTATGCGTCCGGTCCCATCACCAAATCCACGTATGGCGCTGCCTCTACAAGCTTTGTGCGCAGGTGCTGAGCCATACAACCGCACACGCCGAGTATAAGGTCATCCTGTTTCCGCTTTCGATGACTCAGCTGCGTGAGACGGTTGATTACCTTTGTTTCGGCGTTTTCTCGAATAGCGCATGTGTTGAGCAGAATGACATCGGCATCCTCGATTCGATCGGCAATGTGGTGCCCGCTTCGGGTCAGGACGCCCGTCATCAACTCGCTGTCGCTCACGTTCATCTGACAGCCGTACGTCTCGATATAGATACGCCTGGATTGCAGGATGTCCGATGGCGCGATCGGATCTGAAATCGGGAGAGGTTGATACAGCGGGATGGGGTTTTTCGTCTGAACTCTCGGTTTAATCATTCTCGGGTTCTCTACGGATCCATTCGAGCGCGGCACTCAACACGCTTTCGTTACAATATTCCGATACGATGTGCTGCAAAACCGACGGCTCCGATTGTTTTAGAGTCTCAATGTCCCGGATAAGCGCCGGCAAAGCGCGCACGACGTTATCGACAATGGTGACACTCGCATGTTTCGCCGTTCGCGACATCGGGTTCAGGTCTACCGTGACGACCTCTTTTCCCATCTTTCGCAGCGCTTCGCAGCGATCACCGTCTTCCAACGGCACGAACACAACATCCGCATTCAGAATGCCGTCCGGATGGACGAATTTTCGGTTCGAGTCGATGTATGAAAGCTGTGCCTCCTTGGTAGGCATTAACACCTCAGCCGCACCGTTTTTGAGGAGATGGTGTTGGATCGCTTGTTCGCGGGACGCCGATGCGTGGAAGATGTTTACTTCCAACGGGGCATTGAGAATCCTTCCCATATCGACCAAGTTATGAGGTACAAGCGCCGCCGTGTTGCCGTTTACAGAGATAACAGCATGTTTCGCGAGAAGAAGCATCGCGGCTGCACTGCGTATGGCTTCCTTGGCGAACGACTGTGTTCTCTCGCCAATCAAGTAGTCAAACGCTTCCCCGCGGCCATGTGCAATCAGACCGTGCGCCGAGGTGATTCCACGTTCTACGCCAGCCGCCATCACATCTCGGATTCTCAGAGATATATACCGAGGATGGCTTTCAGGGACATCTGTCATTTACACTATTTGCACCCTCTGTTTAACAAGCGTAGTCTTTTCTGCCCTCTCAAAGGAGTGAGTACCAAACACCGCATTGCCCAACATGATCATGGACGCCACCCCTTTGTTGCTTTCAATTTCTTCAATGGTTCGTCGGACATTCTCGTCGGTTAGCAAGCCGCTATTGACGGCAAACGTCTTGGATACGCCAACGTAAGTGCTGAAATCAACGGCGTTAGACCTCGTGAATTCTTCCAGTCCTCCCAACGCTTCATCCGCCGCGTCGTTGATTCGCGCGCGTTGTTCGACATTTTCGAGAACTTCTTTGGTCTGAATCGGGCTAAAGTATCTGTAGTAAATCGGCTGTTCCCGAACCGGCAGCTGTTGGGCGTCCAACGGGTGGCCCTCTCTCAGTTTAACGAGACAACCGCCGTGGTACTGCGCGCACACATCGCCCAATCCGGTGCGATTCTCCACTTCCGCGACGTGGGCGATCATTGCCAATTCCAATTCGGATACGCCCAAGTTTAGCAGAGCATTCACCGCGTACGCGGCGGCAAGCGCCGATGCGCCGCTCAGACCGAATCCGCACCCCAGCGGGAGCGGGGTGGCGATTTCTATCCGTATCGGTTGTGACGTCAATTCCCGGATAACCGCCGCAACCGTCGGGAAACGAATCTGCTCTTCATTAAAGAGAACAGTAGTTTGACTATCCCGGGAAACCGTGGCAACTACCCCCTCCTTGACCGTGAATCCCGTGCCGAGCGAGTGCATTTTTGCGGCATCTTCATGATAAATGATTTTGAATACACCTGAAATATTGCCGGGCGCAAATGCACGGACTCGATCCATTTTCATCCCTGTTTTGCGTACTCGTCATAGCACGTCCCCAAATCGAATGTAAAAAGATCTCCAAGGTACACCACGATCCGGTAGCTCAGCGTCAGAGTTTCGCCCGCCGCAATGGTATGCGGATACGCAAAGGATGTAGAGATGAATCCGATGGCGTCATCCAGTGCGAAAAAAGGGGTTGGATGTCCCACATTTGACGGATGGTCGAAAATGGCAACTCCGATCGCCTCATCTGAAAGGACTCCGTTGAGCGAACACCATTTACCGGTTTTCCCGCTCACCTCGGATTGACCGATAGCATATTCGGAATTCGTGACCTTCCGATATTCCATCTCCGCGCCGCGGAAGCAAAGACCTTGGGATTCGGGAGACACACCGATTGAAACATGCTGCGATTGAGCGAGGAAGTTGAACTGCAAGTCTATCAGTTGCCGATCTTCCTGCGGTCGATGAACCCAAATCCGACAAAGTTCCTCAATCGGCTTGGAGTTATCGGGGGCAACCCAATCATTGACGACCGCGAAATGCGCCTTGTGCCGGTTTACTCCTTTGTCGCGGAATTCTCGATGAACAATCCGCCCGCGCTCCGATTCGTCGCAGTCGGTTTCTCGACAATAGTTGACTCCATCCACGTTCTCCCAAGCGAACCACAAACCGTGGTGATAAGGACGGTCGCCTGGAGCGTCATCCGTGACGATCGATTCGTCGGGTGCGTGGATGGGATGGAAATACGGCTTGTGAAGTTCACCCCCGTGGTGATAGGTAAGTATTGGCGACTCGTCATCCGTAATCGACAGTTCGGAGCCGCAAGATTCGTCCAATAGAAGTGCCATCACCAATCGGAATTCGTCTGCAACACGGAATTTGGTATACTGTATGATATAGTCCGCTGCGCCGGTCACATGGGTGGCTTCCGCTCCCCGTGAGCCATGCGAGGTGATATTATAACGTGAAGCCGCATCCGATGCAAGCGAATTGGCGGGGCTCACCGGGGGAACGTATCTAAAATCACTCAATCGCTTTCGCGTTAAAACTAACCCGGTTAGCTGTTTCCAGCTTCACAGGTTTTTCACTCTACGGTCTCATCGGAGCGAAAGGTGTATAAAATCAGTAGATGCTCCCATTCCTTTGATCGCCATTAGCCGCTTGATAGTCCGAAAATGTGAACAAAATGTTGATCCGTCACCCTTTTTGGGCGGTTTCGGTTGAACTTGTACCTAGTTTTTTTGTAAAAACAGCCCAAAAAATAGGTACAAGAATGTGAACGGAGGCTTGATTTCGAGGGAGTGTTCACATGGTTTGATTCAATACTTTCCTTTGATAGCGCGGGTTCATAAGAGGGCAAATGTGGACAAGATGTTAACAGAAAAAAAGATCGTCGTTGGAACACGGGAAATCGGCGATTTGGAGAGTAGCGCATCCACTCCGCCGCTTATTTGTTTGTTTCCCTATCATACTATACACGTGTAAAGTTGTCAATGCAAAATTAGATACAATTTCCCTCGGCGCCTTGACGCTTGCACTTGACAATCGAGCCGTTTTGTGAAAGCATGAGGTCGGTTCATGATGTGTTGTCAATCCCAAAATATCTTACTAAGCGCGCGGGAATAAGACCTTCCCCACGCCGTTTAACATAACCAGAAGAAGCACAACTTGAGCGCGGAATTTTGGTATGCCCACACACGATTTCAAAGGGAAACAACATATCTACGCCCACCACATGCGCTTGAGCAAGACGGGCGAGGAAGGCAAGGGGGATTCACTTTTCATCGGCGAACCCACGTTCAAAGCGATTCATCAATACTGCCAAGCAGGCGAAATAACTTCCGGAGCGTTGTTCCGCAGGATACACCGCAGCGGACACATCACGCCGGAACGCCTC
Source organism: Candidatus Poribacteria bacterium (assembly GCA_965232535.1). Lineage (GTDB taxonomy): Bacteria > Poribacteria > WGA-4E > WGA-4E > JAJDTR01 > JAJDTR01. The sequence continues at coordinate 163,289 of CBDDPW010000017.1, forward strand.
ACGGTCATCAGTGCCCGTCGAATCATAAAGAAGTGGGCGCAGGCTGCCGGCATCGAGAACTTCATCGCCGGCCCCACACTTTGAGTCGAATTGGCAGTCGCTTTGGCGCAATCCGGAGCGACGCTCGTCGCTATGCAGACTGCCGGTCGATGGGGCGATCCGAATATACGGCTCATTATTCGGAAGCTGAACTGGCGAAACGCGGCGCGGTAGCAAGATTCGATTACGGAAAGTAATGACACATCGTCTCAATTAGAACCGTTTAAGTGACTACGAGAATCAATGTTAAGGGAGCACAATTTATGCTAGATAGAAATGTTGATGACTTAAACAGAGGCTTAAGCAAACTAAGTCCACTTCAGCAGTTCATTTTTGACTATGGTCTGTTTCTGATTGAATGGAATGATTTTGATATTCTTTTAGAGGCGCTTATCTACCATCTGAGGACCAAAATTCTCAATGAAAGAATAAGCTATTCGCGTAACTATCGTGACGTTAACTCTATGCAAGTTAGGGAAAAACGGTCCGAACTAAAGTATTTACTTCGATATGCCAAGAGGCACGACGTAATCGAAGCAATCGAGAAAGTGTATGATGTCGCAGAAAGAAACGAGTGGGTTCACGGTAAAATACTTTATTTTCAATTATCATCTCTTGCCGATGCGGTAATTAGATTTAATCCTGACAAGCCCGAAAGACGGTTCCCGCAGGCGGTAACTGTGCCACTCGACAGTTTGCCGTTCGCGGAATTCCGTGAAGCGTATAATGAGTGTTGGACAGTTATTAGCCAAGTCTTTGATTTTGATGGAAATACGTGTGTGAATTACCTATTGGCAGTTGCCCAAGAGCAGAAAGGAGAATCAAGTTAACGCCTCACCTATCCACTAGAGGAATGCTGGAGCATCTGTACGTACTCCTGCGAATTGGCGACGAGAGTGCGTAGCTCCGCAGAGAATTAGTAAGTTCGGCGATCGACATTTAGAGCCTGTTTGAAAAGTCCGGAATCGCCTTAGAGAAAGGGCTATTTTGGGGTAAATGCCCTCAAGAACCTATTAGAAAAAGAAAAAAGTTGTCTGAACGGTTGATGTTTACGTTTACTCATTGGAGCAGTTAAATCTGAACCAATGAAAGGAGTAAACATGAACCGCAAGCGTTATCCCAGTGATTTGACTGATGCACAGTGGGAGAAACTGTCCTCGTTTCTGCCAGCCCCTCAACCATTAGGCAGACCTCCAAAATGGGAGATGTGCTTAATCATCAATGCTATCTTTTATGTCGTCAAGTCCGGTTGCCAGTGGCGAATGCTACCCCATAATATGCCACCGTGGCAAACCGTCTATTACCATTTCAGAAAGTGGCAAGTCGACAACACATGGCTCTTGATTCATCAGGCACTTCGCGAACAAACACGTTGTGATGGCGGCAAACAACCATCACCGACAGCAGCTATCATTGACAGCCAATCCGTTAAGACGACGGAACTGGCGGAGACTAGAGGATTTGATGGTCACAAGAAGGTCAAAGGACGCAAACGCCATCTGGTAACGGATACGACGGGTATTCCATTGATGGTCAAAGTCACTGATGCCAATGTTAGTGACAATCAGATAGCTATCGAGTTACTAACAGAAGTGTTTAGCTGGTACATAACAATTCAGTTGGTGTGTGCCGATGCCGCCTATCGCGGCGAATTAGAAGACTGGTTATATCTGGCTCATCAGTGTCAACTAGAGATTGCATCTACGCTAGGGCAGCAGGGGTTTGAAGTTGTTCCGTTACGATGGATTGTTGAACGCACATTCTCTTGGCTTGGTTGGTTTCGTCGATTGACTTTGGATTATGAACGCTTTCCTAAGACTGCTGAAACTATGGTATACATCGCTTCCATCTACTTGATGCGAAATCGAATCAAATGACTTTTCAAACAGGCTCTAAAGTTACGTACACAAACAATTAAGGTTACGTACAAATGAGTCTAAATTGCCTTGGCTTTCGAGCGACTTCTGTCACACCGTAAAGACAAGTATTACTAATGTACTCCTGTGGAATCTCACGTTGCAGGTACAACTACAAAGCAAAATTTTGCCAAAACATGAATCCATTGTCAAGTAGTTTTCTTTGACAATTTGGGCAAAATGCATCCGATCTTTTGGTATAGCAGTGTTTTTCGGATTTTCCACCTCGAAATCTGGAAATCCATCCGACGTGCCATCATTGGTCTCGTCCAAATGAGGCACGGAAGATCCTGATTAAATGGTCACAAAACAAAAAAGCCCGATTCGCGGCACTTGGAAAATCAATCCCAAATGCCAGCGAAATCGGGCAATTTCAGAATTAGAAACGTCGTATGTGAGATTAGGCGTGAATGCTTATGATCTCATTCACGGTTGCCACCCAACGATTGGCCAGCCGACAATGTGGACATCACCGCTAATTGGAGCTTCTCACATCGTTTCTCATACCATCGTCTTACATTGGGAGTTGGACGAAGACACTGTCTTTCCCGGGTACATCGTCCGTATTCACCTTGGAGTGACAGCCATGGCATCCGTTGCTGCCGCGATCGGTGCCGTCGCCGGCGACCGCCATGAAGTCCGCAGCCTCGGATTCACGCTGATACTGGACGTATTTCCAGCCGTAATGGTCGGCGTATGCCATGTCCTCTAGCTTCCACATGACTGCAACACGCCAGAGAAATGTGTTAGTGTCGTCCATGATATCCTTAACCAACACGGTTCCGTTGGGGAAGGTTTCTGCAGTCATGTCTTGGAGTGTCGCGACGCCCGGGGGATTAACATAAATCGTTCTTGTCCCCGCGCCATGTGCCACGCCGCTGTCTTCCGGACTTGTGAACGTTGCAGGTGGGGCTTCGAGTGGGACACCGGTCCAGGATCTGTACATAGCAATATCCATCGGCAGTCCGGCTGGCAGCGCCATTGCCTCCGGCATTTGGCTACCGTCAAACGGTACAAGCTTACCGTCTTTGACAATGTGGATGAACGGTTCATAAATGGCGTCGCCATTCTCATCAAACGAGAAATTCCCGAGAATCGTGTCTATGCTAATATTTCTCAACTCTTCTGCGATGTCCATCGGGTCGGGTGACCCGGCTCGCGGTTGCCCGCCTCATTGAGAATATGTAACGTCGCATACGACTGCGCCGCCCACGGATCGGGATCTCTTCCATGCTCAGCACGGTAGCTATCAATGAAGGCTTGATTTCCATGCGTTGCTGCAAAGAGGGACCAGCCATTGAAAGAGATTGTTCCCTCCGCCGCGTCCCCGGCAAGGGCGGCTTCGGTCGTCCACAATTCCGGAATGATGAACGGTACTGAAGTAGGGATGCCGAGTTCCCTGCCTTGAATCAGAATATCGTCCATTTCTGCCGATAAGGCTGAAACGAAGATGGCCTGAGGGTTCAGTTCCTTGATACTGGTCAACTGGGCTGAAAAATCGGTGTCACCGCCGTTGAAGGTCTTCGTGCCAAGAATATTGACGCCGGCATCCATCAGAGCACCTACAAGATCGCCATGTCCGATTGTTGAGTAGGTGTCGGCTGCATCGTACATTGTAGCCACATTCTCGTAACCCAATGCCGCGTGAGTAGCCATAACACCGGGAGGGTTCAATCGGGCGGTAATCAGACCGGACCGGAAGTTCGCATCGCCCGCCATGTTGATACCGGACGCCGACGATGTCGAGCTAAACGCCAAAACGCCGTTCGCAGTAGCAATCGGGAAAACTTCCTTCGCTTGGAATGAAAAGCCGGGACCGAGAATGAAAGGGATGTCCGCCTCAATCAGCTCATTAAACGCCGCAATTGCGCCGTCTAGGGTACCCATGTCGTCGACAGGCAGAAGTTCAATGTAGTCCGGGGCGTCGTAGGCATCATTTATCTCTTTTTGCGCGAGTTCAAAGCCATCCAGAATTGGCAGACCGTAAGAGGCGGCGTATTCACCCGACAACGTCGCGACAACGCCAACCGTAACCCCGACTTCAGGCACCTCCGGAACCTCGCTGGAGGTTAGAATTGAAACCAGTTGATCGCACCCGGTAAGACTCACGACCATCAGTGTGACCATCAAGAAAAGTGCAACTTTAATGCACGGATTCGTGCTCATCATTAGTCTCCTAGATTCTATTTGGTTCGTTTTGTGTTGAGATACGACAACTCAGTAGGTCAATTCCTCGCTGCTGAGTTGCACGCGTGATACAGTAGCGCACTCGTGCAAAAAAATTAAAACAGAATACTGTTCGGAGGTTACTTTCGCGGGTTTAGCGAGACCACTGCAATTGCGGGTGAATTGTCGCCCATAGTAGTTAGAATTGTCAAGGCATTTTGCGCTGCAATAGGCACAACGCCAACCAAACCTCAATTCTCGGACAAGAAAACCGAGGCTATTTACCCAATTGGAGATTCGCGCGCGGTTACTGAACCTCAAACTCTACTTCAACGTCGTTGACAATCGCCTTATACATACCGGGATCAAAGGATCCAAGCGGAACGATATGCTCAATCTCGGTGACTACGGCGGCGCAAGCCAAGTCTTTCGGGCGAATCGTTGTTATCTGAACGTGAATTGTGTTCCCTTCGCGCTGCGCTGTCGTCTCATGAAGCATCGTACAACTATCCGCAAGGTATCCCTCAACTTCAAGATTGACCTGAACCGGAAAACTCTCGAGAATCGCTGCCGAGACCTTTTGGATGGGAAGATCGTCAATGATATGCTCCGTCGTATCAACAGCGTCATCGTCTCCTAAGACCTCGAATTTTCCGTTCTTGACGATGTTTACTATCGGGGCGTAAACCGCATCGCCCACATCGTCAAACGAGAACTTGCCCAATACGGTGTCATAATCTCTGATGTCCGCCAAGGCGTCTCGGATTGCTGATGGATCCGTGGATTGCGCTCTTGCAATGGCTTCGGCTACGAGATAGACGGCGGCATAGGATTGTGCGGTCCATGCGTTCGGCTCACTGCCGTACGCAGCACCATACTTTTCGACAAAATCTTGGTTGCCCGGAGTGTCAGCGGTGGCGATCCAACCTGAAAACGAGATTGAGCCTTCGGCGGCATCACCCGCGTTTGCCAAGTTGCTTATCAGGCTGGTAATAAAGGGAACTTCCGAAGAAATACCAAGTTTTCGAGCCTGAATCTGAATCTCGGTTAAATCCGGTTGCTGCGCCGCGATAAAGATAGCGTCCGGTTTCATCGTCATGATTCGATTCAAGGACGCCGAGAAGTCGATTTCATGGCTCTGCTCGAATTCATCACCTCTAAAGGTCTCCGTCAACAGAACGGTTACCCCGAGTTGAGAGAGGATATCCCGGAACCTCTCATTGCTGTCAATCGAGTACGTGTCAGATTCATCATAAATAATAGCCGCCCGATTGTAACCAAGTATTGCATGACTTGCTCGGATACCGGGGGGAATTATCTTGTCAGTCGTTAGACCCGCGCGAAAGAGAAAACCCCCAAGCGCACTTAACCCAACTCTGTTTGAAGATGAGCTAAAGGCTACGACTTGATTCTGCTGGGCAATCGGAAACGCCGCCTCGGCTTGGCCAGATGTCGTCGGTCCGAAAATTACCGGGACATTATACTCATCAATCAACTTCTGGTAGGCTTCAACTGCGCCTTCAGGTGTGCTGCGATCATTCGCAACGATGAATTTCATGCGCGCATCGCCGAGTTGTGCGTTGTTAATCTCTTCGAGCGCCAGTTCAAACCCTTGGTTCAGGGGCGGACCATAGGAGCTGTTAAACCGCCCCGTGAGAGGGGAAACAAGACCTATGGGTATCTCTCCGCTCACACCGGTTAGTTGCGGCATCCTATTGTCCATGGCAGCGCTATCGCCATCGGACAGAAGTTGAACTAGCTGCTCACAAGCGGAAAGCCCCATAACGGCGGCGATAATCGCTATCAGGATCGTGTATCTCGTCATTCGACTCATGTTTTATTTAATCTCCCCTATTTTATTTCAGTGAGTTTGTGGACATCATCATAATTGGTCGCTCGGTTTCAGGCGTCAACCGCTAATCAAAGATTTCAAACTTTCCGTGCTCCACACTTAGAATAATTGGGTCGTAGATTGAATCGCCGACCGCGTCAAAAGAAAACTTGCCCAGAACAGTTTCAAGGTCCGTCGTCTGTGCCAATGCGTCTCGAATATCCGTTGAATTGGTGGAACCCGCGTTAGCAATTGCGTGGGCTAGGATGTACACAGCGGCATAGGATTGCGCGGCGAAGGTATTCGGTTCGACACCGTTCTTTTCTACGAATTTCTTGACGAAGGATTGATTCCCGGGAGTAGGTGCGTTGATTGTCCAATTTGCAAACGTTATCACGCCTTCTGCGGCGCCACCGGCTTCCTGTACGTCACTTATACTAATCAAGGGGGTGATGATGGGAACTTCATGGGGAAGCCCATGCTGCCGGATTTGACGCAGAATCTCGGGTATTTCGATAGGCTGGCCAGAGATGAAGACGGCATCGGGAGCGGCGTCCGATATCCGCGACAATTGAGAGGAGAGATCCATCTCGCTAGTTTGAATAGTCTCACTGGTGAGAACCGTTACGCCGTTCGTGGCTAGTGCTTGTTTCAACAGTGCGTCGCTATTTTTGGAATACGGATCGTCGTCATCATGAAGGATGGTTGCCACCTTCTGGTAGCCGAGATTTTCCCGAGTCAGTTTCACTCCGACAGGAATCTTTACATCCGTCGTCAACGCAGCGCGAAAGATATAATTGCCAAGGGCACTCAATCCTGAAACTTCTGACGTAGGACTGAACGCGACTATCCCGTTTTGTTCTGCAATCGGAAATGTTACCGCTGCCTGTTTTGAAGTGCTGGGACCTATGATAACTGGCACTCCGGCTTTAATCAAATTGTTGAAGGCATCAACAGCGCCTTCGGGGGTGCTGCGGTCATCCTCGACCAAAAATCTAATCCGTGCGTCCCCAAGTTGCCCGTTGTTAATTTCTTCAAGAGCCAAACCGGTGCCGGCTGCTTGAGGGCCATAGGCGGCAAACCGCCCCGTTTGGGGTGACGCTAGACCGATAACGATCTCACCGCTGATTCCCGTTAGCGGCGGAATCGTTAGGTCCATTACCTGCGGAATTTCATCATCAGACAAAATCCGAAGTAACTGATCGCAGGCGGAAAGTCCCACGATTAGTGTAATGATTGCTAGAGTAAGCGCAACTTTCTTCATTTGATTAAGGCCCATGGTCCTTCTCCCTATAGATCGCTGTAGAGGTTCACTGTATGCTGGACAGAGAGGTATCAGGGGTAACGTAGCTATTCGAAGATTTTGAGTTCACCATTCTCCACAATAAGCACAATCGGATCGTAAACCGCATCGCCCACTTCATTGAAGGAAAAGCCTCCAAAAATCGTGTCTAGATTTGAGATGTTAGCTAGTGCATCCCGAATCGCGGGCGCTTCCGTTGACCCGGCATCCGCAATCGCCTCCGCCAACACGTAGAGGGCACCGTAAGCCCTGGCAGCGTAGTTGGTCGGTTCTATATTGTATTTCGCCTTATACTTTTGGACAAACACTTGATTTCTTGGCTTATCAGAAGCGTTTGCCCATTCGGTAAAGGTCATTGCCCCTTCCGCAGCGCTGCCCGCCGCTTCTACATCGCTGGCAGTTAGTGTTCGCAGGACGATTGGTGTGGTGGTTGGTATGCCAACTTCCCGTGCTTGAATTAAAATTTCCGACTTGTCCGGCGGGGAGGAAGACACAAAGACAATTTGAGGATTTACCTGCAGAATTCGAGTCAATTGCTCGGAAAAGTCCGAGTCTCCGCCCTCAAAGGTTTCCGTTGCCAACACTTCCACCTCATTCGCTGCCAACGCTTCTTGCAACGCATTTTCGCTGTCTACGGAGAACGGATCGGCTTTATCATACATCGTTGCCGCCCGTTCATAACCCAACTTCGCGTGAGTCGCATCGACTCCATTCGGTATCAACACGTCCGTAGCGAGGGAAACGCGAAAGACATAATCGCCAATTGCGCTGAGGCCGCGCGCGGCGGAAGTCGGGCTGACAGCCACCACGCTGTTCTGTTGGGCGATCGGAAACGCCTCCTTGGTCATGGCTGAGGTTGCGGGACCGAGAATCACCGTCAAACCATCCTGGTGAATGAACTTCTCGAAGGCCGCAACCGCACCGTCTACGGTGCTCATGTCGTCCTCTACGATGAATCTGATTCTAGCATCCCCGAGCTGACCGTTGTTTATCTCTTCAAGCGCTAACCGCAGACCCTGGTCTACAGACACCCCAAAGGAAGATGTCAACCTCCCCGTTAGAGGTAAAACGACACCGACCGGAATGTCGCCGCTGAGGTCCGTAAACTGAGGCACATCTGCACCCATCATCTCGTCGTCCGACAAAATGTGGAGCAACTGATCGCAGGCAGACAGTCCCGCAATCAGAACAACAATTGCCAATACAAATCCTAATGTTCTGACACTACTCATGCCGATGTTAAATCTCCTTTTTTGTTCTGTTGAAGCGTGATGTGTGATGCGTAGCATGTCATTATCCATAAGAATAGTTTCCCTTGTCAAGTACGTCTTTCTAGCGTCGTTCCCGATTTCCAAGTTTCCACTCTTCCCTATTCATCTGACCATTTCCTATTCAAAGACCTTAAAGTCGCCATTCTCTACGGTCAATATTGTTGCGTCATGCACGGCGTCCCCGTCAGCGTCAAACGAAAAATTCCCCAACACGGTGTCAAGATTCTCAATGTTCGCCATGGCGTTTCGAATGGCTTCCGCATCCGTTGACTGAGCGTCCGCGATGGCTTGAGCCAAAATGTAGACCGTCGCATAGGAATGCGCCGCCCACGTGTTCGGTTCGACACCGTATGCCGCCGTGTAATTGTGCACAAAGGCTTGATTAAGTGGATTCGGATCGGTACTTAGCCAACTCTTGGAAGAAATCAGTCCTTCAGCCGCTAGCCCAGCCGCCCGTACGTCGTCGATGCTCAACTCCGGTACGATGAACGGAACAGAGAAGGGGATCCCGAGGTCGCGCGCTTGAATCATAATCGCGGGCATGTCCTGCGGCAGCGCCGCTATAAAGATCGCCTCGGGTTCTGATTCCTTAGAGCCTGTTTGAAAAGTCCGGAATCGCCTTAGAGAAAGGGCTATTTTGGGGTAAATGCCCTCAAGAACCTATTAGAAAAAGAAAAAAGTTGTCTGAACGGTTGATGTTTACGTTTACTCATTGGAGCAGTTAAATCTGAACCAATGAAAGGAGTAAACATGAACCGCAAGCGTTATCCCAGTGATTTGACTGATGCACAGTGGGAGAAACTGTCCTCGTTTCTGCCAGCCCCTCAACCATTAGGCAGACCTCCAAAATGGGAGATGTGCTTAATCATCAATGCTATCTTTTATGTCGTCAAGTCCGGTTGCCAGTGGCGAATGCTACCCCATAATATGCCACCGTGGCAAACCGTCTATTACCATTTCAGAAAGTGGCAAGTCGACAACACATGGCTCTTGATTCATCAGGCACTTCGCGAACAAACACGTTGTGATGGCGGCAAACAACCATCACCGACAGCAGCTATCATTGACAGCCAATCCGTTAAGACGACGGAACTGGCGGAGACTAGAGGATTTGATGGTCACAAGAAGGTCAAAGGACGCAAACGCCATCTGGTAACGGATACGACGGGTATTCCATTGATGGTCAAAGTCACTGATGCCAATGTTAGTGACAATCAGATAGCTATCGAGTTACTAACAGAAGTGTTTAGCTGGTACATAACAATTCAGTTGGTGTGTGCCGATGCCGCCTATCGCGGCGAATTAGAAGACTGGTTATATCTGGCTCATCAGTGTCAACTAGAGATTGCATCTACGCTAGGGCAGCAGGGGTTTGAAGTTGTTCCGTTACGATGGATTGTTGAACGCACATTCTCTTGGCTTGGTTGGTTTCGTCGATTGACTTTGGATTATGAACGCTTTCCTAAGACTGCTGAAACTATGGTATACATCGCTTCCATCTACTTGATGCGAAATCGAATCAAATGACTTTTCAAACAGGCTCTTAATGTCCGCCAACCTCGCCGACCTCAATATCGATTTCGTCCCGATTTCGAATTCGCTCGACCAAGCCGTCGCGAATGTCGACGATGCGGTCGGAGACATCAAGCATCTTCAGGTCGTGGGTTGCCGAGATGACGGTGACGCCTTTTCCGCGGTTGAGGTCTCTTATAAGGTCAATGATTTCACGACCGGTGATAGTATCAAGGTTGGCTGTGGGTTCGTCCGCCAATATAATGGTTGGGTCGTTTGCAAATGCGCGGGCAATGGCAACGCGCTGGCGTTGTCCACCCGATAGCTCGTCGGGCCGGTGATGCGTCCGATCGCCCAATCCCACCAGATTTAGCAATTCCTCTCCCTTTCTGTTCCGATCCTTGTTCGACAACCCGGCAAATATCATTGGCAAAGTTACGTTTTCCAACGCGCTCATGACCGGCAGTAGGTTGTAACTTTGGAAAATGTAGCCGACCCTGTGACAGCGAAACCATGCGATCTGGGAGCGCGAGAGTTGAGACATGTCCTGCCCATCAATGTAGACCCTGCCTCCGGTAGGACCGTCCAAAGCGCCAATCATGTTGAAGAGGGTTGACTTGCCGGAACCGGAGGGTCCCATCAGCGAAATATACTCCCCACGCGCAATCTCAATGTTGATTCCGTCAAGCGCGCGGACTATGTTAGTTCCCATACGGTATTCTTTAACGACATCTTCGGTTTTCACGACAGTTTCTGCCATTCACGTTTCTCCTCGGGTTGTTTTGGCTCATCAACCCTATGCCTCAATCCATAATTCGCTCTTGCGACGCATCTCGTTATCCCGAATTACACTTCTGTGCGCATCGCCTCGGCAGGAGGAAGTTGCGCGGCACGCCACGCCGGGAAAGCCGCGCCGATGACCGATAGAACCATACCGAGCAGGCAACCGAACAAGATAAGTACAATGATGCCGAGTCTCATGGGCGCTTCTTCGGGGTTTGCGGGCAGCAACGGGAAATAAAAGAAGAGATCGAGTCCGTGGTTCTTGAGTCCCAGTAGGATTGACCCGACAGCCCCAATCAGTGCACCGATAAGCGCTCCAGACAAGCCTTGGAAGCCCGACTCCAACAGGAACAACCGTACGACAAAGCGATCCAAAGCGCCCAAGCACTTCATCGTGCCAATCTCTTGAAAGCGTTCGGTAACCGCCATAAGCATGGAGTTTGCGATTCCCACCACGCAGACAATGAGCGACATTATAATCAGCCAGATGTCTTTTGTAGATATACCTTGTTCCTGTTCTTCTTCAAGACTTGTGATCTGTTCAGTTCTGCCGCTCTCCTGCATCGCCAAATCGATCTCGTTGTTGGTCCAGACGGAAACCAAGAAGGCAATCCCCAGCGTAATACCTGCTGTGGTAATGATTGAGCGTCCGAATCGAATCTTCAAACTTTGAAAGCTGATGCGTAATGATTCGCCAAATGGGAGTTCGATCTGTTGTTCTATCTGCGTCGGTCTTTCCAACTTCTATGCCTCCAGATCCATGAATATGGATGATGTCGTCACTTCGCTGTGTGACGGGATGTTTTAATTTTCTTCAAGACCTAAAATCTGTCTGGTACTACCGCTCCCAATTGATGATCGACTCCTATAATTTTATCATGTTATGCGAGCGAAGTCAAGGTTTGGAGATTGACGTGAACATGAATTGAACTCGATTCACGTCGGAGTCATGGGGTTTTTATTTTCCCAGATGAATGCGATTGGCATGCCAACTACGTGTTCAGAAATCTCTCAAGTAACACACACGACATTGCGCTCCGCTGGAGCGCGGAGATTGGACGGATCACGATTCTATTGACATCTCACTCCGCTGGAGTGAAAAGCATTTTACGAAACAACACCTCCTCAATGCCTGTCATAGATCGAAAAATGAGTGTTACGTGCTGAAAGAATTATACCGACAGGGATAATGGGGTGCTCTCTCAACTGACTAAAACTTTCCCACAGTGAGTAATTACAGGATACTCCCGATTCTTACACTTGTCAATGCAAAAGTTGTGATTGAATTCCCATGTTTTCAGTGCTGGCTGCTACCTACCTGTGTAATCTCCATCGAGATTACACATCGCACAGGATTTTCTATCGCGTTCTCTATCCACTCGCGTGATTGAAGAGGACGTTCTACATACGTAGTGGCAATAATTACGGTACCAAGCAGGGGAAACGCATCTAATTGCAGAGGAAGTCTCATGGTGGTAGGCCGTACGATTCATGTTGGGTTTCACTCAAATTTTGGCGCGTTCAAGCGAAATAGGCACTCGAAAACTGTTACAAGATTAGCGATTACTAACGAATTTCCGTTCAACCCAACCTACGAATTCCTTGATTGAAGTGGACGTTCTGTAAACGTAGTGGCAACAATTACGGTAACAAGGAGCTTCGCTTGTTTCCGGTGTTATGCTGTGCTATCATTACATCAGATTAGTTTGAATCCCCCAAAACTTCACACTTGATTCTCATCAGCGCCGGGTGCGAGACCATTTGGACATGGGTAGAGGAGAATAGCTATGTATGCGAAACGGTATGCGGGGCCCAACGAGGATGTGTTGGAAGCACAAGCAAGGGTCTGCACGGGGCCCCATCAGACGCGCCCCATGGGGTCGAAATCCACGGATACGATACAACCGGATGCTATCCTCAACGCCATCCTGCAGTCCGTGAAGGGCGGACTTCTACCCGAACAAGCGGTTTCAGGGGCACAGATGGGAGCGTTCTTCGCGGCGATGACGATTCGAAAACACTTCCCGGCAGAGACGCGGTGGAACACTCGCGAAATTGAGGCGTTTGAGAGGTTCAGGGCGCAGCTTGAGACAGAACTTCCCGAAGAGATTCAGTTCATCATGAATCCTGATCGTGGATATGCGCCGCTGACCCCCGAAGAGGAAATTGTCACGCGAGCGTTGGAGAAGATTCTGAGAGGTAAACATCTGAGTTACGGTGAAACGCGCGCGATGGGGGAAGCAATTCTGAGCGAGAACGTGAAACCTGCATTGAAGGCAGCTGCACTGATTGGACAGCGGATGAATCGTGAAACTTACGATGAGGTGCGTGGATATTTGGATGCTTTTTTGGGTCCAGAACAGGTACGGCATGTTTCGGTGGATTCGCTGACGCACTTTGGAGAGCCGTTCGACGGGGCGACACGCTATTTCCGTCCAACTCTTTTTGTGGCTGCCGTACGCGCCGCCCTTGGGGAAGCGTCGGTGTTGCACGGAGTTGACGAGATGCCGCCGAAAAGCGGAGTGACGGAAGAGGGAATCTTGCGAGTGCTAGGCGCTCGGACAGACCTCAGTCTTGACAAGTCGAAGGTGTTGATTGAGGATCAGAATGTCCGTTTTGCATACGTAAGTCAGCGAGAATATTCTCCGGCGGCTTACGGAATTCGCGAATTACGGGTGCACATCAAGAAGCGTCCACCCTGGGCGGCAACGGAAAAGGCGCAGCAACTATTCAAGTCACCGAACACAAACTATTTCGTTATCGGCTATTACCATCCCGGCTACGAAGAGCCGCTGCTGAATCTCGCGTGGGAGCGCGGATTTCAAGCCGCGCTTGCCGTAAGAGGCGAGGAGGGGACGAGCCATTACACCTTGCGACTAGGCAAGCCATCCACGGAAGATTTTATGGCAGTCAACTACTCGCAAGGATTTCGGAGAATTGGTGGGCAGCGTGAGGAATTCAGACTTGATGTCAATCCTCAGACTTTCGGATTCAACTATGAGCGGAACCCGCGAATTGATTCAACAAGTCCTGAGACGTTTGCCGAAGCCGGATTAGCGGCGTTGTCCGGAGAGAGGGGACATGTCTATGATCGAATCGTGCTTAATACCGCGATGACCGATTATTTGTTGGGAATCTGCCCCAATGTAGATGAAGCGCTCCAGCGGGCGAGGCATGCCATCAATAGTGGCTGCGCTCTGACACACTTACGCGCCTATATCGAGGCGTCCAAACTAGTTTGAAGCGCATTTGACCGCGACTTCTTTCTCAGTATCGACTGCTCCGGCTTTTGCAATGATTGAAAATCATCTCGTGTGCGGCTTGTCCGAAGTCTCTTCCGCCGCGGTATTGGCGATTTCGTAGATGACTTCGTCAGATTTGACGTAACCCAGACGCCGTGCAAGCTGCTCTTTAGCGAGTTTGTCCGTTTTCAGTTTTTCGACGTGAGCCTTCAGGAGATCGCGTTCAATCGCAAGATCTTTCAGTTCATCCTGAGAACGCTCTTGAAGGTACCGGGCTTCTTCCCAATCGTGATATTCCTGTGAGAGATTTAGTATGCTTGCAGTTAGAAGCGGAACTGCAAGAACGCACAGGACCAGTTGAAATTTACGCATGGTTTCTTTCCTTTTTATAGTTGCTGGGTAATTTTAAGGCTGTCTGCGTTGAAGCTTGTAAATAACCAGATGAATGCTCAACCGAGAAGGGTTCCGTATGGGAGTTCTAACGCAGTCGCTGCAGAATCGTTTTCGCACAAGAATCTCTATCGCCCATCGATCGAGGAGGAAACCCAACCCCTACGACGGAGAATGCGTGAGTACTCCCTTGATTATTTGATTGTGATGAGTGTCAATTGAACCTCACTAATCGTATCGGCAATTTAGTTAGCCGCTCTTGAGATTTAAAAAAACATCTTCTCCTCGGAAGAGCGCCTGTTCGCCGAGTTCCTCCTCAATTCGCAACAATTGATTGTATTTGCACGTCCTATCCGTTCGACAGAGCGATCCGGTTTTGATTTGCCCGGCATTCGTTGCGACGGCAACATCCGAGATTGTAGTATCCTCTGTTTCACCGGAACGGTGTGAAATCACGGCTGTATAGTTAGATTTCTTTGCGAGTTCGATTGCACTAAGCGTCTCGGTCAACGTGCCAATCTGATTTAACTTGATAAGAATCGAATTGGCTATGCCCTGATCGATTCCCCGCTGCAGTCGATTTGTATTCGTCACAAAAAGATCGTCACCAACGAGCTGAACTTTATCTCCGATTGCCCGCGTCAGCATTTCCCACCCATCCCAATCGTCTTCTGCCAAGCCGTCTTCAATTGAGATAATCGGATATTTTTCGGTCAGCTCAGCATAGAAGTCAACCATCTCTTCCGAGGATTTATTGGGTTTGGCCTCCGCTTGAAGTCGATAGATGCCATCGTTATAGAATTCACTTGAAGCGGGATCCAATGCCAACATCACATCCACACCCGGTGTATAGTTGGCTCGCTCGATTCCCTCCATTATTACGAGCAGCGCCTCTTCGTTTGATTCAAGATCCGGCGCGAATCCACCCTCATCACCGACGGCGGTACTGTAATCTCGTTCGCGTAACACCGTCTTCAGGTTGTGGAAGATTTCCACACCCGTACGCAATGCCTCGGAAAACGATGGGGCGCCCGTCGGCATGATCATGAACTCTTGGATGTCCACATTGTTGTCCGCATGTGAACCGCCATTCAAGATATTCATCATCGGGAGCGGAAGCTCCTTCGCATTGGCACCGCCGATATATCTGTAAAGCGGTAATCCGAGATGACTGGCGGCGGTTCTAGCAACGGCAAGGGAAACACCCAAAATTGCGTTTGCGCCAAGTCTTCCTTTATTTGTTGTTCCGTCAAGATCAATCAGAGTTCGATCTATGGCAGTCTGATCTGTCGCGTCGGATCCGACCAACTGCCCGGCAATAGTGGTGTTGACATTTTCAACCGCTTTCCTCACTCCTTTTCCGAGGTAGCGTGATGGATGGGCATCGCGAAGTTCCACTGCCTCGTGTTCACCGGTTGATGCGCCGGAGGGTACGGCTGCCCGTCCCACTATGCCTGACTCTAATCTAACGTCCACTTCGACGGTCGGGTTTCCACGAGAGTCCAGAATTTCGCGTGCGTGAACATTTTTTATTTTTGTCAATCGGTCCTCCACACTCAAGTTTTAGTGAATTTTGTATCAGGTTTCGTTGATATTTTACACATTGAATTCATCTCTATTTCGAGTCTTAGAGCTTGTTTAAAAGTAAATAGCGAAGCCAGTTAGGGCATTTGAGTGCCATTACCTGTCGCCCCGCTGGGGCTTTGATGTAGGGCGATCCGTTGTTGCTATACACCTGTCGCGCCACTGACGCTTTCAAAGGCTGGTGCGCGGTGCGCACCTTACGAGGAATGGTGGGCAGTGCCCACCCTACAAATGTACAAAGTCGAGCTTCGACCTAACGCGCCTTGAGGCGATTTGGGATATTTGCAAATCTCCACCGCCTAGCGCGACCCTATATCGTAGGAGCGAGGTTTCCTCGCTCACATGGGTTTTGGGAGACCAAACCCTTCAGATTGACCATCTGATCGGTCAAGGGCTGGATTTGGCAATCCAAGCCGAGCGGGAAACACAACTGAGCATCTCGCATCTGACCGACCATTACAGATTTTAATGAATTATGAGGTCGTACTGTTCTCATTCCTCAATCACAAACTCAATGAGGAGATACGAACTTGCTAAAAACACAACACCGTAGATGACCAACGTCGAAATCCAAAAATTTCCCTCAAGTCCTCCCGTCGTAAGTAGTGACACCGTACATTTCGCCCCCGCCATTATGACAGGGAATATCAGCGGCAGCAGGATGACAGACAAAAGGCTCTCCGCCCCATGCGTGCTGGTAGAAATGCCTGAAATCGTTACACCAACTGCGCAGAATCCGAGCGTGCCTATAGCGAGGACGCCGATTAGTTTCATGAGCGTACCAAACGTCAGCGTATCCAGCGTCTCCAAGAATTGGAGTGCGACCGGGGTTATCACCGCTTCCAAAACAGCGAGGAGGATGAGATTGCTTACAACTTTGGACAGATAAAGATTGCTCGGATCGACGCCGGTTAATCTGACTCCTTGCAGTGCTCCACTCGCCCGCTCAACATCAAAAGATCTGTTCAACAAGATAATCCCGGCGAAGGCAAAAGCTGCCCATAATACACTAGCTGCGAGTTTTCCTCGATCTTCAACATCTTGAGGAAATATTGGTCCGAATGCAAGACTAAAAATTAGCACTACGAGCACGCTGAAAACGAAGATTAAAACCAAGGTGTCCTTCGTGCGAAAGAAGAGTGCAACATCTTTGCGAACTAGCCAACCGATTTGGTGAAATGTTCTCATTTCATCTGGTGTTGTTTAAGGCTCTGATCATATTGGAAGGACAATTCATCAAGCGCAATTTCGTCTTTTCTGGCAATCGACTTGAGCTGTGCGTCTAGCAGAAAAAGAAATCGTGTGCCTGCGAGATAACCCAACTGTGTCTCGTGTGTCGTCAGCACAATTCCTTTGCCCCGTGCGCGTTCATGATGAATTCGATCCAACACAAATTGCTTTGCAGCGACATCAAGGCCTGAAAATGGTTCATCAAGGAACAGAAGGGTCGGGTCATGTATGAGCGCTTTGGCTATCATGAATCGCTGAATCATGCCACGCGAAAATATTTCCATCCGTTCATGCGCGAACCGTGTCAGCCCAACCTCGTCAAGGAGCGTGGTGATTCTCCGCTCTAACGAATCAACCGCATATAATTTTCCAAAAAATTTAAGGTTTTCGTAGGGAGTCAATTCAAGATAGGCAAGTGGTTCGTGCACTACGACTCCGAGCATTTGACGAACACCAAAAGGATCGTCAAGGGCGTTCGCGCCAGCAATCTGTAAATTGCCGGATACGGGTTTGAGAAGTGTTGAAAGGATTCTGATGAGAGTCGTTTTTCCCGCACCGTTGGCCCCAAGAATTGAGACAACTTCTCCTGGCTGAACCTCGATATCGACTTCGTCAAGAACCGTGCGATGACCAAAGCGTTTTGTTATTTTGGTCGCTTGAAGCAACATAATAGGCAGATGGAAGAGGACGGGCAAAATAGTTGCGGTAGAAAGGGTATTGTCATGCAGGCAGCCATGGGATTAATCAGTGAATCAGTCGAACAGGAAAAGCAGTTAGGTTTCCACCCACCGGGTATGACGCGGTGGTCCGACAGACTAGACAAGTCGTGTTTTTGATTGCCGGAGCAAGCCTCCTCTATCGATGAAGGAAAATCGTGCGGACTGTTTATTTATACGAATTATTTGGGTGGGGGTTACGGAAGGCATAATCTTTGGGGGCAGATGAGGAACGCGGAGGGGAGGAATAACAATCGTTGTGATATTTATAACGTAATAGTATTGTCTGACTCTGTGAGCAAATTTAAATATTCGAGCATATCGTCCGCATCGACTAGGATGGTTAGGATTGGAAGGATGGAAGGGCGGAAGATTTCTTGCGGCTCTACTCTTAACTTGTCATTTTTCTGGAGCAAATGATGGGGCTGTCGTAATTCTAGAAGCATGCTGCAGGATCTCTATTGCATGGGATTCACGTTCGCACCAAGAGTTCCATCGCCTTTGCTATGGTTCTACTGCTGCGCTCATTGTCCATTCGATTAATCTCAGTTGATCTGTTACATCGTGAAATGCGCAAACTAACAGTTTACGCTACAAGGCACCTCCGATATTGTGGGTAATTCACACATCGTCATCGTTGATTAACATACAATCATAATATGTGTAAATATGAATGTAAATGACTCTCAAATAACACTCGACATTGCACTCCGCTGGAGTGCAGGAATTAGGTTCGTCGCCTTCTACAGACATTGGGGATCTCTATCGCAGAATTTGCTGTCGCGCGCACAATTCGCTTGCTTGATC
This sequence comes from Candidatus Poribacteria bacterium, assembly GCA_965232535.1. Lineage (GTDB taxonomy): Bacteria > Poribacteria > WGA-4E > WGA-4E > JAJDTR01 > JAJDTR01. The sequence continues at coordinate 182,079 of CBDDPW010000017.1, forward strand.
TCTTTATCTAGTCGCTTGATTGCGCCTTACAAGGAATGGTGGGCAGGGGACTTGCTATCGCGCTCGCTAATCACTCGCTTGATTCCACCCTACAACTTATCACTCGCTTGATCCTCTGGAGTGAAACCCTTCTACGAAGGACCACCTTCTCAAAGCCTGTCATAAATCCAAATACGAGTGTTACTTGCTGAATGAATTATTCCGATAGGAATAATGGGGTGCTATTAAGAATCGTTCCATTCTTTTTAACAAAAAAACAGCCTGAAATCATGGTGCGGATTTCAGGCTGTATAGGATCGAAACCGGAACTAAAGATTCGGCTACGTTTTAATCAATTCCATAGAGACAAGCAAGTGATTCACGCAATCCCGACAATCACCGATGGACAATACGTGGTGACTTTATCATCAATACAACGAACCGCCTCACAGCGCGATTGCAAATGACGATTGAATCGGATGTGCAGTGCAGCCGACGTTTCCGGAGATGGTGGGCAATGCCCACCCTACAAAAACCAAGCACCCGGAGGAATCGGGTTACATCATTTTTCTGATGATTGCAGTGCCTTGTTCATTTGTTACCCCGAGATTTCGATGGGCAAGAGGACCGCCTTCGCCAAGAACGGGTTCTGCCTCATCCAGCGTAGGCCGGCTTGTGTCGTGATAAAATAGCCCGGTTGGAATCTCGTCGCCCCATGCCATTGAGTGCTCGATGGCGGCTTTCCAATCCGTGGGGTCGTGTCCTGCCTCTTCGAGTTTGGTTACCGTCTGTTTGAAGAAGGCGAAAGTGTTGTCCTTGTTGTAGGTGATGCATGGGCTAAAGACATCGATCAATGCAAATCCTTTGTGTTCCATGCCCCTATACATCAATTCCGCGAGATGCTTAGTGTCTCCACTGAATCCTCTAGCAACATAGGATGCGCCTGTCACAATTGCCATCGCCAACGGGTTGACGGGCCCCTCAACACTACCGAAGGGCGTACTCTTGGTCTTCATACCGATTCTACTTGTAGGAGAAACTTGTCCTGTTGTCAAGCCGTAGATCTGGTTGTTCATGACTATATACAGCAGATCGACGTTACGCCGCATGGTATGAACAAAGTGGTTGCCGCCAATGCCATAGCCGTCTCCATCGCCGCCAGTAGCGATTACAGTCAAATCATGGTTGGCGAGCTTGACTCCCGTCGCTACGGCTAACGCCCGCCCATGAAGCGTGTGCATCCCGTAGGTGTTGATGTAACCGGGCAGGTTCGACGAGCAGCCGATACCACTAACCGTGACAAATTCGTGGGGTTCACGTCCCAACTTCGCGCACGCCAACTCGAGTGCCCTCAGAACACCAAAATCCCCACATCCCGGACACCAATCGGGGGCTACATCTCCCTTGAAATCTTTTGCCGTCGGTGCCGCTTTAATGGGTTTATCCGATGCCATGTTGTCCTCCTTGCTTAATTAGACTACAATCTCTTGATATGGGACATACAAGTCAGTTTTGCCAGCTACCTGCTCTTTGACCCCATCGACAATGTGGTGCGGCATAAACGGTTCACCATCGTATTTGCGAATGTGGCCATCAGCATCAAAACCGGTTTCACCGCGCAAATAACGCGCGAATTGCCCCGTAAAGTTGTTTTCTACAATAATCGTTCGCTTGGCTTTCGAAAGCGCTTGTGTGATTTCCTCCACATGCAGCGGCACAATCCATTTTATCGCGAGTTGGTTGGTAGGTATTCCCTCTTGAGTCAAGAGGCTTGCTGCTTCCTCAATCACACCTTTGGTGGTTCCCCAACCGATAAGGGTTACCTCCGCGTTCTCTGGTCCTTCCAACTCGGGCGGGTCGATTAGCGAATTGACAGGTTCCATTTTCCGCTGGCGTTTCTCGACCATCGCGCGGCGTATGTGTGGATTCGTGAACTCGTCGCTGATTAACCCTCCGTCCTCATCGTGTTCATCTGTCGCGACGACATGTAAATGTCCCGGCGTGCCAGGAATTGCCCGCGGAGAGATACCGCTCTCTGTAAGCTCATAGCGTAGATACTTTTCTCCGGTGTCATTGGCTTCGGTGATTAGCTCGCCGCGGTCGATTGGCTGCTCCCAGTTGATGTCGTCCGGATCGACAGTCGCGTAACCCTCCGACACTGAAAGATCGGTGATAACAAGACCGGGACATTGGTACTTGTCGACCAGATTGAATAGCTCCGGAATTGTATTGAAGCAATCCAATATGCTGGTTACCGCAACGATAATCTTTGGAAAATCCCCTTGACTCGCACCCAACATCTGCCATAAATCGCCTTGCTCTGTTTTGGTCGGGACACCAGTTGATGGGCCAGCGCGCTGGACGTTAATGGCTACCATCGGTATTTCCATCATTCCGGCGCTCCCAACCGCTTCAGTCATGAGCGCAAAGCCGCCGCCGGAAGTGGCACACATGGCACGACAGCCGGCATGCGCGGCACCAATCACCATATTGATGACGCCAATCTCATCCTCAACCTGCCTCACCATGATTCCCAAGTCGTTTGCATTTTCAGCCATCCAGTGAAGAACACCGGTGGAAGGGCTCATCGGATAGGCGCAGTAGAAATTGACACCCGCAGCAGCGCCACCCATGGCGAGCGCTTCGTTGCCACCAACCTGAGCCAGGGGTTTGTCTTTCTGAGGGAGTGGGGTCGAGAAGGGAACGAAATTTTCTACGGAATATTCATACGCGGCGCGAGCTACATCGACGTTCTCATCAACAACAGCTTGTTCTTTTCGCTTGAATTGGAGCGTCAGGATTTCCTCCAATAACTTGAATTCCAAGCCAAGTAGATGGAGTACACCAGCAAGCGCCACCGTGTTCTGCACCAACTTATTTCGATTGTTGTTACTAAGCTCCTTTACCGGCATTGGACACAGTTGAAGTCCTTCAGAAGCTTCTCCGGGCTTGATAGTGTCGCTATTAAAAATCGCCGTGCCGCCCGGCGCAACATGCTGAAGGTGGCGATCCATGGTATCTTGGTTCAAACAGAACAACAGATCAATCTTATCCCCGTGACTTGTAACCGGTTCTGTGCTGATTCGCGTGGTTAGGAAGATATGACCGCCACGGATGATAGACTGATAGGAATTGTAAGAAAAAAACTGGAGACCGCGACGCGCGCAAATTCTAGCGAGAATATTGCCCGGGGTAGCGATTCCCTGCCCAGCGGCCCCGCCAATTGCAATCGCGAAGTCAAATTTTGCCATCTTTAATCCTTTCTTGCCAATAAACTGCCACTTTGGTCTTAAATGAACATATCATTATTAAGCATAAAACGACGTTTCATTCAGTTTACCGTTATCGTTTAGGTTACGGGTCCGATATGTTTTAATAGTTGGGTGATACCGATTGGTGGGCAACTTGGCAACACTCAATCATAAGGATAACACATCTACGCTTGGGATTTCAACTGAATTCTATTATTTGCATGGATGGAGTGTACCGGGTTGTTAACTGTAGGTGTGCCCTCTCCTTCGCGCTTAGTCGGGCATGTCGTGAAAAACGAGAGGAGGTCGAGGTTCAACATATCTCGATTACGGAAGGAAGGGGATGTCTATCGAACGGGATTTACTATCGCGTACATTTTACAATCGCTTGATCCGAACAGCCACGGAACGGTACGAGGGCGGTCCCATGCATAAGAACAGTTCTTACAACCGGTTCAAAGCGCTAGCCGCTTCCGGCGTGCCAATCTGTTCTAACGCATAGGCAGCGTGCTCACGAACTCGCTCGGATTCATCGTGCAGAACTTCGGTTAGCACCGGGACGGCAGCCGTTCGCGGATTCCCCGAGGCGAGCGAGTGCAATAGCCACGTTGGTGCGGACCTCCACATCCTCGTCGCGTAGGGCTTGCGTCAATGCCGGAATAGCGCTGACAGCGGAGTAACGCATTATTCCTAACGCTCTCGCAGCATTTTCGCGTACGGGTTGATAGGAATCACCCAGTGCTTGAATCAGTGCCGGGACCGCTGGTTCGCCTAGTCGCCCGAGTGCGTCGGCGGCATTTAAGCTCCGATGCTTTATCTCATCTCCCAGCGTCTCAATTAACTCCGGGATGGCAGGTTCGCCGATTCGAGCAAGCGCGTCGGCGGCGCCATCGCATACATCCCAGATATCATCTCCAAGCGCCTCTATCAACGCCGGAACAGCGTTGGCACCAATTTCAACCAGAGTCGAAATTGCGGCATCTTGGATCTCGGCGTCATCATCGCCCAATTCTTCGACTAGCTCTTCTATTTCGCGGCTTTGTTCCATTATTGTTAATCTGGTCTCCGAGTTTTCTCGAGAATGGAGGTAAGGCGATCCACTTGCTCTTTCCGCAAGCGGTTGTACACCCGCTCCGATATTTCTTTATTCTTGTACATCTCGTCAAGGCGTGTGACCATCTCAAACCGCGCAATTCGAGCAGAATCGAGGTCCTCGGAACCAAGCTTGTTAATCCAACTCGCATCGGGATTGGTTTGAGTTTTCCCCGGTCCAGTTTCGTGAGTTGTGCTTGATCTCACCATGAAGATAGCCGCGACCAAGAAGCCGCTGGCACACGCCGCTGCAAAGGCGATCAGGGCGATCATCTTGGCGCTTGCGGGTTGCCCTGCGCTTATCCCCGCATTTCCCTTCGCAGCTGCGACCGGGGCAACCTTGAAATTAAGACTGACAGTCTTGCCGATAGGCAACGGGCTGGCTGGGTCTGTGGCGTAAATATTGTAAATTGTCTCGTGAATCTGTTCTCGGCGACTTGCGCCCAAAATGGGTGATTGAGGCGCGAGCGGCAATCCCTCCGTGATGAAGACATAGAGCTGGTCAGTATCAAAGGTCAACGTTCGTGACAGGTTCAATCCGGAATCATCTACGTGCATGATGTAGGAGAATCCCGATCCGAATCGCCCCGAGGCTAGCGGCTGTTTGGATATCAATTTGTTCGATACCAGGGCAAGATCTTTGCTAATCATAGAGTCAATCTGGAGACCTTCATGACCGTTCGGCAAGTTCAGGTGCATTCCCACCGATTGGCTGTTGACCGTTGTTTGGAATTCCATTTCGCTTGTATTTTCGATTTGGATGAGTTCCATTATCGACACGGCGCCGTCGGGCGCATGGTCAGGCGGGGGCGGCGCGATGATGATCGTGTGCTGGCGAACTTTCACCACTGAATAATCGTCGGTGAATTTCCCAATTTCGATGTCTACGTTGGACTCCGGCACCCAGGTCGACAACACCAAGTCGGTTTCCACGTGCTCTTTACCTTCGTGGGTGGTCGAAACGCTGTAGTACGTTTCCATTCCAAATGCCAGGTTATCGAAGCTGTAAGAACCGTCGCTCGCCGTCACTGTTTCACGCTGCTGCGTCTCCGCACCTTGGTGAATCGTTAACGTCACCTTCTGATCTCCAAGCGGTGTGTTGCTTTGGCTATCGATAACTCTCCCTTTTATAGTCCCTGTCGCGTTTTGGGCGGCAGCAGACGGGAGACAGATTAAGTGGGTAGATGTGAAGCAGAAAACCACGAAGATAAATAGCGGAATGTGTAAGATCGCAGGCGATCTGCGGCACTCGGCCTTCGATTGGCTATTTGGCGATTGCGGCGACCGGAATATCTGCATAATCGGTTCAACCTTCACCCTTTGTCCTTCTATATCTTTCGATTTCTTCCTCAACCGAAATCATCCCTGAGGATTCAATTTGTGTTACGACTGCGGCGGTTTCTTCAAGGAGTTGCGCTCTCAATGTTTGATAGTCTTGCTCCGATAGTTTGCCAACTTCGTAATCTTCGTCAAGGTCCGCGAGCGCAGAAAAGCTGCGCTCACGTTCGCGCAGCAACAGATCCATGCCAGATTCAACGGCATCCAGTTCGGGCGCCGGGCGTCCCCTAAACCGCAGCGGTAAACAAAGATAGACTAAGAGAGGTATTCCAAGCAGCAGGATCCACAAGATTATTAACGACATCACGAAAAACTCCCTATAGAACCTGTTTGAATAATCGATAGCCAAGCCATTTTTGGTTGTCTGTAGAAAGTTTCCTCATGTCTCTATATGTTGTCTTCTACGCACCTTGAAGATTTCTATGGGATTTCTATCGCCTTAGGATTTCTATCGCGCTCGCTATCCACTCGCTTGATCGTAGTTATTCTATCGATCTTGCTTCAGGGTTTGAAGTTCAGCTTCAATTTGTTTTTGTACGTCGTCGGACACAGCCGTGCTTTTTTCCGGACGCTCAGGTTTTGTGGTCATTGAGGAACGCGTTTTCGATCTGATTACCAAAAAAATGATTGCTCCAATCAGAACGATGATGATGACGGGCATTATGTAAGCGACAAGGTTGAAGCCGGTAGGCGGCATGAGAGCATTGAACTGTGTGCCATACTTGTCGAGGTAATCATTACGAATCTGTTCAACGGTAGTGCCGGCTAGCAGACGATTGCGAAAATCATCCTCAATCTGTCGGGCTGTTAGGCACACACATTTTTGGATTGTCTCCCTTGTGCATCCGCAGTAGCAGTACACACTCGTCTTCAACTGTTCTAGCTGGGCGTCAATCGGCAGTCCTACGCCGTCGTTTGTTTCGTTAGCGGATAGGGTGCGGGCACTGGCTCCGAGCGTTAATCCAATCACAAGAAGTATGCGTAGAGGTTGGAGTGACGTCATCTCTTTTGTATTGGTCAACGAGATATTTACACCTTGCGGTTCCCGCGCATTGAAGAGTTGATTGGATTAGCCGTGGATTTGGCAATCCAAACCGAGCGGGAAGCAGGTGTCAGTGTTTACCATCTACCTGAAGAATTACTTTAAATGGTTTTTTCGGCAAGTAAATATGATTGAATATTGGGTATCGGTGCGGTTAGAAACCGCACCTACCGGCGTGGTAGATCGGGTTTCTTGTGTCGGTCTAGTAAGTATTTAACCTACTCTCCGCACCCGTTTTGGGATTTTACAGGTTTTATTGAAATCTTGTAAACTCCCGTAGCTACTGGGTTTGTCGTAGGTATTCGTATACCGCTCCTCTGGAGCGGGAAGGACAATGTCTCTCCCCTCCATCGCCCTGGGATCTCTATCGCATTCGCTATTCACTCACTTGATCGTTCTTTTATTTGATGCTTTTCGGTTAGAGCAACGAACCCGCCAATCGTCATAACTCCGACACCTATCCAAACGAGATTGATGAGGGGATTGTGGTAAACTTGAAGCGGGACGAGCTGTCCCGACCGAACAAAGGAGGGCACGTCTTCCGGCAGCGGTCCCAAAGCGATATAGAGATCGTTCAGTCCGAAATGTCGGATGGCTGATTCTATGGTGTCCTGTTCGCCTTGACCGGCCCTATCATAGAAGCCGCGTGCCGGACGCATGGTGCCAATCTGTTTTCCACCTTTCTCGACAGCAACAACAACCCCGGAGCGTGTGTGATTTGAGTGCCGTTCCCGAAAAGCGTCCTCCATCGTCAGGGTGTACTTTCCCACATCCATCGACTCTCCGAGTTTCAGACTCTTTGATTCCAGCAGAAAGTAGCCTTTGGAACCCATTATTCCG
>CBDDPW010000018.1:0-236513 GCA_965232535.1 Candidatus Poribacteria bacterium
TTGATCCGCCCAAGTACCCTATTGGACCGACCGCACCGAATTGGAAATCGTATCCGGACGAGCCGGGCACTGCGGATGAGCTCTTAGCCGAAATGGATGTCCACGGTGTTGATTGGTGTGTCTTGGTGCAAACGAGCTGGTCCACATGGGACAACGGCTACATTGCGGATTCTGTATCACGTTTTCCGGACAGATTCGTCGGGCACGGGCTGATCGATCCGCAGGATGCGGACAACCCCGAACTCGTCAGGTACTGGGTTAATGAACGTAACCTCGCCGGATTTCGGTTCCACCCGCTCTACTATCGTGATGAAAAGATTCTCCTCACCGATCAGAATCGCGCCATGTGGGAGGAAATTGACGCGCTCGACGCCGTGATTCAATTCCATCTCAATCCCGCCTTTGCCGATCAGGTGGAAGGAATTGCCCGACAGTATCCCAACCTGATACTGATTCTCGATCACATGGGTGCCCCGAAGATATCGAGCGGCATGTCGGAGTTTGAGCCGATACTATCCCTCGCGCAGTACGAGAATGTATATGTAAAGATATCGGACATAGCCGGCCGGTCTAGTGAAGATTTTCCGTTTGAGGATGTACACCCGTTTATTAAAGCTCTGCTCAATGCCTTTGGCGCGGAAAGGGCAGTCTGGGGCACCGGATATCCGGGCCATCATCGCATCAAGCACAACTGGCTCTCGTTGAGCGAGGAACTCAGACTGATCCGCGAAGGCTTGCCGTTTCTGAATGAAGCTGATCGTGATCTGTTATTGGGCGGCACAGCGGAGAAGATTTGGCGACTGTCATGAGCAAGATGTGTCGTCAGTCGCGTAGGTTGGGTTGAACGGTCAAACACGAATTCGCGTGAACGCCAAGAGAGTATTCGCCTTACAACAACACTGTCTTGTGGGTAGAGGGAGTGAAACCCAACCTTCAGGTTTCCTGAATCGCGTGTCCGTTGGGTTTCACTATGCGTGGTGAGGTCTTGAGCATGATTGAGCATCAGAACCTAGGTGGAACGCCGGGCGTTTTTTGGTTGGTGCCGTTCAACCCAACCTACGGATTATCACTGATCGTGATCTGTTATTGGGCGGCACAGCGGAGAAGATTTGGGGATTGTCGTGATCGGGTAGTGTCGCCCGATGACGTTCAAAGTCATTGAATTGGAAGTAATGCCATTTTCCTATATATTCAGTGCATTAATAGCGTTAATCAAGGCTTTCCAAGGCGGGGCAAGATGCCCCGCCCACGGAGAATGAAGACATGATCAAATCATCATATCCAACGTTTTTTAGCTAAGTGTTATAAGTTGGGATCACATAAGCCGAAGATCTGTTCAAAAATACAAAAAATGAAAGTCAACCCACAGCAACTTTTGGACGACGGATTCATCATCCTGCCGCAGGTCATCCCGCCAGATCAATTGGATGCGCTCCGTGCGAGTTTTGAGGTGCTCGTTGATCGACAGAAGGCGGTGTGGCGGCGTGAGCGCAAACCGGACGACCCGCCGGGCGGAACTTGGGAAACTGCCGCCCAACCGAGGGTATTTTTCAACGAGGTCGTTAACGAAAAAACCTCGAATACGGTGGAGTTTCGCCTGCATGAGAACACACTAGGAGTGAGCCAACAACTGATGCGTTCGTCGGATGCAGCGGTCACCCTGATGGCACTGATGTGCAGTCCTCCGCGAGACCATGGGCCTGCAAGTTGGCATCGCGATATAAATCCCGTTGCGCAAGCGCCCTTGCGCGGTATGCAGATGGACATGCTGGCAAACGCACCCGGCTATGTCCAGTGGAACATCCCGTTGTATGATGACAGTGTGTTTTGGGTGGTGCCGGGTAGTCACGCCCGCCCAAATACCGAGGAGGAACACCAACACCTGCTAACGAACCCGCAGCAGCCGATGCCGGGAGGCACGCCAGTTGAGCTCAAAGCGGGGGATGGGATTGTCTATACCCACTTCATGTTGCACTGGGGCAGCAACTACAGTACGAAGTTGCGGCGCACGGTTCATCTCGGCTATCGCGCTCTGGGCGGCCCGGTATTCCCGGTTGTTAATGCACATGGCTGGGAATTGGAATTCACCAATTCTCTCCCGCGAAGAATACGCGACCGGTTTCGAGAGTTTGCTCGGTTGTACCAAGAACAGTGCGATGTGGTGGAGTCCACCCTTCGCGCCATCCTGAAGGGAGATAGGGTGGGTTTCATGAGCGGACTGGAAACGTTGCATCCGGGGAGTGAAGGGCGGATGGTGTGCGTCGTGTTCCTATCGAAGTGGGTTGACAAGCTGCACACGTTGAAATCTCTGGAGAACGTCAATCTTTCACTGGAGGAACAAATTAAAGCCACAGGGGAGCACCGGATCGGTTTCCACGCGATTAGGGATTTTGCTCAGCGTTTTTCCGCGGAGGAAGCGAATCAGCTCCGGGAGCGTTTTTCAATCCTGTTTGAGAAAATAGAAGCTGAGATTGAGCGGTGCGTCGTCGATAGGGGGTCTAGAGTCATGCGATACCGGCTGACGGAGATGCCTACGGGATTTGAGGTAGAGGATTTTGTCCAAAGTTGGAATGGCTAAGGTGGATTCTAGTTGTTTTTTTGATTCGCGGGTTAGGTTCTAAGTTGCTGTTGGGTCCAGTTAATGTGGTTGTAAAACGCCCTTAACAGGCCGATCACGCCCGATACCCCGAGATTCAGGAATCATCTCCGCGCAGAAAATGCGATAAAGATTCTCTTCCACCGATCAAACAAACTCTGAATATCGTGTTGTAACTCAGGACGGGGGATCTGCCACGCCCGGCGCAGTTTTTCGCGTCAAAGCGAATCCGCTCCATCTGTCAGCCACTCCAAGTCGAATCGTGCAAACGAGATGTCCCCGCTGTATGTGCTAATCCCTTTGCCATCCCTGTTTCCCTTTTCGTAGAGACAGCAAATGGGGCCGTCCTGCGCAACACAGAGATCGGAGTAGGACGAAGGTCCTTCGCAGATCACTTTAGATACGGGCCAGGATCGGCACTCATCGTAGCTTAAACTTATCGTAAGATAGTTCCGTTCACGCGGTTGCGGGGCGCCCGGATTCGTGAAGAGCACGCGGTTCTTACCTCGTCCCGGAGGTCCATCTTCCCCCAGCGTGTACCTGCACACATTCCCTTGACATCTGGGTTCCGGAAGTCCGGCATCACTGACACTGGGCGAAATACTCTCCCCACCGTCCTTGCTCCAAGCCACTCGGCGGTGGTAAGTCACATTCTCCCTGGAAGAGTATTGGTTGCGCGAATTGAGATAGAGCCATCCATCGGTGGTTTCCAATACCGTTGACTCGTTGGTATGCCTATCGGCGCTTCCGCCCAATCTCCAGCTCGCGCCGTGATCGTCACTGTAGATGATGTGCGAGTGGTCGTAGTCATCCTCATCTTCCTCATGCTGTTTAATCTCCCTGTGATTGGCGGGGATCACGATGCGTCCGCTTCTCATCTGAATTCCGTGGCAAGGTCCAGTGGCGTACCATGCCGCCCAGTGGGCAGGCTTTACCGAGGACGTGATTTCTTTCGGCTCATTCCAAGTTTCGCCGTCATCGTTGCTGCTGGTGACCCACACGCTGCGAGGAACTTCGAGCGTAGAGACTTTCTCGGTTTGGTTCCTGCAAAAAAGCAGCCATATCGTACCGGTGGTTCTATCTTGCACCGGAGCCGGATTCCCGGAGACCCAGCCGTCCTTGGTAACGACAACCTGCAAATCTCCAAAACTCACCCCGCCGTCCAAACTGCGCCGAAGAAAGAGGTCTATCTGATCCGAATCGCTGCCGGTAAACTTCCTTCCCTCATTGAATGCCAGGATCGTTCCATTCGCCGTGGTAAGCAGCGCCGGGATTCTGCATTCATGGTATCCGAAGTCTCCGGCTTCATACAGATTGTATTCCTCAAAGAACATCCATTCCTCCGGCTTACACTTAGAACCCATTTGAAAAGTCATTTCGAGTTGAATCATGCGTCGCGAAAGCACCGAAATCAAGTTTTTTCTTGAAAACTTGATTTCTGGATGGAAAGAGAATGACGAAACCGAGTTTTTTCCCGAAAACTCGGTTTCTTTCTCGCACAATTCTGTAGCGTGCGCAGTACGCACCTTACAATGCGTACTTTTCAAACAGGCTCTAAGTTGATCATGGGGATTGGATAAATAATCCTTCAATTCACGATTCAGAGGATTGTCTGAAAGCCCTCGCGTACATGACCAACTTTATCTTTGCCGCCCATTATTCTAACGAACTCTTAACTCCACCCCACGTCAAAGCCAATTTCCCGTGTGAATCGACCGCGAACGACGTCATGTTCGCCGACACCTCTTCTTGGCTTAGCGCCTTATTCCAAAACCGCACCTCATCAAATTTCACGGGATAGAAAACTTCCAGATGATTTCCCAGCCATATCTTCATACGGGCTTTATCATCACCCGGTTTACTGTTGAGCGACCTTGTCAGATCTTGCGCCTCGCCCGCCAAGTTGCCGTCAATATAAAGTCGAAGTTGCTTGTTGCCTTCGTCCCGTACGGCGGCTATGTGGTGCCACACCCCATCGTTAATCTTCGGCCTCTCTGCTATCACGCCATCCTTTCCATCGTTGACAAAGCTATTCACATTCACTACAAAGAATCGAAGAAAATCCTCATTCAACAGGAGAATCGACCAGTGGCCCTGGAAGTGGGTTTTGGGGCCAAAGCCGCCGATGATGCCAAGCCCGACAAAACGCTCTACACCCTCGGGTGGTGGGATGCCCTTCGCTTTGGTCTGAATCCAGAAGTCGGCGGTGAAGGAGTTTCTCTCGGCTTCAATCATCTCATTGGTCAGTTCAATCTCCACAAAGCCATTCGTGCCATTGAGTTCTAATGCCCTCGCGTGTACGCCCGCCGGTATCACTGTTGTGCCCCCCACGAGTTTTCCACCTTTTGTTTTTCCGGTCACATCCTCTGTGACCCCGCCGGTGTCATTGTCGAAGGTGAGGTATAGAAGCAGATTTTTATCAATGCCTTCCACCGGCATGACAACTATCGTCAGAAGCATGAAAGCCGCTATCCCGATAAATAAACTATGTGATGCCGTCATCTTTTGTCCCCCGTAATCCTATCTGTTACGCCCTACATTAGGCGTGATTTCTCCATCCTGCCAGCCAAGACCTACTTCGTACGGTGCAAAATCTCGTCCGCACTCGCTTGGTGCTGCCCCTTAACCCTGGTGCTTAGTAAGCCCCCTTAATCTCGCCCCACGTCAGGGGCAACTTATCCAAGGCGCCGACCGAAAACCACTTCATATTCTTGGCGATCTCGTCGGCGCTCAAGGCCCTATTCCAGAACCGCACTTCATCAAATTTCACAGACCAAAATACTTGAAGATGATTCCCCAACCAGAGTTTCTTTCGAGCCTTTGGGTCGTCCGGTTTGGCATTGAGCGCGCGGGTGATATCTAGCGCTTCGCCCGCTAATTCGCCATCTATGTAAACCCTAATTTGCTTTTTATCTTCGTCGCGAACGGCAACCACGTGGTGCCAGGCGCCGTCGTTGACGACCGGCTTTTCTATTAACACGCCATCCCTGCCGTCATTGGAATGCTGGCTGGCGTTGACCACATTGAATTGCAGGATATCGTTGTCTAACAGGAATAGTGTCCAGTGTCCGTTAAAGTGGTCCTTGGGTCCGAATCCGCCGAATATACCTAGCCCGATAAACCACTGTCCAGCCTCGGGAATGCCCTGTGCCCGAGTTTGCATCCAGAACTCGGCGGTAAATGAATCTCTTTCCGCCTCGATAATTTCAGGGGTTAGTTCAATTTCCACATAGCCGTCTGTTCCATTGAGTTCCAGTGCCCTGGCATGGGCGCCCGAGGTAATGATTTTTGTGCCTCCGACAAGCTTGCCGCCTTTCGTCTTTCCCGTCATGTCTCTCGCGACATCACCGGTATCCACGTCGAAAGTGAGGTAGAGCAGCAAGCCTTCATCAATTGCATACCCGGGCACACTTACCACTATCATCAGAAACAAACCGACGATCAGTCTCATTGACCAATTCGTGTCCCGTTTTGCCATCTACCCCTCTTTCGCTTCGCGTTTCCGTTCAAACATTGAACACGGTTCTCGCCGTTCGCATGCCTGCTACGGCGCCTGATGCTACGTAGGAGCAGCGTGGTGCGCATTTCGCACGTCGACGTTCGCTCAATGGGACCTCTTCAACCTTCCCCAAGTCGTGGTCAACTTGCCGGCAGGATCGACGGCCTGCGCGGCGCGTGGACGGCTGAAATTTTCGCGGACTTCGTTATCGTCCAACTCCCGGTCATACATCCTGATGAGACTAATCGAACCATTGAGGACTCGATCATCGGGATCGGCGATATCCGATCTGAAAGCAGTGACACGCCTGACCTCTAACTTGCCGTCAAAACTTTGATTCGTAGGATCCTTGCCGAGAACCTTGCCATTGAGATAGGACTGCAATGAGCGCGAACGACTATCGAACGTCAATACCACATGGTGCCATCGCTTTGCACCGATGTCAAGACCGTTAGGCGCAACATGGTCCGTATTACCTGGTCCACCGCCTTTCTCGGTGATAAGCGTTGCTCGGATGTGACCGGATTCAGCGCCGTCGAATCGGAGAAGAATACTTTGTTTGAAGGGCCAGGGACGATCCGCCATTCCGAAGATTTGGTGTTCCCCGCCGCCAGGCGCAGGCCCATTGCGCTTCACCCAAATCTCGACCGTCCAGTCCTCAAAAAAGAGAGAAATACCGGCATGGCCATAGGATTGTCCCCCTCTATTGGCAGTGTATGCAGGTCCGCGATCCGGTCCTGTATTCGGTTCTAGTTTTGCCCCGCCGCTGCGACTGGGCAACTGTCCGCCTGCCGTCCCCAGATTTGCCCATGCCTTCGGGTGTGCCGGATTGTCGGCGGCGTCAAGATATAGGATGGGTTCGGGAACATAACCCGCCGCCATCGGAACCGCCGTTGCTAACAGAATACCAATAATGAGAAAATGAAGACTTTTCATGTGTTTAAAAAAACAGCGCATACGGTCTTTATTGAATTTACCATTATTATATATTATACCCCTAATGCCAATTGTTCTCCGGAACGAATTGTGACTGCGATAGAGATCCATCAAACGACTGCACAAGGAGTGCGATAGAAATCCCCTTGGCCCGCCAACACTGCATTCCTACATACAAAAAACCCAAGTTCCGGCGCGGCATCGCCACATCCGAAACTTGGGTTGAAAAAACATCAATCCTAGACTAGTTGTGACTTGGCTTAATAACTTCCCGATTTTACACGGCTCCAAGTTGTGGCGAGCTTGTCATTCACTTCGACAGACGTACCGAACTCACCGGCGTCAACCACTCTATCCCACATTCTGACCCTGGAGATGGAACCGCCGAAGCCGCGGCAGGGATTGTCACCCGGAATCAGGAAGATGCCAATCATATCGAACGGGATTGTGTCGTCGAAGTCTTGAATCGTCTCGAACTCGCTCTGCTCTTCGCCATTGACGTAGGTCTTCATCACGCCGTCATCATTGTTGAACGTAGTGGTCAGCACTGCCCACTCGCCGAACGGAAGCGTCCCAACGGGGAAAAGATGTTGGTTATTGTCAACTCCGCCAGATTTGGCGGCAGCAAGTGTGATTCGCAGGTCAGACGACGATAAATCCGCAGGATCACCTAGCTCAAAGCGATATCCAATCCACTGATTGGGAGGCCAAGGCTGATCAAAAAATCCGACTAGGTGGTGTTCGCCACCGCCTTCGGCAACATCGACCGCAGTGCCGGTCTGTTTCGCGACGACCTCAAGCGTCCAACTTGAGACCAACAATTCGGGTCTGCCGTCCAATCCGTCGTCCCCGCTAGAGAAATTGTGGTTGCACTCGGTCGAGGTATAGG
Organism: Candidatus Poribacteria bacterium; assembly: GCA_965232535.1. GTDB lineage: Bacteria > Poribacteria > WGA-4E > WGA-4E > JAJDTR01 > JAJDTR01. The sequence continues at coordinate 7,921 of CBDDPW010000018.1, forward strand.
CAGCAGTACCGCCCGGTCCCCCGTCTCTGTCGTAATCCGGTCTTCCATCGCCGGTTGGCACCACACCGCCGGCGCTGCCGGTGTTCGTCCAGCCGTCCTTGGCATCGTCATCTTCGTTGGCGTCCAGCACGAGTATAGGTGGCTGAGCCATCGCGATTGGGCTAATTACCGCAAGAAGAAAACCTACGGTAATGATTATTACAAATCTTGCAAACATGTCCAAAAGTTATCCTTTCTCATTTGAGTTTTAACTGATTGCCCTCTCCATTTTCATAAAGGCAATTTGATCATCTGATCTTTCAAGAGATATTTGCTACTAAGCAAATCTTTAAAAAGTATATATTATGGGCGAAGAAACAGTCAAGTGAAAATGACATTCGAACCAGGGGACAGTGACTTGATAATCATGAGTTCCTCGCCGTCCCTGCAATTCCTCTCATCCTTCACGTCCTCCGCCCTTCCATCTAAATCATGATGACAACTTTCACAAAAAAATCATCCGCTCTTGATCTTTGGATACCAGTCACGTATAATAAAAAAGTTGTCATCCACTTAAATCTGGTACGGTCAATCTTGAATACTTTGGGGGAAAACATATGACCACAATCTATCGCGCTGGCGCCATTGGTAGGACGGGCGGAGGAAATTATGGCCACGGCTTGGACGTAGCCTACGCGGGAATACCGAATGTAAAGTTTATTGCGGTTGCCGATCCCGATCCGAACGGACGGCAGGAAGCCGTCGAGCGGACAGGCGCCGAGCAATCGTACGCTGATTACAGAGAGATGCTAGAAAAGGCAGACCTCGATGTGGTCAGCGTTTGCCCGCGCTGGATAGACTGCCACGCAGAAATGGTAATTGCGTGCGCCGAAGCGGGAGTGAAAGGCATTTTCTGTGAGAAGCCCTTTGCGCGAACATTGATTGAAGCCGATGCCATGATTGATGCGTGTGAACGCAACGGAGTAAAAATAGCGGTAGCGCACCGGCGGGCAAGCGGCTATGAGCAATACGCCAAGAAGCTGGTCGACGCCGGAGACATCGGCGAAATTCTCGTGATGCGCGGTCACGGCAAGGACGATCGCCGCGCGGGAGCGATGGATCTAATGGTATTGGGGACACATATCTTGGACAGCATGCGGTTTTTTGCGGGCTCCGATGTTGCTTGGGCGCATGGGCATGTCACCCAAGACGGAAAGGAGATAAGCCTTGAGGATGTCTGGGAGGGCGATGAACAGGTCGGTCTCCTGGCTGGGAATGGTGCAGCGGGGTATTACGTTTTCAAGAATGGGATACGGGCATCGTATGAAACTCACGCGGGCATTCCACCCGGGGGCATAGACTCCGCGCGTTGGTTCGGATTTGAGGTGCATGGAAGTGAGGGGATTATTGCGCTCCGAAACTCTCCGAAAGGAGAGATGTACATCTATCCCTACGGAACTTGGATTCCGGGCGAAGGAAACGGCAAATGGGAACGTGTTCTGCTTGATGACTGGGAGAATGCGCCGGAGGGCGATACAGAACGCAGCAACCGGATGATTGTCGAAGAGCTTATTCAAGCCATAGACGAGGATGGCGAAGTACGCAACTGTTCGAGCGGACACGATGCACGCGCCGCCCTTGAAATGATTATGGCGGTTCACGAATCCCAGCGGTTGGGGACGCGCGTGTCTTTCCCGCTCCAAAACCGTGAGAATCCGTATGAAGTCTGGCGGAGAGAAGCGATTTAGTTCGAGAGTTTTGACCGGGAACCTGTAGAGTAAATGTATCAAGCGTGGCGAGAGTTCATTGAACCAATCAGAGGATTCTCAGACTTCCAAGGAATTTTCCATGAGAAAAGACAAGAGCGTAAAGTAATGCGTAACACGTAAGAAAATCGGTTACGTATTACGAATTACGCATTACGCAATAGGGAGGAAAATCTATGGCATCCTATCGTGCGGCTGTAATCGGCTGTGGCCGAATAGGCAGCACTATCGACGACGAACAAACGCATCGTCCTCAATTCCGTTACCCGTGGGCGCACGCGCCGGCATACATTGAAGCAAAGGGTGTGGATCTGGTGGCTGGTTCAGACGTTTCGAAAGACCAGCTTGAGGATTTCAAGCGCCGCTGGAGCGTCAGCGCTCTTTACACGGACTATAAGGAGATGCTCGCCAAGGAAAACCCAGATATCGTCAGTGTGACAACGAAGACGACGGAGCGCGCGGAGGTAGTAATTACGGCTGCCGAGTCGGGGGTCAAAGCAATCTATGCAACCAAACCGATCTGTCGAACGCTGGCAGAAGCGGATGAAATGATTGAAATCTGCCGCAAACGTGGCGTGATTTTCGCTGTGGCGTGCCACAAGAACTGGAGTCCTTGGTTGCAGATGTGCTTGCAGTCCATAAGAAAGGGCGACATCGGAAGATTTTCCTCGATGGTCGCTAACTACAGTTGGAGCTTTAACGGCGGTCACAGTCACACGCTTGCGTTATTCCGCCAGTTCGCGGATGCACCCGCAAAATGGGTTTTCGGTCACATGGACAGCGATGAAGCAGCCGCGGGAGAGAAAGACCTGCAAGGAACGGGGATGATCCTTTACGAGAATGGAATTCGGGGATTCCTGAACACCGGCGGTTGGCTAAACATCGACTTCATAGGGCGCGATGGATGGTTCAGTTGCAGGAACGAACACGCCGACTTTGAGATGTGGACGCGTCACCCGGATACGCGCGAACCGACCCGCCGTCAGTTTCCAAATCCGAAACGACCCAGGAGCTCTCAACAAGCCGCCGTCGAGGGCATCGTCAAGAACCTTGACGAAGGTACGGGGCCGCTCTGCCCGGGAGAATACGGACGTGAAGCCCTCGAGATCGCGGTTGCATTGCGGGAGTCGCACCGGCGCGGCGGGGAAAAGATGGAACTTCCCTTGGCTGATCGTAGTCTGGGTTTCGATATTCCTTAATCTCATTTTATCGATAGCGATTGAACAAGCGCGATTCATGCGGCGCATCACGACAGTATTGCGATCATTAGGCGAGCGCCTTGAAGGCCCCAACCACAGTAATTTTTGACATATTGTAATGCATCACAAAATTAACGAGGTGGAAAATGAGACTGGCGCTACTTTCGTTCAGTCACCACGGACGCGGCATGGCGCAAACAGCGCAAAAGCTTGGCCACGAAATTGTCGGGGTAATGGATGCGGAGGAGGAGCCGCGCAAGCGGCTTGTCGATGACTTTCAATGCCCCGGATTCGATACCGCGGAATCCTGTTTGGAAGCTGTCAAGCCCGATGCGGCATTAGTGGCGGGTAAGCATATTGAGATGCCATGCCATATCGGCGCATGTGTGGATCAGCGCGTCCCATACTTGCTGGACAAACCGTTCGCCGACTGTGCGTCACGCTTGCGTCCGGTTGCCGAGGCGTCGGAAAAACACGGCGTGTTCAGCGCGTTGACGCTGCCCAATCGCGCAAGTAGCATTGTGAGCGTGGCTCAAGCAATGGTAGAAGATGGATCGCTCGGGGACCTAGTCCTGTATAACAGCCGTTTGAACAATGGACCGCCCTCTCGCTATGATCCGACGCCGTCATCTTGGCACAACGATCCGCAGATCTCCGGCGGCGGATGCTGGGGAGTTGAAGCCGCTCACGGAATCGACACCTTTCTGCAGTTCGTGGGAGACAAACCGATCACCGTCGTGGGCGCCGTCATGTCGAATGCAACGCACCGGCGCTGCGTGGAAGACATCGCCATGGGTGTTCTACGAACAGACGATGGTGTGACCGGCGTTGTCGAGTCGGGCTATTGCTATCCTTCGGGTGTGCGTGCCGGTGATCATTTCTTCCGATTCGTTGGGACCAAGGCATCCGTGTTCCAACAGTACAACACGCAGGGCGAGGCGATTATCGAAGTTCACACCTCGGAGGGAGTCACGGTCCCCGAAAACGTATCGCGCGGAGGCATGCATGGCATTATTGACGAAGCCTTGACAGCAATAAGTGAAGGACGACGTGCCTTTGAACCGAACATCCTTACTGCGGTTCGCGTGCTTGAAGTCCAAGATGCCGTTTATGACTTTGCTCGCAAGTCAACCATGACGAACGGCCCTCACCCGATGGGGACACCCGCCCCGCGCCCGTAAAACCGTAAAGATAGTTTGCCGTTCAAGGAGCGTTCGATAGGTCGCATGGGACAAATCAGTATGCTTTTCTGTGCGGCGGCCCCCCTGATTGCTCGGTCCGGATTGCCAAATCCAGACCTGTGGACTAAACAGCTACGATTAAAGGATCATTCTACAACCAGACACAGTTAAACACACGTTGTTGATTGTATGTTAATCCGAGTTGCCAACAGCAGGCATATTCCGTACTCCGTATTCCTTGAGTAGGGGACGCAGATCTGCGTCCCTACAAGCTGCAGTGTGTAAGTCCTTATACCATTTCGCTTGAATAATAGTGCATATGATGTCTTCACTATATCGTTCACTTACGCCGTAGGCGGGGCATCTTGCCCCGCCGGCTTTGCGCGAAGACAAGACTTTTGTTCCACTTCACGCAACCAATGCACAACCATTTTAGAGAAATGGTATTAGTATCTGCATTCATGTTGCCACATTATGTGTGGTCCTTAGTTGCAATGACCATAAGATCCGATTACTTCGCCTGCCTATAGCCCGACACTTCATGTTTTCCTTCTGTTTTGAACCGATAGCGGCAAATCACGATGTTGCAACCCGACTCTGTCACAATTGATGAAATCGATTACCCGTTGGTTTATATCCCGGAAGGGGCATTCTTAATGGGGACAGTCCCCACACCGTTCCGGAAGACGGACCATGAAGAACCTCAGCGTGAGGTGACTCTTGACGCATTTTACATTGGAAAACTCCCTCTAACCAACGCGCAATATTCGCAGTTCCTTGCGGCAACGGAACACAATCCGCCCCATTTCCACGACAATCCGCGTTTCAACGCATCCGATTGCCCCGTCGTAGGCGTGAGTTGGCACGACGCGCAGGCGTTCCTGACTTGGCTTAACGAAGTTACCGGCATGTCTTGCCGCCTCCCGACAGAGGCGGAGTGGGAAAAAGCTTCCCGTGGAACCGATGGGCGGATTTATCCCTGGGGAGATGAATGGGATGTCTCAAAAGGAAACTTCGGGGAGGTGCGGCTCAAGCAGACAACACCGGTCGGCGGCTATCCGAGCGGCGTCAGTCCTTACGGTTGCCTCGACATGGGCGGCAATGTCTACGAATGGTGTAACGATTGGTTCCACCCGGAAGCGTACAAATATTCACCTGCAGTCAATCCCGGCGGTGCGGCGGAAGGAAGGCGCAAAGTGATTCGCGGCGGCTCCTGGGTACCCCGCGGCGAATTCGCGGCGCGATGCGCCAATCGAGCGGCTTATGAGCCGACGGAGAGGGTGCACAATGTCGGGATTCGGATTGCGATTTCGGCGTAGTCATGGGGCGCTCAACAGAAAGACGCCTTACGAGGTGTATTTCCAACAACATTAAACGTTGAAACCTAGCCGGATTGGACAGCCTTTACACCTTAATTTTCGTTCATAACTGTCTAAACATTGGGTGTAAGTAGCCCATAGCACGCTCCGCTAGGGGACGCTACTACGGACTATCTATGTACGTTTGGTGTTAAAATACAGGCGATGATCTACTACTAAGGGTGGGCATTTCTATCTACGAGATGTTTTTTTAGCCATTGATTAGTTTCTTTAACTTGACTCAGAAGTGTATGATATTCACTACTCATTTGCTTACGTAAATCATCAATTCTTTTGTCAAACTTATCATTCGTTCTTTTATCAATGTAAATCATAACGGTTATTACAACTGCTGGCGGTATTAAAGTTTGAACCCATTCCATCACAGTTCTCCTTACAGGTTTTGACTTCCTCAAGGTTGATCTACTACTATTATAATAGCATGAAATCCAAGCAAATCCCATGCGAAAGTGCATGATTGTGCTTACAAACGAACAAGCGGAATCCTACTAGCCGCCTACATTTTCGGTGTGCAAGCCAACCGCGCCAAACGAGATGAGACAAACACCGGTTCGGTTAGGAAACCGAACCTACCGCAGTATATAGGTGACTGCCGGATTTTACTGGAATTCCCGCCCAATACGCACCATAATCCTCCGCCTTGCCTTGATGGTTATGTACCGTGCGTCTAGATGCCAAAATTGACAAATGACATCCAAAGACACCCTACAATTTCGTCGCAATCTTCTCGCATGGTTCAAGAAGCATCGCCGGCAACTGCCGTGGCGCGAGACGAAAAATCCATACCATATCTGGGTTTCCGAAGTGATGCTCCAACAAACGCAGGCGAAAAAGGTAGTGGAATACTACCAACAGTTTATCAATAGATTTCCCTCGCTCCAGCATCTGGCAATGGCGGAACTGGATGATGTTCTAAAGCAATGGGAAGGTTTGGGATACTATGCCCGAGCACGCAATCTGCGCAAAGCTGCAATCGTGGTTGTAGAGCAGATGGATGGTAAAGTTCCGTCAGACTACGCCTCGTTCCGAGCGCTGCCCGGCATCGGAGACTATACCGCCGCCGCTGTGCAAAGCATAGCGTTTAATCGTCCGTATGCGGTCGTTGATGGGAACGTGAAACGTGTAGTAGCCCGCACCTTTCTCATTAAGTCGGCGGTAAATCGATCCCCCGTGGCGAAGGTCTTCCAGGAGAAAGCGGACTCTCTACTCGACTGCGATCAGCCCGGGCGATTCAATCAGGCGATGATGGAGCTAGGCTCAAAAATCTGCCGACCCAAATCCCCGCTCTGTGTCGTTTGCCCGGTGAACGATTTTTGTGACGCATTCCGGACAACACGCCAAGACGAGTTCCCTGTACGGGTGAAATCCAAGCCGACACCCGAATATCACATTGCCGTTGGCGTCATTTATAAAAAGAACCGTGTTTTGATTACCCGCCGTAAGGCGGAAGGTCTGCTGGGCGGATTATGGGAATTCCCCGGTGGCAAGCTACAACCGTACGAATCCGCCGAAGCCGCCTGTATTCGGGAGATTCGGGAGGAAGTCGGTCTCTCCGTTAGAAAGCTAGATTACCTTACGCGTGTCAACCACGCCTATTCTCACTTCAGGATTGTCGTAGATGTCTTTCGCTGTCGCTACCGCGCAGGCGAGGTGGTTTTGAACGGCCCCGTGGACTATCGATGGATTCGAATTGAGGAGATTGACCAATACCCCTTCCCGCGTGCCAACCACAAATTCATCCCGTTATTAAAGCCAAATTGATACCATAACCCAAGTTGCCACCTTTATCCGACCGGGCACAGAAACCGAGTTTTTTCCTCAAAACTCGGTTTCTTCCCCATCCCTCATTCTGTAGAATCTTAATTATCAACTCCCCGATTTTCCCTCCTCCCTTTTCGATGAGTTTAATTTTCCCTTGACATTTAGCCCAGCTATAAAATATAATTTAGGCATGCCTAAATTATTTCAGTAGGTTAGACTAACTGATTTTCTTGATCATGCTGGAGACGCAAGATGCACACTCAGGCGGTCGAAGATTACCTCAAAGCAATCTACAAGCTGGCCGAAAGAGAAAGTAAAGTCACGACTTCGCTTCTGGCAGAATTCTTGGACGTGACGCCAGCCTCCGCGACAGGTATGCTGAAAAAGCTAAAGCAGATGAATCTTGCAGCTTATGAACCCTATAAAGGCGTAAGTTTGACCGAAGCCGGCCAGAAGATTGCTCTGGAGGTGATACGTCACCATAGTTTGGTTGAACTTTACCTGGCTGAAGCGCTCAACGTACCGTGGGACAAGGTGCACGAGGAAGCTGAAAAATGGGAGCATGTGCTTTCCGAGGATCTTGAGGATCGGATTGACGCCATACTCGGTCATCCGACTGCCGACCCGCACGGCGCACCAATACCCAATCGAGACGGAACCGTCGCGATGCCTGCATTAAGCCCCTTGACAGATCTCGAAGCCGGTCAGAAAGGGATTATTGCCGAAGTCAGTGATCACGATTCGGAGTTGTTGCGCTATCTTGGAGAGATGAATCTATACCCTGAAACGGAATTTACGGTTCTTGACGTGGCACCGTTTAATGGTCCGATTACCATCCGCAGCGAAAACTCTGAAAAAATCCTCGGCTCGGAAGTTGCGGGTTATATTTTTGTGAGATTGACCTGAAAATATTCCGGTCTTCTAACATTGTAGGGTGCGCACCGCGCACCAGCCTTTGTCTTATGCGTATACTTGGTATTTGTCTAATTGCGATCTCTACCCTGTTCATGCTCTCTTATGAGCGAACAGTCTTGTAGGGTGGGCACCGCCCACCAGCCTTTGTCTTATGCGAACACTTGGAATTTTTCTAATAGCCTTCTCAACCGTGTCCATGCTCTCTTATGAGCGACCAGTCTTGTAGGGTGCGCACCGCGCACCAGCCTTTGTCTTATGCGTATACTTGGAACTATTCTAATTATCATCTCAACCGTATTTATGCTTTCTTGCGAGGGGCAGAACAAAAGCAAGAAACACAGCGGAGGGCAACTTGATGTGGTCGCCACAGTTGGTATGATAGCAGATATCACCAAAGCTGTAGGCGGCAATCATATCAAAGTGACGGCGCTCATGGGCCCCGGTATAGATCCGCATCTCTACAAAGCTACCGCCGGAGACGTTTCCCGCCTGTCCGGTGCGGACATTATTTTCTACAACGGCTTGCATCTTGAAGCCAAGATGGCTGACGTGTTAGCCCGGATGTCAAACCGAGTGAAAACAGTCGCCGTCACCGATGCAATCGACCGTGACAGACTTCTAACACCTCCCGAGTTCGAGGGAGCTTACGATCCGCATGTCTGGTTCGACGTGACGCTCTGGAAAAGGGCGGTCGAAATTGTTCGCGATACGCTTGTCGAGGCTGACGCTGGACACTCGGAATCTTACCGGCGAAATTCGACCGTTTATCTCGCGAAGCTTGACAAACTTCACGAGCATGTGAAATTGCAAGCGGGGCGTGTGCCCGAAAATCAACGCGTGCTTGTTACCGCTCACGATGCCTTCAACTATTTTGGGCAGACTTACGGCTTTCAAGTGCGTGGGCTGCAGGGAATAAGCACTGTGTCGGAAGCCGGCACCGCCGACATACAAGAGCTTGCAGAGTTTATTGTCCGAAGGCAGATTCCCGCGATGTTCGTCGAAACCTCGGTGTCCTCGCGAAACATTGAGGCGGTACAGGCAGCCGTCAAATCACGCGGATTCGATGTAGAAATCGGCGGCCAATTATACTCGGATGCGATGGGAGATTCGGGTACGCCTGAAGGCACCTACATCGGTATGGTTCGTCACAACATTGACACGATCGTAGAATCTCTCGTGCAGAGCAATAAGCATGTGAAGGAATAGGGGAAAATCCTAAAATATGTGGCGTGCAACTACGATGTAGGGGACGCAGATCTGCGTCCCCTAATTGGTTCGTAAAAACCGATAGAGACGTGCAATGAAAGGATCCGTATGGGAACTCTTTAGGATCTCTATCGCATTCGATTTTCGCTCATTTGATTGCTGCTACGCCCCCTCGGTCCTTATAACTCATGGATTACGAATTAGTACGCGAATCTATTCTGACTCGCTGGAAATTGAGAGCAGTTTTGATGTAGGGGACGCAGATCTGCGTCCCCTACCTGGTTCGTAGGAAGCGATAAAGACGCACGATGAAGGGATCTGTACGAAAGTTCTTCGGGATTTCTATCACATTCAGTTTTAGCTCATCCGATCGTTCGTTTATCACTCAATATCCGCTCGTTTGATAGTTGCTACGCCCACCCCGTCCTTCTGACTCATGAATTAAGAATAAGCATGCGAAACTACTCTGACTCGCTGGAAATTGAGGCCAGCTTTGATGTAGGGGACGCAGATCTGCGTCCCCTAATTGGTTCGTAAAAACCGATAAAGACGCGCAATGAAGGGATCGGTATGGGAACTCTTTAGGATCTCTATCGCATTCGATTTTCGCTCATTTGATTGCTGCTACGCCCCCTCGGTCCTTATAACTCATGGATTACGAATTAGTATGCGAAACTATTCTGACACGTTGGCGATTGAGGTAGAGGATCTCACCGTTGCTTACCGGGATCAACCTGTGCTCTGGGATGTCGATCTTAGTGTTCCGGCAGGGGTTCTTATGGCAATTGTGGGCCCCAACGGCGCCGGCAAAACCACACTGATCAAGGTGATTTTGGGCTTGGTTCGTTCGGCAGCCGGACGCGTTTCAATCTATGGTCAGTCCTATTCGGTTCAGCGGCGCCTCGTCGGTTACGTCCCGCAGCGGGGAAGTGTCGACTGGGACTTCCCGACGAGTGTGTTGGATGTCGTGATGATGGGTCGGTATAGTGCACTTGGTTGGATACGCCGCCCCGGATCCAGAGAACGAATACTGGCTTTCGAAGCACTTGAAAAAGTCGGAATGCAGGATTTGGCGCATCGCCAAATTAGCCAACTCTCCGGCGGACAGCAGCAACGTGTTTTTCTAGCGCGTGCTCTCGTTCAAGATGCTCAGATCTACTTCATGGATGAGCCGTTTCAAGGCGTGGATGCGACGACCGAACGCGCAATTGTCGCGCTGCTGCAGGAACTGCGCGAAGCAGGAAAAACGCTGGTTGTGGTCCACCATGATCTACAGACAGTTGTAGATTACTTCGACTGGGTTACCCTACTCAATGTGCGGCGCATAGCGAGCGGCCCGGTTGACGACGTGTTTACCGATAAGAATCTGCGACTGACCTATGGCGGACGAATCGCGTTTCTTAATCGTGGCGAGGATGAACCTGCCGAAACACCAACCGCGGCATCCGCAATCACATCGGAAGAGGTGGAGAGTGGTCATACTGGAACTGGGGAGAGACCTATTCCTTGATTACACACTGCGAACGGTAGCCTTGGGTTCGGCAACGCTCGGAATCGTAAGCGGTGCGCTCGGCTCTTATGCCGTGCTGCGCAAACAGAGTTTGCTCGGAGATGCAATTTCACACGCAGCTTTGCCCGGCGTCGCATTGGCATTCCTACTGACACAGAGCAAAGCCCCGCTCGTCCTTGTCATCGGAGCGGCGATAACCGGGTGGATTGCCACGCTGCTTGTCATCGGCATCGTCAACAATACTCGAATAAAAGAAGACAGTGCGCTCGGCTTGGTACTGTCGGTCTTTTTTAGCGTGGGACTGGTATTGCTTACCGTCATCCAGAAAATGCCTACCGCCAAGCAATCGGGTTTGGATACTTTCCTCTTTGGCCAAGCCGCCGCGCTGCTGGAGCGTGATGTCGTTACCATGGCTTTGCTCGGTGGCACGACCATTATCATAATGTTACTCTTCTGGAAAGAGTTCAAAATGCTGTGTTTTGATTCGGCGTTTGGCGCAAGCTTGGGATTTCCAATGGCGGTCCTTGATGTCTTGCTGATTACACTCCTCGTGGTCGCGATTGTGATTGGGCTTCAGACGGTTGGTGTGGTGTTGATGAGCGCGATGGTTGTTGCACCCGCTGCCGCGGCACGGCAGTGGACGGACCGACTTGGAGGGATGGTTGTCCTATCCGCTTTTTTTGGCGCGATTGCCGGTGTCAGTGGAGCCGTCATAAGCAGCAGTGCTGTTCAGATTCCCACAGGTCCCACTATTGTCCTTTCTATCAGCGCAATTGTAGTGATTTCAATTGCCTTTGCTCCCAATAGAGGATTTGTCTGGAACTGGGTTCGAGACCAACGTAAACGTAGAAAACTCCAAATTGAGGTCGTGTTGAACGACCTCTACACGCTTGCGTCACATCACGCCGACCTGCGGCATAGCCATTCCACCGCCGTATTGGAAGCAATGAGCGCAAGCCGGAGTAACGTGCGCAACAGTCTCAGAGAGTTGGCATCGCGCGGGTGGGTCGAAAACGTCAATTCCGACGAATGGGCATTGACATCCGAGGGCGTGGTTCAGGCGCAGTATATCGCCGGTCGTGGAAGATGATTCTATTTCGCTTAGCTCAACTCTGTACAAAATTACAACGGTTAAGTTGTACGGAAAATCGTACAACCCTGTAGGCGGGGATCCAGCCAACGATCATCTGAGTGTCGAAGGCGATAGAGATCCCCCTTACCCCGATATACGGATCACTGTCGGGATAGGAAACCTGACCCGCAGCCACCTTAGGTATCTACTGCACGAATTCTTAACATGAGCAAGTTTCTTTACCTATCTCACGCGATCAATGCACTTGAATTATATGTGACTTACGCAGTTGAACAACACGGTACCCCGTGATGGCGATGCATTATGCGTGATACGTAAAGCGTTACCGATTTTCCTAGGTATTACGTATTACGCATTACGTATCACGTATTGCCCTTACTCTCTATTCTTCCTCCATGAGTCGGGACAACTTGAATGAATCCTAAAATATAGAAGAATCGTATAAGAAGCTTCACTATGTCGTCCGAAGTGATAGAAATCCAGTGGATAGCGGCGGTGGTCGCGGTTGCGTGTGCTCTTCCAGGCGTGTTTCTCGTATTGCGGCGAATGGCAATGATGAGTGACGCTATCAGCCACGCTATTCTCCTGGGTATTGTACTCGCATTCTTCGTTACCTCAGATCTGACATCACCGCTCCTGATTATTGCGGCAGCCGCTACCGGTGTGCTCACCGTGAGTCTCGTCGAACTGCTGAATCGTACGAGGTTGGTACGCGAAGACGCCGCCATCGGTATTACGTTTCCCGCGCTATTCAGTGTTGGCGTGATACTTATTGCCCGCTATGCGGGTGATGTGCACCTTGATACCGACACCGTATTACTGGGAGAACTGGCGCTCGCGCCCTTTAATCGCTTCGGGTTTTTTGGGCGGGATCTTGGTCCTCGGGCGCTCTGGGTCATGAGCGCTATCCTGATCCTCAATGTCCTGTTCATAGCGATTTTCTATAAGGAACTGAAACTGGTTACATTCGACGCGAGCCTTGCGGCAACCCTCGGTTTTTCTCCCGCACTCATTCATTACGGTTTGATGACGCTGGTATCAATTACGCTGGTTGGGGCATTCGATGCGGTGGGATCAATCTTGGTAGTCGCTTTGATGATCGCGCCTCCCGTCACGGCATACCTGCTCACCAATCGACTATCCCGAATGATTGGGTTAAGTGGTCTAATCGGTGTCGCCAGCGCCGTTGCGGGGTACTGGTTCGCGCACCATCATGATGCTTCGATCGCGGGTTCGATGGGGTTAATGACCGGCGTATTCTTCGCCTTGGCGTTTCTCTTTGCGCCAAATCGCGGTATCGTCGCTATCGCCCGCCGCCGTGCCAGCCAACGATGGGAATTCGCGCAGACAATGCTCGCGATTCACCTTTTTCAGTCACGAGGGGTTGCCCGAAGCGGAAAGGGAAGCGCACGTCAATCACCTCAGCAGCCACCTGCATTGGGATCCGGAATTCGCGCAGCAAGTCGTCCGAAACGCCGAGCGTCACGGATTTATTCGCAATCAGGCGGGGGCAGTTAGACTTGACCGAACAAGGGCGGGAAATGGCACAACTTGCTCTCGTGAAATAAGAGAACCTTCCTCTGATTAATCTTACATTTCTTCTGCCTTCTTCCAATCTTTCTTCTTTCCAGCCTTCCTCTGTTATAGCTTTTCTCGCGTTCACGTTTCTCGGATTTCTCGTCTTCATCCCTTGTTTCATTTTGCCGACTTTACACTCCCCCAGGTCGTCACGCGTTTCCCTTTTGACTCGACAGAAACCCCTTCCCGTCGTAACGGCAAACACTTCACAATTTTCAATGCCAGACACATCGCCGAGAGGAGCATCCACGCGCTGCCGACCACTGATTGAATCTTCGCCAACCCCAAATCGCCTCAAGCATGTGCATGCCGTTGGTAATCTGAATGTTATCCACCATCATTCCGAACTTTCCGAACGGCGTTGCGCGATTCCCCGGTTTTTCCGTACCGAGGCTGATTGCCACGATGGTCTTACCCGCAACTCGATCCAATGGAACCTGGTAATGCGTCCCAGTCCGTGCCAGCCGCCGTTATAGATTCACCGATTCGGTTTCCATCTGCGGTGTGAACAAACACTCCCCCTATGCTATACACACTCTCCATTGGGAATGCCGATTGATATTCCAGAAAGGTACTACCCTCCGTCGAAATCTCGCCCTCCCAGATAGGGATAAAACACTCGACGAATGCGTTCGGATCACGAATATCTCCCTGCAATAATAGGAATATGTCACCCCGAATATGTTCAGTGATGGTAAACTCGCGCGCGTCAATCCTTCCGGGAACGGCTTTTAAAATCCAAGCGCACCCCGTCGGGAGTCGACAACTCAACATCTACGAGTTCGATTGTTGAGTCTTTGTATTCGAGTACTTCGAAGGTAGCGCGCAGCAAGGTGCCTTCGTTTTCGCCGACACCGACTAGCGATGCCGCCGCAATGGGGGGCACGAGCGTAGCGGTGTTAGTTGCCAGATCAGTCTCAACGCTATTGGGCTCGATGAGAAAAATCTCAAGATTTGCAATGTTTCCCGCATCCCGATTTCCCGGCAAATAATCGCTGAACTCCACGCCGACAAACGAGAGAGCGGTCACGTCGAATTTAAGATTAAGCTGGTAGGCAGAGACATTTTCTGCGTTCGAGATATTCACGTCGAATACCAGTTCTTCGCCTACGAGCGGACAGTCGATTACCGCCGGTTCGATCGACACAACCGCCTCGCCAATCACGAGAGACGGTGTTATCAGGCATATCGCTGCCAATATGCAGGCAGCAATCCTGAGAAAGCTATTCACAATTATCCTCCCTGATGCTACAAAGATGTTTAGAAGATTGAACAATTCAAATCATAAATGCCCGAAATACTGCGATCCTTCGTACCGTGCTAGCCTTTAACTACCCCGACGCCCAAGTTTGGTTCCATACATCGGAAAGTGGCCGGGCTGACTGACCTAACTTTGGGGCTTGAAACGCGTGGAACTCGTCAGCATACAGGGTCTCAAAGTGCATATTGTAGTTTTAAGTTTTTAATAGTGTCAAGAAGTTTTCCCGCACCGTCCATTGCGTTCGCAGGTGTGCGTATGAAATCAGGCGACTTAAATGGGACCGAGCAAGTGAATGAATATCATCTACCAAAGCTAGTCCTGATAGTGAACCCTGCGCTAGAGTGGATCCCAACGTAAGCGCGATAGATTTCCTTCTCCCAATCGCGACAGACTGGCGCCGCCTCACTACACGCCTGCCGCTCCGCCGAAATCTATGCCCGCTCTGTTGTGAGGTCTGTTCCCAGCGTTCCGAGCTAAGTGCGGAAAGGAATCGTGCGGCGGGGCAGGTGCGTTCGCCTTGTTATGTAACGCAAGTTGCTACCTACAACAGTGAAACCGAGTTTTTGGTTCACATACACTCAATTAGAGGTACATTGCGCTGCTTTTCGTCAATCTCGCGTTTCCACGTCGGAAAAAACTCGGTTTCTGTGCCCCAGTTGAACAAGGGTGCCAACTTGGGTGATATTGTAGTCCTGCTCGGCTTGGATAGACATATCCAAGCCGTTCCTGCATGTATGCAGTGGAGTGATCAATCCACTGCGAGCAGATTCAGTCGATTTAACGTACATTTCCCCGGTTTGCGACGCATCCTATGGGAGGGTCGGGCTAGAAGCCCGACCTACGGGAATGGGTAGCAACTTGCGTTATGTACTTATTGAGTGCTGCGTCTCCCGTGCAGGGGAAACGCATCTAAATTTTCTGCATCATAAGAATGAAAATCAGGCTAAGTTTGTGACACTATTTTGGGACTCGTAGATTGGGTTGAACGGAAATTCGTTAGTAATCGCTAATCTTGTAAGAGTTTTCGAGTGTCTGTTTCGCTTGAACGCGCCAAAATTCGAGTGAAACCCAACAGCAATCGTACGTTCTACCACCATGAGACCTCTTCTGCAATTAGATGCGCTTCCCCTGGTCTCCCCAGTTTTAATGATTGACAACTATACACATGTATAGTATAATAGAGCCGGCAAGCGAACCACGCAAATCCAACGTATGTCGTATGCACTTTGTTCAACGGTGCATCCACTGCACCTGCACTGCTTACGGCTTCTGCCGGTGGAGAGATCGAAACGCCTTCAAAGCGTCACGCTGAGGGAGCAATCTGGTCACCCTCGCGCGCCCTTTTTTGGCGCGAAAATAGGAGAGATCACAGGGTAAAATGTCGAATCTGATTCTAAGCCGTGTGTACTGTTCAACTGTTCTTGTCCCTGTACGGCACCGGCTCTGTCCGCCCGTTGAGCAGATCCGGGGCGGCGTCCGGTCGTAGCGCCTGACGGGGTCTTGGGCAACAGTTTCAGCACTGGGGCGAGGGGTGGGTGAAGTTATATTCGCAGAAAATCGCAGAATTTCGCACGCTCTAATCGCGAGGAAAAATCATGCACGAAGCCAAGCTGCGAGGCGCTTCGACCCCCTTTTCGAGTCGAGAAGCATTGACTGCGACAATAGTTGTAGGGTGAGATTATAAAAACGATAATTTGCGCGAGTAACGAACGATCAACTGGCTGATTATTGCCATTTCGCTTAAATGTCAGCGCGTCTGATGTTTTATCTTTATTCTATTCTATCTATGCAGGCGGGCTATGCAGGCGGGAATCAAACGAGTGAACGAAGTCCTATGGCGCTCCTTCGCAGGGGAAACCCATCGGATTTTGCATTGACAGCTTTACACGTGTATAGTATGATATGGAATGAACAGATGAGCGGCGGAGTGATGCGCTATGTCACATTCCCGATTCATCTGTGTTCCGACGAGTCGGTGCTTTGGCGTCTCACGTACCCAAAATTGACCTGCGTGACTACTAGCTTTTTCTTCTGTACCTATTTTGTACCTATTTGCCCGCGGATGAACCCGCGCTATCAAAGGAAAGTATTGAATCAGACCATGTGAACACGCCCACGAAATCAAGCCTCCGTTCACATTTTTGCACCTATTTTTGCCGTCTATTTTTACATAAATATGGGTACAAGTTCAGCCGATTCCCCCAAAAAGGGTGATGGATCAACATTTTGTTCACATTTTCGAATTCTCAAGCGGACGAATGGCAGTCAAAGGAATGAGAGCACGTGCTGATTTTTATACGCCTTTCGCTCCGATGTCGCTGTAGAGGTGAGAAACCATGAAGTTGAAAAACAGTCGCCATGGTTGGTTTTAACGCGAGAGCGATTGAGCGATTTTAGATGCGTTCCCCTTCGCTCCTTCGTTAATCTCTATTGCCGAATCCGGCGGATGTGCTTACCCGATGCCTAAAATCCCACATCAATCTCCCATTGCCCGCGTAACCCCGATAAGTCAGCTTTTTTAGCCCCCGCCGCGATGCTGTTTAGCGATATCTTTATTGGATGTTTCAGCTCTAAATGAAGTCTGTTCATTGTTGACACAAACAGCAAAATATGATACGATAACCTAGGGTTGTCTGTAAATGCGACGCAGGCGTGGAGAACGGTCAGCGCTTGGATGACATAGAGAACAACGATGAATAAAATTATACGATTTGTGATCCTCGGTCTCGCCATTGGTTTGGGGACGCAAACCATCGTAAACGCAAAAGAGGTCAAGCTGGTTGGCGCCGCCGGTGGATCCGGAAATAGGCAACTCGCGGTTGATATCATTGCAGGAAACGGTCATCGTAGGAGCGCACGCCGAGAACTATGCCAAAATCTATGCCTTGGAAAACAATCGGTGGAAACTCAGTGCACAAGTCACCGAGCCCGAAGGAAGCTACGGATGGTCGGTCGCCATCGGAAGTCTCAACCTCCGGGGTGCCCCGCACGCCGCTATCGTTGGCGCCCCGAACAACAACGACCGCGGCGATAGCGCCGGTGCGGCTTTTGTCTACGGCCCGAGCGGCGGCTCATGGAAACAGCAGGCAAAACTAACAGCCGACTGACGCTGCCGCAACAAACAATTTCGGGCATGCCGTATCCATTGACGGTAATACCGCCATTGTTGGCTCCCCCAAAGAGTGACGATGCCGGCAAGAACTCCGGGGCTGCCTATATCTTCGTCCGCGATGGCGCAAGATGGAAACAGCAGGCAAAACTGCTCCCTAAGGATTTGGGAGGATCTGACGCGTTCGGCGAAGATGTCTTCGTCAACGGGCGCACGGCTGTCGTTGGGGCGCCTCAGCATTCGCATAGCGGGCTCCGTTTCCCCGGCGCCGTCTATGTCTTCGTCCGCGAAGGGGAGACGTGGGTGCAAAAAGCCAAACTCACCGCCGACGACGCCGCCAAGAGCGATCGGTTCGGACATTCCGTCGCCATGAGCGGCAACACCGTCATCGTCGGTGCGCCGCTGCGCGATACTCCCGCCGGAAAAGACGCCGGAGTTGCCTATATCTTCGTTCCCCAAGCTGACTCATGGAGACAGCAGGCGATGCTCATGCCGGCAAAGGCAGGCGCTTCCAATCAGCTCGGATTCGGTGTCGCTACCACGGGGAACATCGCGATCGTTGGTGCGCCAGCCCGTAAGGAAGGTGCAAAGGGCATCGGGAGCGGCATATTCCTTCGTGCGTGAAGAAGGCGTCTGGAAGGAGAAGGAAAAGGTTGTGCCCAAAGATGGTGCGAGAGACCTTAAGTTCGGTTCCTCAATCGAAATGAGCGACAACTCCGTTGTAATCTCGTCCCACAATGCGGTGAATGAGGGACCTGGGTTTGCCAACGGGACCGCTGCCTACGTTTACAGCAGTATCGAAGATTTCGGTACTCCTCCCTTCTCCGTTAATCCCTCCGGTTTAGTAGTAACAACGTTCGGTCAGATCAAACGCACGGCGCTGTTTCAAAACTACCCGAACCCGTTTAACCCCGAAACATGGCTGCCTTATCGGCTGGCGTCGGATGCTCCGGTAACGCTGCGCATCTACGACGTTGGAGGGAAGCTCGTACGAGAATTGGACCTCGGCGAAAGAGTAGCGGGAGACTACCTGACTCGAGAAGCCGCCGCTTATTGGGATGGTAGAGACCAACACGGCGAAGTGGTGTCCAGCGGTTTGTACGTTTACACCCTGGAAGCCGGTGCGTTCCAAGCCACGCGAAAAATGATTGTATTAAAATAAAAAATCGCACCGTGGGAGGAGCAACCCATCGAGGGAGGGGCAACCCCATCGTGGGAGGGGCATCTTGCCCCGATAACAAACACCCCACCGTGGCAAAAGAATCAAACATAAGATACAAGGGAGGTATTCTTGAAAACTGCAAATCTAATACGGATTAGTGTGGCTGTCGCCATTATATGCGCGTCCGCCAATGTTACAGCTCTCGCACAGAAAGATCTCAGGCTAATCCCAGCCGATACCGGCGGCACCGACAACGACGAGATATCAATCGGCATGGGCACGAAATACATCATCCTCGGCACACCGGGTAGCGCCCAAGGACTTCGCCACAATTTTTTGAGGGCGAAGACGAAAAAATGGAAAGAGACAGCCAGCCTGACGGGGGATGGCGGCGGGTTTGGGCGAGCGGTTGATGTCACTGATGTCAGAGGACAAAGCAATTCGGCATTTGCCATTGTCGGCGCGCCGGATAGCGACGCAGGGGAAGCCTATGTCTTCGCGCTCAGCGGAAGGGATTGGAAAACCCCAGGCGAAGCTCCGATCCAATGACGGAGAAGACGGCGACGCTTTCGGACATGCTGTCTCGATTAACGGGAATACCGCTCTCGTTGGCGCGCCGAAAGATGACGACGCGGGAGGCAACTCCGGATCGGCTTATATCTTTTGTTCGACAAGGCGCTCGCTGGGTCCAAAAAGCGAAACTTGCCGCGAAGGATGCGGAACGCTCCGCGGGATTCGGCGAAGCGGTGGACCTCGTCGGAAACACCGCCATCATAGGAGCGCCCCCAGGAGCGGTCATGCCGGCGTAAAATTCGCGGGAGGGGTTTACCTGTTCGAGCGCGAAGGGGACGCATGGGTGGAGAAAGCCAAAATCGCCGCGGAAGATCCGGGCAAAGCGGACCGATTTGGATTTTCCGTCGCCATCGGCTCCGACACCGTTGTTGTCGGAGCGCCGTTGAAAGACACCGCCGGTGGACAAGATGCCGGCGCCGCCTACATATTCGGGCGTGACGGGAACACATGGAGGCAACTTGCAAAAGTAGTGGGAAAGAGCGGACGCAAAGGCGATAAATTCGGAAGCGGTGTCGCTACAAAACGGAAACGTCGCGATTGTAGGAGCCCCAATTCGACAGGAGGACGCATTCGCCTCGGGTGCAGCCTATGCCTTCGCGCGTTGTCGACGGTGTCTGGCAGGCGAAGAACAAGGTCGTGCCTAAGGACGGCGCCAAAGACCTTCACTTCGGCGCGTCCGTCGCAATGAACGAGAATACTGTCGCCATTGCCTCGCACCACAAAACCAAGTGCGCAGATTGCGGATGGCCCCACGGCGACGGATCATCCGCCTATGTCTATAGCAGTATAGAAAGTTTTGGTACGCCGCCTTTCTCAGTCGAGCCGATTGAATTGAAAGTAACGACGCTGGGGCGAGTCAAGCGCACGGCGCTGTTCCAAAACTTTCCAAACCCGTTTAATCCGGAGACGTGGATGCCGTATCAATTGGCCTCCGATGCTCCAGTAAACCTTCGTATCTATAATGTTCGAGGTCAACTGGTGCGTGCTCTGGATATTGGGATACAGAAAGCCGGCAGCTATCGTACCCAAGAATCTGCTGTCTACTGGAATGGCAAAGATCAACTCGGCGAGGCAGTGTCCAGCGGCATGTACTTCTACACGTTGCAAGCCGGTGCGTTCCAAGCCACGCGACGAATGCTAATTTTGAAATAGAATTGACACTGGTAGGAGCGATCTCCGATTCGCGATCTCTTCCGCGCCATAATCATGAGATTTTGAAATGTAATTCTCGCGACTAATCTCGCATTTTAGACGTGGAGATGTAAAGTAGGCATGATGAAATCGATATATTTGAAATTAATGGGCTTAGCCGCTGCCGTTGTATGGGTATCCATCAGTTACACAGCCCTTGCCCAGAAGGATGTCAGGCTTATCCCCGCCGACACGGTGGTACCGATAATGGTATCGTGGCAATCAGTATCGGCACGAAATATATACTTCTCGGCACACCCGGGCGCGATCAGAACTTCGCCACAATTTTTGAGGGCGAAGGCGACAAGTGGAAACAGACGGCACAACTCACGGGTGACGGCGGCGCGTTTGGACACGCAGTCTCTATCACCGATGTGCGCGGTCGCAGCAACTCGGCCATCGCCATCGTTGGCGCGCCACGTCACGATGGAGTCGGATCTGACTCCGGGGAAGCCCATGTTTTTGCGCTGAGCGGGAGAGATTGGAATCCACAGGCGAGACTTCGCGCCAGTGACGGAGCGGCCGGAGACGAATTCGGATATGCCGTCTCGGTTAACGGTGACACCGCGCTCATTGGTGCGCCGAAAGATGACGATGATGGACCCAATTCTGGAGCGGTTTATGTCTTTGTTCGTCAGGGTGCCCGTTGGAATCAACAAGCGAAACTGACTGCGAAAGATGCCGCGCGCTCCGATGGATTCGGCGAAGCCGTCGCGCTGCTGGGCAATACCGCTATCATAGGTACGCCCCAGAGCGAACATGCAGGCGTAAAATTCGCCGGTGCGGCTTACGTGTTTCGAGCGCGAAGGGGACAGATGGGTGGAAAAAGCCAAACTCACGGCTGACGACCCGGGCAAAGCGGACCGATTTGGGTTTGCGGTCGCCATCGAGGCGGACACTGTCGTCGTCGGAGCACCGTTGAAAGATACAGCGGGCGGACAGGATGCTGGCGCCGCTTACATTTTTGGACGTGACGGAAACTCATGGAAACAACTTGCGAAAGTTTTGGGAAAAGATGGACGCAAAGGCGACAAATTTGGAAACGGTGTGGCTACCAACGGGAATGTGGCTATTGTGGGAGCACCTATTCGACGGGAGGACGCATTCGCCTCGGGTGCAGCCTATGCCTTCGCGCGTGTGGACGGTGTTTGGCAGGAGAAGGAGAAAGTCGTACCCAAGAACGGAGCCAAAGATCTTCACTTCGGCGCCTCCGTCGGGATAAACAATAATACGGTTGCTATTGCTTCCCATCACGAAACCAAGTGCGCAGATTGCGGATGGCCGCACGGCGACGGTTCCTCCGCCTACGTCTATAACAGTACAGAGAGTTTCGGTACACCGCCGTTCGCCGTCGAGCCGATTGAGTTGAAAGTGACAACGCTGGGACAAGTGAAACGCACCGCGCTGTTCCAAAACTTCCCCAACCCGTTTAATCCGGAAACCTGGCTGCCGTATCAACTAGCCTCCGATGCTCCGGTAAACCTTCGTATCTACAATGTTCGAGGTCAACTGGTGCGAGAGTTGGACCTCGGGTTGAGAAAATCCGGGGAGGTTATAAGGCGCAAGAATCCGCCGCCTATTGGGACGGCAGAGATCAATTTGGGGAGACAGTTTCCAGCGGCATATATTTCTACACGCTGCAATCCGGGCGCGTTTCAAGCCACGCGCCGGATGTTGATTCTGAAATAGATCAGGTGACGGGAGAACACCATAACTCGAGATCTTTAATGAAAACTGTGCGCATAATGCAGAAAGGATAAATCATGAAAAAAGCAGTATCGGCTCGCGTTATCGCTCTCATCCTTAGCATTAAGCTTGTTGCCGTGTGCCATGCCGGCGGCGACAAGCTCGTGGGTGTGGAAGAGGGGATTGATAATAAACGTCTGGCGGCGGATGTCAGCGGGTACACCCTAGCCATCGGCGCTTCGGAAGTGGCTTCGTAAAAATCTACTCGAGCGCCAGCGGGAACTGGAAGGAGCAATGGCAACTCACTGCTCAAGAACGGGTTGAACAAGCAGAGGCACGCATTCCCGCCTTCGGATGGTCGGTATCACTTACAGGCGTCCACGAAATTGCTCCCGCGAACTACGCCATCGTTGGCGCTCCGACCGACACGCATCCCGAAAAGGCGAGGTGGTCAATGAAGGCGGCGGAATTGCCGGCATCTTCGCTGCAGGAGAAAAGGGTGCCGCATATATCTTCCGACGTACCGGAGACACATGGCGGAAAGAAGTGAAGTTGGTTGCCGACGAACCCACAGATGACGATCGGTACGGGGAATCTGTTTCCATTTTCCGATCCACGGCAATCATTGGCGTGTCAAAAGACGATGATAACAAGAAGAACGAGGGTTCCGCCTACATATATGTGCGCGAGGGTGATGAATGGCGTCAACAAGCCAAAATAATCCCGGATGACCTTGGCGGTTCCGACTCGTTCGGAGAGGCTGTCGCCATCCGCGAGAGCACTGCCGTCATTGGCGCACCGGGGCACACACCCGGTGGAGTGAGATTCGCGGGTGCAGCGTATATCTACGTCCGCGAAGGCGACACCTGGCGCCAACAAGCCAAACTCACTGCCAACGATGGTGCGAAAGCCGACCGTTTTGGTTCCTCTGTCGCTATTGGTAGCGGAACCGTAGTCATTGGCGCGCCGGCACATGACACGGACGCAGGTAAGGATGCTGGAGCCGCCTATGTGTTTGCGCTTGATGGGGATCGATGGAAACTGCAGACGAAACTGACACCCAAAGTCGGTGGGAAGAACGATCAGTTCGGATTCGGCGTCGACACCAACGGTAACATCATCATCGTTGGAGCTAAAGGTCGCAGCGAACGTGCACCAGCCGCGGGCGCAGCTTATTCCTTTGTGCGCGCCGATGGGAGCTGGGAAGAGAAGAAGAAGGTTCTGCCCGATGACCAAGAGCAGAAAATCAATTCGGTGGTTCCGTTGCCATTAACGGCAACACCGTCGTCGTTGCGGCTCATAATAAAGGCAATGATGGCCCCGGATTTGGACACGGCACCGCGGTGCATGTCTTTAGCAGCATAAATGACTTTGACACACCGCCCTTCTCCGTCGATCCAACTGGATTGAGAATTACATCTCTAGGCAAGGTCAAACGCACGGCGCTGTTTCAGAACTACCCCAATCCGTTTAACCCGGAAACTTGGATGCCTTATCGCCTAGCATCCGACTCGCCGGTTACCTTCCGCATTTACAATGCCGGAGGCCAGTTGATGCGGGAACTGGATCTCGGTACCCAAAAAGCGGCCGACTACCTGACGCGCGAAACCGCCGCTTATTGGGATGGTAAAAACCAAGTTGGAGAAACGGTGTCCAGCGGCGTCTATTTCTACACCATCGAAGCTGGTGCTTACGAGGCAACCCGACGTATGCTTATTTTGAAGTAATCCAAACACTTGGTAGGTGCGGTTTCATGAAGATTAAGTATTTAAATCGGTAATTCTAGTTTTCCCTAAACTCGGTAGGTGCGGTTTCCTAACCGCACTGAGCATCGTTAGTATATTACCGAATTGATTTTTTAAACTTCATCCAACCGCACCGGATAGGTTCAGTTAGAAACAGCTCCTACCTGCAGAGTTACGAAAACAAATGATCGCTCAAAAACCATAAAAAATCTCGAAAGGATCGTGCCATGGAAAAATCAGTACGATTTATCCTCATCACGCTTGCGCTTGGTTTTGCATCGGCAACCGTGAATCACACCGTCTTGGCAAAAAAGGAAATCAAGCTTATCGGTGTCGAGGAAGGCAACAACAACGAACATTTGACTTCGGACATTATTGGCGACACCGTAATTATGGGAGCGCGTGGGGCGGGTGTTGCCACAGTCCACGTCTTTGACGGTAAATCCTGGAAAAAACAGGGAGACCTGCTTGCCAAAGATCCCGACGCTGAGAGAGCCGCCAGACCGTCTTACAGCCACTCAGTCGCTATCGGCGCCCCCCACGAGTTTGCCGCTGCAAACTTCGCCATTATCGGCGCGCCGCGGCACCTGCATGGAGGCGACGTGGCGCTCGCGGGCAAAGGAGGATATGGCGTCGCCTATATCTTCCGCCGCGGGCGGCGCGAAATGGAAACAGCAAATAAAACTGGTTGCGCCCGACCCGATGCTCGACGACCGGTTCGGCGAGGCTGTTGCCATCTACCGGAATACAGCCGTGGTTGGAGCGTCAAAAGACGACGATCAGGGCAAAAACTCGGGTTCGGTCTTCGTCTACGTATTCGATGAGGAATCGTGGAAACCGCAAGCGAAGATAGTTCCCGACGATCTCGCCGGATCAGACGCTTTCGGAGAAGCGGTATCGTTAGATGAAAGCACCCTCGCCATCGGAGCGCCGGGGCACACGCATAGCGGAGTGAGGTTCGCCGGCGCCGTCTACATCTATGTGCGCGAAGGGGATAAGTGGGAGCAGCAAGCCAAACTCACTCCCGATGACCCCGGAAAGTCTGCCCAGTTCGGGAATTGTATATCACTCAGTTTCAACACGGTCGTCGTTGGAGCCCCGCTGCACGATACTGAGCGCGGCAAAGATGCCGGAGCGGCTTACATCTTCGTCCGCAACGGGGGCAGATGGAGGCAGCAGGCGAGATTGACTTCCGGAGACGCCAAAGCCCGGAGATCGATTCGGTACGGGTGTCGCCACCACCGGCAGAAGCGCCATAATTGGCGCTCCGTTTCGACCCGAAGGTGCACCGGGATCCGGCGCTGCGTACTCCTTTATAAGCGTTGACGGTAAATGGGAAGAGAAAGAGAAAATCACCCCCGACGACGCGGGGCAAAAAATCAATTACGGGCTTTGGGTTGCCATGAGCGGCAACATGGTCATTGTTTCGTCTTATGCCGCCCCGAATGAAGGCGGTGCCGAGAAGGGGATCGGCACTGCGGCTTACGTGTATAATAGCGTTGATGATTTCGGCGTTCTGCCCTACGCCGTCGAATCGTCCGGAATGAGCCTAACAACGCTGGGGAGCGTAAAACGAACAGCACTGCTTCAAAATTTCCCCAACCCGTTCAATCCGGAAACGTGGTTGCCGTATCGCTTGGATTCGGATGTTCCGGTGTCGATTCAGATTTTCAACGTGCAAGGCAAACTGCTGCGGGAACTGAATCTCGGCGAATAGAAGGCGGGCAGCTATCTAACCCGAGACACTGCCGCCTATTGGGACGGAAGAAACCAATTTGGAGAATCGGTGTCCAGCGGCGTCTATTTCTACACCCTTGAAGCCGGATCTTACGAAGCGACACGGCGGATGCTAATCTTGAAGTAATGCAATCACCCGGTAGGTGCGGTTTCCAACCGCACCGGATAAGCCTGAATTAAAACGGCGCGGTTAGAAACCGCGCCTACCTGACGGGGGACCGGGCAAACGCAGCTATAACCGGCGCTTGCCAGTAGCACCCCATTAAAACATACGATTTCTGACCGATCTTTAATCAAAACTACACCAAAGGGAGCCTGCCATGGAAAAAATGATACGATATATCCTCGTAACACTTGCGCTCGGCATAGTATCGGCAACCATAAATCATACCGCGCTGGCGAAAAAGGAAGTCAAGCTTATCGGTGTCGAGGAGGGCGTTAACCACGAGCATTTGACCGCAGACATAATCGGGGACACCGTCATTATCGCGTCACGCGGTGCAGGAACCGCCTCAATCTACGTCAATGACGGCAAAGTTTGGAATAAGCAGGAGGACTTGCAAGCCCGTGACCACAATGCTCGAGACCCATTTGTTCCCGGCTTCGCTTATTCAGTCGCTATCGGGGCGCCTCATGAGTTTGCTACTCCAAACTTCGTCATTATCGGCGCGGTAAAACACTTGCATGGAGGAGACAACCTCAAAGGGCTGGAGGGGCCCGCGGGGTTTGGCGCCGCTTATATTTTCCGACGCAGTGGAAAGACCTGGAAGGAACATGTCAGACTTGCTGCCCCTGATCCCGTTGATGACGACCGCTACGGCGAGTCTGTTTTCCATCTACAGAACCACAGCCGTGGTTGGGATGTCGAAAGACGACGATAATGGCAAAAACTCGGGTTCCGTCTTCATCTATGTTCTGGACGGAGCCACGAATACGTGGAAACCCCAAGCAAAAATTGTTCCCGACGATTTAGGCGGGTCAGACGCTTTCGGAGAAACGGTATCGTTGGATGAAAATACCCTTGCCGTCGGGGCGCCGGGGCACACCCACAGCGGAGTGAGATTCGCCGGCGCCGTCTACGTCTTTGTTCGCAACGGAGATAAATGGGAACAACAAGCCAAACTCACTCCCGAGGACCCCGGTAAGGCATCCCAGTTCGGGAGCGCAATATCGCTCAGCTTCAACACGCTCGTTGTTGGAGCGCCTCTGCACGACACCGAACGCGGCAGAGATGCCGGAGCGGCTTACATCTTCGCACGCAACGGCGATAGATGGAGACAGCAGGCAAAATTGGTTTCCCGAGACACGAAAGCCGGAGATCGATTCGGTACGGGTGTTGCGACCACCGGCAGGAGCGCCATCATCGGCGCTCCGTTTCGACCTGAAGGCGCGCCGGGATCCGGCGCCGCCTATTCCTTTGTAAGTGTTGACGGGAAATGGGAGGAGAAGGAGAAGGTCACCCCCGACGACGCGGGACAAAAAATCAATTACGGGCTTTGGATCGCCATGAGCGGTAACATGGTCCTCGTTTCGTCCTATGCCGCCGCGAATGAAGGCGGCGCCGAAAAGGGGATTGGTACTGCAGCTTACGTCTATAACAGCGTTAACGATTTCGGTGTTTTCCCATACGCTGTCGAACCGTTCGGTATGAGCCTCACCACGTTAGGGAGTGTAAAACGAACCGCCCTGTTTCAAAATTTTCCCAACCCGTTTAATCCGGAAACATGGATGCCGTATCGCTTGGCGTCGGATACTTCGGTGGCGATTCAGATTTACAATGTGCGAGGACGACTGCTGCGAGAACTAAATCTAGGGGAACAGAAAGCGGGTAGCTATCTGACCAGAGATACCGCCGCCTATTGGGATGGAAGAGATCGAATTGGACAATCCGTCTCTAGCGGAGTCTATTTCTACACCCTGCAGGCTGGAGCGTTCCAATCCACACGACGAATGCTCATTTTGAAGTAGAATGAGTGAATCCGTTGGTATCGTTCGTTTTGTCCGTTGCATCTGGCACCGTCCGCTTCCCACAAGACGAATCGAGACACGTATTCCGATTGATAAGGAGGTCCTAATGAAAGTCATTCGTTATATTCTCCTCGGCTTGTTGCTCGGTCTACTGCACACAGTGACAACGCACGCTGGAGGAAAGGAAGTAAAGCTGATTGGTGTCGAAGATGGCAGTAACAACAATCATCTGTCCGCAGATGTCATTGGTGATTCGGTAATCGTCGGGGCGCGTGGAGGAGGTCTCGCGAAACTCTATGTGGGCGGGGGCGAGAAATGGAAACTGGAAGCGGAACTCATTGCCAAAGACGCAAATCAACGGGATCCGGCTGTTCCCGCTTTTGGGTGGGTGGTCGCGCTAGATGCTCCCCACGAGCGCGCCAGCGCAAACTACGCTGCCATCGGAGCGCCGAAAGACCTTCATGGCGGTGATAACGAAGAAGGGATATTCGGTCACCAAGGGTTCGGCGCCGTTTATACATTTGCCCCTAGCCGGGGGACATGGAAGCAGCAGAATAAGATTATTGCCCCAAATCCGAAAGAGGATGATCAGTTTGGTTTCGCCGTCTCAATCGAAAGAGGCTCCATGGTCATTGGTGCGCCGGGAGAGGACGGCGCAGCCAAGAGCGGAGGTGCCGCCTATCACTATGTGCGCGATGGGGATGAATGGAAACTGAGTGGGACGATCCTCCCCAAGGATTTAGGCGGATTGGACGCTTTCGGCGAGTGCGCTGTCATACGGGGGAACACCGTCGTCATCGGTGCGCCCGGACACACGCATGGCGGAACCAGATTTGCCGGTGCCGCGTACGTCTTTGTTCACAACGGGGAGGCGTGGCAGCAACAGGCGAAATTGACAGCCGATGACGCCGGCAAAGCCGACCGGTTCGGACATTCCGTCGCCATGGCTGGAGAAACCATCATTGTGGGTTCGCCCTTGAACGATACGGCCGGCGGAAAAGACACCGGTGCCGCCTATGTCTTTGTCCGTGAAAACAACAGGTGGAAACAGCAGGCTAAGCTAGTTGCTCAAGACTTGCGAGCGAAGGATCAGTTCGGGTTCGGGGTTGCCACCACGGGCAGCATAGCCGTTGTGGGTGCGCCGTTACGCCATGAGCGTGCGCCTGCATCGGGCGCCGCCTATTCTTTCGTGAGAGTTAATGGCGTGTGGGTACAGAAAAAGAAGGTTGTCCTCGACGACGAGAGGCAAAAACTCAACTTTGGCACGTGGGTCGCCATGAGTGGCAATATAGTCGTCGTCTCGGCGCATAACGACACCAACGATGGGCCGGGTTGGGGAAATGGAACGGCAGCGTTTGTTTACAGTAGTGTAGAAGATTTCGGAACCCCGCCCTTTGCGGTTGAACCGTATGGAATGGCGCTGACGACCTTTGGTAGGATTAGGAATACCGCGCTGCTACAGAACTATCCCAATCCGTTCAACCCGGAAACGTGGATGCCGTACCAACTGGCGGCTGATGCCCCGGTCGTCATCAACATCTTCAACGTTCAAGGACAACTGATACGGGAGTTGCACCTCGGCGCGCAAAAAGCGGGCACCTATTTGAGCCGTGACTCCGCCGCCTATTGGGACGGTCGAGACCATCTAGGACAGACGGTTTCCAGCGGGGTTTATTTCTACTCCTTGCAAGCGGACACATTTCGTGCGACGAGGAGAATGTTGATTTTGAAATAGTATCAAATGAAAAGGAACAATCATGGAGCACGATAGTGTCCCCGTAGGGTGCGCATTGCAATCAAGCGAATGAATAATGAGCGCGATAGATTTCCCATAAAAATCCTAGGGCGAAAGCAGACCCCGCTTCATATCCGGAAACTTGATCGTAATGCAGACGTAATACGCATTACATAGTGCTTCGCACTGGTATCTTTATCTCATGAATCAGGTCAATCTGTGAAATCCATAGAAAGTCTACTGTTATCTGTACCGACGAGATTACGTTGAAATCGAGAGGAAATTATCATGAAAAATAATATTAGATTTGTCCTTGTTAGTCTGGTAATTGCTGCGCTGCTAGCAGGGGTTAGCCATGCTGGCGGATTCAAATTTGTCGTAGCCGAAGACGGTACGAGAAACAGTCACATGACGGCGGACATTATCGGCGATACCCTAATTGTCGGAGTCCATGAGGGGGTTGGATACGTAAAAATCTATACCGGTGCCGGTAAAAAATGGAAAGAGCAAGCAGAACTCATCGCTGTTGTGGGAGGCGCCGACATAAACAGAGGTGTTCCCGGATTCGGCTGGTCGGTCGCTCTCACCGCTCTCCATGAATACGGCAGCGCCGACTTTGCCGCCATCGGAGCGGCAAGAGACAATCCTAAGGGCGACATGTCAGGCTCAGCTTATATCTTCGCCCGCAGTCGGAACGCATGGAAAGAGAAGGCAAAACTTGTCGCGAGCGACGGAGCCAAAGATGACAACTTCGGCTGGGCGGTAGCCATTGACAGGAACATTGCAGTCGTCGGCTCACCCGGCAACGACGATGCCGGTAGTGGCTCGGGGGCAGCCTATATCTTCACGTTCGACGGCGCAAATTGGAAAGAGACAATAAAACTAATCCCCGCGGATTTGGACCGATCAGCCCGCTTTGGGAACTTCGGTCGTGGTTCAAAAAGACACGGTCATCGTTGGCGCGCCGAAGCACACGCACAGCGGGGTTAGATTCACCGGAGCCGCCTTCGTCTTTCAACGCGAAGGGGACCAATGGGTGGAACGCGCCAAACTCACCGCCACGGATGCCGATAAAAGCGACGGTTTTGGCACTTCGGTCGCTATGAGTGGAGACACTGTTGTTGTTGGCGCGCCATTAGCCGATACGGACAGAGGAAAAGACGCCGGTGCCGCCTATGTCTTTGTTCGCGATGGCGGAGGCTGGAAACAGGAGGCGAAACTGGCTTCCAGCGACTCGAAGAAAGCCGACCAATTCGGATTCAGCGTTGCCGTGTCGGGGCACAGTGTCATCGTAGGAGCCAAAACGCGCGATGAGAGTGAACCGGGCTCGGGCGCCGCATATTCATTTGTGCGCTCGGACGGAGTGTGGGAGCAGAAACAGAAAGTCGTACCCGATGACCCCGGTCAAAAAATCAATTTCGGCGCTTGGGTAGCCTTGAGCGGCAACACCGTTATTGTCTCGGCGCATAACGCCCCGAACGATGGACCTGAGTGGGGTAAAGGCCACGCGGTGCACATCTATGACGGCACCAAAGATTTAGAAATAGTGCCCTTCTCGGTCGATCCCTCCGGATTGGCTGTGACACCCTTTGGAAAAATAAAGCGTACCGCACTGCTTCAAAACTTTCCCAATCCCTTCAACCCGGAAACTTGGTTACCGTATCAGTTGGCGGCTGACGCCCCCGTAAAATTCCGCATCTACAATGTCCGAGGGCAACAGATAAGAGAACTCGATCTTGGCGTGCAAAAAGCGGGCGATTATCTTAGCCGAGAGACTGCCGCTTATTGGGATGGTAGAGACCAAGTCGGGCAAAACGTATCCAGCGGAGTCTATTTCTACAGCCTGCGGGCGGACGCGGTTCGTGCCACACGAAGAATGCTCATTCTGAAGTAAAAGGCGTGTAAGGCGCGCACCTCTATCAACTGAACGGATAGAAAAGGTGAAAGGAAGCCAAAGACTCCGGGGAACCTGATAATCGGGCCGTATCACGCGCTCCCTACCTTCTCGGTCTGGCTTGACAAATCCAAGTCATCAAGACACGAACAACAACCTATAATTAAAACGGCTTCGTAACATAGTAGGGAGATCGGCATGATAAGAATCCTGCAATCCGTCATTGTCTCTGCACTGTTCTGTGTCCTGATCGCATCCGTGGGTGACTCCGCCGGATTCAAGCTGGTTGTCGTTGAGGAAGGCACGAGAAATAGTCGTCTATCGTCTGATATCAACGGCGACACCTTGATCGTTGGTGCACCTGCGGGTTTCGGCATGGCAAAGGTTTATGTCGGGAGTGGCTCGAAGTGGAAAGAACAGGCTGAGCTTACCGTGAAGCCTATCGGAGGAAACATCGATAGAGCCATTCCCTCTTTCGGAGTGGCAGTCGATCTAACGGGACCTCATGAGTTGGCTAGCCCCGACTATGCACTCATCGGAGCGTCAAGGGCGGGAGCCGATGAGTCGCTCGCCGGTGCCGCATTTGTTTTTGCCCGCAACCGCAATCAATGGAACGAGCAGGCGAAACTGGTACCCGCGGATGTGGATCGAGATGACGGTTTTGGGGACGCGGTCTCCATGGAAAGGTAAGTCGCCGTCATTGGTTCGCCCGGCGATGATGACGCCGGCAGCAGCTCGGGTTCGGCATATATCTACGTTCGCACAGGGACCGCTTGGAAACAGCAGGTTAAACTCGCTCCCGCGGATTTACAACGCTCGGACGCCTTCGGAACCGCCGTACTGGTCTATAGGAACACCGTCATCGTCGGAGCATCGAAACATACGCATAGCGGAGTTAGGTTCACCGGCGCGACTTATGTCTTTGAACGGAACGGGGACACCTGGCTACAAAAGACCAAACTCGTCGCCGACGATGCTGCCAAGAGCGACAATTTCGGAAGTTCGCTGGCAATGAGCGGAAACACCGTCATCGTTGGGTCGCCGCTTTCCGACTCCAACCGTGGAAAAGATTCAGGCGCCGCCTATGTTTTCGTCCGTGACGGCGGAGGATGGCGGCAGCAGGCAAAACTCGGTCCCGGGGACGCAAAAAAAGCCGATCAGTTTGGGTCCGGTGTTGCAATTAGCGGCAGTATCGTTATCGTAGGCGCCAAAACTCGCGATGAAGGTGCACCGGGGTCGGGTGCATCCTACTCCTTCGTGCGGGTTGAAGGACGCCGGGAGGAACGGGAAAAGATCTTGCCTGTAGATCCCGGGGAAAAGGTTAACTACGGGGAGTGGGTCGCTATTAGCGGAAACGCCGTCGTAGTTTCCTCGCATAAGGCGGGCAATGCCGGGCCCGAATCGGCTCACGGTGTTGCGGTGTACGTTTACGATAGCGTCAAAGGTTTCAACACCCCGCCGTACGCCGTCGAAGCTTACGATTTGAGCGCCACCACGCTGGGACTGCTCAAGCGCACGGCGCTATTGCAAAACTTCCCCAACCCGTTTAACCCGGAAACTTGGCTGCCGTACCGCTTGGCGAACGACGCCAATGTCAGAATTCATATCTACGATGCTCAAGGACGACTGACGCGAGATTTGGATCTCGGGGTGCAGCGATCAGGTGATTATCTGACACGAGAAGCAGCCGCCTATTGGGACGGTAGAAACCTATTCGGGGAGACGGTGTCGAGCGGCATCCATTATTACACATTGCGTGCTGGCTCGTTCCAAGCCACGCGGAGGATGTTGATCCTGAGATAGTATTAACACAATTCAGTTGGTTTTATAGTTTAGCGCAACTGAGAATCATACACGTGCGTTTTATCACAGCAATGAACCGAGAGGATATTGAGCGTTCAGCAAGTACGATAGTGCTCCGTTACGAATCCCTTTGTTGCGCGTCCTGTGTAGGAGCGATCTTCGAATCGCGACTTTCATTCACGCCATTAATGCACCATCACTCTACGGAAATAGTATCACACATCATAAAGGAGATCTCCTTGAATTCATTAAGGATAATTGCGATTGGTTTAATTCTCGGCTTTGGACTGGTAGCCTTCAGTCACACTGCTGTGGCACAGAAAGACGTAAAACTGATTGCCGACATTGATAACGACATTGGACCTCAACTGACCGCCGCTATTAGCGGAAACTCGGTGATTGTCGGTTCCCCTTCGCAAAACACCGCTACGGTCTTTGAATACGACGGCAAGAACTGGGAAAGTCAAGACAAACTCGTCCCCCACCACGAAGGGCATGTTGGGTGGTCCGTCGCCATCAGCGGCGACAATCTGATCATCGGTGTTCCTCGTGCCAACGCCGGTGCCGATGCCTCCGGCTCAGCCTTTATTTTTAACCGGAAGGCAAGAAATTGGGTGCAGCAGGCCAAACTGGGCGCCGACGCCCCGGCCAAAGCGGACAATTTCGGATATTCTGTCGCGATTGACAGGAACACCGTCATTGTTGGTGTCCCAAAGGACGATGACGCGGGAAGAGACACCGGATCAGCCTACATATTCTTCCGTGAGGGGGCAGGGTGGAGGAAGCAGGCGAAGCTGGTTGCCTCTGATTTGGCGGGAGGAGACTCATTCGGCGAGTCTGTATTCCTTCATGGCAACACCGCCGTCGTCGGCGCAAATGGACATACCCATGGCGGCGCGAGATTTGGAGGCGCGGCATACGTATTTGTGCGTGCCGGAAACCAATGGACAGAACAAGCCAAACTCGTCGCGAACGATGCCGCGAAAGCCGACCGGTTCGGAAGCTCGGTCAGTATGAGCGGAAAGACCATTGTTGTTGGGGCGCCGTTCCATGACTCCGAACGCGCAGTCGATTCGGGCGCCGCCTATGTTTTTTTTGCGCGTGACAAAGCGACGTGGAAATTCCAGACCAAACTCACGCCTGGCAAATCACAGAAAAACCTGAAATTCGGCTTTGGCGTCGCCACCACCGGGAGCATTGCTATCGTCGGAGCGCCCGGGTATGACGACCCGGAGAGAGGTTCGGGCGCCGCCTATTCCTTCGTGCGCACCGAAGGGGTCTGGGCAGAGAAGGCAAAAGTTGTGCCTAAGGACGGCGCCAAAGACATACACTTCGGCGCCGCAATCTCCATGAGCGAGAACGCTGTTGCCGTCGCCTCCCATGCTGGGCCATTTCTGAATCACGACGGGAAACCGAATGGCGACGGGCACGCCGCGTACATCTTTAGCAGTATTGAGGATTTCGGCACCCCGCCGTTTGCCGTGGATCCGTTTGGGTTGAGGGTAACGACACTGGCTCAGGTCAAGCGGACGGCATTGCTGCAAAACTTCCCCAATCCGTTTAACCCGGAGACATGGATTCCGTACCGGTTGAGTGCGGACGCCGAGGTTACGCTTCGCATCTACGATGTTCAAGGGCAACTGATGCGACAATTAGATCTGGGTGAGCAAGTTGCGGGTGAATATACTACGCGAGATCGTGCCGCCTATTGGGATGGCCGCAACAGCCGGGGCGAAAAGGTTTCAACTGGCATCTATTTCTATCAATTGTTCACTCCAACCGTCAATTGGATGAGGCGGATGGTGATTGCAAAATAGTGTCAATGAGAAGCCAAGTTCTTTCATCAGGATTCTGCTTCTTCCCGTGCGAACTCTCCAAGCAATCAAGAGAACGAAGTGCGCTACCATCTGCGAGTAAAACTCAGTCGTCCCGTCAAGCCCGATTGCTCCTCCGTTTTCTTGGTATCATATCCGGCAAGGATACCTAGCGTGTTATTCTCGCCGTATCCAATATTGATCCGCGCACCGAAAATCTGACTGAAGACTATGCTCTCATCGCCCAAACCCACCACGGTTTCGAACTGCGGGCCAACTGCGACAGTCCTGTTAAGGGAATAGGTGAGGTAATTGCGCGTGTAGACTTCGTTGTCCCTTTCATCATCGAACACGGAATAGAGCGTCCCTATCGTCCACGACTTGAAAAAGAATTTTCCGGCAGGTAGAAACACAAACAGGTGTGGAAAGATGGCGGAAGGTCCATCCGGCGCTTTGTAGTCGAACCCGAGGCCAAGCATGGGCAACAGTGTGAGGCTGAAACTGTCGCCTTTGACTGCGGGTATGGAAACACCGAGGTCAAACTCTCCGAGAGTATCGTCGATGAAGATATTAGACTCAAGCGCGACGCCGCCTACCGAATGAGTTGCCCCAATCAGGAAATGTGTTCCCAAAGTGTCGGTGTCAACTCGGAACCAGCCCGGAATGCGAGATTCTTCGGAAGCGGCTTCACCCGCATAGCTGACTTCAAGCACTGAAAAACTGGCGATTCCAAACATACAAAGGAACATCAAAAAAGAAATCAGGCGATACACAATGCAGTACCTTCCTTTCGTGCGCGTAGTATTCAAATATCCATTAGCATAAGCGATTGTCATCCGATTGTCAAGGCACTCAAACCTGCCCTCATAGGTAATCAAATCTAATCGTTAGCGGGCTATAGGATGAATTCTCCCGACTGCTCGTAAACCGCAATCTCGTTCTTTGGGTCATCCGACTTTTGATACCAATAGGACGTACGCAATCAATCAAAATGTGTTATATTTTGCAGTTATGACAAGCATCAATCTTTCCGAAAAGAGACAACCACTGTTTTCGGATTATTCCCAATCTCTGTTAGCAGGTTTTCAGCGTGCCATTATCCCTATCGGAATAATTCTTTCAGCAAGTAACTGCCTCAAATTTCCATGTAGGCGGGGGATCTTGCCCCGCCGTAGCCTCGACCGGGAGATCGAATTACGGGAGAATTAAATGACCCTAGAAGGTTCCATTTTGACTTGACTTCCGAAGTAGTTATGTTATAACATAACAGCACTTGCGTAAGTTTGGCACACAGGGGTAGAATTTTGATTTTAAACCCCTAAATCCCCTTATCAGGGGACTCATGAACGCGCTGCGAAAGTCCTAATCAATAAATTGGACAAAACCTGTCTGTTGGTGCTAGAATAATACACCTAATTCTGAAACAGTGCACTTCTGAAAGGGTAAACGGCATTGCGGAACAATCGAATCTACATCAACCTTACCGACTGTGTGATTGCGACGGGTATCTGTTATTATCTGATAACGGTTGCCCTTGCCGGAATCGTGCACGAGCACGAACATGAGGATGACCACGGCCATTCCAAAGCGCACGATTGTTCTACCTGCTTTTTCATTGCGAACTACTTCGGTATTGCGATCCACACTGAAAGTCTTCCTAATCACGGTTTTCGAACTTCAATTCATTCGCCTTTCGACGCGACCTTTATATCCACGGCTATAGTTGGCAATGTCCGTAGCCGTGCCCCGCCAGCCTCAGTCGTTTAATCCGCAAGTATTATCTACATTTCAGTTTTTTCTCAAATTATTTCTACCTATTTCCCGGTGAATGTTAGGCTGTCTTAATTAGAGTCTAACTGTATCTACTATTCGACTAGTCTTCACGCCGGGAACACAATCTATTTCTATCCGGAGGACAACATGATTAAACGGTTTTTCATACTACCTGTATTGCTACTTGCGCTTTCCATGCTACTAATCGCGTGCGGAGAGGGCGAGGATGACGAGATAATACACGCCGATGCTGATGGTTTTATTCTCATGGTTGACGACGAGGAAATCTACCGTCAATTCGAAGGGACGGAAACCGGCGGAATCTCCCTGAAGGTCGGAGATGAACTTGATGTCCACGTCGCGTTCATAGATCACGATAGCAATGAAATATCCTTTGAGGCTCTAGTAGGCGAGGATGACCACGGCGAGGAGGAAGATGATGACCACGGCCATGATGAGGACGAGGAATTCGGCTTGGCGCTTTCCGAGTACGATACGTCGATTATTGAGATCCACCTTCCCGAAGATCACGAAGAAGAGCACGAAGGCGAAGAAGAGCACCACGATGAGGAACTCACCTTTGAGGTAATAGGACTTCGAGCCGGGCAAACCGGAATCAAACTCCAACTGTTGCACGGGGACCATGCCGACTTCACGGCGGCGCTGCCGATTCCGGTGACTGTGAGTCGGTAGAGAACAACCATCTGAATGCGCAAGACATTATAGCGGTTCATCGTTTGCGTTTTGCGCATTCTTTATACCGAATGCAACGCAGTCGGCATAACTGCGTAACACAGGGAGAAAAAATGAAAGGAAATCTGAGTCATTCGACTGTAGATAACATCGGTGCATGCCTCTCGTTTGCTTGTGCCGTCCACTGCATGGCTGCCCCGCTGTTGTTGACAGTGCTGCCGCTCACGGGACTTGGATTCATTCTGGCAGAGTCCACCGAACTGGTGATGGTTGCTTCAGCCGGCGGAATCGCGGTAGGCAGTCTCGCATGGGGCTTTCGAAGCCATCGAAAACGGCGTGTGTTTTTGGTACTGGGCGGCGCCTTAATGCTCATCATAATCGCGCGATTAGGCGTTTCGGAAAACGCCGAAGTCATCTTCACGGTTCTTGGTGGCCTCCTTCTTATGGGCGCCCACCTCGTCAATCGTCACCTTTGCCGTACTTGTCAACCCTGCAAAACCTTGGACAACTGATCACGGGTAGTTATGTCGCTCTTGACAATCACTAACCTCCAAAAGGCTTACATTTCGCCCGAAGGATCACAATCCCGCATTATTGACATTCCCCATTTCGAGATGGAGGAAGGGTCGCAGGTTGCGCTCAAGGGTACCAGCGGGGTTGGGAAGACGACATTTCTCAATCTCATCGCTGGTATTCTGGGTGCCGATAGTGGACGCATCATCGTTGCCGACGAGGAGATGACCGCCCTCTCGGAGTCCGGGCGCGACAGGTTGCGAGCAAGCAATATCGGCTACATCTTCCAAACCTTTAATCTGTTCGCCGGTTACACCGCGTTGGAAAACGTCATACTCGGAATGATGTTTGGGAGGGGAATTGATGCAGGATTTCGCGCAGACACCTGCTGGAGCGGGTGGGGCTTGGGGACCGGATGGGATATCGACCATCGCAGCTATCCGTCGGGCAGCAGCAACGTGTCGCGGTTGCCCGCGCCGTCGCCAACCGACCACGCTTAGTGCTTGCCGATGAGCCGACAGGAAATCTGGATCGTACCATCACGCTAACGAAGCGATAGCGCTTATCCGCGAGATTTGTGCCGAAAACAACGCCACACTTGCTCACCGTTAGCCACGATGAGGAAATCTTGGGACAGTTTGAGGAAGCAAACGATTTCGCACAAGTGAATCGGGCATAAATTGTTACACGTCTTCTGTAGGAGCGATCTCCCGATCGCGATTTCCTGTCCGTGAGCGAGACTCGCTCTTACAGCAACCGATTTTGCTCAAGTAAATCGCGTGTGAACGCCCTGTAGGTTGGGTTGAACGGAAATTCACGAAAATTTGCATTGATGGCGGAAACCGGTGAGATTTCATTTCGCGCGTAAAGACTGAAATCTAAGTGAAACCCAACACTTCATCTGCCGGCATCAAACAGACAAACCATGACTGATCGGTCGAAACAGGGAGCATTATAGGACGCTCAAACAAAATCGCGCGCCTTACTTAAGCCCTGTAGGGGATCAACTGAGCGGATAGTGAGTGCAATAGAGATTCCACAGTGTGTATAGCAACCGAAACGCTCAACGGTTCTCTCGGTAAGTAAATATGATTAAGTGTTGAATGTCGGTGCGGTTAGAAACGCACCGACCGTGGTGGGTAGAATGGTTTCATGTGGGCGTCTCGTAAGTATTAAATTCTTGGCGAGAAGACCACTAAAAATCAAAGATCTGGCAAAGTGTGACATTCTACCGAACATCTCCGCAACACCCATTTCATACGGAAGAATGAAAAAGCGCATAAGCTTGCTATTTATCGTTCGGCGCAGCCTACGGCAGCACGCGCTCTCGACACTCATCACCACGCTGTCGATTGCGCTAGGCACCGGGCTCGTCATGGCGGTCATCGGTATCAAAGCGCAATCCGTAGCCGCGTTCACCGGTGGTCGGGTCGGCTTCGATGCGGTTCTCGGAGCGCGCGGCAGTCCGTTGCAACTGGTGCTGAATACTGTCTTTCATCTTGAGACCTCACCCGGCAATGTCCCGTGGGCGATGTATCAAACGATGAAAAACGACCCGCGCGTCGAACTCGCCGTGCCTTACGCGCTCGGAGACAATTATCACGGTTTCCGCATTGTCGGCACGACAACGACGTTATTCACCAAGTTCGAGTACCGCGATGGCGTTCGGTTTCAGGCTCAACAGGGTCGGCGATTCTTCGACCCGACTCGGCAAGAGGCGGTCCTGGGCAATTATGTCGCGCAGCAAGTTGGGCTTGAGGGTAGGCGACAACTTCACCCCCTACCACGGGTTGGTATTTGACGAGTCGATGCGGCACGACGAGCAATATACCGTGGTTGGGGTGCTTGAACCGACCAACTCACCCTCGGATCGCGTCATCTGGATTCCGATAGAAGGGATTTATCGGATGGAGGGGCATGTGTTGCGAGGAGATGGGGAGGACTATGTCGCTCAACCCGGACAGGAGATTCCTGACGAGCATAAAGAGGTTAGCGCCGTCATGCTCAAGTTTCGGAATCCGCAAATCGGTTTTATGATGGACGCGACCATAAACAAACAGGGAAAAGTGGCAACACTAGCATGGCCTATTGGAGCGGTGATGGCGGGACTATTTGATAAGATCGGTTGGATGAATCAGATTCTGGCGCTGGTTTCCTATCTTGTTATTGTTGTGGCAGGAGGTTCGATCTTGGCAAGCATCTATAACTCGATCAACGAACGCCGACGAGAGTTCGCTATATTGAGGTCGCTTGGCGCGCGTCGCAAAACAGTGTTTGCCGTAATAGTGTTGGAAGCCGCATCCATCGCCGCGCTGGGCGTCATAATAGGATTCATCGTTTACGGCGCAATCTTCACGGCGGCGTCGGCGATTGTTCGTGCGCAAACCGGCATCGTACTCGACCTGTTAAAACTTCATCCCGTATTCGCAATCGCGCCAGTTTGTGTTATACTCTTAGGCGCAGTCGCAGGTGTTGTCCCCGCCGTCAAAGCGTACCGGACGGATGTTGCAACAAACCTAGCGCCTATTAGCTAGTCCTCGCAGCTATTCCATTCGTTGTGCCGGGTGACGAATCCGGGGGCGATTCTACGTTGTCTTCTCGATTTGATAGCTCGCTCTTGCTTTGCAAGTAGAAAATATATTTATCCACATCATGATCGAATTGCTCCGATAGAGCACTCCTGATGCGACGGATATCTTCGACAGTGGGAGAGTTTTTAATCATTGGGTTTTCCGATTTTGAGTAATCATCTCTGTGACGATATTTTTTTCCATACGTCAATTATACCATTTAGATGCGCTGACGCATCTGAATTGTTGTAAACAGCGCAATTTTTCCCATCGACAGGAATGTGTATCAAGGAGAATCATTATGAAAATACTAAACGCAGTTTTGATATGGCCAACGATCTTGGCAATTGTCTTCGCCCAACTTGGTTGTGAGAAAAAAGGTGCGCGTCACAACGAACAAGAAGGTTCTCACGAAACACATGCCCATCATGAACACACGGCGCCCCATGGCGGAACACTTGTCGTATTAGGCGAAGAGTTCGCCCACGTTGAGTTCGTACTGGATGAAACGACCGGAAAACTAACCGCGTACATCCTTGACGGCGAGGCGGAAAAACCGATACGACTCACGGAGAAAACAATCGGGCTTAAGATAAATCGGTTGAATCCGGAACAGACAATGGCTCTGCAACTTCAAGCCGTCCCAAATGTTCTGACAGGAGAAACCGAAGGCGATACGTCTCAATTCGAAGGACAATCGGACGGACTCGTAGGGACGACCGAATTTCAAGCGGAAATCGGGTCGATTGTGGTCAAGGGGCAGACCTTTGCCGACGTTGATTTTAAATTTCCCGAAGGCAACGAAGGACAACACGAGGAGCATCACGAACATTAGTAAGGAGGCGCATGAGATGAAGCAACTCAAAACCCAAAAGCGACGTAGTCCTTGGCTGTACTTTGCAATTACCGGCATAGTTCTCGTCGTGCTGTCGATCAGCGTATCTCAAATGCTGCCGAAATCTCATCCGCTTCGCGCACTTAGGAGAATGGACGGAGAATCAGATTCAGCCTCCAAGTCCATCGAAGTTCAAGGCGCCCCGTTAGCGGTCGCGGGGGAAATTTCCGATGATGCCAACTCGGAAAACGAGACAAACCCCAAACCTGAAGACCAGAAAAATGCGTATCGTCCTCCAGATTCTGTCTCCTCAATACCAACGGCCAGCGCCAAACGCACGGGAGCATATCAGTCAGTCAACTTCGAGACACTTAGTAGCTTCGATATCCGAGAACCTGATTGGGAGAAATTGGAGGATCCCGCATACATTGCCACGCTGAACCTTGACGAGGATATTCCACCGAAAATCAAAGCGTTAAGCGGGGAGAAAATTGAAATTGAGGGATTTATGTTGCCGCTTGAGGGTGAGGATGACAACCTCCAATCTTTCGTGCTACTCGCAAACCAATTGGCGTGCTGTTTCGGTGCCATTCCACTCCTAAATGAGTGGATATACGTCAAAATTCCGAAAAGGAAGAGAATCCGAAGTCATCAAGATGAACTGATAATGCTTTACGGTACACTGCGGGTCGGAGCAGAGTTTGAGGACGGCATGCTTAACGGCATCTACCACCTTGAACTCGACCGCCTAGAGACGGCTGCACTCAAGCTGGGTAGATTCTGATGCTAATTCGATTGAGTAATTATGCCTGTGATGCATTGAATATATCGGTCACTTTCTCCGTGGCGAGGATCAAGCGAGTGAACAGCAATTAATGCTGACTGAATAAGGAAGAATCAAGCGAATGAATAGTGAGCGCGATAGAGTTCCCACCACGTTAGAGATCCCAAGGCGCTAAGACTCCCAAAGCAAATTCTGACAGAGATTCCTACGAAGTGTATTTCTAACAACATCAGGCGTTGAAGTGCAGCCGAATTGGGTAGCCATTATACCTTGAAATTCCGTTCATGACTGTCTAAACAATGAGGGTAAGTTCATGCGGTACAATCGATTCCGCACTATATCTGCCGGATGCGTGATGGCGATGGGTATCTGTTATTATCTGATAACGGTTGCCCTTGTCGAAATCGTACACGAACACGATTGCGAGCACTGCCATTCCGAATCGTACGATTGTTCTACTTGTTTTTTCATTGCGAACCACCTAGGTATTGCGCTCCACGCTGAAAATCTTCCCAATCTTGGTTCTTGCACTTCAGTTTATTCCCCTTTCGACCTAGCTTTCACATTCACAGCGCTTCTTGACAATATCCGTAGTCGTGCCCCGCCAGTCTACGCTGCTTAATCCGCAATATTTATCCGCACCTTAGTTTTCCCCAAGTTATTTCTACCTGTTTCCCGGTGAATTTCAGGTCGACATAATGACAGTCTTAGAGCCTGTTTGAAAAGTCATTTGATTCGATTTCGCATCAAGTAGATGGAAGCGATGTATACCATAGTTTCAGCAGTCTTAGGAAAGCGTTCATAATCCAAAGTCAATCGACGAAACCAACCAAGCCAAGAGAATGTGCGTTCAACAATCCATCGTAACGGAACAACTTCAAACCCCTGCTGCCCTAGCGTAGATGCAATCTCTAGTTGACACTGATGAGCCAGATATAACCAGTCTTCTAATTCGCCGCGATAGGCGGCATCGGCACACACCAACTGAATTGTTATGTACCAGCTAAACACTTCTGTTAGTAACTCGATAGCTATCTGATTGTCACTAACATTGGCATCAGTGACTTTGACCATCAATGGAATACCCGTCGTATCCGTTACCAGATGGCGTTTGCGTCCTTTGACCTTCTTGTGACCATCAAATCCTCTAGTCTCCGCCAGTTCCGTCGTCTTAACGGATTGGCTGTCAATGATAGCTGCTGTCGGTGATGGTTGTTTGCCGCCATCACAACGTGTTTGTTCGCGAAGTGCCTGATGAATCAAGAGCCATGTGTTGTCGACTTGCCACTTTCTGAAATGGTAATAGACGGTTTGCCACGGTGGCATATTATGGGGTAGCATTCGCCACTGGCAACCGGACTTGACGACATAAAAGATAGCATTGATGATTAAGCACATCTCCCATTTTGGAGGTCTGCCTAATGGTTGAGGGGCTGGCAGAAACGAGGACAGTTTCTCCCACTGTGCATCAGTCAAATCACTGGGATAACGCTTGCGGTTCATGTTTACTCCTTTCATTGGTTCAGATTTAACTGCTCCAATGAGTAAACGTAAACATCAACCGTTCAGACAACTTTTTTCTTTTTCTAATAGGTTCTTGAGGGCATTTACCCCAAAATAGCCCTTT
The DNA here is from genome assembly GCA_965232535.1 of Candidatus Poribacteria bacterium. Classification (GTDB taxonomy): domain Bacteria; phylum Poribacteria; class WGA-4E; order WGA-4E; family JAJDTR01; genus JAJDTR01. Next base: position 51,961 of record CBDDPW010000018.1, read on the forward strand.
CTCTAAGGCGATTCCGGACTTTTCAAACAGGCTCTTACTGTGTCTACTATTCGATTAGTCTTTTTGCAGGGATTACAATCTATTTCTATTCGTAGGACAACATGATTTAGCAGGTTCTCGATATCCCGGCTTTGCCGTTTGTCGCATGCGGAGAGAGCGAAGATGGCGGGGCAATACATGTTGATGGTTTAATTCTCAAGGTTGAAGGTGAAACGATAAAGGGAGCAAATGATGACCACGAAGCGTACTTTCAACAACATCAGGGGATCAAGCGTAGCCGGATTGGGAAGCCGTTGCACCTAACAATGGGGGTAAGTCCACACACAGAATAATCTACGAGGATAATGGAGATGAAACAAAAGAGAAAGTTACGCATGATGAAAACAACACGTCGGAATGAGACATGGTTTTACACGTTTATAATACTCGTGTGTCTCAACACATTTTTCTTAGGGGGCACTGGTGCGAAGGTTGACAGTCAATCCGCGGTTGCCAACGACGCCGCGAACCATACATTTGAAACTATTGATGTCCCCGGTGTAGAGTTCTTGGAGTTGACCGCCAGTAGCGACTTTGGGGATTACGCAGGCAACACTCGAGGCGCCGATGGTGAGAAGACAATCGGTTTTACGCTTATTGAAGGGGTTTTTACGACGTACGATTTCCCGGGTTCACAGAACACCTATTTCTATACGCTAAGCAATTCGGGGATAGCCGCCGGCTATTACCAAGACAGCAACGGTCTTCACCACGGCGTCGTCTTGGAAAACGGCGCGTTACGGCGTTACGATTTTCCAGGCGCCGTCCAAACGGAGATATACGGTATTAGTGGTGCGACCGGGGCGCTGACGGGAAATTATATAGATGCCGCCGGGGTGCGCCGCGGTTTCTCGGGAGACGAAATAATCGAGTTCCCCGGGGCATCGAAAACATACGCCCAATCTGTGAATGCGACCGGTGGTATGGTGGGCAGTTACGTAGACGCTGATGGCTTATTTCATCCATACATACGTACTCGGAATGGAAGGTTTCTATCTCTTGACCTTTCACGTGCGGAAAGACTGGAATCCTATTTTGTGCACGGTATCAACGATGCAATGGTTGTCGTTTCCCGAGCCAAACCGGTGGACGGTGTCACGCTCACCTATGTCGGCACATTCCGGGACGGGCTACAGGAATTTAAGATTCCGGGCAGCGTACGCACCGAGGGATGGAATATCAATCAGGACGGCTCTATCGTCGGACACTATGATACAGCGGATGGGCGCAGGCACGGATTTGTCGCTAATCCCGCGCCGAATGTACCGGCATTGACCGTTTCGATGGAAGGCAACGTGGTGGAACTTCAAGAGATTTTGGTTACGCCGGATGATGATGCCCTCGCACAGCTTGAGAAAACAACCGACCTCGTGCTCTCTGAGGGGCAACTGGATGAGAAGATGGGAGCAACCATAGCCGACACGCTCAGCGATGAGGTCGGAGTCGCACAACGGTCGATGGGACGGGCAGTGGCGCGTCCAGTCATCCGGGGTATGGGCGGCGATCGGCTGCTCATTCTTGAGGATGGCGAGCGCACCGGCGATAAGTCTGCCTCCGCGGCAGATCATGCGGTCGCAATAGATCCCAGCACAGCCAAAAACATCAGGGTCATCCGAGGTCCCGCATCGCTTATCTACGGTTCGAACACTCTCGGCGGCGTCATTGATGTCAAACGCGAAACCATCCCGCAGACTTTGCCTCATCACCCTACCGTAGACCTCAAGCTTCAGAGTGAATCCGTCAATTCGGGAATCACCGCGACAACAGGACTGACGGTGCCAATAGGCGATACTGCATGGCGGTTGGCGTGGAATCAACGTAATGCTGATGATACGCATACTCCCGTCGGTGTCTTGGAGAATACCTCCCTTTCGAATACCAATTTTTCAGGCGGTGCTTCCGTGGTCAAGGATTGGGGTCACTTTGGTATATCGGGCGGTCTATACAGTTCGGATTACGGAATCCCCGGTTCACCGGAAGGACACATCTCGGGAGTCAACATTGAACTCGATCGCCAGAGGTATGAAGGTAACCTTGAGTATTCGGCCAGTGACTCGTTCCTTGAGAAGTTGAAACTTCACTCCACTCACACGCGCTATCAACATCAAGAGTTTGAATCCAACAAAAGGCTCGGCGTCGAGTTTAATGCGTTGACCACCAATGTGTCCGCGATTGCTCGTCTGGCTGATGACGCCCTCGCCGGAATATGGAGCGAATATCGCGATCATTCGACCGGAGGATTCTACTGGACGCCGCACACACGGGAGATTTCTATCGCGGGCTTCTACTTTAATCAGAGGAAAGTTAGCGACTTCACGCTGCAAGGTGCGGTTCGCTACGACTTCAAGCGAGTTGAGCCGTTTAAGACGGGCACCGTGACCAGGGCGGGAACGGTAAAACGCCGAAACTTCGGAGGGGTGTCCGGCGCTGTGTCGAGCATCTACCATTGGACCGGCGATTTGAAGGCGGGCGCAACGATGATGAAAACCTTTCGCGCTCCGGGAATCGAGGAACTTTTCTCGGATGGTCCCCATCTGGCAGCCTACTCCTACGAAATCGGAAACTCTGAACTCGGCACCGAGAACGGTTGGGGAACGGAGGCGTTTTTACGCTATTCGGGAAATCGGATAAGAGCGGACTTAGCCGTTTTTAGCAATCAGATTTACGGTTACCTGATTCCGGCAAACACCGGTGAAAAGGAGTGGGGCAGCGGCGCCGCGGGGTGGTTGTGGATCTATCAATACAGGGGACTGGAGGCCGTCCTCAACGGCGCCGAGTTGAGCGTTGACGCCGAGGTTTTTCCACGAGTGCATGCACAAGCGCGCATGAGCCACATTAGAGGGACTCTGAAGGACAGTGAAATGCCCATCGAACGGATCCCACCGCTCAACGGAAAATTAGCACTCCGATACGTGACAGAACCGTTGAACCTCCATGTGACAGCAAGATTATCGGATTCGCAGCATCGGTTAGGCGAGTTTGAGGCACCCACCGACGGATACATCGCCTACGATATGGGCTGCCAGTATCTGTTCTCGGTTTGGGGTCTCCAACATCAAGCCGTTTTCGCAATCGAGAACTTCCTCAACACGGAATATCGACAACACCTTTCAAGAATCAAAGCGGTTATGCCGGAGCCGGGACGCAATATCAAATTCCTGTATCGAATCGGATTCTGACGATCCACCGATCAAGTGAATGAATAGCGAACACGATAGAACTCCTGATTAGCAGATCCGATAGAGATTCTCCTTCTCCACATCGGAAAGACTCGATTGACGCTATTCATTACCGCTTATAATCGCAACCTTAGGGGGATAGTATAATAGTCCAATAGGGATCAACTTTAGGGAGTTCATCTAGTGTCGGTTAGGTTCTACGTTGTACTTCTTACGGTAGGTCGGTTTCCAACCGCACCGGATTTCCGCCCAATCGGGACTGAGTAAGGGGTTTGCGACGGAAAACTCCAAAAAATACTAGACGAACTCTCTTAAGTTAATCCTCATGGGGGATGGAATTATAGTCCTTCCCGGGAATATCCCCTCAAATCTCTCGCGCCATCTAAAACCTAATGGTGAACGCGGTGCCCAATCCCTTGTCCGATGTTACGGGGTCGATCCCAACAGTGGCTCGGTCGCCGTCAAGCTCGATTAAATGCCCATGTGACACCAGCCGATTCTGCCGATTGATTCTGTTGGCCGACATCGGTGCGTCAATCAGAGACCAAATAGCCCCTCCGAGCAAAAGCACATACCCGGGGATACTCCTCCAATCATCGTTATCTGCGTCAAGGTTTCCTTCAGGACTGTCCATGTTGTCGCCACCCGCGCTAAGTACAAGCCCCAATCCTACGATGGCTGCCCCCATTTGCGCGACTCCCTTCGTATACTCTCCATTGTAGAATTGTCCGGAGCCAACGATTGGAAACGACAAGCCTAGCGCTACCATGGGGTTTTTCTTCTGGATAAAGGTTCGCGACCCGAGGACGGGCTCTCTTGAAATTCTCACAATATCGCGCATCCTATACTTGAACTCCTTGCCGTCATGCCGCTTTATCTTCAACGACTTGTCAGGAATCTGCTCCAGGATCGTACCCCGAACGATGCCTCCACTCTCTAGGTAAACGACATCTTCCATCTGTCCTGCGGAAACTTTGGTCGCCGCTACACATACCATCGCGAATGCAACCAATGCAACACGTACCATAACTCCTCCTACAACGTCCCAATCTGTCTACGGCGTAGAAATTGGATTTGCCCGGATTTTCAAGAATTCGTTATTCGAGCTCGACAACTTTTCCGGTTGCTGCCGACTGAAACGCCGCCGTAATCACCGAAATCGACGGTGCCGCCATTTCGGCGTTCATTTCACTTTCCACTCCGTTTTCGACACAGTCGACAAACGAAGCAATTTCGTCCCGACCCTGTGCTTCATTGACGGAAACCCATTGTCGTTTCGGCGGTCCGGTGGATTCGGTTTGGGTACTTCCCCACATTCCCGTCGGATCCAAGGGATGAGGCGGAGGCGGTTGAAAAACGGGTTCATCGGCGAAAACTTCCAGATGAGATTTAGAAGTATCAAATGTCAATGTGTCTCGCGTCCCGACGAGGTGTAACCCTCGCATACCGCCTTGAGGGTGACTCAGCCATCCAAATCGACCACCGGCGACCGTCGCAGTGACACCGTCCTCCAATGTCAATACCATTGCTCCAAAGTCTTCCACATCGCGATCGAAGTGTCCCCTGAAGAAGTAATTGCCGGTGTTTGCGTACACTGTCTTTACCTTCTTGCGAGTCAGCCAATTCACCGTAGCGACCGCATAGACGCCAATATCAAACATCTCCCGCTTGGCATCGACAAAGGTGTAACGTTCCACACTAGGTTTTTCTACGCGTTTGTTGCCCACCGGCGCAGACCCCGGGTGCCCCTTGGCAAAGACCACGTCGCAATGAATGGCGCGAAGTTCGCCGATGTCCCCGCGATTCAACGCCTGACGCGCGGCTTGCACCGCCGGATCGTGAATGTTAGAGTACATTTGAGTGCGGACGCCGGCTCGCTTCACCGCCGATACAATCTTTGCTGCGTCGTCGGGGTTCAACGCAAGCGGTTTGTCCAGATAGACGTGCTTCCCCGCCTCCGCGCATCGAGCGCCTACACGCCCGCGCCGCTCCGTCTCCACACATGAGCAGACAATATGCACGTCGTCTCGCGCCAACGCCTCTTCCAAGTCCGGTATGTAAGGAATATCCAATTCTTCGGCAAGTGCTCGATTCAGCTCAACACGATCGGGCGGCGCATCCTTCTCATCGGACGACGCGATGAGCCGACATCGCGGGTCCGCGGCGAAAGTGCGCGAATAGCCTTCCTGGTGCGATCGATTTCCGCCGATGATTAATACACCGTACTTTTCTTGACTGTCCATGTTACTCCTCACCCCTCAAGTTTACAGGTTCTCCCGACGCAATTGCCTGACCAATCAGATCAGAGAAATTGCCTTCGTCATCAAGTTGAATCGAGGCTCTCATCAACCGATATTGCCCACGCGGAGTTTCGTGATAAATTGCCCCTTTATTTCCGACTAGAGCCAAGTCTATGGATTCCTCCTGATCTGCCGCAACGCGATTCACGCTAAGCAGAGCCGTCTGCCCACCCGCGTATTTTATCATCGTCGTGGACTGAGTCCCATCCTGACTCTGTTGCGCATAGATCTGCTCGGGTGATGACGGCATCCAGGCATTCGTAATATTTGCCAATGCAGCGCTAGCTCTAACGGTATCTTCGTCTGCGTTAGGGGATTGCAACATGCAACGCACGAACACCGGGCTACCTATTCGTCCGTCGTTGATGACAGATTGAACCGATTTCTGTAGTGATTCCAATGTTAAGTCTTCTCCTTTCGTCTCAATTCACGCGGCACCTGCCGACATAACATTATGATCATTGTTTCGACGGCACTGTCGACTTCCGTAATACAACTGCTACCATGTACCTGAAACCTACCGAATTGAGATTCGCGCAGTTTTTAAGCGGGCGCCAAAAACGCAGCAGCCGCGCCACTTTCCGTCGAAAAAATCTCGACAATCCCTGCAGCGCCTACCAAATCAAAAGCTCGCATTATATTGTCTCGAAGGCCGTACACTTTCAGATCGCCACCTTTTCGTCGAAGCCGCATTGCTACGCCTACCAGGGCGCATATCGCCGTGCTGCCGATATGTTTAACCTCGCTGAGATTCATGACGATCTTCAAGGTATTTTGAGCCTCAAGCGTTTGTTTGAGTTCTACAGCTACATGATTCCCAAGATCTTCGGTGACATCAATAACCGTGATTTCGGCGTTTTCGCGAATTTTCATTGATTTCCTTAACACGATAATCATCCTTTCAATTATGAATTCAATAACCCAGACACTTGAATAAATGAGTGATATGAGTGTCTTTGTTGTTGTAAATTGTTGGCACCGCCTCAGTGATGCCACGGCATCCGACCAAGAATGGGTAACGGTTCAAGCAACGGTAACCACATAGATGGGTCTGCCAAAAAAGAAATAATCGTATATTACGAAGGTCTCATGTCACAAGATTGCTGTAGGGAATAACGATCGTTATTCCCTATAATTTGAATTACACAGGTCCTCTCGTCAAGATAGCAAATTGTTTGAAGACGAAATTATTGCAAATATGATCACCCCTAATTTTTCGGAACAAAGGGAAATGGATGTTTCAAGGTTGACGAGTTATACCATTTCGCTTGAATAACAGTACATATAGTGCTTTCCATATACTATTATGACAACCGTTTCGCTTCACACCAAACCCCGTAGGCGGGGCATCTTGCCCCGCTTTGGACAGACTTGATTGACGCTATTAATGCACTGCTAATATATAGAAATGGTATTAGTATCCCAATTTCAAATCGACCAGATTCGTGAGCGGTTCCCCGGCAAGATAACGACGCAGATTCTCTTGAAAAATAGCCATAACGTTGGCGGAGGTAAAGGCGGAACCCCCGGAGCAGTGCGGCGTTATTAGCAGGTTCGGCGTATCCCATAGCGGGCTGTCTTCCGGCAACGGTTCTGTGGCGGTCACATCCAATCCAGCGCCGGCGAGACGCCCCTCGCTCAGCATGCGTGCCAATGCGTCCTCATCTACGATTCCACCGCGCGACACGACCAGCAAGTAGCTTGACGGCTTCATGAGTCCGAGTTGCTGTTCTCCGAGCATTCCTTGTGTCTGCGGTGTTCGAGGAGTCGTTACCGCTACAACATCTGATCGCCGCAACAGGTCATCCAATCCATCCGATAGCCTCAGTTCCGTCACATAATCGGGTTTAGCCACCTCATGTGCGTCAATCGCAATGACGTTCATATCAAAAGCGTGACCCCGCTTGGCAATTGCACGCCCGATGTTGCCCAGTCCGACCATTCCGAGGGTTAAGCCGGTTAATCCTACCATAGGCTTGTCAAATCGAACATTCCAGTTGTGGTCTCGCTGTGCTTGGAAACTTTGCGGCAGATTGCGGGTCAGACTGATCAGCAACCCGAACGTGTGCTCGGCGATTGTCGCGGCATGGGCGCCGCGGGTATTCGTGACAATCACGTCGCTCTCGGCAAGTTCGGCAATTGGCGCCAACCGGTCCACTCCGGCGCCAGAGTTTTGAATCCACTTAAGCCGTTTCGCCGCCCGAAATGCTTCCCGTGTGACGCCTCCGAAAACGATCTCGGCATCGGAAATCTCGCGCAGGATTTCATCCGGTTCACTTGTGGCGACAAACTGTACTTGAGGGAACGTAGTCTTTAACTCAGCTAATAGGTTTCCGTCCCATGACCTGATAATAAGTAGCTTCATATGATTCACGCAGTCGGGTCCTCAAGACTCAGAACAGGGTACACAACCGCTTCTCTCCCATTTCAATTGTAACTCGTTAACTTGCATGCGAAACCTCGACTGTCGCCATACTTTCTACAATATCCAATTCAATCAACCCGATAGACGAGCAAAGTTGAGTGATTGTAACCGGGCGCAGCAAACTCTTCCCCTGTGTTGCATCTCACCCACTCATCTTCAAGGCAGAAGAGTTCAGAAAGTGCCCGTCCCACTTCCCACAACGTCGGTCGAATGCCACCCTCTTCACGTACGTTGGACAATTCAATGACAACCTTGCTTCGAGGTTTCAAGGTACTGAAGATTGCTTCAAAGATATTGACAAGGTCGTTCACATACTCTTGTATGGGTTGTTCGGTCGCATCCTCGCGAAGACTCAAATAAGGCGGACTTGTGAAGGTGAGATCGACAAGAGGTAACTCGTGTTCAGAGATACGCCGATTGTCTTCGATGAGAACACGGCTTGGAGGCACCACCTGTCTGGCGGCAAAAACACCTCGCTGCGTGTTCTTCTCGAACCCAATCGCTTGACGCCCAAGATTCTGCGCAGCCACCAAGGTCGTACCAAAGCCGCAAAACGGGTCAAGAACCCAGTCTCCGGGATTGGAGAAACGGTTCACGACAAGCTCTGCCAATTCTAGCGGAAACCGGAAAAAACTCGGACCGGAGAAGTCGATAGGCTCTATTGTGCCGTCAATGGTAAACCACGTTTTATCCTGCACGCTTCGAGCGCTTTCACTTGTCCAACGTTCTCGTGATTTGTCCGCCCGTACCGCGTTTTATGTGCTTGCACAAACCCGGTAAAATTTCGGCTATAAAGCATTAATCAGGGTGCGCAAATACTTCGCCGCTTTATCCATAGAATCAATCGCATCCGACTCCCCTTCGTATACGACGGAGAGGGCTCCATTGTAACCGACCTCGACCAAAATGTCAAGAATCCGCGGATAATCGAGCCATTCCTCGACACCGCTGTCGATGCGATAAAACTTCGTGCGCACATACACGGCGTAAGGTGCCGTTTTAGCGATACTCTCATAGCAATCGTAGTCGGGATGAGACGTGCCCCGATGACCGCTTGCGCCTGGCGACCCTGCATATTGTCCCGTGTCTAGGACGTGGGTAAAATAGGGACGATCGGTTTCTCGAAGGGCACGGAGCAAATCATCACCGGTACGTGTGACGTTGTTGTGATTGTGATTTTGTAGACCGACGAAGATGCCCTTTTCGTAACCATACTCGGCGATCTCTTGGAATCCGGCAATCATCGGTGACCAGAGTGCCTCTTCATCTTCGCAGTCGTCAGGTATATAGGCACCGAAGACTCGCACAAGCGGGCAGCTCATGAAATCAGCGACATCGATCCACTTTTTGATTAACGCAATCTGCTCCGAATGTTCGTCAACCGGACGCCCAAAATCGTTGCTAATCCCGATATAGCCGAGCGGCAGCCCTTTTTTCATCAGCCCCATTTTCAGTTCACGAAGATATCCGACATCTGTTGATTCAAAAGCGCTTGTATGCAGTTCGATGACATCAAAGCCGAGTTCATATACAATCCGCGCAAATTCAGTAGCGGTAACATTCCTGAGATTCAGAGACATCGTCCCCAATTTCATCATGATAACAATTCACCTCGAACTTTCATCAGAAATCGCGTGCGGACAGTATATCGCATCTACACGAGTCAATCAACTGATTTCCCCAACTTACTGCAAACAGATAAACAACGGCTGTCCGGTCTGGGGCGAAAAGTAGCTTAACCGTCTTTGATAGCGCCAACGGCGCGGCAGGTGTATAGTAATGGCGAGGTATCATCACAAAGCCCCAGAGGGGCGACAGGTGAATCTCTCCTAAAAGCGACGATTATCCAGTCCTCAATTTTTCTCTTGTCATTTCACGTCCGTTGCAAAACGAAGATGTCCTAGTACACTCCAAAACCAAATTGGACTGTCTTTGGGGAATCGAGTTATGTGGAATTTCCGATGCCTTGTCCTGACAATTTCGTCATATAACCTAGAGAACGCGAAACCAACGAGGTGCATCACTTGTGGGTGTGTCATTTACCGAAGCGTATGAGTTGCATGTTGACAACATCTATCGGTTTATTCTCCGTCTACTTGGAAACCCGACAGACGCCGAGGACATGACCGCCGAGACGTTTCTCCGAGCGTACCAAGGATGGTCCGAGTTACTTGACCCTGCAGCCGTACGTTCGTGGCTGCTTCGCATCGCCTATAATGGGTGTATCGACCTGCTGCGCCGGCGTCAACAACATCCGACGATTTCGTTCGATAAGACGGCTACGGAAGAAACGGCACAGATGTTGACTATTCCCGTGGCTTCGACAGAATCTCCACTCAAGCAGTTAATCCGCGCTGAAAGCAAGGAATTCTTGCAGGAAGCTCTACTTCGGCTACGACCAATCGACCACACGGTGCTCGTCTTGGGCGAGTTGGAAGATATGCCGAACAGGGAAATCGCACAAATCATCCAACGGGGTGAAATCGCCGTCAAATCGCTTCGTCAACGCGCGCGCAATGCCTTGCGCGACGAAGTCTTACGACTACTCAAACAGAGGGGCATATCAATCGAAGACCTGTTCTAATTTCAGGCTGAAAAAATACACCCAAAGGAGGCATCCATCTGAAACGACACTTCTCAAGGTTTACTCTGCGGGTGAGGAGGAAACGATGATATTTACCTGTAACGTAGCTACCCTGAAACGTTCCTTGACGCTTTTGAAGATTGATGAACCGGGAACGCATCTGACGATGACTGCGGGAGATGCGCAGTTACAGTCTAAATGCTACACCGACGATGGCAGTTTCTGTATCGACCATGTATTTCCGGTCGAGGTCGAAACCCCCGGTAGGGCAACCCTTCCGCCGGACACGCTGTCGCGCATTTGCAATCACGCGGTCGGTGACACACTGCGATTCAGCCACGACGAATGGCATGGGTGTTTGGATATTGAGGGGGATCAGCACCGGCACGCAGTGCGCACACATGCGGAGAAATGGCAGAATCCCGTACTTGAAGAACTGACTGACGCCCCCGCATATGAGGTACAAGCACAGCAGTTTGGACGGGCTTTAAAATCTGTTCTGTTCGCATCGGTACAGCTATCAGACTTGGACGAAGCAGAAAAGCGCCCCTTCCTGACGGGTGCGCTTTTTCATCGGCAGGATGGCGAAGATCGAATCGTGACGACCGATGGTAGACGCATGGCAATGGTCACATTGCCATCAACAGAAAAGCCGGTCGACACAGAGACCCCGGTACCGATGCGGGCAATTCCCTATGCCGCTTGCATGAAGATGATTCATTTGATAGAATTGCTGAATGCGAGCGTCTGTATTCTCCGTTTCACTGAAAACGCCGTGAGTTTTGAGGCTGATGGGGTTTCGCTGAGCTGCCTCTTACCGAAAGGTGATTTCCCGGACTTTAGGCAGGTGATTGAAAAGGCAAGCGGCGCGAGTCTGGGTATAAAAATCAACCGCGAAGAGTTGCTGTGGGCGCTCACGGCAATCCGCTTGGGAGACGACGACCCGTACAACCGCACGGAGTTTCGCGTAAGTGGTGAACACTTGACTGTTGAAAACAGTACGCGCTGGGGAAATTCAAAAGCCTCCGTGTGGGTTCAGTATGAAGGAGCAGATACGTCGGCGGCCTTCGATGCCAGATTCATTGAAGAAGCGCTTTTGCAGACCGAAGCAACCGAAGTTATGTTTTGGTTGCGCCCGGAACCGACCGATCCGATGCGGCTTGAATTGGCGCAGAACTTTCAATATGTTGTTATGCCCATGAGATGATGAAAACCGACCTATCCACCGACACACTCATTCAGCTTGTGCGCGAGGTCTTCACCGAAGAAACGCTTGACCCCGAGCGCCGCGCTCGAATTTACGCACGCATCAGCTCTAATCCGCGCGCAAAAGGGATGGAACTCTGGACGAACCCGGTGACACCGTTCGACGCACCGTCCATTGAACCTTCTGCGGCGGAGGGTGACCAGCTCTGGTTGTTCCCGGACTTTGATACACCATCACCGGTCAATGATCCCACCATGTCTCCGTTGCTTCATGGTGCACATTTTTTGATGTTTTCACTGAGACGTGTGCGATAACGAGACCATCGGATAGCTGCCGAAATCTCATAATAGAAAAAGCCCTGTCGGATTTATCCGACAGGGCTTTTCTGCTAACGTTTTATAGGGGCACATTGAAGATTCGACACTTATGCTAGTCTGGATTGTATTCGGGCATTTTCTGAATCAATTCAATGTAGCCTCCAGTCATCGCTCGGTCATTTTATCGCAAACGTCAACGGCGATGCTTCCAGCCGATTGACGAGAACCAGGACATGACCATTCAACGGCTGTGCTCTAACAAGAGATGGCATCTCCTCCCGGAAGGTTTGCCACAACTGACCGCCGCGGCGTTTTGCAAGCAAACTAGCCAGAAAAACGTTGTCATCGCCGCTAATCTGGTGCGCCGAGATTGCCTCAATTAGGGAAAGATAATTCTGTAAGGAGGGTACGGGCGAGAGCCAACCGTAGGCAATTAGGCGCGTGGTCGAATGCGGGGAGTTTTCGTCCATCATCATCAGCGACTTGACTATGTCATCAACCTGATTGCCCGAGGCGTCTGCATCTTTTAGAAGTAAGGCCGCGTAGAGTGAGGCGAGATAGTTAGCGTCGACATTTTTTCGTTTCAGAACCTTCATCGCTTTAACCGTTGAAAGGGATTTCTCGGCAAGGATGGTAAGTTCGTCAGCATCGGGAACAACTCGCGCTGACATGCCAATACACCAAGCGGCGCGCGCTACAAGCTGTGCGGCAGCTTCATTAATCTGAGGGTTGTCCCAAGCCGCTTGAAGTGTAGTAAGTGCTTCAAGGTTGACATTGCCTCCAACCGCCTCCGCCAATAGCTGCCAAGATGCCTCGCTCAGGTTTCTTTCGACGTATCTACGCACTAACTTTGCCGCCGCATCTTCACGCGCTCTGGCTCGCATTTTCCACCGTTTCGCCGTTAGTTTCTGCAGGGCTATTAGCGACGCGCGCTCTTCGATCGACAGGTCTCGTCCGGCGACTTTCACGATGTCGAGTTGATCGTCGCACAATGCTTCGAGTAACGCCTTCACTGTTGCATGAGTATGGGGTTCGCCGTAGACGAGCAATCGCGACAAGTCAATCAACACCGCTGATCCGGGCTTGAGTCCCGAATCATCCTTCTGGTCGATGACAACTCTCACCCCTTCGAGGAAGTTTGTCAGCGTATTTTCGAGGTCCGCCTCTGAAGTGAAATTGTCAATCTCTTCCTCTGAAGGCATTGCAAGGTCGGCGACAGCGTATCCCCACGCAGAAGGCGCTGGCAGACGCCTTGATGCGCCAATGGCAATCGTGTCTTCGTCTTTCATTTGCCACATTAGATGGTACGGCGCAAGCAGCCAGTCCAGCGCTTGGACCATCGTGGCATGGCGCAAGTCAAGATACGTCACCCGAAGTTCAGGGAAATTTAACAATTCGGCGGTATCTTCCAAGCTACCATGAACGAGTTCAAGCTGGAATTCGCCCGCTTCGACGACGGTACCAATAGCAACATTAAGGGGTTGATTCCGAATAACGAGATTAAGTTTTCGGTTCAAACGCGGGAAAGCTTGAGCGCGTTTCTTGCCAATCTCTTCCGATGCGTCCAAAATCGCTTGAATCAGAGTGTCATCGACGCCGTACATGTCAGCTTGTAGCCCCAACACATGCTGATACCGAAGTCGCGCCGCTTCAAGCTTATCCTGTTTCTGCAGCTCTTGTGCCTCCGCCAATGCCTTTCGTGCATCTTCGTACCTTTTTGTCGACCACCGATCAACCAGAGCACGTCCAAATTCATGAATACGTCTTTTACTGAAGCGTGGTCGGTCATGCGGGGCATCCTTGAACAGCGGCTGAGTGATCTGAATATCTTCACTCAGGTCGCTCGTCGAGCTAACAGATAAGGATTTCCTAGCCAGTCTCGGTCGTGACTCTCTTGTGGGTGTAAAGGAAAAGGAAGCGGAGGATGACCTTAGGGACTGTACACTCTGCCGCTTCGCCGTCATTTGCTGGCTCGGCTGTGCGGAATAACTCATCTGGAACGCTCTATTTCCACTGGAAGCCTGTGCTGAAGCCGATACTGCCTGAAAATTGACTGCCCGTGCTGGGGCTGCTGTATCTCTAACGGTTGCTTTCTTTGCAAGAACCATACGTCGGCCAAAAATGCCATCAAACTCGACTCCAGCCGGTAACGGCACCGGCACAAGCACCCGCCGAGGCGGTTTCGCCTCCTGACTCGCAAGTTGCACTTCGCTCTCGTCCACCGCGACAAAACTGGTGTACTGGCTCATCAGCCGGTAGGAAAGTGCTACCTGCGTGATTTCCTCAATCACTTCGGGTGTATCGGCATAATAACCAATGGTGCTAGTATATGTAGTATTTAAATCATAAATGACATACTATATACTGACACGATGATGTGCGATTATGCGCGGTTGACAAATGTTGCGCCTACCTGACCTGCTAACAACCTAGATATAGTATGTCATTGAAAATCATGTACCAATTAACTAGCACCAAAGGTTAATACATCTGCGCCGAGATGTCCTCAATCTTTTTCCGCGCCCACATCTTGGAGAGAACGCCGTGTTTTGGTTGCTCATGCGGGAGCGTCACGTCCAGTGAATAGGAGAGTGGTTTCCCCTCCGCAACGCCGGACAACTTGATCCGTGTCTTCCCGCCCTCCGCGTATCGACCAAACACGATGACCGGTCTGCCTGCCCACAGCTCGGGAATTCGACGTGGAAAGATTTCAGAGACGGATAGTTCATTCCAATCGATCCGGATCTTCGCGAGTTGCGCCCGATGAATCCGTTCGACAATCTGCGAGACCAACTCTTTCGGATCAGTGTTGAGTTCAATGACTCCGGACATTCCGCCACCCTGTTTCGCCACACCGTCAATCAGAAAGCGGTTGGGCGACGAACCTATGCCGATTGCCCAAAAACGAATCTGGTCTCCGACGCGCCTACCTACCTCTTCGATAATTTCCGCCTCGTTGCCGATGTAGCCATCCGTCAGCATCACGACGATGCGCACCCGTTCCGGGTCTACCGGCTCGTTGAGCACCATCTTGATCCCTTTGAGCATCTCCGTTCCACCGCCGCCCCGAATCTGTTGTGTGAAGTTCAGGGCGCGACTGACATTCTCCTCTGTCGCTGGGACCGGTCTTTCAAACAGTTTGTTCGCACTGCCGGCAAAGGTGATAACCTGTACGGTGTCGTTCGGCTTGCTGAGTCGGAAAAAGCGACTCATTGCCTCTTTGACCTTCTCGGTGGGTTCACCTCCCATAGAACCGGAAACGTCAACGAGAAAAACAACTTCGCGCGGGCGGGGCTTTGGCGAGTTCTGTGTCGAGTTTCGGCTGAATCATGAGCATAAAATAGCCTTGATCGGGTACCTTGGAGTGCGCTAAAACAGCCATTTCCGGCTTTTCACCGACGACAGCGTATTTCATCACAAAATCCTTGTTTGGAATTGAATCTTCAGTCGAGATTTCCGCTACCGCGCCCGAGGCTCCAATCCGCTTGAGCATCGCTTTGTGATTAACAATGTTGATATCCTTGACCGGTACGCCCGCTTCAAGCGATACCGAAAGACTGATGTCGTGCCCTGTGTGATAGCCCGGTTTGAGCACCGGCGGTGTGATTCGCGAGGCATCCGGCACACGGGTTGTGTCGGGGGACCAGCCTGTGCCCGATGGGTCAGTCCCTTCCATTGGCGCTTCTACCTCTGGGTCTTCTATTTCACCAACTTTCCCCTTTAATTCTTTCGGAAGATCGGGTTTCT
The DNA here is from genome assembly GCA_965232535.1 of Candidatus Poribacteria bacterium. Lineage (GTDB taxonomy): Bacteria > Poribacteria > WGA-4E > WGA-4E > JAJDTR01 > JAJDTR01. The sequence goes on from CBDDPW010000018.1 coordinate 67,759, forward strand.
TGGAAGTCGGAGTGCCCGGGATATAGCGGGGGCCGACCACCATCGGAAAGTGAAACTCATAGGTGCCCATGTCGTAGCTGAGAACATCGACATAGGATATCTCAATGAGGATTTCTTCCCCCGGTTTGATGTTACCGACCGACTGCGTGAAGATATTCGGTCGCTCCTGCTCAAGCAGGCTTGCCGTAGCTCCTTGTTCTATAGCTCGCTCATAGACGGCACGCGCCTCATCCCGACGCTTTATCAATCCGACAATCCGTCGCTCGCCCATAACCATAGTCATGTCGTCCACGGCGGCGGTATGCGGCAGCGGGAACACATAAACCGCCTCAATTTTTTCGTCAAAGGGATTGTCGAACGTTTGAGTCACCGTCACGCGCGCAATGAACCCGGAGATAATTGCCTTGACGTCCGTGTGCTTCAACGGACATTCGACAATCTCATCCCCGGTTTTGACGCGCAGCGCACCTTGGGTCACATCATTTTCCATGGGGTCGATAGGCTGCGTTGTTTGTGCGTAGGCAATGGCTCCGAATAGACTTAGGGTTACCAGCGAAATCAGTCCTGTCATTTAGTCTTCCTCATTGTGTTTTTTGTGCTTTGGTTAGCTGTGCCAAATTTAGAGCGAGGATTCTGCCACGAATTTGAAAAATGCAAATTCGCCGATTTGAACATTCGGGCGGGTTGCTTGTCAAAAACCACGTGTTCATCGGAACGCTTAGCTAATCCGACACGTTTACAGTGGTTATCCGACATAGACGCTTGGGACGGTGGGGAGTTTAATCCCAATCGAGGGTGTTTTGCTTAGACAAGCTCAACTACGCGGAAGATTGACAATGATTTTTTAATTTTGGACTGACGCAGTTCGGTTAGTGGTTGCGTAACTCATTGTGCGTTTGGTTGGTCGTTCACATCCCTATACGTCGTCTGCCTTGCTTTTTTGTCAAGAAACGGACAATAAATTGCTCTACTGCAAACCTCTGACGTTCAACTGCGTAAGTCCTATCAATAATAAAACGTGTACGTGCGTGTGTTTAGGGCAATTCCCAAGATGCTCCAAATGCTCCCAACCGTGAAGTCTCCCAACACTAGCCCAATGAATAGTGGGACTGCTTTACGATAAAGCCCAATTCCTCCGTATTTTAGTAGTGACCACTTGGCGATAGCGCTGATAGTAAAAGCAGCCCAAAACATGTGAATGTGGAAAGCAACTCCATAGCCCAGTGGATGAATCGGCCACCAGAACAGACGGGCGCGAATGGCCGCCAATAGGAGTGTGAAACCGAACCCGGTTGCCATGCCGGCGACATGCGCAGGCTGCGAGTCTTGCGGCATGATGAATGAGCGGTGGAGTAAGCGGTAGGCACGACTTCCAAAACTATTGATTTGTGCCCCTACCCTTCCTGAGTCCACACCAAGTTTATAAAACGTATCCAATAGCATCATAATACATAGTGGCATTGCGATGACCATCAGGCCAAGCATCCAGCGGGATAACCCCTTTGATTCGAGGTTACTGCGCTCGGCGAGCTTGAACGCTTCCAGTTGGTGAGGCATTGGGTGGCTACGATTGTCTCGGTTAAACCAAAAGAAAAGAGAGAACCATGTAAGATTCTGTGTGCCTAATCGGCGGGAACCGATCAGACTGACCAAACTGTGGTGCGGTCCAATGGACGTCGTATTATGGATGGAAAGACCAATTTGTGCGCGAATACGTGTGAGGGCGATAGCAATAGTCAGGAAGTGGGCAGCGAAGAACAGAACTGCAATCCACAACGCCATGCCCCCTCTCATCCCGAACCCGACAAGAAATATTCCGCCGAGCACGATTCCTAAGAACGCCGTCCGATACCGCATCGGTTCAGCCGCATCTTCTGTTGGTTTCTGTTGGATGGCTTGTTGAAATGCCCCCCAAATCTGCCGGCGCGCGGTCCAAAGTACAATTAGGGAAATACCCGTATATGCGCCGATATTCTGCTCATAGGCATAAGGATAGCCGGGCACTTTCTCCAGCCCCGCCAGAATTCCGACAAAAATTTGAATCTTATAGAGAAGAAAAAATAGGAGACACGATGCCAACAGGTCGAGTGGCATCAGAAAGCTGAGACCGACAGCGAAGGGATATATGATTATTGAACTGCCTCCTGCTAAGAATGCGGTCCACGGTTTTTCAGAAAACAGGGGTTGCAAGGGAATCGACTTATTTGGAATGGAAGGAATAGATGGAAATAACACACTTAACCCGTTGAAGAGACTGATTGACGCCGCAACTGCAAAACCCCACCACATCGGTTTGTTGCGCAAGAAGGAATTGGTGTTGTAGGCGATCTGGTGAGGAAGTTCAACAATAGGATACACCAGTCGTTCCTGTTCCACCCAGCGCTTGCGAATAACAACGTTGATGCACTGCATGACAAATAGCAAGACAAAGGTAAAGGTGCACCACCAGAATGTTGGCTTTACCCAAGCTAGGAAATGACGAATTTCAAAGATGGATTCGTCACCGAGATAAAAGGCACGCACCGTGTCCGAATCATTGATTGTCAACCAGTCGGGCAGATACGACCAAAACAGATCGCGCCACTCGTTTTCAGGCGAAGCAAAATAGAAGGCGTGGACGATGATTGAAACTAACGGGAGAAACATGTCATAGGACATGAATACCCCTAAGATTGACATGAAAACGTAAATTGAAATCAACTCTCCACGAGTCAGAGCATTCTTGGGGAGGAATCGTTTTAGGGCGAGATTAGCGAGCGCTAGTATAAGGAGGACAAAAACGACGGTGTAGAAGGGTGCCATCAGCGTGGGGGGCGGGCCAAACGATGGAAGCGCTTCGCATGTGATATGCCACCAGTAAAGAAACGGCAGGAGGAATAGCGAGATTAGAATGGATCGCCACGTTATCTGTTCTGTATGCGCCGAGGAGAACGACAATTTCTTCATTGGTTGTCCGTGTCTACCATTACATCAATTGAAGCCCACGAAGAATCATTAAAGTCGGGGATTCTGCACAGCCGTACATCTCTGAAACTGCAGCCGCAAAAAAACCGCCTCGAAACATACGGTAGTCGAGGCGGTTGGAAAGTCTTTGATATTCATATATTACTGTGGAAATCTACGGATGCGACCCAAAACTTACGAACAACCTATTTCATCGATTTTATTTCACCCCACATTGATGCTAGTTTTCCGCGCGCGTCCACGGCAAGAAACCCACCTGATTCAACAACAAGCTTTGCAGCGTGTTTCCCCTCCTTCGGGTTGTCCTCTTTCGGGGGATTGTGCCGAGCGGGTTCCTTGGCAGCAAATTCGATACCGATGTCATCGTGTGTTGTCCAAATGGCAATCCCGTATTGGGTGCCGTCAACCAGGCCTTGAACTAGCTCGGCATCCAGTTCAATATCAGTCCATGTTTTTTGGAAGAATTTCCAACGTCCATCTTCGTTTTCAATCGAACCACCCTGTCCATTGATGACATCAAGAACATTAATCGAAACACCATTTATCTCTTTGCCGTCGTTGTCGGTTTTCCCCCATGTCGGGCTTATCGCGCGACCGGGCCAATCAAAGGTTGCCCACTCTCGTGATTCGGGTGGAAAAGCGTTAATCCCTTTTCCTTCAATCCAGTCATGAGCGATTGTTGAAACCTTTCGACTGGTGGCGAGATCTTGCTGCTCGACGTGTTTGGCACTAATTCTAATAGCGTAGACACTGAAAATTCCGCCCTCAATTTTGTGATGTTTTAGCTTCGACATGTCAAACCGAAAAACTGGAATTCCCAGACTCGCTTTACCTACCAACGCTTGTAGGGCGCCATTGTTCATATCATGTTCATTGAAGTGTCCGGAAAACAGGGTATCCGCTACGATAGGACACTCAAATATCTCGGTGTTCGCGGCAACAGCTAAACCCGCGAAAAACAAAGAGAGCGCAGATATATAGCAACCGATTTTTAGAAGTATCATCGTCCAAATTCTCCTACCAAATTGAAAATTTGTGTTACCGTCCCGACAAGTTAGGATTGGGATCCCCGCCTGCCGAGACGAAACCGTTGGCTAGGCGCAAAGATTTCACGCTCCAAGCTGCCATGTAATTCCAGGCACGGAGAACTGAGCGCTTGATTATGCAATTTTCTAGATAATGTGGCGACCTGAGTTAATATGAACCCTTAATACGACTCCAAGTCGTAATCAATTTGTCCGCCGGTTCGACAGCAGTACCGGATTCCATGATGCTTGCTATCTCATCGGCCGTCATCGATCGTTGATAAACTGCTACTTCGTCAATATAACCGACGAAACTTTCATCGGCGGATGGCTCTCGTTCCCTGTCCTCCTCCCACAGCGAGATTCTGCTTCGTCACCAATGTTTCCTGGAAGGATGCCTTGCCAGAGTCTTCCTCCCCATTGATGAATCCCTTCATGATTCCTCGAGTCTCGTGCAATCCCCAAGTGAAGGCAACATGGGACCACTCATTCAAATTCACTGTCTGCTCGGTGTTGAACCATGTTGTGGGACGAAAACCAACAAACACCCCGGCCTCGTTTTTCGGTCTGATCTGGTCCTGCCTGTTGGGTGGCTGCTGTGCCGTGGACACCTAGCCAGAACCCGGATTCTCTCGCAGGGAAATCATCCGTGTCTACTATACGCATCCATCTCCTGCGCTCATCATCAGTCTGAAATCCGGTGGGATAGACCCATGCCATGACCGTGATCGCCTGCCACTCGATAACTCCGAGCTGTCCCGCCTCATGGTTGTTGATAACTTGGACGATATCGCCCTTGCTCACGCCCCTAAACTCGAGCGCTCCATTAACTTTCCCATCGTCTATCCAGCGAGCACCGTCTATCTCAGCATGGTGACCGTTTCCACTCATGTCCATGGCTACGTCACCGCTGCCCTCATCAAAGGGAAAATAAATCTGCAGCCCTTCCGTAGACGATAGAGCCCCGGTAGAAACACACACAAAAAGCAACGTAATCAGTGAGAGGTACAAACTACGACGTTTCATTGCTTTATCCTCCTATGTTAGAGACAAACATTGAATCTCACTTCTGTTTCTATTCTGCTCGGTTCATAGATGACAGAAGATTCGCCTAAAGTTCCGTCTGGTTTGTGTTTTTCGCCATCTTCGCAGCTAATCGCCATCCTCTGAAGAGGATGAAATGAAATTTTGACGAAGTGAAAGTACGTCTACCTTTAAGATATATTACCAGAATAATGAGTTACCAGTCAAGTAAAATCCGTTTAACCGATTTTATCCAATGAATGTCACACTAATTTGCAGGATTGATGACAGATTAGACATCTTTCCAAAATAAGCACCCATTTGGCTTGATTCTCCGTTATATCCTTTCAACATCTTCTGTTGTAGAAAGGATACCCATGAGTCAATTTGAAAAAGCAGTAAAGTTGTCAGATGATCAATTTCTGCGAGCGGTTGGTATTGACAAGGCAGCTTTCAACCTTATTTTGGAGCGTGTGGCTGCTTACCTCGAAAACCTTCGAGAAGAACGACCGATGAAGAAACGAGGAAAGAAATCGGAGGTGGCATTGACCGATCGCCTTCTGTTGACATTCACCTATATGCGCCACTATCCAACCTTTGCCAGATTAGGCATGGAGTTTGGTATCAGTGAATCTTATGCAAACAAACTCTATCATCAGATACTTGATGTGTTAGTTAAGGTGCTTTCGCTGAAGAACCGAAAGCACTTATTAGAGAGCAATCTCCAAACCATCATCATTGATGCCACCGAGCAACCGATTGAACGTCCAACAAGAAGACAGCGTGCCTACTACAGCGGTAAAAAAAACCATAAAAGTTCAATTGATTGCATGTTTGGCGATGTTAGAACTATTATCGGTTGTTTGCCGCAAAGGGAGTGTACACGATTTTAGAATCCTGAAGGAAAGCCGTGTAGCGATTTCTCCTGACACTGAGAAGTTGGCTGACAGTGGTTATCAGGGGATAGCCAAACGGTATGCCAACAGTTCAACGCCCATCAAGGCATATCAGAGCAAGCCTTTGACTCGGGAGGCGAAGCAATTCAACCGACGGTTGGCAACCCAAAGAGTTGCCATTGAGCACATCGTTAGACGGTGTAAGATTTTTCGCATTACCAAAGACATCTATCGAGGCAAACATCGCAACTATGGGAAAACGTGGAATGTGATTGCTGCCATTGTGAACCTGAGATATTGCTCGACAAGTTGCCAAACGGTGTAGTTATTCTAATCTCTAAGATTACTGTAACTACATGGATCTATTTTGGAAAGATGTCTAATAGGCAACCGCTTGGAAAGAGAATATCACATCCAAGTCGACTCTTGGCCGGCTTCGACCATCATGATTTTCACGAGACACACAAACCGCTTTGCCAGATTTCAAATATAGTGTATAATCACACAAGAACTCATTTGCCGCTCGGAAACAGGATATCAGGATTTGTGCTCATCACTTAGGTAGAGATGAAGAACACCTCGGGTTAGCATTTCTTCCCGTTGTGTGTGTTCACACTAACTCCAGAATTCAATGAATTTTCGACAGAAACTCGCGTTATATCTTTCACTCTTAACCGCCCTCTGCACTCCCCTGTTCGCACAAGTCGTCGACATCCCCGACCCCAACCTCCGTGCCGCCATCGCGGACGAGCTGAAAATCCCCCACGATGCCCCCATCACGCAAGAGGACATGAATCGCCTGACAGATCTTGTTGACGTTCGGCATCGAGGCATTGCGAATCTTACGGGCTTGGAGTTTGCAATCAATCTTTACTTCCTTCGGATTGCCGACAACCCGACAATCGACCTGAGTCCCATCGCTAACTTGACGCAATTGGAACGTCTGATTTTGTGGTCAATTCCTCAGCTTGACATTACCCCGTTAGCCAGTCTCACAACCCTCCGAGAACTTACTATTGCACACTGTGATATTGATGATATTAGCCCGTTGGGGACGTTAACCCGACTTACCAATCTATACGCCGGATATAACCGGATTGTTGATATCACTCCGCTCGTCAGTCTGACAAACCTTGTGGCGCTGGGACTCCAAAGGAACTGGATTACCGATGTTACCGCACTTGCAAATCTCACACAACTCACCGAATTGGACCTTAGAGGCAACCGAATTGAAGATTTCAGCCCACTGGCACGTTTAACAAGATTGGAATCGTTAGATATTCGAGTTAACCGAGGTACAGACTACAGCCCGTTTGACGGACTCGCTTTAATTGAATTCTTACATGACGAAATCTGTGAACTCCCGCCGTTTCCTGTCCACGATAGAATTGAGAATAGGAACTATCCCTCCATAGTTACTAGATGGACCGGGCCGAGTTGGCCTTCTATTCTTAATCGTCCCGAACTAACCGGTATTGAAAATGTGGCAAGTCACGATCTGTGGTTTAGCGTACCTATGTTCGGCTTACGATTTGAATACGATCCCGATGAAATTAGGGTTGTCGGTGACCTTGGCGAGTCAATACGTCGGCGAGAGGAATTTCTCGCCATTAACCCCAATATGGTTTTTCTTGTTCACGTTAGGATGAGATCTGGCACTGAGGGTTATTTACCTGAAGACTCACCGTATTGGATAAGGGATGCGCAGGGAAACATTGTAGAAGGAGATTTAATGGATTTCACGCACCCGTACATTCAGGATAGAATTGTTCGACAGACTATTGCCGTATCGAAGTGTGGTTTATACGACGGCATTTTTTTCGATTGGTGGAACGAGCATGGATCCGTTCTTGCTGATATCGATGATTGGTCACATCACTTCCGGGGAAACGAAGCACAACAACGTGCTCGAGACAACGTTTTACGACGCATCCGCGCTGCCACTAGGCCCGACTTTTTGATTATGGGCAACACCAATTACGATATAATCCCAAGAACCGGACCTTACATCAACGGCGGTTTTATGGAAACATCGGTACCTCGTGATCTGACCGGAGACAACTTGGAAGCACTACTAACTCAGGTTGAGAACTCTCTGCTCTGGTTAGACCAGAACCTAAGAGAACCGCGAATAAACAGTTTGGAAGGACAGGTTGTTCCCACAGAACCGCTCGACAGCCCTACGAATCGCCGCTGGATGCGAGCCATTACGACCTTGAGTCTGACCCATTCCGATGGCTATGTTGTGTTCACCAGCGATCTTCACGATTACAGGCACTCCTGGTACGATTTCTGGGATGCCGATCTTGGCCAACCCGTCGGCGCGAAAGCTCAGCTTTACGACGAAGAAATACCCGGGCTCTACATCCGCGAATTCACGAATGGCTGGACGGCGTACAACCATAGCGGGGAGGCGCAGACCATCACGCTGCCGGAGGAAGCACAAGGCGTCGCCAGCGAAGTGGTGAACACGGCGCATACGCTGCCCGACCTCGATGGCGAGATATATCTTCGCGTTAAGCCGAAGAACCCGGCGGATGTCAATGGTGATGGAGTGGTGAATATCTTCGATTTGACGTTAGTGGCTCAGGCATTTGGAAAAGATGGTTTGGAGGGAGACGTGAACGGAGATGGGGTTGTCAATGTCTTCGACCTCGTCTTCGTGGCGAATCAATTCTGAAAAATGATCGACCGAGTGGATAACAACAGTGATAGAGGTTCCTTTCAGCCTGACCACGATAGAAATTCTTTTACGCTTCAGTGCCCAATCCCCGCCCCGGAGGAGTGGTATGTCAATAGAAAGGGGAGATTTTAATTTACGCGCTCCAGAGGAGCGCAAGGTGGTGGACTCCCTAGCAGCAACCTCGGTTCGGTTGAACGATCAAATGAGCAAACAGATTAACTGAGCGGATAACGAAGGAGCAAGCGAATGGACAATGAGCGCGATAGTGTTTCCATAGAGATCCCAATCTCCGTGACTCAGACAATCACCGACAATAGACATCTTTCCAAAATAGATCCATGTAGTTACAGTAATCTTAGAGATTAGAATAACTACACCGTTTGGCAACTTGTCGAGCAATATCTCAGGTTCACAATGGCAGCAATCACATTCCACGTTTTCCCATAGTTGCGATGTTTGCCTCGATAGATGTCTTTGGTAATGCGAAAAATCTTACACCGTCTAACGATGTGCTCAATGGCAACTCTTTGGGTTGCCAACCGTCGGTTGAATTGCTTCGCCTCCCGAGTCAAAGGCTTGCTCTGATATGCCTTGATGGGCGTTGAACTGTTGGCATACCGTTTGGCTATCCCCTGATAACCACTGTCAGCCAACTTCTCAGTGTCAGGGGAAATCGCTACACGGCTTTCCTTCAGGATTCTAAAATCGTGGACACTCCCTTTGCGGCAAACAACCGATAATAGTTCTAGCATCGCCAAACATGCAATCAATTGAACTTTTATGGTGTGCCGTTTTTTTTACCGCTGTAGTAGGCACGCTGTCTTCTTGTTGGACGTTCAATCGGTTGCTCGGTGGCATCAATGATGATGGTTTGGAGATTGCTCTCTAATAAGTGCTTTCGGTTCTTCAGCGAAAGCACCTTAACCAACACATCAAGTATCTGATGATAGAGTTTATTTGCATAAGACTCACTGATACCAAACTCCATGCCTAATCTGGCAAAGGTTGGATAGTGGCGCAAATAGGTGAATGTCAATAGAAGGCGATCGGTCAATGCTATCTCCGATTTCTTTCCTCGTTTCTTCATCGGTCGTTCTTCTCGAAGGTTTTCGAGGTAAGCAGTCACACGCTCCAAAATAAGGTTGAAAGCTGCCTTGTCAATACCAACCGCTCGCAGAAATTGCTCATCTGACAACTTTACTGCTTTTTCAAATTGACTCATGGGTATCCTTTCTACAACAGAAGATGTTGAAAGGATATAACGGAGAATCAAGCCAAATGGGTACTTATTTTGGAAAGATGTCTAATTTCTAAACTTGAAAGGAGGGTGCATGGAAAAGTTTGAAGCCCCCATTAAGGAATCGCTGCTCCAAGAGCTAATCGAACTCTGGGAAACGATTCCCGAACTTCGCATCAACGAAGAATGGCGGCGCGAGCTACTTGGTCTCGAACCATCCTTCAACCGGATACTCATCTATATCGTTCGAGAGGGTGGTCGGATTGTCGCCATGTGCCAATTCTACATTTCTCGGCGGATGCCCATCCTGAGCGAGTTTTCGTACCCCGGTACGCGGCCCGAATGCCGCGGCAGAGGCATCGCTACCGAACTCTGGGGCGCAGCCATCGACGACATGAAAGCCATGGGAGTGGACGCCATATTTCTCGGCACATTCGACCGCATCGCCTTTCGATTGTATCGCCGCCTCGGTTTCTCCAAGTTACCCGCCTCCCTCACATTCGTGCAAGCGCTTAACGGACTGTCCGCCGAAGAATTTCTGGCTGACTGGTTCAGAGATGCCGGGCCTGCCACGTTATCGTCAGGCAATCCCGGCGACCAGCTCCCATCCTACCCCCTCATCGTTTCACCGCACGATTGGCAAGTCCTGGATGCGAACGCCGGCTTGATGTCCACACGCTACAGCCTTCACCGCACCTTCCGCGGTTTGTATCTGAAATGCGCGAACGTCGGAGACGACGAGAACGGGGCGCGATTCTCCGCAACCACGAGCAACGGCAAAGTGGTAGGCATGTCCACCGCGCGGTTGGAGGACGACGGCACGTGCGCTATCGATGGCTTTGTCCACCACCGCTATCCCGATTCATGGGACGACCTGATACTCGCGGGGATCGGCTTCGGCGAAAGCCGTGGCGCCAGCGCCGTTCACGCCCGTGTCTCCCGCGAAGATATTGAAAAGTGTCAACGCTTCGCGGCGTTGGGGTTCCGCGAAGCCAGTTCCGCCTCCGACTTTGTGCTCGACTGCCTACAGTTGAACAGGCAGAAGGAGATCGAGCCGATATCCGTCCCCGCCGTGAAAATGGAACTAAAGATGTAATCTTCACTGCACGGCTGATTATAGTTTTTTGCAACTAAAATTCATAAATACCGGACTTGCGTTGTTCGATTCATAATATCGCAATTTGTTGCAAGTCTTCTGTAGGAACGACCTCCTGGTCGCGATCGAATGCGTGGCAGGACAGGATTACCCGCGTAGCGCGGCGAATTCCTGTTTGTGCGAAATTCCTTGCCAACCAAAACGTATCATCACACAGAAAGAGAGGATTATATGAAACGAATTAACCGAATAATTGAACTGCTCGAAGAAGGGCAACCCGTCTATTGGGCTGGCGGCGTCGGTCTAAGCTATGAAGGCGGCGTGAAATCCGCCCAGACAACGGCGGATTGGCTTGTTATCGGAATCGAACACGGTCCTTACGACATCACCGCACTATCGGAATTTATGCGTGGCTTGGTGGATGGCGGTCCGACACCGACGGGTCATCGGACGCCGCCGGTGATAGTCACCCTGCCCTTTGACGGCACCGACGAACAGGTTATTCGTACGAACGCCTGGATGATCAAACAGGTACTCGCCACCGGCATCCACGGCATCCTGCTGTGCCATGCGGAAAATCCGGAAGCCGTGAAAGCATTCGTCGAATGGTCGCGCTACCCGTTCCAGACCATTGGCGTCGGAGAGGGACTCGACCAAGGACGACGCGGTTCCGGAGGCCAAGATTCCGCCGCGCAGATTTGGGGTGTGCCCGTCCAGGATTATCTGCGGAAGGCGGATGTTTGGCCCCTGAACCCGGACGGCGAACTCCTGCTAGGCGTCAAAATCGAGAACAAGCGTGCCCTAGCCAACGTTGAAGCCAGCACAATGATTCCGGGCATCGGATTCGCCGAATGGGGGCCATCCGACATGAGGATGACCTTCGGCTATGACACCGTAAGAACTCCGGAGAATACGGAAGAGGGTGAACTCAAAGCCGCCCGAGATCGCGTTTTTGCCGCGTGCAATGCGGCGAACATCGGTTTTCTAGACGGAGTCGATCCGGACAACGTGGTTGACAAGATTAAAGAAGGTGTCAAATTCCCCGCTGGCGGCGAAGAAGCGGCCGCGGTTGGTCGCAAATTCACAAACCGCAAAATGTAATCAAATTGAAGGTACGTCATTTCTCGTAATGGCCTGGTATTTGGTCGCGGATTAGGAATTCCGGTCGGCTTATATTTCCAAGCAGTGGTTGATGACGTTCTAAATCCGCGGGAGCAATTCGGTGCGTAAGCCTTTCGCCGACTGGAGTGTGTTGACATTTGACAAATAGAAACCATCTTCGGTCCGAGAGCCATCTCCTGTATGCGCGTCGAGGCGATTGGCAATAATCGCGGCACCGGGCGTGATACGCCAACTCATTTCGTAGGGGCGAGGTTACCTCGCCCCCTCGGTCACATGACCCCTTTACTCGGTCTGCATCGAGCTGGGAAAAAGCGCCATTACACTCTGTGGTAGGTGCGGTTTCCAACCGCGCCCCTTAAACTAAATATTTGTCGAGGAATTGCAGCCAGGTTTTCGAATAATTTCAACACCAGCTCATACAAGAATAAAAGGAGAAAATATGGGTTTACCCACTCGCTTTCATGCGAATCATCTGCACGCCATCGCGCACCGCCTCTTCATGGCTGCCGGCACCCCTCACCCCATCGCCGATTTTGTGGCGCACATTCTCGTCAACGCCAATCTCGCCGGACACGACTCGCACGGCGTACAGTTCCTACCGATGTATTTGGACCGCATTGAAGCGGGAGGCATCACTCCCAATGTCGAACCTGTCATCGCCAAAGAAACCGCGACAACGCTGCTGGTCGATGGAAAGGGCGGTTTTGGGCATTACACGATACGTCAGGCATTGTACTGGGCGATCGACAAAGCGAAAGAGAGCGATGTCTGCTGCGCGAACTTTACCGGGCTCACGCATATGGGACGGCTCGGCGAATTTGCGGAGTTGGCGGTAGCCGCCGATTGCATGGTAATTCTCACCAGCGGCGGCGGCTCCAAGAATAGCGGTAACGTAACCCCGTTCGGCGGTGCGCAACCTGCGCTGAGCACGAATCCCATCGCGGTCGGCGTACCAACAGGAGATGGTGAGCCGTTTATTTTGGACTTCGCCACCAGCATTGTAGCGGGGGCTAAAGTGCGCGTTGCTCACAACAAAGGCGTTGACGTGCCCGAAGGCTGGATTGTGGACAAGCACGGCAATCCGACCACCAATCCCGCCGACTTCGAGGAGGGGGGCGGTTATCTGTTGCCGTTCGGCGGCCACAAGGGGTACGCGCTCGCGCTGCTTGTCTGCCTTTTGGGCGGCCTGGCCGGCAATTTCGACACTGCACGCGCATCCATGGGCGGTGCATTCCTTCAAGTCATAAACATCAACGCATTCTCCTCGTTGGCGGACTATCAGGAGGGCGCACGCGCATTCTTGAACGGTTTGAGATCCATTCCGCCTGCACCGGGTTTCGACTCAGTGCAAGTTCCCGGAGATTTCGAGCGCCGCTCGCGCCGCGAGCGTCTCGCCCACGGCATAGAAGTACCCGAACCCGTCTGCAAACGGATTGAGGAGTGGGCCGACAAACTTGACGTCTCTTTGCCTGAAGCAGAACGCGATGCCGCAAACATCAATCGCTACCAAGCAAACTCATAAAAGTGGTTTTCGGTAGGATCGATCTCCGAATCACGACTCTCGTTCGTACTATTGATGCACTATCATTTTGGAGAACTGGTACTCGTTGGCAATATTCGAACCCACGACTTTGATTTGACATTCTCCGTAAAACGTGGATAAGCAAACCAAGGAGGAACACACTTGCATGGAAATGCATCCCGGCAAACAGATGTTTATTGATGACTTTTTCATCGAATCAATGACCGGAGCGCAACGCGTACTCAATCATCCCGACAAAGTCACTGTCGATGCTCCACTGCACACCATCACGCCCGACAAACCGTGGGAGAGCGGTACCCCCAGCGGCGCTGTCCACTACGACGAAAATAATCGCATATTTCGGATGTACTACCCCGGCGTTAATTCCCACGTGTGCGTCATTGAGTCTGCCGACGGTATTCACTGGGAACGTCCGAATCTGGGGCTAGTCGAGTTTGGGGGTTCAAGGGACAACAACATAGTCAACTGGCCCGGCGACTGCCCTGCCATCGGGACCTTGCTGTGGGACCCGCACGAGACCGACGAAACCTACCGCTGGAAACGGATGCACCACTTCCCCGTCAAGGGCGTGTGGCAGGCGCTCTACTCCGAAGACGGATACAACTGGCATCACCGACCTCCCGGACCCCACAACGACCAAAAACAGTTCTTTGGCTTCGGTTCACCCGCGGAGACTTTCGGGGGCACGATGGATCCCGACACACCTTACGTCACCTATTGCCAGCGCGGCTCCAGCCGAAGGACGCGCGTACTCGGTCGGCGCGAAAGCCAAGACTTCGTGAACTGGTCGCGTATGCGAACTGTCATCGATCAGGACTTGGACGACCCGCCCGGAACAGAGTTTTACGCCGCAGGACACGATTTGGCAAACCGCACCGACGGCGGACTGCATATCATCATACTTGATGCCTACTCTACCGATCTGGCAGAACCGTATGCTATTGAAGATGCCGAGCGCTACTGGGGAAGCGTGGGCGGTCCCGCTGCAATGCCCGCACGTATTGACGGAATCGTCAACCCGCAGCTTACGGTGAGCCGCGACACCATATCGTGGAAACGCTACCGCGAACCGTTCTTTCACCGCGGCGATCCCGGAGCATGGGATTGGGGCAGCATCTACTGCTCCGGTCCTATCCTGCATGGGGACCAACTCCTGTTTTACTACAACGGTGTCAATCTGACGCACAACAGACGAAACGCGCAGTTGGAATACGAAAACAAATCCACATCGCTGAAGGGGTTAGCCGCGCTGCGTCCCGACGGCTATGTCAGCGTGGAAGCGGAATCGTATGCCCCGGGCGTCTTGACCACCCACCGGTTCCGTCAAGAATCCGGCGGCACAGTGACGGTCAACGCCGACGCCTCCGCCGGGGAACTCCGCTATGAGGTGCTGGAGGACACGGGCGCCCCCATTCCCGGCTTTACCGCCGCCGATTGCGACCCCATCCGCACCGATGCCCTTGACGCACCGTTGACGTGGCGCGGAGGTTCCGGCTGGCCCGGACTAAGCGAAGAACGGCAGGCGATCTACCCAAACCTCCAGAAGGAGGAATTTTACATCAAATTGCGATTCCACATCTCCCCCGGAACCAAACTGTACTCTCTGACACTGGACCCGCCCGAAGTGACAATGTGGCACGTAAAGGTCAAGGGACGCATAGACTAAACCTCGGAAAGGAAGTCTGTAGGATGGGATCAAGCGAGTGGATAACGAGGGCGATAGAGTTCCTCTGCCCACCATTTCTTGTAAGGTGCAATCAACTGACTGATTAAGGAGAATCTGAGAAACGAATAGTGCCTGCGATAGAGTTCCCACGGAGGTCTCCTGCGCACCAGCCTCCTAAAGCCCCGGAGGGGCGGAAGGTGTATAGAAACGCGAAAACCCCGTACACCTAAGCCCCAGCGGGGCGACAGGTACGTAGCAGGAGACAATAAAAACGCGAAAAAACTTCCTACAAGTGCCCCAATATGGTTTTGCTACCAATTATTCAAACAAGCTCTAAATCCTATCGGCTTCAAGGTAACGATTTAATCAACTCATCGCTAGCATCCGATTACAAGCAATCAAGGTAATTCCGAAATCACATAAATCACAGTTCAGACAATCACATAGCGCATTATATGCACTATCTATCGGCAAGACGAACCTCTACTCCTCGGAAAGGAACCAAACATGCCTAGCAGACCGATCCAAATCCTAATCGTCGCCACCCACCCGGCGGACACGTTCGACATGGCGGGCGGAACATTGTCGCACCACGCCGCCCAAGGCGACAAGGTAACCGCCGTAATTGCCACCACCGGTGTGAGATCCCATCACTGGGAGTTGGCGGAAATGAAACGTCAAGAAGGAGCGAGCCTTGATGTCGAAAAATTCGTGGAGCAAGCAGCCGCGGAAAAGCTGGAAGAGGTACGCAACGCCTGTCGAATCATGGGCTACGACGACGTGCGCGATTTGGGATTTGAAGATGACGACATTCTCGTGACCCAAGACAAGATTGAAGCCATCGCCGAAGTCATCCGCGAAGTGCGCCCGGACATCATGATCTCCCATCACCCCTACGAGAGCGGCGGCTTGAAGATGCACGGTACTATCGGACAATCAACGATATACGCTTGGCAGGTTGCCGCCGGAACAGGACGTGGACGCCAACTCCGCCACGCCGTGCCCTGCATCTACTTCATGAATCCGATGGCGTACATGGGAAACAACAGCTTGGAATACGCCTCGACGGCGCGCGCCGACCTTTACGTGGACATCACCGATGTCATCGACAAGAAGGTGAAAGCGCTCGACTACATCTCCAGCCAGTTCTACGGAGGTCCCTATTCGCGCAAGCGTTCAGAGGTCGACGACGGAACCTACGGCAATAAGGTAAATGTGGCATACGCCGAGCAATTTCAACGCTTCTTCCCACTGAAGTGCTACACGCTGCCAATCACCGACGCCGAGTTGGAACAGATTGACCAATCCCCCGAAGTCGGGATGGGACGGCGCAGCGAGATCGTCGGCGCTTTTACACCCCTGCCACCCGACATGGAGTTCTCGTCCAAATATCGCACTCCGAAAGAAAAGTACAACCTCTGACACATTGCCCTAGCTCAACTGGTACGATTTCGCTCTACACCGACCCCTGGTAGGCGGGGCATCTTGCCCCGCATAGGCATAGCTTCATTGAAGTACAATGTAGGGTGGGCACTGCCCACCAGCCTTTGAAAACCCAACAATGCGATGAGTGTATAGCAGGCGAAAACAGAAGCATGAGAAAGGATGGTTGACAATGGAATCGCAAATCTCATTGGCGGCAGCTATCGCGGCAATCCTGGTTTTCGGATGCGTAGTCGATGCACACGGCAAAGGGGAGAACATTTTCCCAAACCCGGGATTCGACGAGTTTAAAGACGACCTTCCCATAGGCTGGACCATCGGTATTTGGAACAAGCCGTTGTCAAGGGTGGAAACCAACAAGCTGGCACCCGGCCGCGACGGCTCCGGTCACTGTTTGGAGATAACGCCCGGTTTGCCGATGTCAAGTGTAACGCTGACGACGGGAGCGGTTCCCGTATCAGCCAGCCAAGACTACCTTTTCAAGGGTTACTACGCATCGGATTGCCGGGGTACAACCACGGACAAAAAGTGGATGGACGCGGAGGGAGTCTCACTCACCGGCAATTGGTTGGACGCCGAGGAGGAAAAGGTCGATTCCTTCACCATCGTGCTGCCGGATACCCAAGACCGCTGGGTCGAGTGTTTCCAAGAGGTGCGCTCGCCTGAAAACGCGGTAACGCTCCAGATAGTTATCAACCGCCGCTGGGTGGGCGGACGTTTGCGTTTCGATGATTTCTCCCTCCGAGAAGGCGAAATCAGGGACTACGAGGAGGAGTTCTCCGCCCGGCAAGTGCCCGATGAAGACTTTTTCCCGATCTTCGGCTGGTTGACCCCCGGAACTCCTCCGCCGCACTTTCGAGGTGACAACGGTCCGGACACCATGTTGGACTACTACCATGCCGAGTTCGCGTTGGCGAATTTTACCATCAATCTCGAACTTGATGAATATAACGGCTTTGGGATGAAGTACCGGCCCCTCGGCCACCAAGAGGATGAGGAACTCGTCGCGTTGGACAAAGATCCGAACGTGTGGTGGTTCGGCGGAGCCGACGAACCGAGCGAGAAGGAATTCCCGCATTTGGCGGAGCTAAACGAACGGATTCAACGATTGGCGCCATCCAAGGATTTTTGGACGAATCTCTTTCCGAGTTACGCCGACGACTTTCGAGGAAAGCTGGAAAATTACGATCATTATGTCTCGGAGTACATAGCCGTCGTAAAGCCGAAAATACTCACCTACGACCACTACTGCATGGTCGGCAACGATCCGCGCGTTCACGCCGATAGCTGGTATAGCCCCAACCGGGAAGGGGATTACTTCCCTAACCTGGAAATCGTGCGGAAGTGCACGCTTGAAGCCGATGTTGAGTTCGGTGTCATCGTGTCGTTGGGCACATTCGGCCCCGTGCGCGGCGCCAGCGAAGCCGAGATGCGATTTCAAGCTTTCACCTGTCTCGCATACGGCGCACGCTCCCTCGGTTGGTTCTGTTACTTGACCGAGATCGAGTACGGGAACTGGCGCAACTGGGAGGATATGGTCATCAACCGGGACGGCACCCGGACACGCCATTATGCCATGCTGAAGTACCTCAACGGCGAGGTGCTCGCCCTTGCCCCGACGCTGCTCCGGCTCAAATCCACCGGGGTCTACCATACCGACCCGCTGCCGCCGATCGCCTACCCGCTCAAGCAATCGAAATTGGTGGAATCCATTAGCGGTGGCATGGCATTGGTCGGCGAATTCAAATCCGAGACGGATGGACGAACCTACATCATGGTGGTAAATCGGGACTTCATCGACCCCGCGACGTTGCAGCTAAAGTTCCGCCGTCCTCCCCTAAACCTGCTGGAGGTGTCCAAACAGAACGGAACCAAGCAACCGGTAACAAGCTATTCTTCGGAGACGGGCGAAGTGCAGCTCGATCTCCCCGGCGGCGACGGCAGACTCTTCTACCTTGATGAGTAGGAGTGATCAAGCGAGTGGATAACGAGTGCGATAGAAATCCCTCTCCGAATCGCGACCAGTTTGTAGGTTGGGTTGAGTACAGCGAAACCCAACTTTATCTGATACTGGAACTGCACGCAAGAATACTCTATCCGCTCGTGTAGGAGCGATCTCCGAATCGCGACCCGCTTTTCTTCAAAACTCAATTAACGCCATCTGTTACGCCGCTCAAACCTGCTAGGTGACCTTCTCACTAAGTATTTAACGTACGTCGAAACCAAGTTTTTTCTTGAAAACTTGGTTTCTTCCTAAATCCCAGTGGGCTTCAAGGAAACGGTTCAGTTAACCCATCACTAGCGATTAGCCACAAGCAATCAAGGAAATCACAAGAATCCCATAAATCACAGTTCAGACAATCACCAAAACATCCCATATGCAATATCCACTTAAGAAATGAACCACTGAGTCGAACTCGCACAAACCATATGAAAATTACAGATGTAAAAACAACACTTCTTCATTTTCCTTCCGGCGGCGGAATTATGGACGCCACAATCCGCCATCCCGCGAGGGGCGGAACAGCGTGCTTCGTGCACATCATGACCGACACCGGACTTGAAGGCTTGAGTCCCGCCGGAGGAGGACGTGCGGCACAATCTCTGGTGGAGGGATCCTTCAAAGACCTGCTGGTCGGCCAAAACCCGTTGTGGGTAGAAAAGCTATGGGACGATCTCTTCTGGTGTATCCGGGGCGTTGGGCGTAAGGGGCTCGCATTCTGCGCGCTGTCTGCCGTGGACATTGCCCTGTGGGACCTGAAGGCAAAGCATTTCAACGTGCCGCTCTATCAGTTGCTGGGACCGTACACCGATTCCGTCCCTGTTTACGGGAGCGGCGGCTGGACGCACTTTGACCTTGACGAACTGGTAGCCGAACAAACCGGTTATGTCGAACGAGGCTTCAAAGCCGTGAAGATGAAGGTCGGCAAAGACTTCGGAAAGCGTGAGCGCGAAGACATTGAGCGGTTGGCTGCCGTTCGCGACGCCGTGGGTGACGACATCGAAATCTATGTTGACGCCAATAACGGCTATTATGCCAAACAGGCGATCTACATGGGCAAAGCCTTCGAGGAATACCGCGTGGGTTGGTTCGAGGAACCTGTTCTAGCCGACGACATAGACGGACTGGCCGCGGTGGCAAAGGCGATTGATATCCCCGTTGCTACGGGCGAACACGAGTACACCAAATTCGGCTTTAAAGATCTCATCGCTCGTGGAGGCGCCGACATCGTCCAGCCCGATGTGGCGCGCGTGGGCGGCGTCACCGAATGGATGAAGGTTGCCCACCTCGCACACGCTTTCAATCTCCCCGTGGCACCGCACGCCTACCAACTCATCCATCTTCACCTCGCCTGCGCCACGCCCAACCTAAAAGTGGTGGAGTACCTCGGCGTCTCCGAAGAATCGGACAAGCTATTCTACAAAGGATTTCCCGAACCCGAAAACGGCATGTGGTCCCCCGATCCCGACAAACCCGGCTTGGGCTTGGAACTGGATACGGCAGCCGTGGCAGAGTACGTGGTCGGCGCCGATGTCCCACGCTCGCAGTTGGGGTAAGTCGTAGCCTATCCACCGCACGCTTGGAGACAACGAATATTCGCGAATAGATAGATTCATCTCGTTTCGCGCTCATTGTAGGAGCGACCTCCCCTACCTCCAGCAGAGTGTTACGGCGGTCCGTAGGCTGGGCTGAACGATCAAGCGAGTGAATAACGAGTGCGATAGAAATCTGTCGCACCCAATGGTTTGAAAATACCCGATCCCTTCCATTTGTAATGCGTCCTCAATCGCAGCGGTTTATTCCGTAGGGGCGGGGTTTCCCCGCCCGCTCTTCCATGAATTGTCAAACAAGACTGGTTAGTCCATGTCGTTGCCGGGCGATTGGGAAGTACCGCGGGAAATAGCGCCTCAAGCGCATCGTTTCACCTTCGAGACGCCGAAGGGACGGAATGCTTGGCACTGATGTTGCATAACGACGATAATGTTGTTTGCAGGATCGCTCTGCCACTGACCGATGCGGAAGAGACTGTCAAACTGGAGTCGGTCAAGGGTGGTAACAATCTCCCGTTTGCCGTCCGAATTGTCTTGGATGCACATGACGGTTCACTTGACATACTTAACCTGCACGAAAATGTAACCTTTTTGATACAGCACCTTCAATGCTTTCTCGAGGCGATAGTTAACCCGCCACACCGGTTGGTGATTCGGCATCTGACATCGTCCCACAGCTTATTCGATCTTGATGCCGTGCAGGCATTTACCAACAACGCCTATCCTAAGCCAGGTGCGGTGCGTTGAGCTTCAGACCAACATTGCCTCACCAAGTTAATGCAAATAGCTTTGAAACAGCGAAGTTATACCATTTCGTTTGAATAACAGTGCATAGAGTGAAACAATTATGTCGTTAGAACTTGCGCGGTTACGCTGTAGGAGCGATCTCCGAATCGCGACCTCAATTCACACCATTTGCCGGTTATGCACTGTTATTTTAGAGGAATGGTATTAGCGGACGACGCAGTGAACTTGAAACGCAAGTCTATAGAATGAGGAGAACGGAAACGATGATAAACGCTCACAAAGTCGCACTCGTTGTCGCGCTAGAATTTGTAATATTAAGCATACTCTTAACTAGCGATGTTTACGCACAATCAAGGGATGCAAAAACGATCCTCGACCAATTGCTATCCACCGACAAAAACCGGGGTTTAAGAAACTTTCCGCGTGCCAAGTTAGCCCGCTCAATTGCTCTAGATAAAACGCTCTCTCCCAAAATTCGCGCCGACGTTCTAACCGCTGTATTGAGAGAGGAGATTGAAAATCCGTGTCCTATGCCAGGTTATATTCATGGTGGACACATCACACCTACCGACAAACTCAAGTGGGATTATGTCCGTGCACTTGCGGCTGTTGGCACCGAGGCAATCCCTCATCTGAGACCCCATCTCGCGCAATTAAAGTTGTCTGCGAAAGAAGCGGCGGGTGACTCCGAATACCAGAAATGGTTGAGAATGGAAGAGATATATCATATACGCTTCGCGCTTGGATTACTCGGTGACATGGATGTTTTCCCGGACGTTTTGGCACTATTGGAGGACGATAGCGCCGATGGATACGTGCGAGAAATGGCTATTCACGTTCTGGAAGAACTGAAAAATGACGCGGCAATTCCCGCCTTGACCCGCGCTCTAAACGACGATTTTCATGTGGAGCATGAACTCCTCGGACACCCTCGCACGAGCTATCCTGTGCGGCGGGCAGCTTATGAAGCTCTCACGGAAATGGGGCTAAGGGTGGCACAAAACTACCACGGCGACATCCCGCACTTCCACGTGATTGAACCGCCTAATGTCGAGGAGATTTACAAGTTCCTGGCGGCTTCAGACCTAATAGCATCCGGGACTATCATGAAAGATGTTTTTGTTTTCGAAGGCGCGCCAGAATCCACTTTCCCAACTGGTGAATTTGTAGCGAGTGTGCATACGGTTCAGGTTGAGGAGATTCTTTACGCAGAACGAGAGATCAAAGAGGGGATATTTTTCAAGCATGGTGCTGAACACGCTGACTCGGCGAAGGACCAGAGAAAACCGTATCCGATTTTATTCGTCGACCAGTATGAGCCGTCGCGTCGCGAATCGTGGATACGATTATCCGTAAATTTACCCTATCTGTTTTTCTTAAGCGTATCAGATTTTCCAACAGAAAAGCCGGAGAGTTACGTATATGAATATGATTTATCAATCGCTCCGTCAAAAGTGAAAACCTTTGCGAGCTCAAATGATACGTCCTTTTTTGAACCGGCTCTCGATTCCATGGATAGCACGCTGAATCTCACGAACAAATACGAAAAGACATGGCTTCCCTATGTTGAAGTGCTCGGTGAAGCCATGTCGATACCCGATTTGGAGCGCAAGGAGCGGCGCCTGCTTGAATTGGGCAACAACAGCGATGAGACGCTAGCTTCCAATGCCCGAAACCTCTTGACCCTCCTACGCGAACGTGTGCGGGAACAGTCAGATCGCCTACCTATAAAATGAGGCAACTCTACCGGCCGCAAAACGATAAAAAAGGAGCCAATAGATGACCCCAATAGTGTCACGCACCATTGTGGTTTTATTGCTCTTTGTAAATGTCACCCAGGCGGTAGCCTTTTGGAGACCGCCTACGAGGCATCTTCCTCAACAGGAGCTAGAACCGATTCTGGAAGTGTGGGACAAAGCTGTTGCAAGCGGTATTCTTGAAGATTATGAAACCGCGTTATTATGTGTAATCGAGGTAATGCCTTACACCGAAAATGTCGGATCCGCTTCGATTGGAGGCGCTCGTTTTGTCCCCTTTAGCAACCCGGAGATAGTTGATCGGATTGTTGATTATTACTTGGCGGTTATGGATTCAAAAGAATCTGGAAAATCTCTGTACAGAGGAGTTCGGAACGAATATTCCAGTGACTACGTAAGACTTGAGTTGGGGGTCGCCAAGGTTGTTGCCGAGTGTGCCGAATCCACGCTTGACCTCCGTGTCTACGACAAAGTACTGCCGTATAGACTCGGACTCTCCGGACGCTTTCGAACTCTCTACCTCGCCTCCGTAAATCCCAGACGGACATTGAATTACCTTTTTGGGACCCAAATTGATGCAAATTACTCCGGAACAGGTTGGGGAGAGTTCATGGAACATGCATTTGCCATCTTATCATACATGACTATGCAGTCCCCCAAAGCCCTTGAGGCTGAACGAGAACGGGTATTCGCGTTTATCGCCGAACATGTTAAGTTCTTCGCTGCTGGGGACAAAGATTTTAAAAGGGACAATCCCGCGGAACACCTCAATAGGCAATCGGCTTATCAGCACATGCTTAAGTCAAATGACTATTTTGCGCGGAATGACGCCCTTGATGTGGTGGAGTTTTTGGGAACAATCACCGAAGTGCCGCTGGTTGAGGCTATTATTCATGATGCAGAGGTGTGGAACGCCGAACGCCCTCCAGCCAGATCTAGCCGTCATCTCGAAAATCCCGAACAGATTCGGGAAAAAGGCTTGCGGATAATTGAAAAACTTCGGCGCCGAACACCGCCAAAGGAAAACAAATGATAGCCGAATCGTATATACTTTACCGTTGATTATAGTCATTGCAACTAAAAATTACACATTTGTTTATTAACATATCCCAATTCTCACCCCTGTTCCGTAGGTCGGGTTTCTAGCCCGACCCGCTCAACGGCAAACATCGCGAAACGGGAGATTGTAAGCTAGGTCGAGTCAATCAACGCTCATATGTGTAAATATAAATGACAATAACGGCCAACTCCGCTAATGGACAGGTGCCGTGCCTTAGAATCCAGTCTAGAGTTAGTAACAGGAGGATCGCACCATGCTAAAATCCGTTTTTGCTTCATCAGTCACAGTATTCACGGTATTCACGTTCTCAATCTTCTGCTCTCCATCAGAGGCGTACTATGTGAGAGGTTGTTCCGGATCTAATAAGACAACTCCAATCTTGCATCATAAAAAGGTCGCCGAAGACGCATCGGCAACGAGTGATGAGCGCATAAGCGCAATACGATGTTTGCGTGAATACGGGGCGGAAGGCGCCCGCATTCTTTCTGGCTTACTTGAGCGTGACTTCGGAAATGATGACGTAATGATCTACATTCTGAATTCGCTTGGAGAGATTAGAGATAGGAACGTGATAGCCGCGCTTCAGAGCTTCATCAAGCGCATTGACGCCGATCTTGATAGCACCCGGTCAGCTTCTTTTCCCTTAAATCACAAAGAGTTACGGTACAAAGAACAGGCTATTGAGATTTTGGCAAAATTGTCTCTGTCTGCTTACGACGAACCCAGCGGCATTCACCCATTGACTCCCGCGGGAAGACACGAAGATGGAAGAGTTACAATAGTAGTCTGCGGCGGCATCACTTGGTATAGGCGGTTTGATTCCGTCGGAATCCGCCCCAGGCCGTCCGATGCTAGAAAGATCGTAAAATATCTAAAAGAAATCCAGAACGCTAAACCCGCGACGAAGAAAGAGGCATCCATTGTCAAAACTGCGACAGAAGGCATAAAGCTGATCGAATATCGGATTGAACTCCTTAAGGAATATGGACCAGAATTGATTCGACGAGAAACGGATTCAAAAAACGGCTGGAAAACAACTCTTCACATTAAAGATATTGCGCGGAGCATAGGCGAAGTCCAATATACAGCTACTTATCAGGCTGTTTTTGATGCGTTAGTCGGCGAAATTGAGGGAGAACTTTCTTCGTTTGAATCGTTAATTTCATTGACAAGAGCGCTGCGCTCCACTTCCGATACATATCGGGCTGTTTATGATGCGTTAGCCGGCGAAATTGAGGGAGTGCTTTCGTCCGAATCGGTAAATTCATTGAAAAAAGCGCTGAGCGACGCCTCCGATGACGTGAGGTGGCGCGCCGTTGTTTTACTCGGCCATTCGAGACACCCCAACGCAATACCGGCCATTTATGAGCGCTTGAGGAACGACTCTTCTCTACAGGTGCGATTGCAGGCAGCGGATAGTTTAGGGCGTCTGGCAGGGGAAAAAGCTGTTCCCGCTCTGGAAGAGGCGCTCGCTAACGATCCGGCGATGGTGGACGGCGTGATTTTTGGATTGGGACATGCCGGAGGCGCTGGTGTGCCGCCCTTAATCAAGATGCTCAATGATGAAATAGACAATTCCGCCGGCGACTGCCGCGTTGCCGATTTGATTGTTTACAGCTTGAAAAATACGGGCGATAGGCGAGCGATTCAACCCCTTATTGATATCATAAAACGTCCTGCTGATTACAGAACAGACTGGACCTCCACCCAAGAGTTCGCGGCACAGGTTCTAGTGCGTTTTGCAATTCGCAAACACTACTATAGAACCCTTTACTATCAACGCAGCGCCGCAGAAGGAATTGCTGTCACCCCGGAAGCGCACCACCAAGTCAGCGAACGGGATATTGAGCGGATAGTTGCCGCCGTGAAGAACGCAGGATACGACATTGATAAGTTGGAAAGAAACTTTTTGGGGCAGGACATTGAGCGGACAATTGCCGCCGAGATAAAAGCCCGAAACGACATTGATAGATCAAATGAGTTAAAGAGGAGACTTTTTCTGGATGATTCAGTGCCACGACCCCAGGGAAATTAAACACAAAATACGCAATCTTCGAATCAGCGCCGCATTATGTTTCACTGCGGATTCAATCCATCCACGACATTGCAAAACCATTTCTTTTGGTCGTTGACACTTACGCAGTTCAAACTCGTGGGTTGGGTTGAACGAAAATTCAAAGGACATCGCGCACAGAAAGAGGACTTTCGACGTTTTCTCCCGCATGAAAACGCAGGATATTAGAGTGAAACCCAACTTACCGATCCGTATATCCAGCGTACAATGGGTGTGTTCTTACAGACCTCTCTAGCTCTGCGGATAAATCAGATGTCCCTTCCTCCCGGGGCGGGTGCGGAAAAGACATCCCCCCGCCGTAACGTACAGCGTCTGCAAATCCGGATCACCGAAGGTGCAGTTCGTCGGCTGATCTGTCGGCACCGGATGCGTCTCCAGAACGCGGCCATTGGGCGTGAAAACGTAAAGCATCGGTCCGGGACCGCTTTCCTCCCAACCCGCGGTGGCGATGATGTTCCCGTCGCTGTCCCAGCACATGCCGTCAATTCCGCGATGCGGGTAGAAGTTGTGCAGCACCTCGCATGCGCCCGTTGATCCGTCGTCGTTGATAGGATACCGCCTCAATTCGCGCGGATTGTTGTCGCCGTAAGCGCTCTGCGCAACGTAGAGCCACTTCCCGTCCCGCGAGACTAAGATGCCGTTCGGACTCGTCGTGTCATGCGTCACGCGGCTTATCTCCCTCGAGTCATCCCCACGCGGATCCAGCCGGTACACTGATCGGTGATCAAGTTCCAAATCAGCCGTTTCGTCGCCGTACCGAGGATCGGTGAACCATAACCTGCCCTGCGCATCGAAGGCGAGATCGTTCGGACTGTTGAGGCGCTTCCCTTCAAACTCCTGCGCGACGATCGTTGTTGTTCCGTCCGCATTGTAGCGTGAGACCCGCCGTCCGCCCTCTCCGTCGCTGAACATCTTGTTGCCTTCGCAGGCGTAGAGATTGCCATCCTTGTCAAAAATCAGCCCGTTCGCCTCGTTCGTCCCGGATCGAAATGTGGTGCATTCACCGCTTTCCGGATCGTAGCGCATCACGCGGCTAGTCGAAATATCCGTAAACAGCAGGGCTTCTCCATTCCATGCCGGTCCTTCGGCGAAACCGTACGGTCCAGCAACCTGTTCAAACTCCCAACTCATAACTCTGTCCTCCTTCATTCGCTTGTGGAATAAATTCAAATGTGATATAGTGCGTTAGCTCGACTTTGAACATTTGTAGGGTGGAATCAAATGAGCGGATAGATCAAGTGACCGATTAGAATCAAACGAGTGCATAACGAGTGCGATAGTAAATCCCCTTGCCCCGCCAGCTTTGCGCGGAGATAAAACTTCTTGCTCCACTCTACGCAAGTTTCTTTACTTGACCACAATATCAACGTACTTGCATTTCTATAGAAATAGTATACCACCCCAAACAGAACGCGCATGATTCTAGACCAATTGGTCGTAAGCCCCTTTCAATCAAACTGCTGGATCTTCGGCTGCGGCGAAACCCGTGAAGGCGTCGTAATTGATCCGGGCGATGAACCCGAACGCATCTTGGAATCCACCCGAAAACACGGATTAACCGTCAAATACCTCATTCATACGCACGGACATCTCGACCATGTGGGCGCTACCGCCGCGGTCCAACGCGAAACGAAAGCCTTAACCCTTATCCACGAAGCCGACCAAATCATGCTCGACAATCTGCCTGCTCAAGCCGCCCTGTTTGGAGGAGGCGATCCTGAGATTCCGACCGTCGACGAGTACATCAAAGAAGGCGACCAAATCTCCTTTGGACACTACGTCCTGTTAGTCATTGAAACCCCCGGGCACAGTCCCGGAGGCGTCTGCCTCAAGATAGAGGGAAGTGAAAAAGGCGTTTTCGCTGGCGACACGCTCTTCCAGAACAGCATTGGTCGAACCGATCTGTGGGGCGGTTCCTACGATCAACTGCTAGATTCAATCCAAGACCAACTCCTGCCGCTGAACGACGACACCCCAGTCTTCCCCGGTCACGGTCCCCAAACCACCATAGGCGCCGAAAAACGAAATAACCCCTTCCTGCAAGGGCTATGAAACCGAGTTTTTTCCTCAAAACTCGGTTCCTTCGATTTGCCTTGTTGTAGGGTGCGCAATGATCAAACGAACGAATAGTGAGTGATCAAGGGACATGAATAATGACCGCGATAGAACTCCTATAGAAATCCTGCCTGCCTTTGCGTTATGTAGGAGCGATCTCCAGGTCGCGACCTCCCGATTTGCGTTAAACACTCGCTGAGCGAACCACTAAACGCCCGCAATCAAGGCAATCCCCAAATCACATGAATCACAGTTCAGACAATCTTCTCACCGCCGGTTCTTTTCCTAGTTTTCCCGGTATCTGGTCTTCTCGTTTTCCCGTCTTCCTGTCTTCCGCCCTTCCAATCTTCCCGGAGCGTTTCCCTACTGCCAAGCCTCACACCCCTGAAAACGCATGTGCACACCCTCAACGTACTTCGGCCTCGTGAGATAGTCATTCACGCCCGGAACCGCGTCGCCGCGCAGCAGAAACGCGCACGATACCGGTTGGCTGACGATGCGCGTGCTCGTCGGAATATAGCGAATCGTCAAGCCGCCGCGCCGTTTCGACGATGTGTTCGCGTTCGAACCGTGTATAATGTTCGGGTGATGCACCGAGACATCTCCCGCCTTGAGCACAAAGTCAACGGCGCGGGACTCATCGACCAACTCGGGATCAATTCCGGACCTGAGCACGTTGGGAATGTCCGTACGAGGTTTCATCTCATGCAGGTCCAGCCTGTGTGTTCCCGGAATCACGCGCATACAACCGTTATCCGGTGTGGAATCATCGACGGCGAGCCACAGCGTCACGACCTCCATCGGCTCCAAAGGCCAGTAACTGCCGTCCTGATGCCATAGCACCGGATGCCCGTCGGACGGCGGTTTGCAGATATAGTGCGAGGCGAATAGCGCGATGTTCGGTCCGACGAAAATCTCCGCGATGTCCACCAGTCGTTCATCGCTAACGAGCCGCACCCAAAACGGATCGTCGGCGACTAGCGGATGATGGTATTGCTCCGGTCGTAACTCCGGATTCTTCTCCTGCAGCCAGTCCAGATGACAACTCGCCTCCTGCACTAATCCGACGTCAAGCACATCCCGAAAGATTGCGTACCCATCCCGTTTGAATTGCTGAAGAACGTCATCTTTGCTACTCATCAATCCTCCTTCCGGACAGCGCGATTAGAATCTTCTGAGAGGAATCCCCGGCCGCACTTACTGACATCACGGCACCCACCAATACGTTATTTTCCCGATGATCGTCCAGTCGCGGAGATCAATGCTCTCGCCTTCAGTATCATACGTCTGGTTGACGACCAAGTAGAAATCGCTGCCCGGTCGGTAGATATAGTTAATCAGGAAGTTCGCGGTAGCTGCTTCCCTATCGCTGCTCCACTGCGCGAACAATTTGGTGAAAAGCTTCGTCGAAAAGGAATAACTCACTCGTCCCGCAAATATGCTAGCATTAAATGTCTCAGTCGGAAGCGTGACACGATTAAACTCGACCAACGGTTGTATACTCAGTTGCGCGTTCGGTTTGATGACTGCGTCCACGCCGATTCCTCGTCGCGTACCGTGATAAAACTCCCCGAGCTCCACGCGCAGATCGCCGAATACCTTGCGACTGCTGCTGCTATGAATCGATCCTTGAAACCAAGTAAAGTCATAGTCGCCGACTGGGATGATGGTATCCTGAATATGAAAATCCTCCGTCAAATGCTCCGTCGTATGCCTGGCTTCGAAACCTATACTATCTCCGCTTTCAAGTTCGAAATCATTGGCTATGACGAGCTCCCGCGTTTCCAGTTCGTTGTCGCGGTTCAATACAAATTCGACCTCGGGCCCGATTTCAATCTGGCGTATCCCGATCGCACGCGGCCATGGGGTATACCGTGCTTCGCCGCGAACATGTCGAACCCCTCCGCGCCGGACGAATCCGACTTCCGGATTAAATTGCTCTCCGATGTCCGTGTACGACCCTTCTACTCCAAAACGATTGTTACGCCAATCGCCGCCCAAATAGAAGGCGTCGTTCTGTTCTGAGACCCCGTCGTCAAGCGTGCGCGCCCATAGTCCCCGGATATCGAGATCCTTCCTCGGCCGATACGAAAAATCTAGCCCCGCCGTACGATTGTAATCGTCGGCGCTCTGTTTATTGATAGCGATCATACCGACAGATGACCCGGTGAAGATGTCTCTGGTCAACCGCACCACGGAATAATTCGTACGAGGCTCCTCCACCTCCTCATCTTGGAATTCATCCGTGAACACGTCAAGTACACCGACACCGTATCGTCCAACCTTCCCCGTCATCTTGCCGCCCGCGATAATCGGGATTGCCCGCTCCTCTGCCAAACCGATGCGGCGGCTGTAGAATAACAGCAACGGAGGAGGTCTGCGGAAACTCGGACGCGGGACACCCACATCAAAAATGCTGGCGCCTTCAAGAAAAAAGGGGCGTTGTTCCGGGAAAAACAGACCGAAACGGGTGAGGTTGACCTGCTCTTCGTCGGCTTCAACCTGCGCGAAGTCGGTGTTCAGTGTGAGGTCTGCCGTGAGATTCGAGGTAATGCCGTACTTGACGTCCAATCCTGCCTCAAACACGGCATCGGTCTGTTCTTCAGCCGCTACACGACTGCCGCCCGGTGATACATATGGGAGCAACTCCAAATGTCGTGATGGCGAAATCCCCTCCAATCCCGTAAGACTGCCGAAATAGGCGGTGCGGTACTTGCCAAGGGGACCGTATGTCTTGGGCGCTGGAATCCATGCCCCTATCTCTTGAGCACGCGCAATCTCTCGACCGAAGTTTATCCCCCAAGTCATTGCTTCGCTCTTCTCGAAGCGAAGTTGACTGAACGGTATGGCAATCTCCGTAGTCCAATGGCCCGGGTTGATGCTCGCGCGGCACTCCCAAACAATATCCCAGTTGCTGTTCAGACTGTCTCCGCTGTTTGACACCGCCGTGTCTTCCATCCCGCCCAGCGGGTTGAAACGGAAGAAAACCGCATTGCGCCGATCATTGTAGGTATCCAATAACAAAAACCCGTAGTCGTTTGACCGCAGTCCATCGGAATCTCGGCGCATCTCGTTGGCGACCAGTTTCTGCATTTCCGCGTCGAAAAAGGTGAAACCGAAGTACAGATTTTTCTCATCATAAAGAATTCGCACCTCGCTCGGCTGCGTCATCGGTGCGCCCTGATTCGGCTGTATCTGCAGCAACTGGCGTATCGGCTCTACGCTTTGCCAAGCGCCCTCATCGAAAACTCCATCGACCTTGATGTTCTCGGAAATCCGTTGAGGGGAGACGCGATGTTGTACCGATTCTTCGCTCCACGCGAGAGAAGCCGACAGCATGCAAATCAATATCAAGTGACATCCAATTCTAGGACCCATCTTCACTAATTGCCACATGTCTACTGTAGGATTAACCATATCTCACGACAGAAAGCGGCCCTGTAGGGTGGAATCAAAGGAGCGAACAGATCAAGCGACTGAATAAGGAACGCGATAGCAAATCCACTGCCCACCATTCCTTGTAGCACCAGCCTTTGGATGTGCCTGCGACGATCTACCGACTGGACAAGAAGCGATTAGCCGAGGGAACAAGGACGGATTGAATTCTCAATCGTCACTCGATACGAACTCATCCTAGAACGACAAACCAATCTCACTCGCTACGCCGGTGATATAATCTTTCGCCAAGTCGTACTCCTCTTTTCCGGACAGGTGCTCCATCATCAACGGTACATCCCCGGGCAGGCGGCTCAACTCCGTGAGGTAGGTGCGATAGTCCAAGCTGCCCGTCCCCGGGCGGCACTCCTGTATCTCCACCGTGAAGGTCGGATACATGACGATGTCTTTCCCGTGGCAACTGACGATAGCGTGACCAAGTTTCTCGAAACACTCCTTAATTACGTTTCTGTTATCGAAAAACCGCCGCGGCGAGGTAATGATATTGACAGGGTCTAAGTGAACCCGAAACGACGGGCGGTCAACCGCCTTAAGCAGTGCGGCGTAGGAATCGGCGCTGTCCGGCAAGACTGATGGCATCATCTCTAACAGAAAACTCGCGCGCCGTGGCTTCACCGTGTCCAGAATCCGTCGGACGACTTCCACAATCAGATCAAAACATTCGTCCGTCACATTCTTGGGGTGAGGTGCGGTTGAAGAGGCTGGATCGTACGTGCCCGCATAGTTCACGCAGCCTAGCGCACCAACTTCATCCGCTACCGCAAGCCGGTCGCAAACTATGTCTATTTGTGCTTGCCGTTTCTCCAAGTCCGGGGCAATCATGTTTCCCCATGCGCCCCCGACTTCCGCAATCACGACTCCCTCAGCGTCAAAGGCACGCTCGATTTCCCGCATGCGCTCCGGCTCCTGCGAGGTAACCCGTGGGCAATAGGCAGCCCGAAAACCCTCTGCGGTATGGGCTCTTGCTAACGCCGCCGGGTCATCGGTGTCAACGAAAACTGGTCCGCCAAGTCTCATGAACTGTCTCCTCCACGATCAGGGACAAAACGATTGCACTGTTGCAAAAAAAGTAGGATTTCTACTGGATTTTATCGCCATAATCCTGTATGCTTAATACGCTATATTAGCACACACTCGACGAAACTGTAAACAGCCTTTTCCTAACCTTGCGCCGTTGCGTGTACCTGGATTCATCGCACAGATTACCCCGTCAATCAAGGCATCGCTGCGCTGAAAAACGGCTTGCTCATCCGTCGAAACGTACTGCCTTAACCGAAACAGCTTACTTCAGCCGATTGCAACCATCTCCCGAACAAACGCTCAAGGAACCACCTCAGTCCTATGCGGACCGCCTCAACCGACACTCCCGATTCAGACTTACAAAATAACGAGGAAAGAATACGCGAGCGTGATCGCAACTTTAGACTTGCCATGCTGCAAGGCACATTCATGCGAATGAGTTTTGCCTTGGTTGATGCCGCGACAATCCTCCCCGCCTTTGTTCATACTCTCACCCAATCAAAGATTCTCGTCGGACTAACGGGTTCCCTGCAACCCGCCGGTTGGATGTGGCCGCAACTTCTGATGTCCAATCTACTTGAGCACCGTCCGCGAAAAATGAAATTCTACGCCATGGGGATGGCTGTCCGCATCACGATGTGGGTGGCTATATGCTTATCCGTAATCTTCATCGGCGCCAAGCGGCCTGTCACTCTCGCCATCTGTTTCCTGATGTTTTATTTCATTGCCGCTTCGGCGATGGGTGTCTCGACGATTCCCTACATGGACATCATCTCGAAGGCTTTCAGCCCGCGTCGCAGAACCCAGTATTTCAGCCTACGCCAATTCTATGGCGGCTTGTGTGGCGTCCTCATCGGATTCTTCATTCGTGCGGTGCTAGGCAAAGAATCGGAGTTCATTGGTCCTTTCGGCGTCATCACCCGGTTTTTTAAATCACTCGTTAATTTCTTTGTTTTCTCGGTGCTGGGACTGAGCTCCGAACTGTCGTTTCCCTACACCTACTGTATCCTGTTTATCTGCGCAGTCGTCACCTTCAGCTTGTCGGTGACCTTCTTTCTCAGGATCCGCGAACCTGTCGGCCCCGTTCAAGCGTCGCGTCAACCGATCCGGCAACACCTCAAGCGCGGCCCCTATTTCCTCCGCATAGATGCGAATTACCGGCGGCTTCTGTTCCTCCGAATTTGCCATCACTCCGCCGGAATGTCAACCCCGTTCTTTGTCCCCTTCGCCATGCAGAAGTTGGGTATTTCAGAGGCAACAATCGGCTCCTTTTTCATCACAATGGCGCTCACCGGCGTGGTCTCAAATATTTGGTGGGCACATGTCGGGAAACATCACGGCGTCAGATGGGTGTTGTTAATGACCTCGGCAATTTTGATGTTGCCGCCTCTGTTTGCACTTCTGGTGCGATTCCTTCCGCTCGCTTGGAAGACACCGTGTTATTATCTCGTGTTCTCTGCGGAGGGAGCCGCCGTAAGCGGCATGTGGGTCGGATTCATGGCATATCTGCTCAACATCGCCCCGCCTCTGAGCCGCCCAACCTATCTCGGGTTCATGAACACTCTTCTGTTCCCGATGAGTTTTGCTCCTCTTCTTGGAGGGGTGCTGGTTAACATCGTGAATTACGGCGGATTATTCCTCATGTCCGTCGCTTGCGGCGTCTTGGCACTAATAGTCACGAGACGGCTGGATGACGACGTTTACGAGGACGAAGGCAGCATTTAGCTTTGCCTTGAGTTTGTAGGGTGGGATCAAGCGACTGAATAAGGAGCGCGATAGAGATCCCACAGAGTTCCTATAGAGCGCGCCATTATCCATGTCGGTATAACTCATTCAGTAAGAAACACTCCTTTTTCGCTCTATGACACGTTTTGGAAAAGCGTTCCTTCGTAGAATGGTTTCACTCCAGAGGAGTGAGATGTCAATAGAGCACGATTCCCCATCGCGCCTGCACTCCAGAGGATCAAACGAACGAATAGTGAGTGCGATAGTAGATCCTGTGCAATGTCGAGTGTTACTTGAGAGCGTGCCATTATCCATGTCGGTATAATTCATTCAGCAAGTAACTGCGTCAAATTTCCATGTAGGAGGGAATCAAGCGAACGGATAGCGAGCGCGATAGAGATCTTAACGCGATAGAAATCCCATAGAGATCCATCAAGCGACTGAATAAGGAGCGCGATAGCAAATCCCCTTCCCCCGCCGTGCAGTAACAAGATTCGGGCGATACGCAACACATTATCTGCATAGTATTTGGAATCCGTCAGCGACTTTTTCACAGGTCAACCCAAAATGACCAGATGGTTAAAATCTCACCCGCTTTTCTCAAACGCTTGATTGACACCGTCTGTTATACGGCTTAAATGTACAAAGTCGAGCTTAGAGGTCGTAGGTTGGGTTGAACGGAATTCGTTGATGATTCCTAATCTTAAGAGGAGTCTTCCAGTGCCCGCTTTGCCTGGACGTGCTAAAACCTGAGTGGAACCCAACATAAATTGCACATTCCACTGCCATGAGCCATCCGCTACAATCAGATGTGTTTCTCCTGCCTGCGTAGTATTTTAATTTGACATGGCAATCCCCTTCAGGTATGCTTTTTCCCACAACAGGCGAGAATACAGAGCATCCCGCAAGGGAAATCTCAATTTTGGGGGAACCGAACGCAGACAAGGACTCCGACACGCATCCGCCGAAGCAATAAGTCCTCCCCAGCTTCTCCAAAGACGCCGTATTCAAGGACAGCCTCGATACGACTTCTAAATATGGGCAGCGCGTCTACATCAAATATCAAGCTCGGATTGGGTGAAGCCGAGCCTGACAAATGTCACGCCCCGCGTCGGTCGCGTAATGCGCGGTTTCGACGACGCAAAACACACTCGTCCGGACCGCCGTCACCACGGTTTTCCCTTGATTTGAATGCTGAATGGGTGAACGTATACCGCTGCCCTGCTTCGGGAGAATATTGACATGGCAAAGGAAGTCGTCGGTTTCATCGGCCTCGGCAATATGGGCAAGCCGATGGCGCACAATATCATCCGCGCAGGATACGATATGGCGGTCTTCGACATCGCCGGGACTGCCGAACGCGCGCCCGAAGGAGCAGCAATCGCCGACTCGGTGAGCGATGTGGCGGAACAATCGACAACTGTTTTCCTAAGTCTTCCCACCCTTGCCGCCAATATTGAGGTCGTGACGCAAATTGCCGCAAGCGATGTCCGTGCGGACCTCGTCGTGGTTAACACGTCGACTGTCGGAGCAAAAGTTGCCGCCGAATCTCACCAACGCCTATGTGAAAAAGGCGTCGGCTATGCTGACGCCCCCGTATCCGGCGGCGCGTCAGGTGCGCGACAGGCTACCCTCACCATTATCTTTTCCGGCGATGCAAGGCTGTTCAGGCGGTTACAGTCGTTGTTCGACGTGATTGGTGCAAACAGTTTCAACGTCGGTAGCGAACCCGGTCAAGGACAGCGGATGAAGATGGTAAACAACCATCTGGCTATCTCAACCTTGCTAACCACGAGCGAAGCCTTGGCGTACGGCGAGGCGGGCGGACTCGAAATGAAAACCATGCTGGACATCCTCAACGTATCCTCCGGACGGAGTTACACTTCCGAACACATATTTCCGAACTTCGTCCTCACCGAAACCTACGACAGTGGCGGTCCGGCATCAATCATTCGCAAGGACATCGGGTTGTTCGTTCAGGAATCAATAGCGGATGGATGCCGACATAGTCTGGCGAAAACATCGCTAGACCTGCTAGAGGCATTCGATGACGAGAACCCCGACAGCGATCAAACACAGGTTTATCCCTTTACACGCAGCAAAAAACAACTGTAGGGTGGGATCAAGGGAGTGCACAGCGGCTGCGATAGAGATCCATCAACCGAGTGAATAACGAGGGCGATAGCCAATCTTCTGCCCACCATTCATTAACTCCGATAAACAAAATTCAATCACCACTAAACGCAATCTGCGAAGATGCTTAACTGGAGGAGCGATCAAGCGACTGATCAAAGAGTGCGACAGAGAATCCCGTGCGATAGAAATCCCATAGAGATTCCCTCTGAATCGCGACTTTAATTCACGCCATTTATGCGCTGTTATTTTAGAGACGGTATAAATTAAACTTGAATCCCAACTGAAACTAAACTGCCCACAATGCAAACTAACTCATGGACAACTAAGGCCGTAATCGGCGCGGGTGTCCTCGCCATCATCGTTGCTGGCGCGCTTGTTGTACGCCGTATCACCGCTTCGGCCGATGAAACGCCTCGTGTCGTCTATCAACTCCCCAAGACGAAAAACTCCGAACAGCGAAAACAACTCCTCGAACGAATCACACGTGCGCAGGTGAAACGGGTACCGGAAGCCGCGGCGGCGAAAACCGACGACCGACGCGAGGTGGAAACGAGCCAGACGCATTCAACTCCTGAACCCGATGAAACAGAGGAACATTATGACCCCGCCGAGTTTGAAAAATGGGCGGAAGAGGTACTGGATGAGGAAGGGGCATCGTATGACAGGAGATACGACGGCCTGGTCAACGTCGCCGCGAAGATTAAATCGGTCATGGAGAAGATAGAGCGCATTGACGAGGAAGTCGACCGAGTATTCGGTGATTGGAAACGCAACGTTCGTGACCCCAAGAATCCCACCAAAGAAGAGGAACAAAGAATCACGGAAATGAAGGAGGAGATGGCGCCCATGTTTGAGGCGCGTGAAGAATTAAACGAGAGCTTGGGCTCGTTCGTTGAGGATGTCGCGAGCACCGTGCCGAGCGCGCTCCGCACCGAATCCTTTGGCGACGAAAAGCAGCGCACAAGTTTCGATTACGGCGAAATCCGCTCGGAGCTTGGCGCACCGCCGGACCGATTTGACGGGCAACTCTCCGAATTTTTCGCCGAATTTGAATATTGGAGCGTGTCTAAGTAGTACCCCACACACCAAACCCGGTAGGCGGGGCATCTTGCCCCGCATTTGAAAGACTTACTTGACGGTGTTAATGCACTAAAGATATAGAAATTGCTAGATGTGCCCAGCCCCCGGACAAAATGAACAAAACTGCCGAACTTCTTAAAGGAATCGAGGAATTCAATCGCGGCGAGTACTTCGAGTGTCACGAAACCTTGGAAGACGTCTGGATGCTTGAGGCAGGTAGAGACAAGCGTTTCTATCAAGGCCTAATCCAACTTAGCGTGGGCTTCTTTCACCTGCTCAATCGCAACTTCCGTGGAGCGGCAAGTCAATGGGAAAAGGGAATGGCAAAGTTAGCCGATTATGACGACGAACACTTGGGCGTAAACCTGAAACTACTCCTTGCCAAGATGCGGTGCTGCCGTGAATTGTTGGAATCCATCCGAGAAGGTAGGCAGGCGGAGTTTGACTGGTCGCTCGCGCCGCAAATCATCGCAACCTCGCCCGTTTGATGCATGCTGCAGGATTACTTGAGATTAAACGAATGGATGGCTGCTCTCTGTAGGGTGCGCAACGCGCACCAGCCTTTGAAAGAACCGTCGGCCATCTTTGACCCCCAACTTGAAGATGGAACCACCTTACTCGCGACACGAAGGCGCGACTAAGAGAGGAGGTCGATCAACGGTGTCAAAACAAACCGACAGCGAAGTGGTTTTGACGATACCAATGCACCCGAGTATGGAGCTCGTGGCGGCACAGACCGGCTCTCTGATCGCCGAAGCAGGCGGGTTCGATGAGAAATGCATTGAAGAGATTCAACTCGCGATAATCGAAACCTGCATCAACGCCTTCGAGCACAGCAAGAGCGACGATCAACGGGTGCGCATCAAGTTCATAATGAAGGACAACGAGTTGGAACTCAAAATCACTGATCGCGGCGTCGGTTTTCAATTCGATCCGGAGGTGTTGCAGCCGGAGGGCGAAAAAAAGCCGCGCGCGTTGCGAAAACGCGGATGGGGACTAGAGTTAATAAGAAACATGATGGACAATCTTTATGTCGACAGCAACGAGCACGAAACTACAATTACATTGGTGAAAAAGAAACCCGATTACTGATTGAGTTGTCTAACTTGAAAGGTTGAGGAGACCAAAGTGCTTAGCGGTAAATTTGACGTTCAGATACGGGAAGAGGATGGTTACGCCGTCATTCAAACAGAGGGTTATTTGAATGGTCCCAGAGGTGAGGATCTTGCCGAGACAGCGAAAAACCTCATGCAAAAGGGACATACCAAATTTGTCATCAACCTCGCCGAGACAAAACTCATCAACAGCATCGGCATATCCATCCTGATTGAAATTATCGAACTGCTCGAAGAGCGCCAGGGTATTCTAAACTTCTGCGGCTTGACGCCGACAATTGAGCACACATTTAAACTTGTGGCGCTGGCAAGACATGCCGGAATCTTCCCGGACGAAGATTCGGCTATCGCCGCCCTCAACAGCCCATAGATATACCCTGAAACCAAGTTTTTTCTTGAAAACTTGGTGTCTTTTTTTCGCAATTCGGGAACGGGAACCCCGCCCTGAACGTCACTCCACCGACAGACCACCCTTGATAAAAGGTTAATTCATGCAAGCCCCTTCCGCCGACGAAACCATACAACGACTGATTTTCGGGCTATCGGAACTTGACGAACTCGGCGAAACCATCATCTCCGGACACGGCAACTTCAGCGTTTCGAGCAGAACCTATCTGCGCATGATTCTGGGGACGCTGCAGGTGTCGGGGGGCGCCATCCTGCTGTTCCACCCGAATGAGAACACGCTTACCATTAAATCGTCCGTAAATGTTGCTGATGAATCGCTGGTCATTCGGGTGCCTCCCGATCAGATCTCGGGGTTCTTGAATCACCCGTTCATTGACCTGTCCAACCCGCCGGAGGTTCTCCAGCCGTTCTTTGAGCAAATCCATTCCCAGTTGGAGTCGCTTGATGCCCGGTTTTGGTTCCCGTTACGGATTCGCGACGAATTTCTGGGCGTAATTAGTCTTGGGGGATTCTTTGATGGGCACGAAATAGAGGATTGGAATCGAGAACTCCTCAATGTATTCGCTAACCACACCTCTATCGCAATCGCCTATTCCCAACTGATGGTCAGAAGCCGTGCCGAACGGTTTCGGCTCTTCATGCTCTCCGACACCGCGACCCAAATCTGCAAATCACTGGATACGGAGGCGGTGCAGGAGGAAGTGGTAGCGCATGTGGTCTCGCTGTTGGACGCAAACGCCGCCGGGCTAATGCGAATAAATCCTAACACGGAGCGGCTTGAGATGAGATCCCTGTTCAGTCTTGAATCTCATGCCAACACTGAGTTGCGGAACCTGTCGATTCCCCTGAAATCGGACGAAAATCTGCATCCCGCGCTATCCATGCTCGCCGAAGTCGCAACGCAAGAGGACAAAACGTTGATATACAACGACGAGCAGAATGCCGCGTTGTTTGGTCGCAAAAATGTTATTGCCGTCCCCATGCGCGGCCGCGAGGAGATACTCGGCGTCTTGATTGTTGCCGATAAAGTGGGTAGGAGAGGCATTACACTTGATTTTACCGTCGGGGACAGCACCCTTCTGGAAGCCTTCGCCAACCAAGCGGGGGTCGCCATAGAAAACGCTTTCCTGTATCAAGAAGCGCTAGAGGCGCGTCGATTGCAGGCGGAAATGGAAGAAGCTGAGAAAATCCAGCGAACTCTGATTCCCGACACGCTGGCGCAGATCCCCGGCTATGAAGCTTTCGGGCTTTATCAACCCCGCGGCGGCGTCGGAGGTGACTACTACGACTGTATTCCTGAGTCGGACGGCATGTGGGGACTCGCCATCGCCGATGTCTCCGGCAAGGGAATGCAGGCTGCGCTGCTGATGGCAACCCTGCGAGCCGGGCTGCGATCTGAGGCAACCCGCAAAACCGATTTGCCCGCCATGGCGTTAACCCTCAACTCACTCCTGAATGCGAGCGGCGACTTCGGCAAATATGCGACCTTCTTTTTTGCCCAGTTGAACGCCGAAACTAATCAACTGACATCCATCAACGCCGGTCACAACGACCCGATGGTCATTCGTAGCGGCGGTAGTTGCGAGTGGCTGAAAAAAGGCGGCGTAATGCTCGGGATATTCCCTGACGATATGATCACAAACATGCCCCCCTTCGAGCAGGAGACCACGCAACTCGCCAGCGGAGACAGCATTATTTTCTACACCGACGGCGTCACCGAAACCACGAATATCAACGATGAACTTTATGGCGAAGCCCGGTTGCAGGATACCGCCGTCCGCCTTCGCAACGAAAGCGCGGAGACAATATGTGGTGCCATATACGATGAGGTCCTCGAATTTCAAGGCGAAGCCGAACAATTCGACGACCTTACCCTCATGATCCTCAAGAAAAAATAATGGAGAGCGTTCACACATGGATAGGCTTGTTATATTTTCCGCCGCTGTAGGAGCGATCTCCGAATCGCGACTTCAACTGTTGTGTAGGATACGATCCACCGACTGATAATTACACACGCTTGTCGATTATGACACTCTTCTGTACCACAATCTGTTAGATTGTGGCAGGCGCAAACTAACAGATTAAGCGAATGGACAATGATCGCGATAGAGAGCCTCTACCAGCCTTTGCTTATTGTAGGAGCGATCTCCGAATCGCGACGAATCATTCTCTCATTTGGGGATGCCTGTGGCAGTACAGCAATCGCCTCCCGCACTCCAGCGGAGTGCAATGTCAATAGAAACGAATGACGCTAGTCTATGCACTCCAGCGGAGTGCCATGTGAGCTGTAGGGCGCGATCAAACCGTTTCTCCTTCTGGGAGCGATCTCGAGGTCCCGATGTTGCAGTAGGGTGGAATCAAGCGACTGGATAAGGAGTAATCAACTGAGCGAACAGCGAAGGCGATAGAAGTCCCATAGCGATCTTCTGCCCACCATTCCCTATAGGCTAGATGCTTGCTGGGAATGACATTCTTCTGTACCACAATCTGTTAGATTGTGGAATGCGCAAACTAATCGTTCGCGCTACCAGCAACCATACATACCATCATCGTTCATTAAATCACAATTATAATATTTGTACACGACCATAACATCATAAAATGACAACACCGCACACCACCACCCCAGACAAAATCAAACCCTCCTTCTCCGGCCACGAAACCTTCCCCTTCCGCTACACCTGGCTGAAGAAAGGCGTCGACGCCGTGATGGTCGACCCAACCGTCTTCAGCAACGATCGCGCTACAATTACCCTCGGTGTCGGGAAGAACATGGTGCGCTCCATCCGCCACTGGTGCACCGCCGCCGGACTCATTCAAGCGAAAGAAGATGATCGGACGCGATTAGAGCCGACCGACATCGGAAAAGCCATCTTTGCCGACGACGGATTCGACCCGTACCTGGAGGACAGCGCCACACTCTGGCTCATCCACGCGCGGCTTGTGTCTAAAGCCAGCAGAGCGACCACCTGGTACTGGGCGTTCGGGTTTTTCAATCAGAACGAATTCAGAAAGGAGAGATTCACCGCCGATCTGATCGATTGGGCTGAAAAAAACGGGCGGGATCGAATCTCCGAAAATTCGATTAACCGCGATGTCGATTGCTTTCTTCGCACCTACGTCCCCTCGCGCATGACGAAAGGGGGGATGATGGAGGATTCCTTCAACTGCCCGCTCGTGGAATTGGGACTTATCTCCGATTCGTCCGACGGACTCACCTACCAATTCCATCGCGGGGCTAAACCCTCCCTTCCGACCCCGGTTTTCGCTGCCGTTCTGGCTCGACTTTGGGAGTCCCGCTTTGACGGCAGAAACTCGCTCGCATTGTCGGACATCGCCTATTCACCGGAGAGTCCGGGACAAATCTTCAAGTTGGACGAAGATTCAGTCGTCGGTTATCTTGAGGAACTCGAAAATCTCACCGACGGCGCCCTCCGCTACGACGAAACGGCAGGACTAAAACAGGTTTACCGGGAGAAAGAGGTTGACAAAATTGGATTACTTCGCAACTATTACAGACAATCCTCATGATAGCTGTAGGGTGGAATCAAAGGAACAACCAAACGAGTGAACAGCAAGTAGGACAGAGATTCCGTAGTGACTGCGATAGAGTTCCTCTGCACACCCGTGGAGGCAAACCCTCGTGGTTGTCCACAAGGTTTTCGCACCAACGCCAACGAGGCGAAAATGGTGAGCGGTGAAGGGCAATCCCTGTCCTCAGTATAAGACAGGACTTGATGAATACTGATAGATTCGATGTCATCTTAACCGTGAAACCCTAGGACAGTAATGACAGATGCCCATCCGAGAGAATTACAAATCTACCGTACCCCAAACGGTCGACAACCTTTCACTGAATGGTTGACTGCACTGCGAGATCGGAACACACGCCAGAGAATTCAATTTCGACTCTATTATGTTCGTGCAGGTAACTTAGGCGATTACAGATCGGTTGGGGACGGTGTTTTTGAACTCCGTTTCCAATTTGGTCCCGGCTATCGAGTCTATTTTGGAGAAGCTGATAATACCATTATCCTATTGCTCTGTGGCGGAGACAAATCTTCCCAAGTTAGAGACATTAAACGCGCTAAAGCCTACTGGAATGAATTTAAGAGGTCTAAGAAATGAGAGAAATGAGAGAATATCATGATTATTTGATGGAGGAACTTTCCGACAGCGAGGAGTCAATCGCCCATATTCAAATTGCACTGGAAGAATACCAGGACGACGGTGATTCGTTTGTACTTTTGATGGCGCTACGAAGCGTTGTCGAGGCTCAAGGAAATTCGTCCGAGTTCATCCGGCGGACACCCATCACCCCACAAAATCTCCTAGAAGGTTTGTCACGCGACGAAATACCAAACCTCGACACGTTCGCTGCGATTCTCTGCGGTCTGGGGTGCCGGCTTTCCGTCGTAAACAGCGAAGATGCCCATCTCAATAAAGAAACCGCAGAAACGTTGAATCGCGTTGCTTCTAAGGTGCGACAGCCGAATTATCATCTTCTTCGTGCAGACAAGGGGTCAGTTATTTCGGAATCGTTGAGCCAGTTTCCTCAAGTAGGGGATTAGCCACATTGAATCTAATTGGGCTAACCGATTGTTGTGTGTTGCGAGGCCAATTTTTTCCCTCCTAACATCAATTAACAGAGGACGGTTTGA
Organism: Candidatus Poribacteria bacterium; assembly: GCA_965232535.1. Lineage (GTDB taxonomy): Bacteria > Poribacteria > WGA-4E > WGA-4E > JAJDTR01 > JAJDTR01. The sequence goes on from CBDDPW010000018.1 coordinate 111,303, forward strand.
GGCAAGGAGTTGTGTTTTAACCGTGTACAGGTTGTTTCGCTAGGAAGCGGGAGGCATGATAAATGAGATTTTTTGTTCCTGCAGTGAAGGATGAGGCAGACGCGGAGATGGTCTGGGAAGCAACCAAGAAATTTGCGGAAGAAATGTTGGGTTGGGAGATTTCGGAACGCCGAATTTTCAGCATCGTCTATCAGCATCAAGGCAAGGATTATCACGTAGAAGTTGGCAAACTCGATCCGCGTAATGATGAGTTGGTGATTGCCATTCTAGAATCAACCACCTATCTTGTATGTACACCGAACCGCGGCGTGGTGAGAGGAATACCAATCCTAGTAGGTCAAAACACGGTAGGGAAAACTATTGATTTCGATAACCAGGAAATGTGTAGCTAATTCTGGTTGCAACCTATAGGAAACGTTGGAGTCCGGGAGAATGTGAACCAAACCCAGTCAATCTCCGCTTGTAGTGGATTAACAATCCCAACCCCGCGCCCGAGCGAATCAACCCTCACGACTCATCCACGTCATCATATTCCGGCATCAGATGTTCCATCGCAACCTCTTCGTTCAGTTCAATCCCCAATCCCGGCTGCTCCGGAACTACAAATTCGTTATCTTGGATGAGCGGTGCCTCCGAAATCGCCAAATCCCATCGCCACTCCACCTGATCCGCATGATACGGCAGTTCCATGACGATAAAATTCCGTACCGCGGCACAAACATGCGCCGTCGCCGTCATCCCGATTGGCGATGTGATATTGTGTGCCGCAAACGGCATATAATACAGATCCGCCAAATCCGCAATCTTCTTCGCCTCCAGCATCCCGCCCGTCCCCGACACATCAACGTGAAGCATGTCACACGCCTGTGACTGAATCAGATCCCTGAAACCGTCTCGCCTAAACAAAAACTCGCCGGTACAGATCGGAATGGAAGTCGCGGCGCTTACCTTCGCCATCGCGTCGACGTTGTCGTTCGGCACGGGATCCTCCAAGAACATCAAATCGAACGGCTCCAAACATTCGGCAAGCTTAATAGCCGAGTGAACGCTGTATAGACTATGACAGTCGATGCTGATATCGATCTCATCGCCGACCGCCTCTCGTGCCGCGGCAACCAACGATGTCATTTTATCCAGTTCCGCCGTGCTCAGTTCCCTATTGACCGCATCCTGCCTGAGTTCGTTTGCGGAATTGTCGATGTCAAACTTAATCGCTTGGTACCCGTCTTTGACACCTTCCCGCGCCCGCTTCGCCCAACTCTTCGGCGTGTTTCCCTCTCCATGCCCGACATCGGCATAGAGTCGAATACGCTCCCGATACTTCCCGCCCAGCAACTGGTAGATCGGCACGCCGAGGCTCTTTCCGAGCACATCCCACAGAGCGGTCTCTATGCCGCCGATAGCCGACAATCCCATAGCAGATCGGTTTCTCACGGAACCAATCAGTCGATTGTACAGCGGCTCGATATTTCTCGGATCCGCACCAACGAGAGTGTCTCTGAATTGCAGGACAATGTCGGCGATTCCCGGCCCGGGATGCGCCTCCCCCAACCCCGTCAATCCCTCGTCCGTCTCAAGCCGAACGTAGTTCCACTGTTTATATCCGCGTAACGTCAGAACCTTCAAATCTGTAATCTTCACGCCTTTCCTCCTACAAGTAACCTTAGAGCCTGATTGAAAAGTACATTGGTAGGGTGCGCACTGCAATCAAGCGAATGAATAATGAGATCAAATGAGTGAATAGCGAGTGCGATAGAAAATCCTGATAGAGATCCCCCTGTACGGTAGGTGCGGTTTCCAACCGCACCGGGACCCGCCCCCTCAATCACGGCAAACCCAATCCTTACGGGACGGACGGCGCTGTCAAATGTCAACAGAACCAAGTACACTTCTGCCAAAAAAGTCCTGTTGATGTTGCCTATGCTGAGGATTCATGATAGCATGTCTCCCCAAGATCATGCAACATATGTAGTGCAGTTGTAGGGTGGGCACTGCCCACCAGCCTTTGTAGGCGGAGCATCTTGCTCCGCCGGCTTTACGCAGAAACAAGGTTTCTTTCCCTGTTCCACACAGATATCATTACTCGACCCGTGCAATCAATACACTGTCATTTTGGAAAAACGGCACAATCCTCCGAGGCATAACCCATGACACAAGAAAACCAAAAATGGCGCGTGGCGATCGCCGGTTGCCACCGCATGGTCACGCGAACCCCCGGCAGCCACAACTTCGGAGCCGCCTTCCATGCGGTTCCCGAAGTCCAAGTCGTCGGCGTTTTCGATTACGGCGAGGAGACCCGCGCCGAGTTTGCAGCCTGCTGGCGAGACGTGTGGGGCGAAGTGTCGACCTTCGACGATTACAAACGCATGCTTGCCGAGACGCGCCCCGACCTCGTATGCATCGCCACCCGCCAAACCATGCATGCCGATCAGATTGAACTCGCAGTCCAATCCGGCGCCCGCGGAATCCTCTGCGACAAACCCCTCGTCACCAGCCTCGAAGAACTCGACCGAATCAGCGCCGCCTGCCGAGATGTGCCGCTCCTATTCGCCCTTGATCGACGCTGGTCCGCCCGCTACCGCTCGTTGAAGCGGCAGTTGGCTGACGGAATCATCGGTCCCGTGTCCAGCGTTACCGCCTACGGGCTGTCGAATCTGATTAACCACGGCTGCCACTGGTACGATACCCTGCTCGCGTTAGCCGGCGACATCGCGCCCGCCTGGGTGAGCGGATTCGTTGAAGACCTATCCGGCGAGCCGGCGGACTCACGCAAACGGATAGACCCCACCGGCAGAGCCCAGATCGGATTATCGAACGGCGTCGTCCTCTACATCACCCCCGACGGTGCGCATAAAGGTCCCGGACTGCCCATGAGTTTCGAGGTCGTCGGGGAGAACGGACGCCTCTTCCTCCTTACTGATGCAGCCGAAAGTTTCGTCTGGCGCGAGAACGATCCCTCGAATACGCACCGATTGGAGCTACCCGGTGAAACCGAGCCCTGGCCCGCAGGGCGCGCCATGGTAGAGGACCTCATCAACGCCGTAGCGAGCGGTGGGAGAACCTCCTGCGATATAAAAGAGGCATCACCCGCGACAGAAATCGGCTTTGCCGTTCACCTCTCGTCAGAAGGAGGTGGTGCGAAAATCGAACTCCCAGCCAAAACCCGCTCCCTCCAAATCAAGTCTTTCGATTGGGGAAATGAGCCGTAACGCACAACGATCCATGTGTATGCTGTTGTAGGGACAACCCAGCAATCGAACGAATAGTGAGTGCGGTAGGAATCCCCCGTGGTTGTCCGTTGGGCCACCCTCACATTGCCTCTTGAACATTACGGGAAAATCCGATTCCGCCCGCGACCAGAGAAAAATATGTTATACTATCTACGCCCCGCTGCCTTCATCGTGCTGCTGGCTCTCACGATTGCACTGATCGGGAACGTAAATGGGGCTGAATCCGAAGGGGCAGTGAACATCCCCGACCCCAATCTCCGCGCGGTTATCAAGAAAGCGCTTGGCAAACCCGAGGACGCGGCAATCGCCCCCGCCGACATGGCGGCGCTGACCGACCTTTCGGCAACCGGCGCAAAGATTCGCGATCTGACCGGTCTTGAGTTTGCTGTCAACCTTACAGTCCTAATTCTCAACAACAACCAATGTTCCGACCTGTCGCGGTTGACCGGATTAACCAATCTGGAAGCCCTGGACATCGGCGGCAACCCCGTAGCTGACCTATCACCCCTCGCGGGATTGACAAAACTGGAATTTCTGGAAATCCCCGACTGCAAAATTGTCGACCTAGCGCCGTTAAAGGGGTTGAATCATCTCACAAACCTGAATCTCGCAAATAACCAAATTACCGATCTCACACCCCTCGCGGGGTTAAAGCACTTGGAATGGATTGACCTGTCGGGAAACCAAATATCCGATCTGACGCCTTTGGGAAAGTTGGGGGACCTGAAAATGCTCTGGTCAGCAAGCAATAGCGTCTCCGATTTGGCGCCCCTCTCGAACTTGCCCAACCTCATTCAGCTCTTGCTGAAGAGCAACGAAATCTCGGATGTGGCGCCCCTGGCGCAACTCACGAAGCTGCAAAAACTGGACATTTCCGTAAACAGCGTGTCCGACCTGTCGCCTTTGGCGAAGTTAACCAACTTGCGGATCTTAAGTCTCGACGAGAACGAGATAGAAGACCTGTCCCCGTTAAGGAAACTATCAAACCTGAAACAGTTGCACCTTTTCAAAAACCGCGTATCCGACCTGTCGCACCTAACCGGATTAATCAATCTGGAAAGGCTGGGGCTCGTGGACAACCGGGTGTCCGACGTATCGCCCCTCGTTAAATTAACCGGTCTGAAAGAGCTGGATCTGCGATCAAACGCCCTGACCTCGAAATCAATCAGCACACACATTCCTCGCCTCGAAGCCAAAGGTGTCTACGTAGAACATTCGGCTAGATGAATCCCGGTGATTTGAAAAAAAGTCCGTGCCCGTGACGACAGCAACCGGTTCGAGTCATATTTGAAGGTAGGGGTCGGAATCACGATTGACAACAGTCATTGAATGCTTTTCAAAATTGGTGGGAGGCCGGATTTTAGGATATAAATCCATGTGGATTGTCACTGACAAATGGGGAAATCGAATTGAATTAACCGAGGAAAGATGGACACATATTATCGAAAGCCATTGGGAACTTTCACACCACCTAGAAGACGTTCTCCTGACCGTGCGAACTGGGAGAAGGAAACAGTCTCCAACAGATCCGCACAAATTTACGTACTACAAGGATTTCAAAGGTCTGCCTCACAACTACACTCGGATCGTCGTGATCGTGAAGCTTATTCGCAACAATTTTATCATCACGGCATATCCAATAAGGAAGAGGATATAACATGATTCGTAGCAAAGACGGAATGAAAATCTTCTATGATCAAGAAGCCGATGTTTTGTACGTTACTCGCGGCAAACCCGAATATACAGACTATGTTGAGCACTCCGACGATGTGATTCTGCGACTAGACCCCGAAACCAAACGGTTGGTCGGTTTCACAATCATTGATTTTTCGCAGCACTTCACCAAACAGGAATCGGACATCGCACTTCCCTTCGACATCGACTTTCAATTGGATACGAATCTGCGTCTAGCCAACTGAAATCTATCATCAAGATTCTAACATGAGCCAAAACAGACGCCATATCCTCGGTCTCTCCGGCGGCAAAGATAGCTCGGCGCTCGCGATTTACATGCGGGACAAGGTGCCGCAGATGGAGTACGCCTTCTGCGACACCGGGAAGGAACTGCCCGAGACGTATGAATTTCTTGACCGACTGGAAGCATTCTTGGGCAAGAAAATTGCCCGCCTAAATGCAGAGCGCGATTTCGACCATTGGCTCACTATGCACGGTGGGCTGTTGCCATCTTCCCAAGTGCGCTGGTGTACTCGGCTCCTAAAAATCAAACCCTTTGAAGAATTCGTCGGTGAAGATAAGGCATACAACTATATCGCCATCCGCGCCGATGAGGGCCGCGTCGGCTATAAACCGCTGAAGAATGTTGAGTCCCGAAATATCGAGCCTAAATACCCCTTCAAAGAGAACGGCATCACCGAGGCGGATGTTTATCGCATCTTGGAGGAGAGCGGTCTCGGTATGCCAGATTACTACAAATGGCGGACGCGCTCCGGGTGCTACTTCTGTTTCTATCAGCGCAAAGCCGAATGGGTTGGCTTGATGGAAAATCACCCTGACCTCTTTGAACTCGCCAAGGGTTATGAGAAATACAACCAAGAGACAGGCGAGAGATTCACTTGGAGTCAAGGAGAGAGTTTAGTCGAACTGTCGGATTCAAATCGCGTCAAGGAGATAAAGGACAACTACGGTAAAGCGATGAACCGGAAAAAGGCAGTCCAACCGAATCGACGGCTGCTGGACATCCTCGGCGATGTCCTTGATGACGAAGACGACGAGGAACCATGTTTAATTTGCGATTTGTGACAGCGTGAATCTCACTGTAGATTCCCCGAATCGGGCAGAACGTGAAAATGGACAGAGAAGAGATTCTTGAGAAATTTGAACGGCTAAGGGTGTGGCAAAACGCCGGCGAGAGGGCACCTCACAAACCTCTGCTGGTATTGTATGCTATTGGTAAATTACTGCGGGAAGAAAAGCGTCTCGTTCGATACTCCCGAATAGACGAGGACCTTGGAAACTTACTGAGGGAATTTGGTCCTAGGCAAGCGAGTCGTGGAACACAGTACCCGTTCTGGCGCCTTCAAAATGATGGGATTTGGGAAGTGTCGGATTCCAAGCAAATTAGACAAACAGACAGTGGGGACGCCCTAAAAAGTGATTTGGATCGCTACGATGTTTCTGGTGGTTTTCATGAAGATATTGCCCACGAACTTCAGAACAATCGCAGATTGGCTTCTGACATAATACAAAGTCTGTTAGACGCTCATTTTCCTTCTTCGTTTCATGAAGACATCCTACAGGCAGTTGGGATAGAATTCCCTTTCCAGATTTCGACTCCGCAAACGCGCGATCCCAACTTCCGTGCGAAAGTCCTGAAAGCCTATGAATATAAGTGCGCAGTCTGCGGCTTTGATGTCAAACTACGTAATCAACCCGTTGCGTTAGAAGCCTCCCATATCAAGTGGCATCAGGCGGAGGGACCCGATACGGAAGTAAATGGATTGGCTTTGTGTTCGCTACACCACAAATTGTTTGACCGCGGGGCCTATACGCTCTCCCAAGAATTAGAAGTGCTGGTATCAGATGAAGCCCACGGCTCAGTGGGATTTCAGGAATGGCTCAAGAACTTCCACGGCAACAAAATAAACTTTCCACAGAGACAGACATATTACCCAGACGGAGACTTCATCGGCTGGCATGTTAAAGAGGTGTTTAAGGGAGAATACCGTGAATTGTGATTGTCCGAAGCAAATTATCCTATCAATCTTCTCTTTCTTCAACCTCCCATCCATCCGCTCAATCTGACACTAACCCATCCTAGCAGAATCCTTAGAACGATTTAGTTTCTCTAGTGCCGCGCGAATGTGCCCTTTGTTCGCGTGCCTTGTCAACTCCAACCAACCCCCATCCGTTAATTTCTCTATATTCCATCGAATCAAATACCCATATGACCCATACACCCCCAATTACCCACGAACAATCTACTTCACGACAGCGTAGGTCCCGACGCACCACTGCATGGGAACACCTCCGCCCCATCGTAGTCGCCGTCGCACTTGTCTTCGGCTTCATGCGCCCCTTCGTCGTCGAGCCGTTCCAAATCCCGTCCGGCTCCATGGAAGACACCTTGCTTGTGGGAGACCGTATCCTAGTCTGCAAATTTATCTACGGCGTCGACATCCCGGGCACGGATATCAAACTCTTCGATGTGCACGAACCCGCGAGAGGCGATGTGTTCGTATTCGTTCCACCTCACGAGAAATCCAGGCACTTCATCAAACGGGTCGTCGCGGTCGGCGGCGACACCGTCGAGACAAAAGGTGGCGCGCTCTACGTCAACGGCGCCGCGGTCAAAGACAGCGCTTACACCAAGCATGACCACGGTACTCCCCACGACTTTCCCCCGTTCCGCGCCCCCCACCTCCTGCCCGAGGACGACGCTTTTGCGGACTACAAGCTCCCGCTCCGGCAGTTCCGCGCGAAGTTCCCGGAGGGCAAACCATTCACGGTTCCGGAAGGTCACGTCTTCGCCATGGGCGACAATCGCGACCAGAGCAGCGACAGCCGCACCTGGGGCACCGTCCCCGTGAGCCAAATCAAGGGACAGGCTTTCATGGTCTTCTGGTCATACGACATGCTCAATCCGAAAAAGCCCTGGGAGATCTGGAAGATAATCGACGACATCCGATTCTCCAGAATTGGCCGGCTGATCCGGTCAGAATATCATGCGCGACAGGGGTGACAGTGCGTAGGTTGGGTTGAACGCTAATCCACAAGAAATCATCTGCGGTAGGGGAATTTCAAGAACTCCCTCGGCCCGGCCAACACGCAAAATTCGAGTGAAACCCAACGTTTCATATAATCATTAACCACTAAACAAGCACATATATAGCTATAAGCTACACTCTCGGTTTCATACCAAAATTTCATAACTATGCTTTTTTGGCTTCAATATCGAAACCGCCAAAAACCCAGTCATAGCAAGCCTTCAAGCCCTTTCTTTCCCTCCGCCGAATACTCCAGCTTGGTATGAAAAGTATGAAATTTCCTTTCCCAGATTTTCCCTGTATGCGTTGATAATCGTTGACCTCTACATCACCCCCTCCTCATGCCGACCGATATACGCGATTCATGCTCATGTTACCACGACTAGACACTGGTCACTGGCCACTGGCAACTGCCTTTTCCCTTCTTGACAACGACCATCGATTTTGATAGAATACCCGCACTAAGTTTGTCGGAGGTAAAACACACCCATGCCGAATACCGACCCGCGAGACCTGCCCGCCGCCTTGGGCGGAACCCCTACCTTCGAATCAACCTCAGACGCCTCCTATCCGAAACTTGAACGTTGGCGTCAAATCTCGGAAGACGAAGCCAAAATCGCCTACGAGATGACCCTCCGCAACGAGCTTTCCGGCGCATCACCCGTGGTTCAAGCGTTTGAACAGATGTGGCGTGACCGGCACGACACCAAGTTTGCCATAACCCTCAATAACGGCACGGCAGCGGTACACAGCGCCATGTTCGGACTCGGCGTCGGTCCCGGCGACGAGGTCATCTGTCCCACCTACACCTGGATATGTTCCATCACGCCTGCGCTGATGCTGATGGCGAAACCCGTCTTCTGCGAGATTGACCCGCGCACCCTGCTAATCGACGTGGAGGATGTACGGCGGCGGATCACCGAGCGCACGAAAGCTATCGTCGCCGTCCATCTGTGGGGCAACGTCTGTGACATGGACGCGCTGATGGCATTGAGCGAGGAGACCGGTGTCCCCGTTATTGAGGACTGCTCCCACGCGCACGGCGCCAGCTACAAGGGGAGACCGTGCGGGAGCATCGGGCACGTCGGAGCCTGGAGTTTGCAGGGCAGCAAGCCGGTCAGCGCCGGTGAAGGCGGCGTGCTGGCGACGAACGACGCCGCAATCTTTGAGCGCGCCTGTTTACTCGGACAGGTGAACCGCTCCGTCAAGATTGATGGAGGCGACCCGCGGTACAAGCACCTTCCCCCGATGGGGCTTGGGGTCAAATACCGGGCGCACCCAGTGGCTATCGGTATCGCATCGGTACAGATCGAGAAACTCGAAGCGTTGAACGCCAAGCGCAGCGCCTTCATCCGAGAGGTGTCGGATGGCTTGCGTGCGATACCTGGTGTAAGCCCCGTCGAAACCTACCCCGGCACCCAGTCTGCGGGATTTTTCGGATTCCCCATCCACTACAACCCGGACGAGCTGTGCGGACTGCCGGCGCCCCTGTTTGCCGATGCGCTCCGCAAGGAGGGAGTCCTCGCAAATAACAACCCGTACCCGCTCTTGGTTGGCGATGGCGTGCCGCTGTTCTCGGGAAGCGCGCCGTCGAACGATAACCCCTATCCGCTGCTCCACACCTTGCCGCTGTTCACGGAGGGGCTTGACATCTATACCGGCGGGCGAGGCCCCCTCTGCACGTCCGAAATGGGGGGCGATTACACCGGCTATGCCCAAGGCGACCTGCCCGTCAGCGAAAAAGCTTGTTCACGCCTCGTGTTCCTGCCGGTCTTGACCGATCCGATTCCGCACGCCGTGGAACGTGTCCTTGCCGCTATCGACAAAGTAGCCCGTCACGCCGAAATGCTCGTCAAGAGCGATGCCGTTTGACATGCCGGTCGAATTTTCCGCCCGCACTCGGGCACAGAATATCCAAAACCTAAAGCGCGAACCGTTGGACGTATTGGTCATCGGCGGCGGCATCGTGGGCGCCGGTCTGATTCGCGACCTCGCCCTAAACGGCGGTCTCAGAGTCGGACTGGTCGAGAAGGGCGACTTCGCCAACGGCACGAGCAGCGCCACCTCCCAGCTTATTCACGGTGGATTTCGCTATCTCATTAAACGCGATTTCGCGTTGATAAAGGAGGCGCGGAGCGAACGTGAAATCCTGCTGCGCATCGCACCGAACCTCGTCAAACCGGCGCCGATAGCTATCCTCAATTACAGGGGCGACCCCTACCCGCTCACCGGTATGAGTCTCGCGGCGCACTACTACAATCACCTCTCGAAAGCCGACAAGAACGAGAGAGCCCGCACGATTCGTGATCCGGCGCGGATACGGGATTTGGTCGGACCGGTTGAGGGGCGCTCGCTGAAAGGGTGCGTCGTCGTTTGGGATAGCATGGTTGACGATGCGCGGTTGACGCTGCTGACGCTGAAGGATGCATACCGGTACGGTGCAGTCGTCGCGAACTACGTCCGCTTCGTCGATTTTGTCACCCAGCCTGGCAAATCCAACGGGAACTGCACCGTGCTTCTCGAGGATGTTTTCTCTGGCGAACGCTTCGAAGCCATCACACGAAAAGTCGTGTCCGCTGCCGGTCCTTGGACGGATCGGCTCTGGGAGAAGGACCCGGCATACGATGGCGTGCCGCGATTGACAACCCATAGGGCGAAGGGGATTCACCTCATCCTGCCCCGCTTGAATCGGGGCGACTGCGGCATCGCGACGTTCACCCGCGCGGAACAGCGTCAGAACGAAAAGCCCCGCATCATCTTCACGCTCAGCTTCGACGAAGCTCTCTCTGCAGTCGGCACCACCGAATCCGATCCCGAGGCGGATCCCGACTCCGTTCGTCCCTCTGCCGCCGAGGTGGACTACCTGCTTTCGGAAGTCAATCGAATCTTCCCCGTGGCAGCCGTCAATCGGGCGAGCATCGTGTCCGCCTATGCGGGCGTACGTCCCCTCATCGCGCCCAAAGGCGAGGGCTTTGTTTCTCGCGAGCACCTAATCACCGAGAGCAAAAGCGGGGTGATGTATATCTACGGCGGCAAGTTGACCACACACCGGAAGATCGCCGAGGAGGCTGTCGACCGCATCGCAGAAGAACTCGGGTGCGCGCGTTCCTGCAAAACCGCGACGCACCCGCTGGGAAATGGTGTTGAACCGGAGGATGACGGAGGTAACAAACCGATTCCTGCTGCCGACAGAGAACGGATTAGCGCTCGTTACGGTGGGGACGCAACCGCCATCGGAAAGTTCATTGCCGAAGATCGAACGCTCGCAGAGCCGCTTTCGGAGTCGTCCGCCTATTTGAAAGCGGAGGTAGTTTACGCCCTTTGGGGTGAAATGGCGATGACCCTCGACGACCTGCTCTGGCGGAGGTTACGGATTGGATTCGGTCCGGGCCAAGGTGTTGACCTAGCGCCGAATATTGCACGCTTCCTCGGTGAAAGAGGTCACTGGAACGAAGGGAGAATAGCATCCGAAATAAAAGCCTACACGCAACGCATCGCCCAACTGAACGCTGAATTTATAAATGAGGGCGCATAAGAACCTCTTTGAGAGCCTGTTTGAAAAGTACATTTGTAGGGTGGGCACTGCCCACCAGCCTTTAAAAGCCCCAGAGGGGATCAAACGAGCGGATAGCGAGTGATCAAGTGACCGGATAGGGAACGCGATAGAAATCCCATAGAGATCTTGAAGGTGTAGAAGAGGCGACAACGTAATCTAAATAAAACCTTCTTCATGAGTCCAAAATCGCTCTGGCTCCAATTTTTGAAACAGGCTCTGAACAGTGCATTTGTAGGGTTCGATAAAAGGAGCGAAAAGCGACTGCGATAGAGATCCCTTGTGGCGCAGAAGAATGTCATTACCTACAAACATGTGTAATTGTCAATCGCAATGTCTATACCAGCCACCGTAGGAGCGATCTCCGAATCGCGACCAATCAAGCGAAATCAAATGAGATCAAGCGAGTGGATAGCGAGTGCGATAGTAGATCCCGTGCAATGTCTGTAGATGGCGACGAACTTAATTCCTGCACTACAGAGTAGTGCAATGTCAATAGAATCGTGATGCGTCCAATCTCCGCACTCCAGAGGAGTGCAATGTGTATAGCGCACCATCAAATGATACTCATTTTGCTCTATGGCTAACTTTGAGAAAGCGTCCCTTGATAGCACCTCATTATCCCTGTCGGTACAATTCATTCAGCAAGTAACTGCCCCAAATTTCTATGTAGGAGGGAATCAAGCGAACGGATAGTGAGTGCGATAGAGATCTTCTTGCCCCGACGGTTTGTCTATAGCGCACATTATCCTTGGCGGAATAATTTCCTCATCAAATGATTCTTAACTCCCGCTCTATGATTGGTTCTGAAAAAGTGTTATTTGAAACAATTCACATTACTAATTCTGTTAAAAATCCTATGACATGTGAGATCGTTATTCTATATGTGCCTACTCGCATAACCGTAGGGTTGAAAAATTCCGGTGGATCTCCTTCCTTCTAGGCTTCTTCACAATATGAGGAATCGGGGACTGACGCTGCCAAATCGCTGTGCACTGCTATTCATCGCGATTTGCCTTCTCGCAGCCTGTACGGGACGGGACGACGACGCCATTCCCGAAACTGATGCCCTAACAGACCTGGGCACACGCACAATCCGTTTGGCGGCGTGGAATATTCGCATCTTCAGCAATAACAGTCGAGACGACCACGAATTGCGACGCATCGCCAACGTGTTGATCGACTACGACTTTATCGCTATCGTTGAACTGAGAGACGAAGAGGTATTGAAACGTACAGAAGATATGCTAAAGCTGATGGGCAGGGATTACGACTACCTCGTGAGCCGTCCGGTCGGCGCGAAAGTCAAGGAACGCTACGCCTTTCTGTTCGATCAAAAGCTGGTGGATGTCTTGGACGACGGGATGGTGTTTCCCGACCCAAACGACACCTTCCTGCGTGAACCGTATTCCGCATCGTTCAGGGCGGGGCAATTCGACTTCACCGCAATCACGGCGCATGTAATCTGGGGCGATTCGGTCCCGCCGCGTCAGCGTGAGGTACGGGAACTAGCCAACGTGTATCAGACGCTGCAGGCGATGAACGGAGCGGAACAGGACGTGATACTACTTGGAGACTTCAATTGCAATCCCGACGACCTATTTGCATATCACCCGCTGATGTCAATCCCGCGGATGGCGCACCTGTTCGACGTACCGCAGAAATCACACATCAGAGATACGAGCCTGTACGATAACATCTTCTTTCAAACCTCTTATGTAACCGAATACACCGGGAAAAGCGGCATCGACAGATTCGACGAGACGGATTTCGGAAACGACGATATGACCGCTTCGCTCGCCGTGAGCGATCACCGCCCCGTATGGGGCGAGTTTCGAATTGACAGCGATGACGATTAGCAGGGATGTTCTCCTCTCTGAGCCGAACTTAAGACGTAATCAAATGAAGTAGGGAACGCAGATCTGCGTTCCTCGAAGTCCCCAAGTACGTGAGTCCTAAGCGTACAACCCACGTGCCCCCGACGACTCCGGAGCCCCAAATGACCGTGAAAGAGCGGCGCATACTTTCCGACATGAAACAACGCACACTTTTCGACCTGACACAAGACGGTTTGGTCATCGGAGATAAACTACAGCGCATCTATCCCGACTTCGACACGCACACCTTCATCAAGGATGTTCGAGCGGAGATGGAGGGACAAACGATTTATAATGTTACACATGGCATCGGGCGGGTATTGCGCAATCACCTACCCCAAAATTATTCCGATGCATTGGCGATTTTAATGGAGCATGTCGACGCGGAACTTCCCTCCGAACCGAGCCCGTCGCCCAGCGAAGAACTCCAGGCCAGCCTGAGACCGGTCTCCCACTTCGTCAGCCTCTACGGATTGGCGGATTTCGACGCCTCTATGGATGCCTTCTGCAAACTCGCGAAATACCGGTGTACCCGCGGCGGCGAGATGCGCGAGTTTCTCATCAACCATCCCGAGCGGTGCTTTGAGCGTTTTCGCGAGTGGGTGGACGACGAAAACGCAAATCTCCGTCTTTTTGTGTGCGCGTCAATCTGCACCCGCGGGATATGGCAGAAATGGATTGGACGTTTTATCCCCAATCCGCAGCCGATGCTGTCGCTGCTGGAGGCGCTCAAAGATGACAGCGATCCGCGCGTGCGCGAACAGGTCGCCGCGGATATGCGTGACATCGTCAAGGACTATCCGGACGAAGGCTACGCCGCCCTGGAGCGGTGGAGTCGGGACGGGGGGTCACAGACTAAGAAAATCCTTCGGGGCGCGTTAAAATATCAGTTGAAAATCGGGGATAAACGCGCCCTGAAACTGCTCGGTTTGGGGACACCCGGGGAGCTGGGAAAAGCGCAAATCAAGCTCATTGAACTGAAGCCTGAAAGCAAGATTGTGCCAATCAACGACGAATTCCGTTTTTCGTTTAACCTGCAGAACGAATCCGACGAGCCGCAGACGATTCTCACGCACTACATAGTATCCTATAAACGCCCCACGGGTCACGTCACGCGTAAACGCTACCGCGTCAGCCAACGAAAACTGAAGCCGAAACAGAAGGTCAGTTACGAGAAATCTCTTTTCCCGTTGCCTTCGCTCAAGCAGTACCACGACGGAAAGGCGCGTCTAGGCTGGCACCGTTTCGAACTCGAGGTGAACGGCGACGTGCTCGGAAGTTTCGATTTTGCAACAACCGCGGAAACAATCAGGGAAACACACCCGGAAGAATCACATTGAGCGCCCCTGCGACCGTCTTATTGTCAATTCCATTCGCGGTAACCCAGACTTCGGTAGGTGCGGTTTCCAACCGCACCTACCGAAGTGTATGAAAATTCACAAAGTGGAAACTGACTGGAATCGTAGAAGAAAGGACCTACTGCCATGACAGATGAAGAAAAATTTGCCGTTGATCTCTACGGGTATTTGGTGATTAAGGACGTTTTAACCGAAGACGAAGTGGACGAGATGAACGCCATCATTGACAAAGGAAACCGGGATGGTATGCCGAGTCTCTGGGGAGAACCGTTTAAACAACTCATCGACCACCCCAAAATCCTCCCCTATCTGGTCGAACTATTAGGCCCCTATGTCCGTCTCGATCACGATTACGCCCTATTTATGAACAAGGGAGACACGCGCGGTGGATTGCACGGCGGTGAAGATGGCGGGCGCCCCGGCGGTCCCGAAGGCGACCATTGGTACAGGTATAGGGATGGCGTGATGCGTAACGGTCTGTGTGTGATGACATATAACTTGACCGCGGCACCCGAAGGCGCTGGCGGGTTCGCCTGCATTCCGGGGAGCCACAAGAGCAACTTCCCGACCCTTCTACCGCAGGAGGTTAAACGGTTCGAGCGTTCGGCGCACTATGTCGTCCAACCCGCGCTTGAAACGGGCGACGTTCTGTTTTTCACCGAAGCTGTCATTCACGGAACCATGCCCTGGCAGGCGGAACACGAGCGCCGCGCCTTACTCTACAAATACAGCCCCGGTCACTCGGCGTGGTCGGGGAGCTACTACGACATCGGCAAATACGACGAGTTGACCGAGCAACAAAAACGGCTGCTCCTACCGCCATCAATCGGCACTCGTCCCCGCGTGGTCGATGATCAAGGGTTGTAGGGTGGAATCAAGGGAGCGAACAACGACCGCGATAGAAATCCATCAAGCGAGTGAATAACGACCGCGATAGAGATCCTCTGCCCACCATGCCACTCGTTATCTGCTCGCTTGGTCACTGTGTGCACCCGACAAGAGATTTTACATGTATTTCATCTCGATCTGACAATCGTTGATTCCTACATCCTTAAATTTGGGATTCTCCACGCTGGCTTAATCTTCCCCTGACGGCTTCCCTGTAAAGCTGTCCTTCTCGATGATAGCCATACGGCACATACGCCACTCTATGCTTCTAGGACCGGCGTCAGACCATTCCCCGGAATACTCGATTAAAACAAAATCTTCGTCGCCCCAGTCGGTGTCTTTCGGTTCATGAGGTCCCCAATTGGTATAGGTGACCGGCTCACCGCTCCCCCAAACCCATTCTCCCTCTTTCGCAGAATCGGTAAGCCCAATCCAACAATGTTGAGGTTTGAAAGTTTT
Source organism: Candidatus Poribacteria bacterium (assembly GCA_965232535.1). Taxonomy (GTDB): domain Bacteria; phylum Poribacteria; class WGA-4E; order WGA-4E; family JAJDTR01; genus JAJDTR01. The sequence continues at coordinate 127,392 of CBDDPW010000018.1, forward strand.
AATTAACCACTCCTGTTCAGTTGCGTTCGTGATTGAGACCAGATACGCATCCTCGGCGGCAGCTTGGCTGTTGGCATCGTCCCAACTCTCGCAGTGGATTCGCTTATAAGCGTGTCCGTTTGCCGGATTCACGACCCACGCGCCCATATCTCCCGGCGCCGATGATGTGGGCGATTTGGCTGCGACTTCGACTCGACCGGCTGCCACATCCGCGAGAGTCGATCGCTTGGCAAGCGTGAAAATCAAGCCCTCTTTGTTCTCCCCCTTTCTTAATAGGAACGGTTCCGCGGTCGCGGTAAATTCCCGATAGTCCACCGTGACCGTGTAAAACGCCGTTCTATCCAACCCGTACACAAAGTAACCGTTGGCGTCCGTCTCTCCGGTTGAACTTGAACTTCCGCTGCCCGTCCTATCCGGATAGCGGCGAAGTGCACTTATTTGGATGTTTGCACTCGCAAGGGGAGTCCCGTCGGGGAACACTATTCTGCCTCGAATGTACTGCCGAGCCCTCACTCTAATTTCAACGTTTTCTACATGCGTGTCCGGTTTAATGGCAAACAAGATTCCCTCAAAAGCCGACGGTTGATGCGGAGGTACCGTCACCGAACCGACTTTCATGGACATGATGTCATGGCTGGTCGCGGACTCATGGTCAGTCCTTGACTTGAAGACTGAGTTCAATTGGACTCTTATCGGAGCGATGTCGTGGATGGAAAAACGCCCCTCATCGTCGGTACGCGATTCCATTACCGTGAAGTTTGCTTGATACTGCGAATCATTGATACTCCCAACTGAGGCGGGAGGAGTTGGCGAAAGGACTAACCTGAATCCGGAGACCGGGTTGCCCTTTAAATCAAGGACGCGGCCTGATAGTGAAGAAGCAGCTTCTAGAGCGATGCTCTGTACCGTCGCCGTAAGCAGAAATGCCGCGGTGACCGTAAATAGCCAGGCGCTTTCTTGCAACGGCGCGAGAATCGAACGCTTGAAATGAGACCGTTTCATGATAAATGCCTCCTTTGCCTGGAAGATCGTAAAAATAGCTTAAAGTTCTCGTAGTTCTATGAACCGAACTTGGCGGTTCACCGACTCATGGTTGGCGTCGAGGATGTACCGCTCCTTTCGATGATAGCCATCCGAGCCATGTGCCACTTCGGGTTTCCGGGCTCAACATTGTACCATTTTCCGTCCGGCGTAAGCCCCATGAAGACATGATCTCCTTCGCCGTGATCGGAATCCGACGGTTCGGCGGGCGCCCAGTTTGTGTAGGTAACCGGATCGCCGTTCATCCATCTCCATTTACCCTCCTTTTCAGAATCGGCTAATCCGATCCAATAGGGCGCCGTCCCGAAGACAGTCACGAGCCATTCCTGCTCCGCGGCGTCGTTAATCGAAACCAAGTATGCACCTTCGCTCATGGCTTCCGCTTGAGCGTCTTCCCGAGATTCGCAATGAATGCTTCTGTAGGCGTGGCCGTTCGAGGGATTCATAACCCACGCGCCGTCGCGGTCAGGTTCGACCGGAGCGGGAGTACGCTTTACGCTAATAGGCGGACTTTCGAGAGTTATAATCAAGTCATCCCGCCTTTGGCCATCTTCAAGTGTGAACTGCTCCGAACTCGTCGACAGCCCTTGAAACTCAATCGCGACCGTGTAAAACGCGGGCTCCTCCACGTAAATCGCAAAGTAGCCTTCGTCATCTGTCCGCGCCGAACTGTCGCTCTCGCCGCGAACGTCCCCTTCAAAATCTAGCTGTCGTACACTGGTTCGGACTTCGGCGTTGAAAAGCGGTGTGCCATCGGCAAAAACGACCCGCCCCCGAATTCGCATTCGAGGTCTCACTACGACCTCAATGTCTTCAAGGTGCGTCCCCGGCTCAATGGTAAACGTAATTCCACCGAAAGGAGGCCGCTCCCGGCTGGCCGGGTAAAAAGTCATTACTCCGATGTCAATCGATACTACCTCGGCGTCGGCGAGATTATCCTCATTAAAATCATCTGGCGGCGTGTCGCCGTCCATGTAGTTAGGTTGCGGCATAAACTGGATGGGTCCGGCTCTGACCCCGGAAATTGAAAACCGACCCTCTTCATCCGTATCCGATTTGAGCGTTGGCGCTTGTGCATTTCCGTTGAATCCACCAAATGCGAAGAATGGTTGAATCTCTCCATCAACGGACATAAGGGGACCAACAGCCATCGGGAACCCGGCAATAGGGTTTCCATCTGTGTCAACAACTCGGCCGGAAAACGCTAGCTTATCGGCGTCCCTCCCTGTCACTGCAGCCGCAATTTGCAGATTAGCGGGTTTCGCGGCGCCTGCTCTAGATGTGCTCCCTTGGTCAATTGACTGACGGCTTCGCTCGGTAGAGGCGCGGCTGGAGCCGCCTAGTGTCCGCTTCCCCTTCGGTGCCGGAACTCCTGCAATCGATGCGTTTGTTGAATACGAAACCGGCTCAACTAGTGCGACCTCTATAGGTGCTCGGTTTGGGTTTGATGGCGCCAAGCCGATCTGATGTGCCGACAACACCGGCGGCAAATCGTCTCGCGATCCAATAAGCCCAATAAAGATGCACATTGCAATAATCAGCGAAAATACAGTCTTGCCAACGGTTGCGCTGCTCCACGTAACCCCCATCGTTGGCGCCGGCATGTGACGAATCTGCTCCATCATCTGCATGAGAAAACCTCCTTTCAGTTTGTAGCTCTTCAACAGCTTACCGTACCGCTCAGCAAGTGCATTACCGAGTTGCAGACGGGCACGATGCAACTTGGTCTTTACCGTGTTTACGGACACGCCGAGGAATTCTGAAATCTCCTTCAGCGTACAATCGCCCATATAAAACATCGACACGGCAACCCGATTTTCGTCGGAGAGCGCTGCGATCGCCTGCTCTAAGTCCGCCCGCCAGCCCTCTGCGGGAATCGCGTATGACGGTTCAACCCCAGGGTCATTGTCCGCCGTACCGGTCAATACAACCTCGTGCTGACGTGTTTTCGCAGCCCGTGCCAACCAGCGGTTGCATTCGTTGGACATGATGGTATACAACCAACTTCGGAAGCGATGAGGATGCCGTAGTGCATAGAGATTCCGATAGGCGCGCAGGAACACCTCCTGCATGACATCCTGCGCATCCGCCTCGTTCCTGACCTTTTGAAAGGCATAGGCGAAAACCATCTCCTGATACTTGTGCACAAGAACGCCGAAGGCATCTCGATCGCCTGCAAGCGTTTGGGATACCACCTCTTCATCGGCTGAATACATAACACACACCAAATCGAAGAACAAATCCAACGTCAGGGCTTAGGATTAAACATAATTGCTATTTAGACCCTTGAAACGGTCAAAAGGTTCTTCCATAAGGAAAAAAGATTGGGTTCATGTTCTCTGACATGAAGATCAATCGTACCTAACGGGTTCCGCAGGTCAGAGGCACTCTCTTCCGAAGATGTGTTAACACAATGTCGGCAAGAAATTGCCGCGATGGCTTAAATTGCCGCATTGATTTTAGGAAACGTAGATACGCATTCTCTACTGCGACGGGTAATACCTATTCGTCTTGAAAGACCGCTTCGACGGGTATTATAATACGGACCATGCGCACGTCTGTATCCGAATCGAACACAACTTTGCCGGAATCGACATATCCGAATATGACGTTCCAATACGAACAGACCTAACCTATGTCACTCGTAGTGGAAGAGAAAACGGAAAATACAGGAGGGGATAGACAATCATGGTACATCCGTTGTTAGATATTGACCGCATCGACCAAGAAGCCGATTGTTATCTCCAAACCATCGGCGATGTGTTCGCGGTTTTTGACGAAGAGATACAGGACTCCGGGAACATCTCCTACGGTATACGGACTGAGGGGGAACGTTATTTCGTAAAAACAGCCGGATATCCGGACAATCCGGTTCCCTATCTGAGTCACGCCGAAAGGGTGTCCATGCTTCGCAACGCCGTCCACTTGAGGCGGGGTTGTAACTACCATACGCTGCCGGCGCTCCATCAAGTCGTTGAATCCCCTACCGGCCCTCTGCTAGTCTACGAATGGGTAAACGGCGAACTTGTCCGTACCGATGCCGCATCGCGTGAGCATCCGGGTTCAACCTTTCAACGTTTCAGGGGACTCCCGTCCGAGGAAATTCTGAGCGTCCTCGACCAAATTTACGAGTTGCACTATCAGCTTGCACAAAACGGCTGGATTGCGGTTGATTTCTACGACGGTTGTATGATTTATGACTTCAGCCAGCAGGAATTTCACGTGATAGACTTGGACCTTTACCGTGACGCTCCGTTCGTAAATGAGATGGGAAGGCTGTTCGGCTCAATCCGCTTCATGGCACCCGAAGAGTTCGAGCTGGGCGCACGGATCGATGAACGTACGAACGTGTTCACCATGGGGCGAACCGCCGCCGTGTTTCTGTCGGATGGGACACTGGATCGGGAGCCGTTTCGCGGCAGTGACGCGCAATACGAGGTTATACGCCGCGCGTGCTTGGATGACCGGAGCGAACGCTTCGATTCGATGGGGGAATTCTATCGCGCATGGAGACAGGCGCGTCGCGAATAATGGGGCACTAGTTAGAAACCTCCTCCAGCAGTTCGCGCCCGTTCAGCGGCTGCACCGGCCGGTTGTTATTATCAATAATCGCTTTGAATGCGGCGATTTGCGCTCCGGACATTTCAATGGGAGATTTCAACACAAACCACTTTACTCCTTCTGAACACGGTGGAGTTGTCAACGATCCTTCGTAGCGATACGTATGCCTCGCGCTCGGCAATAAATCATCGGCATTGAAGGTGACACTCTCAACGCTCTTTGCTTGTCCCGGGGCGGTTGGCAGATGCGCCCAAATGGGATTGAACGCGGCGTTCTCCCGCCCGCGCCGAATAAACGCCCCAACGACAGCCAACGTGCCATCGTCGTTTGAATGAACGAGGTGCATCTCCATGTCAAGCGATTTGCCCGTTACCGTATGTTCGCTCGGCGCGTGAAAATGGAATTGTAGCAGTTGAAATCGAGCACCGTCAACCTCTAGCCAACTTCCCTTGGGATACGTAACTTCAATCGTGTGGCCATTATTGCGGATGGTCAATGTCGCCGGTTGGTAGTTGATGGTTATGCCGGGAAGATTTGCGCGTATGGGGTTTGCAATGTCTATCGGCGATTGGTGCGTACCGACGGAGCAAAGAATATATTCCGGGGAGAGCTTCCCCCAGACAGCCGGACCGTTTTCCGTCTCATAACCCCACTTGAGGTGCTCGGGCTGAGATAGGCGATTCTCCGACTTCGCGCAGCTCGACATACACACGAGGGCGCACATGACACTACCGACACCAAACAGTGTTGGATAACTACCCATCAATTCTCTCCTTTTTCTTTCTAACAATTGTGCCGCGAGTCGCAGACGGGCTCTTGGGTGTTTGACTAGTGGTAACTTTGAACCAACATTATACCGCAAACTGTATAGGATCAACTGAGCGAATAGCGAAGGCGATAGTAAATCCTGCGCGATAGAACTCCCATAGAAGTCTTATCTCGCCCCTACGATAGAAACTTATCGGCGAATTATAGACACACATTACACAAATGTCAACACGTCCTAGTGGTGACTTTGAACCAACTCTGTACCGCAAACTGTTAGTTTTCGGAGATCTCAATCTAAAAATTTGTGCGTCGAGTCATCGCTATCCGCAAAACACCGATAATCATGGCAAACACCGGAATCATACAAATCTCGGTTCAGATGAATGCCAACCCCACCCAAAGAACCCGCTAGCAGTTTAATTCGCGAGAAGAACCTGAATCCGATCTTGAAGATTCAAAGGGTACGCGATGTCGGCAATTTCGCCTTTCCGGTCAATGAGAATAACCGGATCCCCCCACCCGACGGCGTATCGATCAAACGTTTCGCCTCTCGCACTGATAATCTTTGTCGTGTGGTCTAATGCGACAGGGTAGATGAGCGACTTTTCTTTGATAATACGCTTGGCACCGTCAACATCTGTCGCTGCGGGACATACGGCGATGCAAACGAGCCCTTTCTTCAGATAGGCTTTCTGTAAGAAATTCAATACGTCTATACAGAGTACGTTATCCGAGTCACTCAAATCCCAAAAATAGAGCGCGATTACCTTTCCTTCCAATTCTCCGACAGAGACTGAGCGCCCAGATAACCACTTTGCAACCTTCAGCTCCGGCGCCGATTTACCCATCAGAGTCTCTAGACGCACCTCTGCCTCTCGCGGGTACATCTGCTCTGCACGATGTTCTTCGCCCTGTTCCCATTCCGATTTTGTGGTATTCCCAGGTCGCAAGATAAGATCAGCGATTTGGGTCATCTCCTCCGTCGCGGTGAACTCATCGGTAGCTGAAGCAAAATATCCTCCCACGTACGGGTGAGCGTTAATAATGTATTCTTCGCCAACTACAAGCCTGACTCCTCGGTATCTACCATCGTTGTCCGTCACGGCAACGTTTGTGCCGACCAATGATCCTTTCTGGTCGTCCCACTGGGTCAGAACGATGGACACACCGGGAATCGGCGCTCCGTATTTGTTAACCACTCGCCCGGAAACCTCGACCTGTTCGTACCGTTCCATCCGAATCTCAACCGGCACCCCCGGATGGAATTCCACCTCCGCCGTGCCTCGCAATTGGCGTTCAACATGTTCTGCTTTAAGGAAAAGTAGCTGTCCTGCCCGAAACCCGCCGAGGGTATATTCGCCTCTTTCGTTGGATTTTCCGACCTCCGGCACCACCCTCGTCCATTCCTCGGTAACCCGTGCCCCCGAGACCGGCTTGCCGGCTTTCGTTAACAGCCGAATGACCAACTCGATACCCCTTGCAAATTGGAAATTAACCGTTACGGTCTCGCCCTCAAGGACATTGACACTTCTTGAAACTTCACCAATGTCCTCATAATCCCTAGGCGCACGGGTAAAAACGATCGCCCGACCCGGAGCGGCGCGGATGTGGTAGACGCCGGTTCCGTCCGTAGCCGCCCTTTGGAGCCTCCCCAGAGATTCGGGATGAGCGGTGTCGTGAATAGAGACATTGTGGTTGGCTATCGGCTCGCCGGTATCCGTGTCGGTCACTCGACCGGTGATAACGCCGCACCGAATCAAACTGAGGTCTACATCGGATACCGTCTGTCCCTCCGTCACCAGAATGCGTCCCTTGGGGATAGCCGTCCAACCATCGGGGCCTACCCCAAGGGAGAGGTCGTACAGGCCGCGCGGCAGGTTTTTCACGACGAAAACTCCGTTTTTATCGACGTGCGCCTCCCCTCTCCCATGAGACAAATCTGTCCCACGGATCGAAACGGTCGCGTCTGTTACCGGCGCGTCGGTATCGGCGTAGCTGAGACGCCCCTCTATTCTGCCTTCGTGCTTCAGTCGAATCTCGAGCCCTTCCGCGCCAACTGGTACGCCGAACTGTTCAGCCTTTGCGAAACCGGGCGCCTGGATATGGAGCATTGTCATAGCGCTTTGAGGTAGATTACGGAAAACAAACTCACCCCTCTCATCGGTCTCGGCGGGTGGCATATGATGAAAAATGTTCAGCATGGAATAATCCTCGCGATGAGACGACATCCGGTCTCCACCCATCAAGAATTGAATCCTTACCTCCGCGTTGGAAATCGGTTCGTCGGAGGGATTCAATATTCGTCCGGAGACATTCCCCGGCGCGTCGAGTTGAATCTCAATATTCGTCGTGTTTTCGAGAGGCAATTTCCGCCACCGGTTTGCGTAATCGTCGTGTGCAATGAGGATGTCCAATCGCCCGCCCGACTTCCTAGGTTCGGGACGCGGTATATCAAAGCGGAATGTCCCATCGGTCACTGTACGAGTGACAAGTTGAGTAGTTCTCCAATTCACGGCGTACAGAATCTCAGCATCTCCTACCGGATCGCCGTTGTTATTAATAACACGCCCGGAAAAGGCTAAATTCTCCGTCGCGTTTTCTGTGCCTTCGCCCTCGGCGGTTTCACCATTTCCAATCAACAATAGCAAAACACAGAGCGATGCAGTCAGCACGAATAGGCTTTTACGCACAGCTACACTCCTCGCTATTACCTTTGCTGATCCCGGTGCGTGGCGAATCTGCTCCATAATCTGCATGAGAAACCCTCCTCTCAACTCGACTCTGTAGAAGAGTACAACCGTTGAGTTGGACGGAAAGCCGCATTACACCAAATTCGCGGGCGGAAATCAAACGATCAAACGAGTGAATAGCGAGTGCGATAGCCAATCTTGCGATAGAGTTCCCATAGCAAATCCCACGCGATAGTGATCCCTTTGCTCCGCCGTTCAGTTATAAGATTCGAGCGAATCACAACACGTCATCTCAACGTCAATCTTTCATCGGTTGCAGTGGACGTTCCGGACCCCTTCTGCATTTGTATCATCTCGTTTTAAGCTGACCCCAAGTAGTTGCCAGCTTGCCTTGCGATTCTACTGCAAGCGAACCGCCCACTCGCAACTTGTGCCTATTTCCAGATGAATCCGAATAAGGATTTCCCTCCATAAAACGCCATAACGCTATTGTATTTCCATCGGATTTTAACCGACGTTTGCTCTTAATAGGAAACTTTTCTCCGTAACGCCACCCTTTAGACACGCTAACTTCGTCGATATACCCCTCCATGGACTCAAATCTGTACCTTTTGGCATGCCACTCTTTCCCATCCTCCATGGTTATAGGTTTTCGTCCGCCAATCAATAGTGGAAAATCGGAAGTCCCCATTGGCATTGCAATACTAGTGCTAAAGCGTATGAACTCGGGAGGGCCTAAATCCTCTGCATCATCAAATGATAGCGTAAATTGCGCTTTATTATCCTCTACTCTTTTGATTTGGCAGACGATATTCACCCATTGACGAACCGGAAAATCGTCGCGTAATATCCGATTACCGGACATGGTTTGGTCCCATAAACCACGATTATACAATTTCTTCACGCCAAATCCTAGAAAAGTAGTTCCCTTATCTTCAGCGTTTGCAAGACCAGCATAACCGACGCCCTCGCCGGTCAGTGTTAGGAAATAACTTCCAGGTCGTGCGAAAATTAGCCACATTTCTTCATCTTTCGGCGTATTCGTAAAATATGCCCACAGCTCGATGGTGATACCATCCTCGCTGGCGTCGAATACTCGAGGATAATCAGCGTACACATAACCCCCAGGACGTAATTCGAGCACATTTCTGGGAACTCGCTCGGCCTGAGCATTGCCGTGTTGAACAATAAAGAGGCACATCAAGATTAGAACCGCTATCAAGGACATTGTGCGCATTTTGAATTCTCCTTTCAACGTCGTTGATTAAAAAAAGTATATGGGTTATGCAGGCTGGAACCTGTCATCTTCAAATCACCAATCTCTTCTCTCTCCGCCCGCCGCGCCCATAATTCATCGGAGACCGGACGCGATTTTCTTCAACCTCCCCCATGTTGGAGTCCGGTTACCTACTGAAGCAACCGAGTGCGGTCCGGAATGATACTTATCAGGTTGGCGATTTGAACTTCCGTGAGCGTGGAGCATTGGGTCGACAGTCGCCTCTACTTCTCACTGTTGCCGTCCATCACCCAGATACGGCTATGACCTACACACGTGATTCCTCGGAATCAATCACGCAAATTCGACTGATGATTCTTGGCTGGTACCCTTTTTCTTGAAACAGACTCCGACCGCAGTGGTCGCCAACCTTAGCATTTGTGATACTCTCCCTTCAATTTCCAAGGAGCGTTCTAATCCGATTTTCAAGATTTAAACGATCCACCTTTTCCGAGATTTCGCCAGTTGGGTTAATCAGAACAACCATATTGGGCCACTCTGCCGCGTATTGATCAAAGGTTTTGCCTTTTGCACCATCGACCTCTGTTTGACGATCCAACCCGACTGAATAGGTAATCGACTGTTCCGCGATGTATCGTTTAACCCTGTCGACCTTTGCGGTTGCGGAACAGATGGCGACGCAGACGAGTCCTTTTTCGCGATAGGTCTCCTGCAAGCCATTCATCAATCTAATCCAGAGGAGATTTTCCTTCTCCCAGTGCGCGAGTTCCCAGAAATGGAGGAGGACCGTTTTGCCCTTCAGATCCCCGACGGAGACAGCGGGACCGGAAATCCACTCCGCAATCTCCAATTTTGGAGCAGTTTTGCCCGCCAACTTCGCGAACCGCTGCTCAACCTCACGCGAACTCGTCACGCTCACCCGAGTCTCTTTGATTTGTTCGGGAGGTATTTTTCTCAACACAAGATCCCTAAGTTGGGTCATCCCGTGCGTCGCGGTAAACTGTCCGGTTGTCGCATGAAAAAACTCCTCTGCGGGCGGGAATGTCGGCATGACGCTAATCATGTACTCTTCGCCAACGATAAGCTTGACTCCCCGATATCGATCCTCGCTGTCTGTCACGGCGGCGTTGGTGCCGACGAATCCACGCCTATCATCCCACCGGACCAAGCCGATGGGAACCGAAGGCAGCGGCTCGCCCTTTTCATCCACCACTCGACCGGAAACCTCGACCTGACCGTACTGTTCCATCCGAATCTCAATTGGCACTCCCGGTTGGGCTTCGACGTTCGCCGTGCCCCGCAATTGTAATTCGCCATGTTCCGCTTTGAGCAGAAGAGGTTGTCCGGCATGCAGCCCTTTTAATGTAAATTCCCCCTTTTCGTTCGATCGCCCGCCGTTGGGGAGCCTATCCGTCGTTAATTCATCGGAAACCCAAGCGTCAGCCACCGGCTCGCCAGCCTCCGTCAACGTTCGGACAACCAACTCCATCCCCTTGGAAAACCTAAAATCAACGGTGACGCTCTCGCCTTCAACGACATTGACGTATCGCCTTACCTTGCCGATATCCTGATAACCCGGAGGTGCGCTAGCCTCAATGAGCACACGCCCCGGTGCGGCGTGAAAGCGATAAACGCCGGTTTCGTCCGGGTCAGTGTCGTGGCTCGAAAGCTGAGATTCTGGACGGGCGGCATCGTGAAAATCGAGGATAACGTTTCCAAGCGGTTCGTCGGTGTCCTTGTCGCTCACGCGCCCTGTAATAAGCCCGCAACGAATTAAAGTTAGGTCCATGTTTGATACAGTCTGCCCCTCCGACACCTGAATGCCTAGCCTAGCGGCAGCCGTCCAGCCTTCCGGTCCCTTGTCAATATAGTCGAGGAAGAGGTTATAAGTACCGGGACCGAGATTCTTCACGATGAAATCCCCGTTCTCATCAACACTTGCCCTCCACCAGTCATCATGCGGTTCGGCGCTGCGGACGTCAACCTTCGCGTTCGCCACGGGTTCGCCGGTTTCGGCGTAACTGAGACGCCCCTCGATGCGTGCCTCGCGCTTTAGACGGAATTCGAGACCTTGCCTCCCTACCGGCACCAAGGTCTGTTTCGTCTTGGCGTATCCGGGACCTTGTACATGAAGCACCACGGTCGCCCGTGTTGGCAGATTGTGGAACGCGAATTCACCGGTTTCATCGGTCTTGGCGGGAGGCGTGCGATGAAAAATCTCCAACATCGTATAATCCTCGTAGTCCCCAATTCGGGGCGACAAAGCGTCTCCACCTACCGTGAACTTGATCGTGGCTTCCGCGTTCGATATTGGTTCGCCCGCTTCGTTCATAACTTTCCCTGAGATGGCTCCAGGCGCGCCAAGTTGAATTTCCACATTCGCCGTGTTTTTGAGGGACAGCTTCCTCCAAAGGTGTGCGTAATCGGGGTGTGTAATGACGATATCTAAGCGACCATCCCACTTCCTAGGCTCGGGGCGCGTCAACTCAAAGCGAAACGTGCCGTCCGCCGATGTCCGAGTGCCTTGTTTGGTGCCTCCCCAATTTACGGCGTACAGAATTTCCGCACCTTCTACTGCTTCGCCGTCGCTATTGACGACGCGACCGGAATAGGTCAGTTTTTCGGAGTCGCTTCCTGCCATGGCAGCCGGGGATTGTGTGTTAGGGTTCTCCACAATTCTTCCCTGTGGCGTTGACGCTCCGTTGGTTGCGTTGTGTCCCCGCCCTTTTGAGGCATGCTTGGACACAGCCAGCGGACGTTTTCCCGTTGGAACGGGCATGCCCGAGACCGATGATCGCGAAGAAAAATCAGCCGGCTCAAAAAGCGTGACTTTCATAGGCATCCGGTTTGTTACTGACTGCGTCAACCCGATCTGGCCTGCTGACAAAGAGGTTGGCGAATCGTTTCGCACGCCTATAAGTCCAATCAAGATACACAACGCGGTAATCAGCGTAAATACGGTCTTGCCAACAGATGCGCTGCTCCATGCGAAACCCATCGCCGGAGCCGGTACGTGACGAAACTGCTCCATCATCTGCATGAGAAATCCTCCCGTGAGTTTGCGGCTCTTCAACAATTTACCGTAGTGTTCGGACAACGCGCTGCCGAGTTGCCGGCGCGCCCGGTGCAACTTCCCCCTGACGGTGTTCACGGAGACGCCGAGAAACTCGGCGATTTCCTTTAACGAACAGTCACCCATATAGAACATAGATATGGCAACTCGATTTTCATCGGGAAGCGCGGAAATGGCTTGTTCAACGTCTTCCGTCCAAGCATCGGTAGGGACGGCGTGTGTGAGATCAGCACTTTGTTTATCGTTCCCCGCATCCGCCAGCATCATTTCACGCTGACGTGTTTTCGCGGCTCGTGCCAGCCAGCGGTTGCATTCGTTGGACATGATAGTATACAACCAGCTTCTGAACCGATGTGGATGCCGTAATGAATAGAGGTTTCGATATGCGCGCAGGAATACTTCCTGTGTGACATCCTGGGCGTCAGCCTCGTTTCTTACTTTTTGAAAGGCGTAGGCAAAAACCATATCCTGATACTTGTGCACGAGCACCCCAAAGGCGTCTCGATCGCCTGCAAGTGTTTGGGAAACTAACTGTTCGTCGGCTAAATACATGACACGCTCCACATCGAAAAGAGGTCAAACGTTGCCGTAAAGGTTGAACAAAATCGCCAATTAGACCCTCGGAAGGGGCAAAATGTTATGGCGAAATAAAAAATAAAGTTAAATCCTCCCAAAAAAAGTTCATCCACATTTGACGAATTTTGGCTGAATACGGTCAGTCCTTCCAGTAGATGTATTTAAGGCTGTGTCGGACAAAACTGGACGCGATGGCTGAATTTGTTGCATTACTGTTGGGAATGCAGATCTGCATTCTCCACTGCTGCCGGAGATACCCATTCGCTTTGAAGGACGGATTCGGCTGGCATTATAGTACAGTTTCTACCCGTATATGTATCCGAATGGAATAATACCGAGCGTGAATTGATAGATTAGGAGAGGACCGTAGGATATGACAGAATTACCCCATGTCGCGCGCTGAGGACAAGAAACGGAAAAGAGACAGGAAGGGAAAGACAACCATGGATGGAGCATCCGATGCTAGAAGCCGATTGAATCGACGGAGAATTTTAGCCAAATCGAAAATTGCTGGATTCCGACAAAGGAATGCAGGATACGGAATAGGTTGGTTACGGGACGCGATCTACCGGGGAATGTGCGGCACACAATCCGTACGAGCTTGGAAGGATTTGACCGCTTCCTGAATTACGCTGGAGGGGTGTTCACACGCTGTACCGGTATCCGCTTGTGGAAGGATTTCCGTCACCTTCTTTGGACTACACAGGAAGACTTTGAACCTAATAGGAATCTGTATCGTCGGTCCGCAGCCAACTGTCCAAAGGGATAATAACAGGAACACCGAAGAGGAAAATAAGATGATAAGACAGATGATTCGAGACAGCCTTGTGGTTCCCATCGTTTCACCCGAGCCCAAATGGAGTAATTCCCGTCCGTTCAATCCGAAAACAGAGCCTGAATCTGATCTCCAAGATTCGGGGGATACACGGAACCCGTAATCTCTCCTGCCGCGTTAATCAGTACAATCGAACCACTCCATCCAATAGCATAGCGATGGAAGGTTTCGCCTTTCGCACCAGTGACACCCGTTTGACTGTCCAGACCAATCGAGTATCGGAGAGAATGTTCCGCAATGTGCTGTTTAACCGTTTCGACCTCTTCTCTCGCGGGAATGATGGTTATGCAGACGAGCCCTTCTTCCTCATAAATATCATGCAATAAATTCAACAAGCGTACTGATGGGATGTTGTCGGAGTCGCCAGATTCCCAGAAATCCAGAGCAATCGTGCTCCCTTTCAGATTTCTGATGGAAGAAACAGTACCGCTCAGCCACTCAGAAACCGCCAACTCTGGTGCCGGCTGGCCCACCAAGGTTTTGAACCGTTCTACTGCTTCTTTTGCATACGCCCATCGTGCCTGACGCTCCGGGTCTGGTTCCGAGCTTGACTCTGTAGGAGAAAAAGTTAAGACCACATCGCTCTGATTGACTTTGATATCCTCGAAAACTTGAGATTCGCGCCTGTTGCCGACATAAATCGATACCACCGGATCGCTGATGTGTTTTAATTCAAATTCACCTCGCCCGTTCGTGTCAACACCAGTATTCACGACACTGGAAGACGTGTTTTTCTGAGGCTGTATCGTCACCGTCATCCGGTCCATCGGTTTTCCATCGGTGTCCACGACCTTCCCGGCAAGGTATCCGTCCGCTTTAACCAACACAAGGTCGTGGCGCTGGTTGGTTTTCAAAATCTCGAACTGATGGTTCGCATAATCGGGGTGGTGAAGCCCAAGATAAAAAATGACATTCATGAGGAGATTGTCAAACCGGTAATCGCCGTTTTCGTCGGTAACCGTATTCCACCGCTGAGATTTGTGGTATGTATATATCCGGGCTCCGCGAACCGGTTTGCCAGTGGTATCGGTGACTCGACCCTCGATGAAATACTGACCGACAGCAGGCCGTAAGATGAAATCTGCAATCTGACTCATCTCATCCGTCGCGGTAAATTCTTCGGTCTCCGCCTTCCAATACCCCTCTGCGCTCGCAGAAATTACGTAGCGATCGCCGACAACAAGCCCAACACCGCGAAACCGTCCTTCACCGTCCGTTACAGCGACGGGTGAACCAATCCCCTGGCCCCGCTCGCGATCCCACCGCATCCGATTTATGTTTACCGACTGTATCGGGTCTCCCTCGGGATTGACCACCCGACCGGAAACGCTGACCGACTCGTAACGTTTCATTCGAATCTCAACTGATGCATTCGACTGGATTTCGACCTCCGCGGAACCGCGCAATTGCAGTTCGCTGTGTTCGGCGGCAATCTCAAGCCTCCGTCCGCGGCGGCGCGGCCCGTGGATGGAAAGTTCCCCCTGCTCGTTCGATACGCCATACTCATGACGAAACCCGGACGGATCGAAGATTCTCGCGCCGGAGACCGGTTCCCCGGTCTCCGTCAAGATCCGGCAGAACAATGGCGTACCCTTCGAGAACTGAAAATCAACGGTGACGGTTTTTCCTTTAACAATATCAACATTTTTGCGAATATGTCCGACATCCTGATAGCCGTGGGGTGCGGTAACGATTAGGACCCCTCGTCCTGGTGCGGCGTTGAAGCGGTAAGTTCCGTTCTTATCCGTGCTCGCGTCGTGGCTCTGCACTTGCGATTCCGGACGCGCGGCATCGTGAAATCCAATGTAATGATCGGCTATCGGTTCGTGCGTGTCCCCGTCAGTCACGCGCCCGGTGACGAAGCCGACCCGAACCAACGTCAGGTCGACGTTGGAGACGGTCTCCCCCGCAACCACCTTGATGACTGCGTTGCCGCTAGCCGTCCAACGTGCCGGTCCGTAACGTGCCGGTCCGTCCTGCAAATAGACGTTGTAAGTGCCGGAGGCAAGGTTCTTTAGGCTGTAATGCCCACTCTTGTCTACGCTCGCCTGCGCCCACCCCTCCGTTGGATGGATTCCCTGAGCCGAGACCGTTGCTCTTCTTACGGGCGCACCCGTCTTGGTGTAGGTTAGGCGCCCCTCAATCCGCGCTTCATGCTCTAACTTCCACTCCAGCCCCTCTGTGCCGGTTGGAACGCTGCCGTGCCTTTCACTCGCGTATCCTTCACCTTGAACATAAACGCTCGCCATTCTACCTGGAGGTAGTTTCCGGAATGAGAAACCTCCATTCTCATCAGTCTTGACTGTAGGAATGGGAATGAGATTTAGAATTGAATAATACTCGGGTCGGAGGGTCATCGGATCATTCCTCAATAAGGTTTTGATTTCTACTTCTACATTTTGGATCGGATCGCCCGCTGTGTTCACAACTCTTCCAGATATGTTTGTCGGCTTTTCCAGTCGGATCTCAATGTCTACCGCACTTTGTGTCCGCAAGTTTTTCCAACCGCTGGCGTATTGCGGGTGTGTTGCGACGATATCCACCCGATCCCAGACGACATCCACGCGACGATGCCAGTATTGAGGTTTAGGACGCGCACATTCAAAACGGAACGTTCCATCTGCCCCCGTGCGGGTGGCAGATTCGAGCGGATTGTAGTTCGTGGAATACAAAATGTCGGCATCTGCTACCGGTTCGCCGCCGCCATCAACAACACGTCCCGAGAAGGTCAGATTTTCGTCGGATTTTCCTACCATGCCAGCCGATAACCTTGCGTTAGGGTTCTTTACACCGCCGCCGTGCGATGTTGGCGCATCGATAGTAGAGTCGCGCCCCGGCGCTGCTGGAGTATGGCTAGAGGCAACCAGTGGTCGTTTTCGCGTCGGTTCCGGATAACCGATAACGGATGAGCGCGTTGAGTAAGGCGCGGACTCAAGGAGTTCGACCTCAATTGGAATTCGGTTTGTAGCTGACGATGTTAATCCGATCTGGCTTGTTGACAACTTTGTCGGAAAATCGTTTCGCACACCTATGAGTCCAATCAAGACGCACAGCGCTGTAATCAGTGCAAATGCTGCCTTGCCAACAGATGCGCTGCTCCATGCAAACCCGATCGTTGGAGCCGGCATGTGACGAATCTGCTCCATGAAGTGCATGAGAAACCCTCCTCTCAGTTTTTGGCTATTCAAGAGTCTTCCGTAGTGCTCGGACAGCGCGCCCCCAAGTTGCTGACGCGCACGACGCGGTTTGCTTTTGACAGTGTTAACGGAGATGCCGAGAAATTCCGAAATCTCTTTCAGTGAACAATCACCCATATAGAACATCGATACCGCGATCCGGCTTTCATCGGGGAGCGCGGAAATTGCCTGCTCAAGATTTACCTGCCAGCCTTCAACGGGTACTGCGTGAGCAGGTTCAATCCGCAGCGCTTCGTCCGTGGCCTCCTCCAATACAATTTCGCACCGACGTTTTTTCGTGACACGTACCAACCAACGTTTGCACTCGTTGGACATGATGGTATACAGCCAGCTTCGGAAGAGATGCGGGTGGCGGAGTTGATAGAGGCGGCGGTATGCCTGCAGAAAAATCTCCTGCATGATGTCTTGAGCATCAGCCTCATTCCTCACCTTCTGAAAAGCGTAGGTGTAGACCATTTCCTGATATTTGTGAACCAGCACACCGAAGGCGTCGCGATCTCCCCCTAGCGTCTGGGACACTAATTTTTCATCGACCGAATGCATAATGAGCACCTAACCCTGAAACAGCAGCGCGACTGAAACTCTGATAGGATTTGCGCAGTTGAAACTCATTTTTTTAATCGGCGACTCATCGCCTGAGTGTATATCCTGACAAGAAAGGAAATCGGGCTGCCGCAAATCGAAGTGTATGAGCCTTATACTATAACCCAAGTTGCCACCTATAATTGAATTGAAAAACCCAGGGTTTTCGTTAGAGTTGAGGAGTTCACTATTCACTCAATACCCTAAAGGAGAACCCATGGATATTCAAATTGTAACTGTATTCTGTTTATGTGACGCTCTCTTAGAGCCTGTTTGAAAAGTCCGGAATCGCCTTAGAGAAAGGGCTATTTTGGGGTAAATGCCCTCAAGAACCTATTAGAAAAAGAAAAAAGTTGTCTGAACGGTTGATGTTTACGTTTACTCATTGGAGCAGTTAAATCTGAACCAATGAAAGGAGTAAACATGAACCGCAAGCGTTATCCCAGTGATTTGACTGATGCACAGTGGGAGAAACTGTCCTCGTTTCTGCCAGCCCCTCAACCATTAGGCAGACCTCCAAAATGGGAGATGTGCTTAATCATCAATGCTATCTTTTATGTCGTCAAGTCCGGTTGACAGTGGCGAATGCTACCCCATAATATGCCACCGTGGCAAACCGTCTATTACCATTTCAGAAAGTGGCAAGTCGACAACACATGGCTCTTGATTCATCAGGCACTTCGCGAACAAACACGTTGTGATGGCGGCAAACAACCATCACCGACAGCAGCTATCATTGACAGCCAATCCGTTAAGACGACGGAACTGGCGGAGACTAGAGGATTTGATGGTCACAAGAAGGTCAAAGGACGCAAACGCCATCTGGTAACGGATACGACGGGTATTCCATTGATGGTCAAAGTCACTGATGCCAATGTTAGTGACAATCAGATAGCTATCGAGTTACTAACAGAAGTGTTTAGCTGGTACATAACAATTCAGTTGGTGTGTGCCGATGCCGCCTATCGCGGCGAATTAGAAGACTGGTTATATCTGGCTCATCAGTGTCAACTAGAGATTGCATCTACGCTAGGGCAGCAGGGGTTTGAAGTTGTTCCGTTACGATGGATTGTTGAACGCACATTCTCTTGGCTTGGTTGGTTTCGTCGATTGACTTTGGATTATGAACGCTTTCCTAAAACTGCTGAAACTATGGTATACATCGCTTCCATCTACTTGATGCGAAATCGAATCAAATGACTTTTCAAACAGGCTCTTAAAAGCATTCAAACATCAATCCGACCCACAAACTCGGATGTCAGATGCCGAAATTATGACGACTGCACTGGTGGCAACACTCTTTTTCGGTGCCAATTTCGAAACCGCTCGTGATTTTCTCCAAACTCACGGCTATATTCCAAACATGCTCTCAAAGAGCCGGTTCAATCGACGACTTCATCGAATTAAACCCATGTTCATCACTCTGTTTGAAATCTTGGGCGAAAGTTTTGTACAACTCAATAAGCAGAAACGCTACGCCGTAGATACTATACCCATTGTTGTTTGTGATAATATCCGTATTCGTCGCTCAAAAATTTACACCGATGAAACATTTCGAGGTTATCAGTCGTCCAAACGTCGGTATTTCTACGGTTTAAAGATTCATCTGCTAGTTACTGCTCAACGACAGCCGGTTGAATTCTTTTTGACCCCGGGCAGCACCGGTGATGTTGAAGGCTTACAATACTTTGACTTCGACTTACCACCGGGCAGCCGTGTCTATGGAGACAAAGCATACAATAACTATGAGATAGAAGACAGTCTTGCCGAAGCTGGAGTGGAGTTGAAGTCGATACGTAAAAAGAATTCAAAGCGGCAGTATCCGCCATGGGAAGCCTATCTGGTCAATTATTACCGCATGTCTGTTGAGGCGACCGCGAGTTTGATTGAAAGATTGTTACCGCGTTCCATTCATGCCGTGACACCACAAGGATTTGAACTGAAAGTCGTCTTATTTGTAGTGGCTACCAGTATCAACCAATATAAACCAACTCAGAATTTACTCATATAGCTGATACTTGAGGAATAGGTGGCAACTTGGGTACTATAATAGACACATTGAGTGAATCAGAAGTTGCATCGCGAAGAAAAAGGAGACGCCGGCAATTACTTCCAATCCGAAAAATAACCAGTTGAAATCCCGGGTGTTGTGTACTACAATGAAACCAATGAGTCACCGCTCTCACGATTGTTTAACATCTGATAATATCGACATAGTCTGTAATGTACTTGGTTATCTCGTACATCAACAACTATTACTCCCAATGACTCTTCGCAGAGGAATCAATAAACAGTAGAGAACGCCATGCAGAACTTAGAACTATGCCTCGCAACATGGTTGAAATAGGGAGACTCAGGAGGTTAAGAATGGGGATAATTAAACCGCATATTGAAATCACGCCGGGTGTTTGCGGTGGCAAGCCCCGCATTGCCGGACACCGAATTCGGGTACAAGACATTGTGATACTGCACGATGAGATGGGAAAAAGCCCATACGAGATTGTCAATGACTATCCTTCAATCACATTAGCCGATGTCTACGCCGCACTTGTCTATTTCATGGACAACATAGACGAAATTCGCCAAGACATTGCAGAGGCAAGGAAATTAGAGGACGAGATGCGCGCCAAGACGCCTTCTTTATTGATGCAGAAGCTCAACGAACGGTATCAAAAAGATGCCTCGAACGATTAGATTCCACCTTGATGAGAATGTGAATTCGGCAATCGCAAAAGGACTCAGAGGGCGTGGTGTTGATGTGACAACCACACGCGAGGCTGGACTAATTGGGGCAGACGACGAGGAACAACTCAAATTTTCGAAGTCTGAGGGACGGGTCGTTGTCACACATGACGATGACTTTCTGCGTGTTCAGATTGAGCCATACTGGGATTGTATTGTGGGCAAGGCAGACGCGCCATTGGAGAAATCATCCAGTGGCTTATCTTGATGTGGGAAGTCCTTGACTCGGAAGATATAGAAAACAAGGTGGAATTTATCTAGTCTGTGCGCGATGGTTACCTTCGTCCTCAAAACACTCGAATTTCATTCGCAACTCTGATTAGTGGACAACTCAATCCGCAAGCATGGTTTGGATCTGACTTTCGAGTTCACTGTCCCAAACTCGTCCGGTAATTTCCCCTGCAGCGTTGATCAGAGTGAATGGAGCGGCTGGCCACCCAAAAGCAAATCGATCGAAGGTTTCACCTTCCCCGCCGACGACATCTGTTGAACTGTCCAGACCGATCAAGTAATCAAGTGAATATTCCGCAATGTGTTGTTTGACCCTCTCAATTTCGGTTGTGGCGGGACAGACAGCAACACAGGCGAGCCCTTTTTCTCCATACACCTCCTGCAAGAGATTTAACAAGCGCGCCCAGTGAATTCTATCAGAAATCTCCATGTCATCCCAGAAATACAGGGCGACCGTCTTGCCCTCCAAACCTCCAATGGAGATGGACGGACCGGACATCCACTCCGAAACTGCCAACTCCGGTGCAGGTTGGTTCACCAAGGTCTTGAACCGCTCTTCTACGTCCTCGTCGTATGCCTGCTGCGCCTTCCTGCGTGCTTGTTCCTCCGGGGTAGGTTCCGGTCTCGGTTCGGTCGGCGTCAACGTCAAGACCAAGTCCCGCTGATTCACCTCAATACCCTCATATATCTTATAGTCTCGATCGGCGCTGACATAAATTGATACCATAGCGTCTTTGATATGCTTGAGTTCAAACTCGCCCAGCACGTTGGCGCGAACACCAGAATAGATGTATCCGGAGGAATCCTCTTCGGCTTCTACCATCACGTTTGCTCGTTCAATCGGATTGCCATCGGCATCCACAACCGTGCCGGAGATATATCCTTCCGCTTTAATCAACACAAAGTCGTGACGCTGGTTGGCTCTCAAGATCTTGAATGAATGGAATGCGTATTCTGGGTGATCGATATTCACTTCGTTAATGACAGCCGTAGAAAGATTGTCAATCCGATAATCACCGTTCTCGCCCGTGAACGTTTCCGTATACGGCGGCTGGCTTATGTAAAACCGCGCACCGTAGACCGGTTTGCCAGAGGTATCGGCGATGCGTCCTTCGATGAAAAATCGGCTCTCGACCGGCAACAGAATGAGATTTTCGATCTGCGACATTTCGGATTTCGCGGTAAACAACTCGGTTTCTGCCTCCCAATACCCTTCCGCATTGGCAGAGACAGTGTACTCGTCGCCAACGATTAGCCCAATTCCCCGGAACATTCCGTCGCCGTCCGTTACGGCGACGGTCGAGCTGGATCCCATATGCCGTTGAGAATCCCAGTGCGTCAGATCGATGTTCACTGACGGTATTGGTTCTCCCCTGCGGCTGACCACGCCTCCGGAGATTCTGGTCCGCTCATAACTTTGCATCCGGATCTCGACCGACCCATTCGGCAGGACTTCGACCTCCGCAGTCCCGCGCAGTCCTAATTCTGTCTGCTCCGCTTTAAGGCGAAGTTTCTGCCCCACTCGTAGCCCGGAAACCGCGAACGCTCCCAGTTCGTCGGATCTCCCGTATTCCATATAGCCCACCGCCCTGTGAGTAATATCGGTAATCAATGCGCCGCGGACCGGTTCGCCAGCCTCTGTCAACACTCGACCAGCTAGCTCTACGCCTTTCGAAAACTGAAAATCAACAGTGACACTTTTCCCTTCAACGACATTAACATATCTTCTTATCCGCCCGACATCAAGATAACCTTGCGGTGCACGCGCGAAGACCAGCGCTTTGCCGGGTGCGGCACGGAATCGATAATTTCCGTTCTCGTCCGTTTGCGCATCGTGGCTCTGTACCTGCGATTCCGGACGCGCGTCGTCGTGAATACCGATATGGAGATCGGCAATTGGTTCATTTGTGTCGCGGTCCGACACTTGCCCGGTGATGAAGCCGCACCGAACCAAGGTCAGGTCAATGTCCGAGACAGTCTGTCCCTCAACAAGCTTGATGAGTACGCTCGCGGAAGCTGTCCACCCTTCCGGCCCTTTCTCAAGATAGAGGTTGTACTCGCCGGGAGGAAGGTTTTTCAGCAGGTAATCCCCACTCTCACCAACACTAGTCTGTTCCCTTCCATCGGTAGGGAAGATTCCCGTAAGCGCGACTATTGCGTTATTGACCGGGGCGCCATTCTCGGCAAAGCTGAGATTGCCCTCAATCCGTGCTTCGCGTTTCATCCAGAACTCAAGCCCCTTTGTTCCGACCGGCACGCGGCGGCGAATTTCCTTTGCGTATCCCCGCCCTTGGAATTCAAGATTCGTCGTGGCGCCTTGCGGCAGCCCACGAAATACAAACTCCCCATTTGCATCGGTTTTGACGGGGAAGCCGGGGATGACATTCCCCCGCAAAATGCTCTCGCGTCCGACCGGGGCGGGTTTGCCACTGAATAAGTATTGAATATGTGTCATTACGTTCTGAATCGGCGTACCATCTCCGTTCAAAATCCTACCGGAGATAACCCCAGGCGTTCCAAGTCGGATTTCAACATCCGCCGTGTTTTGAGGTTGAAGGTTCCGCCACCCTAGGGCGTAGTCGGGGTGAGTAACAATAATGCTTACACGTTCCCACTCCTTGAGTTCGAGACGGGGAGATTCAAAGTGAAACGTCCTGTCCCCCGCTGTACGCGCCACTGATTCGGAAGGATTATACTTTGAGGAATACAGAATCTCGGCATCTGCCACCGGCTCACCATCAGTGTCAATCACTCGGCCGGAATAAGAAACTTTCTCTACTGCGTTTTCCGTCATAGTTGCCGAGAGTTGTGGATTGGACCCCTTTGCCCGATTGGTATTGGAGGCGGATGTGTCCTCTTGATCAACTGACCGACCACTTTGCTCCGTTGAACCACGGTTGGAAATACCTATCGGATGTTCTCCCGTCGGCACTGGTATGCCCGAAATCGACGAGCGTGTTGAGTTGACAGTGGGAGTCAGCAACGCAACTTCAATCGGCCATCGGTTCAAACCTACTGGTACCACCTCGGTTTGATTAATTGATGACTCAATCGGAAGGTTTTCTCGTCCTCCAATCAATCCAATCAAGATGCACAGCGCCGTAATCAGCGCAAATGAACTTTTTCCGATACTTGTGCTACTCCACGCGAAACCCATCGCTGGAGCCGGTATATGGCGAATCTGCTCCATGAATTGCATGAGAAAACCTCCTTTGAGTTTGTGGCTTTTCAGTAGTCTGCCATAGTGTTCTGATAGTGCATTCCCAAGTTGCTGGCGTGCACGATGTAACTTGGTCTTGACAGTGTTCACGGAGACACCGAGGAATTCCGAAATCTCCTTTAGTGAACAATCACCCATATAGAACATTGATACGGCGACCCGATTTTCGTCCGAAAGAGTTGAGATTGCCTGCTCAAGGTCTACCCTCCAACCTTCTGTGGGCACGGTGTGGGCGGGTTCGACCCGTAAGTCATCGCCCGACGATTGCGCCAGTTGGACTTGGTGCCGACGTGTTTTCGCAGCCCGAGCGAGCCAGCGGTTGCATTCGTTGGACATGATTGCATACAGCCAACTTCGAAAGCGATGCGGATGCCGCAGCGCATAGAGATTGCGATATGCTCGCAGAAACACCTCTTGCATGACATCTTGCGCATCAACCTCGTTTCTCAGCTTCTGAAACGCATAAGCGAAAACCATCTGTTGATACTTGTGCACAAGTTCCCCGAAGGCATCTCGATCTCCCGCAAGTGTTCGGGAGACTATTTGTTCGTCGGTTGAATTCATAACACGCACCACGCGAAAAACGACTCCAAAACCACGGCATTGAATTAAACAGAATTGTGAATAAGACCTTCGAAATGATTAAAAGGTTCTGCCGAAAAGAAAAAAGTTTAGATGTGTCCATACCGGCACAGAGTCGAGCCGTATCGGGCGGATTCGGCGGATTGTGAACCGTCCTTCCCGCACATGGCTTCAAGACAGTGCCAGATGAAGATCATCGCATCTGTTACACACTGTAAGCAACATAGATGTGCGCTCCGCGCTACCGCGGAAAAAATTACATCGTCTTGAAGTATTGATTCCCTAGGTATTATAATACGGACGGTGCGTGAGCTTGTATCCGAATCGCGTATTACCGAGAGCGTTCAGATAAATCCGCAGAGGACTTTTAAACCCGGTCACGTTTAACCCGAGTTATGCCCAGAGGAAGTGGGGAAAAGGAAAAGAGCGCCCAAGAACAACCGGTGCGAGGTATCGACCAAGTCCCGGGAACTATGTCCAAACCATTGGAGATGTGTTCGGGAGTTTCGATGAAGACACACCGGATTGCGAGAAGGTTGGTTTCGGGATGCAAATTTTGGTATCTTTTTCATTGGATCGTAAACTTGGACTATCAACTTTACGTCATACGGATCGAAATCAAAATCGAAAGCATCCGAGGAATTAGCGCCGCGTGAAGCATCTCTGTACCTGTTTTCTATTTGTGTTGACGTTGTACCCCTGTATTGCCCTTGGAGAACAATCTTCAAGCCAATCCGGTGAAATACACGGCGCAGTCTATCAGCGGAATCTAAAGCAGCAGCCGCTCGCATCGGCGCAAGTACGCATAGTTGAAACAGGTCAGCGCGTCCTGACCGATGCGAATGGAGAATTTCAGTTTCGCAACCTGCCTCTCGGAAAATACACCCTCGCCACAAACGCCTCAGGATATATCGCCGCGACAGATGTGACGGCCGCCGTTACCCCGGCGGAAATCACACGCGTAGAAATTTATCTAGAACCGGTTGTCGTCTCGCTTGATGAAGTGGAGGTAACGACAGACCGTCCATTGCAATCTCCCGGCAGACAAAGTTTGGGCGGCGCAGAGATTCAGCGCGTCCCGGGCACGGCAGGTGATGCCCTTCGTGCTCTGCAATCCTTGCCCGCCGTCGGAGTGGCAAACGACTTCAGCGGCGCCCTGTATATTCGCGGCGGTTCCGATGAAGACAATCTCTATTATTTTGACCGAGTACCTATCGGTTACCCCTACCATTTCGGCGGTATTGTGTCCTCCCTTAGTTCCGAAGTAATTGAGCGGATTGATGTCTATGCCGGCGGCTACGGCGCTGAATTTGGCGTTGATTCCCAGGCAGTGATTGACATATATTCCCGAGACAATAACCCCGGAGGAATGAGTGCAAAATTCAACCTTAACCTGTTGTATTCGGAAGGACTTATGGAGGGGAAGATTGGCGATAGGGGATTCTGGTATGCCGCCGGACGGAGAAGTTATATTGACCTGTTTCTCAGGTCATTGTCGTTTGAAAGTGGGCAAATCACCGCCTTCCCAAGATTTTGGGATTATCAGGTAAAGGGAGGCTATGACCTCTCTGAGAAGCATCAATTATCGCTTAACATATTCGCTTCCGGTGATCGCTTCGCACTAAAACTGGACGGCGAAGATGTTGACGAGGACTTGAGAGGCGATACAAGTTTTTACAGCGGTTTCGAGGGAGCCGGCATCCACCTCCGCTCTTTGTTTACTGACCGCTTGACCTCCTACCTATCCTTGACCCGTTCCGATTTCGCGTTTGATATCAACATCGGTGCCGACCTATCGCTCAAGATTGACGCGCCGCAATACGTGCTGCGCGAGGACGTCACCTACAGGCTAACGCCGAAACATCAAATTGAAACCGGTTTGATACTCGGACTCGAACCGGGCAGAGCTACTGGCAGATTTATTCGTCCGCCCGATGAGGGCGAAGTCGATTACGATCCACGATTTATAGATAGACTAACGTTTGATGAATCCGCACTTGGAAAACGACTTGAAATCTATCTGCAAGACCGGTATAGGGTGCTGCCGTTCTTATCCGTTGTGCTCGGTCTGAGAACGGATTACTTGAGCTTTGTCGACGGACTCTCCATTCAGCCGCGCGGAAGCCTGCTGTTTGAAATCTCCGCAGGGTCTCAGGTCCAACTCTCTTACGGTAATTATCAGCAGAGGCCCGCACCGCCGCGTCTCACTCAGAGCGTTGGCAACCCGGAGTTGAGCAACAGCGGTGCCAGCCACTATGTATTGGAATACACTCGTGAAATTTCGTCAGAAACTGAGATCAAAGTCGCGGGCTACTACAAGAACCTCGTCGATCTAGCCACTAACGATGACGAAGCGCGGTATCTTAATCAGGGGGTCGGGTTCGCGCGCGGCACCGAGGTGTTCCTGCGTCATCAAGCCGGGGAGCGATTCTTGGGTTGGGGTTCCTACGCCTATGGGCTCTCCAAACGGCGTGACCGCCCCGGGGAACCTTATCGCCTCTATTCGTTTGACCAGACGCATGTTGCTACTTTCGCGGCAACGTACAATCCGACACCAACCTGGGAGATTGGCGCAAAATGGCAATACCGAACCGGTAACCCCTATACACCGGTACTAGGCGCAGACTTGAAAATCGACCCTCGCAACGGTGAATCCATCTATGTCCCAATCTATGCCGAGACCAATTCAGCACGCTTGCCAGCCTATCATCGGCTGGACGTGAAGATTAGCAAAGCCTTCCGCTTCAATAATTGGCAGATGCGCGTCTTTCTCGAACTGCTGAACGCCTATAACCGCAAGAATCTTCTCGACTTCAGCTACAACGACGATTACACGGAAAGGGACGATATCTACCAATTTCCAATCATTCCGTACTTGGGCATAACCGTCGAGTTGTAATCAATACTGAGCGTAGAAACGCCAAAATGCGCTCAAAGTTTGTGCCCGTTGCCGGGAAAACGGAGTCTCCTAATTCAGCGATCCTGTACGTCATCGAACTGTTGTCTTTTCCTTGTGCATCAGCGTCTCAAATCATCAGATTACCGATTTTCTTTCCTTCGCAGCCGCCTTATTTGGTCACATCATGCCGGCAGGTCCGTTCTGCACTTTGGACTTTACTCCCCGTTTCATAATCCTCGAAAACAATTAGAACATTATCTTCCCATCCCTGTGATATCTTGGTTGATAACGTAGGCGATTTATGATATAATTGCCCAAATCTCTGCTCCGTATACCTTTTTGTTGGAATCCCCGGTACCCATGCGGAGCCACATGTCCAAAGGGAGGATTAGCAATAGTGCGAGAATACGAGCTAGTTCTGATTATCAACCCGGAACTTGACGACACCGAGACCGAGTCGCTCATTGAAGGAGTCAAAAATAATATTGATTCCAATGGCGGCGAAGTGCTCAAGGTTGACCCGTGGGGAAACAAACGACTTGCTTTTCCCATCAAGAAGAATAACGACGGCTACTACGTTCTGCTCATCTTTAGGAGTGAACCAGCTTTTGTTCCCCAACTTAGCAATTCGTTTCGGGTGATAGAATCTATCATTCGACACATGATAGTGCTGTTTGAAGGCGATCTTGACAATGTTATTTCGCTAAGAGACGAACGCCCGCCGCGCCAGACGGACGTATCACCTCCGTTGAAAGCCGAAAACGAACAGGT
Organism: Candidatus Poribacteria bacterium; assembly: GCA_965232535.1. Taxonomy (GTDB): domain Bacteria; phylum Poribacteria; class WGA-4E; order WGA-4E; family JAJDTR01; genus JAJDTR01. The sequence continues at coordinate 155,397 of CBDDPW010000018.1, forward strand.
TGTCCCAGATACAGAATCGAAGGACGAGAATAGCGTATCGGAAAATGAAGGTGAAGATCAGGTTGAAGCAGCAGCAGTCCCTGATAACTCCTAACATGGATTAGCGCAAAGTATAAGGAGATGATACTATGGCAAGTTACAATAAAGTCATACTCATGGGAAACTTGACGCGCGACCCGGAACTGAGATATCTTCCGAGCGGATCGGCGGTAGCAAATGTCGGGTTAGCCGTGAATCGGGTTTGGACGGATCGCGAGTCTGGCGAAAAAAGAGAAGAGGTCTGTTTTGTTGATTTAGAGGCGTTTGGAAGAACGGCTGAAACCATGAACGAATATCTTCAAAAAGGTAGACCCGTATTTATTGAAGGACGCCTGAGATTTCGTACATGGGAACAAGACGATGGACAGAAGCGAAGTAAACACGATGTGTATGTAGAGCGATTTCAGTTTGTCGGCGGTCGACAGGACGGTAGTGAGCAAGGGGGATATAGTCAACCGGGCGATACGACGTCTCAGTCTTCCGCATCTGACGCCGGTCCAGCCACTGAGGATGATATCCCTTTCTAGCAGCACCTGTTGTCCATACAGCAAGTTTATCAATCTGAAAGCGGGCAAAATTGCGCCCGCTTTTTCCACGTAAATAGGAGAGTGAGAGGAATTTGATTATGGCTGGACGTAAACGTTGCCGTCTTTGTATCGGAAAAATCAGGGCGGTGGATTATAAAGACGTTTCCATGCTCAAGAATTTTACCAGCGAGCGTGGCAAGATTATTACGCGGCGAGCTTCGGGCAATTGCGCGAGGCACCAAAAGCTAGTCACTCGTGCTGTTAAACGCGCTCGAACCGTTGCTTTGTTGCCATTCAGTAAACAGTAAGTTCGCCAACAATTGTGTGATTGCACAGCGAGGAGTCTGATGGAAATCATTCTTAAAAAAGCGGTGAGTGGGCTTGGAAACGGAGGGGATGTGATTAAAGTGGCTAACGGCTATGCGCGCAACTATCTCATTCCAATGCAACTTGCCATTCAAGCGACGGAGCAGAATCGTCGCCTATTCGAGCAGGAAAAGCATATCTTGGAGAATCTCGAGATTAAGGAGAAGGCGCGCGCCGAACAGATTGCCGCAGGTATCGCCGATGTGACGTGTACGATCCAGCGGCGCTCCGGCGAGAACGACAGGCTTTTCGGATCTGTCACTTCAATGGACATTGCAGAGGTACTTTCCGCCCAGTCCGTTGAAATCGATCGGCGCCAAATCGAATTGGATAATCCGATTAGAGAGCTAGGTGTGTTCACGGTGCCGATCCGTTTACATGCAGAGGTAGTGGCGGATCTACGAGTTGTCGTCGAACGCGAAGAGTAGCTACCATCGCGAACAGCAGCCCACATTTCGAATCGCATGGTAGGTGCCGCAGTCTTGTCCCTATTTTTGAGACATTAAGTTTCCACGGAGTATAAATCCGAAAAGGTGAGCTTCAATGGCGTCCCCTGAACCAGTTGAACCTCTTCATGATAGAGAAGCGGAACGGGCAGTGCTAGGCGCAATGCTTATGGATACGGATGTTATCCCGCGCGTCATGCCGATTCTGGGAGAAACCCCCGACGCCTTTTTTACGACGGATCACCAGATCATCTATTCCGCCGCCGTGGATATCTACGATCAGCATAGCAAGGCGGACATCCTTCTTGTTGCCGACCAACTCAAGAAGACGGATCAGTTGAAGCGCGTCGGCGGCACAATCTACCTGTACGACCTTCAAGCCAGGATTGTTGAAACCGAGAACACCGAGTTTCACGCGCAGATTGTCCGAGACAAATGGATGCGCCGCCAACTCATTCAAGCGAGCGCAGCGATTCGAGAGATTGCCCAAGACGGAGAAAAGGAACTCGTTGATGTTCTAGACGAATCTCAGGAAGAAATCTTCCGATTGAATAGTCTGAACGTCAATCGCGGATTCATACCGCTGGGTTCACTCATAAATCAGAGTCTTAAAGACATTGAGGAACTATATCACAAGAAAGAGCAGTACGTCGGCATACCGAGTGGATTCACGGACTTGGATATATTGACCTCGGGGCTGCAACGTGGTGATTTAATCATTATCGCCGCCCGACCCAGTATGGGAAAAACCACTCTTGTGTTAAACATTGCTCAGAACATTGCGCTCGATCAGGAACAACCCGTAGCCGTATTCAGTCTTGAGATGCCGGCGCGCCAAGTGGCAATGCGGATGCTTGCCGCCGAAGCACAGATAGATTTCGCAAAGCTTCGGATAGGAAATATTACAGATCAGAATTGGTCAAATCTCACTCAAGGCGCAACCACCTTGATGGAAGCAGGCAGCCGGATTTCTATCCACGAAGCCCGTGGAATAACGATACAGACGGTACGCGCGGAAGCGAGGCGGCTCAAGTCTCAACAGGAAAACTTGGCGTTAATCATAGTTGATTATTTGCAACTGCTGAGAGGGACGGGCCAGTATGCGGGCCGGGAACAGGAGATAGCCGAAATTTCCCGCGCGCTCAAGGCGCTTGCCTGGGAGTTGGATGTGCCAATTATTGCCTGTTCACAACTCAACCGTGAGCTGGAGAGACGTCCTGACAAACGCCCCCAACTTGCGGATCTGAGGGAATCCGGCGCGATCGAACAGGATGCCGATTTGGTGGTTTTCCTTCATCGAGACGATTACTACGACGAACAGTCTGAGGCGGCAGGCATGGCAGACCTGATTATTCGAAAACAGCGCAACGGCGCTACCGGTACCGTCCAACTGGAGTTCATTAAAGAGCAAATGCGGTTTGCCAATCTCCAGGTCTAAGGAGAAAATGTCGGCGCCGAAACAGAAACAACTTACAGATAAATCCGGCGCAATATCATCGCTGCGCAACTTGTACCTCAGCTTTTCGTGCTCCGCTTCTGGTATTCTAAATGGCAGACCAACCTTCTGTCCCACAGCAAAAAACGGTCTCGCTACTTCGATTCGCTGATTTCGCCGGCGAACGAATACTCTACCGGCTTTCAGGCTTTGGCCGTGCGTCCGTCTTCGTGTTCCGAACCCTCGCGCTGCTTTTCAAGCCCCCCTTCCAACTCAATTTACTCGTCCGTCAATTACGCCTAATCGGTGTTGATTCGCTATCTGTTGTTTTGGTATCGGGAATCTTCACGGGAATGGTATTAGCCACCCAAGGGTACATTCAACTGAGCGATTTGTCCGCAGAGGGACAAATAGGTAGGTTTGTCTGTGTATCCCTGATTAAGGAGTTGGGACCAATGGTCACGGGATTTGTGCTCGCAGGACGTATTGGCGCTTCAATTACGGCTGAACTCGGAACCATGAAGGTGACGGAACAGATTGACGCACTTTCAGTCATGGGAACCGATCCGGTGAAATATCTCGTTGTTCCTCGGTTCTTGGCTTGCGCATATATGCTCCCAATCTTGACGGTTTTTTCGACGTTCTCCGGCATTGCGGGCGGATATGTTGTTGCTGTTTACGTTTTTAGTATGAACGGCGTTTTCTTTATGAAGCAGGTGCAGAGTTATCTGTACATAAGCAGCATATGCATTAGCCTTATCAAAGCGACTTCGTTCGGGATGGCGATTGCGTTAGTCGGCTGTTACAAGGGATTCACCATCTCTGTAGCCGGTGGTGCTGAGGGAGTAGGCAAGGCGACCACAGGTTCCGCGGTTGTTTCTTTAATGCTAATTCTCGTTTTGGACGTGTTACTAAACCATCTGCTATTTACTCTTCTTCAACTGAAATAGGCGTACACCGAGGGACACTCCCGGGAGGGCCTATAGTTGTTGGCTCATGATTCAAATCAAAAATCTTTGGAAGAGTTTCGAAGGTAAAGAAGTATTAAAGGGGCTGGATCTGCATATCCCGCGCGGCGAAACATTGGTCATCATGGGGCGCAGCGGATGCGGAAAGAGTCTCCTTTTGAAGCTTGTTACCGGTCTGATGCAGCCCGATGCCGGCGAGATCTTGGTTGACGGAGAAGAGATTTCGGGACTAAAGTTTAGAGAGCTGAATCAAATGCGGCGGAAAATTGGACTACTTTTCCAATCGGCGGCGCTGTTTGATTCGATGACCGTTGAAGAAAATGTCGGGTTTATGCTCGCCCAACATACGAAACTGTCTAGGGCAGAGATAAGAGAGATTGTCATCGAGAAACTTCACTTGGTGGACCTTGATGGTACCGAACACTTGAGACCTGCCGAACTTAGCGGCGGCATGCGAAAACGGGTTGGTCTTGCGCGCGCCATCGCTTTTGATCCCGAGGTGATTTTATATGACGAACCCACCACGGGATTGGATCCGGTTACCTGCGTCGAAATTAACAGATTGATTCAAAGCCTGCATACGAAACTTGAGGTGACATCTGTCGTCGTTACACACGATATGGATAGTGCCTTCACCGTCGCTACGCGTATGGCGATGATACATAGTGGAAAAATTGTTGCTTTTGGTCACCCAAACGAGATGCTTGAGAACGACGATCCGATTCTACAGCAATTCATTCTTCTCGGCGCTCCCGAGCAGATTCTTAACGTTAGCAACCCGGTGTTAAAGGAGTTTATCCTCAATCTACGCGAAGATTAATCCGCGGGCAAATGCACTCTTAACGTCTGTAGCGTCATAATTCACGGCGTATTCTTCCGCCAAAATCGAAAAAAGAGGGAATTGATGAATTCATGGACAACCCATGCAAAAGTGGGAATTGTCGTTATAATTGGGCTTGTATTACTTGGGATACTACTTTTCATGGCAACCGATTGGCCGTTCGCCGCTAGTGGCGACCACCTAACCGTTCACTTCGAGCGCGTCAACGATCTTCAGCGAGGCGCCGGTGTCTACCTTTCGGGAGTTGCGATTGGAAAAGTGACAGCCGTTGAATTGAAGGCGACGGAGGACATTGTTGAAATTCGTATGCGCGTGAAAGATGCGTTTCAACGTCTAAGACAGGGCTGCACAGTCAAGATTGGGATCATCGGCTTTGTAGGAGAGGCTTACATTGATTTAGTCAATGGACCTGTGGACAGCCCGCTTCTGAAACCTTCCGATCTACCGTTAACCGGTCAATCTCCGGTGGGAATACAGGATTTCCTTCAACAATCTAAACAGGTTATCAGCGAGACAACACAATTCGTTCAATCGGCAAATGAACTTATACAACTGAATCAAGAGAACATACAGCAGAGCATAGTAGAGGTGCGGCAGCTCGTGGCTCTGACGGGAGAGGCGGTAGAACAAGCAAGCAACAACACGCAAGAAACAGCCGAAATCGTTAAGCGATTAGCTACCGAGAATGATCAACGTTTCAAACAAACGCTTGGGCGTGTGAATCAGTTGTTGGAACAACTGGCGGGAGACTCTCGGCTCCTCCGTGAACGAGTGGATGCAATTACAAGTTCAGTGATCGACCTCGTGGATCGAAACTCCGATTCGATTGATCAGATTGTTGCAGACCTGAATGCCGGATCTTCCGATTTTCATCAACTTTCCCAACAGCTACGAAAAGATTTCGGCGAACTGAACTCCGAACTTTCTGGTTTGGTCGCCGAAAGTCGAGAACTCATTGAATCCGACGCCCCGAAACTCAATCAAATTCTGACTGATATCGCGGAGATAACCGCTGAACTGGAGGAACTTCCTAAGAATCTCAACCAAATCCTTGAGAAAGTCCAGCATGGCGACGGAAGTTTAGCCCAACTGTTGAACAAACCCGACACGGTCAATGAAGCGCGCGAGACATTAAAAACAATCAAGGATACCGTAGGAGAGATTTACAGCTTTTCGGGGAAGGTGGACGAGCGGTTTGGCGATCTCAAACCTCCGGAATTGGCATGGGATTATGAACTTCGTTATCTCAGTCTTGAGGAGAGCCTTCATAATGAATTCGCACTGGTGTTGCTGCCATCGCTAACGCAGCGCCTCCGATTTGGATTTGGGATGCGGGATAAAGATGTAAAGTTTGAGTCCCAGTATGCACAAGATTTCTTGGATGGACGCCTTCGCGGGCGGGTGGGATTTATGCGTTCAAGGGCTGGACTGGGGATGGACGTGTGGTTGTTTGCTCGGCGGCTCGGGTTGACCGTTGAAGGATTTCACCTTACCAGCAAAAACCCGGAACTCAATGCAGAGGCGGTATGGCGTTTCTTCCGTTACGGACATCTGATCATCGGCGCCGAGAACCTCACTGATGACATTCGTTACACGGCGGGGATCCGATTGGTTGGAAGTAATTGGTAATCCGGTTATTCGCCTGAATCCCCAAGTCGAACACCAATGGCAAAAGAACGTCGACAGTTTGTCTGCCAGGAATGCGGATACGTTTCTCTCAAATGGCTTGGCAGGTGTCCCGAATGCCAAAAGTGGAACAGTCTTACCGAAGAAATCGAGTTCGACACGTCGTCGCCGGCGCATCGCACAATAGGAAAGCCGTCTCGTCAACCAGAGCCGATTAGAGAGATTGCCGCAAGCGAAGAAGATAGGCTCCTCACCGGCATTCGTGAATTTGATCGCGTGCTTGGCGATGGAATTGTTCCCGGATCTGTCATACTGATTGGCGGCGATCCGGGCATCGGCAAATCGACGCTGCTATTGCAAGCTAGTGATGCCGTAAGTCGGGTTTACGGCACGGTGCTATACGTTACCGGCGAAGAATCTGCCGCCCAGACCAAACTCCGAGCGAACCGCCTCGGGCTCTCATCAGAGGCGTTGCTTGTGTTGTGCGAAAACGACCTTGAACAGATCGAGAGCCACATTGCAGCGGTTAAGCCCAGCATGGTGGTCATCGATTCGATTCAGGCAGTCTATCTACCGGGGTTGCAGTCCGCGCCCGGCAGCGTAACTCAAATACGCGAATGTGCGGGGCAGTTGCTGATCCTCGCAAAAAGCAACGACATACCGGTTATGCTCGTGGGTCACGTTACCAAAGATGGAGCGTTGGCAGGACCGCGAATGTTGGAGCACATTGTGGATACCGTGCTCTATTTTGAAGGTGAACAGCAGCATATCTATCGGGTATTGCGCGCGGTCAAGAATCGATTTGGATCGACCAACGAAATTGGGATTTTTGAAATGCTGAGCCGCGGGTTGGTGGATGTAGAGAACCCGTCCGTGCTATTCCTTGGAGATAGGCAGGAAAACATTTCGGGCTCTGTTGTCGTGTCAAGTATTGAGGGTACGCGCCCTCTGCTATTGGAACTTCAGGCGCTCGTTTCGCCATCAAACTTCGCTTTCCCGCGCAACACGACCGCCGGGGTGGATCGCCAAAGAATTGCGATGCTGGTCGCCGTGTTGCATAAACGTTTAGGGTTGAATATCGGCGACTCGGACGTATTTGTCAACATCACCGGAGGTGTTCGTGTAGATGAACCCGGGATTGACCTCGGGATTGTCACAGCAATTATATCTAACCACCGCGACATTACGATTGACCTATATACTGTCCTGATTGGCGAAGTTGGATTAGGCGGTGAGGTCCGCCCCGTTGCGCATATTGACAAGCGGTTGCGCGAAGCGGCAAAACTCGGTTTCAAACGAGCAATCCTGCCGGAAACGAATCGCAAAGGACTGGACTTAACCGAGGACATTGAGTTGTTTGGTGCAAAGAATCTCCATGACGTACTAAACACTCTGTTTTAAGCAGGTTTGGATTACATATTTTGAAACTGTTTAGTCCATTGATTTCTTGCAGAAAATGCAGAACAATCACTTTATTCCACAGTCGAAGGTGAGTCCGTCCATGTACCCGATTATGAGGGACACAACCAGTGGGAGGGGCATCTTGCCCCGATGTGGGAGGGATGCCCTAACGAAATCGGTTTCCGTTGCATAATTATTAAATGCGTTGATTCATTGTGAACGCGGGGAATCGGGGCAAGATGCCCCTCCCACATATAATCAAAGGATACCCCCTGCCGATAGTCGGGAGCAATACATGTCAAATAAATTCTGCCACTATTCTTGGTTGAGCTAAACAGTTGCCATATTTTATATTTCCGGGGAGGGTTCAAAGGACGTTTACCAATTATCCGCCCCGCAGGATTGATGGTGACGATGGCGGAAATCGTCTAACCCTCCGCTCTTCGTTACTTCCAATCCCATTCATTCGCTTTAGCATACAAACTTTCATACTGAAGCTTGTTAAGCGCACCATCACATCGTGCTATATATCTCTGTTGTGTGTAATCTTACGAGTCAATCCGTTAACCAAACCTAATCCTAATTCCTACCAACGTGTCTAACTTATCGAAAACGTGAAAGAAGGTGACTGATATGCAGATCTGGATTATCCGTGCAATCTTCATGATCTTGAGTGCTGCCTTCGGTTATGGCATTGATGGTAACTATGGAGGTGCTGTGGCGCTAATCATCGCTATCATTGCCATTGGGCTTGAATCATCCGTCCCGCGTCCGTTACTTCGAGATTTCTTTGCCTCTCTAGTTGGGCTGACCTTTGGTCTTATAATAGCTGGTTTAGTTATTCACATTATGTCTCAAACGACCACGGTAAACCCGATGGTAAGGATGGGCACAGTTCTCGTGATGAGCTATGCCGGGATGATGATTATCTATCGCAGACGAAAAAACTTTGGACTTTTCTCTCGATCCGCGCAAGGGGCGTCCTCCTCGTCACCAAGCTACAAGATTCTGGATACCAGTGTAATTATTGATGGCAGAATTCTGGAAATTTGCCAAACGGGATTTCTTACGGGCATCATTGTGATACCGAGATTTGTCTTGAATGAGTTACAGCACATCGCGGATTCCACGGAACAGCTCCGTCGAAACAAGGGGCGACGTGGATTTAAGATTTTGCGCGATTTGCAGAATGACCCCGACATGGAGGTCGATATCACCGAGGAGGATTTCCCGGACATCGCCGAGGTCGACGCGAAGCTGGTTCGTCTCGCCCAAGAGTTGGATGCGAAAATCGTGACGAACGACTTCAACTTGAGCAAAGTTGCAGAGTTGCAGGGCGTGACCGTTTTGAACATCAATGCGCTTGCCAATGCGGTTCGACCCGTTGTGGTGGCTGGCGAGATTATTCAGGTCCACGTTCTCAAAGAGGGCAAGGAACTGAATCAAGGTGTCGGCTATCTTGATGATGGGACGATGGTTATTGTTGAGGGCGGCAAGTCTCATGTGGGGCAGATTATCGATGTTGTCGTCACGCAGATGTTGAGGACGAGCGCGGGACAGATGATTTTCACCCGTAGAAAAGCCGATGAAGTGGACGCAAACGAATCAGAAGATATGCGCTCTTATCCCCGCGGCTGGTAGTGGAAGCCGAATGCGGACCTCGGTGAAAAAGCCGTACCTTAATCTGGGTGACAAACCGATTCTCGTACATACAATTGGCGCATTTGATCGAAATCCGGTTATCGATACAATCTCCGTGATTGTTGATGACGCCGATCTGGAGTTCTGCCAATCGAGCGTTATCGCTCCGAATGCTTTCCAGAAGGTGAGAGACTTGGTTGTCGGCGGACTGACACGCCAAGCTTCCGTGTTCAATGGTCTTCAATCTTTACCGTCCGATGTAGATTGTGTCGTCGTTCATGACGGGGTGCGTCCGTTTGTGACAGATGAGGTTATCTTTGCTTGTATTGAGGCGGCTGACGAGTGGGGAGCGGCGGTAGCAGCCGTCCCTGTAAAGGATACAGTCAAGGTAGCAAGCGCGGACGGATTTATCGTGGACACACCGGATCGGGATACACTTTGGGCTGTGCAGACGCCTCAAGCATTTCGTGCATCGGTGCTGTTGGACGCACACGCGTTGGCACAGCGCAAGGGGGTAACCGCAACCGATGATGCCATGCTTGTCGAGCAACTCGGTTTCAAGGTGAAAATCGTCTCGGGAAGTGATTCCAACTTGAAGATTACTACTCCAGACGATTTGATTATTGCCGAAGCGCTGAAGAGGAGGACATGCGCGTAGGAATCGGTTACGACCTTCACCGACTCGTGCCGAACCGCAAATTGATTCTGGGCGGTGTCGAAATTTCGCATACGCTGGGGTTGTTGGGGCACTCGGACGCGGATGTACTGACTCATGCTATAATCGATGCGATTTTGGGCGCCGCGGCGCTTGGCGACATTGGGTCACATTTCCCGGATACGGACCCCGCGTATGAAGGGATAAACAGTCTGATTCTGCTCCAAAAGGCGAAAGTCAAAGTCGAGAATTTGGGTTACCTCGTTCAGAATGTGGACAGTACAATCATTGCTCAACGACCCAAATTGGCGCCTCATATTCCTGAAATGCGGGGACGACTCGCCGAAACCTTAAATCTTTCCCTCAATGAGGTTAGCGTCAAAGCCACAACGTCGGAGGGGATAGGCGTCGTTGGCAAGGAGGAGGCAATCGCAGCCCAAGCGATTGTCAGTTTGGTTGAGCGTCGGGATTAAGGGTCATGTTACGGGAGTCAAGCATCATTTTCAAGAGGCAATAGATGGGATTAAACATTTATAATTCGCTAAGCCGGCAACTGGAAGAATTCGTCCCGCTTCAAGACGGCAAAGTATTAATGTACAGTTGCGGTCCCACGGTCTACGATTTCTTCCACATCGGCAATGCCCGAACATTCTTGGTTTCCGACATTGTTCGCCGCTACCTCGAATACAAAGGATTCTCGGTCAAGTTGGTGCAGAACCTGACCGACATTGATGATAAGATTATCAACCGTGCGGCAGAACTCGGACAAGACGCGTCGTTGCTCGCCAAGAGTAATTCGGAAGCGTATTTTGAGGACTCGGAGTGTCTTGGGATTCGTGCGGCAAACGTTCATCCGAGGGCGACCGAACATATACCGGAGATTGTTGATTTAATCCAAATCCTGATGGATAAGGGAGCCGCATACGCCGTGGACGGGGATGTGTATTACCGCGTGGACTCCTTCTGCGGATACGGAAAACTCTCTCATCGCCGCCCCGAAGATTTGCTTGCCGGAGCACGAGTCGAAGTCAACGAGAGAAAAGAGGACGCTCGTGATTTCGACCTCTGGAAGAAAGCCAAGCCGGGAGAACCGTGGTGGGACAGTCCCTGGGGAAAGGGGCGCCCCGGGTGGCACATCGAATGTTCCGCAATGGCGATGAAGCACCTTGGCGAGACGATTGACATTCATGCCGGCGGACAAGATCTCCAATTTCCGCATCATGAAAATGAGATCGCCCAAAGCGAGCTGGCGACGGGAAAGCCTTTTGCGCGATATTGGATGCATGTGGCATTCTTGCGGGTAAATGGACAGCGCATGGGAAAGTCGGAACGGAATTTCATTTTTGTGCGCGATGCACTAAGGGATTATTCCGCAGAAGCGATTCGCCATTTCCTAATTTCGGCGCACTACCGCCATCCATTGGACTATAGTTCAACGAGCCTAAAGGAGTCGAGCAGCGCGATACGACGTTTGAATAATTGTCTAGATGCGTTAAAACCGTTCCAAAGTGTCACCGACCCGGGTCTTCTAGACACCGATACTCTCGGTGAAGCCGAAGTCTCAATTCTTGACGCGGTTCAATCCATGCGAACCGGATTTGAGCACGCCATGGATGCCGATTTCAATACGGCGAAGGCGATAGGAGAGATTTTCAAATTTGTCGGCGAAGTCAACCTAACACTTTCAACAGCGGGCGATAACCTTTCCGATACCACAAAAGCGGCGTTGGGTCGAGGATATAGTGGTCTAAAAGAGAAGTGTGAAGTACTTGGTATATACAGCGAATTGACCGATTCCGATGCTGCGAACTCGGAGATGATGGATCAGTTAATGAAACTCATCATAGATGTCCGTCAAACGGCGAGGCAGCGTAAAGATTGGGATACCGCGGACAAAATTCGCGACAGGTTGAAACAACTTAACATCGAATTGCAAGATACTCGTCAAGACGTAACCTGGAAAATCACCGATTAAGGTGCCGCACCACGTGAAAATTACTAAAGAAAATCGTATTATAATTTGGGATGTCGGGTTCAGCGGCTATTCAACCGTGTGAAGAACCTATTATCCCGATTCTCATTACACAAGGAGTTCAAAATGTCCCGTCCAATTGTTTTCGTGTTGCTGTTTGTCTGCCTTTTGGGCATTTCTGCCTGCGCCAAAGTCATCTCAAAGCAGGAATGGAGTGAGAATTACGCGCTTATGGAGGGCGTAAAGTCAACAAGCCCTGAAATGATCGATGGAAACCTGAAGACTCTCGGCAAAACGCTGTTTCCTGTAGATACCCAAAACCTGTACGGCGCGACCCCGGCGTCCGAGGTGATTATCACGTTGCCGAAAAAACGGAAGATTAGCCGAATGGTCGTTCATTCAAAGAATTTGAAGACATTCGACGTGTTAGCCGATAAAGGCGGCGGTACCGGAGACCGGGTCAATTGGAAACTGGTCGGAGAGATCAAGAGCGTACAGAAAAACCCTATAGATATTTCCTTAAGGACCGCATTTCCTACGGAAAGAATTAGGGTCCGCATACTGTCGACGAGCGACGATGCAGAACTCCGACGCAGGCACAGGGCGCGCACCGGCGGTGGACGCGGACACGGAGCCCACCGCCGCGCGGCTGGGGAAATCTTTGAGGTGGAGTTATACGGCTATCAATCGGCAGAGGAAGTCGCGGAAAAGGAAGCCGAGGCAGTACTCGATTCCCGCGAGAAAGAACTTGATGACTTGCTGAAGTAGCGCTCGTTTTCGATTGCCGGATGAGCAGCAGCTTAAGCAACATCGGACGTACGTATTGATTTTTGAAGTAGTTCAATTCAATCAGCCTCGAGAATTGTGTTCTTCAGCAGTAAATCGCGGGACTGAGCATTCTTGGAGTTTGAACTGCATGAACCAACACGAGGAGATTTTGAATACCCGGATTCTGTCCACTTGCATTTGCTTGAAATCTTTAATATAATGAGTCATTCACATTAATGGAAAGTTCCAGCCCTAGGACTGATGGCTAGAGTTAGGACATTGCGGAAAATTTACAATACAGAAGGAGGAAGAATATGCGTTCTGCAGCATTTACGTTTTTACTCGGTATCTTAGTCGCAGCGTTGCTCGCGAGTTGTGTGAGCACCGGCCCCAAGGTACAATGGAGTAAAAATCTCGCCATTGAAGCCACGAGTCGGGATGTCAATTCTAGATTTCACGACGACAATTTGTACACAGAAGGTGAAACCGGGCCAATCGTTGAAGATGAAAAGGATAAAGAATCGCAATTGGAAGCCGACAAATACAGCGAAGCCGTCCTTGAGTGGCTTAACCCTCAGAAGATACAGCGAGTTGTGATCAAAGCCGACATCGGCGAGATGGAATATTTCAAGATTCAGTATTTGGACGATCAAGAGGAATGGCAAGTCCTTCGCGACGTCAAGGATCATGTCCGAGAGAAATACGACACGAAGTTTAAGAAACCGGTAATGTCTCGCAAGCTGCGGCTGTTAGTTCCGCGCGCTTGGGAGTCGCGGCGCGTCGGTGGCGGGAAGCGGACACAAAGAAGTGATGGCGGAGCTCCTGTTCTAACGTATAGGAAAATTCGAGAGATTGAAGTTTACTACGCTCTGCCGCCAGAGGAACCGGTAACACCGGTAGCAAGCGAGTGAGCCGTGTAGATGATATTCTCCGAGGAGACGAAGAGTTTAGTCCATCTCAGTATCATTCCCGGAGTGGGGTATCAAACCATACAACGTCTGTTGGCTGTCTTTGGCTCCGCGCAGAGAGCTTTAGACGCGACACTGGAAGAGTTAACTCACGTTGAAGGGCTGCCGCCAAATGTCAGTCAACGGTTGATTCGCGGTAAATCTCGTGTTTCCCCAGGCCAAGAATTGGAGCTTATTGAGGCGCACAATTGCCACTTAATCGCCGTCAATGACAGCGCCTACCCGATGCTCCTTAAAGAGATTGCCGATCCCCCGCCATTGCTCTATGTGCGGGGCGACCTCGGTGAACCGGATGCGCCGAGTATAACCATCGTCGGGACTCGAAGTCCGACAAACTACGGCAAGACAATTAGCCGGCAATTGAGTCAACAACTCGCCGAGAACGGTGTTACCGTCGTCAGCGGTTTTGCGAGAGGAATTGACACGTGCGCACACCAAGGGGCACTCCAGGGGAACGGACGCACAATTGCTGTACTCGGCAATGGCTTGAGTCAAATCTACCCCGACGAAAATAGAGATTTGGCGGATGAGATTGTGGAATCCGGGGCGTTAATTTCGGAATTTCCAATGTCGGTACCGCCGTTTCCAAAGAACTTCCCGCGCCGCAACCGTCTGGTGAGCGGGATGAGTTCGGGGACGGTAGTGGTCGAAGCGTCGGTTCGCAGCGGATCGCTGATTACCGCGCGCCACGCCGCGGAGCAGGGACGAGAGGTGTTCGCCGTGCCGGGGCAGATATTTTCCAAGCAATCGAAGGGGTCGCATCAACTGATTAACGAAGGTGCGAAATTGATAAACGCTATCGACGACATTTGGGAGTCGTTCCCGGACCGGCGTTTGACCCCATCCTTCACTTCTTCACCGGCTCAACTCACTTTCGATGATAGTGTCTCGTCTCGGGAACACTCTGACTCCAATCTTTCTGCCAAAGTTCCTAACCGAGATCCGTCAACCGGTAGTGAAGCAACGCCCGCGGTAAAACCGTCAATACGATCGACACCCAAGCTAAGCACTGATGAACAAGCTGTTCTTGAGGCTATCGAGGTCCCATCTTCGCATATCGATCAAATTGCGCGAACAACGGAATTACCAATGAACAAAGTCTCCGGAACGCTTGTTATACTTGAACTCAAGGGGATCGTCCAGCAAATGCCGGGCAAGCAGTTTGCCCGACAGTCGTGATTGACAGACGGAGATTATAGACGTGCAGTCGAAACCACTGAGCTTTGAAAAACCACTGACTGAACTCGATCAGCAAATAACCCAACTCAGAGGCTTTGCTGAAGCCAACCCCGAATTTGACGTTACGCCGGGAATAGAGGCGCTTGAGAAGAACCTTGCCAGCCTCACGAAGCAGGCGTTTCAAAAACTGACCCGCTGGGATAAAGTGTGGCTGGCGCGGCACGAGCAGCGTCCACAGGCGTCGACTTATATCCGCGCGTTCTTTGATGATCCTTTCGAGTTGCGCGGCGATCGGTTGCACGCGGATGACCGCGCACTGATCGCCGGGTTGGCGCGGTTTGACGGGCGCTCCATCGCCTATTTAGCTCAGCAGAAGGGCACAAATCTTGAAGAACGGCAAGAGATGAATTTTGGCTACACGCACCCGGAGGGCTACCGCAAGGCGCGGCGCGTGATGAAATTGGCGGACAAGTTTGGATTGCCTCTGATTTGCTTTGTCGATACCCCGGGCGCCCACTTCGATCGACGCTCGGAGGAATATGGCCAAGCCATGGCGATCGCGGAGAATCTCGCCGAGATGGCGTCGTTGCGCGTGCCGATTATTGTTGTCCTGATTGGCGAGGGAGGCAGCGGAGGCGCGTTAGCCATTGCGGTTGGCGATCGGGTGCTCATGATGGAGCATGCGGTGTACTGCGTCGCTCCTCCGGAGGCGTGCAGCGGGATTGTGTGGAAAGATCAGGGGCAGCACGCCCCCGAAGCCGCGGAGGGGTTGAAGCCCACTGCGGATGATCTGTTGAAACTGGCGATTATCGATGAAATCATCCCTGAACCTATCGGCGGGGCGCACCGGGATGTCTCACTTGCCACCCGGCGGGTCAAGATGGCTATCCGAAAGCACCTCAACGCATTGCTTGAGATTGATGCGAAGCAACTCGTCCAAGATCGATATGAGCGGTATCGAAAGATTGGCGTCTATGGCGAAGAATGAAGACTGTCTAAAGTCGGCATCAAAAACCTGTCTGAAGATCAGTCTATTGTAGGGGACGCAGATCTGCGTCCCCTACAATAGCCCTGCAACATGTGATTATCTCGGAAATCTACCATTTCTGCTCTTTACGCAAGTCCCGACTATCCTACCCTTCCAATCTTTCGGCTTTCCATAAACGGCTTTGCTATCCATATTACAGAAACGTTAAGACGACACGTTCAACCGCCATATTTTCCTTGCCTTCGCTTCACTCTACGACTTCGGTTACGACGCCCATCCCGATCCGTGCTCCCATCTTCTTAATCTCAAACCGTGTGCCGACCTGAAGCGCCATCGGCACGTCAAGAGCGATAGACACATGGGCGTGCTCGCCCGGGTTGACCATCGGAATATCGGGCGGCAGGCGAAGGTGCCCGGTGACATCAATTGTCCACAGATGGATTTCGGGTTTATCGTTGCCGACCAGCGGCACGTGCGTTTTGCATTCCTCCGGTGTCATAACGTAGACCGCCGCTTCGAAGACGGTATGGGATTTAATGCTTTTCGGTTCCGACACTACCTGTCCCGGTGAAATCCAGCCTGGCTCGGCATCGACCTGCACCTCATCATCACTCAACGCGACCAAGCGCGTTTTGACCCGCTCCCCTTTCCCTACAACATCAACGGCGTGTCCGACAGCTAGCCCACCTTGGATGACATCGCCGCGCAGTGTCGATATCCCTTTCGGATCGTCGGATACTTCACGTATCGGCATGAGCAGCGGCAGATTCGCCGGGTTAATCGGCTGGGGCATACACCCGCCCATCGCAAGTATCAGATCGACAATCGGCTTCCAGTCCACCGAATCAAGATTGTGCCCCTTGTATCTCAGCGCTTTCAGCGCGTCACCAACGATAATCGGGGAGTTGTTCACCTCGTAACCGTAATCCGTGAGGAGTTCGCGAATCTCCACCGCGCAAATCTCAATCAACTCGGGATCTTCAACCCTATCGGTTTGGTTGAGAAACGCAATGATGACGGGAACCTGAGTTTGGCGTGCAAGCCGAATTTGAGTCTCGGACGATTCGGTTACCCCATCGACCGCGCTTACGACCCAAATTGCCCCTCCCACCTCTGGCGATCCGGCAATCAGCATCTTGACGGTATCCAGGTGGCTCACACAGTCGATGTGCGTGTAGTGTCTCCCGCTCGTCTCATAGTCGACCGCGCGATAATCGAGACCCACGCCATCGCCAATCGGGTGGTGAAACGGCGGTTGTGATTCGACGTCGCCCGCGTCTACCGGCGTTGAGCCGATTCGAGACACCACCTTTGTCATCGCTGCGGTAAGTGAGGTTTTGCCCACCTGCGCCCCGCCGAGCGTGCAAACTGTCAGTGCTTGATGCTGGTAACCTCTCTTGTCGTCCATGATTTCATCCTTCTATCCAAGATATTATCTTTCCCACCATGTTATCACATCATAGCGGGAGGAAACAACAGCGGCGTGACCCCCCTGCGGCTCCTGACGGGCTGTTTTCCGTTGACACGCCTTGAAACGAAATCTATAATTGGCACGAATCCCTTCATCCGAACCGAGTGCGCCAACACTGGAGGTACACATGATTCTTACGATGAATAAACACCCGTTGGAGTTGAACGGAAAATATCTGGGCATGCTGCGCGAAGCCAACAATCTCCTCGGCAATTCGGACGCGTTGAATGCGCGACTTGAAGAGGACGGTTATCTGCTCATTCGTGAGCTTCACAACCGAAGAAAGGTCCAAGCCGCCCGTCAGTTCCTTCTCGAAAAACTCGACGAGAACGGACAACTCGATACATCCTATCCGCTATCGCAGGGCGTTCCGGCGGCGGGCAAACGGGGTAGATTTCCCGGAGGTAACAAGGAGGTGACCCACGATCCCGCATTCCTGGACGTAGTCGAATCACCGGAGATCATGGACTTCTGCGAGATGTATTTCGACGCACCGGTGATCACGTACGACTTTAAGTGGCTGCGTGTGATTCCGCCGGGAGGATTTTCGGGCGCACACTACGACATCGTTTATATGGGGCGCGGCACGAAGCGCGTTCTTACCTGCTGGACGCCGCTCGACGATGTTCCGTTTGAATTGGGGCCTCTGATGCTACTCGTCGGTTCGCATCGGTTTGAGGCGATTAGGCGAACTTACGCGGAAATGGACGTTGACAGGGATCACGTTACCGGTTCGTTTTCATATGACCCCGTCGAATTGGTTGATCGCTATGGCGGAAAGTGGGGTACGAGTTCATTCGAGATGGGAGATGTGCTAATCTTTGGCATGTATACCATGCACGCCTCGCTGGATAACACCACTAACCGCTTTCGACTAAGCACCGACACCCGGTATCAACGCGCCGACGAACCGGTGGATGAGCGTTGGATTGGCGAAGATCCTATCGCTCATTATGCGTGGACGAAGGGCGAAACGGTTCCGATGGAGGAGATGCGGCAACGGTGGGGAGTGTAAAAGGGCTGGAAGAATAGAAGGGTGGACGACCGGAAGAATGGAAGGTGACGAGTGCATTGAGAATTGACAGTTCCGATATTGCAAAGCGGATTCAGTTACGCTTCAGGGCTGGGAGAACTTCGCTCGCGGCGATTGCGACTAATATCAGGAGCGCGCCGATAATCTGAACCCATGACAGCCGGTCTCCGGCTAACATATAGCCGAAAAACACGGCGAAAACCGGTTCCATCGTCAGAATGATAGCCGTTCTGGTTGCCGGCAAACGCTGTTGAACGTACGTCTGTACGGCGAAAGCAAGGGCGGACGCGAGCACGCCGGTGATGACCAGAGCGAACCACACGTGTCCGGGTGGAAACGAAGGGCTCTCGAAGAACAGCCATGGTATACCGCATAGCAGTGCGGTTGCAATCATCTGCGCTAGCGCAAGGGCGGTGGCGTCGTGGCGATGTGCATAATGAGACAGCAGGGCGATGTGCAGTCCGAAGCAGGCGGCGCAGCCGAGGGTGAGTCCGTCCCCGATACGAATCTCTTCCGGGCTATCCCCCACAAGCAGAAGTGTTCCAACCAAGCACGCTCCCAACGGTAAGAGAAAAACGCGGTCAATGCGGGCTCTAAACAGGGCAAGACCGGCGACCGGCGCAAAGACGACAAACAGCCCGGTGATGAGACCGGAGTTGGTTGGAGTCGTGTAGCGCAGTCCGTAGGTTTGAAGCAGGTAACCGCCCGCCAAGCATATTCCGATTCCGGCACCGGCGACAAACGTCCCGCGCCTCAGCCGCTTGAATGAAATAGGACCGAGACACAGCGAGGCGATGGTGAATCGAAGAGTCAAGAAGCCAAGGACGGAGTACGCCATGACCGAATCCCGAACCACGACAAACGTCCACCCCCAGACGACGGTAACGAGGATGAGCAACCCCGATAGAAGAAGATTCGCCATTATTCGGTTACACATTACCTCCGCTTCGGTAGATACAGGTTGGATTACCATCTGCCGAACAGTTATATCAGGCGGTTTCACCACCGCCGCTCTTATAGCAGTTTAGGCGCGGGATTGTCAAACTTATAGTGAGGTTTGGGAACTCTTGACGGCTTGCATCTACTTGGGAATGCGAGTATAATATTCGATGGGTGCAACGTTTGACTCGCGATTAAATGGAGACAGAATTCTGCAATCAAAGCGAGTCGGGAAGAGGCTCTACCGGAGAATGGGATTGACCGAGATGCGCCGAAGAAAAAGTATATGGAAAATCGTAACTTCATTGTGCTTGTGTCTTGCTGCGTTGGCGCTCATGAAGGTTGCGGATGCGAATGAAGGTATTTACGTCACAGATGCAATTATAGCCGAGTTTGTCGATGCCTCCTATACCAAGACCGTCGATAATACGAATCCACGGAATGTGTCAACTCAAAAGGGCAAGGTAAACCGTGCTGAATCGGATAGCAGCGGAGGTATTAGCGGATTCGGTTATGTCTTTGGCTTCCGTAAGTTGCTCGGTTCAGGTGGTTTTTTCCTAAGCGGTGAGTTTGACATTTTACTCTTCCACGAGGGTAGAGTATACGGAGATATTGAGGAAAAGGGAAGCTCTAAAGGACCAAACCAACTTGGAGAGAGTTGGTCCGAGAATTGGACGTTTGAGAGGGACGACAACTATGGATTCACGCTCAAGCTAGGTGGTAATCCGGGACCGCTAAAATCATGGAAAGCGAACGTTTATGCGCTCGGAGGTATCTGCATCGCGAGGTCTCGATTCGAGGCTCATTACAACGGATGTTTCAAACCGGAACCGTGTGCCGCTAGCGAGTATAATTCAGGTAGGGCTACAGAAAATTTTTGGGTTCCGGGATGGACGGGAGGTGTTGGGCTGGAAAAGAAACTCTTCCATCATACGTGGCTTGAACTCGAAGGACGCTACACCAGCTACAAGCCAGAGCAGTGGGTGACTCCGTTCCCGGATTTGGGTGTGGAAGTGACCTCGGAATCGGTTAACCAAACGGCTACTTTGAGATTTAACGTAGTATTCAGAAAACCCAATTAGTCGAGCTAAAAAGCTATTGCTTTGCCATAATTCGCAATCCGCAACAAATAATAACCTACTAAACGCCGAGGAGAGATTAATTGACATATCGAGAAAATCTGAAACTTTTAGGAAGAGAGGGTAGGATTGTCGGACTAATTCCACATCCTGTTGTTTACTACATCTTGGTCGTCGCAATGTTGACGCTGTTTAGCGGGTGTGAGGAGGCACAACGTGTCCTCACATCGTTGCCGGATGGAGAAGAAGATGTCATTAAAATCGGCTTCATCTACAGCAGCACGAACCGGAGCCACAGCTTGAACGGCGCGGAACTGGCGGAACGAAAACTGAATGCGGAGGGCGGTGTGCACGGCACTCCTATCAGATTGGTCGCGCGCGGAAACATTACCGGCGATGAGCACGCCGTGGAGATAGCAGAGGCGTTGATTGTTGAGGAGGGGGTATCCGCAATTATTGGTCCCAATCTATCGCGTTATGCCGTCCCTATCGGGGAGGTTGCCCAAGCGCACGAAATACCGATGGTGACGACCACTGCTACCAACCCGACGGTTACCGCTGCGGGTGATTATGTGTTCATGTCGGCGTTTACCGACGACTTTCAGGGAAAGGTGATGGCTCAGTTCGCGGCACAAGATTTGGAGGCGAAGACAGCGGCGGTGCTCACTCGCAGCGGTTCGCTCTATTCGGGAGGATTGTCCCAAACCTTTATCGACAACTTCACGGCGTTCGGAGGCGAAGTTGTGGTTGCGGAATTTTACGCGAGGGGAGACACCGATTTCAAAGCGCAATTGACGGCAATCGCCGAATCGGCGCCGGATGTCTTTTTTCTGCCGGGGTTCTCTGCCGAAATCCCGCTGGTGGTTGAACAAGCACGGACACTCGGCATTACGGGAATTCTGCTCGGCGGGGATAGTTGGGACAATGCGGCGTTGATTGCCCAAAGTGGCGCGATTCTTGAGGGGAGTTACTTTTCCACGTTTTTCTGGGCGGACGTTCCACCTGGGTCGTTGGGTAAGGACGCGCACCAGTTCATCGACACCTACACCTCAATCTTCGGCATCCCGCCCGACGGCGGGGCGGCGCTGGGATATGATGCGCTTAGACTGGCGGTGCAGGCGATGCGCCGCGCGCCCGAATTGACGCCGACGGAGATTCGCGATCAGATTGCAGCTACGAAAAACTATAGCGGCGCGACGTTCATCTCCGGATACGATGACAACCGGCACGCGTCGAAAAGCGCGTTCATCAACCGCATCGTTGATGGCGAAGCACGGTTCCATAAACTGATCCAACCGTAATTGCAATCTCAGTAAATGTAGATGAGCGATTCCACTTGTTTATTCGTAGGATTTGAATAATCCTGTTTGACTTCATTTAACATCCGGAAGGAGAAATAATCGGCATGAGTGAGCAGAAAAGCGATGCAACATACACAATGGGACGCACCAAAGAGGAGACGGAACGGTTAATTCAGCAGTCAGGCTTATACGAGGACGTGACGAAACGTCTCCTTGAGGAGGCGGGACTCTTCAACGGGATGAAAGTCCTCGACATAGGTAGCGGCGCTGGTGATGTTGCGATGGCCGCGGCAGAACTCGTCGGTGCAGACGGGGAAGTTATTGGCGTGGATGTGAACGCCGAGATTCTCGACACCGCCCGCGCACGGGCTCAGGGAGCCGGACTCGCAAACATTCAATTCCTGGCAGGGGATGCGCGAACACTGGATCTTACGAACGACTTCGACGCACTTGTCGGACGCCTCGTCCTGATGTATATGGCGGATCCGGCAGATGCCTTGAAACAGCTTACAACGCGCCTGCGCCCTGGCGCTATCGTTGCTTTCCAAGAGGTCGATTTCACCTCCATAGAGGCGTTTTATGCGGATCATACCCCCTTGATGAACAACTTAGCACAGTGGGCTGTTGAGGTCTTTAAGCGTTCAGGCGCGCATACCGGAATGGGCTTTGACTTGTACGGCGCTTTTCTGGACGCCGGTTTTCCGGAACCCACTCTACGTTATACGGCACCGATGGGCGCCGCGGAGGCGTGGGGCGGTTACCAATTCATCGCCAACAGTTTTCGCAGCATACTTCCACTTATGGAAGCCTACGGGATTGTCACCGCGGAAGAGGTCGACATAGAGACGCTTCCTCAGCGGCTTCGAGCCGAGGTTGTTGCCTCAAAACGGCCGCTTCTGTTGCCGCCGCATGTGACGGGTTGGACACAACTTCCATCGTAGATTAGATAGTCAATTTGCGAATTGACACGACATGAAAAGACTGACGAAGAGGAAATTCTTAATGCCAAATCTGCGCATTCAACGGATCCCACGCGGATTTATCGACTGGCTTTGCGTACCGCTATTACTTGCTGCCTTTCTGTTCGCCGGGTGCGACCAACTTCAACGGTTGCTTGACCCGTTGCCGAGCGAGGATGGTGAAGCTGTTAAAATCGGCTTTATCTATACCACGCCGAACCGAAATAACAGCCGCTACGGCGCGGAATTGGCGGTGAACGAATTGAATGAAGAGGGAAGCGTGCGTGGTACGCCGATAGAGTTGGTACCTCACGGCATACCGACGCAACGCCTACTTAGCGAGAATGTCAGTGACACCGAGTATGTCGCTGGGATAACAGAGGAGCTGATAACCAAGGACGGCGTAACGGCGATCGCAGGACCCAATCGTTCGACTCATGCCGTGGTCGTTGGTGAGATTGCACAGCGCTACGGGATACCGATGATAACCACGGGTGCGACCAACCCCGCCGTCACCGCTGCCGGTAACTTCGTGTTTATGGCGGCATTCACCGACGACTTTCAGGGCAAAGTGATGGCGCAGTTTGCCGTCGAAGATTTGGAAGCTAAAACCGCAGCCGTTCTCACGCACGCGGGAGATGTCTATTCGGAAGGGTTGTCAAAAACATTCATCGCCAACTTTACGGCTTACGGCGGTGACGTCGTGAGTGAACCGTTCTACATGGCGGGAGATACGGATTTCACGGCACAACTCACCGCAATTGCCGAATCTATGCCAGACGTGGTATTCTGCACCGGTTTCATTCCCGAACTCCCGCTAGTAGTTCGCCAAGCGAGGGAGGAGATTGGCATCACGACAACCTTCCTCGGAGGGGATAGCTGGGATAACCCGTGGTTGATCCCAGAGGCTGGTGCGGCGGTTGACGGGAGTTTCTTTAGCAGCCCGTTTTCGGTTAAAGCGGACCCGAGCGACTTGGGCGAAGACGCTCAGCGCTTTATTTCCGCCTACACCGGGATGTTTAATGAAGTGCCGGATGGCGGAGCGGCGCTAGGATACGACGCTGTCATGCTGCTGGTTCAGGCGATGCGTCGGACGCCCGATCTTGAGCCAACGGCAATTCGCGACCAGATTGCTGCGACGAGTAACTACAGCGGCGCAACACTCATCTCGGGCTATGATGAGAAACGGCACACCGCCAAGAGCGCGGCAATCAACCGGATTGCCGATGGTGAGGTTCAGTTCTATAAGCTAATCCAACCGTAGCTAACGCACAGGATGTTTGGAATTCAGGGGTTTTCCTGCTAATCCCTGAATCCGGCGAAATCGCGTCAAAGCGTTCGGACCGATAGCGAGATTGTTTATTTGTTCTCCGCTGGCACGAGCCGAATAGATTCGGTCCCGTAAACAAATTATCGCAATCGGATAACTGAGAGAGGTACACAGGGGCATGGTGCTTCGAGAGGGTTGAGTCTCCCAACCCTTTGGTCAATGGGTGAAGGGAAGATCCCTATCGCTCTCCTTGTTCACTCGCTTGGTCCCGAACCAACTCTCCTACCGCCAAAAACGGACCGCATACGATTTCTTCTCCGGTTTTGTCCAATCCATCACGCCGTTAATAGACATCTTTCCAAAATAGATCCATGTAGTTACAGTAATCTTAGAGATTAGAATAACTACACCGTTTGGCAACTTGTCGAGCAATATCTCAGGTTCACAATGGCAGCAATCACATTCCACGTTTTCCCATAGTTGCGATGTTTGCCTCGATAGATGTCTTTGGTAATGCGAAAAATCTTACACCGTCTAACGATGTGCTCAATGGCAACTCTTTGGGTTGCCAACCGTCGGTTGAATTGCTTCGCCTCCCGAGTCAAAGGCTTGCTCTGATATGCCTTGATGGGCGTTGAACTGTTGGCATACCGTTTGGCTATCCTCTGATAACCACTGTCAGCCAACTTCTCAGTGTCAGGAGAAATCGCTACACGGCTTTCCTTCAGGATTCTAAAATCGTGTACACTCCCTTTGCGGCAAACAACCGATAATAGTTCTAACATCGCCAAACATGCAATCAATTGAACTTTTATGGGTTTTTTTTACCGCTGTAGTAGGCACGCTGTCTTCTTGTTGGACGTTCAATCGGTTGCTCGGTGGCATCAATGATGATGGTTTGGAGATTGCTCTCTAATAAGTGCTTTCGGTTCTTCAGCGAAAGCACCTTAACTAACACATCAAGTATCTGATGATAGAGTTTGTTTGCATAAGATTCACTGATACCAAACTCCATGCCTAATCTGGCAAAGGTTGGATAGTGGCGCATATAGGTGAATGTCAACAGAAGGCGATCGGTCAATGCCACCTCCGATTTCTTTCCTCGTTTCTTCATCGGTCGTTCTTCTCGAAGGTTTTCGAGGTAAGCAGCCACACGCTCCAAAATAAGGTTGAAAGCTGCCTTGTCAATACCAACCGCTCGCAGAAATTGATCATCTGACAACTTTACTGCTTTTTCAAATTGACTCATGGGTATCCTTTCTACAACAGAAGATGTTGAAAGGATATAACGGAGAATCAAGCCAAATGGGTGCTTATTTTGGAAAGATGTCTAATCAAATCACACTCCAACGAGTCCTACCTAGATTCCACCTCCTAGTTATATCTTTCGAGATTTTTCGTTTTTTTTCTCTGTTGCATAACCTCTAATCCACCCAATGTGTCTATTTAGTAGTTTCACCGATGTTTTCATTCACAGATTTGGTGGGTGTCATGTATTCAGCCGACGAAAAGTTAGTGTCCCAAACACTCGCGGGTGACCGCGACGCCTTTGGAATGCTGGTGCACAAATACCAGGAAATAGTGTACTCGTACGCTTTTCAGAAGGTGAGGAATGAGGCTGATGCGCAGGACATCACTCAAGAGATTTTCCTACAAGCGTATCGTTGCCTCTATCAACTCCGGCAACCGCATCTCTTCCGAAGTTGGCTGTATACCATCATGTCGAACGAGTGCAAACGTTGGCTGAAACAGGTCACGAAGAACCGCCGGCGCGAGGTTGCCATAGAGGATACTGCCAATGAAGCACTGCAGGTTGGTCCTGTGCACGCGGCACCGGTAGAAGGCTGGCAGGTCGATCTTGAACAGGCAATGTCCGCACTCCCTGACGAGAATCGAATAGCTGTGTCAATGTTCTATATGGGAGATTGTTCACTCAAAGAGATATCAGAATTCCTTGGCGTCTCCGTGAACACCGTCAAGGGGAAGCTGTATCGTGCGCGTCAGCAACTTGGGGCTGCCATGTCCCAGCACTACGGCAATCTGCTGAAAAGCCACAAACTTAGAGGAGGTTTTCTCATGCAAGTGATGGAGCAAATTCGGCATATACCGGCTCCAGCGATGGGGATCGCATGGAGTAGTACAAGTGTCAGTAAAACCCTGTTTTCGCTGATTACGGCGCTGTGTATCTTGATTGGGCTGGTCAGGGGACGCGAATATTTGCCGACGGAGTTGCCAATACATCAAACCGGGGTAGCACAAATAAGCACAAACCGATGGCCAATCGAAGTTTCGCTGTTGACTCTCTCTGTTAACTCAACCCGCTCGTCGATTTCGGGCATACCTGTTCGGACGGGAAAACGTCCGCTAGAGATCTCCAGCCGTGGCTCAACCGATCAGAGTAGTCGGCCAATTGACCGAGCGGTGACCTCCGGCGCCAATAGCGGAAAGACTCCCGATCCGCAAATCTCGGCTGCAATGACGGAGAACGGACCCGAAAATTTAACCTTTTCCGGTCGTGTTGTTGACACTGACGGCGAACCGGTGGCAGATGCCGAGATACTGTATTCCGCAAAATACCACTCATCCGAGTCAGTGGCGCGCACGGAGGTTGATGGGGCGTTTCGATTTGAATCTCCCCGTCTCGAACTCAAGAATTGGGAGCGCGTAAGCATTATCGCTACGCATCCCGATCACGCCCTAGGGTGGCGGAATCTTCGGCTTGAAAACACTGTGGATGTTGAAATCCAGCTCGAAAACCCGGAGGTCATCAGCGGCAGAGTCTTGAGCGAAGATGGTTTGCCGATTCAGAACGTAATGACACAGATTCAAATCTTATTCAGTGGCAATCCCGCCCCGGTCGGACACGAAAGCAGTTTGGGAGGGGATGTCATCCCCGGATTCCCCGTCAAGACCGATGAAAATGGGGAGTTTATACTACGCGGGCTACCGCAAGGGGGGACAACGAATCTTGAGATTCAAGAGCAGGGATACGCAAAGGAAATTCGCTTCCGCGTGCCGGTCGGAACAACAGGGCTTGAGTTTAGACTGAAACGCGAGGCTCGAATTGAAGGCCGTCTCACCTACGCGGAAACGGGCGCACCGGTCAAAGACGCGAGAGTCGCACTTGCGAGAATCTACCCTACCGGCGGAAGTGAACAGACTAGTGTTGGCGAGAACGGGACTTACCTGCTGAAAAACCTTCCTCCCGGTGCGTACAGCCTTTATCTTGAGAATGGCCCAGAAGGCTGGACGGCGGCTTCCAACGAATTCATCAAGCTCGTGGAAGGACAGACTGTCTCTGACATCGACTTGACCTTGGTTCGGGGCGGCTTCATCACCGGGCGAGTGACCGACCAAGACACAAACGAGCCGATTGCCAACTATGAGGTCGTTTTTTCAGACGCCGCTCGTCCGGAATTGCAAGCGACAGGTCTGCAACTGTTTGGCCACGGAGCGAAAACGGACGAGGCCGGAACTTATCGCTTCCGAGCTGCGCCCAGCAGAGCACTAGTCTTGGCTGGCGCGCCGCATGGGTATCTCAATCTCGGACCTATAAAAAGATATGTCGATGTCGTTGAAGGGGAAAGCGTCACTGTTGATTTTCAGTTCTCGAAGGGCGTAGAGTTAACCGGAAAAGTTCTGACGGTGGCTGGCGATCCGGTGACCGGCGCATGGATTTTAGCACAGGGAGGTAACCTTAGGGATTCTGGTAAATCCGATGAACTCGGTAAGTTCACGGTTCGTGGGTTACGAGTTGGACAGAAACTCAGCCTAAAAGCGGAACAGACTGACATGAAATTGCGCGGGCGTGCCGAAGTCGAAGTCCAGTCTGAGACGCCTGTTGAGATTCAAATGACACCCTACGAGCGAGTCGAGGTCTCCGGGCGAGTGGTGAGTGCAGAGGGCGAACCGACTCCGTCAGTGAACATTGAGCTGATTCATTGGAACCCTCTGCAAAACACAGGAGTCGGCTCAACCATTGACGCGACAAGCGGGGATGGACGATTCGGACAGATTGGACTTATCGTCGGCGACCGATACTCTGTCTCTGCCAGCGCGGAAGGGTATCGGTCGGCAGAAACCGAAATCACCGCGACGGCTGAGATGACCCATATCGCTGATCTCATATTGTTGCCGGTTGACGGTCGGTTTTTCATTGAAGGACGAATCATGGACACTACCGGTCAACCTGTTCACGGCGCCCTGTTATATATTGAAGACCCGGAGCTTAGGGAAACCCTCACTGACGCGGATGGTCATTATCGGTTTGAGGACCTAGTTACGACCGTGATCAATGAAGTGGATATCGACCATCACGATTACGCACACCATAAGTTCAAGGATTTGAAGACCAACCAGCGCCACGACCTTTTACTGGTCAAAGCGAACGGATACATTACTGGAAAGGTCGTAGATGCTGACGGCAATCCGATTGAACAGGCGATTGTGACGATTGTGACGGTAGAAGCCGAAAAGGATTCTTCCGGCTAAGTCTATATGGGCGTTCTCGCTAATGTCCTAGGCGAGTTTGAGTTGAAGCACATCAAAGACCCAGTCGTATCGATTTCTGTTACTGATAATCGAAACTATAACCACAAGATTTTTGAGAATATCGCGGTAAATCAACGGGGTTTGGTTTTGACGTTAACCGCCGACTAAACTCAATCCGGAGCTGGTGACCGCAGAGTGGTTGTCTCATCCACCTGTCTCCGTTGGAAATTTGAAGGAAAACCCGAATAACGGATTCTGACCGAAGCAAAGCTAACCGGGTTATAAACTCCCGACTCTCGGAAAGAGGGTAAAAATTATCAAAACCTGAGCCTAGCTGACGAGAAAGCTGCAAATGCGTTCAAATATTCCCCACACTCATCAATAACCCGAAACGATGCTGGGCTGCTATAGACATTCTGTCCCGTGGTTTTGAAACAAGTTGTCGAAGAACACACCTGTGCTTATGGGGCGGTCAGACCGGTTGATGGCGTATGCGTCTTCCCGATTCTACTCACGATAGACGGTTATTTAATGCACCGTTTTCCGCTGAAGTATTCCAAAGACCTCCTACGCGTTGATTTTAGATATTTGACCAAACGCCAAACCATAGTAAATCCATTCTGTAACTTCAGAGTGGAAAATGGTCGAAACATTACGCTCTACTGCTCGGAACGCAATCCGGTTGAAAATGCCTTGGAGGAAATGCGGGAGAAATACTTCCATAACATAACTTCTGATGCTGCGGCACAGTCAGTGGAAACGTTGATTGAAGGTTTACGCTACTTCAAGGCTCGATTAGACAATGTTCAATCTATTGCCGACTTTCATTCGCTTATGGGTTACGTTCAAAAATTAATTGCAAAGTAATCGCCCCAATGCCTCGTAATGGCGGTTCGTCATGCCCAACAGTTTCTCTTGCGTATTACGCATTGCATCACAACCCGCATGAGCCCCAATGCACTGGAAACTAGCTCCATAAATGATATTGTTCGCACTCTTCTCTTTCATATTGATACTTCCCGCCTTTGCGGAACGGAATGATGGACTTACCGCCTTCTACCCCTTTGAGGGCAGCGGTCGCGTTTTTGAGGATGCCCGGAATCGTTGAATGTGCACCACCGAACTCGGCTCTTTTTTTCCGACCAGTATAACCTCTATCTCCTTCACGGACGAGGGCGGTTAAATTTTTTTCCGGCGGGGAATGGCACGGTACATTCGCCGGGACGCAACCGCTGAAATTGAACGTGTGGCATCACATTGACGGTACGCTCACAGCGGACGGAAACATCGGTGCATTCAATGCAGTGGTGGGGAGCATTGATGAACTCAGAATCTACAGTTGTGCTCTAAGTGGGGCGAAGTACAGTTGCTGTATCGACTTTAGCCGCCAACCGCACCGCACGGCGATCCTGAGAAGAACCTACACAGACTGAAACAATCGAAGCCGAATACGGCCCCAAATCCCTATCTCACATCTCCCGACTACTCTATGGATGTCGTACTCTAAGAGGGGACACCCACCCTCAGACTTCAACAGCCCATACAGTCGTATCGCGAGCAAGGCAATCTGATTATTCCAAGTCTATTGATTAGAGATTACCCTATGATTCTTCGCATTGACGGAAAGTAGTTGAACTTCCTCGGCGATTCGCATATAATAATTGCCATTGAGTGCCGTTACTCTATGATTTACCTTCTGTGAATTTAAAGCTTCTTAAACTGGCGCAGGAAAGCTAACTAACACCGTCGGTAGGTGCGGTTTCTAACCGCACCATCGCCCAACGACTACCACGTGTATTTAGAAAATTAACCACCAAACCTCAAACAAACCTATCATGGAGAATTACTCGATGAAAACACACTCATTTCTTTACACCATCTCACTATTTGCAGGACTCGCTTTGATGCTGTCGGGACCCGTTTCGACCGTGTCCGCCAATCTGGACGATGGACTTGTCGCGCATTACCCGTTCGAAGGAAGCGACAATACGCTGGCAGATGCGAGCGGAACGGGGAACAACGGCGACCTCGGCTCGGCTCAAAGAGTTGATAATGGCAAATTCGGCAAAGCCATCCGGTTCGCCAACAACACCGATAAAGCGTCCGTGGATGGCTCCGAGAGTCTGACATTCGAAGGTGATTTAACAGTTGCCGCCTGGATTCATCCGGAGGCGCTTTCAATAGGTGACACGTGGCCAGAATTCGAAAACAGAGTCATCTATACCGACCAACTTAATCTTGATGTGCTTCACGCCAAGGGACGCTTTGAAATAAAGAACCCCGATGCTTGGATAGGTACACCCGCTGCGGGAGGTGATCTGGCAGTAGGGGAGTGGCACCACATTTTGGGAACCTACGATGCTAACGCGCAACTGTCATCGCACTACGTTAACGGCGAGTTGGTGGGCACGGCAGCGCCGCCGGCTATCCAAGTGGCACAATCCAACCTTCGATTCGGCCACATGGGAATTCAGTGCATGGTCGGCAGTCTGGACGACGTGCGGCTCTATGAGCGTGCCTTCAGCGAAGACGACGTACAGGCACTGTTTCAATTGGATCCAAGCGTGTCGGTTTCTCCCAACGGTTCACTGGTTACCACATGGGGTGACATCAAGTCGGATTAAGGGTAACCGTTGCCGCCGGTTTACAAGCGATACAGGTGAGGGTAGGAGTTCGGCTTGAGCGCGAGTACGGGTATCGACTTATCTACCTCTCAATTCGTCGTATTTGGGCCAAAAACTTCACCGGATTCCTGCCAATCTCCCAGTTCGGCTTGTTAACTGCGAATTCTGCACAATCTCCCTCAACGGCGCCTTATTAAACATCTGCGATTCGCGGAGCGTATCGGGAGGATGACAATTTTGACAACCCGTCGCCTCCGACGTTGCTTTGTTTGGGGCGTTGCTGCACACATCTGGGGGTTCGCATTTTTGAGCGGCGCCGACTTTGATGACGGGCTCGTTGCCTATTAACCAATGGTGCTAGTTTAGAGGCTGAATTGAGCGATTGATAAAGGGACAAAGCCATCATCTTCAATCGACAGACCGTTCCACTGCACCAAGATATTAAACAAAGCCATTGTAAAGCCGACTCGCGTTTTGAAGTAACTCCAACGTCGATGCATGACTTTCTTAAAATGACACACGAGCGTCAACATGGACAAAATTGTTTCTATCAGCATCCGAGAATTCCACTCACCACGTCGGCACAGACGCAAGTTGGAAGGAAACCAATCTACTTTGGCAAAACCTTCATCGGCAAACACAACCATCTGGTCACTGATTCCATCAACGAGGTGTTGAAAGGCAGTTCCATCATATACATTGGCAGTGTCGCAATCCCAATTGACAATCTGCCCGAGATGGTTGTGTAGCAGGCAAAGTTTTCCGCCTACAATCCATCGTTGATTGGAAATACCTTTGCGCCCGATTTGACGCTTAGAACGTCCTTCTCGACGCGGGTGAATCAATTCAATGCCGTAAGTGTCAATTACGCCGATGAGCGAAGGTGCCGCCATGAACACGTCAATAAGATGTCGATGCCCATCAAACAAACGGAGCAATCGAGTGCGATGGGGTAATCTTGGGAATACGTGTTTGAAATTGTTTGCTATCCAGCGATAGAAGGCGCGATTGCTCACGCCTTTGAGTGCAAAGAGCATGGCAATGGTAACCACTTCGGACGGATAGAGTTTGGCTTGGCTATGCTTACGATTCTTGCCGCGTTGTGAGAGTTTATCATCAACACGACAAAACAATTCTGTGGTAAAATCTTCAATGGTCATGAGTCTAGATTTCCTCCCGTTATTTGATAACTACTGGTACTCAAATTAACGGTAGAATTGAGGAAATCGTCTCATGACCATGACACATTTCGCACCAAAGCAATGCCGAAACGGAATGTTATCCCCATTTACCTCCAAATTTCAAACTAGCACCATTGGTTATTACCCGTTTGAGGGAAGCGATCAACAGTTTGAGGACGCCGGTAAGAATAGTCTCGACAGCAACGGAAAAACCGCTACCGATCAACTTACCCGGATTCAGCCGCCACTGCGATTAGGCTCATGCTGCGGGTTGGCGGGTTTTGTGGGAATACTTGACGAGTTGCGGATATATGACCGCACGCTTGACGACCGAGAAATTGAGCACCTCTTTGGACACAATCCCGGGGCATTCTCGGTTTCTCCCGTTAGCCAACTGTCGACTACATGGGGCAACCTGAAGACAGCGAATCAAGACGCTAAAGATAGGTGAATGCTTCGAAATTCGATGTTTCGCGCCGAGAAGATTTAGAATCAACTTTCACACGAGGAGCCTTGAATGACAGCTCAATTGCCGTTCGGCATTTTTTTAATGATTCTTGTAGTTTTATTGGTGTTGCCGGTCTCCGCCGATCTTGAAGACGGCCTCATCGGTTATTACCCGTTCGAGGGCAAAGACAAGGTGCTCAGGGACGAAACCGGTAACGGGAATGACGGTCAGATTATAACTGCCAAGCGGACGCGAGACGGCAAATTCGGGGACGGCTTGCTCTTTGACGAGCAATCCCATAGCGCCGTGATACACAAGACAGAACGCTTGACGGTCGAAAAGGAATTTGCCGTCTCCTTCTGGGTCAAGCCGAAGAAACTAGACCACGCCGGTGAAAACCGCGCCATCTACAAGGACGGTCAATATAACATAGATATTCTTAGCGGCGCCGGGCGAATCGAGATTCGTGTCGGCGGCGTATGGAAAGGGACGGGGCCCGGGGAGAAACTGATTTTGGATGAGTGGAATCATATCGTCGGAACGTTGCATAAGGGTACCGCAAGTTATTACACGAACGCTGCCGCCATGGGAAATAACAACGGTGTTGGCAAGATTGCGCAAACGGATTCAAGGATACAGATCGGCTTCATGGGGTTGAACGCTTTTGTAGGTGTCATGGACGACCTACGCATCTATGACCGCGGATTCGATGCCAAAGAGGTGCAAGAATTATTTGAATTTGAGCCTGATAAACCCAAATCCGTGTCTTCTCTTAATTCACTGGCGATAACGTGGGGGGCAATTAAACGATTGAGATAAGCCTTAAAACACCTCTCCATGCATTCTGCCCAACGCACGAGTCTACCCGCGTTCCCTCTTGAGCCCAAGCTCGACCAACCGGGCTCTAAGAAGAATCTCGCCGCCCTCGAAAACAGGGAGATTAGTAGCATCCCGGACGTTCAGGGATAATTCTCCATTTCTACGTTAGCAATTGACAACCTTCGTGGCGGTGTATGTTTGAAAACCGAACCGACACATCATAGCTCTTCCGCCATATCCTACCGTGCGCTGCTTATTGGTGCGCTACTCATCCCGGTCAATCTGTACTGGCTGACGCTCGCCGAAACCATCTATCAGCCGGTCTTTTCAACACTCTTCACCCTCTTTTACAACGTCA
This sequence comes from Candidatus Poribacteria bacterium, assembly GCA_965232535.1. GTDB lineage: Bacteria > Poribacteria > WGA-4E > WGA-4E > JAJDTR01 > JAJDTR01. The sequence continues at coordinate 189,190 of CBDDPW010000018.1, forward strand.
CCTTTACTCTCTTCCTGCTGTTGGTACTTAATGCCTTCCTCAACAAATACGCTCCCAACGCCGCGCTCCAGCCCATCGAACTTCTTATCATTTATGTGATGAACGCCATCGCCACGGGCATCTTCGGTCACGACCTGCTGCTCGTCATGGTTCAACACCTCACGAGTTTCTGGTTCGTAACCCCGGAAAACGAATGGATGGCTCTTTTTGGCAGACACGTGCCCGAGTGGGCAACCGTTTACGACTCAACCGCGCTGCAAGGCTACCATCAAGGGGAAACCACTCTCTATATTTCTGAACATTTCAAGCCTTGGTTAATCCCGGCATTAGGTTGGGGCGGCTTCCTGATTGTTCTATTTTTCGTCATTGCTTGCATCAATGTCATCATTCGGAAGCAGTGGACAGAAAATGAAAAATTGGCTTACCCTGTTATCCAACTTCCGATGGAGATGGCGAAGGGCGGCACCGGGCTGCTTTCCAATCGGATGTTGTGGATCGGATTCGGGATTGCGGGCACATTTGACCTGATGAACGGGCTTCACGGGTTGTGGCCCGTCGCTCCTAATTTCGCGCCAATCTACAATCTCGGCAGGTTTTTTACCGAAAAACCGTGGAACGCCGTCGGATGGTTGCCGTTGGCGGTTTATCCCTTCGTCGTGGGCATGGCGTACTTCTTGCCGCTGAATCTAGCGTTTTCGGCGTGGTTTTTCCATCTCGTTTGGAAAGCGGACCTCGTTTACCGAAACGCGATGGGAATCTGGGCAACTCCGGGTCCCTTCCGAAGTTATCAAACGGCGGGTTCGTGGATAATATTGGCCATTCTACCACTGTGGTCTGCGCGACTGCACCTGAAGCAGGTGTTGAAAGAAATTATCCGCGGGAAGAGCGCCGAAACCGCCGCCAACGAGGCAATGAGCTACCGTTCGGCACTCGCCGGCATCGTATTGGGTGTTATCGCTCTGGTCGCGTTCCTCGGCTACGCCGGCATGTCCGCTTGGGTCGTCCTTCTTTTTCTTCTCATCTACATCCTCTATGCGGTGGCTATTGCCCGCATCCGCGCCGAGATTGGGCCTCCCGCCCACGACGCCGAGTTTATGGGACCAGATCAGATGCTCTTGAATGTAGTTGGTCCACGTCGAATTGGAGTCACGAATATCGCGATGTTCAGCCACCTGTTTTGGATGTGCCGTGCGTACCGTTCGCATCCCGTCGGCCATCAGATTGAAGGTTTTAAGATGGCGCAACTGCTTAATGCGCCCAGTCGTCATTTCCTGATTGCCATGATCGTCGCCTCAATCGTGGGTACGTATGCCGGCTTTTGGGCGCTTTTGCACAACATGTACCATTTCGGCGCGGGCAACGTCTACCACAACATCGGCGACAATGGATTTCGCATGTTGGATTCTTGGATTCAACACCCGCGCAGCCAGAACTATCCGATGCTCCGCGATGTCGGGATAGGCGCGGGGATTACAATTGTATTGCGCGTGTTGCACCAGCGATTCCTCGGATTCCCCTTCCATCCCGTCGGCTATGCCGTGGCTTGCGGCTGGATGATGGGCGGCATCTGGTTCTCGGTGTTCGTGGCGTGGTTTATAAAGTGGGCGATTCTGAAATTCGGAGGCATCCAACTCTATCGGCGCATGGTGCCGTTCTTCATCGGCATCATTCTGGGGCAGCATGTCATTGGCAGTTTGTGGACAATCTTCGGCGAGATTCGGGGTCAGCATGTCTATCGAATCTTCCCCTATTTCACCGAGTGGGGCTGGTAGCGCCTAGATAACTCGTACTATTACAGTTCATCTGTAGGATGGGATCAAGCGAGTGAATAGCGAGCGATCAAGCGACTGGTTAGGGTGCACCCTGCCTATGCCCACGGGCCGCCTCTGTCTTCCTAGGTTGTTGGATCGAGTGCTGCTAGCGACGAGGAGATCGCCCTTACAGCGGGTGGAAAGTGGAATGCGCACCTCTCTACTTGCCAATCAACATTTTCCCCGTGGCGATGAAATCATCGGCGGTCAACGTGTAGAAGTACAGACCACTAGCAACGCGCTCACCGGATCCGTTGCGACCGTCCCAATACGCCGCACGCTCTCTCTCCCGGTAATAACCCGCCCGTTGATGTCCGATGTCTAACCGGCGGACGATTGTGCCTCTTGAATCGGAAATCGTGATTTGAACGTGGCTGGTAGCCCCCAATTCATACGGTATCCACGTCTCCGGGTTGAACGGATTTGGATAGTTGGGCAACAGCACCGTTTCTTTCGGCGTCAAGACGGCGAGCAGTTGTTCCAGCACGACAATCCCGTGCAATGATTCAGGATCTGACAGTTCCATGTGATGCACTTGAGTGAGCCAACTCTTCACCTCGGCGGCAGTCAGCATTGCAGGGATTCGCTGTTTTGAGGTAGGCGCGGCAGGATTATTTCGAATCGCGTCGGCAACGAACAGCAAATCAGAGATATTGACCACGTTATCACCATTGGCATCTGCGAGGTTTCGCCCGCTTTGCCCGAAACTTTCCGCAACCGAAAGCAGATTCATCACATTAACCACCCCATCGCCGTTCACGTCTCCGTTAACGATATGAACAGGTTCGGCGGAGAATGTCTCCTGCCAGAGGTTTCCCCGGGCATCAACGACCCGAAGTGTGACCTCTCTACCCGTAAATTGCGGAAGCTCGGGTATGGTAAATTCAATGGTCGCGCGCTCTCCGCTCAAGGTTTGGTATGCATACAATTTCGGATACCCGGGAGCTTGGTCGTTGTTACCAAAGGATGGTCCAAGCAACACGCTATGGCGTAGTCCGTCTGCATCGTCTATATTGAAGGACAAGATGATGCCGAGAGGTGGATTTGCCAGCGATTTAATCATCTTGATTCTCATTGGTTCGTCAAAACCGGTTTGATTGTCGTTGAAAATGGCGTGGGCATCCAGCCAGTCTGCCGCACATTTTGACAATCTCATCGGTGACTCAAATCCGTAAGACATGATGAAATTGTCGCTGCGGAAGTCATGTCCCAATCCAAATGCGTGTCCCAGTTCGTGGCCAATACGAAAAGGGACATCAGGAGCGGGGTGCCAGAAGCACTTTGATCCGACGACGGCTCTACCGCCTCCACCCCACGTAAAACCGCCAAAACCGCACCACCTGCGCTCGATATGTTCGCCGCTCTCCACGACTACAAGATCGACCTGTGTCTCATCGAGCGGTCCAAGTTCGTGCTTGACCTTCCGCCACACGTCCTCGTGATAGTGTATGTCATCGAACCGACCGGTAACTTGGCGCACTAGCGCTTTTCCGGCCGCATCGGTTTCATACGTGAAGGTTTTTCTGCCGTGTCCATGGAATTCCATCTGCTCCGCAAAGAATTGCTGCACATCTCTTATCACGATGTCAACCCTTGACGCCACGTCGTTGTTGGGCGTGCGGTCTCTCGGCACAAAGTAGATGAATCTAACCATCGGCAACCGTTCCGCTCTCCGTAGATAGGTTTCGATGTTCTGGATACGTACCATTCCATCATCGCCTCCGCTTGCCAGCCGAATTCCGTCGTGTGAAAACGCGGTAGTTCGTACCACACCGGTGTCGCCGTACCCCGGCAGCGAGTCGATTTTGTTGCCACCTTCGGAAGACCACAGACTCAATTCGCCGACACCTCCGCCGGCAATGGTCTTGCCGTCGGGCGAAATGTCAACCGACACGCCCATTCCCGCATGACTGACTGTGCCCCGAAGTTGCCAGTCCGATACTCTCCACAGTTTTATTCGTCCCTCCCACCCTGCACTCGCTAGGTGTTGGTTGTCGGAAGAGAATGCGACAGTAGTAACGTATAATGGATCTGCGTCTAACGAAACCACGATTTCTCGGTTCGTAAGATCCCAAATTTTCACGCGACCAAGCCCGTCGCGGTCTCCTTCCCCGGCGGCAAGGTATCTGCCATCTCGTGAAAAAGCCAGCGTCAACACCCAAGTTGCTTCACTATGTCGAAGCGTAAACTCCTCCTCCAAATTCGGCACATTCCATACCTTTATATGCTTACCCGCAGTCGCCAGCCGTCCTCCATCAGGTGAAAAAGCCACTCCGAGCACCGGATACGCTGCCCCGTCGATTACGTACTGGACCGCTGCTATATTTCGTTCCTGCGTTAGATCCCACAGGCGAATCTTCGAATCATCGCTGCCGCTGGCAAGCAATCTGCCATTCGGCGAGAACGCCACGGACCTGATTTCTCTGGTGTGTCCACGTAGCCATAATGTCTTATTTGCCTCAAGATTCCAAACTTTTATGATGTTGTCCCCAGGATTATTGGCCCTACCGGCAGCAGCGATAATCGAAGAATTCACCGGTGAAAATGCAACCGTATATACTGCCTGTCTATACTCAAGGATTGTCGGTTCTTGCGCCTCACCGTGCAGTGGAATACTTAACGAGACGATGGCTAAAAACACCATGCATTTGAATTGCACTCGATTACATCCTCTGTTGTTGGTGTGTCGCCAAAATCGTGGCAGCTACATCAGGTGTCATCAACCTATTCATATCGCCTCTACTCGACCGTGTACAAAACAACGTATCGAATCGTCAGTAGTAGGGTGCGATAGAAATTTCACAGGTGTTTTCGGGGTATTACAAAAACAAGAAAATGAGTCTTCGAATTACTAGAAATGGCTTTACTACCGGCTATTCAAACGGGCTCTTGAGGAAATGTGACAGACTTCCGTTAAGGGGGCAATTCGGAAACATGTAACGGGTTGCACACCTCGTATTTTAAAGAATAACAAGGGTAGTGTCAATGGTTCCTATCCCGTCCGCCAGGGGAAACGCACCTAAAACCGCTCAATCGCTCCGGCGTTGAAACTAACCATGGCGGCTGTTTTCAACTTCATAAGTTGCTCATCTTTACAGCGAGATCAGAGCGAAATGTGTTTAACATCAGTAGCTCTCAAGTAACACTCGACATTGCGCTCCTCTGGAGCGCGGAGATTGGACGGATCACGATTCTATTGACATAGCACTCCTCTGGAGTGAAAACCATTCTACGAAGGAACACCTTCTCAAAACCTGTCATAAGATTTAAAGACGTAGTGTTGCTTGCTGAAAGAATTATTCCGACAGGGATAATGGCACGCTCTTAAGTAACACTTTTTCAAAACCAGTCTTAGAGCGGGAGTTGAGAGTCACTTGATGAGGAAATTATTTCGCCAAGGATAATGTGCGCTATAGACAAACCGTCGGGGCAAGAAGATCTCTATCGCACTCACTATCCGTTCGCTTGATTCCCTCCTACATGGAAATTTGGGGCAGTTACTTGCTGAAAGAATTATTCCGACAGGGATAATGGCACGCTACCAAGTAACACTTTTTCAGAAATAACCATAGAACGAGAGTTCAGTGTCACTTGATGAGGGAATTATTCCCCCAAGGAAAATGTACGCTATAGACAAACCGTCGGGGCAAGATGCCCCTCCTACATGGAAATTTGGGGCAGTTACTTGCTGAAAGAATTATTCCGACAGGGATAATGGCGCGCTCTTAATCGCCATTAGTCGCTTGAGAGTTCGAAAATGTGGATAAAATGTTGATCCATCACCCGTTTTGGGCGGTTTCGGCTGAACTTGTACCTAATTTTTATGTAAAATGGACGTCAAAAATAGGTACAGAAATGTGAACAGAGGCTTTATTTCGAGGGCGTGTTCACATGGTTTGATTCAATACTTTCCTTTGATAGCACGGGTTCATGTGCGGTCAAATGTGAACAAGATGTTAACGGAAAAAAAAGATCTACGCCGTAAAGACCACTTTGGGGTACGTGAGAAGCCAAAGCAGCGACGCGTTGGAACACAGATAATCGGGGATGGGACGCAGCGTACCACTCCGCCGCTCAACTGTTCGTTTCATATCATACTACACACGTGTAAAGTAGTCAATGCAAATTTGATGCGATTCCCCTGATCCCGTCCGGCATGCAGCGAAGCGAGCGACGGATCCATAACTAATGATTAGTTGCGATGGCTCGGTGAACACACTAGATTTCTGTTGCCAACCCAATCGAAATCGGCTATAGTGTATGCCTTCCGAAAGGCGAATAATTTATGTATTAGGCTTCACAACAATCACCCATAGGTGTACCGGCGCGCGAGGCAGGTACAGAGGGAAAAAGATGGAAATCAACGAGATTAAAGATAGGCTGGCAGAGGAAGGTTACTGTATTTTCGAGGGATTGCTTGACCCGCAAGAGGCGGAACGTCTCGACGGCATGGCACGCTCGATTATGGAGTCCATGGGATCGGCGTATATCAGCCTTGAAGGGTCGTTGAACGAGATTCCGGAACTGGCGCCGCTATGCACTCATCCGCTGATTCTTGAGATTGCGGAAGCAGTGCTCGGAGAAGGCTATTTCTTGGCGAACAATACGGCGCTAAAGTGGTGCAAACCCGGAACCCCTGCCGGCAGTCTGCACGCCGATTGGCCATCACGCGGAGCGTTGGCGGCGGATCCAAGTTCGCTCTTCCCGCCTTGGAACGGGCTTCAGGTTTTCTGGATGCTCACCGACAGCACCCCGGAAAACGGCGCCACGCGAATTGTGCCTTTTAGCCACCTCACGCAACGCGGACCCAGCCGAGAAAGCTACCCTCAGGAGATGCCGGTCACCGGAAAGAAAGGTTCGGTGTTCATCTATCACAACGGACTTTGGCATCGATCCGGCGCGAACACGACAACCGACCAACATCGCATGCTTGCGAATGTATACTATATGCCGGCGGTGTTGTACCGCAGCCCAACGACTTGGCCCCTAATCAAGCGTGAAGTCTACGAAACATTTTCCTCGCGCTTGCAAGAGTTGACGGCACGCTCCGCCGAGATCTAAACGCGTTTTCGACCCAGCTCCTACGACGCGACAGGCTTTGTCGTAGGGTGGTATTGGTGATCGCAACATAGCCGATTTTCCCTCTTTCTGCCCGACATCGACGCAGGCATCCACCTAATCACTGAAGATTGTTGAATCTGTAGTAATTACAGCCAAAGATTATACATTTGGGACCTATATTGTTGAGTTTGCAGCAACGATCACACGAGAGGATAACGAAAGACTAAGCCAACGAACAGTGAGTACGATAGAAATCCCTTCGCGAAAAGAAGTCGCGACCTGGAGATCGCTCCTACGGTATCAGATAGGACTAATGACTGGAAACCTGTCGCAGCACCAGATTTCATCACTAAGGAAAAACGTCTATGAGTCTATTTGAAGTCAACCAAGCAATCGAACGCCCAGACGCGGTGCTGATAAAGGCGCTCTCCCAAATCGCTGTGGCGAATATTAGCGACGCCATGGCGAATCTCAATACCATGGATTCCGGCATTCAAGCCCTTTCCGGCTTCCGCATCTGTGGTCCCGCCTGCACCGCAGTCACCACGACCGGCGATTTCCTCCCCGTCCTAAAAGCCCTGCACGCCGCCCAACGCGATGACGTTCTCGTGGTTGACAATCAAGGAAATCCCGACACGGCGCTATGGGGAGAGATTACGAGCACCGAGGCACAATTGAAGGGACTCGCGGGGATTGTCTTGGACGGCTTGATTAGAGACGTAGCGGAGATACGTGAGATGGGTTTTCCGGTTTTTGCGCGCGGCACAACACCGCGAGTGGCGGGCCGGGGTTCGCTCGGCGAAGTCAACGTCTCCGTCCGATGCGGCGGAACGGTGGTTCACCCCGGCGACATTATCGTGGGCGACACCGACGGCGTCGTCGTAGTTCCACTGCGGAAAGCGGAGGCGGTCTTGTCTCGCGCTCAGTCGATTGTGGAACACGAAGAAGTGCTGCGGGGCAAAGTTGCCAGCGGCGTTTCGCAAGTTGAAATATACAACTTGGACGAACAGTTTGAATCCCTGCGCCAATCGCACGAAGAGTGAAAATCAGTTGCCAGTGACTAGTGTCAGGCGAAAGTATCACTAGACACTGCAACAGGTTTTTGGAAAGAGGGCCTGCCCAAGTTTCGGTGCCAACACATTTCACAAAAGCAGAGAGAAGGGAGATTAAATGCTTAACAACAATCCAATGTCAAAATGCACCGTGGGCGAGCGTTACCAAGCCACCGTGCCCGACACCCTCGACTTGGCGGACCGGATGGGACTGGCGGTGAACGCGCTCACCAACGTATGGTATCCCGATGAAAAATGGGCTTTGGGATTCGTTGTGGATTTCTCCCGGCGCCCGACCGAACTCTACCCGAGCCACATTACCGACGCCTACCTGAACATCCCAGCCAAGTTTATCGAAGCGCTGGCTGTTTGTCGGCTGGCGTCGGGCACCACCGAGGGACTGGAATCGGATCTGGAAGTACTCCGCGTGCAACTCGATCTGCTGGGTGAGGATGGTCTGACCTATTGCCCAACGGACACGCTGGAGCAGTTCACCGAACCCCGCCCCTTCTCCGAAGTATGGGGGGAAGGCAGGTTGCTGCTGGCGCTCTCAATGCTGGCGCAGGTTGACGACGATTCGCGTTGGATCGAAGCCGGCAAGCGGAAGGTTGACCGGATGTTGGAACTTACTCGCGAGAAGGATGGATTCCGATTCTTGTGGCGGGGGCGATTCCGTCCCGGCGATACGGTGCCTGCCGATGCCGACGAGCCGACCGTCGGAATCGAAGACGGTTCCCTTGCGGATAACGACCCAGTTTTCAGCATGATATACTCGATCGGCGCGCTCGGTCACGGCGCGGCGCTGTTTTATCGCGTGACGGGCTACGAACCTGCGCTCGAATTGGCAGGCGGTTTGGCGCGGTGGGCGCTGGCGCGCGTGTTCAACAGCGATGACGGGCGTTACACCTTCTGGCATTTTCATCACAGCTTGTACGCGCTCATAGCGGTGTGCGAATACGGTTACGCCATTAACGACCGAAAGATTCTTGAGCGCGTGGATGCCTGCTACCGCTGGGTGCGCGAGATGGGCGATCCGTTAATCGGCTACTTTCCCGAAGCCATGCCGGGGTCGGACTGGTATCTCGGCAGGGCGGGCAACACCACGGAGATTTGCGAGGTTGCGGACATGGTGCTCCTCGCACTCTATCTGACCCGTGCCGGGCTAGGGGATTATTGGGATGACGTCGATCGTTGGGTGCGGAATGTGTATGCCGAAGGCCAGATGTGCGACACGGATTTCCTCGACGGCATACCGGACAGCTACTTCTGCTCGGATCCCAGTGGACGACCGCACCTGGACATACGAGACATTCCCGAACGCTCGGTGGGTTCGTTCCTCGGCTGGATGCGCGCCAATGACGGACTGCATGTCGAACAAACGGAGGACGGGCCGAAACTATCGGGTCAATCTATCATGCACTGCTGCACGGCGAACGGAGCGCGAACCTTCTACTACGTCTGGGACAGCATCATCACTAAGGAGCCGGAAGAGGTGCGGGTCAACCTCCTTCTGAACCGGGCTTCGGCTTGGCTGGATGTGGACAGCTATCTGCCGGTCGAAGGCAAAGTCGTCCTGCACATCAAGGACGCCTCGAAAGTCGCGGTCAGAATTCCGGAATGGTGTTCGCTCGACGACGTGCAGGTTTCCGTAGGGAATCGCCCGTGCCGCTACGTGATTGATGGGCGTTACGTGAAGATTAGCCTGCTCAATCCGGGCGACGAAGTCGCAATAACCTTCCCCGTACCCGAACGGGACGTGCATCGGGTGATTGGTGAAATCCCGTACAAGTTGACCATGCGCGGATCGGATGTTGTCGCCATTGATCCGAAAGGCGTCGCACTCCCGCTCTACGAGAACCGATCTGGCGGCGAGCCAATCCAAAAAACACGCTTTATTCCCGAAATCAAGGATATTATTTGGTGATATCACTTTGCCTGAATATTAGTGCGTGTCATGTTTTGATCGTATCATTGTGTTTTTCCGTAGGCGGGGCATCTTGCCCCGCACCGAAGGTTTAACGTCCGATAGAAAGAATCAACATGAGCGACAGTGTACGCGCCGCCGTAATGGTGCATCCGGGAAAGATCGAGATTCAGGAGTTTCCCTTCCCTAAATTGGAAGACGGCGCCGTGCTCCTCAAGGTCGAGATGTGCGGCATCTGCGGCACGGACAAACACACTTGGCGCGGCGAGACGAAGCAGTACGCCGGCACCGACGCCGAATCCGATACGCCGTTCCCGATCATTCCGGGGCACGAAATCATTGGTGTCGTCGCCGACATCAACGACAGCGAACGACCGCGTCTCGATTTCAACGGAGACCACTTGCACGTCGGCGATCGCGTCGCGCTATGTCCAGATATCGTGTGCGGCGAATGCTACGAATGTCGGCACACATTCGCATTCCCGTGGTGCGAGCATCTTCGCGGTTACGGCAACGCCTTCACATCCGCCGAATCGCCCCACCTGTTCGGAGGTTGGGCGGAATACATGTACATCCTCCCCAACGCGTTCCTGTACAAAGTGCCCGAAGGCATACCCCTGCGCGTCGCGGTCATGGCGGAGTTGATGGCGGTCAGCTACAACCTCGACAAGACCAAAGAGCTATTTACCCTGACGGGCGACGGCTTCGCTACCGGCAGCACGGTCGTCATCCAAGGAGTCGGTCCCATGGGAATCTGTCACCTCATCAAGGCGCGCGTAATGGGAGCCGGAAACATCATCGCGGTTGACCGTTCGGAATATCGCTTAGGGCTGGCAGAAGAATTTGGCGCCGACCACACCGTTAACGCCGCCGAAACCACACCGGAGGATCGTATCGAGTTAGTGCGTTCTCTAACGCACGGACGCGGCGCCGACATCGTTATCGAGTGTGCCGGCATTGCCGAGGTCGTGCCCGAAGGACTGGACATGACGCGAAAAGGAGGCATCTACCTTGAGCCGGGGAATTTCGCCGAGACCGGGGAGGTGTCGCTCAGCCCGCACCGCCACTTCTGTTCGAAGAATATCCGCCTCATCGGCATGACCAACCACCCCTTCACGGGTTATACCCCCAGCATGGAGCTAATGCAACGGTATGCCGATCACTTCCCGTTCGAAAAGTTCGTGTCGCACGAATTCCCGCTCGTGGAAACAGAGTCGGCGATGCTAAAGTCGATGGAACCCGAGGAGTGCATGAAAGTGGTTGTGGTACCGTAGGCTTTTGACGTTCGTACGACACCAAAGCATCGGAATTTCAAAATGAGTCGCAGATTTGCATTCGGCACGGACGCCGGTGGCGGCTGATGGAAACTCTCCTTTTCTTTCTCTCCTTAACAGCTAACCACTACCCTCTGTGGAAGATCGCCTCTAGGTCGCGATTCGGAGATCGCTCCTACGGGCGTTCAAACGACTGAATAGGGAGTGCGATATAGCTACCAGAATCATGAAAGTCTATCTAGAATTCCTATAGCAAGAGGCAACAGATGAACAATGTACTAATTTTGGCTTTTCCCCCAGAATGGGATGCGAGCGAGATTTTCTCTTTTCTCGAATCGCGAAATTGCAGACTCTCCGTGCATCATCCCCAAGAACCAGTCTCTGAAGATGAAATTATCTCGCTCATCGGCGGCGTAGATGGAGTAATCACGGGGAGCCACCCCTATACCAGACGCGTGATCTCGGCCGCGGACAAGTTGAAAATTATCTCGCGCACTGGCGCCGGTTTCGATGGCATTGACCTTGAAGCGGCGACAGAACGCGGCATCATCGTGACGACAACCCCTGACGCGAACAGCGAAAGCGTCGCCGAGTTGGCGATGGGATTGATGTTAGCCGTTGCCCGTCAAATTCCGCAGGCAGACAGAGATATCCGCCGCGGCGGCTGGTCACCCTATCTCGGCGTTGAGTTATACCAAAAGACACTGGGGATTGTCGGGCTGGGCAAAATTGGCAAGCGATTGGCGAAACGGGCATACGGGTTCGACATGACGTTGTTGGCTAATGACCTTTATCAAGACGAGGCGTTCGCGGCAGATTACGGCGTGACCTACCTGCCGTTGGAGGAACTCCTGGCGCGCGCCGACTTCGTCAGCATCCACTCGCCTTTGAATCCGGAGACATCCGGTTTGATTGGCGAATCCGAATTAAAGCTGATGAAGCCGACCGCCTATCTCATCAACACCGCTCGCGGCCCTATTGTCCACGAACCGAGCCTCATCAAGGCGCTTAGAGCGGGTTGGATTGCGGGAGCGGGATTGGATGTGTTCTCGCAGGAACCGCCCACGAACAGTCTGTTGCTATTAATCGAAAACGTCGTGCTGGGTCCCCACGTGGCTGCGTCAACCGAGGAGGCTATGTATCGGATGGCGCTCGGTGCAGCCGAAAACGTTGTCAAAGTCTTTGAGGGAAAACAACCGCTAGGAGTTGTAAATACAGTGGTCAGTGGCTAGTGGTCAGTTGCCAGCAAAATCCGTGGTTTTTACTGGTCACGGGTCACTGGCGACTGGTCACTTCTCACAACTACAACGAATTTTCATTGAGAACAAGTACGTGTTTAACCTAGGAGTAGGCAACCAATGAGATTAAAGAACAAAGTCGCTATCGTCACCGGCGGTGGAACAGGAATTGGTCGCGGTACGGCTGCACGATTTGCCCAAGAGGGCGCACAGGTCATGATTACCGGCAGGAGGCCGCAACCAATCGAAGACACCGTGAATCAGATTACATCCGAAGGTGGAGAAGCAAGCTGCTGCTCCATGGATGTGTCAAAGTCCGACCAAGTCCAAGACATGATCGAACAAACCGTAACAAAGTACGGCAAACTGGATATTCTCTTCAATAACGCCGGCGTGTTTACCGGTATCGGAAAAACTATTATGGATTTGACCGAAGAGGAGTGGGATAGCCTGATGGGGATAAATCTGCGGGGCAATTTCTTGTGTTCAAAATACGCTCTCCCCCACATGATAGAGAACGGCGGCGGCGCGGTTGTCAACTGCTCCTCGATCTCGGGTCACGTCGGACAGCGAAAACAGGGCGCCTACAACGCTGCCAAGGGCGGCATCGAGCTCTTGACGAAGTGCATGGCGCTCGACTTTGCCGAGCACAAGATACGTGTGAATGCGGTCTGCCCGGCGTGGGTGGAGATAGACTTTAACAGAGAAGACCTCAAGCAACGCGGCGACGAGATCGCCGCCATGCACCCCATCGGTAGGGTGGGGACGCCCGATGATGTCGCCTCCGCCGCACTATACCTCGCCTCCGACGAGTCCGCGTGGGTTACGGGCACATCGCTAGTTGTGGACGGCGGCTACACCGCGCAATAAAGGTCAATCCGGCAACTACGTTTCCTCAAACAGAGAACCTATGTTATAGTAAGCGGACAATCTATCAATAAGCTAGGTTAAAGCCCAAAAGCTAAAATCAGGCAGAGACCTTATACCACGGTGATTTTAGTATCAGCGCACTAACTCAAAAAACTATGGCAAACGCTAGCACTTCTACCGAACTCACCTTCTGCGTCGTTGCGGATTGGCAAATCCCCGACGACAACCTGACACATCTTGCGGAGCGCATCGTCGCCGAAAAACCGGAATTCGTCCTGATACCCGGCGACCTCGTCATGGCAGATGGCGCCGATCCGGCGCCGTGGGACGCCTTTTTCGAACGTATCCGCCCGCTGACCGAGGCGGGGATACCGATCCGCCCGATTCCGGGCAACCACGACTTCGACGGCGGTCTCGACGCCGCTCGCAAACAGTGGCTTGAACGATTAGAGCGGTACATACCAAACTATTTCTACTCGTTCGATGCTGCTCCCGCCCACTTCACCGGCTTGTGCGTTACCCCGCTCTCCTACAGCGTGTTGCACGAGGAATTTGACCTGCCCGAAGGCAGAATGACCCAACTCGAATGGTTTACCCGGGACCTTGAACGCTCTCGGGATGCGTCCTGGCGATTCGTCTATCACCACGAACCCGGCACCGCATTCTGTAGGCTGGATGCGCCGAACGACGGTCCCGGTTTACCAGAAATCTCGGAACTCGTGGAGCCCCTCGCATGGCGCGAGGGCATCGATCTCGTCTTTCGAGGTCATCAACACTTCTACGAGCGCACCTACCCTGTGAACCCCGTCAACCGGGTGCGCGACGACTCCAGAGGCACCGCATTCATCACGCTGGGCGGCGGCTGCAATGCCTACCGCCCGGTAGATCCGAACGATGCCGCGCCATTCTGGTTCGATGCGGTAGTGGCGGTTCATCAGATGCACTATCTCAAGATAAAACTGACGGAAGACAGGCTGAACGCCGAAGCCAAAAATCTTGCGGGAGATGTGTATGACCGGTTCACTATCCGCAAGCATCCGGATGGCTCGCGGGTTTGGGAAGGATTGCCGCCCGCCCCTATTTTCCTCGTGAACAACCAGCCCCAGCCCTATTAGGTGAGTCCTTTGAATTATGTCACCACTCTTTTTACTGGTCACTGGTCACTAGCCACTGACCACTGCTTTTTGAGGTAATGCCACAAATGAGCATAAAAGGCAAAGCGGCAATCGTCGGCTACGGCGAAACCGAATTTCTCAAGCGCAATCCCGGCGACAGGTCGAACTACACCGAATACTGCCGGGCGGCGAAACTCGCCATTGAGGATGCCGGGTTGACGAAGGACGACATCGACGGCTTAATCTCAATCTATCCGCTCGACGAGGAACCAACTTGGACCGAGGACTTGCAGGAATACCTTCAGCTTCACCCGAGGTTTCTCGACAACGTCTATCGCGGCGGCGCATCCGGAAATGCGGCAATCTTGTACGGGGCGGCGGCGTTGGCGGGCGGTCTCTGCAACAATATCCTGATTGTCGCCGGCAGCGTCATGGATCCGAAACGCATCTACGAATTCGGGCTGGAGACCGGCACCGCGTTTGAACGGGATTTCGACAGCATCTACGGGCCCATGTTCAACAACTCCGCATACGCCATGATTAAACGGCGGTACATGCACGAATTTAACGCGACGGACGACCAGTTCGCGCATGTGGTCATCAACGCACGCTATCACGCCTCGAAGTTTCCGAACGCCCTGCTAAAAAAGCAGGTCACCGTGGAAGACGTGCTAGACTCGCGGCTCATCTGCGATCCGCTCCACCTGTTCGAGATTGTCATGCCCTGTGTCGGCGGCTGCGCGCTGGTCATGACGTCAGCGGAACGCGCGAAAGACACCAACAATCCCCCCGTCTATCTTCTGGGCGGCGGGCAGCAGTTTGACAGAGGACTGTGGAATCCCGCTTACGGCTACGAGCGCTCCCTTACCACCTCCCCTGTTAAACTCGCGGCGAAGTACGCCTTCGAGATGTCGGGGTTGGGCATAAAGGACATGGACTTCGTCGAACTATACGATTGCTATACCATTACCGTCGTGATTTCGCTTGAGGATATCGGCTGCTGCGAGAAGGGGGAGGGCGCGGCGTATGTGGAAGAGACGGATCTGAGCTACAAGGGAGATATGCCGCTCAATACCGACGGCGGTCAACTCGGCAGAGGACAGCCGAACCCCGGCATCCACTTGATGCACTCGATTGAAGCCGCGAGACAACTGATGGGCAGAGCCGGTGAACTCCAAGTCGAGGAGGCGATCTTCGGTTTGTCCAACGGGAACGGCGGCTCCATGGCGGACCAGTGCACCCTGATTTTTGGAAATGAAATCCCGTAAGCGCAGGAGATAGGGTGATGTCCACCGAAATCGAATATACCAAGCCATTACCCACAATTGAGCCCGAGACGGAAGAGTTCTGGCGAGCGGCGAAGCGCCACGAACTCTTTCTGCAGCGATGCAACGCCTGCGGAGAGGTTATTCATTTCCCGCGCGTGATGTGCTATCGGTGTCTATCCGAGGATCTCGGCTGGTTCAAGTCAACCGGACTCGGAACCGTCTACTCCTTCACGATTATCCACCAAGTCGCGCATCAAGGCTTTGAGTCCGAGGTGCCCTACGTCTACGCCATTATCGATCTGGACGATGGCGCCCGCATGATCTCCAACGTCGTCAACATCGACCCGTCGAAAGTGGAAGTTGGTATGCGCATCCAAGTCACCTTTGACGACGTTACCCCCGAAATCAGCATCCCGAAATTTGAGCCGGTGAGTTGATGTCAAATCGTTTACCGGGAAAAATCGTATATTGTGCATCGCTTGTAGGAGGGAATTCCGATTCCCGACAATGATTCGCGATTGTGAGGGGAATACTATCTCATGGGATTTGCTATCAGGATTCACTAACGCGCTCATTGTCCATTCACTTGATTCTTCGCTAATCGCTCAGTTAATCCTTATTCAGTCACTTGATTGTTATCCCCTACATTAACGGTATAAGGCTACCCAAACTCTAACAACCGTTTTTTTGCCCACGACAAAAGCACAGGAATAGTGTAATTACCCCCTAAAACTAGACAGTTAGATAAGTAATCTTTTCGACTAGAAAAATGGTCATCATCTGAGCGAAAATAGGACTCGGGAACGCCAAGTAAATGAAAGGAGTTTCTCCACTATGTCCCGTAGAAAACAGCGTGATGGCCGATTCAAAGCGCAAGTGGCTCTTGAAGCGATCAAGAACGAGCAGACTATCAGTCAGATTGCCAGTGAATACGGTGTCAATCCGGCACAAGTTAGCCAATGGAAAAAACAGGTTCTTGAGGAATTACCTCAACTGTTTGCCAATGGACGTTCAAAACCGGCTTCCGACAACGACAAGCTCGTGTCTGAACTGTATCGCCAGATCGGTCAGTTGAAGGTAGAACTGGACTGGCTTCAAAAAAAACGTCGCGCCTCCGTTGAACAGAAGCGGCAGCTTGTTGAACCGGAGTGCAGTTCAGTGTCGATTGCAAGACAGTGCAAGCTCTTAGGCTTGTCTAGAGCATCGTTCTATTACTCTCCTATAGGGGAGTCACCGCAAAATCTGCTGTACATGCGTCTGTTAGATGAACAGTACACCAAGAGGCCGTCCTACGGGGTGCCTAAGTTAACCAAATGGCTTCGTTGTCAAGGATACGCCGTCAATCCGAAACGGGTAGCAAGGCTAATGAGGAAGATGGGATTAGTCGCCATCTATCCCAAGCCCAAGACCTCCAGAATGGGCAAACCGTCGAAAGTGTATCCTTATCTGTTGAAAGGATTAAGTATTAACAGACCGAACCACGTCTGGGCAACTGACATCACCTATATTCGCTTGAGCACCGGCTTTGTTTATCTGGTAGCGGTTATGGATTGGTTTTCCCGTTATGTGTTGTCATGGGAACTTTCAAACTCTCTTGACGTGTTCTTTTGCCTATCGGCTCTGGAACGGGCGCTTGGTAAAGCGAGTCCAATAATATTCAACAACGACCAAGGAAGTCAATTTACTTCCGAGGCGTTTACTGCTAGACTTGAATCCTCTGACATAGCCATCAGTTGGAACGGTAGAGGCAGCTACTTTGACAACATCTTCGTTGAACGACTTTGGCGCAGTGTCAAGTATGAGGAGGTTTACCTCAACGACTACGACTCAATGAACACCGCTCAGCGTCGATTAAGAGATTATTTCAACTTTTACAACCGAGAGCGGTTTCATCAATCGCTCGATTACCGTACACCTTACGAGGTGTATTTCCAATAACTTCAGGCGTTTGAGTTTGACCAGGTTTGAGTCGGATTTCATTACTTAAATCTTGGTATTTACTGTCTAAAGGATGGGGGTAAGCTATTAGTATGATTGATTTGTATCGGTTGGTACACTATCGCGACAATACCTTTGTGTTATTCCAGGGCGATACAGCCGATGTTGAGAATTTGTCACAAATTGTTCCTTTTTCATCCTTTGATAAAGGCTTTGAAACAGGACATTCTGCTACCCTGCAAGAGAACCAGCGGGAAAAATACAATAAAATATCTCACTATCTGAAATCAAACTACCGTCCAATTCCGTTAGAATTGTCCATCTTTACCACTGATGCACCACTTCCTAAAACCTTCCGTCAATACGAGTGGCGGCGTCTCATTATCAATTGCATCAACGACTATTTTAAGGGGAAAGGATATTTGGTTGATGAAGAAGAATCAGCAATATATAGGCGTGAACCAATGCGCGTCGCCGAACTTGAGTTATATGAAGGAATTAGATTTACGTTGTGTATTACACAAGAGTGGGAGCCTCTTTTAACTTGCGATTTTAGCACCATTATCACATTAAATGGAGAATTTGCCACTAGACGCGTAATCGAGGAATATGCGCGCGGAAAACCAGAGATTTTTGATGAGATGCATGCGTTTGAGACTCGTGATAGAGATTCCCAATTCAAACTGATTCAAAAATTCATGCGTGGGCTACCAGCAATCCCTGAAACGGAAGAGCTTCGGTTTCGGACTAAGCCAATGACATCTGAAGAATTGGGATATGAGACTTGGTTATGGGAACACGAAATGAAACCGTTGCTTGAAGTTGGTCAAAAACGTCATGTTGAATTGGCCTATTTTATTGGTAAAGACCGATTAGGTTTTTACACTCCACCACCGGACGATTTAGAAGTGATCTATGTTCATCCAGACGCAACATTCCGTGAATGGTATCAACAATCTGACTCTTACTGGGATAGATTGGGGAACATCATAAGAAACTGTCTTCGTAAGTTTTTGGACACTCATGTCCCATTACATAAACTCCCATATGCTTTAGAGCAAACGATTTCAGATTTTAATGCCAAATTAGACCTGTTACCCGATTTGACTAATAACTTGCTGATTGTCATGGTAATTCCACCACGAGTCACAAATCGCCATATGTTTTCTAAGTTGGAAAAATCGACAACCGACATAAATAAGCAATTGAGGAAGTTGAGAGGAGCTAATGCTTACGTCAGTACAGTTGAATGGACAAGTCTTGGACATGGTAAACAAGATTGGTATACAATTGAAAACTGTTTGCTCAAAGGTTTCATGGCTTTAGGCGCACAACCTTGGCGATTGACGAACATGCCATTGAGCGCTTCCGACCCGTATTCAACGTGTTTTATCGGTATTGACGCAACCGAGCAACGTCGGATAATTGGCGGTGTTGCTCTAGATGCTTGGGGCATACTCCGTGGTTACCATTACTACAAAATTCCGCGAGGAACGAGTGAAAACGTTAATCCTTACACTTTTGCAGATTTGACAACCAAGCTGATTCAGCACTTTGAATCGGCAGTGGATAATCAAGTTAATCATTTAATTCTACATCGCGACGGGCGAGCACACGCATGGGAGTGGTCGTTACTGCCCCAAACACTTGAAGAAAAGGGAATCGCGCTGGACTTGGTGGAGATCCGAAAACGAAATCAACCACTGTTGCGCCAAGCGCGTAATGAAGGTGATACCCCGTCAAAGGATATCGCTGTTGGTAATTGTAAGTTGGACAAGGCTTACCTGAACAACACTCTTTCGTTCTATGAGAAAATTCGCGGAAAGCCCATCTTTCCCGCGCCCCAATCAATTTGCGTCGTAAAAATAGTGGGTCCGTCACCATTTAAGGAACTAGCTGCCCAAGTACATGCTCTTACCAGAGTTAACCATGGAGCTTATCGACGTCCGGTCAATGTACCCGCTACAATTTACTATGCGGACATAATGGTCGGAAAAGTCAAACAACTGATTCCGCCGCAGATGAATTCTGGACGACCTCTATCCAAAGATGCAAAACCATTTTGGCTGTAAGGATATGGAATATCAATTGCTTCATCGCAGCCAACCATTTTTAGCGGTAGCAACCTGCGAAGCGTTGATCATTTGCTAGATACTTCCTACTCCTTTCCATCACTTTCAAGAATAGACCGATGCCCACACTAACACACAACGGCTGCCAAGACCGGCAAAACCGCTTCCGTACAGGGCTCGCAGAACGAAATATAGACGCCGCCGTGCTGATGGATTGCCGCGATATCTACTACTTTACGGGAAAACTCCTCCCGGACACCTTTCCGGTTTTCATGCTACTGGAAACCGACGGAGGTTGCTGGGTGGTTTCCCACACGGACGACGGCTCCGAATGTGTGGATGACTGGATCACCTACGAATGGCATCAGTTGGATACGCTGAACTTCGATTTGATGAGCCAACTGAACGCCGTTGTCAAGGGGAAACTCCAAGATGTCGCGCCTGTCCGTCGACTTGGCGTACAGTACGAATCCGTATTTAGTTTGCTCCTACATACTGTAGACAGCGTGCTGCAGCCGAGCGAGTTGATACCCATCGACGACACCCTCTCCGAGGTGCAGCGCTGCAAGCATCCCGATGAGTTGGAGATGCTCCGGTGGAGCGTCAAAGTCAATCTCGCCTCTTACGATGCGGCACAGGCTATCCTGAGGTCGGGCGTGAACGAGTTGGAGGTCTTGGCTGAGAGTCAACGCGGCGCCATGCTCAAAGCGGGGGAACGGGTGTTTCACGATGGAGATTACCAGTGCGGTGATCGACACGGTCCCGCCCGCAACCGGCCAATCGAGCGGGGAGAACTCTATATCCTTGATGGTCACACGTGCTGCCGAGGCTATTGGTCGGACTTGGCGCGCACCTTCATTGTCGACTGTGAACCGACCGACCTGCAGCAGTCTATCTTTGACCACATCGCAGCCGTACAGGAAACAGTGCCATCGCTGCTTAAGCCCGGCGCGAGGGGAACGGAAATATGGCGCGCCCTTGACGAGCAGATTCGGGAGCACCCTGCGCTGGCAGACACCGGTTTGGTGCACCATGCCGGACACGGCATCGGAATCCGTATGCACGAACCGCCCGACCTCAACCGCGACCGCGAAGGCATCTTGTGCGTCGGGGATGTCGTCTGCGTCGAACCCGGTGGATACACGCCGGAGGCACGACTCGGCGCACGTATTGAGAACACCTACCTCATCACGGAATCCGGTGCAGAAAACTTATCCGACTATCCGGTGAACATTGTTCCTACTCGACTCCCGTCCGGCAACGACAATTAAAAGACTTGCATGTCAAACCCCCTGAACGACATTCTCAATCCCAAATCTGTTGCGCTCATCGGCGCCTCGCGCAACCCCACCAGTTTCAGCTATACCTACCTCTCCATCATGAAAAACTACGGGTATCGGGGCAACATTCACCCGATAAACCCGAGAGCGGACGCCATCCTTGATCTCAAATGCTACCCCAGCATCCTTGATATTCCCGATGAGATTGACTTGGCAATCGTGGTAACCGCGCGCCAGATCGCCGCCGCCTCGGTCGAAGAGTGCGTCGAGAAGGGCGTCAAAGGCATCATGCTCCTCACGGGCGGATTTGCGGAACTGGATGACGCTGGCAGAGCCGCCCAAGACGAATTTGCCCGTCAGGCGAAGGAAAAAGGGATTCGCGTCATCGGTCCCAACACACTGGGCTTCTTTAGCGCTCCCGCAAAATTTGACGGGTTGCTGTCGGGTTATATCCGGGAGGGGAGCATCGGATTGGTCGGTCAGAGCGGAAATCTTACGCGGTCGCTCGCCTTCCCCGGAATTAAGCGTGGCTTGGGATTCCGCTACATCATCGGCTTAGGCAATCAAGCGGACGTTCAATTTCACGAGGTTGTCCGATTCCTCCGCGAAGATGATAATGTCAACGCCATCGGACTCCACATTGAAGGGGTAAACGATGGAAGGAAGTTTCTTGATGAAGTGGCGGAGACGACCAAAGTCAAGCCGGTCGTTGT
This sequence comes from Candidatus Poribacteria bacterium, assembly GCA_965232535.1. Lineage (GTDB taxonomy): Bacteria > Poribacteria > WGA-4E > WGA-4E > JAJDTR01 > JAJDTR01. The sequence goes on from CBDDPW010000018.1 coordinate 210,806, forward strand.
AATGAAAACCGGTCGCACCGAGCAGGGCGCCCGCGTCATCTCAAGCCACACCGCCTCTCTAGCCGGACAAGACGAGGTTTACGACGCTGCTTTCAAACAGTGCGGCGCGTTGCGGGTCGAGAGCGCGATAGAGTTCAGTTCACTGCTGCTGGCGCTGAGTCAGGGTAAACTGCCGAAAGGGAACCGTGTCGGCATCCTGTCCGAGGGCGGCGGCGATTGTGCACTGACAGCCGATGCGTGTACCCTGAAGGGGCTGGATTTGCCGACCTTCTCCCCTGAACACCAAGAGCGGTTAAAGGGGATTGTACCTGAAATCGGACGGGTGACCAATCCGGTCGATATGGCGATGTGGGAAAAGATTCCCGAAGTGGCGGAAATTATGCTTGAAGGAGATGAGATTGATGGATTGATTGTCGTGGGCGGGTTCGCCGGATGGGATTTCCTGAACCCGAATGTCGCGCCGGAAGTGGAAGCCTCCGCGGAGAAGATGGCGGCTCTCATCGCAAAAACCGACAAACCCCTCCTCATCTACACCTACTACTCCTATGCGGACTCCAAGTCGTTTGAGACGCTTCGAGAGAGCCGGGTGCCGCTATTCATGGATCACCACGACGCCGTAACTACGATGGCGGGGCTAGTTCAATACGCCCGTTACAGGGCAACGAAAACTGAACGACGCTTTTCCGGTTCGATTACAACGCAACCCGCCGCCGGAAGATCCCGCACACAACCGCTCCTCGAACATCAAGCAAATCGGTTGTTGGAAGCCGCCGGAACCCCCTTCCCGGCGTACCGCTTTGCCGCAACGCGACAGGAGGCAATCGACGCCGCCGAGGAAATCGGCTATCCGGTCGTCCTGAAAATCATCTCCCAAGACGTGCTGCACAAGTCGGAGGTCGGAGGCGTGAAGCTGGGACTCAATACGTCCGAAGCGGTGGCTCGCGCCTTTGACGAGGTTGTCGCCAACGCGCGACAGTTTAAGCACGATGCCTGCATCGCTGGCGCACTTTTGACTAAAATGGAGGAAGGCAGCGGCGTTGAAGTCATCATCGGCGGCTTAAACGATCCGACATTCGGACCAACCCTGATGTTCGGGCTCGGCGGCGTCTATGTCGAGGTAATGCGCGATGTCTCTTTCAGGGTCTGCCCCATCACCCCCGATGACGCCGATCAGATGATTCGGGAACTTGATGGCTTTCCGCTGCTCGCCGGTGTTCGAGGCGGCAAACCGATGAACCTCGAATCTCTCCGCGCCGCCCTGCTAAATGTTTCTGCGTTCCTCATGGAAAATCCCGGCATCGTCCAACTCGACCTGAATCCCGTCAAGGTGCATGAGCACGGTCTATCCGTATTAGATGCCCGCCTAATCCAATATACCGACTAACAACGAAGTTGTAAGGTGCGATCAACCGAGTGAATAACGATCAAGCGAACGGATAGTGAGTGCGATAGTAAATCCCTTGCGATAGAGATTGCCCTTCAGAGCCTGTTTGAAAAGTCCGGAATCGCCTTAGAGAAAGGGCTATTTTGGGGTAAATGCCCTCAAGAACCTATTAGAAAAAGAAAAAAGTTGTCTGAACGGTTGATGTTTACGTTTACTCATTGGAGCAGTTAAATCTGAACCAATGAAAGGAGTAAACATGAACCGCAAGCGTTATCCCAGTGATTTGACTGATGCACAGTGGGAGAAACTGTCCTCGTTTCTGCCAGCCCCTCAACCATTAGGCAGACCTCCAAAATGGGAGATGTGCTTAATCATCAATGCTATCTTTTATGTCGTCAAGTCCGGTTGCCAGTGGCGAATGCTACCCCATAATATGCCACCGTGGCAAACCGTCTATTACCATTTCAGAAAGTGGCAAGTCGACAACACATGGCTCTTGATTCATCAGGCACTTCGCGAACAAACACGTTGTGATGGCGGCAAACAACCATCACCGACAGCAGCTATCATTGACAGCCAATCCGTTAAGACGACGGAACTGGCGGAGACTAGAGGATTTGATGGTCACAAGAAGGTCAAAGGACGCAAACGCCATCTGGTAACGGATACGACGGGTATTCCATTGATGGTCAAAGTCACTGATGCCAATGTTAGTGACAATCAGATAGCTATCGAGTTACTAACAGAAGTGTTTAGCTGGTACATAACAATTCAGTTGGTGTGTGCCGATGCCGCCTATCGCGGCGAATTAGAAGACTGGTTATATCTGGCTCATCAGTGTCAACTAGAGATTGCATCTACGCTAGGGCAGCAGGGGTTTGAAGTTGTTCCGTTACGATGGATTGTTGAACGCACATTCTCTTGGCTTGGTTGGTTTCGTCGATTGACTTTGGATTATGAACGCTTTCCTAAGACTGCTGAAACTATGGTATACATCGCTTCCATCTACTTGATGCGAAATCGAATCAAATGACTTTTCAAACAGGCTCTCAATTAAGATTGATTCCCCTCTCGAAAACTGTTAGAATAACGTGATGCACTAGACGCTTTCGCGTTTTATTGAATCACTGGTATAATCATAACTCTGAACGCGTTTCATCACCTCAGATTCAACGACTAACACAGCAGGAATCTCTTCAATATAGAGAAAGGAATCACTCATGAGCAGACGCTATCAAGTTGCACTACTCTTCACAACTGGACTACTCATCACACTGTTGGGAATTGCGGCTCTACTCGCAGGCTGCGGCGGAGCGAAGGCGGAATGGCCGCAATATCAGGGGCTCACCCGCGATAACATCTCCCACGAAACCGGTTGGCTCAAGACCTGGCACGAAGACGGTCCGGAGGTGCTATGGCGCATCCCGATGGGCGAAGGTTACTCCGGAATCTCAATCGTGGACGGGCGCATCTACACCATGCTATCGGAGGGTGAGGATGAGTTCGCCGTCTGTCTGGATGCATCAGACGGGACGGAAATCTGGCGTTCCCGCACCGATGACAAATATCACTCCGGTGAAGGAAGCGGTCCCCGTTCAACCCCGGCGGTTGACGGCGATCGGGTCTATGTGCTCAGCGCCAAGGGCAAGCTCTACGGCTTGGATGCTGGCAGCGGCGAGAAGGTGTGGGGACACGATTTTGTGACTGAGTTTGAGAGCGGTATGCCCGGTTTCGGGTTCTCGTCATCGCCCATAATCGAAGGCGATTCGCTTCTCATCGAAGCCGGCGGCAAGAACGGGAAATCCATCGTCGCGTTTGATAAGAAGACCGGAGCTGTGCTCTGGACGTCTCATACGGACAGAGCAGGGTACTCCTCGCCCATCGTCATCGACTCCAACGGCGTTCGGCAGGCAATCTTTATGACGGGGAATTCACTCGTCTCTGTTTCACCGACCGACGGCACCGTTTACTGGACGCACGTCCCGTGGCCCACCGGAAACGACATCAACGCCGCCGTGCCGATCCATTTGCCCGGCGACCGGATTTTCGTCTCCGCCGCCTACGACAAGGGCTCGGTGCTCGTGCAAATCAAATCCGACGACGATGAGATGAGCGTTGAAGAGGTGTGGCGCAGTCACGATGTGATGGAGAACTGGATGAGCTCGTCCGTGCTCCTCGGTGAGTATCTGTACGGGTTCGACGAAAGCATCTTGAAGTGCATCGAGGCGAGTACCGGCGAGCAGAAGTGGGCGCACCGCGGGTTCGGCAGAGGCACGCTGCTCCTATCCGATGGTCACCTGATATTGCTCGGAGAGGGCGGCAATCTGGGGATTGCCGAGGCGTCGCCGTCGGAATACAAGGGAGTCGCGGAGACGCAAGTTCTGGAGGGTCGCTGCTTCACCCCGCCAACCTTCGCAGGCGGCAAACTCTACCTGCGTAACCAGAAAGAGTTGGTCTGCATCGACCTGTCGGCGAAAGGTTGAGATCGAAACCGAGTTTTTTCTTCAAAACTTGGTTTCTTTTCTGGACCCTATACGGTGGGCGGGAATCAACCGACTGAACACGGAGCGCGATAGAAATTCTTTAGGGGACTATATCACACCCAGAGAGAGAGAGGCACTAGGGGGTAGGATTTACAACTAACGACTGATGGTGTAGCGGTCTTACTGCCGCAAAACGCGTAATCTACGGTAGGTCGTTACTAAAGCGCGGAGTGGCGACACCACCCGTCTTCAGTATTCTAGGCTGTATCGGCGGAATGCCGGAACTACTGCGTATTTTGCATATTCCGGGAATATGGCTTCTTCGATTTACTGGCGATTTCGCTCGTGATTTTGGGCTTTTGATGCCAACCGCACTATACTGCCGTGCTACCTCACCCACAATTCTGGAAAAAATGAAGTTAGCATTTTGGGGTTATTTGTATGCCCTGCCTCTTACCCAGACGTTTTGTAAGTAACAAACTCTATTTTGCGGGTCGATATCATAGATTATGCGATAGCTACCAACCCGATACTTGTAAAGCCCCTTAAACCTCTTTTCTTTCAACTTATCTCCTGCGTACGGATGCTTAGAACCTGTTTGAAAAGTCCGAATCCGTCTTTGAGAGAGGTTATTCTGAGGCAAAATTCCTTGAAAATCTGATAACTCTGCCCTCAAATGCCCCAACAATTGCATTACTACCTACTTTTCAAACAGGTTCTTAGAAATTATCTCTATCGCTTCATTTATCCGGCGTGTCATGTTCGAATCAAGTCTGCGATAGTTTTTCTCAAAATCACCTTCAAGCCTTATCTCATACTTCCCGCTTGACATCTTCCCACTTCTTGTACCTACCAATTGCCCTATCCTGTTTCGCTCTCTCCAAACTTTCCATTAACTCAGAATCGTCGAGCATCTCTAGTTCTTCTGAATCAGGGACTTTAGCAGGTTCTTTAGTAGCAGTATTAGTGCTATACAACGTACTCTCGGGCTCTCTCACATCTTTCATTTTTTATTTGCCTCCTGTCGGGACATGTCGGGTTGTGGAAAAGTGTAGTGCATAAAGAGGAGACCTGTCAACGTATTTTGCACATGTAGTAGGCATACTCCGTATGCCGTAACACCCGTTTAGATTGGGATAGGCTGTAACATTTCGTTTTCGAAATCGTATGAGATGCCCTTGAACCTCCCGTCGTTTCATAGCCGAATCGTAACCGGCTCAAAGTGCGGTTCGGGAGTATGGACAAATCCAACTTGATCGTATCCCTTCCTATCATACTCCAAAATTTCGTGCAGTGTAACTCTCAAGGCGTCAAGAAGTCCCTTTCGGGTTCTCTCCTGACAATTCACGCCGCGAATCCCCTGAACCCAACCAACCCACCAACCATCCTCTTGTGCAATATAGGCGGTATAGCACTTTTTATAGCCATTTTGAGAACTCATCGCAACATTAGACTTTCTTTCGATTGGGAAATATACAATGCGCTAATTGCGTACAGTTAAGCACTCCACAAAGACTTTAATTTTCACCTTCATAGATGTTCTCATAGTAGTATAGAACCGTTTTTAGATCTTCCAAGTGTTTCTCCGCGAACTGAATGTCAATTATGAAGTCTCTTAAATCCAGTGAGACCTTTGGTCCTTTTGATTCCTTCAATTTTCTGTTCAAGTGTTCTTGAGCGTTCTCTCGTGTATTGCGCTTCACGTATTCCTTGAATTTTGCGGCACATTCCGGGCACAAAGCCAGATACTGAGCTTCGTGCTCTTTTGGGAAGTAGATTTTGTTTAGTGCCTCCACTGCCTCAAAGTAATCTTCGTCGCTGTTGCGCTTTTTGAAAGGCATTCGCTCCTCACACATTTGGCACTCCACATCGTTCATTCTCGTCGTATACCGTGCTCTGAGGTACGTTTTTGGGTCAATGCTGTCGCGACTAGTATTAATACTGCGGGCACGAACCTCGTATTGTTTCTCTCCGGCATGGATAAGATCATCTATAATAAGGCGTTGTCTTCGCTGTCGGTCATGGTGCATTTGGCCAACTAAGTCTTCCAAGTCAGCAGTTGATTTCCCTTGTGCCTTCAAATCTTTTACAATTCCCGCCATTGTCTCAGCTTCGTCGACGGAATCAAATCCCATTTTCTTAGCGTGTTGACGCAACTGGCTATTTTCTGATTTACGTGCGCTAGTAGTCGTATCGAATTTAATTGCTTTAAGCCATGCCCAACTCGAAACATACTTAAAACCTTCGGGTAAGTATCGACTTGTTGCGTCACATGGAAGCGTAAAAGAGATGGAGTCTTCGTATCTCTGCGGCACCCACGCTTTTTCCTTTAATACATGTACAAGACTGGAATTAGCTTTACAGGTTTCGTGATTTTGATTTGGACGAAACCGTGCTTTTAGGACTCGGTCCTTTTGAATATACATCGTTCGCCAAATCAACTTCGACCTTCCAATTGTGGGATTCTCAAGTAAGTCCTTGAATTCTGGAATGCTGTAATCCGAATTAATGCTTGTGCTAGTAATCCGCTGGGCTGCAGTATGTTGAAAGTGAGTCTTCCATTCCGGATGATTTAACGGAATTTCTTGCTCAGTAACCCGCAGTTGCACCTTTGCTCCTACGGCCTGGGCAAATTTTCCAAGTCGTTGCGCGTCTAATCCCAATTCTTGATACCTTGGCGAGAGAGCCCATTTCCGTTTTTTAGAAGTGCTATCAAGTATTTCATAATATTCCTTCAAACCTGTTTCAAGATAGGGTAAATCTAGGAAGGTACCATCTGGCGTTCTCCACCAGCTTTTGTTATCGCGATCCTTGTCAATTTCGAAGATTAGAAAGTCTCTGAACATCGACTTCTTGTCTGGGTTTTTTCTACAAGTGAGATGAACCTTTCTATATCCTCTTTGTGATGATTCTTCCGAATTTCAATCGTACCTTTTACGTAGCGCTGTTTCAAAATCGCCTCAACGCGCTCCACCTCACCAACTTCACTAACGTCAATGTCTTCAAGAAACTTACGGGCAGCCTTCTGTTGGTCAGTGTCAGTTCCCGAGGTATATACGCCTTTGGCTACGTAATGAAAATCATCTCCATGTTCCGTTTCATCGCTTGGAAAGTAACATTCGCACCCCGCCCTGTAAACCCCGTCACAACACCGAACAATACTTAGGCTTGATAACTTGTCAATTCGCTCGCGAACAACATTGCGTGGTTGTGAGGTAGCACTTGATACAGAGGCGCCAAGCCATTCATACAGCTTCTGGTGCCAAGAGGCCTGTTTTCCTCTCAGCCACCTCATTCTCCGTTCAGAATCGTATCTAAACAGTTTAATAAAGTCATCAATTCCCCAATCACAAATGTCTAGCATGTCTAAGAAACTGCGGATTCTTTCATTCTGGTGTTTTATCTTGCGATCCTCCACAAATTGTCCGCTCTTCGTGTCCCTTTGCTGCGATAGGTGAGGAATAGCAGCCCAAAGCGACACAGTAGAGTCCAATCCGCGAATCGTTGCGAGATCCTGATCGTCTATTAAATTGATCAATCGGTGGCTCCCGCGATACAAGCTTGATGCAGGGGCGTGGTTACCCTGTTTTGTCGGTGTCAGTTTTTCCGTATTGAATACCTCTATTAAGCGCTCACTGATGGGTAGATAGAACGAGGGTAGAGGGTCGGTGTCATTGGGAAGGGTTGCGAGAAATTCGACGTCCAATAATCCCCTATCGCGTATGGTACTCATTGACTCGGCTACCAAATCCGCAAGATGATCCACCAACTCGACGTTCGCAGGGTCATCGCGGACACTATCGCGTGCAACGGTAGAAGCAAACGGGGCGTGCAGATGGAACAAAAGATTGGAGGTCTCTTTTGCAGCCGGGAAGTAGATACAGACATGCCCCTCGTCTAACGGAGTGATTTTCCAGTCCCGGTCTTCGTGTTTCTCCATGCCAAAGGCAACCGCAATTCGGCAATGCTTGACACCGTCTGTGTCTTCAACTGTAACATCTTTCGCAAACCGCAGATAGTAGGTTGATCTGGGAATTATTACCTCTGGACGCTTGATAGAAACCTCAATTCGGTTTCCATCTGTGTCTCTTTCTTTCAATTCCAAATATCCCGATTCTGAACTCTCGGAAAAGTGGTACTTTATCGTCTGGATATTGCTTAGAAATAACAGGCTACCTTCATTTAACTCTCGAAGATTCTTCTCTATTTCCTCGCGCGCCTTTTCAGGCGGCTTGTTCGGATTGTCGAACGGTAATACAAATCGGGTTCTGCATTCCCCAAGCGACGCCGGAGGCAATCCTTCCGTATCAGGCACTACAAGGTCGCGGATTTTAAAGTGGTATTCGCCAGATTCAATCTCTGGAGTCGAAGTGTAGGCAAATACCGCCTTGAAACCGATACCAAATTTACCGATTTTCGTAGGGTCGTCTTTCTTAGTGCTGAACCCGATGCTCGTAATAGCATCCACATCGTCTAGAGAAAACAGTAGGTGCCCGTTATGTTCAAACATAACTTTATCACGGGTGAGAACGAACCGAACTTCTGATGCTCCTGTGTCTTCAGCATTCTGGAGAAGTTCATAGATGAAATGAGCATTGTCCGGATACAAATCCGAAAGTAAGTGCTTTATGCCCTCTTCAAAACCGTTTTCTCGGTTTGCATCAACCCACTTTTTGCGCTTTTCAGCTAGTTGATTGATTGTCACTGTTGGCCTCCTTCCACTTCCAGAATCCCATACGCTACTGGCGCCGCAGTAATGTCCGCCTTCGCTATTGCATCGTCCAACTCACGAACGCGTCGATTGTAATCCGCCTGCGCATTGGCAATCTGGTACTGTCTCATCCGCCGGATATTTTCTGAAGTCGTCTGTCGTAGTTGTTCTCCCAACAACGCAACCCGCGCCCGGTGGCTCGTATTCAAACTTTCGCTCCGGTAAGACGCGATTTCTTGAGTACGCTGTCGATGTTCTTCAAGTGCATCAACCCATAGTTGGTGGTGAACGGTTTCTAATTCGCCCCGTCTAGGCGACGGAACCGTATCCTGCCCACTGCTGTCCACTGCGCCCTCTAGTAGCTGGCTCAGGTGTGGTGTTAACGCGTCCTCCAATGCGATAGGCTTCAAAGTCATATCTTCTTTGATGCCGTGAAACTGCCACTGGTAAATCGCAAAATCGTAACACCCCGCCGGAACTGCGTTCGTTTTGGCTCTCAGAACGGTAATGACGCTTTCTTCCATTTCTACCTCCAGCGATGCTTGTTTTACTAAAGGATGAATTGGCATAAAAAACGTTACATTAGGATGTTGCGTCGCGCAATCTGCTTCAAACGTGACAGAAAGATGTCGATCCTCACCCTTTAACCAATTCTCCCACTCTCGGTAGACGGGGCTCCTTTCTCTCGGAAGTTTCTGGAAATCACGCAATAAGGTATCTCTTGCAGTTCCCGATAGTCGCAGCGTTTTGAGGGGACTTTCGCCAAGTATGTATTCTTGCTCAACTTCCAATTTCCTTTGGAGATAGAGCGTGACAACGCGCTGGAGTGATTCCGGCGACAGCCAGTAACTTGACGCGTCTTCCACTTCTTTCTCCATTCTGTCTTTCGGGAAATGGATGCCGAAAAGTTCCAACTGCTGATCTTCTAGCAATTCTGTTTCCTGTATTAACCGAATCTGGTTATCTTCCAATTGCTGAAGCTTGATTCTGCGTTCCTCTTCGGTTAAGTCATAATTCTCGGCCATTTCTCGGAGTTCCGTCGTAATTTCGCCGAGGATTTCTTCGCTGCCCCCCAACGCACTCTCGAACACTCCAATCCGGAGCAGACAACGCTCGTAGATATCAGCATCAACCGTGCCTGGCGTAATCATGTTGACAATGGTGACATACTCACTCTTCTGCCCCATACGGTCGATACGGCCAATCCGTTGTTCAATCCGCATCGGGTTCCACGGCAGATCGTAGTTGACAATACAGTCACAGAATTGATAATCCAATCCTTCGCACCCCACTTCGGAGAACAGCATCACGTCAAGCCCGTCTATCTCCTCCGCCGACCTTTCAAACCGATTTCTCAACTCAACGCGTTCGTCATCCGGCGTCCCCCCATGCACCATCCCGACACGAAAGCCATCGGATTTCAGATGTTCGTAAAGATAGGCAAGCGTGTGACGGAAACTGCTAAACACCATCAGCTTGTTATTTGGAAGGCTTTGCCTGTCGCGTATGATTTTTCGGAGCGCTTTGAGTTTTCGATCCGGCGAGGTTATGGTTCGCGCCTTTTCAAGAATCCTTTCAATCTGATCTTGTATCTGATTCAAACTCTCCTCTTGAGGTATCGATTCGCTCGAATCCGCTTCTGACCAAGCAAGTCTGTCGAGATGGCGGCTCAGGATTTCCTCAAGTAACGGTTGAAGTCCGTATAAACAACTCGCCAGTTGGCGCCGGATTGTCGTCATCATGAATTTGACATTCAGGTCACCATGAAGTCGGCGGAATATCTCTGCTTGTGTCTCAAGCACCGTTTCATGGAGATGTTCTTGGTCAGGCGTTAATTCGACCTCCACGGTTTGTGGACGTCGAATAGTGAACTCCTCGATATCGCGGCGCCGGGTCCTGTTGATTATGCCGGAGAACGTGTGTAAAGTTTCAATAGCTGTGATAAGTTGCACTCGATCGGAATCAGTCACGGAATCGCTTGAAAGTTGACATTGGACGCGCTTAAATTCTGGATTTTCTTTGAGGATGGATTGTCCCCACGCTGTTGCCGCCGCTTGTTTCAAGGCGTTCCTAGCCTCGCTCATCCAGCCCCGTTCCGGTGAGCGTGCGGCGTCCACCGCATCGTTTATAAATTGGTTTGGCTCCGACATGTGTCTAAAGCCTTCCTCATCTAAAATCAAATCCGGACGTAGCGTATTGAGCAGGACAAACAGGTCATGACTGCCAAGTTGGATAGGTGTAGCGGTCAGAAACACTACTGCTTCCGCATCGTCACAGAAGTATCTTACCGCTTTGTGATTGGCAGTGTCCTCGTTTCTGATATGGTGCGCCTCATCCACAATCACCAGATCGAAACGCGGGGGCGGGTCTAGACCTAACAACCCTCTTATCCGCCTTCGTCTTCGGTCTCCGTCTTGTCCATAAATGAGATTGTCGTCTAGTAACGAGTAGGGCAGAATAACCTTCTGATATTGGTCGGGCCACTCCCCGTCTAAATGTGTCTCATTGATGCAGTATTGCAAAAGTTTCCCATCAAGATGAGTGAAATCTTCGGAGAATCTTCTCATCTCCCGTAACCATTTTTCCTCGGTTACCAACGCCCGGGGACAAATGATGAGCACGGACCTGATATCACGACGGGCTTGCAGTTCGCGCAGAATTAATCCTGCTTCAATGGTTTTGCCAACACCGACGCTATCGGCGATTAGCAGTCTCGGTCGATCGGAACGGATAAACCTCAGAACAGGGCGGTATTGGTAGGGAACAAAGTCTACACGCGCTGCATTAAGCGAATACAAACTCGATAAGCCGGGATAGCGAATTTGCAGGGCGGTCAGGTAGGCGTGAAACTGATCGCAAGTTAGGACCTGAAAGCCGTCATCACGATCGGGTTCTACCTCCAACTGAGATGCGTAGAAGGTCTGAACGTCTCTATCAATGAAAACGTCAATCCTGTCTTCGGGAGTCCCCGAGGTCACGCGGACAACGGCGCCGCGAACAGAAGGATCTGATCTCAAGAATACAACTTGGCCCGGTGAAAACTCTTGCGAAAGATTTGCTCTGTTATCCATGTTTTCCTCATCATATGACGGGAAGCTTGCTCATGGCAACCCAGTTTTCCTTACGTTCGGCAGAATGCTTTTTCTGCGGATTTGCAAATTCACGGTTAAACATGACGCACAGCATCCTACCCTATTTCCGGCCGCACCGGCCCCGATCGATCCTGCGGGCAGAGCGGTCGGCAGCCGTCCGCGGTAACAACAAATGTCTGCTCAATGTGCGGCGAGGCAACCCCCGGCATAAACGTCATCGCCTCCAGATTGATGACCATGTTCTCCTCCAGCGGGAGATCCGATGCCGTATCCACACAATCGTCGTTGATGCGCAACCCGTTGTCGGCGACGATAATCGGGTAGTCACGCACCTCCAGACCCATGCCGTGCCCGTGCGGAAACGTCGCCGTGATCCCGCGTGCATTCAGCGTATCCCACATGACGGCTCGCACCTCCGACGATTTCGCGCCGGGACGAACCACGTCCACCGCTCGAACGACGCACTCGCGCAGGGCGGCATGTTTATCCTGTAAAACCGCCGACGGCTCTCCGATTGCCAACGTCGTACCGGTATCGGAGAAGTAGTGCTGGTAGATGCAGCCCCAGTCCACGTACAACATGTCGTCGTCTCTCAACACATAGTCCCGCTCCAAGGCGAAACCCAGACCGTTCACGCCGAACATGAAGTGATCGAGATCCGCGCCATCCTCGGCAATCCGCTCCCGGTAGTGCTGGATAACGTGCACCATTGTCTTCCCGGATCGCGCCAGCGCAAGGCACTCCATCCCCGCCTCTTCGCTGATTTCGGCGGCGCGCTTGAGTCGTGCCAACTCCTCCTCCGTCTTGACCATCCGAATGAGGCGAATCATATCCGAGCAATCCAGGAGTGCCGCTTTCGGCAAGGCTTCGGTTATCTCCGCCTTTGCGGACGGCGCCAGTCCCTCCATCTCCATTCCGATTCGCGCCTCGGTCAAACCTCTCGCCTTCAGAATGCTCAATAGCGCGTCCGTCGGTTTGGCGTTGCCGTGCGACGCTTGGAGCAGATCTAGAATTCGCTGGTCATCCGCGGGCAACGCTTCAGGCGTCAACGAGGTATCTATCACTGGACTTCCCGCGATATGCAGATCGCGCACCCACAAATCTGCCGCGTTGGTCGCGAAATCCGGTCCCACGACAAGCGCAGGTTCACCTTCAAGCGGGAAAACTGAAAATTTCTGAGGTATCTCGCTAGACGCCCCCGGCGCCATCATATACTCTCTGAACAGCGGGTCGATCCAGCAGTAGTAACCCGAAAAGTAGGTGACGTTCACGGGCGAGGTGGCAACCAATACCTCCACTCCGCAGCGTTCCATATACGCCATGGCGCGAGTCTTGTTGAAGAGCATTATTTTACTCCGTTCGGATCTGAAATGTTTGAGTTGTGGGCGTTCAACGATCGTGCCCCAGTGTTCGTATGGCAGGGATTATCTCATAATTGCACCAATCTTTCAATGATCAAACGAGGGAGTTTCACTTGTGATGGAGTACCCCTGATAGCGCTGTATAAATCTGCAGTGTCTATTGAACATGCTAGAACCATATGTCCACGCTCCAGCGGAGCGTTATGTCAATAGAACAAGGTACGTAGAATGTCCGCGCTCCAGAGGAGCGCAATGTGATTCATAATATAATAGGCCGCGCGAGATTCACCCAATAGTTCCTCTTGAACTCAAGCGAAATCACCTCGCTTAACATATCGCCGAGATTCACATTCATGTAGAATCCTAGGGGCGTTGGTTTTTTATCACGCGCCTTGCCCCAAAGGGTTTTTACTAACCGCTAACTCCTACCACCAAACACTTACTATTCGGTGTGTTCGACGTTGTACCCATTAGCGCTCTACTCACTCCTCCACGTCTTTTTCTTGACTGACTATAGGCAAAGATATATAATGCGCGGCACTGTATAGCCGACTCTGTCCCAATAAAACAATTCCTTCATGTTCCGCTATAGCTACATCATCATTGATTTCTCGGAAATTGAGGACCTTCAAGCAACGTTTGCCCTGTTGAAGAACTGCGGCTATGCCGGGGTAGAGCTGAATCTGACGCCCGACGTGCTCAATCGCTTGGATGAAATCGAAACCACCGTAGCCGGGGACGGCTTGGCTGTCCCCGCGCTGTTGACCGGCGCGGCTTATGACGAGGGATTGTGCCTGAGTTCGCCGGATCCGCAGATTCGAAAACGCACGGTGGAACGCCTGAGGAACTATCTGGATGTAGCGTGTCGGTTCGACGCGATTCTCGTCGTCGGTCTCCTGCAGGGGTTGCGCGGCGACGAAGCGGATCCCGAGGTGGCAAATCAACGCATTGCCGCGTGTCTTCGCGAAGTCGGGCTTGCCGCTTTGGGCGTGGGTGTGGAGATTGTCATCGAACCTGTGAATCACCTTCAAGTCGGGTTCAACAATTCGCTCGCCGAAGTCCAACGGTTAATCGCCGAGATTGACGTGCCCGTATTCAAACCGATGTTGGATACCATCCACATGAACATCGAGGAAACTTCCCTGACAGAGCCGGTTTACCGGTGCGGGAAGTCGCTCGGACATGTGCACCTGTGCGAGAGCAACGCGGGATTGTTCGGGGCTGGGCGCATCGACTTCAAATCCGTATTGGACGCACTGAATTCGGGCGGGTACGAAGAATTCGCGTCGGTCAAGGTCTACCGCAACGCCAATCTCGAAGAGGGGATTCGATCAAGCATTGAATTTCTACGCGCGCTGTCTTGAATGGCGCGCGCAGTAGATTGTGTAGGCGATTGGTATGGCACAGACGCCGCGGGAAGCAACCGTATGGATGACTTATGTAAACGTCGTCAACGGTCTGGACGAGGACTTCCGTGATATGAAAGCGCACGGCATCCAAGGCGTCGAGATAAACACCTATCCCGCCATCTGGGTGGGCGATGAAATCGAACCCGCCGAGGCTTTGGAATGTGCGCGAAGACACGGCTTGCAGTTGGCGTTCACGATTGAGAACATTACGTTGCGTGCAGATCGCATCGCCGCCCACGGCATCACGCCGACACCCAGTGTTATGATTGGAGGTGCCTACGATGGAAAAGCGATTGACTGGCATCGTTTTTCCTTCACGCCCCAACGACACGAGATTTTGATTGAGAAACCGGTCTTCGGCACCGATTGGACATTGGGAAACGGCAGCTATTTCGCGGAACTGCTGCCGCCGCACCATGCCGAGGTCATCGTCAAGGAAAAGGATTACAACGGGGCGCAGCACCTGCTAATCCTGCCCGCCACAATCGAACCCCGCGGCGAACACACCTATCTCATGGAGTTCGATCTCACCGGCGTGCACGGCGATTTGGACAGCGTGATGTTAGCGGTGTATTGGCGCATGCGCGGTCCCATCTACGAGCAGCCTCAACCCGCGAACTACTTCGGCAACACGGCGAGTCCCCACGCCGTCAGTACTGCCGACGGATATCGCGCCCAAATTAAGCACGAAATTGCGCAGTGGACCGAAGCCAACGGCGGCACCTTTCCAAGCGATGTCGTCATAGGCCTTCGGCTGGGCGATGAGGACTTCCTGCAAACCGTGCCGAACGGTCCCGCAAATCCCGCTCAGTCGATGCCGCTCTGGGACTATTCGGACGATGCCATTGCCGAATTTGAGCGTTTGAATTCGGATGACGCTTATCCTCGCCACTGGGGGTATCGGGAGACGTTCGGCGAGCGCGCCTATGCCGACTGGATGTGGTCTCTTCACTGCGCTTGTGCCCGCCTGCTGCGTACCGCAAAGGAAACGTTGTGCGAAGAGGGACTGGAAGATTTAAAAACCTACCGAAATCTGACTCGATGCAACAGTTTCTATGTCGGGAACGATCACGGCGGTATGTCGCTCGATTTGGCGGCGCGCGAAATTGACATTGTGTCTGCCGATCCGTACCCCGCATCCGATCGCGGGTTTAACGAAGGCAGCATACCCGGAGATATGGGTTACGTCGCCGGTCTGGCGCGGAGACACGGAAAAGAGTTGATGCCTTGGATGCAGGGCCACGAAGGACTGCATCCATCTCCGGCTCATCTCAAACGAATCTACGAACAACATACCACGCAAGAGCCGACACGAATTATGTACTTGGGCTACGGCAGCACCGAGAGACCGCCGGTAGGCACGGATGCCACCTTCCCAAACGGAAACGTAGACTCTTGGGAATTGTCCCGCGAACTCAACATTCAATTTCAGACGCGCAGCCCGCGGTGCATAGAAGCTCGCGTTGCGGCGCTCCGCGATTATCGCGTATGGAGCATGAACGCGTTCGGTCAAGATGATTGCCTTGACCGGTTTTTTGCGGGAATCCTCGACGGCATTTCCGTACGCTACGGGACGCATTACGACTCGATAGAGATTCGAACGCTTGAGGCCCTTGACTGGGAAGAGGTTTCCCGCTACGATCTGGTGATTGCCGCTCTCCCTCGAAAAGTGGAATGCTGGCGTCGGTTCAATGAATTGCCCGCAACGTGCATACTACTCACATCCGACTGTGAAACACTCTCTTCGAACGAGACGATAACCGGTGTTCGCTCTACAACCGGAGTCGATGTTGGAGGCGAAGTCACACTGTTAGATGGCACGTGCCTGCAAAACATATATTCCTGCTGTGTGGAGGTCGATTCCACCGCTCAAACGCTCGGAACGCATGGCGCCAATGCCTGTATCTGGAGGGCAGGGAATATCATATATCTCGGCTCCCGAGTCGCACAGCATGAGATTCCTAAGCTTTTGGACTGGCTCGGCACGCTCGACTGCCCCGAATTAACCGGCAGCTAAGATAAGCTATAGTCAATTCCATTAATACCTACACGTATTTTGGTAGGCGATCAAGCGACCGGATAAGGATCAATCGAGTGAATAGCGAGTGCGATAGCTAATCCCGCGCGATAGAGCTTCCTTTCCAACCGCACCTAAAAGACTGGACAAAGACCGGTTCGGTTAGGTAACCGAACCTACCTCATTAGAATAATTGATTCCTGGTATTACTTTAATTGACATCTTTCCTATCTGAAAGATGGGTATATATATATGCAGGCACCATTGTCGTAATTGCAAAATGTGAATAGATAACCCTATTGATGTGTAAATACATTGCGCTCCGCCGGAGCGCGGGAATTGTAGGAATCACACTTCTATCGACATTTCGCTCCTCCGGAGCGAAGGTATCCGTCGGGGCGTTGGTGTATTTGGTTTTCTTAAGACACATCAATTCAGTGGCTGCGTTGTTTGCCTATCCTTGTATTCTGCGCGATCTGCTGAATCCGTGATTCAGACAATAATTAGGCACCCGACCTCAATTAGACATCTTTCCAACATATCTAATGTTATATAACCCAAGTTGCCACCTATTCCTCAAGTATCAGCTATATGAGTAAATTCTGAGTAGGTTTATATTGGTTGATACTGGTAGCCACTACAAATAAGACGACTTTCAGTTCAAATCCTTGTGGTGTCACGGCATGAATGGAACGCGGTAACAATCTTTCAATCAAACTCGCGGTCGCCTCAACAGACATGCGGTAATAATTGACCAGATAGGCTTCCCATGGCGGATACTGCCGCTTTGAATTCTTTTTACGTATCGACTTCAACTCCACTCCAGCTTCGGCAAGACTGTCTTCTATCTCATAGTTATTGTATGCTTTGTCTCCATAGACACGGCTGCCCGGTGGTAAGTCGAAGTCAAAGTATTGTAAGCCTTCAACATCACCGGTGCTGCCCGGGGTCAAAAAGAATTCAACCGGCTGTCGTTGAGCAGTAACTAGCAGATGAATCTTTAAACCGTAGAAATACCGACGTTTGGACGACTGATAACCTCGAAATGTTTCATCGGTGTAGATTTTTGAGCGACGAATACGGATATTATCACAAACAACAATGGGTATAGTATCTACGGCGTAGCGTTTCTGCTTATTGAGTTGTACAAAACTTTCGCCCAAGATTTCAAACAGAGTGATGAACATGGGTTTAATTCGATGAAGTCGTCGATTGAACCGGCTCTTTGAGAGCATGTTTGGAATATAGCCGTGAGTTTGGAGAAAATCACGAGCGGTTTCGAAATTGGCACCGAAAAAGAGTGTTGCCACCAGTGCAGTCGTCATAATTTCGGCATCTGACCTCCGAGTTTGTGGGTCGGATTGATGTTTGAATGCTTTTAAGAGAGCGTCACATAAACAGAATACAGTTACAATTTGAATATCCATGGGTTCTCCTTTAGGGTATTGAGTGAATAGTGAACTCCTCAACTCTAACGAAAACCCTGGGTTTTTCAATTCAATTATAGGTGGCAACTTGGGTTATATAACGGTTTGGACTGAAGCACTTGATCTAACGATCAAATTCATACTGATCCAATGAGAAACGCCAATCCCAATCGAGATGACTATGGAGGACTATCCATGACAGAGGAACAAATCAGGCATTTTGACACCCTAGGGTTCTTTCTATGGAAAGGACTGCTGTCTCCCGATGAAATGCAGGCGCTATCCGTCGCTTTTGATGCGGCAATGACAAAAGCTCGCGGCGGAGAGGAAGATCCGGAACTTCGCCAAGACGAAGGGGGCAATTCCGCCAGAAGAAAACAGATTATCCCCTTCTTCGACTATGATCCGGACGCCTTTTATCCCTTGCTCGACGATGACCGATTTATCAGCGTCTTGGAGACCCTGCTTGGTGATGACTTCATCCTTACCGTGAGCGAAGGTGTCATCCACGCCGGCGGCACCCGGTGGCATCACGATGCTTACGGTCCCGAAGGTTTTTTCAGCATGAAAGTCGCAATCTATCTGGATCCGCTCGGTCCCGATGACGGTTGCCTCAGCGTTATTCCGGGCAGCCATTTCATGGAATACCGTAACGCGCTTAATGAAACCAAGGGCACCATTGGCGTTAAACCCGAGGAGATTCCGGGGCATTACCGGATCTGCACCGAACCCGGGGATGTCATCTTCATGAACCATAAGACTCACCACGCCGCGTTGAGCGATAATCCCGGACGCCGCGTCATCTACTTCAATGCCGTCCAGAACACGACCGCCGAAAAGAACCGGGAACACTTCGATTGGTTGATGAATTTTCTCAGTGGAGAGACCAATCATTGGGGCAGGTTTTACAGCGAGAGTCTATTGCGCACCGCTACGCCGCGCCGGCAAAAGATGATGGATCGAGCCATCGAGTTGGGATTCGGCAACACCGGCCCCATCACCCAGTTGCAGAATATGTAGCCTAGGAATACCAGATGCTGTTGCGGTTAATCCAAATGGGGATTGGGAATCTGTTTGTCTTGGGAGTCACCATCCACCTGTTTCGACTCC
Source organism: Candidatus Poribacteria bacterium (assembly GCA_965232535.1). Lineage (GTDB taxonomy): Bacteria > Poribacteria > WGA-4E > WGA-4E > JAJDTR01 > JAJDTR01. The sequence continues at coordinate 229,800 of CBDDPW010000018.1, forward strand.
TCCGGACAACCATTCCTCATCTGGATATTCCAATCTTCGGTTTCCTGTGGATATTTAGCGCCACACTGTTCACCTTTTTACTCGGCATATTCGGGTTTCTCTCGGCGACGCCGATGGCTCTCGTAAGCCTCATCGGATTGCTGCTGATGGGGCTGCACGCCCTCCGGTATCGGGGTCGCTATGTAGAAACTCTTTCATCTCTCTGCAAGCGGTTCAAGCGCCCAAGATTTACGGCGGTGGGCGTTCTTCTCGCCGCCGCGGCGCTCCTCCAACTCCTCCGCATCGCTTTCCACGTCTGGTACACTCCGCCCTATGTCCACGACACGCTGACCTACCACCTGCCCAACGTCGCCGAATGGGTGCAAAAGGGACGTATTCACGCCATCTCGACCCCTGTACTTCGGAGTTATTGGCCCGCTACCTTCGAGGTATTCGAATCGTGGTTCGTCGTTTTCCTGCACAACGATCTCCTGATTCAACTCGGTTGTGTCTCATGCTATCTGCTCGCCGTCACATCGGTGTACGCCATCTGTCGCGGACTTGACTTTGGTAAGCATCTTTCGGCGGGCGTTGCGCTGCTCTACGCGTACACCCCCTCGGTGGCGATCCATGCGACCTCTTGCAAAAACGACATGGCTGTTGCGGGGATGTACCTGTTTGCCATGGCGCTCCTCGTCGACTTGTTGAGAAAGGGCAACTCCTCGAGCCTTCCCTTTTCTCGACGCTTCTTGCTTATCATGATGGCGTTCTGTTACGGGGTTGGCACCAAGGCGTATGCCGTCTTTATCGCGCCGGGGTTAATTCTTCTCGGCATCGTCGCCCTGGCGAAACACCGGTTGTTTAAGGGTGCGATTCTCAGCCTGCATCCCAAGAACTTCGCGTCAACCGGTCGTTTTACCCTTTACACAGGTCTCCTTCTCGGCAGCGAAGTTCTGACGTTCTACTGGTACGTGCGCAACTATGTAATCTTTGACAACCCGTTTTATCCCGCAGATTTTAAGTTATTCGGACACCTGATTTTCGGATCGGGTGCAGCGCCTGACCCCGGTACCTCCGCTCAATCCTCATTCAGTATTCAATCCATGTGGCAAAATGCCCGAAACCTCGTAACCTTCAAAATCCTCGATCAATTCCGCATCTATACCGACTTAAACCGCATCACCGGCTGGGGCTGGTTCAATTTCGCGTGTGGGATATCCGCGGTAGTCTACGGCCTGCTTTTCGACAAGCGGGTACGATTCATCATTCTCTGTTTTGTCGTATCCCTATTGTCTCTTTTGGGCTGGGTGTTCGTCGACGACTGGCACGGTCGATTCCTCCATTTCTTCCCGCCTGTGTTCGCCATCGCTTTCGGAGCACTGCTAATACGTCTGCGAATCAGATGGGCTACGGCGCCTCTGGCAGCGCTCGCCATTGTCTGCAGCTTGTTCAATTACCTAGCGGTGCTCAACGTCGGCGTGTTTTCCAAAGACGATTTGGGACGCCTTATGGCGCTCCCGCCCCTTCAACGCTCGTTGGTCAACGCGAATATCAACTACCCGTGGGTTACGGGCAGCGCCTATGGGGAGGTGCTAAAACATGTCCCCGAGGACGAAATCATCGGATACAGCTTGAGAAAGAACGATGTCATCTACCCGCTTTACGGCAGCGACCTGTCACGTCGGTTGCATTATTTCCCCGATTTCCCCGCTGGCCTCGTTGATTCAATGAACTCGCATGGCATTCGCTACCTATATATACCGAGGGCGGTGGAACGATTCATCGGGGAGTGGATGCCGCCTTACGGCGCTCATCAGATTGGTGTTCGCGGCGGACAGATGGCAACATGGATTAACCTGAACTCGCGCAACCACGAATACAACGCGGGGGAAGTTCAGCCCGGAAAATGGACGCATCTCGCCTTTACCTTTAGCGGCGAACAGGCAATCTCCTACGTGAATGGCGAAATCGTCGCCGCTCTCGACTATCGTGGGGAGGTTAAGTTTAATCGAACCCCTCACTTCGTGATAGGAGAACGGTCAAATTTTGCACCGGGCGAACCCTTTGAAGGGATGATTGACGAAGTATCGCTGTTTCGTCGGGTATTGACTCAGGAAGAGATTCGGGAGGTAATGAACAGAGGAATCTCCCTAACGGAAAATCCCGAAAATCAATTTATGACCATCTCAGATGGTTTGGCAGCCTACTACCGATTCAACGGAAACACCAAAGACCTATCAGGAAACCGCCACGATGGGAGACTGATTGGTCGTGCGAAACTTTCCCCAGACAACGGCGCTCCGGTTCCCGGTGCGAAGGGGTGTGTTCGCTTGCCGGGGATTACAGGAAACGGTGTCGATTGCGGGGAATCGCCGGAGTTGCGAATCGCATCCAACCTAACGCTGATGGCATGGGTCAATCCGGACAGTGTCGACGGCACCCACTTCGTGGCGGGAACACCCTACAACGGCGGCGAATGGTGGAAACACTCTCGGATTTCAAAAGTGATTCGAGGTGACACATTTACCCAAATAACAAGGCATCTCTATGCGCTCATATCGACCGAAGGTAATCGTCGGACTGGGGATTCTGGCGATTAACCTGTATTTGCTCAAAGTCTACATCTCCACGCAGGCGAAGCTCACATTCGAATTCATCCTGACCCTGGTCAAATTTTGACTAATCCAAAGGTTCGATTGCATAGTGGGTCCATAGGGATCAACAATCGTTAATCTTGTCTCTGTAGGAGCGATCAACCGAGCGGATAAATCAAGTGACCGAATAGCGAACCATCAACTGAACGAATAATGAAGGATCAAACGAGTAGACAACGATCAACTAGGATCAAGTATATTTGTAGGGTGGGCACTGCCCACCATTCCTTGTTAGGTGCGATTAAGTGACTGCGATAGAGATCTCACAAAAATCCTAATAGAGGATAGAGGTTCTTCGTTATTCCCTACCGCCGAATTAGGCGGATTTTAGTGCTCGACTGCCTAAGTTAATTTCATTCTCCACATTTAACTCTGAAAAGCCCAATTTACAGATATTTCTCTTGGATCGACCTTGAAGAAGTGGTAAAATGCCCTGAAGTTCCGCAAGGCATACCGAACTCCTGAATCAAACAATCGAGGACACCCATGAACGTGGATCGAGAAAAATTCTTCAATGATGGTTTCCTTATCATACGGAACTGCATTCCCCCTGAACAGCTAGACGGACTCCGTGATAGCTTTGAAGTCTTGGTTGAGCGTCAGAAAGCCATCTGGGCTAGTGACCGAGCGCCGGATGATCCGCCGGGCGGTGCCTGGGAGATCAGCGGGCAACCTCGACTTTCGGGTTATGAAAGACTTATTGATGCGGCGACTGCCGACACTGTCGAGATTTGCCTCCATGAGAACACAATGGGCGTGTGCAAACAACTGATGCGCGCCGCCGAGGCGGGGGCGCAAAACAAGATGTTCATGTGCAGTCCCGTGAGCGATCATGGGCCCGCAAGCTGGCATCGAGATATTCACCCGGTAGACCAAGCGCCGTTGCGCGGGTTGCAGATGGACCTTCTGGAAAACGCGCCCGGTTATCTCCAATGGAACATTCCGCTCTACGATGATAGCGTACTCTGGGTGGTGCCAGGAAGTCATCGCAGAGGCAATACCGAAGCCGAGAACAGCCAGCTCAGTGAGGATTCTCGCGTGCCTCTGCCAAACAGCATTCCGGTAGAGATGAATGCGGGCGACGGGGTCGTTTATACCAACACCATCTTTCATTGGGGCAGCAACTACAGCACCAAGTTGCGAAGGACCATTCACTTGGGTTACCGCGCTTTCGGCGGCCCAATCTTCCCCTACGTTTGCCACTTTCACCGCGATCTAGACTTTACCCGACACCTCTCTCCGGGCGCCCGCGCCGTATTTGAACGCCAAGCTCAGTTATACTGTGAAGAATGCGATGTGATGGAATCCACCTTCCGTGCAATCATTGACAAGAACGCAGACGCCTTTCGCGAAGGTCTTGCTGTGCTGCATCCCGGCGAATCGAAGCGGATTGTCTGCCTGATTCTTGTGTCCAAAGTGGCCTACAAGATGCGGTTTGCATCGCATCCTGCTCGAGCGGCTTTCGGCAGCGACATTTCGCAAGATAGAGACCTCAAACCACGTTTTTCTCCGGCTGAGATTGAAACTCTCTGGAAGCGATTTTCAGTTCTGGATGAAGCGATTCAATCTCACAAGGAGGAATTTATCCCGGGCTTTCAATCCGGACCGATGCACTACTCTTTTGAAGAGATGCCGACGAATTTCGATGTGGAAGACTTCATCGCAAGTTGGGAGGGGTAATTGGGAGTCGCTTGATGTCTGCACGGAAGAGTTTGTAGGAGACGGTCATGGATCTTGAGGATGCCAAACTTCGACTGGATGAGGAGGGATACTACATACTGGAGGATGTGCTCGATCCCCGCGAAGCGGAACGATTGGATTCGGCGGCACGGGCTTTGATGGAACCCAAAGTCGACACGAATCAGAGATACCTGAGCATGGAGGACTCACTCAATACTATCCCCGGTTTGGCGCCGATGTGCACGCATCCGGCAATCCTCGAGTTGGCTGAAGCGGTACTGGGGGAAAAGTTCATTCTGGCGAACACCGTCGCCATGAAATGGTGCAGACCCGGTGCCGCCGCTGGCGGATTGCATGCCGATTGGCCGCTCAACGCGGGAATACCCCAACCTTGGCCCGTTCTGCCAACTGGATTTCAAGCATTCTGGATGCTCACAGACTATACGGCAGATAACGGCGCCACCACCATTGTTCCTTTCAGCCACCATAGCAGGCGTCCTCCGACACAACCAGAATATCCGCAGGAGATGCCGCTCATCGGGAAGAAGGGGTCCGTAGCTGTGTTTGTCAACGGCACCTGGCATCGCAGCGGCGCAAACACGACGACGGACCAGCACCGGATGGCAGCCAACATGCTCTATATCCCCGGTTTCCTGAATCGACCGAGAACCGGTTGGCCCCTCGTGAAACGCGAGGTTTATGACCAATTGCCGCCCCGCCTTCAAGAGTTGCTTGAGCGGTCTGTCGAATGGTGATGTTTACGAATCCGCAAACTTCCCCTACGTTGGTAGGAGCGATCTCCGAATCGATCAAGCGACTGAACAAGGAGCGCGATAGGGATCCTTACCGGTCGGGAATCGGAAGGGATTTCTATCGCGCTCGTTATTCACTCGCTTGATTCCTCCTACGGCGGCAATAGGAACAATCTCCGATTCTTGAGCTTTCGACGCTGTGTATATCCTATGGACCTAAACGAAGTCAAATTACGACTGGACGAACAGGGATACGCTATACTGGAAGATCTTCTCGACCCGGACGAAGCCGAGCGTCTTGATGCCTTAGCGCGTCCCATCATGGAGGTACCACGGGACAATATATGGGGCGAAACCGGCTATGTCAGCATGGAAGGGTCATTAAACCACATCCCCGAGTTGGCGCCGCTGTGCATCCACCCCACGATTCTGGAACTGCTCGACATGGTCCTTGGGGAGAACTACTTTTTGGCGAACAATGTCGCCATGAAATGGTGCAAACCGGGCACACACGTCGGAGGTTTGCATTCTGCCGGCGGTTCACAGCCAGCCCAAACCTTTACCGGTTACCCCACGGATCTGCAGGTCTTCTGGATGCTCACCGACTTTACGTATGAAAACGGTGCCACCATGGTCGTACCGTTTAGCCATCATACACGCCGCTCCCCGACTCGCGCGGCGTATCCTCAGGAGATTCCCGTCGTCGGCAAGAAGGGCTCCGTGTGCGTTTTTTACGATAGCCTCTGGCATCGCAGCGGCGCAAATACGACCACCGACCAGCATCGCATGTCGGCAAATATATTCTATCTTCCTTGGTTCATCCACCGATCAGATGAGCAGTGGCCGCGGGTGAAGCGTGAACTTTTTGATCAATTTCCGCCGCGCTTGCAGGAGTTGCTCGTGCGCTCTGTCGAAGATCCAACATAAACTTACAAGACTAGCACAAGAAACTCGTTCCACCACGCCGGTAGGATCAAGCGAATGGATAATGAGCGCGATAGATATCCCATAGAGATCCTTTTCTAACCGTACCGACACCCAACGCTTAATTATATTTACCTAGAAAGTAAACCCTTCATCGCATGACTCAGGCTTATTGCATTCGATAGGCATTTCCGAGCTGTGGCGCTACCAAAAGGAGACAAAATGACCTCTACCCGAGAGATTCTCGACCGGAACGACCTGGTCTACAAAGCTCTCCCACCCCGGTGGGTGTTCGGGTTACCCATCGGCAACGGTCAGATCGGCGGCATGATTTGGGTGGAAGATGAAACCAAAGTTGTCGTCACGCTCGACAGCGTGTGGGCATGGGACCTCCGCCAAACGCCCAAGCAAACCACCTACGCCCATTTTCGGGAGCTCATGTCGGCGGAAAAATACGACGAAATCGCTCCGTATCTTAACACCGGAGAACCCCTGCCTAGAAAGACATACGTGGGCAGGCTCGTCGTTGATGTTGGGAGTAAAATCTCGGGGGAGGGGCGGTTGCGCCTGGGTGATGCCGGGGTTGAACTTGACCTTCGCACCGACGACGGCGGCGCTATTCATCTGAAGTTCGTCGCCTATGCCAATCTTCCCGCCATCGCCGTGGAGCACCCTCAAACCGGCATCAAAGAGATTCGGCTCGAACGGCTTTCGACGGAACAGGT
>CBDDPW010000019.1:0-19125 GCA_965232535.1 Candidatus Poribacteria bacterium
GCTTCGCGCCTACAACGACGATTATGCGGAGATTGTGTTCCGCATACATACAGCATTTGCCTTTAAAGATGGGATGTTTACACCCTCTCAACTTGCCGGCAGCTTGATTATTGACCGGCGCTTGGAGGAATTGAAATATCTTGAGGTTTCCGTTCCACCGAGCACGCTGAACTTCGATGCCCACAGGCATTTTGATGACGAACTCACTCTCACAGAATGTGGTGTTTGTCTAATAGAGATGGTTGCCGGTGAAAAAATCACCCAAGAATTGACCTACGCGGAAGAAATCGCTATGGAAGAGGCGCGGCTGGGACTCGCGAGACAGTTTTACCCCGCCCAATGCATTGAATGGGTAACGCTAGAAGAAGCGCCGGGGATGGCAAAGTTGCTCGACCGCCCCATTCATGTTGTTTCGGCGGACGGCACTTTCATGGATGAATCGTGCTGAGGGAGCGGCAAATTCTTGAGGGCAGTTGTCCTCGGCGATGCAGACACGATAGAGTATTTGAACGCCAATTTTGTCAATCTCTGGGTGCTTAATCTCGACCTCAAACGGCGCCGCGATGCGATAGGGATTGAAGGCGTTTCGCCGTTGGAGCGCGTCATCATCGGAGGTTGGAATGAGAAATCGCCTGTAGATTGCCAAGTGATATCCAACGGATTGAAACTGCTCGGGAGTTTGCCGCTCAACGACTTTATTGATGTGCATAGGCATAGCCGCACTAAAGCGCAAGACTATCGCGATTATTTGAGTCGTTCGATAGCGGTAACCTCCCGCGAAGCGTCGGACTAACGCTGAGGGGTTCGCTGCCGTTTACGGGGGTGTTGAGAAACCGGGTAGTGATGAAAAGTTCGGTTTCGTTGTTCTGCCAAGAGTCTCAACATTATTGAAGCAGGTGCAGGATAATCGGGTAATCTTTTACGAGAAGATTCCGAATCGCCAGATCCCCGTTTTGCGCGCTTGACAGAATCTCATGCTCCATCGCGTTTCGGATGTCCACACCCACCACGCTCTTGACCGAAAAACCCCGAAGCAGCAGATTAGCTTGCACGCCAGGATCTTCGTCAACGGCGGCGCCGTTAGTCCAAAGCGCTAGGAGTCGATCGCCGTTCGGGCGGGAGAAACCATAGTGCACGATATCGGCGGCGTCACTTTCGATTTCTATAGGAAGGCTGAGTGGCGCGGCGCCAGTCATAATTGTGCATAGCCGCCTAACGAAATGCCGACATTCGCCGGGAAACATGCCGGAGACGCTGGCGGTAACATCCAATCCGAGATTCGTCAGGATGGCTCTGGCAAGGTATTTCGCGGAGACAATCGCCGATACCGGCTGCTGAGGTTCTTCCGCTCGTCCGGTTCTCCATAACATTTCCTCCACCAGGTATTCGCCGTTAAAACTTTCGGCGGCAGCCAGCGCTTTGAGTTCTCCGACCATTTGCGGATAGTTTTGGTAGTAGGGGTCGTCAGGAGTATGCCCGTAAAACGGGTGCCACGAAACGACATCTATCAACGGCGCAATACCGGATTTGAGGAGGGTTTTGAGGTAATCAAGCTCGAAGGTGTAACGTGAGAAGTCACCGTAACCGGGAAATCCGGAAACCCAGTGACCTCCGGTGGCACCTACTACTATTTTGGCTTCAGGATACTCCTCTCGAATGACGGGAATGACGCGCTTGACTAGGCGGGCAAAATCTTCGACAGCGATATTGCCCCAAGGCGTGTTGGTACCCGGCTCGTTCCAGATTTCATAGTATTTGATGAACGGTTTAAAATGGCGCACCATAAAACGCACGTAATCGGCGTAGCGGTTGATGTCGTCGTCCGATTTGAACTTTGTTCCATCCGGTCGGTTTTTGCCTGATCCGACACTCAGGCAAAGCACGATTGTTACGCCGTTTTCCACCATATCGCGAACAAATGCATCTCGTTCGGATGGAACGCTGTATTCTCCCGGACGGGACTCGACCTCCTGCCAATTAAGAGAGCTGTCCCAAAACCCGATCCGTAGCCACTTTAGCCCCAGTCCGTATATTCCCTCCTCGGACCCCGGATGATCGCTCCCGTAGTCGCCTCCGATGCGATTGTCTTCCAACTCGCCCGACACCTTAACCTTGATTGGTTTCCGGGAGACACTGTGTCCTTTGTCGGTGCGTGTGGAATCCACAATTTGGATCATATCTACTCTGTTATCCGCGTTTGCGATAGTTGTCATGGGGAACCCAACGGTTAAGAAACAAAATAGGATCTTGAGCAGACCGAGTTGGCTGAAAGGCTTTCGGCTAATTCCTATTCTGCGTGTTTTCAGTGAAGTAATAGCGTGAATCAAGATTTTCCAATGCGGGGCAGGATGCCCCGCCTACCTACTTTAGTGTAATGAGTTAATGGTTGATATGGGTCTTTTCACAATAGAATTGTTGCCTGTCATTCGCCTCGTTCCTGATAGAAGGGGTAATTCTTACCCGGCGGCGAAATTGAAACTACGTTGTTGCCTCTCAGACTAAGCGTATAATCGACCTCGCCGATGGTTTCTTCGACCGTTCTCTCCGGGATAGGAAAGTCTAATCGGATAGTATCGCCCGGCGATGCGCCCTCCACGACGACATAGCGGCCCGCCCAGCCCAAATTGTGCGGTGCGCCGTCGAGGGTGCAGGATATGTCCGAATCCCGAGTTTCAATCCATTCGGGAACGCGAATGAGGAGGCGTGCGCACTCCCGTTTTAATTTTATGTCAACACGCCCCTGATGCGGAACATAACTTGCCGCCTCCGCCCAAGCCGACTCGCGGTTGAGGAGCAGGTGCAGATGAAGTTCGCCCTCTCTGAAATCAATCATGTTTTCCCAGAGATAATATAACGCACGGGCGCCGTTGCCGGTGCAGCAGTGCATAATGCCGTTTCCCGCCCCGACCCAAAAGTCATTGGCGGATGACCACCCGCCAAAACTTCCTACACATCGGTCCGGATCATCGACCGCGACTTCATTCTCACCGATGGGTTGCGGCGGTCGTTTCTCTGCCATGCGCGTTATCCAATCTCCGGAGGTCATCTGCATCTCGGCGAACTGGTTTCGTAAGTAACGATCGATGTCATCCCAATAGTCGCCCGCACCCGCCTTGGTCAACCAAAGCGCCGTCAGCAGCATGTCCACGACACAACAGCCCTCGCTGTCGACAACCCCACGCTCGTCGGGCCAGTCTTCGATGTATTCCGGGAAGAAACCGACGAGCGGTGACGAATCCTTGAGCGAACGGGCGTAGTGATAGCTTTTCTTTACGAACTCGGTAAATTCGGCGTCGCCCGATGCCAATGCATATTCCGCCAGCGCGTCCATGGCGTTGCCGTTGTGATGAAAATGGAGAGCCGGACCGAGCCGAGACTCGGGACTATGCGGAATTGAATCGCCGTGGCGCGCAAGAAACCTACCTTCAGCGTCGAACACCTCGGCGTGGTCTTTCAGGTAGCGTGCGAGTTTTCGCGCGAGTTTCAGGGCAATTTCGGAACCCGTGGCGTTATAAAACTGGGTTACACCCTGAAGTGTCCATCCTTGAAGGGTTGCCGCCCACCCGGTCGGCATGGCGGACGGGCCGTACGGAAAGTAGCAGTAGTTGCCCTTGTGAACCGCGGCGTCAAGCGCTCGCCGAATGGCGCTCTCGCCCAACTCTTTCCACGTGGGATCCTTGGAGACTATATACTGAATGCCCAACCATGCCGTCTGTCTGCCGCCCTCGGGACCGAGAAGCACCGGTTTTTCTTCGTTTAATTTCCGCAACAGCGCATCCTGCCAGATGCGATCCACATGTTGATTGTAGGTGTTGTCGGTCATCAACCGCGCCAGCGCGAGCCCCTCGATAAACTTTCCGTACAGCGGAATTTGGCGGATCATCGTTGGCGGATTGCGATAAAGGTTTGTATAGAAATAAACGGCGTGCTCCGCTTCCGGATTGGTGCACCGGGTGATGGCGTTAATCACGAAGTCGGCGCGTTCGACCAAATCCAACGTGTCCGGGATGCGGGTTTCGGGTTCAGTGGGCATAATGAATGTTCCCTTGCGTTCCCCATCGCTCGTTGGCGGCACAGCGAGAGCCACGGCGCTAGTCCCCGCCATCATCAGGAAACGCCGACGAGAGATTGAGGAATAGGGTTTTCGGTTGTTTTGTTTGGTTTCGTGCATGTATTGCCGTGCTATGGCTGGGGTGGATATAGTACGCCCAGTAGTAGATTATATCAGATTCCGTGGATTTAGTCAAAACTCCTAAGAGCTCGTTTTAAGAGTTAACTCGTAAGGTGCGATCAACCGGCTGGTTAAGGCGTACGATAGAGTTCCCACATGTGCGTAGCAGAAAACAGCGTATTGCCAGCTGTCCGCTCACTTAGTCCCGGTTGATCCGACAAGGGTCGTCGCGGCCCTGCGAGATTCCTCTTGAGCCGGGGATTCACGTTTGACAATAGGGGTGGAAGCAGTTATAATCATTCCAGCCTTACTTGGGTTTGGGAGATCTGAATGTTCTACAGGGGTTTACAACTCGATCGGTTTCAAGAAGACGCTATTCAAGCGCTGAATCGGGAGCATTCTGTCATTGTCGCCGCTCCAACCGGAGCAGGCAAAACGGTGGTTGCGGAATACGCGGTCGACAAATGTATTCAGAGTGATCGACGCGTAATTTACACGGCGCCAATCAAAGCGCTTAGTAATCAGAAGTATCGCGATTTTCATGAGCGGTACGGCGACCGCGTAGGTATCTTAACGGGAGACGTTGTCCTCAATCCGTATGCCCAGATTCTGTTGATGACGACGGAAATCTTCCGAAACACGATCTTCGACGATATTGAGCGTTTGGCAGATGTAGAATACGCAATCTTCGACGAGATTCACTACATCAACGACGTTGAACGCGGGACGGTCTGGGAGGAGAGCATCATTTTCGCCCCGCAGCATATTAAATTTGCGTGTTTGAGCGCGACCATTCCAAATATTGATCAGTTTGCGGATTGGATGCGCAGCGTCAGAGAGATAGACATTGATGTGGTTCAGGAACCTGAGCGCCCCGTACCTCTCGAACATCACCTCTATCTTGACGGATATGGTATTGGAACCATCGGCGATCTGCGGCGGGCTCAGCAGATTATCGCCAAATTCGATCACCTTCACGATGACGAGAAGGTTGACGAAATGGTTGCTAACGGGCTTCCCAACCTGACTCGCACGGATCTGGTTGGTTACCTTCAAAAACGTAATCGGCTGCCGTGTCTCTATTTCTGCTTTAGCCGGAAGCAGTGCGAGCGAAACGCCGAATCCTATGCCCACTCATCCGGGCGTAGTTTTCTTAAATCCGAGCAGCGGGAACAGATCCGCACCTTGTTTGATTCGCTATGCGTCCGGTATGGCATCCAAGATAACCGGAAGGCGTCCGAGTTGCGCGGTCTGGTCTCGAAAGGGGTCGCTTACCACCACGCCGGGATGCTGCCGACCTTAAAGGAAGTCGTTGAACAACTGTTCACTTCCGGACTTGTGCAGTTGCTCTTTACAACAGAAACATTCGCAGTAGGCATCAACATGCCGGCATGTACGGCGGTATTCGAAAGCCTTGAGAAGTTTGACGGATTCGGCTTCCGGTATCTAAAGGCGCGCGAGTATCATCAGATGGCGGGACGAGCCGGGCGGCGCGGTATAGATCCCGTCGGTTACGTCTACGGCCGGGTAAACCCTCGATTTTCGGATGTCGAGAAGGTCCAAAAAATCACCTCTGACCGGATTGAGCCGATCGGAAGTCAGTTTAACCTATCCTATTCGAGCATCTTGAATCTGTACCAGAAGTACGGCGATGACATATACGATGTTTGCACACTCAGCTTGGGGAATTTCCAGAACTACACACGAATTCGTAAAATCGATAAAGGACTCAAACGCGCCGAAGAGGGGTTGAAGAATTCGCCGCTGCCAATCTGCATTCACGACCATTTGGACGCCTCCGAGCAGGTTGCCGGTTACCTTGACCTCCTCAGCAACGTCGCGGATCAGAAACAATCTCTTAAAACAAAACGTCTGGCGGCAAAGCGAAAATACCGAGGACGTAAGAACAAACGAGCACGGCTCAAGAAACTCGCTCAAATCAATCAGCAGGTACGGGGTGTCGAATCCACATTAGCGGACAGTTTATGCCACGGGTGCCAGCGATATAACTTGTGCCATCAGCAGCATCAAGAGATCGAGCAGTTCACCAGTCAAGTTGAAACCCTCGTCCGAGAACGGGACCATTTTGAGCACTTTCAGCAACGGCAGATTGCGTCTCGTCTCAAAGTGCTTGAGGAACTCGGTTACATAGAGGGGACCGATTTGTTGCCTAGAGGTGAAATTGCTTCAAGAATATCGGGTTATGAGATGCCAATCTCTCTGCTACTGTTTGGCGGGTTCTTTGAGAAACTGGACGAAGACGCGATCAATGTTCTGATGTTGGCGATTGTGTCAGAACCAAGGAAGGACTCGGGGCGCTTTCGAAAACTGCATGACAAACGATTAAAAGGGGTGCTGAAATCGGCGGATAGGGAGATTGAGAATCTGCGCGTACTCGAAGAGTTGCACGGCGTGGCGGACGTCACACCGAGGTTTGAAACCAAGTTGAGCACGGCGATGCTTGCGTGGAGCCGGGGTTGCGAATTTGAGGAGTTGCACAGGTATGCAGATCTGGCCGACGGCGACTTTGTCCGTTCATTTCGACTCGTGATCGACTTTCTGCGTCAGACGCGTCGCGCGATGGCCGGGCACGCCGCGTTGCTGGATAAACTAGATCGGTGTGTTGCAAAGATTAACCGCGATGTGGTCGATGCGGAACGTCAGCTGCGGATGGCGCAGGGTGACGCGTCTCCGAGCGAGATTTCTATGGAATCGGGAGTGGTCCACGATGTAAGCGAGAATCTGGATGTGATAGGCGATGCGCGGCTATCTCCCGATGGTTGACGACCCATCCGGAACTGGCGCTTCGAGAAACGTACGGGGTTCTTAGGATAGTCCGGGTGCAATATAGCACGGAAGAAAAAGATATCTTTGTCTTGCCTTCAAAAGTCACTTGTGTTACAGTAAGATAATTCAAGTTGCTACCTATGTACCGCAATCTGTTAGATTGTGCATGCGACACACAGGTTTTGAAAACGCGTTCCTTCGTAAGAATGGTTTTCACTCCAGCGGAGCGCAATGTCGAGTGTTACTAGAGACCATCTCGGCGTAACAGAGCGAAGGGCATAGATATGGTCGGGATTGAGCGAGTCCTGAAAACCAACTGGGCAGCAGCGATCAACGGTAACCGCACTAAATACTACATGATTTCTAAAATGGATTGGAGTTCAGAATGAATAAACGTCTCAAGGCGAGTGTTATATCAATTTGCCTCTCCGTTTTCCTCGTCAGCTGTGGAAGCCATAACGAATATCTGTCCAAAGGTAAAGAACTTATTAAATCGGAGAGGCGGCGCAAGGAGGAACGCGCGGTCGCTCAGTTTAAATTGGCGATTCAGCAGGAACCTGGCAATGCCGAGGCGCATTATCTACTCGGGTTCTACGATTCTCAGGAGTTCTACAACGCGAAGTCTCCGTCAGAGAATTGGGAGGAGGACTGGGAACGGGCTAGCACCGAGAATCGCGGGAAGCATATGTTCCTCGCGTATCAGCAGGAACAAAACAAATATCTTGAGATTCTGGTGTTTGAGACCTTGAGACGCAATGAGCCGGGTGTGCAGAACGCTGCGCTGAACGCGCTTAAGCGCATCTATAACCAAGGCGATCGCAACAAGCTGCTGAGATCCTTGAAGAAAGCGATCAAGTCCAAAGACAACCGGGATCGTCACGACGCTCACTGGGTACTTGCTGAAATCGGCAAGAACGCACCCGGCGCAATCGTGCCGCTGCTCGTTGAACTGCTCGATCACAAACGCAAGGAGACGAGGCTGAACGCGGTCAAAGCGCTCGGGGAAATCGGAGACGAAAACGCAATTCCGGAACTGGTCAAGATTGTGAATTCGGGATCCGCTAAACGTGCAAGGGACAGGGAAAGCCCCGAGGTTCGACAATTAGCGGTTGAAGCTCTCGGGAAAATCGGAGGCTCCGCTGTTAAAGAGTTAGTTGAGATTGCCGAAAATAAGGGTTCTTCCTTGCGTGTTGATGCGATTCAAGCGCTTGCCACTTTGGGGGATGAGCGAGCGGTAGATCCATTGTTAAACGCTTTGGGCGAACAGGGCAGTCGAGAGGTTGAGATCAAGTTCTGATTGTTGGATTGACGCATGCCCCGCATTCTGTGTAATCAATTTGCCGCCTTTGCGTGCTGATAATATGTTGTGATAAGGAGATCTCATGCTGGTTAAGATTCAATCATTACTCGTTATCGTCATCCTTGTGTTCGCCATGGGATGCGAGAATCGTTACCACGACGAGCAGTTTAAAATTCACGTACAACAGTTGGATAGCGATCTTGAGAATCGCTGGTCTACCAACGGGGTCGTGGTGATTTCCGTACAACCTAACGGTCCGGCCGCCAGCGCGCAACTTGAAGAGGGCGAATTAATCTCCTATGTCGTCGGCGAATACGCTCTTGGGAGCGGGGGGAATTACGGGCGCGCGGCAAAGAAGTCGATGCATGAAGACAACAACCTTATCCTTCGATTTACTGACGGTAGAATAGTCAGGCTAGCCGTGCGCCGGAGCGGCGATAAGACGGGACTTAAAGTTGATGGAAATGTGGTCAGCGAAGTGAAGGGCGGAAGTCCGGCGGCGAATGCAAACATACAGATCGGCGATTCGATTGAAGCGGTGATCGATGAGCGAAAGATACGTACGATTGACGATTACAAGGAAGCGATTGAGGAGTTTACGCAACACGGCTCCAAAATCACGTTCCGAACGACCGAGTTGGCGGGCGTCAGAATTGCGGCTGTCGAAGCGTTGGGCGAACTCGGCGACGCACGGGCTGTCGACCCCTTGATGGACATCGTTGAACAGAGTAGTGACTTGTCGCTTCGCAAACCGGCGATCCGAAGTTTGGCACGCCTTGTCGAGTTTAGCCAATCGAGCGCCGATTCCACGGAGAGGCTTCAAGCGTTGAGCGAGAAGATTGCCGAGGGGCGGCTGCTTGCGTTAGCGCAAAAGTACGTTAAGCGCGCTGTGGAGGCCGATCAAGAAATTCGCCGCACCTGCATCGCCATATTGGGTGTAATGAAACCGCAGTCCGCGATTGGCGTATTGACTGCCGTTATGGAAGATAACGGTGAAGTGCCGGGCATTCGATTCCAAGCGGGGCTCGGTTTGAGTCAGATTGGAGCGGACGCGGTTGATTCGCTTATCGCCGCATTCGAGCGTGGCGATGCAACCGTCAAGGATATAGCCGCTTCCGCACTCGGCAATATCGGCGGCACCAGATCGCGGGATGTTTTGATTGATGCGCTTGACTCCTTGGAGGAACTCACAATCAGGTTGACTGTTGTCGATGCGCTTGCCAAAATCGGCGATGCGCCCGCTATCCGAGCGCTTCAGAGCCAGAAGGAACGCTTTCAAGATGAAAGTAGCCTAAACACATTCCTCAACGAAGTGCTTGGGCAGCTTGAGGAGCAATCAATGTAGTCGCCGATATCCCGCTTGAAGAAATCATCGCGTCCCCCACTCCTCTAGGTTCTTTTGAGATTTAATCGCCATTGGACAATCAAGTGGGATGCACTGACGCATGTTCCTTGGAACGGGTTGAGTATCCCAACCCGTTGGGAGAAGGAATCTCACGCCTGTGATTAGGTGTTTATCAGCAGATTATACACCTCAGGTAATGTCAACAGAACCTAGAGGATAGAATCGTGAGAAAACTGGTTCGTCTATACCCGTAGTCAGTGGTGCTTTCCTTGTCCATTTCCCTTCCGTGTCTTCCGCCATTGTCTTAATATGAGAACAACTGCCGCCTGCAAAGTAAAGATCTGTGGCACAACCAGCGTTGTGGACGCACAGATGGCGGTAGCTGCCGGCGCAGACTATTGCGGGGTTGTGGTTGAAGTGCCGTTTCCCGAGCGCTCCGTCTCCATCGACACGGCTGCCGAGATCGCGCGGCAGATCTCGATTCCAACCGCAATACCTGTCTTTAACCGCCCCACAGACTGGGTTCGCCATGCGGCGGAGATAATCCAGCCGTATGCGGTCCAGCTAATGGGTCGCGAATCGCCAGATGAAGTTCATGAGCTAAAGCATCAGCTTTCCTGCGAGGTTTGGAAATCCCTTTTTCTGCCCCCCGGTACGGGTGAGAAACCGGACGCTGAAGGCATTCGCGCCGAGATGGAGGCGTACACTCGCGCAGGCGCGGACGCACTCTTGTTCGATACCGCCGCGGTCAGCCGCGGCAAAGTTCGTTTCGGCGGGACGGGCAAAACCAGCGACTGGGGTGTGGCTGCCAAGTTAATTGCCGAATCTACGATTCCGGCGTTCCTTTCCGGCGGTATTCGTGCCGAAAACGCTAGGCAGGCAATCGAAACCGTTCGCCCCTACGGGATAGACCTCTGCTCGGGAGTTGAATCCGTCAAGGGTTCGCGTGATGCACGAAAACTGGAGTCTCTTATGGACGCGGTCAGGGAGAGTCGCGGCCGATAAGAAGCTTCCCTTACTCTGTTGGATGCCACAGGTACAGATTGATTGTCCGATCCTTCGCCCTTGCTGAAACGGGAAAGGTCTCGACAATCCGCCCTCTATGGCGTATCCACCGTCGCAACTCCAGTCCCGAATCAAAAACATTGAAATTTCCCGCATCAATCACGAACCATACCCTCGCACCCTCCAATCTCCATTCCTCCGCCAATTCAGTCCTATTGTCCATCAC
Organism: Candidatus Poribacteria bacterium; assembly: GCA_965232535.1. GTDB lineage: Bacteria > Poribacteria > WGA-4E > WGA-4E > JAJDTR01 > JAJDTR01. Next base: position 10,835 of record CBDDPW010000019.1, read on the forward strand.
CTCTTTGATCGCAACTGACTTGAGTTCCGGTAAATAGTGCCGCCCCATCTCCGGAAGGGAGAGGACCACCTGATCGGTATCCCTCATCTGTGATCGGATGGATGAGAACGCCTCGCGCCACTTGGGTCTGCCTCCGTTTTCGACACTGAAGTAGAGGTAGTTCTGGGAGAGCATCGTGACGATGATGACGACAGGAAGCACCGCACGGATGACCATAGGAAGCGCCGTTGCTCTCGAAATCCGATCGCAGCCAATAGCACAAAGCAGAAAGTAGGCGGGCGATGTAAAAAACAGGTAATAGCCGGCGACGTTCTGGATGCGCGACGCGATCAGCATCAGAACAAGCGGAACGCCCGCATAGCAAGCCAAAAACCGCACCGAGTTCTCAATGGGCTTGAAGACTAGCGAAGACAAAGCGGTTACCGCGACGGGCACACTCAAACCGTACACGAGGGTAAAGATGATGTAGATCGGGCTTCGCTGCCAAAGATTCAACCCCCAGCCCGAAAACAACCAATTTCGGAAATCCGGTAGAAGAAGCACGAAGAGCGGAACCGTGAACGGAAGAAAGAAAATTAGCAGATTACGCCATCGAAGACCCTTAGGGTGCCTCGTAGTGTCTTCACTGGATGGGGAGAACGAGTCGCGCTCATCCGGTGTGCGGACGAACAGCCCTTGGGTGCGCGGAAACGCGCCCACTAGCCAGAAACTCGCTGCGTAACCTGCAAGTGCGGGGATGATGAATATAGAAAGCGTGTGAGAAAGGATTAAGCAGATTGCCGAGAAGAGTGAACCGACCACCATTAGCGGACGGTCGTGTTGTATGGCGAGGTAGAAACTCCATGCCGTCAGCATTCCGAATAGGAACGTGAAGATGTAACCGCGCGAATTCTGCGACCAGAAAAGATGCCAGTGTGAAAGTGCAACGAAGGCAGCCGCGAATATCCCAACCCGCGAATTGACAAGTGATCGTCCCATTAGGAAGATCAACGGGATCGACGCAATACCGACAACGCACGGAAAAAAACGTGCACCCCATTCGTCCCCGCCCCAAATCGACAGCGAAAGTTTGACGGCAAGGTACGGAAGCGGATTTATACCTAGGCTCTCGATTGAAAGCTGTTGCGCGTGAAGAACCGTCAGAACCTCGTCCATCCATAGACCCCACGTACCCAAGTTCCAAAAGCGAAGAATTGCTCCGACGAGCACTATCGGCGCCAGAAAATAGAGACTGCGAAATCTTAGCTGGACTTTGCACATAGGTAGGGTGAGATCAGGCGAGCGAATAGCGAGTAAGACTCTCTATCGCCCTCGTTATTCACTCGGTTGATTGCTCAATATTTGAGCACCTTTCTGATGAATATTTCAGCATTTACCTTCGAATTGGAAAAGGAAGCAAGGATGACTCCGTGAGCTCAACTGCGGGAACCGCCTTTAGGTGACGTGATTTGCGGGAGGTTGGACAGTCAAGAAAAGAAACTTCCGATCTGGCATACAATTTGCGCAATAGGGAGAATTGTAATTTGGTTGGCGAACTGCCATTATATCACGGCAAGGAGCGAATCACAATCAAGATTCTAGCTGTACATTTAGTGCCATAGCGACGCCTTCTCTGGCGGATTGCGGAGTAGAACTCAACCATGCGTTTCTCATTTTGAGGTTGAATTGATGCAAATTGTACCCGTGAAGTCTCGGGTATTGGCTTGCTCAAACCGGCATGGCCCATGCCTCGTGCCTGCACACGTAAAACGTGTTTTGTGCTTGATCCGATCTTCGCATTGTGCTAAAATGGGAAAAGCGTCTCGTTCTCACCATACACCGTCAAAAAGGGGGTTAGTATGCAAAAGCACGACATTTCAGAATGCGATTGCCGCATTCGAGAGAGGCTTCGGTTTTTAGATTGTAGTCGACGGAAATACGTTTTGTGGTCGATGGTACTGTTGGTTGGTTTACTGGCGCCAGGGCTTGCGCTCGCCGAGGAAGGCGCCGCAATTGACTCCGGTGACACCGCGTGGTTACTCACCGCGACGGCACTGGTCCTGTTCATGACTATACCGGGATTGTCCCTATTCTATGGTGGTTTGGTCCGCAGGAACAATGTGCTGTCCGTGTTAATGCAATGCTTCGCAATCACGGGCTTAATCACCGTACTGTGGGTGTTGCTTGGTTATAGTCTCGCCTTTGATACGACAGGTATGAATGCGGGCACCCTGAACCTCAATTCGTTCATTGGGGGACTGGGGAAGGTGTTCCTTAAGGGTATAGACGTAGGCACTGCGTCCGGGACAATTCCGGAGACGGTATTTCTTACGTTTCAGCTAACCTTTGCGATTATCACGCCGGCGCTCATCGTAGGCGCTTTTGCGGAGCGTATGAAGTTCACCGCAGTGCTCTGGTTTTCCGGCATTTGGTCACTGATTGTGTATGCGCCAATCTGCCACATGGCATGGGGAGGCCCTGGTTCGCTCTTCGGAGACATCATCGGTGCGCTGGATTTTGCGGGCGGTACAGTCGTTCACATCAACGCGGGAGTTGCCGCGCTCGTGGCTGCCATAATGATTGGGAAACGGATCGGTTATCCGACGACCCCTATGCCTCCGCACAGTTTAACGCTGACTGTAGCCGGAGCATCCATGCTTTGGGTCGGCTGGTTTGGATTTAACGCGGGAAGCGCTCTGGCATCCGGCGGCGCGGCAGGAATGGCGATGCTTGTAACGCAGATCTCGACCGGGACAGCTGCGATTGCCTGGATGTTTACCGAGTGGATGAAACACGGTAAACCCAGTGTGCTCGGTATTGTGACGGGGGCTGTCGCCGGGCTGGTCGCCATTACTCCGGCGTCAGGCAGCGTCGGACCGATGGGAGCTTTGGTCATTGGTGTTGTGTCCGGTGTCGTCTGCTTCTGGGGGGCGACGAGTCTCAAACAGAAACTGGGCTATGATGACTCACTGGACGCCTTCGGTGTGCACGGTATCGGCGGCATCGTCGGCGCGCTCTTGACCGGAGTCTTTGCAGCGAATGTCTTGGGTGGAGTAGCAGACCCGGATATACAGATTCTTCCTCAGCTTTGGAAGCAGTTCCTCAGCGTTGTTATCACTATTGTCTGGAGTGGCGTACTCTCCTTTATCATCCTTAAGATTCTGGACGCGATTATCGGTCTGCGTGTTGAAGGGGATGAGGAAAGGGAAGGTCTGGATCTGGTGCTGCACGACGAACGAGGTTACAACCTTTAGCCACTGAGACGCATCGAGCGTCGTACGAAGATTCGCGACAGTTAAAGTTCAGCACTTCACATTTGTGCCGCATGTTGGGCCGATACTTATATCGTGGTATAACGCACCGATTAAAATACCGATGTTGGAAATCGGCCTACATGTGACACTTTGACATTGTGGTGGATCGTAGACTTTCTAAATTGCGCTTAGGTTAAAAGGGAGATGAACCCATGAAAAAACTAGAATGCATAATCCGCCCTTTCAAGCTTGATGAAGTCAAAGAGGCTCTCAACAGCGTTGGAGTTCACGGGATGACGGTCAGTGAGGTCCGGGGTTTTGGACGGAGCCGAGGACATACAGAGCTTTATCGCGGAAGTGAATACACGATTGAGTTTGTGCCCAAGTTGAAAATCGAAATCGTGGTCGCGGAAGAAAACGTCGACAACGTGATTGAGGCAGTACAGCAGTCTGCTTCGACTGGGAAAATTGGCGACGGCAAAATCTTCGTTTTGCCGGCGGACGAAACCATTCGCATCCGTACAGGCGAGAAGGGGCCTGAAGCCATTTAACTTAATGAACGACTGTAGCACGTATCTTTCCGGCATCAGCGCAGCGCTGAGTCTCTCGCAGGGAGATGTGTGCTACGGTTCGTTCCTCCTATCGATCTCTTCCTATCAACAGTCCCTCCGCCAGTTTAAATCCAGCGAAACCGAACTCTTGCTTCCGCCATCCGTGCAAAAGAGGTAAAATACGCGTCGTTCCTCCGTACCACAATCTGTTAGATTGTCGCAAACCATCCGATCAAGCGTGCGAATAGCGAGTGATCAAGTAACCGGATAGGATCATCCGTACCATTAGTGAGGGAATGTTTTGGGGAATTTGAAGGTGGGGTTCGTGATATTAACTGCCCTCGCCCGGTCGCTCTGCGTGGGATTCCAGTTGATCCAATCGCTGCCGCAACCGAGATTGTTCCCGGGCGATCCTCAGTACGTAGAGGCAAAACACTAGCCAAATCACGAAATAAGCGGATACCAAAAATTTCAAGCGGCGCTTCTGCCGTTCTTCCAGCTTTTCTACTGATCTGCTTACCGCTTGACCAATTTCGGTTTCATCGACTTGGGCGTCCATCTCGGCGATAGCATCGTTAACTGCCGCGAGAACTTCATCCTGTGTAATCGCAATCGGAACCTGACGTCCGAGAAATAAGCCGAAAAAGATAAGGAAAATTACTCCTACGATCAACGGCGCTGCCCTGTTCATTCAATTCCTCCAACTCACCTTTCCGAGTAGACCTTCCTTTCGCGCCACCCAACGGCACCAGTCATTCCCCCATCTGCCGATACTGGATGATTTCCAAGCGCGTTTTCAGGCGTTCCATTTCGTACCGCACCATGAGCACAAAGACATAAACCACCGTTAAAGCAAACCAGGTTAACATCCAGGTTGTGACCATCTCCGGGGCTAAGTTCCACTTTGTGTCAGTGTCGGGATGCAGGTTGCCTTGCCAGATTTCCACCGAGAAGTAGACTATCGGGACGTCCAAGAAAGCGAGAATGCCCAATACGGCAGAATAAACTTTCTTTTTTTCCCCCGTCAGCGCCGATCTCAAGATAAAGTAGCCGATATACATCAGCCAGAGAATGAGCGTACTTGTGAGTCTCGGTTCCCAGTTCCACCACGTATTCCATGCAGGCTTCGCCCAGATGGGTCCCGTGAGTAACACGATTGTGCAGAAGACGATTCCAAGCTCCGCCGACGTGGCAGCGACCGTGTCAAATTTGTCATTTCGTTTAATCAAGTAGAGAAGACTGAATAGACACGTTACGCCAAAAGCGAGAAAGACGGTGAGCGCGGACGACACGTGAAAGTAGAAAATCTTCTGAACCTCGAGCATGGTCGTCTCGATTGGCGCATAGCTGAAGACTAGATAAATCGCCAAAAACAGAAACGCCATCGCAATGATTCCAACAACTTGGGATAACTTCATCGTTTTCCTAATATCAGCCCCACAGGTCCGGATTATAAGTTAGGATTTCCGGTCCGTCGGAGAGAACGGCTACCGTGTGTTCAAAATGAGCGGACAAGCTCGAGTCCGCCGTGACAGCCGTCCATCCATCCTCGCGCACCGCTGCCTCATAACGTCCCGCATTGACCATCGGCTCAATGGCAAGTACCATACCGGGTTTCAACCGAATGCCCTTCCCGGGTTCGCCAAAGTTTGGCACCTGAGGAGATTCGTGCATACTTCGCCCGATTCCGTGACCGACGAAATCCCGCGCGACGGAGAACCCGTGCGCTTCAACGCATTCCTGCACGGCATAGCATACATCGCCCAGTCGATTCCCGGGTTTTGCCTCGTCGATGGAGGCGTAAAGCGATTCTCTGGTCACATCAAGCAATTTCTGCGCATTCTCGGAGATCTCTCCCACCTTAAACGTAAAGGCGTTGTCGCCATGGAAGCCGCCAAGAAAGATTGCGGTATCAATACCGATGATGTCACCCTCCTGCAGGATGACCGCTTTGCTCGGGATTCCATGGATAATCTCTTCGTTAATCGAAGCGCAAATCGTTGCCGGGTATGGGGCGTGTTCAGGAAGTTGGTAGCCTAGAAATGATGACACTCCGCCGAGTTCTTTAATGGTCTTGCGTGATATTTGATCCAATTCATAGGTTGAGACGCCAGGTGCAACGCCCTCGCCAATCCTTTGCAGCAAGATGGACGCCGCCTTGCCGCTGCGCCGCATGGCTTCGATTTCAGGTCGCGATTTTATTCTAACTTTTGACATTTAGTTTCCCTGACAATTCAGGCGCTTGATTCTCCTCAGTCCTTTACAGTCCGAAGTTAGGCAACACGCTTTGCCCAAAGATGCTTGAGCGTACTCTTGGCAATTCGAAGCGGCGAGAAGTTCACCGGCACCGGTCCCGGGAATTGGAAATCGGATACACACACGTCCGACAGGTGCTCCCCTAAAATCTCAATCTTCTCCAAGTCGGTTTCCCCGACGCCAAGCTCCCGTGCGGCGTTCATCAGGTCGAACTGCTTATCCGACAAACCGATGATTTCCGCGTGCACGCGATCCATCGCAACGACATCCACGCCGCCGGTAATTATCGCGAGCGGATAGGCATTTCCGTATCGCGGGCCCATTTTGTCCATTGCAGTGATAGCGTCGACGACAGTGAGCGCAGGTTTAATCAGTTGACAGTATTCAATTAGCATCTTACCGAACGTGACCCGATCATTCCCTCGTGAGAAATGGAGACGCGCTTTCCGTTTGCCGGGTACGCAACCAAAGTTATTCTTGATTGCCGCCGTCAGTTGCATCTGCTGGTGCACCTTCAGTTTCGGCACGTTTATCACGACATCCGCATCTACCACCTCGCGCGCTAGTTTGTAGGTGCGCAAGCCGTAGGATGACGGGGCAGGTACTCGCACTCCTCCCGTCCAATCCGCAATCGGCACGCCCAACTCTTCGGCGACCTCCATGAGTCCCGATTTTCTCGCAATTGTTGTTACATTTCCAAATGCCGGTGAATCACCAATCAGCGGCCTGCCGCCGACCGACTGGATTTGGCGAATTAACGAGTGCATCACCGTGTGATGGGTGGCTGTCGGATCGTCGGCGTGAGAGGCGCCGAGAAGGTTCGGTTTAAGGAGAACTCGATTCCCCGGTTCCACGTAACTGCCGATTCCTCCAAGCAGTTCCAGCAGACTGGAGACGGCTTGGTCGACCAGTTCCTGTGAATAGGTCGAGCACTTGACAATTGCAACAGTCGCGGACATTGGAGATCCTTTCGTGGAAGTTCCGTTGTATTTGCTAACGTTGCCGAACTTGAAGACCTAAAGACGCATAGAACCCGCTTCGCTCATCTTAAGAATGTGTGGGTGAAACCGAGTTTTTTCCCGAAAACTCGGTTTCTCAAAGGCTCTTTGCACTTTCTTTTGACATGAGCCATCCGCTTATTGGCATATGGCTTTGAAACCGTAGATGACCAATACGGCTTGAAACCGCCTCAAACAGTGATTCTTCCAACCAGCGTATGTGCCGAAGCGGACTCGACAGCCACCTCCACGAGGTCGCCGACCACCGCGTTCTCTTTTGGGAACACCGTCGTTTTGAAGTTATCGGTTTTTCCCTGATAATTGTCTGATTGTCGACGGGATTCGCCTTCAACCAAGACCTCTACGGTCTTCCCGATCGATTCTTGGTTGATCTTATGGGAAATTTCTTCCTGTAACTCTATGACTGTCCTCAGTCGTTGTCCTTTCTCTTCTTCGCTAACGTCGTTGTCAAGGCTTCTGTGCGCGAGCGTTCCTTCACGGGGAGAATACTTGAAGGTGAACGCCGAGTCGTACCGAATCTCGCTCATTAAATCACACGTTTCCGTGAAATCTTGCTCTGTCTCCCCGCAGAAGCCGACGATAATGTCAGTGGAAATTGCCAGATTGGGAATGCGTTCTCGCATCGTCACGACCAGTGAGCGGTATTCCTCCGCCGTGTAGGTGCGGTGCATCTTTTTAAGAATCCTCGTCGATCCCGACTGCAGCGGCAAATGGATGTGTTTGCACACCTGAGCGCAGTTTGCCATCGCATCGATCATCCCGCCGCTTGCGTCGCTCGGGTGCGGCGATGTGAAACGCACTCGCTCAATTCCATCGACATCCCCCACGGCATACAAAAGATCTCCGAAATCGTGCTTCCCGTCATTGTAAGAATTCACCGTTTGACCGAGCAAGACAATCTCCTTGAATCCTTCGTCCACAAGTCGTTTGATGTCGTCAACCAAAATCGGAAGCGGGATGCTGCGTTCTCGTCCCCGCACGAAAGGTACGATACAGAACGTGCACATCTTGTCGCAGCCTCGCTGGATCGTCAACCACGCTCGCAGTCCATCTTTGCGGATTGGTGCAATGTCGGCGTAATCCTCGGATTTATCCAGTTTCAGGTTGATGAACGGGTCGCCGCCTGCCACCGAGTTTATGGCGCGCGGCAGATCGCGGTACGCGTCGGGTCCCATCACCAAATCCACGTATGGCGCAGCCTCCACAAGCTTTGTGCGCAGATGCTGAGCCAT
>CBDDPW010000020.1:0-460238 GCA_965232535.1 Candidatus Poribacteria bacterium
CGATGTGCTGAAGAGCGAGCGTCCGTCGTTCAAAGCGGCACACGAGGCAGGCGCGAAAGTCTTTGCGGCTTGCGCGTCGGGCGCTTTCGAGCTTGTAGGCGACTTACTTCATCTCGCCGTTTTCAACGGGACGCTCAATCCCAGTGAAGCCAAGAAATGGCGCAGTTGGAACACAGTATATTTAGTTACTCCAATCCTCAAGTAGGGGTTGAAGAACCCGAAACATACCGCCGCAATTACGGGCTGGCGCTATGGAAGGCCGGGTACGACGGCGCAATGAATTACGCCTATCAGCACAACTTCGGTGACATTTATGTCGATAACGACCATGAGACCTTCCGCGACCACGTCTTCGCCTACCCGACGGTGGATGGCGTGATAGACACGATCCAGTGGGAGGGTTTTCGAGAGGGAGTGGACGATGTACGCTACGTGACGACACTTTTGAAGGCGATCCAGAATGCCTCGGGAGACAAAGAGGATTTGGCAAAAGAAGCATCGGAATGGGTGGACGCGATCGACACTGACGATAACCTTCAAACGATACGTGCGGAGATGGTCGAGTGGATTCTGCGCCTTAGTCCATGAGGTGCTTAGCGCGCACGCTTCGGAGCCGAGGTTCTCGTGAAACTAGTATTGAATCGGGAATAGGGGGATTTGATGTTTGAAGCGAGATCTCTATCGCACGGAATTTACTATGGTGATTACTCTCCATCCGCTTGATCGCTGTTGACTCACTCATTCCTTCAAGATTTGTTTGAGAAATTGATTGATATAGAAAATCGGATACCATCAAACCACGTCTGAGACCTCGTATCGAAAAGGAGGTCGAGTATGTCGCGAAACTTTGAGATTAACCTTGAAGAGAATTCGCGTGGAATGACGAATGATTGCTGATTGAAAAAATAATCATATACAGATGTTTTTGATAGAATATCCTAATGTATGATGTGCAAACGAATCCGCAAACCTACTTTAGGATTTGACTAGGAATGCGGGCCACGGCATACGGAGTATGCCTACAACTGTAACGGGAGAAATTTTTATGGTTCATGTTCCATACGCAGCACTTAAGGAGATGGTCTACAATATCTACATTTCCGCCGGCGCGGTGGAGGAGGACGCGCGGATTGTCACTGATCACCTCTGCGATTCCAACCTTTTGGGTCACGATTCGCACGGCGTAATGCGTACCGACTCCTACATAGACACGATGAAAGCAGGACCGTCGGCAGAGCGGATGGAAATTGTCCGCGAAACACCCGCGAGCGCCGTCATCAACGTCCACGACGCGCTCGGAATGGTCGCGGCGAAGAAAGCGATGGATCTCGCAATTGACAAGGCGAAATCGGGGACGCTGGGAGCGGTAGCGCTATACAACTGCGGACATGCCGGACGGATGGGTACCTTTCCGCCACAGGCTGCCGAGGAGGGAATGATCGGCATCGTCCTGCTCAACGGCGGCAGCCGCTTCATGCACCCGTTCGGGGGAACCTCGCGGCGGCTGCCGCCCAATCCGATTGCGATCGCCGTCCCTCGAAAGCACGGTGAACCGCTGATGCTTGATATGACGGTTAGCGTCGTCGCAGGCGGTAAAATCACTATAAAATCGGCGCGCGATCAGGAGATGCCGGAGGGCTGGATGATTGACTCGGAGGGAAACCCGGTCACGGATCCGAGTGCCTTTTACGAACGGGAATCGGACACGGCGGTGATGCCGTTAGGAGGATTCCAATTCGGGCACAAGGGATTTGGTTTGGGATTCATGATTGATGCAATCGCGGGCGGACTCTCATGGGCGGGTTGTAGCCGCGATGAACCGACGCGCGGCGGCAGCGGCATTGTGATGATTGTCATGAAGATAGAGGATTTTATCGATCTTGACACTTACACCGAGGAGATAGAGTACATGGTTGAGTGGGTAAAATCCTCGAACAGACTGCCCGGCGTGGATGAAATCTACGTTCCCGGCGAATTTGAGGCGCATAGCCGCGCTCAACGTATGAAAGAGGGAATTCCAATCGAAGAAAAAACTTGGACACGACTGGTTGAAGTTGCCGAATCTTATCGTGTCGCGACGCCGGAGGTTTAAGGCAACTTCTCGGTCGAAATCTCAACAACTTTGTTGCGCCCTTCTATTCCGCCGGATACCGGGGCAACCAGTATCCACCGTCAACGCGAAGTGTGGCGCCGGTGATGTAATCGGCTGCGTCCGAACACAGAAACGCGGCCGCCTTCCCGATATCTTCAATTGTTCCGAGCCGTCCCCATGGTAATTTCTTCGCGCCTTCCCGCTGCTCTTCGACAGTCGAATAGTTCCGCTCTCCTGGAGTGTCCGTCCAACCCGGTTCAATTACGTTCACGTTGATGCGATGCCCCGCGAGTTCCGTCGCTATCGTGTTCCCCATGTTGATGATGCCTGCTTTCGCCGTGTTGTACGGGACGGAGTTCCCAAACGGAAGGAAGGCGTGGACTGAACTAATGATGAGAATTTTCCCGCCTCCGCCGCGTGCTACCATTTGCCTTGCGACGATTTGGCTGCAATGGAACACGCCCCACATACAAACGTCAATTGTCTTCGCGGCGTCTTCAACCGAAAGCTCCAGAAACGGGTTGCGGATACTGCTTCCGGCGTTGTTTACGAGGATGTCAATCTTTCCGAAACGGTCAAGGCTCTGCTGAACTCCTGCCTCCACAGCATTCCGGTCAGTAACATCACCAGCCGTGATAATCGCCTCTCTTCCAACTTGGCGAATCATTTCGACAGTCTCCGTTGCCGCCTCGCGATTTCCTATGTCGTAGATGACGATGTCGGCGCCGCATTTTGCCATCTCGAGCGCGCAGCCGCGACCAATCCCGCGTGCTCCGCCGGTAATGAATGCGACCTTCCCTTGTAAATCGATCATGTTGGTTTTACTCCGCGCAATACCGAGATGAATCGAAATTTAGCTCTACTCTGTATATTTGAGCGACGTAACCGGCACCGCAATAACCACGTGTTACCGAAAGTAGAACGAGGAATTAATTGTCGCGGTTTTTTGGTATACCGTTGAAATAGCCGACAGCAGTTTGTGACACCATACTGTCGCCGCCCCACTCGCATTCTCAATAGCTGGTGTGGGATGCACACCCTACAAATGTACAGATTCGCGTTTAGGCGTCGAACTAAACGCAGCGAGAGAGCGAGAGTCACATCACCATGTGAAGCATCTTTGGGTTTAGTTCAACGTCTTGAACGGCGCGGGGACCAGCGATTGATGAGGTTTGACGGGATTTCGCGAGTGAACATGGACGGCGCGCGTTCAAAATCGCCGCGGCGACGGACTACAGAGGTCAGATAAAGCCGCTCCTTGGCTCGCGTCATGCCGACGTAGAACAGCCGACGTTCCTCTTCGAGCTCCGCCAACGGTTGGTCTTTGCGCCTTATGGGGAACGATCCCTCCTCCATGCCTGTAACGATGACCACTCGAAACTCCGTTCCCTTCGCCGCATGGAGGGTCATCAGGGTAATCTTGTCTGATTCGATCTCGGTTTCGTCCGCGCTGTTGATTAACTTCTGATAGTCCAAGAAACCGGAGATGTCTTTTTCTCGACTATTTCTTTCAAAATGCAGCATACCGTTCATAAATCTTGCCCGCCTGTTTTCCCACTCCCCATCTTCCGGAAAATCCGGAGGCGTAGTTTTGCGAAGTGTTTGAAGATGTCCTCCGATTTCTTCTGCCTCTGTTAATCCCATGGAAGACAGCAGTTTATCCGTCTCGGGACGGTGGCGTTGTACGTACCGTGCGGATGCCTGAAGGAATGCCCCGGTGGTTCCCGACGGTTGTTCATTGTTCAGAGCATTTTCTAAGTTTTGAATTTCCCGGTGTCCTGCTTGATTTGCGAGAATTCCGATTCCCACAAACGGCAAAAATTCCGTCAACGAACGTACTTCGCGATGGCGGAGATCGACCTTGACCAGTTCTTCAAACACACGGTGGTTCACCTCTACGTCCTCAATCGCTCGGTGCATGGTATCATGCTCAATGCCGAATTTTTCAGAAAGCGCCTCCAGATTACGAGACTCACGCGGATAGAGTCGCTGAGCAGTGACAAGGGTATCGTAGCAGGGATTCGATAATCCGACATCCAATCGCCTGAGATCGCGTTCCAAGACCATATTGTCAAACTCAATGACGTTGTGCCCGATGAGGATGCGGTCCTGGATAAAACCGAGAAACCCCGGCAGAACCGCTTCAATACTCGGCGCGTCTTTGACGGTCTCGTTGTCGATCCCGTGAACGCGGGTGCTTGCGGCCGGAATAGCCCGCGATGGTTTTACCAACTGATGGTATCGTTCAATTTCGCTCCCGATGATGCTGAGCCGCTTGGCGGCGATTTCGACAATCTCCGCCCGCTTGGGATTGTAGTCGGTGGTTTCGAGATCGTAGACAATCATGTCAGCGAAATTTGGGGTTTCAAAGTAGCCGACGACTCTCTGACACAGCTTTAGCGCGATGACACTTTTGGCAATTTCCGAATTGTCACCAAGCTCTTCGTCTCGTCCTAACTGAATTACATTCGCGCCTCCGTCCGGCTCGGACGCGATGAGGATTACCGTGGCGGTTGTTTCGGGCACAACCGCAGAACGGCCAATCAATATATTTATGCTGTCATGGTCGATTTGGAATGTTTCATTTCCCGAGGGCAAAAATTCAATATGGACGCCGCAGTCTAGATAGCGCTCGATTGTCTGATGAACGATATGCGCGGCGCAGCGGGCATCAATCTCATGGGTAGCCGTGATCCGCACCGACTCGCCGCGCTGTATCGCGCTGTACAGAGCGTCCGCAGCCATCCTGAGATGCGGAATTTCATCCCACTCTTCAATTGTTCGAATCTCTTCATCGCGATAGGGAGAACGGCGGCTTTCAAGCAGATTAAACAGTTTCGACACTATCCTGCCAATTTTTTCCCCTTTGATTTCCTCGGCAAAGGCATCAATCTCTTCAAGGAACTGGCAGATGTTTCGACGTGTCAAGGGACCAACATCTTCCGGATAGTTTTCAATCTCCTTGAGCAATTCAACCAGCGTCAGATTGTCACGCCGCGCCAACCACTTTAGCCGCGCAAGCGTTAGATCATCAATTAAACTCTGCGGAAAATTGAGCGACCGCTCAAGATCGCGCGGGAGGCGCCACTGAATATAACTCAGATAGGAGGAAATGTCTTGTGCGTGTGTCTCCTGGAATGAACTTTCTCGCCCGACGCGCTGGAACTGGACCCCTTCGTAATATAACCGATCCGCCAGCGCTTCCGCGAGTTGATGTGTCCGGTAAAAGACGGCGATATCTCCGTAAGAGTAGTGTCGTTCGTTGACGAGTTGATGGATAAGCTTGACAACGTGTGACGCCTCCGCGTTCGAATCACTCAACGTGTAGTGGAAAAGGGTATGTCCCGCGCCCCGATGTGTCTTCAGGGTACTCGTTTCCTGGCGGGTATTCTTGGAGATCACCGTCTGTGCCGCCCGCAGAATTTTCTCGGTACAACGATAGTGCTCCTCCAGTTTCACGACGGACGGCCGAAAATCGGCTCTGAATCTATGAATGTATTCCGGCATTGAGCCGCGCCAACTATAAATTGACTGATTCTCATCGGCAACTACCATCAAGTTCCGCTCGGGCACGCGGGATAGTAGTCTCAAGAGTTCATACTGAGCGGCATTGATGTCCTGATATTCATCGACAAGGATATAGCGGATATCGCGATGATATTTGGCTCGCACGGCAGGGATTTTCTCAAGCACTTCGACAGTCTTGTAGAGTAAATCACCAAAGTCGAGCGCAGAATGCGCGGCGAGGTTGCTTTGATATGCCTTGATTAGGTCCGCGATATTTTGGATGGCGGACGGGTCGTCAACGACTTCGCCATCTCGTGTGCGAATCTCGGGCATTTCACCGCCTGAAGCAAGCGGATCTTCCAACCTCACCTTATACGCTCCGATGATGTCGCGCAACTGCCAAGGGGGGTAGTCGAGTCGATTTAGTTTCAGCTCTCGCAGGCATTCTATCAAAATCTCTTCCTGTGTCTCCTGATCAAAAATTGTGAAATTCTTGCTTAACCCGATTTCTTGGGCGTGTTCTCGCAGCAAGCCGACACAGAAGGCATGGAAGGTATGGATTCGAACGTCTAATCCCTGTGTTGTGCCGAGCAGTTTCTTGATTCGGTCAAGCATCTCTTGCGCGGCTTTATTCGTAAACGTGACAGCGAGGATTTGCTCCGGCGGGACGCCGTGTTGGTGGATGAGGTGGGCGATTCTATGGGTGATAACCATCGTTTTGCCCGTACCGGGGCCAGCGACGACCAAGATTGCGCCGTCTTTATGGGTAACCGCCTCTCCCTGTTTCTCATTGAGTTCTTGAAGGATTTCCATTTTCCGCAGCGTACTAAAACTGATTGAATTGTGCCGTGCAGACAACCGTGGGTGACGCTACAACGTTATTCTTGACGGCTGGAATCTCCAAAACGAGAACCTGTTACCTCAAGTTCTTACACCATTTTTCCTAAATTCACGTGCATTGATGACATGAATTAAGTAAAGAAATTTGCATGTGCCAGAGTGAGAAGTCTTGGCTCCGTGCGAAACAGGCAGGGCAAGATGGCCCGCCTACAAGACTTTGTGGGGTCGAGATTTCTACCGTGCGCGATTGTCTATGGGATTCCCGCCCAACGATACCGTTCGACATCCGCTGTCTCAACAATTTTTTCGGAAATAGGGGTGTTAAATTGCGCGGCGGCGTGCCGAATGTGTTGATAGGTTGTTTCCGGCAGTTCAATACCGTTGGCTAACCGTTCCACGCGGCGGCGATGCGCCAGATCACCGGGAACCAACACCTCATCATTCCCCGGCGCCGGTGGTGTCCGCCTCAAACCATCCAGGAAGGCGCGCACCCCGCGCCCGTATGAATCCAGCGGTGTAAAAGCTTGGACGTTTATTACTTGCATAAAGGCGCCGCTCATGCCGTCTACTCCGATGTCAAGGTTTGGAGACAATCCTCCCAGCAGGCAGGTCATTAACGAAAGTGCGTACCCTTTGTGCCCCCCGAGCGGAAGCAACCAGCCGCCGTCGAAAAAATCAGCGGGCTTAACGGTAGCGTTTCCGTGCTTATCAAGGATGCAGCCTTCCGCGAGATCGAGATTCTTGCTCTGGGCGACTCGAACTTTCCCCTCGGCGACCACACTTGTCGCAAAATCAGCGATGAACGGCTCGCCGTCGCCAGTCGGAACACCGATTGCAATTGCGTTCGTGTCCAACTTACCGACAGATCCTCCAAAGGGCACAACGCGAGTGGGGGTCGTACAACCGAGGCCGACGCCGCACGTAATGACCCCGATGCAGTCCGCGCGTACCGCGGCTTCCGCGTATTCCCCCAGCCGCCCGATGTGGCTCATATGAACGAGGTTGGCACATGCCACATTACCGGTTTTCGCTTTCTCAATCGCCATGTGGATAGTCTGCAGAGAGGCGTAGTGCCCAAACCCATAATTCCCATCCACGAGCAGCGAATTTGGCGTTTCTTTTACCACCGTTGGCTCGGCAGCGGGCTGTAGGGAGCCGTCGGCTATCCAGCCGAGATATTGAGGGATTCGGAGAACACCGTGCGAGTCGTGCCCCGAGAGATTTGCATTAACCAGAACTCCCGCCACGCTGTCGGCGATATGGCGGGGTGCCCCTGCTCCCATGAAGATTTGCCGCGCGATTGCACGAAGGTGGCTTGCGGCGAAGTTGTGTGTTTCCACCAAGACCTGTTTCCTATTTGACTTAAATTAGTCTCCAATGCCCAATCTTACATCCGAATGTCGCGGCGCGTGCTCTTACATTACCGCTTCACCTGATACCGCGCGATGTCACCCGGCTCAACGATTTCCTCGCCCAAAGAAACGTTCAAATCAGCCGCATGCTCCTGAAGTTTCTGATGGATGGTGTCCGGAATGTCAATACCGTTGGACAGCCGCTCGTTACGGCAACGATGTTCAAAATCTCCCGGTACTAGCACTTCATTGAAGCCCGGCGCCGGCGGAGTCGCTTTCATGTCGTCAAGGAATGCCCGCACAGCCTGTTGGTATTTTTCCAAAGGCGTGAAAGCCTCGACATTTATCACCTGCATGAACACGCCGCCCATACTGCCTTTTTCGATGTCGAACTCCTCGGACAATCCGCCCAATAGGCAGGTTACCAACGATAGCGCATATCCCTTGTGACCACCGAACGGCAGCAATGAACCGCCATCGTAGAAGTCCATTGTATTGACGGTCGGATTGCCGTGCTTGTCCAGAATGTGTCCTTCGGGCACGTTCACGCCTTTGCTTCGCGCGACACGGAGTTTTCCTTCGGCAATCACGCTGGTCGCAATGTCGGCGACGAACGGCGAATCGTCACCGGTTGGACAGCCGATGGCAATGGGATTTGTACTCATGCCTCCAACCGCGCCGCCAAAGGGCACGACGGGCCAGGCGCCCCGCTGTCCGTTGCCAAGGGTAACGGTACTGATGCATCCCGCGCGCGCGGCTACTTCGAGGTATTCTCCCAACCGCCCAATATGACTGGTATCATAGAGGCTGGCACAGACGACATTAAAACGCTTTGCCTTATCAATCGCCAACTCGATTGATTTCTGAGCGGTGTAGTGTCCAAAACCGAAACCGGCATTCACTACGAAGGTGTTGTCGGTTTCTTTAATTACTTCCGGCTCAACCGTCGGACGCAATCTGTCGTTTGCGATCATGTCCAAATAGGAGGTGATGCGTAACACACCGTGCGAATCGTGTCCGGTGAGGTTGCCGTTGACGAGGATGCCCGCAACAGTGTCAGCGATATGGCGCGGTGTTTCGACCGCCATGAATATCTGACGAGAAACGGCGTGAAGGTAACTTGCTTGAAAATTGTGAGTTTCAGCCAATATGTTGTCTCCCTATGAACATTTTTTGTAGATAAACTCCTTTGATAACCGAAGGTGTGGAATGATTAATATGTAACCAAAACCGTTTTAGTCAACGCGATGGATTACGCGCTGCAATTCTCACGTAGATTGATTGCCTTATCTGCCAAAGCTTGGATTTGGCAATCCAAGCCGAGCAAGAAGCAGTCGCGAACATCCTACATTGGTTTGACCATTACAACATGCACGCACAACACAAGAATTGTGCTAAATCCCATTAACCTCAATTGTTGGGATTCACCTGATATCCGTTAGATGTGAGCATTTTGTTGGAAAATCGAATTTTTATGGGGATTGATAGCCAAATGTATTTTGCCGTTCAACCCTATACGCACCGTTACAAAGAAATCGAGTTTCGGGAAAGAAACTCGGTTTCATGGCTAATCGCTCTTACAGTGCCGGTTTGATGTTTAGGCCAACATCTCGCAAGATGCTCTTTTTGACCTTGCAAATCATTGTGTAGGCGGGGTCGAACACATTTCCCACGTCATATTCCACACATTGACCGAGCAAGATGTGGGGCTCGTTGGCTTCGAGACCAAGCTCAATCAGCCAGTGAACCATCTCTGTCGTGGCGTGCTGAACCGCTTGATCTAGGGGACGAGCGTTGCCAGCGGTAAAAATGTAGTCTTCGTTCTCACCTCGGGGCCAGTGGATGCGCTTGTCCTTGATTAGATTGACCGTGAATTGGACATCGAAAGAAATTTCAATGCCCGTGCCAACAATTTCGCCATCCCCCTGTACCGCATGGCCGTCACCGAGAAAGAACAGCCCACCTTCGGCAAACACGGGGAAATGTACAGTCGCACCTTGGCAAAACCCACGATAATCCATGTTCCCGCCATGCTCCGCGGAGGTTACGGCTGATATCGCTTGTCCACCTTGTGCAGCCACACCGAAACAGCCTACCATGGGTTCGAGAGGCAGGCAGAAGTCACCTAACCTAGTTTTTGGGGAAATAAGCGTCGCCGTCCACTTATCTACATCGATTTCCCATTCGGCGCCACTGTTTTTTGGTAGGCCGGCAGCGACGTAGTATGGATCCAGGACATTCGGCGCGACAACGGTTGCGGTACGCCCAATTTTTCGGTTGGGGACAACTCGATCAAAGTACACCGCGAGCGTGTCACCGGGCGCGGCACCTTGAATAAAAAACGGGCCCGTCTGCGGATTTCCCCCTCCAGTGACCGGCTGATCCTCAGCATCTCGTCCGCTATTGTCGACGGTCGTGGTCACAACAGTGTCACCGCTCTCGATGTGCAGAACAGGTTCGTACGTACCAAGGGCAGCGTAATAAATGCTTGGCTCAAAATGGTGTGTTGCCATCTTCTTCTCCCTAGTGGCTGAATCGGATGCGGTGAGACGCAATTAAATCATCGTGCGAGGCGGCGAGGGATATAATGAAATACCGCTGCAATGTGGGTTCACTCCCTTGCAGCGGTATTTTCGCAATACTTTTTTCAAATGATGCTCGGATTCGGTTCAGCGGTTATTTATTCCATCGAAATCGGCGGACATCGTATTTGTCCATCACTTCGTTCGAGATGTCAGCCGTCCACACATCGTAGGCGGGATGCGTTTCGAAAATCCACGGTTTCCAGGTGGGTGCTAACGCCACGTCCGTGTCATCGTGTTTTTGTCATTGTACAAGGCGTGTGCCTACTACTTTTGGCAGGTAAGTCCTGATTGAACCAGAACTTCAATCCATTACCAATCCGCCCGCGACGCTGATAGAGAGACCTGTCAGGTAGTCTGACTCGGCGGACGCCAGAAATGCCGCGGTTTGCGCGATGTCGTCGCCGTCCGCAACCCGCCCCCATGGAACCCCCGAACCGCTCTCCCGCATTTGCTCGGCATGGCGCCCGGTTTTGTGGAACTCCTCGCCGGTAATGTCCTCATCCGATAGCACGGCTCCGATGTAACTCCACCGCTCCGTGTCTACAACGGCGGGACAAATAGCATTGACATTGACTTGATGCGAAGCCAATTCCAACGCCAGCGCCTGAGTAAAACCGATTACACCAAATTTGGCGGCGCAGTACGCGGCAAAACGCGCACTCCCGCGCTTTCCCGACGTGGACGACATGGTAATTATTTTTCCTCCGGGCTCACGCGCCACCATGTGGCGGGCAACGGCTCTACAACAGAGGAATGTACCTCTGAGGTTGACACTGTGAACGGTGTCCCAAGCGTCCTCCTGCAAGTCAACCACCGGCACGCGATCCGCGCCGGGACGAGAGCCTGCGTTGGTTACAAGTATGTCAATCCGTCCAAACTCCTCAACTGCTTGCGACACCATATCATCGACTTGCCGCACGTTTGAAACGTCGGCTAAGATACTGATTGATTTCCTCCCCAACTCTTCAATTTCTCGGACGACAGAGGGTGCCCCTTCCCAAGTTGTGCCCCAATCCGCGTATGGATTACTGACGATGTCGTTGACGACGACGTCAGCGCCCTCCTTCGCAAGTCGTACCGCAATTGCGCGGCCAATCCCATGCTCACCGCCGGCGCCGGTGACCAGTGCAACTTTTCCGTCGAGATTGTACATGTCCATTTCCGTCCGCCGAGTTGGCTAGAATTACATTGCAAGCGGAGCGTCGCTAAATCTCCCCGGAGGGGGCGTCGGCTTTGGCAACCTTAATGCCTGTGCCTTCCATCTGTCTGCGCACATACGCCTTGCATTCCTCGACCGTTGAAAAGGGTGAATTGGGATGTGCCGCGATACTGATTCTCAAATCTTCCGCGCCGAAATACAGCATAGCGATGCCGGGTTTGGCTAGTTTCCGTGCGTTCACCACCGCCTCAACCGATTCAAGCTGGAACGTAAGGATTCCGTTCTCGTTCCACCACTCAAGATATTCGTCGCGTTCGGTATATTTATCCGTTCCGTAGCCGTTAGGCGGCGGAAAACTTCGGATACCTACCGGCGGATAGTAAAACGCGCGGATTGCCTCATCAACGTCAGCCTCGTCATCAACCTGCGGGATGACGATGGCGGCAGGGCCCAGATCGCACAGGTTCCCAATAAGATAGGCGTGTTTCGGATGTTTGATACGTAGCTGAACGGGTATTCCGAGTTCATGCGCATTCCTACAGAACGACCACAGTTTTTCCTCGTTGAAGGGACCGTGTTGACTACACACCCCAACCATGTCGTAAGGGCCTTGCTTGAGAATTTCTGCAAGTTCGTCTTTGGTCGCATCCATGGGCGCGTTACCCACGTGTAGGGTTTCTCCGTTTCGAATCCGCTCCCTTAATGTAGCGTTGTCCGGCATGTTCAATGCTCTCCTTGAGATGGTGCTATATTGCTCACCGAGCTAGAAGTTTTAGGCGACGATTTTTTTGCGCAACGATAACCGATTGCGAAAAAACTAGCGAGTAATTTTACCTGTGTTTCCTGTTTTCGTCAACCCAAATCTTCCGAGCTATGAGGCTCATCGCACCTACATATCAATTGAAAATCATTGACGAGATTCTCGGTTTCACATATAATGAGCGTGGCTGCCGGTCTATGGCAGCATGCGAATTTTGACATGTCAGCGGAAGAAAGAAGCGGTTTCGCCGCACTAGACCGAGTCTTCTACCATACAAGGTTCGTTTATGCGGACAGGACAATTCGGATAAATACTATGCTTTACGACCTACTCATCAAAGGCGGGACGCTAGTCGATCCTGCACAAAGTATCCATGCGAAAAGGGACGTGGCGTTTGCCAATGGCGCGGTCGCTTGCGTAGGCGACGATTTGCCGAAAGGCGAGGCGCGCGAGGTGTTGGACGCGAGCGATCGAATCGTCACCCCGGGGTTGATCGATTTGCACGTCCACGTGTTCTACGGTGTGGGCCATTACGGGATAGAACCGGATCCCACATGTCTAGCGAAAGGCGCCACAACGGTGATTGATGCCGGGTCGGCGGGTGCGGATAACTTCACCGGTTTTCGCAAGTATGTGATCGAGGTGAGCGAGACGAGCATCTTCGCCTATCTCAACGTTTCGTCGCAAGGAATGATGACGGAGGAGATTGGCGAGTTCGAGATGCCGGAATACGCCAATGTCGGCAAGGCGTGCCAGATGATCGAGAAGCATCGCGACCTCATCTTGGGGATAAAAGCGAGGTTGACACGACACAAGATTGCGAGTGAACGATCAGGATTGACGCCGCTGTATCGCGCACGCGAAGCGGCGGATGCGGCGGGCTTACCCATCATGATACACCCTCAAAACGCTTGGTGCGATTCGTTGGATGATATTCTCGCCGTCATGAAGGAACGAGATGTCTTGACACACTGTTTTCATGATAGGGCGTGCGGCATCATGGATGAGGATGGCAATGTAAGGAAATCCGTCCACGAAGCGATGGAGCGGGGCGTGATATTTGACGTGGGCCACGGCGCCGGCTCGTTTTCGTGGGAAGTTGCGGAGCGCGCAATGGCGCAGGGCGTCCAGCCGCAAACCATCTCGTCGGATTTGCATTCCTACAACGTTAACGGTCCCGTTTATGACTTGGCGAATGTTGTCTCCAAGTTCCTCCATCTTGGCATGAAGCTGGATGACGCCATCGCCAAGGTCACGTCCGTGCCGGCAGAGGTGATTTTAATGCCCGACAAGATTGGGACGTTGGCTGTTGGCGCTTGGGGAGACGCGATTGTATCCGAGTTGCGGGAGGGCGAATTTCAACTCGCCGATTCGCGCGGCGCGGTACGCACCGGCAGACAGAAGTTTGTGCCCATTACCGTGGTCAAAGGCGGGCGGGTGTATCGACAGCATGATTAACAGAAATGGGGACGAAGATGAACATCAGTCAAGAAACTTACAATCACTACTGGGAGAAGGGCTGGGTTGTCGTCGAAGGGGTGTTCGCGTCCGGGGAGGTCGAGCGCATTGCTCAACTCGCGCTCGAGGTGACGAACGACGAAATCAAACAGGGCGAACCGTCAAATTACACCGCAGACTTCGCGGGAGATGGTAGAACCGTGCCCCGAAAACTCAATTCCCCGTTCGAGAAGGGCGCTGCTTTCCAAACTTTCGTATTGGACGCCCGACTTCGTGACATCATCAGAGACCTTATCGGGGTCGAGCCGTTGCTGTTCGCCGACCAGATTTTTATGAAGCCGCCGCACTTCGGTACCGCCAAACCTTACCATCAGGATAATTTTTACTTCAAATGCGATCCGGCTGATCATGTCATCACTGTTTGGGTAGCGATGGACGATGCCGATGAATCCAATGGTTGTTTGCGTTATATCGAAGGCTCGCATAGGGGACCGGTGTTGCCGCACGAGGTGCCGGATCCGGAAGAAGAGTACAATTCGGTGCCGCCGCCTGAGTTGATTGACCTGACAAAGGAGGTGTTGGCGGAGGTGAAAAAGGGCGGCGTGGTTTTTCACCATAGCAAGATGTTGCATACATCTCATCGCAACGAATCGGAGCGGTGGCGGCGCGGGTACGCGAGTCATTGGGCGAGCGCCGAGACGACGTCGGAAAACCAGACGATTGAGAAGGGGTATTTTCGGCGGTACGATTTTTTGAGGGAATAACGATCAACCGAGCGGATAGATCAAGCTGCAAGTTAGGGAGTTTCTGTCAGGATTAGGTTGCCGAACTCATCAACCAACGCTTGATACCCCGGGTGAATCACCGTGGTGGCGTCAAGTTCCTCTACGATTGCGGGACCTTCCAACACAGCCCCGGCGGAGAGGCGGTAGCGGTCATAGATTGGACATTCGACGTAACCTTCGCATTCGGCAAAATACACGGAGCGGACAACCTTTTTCGCGGCTGACAAGGGCCTGTCGTCAGCGCCGATTTGACGCAGTTGAGGCTTGTTGATTTTTCCGATGGCGGAGAGGCGGAGGTTCACGAATTCGACTGGTTCACCTGACGCGCTGTATCCGTAAGCCCGATCATGTTCACGATGAAACTGAGCGAGTACGTTCGCAATTTCAGCCGCACCCAGTTTTCCGTCAGGCAGAGGGATCGTGAGTTCGTAACTTTGCCCTACATAACGCATGTCAACTTGGTGGAGGAAGGAAATGTCACTCGGATTCATGCCCTCGCGCTCAAGGCTCACCCGTCCATCCACCTCTAGTTCGTGGTAGGTTTTCGCCACCATTTCCGTGTCCACTTGGTCAATTCGCTGGATGAGCGTTCTAGAGTAGTCGTGCTTGAGATCCGTGACCAGCAGTCCCATGGCGGAGGTCGTACCTGGGCTCATCGGAATAATGGTCCTCGGAATTTGGACTTCAATTGCCAATCGGTTGGCATGTACCGGTCCGGCTCCGCCAAACGCCACCAAGACGAAATCTCTAGGGTCGTATCCCCGTTGCACGGACACGAGGCGCAACGCATTGGTCATGGCAGTGTTGGCAATTTCCACGATGCCGTGCGCGGTTTCGACAACGCCCATGCCCAGCGGTTTGGCGCACTTTTCACGTATCGCATCTCGCGCCGCCTCAACTTCCAATTCGATTTCACCGCCCAAGAAATAGCTCGGGTTCAAACGCCCCAGTACCAAATTGGCGTCCGTAATGGTCGGCTCTTCCCCGCCCTTGCCGTAACAGACAGGACCGGGGTCGGCGCCGGCGCTTTGGGGACCGACACGCAGTATTCCGCCCGAGTCCACCCACGCAATCGAACCGCCCCCGGCGCCAATCTCTACGAGATCGAGCACCGGCGTGCGAATCGGATAGCCTGCACCGCGAGAGGCTCCAACGCCGGATTGCGCCGCCGTTCCGACCTCATATTCCTTGGTCACGCGCGGTGTACCGTTTTGAATGAGCCCCGCCTTCGCCGTAGTGCCGCCCATGTCGAAGGAGATAACGTCCGGGTTTCCCAAGGCCGTCCCAAGGTAGGTTGCCGCGATTACTCCCGCCGCGGGACCTGACTCCACCATGAAAACGGGCTTTTCGCTCGCTGATTCAAAGGTGAACACACCGCCGCTGCTCTGCATGACGAGCAATTCCGCCGCAATCCCTTTCGCTCGCAGTCGATCTTCGATGCGTCGTAGATATTGGGCAACGATGGGACGGATACAGACGTTAATGACGGTGGTACTCGCTCGAAAATATTCTCGAAATTCCGGGGCAACCTCGGAAGAAAGGGAGACGATGGCATCGGGAAAAACCTTTCGCAAGATTTCACCCGCTCGTGTTTCATGAGCCGAATTGATGTAGGAATGCAGGAAGCAGACAGCGACGGCTGTCACGTTCTCGTGTTTGAGTTGCCGCACCGCGTCCACGAGCGCGTCTTCATCAAGAGGCGTTAGCACACTCCCTTGAGCGTCGAGACGCTCCGGTACCCCGAAACATAGGTATCGCGGTACGAGTGGGCGGGGTTTCTCGAAATGCAAGTCGTAGAGTGTCGGTCGTATCTGACGCTGGATCTCAAGCAGATCGCGAAAGCCATCGGTGGTAATGAATCCCGTCGGCGCGACCTTTTTTTCAATGATGGCATTGGTCGCCACGGTGGTGCCGTGTACGAGGTATTCGACCTCATCGGGGGACACCGACGCTTCGCCGAGCATTCGGTCAGTGGCATTAATGAAGCCCACCGACGGGTCTTCCGGTGTGGTAGGCACCTTGCCGATGCGAATCTCTCCTGTATTTTCGTCAATTAATGTTGCATCGGTAAACGTGCCGCCGATGTCAATTCCAAGGCGATATTTGGAGGTCATACGTTCTGCCTTTTTGTCACGGGCTCATTATTCGCGCCGGAAGATGGAAACGGAAATTCTCCGGTAGGAGGGATCAGGCGGGTGAATAGCGAGCGCGATAGAGATCCAAAGGCGATAGATAGCCCATAGAGATCCCTTCCGATTCTCGACGAGGGTCGTGATTAGACGCATCGCGATTCGGAGATCGCTCCTACAGGTTCAGGTGCTCAACTGCGTAAGTGCTCAAGTATTAGCTTCTTGTTCAGCGGATCACGTAGGTTAATCAATGTTTTGGCGCAGTTTTGCGGTCTCTTCAATGTTGACGGTCCACGTGTCCGTGTTGATGGCGACGCGATAGATCTCTCTCGCTCTCTCCAAACTAACTTTTCCATCTCGCACATCGCGCAGCACGGATTGTGGATGGCGTGCCGGCGGCGGGTTGTAACCGCCGCCGCCGCACGTGCGATAGCTGACGACATCACCGGGTTCGAGATGAACCGTCACCTTGGAACCGAGCTTGGTCGCCTCGGCGTCGGGATTTAACACGTACCTCGCCACGTCACCATCCTCTCCACCGAACAGCCCTTCGGGTCCCCAGCGATCCCGGTCCGCCAGAATGGTGAACGATACCTCATGGTCGAACCGGTAATCACGACGCAAACCGAGTCCGCCGCGGTATTCGCCCGCTCCTTCCGAATTCTCCACCAGTTCATATCGAAGGATACGCACCGGATAGTTGATTTCCGTTTCCTCGACCGGTGCATTCTCGGTATTTTGGCTGTGCGCCTGCACGGCATCAGGCCCGTCGCTGGCCGCACGACCGCCGTATCCGCCCGCCATTGTTTCGTAATAGGCGTAGAGCTCGCCCGAACGGGGATCGGTGCCTCCAAACCCGAGTTGAGCCATCATGGCTTTGGTACCGGCAGGGACGCGCTCCGGGAGTACGTCCGCCAATGCCTTGAGAAGTATGTCGCTAACCCGCATTTGCGTTTCCCATCCCCCGACCACGGGCCCCGGCGGCGCGCAGTTGACGACCGTGCCGGACGGCGCAATCATGCGCACCAGACGGTAGAAGCCAGCGTTTACCGGAATGTCGGGGTCGATTAGGGCTTTCAGAACGTACGCGCATGCCGCGAAGGTCTGGGCATGGGTCGAATTCACGGGCGCCCTCCGTTGCGGATCGCAGCCGGTCAGATCAAAAAGGACTCCATCGGCATCAATTACCATCTTTCCGGCAAGGTATACTGGTTTATCGGTAAATCCGTCGTTGTCAACATATCCGTCGGCAGAAAAACTGCCTTGGGGAAGCGCGGCGATTTCAGCGCGTGTGCGTCGTTCGGTGTAATCGAGAAGTTCGTTGATGTAATAAGCAACAGTATCAGCCCCTTTTTGGTCAAGGAGCGTAACAATCCGGCGAATTCCGGTGTTGTTCGCCGCGATCTGCGCCCGGAAATCGCCCGCCGTTTCACGTTTTGAACGAATCTGTTCCAGCACCAACCGAAAGACATCATTGACAATTTCTCCGTGATGCACCAGTTTCACCGGCGGGATGATGATGCCCTCCTGAAAGACCTCACGAAAGGCGCCGATGCTGGCTGGCGCGCCGCCTCCGACATCAACATGATGCGCAAGACTGGCGACGTAGCCGAAGAGTTCATCTTGGTGATACACGGGCGACATGAGGGTGATGTCGTTGAGGTGGACACCGCCCAAGTAGGGATGGTTCGACAGGATGGCGTCACCGGGGCCCAGGTTTTCGACGCCGTATTCTCGGATGGCTCGGGGCACAAATTCAGCTAGCGAGCCGAGGTGGGAGGGTTGGGCGAAGGCTTGCGCGATGGCTTGCAGTTCACGGTCAAAAAATGCGCAAGAGAAATCGGCGCGGGTTTTGATGTTAGTCGAATAGGCGCTGCGGCGGAGTGCAACCGTCATTTCCTCCGTTGCCTCAAGGAGGGCGTTGCGTATGACTTCAAATTGTATCGGATCGAATTTTATTTCTGAAGATGGCACGCGAGGTCCTCCCATGCGGACGGGCTATCGGGGTACCGCCGCAGCGGTCACCAAGCCCGTGTACGCGATGATTATCATATCATAACATCGTTGAAACTTAAACTCAAAATGCTCACCGCAAAACGGTGTTAGAAGATTAGCCAAATTGGGTGTGAAATCAAGGATTTCGCTTGACCGAGAGGTCGAAGAGTGCTATAGTGATTTTTTGGTTAAGCACAGGCTATACGCGACTTTTGAACGTAAAAAGATGCGGGGGCGACCATCGATCCGAGGCACGCGTAGAGGGAGATGAATGCACGTCGGCACACAGCAGTTTAACACATCGGACAAAGATCTGGAATATTTGGCAAGGCACGGTGTGTTCAACAAGAATGAGAACTTCATCACCTTCCATCGCGCTTACGGATGGGATGTGGCGGAACTGGTGGAGAAAAAGGAGAGGTGCGCCAGTTTCGGGATTGACATGGAGATGGTTCGTTTGCCTACCTCGCTGCTGAATGTGAATGGAGGTGAAATACCCAATTTCATGCTCGGCAATTATGAGGAGGGGGACAAGGAGATCGATCTCGTCTGTAACATGGTCCGGCAAGCGGCTGAGGCGGGTATCCCCGCGGTCAAATACCTACTTTGCGAAATGGAACACCAGCGTACCGAAAGCGACCCTCCCGGACGCGGCGGTTCCATCTATAGCACGTGGGATTTGGAAAAAGCGAAAGACCGTGAACCGAGATTCGAGACGCCGGTCACCGCCGAGATGAACTGGGAACGCGTTACGTATTTCCTTGAACGGGTGATTCCGGTGGCTACGGAATGCAAAATCCGGTTAGCTTGCCACCCCTGCGATCCATGGTTGCCGCCCGGACATCGCGGCGTGGACCGAGTGCTTGGCGGTGCCGACGGTTTCAAGCGCTTTATCGAGATTTGTCCAAGTCCGTATCACGGTGTCAACTTGTGCCTCGGTTGCATGGCGGAGAGCGTGGAAGACCCCAGAACCGAAGTGCCCGAGATAATCCGTTACTTCGGGAGCCGGAAGAAGATTTTTCTTTGCCACTTTCGGAATATCGTCGGCGGACGCAACAAATTCCAAGAGGTGTGGCCCGATGAGGGGGCGATGAACATGCACCGCAACATGCAGGCGCTAAAAGAGGTCGGTTATGAACATATGGTTGTACCGGACCACGCCCCGGGACATAAAGATCCGGAGAGCGGGCGTCAAGCGTTTGCTTACGAGTTCGGTTACATCAAGGCGATGATTCAGGCGGTTATGGATGGGAATTGAGCGGTTGGTCATCTCCGGCGCTTTCAAAGGCTGGTGCGCGATGCGCACCTTACAAACTGGTGGACACGGGATTTCTATCGTACTAGGATCTCTATCGCGTTCCCTATTCGGTCACTTGATCTATTCGTTCGCTTGATCGTAACTGATTTTCTTACGTATGACGCATTACGCATTACGAAATCTTTTTCTTTGAAACAGGCCAATTTGTGTAAGTCTTAAGGAATACAATATGAGAGAAAGCAAGACGTTGAGGAAGTTCCGGGAGGGTGGGTGCGCCCGTGTGTGCGGTCTCGGGCACTACATCCCGTTTTATGTGCGTCATGCGGCGCACGTCGGTTACGACCTTATTTGGCTGGATCTTGAGCACCGGGCAATGTCGGAGCGCGAGGTCCAGAGTTTGTTGACGCTATGCCACTATAACGACATCGATTGTATGGTGCGGCCTCCCACACGGGAACATTCGCGTCTCTATCGCTACATTGAAGACGGCGCCACGGGTGTGATGATGCCCCTGATTTCGGATGCGGCGACCGCTCAGCGCGTTGTGAATGCCGTGAAATTTCCCCCGTTGGGCAATCGCGGCTTGGATGGCGCAGGTCTGGATTCCGACTTTGCTATCGATGCCTTTCATCCAAACAGCACCTACATCGATGACATCAACCGCGAAACCTTTGTCGTCGTGCAGATTGAAACGCTTGACGCACTTGAGAACGTGGTTGAGATCGCATCCGTGCCGGGAATCGACGCATTTTTCGTGGGGCCCGGCGATCTCGGACTGCGCTTGGGTCAGGTTGAATCCGACGTCCAGTCAGCGCTTGACGAGGCGATTGGGCGAGTGGCGGAAGTTGCCGGCAAGCGGGGAATCGCATGGGGCATCCCCGCCGGCACACCGGAGGAGATTACGAAACTTCGCGAAATGGGGGCGCAGTTGTTGGCATATCGCGGCGATTTCGAATTGACAAATGTCCTAAAGGACAGCATACAAGAGTTCGATAAAGCATTGGGTGAAGCCGAATGAATACCTATCGAGTTGCGATTTTGGGCTGCCGAGGACGCGGAACGGCGGCTGCCCGCGCGTATCATGCGCACCCGCGTACCGAAGTCGTCGCGCTGTGCGACCTGATTCAGGAACGAATGGACACGCTCGGTGACGAGCTTGGGGTAACCACGCACTTTACCGACCTAGACGAGATGATTCGCCAGACGGCGCCCGATATCGTGGCGATACCGACGGGCACCGAATTTCACTACGATCTCTCTATGCGCGTGCTGGAACACGGCGTTCATATCGATGTTGAAAAGCCGATGTGCGTCGACCTGGAGCAAGCTGATGCGGTGGTGGCTAAAGCGAAGGAAAAAGGGGTGCGCATAGCCGTTCATCACCAAGGACGAGTTGGCGCCTACATGCGGGCAACCCACAAGGCATTTACCGAGGGTCGAATTGGTGAATTGTGCTATATCAACAGCCGCGGCAAGGTGTACTACGGCGGTTACGGATTGATGAATATCGGTACGCACCAACTCAACGATATGATGAAGTTCGCGGGGCATTGCCGCAGCGTTTCCGCCACGGCATTGACCGGCAACCATCTCATCACACCCGACGACGTGGTTCCTTCACCGAACGGCATGGGAACGATTGCCGGGGAACGCATCACGGCGACGCTGCATTTCGACAACAACGTCACCGCAAACCTTTTGCAACACCGCCTCCCGAAAACCACGACTACCATGATGGAGATTGTCGGGACGGAAGGGCGATTGTTGGGAATGAGGGGTCTTCTTATCCTAGGGGGAGCGTGGGAGTTGACGCAATCGTTTGAACCTGACGGTTGGGAAGCATTGGAACCGCTCTATCCGGAGCACTATGACCGATCCAGCCCTGCCTCCATTGATGATTACTGGTATGTCGAAGAGTACGTCAACGCATTGGACGAAGACCGCGACCACGAATGCAGCGGCGCAGAAGGGCAGCACAATGTCGAGATTATGATGGGGATCTTCGAGTCGGCGGCGTACGGCAATCGTGTGGATTTGCCGCAGCAGAATCGAGAACACCCACTGCTGCGTTGGCGGCGGGAAAATGGGTTGCCACCTCCCGCGGAGATGCCTAGAGCTTACGGTGAGTGGTTGAGTGCGGAAGATCGACGGATTGGGAGCGGTTAAAGTGAACGATAAGCGCTAAGGCTCGTTCGCAGCGGGAAGTCGCGATCAGGAGAGAATCTCCATCCCGTCGCTCTACCGCAGTGTACATCCTACGATGAATGGTGGGCAGGGGATCTCTATCGCGTTCCCTATCCGGTCACTTGATCACTCACTATTCATTCGCTTGATTCCACCCTGCAAGTATATTAGAGAGATATTCCAAATCTGAAGGCATTCAACTCATGAGGTAGTGATGGAAGAGAAGATGAAGGTCTTAATTACCGGCGCGGCGGGCGCGATTGGCTCGGTGCTCGTGAAGGGCATGAAGGATAGGTATCTCATTCGCGGTTTGGACCGCCAACCGATGCCCGATCTTGAGGACACCGTTATCGGCGATGTCGCCGACTTCGACACGATGCTCGAAGCAACCCAAGACATGGATGCGGTTGTCCATCTTACCGGCATCGACCACGAATGGGAAGGCGTGCTCCAGAGCAATCTCATCGGCACTTACAATATGTTTGAAGCATCCGTGCGGAATGGCGTGCGCCGCATTGCTTACGCAAGCCGGGCGGGTGTGCTCGGACCATCGTACACGAAGGTGCGTCGTACGGTTGATATGATGCCCCGCCCGGTTGGACATTACACGGTGAGCAAGGTGTTTGGAGAGGCGATGGGATATTCTTATTCGAGTCAGTACGACATCGGATTCGTGGGAGTGCGGATTGGCAACTTCAAAGCCAACAGACCGAAGCCGGAGCACCCTCATCATCTCGGTCACGGCGATGCGGTGCGTGTGTTTGAGCGCGCCATTATCCATCCCGACGTGAAGTATGAGATTGTGTATGGGGTTTCGGATAGCAACTGGCCGATGTATGATCTGGATCATGGGCGTTTGGTGATCGGGTATTACCCGCGAGATTGGTATGAGCATGAGGAATCGCCCTAGGTAAATCATCCAACGACGGGTGGAAGACGTCATATATCGAAGCAATTGCGATTGTAGTGGGTGGTGCGGCATCATTTGTCTGAATCGCGGATTACGCAAATTACACGGATTGAAGACAGGGCGCTCTATGTAGTAGAATTTAATCTGTGAAAACTTATAATCCTAGGGCAATCCGGGACTCGAACGAACGTCCAATAACGCGTCATTGTGGAGAACATGAGAATGGGCGCAGCACCAAAAGCATTCATTACTTATTCGCATAACGATAAAGAAGAAAGGAAGGAATTGAGAACTCATCTTGCCGTGATGGAAAACAATGGCGAGATAGAACTCTGGGATGACAACGAAATACTACCCGGTGATGAGTGGTATAAAGACATTGCCGATAACCTTGCCAATTCGGATATTCTCCTATACTTAGTCTCGGCTGCAAGTCTTGCCTCCAAAAACTGCAACAAAGAGTTGGCGGAGGCGTTAAGAACTGACACGCGTGTCATCCCGATCATTCTTGAGGCTTGCGATTGGGAGAATCACCAACTAAGTCGTTTTGAGGTTCTACCGGAGAAAGGAAAGGCTGTTAACGAATGGGTTCCTGAGAGTACAGGTTGGCAAAATGTGGTGCAGGGTGTCCGACAGGTGGTAGACGAAAAGCAGGCTCACGCATCTGAAAGAGCCCAAGAAGGAACACTACCTGAGTGGATTTTGCAACAAGGTAACTTTCTGATGATGTTGGGGGAAATGGAGAAGGCAATAAACGCCTACCACCATGCTATACGACTTAACATCGACGATGCCATTGCTTATAACAATCGTGGGGTCGCGTACCAAGTCAGCGGCGATGATGAACGTGCTATTAAAGACCATAACATAGCAATACAATTAATTTCCGATTATGCTGAGGCCTATAACAATCGTGGTGTTGCCTACAAGAGCAAAGGCGAAATTGACCGGTCTATCGAAGACTATAACAAAGCGATTAAACTCAAGCCCGACTATGCCATCGCCTACGTAAATCGTGGAAATGCTTATGACGACATAGGTGACTTGGATCACGCGATCAAAGACTATGACAAAGCGATTAGAGTGAATCCGTACCTCGCTGACGCTTATTACAACCGTGGCAATTACTACGACGAAAAAAGTGATTTTGACCGGGCTATTGAAGACTACAACAAAGCAATAGAACTCAAACCCCGCAACACTAAAGCCTATAATAATCGCGGGATGGCCTACTACTCCAAAGAGGAGTATGCCCCTGCCATAAAGGATTTTACCAAGGTTACAGAATTCAACCCGAATGATGCCGACGCTTATTACAATCGTGGCAACGCCTACCTTCAAAGAGGGAAAGCCAAACAGGCTATCTTAGATTACAACAAAGCAATAAAACTCAAACCTCACTATGCCAAGACCTATAGCAATCGAGGGGTGGCATACTACTTCACCAAGGAGTATGAACGCGCGTTTAAAGACTTCAACAAAGTAATAGAACTCAAACCCAATGATTCCGAAGTCTATTTTAATCGTGGAGCCGCTTTCAGTGATAGGGGGCGTCACGACCGTGCTATTTTAGACTATTCCAAGGCTATTGCGCTCAATCCCAGCCACGTCAATGCCTACAACAATCGCGGAGTGGCTTACTGTAACAGGGGCGATTATGACCGAGCTATCGAAGATTATAACCGAGCGATAGATCTGAAGCCCGATGCAACTGACGCCTATAACAATCGCGGTGTAGCGTACGGTAAGAAGGGAGAACTTGAAGGCCTGTCGAGGTTGACATCCGCTGTGGTGCGTGCCATCAAAGATTACAACTCGGCAATAGGATTCAATCCTGAATTTGCGCCGGCATATTATAACCGTGGCGAGGCATGGTTACGCCTAGGGGAATGGGAAAAAGCCAAATCAGATCTGACGGTTGCCAGAGAAAAAGGGATGGATATCATTACTGCGTTTCGTACAGACTATGATAGCATCGCGGACTTTGAGGCGAGAAACGGAGTGAAGCTACCGGAAACCATCGCCGATATGTTGATACTCACGAAGGCTTAACTATTGAGAAACTGATAAAAGAGGTATGAATGGGTACTAAAATTTCTCAAAAGAGGTGCACTGATGGCTAAAATTGTCGTCAATCCAGAGATTCTCGCCGGAAAACCGATCATTGAAGGAACTCGTCTCAGCGTAGAGCATGTGTTGGGGTTGCTCAACGGCGGCATGTCGGACGCCGAGATTATTGAAGACTATCCGGAACTGAACGAAGAAAGCCTACAAGTGGTGCGGACGTTTGAGGCATCACGCGCGACCGCCTCTAAACGTGCATCTGCTTCGCAGGTCATTCGTGATCGGGTAGTAATCAATCTCCCATCTATCCGTGACAACGTGCGCAATGCTGCCCCCGCTCGTCGCTGATGTAAACATTGCAGTTGCAGTAGTTCAATTTTTGCGGGACCAAGGCGTTGATGTGGTGTCCTCGCGTGAACAAAACTGGCACAATAATGAAGATCGAGACATCCTACGGAACGCGCATGAGATGAACCGTTTTGTGTTGACACACGATTCCGACTACGGGGAGTTAGTAATCCATCAAGGTGAAACCACTCGCGGAATCATCTATATGCG
This sequence comes from Candidatus Poribacteria bacterium, assembly GCA_965232535.1. Lineage (GTDB taxonomy): Bacteria > Poribacteria > WGA-4E > WGA-4E > JAJDTR01 > JAJDTR01. The sequence continues at coordinate 25,637 of CBDDPW010000020.1, forward strand.
TTCGGGAAGTCGCGAGTCCAAGGCTGTGATTGCCGGTTTGCAAAATCTCCTCAACGAAGAGATTGACTGGACACAACGACAGATTGTTGTCTGCGAACCCGACAAACCGCCGCGGATACGTTTGATAGACAATTAGTCACACAGTACGTTGCAGAAGCAGTTGAAGAAACCTCTTGTAAGTGGCAACTTGGGGTGAGACAAGAAATATACGAGAGTTATTCAAGAGCTCCGACTTAAACCCGCTAATCACGTATCGCGACAAATAAGCAGAGAGAGGGAGAGATGAAAGTTGTTGATGTCGAACGTACCCTTGTTGATGTGCCGTTTACGCCAAGACAGCACCGAATCACCATTGAAAGCGTATCGCCGGTGTATAACTGGTCGGTTTTGGAACTGTGCAAGGTGACCACCGACACCGGACATGTAGGTTGGGGCGAGACGGTAATCCACTACACCTATGGACGTGTCACCGACGAAAGTGTGGGACGCGTTCTGGGAGAAAGCCCCGCCAAAATGATGAACGACGACTCCCTCGGCGCAGGCTTGCAGATGGCGCTTTTCGACGTGGTGGGAAAGATTTTGGAGGTGCCGGTCTACGAGTTATTAGGCACGAAGGTGCGGGATGCGGCGCCAATTTCGTGGTGGTCTATTGACGCCTCGCCGCAAGATTGGGCGTCTGAAGCCAAGGACGCCGTGGAGAACGGTTACACCAGTTTCAAGAATAAACCGCGACCTTGGTGGGACATTGTGGAACAGGTTGACGCGATCTCCAAGGTTGTGCCCCTGGACTTCAAACTCGATCTGGATCCAAACGGCTCCTTCCAAGATGCATCAACCGCCATTCCCATTTTGCAGAAATTGGCGACATACGACAACGTGGCAATATTTGAATCGCCAATTCCGCAAGAAAATGTAGAAGACAATAAGCGAATTCACGAGGCGATAGACCGCCCTATTGCCATGCACTTCGGGTCGCCGCCCTACGTTGTGAACATTCGCGAGTCCGTTTGTGACGGATACGTCATTGGCGGTGGAAAGTCCACGGTGGTGCGCCAAGGGTCGCTTAGCGCAGAGGCGGATTTTCCCTTCTGGCTTCAGATTGTGGGAAACGGATTGACGACAACTTGGGCAGGTCATCTGGGCGCGGTACTCACCCACGCTACTTGGCCCGCGATTACCTGCATTAATTTGTACAGCCACCATCTGCTGACGAAGCCTATAAAAGTCGTTGACGGCTGCCATAAAGTTCCGGATGCTCCCGGCTTAGGCGTTGAAGTCGATGAAGATGCCATCGAAAGATACCGCGTGCCCGACGAAAAACTTGACGCAGACGGGCTTTTCATGTATCCACCGCCGCGGATTATCAAGACCGCCGTTTACCCAGATGGGAGTTGTATCCATATGGAAGGCGATCAGCTGAGTTATTTCAAACGCGGCAACGCGGAGGCTCAGGTGGAAGGTGCACGCCTGGAAGTATATTACGACGATGGCTCGACCGAGTGGGCGGATCTGTTTGAGCGCGCGCAGAAAAATCCGGTGCCGGGGCGTTGGCAGGGGCGCTAGGCACGACTTTGTACATTTAATCGGTACAATGGACGGCGCCAACAAGTGTTGAAGAAAACAGGAATGTTTTGATTGCCTGGTTTTTTGGTTGACCTTTGGATGATTTGCCGGCAGCTTCTGACACCATGCAATTTAACGCGCCGCTAGCACTTCCAAAGGCAGGTGCACAATGCGCTCCCTACAACCGTGTTAGGTATCCGACGAGGCAAAAGCATAAATAAAGCCGTCGCATCCCCCAACCCAAAGCCCGTTTCCGGAAATGACTGGGGGCGCAGCTAAGGGAACTTCGAGATTGTGTTTCCACAAACACGTGCCCGTGGCTGTATCTAGAGCATAGAGATAACCGTTTGCCGCCGCAACGTAGACACAATTTCCAGCCACGACCGGTGACGCAAGCGTGACTCCGCGTTCACGTGCATAGGGGGTAAATAACGGCGCGTTCCCACATGCCCCCCACTTCCACATCTCCCTGCCGCTCGTTGCCTCAAGGGCATGTAGCGTCCCGTTACCCGTGCAGACAAACAGTCGTCCCTCAGCCAGCGCGGGCGTCGCAAGTACCCGATTAAGCGTAAATGGCGCCTCCCACTTTATCGTCCCTGATTCCAGGCCGTAGGCTCGAACCGCACTAGCGCTGACAGTGTATATCGTACCATCTTCGTCAATGACCGGCGTGGAATAAATATCGCACGGTTTCCCCTCCGCTTTAACCCAGACCGTCTCGCCGGTTGCGGCGTCCAGTGCCGTTAGGTTTATCGGTTGTCCGTAAAATGCCACCACTATGTATCCGTCGTAGGCAGCGGGCGAGTTGGTACAAGGAGGAAAATCGTCTGACACCACGTCATCCCTTCGCCAGAGGACATCGCCGCTTTCCTGATCCAGTGCCACGAAGCACGAATTCGCACTGACATACACTCGACCAAACATTGCTAGCGGCGTGGTATACACCCAGACTTGCGAGGCGTCTCCCAACTCGTAACTCCATTTCTGTTCGCCGTTTGCAGCGGTAAGTCGTTGCACCGAGCCGGTCGTGGTAACTAGGAAAAGACGCCCGTTGCAATAGGTAGGTGCGCGCTTTATGGCGGCATCCGTGGAATGGCGCCACCGAAGACTTCCGTCCCGTGCATCACACGCCGCAAGCCCATTGCCGGAAAGTGCATCTTCGTTCTTTGTGGACTGGAAGACTATTCCTTCAGCCACTACCGGCGCTGCCATGTGTATTGACCCGCCAGTGCCCGCTCGCCAGGCCAAAGTCAAAGGTGGGTGCGGCCCATTTGCGGCGCTCCCAGTTCGACGTGGGTCCCCTTGAAATAGACGCCAATCCGCTCCAGGATCGGGATGAGATTTCCTAAATCGATGTACGCTGCCCGCAACATTGTCCGGAGACGGGTGAAAACTAATGCCAGAGAAGACTTCCGAAGATACGAGTGCCCGACTTTCCGCCGTCAGTTTTCCACATTCATAAGAAAAAAGTCTATACGCTCGCGGACTCTGGTCGCTACCGCCAAAGCCGAAGCTAGGCGTATTATAGTGTACGATCTGCCCGTCCACGAACAGTCGAGTCGAGTGCCAGTGTCCTGACAAGGTTGCTATGATTGGGTAGGCTTTCCACTGATCGTAGAACTCGCTGCCCCACGGGTAGTGATTGACGATAACCACCGGCTTATCTGAAGGCTGTAATTCGAGATCTGCGCGCATCCAGTGCTCTTGGTCCGTGTCGTCAGTTCGTAGCCTTCTCCTTCCGTCGTAAACGACAAAATGCAAAGGACCGTAGTCAAAACTGTAGTACGTTGGTCCCAACGCATCCATGAAGTTTGTTCCCCACTTGTCGGCACGATCATCGTGATTGCCAACTGCGTGATAGACGGGAAGCTCGGATTCTGCTATAGCTTCAAGATAGGCGTTGTACTCCTCGCGTTGTCCCCCATCTGTCAAATCGCCGCTCGCCACGATAAAATGAGCCTTATCTCCGACTTCTCGATGGATCTGCGCGAGGTCTTGTTCCAAAGACGCGTGATCGTTGACCGTCATATGGAGATCGGTAATTTGCACAAACGAGAACGATGCGTTCTTGCTTTCGGGACGATGACGTAGGATAAAATCGAAGTGGTCCGCAGCTTTTAGGTCAAAGTAGAACCTATCCACAGGTACGTATCCCGCGGGCACTGTGACAAAAACGAAACGAGTCTCCGAGTACCGGGGGAGATGATAGCGACCATGACTATCGGTTTGGGAAATCTCTCTGCCGTTGGACACGGTTATACCTGCCAAGCGACCTCCACTTTCGGAAGCGACGCATCCTTGAATCGACCTGGACACTGCAAACCCTCCGTTCACGAACCTAACAGTGTATGCGACCGTGAGAAGAAATCTACTATACTCCTTCCGATCCATTTATTGGGATCAGTGAGTCCAAGCGTACCGGCAACAATTGTCACAGTGTTCATCATATTTATGATTCTAATACCGCAGCCCAATGATAACACTAGGGATTCGGTTAGACCTGAATACCCTGGTGTAGTCGAGTGGTTGTTTCAGTGACCACCGTCCTTGCCTCCACGGTCCGATAACACAACGTCGGACTTTCATCGGATGTTCCTGTCTTTCTGATGGCACCAATCATGAGCCTCACAAGCACATCGCTGACCGTAATCTATTCAAGATTCGGAGAAACCGTAGATATACCCGTCGCAGCCTCCAATCCAAAGCCCATTACCGGAAATGGCTGGGGGCGCAGCTAAAGGAATATTAAAATTGTGTTGCCACACACAGGTGCCTGTGGCTGTATCTAGACCATAGAGGTATCCGTTTGCCGCCGCAACGTAGACACAATTGCCAGTCACGACCGGTGACGCAAGCGTGACTCCACCTTCACGTGCATAGGGGGTAAATAGCGGCGCGTTTTCAGATAATCCCCACTGCCAGAGTTTCCTTCCGCTCCCCGCGTCAAAAGCATGTAGCGTCCCGCTGCCCGTGGAAACGAAGAGTCGTCCCTCAGCCAGTGCGGGTGTCGCTTGGATACGATTGAGCATAAACGGGACTTCCCATTCCACTTCTCCCGTTTCCAAGTCGAAGGCTCGGACCGCGCCACCACTGACGGTGTAGATTGTACCATCTTCGCCAACAATCGGTGTGGAATACATGTGGTACGGTTTTCCTTCCATTTTAGTCCACACTGTTCGGCCAGTTTCGGCTTCTAATACTGTTAGGTTTGTCCGCTGGGTATAGAACGCCACTACGATGTACTTGCCGAATGCCGCCGGCGAGGCGTAAGAGGGGAGAAAGTCGTTCTGCCCAAAATCATCTCGGATCCAGACAACGTCGCCGCTTTCCTGATTTAATGCCACGAAGTGCGAACTCACACCAACGTACACTCGCCCCTGCCCCGTTAGTGGACTGCTATAAACCCAGCGTTGAGAGGGATCCCCCAACTGGTAACTCCATAGCAGTTTGCCACTTTCAGCAGCCAGTCCCAGCACGTGACCAGTTACGGTCACGGCAAATAGACGACCGTTGCAATAGGCCGGTGAGCCCTTGATCGCGGAGTCGGTTGAGTGGCGCCAACACAGAGTTCCGGCGCGCGCATCAAACGCCACAAGCCCATTGCCGAATAGCTCGTCTTCGTTCTTCGTGGACTGGAAGATTGAGCCTTCAGCCACCAACGGTGCTGCCATGTGTATTGATCCGCCGGTACCCGCACGCCAAGCCGGAGTCAGTGGTGGTTCTGGCCCCATAGCAGCGCTTCCTGTGCGCCGGGGATTTCCGTGAAATAGGTGCCAATCTGCGCCCGGCTCCGGATGAACTCCTTCAAAACCTTGTACAACGCCCAAGACATTGTCCGGATGCGGGCGGAAACTAATTCCTGAAAAAATCTGCGGCGATACTAGTGCTCGACTTTCTGACTCCAGCTTCCCACCCTCATAAGTGAATAGCCGATACGCACGTGGACTCTGATCTATACCGCCAAACCCGAGACTGGGGGTATTGTAGTGCACCGTCCGTCCATCCAAAAAAATCCGGCAGGAGTGCCAATGTCCCGATAAGGTCGCTATGATTGGGTAAGTTTTCCATTGATTGTAGAATTCGCTGCCCCACGGAAAGTGATTGATGACAATCACCGGTTTGTTCGACGGCTGAATTTCGAGATCTGCGCGCATCCAGCGATTCTGATGCGCTTCATCACGCCGTAAATGTCCCTCTCCATCGTAGACGATGAAGTGCACGGGACCGTAGTCAAAACTGTAGTACATCGGCCCCAGGAAATCCATGAAATTTACTCCCTGGATTTCAGCATCATCGTCATGATTTCCAGCAGCGTGGTAAACGGGAAGCGTCGAGGTCTCGACGGCTCTGAGGTAGGCATGGTATTCTTCCCGACCTCCGCCCGCTGTCAGGTCGCCACTTGCAACAATGAACTGAGCTAAACCGCACGCGTCCCGGTGTATTCGCGCCAGATCGCCTTCTAGATGCGAGGCAAAAGCACGCTTGTCGACCGAGATGTGCGTATCGGTAATCTGGACAAATGAGAATGATGTATTCTCACCTTCCGGGTGATGTCGCAGCGTGAAATCGAAGTTGTCCGCATTTTTCAGGTCAATATAAAACTTCCCCACAGCCAGGAATCCCGCGGGCACGGTCATAAAGACGAAACGGTCTTCTGACCGACAAGATAGTTGATAGTCTCCATGTGTATCGGTTTGGACAACCTCTCTGCCGTTGGAGACACATACATCCGGCATGTGACTTCCGCTTTCGGTACGGATGTGCCCCTGAATCAGCTTAGCCATTGCTAATTCCCTGTTCATGGGTCTAACTGCGTAGGCGACGAAGTGAAAACTCCTGTCGGAATGCTTCCGTCCCATCCCGCGGGTATGGCAAGTCCAAGCGCGTGGGCGACTATCGGTGCAGTGTCCATAATGTTCATCTCGCCGACCTCCCCTCCTTGGACGACTCCTCTGCCACGACAGCCCCAAAACGTACTCATACAATCGGGATGATTGCTCCCGTGGCTTTTGTCTTTGCCGCCGTGATCTGACAACACAACAATCAAACTTTCATCAAACACTCCCGCATCCTTGATGGCATCAATTATAAGACCTACAAGCGTATCGCTGACGGTAATCTGCTCAAGATAAGGAGTTGTTCCATATCCGTAGGTGTGCCCTGCTGAATCCGTATGATCTAACTGCATGAAGAACATCTCGGGTGCATGAGTTCGGATGTATTCGGCGGCAGCCTCCGCGAGCTCAGGATCCGGCATAGAAATGCAATGGCACTTGCAGGATTGTTCAATAATTATAGAGTTAATCGGCTCCCAACAACTGAAAGACGCAAGTCTTGAACCGGGACATTCTTGGCGCATTAACTTCATGAAAGATGGCCAAGGAACCTCTTCCGGGCAGGGATTGGAACTACCCAACTCGTGCTTCAGCGGTCCAACACCGTGGAACATCGCTCCCCACGCTTGGTAACTTTTCGAAGGGAATACTGTTTCGGCTTCGTAAGTCTTGACGCCGTCTGAGATGAGGGCGTCTATGTTTGGCGTAAATGCCTCCTTGACACACCTACCCATTACGCCATCCAGTCCGATGATAAACACACGACTGCATCTACCTTGCTCCAACATTAGAATCTCCTCCTCCTATATATATATATATGGTTCAGCGCAATCAGCTCGGTTTTGACCAGAGCCTTCCGGTTTGGTTCATGGCAAAATTGTGCTGAACGCATGACCGTTGGGTATCTCGCATTTACAAATATATATCTGTGCTGCTGGTCGGAATGTAGTCTGAACTTCACTCACTATGGCACAAGTCTTTGGTGAGATGGTGTCAATTTGAAATGAGCGTATTTTATCAGAGCATGCAAGCTTTCTCAAGTGCAAACGGCATGACATGGATTCCTTGAACGTCGTCTAAAGATGCATTCATCGCCGGGGTGTTTGACACACGGTGCTTCCGACCAACACCTCGTCACATCGCCGAAACTCGCATTCGCTTCTGCGGAAGCATTCGCCCGTACTGATCTCACCAGTAGTGCCGTGTACCATCGCTCCAGCCATTGGAATATTAATTAGCTTGTCATAAATCCTTCAGATTATTGTAACATTCACGCGATAAAATGGCATGGACAGGTTTTACTAGACAAGGATCTATTTTTCTGGTAATGTTACCTAAGGTTAGACGTACTTTCACTTCGTCAACATTTCGTGTCGTCCTATTCAGAGGGCGGCGATGATGACGAAAACACAAACCACACGGAACTTCAGGCGAATCTTCTGTCATCTATGAACCGAGAAGAATTCAAACAGAAGTGAAATACAATGTTGTCTCTAATATAGGAGGATAAAGCAATGAAACGTCGTAGTATGTACCTCTCACTGATTACGCTGCTTTGTGTGTGTCTTTCTACCGTGGCTCTATCGTCTACGGAAGGGTTGCTTATTTATTTCCCGTTTGATGAGGGCAGGGGAGATGTGGCCATGGATATGAGTGGAAACAATCACCATGCTGAGATAGACGGTGCTCGCTGGATAGACGATGGGAAAGTTAATGGAGCGCTCGAGTTTAGGGGCGTGAGCAAGGGCGATATCGTCCAAGTTATCAACAACCATGAGGCGGGACAGCTCGGAGTTATCGAGTGGCAGGCGATCACGGTCATGGCATGGGTCTATCCCACCGGATTTCAGACTGATGATGAGCGCAGGAGATGGATGCGTATAGTAGACACGGATGATTTCCCTGCGAGAGAATCCGGGTTCTGGCTAGGTGTCCACGGCACAGCAGCCACCCAACAGGCAGGACCAGATCAGACCGAAAAACGAGGCCGGGTGTTTGTTGGTTTTCGTCCCACAACATGGTTCAACACCGAGCAGACAGTGAATTTGAATGAGTGGTCCCATGTTGCCTTCACTTGGGGATTGCACGAGACTCGAGGAATCATGAAGGGATTCATCAATGGGGAGGAAGACTCTGGCAAGGCATCCTTCCAGGAAACATTGGTGACGAAGCAGAATCTCGCTGTGGGAGGAGGACAGGGACGAGAGCCATCCGCCGATGAAAGTTTCGTCGGTTATATTGACGAAGTAGCAGTTTATCAACGATCGATGACGGCCGATGAGATAGCAAGCATCATGGAATCCGGTACTGCTGTCGAACCGGCGGACAAATTGATTACGACTTGGAGTCGTATTAAGGGTTCATATTAACTCAGGTCGCCACATTATCTAGAAAATTGCATAATCAAGCGCTCAGTTCTCCGTGTCTGGAATTACGCTGAGCGCATGACGTTGGGAACGTCGCATTTACAAATTTACATTTGAACTGCTAGCCGGAACGTGGTCCAAACGGCACTCACTTTGGCACAAGTCTTTGGAGGGCTAGTTTCAATTTGAAATGAGGGCATTGTATCAGAGCATGCAAGCCTTCTCAAGTGCAAACGGCATGTCATGGATTCTTGCAAAGTCGTCAAGAGATGCATTTGCCACAGCGCTGTTTACATGAGAACCTATTTGAAAAGTAGGCAGCAAAACAGTTTTTGGACACCTGAGAAAGGGCTTTTATCATAATTCTGTTGACCGCTCCTATACACCTGTGGCATTTCTATCGCACTCACTAAGAACCTGTTTGAAAAGTCATTTCGAGTAGAATCATGCGTCTCGAAACCGAGTTTTTTCATCAAAACTCGGTTTCTTTCTTGCACAACGGTAGGGTGCGATAGAAATCCCAAAAGTAATGGCACTCAAATGCCCCGAACTGGCTTCGCTATTTACTTTTAAAACAGGCTCTAAAGGATCTCTATCGCGTTCGCTATTCACTCACTTGATCGTTCGTTTGATCCCCGCTGGGGCTTAAGCGCGTGGGGTTTCACAGTTACTGTACACCTTCAAGATCTCTATCGCACTCGCTAATCACGCGCTTGATCCTCTCCGGGGCTAACAGAGACTAGTACACAGAGATTATCTTGATTCAATAATACAAATAAGTCTTAGAATGACAGCTCTACTCGAAACGAGTTTTCAAACAGGTTCTGATCTCGACTTTGTACATTTACGCGGTGGCAATCAAGCGTCGGAGAAAAGCGGGCGAGATTTTAACCATTGGGTTTATTGGGTTGACCTGTGAAAAAGTCAGTAGCGGTTTCCAGCACCATCAACACCGGGGCAAGGGGATTCGCTATCGCGCTCCTTATTCAGTCGCTTGATGGATCTCTATCGCACTCGCTATTCGCTCGTTTGATTCCCGCCTACGGGTTTGGTGTTGTACGGCTTTCGTGCAGCCCAACCGTTGTACTTTTGTACAAAGTCGATCTGATGTACTCCCGGCGAACTGCCTTCCTTCACCCAAACTCGGATTTGCATCGGGGCAAGCATTTGCCTGAACTGATATCACGAGTAGTGCCGTTTACCATCGTCCTAGCCATTGGAAAATTTATCAATAGACATCTTTCCAAAATAGATCCATGTAGTTACAGTAATCTTAGAGATTAGAATAACTACACCGTTTGGCAACTTGTCGAGCAATATCTCAGGTTCACAATGGCAGCAATCACATTCCACGTTTTCCCATAGTTGCGATGTTTGCCTCGATAGATGTCTTTGGTAATGCGAAAAATCTTACACCGTCTAACGATGTGCTCAATGGCAACTCTTTGGGTTGCCAACCGTCGGTTGAATTGCTTCGCCTCCCGAGTCAAAGGCTTGCTCTGATATGCCTTGATGGGCGTTGAACTGTTGGCATACCGTTTGGCTATCCCCTGATAACCACTGTCAGCCAACTTCTCAGTGTCAGGAGAAATCGCTACACGGCTTTCCTTCAGGATTCTAAAATCGTGTACACTCCCTTTGCGGCAAACAACCGATAATAGTTCTAACATCGCCAAACATGCAATCAATTGAACTTTTATGGGTTTTTTTTACCGCTGTAGTAGGCACGCTGTCTTCTTGTTGGACGTTCAATCGGTTGCTCGGTGGCATCAATGATGATGGTTTGGAGATTGCTCTCTAATAAGTGCTTTCGGTTCTTCAGCGAAAGCACCTTAACTAACACATCAAGTATCTGATGATAGAGTTTGTTTGCATAAGATTCACTGATACCAAACTCCATGCCTAATCTGGCAAAGGTTGGATAGTGGCGCATATAGGTGAATGTCAACAGAAGGCGATCGGTCAATGCCACCTCCGATTTCTTTCCTCGTTTCTTCATCGGTCGTTCTTCTCGAAGGTTTTCGAGGTAAGCAGCCACACGCTCCAAAATAAGGTTGAAAGCTGCCTTGTCAATACCAACCGCTCGCAGAAATTGATCATCTGACAACTTTACTGCTTTTTCAAATTGACTCATGGGTATCCTTTCTACAACAGAAGATGTTGAAAGGATATAACGGAGAATCAAGCCAAATGGGTGCTTATTTTGGAAAGATGTCTATTGAAGATCTCTATCGCCCTCGTTATCCACTCGCTTGATTCCACCCTACGAACTGTTCAATGGGAGAGTGGTACGCAGGTAAGTCCAATGTCGATGGCAACATATGGGCCAAAATCACGGGCGGAATCGGATAGCGAAAAGGTCAGCGTCTTTCATCACGAAACGCAGGCGGACGGGAAGACCGGCCAACTGGCTGACATCGGAGCCGTGAACACCCTTCCAGGAGACGTCCCGTGCAATCTCATCACCCACGATTTCGTTCGCGTCCGCCAGTTTGAAACCGGAGACAGGCTGGCCGCCAAGGTCTTGGATTTCAACGCGGATGCTGCCCACAACGGAGGTGGCGAAATTGATTTCCAAAGTCTTACCTTTGAAGATTAGCGGTTTGGTCGTCAATTCGCCTCCCCGGTAAGGCGCCTTCACGGAGACGAAGCCGATGGCGCCGGATATGGGAGGTCGGTTGGCTGTTATGCTGCAGGTAGTAGATGGATATCTCCTCGGGCGCGGTCGGCACGATGCCGCACGCAGCCATGTTATTGCGGGCAACCCAGTTTTGACGATCCAAACCGGGCGGCAGGAAGGCTTCCATAAAGGTGCGGTCGAAGGTCGTCCCGCCTCTTGATGTCATGAAAACTCCCTCGGATACGCCCTGGCGTTGGCTCGCACTCACCTCGTACCGGTCAAATTCGTCTTCGGGGAGGACTACCAGATTGTGGTTGAACCGTTTGGGGAAAGCGAGATAGATATGCGGAGCCCGGAAGCAGGGCTGCGTCTGATTGGTATAGAGCTGCTCCAGAGGTGCGTCGCCGGGATTCATGGGCACGACTTTTGTCCAGTTGAGAAAATCGTCCGATGTCGTCCGACCAATCCAGCGAATCGAACGCCGGTCATGCGATGTCAGGGGCTGGAGGTTCTCGTCCACGCGAATGCGGAGGTAGGCGACGTAGCAATTTTCACTGTCAGACCAGAACGCGGGCACGCTTGATTGATCGGTGTGTACGCCAAAATGGGAAGGGTTGATGACAAATTCTTCGGTTAGCATCCGCCAGCGAACACCGTCAGGCGAAGCGAAGACATTGAAACCGTCCCGGGGATCGGTGGTGTCGATGCCGACGAACGATCCGGCCAACGCTTTGTAGCGTTCCGATGCCGGTATACCCGGTCGGGTGTCAAGAAATGGAGTGAAGTTGTGCGCCGTTTGCAGGTGGGGATCGTTCGGAATGACTGCGTTGTTTGGACTAAGGTTTGGGACATCGTATAAGCTCAACTCCGGCTTGTGCCAGTTTATCGCGTCGCGACTCTCGGCGTAGAGGGTGACTTCGGTGTGATCGGGGCTGCCCTCGCCTCCACCCCAGGCGCCTCGATAGTACATGCGGTACGCATCGTCGTCTTTAAGAACGGTTGAATATCCGCCGAAGGCTGCTTCGTCCTTGCCAAACGTTATGGCGGGCTCGGCGGGCTGGGGATGATGCAGTCTCAACGACGTGTCGGTCAACGTATCAATCAGATAGTTATCGACAAAGAGTTCGCGCCGACCTCCAATTTCGCGGATAGTATTGCTCTCGGTTTCCTGTTCCATAGTCGGGTGTCGGTCTCCTATCCTAACGATGGTAGCGTGAGTTTTGGTCTGGGTTGCAAATGACGTCTGCGGTCTGGATTTGTCAATCCAGACCGAGCGGTTAGGGTGCGCGGCGAGCGGAGAGGGCCAACCTTAATGCGGGTGAATCGGGGATTTTGAAGGCTGTCAAGCCAGTTAGCGGGGCAAGATGCCCCGCCTACGGGTTTGGATATGTACGCTTTCTGTTAAGCTCGACGGCTGTACGTTTGTACCGAGTCGGGGCATTAGAGCCTGTGTGAATAATTGGCGGTAACGCCATTTTTGGTCATAAGTCGAAAGTTTTTCCATGTTTTCATTGTTGACAGCTACATACCTGTGGGATCTCTGTAGGAGCTCTATCGCGTTCGTTATTCACTCGCTTGATCCCCGCTGGGCTTTCAAAGGCTGGAAGATCTCTATGGGATTGCTATCGCGGTCGTTATTCACTTCCTTGATCACTCATTATTCATTTGCTTGATTGCAGTGCGCACCCTACAAGAACTATCCGGTCGCTTAGAAACGGGGTTAGGTGCGGTTGGAAACCGCACCTACCGAATGAGGTGGGTGCTACTATCGCGGACCTTGTTCACTCAGTTGATCGGTGTCGATAGACTTGCAGGTTCTCGGTGGAATGGAGCAGTTCGTAATCCGTATCGAGGCTTTCCGCTATCCCCTTGTAATCCAGGCCGTGGATCGGATCATCTTCACCCCACATCACGTTCGACATGTCCAGTTTCCATGCTACTATGTAATCGATTGTTCCCGAATGCTTGGTTCTCCAGTTCAGCGGAAAGTAATCAAACTTGGCTTCGTAATTGGTCAAACTAACACCGTTGTTACCCACGCAGTAATAGTCTATCGCGGTGCAAAACGGTTTGATGTGGAAATACGGCTGGTGAGTGACCGACGGCACCTCTTTGACCCCCGGACGATAATCGGAACTGAGGCCCAAGACAGTCTTGTTTTTCTCAATGAGATGAACACCTGAAGTGTACTCTTTCATACCCTTGTCCAGAGGATAATAGTAACTGTAGCTTATGGCAAGATGGGCAATGGAAAGGATAACTATGACGGAAACGATCCCGTTTCTGACGTATTTGTGGAAGTCCTCGCTCAGAAACGGCAACAACACCGGAATGATAAAAAGCGGAACCCGAGCAGTGATGAAGGAGCCGGTCCCTATACCCCAGGGCATGATGAAATAGAATAATGTGAAAACACCCGAGAGCAGAAGAAACTGATTGTCCGGGCTGAAAATTCTTCTTTGGCGGATTCTCTTATATAAAGTGACCACGAGCAACAGCCCCACCAGAAGCGACATGAGACGCGTCGGGATCAGGTGAGCACTGGTAAAGAACATCAACATCTTGGCGCTAAGCAGATAATCCCAAGCCTTCCATTCGCCGAGACGTTCCCATCTTATGTTCATTCGGTCGCTTGCCTGTCCAACTTCGGATGAAAGCAGATAATTTGCCATGATGAAGTAAAGCGGCAACATGCAAATCAGGAACTCCCAGATTTTTCTTGGTCTGCGATAAAAGGATGTGACGGACAGGAGAGTCAGTGAAAGTATGAGAAGCGCGAACGAGAGAATGTGGCAGAAGTAAATCAGGATACAAAACAGATAGAGGGTCGCTATTCTGTTTGCTCGCATATTTTCTCTGTGCTTTACGAAATAGCCCAACGCAAAGAAAAACAGCGGCACAGAGAGGGAGAAACTGTAGAAGCCCATGTGAAGCACGTAGCTATCCGCGAACAGAAATCCGAGAAAACCGTATAGACTCTTTCCCTTATGCGCCGAGTCAAGAAAATAGAAAAATGACAATGGAAACAAGCTGATGATGGCGCTCAGAAGGATTTTTTCCGCTATCAGAGGTGGGAAAATATACATCAGGAGTGACATGCAGACGTGCGCGAGCCAGTTGGGAAAAAGTGAGAGATTGAGCTTGAAATATTCCCTCAAAAGCGTTGAATCTTCATCATTGAATACTCTCAGCGCATACGCATTGTAGACGTGTGCGGCGCCGTCTTGGGAGTGGAAGTATTTGAATATCCATAGCGGCGAGATGTACAGTAGGAGCAGCAGCAGAATGAGACCCCTTTTCTTATTCACTGAAGGGGCTGTCTCCTTCCAACGATCGGGAAGGGAACGCAGGTATGATATTGCAGCTTTCATGATTTGGCTTATCTTCATGGTTGCTCAAAATACAGGGTTAAGCTATATATACACAGTGAGATTCGCTAGGTTTGATATTTTGTAGCGCAGTCTATTGTGCGCGTTTCAAAAGGGACAATCTTTACTCACGCCAGGAGGTCGCGATTCGGAGATCGCTCCTACAGTAGGTCTATCGCAGCAAGCATCAAATCGCAACCAAGTATGTATAAATTTGATTGTAATTAACTATAATTTTGTGTTGGCACTTCATCTCTGTGTCAAATGGCAAGTGCTGAAGGACAAGGAAGCCTTTTCGCTTTATTTGACATGACCGTCAAGGAATACTCGGCTTGAGATAGTGTGCAGATGCTTCTCGACATGGAGGATTTACGGCATTGCGTTCCCACTATTTCCGCGGAAGCCTTCGAAATCAATTTCCACCGCTGGCAAGAGGTCATACTGTATCTCGTATATCTTTAATCCCCTGTCATAAACCAGTTTTAATCCGGGCATTTTGCCTTCCACCAACGGTTTCGTCGCGGGGCGCAACACCCAGCGCGGTATCGGCTCTTCAAGGGGGCCCGGGATAGCGTACGGTATGATGTGCGTAACTTTGTAGAATTTCATCACCATGATAATTCTGTCAAGTTCATCCAGCGGTATTTGCAGCGCCTTGCCCTCCGAATAGAAAGACACACCCCCCGGTTCTCGGTACATCACAACGGAGCCAGGCGCATTCTCCTTGAGCCACTTGCCCGCTTTCATCCTCGCCTCACCAGTTTCTGCGTAAGGCCAGCCTCTCTTTTGGTCGGCATATACCTCGGCCGCGGATAAATACAGCACAAGCATCATCAGTGCCGCAATCAAACATGAAGTCAATATTTGCGGGTGCTTGGTCTTTGCAAATAACTGTTTTGCCGCCACGTGGTAGGTGGTCCAACCGATAGCCATAATTATCACTACAACCGGGAACACTAGACGCTGGATGGGAGACCAGCAGACTGCGAGGAAGGTGATTAGAAAGGCACTCACCAGCCACAGAATATGGAGATCTCGATTATGCCAAGGTGTGAGGAACCTGCCTATACCCCTTTTTTCATGTTCCTGCTCTGTGGATGTGCGGCGCAACAGCGAATATAGACAGGACAGGAAGAACAACAGCAGCCCAAGGGCAGCAGGAAACCCGGCGTAATAGGCGAGGAATTCCTTCGCTTCGAAGTCCTTCAATGAAAAACCCCTCATGTTCATCAAAGACCACCAGATATACCGCCTGAAATATTTCCAGGTGTTTTCACCGACCGTCTTGAATCCCGCATCTCCGAACTTGTCAAACAGGGACGGCATCTCTTTGCCCCAGTGGAGGGAATAAGAACCTTCCTCCCAGTCTGTGTAGCCGATGTAACCGGCCGCGTACTGTTGTGTGCTAAAGATGGGGTTGCCAAAATGGATGGTGTTTCTAACAAACCATGGCAGCATAACTAGGAAAACGATAACAAAACAGATCCACACCATCCGGCTTCGCAGGATCTTGAAGCCCCCCGAAATAACACAGAAGATAAAATAAGCGGGAATGATCCACAGGCCGGTGCCCTTTGCATAATATGCAAGTCCAATGAAGACTCCCGCGGAATAAAAGTATTTCGGCGAGTCCTGTGCCTTTATGATGAAATAGCAGCTCGCCAGAATCGTGAAGGCGAACAGCAAATCACCACTTGCCTTCATCGACGATGAAAAGATAACCGGGAAGAACATGGCGCTCAATCCTGCGGCGAGACCCGTTACTCGGCTGCGACTCAATCGCACTGTGAGGAGATAAAGGAAAACCGGCAGGAAGATGGAACCGATCAGGATGGAAGGCAATTTGGCCGCAAAGGCGGTCTTTCCCAGTATCAGGAAAAAGGGGACGATCAGAATGGAATACAACGGTGGATAATGGGCTTCCGGATGGGTAACTTCAGGATATTTCAGCCGAGACTGGAAAAACGAATACTGCATGTGGTCATTAGTGAACCCTTTGCCATTCGCCAGATTCACCGCCACGCCGACGTACGCCGCTTCATCGGTACCCCCGATAAACTCGATAGAGTATATAATGCTGCATTTGAGCGATAGGACGGAGATTCCGATGGAGACAATGACGACCAAAAAAGGATCTATCTTCCATGTGGGTCTCGGTATGCGCATCATGGCAACGAGTATTTTCTTTGTAACTGTTTAGTCCATCGGTCTGGATTTGCCAATCCAGACCGAGCGGGGGGCAGGGAACGCGCCGAGTAGGGAAGTAAAATGCTAATTCCGATGAATCGGGGGCTTAGGTGCTCAGACCGGATGTGCGATGAATTGTAATACTACGAACCAAACGATACACCAAACAGTTCCCTTTCTTTTATACCAACTCTTATACCGATTGCTCGACGTCGTTCACACCGTCAACTTATCCTGATTTTAGAAGAGATGATTCGCGTAGAAACAGAAAACCCTCTGGTCTCTTTTCGTAAAGAAGATTCGAGGGTTTGCAATGACTGTATTGGTCAACGAGATTGTCTACACACCGCACTGCTCTCGCGAACTTACTATCTCATCAGTTTGGATTTGTCAATCCAAACCGAGCGAGAATTGGCTATGAGTGTCTCACACCAACTTGACAATTACAGGGAATTCCAATTTCTTATTACAGGGTTTGCACCGGAGATAAATGGCGAGTCGTCTATTTTTGACTAGCGCCCGGGAGTTTTATCTTCCCCCACGCCGTGCTCAGTTTCTGCCTGCCGGGGGAGACAGACCGTGGAAACGCCGGATCAATCCAGTCGGGGTCAATATCTCTGGTACCACGGCCCCTTCCCCAAGGGTCCATATCGTCTAGTAGGTTTGTGGGTTTGCATCTTGCTCCACATTTCTCGAAATCTTCGATAACAAGGAGGTCGGCTTGGAAGCTGTCAGCTCCGACAACGGCGGAGAAGATAATGTCCCTGCCGTTAGCAGGCAGCATTGGAGAACTTTCTCCCCAACGCGGATTGTCAGTAATGTTGCGTTCCTTGTTCGTTTCAATATCTATCGTGTAGACCTCACCATTCCCGTCCCTATTCGTTGAGAAGGCAATTTTTTTGCCACTACGCGACCACGTTGGTTGCGATTCGCTGGCGGGGTGGTCGGTTATTCTTTCCACTCCACTTCCATCGGGGTTCATGATGTAGATGTTCTCGGATCCGTCCCGATTGCTTCTGAAGGCAATCTTTGTGCCGTCATAAGAGAACGCCGGCTCGCGGTCCTCTGCGGGATGATTTGTCAGATTGCGTTGACCGCTCCCGTCGGAACGCATAAGGTAGATTTCACGGTTCCCATCTCTCCTGGACATGAAGGCGATTGTCTCACCGCTTCCCGACCATGTTGGCGACTCGTCAGTGTTCCCGGGATCGTTTGTTAGGTTTCGCACATTGTTGTTCATCGTAGCCGCAACTCTCCAACCGTGTTTATGCGGCGATGAAATCACTCTGCCAAGTTCATCCCAATCGACATCGATCACAAAAACATCGCTCTTCCCATCCCTATTACTCCCAAAGGCGATTTGTGAGCCATCGGGAGACCATGCCGGTTCCATCTCATTTTTCGGAAGATCCGTGACTCTTATTCGGTCTTTGCCGTCACTGGCCTCCATAACCCAGAGATCATGGCTTTTACCTGGAGGCTCACCAGGGGGTGTTGTGTTTCTAGTAGAGGACCAGACGATTGTCCCCTTGTCCCTCTGAGCTAGCGCGTCACCCGTGATCCATAGTCCGATGAAAAAACAAACGGACACAACATACGCAGTCTTCATTATTGTATTTCCTTACATTTCTAGTCAAGTATTGTGCCGACGTTAGCGGTATGGGCAGATAACCAGTAAGGAACCAACAGCTTTTTAGGAATCATCTTACCCGTTTTCCACTTTTTCCGTCAATGAAGATAAGATGCGATAACGCTCAAGTTCAAATAAGCTAATTTCAATATAAAAGTTTGTCTTCCGCATCAACAAGGGAGACTAGGGTAGGAAGGCTGGAAGAGAGGAAGGGCGGAAGATCTCCCACCCACCCTTAATGGTCATTCCTTCGGAGCAGATGATGGAACTGCCGTAATTCCAGAAACATGCTGCAGGATTTCTATCGCACTCCTTAATCAGTCGTTTAATCCTTCGCTATTCGCTCAGTTGATCGTTATCCACTCGTTTGATCCTCTGGAGCAGAAGAATCGGGCTATCGTTGTTCTATTGACATTGGGGATCTCTATCGCGCAGGATTTGCTACCGCCCTCACTATTCGTTCGGTTGATCCTATCCGGTCGTTTGATCCCCTCTGGGGCTATTAAGATTTGAGCAATCCGCAGGTCGCGATTCGGAGATCGCTCCTACAATCAAGTGATCGCATATATTCTTTGCGAGAGAACAATTAAGCGGCGTAAGGACAGGAACTGGACTTACAGCAAGTAACCGAATCCGTCGAAAACGCACTATTCAATCTTGTGCTTTAGCCAGCCCCAAGTTGCTTTGAACTTGCCGCTAGGCGAGACAGAAAACCCGCGAGGATCAAACAGGTGCGGACGGTCATCATAGCCGCGATGGTTTGTTAGGTTGGTTTGATTGCTTCCGTCGGAATTCATAATGTAGATTTCACCGTTCCCATCCCGCTCGGAGGTAAACATAATCTCTTTACCGTCAGGAGACCATTCGGAGGGCCATTGATCCCCGGGAGATTTCGTAATGTTGCGTGGATTTTTCCCATTGACATCCATAACGAATACTTCCAGATCCCCAGCGCGATCGGACCAGAAAGCGATTTTTTTACCGTCAGGAGAGCAGGTAGGCTCCCGGTCAGTCGCGGGATGGTTTGTAATCTTGCGCGGATTGCGGCCATCGGGGTCCATAAGGTAGATTTCACCGTTTCCATCGCGATCAGAGGTAAAGGCGATGCTACCGTCAGGACACCAGGATGGCTGCTGGTTTTCTCCCTGCGCCGCATCCGTCAGTTGAACGCGGTTATCGCCATCGGCATCCATAACGAAGATTTGCCGCCGTCCAAGGTTGACCTCCATGACAATCTGCGTGCCGTCAGGTGACCACCCTATATCCAACTCAGCCTCCGCAGTGTTCCCCAGACTACGTTGATTTCTGCCATCGGGCTCCATCAGGTAAACGTCCGCCTCCCAGCCCTTGTGATCCCTGCCGCTGCAGAAGGCTATGGTTGAGCCGTCAGGAGACCACCGTGGGGCAAAGTCGTCACCGGGATTCCTGGTTAGGTTTCGCGGATTGCTCCCGTCTTTGTTCATGATGTAGATTTCCCAGTTCCCATTCCGATCGGTCATGAAGACAATCTTTGCGTCTGTCGGCGGCTGTGCGTTTATACATAGCACAGTGATGCTGAACAGTAGCACACAACTTAGTACGATAGGCACAAGTTTCTTATTCATTTCAAAACTCCCGTTCAATAGTTGGAAGCCCCGCGCAGGTACGAATTGCGAAGAGTTCAGCGTGATTCGGGAGCGGAGTTCATAATCCTGCTTTCGCGTGAAACAGTGTGCTAATAGCTGGGACGAAGGGCTGTTATAATCATATTTGCACAAATTGCGATTGTATGTTAGTGAACGATGACGATATGTGTAATTACCCAAAAATCGGGCGCACCCTTTGGCAATCAAGCGACTCGATAAGGAGTGCGATAGAACGTCCCACTGTTAGTTTGCGCATACCACAATCTAGCAGATTGTGGTACAGAAGAATGCTATTACCCGCACGCATGTGTAATTATTAGCTGCAGTGACTATAAGATTGCGTTCAAGAATCGGGAAACTTGTGTTGGGCTTGTCCGAAGGGAAACAGACACGACAGACCGCGGACAGTTGTGCTGGATAAGAATAAAGACAAATTGTGCTGAAAGCCACCGAATCGATAAAGAACAACACTACTCAATGTTCTGCTTAAGCTGTGCCCATGAGGTTTTGAGTTTGCCGGTAGGCGATACAGAAAGGCCGCGTGGATCGAACCAAGCGGGATTCTTGTCAGACTCGGCTTTTCTAGTTAGTCTGTGTTGGTTGTTTCCATCGGTATCCATAACGTAGATTTCGAGGTTACCGTCCCGATTGGATTGGAAGGCGATACTTTTTCCGTCAGGAGACCAGGCGGGATTACTGTCAAGCGAGGGGTGATTCGTTATGTTACGTTGATTCTTTCCATTGGCATCCATAACATAGATTTCCTCGCTGTCATCCCGATAGGAGCTAAAGGTAATCTTGTTACCGCTGGGAGACCAACTTGGATTCGTGTCAGTGAAGCCGTGGTTCGTTATGTTGTGTTGATTGTTCCCAGAACGATCCATAACGTAGACTTCGAGGTTACCATCCCGCGCAGAGACAAAGGCGATTTCCCTACCATCAGGAGACCAGGCTGGCGTAGTGTCAGCCGCGCGGTTGTTCGTCAGTCTGCGTAGATTTTCCCCATCGGCATTTACAACATAGATTTCCCAATTCTTATCCCGATTGGATTGGAAGGCGATACTTTTTCCGTTAGGAGACCAGGCGGGATAGTGGTCCAATGCGGGATTGTTCGTTATGTTGCGTGGATTGCCATCCATGACACCCAGTTCTCTGTCACCCTCGAGATCCACAAGGTAGATATCCACCAGCGCCGACCCACCACCACCATCCCGATTGGCGGTGAAGGCGATTGTTTTCCCGTCAGGAGACCAGGCGGGAAATTGCTCGTTGCCAGGTGCTTGTTTCATTAGGGGGTGTTCGTTATTTCCGTTCGTGTCCATTATGTAGATTTCGCTGAGCCCGCCGAGACGTCGGGCGGACTCGAAGGCAATCCTTGTTTCCTCGGGCGCTTGCGCGTTTGTGAATGGCGCAATGCTACTCAACAGTATCACGCAACTTAACGAGATATACACAAGTTTCTGTTTGAAACCCATTGTATGCCTCCCTATAGCTTCGGCAATTGTTTACCACCCTCGTTTATGCTGGACTTCAGCCGTTTGACAGGATGTGACTTTAGCCAAAGTCGAGTTGTGTAGAGCTAGCGGAGGATTCGCCCGTCAAGAACACGAGGACCAATATGACCTTAAGAGCCTGTTGAAAAGTCGGTAGCAAGCCATTTTCAGTCATTTGAAGACACGTTTGTTGTGATGTTCCGCTATATACCTGTCGCCCCGCTGGGGCTTGGGTGGACGGAGTTTCGGCGGTTCTATACACCTTCAAGATTTCTATCGCACTCGCTATTCGCTCGTTTGATCCCCTCTGGGGCTTTTAGAGGCTGGTGCGCAGTGCGAACCCTACGATATACTTTTCAACAGGCTCTAAAGGCTTTCAAATCTTATTCGGCCTTCTTCTTGATCCAGCCCCACAATGTTTTGAGTTTGCCGGTAGGTGATACAGAAAGGCCACGTGGATCGAACCAAGCGGGATTCTTGTCGAACTCGGCTTTTCTCGTTAGCCTACGTTGATTGTCTCCATTCGAATCCATAACGTAGATTTCGAGGTTACCGTCACGATTGGATTGGAAGGCGATAGTGCTGCCGCTTGGAGACCAGGATGGATTACTGTCGGCCGAGGGGTGGTTCGTTATGTTGCGTTGATTCTTCCCATCGGCATCCATGACGTAGATTTCCTCGCTGTCATCCCGATAAGTGCTAAAGGTAATCTTTTTGCCGCTGGGGGACCAGCTTGGATTCGTGTCGGTGAAGGCATGGTTCGTTATGTTGCGCTGATTGTTCCCGGAGCGTTCCATAACGTAGACTTCAAGGTTGCCATCCCGTGAGGAGACAAAGGCGATTTTCCTACCGTCAGGAGACCAATCTGGAGTATTGTCAGCCGCGCGATGGTTGGTCAGTCTACGCTTATTTGTCCCGTCGACATCTATAACGTAGATTTCCCAGTTCTTATCCCGATTGGATTGGAAGGCGATTTTTTTACCGTTAGGCGACCAAGCAGCATATTGGTCCAAGCCGGGACTACTCGTCAGTTGGAATGGTTTGCCGGCTTCGGCGCCCAGTGGACGGTCACTGTTGAGGGTCACAAGCCAGATTTCCTGATTGCCGGCCCGCTGTGAGGTGAATGCCATTTTTTTACCGTCGGGCGACCAGGCTGGATTTTTGTCGTTATGAGGCGGGACGACGAATAGAGGGTGTTCATCCCTTCCATCAGCATCCATAATGAAGATTTCGGTGAGCCCGCCATGTAAACGTCGGCCGGACTCGAAGGCGATCCTTGTTCCTTCGGGCGCTTTTGCGTTTGTAAATGGCGCAAAGCCACTCAACAGTAACACGCAACTTAAGGAGATATACGTAGATCCCTCTTTAAATCCCATCGTATGCCTCCCTAACACTTTGCCAGCTATTTCCCGCTTTATTTGCCGTGACTTCGCTAAATTAACTTGTAGCCCAAGATTCTATCTTGGTTTTTCCGGTCGATCGCGAAATTGCCAATTTAGAAAGTTGGACTACCAGTTGTGTAGAGCTTGTGGAGGTTACACCTACTAATACCATTTCTATATATTAGCAGTGCATTAATGGCATCAATCAAGTCTGTTCAAAGCGGGGCAAGGGAATCTCTATCGCCCTCACTATTCGTTCGGTTGATTCCCGCCTACGGCTTGGTGTAAGGGAAACAGTTGTCAAAACAGTATATGGAAAGCGCTATATGCACTGTTATTCAAGCGAAATGGTATAAGCACACCAGGGCCACTATGATCTTAAAGAGTTTCAGATCCTATTCGGTTTTCTTCTTGATCCAGCCCCATGTTGCTTTGAACCGGCCATTAGGAGAAACAGCCGTCCCGGCACCTGGCTCAAACAAGTCCGGACGGTCGTCATAGCCGGGATGGTTGGTTAGGTTAACTTGATTGCTGCCATCGGAATTCATAATGTAGATTTCACCGTTCCCATCCCGCTCGGAGGTGAAGAGTATCTCCGAACCGTCAGCAGACCAGTGCGAAGGCCAGTGATGCCCGGGAGTTCTCGTTATGTTGCGTGCATCACCGCCATCGATACCGGTAACGAAGACTTCCAGATCGCCAGCCCGATCGGACCAGAAAGCGATTTGTGTATTGTCCGGAGAACAGGTTGGCTCCCTGTCAGTTGCGGGATGGTTCGTTATTCTGGTCTGATTACCCCCATCAGCATCCATAAGGTAGACTTCACCGTTTCCATCCCGACCAGAGGTGAAGGCGATACGACCGTCAGGACAGAAGGATGGCTGCTGGTTGTCTGCCATCGTCTCGTCCGTTAGTTGAAGGCGATTTTCACCATCGGAATCCATAACGAAGATTTGGCGCGGAGCAATATTCACTTCCATGACAATCTGTTTGCCGTCAGGTGACCACCCTAAATCCTGTTCACCCTCCGGAGTGTTTGCCACACTACGTTGATTGCTGCCATCGGGGTTCATAAGGTAAACGTCCCCTTCCCAACCCATGTGATCTCTGCCGCTGACAAAGGCTATAGTGGTGCCATCAGGAGACCACCTTGGGGCAAAGTCGTCAGCGGGATTGTTGGTTAGGTTTTGCGGATTGCTCCCGTCCTTGTTCATAATGTAGACTTCAAAGTTGCCATCCCGATCGGTCATGAAGACAATCTTTGGTTCTGTCGGTGCTTGTGCGTTTATACTTAGCACGGCGACGCTGAACAGTAGCGCGCAACTTATTGTGATAGCCGCAAGTTTCTTCTTCATGGTAGAACTCCTTTTCAAGTGTTGGATTGAAGTTTGGAAATCCTGTGAAATCCAAGCATCAATATTGCGGGACTTCTGCTCTCAAGAGGTCGATTCTACGGCACGCATATTGGTGACTATTCGCCACCTTCACATTAACAGTTAGACTATATCATGCCTCCGACCTACTGTCAAGAAATCTCGGGTTTAGATGGGACCAATCCAGGTGTGGCTGTTGCAAAGACCTAATCTGCTAGTCTCACGGGGTCCAAGAATAACTAGACAGTTGTTCAGAGGCTACATCGTTTACCATTTCGGGGGGCCGGATGGGTAGCCGTAGGACTTCCCGATTTGGCTGCCCGGCGGAAAGCTGCAGGGCCATGACTGACCGCCCCAGGTGCGGAATTCGTCCGCTTTCCCGCAGAGCCAGTAGAACATGTGGGCGATATATTTGCAGACGCCGTGTCCGCCATAGTCCGCGGTGTGGAAGTCGAAGTCCGGCTCGTGGATCCAATCGCGTTTTGGCGGAACGGTTCGCCAGTAACTCCATTTCAACAGATTGCGCATTCCGGCGGCAGTCGATTTGGTTCTACGGTGCAGTAGGGGGTAGATGGTGATGAAGACCGATCCCGCGGGTGCGGTGGTTGACACGGCTCCGTGATGTTCGACGCCGCGCGGTGATTCCTGCAGGTGCGAGCCGGGAAGCACTTCCGTGGGTCCCATTTCTACGGGAGCATCCTGCGGGTAGTAGAACACTTGGAGATAGTTGACCTCGGGGCCAAACAGCGAATCCGCGTCGTGATGCCAATCCCCCAACGGAGCGGGGCACTGCACGCGGTGATTGCTCATGAGTACCGGCAGCCCGACATCTGTGCCGAGGATGGATCTCACCGCGCCCGCCACCTGCGGCTCAAGGAGGACGTTGTCGCGAAACCAGTCTTCAAGGATGATGGTGCTCGGTCCTTTGGACGGGTGCTCGTCGAGATATGCGAAGGTGCGCCGATTAATCTCGTCCGGCACAAGACCTTCCATCATGAGAAAGCCTTCTCTGCAGAATTTTAGAATTTCGGTATCTGTCAGCGTAGGTTCGCAATCAAAGGTTCTCTTTCTTTCGTCGTGTCGTATCATGAACTACCTCATATGTTTGAACGCAACGTGGGACTGCCATAGTCATTTACATTCATTTTTGCACATATTGTGGGCTATATGCAAGTTAGCGATCCGTCGATCTCGAAATGAAAAGAACGGAAATGCTGGATTTAACGACTAAAGATTGTTACATCGAGAAAACCGTTAGAGCCTGTTTGAAAAGTCATTTGATTCGATTTCGCATCAAGTAGATGGAAGCGATGTATACCATAGTTTCAGCAGTCTTAGGAAAGCGTTCATAATCCAAAGTCAATCGACGAAACCAACCAAGCCAAGAGAATGTGCGTTCAACAATCCATCGTAACGGAACAACTTCAAACCCCTGCTGCCCTAGCGTAGATGCAATCTCTAGTTGACACTGATGAGCCAGATATAACCAGTCTTCTAATTCGCCGCGATAGGCGGCATCGGCACACACCAACTGAATTGTTATGTACCAGCTAAACACTTCTGTTAGTAACTCGATAGCTATCTGATTGTCACTAACATTGGCATCAGTGACTTTGACCATCAATGGAATACCCGTCGTATCCGTTACCAGATGGCGTTTGCGTCCTTTGACCTTCTTGTGACCATCAAATCCTCTAGTCTCCGCCAGTTCCGTCGTCTTAACGGATTGGCTGTCAATGATAGCTGCTGTCGGTGATGGTTGTTTGCCGCCATCACAACGTGTTTGTTCGCGAAGTGCCTGATGAATCAAGAGCCATGTGTTGTCGACTTGCCACTTTCTGAAATGGTAATAGACGGTTTGCCACGGTGGCATATTATGGGGTAGCATTCGCCACTGGCAACCGGACTTGACGACATAAAAGATAGCATTGATGATTAAGCACATCTCCCATTTTGGAGGTCTGCCTAATGGTTGAGGGGCTGGCAGAAACGAGGACAGTTTCTCCCACTGTGCATCAGTCAAATCACTGGGATAACGCTTGCGGTTCATGTTTACTCCTTTCATTGGTTCAGATTTAACTGCTCCAATGAGTAAACGTAAACATCAACCGTTCAGACAACTTTTTTCTTTTTCTAATAGGTTCTTGAGGGCATTTACCCCAAAATAGCCCTTTCTCTAAGGCGATTCCGGACTTTTCAAACAGGCTCTTAGAGTAATCTCAAGATTGCGGATTCTTTTCGCGTGCAAGCGATGATGCGCAATGAATTGCGCTACTACAAACCGTGCAACGTAAGCCTCGAATGTACAATCCTCAATTGCGATGAATATTATCCAATGGCGGCAGAATTATCTATTACGACCATCGCACCTCTATTATACCAGATTTGCGCTCGGTGTGGGTAAATGATAGAATACCGCCGCGAATCAAGAGGAGGATAATGATATGAACATTGCGGTCACTGGCGGCAGCGGCGCTATCGGCACTTACGTCTGCGACGAACTCGCCACGGTCGGGCATAACGTGACAAGTCTCGACCTTGCCCCGCCTAGAGTCGACGTTGCATTCCGCGAAGTGGACCTCATGAATCTCGGGGAGACTTGCAAAGCCGTCAAAGGCTTCGACCAGGTCGTGCATTTGGCGGCAATCCCCGACCCATACGACGACCCGCCGGAGAAAGTTATCGGTGTGAACACCGCCATCTCTTTTAATGTTTTCGAGGCTGCCCGCTTGAAGGGAGTCAAACGCGTGATATACGGTTGCAGCGAGTCAGGTTCGGGTTTCGGCATTCACAGCGTCGAGTTGGCGCCTCAATACGTTCCCATTGACGAGGAGCACCCGTTATGGCCTCATGAAACCTACAGTTTGTCGAAGCATTTCGGGGAGTTAATCGGCGCCAACTATGCGAAAGCGTTTGGCTTGGAGGTTATCTCGCTGCGTTACATGTGGGTTTGGATGAAGCGTACCGAGGAATCCATCAGAAATATCGTGGACCGCGCCCGCGCCGGCATGGGTCTTGAGGAGATGAAGGGTAAACTCTGGTTCGGCGCTCATATCGCTATCCGAGATGTGGCGCGCGCCTGCGCCGCTGCCACCTCGTTTGAATTTGGATCCGATGTCGACCTACGCTTCGAGGCGTTTTTTCTTTCCGCTAAAAACACGTTCTACTCCATCCCGACACTGGATGTGCTGGAGTCTATCTTTGGAACGCTCCCGCCGGTCAAGGATATGGGATACTTTGAGGCGGATCCGTATGCCGCCGTATTCGATATTCGTAAAGCCAAGGCGATGCTCGGCTGGGAGCCAAAATTCGATTGGCGCGATTTTGAGACGTGGGAACTTTGATTCCGTCGGTGGGATGGCGGCGCGTAAAGCGATTATTGACACGGTTGTCGATCGCAGCGATACGAATCAGGCTGTATTTGAAGATGTCTAGTCAACCGAGATTCGGTAGGATCGCTGCTCAATCAACTGGTGGTCGGATAAACGAGCAGTTTTAAGCGCGTGCTCCGTGACGGGCAGGTAGTAATGGGTCTCAGCCTTCAAGGAGATGAATCCTTCCGCATACGCGCATCCGCCCGCTACCCCGAACGCGCCGTCACTGGTTTCGATCCGCTTGCGGGCGTATGCGCCGCCGTATCCCTGACTTACCAAGCAGTCCAGCGCTGCCAGTTTTTTGTCCGCGACGTCCGTGATATCAATGAATACATCGTTGTAAAACCCACCCTCCGACCGCCATACGTTGGCGGGTACCGCAGCCGCGCCCGTGCCGAAGAAAAAGACTGCCGCCGCACGATGGGGCGGATTTCGATCGCCGGGATCCACGTTACTCGCGAGTGAATTCGCGTGCATCACGATCTGTCCGGTGATGGCGTGCGAGTTGGTGAGCGCGTCGTTTTCTTTGGGAAAATGGGTCAACACAACATCGGGCCGCATCTCGCGCAACAGTCTCGCCAGGCGTCTGACCATGTCGTCGGTGACAAGCAGTATCGCATCGTCCGCTCCGAAGAAGT
This sequence comes from Candidatus Poribacteria bacterium, assembly GCA_965232535.1. GTDB lineage: Bacteria > Poribacteria > WGA-4E > WGA-4E > JAJDTR01 > JAJDTR01. Next base: position 54,091 of record CBDDPW010000020.1, read on the forward strand.
AGATGTCCTCCACTCCCAGGATTTTGCATGCGGCGCGCACTTCCTCCGCCTTGACATCCGATCTGTCCTCCATGAGTTTCATTAACTCGGCTTGCTCCGGAATCTCCTTACGATGGAACATGGCATCGCTAATCACGGCGTCGTGCACGCGGGCGCCGTGGGTCAATACGACGCAGGCGACGTAATCCCCTCTGCTGGTGTGGTGCGCCATGGTGCCGCCGGATTGGTCGAATATGTCAGCCGGATGTGCGCCGATTGAGACAATACGCAGGGGTTGGGTCATGGAGGTACTCCATTGTTGTATAGTTAAATCTGTTATGATTTATCGCGATGGTAGGTTCGGTTTCCCAACCGAACCGGTATTTGTCCAGTCTCGCAGGTGCGGTTGGAAACCGCACCTACCGTGCGGAGTACGATAGAGGTTTTCTCTGTGAGGATTGTGTCGCACGGTTTTTCTGTCAGGATGTTATTTAATTCGGGGTTGGCCTTCATTCGACGCCAATACCACGTCATCGAATAGTCGGATTAGCAACTTCTGTTTGATGTCTGGCGCTTCCGCCGCGTCCCACAGGTTGTCGAACTCGTGCGGGTCATCCTCCAGATCGAAGAGTTCGCCCAGTCCGGTGCCGTGGTACACGACCAGTTTGTGGCGCCCGTCGAAAATCATGTCTGCGTGGCTTACCCCCGGCATATCGAGGGCGTCTCGGTATTCGCAGCGCACGACATCGCGATGGCTATCCGCAGTTGATCCACCTGTCAGAATTGGTAGCAACGTCCGCCCCTGTACGTCGTCGGGCACGTCAAGTCCCGCGAGTTGGAGCAGGGTAGGAGCGATATCAATCAACTCCACCAGCGCGCCGCTTCGGACGCCCTGCCGGAACCGGCTTGGGGATGAAATGATGAGCGGCACGTGCACCAATCCTTCGTAGAAGCGACAACCCTTGCGCGTCAAGCCATGGTCGCCCAACATCTCTCCGTGATCGCTCATGAAGATGACGACCGTGTTTTCGCGCTGCCCGCTGCGTTCCAACGCTTCGAGCATCCGTCCGACTTGCGCGTCAATCAGTTCGATTGAGGCGTAGTACGCCGCCTGCATCTCGCGCGCCGGGTATTCTTCGGGGCGCATGGCGGTGGATTGAAAATCGACTCCCCGCAACCGCGCTTGGTTTGCCAAGTCGCTCTCTCGAAAGTGTGGACCGGGGAGGGCGGCGGGGTCGTATTTGTCGAGGTATTCTTGGGGCGCGCTGAAGAAGGGGCCTTGAGGATGCGGGTCGAACGGGTTGACGCTCATCAGCCAGGGGGCCCTCGCGCGGCTCGGACATGAAGGCTATGGCTTCGTCCGCGCACCAGGTCGTCTGATGGTATCGGGTTCTATGCCTGCGCCCACCGACGCGTGCGCCTCCTCCCCCCAAGGTCGATTCGGATAGTAGTCGAACCAGTTTACGCCCTGCTCATCAAGCCACTGGTGGTAGGCGTGGTGTTGGACACTCCAGTAGGTCTCCGGGCGGGGGTGATGCGACCACCTAAAGACGCGGTAGCCGTCATTGGGGCGCGGTTCTACACGGCCGGTTACTTTGGATAGGTGAAGTTTGCCTGCCATGCCGCAGTCGTAGCCGGTATCCGCCAGCGTGCGGGTGACCAACTGTGCGTCATCGGGAAAGCGGGCGTTACTGTTGCTGTTGACGCCGAGGTGGCTGGGGTATCGACCGGTCAGGAAGGAGGCGCGGCTAGGCGTGCAGATTGGGGTTTGGCAGTAGGCTGAAGTGAAGGCGACGCCTTCGACAACGAGTCTATCCAGCGCCGGGGTGTGGATGTGCGGGTTTCCCAGCGCGCCGATGGTGTCGTGGCGTTGTTGATCGGTGCATATCCAAAGGATGTTTGGCGGGTGTGTTGCCATGGTTGGGGTTATTGTTAATCAGGGACATCATTGTTTTGAGGTTGGTGGACAGTTTGGCGATAGACATAGGTCATTTTATCTGTTTTGAGTTTGTCGGTCAACGGGAATCTCCTCGGCACAGCCTGACCTCGCGCTGGCATTCTCAAGGGCTGGTGGGCGGGGGAACTCTATCGCAGTCATTATTCATTCCTTTGATCCCACCCTACAAGCAGGGATGTTCTCTTCCGAACCGACGTTATTCATGCTCTTGCCTCGGTGGGGAAGCGGTTGATAGAATGCGGCGCAGGTCGTCTTCCCGATAATACCGGATGTTCGCATCCACGGCGGCGCGGCGGGTCGGGATTGCCGCGCTCAAGATTCGCAACCGATCATCGTCCGTCAGGTGCGGTTGGATTTCGGTCACGAATTCAGAGAACGTGTCCTCTATCGTGCCGTCGCTAGTATCAAGAACGAACCGATTCCGGATGAGCGTGCTGTTGTATTCCTCCTCAAATCGCTGGAGGACGTAATCGATATCCTGTTCTTGCAGAAGCCCCTTCGGGCGCGGGTTGTCGCGCATCCGATTCGCAATGACCTCGGCTGACGCTGTGAGCAGGACGAGTACGGTATCGGGCGCATGTTCCATGATGTGCGCCTCAACGGATCGGGCCATCACGCGGCGGTCGGCATACTCCCCGGGACCGCCGTAACCGTAGTATAGCGGCGCATACACAGCTTCCTCGATGTGGAAGCCCACTATACCGTGGTCGGGATATTCATAAAAGGAGGAGCCAAGATGGTATTCGATGATGTAGCGCTGGAACATCTCCTTGAGTTTGGGACTCAGCGCCATCACCTCTTCCTGGATCTCCACGGGGTATTGCGAGTTAATCGGGGGACGCTCTCCGGAAGGCAAGGCAAAGTGATCGTGGAAAAACGGGCGATGCGATCCGGTGACGCGCTGCAGCCATGCGGAGATCAACAGTTGTAACGTCGTCTTTCCGGTATACTCGCAGCCTACGAGAATAAGTTTCATGTTGTGTTCCTTTGTGTTTTGGTTGTGTTCCTTTGTGTCTTGGTTACGATGTGAATTTGGGCTATTGCACGCGCTCCCAGCGGCTCGGATTCAAGCCCGGTGCTTCGCTCGCCATGTTGGGCGGTTTATTGCCGCCGTGGTAATCCCAGTGCCGTGTGTTGCAGTCTCCATACAACGGGCGCAGGTTGTCGGGAAGTTGCGCCACGTCAGACTCATCCCAGGTGGGTACCTCTTTGATGGGGCTCGCCCATGCCGGTCGATAGGCTATCGCCAACATCTCGCGCGCTCTGTCGCCAACGTTGGGGAAATTCCCGTGGAAAACCTTGTGATTGATGAGTACGGCGGAACCGGCTTTCGCAGGAACGATTACCTCTTCCGGATGGGACTCGTAACGGGTGTACGGGTTGCCGTCGGCATGTAGGGAGAGGTGTGATCGGGGCACGACTCTGAACGGAGAGACTTCGTTGGTGAGGTCGTCCAAGTAATACAGTACCCGCACCATGGTGGGAATACTGCCCTCATAACCGAATATGGCGGAGCCGTAGGGCTGCCCGTCGGTATGGAGGCTGATTCCAGGATGCCCCGGTTCGGAACGCGCGTACCCGTAGGACATTACAAGGATCTCATCGCCGAAAAGTTCGCGCAAAAAGGCGAGAGTCGCGGGATGCGCCGCCAACTCGGAAATTACGCCGCCGATGAATTGAATATCGGGGCAACCCTGTTGGTGGACACTGTAATCAACGGGGCGTGTTTTCAACTTTGCCGTTTCCGTCTTCAGCCGGGCGACATGTCCGGGCGTTAGCAGATCGGGTAGTAGAAGGTAGCCCTCCACCTCGATTTGACGAATGCGGTCTCCGAGGGTCAATGCGGACCAATCACGGTCATCAATGCGTGGCGTGTGCATGATGTTAGCTCCTGTAGAAATTTTTTGTCCGAAGTGTATTAGAATTTACGCAATTCGGATTACACGGAACGCAGATCTGCGTTCCCTACATGTTTGGTTCGTAGAATAGGGGCAAAAACGTTAAGTCTTGGTGTACAAATCACTCGATACGGAAAAGTGTGAATTCGGTTACGAATCAATAGGCAACTGGAAAAATTCTTCGTTCTGCTGCAAAGCTTGATGGGTCATCATTCGCAGGCGATCGGATTGTGAGAGAAACGGATCGATCCGGGCGACGAACTCGGCAAGTGTCTCCTCCGTCGTCGCAGAAGTCGAATCAAGCACAAACTTTCTATCCAGCAGTGATTGCTCGTATTCCTCCTCGAACCGCTGAAGCACATGCCCAATGTCCTTTTCTTGGAGAACTTGGTGTTTGTGCGGGGATTCGCGCATCCGTTTTGCAATCACTTCCGGCGAAGCTTTGAGCAAAATGAGTACGGTGTCAGGAGCCTGTTCCAAGATTCGTTTTTCCATTGCGCGCGCCGCCGCCGAAAAGTCGTCCGAGTCGCCGTAGCTGTAATACAGCGGTGCATAGACCGCCTCTTCGATGTGGAAGCCGACGAGCATGTGATCGGGGTCAGCGTAAAACGACGGGAGGAGATGGTATTCATTCGAGTAACGTTGGTACATCGATTGAAGTTCGGGCGACATTCTCAGGAATTCTTCCTGCTCGGGTTCCGGCAGTTCGGCCGGGGGTATGGAGAAGTGGTCGTGGAAGGTTCGACCACCGCCCGTTGTCTAGTTTAAGCCATGCGGTGATTGCGTTAGCCAGTGTGGTTTTGCCCGCGTATTCGGCGCCTATTAATATGAGTCTCATCTGCTTGCCCTTTGTGGGACGGTTAGTTTGAAATTCGTCCAATAAGTCAGGATTTATGCTGTTGAACGTTTAGGAGTCGTAGCTATACATTGCATAGTGCAGAAGGTTCAATTGCAGGTACGTTGGTCAACAGAGTTAAGATGAATTGCAACTGTGATTTTTTAGCGATCTGAATTAGGATTTGCCTGTCGCCCCTCTGTCAGCTAATTATACCACTTATTCAACTATTCATCAGTGCAGTAACGTTGGGTCCTTATACGAATTATCTGCTAAAATGCGAGTGCATTAATTACGGGGATTCCTAAGTAAAGATTCTATCGCATTGGAGGAAAGTCAGTCGCCTTGTCTCGGCACCATACAAGACATGCGTGGGCAAGGGGATTTCTATCGCACTCACTATCCGTTCGCTTGATTCCACGCCTACGACGACGAGAACAATATGGTTAAGGCATCTTATGCACTATTATTCAAGCGAAATGGTATTACAAGACTATTGACCTGTCGTGATGCGCAATGGCTTGCCCTACTACGAGCCGAGATGTGTGGATTCTTGGATGACTTGCCATTCGCCCTCGATCTCACCCTCCCAGTACGGATTCAGTTGATAGTAGTGAGCCGCTGACCGGTCACAGAATAGGATGGGTTGACAGCGTGCCCCTGCTCCCAGATGCGGTAGATGATAGTTTACCCCAATTCGCTCTCCCGGTTCAACAAGTACCGGTACATCGGGAGTAAGTAACGGTGCGCTGTCCCCCTCCAGTCGTACAACGGGCCAACCGGCAACGGGCATTGGAAGATTCGATTCGGCGCCCATCCGACCTCGCAGCATGAGGCTTCCGCCGGGCAACTGGCGAAAGGGTTCTGTCCAACGAAGGCTCGCGGCAATCGCCCCATTTGTTTCAATGTCTCTCACAGCATCGACGTCCTTGACGTTTGACTGAAACAGATTCCGGAGGATGACCACACCGCCTTCCAATAGGACTTCCGAATACCTTAGGTCTGCTCCATCGCCGCGCCAATAATTCCGCGCCCGCTTCATTACCGAGCCGATCGTATCGCCTTGTTTGGTATAGCTAATCAGATTCACGTCGGCGAAACAGGCGCGTTGACACTCGACCACTTCCACTTCGTATAATCCTGTCAATCCGACATCGTCGTGAATCTGTCGGTAACGCGGTAAAATCTCTGTTGCTTCGACCCCCATGCCCGCACTTTTGCCAACCTCACGCACATTCATTCTATTCCTCACATGCCGCAGATAGTGCCATTGGCGTGCCATGGTTTCATCAGCCCACATGAACTGGGAATCAAGGCGTGACGGCAAGTGGGGGTACTCCTTTAGCCTCACGACCTCCCAGACAAGCTCCAAATAGGAACTGAGGTCGACGTTTTCAAGGATTCCATCGGGGTTGGGATCGGGAAGAGGCTGTCTTAACACCTCATCTCGGTAGTGACCGGACGTTAGAAGCGTTCCCGGATCCAGGTTGGGCGCCTCTGTTAGAAATAAACGCGAACCAATCTCTATTTTCGGTAATTCCTTCATGTTATTCGTCTCCAAATTTGCGTATACGGTGAATTGTTAATCATCGACAATCTCATAGCCGATGTTCTTCAATCATACGCAGAAATGGATGCACTTTTGCGCTATCCGAAAACTTTGGGCTGTGCCGCTATCATCGCGTTTTGTAACGAATTTGCCCCGAAGGTGAAGGCATGGGACGATTGATGTCCTATTGGCTCTCGGCAATCCTGCGTTTCCATTTTCGATACGTCAACGCTTCGCCCGTTATAACAGAACTGGCATCCGAACACAGCCACAACACGGCTTGGGCGACCTCCTCGGGAGCGCGGCCGAAGGGCTTACCCATAAACCGTTCCTGCATCGGCGTGCGAACCGCATCCGGACACACTGCGTTGATCCGAATACCCCGATGCGCGTATTCCGAGGCGGCAGCCTTTGTTGCTCCGATGACGCCGTGCTTGCTCGCAATGTATGCTGGCAAGTTTTGCCCGCCTTTCAATCCAAAAACCGATGAAGTGTTGACAATGGCGCCGCCGCGCATTTTGGGGATTTCGTACTTCATACACAACCATATCCCTTTGAGATTCGTGTTGATGACGCTTTCCCAGTTTTCCTCGGTGCACTCAGCTGTAGGCGCCAGTTCTCCCAAGATTCCGGCGTTATTATGGGCGTAGTCCAGCCCCCCATAGCTTCCGACAACCGAGTTGACCATCGCCTCGACTTCACTTGCCTTGGACACATCCGCTTCGATGAAAACAGCGGTGCCATCGGATTCCTTGATGATGGATTCTGTTTCTTTGCCGCCCTCAACAGCTAGGTCCGCAACCGCGACCGTTGCCCCTTCTCTGGCGAACGCGAGCGCGGAAGCCCTGCCGATGCCCGAACCTCCTCCGGTTACGAGAACCACGCTGTTTTTGAATTGTCCAGCCACGTTGGGAGCCTGTTTTAATATTCGGTGACGAAACCTTTCTTGGTTGTTTGAGTTGCTATTACCTGTGTAGATTGCCACGCGGGCCCATCCAGGCTGGTGGGCAGTGCCCACCCTACAACTTAATCGCTCCTTATCCAGTCGCTTGATCGTTATCCACTCGTTTGATCAGTCATTAACCATTCCTTTGATCCCACCCCATGAGGATCAATTTAAGAGCGGTTGTCTAGTATTTGGTGGGGTTTTCCGTCGCAGACGCCCAACCCAGTCCCAATTTGGTGGAACGCCGGTGCGGTTGGAAACTGCACCTACCGAGGGTGCGAAGTACAACCTAACCGACACTAGGTGAATATCCTTAACTTGATCCTACCTTACTTCCGCTATTGTGCGATTCGACCTCCATCCACAACGAGTGTGTGTCCGGTGACAAACGAAGCGGCATCCGAGCATAACCATACAACCGCCTCGGCGACCTCCTCCGAGGTGCAGAATCTGCCCATGGGATGAAGCCCGTCATCCGGTTTTTCAATCGTCCAGACCTTGTCTCCGCGGACTGTGGGTCTATTGATGCTTCCTGGGCAGACCGCATTGACTCGGATATTCTTCCCAGCGTATTCCAGCGCGGCAGATTTGGTCAGCCCAACGATGCCGTGCTTGCTGGCTGCGTATGCGGACATCTCCTCCAAGCCGACCAAGCCGGCAATCGACGACATGTTGACAATTGCTCCGTATCCTTGTTTGAGCATCTGCGGGAGTTCGTACTTCATGCACAACCATACCCCCTTGAGATTGACGCGCATGACCTCATCCCATGTCTTTTCGGTACACCTGTGCGTTGGTGAATTGATTCCCCGAAAAATGCCGGCGTTGTTGACAGCGCAATCCAAGCGTCCGTAGGTATTGACGGTTGTCCGCACCATCTTTTTGGCTTCGGCTGCATCGGACACGTCGGCTTCAATGAAAACACTGTCGCCACCGGCAGATTTCATCATACTTAATGCGCTCTCGCCTGATTTCCGATTGCAATCGGCTATGGCGACTTGTGCACCTTCTCGATTCAAAGCGAGCGCCGTGGCTCTGCCGATTCCCGCACCCCCGCCGGTAACTAGGACTACTTGTCCTTCCAGACCGCCCGCCACTTTAACTCCGTGAGTGTTGTCTGCTTGAGATGCATTCGGCATCCGTTTCTCTATAGTTACAGTGCAGTAGTACTATTGATTGAATCTTGTCAATGCGGGGCAAGGGAATCTCTATCGCCCTCACTATTCGTTCGGTTGATTCCCGCCTACGGTCTCGGAGTACAGGATATGGTTGAAGGTCTATTCATAACGGCATAACTGAGGCCTTTATATGCTCTATTATTCAACCGAAATGGTATTACAAAGGATCAACCCACACGGGGCTTGACCACGCCATATTGCCGTCTTCTTGGGTTATCCGCAGGTAGTAATAGTCGTTTGGACAGATTTCCGCTTTGTCAACATACTCGAACTCTGCTTCCAAAGCGCCTTGAGCTGTGCCGTATACGACATCATTATTCTTGATAATCTCGACGTGGACGAAGGGAGCGGTACCGGCGGCGCGTGCTCTGATGATTCGCGGCTCCCGGAGATGCAGCTCCGATCCCATCGGCTGATGGTCCACCTGAAAGTCAAGGTAGATGCGATCGGTGGCGGTGTAACAGCGGCGGGCTAGGAGAGCGTCAAAGACCGTTTCCCGTGAATTCTCAGCGGCATACACCGCCGTCAGTCCGTAGATGCCCGCCCGATAGCCCGGACTGCCTTTGGATACCCCCTGCCGACGCCCCGGCATTGAGATGTGCGAGTCAGAGCAGCCGACAAAGCCGAAGCGCAACCCGTCGCCAAGGGCGGCTTGAATGCTATTGCCATCGTCCAACGGGCCTCGCGCGGCGGGGTTATGCGCGGTTTCGCTGCAATGGAACGGCGAATAGATTTCCACCAAGCGTTCCAACTTACCTGAGGCGTCCAATTCTTGCCAGCGACTACCCGACGGCGGCATGTCGTGGCGAATGATCATCGCATCTTCGTACTTAATCAGATCAATCAAATTCTGCGGATAGCGGCTAGCTGTCTCGCTTCCCGGATAGTATCCACCGACGGCATTCTTGAAAAGCACACAAATCGACTGTGACAACTCCCCGGCCCACTCATATCCCAGAAAGGTCGTGAATCTGCCGGGTTCATTTGCCTTCTCGGCCGAATCCATCATCCCCTGCCATAGCTCATGGCTGAAGGTGTCGTGATCGGTTAGCGCGCAGAAATCGAGATTACCGACATCCCGACCGTAGCCGTAGAAAAATTCCGGAGAGTGGGTGCCGTCGGTACAGTAGGAGTGGCCGTGGATGTCGCCCCAAAGAAGCTGATAATCGTCCTCCCGCGAATCGCAAACCACCGGATGGCTCACACCGCCAAGAGGTGGGTCGCTCGCCGAGGCATCCGATTCAACGTTGACGCGGTGGATCCCTTCTTCGTGAAAGACGACGGCATCCCGCCAGCACTTTGAGCCGATGTCTTTGGGTTCCAAGCTGAACTCGGACCGCGTAGTATCGTATGCCCCGTTCTCGGTAGAGCGGAAGGTTCCTCGAAAATCTTCCACATGGTTCCCGAATCGGTCGGTCGTCGTAATCTGCAGATCGGCAGACATTCCCGGCGCTGCAAGCGATTTCGTTCTAACCAATACGCGGTTGGGCGCGGCAGCGACGACCCGCATGTGAGGCATCGATTCCTGTCGCACAAAGTTGCCATCCGCCTCGCGATCCAGATCGCAGACCAGTTGCCAGTCTCCGTAAGTTGGGTGGTGTGCAACTTCAATGCCGGGACTGCCTGCACGCCTATCGCCGATGGTTACTACAAGCGTCTCTCCAACGGTCAACCCACGTTCGCAGACTATCGTGAAGAAACATCGTCCCGGCGCTAAATCGATCCCCACGGGTTGCCCGGACTTGGTTTCTGCGGTAATGTATCCCGTTTCTTGGGGATTGTCCGTCTGAAAGTGTAGACGGGCGAAGAATACGTATCCCTTGGCAGGCAGTCCGTAGTTCGGTGAGTTCCGGTAGTAGGGTGATTCGGTAAAGTGGAAACGGATGCGGCCACCGGGAGAGATGTCTTCCTCAACAGTGGTGATGAGGGTGCAGGTCACCAGTTCACCGCAAACAAAGGGCTCTGCAGGTTCGGCACGACAGGAGATGATTCGTTTCTTGTCAATCATTCGTTCACGTTGGCTATTCACCGAGGCAATGGTGTTTACAGTCGTTGCCATGAAGAGTTACGCGTGTGGGTTCTGATTGGTTAGGTCTGCGGTAAAGTAGAACCAAGAAGGATTTTTACACCGCGGTAGGCTCGGTTTCCCAACCGAGCCGACATGTATCCAGTCCCGTAGGTGCGGTTGGAAACCGCACCTACCGAAACGGAATTTTCACCAATTTGTGACCGAGCCGTCAAGCCGCCGAAGTCGAGGCATCACACTCATCTGCGTCGCCTCTTTCGGCGCGGCTTCCCGGTTAAATTCGACGCCGAGACCGGGCGCAGTTGGGGGCAGCAGGTATCCGTCCTCCCACACGGGTTGTCCCGGAATCAGATCGGTGAGAATGGTTCCGGGAGGTTGGGCTTGCTCCTGTACGCCGAAATTGGGACAGCAGAGATTCAGATGTAAACACGCCGCCGTCGAGATGGGGCCCATCGGGTTGTGCAGCGCCAGCTTGATGTAATGTGTCTCGCACCAACCGGCGATCTTCTTGGCTTCGGTCAAGCCGCCGGCATGACACAGGTCGATGCGCGCGTAGTCTATCCATTCCTCTTCGATAAGTTGGCGGAACTCCCATTTTGAGCAGAACTGTTCCCCGGCGGCAAGAGGGACGGTCGTGCGGGGGCGCAGCGTTTTGAAGGAGTCGGGGTTTTCGGCGCGCAGCGGATCCTCAATGAAGAACGGTCGGAACTGCTCCACCTCTTGACACAGCCATACCGCGTCAGGCAGGTCGAGACGAGTATGGACATCGAAACAGATCTCGATCTCGTCACCGACAGCCTCGCGAACCGCCTGAATCTGCTTGATGGACGTGAGGACAACGGGTCGAGGCTCGAGAATATCACCTTCGCTGGGCACCCCGAAGCGTACGAACTTCCAGCCAGCCTCCTTCGTTTCCAGGCAGGATTCCACCAGAGGGCGCGATCTCCATCTGATGCCCGAGGTTATGGGGATAACAGACCACTTTGTCACGCACTCTGCCGCCTAGCAGGTCATAAACGGGTACGCCGAGCGCCTTCCCCTTTATATCCCAGAGCGCCATATCGACAGCGGAGATTGCGGCACTCTCGAGGCGCTGAGCGGGGAAGAAAAAGCCTCGAAACAGGCTTTGCCAAATATGCTCGATTCGCCCGGGATCCTGCCCGATAAGCAGAGGTTTAAAGTGCTCAATGAGACCTATTAGCGCTTGTTCTCGTCCTGGACTGCCGGCTTCGCCAACACCGTAAATCCCCTCATCGGTATCCACGACCACGAAAACGAAGTTCCATGTATTGTTCAAAACCGGGTAAGCTTCGATATTTGTAATTTTCACTTTCTCTCCAATCTGATGTGTATCGTAATGAATTTCCCGATAGTGTGCCTTACCTCCACGTTAGCAATACGGCGAGCGCTTCCTCCGGCGTGTTCCACAAGAAGTCAAAAGCCTCTTTCGCCTGTTTGAAGGGGAAACGATGTGTGATCATTTTAGCAGGCTGAATTTCGCCGGAGCGGATCTTTTCCAGTGCCTGCAAAGCCCGTTGCGATGGCGGCACATCCGTCACGTCACCAGCGATAAGGCGCTTGTGCATTATTTTGCCAGAGTGCAACGGAAGCGGCGCCTGTTGGTAGGCCGCAACGAGTTGGATTGTGCCTTTCGCACGAACCATTTCCTGCGCCTGCTCAAACGATTGGATTCCGGCGTACCCGCCGACGCAGTCGACCACGAGGTCGGCGCGATTGCCGTTGGTTAGGCGACGAACGGACTCGACCGGATCTTCATTCGAAGCATTGATAACGATATCAGCTCCCAATTCTCTTGAGATGCGGCACCTCAACGGAAGCGCGTCTACGGTGATAATTCTGGCAGGTTCGTATCCCCTCATAATCTGCATCATCAAACTTCCGACCACTCCCTGTCCAAGAATGGCAACCGTGTCACCCTTCTTGATGCCGGACGATGCCGTCCAAGCGGTTGCCTGCGAACAGAGTAAGAGGAACGTTCCCTCCTCAAAGGACACGTCATCGGGAAGAGGAACGATGTGGCCTCTCGTCGAATCGGCGTCGCCGACAGCATATTGGGCGTGCGGAGCCACGACCTTCACACGTTGTCCTATGTCGTACTCAGTGACATCGCGACCGATCTTCTCGACCGTGCCCGTGAGGGAGTATCCCATGATCGTAGGAGAAACCGCGTCCTCTCTAATGTAGCGACGGAATAACTCGGAACCGCGGCTGATTAGCGTGGTGTGGGTTCGCACCAAAACTTGGCGGCTCTCGATCTCCGGGATCGGTACATCTTCCAACTGGATGTTTCCAAATCCTTCAGGCTTAATAACGCGAATCATGTCCATTGTCTCCTATGCGCGAGCTTTGTCGATGGCACATCTCGTATGATAGACCAAGGGGTTATTCGACGATTTCGCCGATACGGAACCAGGGCGTCGTGTTGCTCGTCGCCGGTTCGATGTTTTCGCCGCCCAATGCGTAGAGCTTATTGCCGAGCAACGCGATCCGGATATCGTTCGTCGGCACCGGGAGCAAACTCGGCAGGCGGCTCCACTCATCGGATTCCGTATCGTACACGAGAATAAACGGGGTGTAGTAAGACTTGTGTTCACGGACTTCCGTGTAGGCTTTCATCATCTCTTCGTTGTAGCTGGCGACAAGCCCGGCACCGCCCGCCACAATGATGTACCGATCTTTGTACACGCAACAGTCCATTCCGGCGAGCGGATACGGAAGCTGTCTCTTGGTATCCCAACCCCCCGTCTGCGGATCATAAACGAGAACTTCTGCCAAACGAATTCTGCGATCGCCTTGTTCGGGTTTAGGGTCATAGAAGTGGGATCCGCCAATGATGTAAATCTTTCCATTCACGGCGGCAGCCCCCAGCCACCCGCGCGACCTACCCGGTATTGAGGTAACAATCTTCCACTGCGGGTTGGGTTCGGCGGTGTCCAGCATTTCGACCGAGTTTATCGTCGGACCGTGATTCCCTTGTGAACCTCCGCAGACATAAATTTTTGACCCGATCGCAACGCTGGGCGCCCATCCGCGTGCTTCGTTCAGATTGGGCATCTGCGTCCAGAGGTACTCCCCGTTCCCTGTGAATTCAAGCCGGTAGCAGTGAGGTTTCACCCCGCTCATACGACCGCCGATAGAGTAGAAAGCCCCCTCGCACATTGTGCCTTGGACATAAGTCTGTCCGATTGGAGCGTTCGGTCCGCGAAACCACCAGTCCTGTGCCGGGTCGTAGATGTACATGGTTTCCATCTCTCCCCACGGTTGGCGCATTCCGAAAACGCTGATAATCTTGCCCCCCAAAGCGGTCGCGCAACCGCCCTTTCTGAACTCGGGGATATTGGGTCCAATCTTCCATTGGATATCCTTTATTTGGCTGCTCGTAGCGTCGACCATGCCCACCATCAGTGCTATGGTCGGTAGCGTCCACCTCATCCGATATCTCCTTTCAAGGGGTAGGAAATAAGGTATTTCTTAAGACAATTTAGCTCGACTTTGTACATTTGAGCGGCGTAACAAACGGGGTTAATCAAGCGTTCCAGAGAAGCGGTTGAGATCTTAGCCATCTGGCTTTTTTGGTTGACCTTTGAAAAAGTCGCTGGTGGATTCCAATACCATCATGGCGGGGCAAGATGCCCCGCCTACGGATTTGGTGTAGTACGGCTTACCATCTCTGCTCGCCCGTATAGTACAACCCAACCGTTTTGCTATTGTAGAAAGTCGAGTTTAGGTAATGCATCTGATTTGCAAAGAGATTCTTCAAGGCGACTTTCTCCCTATCCGGGGCTAAATGGCCATAGTTCAGTCCGCGACTGCTCTCAGGTTTGTTTGGAGGAAGTCCTGTACATCTATGACATTTCCAGTGTGAGAAGATTCGATGGCTGCAAACAACATGGCGCAGCATTGGATATTGTCATCAAGAGTGTTCGGGGGTGGGTCGCCGCCGTTGACCCAGTGCGCGAACGTTTCCCCGAGCCACGGATTGCACCATGCCGGTTGCTCCAAGAGCGGCACATCGTCTACGACGCGTTCGCCGCTGAGATCGCTCATGACCCGCAACTCGCGGTTGTCAAGCTCAAGAGTGGCGAGATCGCATTCCGCCCGGAAATATTCGCGCCTCCAGTTGTTGGTTGCGGTCGCGCTCGTCTTGTTTCCCTCATAAAACACTTGAACGCCGTTTTGCATGGTTAAGATGATTAAACCGTTGGAATCGCCTGCAAATTCGCCCCAAGGCGGATTCCACGTAACGGCGTATAACGTCTTGGCATCCGCGCCGGTAAGCGCGCGGATGATATCGAAATGGTGAACGGTGCCCTCTATCAATAGAGTGTCCGGAATGTCGTGACGAAAATGCCCCCATCTACCGTATTTCCGGCAGTCCCACGAGTTGCGCCCAATCAGGCTGCTGAGTTCGCCGTACTTGCCGCTCTTGAGTTCTCGTTCCAAAGTCTGTTTGTCCTGGTCGAACCTATGAGTCATGGTAACGGCCATTTTCAGTCCTGCCTTCTTGACCTTGTGATAGATACGGCAGCACGCATCCATCGTGTCGGCGATCGGCTTTTCGGAGAGAATGTGGCATCCGTGTTCCACGGCGAGATTTACAAATTCCTCGTGGTGGGCGGGGGGAACGACGATGTTAATGAAGTCGGGCTTGTGCTCTGCGAGCGCCTGCTCCGCACTGGTGTAGAGTTGGTCGTCACGAAGCCCCAAATACGTCTTGGCGTTCGGGAGAATCTCCGGATTGATGTCTACTGCGGCAACGGGCACTGCCAAGCCCAGTTCCATAAGGCGCGGTACTACCGCGTCGCACCAGTGCCGGCCCTGTCCGCCGACGCCGATTTGGACACATTCAAGGGGTTTGTTCATTGTGGAAAATCCTCGGGTATTGGGAGATTTGGAACCGGATGACCGTTGGCTTTTTCCGTATTGCGGTGAAGATGTCCAATGCGGCCGCCTTCCGGCGTCGCATCCTCGAAGTAAAACGCCTCCAAAGTTTCGTAGACCTCCAGTATATCATGTTCGTCCCCGGCTTTCGTACAGACAATGTCGCCGGGTTTCACATAGAAAGTTTCGCCCTCCGTCATTATTTTGGCTTTGCCGCGAAAAATTAACCAGAATTCATCGCAATCGTGATAATGGGCGTCAGCGCGGCCATTCTCTGTCGGCACTCGGAAGACACCGGCGCTGGTCACACCGCACCATTCCGGTCGATTTTCTTCTCCCATCCTTTTCTCGGTGGTTCTGATTGCGGGCATATTGTTAGCTCCAATGTATTGGTGGTTGTTTGTATAGTTGAGTTAGGACATGATCGAGTGTCAATGACTTTCGAAATAATCATTGGTGGTCGCGGGTAATACGAATCAAGAATCGCAGCGCTTCGTTTACCGATTCAGAATCGGGAAATAATTCTGCTACATCCGGATCCAACCGCACCGACAGGCTGCCGAAAGTTTTTCGCTTAGGGCCGACCTTTCGTACTCGTAAACTCTTCAGATCGTATTCTGGACGAAGCTCGCCGTCTATAGAGTTCTCAGCCTTCTTCATAATCTTCTTATTCCGTTGGGACGTGCAATGAATTGCACTACTACAAACTGATGCACAACGTTCCATTTTACTGCCGAGATTCGGTGTGTGTCCAAGCGTGGCTGGCAAACAGCGAAAAGTCTCCTTTCGGATTCTCCCAAGGCGTCAGCAGCAATCCTTGCATCCCGCGTTCACCCCCGCGAAATTGCCAAGCCACATCAGCCCAGTGTGCGGGGTTGACAACGTGTCTGGAGGCGCCACCGATCGTACGAAAACCGTGCCGGTGAAAGAACTCAACAGAGTTTGCCATCGTGAGTCTTTCAAAGTTGCCGTAGAACCACGGCATCAAAATCACCTGACGAGGCAACTGGTCAATAGCCGGTCCGGTCGGATTGCTCGTGAGCCTGTATGCGTTACGGTAGGGATTGACCGCATCCGCCCACATCAATACTTCAACGGTCGGATCTGCGGAAGATACAAATTGTACCATACGCTGCACGTCCCAGGCGAAGAGTTCAGCGTTTGTTTTCCTGCTCCCGAGACATCGGGAGTCGGTGCTCATCCGCATAGGCTCATCCCGGCCAATCATTACGTATCGGGGCTTCAGTTCGCGAACGGCGCTTCCTACCATCTCTCGGATCCACTCGTAGGCAGCCGGTTCACTTGGACAGAAACTGAGATCGTAACGACTCTTTGACCGCAACGGGGCGTAATCGTATGAAGCGAAGACAGATCCACCATCGGGAATTTTGCCGTTCGCCAGACGTGTAATGGCAAAGGGCGCGCCCGGAGGTTGGTACGGATTGATATCACCCGGTATAACAGCGTAATCAGTTCCTTCCTCGTATCTGTTTCCGTGTTCGTCGGTGATACGGATATCGGTGTGTTTCGTGCGCATGACGTTGGGTTGAGCGAGCGGAACGGGCGGCGGATCTATCCCTTCGACAAATGTGATTTCTTCATTTTGTACATAGATCCCCTCCGCCCAGTTGGGGTTGTGCCTGATAACTTCATCGCCGTGTCCGAACCCTTGAAACATGGGAATTGGTTCAACCCCGTACCGGCGACATTCGTCGAAGAGTTGGCGGGCTGAATCGGGGGAATCGGGATCAAAAATGTTTAGAAAACCTTCGAACACGACGGCATTAATTTTCTTCTCCGAAAAGGCGCGCACCCGCTCCATGTCGGAATGTTGGATATAGGCGCCTCGGAAAGGAAAATCGGGCCAATCCGTCACGATGCCGCACGGTATTCTCCAGCCTACATCCGAGCTTTCCACCACCATTTGGGCAAGCGTTTGTACGCCGTAGTACGTTCCGGCGGGGGACGATCCGACGACGGCGATAAAATCGGGTTGCACAACCAGCGTGTAGCCTTCACGGTTGGCGGGCGGAGAGACGTTTTCTTCGAGACAGAACTGATCCAGACGCGCATTGCCTTTACCTCTCTCCCCAACCACGATGGCTCGATCTCCCTGCACCTTTAACGCAACGCCGCAACGCTCCATGATCTGACGGCGTATGGAGTCTGCCGCCGGGCTTTCAGTCTGTGTGCCGGCATCGACCGCCACTCCGTGATCGAGCGCAAACCAGGTTGCCGGTTGTGTCCAGCGAATCTCCTTGGGCACAGGGACAATGTCGGGCGCATCGGAGAGGGTGGTCGGCTCCGGAACGTGGGGAGGGGCATCATAATCGACGGAATGAATCGTCCATGTCGGTGGACCGCAGTAGAACAGGTTGGGCGTCCCGTAAGCGATAAACCATGGTCGGTATGGGGAGGGACGGATGGTTTTCGCATCAAGCACGCATCGCGATTCGGTGCTGCCGTTACTAAAGATAACGGTGAGAATCTGGGGGCTGACGGGATTTTGCTTTGTCGCGGAGAATTGGAACGCGAACGAATCTTTCCCGTTGTATGCAGCCTTGACCTCCGGCTCAAAGGTCATGGTCGGCACGGGCTCCGTGGATTCCTGCGTGTGTATCCAGCCCTGGGGGTAGCCGTTCTTGTCCAAGTAGCAATGCAAGCCAATGTAGTGGAAGGTTTCGGCGTCGAAAGCTGCCTCGTTCGATTTGCCAATGGTTAGCATGGCGTTG
Source organism: Candidatus Poribacteria bacterium (assembly GCA_965232535.1). Classification (GTDB taxonomy): domain Bacteria; phylum Poribacteria; class WGA-4E; order WGA-4E; family JAJDTR01; genus JAJDTR01. The sequence continues at coordinate 72,093 of CBDDPW010000020.1, forward strand.
AACGAGCGATCCACGTTGGGCTCAGCAGTGAAGGTGCAGGATGTCGACCAATCACTCTGGCGGTCTAGCGGGTTAACGCCGGCAACGCAAACTCCGGCGTCTCCTTTCACCCCGGTTGCTGTCACCCTCCCACGACCGTCGTAGGGTTGATGGTTACGCGCCCACTCGTCATCGAGCTTCACCGTGAGGGATCCAGCGCCGTTGTGAAGGATTTTGAGTTTGTTTTCTCCAAACGCCGTTGTGTTAGCGTATACGATTTCCATTGTCATGACCGCGAATAGAGTGATGGCAAGTTTCTGTAAGGTTGTCATCGAAATCGGTTTCCTGTAGGGTTTACGCCTTGAGGAATATAGGGTGGAGTTTTTTGCGTCTACCTCCCAGCAGGCCGTATCCTGTTGTCGAAGTGGACAGATTCTAGACTTTAAGACTGTCGTTAACACTTCACAATGTCGTTCGTATTCTTCAATGCAGCCCCATAACCGTTAATCAGCGCCGTGACGTCGTGACAACAGTTGAACCAACGAGTTCCCCTCTCGAATAATGAGCGCATCTGATCGCCGGGATCCACGGCTGTGCCCATCGCCTTTCCCTGATCGCGGCAGGCTGCCCCGACTCTGTCGAATGCTTCAAGAATCCGGGGATGGTCGCTCTGTTCCCCACCTTCACGTTCTACTCCGTAGCTATGCCGAAGGTCTCCCGGACCTATAAACAGAAGATCGATTCCCTCAACGGCGGCAATAGCCGCCGCAGCGTCCACTCCTTCTTCGTCTTCAATCATGACGCCTAGCAGCGTGTGTTCATTGGCTAGATCCAGAAAATCCTTGCGCACCATCCTGCCGAACCGAGAATCTCTGCCGCCGCCCATGCCGCGCAAGCCGAGCGGTCGAAACTTCGCCATTCGGACAAACTGCCTCGCTTCATCCGCGCTCTTGCAGTGTGGCCAAATCAGACCACTGGCGCCCAATTCCAAGGTTTTCATCACCTGATTGTATGGCCCGTGAGGAATGCGGACAATCACATCAAGATCGACAGTTCGCGCCGCTAGTATCATGTTCGACAGTCCGGCTAAATCCAGGTGCGAGTGTTCCATGTCTATCCACACGCGGGTGAATCCGGCTTCGGCAACCAGCTCAACGACAATTGGATCGAATACACGGTTGATTTCCGGGACGATGATGGTTTCACCCCGTTGCAGGGCGGCTTTGGTAGCGTTCGGTCTGTATTGAGTTGTCATGTTTCTCCTTTCGACGCACGGATCCGGGTTCAAGCGGCGAGGTTTGTAGATTGGAACTTCGGCAAGATCTCCTTGCCGAACCATTCGATGTCCTTCCTGATTGCGCTCGGCGGGATCGCCAGTGCACCGGCGCCTATGCATACACGCTCCAGACCGGGGAACTCCTCCTGAATCTCGCAGAGTTTTTCGTACACGTGCTCCGGCGGTCCACAGATCCACGCGCGGTCGCGAACCAAATCGTGGACGGTCGGCAGTCCAGCGGTCGGCGCAGTTTCCGGGTCGTACGTCGCCAGAATCTGTTCTCTGGAGAGATGCGGCATCCGTCCCAACGGCGACAACACCTTGAGTTGCTCCTCAAACCAAACCGTGGCTTCCCGAATCGCTTTCTCTTGGGTATCGGCGATGTGAATCTGCAGCACGAGGGCAAGATCTTCTCCGAGCTGGGTTTCGCGCCCGGCGCGGGATAGCGATTCTCGCCACTGCATCGCAATTTTATGGGCGCGTCCGCCCGAGGGTACGACGCCTTTTATCCCGTGCTTTATCATAAAGTCAATGCCGCGCGGACTGGCGCTGAAGATGGGTTGCCAGCACTCTACCGGCCGATTTACGGGACGCGGTACGAGCGTGATTTCCTCCAATTCCTTCTCGCGGTAGATGACCTTCGCCGGCAGGTCGTAGTATTTGCCGCGATGGGAGAAGGATTGCTCATTCCATGCCTTGAAGATAATCTCGACCTGTTCCTCGAATTTCTCGCGGTTTTCGTCGTCGTCATCAAGCGGCGATCCCAGCGTTTCCACCTCGCGATTGATGTAACCGCGGCCGATCCCGAACCTAACCCTGCCGCCCGTCATGATGTCCACCGTGGCGAAATCTTCCGCCAATCGAAGGGGATGCCACGCCGGTATGGTATTAAAAAAGGCGCCGAAATTCAGGCTCTCCGTGGCTTGTGCGAGATAGAGGCTTAACATCTGGATGTTTGGAATGCCTCCATAGCCTTCTCGCTGGAAATGGTGCTCCGCGAGCCAGAGCGTGTCATAGTTCAATCCGTCCATCAGTTCGGCGATGGACCGGGATTCGTCGATGACGGTGTTGAGATGGGCGTCCGATTCCACCCTGTCATCGACGCGGAGGCCCTGAAAGCCGAGGTTATCCATCTCCACATGGCCCCCGTAAAAGTAATCGAATTTGGTTATCACACGTTCCTCCAACCTATTTAAGTTTGACAAAAATTATGGCTTCAGACATGACACTCCGCTGGAGTGTAGGGCACGACCATGTGTCGGCTATTAGCATTGCGCTCCTCTGGAGCGGAAAAAAGAGTCCATGTCTTGAATCTCGGGATTGCACAGTTATACCATTTCTCTAAGATGTTAGTGCGTAAATGGCGTAGATTAAAGTCGCGATTCGGAGAAGGATTTCCATCCCACGGGATTTACTATGGGAACTCTATCGCCTTCGCTGTTGCGCTCAGTTGATCGCTCGCTTGATTCCCGCCTACGTGGTGCGTGAGGCATTGCTATCACGGCGAACTGGGCGCGGGAACCGCGCCCCTACGAGAAAGAGGTAGGGGCAAGATAAGGGGGCCGCTATCGCACAGGATTTTCTATCGCGCTCCTTATTCAGTCAGTTAATCGTTCGCTATTCGCTCACTTAATGGTCTTCTCGCTACGTTTTAATACTAATGAGACTGGCACAAGAAACCTATTCTACCACGCCGGTAGGTGCGGTTTCTAACCGCACCGACACCCAACACTTAATCATATTTACTTACCAAGACAACCACTTAACCCTCCCTAATCAGTTGGTTGATCGCACCCTACAAGACTTGACATACTAGTAATTCCACTCAGTCGGGAATCGGAATTCCCTCCTACAACATTCTAAGTCAGTTAGTGGGGGATGCCCAGTTTGTGCATGCGTTTGTGGATTGCCTCGCGCGCCTCAAGAAACGGACGTTCGAGATAGGCGGAGTGATCCGTCTCGCCGTGGTGGTGTGTCGTGGTTCCGCCCTCGTGGACCGGAGCGGTCTCCCGAATGTAGGTCAGACAGCCGTCGATTAGCGTGAGCATGTATTGCGCCGCGTCGTTGTCGAACATCCACCATTCGCCGCCGCAGGCTATATATACCGGAGAGGTGTGCGCAAATATGCCGCGCTGCCAACCGTCGTGATGCTTGACGCTCGTATAGTTGGGACCGCCGCACCTCGCCGCCACCCACGTGTGTCCATCGGCTTTCACCTTCGCCTTCAATTCTAGTCGCCGTGTGCCTTTTGGATCCTCGGTCGATGCCACCACACGCCCGGCTTGCACGAGTTCGAGGGTGTGAATCGGGAAAATGCTCTCCGCCCACGCCTCGACTTCAACCGTGCCGGGACCGGACATCTGAAGCGTGTCGCCAATCTGATTGCCTTCGACAGTCAGGTTGATGATGGGGCCGCCGCTGTGGAACGTCCGTCCGCGAGAGACATTCTTACACCAGTTATCATAGTTAAATTCCTCATCGTCGGAGAGGCGAGCATATGTGCGATAAATACCGACGGGCACATCGCTCGACATCTTGTCCGTGCCACCCACTAACGGCAGACGATAGCCGCAGTTTAGGTAACGGTAGTACTCAATATGGTTGAACGGCTCGTGCCGCAACATTTCGACGCCATCAACTCTGCCGGTGGCAATCAGCGCCGCCGGTTCGCCGTTTGGATTCGGGAGGTGCGGGATAATCACCGTGCCGCCTTGCTCGTGGCACTGGTCCGCCCAGTCGCTCATGGTGACTTCCAACGTTCCGCCGGGTTCGGCTTCTCCGGGGCCGTCGCTGCACCACGGCATTACGGGTTCCTTAAGTCCCAACAGGATCAGATGCCCCAAGAAGTGTTGACGGTTCTCTTGCGTGATGTAGACAATGTTGTTTGCCTTCCTGCAGGACGCTTGCCTTACCCGTAAATTCCTCGGTGTTTGTGAACAGGCTTCCCCACTGCGATTGCAGCAAGTTGACCACGTTCAGGTCTTCCCCTTGCGACTCGGTATGGCTGCCCTGCGTGGAGAGGAAGTGGACGTGCGAATCCCCGCTGAACCACCCATCTTGGTTCATGTTAATCCAGCGTTTGAGGCGCAGCGTGAGTTCGCGCTGCCCGGGTTCGATGCTCACGCGCGCCCGGAGCGGTTCGTATTCAAACCCCCGAGCGATATCGACGATAACTTCGCCGCGCGGCAGCCAGCCTTGGCAGGTGCCGTCTATATAGGCGTAGGTAATCTGCCCCATGCGAACATCGCCGCCGACGTCAATGTGCCAACTGCCTAAATTCGAATTCACTTGGTTATGGTGACCGTGCGGCTGGTATGGGATGCCTTCGGGAGAACGAAAATGAACTCGGCACGGCACGGGTTTGCCGGTATCCTCATCGAGCACGGTGACATGAACCCAGTTTCTGCCGCGGTCAAGTAGTTCGACGCGCATGTCGCGGCACGTTGACGGCGCCTTTTTCTTGCACATCGCCCCAGTTGACTTTGCCAACCTCCTCCTCGCCCTGCTTGACCGTCACGGTGGCGGAGGGGAGCGCCGCTATCTCGGTGTAGGCGGGACTCGATTTCGGATTCTGGGCTTCGCCCCAACCTTTGAAGGAATCGCCGGCAAACTCGTCTGCGGAGGCTTCGGGGAGGGCGTGCACGTAGGTTGCGAGCCCTCGATCTACCTCAACGTCAAGGTCGAACGGTTTCTCGGCGTCCTCCGGGTTGGTCAGGGTAATGCGCGCTTCCCGGCGTCCCTTGACGGACGAAGGGGGTGTTCGTCTACATGTCCGAGTGTGATTGCCGCAATGATAAATCGCGTTCCGCCGGGAACGATCTCAAGCGAGTCGATGACGGAATCGGGCTGCGGATTCTCCCATGACCAGAGAAACAACCCGCGCGGTCTGCCTTGCGCCGCCTCGGTCTGACGGCGTCCCATGTCCTCCCATTTCCCTTCATCGCGCGGGTAGAGTGAGTCCAGTTGGTCTGAAAGGGCGCGGAACGGCAAACCGCCGAAGCCGGGAATGGCAATTTCAAATCTCTCGCGGATAGGGCACGCGAATCTCATCGCCGCCGGAAATTCGGAAGACGTAATCGGCGATTGGTTTTGCCAACGCGCCGCCCTCCGATAGCTCCGACTCGAGCAAGGTGTGTGCGATAATCACGCGGCGGGCGGACTGGTTCATGGGGATGGTCATGCTCTTCGCACTTAGCGTCGAAACCTATGAGACAGTTATCTGGCGCCTTCCGAGTTCGGGTGAGCCTACAACGAATGGCAAACCGCGAAGCGCCTGTTCCCCGATGGATACGCTCATCTCTTCGTTCAGTACGTCCAAACCGGCGTTACACAACGCGGACAAATCAAGAGGTTGATAATCTTTCATGGAAATTGAGTCCTTTCAATGTGATTCACAACACCGCTTACGTGTCCAATGAAAAAGACAGCCAAATCCGTTTTTGGAATCAGGCAATCATCAGGATCAATCGTAGGGGACGCAGATCTGCGTCCCCCCATAAGGATCGAGTTAAGCGATTCAGGATGCAAGTCACACGATTTCAATGCGTCGAACTGTCAATTTCCGTGTGGACTTGGGCGAGGGAATATGAACTCATTGATTGATGGGTGCCCACAGAAGATGACTCTTGGTGCTGGTTTCTGTAGGCGGGTCCCGGTGCGGTTGGAAACCGCACCTACCGTATGGGGTTAGATCTCTATCGCACGGGATTTTCTATTGCGCTTCTTATTCAGTCGCTTGATCCCTCCCTGTTCAGTTGATCGCTAATCGCTCGCTTGATCGCACCTACCGTAGGGGACGCAGATCTGCGTCTCCTACAGATACGATTACATCATTTCAATTAACTTTCTTCCAAGAACGTCCACAATTCATCAAATTTTGTGCTCACAATCGGTTCATGGCGGAGGATTGAGGAAGTACCTTTCCCTCGAATCGGGTCGGCCATGTATTCGGGGAGGTACTCTAGCACACGGCGCAGAGCGTCGCGCGAAATATCCATCTGCGAGGGGCGGTATCTCACCAAACATTTGTCAAGCCTTGAGAGCAGGCGCTGGGGGTCGGCGTCGCAATACCAAGCGATGATGACCGCGCCCATGGCAACCAATTCGCCGTGAATCCAACCTCTGTCGCACATGAGTTCAAGGGCAAACGCGAAGTCGTGGTCGCCGCTCGGCACCGTGCTCGCCAAGAGCACGCTCGCGTCCGTCGCGTTCTTGCAGCGCCTTGCCGATGACGCGGACGCTCTCGGGTGTCAAGTCTCCTTCCGCATCAAGCGAGGCGTGGAAGCTGGTCCGTGAAATCCTGATGGAACTCCTCCACGGCGGCGACAACCTCTTCGTCGTACGGCGGTTCAACCCCGAGTCTGTGGTTGTCGCTGCCACTCGGCGATTTTGGCATAGTTGCAGAGAATGTCGCCCAGTCCCGCGGTGTTCAGGTGTAGCCGGGGCGCGAAGAATAATATCGTAGTCGATGAGAACGTGTTCGCAGTCGATCCAGGGCCAGCCATTGGCGCCGCCAACGATAACCCGCCCGTCCCACATCGCGAGGACGCCGTGAATGATGGCGCCGGTCGATAGAATCGTTGGAACCAAAACCAGCGGCAGATCCCGCTTGAGCGCCGCGTATTTTGACGCATCCAGCGCCGTGCCTCCGCCGACACCGACAATAAGCTCTACCCCCTCCGGTAAGCCCGTCGGAGACTTCCTGCAGATGACCGTGGTCAAGATGGGTGGCGTAACCCACGCCGGCGGGTTGTTTCCCGAAGTGGGGTTCGGCTGCTTTGATGGCGCTCGGTGTCGACACAACGGCGTATGGGGGCCAACCTTCGCTCTCCTGTCTCAAGAGGTTGTGTCCGTAGCGCATGTCGATATCTGCTGCGGGTTTGGATAGGTTGGATTGGTTCCAAGCGCGTTTCCCTTTGTTCATTGTAGTTCCTTTAGAGATGCAGTGGATCTCTATCGCAGTCGCTATCCACTCGTTTGATGGTCAGTGGCCAGTGTGAGTCGTCGCATGGTCGGGAATTGGAGAGAGATCTCTATCGCATTCCCTATTCGGTCGTTTGATTCCTCCTACAGTATCACCAGTTGGTGTAGGAGCCGTCGCGGCGGCGCAGACGCGGCGCCTCCCAGAATTCAAAGGTCTGTTCCCTCGCCAACTCTTCGTTGAATTCGACGCCGAGACCCGGCTGATCGGGCACGACAAGGTTCGGTCCATCCTGCGTGATTTGCACCGGAAAGAGGTCGGGATCCTGACGGCCGGTCGGCTCCGTCGGCGAGTTTCGCACTTCCAACCACGCGAAGTTTGGAATTGCCGCCGCCAAGTGCGCCGTTGCCGCGGTGCAGATGGGGCCCAACGGGTTGTGCGGCATCAGGTCGATGTAATGTGCTTCCGCCATTCCCGCGACCTTCATGGATTCCGTCAATCCTCCCACGTTGCAGACATCGATGCGCGCGAAGTTGGTGATGCCGCGTTCGATGTAGGGTAGAAACGCCCATTTGCTGGAAAACTCCTCGCCGATAGCGAAAGGCACATCGACCATACCCCGCAAGGATTCGTTTGCCTCCGGCGTCTCGTCGCGAATGGGCTCCTCAATGAAGTCCAATGTGCCTGAGGGCATGCGTTGACAAAACGACGCCGCCTCCGCCACGCTTAGACGGCAGTGGTAGTCGATACCAAGCACCGGCTCCGGTCCTACCTCTTCCCGTACTTTGGTCAGCCACGACGCTGTCAAGGCGAGCGATTCGCGCGGCTCGAAAATGGATGCATCCTCTACGGGCGGGTGGCCCGGCACGGTACGGATAACGTTCCAGCCTTTTTCCATCAGGAGTTTCACCTCGTCAATCAACCCCGGACCGGGCGCCGCGCCGGTTGTCGCAAAACAGGGCACGAGGTCCCGCTGCTTTGCCGCCGAGAAGTTGGTACACCGGCACGCCCAACGCCTTTACCGGCGATATCGTGGAGTGCGATGTCGACCGCGGAGATGGCGCCGGTGAGCACCCGTCCACCTTCGAAATACTGACCGCGGTACATGTCCTGCCACAGCGCCGCCGATACACATGGGGTCTCGACCGATTAGGAATTCGCGGTAGTGCTTGACCGCACCAGCCACCGCCAGTTCTCTACCGGATAAACCGGATTCGCCCCAGCCATGGAAACCCTCGTCGGTCTCCACCTTGACTACGAGTTGGTTTCTGCCGCCTACCCAAACCGGAATGGGTTTAACGTCCGTAATTTTCATCCAATTTCTCCTGCGACCTTAGTCGAACCTGTGCCCTAGCCGAGGGATTGATAATTATTCAATCCTCTAATTGTCTTTCATTAATTTTCCGTTCTTAGCCCTGCTTCTAAAGGAATGAACTTCGCTCGCGAGAAGAGGTCGCGATTCGGAAATCGCTCCTACAGACCAAACTGTGTAGTTTCTAGATGCAATGTGTATTAAAGAATGCATGCTTTGAATCCGTGAAATCTGCGTAATCTGGATAATCCGTGATTCAGAACTGATTCGCCACAAACACCAAATCAAACACATTGACAACCCCATCCCCGTTCACGTCGGCCTCAGGCGTGTCCGTTCCGATCCCCTGCGCTACTACCACCAAATCCAAAATATTCACTACCCCATCCCCATTGACATCCGCCAGATTGGTCGGCTTCACGCGCAGATACATCTCACCGTCAAGATTGGCTAGCGTGTGCTCCGTGCCTATCATCTCGCTCGCCACCCCCTGCACTTCCTCCGGCAGCGTGATGGTCTGCATTTCCCTGCTGTGGTTGTATACCGCCCCATCCGTTCGTGAATTCGCGGATGTAGAGACCGAGGATACCATCATCGTAGAGTTGGGCTTTGGGATCGACGGGACGCCCGAGATCGGTATCCCAAAAGTCGTACCAATAGTGGTTATGCGAAATGCCGTCATTAAACAGAACGTAGCCGTCGGAATGGGTCAGACTGAGAGTCGTTATCGCTCGCATCCAGCGGAGGTTCCTAGGGCTATCCATTGGTTCTGTTGAAAAGCCAAAGCCTTCTAGTCCATTTATTTGTGGTGCCATTAGGTTTTGTTCCGCCCAAGACAATGTCTCTTCGATTTCGCGCAATCCCCGTTCAATTGCTTCAGCACCTCCAATGTTACTATCGGTCGAAGGCGTTCCTGTTTCCATGAAAAGACCGTTGATGTAGGGACCTGTGCGTGGGATTTTTCCGCGATTTGTATTTACCATTATCAAAAAATCCGGACGCGATTGGTTACGTATGCTCTTTATAATGTTATCCCGAGCCCGTTGTTCCGCAGCAAATCCTATCCAGCCCTCTGCCCAACCGGAACGACGGTCAGAGAGAATAGCAATACTTTCGTGCCACCAATCGAAAAAGATTCCGTCGTACAAACCGCACTTCGATACGGCAATAGCCTGCTGAATAATTATCTTCTGAACATCGGGATGGGTAAAATTAACCAAGTAAGTACCCGGATGACCAGGAACACGTTCGCCGTTGGCATCTCGCACCCAATAAGGAGAATCATCCGGGTATTTTCCGGGGGAGGCTTCTCTCATCCCAATACCCACAAGAAAAATCATGTTTGGATTAAGTGCAAGGTAATCGTCTCGCAGTTGTTCAGCACTATCAAGATCGCCTCGTAATTCTATACTAGCACCCGTATCAAAAAAATCTTGACCGAACATCGGACAACAAAAATATAGATCGTGTTGGGACATTTGCTCCAGGTCAGAGAGATGAGGCTGATTCAAGACTGAACTCCAGCCGAGCCCGCCCCAAGCGCTAAAAATGCCTGGATAATCCCGGTTCTCCAATCGAGGCTCGAGCGGGAGTGGTGGCAGTTGGCAATCTTCATCGTATGTGTAGTGAGAGAGGGAAAATCCAGAAACGGGCGAATGATCAATAATGCGATTACGTTGAAGAGAGAGGTGCGATAGATTGTGGAATGCCGAAAGAGGGCTTATGTCGGATATCATGTTAGCGCTAAGATTTAGGGTTTCGAGTCCAATGAGAAGCCGAAGGGGACGTAGATCGGAGATATTATTTCCGGCGAGACTTAGAAATGTGAGATTCGTTAGGTGTGCTAATGGTGCTAGGTCGGAAATTTGACAACCATTGGCGTCAATGTGTCGCAGTTGATGTAAATTGGAAAGAGGCGTTAGATCTTCGACGGGATTCCACCACATCAACAATGCTTCAAGGTGTGTTAATGCGGCAATTGGTGTTAGATCGGTGATATGATTGCCGGGAATAGCAAGCCAAGTTAATTCCGTGGCATGTTCTAAGCCTGTCAGGTCGGCTATTCCTAGATCCGCGACATCAAGACTGATTAAACTTCGCATCGCCACATGCGTGATGGGATCGCCCGCTGGGAGATTGAGAGCCTCCCTGATTGCGTTGTGCAGATTCCGGTCGGGAATCTCAACGGTTAGGGCAAACGCAGCGCTATTCATGGCCATGTATAGTAAAAGACTGACTGTGATTTTCTGGCGAAAATTCATTGATTTTTCTTCAGACACTCGGAATTCGCGACCAGGAGATCGCTCCTATTAGTGGTTTGCCCGTACAATCTAAAATCCTCACCAGATTCAATCTTCGATTTAACGATCAGAATTTGTCGACGAGGTTTTCCAATTTTATAACGCCCCATACAGCTTACCGCGCCAGTAGGCATCCAGCCAGAACACCACGGTGCGTGTGTGGAAGAACTCCTGCGGCGGCTTTTCGCGCGATTCGGGCGGCATCTGTTCGGGGCTGGTGTAGACATACCGCTGCCCGGTGTGCGCTTCGGTAACGTTCTCCAGTAGCTTCACGCCAACCCCCGCGGCGTCATCGTCGTAACCCAACTCGTGAATCAGCATCGCCAAGCCGGCAATTTGCGCCGTCGAGGCGGGGTGTCTCGCATCGGTCTTCCAGTAGCCGTGGTGCACGTCGTCTGCGGGACCGGGTTCATATTTCTCCAACAGCCCGTCATCCGTGAAGAACCCCTGGCCGATACACAATCCATCCTCCTGAACGGCGCTCTTTCCGGCGCGCCAGCATTCGCGGATGAGGCGTTCCCATTCGGCTTCGTCTTGCAGGTCGGTTTCGCGCATGAAATAGTCGTACATCTCCGCCCAGTGGTACAACTCCTTAATCTCGCCGCGCGGTCCCCGGTGCATCGACAACGCCCCCTCTTTCACCGCCTCTCTAATGATGCGCACACACTCATCCAACAACGCCGTATCCCCGGTGACCCGATAGGCGATGTGCATGCCGATGGGGATTTTCAAAGCACTGCTGGGACCGCCAATCCGACCTTCGAACACCTTCCATACTTCGCCCAAGTAGTCGTAGGTGTATTCGTGCCGAATCCACCAGTGGCCGTGCTCCTGCACGGCTTTCGCGATAGCTTGTTTCTCGTCGTTGCTCGCCAAATGCTGGTAGTACCGCCATAACGCGATAACGGGAGAGTACGCCTGATCCACACTGGTCTCGGTGTATACCTTATCGACGGTGTAGTCTCCTCTTAGCGCACCGTAAGGTTTGGGCCAATAGCCGGGATCAATTTCTCGTCCTTCGTGGTAGGGGTACATCGTGGCGTTATACGCCTTCCGGGCGTCACCCCGTGTGGTTTCGCTCTTCGTAGCCAACCAGCGCCAAGCTTGAGCCAACAGGTAGCGGTTGCCGACATAGTTGGCGTCTTCATACATGGCATACGCCGGTGTTCCGGCATGGGGATGCCACTTCTGACCTAATCGCTTGCGTTGTTCCGTGTTTTTTCGGACATCTTCCAGTTGCTCGTCGGGTATCGGTTTTAGATCCGGAGTGGTTAGGGAGTGGCGTATTAGACCGTATTCGTCCATTGCATCGTCCAATACCATTCGGTTAAAGAGATCCGCGCGCTCATCAAGAGACATCAGGAATGTACCCTCCTTTGGGTGATGCGATTCGTCCGTGCTGCGGTAGATGATTTGGAAATTACGTTAGAAAAATGACAGGGGTTAGCATATCAGAAAACAGGGTTCGCGTCAAATAAATGCGAATTTCTAGAGAAGAGGAAGAAAGGAAGGGTGGAAGCCAAAGGGATGGAAGGATGGAAGATTAAAGGCGATAATCTGCGTTGTAACACGTAGGTTGGATTGAACGGAATTCCCGAGAAATCACACGCAGGAGGGGGCTATCTCGATTCTATTCACCGGGAAGAAACCGATATTCGAGTGAAACCCAACACTTCATCTTGAATTAGTTTTTTCCGTATGATTCCTTGGCAAGAAAAGAAGTAAACTCGATTCCTGTCTCACTTCGCTAACCGCCAGCGGATGTTTTCCTTCCAGCATTCCAATCTTCCATCCTTCCGTTTCACGACTAACTGACCGCGATAGAAGTCCCGTAGAAATCTGCTAGTCATTGGTCACTGATTCGTGCTTATACCTTGTATTTCATAGCGTTATGTTGTAAAATTTCACGATAACCGAAACCGCCAATTTGGCTATTAGTTTTTATTGCAAGACCGATTAGATTGATACGGAGGACAGAAGCATGACAAGAAACACAATTTTTTCCATCGCCATTTTTATAATGTTGGTTGGTATGGCGATGACACTATCAACGGCACTCGCTCAGCCGATCCCCGGAGCGGTGCTTTACTTTAACCCTGTCGAAACCGACCAAACCGATAGGGACAAGGTGTGGCGAAACGCCGGTGAGGCGGGCGGGGAATTGGAACATAGTAAGCTCAAGCCGAAGCTTGAGGAGGGCGTCATCTCAATAAAGGGTATCGGTTTCAAGGAGGACACAAAGTGGTACACTGCCGATGAATCCGGTATGACCTTCAGTAACGCGGCGCCGGGCGCAAAAACACCGGTCGTGAACCTTGAAGACTTCACCATGGGGCTCCTCATGAAGATAAATGGGCCGATGCTCGCGCAGGAACATCATCTCATCGGAATTCAGGCTCAACCAAGGGAACAGGTTCAGAACTTTCGGATTTGGTTGGATGCCGGCGGGAACGGAGATTTTGCGAACATAAGCATCGCTCAAGGCGCCCTTGGGCTGCGTGACGACTGGCCCAAAGGAACTCACGGAATACGGATTGGTGAACAGGAGTGGCACTGGGTGCACATGGTGTTTGAGAGCGGGAAGAATTTCACGTCCTATGTTGACGGCGAAAAAGTCGGAAGGACGGGACCGAGTGTAAAATGGAACAAAAAGCATGACATGTCACTGCACGCCATCTTCTCTAACAGCCGCGCCGAAGAGGTGCGCACCTGCAATTGCTCCATTGCTATCTACCGCGTCTACGACCGGGCTTTCAGCGAAGATGAGGTTAACCAGAATGTGCGCGGCTCGTTCGCGGTTGATCCCTCGGGCAAAGTGTCCACGACGTGGGGAAAACTGAAACGTGGCTTTTAATTGTTGAATCGGCGTTCGTTCCGTCTCTCTATGTCGGGTACAATCGGCGATTGTGAAATTGCCGAGCCCCCTCATCATGCCCACCATGGTTTGTGTAGAAACCGAGTATTCCGTCGAATGCTCGGTTTTCCCTATCAAACTACACTCTTCTATCGCACCTAGTGTATGCAGTTTAGCGCCCAGCCCGATGATGACTATTGAGGCACATCTCACATGAAAAACGCCATCGCGCCACGAAGAAAACCGAAAACACCTGAAAAGGTCATCTCCGAAGCGAAGAAACTATGGCTGCAAGGAGCACCGGCTACCGAAATCAGCCGCCAACTCCCCGTTCAGGTAAATGCGAACACCATCCGCCGTTGGGCGAAGCAATACGATTGGCATCAGCCGACAGAGGATGAGCTCGCGCAGGAAAGACTCGACAAAGCGCGCATCGCGAACGGCAAATGGTTGGAAGTCGAAACCAAAGTGGCTGGAATTATGCGCAACTATGCGAGCAAACTTACGGATTCTATCCAAGACAGTGACGGTGCGGAATATACCAAGTTGTCGGATATGATGGAACATGTGTTCAAGTTATCGAAGCTTGCGCAGGAGATTGGGGCGGCACATGAAAGATTGCTAACTCGCGCATCGGAGGCGGCAGATCCCCGGAACGCCGTGGAGGATAGGTCGGGGAACACGCTGAAGATCACAGATGAAGCACTGGAACAGCTAACCAAAGCGATTTTAGTGGCGGAATTCGGTGGAACAGAGAACAGAAGAACTTCCGAGGCGCTGCCGGTGATGCTGGCTTCCGGCAAACCCGAAGAGGAAGGGTCGGCGCCTAGAAACAAGGAAAGCCTACACAGTCCGTCTGGCGATGAGGAAGTCTAGGAATCGGATCAAGGTTTTCCTTTGGGAGTCGGCGCACGCACAGCGTTGGGAAGTTTGAGCCTGGGCATCAACTCGCGGGATTCTCCACCGATAGGGGACAGGCCGCATATTGGGGTGGTTGCAAGGAAAACGCGGAATCGGTGGCAAGTGGTGTTTATTGCTATCAAGTAACACTTTTTCAAAACCGGTCTTACGAGAAGGAAATCTGTACCACAAGGGATCTCTATCGCCCTCCCTATCCGGTCGGTTGATCTGTTAGATTGTGATCCGCAAACTAACAGTTTGCGGTACAAGAGTGTTGCTTGCTGTAAGAATTATCCCGACAGGGATAATGGCACGCTACCAACTTCAAGAGGTGCCGTGAACAATGTTTGCCCGACAACACAGATGAGTAATTTCTGAAGACAATTACAAGAAGAACATGATAAACTAACTTCCTAAGGAAAGCGAACGAGAACTCTCGTTGGTCCTTGAATCACCGATTTCCTTCTTCTTGATTTCAGCTGGGACGCTAGGTGCACACATCATTGTGCGATGTACATTGACGTTTGAGAGCGTGCCATTATCCCTGTCGGGATAATTCTTTCAGCAAGTAACACATATGCTACAATAATGAGGTTTGGTTTAGGCATTGCAAAGACGGAAATTTTCTTGGTGTTTGTAAACCCGCTTGAGAGCGTCGTCCGGGTTATGCATGTTTTGTTCATTGGTGGACGCAAGCAAGATTCCCTTTCATGGGATTTACTGCTTTGGTACCCCGTTTGGTAGACTAGAGATTCGAAGCATAACCCCGCCTGAACCGGTTTTGAAACCCATGTTGTATATTCCGAACCCTATCTCGGCAAGGAGAACTCGCCATGAAAAGACGGCGTAAAACCGGCATTTCGAGAAAAGGACGATTCAAAGAACGTCCTCCTACCCAAGAGATTCAAGACGTGAACGCTCTTGAACAAATAAATTATAACGCGGCAGGTCTCGACATCGGAGACGCTGAAATTTATGCCGCTGTCCCTGAAGGACGAGATAAAGACTGTGTGCGAGTCTTTAAGACTTTTACCGAAGACCTCCATCTCTTAGTGGATTGGTTACAGCATTGTTGCGTGACCACGGTGGCGATGGAATCAACAGGTATCTACTGGCTTCCAATCTATGAAATGCTTGAAGCACGCGGCTTTGAAGTGTATCTGGTGAATGCGCGTCATATTAAAAACGTTAGCGGTAAGAAGACTGACATCGAAGATTGTCAATGGATACAGCAGTTGCATACCTATGGGCTGCTTTCGACTTCATTCCGCCCGGCTGAAGAGATTTGTGCCTTGCGCTCATTGGTGAGACATCGAGCCAATCTAATCGCTATGTGCTCGACACAAGTGCAGCATATGCAGAAGGCATTGCAACTGATGAATCTTAAGCTGACCAACGTCATCTCAGACATTACCGGTTTGACAGGCATGCGTATCATCAGAGACATCGTCAAGGGTGAACGCGATGCCCACCAATTGGCAGCCCATCGTGATGAGCGATGTACCAAAAGTGAAAAAGAGATTCGCAAATCTCTTGAGGGCAATTACAAGTCCGAACATGTGTTCGCCCTCAAGCAAGCGTTGCAAGCCTACGATTTTTATCAGCAGCAAATCAGCGATTGTGATGTAGAAATCGAAAAGTTTTATCAGAGGATTGAACCCCAGATTGACATCAAAGCGCACCCATTGCCGGAGAGTCAAAGAAAGCGGCGGCGTCCAAAGGGGAATGAGCCCTGTTTTAATTTGCGTCAACATCTGTATCAACTGAGTGGGGTAGATCTCACTCAGATTGAGGGAGTCAATGTGCTCAATGCACAAGCGATATTGAGTGAAATCGGCATCGATATGAGCAAATGGCCTTCAGTCAAACATTTCACCTCCTGGCTGGGTTTATGTCCGAACAACCAAATCACGGGTGGCAAAGTGATGCAGCGTCAAACGCAGAAAAACAACAATCGTGCGGCACGCGCTCTGAGGCTGGCGGCGCAAGGCGTGTCAAATAGCAAAGGCGCCCTCGGCGGTTATTATCGTCGTCAGCGAGCGAGGCTCGGTCCTGCTCAAGCCATCACGGCAATCGCTCATAAACTCGCACGTATTATCTATGCCATGTTGAGAAATCGGACGCCCTACCGTGAACCTCCTTCCGGCTACTATGAAGAACAGGCTCGCCAAAGGGCGGTTAAAAACCTGAAACGCAAAGCCAATCAGTTGGGATTTCATTTGGTTGCACAAGCAGCTTAAATCGGTTTTCCCATCTACGAAATTGAGGTGAAATCGAATTGTCGAAAACGCCTTCCAACACGCTTATTTTGTTAGTGTTACTTGGTAGAAGTCCTGAAAGGCAGAATAAGTTTGAAATAAAACACTATGAAAACTCTCATAAGCACAGATAAACTTCAATCTGTAATCGAAAACCGGTTATTCCATATTCTTTGGATGAGTTTAATCGCATCGCTATTGGCATCCACGCCTCTAACCGCTGAAAGGGATACGACCGTCGGTCTGTCTGAAATTGCGGTCAAGATTCGGGATGAAGTCGATATCGGCAGAATGCGAAAGGATATCGCGCGGCTCTCAAGTCTGGAGAGTCGGGTCACAGGCTATCCCGATGCTGCCGCGGCAAGCAAGTACGTCTTCGATCGGTTCGTCGAGACCGGCTTACAAAATGTCGAGAGCCGCGAATTCAGGATAGCCGTTCCGGTTGATCACGGCGATGGAAGGCTGGAGGTGCTGTCCTCAAACGATGAGATACTCCGGACGATAAAAATATGGCCGGTGTGGCCCAACCTCATTCGTACCTCCCTACTCCCAACCGGGATCAAGCACCTCGTGCAAGACGGCGAAACCGTGGAATCCATTGCGAAGTCATATCAGGTAGAGTCTCGATCTATTCTTGAGGATTCCCATAATCAATATCTGCAAATTCAAGCCACTGATGGACAGGACAACGACAGGGATGGCGAAATTGACGAACCCGGCGAGGTAGCATTAACGACGAACAGCACGGTATTCGTTCCCACCGGCGGTCTGCGCGCCCCACTCTTCTACGGGGGCGACGCAAATTTGGAAGACTTCAACGGCAAAGATATCGGTGGATTCTGGTATCCCGTTCAGAGAGGCGATACACTGGAAGACATTGCTCACCGACACCGCGTCACCGTGGGGAGTATCACCGACGATGTGCTCAATAGCCACCTGCAGAAAACCGAAGACGGGATTGACAACAATGAAGACGGCGAAATTGACGAATACGGCGAAATCCCGTTGCTTGCCGACATCGTCTATTGGGACAGTGACGGGATTGATAACGATGCGGACGGCTACGTTGACGAAACGCCCGGCAATGCCTACGATGGAGTTGACAACAACAACGACGGTCTAATTGATGAGGACGGCGAGTTTGTTGCCGCGTCGGAATCCAGTCTCTTCATTCCGCGCGGAAGCGTTTTACTGGTAGATTTCAATTCCAGTACGCAATGGATAAATGCCGCCATGCTGGGCGCGAAAGCGGTGGTATTCATCGAGCCCGAAACCACTATTCGCGGTGAAGCCGAAAACAAATTCCTTACGGTGCCCGCGAACATCCCGCGATTCTGGATTTCAAGGACGGATGCAGATGTGTTACTTAATCTTCTAGGCGAATCCGAGGCAGGAAACGCAGATCGGAATTCCCAACCAGAGCCGCTAATGGTTCGGTTGAATTCTACCATGACGTGGGAACGCCAGATTGGTCAAAACATTCGCGGATTTCTCGAAGGCAGCGACCCGATTCTGAAAGACGAGATGGTTGTTGTTACGGCTTATTACGACTCCATATCGGTGGTCCCATCGCTTGCTCCCGGCGCCGATCCTACGAGCGGGATCGCCGCGCTTTTGGAGGTCGCGCGCATCCTGAGCAAGGAGGAATACCGCCCCGGACGCTCCATGCTTTTTGTCGCGACGGACGGTCACTTCCAAGGGCTTGCGGGGATGCGATTCTTTATGTTCGGAATAGGCCAAGACATTATCGCGAGAGCGGACTTCAACATAAATTCAGGCGAAGCACCCGGGATTCCGACCATGGGCGGGATGGCAAAAGGGTTGGGACTGGATCTCCGTCCGTTCAAGGAGTTGAGCCGTAAACTGCTGCTCTCGATTGATCGCAGCGTGCTCGTCGATCTGCCCCCCGAATTTTTCTACGAAATTCACCAACTTGACGAGGCCATTCTATCGCTGAAATCCACGGTAACCGATGTCGGGAAAACGTACAACCGAATCAACTCGCTGCGCAACAAACAACGAGATTTCAAAGAGAAGCAGAAAAGACGCCGCCGCGTCGTGAAAAAACGCGAGAAGCAGGGCTATACGCAGGAGGAAAAATCCACCCTTGAGACCAATCTCGTCAGATTCAAAAAAGACGCGCTACAAACAACTCAATTCCTGCGTGTAGTCGTGGACCGCATGGCGGCACTCCAAAGCATGGCGTTGACGGCGTGTCGAGAGGCACAATTGGAGTTGATAGATAACGTCGCGCTGCCCATGGCACGGTTAGACGCGTGGGTGTTGGAGCAGTTGGAAGCCGATTTGGATGCAGGACGCGTCGGCGGAAGCTATGGACGTCAGCCGGGTGATTCCTATCTCATTCCGGAAAAAAGCGAAGATGGCAGTTATTATCTCGCTGTCCCTTCGAATCTCGTTGGAACACCCGAAGCCACTGATTTACAGTTGCTGTCCGACTACTTGGCGGATTGGGAGTTTTCCGATTCCCGAAAATTCGCGCTCCAATACGCTCAAGAACGGGTACTGGATCGACACCTGGATTTCCACGGTTTGAATGCGATGAAGGACGCGCGCAAAGTTGTGGATCGCGCGCGGCAGGCGAATATGACCTTGGACGACTATATTGTTCAAGAGAAAATTCAGCTTGAGAACGCCCTTCAAAGAATTCCTCCGGATGCGGATTTCGAGTCGCCCATCAAGACGAGCATAAGCCGATTGCGTACCCAACGCGACTACATGCCTGATGATGTCGACGGGATATTCGGACCGTTTCTGAGTAAACCTATTATGAGTCGGCTAAAGGGGATCCAAACGCAGTTGCGCCAGAAGGTGGCAAATGTTCACGAGACAGCCGGCGGCGGAGTGATAAAGGAATCGCATGCCGTCCTCATCGAGGAGTTGACGAAGGATAAGCAGGGAATATTCGAGATTGCCATGCGGAACGCGCGGCTCGAGCGGAGGCGTCTGGAGTCTCTACTGGATGATGATTGGCATGCGTCGCTGAATCGTCCGTACTTTGAAGAAGAGATTCTGGTTTTGCGTCACTACCTTGAGAAGGACGAAGCGGAAGCCGCGATTGAAGCGCGCGAACAGATTGTTGCTCACCTTGAAGAACGCAGACTGCTCCGGTTTGTCAAACAGAAAGCGCGCGAGGATATTGTCGAACTTCAAAACTTGAGGAACGGACTGGATAGCTTTGGCCGTGACTTTCCGGACGACATAAAAATCCTGCTCCGCGACAACATGCTCACTCTCCGAAACTCGCGTATCCGCAACATCCAATCCCGCGTCGCAATTCTCGCGCGATTCAGCAAATCGGAATATGACCGCAATATCGCCGCCGTCGAACAAGCCATCTCCCTTCAAGACCTTTTCAATCGCTATTACACCTCCCTATTTATCTCGGTCGATCTCTCCACACAGAGCGACAAATTCGCCGTGTTCAACAAGGGCTGGTTCTATGACCAGCAGCCCGAATTCGTATTGAGGCGAGAGTTTGCCCCCATTGGCAACAAGCTCATGCAGTACGCCAATGATGTCGACTTCGGCGTGCGTATCGGCAAGCTCTGGAGTTTTACCGATGACCAAATTCGCCAGGCGGTGATGAACAGCCAGTGGGAAGCCGCTTTCGAGATCGAGACGAAGGAAACGATTGAAGGAAAATCTCTGGAAACCCTGATTACCGACCACTACGAATCGCTGGTTGCACTGACGGATGTCTCGCGCTTGATGAAGATGCAGTTTGAGCAGATGCAGACACGCGGCGAGCCCTCGGAAGAGATGCTCAAAGACATGGAATACATCCGCAACGAAGTGGATCGGTTTATCCAAGACGACCTACGCGAGGCACAACGGACCCGCAAGAACACGATTCGACTCCTCAATCGGTTACCGATGATGCTTGCTCTGCGTCATGAGGATCCCTCTCAACTGAGCCCGGACGAGATTGAAGATATCCAAACGTTAATCGACATCGTCGGGTTGGGAGGCGAAACGAACTTCGTCAACGCTATCGGCGCCACCGGCGCGAAGACGTGGCGAACCTATATCCCCGGCAAGATTGCTTTTGACAGCGAGGTTGCCACGTTGATAGGCAAGACCGGCGTCACGTTCGCCACAATCGAAGATGGAAGACTGCTTACCGACACCCCGCTGGACACGATTGACAGAATGGATCTCACGTTTGACGGCAATCTTCACAGGCAGGTGAAAACGCTTACCGGCATTCTCATTCAAGCCATGCTCGATCCGAAAATGCCCACCGGCGCCAAGGTGAGTAACTTCTACTGCAACTTGTTCGGCGATGTCGTCGAATACGACGCTCGGGAGAGCGCGCTGCCGAACACACCGGTGCCCTATCCGATCGTCGCCATACGACGCAAGCACAAAACCATGATGGGCGTTCGCGGCGACCTGATTGCCATGGGCAACAACAAAGCGCAGTTTGATGTGCCGGGCCTGGCAATGGAGGGGCGAGCAACTCACCGTATTGGCGGGTTGCAGGAAGTTGATGCGTACTTGCTCGACTCCGATTCCGGCGATATCGTGTATGCCCCGGATTTGGGAAACTTCGGCGCCAAACTCACCTCCAATAAACTTCCAATTCAAAATCGGCGGCGGGGCTGCCGTGTCATCGTTTTCCCGTGTGTGTCCACCACCATCTACGACCTCGTGGATCAGCGATACCTGCGCACGCTGCGAGAGTTGCAAGTATTTGACGGCTTAAGCGATAGCCCGCCGGAGAAATACGGCATGTCCAAACCGTGGCAGCAGCAGGGGGTGTCCGCCACCGAGCCGATTGCGCTCGTCTACTCCGAACCGGATACTCGGATAAAAATTGGAATGGCTTACGGCCAGATCGGCAAGCGGCTCTTGCTCATCAAAGCGGGCAAGAGCGGCGCGAAGAATCCGGCGCTCTACACGGGTTCGGGGTTCGTCGTCCGCGAGAACGGTTCCATCCGGGTCACGCCCTACGTCGTCGTCCGAGATATGTGGTGGCTCGACGAGAACCGTACGAGTTTATACAAACGGTTCGGCATCAGCAGCGATCGGCTCGATCAGCTCCATTTCTATGCACACGAGCACTTGGAGCAAGCAGAAACGGCTCTCGTCAAGAAAGAATACTCCACGGCAATGAAACTCGCGCGAGCCGCGTGGGGATACGAATCGCGCGCCTATCCCGATGTCAAGAAAACGGGCAACGACGTTGTCAACGGCGTCATGTTCTACCTTGCCCTACTGCTGCCGTTCTCCTACTTTATGGAACGTCTGATTTTTGCATCGCCCGACGTGCATAAACGGATTGGCGGCGCCGCTGCGATTTTCATCGTGGTGTTCTTCTTCTTGGCGCAGGTGCATCCGGCGTTTCAAATTACGACCACACCCGTCATCATTCTTATCGCCTTCGTTGTGCTCGTGCTGACCGTATTTGTAATCGCAATTATCTTGCGAAAATTCGAGGAGCAACTCGAAAAAATCAGACAGGAGAGTTCAAAGGTGTACAAAGCGGATGTTGGGCGTCTTGCGGCGTCCGCCGCGGCATTCAGTCTCGGCGTGTCGAATATGCGAAAACGGAAAGGGCGCACGATACTGACGTGCGCCACGTTGGTGATATTAACGTTTACCGTTATTTCATTTACCTCCGTGCGCACCTTCATGCACCCCAACAAGACCAACCTGCCCGCCGTGACACCGCGCTACACCGGCATGTTGATTCGAGATCAATATTGGCGTCCGCTTGAAGCGCCGGTCATTAGCTCGATAATGAACGATCTGAGGAAGACACAGCTCCCCGAACCCGAATTTCGGAAGATGCTGAAAAAGCGAGGCACGTCATCGAAAGAGATTGAGGATACCATTGCTCAGTTAAGCGAGGCGGGAGCGCTCGCCAGCGTCAGCGCGGAGCCGACATTCCTATTCAGCATGGATTCAGAACTTCAGGATGGGTTGGCGAAGGACGAAATTTCCACGAGTTTAAGCCATGAATTTGACAGACGCGGCTTCCTTCTATCGCCTCAGACGGCAATTCAGTCGGTAACGGACGAAGAAAGATGGGAGGTCACCGGCAACACGAGCACATACACTGTGAGGAAAGACGGGGATGAATTCAAGGTTTATCAGCCTTCTTCGATGTTGACGGTCCACAACGCGGTAGGTCCCCGAGCGTGGTACCAATCATCAGGCACGGGCGATCAGTCGTTTATAGAATTAAGGCGTACGTCCAACGTCAAGGATCCCGTTCCTCCCGAGGACGCCTTGACCGGTCAACCCTACACCTTCTCCGCCAACATGCTGGTCGGGATGAGCGCCGCCGAGCCGCGAATTACCGGTATAAATCGCTATCTGTATTACGGTAAATGGTTCGATCCCGCGGATGAGGAGGAATGGCCCACCCGATGGCCCTACGCCTGTGTCCTGCCGAAAGGCGTGGCGGATCTGCTTGGCATTGTCGAAGCCGATATGGGCAAAGCAACCGTTTCGGTTTACGGCGCAGATTTTACCGTGACCGGGGTGCTTGGCATCGGTTTCAAGGATTTGACCGACAACGACGGCGAGGAGTTGACGCCCATTGATCATCAATTGATGAAACAACAAAGCTCGCGAGGAGCGCAAGGGAATCAGAGCAGCACGAGCGAGTTACAGAAATATATCCACCTGACGCCCGACAGCGTTGCCATACTGCCGTATCAGGTGATTATCAACCAGGGCGGCACGCTACGCTCGGTGGCTGTCAATATGGAGCCTCAACCCGAAGATCCGCCGATTCCGGGTGCGGTTGACAAACTGGATCTCATCATGGCGCCGCTGATGAGCCGAATTGCGCTCGATTTCTTCGTCGCTCGGGACAAGAACACTTATCTGTACAGCTCAATCGGGATGACCTCCTTCTCCGGCATGGGGAACCTGTTCATTCCGATTCTCATCGCATCGTTGATCGTGTTAAACACCATGCTTGGCGCAGTCTACGAAAGGATTCGAGAGATTAGCATCTACAGTTCTGTCGGATTGGCGCCGGTGCATATCGCGTTCCTGTTCCTCGCGGAGGCGTGTGTGTATGCTATTGTCGGCGCGGTGCTCGGTTACCTGCTGGGTCAAGTCGTGGCGACGCTGCTCGTGCATTTCGGTTGGTTGGCGGGCTTGACCTTAAACTATTCGTCCATGTCCACGGTCGTGGCGACGATCATTGTCATGATAGTGGTGGTGGGCAGCACACTGTACCCGGCGATTAAAGCAAGCCGAATGGCTGTTCCCGATTTGGAAAGAAAGTGGAAGCTGCCGGAACCTACGGGCGATGAATGGCATTTCAACCTGCCGTTTACGGTGCTGTCGGAGGAGGCTCTCGGTCTGAACATTTTTATGCGCGACTACTTTGATGCGCACGCGGACGAATCCGCGAGTGATTTTTACACGAATCAAGTGGCGTTCAGTAGGTTTACGGAGGATTCGGATGATAGAGGTCAGGAATCGTATGCCGTCAGTATGATGGTGTGGTTGGCTCCGTACGATTTGGGCGTAAGCCAAGCCATACGGTTCGTGACGACGCCGGTTGGCGGGGAGGAGGAGGAACTGTACCAGATTCAGCTAGACATCAACCGCGAGAGCGGCGAAATAGCGTCGTGGAAGCGCGTGAATCGACGGTTCTTGAATCTGATTCGGAAACAACTACTCATCTGGCGGACGCTCAGTCCGGATGTTCGAGGCGAATTCCATGAGCGCGGACGTCAAGAGGACGACGCGTCGGAGGAAACCCCAAGCCCGGAATTGGCGCCGCAGCCCGCGGATTGAAAAGCAGTGAGCAGTGGTTAGTGGCCAGTGACTAGGTTCTGTTGACATTTGAAAATTGAGCCAAAATTGAATCAATTTCCGTAGGGATTGGGTTTCCCAACCCGCTGGGCGAGGAGACCTCGCCCCTACGATTGAGACTTATCGGCGAATTATAGACACACATTACATAAATGTCAACACACCCTAGTTGGAAAAAAAAACGGGAAAATACGAGCGCAACATAAAAGCGAAAGAAACCGAGTCTTCGAGGAATAACTCGGTTTCGCGTTCTCCACGACTAACCACGAGACGTTTATTTGTTGATTCGTGATAAGGAATATGGATTTTACGAGATAGTAATTGTAATGGAAAGTTCTTGGCTAACATCTTTGCGATAGACTCACTTTATCACAAAGAATAGACGTCCCGGGATTGAACGGATTTTTGCCAATACCTCTGCACAGCAAAAAGTATCTTCGAATTGAAGATCTCGCCTTTGTACCACGCCCGTGCCGCCCACCGCCCCCTGTCCATTAATATATCCGTTTTACTCTACCAAATAACACTCGACATTGCACTCCTCTGGAGTGCAGACGCAGTGAGGAATCGTGCTCTATTGACATCTCACTCCTCTGGAGTGAAAGCATTCTACGAAGGAACGCATTTTCAAAACCTGTCATAGAACCAAAAATGAGTGTTACTTGCTGAATAAATTATTCCGATAGGGATAATGGCACGCTATCAAGTAATTTCCGCTGCATAAGTAGTGGTCAGTGAGGGTTGAAGTGTTTTTTAGTCGATTAAACTACGAATAACTAATTTGGAACTTGAACAAACTGTGTTTAGAAGCGCGAACTATTGTGCGTCTTCTGCCCAGTCGAATCTTTTTCGCGAAAAGTTATCGCGACCGGGAGGTCGCTCCTACGGCGCGTGTCAAAGTGCATATCGACATTGTTTATGATTCTACAATCTAATTGTAAAATGACTTTGGCACACCTGTATTTACTCTGCGTGCGCCGCTGTTTTTGACTGGTCACTGGCAACTGGACGCTGCTTTCAATTCATATGTCCGATAAATTCAATCAGCAACAGAAGAACCCCGGACTGACACCGCGGTTACTACTCATTACGCTCATCCTGGTACCCGTCAACTGCTATTTTCTGTTGCAGATGGAGTTGGTGCGTTATACCTTTCCGACCTGGATTGTGCCGCTGTCCAACGTCATCTTTATCTTGACGGCGGTGATGACAATAAACGCTCTGGTTCGCTTGCTCCTCCCGGGCATCGCGCTCCGACACGGCGAACTTCTGGTGCTTTACGTGATGTTGAGCATTACCACAACGTTGTCCGCCGGGGATATCCTGCAAGCCATACTGTCAATCTTGGGTTACGCGTTTTGGTTTGCCACACCCGAAAACGAGTTCCAAGAGCTGTTTATCCGGCATATCCCGCGTTGGCTCACCGTCTCGGACGAGGCGGCTTTGCGCGATTTCTACGATGGTGAATCTACCCTTTATCTGGAACACCATTTGAAGGTGTGGACGCCGGTAGTTCTCGCCTGGCTGCTGGTTTTTCTGGTGTTGGCGTTCAATTTTCTGTGCGTGAACACCATCCTGCGGCGGCAATGGACGGAGCATGAACGGTTAACCTACCCAATTGCCCAACTGGCGCTGGAAATGACGAGACCCAAAGGCGGGTTTTTCCAGAATAGGCGAATGTGGATAGGTTTTGGCATCGCCGCGGGCATCGGTCTGCTCAACGGGCTGCATACGCACTTCCCGCAGGTTCCGTTTGTCCCGGTGAAACGTACGTATTACACCGTCTCCGAAGGACCTTTGAGCTTCTTCGCGGATGGCGGGGATTTGATTCGCCTTTCGCTCTATCCCTACGCGGTCGGCATTCTGTTCCTGATGCCTTTGGACATGCTTATTTCCACCACGTTCTTTTGTGGACTACACCGGGTTCAACTTACTCTGGGCGACATCATGGGGTGGGACACGCTCCCCAGATTCCCGTTTCATCGCGAGCAGATTCTCGGCGGTTTCTTGGGGCTTTGCGTCTTCGTTTTTTGGACCGGGAAGGGGCACTTCATACGTGTGATAAAGCGTGCGCTGGGCTGGCGAATTGATCTCCGCGATTCGGAGGAGCCGCTTCCGTACCGCGCTGCGGTGTGGGGTCTGGTGATCGGGCTTGTCGTGCTCACTTTCCTGCTCAGGAGGGCGGGCATGACGTTCTGGGTAGCGGCTACATTCGGGCTGCTCTTCCTGATTGCGCCAACCGTAATGACCCGGCTTCGCGCGGAGGCGGGGGTGTTTGCCTGCTACGGGTACGCGCCGCGCGCCATGCTCAGTCAATGGCTGGGCACCCGACGGCTTGGGCCCCAAAACCTGACATCGCTGACCGTGTGTTTCTTTAACAGCGAGTACCGCCCGCAGCAGATGCCGCACCAACTTGAAGGGTTCAAAATCTCGGACCAAGCCAATCTCTCCCATCGAAAGATGTTTGCCGCGATACTCATCGCCACCGGGCTGGGCGTGCTTGTCTCTTTTTGGATTCAGCTCCACCTATACTACGACCATGGGGCGGCTTCGGGTTATTTCGGTCCTTGGGCACTGGGGCACGGAAGACGGTGGTACGGGTGGCTGAAAGATTGGATTTACTATCCCACCAACACCGATTGGTTGGGAGTGGTGTTCATGGGGGGCGGGTTCTCGGTGATGATGCTTCTCGCCTATTTGCGCTCAAGAGTTTTCTGGATGCCTTTACACCCGTTGGGATTCTTGATAGCCGGCGGCGGAGAGTTACCGGGCGATCTCTTGGTGCCGCTCATCGTGTGTACGGTGGCAAAATGGCTTATCCTCAAGAACGGTGGCATACAAAGTTACCGCCGCGCGGTGCCGTTTTTCCTGGGACTGGTATTGGGCGACTTCCTCATGGGCAGCGTCTGGAGCATACTGAGTATCGTTCTGAATGTGGAGACGTACCAGTTTTATCCGTGACGCGCCGTTGCCGTTGCTCTTCAGGGATTATTATCGTACTCACCGTTCATTCGTTTGATCGCAATGTACACCCTTCAACAATACTAATACCATCTATACTCAGCATCGGGTTAATTTTGCGCAATTGTGCACAGAAGATTTGTAGGAGCGATCTCCGGATCGCGAAGGTCGGGAATCGGAAGGGATCTCTATGGGAACTCTATCGCGGTCACTATCCGTTCCTTGATCCTTAAAAAACGCAACTTCCAACAGCGTAGAGTATTACTAAAATGTTGAGCACCGATCGCGTGAATTAGGGAAAGAAACTCATGTGAAGCAGGTCCTGAGATCTTGTCGTCGCACAAAGACGGCGGGGCAAGATGCCCCGCCTACGGAGCACGTGAACGATATTGTTAAGACATCAAATGCAAAACTATTCAAGCGAAATGGCGCAAATCGAGTTAAACATGAATTCTTCTAATCTCAAGTATCACTTTTCTCGCGCGATGTAACGATGACGTATGCGATAAGGATAATTATGAAAAGCGCCGAGTACATATAGGCAAGCGCACGGAGGGTTTCGATGATGGTTGCGTATGTTGCGGTCAACCATGCTACTCGATCGAAATCAAGGTACGGGGCAAATTCTTTGATTGTGTCATATTGGGACCATATATCGAGTTGTAGCTGGTGTGCGATTGCACCTCGCGAAACTCCAACCAAGAGCGTGGCATATTTCACGTATTTGATTAACGCGCTGTTTACGCGAAATTTTTCCTGAAAGATGTCCCCAAAGATGGTTGAAATCAAGCGTACAAACACCATCATGACGCCAAAGGAAACGACTGCCGCTACAGCGACCGAGACTATGAAATCCAGTCCAAAAAACATAGATCCTCCTTATTCCAACAGTTGCTGCCCACGCACTCTAACGATGATGTATGCAATCAAGCCGATTACGAATAACGCCAAGTACATATAGGCTATCGCGATAAGGGGTTGTAAAATGACTAACTGTATCGATGACATCCACATCCACCACTCTGGGTAATTGGAAACACGGTCAATGGAGATGCGCTCTAGGATGTGCGCCGCGAGTTCGGAAGATAAAGGATTTACGTTCACGCCGTGTGAAATGCCGACCAGATAGGTCGCATATCTCACGTACCTCGTAAACGCGCTGCTAGTTTCGTTCTGAATGATGCGCTCCATGAGGATGGATAGCGGCTTTTCGCACACGCTCGCAACGCAAAATGAGACCAATCCTGCCGTAACGAATGAGACTATAAAACCCAGTTCGAAAGACATATATCCTCCGGTTGCGGCAGGTGGATGGCGGAGTAAGACTCGACAATCTGATGAGATATTTATTGCAGATCGTTCTCCGCGATCAGATTTTGGATTTGGTTTTCCATAATGGTGAGATGGAGGACACGCTGCCAGCGGTGAGGGACAAACAGGTGTATCGTGCCGTCGCTGACGACGCAATCCATGTAGGAGCACTGGAAGTTTCGGAACGGTCTTGAGAAAGCTTCGCTCAAGGCGTTGGCAAACACAAAGCGCGGCTCACTCCACGTGTGTCCGCCATCGGCAGAGGTTGCCAACCAGATTTCCGAACGGTCTTTCATGACCTCGGATTTTTCGGCACTGAGACCGGTATAGTTGAAATCGCTGTATCGGTTGTGGTGGAACGCGGCGAGAGTTTTGCCGTCGGACAGGTGACACAGCATCGGCGGCGCGTCGGGGTGCACGAGCGGTGTTGGCTGCGGGTGAGTCCAGGTTTGACCATCGTCCTCGCTCCATAACCCCCAGAGATGACCTTCGCAGGTGCGAGTCATCAAGAAAACGCCTCCGCTTCCGAGGCTGATGGGCCGCCCTTCGTCCATGCGATTGAATTGGGGAACGCACCATCCGCCGTGGCGTTTGTAAGGCCCAACATTCCAGGTCTGCCCGCGATCTTCCGAACGCAGAATGTATTGCCGCGTCATCAACGGTTTGTAAGACCAGTCGGCTTCGTGCGAACCCAAGAGCCAGGTGCCGGCATCGGTTTCGCACATGCGCATGACGGACATCCCGCGGAAACCGGGGTCATTGGCGGGAGCGATTAGCGCGAGGTCGGACCACGTGTGTCCGTTATCATCCGAATATCGAAAGCCGATGGGCGCGTTTTCGTGCAGCCCATTGGATTGTTTCAAGCCGTTTATGCGCTCGTCATCCCAGACGGGTTGCGTGCCGAAGGCATAAATCCGGTTTGTGCCGCGGGGGGTGAGAGGGATAAAACCGTGTTGGTTGTAGTCGATGTCGAAGGCAACATGAGGTCCCTGCCACGTCACACCACCGTCAGACGATCGATAGGCGAGCATGTCGTTGACCTTTTCGGACTTCCCTCCGTAATGACCGCCGTCGGGAAACATCAGGAGAAAATCTCCATTCGGCGATATCGCCGTCCGGCATTCATATAAGCCGCCTTCGGGGTCGCGCGCGCGGTGCACGATTTGACCATCAAGATGTTCGCTGGCAACAATACCCAATCGCTCGCGCAGAACAACCCCTTTTGGCAATTGGGATACCGAGACGCTGCGTTTGTTAATTTCTGTGGAGCTACCAATTTGTTCGTAAGTTGATATGTCCATAAGAATTAATTGGGAATTATAGTAAAACCAAAAATTATTTATACACAGTAGTAGGTTCGGTTTCCAAACCGAACCGGAATTTATCTCAGTCTCGTAGGCGCGGTTGGAGAGGAAACCCTATGGGAGTTCTATCGCGTTCGTTATCCACTCACTTGATCACTCGCTATTCGCTCGATTGATCGCCTACGGAAACATGTGTAAATGTGAACGGAATTGACTATAAAATGTAGCCGATTTTCCCCGCTTTACAACGATTCTATTTCATTATCACCATCCGCCTCATCTGCCGGAAAGTCGGCGTGGAGAGTTGGTAAAAATAGACGCCGCTCGAAACGCGCTCTCCCTGATTGTTGCGTCCATCCCAGTACGCGGCGCGCCCTCGGCTGCGGTAGAAACCTGCCGGCTGGAATCCGAGCGGTAACGTCCGAATGAGGCGACCAGACGCCCCGTAAATCGAGAAGGTAACAGCTCCTGCCTCCGAGAGTTGATAGGGAATCCACGTTTCGGGATTGAATGGATTGGGGTAGTTCTGCAGCAATAGGCTCTTGCTCGGTCTACCGACGCCGCGAAGGGTTACCGACAGCAAGGCGTTTTCAATGTCCTCGGGGGCTACCGTAAAACTGAATCGCTCCGAAGCGACCTCCCCGGTCGGATCGGTGACGGTGACCTCTAGCGTATCGCCAACCTGCACCACGCTGCGGCGGGCAAGGTCCGCGGTCGCCGCAGCGAAGTAGCCGTTCCTCACATGGTCTTTCATGACGGTATTGGTGCGAAGGTTTCGCGCGCTGACCAGATAGCCGTCAAAGTTCCGATCTCCTTCCAATCGCCCGCTGAGAACGAACGCCCAGGCATCGTTACCGAAAGTCCTCTCCGGCGCGGCACCCGTGAGATTTGTCCATGCGGTACCGGCGAAAACGACAAGATGTGAATGAGGGACGTTTACGATGTAACCGGAGGCGCCGTCAATCGGGAATCCGTCATCGGGTGCGTCCGGGGTCCAACCAACGAATTTCTGGCCTACATCACCTAACGTAATTACTATCGTTGCCCCCACCAGTTTCGATAAATAGCGCGCGTCTATCGGATTGAGCGGCTTTAAGGGCACCGAGAGCATGTTCAAGCCTTCGGAAAGAGTAGTGACGAAGACGCCCGTGGCGTTCTGCCTACTCTCGCTCAGAGCGGGTCTGGCGATGAAACCGAGCCTTCTGCCGTCCATCGTGTCATAGTAACCGACGATACTTCCCTTGGTGTCGATATCGCGCGCTACGGTGACCACACTGCCGGGGGCTCGCAACTCCGTCGGTTCGCCGCTTGGTCTGAGGACATAGGAGCGTTCAACATCGTCAACCATTTTTGCTCGGAACACGATAACTCCGGCATCGCTGATCGCGTTCACGAAAAGATATTCCAGATTCGATATGCTGCCGGGGACATCGAACGTGGTATAGTTGCCGTCGGCAGTGCGCATGTAACCGTGATAGACTCCGTCCGCATCCACGTAACTGCCAACCAGAGTGCCCGTTACGTTCATGTCGTCGGCGTAGGTTATCATTGCACCGGGCACATCGAATTGCTCGTCTCCCACGAATCCGTGGATGGCGCCGGCGTCGTCAAATACGTCACCAATCAGTTGACCCGCCGCACTCACGCCGAAGATTTCCGTTTCGGCTGCTCCGGGAAAATCGAACTGCGTCAATTCGCCGTTTTGCACGACCACACCGTGGGAGACCTCGTTCATGTCTTGATAGAAACCCACGGTCTGTCCAGCATTATTGAGGCCATAGAAACCTATGGAGATCGAATCGGTCACATCATAAGTGGAGAACTTGCCGTTGATCAACGTGAACCCGACAGCTTTCTCTTCAGCAGAGCCGCGAGTGTTGCCCGCAAAGTGCCCATAGTCGTTCGTAGATGTCAGTTCCAAAAAGTCGACACCGGGAACCTTGATCGTCTCAAACACATAACCCATAGTCGCGGGTTTGGCGGTGAATCCGCGCCTTTCCCCCTCCAGGGTATCGTAGTAACCGGTGACCTGACCCTTTGCGTTGACATCGCGCCCAACGGTTCTGATGCTTCGCGGCACTCGCAACTCCATCGGCTCGCCTCCCGGCGGAATCACATAAGAACGATCAAAATCGTCAATCTCTTTCGCGCTGAACACGATGACACCAGCATCATTGATGGCGCTCACGTAGAGGTACTCTAGCAGGGACCGGGTGCCGGGGTATTCCAACTCCGTAAAGTTACCGTCAGCGCCGCGTTTGTACCCGTGAGGTATTCCATCGGCATCTACGTAGCTCCCAACGGAATCCCCTGCGGAATTGATGTGGGCGGCATATGTCGTCATTGCACCGGGAAAGTCAAGCTGCGCATCGCCCACAAAGCCGTGAATCTCACCGGACGCATCGGCGATGTTGCCGGCGAGTTGCCCAATCTCGCTAATCCCGTAGATATAGGTTTCCGATGCACCCGGGAAATCGGATCGGGTCATTTCGCCATCGTGGGCGATTAAACCGTGAGCAATCTCGTCCGTTCCCTCGTAAAATCCCACGGCTTGTCCCCTATTGTTGAGTCCATACAGATACGTATTGGTGGAGTCTGGAAAATCGTACGTCGAGTAAACCCCGTCAATCAGTGTAAAGCCGATTGTCTTCTCACCATCGGCACTGCGTGTGTTGCCGGTGTAATGCCCGAGGTCATTGCTGGCTGTCACTTCCAGATACTCAACGCCGGGAACTATGATTGGCTCAAAGATGTAGTCCACAATGGATTCGGATGCTTCGGGTAGGGCTATCCGTATGGAATACCCTTGCGAATGCGAAACCTGCGGAAGTGCCGCCGCCATTACAAAAGCGAGAACGATCGAGAAAGTGATAGCGAATTGAACAGTTTTCGTTTTCATAGAGTTCTGTTTCCTTGATTGTTTCGTTGACCCAATGGATATCTTTTGGCGCGTTCCTCGAACGTCACTGGGACAAGGGTGAATACCGGTCAGAAAGGTTCCGACGCCGTGTCGTGAATTTTCGCACAGATGGCGCATGAGAATTGCGTATCCCATTATAGCACAAGACAATTGACTTCTCAATTTCAAAGCCAGCCTTCAAAAGTGTTACGACGGACAAATACGCTGACTGGGGTTAAATCACGTTGCAAAAGAGACGGGTATGTGATATAGTTGCAAAAGTGCAGTTAGATTTGCCCCATATTCCGAAAGTGTAGCGTAACCGAGGGAGATAGCGATTCATGGAAGAATTACTCAATGGGTTCAAATTTTGGGGTCCATTTGCTGTCTTCTTCGTTGCGATGGTGGTGTTCGGATGGCGAATTTTGAATCGGAGAGAAGACAAACTTGAAGCCCGCCATAAAGAATTGCTCAATCAGGTCCGGGAAGACTCGCAAAGGAGAGATGATAAGCTTGAAGCGCTCATTAAAGACTCAAACAACCAGCTTCGAGAGGAAATGCGAGAGAGGTATGACCAACTTGAGGCGCATATGAACGAAGGTTTTAAGATTGTCAGGGAATCAATCGACCAACTCCGAGAGGATATTCGACAGACAAACACTCGTTTAGATGCCACTGCCCAAACGTTGGGTGCGGAGACAAGCAAACT
Source organism: Candidatus Poribacteria bacterium (assembly GCA_965232535.1). GTDB lineage: Bacteria > Poribacteria > WGA-4E > WGA-4E > JAJDTR01 > JAJDTR01. The sequence goes on from CBDDPW010000020.1 coordinate 105,879, forward strand.
CACCGAAAAGATTGAAGCGAACTCTCACGACCTCAGAATGGAAATCGCACGGTTGAATCAGAATCACGTTACTCATCTGGAACATCATGAAGAACTACGCCAGCGCTCCGAGCAGAAACAAGAGTAGAGCACCAAAGGTTGTAAAATTACTTCTATTCTAAAGCCTGTTTGAAAAACCAGCCCATCCTTACTTAATTCCATCTTCCCCGGTCTTCCAATCTTCCCTCCTCCCATCCTTCCTTATTCGTATCAGTTGCCGACAGCTCAACCCTCCTACACCACGTCCATCAGAAACAACCACCACCGCCTAACTCCTTTCGTGCTTGACATGAATTTTGCCACGTGATACTTGTATATTGCTGCTTTTGAGCTATTTCTAGCCATCAAGTGGTGCTTATGTTTTAGTCTAACGCTTGTTCGCGAACTTGGTCAGGTCTTTAGTAGGAAAACATTAGAGAAGAGGTAGCAAAGTATGGCATTTCCGTCACACGGTCTCACGCATCGTCCAACGGTGACCGGCACGAAAGGCATGGTCGCCAGCGCCCATCCGCTCGCAAGTCTCGCAGGTGCGCGTATCCTGCTTCAAGGCGGCAACGCTTTCGATGCCGTGGTCGCCGTCGCATCGACCCTGAACGTGGTTGAGCCGTATATGTCAGGCATTGCGGGCAACGGCTATCTCATCATGTACAGCGCGGAGGAGCAGACGCGCCGTGTGCTGGACTACATGGGCACGAGTCCGTATGAGGCGGAGCTTGACGCGTACTCGGCGCCGAAGGCGAATCAGGTTGGCATCAGGTCGGGGATGGTGCCCGGGGCGTGCGGCGGATGGCTGGCGCTGCTGGAGCGGTACGGCAGCATGGAGCTCGCCGACATTTTTAAGCCCGCGATTGAACTCGCCGAAAACGGCTACGCCGTTACGGTCAAGAACGCCTTTTTTATGGAGGGCGCGGCGCCGAATTTTTCACCGACCGCTAAAAACGTAATTATGACTCGCGGACGAACCCCGTTGCCCGGTGAAGTCCTTGTGCAAAAGGATCTCGCACGAACCTTCCGACGGGTGATTGAAGGCGGGACGGAGGGTTTCTATCACGGCGAGATTGCTCAGGAAATCGCCCGGTTTTCCCGCGAGAACGACGGCTTAATCTCGGAAAAGGATTTGGCGGATTTCGAGGTGCGTTGGGAGACACCGATCTCAAGCTCTTATAAGGGATATGATATCTACTGCCCGCCGCCACCGTGCGCCGGATTCCAATATCTCGAAACGCTGAATATTCTGGAAAATGACTCACTGAGCGAACTTGGGCACAATTCGACGGACTATCTGCATCTGCTCATTGAGGCGATAAAACTCGCAAGCGCCGACCGTGCGGCGTTCTCCTGTGCGCCGAATCCACCCATCTCCGGTCTGCTCTCCAAGGGCTATGCTGCCTCCCAGCGGGGGCGCATCGGCGATCGAGCGGCTGTGAGCGGCGGTGAGCGCTACACGAAGGACAAGCTGCCCGGGGAGATAGTGGAAGGGGATGCGAGCGAGTGGATAAACGAATGTACCACGCATTTTGACGTCATCGATGCAGAGGGAAATGCGGTAGCGGTGACACAGAGCCTCGGATCGAGCTTCGGCTCCGGCGTGGTTCTCGGCGAGACAGGGATGTTTCTGAACAACTTCATGAACTGGTTTGACCTTCTGCCCGAAAGCCCGAATGTTATTGCCCCGCACAAGCGAATCGAGATGTGCATCTCTCCGTGCCAAATCTGGCGAGATGGCGATCTTTTCGCACTCATCGGGACGCCGGGCAGCCACGGGATCATGCAGACCACGCCGCAGATGATCCTGAACCTCATAGAGAACGGAATGAACATCCAAGCCGCCATTGAAGCGCCGCGGGTTCGGCTTGAAGAGCCTGGCACCCACGTTGGGATAGAAAGTCGTGTGCCCGCCGAGGTCAGGGACGCGCTTGCCGCGCGGGGGCACGATGTTCGCGCGTTGCCCGACTGGACGGCAGGCGTGGGCGGCGGACAGGGGATTGCAGTTGATCGGGACGAAGGTTCGCTGATGGGTGGCGCCGATCCGCGCCGTGATGGGTACGCCATCGGAATCTAAAGGGAATAACCGAGTTTCTTCCGACGTGGAAACACGGGATTGGCGAAAATCAGACCAATTCACCTGTGATTTAGCGAACTTGAACCAAAAACTCGAATTCTCTGGTATAGGTAGCAACGCGGGCCATTTATGTTGTTGAGGTACCGGTTAATTTCACTGGAATCCTAGCGATAAAAAGGAGAACTCAATGAATTTTCGACAGAAAATCACACTCGGTCTTTTGCTCTCTATCGCTCTGTGTCTTCCACTATCTGCACAACAGGTCGAGATTCCCGACCCTAACCTCCGCGCCAGCATCGCCGATGAGTTGGACATTCCGCGTGGCGCGGCCATTACCGAAGCGGAAATGAAACGCCTGACAGACCTGGACGTTCGAGATCAAGGCATTGCGAATCTAACGGGCTTGGAGTTTGCAACCAATCTAACCTTCCTGCAGTTGAAAAGCAATCGTATTGAGGACATCAGCCCGCTTGCGAATCTCATACAACTTATTGAATTGCATCTGGGCGGCAACCGGATTGAAGATATCAGTCCGCTTGCACATCTCACCCAACTCGCGGTTTTGCGCCTGAACGAAAATTTCCGGATTGAGGACATCAGTTCGCTTGAAAATCTTACCCAACTGAGAAAGGCAGATCTGGACCGCAATGAGATTGTTGATGTCAGTCCGCTTGCGCGTTTAACAAAATTGGAATCGTTAGATCTTCGAGGTAACCGGATCATAGATGTCAGTCCGCTTGAAAATCTCACCCAACTCACCTTCTTGCGCCTGAGCAACAATCAGATTATTGATATCACGCCGCTCGCAAACCTGACAAACCTTATAGCCCTGTGGCTCAGTGACAACCGAATTACCAATGTTGCCGCACTCGCAAATCTCACACAACTCACCGAATTGCGCCTGGACAACAATCGGATTGTTGATGTCAGCCCGCTTGAAAATCTCACAAATTTAGAACACCTTGATACTAACAACAACCCCATATTCGACCCAGACAGTCCGCTTGTTGAGGTGCCCGACCCAAACCTAAAAGTCGCCATCCGAGAAACTCTCAAGCTTCCCGATGGCGTACCTCTCAATCAAGCGAGCATGCGGAAACTAACCCGGTTAGATGCAGGCAACAGGCAGGTGACAGCTCTCACCGGACTAGAACACGCGCTTAATTTAACCGAGTTAAACCTCGCCGACAATAACATCGTCGATCTGGTCCCCATCGTCCGTCCGCTCGCAAATCTCATGCAACTCACCGCATTGCACCTGGGCGGCAACCGGATTGAAGATATAAGTCCGCTTGCAAATCTTACCCAACTTACCCAATTGCGCCTGAATGAAAATTGGCGGATTGAGGACATCAGTTCGCTTTCAAAGCTTACCCAACTGAGAAAGGCAGATTTGGACCGCAACGAGATTGTTGATGTCGGTCCGCTTGCACGTTTAACAAACTTGGAATCATTAGATCTTCGAGATAACCGGATTATAGACGTCCGTCCACTTGCAAATCTTACCCAACTTACCCAATTGCGCTTGAGCGAAAATCGGATTGTCGATATTACTCCGCTCGTAAACCCAACAAACCTTGTAGCCCTGTGGCTCAGTGGTAACCGAATTACCGATGTTACCCCACTCGTAAATCTCACGCAACTCACCGATTTGCGCCTGAACGAAAATCGGATTGTCGATGTCAGTCCGCTTGTACGTTTAACAAAATTAGAATTGTTAGATCTTCGGCTTAACCCCATCACGGATTATAGTCTGCTCGACGCGCTCGCAATCTCTCATTTTTTCTACGATCAAACATGCGAGATGCCGCCGCTTCCGCTTGAACCGCGGTTGGAGAATAGAAATTACCCGTCGATCTTTGCTTGGTGGAGCGGATTTGGTTGGCCCCCTGTCCGCAATCGTCCCGACTTATCGGACGCAGAAAATTTAGCGCTACATGATTTACGGTTCAGCGTGAATGTGTTTGGGTTAAATTACCTCAAAGGACACGACGAATTTACGATGTCGGGGGATGTGGACGAAGCAATCCGCCAGCGAGATGAATTACTTTCCCTAAATCCCAATATGATTCATTTGGTTGACATTGACCTACGAGAGGCCCCACTTAGTCGGTTTCCGGAGGACTGGCCAGGTTGGATACGGGATGAACACGGAGATGTTTTCATCGAATGGTATCAAGGGCAACCAGAGGACGACCACGGGTTACTCGATTTCAGACAACCAGCCGTTCAAGATATAATTGTTCAACAAGCGATAGCCGTATCCAAGTGTGGTCTGTATGATGGAGTCATGTCCGACTATTGGCACGAGAATTGGATCGCTCTCAGCGGTTGGGATGGAACGCGCCAACACGTCTTTAGCACTCTGGAAGAAGAAGTGCGAGCTCGAGAAATCATTGTACAACGCATCCAAGCTGAAACGCGCCCGAATTTCCTAATTATGGGCAACACGAACGCTCGCATTATCCCTAGAACCGGACCCTATGTCAACGGCGGCTTTATGGAAACCGGCATTCCAGAACACATGACGGGCGCCGAATTGGAGCTCGCTGTCAACGCGGCTGAAAATTCATTGTTATGGCTTGAGAACAATTTGCGAGAACCACGCATAAACGCGCTCGAAGGTTTTAGCATTCCCGGGGAACCTCTGGATAGCCCGAATAACCTGAGGTGGATGCGCGCTTTGACAACCCTAAGCCTAACTCACTCAGACGGTTACGTTATGTACACAGAGAGCTTGTTCAGTGACAATCCGACAGGAAGCTTCTGGTACAACTTTTGGGATGCGGACTTGGGGAGGCCGGTAGGCGAGAAGGCGCAACTGTATCAAGAAACAGAAGGGCTTTATATCCGCGAATACACGAACGGTTGGGCGGTGTACAACCACAGCGGCGAGGCGCAGGTCATCACGTTGCCGGAGGAGGTGCAAGGCGTCGCCAGCGGGATGGTGGGGGCGGAGCATGAGTTGCCAAATCTTGACGGGGAGATGTATCTAAAAGCAGTGGTCAGTGACCAGTCGCCAGTGACCAGTGAAAACCCGGCGGATGTGAATGGCGATGGGGTGGTGAATATTTTGGATTTGGCGGTGGTGGCACAGGCGTTCGGGAAAGATGGCTTGCAGGGGGATGTAAACGGGGACGGGGTTGTCAATGTGTTTGACCTTGTTTTCGTTGCCGGGGCAATCGGGGGTGGCGGCGCTGCGCCGTCGGCATTATCTCTGGCCCCGTCGATTATTAGCGCCGCGGATATCGAGAGATGGCTTGTAGACGCACAGGGTTTAGGCGTCGCCAATGCGAATTTTCAACGCGGAATCCGTTTCCTTGAACAGTTGCTTGCGGCGTTGACACCGAAAGAGACGACGCTGTTGCCGAATTACCCGAACCCCTTCAATCCGGAGACGTGGATACCGTATCGTCTCGCACGAGAGGCGGAGGTAGCGATTACGATTTATGACACGAAGGGGACGCTGATGCGACGGTTGGCGCTCGGGCACCAGGCAGCAGGGTACTATGCGGAGCGTGGAAAAGCGGCGTATTGGGACGGACGGAACGAAGACGGGGAAGCGGTTGTGAGTGGGATTTATATTCGGAATAACAACGGTTAGGCTTGACATACAAGGCAGAATATGATACCATTTGGGCATACCAAATGGGAGGTCAAGCCGGTGAATTTGTACGAGATTATGGAACGTTTTCCGACACATGAATCATGTATTAACTACCTGGAGAGCATCCGGTTTGCCGACGGAGCGTACTGTCCCAAATGCGGGAGCGTACATGTGGCGAAGAAGGTGGAAACTCGAAACGCCAAAGTATATGAATCCGGGTTGGCGATCAAAGAAAAGAAGCTGGTCGGCCGCTGGAACTGCCACGATTGCCATGCCAGTTTCAATGTGCTGTCAGGTACGCTTTTTCAAGGAACGCAAGTGGCGTTGCAGAAATGGTTCGCGGCGATCGGGTTGATGATGAACGCCAAGAAAAGCCTGTCCAGTTACCAACTGGCGCGCGATCTGGGATTAACTCAACAGACGGCATTGTATATGCAACATCGGATTCGTGCGGAGATGGCGACGGATAACATCGCTCTGCTCAAGGGAATTGTCGAAGCCGACGAAACCTATGTGGGTGGCAAGCCGCGCAAGGAAAACAAGCGCGAAGATGACGATAACAAGCCCCCGGAAGATAACCCCAAGCGCGGGCGGGGCACGAAGAAAACGCCGGTCATCGGAGCGGTGGAACGGGACGGAAACGTCAAGGCTCAAGTTGCCGATGATTTGACTGGCAAAGGTGTGTTAAACTTCATCAGGAATAACGTCAATCCTGACGGTTCTACCTTGATAACCGACGAATACAAGGCTTACAACGCCGTGGATTCCACGATGAAGCACGAGGTTATCAATCATAGTGTGCAGTATGTTGACGGTGCAACCCATACCAACACGATCGAGGGCTTTTGGTCGCTCCTCAAGCGTGCATGGTACGGATCGCACCACAAATATACTCGCCAGTTCACGCCACTGTTTGTGTCGGAGGCGTGTTATAAGTACAACCATCGAAAGCGGAGCAATGTGTTCGAGTATTTTCTGGAGAATTGCTTCGCTTGAGGTGGTGGAACCACCATTGAATGCCCTAGGGAAGAAGGTTGCTAAACAGCTATTCCACACTGTCTGAACAGAGCACGCTGTAAAGCGCCATCTGTTCGCAATATGCGAATAGCATCTGCAAAATCATCGAGTGATGCTTCACCCGATTCTAGCTTTGCATCTAGCGTATTAAGAACCTTCTCGCGTTTGCGGAAGTATTCTTGAACACGCACACTATCAGTAAGATAGTTTCGAGAATAGCCGGTTTGCATTTACCTCCAGTCTAAGGAGCTGCACTAGGGCATTGGTTTTTCAATGGTGTTTCCATAATGATTGGCTATCTGTTGTGAGCAGATAGCCAGTCGCTTAAAACTGTAGAGAGCTGAGCGACCTAAATGGTCGTTTAGGTGCGGGTCTAGGCATCACTCGTTGGCTAAGAGCCAGTCGGCGTAGTTCTTGTTCATAGGCTATACGCTTAAAGGCTCTATGCCTCATGATGAGTTCGTACTCTTCTTCAGTGAGTATGATGTCGCACTTGGGCGGAAAGACTGGTTGCCTTTGCATGGGGAAACTCCTTTCTGTAAGACTCGCATAATGATTGGCTACCTGCTCGTAACAGGTAGCCAATCGCTTAACCTACAAGCTACGCGTTTGCTAAATTAACGAGTGTCCATATCACATTTGCGGTTCCGCACACGAAAAGCTGCGTTGCAGGGTTGAAACGCAGAACCAGATTGACAAGCAACATGCCAAGCCATGTGCCGAGGCCGCAAATAACCAAGCCAACGCCGCCATAGAGCAAGAAGCCGTTTAAGCAACCAAGAGGAATGGCAGCGTACATATAAACTCGTACCATATTCCTCACGGATGGACGCTGTAGAGCCATTGAATGGTGTAAGACATTCTCTGGTGTTCCTGCAGCGACTATAGAACAAGCTCCTCGATGGGCGATGGCGCTAATGACGGTTAAAATGGCTAAGTCCACTTAGCCTCCTTGCAGCTAGTATTTACCGGAAAAGGTACGAGGTAACCCGATTGCTCGTGTGAACGAGTGCGATGGCGTCCGTATCCACCTACGGGGCATCTCGTACTATTCCCAGCAAAGGGATGGTAACATACAAGGGATAGGCTGTCAAGCCTATAATTTGGCATTCCGTTTATATTTATCAATTCCGGGCGGGGGATTATGCGGCGTCGCGTCGGATGGTGATTGTGAAGTAGGAGAAGCAGTGGATCTCTATCGCGCTCGCTATCCACTCGCTTGATGGTCAGTGACCAGTGAAAACCCGGCAGACGTGCCATGAATTGCACTACTACAAACCGACATCAGCAATACAGATTGGTGGACTAAACAGTCACCATTTACTTAATCCCGCCCACTGGGGCGAAGTTGCCGAATTGCCACGGAAGGTCTTCCCCCGATGTCAGCGAGTTGGTATGCGAGGTAAATTATGTCGGATGCTCCGAACCAGGAAACCCGAGAACGCTACGAGCAGGCGCTAACATCGCTCGTCGAGAAACTCGAAGAAGACCGGACGGTGGTGGCGGCAATTCTCTTCGGCAGCCTCTCCTACGACGAAGTCTGGAAGAACTCCGACATCGACCTATGGCTCATCATGGAAGACGGACAAAAGGAGCGAGAGGTCACCCTCTGCGAATACGATGTGAACATCCATGCGCAACGCATACCACGGAGTAGATTCAAGCGCAGCATCGAGGGTGACTTGGCGGGCGGGTGGCTCGACTTCAGCTTTTCCACGAGCACCCTCCTATTCACCAAAGACGATTCGGTGACACAGTGGTACGGCACAATCAACCATATCGGCGCTCGCGACCAAGCGCTTCAACTGATGAGGCACGCCTCATACCTTATCCCGTCGCTCAACAAGGCGGAGAAATACTTCTACCTCAAGAACGACTTCGAATACAGTTTTTTGTGGCTCATGTACGTTGCGCGGGAGTTGGCGTCCATCGAAGTCATCCTTCACAATGAAGCGCCCTCGCGTGAGGTTATTCATCAGGCGCTCAAGTACAATCCCAAATTCTTCACGGCTGTCTACACCGACTTCGTTAACCAGCCGAAGACGCGGGAGGCAGTTGGAGACGTGCTGGGTCAAGTGAACGGGTATCTCGAAGAAAAGACGGACCGCCTATTTCGCCCGTTGCTCGACTATCTCACGGAATCTGCAGAGGTGCGCTCGCTCTCGGAAATCAACGATTACTTTCGCAAAAGGATCCAAGGCGGCGGTCTTGAGGAGGCGTGTGAATGGCTGGTTCGACAGGATGTCATTGAGAAGTTGTCAAATCCCATCCACCTGACGGAGAAAAGCCGAATCAGAGTTGAAGAGCCGGCGTATTATTACGACGAAGACGCCGTTGAGTTGTTGTAAATCAAAGGTTGGTCACATAAGCAAGTTTCAGAGCCTGTTTGAAAAATCAGCGGCAAAGCCATTTTCGGTCATTCGTAGAAAGTTTTTCCATGTTTTCGTTATTGGCTGGTACCTACCTGTCGCCCCGCTGGGGCTTTGATGCACAGGGCTTTGGTGTTTCTATACACCTTCAAGATCTCTATCGCATTCGCTATTCGCTCACTTGATCCCCTCCGGGGCTTTTAAAGGCTGGTGCGCATTGCGCACCCTACAACTGTACGATGTCGAACTAAGATGAGATCGACCATCGAAGTCAAAGGCGCTCGCGAGAACAATCTGCAGAACGTCCATCTCGAAATTCCGCGCGACAAGTTGGTTGTCGTGACCGGCGTAAGCGGCTCGGGAAAGTCCTCCCTGGCTTTCGACACCGTATACGCCGAAGGGCAGCGGCGTTTCATGGAATCGCTTTCCACTTTCGCCCGCCAATTTGTCTCCCAACTCAAGAAACCCGATGTCGATTTCGTGAACGGTCTCTCTCCGGTTATTTCCATCGAACAGAAAACGATTATGAAGAATCCGCGATCGACGGTGGGTACCATGACAGATCTGTTCGACTACCTGCGGATGCTCTTCGCGAACATCGGTCAGCCGCGCTGTCCCATCACCAAAGAGAAAGTCAAGGTATGGACGCCTCATCAGATGATGGAGCACATGCTTTCGTTGCCCGAGGGCACCGAGGTTGAAGTTCGCGCACCGGTGCTCAAAATCTACGGCGAGGATTACCCCTATCTATTCGACGAAATTCGCACCAAGGGTTACCGCCGCGTGTGCATTGACGATAAATTCCACGATCTCAGCGAGGAAATCGACCTTGACGAAGACGAGGACTACCTCATCGAAGTGATTGTCGATCGCTTTGTCACCCGCAAAGGTCTCGACAAACAGATTGTCACCTCGCTGACGCACGGTCTTGAAGTTGTCGGTGAAGGCTTTCTGAGTTTCCACGTGCTTGACCCAACGAACGCGAAAGCCGCGGAGTCCTTCTACGAAAAGCTCGGTTGTTCGTCGATTCGCGTTGTCGCGGGCCGCATGCACCACGGCATGTTTACCTTCAACGACCCGGCGGGTGCATGCATCACCTGTTCGGGTTTGGGCACCTATCTCAAAGCGCATCCCGACCTCGTTGCCCCCGACAAAGACCGCAGCCTGCGCGAGGGCGCCTTCGTCAAAGAGGCACTGCAATACAATGTCAATTCATGGGGCGGACGCATTCTCTACAGTCTGTCGAATAAATACAATTTCGATCTCGACACCCCGTACAAAGACCTATCCGACGAGGTTAAGGATTTACTCCTTTACGGGACAAAAGGGGAACGGGTTGTGGTTGAACAGCCGCCCGAAGCCAAGACCGGCGCCAGTTACATCGGACGCGAGTTTCGTTACGACGGCGTTATCAATCAGATAGAGCGCCATTACCGCCGCTATCGACAACAGGGCACCGCTCACGGACACATGGAGGATTACCTGCGCAAAGTGATGGTCGAGAACCTTTGTCCGGACTGCGGCGGCGAGCGGCTCAAGAAACAACGCCTTTTGGTCACTATCGAGAATTACAATATTCATGCCCTCGGCGAGATGCACCTGCCGGAACTGTTGTCCTTCCTGAACAAACTCACGCTTCCGGATGGGCAGAAGAAAGTCGCCTCGCAGATTCTTTTTGAAATCACGTCCCGCCTGGAACTCCTCATCGGTATCGGTCTCGACTACCTCAACCTCAACCGCCCGTCTGGCACGCTTTCGGGCGGTGAGTCTCAGCGCATTCGACTCTCCACGCAGATCGGTTCGGGGCTTATGGGGATGCTCTATGTGCTTGATGAACCTAGTATCGGTCTGCATCCCAAAGACAACGTCAAGATGATAAACACTATACAACGCCTGCGCGACATCGGCAATACCGTCATCGTTGTCGAGCATGATGAGGAAACCATTCGCGCCGCCGATCACATCATCGAGATGGGGCCCGGTCCGGGGGTGCACGGTGGTCACGTTGTCGCAAGCGGTCCCCTTAAGGAGGTCTTGGAATGCCGCGAATCGCCAACCGCGCAATACCTTGGCGGCACACGGAAGATTGACGTTCCCGACCAACGCCGCCAAAAGAACACCAAGGTATTGCACATCAAAGGCGCACGTGCGAATAACCTCAACAATATTGATATCGAAATACCAATAGGTATCTTTACCTGTATCACGGGAGCGTCCGGATCGGGCAAAAGCACACTTATTCACGAAATCCTTTACAAGAAATTGTATAACCTGTACCACGATAGCCGCGTGTTCTCCGGCGATCACGATGACCTCACCGGTCACGAGCATTTCGGTGATGTCATCAACATCGACCAGTCTCCCATCGGTCGTTCGCCGCGCTCCAATCCCGCGACCTACATTGGCTTTTACGACAACATCCGCAAGCGTTTCGCGTCGACGCCAGAAGCCAAAGAACGCGGTTACACTGCCTCCCGGTTCAGCTTCAACGTCAAGGGCGGTCGCTGTGAAGAATGTGCGGGTGATGGTTCAATCAAGACAAGCCTCGCGTTTATGCCCGATGTTGAAGTTCCGTGCCCAACCTGCAAAGGGGCGCGCTACAACGACGAAACGCTTGAAGTCACGTATCAGGGTAAAACCATTGCCGACGTGCTTGATATGTCGATTGAGGACGCCGTCGCATTTTTTGCGAACGAGAAACTCATCCTCCACAAACTGTCCGTGCTCAACGCTCTTGGACTGGGTTATCTCAAAGTCGGTCATCCCGCTACTATCCTCTCTGGAGGCGAGGCGCAGCGCGTCAAACTGGCAACGGAACTCGGAAAAATCAAACGCGGCAAACACAATCTTTACATCCTTGACGAACCGACCACCGGGCTGCATCTGGCGGACATCCAGAAACTGCTCGACGCGCTTAACGGGCTTGTCGATGCGGGACACACGGTCATCGTTATCGAACACCACCTTGACGTGATTAAAACCGCAGACTATGTGATCGACCTCGGTCCGGAGGGCGGTCACAACGGAGGCAGTGTGATTGCAACCGGACCGCCGGAAGCGATTGCGAACACGGAGCAGTCTTATACCGGACAATTCCTAGAACCGCTTCTAAATGGGGAAATGTCATGAACTGCAAGACAAGTGGGTGGAGGACGACGAATTGAGGTGGTGCCGGGTTGAGCACGGTGATAGCGCATTGATGCTGCAGAAGACTCACGGCGGACCTCCCGTGAATCGTGGGCCCGGGCTTACGCTATATTTCATGTGTGAAGATGCCAAAGCGGCGCACGAAGAGTTCAAAGAACGCGGCGTTCAGGTAGGCGAACCCTTTGTTGGCAACAATATGGATGTCTTTTATTTCAAAGATTCCGACGGTTACTGGCTGTCGTTTGAAAGCCCGATTAAGAAATGAAAATTGCTTAGACTATTAACATCTGGGGACTAACTAAAATCAGATCTTGTTGTGGATTGAATAGTCAGTTACATGGTCTATTACTTTTTCAGTTAAGAAATCAACTTTCTTAGATAGTACATCGTGCTCCCTTGTCATCTGAGAACGTAAGTCGTCAATTCGCTTCCCTATTGAATTTGATATAAAATACCCAACGCCTAATATTCCACCTATGTACAACACCACTAACCCCGCTACTTGGGCGACCAAAGTCCAACTCATCGGAATCCTCCTTAGAAAATCGCATATGTGAAACTTCCTAATACATTACTATATTTCAGTTATGAAAAACCAGCAAATTCTGGTCAACTCGGTGGTCTACCAACCGCCCGATACGCTGCACCAGTCAACACCAATTGGAGGAGATGTGGACATTCAAGATTCTATCTTCGATATTATAATCGGATTTCGCCTCTAGAGTGGGGATAGGCATCCCACAGATGTAGGAACACCATACTCTCTTTCGCTCAAACCCTAATGGGGGATAGTAGCGTAATTCGAAAGGAGAAAATGAGAAAGGCCTCGTCTAATACTAGAATTAGAGGTCTTGGCACCGGTTATCCAATCGAGTTTAGAAAGCTTTAAGAATATGCCGCCTTATGAAATCGCCAACCATCTCAAAGTCATCAAACAGAAAGAGTTAGGCTGCTCAAGGTCGGGTGAACAGAGGTGGGAAGAAGTTGGTAATGCTATCGTTACGACAGATCCGCCATCGGGGCCGTCGCCGTATCCATCTGCCAACGGAAACGCTGCTCACTATTTTGGGTGCGGGACAACGGTGTCTCAGACCGACCTGTTAAAGGTTCTGAACACATTGAAAGCATCACAGGTTGAGCGATTCTTCTTCTGGCTTAGCCCGAATCCTCAACAAGCGGAGATCGTCACATGGCTACGAGGCAGCGGTTTCAAGCCATTTCAAGGCACTGAGTATCCTACGCTGATTCGCCCTGTTGAAGAGGTAACGCCACACGAAACGCATCTCGGAGTTGAGCGTGTTTCCCGACGTGAGGTCGAAAGTTGTGCCGATGCAATCACGCATATCTACGAACCTTGGGGCGGCGCATTCTTCTTCCATAGCGTCGATCAACCCGGCTTTGACCACTTTCTAGCGTATGAAAACGGCACTCCCGTCAGCGCCGCAATGCTGGTGACGCACGCTGATTTCGCTTACCTTGGCTGGGCAGGGACGGCGGAAGAACACAGGGGAAAGGGCGGACAAAATGCGCTCATAAGGGCACGGCTGAATCGTGCCGCCGAACTCGGTTGCCACTTCGCTTGCAGCGAAACCCTCGCCATGCTTGAGACATCACTTGGGAATTTGGAGCGTAACGGGTTTGAAACTATCTACAAGAAACAGGTCTTTGTCTGGGAATCGCAAACTTAAGGAGGCAACTTTATGTCATCTCCGCCTGAAGGTTACCATACGGTAACCCCCTACCTTGTTGTCCAGGATGTCGAAGCGCTTATCACTTTCTTGAAGGAAGCGTTTGACGCCGAGGAAACTGAACGCGTTCCCGGTCTGGACGGCATAACGAGACACGCCGAAGTTCGGATAGGCGATTCCGTCGTCATGATGGGCGCGGCTCGAGGAAGGCAGCCTGTTCCCGGGATGTTGTATGTGTACACGGAGGATGTCGATGCGGCATACTCCCGCGCGCTGAAGGCTGGCGGAGAGTCTATCGCGCAACCCGAAAGCCAGTTCTACGGCGACCGTACCGCGGGAGTAAAGGACAGTCAAGGCAACGTTTGGTACATGGCTACCCGCGTGGAAAACCTGTCCGCAGAGGAACTCCGCGAACGAGCGCTCTCCGCAAAAGGCTAAGATGTCGCATGCGCCGCCGCCACCAAACGTGTGATTTTCTCACCCCGCATTGGAAACACCTGATTCACGCCGTCGATGTGCTGCAAATCTTGCGAAAGAGTGTTACCAAGTGATGGCTGCCATTGCGGTAAGAGGGAATTCCGATTCCCGACAATTTCCCGGTGTTCGGGGAGCCGCGATCCGAAGAGGGCCTCTATCGGACGGGATTACCAATCCATTGATTGATGGTTGCGCCACAGCAGATAATTAATGGCGCTTGTTTCCGTAAGGGCGTGACCCGGTGCGGTTGGAAACCGCACCTACCGTATCTGGTACGACGGAAAACCTCACCGATACTAGAGTAACTCCCTTAACTTGATTTCTATACTGTTCGTTTAATCCCACCTTACAAACGTACAAAGTCGAGCTTAGCCCTTTGAGGACAGAGAAATTCTCCACGGATGCAAAAAAATACTTGACATGGGGAAAAATATTCGATATACTTAACGATGTTAAGTTAAATTACTATGTAAATTACGAGTAAACAATGGGCGTAAAAGAACGGAGAGCAAGGGAAAAAGAGCAGTTACGGCATCGGATTCTTTCTGCGGCGCGAGAGCTGTTCGTCGCTGAAGGCTACGAGAGCGTCTCCATGCGAAAGATAGCCG
The DNA here is from genome assembly GCA_965232535.1 of Candidatus Poribacteria bacterium. Taxonomy (GTDB): domain Bacteria; phylum Poribacteria; class WGA-4E; order WGA-4E; family JAJDTR01; genus JAJDTR01. The sequence goes on from CBDDPW010000020.1 coordinate 120,893, forward strand.
ACATGATCGATTATTCACCGACGACGATCTACCTTTATTATAAAGACAAGGCAGATCTCCTGGATTCTGTTTGCAAAGAAACTCTCCTGAACCTGTTGAACACGCTTGACCTGCTAAGAAAAGATAAAAGCGCCCCTGTCGAAACCCTGAGAAGGAGTGGAAAAGCCTATGTCGAATTCGGTCTAAAATATCCGCAAGATTACAAGCTGGCATTTGTTGTGCGTCCTCAGTTCCAAAAGGGTTTGGGTCTGCAAGAAGGATCGGTTGGCGAAAAGGTGTTCAACTACCTGAGTACCATGGTTTCCGAGTGTATTCGGCAGAAAAAATTCCGTCAAGTGGATGTCGAAACCACCGGTCAGGCGCTGTGGTCAGCGGTTCACGGTGTCACTTTGCTCCTGATCGACTTTCCCGATTTCCCCTGGACGGAGAAAGATAAATTGATCGACATGGTGATCCACACGATGATTGAGGGTTTGAAGTCATAGATTTTAAACTGTTTGGCGAAAACCGCTATATTTTTTTGCTAGTATATTAACGCTGTTAAAATAATTATCATTGTTAATATGTGGAAAAACCGAAAGGAAAATAACAATGAAAGAGCACAACCCATCCGTCAATCGCCTTTATTCCGCAACACCGGACTCGACCACCGGCTGCACACCGCATTGTCGATGGAGCCTGCTCTCCATGCTGGTGTTTAGAGTGTTCCTATTGGGGTGTTCGAACATGCCTGGCGAAGCGGTCGGTCCGATGACGCCAGATCCCCTAGAATTCACTTTCGACCAGTACGAAGTTGCCACCGACGTCGCAGTACACCAAACCGTTTTAACGGGGTTTCTTCTCGGCGGTGCCATCGCTGAACTTGCCGTGGTGAACATTGACGACAACGGTGATCGCCGCACCCGTATCTACGTGTTCGAGAACGACGCCTGGGCTCCGTACCTTGATACAACGCTCTGCCGTGACGTGTTGTTCGTCGACGTGGCAAACATCAACGGACACGACCGGTTGATTACCTACGAGCCTGGCAGGCTGAACTGGTTCGATCCCGAATCCGCGACGGAGCACGCTCTCGTAGCGGTTACGTCCAACTTCAATCCGCCTCGCAGCGGTGAAATTCCCCATGTAGACCTCACTCGTGACCTCAACGAAGACGGCCGCGATGATCTCGTAGTGCCGGATGTAGATGGTTTCCGGATGTTCATCCAAACGAGCGATGGCACGTTCGCCGATGCAGTAAAAGTCGGTCCTCGCGCCGAGATGGCTAGGCTTTACGGGGACGGCGGCTATCGTTACGACCCTTGGGGTCGGAGCGGCATCCACGAGACGGATTATAATCGAGACGGCCGCAGCGACCTAGTGTACTGGAGCGATGATCGCTTTGAAATTCATTACCAAGACGAGTATGGGCTCTTTGCCCCGGAGGCCAAGACTTTCACGACCGACGTGGCATTCGACTCCGATACGATCACCTCGCTCATCGCTCCGCATGGGGTGCGCCGGCGTCGCAAAGACCATCAGCCAATCGGAAACATGGAGGGGAGGGTGCTTCACTCGTTAACCGACCAAAACGGCGATGGCGTCGCCGATCTCGTGGTTTTCTCGCTTTTGGGCGGGAGCCTGTGGCGGATGCACTCCACCTACGAGGTACACTTCGGTGCGCCAACACCTGACGGCACCGTGTTTGCGCCGGATGTCGGCGCTGCAATTGAGTCGGATGGCATCCCGTTCGGGTTGGGGCAACAGGACCTCGACCACGATGGTCAGGTCGACATGATGATCACAACCATCAAGCCTAGGCTCCTCAAGGCTATCGGCATGGTTGTCGGCACGCTTCTAACGGGTTCCGGGTCGCTAGACCTCGAGTTTTACAGCATGGATGGTAGTGTCTACCCCGACGAACCGAGTGCTACCCGCAAAATCAGATCGTACCCCGGCGATTCAGGGGAAAAAACAGCCCACCTGTCCGTGCTGATTGGGGATGTGAACGGTGACAGACGCTCAGACCTACTAGTACAGCACAGTTGGGAAGAACTGCGCGTCTATCTGGGCGTGCCGGGTCGGGGGCTGTTTGCCCGGCGGCCTCAAAAGATAAAGGTCGCCATGCCAAACGAGGAATACACTTGGCTGGTGGACTTCAACAGGGACGGCAAGCAGGATGTCCTCATGCATCATCCGTCCGCCACCGAGCCGAATCGAGTGACGACGATAAGTGAATTGGTGGCACAGCCCTTTGGGTTTTGGACCTGCGCGGTTAAACACCCAAAGGATCGCAGTAAAGCACTGTATTGCCTGATTCAGCACAAAAGGGGCATGTCAGGCACCGTATCGGCAAGTGAACGACCAGCCCGGACGCGTTCACACTCCAAAACCAGTGGCGACTGCCGTGGATATGTGACCGGGCCGGGTTGAACAAGCACTTTGATTGTGGTATAGTTGCGCTTGTGCAGTAGGCCGCGATCAGAAGATTGCTCCTACCGTACGTTTATCGCAATAATATTCAATCAAAAAATCGCCAACAAGACGACTATGTGAGCAGAAGTCACTCAGTCGAATCAGAATCACGTTAATCATCCAAATATTATGAAAAATCTCACGAACGCGCCAAGCAATAGCAGAAATAGGGCGCCCAAGATTATTACCGTTCTTTGTTGCTTCACGAGTATTGTCTTTTTCAGTTTTGTACCGGAGGGTCGTCTCGACATCCGCAGTGAGGATGAAGTCACTCTAGAGGAACAACAGGAGGGCAGGAAACGCATGGTGTTTGATGCAACGATGTACGGGCTTCTGTTGTACGGGCCGGGGACGGCTCGATTGCTCGAGATGAGTTCGGCACGGCAGATAATCGGACTCGAACTGCTGATGGGCGGCGGGACGTTTTGGGGTGCACTCAAAGCCACCGAAAATTATCGGCTCGGCGCCGGGCGTTCCAAACTCATTCAGTGGGGGAGTTACGCGGGCACACTCTATGGATTCGGCGTTCCTATCTTTTTTGAATCCGAGAACGACAAAGCTTATTTGGCTAGTGCGATGCTTGCCACGCCTTTGAGCGGACTAATTGCTCACTCACTGAGCAATCACAGATGGTTTGAGAAGGGCGAATCCGATTTGCTTACCAACGGCGGGTTGGTCGGCGGGTTGTACGGCATTGCCATTCCGTATCTTCTCGATATTGAAAATCTTGAAAATTGGACGCAAGCGAAAATCTATACGGCGTCAGCAATGATCGGTGTGCCAGCGGGCGTCTGGGGGACATCGAGACTATTTCGAGACAAATCCATTTCGCAGGGACGGGCGCACCTCATCTCTATGGGAGGCGTCATCGGCAGTCTATACGCCGCCGGATTAACGCACCTCTCCGGATTAGGCGACTTTACCTTTGAATCGGGCGAAATCGAAACAGTCGAACGTCCGCGCGCCTATGTACTCGCCTCCACGCTGGGTTTGCCGCTAGGAACGTATCTCGGCTACAAATTGACCGACAAAGAAGAGTACACCACTGGGCGTGCGAGACTAATTATGATCGGTGCGCTCGTAGGTGCGCTTTCCGGCACCGGAGTCCTCCTTCTTGCCGACATTGATGGGGAGAACACCAAATCGTATGTCTTGGCGAATATGGTCGGATCTGCCGCGGGAATATGGTACGCACACCGTTTTACGCGGGGCTGGGGTGAGGAACTCACTTCCACGGGGGACGTTCAGCCCGAGGCAGATGAGATTTTCTCTCTGGAATTGATACGTATCTCGTTTTAATCGGAGGCGAGTGGAGGGTTTATGTTTTTTTCATTACTGGTCGTTACATTCGTGTTAGCGGCTTTTGTCTCACTTTGCGTTGTGAAGATGTTTAGCAAGCCGATATCCACCATATTTAGGCGCATCATCCAGGATGAAATCAGCAGCGCGTGGAATCGATATGTGAAATTTGCCACTTATGTCGTCGGCATTTCGGGCGGCGTTCGGGTACATCAGCGAGAACGGTATATAAGCGCACCGACCAAAGATGATCAGGTTTTGAAGTTGAATCACGAGCGATGGATATTGGAGATATATCGGACCATCATTGAAACTCTTCAGGCGATTGCCTGGATGTATTTGGTGATATTCATCTTTGCCTTAATCGCGTATATCATAGTTAAGGCGTTTGAGTTGAGAGGGGCCAAGCAGAAGTAGCAATTGTTTGGTTTATTGATTTCTAGCGCAAACACGTGGCAATTGCTTATGATATCAAGAGTGAATGGTGTAACGACCGTTAATCTCATTATTGCCCATTGGTGTCATTAGTTGCCGTACCATTTATCTTGGATGTTCACATTCCGCTCCTCTGGAGCGGAAAAAACCGGCAACCCTTGGCTATTGACATAGCACTCCGCTGGAGTGCATGACATAACCAACGCTTAGCTACAAAGGCGTAACGCTACTTCAAGAGTCTCGCTCCGGTGGAGCGAAATGCCTATAGAATGCGGATGTATAACCGACTAACGCTCCAGTGGAGCGCCATGCAGGCAGACTGTTAAATGTTCATTGAAGATACATGCACCTTAGTTTCGATTGTGTATAAATCTGATTTGGTTTATTCAAGCCGAGAAGTAACGGAGGACAAGCATGGCAACAAATGAAATCTACAGAGTCGCCGACCTATGCGATGCCGCCAAGGTGGGCGATGTATCCAAGATTCAACAGATTCTTGAGCTCCAGCCCAATCTGGTCAACGTTCACATGGCGGAGAACGACGAACACCGCGCCATTCATTACGCGGTTATGAATCGGCACTCCGACGCCGTGCGCGTCCTAATGGAAGCGGGCGCGGATCACACGCACGGCATCTACCCCCACCGCGATGCCACCGGCGCGCTTACTATCGCCCGCGAACGGGGGCTCGATGAGATTGTGCACATCTTACGGGAAGAGGACGAAAAACGCAAACTCGCCGCGTGCAAGAACATCACTATTACCGAAGAGAATGACGCGCTGTTTGAAGCCGTCCGAAAAGGGCGAAGTACGGATGCGTTGACCATTCTCGATCTGCAGCCCGATTTGATTGATGCCTGCCACCGGAATGGGGGCAGCGTTATTTATGCGGCGGCGTCTCATGGTCGTTACCAACTCGTTCAAGAACTTCTCACGCGCGATGCCGATATTACCCATCTCACGCCCGAGGGGCAGTCTCCTCTTGACGGCGCCGTTCACAAAATCCGCGGGCGAAACAGACCTGTCAACGAGGGTTGTCTAATCAGCGCCGGTATTCTCCTCCAGGCGGGATGCAAACAATCGCTCGAATCTGCGGTCGCGCTCGGCGATTTCGACTTCGTTCGCGCGTATGCGGACGAACAGCCCAGCCGCTTTGAATCTGTCGACAGCAAACGGGACGGTCTTCTCCAGATTGCCGTGGAGAACGACAATCTTGAGATGACCCGTACGCTGCTCGATTTGGGCCTCGATCCCGACGACAGACATCAACTCCACGATTACGAATCCAAACCCTATTCGTGGGGGGAACCACTGGCACACGCAGCGAGAAGTTCGCAGTATGAGATTGCGGAACTCCTGCTCGAACGCGGCGCCGATCCCAACGCCAGCATCTATGCCAGCGGCAATCCGGTGGGCAACGCGTATAACAATCGCGACGAGAAAATGAAGGGATTACTGTTTAGATATGGCGGCGTATTGGATCCGGTAACCGCCGGACTCGAAGGCGAGACGTCCGCCGCTGCGGTTGCCCTCCACAACGACCCGTCGCTCGCCGAGGAACTGCTGTGGGCGGCTAGCTGCGGGGGCGATCCGAATATCGTGGGGATGTGTTTGCGCCAACTCGATTGGGAACCGGATGACAATCGCTGGTTTAGTCTGCTGGAGCAACCGCTTCGCCTTTGGCGCACCAACCCTCACCGTATGTTTCCCGACTTTGACCGCACTGTTTATCCCGAGATTTTTCGGATGATCTTGGAGCATGGCGTCAGCCCCAATCTGATAGGGCGTTACGGCTACCGGCTTGCCCATGATCTGGCGGCTTGCGGCGTTGTCTGGGGTGAACCCATCATGACCGAACCTGAACGCGTCACATTTGGCGGCATCCTCCTCGACTATGGCGCCGACTTGAACGTGATCGATGATCTCTTGCAATCTTCGCCGCTCGGTTGGGCGGTGCGCTGGGGAAAATACGAGCTTGCGCGTCTCTATCTCGAGCGCGGCGCCGATCCAACGCTTGCCGGCGCGGAGTGGGCAACACCGCTCGCTTGGGCGGAGAAAAAGGGACATGATGACATAGCAGATCTTATCAAGCGGTACCTTTGAAAGTTTTAAGGATTCAGTAAGAATCGTTGCCCTTATGTACGTCATGGTGTAGGGGACGTAGATCTGCGTTCCCTACGTGGCAGTTCTATAAAAGAGGGGTAAAGGCACAACGAATTGTACGCATGTAGCGGCTAACAATCATTAAGGTCTGTTGACATTTGACATTACGCAGGTTGAGTTGAATGGGAACCGTGAATCCCAACGCTTAGCCTTGAAGCGATGAACGAGACTAGGCGAGGCAGAAAGTGGGAGTTGGGTTTCCCAACCCATCGGGCGAGGGAACCTCGCCCCTACGATAGGGTATTCATCTTCGAATTGCGGGCACAACGCGCACGAGTGTCAACACGTCCTCGTCCCTGAAATTACAGATGAAAAATTACCGTTGCAAGGCATTGGGATGTTCAACTGTTAAAGTCAAAACCTAAGAGCCTGTTTGAAAAGTCCGGAATCGCCTTAGAGAAAGGGCTATTTTGGGGTAAATGCCCTCAAGAACCTATTAGAAAAAGAAAAAAGTTGTCTGAACGGTTGATGTTTACGTTTACTCATTGGAGCAGTTAAATCTGAACCAATGAAAGGAGTAAACATGAACCGCAAGCGTTATCCCAGTGATTTGACTGATGCACAGTGGGAGAAACTGTCCTCGTTTCTGCCAGCCCCTCAACCATTAGGCAGACCTCCAAAATGGGAGATGTGCTTAATCATCAATGCTATCTTTTATGTCGTCAAGTCCGGTTGCCAGTGGCGAATGCTACCCCATAATATGCCACCGTGGCAAACCGTCTATTACCATTTCAGAAAGTGGCAAGTCGACAACACATGGCTCTTGATTCATCAGGCACTTCGCGAACAAACACGTTGTGATGGCGGCAAACAACCATCACCGACAGCAGCTATCATTGACAGCCAATCCGTTAAGACGACGGAACTGGCGGAGACTAGAGGATTTGATGGTCACAAGAAGGTCAAAGGACGCAAACGCCATCTGGTAACGGATACGACGGGTATTCCATTGATGGTCAAAGTCACTGATGCCAATGTTAGTGACAATCAGATAGCTATCGAGTTACTAACAGAAGTGTTTAGCTGGTACATAACAATTCAGTTGGTGTGTGCCGATGCCGCCTATCGCGGCGAATTAGAAGACTGGTTATATCTGGCTCATCAGTGTCAACTAGAGATTGCATCTACGCTAGGGCAGCAGGGGTTTGAAGTTGTTCCGTTACGATGGATTGTTGAACGCACATTCTCTTGGCTTGGTTGGTTTCGTCGATTGACTTTGGATTATGAACGCTTTCCTAAGACTGCTGAAACTATGGTATACATCGCTTCCATCTACTTGATGCGAAATCGAATCAAATGACTTTTCAAACAGGCTCTAAAGGAGAACTGACGATGGTTCGTGTGTTAATTGGCAGTCGATATGGGACCGAAGTTGAGGAGCTGTTGAAAGATGCGCCGTCCGAGGCCGAGGTGACATTTCTGCCAGAGGGAGAAAAACTGGGAGACCATCTCTCCGGTGTTGAGGTTCTGTTCGGGATTCTCTCCGAATCCGATTTTGACCGGGCTGATGGGCTGAAGTGGGTGCAGCAGCCTCACGCCGGTGCGGAAGGGCATCTGTACAAGAAATTCAGGAACAGCGACATCGTATTGACGAATGCGGGCGGGCTGTTTGGGCCGCAGATCGCCGAACATGCGTTTGCCCTGCTGCTCTCGTTGACGCGGGGCATCCACACGCAGTTGGAATTCATGAGAAACAAGCAGTGGCGGGAGGCGCCGTGTCTGGAACTTGCCGGCATGACCATGGGGATTATCGGGTTGGGCGGTATCGGGCGCGCAGTTGCGGATCGCGCCAAAGCCTTCGAGTTTCAGGTCATTGCCGTCGACCCCGAAGACATGGAGACGCCCACGTCCGTTGACCGGTTGGAGAAGATGGACTATCTGCCCGAACTCATGTCACAGTCCGATGGTGTCATGGTCTGCTGCCCGATCACGGCGGAAACGCACAAACTGCTATCTCAAGATCTCTTTGACCGATTGAAGGCGGGCAGTTTTCTCGTAAATGTCAGTCGGGGAAAGGTGGTGGATGAAGAGGCGATGATTGCGGCGCTACAGTCCGGCAGACTAGCGGGAGTTGGACTGGATGTCACCTACACGGAACCCTGTCCCGAGGACAGTCCGTTGTGGACGCTACCCAATGTGATTTTGACATCCCACACTGCGGGCGGCTCACAGCATTTCCCAAAACGAACGATGGGGCGGTTTGTGGAGAACTTGCACCGGTACGTGAAGGGCGAGCCGTTGCAGAATGTGGTCGATAAAGAGAAGGGATATTAAAAGGTTGGAGATTACATGCCAAGATTTCTGATTATCTTGGCACCTGCGTAGTTTGGTTTGTTCTATCATTCTTCGATTATCAAATTGTAGATCTTTCCTCTACACTATAACCCTGTTCTTGGGCTTGTAGATTACTTGTGGTTTGCCGGACATTTACACCGCCTTCCACCATATGCCTCCGGCGTGCCGAGCAACTAAACCTACCTCAATTCAATGGAACGTAAGAAGTGGATGATGAAGCACATAGATGAAATATCCGTAGCAAATCAAGCGCTTTGGGAACGGGAAGTCGAGAAGGGGTGCGGCTATTCAATCCCGTGGTTGGACCTTGAGCTTGACGAACTCCGCCAATTTATCTGTGGCGATTCCCCTAAAATTGTGGGGCGTAGAAAGCCGTTGGAACTGGTGAATATGTCTCCTCGAAGCATATTAACTGATGTTGAAGGAAAGGAGGTGCTTTGCCTTTCGTGTGGTGGCGGACAACAGTCAGCGGTGTTTGCCTTGCTAGGAGCCCGTGTAACAGTCGTTGATATAGCCGAGGGGCAACTAGATTCTGACACTAAAGCCGCTGCCCACTACGGGTATGAGGTCAATACAGTCCATGGGGATATACGTGACTTATCCGAACTACAACCTGAATCCTTTGACATCGTGTACGCGATGACTCCTTGTTACGTTCCAGATATTCGACGAGTTTACTCGGAGGTCGCCAGAGTATTGCGCTTGGGTGGACTATATAGAACAGACATGGCGCAACCCGCCGTGCATTTTATTAGGTGGGACGGTGAAGATTACTGTGTCACTAAGCCGTACCGTGAGTTCGTAAATCGCCGTGATGACGGGGGAATCGAATTCAGGCATTATATGGACGATATATTTAACGGGCTCCTTGACGCTGACCTTTCACTTGTGGAAGTCTTAGACTTGGCACGAATTAACAAACCTGCTCCGGACGCTGCACCTGGGAGTTGGACTCACCAAAGTGCTTATATCGGTGGCGAGTTTGTGATTGTTGCCAAGAAGACCGGTTCCTAACAGTGTTAATACGGTCGAAATCTAGGAGTATCCACACATCCGCACTGTTGTTCAAGCGAAATGGGATTCGGATTGGGATTCCCCGGAATATGAGGTCAAAAGTCACGTACACAATCTTTGGCGCAGTACTCATTCTTGGTAGTATGTTTTGTGCCGCCATGTCACCCTTAGGCGCCCAGACAGATGACTATGGAACACAAATGGACGCAATTGTTAACGCTGTCCGAGAGGGCGATCTTTCGGCGGTAAAAGGGCTTCTTGAAGGAGACCACCGGCTCGCCAACGCACGGGTGAATAGCGGTGGGCGCAGCTTGATTCAGATCGCGGCGGAAAAGGTGGTTTGGCATCGTCCGCAATATCGGAAAATCGTACAATATCTGGCTGACCATGGCGCCGAATATGACATCTTCACGGCTGCTAGAGCAGGGTTGCTGGACGCTGTTCGACGCATGCTCAAAGAGACCCCCAACCTGATCGATGCCCGTGATCATCGTGATTACACGCCGCTACAGTGCGCATCGCTTATCTACGGCGCTTGCGAGGAAGCCGAGGCTGTAATGGATTATCTTCTGGCAAAAGGTGCGGAAATCGATATCTTGACTGCGTCCCACTTTGGTATGTTGGGAGTTGTTCAGGATCTGCTCGAAGACAATCCGACTTGTGCGACTGCCGTGGATGCCGAAGGATTGACACCACTCCATTGGGCCATGCGTCCGCGACGTGGATCCAAAGCCAGTTTTGTTCGGATTACCGAATTGCTCATACAGCATGGCGCCGATGTAAACGCTCAAGGTGAAGCGTATGGCAATTGGACTCCCATGCACACGCTCGCTGAGTGGTCGGGTTACCTCGATCAGGCGAACCTCATGTTGAAAGCCGGTGCCAAAATCAATGCCGAAACCGATCCGGGCTGGATGCCTCTCGATTTTGCCGTTGATCGCGGCAGAAAAGAAATGATCGAATACCTGCGAGGGAAAGGAGCAAAGACGGGCGCGAAAAGGTAGTTCATGCGCCCGATTGGCCCTAAAGACTGTTTGTCTATTGACATCTACCATGAATACAGGAAATCGCCTTTGATATTTGGAGGCGGTGTGGTTCAACGGAGGTTCGCCCTATTATTGTAAAGATAATTCTGAGTGGTACTGTCTTATAATAACTGGAATCGATTTGCCATTTATCCCAGATATCCACATGCCGCTCCTCTGGAGCGGAAGAGCCCATCGTTTCTTTGCTACAGACATGGCACTCCGCCGGAGTGCAAGACATAGCCAAGGCATGGCGACATACATAACACTAATACAGGGCTTTCGCTCCAGCGAAAATCTTCAATCGTTAAAGAGAAGATATAAATTTCATTCGTTGCTTATCAGTGCCTGCTGGGTTTGCACTAAACACTTAGGAGATTGCTTATGATTGTTGACACGCACGTTCATATTTGGGAAATCGATCCGCCCAAGTACCCGATTGGACCGACGGCACCCACTTGGAAATCGTATCCGGACGAGCCGGGCACTGCCGATGAGCTCTTAGCCGAAATGGATGTCCACGGTGTTGATTGGTGTGTCTTGGTGCAAACGAGCTGGTCCACATGGGACAACGGCTACATTGCGGATTCTGTATCACGTTTTCCGGACCGATTTGTTGGGCACGGGCTGATTGATCCGCAGGCTGCGGACAACCCCGAACTCGTCCGTTACTGGGTTAATGAGCGTAACCTCGCCGGATTTCGGTTCCACCCGCTCTACTATCGCGATGAAAAGATTCTTCTCACAGATCAGAATCGCGCCATGTGGGAGGAAATTGACGCGCTCGACGCCGTGATTCAATTCCACCTTAATCCCGCCTATGCCGATCAGGTGGAGGGAATTGCCCGACAGTACCCCCGCCTGAAACTGATTCTCGATCACATGGGTGCCCCGAAGATATCGAGCGGCATGTCGGAGTTTGAGCCGATACTATCCCTCGCGCAGTACGAGAATGTATATGTTAAGATATCGGACATAGCGGGACGTTCCAGTGAGGCGTTTCCGTTTGAGGATGTGCACCCGTTTATCAAAGCTCTAATCGATGCTTTTGGCGCTGAACGAGCAGTCTGGGGCACCGGATATCCGGGGCATCACCGCGCGAAGCACAACTGGCTCTCGTTGAGCGAGGAACTCAGACTTATCCGCGAAGGATTACCGTTTCTGAATGAAGCTGATCGCGATTTGATATTGGGAGGTACAGCCGCGAACATTTGGCGACTGTCATGAGCAAGATGTGTCGTCAGTCGCGTAGGTTGGGTTGAACGGTCAAACACGAATCCGCGTGAACGCCAAGAGAGAATTCGCCTCACAACAACACTGTCTTGTGGGTAGAGGGAGTGAAACCCAACATTCAGGTTTCCTGAATGGCGTGTCCGTTGGGTTTCACTATGCTTTGTGAGGTCTTGAGCACGGTTGAGCATCAAAACCTAGGAGGAACGCCGGGCGTTTTTTGGTTGGCAGGATCTCTATCGCACTCCTTATTCAGTCGCTTGATCGTTCAACCCAACCTACGGATTATCGCTGAAAAATCAGATGCGTTTCCCCTGGGGGTGAATTTTCAGCGCTCGCCCTACGGCTACATGATTTTTTTGCTAACCACTAACTTCCAGCCACTAAACACTTGCAAACATCGAAGACTCCTTCAAGGTTAACAACTATGAAAGTCAATCCACAGCAACTATTGGACGACGGATTCATCATACTGCCGCAGGTCATCCCGCCAGATCAATTGGATGCGCTCCGGACGAGTTTTGAAATACTCGTCGATCGACAGAAGGCGGTGTGGCGGCGTGAGCGCAAACCGGACGACCCGCCGGGCGGGACTTGGGAAACTGCCGCCCAACCGAGGGTATTTTTCAACGAGGTCGTTAACGAAAAAACCGCGGACACGGTGGAGTTTTGCCTGCATGAGAACACACTAGGCGTGAGCCAACAACTGATGCGTTCGTCAGACGCTGCAGTCACATTGATGGCGCTGATGTGCAGTCCTCCGCGGGATCATGGACCTGCGAGTTGGCATCGCGATGTGAATCCCGTTGCGCAAGCGCCCTTGCGCGGTATGCAGATGGATATGCTGGCTAACGCACCCGGTTATGTTCAATGGAATATCCCGCTGTACGATGACAGTGTGTTTTGGGTGGTGCCGGGTAGTCACGCCCGCCCAAATACCGAGGAGGAACACCAACACCTGCTAACGAACCCGCAGCAGCCGATGCCGGGAGGCACGCCAATTGAGCTTAAAGCGGGGGATGGGATTGTCTATACCCACTTCATGTTGCACTGGGGCAGCAACTACAGTACGAAGTTGCGGCGCACGGTTCATCTCGGCTATCGCGCTCTGGGCGGTCCGGTATTCCCGGTTGTTAATGCACATGGCTGGGAATTGGAATTCACCAATTCTCTCCCGCGAAGAATACGCGACCGGTTTCGAGAGTTCACTCGGTTGTACCAAGAACAGTGCGATGTGGTGGAGTCTACCCTTCGCGCCGTCCTGAAGGGGGATAGAGCGGCTTTCATGAATGGACTAGAAACGTTGCATCCGGGGGATGAAGGGCGGATGGTGTGCGTCGTGTTCCTATCGAAGCGGGTTGACAAACTGCACACGTTGAAATCTCGGGAGAACGTCAATCTTTCGCTAGAGGAACAGATTAAGGCGACAGGGGAGCACCGGATCGGTTTCCACGCGATTAGGGATTTTGCTCAGCGTTTTTCCGAAGACGAGGCGAATCAGCTCCGGGAGCGTTTTTCAATCCTGTTTGAGAGAATAGAAGCTGAGATTGAGCGGTGCGTCGTTGATAGAACGTCGAGGGTGATGAGATACCGGTTGACGGAGATGCCTGCGGGGTTCGACGTGGAGGATTTTATCCAGAGTTGGAAATGAATAAGGATGTGTTTGACGGGTTCACCGTGAATCTATTTCTAGATGAAGATGGTGATTATTTAGCCCATTTTGTTGAGATGCCCAATGTGTCAGCGTTTTCCAATGCGCCTTCCGGCGCATTGGAAAACGCTGACACATTGGCTTGGAAGGGAGTTAAAGAAAGTGGCTCTTCAGAGTTAAGTGTGGAAAAGGAGTTAGCTATAAGAATGCTGCAATGACTCGGATTCGGAAATGCTCAAAGTTTCGAAATCCAAAAGCCCGGCGCTTGATGAGTTTGATTTTGTTGTTAATGCCTTCGACAATGCCACTAGTCGTGCGGTGACAAAAGTAATTGGCAATTCGGTGTATCCAGTTTGCCAGCGTCCTACGGAATTGCGGAAACAACCCCGCTTTCTCAGCAATGAGATTCCATTTCCGTAGGCGCTTAATTGCCTTTTCTTTTGTGGACTTACACTCAAAGATATGTCGCAAACACTCCTTGAGCCGATGAGCTGTCTTGACCAAAGGAGACACTTGATATACGTGCTCAAGCGCCGCTTGCTGCTTATCGGTTAAGTCTTGTCGATTTTTTAACAGCGCATAGTGAGCACCTTTCAGTGCTTGAGGGTGTACTTTCTTTTGCTGATTCTTCAACTGCTTGAGTTCCCGGTTGACTGCCTGCATCACATGAAACCGGTCGGCAGTAATAACCGCGTGGGGCAACAACTCAGCACAGACCGCATCATAGGGACTCCACATATCGATGGCGACTTCTTGAATCTGTGCACGTTCAAAAGCTGATAGCCGTTCAAGTCGTGCCCTAAGTTTCTCTTGGGTTCGCGATTTGAGCACATCAACGATTTCTTTTGTGTCTAGGTTGCTCAGAATCAAGGCAAAGTTTCCTCTTCCCTTACGCAACGCAATTTCGTCAATACCCAAACGTTGGAGGTCGGCAAAGGGGGTTAGAGGGATACGGCATCCGGCTTCGTGGAGGAAGATGCTTTCAATCTGGTCATAAGTTAGCTGTTCAACCCGACGTACTGCACTGATGTTGTTCTCTCGAACTTGAAGGAATATCCAATGTTGGTAACGACGGGTGTAATCACGTCGCTCGTCGACAAAGCCTAGGGACTCAGAGAACGCGCGGTGACAGTCGTCACAAAAGAATCGGCGCCTGATAAAGCGTAGATAAGTCGGCTTGCCACTGATAGGAAGGTCGCGAACCATGCGACGGTGTCTTTCGTGCAACGTTTTTGAGGTTTTACCACAGTGAGGACATGCTGTTGTCTGAGATGTGGATTCAATGTCCAGTGTGATTTTATCTGTCTCAATCTCGGCAGAAATCACGTGGTAATTAGGAATATCAAGCAGTTGTGTTAAAAGCGCATACATCGGAGCCTCCAGAGTCATATCGCATCGTATTCAAATCAACTTGCACTCATAGAAAAAAACGCATGTACCTATAGCAAGTTTCATTCCCACACTTAACTCTGAAGAACCAAGAAAGTTATGAGAAACATAATGAACCCATTCCACAAGCCCCGTCGCGGCAAGAGTATCGAGGTCATAGTCAGGGCGATCAACTCGCGAGATGATAAGGGCAGCGATAGAAATATCCGGACTCTGTTGGGTGGACTACATTTGTTTCCCGTTGTTTAGAAACAACGAGAGTTCGACAATGCTTCGAACTTGTGAGTGTGGTGGGACTGACCTCCTGTGGTTCAGCAATTCGACGCCCCTACTTGCCTTAATTATCCTGTTGACTAACATGCTATCGATTCCTCAAAAACAACCTGTGAATCGGTTATATCGTGTGCCGATTTTCTTGGGCGTCTTTATATAAAATCTTTCGGGTGGCGTCGGTCGCCTTTTCGTGAAACTGCACTGCCGACGGGTCAAGGTCCTTGGAGGGACGCGGCGTAAGAGTAAAATGACCAAATCGATCCTCGCCGCGGACGAGCGCCGCCGTGTCCCACTCCCCAATCATCTGTTTCGATCGGGTGGGCATATAATGGAGTGAGATACCGATGCGGCGATCACTTGAACGGTTCGGACCGGAAGCATGCGCCAACCGCACATTGTGCAACGAAATTTCGCCGGGTTCTAGCGGCATGGCAACAGTTTTCGCTTCATCGACCTTTACCGCAATTTCCTGCCCGCGGGTCAAGAGGTTGTCCTGCTCGTATTCATCGTTGTGAGGCAGCAAGTCTCCCGTGTGACTCCTCGGCAACACGCGAATACATCCGCTCTCAAGCGTCGCCGGCGACAGCGCCAACCACACGCTGACCAGGTCATTGGCATCAAGCCCCCAGTAGCGAAGGTCTTGATGCCAAGAGACGTAGCTTTGACTCCCCGCCTCCTTAATCCAGAATATCGTGTTCCAGCAGAGGAGTTCGGGGCCAATCAGGTCTTCGACGGCGTCCAGTAATTTTGAATTCCGCATCAGGTCATCTACCCATTTGAAGAGCAGATGAGATTTGCTCCGCTGCGCTCCCTCCACCGGTTTGCCCTGACGCGACTCGAATTCCTCAAGCCGCTTCCGATTGGATGCAACTCCCTCATCGTCCAGAATTCTGATTGGGTAGTAGTAACCCTCCCGATGGTATTGTTCGATGGCGTCTGCAGTTAGTACCTTCGGCATTGGCGCGACCTCCAATAATCCGAAATTCGCGATATGGGGACTGTTGTGCACAAGCCTCACTTGCGATACCCAATGAGGCATTATCTCAATTTTCAGTCATGTTTTCAGCATGACGGACCTAAGTCCAATTATATATCCATCCTGACGGGCAGTCAAGCGAAAGAAGGAACCGTAGGAAGGATGGAAGGGAAAGAAAAACTATGCGTGAAATTTACGGACATGCGAAGAGAGGGAATGAAACGGCGCATAGCGCTTAAGCGTTAACATTTGCAACCCTACAAATACTACATTGAAATGTTATGAGAGACGTTCAACATGCGTTGGAACATCACTGTTACGATCATTATCGCCGCTTTTCTCCTGGGTTTGGCATCAGGTCTTCTCAGCGCGAACGCGAGCGTGATATCCCTCGGGGCACTGATAATCTGTGCGAGTTTTCCTTTGATAGCTGTTTTTAGCCGGTTTAACGACAAGGACTAACCTGGACTTTGTACAAAACTGACCTGTAGGGGACTTGTGCCGTCGAAGTGCCCAATAATTAGTGGTCAGAGAAATAACAGTGGCCAGTTACCAGTGGATCTCTATCGCACTCCCTATCCAGTCGCTTGATGGTCAGTGACCAGTAAAAGCAGGAAGTGTTCTAGGCACTGTTGACATCGATCTGAGGCGCGTTTGTCATTCGCCGAGAAAGGCTGAATCGTAGGGGTATGTGTCTGTGTATCGCGCTTGACTGCCCGGTTGCGATGAAATGTCAACAGAACCTAGTGTTTTCGCTAACCACTAGCCATTAGCTACTGCTCTCTGACTTTTAGACGCACCGAATAGCTCAATCATCCTGCTGGTCAGGGTTTAACCCCCTGCCTTACGACTCGTAAATGCCGAGAGACTTTTTCAATGGTCTACCAAAACACCGAGATAATCAAAATCTCGCCCGCGTTTCTTCAACGCTTGATTGACGCCGTTCGTCATGCCGTTAAAATGTACAAAGTCGAGCTAACCTGTCATCTGCGTTGAGATTTATACGGTTGAACAGCCTGAGGTACGTGGCACTGATGGTCGATCGCCAAATCACGAATCGCTGCCACGAACCAAACACTCAGGGTACCCATAGGTTAAAAACCCTATAGCAAGACCGGACCCACCGATGTCTATCAAAGCCAAAACACTTCCCGCCGCCGTAAAAAATCAGTCGCTCTTTTCGGACTACTACCTCGAATCCCTCATCGTTGAACAACCGCAGTGGGTGGATACACCTGAAATCGAATCGGACTATGCCGCAATCAAGCAGCTTTTGGATGCTGTTGCACCGAATGCGCCGAACCACAATGAGGCACAGCTCGAACATGAGCTCATCCAACCGCTGCTGAAATGGTTGGGGCACGTGTTCGAGGTGCAACCTACTCTCCAAACGCCGCAGGGAGTCAAACGCCCCGATTATGCCTTCTTCGCCTCGGAGGATTCCCACGACGCGGCACAATCTCACATTAACACAAACCGGCTATTCCAAACCGCTCTCGCCCTCGGCGACGCCAAGGCGTGGTCCCGCAACCTGGATCGGAAGGTGGAGGGTACGGGCGACCCGTTCAACAACCAGAATCCGAACTACCAAATCGACTTCTATCTCCGATGTGCGGATAAAGACTGGGGCATCCTGACCAACGGTAGACAGTGGCGGCTCTACCATCGTGAAACCAGCTATCGGATGGACAGTTTCTATGAAGTAGACCTCGCCGCGCTTCTTAGTACAGATGGAGATTTAGACAGTTTCCGATATTTCTACTGTCTCTTTCGGCGTGACGCTTTTACCCCCGATGCGAGCGGGAGATCGTTCCTTGACCTCGTATTGGCGGATAGCCAGCAACACACCATCGCTGTTTCCGATGACCTGAAGAATCGTGTTTACGATGCCCTACGCCTGCTCATCGGCGGTTTCCTCGATTTCCCGCGCAACGGTTTCGACAAAGATAACCCTCCGCTCGACGAAATTCATGCCAACTCTCTGATTCTGCTGTATCGCCTCCTGTTTATCCTCTACGCTGAAAGTCGGAGGTTGTTACCCCTTGACAACCGAAATTACGCGGTCCAGTATAGCCTCGACCATTTGGCAGCCGACATACACGGAAAACTGGATGACGATATCGATTTCGCACCGGGGGCAAGTAGCTACTGGACAAGGCTGCAAGATCTATTTACGCTTGTCAATGACGGTTGGGAAGACCACATCCCGCAATACAATGGCGGGCTTTTCAATCCGAAGCACCATCCGTTTCTTGAAGAACACAAACTTGACGACGCTACATTGGCACGGGTTATCGAACTCTTGACACGGACGGAGAAAGGCGAACACATCACCTACCGTGATCTCGACGTGCGTCATCTGGGAAATATTTACGAAGGTTTGCTTGAATATCAACCGCAAATCGCCGATCAAGATCTGGTCATCGTTTCAAAGAAGAAAAGCGAAACGGTCGCACCACCGTCCCGCTCCAATCAGAAGGTCGCCTATCGGAAGGGAGAGATCTATCTGCTGACCGACAAGGGCGAGCGAAAGGCGACAGGAAGCTACTACACGCCCGATTATATCGTGCGGTACATCGTCCAGAACACACTAGCGCCGCTTTGCAAGGACAAAAGCGTCAATGAAATTTTATCACTCAAGGTTCTTGATCCAGCCACAGGCAGTGGTCATTTTCTCGTGGGTGTCGTCGATTATCTCGCCGAGGAACTGATTACTCACCCGGATGCTCCGTTCATGACCGAAACGGGAAGCGAGGAGACGGAACTTGCCTATTGGCGGCGGCGCGTTGTGGAGTCGTGCGTTTACGGGGTTGACCTCAACCCGATGGCGGTGGAATTGGCGAAACTCTCACTATGGTTACACACGGTGGCGAAGGGAGAACCACTCTCGTTCCTCGACCATCACATCCGTTGCGGCAACTCGCTGATCGGAGCGAAGATTGAAAATCTATCCAACCTGCCGGGATCAGATGAAGGCCGTCGTCAAACCAGCGAGTCTCAAACACAAATAGTGATGCCTTTCCCTTTTACCGACACAGTCGCAACTGCCATAGGACACTACTTGCTGATTGAGCAGACTGAGAGTCGAACTGCAGACCAGATCCACGCGAAGGAACACGAATTGGACATTGCCCAGAAAATGCTCCGTTTTCACAAAGGAGTAGCGAATCTCTGGACGAGCGTTTACTTCGGGAACGATGTCTCTCGCACCGACTATCATCAAGTTTTAAGGTTCCTCCGTTCCAGAGACACGAGCGCTCTTGAAAACCTGCTCTGCTATCGCAGGGCGCAAGAGATAGCGACTGAAAAACGATTCTTCCATTGGGAAATTGAGTTTCCCGAAATATTTCGCGATGAATATGGGCGGGAGAAAGACAATTCGGGGTTTGACGGTGTGATAGGAAATCCACCATGGGCCGGTAAGAAAAACATGCTTACGGAGGAAGACTACAGCTATTTACGAAATCTTAACATTGATAATCTCAACTACTACCCGTATTTCATAGCTATTGGGTTGGGTATGACCCGTATGGATGGGAATTTTGCGATGGTGTTGCCCGACAGCTTACTGATTAAAGCATACCATCGCACAAGGGATTATTTGTTAAATGGCCATACACTTGTGGAAATCGCCCATTTGACAAAGCCGTTTGAAGACGTCGATCATGACGTTATTATTGTCAGGGCTATATCGGGGAAGACGCCAGTTGACTACATAATGTGTCGAATAGTTCCTTATAGATCGACTCATATAAAACTGGCTAACGTAGATCAAATTCGATATAAGAGTTGGAATAATATAGGAGTTACGCAGTTGGTTCAAGCGTGTAGAGAGGTTCTGCCAAGTAAGCACGCACCGCATCTCTGACAATAGAGAGTTTTGCTTCAAACCAACTGACCCCGGTATGATAACAGTAGTGCTCAATTCTCAGAAAGGCTCTCAGCGCTAAACCAATATGATTTCTTTGAGTGCGAGCAGAGCGCACTTGTCCTCGCTCAATGCCAACAAATTGCTTAATCCCGCGATGATATTCTTCTATTGTCCAAGACCATTCCGTATATTTGAGACGCGTCAATGCGTCCATCTGTAAATCATTTGTTGCCCAATATTCAATGTCACCTTCTGGAGTGTCAACCTTGAATATTCGAACCAATCCATAACCTTTTAGATGAACAGTTGTCCCCGTGGGTTCAATTGGGAGCGTACTCACCGGACGGTTACCGGAATAATCTTTACTGACAAGTCGGTTGGGAGCTAGACGAGTGACCCATGTCCAACCATGATCTCGCACCGCTTTTAGATTCTTTAGACTGGCATACCAACTATCAAAACACACACATTCAGGAGCAAAACCGCGTGTTTTCGCTTCTTCAAGCATGGCGCGGAAATGGTCATTTTTCGTCAAGCCGTCTTTGGCTTTATCATAGATTCGATAATCGCATGGAATATGTCTATCGCCATCCGTCCACAGCAAAGTGACCAAGTTAATCCCATTCACAACTCGGTGGTGTTTCCCTGACCAGTGTTTTGTTACCAGTTCAATCTTTTGTGAATACGGTTTATCCAGAGTCGAGTCATCTATAACTAAAATGCCGGATTCCAATTTCACCTGATGTTTCGATTCGCGCCACAGTTTGCCGCTGTCGGGATCCTCCCGATGCAGCAGCCGTGTTATCGAATCATGAGCCGGTGGGTTATCAGCTTGGGGTTGAACTTTTTCCGCTTCAAGACAACTGTAACTTTTCTGAGCGCCAACCAAGAAATCAATATAGTCAGTGTCAGTATATTTGGGTGGATTCATGCTCAAATTATAAACTATTTTCACTCAACTGCGTAACTCCTATAATAAACAACTCGATTTCCGATTTAATCTCCTCCTTGACGATAAAACTGAGGCAATATCCAATAAATTGACCGATGTAGGTATAGATTATGAGTCCATCTGTGAGACCCATGAAGGTATACATACGCGGCATAAACGGGCTGAACTGTTTCCAGAATCAGTGGATGTCCTTACACCGCTCCACAAACCTTTGCTAATAGGCGAGAAATCTGGAGATGTCATAGAACCGTATTATATTCATTGGAATGGTCGCTACGTGAACTACGATCCAACAATTTGTACTCCTAACAGCAAGGGAATGACCCCAGATTTGGTGCATGCAACATGGTTCACTCGGCCGAAGCTTATTAACCAATGGTGCTAGTATATGTAGTATTTAAATCATAAATGACATACTATATACTGACACGATGATGTGCGATTATGCGCGGTTGACAAATGTTGCGCCTACCTGACCTGCTAACAACCTAGATATAGTATGTCATTGAAAATCATGTACCAATTAACTAGCACCAAAGGTTATTATTGTTCGTACAGGGGAACAGTTTACTACTGCCATTGATCGAGAGCAGTTATATTTGAGCAATAACCTGTTCAGCTCTTTCCGAAAGACAGATGCCGCATTAGATGTAAATTATGAATACCTCTGTTGTTTATTAAATTCCAAACTTCTGCAACGATTTCTTCGGTTACGAATTGCTCCAAGGCTTGGTAAGCTTTACGTAGAAACCAAGATAAAGCATCTTAATCTACTTCCTATCCGGCGCATTTACTTCACGACCCCTCTCGACGATCGTGCCCGCCAACTCGAAAAAGCCAAAACGCTTTACGAATTTTGCCTCAGCAAAGGCAGCACGGACTGCGTTCAGGGGTTCGTCAAGCACCATCTTGCCGTTGATCCAGAACGTGCCGACATCGTCCACGACCTGCTTGCCTTCCTCGCGGAGCGAATGGTTCAGATGAATAAAGCGAAAGGAGAGGAGATTCGAAACTTCCTATATTGGCTGGGACAAGAAATCGGAAAAGAAATTGATTCGCTGCAGAGCAAGACAAAGATCCAAAGTTACTGTAATCTATCTCGGCTCTTCAGAGTTAAGTGTGGAAAATGAAATAATCTTAGGATTGTCGCAGTCGTGCGCTCAAATGCGCGTAGTTAGGCGGTAGGGAATAACGATCGTTATTCCCTACAAAAGCTTTGCCGTGACGTCAAATTATTGCCGAAATCATCAATTTGCGCGTTCTACGGAAGCCCTGTATATCTGTCCCCATCTCGACGGAAACCACCCAGAGTTGAGAATGTCGAACGGTTAGGTCAAAAGCGTATACATCGGGTCTCCAGCACCATATTGGTAATTATTGCAATCAATTTGAACCCATGGGCAAACATGCCTTCCTATAGCAAGTTCCATTCCCACACTTAACCCTGAAGAACCTCTATCTCTTGACCAACTGCTTGATATCCTCAAGAAAAACCGTGGGACGATCCGCGTTGATCCATCTAGCCGAAACTTCCAAGAATCGTTGAAACGCAAGTTTACAGCCAGCCTCGCCAAACTGGATCCCTTGCTCACGCGCATCCAGCAAACCGTCGCGCTCATCGATCAGGTGGTCTATTGGCTCTACGGCTTGACCGATGAGGAGATCGCGATTGTGGAGGGCAGCTAGAGATTTTTTGAATGCTAAGACAGATTTCTTCCCATGTCTACTGCTGGTCGGAGATTCACGGAGCGGCGAGAAATGAACCGTACCCGTGGAACAGCTTCTTGATAGCGCGCCATTATCCCTGTCGGAATAATGGCGTGCTATCAATAGAGTTTGCCGTCCCCGCCTGTAATCCATAACCCGTAACTGTTTAGTTCAGTCCAGAACTCACGCGCCAACAGGAAATCGCGACCTGGAGATCGCTCCTACATCACGCTCTTGGCGTGGGAACGGGAATTAAACTGCAGCACGGCGAACCAACATTCCCAAAACAGATTAATAGACTAAACAGTTACCATAACCCTATCTCACATGAAGTTCCCATCACAGCACGAAGATTAGCTGTTGCGTGATCAGCCGTTCTATGCGATAATGGAAATTCATCGTGAATCCGCGGCAGAAATACAAGCGCTACACCTTTACGTCTCACCCATTATACCATCCCCGCAAATAACTCCGTGCCGAAAGCAATCGCGTCAAGGGAGTTTGAAACCCCGCGAAATTCCTATCTGCGAACTCTGGAGGTATGGCTATGACCGCCGCTGACACATCGGGAAATGCGGTCTCCATGTCTGAATTGACACATATCAAGGCGACACGGGTTTCACCCCCACCCGGATGGGCGCTCTTGGAGCGTGAACTTATAAGCATTATGGAGGCGGCTGTCGATCTAGCGGCAAAGAAATATGCGCGTCCGGACGGTACGCCGTACAGAGTAGACGATGTGGACGACACATACGAAGCACATTCCTACAAAGGGTTGCTCTATGCTATCGGCGGGGATGATCGGGTGCTTGAAACCGGGCTCCGTGAATGGAATGCCATTACCCGATTCTATGATGATAGCGTTGCGCGTCGGGACGACGATCCCGTACATCCGAACTTCCGGGTGCAACTCCACAACGAATACTACAATCTCAATGGTCCTGCCGACTGGTTTCACATGGGTGAAGGCAATCAGTCGTTTTACTGTTTCGGCTTGGCTGACCCCACCAATCCCGAAAACATCCGACGAGCCAAACGGTTCGCGGGGATGTACATGGGCGAGGATCCGGAAGCCCCGAATTATAACCCAACCTACAAAATCATTCGCTCCCCATTTCACGGCGCCGTCGGTCCCCGTTTCCATGCCGACCTTGAAATGGTGAAATTCCTGCTCGACCCTGTGTATTATCCGGGCGGCGTGGCGAGGGGACATGCACAACGCTCAAATCTACATCCCGTTGTGGTAGATTTGGAGGACAACTGGTTCGAGGATCCGGCGCGCGCCGAAGAGATTCTGAAAATCTTCGAGGACGTGGTACTGAACGGCGATGTACCCGACAATCTGGCAGCAACTGGTCTTATCACCAATGCCTATCTCTATACCGGAGAGCAAAAATACAAACAGTGGGTTTTGGATTATACGGAAGCCTGGATGGAACGGACGCGGGATAACGGTGGAATCATACCGGATAACGTGGGACCCACTGGGAGAATCGGCGAGCAGCGGGCAGGGCAATGGTGGGGCGGGGTTTACGGTTGGAACAGTCGGAACTCCGCGCGTAATGCGTTCCTTGCAGCGACCATCGCGGCAGAATGCGCCCTGTTACTTACCGGCGATTACGGCTATCTCGAGTTGATAAGATCGCAGATAGCGTTCTTGTTAAGCATGGCAAAGACGCGTGAGGATGGTCAACTCCTCGTGCCGACGCGAATCACGCCTGATGGCTGGGAGGGATACCAGCCGAGAGGTATCCAGTGGTTGGCGCGCGTATACCACGCTTCGATGGATGCGAGGGACTATGAGTTAATCCTACGGTTGCGCGACGGAGAAAGGGACAGCGATTGGAATGCGATTGACGTGGCTGGAGATCGGAGCAGTGGAAACCTTGAAGCACGTTTTCAATACTATGATGGCAAAAACCCCGATTGGCCCGAAAGGCGGTTGCAGGCGGAATATGAATATGTCCTGGGAATGTTCCGGTTCATGCAAGGCGATGCCCGTGATGTTTCTCAAATTATTGCCGAAAACCTGTGGCCGCCGAATCCGGTTGTCACCAAAGGACTGACGCAGGTAACCATGGGGTCGCCGCAACCCGTCTACAACGGCGGCTTGCTGCGTGCGCAGGTACGCTACTTCGATCCGGGGAATGCCCGAGCCGGTCTACCTAAAGATGTGGCGGCGCTAGTTGATAGAGTTGAACCCAATGAAACCGGGATCCAGCTTGTGAATCTCAACAGAACCGAGTCTCGAAACCTCGTCGTCCAGGCAGGCGCTTTCGGAGAACATCAGTTTACTCAGGTGCAATTCGAGGAAGCGAATTCCGATGAGGCGGAGCCAGGCACCGAACCGGCAAAGCGAAACGTGCCTGTTGATGCGACGTACTTTGCGGTGGAACTTCCTCCCTCGGCGAGTATCCGCTTGGATGTAGGCATGAAACGATTCGTGAATCAACCAAGCTATGCCTTTCCTTGGCACGGAGGCAAGTGAATAGAAGATTCGAAGGTTGGAAAAAGGCTTGATACGCGAAAATGCAACCGACCGCCTAATTCCCTGCCACTCCAACTAGCGATTGGTTCGTAGTTGCGCAATTCATCGCGCGTCCGGCAAGTTAGCACGGTTCCAGTTTTACGGGCTTTAGTTCAAAACTCTTCAGAGTTAAGTGTGGAAATGAAATTCATTTAGGACTTTCACGGTGAGGCATCCAATCGATTGTAGGAGCGATCTCCGAATCGCGACCTCCTATCGCGCGCAAACTCGCTCCCATTAAAGATGCGGAGCGAACTGTCTAGTCCTAAATGTATAATCCTTAGTTAAAATGACTATAGAAACGAAACTCGTTCTTGAATCAGACCTCCAAAGCAGAGCTAAACACTGCCCTACAGGTTCAATCCCTTCATCGTACCTAACCTAAGATCCTGTTTGAAAAGTCCCGTTTGTACGGCGCGCACTGCGCAACCCACAGAGTTGTGGTTGAAAGAAACCAAGTTTTGAGGAAAAAACTCGGTTTCGATACGCATGATTCTACTCGAAATGACTATTCAAACAGGTTCTAACATAATACACGGAGTCAGAAATCATGGCATCGGCAAATGTCTCAGTGAATCCCGTCTTAATTCCCGGACTTACGACAATCAAAGCAACCGAAATCACGGCGCCCCCCGCATGGGCGCTCCTTGAGCGTCAGTTGATAAACCTCATGGAAGAAGCCGCTCCGCTGATGATAAAAAAGCACACTGAACCTGGCGGCGCATTTCTGTTTTCCGATGATCTCGATGACCTTTATGAGAGGTGTTACAACTGGGGGCTTTTCTACGCAATGGGTGCGGATGAGAGCCTACTGGATATGGCTTTAACGGCATGGAACGCGTCAACCCGTATCAGTGACGAAGGAATTGTTCACCGGAAACACCCTCGGTTCACGCAGAGCGCTTACCGGGAATACTATAGTTTGGCGCATCCCGGGGATGCGGAATGGCATCACAAAGGCGAAGGTAACATGGCGTTCTACGATTTCGGACTCGCCTGTCCGACGGTCTCGGAAAACGTGCGGCGCGCGAAGCAGTTTGCTGGGTGGTACATCGGCGAGGATGCGCATGCCCCGAATTACGATAAAAAACATAAAATCCTCCGTTCTCCGTCGCAAACCGGCGGCGGCCCTTGGCACAGCGCGACGCTGCACCAGACTATGGCGTATCTGCAGGGAGGACATCCCGCCCTGCAGGATCCGTGGATTCCAAAACCCATGGGCGTGCGAGCAAGCCTTTATCCCGTTGTGAAGGAATTGGAAGATGGTTGGTGGGAGAATCCGGCGCGTGCGGACGAGATTATAGCTCTGTTCGACAAAATCGTCCTCAATAGCGACTCGTCCAACAATCTGGCTGCCGTCGGACTGGTGACCAACGCCTTTCTCTACACGAGTGATGAGAAGTACAAAAAATGGGTGCTAGACTACACGGAAGCTTGGATGGAACGAACGCGGGAGAACAGCGGGATTCTGCCGGATAACGTTGGTCCGACGGGCAAGATTGGAGAAAATCGGCACGGACAGTGGTGGGGTGGACTGTACGGATGGAATCACTACCAAGGGCTCAACATCATGTTTCACGGTCTCATCACTGCGGTTGAATGTGCGTTGCTGCTTACCGGCGACTTTGGCTATCTCGACCTCCTGCGTTCGCAGATTAACCTACTGTTAGAAAACTCAATCACCCGTGAAGATGGGCAACTTCTCACGCCTGCCCGGTACGGCCCCGATGGCTGGGACAGTTATCAACCGATGCGGGTACTTGAAATTGCTCATTTGTACCACGCCTCGATGTCTACCGAGGATTACGAACTGTTCGCAAGGATACGCGCGGGCGACATCGAACGCGATTGGAATCAAGTGGAGGATTCGGCAGAAAAAAATGTCCAGTTGCGGGACGGCCATCAGAACATGGCGCGTTTCAATTACTATGACGGTCGCAATCCGGATTGGCCCGAGCAGATATTGCGATCCGAGTATCGCATGGCGCTTTCGGCGTCTGAGCATATCCGGCGCGATACTCGTGATCTTGCGACACTCATCGCCGAAAATGCGTATGCCTACAACCCCGTTTTCACGAAGGGGCTGACGCAAGTCATGTTGGGTGCCCCGCAGTCGGTTTATAACGGCGGACTCCTGCGTGCTAGTGTGCGCTACTTCGATCCGGATAGGGAGAGACCGGGTTTGCCGCGTGATGTGACTGCTCTCGTGGACAAACTGGAATCTGACGCAACAGGAGTTCAACTGGTGAATCTCAGCACAACTGAAGCTCGCAACTTGATTGTGGGGGCAGGGGCATTCGGCGAACACAGGTTCACCGATGTGCGCTTCAATGAAGTAAGCCAGCAGGGGTTGGAGAAAAATCCGTACACATGGATGCGGGAAAAGAGAGAACCGATTGACAAAGTTGTGCCGATCAATGGCAAGTATTTCGCGGTTCAACTCCCACCGGCGACGAGTATCCGTCTAGACATCGGCATGAAGCGCTTTGCGAATCAACCAAGCTATGCCTTCCCTTGGCATGGAGACAAAATCCCGGTGCCGTTTCAATGACTGAACCATAGTTGTCCGAATTCACGGAACGCAGGTGCGTAGCACCAATAGCCACGTCAGACATGTAGGGAATAACGATCGATTCCCTCCAAGAATCCACCAATCATACACACAACTATGAACTGAACCCACGAGATCCTAGGGATTAGAAAATGGCAAAATATCGAGTTGGAATAATTGGCGGCGGCAGAAAGGGAACGCAACATGCGCGGGCATACGTCCTGAATCCTTTGACGGATGTTGTTGCCATCGCGGACACCGACCCTGAAAACTTGGAGCTGTTTTGCACGAGCTTTAACGTCCCTGGATACAGTGACTACACAGAAATGCTTGCGAAGGAGCGGATAGATATTGCTGCGCCTATCCTACCCGTGACTCCAAATCCGACGGTTGTTATCGGCTGTGCCGAGGCGGGTGTCAAAGCAATCTTGTGCGAGAAACCGCTTGCCGCATCGCTGGAGGATGCGGACTGCATGGTGGAAACCTGCCGATCGAAAGGCATTAAGTTTGGCGCAGGCGACATGGATCGCAACTTGCCTGCATACTGGAAAGCCAAAGAGATTATCGATTCGGGCGAACTAGGCGAGGTTGAGAGCATCACGTTTACTGGTGGAAGCGGGTCCGAGCTGTCCGGAGGCGGTTGCCAGCAACTTAGCCTAATGCGCCTTTTTGCCGACGATGCCGACGTGGCTTGGGCAATAGGTTGGGTTACCGAAGATCCGGTGAGCGACCACGATCAGGGAGGTGCGGGATATCTCCGGTTTGTGAACGGAATTGAAGCATTCATGCACCGTCGTCCCGATGCGCGAGGTAGCGGATTCGAGGTATCGTGCAGCCGTGGCGTGTTTCGGAGCAATAACGGTTTTGTAACGCTCTGGAAGGCGGAGGATTGTGAGGATCACCCTTCGTGGGCTGACCTCAAACGGGTGCGCGATGTTCTCCCCGATACTAGCGTCTACGGGAAACAGAGCAGTGAGCATTATGACGATGATGGTTGGCGCTGGCCGGGGGATCGAAATGTAGCTAGCGTGCAATCTATTGTCGATGCGCTTGAGTTAAATATTGAACCTCGAAGCAGTGGCGATAATGGACGCAAGGTCTTGGAAATGGCTATCGCGATTCGAGAGTCGCATCGGGGTGGGCATGTGCCCGTAAAGCTGCCGCTTGCTGATCGCGGTCTTAGGCTTTTCGCAAGAAAGTCTCGCATGGAGAACAAGAAACCCATATTTGGCAGGGACGCGTACATGAAACAGGTTTCATCGCACAAGCGGTGAGGTCAAGAACTTGTGGAAAAGTTCGTTTCGGGTGGAGCCATTCGCACAGAAACCACATTTTCTTGAGAACTGAGTATCTTCCTTGATTAAAAGTGTATAACCTACCTTCCGATTATCGCTGCAAATTAGATACGTTTCACTTGTCCCACCCTTAGTCAGACTTGGCGGACATCCAGTTATCCCCAATTCCCACGTCGGTGAGAAGGGGGACCCTCAACTCCATCGCGTGTTCCATCTCGTCTCGCACGATGGCGGCGTGATCTTCGGCAAGCGAATCCGGCGTTTCGTAGACCAACTCGTCGTGGATCTGGAGCAGTAGTTTCAGCGGTAAACCGTCCCTTTCAATCCGGTTCTGCACGTTAACCATTGCCGCTTTGATCAAGTCCGCCGCGCTCCCCTGAACGACGGTGTTGAATGCCAACCGCTCGCCTTGACTCTGCCGATTTCGGTTCGGCGAGTGAATCTCCGGGATGGCGCGTCTCCGACCGGTGATTGTGGCAACGTAGCCGTGTTCCAAAACGTGTTGAATACACCGGTTCAGGAAGGCGTCGATACCCGGGTAACGCTCCTTGTAATCGTTGATTAACGCCGTCGCGGTTTTCATGTCCATACCCTTAATTCGTTGGGAAAGGCCGAATGCGGAAATCCCGTAGATGATTCCGAAGTTAATGGTCTTCGCTTGGTCGCGTTGCTCGCGAGTCACCGCTTCGGCGGGGACGCCATACACCTGCGAAGCCACGGAGGTGTGGATGTCCAATCCCTGCTCAAAGACTTCAATCAGATTTGGGTCCTCGCTGAAATGCGCGAGCAAGCGGAGTTCGATTTGCGAATAGTCCGCGCAAATCAGCTTGCAGCCTTCAGGCGCTTTGAACGCTTTGCGAATCTGGCGGCCCACTTCGGTGCGCACCGGGATATTCTGCAGGTTCGGGCCGTGCGATGCCAGACGTCCCGTCGCGGTGGTGAGTTGGTGAAATGTCGCATGAATGCGCCCGGTGTCCTTATTCACGGCGCTCCGTAGTTGCCCAAGGTAGGTGCTCGCCAACTTGGTGAGTTGCCGATACTCGATAACGAGGCGCGGCACCGCCGTTGGCGGATCGTTCGCATCCTCCTTCGCGGCTAAACGTTCCAAGACAGTCACGTCCGTTCCATATCTGCCGCTCTTCGTCTTTTTCACCGGTTCAAAACCGAGTTTGTTGAAAAGCACATCCCCGAGTTGGTGCGTGGACTCCAAGTGAAATTCGCCGCCGGCAAGCTCCCATATTTCGCCTCTCAGCGCGTCGATCCGCACGTTTATGACATCGCCTTGGCGCTTCAACTCCTCCGGATCGCAGACAACGCCGTTAAACTCAATCTCCGCGATGATTGGAGCCAGAGGTGATTCGATGTCCCGCACGAGGGCGGTCATGCCCATTTCTTCCAACTTTGGCAGAAGGTGGTGATAAAGACGCAATACGACATCAGTGTCCTCCGACGCGTAGCTTGTGACCTGCGCCAGCGGAACGGTATCAATACTTGTCTCGTCCTCACCTTCTCCGATAAGGTCGGAGAGAGGAATCATCTTATAATTCAGATGCAGCAAGGCGATCGTGTCGAGACGGTGACCCGGTTGCTCGGGATCGATGAGCAGGCTGGCAAGCATCGAGTCAAAGACCACACCGCGCAGCCTGACGCCGTTTCGCAACAACACCTGTGCGTCAAACTTCAGATTGTGACCGCACTTGTGCAGATTGCTGTCTGACAGGATCGGACCTAATGCGGTTAAAACGGTTTCAGTGTCAAGGTGGTCGCTAGGGTTTGGTGAGCGAACAGGGACGTAAACGCCGTGGCCGGATTTCCAAGAAAAGCTTAATCCACAAAGCGCCGCATCTCGCGCCAGACTGGTCGTTTCGGTATCGACGCTGA
This sequence comes from Candidatus Poribacteria bacterium, assembly GCA_965232535.1. Classification (GTDB taxonomy): domain Bacteria; phylum Poribacteria; class WGA-4E; order WGA-4E; family JAJDTR01; genus JAJDTR01. Next base: position 151,881 of record CBDDPW010000020.1, read on the forward strand.
TGATGGGCTGCGCGCGAAGGGTTGCGGCTAGCGACTCCAACTGATCGGATGTCGTAACCGCTGTATAGTCGCCCCCGTCCGCGGTCTCGTATTCGCCTTTTTCCAGAATGGCTGTCGTCTGTTCCTCCAAAACGGCGACGCGCTCCCCTCTTGTCTCGCGCTCCCCGGTCTTCGGAGCGGAGATGGCATCGGCTCCGCCGGCAAGTTGCTCCACTTCCCGCTGGAAACGATTAAAGCCCAACTCTTGAAACAGGGGCAGGATTTTCTGAGGCTCAAGCGGGTTGACTCTCGCCTGATCAAGCGAAAACGGGAAATCGGCGTCTCGCTTCAGTGTTACAAGCGTGCGCGACAGGGGTAGGTGAGACTGCGCTTTTTCGAGGTTTTGCCGACGTTTGCCCTTTATTTTGTCGATATTGGCAAAGATTCCGTCAATTGATTCAAAGTCTTGTATGAGTTTAGCGGCGGTTTTTGGACCGACTCCTTCGACGCCGGGCACGTTGTCAACGGTATCACCCATCAATGCCAGCAGATCGATAACCTGGTCCGGCGTAATGCCTTTGTCTTCCCAAAGCGACGCCACGTCGATTGTTTTGTCCGTATGGATATCAAACATCGTGACACGATCACCGAGAAGTTGCTCAAGGTCCTTGTCCTTTGAGATGATGCGGATGTGCACATCCTTGGACGACGGGTCATCAAGCACACGCTGAGTAATGGTTGCAATGACGTCATCCGCCTCTAGTCCCGCTACGCCGATTACCGGAATAGCGAAATTCTCAAGCACCTGAGTGATTCTCGGTATCTGTGAGATTAAGTCGTCGGGGGTAGCTTCGCGCGTTCCTTTGTACTCGTCAAAAAGTTCATCGCGAAACGTCGGTCCCGGCATGTCCATCGTCGCCACGACATACTGGGGACGAAGTTCGGACAAGAGCTTGATTAACATGCCGGTAAAGCCAAAGACGGCGTGGGTCGGTTCCCCCGCCGGGCTGCGCAACCCCCCGCGAATGGCGTAGTAGGCGCGGAAAATCTGGGCGTGTCCGTCAATGAGATATAGTGTTTCGGTCGGTTTATGTTCTTCTTCCATCTTGTTCTCCCAATTCGTTGATTGTGAAATCTACATTACCGTGTGATGATTGAGTCGGTAGAAAGAATGCCGCATTGCAATATGATTGGTGATCCCTATCTGCCAATCCCTTTATTGAAAGTGTTTAGTGACTAGTGGTAATACACACCTTATATGCAAAAAACGGAGATAATGTGAAAATCAGCGATTGATGAATTGTCGCTGTCGCACTCAACGGCTGGTGCGCAGTGCGCACCGTACAACACGGATATAATTTAAAGGCTCTCCAGTTGCGAGTAATCTTCCGGTAGGGGCTTGCCTCCTACCAGAACCGGTTTCAGAACGCGCACGTGCCGGCAGCTTCCTCGGTGGGTGAAGCCGGGGCAGTCGCAGGTGATGTCCGCACCGACGACTTCAAGCTGGTAGAACTGTCCCGGTTTGGAGGCGCTCTCCGTCCGATATACGGTTCGCTCGGGTCCGGCGAGGACTTTCGCCAACGTCTCAATGGCTTTCTGAGAATATGGGAGGAGTTGCCGCCGTGCAGCTTCGTCCAGATAAGCAGCATTTTCTTTGATGTAGACATCGCCGGCTTCTCGAAGCACGGAGCTCATTTGGGCTCCTCCGCGACCGTTTTCCGCGATTTCGTCCAATCGGGTAGGAATGACTTTCATCATCTGTTTGAGTTCGCTGACAACATCGCTACCCAGCTCAACGCCGAGCGCCTTGCCTTCGACAAGATCTTCCATCAACCTGGCTTTGGTTTCCAATACAGTTCGCACAAATTCGTCAACCGTTCCGCGCGCAATCATGTACGTCACATTGACGGGCGCCGTCTGTCCGATTCGGTAGGCGCGGTCTTCCGCTTGCCAATGATTCGCCGGTACCCAATCAAGGTCATTGAACACCACCTGCCGCGCGGCGGTTAGATTGAGCCCGATTCCGCCGATATGGATGTTTGCGAGAAACACTCTTACCTCCGGGTCGTCCTGAAACCTGTCAACTCGTTTTTGGCGTTCCTCCGCCGGCACCTCCCCGAAAACGGCTACCGCCTCGTTGCCAAAGCGCTTGGTAAACCGTTCGATTGTGTTCACGAAGGCTGAAAACACAATGACCTTTTCCCCTTGTTCCAGCGCGTTCTCGACCACTTTGATTGTGTCACGACACTTTGCAAACGCCAGTTTCCTCCGAGCACTCGTGAGTTGACCGATAACACGCCGCCGTCTTTGACTCGCTTCCGTATCCTCGTCTTCCAGAGCATCCTGAAATTCAGAGGATTCGTCACTCGTCAGAAGGAAGTCGCGCACCGCTTGGTTGAAGTGCTCGACCGCGTGCGGATGCAGATCGATATCCAACCATGTTCGAAACTTGGGAGGAAGATCCAACACCTCATCCTTTGTCCGGCGAAGCATGATGCCGTGAAGTTGGAGCGTCAATTCCTCAATGTTACTGGCGCCGTCCGCGACCAAGCCGAACTCTCCCTGATATCCTTCACAATAGCGCTTCGCGAAACTGAGAAAACTCTTGCTCAACGGGTGTTCGATGAGCTGGAGCAGCGGGAAAAGATCGCGCGGACGGCTGGTCAGCGGCGTCCCCGTCAAGGCGTGGACCACCGGTTCGCCGGAGGTCATCTTGACCAGCTTGCTCGCATGGCGAGAACGTTGGCTTCGGTGGTTTTTCAGGTAGTGCGCTTCGTCGAATACCATGCCCGACCAGCCGAATTGCATCAGCCCTTCCAGATGTTTTCCGAGGATGTCGTAGTTGAGGACAACCCAGCCACGGAAATCCCGCGCCGGCAACGGAGCGGGACCAGTAATGGCGGTTTGGGCTTCGGGCAGGACTATCTCAATCTCGCGTACCCAATTCCGCTTCACCGACGCAGGGCATATCACCAGATAGGGTCCCTCGGGTTCCGCTTCAATCATGGCAATGATGGACTGACGGGTTTTACCCAACCCCATGTCGTCGGTTAGGAGTGAACGACGGCGTCCAAGCAGAAACGCAACCCCCTCAATCTGGTGCGGATACAGCGATTTGGCGATCGCCTCAGCCCGTTTGGTAAAGGCGTGATTGGAGCTATTTAGGGGTTCCAAGGTTCTTTCCATGTTTGTGCTGCGGAGTAGAATTGCAACCTCTCACATTCGCACGGGGGATTGTCCACACCTACCGGTAACTTGAAATTTAAGTATAACATACTAAGGAAATTTAGAGAATAGGCTTTGTATCTCGTCGCAGTACCATCGCACCAGGCGTGTAGGTTGGGTTTCACAATGCTTCGTGCGGTTGTGAACGCCATCAATCATCGGAACCTAGGTGGAAACCGGATGTTTATTGGTCGGTTTCGTTCAACCCAACCTACGGATTGTCTAGAGAATTTTCGGTAATCAGATCATTCACGGGACGGCACAGGGCCCGTCCCCTACAAGCTCTTAATTGACAGCCTTTTCGCTTGAGGATATATTGGCGCTTTGCTATAATCTGTCGGGGTTAGAGGTTCAACGGCTCCGGCAAATCTTGCCAAATTTTGTATAGCTGAGGGAAGAGCCTGGGTGGGTAAAAATACACTTTTGTAACGCGAGGGATTTCTATCGAGCTCGCTAACCGCTAGTCTGATTCTACCCGGTAGGTAGATCTCTCTGATTATGGAATGCGCAAACTAACAGTTTGCGCTACGATGGCTCGTCCGATTATGCGGGACATACGATTCTTCTGACCAACGATAATATAACTAGCATGTAACTAGTCTATCCATGTGCGAACACTTTTAATCTTTATATGTCTTGGTGCATATCGTCATCGTTGGTTAACATACAATCATAAAATGTGTAATTGTAAATGACTATAGATTTTGGAGGGAGAGTTTATGAGCAAAATCTATGAGCCGCTTGAAGACTTCAAAACCTCGGATTTGCCCGAGAAGACGGTTCCGTTCTGGAAAATAGCCGGTCCCGGCGCTATTCTGGTCGGCCTATCTATCGGTGCGGGGGAGATCGTCATTTGGCCAAGAATCGCGGCGGAATACGGCGGGAGCATGGTTTGGGCGGCGGTGGTGGGGATCTTCATCCAGTTGTGGGTAAATTTTGAGGTTGCACGCTGGACAATCGCCACGGGCGAAACCGTCTACACCGGTTATAGCCGTGTCTGGCGCGGGTTTGCGCCACTGTTTATTCTCCTGACGTTCGTAAGTTGGATTGCGCCGGGTTGGGCGCGCGCATCGGGGCTTGCGCTGAAAGCGCTGCTCATCGGTCCCGGAGGCTGGGGTTCCGATACGTTTTGGACGGTGATTACATTTGGGGCGGTGACGCTGATCCTGTTTGGCCCCAAACTTATCTATAATTCCGTCGAAAAGACGATTGAAGTACTTGTGGCGATTGTCACCATCGGCTTGATTGCGGTCGTGATTGCCATCGGGTCGGCTGACACTTGGAAGGAGTTGGGAAGCGGGGTGGTGAATATCGGATACAAGGATCCGAGGATGTCGGTTAAGACGCTATTCATCGCTCTGGTTTTTGCCGGTGCGGGCGGGACAGCCAACCTGTTTTATACTTTCTACCTGCGTGACAAAAACATCGGTATGGGCGGGCGTCTTCCGCAGTTGCAGAATCCGCTCCGGGGTCGAGCCGAAACAGTCCCTTCCACCGGATTTGTGGTGGAGGATACCGAAGAAAACCGAACCCGTTTCGCGGCATGGTGGAGTTATGTGAAGAAGGATCAGATTCTCTTTTTCTGGGCGTTAAACACGGTTACCATGATGCTCTTTATCTTCGGCGCCCTCGCCGTACTGCACCCCAAAGGGATTGTGCCCGAAAAGGGAACGTTGATTTGGGACGAAGCGCAGGTGCTCGCCGAAGTATGGGGCGGTCCCGGGCGCACAATTTTCTTGCTGGTGGGGGTGGCAACGCTTTTCAGCACGCAACTCGCATTGGTAGACGGTGTCTCACGCTCGGTTTCCGACATCGTGTACACGAACTTCAGGGGGGCGAAGAAACGGGCGTTAAGCTGGTGGTATATGCTGATAGCGGGCATTTGGATAATCGCCGGCTGCCTGATTACCTTCGTTATGGAACAGATGGGGGTTAGCGAGCTGGGGTTCCTTTTCAACGCCGCCTACATGGGTGGATTTGCAATGGCGCTTTATGTCCCCTTGACACTGTATATCAATCGCCGGTTCTTGCCGAAGTTCGCTCGACCGGGTGGAATATGTACCACAATGATGATTCTGGCTTCACTGGTTTATGTCGGATTTGCCGTTTCAAGTATTATCTGGGAAATTGGCAGATTGATTGGCGGATAGGAGTCGTTTGTGATGAAACGTGACAAAAAGCAGGAGATTGGGGGGCAAGGTCTGGAAGTTACGCAGATGGGAATGGGCGGGGCTGCGCTCGGAAATCTTTACGCAGTTGTGGACGAAAATGGTGCCGCGGAAACGATAGCCAGCGCTTATTCGGCGGGCATACGTTACTTCGATACCGCGCCGCTTTACGGCTACGGACGGAGCGAGAACCGATTGGGGTTAGAACTTTCGCGGTATAGACGAGACGAATTTGTAATCTCGACGAAGGTAGGTTACTCGCTCGTGCCGCGCACCGCGGAAGAGCCGCCCGAATCGCCGTTCGTGGACGTTCCGCCGCTTGACAAAGAATTCGACTTCTCCCGTGATGCAGTCTTGCGCTCTTTCGAAGAAAGCCTAAAACGCCTTCAAACTGATTACATCGACATCTTGTTTATCCACGACCCGGACGAGGGGATCAGCATTCAACCGGACTTTGACAACCCGTATTCCGTGAGCCATTTCTCGCGGGCGATGGATCAGGTGTATCCCGCGTTGGATGAACTTCGCGCCCAAAAGGTCGTGAAAGCGGTCGGAGCGGCAATGAACCAATGGCAGATGTTGTACGATTTTGCCGCTGAAGGCGATTTCGATTGTTTCTTGTTGGCGGGACGCTACACCCTGCTTGAGCAGGAACCGGCTCTGAAGTTCCTTCCACGCTGTGAAGAAAAAGGAATTCGCGTTATCATCGGCGGACCGTACAACTCCGGGATTCTTGCGACTGGCGCCGTGGAAGGCGCTTACTACAACTACCTGCCCGCCACTCCCGAGGTTCTGGATCGCACTCGGGGGATACAGCACGTGTGCGCTCGTCACAATGTCTCGCTGCAGGCGGCGGCTCTACAGTTTCCGTTCGGTCACTCCAGTATAGCCTCAATCATCCCGGGGGCTCGGTCAGCCGCCGAGATTGAAGCTAACGTAGGCTTCTTTGAAGAGGCGATACCGGATGATTTTTGGACAGATTTAAGAGACCAATCGCTTGTCGCCGAGGAGGCGCCGCTGCCTGCCTCGGATGACTGATACAAAAAAGGAGATGTCGCGTAAGGTCTACCAAGTAACACTCAACATTGCACTCCGCTGGAGTGCAGACGCGAGGAGGAATCGTGTACTATTGACATTGAGGATCTCTATCGCGCTCGTTATCCACTCGCTTGATCTCACGCTGGAGTGAGAACCAGACCACGACGGAACACTTTTCGCGGCTAGTCATTGAGCGAAAAACCAGTGTTGCTTGCTGAAAGAATTATTCCGACAGGGATAATGGAGCACTACCAAGAACACCATGATTGAACTACAACGAGATCAGTTGCATATTGCCAGTGCGCTTTACCGCGATTATCCGTATCTGCACGGGTACGCCGCATCCGCGTTGAGCGGGGAGATGGGCACAGTGGCGGTCGATAACTTGGAGCGTCCGGTCGTCGGTCATATCACCTTGGCTTGGGCGAACATCTTGGCTGGCGATGCGACAGCTCCGGCGGCGCGGGCACTGTTGGACGAGATACTGCCGAACACGATATTGATTCCCGAAAATTCCAGATGGGTGGATGCATTCTACGGGAAATGGGGGCATCGCTTGGAAACGTGGAGGCGGGTAACGTGCAATCGGGGCTCTTGGAGCGTCGAAAAGTTGGGAGACTTCGAACGGCAACTTCCCACCAGCGCCGCCATCAAACAGGTGTCGTGCCACGATGAGGTCAGAGGGCTGATTCAGATGGGTGACGGTCTGGTTGATTTCCGAAACTATCCGACGCCGGAGGATTTTCTTCGACGGGGGGTCGGCTTCATCGTAGAGCACAACGGCGAAATTGTGTCGGGCTGTACATCGTATGCGGTTGGCGGGGGGAAGTTCGATATCAGTGTCACGACGCGGCGAGAACATCAACGGCGAGGGATGGCACAGGCGGTTGCCGCACGAATGATTTCATACTGTCTGCAAGAGGGTATTGAACCTTGTTGGGATGCACCGAGCGAAGCGGGCGGGAACCTCGGTAAGAAGCTTGGGTATACCCAAGCAGAACCGTACACGGCGTATCGGGTTCTCAAAGTACGAGAGCACTGGAATAGCACCTCGTGGATGTAGACGATTTCGAGGGCTAGTTGGAGGACGCAACGGTCAATAGATTGTTTTGGTATTCGCGGACATTGCTACCGATATGAATCTACCAAGTAACACTCGACATTGCGCAGGATCCACTATCGCACTCACTATCCGTTCGTTTGATCCTCTGGAGCGCGGAGATTAGGCGCATCACGATTCTATTGACATAGCACTCCTCTGGAGTGAAAACCATTCTACGAAGGAACATCTTCTCAAAGCCTGTCATAGATCGAAAAATGAGTGTTACTTGCTGAATGAATTATTCCGATCAGGGATAATGGCGCGCTCTCAAGTAACACTCCACATTGCACTCCTCTGGAGTGCAGGCGCGATGGGGAATCGTGCTCTATTGACATCTCACTCCTCCGGAGTGAACCCATTCGACGAAGGAACGCTTTTCCAAAACGTGTCATAGAGCGAAAATTGAGTGTTGCTTGCTGAAAGAATTATACCGCTAGGGATAATGGCGCGCTCTCAAGTAACACTCTTTCAGAACCTGTCGCAGAGCGAGAGTCGGGTGTCACTTGATGAGGGAATTATTCCGCCAAGGATAATGTGCGCTATAGACAAACCGTCGGGGCAAGATGCCCCTCCTACATGGAAATTTGAGGCAGTTACTTGCTGAAAGAATTATACCGCCAGGGATAATGGCATGCACTCAAAAGATTTACGATTCGCTCATGGCCAAGTCATTCATAATGTTGAGCAATCTGCGAAGAATGGATTGTTCGTTTTGTTGGCAATCATTTCAACTTATCCGACAACTCCTATCAAACGATTTTCCAATTACTTCATGTCGTAGCCTGCGATTTGGAGGGCTTCACGGATTCGGGCTCGATCTTTCGGCGTCACTTGCCTGTTTTTCGGAGGTGTGAGAGGGAATCCCTTTGCAAGGAGAAGGTTGCGAAATTGGACGCCGAAGTCGTAGCCGAATTCATCTGCAAGCCTGTCTAAGATCGTGGCAGCACGCTTGCGCACGCGATCCAAATTTGGATCGGATGGTGAAGCGGGATGCGATATAATATCAATCAGAGGGGAAACAATGCGCCTATCATACGTAAATTCCAAGCACACGATAAGAGACATGGCATCACCCTTGCCCCCGGATTCTGCAATCTCATCTTCTAGCATCTTGATGAGGATGGGAATGCCTTCGCCGCCGGCATACCCCAGCCCGAACAGCGCACCATCGATAACATGATACCCATAATTTCCATAGTAGTTGACGTGTTCGCGCGAGCGGTGTTCAGTTGGGCGCTCCGCCAATACCGCTTTCAAGGCAGGAACCGCCGCTTCGCCTGCCAGCACTCCCAGTACCATAGCTGCCCACTTCCGCACCCGCCAAGACGGATCGTTTTGCAGAGAATCAGTGATAGCGGATATCGCCTCGGGGTTCCGTGAATAGCCCAATAACGTAATCGCGCGTTGTCTTACTTCATGAGCGTCGTCATTGAGGGCAGTTGCCAACAGTTTGACCGTGCTTGATGAGAGAAATGCGTTGCCTGCCATCCCCAAAGCCTCAAAGGCTTTGTCATACAGTTTTTTGTCATGAATATTGCGGGCAACGACTCTCAGATCGATTGTGTCATTGGGGCGACCGGGACTCCAGCCACTAATGACGTCGACCTGCATGGGGTGTTCTTCGTCCGACATCTCAGTTTCTTGAGAATGGAGATCGGTGATACCCGATAGCGCCAACGTACTGCAGATGGAAACGAAGTAAAGAACGAAATAGCGAGAATCGAAGAGGTTGATTTTCATAGGTGTGAATTTCTTTGTCACTTCTTGTATCGTGGGTACATACGCTTATTTCTCTCAGTGTTATTCAAGAGCCCCTTTTCCAAACACCGATACTTCGAATTCAGGATCGGTTATTGGTTCAAATCCGGGATAAGTGTTCGTTAATTCATAAATATCGTATCCTGCCGTTTCCAGTGCCCGACGAATTCGGTTTCGATCAGATTCCGTGATTATCCTGTCGTCCCGCGGCGTCGCGGGAACTCCTTCCATAAATGTCTTGCCGCGATACTTTAGGATGAACCCATAGAGCATTACATATTGAGCCAAAGCCTCAGCCGCCTTAAGACGTAAGGATTCCCTGTAAGATTCAGCTTGTGACACGATCTCAATCAGCGGCGAAATCGCTCGCCTATCGCCGGTCTGTTCCAAAGCCTCAATTATTCCACCGGGCGCTTCAATGCGAGTTTTCAACATTCGGATGAGGATAGGAACAGCCTGTCCGCCGGCAGCTTCTAACCCATCAAGCACTCCGCTACGACAACTGCCACAGTAGGTGCCGCTATCTCGGTGTTTCCAGTTCCCAACCCTTGCACGTAATAGATCCGGGATCGCAGCTTCGCCCGCTAGACCGCCTAAACGCCTCGCCGCCAAGTTCCGAACTCGCCAAACAGGATCGTTATGTAACAGATTGGTGATAATGGGTACGGCTTCAGGATTTCGGGACAGCCCCAGCAAGCCAGTCGCACGCAGCCTCAATTCGATAAGTTCCTCGTTATAGGTTTCGGAATATGTCTCATCAATGGTTGTTCTCAACAGATTTACGATGTCGGAAGAGAGGTACGCGTTGTCAGCGAAGCTCAAGATATCCGTGGCTTTGTAATATAGTGTCTCGTTATAAAGATCACGAACAACCTCTCTAACATCAACCGTCATTGACACTGGTCCTAAACGCGCCGGATGCCGTTTTATAGTGATTACATCTACTTGTTTCTCTCTTACTGAAGGTTGCTGGCCGACAACTATCGGTGATACTAAACAGCAGAGACAGAAGGAAATTAGAACGCAAACGAGACACGTCAGGAAATTCGTTTTCATGTTGAGCATTCTCCGTAAAGCGAGAGGTTTGTTGTGATCCGAAATCATTTCATTTAACCGGTAACTCCTACAGAGTGACATTCTAGCCGCCTGATGTCGTAACCGGCATTCTCCAATACCTTGTGGATTCGCTCTCGGTCTCGTGGTGTGACTTGCCTGATTTTCACAGGCGTGACAGGAAACCCTCGCGCTAATTTGCTGTGGCGGCTCTTGAGCATAGAGGTATAAACCAATGGTGCTAGTATATGTAGTATTTAAATCATAAATGACATACTATATACTGACACGATGATGTGCGATTATGCGCGGTTGACAAATGTTGCGCCTACCTGACCTGCTAACAACCTAGATATAGTATGTCATTGAAAATCATGTACCAATTAACTAGCACCAAAGGTTATAAAGCCAATCGGCTGCAAAGTGGGCTAAAACAGTCGCCGCGTGCTCGCGGACACCTTCCCAGTTTGGGTCGGATGGCGGTGCAGGCCGCGATATGATATCAATTAGAGGTCGAATAGCGCGCCTATCTAACGTGGATTCCAAACACTGAATAAAAAACATAACCTCACCGTGCCCGCCGTTCTTTTTTACTTCATCGTTCAACATCTTGATGAGGAGAGGAACACCTTCGCCACCGGCGTGCCCCAAGCCGCGAAGGGCACCGTTCGTCACATAGAACCCATAGTTTCCATAGTAGTTGATGTATTCGCGTGAACTGTTCTTAGTTGGACGCTTGGCTAACACAGCTTTCAAGGCGGGAACCGCCGCTTCGCCAGCCAACAATCCCAATCGCATGGCTGCGTGCCTCTGCGCCCGCCAGGACGTGTCATTTTGCAATAAATCAGAGAGAAAATCTATCGCCTCGGGATTTCGTGAATAGCCCAATAGGGAAATGGCACGTCGTCTCACTTCTTCGGAATCGTCATTAAGGGCTGTCGTTAACAGATTGACCGTACCCGACGAAAGGAAAACGTTGTTTGTTGTAGCCAGTGCTTCAAAGGCTTTGTCATACAGTGTTATGTCATGGAGATTGCGGGAAACCTGCCTCACATCAACTGTTTCGTTTTCCCAGCCGAAGCTGATGATGTCGATCTGCAGGGGGCGTTCCGGCGGCCACAAAATCTCGGTCTGTTGGGAAGGCAGCTCGGCGCACACCATGAATGTCAACATGCTGCAGATGAAAACGAAGTAAAGATTGAATTGGCGGGAATGGACGGAGCTGACTTGCATTAAGGTGAATCCCTTGGTCACATATTTGTATCAAAGATACGTAACGTCTATAGCCTCAGAGTTATTCAAGATACCATTTTAGTTCGGGATCGGTTATTGGTTCAAATCCGGGATAAGTGTTCGTTAATTCATAAACATCGTAGCCTGCCATTTTCAGCGCTTCACGGATTCGGTTTCGGTCAGATTCCGTGACTTTCCTGTCTTCCCGCGGTGTCACCGGGATTCCTTCGGCAGATGTTCTGCCGCGGCGCTTAAGGATGAACCCATAGAACATTACATATTGAGCCAGAGCTTCAGCTGCCTTAAGACGTAAAGATTCCCTGTAAGATTCAGCTTGTGATACGATCTCAATCAGCGGCGAAATCGCTCGCCTATCGCCGGTTTCTTCCAAAGTCTGAACGATAAAATAGGCATTTTCTCTGCCGCCCGACGCTTTAATGCTATTTTTCAACAGTCGAATGAGGATGGGAACAGCCTTTCCCCCAGCATTCCCCAGCCCAGCAATCACTCCCTTACGATCACTGTCGTGTAAGTGATTTCTCGAGTCTTTGTGTTTCCAGTTCCGAGCTCTCGCGCACAGCAGATCCGGAATCGCAGATTCGCCGGCTAGGCCGCCTAACCGCGTTGCCGCCAAACTTCGGACTGTCCACGCAGGATCGTTGTGTAACCGCTCGGCAATGATGGGCGCGGCTTCACGATTTCTGGAATACCCCAGCAAGGTAATCGCCCGCCTGCGCGTCTCAACCGAAGTATCGTCTAGTGAATCATTGGCAAGGTGTGTTTTTAACAGATGAACGGTTTCGGTGGAGAGATATGCGTTGTCTGCCTCGCGCAGAACCGTACGCGCCTTTGTGTACATGTCCTCTTTGTATGGCTTGGCATGCATTGCTTCGTTATATAAGTTGATTGCAACGTCCCTAACATCAACAGTCAGAGACACTTCACGAGGAAAATCCAATAAACCGGTGGTGGTGCTGGTGATCACATCTACCTGCTTCTTTTTTACCGGAGGTTGCTGGGCAAGGGCCATAGGTGTTGCCAAGCAACAGAGGAGGAACAAACACAGAGCGAAGTAGAAGGATTCAATTCGTTTTTTCTCATGGGAGTAGGTCTCCGCTTCACATGTTTTATGGAAGCTGCCAGACATTTCGCCGCTATTCGCAAGTTATACCCATCGCCGACAATCCTTATACCATTTCGCTAAAATGACGGTGCATAACTGGCAAATGGCGTGAACTGGAGTCGCGATTCGGAGATCGCTCCTACCGGGCACTACACCGCGGGACCGTGTAAGTCCTAACGAAATAACCGTTTTACTCTATGCACTGTTATTCAAGCGAAATGGTATTACCTTTGACATCTGTAGGGAACCGGTTTGCACGATTCAGGGCAGGATGGACAACATGCTGACCTGTTTTGTGCAAACCTACGGACGAGTTTAACAACCTAGTGCCGCGATGAAATTGCTTTTACTTCAATCGAAAATGGCTGATGTGATATACTGAAATCTTGACATGTTGGGACGCGTGGGAGTTTGACACCTGCTTGGAATCCTAACCTCTAAAAAACGTCGGCACAGAATTCCTCCCTCCCGATTTATCTCAAGTGCAAATTGTTTGCCGCAAATTCCAAAACACCGTAAATACCCAAAATCTAGCCAGTTGGATAGTACGTAAGGCAAATGAAAAACCAACCACAGAACGGGCAACACGGCTTGACCGCGCGGGTTGTGATCCTTGTCCTTCTCGTTGCTCCGATCAATTGTTACCTCCTCATCCAGATGGAACTGGTGCGATACACCTTTCCCACGTGGGTCGTACCGTTGTCGAATGTTATTTTCATTTTGGCGGGTGTTCTTGTCTTAAACAGACTCATCCATCTCGCAGCGCCGGGTTTGGCGTTTCGGGAAAGCGATCTGTTACTGCTTTATGTGATGCTATCCTTTGCCACCACGCTGGCGGGTTGCGATATGCTGCAAGCGGTTCTCTCTGTGCTCGGGCATGCCTTTTGGTTTGCCACCGAAGAGAACGAATGGAAGACACTGTTCTGGTCACATATTCCGGAATGGCTTACGGTCAACGACAAGAAGGTGTTGCAAGGGTACTATCTGGGAGAGTCCAGTTTCTACACGGATTCTCACTTGAGGGCATGGGTGCCCGTGATACTCGCCTGGCTCGGGCTGTTTCTGGTTCTGGCTTTCATTTTTCTCTGTCTGAACACGATTTTGCGTCGGCAATGGTCGGATCGTGAGCGGTTAACCTTCCCGATAATTCAACTCCCGCTGCAGATGACCAATCCGGCTTCAAAGTTCTTTCGCAACAAGCGGATGTGGATTGGTTTCGCTATCGCCGCCGGCATCAGTCTATTCAACGGATTCAGTACGCTATACCCCTCCATACCGCATATCCCAGTCACACGCCGCTTTTTTTCCTTTCTCGACCCGCCGTTGATTTTCTATGACGGCGTAACCGTCGCGTTCTATCCATTCGCCATCGGCATCATGTTTCTCATGCCGCTGGACGTGCTCTTTTCAACCGCGCTCTTTTACTTTCTCTACCGCAACGAACTTGCACTTGCGAGCGTGTACGGTTTGGACACACTCCCGAAATTTCCGTATCAGGACGAGCAGGCGTTTGGCGCTTTCGTGGGGCTGTGCGTTTTCTTTCTTTGGGTGGGGCGCCATCACTTCAGGCGTGTGTTGCAGAACGCGTTCAGACGGCGTTCAGACGCTGATGATGCGGGGGAGCCGATGCGGTACCGCACCGCGGTATGGGGACTGGTTGGCGGGCTTATCCTCTTTGCGTTTGCGATGCACAGAGCGGGCATGTCACTTTGGATTGCCTCAACCTTCAGCCTGCTTTTTCTTGTCACGCCCATCATCACGACCCGCATACGGGCAGAAGCCGGCATCTTCGTGCATGCCTACCATTGGCAAGCGCCGAGATACGTCCTGAATACGATTCTGGGCTCTCGGCGGCTCGGACCCCAAAACTTGACGGCACTGTCGGTATGCTTTTTCAACAGGGATTATCGCCCCCAGCAGATGCCTCACCAGCTGGAAGCGTTCAAGATTGCCGAACAAGCCAATATCAATCCTCGGCGAATGTTGATCGCTATCCTCATCTCGACCGTGATTGGCATCTTGGTTTATTTTTGGGTTCAGCTCCACGTCTACTATGAAAAGGGCGCCGCTTCCGGCTACTTTGGTCCGTGGGCACTGGGATATGGCAGAGAGTATTTCAGGCGGTTGACCGACTTCCTCTACTACCGGACAAACACCGATTGGCTGGGGGTACTGTTCATGGGGGTTGGATTCGGCGTTATGGGGTTGCTGACCTACTTGCGCGTCAAGTTCTTTTGGCTGCCTTTACATCCGCTTGGTTACGTGATGGCATCCAATCAGGAGATGTCGGACCTTTGGGCACCCATTCTCATCTGCCTTTTCCTGAAGTGGATGATTCTCAAACACGGGGGCATCCGAAGTTACCGTCGCGCGATTCCGTTCTTCTTGGGGCTTGTACTTGGGGACTTTCTGATAGGCAGTTTGTGGAGTCTGCTGAATGTGCTGCTGAATACGACGATGTATCAGTTTTATCCATAGTCATCAACCGAGTGGGTAGCGAGGGGGATAGGGATTTTCGTCTGTCTACTTACGGCAAGAAATTGCGACTCGGGGAAGATCTTTGCCGCACAAGGATCTCTACGGGTTCTTCTGCTTTGCGCGTTCTTGTGACGTTCGGAAACTACCTAATCCGCCGGAGGGAAGGGCGAGAGGACCTCGCCCCTACGATACGTACACGTCAAAGCTACTCGACAATAGACCTAGAATCCGAGCACGTTGAGGTTAATCTGCCGCTAGACGCTCGTCCGGGAAACGGTTATACCGCATCGGAGGAACATCACCGGTGTAACGGGGTATGAGGGGCTCAATCTCCGCCAACGCGGCGTCGGGCCAACAGTCGTGTCTGCTGTGAAAGCCCTCATCAATCCAGCTCTGCGTGGCAGGGAGAAGATCATCGAATAGCGGGTGAAACCAGATGGTTATCACCGTGCGGCGTTGGTCGGACATGTTCACGTGGGTGGCGTGGAACATACGTGCGTCACCGATAACAACATCGCCGGCGCGCATCGGTACGTCCTGTTCATAGGGGTAATCGAGAAAGCGCGGATCGTCAGGGTTTTCTATGCTGTTGATGTCGGGTGTGTGCGCTTCGCCCATGTCGTGGAGGATATGCCGCCTACGGTGGGTTCCCGGCAGCACGCGCAGGCAGCCGTTCTCGCGGGTGGTGTCCTCCATGTAATACATCAGGAAGATCATCGGCGGAATATCGCTGTACGATCTCGGATCTTGCCACATAAGGCAATCCTGATGCCAATACAGGCGCGGACCGGCTGGCGGTTTGCTGATGATAACCGCCTTCCAGAACTTGCTATTTTGTAGCCCCATGTCATTAAGCGCCTTCAGGGCGGTCGGATTGCCGACGATCCCAGCCAGTTCAGGATGGGGACCGGAATCAATCAGGGTGCCGGGGGACACGTTTCGTGTGAGTTGATCGGCGTCCAAAGACGCGATTGCCTGTTTCACACAGTCGCGTGTGCGCTCAAGGAGAGCCTCATCCGCCACATTTTCTAAAATGCAGTAGCCTTCGTTTTGCAGTTGCTTGAGTTTGGCTGACGGTGGGTTTGTTGAATCTGTGTTAGTTGCCATAGGTTTCTTTTTTTCGTTTGAGACAATACGCTACAGAAAAGCCGAGATACTCCAAAATCGTTCTCAAACTACCGATTTGCGTCCGGTTTATGTTCAGCGCCGTTTTGACGCAGAATGCCGGCGATCTTGGTTCTTCCATTATTTACGGTCTCCGCTTCCACGTCTATTTTCAACAGACCTGCGATAAATTCGGTGATTGTCCAATCTGCCCCCATGACAAAGAGTGAGGTTTCACCCTTGTCATTCGTGGCATTGACATCCGCGCCTTTCCGGACGAGCAACTCCGCGATGTCCGCATGACCTAGAAATGCGGCGCCGTGCAATGCCGTTCCGCCGTCTCGGTTTCTGGCATTGACATCCGCATCGTTCTGAATCAGAAGTTCGGCGATTTCGGTTTGACCCAGCAGCGCCGCCCACGATAACGGACTGACGCCGTGTTGACTGTCAACAGTATTGGGGTCCATTCCCTTTGTCAACAGCCCTTCTAACCTCTCAATGTCTCCACGTCTTACTGCAGAACACATGTCGTCACCTGAACGATTCGTGTCGGTAGAGCTATGATGTTGCAGCATCTCGACGACCGCGCTTCTACCGGATTCAACTTCGTCTTTATCCAGTTCTATTTCCAACCATGAAGCTATTAACTGTGTAATTCCCCAATCCACCTTGGAAACGTCCAACGGAGTGTCGCCCTTGGTATTTCTGGCATTGATATCGGCGCCTTTTTGAATGAGTAGTGCGGCGATGTCGGCGTGGCCTAGAAAGGCGGCGCCATGCAGCGAGGTTCCGCCATCCCGATTTCTGGCGTTCACATCGGCACCGTTCCGGATGAGAAACTCGGCGACCTTGACCTGATTGAACAATGTCGCCCAAGACAGGGGAGTCACCCCTACCTCGCGGTCCCTAGCATTCGGATCGGTGTCTTCAATCAGTAGCGCTTTCACCGTGTCGATATCTCCGGCTGCGGCTGCTTCGCAGAGTTCGTCTCCGCGAGAGCCTACGTTGTCCTCACCCAATTGAGCGTCATACTGCTGGAACAACTCGATAACGCGGGTTCTACCGGATTCTACGACTTCCTCATCCACATCTATTTGTAAAAAACCGGCTATCTCTTCTGTGGTTTCCCAGTCAACGTAGGCAGCATTCAGCGGGGTCTCGCCCTCATAATTTTCTGCGTTTACGTCTGCGCCGTTTTCTATAAGCAGCCGAGCCACATCCGCGTGACCCAAGAAGGCGGCGCCGTGCAGAGCAGTTCCTCCGTCCCTATTCTTTTGATTGACATCTGCCCCATTCTTGATTAGCAGTTCTGCGATTTCACGTTGACCGAATAGCGCAGCGGATGTCAGCGGTGTAACCCCAAACGCTTTATCCTCGAAATGCACGTTCGCTCCTTTAGCCAAGTGCATGTTGAGCGCTTCGACATCTCCGGCTGCGGCGGCGCTCCAAATGTTGTCTCCGTGAAAGGTATTCTCAATCACAAACGGTTCGCTCGGAGCCTTTTCCCAAATCGGCATCCCGTCTGCGATCTCCTTGGTAATGTCGGCGCGGCGCTGAAGGATGAATGCGCGGGTTTCTTCCATTGCATCAGCGAAGGATTTCCCTCCTTGTCTCCGGTCTTCATCGTCTCCGAAAAACTGCTGTTGTTGAATCAGATGCGGAGTGACCATCTTTTCAATCTGGTCAATTCTGGACAGCATTTCCGACTCGTTCCAATGGTTGTCAAGAACGTCCCTGATTGCCGCGGCGTAACGTTCCCGGCCGGATTGGAGTTGATACAACCGGTGCGCGATTAACCCCTGAGTCTTAACAGAAATTGGCGCGCGAGGATCGTTCAGGTGCTCAAGTTTGCTGTGTTTGGTAAATAGAGAATCCGCTCCCCACGGTATGAAGTGGAATCTATCGGTTTCCGGATTGAGGTACATGAGGAAGTTGTTGTTGTTGCCCGAGTACCCATCCCAAAAGCCGAGTAATCCCTCCACTGCCCAATAGGTGTAGAAGGAATCAAGATCGACCAACTCACCGATGGCGCTCTCCAAGTCTTCGCCCTCGCTTCTCAAAGCGTTGATAAGTTGGTAAATTTTCTCTCTTCCCGGCTTTTCTTTTCCCCTCTTGAATTCGAAACTCCCGAGCCAGCCTTCGTAGAAGTCAACGTACGGTCCTTCATACAATGAACCTCGGTCATTGCCGAACGCGCGTCGAAGCAATGGGTTGCGCATGGATTCCACGTGCGAATAAACACCGAGATTGACCCCATTAACCGTTACTTTGGCATAGGCGCAACGTGGAGCGGGCGAGCCGGCGGCATTGAACAGGGCATACCCCATGAACTGGCTCACCAAACTGTGGTCTTGCTGGTTGTTGTTCAGCGTCAGGTTGGTAAGACCTTCGATACTCGCCTTCTTGTCAACGTGATTGAGCTTAATTTTTAGTGACGGTCGAAAGGCGTTCAGTGATCCGAGGAAGCCCTTCTTGCGTATTCCAACTTCGGGAAATCTGACGCCATCTATGGCCACGCTTGCGTCCACGTAAGTGTACGGGGATTCGATCGGCTCGGTTTTTCGGCGCACATCCAGCGCCGACGCAAAATTGCGCGACTGGTGACGAATGGTGTCCCAATCCTCCTCGGTAACGGTAATTTGTACGTCCAACACCCGGTCAGGGGGAAAAATATCGTCATAGGTCAGTTCTTCAGCGATTCCAATGCTCGCGAAGCTCCAAACATATAGTGCGGATGCAATTTTAAAATACCATCTCACACGACTTGCTCTCATAGATTTTTGATCCTTAAGGTTTAGTGATTGCAGGCAACTCTGGGGGCTGGATTACTACTCAAAATACACAAACAAGATGAGGCATAATATGATATAATACCGCCGATTTAAGTGTAAGGGCAAAAGCGATATGATTATTGCTGATACAGACTTCGGCTCCAAATATTTAAGTGGCTCCTTTGAAATATGCTTTTCGTATCTGGTTCTACCGGCAATTAAAAATACTTGGCTTACCATCCGCATTATTTGAAGTTGAAAAGTTGAATTTCGTCGTTGAGTATAGGTATGACAACTCAACCTACCTCTTTGAATGAAATTCAGATAGAAAGACTTGATGATATTCCATTGTTGATTGGCTTACAACAGCAACTGGTGCTTGATGCTATCATAGATGATGTGATTCCTCGTCACTGGCGGCATCAAGGATTGTCGCTGGGTCAACTTGTTGTGGGCTGGAATGCCTACATTCTGTCAGAAGCCGACCACCGCAAGATAGCTGTTGAACGCTGGGGTGTCGAGCATCAAGCGCTGTTGTCAGAATTGTTTGGCACCCCCGTCCGTCGCACCGATTTCAGTGATGACCGGCTGAGTCAACTACTCACGGAGTTAGCTGATGACGCAGCGTGGCGCTGCATTGAGCAAAAACTCTGGCGTAACAGTATCTCTGTTTATCAACTCATACCTGAGCGAGTTCGGCTGGATGCGTCTCGATTTAGTGGCTATCATACCCCTTACGATGATGGGTTGATGCAACACGGATACAACTCAGACACGCCACAACTTGCGCAAGTGAAGCTGATGGCTGCCAGTATTGACTGTGGAACATCGGGACACCTGCTTTCGACCGATGTGGCGTCGGGTGAAAAAGCGGACGCCCGGTTGTATCTACCGACGATTGACGATGTGCGTCAGATGGTTGATGAATCCGGGCTATTGTATATCGGCGACAGTAAAATGAGCGCCATTGAGATTCGCGCCGAACTGGCACGAAAGGGAGACTTCTATTTAGTTCCGTTAGCGAAAGTCGGCACTGTTCCGGCGCTCTATGAGCAATGCCTGGCGCCCATTATTTCTGGTTCACAGCCTGCGACATTAATTTACTCCTCCGATAATGAGAGCCAATCGCCGGAGCTTATCGCAGCCGGGTATGAGACAAACCGTTCTCAGACAACCACTCCGGCTTCGGGAGACACCTTTACTTGGCAAGAGCGTATCTTAGTGGTGCGTTCCTTATCCAAAGCCAAAACGCAGTTCGCTACTTTAGAGCGAAACCTTCAACAAGCGACAGAGGAGATACTTGGCTTAACACCAGACCCCGGACGTGGACGACGGCAGATTTGCACCGCAGCCGAGTTGGAGCAAAAGGTTGAAGCCATAAAAGCGACGTATCAAGTCGATAAGTATCTCCACTATACTGCCGAATGCGAAGAATCGGTGAAAACGTGTTACATCGGTCGTGGACGCGGAGGTACCAATCGTCGAAAGAGGGAGATTTGCAGCGTTCGCTATCAAATCACACAAGTTATTCGAGATGAGCGGGCGATTCAGCACGCATACTGTGAGATGGGGTGGCAATTATACGCCACCAATCAACCCCAAGCGCAACTACCGCTTGATGAAGCGGTTAGACTTTATCGTGCCGCTCCGCGCATCGAACGCCATTTTCATCTGTTTAAATCCGCTCCGATAGGGATTTCACCGATGTATGTAAGAAACGATGACCAGATTAAAGGACTGGCTCGACTGCTTTCGCTGTGTGTCCGACTTTTGACCTTGATTGAAATTGTCTGCCGACGCCATCTCGAAGCACATCGTCAAACTTTGCCAGGACTGTACCTGGACAACGCAAACCGTCGCACCGCCAAACCGACAGCAAAGCGACTTTTACGCGCTTTCCGTGGTATCCATCGCGTGCGATTGCCAAATCAGGTCGCATCTTACACCACCCCACTGACCGATTTACAACAACAGATTCTTTCAATGCTTTGTATCCCCGAGTCTGTTTACCAAGCTAGAGCGCCTGATTCACACCACTCGTAGCCTTCGCACGAACATGCAGACAAACACTAGCCTAAGTCTGATACGCATAATTCAACTTTTACTCATCCGATAATGCGGATGGTAAGACTTGGGCTTAATGTTCCACTAATTTGTGAAAATCCGAAGTTCGCAGACAATAAATTACGATAGTGTATCACGGAAAAGTAACTGTTTAGTCCACCGGTCTGGATTTGCCAATCCAGACCGAGCGAGCAGAGAACGCGCGGAGTATGGAAGTACAATGCTAATTCAGACGAATCGGGGACTTACATGCCCAGAACGGACGTGCAATGAAAAGGGATCCTTATCGCACTCAATGTCCATTCGCTTGATCACCACTACGAACCAAACGATGGACTAAACAGTTACACGGAAAGTATAGATCGTTGGAGCACCCAAAACTTGCCTTCTTTTATCAAGTCGGCGCGAATGTCTTGATAGTCGCGAAACTCCGTTTCAGTTTGGACAGCAGCATCCATCTCTAAACTATCCTCTAAATCCTCCAGGCGTTGCATGAGAAGTTGAAATTCATTGATTGATATGAGGACATTGGTTTTCTCACCTTTGTCATTAACGAGATATTGCGGGTTGAGTTTGAGCATAGGTGCCCTCCTTGTCTACTATCGTGTAATTGTACATCTTCGCGGCGTGATTGTCAATGGAACTGTAGGTTGAAGCCAGGACCATCCAACTGTCGCGAGACACGCTTGCGGCAGAGCTTTGTAACCTAGATGTAACAGAAGACGCGCTTGCCGTGGACCAATTCATCGCGTCTCTTTTTTTGAGTTTTTGAGGTGCTATTTTGTACCGAGTCAGGCAAAAGTAGCAGCCAAATTCGGAGTGAAAATGGTAGATAAATTCCACATCGCAGGCATCGGAGAGATTTTGTGGGACATGTTCCCCGACGGCGCGCAGTTTGGCGGGGCGCCGGCGAACTTTGTCTGTCATTCCCGGGCGCTCGATGCAACCTCCCATATGGTTAGCTGCGTGGGGAATGACGAACTGGGGCGGCGGGCGTTGGGGTTCCTGCAGCAGCACGGCGTCGACACATCAACGGTTGCCCAATCCGAGGAGCGTCCGACAGGCACCGTTGAAATTGAACTCGATGCCGAAGGGGCAGCCCAGTATGAATTTGCCGCAAACGTTGCGTGGGACGCGCTGACGTGGTCGGAGGCGCTGGTTCGCGCAGCGGATAAGGCTGATGTCGTTTGCTACGGGACACTTGGCCAGCGGAGTGAAATCTCCAAGAACACCATACAGCGTTTTTTGAAGGGGACATCCGACGATTGCCTGTGTGTGTTCGACGTCAACTTACGCCAGCATTTCTACAGCGAAGCGTTGATTCGAGATTCACTGGAGTTTGCGAACATCCTAAAGCTGAACGATGAGGAGTTGCCCGTTCTGGGTTCAAGCTGCGGTCTCTCGGGTTCGGAAACAGCCGTCATGGAGCAGGTGAGAGATCGGCACAATTTACGTCTTGTCGCTCTAACACGCGGTGCGAACGGCGCGATCCTGCTTACCGAGGATAGCTTGAGCGAATGCGATGGTTTTGCTGTCAATGTGAGAGACACTGTCGGTGCAGGCGACGCCTTCACGGCGGCGATGACGTTGGGGCTCCTGTTGGAGCACGAGTTGGACCGTATCAATGAACATGCCTGTCGCGTAGCCGCGTTTGTTTGTTCGCAAGACGGCGCTGCCCCGAAATTGCCCGACAATCTGAAATTGAGTAGATGAGATGGTAGGTCACATGCCCGTCAGGAGGACGGTTGTTTTTTCTCCGAACTTCATCAACGGTTAAACGAGATGAAACATCCTATGACATGAGGTGATAACGCTCTTGACCGATGATGGAGAAACAGTTAGACTACGCACTCATGTCATCTTTGGATAGTTGGATATCGAATCGCCAAACGAGAAACAGGTCTACGGAAAAAACACGGAGGAATTCCATCTGATGCAAACAGCGTCCCCAATCAACTACAGCATGTTTATGATGCCGGTTCACAATCCGGCGAAGCCGTTAGCCCAATGTTTCGATGAGGATTTGGAATTTGCCGTCCAATGCAACGACCTCGGTTTCACCGATTTCTGGGTCGGCGAACATCATACCTCAGCCATTGAGAACATCGTGATGCCGGAGATATTCCTAGGGAAAGTGCTTGGCTTGACCGACAAGATGCGAATTGGCGCTGCTCCGGTCTGTTTGCAGTATCATCACCCACTCCACGTTGCCAACCGGCTTGCGTTTCTCGATCACTTCTCGCACGGACGTTTGAATGTCTGCTTGGGTCCGGGCGCGATTCCAACCGACAACGAACTCTACGGCATAGATCCTAGCGAAGTAGGACCCCGCATCTCCGAATCCATCAACATGATTATGGATATCTGGTCCGGCGACCCGCCGTACAATATTCAGGGGGATTTCTGGTCGATCTCTCAAAAAACCGTTGATCCGGAGTTCGGAATGGGAGTTTTGCATAAACCCCTTCAACAGCCGCACCCGCCAATTTTTGTGCCGTGCATGTCTCCCAACTCGCGAGGTCTTCAGGCAGCCGCACAGCGCGGATTTCGTCCGATAAGCCATCACATGAATCATCCCGATGTTCTCGCGAACCAATGGCAGGGATATGCCGAGGGGGCGGCGACGGGGGGACGCGAGGCGGATCCGAGCGATTGGTGTGTGGCGCGAAACATCTTCGTGGCGGATTCGACGAAAGAGGCGCGTCAGATTGCCCGAGAGAACTCGCTCGGCAAGTGCATACAGTATATACGCGACTTTACGCTCCGCTACGCGCCGACAGGTCTCCTCATCTGGAAACGCAACGAGGAGCAGACCGACGACGAATGCAATTTGGATTACTTCATGGACGAGGTGATTATCGCCGGGGATCCGGAGTCGGTGACACAGCAACTACTAGATCTTCGCGAGCATATTGGCGCGTTCGGTACGCTGGTGGCTGTTGCCCAGGATTGGGACTATCGTGAGCAGTGGGATAGGAGTTTCGAACTGTTTGCCAAGGAGGTTATGCCTGCATTTAATCGCGCCATTAGCGCAGCGAACTGAGTTATTTGCAATAGTCCTGATACTAACACCATTGGTTATTACGCACCGGCCGTAACCGGCGCACAGTGATTCCCAAAAGGTTTAACAATGTTAAGAGCCTGTTTGAAAAGTCAGTCTACTACATACCTGTGGGATCTCTATCGCACTCGTTATCCACTCGCTTGATCCCCGCTGGGGCTTGGGTACACGGGGATTTGGCGTTTCTAAACACCTTCAAGATCTCTATCGCACTCGCTATCCGCTCGTTTGATCCCCGCTGGGGCTTTTAAAGGCTGGTGCACAGTGCGCACCTTACCTCACCTTACAAATGTACTTTTCAAACAGGTTCTAAAGAGAATTGCTGTCACAATCACCCTTCTGTTCACCCTCACCACTTGGTCAAGCGCCCAAATCGTTCATTTCCCCGACCCGAATCTGCGGGCAGCCGTTGCCGAAGCGATCGGCGCCGCTCCCGACCGCATCACGCGAGTCGCTCTGCGGCGGCTTGAGCGGTTGGGTATGTACAGTAGAGAGATTGAAAGTCTCGAAGGGCTGCAACACGCTCCCAACTTGCGGCTCTTGGATTTGTGGAACAACCGCATTTCCGACTTAACGCCGCTCTCTAACCTTCACAGTTTGGAAGAGTTGGGACTGGGCGGGAATGCTATTAAGGACGTTTCGCCGCTCGCCGGTTTGACAAATCTTCTCGTGTTGATAATCGATTTTAACCAGATAACCGATGTGGAGCCGTTGCGCGGTTTAACGAATCTACGCACGCTTAAGATAGAAGGCAACCTTATAGTTGACCATTCCCCGCTTGACGGTCTGCCGATCACCAACTTTACTTACGATCAAACTTGCGACATCCCGCCATTTGAATTCGAATCGAGGCTGAAAAGCAGAACTTTTCCCTCGGTATTCGCCGCATGGGAATCGACTATTAACCAACCTCATCTTAGTGTCGTTGAGAATTACGCTCAACACGATTTGTATTTCACGCCAAACTTTGAACACCGTTTCTTCGATACGGGCGAGACTTGGGAATTACGAGGTGTGCCCGGACGGGGGGAGCAAATTCGGGATGAATATATGGAGCTCAACCCGAACATGATTTTCCTTGTACATATTTTCACGAAAGGTGATTATCTCTATCATCCTGGAAATGTGCCGGAGGATTCGCCTTATTGGAAAAAGGATGCCGACGGAAAGCCTATTCGCGATCATCCCTGGCCCGGCTCTTACGAAGTGGATTTAACGCATCCCGTTGCTCAAGAGATAATCATTAGCCGAGCGCTAGCCGTAGCGAAATGCGGGTTGTATGACGGCATCTTCTTCGATCACTGGGGTGACAGCGAGGATCCCGGCGCTCTAGGGCGCGGTCTGAGAAACATTATTGAACGCATCCGTGCCGAGACTCGTTCGGATTTCCTGATAATGGGCAACACCAACGACAACAAAATACCGAGAGCCGCCGAGCACACGAACGGCGGCTTTATGGAAACGTTATTGCCACACGAGGTGACTGGCGAGGAATTGGAAGCAGGATTAACTCGAATAGAAGATGCTTTGCTCTGGCTGGAAACCAACCTTAGAGAACCGCAGATTAACGGCTTGGAGGGGTGGAGTGTTCCCACGGAACCGCCGGATAGCCCGGCGAACTTGCGCTGGATGCGTGCTATTACCACCATGAGCCTCACGCATTCCGACGGTTATGTTTTGTTTAATGACGGCGTGAGTCATACCCATTACTGGTACGATTTCTGGGATGCCGACCTCGGTCGTCCGCTCAGCGAAGCAAAAGCACAACTTTACGAGAATCGAGAGGGGCTGTATATCCGCGAATTTACCCACGGCTGGGCAGTCTACAACCACAGCGGGGAACCGCAGGTGATAACTCTGCCGCAGGAGGCGCAAGGTGTCGCCAGCGGACTGGTGAACACGGAGCATGCGCTGCCGAATCTTGACGGAGAGATGTATTTACGGATGAAACCGAAAAATCCGCCGGATGTGAATGGGGACGGCATAGTAAATATCCTTGACCTGATACTCGTGGCGCAGGGGTTCGGGACGAATGAAACGGAGGTAGACGTGAATGGGGATGGGGTGGTGAATGTGATTGATTTGGTGTTTGTGGCGAATCAATTCTGAATCACGGATTACGCAGATTACACGGATTAAAATTCACTATCGCGCGGGATTTACTATCGTACTCGCTATTTACTCGCTTGATCGGACGTTATTTTAAACAGAAATGTTTGTGATGGCTGCCGCCGGAACATCCGAATAAGGAGGCTTATCCTATGCAGGAACGAAAGTCCTATAGAATATTCGCGATATTCGTGCTAATGTCGACGATACTCAGCATCAATACTTACGCCCAGGTCGTCCATTTCCCCGACCCGAACCTGCGCGCCGCCATCGTCGAGGCGATTGGCGCCAATCCCGACCGCATCACGGTCGTTGCCTTGCGGCGGCTTGAGCGGTTGGATGCGGGTAACAGCGAGATTGAGAGCCTTGAAGGACTCCAGCACGCTACAAATCTGCGGCTCTTGGATTTAGCTAATAACCGCATTTCCGACTTAACTCCGCTCGCCAACCTTCACAGTTTGGAAGAGTTGGGATTGGACAGGAACGTTATTAAAGACGTTTCGCCGCTCGCCGGTTTGGTAAATCTCCTCGTCTTGACCATCGAGTTCAACCAGATAACCGATATCGAGCCGTTGCGCGGTTTAACGAATCTACGCACGCTTACAATAGAAGGCAACTTTATAGTTGACTATTCCCCGCTTGACGGGCTGTTGATCGCCCACTTTACTAACGATCAAGTCGTCCATTTCCCCGACCCGAATCTACGGGCTGTCGTTGCCGAGCATCTCGGCGTCGATCCCGACCGCATCACGGTCGTTGCCTTGCGGCGGCTTGAGCGGTTTGGCGCGCCTCACAGAGAGATTGAGAATCTCGAAGGGCTCCAGCACTCTCCAAACCTGCGATTGTTGAATTTGGATGCCAACCTCATTTCCGATTTAACGCCGCTTGCTAGCCTTCGCAACTTGGAGGAATTGGAATTAAGTTGGAACAATATTAGGGACATCTCGCCGCTTGCCAAATTGACGAATCTCCAAGTGCTGACTATCCGAGACAACCTGATAACCGATGTAGAGTCGTTGCGCGGTTTAACGAATCTACGCGCGCTTCTGATACAAAGCAACTTTATAGTCGACCATACTCCGCTTGACGGGTTGTCGATCGAAAATCTCCAATACGATCAAATATGCGCAATGCCCCCGGTGCCGGTTGAGCCGAGGTTGGAAGACAGAAGATTTCCGTCCGTGTTCGCTGCATGGGCCGGGATTCTCAACGCTCCCCATCTTTCGTGGGTAGAACAGATTTCGCGGCATGACTTATATTTTGCCGGGCTCACATTTGACCATGAAATGTTTGATACTGGATCCGAATGGGTCGTGCGAGGTGCAACTCGGCAATCGATGGAAATTCGAGACGATTACTTTACGCGAAACCCGAATATGCTGTTTCTTGTTAAAGTCGCTATGAGAGACTCACCCCTTGGACGCGTACCCGAAGAATCGCCTCACTGGCCATATTTCATACGCGACGGTAATGGTGAACCCGTTCCGGACCCGGCATGGCCCGGGAGTTATTTGCTTGACTTTACTCAACCCGGTCTCCAAGACTTAATCGTGCAACTAGCAGTAGGAGTATCAAAATGCGGTTTGTATGACGGCATATTCTTCGATTGGTGGGCGGAAGACGGACCGGTGCTGGATATTTACGTCGGACTGCAAGCCGAACTGCAAGCACGGGAAAATATCCTTAAACGTATCCGCGCGTTGACGCATCCCGATTTCTTGATTATGGTCAATACCAACGATAGAAAAATACCTAGAACCGGCAAGTATATCAACGGTAGTTTTATGGAGACACTGACGCCGCGCGACGTAACCGGAGATCTGCTGGAGCAGAGAATTTCCAGGATAGAGGATTCGCTGTTATGGTTGGATACCAATCTCAGGGAACCACGGATTAACGGCTTGGAGGGGTGGAGTGTTCCCACGGAACCGCCGGATAGTCCAACCAATCTTCGCTGGATGCGTTTTTTTACCACGTTAAGCCTTACGCATTCCGACGGTTATGTTTTGTTTAATGACGGCGTGAGTCATGCCCATTACTGGTACGATTTCTGGGATGCCGACCTCGGTCGTCCGCTCAGCGAAGCAAAAGCACAACTTTACGAGAATCGAGAGGGGCTGTATATCCGCGAATTTACCCACGGCTGGGCAGTCTACAACCACAGCGGGGAACCGCAGGTGATAACTCTGCCGCAGGAGGCGCAAGGTGTCGCCAGCGGACTGGTGAACACGGAGCATGCGCTGCCGAATCTTGACGGAGAGATGTATTTACGGATGAAACCGAAAAATCCGGCGGATGTGAATGGGGACGGCATAGTAAATATCCTTGACCTGATACTCGTGGCGCAGGGGTTCGGGACGAATGAAACGGAGGCAGATGTGAATGGGGATGGGGTGGTAAATGTGTTTGATTTGGTATTTGTGGCGAATCAGTTCTGAATCACGGATTACGGAGATCTCTACAGCAACTCTATCGCGCTCATTATCCATTCGCTTGATCCCTCGTTGTCCACTCGGTTGATCAGATTAAAGGATTTCACGGATTAGGTGTCGGTGTGAGGCGGAGGCTTCCGTTTAAAACTACGTCCTAGGGCGTGTTGACATTTAAGTAAGGCGTGTCCATAATTCGCCAATAAGTCCCTATCGTAGGGGCGAGGTTCCCTCGCCCAACGGGTTGGGAAACCCAACCCCTACGGAAATTAATCCAATGTACGGGCAACCCTTGTCGTTGCCCGGCATACTGCCTCAAGTGAATCAATATTGGCTCAATTTTCAAATGTCAACAGAATCTGGGAATCGTAACAGATTGGAAGGAGAAACTGATGAATTTTCGACAGAAAATCACACTTGGTCTATTGCTCCATGTCATCCTGTGCAGCGTTGCGTTTGCACAAGTTGTTGAGATACCCGACCCCAACCTGCGCGCAGCCATTTATGAAGCACTCGAACTACCTCCAAATAGCATGTTGACGGAAGATCTCATGCGCGACCTGCGTCGTCTAGGCGCGCGAAAGCGTGGAATTAGGTCTTTGAACGGTATAGAATTCGCCACAAACCTCATCACCCTAGACATCCGCCACAATTCAATAACCGATTTGTCCCCCATAACGGAACTGACCAAATTGCAAGTGTTACTCTTTTGGAGAAATCGAATCGACGACATCAATCCGCTTGCGAAACTCACGCGCATGAAACACTTGGACGCGGGCACTTGCCACCAAATCACGGATATCAGCGTTTTACGACACTTAACGTGGCTTGAAACACTTAACTTAAGCCGCAACAACATTTCCGACATCACGCCCTTGCAGAATCTCAAACGCTTACGCGAATTGCGATTGCGTGACAACAGGATTACGGATGTACGCCCCATCGCAGGACTCCCGCAGCTAGTACATCTGGAAATTCACGACAATTACATCCTCGATCACAGCCCGCTTGACCATATACCGTTTGAACATTTTACTTACGATGAAATCTGCGATATGCCACCTCTCCCCTTACAGCCACGCCTTCAAAATAGAACGTACCCCTCGGTATTCGCGCCGTGGGGTGGCATCCTGAACAAACCCAATCTTCCCGATGTGGAGCGCCGTGCGCTGCATGACTACGTGCATTCACGTCTTATCTTTGGGCATAATTACCGCAACATCAATGGCTCGTGGTATGTACACGGTCAGTCCAATCACGCCATCACGCTTCGTGACAGCCATCTCGCCATAAATCCCAATATGATATTTTTGTCGGAAATCCGCATGCGCGATGCGAATCCTGAATATTTCCCCGAAGACTCTCCCTATTGGGTACGCGACGAAAACGGTAATAGAGTCGGGAAAACGTGGCATGTTATTGACTTTACGCATCCCGACGTTCAAGATATGATAGTGGAGCAAGCTATCGCCGTAGACAAATGCGGATTTTACGACGGCATCTTTTTCGACTGGTGGAAAGAGGTTAAACCGGTATCTCTCGGTTGGAGCGGCTTTGAAGCGGAGCAGCGCGCACGCGATAACATCATTCAGCGCATACGCGCCAACACCCGTCCCGACTTCTTAATCATGGGCAATACCAATCGGAGAATCATACCGCGCACCGGACCTTACATCAACGGCGGGTTTATGGAGACAGGGATACCGCATGTAACACCCGATCATGAACTCGACGCCGCGTTGACCAAAGTTGAGAATTCGTTGTTCTGGCTCGACAACAATCTTCGCGAGCCGCGCATCAACGGCTACGAGGGGGAAGCAATGCCGTCACAGCCGCCGGACAGTCCGGAGAACCTGCGCTGGATGCGAGTCTCCACGACGCTCAGTCTCACCCATTCCGATGGATATGTGGTATTTACCAATGGTTATAGTGGTCATAACCACTACTGGTACGACTTCTGGGATGCGGATTTGGGTAGGCCAATAGGCGAGAAGGGGCAACTGTATCAAGAGACTGAAGGGCTTTATATCCGGGAGTTTACGAATGGTTGGGCTGCCTATAACCACAGCGGGGAAGCACAAGTAATAACACTGCCGGAGGAGGTGCAGGCGGTAGCGAGCGGCTTGGTGAACACGGAGCATGCGCTGCCGAACCTTGACGGAGAGATGTACTTACGGGTGAAACCGAAGAACCCGGCGGATCTGAACGGCGACGGGGTAGTGAATATTTTCGATTTGACGTTGGTGGCTCAAGCATTTGGAAAAGATGGTCTGGAGGGAGATGTAAACGGGGATGGGGTGGTCAATGTGTTCGACCTTGTTCAGGTTGCCGGGGCAATCGGGGGTGGCGGCGCTGCGCCTTCGGCGTCTTCCCCAGACCTGTCGGGTTTTAGCGCCGCGGATGTCGAGAGATGGCTTGCACTCGCACAGGGTTTAGGCGTCGGTGATGCTGATTTTCAACGGGGAATCCGATTCCTTGAAGGTTTGCTTGCGGCGTTGACGCCGAAAGAGACGACACTATTGCCGAATTACCCCAACCCCTTCAATCCGGAGACGTGGATACCGTATCGTCTCGCGCGAGGGGCGGAGGTGGCGATTAGAATTTATGACACGAAGGGGAGATTGGTGCGGCGGTTGGCGATCGGGAATCAGGCGGCGGGGTATTACGCGGAGCGTGGAAAGGCGGCGTATTGGGACGGGCTGAACGAACGAGGGGAAGCGGTTGCGAGCGGGATTTATATTTATCAATTCCGAGCTGGTGATTATGCGGCGTCGCGGCGGATGGTGATTGTGAAGTAGAGGGAGAAAACAGTGGCTAGTCGCCAGTGACCAGAAAAAGCCAGCAGACGTGAACGGAGACGGGGTGGTGAGCTTGTTCGATCTCACGCTGGTGGCGCAGGCGATGGGGACGGATCGGCGTGAGGGGGTGATAAATGTGTTTGATTTGGTGATGGTGGCAAACGCATTATAGAAGAACGGCGCGGTTGGAAACCGCGCCTACCAGTGATTTAATAGCCAAATGATAGATTATTTGACGCAACCGGAATTTGTCCATTACGATACAGAACAACTGCCTACATCGGGAAAGGAGCGAAAGATGTCATATCAAAAAACCTCCCTTTACGTCATAGTGTTATTCGTTGCCATCACGCCGCTCGTATCAGCCCAGCCGGTCCATATCCCCGATCCCAATCTCCGAGAAGCGATCAATGAACGCCTCGATCTCTTCCCCAATGCTCAAGTCACGGCATCTGACATGGCCGCTATAATTAGAATGAATGCCAGCGACCGCGACATCACAAGCATCACGGGGTTGGAACATGCGTCGAATCTGATCCGCCTCGATTTGGGAGGTAATAACATCATCGACCTTACGCCCATCGCAGGTTTGACGAAATTAAAACGGTTATCATTGCCCGTTAACCCATTGTCTGATGTGTCCGCGATAGCTAATCTGACGCGATTGACATTTCTCGATTTAGGGAATTGCGAGATTATAGACATAACACCCCTAAAGAATCTAACGACACTCGTCGAGTTGCAGCTTAACGGCAATCATATTCACGACCTGCGCCCGTTGGCGGGGCTTTCGCAACTTACAACGTTAAATCTTCAACGGAATGACATTTCTGACGTCAGTCCCTTGGCACATTTGACGCAACTGAATACGTTAACGGTTCACGGTAATAACATCGCGGATCACAGTGCAATCAGCGGGCTATCGCTAACAGAGTTCATATACGATCCAATCTGTGGCATTGCCGCTAACGCAATCAGACCTCGCCTCGAAAATAGAACATTTCCGTCCGTATTCGGCGCATGGAGCGATATCCTGAATTTACCGAATGTCTCCTATATCGATAGATTTAGGAAACGCGATTTATATTGGAGTGAAATGTTCGGCTTGCGATTTTTAAGTACAACTGCTGGCCAGACGGTTATCATCGGGCCACTTGAGACTGCTACACGAGAACGTGATGCGAATTTAGCGCGCAACCCGAACATGATATTTCTTGTTGAGATTCGTATGCGAGATGCTGGCTCACATTATTTTCCCGAGGATTCGCCCTATTGGGTGCGCGATGCGACAGGACAATTCGTGGGCGACCCTTGGCGTGTGATAGACTTCACCCACCCCCATGTCCAAGATATGATAGTTCAACAAGCGCTTGCGGTGTCAAAGTGTGGTTTGTACGATGGTATTTTTATTGATTGGTGGAATGAAGACCGCCCTGTATCGCTAAATTGGGACTCCTATGATGCAGAGCAGCGTGCTCGAGACAATATAGTTCAACGCATCCGCGCTGCGACTCGCCCAGATTTCCTGATAATGGTGAACACGAACGTGCGCATAATTCCCAGAACCGGAAAGTACATCAACGGCGGATTTATGGAAACCGGAATGCCTAATGGACAAATTGGCGAGGCGCTGGAAGATAAGGTTACTCGCGTTGAACAATCACTGTTGTGGTTAGAGCAGAACCTGCGAGAACCCCAAATCAACGGTTTGGAAGGCTCAGCCATCCCTTCACAACCGCCCGACAGTCCCGACAACCTTCGTTGGATGCGCGTCAGTACAACGCTCAGTCTCACCCATTCCGACGGGTACGTCGTTTACAGTGCTGGCATCAGCCACAACCATTACTGGTACGATTTCTGGGATGCGGATTTGGGCAGGCCGGTCGGGGAGAAGCGGCAACTGTATCAAGAAATTGAAGGGCTTTATATACGCGAGTTCACGAATGGGTGGGCAGTGTATAACCACAGCGGGGAAGCACAAGTAATAACACTGCCGGAGGAGGTGCAAGGTGTCGCCAGCGGACTGGTGGGGGCGGAGCATGCGCTGCCGAACCTTGACGGAGAGATGTACTTACGGGTGAAACCGAAGAACCCGGCGGATCTGAACGGCGACGGGGTAGTGAATATTTTCGATTTGACGTTGGTCGCTCAGGCGATCGGCACTGATGACAAGAAGGGCGATGTTAACGGCGATGGAGTGATTAATGTGTTTGATTTGGTGTTTGTGGCGAATCAATTCTGAATCACGGATTTTCACTGGTTAGAATCAACCGATCCGGACGCGCTCTACAAATGTGTTTTTCAAACAGACTTTAAAGTAAAGCTAAAATAGGGAATGATATACATAACTAGACAAGCATCGTTTTTGGGATGTTGGTAACCAATGGTGCTAGTTTGAAATTTGGAGGTAAATAGGCATAACACTCCATTTTGGCTTTGTTTTGGTGCAAAATATATCATGGTCATGAGACGATTTCCTCAATTCTACCGTTAATTTGAGTACCAGTAGTTATCAAATAACGGAAGGAAATCTAGACTCATGACCATAGAAGATTTTACCACAGAATTGTTTTGTTGTGTTGATGATAAACTCTCACAGCGCGGCAAGAATCGTAAGCATAGCCAAGCCAAACTCTATCCGTCCGAAGTGGTTACCATTGCCATGCTCTTTGCGCTCAAAGGCGTGAGCAATCGAGCCTTCTATCGCTGGATAGCAAACAATTTCAAACACGTATTCCCAAGATTACCCCATCGCACTCGATTGTTTCGCTTGTTTGAGGGGTATCGACATCTTATTGACGTGTTCATGGCAGAGCCTTCGCTCATCGGCGTAATTGACACTTACGGCATTGAATTGATTCACCCGCGTCGAGAAGGACGTTCTAAGCGTCAAATCGGACGCAAAGGTATTTCCAATCAACGATGGATTGTAGGTGGAAAACTTTGCCTGCTACACAATCACCTCGGGCTGATTGTCAATTGGGATTGCGACACTGCCAATGTATATGATGGAACTGCTTTTCAACACCTCGTTGATGGGGTCAATGACCAGATGGTTGTGTTTGCCGATGAAGGTTTTGCCAAAGCAGATTGGTTCCCTTCCAACTTGCGTCTGTGCCGACGTGGCGAGTGGAATTCTCGAATGCTGGTAGAGACGATTTTATCAATGTTGACGCTCGTTTGTCATTTTAAGAAAGTCATGCATCGTCGTTGGAGCTACTTCAAAACGCGAGTCGGCTTTACAATGGCTTTGTTTAATATCTTGGTGCAGTGGGACGGCCTGTCGATTGAAGATGATGGCTTTGTCCCTTTATCAATCGCTCAATTCAGCCTCTAAACTAGCACCATTGGTTGGTAAGCGTAACATAGGTGGGCGTCCCGATGAACTTTATATCAAACTTCAGCGAGGTTTCCACTTTTGTTGTGGCACTATGAATGCGAAATTCGATTTGCCAACCGCCCTCGAAGTTCACCAGGATTTTATTGTTAGAGCCCAGGGGACGAAAAATGTGTTCGATACGCTTTGGGATTTGCCATTTACGCTCGCCTTTGAGTTTGCCGTTGGAATTGAAAGACTGGATGGTAACGTATCCGGTTTGCCTACGCCTTATGACCTTGTAGAAGTCATATTTTCCGCCTGTCAGGTATCGGAACAGGCGGGTTATGAAACGTTCTCCGTACCATTCACAAAGGCGTCTCATCTCATCTTCAAATGCGATGATGACAGGCAAATAGATTGCGGATTCTTTGTTGTCGATGTCCCTGAAGTTTTTACCTTGATCTTTTAGTTCCTTCAGCAAGTCGAATACGGGTTTAATGGCGTTCCAGTAGAAACTGCTGACCGGATAATCAGCCCAACTGCTACCGAAGTCAATACGCCTTGACAGGCGCGAGGATTTCAATGCTTCGTGATTTGTTTTCGCAGAAATGCCTATATCACCGGCGGGAGTTTTCAGGATTAGATCGCGCACATCCCCGGCTTGACCAGAGCGGTCAGGTTGGGAGCGAATCGAGATTGATTCGGCAACATTGTGGTCGAAAGCACAGAGAAGGGAGGCTGCTTCAAGCCCAGCTTGATACATGGATTCCCTGTCTTCGCATTCGCCAAAATGTCGTTTCGCTACTTCGAGGGTGTCTTCCTCGATTGTTAGTCCGGGGATATGCGTGTCGAAGGCTTTAACGAGGGCATATTCAAACGCTTTCCCCCGTTGGGTTGTGTTCATGACACTTGGATGTAGTCTTGGCTCAATACAATCACTTCGTTTGATAATCGAGTATTGTTCATGCCATATGCCCATTCAGCAGGGACAAACTGATTATTCGGATACAGATTTCGTATCGTGTCGCAGTCATTGTAAGACAAGACCCAACCAGGGCGATCCGAGATAATTTCGGCGAGTGCATTATGATCGAAGTCTTCGTGCATGTCGCCTTGATGTCCATACAACTTTTCGCCGTTAGCATATGGAGGATCGAGATAGAGAAACTTGTCAGAATGCTTCAGAATACTTTCACGAAAATCGGCATGTTCAACAGTGAGGTTATCCACGCCGAACTCGGCAAGTCGCTTGATGGAACTCGGAGTAAATCGTTTGTGTCCAAGCGACATGCCCCCGCTCAATGTTGTGCCGCAATACGACGACCGGTTGAGTGCAAAGAATGTGGCGGCTCTTGCGGTTCGCTCCGATATTCCGAAGTATTGCTTTTGTAATGCGTAGAATCTTGACCGAGTTAAAGGATGGTATTCTTCCACAAGTTTCGCAAGGGCTTCGGCATCTTCGAGTAATACTTGCCAAAAGTTTACCAGTGGCTCAAATCCGTCATAACCGGACACTTTTACACCTTGCGAAGCACAAGCGAGTTCGATAGAACCTCCGCCAAAGAACGGACTGCAAAGCTCATCAAGTTCTGGCGGTATTATCTCAAGTATTTGTGAGACGGCACGGGACTTGCCCCCCGGATAGCGTAACGGCGAACGCAAATAGGGTTGGGAGGGTTTGCGTTCGATGGGAACATTTAACAAGGCTTTAGTAACCTGTTTGAAGTCGCCGTCTATTAGTGGCATCTTATCAACTCCTTGTAGGTTAGTCGCTTGTCAACTGTCAATCGGACAAAATGACCAAAACGCGCCAATGGATCCATCAGCCGAGTATTGTGCCGTTCTTCAAACTCTTTAACATAGAGGCACAAATGCTTGGCACTTATATGATGAAATGTTCCAACATAACCACGCTTAAGCAACGCCCAAAAAGATTCGACGCCGTTTGTGTGAATCATCTTTCTCACATATTCGCCTACACTATGCTTGACGAACTCATGGCTATAACCCGTCAACTTGGCATACGCCCGCCATTCATCAGTGTAGATGATAGAGCCTGGCTTCACATTCTTCTTGATGGCGGAGTGAAGGGTGCGTCGATCGGTGTGGGCAATCGGTTGGGCTACGATACGGGAGGTCTCACGGGACTTGATAGCGAGAACGGCGGCTTTGCCAACGGGGCCGCGTCCTTGACGCAGTTTCTTGTCGGCGTGCTTGTTCTTCTCTTTTCCGCCAAAGTAGGCTTCATCAACTTCAACTTCGCCAACAAACAGTCCAGTGGCGATTCCCCAAGTATGACGGATGCGCTGGAGCAAGAACCACGCAGTCTTTTGTGTGATTCCCGCTTCGCGTGCAACCTGATGACTGCTGATTCCCTTGCGAGCAGTAGTCATCAAATAGGTAACAAGCAACCATTTCTGCAGTGGAACTTTGCTGCATTCCATAACCGTGCCAACCCTGACACTGAAATACTTGCGACATGCACCACAGTGATGGGGTTGCGGAATCTTGGACTTAACAACTTTCACCTTGTCGTGTTCGTCGCAACGCGGACAACGAACTCCATTGGGCCAACGCTGTGCTTCGTAGTATGCTGTCGCGGCGTCCTCATCGGGAAACAACTTATTGAACTGGTAAAGGCTGATATACTGTGCTTTCGTAGGCTTCATAATGCCCCTCCTAGTAGAGATAAGGGCATTATAAACGAAAACACACGCGCTGTCAAGAAAAATGTCTAGTTATGTATATCATTCCCCTAAAATAGAGCGTTATGCCTGTTCACTTCCAAAATTTCAAGCTAGCACCATTGGTTACTAACTGAATTACATAACTCGCCTTAGGATTTGCTAGAGACAAATTCTCTGGCTTCCACTACCTCTTCCTCAGTTCCGTGCCGAACCTCCAACACTTTCAATAC
This sequence comes from Candidatus Poribacteria bacterium, assembly GCA_965232535.1. Taxonomy (GTDB): domain Bacteria; phylum Poribacteria; class WGA-4E; order WGA-4E; family JAJDTR01; genus JAJDTR01. The sequence continues at coordinate 189,610 of CBDDPW010000020.1, forward strand.
ATCGGCGGGGAGTTCTGCAATCACGTCATCAAAATTTACGTCGCCGAAGCCGGGCGGGTGGTATTCCTCAAGGTCTTTGAGGTCGTGCAGGTTGACTCCGATGAGATGGTCTTTGTACGCTTCAAGCCAACGGTCGGACCAACAAAGCCCGATACGTTCTTGCAAGACCGCGTGACCAACATCATGCCAATACCGCATGTTGCTGCCGGCAAAGGCGTCGAAGAACATCTCGACCTCGTCGAAGTTTGGGATTTGATAGTAGCGCGGACGATTCTCAATGGCGAGGTAGAGATCCATCCGTAAAGCGAGTTCATTGAGTTCATCCAAGCTAAATAGAACCGCGTCCTGATGTTTCGCCTGCTTTCGTTCCCGCCAATCCATCGCCTCCGACACCTTGTCACTGAACGCCTCGAACTCGCGCTCGCCGTACTCGTAAAAGTCGTACATCAGATAGGAGCGGTCGTATGTGTCCACCTCGCCGAGGTGGAGTACCACGATTGGGATTTCAAGGTCGGCAGCCATCTCCATCGTCCGTACCGTCCAGCGCACAGCCTGTTTTCGTTCGGATATGTCGAGGCTGGAAAGGTGAATCGGGTCGCTTTCGGAATCGGATTGTGGATGGTCGGGCAAAATGGGGCAAAAATTGTGAATGGAGCAGGGCTTGGTTCGTCCCAGATAGGGTTTAAGCTGCTCAATCTGATCGCGCGTCAAATGCCGACTGAGTTCAACTGCACCGAAGCCTAAATCGTTAAGCTCATCGATCAGCGCCGCACCGTCGGGTTGCTTCAGCGCGTTCCACATCGTCGAGATTGCAATCATCCTAATCCAACCCCTTTACAATTACTTTCCTGCCGGCGAAGCTGATTCGATTTTCCGCATACCATTTAATGACAGTCGGATACAGTTTGTGCTCCTCCACTTGGAGACGCGCGTGGAGGCTATCCTCGTCGTCGTCGTCGAATACCGGCACCGACTTTTGCGCGATGATTGGTCCGGTGTCCATCCCCTCATCCACAAAATGGACGGTTACTCCACTCACTTTTGCGCCGTAGGTTAGGGTGTCCGCCACCGGATGCGCGCCGGGAAAAGCCGGAAGAAGTGCCGGATGGATATTGAGGATTCGGTTTCTGTATTTCTGAACAAACGCGGGTTGCAGTAGCTTCATGAAACCGGCTAAGACGATGAGTTCCACGGCGTGCGTTTCAAGCAGTTCGGAGATTCGCTCGTCAAAAGTGTGCCGGTCAGGGAATTCTTGGGCTTTTACAACATAGGAGGGGATTCCAGCTTTCTTTGCGCGGGTGAGTGCGTAGGCTTTCTTTCGATCGCTGATGACGACAGAGATTTCAATCTTGCAGGATTCGTCGCGATGGAGTTGATCGATTAAGGTTTGCAGATTGCTTCCACTGCCGGAAGCCAGCACTCCGATTTTCATGATTGCCGCCAAGATCACATTCGATGTGATAGTGTTGAAACCGACTGACTACGTGGTTTATGTTTGTTTGGGACGTTCGTGAAGAGTTCAGATAGAAGGCTGTGGAGCGTTGGGAGAAGTCCGTCGAAACGTGCCATGCAACGTCTTTCCCTGAATCAGGTCGTTTTCCAGCCCTACCAACTTGACGGAAGTTACTCGGTTAATCTCCGATTCGGGAACGTCCAACAGAACCCGTAGATAATTTGGCGTAAATCCGGCGAGCTGCCCCGTCTTTCCCTCGCGACTATCTTCGACCAGCACATCCACTTTCTTACCTAGCATACGCCGTTTGAAGGCGTTGCCAAGATGATTCCCCAAGTCAATCATCTTCCCGCTGCGCGCCGCGGAAACCTCCGGGGGAACCTGATTCGGATAGTCGGCGGCTGGCGTGCCGCGCCGCGGAGAATAACGGAAAACGTGCAGTTGGCTGAACCCAATTTCCTCAACAAACTGGAGTGATTCCTCAAAATCGCTATCGGTCTCCCCCGGAAAACCGACCATGACATCGGTTGTAATTCCGACATCCGGAAAAGCGCCCCGCAGTTTCTCCACAAGCCGAGCGTATTGTGACGTGGTATAGCGCCGCCGCATGCTGCGCAGAATCTTATCGCTGCCTGCCTGTAGTGGCAGGTGAAAGTGCGGCATACACTTCGGCAGGGCTGACATCCGGTCAACCAGATCGTCGGGAAAATTCATGGGTTCGATTGAGCTGAATCGTATGCGTTTTATGCCTTCAATCGGATGAATCTGTTCCAAGATGTCACCGACATCCACCCTTCTCTCGATGTCTAACCCGTAGGCGCCCAAGTGAACGCCGGTAATCACAATCTCCTTGTACCCGCTCGCGGCGATGCGCTCCGCCTCGCTCACAATGTCTGTTAGCCTGCGGCTTGTCATCCGCCCGCGCACATAGGGGATGATGCAGTAGGTGCAGAAAGCGCTGCACCCGTCTTGAACCTTAATCAGCGCGCGCGTACGCTGGCTTGTATGGCTGATCCCGGCACTGAATCGTGCGTGTTCGCGCACCGGATCGTGCTGGATAGGCTCAATGTGCAAGAGCTCGGATTCACGCAGTTTGTCCAAATAACCTTGAAAGTCCGCTTTCTCGCGGTTCCCGAAGACGAACGTCACTCCCGGTATTTTCTCGACCGATTCGCGGTCGCTCTCGGCGTAGCAGCCGGTAACCAGTACTTTGGCTTTCGGATTTTGCCGGATGATACGTCGGATGGATTTACGGGCTTTCTGATCGGCAACGTTTGTTACCGTGCAGGTGTTCACGACATAAACATCTGCGATTTCGCTTGCATCGACGATTGTGTAACCGTTCCGATCCATCGTCTCGTGCATCGCGTCGGTATCGTATTGATTCACCTTGCAACCCATGGTGAGGAATGCTGCTGTCGGCATGTTAATGCTCTGTTTAGTTCAGATCGAAGAGTTTTTTGTCGGACGTGCTCAGTTTGGCTCCGATTACGGCGATACGGGGTAAGATGTTTGTCCGAGGTTGGATGATAATATTATCACCATACCGTTGTCAAGACGCATTAGGAACGGCGCAACTCGTAGACGGTGAAAGCGACAGCTACGATAGCGGCTGTTTCTGTCCGCAGCGTATTCCCTCCAAATGTCGTAGGTAGGCACCCGTTGTCAATCGCATTCTCGACCTCGGCGTCCGAAAACCCGCCCTCTGGCCCGATGAACAGACCAACCGATTTGATATGGTGATGGTTACGTAAAACGCTCTTGATTTCAGATTCTACTTCGTTTTCCCAGAGGAGCAGCGACAGTTCACAATTCTTCGCCTGTTCGAGGCATTCGCCGATTGTTCGCTGCGGGAGCAGTTTCGGAAACCGCGGACGTCCGCACTGTTTGGACGCTTCAATCGCGATTCGCTCCCAGCGATTCTGCCGTTTTTGTTGGGCGTCTCCACCGCGCTTGGGGATCGATCTCTGGCACGTCATCGGGACGATTTCGTCAACACCGATTTCCGTAGTCTTCTGGACAATCAAGTCCATCTTGTCAGCCTTGGGAATGGCTTGAAAGAGCGTGATGTGCGGGGGGATTGGCGGGTGAAATTGATGGTCTTGGATTGACGCTATCGCTGGGAGAGATTCCGTGTCCGCCAGACGAGCGATGTAAATGTTGCCACCCCCGTCAAGGATTTGCACATCGTCGCCGGACGTTAGCCGGAGCACATTCAATAGGTGATGGCGCTCAGGGTCGCGGATGCGGATGGTGTCGGATGAGATGTCGATTGGGGGAACATGGAATCGATGCATCGGCGAAAAAGGCTAAATCAATTTGCTCGTGGGGGCGGACTCCGACTCCGACGTTATTCTACGAACATACCGCCCGTTGGAGCGGGAAACGAGTAGATTAAGGACCAGATTTATTTCAATCAAGCGCAACCGGCACACCGTCCAGCAAACCGTTCTCGTGCATATCCACCCACTCGTCCATGAATATCTTGTTCCACTCTTCGGTAAGCGGGTGATCCATCATATCGCGGTAGACTGTCCACATGGTGACGAGTTCGTCGGCGCCATCACGGAATGCGGCATGAGCGGTTTCCACCGAACGCACGAGCGCCGCCATGACATAGGGCCGCTGTCCCCAGCCGCTGAACATCTGGGCACACTCACGTATTAGTTGAGTCGGATCGCCGCCAACCGCCTTCACGGGATCGCAGAACGGGAGAATATGATCAACGCCGGCTTGCGCGACAGCCGCAGCTTGGGTCAACGAAAATACCGTTGTGCAGAAGGTCTCAACCCCCTCCTGCTTCAGAGTGCTGAAGGCTTTGAGGCCATTTACGGTACAAGGAATCTTCAGAATAATCTGGTCCGACAAGTCGGTAAAAACCTTCCCCACCGCGAGCAGTTCTTCAACCGTATGACCATCGATTTCCATGACCACGGGTTTGTCGGTGATGTCGAGATACGCCTTAATCAGGTCGATAACCGATCCGTAAGGTTTGGCGTACTGATTGAGTACGACCGTATTGGTGACAATTCCGGCAATTCCCAACGGCATCCACTCCTTTAGCTCGTCGGGACTTCCTGCGAGCCAGATTGTTGGACCTCGTCCTTCCGAGCGGGTTTGCGGTACAGCGCCGTTCGCTGTCATTATGAAGTTCCTCCTCTGTTTCTATAGTCAATTCCGTTCATATTTACACATATTGCGGTAGGTGCGGTTTCCAACCGCACCTGCCAGACTCGATAAATACCGGTTCGGTTAGGAAACCGAACCTACCGCTGTGTATAAATAATTATTGGTTTTGCGATACATGTAATATTGATGTGTAATCGGCGATTGGTTGAATACCCCATATCCACGCTGACTCTGTCATCAAACTGGATAAGCCCGCAACGGATTTTCAGGGGAAAACTCGGAGGTTTCGGGACAGCCCTTAACGGGTAGCCAGGTGCAGTACGGCGTTCCAACCTCACCGGCACTGCCAAAGTCGCAGAGACGCACCGTCTCGCCGTTCACCGCCTTGAATTCCAACAGAAGTTGAGGTGGCAGCCAATCCGTCCATTGAGCATGCTTCGATTGTAGCTTCTCCGCGTCAACCGGCGGAATGTCCAACATGCAACTTACCGGATCCCATTCCTTAACATCGCGTATGTGCAAATCGTCAGTTTCGGCATTCTCGAGATTGTACCGGTGGTCGTACGCCATCAGAATAGGCCCGCGATAGATAGACGCCAGCCCTTCACACTCCTGCTCACCGCTCCATAGGCGTAGGGACAAATCAAGCGTGACGTGGATCTTGTCACCTGCTTTCCATTTACGGTTGATCCGGAGATAGCTGCCGGCTTTCGCGTTGAGGGGCGGTTCGTCGTTGATTCTGACGTGAGTCTCGGATGACCAGTGCGGTATGCGCAACTTCAGAGCGAATTCGGAGGATTTGGATGGTTTCACGGAGACGACGATCTCGCCGTCAAGCGGATACTCCGTTTCCTGCGCCACGGTCACGGGCAAACCCGGCTTTAATCGTGCCGTCAACGTTGATGGGCCGTAGTAGTTCAGCACGAGACCTTGGCGGTCTTTCATGAACGCCCAGTCGCTCAGCATTCCGAATCCGCGGGGAGTGTTCACGCTGCAACAGTTCAGTTCGGGCGTGCCTTCACGCGATTGGAAGACAATGGCGTGCGCGCTGGAGCGGCGTATTCCGTTCATCGGCGTGTCATATGTAGACCAATGCCCGGAGGAGGAGTGCATGCCGACAATCGAGTTGAACAGCGTGAGTTCGAGTTCGTCGGCTACAATGGAGTTGCCGGTGAGTTTCAACATCTCGACGCTCATCGCCGTCCACGCGATCGTGCAGCAGGATTCGATTGCGGCGAGATGGTACGGATTGCCGGTTGCCTGCTCTCCCGACGAGAAACCGCCGTTGTTGTGTCGATCCAGCTTGACGATGCTCCACCAGATTCGCTCAAAGGCTACCCGGTAACGGTCTTCACCGGCAATCCAGTAAAGTTCCGCCAGCGCCATGATAGGGTGCAAACTTTCCCAACGCGGCTTGGGTGTCTGGAAAAACTCTTTGCCGTCAAGTGCGCTCCGCAGGTAGTCTCCTGCCAAGGGCTCTCCATTCTCCGAAGCCGCGAATTCGTCCACAATCTGGAGCGCCAACCTGAGATAGCGTTCGTCTTTCGTCTTGCGATGGAGTATGCAAAGTGAGTGCACCGGCGCCAGATTCATCTCGGTCGAACCCGTTTCAACCAAGCGCGGAGTTTTCGTTCCCAAATACATCTCGCAGAGAAGGTCTGCTATGCGCATCGCGCAGGTCAGTGCTTCTCTGCCCCGCGTTTCTTCATGCCAAAGCAGTAGTCCCAGCATATTGTGGTAATGCCCCCAAGTGTCCCACGTGTGTTGTCCCGCAGAATTGGAGTTCGTTAGACGGTGCGGCTTTGGCCACGGACCGAGATAGCCGTCAGTATCTTGAAGGCTGACAAGTATGCGGACGAACTCCTGTAGCCATGCTTTAAGCGCCGGATCTGATGTTGTTCGGAGGACTTGCACCGCACCTGTCAGATATTTTCCTGAGAACTCGCCTGCCCAAGGCACCATTTCCCGCAACGGCGGGACGTCGCGGTCTCGGAACATTTCAAGCATACCGGGATTGGCTTTTGGCGCTACGAGCAACCAATGCTGCGTGATGGCTTTCAGGTAATCCCCCGCGAAACCGCCGATCTGCATCCGTGTTTTTGGGACTCTTCTACAAACGGGTTCTTTCATCTAGCGCACACATTTCCTATCGCATGAGGCGAGATTATGGGAAAACTGTCACCGGATTTTCTGTTGAATCCGCTGTCTAAAACTGATAAAATCTCGACTAGAATCGCGGACTGAATTATACTCCGCTCGCAAAAAGTCGTCAACCCTAAAGAGGCAGTGACCAGTGGCTAGTGGTCAGTGAGGAGGTTGGGGGCGGTGCGTACATTATCGGTTTGGCTGGGATAGAGAGGTAGTCGGTGGATACAAATCAACTTTACTACGGCGATAATCTTGAGATTTTGCGAACTCACATCCCCGATGAATGTGTAGATCTGATTTACATAGATCCGCCGTTCAACTCGAATCAGGCGTACAATGTGATTTTCAGCGAGTCGGACGGCTCATCATCGCAGGCGCAGATCCAAGCCTTTGAGGATACATGGCACTGGGGCGACACCACTGAGGAAACATATCACGATCTCATCAACACTGCACCACAACAATTGGTTGAAACAATCAAGAGTTTTCGCGGATTCCTCACGGAGACGAACTTGATGGCGTACCTCGTGATGATGGCGGTGCGATTGGTAGAACTTCATCGCGTGCTTAAACCGACAGGGAGTTTCTATCTCCATTGCGATCCCACCGCATCACACTACCTGAAGATTATTCTGGATCAGATTTTCGGAGTTGAGAACTTTCGGAACGAGATTGTGTGGGCGAGAACCAATGCCCATAACATGAATGCAGATTACTATTCCAAAATTCATGACCTTCTTCTGTTTTATACCAAGGGTGATAGTTACACATGGAACAAGCAATACACTGAATATTCGAAAGCGCAGTTGTCTCGTTATAAATCAGATGAAGACGATCGGCTTTACACAGGTCGTGACCTAACAATGTCAACAATACAGGAGAATCGAAACTTTGAATGGAGAGGTACTCAACCACCTCCTCATCGAAGTTGGGGAGCAACGTATCAACAGTTGGAGAAATGGTATGCGGAAGGACGCATTCTTTTGAAACAGGATGGGACTCCACGGCTTGATGGGTTGAAAGTGTATCTGGATGAACTCCCGGGAAAACAGATCGCATCAATTTGGAGCGATATTCCACGAATTGGCAACACTAGCAAAGAACGCCTCGGATATCCAACTCAGAAGCCACTTGCGTTATTAGAACGTATCATTGTCACTTCGTCCAATAAAGGTGATGTGATACTTGATGCATTTGCAGGTTGTGGTACAACGATTGAGTCAGCTGCGATATTGCATCGCAAATGGATCGGGATTGATGTTACCCACCTTGCAATTGCATTGTTGAAATACCGCCTTACCGATACTTTCGGTGAAGATATCAAATACGAGATTGTCGGCGAGCCAAGGGATGAAGCAAGCGCAGGAGCGTTAGCCAATCAGGATCGGTATCAGTTCCAGTGGTGGGCATTAAGTTTGGTTCGCGCAAGACCGTATCAGGGCAAAAAGAAGGGAGCAGACGAGGGGGTAGACGGCGTGATTTATTATCAGGACGTTGGCCCTGACAATGCGAAAAAAACGCTTACCCGGAAGATTGTGGTTCAGGTCAAAAGTGGGAAGGTCTCCGTCAAAGACATACGAGAACTAAAGTCCGTTGTAAAGAGCCAGGAAGCAGTGATTGGCGTCTTTATCACGCTAAGTCCGCCAACTCAGCCCATGCTCAAGGAAGTTGCGACAGCAGGGCGATTTCAATGGCTTCACGTTAAGCATAAGACGTATCCACGAATTCAGATTCGCACGATTCGGGAACTGCTTGACGGATATGGGATTGAATATCCGCAGACACCCGTTGACATCACTTTCCGCAAAGCGAAACGGGCAACGTCCCAAATCTCGCAACTTGAAATAGACGAGCAATCATAAGAGATTTAAGTTTGAAAACGGTGGGCAGTGCCCACCCTACAACAATGAAAATCGCCTACATTGCCGCGGGTGCCGCGGGCATGTATTGCGGCACCTGCATCCACGACAACACCCTCGCCGCCGCGCTGCTGAAGAAGGGGCACGATGTCGCGCTCATCCCGACCTACACCCCCATTCGCACGGACGAAACCGATGTCAGCATCCACCGCATCTTTTACGGCGGGATTAACGTCTACCTCGAGCAGAAAATGGCGCTTTTCCGCCACACACCGTGGATTTTCGACGAACTGTTTAACAGTCCTTCGCTCCTGAGTAAGTTGTCTCGATTTGCCAGTTCAACAAACGCGAAAGATCTCGGTGCACTCACGCTTTCCGTGCTTCAAGGCGAAAACGGGCGCCAGAAGAAGGAGCTGGAAAAGCTCACAAAATGGTTGAAAGATGCTTACCGCCCGAATCTGGTGCAGCTGACCAACTCCATGTTCGTGGGGTTTGCCAAGCAGATGAAAAAGGTGTTGGGCGTTCCGATTCTCTGCGCGCTTCAGGGAGAGGATATCTTTCTGGAAGGTCTGGTTGAGCCTTATAAATCGCAGGCGTTGGAGGTTTTGCGCGCGCGGGTTTCGGATGTGGACGGTTTCATCGCGCCCTGCCGATACTATGCCGAGTTCATGGCGTCGTATCTCAAGATTCCCGCGGACAAAGTCAACGTGGTGAAACTCGGTCTGAATTTGGAAGGACACGGAGAGGCAAGAAACACTGTTAGCTCGGATTCTCCCTTCGTGATTGGGTATTTGGCGCGCATCTGTCCTGAGAAGGGGCTGCATCTGCTCGTTGATGCGTTTTACCGGTTGACGCAAAAGGTCCCATCTGATAAGATTCGACTCAAAGCGGCGGGGTATCTCGGCAAGGGAGACACGCCTTACGTCGAGGAGATTGTGAATCAGATTGAAGCGTGGGGATTGGGGAACTCATTTGAGTATCTGGGGGAGGTTGACCGCCAGCAGAAGGTGAATTTCCTCAAGGAACTCCACGTCCTATCCGTGCCAACTACCTACAAAGAACCCAAGGGGCTGTTTGTCTTGGAAGCGCTCGCCAATGGCGTGCCGGTCGTCCTCCCAAGGCACGGGGGATTCCCGGAGTTGATTGAAGCGACAGGCGGCGGGATACTCGTAGATGCGGAGTCGCCGACCGCAACGGCGGAGGGCATACTTGAACTGATGAATGATCCAAAACGCCGCGAGGATCTGGGGCGGCGAGGAAAGGAAGCGGTGCATCAACGGTTTAGCGACGATATTATGGCGGAGGAGACATTGGCGGTTTATCGAAAACACCTTTCGACTTAGGGAGAAAAATATGCGTATGACTTGGCTAATCTTTGTCTTCATAACGGTTGCGGCATGGGGTTCTTACGGCGTTTTACTTCATACCGGGCATTTGTCAATGGCGGATGCGGCGCATGGGCGCTACAAAGCGTTCTTTTTTGTGGGCACAGCCTATCTGCTGATAGCGGTTATCGGATCCGTAGCTATGCTGATAGCAAGCGGTGCAACGTGGAGTTTTCCGGCGAAGGGCATAGCTTGGTCAACTATCGCCGGGACAGCAGGCGCCATCGGAGCTTTCGGTGTCGTGTTGGCATTTGGAGCGGGAGGAAGGCCCGCCGTGGTGATGTCGATAGTCTTTGCCGGCGCTCCGATCGTTAATGCGGTGATTGCGACGGCGGTGCACCCACCAGCGGGGGGTTGGAGTAGTTTGAACTGGCAATTCATCCTTGGAATCATGCTCGCCGCGACCGGCGGTTTCCTCGTGACGCTTTATCGACCGGGGACGTAGTTGCCGGATAGGATTGCATGTCATGCCCTATGAATTTCGGACAAAACGGAAGATAGAATTTTCTGATACCGACATGGCAGGTATTGCGCACTTTTCTCGATTCTTTGTTTTCATGGAAACCGCCGAACATGAGTTTCTGCGTTCACTGGGAACTAGCGTCGCGACAGAGTGGGAAGGGAACAAGATTGGTTGGCCAAGGCTCTCGGCATCGTGCGAGTACCTAAATCCCGTCAAATTCGAGGACACCTTGGATATTCATCTGACGGTTTCGAGAAAAGGGCGAAAATCCATGACCTACGAATTTGTGTTTACCAAAGACGATCTCGAAATAGCGCGTGGTCAGATGCGAACAGTGTGTTGTACCTGTAACCCGGGCGAAAAGATGAAAGCCATCCCAATCCCCGATTTTATCGCAAGACAAATTGAAGAAGCCGCGAATTCCCCACGGATGGTCTGAAGGCGCTCCAATTCATATTTGTTTGCGTCACTCCATGCCTCCTCGAAAACGATGACAGCACCAAATCTAACATCTCTCAAAGTGTCGGAGGTGCACAAGAGTTTTGGTAGCGAGACGCGCTCCGTTGAAGTTCTCCGCGGCGTCTCGTTCGAGATGAATCAAGGGGAACGGCTTGCCCTAACCGGCCCCTCCGGCTCCGGAAAAAGCACGCTGTTGCACCTGATAGGCACGCTGGACACACCGTCCGCCGGGGATATTGAAATTGCCGGAGAGAACCCGTTTGAGTTCTCGGAACCACGGCTGGCGAGGTTTCGCAACCAGGTGATTGGGTTCGTTTTTCAGGACCATCACCTTCTGCCCCAATATTCGGTTCTGGAGAATGTCCTGATTCCCACGCTGGCATTTAAGCGCCGCGATGCGGAGATCGAGATGCGAGCTAGAGCGCTACTCGAAGGTGTCGGTCTCTCTCACCGATTGAGCCATCGTCCGGCGGCGCTTTCCGGCGGCGAATGCCAGCGTGTCGCTGTGGCTCGCGCGCTTATTAATCGGCCGAGTCTTCTCCTCTGCGATGAACCGACGGGAAATCTCGACCGTTCCACGGCAGATACAGTTGCCTCCCTCCTCTTCGAACTTCACCAAGCCGAGCAAAATATCTTGATTGTGGTGACGCACAACCTCGAACTTGCGGCGCGGTTTGAACGCCGATTTGAGTTGGTAAACGGCAGAGTTGAAGTTCACGCGCAGCAGGTTTGAGATGAATACATTAGTCCCGTAAGATTATCAGACCATTGTAAAATCGCGCTATCCATGCAAACACCAAACCGTACCTTTGAGACTCGCGGTCCTGTTACTCCGGACCGCAACTACGTTGTCCCACGCACAGCGGAAATTGCCGATCTGGTTGAACGGATGAAGGAGGGGCGATATATCTCCATCTTCGCTCCACGCCAGACGGGCAAGACTACCTTTTTCCGATGGGCTCTCGATGCGCTTACGGCTGGAGATTGCGCCTATTTCCCGATCCAACTCGACTTTGAGACCTATAGGAACGTGAGTGTCGAAAGTTTTTATGTCAACTTACGGCGCGACATACGTGATGAGGTCGTCCGCGAACCTCGGCGGTTTGGAATTAATCTCACGCCAAACTTCCAACAGTTCCTTGACAACTATCCGTTGAGAGATCACAATTCCTTCCAAATCTTTCTGCGAGAACTCGCTTCACACCTCGGAACTCGAAGGGTCGCTATTATCATTGATGAGTTTGACGGCATCCCGCGAGCGGCATTGAGCGATTTTCTTTACACACTTCGCAGAATCTATCTCTCAAGGGATGCGAATCGATGTCCTTACAGCGTCGGAATTGTCGGGGTCAAAAACATTCGCCAACTGAATTATGATCGGAGCATCTCTCCGTTCAATATCCAAGACGAGTTTGCGCTCTCCAATTTTACCTTGGATCAGGTGGATACTCTTTTGGGACAGTATACCGAAGAGGTAGGACAAGCCTTTGATCGAAAGGTGGTTGAGAGTATCCACACGCAGACAGCGGGGCAGCCCTTTCTGGTCAACCGAATGGCGCAGATTCTAGCGGAAGAGATGAGCATTCCTATGGCAGAAACGATTCGCTGCGATCACTTTGAGATTGCCTACAAGAAGATTCTCAATGAATCGAATGTGCACATCTCACACTTGACAACCAATATACGCCGGGAGGCGCGATTTGAACGGGTACTGATGCGTGTCATTCTCAATGAACAGAAACTTCCATTCAGCATAGATGACCCGACAATGAGTGAGTTGTTAACCTACGGTGCCATGCTCCCGGACGCAGACGGAAATTGCAAGATTCAAAACCCGATATACCAGTATCGGATAGTTCGAGCATTTCAACCGCTGTTCAACGGTCTGGAGATGCAGTATCTCCCGGAGGATACCGATGCGGGTTTTCTTGATTATATGACCTCCCAAGGTAAGATTGATATGCGGAGTCTGTTATCAAATTTCCGCGATTTCATCGCTCGCGCGGGATATCGCATTCTCGAGGTTCCGGACACTCCCAAGGAATTCGTTGGACAATATCTGTTGTTCGCTTATCTAGATTCCTTCGTGCAGCAGATTCGCGGGTTTATGTATCTTGAGGTTAGAACCGGGCGAGGGCAGATGGATTTGATTATCCTGCATTCCGGTGAGAAATACATCGTCGAAACGAAGATTTGGGGTGGTGAAAGCCTCTATCAAGCAGGCAAGGCACAACTGGCGGCTTATCTCGGCTCCGAAGGTGTGCACGGGGGGTACTACATCGTGTTTGATCATCGCCGAAACGCTCAGGCGCGGGTTGAAGAGGAATCGATTGGTAGCAACACAATTGTCAGCTATTGCATTCCTGCATTGCAAAACCGACCATCCAACGAAACCTGATACGCCATCCTCAGAAATTCTTTCCATGCGCCGAAGTTTAATCCATTTCTGGCAAATCCATCTCGCCGTACTGCTCGGCGCCGCCGTAGCAACGGCAGTCCTCACCGGTGCGCTTCTGGTAGGAGATTCCGTTCGCGGCAGCTTACGAGATTTAACGCTGGATCGCCTCGGTCAAATTGACCATGTAATGCTCTCGGAGCGTTTCTTTAGAGATACCCTCGCGGCTGATCTGGCGACCTCCCCGGAGACGGACGACGGATACGACCTTGTTGTTCCCGCAATGCTGCTGAGCGGTGCAGCGGTTAACGCGACTACCAAGACTAGGGCATCACGCGTCCAAATTCAAGGGATTGACGAACGCTTTCTCGGTTTCTGGCCATCCACTGAAACAGGCGAGTCGAGCGCGTTCCTGAAAAAGGGTCCGGGTCAACTCTTCCCATCGGTCGTTATTAACCAATCTCTCCAGAAGGAACTCAACATCGAGGTTGGGGGCACGCTTCTCATCTCTTTTCAGAAGCAAAACGAGATTCATCCCGAATTTCTGCTTGGACGCCGCGACACCTTGGATATCCTGCAAACCCTCCGACTGTCCGTATCGGATATTATCCCAGATTCTGGCGTTGGACGATTCGGTTTGCGCCCTCGTCAAAGCCTTCCTTTCAACGCCTATGTTTCTCTCCCCGTTTTGCAAAAAGCCTTAGATCTGGAGGCGAAAGTCAACGCGATTCTAATTTCGTCACCTGCAATTCCCGCGGTTGATGCAACGGGGCGTTTGAGGAAAGAACTCCGGCGGCTTTTAACCTTAAACGACTTCGGATTAACGTTGCGGCACGCTGATAACTATTTCTCCCTTGAGACCTCTCAGTTTATTCTCAAACCGAATATCATTAAACTGGCGAAGTCCCTCGCAGCCGAGAACGAGGTTCCCGTAAATACCGTCATGACCTACTTGGCGAATGAGATTTCGGCGAACGGAAAGTCGGTGCCCTACTCCACTATTACGGCGCTTGGCGCGAATGAGGAGGTGCGGGGAGGTACAGGGGAGCAGCCGGAAAATCAAGTTCTGTTTCGCGCCGCACAACTCGGTGAGGGTGAGATTCTGCTTAACGAATGGGCGGCGAGCGAATTGAAGGCGCAGCCCGGGAATAGGATTGACATAAGTTATTACGTCGTTGGGCACCAAGAACAGTATTTGACAAGGCACGCCCAATTTCGACTAACGGGTGTTGTCCCTCTGAGGGGGTTAGCCGCAGACAGGGAGTTGACGCCCAATTTTCCGGGAGTACATGACGCGGATGACATGTCCGAATGGGACGCACCATTCCCGGTCGATTTCAACCGAATTCGCCCGGAAGATGAAGCCTACTGGGATGAATTCGGCGCAACTCCCAAGGCCTTTGTTTCTGCTGCGACTGGTGATCGATTGTGGAGCAGCCGGTTCGGAAGCCTGACGGCAATTCGCTTCGGAGCGATACATGGGAAAGATCTTGAGACGACCCAAAAGATTTTCCAAGAACAGTTACTGAAAATGATTTACCCCGAGCAGATCGGGTTTGAATTCCAACCCGTAAAGGCGCAGGGCTTGGAATCCGCCACAGGTGCCACCGACTTCAGTATGTTATTTGTGGGATTCAGTCTTTTTCTCATCGTATCTGCGTCGCTTCTCGTAGGGTTGCTCTTCCGCCTTGGCGTCGAGGGACGAGCGGGCGAGATCGGGGTTCTACTGACTTCTGGCTATCCACTATCCAAGGTGCGTTGGCATTTCATGAGGGAGGGTGGTATTCTTGCCGGAATAGGTGGCGTGATAGGCGTGGTTGGGGCACTCGGCTATGCTTGGTTAATGATGGCGGGTTTGCGGACGTGGTGGGTGGCAGCAGTGGGAACGCAGTTCTTGTCACTTCATGTTGGCCGTTTGAGCCTATTATTCGGCTACTTGATTTCCGTAATTGTCGTGCTGGCTTCAATCGGATGGACAATTCGGAGGCTGGGTAAGGTATCGATCCGCTCGTTAGTTGCAGGGGCTACGGAGCTTGAAGAAAAAACGCCGGGGCGTTTGGTGCGCATCGTTGCTTTTGTAAGTACCGGGATTGCGCTGGCACTTTTGCTGTATGCGTTTGTTGGGGATATGTCATCGTCACCCGGGCTCTTTTTCGCCATCGGGACACTTCTACTGATTGCAGGATTTTCCATGCTTAGTTTATGGTTAAAGTCGCATAGCGCGTCCGAAAATTCGAGTTCAAGGCGCAGTATAGCGCGGCTAGGCGTTCGGAATTGCGGGCGTCGTCCCGGTCGGAGTATACTCTGTGCCGCATTGGTTGGTTGCGCCTGTTTCGTCATCGTTGCGGTAGGCGCAAATCGACATGTTAATAGCGATCACGGCGCGTCTCTGGAGAGAATCTCCGGTACAGGCGGGTTTACGCTGGCCGCGGAGGCGGACATCCCTTTACACCATGACCTGAACTCTGAAGCCGGTAGATTTGAATTGGGTTTCTCGGACAGGGATGAGGCTGTGGTGGCTCAATCCCAAATCATCCCACTTCGCCTGCTGCCGGGCGAGGATGCGAGTTGTCTGAACCTCTATCAACCCCAAAATCCTCGGATATTGGGTGTTCCCGAAAATCTCATCTTGCGAGACGGTTTTCAATTCCGGTCAAGAGTGAACGGAGAGGGGTCGCCGTGGCAGCTTCTACACGAGGAACTCGGAGAAGCGGTGGTTCCGGCTATCGGGGATTATAATTCGGTGATGTGGATTTTGCACCTTGGACTTGGCGAAGATCTCGTTATGCGGGACGAATTAGGGGAACCGTTAAAGTTCCGGCTCGTAGGACTTTTGCAAGGCAGCATTTTCCAGAGTGAACTGTTAATCTCCGAAGATAATTTTACCAAATACTTTCCAAGTCAAAGCGGGTACAAATATTTCCTAATTCAAACGCCTCCCGGTGAATCGGAAGAGGTGACGCAGGCGCTTGAAAACGTGCTTCGCGATCACGGATTCGATGTGACCTCAACCGCCAAAAAACTAGCCAACTACCGAATCGTAGAAAACACCTACCTCTCCACGTTTCAGACGCTGGGCGGATTCGGTCTGCTGCTCGGGACATTAGGTCTCGGTTTGATTCTTTTGAGGAACGCGATTGAACGGCGCGGCGAATTGGCAACTTTACGGGCATTTGGTTTTCGCCGATTAACGCTCTCCGTGATGCTCCTGATAGAGAGCGCATTTCTTCTGCTGACCGGTATGGCAATTGGCACTATTTCCGCGTTAATTGCGGTTGGGCCACACATACTTGCTCCCGGAAGTCGTGTTCCGTGGGCCTCCCTCGCAGGGACCTTGGGCGTTGTGTTTCTTGTGGGCATGACAGCTAGCGTCGCCGCGGTCTTTTTTGTGCTGCGCGCCCCGTTACTCCCGGCGTTAAAATCGGAGTGAGCAAAGGAAGAATGGAAGAGCGGAAGGATAGAAGGATGGGAAGCAGCGATTCAGCCCGCAAACCGCTTGTACGTATCAGTGGTTTGAGAAAAACATACAGGGAAGGCGACCAACACCATATCGTGTTGGACGGGATCAGTGAGGAGTTCTATGAGGGCGAATTTGTCTGCCTGCACGGGAAATCCGGCAGCGGCAAGAGTACGCTGCTCAACCTCATCGCCGGCATTGACGCGCCTAGCAACGGCGACATCCTTATTCAAACCTCCGAGGGAGGAATCGCTCTCAATCGCCTAACGGAGCGCGACCGTACCCTGTTCCGACGGGATTATATCGGTTTCGTTTTCCAATTCTTCAATCTCATACCGACGCTGACTGTACTTGAAAACGTCACGCTGCCCTTAAACTTGATGGGCAGGAGGGACGCTCACAAGCCCGCGGCTTCGCTGCTGGATGCCGTTGGTCTCGGTGCGCGTACGGACACCTATCCCGACAAATTGAGTGGTGGCGAGCAGCAGCGGGTAGCTATCGCCCGCGCCCTAGTGCATAATCCGAGGTTTCTACTCGCGGATGAACCGACCGGAAATCTGGACGCCGAAACAGGTGAGTCCGTTCTCTCGCTGCTATTGCATTTGAGTCGATCTGCCGGGAAAACCTTAGTGATGGCAACGCATGCAACCGAAATTGCCGATCGCGCAGACCGTGTGTTTCACATCGACAGCGGAAATCTAATCCTGCATAAGGGATAATATCGGAGACATGGGGAATCTGAGAACATTGCTTCGATTGGCTTGGCGAGAAGCATGGCGCCGCCCGCTTCAAAGCCTGTTTTTCGTCGTCGGTGTGTCCATCGGCGTCGCGATGATTATTGCCATTGACCTTGCCAATTCGTCTGCAAATCGGGCGTTTACCATCAGTACAGACGCCGTTGTTGGCAAGGCGACACATCAGATTGTCAGAGGGCCAAACGGAGTGGAGGAGAGCGTCTACGTCCAGATCCGGCGTGAACTCGGTTACCGCAAGAGCGCCCCTATCGTTGAGGGATATGTCAGGGTGAAGACGCTCAACGGGCAACCCATGCGTTTGCTCGGTGTCGATAGTTTCGCTGAACGACCGTTCCGCGAAGAACTCGGTACGGCAAAGATTGCGGGGTTAAATCAAAGGTCGTTCAGCGCGTTCATGGCAGAACCGAACACTGTCCTGATAGGAGCAAATGTCAGTGACGAATACCGGCTCCCCATTGGCGAGAGTTTGGAAATACAGGTAGGGAGTTACCACCACAAACTGCGAATTGTCGATGTGATTGCGTCCGAAAACAGGCGGATTCGACGCTCGCTGAAAGATTTGATGGTGACCGATATTGCCACCGCACAAGAGATATTTGCGAAAATTGGAAAACTAGACCGAATCGACCTTATCCTGCCGGACGCTCCGTTGCATACGACAGCACTCGAGCGCATTGAATCAATACTTCCACCCGGCGCCCGCATCGAAAGCTCGGATGCCCGCCGTGGCGCGGTCATCGAGATGACGAAAGCCTTCCGACTAAATTTGACTGCGCTGAGTTTGTTAGCCTTGGTGGTGGGTTTGTTTCTGATTTACAACACGGTATCGTTTAGCGTGATTCAGCGGCGCGCGGTGATTGGGCGGTTGCGCGCCATCGGGATGACACGGAGCGAAATCTTCGCCATGATTCTTGCTCAAGCGACTGTCCTCGGTATTGCCGGCGCGTTGCTCGGTATCGGGTTGGGAATCTTCCTTAGCCGCAGTGCGATTGGAATGGTAACCACCAGCATCAATGACCTGTTTTTTGTCAGCAACGTGCGGGAAATTGATGTGTCAGCACTGACGCTTCTGAAAGGTGGGTTGCTCGGCATCGCGGCTGCGATGACCGGAGCACTAATACCGGCGTATGAAGCGACGCGAGTGTCCCCAGCCGGTACGCTTCAGAGGAGCACTATCGAATCTCGGACACGCGGATCACTTCATCGGATCAGCATCGCCGGCGTTGCTGCGTTGGTACTCGGCGCGGTTTTGCTTCTCCCCGATTGGCATCTCGGGCTCACATTTCTGGGAGTACTTGCCGTATTGGTCGGGATGGCGCTCCTGACACCGTCGTTCATGCGCGGGTTTGCCGCGTTAGCGGGGACTCGTTGGCTGCGGCGTAGGCTTCCAATTCTGGGCAATATGGCAATTCGGGACATTGATCGTGCATTGAGCCGGACCTCAACCGCTGTTGCCGCGCTCATGATTGCCGTCAGTGTGATTGTCGGCGTAAGCGTTATGGTTGGGAGTTTTCGCATGACCGTTGAACGGTGGCTGACAGATCTATTGGGGGCAGACATCTTCGTCTCGCCGCCGGCAGTCGCCAACAGCCAGATGGCAGCGAGGCTCGATCCGGACGCCGTCAAGTTGTTTGGGACATTTCCGGGTATAGCGCAAGTTGCCACGGCTAGGAGTGTTGAAATTGATACCAAAGCCATGGGCCGTATTACCTTGAGCGCCATTACTTGGGACATCGCGGGGGAAAAACGCCACTACAAGTCCGCCGTCGGAAATCACGCCGAAACGTGGGATGCGTTCCGATCGGGCGGACTCATCGTCAACGAGCCGTTAGCAAGCCGGTACAAACGCTCACTCGGCGATAAGATAACACTTCTCACGGATAGAGGAGAAGTACCCTTCAAAATTGTTGGTGTGGTTTACGATTTCGATGTGCGGCCGGGAGCGATGATGTATGATGCTGTCTACCGCAATTATTGGGACGATGCGCACGTTTCGTCTGCCGCACTTTTTGTCCAACCCGGCGTCAATGTTGATGAGAAGATCGGATCGCTGAAATCTGTTTTGGCGGGCAAGCTGGATCTGATCATTCGCTCGAATCGAGCACTGAGGGCTGATGCGCTTGCGGTGTTTGACCGCACGTTCAGCATCTTCGTTGCGCTGCAGATGCTCGCGGCAGTGGTTGCATTTATCGGGATATTGTCAGCCTTGATGAGTTTGCAATTGGAGCGGACGCGCGAGATCGGCACCTTACGATCTATCGGCATCACGCGGGGTCAGCTATCAAGATTGACGCTCCTCGAAACGGGATTGATGGGCGCGATCGCCGGATTAATCGCAATGCCCACCGGTCTGGTTCTTGCCGCCATTCTGATATACATCATCAACCTCCGCTCTTTCGGATGGACGCTGCAGATGCAGTTACAACCTTCGCAGTTCACCCTCGCGTTCGTGGTCGCGCTCGTTTCGGCTTTTTTGGCGGGCATCTATCCCGCGTGGCGCATGGGACAGATGCAACCAGCCGAGGCGCTGAGGACAGAGTAATGGGATTGGAAGGGGGGAAGATTGGAATGAGGGAAAACGGGAGGTGGTGAGGGGAGGAAGGATGGAAGATGGGAAGGGTGGAAGAGTGGCAGTGGGTCATGACCAGAGGATTTCTATTGATCGACTGAGCGGACAGCGAAGGCGATAGTAAATCCTACTTATACCATTTCGCTTGAATAATAGTGCATATGAAGTTTGAGTTATATCATTCACGTTCTACGTAGGCGGGGCATCTTGCCCCGCCGATTTTGCGCAGAGACAGGGGTTCTTACTCCGCTCCACACGGATTTCTTTACTTAATCCACGAAATTAATGCACTCGCATTTTAGAGAAATGGTATTACTATCTGTTCGCTCGATCGCACCTGCCGAAATATGTGCAAATATGAATGGAATTGACTATAACAGATGAACAAACTGCTTGCATTCTTCGCCACGATTGTTTTCGTTCTCGCTGTGTGCGCCCACATTAACGGAGACACGAACCAACGGAACATTACCGAAATACTGAGCGGCGAAAGTGGGGAGGAATTTGCTCATGCAGTTGAGCCCATGGATTTTGTGTTTCCCAAGGATCACGGACCGCATCCCGACTACAAAACCGAGTGGTGGTACTATACGGGGAACCTGAAGACCGACAGCGGGAGAGAGTTTGGTTATCAACTCACGTTTTTCCGAAGGGCGCTGGCTGCGGAGATGCTTGCACGGAAATCGCGTCTGGGGACAAATCAGATTTACATGGCGCATTTCGCCCTAACCGACGTTAAGGCAAGGACGCACACCAGTTTTGAACGATATAGCCGAGGAACAGGCGGGTTGGCTGGCGCACAGGGGGAACCAATCTACGGGGTTTGGCTTGAGGATTGGTCGGCGTCTCAAGACAGTGGGAATATTTTTCGTTTGCGAGCGGTTGACGACCCGATTGATCCGCGTATCGCAATCAATTTGAACTTGCGAGAAACGCGCCCGCCCTTGCTGCACGGGGTGCGGGGGTTGAGTCAAAAGGGGCTCGAGCACGGAAATGCGAATTATTACTACAGTCTCGTCGGACTGGACACGGACGGGATAATTATCAGTCGTGGAGAAACGTATGATGTTACGGGCAAGAGTTGGATGGATCACGAATTCGGGACAAGCGCTCTCAGCAAAGGAGTGGTTGGCTGGGATTGGTTCGGACTGCAACTCGACGATGGTACCGCCCTGATGTTTGGTCGATTGCGGGCGAGCGAAGGCGGCGATATCGGCATCTTCGAGGGAACTGTTTCGTATGCTGACGGGCGGCAGGTTCCAATTCAACCGGGGGAATTCACGGTGACGGCGACAGGAGGTTGGAGGAGTCCGGAGACTGATATCAGTTACCCTTCCGGTTGGCAGGTGGAATTTCCGTCTCTTGGTATCGAATTGCGCATTGAGCCGCTAATTTCAAATCAGGAGCTATACAGCGGTTTTACGTATTGGGAGGGCGCGGTTTCGGCGGAGGGAACAATCCGGGGGGCGCCGTCAACAGGTCGCGGCTATGTCGAGTTAACGGGCTACACAAAATGATGGTGAAATTGGGGAGTAGAAGTAACGCCTACTGAAAAAGGAGGGGAATCTCTCCCCTCCTTCAACTGACTCAGGAGTATGTTGACACGACAAAAGCACATCATGATACGGCTGGATGACACATTCGTGTGAAAAACTCGGTTCTTATGGGTTTAGTCGCCCCACGCAGGTCCTCGATCGGGCACCCACAGCATCATTCCCGCTTTCAGGCGCCGCGGATTAAAGTCGGAGTCGTCTTGGTTTGCCTCGACCAATCTTTTCCAAAGGTTGGCGTCGTCGTAAACCTCGGGGCGTCCGGCAATTATCGGGAGTGTTTCACCTTCTTTAACCCTATATTTGCGAACCTTTTCCGGATACGAGACTGAGAAGCTGGAACTGTGACTGGCTGTTTGGGCGTTGCCCTTTGCGTCTTTGAAATCGGACACGGTGACCATATAGGTGCGGCCCGCCCGCATCGGCTCATCGGAAGTGAAAGTGACCATATTTCCCGAGCCGCTCACGCTGCCGGCAACATCACCCGATTCCTTACTAATCGATTCGGGAGTTGATTCCACCGTTACGGACACCATTCCGCTCATGCTATCCACGTCTTCGCTAAACGTAAATGAAATCGCGTTTCCCACGTTAAGCGAATCCTCATAATCGGAGATGAGCGTGCCGTCTGGCGGATCTACCGAGGTCACGGTCGGCGGTGTCGCATCGGTATAGGCGAACTTCTGCGCAAGCGTCGCCGGTTTCTCCACTTTTTTCTTGTTTGTCACAACGACTGCCACCGACTCGCCTGCGGTTCCGGCGGGAGTCACAGCGGTTATCTCGGTCTTGCTCGGAACGGTTACACTTTGGGCGCTCTTACCGCCGAAGGTAACGGTGACGCCGTTTTTCATGTCGAACTTCTCGCCGCTAATCCGCACGGTCGTCCCGCCTGTTTCGGGGCCTTCAGTCGGACTCATGCCCGATGGCATAGGTTCGGGGTTACACCCTCCGCACCCGGACATCCAGACAAGCGCAAAAGCCAATGCGATAGTCGTAGTAATATTTCTGAGTTGAATCATGAGATCTTTTCTCCTGAACAGTGTGGTTTTGAAAGGGATTCTATCTCTTGATACTAGGGGAAACTTGAGTCCACAACACACCCTAAGTATACAGGTTAATGGAATCTTTGTCAACAGTTTTTCTCTGACGTGCAGGGGCAATCTCGTCTGATGCCAAACACGATCTGCGCAACAACCAGAAATGATGATTATCTACGATAATTTCATGCCGCCGCGTGCTCGGAGTGAATAACGATGAATCTCTATGGGAACTCCATCGCCCGGGATTATAGTCATTTCAACTAAGAATTACACATTTAGGAATAGCCAGTTTGATCTGTAGTAACGCAGTTTGTCGCGTGTCTTTTGTAGTAACGAGTACTGTTCGCGACCTGGAGGTCGCTCCTACAAGTAGTTGGTTTGTCGCAACAATCTTTATGTGTGTAAATATGAATGTAAATGACTATAGCTATCGCAGGATTAGCTATGAGAACTCTATCGCGTTCGTTGTTCACTCACTTAATCCTACAGTCTGAGGTGACAGTCCTGACTTTCCAGTCTTGCATCCTTCCATGTCCTTCTGGCGGTCACATTGAATTTGCTTGACAGCCCTACCTCCCTACTCTATAATGCAAATTCGGGTAGAAGAGTAAAATCCGGCACAGTCAACAATCCCAGGAAACGCCATGCGTCCCGCGCAGTAACTCCTCCATCGGTGAACAAAGGCAGTTTACGGCACACGGAGGATCTCTATCGCAGGGTTGGCTATCGCGCTCATTATGCATTCACTCGATCTCCTTATTCAGTCGCTTGATCTTACTACTTTGAGACTATTCCATATAATCTTTAGAAAGCAGGCTGTTAACCTCGGGAGGTAATGACTTATGTCGACGTTAAAACGGACACTCGGGTTTGTCCTTTTAGCTACTGCGGTTGTTGTGGGTATAAACTGGGTAATTACCCCGATTCACCACGACGGATCTCCACAATATCCGGTCTGGAAGGTTGTGAACTGGTTCATGGCGTTCTCAGTGGTGGTTGCGCTAATCGCGAATATAGCCCGCAAACGTGCCGTTGGAAGTGAGGGAGCGGACAGCCCGATCACACGCGAATACTTCGAAGCCAACGTGGCTTTCTACGCATCGCTTCTGTTGGCTCCTTGGTTCTTCACCAACTTTTTGACCTACGACTTTTTTACAGGCAACATACCCGCTGCCGGTTTAGAGGCAAAAGATGTCTGGTGGGAATTCATTGACGGTTTATTCGTGCTAGTGGCTGGATCGACAGGCTGCCATCTGTGGCGAAGCGCCCCGGACTCCCAAGGTTAGCGGAGAGCAGTGTTTTAGTCGCTCTGCCTTGATCTTCTAACTCGACAGAATCCTCGAAGGTTGATTCACAGGACATATGACCACGGTTTTCCCACTGATTTGAAGGAGGTTCCGACATGTTCGAAGGATCCTTCGTCGCGCTCGTAACGCCGTTCAAGGACGACGAATCGCTCGACGAAAGCAAGCTCAAAGAACTCTTGGAGTTCCAGATCGAAGGCGGCACAGACGGGATTGTTCCTTGCGGCACCACCGGCGAATCCCCCGCGCTTTCGGATGAGGAACACAATCGCGTCGTCGACTTGACCGTCCAAACTGTGGATGGTCGTGCCCCGGTGGTTGCAGGCACGGGTTCAAATTCGACAACGCACACATTGCACGCAACGGAACATGCGAAAGCCGCCGGGGCGGACGGAGTGCTCATTGTCACGCCGTATTACAATAAGCCGACGCAGAACGGTCTGTATGCGCACTACATGAAGATCGCCGACAGCGTCGACATCCCGATTATCATCTACAACGTTCCCGGTCGATGCGGCACGGACATCCTGTCGGACACGGTTGCCCGGCTTGCCGAACACCCGAACATTGTTGGGCTTAAAGAAGCCACGGGACAGCTTAATCGCGCCAGCGAAGTGGTATCCATGTGTCCCGACGATTTCGTCGTGCTTTCGGGTGACGATGTAAATACGTTGCCAATCCTCTCCGTTGGTGGAAAAGGGGTTATTTCTGTCGTGGCAAATGTGGCTCCCGCGCCCATCGCCGAGATGTGCAGCGCCTTCAAAGCGGGTAACGTGGACGTCGCTCGAAAACTGCACTATGAGACCATGCCGTTGGCGGTTGACCTCTTTATCGAGACAAACCCCATCCCCGCGAAAACCGCTCTGATGTTAATGGGCAAACTCAACGGGAAGCTGCGTCTCCCTCTCGCGCCGATGACGCCCGCGAATTTGGAGCAACTGCGCCGCACCATGGAACACACGAATCTGATATAGGAGTTTGAACGTTGTCACGGCATTCCACTTAACGGAGCACAAGTCCCGGTTGGCAGCTAATGAAGTTCCAACGCAAGCTACTATTGACCTTTACGGGGATGGCGCTTTTTCCGACAACCATCCTTGTTTTGGTCGCCTATCGTCTGATCAGCCAAAGCATTGAACACTGGGCGGACTACAAGATTGCGGCAACGTTGGAAGATGCGAAGAAGCTTGCTTATCAACTTGAACTGTATGAAAACCAGCCACTGACGTTTACGGCTGAAGAGTTGGCACTTGATGAAAACCTCGTTGCTGTTCTGGAAACGCCAGCCGATTCCAGTCTCATCGATCAGCGAATGTCCGAACTCGCTGATGCGTATCAGGAATATATCCTCACCCTGTACGACCCATCGGGACAGGCGATTTATCGCACACATCCCGACATTCCACCAACGAACCTCACCGATTTTCTTTACCCTTTAGATGAGTTGCCCGAGGATCCGACCACGTCCGAGGAATTGAAGGGCGAAGGGGTTTTAATTTCCGGGATGCCCATCTTTTCAGAAGACGGGACCTCTCGACTCGGAGCAATTGTCGTTGGCAAGCTGATTCCGTTAACCACAGCTCAGGCGCGTGACCAGTTGGCGACAATCCAGGGTCGGGTTGACGCGCTGACAACAAATATCGGTGCGTTAGCTACGGGTATCGACGAAGATCAACTTGAATACCGGCGAACGGAAATACGATCAACTTTTATCGCGCTGTTAATCACCGCCGCCGTGGTGATTGCGCTCTCGTTTTGGTTGAGCCGCATCCTCGCCAAAGGGATTAACACGCCGATCCAGTCGATCGTAAGAGGTACGGAGGAGATAGTCGATGGAAACTTGGATTACGAGGTCAATGTTCGAAGTAAGGATGAGTTCGCGGTGTTGGCGCGCGCTTTCAATCAGATGGTCGGCGACCTGCGGCGGCGCACGGAGGAGTTGAAACGCGCGGAAAAAATCGCGGCGTGGCAGGAGATCGCGCAAAAACTGGCGCATGAGATTAAGAATCCGTTGACGCCGATTCAGCTTTCCGCTCAGCGACTTCATCGCCGCTACCATAACAACCCGGGCGAATATGCTGATGTGCTCGAACAGTGCACGCAAACAATCGTTACGGCGGTTGAAGGGCTGCGTCACCTGCTTGACGAGTTTTCGCAACTCGCCCGATTGCCGGCGCCGGAGTTATCGTCTCTCAAGCTGGATGAGATTATTGAAGCCACGATAGATATATTCGGCGAGTTTCCGGATCATATTGATGTCCAAGTGGATGCCCCGTCTGATTTACCGACCATTGTAGGAGATGCCGAGCATCTGAAACGCGCCTTCCTTAATCTAATCAAAAACGGGTTTGAGGCGATGGATGACATGGAGAAAGGAACGTTGACAGTTCAGGCATTCCCGTCCTCTGATAAATCGAAGGTGTACGTTCACTTCACTGACACGGGAAGGGGAATTCCGCCCGACGTGCGAGAGAAGATATTCACGCCTCATGTTTCGACAAAAAAGGATGGCATGGGACTCGGATTGGCAATCGTCAAGAAGATTATGACGGATCTCGGGGGTGACATTCAGCTTGAAGACGCCCGATCCGGACAGTCAGGGACGACGTTTGTGTTGTGGTTGAGGACGACCGCGATTGGTTAAAATGACATTACGGAGGAAGTAGATGGTTGATGAAGTACGACGGGAGATAGAAAGAATACGAGGATATATATCAACTGGGCGCCTAGCCTTGTGTGATGAAACTAACACGAAAGCAACTGCTATTGAACCAGTATTGCGTGAACTGGGTTGGAACGTGGCGGACCTTGATGTGGTGAAGCGTGAATATCCTGTACGCGCCAGACCGAATGTTCGCCCGGTAGACTATCTGTTATTTTGCGACGGCACGCCAAAGGTCATCGTCGAGGCGAAAAGAGGCAATCAGTCGTTGGAACGACATCAGGAGCAACTTCAAGATTATGTGGGTTTCGCTCTTGCAAAAAGAGTTGAGATCGCAATACTTACCAACGGGGCAGCGTGGTGGTTTTACCTGCCATTTCGAGAAGTAAGTTGGGAGCGGAGAAAAGTCGCGACCGTGGAACTTGATCGACAAGACAGTACAGAGACTGCGCAAAAATTGGTCGGCGTTCTTAGTAAAGAAAATGTCTGCTCTAGGAGAGCCATCCGAAACGCCGAGAAGCATCAAGTTTTGGAAGCCTTGCCAGATGTGTGGAATCGGCTGGTGAGTGAGCCTGATAGTTCAATTGTAAATTTGCTTGCAGAACAAACACATAAATTGTGTGTGCGTGAGCCGGATAGGGACGAGGTTACACAATTCCTCTCCACACACTTCCAACAGATACGGATAACGCCACATCCAGCCATTCCCGAACCCAGTGTCCCTTCAGAGCCTGAAGTAACTCCAGAACCAGCGCCTTCAGATTCTACGAGAGAAATAATCATAGCATTTACTTTTAACGGAAGCAGATATGAGGTCACGTCGTGGAAGGGAATGTTAATCAGGCTATGTGAGATAGTTTATTCCGCTCACATGAACCGTTTTGAGGATGTGCTGAACCTCCGAGGAAAATCCAGACCTCCCTTTTCAAGAGATGACAACGACTTGGTTTACCCAGCGCAGATAAACGGCACAAATATCTTTGTTGAAACTCATGGAACCGCAAATATGGTTGTGACGCGCGCGAAAATGTTGATTGTCAAATTTGGATATATCGAGAGTGACCTATCATTTGAGACTCGGACGTTATGAAACCACCACGCAAACCCAACATTTTAATCATTGATGAGGAAACCGGCATTTTCTAAATCTTTGCAAGATATCTTGGAGGACAAGCTTGACACGGTATATTCCACTATCGGCTGGCACGGTTAGTATCAACTCACTCATCATTGGACCAATTTTGCGGCAATTGGGTTGGAATACGAGTAATCCTGATGAAGTGCGACCAAGATATTCTGTAAAACACAGGAGGGTGGACTACGCTTTATTAATCAACAATACAGCCAAGGTATTCATTGAAGTGATAAGAGGTGGTAGAGCGTTGCAAAGACGTCAAAAGCAACTTCTGCGTGACGTTTTTCACCATGGCGTTGAAATCACAGTACTCACCAACCTCAAAACGTGGTGGATTTACCTGCCCATCCGAACAGTAAGCGGGGATCGGAGGAAAGTCGTAACTGTGAAACTTGATCAACACGATAATACTGAGGCTGCCCATACGCTGACAGATCTTCTTAGCAAAGAAAATGTCAAATCTGGGAGGGCCATCCAAAACGTCGCTTGGCGAGGGAACTAGCATTAGACTCTCAAGTAACACTCGACATTGCACTCCGCTGGAGTGCAGACGCGGTGAGGAATCGTGTTCTATTGACATCTCACTCCGCCGGAGTGGAAGCATTCTACGAAGGAACGCTTTTTCAAAACCTGTCATAGAGCGAAAAAGGAGTGTTGCTTGCTGAAAGAATTATTCCGACAGGGATAGTGGCACGCTCTCAACGTGTATACACGCATTAATCACGGATGGAGGAAAACAAAATGCAAGAATGGATTGTCACTCTTGAAAAGGATGAAGATGGCTGGTACGTCATAGAATGCCCGGCAATTCCGGGTTGTGTCTCTCAGGGACGAACTGAGGAAGAAGCGTTGGAAAACATCAGGGATGCTATCACCGAATGTTTAGCCGTTCGTGCGGAGGAGGGGCTTCCGTTAAGTGTTGAAATTCCTACTGATTCTGCTGTTCGATGAATCACGGGACGGTAAGGTGGGGTGTGTTTACATTTGACATATTGAATCCATCTCTGTTCTTAGAGTTTTCGTCCTGATGCACGTCGAGACAATTTGGTATAATCGCAAATGACCAGCATGTTTCGTTACCTCATATCGTCGGGCGAGGGCCGGTGCGGTTGGAAACCGCACCTACCGTGTGGGGTGCGACAGAGAACCTCGCCCTACGATACGTGTTTTTCAGCAAATAACAGACGCGCCTCAGAAAAAGTCAACAGAACCTAGATACCTACCCTAATGAATTCGAATAACAGTATGAGTGCCAAATTCAAACCAAGCATTTTAATCATTGACGACGAGATCAGCATCTGCGAATCCTTGCAAGGCATCTTGGAGGACGAGGGATACACTGTCCAAACCGCTCTGAGCGGTGAGGAGGGGATTCGCACCCTTGCGGGTGAACACATCGATCTCGTCTTCTTGGACATTCTCATGCCTGGCGGGATGGATGGGATCGCGACGTTAAAGCAGATAAAACAGATGTCACCCGACACGGAAGTTCTCATGATTTCGGGTCACGGAACGTTTGACCTTGCCCTCGAAGCCGGACAACTGGGCGCCTCCGACTTCTTGGGGAAACCGCTCTCGCTCGACAGCATTTTGGCTAAGGTCGAAAGGATGAGCGCGAAAATTGCCATCAGGCATTCCGACGGAGATGACGAGGCGGGGGCGTACGCACACGGTATTGTTGGAGACAGTCCGCAAATACAGGAGATTCTGTTGAAGATTCGGCAGGTGGCGCCGACAAACGGACGGGTGCTCATCACCGGCGAGAGCGGCACGGGCAAAGAGCTCATCGCCCACGCCATTCACGCCATCAGCGATCGGGTTGGTGCGCCGCTCGTCAAAGTCAATTGTGTGGCAATCCCTCAAGAATTGATTGAATCGGAGCTATTCGGGCATGAAGCAGGCTCGTTTACAGGGGCGTCGAAGAAACGAGTCGGGAAGTTTGAGCAAGCGGATGGCGGGACTATATTCTTGGACGAGATTGGAGACATGAGCTTGTCGACTCAAGCAAAGGTACTACGTATTCTGGAGGAACAGGAATATGAGCGGGTCGGCGGCAACCAGACGCTTACGACAGATGTCCGTGTTATCTCGGCGACGAACAAGCATCTCCCGGACGAAATTGAATCGGGAAATTTTCGAGAGGATCTTTACTACCGATTGAACGTCGTCCCGGTTCATGTCCCGCCGCTGCGAGAGCGGGTTGAAGATCTCCCGCTGCTTGTGAATTATTTCTTGCCGCGGTTTTGCCGGGAAAACGGGAAACAGGCCATGTCCCTAAGCGATGCCGCCTTGAACAATCTGCGCAGACGCGACTGGCTGGGCAATGTACGTGAATTGCGCAACCTCATGGAGAGGGTGGTCATCCTGTGTCCGAGTCAGACGATAGACGAAAGCGATTTATCATCGGAGGAAGTACGCCGAGATAGCACTGGCGGGGACAGTTCGGAGGCATCGCTCAAGGATGCGCGGCAAGAATTTGAGAGCCGATTTATCCTCAATTGTCTCAAGGGAAACAGCTGGAACATCACCGAAACGGCAAAACAACTCGGCATCGAGCGGACACATCTGCATCGCAAAATGCGTCAGTATGAGATTGAGCGTGGACCGTAGCCAGCCTCTAGTTTTCTGATTCAGTGCGGCGGCGTTGGAGGGATTTGGGAGGTCCAAGAATTTCGCGCAGTATGATTCCTTGACGGAATGTCTGAGATGTTAGAGAGATGCCCGCAATTGTATGAGGCGCCGTTTGGGAGGGCGTGATTTTTTTTCGTTCCACTGCCTGATTTAAGGAGGTGCGCTCAATTGGTTTCTCCGCTGTGGTATCACGCTGAGGTGGAGTCTCTTCCGCTACTCTTAATGGTCGAGCGGGTTCCGGTGACGGCGGCGGTTCCTCTAGTTGCAGAAAGTCCGGTAACGGCTCAGTGACATCCCCAGCCGTCGTTTCGATATTGCCCCAAGGGGGCAGTTTGACTTCCTGTTCGTCCTCTAACACCACATCGGGTTCCGATTCGCGCGGCTTCTTGCGGCGAAAGGCGCGCCCCAGCAACGTAAGCGCTATGATGATGAATGGAATTAGTTGAATTAGCTCGTCCACGGTTGGTTACCTTACCTGTGACGTTTTTCCGGGCGGTTGAGCAGGTTCAATTGAAGATAAACTGAACCCACCGTCCCGCTTCGGTTACCTACGTAAGCCCGATCGAATGTGCTGATCGAGTCGTATCGGTTTCACGCTCGCCGCCAGGAGAGGCAATGGCTTGGCGCATCTCCGTATCGGCGAGGATATTCCTGAGGTTATAGTAGTCCATAACGCTCATTCGACTGGAATCAAATGAATCGGCGATAGCGCGAGGAACTTCGGCTTCTGCTTCAACAAGAGTAACGGTCATCTGTTCAACAAGCGCTTTGTTTTCCTCCTCCTCCGCTTGCGCTCGGGCGCGCCTCTCCTCCGCTTTTGCCTGCGCGATCTTCAATTCTGCTTGCGCCTGATCGGTCTGCAGCTTGGCGCCCACGTTCTCGCCGACGTTGATGTCGGCGATATCGATTGACAAAATCTCGAACGCGGTGCCGGCGGATAACCCTTTTTCAAGCACGGTTTCCGAAATACGCACCGGACTTTCCAAAACCTCCTTGTGGCTTGCCGCAGAGCCGATCGTCGTGATAATCCCTTCGCCTACCCTGGCTCTTATGGTTTCTTCGGTAGCCCCGCCGACCAGCCGATCGATGTCCGCCCTCACCGTCACCCGTGCCTTGACGATAAGCTGAATGCCATCACGCGCAACGGCGGTAATTCCGGATTGGGTGTCTCCCTTGGCGGGAATGTCGATGATTTCCGGCGTGACGCTGACCTGTACGGCTTGCAACACATCGCGCCCGGCAAGGTCAATCGCGGCGGCTTGCGCAAAATCCAAAGATATGTTTGCTTTATCAGCGGCGATGAGCGCGGCGACGACGCTGGCAACTCTTCCACCCGCGAGATAGTGCGCCTCAAGTTCGTCAAGCGAAAGGTTGAGACCCGCCTTGGTCGCGTTGATTTGCGGGTCTATGATGCCTTTGGGAGGCACACGCCGCAAACGCATGGCGACCAGATCGCCGAAGATTCGCACACGGACATTCGCCGCAATCGCGGTGATCCACAATCCGATCGGGACGAACGTCGTGAGGAATATTAGGAATACAATAACAAGAACCGCAAGAATGGCAACAACTGACGGCATTTGAAACCCTCCTTTTATGATGGCAGTGTTAAGTTGCCTTCTCGGAACGCACCGGCAACAGCGCGGGGAACGGACGCCTCGGCTTCAACGACGGTGGCTCGCATCTTTTGGACATTGGCTGTCATCTCTTGCTTACGCGCGACTGCCATCGCTCGCCTTTCCTCCGCCTTTGCCTGAGCAACGACCAGATCAGCTTCAGCTTGCTCGGCTTGGAGTTCAGCTCCGATGTTCTTCCCGACATTGACATCGGCAATATCAATGGAGAGAATTTCATAGGCGGTGCCAGCATCTAGCCCGCGATCCAACACGGTTTTAGACATAACGTCGGGATTTTCAAGGACGTCTTCATAAGTCTCCGCGGCGCCAATTGCACTGATGATTCCCTCTCCGACCCGTGCGATGATTGTCTCTTCGCCCGCACCACCGACAAGTCTGTTGATGTTTGTCCTGACCGTGATTCGCACGACGGCAATCAACTCGACACCGTCGAGCGCGACCGTGCTAATGCGGGGGGTGGTGATGACGCGAGGGTTGACGCTAACCTGTACGGCTTCAAATACATCGCGTCCCGCCAAATCGATGGCGGCGGCACGCTGAAAGTTAAGGTCGATTTTGGCTTTGTCCGCGGCAATCAATGCGTTCACGACTCTCAACACGTTTCCGCCCGCAAGATAGTGGGCTTCGAGATCTGTGGTTTTGACTGTCAGACCTGCCTTCGTCGAGCTAACCTGCGCGTTAACAATTACATTTGGGTTCACCCGCCGCAAACGCATCCCGACCAAATCGCCGATAATGCGAATCCGCACGCCGGCCGCTTGAGCGGCAATCCACAGACCGACGGGCACGAACCAAAAGAATACTAGCAGAAAAATCAGTATCAATACGGCGATAATCGCTGTAAAACCTGTTATATCAGGCATCTAGGTCTCCTTCCTGTTTAAACTTTTACGATTGAGATGGGGATTCTTGGTCATCCCTGTTTCCGACTTCAGCCTGGAGCGCGTGAGAGACAATTTCAACCTTGGCAGTGAGTTTGCTTATGTCGGCGTGGGTTGCCTGAGCGTTGGCATGAATTGCCTCGGTGTTGGCATCAATCTTCTCGCCGAGTCTCACCATCTGAGACTGCATCAATCTCATATCTTCACGGATTTCATTGGTGATTGCCAGGGAAGTGGTAAATACTTTGTCAATCTGCTGTTGAAGATTAGAGGTTTCATTTTCAATCTGCTTTTGAAGATTGGATATTTCGCTTCCAATCTGCTGTTGACGACTGGATGTTTCGTTTTCAATATGTTTTTGAAGATTTGTTACCTCTTTATTAATTTGCTTTTGGAGGTTGTCTGCCATCCTATTCATCTCTGCTCTACTGGGAATGCGCCATCCCAATAGAAATACTGTGATTCCAACGCCTAGAGCGGTGACAATTGGCGACAACTCTTTCAATGCGCTTATCAACTCTTCCATAGCCCAATTTCTCCCTCTTTGAACGGCGTCTAACGGCTTTGGACAACAACCCGACTTCCTTCTACGGCAACCACTTCAACCTCTGTGTCAGGCTCGATAAATTCTCCGTCAGTGACCACATCCACCCGCTGTCCATCGATTAACGCAACTCCTGCCGGGCGTAGCGGAGATAGAGATTGACCGGATTTCCCGGCTAAAGCCGCCAATTCCTGTGGTGCCGCTTGGAACCCATCCGCGCTATTTTGTGATGTCCTGAGAATGAGCGCCCGCACCAATTTCACCACAACGGCTATCAGCACCGCAACAATCACCAAAGTTAGAATTGTATCCATCCCGAAATTCCCCATTTGACAACTGTTTACCGACTCCTCACGACAACCCGACGCCCCTCAACGTCAACTACCTCCACTTCCGTTTCGGGTTGTATGAACTCTCCATTGGTGACCACGTCTATCCGCTTGCCATCAATCAGGGCAACTCCTGCCGGCCTGAGGGGAGACACGGACTGACCGACGTGACCGACTAAATCTGCCAACTCCTGCGGCGGGGCTTGAAAACCGTCGTCGCTATTTTGAGCGGTCCGAAGAATGACGGTTCGGCCGAGCCGTGTTCGAGGCGCGAGCCACAATCCCAAGATGGCAAGCGGGATAATAATGACAACTGTTCCTCCGGCGTATAGCGAGGCGGTTTCCCATCCGCTTTCGACCCAAACTATCCCAATGCCGACGCAAATGAGAATAATTCCCGGCACACCAGCCGCCCCGAAACCGGGAAGAAGTATGATCTCAATGAACAGCAATAGAACCCCTAAACCGAGGAGAAAGAGGGGCAGCGGCGGCATAATCGCATCCTTTTATGGGAGATTATCGCAGAAATTCAATCTTTCATTCAAGGACCTAGAGGAGACGAGCGCGCTGTGTGAATTGAATCCTGTCTTACGTTGCGTTGGATTCCTCGTCCAAGGCTTCCACGAAGACCTTCGAGCCTTCTACCTCTATCACTTTAACGGCGGTTTCAGAAGGGATGAAATCGCCCGCGGTAAGTACATCCACGCGTTTGCCGGCGAGGCGGATTGTACCCGCCGGACGCAAGGGAGTAATTGCCGTCCCGGTCTGTCCGATGTAACTTTGGAAATCCTCGTCTCCTGCGGAATGGAAGCCTATATCCGAACTCATCTCGGTAGCCAAAGCAAAATGCTTCCATGCGCGCGTCTTTGGGAAGAGATAAAACGCGGCTATCACGCCGATGGCGGTGAGGACGATAACGGATGAAAACGCCAAGATCGCCGTTTCAAACCGGTAAGCACTCTTGAATACATAAAATATTCCGCCGAACATAAGTACTATTCCCGAAATCCCTGCAACGCCAAATCCCGGTAAGACGAAAACCTCGACCAGAATTAAGCCTACTCCCAGAACAAAAGCCAGCGCTGCCCACTGCGCGTCAATCTGGCTCAGCATGTGACCGCCGAAGAAGATACCCAGACATAGCAGACCGAGCATCCCGGGCACGCCGAACCCGGGCGACTGAATTTCTATCCATAATCCAAGCATTCCTAGCGAGAGCAGGAGCGAACTAATGATAGGGCTGGTAAGAAAAATGACAATCCGATCCGCCAATGAAACCAAGGCTTCGTCGGTTGCCGCCCCTTCAAGCGACTTGACAAACCATACACTTTCGGCGCCAAGTTCTTCCTGTTTCTGCGCTATCACTTCCGCTGTCAGCGCTTTTCTAATTCCATCGATCTCGACGATTCTATACATCGCCAAAAGCTCTTCAATCGTTTCCGCGCGCCCATGCGCGAAACCATACTCCAAGGCTTGGTCGGTGGTCAATGTCAACAACTCGCCCTCGGCGGAGATGACCTCCATCTCCTCGCCATCTTCCTTTTTGTCTTCAAAAATGTCCGGTCTGTACGAGAGAATTCTACCATCCGATAATCTAACAAGCACGCGTTTCTTGTCAACCATTGCAACTGCAATATGTTCATTGTGTCCCTGTCGTTCCGCGGTTGTTTCGATGGTCGAGCGAACATAGGAAAGCGCTTTTTCCCCAGCCTCTTCTCCCTGAATCGAGACCGGCGCGGAGTCGCCAATTGTACCGCCCGATACCATCACAATTTGATCGCAGGCGATAGAGATCATTGCTCCTGCGGAGATTGCCTGTCTGTTCACGAATGCTATGGTTGGCACTCTCGTGTCTTGAATCGCGTCCATGATTTTCTGTGCGGAATCGACTCGGCCCCCGGGCGTGTCAACATCAAAAATAATGGTATCCGCATTGGCGGATTCGGCGCGCGCAATTCCGCTTTGGATGTAAGTGCGTATCCCGCTGCCAATCTGATCGCGTATGTTGACAATATGCACCAAGGCAACATCTTGAGCCGATGAGACCAGTGACATGGCTAGGAGGCTAACGCCGAGTATTATGAATATGCAACTTGTCAAACGTGTTCTGCTAAACATGGCAATCACCTCTTCTTAAGTCCGAATGGCGAATGAGGTGGAAAAGTTTATGGATTTCTCGAGTTCGGTCTGGTCCAATCTGCAATCAAAGCGTACAGAATACACATCACTATTATATCCATCATGCCGTGACCTGTCAAGCCTTTTGAAACTCAGCATCTACGGTGTTGACGCTTGTGATCGATTGACATTCTCGCTTACCAAATAGTGCTGCGATGGAGGGAAAACCGCTAATATTTTCCCGAAGTCTAACGCCACCGCATTCGTGCTAACAACCCCTGATCTCTGCACGGTATTTGCCGTTTCTTTTCGATGTCGTCAACGCTGATTTGAAACGCGACGTACGGTAGGTGCGATTTCCGGATCGCGACCACATTCTCCGGCTCAATCAAGATACCGTGGAAACGCATCTGAATGCAGGGCTTGATATGCGGGGCACTTGGAATCTGCTTGTTTAGGCTCTTGCATAGGGTAAAACACATGACTAATCCCCCGATTTCCTCGATATTGGACAGAGCCAATCGTTGATTAAAGATCAACAGTCCAGTTTTGAGTCGTTGGCAGACCGCAGACGAGTTGACTGTCGCACACCTCATAAGTTTTTGATGATATTGCTATGTGCTGTGATTGGGGAAAGTGTTTTCGCCTTTGGGACACCCAACGCGCGAGGAAACGCCGCGCCCAATTTTTCTCGACACAATTTATACAACGTGCTAAAATGATATCCAATTGGCGGAGACAATTTTAAACGTCATAAACCGAGTTGATAATGGAATCCTCGGTTTCTGTCGCTTTACGAGAAACGAAGAAGTTCTGCCGACTACATTACCTAAGTAGAATCGGCTGTTTTGCAAACAGTGTCCCCACCCAAAAAATCTTTATCACGGAGGAGGGTTGTTAATGAAAATTCTACGAATACTTGCGGCTTGCTCGCTGCTCGCATTTGGGTTGTTAACCGCGGCTTTTGCCGAATCCAAGCTAATGTCCAGCGATCCAAACAGGGGAGACCAGTTCGGTTGGTCGGTTGACATCAGCGGGCATACGATAATCGTTGGCGCCCCAATCAACAGCGAGAACAACCTTATCGAGCACGGATCAGCCTATATCTTTACGCTCAAAAGAGAGGGAAACAAGGACAACTGGGAAGAGAAGGCAGTGCTCGATCCCAAAGAGGACGGACGCCGTAACGACAACTTCGGTTACGCCGTGGCAATTGACGGTGACTATGTGGCAGTCGGATCCCCCGGGATCAACAGTTCTACCGGCGCCGTGTATGTCTACAAACGCAGCGGGGGCGCTTGGAAGCAACAGCAGAAAATCGAAGTTGCCGACGGCAAAAAGAGGGACAATTTCGGGCATTCCGTCGACATATTC
Organism: Candidatus Poribacteria bacterium; assembly: GCA_965232535.1. GTDB lineage: Bacteria > Poribacteria > WGA-4E > WGA-4E > JAJDTR01 > JAJDTR01. The sequence goes on from CBDDPW010000020.1 coordinate 226,887, forward strand.
GGAGAACATCTCATCGTGAGCGCTTATCTCGACGATAGCAAAGCCGGATCCGCCTATATTTTCATCCGCAACGGAGACAGATGGCGGCAGCAGGCGAAAATCACCGGTAACGACACCGCGAAAGGCGACAATTTCGGCGAAGCAGTTGCCTTCGCCGGTAGCGAGAACGGCGTCGACTTTGCCATTGTTGGAGCGCCTAACAACACACACAACGGAAAGAAATCGGGCGCCGCATACATCTTTGTTCATGACGGAGGAAAATGGACGGAAGAGGCCAAGTTGGTATCTGCTGACGCTCAAACCTCCGACTTCATTGGAGATGCCGTATCCATTAGTGGGCACCGCGGCATAAAGCGTTATGCCCTCGTGGGAGCGCCGCATTTGGACTTGGCGCAGGACGTAGAGGTTAGGAGCAGCGCCGCATATATCTTCTCGAGCGATGGAGGCGCTTGGGGGGAGGAGGCCAAGCTTACGGCAAAAGATAAGGAGAAGGCAGACGGCTTCGGATCGGGGGTTTCAATCAACCGTAATATCGCGTTAGTCGGCGTTCCTCGACACGGTGAAGGCGCCATTCTGGACGGTGAACTTAATGCGGGAATCGTCTACCCGTATCTGCGTGAAGGCGACCAATGGATTAGACAGGGATCACGGGCAACCACAATACCTCCGGAATTTCCGGAACAGAGTTTCGGAAATGTGGTAATAGCCACGCAGGAGTTTATTGTCATCGCGGCGTACGGTTTGCAAAAAGGAAATCCCGACCGCGGTGATCCGAACGGTGGGGCGGTTTATATCTATTACACACAAAGGGATTGGAAGCTGCCCTATTCCGTCGAACCGTCATTGCTAAAGGCGGCAACGCTGGGGGGAATTAAGCGGACTGCGCTATTCCAAAACTTCCCGAACCCGTTTAATCCGGAGACCTGGCTGCCCTATCAATTGGGGAGCAAGTCAGATGTGGCATTCCATATTTTCAACACTCGAGGACAACTTGTGCGCCGGTTAGACGTCGGACTACAGCCAGTGGGCAGTTACCAGGACAAAGATACCGCTGCGTATTGGGACGGCCAGGATCAGTTGGGACAACCCGTATCCAGTGGACTTTACTTCTACACACTGACCGCAGGCAAGTCTCAAATCACACGCAGGATGTTGATTTTGAAATAGGTTTCCACGAGATTCGAGGATGAGTATTGGCAGGGCCCCCACAGGTCCCCTGCCTTTTTTGTGATCGCTACGGAAAAGCTCTCGATTATTTGGACCGATTCTGTCAAGTAACACTCTCAGAAAGCTAGTCATAGAGCGGGAGTTGAGAGTCACTTGATGAGGAAATTATTCCGCCAAGGATAATGTGCGCTATAGACACACCGTCGGGGCAAGATGCCCCTCCTACATGGAAATTTGGGGCAGTTACTTGCTGAATGAATTACACCGACAGGGATAATGGCGTGCTCTCAAGTAACACTCGACATTGCGCTCCTCTGGAGCGCGGAGATTAGGCGCATCACGATTCTATTGACATCTCACTCCTCCGGAGTGAAAACCCCTCCACGAAGGAACACCTTCTCAAAGCCCGTCATAGATTCAAAGACGTAGTGTTACTTGCTGAATGAATTATTCCGATAGGAATAATAGGGTGCTCTCAAGGATTTCGTGGTTCTCCTGTCCCGACGGTGCCAACCGTTGCTTGCTAATATAGGTCACCTATTGTAAAGGAGAGCCGTGAAATGAAAGTACTGCTTTTGGCAGTCGGCACGCTGATCACACTTTACGTAACTGCGAGTTTCGCCCAAGATTCTCCGCAATGGCACCCGCCCGATGGTGCTAAGACACACCCATTAGCAAGGGATTGGTTGACTTTAGATTACAAAAGCGACATCTCCAAATTTTGGAAAGAGACCAAAAGATGATAATTGAACAGACACAATTGTTTAAAAACGGCGAAGGTGGATACCGTGCTTACACCACTCCCGCGTTGGCACAATCCGTGAGCGGCACCATGCTGGCGTTCTGCGAAGCCAGAAATAGTGACCCAACCGTTATGGGCGGCGACTCGGGCGATATTGACATCGGTCTCAGACGCAGTTTTGACAGTGGGCGCACGTGGGGACCCATGCAGATTGCCGTCCGCACCGGTCCGGACACCGATGGAAATCCTGCCGCGGTAGTGGATAGGGATACCGGAACAATCTGGCTGGTGTTTTGCCAGAACTTTGCCGATGGTCCAGAGGACCTGATTGTCGAGGGCAAAGCGCCGCGTACCGTCTGGGTCACGTCTAGTAAAGACGATGGGGAAACGTGGGATACGCCGCGGGAGATTACAGACGACGTAAAAGACCCTTCGTGGACATGGTACGCGACGGGCCCCGGGGGCGGTATCCAACTGTCAAGCGGTAGGCTCGTCATTCCGTGCGATCATGTGCAAGGCGTAGCCAGTGGCTACAATGACGTGGCATCCTCAGTGGCGACACTAGCGTCGTTTGGTCATTCGCACATCATCTACAGCGATGACCGCGGCGAACATTGGCACATCGGCGGCGTGGCGCAAGCGGGCACAAACGAATCGAATATCGTCCAAACGATTGGCGGTGCCCTGTACTTGAACTGCAGGAACTATGTAGGCGACCACCGACGCGCCTACGCTTGGAGTTATGATGATGGTTTGTCCTTTTCGGAGTCGGGTTGGGATGAAACGCTGCCGGAACCCATCTGTCATGCAGGCATGACTCGCTTCACGGACGAAAATTCGCACGACAAGAATCGGGTTCTCTTTTCAAATCCTGCGAGCAAAAGCCGAAGAGAACGCCTGACCGTTCGAATCAGCTATGATGAGTGTCGCACTTGGAACGCGGGCAAAGTGCTTCACGAAGACCATTCGTCCTACTCGGGTATCTGTGCCGCCCCCGATATGAGCATCTGCTGCCTTTACGATCACGGCTTTGGAAGCGATTACGATGGCCTCACCCTCGCGCGGTTTGATCTTGAGTGGCTCACAGACGGAGCTGACAGCGTCACGTAGCGTGTTGAAAATTCTTCGGGAGCCCTAAAGGAAGCGGTGGGCGGTGCCCACCCTACAAGAAACTGCATTTATTATGTTGGATGAGTAAGACGGCCCGAAAGGAATCGTGCAACTATGGAACATCTGAACATCGTCGTCATTTGTCTCGACACATTTCGTGCCGACATCGTAGGGCCAAATAAGCGGTTCAGCGACATCGCCACGCCGGCGCTTGATGCACTCGCTGCCGAATCGGCGCGGTTCAACCGCTGCTTCACGGAGCCCGGACAAACGGTCCAAGTCCGCAACGGTTGTTTCACCGGCATGCGTGGATTTCCGTACATCCACGGCTACTACGGCTGGCACGAGATTCCGGACGAGTACCCCACCGTCGCCGAAATTCTGCTGGAGCACGGTTACGCCACGGGCTTGATTGCCGACACGCCCCATCTGTTCAAGCCCAACATGAATCATCTCCGAGGTTTCATGTCGTGGGATCACATTCGAGGCGCCGGAGGCGACGGCTGGCACACCGGATCTTGGGATCTCATCAGAGAACTGTATAAGGACTATTTTGGAGCATACGAATCTGCCGAGCCCGATGCTTCGCACTTGGGAGGCAGAGGCCACTTTCTGCAACATTTGCACAATGTTCGGGACAGGAAAGAGGAAGCAGATTGGTTCGGTGCAAAGGTCTTCGCCAGCGCCAGTCGATGGCTGCGCGACAATGCGGCGAATTCGCCGTTTTTCCTTTGGATCGACTGCTTCGAGCCGCACGAGGTGTTCGACCCACCGCTGGATTACGTGCACCGCTACAACGACTCGTGGCAAGGTCCGAAATACCAACAGCCTCGCCATATTCTTCATCGATCATTCTTTTCGGATATGAAAGGCGCGGATCTCGATGTCAAAACGCGGGATTATATTGATTACTATACCGCCTGTTACAAAGGCGGGATTACCTTTACCGATACGCATGTGGGTCACTTTCTCAATCAACTGGATGCTCTCGGGCTGAAGGATGACACGATAATTATCTTCTTCACCGACCACGGCACCGAGTTAGCCGATCACAAGGGCTGGGGCAAGCGCAACACCGAGTTGCATCCTTTCAACACGCAGCAAAATCTGACAATTCGACACCCCGACGAAGAGTGGCAGGACCACGACATTGAAGCATGGGTGCAAAACTACGACCTTGGTCCGACCATCCTGGATCTGGCGGGGGTGGAAGATGGGGTGGAAGGGATGAATGGCACGAGCGCTTGGGCGTTGCTGACTGGCGAACGTGAATCGCTCCATCCGTACATTACTACGGCGTGGGGCGGACGCGTTTCGATTCGCGACGAGCACTGGGTCTACGCAACTGGATGGGATTTCGAGGATTCGAACCCGGAGTTATACGACTTGTCAGCGGATCCCGATGAGCTAGACAACGTGCACGATCGGTATCCGGATGTAGTGAGTGACTACCGTGCTCGAATTGAAGCGTTGCTTGGCACGCCGATTCCGCAGCCTTACTCGCAGGATCGCTTTGGGCCGATCGTGGGTCCCTTGAGCAAGCCGCTTTATGCCGAGTCTTATGCGCCGGTGTTCTACAAAGCTCGGCAGGAGTGGGATGAACCCCGCGCGCTTCCGAGATAGCCAGAGCGCGTCGCAGTTATGCGGTGAACCGGCCAACAAATCTGTACTAGAACTACCGCTTGCAAACAGTGGAGCGCACATATCTAGTCGGCTACTATCCGGCGCAAATTGAACCCGCTCCACACCCAGTGCGCGCGGCGTTCATTGCCGGAAGCATGGATAACTAAGATAAGCGTTCCATCACTCACTTCAACAGTAAATCTTCCCTCAACTATCTCATTGCTGTCGGGCGCCACAGTCTGAATCTCGCACCTTCCATTTGCGTAAAGTTCGATGCGGTGCTCTTTCCCGTCATTCGATTGAAAGCGGCACATTACTTCATACTCTCCGTTTGGCAGGTCAATCCTGAAAGCCGCGTCCTCCGTATCCCAAACGCCAGTGCCCATAATCTCGCCGTCATTTTGGAAAGAATGTCTGGGATATACCGTGTCCCATCCGAAACCACCGGGTTGATACCGTGTGTCGACAAAGACTGGTATAGACATACCGTCAAAAGCGGCTGGATTGGAGGCATCTTTGGCTTGCATCTGAAAGTTTACTTGCTCGGCATTAGCGTACTTTCGCCGCGCCTGAGTGTTTTCGTTATGATTCCTGTGCCGAAAAATTCGATACGGTTTGGAATATTTTCGAGATTCGGGAGTGGAGTGGACAATACCGTAGTCACCCCTGTACTTTTCCATTTGAGGGCTATCTTCCTCTACGTTCCATCCCAATCGATAATCAATGAACCCGCCCGGGTATTGATGCCGCTTTTTGTCATCCTTGAAATTGAGCGGGAAATAGTTGAATTGCGCTTCGTAGTTGCCGATAAATACCCTGTCTCCCGGTATCATGTGGTACAAGTAGAGGTTGCAATGCGGATGCGGGATATCGGACTGCCACCTGTCATCCCAGTCGTCGTTGTCGGGTCCCATATTTTCAAAGACAATGTGGTCCGGGAATGAGTCCAGCGCGGCAGCGTAGTCGTCCATGGAGCGATTAAAGCCGTAGTAATCCCGACAGGTATATCCCAAATGAACGACTGAGAGAAAAACCATCAATACAACAGCGCACCACCGAACCGTCTTGTGGAAATCTAGGTTGAGCCACGGCAACAGGATGGGTATCCAGAACATGTGAATTCGTTCACTGATGTAGCCGCCATCCCCTATCCACCGCGGCGCTTTGAAGTACGCAATCACGAAAACGATGGATAGGATAAGAAATAAGTCCCGGTTCGCCAGCCATTGCCTCGGTTGGATTTTGTCCTTCCATAGAGTCCACAAAATCAGTAGCCCGATAAATCCGAGAAGTACGTAATTTGCCCAGACGTGACTCTCGTTAAAGTACACGAGCGCCTTCGTCTGCAGAAAATATTCCCATAACTGCTCGGAGCTCCAGTACCGATACAGCTTGTCCGTGGCGTCGTTGAGCAGGTAGTTTACCATAATGAATCCCGCCGGGAGCATATATCCGGCGAAAATGAGTAGTTTCCTCGGTGCAACAATCAGCCGTAGAGCGCAAATGGAAAGTGTCGCCAGCATCAGCCCATACGATGAAATATGGCAGAAATACAGCAAGATCATGAGAGCGTAAAGCGCGCCGATGTCCGCGAGCGACATGGACTCATGGTGCCGCCACCAGTAGCCGAGGAGAAAGAAGAAAACCGGGAAACTTATTGCGAAGTTGTAAAAGCCCATGTGGAGCAGATAGTTATATCCATAAAGAAATCCAAGCAACCCGAGAATCTGGTTGCCTGATCCGAATAACGTCTCAGCATTGCCTCCGGCAATTGCGCGCAAAAAGTAAAATAGCGATAACGGCGCCAATGCGATGCAAAGGGTCAGCAGGATTTTCTCCGCGATAATCGGGGACACGAGGAACATCAAGCCAGCCATAAGGGCATGGGAAAACCAGTTCGGGAAGAGAGTTAGGTTGAGTTCAAAACACTCCCGAACCTTATACATGGCGGGGTTGTTGTATTCTTTTAGCAAATATGCGTTGTAGATATGGGAGGCGCCGTCTTGCGACGGGAAGTATTTGAATACCCAGAGAGGCAGGAGGTGGGCGACAAGCAGCGCCATGACGATGTATGTGAAGGTTGACCTCTGCCGAAAGAGATGAAGATATTTGTTCATATTAGCCTACGTGCACGACGCCGTCTTAACGTGATCGGACGTTTTTTTACAACGTGGGTGAAAACAGGTCAATCACAATGGATTTGGAGGTAAAAAATAAGGGGTAGATAGATGTATATGAAATCATAACACCACTATCTACCCCTTACGCGATTATGTAAAGCCGAAGATTCCAGATAAAGGTCGGCGATCAAATTGATGTCGAGCCGGACTGATCGAGTTCCAACCAAGCGAGGTTGAAACGGCAGACGTACGTGTCGTACGCGCATAGGATGGTGCCGTCCTCCAACACCGCCAAAGACGAATACCCCGCTTGTTCGCTGACACGCCGTGATATCGACCACGTCTTGCAATCGTCATGACTCACGCGCACTGTCAGATCACGGCGCTGACCAGCCTTCCCTCCTCGAGGGTGCAATTGACTCTTCCCCTCGTGAACAGCCGGATTGGAAAACAGGACACAACCCGGTTCATTGTCGTTCGGGAATGAATAGCGCATCAGCGCCGCATGACAGCGATTTTCAATAAGCGTACGGTCTACTCCAAACTCAGTAAAACTTTCGCCGCCATCCCGGCTAATGCACCAGGATCGGTAACCCATCGATCTCGGATCGTGGTTGCGGTTGTTCATATAAATCGAACCGTCGGATAGCTCAACGATACACGCTTCGCCGCAATGGCCCTGCGAATTGCCGCCCCAATGCCACGTTTCGCCGTGGTCGTCACTGTAAATGACCATGTTATGCGCTTCATGGTCGAGAACTTGCGCGATTTCTCCTATACCATCGTCATAGACATCCCCTAAGGCAGGGTGATAGTAAATGATATTATGCTTGGAAGGGTCTACCTCCTGCCAATTCCCGGTAAAGTATCTGCCCGGCACTACCAACCGCCCCCGGTGTGGGCCGCGTTGGAGTTGGATGCCGGTCCCGATAAACCATGCCAATCCAGCCCCCGGATAGGTGTAAAACTGCTCCGAGATGTCGGTTGAAGTCCACGTGCGGCCATCGTCCACACTACGTTCCAGCGTCAAGCACGCGCCCATCTGACGCCCTTTTTCATAGTTGGCGATGAGCCAGCTCTCGGAGAGCGGTTTGCCGTGATCGTCCTGAAGGGGCCAAGTGCCCTGCGTAAACATAAAAATTTCGCCCGTGCTGCGGTCGACAACACTGGCTAGCAATCCTCTTTTCTCGGGCTCCCACCAGTTCATCTCATCAAGTGTCCAACTACGACCGCTGTCGACGCTGCGTGCTCGAAGATGCATCCAAGGGAATCCGTGGTCGGCGCCGCCGGGCAAGCGAGCCGTCGGCAACGTGGTGCCGAAGGCGATAACCGCACCGGAGTTGGTCACCTCCAAATAGATGTTGCCCTTCTTTGTTTGCCCCGGCACCGGGTCGAATACGCGAATCTGTTCGTAGAATGGTTGGTTCATATCGAAGGTATTCCTTAAGAGTTAGGCCGTTACCCGGGCATCACCGGATCTTCTTGATGCCGCCCCAGGTTGCGGCGAGTTTTGCCCCCGGCTCGACTGCCAAGGTCATCAAATCAGGAATTGCGCGGGCGGGCAACTGTTCGTCATGGATTTTCAACTCGTCGACTATTGAGTATGTTGGGAATTTCGCAGGGTCCGTTTCGTTGTTGTTGATTGACAGCCGTTCAATGATATTGGCGGGCCCGCCTTTGTACCGGTTTTGGGCAGCCAGTTCGCCGTCAAGATACAGATGGAGCCCGGCAGCTCCCCATGTTCCAGCCATGTGATGGGTTTCACCCTCTTTCCAATTCAACTTGGCGCTTACGGCGTTGTGCCACTCGTTACGCACTTCCCGCACGCGGAATTGTGCAACCGGACGGTTTCTACCTCCGCCAATCATCAAACCGATAGCATCTGTTTGGGCTCTGTTATACGCCCAAAACATAAAGGCTTCGTCCTTGCCGGTTTTGTTGGTGAACTTATCTATGTCCCAACCCAGAATCAACCAGCATTCCAACGTTCCTTCATCCAGATAATGTTTACCCAACATCTCGTGCATCGGAAAGTGTACTACGGCGGATTTTTCGTCGCTGATGAATCCGTTCCCCCGCACCCCCGGCACGAAATGGCCGCCGCCCACGACCGAGCCGCCTTCCCTCTTGACTGAGGCATTACTTTCCAACGTTGTGTGAAAGGTTATCTTAGCGGTGGCAGATAGTAGAGGTACAAAAAACAGAGCGGCGGTTATACTATAGAATACCTTTTTCATAACTCAACATTCCGCCTTTCACAAAGGATATCCAAGACTTACGTCGTAGCTTTCTAATTGTATAACGTTTCGCAGCCCCGGAACTATTATCACCGATACTGTCGCCGATCTTCGGTGCTTCTCGGACGACTAATCCGGCGTGTAACTCAGGTACATAAAAGAATGGCTCATGCCAACAGGTCGTGCAAAACTAGTGCACGTCGTGTTTACATGAGCCAATGTCAACTGATGTGCTGAAATCCGATCGATTTCAACTCACCATTGTGCGAGGTTATCTACTGTCGCTTCACCGCTGCCCACGTTGTGGCGAGTTTGGCAGTTGGATCGACGGATGTTGCAGCTTCCGCCACTCTTTGTTCATACAGAGCAGCTACCTCGTCATCGTCGAGTTGTACGTCATGAATCCGCAGCTCGTCCACGATCGAGAACGTAGCGAAATTAGCCGGATCGGACTCATTGTTGTTGATGGACAGCCTTTCGATAGGATTCTTGGGCCCGCCGACGTAAGGATCGTCCGCCGCCCATTCACCGTCCAAGTACAGATTGACTGCGTTCGGTCCCCACGTTCCGAGCATGTGGTGGGCTTCGCCCTCTTTCCAGTCCAATTCCTCGCTAGCCGCACTATGCCATTCTTCGTCGACTTCCCTAACGCGGAACCAGGCAATCGGCGTATTATGACCGCCGCCGACCATCAAGCCGATGGCGTCCGTGCCGGCCTTATTATAGGACCAGAACATGAAGGCTTCGGCTCTATCGGTGACATCGGAGAACTTATCGAGGTCCCAACCTAGCACCAACCAGCACTCTAACGTTCCTTGTTCTTGATAACCCGGGATGTGACCCTCAAAGGGATAGTGCACCACTGCTTCTGTCTCGTCACTGATGAATCCGTTCCCGACAACGCCCGGAACGAAACTACCACCGCCGACGACCGATCCGCCGGTCGCTTCCACCTGTTCCTTGCTTTCCAAAGCCGCATGGAAGGTTACCTTGGCGGATGCTGACAGAATCGGCATTGCGACCAAAGCAACGCATGTGAGGATATACATCATCTTTTTCATCGTTAATCTCCAAATGTTGAATTTCGACTGAACCGCCGTCTTAGCGGGTTTCAATCTATCCATGTTTCGTTGTATGCGGGGACTACACTGGGACGGATTTCCCGATGCAGCCCTGCTGTAAACATTGATTGTATCCATCCGCTATGCTGATGTCAAGGGAAATCGAGCGAGCGACATGGGAAACGCAGCTGATTTCTCAGCGACAATCCGTAGGTTGGGTTGAACTATCAAGCGAGCAGGTCGCGATTCGGAGATCGCTCCTACCGGTTAGGGGTGCAGTGATTGCTCCGACCGCATGTTCCTTGTAGGAGGGAACTCCGATTCCCGACACGTCATTGCACCGATCGAGTCGCGATTCGGAGATCGCTCCTACCAGTCAGGGGTGCGGTGATGCTCCAATCGCATGTTTCTTGTAGGAGGGAACTCCAATTCCCGACACGGTGTTGCACCGATCGGGTCGCGATTCGGAGATCGCTCCTACCGGAGGTTACGTAGAAAGCCGCGCGTTAGCCAATGCTTCGCGTTCTTCGTTTTGCCAAGGGCGGTGTGCCGGTTTGTCGCGTCGTTTTGGAGGTGCGCCAAATACGAGAATATAAGCGCGTCTCGGGGTGTCCGTCAAATTTGGTCCCGCGTAATGGAGGGTTCGGCAGTGATGGAAGGTTGCCCCGCCCGCCGGAATGGGGCAAGCAACCGCTTGGGATGGGTCGACATCATCGGTGATCAATCCGTGCACCAACGGGTCGTTGTCGATGTGGCGATGCCAACGGACATCGGTTTTGTGGGAGGCCGGGATGAACTGCATGCAGCCGCCCTCCACCGTGGCGGGATCAAGTGGCAGCCAGACGCTAAGACTGTGAGGAATGACCTCCGGATTCCAGTAGGCTTCGTCCTGATGCCAAGGCGTTTCTCCGCCGTATCGAGCGGGTTTCAAAATCATGTGACCGCCTCCGGTCATGCTCTCCGCTTCAACGCCAAGAAGCTTGGCAGCGAGGTGGTGTGCGTTACGGAAGTAGCTAGTTTCCCTGAGTTCGGGAAACGAGGCTTCCGGGCCGAGTACCTGCGGCAGTGTTTCACGGCCGGAGTGTGCGCGGGGGCCTGCGAGATCGAAATACCTTCCCTCTTTTTCACCGGTGCGCTGATTAAAGAGTTGATTGTAAAGATCCTTCAACCATTCTACTTCAGCATCTGTAGTGATACGCTGAATGCTCAGGAACCCATTTTCCCGGAAGAACGAGGTTTGTTCATCCGTAATGTCCACTTGATAGGCAGGATGCGGTGTCATCAATCTTCTCCTTTAGACGAAAAGGCTGGTGCGCAATGCGCACCCTACAAGCTGTGATAGTAAAATCAAAACAACTTGCTGCTATCAAGCAGAATGGTGACCGGTCCATCGTTGACCAATTCCACGTCCATCATGGCTTGGAAGATTCCCGATCGGACAGAGATCCCCGTGTTCGAAAGGGCGCGAATGAACTGTTGATAAAGCGCTTCCGCTTTATCGGGTGGAGCTGCGTCTATAAAGCTTGGCCGCCGCCCCTTGCGACAATCGCCGTAAAGCGTGAACTGAGAGACCACAAGCGCCTCACCGCCAACCTCTAGGAGGGAACGATTCATCCGTCCTTCATCGTCTTCAAAAACGCGAAGATTCGCAACCTTGTTTGTGAGGTAATCGAGATCGGCGGAAGTATCCTCGTGAGCGACCCCATGAAAGATGAGCAGCCCTTTACCAATTTCGGAAATCAGTTTTCCATCCACCGTCACGCTCGCAGACGCAACGCGCTGAACAACAGCTCTCATGCTACTTTTCGTCGCCGCGACGCTTAATCTATTCGGTCGCTTGATTGCTTAGACCTTATGGTCAAAACTGGATTTCATCCTGTTTTGGGGCGGATGGCGCAATCATACGCCCCCTTTCTCCGCCCACAACCAATGAAAATTGAAAGCCCGGCTCACTGACATATCCGAAATGAAACGAGGAGCGATTGGAGATTTCATATCGTACTCCGACGCTGAGTTGATTGCTGATGGTCATACCGGCAAGAGGCAATTCTCGCGAGAAATCACCGACCAGCCACAGGTCGTGCGAAAGCAACACCTCGCCACCAAGCTGCCAGTTCAATAAAAATGAATCCGTTGCTCTGAAGGACTTTGAAGAGAGATACATCCCAACGCCGGCGTGTCCTCGAGCGAACTCACCGAATCGGAGCGCGCCTAGAAGATAGGTGTTGATTCCAACAAACGGGAAACTGTCGGCAGGTGTAAGATCGAGAAAATCCCCTGCTCCACTTAGTCGGTCGTCGGCGGAATAGCCGATCTGCATGTCTCCACCGATGGACAATTTGGGCAACCCATCGCTATCGTCAGGCTTAATGCCGTATTTCAAACCCACGACAGTGTCGAACAGCGCTTGATCGTACACTCGCCGATCTCGTTCCGGATCGCCCGTTTCATAAAAATCGTAGACAGTTTTGTAAACGCCGCCGGTAGAGAATGTCCCCCCTAGGACTAGATCGAGGTTCTCGCCAATGCCGTAAGAGAATCGAATCGGCATCAAAAAAGTCTGTACGTTCATCTCTACTGTGTGCAATTCTTCAAAATTTCCGATTTCAACGGCTTGGTCTTCCGCGACGACTCGTCCTTTCTGAAACTGAAAGTGTCCGACGGATGTTGTATATCCACCTTTTCCCAACGTGTCGGCGGTCTGCATCAGCGCAAGCTGAGGCGCAGGGGGAACTTGCCCAGATCCTGATTTCGCAATCAAAATTAGCAACGTACAACAGGTTAATGAAGTCCAACGATGTATTGACCGAAGAGATTGCATATGGTTGTCCTTGTCGGTTGTATGAGTGTAATTTAAGTAGTCGGATATAGAGACGGCATGCGAGTAATCATCGTGCCGCGACCAGCTCGCTTTCGTCCAAGCTGCCATCGGCTCTGGGCGTGTCGTCGAACGCGGTGATGAAGTATGTTCTGGCGACAAGTTTTTGACCTACCAAAATCGCTTGATCGGCGGAAAATTTGTGAGAACTATGCTTCGCATCCACTCTAGGGCGCGAAAGCAACTCGCCATCAGCCGATGTCGCGTAGAGTTGATAACCCGCTAGGTCTGCCTCTTTATTGGGTGTCCAAGAGAAGTATACATCGTATCTGCCGCCTGCCGGGAGCGGGATTATGGCAGCGCGAAAGCCTTGCGGAGGCGCCGGCGGCAGATCCGGCGAGGCTGCTCGAATCCTTGTAACGGCTTCAACTCCAGCGCGATCAACGGCGATGACATGGTACACTTTTGTGATCCCATCCCTACTAAAGTCTTCATCGAAAAAGAACGGCCTATCCTTTGTTGTTTCGCCAAGCAAGCGAAACTTACCGAGACCGCCGCTATCATCTACAACCGCGGCTAACACCCTGAAAATTTCAAAGTCCTGGGGAGGCACATAATCTTGCCAGAACAGTTTTACGGTCAGGTCGGTCGGATCTCCAAGAACGATCGTTGGAGCGGGAGGCGGTTCACTCGGCGTGACGCTAACGATGGGCCAAATTTTGAGCGGATCCGCATCCTCGCTCGGCGGTGCGTTCGGATCCGGGGTCTCGACTCCATCACTGTCCACGTACGTGATCCGATATTCGTAGACTAACGCCGTGCCAAGTTCCGAATCGAACTGATCGTTATTGATGTCCTTGGTGTCGAGGAATTCGGTGGTCGGCGCATCAACTTCCGCAATCCTTTGAAACTGCGGGTTCGGGTCGCCCGAATAGCGTCGATAAACGCGATATTTAGCAATCCCGTCATATTCGACATGCTTCCACGACACTCTCACTTGCTGATTACCGGGCGCCAGCGTTAAACCGGTCGGCGCTCCGGCTGTCCGCAGATTCTCCGGATCCAACGGATTGCTAAAATCTTCATCGCCTGTGCAACTCGTGCAGATGAACGCGATAAAAAGTACGAGGAGTGGTGACAGGTTTTTGATTTTCATACGATTCACCTTAAAATCGCCCTTGGAGACTAAGAGTTGTTTCGCGGTTTTGGAGATCGTAACTTGGGGTGAGGCGCAACGCCGAAGATTGAGATTCCCGTGAAATCAGATCCAGTTGATCGAAAATTGAGATGAGTGTCGCAACCCCAACCAGCCCAATTCCAACCCGCGACATAGCCAGGCTGGTGTCACGTTGGCGCGTATAATCGTTTCGATGTTTCGCAATGTCCGCTTGGAGTGCGGTGATTAAGTATTGATCATACGAATCTTGAGCCGATTTGTCAACAAACACGCTGCCAAATTTCAAACCCATTCCGGTGGTGAACAACACGACTTTCAATGCACGGGCCCCACCTCCAGCCTGCGCGGATAGTACGGTCATGGTTAAGGTTAACGCACAACACACGCCAACCAATACGATGACTTTCATTGATAAATTTGGACGCATTGCAAAACCTCGTGATTTGTAGGTGAAGGATTGGCGAATCCATCCGGATTGCGTTTTCACAACACCGGATGTAACTCATACTCTCGCCCAATCAAGGTAATTAGTCCGCTATTGCATCGGCTGCATCTGCTGCGCTTCTTGCATCTCCATCATCTGTCGTACACTCGCTCCGATGTTAATCAGGTCCCTAAGGTCCGCAAGTGCGATGAAAATATCGGTTTGAACACCCCCATCCCTGTTCTGCCCGGCTATCCCGATACTATGCGTGTCAGGGCTGTTCTGCAATAACATACCGAACATTCCGGCTTCCGGTTCGGACTGTGCGACTATCTGTAAGACATCCTTTACCAGCTTGATAGGTGAGATTGTAAACATCCAGTTATTATTTAGCGTCAGTGTATCAATCACTTTGCCGTGTCCCATGTTACTTTCGGCGGAAGTTCCTATACCGGCAATGCGATCCAAAGCGTCCTTGATAGGTTGCGCCGTAGAAGCCATGGAAATCAAGAGTTTCCCGTTGCTGACTGCATGGTAAATATCCCACTGTTCCGGGATTGAGAATGGCATGTCCGGCGGGATCTCGCCAAATCCTGCTGAAATATTTGGCAAGGTAATACTCGAAATTTCAACATCGTTATACATTTCTGAAGCACCTACCGAAGCTCCGGAGTACATATTTGCGGCATCCGCTGCTCCCATGGATTCGTACAATGATGCTGTGGCTGCTATATATGTGAGATAATCGTCCCTCATGTAGGACGCCATTTTTTTCTCATTGACGGTGTCGTTAATAAACACCATATCCGGCAGCAGGCTCCCACTGAAGCTGAATGTACCTGATGCTTCTTCGCCTATCGACTCGTAGAATTCGGATAACGCGTCGACAAAATCCTGTGTTGTTTGCTGAATTGCTTGATTGTCCGCGTCCGGATCGGTAGGAGCAAGCATCGTCATGATATCCACGGTGAAATCGATCCAAGTTTCCTTCTGAAACTGCATCATGCTGTGTGCGAGAGCCGTTGGCGGAAGATATTCGAGATGCGTCAACTCCGTAGGGGGCGCCGCAAAAAATGATTGCGCGTCGCTGCCCTCTTCGAACTTAATGAAGGGCGAAATCTGTAGATCGGTGCCGTTCAACTCCACGGTTAGGCTCAACGTCGAAGCTTGATTAATAAACTGAATGCCCCAATCTATCATTTTTGAAACCATTGTCATGCCCTGCGCATCGGGAACAGACGCTTCCAATGCCTCAAATCCCGCTTTCATTTCGCTTGCCCGCTCAGTTAACATTTCTGCAATCGGCGCCATCGGGAAGTAAGCCAATACGTCGTTCCGTTCCAGCGACGGATCGAGATTGAGGGAGGCGTAATCAGGGTTCATGCCGATTGACGGCAACACCTTTTTGTAGGTGTCAATGGCGTTCTCGCACACATACGAAATTCCTGAATAGACCAAGAAGTCTCCCAAGATTACAAAAGCGCCGCCCCCTTCCGTGGTGTTGTAGGTCGTACCGTTATACTCCACCGTGTTGCCAACATCCGATTCGGCGTCTATTACCAATTGAATCGCCTCCGGATCATTCACATGGACGGCGGCGCAGGGGATGAGCGGCTTTGTGTCGGAAAAGAACACGCAGAAATCTTTGCCCAAATCCAGTCCGAGATCCTCCAATTCCTCCAAGCTTTCAAACCCGGCGCCAAATGTTTCAGCGAGTATCTCCGCCACAATCTCCTGCGGCGGATCTCCCATCACTAGCTCGGCAAAGAGGGAGTTGATCTCATCATTTAGCGCGAGCGGATTACGGATGTAGATAAGTCCATTAACATCAGCGGGAATGACGCTCAAAACGCTGTCGGGATCGACGTAAACAGGAGGTTCCGAGGTTGCTGACATCCGGGAGTCAATTGAAGTTTCAGGGGTTACCTCGGATTGCTTTGCACCACAGCCTACAACTAAAATCGCCGAGATACAAATTAGGATGTGTAAGTTGGATAACACACGCTTTCTCATTATGGATTTCTCCTTTGGAACATTCTTAAGTGTTTGACATTAGTGCAGGGGTTGGGAATAAGCCGATTCCCCGCTTGCGTCTACGGTTTGACGATGCTGATCCCCCGTTTGTTGAGAATAAGGCATCGAGTTGAACGTGTTAAATTACGTTAGCGGTCACGTGTGCAGTTTTAGGAGCGATTTGAGTGATCGATAGCAATTCATTTGTAGGAACTTTTTTTATGTACTTATTGTTATCTTCTGCGTACCTATGGGAAATCTATGGCATCTCTTGGGAACTCTATCACAGGATTGGCTATCGCGTTCATTATCCATTCACTTGATCTCCTTATTCAGTCGCTTGATCCTTCACTAATCGTTCAGTTGATCGTTCGCTACTGGCTCACTTAATTTTTTCGCTCGTTTGATCCCACCCAACAGATGTACAAAGTCGAGCTAAATGTGTCGTCTGAACCGCGTGATGTATTACCCTTCAAAGTATCCTCGATCCTCGACCGGCTCTAACCCTTAATGGCCGCAATCCGGTTCTCAATATTCGCAATCTCTTCGTTGGAAGTCAACACGCCAATTTCAGCCTCGTAGTGTCTGCGTCCGCCCGGCTCAATGTACTCTAACGTACCTCGAGTTTCCTCTTTTTCCTGTCCCTCAACCCAACAGTTCGCCGGCTCTAATCCGATGACATACGCTCCCTCGCTACACATCTTCCATTGGACAAACCGAGGGAATTGTGTCCTGTGGTATTTCACGTATAATCCAAATCCTCGTCCTTCGCCAAATTTACGATTTACCAATGCAATATAGACGTGATTGTCCGCATCCGCTTCCATTTCGTGGTAATAAACTCGTTCCCGAAAATCGGCGGTTGGCGCCTCGCATCGTGCGTGATTGTCCACGTCGACTGCGGCGTGCTCATCTCGGGGTATCACTTGCGTCGTGGGGGCAAGCAGTTCGGTGCCTTCGGCAACAATCGGAAATCCAACGTTGATATGGAAGAGGTACATGTGCGGTGTGTCTTGGTACCCGAGATTTTCAACGATATCTTCAATATGGAGATTTTTTGCTCCGAGTTCTGTCCAAACGCGCCGGGTACGGCAGAGGTTCTCACCCAGTGCGGCGGTTTCCGTAACTTTTCCCTGCGCCCAGAGCATGTAACGGTTTCCCTCCCAGCGGCTATCAACCCAAACATTCTTTGCAGGTAAGTGGGAGACACGACCGTGCAGTCCGTGCGACCCATTTTCATCCGGTTCGCCAACGTGCGTCATCCCGCACGTCGTAAGGAGACCACCGGAAAATCCACGCAACCAACCGAATCCTTGGGGTTCGTAGTAAGTGGGAGCCACATCGCCTGTGCCTGACCGCCAACAGAGCGGGAGACCGTTGTATTCCGCATAAGATATATCCAATCCGCGATCCGGCAGCACGGTGAAATTTAACCCCGAACCTGTCCGGAAGTCAACCCCATTGACTCCGCTTTCGTTTCCTTCAATTAGTTGGTACCGTTTTATGCCGGCAATCTGAGAGATATCACCAATATGCCGAAGTAATTGCCGTTTTTCGTATGTCGCTCCGTGTAATTTTATCACTAGCACACCTCCTCAAAAGAAACCGAATCACAGAGTAGAACTGTAGTATGAAGGGCAGAATTTCTTGAACGAATTATAGCACACCCTGATTAAAACATCAATCAAACGTTAGTCATGCCAATCGCATCAGAGTATCGTACAGTTTCCATACCACGCCGCAATTGTAGAGGAGGATCATCAAATTGTCGGGTTGAGGGTTTGTTTCATCATGCCACACAATTTGAACGTGTAGGATACAGAAATTTTACTCGCTTGAGTTGCTCATAACGCGCAAATACTACCGCCCTAGATGATCGGAGGACATCAGACGGGATTGTTAACCTTTGAAGGCGACAACTAGATGAAAGCGCATTTGGGTGCAAAATTCAGCCCTCATTGGATTCTCGGGAACCAATTGCCTCTGAATGGATGGTATACTAATGTATGGGTAGCCGCTCGTCACAAACACCTTAAAAATAGCACCTTCAATTCGATGATGATAAATCTCTTGAATCAGATGCGACCGTCCTACTGATAAATCTTGGGGTGCTTGATGACGGCTTCGATAACTGATACAATTGGCACGCCTCGGAAGTTACTGAAATTGAACGCCGCGGCGTGTCGAGACTTTCATAAACATAAGGAGAAATAACATGAACTTGAACAGTAAGGTTGCAATCGTAACAGGCGCGGGACAGGGTATTGGTCGAGGGATTGCCATCCAGCTCGCCCGCTCAGGGGCGAGCCTCGCCGTGGTAGACGTGGACGCCGAACGAGCTGAGACAGTCACGAAGGAGATTAAGGATTTGGGGCATTCGGCGCTCGCAATACATGCTGATGTAACGGATTTCGATCAAGTGAAACGCATGATCGAAGGAACACTTGAAGCATTTCACCAAATCGACATTTTGGTGAATAACGCGGGGATTACCGGAAGAACGCTCCCGCTCACCAAATTGGAGGTTTCGGATTGGGATGAAGTGATGGATGTCAATTTGAGAGCCGTATTCCTATGCTGCAAAGCGGTAATCGACCACATGATTGAGAGGGGATATGGCAGAATTGTGAGCATTGCGTCCGTTGCCGGAAAGGAGGGGAATCCCACGCTGATCCCCTATTCGACATCCAAAGCGGGTGTCATCGGATTGACGAAAGCGCTTGCCAAAGAGGTTACGGAATACGACATACGCGTCAATTGTGTTGCGCCTGCGGTGATTGGAACTCCGCTGCTTGACGACATGGCGCCGTCAACTGTCGAATATATGATTAGCAAGATTCCGCTGGGCCGCGTCGGCAAGCCGGAGGAGGTAGCGGCAGTGGTAAATTTCCTCGCCTCGGACCTCGCCAGTTTTATCACGGGACAGTGCTACGACATCAGCGGCGGAAGGGCAACATATTAAGTGGTCAGTGGATCTCTATCGCACTCGTTATTCGCTCGCTTGATGGCTAGTGGTCAGTGACCAGTGAGATTCCTAACCCGTTCTATAGTGTAGTGGAATAAGTATCTTGTGTCAGTTTCGTAAGCATCTAATGCATATGGGGCCGACGCAGGAAACATGCTTTTCGCCGTGTAGGTCGGGCTTCTAGCCCGACGCTAGGAAACATTCCGCTTAGCCAAACCTAATCCGTGATATCCTTTAATCTTTTTAATCTACTAATCTTTTTAATCTACGATTCGCCCAACTACAAAATTGCGCATTCCTTATGCCATATTCTTTTTGTAAAAAAACCACTAATTCCGGAGGGTTGTCAACCATGCTTTTATTTAACCGAGATTTCCTATTGATTCCTCTTATATCGGGGCTTTTGTTTTTGACAGTCGGGTGCGGCGGCGATGAGGAAGGAGGCATCAATCTGGCGCCGCAGATATTTGTCTTTGAAGTGGAATCCGAAATTGTCGAACCCGGCAGTCAAGTCCCGGTTACAATCGAGGTCGCCGATCTTGAAGGAGATCCCATTACCTTTGAGTGGTCGGCGACGGGCGGCGCTATCAACGGCGATTCGACCGGCGCGCTCTGGACGGCACCGGACCACGAGCGAAAGTACCAGATCGAGCTTTCGGTCAGTGATGGGTACAAATCGACCACAAGCACCATTGATATTCAGGTGTGGCGCACTCGGCCGGGGAATTACTATCCACTCGCCGTTGGCAACAGGTGGACGTATCGTGATGATGAGGGCAATAGAATCATCTTCGCGATCATTGATAAGATACAAATACACCTGTCAGAAGACGAGTTGATCGAGAGTTTTGTACTTGAGAAATCTAGCACTGACGAGAACTTGGAGAACGTGAAGAATTATTCCTACATCGGACAGAGCTTCAATGAGGACGGTGTGGTTAATGGAATCGTTCAGCATGCACAGAATATTGCATCTGGCACAGACGGGACAATGCTGTTCCTGCCTTTTCTGCCGTTGTACAATTTCCCCCTGATTCCTGGTAACAAGTGGGCAACCCGCTTTCAGGCGGAAGTAGTGCCCGAAAGGCTTCCGCTCGGCAACGGGTTGGATGAATTTGAAGTATTATCGGAGGAAACTGTTACGGTGCCGGCTGGTACGTTCGATCATGTCTTCCAAGTGCAGGAGACTTTCAGATGGACATTTTTTGATGTCCAAGACCTCGATATCACTATCGCAAAGAAGTGGTTGGCACCGGATGTCGGTATCTTGAAATTTACCCAACAGCAAACACGCTTCAACGTTTCCGTTGAGGTACTCTTTGAGCTTGAATCATTTGAGTTGGTTCCAAGTTAACCCTCCCATCAAAGTTCTTACCTCCGATTCAACCACCCAAGATTTTTCACTAGACAAACACAGCCGTAACTGATACAATCGTCGTTGAGTTAAAATGTATCAGGTGCGACTACCCATCAAGAAATATCAGAATTTGGCTGGCATCGCCGCGGTTGCCGGATTCCTGTTCGGAGCGATCCTTCCTTTGTACGGCTTCGCTACAGGTCGGTGGACGTGTCCGTTCGGCGATCGCATTTTCCACAATGTGATATTCAGTTTGCTGTCCGGCGTGGTTGGGGCGTTATTGCTAGGCAATCTCGCCGCGGTGGCGCTAATTCTAATCGCAAAATACCGTAAGTTGGCCTTGCGGCTCGCCAGGAATTGCAAAAGGTAATACATGGAAGACTTTTTGAAAATCCCGTTAATTCTCGTTTCAGGTGTCTTCGCCGGCTTCCTTAACACCGTCGCGGGCGGCGGTTCACTGTTGACTCTCCCGGTTCTTATCTTTCTCGGTCTACCCGCCGCAGTGGCAAACGGCACAAACAGAGTCGCCCTGTTTATGCAGAATGCCAGCGCGATTATGGGGTTCCGCCGCAAAGGAGTTTCCGATTTTGGCTATAGTCTACTCTTCACCGTGCCGACGCTTTTCGGAGCTTGGGCCGGCGCGCGACGTGCCGTTACTATAAATGACGACCAGTTCCTTCGAATCCTCTCCGGTGTCATGGTTGTGGTGCTCTTTCTGACGCTTTTCAGTCCGACGAAAAAGATCCAGGTCGGGTCCGATAGACTTAGTAAAACCCGACAAAGCATTGCGGTGTTGGCATTTTGGGCGCTCGGTTACTACGGCGGCTTCATTCACGCGGGAAACGGATTCCTCATTATCACGGCATTGACGTTAATCACCGGGTTCGACCTTGTCCGTGCGAATGCAATCAAGGTATTCGCCATATTTTTTTATACCATCATCGCGCTCGTTGCCTTCATCATTGGCGGAAAGGTGAATTGGTCTCTTGGATTGACCTTGGCTGTTGGAAATGCGACAGGCGCTTGGATTGGGAGTCATTGGGCGGTTGACAAAGGAGAGAAGTGGATCAAGGCTGTTCTTGTAGTTACGGTACTCGCGCTTGCGATTCGGTTATTCTGGAAGACGCTCTAGAAACTGTCTTCCCACCTTGCTGCGTCTCGTCCTTGATACACGCCGAACAACAGACTGCGACCACGTTAAAACCGGTGCCAAATCGTCTTGTTCCTTTAGTTCATTCCATGTTAACAGTTGCCATATGAGGAGTATTGCACTATGGGCTGTGGAAAAACCACACCAATCCTGAGAATATTCGACGAAGCGAAAGCCAAGGAGTTTTATGTCGATTTCTTGGGTTTCAGGGTCGATTGGGAACACCGATTTGCAGAAGATTTACCGCTGTACATGCAGGTTACTAAGGACGAGTGCGTCATCCATCTGTCAGAGCATCACGGCGATTGTTGCCCCGGCGGGGCAATGAGAATCGAAACGACGGAGATAGACGCCTATCAAAAGGTACTAATCGAAAAAAAGTATAAATACTACCGACCGGGAGTAGAAAAAATGCCTTGGGGCAGCAGGGATATGTCAATCACCGACCCCTTCGGCAACAGATTGACATTCACTGACGCCATCAGTACCTCGTGAGGGATGTTACTTCTTGTTCCCAAGCGGCAGTTGTACACCCAAATGTCGCGTAGTGGCAGTCCATAATGCGTAGTACGTAATTTCGTAATAGGATTTCTATTGCATTCGCTATGGAATCTCTATCGCGTTCGTTATTCACTCACTTGATCGTAATTGATTTGGTGACGTCCTAATTTAGATTGACATGAATTACTCCGGATTACTACACTTTTCAACGCGGTAAGAAGGAGAATTCAGATGTCACATCAATTGGGAAATCGTGTCTTCAAGAGGTATAGTCAAGCCTTCAAACAGAAGGTAGTTGGTGAAATTGAATCTGGTGTATTCACTATTCACCAAGCACAGAAACTGTATAGGATTGGTAGTAACAGCACTATCAGGAACTGGATAAAACAGTTGGGTAAGAATCACCTACTATCCCAACGGGTTCGCATTGAAACCACCGAGGAGGTAAATCAACTTAAGCAGCTTATATCTGATAAACAACAACTTGAATCTGCATTGGCAAATGCCCATCTTAAGATTGCCACCCTCGAATCACAGATTGTTCAAGCGGAAAAATTGTTTGGTATTGACATTAAAAAAAAGTGAAACATCCAAGCATTGAAGCGATGTGGCAATCAAAGACTTATACGTATTCACTTGCAACCGTTTGTGCAGCTCATGGTGTTTCTCGACAGGCGTTTTATCAATACCAGAAACATCAGGCGAACGAGCGATTCAAACAAGAAATCGTCCTTCAGTTGGTTTCTCAGGTACGTGCGCGTCAACCCAAAATCGGGGTTCGAAAACTGTATCACCTGCTCAACCCTAAGTTTGAAAAACTGGACTTCCAGCTAGGGAGAGATGCCCTATTCCACTTGCTTAAGGAGCATGGACTCCTCATTGCGTCTCCAAAGCGTGGGCGGAAAACCACTTTTGCGAACCACCGATTTCATCGGTATCCGAACCGGATAGTTAATTTAGTCGTTGACCATATTCACCAAGTTTTCGTTGCAGATATTACTTACCTAGAGACTCTTGATGGCTTTGTGTATCTAGCTCTTATCACAGACCTGTTTTCACGGAAAATCGTTGGATTTGATGTGTCGGACTCCCTGTCTGTCGAAGGTGCCTTGAGAGCTTGCAAAATGGCAATAAAACCGGTCAGAAACCCCGATGCACTGATTCATCATTCTGACAGAGGTATCCAATACTGCTGTAATGCTTACACTGAACTACTTGATTCGCATGGCGTGAAATTGAGTATGACGCAAAACGGCAATGTTTATCAAAACGCCATCGCTGAACGTGTCAACGGCATCTTGAAAATCGACTTCCTCCTAAATCAGACTTTTGGCTCGATACAACATGCCACCGCCAGCGTTAAACAAAGTGTTTCGATATACAACAACGAACGGCCGCATCTTAGTTTGGGCTATCAAACTCCTGAAGCCGTTTATCAGAAAAACTCGAAGCAACTCGCTCTAAATTAACCGTAATCCGTAGATTATCATGTAAACCTATTTTAGGACTTGACAATCTCCTTCCTTTTTTTGAATCGGTACATAATCCTATATGGGTCGGAACTTGCCGCCCATGGCAATCGCGTGACTTCGGCAATTGGAGCTAGTCATGTCTGAGAAAATAGAAAGAACGGACAAAGAGTGGCAGGATCAGTTGACGCCCGAACAGTATTATGTGACGCGCAAAAAGGGCACCGAGCGTGCTTTCACCGGGGAGTATCACGACTTCAAGGAGAGAGGTGTGTACAAGTGCGTGTGCTGTGGCAACGAGCTATTCGAGTCGGCGACGAAGTACAATTCAGGAACAGGATGGCCAAGTTTCTGGCAGCCGTTAGCGGAAGGCAAGGTCGCGACCGAAATTGACAACAGCCATTTCATGACGCGGATTGAGGTGCTTTGCAACAGATGTGATGCACATCTGGGACATCTCTTTGAAGATGGGCCGCCACCGACCGGGCAGCGCTACTGTATCAATTCGGCAGCGCTTGAGTTCAGCGAACAGGAGTCGGGATGAATTGGCGTCCGCAACCTCAGGCTCGCCACGGATGAAATGAACGGGAACCTTACTTGCCGACCAACATCCTGCGAGTGGCGGTGAAATCCCCAGCGGTTAACGTGCCGAAATATAGACCAGCGGATACAAACTCGCCCTGTTGGTTGCGACCGTCCCAATACATCGCACGATCCCGGCTATGATATGCGCCGGCAGATTGATGGCCCGCCGATATCCTGCGAACCTGCTCCCCATTCACATCATAAATCGTAAACACCACCGCTGCCGATTCTACCAACTGATACGGTATCCACGTTTCCGGATTGAACGGATTCGGATAGTTTGCCAAGAGCGCCGTTTGTGTAGGGGGCACAGGAGAAGCTGAAGGCGAAAGTTCTAACGATTGCCTTCCCCCGTTCACGATGGCGGTCCGCTTAACGTCTCCCCATGTCGTGTTACGTCTAAGGTCCCACAGCAAAACCGTGCCGTCATAGCTCCCACTGGCAAGGGTGCCTCCATCGGGAGAGAAAGCTACGGCAGTCACCCACCCCATATGCCCCTCAATAGTCTGCTGGTGTTCGCCGGTGTTGGCATCCCACAAGCGAATCGTGCCATCGTCACCCGCGCTGGCAAGCACTCCTCCATCGGGGGAGAAGGCGGCTGTATACACCGGTCCCGTGTGCCCGGAAAGGGTTCGCAGGTGATATCCGGATCGGATGTCCCACAACCGAATCGTACAGTCATGGCTCGACGTGGCAAGTGTGCCTCCATCCGGTGAAAACGCAGCAGAAGACACCGGCTCTGTGTGCCCGCCAAGGGTGCGCAGGTGTTGTCCCGTGTGAACATCCCATAACCGAATTGTGTAGTCGGACCAGCCTCCACTACTGGCAAGCGTGTCTCCATCGGGCGAGAACGCGACGGTAAAGACTTCATCCGTAAGTCCCTCAAAAATCTGCCGGTGTTGTCCATTTCGGACATCCCAAAACTGAATCGAATGGAGAATCCCGCCCTCGCTTCCGGGAAAAATGGTTGCGCCGCCGGCAAGCGTGTCGCCATCAGGCGAGAATGCTACGGAACTTAGACCGACCATATTTCCGTCAAAGGTGCGCAGGTGAAGTCCGCTGCGTGCGTCCCACAGCCGAATCACCTCGTCTTTCCAACCCCCGCTGCTGGCAAGCATTCCACCATCAGGCGAAAACACAACGGACACTCCCCCAGACGTATGCCCCTCTAGCGTCTGCCGATGCTGTCCGTTGCGCGCGTTCCAAAGCCGAACCATTCCGTCGTGACTGCCGCTCGCTAGTGTGCCTCCATCAGGTGAGAAGGTTACGGAACTGACACCACCGGCATGTCCGTCAATAGTTTGTAGGTGCTGCCCAATGTGCGCATCCCATAGCCGAATGCTGCCGTTGTAACTCCCACTGGCAAGCGATCCACCGTCGGGTGAGAAAGCTACGAAACCGACGCCGCCGCTGTGTCCCTCAAGGGTTTGTCGATACTGTCCGGTACGTGCGTTCCATAGCCGAATCGTCCCGTCGCTGCTACCGCTAATTAGCGTACGTCCATCAGGTGAAAATGCTACAGTTGAAACGTCATCCGCATGTCCTTGAAGAGTCTTCCGATGCTCGCCGGTACGGGGGTTCCATAGACGAATCGTATTGTCCCAGCCACCACTGGCGAGTGCGTCTCCGTCAGGCGAGAACGCCACGGAATTTACATGATACAAATGCCCTTCAAGCGTGCGGTGATGCGATCCGGTGTGTACATCCCACAACTGAATGGTGCCATCCCGATTTCCACTGGCGAGTGTGTTCCCATCAGGCGAGAAAGCTAAGGATTGGACATCATCCGAATGCCCCTCAAGCGACCGCAGAAGTTCGCCTGAATGGGTGTTCCACAAACGAATTATATCGTCCCGACTCGAACTTGCGAGTCTGCCCCCATCAGGTGAAAACGCTATGGACAAAACCCAATCTGCATGACCTTCCAAGGTCTCTAACGGTTTTCCGGTACGAACATCCCACAGTCGAATGGTGCCATTGTAGCTCCCACTGGCAAGCGTGCTCCCGTCAGGGGAATACGCTACAGCAGTGACAAAACGCGTGTGACCGGTGAGCAGAGCGGTTTCAGTTCCTGTGGCTGTATCATAAAGCCAAATTCCGATTCCGCCCGCAACGGCTAGTCTGGCTCCGTCGGGCGAATAGGCGATGTCGAAGATTGCGCCTTTACCGAAGCGGGCTTTGGCGGTTTCGGGCAGATTCGATTGGGTTAAATCTTCGGCAATACTACTCTGTACAAATAAAACGGTAACGAACAAAAGGTTGAGGGTGACGGGGGGACGCATTTCTCATGACATGACCCTCCTACTTGACTGAAAAGAATCCGAGGACTTGGAGTATCCTCTATCGTACCTACGCTAGTTGGCGGCTCTGGACGGGTTTCTCAGTTGCTTTGTTCCCTAATTCCTGTTTACGCATTGGAATCAGGTTATTGCACAGTGAAAGAATTATGCCAATAAACTTGCTCAGTGCAGACCGTAAAGAGATATATCGGTTTCTGAAGAGCAATCCCAACCTTCTTGCTAGGAAGTACGCCCTGTACGGCTGTGTAGTCCTGTAATGGTATAGAGTCGGCTCCACAATGGCAGGCCGCCTCGACTGTAAAGAATTGGGAGGGTTACGTAGAATTATTGTATCTAGCTGGGAGATTTCGGACTGCGCATCATCTTTTTCGGTATCAAATGCACAACAGTCCGATACGTCGATGCAACAATAAGGTAGGCGTTACGAAAGCGATTATCGCCCACGCGGGCTAAATTGATGTGTGCCATGTCGCGTGTTTAGACGAACCGGAGCCTCTCGGCCGCTCCTGACAGGGTTTCTCGAGTTCAGGTGAGATTCTTACTCCCTATAGTCAATTCCATTGAAATTTAAAAATGTTTCGGTTGGTGCGGTTTCCAACTGCGCGCGCGAGGCTACTGCAAGACCGGATAAATACCGGTTCGATTAGGAAACCGGACCTACCGCAGTGTATAAATAGTTCTCGGTTTTACTATAAGGGGGTGTCTTACAGAGGCGGTAACGACAATTATGAACCTCTGCAAGCTAGTGATCATGCTTGCTGAGTTCACGACACTTCAAACCGAGGCTTCACTGGTCTGCTCAAAGAGGTAGGCTCAACTCTTGACGATGGGTAAGGGGTAGTTTAATGGGTGGAAGAGTTGTGGACGAGCTGGGTACGGAGGGACATTTTGATGCACGAATTAGTTCAGGCAGGTCCTTCATGTTGCCCTGCTTGGTGCAAGTGTGCCAATTCGGGTTAATCTCTTCCGCCTTGCGTCAGGCGTTTGACGGGCTCGCCGACGAGATTCTCGTGTGCCTCTGCCAATATGCTCGGTAGGGTATCCGCGAAAGGGTTATCTTTTATTTCGTTCAAGATGTCCAATTCGCCAATCCGAGCCGCATTGTTCCCGGGGAACCAGTGACTGCCATTCCCAAGCATGTTGTATTTCCACTTCGCAAATTCATACATGTCGAGGGCTTTGGCGAACCCCCAGACGCGTAAAATATGTATGAGGTTCATCTCCCCGGGAATCTCGTCGTAGTCGGGAATACCGATATGAAAGGTATCATACCAGTCCTCTCCCATAACGGAATTGACCTCGTTCTTAAGGCGGGTTGCTATCGACTCCGTCAGTTCTTCACCCTCTTCCGTGTTGTAATACGTCGATATGGCTTCGACGTGCGCATCGAAGTTTTCCGGTCTGTCCGGTCCTAGAGCCAGGGAGTGTACCTGAAGGCGAGAGAGACACCACAGCAGATTGAATGCCATGGGCGTGAGAGGTTTACACAACTCTTCCAATTTGGGCGAGGGTCTGTAAAGACGGCCGCCTTGGTCGTTCGGGCTGATGATATAGACACCCATGTCGTGTTGATTCGCCAACTCGATCGCGGGCCAATTTCGATTGTCGACGAAATACCAGTGCAAGAAAATATAGTCCAAGCGATCACTGGAGATAACGCGGCACATCCTGTCAGTCGGTCCATGGGTCGAGAATCCGATATGGCGGCAAAGCCCCTCGTCCTTGAGCCGGTATGCCCAATCCAAGGAACCGTTCTTCCTAAACGTCCAATCGAACTGTTCCGTGTTGTTGATGCCGTGCAGCGTGAAGAGATCAAGGTAATCGACCTGAAGTCTTTCCAAGGACTTGTGAAAGGCGGTTAGGAATTCGGACTCTCCGGCAGTTGGTCCGACTTTCGTTTGGAGTACGAACTTGTCTCTCGGAATTGCACTCAACGCTTGGCCCAGTTGGACTTCGCTGGAGCCGTAGCCGTGCGCGGTTTCAAAATGGTTTATGCCGAGTTCCAACGAGCGATTGACAATGGCGCTGACACCCTCGTGAATCTCATCCGGAATATCTGCCGCCGTCAAATCGTTCCTCAGACGTAAATCACCCGCTTCCTTTCTGAGCGTATACGAATAGCGTGTACCACCGCACGAGATTATGGGAAGTTGCAACTCCGTGCGGCCAAAACGTCTGGTCGGAACTTGGACCATCTAGAACTCCTCCCCGAATGCAGCTGTCCGGACTATGAGATGTATACCGGGTAATATCAGTAGCTATATATCCTAATTGAATAGTACATTTGTAAGGTGCGCACCGTGCACCAGCCTTTAAAAGCCCCAGTGGGGATCAAGCGAACGATTCAAATCCCACAGCGCATATTTAACTGATATCAATCCCCAACGATTCAGCCATTGTCATAAGCCGTTCCCATAGCGGATCAGGGATTGGAATGCCGTCACGCGAGCGTTTCTCCCGCGCACGCGCCTCAAGATCACCGGGGATTACCACTTCATCAAAACCGGGTGCCGGAGGTACGGATCTCGCACGATTTGCCAACTCCTCGGCACGGGCCGCATAGTCGGAGAATGGCTGAAACAGATCGGCTTTCACCGCCATCATGGTCGTACCGCATCGGCGAAATATAGGTCCGCCCAACCCTTCAGCCGCGAAGGCGTCCCCGCCCGAAAAGATTCGCCCGAAGAACTCGACCGCCAACATCAAAGCGTAGCCCTTGTGTCCGCCGAAGGGCAGATGAAATCCGCCTTGAAGATAGGCATCCGGATCATCGCTGGGATTGCCGTCTTTATCGACGACGCTATTGGGCGGCAGGGATAGGTTTTTGTCCTTGTAGGAGGGTACCTTACTTCCCGCGACGACGGTTGTCGCGTAGTCGATAATCATCTGCGAGCCATCGCCGATCGGGAAACCCATACCGATAGGATTGGTGCTCAAGATAGGTTTACGTCCGCCGTAAGGCACCGTAATCGGAACTTCCTCGCCAAATCCTCCTGCCCAGACGATGCCCAGCATTCCATCGGAGGCAGCCATTTCTGCGTATTCACCCAGACGTCCGATGTGGTTCGCTTGAACAATGCTGACAACGGATATATTGTGACTCTTCGCTTTTTCAATAGCCACTTCCATGCCGTATTTTGCGGTGACATGTCCAAACGTCCAATTTCCTCCGATACGTGCGCTGGTTGCGTCTTCTTGAAGGATTTCGGGCCAGGCTGTCGGAACAATTTCGCCGGTTTGCACGTACCTGACGTAGCCGGGTAGATGGTGAATGCCGTGTGTGTCAACACCGCATAGGCTCGACGACACTAGCGCCTCCGCGACACGATTGGCGTTCCGCTCGTCGGCACCCGCCGCCATCAGCGCTTTTCGAACCAATTCATCAAGTTGGGCGGCAGTCTTTATAACCATTTCGTATCCTTTCTAGCTCTGCTTGATTATGAGTTCTCGCATTCCTGCATCCCCCTGCGATTGCGGCGGCAGTAAATATTCCCGGTTTGCCCTCTTTTCGTTGGTTTAAGCTAGGCAACCGAGAACACCTCAGTCATCCGAACGCAATTGGACATTTCAAGTCCTATCACACGTGTGCTTGTATGGCTTCTCGCGCGACTCTTGCTCCATCGGAGGTTGGGTCGTTCTTGATGACGCGCTCCA
Organism: Candidatus Poribacteria bacterium; assembly: GCA_965232535.1. Taxonomy (GTDB): domain Bacteria; phylum Poribacteria; class WGA-4E; order WGA-4E; family JAJDTR01; genus JAJDTR01. Next base: position 257,360 of record CBDDPW010000020.1, read on the forward strand.
AGTGTATGATAGCCTTTTCATCGCCCGCTTTGGCAAGCGACAACGCTTCCGCGAACCCGTGCTCGGAGTATCCTTGGTCCTTCGGTATAACCGGTGTTTCGGGGGTGTCGACCACGTCCTTCCAATAATACTTCAAATCGTCCGACTCCCAGTCTTGATAGATTTCATCCCAACTAAGGGAATTGAATCGCCAAAGATGTGGACGAATTACTTCATCGCAGATTGGATCTCCGATGGTGTGGTAGCGGTTATCCAATGAGATTCGCAGCTTATCTTCGGTGAGATTGGGCAATGCCTGATGCACCGTCAACGCCAAGAAAATGAGAGTGTCGCCGATTTCATAGTTCGTGCTGAGCCATTCGCCATCAATATCGTCAGTGTAGATCTGGAGAGCGCCGGCGCCCAGTGAAAAGTGGTGGTCCATGACGTGATTAACTTTGTGAGAGCCCGGCAACAGCGCCAACCCGCCCAGTTCGATGGAGCAATCACCCACCGGCGCCCAACAGGTATATGTGTCGAAGTGTCCCTGAAAGTGCACAAAGTCTTGGTGTATCGGTGTCGTGTGATCCGTGTACTGCGGGAACCAGAGCCGCGCAATTTTTTGAGGATGCGGCAATACGGGTTTGTCCGTCAGCTTTTCCAGTACATCAAGCACTTCGGGCCAATGCCCCGACTGGTGAAACGCTTGCAGCTTGTAGACTTCGTGATAGACATCGGTATACCCGAGATCGCCTTCGGTGCATGCTTTCAATGGGTCTGCTATCCCGTCAACCGGGTCGGTGCCGGGGACGAGCCAACCTCCCTCCTGAATCACAGTCATGATTTGCCGGCGCAAATCCAACAACTTGTCCGGATTTTGCAGCCGCTTGAAAAACAGATAACCCTCATCCTCAATTCGGCGGCGTAACTCTTGAGGGTCGTCCATCGCATCGTTTGATACCTTCAGTTCCCTCAGTTGTTCATCCATCGTATTACTCCAAAGGTTGTGGTTTATGGTGTTGATGTTTCTACGTAATCCTGTCCGGCAATCAGGACTTCGGGTTCAATCTTGAAACGATCCTGCCCCGCGGTTTGCCGGCACTGGCTGGAGGCGTAATGGTACTGTATTGCGCGTCGTCGTTTGTCGGTTCTGTTCGGAGGCGTGTAGTGGTACAACTCCCCGTGAAAGACAAGCGCATCGCCGGGTTTCAGCGGAATGGGTACCGCATCGTCCAAAGATTGAGGGGATACCAATCCATATTCATCTCCAGCGCCGTCGTGTTCAGCGATGCCCTGTGTGTGCGAACCCGGGAGAACGTGCATGCAGCCATTTTCTACGGTGGCATCATCACACGCCACCCAAAAGCCGAAAACATGGTTTGGCTCCAACCGAAAATATGCGTTGTCTTGGTGCCAAATCTTTTCCCCGCCGAAATGAGGCGGTTTCATGAGCAGTTGACCCTGGTGTAGCACGATGTCGGGTCCCAGTATGGATTTCGCAATTCCCACCATTCTCGGATGAAATGCAAGGTTTCGGAAAAATTCATTGTACCGCGCCATGCGAGAGAGTTTCCGAACCCCGAGTTCGAAGAATTCCGGAATTTTTTCACCGCTGGCGACGGTCGGTTCGATCTGCACCAACTCTTTGGGTACATCGGGAAAACGCGCGACAATCTTTGGAATCTCGTTCCGCACGCCTTCAACCTCCCGCGTCGTGAACAATCCGTCGACGGTAAAATATCCCTGTTCTTCATACTGTTTCAGTTCCTGGTCATTGATGAGATTGTCAACACTCATATTCGTTAATCCTGTTAAGCAAGTTTCAGTAATTTCTTCATGCCTCTCCGCAGCGGCGATGCCAGTAGCGCGACTCCGAGTCTCAAACAGCATTCGCTTTGAAGACTCTACAGTTGTCCCTCGCGCACGTATTTGTTGAACAGCACGGCATAATCCTCGCGTATCGGACTAAAGACGTCTAGCACAACTGCGCTGCCGCTAACCGCTTTGCCCGTGTGAGGAGTATTCGGCGGGATGATGAACATGTCTCCCGGGGTACACACCTGGGTCTCATCGCCTATGGTTAGCTCCAATTTTCCCACGAGCAGCATTCCAGCCTGCTCATGCGGATGTTTGTGCAGAGGAACGACAACACCCTCCTCCAGTTCCAAGTAGGAGAGCATAATGTGTTCCCCGTATGGTGTGCGCGCTTTTGCTCCGGGAACCAGCTCAATCGGTTCATAATCGTTAATCTTGATGAAAGGCATTGTTTGTCCGTTGAATGTTGTTAGTAATTTGGTAGTTGTTTAGTCCATTGACTCCTTGCGGCGAATATACGGTACTCCTTTTATCCCACGACCGATGGCAATTTTTCCCATGTGCCCGATATGCTAGCGATATCCGTTGTGGGAGGGGCATCTTGCCCCGATGCAGGAGCGATTCTCTATCGAAAGCGGATTTCCATTGCATAATTGTTAAGTGAGTTGATTTATCGCTCACACGGAATATCGGGGCAAGAGAAGATCTCTATCGCCCTCGCTATCCACTCGGTTGATCCCTCCCACATATAATCCAAGAATGCCCCGCTGGCGATAGTCAGGCGCAATACACTGCCAAACCAATATTGCCACTCGTTTTGGCTGAACTAAACAGTTGCGTAATTTGTATAATCCTCAACGCTAAAAAGGAGACAACTACCGGGATTTGGCTCTACTTCTCCCTGGTGTCGGTACACAGACATAGACCCACGGATTCCGAGCACGCAGGTCGATTTGAAATCTCTGTTTCGTTGTGAAAGCGGGTTGTGCTTTCAACAGACTGTCAAGGGCAAATCGTTGTGTCGTGAGTAACACCATTCGTCCCGTGGGTTTCAATGCACGTTCGCACTCGGTAAGAAACTCCCAATAGAGTTCGGCACCCTGGGATTCATCGCCACCCATTTCTCCGGAAGGCAAACTGCATACGATTTTATCGACGCTTCGCCGATCGAGCGGCAGCGTCTGACTGTCCCAGTAGAAGAGTTGCCGTGGTTGATGTTTTCGTCCGATGTTTGTTTGTGCGGCTTCCACAGCCTCCAGCGAGTTGTCTCCCCCGAGGAGGTAACGGAAACGTCCCGAGTACGCCCGCTCGATGAGTATCGTTCCATCCCCGCACATCGGATCCACGAATACGTCCTCCGGTTGTGGATCGGAGAGTTGAACAAGAGAGTATGCGACAGTGGGCCTAAGCGCCGTGGAAAAGTTGGCGCGTTTATAGTCCCGCCTCGCCATGTTGCTAGGGGAGAGCTTTATGCTGATAATGACTCTTTCTTCATCGGCCTCCACCCAAATCTCTAGTGCAGGGTTCTCCTCAATCGGGCGCCATCCATAGTCAACAAATGCACGCTCAACGCCGCGCTGGAGGTCGGCGCGGCGGAAATTACGCAATCCGATCATCCGGCTTCTTACGGAAAAAGTGACTCGCTTCCGCAGCCGAATGCCTACCCGCCTGCAAATCTCAAAATAAGGTTGAAAGTCAATGCGCCCTAGCGATTTCTCGAGTGCTGTCAAAGAACGACGCGAGCGCGTCATTTTTGGCAGCGCCTTGACAACCAAGAACACCTGTTCCGCGGATCTAAGGGATAGAAGTTCCCGCGGGTCGCCCGAATAGCGAATCAAGATGCGTTCCGGTTCTTGCGCAACGAATTCAAACCTGCCCTTGTTCAACAAACGGCGTTGAATCTCCCGACGAGTGATTTCCACAAGCCCGCGGCGCATTAGGACTGAATAAAGGGGGTACGCTGTTTCTCTCATACCAATCGACTTTGGGAACACGGAACGCCCCAGAATCGTAATTCCACGCACAAGGTGCACGACATTTCTTGCGGGAAAGGAGATCCCTCCTACCGAAGGACTATACGACCCCCTCTCGCTCCAACTTATCAACCGTCTCGGGAGATTTTGCTAGCAAACCCGTCAGGATTTTTGCGGTGTGTTCCCCAAGCGCCGGAGCGGGAGAGGTAACCTGACCCGGTGTCTCCGAGAACTTAATGGGTACGCCCGGCACCTCCACACTCCCGGTCATGTCGTGTGAAACTTTGGCAATCATCTCTCGCGCAAGTACCTGCGGGTGGTTCACAACTTTGTCAATCGTGTTGATGGGACCGCAGGGGACACCCAACGCGTCCAATCCTTCAATCCACTGGGCTGTGGTGCGTCCTCGCATAATCTCGGTAAGAATGGGGTGGAGTTGGTCATGGTTTGCTGTGCGCGAAGCGTTTGTGGCAAAGCGTTCGTCGCTAACGAGGTCGAGGCGCTCCACATGTTCGCAGAATTTCGTCCACAGGGAATCGTTACCTATCGCAATAATAATATATCCGTCTGCCGACTCAAATGCTTCAAAAGGTGTAATCGCCGGATGTTGGCTCCCCAACGGCTGCGGAATCTCGCCCGTGGCGAAGTGCCGCACAATGGCATTCTCCAAAATTGCGACCATGCCATCCAGCATAGCAACATCGACCAACTGTCCTTCTCCCGTCTGGTCTCGGTGCCGCAGCGCGGAGAGAATACCAATCGCCGTAAACAGGGCAGCCGTGATGTCGCTTATCGAAGTGCCGACGCGCACCGGCGGACGGTCCGGTTCGCCCGTGATGCTAATGATACCCCCCATCCCTTGGATAATCATGTCATACGCCCCTCTCTCGGCATAAGGACCGGTTTGACCGAACCCCGAGCAGGCGGCGTAGATCAATGAAGGCTGAGATTCCCTGAGCGTTTCATAGTCAAGCCCCAGTTTCTTCATCGCGCCGGGTCGAAAGTTCTCCACGAGAACGTCGGACTGCTTGACCAACTCCAAAAAGATTTCTTTTCCCTGCGGCGCCTTCAGGTCGAGCGTCAAGCTCTGCTTGCCCCGATTGACGCTCATAAAGTAGAGGCTGAACCCGTTCTTGAAGGGGCCGAAGTTGCGTGCTTCGTCGCCGGTGCCGGGCTGCTCAAGCTTGATGACTTCGGCACCGAGATCGCCCAAGACCATTGTGGCGTATGGACCTGCCAATACTCGCGTAAGGTCGAGCACTCTAATTCCCGTTAACGCACCTGGCATGGGTCAATTTATAGCCTTTCGGTCATGATGTCGGATTCCAATTTTTGTTGCAAAGCGGGCCACAAAAGAAGCGGCATTCACCGTCGGGTTTCGCGCCGTGAAATCATAGCAAAGGGAAGCGGCAGTGTCAAGAGGTTTCCCGTTCGGAGCGGCGCGCCGTTTCGCATTGAAATTGCGAATAGGATGGGGTATAAATGGATGCGAAATTCTTATTACGCGCGACGTCAGAAAACTGCAATCTCGGCGAAGGTGAATTCGATTGTCTTCAAGGTGCTTATTACGGAGAAATATGCGATGTGCAACTATGCGGTGGGGTGTTCTGTTCTTCTGCTATTTTCTCTAATCGTCGGCTGCTCCGATGACGTAGACCCCAACACCGAAGCTGCACGCCAGCAGCAAACGAACGGATGGGCCGCATACGACCAAAAAGACATTGCGGCGGCACTGCTGAGTTTTGAGCGAGCAGTCAACCTCAATCCCAATCTTGCGGACGCCCACAACGGTCTGGGTTGGAGCCGTCTCGGCATGTCACAAGTGTCCGTAGTCAATCCTCAGATTGTTGGGAAGGCAAAAGAATCATTCGAGGATGCGATACGCATTGATCCGTCCAACGCGGACGCTTGGGTTGGCTTGGCAAATACCCTGTTTCTGCGTCGAGGAGACGATTCCGACTTTCAAGCGGCACTTCTAGCTCTTGAGAATGCGTTTGACGCAAACCACCAATTCCTCTTTCGACACGATTACCACTCCGCGTCGGATCTTCACGCACTGAAAGCCGCGTGCTATTTCTATCTCGGGAAGAAGGACTTGGCGAAGGCATCGGTTCAAACGGCAATCAACCTTGATTCCCAAAATCCGTCGGCGCTGTCGCTTACGAGATTATTGGAATAATCTTGTCCGGGCTGAAATGAACGGAAGCCGTATTTCCAACGGGATGGCAATGACGTAAATGGAAACCGTAGAGGGGTTTGAGATATTGTTACGTGTGTAATGGTCGATGATTGGCGGATTGCTGCCGCACGTGATCGGCTGTTGTCCTCCTACAACTCGGGAATCGGAATTCCCTCCTACAGTTCTCCGAATCGCTACAATTCAGTAACAAAAAACGTGCGAATCGATTGAAGGATTTCTAAGATTCACTCTCCTTCAATCAGTTCCCCACCTTTTTTCACGAAGGCAATGGAGCCTTTTGAAACCTCGACTTTGACGTTCTGATCTCCGATTTCAGCAATCGAAAGTACGACAAGATCTTTGTCCACGCCGACGATTTTGCCGTGCAATCCTCCGTTTGTTACAACCTCATCCGCCTTCGTCAGATTTTCTAGCATAGCCTGGTGTTTTTTCCGTTTTGTCTGTTCGGGGCGCCATAGCAGAAAGTAGAAAATCGCGAACATCGGAATGAGCATAAAAAGCGTACCGGTAATTCCGTCCATTTATCGTATCCTCCAAAGTTAAAGAATCAACATCGCATCACCGTAACTGTAAAATCTATAGTTACGCTTTATCGCCTCGCGATAGGCTTTAAGGATTAACTCACGTCCCGCGAAGGCGCTAACAAGCATTAACAGTGTCGATTTGGGCAAATGAAAATTTGTAATCAGGGCATCGACCAGTTTGAATTGGTACCCCGGATAGATGAAAATATCTGTGTCGCCGGTATAGGGAGTGATGTTTCCTCCCGAAGCAGCGGTTTCGAGCGCGCGAACTGAAGTTGTTCCTACCGCCACAATCTTCTTCTCCGCCTCTTTAGCCGCATTGATGGTGTCGGCGGCCACCTGAGAAATCTCAAGATGTTCCGCATGCATCTTATGTCTTTCCGCGTTCCTTACCTTAACAGGCTGAAAAGTGCCAAGCCCGACATGCAAGGTCAGCGTTGCAAAATTGAATCCGTCCCGCTCCAGCCGTTCCAAGAGCGGTTTGGTGAAGTGTAATCCCGCAGTTGGCGCTGCAATCGCCCCTTCGGACGCCGCATAAACACACTGATACCGGTTTTCATCAGCCGGCTTGGGATCGCGTTTGATATAAGGCGGCAAAGGCACTTGACCGACCTCGGCGAGAATCTGGCGAAAGTCTTCCTTGAATTCAAATCGAACAATCCGGCTGCCACCTTTCGCCAGAGCAAAAACTTCCGCCCGCAGCAAGCCTTCGCCAAACTCGACACGAGTACCCGGGACAACGCTTTTCCCCGGTTTTGCAAGCACCTCCCAGATATTTTTTCCTCGCTGTTCAACGAGTAGGAATTCAACTCGCCCACCCGAAGGGGATTTTTTCCCGATTAACCGTGCCGGAATGACTTTCGTGTCGTTGAGAGTTAGCAGTGCCCCCGCCGGCAGAAATTCATCGAGCTGCGAAAACCGTGCATGTCGAAATACACCCGAGCGTCGATTGACAATCATCAACCGGGACGTGTCTCGCCGCAAAACAGGAGATTGTGCGATCAAATGCTCGGGAAGATGGTAATCAAAATCGGCGAGTCTCATTCCCTACCTTGACGAGTGGTCCATCTTGATTCAGGGGCGGCAATGCATCGGTTTTGCCGGAACGAGGAATCTCCTTAGAAGAACGAGCGTTGGAAGTCTTGGGGTACCTCGTAGCCCAAGTGTCCATGGGCGATATCGGTCGCTACCCGTCCCGTAGGCGTCAATGTGAGGAAACCGAGTTTTATATAATAAGGTTCATACACTTCCGAAACCGTTCGCTCATCCTCGGTTAGTGCGATAGCGAGCGCTTTAAGCCCGGCACGCCCTTTGAACTTCTCAATCAGTGTTCGGAAGTAAAGCCTATCCCAGTCGTCCAAGCCCAGTTCATCGATTCCGTAGAATTCTAGCGCTTCAGCGGCGATTTCCAAACTGATGATACTATCACCTTTGACGGTAGCGTAATCGCGAATATTAGCCAGCAGTTTATTGGCAATGCGCATGGTACCCCGTGATCGACGACTCATTTCCTTTTCGGCTTCCTCGTCGATTTGGACGTTCATCTTATCGCTGTTTGTGCGAATGACAATCTGAATCTCGCTCGGCGTGTAATAATTCAGGTGCAGGCGAATGCCGAAGCGATCTCTGAATGGTCCCGCCAGCAATCCTTCGCGGGTTGTTGCCCCGACTAGCGTAAAACGGGAGAGCGGTACTTGCACAATCTCTGCCGAAGGTCCCTGTCCAATCGGCAAGTCAAGCGTATAATCCTCCATCGCAGGGTACAACGATTCTTGAACATGCCCTTTGATACGATGAATCTCATCTATGAATAGCACATCCCCGGGTTCAAGATTGGTCAAGATCGACGCAAGATCTATCCGCTCAATCACCGCGCCGATCCCCTGCTTAAAGCCACTCGACATTTCATTGGATATTATCTTCGCGAGCGTTGTTTTGCCGAGTCCGGGCGGACCGACCAAGAGAATATGCTCTAAAGCCTCTTGTCGTTGCTTGGCGGCTTCAATGTGTATCCGCAACTGCTCTTTGACTTTTTCCTGCCCGATGAATTCTCGCAGCGACTGGGGCCTCAGACTGTATTCCAAACTCTCATCCCCTTCATTTAGGGATTCCATCTGCTTAGAGGTGGTTTCGTGATGATTTTCCATACAGCCTGTTTATTCGCTAAAGATATCGTAGCGCGACGCGGATGAGATCCTGCAAATTAGCATCGTGTCCCAGCGCTTTTTGCGCCTCCGTCATAGCTCGTTCAGCGTCAGATTCGGAAGCGCCCAACCCCACCAATGCTTGCACACCTTCATCCGAATACTCAGCGGGTGCCGCCGCCTCACTCTTGACCTCGAACTGCACCTTGCGAATCGAGTTTTTTAACTTAATGATGAAGAGTTGAGCAAGTTCCTTATTGAGGCGAGGCACGCGCATTAAGACCGCGGAATCCTCCCCAATCACTGCGCGCTGAAATTCCGACGGCGAAAGTTTTGAAACAATATTCTGTGCCAAACTGGGCCCCACTCCTTTCACGGTCAGCGCCAACTCAAACACCTTGAGATCATCGCGCGAAGTAAAACCGTAGAGTTTGACCTCATTTTCTCTATTCTGATGATAGTGGGTGTAAAATGTGACTTGCGAGCCGATTGTTGGCAATTCGTTAACCGTGCCGGACGGAATTTCGAGACTGTAACCAACCCCGTGAACATCAACGACGACCTCTCTTGCATCCTGCATCACAAGAGTGCCCTTAACGAACGAAATCCACGTCATGGGGTGCGCCTCTCATGTTTTCCGCGTAGTTGGAGTATTTTGTAGGAGCGGGCGTGACAGATGGCTAATGCGAGTGCGTCTGCGGCGTGGTCGGGATGAGGGACTTCTGTTAGCTTGAGAAGCACCTGAACCATTTTCTGAATCTGCACCTTACTAGCGTTGCCGTAGCCGACAACAGCTTGTTTGATTTCGGGGGGTGAATACGTGAATACCTCGCATTCAGTGTTGGCAGCTGCTAACTTGACGATGCCCTTTACTTCGCCCACGCCAAGTGCGCTGCTCACATTCTTGCTGAAGAACACGTCTTCCAACACCAAGAATTCCGGCTGATACTGCTCCACTAAATAAATCACCTCATCGTAAATCTTCTTCAAACGATGAGGTGACTTGGTTTTACTCTCTGTTTTAATGTTGCCAAAATCGAGCGCTTGGAATTTGCCGTGATGTGTTTCAACAATCCCGTATCCGGTATTTGCAATGCCGAGGTCTATTCCAAGTGTAATCAAGTTTAAATATCGTTGTAAGTCTCAGTCCGCAAGGTTGTAGACAGGCATCAAATGGCAGGCGCTGGACGTTTTTCGGTGGTGTTGAGGAATAGGGGTTATGCAGCAGCTTCTAAAATCTCGTCAGGAATATCGAAATTTGCGTAAACCTTCTGGACGTCATCGCTGTCCTCTAGTGCCTCCATCAAGCGTATCACCTGTTCGGCTTCTTTAACCGCAAGTTCTACCATATTTAGCGGAATCAAGCTTATTTCGGCAACTTCAATCTGGATACCGGTTTCTTCGACCGCGGTTCGGACGGAATCAAACGCTTCAAATGGCGTAATAATCTCAATCGTGCCGCCCAGCGGCGTTATATCGTCCGCACCAGCCTCCGCGGCGATCATAAAGAGCTCATCCTCATCAGTGCTCTCTTGATTGACTGCGATTAGGCCTCGTTTTTCGAACATCCATGACACACACCCGCGTTCCCCCATACTTCCGCCATGTTTTGTCAAAACATGCCTCACTTCTGCGACTGCTCGGTTTCGATTGTCCGTCAACACCTCAATCATTAGGGCAATTCCGCCAGGTCCATATCCTTCGTATGTAATCTCTTCATATTCGGCGCCTTCAAGCTCACCGGTTCCGCGTAAAATCGCCTTTTCGATATTGTCGTTCGGTACGTTACTTGATTTCGCGGTTGCGATGGCGGTACGCAGGCGCGGATTCATCTCGGGGTCGGCCCCGCCGGCACGCGCCGCAACAGTAACTTCCTTAATCAACTTTGAAAAGAGTTTGCCGCGCTTGGAATCGTTCGCAGCTTTTTTGTGTTTGATTGTCGACCATTTGGAATGTCCTGACATTAGCGCCCTCCTTAGCGCAAAATCCAAGCGTATTTTAGCACATGGCTTAATGGGATGCAAGCAAATCCTGCGGCACTCTCATAGTAGCAGGCACACGCCGTGTGCCGTCCACAAAACGCGGCATCCGCGCTCTGTATTGATACGCCATGCGGCGTATACCTACTACTTTTCCCCAGATGTCCTTCGGCGCGTTTTTATGGTATAATTGTAGCAGGCACGCGCCGCGTGCCGTAGCGACTTGCGTACGCGTCGCGGGAAAGGAGTGCGATTCGATTTAGAGTGTTTATTTTTGTGAACGGCATACGGCGTATCTCTACTACCCTTCGTGTGTGTTATAGGATAAGGATAATCCTCTAATATTGAGAATCCGGGAGCAGAAAACTCCGGGGAGTTTACAAAGCGCGTCCTGCACCAATAGGAAGACCCTCGAAGAGGAAAATTATTGGCTCATCAGAGTTAAGTGTGGAAATTAAATTTACTTAGGACTTGCGCGACGAAGTGTCCAAAAGAGTGTCGGAGCGATCTCCGAATCGCGACCTCTTATCGCACGCAAAACTCGATCCTACAGACGACGTGAAATATTCTGCGCCAATACAGCCCGAACCGCGTTAATTCTAATGTGCATAAGTCCTAGTTAAAATGACTATATGCAGTCACATCTCGGCAGAAATCACTCTGTGGGTGGAAATGTCAAGTAGTTTTGTCAAGGGTACATACGTTAAAACATCCAGGATCATATTGGGTATCATTGCAATCAGCTGGACCTATAGGGCAAACTGCGTGTTCGTGTGGCAAGTTTCATTCCCATAGTCAACCCCGAAGACCCAAAAAACTCAAACTTTCACCAATGGGTGGAAATATATTTGATCCGCAGCATTTGAATAGTAGGAGCCGCTATCGAGCAACCCCGTCGGACAATGGGCGAGGGCACCTCGCCCCTACGAATATGTGCACGGATGTGTTTGTATGGGTTAAGTGAGGGGAAAAGGAGAGAAAAATATGACTGTTTTAACGGCAGAAGATCGGCGGTTCTGGGAAGAAAACGGCTACGTTGTCGTTCACAACGCCGTTCCGCCGGAAAACCTCAAAGCTGCCGAGCGGGCGGTGTGGGACTTTCTGGAGATGCAGTCCGATGATCCGAGGAGTTGGTATCCCGACCCGCCTCGCGGCATCATGGCAGAGATGTATCAACATCAGGCGTTGTGGGACAATCGGCAATTTCCTCGCGTGCATCAAGCATTTGCGGAGATTTGGGGAACCGAGAAATTATGGGTGAGCATTGACCGCGCTAGCATGAACCCTCCAGAGCTGCCGGACTGGAAGTATCCCGGCATACTTCACTGGGACACAAATTTGGAACCGCCAATTGAGTTTTGGGTTCAGGGGGTGTTATACCTGACAGACACCGCAGCCAATCAAGGGGCATTCAGCTGCGTGCCGGGATTCCATCGGCGGCTGGAGGCTTGGCTGAAGGAGCTGCCGCCGGAGACGAATCCACGTGAACAGGATCTGGAAAGCCTAGGCGCTGAACCGATCCCCGGAGCAGCGGGAGATCTCATCATCTGGCACAGCGCCTTGCCCCATGGGAGTAGCCCCAACACCGCAACGCACCCTCGCATAGCGCAGTACATCACCATGTTCCCATCGCAGGGATATGATGAGGCGGCACGAATCCAACGCATTAGAGCGTGGCGAGAACGCCTAGCGGGATTGGTCATTGAGGTCACCGGTAAGAAGACATGGGAACTCCGAAACGAAAAGGAGCACCAGAGGGGCCAAACAGCAGAACTGTCTCCGCTAGGACGAAAATTGTTGGGACTGGACGGATGGTAGCAGGCACAGGATGTGTGCCGTCCGCAAGACGTGGCATCTGAGGTCTGAATTCGTACTACGTTACGTTTGTTACGGCATACGGCGTATGCCTACCACCTTTAATGAAGATGTTTAAGCTTTTTGATCCGAACAGCGATTTTCACATTATAGCAGGGGCAAATCTTCCACATTGGTTTCAACCGCAAACAACCTACTTTATTACGTTTCGTACGGAGGATTCGCTCCCTGTACGTATGGTTAAGCAATGGCATGCTGAACGATCGGCGTGGCTTGCGCAACACGGAATTTCCACTTCAATGCCAAATTGGAAAGATAAACTGACAGAACTTCCTGAAAAACGCCGCAAACATTTTCATGAAACTTTTTCAAAGCAATATTTAGAAAACCTTGACAAAGGTCTCGGCGCATGCGTTTTGAAACAGCCGCGACTCTCAAAAATTGTCGCCGACAATTTATTATATTTTAATGGCGATCGTTACCACATAGGCGACTTTGTGGTGATGCCAAATCATGTGCACTTGCTGGTCTGTTTGTTAGGCGACACAGAGCTCCTAAAACAGTGCCGCTCGTGGAAGAGGTACACCGCTGGCAAAATTAATAAAGAACTTGGAAAAACGGGGCGATTCTGGCAAGAGGAGAGTTTCGATCATCTCGTCCGTTCCCCGGAGCAGTTCTGTGCGATTCAGCAATACATAAGGAAAAACCCAAGCCATCTTCAGAATGGAGAGTATTTTTTGTATCAAATTTAGAAGTAGCAGGTGCACGGCGTACGCTGTCCACAAAGCGTGGCATCCGCACTCTGAATTCGTAATGCGTTCCGTTTGTTACGGCATACGGCGTATGCCTACTACCTTACGTGAAATTTATATTGCAGGCATAGCCGTGTTGTGATAAAATGAGGCAAATTATAGACGGCGGAGGCGCCCCTTTGAAAGAGATGACACATCGACAATCCGGTCTGACATCCACACAGATTCTCATTGTTCTCGTAGTAATCGGCATCGTAGCGGCGGTAATTCTAGCCCCTCGATTGCTGGGTCAAGCTGGCAAGGCGCAACAAGCCCAAGCTGTCGAAGAAATCGAGAAGATCGGCATTGCGCTTGATCGCTACGCTAAAGATAACGGGGATTATCCATCAACGGAACAGGGGTTGGCTGCGCTCTGGGAGAGACCTGAAGAGCCGCCACTTCCCATTGATTGGAAGGGTCCGTACCTTAAGATTCCAATCACAAGAGACCCGTGGGGAAACGAATACGTTTACATTCGGCCGGGTATTCATGACAGGTACGGGTACGATCTGATTTCATTTGGCAGTGACGGGCGAGAAGGCGGTACTGGTGACGCCGAAGAGATTGTAAGTTGGATTCGTCCGGACGAATAAAATTACGTTCGAGCGTCCAATCTTTGGCAATTCGGTTGCGGTGCCCCGCAGAACACTTGCGGATGAGAATTTAACAAGAACGTGCGGCGGCAAGCGCCGATTGCAAATCGAGATCTCCGGTATACAACGCTCTGCCGATTATCGCGCCGGATGCGCCGATAGATTTAAGGGTTTTCAAATCCTCAACTGATGTAATGCCCCCCGAAGCAATAACTCCTACCTCGACTTCCTCGACAACCGCCCGGGTGGCCTCCATATTGGGTCCCTTAAGCATACCATCGCTCTTGATGTCCGTGTAGACTATCGTGAGGACACCCAGATTTTGCATTTCTCTGGCGAACTCAATCGCCGGTTTGTGGGAGACGTTAAGCCAACCTTCCGTTGCCACCAGTTCATCCTTAGCGTCGATTCCCACGGCAATTCGCTCATCGTATTTGCGGCACGCCCCTTCCACCAATCCCGGGTTCTTAAGGGCTGCCGTGCCTAGAATGGCTCGCGCAACGCCGAGCGCCAATATCTGATCCAGTCGTTCAGGCGTCCGGATTCCTCCACCCAATTGGACGGGAATCCGAATCGCATCAACGATCTCTCGGACAATTTGCAGATTTGCCGAGGCACCGTGAAACGCGCCGTCAAGATCGACTAGATGAAGATACTCTGCTCCTTCGTCTTCCCAGCGTTTCGCCATTTCTATCGGCTCATCGGAGAAAATAGTTTCCTCCTCTGCGCGCCCTTGAACGAGATTGACGCATTTTCCATTGCGTAAATCTATTGCGGGTAGAATGAGCATGAATGTTGACTTCGCTTTCCTCAATTCGGCTTGACATGCGACCTACCAATCACTAAAATATATCAAACCTAACCTGCTTTTTTCAATACATAAACCACGAAAATTCCTTGTGGGTGAGGAGGAAGGGACTTAGATGCCCACGTACGATTATCAGTGTCTTGATTGCGGAATAAAGTTCGAGTTATTTCAAAACATGACCGAGGACCCGATTCAGGAATGCCCCGACTGCCATGGCAAAGTGAAGCGGTTGATTGGGGCTGGTGCCGGTCTGATTTTCAAAGGCTCGGGTTTCTACATCACGGACTATCGAGGTGATGGCTACAAGGAAGCGGCGAAAAAGGACGAAGCGCCTTCTTCGGGTGAAGGGGGCAAGAATGACGAGAAGAAAAAGGGCGGAGACAAGAAGTCTGGCGGAGATGTGAAATCGGACGGTGCGAAAAGTTCAAAAAGCGGCGATTCCAAGAGCGGTTCGACAGCTAGCAGCAATGCATAGTTGGAATGACCAATCGGGACAACGTGGAATAGGACGTGTTAAGTTGTCGTCCCCATAAATCATGTATGTCCTGTGCACCCGAGAATATCGGCGTTACGACTTCCGTCAAGCGTAATTTAGGGAGAAATTCATGATGAGAACGGCTAATCCTGCACTTAACGAAAATACATTCACGAGACTGGAACGCACGTACGCAGATTCCGATGTGATGACGATTCAGGGTACGGTAAACAAAATAGGAATCTTGCTAGTGCTGGCGATAGCTTCCGCAACCTGGACGTGGACGTTGGCGGGAGGAGAATCCGAAGCCGTGTATCCGCTGTTAGCCGTCGGTGGAATCGGCGGCTTTATTGTCGCCATTGTTACCGTATTCAAACAGACGTGGTCACCTGTCACCGCGCCAATTTACTGTTTGCTGAAAGGGCTCGTTCTCGGCGGCATCTCGGCAATCTTTGAATCTATGCACCCGGGGATCGTCTTTCAGGCGGTGTGCCTAACTTTTGGCACGCTGGCTTGTATGCTCATTGCTTACAGAACGGGACTCATCAAAGCGACCGAGAATTTTAAAATGGGCGTTATCGCCGCCACCGGTGGGATTATGCTAGTTTATTTTGTGACGTCTATCCTCGGTTTTTTCGGCATCGGTCAATTGGGTTTCATCCACGATTCCGGGCTCGTTGGCATCGGGTTTAGCTTGTTCGTGGTTGTCATCGCTGCACTGAATCTCGTGCTGGACTTCGATTTTATTGAAAATGGAGCGGCACGGGGCGCACCAAAATTTATGGAGTGGTACGCGGCCTTCGGCTTAATGGTCACTCTCATCTGGCTGTATCTTGAGATTTTGAGGTTGTTGGCGAAACTCGCGGCAAATCGGGATTAGATACCGAGATGTGTCATAAATGGAGTTTGTTCTGACACTGGTTCAGGATTTCGTTCGCAACCAATAACGACTCAAATGTTCCCGCATCGGTCCAATCGCCCGATAAGATATCGTATTCGAGTTCGGCGCGCTCGATGTATTCGTTAAGGACATCGGTGATTTCAAATTCTCCGCGTTCAGATGGCTTCTGCTGTCTAATGAGGTCGAAAACCTTTTCATCATACATGTAGTAGCCAATCACGGCATAATTGCTTTTAGGGTTGCCCGGTTTCTCTTCGATTGAGATTATCTTCTCCTCGTCCAATGCAGCAATGCCGAATTCCGTCGGTTTGCTCACCTCCTTCAGCAGAGTTCGTGCTCCGGTCTCCTGCCTCCGAAAACTGTCAACGTAAGGTTTGATTGACCTGACAGCGATGTTATCGCCTAAGACAACAACAATCCTCTCTCCGTTAGCGAAATCCTCGGCGAGTAAGAGCGCGTGCGCGATGCCTTGCGCTTCCTCTTGAACCTTGTAAGTGAAATCCACGCCGAAGGATTTTCCGCTTCCAAGCAGATTGACAACATCTCCCATGTGCTCCGTGCTGGTTACCACGAGAATCTCGGTGATGCCGGCTGACACCAACTGTTTTATGGGATTGAAAATCATCGGCTCCCTTCCAACCGGAAGCAGATGTTTGTTCGTGACCTTTGTCAGCGGGTAGAGACGGGTGCCCTTGCCGCCCGCGAGAATAACACCTTTCAAAATAGACGAATTCTCCTCCGTTTGGATTGAGCCCTTAACACAGTAGTGAAATCGGGCTCAGTTGTGTCCGGAAGATTCATTGCGATTTTCCCCTTGCGGCGATTTCCCAAACCGATTCGACAATCCCGTCTCGAACTCCGTAGTAACGGTCATGGAGATTGACGGTGGTACAGCAGTGACTCGGCAAGATTTCAAGTTTGTCCCCGGGCTTGAGGTCAACGCTAGGTTCGGCGTCCATTGTGCCGTGTTCCTCTGACAAACCACGCATCTCTAAACCGTCTGTCAATGGTTGAGGTATACCGAACTCCTTTGATAGCACCTTCATCCCCGAATCGACGATAACCCGGGTGGACTCCGGACGACTCACAACGGTCGTCAACAGCGTCAGTGAACACGGAAACCGGTCCCCCACCCCTTCTACATTGTGGTATGTGCTATCCATGAACACGTAAGATCCAGCTTGTATTTCGGTCATTTCAGGGTAAGATCCGGTGATTGCGTGCGTCCCTGTTCCGCCGCCGCTCATGATACCCACGGCAACACCGTTTTCTTCAAGAAAATCTTTGGTATCAATCAGGAGCTGTACAGCTTTTCCGGTCTCGATTTTCCGTTCAATCAGGTCCGGTCTGGCGACCGTGTGTCCCTCATATCCCATCAAGCCCTCGAACTTTAACCCCTTCGATTTCAGAATCTTCCGAGCGAGAGTCAATGTCGGTTCTCCCGGCAAGGTGCCGCATCGTCCCATGCCGGTGCTGACTTCAACCAACACGCGAAGCGTGGCACCCTTGGCTTCGGCGGCAGCAGAGAGTTGATCGACGTTGTCGGCGTCATCTACGGCAACCATGATTTCCGAGTTCTTGGCAAGGTTGATCAGTCGGGCGATCTTCTGGGTTCCAACGACTTGGTTGGCGATGAGCACATCACGGATTCCGGCGTGCACCAGGGCTTCAGCTTCGCCTAGTTTGGCGCAAGTGATCCCGATTGCCCCGGCTTCAAGTTGCTTGTGTGCGATGATTGGAGTTTTGTGTGTTTTCGCGTGCGGACGCAGCTCTGCATTGACAGTCTTGAAAAAGTCAGCCATCGTCCGAATGTTGGCTTCGAAAACATCCAAATCAATGAGTAAGGCGGGTGTATCGATTTCTTCCTTGGGGATGCCTATGAAGACATCGGGATGGACCTCGGACATTTTATGTTGCCTCCTTGGGATTTATGACCGTCGATAATCTTCCTTCAAGTCCTAAAGCTGTTTCACGGGGTTGGAGAGCGTGCCCAGCCCGCCGATTTCAATCTGTACTACATCACCGGGGGCTAGAGGCAAGTCATTCGGAACGATGATGCCTGTCCCTGTGGATACGACGGTACCAATCGGAACAGGGTTATCTCTACAAAGGAACTCCGTTAGTTCTTCGAACTTCCATTTAATTTGGGAGGTATTGACCTCGCCTTCGTAAAGCGTCTTATCGTCCCGCAAGACCGTACATTTCATATCAAGATTGTACGGATCATCAATTTCGGATGCGGTGACAAACATCGGGCCTAGCGCACAGCACCCGTAAAAAATCTTCGATTGCGGCAAGTAGAGCGGATTGTCGCGTTCCAAATCCCAAGCGGAGACATCGTTGCATATCGTGTATCCCGCAATCTCGCCATCGGCGCCGAGCACATATGCCAATTCCGGCTCCGTCGCCGTCAATTCAGAGTCGCTCCGGATACATATGAAGTCATTCGGACCGGTACAACGAGGCACTGTTCCCTTGAAAAAAATTTCGGGGCGATTTGCATTGTAAACACGACTATAGATGTCCTGCTCGCTGTCTTCATCGCGCATATCCGCGCTCCGTTTGTACGTAACGCCGCAACCCCAAACCTCAGGTGTGTCAAGAGGCAGAAGAAGATGCGGTTTATTCGGATCCGGCGGAATATTGAGGTCTTCAAATATCAATCTGTCGTTTCTGGGTTCTGCCGACCTGCCCGGACGTGAAGGAATCGAGAGTGGCGGACTCGCGACGCGCTCCTGAATATCCGCCAGCAGCACCCCTATACTTACGCCTTCGCTGTAGGCTAACTCCAAGATTTCGAGTACGCCCGAAGATTCGTCGCTGGTCACGTCAATAACCTCATCCTCGCGCGTAACAATACCGACGCGCTTTCCCATGTTGGGTAGATGAAATTGAATAAGTTTCATATTTTCTCCTGCTAATATTTTTTCTAAAACTTCACGTATGGCCGCGCGAGGGTATATATTTGAAGATTAACTGCGTTACCTATGCGTGACGGGTACAACATAATGATTGCGTCGGAATAATGTCCTGAAAATTGCTTGTTGCTCAAGCTACGGTTTATCTTGCCGTAAAAAATTGCGGTTCTACGCGCATGGAACTCTCCACTGGCAGCGATTACCTTGTTCCGGGCTGATTGTGTAAACCGAGTCCCGTGTCCAACGTCCACAAGTGTGGATATATGATATTTCTGCGAGTTTGTGGTGTCAAGCAAAATGTGAGGAGGCGGCGACACTACCTCCATCTCCAATTAGGCTATCCGAAGGCGGTTCAAGGTCGGTGACTGATATCAAATCGCAACCTTCTGAAACTTATTGGGCACACTCAATCGTTAAATGACAGGGGTTCTGTTTCTGCTGCGCTGCAGAATTGAAATTCAATGATTGACGGATATTCCGATAGACCTCTATAATGGAATTCTTGAAACTTGGTAGTGTTTGATGGGTGATTTGAACACCAAGGTGAGATGCGGGTTGTACCGGGTGTTTACACTTTCCCTCCTACAAGTTTCAGAAGCACACGTCCTTGATCGTGTCTCCTCGCTTGCCAAAAAACGCCGATAACTGTGGTAACCGCAATCGTTCAAACCTATTGGCTATTGTCCTCACACACGTCCTATATGTCCGTCAGTCATAGGGGAATACCATGATGAAGAATACCGCCAATATGTACCCGCTATTCACGCTGCTCATTCTCAGTATCCTGGTTTCGACCTGTAACACCTCGGTTCAGTCAACCAGTCATAGCCGATCGCCAACGGTTTCCGCGGATATTCAAATTCTGGAATCCATTCAAAACGCATTTGCCAATATTTACGATCAGAGCAAAGTGGCTGTTGTTAGTGTGTCTGCACGGAACGTGAGGCGGAAAACCGGTCTCGGCTCGGAGAGATCAAAACATATTCTCGAACTGGAGGGAGCGGGGATTATCTTTCGTCCGGACGGCTACGTCGTAACAAACGACCACGTCGTGAATGGCGCGGAGACTATACGTGTTCGTCCGTTCAATCGTCAATGGTACGATGCCGAGCTGATTGGAGAAGATGCAAGCACAGATATTGCTGTGCTGAAGATTGACGTGGGCGAAGAGTTGCCGACACTTGCCTTCGCCGACTCCGATGAGGTCCGAGTAGGGCAGTTTGCCATTGCCATCGGTAACCCCTATAGCCTTGACTACACTATTACAACCGGAATCGTAAGCGGAATAGGACGCGCTTTGCCGCTGGGAGATAACATCATTCGTTATCAAGATTTCATTCAAACAGATGCATGGCTAAGTAAGGGGAACAGCGGTGGTCCCTTGTTAAACATTTACGGCGAAGTTATCGGGCTAAACTCGGTCATCCGCAAAACGGACGACGCGATTGCCACTGATGTCGTCAAAGCGGGAGCCAGTTTTGCTATCCCTATCAATTTGGTCAAGAGGATTAGCGATCAGTTAGTCAACAACCGAAAGGTCACGCGCGGTTGGCTCGGGATACGCATGAGGCAAGTGCGGGAGGGGATCCGCGTCCAGGGGGTCGAACCATCGTCGCCGGCCAAGCGCGGTGGACTACAGCGGGGCGACATCATCACAAAATATAAAGGAAAAGAGGTAAACGACTTCCGCCAACTCCAGTTCCAGATAGCGGAATCGCTCGTGGGTGAGAAAGCCAAGATTACGGTTATCCGGGACGGTCGACAGAAAACGCTCGAGGTTTCTATTGGAGAGATTCCGCCGCGACACGTGGAAAGATGGGTTGCCCCAACGTCAGAATCGTGGAAAATCCTAGGCATTTTTGCCCGAGAAATGGGCGCAAGCGATTTTCAAAATTACACGATTCTTAAACCTGGTGACCAAGGAGTCATGGTTAAAGCCATCAAATTGGGTGCTCCGGCGGAAAACGCCGGGATTTTGCGCGGCACCTTAATAGTCGCGATTAACGGAAAGAAAGTTGAGAGCGTGGAGCAATTCGACAAACTCGTGCACTCGTCGCGGGAGGAACCCGAGATCATCCTTGAAATCACGCATGGCGAGGGTAAGAAGATTATCAGTGTCAGGCCCAGCCAAGAGTGAGAAAGTAAAACATTAAACGTGTGCGTCTCTAATATTTCCATACAAGTGCACAATTTTGGCGTAACGGCATTGGCTGCTTAGTGATTTATTTTCCAAAATCAGATGATAAGTATTGGATGCCGGTGCGGTTAGAAAAAGGTCTCTTTCGCGTGGAATCTAATACGGGATCTCTACCGCGGGAACTCCTATCGGTCAGTTGCTCCTTCGCTAGCCGCTCAGTTGACCCTATTCGATCTACTGGCGTGGTAGGACGGTTTCTTGTGACAGTCTCGCAATCATTGAATGCTTAGCGAGTAAACCACTTAGATACTCTAGCACATTCTAAATATCATGAACGAACACCTGTCAGATTTGAATCACATTTTTGGACCGGAGGGATTCATTGCTCAAGGGCTCGGTGAGTATGAGTTCCGCCCTCAACAACTCAAGATGGCGAACGCTGTCGCCGACGCTTTTCAGGCTGACGAGCATCTCATCGTAGAAGCAGGAACCGGGGTAGGTAAGACCTTTGCGTACCTTATACCCGCGATCGACCTCGCGCTCAGTACAGGCGAAACCGTTGTTATCTCAACAAACACCATCAGTTTGCAGGAACAATTGATAAGGAAAGACATTCCTTTTCTTCAAGAAGTCTTGCCGTATTCTTTTTCTGCGGTGCTCGCCAAGGGCCGTAGTAACTACCTTTCGCGCCGTCGACTCAACAGTTTGCTGACTTACGAGAGAGGGTTGTTTGATACGCAAGAAGAGGTCGCAGAGCTAGCCGAGATTGTAGAATGGGTGGCAACCACCAGCGATGGGAGTCGAGCGGATCTTGAGAAGCAACCGATGCCCGATGTCTGGGATCGGGTCGTTTCAGACCGTGACAATTGTTTGAGATCGAAATGTCCGACGTTTAGCACTTGCTTTTATTTCAAGGCGCGTAGACAGATGCAAGAAGCAAATCTGCTCGTCGTGAATCATCACTTGCTGTTCAGCGATTTGGCGATACGGCAATCCGCCGATGTACAATCTGCGGTTCTACCGGACTATCAGTATCTGATATTCGACGAAGCGCACCACCTTGAAGCCATTGCGGGCAAGCACGCAACCGTTGAACTTACCAATTCCCGAGTTAAACGGTTTTTGGACTCGCTTGACAACCCGAGCGGCAAAAGTGGACTATCTGTTCGATATGCCGCGTCGCATCTGAAAGAGCCGGTGGAAGACGCGCGTAATCAGGCAAATTCGCTTTTCGGCGCGATTACGGAATGGTTGGATTCCCAAGGAAGCCAGAGGTGGGGAGGCGGCGTCACACAACGAATTGACCGTGAGAACTTCGTTGAAAACGTGCTGGACGCACCGCTTGCAACCCTTCGGACGGAGTTAAGACAGTTGAGGGAAACGGCGCAGACGGATGACGATGAAGAGGAGATCGTCTCACACCTGCGCCGATGCAATCAACTTCGTGAAGATCTGGACCTCATGATAAACCACAGCGATCCGGATTCTGTGTATTGGATTGAAACGGTAAACCGGGGACGATTTCCCCGCATGACGTTAAATGCGACGCCAGTGAATGTGAGCGAGGCGGTGAATGAGTATCTGTTCGGTATCATGAACAGCGTAATCCTGACGAGCGCCACGCTGGCAACAAATCAGAATTTCAATTTTTTCAAGAGACGTGTTGGCTTGTCGGAGTGCCGCGAATTGATTGCCGGCTCACCTTTCGACTATAAGAACCAAGCCGAGATACATATTCCCATGAGGATGCCGGATCCGCGCAGATCTGTAGAGTTTACTCAATCCGTTATCACCCAAGTTAAGCACTACCTCAAGATGACACACGGAAAGGCGTTTGTGTTATTCACAAGCTACCGGATGATGGATGAAGTCTACGGCGTATTGTCGGATTTTCTGGATGAGCTCGGTATCGTCTCGTTTAAGCAGGGCGGAGGACTCTCGCGCAGTCAAATGTTGGATGCTTTCAAGCGGGACACAGACTCGGTGTTATTCGGTACATCAAGCTTTTGGGAAGGGGTGGATGTTCAGGGCGAATCACTCAGCAACGTAATTATTACAAAACTACCGTTTGAGGTGCCGACACATCCGGTGATGGAAGCGAAGATTAAGCAGGTCGAGGAGCAGGGCGGCAATTCTTTCATGGAATTTAGCTTGCCTGAAGCAATCCTTCGACTTAAACAAGGATTTGGCCGTCTCATCCGCACGAAGACCGATAAGGGAATGGTCGTTATTCTTGATCCTCGCTTGACAACCAAATTTTACGGCAAACAGTTCTTGAATTCCTTGCCACCGTGTACAATCGTCAGATAATGCCTGCACTAGCGCACGGGCTGTGACGATTTGCCCTCAATCTCCTAGATCTTGCGGAGATTAGTACTTGATGGGTGTAGGTTGAGCGTGGCGAACCGATTCGCTATGAATAAAAGGAAAGTTAAAGTCGATTGTCTGAAACCGTTTAGTCGTGTTTGGCGGCGGAGCTTTTTCGATTGGCACCATGACGGTCAACTCTCTAGCGTTGAGTTTTGTCTGATAGAACGGCAGGAATCCTTCAATACTTTTCCCTGCCGGTATCCCGTCATCCAAGCGTCCGATCTGTTTTTCGAGAAGAATCCTGCGTGCGACAGCCAATCCGTTTTTGACAGGGATGCCCGCGACACGACTCATGAGTCCGAATCGCTCTACCAAGCCATCATAGTCCAATGGGCCATACCAATTTTCGCCCTGATCCTCAATCTTGCATTTGTTAACATTAAATAGAATTTTCTGGGGCCGATTATTCGTAATCTTGAGATAAAACACGTCTGTTTTATCGCCTTGATGGAGAGCTTCGGATGCATAAAATGGCGATACGGTATTGCCACGGTGATATTTGCGATTCAAGTCGTAGTGACGCCAGTAACAGATGGCAACTTCGATGTCATCCTTCGTCATAATGAGTATCGGTGACTTTGCCGGGATTTCGAACTGTTCCGGATCGCTCTCGTCTAGAACAGTGTTTTCATCAAGTCTATCTGACGGTTGAATCGGCGGCAGATTCTTAAGCGGCGTGCCACTAGCGCAACCCATAGTCAATAACAGTAGTATGAATAATCCAGCGAAACTCGGCCAGACGTAATTGTTCAGTCCCTTCATTTCAGTATCGTCTCCTTGTTTGTTGATTTCATGTTTGACCTATCGTATCGGCGTCAAGAAATCTGAAGTTTTTAGTATAGCACAGCCCCATTTTTTGTTCCATAAAATTCTTTAAACCGTGCAGGACACTTAAAAGGTCGTGGCGACTGCCAACCTGCTGCGACAAGCAGCATTGCATTAGAGAATTAAAAAATTCGGTCTGCGTATTTAGTCTGACACAGACACCGGATCGTGGAGATATCGCGATATAATCTGTCCTCAACGCTTCTCAAGAAGGCGTCCGATGAAGAAGATAAGAATCCCTGCCACCAACGATCCCATTTCTACTCCCATTGACTTGCCCTCGGTAAAACCGTAGGGGTTGACGCATCCTAAAT
The DNA here is from genome assembly GCA_965232535.1 of Candidatus Poribacteria bacterium. GTDB lineage: Bacteria > Poribacteria > WGA-4E > WGA-4E > JAJDTR01 > JAJDTR01. The sequence goes on from CBDDPW010000020.1 coordinate 281,921, forward strand.
ATAACCCCGCTCCGAGAAGAACTATCCCAATTAGTTCCAAAACCTTGCCGACAAAAAACACCAGGCGTCTTCCTCAGATCAATAATAGAAACTCTTGATGCGTCCCCACTGAAGGACCTTTTGGTTCACATTTGGTTTTAATTTGGCCGTAAATACGAGGTCCGGTAAAGATAGGTCGTCATCGGTATAACCGGGAGGTCCCCAGCTAATCCGATGTTCCAGATTCCCGTTATCTACGTCATTATAGTAGATCCAAAACCCAACCGTATTCCCTTTTTCTGCGATATCACCTAGGTTAAACATCAATTCGCAGGATTGCCCATCGTCTCCCCAAGCAACTGCTCTAAGAGGGGGGTCAAAAGATTGGTGTTCATCATCGCCCACAGGTAGATCGTAACGGTACAAATCGCTTTTGTGACCGCTATGATCCGGATCGAGATACACCACAAGATGGTCTTTTTCGGAAAGTTTGGCGCCATGATTCTCGACTTGATCGTCGCTCATTTGAACCGCAATATATAGGAAACCGCTCCGCCATACCCCGGCGAACACACCAGTGAAGTCGCTTGATTCCAGCCATTTCTGGTCGTAAACAACTTCTTGATCCATTTTCCCGGGTATTCCGGTCTCATGCCAAGGCGTGTCGTTAAGAACACCGTCAATCACCGGAGAAACTTCTACGAGCTCTGCGTTATACCGGAATTTCAAGCCAGTTTCCGGATTTATTATATGGGCAAAGCTGGTAGAGGCGGCAACTATCAGAATTATAACGGAAGTAGAAATCAAGCTTACCGGTTTCATGCCTCCTCCTTCCCCTTTGCAGGGTTTTCCCAAAAGAAGAGCAATTCCAATTGCCAACTCCAATATTTCTGTAGTATACTGTCAAGGCTATGGAGTGTCAAGTGAAATCAGTGCGGCCGCCAACCGGGAGAATTCACAGATTTCGGAATACGCCGTTAAAACATAGTGATAACCACATTGCATAGTATGATATAAGCGACGGAAAGGAAGAATTTCCCTTTGATATCTGGCAGCGCATTTGTTATACTTTTCGTCCTGAACCGGTGCTAGTCCAACCTCTTTTCGACGATTGCTTCCACTACAAATTAGGGATTCTAGATCTCATCGGTTCATAGCGAGCGTAAATTCGCTCGAAGCGGCATAACCTTACAGTTGGCATAGGCTAGAAATGCTTACAATATTGAAACAGAGAGGCGTGTAGGAGTGAACAAGAACGCAAAGAGTACCTTGGTTTGGGTGGTGATGGCGTCAATCTTTGTTCTGGCGCTGTCCCAAGTAATCAGCCGCAAAGACAGAGTCCATGAGCTCAGAACGTCGAGTTTCTATCAGCTCGTGGAAGATCGCAGAATATCGGTAGAGGAAGCCGGAAGATTGGCTCCGGAGGATGACGGATTGTTTCAAGATGAAGTCATCATCAAGAAGGAGTGGATTCAAGGTACGTTCCGCGACCCGCACTTCGTTCAAGACGAGTTGCTAAAATTGGGTGAAATTGTCGAGATTGAGGATTGGAAGGGACAGTTTAAAACCAGTCGAGATCAGTTTTCCGAATTCCCGCTTCATCAGACGCTCAGGAATGCACAAATCCCCTTTAATGTTGAGCAGGGATCGAGTGTTCCTCAATGGTTGCTCATCTTTGGAACAACCGTGCTGCCAATCCTGCTGTTCGTTGGTATCATGATTTTTTTCATGAGGCAAGTGCAGGGCACCGGCAATAGAGCGCTATCATTCGGAAAGAGCCGTGCGCGACTTCATTCAGAAGACCAAACCAAGATCACCTTCGCTGATGTTGCGGGAGTTGATGAGGCTAAAGAAGCACTTCAAGAAGTGATAGAATTTCTCAAGGACCCCAAAAAATTTCAACGCCTCGGCGGCCGCATACCCAAAGGAGTTCTTCTCATGGGACCACCGGGCACCGGTAAGACAATGTTAGCACGGGCGGTGGCGGGCGAGGCAAATGTACCGTTTTATAGCATCAGCGGATCAGATTTTGTTGAGATGTTTGTTGGTGTTGGAGCGTCTCGCGTCCGAGACCTATTTGAAACGGGCAAGAAGAATGCGCCCTGCATTATTTTCATTGATGAACTTGACGCTGTCGGACGACATCGCGGCGCGGGAATCGGCGGCGGGCACGACGAGCGTGAGCAGACGTTAAACCAACTCCTTGTTGAAATGCAAGGCTTCGATACGTCGGAGGGTGTTATACTTATAGCCGCGACGAATCGTCCGGATGTCTTGGATCCGGCTTTGCTAAGACCGGGAAGATTTGATCGCCAGATTGTCGTTGATTTGCCTGATGTGGGCGGACGAGAATCTATCCTTAAAGTCCATACCAAAGACCCGTACAAACTTGCCGAAGATGTCGAGTTGAACGTACTCGCGAAAGCGACCCCCGGTTTTTCCGGTGCCGATATTGAAAACATGGCAAACGAGGCTGCGTTACTCGCGGCGAAGCAGGACAAAGACCAAATCGATATGGGCTGTTTTGACGAAGCCAAAGATCGAGTTATGATGGGCCCCGAGCGGCGGAGTTTGGTTGTCAGCGAAGAGGAAAGACGGGTTGTCGCCTACCACGAAGCCGGGCATGCGTTGATGCTGCATTTTGTGCCTGAGAGCGATCCCAACTACAAATGTACGATTGTTCCCCGCGGCCGTGCGCTCGGTGTAACAGCAAAGTTACCTCTGGAAGAACGCCACAATATGAGCAAGAAACATATACTTGCCCATATTCTGTTCGCGCTTGGCGGGCGCGTCGCCGAGGAATTGATTTTTGGCGAACAAACGACCGGCGCACAAAACGACTTCGAGCAAGCAACGGCGATGGCCCGTCGAATGGTTACCCAATGGGGAATGAGCGAGATGGGGCCGTTGACTTTCGGACGGCGTGACGAACAGATATTTCTTGGCAAAGAGCTAGCACATCATAAAGACTATAGCGAAAAAACGGCGATCGAAATCGATCAGGCGGTACATCGGATCATCATGGATTGTTATGATAAAGCCAGACATCTTCTTGAGACCAATCTTGATGGGCTCAAGTCACTTGCCGATGCGCTGCTTGACAGGGAAACACTCGTTAGAAAAGAGATTGAAGATATCCTCGGACCAAGACCGCCCGTTCCCATAACTTGATGGACTGCCGCGGGAAAGAACTCAGTTTCGGACAGCGTTCCCTCATCATGGGAATCTTGAATGTGACGCCCGATTCATTCTCCGATGGTGGGTGCTATCTTGATGTTGCCGAGGCGATCGATCACGCAAAGGAGATGGTGAAGGACGGAGCCGATGTCATTGACGTTGGCGGCGAATCTTCTCGACCGGGAGCCTCACCCGCATCGGCAGAGGAAGAATTGGCGCGGGTTCTGCCTGTGGTCGAGGGGCTTGTGGATGAAATCTCTGTTCCTGTATCGATTGACACGTGCAAATCGGAGGTTGCTCGCCGGGCGCTCGAAACCGGGGCACATATCGTCAATGACATTACGGCGCTCCAAGGGGATGCGGAAATGGCGAGGGTTGTTGCAGAGATGGGCGCCGGGGCAATCCTAATGCACATGCGTGGAACCCCGCGGACGATGCAACAATCGCCGGTATATGATGATGTCGTGTCAGATATCTCTGCTTGGCTTCATCGCCGTATTGAATATGCGGAAACAGAAGGTATCCCTCCCGACCGAATTGTCATTGATCCCGGCATTGGATTCGGCAAAACTGTTAATCACAACTTGGAGATTTTGCGCAGGCTTGACGAATTTCGCCTCTTAAACAAACCTATCCTTATCGGTACGTCTAGAAAATCCTTTATCGGGAAGATTCTTGACCTCCCGGTGAACAGTCGAATAGAAGGAACCGCAGCTACCATAACATGGGCAATCGCACACGGAGCGGACATGGTCCGCGTCCACGATGTGAAAGCGATGCATCGAGTTGCGCGAATGACAGATGCACTTTGCCGCTAGATTGACCTTTCCCGCCTAAACATTACCAATCCTAAAATAGATATTTTTTGAGAATGCATCCGATTAATGCCAATTCACAGGCGAAATCCATCTGAAATGAAGAACCTACAATTTACATATTGCACCTTAATCTTTGCCACACTAGCGCATCTGGTTTCAGCCCAGCAGGCCGAGGTCACTGTCCCTGCAACCGTGGATATTTTTCTCAAGCAACTAGCGCGCGCCGAGCATCAAGGAATGGAAAGCAGTTTTGTCGGATCGAACATAGGGGCACATGCGTTAAACGGTAATCCTGCCGGACTCAGCCTCATACACGACCGACGCTTTGCTCTTTACACAGCTCGATTTCCCCGGATTGTTGCCGTGGTGTCTCATTTAAATGAAACGGAGCGGTATGAAGACTATAGTGAATATGACCTCTACGCGTCGGGAGTTGAACTCCTGAATTATGCCGTACCGGTAGGATCCTTCGGAATAATCGGTATCGACTTTGCCCGTGGACACGACGGGCAGTTTAGTCGTGTAGACTATCTTGGGAAAGCAACCAACAACTTTCCTCAGAGCGACTGGGCGCTTGGTATAGGATATAGCAGGAACCTTTTTTCCGGCTTGGCGTTTGGCGCGGACGCCAAATGGCTGCGTTCCAAGATTCAGTTGCCCGAGGACGAAGAACATGCCGGACACGGTTACGCTTATAATTTCGGATTAACCCAAAAAATTGGCGAGCATCTCCGAATTGGCGCCGTAGTCAGAAATCTCAGTAACGGGTTGTCGTTTTCGGACGACTCCATTCCCAATCAAATCGAACAAGAAGTTCTTGTCGGAGGCGTCTACCACGAACGATATAACGATCTGGATTTAAAGTTCAGTCTTGATGCGAATCCTCCTTTCAAGAACGGTGTGCGAGCAAGTTTTGGCGGGGAAATATGGTATCACGGACGGATTGGCTGCAGAATTGGTTATTTGCGGCATACTGAGCACAGATGGCATCCGGTTCAAATCGTTCGTACCGAAACACTTCAAATGGAAGAACGAATCTGGAAAGCCGAGGGGCCGACATTTGGTATCGGTTTTAATCTAGGGCGGTTTCGCATTAGCGGGACATATACGCCTCAAGCAAAACCAACCGAAAGAGAAGGCGAGAGGATCCGTGTAGATCAGGGAGGGGTTGTCTACTATTTTTCGATTGGACAGGGCTCTTGATGAACTATGTGTCAGGTTCTGCGGGAGAGAGGAAGACCGGAAAATCGGGAAAATAGCGATGTCTAGGGCTGAGTAGCTTTCGAGGACCCCCTTCACAATGTATGTCCGATCAATACAAGACGGTTGTCGGCATTGCTGAATCGAAACTCGAAGTCAAAAAATCTCGATTCATCGGTTTGGCGACAGCGGTCGAGAGTCAGGACGCCATAAGGGATTTCCTAAACCTCGTTCAGCAAGAGTACCCTAATGCCTCACACTATTGCTATGCCTATAAGATTGAGGCGGGGACCGAGATTCGGGAATATTCGACCGACGCGGGCGAACCCACCCATTCGGCAGGCCCACCGATTTTCTCGGCAATAAAAGCAGCCGAGTTGTCAAATGTAATCTGTGTAATCGTGCGTTATTATGGCGGGATTAATTTGGGGGTTGGGGGGCTTATCCGCGCTTATGGAGGCTGCGCTCGGAGTTGCCTAACGAATGCCAAGATTGAAACACGAGTTCTATACCAGACATTGCGACTGCGCGTATTTCACAATCAGATTGGACCAGTTCTAAACCTGTGTCGTCGACTCAGGGGAGATGTCTTGAATGTTGAATATGATGAGAATGCTATTGTTTATCTAAGGATCCGCCAACGAGAGCTGGACACCTTGAAAGCGAATCTTCAGCGAATGGCCGCACCAATCGAAGTAAGCAGTATTGCCACAACCTGAAATGTAGACAAAGTAGACTCTGGAGGCTAAACCTTGAACGAGGTCAAATATACCGCTAAGCATGAATGGATTGAAGTCACAGAAGATGAGGGAGTTGTTGGAATCACTGAACGTGTGCAACTCATCTACGGTGATATCATCTTTGTAGATTTGCCTCCCGTTAACGAGGAATTCGAGCAAGACGATGTAATTGGTAGGGTCGAAGTTGCGGACGGGGATTCATTTCCCTTCCATGCGCCGATTACAGGGGAAATCAGAGCGATCAATACGGTCCTTGAAGATGATCCGGATGTCATCAACCGTTCTCCGGAGGGGGATGGCTGGATTTGTAGAATGAGTGTTGAGAGTTCAAAAGAACTGGATGTGTTGATGGATGCGAAAGAGTACGACATTTATGAAGAGGAAGAACCCGATGAAGATTTTATGAGCGAGACAGACTTTTACGACAACGATGAAGATTTTTGAGAACGGTTTCCGTTTCAATGGGTCGAAAGAGGTTTGAGCCCGTTTGACTATAGCAACAATCTACCACAGCCAAATCACTGTTTTCCCTCCCTCTTTTCATTTTTCCGGTCCCAATCGAAGCTAGCTCCTGTATAAACCGAATTCACACGTGGCTGCCCTATCCCGATCTCGGCTTGTATCCAGTTGATGTGACGAATATATTACGAACCATGGTATGTTTGCGTGCAGGCAAAACCTGCTCAATGTAAAATCCTAAATCAGCAAGTTCACTGCTAAGGTCTCTCGTATGGATGAAAACCGCTCTGGGAGCAAGTTGACGAATTCGCACCAGAATTTCTCTATCTAACGTCATGTTCCTATCGAGACCTATTCCGTATGGGAAATCTGCGATCACCGCGTCAAATCGCCCACTAATTAGGCGAGCGTCCCCGAGGTGGACCTCCGCGCTCAAACCGTAGTGCTTTAGATTCTTTCGTGTTGCCCCCACCATGCGCACGTTGACGTCATAACCGACCGCCTTCACTCCCATCTGCGCAGCTTCGAGTATGATCGTACCCGTGCCGCAACACGGATCAAGGAGGCGGTCACCGGGTGAGACGGTTAGGTTGACAATCGCTCTGGCAAGCCTAGCGGGCAAGGAACTTGATGTGACGTGTGGACGCTTGTTGTGAACAATCCATCGCCCATCGGATTCCGAAAGTAACTTCCCAAACAGGACTTGCTCCTCTGTTATCACGGTCAAGAATGTGACCCGCGGCGAGTCGAGATCCGGTATGCCGCCAATTTCCGCCCCTACGTTGTGTGCAATTTCAAGACTGTTCACCTTCAAATTGCGCGGCAATTTTACGACAGACACTCGAAAATCGTCGGCGTACAGCCCCGCAGCTCTAATTTGCGCACAAATTTCCGAAATGTTTCCGGCTTCGAACAGAAGTTCCGCACAACACCTCACGTATGCGCCGCGGCTGACATCAACGCGTCGAGGCGAAATAGCAAGTCCGTGTAGGTTTGGAGCGACTCCGGTCAGGGCAAGGCATTCCGCATTGATTATCTCTGCCTCTAGGTTGGGAATTGCTGTCAAATAGAAATAGCGCTTGGCGTGCATTCTCCGGATTCCTGTTGATGATGCGAGAGTAAAGATGGTATCATCCTAATGTTAGATTCAATGACGCGGAATGTAAGATGGCTGGCGGATCTGGTGCGAAGGACCGGCCAAGATTAAAACAGGAGTTTCATATGTCAGAAACAGAACAGATACGGATTGGTCATAGCCCCGATTCCGATGACGCATTCATGTTTTATGCTCTCGCCAAGGGGCTTATACCGACGAATGGTATCGACGTGGTACATGTCATTGAGGACATTGAGAGCTTAAACCGCCGTGCGCTAAATGCGGAACTTGAGGTCACGGCGATATCTGCCCATGCCTACGCTTATGTGGCAGAAAATTATGCTCTCACACCGTGCGGCGCGAGCATCGGGGACAAGTATGGTCCCCTGGTTGTTTCCAGGGAGCCCATGAGTCGCGAAGATCTTGCCGGTAAAAAGATAGCTATTCCCGGAAAACTCACAACCGCTTTCCTCACGCTGAGTCTCTTCCAACCCGACTTTGAACCGGAGACAGTGCGATTCGATCAGATTCTAACTTTCGTTGAAGAAGGTAAAGCGGACGCCGGATTGATTATCCATGAGGGGCAGCTAACGTACGCACGAATGGGACTGCACAAAGTGGTGGATCTTGGGGAATGGTGGCATGAAGAAACGGGATTGCCGCTCCCGCTTGGCGCTAACGCCATTCGGCGTAACCTCGGAGATGACAAGATTCGGAAAATCACGACCTTGCTCAAAGAGAGCATTCAATATTCCCTCGATCACCGCAAAAAGGGGCTTGAATACGCCATGACTTACGCGCGTGATATGGAGACCGATCTCGCCGACAAATTTGTGGGGATGTACGTTAACGAATATACCCTTGATTATGGTGAGTCAGGTAGAGCCGGAGTTCGTGAACTGCTTCGCCGCGGGTATGAATCCGGCATAATTCCCAATCCGGTTGAGGTTGAATTCGTTGAAATCTAATCTCACGAATCGGTTGGGACTGATGTAGAAGGGCATTCCGATGCCCGATAGTTGGATAGTTCGAGCTCGCACGGTCTGGATTGGCAAATCCAGACCGCAAAAACATAACTCGGCACTTACTCTTTAGTTCCTCCCTCTCATCCCTCCGTCTCTCTCACTAGCCACTGACCACAGGTCACTAGTCATTACTTTGGTACTCCGTCGGATCGGAGACGCCCGCCTCAATGAATCCCATCTTCCTTAAGAGACAACTATCGCAAGTGCCGCAAGCCCTACCCATATCGTCTGGGGCGTAACAGCTAAAGGTCAACCCGTAATCGACGCCGAGTTCTGTTCCTTTACTGATTATCTCCGCTTTGGTCATTAAGATGAGCGGCGTCTGAATCTTGAGTTGTGCTTTTCCCTCCACGCCCGCCTTTGTTGCCAGGTCCGCCATTCGTTGATATGCCTTAATATAGTCAGGTCTGCAGTCCGGATAGCCGCTATAATCAAGTGCATTGACACCTATAAAAATTGCATCTGCCTCTAATGTCTCCGCCCAAGCGAGCGCAAAGGAAAGAAAGATTGTGTTGCGAGCCGGAACGTACGTCACCGGTATACCTGTCTCCATTTCCTCTTGCGAGCGGTCTCGCGGTACTTCGATATCATCGGTCAACGCAGAACCCCCAAATGGCCGCAAATCGATGTCAACGAAGATATGTTTCTTCACATCCATGCTTTCGGCAATTTGTTCTGCTCTCTCAAGCTCAAGTGCATGGCGTTGGCCGTACCGGAAACTCATCGCACACACTTCGTAGCCCTGAGATTTCGCTATTGCAAGTGTCGTCGTTGAATCTATGCCGCCGCTCAAGAGAACAACAGCCTTCTTTCCCAATCTAAACTCCTCCTCGGCGCCATACACTCCGACACTCTGTCAATGACCTTATACCTACATTAGTTTATCGTTGGACAAACTCGATGTCAACTGTCAGATTCCGTATGCCGCGAATCGGAATGTTCGGGCATCTGTATGCAATCGGGCATCGGAAGGGATCTCTATCTCGCGCGCTATTCGCTTGCTAGATTGCTCCTACGGCATCTCGAATTTGCAGCGCCAATGCGGGTAGTCCTTTGGTTGCTCAAGGAGCCCTTTTCTGACGGGGTTTTCGTAGCAGTATTGGATGATTTCGTTCAGAGATTCATCGCGACGAATCGCATGGTCATAGTAATTTTCTTGCCATAGCGGACCCGTTCGCGAAAGATGTGCGTTAATCTGGTTTGCAGTGAATCTCTTGAGAGCGTGCCATTATCCCTGTCGGGATAATTCTTTCAGCAAGTAACACATATGCTACAATAATGAGGTTTGGTTTAGGCATTGCAAAGACGGAAATTTTCTTGGTGTTTGTAAACCCGCTTGAGAGCGTCGTCCGGGTTATGCATGTTTTGTTCATTGGTGGACGCAAGCAAGATTCCCTTTCATGGGATTTACTGCTTTGGTACCCCGTTTGGTAGACTAGAGATTCGAAGCATAACCCCGCCTGAACCGGTTTTGAAACCCATGTTGTATATTCCGAACCCTATCTCGGCAAGGAGAACTCGCCATGAAAAGACGGCGTAAAACCGGCATTTCGAGAAAAGGACGATTCAAAGAACGTCCTCCTACCCAAGAGATTCAAGACGTGAACGCTCTTGAACAAATAAATTATAACGCGGCAGGTCTCGACATCGGAGACGCTGAAATTTATGCCGCTGTCCCTGAAGGACGAGATAAAGACTGTGTGCGAGTCTTTAAGACTTTTACCGAAGACCTCCATCTCTTAGTGGATTGGTTACAGCATTGTTGCGTGACCACGGTGGCGATGGAATCAACAGGTATCTACTGGCTTCCAATCTATGAAATGCTTGAAGCACGCGGCTTTGAAGTGTATCTGGTGAATGCGCGTCATATTAAAAACGTTAGCGGTAAGAAGACTGACATCGAAGATTGTCAATGGATACAGCAGTTGCATACCTATGGGCTGCTTTCGACTTCATTCCGCCCGGCTGAAGAGATTTGTGCCTTGCGCTCATTGGTGAGACATCGAGCCAATCTAATCGCTATGTGCTCGACACAAGTGCAGCATATGCAGAAGGCATTGCAACTGATGAATCTTAAGCTGACCAACGTCATCTCAGACATTACCGGTTTGACAGGCATGCGTATCATCAGAGACATCGTCAAGGGTGAACGCGATGCCCACCAATTGGCAGCCCATCGTGATGAGCGATGTACCAAAAGTGAAAAAGAGATTCGCAAATCTCTTGAGGGCAATTACAAGTCCGAACATGTGTTCGCCCTCAAGCAAGCGTTGCAAGCCTACGATTTTTATCAGCAGCAAATCAGCGATTGTGATGTAGAAATCGAAAAGTTTTATCAGAGGATTGAACCCCAGATTGACATCAAAGCGCACCCATTGCCGGAGAGTCAAAGAAAGCGGCGGCGTCCAAAGGGGAATGAGCCCTGTTTTAATTTGCGTCAACATCTGTATCAACTGAGCGGGGTAGATCTCACTCAGATTGAGGGAGTCAATGTGCTCAATGCACAAGCGATATTGAGTGAAATCGGCATCGATATGAGCAAATGGCCTTCAGTCAAACATTTCACCTCCTGGCTGGGTTTATGTCCGAACAACCAAATCACGGGTGGCAAAGTGATGCAGCGTCAAACGCAGAAAAACAACAATCGTGCGGCACGCGCTCTGAGGCTGGCGGCGCAAGGCGTGTCAAATAGCAAAGGCGCCCTCGGCGGTTATTATCGTCGTCAGCGAGCGAGGCTCGGTCCTGCTCAAGCCATCACGGCAATCGCTCATAAACTCGCACGTATTATCTATGCCATGTTGAGAAATCGGACGCCCTACCGTGAACCTCCTTCCGGCTACTATGAAGAACAGGCTCGCCAAAGGGCGGTTAAAAACCTGAAACGCAAAGCCAATCAGTTGGGATTTCATTTGGTTGCACAAGCAGCTTAAATCGGTTTTCCCATCTACGAAATTGAGGTGAAATCGAATTGTCGAAAACGCCTTCCAACACGCTTATTTTGTTAGTGTTACTTGGTAGTAATTTTCTTGCCATAGCGGACCCGTTCGCGAAAGATGTGCGTTAATCTGGTTTGCAGTGAATCTCTTGAGAGCGTGCCATTATCCCTGTCGGGATAATTCTTTCAGCAAGTAACACATATGCTACAATAATGAGGTTTGGTTTAGGCATTGCAAAGACGGAAATTTTCTTGGTGTTTGTAAACCCGCTTGAGAGCGTCGTCCGGGTTATGCATGTTTTGTTCATTGGTGGACGCAAGCAAGATTCCCTTTCATGGGATTTACTGCTTTGGTACCCCGTTTGGTAGACTAGAGATTCGAAGCATAACCCCGCCTGAACCGGTTTTGAAACCCATGTTGTATATTCCGAACCCTATCTCGGCAAGGAGAACTCGCCATGAAAAGACGGCGTAAAACCGGCATTTCGAGAAAAGGACGATTCAAAGAACGTCCTCCTACCCAAGAGATTCAAGACGTGAACGCTCTTGAACAAATAAATTATAACGCGGCAGGTCTCGACATCGGAGACGCTGAAATTTATGCCGCTGTCCCTGAAGGACGAGATAAAGACTGTGTGCGAGTCTTTAAGACTTTTACCGAAGACCTCCATCTCTTAGTGGATTGGTTACAGCATTGTTGCGTGACCACGGTGGCGATGGAATCAACAGGTATCTACTGGCTTCCAATCTATGAAATGCTTGAAGCACGCGGCTTTGAAGTGTATCTGGTGAATGCGCGTCATATTAAAAACGTTAGCGGTAAGAAGACTGACATCGAAGATTGTCAATGGATACAGCAGTTGCATACCTATGGGCTGCTTTCGACTTCATTCCGCCCGGCTGAAGAGATTTGTGCCTTGCGCTCATTGGTGAGACATCGAGCCAATCTAATCGCTATGTGCTCGACACAAGTGCAGCATATGCAGAAGGCATTGCAACTGATGAATCTTAAGCTGACCAACGTCATCTCAGACATTACCGGTTTGACAGGCATGCGTATCATCAGAGACATCGTCAAGGGTGAACGCGATGCCCACCAATTGGCAGCCCATCGTGATGAGCGATGTACCAAAAGTGAAAAAGAGATTCGCAAATCTCTTGAGGGCAATTACAAGTCCGAACATGTGTTCGCCCTCAAGCAAGCGTTGCAAGCCTACGATTTTTATCAGCAGCAAATCAGCGATTGTGATGTAGAAATCGAAAAGTTTTATCAGAGGATTGAACCCCAGATTGACATCAAAGCGCACCCATTGCCGGAGAGTCAAAGAAAGCGGCGGCGTCCAAAGGGGAATGAGCCCTGTTTTAATTTGCGTCAACATCTGTATCAACTGAGCGGGGTAGATCTCACTCAGATTGAGGGAGTCAATGTGCTCAATGCACAAGCGATATTGAGTGAAATCGGCATCGATATGAGCAAATGGCCTTCAGTCAAACATTTCACCTCCTGGCTGGGTTTATGTCCGAACAACCAAATCACGGGTGGCAAAGTGATGCAGCGTCAAACGCAGAAAAACAACAATCGTGCGGCACGCGCTCTGAGGCTGGCGGCGCAAGGCGTGTCAAATAGCAAAGGCGCCCTCGGCGGTTATTATCGTCGTCAGCGAGCGAGGCTCGGTCCTGCTCAAGCCATCACGGCAATCGCTCATAAACTCGCACGTATTATCTATGCCATGTTGAGAAATCGGACGCCCTACCGTGAACCTCCTTCCGGCTACTATGAAGAACAGGCTCGCCAAAGGGCGGTTAAAAACCTGAAACGCAAAGCCAATCAGTTGGGATTTCATTTGGTTGCACAAGCAGCTTAAATCGGTTTTCCCATCTACGAAATTGAGGTGAAATCGAATTGTCGAAAACGCCTTCCAACACGCTTATTTTGTTAGTGTTACTTGGTAGAATAAACGAGATTGGACAGCGATTGCTTGTTTCCGAGCCGAAAGACCGCATGGATGTGGTCGGGCATAACCATAATACACATCCATTTGAGGCGTTCTTCGGTTTCGAGCCAGTTGAAGCATTTGAATATAATCTCTGGGACCCCTGTCGCCGTGAGGACGTGTGTTCTGTCAAAGGTAGCCACCGTAACAAAATAGTGGGCACCCGGGATAGATTTTCGTCCTTTGCGTAATTGGCGGTATCCCTTAACAGAAGTCTTGTTCATATTCTTGCTCTTATTGGCAGTATATTTTTGCATGAATTTTAACAGCACGACGTATATTATGCATCGCGGTGGTCTTACCGTAGGAGGGCATTCCGATGCCCGATTATACACTGGGATTCAAGGCTCTATTGTAGCAGGTGAGAGCATGATTCACGCTCAAAGCATGAGACAGTCGGGCATCGGAATGCCCTCCTACAGGTTTCAATCTGTTGTCCGCATGTGTTATTATATCGGCAGCTTGAGCTAAGTAGATGATCACGTTTCGAGAAATCGGGATGAGAAAGAAACAGTCGGGCATCGGAATACCCTCCTACAGGTTTCATTATTTAGTCCGCATGTGTTATTATATCGGAAGCTTGAGTTGGGTAGATGATCGCGTTTCGAGAAATCGGGATGAGGAAAGTCCGGACTCCGTAGGGCGGGATGCTGGGTAACACCCAGGAGCGGCGACGCTATGGAAAGTGCAACAGAAAGCAGACTACAACGCACCGCGCGTTGTACAGGTGAAACGGTGCGGTAAAAGCGCACCAGTCCCGATGGTGACATCGGGAGCTTGCAAACCCCATCTGGAGCAAGGTTAAATAGGAGGACAGTGCAGGCGCGCCCGCCTCGTCCTCGGGTAAAGCCGCTTGAGGTCGGTGGCAACATCGATCCCAGATGAATGACCATCACCCTGACGAGCGAAAGCGAGTCGGGGAACAGAATCCGGCTTATTCCCAACTCAAGCGCTCTTCTAGTTAAATTAAATGGTTAAAGTTGAACAGTCTTCAAATCGTTATGATCGGGAATCGGAGTTCCCTCCTACGAACGCGGTTCAATAGAACCGCCACTTCTCATCGTCGTAATAGAAAATCAAAACGGGCTTGAGCAGTTTGTTGAGCCTGGTCTCGACTTCGGCGACATCCTTCCCAAATCTGAACATTGCTCCTACAAAATCGTCCGTGAGAAAGTTCGTCTCAACCTTCAGGCGAATGTCTGTGACATCACAAGGCGTTTTGGAAGCAAGATTGAACCCCCAATTTCCCATTGATGGCACCTCTACGTGGTATGCATAAGTATTCCACCCCGCCTCCTCTATCGACTGGTGAATACACCAAAACGCGCGGCGCGCGAAGAACGGTGACGTGCTCTGCGTCACCATCGTGCCGCCGGGGTTGAGTATGTCTCCCACCAGTTTATAGAATGCGACGCTGTACAGTTTCGATAGTCCTTCGTCGTTTGGATCGGGGAGATCGATGATAACCACATCAAACGTCTCTTTTGCGCGTTCCCGCTCCACGAATATGTAGGCGTCCTCATTGACTATCGTAACTTTCGGATGCGACAGCGAGCCGCCGTTAAGCGCGACGATTGCATTATGGCTGCTGCAAATTTCCGTAATCTCGGGATCAATATCCACCAGCACAATGCGTTGCACCTCCGCGTATTTCAGCACCTCGCGCGTTGCCAAACCATCACCGCCGCCGAGGATTAACACGTTCTTACGGTTTTCGGCGAGCGTCATTGCGGGGTGAACAAGCGCTTCGTGGTATCGAAACTCGTCGACCGAGCTAAATTGGAGTTGCATATCAATGAAAAGTCGGACATCCCCGCCCTGATTAGTTACCCTTATCTGACGAGAATCGGCACTCGGCTGCTTTGACGAGGTTTCCGTTCGCGGATTGCGCTCCGTCACGACAATCTTCTGATATTTCGACTGTTTCGAAAAAAGAATACGATGATGATAGAGGTTGCTTTCGAGCCAAACACCGATGCGACCGCCGTAAGCGGAGGCAACCGCAAGAAAACCCCCAGCCAACACGACAGTCACCACCACCCTGGCTCTCTTTGCAATATCGCTCCAATAGTGAAGAAGCACGAGTCCGGCGACCAAGACGTTGACAAATCCGATGATGAAGGCGGTCTGAATCAAGCCGGTGTACTTCAATAGCAGCAGTGGAAAGGCGATAGAGCCGATTAACGCTCCAACATAGTCAAACGCAAGCACGTTCGCAAGCGTGACGCGCAAGGATTCGTATTGGGCGACAATCCGCGTCAGTATGGGGATTTCCAAACCGACCAATGTCCCAATTGCCATAATAAGCGTGAACATCACCGCAATATACCCTACCGTAGACTCAACGATGATATAGGCGTTAAAGAGAATTATGGACGACACCCCGCCCAATACGCCGATAATTATCTCAATCAGGATAAATCGGTTTACAAGATACCGGTTAAAGAATTTTGACAGGAAAGATCCCAATCCCATTGAACTCATGAACAACCCAATGGTAATTGAGAATTGGTAGACGCTGTTGCCCAGGAGGTACGACGATACGGCAGCGATAATTATTTCGTAGATTATCGCGCATATCGAAATGAGAGAAACGGCGAGAAGTAGTACGAGGATAGCCCTCTTACTACTTGCATTGATGGTTTCGGCGGGTACTTCCGAATTATCAGGGTTGTCCGTCTGCGTGGTCATAAAGATTCGAAATTGAACCTCTTTGGTTTCCCACAGATCGCGTGATAGGGGGAAATTCCGGTGCCCGATGTGTCATGGTAGGAGGGTATTCCGTTGCTCGCAAGCAAGGGTTCTTATCGCGCTCGGTATTCACTCGCTTAAGGGAATTTCTATCGGGATTAGCTATCGCGGGGATTTACTATCAGGACTTGTTATCGCGCTCATTATTCGTTCCCTCGATCTCTCGCAATACACTCAGTTGTTCGATTCGGATATCGCTCCCACTTTCTCCTATCAAATTCCGTCCTTACAGACGACCTCGATTGTCGATCGCGTAACCACTACGGCAGGCGCCTCAACATACGAATGAAAGGTTTTTATCTCAAGCCCGGCGTCATCGGCTTTCAGCACATCAATCACTGTGATGGGTGTTTCCGCCATATCTTCTCGAGATGGGAAACAGTGGCGCATCCGAAACAGGATTCCCTGATTGGCGGGCGTCGGTTCATTAAGTAAGAAGTCTTTGTCCGGAACCTTCAACAGTTGCAGGTCTACGCGATAGTTGAATTCGTCGGCGACTTGGACGTGGTAACAATGTTCTCCATCAGCACGAACAAGCTTAATCCTGCCGTCCGTCGGGAGTGCGCGAGAATCGCCCGAAATGACCTCTGCCATGCCCCCTCGTTCCGTTTCCACGTTGAGGACATGACTGCTGCCTATAATCCAGAAATCGGCTCGGTATGAGGCTTGCTCAATGGACCGCTGTTCAAAGATGCGAAATAGATTTGGTTCTAGTCGCCGTTCGTAGAGACCGAACCGCAGATTCGCAATATCCTGTGCGACATAGTCACGCTGCAATCGTATCCACTCCCAGTCGTGCTGCTTTCACCCCTTGGTTATTCGACGCGGGTAGTATCAATCAACCGCCTTGCTTACCTTCTCGAAAGTCGGGATAAATGGTTTAATCGTTAACAAAATGTAAAAGTCGTCATATTTTTCCCGAACAATTTCCGCACTCACTTGCCAAAGGAAATAGTTACGACAGAACATGTGAAACACTATCTTTCAATTTAATCCGTAAGGAAAGGAATAGAAAAATGAAAATCAGAACCGTAGTCACCATCTGCATCGCTCTTCTCACCGTCGGCATTATGGCATCAACCGCATTTTCACGCGGCGGCCACTCGCATGAAAAGGACAAGAAGGCATTTTACCTAAAATCCAAAATGAAAAAAATGCTTTCCGAGGAACAGACCCAACAATTGAAGTCGCTGAAAGTCGATCATGCCAAGCAAATTATACCGCTAAAAGCGGAAATGAAGGTCAAGCGTTTGGAACTCAAACAACTTTGGGGTGCGAACGAACTTGATGAAGGCGCAATCCTCGCCAAGTCTGATGAAGTATTAGCGATCGGAACAAAGATTCGTCAAGCTGTGACTCGCCATAAACTTGAGACCGCTAAGTTGCTGACGAAAGAACAACGTGAAATGTTGATGAAAGCCCGTCATTTCGACGATGATTACAAGAAAAAAGGACGCGGATTTCGAGGTAGACGGCATCACAGGGACTGGGACGAGGATCGCGACATGCGTCATCGTGACCGGCACGAGCGTCGGAAACATAGAGATGCCGAAGAAGATTCGGATGATGAGTAAACTCGGTAACTTGGGACGAGACGATATAGTCAATTCCATCAATCCAGATCAAATAAGACCCCCGTACATGTTGGACGTACGGGGTTTTTTATTTCTTTATGGTGTATGCCCATGTGTCCCGATTCGCCTTTGTCTCGTCGGCTTTGAGAATGATTGGATATGACCGATGCTTAGTTATCGCAATGTGACTTGAGCACGTCGCAATCTACCATGCCCTAATCGACAAAGCGCGCCGATACGTACCCTACACGATCAAATGTCGCCCGATAGCAGGAGCCTGCTTCGGGTGATACGACCATGTGCGCCGTACCGGGTATGACAAACTCACCGGCAGACAAGCCTATGTCGAACTCGGCAAGTTTATTTACCAAATTCACGACCGAATTGATGGGATTACCGAGTACCGCGGCTGTGGCGGCGGTAGTAAGGACCTCCCCATCTTTCTCCAACACTACACCGATATGCCGAAAGTCGATGCCGTCAATAAGTGTAAGTTGTCCGCCCAACATGACTTTGCCCGCGCCGCAACTGTCCGCGATCAAGTCTTGAGCCGCCTTTGGCTTCTCCGTCCCGCGGGTATCCGCGATTTCAAATGCCGGCATCACTCCTGCGATAGAGGCCATGACACTTGCCGACGTAGCGCCCGGTCCTTTGAGGTCGTTCTTGAGAACGAAAGCAGTTTCGCCTTCTAACATCGGCCTGCATAAATCACTCATCGAAATCGGTTCACCTTCCAACACTATCATTGAGGCAAAAAGATTCCCATAGGCCGGGCTGTCCGCGTTGAACATCTCCTGCGCAGCCTTCGATGAAAGTCCTATCTTTCGACCTATCACGGTGTCGCCGTTGCTGATTCTGGTATCGAACGTCTTCTTATGAACGGCATAAGCGTCGGCGATAGTTATGTTGGGATACTGATCGACCACGTTAGTTATCGGCGTGGCTGTCTCTTGAGCATTCATGAGTGCCTGCGACAACTCCGTAATTTGACTCTCGGTGAGGGGCATAGATGATTCTCCTTTTTCTTCAATAGTAACTCTAGTAACTCTCAGATTGATGAAACACTGCGAAGTTCGAGTCTGAAATCCGGGTCGAGTGAAATAACGCTGTGGAGTATGAGTGCTTTGGGGGATGGCGGGTCATGCATACTACGGTAACATGGACGCAACCTTGGGACAAACCGAGGCTCCACGATGAAGATATCTTAGCACAGGAGAGTTTTCATTACAACGTTTTATCGCCCGACTATCGGGGGAAACGCATCTAATTGCAGAGGATGTCTCAGAGTGGTAGAACGTGTTGGGTTTCACTCAAATTTTGGCGCGTTCAAGCGAAATAGGCACTCGCAAACTCTTAACAAGATTAGCGATTACTAACGAATTGACGTTCAACCCAACCTACGAGTCTAGGAAGACTAGGATTGGAAGGATGGAAGAGTGGAAGGGCGGAAGATTTCCCACTGCTCCACCCTTAATAGTCATTCGTTCGGAGCAGAAGAATAAAGCTATCGGCTTCTACGGACATGAGACTCTCTATAAATTAGAGTCTGCTGGATTTGTCAATCCAGCAGGAGCGGTCAGGGGGCTTATTCTCTATTCATCCTCAAAATGTAAAGGGTATTTTTGAAACTTGCTTAGTAAGTTTCATTCCCACACTTAACCCTGAAGAACCATCATATTTCAAGTATCTCTATTTGCTTTCCGCTACGCGCAGCTTCGGTCACGCCATCAATAACGCGCATGTTCCGCCTGGCATTATCCAGTCCTACGAGCGGCGATTCTCCGGTGTCCAACGATCTGCACAGATTCAGCATCTCCGCCGAATAAGGATTAACTCCATTAAGGTTCACGGCTTCTCCGTTTAACAGGAAATTACAGGAACCGTCAACGTTGCTCCACGCACGCGGGACAAGAATCGTCCCCTTTGTGCCGACCACCTCATAAGATTCCCGATTGCTCCAACCGAAACTGCAATCGAATTGCCCGAAGACACCGTCGCCAAAATCCAGTGTACCAATCATCGTCTCCCAAGCGTTACTTACGGGTTCAAACGTGCCGCACCCCCAAGCCGCCTTTGGCTCGGCATTGACGAGATGGCGTATAACATCAACACAATAACAGCCCAAAACTCTCACCGCTCCGCCCCCAAGATCGCTGTGAAAGCGCCAGTTCGTGCGATCCGTTAGTTCCGTCGAGAAGCTTGATCGGATAAACCGTATGTCGCCGATCGCGCCATCAAGAACGTGTTGCTCTACCGCGAGTGTCAACGGGTGATACCTGTACATCAGCCCTTCCGCCAGTAGGACGCCCCCCTTCTCGGTAACCTGAATCATCAGCTCGACATCATTGGTGTTCATGGCAATCGGCGCTTCACACAGTATCGCTCGAACGCCGTTGCGGATCCCTTCCAGGATTATCTCACGATGCGCCTTGGGAATTGTCGCAATCACCACAATGTCCGGCTGCTGTTTTTCAAGCATGGTTCTCACATCATTGTAAGTATGCTTAACCTCGAAAGCATTGGCGAAACTTGCGAGAGCTTCAAACTTTATGTCGCAGGCGGCTACCAGATCAATCTCGGGAAGGTTTTTCCACGCATTCGCGTGCTCTTTGGAAATCTCGCCGCATCCAACCATTGCGACGCGATATGGTGAATTCATGGTTAGCACTCTGTGCATGAAAAGACAAGAGCAGGCAGGGAAAACCCTGCAGACATTAAACGCGGCTAGCGACGGTGGACAGGGGATCTCTATCGCGCTCCCTATTCAGTCGTTTGATCCCATCCTACAAGAAACTTGGCGTGAGGAAGAAACATTAAGGTGGGGGGAAACAAAACGCCTCAAGACGGAGTGTTTGGAGCGACGAGAACTATCCTCTTATGGCTGAATGTGTAATTAAACCTTAGCCATTACAGAACTCGTCCGTAGACAAGCAACATCTAGTTTTTTTTATCCAGGCTAACTGCCGGGTTCGGGTATTGCTCAGGTTGAGCCGGTGTCGCACGCGGCTGATTTCTCGGTTCCGAGGGATGCGAATGGGGCAAACACTTTTGCCGTCTCGAATGAATCGCACTCCGGACATGCTAGTTCGGTATCTACTTCATTGATGCTTTGCAGCATTTCAAATTTCGAGTCGCAGGTTTTGCACTGGTATTCATAAAGCGGCATCAGGGTTCTTCCTCCGCGTAATTTATGCGTCCTGAATCTGAAAGAGCGGCGGCTTTATCCACGTGCCCTTGCATTTCGGGCATCGTGAAGGTGTCTTGATCTTACGCCTATCTCTGAACGTGAACCCGCATTTCTGGCAGTGAGCTGGTACAATAACCATTCGCGCTTGAGGCTGAATAGACTTCTCGATGTGCGGAATGTCTTCGAGAATTTCCTTGATGTGTACCTTTAAGAAAACCGAGAGATCCTGCAGCGAGAGAGTTTCGCCCTTAAGGATTTCTATAATTTCCTGACGTCTGGTCACGCGTTAACCTTCTCCCAGCACGCCGTTATTCCGCTCGGGTTCATCGGTACGTCTGCCGCCCACATTCTCCGCAATCGGATGAATAATCACCTTCACTTTCGTACCCTTGGCTGGGATCACGTCGCCGTTGACGCGGTAGGTTCGATCATCCGTGCCGCCCGAAAGGGTATGATTGAAAATTGAATCCGGATCACGATAAACGGCGATGATGTTGTGATATACTTGGGGCGTAAACTGTATGTTGTTAATCACGCGTCCGCCGGTGAACACCCAGTTCGTCCGTTCCATCGGGCGTCCTTCCATCGCGTTCCATAAAAGATCCTCCGCTCTCCGGCGCACAGTGCCCTCCCCCTGCTGCCACTCCACCCAGATTTCCGCTCTATCGCCCTTCGGAGTGTGTGGGTCGCCCACTACGGTAAGGTTTCTTCCCGGATTCATGCCGAGTTCGGCTCCCAGCGCCAGGAAGATGTGAATCGGTTCAGAATTAAGCATCAGAACGCTCTCGTGTGTTTTACCGAGCTTACCGCAGGCAAAAAACTCGATAATGGTGTCGCCGTTAATGATGTTGATTTCACCCGTTAACGTAACTTCGCGCTTGTTCACATCGAAAACGACATCCCCGACTTGGTAAAGCCCTTCGCCAATCTTACGAGGCGGCGCGAGGACTGGATCCGTCGCGCTAGTCGATTTGGGGTAGATAGTCAATTCTTGCGCATCGGCGTTGTTCTCCCTGTCAAGGTCCTCAATTTGATTGTCAGGATCGACCACGGCGTATATTTGGTGCGTTCCTTCAGTCTGCGGCGCCCAATTTATGGATACGGTGGTCTCCCGGAGTTTCGGTGAGAAGATTGCTTCTTGGACCGCGATTTTCTCTCCGCCGTCCTCCGGTGGGTAGTCGTAAAAGTGGAGGGGAACAATTCCGTCAAGCGGTGCGCCCGTGTTGGTCAACGTCAGGCTAATCCGCGTCGGTTCACCGACGCGAGGTGAAGGCGGAGAAAATCGAATACTGCGCGGAGCCACGCCCAAATTTGGTCGTGACGGTTCGGGTAGTTCGCGACTCAATAACATCAGCGCAAAACAGGTTGCGGAAGCGTCGCCCTCTTGGTCTGCCCATCGCCCGTCAGGTTCCTGTCGAGCTACGAGCATATTCGAGAATTCCCGATACCAACTGTGTCCGACAAGCGTTGTCAGCTCCGGCGGGATGTCGGCGAAGCGTTGAAGAGAGAGAAGATAGAAGTAAAGCCATGCATTTGATCCGGGGTTTCGGGTCACTGACCAATGTTTTTTTATCCACGCCAACCCCTTCCTAATCTGCGCATCCTCGGTAGACACGCCGCAGGCGCGAAGTATCCAAAGCCCGGTCGCGGTCATACTGCCGTAGTCGCCAGCTGCCCAAGGCGAGCCGTCCTCAACGAGATTGTAGAGCCAACCGCCAGTGTCTGTCTGATTACTTCGAATCCATTTTTCGGCGCGGTCCCATGTCTCTTGAGGAACATTCAAGCCCCACTGTTTCCCCGCGTAAAGCGCATAGACTACCATATTTGTATGTGCGCCGTTAGCCGTATATCCATGCCCCCAACCACCGTCGTCCCTCGGATCTTCAAAGCCGCTTCCCTTCAATGGGAGTTGGGTTTCTGCAAGTCTGTTAATGGCAAATTGGGCGCGTTCCCGGTATCTGTCATCATCTGCTGAGACCAAGACGGGAACAATAGCCGCATAGTGATAGACCGTGAAGTTATTCCAGTCCGATTCCATGAGGTATTGGAGTGCATTTGCCACCGCCGGGTGTGATTGATCCAAACCGGCAGAGAAGAGCCCTTGTAATGCGAGAGCCGTTTCCTGTTTGCTGTCCTCGCCGTACTCCCAAGCCGGTCCGGGGACGAGATCTTCGGGCAATCCTTTAACCGTTGCGCCGCATATCACGCAGGTCGAAACAATCTGAATCTCGGTGCCGCATTGCAAACAAGTGCGGCTATGCTTGCCCTGCTGCGACTCTATCCACTTTGCACCCTTTTCGATGGCGTCCTGAATCTGCTCGGGTGTTGCTTGGGGAAAGGAAACCGGTATGGCGGTTATGGAGATGTGCGTGATATTGTCATCCCAATTGGATTCGTGGATTCTTTTTTCGCCGGACGGATTTACAACCGCGTAAATTGTGGTTGTGCCCGCGGGTGGGCGCCATTGCGCCTTTATGTCATCAGATTCGCCCGGCTCCAGACCCAGAATGACGTCTTTGCATAGGATTTGAAGCGACTCTGTGGCAGGGTCCCCTTCGTAGAGCTTGACAATAAGATCTTCGTTGAGGGTCGGTGCCGCCTGCCCGACGTTGTCAACACGAACGTAGATTGTAATCTCTTCCCCTTCGACCGGCGCCGAATTGGAGAAGGTGATACTTGCGGAATTAACTGCAAAATTGGGCAGATCGGGTTGCTGGGCGTGCGTACCGCAAACAACTAAGAGGAAACTAACGGTGAGGACTAGCGGATATCTACGCATAAGACTCCTTGACAGATAACCTAACAGCTTTCAGTAACACTTCCACCCTTCCCATGTTCTGTCCCTCGAGACTTCTACCACTACTGCCCAGCCCAGTTTCCAACCGAGACATGAGATGGCATGGGAATTGGAACTCCAAACAATTTCTCACCCGACGCCGAGAATTTGGAAACTTCACCTTGAAAGGTGGAGCCTATCTGGTCGGCAACCCAAACCCCTCCATCTGTTCCATCAACCGCAATAGCAAGAATAGCCATGCCCGCCGGAACTTCCATTGTTTTTTGGCCGCTTGGAGTGAGTTTAACGAGCATAGAAGCGTTGGAAACTAACCAGAGACTTCCGTCCTTGGAATTAACTTCCGGAGAGGTGGGGTTGGAGATATCGGTGATGCGGAGCAACTCTTGTCCCGCAGGGTTCAGTTTGACCAGCACGCTCGCCTGCGTATCCGCCACCCACGCATTGCCCGTCTTCGGATTGACAGCGACAAATTTCGGCTCTTTCAATTTTGGACCTTGGGCAACAGCCGCGCCGTTGGCGTCATATCGAGTGGCAGAGCCCCGTGAGTCGGTAACCCAACAACTGCCATCCGTAGGGTTAACAGAGACCTCGGGTTCGTGAACCCCTGAAATTTCGGCGAGGATTTGAGTGCCATCCGCCGAAATCTTCTTGACGACACTTTTACCGCCAATCCATACCGTACCATCACCGGGATTGATTGAGATTGACCGTGCGCCCGGGATACCCGAAATGGTTTTGAACATTTCATTTTCGTCGGTTGCCGCGGGATCGTATCTAAAGGCTAGGTTTGCGGCGGACACCGAGATCCACACCACACCGTTTTTTGGATTCACTTCTGCCGACTGTGCTTGTGTTAACCCCGGGATGCCTGCCGGATCTACGGTTCCATCAGCGTGGAGTTTGCGTACAGTATCACCGCCGCTAACTACCCAGCACTCCCCGTTGTATGCGGCTTCGGTGTCGGTGAGCGCAAAACTCGATAAAATAGCGAAAGCTATTAGTGCTTTGAGGTGCAAGAAACGTCGTCGAATCATTCTTCTTTCTCCCAATTCACAAAGTGTCAATTCAGTATGTTTTGTTGATAGTAATAGACTATTCAGATATGACGGAATCTTCGAAGAATAAGATTAACACATTCGACATTCAATGTCCAAGCAATTTCAATGCCAGGGGAAACGCATCTAAAATCACTCCATCGCTTTCGCGTTAATACTAACCATGGCGGCTGTTTTCAGCTTCATAGGTTCTTCACTCTACAGCATCATCGGAGCGAAACGTGTATAAAATCAGTAGATGCTCTCATTCCTTTGAATCGCCATTAGTCGTTTGAGAGTCCGAAAATGTGAATAAAATGTTGATCCGTCACTCTTTTTGGGCGGTTTCGGGTGAACTTGTACCTATTTTTCTGTGAAAATAACCCCAAAAAACTAGGTACAAAGATGTGAACGGAGGCTTGATTTCGAGGGTGTGTTCACATGGTTTGATTCAATACTTTCCTTTGATAGCGCGGGTTCATACGCGGGCGAATGTGAACAAGATGTTAACAGAAAAAAAAGATCTTTGTTACGAAGGTCAATTTTAGGTGCGTGAAAAGCCAAAGCGCCACCT
This sequence comes from Candidatus Poribacteria bacterium, assembly GCA_965232535.1. Lineage (GTDB taxonomy): Bacteria > Poribacteria > WGA-4E > WGA-4E > JAJDTR01 > JAJDTR01. The sequence continues at coordinate 307,261 of CBDDPW010000020.1, forward strand.
CGTTGGAGCACGGAAAATCCGCGATTTGGAGAGTAGCGCATCCACTCCGCCGCTTATCTGTTCGTTCTATATCATACTATACACGTGTAAAGTTGTCAATGCAAAACCAGATGCGTTTGCCTTGATTTCAATACTTGTTTCTGAACGCAAAATTTATTTGATTTCACGCGTAAACCACCGTCTGAATTGGCTGAAAATTGAACACGGCGACCAATTGTTGGACAATCGGTAAGTAAGTTTCAATATAAAAGTTCATCTTCCGCATCGACTAGGAAGACGTGGATTGGAAGGATGGAAGAGTGGAAGGGGGGAAGATTTTCCGTTGCTCCGCTCTTAATAGTCATTCCTTGGGAGCAGAAGAATAAGGCTATCGGTTTCTACGGACATAGAGATTCTCCATAGATTAGAACCTGCCGGATTTACCAATCCAGCAGGAGCGGTTTGGACCTGGAATGAAATGTAAGTTTATCGTTGAAAGTTGAGGTGTTGGGTTTCACTAGAGATTTCTAACACGACAGTCTGCCGGAAAAGTCGTGGCTCTGTCGGATTATGATAGACGTTCATTTTTTTCCGTTCAACCCAACCTACAGGTTAGGTAGAGACCAGGATTGGAAGGATGGAAGTGTGGAAGGGGGGAAGATTTTCCACCGCTCCGCTCTTAATAGTCATTCCATCGGAGCAGAAGAATAAGGATAGGTTTCTATGGAGGAGAGAGAAAAGCAACTAAGGGGGAAATTGCAACCCATAAAGAGGGGATAACCGAGATAATGCGCCAAGAGAGAGTGCTAAAAGATGCAATAGAGATAACTGACTACATAAGACGAGGCGGCCTGCGCCCTGTACATTGTGATTTATTGAACCGGTGCCTTGAGAGCTTGAAAAGCGAGCGCAACAGTTTCGCTAACTAATCGCTTAGAGCCTGTTTGATATAGTCGGTAGCAAAGTCATTTCGGTCGTTTGTAGAAGGTTCCTTCATGTATTTATTGTCGCCCGCAACATACCTGTCGCCCCGCTGGGGCTCGCGGGCACACGGGGGTTTTGGCGTTTCTACACACCTTCAGGATCTCTATCGCGCTCACTATCCGTTCGCTTGATCCCCGCTGAGGCTTTTAGAGGCTGGTGCGCAGTGCGCACCCTACAGATATACTTTTCAAACAGGCTCTTAATCAATGAGTAGCCGCTTTGTCAAAAGAAAACCGCCGGCCGATGAGAAAACTACTGTTACTCACGCTCTTTAGGCTTTTTACCTCCCGAGTTGCGTATTTCCTCTAATTCTTCCAACATCATGTCCCCGATCGCCTGTCCGATTGCATTGCCCGCTACTTCGGCAGCACGGGTGATCACCGCCTCACGAAAAGCGTGTGCCGCTTGCTTGTCGGTGTGATACTGCGCCGTTTGCTTCGATACACCGTAGGATTTTCCAATCGCCTCAAGCGTTGCGCCGGCAAACTGCTTGAGAGCCATTTCAAGCGCATCCCAATCTGAGACTTTCCGCTCGTTTTGCGCCATCGGTACATCTCCAATCCACGTTAGAAATTTTTGTTGTAACCATAATACCTCAAAAGTCGTATTTATTCATCCTGACATATTTGGTTTTATTCTGACATATTGAAAATAGCAATATAATGTGGGCTGTCGCCGAGATGAAGACTGCCCGGCGCCCCAATCCTCCAAATGTCCAAATGATGATAAAAAAGCCGACCCGATTGATCCCGTCGCTGCCGCTTTTGTTGCTGGCGTGTCTCGCCGGCGAGCGATGTGTACGCGCGGGGCCCGGTGAAAGTACCGTCTTCAGCCTGAGTTGCCGAGATGCCAGTTTGCGAGACGTGCTGGGTCATCTCGCCGCCCAAAAGGGATTCAACCTTGCCGGCCTCGATGTTATCCCGCCGAGCCTCACGCTCACAACGCACCTCGAGGCGGTGCCGCTTGAAGCGGGGCTGCTCGCGCTGTTGACGCCGCAAGGGTTCACCCTTGAAAAACGCGCCGACATCTACTTTATTGGACAAAGCCCTCCTGAAAACCGGCGTCTATCGCTCGACATCGCCGACGGGAAACTCAGCATTGATGCCAATCTGATCGATGTGAATCAAGTCATTCGCGCTTTGGCGGGTGCCGGAATCAGTATAACAAGCGCCTCCGACCTGACGGGTCGGGTCACGGCGCATCTCCGAGAGCAACCGCTTGAGGCAGCCTTGCCCGTCCTATTTGCCGACTTCACCCTGCACGTTTCCGACGGCATCTACAGAGTCGAGCCTCAAGAGCGTTTACAGCACGCGGGCTTGACTTTTCTGATTGCCGACGGACGCATCTCGGTAACGGCGCACCATGCGAGTTTGACTCAACTGCTGACGGAGTTGGCGGAACGTGCAAAAATCAACCTGTCGATAGTGGGGGATATTAAACGTGAAATCACGCTGCGGCTCGATAACAGAACCCCTTCGGAGATGTTAACGAATCTGGCGCACATGACAGGATATACGTATCGTCGAGTCGATGCCCTGCACTTCTTTGGGAGCCCCGAGATTAAAGCGGATAAAGTGAACCCGCTCATCGAACGCAAGACCATCTGGCTAAGCCACCTTGATGCGGACACGGTTTTGAACCTACTCCCGATCAATATCCCCAAGCAAAATGTCGTTGTCTCGCCGACGCACAACGCGGTGACTGTCGTTGGTTCACCGAAGCTGATTCAGGAGACGGAACAGTTCCTAGCCGAATTGGACACTGCGGACGATGCGATTCGGGGGCGACAGGGCAGCGGGGCGATTGCCGTCGATGCGGGTAACGGAAGGGGACGGCTCAGCGTCGATCTTTTGGACGCGTCGCGATTCGATGCGATTCGTGAACTCTCGATCCGAACCGGGACCGACATAGTTTTCTTGGGCGCAGGCGGAACGGAGCCTGAGGCGCCAACTACTTCGCCAACCGACGCCCGACGTGGAATTTCCCAGCCCCAGCCCAGTTCATCAACCGACGCGGTAACCCTTCGACAGGCGAACGCCACTTTAGAGTCCGTTTTGTCGGCACTCTTTTTGGGGTCAAGCTACGCATACAAATGGGTCGAAGCGTCCCCGGACGAAAAACCGATGCTGATTATCGGCTCCGACATGAATGCGCCGTTCGTGAAGGAGGAACTGATTGCGTTGAACTATCTGGATGTGTCAAAAGCGATGGAGTTGCTGCCCACGCCCCTCAATGTGAACGTCAGCCCGCTCCCGGATCGGAGCGCCTTGCTGGTGACAGGCTCCGAGTCGAAAATCGGAGCGTTTCGGGAGTATCTGAAAGCGATTGATGTGCCTCAACCGCAGGCGATGATTCAACTCTACCTGCTAGAGTTGACGAAAGGCAACCGAGACGAACTGGGATTATCTGTCAAAGCCGCCGAAAACCGAACCGTGATTCAGATGGATGATGGGATCGGGCTGAATTTCGACTCGCTGGCAAGTGTGCCTCAGGCGTTCGGCGCGAAACTGTCCGCCTTGGTTGAGGAGAACCGAGGGAAGGTGCTCGCCAATCCGTCGCTGGCTGTGGTGAATGGAGAAAAGGCGTCGATCGATATTGGCGGGAAGCATCTGTTTGAGACCAATAACCCAATCTATCCCTCGATTGGCGGGGTTGTGGGGGAGCCTTCGACATCGCCGGAGCGGACGGTCACGACCTTCGGTGGATATCCGTCTTCGATTTATCGCAGCCTTTTCACCATTGAAACGGGGATTCTGCTGGAATTGACTCCCGTAATCGGCGCGTCCGGAGGGGTCACAATGGACATACAACTCGCTATCCGAGACGCGGATCAGCTTTCACGGGAAGAATCCTCATTGGATCAGCGCTTGATACGCACCACCATCAGTGTTCCCGATCAAGGGATAGTTGTGATTGGCGGGCTGCTGCAGGAGAAGGAGATTCAGGAGATCAGTCGAGTCCCAATCCTGAGCCGCATTCCGCTGCTTGGGGGACTCCTATTTACCTCCAAGGAGACAACGGTCGAACAGACAGAGTTGATTGTAATCATCCAGCCGAAGGTGATGAAAAGCAGTGGTCAGTTGCCAGTGGCCAGTGACCAGTAAAGACAAAACCAGCAAGCGAGCGGACAATGAGTGCGATAGTGAATCCCATAGCTAATCCTGATAGAGTTCCGTAGTAGATCCCCTTGCCTTTTCCTGCTTTTAACTGACCACTAGCCACTGACCACTGCTTCTATGATGAAAGCCAAAAGGTGCACCTGTTTACAAATAACATACGCGGCGGTTCGCCGAGCCGAGATGGTTTGGAGTGACGGGAGATGGGCGTGTGTTCGGGAGGATTCAACCCCTTTGCCGGCAGTTGACGCGGTGAACGACCCGCTGTGTCATCCCGCGCTCGCGGAAACGGTACGCCGCCTGCACCCGGACGTGAAGTCGCGGCAGGTATTTGTCTCAATCTCCAGCAGCGAGGTGCTGCTCAGACGGATTCAATTGCCGGAGGCGGTTCCCCAAGCCGGCGCCGAGCAGCAAAACTTGGCGATTAAGGCGGCTCTGGAGAGTGAAGATTACATTCCAGTCTCCCTTGATTCAGCCGCTTACGATTTTCACTTGATGACCGCCAGCACGCTGTTGGTCGGTTGGATGCGTAAGGTGAAGTTGGCATCGATCTTCGAAGAGCCCCCGGAACTGGTCTATCTGACCCCACAGCCCGTCACGTTGGCGAACCAGCTTCTCTCGGAAGGTTCGGAGCGGATATGCGGGGTGCACCTCGATGGGGAGTTTTGCGATTTGGTCGTCCTTGAGGCGGGTGAATTCTGTTTCGGGCGCAGCTTTTATGTCGGCGACCTCGCTCAACTCGGGGAGGCGGTACAGCAGAGCCTCGCCAACTGTCCCAACCCGACGGGAGCGGCGCTGGAACGGATTCTTATGTTCGGTAATGCCTCTGAATCGATTTCCGAACAGTTATCCGAGCGGTTGGGGGTCGAGGTTACGGTATCGGGCTTTGACTGGCATACGGCTTTACTAAAGCCGATTCAGTCGCCAGTTTCCAGTGACCAGTGGTCAGTGAAAAGCAAGAACAAAACCAGCCACTGGCGACAGGCAACCGGTACCGCTTCCGGTCACTGGATTCGTTTGAACCTGCTGGCGCCGGCGCTTGCCGAACGAGCCGCGCAACGCAAATCGAGGAGAAAGCGGCTGTTGATGCGGATGATGCCGGTAGCGGCGATCATCCTGTTGCTGGGGGCGCATGTGACACTCTACCATGTGATTAAATTTAAGAGAGAGCGTATCGACGCGCTGCGTCTTAATCAGGCGCAGGTAAAAACATTGCAGACGGAAACCAAATCGCTGCAAAAGCGATATACCTCGCTTGAAGGGGCGCTCGCACAACTGGCTTGGGGCGATCGTCGTTTCCCGACGTTGGCGGAGCGTTTGGTGCACATTGCCAATCAGTGTCCCGCGGCGGTGCGACTGACAGAGATTAAAACCGTTCCAACGCCTCGAGGGGCAAAGGCTGCCTTCGATGCCCGTCGTGTGCTGCTCGTGGTCGGGATCGCACCGGCTCAGACAGAGATCGATGCGTTTCGCGCCGCTTTGGTCACTCAAGCTGAATTCTCATCTGTGCGGCAGGTCAAGACCGAGCAGGTCACGGTTGCCGGTGAGCGATGGCTGGAGTTTACGTTGGCTCTTGAAAGCAGTGGAGAAACAGTGATAAGTGACGAGTGACGAGTGGCGAGTTAATAAGGGCTTTAACTAAAACGCAAGTTGCCACCTTCGTCGGACAAGGGCACAGAAACCGAGTTTTCAAGAAAAAACTTCGGTTTCACCCACATATTCTTAACATGAGCAAGGAATGACGATATCCGTAGGAGGGGGTTCCCAGCCCCGATGGTCGGGACAGGATGTCCCTCCTACAGCAGCAAAGGAAAAAGATGGCGATACGGCTGCCCTTACTCTGGTTTTCGGTTCTTATATTGTTTGTCGCGCTGGTGATACAACTGGCGCGATGGAAGCGCGCGGCGGAGACGGAGAAGGAGAAGGGCTTGGCACGGGTAGGGACAGCCGATGTCGGAACTGAGCGCCAAAAATGGCTCGAACAGGTGTCCGATGCGGAGGATAGGCAGCGACGGTTGGAAGCACAACTGCTCTGGAACGGGCGCGAAACCCTGTTGCCGCAGTTGGGAAGGCTGTCGCAAGGGTTATCCTTGTCGCTAGTCGGCGTCGAGGAACTTCCAGAATCACACCGCGGCGGTTACACCTTCCGGCCGCTGCACCTCTCCTTTACGGGAGACTACGCGGGTTTTACCACCTTCCTCTCGGTCGTGGAACGGATAACGCCGACCGTAAGGATCGAGGAGGTGCGGCTCTACCGGCGGAAACGGGAGGTAGACAGCACCTCGATGAGCCTGACACTCGCCCCGACGCATAAAACAGTGGAGAGTGACGAGAGGAAAGTGGAGAGCGAAAAGCAGAAACTCACCGCTAATCGCCCGCCGCTCGTCGCTATTAAGATGCCAGCGATAGAGAGATTTTCCGTCAAACGCGATCCGTTTGCGTTCGCTCCCTCTACACCGCAATCGAACGGCGCACGCCGCCGCCTCAAAGAGACGCCCTTGCCGCAGTTTGCGGGCATCCTGTGGGACGACGTGAACCCGATTGCCATTTTCGGGGCACGATCGGTGGGTGTGGGAAAGGTCGTCGCTGGCGCAACTGTCCTTTCCATTCAACCGCGGCGGGTCATCCTGAAGCGCGGCGGGCAGCGGCATGAATTGGAATTGTGGAAAAAACAGTGACAAAGCAAGTTTTAATATAAAAGTTCATCCTCTGCATCGACTAGAAGACTAGGATTGGAAGAATGGAAGGATGGAAGAGTGGAAGGGCGGAAGATTTCCCGCTGTTCCACCCTTAAGCTCGACTTTGTACATTTAAGCCGTATAACAGATGATGGTAATAAAGCGTTGGAGAAAAGCGGAGGAGATTTTAACCATTTGGTCATTTTGGTTGACCTGCGAAAAAGTCGGTAGCGGTTTCTTATACCATATGACCTGTGGTCCCGCTGGCACTCTCAAAGGCTGGTGCGCGGGGGATCTCTATCGCCCTCGTTGTTCACTCGGTTGATTGCACCTTACAAGGAATGGTGGTGGGCTGAAGATTCCTATCGCCCTCCTTATCCAGTCGGTTGATTCCACCCTACAATTATACTGAGGTGTTGGGTTTCGCTAGAGATTTCTAACACGACAGTCTACCGGAAAAGTTGTGGCTCCATCGGACTATGATAAACATTCATTTTTTCCGTTCAACCCAACCTACACGGCTAGGAAGACTAGGAGTGGAAGGATGGAAGAGTGGAAGGGCGGAAGATTTTCCACCGCTCCACTCTTAATAGTCATTCCCTCAGAGCAGAAGAATAAGGCTATCGGTTTATACGGACATAGAGATTCTTTATAAATTAGAATCTGCTGGATTTGTCAATCCAGCAGGAGCGGTTTGGGTCTGGAACGAAACGTAAGTTTATCGTTGAAAGTTGAGGTGTTGGGTTTCACTAGAGATTTCTAACACGACAGTCTACTGGAATAGCTGTGGCTCTATCAGACTATGATAAACATTTACTTTTTTCCGTTCAACCCAACCTACACGGCTAGGAAGACTAGGATTGGAAGGATGGAAGAGTGGAAGGGCGGAAGATTTTCCACCGCTCCACCCTTAATAGTCATTCCCTCAGAGCAGAAGAATAAGGCTATCGGTTTATACGGACATAGAGATTCTTTATAAATTAGAATCTGCTGGATTTGTCAATCCAGCAGGAGCGGTTTGGACCTGGAACGAAACGTAAGTTTATCGTTGAAAGTTGAGGTGTTGGGTTTCACTAGAGATTTCTAACACGACAGTCTACTGGAATAGCTGTGGCTCTATCAGACTATGATAAACATTCACTTTTTTCCGTTCAACCCAACCTACAGGTTAGATAGAGACTGCTGGATTTGTCAATCCAGCAGGAGCGGTTTGGGCCTGGAACGAAACGTAAGTTTATTTTTGAAACTCGCTTAGTGGTGAGCAAAGAATTGTCTTAACTCTTCACTCGTCACTAATCACTCATCACTACTTTTTTGGAGGTTAAAAAAATGTTAAAGCATTTGGTAATTGTGTTTCTTTTTCTGTTGTTATCCACCCCATTTCTCCAAGCGCAACCCGTACCCGGCGGGGGACCTGGTGAGGAGCCTGGTGGAAACGTTGGTGTTGGAAATGGACCCGGTGATGGACCTGGGGCGGGGCCTGGTGATGACAACCAGCCGACGCCTGCCGTCACACTCGCCAACCCGTCGTTTGAACTGGGTACCGATGCACCGGACAACTGGACGCCCCTGACAGGGTACGTCGGCGACCAATACGTCTGGGATACCGAGATTGTCTCCGCCGGGAACCGAAGCATCTCCACCCACAGCACCCGTTGGGAATACGGCAGATGGTCAAGCGACGCTCTCGCCGTTGAGGGAGATGGTTTTCAGTGGTACACGCTGACAGGTAAAGTCAAGACCTTGGGAAACAACGGCGAGGTCTACCTCTTGATTGCGTGGATCGATAAAGACGGAGCTATGATAACCACGTCCGACTCGCCCATGCTGCCCGCAGGCGACAACGACTGGAGCACACTCACCGTCAGTGCGTTGCCGCCGGACGGGGCGGTGAAGTACAGCGCCTGGTGCATCTCCAACCACAACGCCGGTCAGACGTGGTTCGATGCCTTGGAATTGACGCGAACCCACTTTGCCACGACAGGGACGGTATCTTATGAACAATTCCTCATCGATCAACCGAAACACCCGCTGGCGATCGAAGCGAACCTGATGCAGGTGCAGGAGTTAATAACGAAGGCGAAGTGGACGAAGGAGGATGACTTCTACAACACGGATGGGCAGTTGCGCGCTTCCCAGTTTTACGCGGCGGCAGCAAAGATACCGCGCAAGGATGCGGTGTATACGAATGTGTTTACCGCTTTGCATGAAGACGCGGCAGAGCAGCGCGCTACGGCGTTGGCGGCGGCACAGGCGCGATTTGACGGGTTAATAAACGACGCCTTGTGGAGCGCCGTGGTGACATCTGAAACCGGGGGCGATTCGGAAAAGTCAAAGGAGTATCTATCGCTGTTGGAAGGACGGGGAGTGGACATAGGCGCCGTTGGAACGACGGGAGAAATCCCCGAAAATGACGACGCAAATCCCCCGATACCGGAATGAGAGAGACAATTGCCAGTGGATCTCTATCGCACTCCTTGTTCAGTCGCTTGATGGTCAGTGACCAGTGGCCAGTAAAGGAAATGCGAAATTGGTTCGTTGGATCGTAACTGTTTCGTCTATCAATCTGTTTTGGGAATGTTGGTTCGTTGTGTCGCAGTTTAATCCCCGTTCCTACACCATGAGCGTAATGTAAGAGATCAACTGACTGAATAAGGAAGGCGATAGAAATCTTCTCCAGGTCGTTATTTCCTGTTGGCGCATAAGTTCTGGACTAAACAATTACCAATTAACATTCTACAGATTTTAGCCCCAGCGGGGCGACAGGTGTATAGAAACGTGAGTTGACCACATACCCAAGCCCCAGAGGGGCGACACTGCACCACGCTTCAATCGAAAACATTAACAGGCAACAACTCAGCATCCGTTTTAATTCGGTTGATATACCCCCGACATAATTGACCTGTCGCCCCGCTGGGGCTTAGGTATACGGGGTTTCGGCATTTCTACACACCTTCCGCCCCTCTGGGGCTTCTGAAGGCTGGTGCGCAGTGTACACCCTACAAATGTACTTTTCAAACAGGCTCTCATTTCTGTCAATTATGATGCAGGATACTGCCACCTAAGAATTAAACTTTTAGGTGCCCGATAATGGGGAAGATAAGAACTATGACAAACATTCACTTTTTTCCGTTCAACCCAACCTACAGGTTAGATGGAGACTAGGATTGGAAGGATGGAAGATTGGAAGAGCGGAAGATCCCACCGCTCCACCCTTAATAGCCATATATTCTTAACCTGAGCAACATTCACTTTTTTCCGATCAGCCCAACCTACAGGTTGGATAGAGACTGCTGGATTTGTCAATCCAGCAGGAGCGGTCAGGGGGCTTATTCTCTATTTCAGCTTCAAAATGTAAAGGGTATTTTTGAAACTTGCTTACACTGCAATGCTTTTCACTGACCACTAGCCACTAGCCACTGGTCACTAGCCACTGTTTTTAACAAGGAGGAAGAATTATGAAAAGAAATTTCTGTTTTTGTGTGTTAATGGGTCTGATGTTATTGGGTTTTTCGAGTACGGTCGTCAGCCAGTTTGGCGACCCGGTGCCGCGCTATCCGCAAGAGATGGACGGACCGGTCAATGTGATAAACCGTGCGCTCGTTTTTTCGGAGACCGATATAGCGGTTCCGGGACGCGGATTGGGGGTTGAATTTACGCGGCATTATAATTCCGACGGAGTGGCTCGTACGACGAGTGACACCTCTTATATGGGACACAAATGGTCTCACTCCTATCAATGGAGGGTAAATGGCTCAAGCTTTTATGCTAATGTTATTACCGGCAGCGGATCGCAGCAGCGCTTTACAACTTCCGGAGTGGGGAGTAATCGATCCGGTTGGCAGAATCGGGTGAAATTTCACCCTCCAACCGGGGTGCGCGCCAGTTTGAAGATAGTTCAATCCGGTGAAGCGTGGGCGTATATCTACACCACCCGCAGCGGTATCCGTCACAAGTTTGAGCTGCTTTTTGAAAAAAAAGTGTTCTACGTGTTGACAGAAGTTTCGGATCCGAACGGCAATCGCCTTAGACTCCATTATGAGGCGCCACCTGAGAGGAACGCGTCTGTTTTTTCACGTCCTCGGTTGGTTGCGGTAGAAGATACACAGGGGCGGATATTGAAATTCTACTATGGCGTCCGGATAGATGACGTCGATTTACCGCGTTATATCAGCAAAATTGAGTTCGGCCTGGGGACGCCGCAGGCGCTGACAACCGTCTATGAGACGGTGAATTATAACTATTCTCGCTATCGTTATAAGACGGGTGGCTCCTTCTGGAACCCCACGTATCGTACTTACTATTGCTTGGCTTCTGTAGCTCATCAGCTTGGGAGCGGCGACCCGCGCGGCACCGCGTTAACGACGCAATACGAATACAGCCGCCAAATCAGTTTCGACAACACCAACCCCAACTTTGCCTATCTCACAGCGGTCGTCTCGCCGCTGGGCTATCGAACAGAATTTGTCTTGTCTTACAGGGAGGTGACCCGTGTGCGCGTCCGAGATGTTCCCCCGGACGATAGCACTGACGGAGCGGTACTATACGAGCGGTACTATTCTTCGGGTAGTTCCTATTATCGAACGAGGAACGTGTACAACAGGGACCCAGAAAGCAAATCGCACCCAGGCAGAACAAAGCGTTATTATACGTATGGTAGCAATTCGGCAGGGCTCGTCACGAGTGCAATCTATAAGCACGGTCACGGCACCTCGTCTTGGTATATGCAAGGTTGGGATTACCACGATCGGAACGTAACCAGAGCTTACCAGATTGACGGGAATGATCCGACCGGAGCACCACCTGGCAATGTTTCCTACATTCGTTGGCGCAATAAGTTTCACTATAAAATCTACTATGAGGGCTCAAATGCAACCCACAACCGTCAGATGGGCAACGCTACGAAGTGGGAACAGGTTAACCCCCCTTCCACCCGTGCTACAGTTCTCCGCAAATGGGAGGCGGACTACGAAACCACGTACAACCGCCCCATCTGGCAGATTGACTCCATGGGTCACAAAACGACGTTCACCTATGACACGAAGGGCAACCTCACGGAACAGCGTAGCAAAGCGAATACCGGCACGCAACCCCACGCCGTCGACCACGACATCGTCACCACGCACGCCTACGACACATACGGCAACCGCATCAAAACCACCTTTATGCCGGGAACCACTCAGGAGAAGGTGGTCGAGACGGTCTACGATTCAACGCACCACACCTATCCGATCGAAGTCAAAACGACCGTCACCGTGGACGGCGCGGCGCATACCATCAAGACCAAGTCCGAATGGGACCTCAATCTCGGGTTGAAAACGGCGGACATCGACGCGCAGGGCAGGCGCACCGAATACGCCTACTGGAAAGACCGGAAACTGAAATACACCAAGCGCGTCGCCGATAATCTTTACACTATCCCGACCTACGACAAGAACGGGAACGTCACGCAGGCGCAGGTGCGACAAACCAACTGGCAGACCGGCACGCTGATTGCCCAGACGAAGACGGAATACGACGCCATGGGTCGCGCCGTCAAAGCGCACAACTTCAAGGACGACTGGACGACGCCGTACGCCACGACAGAAACGACCTATGACATCTTCGGCGATGTTTCCCAGACCAAAGACCCACGCGGCTTGATAACCAACTACACCGTCGACCAGTTCGGCAGGGTGACGAAGCAGACGCTGCCCGACGGCGATTGGGTTGAAACGCGGTACAATACGCTGAGTCAGGTCACCAAAGCGTGGACGAGACAAAACGGAAGCGAAACCAGCCCGGCTGTCAGCTACACCTACGACAACCTCAACCGCCTCTCGCAGGTCAGCTACAAGACCGGCGAATCGGTGAGTTACACCTACGACCTCGGCGACAACACGCTGACGCAGACGACCAACGACGGGTCGCAGACGTATACCTACACCTACACGCATGACCAACTCAATCGTGTGATGACGCGAAACGATTCGCTGTTGGGTTACAAGACCCTCTACGAATACGACGATTCGTCGATGCGGAAGCGGATGCACATTCAACCGTCTGCCGGCGGGACGGACCACTACGATGTGAGCTACACCTACGACGAGGCGAACCGGTTGCTCTCGGTGAAGGACGCGCTGGCTGCCAAGACCGCGAGCTACGCCTACTTCGACATCGGCGCGCTCAAGACGGTCACGAATCCGAACGGGGTCACCGCGCACCGGACGCTCGACACGCTCAACCGATTGGACACGCTGAACTACAAGAAAGACGCGACCACCGTGCTCAGTTCGCTCGATTACACCTACGATGTAAAGTCGAATGTGACCCAACTGGTTCGGAACGATACCGGCGCCGGGGGAACGAGCAAGACGTTCAGCTTCGGTTACGACAAGCTTTCGCGGTTGACCAGCGCCAACTACGGCACCGAGACGGTCAGCTACACCTATGACAAATCGGGCAACCGGCTTACGCAGGTCAGCAGCGTGGATGGCACGACGACCTACACTATAGCGGCTAACAGCAACCAGTTGAACAGCCGGTCGCTCGTGCCCGAAGACAGCGACTTCGCGACGATGAGTTACACCTACGACGCCGAAGGGAAGCTGACGCAACGGAGCGAAGGCACGGATTCGGACGCATTCAGTTACGGCTTCGGCTCGCAGTTGAAGCAGATACAGAAAACCCGCGCCGGCACGGTGACACAGACGCTGACTTACGCCTACGATGGAAGCGGTCAACGGGTGAAAGTGACCGATAGCGGGGGGACGCGCTATTTTCTCTACGACGGCATGATGCCGGTGTTGGAGTTGGATTCGAACAAGAAGGTCACCGCCAGTTACCTCTACGGTGCCGACGGCGTCGTCTACCGGCGCAAACAGGTTGCCGCGGCGCACTGGCACTTTGACGAGGGGAACGGCACGGTCGCGCACGACGTTGACGGTCGGAACAACGGGACGCTCGGCGATGGAACCGCGAACAAGAGACCGTCTTGGAGTACCGAAGGGGGCGGCAGCCTCCTCTTTGACGGAACTAACGACCTCGTTAAAGTACCCGACAGCGACGCCTTGGACCTCGTCGGCGATACGCTAACCCTAAGCGGTTGGGTGAAGCGGTCGGCGGCGTCGAGCGGGAATCTGGTGAAGAAGGCGGATGCCTCCAACGGGTACCGGCTCTGGATTACCGCCACCGGTGCGCTCCAGTTCGAGGTGCTGATCGGCGGGACGACGAAGAGCGTCACCAGCGCGACGACCATCCCGTTAAACACCTGGAAGCATGTGGCGGCTCGGTATAACGGGAGCGAACTGCGCGTGTTTATCGGCGGAACGATAGAGGCGGCGTCTACGGCGGCAACCGGTTCGTTGGTTGCGACGACGGAGGCGTTGTGGCTTGGGTATTACGATGGCACCAGTCATCACCTGAACGGTTATCTTGACGATGTGTCGATCTATGACAGTGCGCTAAGCGACACCGAGATAACGAATTTGTCGAACAATCAGATGGGGCGGTACGAGTACCATCACACGAACGCCTTGGGAAGCAATATCGTCTTGACGGACGACGACCAAAACGTTATAGTACGGTATGAATACGATGTGTTCGGGGCGGTGCGCTCCGAGACGGGAACAAGCGACAACCCTCGCAAGTTTACGGGCAAGGAGTATGAGAGTGATGTTAGGCTTTACTACTTCGCCGCGCGGTACTATGACCCGTATATCGGCAGGTTTGTGTCTAGGGACCCCGCCGGGGACGGCGTCAATTGGTACATCTATACCGAGAATAACCCGCTGAAGTACATTGATCCGAGTGGCATGATCTTGTTGACGCCCACCGTGGCTTCCGGGATCGGTTATTTTGAGCGCACATCTGTCTACTACTCGAACGGCGGTTTCTATGTTGGAGCCGGTGGCGCGTGGCATCACATCTCCCTAGAAAGAGCCACTTCGGTTTTGGCGGATTTCACGCCCATTATAGGAGACGCGAAAGGATTCCTTGAAGGCATTATCGGGAGGGACTTGCTGACGGGCGACTCCTATTCGCCGTTAGATCGTTTCCTCGGTCTGATTTTCTTGTCGGAGGTGAGAGGCGCGAAGAGGGGTTTAGATGCTCTTGGCGCTGCGATTAACGCCGCCGGAGGCTTATCGAAGATTGGCCGCAAAGGAAAAGGGAGAGGCGTTCGGGAAGTTGTCGGTACCGAATCTGACGCCCAGGATTTATTCGATCTCCTGCGAGGAGATAATCCTACCTATACAGCGCCGGGCAAACCTGATGTAACATTAGCTAAAGTGAAAGGCAGGGAGAACGAGAGGATACGTGTAACATTTCGGAAATCAGACGACGGTATCCCGACTGTTCATGTCGATGGTATTGAAAGGGGCGTCAAGAAAATTAAGTTCGTGAAGGAGTAGCCAATGTCAGAAATCGAACCGACTGAAAAGTCACCCCGCGAAACAGACACGATAAAGTACGACTTCACAGTTATAGGTAACCAGCGTTTCAAACTGTGGGATCACGGTTGGTGTGACATTATCTGTAGCCAGATCTGCGGTATGAGCGACCAATCGTTTATTCCAACAGACTTTTTTGCAGCCCTGTTGAATCATGGAATCTATAGGCAGGGTTACGGTTTAGGGAGAACGGAGGAAACGGGGGACACACACGGGCCCTTTTCGATTAGCAGGCTCAAACCGAGTGACTTTGTTGAAATCTCGTTTGATAAACAGATTAAATACATGCACGCTCGCTACGCAGATTCAGAAAATTTCTACGAACCCCCTGATGCGGCACAAATCGATGCTATTGATACCTATCTGAATCAACTGCCTAAGGAGGGAATGCGGTACTTCCGATTGGCTGCGGATCATGAGGACCCCGATTACCACCATGAGTTATGGTATATCCACACGTTTTTCGACGAGTACATTCTCTTGAACCCACAACACGAAACGATGTGGCTTATGGTCATGGGATACGACTAGAATGCTTTAATGGTAGACAAGTTGGAATACTGGAAGAAGTATCCGGGAGATGGATGGGTAGACACCCTCACGGCGAAGTTGAATCACAAACGGGCCGGAGGCCTTTGATGTCAAAAATAGAGCCTATTGAAAACCCTGACCGCAGACACGAAATCCGGGAAATCGGCCGTCGCGTTTTTCATCTGACCGATTCTTTTGATGTCGTTTTTAAGCCGGAGATTGAAGCGTGTCTGATTTTTCATCCGGTCGATTACGATAGTTTCGATGCCGACTATCTGACGGAGGAGCAGTACGAAGTCATTGTCGTCGCCGCCAAACATGTGGGCGATACCGGCTTCGTGCTGTCCGACGACCTCAACGGTTTGATGCGCGGCACGAAGCGCCGTTCCTTTACAACGCCTCCCGGCAGTGAAGGCCCCGGTTTGGACGGACGATACGAACCCCGCAATCTGGTGGTATGAATTCCCCGACTATGACGATTACCGCACAACCGGCTGCGTCCGCGTCGTCGACACCGCGCTGTATTCCATCAATGCGCACTGGGGCGTTCACACCCATTACGAGTGGTGGCATTTGATCGGCGGCAGCGTCGATTTTATTCGCCATGTGGACAAACTTTACCCCGCGTGGCGCAACAACCTCATCACACTGGTTGATGACTGGCCTCGCGACAAAATGGAACGAGGCCTCGAGACTGTCGATATTCTCATCAGACTGCTGGAATACTGGAAGAAGTGGCCGGGCGATGAATGGGTAGATACCTTCGCCGCGAAGTTGGATCAGAAACTGACCGGCGGCCTTTGATTGCGAGCCAATGAGAATCGTAAAATCACCAAGCTAAGATTTTGGGATTAAGGAGGCTTTGATGTCAAAAATAGAGCCTATTGAAAACCCTGGCCGCAGAAAAGAAATGCGGGAAATAGCACGACGCCTTTTTCTTCGGCACGATAGTTGTGAGGCGCTTTTTAAGCCGGAGATTGAAGCGTGTCTGATATTTCATACCAACGATGAGTCCGATAACGACTATCTTACGAAGGAGCAATACGAAGCCATTATCGCCGCCGCAAAACATATGGGCGATAACGGCTTCGTGGTGTCTACTCTCTGCGGTATTGTTTCGGATGATGATGCTAATGACCGGTTCTATGTAACACCCCTCAGCCGTCAACCGAAAGAACAAATTGAGGTAGACGGTCAGTAGCAGGCCAAGTATTGGTGGTGTGAATTCCCGAAGTATGAAGATTACCGCTCAATCACATGGGTCGGTATATTTGACACTGCCGTGTATTCTATCAATGCACACTGGGGCGTTTACACTTGCCATGAGTGGTGGCAATTAGTCGGTGGAAATATCGCTTTCATTCGTCATGTTGACAAGATGTATCCCGCATGGCGAAACGGAGTGATCGCACTGGTCAATGAGTGGGAGGGCCAAATCAAACGCGGAACGCCGATTGGCGATGTGCTTATCTATCTGCTGGACTACTGGAAGAAGTGGCCGGGAGATGAATGGGTAGATACCCTCACCGCGAAGTTGGATCAAAAACTGACCGGCGGCCTTTGATTGCCAGCCATCAAGCAATAGCCGCCAATGCACCGCGCCGGTGTCTAGGGAGCGCCATATCGCCCCATCTGCCCAAAACATCGCAGCCTGCGCAAAGCGTGCCCCGCTAAACCGCCGCCGGGGTACAAGGAGAAGGCTCCCGCGGCGCCCTTAATTCCGGAGCTCCATTACGAGGTTCGCATCAGATCTCTCTCAAGTAACACTCAACATAGCACTCCTCTGGAGTGAAAACCAGACCACGAAGGAACACCTTTTCAAAGCCTATCATAGTTTCAAAGACGTAAGTGTTGCTTGCTGAATGAATTATCCCGACAGGGATAATGGCACGCTCTTAAGTACCATTATGGCGGTTATATCAGTTTTGACATCCGCTTGGATTCGAACGGTCAACCTGCCAAATTGGAATATAGCGACGACAACAGCTACCCGCCGACGATTAAAACCCTGCCCCAGTAATGCAATGAACCCTTCAATGCACCGCGCCCGGGAGCGCGTTTTGATGGCGTACCCGGACACACATTCCACGTTTGCCGAGGAGGAACTTCGATGAAACAACAAATGAAACGTTCAACATCAACACCCCGATCCGTGCTTGGCTCAATGTTTATTCTGTGTTACTGCGCCCCGGTTTTCACGGCCGCGGCGCAACCGATCCGCTTCCGGTTTGACCCGCCGGAGGACTTCGCCTATATATCAACCGTCAAGCACAAGCACACGCAGGACTTGATCGAGAACTCGGTCGACGTGGGCAAACGCACCCGCACCACCGAAGGCAGAGCCAAAATCACGGTGGAGAAGAAACCCGACGGCTATTCGGTCACCTTTGCGCTGTTCTCGTTTAGCATGACGCAGAACGGCAAGCCGGCTGACAACCCGGTCATCGAATTCCTGCAGACCATCGCCCTCACATACGAACTGGATGCCGACGGCAAACTGGTCGAGATAGCCGGCGTCGAAGGGATGTTCGAGGAATTCATGGCATCGCTCCCGGCCGAACTGCCACCCGGTGTTGCCGAGATGCTCGACGAAGACGCGCTCCGGAAAAAAAGCGACGGCGAATGGAATTGGAGAATCGGCTAATTCGTAGGACAAGACGTGCAGATCGGCGAGATTTGGACGGACATCTTCGACATGACTGATGCGTACGGCGAACCGCAGCCATTGTACGCCGCAACCAAATTCGCCGAACAAGCAAAGTTCGACGGCGCCGATTGCGTGCGCGTCCAATACTCCCAGACCACGGATGCCGACGAACTGAAACAGTTTCTGGGCGAACGGTGGGAAGACCTAGCCGGCAAGGTTGAAGCCGAAGACACGCCGGACGCGTCCGACTCGAAGCGAATAATAACCTCGAAGTTTGTGAGAGAGGGCGAACGCATCGTCGACCCGACGACCATGCTCATCTATTCGGAAACCCGGCGTGAAACGTCGACGACTACCTACGACTACCCGGAACACGGACTGCTGGAGATAATCGAAACCGAAGAATACGAATACGGTTACGAGAAAATCGCGCCGTAAATGAACCGCAAGCGAGACTACGATGAAGAACAATGCGCCCTTTCTTACAATAGGTCTCACTTTGATTGCCGCATGCGGCAACGACGACGATAGCGGAGCGCCCGAGGTTAGCCGCTGCCTAAACCTTATTGAACATCAGCCAAGCGGTTCCCACCCGGCCCCTGCGTTTATTCTTGACATCGCTCCTCTTGAAATCACAGGCGGAAATGTGACAAATGGGGCCAAAGACATCGATGCCGAACTAGTTAGCACCCATGGCATCCAAATTACATTTACCGAAAACATAAAAGCAGGCACCGTTGTACTAAGGCCCGAAGATGGTGCGCCGCTGAATTGGATCGTCGAGTGGGAGCGCGCCTGGGTGACGCTTTACCCGCCAGACGGCGACAGATTGCAGAACGGGACAGACTACATTTTGGAAATCTGTGTTAAAGAGGACACCGGCGCAGAATACTATTTTGATATAAGGTTTGCCACAAAGGAATAACCGCTAATGCACCGCGCCGCGCCCAGGGCAGAATTTCCCCAACCTGTTTTGATCGTTAGCCGACACACATAAGTGCTGCTCAATTCCGATAAGGAGACAAACGATGCGTTCAACATCAACGCCCCGAGCCGTGTTTGGCTCGCTGTTTATTCTGTGTTACTGCGCCTTGGTTTTCACGGCGGCGGCGCAAGAGGTCCGCTTCCGGTTCGACCCTCCGGACGATTTTCCCGCCTATATATCAACCTTCAAGAGCAAACAAACAACGGATATGGGCGCACTCGGCAAACAAACTCGCGCCAGCGAAGGCAGAGCCAAAATTACCGTGGAAAAGAACCCCGACGGCTATTCGGTCACCTTTGCGCCCTTGTCATTTACAATGACCGTAGACGGCGAACCGGTCGAAAACCCGATTCTCTCTTTCGTTCAGAACATAACTGTCACATACGAATTGGACGTTGATGGCCAACTGGTCGAGATACGCGGCTTTGAAGGGCTCTTCGAGGAATTCATAGCATCGCTCCCCGCCGGACTCCCGCCCAATATTGCTGAGGTGGTCAACGAGGAGGCGTTCCGCAACAAAACCGTCCAAGAATGGCAGGGCAGAATCGGTCAATTCGTCGGGGCGGACGTGGAGATCGGCGAGCTGTGGGCAAGTGTCGATGAGATGCCCTTGCCCACCGGCGAATCGATGGCATTCTACTCTCTAACCAAATTCGCTGAACAGGTGAAGTTCGACGGCGCCGATGGCGTGCGCATCCAATTCTCCTATAACACGGATGCCGACGAACTAAAAGAGTTTATGGGCGAACTTTGGGAAAACCTCGCCGACATGGTTGAATCGGAAGAGCTACCGACCGTGTCCGACTCGAAGATCGTAGGAGAGGGTGAACGCATCATCGACCCGACAACCATGCTCATCTATTCGGAAACGGGGCGTCGCACATGGAAGACCACGGTAGACATCCCGGGGCGAGGAGCGGTCGAGATGGTCAGGATCGATGAACGGGAATACGGTTACGAGAAAATCGCACCGTAGCTGCGCCGCGACATGACAGTGAAGGCCATTTAATCGCCCCCTCCCACGGTATACCACTCCATGCGCCCGCAACATCGCAGCGCGCGCGAAGTGTGCTTCGCCAAACCGCCGCCAGATTGAACCCGCCATCCGGTAGGAGGTTGAATACAATGAACCGTTATTTCTCTGTACCACTAGCGCTCTGCGTCTGTCTTTTCATCGCGTGCGGCAGCATCGATGACAACCAACCCGCCCAGTTAATTTCGACTGTTCCGGCAGAAGGTGATACTATTGGTATAAGATTAAAGTTGTGTCATAATAGCGCAACTGCTCTAGTCAACAATAATGTTGATACTAACCCAAATCCAAGGAGCTATAAAATGGCTAAAAAAAGGGCAAACCAGGTTGTTGAAATCCCATCAACGACTGAAGTTAGAGAAGCATCACAAGCACCAGTTGACCCCGACGATATAGAGATGTACAATGATCCTCAGTTTATAGAGGATATGGAGACATCGGAAAAGGAAATTCGTGATGGAACAACAAGACCATGGAAGGAATTTAGGTGGGAAGTTTGAGGCAGAATTCTCAAGCGGGTTTCATAGAGGTGTAAACATGTTAGTTAAGCGTAACATAATACCAAAGGAGATAATTGAGGAAGCTATTGCTAATATATGTTACCAGCCACGCCTTGGAAGTATTCTTAGTGGAAAATACAAAAATTCACGACGCCACAGATTTGGTGATTTCCGGATAATCTATAGTGTAAATTAGAAAACAAGAGTCTGTTACTTTAGGCACATAAGAAAGCGCGAAAAAGCGTACAAATAAAACTGGCGGGCAGAAAATCGCCCGCCTTTTTTGTGTCTAAATATATAGGGAAGTTAAAGAAGTATGAGAGTGATGTTAGGCTCTACTACTTCCCCGCTGTTCCCTGAAGCCGGAGACACCGTAAATCAACACGAAAAAGATGATCGTCGCCTGTATCACGAATGTCATCTTCGCGGAAATGCCCGCCATCTGTTGCATGGCATCCGAGCCCGTCTTTAACGCTCCGAACAGCAGGGACGAAAGTATAACCCACAGCGGATGGAGTTTCGCCAATAAGGCAACTGCGATTGCGGTATACCCGTATCCGGGCGAAAAGTTTAGAAACAGCCGTCGGGTCAGCGCGGTGAGTTCAATGGCGCCTCCCAGTCCGGCAAGAGCACCGCTGATGAAAAGCGCGAGAATCACGTTCTTGGAGATTGAAATGCCGGCTGTCTGTGCCGCTTTCGGATTAGCGCCCACGGCTCTGATTTGATATCCCAATACGGTGCGAAACAGAACGATTGACAATATAATGGCGAGAACAATCGCCAGCGGGAGTCCGAGATGGAATCGCGTGTGTGGAATCAGGCGCGGCAGATGCGAAGCGGCGGCAATCATGTCGCTTTGGGGACCGCGTTTCGCTGCCTCCTGTAACGGTCCCCCGTCGACCATATAACTCAGGAGATGGATGGCGACGTAGTTCAGCATAATCGTGCTGATAACTTCCTGCACACCGCGGTACACCTTTAGCAAAGCCGCTATCAGCGCCCAGAACCCGCCTGCCGCCGCTCCCACGAGTAGAGTCAGCGGGATAGCGAGGACTGCTGGAAGATGCGGCGCGAGTTGCATTCCGCACCACGTGGAGGCGATAGCCCCGACCAAGAACTGGCCCTCGGCGCCGATATTCCAAATACCGCAGCGGAACGAGAAGGCAACCGCCAAGCCGGTAAGGAGGAAGGGCACGCTTTTAATCAGCGTTTCCGCGATTCGTTGCCCGTCGCCGAACGCTCCAACGACCGCGACCCATAGCGCTTCCCACGGATTGTAGCTGCAAAGCGCGAGGATGATCCCATTGGTGACGAGCGTAGAGAGAAGGATGGCAAGAGGAAATAAAACCTGCCTCCGGCTTAGAGATGTGAACTTGGATAGGACGTTCATGGGTGAGTTTCGGCGCCCGTCATCAGCAACCCGAGGGCGGTCATATCGCTCCGCTTCGAGGTGGCGTCGATCAGATTCCCGTTGAACATGACGAACACGCGGTCGCTTAGGGCTAACGCTTCATCCAGTTCCGTGGAGATCAGCAGCACCGCTTTTGACGCTTGCCGTTGCGCGACCAAGCTTTTATGCACGTATTCCGCTGCGTTTATATCCAGCCCTCGCGTCGGGTTGACGGCGATTAACAGCGCCGGATTTCGTGAAATCTCACGAGCCAAAACAATCTTCTGCTGATTGCCTCCGGAAAGGGCATGCGCCTCAATATCCTTGGACGGCGCGCGAATGTCGTAGTTCCTAATCAAACGCTCCGAATCATCGCCTATTCCTGTTTTATCCAGCAAAGCGTGCTTGCGATGCGACCGGAGGTGGTGCACGTCAAGTATCAGATTTTCGCTAATTGAGAAATTGACGACTAAACCTGCGCTTTGTCTGTCGCCCGGTATGTACCCTACTCCCAGCCCTCGTATATCGGCGGTAGTCTTGTTCGTGATCGAAGTATCGAATAGTCTGATGTCGCCGGATATTACCTTACGCAGCCCGATTAGCGCTTCCGCCAACTCCACTTGACCGTTCCCATCTACCCCGGCAATCCCCACGATCTCGCCTCGGCGTACCTCGAGCGATACGCCTTGAACCGCAATCTCGCCCTGGTTTCCACGAATCACAACATCTTGTAGATGAAGCGCGGCATCGTCGGAAGCTACCTCCTTAATCAGTTCTGTGTCGTCTTGCGAGACAGGCGGCTCATTCCCCATCATCTGCCGAGCGAGTGCTTCGGTCGAGGTGTCCGCCGTTTTCGTCACATATGTCTTGCTTCCGTTTCGCATCACGGTCACGCGATCGCTGATCGTCATGACCTCCTTCAATTTATGGCTGATGAAGATGATTGAACGATCATCAGCCTTTAGTCGCCGCAGGATGGAAAAGAGTTCGTCAACCTCTTGAGGGGCAAGCACGGCGGTGGGTTCGTCAAGGATAAGGATTCGGGCGTCTGCCGCCAGCGCCTTAAGGATTTCCACACGTTGTTGAAGTCCGACCGGCAATTGCCAAATGTACGCCTCCGGATCAATGGCAAATCCGAACTGTTCGGACAACTCCCGTGTCTTCTGATTTGCTTCGTCTCTGCGGAACCGAAATCCTCGATCTCGGGTTCCGAGGGCGATGTTCTCCGCGACGGTAAGGTTCTGGATGAGCAAGAAGTGCTGGTGAACCATACCGACGCCGTGGGCGATGGCATCGCGTGGCGAGGCTAGTCGGGTGGGTTCGCCGGAGATTCTAATCTCCCCGGTATCTGGCTGGTGCAAGCCATAAATGAGATTCATCAACGTGGATTTTCCCGCACCGTTTTCACCCAAAACGGCATGGATCTCCCCTTCCTTTAGGTCGAAATCCACGTTGTCAACCGCGGCGAGATTCCCAAATCTCTTCGTAATGCCGTCCAGTTCAAGTACGTTCATGTGTGTGGCGATGCGTATTCCGCGGAAAGAGAATGCAATCTCTCACCTATGCGTGGCACTGAATCTGATTCTCGGATCTGCGTGCGTGAAGAGTTGGCAAAGGCAGGTGCAATAACTAATACCATTTCGCTTGAATAACGGTGCATAGAGTCAATCGATTATTTCGTTAGGTATTACACGGTTACGCAGGGCACCCCGGTAGGAGCGATCTCCGAATCGCGACTTCAATTCACGCCATTTGCCAGTAATGCACTATCATTTTAGAGAAATGGTATAACCAGCCATTACAGATCATCCACGCCGAAGTGGATTCGAGGCACCTTGACCTGTTTCGCCAGAATCTGTGATTTGACTTCCTCGACTTTCTTTGTCACGTGCTGGGGAATCTTATCGGCAAGTTCCGGGTTGTAGACAACCTTTATTGCATCGTCGTTTGACATGGTCATGTTGAGAGTTTTTGCCTCGAATGTGCCGTCTTTAACGCTCCTCGCCACTCGCACAAAGCAGTCCAACGAGATTACCGCGTTGGCAAGGATTGTTGTGGGCGAAACATGGCTCTGATCGCGGTTGGATCCGAAGCAATAAACATCCTTGCCCGACTGACGGGCGTTTTCCATGGCTTCAAACACCCCCCGTCCAGCCGCGTTCGCGTTGTGGAAGATGAAGTCGATTCCCTCGTTAATCTGTGCTAACGCGATCTCCTTTGCTTTGCCGATGTTATCCCAATCTCCCACATACGCGCGCCGTACTTCCGCGTCCGGATTCGCAGCTTTCACGCCGCCTTCAAATGCCATGAATGTGCTGTTGATCGATGGGATGTTCGTACCGCCGACGACGCCGACCTTCCCGGTTTGCGTCATCATTCCGGCAATGACTCCGAGTAGGTAAGTGGCTTCCTCCATTTCAAACACAATCGGCGCCACATTCTTCAGTATTGTGCTTCCCGACGAGGTGACAAACACCGTCCCCGGAAAGTCGGGAGCAACCGCTTTGGCGGGGTCTTGATATTCGTACCCGTGCCCAAATACCAGACTGTATCCGTTCTGAGCGTACGACCGGAAATGGTCCTCCTGATCTGCGGGCGTGCGGCTCTCGATATGACTAATCTGGGCGCCGAGTTCCTTCTCGATGGCTTTGAGCCCCTCGAAAGCCAGGGCATTCCAACCGGCATCGCTTGCCGAACCGGGCAATAACATTGCCACCTTGAACGGTTTTTCCGCCGACTTTTTGTCGCAGGCGATCATTCCGAGTAGCAATGCTGTTCCAAAAATGAAAAGAAGCGTTAATATTTTAAACGAGTGTTGCTTCATCCGCATTCAGTGTTTCCTCCGTATAGGTTCGTGAGATATGGTCAAAAAAGGGGTAGTCTCTGGTTTCCCGCGTATCGTCCGAATGCGGGGATTATAGCATATAGACGAATACTTGTCAATTTCGCGCCCATGGACGAGACTAAGCAATAGCGTCTAGTTTTGAGTGAAATGTAGGGTGGGCATCGCCCACCGCCTTTGATTCTTGTTCGTTTGCCGCTCACGAAGCGTCAGCAAACGAATATCGTAACTGTTTAGCCCACCGATCTGGATTTGCCACTCCAGACCGAGTGGACAGAGAACGCGCCGAGTAGGGAAGTATACTCTACGTCGTTGGAAGTTGCGTTCTTCAAGAGTCAAGAAATGGAGTGTGAGTTTTGCAGGTGGTAGGAGGAGTTCCCACCGATTCCCGACCGTCGCGATTCGGACAAGGATCTTTATGGGATCTCTATCGCATTCGCTATTCACTCATTTGATCTATTCGTTCGCTTGATCTCCTACAAACCTCTGGTGCACAATTGCGTAAAATTAACTGAAGTAGAGCATACGATGCTAATTCCGACGAATCAGGAGTTTACCTGCCCAGAACGGACGTGCAATGAATGGGATCTCTATCGCACTCGCTATTCACTCGCTTGATTACTACTACAAACCGACATCGTCAATATAGATTGATGGACTAAACAGTTACCGAATATCTTAATCCCCATTTTCCTTATGTCTCTGTGAATTCGCGCTCATGCACGTAGAATTGAAACCGAGAGAGTGTAACCCTCCATGGCCTGCATGCGACTGCCCAACACAGTCTGGATTTCTCCTTGACTATGCGGCTTCCCAATGTTATGATTATCGGCGAAATCTTGCGAGAATTGGTTGGTCTGAGTCCGAGATGGCGAAACGCAAAAGACGGAAACATATTCCCGCCCATGCGCCAAGCACTTCTGCTCCAACAATAGGGAATCCGGATCAAAAACCCCCGGATGGTGTTCTCCAAATACGTCTTTACGGCGATCCGGTGCTCCGGCAAAAGGCATTGCATGTCGAGACAATTTCCAGCGCCGAAAAGGAGCTGGCGGATTCCATGCTGGCGACGCTATATGCCATTCCCAATGGCGTTGGCTTGGCAGCGCCGCAGGTCGGTGTATCGAAGCGATTGGTCGTGATCGACGTAAACCGGGAGGACCTTGACAGCAAACCGTTGATGTTGATTAACCCGAGGATCCAAAGCCGAGAAGGGGAGATCGTTGACGAAGAAGCGTGTTTGAGCATCCCCGATGTCACGGCCGATGTCAAACGAGCGGAGAAAGTGGTTGTCTCCGCACTCAATCTGGACGGAGAACCTGTCGCAATTGAAGGTGAAGGTTTCTTTGCCCGCGTACTTCAGCATGAGATAGATCATCTGGACGGGGTGCTGTTCATTGATCATGTCGGCGGTCTCAAGCGTCAACTCCTCCGAAAAAAACTGCGCCATCTTCAGCAGCAATCGCCGGGTGAATAGAGAAGAAAGATGTCACAAACTCTCACGTTAGAAACAGATCGAAAGTTAGAGGCGTTAAATGCCCTTCTGAAGTCCTACGGAGACGTAATCGTCGCGTTTTCGGGCGGTGTCGACAGTACTTTCCTTGCAGAGGCGGCACGACGCGTTATAGCGGATAAAGCGCTTGCTGTCACTGCAATCTCCGATTCCTATCCGGAGCGTGAGATGGAAGCGGCCAAAGACATTGCAAAACAGATTGGGATTCGATTCGAGACTGTAAACACCGACGAACTGGAGATGGAAGGCTACGCCAGCAATCCTACCAATCGTTGTTACTTTTGCAAGACGGAACTCTTCACCAAACTCAAACCTATTGCCGAAAAATACCGAGTTAACACGATTGTGTACGGCGCAATACCCGACGATATCGGCGATTTTCGTCCCGGCATGGATGCCGCGAAAAGCATGGGAATCAAGGCGCCGCTGATTGACGCCAACCTGACGAAAGCCGACATTCGGGAAGTGTCCAAGCAATGGGGATTGCCGACATGGGACAAGCCTGCTTTTGCCTGTTTGTCATCGCGTTTTCCGTACGGCACACGCATTACTCGCGACCTGCTCCGACAAGTTGATCGCGCGGAACAGTTCCTGTACGATTTGGGCGTACGGCAATTTCGAGTGCGCCATCACGAAGATCTCGCGCGAATAGAGCTTGAACCCGCGGAAATCCCAAACATCGCGGCGAAATCGATTCGCTCCCAGATCGACGAGCATTTCAAATCGCTCGGCTATCGGTATGTTACGCTCGATCTACAGGGATACCGCTCCGGCAGCTTGAATGAAGGGGTGCCACACGTTTCGATTGGGCAGTCTCAACAAATTAAATAGCGTTTGTTGAAGGTTGGTACAGCCGAAAATGAGATTCAACGCTCCCAAAGGCGCGTAGCAAGCCACACCGCGTCCCGCCCGAATTAATTGGGTTGTCGGCAAGCCGTGGGAAAATGACTATTCACCCCGACCTCATCCCAATTTTTTTCTTGATACTGCTTGGCACAGCTGGGTTGATTGCGCTTATTTGGTTGTCTAGTAAGAGGGGCATGCGGGTGCGTCCAGCGGCAGAGCGCGAAAAATTATTCACTGCAAAGAAGGAATTGACGGATTCGGAAAAGCGGGCGATTTCGGAGAAAATTCGCCAATCGCGCAGTGAAAAACTGAAGAAAATGCCCAATCTCGACAATAACAGGATTTTCATCTTGATTGCGATAGTCGGGCTAGGCATTTTGTCCCTCGTTTGGGTACTCATGATCGTGAGTCGCGGCTTCCGCAAATGGTGATGATTAAAGGGCGTAACAAATGCTAGGACGAGAGACTCAATCCAGACAACACATGAACCCGCTGATCGGCGTCGAGTTTTTTAGCCAGAAAAAATTGGATGCGTGCACGCATTGCGGTCTCTGTCTGCCAACCTGTCCGACCTATCGCGAGTTGGGATTGGAGACAGACTCGCCGCGAGGTCGGCTCTATTTGATGAGCACGGCGTTCAGGGATGTTAATCCAACACCGCTGAATGAGGATTGGGGGAAATATATTTACCGCTGCTTGGATTGCCGCGCGTGTGAGACCGCTTGTCCGTCTGGAGTGCAATTCGGAGAGCTCGTCGAGGAGGCGCGGGCGATCTATGAGCTAAATACGAAACGCCCAACTAAATATAGGTTCTGGACAAACCTCGTTTTCAAGCGGATACTGCCCAAACGTATCCGACTCAACTTAGTTTTTGAGTTGCTGTGGTTGTATCAACGCCTCGGGATTCGCTCACTTGTACGGAAGACCGGAATTCTAAAGCTGATGGGCAAAATGGGAGAAATGGAATCCATGATGCCCGAGATTCCAACCCCCACCCTCAAATTTTCCCTGCGGAAATTTTCCCCCGCGATTGGCGAGGCGAGGTATCGTGTTGGATTTGTTTCCGGATGCGTGATGAACCAACTTTTCACACAGACCAATCTTGCAACCGTTCGGGTGCTTCAGGAAAACGGTTGTGACGTTCTCACGCCGCGCAAACAGAACTGCTGCGGAGCGCTGCATGTCCATAACGGTGTCCGCGATGTCGCGCTCGGTTTGGCGCGGCAGAATATTGACGCATTTGAAGGCGAGGATTTGGACGCAATTATTATCAACTCGGCGGGCTGCGGTGCGACTCTCAAAGAGTATGACGCGCTGATGCAGCACGATACCGAGTACTCCGATAGAGCGGCAAGATTCAGCGAAAAAATGCGTGACATCAGTGAGTTCCTCGCTGAAATTGGCATTACACCGCCCAAAGGCGAGATTAAGCGTACGGTTACCTATGATGAACCGTGTCACCTCGTGCATGGACAAAATGTTCACGACCAACCTCATCAGCTACTTCAATCCATACCTGGTTTGCAGTTTGTTAAACTCCGAGAATCCGAATGGTGTTGCGGGAGCGCGGGCATCTATAATATCACCCAGCCCGACATGTCAAGAGACATTTTAGAGCGCAAGATGAAACATATCGCCGACACCGAGGCGGAAATTGTGGCGACAGGGAATCCGGGTTGTATTTTGCAGATTCAGCTTGGTCTGCGGGAACGCGGTTTGCCGATGAAGGTGATGCACCCTGTTGATCTTCTCGACTGCGCCTATCGCGGAGTCGATCCCCTGGAATAGGTTATTCACACGGAGGCGAGTGCACGATGAATCGGCTTGTGGTCGCTTTATGTTCGTCAATTGTGTTTGCTAACTTTGGGTGCGGCGGGAAAAGCCAACCTGCGGCTGGAATGCTCTACGATGCCAAAGCGCAGATAGGGATTGCAAAAGAGGTGGAAGCCGAAACGCTCGCCAGCCAAGAATTCGCGGATGCGGAGCAGATGCTTGCTCAAGCCGAAGCGGTGCTGGATACGGGGGACGAGCACCAAGCCTATCGATTGGGGATGCGCGCCTATCTCAATGCAAGGCTGGCGGAAGCTTCGGCGGTCTTGAGGCGGAACGAAGCTCAAGCAATTGAAATTACCAAGGAGTTGGAGTCGAAACTTCGCGCCGCCGATGCCGCACTCCGTCAGCTTGAAGAGGCGGAGAACGAATTAAAACGGTTGAAAGCCACGCCGCAATAGACCCACGCCAAACTGATCAAGACCTCGTAAACCCTTCGTCAGACGTATAGCCAACAATGCAATTTTATCGATTCACATCGGTTCTGTGTTTCCTAATCGCATGCACAGCGACAGTCGGATGCGGTGGGAAGGTCGATCCAATCCTGCTCGAAACCTCCCTGCAAAACGCGCAAAGCGCCGTTTCCGATGCACAGCGCCTTGATGCCGAAGTTTATGCCAAAACCGGGATTACACGGGCGATGAAGCTCCTCGAGGATGCGCGAATTTCGCAGAGCGCCGGGAACGGAGCCTATAGCTTGGAGTTGGCGTTTCAGGCACAGATGGAGGCAAAGATTTCAGGAATTGAAGCACGTCAATTGGTCGTGCAGTTACAAATCAATCAGGCTAAGGCAGAGATGCTGGATGCCGTCATACAGGAGAAGAATTATAAAGTACAGACCGCACAAACCCGCCAAACGATTGCCGAGGAGCTAACAAATCGTGCTCTGGATAGAGCCAGTCGCGCAGAAAAACGGGCGAACGATGCGCAGACCGCCGCAGAAGAGGCGAAGAAGGCTGCCCAAAAGTCGATGCGGTATCATAAGACACAACTAGCCATCTCGGAAGCCGAGCACATCCTTGGGTTTGCCGACGAAGCTGGCGCTACGATTCACGCGCGAGTCGACTATGAGTCGGCGGAGAATCTTATTGCCGAGGCGCTTGCGCTGCTCCGGCGCGAAGCCTTTGATGATGCGGTAAATGTGGCAATTCAAGCCGAGAGGTTGGCGCAAAATGCGCGCCGAGCCTCCGTTAAGGCTGCGGACGCGGCGACTACGGAGAAAACGAAGGCTTTTACGGCGGCGAAACTCTCAATCGCCGCGGCGCAGACGGAAATCGATAGAGCCGAAAGTGTATACGCTTCGGTACATGCGGAAAGTCTCTTTCAACGTGCGATGTCCGCGCTTGAGCAGGCGGATGTCGCGTTGAAGAAGGAACAATATTCGCAGGTTTTGGAGAAGGCTGAACAAGCGGAAAACTTGGCGCGCCAGGCGTATGAGGCAGCCGAGGTGATAGACCGTCAACGGCGGGAGCAAGAGGCGTTGGAGGAACAGATTGCTCAGGCAAAGGATGCGATATTCAAAGCGGAAGAAGGCATTGAAGGCGAAAGCAAGACGGATCTCCCACGCCTTGCCCCGGAGTTGTTTGAACGTGCCAATGCTCTGTTAACAGAGGCGAAAAAGACACTGTCTGGTGAGAATTACGGCTCTGCCATCAGTTTTGCCAAGCAGAGTCTGGAGGTGCTTGGCGAAGCCCGCGGAAACGCCAAGAAGGTTGAAGTTGCGGAAAATCGTATTATTGAGGCTGCCGGTACAATCTCCAATGCGGAGGTCGAAAAAAGCCAGCGGGGAATTTTAATACGGTTAAGCGGGAATCTCTTTGACTCCGGAAAAGCAAAACTGAATACCGAATCTCTACCCCGGCTAAAACAACTCGGCGAAGTTATCAACGACTTTCCGGATTATGAGGTTCGAATTGAGGGACACAGTGATAGCAGCGGGGGCGAGGAAGCAAACCTCAAATTAACGGAGAAGAGAGCGAACGCTTTTAAGAAATATCTTGTGGAACAGTGCGGCGCACCGGAAGAACGCCTGACGACTGTCGGGTTTGGAGAGACCGCACCGATTGTAACCGAGATCGACCCATCGAGTAAGGCGAAGAACCGTCGCATTGATACGATTATCCTAACGCGACAGTAGACCAACACGGATTATTACCGGTTTCAGAGGGCCAACGTTCATGGCATATCCGGGACCACCGCCACAGCTTGACCCCTTTATCGTCACCCAAATATCCCAGAGTTTGTTCGGCGATCGATTCATCATCTTCTACGATAACATCATCCAGTTCCACAACCACTGTTACTCGGTTGAACGGATCAACGAACCCAGCCATCCGTACTATAAACATTACTATTTGGTAGATGTGAACTCGAAGTTGGCGATGCGCACCGATATAGAGTGTGCGCCGCCCGGAAGGTACGGCGCAATTTTTGACCCGGAGACGGGAGAGATTGTCGGATATGATCAACCCGAGACGGTTAACTGAGCCGTGAGGTGCACATGCGAGATGGAGTGTGTTGAGCCTATGTCACCCATGTTCACGTCATGTACTTGCCGATGAGCAAATCTAATTTGCGGCGTGTAGCATCGGGAATCGATTTCTGATTGGTTGCGATTGATTTTTCAAGAGCGGTTGGGCACGCGCAACCGGTTCGCTCGCCCGGAATCCTGCGAATGATTGCTTTGGCTGCCTCTTTCGCCGTTTCCACGTTGGCAAGCAGGTGCTGCAGAATCATTTCCGCCGTGACATTGTCATGGTCCGGATGCCAGCAGTCGTAATCCGTCGAGCAAGCGAGCGTCGCGTAGCAAATTTCGGCTTCGCGCGCAAGCTTTGCTTCCGTAGCCGCCGTCATACCGATGACATCGAAGCCGAGATGTCGGTACACATTCGATTCAGCCTGTGTTGAAAAGGCGGGACCCTCCATACAGATATACGTGCCGCCCTTATGCGTTGTGACGCCGACAGAAGTGCCGCCCTCATAGATGAGGTCACGTAGAACGGGGCAGAACGGATGAGCGAGACTGACATGCGCCGATAACCCCTCTCCAAAAAATGTGCTTACCCGATTCTTGGTGTGATCGTACAACTGATCCGGAACAACAAAGTGGCGCGGTTCTATCTCCGATTTCAAGCTTCCCACGGCGCTCACGGAGATAATCCATTCGACCCCAAGGCTTTTGAGGGCATAGATATTGGCCCGCACGTTAATCTCCGAGGGCAGTAGACGATGTCCCACACCGTGACGCGGCAGGAATACGACCCGTTTCCCTTCAATCGTGCCCGATATCAGCGAATCGCTGGGGCTCCCAAAAGGGGTGTCGAGGTCAATCTCATCTATGTCGCTTAGTCCCTCCATCTGGTAGAAGCCGCTGCCGCCAATCACCCCGATTTTGACACTCATATACATCCTCCAATCATCTTTGAAAATAGATATATTGCACGTTATAATTTCCCTGACTATTATTCATCTGTTTAATTGTGTTTGCACTGCCGATACTATAGTAAAACCTATTATCATTTTGTACACTGCGGTAGGTTCGATTTCCTAACCGAACCTACCGCAGTGTACAAAATGAATTGAATCGAATATAACGCTTTGTTAGGAATCTCGGACCTAGTTTGCGCGTAGGTACTTTTGACGTGAGAAGGAGAGGTTTTCACTAGAGATGGTCTCGTTACAGTGCGGAGATTTACTAATCGAAGGCGAATCCGGTTCCGCCGTTGCCACATACATACGCGTGAAGGAATTGGACCTTATTTTCGATCTCGGTCGATGCCCCATGAGTTTCATAGGCACCGAGCATGTATTCATCTCCCATTTTCATTTGGACCACTACTTCGGGTTGCCGATATATATCAGTCAACGCTGGCTTGCCGGGATACCGCCCGGGAAAATTTATGTTCCAAAGGCTGGTGTAGAGCAGTTGCGGAGTATCTTGGACAGGATTTCGATACTCGACTGCGGCGACGTGTGGGACTATCATGTTGCGCCGGTTCAGGCGGGAGATCGGATTCCGTTCCGGCAAAATCTGGTCGCGCATGTGTTGCCGGGTTACCATAGAGTGCCGTCGGTCGGATACCTTATTTGTGAAACCCGCGAGAAACTGAAACCGGAGTTCCACGGCTTGCCGGGGAAGGAAATTGCAGAGTTGCGGCGATCCGGTACAAAGGTTACCGCTCAGGTCGAGTTGCCGTTGATCGCATACTTGGGAGATACGCAACGCGTCGACCTCGATGCGCATCCCTTGTTGCGACAGTGCAAGGTCTTAATCTGTGAGTGTACCTTCCTGACCCCGGAACACCGCAAACGCGCGGAAAGATCAATGCACCTGCATCTTGACGATATGCCGGCCTTATTGGCTGCTTTTGAAAGCGAACATATTGTACTCACCCATTTCTCACGCCGATATACGCCAGACGTTATTCGTGAACGCATCAATAGCGTACTGTCCCCAGATGATCGTCCCCGCGTTCAACTGTTAATCTAGTGTTTCGGTATTCCTCGATTCTAAAGAATCAGTGGATGTCATTTCCTCCATTTCGTGGAGATTCGGACTCGATTAGGATTTCGCACGCGGGAAATCAGCTGGATCTTGATCCGATGTCCCAGCCTCCTGTTCGACATAAGACTTATAACCGTCACCATCCTGATCAGTCTCAAACTGGCGGACGATCTGCTCGGCTTCTTGATAATATTCCGCGTCACTTCCAAGATTCATGTAGGCTTTGAATCCTCTATAAGCCTCGGTAAATTCCCGAATTTCACGATAGCAAACAGCTTGTTGGTAGATTCCCTCGGCGCGCCAGACAGATTCGGGATTGTTGTCAAACAGTTCCTGATAGGCATCAATTGCTTGATCGAGCTGGCCGTTCAATTGATATAACCTGCCAATCTGATATAGCGCATCAGCAACCGCCGATTCATTATCCGAACGTTCGTCCACCAGGGCTTGGCAAGTGACAATAGCACGAGGATAATGTCTGAGATATTCCCAACGCCGTGCGATAAACTGAAAACATTGGGCGACGATATCAACGTAGCGTCCTTCATATCTCTCGTTTGGTACAATTTTCCGACCACTTTTTTCATTTTCTTTCGCCTTCATGCTTCGATACTGCTCAATGTCCGTCTCGCAATTGACAATCTCCTTAAGGTGCGGTCAGTATTTTTCAGCAATCGAATCGCTTGCGTTGCCTCATAGGAATCGGAATACATCTCTATCACTTTGTAGAACGTGGGCCGACCAGTCTTATAATCGTAAAACCTGTAAAAATGGATATGGCCGATCCTCGACAATGCCACGGGCGCTTTTTCATGTTTTGGAAATTCATCTACCATCCGTTGGTAATACGAGATCGCTTCGGAGTAGTCCCCCAGTTCTTCGTAACTTTCTTCAACATCATACAACGCTTGAGCGGCGATGTCGTAGCTTTCCCGTGCGTTGTTCTGAACATATAGCGCACTGTACTCTTTGTATTTACGTTGTGCCTCTTCAATCAGCCCACGATATTTGCGCATGTCCGCGATGGCGCTTTTTGCTCGATCCCCGTAATAACTCAATGGTGCGATGGCAGTGATTGCGTTGTAACTTTCGATGACCTTGTCCCAGTCGTACCGTCTGCTGTAGATCTCCGAAATCTGCCACAGAGAACGCTGGGCTAATTTGCCGGTCGGCGCGGCTTTGGCGACAGCCCTGTAGGTGTTAAGCGCTTCATCGTAAAGTGACTTCCTTTGCTCAACTTGCTCCCGCCGCTTTTCCCCCTCCTTATCCTTGTCGGCTTCGACATTAAACGCTTCCGCTGCGTCAAACAGCCTATCCGCATCCCGGAGGCTTAAGTCGGGTGAACTAATCCGCACCCCGCCGCAACCTGCAAGCATTAAAACGAGGATCACCAATGCGAGAAAAGAGTGGATAACGTGATTCTTCACTTGGGTTACTCCAAATTTATGACCGAGGGACGCAACTTCGGAAACAGGTTTATCTTAGGACGATTCATCGTCCACTGCGATTTGTAATGATCCAATTTAATCCCCTTAATTCATCTCCGGTAAATGCATCACTTATGAAAAAAGCAGGGAACGAATGCTGTTCCCTGCTTTTTTGGTTTGATGAAATTGATGATTCAATTAGGATTTTGCGCCAGGGTGATCGTTCGGATCTCGGTCTGACGTTCCGGCTTCCTGTTCGATGTAGAACTTATGCCCATCTCCGTCCTGATCTATCTCAAACTGACGGACAATCTGTTCCGCTTCACGATAGTATTCCACGTTGCGGCCGAGGCTCATGTATGCTTTGAAGGTTTCATAGGCCTTGGCAAACTCACGAATACCACGGTAACAGACAGCTTGCTGGTAGACTCCTTCTGCACGCCAGGTAGATTCGGGATTGTTCTTAAACAGGTCCTGATAGGCTTCGATTGCTTGTTCAAGTTGCCCGTTCCGTTGATATAATCTGGCAATTTGATAACGCGCGTCCGCAGCCGCGAATTTCTTGTAAGAGAGTTGGTCGACTAACGTCCGATACGCGACAATGGCATTGGGGAAATTTCTAAGTTCTTCCCAACGCCGACCGATATACTGAAAGCATTGAACGACAATGTCGACATAACGACCACCGTATCTTTCGTTCGGCAGTATCACCCGCCCGCTATTTTCATATTCTATCGCCTTTTTGCTGCGATACCGCTTAATCTCCGCTTGATTTTGGGCAATCTCCGTTAAGGTACGCTCAGTGTCTTTCAGCAGCCGTTCCGCTTCCGTCTTTTCGTAAGAGTCGGGATACATCTCAATCACCTTGACGTACGCAGGCCAACCACCCAGATAATCGTACAACTTATAGAAGTGAATATAGCCAATCTTCGTCAAAGCCGGAGCCGCCTTGTCATGCTCCGAAAATTCATCGACCACCCGCTGATAATATGCAATCGCCTCCGGATAGTTCCCTAGCTGTTCGTAACTGTCGGCGACGTCATACAACGCTAGAGCGGCAGTGTCGTAGTGTTCCTGCTCGTTGGTTTGTTCATACAGCGCAAGATAATTTTGGTATCTGCGCCGTTTCTCCTCGATCAACCTGCGATACTTGCGAATGTTGGCGATGCCGCTTTTTGCTTGACCGCCGTAGTAACCTGATGGTGCTATCTCTATGATCGCGTCGTAATGTTCGGTAGCTGTGTCCCACTCGTAGCGCTTCTTGTAAATTTCGGCAATCTGATAGTGGGATCGCTGGGCATACTTGCCGGTCGGTTCCCGCTCAATTATTTCGGCATAAGCATTAAGCGCTTCATCATAGAGCATCTTCTTTTCCGCTACTTCTTCGCGCCACTTTTCTCGCTCAGTATCTTTGTCAGATTTGATACGGTAGGCTTCCGCTTTATCAAACTTTTTGTCGGCGTTCTGAACTTTTGCTCCGATTGGAATAATCTGCACACCGCCGCAACCTGCAAGCGTTACGGTAACGATAACAAATGCAAGGCAAAGGTTAAAACACACAAATCGTTTCATTTTGAGTTCCTCCAAACTGTAGTCGAATATAATTGAATGGTGCCAAGCCAATCATTCCGCGCTTCATTCCCGGCTATAATTGGACTCGAACCTGCTACGATGTAGAATTTTACAATTTTACAAAGATCGCTGCTGAAACTTATTAGAAATATATTAAACCATCTCCGGAAATATATCAAGGAAAATCTTACATTCAGGGGAAACGCATCTAATTGCAGAGGAGGTCTCATGGTGGTAGGCCGTACGATTCATGTTGGGTTTCACTCAAATTTTGGCGCGTTCAAGCGAAATAGGCACTCGAAAACTGTTACAAGATTAGCGATTACTAACGAATTTCCGTTCAACCCAACCTACGAATCCCAAAATAATGTCACAAACTTAGCCTGATTTTCTTTCTTATGATGCAGAAAATTTAGATGCGTTTCCCCTGATCTTACATTCCATTGTGTCCCGTCGGAGCAATCTCCAAATTACACTTTGATTCTGCGATTATACCAACCGGCGACAGATTCCATTGATGCTGTTTCCACCTTTTGCTATAATCAGTTTAGGTGGAATCAAGCGACTGAATAAGAATCGATTGGGGTGAAGCGCGTGGATGGAGACATCTTCTGCAATTAGCCTTATCCACCAACAATTTTCGCTGATGCTGATCGCTTTCTTTTGCGGCAGCTCATTGATGGTCTTCAGAGGTTGACGTTATGGCATCTCCCGGACATTCTTGGGAACAACCACCGCAAGCGCCTGTTCTTGAAAAAGATGATGTCCACGTGTGGAAAGCGTCACTAGACCGCAATCCATCGGAGCTTGATTGTTTGAGACAGACTCTCGCATCGGATGAACAAAAACGAGCCGAGCGCTTCCGATTTAAAAAACACCGCGACAGGTTCATTGTTGGTCGAGGGGTGCTCAGAACAATTCTAGGAATGTATCTGAATCGACACCCAGCCTGGTTTCGTTTCCGGTACACGCCCTACGGCAAGCCGGAGCTTTCGGTGGAAGCGGGCGCTTTGAGTTTTAATTTGTCTCATTCACGCGACCTCGCCCTCTATGCAGTCACTCAAAAACGGGAGATTGGGGTTGATGTAGAATTTATCCGCGAAGATATCAACCTACTCGGGATTGCCAAGCGATTCTTTTCGGAGCGAGAGTACGCTCAACTTCAAGCACTCCCTCAGTCCCGCCAGCTTCAGACATTTTTTGATTGCTGGACGCGCAAAGAGGCGTTCATCAAAGCTAAAGGCGAGGGGTTTTCCCTTCCGCTGCACCAGTTCGACGTTTCAATCACCCCAGGGCTGCCTGCGGCGCTGTTGCGTACAGAATGGAATCCGGCTGAAGCCGCGCTCTGGTCTCTGAATTCGTTTGCCCCCGCCCCCGGCTACGCTGCCGCGTTGGCTGTGGAAGGCAAACATTGGAATCTTCGGAACTGGATTTTTAATTCGGCACAGCCGAAAATAACCTGAAGTATCAGGAAGCCTTGCGTATCATGGTTCCCGGTTTTCCGAAGTCTGTCCTAAGTTGGCCGCAGGCTGCGGCGATATCGTGTCCTTTGCTGAATCGGATGGGGGCGACGTGCTGTGCGGATGCGACGAGTTGACGAAAACGCTCAATTCGATCGAGTCCCGGTCGGCGAAATTCCGAATCCTCAATCTCGTTGAACGGGATGAGGTTGAGCTTGCACGGCAGCCGACTCATCAGTTTGCGTAGTCGCTTCGCGTCGGCGTCCGTGTCGTTGACATCTCGGATAAGTACGTATTCAAGCGTGGCTTTTCTTTTCGTTGCAAGCGCCCACTCTTTCGCGGCATCAAGCGCTTCGTCGATGGGATATTTTTCGTTGATCGGCATCAAACGAGTCCTGACGCTGTCCGTCGTGGCATTGAGCGATAACGCGAGGTTGCATTTCAACCCTTCTTGGGCGAGTTGCCGCATCCGAGGGGCAAGCCCCACCGTTGAGATGGTGATTCGTTTCTCGGACATCCCGTAGCCATCCGAATCCGATAACAGACGCACCGATTTCAGAGTCTGATCATAATTGGCTAACGGCTCTCCCATGCCCATGAATACGATGTTGGTCACCGTCTTGTCCTTGCTCAAATCCCTTTCAATTGCCGTGAATTGATCCAATATCTCGGCCGCGCTCAAGTTGCGGAAAAATCCCATTTTCCCCGTTGCGCAGAAATCACAAGCCATAGCGCACCCCACTTGCGAAGATATACAGATGGTCGTGCGCTCTTGGTCGTGCATTAAGACACTCTCAACCTTATCGCCGCTCGTGAGTTCAAACAGGTACTTGGTCGCAACATCCGCATCTGAGACTGTGCATCGGGCGGCGCGCACTTCACTGATAGAGGCTTCATTCATTAGCTTCGCTCTAAAGCCCTTGGGCAAATTGCTCATGTGTTCAAAGTTCGATACACGTTTGCTGTAAATCCACGAAGCGAGTTGCGCCGCTCGATATTTTGGCTCACCCCATTCAGCGACAAGTCCCGCTAATTCGGGCAACGTAAGCCCTTTCAAATTGATTTTCTCTGGTGATCCAGAGGTTTTCATCAATTCTGAGTTATCTCTGCATCGTTCCTGCATTCTTGGACTGCCTCTCTGCCGTTTCCCTTCAGTATCACTCTTTATCGGAAGTATCCAGTTTCTGCCTCAGAATCTGGTTGACCATCTGCGGGTTTGCTTTCCCTTTGGTAGCTCTCATGACCTGCCCGACGAAAAAACCGATTGCCTTCTTCTTGCCATCCCTGTAATCCTGCGCCGACCCCGGATTGTCCACGATAACCTGATCGATGATCGTTTCGATTGCCGACGAATCGGAGATTTGAGCAAGCCCCTTCTCTTCAACGATCTGGCGCGGCGATTTCCCCGTTTCAAAAACTTCCGGGAGTACGGATTTGGCAATCTTCCCGCTAATTGTACCGTCCTTGATTAGATTAATGAGGTCGCTGAGATGTTCTGGTGTGACTTTAGCTTCTTGAATCTCAAGCCCGGCGCTATTTAACAACCCCGACAAGTCTCCCATAATCCAATTGCTGCAAGCTTTGGGATCTCCGCTTGAACGTGCAGTTTCGTCGAAAAAGTCGGCCATCTCGCGTGTCGCTGTCAAAAACTCCGCATCGTAATTGGGGATTTGATAAGCTGTCGCAAAGCGTTTTCGACGCGCTGCGGGCAACTCGGGCAACGCGGAACGAGTTTCCTCAATCTTTTCCGGGCTAACATTGGTGCGCACGAGGTCCGGCTCGGGAAAATAGCGATAATCGTGAGCCTCCTCTTTGCTTCGCATAGGCGACGTTCGACCTGTGTCTAGATCGAACAACAGCGTTTCCTGATGAATTTCGTCGCCGTCATCCAATAT
This sequence comes from Candidatus Poribacteria bacterium, assembly GCA_965232535.1. Classification (GTDB taxonomy): domain Bacteria; phylum Poribacteria; class WGA-4E; order WGA-4E; family JAJDTR01; genus JAJDTR01. Next base: position 347,422 of record CBDDPW010000020.1, read on the forward strand.
CCGAGCTTGGCGTTTTTCCTCATATTTCAGTGCTGCCAAAACGTGTTGAAACGAGTTCTTGTTTTTCAACTCCGTGCGCGTTCCGAACCCTTGGCTGCCGATGGGACGCAACGAAATATTGGCGTCGCATCGAAAACTTCCCTCCTCCATATTGCAGTCGCTAATGTCGATATATTCAAGAATCTCCTTGACCGCACGCCAATAGGCGATCGCTTCGTCGGGCGATCTTAGGTCCGGTTCACTGACGATTTCGAGTAACGGAACGCACGCACGGTTGAGATCAACATAGCTCCGATTCGCGTTGCCCGTTACATCTGCGTGAACCAGCTTGCCCGCGTCCTCTTCCAAGTGAATCTGATGGATACGTGTCCGGTGGGTTTTACCCTCAAATTCAAAGTCGACATAACCGTTTCGGCCCAATGGGGCGTATTTTTGTGAAATCTGGTAGCCTTTCGGCAGATCGGGATAAAAATAGTTCTTGCGGTCAAAGGTGCAGGCGGGCGAAATCTTGCAATTCAGGGCTACCGCGGCGCGGAGCGCGAACTCAAACGCTCGCTCGTTCAAGACCGGCAACACACCCGGCATCCCCAAACAGATAGGGCATGTTCGGGTGTTGGCATCGGTGCCGAACGCCACCTCGCAATTGCAAAAGAGTTTACTTCTCGTATTCAGTTCGGCGTGAATCTCTAAGCCGATGACAGTTTCATAATGGGAACTGGCCATGTTTCATTCCTAATGATTTTTGTAGATTTACCGCGGACATTCAATCTGCTTTGTTACACGTGGCGCTACCCATTCCGCTAGGTTGGGCTTTTAGTGCATCTGTAAGGTGGGCACTGCCCACCAAAATTGAAAGCCCCTGAAGGAATCAAGCGAACGAATAGATCAAGCGAGCGAATAGCGAGTGCGATAGAGATCCTGAAGGTGTGTAGAAATGCCTAAACACCACGAACCTAAGCCCCAGCGGGGCGACAGGTAGATAGGAGGCGATGACGAATTATGAAAAAGCCTTCCCTTGGATGCCAAGGACAGTCACTTAAAGTACATTGTTGTTGATTGCTTCCAACGCATGTCTGATTTCTTGATTGAATGCCGACTTCAGCCCGTATAGTCTCGCTGTGCCACGTTCTGAATTCTTCGCCCTTTCCTCCATTCACAATAAATTTGACACACATCTACCGGGAAACTGCTTCATCCAACGCCTCTTGAAGCGCCTGCGCGAACCCTTCGGGGTCGTCGGTCCCGATTCGGCATGTCCTACCGTTCTTCATTAGAAGTTCAATCGCCGAAAGACCATAGATATTGTAAAGCCAGCCGCGCGGCGTGTATCGAATCCCCAAACCATAGTACCACGGATTCCGTACTTTCGCGTAAGTCTCAACGTCGCTTAACTGAATGCGTTTACGGATAATTCCCACCCCGAATTGAACCGTAATCGCTCCGCCGCCGACTCTTACCGTCAATGTCGAGAGCAGTGCCAGCAATACGGCCAATAAAATCAGGAAAATTAAAGTATACGGTTCAAATCCTATAAAGACATTTATGCAAGCTAAAACCAGGATTATCGCGCTCCACGCGATGACATGTATGTAACCAACTTGGGTATGTTTGTATTCTTCCATCAGTTCCCACCGTCTTTCCTCTGTCCTTTCTCCCGGCGTCGAACCGTGCGGCGGCTCAGAGGAGAATCAGACCGCGCGCGACCTTCCCGTCCAGCATATCATTGAAGGCGGTATTCACGTCCTCCAACGGATAGGTCTGGGTGATTAATTCATCCAGTTTGAGGACGCCGGCGCGATAGAGCGCAAGTAGACGCGGCATATCGAACCGAGACCGAGATGATCCGTAACAGCAGCCTTTTAACGTTTTCTCGCCCCAGAAAACCACTCCCGGATCAAGGGAAAGCGGCTCTCGCGGAGGCGCGCCCACCCAGACGGCAGTTCCCCCGTTCCGTAGGGCATACAGCACTTGCTCGTAGGTAGTACGTGTCCCGATCGCTTCAATCGCATACTCGACTCCTAGTCCATCCGTCAGGGCGCGAATCTCTTCTATCGGATCGACCTCATCCGCATTCACCGTATGTGTGGCGCCGAACTGCCGCGCAAATTCCAGTTTTGACTCCAGCAGATCGACCGCGATGATTTTCTCCGCGCCGGCAATGACAGCCCCTTGAATAACATTCAGACCGATGCCGCCTGCGCCAAACACGGCGACACTGCTACCTGGACGCACCTGTGCGGTGTTGGTGGCGGCACACACTCCGGTCGTGACGCTGCAACCAATGAGTGCAGCCTTGTCTAATGGGATATCACGGTCGATGGGTACCGCGCAGGTTTCAGGAATCACGCTGTACTCGGCGAAAGACGCTACCGTCGCAAAATGATGAATAGGTTTCCCGTTTTTCTTGAAACGCGTCGTGCCGTCCGGAAGAAACCCCTCCTTTTTCTCACTCCCTGTTAAGCAAAGGTTGGAACGACCTTGGACGCAATAGATACAATGACCGCAGGATTCCATCCATGAAAGAATAATGTGGTCGCCAGGTTTTACCAGCGTAACCCCTTTTCCGACCTCTTCAACCACGCCCGCACCTTCGTCGCCTAGCACGGTTGGCAATGGAGGCGTGAGCAATCCCGTAACAACGTGATAGCAACTATGACACACGCCCGTCGCCACCATTCTGACAAGGATTTCACCCTCTTTCGGAGGATCCATCTCAATATCTTCGACAATGACCGGTTGGTTCGGTTCATACAGGACTGCCGCTTTCATGCCTCCTCCTGTAGGATGCTATCCCTCACTCCAAATGTAAAGTGTGGAAAGGGGAACCACAATTGAATACGCTGATTATTTTGCAAGTTTAAGCATAATTTGTATGCTTCTTTTCCCCGTCACCAAGGAGCCCGCAGCCTGTTTTGCTAACCCTGAAGAATGTAGTAGTCGTCTTCCATTGCACATTATTTGGCCGCTTCATTCTACCCCTCTTCCTCGAATCGGTCAATGAGAATCTTCCCTCGTATCTACTCCGAAATCTCTATCGCGGTCGTTATTCTCTTCGTTAATCTATGCGCTCGGTTGATCCCTAATGTACGATTGTACGCAGTCGAGCTTAGAGTCCTAAATTTCGGGAGTCGGTGGGAACTCCTCCTACCCGCTAAAAACCGCACCGCATCCGCCTATTTGTTTGACTCTAATCTTGAATTCCACTACAATAGATTAAACGATACGTTTAGGAGGTAATTCATGGCTGCCGAAAAACTTAATGGTTCGGAGATTGAGGCGCACTTGGAAGGGGTCGCAGGTTGGAGCGTCGAGGATGGCAAACTGCATAAGCAGTTCCAGTTTGAATCATTCGTTGAAGCCTTCGGTTTTATGACGAGCCTTGCGCTCATAGCCGAAAAAATGAACCACCACCCGGAGTGGTTCAACGTCTACAACCGCGTCACAATTGACCTCATGACGCACGACGTAGGGGGCATCAGTGATTTGGACTTTCAGTTGGCAAAGGAAGCGGACAAACTAGGGGGCTGAAACACCGATTCTGAGGCTACTTACCGAGCATCCGGACGACTGCCGCCGCCGCAACCTCTGTATCACGCAAAGATGCGGCTGGCACGGGTTCCGTCAAAACCTGCCGGACGCGCCGCTCTAGTGTTTCAACGTTGTACCATTCGACCGAGGCGTGATGCATAATCTCGGGGTAGGCGCGGCATCGTTTGGGGCGCCGCCGCGTTTTGTGATCGATCCGTACGATGAGGGCGCGGCGTCCGCTGCTGGCGGCTTCGCAGACCATTGAAAAACTGTCTTCGGTGACAAGAATCAGATCCGCGAGCGCGAGGATTGCTTCAACGGGATTGGGAATGTTGCATTCTCGGTCCGCCAACACCAAAACGGGGCAGACATCGGAATCCGACAGGCGCAGGCAAATCAATTCGGTCACCGCGGGCGGGGTGCGGCGCGAAGTGGTCAACAGTATCTGACAATCGAGTTTTCCGGTGACTTCTTCTAAATCGTCAATCAGCCGCGTTGCTGTTGCCTCGGTAATGGTGTCGTAGCGGTCTTCACCGCCGATTAGGACACCGATTCGTGGTTGGTTCGGTAGATTCAACTCCATCTGTAGCTGTCTGCGCCGCGCGTTTAGCTTGTCTTCGAAGACGGGGTTGGGGACGCCAATTGTCTTACAGACGTGCTTTTTCTCCTGACGGGGCCAATTCTCCTGCGGGAGTATGGCTAAATCGAAGTAAATCGTGCCCATGGGGGACGGACGACGACAGGTCACGGTCATCGCATCGAAGAACTGACCGAGTAGCAGGTTGATCGAAGCAACGGACGAACCGGTCGATAGAACCACATCTGCCCGTTCCGCGGCGAGTATCTCATTAAGGGTTTCCGTTTGCAGTCCTACGCGGAGTAGCTGCTTAATAAACCAATGAGGCAGTTGAAGACCGCCAAGCACGCATATCAGCAATCGAAGAAAATTATCGTAACGCTTCCCCCGAAATTTGACGATTACCCACCGCGGACGGCAGGCATCAAGCCGCTGAACGACGCCGAGTGATTGGTTCGTATGCCCCGCTTTACCATCGCTTAGCACAATAGCGTCGAAATGCCTCTCTGCAACGCCTGTGTCTTCAGATTGCCCGTTGTCCATTGTGTGAAAATCTGTCGCGGGCGGCAGTCCTCCTGCGTACCGTCCGTGATATGATTCCTTCCCCGCTATTAGTTACCAAAGGCGGAGTTCGTATCAGCGGCAGTTCCTACTCTGCGATAGTATACTCAATCAATTCGGTCGTTCCGTCTTCGTCCTCGATTTTCACCACTCCGACCTCGGGCGCTAGCCAAATGTTCTGCACTTCGGTGCGAAGTAGCTCTTCCTCTTCGTGATTAACGGTCGCGGTAACCCTAGAGTCATATTGGATTTTGAAACAATCATCGAATGTTCCCGCTGGAGTTTCGACTGAATCCAAGGCGGTGACGATTCCCGAGTTTGCCCAGTTGATTTCAAACGGAAGAATGAAATTACCCTGATCCCGAAAAACGACATTTCCGGATGCCTTCATGTTGATGACTTCCCACTGAATTCCGCGAGCGGGCGGAATGCGGAAAAAGACGAGTTCCTCTTGAGAAACGGCGTTCACATTAATCTTGATGTCTCCAAACTCCTGATAACTTTCACGAAGAAGATCCGTCAAATCTTCCTTGTAGGCGCGATCAATCTCGTCGCCGACGAAGAAAAGGACACGATTTCGAGTTATCCGGTATGAAGGGGTCTTGAGAAAGTTAAATCGTGTGTCTTCGATTGGGGGATCGTAGTTGAAGACGTGATAAAGGTGCAGACCAATCTCCGCCGTTTCCGTGACTTCACGCGCCCACTCGACGCCGTCCGGGCTCCGGTAAACCCATCGACTCCCGATCGTATTTGGATAGTAGTTTGGCGGCTCCTCGACAGGTCTTGCGACAATTTCTCTTGTTATCCCCTCATCTCCATCTCCGCATCCAAGAATCATAAGCAACAGAATCGGAATGCAGAGCGTTCCGCGCAACAGTCGATAACACATATTCTCTTTTTCCTCCCAATGTCGATTGAGGAATGGCTCCGGTGTGCCCGGGGTTGGAGAGATAGGTCGCGTCGTTTCGCAGGTCTGTTGACCCATAACCGGCGATTATCGTTCCTCCGCAAGATGGTATTCAATCAATTCTGCGGTTCTCTCCGTACTCTCTATCTTTACCGGTCCCACCCCTGGCGCTAACCACACCGTTTCCAAATTTAAGTTCGGCATTAAGTTCGAAAACACGGACGACAACTCTTCGCGGAGAGGTTTTTCGCGGTCGCGCCATACATCCTCCCAAAAGTCGCGGCCTCGTTCGTCGGGGCCCCACTCAAATTCTATCGACTCCTTTGTCTCGTACTGGATTTTTAGGCATCTCTCGAAACTGCCGGCAGGCGTTTCAACGGATTCGTGGAAGCCGGCAGTTCCCGTGACTGCCCAATCGGCTTCAAATGAATGGCTAAACTCACCAACGCCCTCACCTCCTCTCAGACTAATATTGAGCGCATCCCATGTCAGCCCGGCGGAAAGTGGAAGGCGAAGAATCGTGAATTCGCCATCGGAGACAATTTTTGTCTTGTAGTATTCGAGATAGAATTTGTCAACGTGATGGATTGCATCCCTGACGGCGTCATCAATCTCATTTTCAACCAGAAGTAGAAGTCGGTTGGGAGCTACGGCATAAGCGGGCGTCTTGAGGAACTCGAAATTGACATCGTCTAGCGGTGGATGATAGTTGAAGACATGGTAGAGATACAAGCCGATATCCTTGGATTCCTTAACTTCGCGTACCCACTCAAAACCGTCAAGATTTCGGTAAACCCATCGGCTGCCGACGGTCATGGGAAAGTAATTGGGAACAACTTTGTCCGGATTCACATCCGTCGCGGGTTCCTTTACAATCTCTTCTCCGCCGCCGCACGCAAAAAAGAGTAGGAGAACGAAAGACGGGGAAATCAATCTGAGGAATCGACCTATGGACATTTTCTCTCCCTTGGACAGTAGTTCAATATAACCTTGATTTGGAATGGAACGGATCTCCTCAATTTTGGGAGACAGACCCGCTTTCTCGGCTCAATCGAGAGCGCAACCGTGTCAATTGCGGGCTTAATGTAACAGGGTATGTGTCGCCGTCGGTTAACGTCTTGTGACGTTCGGGCAGCTTTGATAGTTCCTCCGTTGCTCTGGCTTGCAATTCCGTGACGGAAGGAAAATCGTAGACTAATCTCCCCTGATGCACAATCGGCACGAGCAATGCCTCGCCTTCTTGAGAAGACTCACCCCAAAGGCTAATCGCGTCCCTTTCGTAACAGCCGTCGGCGTTGAGGAAACGATACACCTGCTTTCGTGCGGGTAGCGTCGATTTCCCCGGTTCATCGCTAAATTTCATTGTGGGAATCACATCGCTTCCGTCATTACGCTCGACGTGCTTATACACGCCGGGTAACGCGGACACCCCGCCTTCACCCGTCAGTGGTTTGAAGTTGGCGCCTGTCGCCAGCCGTGTGCCGATGCCGAATCCGTCAATCGGTGCCTTCTGTGCTGTTAGTTGGTCGATTTTGAATTCGTCTAAATCGCCGCTGGCAAAGATTTGAACGTAGGTGAGTCCTGCCACATCAAGTATAGATCGCACCTCTTGACTAAGTTTCAAAAGGTCGCCGCTGTCAAGCCGCACCCCTCTTAAGCGATAACCCTGCGCTTCCATCTCCTTTCCGACGAGGCACGCATTTTTCGCCCCTTGAATCGTGTCATACGTGTCGATGAGCAACACCGTATCGTGCGGAAAGGATTTGGCGTAGGCACGGAACGCCTCTAATTCAACGGGTCGGTCCAGGATAAACTTGTGCGCCACCGTCCCGACGCAGGGAATATCGAAATACCTCCCGGCAGCGACCAAGGAAGTTCCCGCCACGCCACCGATAAACGACGCTCGCGCCGCTAGAATGCCCGCATCGCGCCCATGTGCCCGTCGCGCGCCAAAATCAAAGCAGATGCCGCCGCGCGCGGCGCGAACCATTCTCGAAGTCTTGGTCGCTATTAGCGTTTGGAAATTCATGACGCTCAGGAGGTAGGTCTCGAACATCTGAACGTCGATTGTCGGTCCGGTGATATTTATCAACGGCTCATTTGCAAAAACGGGCGTTCCCTCGGGTATGGCGTGGATATCGCCGCGAAACTTGAAACCCCGAAGATAGTCGACGAACTCGTCGCTCATATTCGGCGCCATCTGACTCTTCCGAAGCCACTCTAGGTCGGCATCAGTGAAACGAAGATTCAAGATGTAGTGAACAATTTGCTCCATCCCGGCGAGGATGAGATAATGCCCCTGTGGAATTGAGCGCACGAAGTAATTCGCGGTACAAATCGCATGGTTTCCGTCATTCACATCCGCCTGGCCCATGGTGAACTCGTAGAAATCCGCGAACAGACCCATCTGCGATTCACACAGAAGTGCGGATGTGGGAGGGCGCTTCACCATTCAATCCTCTACTTTGATACGAATCTCGTGCGGTCTACGTATGCCGTAATGCCAACCATGAAGCCGAACAATTGTAGTCGGATTCTATCTTAGATTACCAAGGCAAGTCAATGTTTTTGTAGGGAGAGATCGAGTGACTGGATTAGTGAGATCGCCCTCGCACTCCTTACTTACTCGCTTGAGGGATCTCTATCAGGATTAGCTATCGCCTTCACTATCCGTTCAGTTGATCGTTCGCTATTCACTCACTTGATCCCTGACTTAACTAAAATTCTGCCGTTTGAAGAGATGGAACGTCAAACACTGGCTGATGCACCCAAGGTGATGGACAATAATGTCACGCAGGCTGCCCAAGCCTTGAACATTGCCCGATCGACCCGTTATCGGAAATTGACGTTGTATCAATTCATTGCGTCGGATTAAGGCTCCAATAGGTCTGTTTGAAACCGATTTTTCATGTTATTTTACATGAAGACCGGAGAATGGACCCATCTCGTTTTCTCATCACGGCGCAACTTACCAGTAAACCCTTCTCAAGTGTTCCAAAATGGGGCGGTGTAGCGTTCTGGGACAAACTCGCCCGTATCCGCGTAATTACAGGCTTTCTGCCAACATCCTTCCCGCTCAATCCATTTCAACTATCCCATTATGGGACACTTTTAACCCCACCCACTCTCACGCGATCTCCCCGTCTGTATCCTTCAAAGTCAAGCCTAGCAAGGGTTTTCTCGGTCTCGCCCTCGTTAGATCCAGCAATGGCACAAATCATGCTTATATAACCCAAGTTGCCACCTTGTCCAACAGGAGCACAGAAACCGAGTTTTTTCCAACGTGAAAACACGAAATTGACGAAAATCAGACCAATTTACCTGTCATGTAGCGAACTCGAACCAAAAACTCGGTTTCGAGACGTATGATTCTACTTGAAATGACTTTTCAAACAAGTTCTTAACTCGACTTTGTACAAAAGTACGGCGGTTGGATTGTACGGAAAGCCGAACAAATCCAAACCCGTAGGCGGAGCATCTTGCTCCGCTGTGATAGCACTGGAAACCGCTACCGATTTTTTCACAGGTCACCCCAAAAGACCAGATGGTTAAAATCTCCCCTGCTTTTCTTCAACGCTTGATTGACACTGTCTGTTATGCCACTCAAATGTACAAAGTCGAGCTTAAACGGCAACAATCCCTAGACAAGGAAAAATGAAAGACGAGGAGAAATCCCAAATGCAACCCATTGATGAATTGCAGCGCCGCGTCGCGAAACTAGAGCAGGACAAAGCCGAATTACAGCAGCTAACGGAGCAGCTATTGCTCGAAAACGATGAGTCGGTGAGGGAATATTTCGACATTTACTTCCATGCCCACGATATGGTTATTTCTATCGATATGGAGACGAAAAAGGTGCTCAAATGCAATAGGGCCGTGATGAAGGCATTGGGCTACAGCAGAGCGGAGATTGTTGGACACCCCACCTTTAAGTTATACCATCAAAACTGTGTCGAAGATGCCAAGAAACTGTTTCGTGTTATTGCGGAGACCGGCGAGATACACGATGCCGAACAGACGCTGCGAAAGAGGGATGGAGGCATAATCAATGTGAGTTTGAATGCCACAACCGTCCGCGATGAAAATGGGAACCCAACCGAGGCGCGATTTGATTGGCGTGACATTACCCGGCGTGTGGTGGAAGTCGGAGACTTACGCTCCGAAAATCGCCAACTGAAGCAGCGTCTGAGTTCCAACCGCCCCGAACACCCCGAAGTGTTTTCCGACATTATCACCCAAAATCCGGCGATGTACGCAATCTTCCGGCAGGTGGAATCCATCGCAGTTACCGGAGACACCGTGTTGATAACGGGGGAAACGGGCGTCGGCAAGGAGAAGATTGCGGAGGCGATTCACCGGCTGAGCGGGCGAACAGGCGCGTTTATTCCGGTCAATACCGCAGGGGCTGACGATCACCTGTTTTCGGACTTGCTCTTCGGTCACGAGAAGGGGGCATTCACCGGCGCGGATTCGGATCGAAGAGGATTGATTGAACAGGCGTCGGGCGGTACGTTGTTCCTTGACGAAATCGGGGACCTCGCCATGGAGTCGCAACCCAAACTCCTGCGCCTTTTGGAGGATGGGCAATACTATCGACTGGGTGACGATACCCCAAGAACCAGCGAGGCTAGAACGGTCGTCGCCACGAATCGGACTATCGAATCTCTGATGACGGATGGAACTTTTCGTGACGATCTCTACTTTCGCCTCCGAACTCACCATGTACATCTGCCGCCGCTGCACGAACGGAAGGAAGATATCCCCTTGCTCGTCACCCATTTCCTCAAACGAGCCGCCGAAGCGTTTGGAAAGAAAATACCCGTCCCGCCGCCCGAACTCTTTACATTGCTTTCGACCTACCACTTCCCCGGCAACATCAGAGAGCTTGAAGGCATGGTGCGTGATGCCGTTAGCAGACACAAAGGCGGCGTACTCTCCACCGGATCTTTCCGCGAAGAAATTAACGAACAAACTTCTGTTTTGCACAAGGACGCCACGTCCGGAGCAGGGAAGGTCGGGTTTGCCGACGCTTTAGCAAGTGCACGAAGCCTGCCCTCGTTGAAGGAAGTGGAACCGCTTGTGATTGAGGAGGCGCTTAAGCGCGCCGGTGGAAATCAGGCTATCGCGGCTCAACTCTTGGGCATTTCAAGACAGGCGTTGCACAATCGGCTAAGCCGCGTCCGAAAATTAACCGACGAAATCTGAGAAGTCGTTCGGTTCTTTGCTTTCGCTTCCCAAGCCATACAATTCCGCTTCGTACACCCGCCTCCTATCCCTGAAAAGGGGTGACACATTTTGAATTTTGTAAACATTGTGTTTACATTGGACAAACCCTTGCATGGTAAGGCTTTATGTTGCTTTCGATCCGATTTTCGCGAATTGTGTACACAAAACGTTTCACGCCTTTTAATCTCGCCACGGAATTCCATTCTCTCGCCTAAAAAATCCCTGAACCCCCACCACGTCTAGACGCAACGGCTTCACCAACGTCAAATTGATGCCCGTTTTCGGCTTTGGCATAGGGCTTGCTGTAATACATCAGCGAAACGTGAGTCGATAGCCGTTCCACAATAAGCGGACGATTATCGCACGCGAGAGGAGCATTCGGTTTCCTCCGCGATTCAAACTATAACCAGTATCATTGAGACGAAAGGATAGGGAAACATGTCTTCGGTCAAGAAACGCTGGTTGTGCATTATCGCTTTGGTGCTTGCGGTTTGCGTTTCTTTAGGCACAGTCCTGATGATTCGGGCAAGCGCACCTGTCGAACCCAAGACGGTATACCTCCTTCCAAAGCCCAACCCGGAACGCGCCGAAATCCTTGCCCGTGCTTTGCAGCCCAAAAGGCACGCCTACGCAACTAGGGCGTCCGACAGCGCGCAGGCACAAGACACCCGTGAGGAACGTTCTGAATCCTCCAGTTTGGAGTCCTTAAGCCACGACGCCGAGTTGGATGATGCGGAACTTGAAGCCTTCCTGCTGGGACTTGAGGACGACACCGCCGAAGAAAAACGCGATTTTCCGCCAGTCCCGGAGGAGTTCCCGTTCACTCCGGTTTGGCTCCGCTCTGCTGGCTACAGAAAGGGGGACAAACCTGGCAATGAGCAGATTGCGCGCGTTCTGATAAAACTCTGGAATCAGGGCGATCACGATTTTCAGGGCGGTACCATCAGACACAATGATGGACAAATTTATCCCATCTACCCCGATGTACTTTATGTCCAATGGAAAGAAAGGGTTATTGACAATGGCGATGGGAATCCGTTTCCAGTCAGATATATCGCAGGTTCGATAGGCCCTTTTGCGCCCGAATTTGATGCCACAGACATTGTCACCGGCGGGTTCCAAGCGAAGTATCCGGACATAAGATTTGTTCCCTTTGAGCATGCGGGATACGATCCTTATACGTTTCTCGCTGAGAACGATTAATTTACCGAACGATTGTAAACGGGGTGTCTAATCCCGATTAACTTTACCTCGCACAAGGAGAAATATCATGAAAAAAGTACTGTTTTACGCCATATCAGCAACCCTATTGTTAACCCTCGTAATTGGTTATTACGCATATGCCGGGTCCGTCGCGGCTTCGGCTAACTGTTATAACCATGCGCCTAACCAAACTACCGTGGCGTCTGCCGCGGCATCCGCCAGCGGGCTTGAAGGCAATCTTGCGAAGGCAAGGGCTTTTGTTGGTAGTGTCGGCAACCAAGAGAAAGCCGGTCCATCTGAAGGCAGCGTTTCGGCATATGCTATAGAGATTGGCAATTTGGGACTTCCGGGTAGGGCTTACGCATACGCGGAAGGCAGATTGCCTAATGGACAGCTACAGGTCGATAGGGACGAAGATGCTGTGAATTGACGCACGCTAAGGATTGATGGACAATTTTATTCGCGTTACCCGACAAACGCCCCGGCCTATCTGCCGGGGCGTTTGCTCTTTTCTCTGAATTTGGAGGTGAAGATGTTCAAGTTACTACCCAATAATTACTACTCCCTAGTCCCTGCTTTCGCTTACATCCTGCTGCTGTTTGGATGTGGCGCGGACGACACCATCAACAACCCCGTAGGCGGAGGAGACGCGGCCAATATAACGCCAGCCCCGACATCGTCGCAGTACTTTCCAATGACACTTGGTAGCCGATGGGTTTACCGGAATCCCGACGGAGCCGAATGGTCAACAGAAGTCACCGAAATCGAGGAAGTTGGCTCGCATGTTTACCATTTCTTCGGTTACGGTCCCCGTATGGGCGACGATCAATCGGACTTCGCCGGGACTTCCGTTAATACATCAACCCCTTATGTAAAAACCCTTGATGGACGGCTCACGTACGGAATCGAGATGAGCGATCTTAACGACGCTGTGCGGCGAACAATCTCCCAAAGCGGACGTGTACCTCCTAGCAGATGGGGAATTAGGGTAAAATGTGACACTGGGGTTAAAGACGATGTATGCCGAATGGAGAAAAAAGAAACTATATATCGTGATGGCGAGGCGCATAGAGAAACAAACAACGATGCCTTAATCTGTTTGTTTTGGTACGACGCGCGCGTGGTTTGGAACAGTGAACTGACTATGCTTCGCTTTTCCCTCGTTCCCTATCGGCAGTGGAAAGTGATCGATGTCCGGATGAGCGGGACACTTGGTATGAGCCTCCTTTCTGGGACGTAGACGGGGTCGGAGACCTTCACTCTTTTGAAGCAGACGTTACGATTTCGGGGATAGCGGGACAGCCTGAATCGGTCGTTACACCCGCAGGCGCCTTCGCGAACTGTCTTAAAATTCAGTACGAGATGACGCGGTTGTTCCTCAAAACCACCGAATTTACCGTGTCCCGGCCTGTATTTGAACAGAAGCTACTCGACCTCTATGAAAATGAGCTTAGCAAAGAACTGACGACGCTTTTCAGGGATGCGTTGCCGAGGATGCAGTTGGGCGCCGTGTGGTTAGCACCAGGGGTCGGACCGGTAAGAATAGAACGCGCAGACGGCATCTCGGAATTAATCTCATACGATGTCAAAACAGGCAGTGGTTTGTAGCACGTGGCTAGTGAAAAAAATAGTGATTAGTTGCCAGTGGTCAGTGTCCAGTAAGGGAAGATGGTTTGCCCACGACCCAACGGCCTGAAGAGACTTTGTGTACGTTTGGAAATACCATATTTATTCCTGGTGTCGAGAGGCAAAAAATGTACATACAAATGTACATACTTAGATTATGTTTATCCAATTCTCCACGACAGATACCGAGCGAGGGGCGGTTTTTACTGGCCACTGGCTACTGGTCACTTGCCACTGTCTTTATAGCCATTCTGTTAAGCTCCGGGTGCGCGGACGAAACTATAAACGATCCCATATCTGAAAATCCCGTTGAAGATAGCAATCGCGAGGAAATCGTATCCACCACTGCCAATTACTTTCCAATGACCGTCGGGAGTCGGTGGGTTTACCGCAACCCCGACGGATCCGAATGGTCGCGTGAAGTGACCGAAACAGAGGAAGTTGGCACGCGCAATTACCACCTCTTCAACTATGATCCGCCTATCGAAGACAATCAATTCCCCTTTTTCAGAGCTCCAATGTATATAACCTTTGGTGCTAGTTAATTGGTACATGATTTTCAATGACATACTATATCTAGGTTGTTAGCAGGTCAGGTAGGCGCAACATTTGTCAACCGCGCATAATCGCACATCATCGTGTCAGTATATAGTATGTCATTTATGATTTAAATACTACATATACTAGCACCATTGGTTATATAACAACCCTCAATAGTGTTGTCCTAAAGGTCAAAAACAGCGACATCAATGATGCGATTCGACAAGTAATTCTCGAGAGCAACGATAACTTACCGGGCTGGACGTGGGTTCAGAAATTCCAAAACGGCGAATGGAAAACACGAAAGAAGGGGTTAACCTTCTTGTATCATTACAACACAAGCGGGGTTTTGCGTAATGACTCGGGATTCCTGCTTCGTTTGCCGCTTGTTCCCGGTCAGACATGGGAGATGCTCACTTTTAGATTGAGCGGATCCACGCCCATTGGTTTCATGCACCATACTTTTGAATCCGATGTGGAGATTTTGGGAACCGTTGAAGGCTCGTATTCCGTTCCGATGCCCGCAGGCATCTTTGAAGATTGCCTTAACATTCAATACGGGGCGAAGCCTCCAACAGTCAAATCTAAAGAGTTTACAGATCAGACAGAAGCGCCAGAAAACGTGAAGGTAAAACGTCGCAAACACATGGAAGCAGAAATTCGCAGTGAATTAACAACTCTGTTGACACATATGCTGCCGAGATTAGGGTTGGAATCGATGTGGTTGGCGCCTGGAGTTGGACCGGTGAAAATAGAAGGTGCCGAAGGTAGGGCAATATTGATCGACTATGAAATAAAATAAAGTAATAGCTGGCGCTCTACGATGCGAAATGACACGATTTACATCACACGCAGTGAACACGTGACCGAGACACGACAAACAGATGGGGGCGTAAACCTATGACGACGAATTCATTAAGTAATCAACCTCGTACATGTAAAGAGTCTTCCGTCACTATTTCCGTGGGACCTCATTCTTCGGACACCCAAATTGTCGACCACTTTCAACGTGGCGACTCCACTGCGTTTGATTTCCTCTATATTCGCTACCGTGACCGCATTTACGGCGTTATTTGCTCAATGATTTCAAATCGGGAAGACGCACTTGATATTAGCCAGGACGTTTTTCTCAAAGCATATCAAGCCCTTGAGAATTTCAAGAGGGCTTCGCAATTCTACAGTTGGCTCTATCGCATTGCTATCAATTGCTGCATTGATTATATGCGCCGGCAGTCGAAACGTGCCTGGTTTAGCGACAAGCCTATATCCGAGGAAGTTCTTTATCATCAACCTGTCCATCCCGCCAAGGGGTTGGAAAATGAGGAGTTTCGGCGCCTTTTACACGCCGCTCTCCCAAGCTTGACTCCCAGCCAGCGAAACGTCTTTCTTCTGCGCTACAAAGAGGAGCTTGCTTTGAAAGACATCGCCTGTCGGTTGGGGCGATCTATCGGTACGGTCAAAGCCCATCTCTTTCACGCGCACCGCACGTTGCGCCATCAACTTCTGCCGTATTTCGAATTCGGGCTTTATTCCCAGAGGGTTAAGACGTGACGAGGGGATTTCGGCAGTTTCGCACTTGTACCGTTGCTGACGACAACACCGAGACTAAATCTGCGGCTGTCAATAATCTAAGGAGGCAGGAATGTTAATCCGACATTTCTCCAATAGGCAATCTCTTCTGATGAGCAGAGTTGGGAGGATTGCCTTTTTTCTTGTCATCCTATTGATTTCCGGATGCGGCGGAGAGGAGCCCGTAGACAGACCGATTGTCGAGTCTGTGGAAGACGAGAAATCCATTAACGACGCGCCTATATCCACCCTTTATTATCCTATGTCAATTGGCAACCGCTGGGCTTATCGAAATCCCGATGGTTCTGAATGGGAAAGGGAGGTTATCGACAAGGAAATTGATTCGCATCGTGCCTACTATTTTTTCCATTATGCCCCACCAATCAAAGACGAACAGTTGGACTTTCTCAAGACACCATTATATGCGCCAACTCTCACTAGTCTTATTCTCCGGGCCAAAAACAACGACATCAATGAGACTGTTCGGAAAACAATCCGCCAAAGCGGCAGCGTACCACCCGCTCAATGGACATTAGGACACACCTTTAATGATGGTGTGTGGAGACGTAAACAAAAACACTTAGATGCTTTAGTTTATCTATATTTTTATAATGCAAAAGTGGATTCGCACAGCGAATTGACATTACTTCGTTTTCCGCTTATTCCCGGTCACACTTATAAAGTACTGGATATTAGATTAAGTGGGAACGATCAAGTTTTCTCCTATACTCACTCTTTTGCAGCCAAGGGAGTAATTATGGGAAAAATTGGTGATGCCTGGGAATCTGTTGAAACACCTGCCGGTACCTTTGGAGATTGTCTTAAGATTCAATACGA
This sequence comes from Candidatus Poribacteria bacterium, assembly GCA_965232535.1. Lineage (GTDB taxonomy): Bacteria > Poribacteria > WGA-4E > WGA-4E > JAJDTR01 > JAJDTR01. Next base: position 363,996 of record CBDDPW010000020.1, read on the forward strand.
AGCAAGGCATCCGACAACGAAAACTAAAGTATTTAGACATCAAGGCGGGATTTCCGCGCCCGAAAAATTACGCAGAGTCCTAGAATCGGACATTCAAGAAGAGTTCACAAGTCTGTGCAGGTCCATAATTCCACAACTAGGATTGGGAACGATGTGGTTAGCGCCAGGAGTGGGACCGGTGAAAATAGAAACGCCAAACGGCATCGCCGAATTGATTGACTATGAAATAAAATAAGGCAGGCCGAGAGGATGACAATACTTTCTTTGCTAAACGTTATATCCGATATCTAGCTGCATGAAGCCTTACATCTGACGGAAAAGCGCGATCACCTTCCCCAAAATCTGCACGTTATTCACGATGATTGGGGGCAGTGCGGGGTTTTCCGGTTGCAAACGGATTTTGTCCCCGTCAACGAAAAATCGTTTGACCGTCGCTTCTTCATCCAGTAGGGCAACGACAATATCCCCTGCATCTGCGTGTTCTTGGGATCTGACAACCACGAAGTCACCCTCGAAAATCCCCGCATCAATCATACTCGACCCCTTGACACGCAGGGCAAAGCATGTGTCGCCATTTGCCATATCGTTCGGCAACGGCAAAGTACCGTCTACGTTCTGGGAGGCGAGAAGCGGCGTGCCAGCCGCCACCCGGCCAACAATTGGCACTTCGATTGATTGAGCCGGACCCCTGGACAGGAACTCCATAACCTCGATCGCTCGCGGTTTTCCCGGTACGCGCCGGATATAATCCTTTTTCTCAATGGCGTTAAGATGGTCGTGAGCGCCCTTTTCAGAGATCTCGAATGCTGCCGCAATCTCGCGGACCGTCGGCGGATAGCCGGCATCTTGAATCTGATTGCAGATGAAATTGTAAATTCTCTCTTGTCGATGTGTTAATTTTTTCCGCACGGATAACCCCCTCTCTCCGATACAACCAAAACTTGCTGATTTACGACTGTTTCCAACCTGATACATAAAACTATACTATACACGGGTTAAGTTGTCAAGTTTAATCTAAAAAAAATTTAATCGTAAATTTTTTGGATAGGTGAAAGGGTATTCTGAAGCCAGCAAATTTGGAAGGGCGGAAACGTGGAAATTTAACTTGGTACCGTGTCGCCGAAACCGATCGAACGACTGAGCAGGATCAACTGAACGAATAGATAAAGTGACTGAATAAGGAACGCGATAGAGATCCCAAGGCGACCGTGAAAAATTGCACTCGGATTGTTCCAATGACTCTCGTCTGGCTGATAATCGGACAGTTCTACCTCTATTCAGACCAATCGAAACAGATCAATTCTTCAGTGTTCCGCAGATACAGCTTGCCACCGGACAATGTGGGGACGGTCCAACACCGTCCGTCAAATATTCTTTTCTTTGCAATCTCCTCATATTGGGTAGGCGTCGCTTTGGCTAAGGCAAGATTGCCTTCCTCTCCAAGGATAATCAAGTTGCCATCGGCGTAAATCAGCGAACCCTTTCCAAAACCGCGTTGGACCCACCGGTCTTCACCGGTTTTCGCGTCGATGCACTTCAAGAACGCATTATCGAAGCCGTACAAATATCCATCACGTAAGACAGAGGACGAAAAGTGGTTTTTCATTTCGCGGCTCGTCCAGACTTCGGCTGCCGTGAGTCCGTCATCAATGTCCTTGATTTGAACTACGGCAGCGCCCATATCGTAACCGGAAGAGATGAAAATTTTGTCGGGCGGAATAAAGATGGGGGTGGCGGCGTTCACGTTGAAGCGGGTCGGCCAATCATAGCGCCAGTAAATCTCCCCATCTTTCGGAGACACCGAGACGAGACCTCTACCCGTAAAAAACACCGTTTGCCGCTTTCCCAAGATCGTCTCTGTAATGGGTGATGAATACCCAATCGCGTCGTCCTCCGAACTCCAAACTATCTTCCCGCTCCGTTTGTCGCACGCCAGAAGCGCTTTTCCGGACGCTCCGCCGGTCTCGATTAGGAGTAATTCGCCTTCAATGATTGGGGACGTGGAAAAGCCGTGGCGCGGCGCGTTACTGGAGAACGCTTTGGTGAAGTCGTGACTCCATAGCTCCTTGCCGTTGAGCGCATCAATGGCGACCAACCTGCCATAAGCGCTGAGGACGTAAACCCTGTCTCCGTCGACGGTCGGCGTGGAACGCGGCCCGTCTCCACCTTGTCGATTTTCAAAACGGTAATCATCAAGGTAACGCCAAATCTCGTTCCCGCTTGCCGCGTCAAGGCAGACGACAATCTCATCTTCGCCTTTGACGAACATCGTATAGGCACGGCCATCAGAAATCGAAACGCCCGAGAATCCTTCCCCGAGAGAAATTCGCCAAAGTTCTTTCGGACCGTCGTCGGACCAACCTCTGAGTAGACCGGTTTCCAGCGAGATCCCATCTCGGCTTGGTCCTCGCCATTGGTGCCAATCACGATTATTGGCTTCGTTTTCCGCAGCATAGGCGGCAATAGTTCCAACACATAATAGTGTTAGGATTACGACATTTCCACGAGATGAACCCTTCGGTTTCATGCGTTTATTCCTTTTTCATTTCTTTTTGGCTTGTGAGAATGACCGATTCTGCGACCTTAATCAACTCAGACGCGTCCAGCTCTCCTATCAGTGTGAAATCGACTCCGGAATTGGACCATTCAAGAATATGAGTATGATGTTGTCTCACTACGTGTATCGGTACATCGTGGCGTGAAATAGTTTTACCGCCTCTTCTATGAGATTTTCGATCACGATCATGAGATTTGTGTTTCCCTTTTCGCTCAAACAGCGAAAATGTAGCCAATCCGTCAGTGTACCTCAGAAACACGATTGATGCGCGGCGCTTAATGTAACGCGTGTCCAACAACTGAAATCCGGGGGGGAGATAGGTGGGTTGCACGAGCCGAACGCCCAACGCCTTTTCCGCTTCCACTTCATTGACGGGCCGGCTTCGGCGCTCCCGTTTTTCATATATCAGCTTTTCGTCACCCTTCAATTCGACTAACGCCTCTTCAACTTTTCCTTGATCGAACTCTATTTGCGTAAAAAGTGACACGAATCGAATGTGTCCGGTGTAGTCAAATTCATCCACGCGTAAGATAATTCCATTGCGGCGCGCTATGAAGAGACGCTTTGTAGGCCGTTCTTCGAACTGGGGATAGATTTTAATCTCCTCCGTTTCTTCCCCTGCGATAGTACTCCCGGACGACACATGGCATTTGTAATTTTGCGTGAGGAGTTCCAGCTCTTCCTTAGAAAGGTTGCTTATCCGTTTCCGCCGCGGAAGAAACTCTCTTCGACCAGAAGGTCGATCACTCCGACTGGATCGTCGCTCGTTGAAATCTCTGCCTTTGAAACGATCATCCTTTCGGAATTGGTCGAATCGCTCTCTACCGATGACCGATAAGACCTTGACAGCATTAACTTCTGGAGGCTGTTGAATGACAAGGTCCTCACGGACGGTTAGCCCGCGCGGTGTGTGGAAGACAATTAACCGCGTACCGGTATAGCTTGTTTCATTTTCGGCAGCCGCTATACGCTGCAAGACCTCAAGAAACTCTTTCGGCGTATTGGCGAAGGCACCCTTTGTAACACCAAACAGCAACCCGCAAACGAGCAAGGTGGAGTACAGCCGAACGATGGCGCGAATTCCGAATACCCTTCGATCACCGGATGTTTCTGTGTTCGAGATTAGATTCTTCGGTTTCCCTATTGGATATTTCATAGTTTAATCCCCTAGATAAACCCCAAGAAAGAAGTTGGTGTCATCCTCAACATTCGTGGCAGAGGGTATTCCATTCGAGTCAATCGAGTCGGTAGCCTCGTCGGACCGTGTTGAATAGTAAACGGAATACTCCGTATGCTCGGAAAGATAGAGATCCAGCGAATCATCGGACGGCGGTGTCAGATTGAAATAGACTAGGGCGAAAAGTAGACATGCAGAGACCACCGCGAAAGTACCGCCCATCACGGGACGGAAAAACCACCGGCGAATCTCCTCAATACGCGGAAGGAAATTTCGGCGAACCGGTCCGCGATCCGACAGTTGCGGCAGCACAAGTTCTGCAATCGGAGGTGCTTCCTGCCTTAAGGCGCCAATGCTTTGACGATTCCGCTGAAAGTCTGAGAGCATCTCGACACATTCGTCGCATGAATTCAAATGAGTTTCAACCCGCGCTCGACTCTCAGGGCTTAACTGGTCGTCCAAGTATGCCGATAACTGTTTTTGAATGCGATTGTGGCTCATGGTTGCCGCCTCCTATCACGAAAATTGTAATACCAATTCCCTCAACGCCTTTCTGGCTTCGTGCAGTTTCGATTTTACACGTCCAACCGAGCAGCCGATAACCTCTGCTAATTCGTCATAGGAGAGGTCTTGCATCTCACGCAGGACTAAAACCTGCCGATAATCATCCTTCAACTCTGCGAGCGCCTTTTGAAGAATCTCGCGCTGTTCCAGGCGCAAAACCGATTTTTCAGGGGTGTCCGTGTCGACGGGCACCCAAGGTTGCGAATCGTCAATCTCCATAGCATCGGTTTGACGCCGCTTTTTCTGATCTTTGACGTTGATGCACCGGTTTGTCACGATTCGATAAAGCCATGTCGAAAATCTAGATCGAAATCGAAACTGTCCGATATTTTCCCAAAGCCAGAGGAAAACTTCCTGAGCCATGTCGGAGGCGTCTTCCCGAATGCCAAGCATACCGTACGCAATATTGTACACCCACTGCTGGTAATGGAGAATTAGCGCCTCCATGGCGCGTTTGTCGCCATCTTGGCAACGAACCACCAAATCCTTTTCCTGTTCCTTCGTCAATGCGTCCGCGACTTGGGTGTTCAGAGGCACAGCGGGCAATATCTCCTCCAAAATCGGGTACACGGCATCCATCCTGAGGCGCGTTGGCTAGAAACCCTACGGTTTCTTCCAGTTTCATCTGTTAGACATGTAACGAAGGAAAAGGTTCGTGGTTTAACGATTTTGTATTGGAATCTACGATGAAGATTAAGTATTTAAATCGGTAATTCAGTTTTCCCTAAACTCGGTAGGTGCGGTTTCCTAACCGCACCGAGCATCGTTAGGATATTACCGAAATAATTTTTTAAACTTCATCGGATATGCGTCCATGTTGCCCTGATATGCCTCTTTGCGGCGCCAAGCGTATATTCAGTTCTCATTTGTTTGGGCTTCCCGGTGTCATTTCCGTCACCCTGAAGTTTGCGCTGCCATTGGGAACTCTTCCTATAGCGGTATCTTTCTTCTGCACTCCGAATTTGACCGAGTCAAGCACTTGGTTGTGTCGTCCATCCGTGTCAACGAGGATAAGCGTTTCGCCGCTCTTCGAGAGATTAAAATTAGCATGAAGTTCCGCCGTCTCGTTTTCGTCGTCAGAATCGGCCCAGACAATCAAGTACCCTTTCGGAGCGATTGTGGTTTGTTTCGGAAACCGCCATTTGCGAGGGTTCGCCTGATCGTCGCTAAGATACATCCCGGCAAGAGTGACGGGATGGTCGCTAGTGTTGTAGAGTTCAATCCAATCGTCGTGCCCACCCTGAGCATCAGCAATACTACGCGTATTGCTCGCCATCAATTCGTTAATTACAACGTCCGAAACTTTGGCAATAGGTGGAATTACACGAAAAGTCAACGGTTCAAACTCTGTCTTTGCGGGAAAAAACGACGTAGTCCCGTATTTTTTTATCGCGCGCGCTTCAACGTAATAACGCACCTCTGTTCCTGCAGGGAAACTTGGGATTTCGCCGGTATAAGCCGTACCATTCTTCAACATCGGTAGGCTACGGAACGGCGACAGCCGCGCGTCCGCATAGTGTAGGATTACCTCGTCAACGGCAACCGCATCGCTGATTTTTGCCATGATTTGAACGCGACTGCCTGCTGCCCGGTTTTCTGGCTCCGTGATAGACAAAATGACCGGTGCCGGTTCATCGATTTCAGGATGATAAAGTAGAAAATCACGGCGTTCCGTAACGAACTGTTTGAAACCGGGCGTGCCGCCTCTACCTCCGCGCCTGACTCCGGTAAACTGTTCTTTGATGCGGCTAGCGGCAAATGCGTCGTAGGAATAAAGTTTCTTGTCATCCGCCTTGACCTCTTCGTCAATCAACGAGTGGTAGGCCGTGATGATCGGCTCCAGTTTTTCCCAATCAAGCCAGTCTTGGACGATTGTACGAACATAAGTAAGGTATCGCGCCCGTAAGTGCGGGATTGCGAATAGGCGTTTGATAACGGGACGCATTTCGTCGTACTGTTGAGCAACGGGAGACAACATCGGACCATCGGTTTCCCAAGAATTTGGACCGCCGCCTCCGGCAAAACGAAACGTCTCATTACTATCGTACGGCAGCAGGTGGAATCGACCGCCTGAATCCTGATAAATGGAATAATCACTGCCGCGGCTGAAATAGCCGTCATTGTCAATGAAGACGTTTTCAAGTGCGAGGAACCACAATGCTCTGTCTATGTCAAAGATGGGGGACAGTTTGGCTTCAAGCTGATAGCCGGTATTGTCATGGAGTGTTTTGCACAGGTTAATTAGGTCCTCCCACGCATTGGGTGCGTCTTTTTCATTTGTCTTGAGTTGATAAGACTCCTGATAATCTGCCGGGTCGTCGCCTTTGTAGATTAACCCGCTCTCGCGGCCGGGCGGCACCTTCCACCGAACGCCGCTCCGGGTATCAAACCAATCGGAAAGAAAATCTTTATTGTATTGTTGACTGTTGATGTAAATTCCCCAGTCTTCACCATTGATAACGAGTTTGACGAAATTCGCCCTTAGCGCGGGGATATAGTCGCGAGCGATTCTTGAGTAGAGAACTTCCCGCAGAAAAGAGGCATCGGAATGACCGTTAAGCAAGTTCAACGTCTTATACCCCAAGAGACGCTGGTTTTCATGGTTGGCGTCAACGGCGATGTTAAACGACTTCTTTTCGTTCTCAACGGTGAAATAGGACGAACTTCCTCGAAAACGCACACCGACCGATTGATAGACCTTCCCATCCACAATCAGATCCGCGGGCACATCAACATCGGTTCTATAAAAATCCCCCAGTTGCTCGTACCAATCCTCGTCGTGAAAACGAAGGTAAAGGGTCCGTAACGTATTATCGTCATAGAGTCCAACATTTTCCGAGATTGCCGCCGCTTTACTGGTATTCAGGTCGCCGTCAAGCGTGGTTTTTGCCAAAGTGTCGCCCGATGGGCGCGAAGCACCAGAAGTCCCGCGATTTTCTTGGACGTGTTTGCGCGCCTCCGTGCGCTCGGATACATCCAGTTTCCCGTCTCCGTCCTTATCGAAACGGTGCACGATCTTCTCGGCGCGTCTCGGCCCCCTCCTGCCTCTGTATCCACCCCGACCGCCTCGGCGCGCCGCGCGAATCGCTCGTTCATCCAGCTGAACGCCCGTCAGCGCTTCCTGAGTAACTATTTCGAGCAGGATCTCTTTCTCCTCCTCACTTAACAGTCCGTCTCCGTTGAAATCGAATCGTTTATCCTGTTCCGTGAGGACTGTTTCTGCATTCTCCTTGTTCTGTGAAAAACTGTCTGACGCAAACATCGGGAAGATTGTCAGTGTAATTGCAAGTGCGCAGCTAATGAAGTTTTCCAGCATCATGCGTTCTCCTTGATTACTGAATTTCTAATTTTCCGGAGTTTCACTGTGTCCGGACTCTCTCATTCCGCAGATAGGGAAGAAGCAACACCCTCAAATTGCGCTGGGCTTGAAAGAGATGTGCCTTGATGGTGCCGGTAGACCGCCCCATTTTTCGCCCGATCTCTTTCAACGGGAGTTCCTCTCGGTAACGGAGAATGAAAACTTCTCTTTGCTTCGGGGACAATTGCATAACAGCTCGGCGCAAATGCACGTGGAACTCCTCGTTTTCTACAGCCTTGGAGGGCGCCGACGGGTGCCGGTTGGCTACGTTGCCGTAGAACACATCGTCGGATACGGGATCGTCACTAATCACGCGGTGTTTTGACCGTTGGCGCATATAATCGATGCATCGGTTGATTGTAATGCGATAGAGCCAACTGTAAAATTGAGAAGCCTTCTTGAAGTTCCCAAGTCCCTGATACGCCTTGAGAAAAACGTCCTGTGTAACATCAAGTGAGTCTTCAGGATTTGAAATGATGGAGCGAACAACTCCATGAATACGACTTCGGTAGCGAAGATACAACAGATCGAAGGCTTCCAAATCCCCATCCTGAAAGCGTTCGACAAGTTGGGAATCCTCGGAATCGGTCTCCAGCAAGGATTCAAACTCGCTAGCCGGAATATAGCTAGAACCAAAGTGAGGCGCTTCCTGAGTCTGTGCGGCCATTTTTCCCCCGTACGCTAGTGCGAAAATCCTAACTGGTTGGAAACGAGCTGATATCAACTATTAGACAGACGAATCCCCTATTTGTTCGGAGAAAATGAGAAAAAATCGGCCCCTGGTAAAAAAACTTTTAAATTTTCGTACGCCAATTCATTCACGTGTCTAAGATAACATCTATTGGCACAATTGTCTAGGCATGTAGCGGTCTTCTGCGTATGCGCAATTTCATTTACGGAGCCGCCGCCCAAAGGTATTGAGTAGGCGGAAAACAAAAATGCTGTTATTTTAGCATTTTGACTTGACATACCGTATTTGAGGATGCTAATCTTTTAGCACAAATGGTGATTTGATGTTGATTTCACATTAGTTAAGGGAGGGAAATATGCCTACGAATAAGCTTTCTCATGACCTGAGTCGCCGCGAGCGGCAGATTATGGATGTCGTCTACCGAAAGGGCCGTGCTTCTGTCGCAGACGTGTTGAACAACCTAGCCGATCCGCCCTCCTACTCGGCCGTCCGGGCGATGATGCGTATCTTGGAAGAAAAGAAACATCTGAGACATGAAAAAGAGGGGGCGCGATACATCTACATGCCGACCCATCCGCGTCAGAATGCCGGGGAAGCGGCACTCGAACGGGTGTTCCAGACGTTTTTTGACAACTCGGTCGAGAAAACGGTCGCGGCGCTGTTAAACGTATCGGACACCATGCTTTCGGACGAGGAATCCAATCGTTTGGCGAAACTCATCGAACAAACCAAGGAAAGGGAAGAAAAACCGTGACGCAATCCGCTGATGCTTTCAGGCGACCAGCACATTTTAACCCATAAGAATACGAAGAATGGAAAAACGCCGCCTCTATTTTCTTCCTATCTTCCATCATTTCATCTGTCGTATTTAAAATCGCTTCAATTCCGCGAAAACGCGCATTTTAAGGAGGAAAGTCCCATGATGTCCTTCATTTCGCTCTACGGAACTTTCGAACATTCGATAGGCTGGCTAGCTGTGTTATTCGATGCGTCCATAAAAGGTGTCATTGTGCTCACACTGGCTGCGGCGTTAAATCTAGCGCTAAAACGCCGTTCCGCGGCGTTTCGCCACCTCGTATGGTTACTGGCGGTTGTGAGTTGCCTTTGCCTACCCGTCATTTCTATGACCCTGCCAAGCTGGCGGCTGCCAGTTGGTCCGCAGGCGGTTCCTTCGGCTAGAGCGGTCCCCCGTTTTGAAGGGAATCTTAACGCGACGCAATTTTCATCACCGGATCATCGGGGAGAAATCCTGCGCACACCGATTCCTCAAGTCTATCCTAACCGCCAAACAACGGAATTGCCCAATAGTGTTCAAGGGGAGTCCTCAATCGCCGCTTCCCGGGCGGCGGAATGGCGAAAAATGTCTACCCTTTGGACGTGCATCGGAATTGTCTGGGTATTCGGCATGTTTGTTGTCCTACTTCCACTGCTGGCGGGCTTAATCGGCATTAGTAGAATCGCACGGCGAGGTCAGTGCATCACCGATGGCTCATTGGCGGCGATGCTTAGCGAACTCGCGGGACAACTCGGCGTAAAACGCCGCGTCATGCTGCTGCGGAGTGAGGTGGAGATGCCGCTAACGTGGGGCATCATTCGTCCCCAAATTCTGATTCCATCCGACGCGGAGAACTGGTCAACAGACCAACAGCGGTCTGTGCTGCTGCATGAACTCGCGCACGTCCACCGATGGGATTGGATAACGCAGACGATTTCCCACATATGCTGCGCCATTTATTGGTTCAATCCGCTGGTCTGGGTCGCCGACTGCAGAATGCGCCTCGAGCGTGAGCGCGCCTGCGATGACTATGTCCTCACCCGCGGCTGCCGCGCTACAGACTATGCCTCCCACCTGCTTGAGATTGCCCGGATATCGCGTCCGTCAGCCTTTGCCGCGCGTGCCGCCGTCGCATTGGCACAATCCTCATGGATAGAAAAGCGGTTGAGTGTCATTCTTGCGCCGGATCGAAATCGGCGTCCGGTGACGAGGACAGCGGCTACCGTAAGCGTTTTGACCGTCGCTTGTCTCGTATTGCTAATCGGTGTTATACGTCCCTCCGAAGCGCGCGAGGACGAAGTATTGCTGCAACAGATTCGGGAAGCCGTGCTATGGAGTCCGGAACCCCCTGAGAGACCATTAACGAATGTCGAAAGGGAGGCTATGATGAAACTGTTCACGAAGAAGCGTGAAAACGTGCTTGAACTCTGTGAACAGTTTCTCGGCATGCATCCCGATAGCAATAAGCGTGATGAGGCGTGGAGGTACAAAATTCAATGTCTTTTGAAACTCCGCAGGCTGGAACACGCCAATTACGAGATTGAAGCGTTCTTGGAGACGTATCCCAATTCGGAATATGCCCTAGAGATATGGTCGCTAAAGTTTCAGCTACCTAGACACAAAGGCAATTACAAAGAGGCGCTCGCCGAGTTGGACAAACTCAACCACCCGGCCACTCTTCGCAAAGTGTATGAGGAGAAGTCACAACTCTACTCTGTCATGGAAGATTGGGAAAAAGCCGCCGAATACCGTTTCCGGGCCGCGGAATTAACACTGGGAAAACTAGCTCCGAACTTTACGCTGAAAGACATCAATGGCGAAACTGTCTCACTCAAGGATTTTAGAGGAAAAGTCATCTTGCTCGACTTCTGGGCGACATGGTGCGGGCCATGCATCCACGAGCTGCCGGCGCTGAAGGCGATTTATGAAAAGCACAAGCACAACTCCGATTTTGCCCTAATCAGTATCAGTTCGGATGTCGATGACCAAGCGGTCGCTGAGTTCGTCGAGGATAACAAAATGCCGTGGATTCACATCCGCGAGACCGAGGAGTTGGGTGCCAAATTCAATGTCATTGGCATTCCGCACTACACGGTCATTGACAAGAACGGCCTAATCCGCGAAGACAGTCTGCGCGGTGGGGCCCAACTTAACGCAGTGATTTCCTCCCTACTTGCGGAAGCGCCGGGCAAACCGGATTCGGCGAACATCACCGAACTTTACAAGTTGCGTGCGGATTTGCACAATAAGCGCGACGAGCGACAACAGGCAATCTCGGATTACAGGCATGCCTTGCGGCTTCAACCGGATGACATTCAACTTGTCACAACACTCGCCCGCTTGTATGAAGACAGCAACAGTGAAAAAGCGCGCGCGTTTCACGACGAGGCATTGCCGAAACTCGTTGAGGCAAATCAGTCTAAATCCGGCACAGATTTCGGTTTGGGTCATACCGCTTTCGAGTTTGCCATGTTTTATGACGAACAAGGGGACGCCGAAAAATGCTGGCAGGCGTTTGAGATTGCAATGGAAAATGCCCCGGACGGATTTCTGGAAACGCGAATAAAGCGGATGATCGGTCGATTTTCGACAATAAGTGACAAATCATCATTCAAGAAGTTTACAGACACCTCCTTCGAGACGGAACAGACCAGACGGAACAACCGGGCTATTCGCAAGCTCAACAATTTCGCTAAAGAGCGTTATGAAACCCGGAAATCCTACCTGCTTGTCGAAGCTGATGGAGTAATTTCCGTAGGGGTGATTCTAAGTTCATCAGGTCTCCTGCTCGTTCCCGAGATTGCCGCCGATGCCACTGTCATCCGGGCGAAGATTGCCGATTATCGACCGGCGAAGGTAGTTGCCAGGGATTCGGAGGCGAGGCTGGCTGTTCTAAAGGTCAAGGACGTGAAAGACCTGCAGCCCGTCGAGATGGGGACCGTCGATGACCTGAAGGAATACGCGCCGTACGATTTTGCAATGGGATTCGGTTACACGAGTCGAGAGTTTCCTATAATTATGCAGTTTACCTTCCGAGGTTTTGAAGATCAGAACCGAATTGGACAAGTATTAGAAACCCACGCGAGTGTTCATGTGCTTGAAATCGACGAAGCAGGAAATATCACTTCGCTCCAAATTGGTTCGGGATACTCAAACCTTAGCGATGCGTTTGTCCACTATGATGGTAAATTGCTCGGCTTCTGCGTCGATGGTGAGCCCGTCTTCAAAGATTCCGCGGATAGCCTGGCTAGTCCGAAGTATAATGTGTTGCCAGTCGACCAAATTCGAGCCAGCCTAGAAAGGATGGGTGTGACAGATATGATAGGAAAATAGAGGCGTCCGACTGTTTGTCCCAATACAGTAGGGGCAAAACGTTCCTACTCCGCAACTTGTCAATCCACTCTCCATGCTTTCTTGCTCTGTTTCATTATTTCTGATTGCTACAAAAACCCACAGAACCGTGCACGTATAGGAGGAGAATCCCATGATGTCCTTCATTTCGCTCTACGGAACTTCCGAACATTCAATTGGCTGGCTGACAATATTACTTGATGCGTCCATAAAAAGTGGTTCTTCAGAGTTAAGTGTGGGAATGAAACTTGCTATAGGTACATGCGTTTTTTTCTATGAGTGCAAGTTGATTTGAATACGATGCGATATGACTCTGGAGGCTCCGATGTATGCGCTTTTAACACAACTGCTTGATATTCCTAATTACCACGTGATTTCTGCCGAGATTGAGACAGATAAAATCACACTGGACATTGAATCCACATCTCAGACAACAGCATGTCCTCACTGTGGTAAAACCTCAAAAACGTTGCACGAAAGACACCGTCGCATGGTTCGCGACCTTCCTATCAGTGGCAAGCCGACTTATCTACGCTTTATCAGGCGCCGATTCTTTTGTGACGACTGTCACCGCGCGTTCTCTGAGTCCCTAGGCTTTGTCGACGAGCGACGTGATTACACCCGTCGTTACCAACATTGGATATTCCTTCAAGTTCGAGAGAACAACATCAGTGCAGTACGTCGGGTTGAACAGCTAACTTATGACCAGATTGAAAGCATCTTCCTCCACGAAGCCGGATGCCGTATCCCTCTAACCCCCTTTGCCGACCTCCAACGTTTGGGTATTGACGAAATTGCGTTGCGTAAGGGAAGAGGAAACTTTGCCTTGATTCTGAGCAACCTAGACACAAAAGAAATCGTTGATGTGCTCAAATCGCGAACCCAAGAGAAACTTAGGGCACGACTTGAACGGCTATCAGCTTTTGAACGTGCACAGATTCAAGAAGTCGCCATCGATATGTGGAGTCCCTATGATGCGGTCTGTGCTGAGTTGTTGCCCCACGCGGTTATTACTGCCGACCGGTTTCATGTGATGCAGGCAGTCAACCGGGAACTCAAGCAGTTGAAGAATCAGCAAAAGAAAGTACACCCTCAAGCACTGAAAGGTGCTCACTATGCGCTGTTAAAAAATCGACAAGACTTAACCGATAAGCAGCAAGCGGCGCTTGAGCACGTATATCAAGTGTCTCCTTTGGTCAAGACAGCTCATCGGCTCAAGGAGTGTTTGCGACATATCTTTGAGTGTAAGTCCACAAAAGAAAAGGCAATTAAGCGCCTACGGAAATGGAATCTCATTGCTGAGAAAGCGGGGTTGTTTCCGCAATTCCGTAGGACGCTGGCAAACTGGATACACCGAATTGCCAATTACTTTTGTCACCGCACGACTAGTGGCATTGTCGAAGGCATTAACAACAAAATCAAACTCATCAAGCGCCGGGCTTTTGGATTTCGAAACTTTGAGCATTTCCGAATCCGAGTCATTGCAGCATTCTTATAGCTAACTCCTTTTCCACACTTAACTCTGAAGAGCCTAAAAAGTGTCATTGTGCTCGCACTAGCTGCGGGATTGAATCTCGCGCTAAAACGCAGTTCCGCGGCGTTTCGTCACCTCGTATGGTTACTGGCGGTTGTCAGTTGCCTTTGCCTACCCGTCATCTCCGTAACCTTGCCAAGCTGGCGATTACCAGTTGGTCCTCAGGCGGTTCCCTCGGCTAAAGCGGTCCCCCGTTTTGAAGGGAATCTGAACGCGACGCAATTATCATCACCGGATCGTCAGGCGGCGACCCCGCGTGCACCGATTCCCCAAGTCGACCCTAACCGCCAAGCAACGGGATTGCCCGATAGTGTTCAAGGGGAGTCCGCGATCTCCGGTTCGCAGGTAGGGGAATGGTGGTCAATGTCTACCCTTTGGACCTGTATCGGAATTGCATGGGGCATAGGTATGTTGGCTTTCATTGCACCAGTGTTGGTCGGTCTGGTTGGGATTTGGAGAATCGCACGACGAAGCCGGCGCATCACCGATGGCTCGCTGTTGGCGTTGGCTAGCGAGCTTGCGGGGCAGGTCGGTATTAAACGCCGTATCAGGCTGCTGCAGGGGGAGACCGATATGCCGCTGACGTGGGGCATCATTCGTCCCCAAGTCTTTATTCCCGCCGACGCGGAGAACTGGTCAACGGACCAACAGCGCGCCGTTCTGCTGCATGAATTTTCACACATTCAGCGGTGGGATTGGCTGACGCAGACGATTGCCCAGATTTCCTGCGCCATGTATTGGTTCAACCCGCTAGTTTGGGTCGCCGACCGCCGAATGCGCCTTGAGCGTGAACGCGCCTGCGATGACCACGTCCTGACCAGCGGCTGCCGCGCGACAGACTACGCCTCACACCTGCTTGAGATTGCACGGACATCGCGTCCGTCAGCCTTTGCAGTACGTGCCGCCGTAGCGATGGCACAGCCCTCGTGGATTGAAAAGCGGTTGCATGTCATTCTAGCGACAAATCGCAATCGACGTCCGGTAACGAAGGTGGCAGTTACCGTAAGCGTGCTGGCTGTCGCTTGTCTCGTCCTGCTGATCGGCGTGATGCGCCCGGCCGAAGCGGTTGGGGAGGAAGAATTGCTCCAACAGGTTCGCGAAGCCGCACTATGGTGGCCGCAGCCGACTGAAACACCGCCAAGCGAGGCTGAAATTGAAGCTATAATGGGACAGTTCTCGAAACGGATCAAAAACGGATTCAAACTCACTGAACGGTTTCTCAGCACCTATCCCGAAAGCGATAAGCGTGACGAAGTATGGATGTACAATATCCGATTTCTTTTGGGACTTCGTAGGCAGGAGGAAGCCAACACCGAGATTGAAGCGTTCTTGAAGGCGTTTCCCAAATCAAAACACGCCTCGGATGTATGGTCGATTAAGATTGAGTTGCTTGAACGGGAGGGAAAATTCAAGGAAGCGCTTGCAGAGCTTGACAATATGGATCATCCGGCGCCCCTTCCCGCCGTATATGAGCGGAAGTGGCAAATATACTCGCACATGGAAGATTGGGAAAAAGCCGCCGAATACCGCCTCCGCGCCGCGGAATTAACATTGGGCAAACCCGCTCCGGATTTCACGCTGAAAGACATCAACGGCGAATCCGTCTCACTGGTGGATTTTCGCGGCAAGGTCGTCCTGCTCAACTTCTGGGCGACGTGGAGCGAGCCGTGCATCTACGGGTTGCCGGCGCAGAAGTCAATTTATGAAAGATTCGAGCACAATCCCGATTTTGTCCTCATCGGCATCAGTTGGGATTTCAAAGACGAAACCGTCGCGAAGTTCGCCGCGAAAAATGAGATGCCGTGGATTCACATCCGCGAGACCAAGGAGATGCGTGCCAAATTCAACGTGCGAGCTATTCCGCACTACACGGTCATCGACAGGAGCGGGCTGATACACGAAAACAGTATGAGCGGCGGCAGCGGACTGGAGGCTGTGATTGCTTCCCTGCTTGCCGAAGCGCCGGGTGAACCGGATCAGCCAAACATCGCCAAACTTCACAAATTGCGCGGGGATCTGCACGATATACGCGGCGAACGGGAGCAGGCTCTCACGGAATACGAGCGAGCCTTGCAACTTCAACCGACAAACATGGGACTGGTTTCCGCAATCAGAGACTGGTATGAACGCAGCGCCGCGCAAGGATATAGTCAAGCCGAAAAATCGCTTGCGTTTCACAACGAGTCGTTGCCGAAACTGGTCGAGGCAAATCGGTATAAAACGCGCGCGAGTTTTGGAATGGGCTATACTGCCCTAAAATTTGCCGAGTTTTATGACGAACGAGGCGACGCCGAAAAATGCTGGCAGGCGTTTCAGATTGTAATGGAAAACGACCAGGATGGAGATCTGGCGAAGCGGGTAAAAGGATCGGTGGGCATTTTGTCAACAATCCGCGCCAGACCGGAGTTCACGGCGTTTACGCAGAATGTGTTCGAGACGGAACAGGACAGACGGAACGACGAGGCGCATCGCAAGCTGTACGCAGGCAGCGATGAGCGGACCGAAGCTCAGAACTCCTTCTTGGTTGTCGAAGCTGACGGCGAGATATTCATGGGGGTGATTCTGAGTTCAACGGGGCACCTGCTTGTTCTTGATAGAGTAGCCGATGCCGCGGACATTCGAGTCAAGATTACGGAATATTTTCCGGCGCGAGTTGTTGCGAGGGATTCGCAGGCGAAATTGGCGATTATAAAGATTGAGGGGATGGAGGACTTGCGTCCCGTAGTGATGGGGACGGTGGAAGACTTGAAGGGATACGCGCCGTTTGACTATCGAACGGAACACGGCGGCAAGGCGAAGTCGTTCCCAATGATCGTGTATGTTACCGCCCGCGGCTTTTCGATCCATGACAGCGGCGGAGAAATTGGGGTGCTCATCGCTGATAGTGTCTATGAGCTTGAATTTGGCAGGAGGGGAAATGTCAGCTCATTCCTTATCGGTGAGAGGGTCGACGCGCCGTTGAGCGATGCGTATATCGACTTCGATGGCAAATTGCTCGGCTTCTGTGTCGATGATGAGGTCGTCTACACGGGTACCGCCCAAAGTATGCCCGGTCCGAAATTTAATGTGCTGCCCATTGATCAGATTGGTGAAAGTCTTGAACGGATGGGTATGACGGAAATTCTTGGAGGCTAGCGCTTTGCGACGGTTTGTCCTAATGGGGTGGGGCAACGGTGGGAACGGACCTACTCCACGATTTGTCGATCAGCCACCCATGCTTTCTTCCCTAGTTTCATCTTAATACTGAAGGTTGCTGAAATTCCACAGAACCGTACACGTTTAGGAGGAAAACGCTATGATGTCCTTCATTTCGTTTTACGGAACGTCCGAACATTCGATCGGTTGGCTGGCAGTGTTACTTGATGCGTCCGTAAAAAGCATCGTCCTGTTCGCACTGGCTGCGGTATTGAGCCTCGCGCTGACACGCAGTTCGGCGGCATTTCGTCACCTGATGTGGTCACTGGCAGTAGTCGGTTGCCTCTGCCTACCCGTCATTTCTGTGACCTTGCCGAGCTGGTGGTTGCCGGTTGTCCCGCGGACGATTCCTCTGAGTGAAGCGGCACCCGGCTTTGAAGGGAATCTAAACGTGCCGCAATTGCCATCAGCGGATGGACGGGAAGAAACCCCGCGGCAAGGGGCTTCGCAAGTTGACCCCATCCACAACACAGCGGGATTACCGGAAATGGTTCAAGCGACATCGGTAATTTCAATTTCGCAGTCCTCGGGTTGGTGGACTCAGTCCACACTTTGGACCTGTATTGGGATTGTTTGGAGTACCGGCATGTTGGTTGCCCTCCTTCCACTGTTGGCAGGTTTTGTCGGCATTTGGAGAATGACCCGACAAAGTCGGCGCATCACCGATGGCTCATTGCCTGCATTGCTTGACGAATTCGTACGACGACTTCGCATAAAGCGTCGTGTGTCGCTGCTGCGGGGCGACGTGGAGATGCCGCTGACTTGGGGCATTATCCGACCTCAAATACTGATTCCTGCGGACGCGGAGACCTGGCCGACAGATCGACAGCGCGCAGTCCTGCTGCATGAACTTGCACACGTGTGCCGGTGGGATTGGCTTACGCAGATGGTTGCCCACATGTGCTGTGCCATTTTCTGGTTCAATCCTCTCGTTTGGGTGGCCGACCGTCGGATGCGCCTTGAACGTGAGCGCGCTTGCGATGACCACGTCTTGACCAACGGTTGCTGGGCGACCGACTATGCCTCGCATCTGCTTGAGATTGCGCGAATATCGCGCCCGTCAGTCTTTGCAGCACGCGCCGCCGTGGCAATGGCACAGCCCTCGTGGATTGAAAACCGGTTGCGAGTCATTCTAGCCACGGACCGCAATAGACGTCGGTTAAAAAAGCGTGCGGTCACCGTTTGCGCTTTATCGTTCGTCTGTCTCGTTCTGCTGATCGGTGTCATGCGCCCAACGGAGGCGGTTGGAGAGGAAGTATTGCTTCAACAGATTCGCGATGCCGTATTGGTAAAGTCTGATCCCACTGAAAAACCGCCAGTCGATGCGGAAGTGGACTCCATGATGGAACCGTTCATGGCACGGATTAAATTCGGGCTAGAACTCACTGAAAAGTTTTTCAGCATATATCCCGATAGCAAACAGCTTGATGAGGCATGGAAACACAGGATCGTATGTCAGTTGCGGCTCAATAAGAATAAGCAAGCCAACGCTGAAATCGAAGCGTTCTTGAAGGCATATGCCAAATCGAAATACGCCCCCGAGGTGCTGTCGCTTAAGGTTGATCGGTTCGAACAGGAGGGCAAATACATGGAGGCGCTCGCCGAGTTAGACAAAATCAATCACTCGGCACTGCTCCCTCGGGCGTATGAGGAGAAGGCACAGCTTTTCTCACTTATGCACGACCGGGAAAAAGCCGCCGAGTACCGTCTCCGCGCCGCAGAATTGATGATCGGAAAACCCGCACCGGATTTCACGCTGAAGGACATCAACGGTGAAACCGTCTCACTGGTGGATTTTCGCGGCAGGGTTGTCCTGCTAGACTTTTGGGCAACGACGTGCGGACCTTGCATCTCAGAAATTCCAAATTTGAGGGCGCTTTATAAAAAGCACAATCCCGACCTCGTCCTTATCAGTGTCAGCGTCGATGCCAGTGACGAACCGATTGTGAAGTTCCTCAAGATCAATGAAATGCCGTGGATTCACATCCGTTCGAACAGGGAGATGCCGATCAAATACAATGTGGGATATATCCCGCATTACCGGGTCATTGACAGGAACGGGCTGATGCGCGGAAAAAGTCTACATGATGAGATTGGACTCAACAAGGTGGTTTCTTCCCTGCTTGCCGAAGCGCCGGACGAACAGGATTCGGTAAGCATCGCCAAACTTCACAGGTTGCGAGCTGAGCTGCACGATTTGCGCGGCGAACGGAAGCAGGCAATCACGGAATACGCGCATGCCTTGCGTCTTCGACCGGATGACATTCAACTCGTTACACCACTCGCCCGATTATATGGAGATGACCAGAGCAAAAAAGTGATGGCGCTTTACGACGGGGCATTTCCAATGCTCGTAGAGGCGAACCGATCCAAAACGGGCAAGGACTCCGGATTGGGACAGACTGCTTTTGAGTTTGCCAAATTTTATGACGAACAGGGGGATGTCGAAAAATGCTGGCAAGCTTTTCAAATCGTAATGGAGAACGATCCGGATGGGCGCCTGGCAAAGCGGACAAAACAGCTGGTAGGGCGGTTTTCGGCAATCCGCGACAGATCTGCGTTCAAGGTGTTCACGGAGGCTGTTCCCGAGGCGTAACAAGCTAGGCGCACCGTCCGGATGAATCCGAGTCGGTGGGATTTTCGCGGCGAGCGGTAAGAAGCCCGGCAATCCTAACTATCGAAGCTGAAGGAGTGACGTTGCCGGAAACGAATTTGAATTCGACACGGCGCTTGCGTGTTCCCGATATTGTCGCTGATGACGCGGACATTTCCGATCAGGTCCGACGCGGACGGGTATGACGGAAATGCTTTGAGATTAGGGGGATGCGATGATTCGTAGTAATGGAGTAGGGAAAAAGCATCCCTACTCCACAATTTTTCAATCCGCCGCCGACGTGTCGGGATAGGTGACGGGACCGCTAACGTTGAATTCCTGACGTAAGCACTTGCGGCAGTAATACGTCAGAAGCATTTTGCGAAAAGTGAAACCCTTCGCTTGGTTACCGCAGGTGTCACAATGTTGTTCCTTTATCTCTCGAATGGCTTCGGTAACTCTTGAAACGGCTGAAGTTTTCATTCACGATCTCCTGTAATGGATTCTTGATGTATCAAACCTGAAACTACTACTTGTCTGTTATGCTATACAAACGTATAGTTATTCGGAAAGGTTACAGAAAATGTGAAAAAAATTAGCAATTGTGCGTAACACGAAGCTTTTTTACCCTCTCCTCCCTTCTCTCTCCTCGGTTTTTCCCCTTCCTCTACCCTCGTCCGCGTTTCTTGACAACCCAATCGACGGTGTGCTATTCTTTCGCGGTCATAATCAGTAGGTTATTCTAATTCATTATTGATTCACTAAACATAGGGGTAGAATGGCTTCAGCGAAGAAAGTCGTCGTCGCCATGAGCGGCGGCGTCGACAGTTCAGTCACGGCGGCATTGATGCTTGAGTCGGGCTGCGATGTAATCGGTATCACGATGCGGCTCGGCGCTCCCGATGCACTCGAAGTAGAATCGGAAAAGCCGAATTGTTGTTCGCTAGAAGGCATTGAAGATGCGCGTCGAGTAGCAACCCAGTTAGGAATTCCGTTCTACGGCGTAAATTATGAGGAGATATTCCAAGAGCGCATCGTAGATTATTTTGTCAATGAATATCTTGACGGAAGAACGCCGAGTCCCTGCATGATTTGCAATCGGGAACTCAAATTCGGAAAACTCTTGTCTCTCGTCGACAGCCTAGAGTACGATTTCATTGCCACCGGTCACTATGCTAGAATTGAGCGCGATCGGGACAGCGGGCGATATCTTTTAAGAAAAGGCGTCGATGCCAACAAAGATCAGTCCTATTTCCTGTCTGCGCTGACACAAGAACAACTAAGCCGTGCGATTATGCCACTGGGTGAGCACTCCAAAGATGAAGTGCGGGCGATGGCTAGGAGGTTCAAGCTGCGCACCGCCGATAAACTGGAGAGCCAAGAGTTGTGTTTTGTGGCGGATGACAACTATAGGCGGTTCCTGAAAGAGCAGGTGCCCGAAAAGATTCATGAAGGCAACATCGTGGATAAAGATGGCAATGTGCTCGGTACACATCAAGGTATCCCTTTCTATACCGTCGGGCAGCGCCGAGGACTGGGAATTGCTGCCGGCAGCCCGCTGTACGTCACTCGGGTAGATGCCCAAAAAAACACCATCGAAGTCGGTGCTCCCGCCGACCTGCTCCGGCAAACCATGCTGGTGGAGCGAATCAATCTGATTTCCATTGACCAATTCGACGAATCAATTCGCGCTCTCGTGAAAGTAAGATCGAGAGATGAGGGAGCGTTAGCCACCATCCATCCGCTGAGCGAAACCGAGGCGAAAGTTATATTTGATGAACCGCGTCGAGCGATAACACCGGGTCAAGCCACGGTATTCTACGATGGGGATATCGTCATTGGCGGCGGCTGGATTAAATCGTAATCCGTTGGGCTAGATAACTTGATCGGTGTATTTCCTAAGTGGATATGGTATGTGACCTATGTGCTATGAATTCTTGAAGTCAATGAGGCATCAGAAGAAACCGAGTTTTGAGGAAAAAACTCGGTTTCGATAAGCACAGACCAGGCTAAAGGAGACATCAACGGGGATGGGATTATCAACATCTTCGACCTCGTCTCCGTGGCTAACCAATTTTAGGATGACCGAAACATGATTACGCAGTACGCACTACGCAACAAAATCCTCACGCCATTACTGTTAATGATCCTCTGCACGTGCTGCGCTCTAACCGCCTCCGTTCACGCCCAACCTGTCCACATCCCCGACCCCAACTTCAGGCAGGCTGTTAGCGAGGCGCTGAAGCTGCCCGCCGGGACCCCGATTACGGAGGCAGACATGCGCCAGTTAACGACACTTAACGCGGCGGCGCGTCAAATAACAGATCTCACGGGACTGGAGCATGCCACCAACCTGACCGAAATACGCTTGGGCGGCAATCCAATCACGGATATTCGCCCGTTGACGCATCTCACACAACTCACCTTCTTGCGGCTTAACGAATGTTGGACGATCGCCGATATCAGCCCGTTGGCGCATCTCACACAACTGAACCGGTTACATTTAGACCGCAACCTTATTGTCGATATCAGTCCGCTTGTAGGTTTAACAAAATTGGAGTCGTTAGATCTTCGAGACAACCGGATTATAGATGTCAGTCCGCTTGAAAATCTCACACAACTCACCCGATTGCGTCTGAGCAACAATCAGATTATTGATATCACGCCGCTCGCAAACCTGACAAACCTTGTAGCCCTGTGGCTCAGTGACAACCAAATTACCGATGTTACCCCACTCACAAATCTCACACAACTCACCGAATTGCGCCTGAGCAACAATCAGATTAAAGATGTCAGCCCGCTTGAAAATCTCACAAATTTAGAACAGCTTGATACTGACAACAACCCCATATTCGACCCGGACAGTCCGCTTGTCGAGGTACTCGACCCAAACTTGAGGGCCGCTGTCCGAGAAGCCCTCAATCTTCCCGATGATGTACCTCTTACCCAAGAGAATATGAATCGCCTGATAGGCATTGACATTCGAAATCAAGGCATTGCGAATCTAACGGGCTTGGAGTTTGCAACCAACCTTCACTTCCTTCGGATTGCTGACAACCCGACAATCGATCTTAATCCCATCGCTAACTTGACACAATTGGAAAGTCTGATCTTGTGGTCAATTCCTCAGCTTAACATTGCCCCGTTAGCCAATCTCACAAACCTCCGAAACCTTACTATTGCTGTCTGTGATATCGACGATATTAGCCCGTTGGGGACGTTAACCCGACTGACCAATCTATACGCCGGAAATAACCAGATTATCAATGTTACTCCGCTCGCCAGACTGACAAACCTTGTGGCGCTGGACCTCAGAAGGAACAACCGGATTACCGATGTCACCGTACTTGCAAATCTCACTCAACTCACCGAATTGAATCTGAGCCACAATAAGATTGAAGATGTCAGTCCACTTGCAAATCTCGCACAACTCGCCTTCCTAAGCTTGCGCGAAAATCGAATTGTCGATGTTAGTCCGCTCGCAAACTTGTCAAAATTGGAAACGTTAGATATTCGACACAACCTCATACCGGACTACACCACGCTTGACAGACTTGCTTTAACTGAATTTTTGTACGACGAAATCTGTGAACACGCACCGTTTCCCGTCCGCGATAGAATTGAGAATAGGAACTATCCCTCCATATTCGCGAGATGGAGCGGACCGAGTTGGCCTCCTATTGTTAATCGTCCCGAACTAACCGGTATCGAAAATCAGGCAAGTCACGATCTGTGGTTTAGTACCCCTATGTTCGGCTTACGATTTGAATACTGGCCCGAAGAAATTAGGCTCGTCGGTGATCTTGACGAGGCAATACGGCGGCGAGAGGAATTTCTCGCCATTAACCCCAATATGGTTTTTCTTGTTCAAGTTAGAATGAGGTCCGGTGGCAATCCTAACTATTTACCTGAAGACTCTCCGTATTGGATAAGAGATGCAGAAGGAAACAGGTTAACAGAACAATTAATTGACTTCACGCACCCGTTCATTCAGGATAGAATTGTTCAACAAGCTATTTCCGTAGCGAGATGTGGTTTATACGATGGTATCATGTTCGATTGGTGGGTGGAAACTGAGCCCGTACTTGCCGATCGGTTCGGTGATTGGTCACATAAATTCCGAGGGAATGAAGCAGAACAGCGCGCTCGGGACAACGTTCTACGACGCATCCGCGCTGCTACTAGGCCCGACTTTCTGATTTTGGGCAACTCCGGAGGCTATGCACCAAGAACCGGACATCACTTGAATGCCGGTTTTTGGGAAAGACCGGTACCCCGTATCCTCAGTGGCATCGACCATGAAAAAATACTTGCTGCGGTTGAAAAGGGCTTGCTTTGGAATGAACAGAACCTGAGAGAACCGCGAATAATCGCTTTGGAAGGAGAGGCTGTTCGCACAGAACCACCCGATAGTCCGACTAATCTCCGTTGGATGCGAGCCGTCACAACGCTGAGTCTCACGCATTCCGATGGCTATGTACTGTTCACTGGTACTGGTATTCCTAAAGATTACCGCCACTACTGGTTCGACTTCTGGGATGCCGACCTCGGACGTCCGCTGAGTGAAGAGAAGGCGCAGCTCTACGATGAACAGGTACCCGGTCTTTACATCCGCGAATACACAAACGGGTGGGCGGTATACAACCACAGCGGCTCCGAGCAGCAAATAACCTTGCCGGAGCTTGCTGTGGGGGTGGCGAGCCGTTTGGAGGGGAACACACACACGCTGTCCGATATTGACGGAGAAATGTACTTGCGGGTCAAACCGGCGAATCCGGCGGATGTGAACGGTGATGGCGTCGTGAATATTCTGGATTTGGTGGTGGTGGCACAGGCGTTTGGGAAAGATGGCTTGCAAGGGGATGTAAACAGGGACGGGGTTGTGAATGTGTTTGACCTTGTTTTCGTTGCCGGGGAAATCGGCGGTGGCGGAGCTGCGCCTTCGGCATATTCCCCGGAGCTGTCGATTATTAGCGCCGCGGATGTCGAGAGATGGCTTGCACTCGCAGGTGATTAAGGCATCGGCGATGCGAATTTTGAACGGGGAATCCGCTTCCTTGAAGGTTTGCTTGCGGCGTTGACGTCGAAAGAGACGACGCTGTTGCCGAACTACCCGAACCCCTTCAATCCGGAGACGTGGATACCGTATCGTCTCGCACGAGAGGCGGAGGTGACGATTACGATTTATGACACAAAGGGGACGCCGGTGCGCCGGCTGGCGCTCGGGAATCAGGCGGCAGGGTATTACGCGGAACGTGGAAGGGCGGCGTATTGGGACGGACGAAATGAAGACGGAGAAGCGGTTGCGAGCGGGATTTACATTTATCAATTCCTGGCGGGCGATTATGCGGCGTCGCGGCGGATGGTAATTGTAAAATAGTGGCCAGTGGCTAGTGTGGAAGGGGAAATGTAATAACCCACAAAATCGGACGCGCCCTTGTAGCAATCAAGCGACTGAATAAGATCAACCGAACGAATAGTGAAGGATCAACTGAGCGGATAGCGAAGGCGATAGAGTTCCCATAGCAAATCCTGCGCGATAGAACGTCCCACTGTTAGTTTGCGCACGCCGCAATCTAACAGATTAAGCCATCGGACGGGGAGAAAGGCAGGCTATCGCGTTCGCTATCCACTCGCTTGATTTATTCGTTCAGTGGATCTCACCTACGAGACTGGATAAATACCGGTTCGGCTAGGAAACCGACTCTACTGTAGTGTATAAATAACTATTGATTTTACTATAACCCCCATTTGTAGGAGTGATGCAGCCGCGGTGGGCTACCGCGCGAAACCTGCCGAATTTTCAGGTTTGTAACAATCTCCCAAACTTATGCCCGACCTTCCCAAACGCTCGTCAAATCAGCAACTCTACTTCCTCACATTCCTCCATATGGTCATTGACACCTACGCCACTCTCCTACCGCATCTGCTGCCGGTGCTCTTAGCAAGGCTTGCCGCCGGGACGGCAGCGAGATACACCCTCGCCGGGGCATTAATATCCGTCTACAACTTCTTTAGCGCGCTGAATCAGATCTTTTTCGGATGGTTGGAGGACCGGGTAAGGTCCATCCATTTCCTGACCTTTGGCGTTGCGAGCACAGCGGTTTGCTTGTCTTTGCTGAATGCTGCGCCGTCCATCTGGGTGGTGTTTTTGCTGTTGATCGCCGGAGGCACCGGCGTTGCGGCGTTTCACCCGTTGGGGACTGTGCAAGCCGCGAGTCTGGCAAAGCAGAGCCAAGGGTTGGGAGTTTCAATCTTTCTTACCGGGGGTAATCTGGGAAGGGCTGCCGGTCCCCTGCTTATCATGCTATTTTTGGTGCGTTACGGCTGGAATAGGTTGGTGTGGTGCATGATTCCCGGTCTTCTCCTCGCATTTCTCGTTCCCAAAGTCTTGGAATTACGTGTCCCAAAGGCACCCTCACTGGAGATGAGCGACCCTTCATTGCTATCCAAAAAGCGGAGCGCGCTGTGGGAATCGATAAGACCAAGCCTTCGCCCTCTTTTTGCGCTTTATCTGATTGCCGTCTTAAGGACACTGGCGATGATAGGGTTGGAAAACTTTCTGTCGCTCTTCCTTGATGAACGCGGATACTCGAACGTTGCACGCTCGGCTGTACTTGCGCTCTTTCTATTGGCAGGCACGGTCGGGATAGTAATCGGCGGTTCACTGTCGCATCGAGTATCGCGCCATCGCATGCTGCTCTTCTCCTTGATTGCTTCGCCGCCGCTGCTGTACCTTTCGCTTCACAGCTCAGGCGCCGTTTTTCTCACGCTGCTGTTTCTCGGAAATGTGACGCTTTCCGCCTCAACGTCCGTCAACATTGTGTGGGCGCAACAGTTGCTCCCGGCACGCGAAAACATAGCGTCCAGCTTAATGATGGGCGGCGCCTGGGGAGTAGGCGGTGTCCTGAGCATTCCTGTTGGGATGCTCGGAGATCGTTTCGGATTGGCGAATGTTCTTGATTGTTTGACGGTCGTGCCTCTGGCTGCAGCGGTTCTGGTTGTTTTCTTAAGAAATGGGAGTATCGGGAGCAAGCAGCGAGATGAGTACAGCGAAAGCTAATAGAGGAGTGCCGGGTATATTCGTCACCGGCACAGATACCGGGGTCGGGAAGACTGTGATCGCCGGCGGATTAGCCGCTTCACTGGCGTCGATTGGAGTTGATGTCGGTGTCATGAAACCCGTTGCTACCGGCGGCGAGGAACCTGCCACGGCACCAATGGTTGTAGACGGCGAAGGGGCTGACGGTGTCATTCCAGATTCCGTAATGAACGTGGGCGAGGTTAATCGACGACTCGTTTCCGAAGACGCCGTATTCCTTAAACACGCGGCACAGGTGCACGACAGCCTTGAGTTGATTAACCCGATATGCCTGCGAGAACCCCTCGCCCCTTCGGTCGCGTCACAGGTAGAGGGTCTTCCAATTGACCTGGAGAGAGTCGATGACGCGTTTAATCAGCTCCGTCAGAACCATGAATTCATGGTCATTGAAGGCATCGGCGGACTTGCCGTGCCGATTCGCGACGACATTCTCGTGGCGCACCTAGCTGCCCGTTTTCAGTTGCCGCTGATTGTGGTTGCCCGTCCAACCTTGGGAACAATCAATCACACCCTCTTAACCGTCGAGTTCGCACGAGCATTTAACCTTGAAATTCACGGAATTGTCCTAAACGGATTGCGGCAGGACGTGGTAGGGTTGGCAGAGAACACCAATCCCGCCGAGATTTCCCGACTCACGCATCTGCCAATCTTGGGGATTGTACCCTTCGATGGCCGCCTGGGGCAGCGCACACCGTCCCATGCGTTCTTGGCAAAATTCATGGCCGAAAATATCGACTGGAAATGGACGGACTTCCACAATAATACATGAGAATGTCCCATCGAAGCAATCGACAAGGGAAAACGGTCAGGACGTATGCAGTTCGGTGTGTAGTAGCAATAGTCGACCGCCAAATCGGGGCGGAATCCCAAAAGTGCGGGAAACTGAAGGAGCAATCTTCAATCATCACATCGTTGAATTGCCCTCTATTTTCATCATTCCACGTCCAGCTTAGGACGAGGTAAAAGACGCTTTCACATCCAAATAGTTAGATTCAATTGTCGAAAAACCGTCAAGATAATTCTTGATCCATCTCCAATGATCTGATACACTATTACAATCCAATCCGTTCTTCAATACCTCCCTCGAAAAAGACAAGGAAAAACGTTGACTCGTATCAAAATCTGCGGAATTACCCATCCGAAGGACGCATTAACGGCGGTCGACGCCGGCGCCGATGCACTCGGGTTCATATTTGTGCCGGACACTCCCCGATTTGTCAATTCCAATCAGGTCGCCGCAATTGTCGCCGAGTTACCTCCCTTTGTCACCACCGTCGGGATATTCGCAAACAAGGACGCCGCGAAAATTAAAACAATTGCCGATCAGTGTCGGCTGGATGCCGTTCAGTTGCACGCTGATGTAACGCCCGAATTCTGCCGCAACTTGGATAAGAGGGTCATCAAGGCTGTGCGCGTGAAAGACGAGTCCAGTTTGTCAATTCTCTCGGATTACGATGTCGATGCCTTTCTGCTGGATACCTACGTCGAAGGGAAGATGGGAGGAACGGGGGAAGTGTTCGACTGGAATCTCGCGCTGCGAGCCAAACATTACGGTCCAATCATTGTCGCGGGCGGCCTAAATCCGGACAATGTGGCGCAAGCCGTTCGCCGCGTCAAGCCCTACGGCGTTGATGTCGGCAGCGGGGTTGAATCGGGGCCCGGGCGCAAGGATCTGGATAAAATCAGAAAATTCGTCGACGCGGTAAAATCTGTCGAGATTTGAGGCGCTGAAATGGGTACGCTGGAGTTGCTGTACAAACGTCTACCGAATCGTGTGAACCATTTTCAACAGGAACTTCTCTATGAGGACGCTTCCCTAATAGTAACGTCCCAGAAAATCAAGCCTTCCAATCCCATTGCTGTCGATGGAGAAACCGTTCTTGATAACGGTTTCACAGCGGTTTGGTTTGTCTTTGCGAATCTGTGGCACGATGTCGGAAAGATTTATAACCTCGAAAATGTGTTCACCGGATATTACTGCGACATCATTACCCCGATGCATCGCGCTGAAAATCACTTTGAAATCACCGATCTATTCCTGGATCTATGGGTAACGCCCGATGGCAGTTATCATATTCAGGACAATGACGAATTTGAGGAGGCTATCGCCAACGACTGGATCCAACCCGACTTGGCGGGCAAGGCGCGAAACGCACTTCAAAATCTTATTTCCGAAGTTGAATCGGGCGCTTTTCCGCCGAAAATCGTGGCAGACTGGAAACTTATGAAATAGTTGCCGTAGGCTCTTTTACCGTTCAAACACAAAATGTCATAAAGGACTACCATGGCTCGGACATTCCAAGGTGAAGTTCACGACGATCTCAGGTTATTTGCCGGGAACGCAAACCCGGAGTTGGCTAAGGAAATTGCCATGACTCTGGGCGTTGAATTAGGCAGGATTTCAATCTCGCCGTTTCCGAATAGCGAGACTCGTGTTCAGATTGAGGAAAGTATTCGCGGAACGGATGTTTATATTCTCCAACCGACTTGTCAACCTGCCAATGACAACTTAATGGAACTTCTCCTGACCATTGATGCCATGAAACGGGCATCGGTGCGGCAAATTACGGCGGTGATACCCTATTTTGGCTACGGTCGCCAAGACAAGAAATCCACGGGCCGGGAACCCATTAGCGCCAAGTTAGTTGCCGATCTCCTCACAGTGGCGGGCGCTAATCGCATTGTTGCCGTTGACCTACACGTTGCCCAAATTCAAGGCTTCTTCGACATTCCCGCAGACCATCTTACAGCTCTAACAACGTTGGCGGATCATTTCAAGCAAAAACAGATTGATAACGGTGTCATAATTGCCCCCGATGCCGGACGTGTAAAATTGGCTGAAAAATATTCAAATATCTTGGGATTTCCTTTGGCGCTCATGCATAAACGCCGGTCGGGTGAAGGCGGGCGAGAGGTCGAGGCGGCGGGCGTCGTCGGTGATGTGGCGGGCAAAAATCCGATCATCGTCGATGACGAAATCGCCACCGGCGGCACTGTCCTTGAACAGGTGGCGGTGTTGGAGCGAGCGGGGGCAAGACCTGCTTACATTAGCGTCACCCACCCCGTGCTCGCCGGCGCTGCGCCGGAACGCCTCCGACACCCTGCGATTCGAGAGGTTGTTGTCACTAACACAATCCCGGTGCCGGCTGAAAAGCAAGCTAGCGGAAAAATCGAGGTTCTTTCCATCGCTCCACTTCTAGCAGAAGCCATTCTAAGAGCCTGTTTGAAAAGTCCGGAATCGCCTTAGAGAAAGGGCTATTTTGGGGTAAATGCCCTCAAGAACCTATTAGAAAAAGAAAAAAGTTGTCTGAACGGTTGATGTTTACGTTTACTCATTGGAGCAGTTAAATCTGAACCAATGAAAGGAGTAAACATGAACCGCAAGCGTTATCCCAGTGATTTGACTGATGCACAGTGGGAGAAACTGTCCTCGTTTCTGCCAGCCCCTCAACCATTAGGCAGACCTCCAAAATGGGAGATGTGCTTAATCATCAATGCTATCTTTTATGTCGTCAAGTCCGGTTGCCAGTGGCGAATGCTACCCCATAATATGCCACCGTGGCAAACCGTCTATTACCATTTCAGAAAGTGGCAAGTCGACAACACATGACTCTTGATTCATCAGGCACTTCGCGAACAAACACGTTGTGATGGCGGCAAACAACCATCACCGACAGCAGCTATCATTGACAGCCAATCCGTTAAGACGACGGAACTGGCGGAGACTAGAGGATTTGATGGTCACAAGAAGGTCAAAGGACGCAAACGCCATCTGGTAACGGATACGACGGGTATTCCATTGATGGTCAAAGTCACTGATGCCAATGTTAGTGACAATCAGATAGCTATCGAGTTACTAACAGAAGTGTTTAGCTGGTACATAACAATTCAGTTGGTGTGTGCCGATGCCGCCTATCGCGGCGAATTAGAAGACTGGTTATATCTGGCTCATCAGTGTCAACTAGAGATTGCATCTACGCTAGGGCAGCAGGGGTTTGAAGTTGTTCCGTTACGATGGATTGTTGAACGCACATTCTCTTGGCTTGGTTGGTTTCGTCGATTGACTTTGGATTATGAACGCTTTCCTAAGACTGCTGAAACTATGGTATACATCGCTTCCATCTACTTGATGCGAAATCGAATCAAATGACTTTTCAAACAGGCTCTAAGGATTCATCAGCACCGGTCCGTTAGCCAAGTCTTTTCCGCGCAACAGTTGGTTTTTCCCGTCTAAAAATTCATATCGGGCAGATCCATTCCGTGAAACCGAGTACTCTCCTCCACCCTCGGTTTCTCCCCTCCTACCGCGATTGCAGCAAGAAAATCGACAATAAATTGCCCTACCGCAAGCCTTCAGGTATCTGTTGCATGAGTCCGAATCCAAACCGCACCGAAGGCACAACTCCGGGAATTCATTCCCGAGAAATCACGAGGGGTTCAATGCCCTGTGATTCTCTGAGTTCGTCTGCGAACTCCACGGCATCAGCCTCCTCTTTGAAACGTCCGACCGTCACTCGGTACCACGTTTGGGACTTGACGTCCACCCGAGAAAATTCTATAAAATTGGCGATGTCTAACGACTTCAGGTTCTCAACGAGCAGCGCCGCACTCTCACGGGCTTTGAATGAACTAACCATTACGGTCCACTTGCCACGCCGATCTTCCTTCGACGGAGCCGACAAACGAGAACTGAGCTCGGACAACTCACTAGCTGTCTCCTTCACACGGTTAGTGATTTCGGATATCATGTCTGCGTCCAGAGCAAGGGCGCCCGATATGGATAACACGACCTCTACGCGCCGGTTTTCGTGGCGAATGGCTTCCACATCGTTGTCCACGATTGGCTTTTCCTCGCCGTAGCCGATTGTCTTCAGCCGCGACCAAGAAACGCCAAATTCACGAACCAGATAGTCCTTAACCGCATCCGCACGCTGACGCGATAGTTCGAGATTGTAATCGGCACTGCCAATGCTATCCGTATGTCCTTCAATGCTCACCTGTACCTTTGGATACGTGAGAATCACGTTCGCAACTTTTTCCAGAACCGACCAATAATCATCGTTGAGTTCGTAGGACCCCGTATCGAAAGCAATGCCCGGAAGTGTCAATACAATCGCGCTATCTCCCGGTTCCTTCGCTGTTGCCTTCTCCTCAAGCGGTAACACGTCCTCGGCGGCAACTTGCTCCCTGACGGTAACTTCCTCCTCCACCGGCAGTTCCTCTGGTGTTAAATCGATTAGCTTAAGCGGAACGGTTCGCGAATTTCTATTGCCGGCGATGTCATGTATCGTCATCTCAAAACGATAGTCCGCCTGCGAGTCTGCGAGCAATTCAGAACGCTCCCAGTTGTTCCAGACAGTCGTATTCGATGGAGTGCCATCTCCTTCCAGCGTGTCTATAACGTCTCCTCCGCTCTTCAAAATCTTCAATTCCCACTTTACAATCTGATTCAAAGTTGGCGTCTGAATATGTAGCGTTGGCGTGTTGGTTCCCCGCGTATCGCTTGAAATAGCCTTGGTATCCGCGCCCGATGACGGTTCAATCAGAAGCGGTTCCGCGAGTATTTCGAAATCTGGCGGAACAGTATCTACCTCAACCTCCACGTCGCGTTGAAAATACTTATAATCCCGAAGATCAAGCACCGTGAATTGAGCGGTGTATGTGCCGTCGTTTACTAAATTTCCGGCATCGTCCTGCCCATTCCACATGAGCGCCTCGTTTCGCAATCCGGCTCCGGAATAGTGCCTCACGATCTCACCGCGCTCATCGTGGATTTCCAGTGTCCATCTTACATCTTCTGGAATGGTTAGGCTAAATGACGTGATGTCCTTAACGCCGTCCGCATTTGGCGAAATTATTCGCTCGGAGACGCTGAAGTCCGTTTCGCTCTCGCTAAGCGCACGTACCGGATCAACAGTTTTTGGGGGAAGGGGCGGCGGAATGGGCATGTTGATTGGGGGAGGGAGTTCGGGAGAGGCGGTCGGAATCGCATTTGGTATGCCATTCAAACGGAAGGTCGCGGCAATCCAGTGCGATCCTTCATCGAAATTGCCGCCGTTCAGATATGCGTAATCAAGTCGCCCTATGCCGCTGCGCAAGCTGAATCCGCTCGACCAATCCCCCTCGGTGAAGTTTTGGTCGTTCGTAATCGCTGTATAGCCAATGCGGACGCCGAATCGTCGGCTGAATAACCACTTTTCTAACCCCAGATGCGCGCGAAATCGGTCATTCCATGAGAGTTGGTCGTCGTTGTGCAGCGTGAAATCGCTTGATAATATCGTACCCTTGTCAAGATGATATGCCGTACCAAAACGAGCCACAAGCGGCAGATCTTGGACAAGCTGCCCGTCTCTATACAGGCGACCGTCAAAATCTTCAAAACTCAATCCGAAAGCGACTCCCTCACCCAAGCGCGTCAACTTTCGCGAGACCTGAATCCCAACGTCATAAGACCATCCAAGATGTGTGTTGGCACCTCGGCTCCGACGATGATGACGAATATTGGCCCCGGCCGCAACCGATTCTCCAAATGAATAGCCGTAGCCCAAGAGCATAAGGCGGTTTCGTACTCTATCTTCACCCCAGCCATCAAACCAAGAGCCGAATGAGACATTGCCAAGTTTAGCCGAAGAGATACCGAGGTCATCCGGATTTAAGCCTATTGCAAAAGCCCCTTCTCGGTTTGCCACGTTCTCGGCGTAGGGTAGCCCGACCAAGGAAACTTCCAGCCCACTCAGAAACCCGAGTGACGACGCGTTCCAATAAAAACTGTCACTGCCCGCGGGGCCTGCGGTGAATGCACTCCCCATCCCGAGCGCTCTCGCACTTGCGCCGACGAGAATGTTCCTATCGCCGATGTCGGAGTTTATCTCCGTGATTGAAGAAATGACCATTATCATTATGAGAATTGCTGTTATGGCGAAAGTATTTAGTTTCATAATCCCTTGTGTGTTTCCGAGGTTATATATTTATGAATACGGCGGATTTCTAATTTTCCTCAGTAATAAACGTCCCCCTGTTGTTGATGGATACAGCAATCCCCAAAATACCATACCCGTGATAAAGGTAAGATGCGTCTATTGCATAATTTGTGCAGTTGGAGTATGCGCGCTGATTCCCATGCGGGAAAAGTTGTGATCCGCGCATAATCGCAATGGAAAACATTGATGAATTCAGTTATAATATCGACATCGAAGTCTATCTGCACCCGGTTGAGACAGTTTAAGAGCCTGTTTGAAAAGTACATTTGTAGGGTGCGCCGTGCGCACCAGCCTTTAAAAGCCCCAGAGGGGCGACAGGTGTGTAGAAACGCCACAATCCCGTGATCCCAAGCCCCAGCGGGGCGACAGGTGTAGAAGAGGCGACAACGCATTCTGAAAAAACCTTCTTCATGAGTCCAGAATCGCTTTGGCTCCAATTTTTCAAACAGGGTCTAAATGATAGAACGTCTGCTATAGAGAAACCAAAAATTATTCTTACACTGCGGTAGGATTAACTGAGCGAATAGCGAAGGATCAATCGAACGGATAGTGAGTGCGATAGAAATCCCATAGAGATCCCTTTCTAACCGCACCGGCACCCGACACTAACCAAATTTTTTGGAAAATCAACCACTAAGACACTGATAGCGAGATGAAATATAGTGCGTTTGGAGAGATTGTTGTAAAAGCATTGCCGTCGAAAATCAAGAGAGTTGTGGGAAGGAAATCGCCGCTCTTTGAATAGGGCAGGATAGCATATACCATCAGAACGGAATCCGAGGAGAAAACTATGGTGCGAATTGGCGTCATCGGTACGGGCGGCATGGGCAGCGGGCACTGCAATTCGCTGCCAAACGTTGAAAATTGCGAATTCGTCGGTGTGGCGGACATACGGCTTGAAGCCGCGCAAGCCATCGCAGCACAGCATCACGTGCGCGCGTTTCAAGATCCCCGCGAGCTGTTGGAGATTGTCGACGCGGTCATTGTAGCCACGCCGCCCATGATGCATCGAGAGGTAGTCATTGCGGCGGCGGAAGCCGGTGTTCATGCATTCTCCGAGAAGCCGCTCTCACTCACCCTTGCCGACGCCGACGCCATGATTGACGCGGCGAACAAAGCCGGAACGCATCTTATGGTAGGACAGGTGCTTCGCTTTTATCCGGTGCATCGCCTCGGCAAGCAACTGGTCGACGACGGTGAAATCGGAGACGTGGTTTATATCGAAACGGATTACAGCGGCGCCCATAATGCGTCGCGACAACGTCCATCTTCATGGTACGGATCCGTCGGCGGGCTTCTTGAAAACGGCATACACAAATCTGATCTCATCAACTGGTTTGGCGGCACGGCGCTGACAGTTGCGGCGGAAGTGGACAGTTTTTCCGGGAACGAAGATTGGGAAGATTATACCGTCTCGCTCATCCGTTACGACACCAAGGCCGTGGGAATTTTGCGTTGGGGCGGCTTCATGGGTGCGCGCGGCACAAACGACACTATTATTGACGGATCGAAAGGCTCCCTGCGTCTCGACATGGGGGCGGATCTCGCTTACCTCAAGAAGATTGGTGAATCCGACTGGACAACTCTCACTCCTGATCGCGAGGCGCCGCACGGCGTGGTTGGAGAGGTAACCCATTTCGTTGATTGCATTCGGGACGGTAAAACGCCGTTGGTTGATGGCGTAGCCGGACGCCGTGCCGTTGAAGTTGTGTTGGCAACCTACAGATCAGCAAAGGAACGGAGCAAAGTTACCTTGCCAATCAACGATTGACGAGATCGGACTTATCCAATTTAAGGAGAATTTTGAATGAGTCAAATGTCGGGAAACGGAGACTATCTCGCCAATCAAATCGTCAGCGAAGAACAGATTCAAGCGTGGGTCGAGCAATTCCATCGCGACGGTTTTCTGTTTGTACAAAATGTCCTGCCGCCGGACTGGTGTGCCCAGATGCGCGAAGACCTTGACTGGGCGCTCAAGGAAAACCCGAACGGTCTTAACAACGACGCGGCTCATATTACGCTGGCACACCGCATGTTTGAGACCAGCGAAGCAAATCTTCGGCTGTTCGATCTGGAACCCATTGTCAGTTTCGCCGAGGCGCTTGTTGCTCCAAACTGTCACGTCATCCACAACAATTCCTTCATAAGCAGGCCGGGCGGCGGCATTACGACGTGGCACCAAGATGATACCCCGCACATCACTGTTACGGATGGGAAGCCCCCTAAAAACATCCGTCTTTCGGTAATGTTCTTCACGGCGAACTACTACTTGACCGACGTTCCCGAAATCGAATATGGAGGTACCGAGGTGATTCCGGGTTCTCATCTGTTCGGCGCGAGTCCGCCGCCCAACCTTGAAGACACCGAATGGGAGGAAAAGATTCGTTACAACTTGGGAAATGCCGGGAGCGTCGTTATGTTCAACAATCAGGTCTGGCATCACGGCGGGCTTAATAGGAGCGAGAGAACGCGCTACATCACGCAGGTTACTTATGGCCGCCGCATGATAGGCCACAAATACTACCCGTTCATGAACTATAACATGCCCGAGCACGTTTACAACGACGCTAATCCGAGATTAAAACGGCTCCTCGGTTTCCTTGACCACGGGCCTTACGGATAGCAAACGCTCCTATTCAAACAGTTTTGCGCCGGGAGGTAATATGGAGAGAATTCTGGTGACCGGTTCCGTAGGGCAGATCGGATCCGAACTAACGCTTGCCCTCAGAGAGCGGTATGGCAATGACAATGTGATTGCGGGAGGCCGCAAGACTCAACCGAATGAAGAATTGCGAAATTCGGGTCCCTTCGAAATCGTGGACTGCACGGATATTGAAGCTATCAATGGCGTCGTGGTGAAATATCGAATTGATACAATCTATCACCTCGCCGCGCTGCTATCGGCGGTAGCTGAGAACAATCCACAATTGGCGTGGCAGGTGAACGCCAACGCACTGGTGAACGTCCTTGAGGTCGCACGCGAACATAATTGCGCCGTGTTCACGCCAAGTTCCATCGGCGCATTTGGACCGACGACCCCCGCCGACAATACCCCACAGGACACCATCCAGAGACCCACCAGCATGTACGGCGTCACCAAAGTCTCCGGTGAACTACTCTGTGATTACTATCATGAAAAGTTCGGCGTCGATACACGCGGATTGCGTTATCCGGGGATTATATCGTATGTTACGTTGCCGGGCGGCGGGACTACGGATTATGCCGTGCAAATCTTTTATGACGCGATAAAGCATGGTAGATACACCTGTTTCTTGAAGCAGGGCACAAAGTTGGACATGATGTACATGCCGGACGCTATCAAGGGCGCTATTGCGATTATGGAAGCTGATCCGAGGGGGTTAAAACACCGCAACGCCTTTAACGTGTCCGCGATGAGTTTCGCGCCTGAAGACATTGCGGCAGAGGTAACGAAATTGATTCCGGACTTCACCATGGATTACGACGTGGATGCGTTGAGACAGGGTATCGCCGATTCTTGGCCCAACAGTATGGACGACAGTGCTGCGAGGGAGGAATGGGGTTGGCAACCGGACTATGATTTGCCTCGCATGTGCGGGGATATGGTTGAGAAACTGACCCCAAAATTGACTTAATGGTTTATTTCCAAAGTATTTAGTACTTCCTAGACTAGCAAGAGATCTGTATCACAAACCCGGTAGGTGCGGTTTCTAACCGCACCGGCACATGAAACTTGCCATATTCTCATAGGAAATAAACCACTTAGCGAGACCGTGCGGATTTGGCTTTCTTCCTAGCAAGATCTTCAATCATGAAGGCGTACCTGCGCTTGTTCAATCGTGCCCAAAAGGAGGACTACGATGATTCGATTTACAACGAAATCAACGTTAACGACTTTCACGGTTCTATTCATCGCACTACGACTAACTTACGGCGCAATTGAGAGAGAAGATGTCCTAATGGCGTTTACCTTTACAGCCGGAGATGGAAAAATCGGCCAAGTGGCAGACGGAATCCTAAAGGATGTTTCTGGCAATGGCCATGATGGTGAGTTTAGACAGAAGCCGACATGGGTTAAAGGAGTTTGGGGAGCCGGGCTTCAGGTGGGACCGGCAGGTGGGGGCTGGAATGCCGTCACTATTCCACACACCGACGATATGGATCTTGAAGAGTTTGCCATTGGTGCATGGGTAAAAACCGAAAAACTCGTCGGCGCCTGCTGCAACATGATAGTCAGCAAGGAAAACTTTGGGTTCGCTCGAAATTATTCAATGTGGATGCGGGAGCAAGTAACGGTTGGGTTTACAACAAACAACCCGCGAAATGATGTTCAAGCGCGCAGCATAGTGATCACAGATGGCAAATGGCACCATGCAGTTGGCACCTACAACGATAGCTTACCCCCATCCTTTAGACAGTAAATACCAAGATTTAAGTAATGAAATCCGATTCAAACCTGGTCAAACTCAAACGCCTGAAGTTATTGGAAATACACCTCGTAAGGTGTACGGTAATCGAGCGATTGATGAAACCGCTCTCGGTTGTAAAAGTTGAAATAATCTCTTAATCGACGCTGAGCGGTGTTCATTGAGTCGTAGTCGTTGAGGTAAACCTCCTCATACTTGACACTGCGCCAAAGTCGTTCAACGAAGATGTTGTCAAAGTAGCTGCCTCTACCGTTCCAACTGATGGCTATGTCAGAGGATTCAAGTCTAGCAGTAAACGCCTCGGAAGTAAATTGACTTCCTTGGTCGTTGTTGAATATTATTGGACTCGCTTTACCAAGCGCCCGTTCCAGAGCCGATAGGCAAAAGAACACGTCAAGAGAGTTTGAAAGTTCCCATGACAACACATAACGGGAAAACCAATCCATAACCGCTACCAGATAAACAAAGCCGGTGCTCAAGCGAATATAGGTGATGTCAGTTGCCCAGACGTGGTTCGGTCTGTTAATACTTAATCCTTTCAACAGATAAGGATACACTTTCGACGGTTTGCCCATTCTGGAGGTCTTGGGCTTGGGATAGATGGCGACTAATCCCATCTTCCTCATTAGCCTTGCTACCCGTTTCGGATTGACGGCGTATCCTTGACAACGAAGCCATTTGGTTAACTTAGGCACCCCGTAGGACGGCCTCTTGGTGTACTGTTCATCTAACAGACGCATGTACAGCAGATTTTGCGGTGACTCCCCTATAGGAGAGTAATAGAACGATGCTCTAGACAAGCCTAAGAGCTTGCACTGTCTTGCAATCGACACTGAACTGCACTCCGGTTCAACAAGCTGCCGCTTCTGTTCAACGGAGGCGCGACGTTTTTTTTGAAGCCAGTCCAGTTCTACCTTCAACTGACCGATCTGGCGATACAGTTCAGACACGAGCTTGTCGTTGTCGGAAGCCGGTTTTGAACGTCCATTGGCAAACAGTTGAGGTAATTCCTCAAGAACCTGTTTTTTCCATTGGCTAACTTGTGCCGGATTGACACCGTATTCACTGGCAATCTGACTGATAGTCTGCTCGTTCTTGATCGCTTCAAGAGCCACTTGCGCTTTGAATCGGCCATCACGCTGTTTTCTACGGGACATAGTGGAGAAACTCCTTTCATTTACTTGGCGTTCCCGAGTCCTATTTTCGCTCAGATGATGACCATTTTTCTAGTCGAAAAGATTACTTATCTAACTGTCTAGTTTTAGGGGGTAATTACAACGGGACGGACCTCATACAGTATGTGGACGGGACAGCATATGGCAAGAAATTATTCGGAGAGCAAGTTCCGGCTTCACACTCCTCCGAGCGGTTACACATTGGAGCCATGGGACCGGGTGGCGCCAGCCTCGGCATGGAAGGATCCGTGGATGAAGTCGTAATCTTCAATCGAGGTTTAACAAAGGACGAAGTCAACAGCCTTATGGACGTAGGACTGGAAAAGTTGCTGGGATTTCAAGCGGTCAATCCCCATGACAAGATGGCGACTACATGGGCCGGACTCAAATCGGCGAAGTATTAGTCTCAGCACACCCTACCTAAGTGGTTTATTCGCTAAGAATTTATGCTTACGAGACTGGCACAAGAAACGGTTCTACCACGTCGGTAGGATCAAGCGAACGGATAGTGAGTGCGATAGAAATCCCTTTCTAACCGCACCGGCACCCAACACTAACCATATTTTTTGGAGAATAAACCACTTAAGTTCACTCACGTAATCGTACGCCGTACCGGAATCAATCAACCCGAATCCTCCATAAGCGAATCAAATCATAGCTCCCACCCCACCCGAGAAATCCAGCGAAAAGATTGTTTTAATTCTAACAACACGCAAGTCCCAAAGTTCATGAGATATATTGGCCGAAAAACCAATCTCCTGCCGTACATTGAGGACATAGTATTGAAGAACACCTCTCGGAAAGGGGTTTTTTGCGATCTCTTTGCCGGGACGCATTCGGTGGCGGCACACTTCAAAAAACTTGGGTTCCAAATTATATCCAATGATCTGCTTTGCCTTGCGTATATCTTCGGTCGAGCGCTGATTCAAAGTAACTCCAAACCGACTTTTGCCAAGATGAGGAACCTTCCAGACACTTCGCCATCTAGTCTTTCTGGTGGAATGGAAACCTACCTGAGAGTCTTGAATTATCTGAACCGGCTTGATCGGATATCCGATGGGTTTATCTTCAATGCTTACTGCCCCGGCGGAGACAATAAATACAATCGACAATATCTTTCTAACAGCAACGGACAAAAGATTGATGTCGTCAGACGCCGGATTGAGGAGTGGAGGCGAGACAATCTGATCACTGAAGATGAATACTATTCCCTCCTGCTCTCACTTCTTGAGGCGGTGTCCAAGGTGACCAACATTTCGGGGACGTACGGTGCGTATCTGAAAGGCTGGGATGTGAGAACCTTCAAAGAACTGACGCTTGAGCCGATTACTCCGATTCCATCAAACAAAGAACACTCAGTCTATCAGCAAGACGCCAACCGCCTCATTGAGCATATTGAGTGCGATATTCTTTACATAGATCCACCGTACAACACCCGTCAATACATTACGAACTATCATCTCTTAGAAACCGTTGCACGATATGATAATCCCACTGTTTACGGCAAGACGGGGCTCCGCTCACATTCCGAAACGGAGAAATCGGCGTACTGCTCTCGGGCGGAGTGTCTGCGCGCCTTTGTGTCGTTAATCTCGCGCGCCAAGGCAAAGCACATTATCGTGAGTTATAATAGTGAAGGTATTATGACTGAAACCGAGATACGTGATGTGCTAAGGGAAAAAGGGGGAATGCCGGAACTGATACCTATTGATTATCGACGCTTCAAAAGTAACTCGAGGGGCGATTTCGGAAATGGGCGAATCGTAAGAGAATATCTATTCTATGTCCAAACAAAATAAAGAATTACCGCACAAAGAAAGAGTGGATTCACGAAACACACTTAACGATTTAACAGGCAAGGAATGGGTCTATGCTCTGAATTCGATTGAACTCATTGAAGGCGATTCTGAACTCCTGACTGGCGAGCAAATCAATGACTTGTCACTGGAGCAATGGGTGGCGCATCAGAGTCCGCTCATTGACATGTGTTATCCGACATCCGGCGAGAATAGCCATGCGCATCATATCCGCAAGAGGCATCCATCCCCTAAGCCGCCGGAGCTAATGAAGCGGCTCATTGAGTTTTTCACCAAGAAAGATGGCTGGGTGCTTGATCCGTTTGTCGGCGTAGGCGGTACACTGTTGGCGTGTTCGATGGCGGGACGACACGGTGTAGGCGTGGATTTGTCCCAAGACTATCTCGACCTTTACCATAACGCGTCCGAGAGCTTAAATTTTAAACCCCAGACTGTTTATCAAGGGGACGCGAGCCGCCTAGACCAAATCTTCAACCAAAAAAATTATCTCTTCGATCTTGTTCTGACCGATCCGCCCTATGGGGATATGCTTTCAAGAAAACGCACCGGAGAGCGGAAAAAGAGAACCGGCGATGATTCACCGACGCCATTTACAAGGGATGAGGGTGACCTCGGCAACATGGGTGCAGACCGGTTCTACGAAGCGCTCAAATCGGTTGTTGTTCAGTCAATGGAGTTCCTCAAGGTGAAGGGATACGTGGTAGTATTCTGCAAAGATCTTCAACCCACCGCAGAACATCACAATCTGATTCACGCCGATGTGGTTAGTGCGCTGGTGCAGATTCCTAATCTCAGGTTCAGGGGGTATAAGATTTGGTATGATAAGTCGATGAACCTTTATCCTTTTGGTTACCCGTATGCGTACGTGTCCAACCAAATGCATCAGTTCATCTTGATTTTTCGCAAGGAAAAATAATCGCGGGTGTGAGTATGCGGCTCAATTGAAGGTTTGGGAAAATGAACTCCCCTCAGACCGAGGAAGAGACTGTCGATTGTAGTATTGCTAGAACAGCGCCAAGAACCGTAATCAGGATAACATGTGTGCGTTGGACATCAATGAGAGG
The DNA here is from genome assembly GCA_965232535.1 of Candidatus Poribacteria bacterium. GTDB lineage: Bacteria > Poribacteria > WGA-4E > WGA-4E > JAJDTR01 > JAJDTR01. The sequence goes on from CBDDPW010000020.1 coordinate 406,335, forward strand.
CTTGAAACGTGATTGAAGCCACGTTGTTTGTGTAGTTCAGGAAGTCATAAAACGCCGCACCCTCATTCGTGTCATTCTTGATGAGTTGATAGTCCGCAAGGAGCGTGACACGTTCGTGCAGCTTCCAATTCAGTTGAAAATTCAACCCAAATTGTGTGTCCATGCGCTTGTCGGCGCCCTCAAGGATCATTCCCTCCTCATTTCGAACATGCCGTCCGTCAAATCCGACCCACAATCGTGACAGTCGCAACCGCGCCCAGCTTCCCGGGTCTATTTTGTAGAAGCCGCTGAAAGCTACCTCGGCGCTGAGAAAATCGTAAAAATCAACGTTTGAACTATTCATAAATAGACTTAACTCTTCCTGCAAAACCACGCGGTCCGAAGCGATTTGAATCAATTTCGCGGAACCGAATTGGCGCATGTCACGCCGTGATTCCCCGGGCTTGATCCCTGCGACCCCAAGCACCAAGATGTTCAGATTATCCTTGTAGCTTTCCCGCTCAATCGAATACTCTAACTTGCCCAGCATGTGTTTCAGCAACCCCAGTTGTAGACGCGCTACACCTTGATGGCTTGTCGAGCCCACGAGGAGAAAGTCTTCACGGCGAGTTACGTCATCATCAAATCGTTGCAGCCGCAGATTGTATTCCAACACCTTGCCGAAACGAAGTCCCATTTGACGCTGCAAGCTGTCGTAAGCGTCGTCCTCGCGGTCTAACCGTTGAAGCTGATGAGACAGGACAAGTACCGGGAGGTCGGGGGTTGGTTGGAAGCTCACCTCGGTAAGAAAGAGGTCGGTCATCGCGTCGAATTCGTTGAGTTGACCGTTTTCGCCGATGTAATTTTCGAACTGCGGAGTGTACTGGAATTTTACTCCAAAACGGTCGCCAAGCGGCAGCGAGCCTTGTAGGTTGACCCCGGCTCGGTTAATCAGTCCGGTAAGCTGGGGATCTTCTCTGCCCGCCAAGCTGCTGGTGTTCGGGTCAATACTCAAACCAAATTCTATATGGTCATTGAACACATTACTGACTTGATAGTCGATAAGGAGTTCCGGTTCGGTTGCCTTAGGCGACTCTGTTTTCTGTTGGACTAAACGCTTGCCGAAGTCTGTTTTGAGTTGGGCTTCGCCGATTGAGAGGTTTAATCCCATGAATATAGTCATGAACACCAAAGAGACTCTGAACTTCATTAAATTCATTAAATGAATGCTGTTTCTTACCATCCGCATTATCGGATGAGTAAAAGTTGAATTATGCGTATCAGACTTAGGCTAGTGTTTGTCTGCATGTTCGTGCGAAGGCTACGAGTGGTGTGAATCAGGCGCTCTAGCTTGGTAAACAGACTCGGGGATACAAAGCATTGAAAGAATCTGTTGTTGTAAATCGGTCAGTGGGGTGGTGTAAGATGCGACCTGATTTGGCAATCGCACGCGATGGATACCACGGAAAGCGCGTAAAAGTCGCTTTGCTGTCGGTTTGGCGGTGCGACGGTTTGCGTTGTCCAGGTACAGTCCTGGCAAAGTTTGACGATGTGCTTCGAGATGGCGTCGGCAGACAATTTCAATCAAGGTCAAAAGTCGGACACACAGCGAAAGCAGTCGAGCCAGTCCTTTAATCTGGTCATCGTTTCTTACATACATCGGTGAAATCCCTATCGGAGCGGATTTAAACAGATGAAAATGGCGTTCGATGCGCGGAGCGGCACGATAAAGTCTAATCGCTTCATCAAGCGGTAGATGCGCTTGGGGTTGATTGGTGGCGTACAATTGCCACCCCATCTGACAGTATGCTTGCTGAATCGCCCGCTCATCTCGAATAACTTGTGTGATTTGATAGCGAACGCTGCAAATCTCCCTCTTTCGGCGATTGGCACCTCCGCGTCCACGACCGATGTAACGCGTTTTTACCGATTCTTCGCATTCGGCAGTATAATGGAGATACTTACCGACTTGATACGTCGTTTTTATGGCTTCAACCTTTTGCTCCAACTCGGCTGCGGTGCAAATCTGCCGTCGTCCACGTCCGGGGTCTGGTGTCAAGGCAAGTATCTCTTCTGTCGCTTGTTGAAGGTTTCGTTCTAAAGTAGCGAACTGCTTTTCGGCTTTGGATAAGGAACGCACCACCAAGATGCGCTCTTGCCAAGTAACGGTGTCTCCCGAAGTCAGAGTGGTTGTCTGAGAACGGTTTGTCTCATACCCGGCTGCGATAAGCTCCGGCGATTGGCTCTCATTATCGGAGGAGTAAATTAATGTCGCAGGCTGTGAACCAGAAACAATGGGCGCCAGGCATTGCTCATAGAGCGCCGGAACAGTGCCGACTTTCGCTAACGGAACTAAATAGAAGTCTCCCTTTCGTGCCAGTTCGGCGCGAATCTCAATGGCGCTCATTTTACTGTCGCCGATATACAATAGCCCGGATTCATCAACCATCTGACGCACATCGTCAATCGTCGGTAGATACAACCGGGCGTCCGCTTTTTCACCCGACGCCACATCGGTCGAAAGCAGGTGTCCCGATGTTCCACAGTCAATACTGGCAGCCATCAGCTTCACTTGCGCAAGTTGTGGCGTGTCTGAGTTGTATCCGTGTTGCATCAACCCATCATCGTAAGGGGTATGATAGCCACTAAATCGAGACGCGTCCAGCCGAACTCGATCAGGTACAAGTTGATAAACGGAGATACTGTTACGCCAGAGTTTTTGCTCAATGCAGCGCCACGCTGCGTCATCAGCTAACTCCGTGAGTAGTTGACTCAGCCGGTCATCACTGAAATCGGTGCGACGGACGGGGGTGCCAAACAATTCTGACAACAGCGCTTGATGCTCGACACCCCAGCGTTCAACAGCTATCTTGCGGTGGTCGGCTTCTGACAGAATGTAGGCATTCCAGCCCACAACAAGTTGACCCAGCGACAATCCTTGATGCCGCCAGTGACGAGGAATCACATCATCTATGATAGCATCAAGCACCAGTTGCTGTTGTAAGCCAATCAACAATGGAATATCATCAAGTCTTTCTATCTGAATTTCATTCAAAGAGGTAGGTTGAGTTGTCATACCTATACTCAACGACGAAATTCAACTTTTCAACTTCAAATAATGCGGATGGTAAGTGTTTGTCAAAATTAAGCTCCCTATCTGCAGCGTGCATGAATCAATATTGTCAATTCATTGCGTTGTTGAACTTTACGCGATTCGGTCACAAAGACAACTCCAACATAAGGAGTGAATTACTGAATCAATCCCTCCCACGGGCTTGATGCGGTCGCGTACAGTTTTTTGGGTATCCGTCCAGCCAAGAACGCCGTCCGTCCGGCTTCAATCGCTTTCCGCATGGCTTCCGCCATCAACACCGGTTGCCGCGCCTTGGCAACCGCCGTGTTGAGAAGCACGCCGTCACACCCAAGTTCCATCGCGATTGCGGCATCCGACACCGTTCCAACTCCTGCATCAACGATTAGAGGAACGCTAACGATGTCACGGATGATCTGTATGTTGTAGGGGTTGCGAATCCCCATTCCGGATCCGATTGGGGCACCTAACGGCATGACCACTGTACATCCCAAGTCTTCGAGTTTCTTGCACGTGATGGGATCGTCGTTGCAGTAGGGCAGCACCGTGAACCCATCCTTAATCAACGTTGCCGCCGCATGCAGCAACTGTTCCACATCGGGAAATAGCGTTCGATCGTCGCCAATCACCTCTAGTTTTATAAGGTCGGTGTCGAGCGCATCTCGCGCGAGATGAGCCGTCAGAATTGCCTCCTTGGCAGTGAAACACCCGGCGGTATTTGGAAGAATCGTGTAATTTCTTTCCCGGAGCAGGTCAAATAGGTTTTCACCGGAATCACCGCTCGGCTTTACTCGGCGAATCGAAATCGTGGCAATCTCCGCGCCGCTTGCCTCAAGCGCACGAGTCATCACATCGAAATTCGGATAGCCCGCCGTCCCGATGAGCAGCCGCGATTGATAAGTCTTATCGCCGATTTTGAGCCCTTCCATCTCGCTTTTTCCCATTACTTCTGATTCCGTTCAGGAGATATGCAACGGAAGTATATCAACGTCATCCTCTATTGTCAATGTCAATCGCTTTGGGGCAAATGGTAACCGGAAGGTTGGACTGAACCGCGTGAAACCGGACTTATCAACCAATGGTGCTAGTTTGAAATTTGGAGGTAAATGGGGATAACATTCCGTTTCGGCATTGCTTTGGTGCGAAATGTGTCATGGTCATGAGACGATTTCCTCAATTCTACCGTTAATTTGAGTACCAGTAGTTATCAAATAACGGGAGGAAATCTAGACTCATGACCATTGAAGATTTTACCACAGAATTGTTTTGTCGTGTTGATGATAAACTCTCACAACGCGGCAAGAATCGTAAGCATTGCCAAGCCAAACTCTATCCTTCCGAAGTGGTTACCATTGCCATGCTCTTCGCACTTAAAGGCGTGAGCAATCGCGCCTTCTATCGCTGGATAGCAAACAATTTCAAACACGTATTCCCAAGATTACCCCATCGCACTCGATTGCTCCGTTTGTTTGATGGGCATCGACATCTTATTGACGTGTTCATGGCGGCACCTTCGCTCATCGGCGTAATTGACACTTACGGCATTGAATTGATTCACCCGCGTCGAGAAGGACGTTCTAAGCGTCAAATCGGGCGCAAAGGTATTTCCAATCAACGATGGATTGTAGGCGGAAAACTTTGCCTGCTACACAACCATCTCGGGCAGATTGTCAATTGGGATTGTGACACTGCCAATGTATATGATGGAACTGCCTTTCAACACCTCGTTGATGGAATCAGTGACCAGATGGTTGTGTTTGCCGATGAAGGTTTTGCCAAAGTAGATTGGTTTCCTTCCAACTTGCGTCTGTGCCGACGTGGTGAGTGGAATTCTCGGATGCTGATAGAAACAATTTTGTCCATGTTGACGCTCGTGTGTCATTTTAAGAAAGTCATGCATCGACGTTGGAGTTACTTCAAAACGCGAGTCGGCTTTACAATGGCTTTGTTTAATATCTTGGTGCAGTGGAACGGTCTGTCGATTGAAGATGATGGCTTTGTCCCTTTATCAATCGCTCAATTCAGCCTCTAAACTAGCACCATTGGTTATCATCATAATAGCGATCAGCCGAGATTAAGCGACCGAGCGCGGAGCAGGATTACCTCTCGCGCCCTTATTCAGTCGCTTGAGAGCACTCCATTATTCCTATCGGAACAGTTCATTCTGCAAGTAACTGCTCCAAATTTCCATGTAGGAGGGAATCAAGCGAACGAATAGTGAGTGCGATAGAGATCTTCTTGCCCCGACGGTTTGTCTATAGCGCACATTATCCTTGGCCGAATAATTTCCTCATCTAGTGACTCTCAACTCCCGCTCTATGACACGTTTTGGAAAAGCGTTCCTTCGTCGAATGGTTTCACTCCGGAGGAGTGAGATGTCAATAGAACACGATTCCTCCTCGCGTCTGCACTCCAGCGGAGTGCAATGTCGAGTGTTACTTGGTGGATAACTATCACGCAGGATCTACTACCGCACTGGGATCTCTATCGCGTTCCTGATTCAGTCGCTTGATCGATAGAGAATCCCGATGCTAAAACCCATAGAGTGTGCGATAGAGTTCCAATTCAGACAGTTGCCAAATGCATCGGATGGTTCTTCCAGTGGTGTATAGTGACTTCTCTTTTCCACCCTTCCGTTATGCCATACTTCCTCACTCTTCAACCGCCGCCAGTATAGCCTGCGAATGTCCTATCCCGATTCCAAAAACTATTGAAAAAGCATAACGCCTATGCTACCATAGCCAAATCCGGCAGCCGTCTCCCTAGCCAACATTACCGGCAACAACCGTCGCGCATGTTCCGAACGGATACCTAACCCTCCGGCACAAGCCATCCCTCACGCCCTCGCATCTTGGTGAAAAGCGCCAAGCGCGGATTCCGTAAGGAGAATAAGCGATGCAACCTTTTATTGATTCAAGAAACATTCTCGATAGTGGTACCGATCTACAAAAACGAATGGAACGGGACGGTTACCTGTTTATCAGGGGTTTGTTGCCCGGCGAAACAGTAGAACAACTCAGACTCAAGCAACTGAAAATCGCGCTTGAAGAGGGATGGGTCAACCCCGATACGCCGCTTGAGGATGGGGTCGCCGATCTCAACGGTTTCGGTGTCGAACCGGAACCGGAGTATATGCGTGTCATGGGGCGAATGACAAGTCTCCAAGAGTTCTACGCCTTAGCTCAACACCCCGATCTCATCGGAATGTTCGAACGAATGCTCGGCGAGAGCGTGCTGCCCCATGCCAAGGTTATCGGACGATGTCTCTTCCCGCAGCGCGAAGCGTTCACGACACCGCCGCATCAAGACTACGTATTCATTCGAGGAACCGCTGAAACCTACACAGCCTGGATACCGCTCCAAGATCTACCGCCTGAAATGGGAGGGCTTCAGATTGCCGCGGGTTCGCACAAAAACGGCATTTTCGACTATAAACCGGCGCTGGGGGCAGGCGGCATGGGAATCAACGAATCTCTGGAAGGCTCATGGGTGAACAGCCCGTTCAAACAGGGCGATGTGCTTATCTTTCACAGTATGGTCGTGCACCAGGGGGTTCCCTGCACGGGCAAACGTTTACGCCTTTCAATTGATGCACGGTATCAGCGGCTGAGCGAACCGATTGGTCCCGGCAATCTCACGCCGCATGCCGGGGAATCGTGGGAGCAAATTTACGCCGATTGGGCCTCCGACGAATTCAAATACTACTGGAAAAAGTGGAATCTTGACGACTCGGAGTACCTTAGCCGCTTTGCGGAAAGCGATGCTGAAGCGGTGCAAGTCATAGAGGAACGTGATCGAATGGCGTTTGAAATGGGCGAAAACGGCGATACAAACGCAATTTCGGCGCTACAGCGCATTCTGATGCGGGACGGTGATCCGGAAAAACGACAAAGAGCCGCCGACTTGCTCGATACGTTGTAGATTTGAAGGAAACTCCGCGATGTTCAACGCTTCGACCTAGCAAGGAGTTACGCACTTCAGTTTGTAGTAGCGCAATTAATTGCGCGTCTGAACGGTCGATATATCGCCCTACTAAAAAACTGAGGATTTGCTGTAGTTACCTAATTCATCCGCATTGGAAATTTGCGCGTGTGGTGAGGAATCGCGGAATTACAGTGTATTGAGCATTCAACTACGCAAGTTCTACCTGTTATTAATTCACGTCAGTGCGAGAGGGCAATACTCGTAGGTAGAACACATCAAAAGACAAATCATGCGAAAGGAGATTCGCCATGGCTAGAACCGGACGCGCCACCGTGATGGTGGGCGAGCGCTTTGAAGTACGTGAATATCCCGTGCCCGACCCCGAACCGGGCACGGTCCTCTTGAGACAAGAACTGGGAGGCATCTGCGGCACCGACCTCCACAACTGGGAATTTCAGCGCATGGAATTCGATGTCATTCCCGGTCACGAAAACGTGGGGGTGATTGATTCCTTAGGGGAGGGCGCCGAGACTGATTCCTTGGGGAATCCCGTGGAGGTCGGAGATCGTGTGGTGCTGTCCCCGGCCGCCGGCTACGGCTTCTCTCCGTCGGAAGAACAGCCCTATTTGCGCGGGGGATTCGCTGAATACATCTATTTATGGGATCCGGAAACCCTGTTCATCAAGACCGATCTGCCGGCAGAGATCGCGGTGCTTAGCGAGCCTGCCTCTTGTGCCGCCCACTGCATTTCACGGGGAAAGATCCAGTTCGGTGACACTGTGGTTATCCAAGGAACCGGCCCCATCGGTCTCCTGGCGCTCAACTGGGCGAGAGTTTCGGGCGCGGGCAGGTTGATTGTCGTCGGAGGACCTCCGGGACGGCTCGAAATGGCAAAACGCTTGGGCGCGGATGTCACAATCGATATTGCCGAAATCCCGGATCCCGAGGAACGGAAGAAAATCGTTCGCGAGAATACACCTCAGAACAAGGGGGCTGATATCGTGTACGAATGTTCGGGATTCCCCGCCGCTATTCCCGAAGGACTAGATTTTATCCGCTACAGCGGCACGTATGTGGAATATGGCCACTTCGTTGATGTCGGGACGTTCGAGTGTAACCCCAACCAGATGCTCATGCGCAAGAACCTGCGATTGGAAGCCGGCTGGGGTTTCCGACCCCACCACTTCATCCGTGCGGTGCCGATGCTCGAAAAACACCAATCTCTCTTTACCGATTTCGTCAGCCACATTCTTCCATTGGAGGATGTCGCTCAAGGATTCAATGCCCTGCACACCAGCTACAACCTTGACGGCAGAGACGCCATCAAAATCGCCGTAAAAGGCGGTTTAGCCTAATCGGGGACACAATCTCTCTGTGATCGTGCTTTCGAATGCATCAACAGATCTCGATTCATATAGATTCGCATTGTATTCCTCCACTTAGCGATCCTCCTAATTGCTCGGCCTGGATTGACAAATCGTAACTTTTTAGTCCATCGGTCTGGATTTGCCAATCCAGACCGAGCATGGAAGTACAATGCTAATTCCGACGAATCAGGAGTTTGCACGCCCGCAACGAACGTGCAATGAATTGCACTACTACAAACCGACATCGTCGATATAAATTGATGGACTAAACAATTACGAAAAACCCAGACGACATACTTGAAGATGTAGAGGTAGCCTATGGCGGGAGAGACAATTATCACTGCGGCAGTCGTGGGATCTAGCCCAACAAAAGAGATGAATCCTGCCGTTCCCTACACGCCAAAGGAGATTGCCGAGGCTGCAATCGAGTCGTGCCGCGCCGGAGCCGCCATTGCCCACATCCATGTGCGCGACCCTGAAACCGGTGAGCCCGATTCGTCCATCGAATTGTTTCAAGAGGTCGTAGATCGCATACGTCAGGCCTGTGACATTGTAATCAATCTGACAACGAGCGGCTACAATATCACCGGCGATGATGTCATTGAAAGGCGTCTGGAACCTGTCACGCTGGCACCGGAAATCTGTTCGTTGGACATCGGTACCTTGAATTTTACGAACGCAGCGTTCGTTAATTCGCCGGAGTGGGGACGGGCTGCTGCGGCACGAATGCGACAACAGGGGGTCAAACCGGAAATCGAAGCCTTCGACGCGGGCCACATGCGCCAAGCCGTCAATTGGGTTGCGGAGGGATTGTTTGATGACCCGCCATATTTCCAACTGTGCATGGGGGTCGGATGGGGAATTCCTGCTACACCGGAGAACCTTCTGCTCATGCAGAAGCTGGTGCCGCCCTCATGTCCTTGGTCTGTTCTGGGAGTGGGAAGGCATCAACTGCCGATGATTACAATGGGCGTGATTCTGGACGGCCACATACGGGTGGGATTTGAGGACAATATCTATGTCAGCAAGGGAGTATTGGCTAAGAGCAACGCCCAGATGGTCGAGATGGCAGCCAATCTCGTGGAAACCCTCCAACACCAAGTCGCCACGCCTGACGATGCACGCCAAATTTTGGGGCTCTCGAGTCCGGGCACAAACTGATACCCTGGGATTGGATATCCGCTCCTTCACGCCTTGCTATCGCCTACAATTCCTAATCATTGCTCACACGGCCGCCGACACAAACTTGCGATAAAGTTTCCGTTTCATGTAGGGGACGCACATCTTCGTTCCCTACTCCCACCCACTCATTCTCTCCCATCTAACAGGAGAAAAGGTAAAATTACCCTGATAGCCATCGTAGACCATCCGTGGGTCGGTTTATAGCTGTCTACTGCCGTTGCGTTGGTTGCTGGTGTTGGACCCCGGTTGGGGCGTAGAACGCTGATTGATGGACAAATAGCGTTTCGGCGGGTCGGTAGCGATAATATCTATCCGAACGAGCGTGGAATCCTCTACAGGTGACTGCGCAAAGAGTTGGGTTTCGTCCCGAAATAAACGCATCCCGTGCGGATTATAAACCGTGGCAAATGTGCCGAGTATCAGGAGCAGCGCAAACATGGCCGCAAACGTAATGGACGGCGCACGCTTGAACACGCTGTAGCGGGGCCAAGCCATAGATGACTCCAACCTCTGCCGAATACGACGTAAGGGTGATGTCCGTAACTTTTCGTTTGCTCGCGTCTCTGACCCCCTACGCATAACGTCCGAAACAAAGTTCTCCGAGGTTTTGACGGGGTCGAGGCGATGAAGAACTTCATCGGTCTGCCGAATTCGCATAACCTCGTGCGCGCACGTTGGGCACTGTCCAAGATGCCGTTTGATTAACCGAGTCTTCCATAGCGGCATCTCGCGGTCAAGATAGGCAGAGATTTCGGACTGAATACCTTCACACTTTAGCATTGGTGCTCTCTCCAATTCCAACCTCAAGCAGTAGCGGTTTCATTTTTTGGCGCGCCCGGTGAATCAATGATTTCACTGCGCTGATAGAACAGTCCATAATTTCGGCAATTTCATCGTATCTTAAATCTTGGTAAGTTACAAGAGTTAGCGCTATACGCTGATTTTCCGGGAGCATATTCAGTGCACCCTGAATCATCAGTTGCTGCTCCTTCTTTTCGTAAAGTTCATCGGGCAAATAACCTGTGTCCCTCAAAAAAGACGAATGATTGACATCCTCACCGTCCGAAACAAGATCGTCAAGAAAAGCCGTGTTGCGTCGGTGCCGATTTCGCACCTCGTTCCGACAGAGATTCGTCGCAATCAGATAAATCCAATTCTTAAATTGACATTTGGGCTCATAGCTGTCGGCGCTCCTCAGAACCCTGATAAACGTCTCCTGTGCCAAGTCTTCGGCGCGGTGGTAGTCATAGATGCACCGATGTATATAATTGATTATTAAATCCTTGTAGCGTATGACCAGAAGTTCGAACGCACTCATGTCGCCGTTTCGACATCTCGCCATCAACTCTTCGTCCGTAGTTCGCAACGTGCACCTCCCTTTCTCAACAAGAGGGCGGCGGCTCAAGATTCACCGTATTCCTCTAAAACACCAGTAAACCCCTCTGAGTTTCGCTTTAACCTACCAGAAATTCACAAAAAGACGCGCTTGGCCAGGAACCTAAAGTATACATCATATGGTAAAAAGGGGGTAGGCAAAAGAATTCGCGATCCATCGTACGATAGAAATCTCACCAGCCTTTGGAAGCGCTCGAAGCAATCAAGCCATCAAACATTGTAGGGGACGGCACCTGTGCCGTCCCCCGATATCGGGGGACAAGTCATGACTAAAGTTGAAGTTGAGACCAACTTAAGGTATACTGATGGCAATCGATGTGCCCATTCCAAATCAACTTCCTAGGACGAATGCGGGGCGTTGTCATTTGATTAAATCGTTTTTCCTCTGCCTTTGTGCTCTATTTCTCATTCCCGCGTTTGGCTCGCACGCCGACACAGGCGAGTCATGGGAACTGGTAGAAAGCGAAAATTTTCGGGTCTACTACCGTGAGAACGCCAAATCGGCGCGGAAAGTCCTTGATATTTCCGAGGAATTCTACCCCAAAATGCGCCGCCTTATGGGAGATGTCCGGCTGGGAAAAATTGAGATATGGGTCTGCGGAGCACCATCGGAGTTTCAAGCCGCGGTGCATGCACCTATTCAAGATTGGGCGATCGGATGCGCATTTCCGCTCAGTCGCCGCATAATCATCCAAAACCCGCGTGTCATCATTCAGCGCGATTTTCAGTTAGCCCAAGTCATCCGTCACGAAATCGTCCACGTCATCTTCGGGCAACGCACCCAAAAAGCAATCGGCAAAATTCCCCGATGGTTCGTTGAAGGCATCGCTATTTACTTGTCGGGCGAGTGGGCGCCGCGGCGCAACGATACGCTAATGAAACATATCTTCTCAAAATCCGTGATACCGCTTGCCGAACTCACGAACCGGTTTCCGAAATCTGAAAACCAGGCACAACTGGCGTATGCGGAAAGCCAAAATGCGGTCGAATGGCTGGTGGAAACCCACGGCGTTGAAAAACTATGGGAAATCGTTGATCAGCTTGCAAATGGCGACGATCTGGACACTGCCTTTCGGAATTCCATCGGATTACCGCTCGTTGCGTTTGACGCGCAGTGGCGAAAGTCACTCTCTCAACGCTACCATTGGGCGGCAATGCTTTCAAGTTCCCATCTCTTTTGGGGAAGTTTGGCAGTTTTCTTTATGTTGGCCTACCTGCGGTACTGGCGTTACAAGCGACGACGGCTCCGTCAAATGGAGAGCGAATCGGAAGAGATGGATTCCTTTTTCATTGAGCGATGACGTAAACTGACGTGTAATTCGGAGAACCTGGCAACTATGCGCGATAATCTTTTTGTGCCAAACAAAATGGATTATGTTAAAGGGAAGGCGAAACCCGATGTCGAGTGTATCCTGTGTGCTATCGTCGAAGGAGACGACCGGGTAGAGCGTCTGGACATTTACCGGGGTGAATTATTTACGATTTCGCTAAATCTCTATCCGTATAGCCCGGGACATCTAATGATTTTTCCCAATCGCCATATTGTTGACGTTCGAGAATTCACTCCCGATGAGGTCGTCCAACTGCATCGCCTCCAGTGCCGCTCCCTTGAGGTTTTGGATCGCGTATACCAACCCTACGGCTACAACCTCGGATTCAATGTCGGTCAAGCATCGGGGGCAAGCATACCCCATGTACACGCCCACGTCGTCCCGCGCTACCCCCGCGAGTTGGGGTTTATTGACGTTATCACTGGCGCCAGAATAATAGTCGAAGATCCAAACGTGACACAGGACAAACTCCGTCAGGCGTTTAACACAGACGACTAATCTTCTGTAGCGATCTCCGAATCGCGACCTGTCAACCATCGGAATCTCAACCGTCATCTGGTCATTCGATACTACTTCACTATCACCACCCTGCGCGACGCCGAAAACTCTCCTGCGACAAGCCGCACAAAGTAAACGCCGCTAGAAACCTGTTCTCCGTTCTCGTTTTGACCATCCCAATGTGCGGCTTCCGAACGTGTCAGGTAATATCCTGTATCTTTAAACCCCAGCGAAATTTTTCGTACGAGACGCCCACCGGTGTCATGAATAAATACCGTCACATCAGCCCCTTCGGCTAACTGATACGGTATCCATGTCTCCGGGTTAAAGGGATTGGGAAAATTCGGGAGTAACTTCGTCTCTGCCACGGTCTGTGACAGGTTCGTTAGCCAAAGCCGTAGCAGCCGAATCGCTATTTCGACATCGGGCGACTTCTCCGACATCCCTTCCAATGCGTCCAACGCTTGGCTAAGGGCAATCATCTCTTCAGGCGTAGCAACTTGCGATTCGAAAATGTCAAACGCACTAGGCGCGGCGGCGTTTTCACCCAGCGCCCTCGCCACCTGCACGAGGTCTAGCACGTTCACCTGTCCGTCGTTATTCACATCCGCCCGCGCGTTGCTTGGCGGTTGTTGCCCAAAAGCTTGTGCCACGAGCACAAAATCCAGGATATTGACACTTCCGTCTCGGTTGACATCTTCGCTCGACTGACTTTCAACCCCTTCTGCGGTGATAAGCAAATCGGCCCAATTTGCCCCGTCACAACCTGTGTCTCCAGCGGGCCCCGGATTTGTTACCAGTTCCAGCAATACGATGTCGCCCGCAAACTCTGCTAGGGAGATTTGGGCATCCACCCAACCCGTTGTGTCTATGAATTGCTCCAATCGAGTTTGTCCGTTGAATAGCACTTTGAATATCACGCCATCGCTACAACGACTACCATCCCCCATCCCCATTGAAAACGTGAATGTCACATCTCGGGCATTGGGTATCGCGAGCAGAAACTGAAGAACCGTTTGTCCGAGATGAGGTGGATGGGCAAAGATAGTTTCCTTCCGAACATCATCGGAGGTAGCCGTCGTTCGCGCACCCGAATTCCAAGCGCTGCCCCGCCGGAATATACCGTCAAACTCTAGCCCGGCAACGAATTCGGCGTCTCTCAGATTATAAGGCGGTACGACTTGCTGACTGGGTTCAAAGAAGAGGAGAATTTGCGCGGGCAATGGGGTTTCAAGGAAATACTGTCCCTGTCCAATATGCTGAATTCCCGCGGGTAAACGCTTTGTCGGTTCGGTGGGCAGGAAAAATCCCACATTTATGGGCGTATCCACCGGCTCGGCGATGATTTTGGGTTTGCCCCATACAGCCGAGTCCCATCCTGTATTTCCGGCAGCTCCCGGATTCGTGGTAAAGCGAAGAGTTACGTTTTTTCCGCTATGGGGAGTTAAGTTCAAGCTGATGTGCTCCCACCGCTGTTCGTCGTGATGTTGACGCAGAATCTCTTCACCTTGCACGGACACGATGAACGTTACGCCATCGGAGTTTTGAGTACCGTCCCACAGTCCGATATCAAATTCTAGAGTGATTCTCGAACTTTTGGGAAGTGCGAGCGTAAATTCACCGAACGTGTCTCCGTTAACCCCTCGCCAAGGTGGATGAGCAAGAATCGCCTCCTTGCGAATGCCGGACACAGTGGCTTCAACTGGCACAAAGGAAGCTCCTCCTTTCCTAGCCAATTCTCTTCCATCTAGGACAATTCCCGTTCTCACACGATGAAAATTTGACAATAAATCAATTTCGTGAGAGTCGCGGATACGTTCTAGTCGAAACACAGCGGCATTCGTCGTCACGCGCGACTCTTTCACGGAAACTCCCTCTGGCAAGGCATTAATGTGCACTTGAGCGAAATCTCGGTTCACATCATTCAAGAAAAAAGCTAAATTCGGATTCAAGCCGAGTATTGCGGTTTGATTATAGGCATGCCAATGAGGCAGGCTCCGCCACGTTTTCACCTGCGTCACGCCAGACACCCTCTCGAAGCCCGCTTCATTATTCGGAAGAACAAATATAGAACCAGCGCCAGTTGCTACGTGCCGTGCGACTTCACCGTCCCGGCCCACATATTGGAATATAGTCCCAGTTTCCCAACTATCTTCAAAGCCAGGTTTTAAACCTAACTGTTGCCAACTTCTGGCAATTGAGAGCAATTGATGCGTCAAAGGATGTCCAGAGTCAAATAGTTCAGATCGTGTGCGCAACGTAGGTAAGACACCCCAATTCTCATAGGAGTCGAGATGCTTTTGATAACTTTGCGGATCTCTATCCGGATTTGGCAGCCCCAAAGACCCATAAGGCAGCGTATAACGAGAGAAGAGAAATGCGCTGATTGGATGCACTGTTACTTCCGATGGAACGTTCCAGCGTTGGGCAAAGCTCTCACGGAAAAAGGTGACCTCGTGAAGGCTCTCACCGCTAAAAACAACCCCCGGCATCGCCTCCGCCAATTCCTTATGGGGCAGTGCGTTGCCTTGGGCGGCATTTAAGCCTTCAATCAGTCCATTGGCATCATTCACCACAACATGACTGACATCCAAATGGAACGCGTCTACCTTGTATTTTTCCCGCACCGTCTTCAATTGTCTGATAAACAGGTTCCTGAATGAAGAATTCGCAGGATTAATAAAGGCATGACGCTCTGGACGCTCTGTTTGGTCCCACAACCACCCAAACCGATGTCCTCTCCAAGGTTCTCGAAGTTGAAATGTCTGAAATTCTGCGTATAGCGGATGATATGGAGAAACCCCGAGGAGGTTGGTGTGAGGCATGACTCGGAATCCATGCTGATGTGCGGCTTCAACGAAACTGCCAAAACCGTCCCGTGCCGTATAATCAGGATAATTCACGTCGTAATCATGTTTCCGCCACCTGTCTACCACATACAATAAGGTTTTTGCCGGATCGGATAGTTTTGCTAACTTACTCAATATTCCAACATCTAAACCCTCGTAAACGACAACTAAGCCGATGTCACCAACCCATGCGGGCATTTCCGACAATCGACGGGGCTTGAATGTTCGCTCCATCCAATTCCGATACTGCTCGGCAGGCACACGCCAATCCCCGGTGTACGTGTTCAACCGCCATGTAACGGATTTGGCTGAATTAAGCGTGTCGAAAGGAGCTTGATTGTGCGTTTGAAAACCCAGCACGAAACTGTCCAAATTCCGCTCGTAGCGCAGTTGCTTAAATTGAAATGTCGGGTCTGAACCACGAACAAAAAAACCGCCGAACTGCCCCTGAATAATAGCAAGTTGTGTTTCCCAAGCCCCCGGGTATCCGAAATCTGCGGAAGGTTTTGGATATTCCGCATTGAGGATTTGCCCACCTTGCGCAGGCAGAATGAGCTCCAAGTTGCTGATATCCAGATTGCCGCATCCCCACTGCACGCCGTAGACCCCTGCTGTATCCGACACGCCTTCCTGTCCAATGAGCAAATCATTCGTAGACTCGTCAACGGCGATAGACAGCCTGAATTCGTTCCCTCCCTCCCGAAACACAACTTCGGCTTCAAGCGGGGCTATTTTTCTTGCTTCGGTTAGCGTCACCTCCGATGTCCAGATAGGAGAGTTGTCCTTCCTCAAAATCCCGCTTTGTGCACTAAGACCTCCAGACATACCGTCTGCATCGAACGGCAAGGTATACACTCCGTCCGTAATCCTGTTGACGACCTGATTGATAACGCCATTCTCAAACCGAACCCTGTAAGCATCCGTTTCGACAATGACACTGTTATCAACGATGGTAATCTCCGTGGCTTGCGCCGCCTCCGAATGAAGCATAAACATTACGCCGAATAGGCATACTAATACTGGAGTACGCAATTGGGTTCCGTTCATAGAACGATGAAGTCCGGATATACCAATTATGAGTTTAGGAAGTCGTTATTGATCGTGGATTTTGTGGAGTGGGTGGTTTTGATATGGTATGGTGGGACCGCCCACCATACCTCGTAGGAGGCGATCAACCGACTGATTAAGGAAGGATCAACTGACCGAATAGGATCAAATGAGTGAATAGCGAATACGATAGTAAATCTCATGCGCTAGGATTCCCATAGAAAGTCCTGATAGAGATCCTACCAGCCTTTGGAAGCACCGGCGAGAAACGGCGGGCACATCAACCGCTCCAGAAGATTGAGCGTGGCATGAAATCCAATCTTCCGCCCTTCCTCTCTTCCATCCTTCCAATTCTACTCCTCAATCTCCGTAACAATCTGCGTTCCAATCCCCTCCGGCGTAAAGACCTCCAGCAAGAGCGCATGACTAATTCGCCCGTCAATAATATGCGCTTTGGAAACACCGCCGGCAATGGCAGTGGTGCACGCTTCTACCTTTGGAAGCATCCCGCGGCTAATCACCTGATCGGCAATCAAACCTTCAATGTCCTCCGTCTTAACCGTGGTAATAAGTGTTGAATCGTCATCCAAGTTCCGCAAGATGCCGCGCTGGTCGGTGAGCAAAATCAGTTTTTCCGCTTGAAGTGCGGCGGCAATCTCGCCCGCCATCGTGTCCGCGTTGATATTGTAGGTGCAGCCATCCTCTCCGACGCCGTTGGGCGCGATAACAGGGATGTAGCCATCTCGATCGAGCGACACAATGACACTGGGGTCAACGCCTACAATGTCACCGACGAAGCCCAAGTCTACATCCGTCGCTTCACCCAAGTCGTCTACAACATGGGCAAAATGCTTTCGCGCACGAATCAGGTTGGCATCTTTACCGCAAAGCCCCACGGCGCGTCCACCGTGCGCGTTGATAAGCGACACGATTTCTTTGTTGATGGTTCCCGCCAACACCATCTCGGCGACTTCAACCGTCTCCTGATCAGTGACGCGCAGCCCCTGCACAAATTCGGAATCTTTGCCGATCCGCTGCATCCACTCGCTAATCTTTGTTCCGCCGCCATGCACAACGACGGGCTGCATACCGGTATACTTCATCAACACGATGTCTTGCATCACGCTATCCTTCAGGTCATCGTTTTCCATAGCAGCGCCGCCGTACTTGATCACGATGGTTTTTCCGAAGAATTGGCGGATATATGGGAGCGCTTCAATTAAGACATCTGCTTTTTTTACCAATTCATCCATTTACTATCATTGCCGATTCAATTCAGGCTTTACCGGGTATAGTTAAAGATGTGTAAGTAGCATGCTCAGTGCGATAGCAACCCTACCAGCCTGTACTATATCATCTGGTATTCACGCTGATACTAAAGAACTTCCACATCAATCGCGTTCGGCGGTGTGGCAAGCCCTGTCGACATCCCCGCGACAATCACCGCGCGATCTCCACGCTCCGCAACCCCGGATTTGAGAACAGCGGCTTTCGCGTTTTCGATCGACTGCTCAAGGCTTGTGCCCCATTCGATTAAGGTAGGAGAAGTGCCCCAAGACAGCAATGCCCTGCGCAGCGTCGTTTCACTCGAGCTGGATACGACTATTGATGCGGACGGGCGGTATTTCGCCAGAAGCCGGGGATCCTCTTCAGACTGCGTGCAACAGATGATAACCTTCGCTCGAATCGCCAACGCGATATGGCACGCGGCATGAGCGATTGCGCTCGGAATGGGTTTTTCCTCTTCAATTCGTTCCCGTTTGAGGCGTTCCGTATAGTCAAGACCAGCTTCGGTTGCCAGTGCTACGTCTGCCATCATCCGAGTCGCTTTCACGGGGTATTTTCCTACGGCGGTTTCTCCGGAGAGCATGATCGCATCGGTACCATCGAAAATCGCATTGGCGACGTCAGTAACTTCCGCGCGCGTCGGGCGGGGATTGTTGATCATCGAGTCCAGCATGTGTGTTGCCGTAATCACCGGCTTACCTGCGCGATTTGAGGCAAGGGTAATCTCCTTTTGGACGATGGGCACCTCTTGAAGCGGAATCTCCAAACCGAGGTCTCCTCTGGCAATCATGACACCATCGGTTGCTTCAATGATTTCTTCGAGGTTATCCAACGCCTCGCGTTTTTCAAGCTTGGCAATAATCGGTATGTCGCCTCCGTGTTGCCGTATTATTTCACGTAAGGTGTGCAACTCATCAGCCGATCGGACAAAAGATTGCGCCACCCAATCGACACCATGTTCAATTCCAAAGACGACATCTTCCACATCTTTCGGTGTAGGAATCGTCTGCTTTAACACAACGTTCGGCGCACTGATACCCTTGTTTGAGCCGAGTTCCCCGCCTACAATGACCTCGCAGGTAGCATCCGTCTCTGTCGTCGAAGTGACGGCTAACTCGATTTCCCCGTCAGCCAGAAGAATACTATCACCGGGCTTGGCATCCTGCACCAGTTCCGGGCACGTTATCGAGACCCCATCCACGTCTCCCGGTTTCGGTTTCGTGGTAAGGGTGAATTGTGAACCTCCGGATAATTCGACCGGCGGGTTCGCGAACGTGCCGATTCGCAACTTCGGCCCCGACAAATCCTGTAGAATCGGCAACGGCATCTTTCGCTGTTGGGACACTTGACGCATTCGGGCAATCAGTTGAGCGTGATCTTCATGCGATCCGTGGGCAAAACTCAACCGAGCGATATCCATACCCGCGTCGATTAAGGCGTGTATCTTCTCGTTCGAGTTGCTAGCCGAACCAAGCGTGCAAACAATTTTGGTGCGTTTCCGTTTCATCGTGTATCACAAGCCTTTGCACATATACTCGCGTTTCAACGGTGTGTGCACAAGTATGAAACTACATGGCATCAATAATTCAAAACCGGATTATACAACAATTTCACTTGGATTGAAAGCACAAATCAAACGGCGCGTAGGTCGGAGTGAGCGAGAACAACTGATGAATCCTTGTTGTGATAAGGGCATACAGCGTCCCATTTCGCCTGAAAAAAATCGAAAACCGAGCGAATTTCAAACCTTCATCTGATGAGCATCCCAATCTTTTCGGCGCGTACGGGTTGTAGGAGCGATCTCCGAATCGCGATGATTAGGATGGAAATCACATTGAAGAAAGGGGATATTTTGGCGGGAACTATTTGATACTGACAATCTTGGTGGGATATGACTAACCACTAAAAGATGATCGGGATAAAATACAACCCTAACAGCATGGCCCGGTATGAGACCGCGTGCGGCTGCTTCCGATTCAGGGCAATGTGCGTGGTTCTTCAAGGCTGACCTGTACCGCGCCCCGTCTAATCACATTGACAATTGTTCTTACGCAGTAAGTATGACGCATTATTTCTCATCAAAGCGAATCCTCCCCATCCGTCAGCCATTCCAAGTCGAAACGCGCAAACGAGATGTCACCGCTATAGGTACTAATACCCTTGTTGTCTATGTTGCCCTTTTCATACAAACAACAAATGGTACCATCCGGAGCGATGCAAAGATCGGAGTACGACGAAGGTCCCTCGCAAATAATCTTGGATACGGACCAAGTTCGGCACTCATCGTAGCTTAAACTTATCGTAAGATGGTTCCGTTCACGCGGTTGCGGGGCGCCCGGATTCGTGAAGAGCACACGGTTCTTCCCTCGTCCCGGAGGTCCATCTTCCGCCAGTGTGTACCGGCACACATTCGCTTGGCATCTGGGTTCCGGAAGACCGGCGTCGCTGACACTGGGTGAAAAACTCTCGCCGCCGTCCTTGCTCCAAGCCGCTCGGCGGTGGTAAGTCACATTCTCCCTGGAACAGTATTGGTTGCGCGAATTGAGATAGAGCCATCCATCGGCGGTTTCCAATACCGTTGATTCGTTGGTGTGCCTATCGGCGCTTCCGCCCAACTTCCAACTTTTCCCGTGGTCGTCGCTGTAGATGATGTGCGAGTGGTCGTAGTCATCCTCATCTTCCACACGCTGTTTCACCTCTCTGTGATTGGCGGGGATCACGATGCGGCCGCTTCGCATCTGGATGCCGTGGCAAGGTCCGGTGGCGTACCATGCCGCCCAGTGGGAGGGTTTGACGGAGGCGGTAATATCTTTCGGCTCATTCCAAGTTTCGCCGTCATTGACGCTGCTTGTGACCCACACGCTGCGAGGAACGTCGAGCGTAGAGACTTTCTCGGTTTGGTTCCTGCAAAACAGCAGCCATATCGTGCCGGTGGTTCTATCTTGCACCGGAGCCGGATTTCCGGAGACCCAGCCGTCCTTGGTAGCGACGACTTGAACATCTCCGAAACTCACCCCGCCATCAAAACTGCGACGAAGAAAAAGATCTATTTGATCCGAATCGCTGCCGGTAAACTTTCTCCCCTCATTGAATGCCAGGATTGTTCCATTCGCCGTAGTAAGCAGCGCCGGGATTCTACACTCATGATAACCGAAGCCCCCGGCTTCATACAGATTGTATTCCTCAAAAAACATCCATTCCTCCAGTTTTCACCCCAGTTTCATCGGCATATATGATAAACAGTAGTTTGTAGACTGGGATCAAGCCGGACGGGAGTTGTAGGTTGGGTTGAGCGGTCGACAGACGGTGTATGTAAAGTTTCACAGGGGTAATCTGCCTTCCGATGAGCCGTTTTTGTTAAAGATATAACGAAACCCAACAACGCGTGCCCAAAAGCCCCCGCACACATGATTACCTAAGTTCTTGCCGCCCATTATTCAAATGAGCTCTTGACTCCACCCCACGTCAGCGCTAATTTCCCGAATGAATCAACGGCAAACGATGTCATGTTCGCCGAAACCTCTTCTTGGGTTAACGCCTTATTCCAAAACCGTACCTCATCAAATTTCACGGGATAGAAGACTTCCAGATGATTTCCCAGCCAAATCTTGGTTCGGGCTTTGTCGTTATCCGGTTTGCTGTTGAGCGACCTCGTGAGATCTTGCGCCTCACCCGCCAAGTTGCCGTCAATATAAAGTCGGAGTTGCTTATTACCCTCGTCGCGCACGGCGGCGATGTGGTGCCACTCGCCATCGTTAATCTTCGGCCTCTCTGCTATCACGCCATCCTTGCCATCGTTGACAAAGCTGTTCACATTTACTACAAAGAATCGAAGAAAATCCTCATTCAACAGCAGAATCGACCAGTGTCCCTGGAAGTGCGTTTTGGGGCCAAACCCTCCGATGATGCCAAGCCCGACAAACCGCTCCACATCCGCGGGTGGCGGGATGCCCTTCGCCTGAGTCTGAATCCAGAAGTCGGCAGTAAAGGAGTTTCTCTCGGCTTCAATCATCTCATCAGTCAGTTCGATTTCTACAAAACCGTTGGTGCCGTTGAGTTCCAATGCCCTCGCGTGAACGCCCCCCGGAATCACCTTTGTGCCGCCGACGAGTTTGCCGCCCTTCGTTTTGCCCGTGACGTCCGCCGTGACCCCTGCGGTGTCATTGTCGAAAGTGAGATAAAGTAGAAGGTTCTCATCAATGCCTTCCACGGGCAAAACAACTGCTATCAAAAACACGAAAGCCGCCAATCCGATAGATAGATTCTGCGATGCTGCCATCATTTGTCCCCCGTATTTCTTTGTGTTTCGTCCCCCGTCAAGGGTAACTTTTCCGGCGCGCCTACCGCCTACCAAGAACCACCTCATTTTCATAAAAATCTCCAGCGGTCGGTTGGCACAGGTCGCTAACTACCGTCTTTGTGACGCGCCTTAATCTCGCCCCATGACAGGGGCAGTTTATCCAAAGCGCTGACCGAAAACCACGTCATGTTTTTCAAAATCTCGTCTTTGCTCAGCGCTCTACTCCAGAACCGCACTTCATCAAATTTCACGGGCCAAAACACTTCAAGATGATTCCCCAACCAGATTTTCCTTCGTGCCTTCGGGTTGTCCGGTTTGCTGTTGAGCCCTCTCGTAATATCGAGCGCCTCTCCCGCCGAGGCGCCATCTATATAAACTCTAATTTGCTTACTGTCTTCGTCACGAACGGCAACCACATGGTGCCATGCGCCATCGTTGACCACCGGCTTTTCTATTAACACACCGTCCTTGCCGTCATTGGTATGCTGACTGGCATTGACTACGTTGAATTGCAAGATGTCGTTGGCTAACAGGAACAGCGTCCAGTGCCCCTGAAAGTGATCTTTGGGACCAAATCCGCCGAAAATACCCAGCCCGATGAACCACTGTCCAGCCTCCGGAATGCCCTGTGCTCGAGTTTGCATCCAGAACTCGGCACTGAACGAATCTCTTTCCGCCTCAATCATCTCGGGACTTAGCTCAATCTCCACATAGCCGTCTTTTCCATTGAGCTCCAGCGCCCTGGAATGGGCGCCCGACGTAATGATTTTTGTGCCTCCGACAAGCTTTCCGCCTTTGGTCTTTCCCGTCATGTCTCGCGCGACGTCACCGGTGTCCACGTCGAAAGTGAGGTAAAGCAGCAAACTTTCATCAAGCGCATGCGCGGGCAAAACCATCGCAACCAGTAACAGGCAGATTGTTAGTCCGAATAGCCAATTTGTCCCCTGTTTTCCCATCTTATGCTCTTTTAGTTTCCCGCTCCCGTTTGAATTTTGATCGCAATTTTTTCACTGCGAATCCAAAGCCATGCGATTATTTTTCCAAGTATTCAATACTTCTTGGACTGACAAAAAGGAGCTATACAACAGCACCTACAGCGAACACCTACCACATATTTTCGAAAAATAAACCGGTAAGGCACGACGATCACCCCCTAAAGTGTTCTCTTCATCCTTCCCCAAGTTGTGGTCAACTTATCGGCGGGATCAACGGCTTGAGAGGCGCGCGGACGGCGGAAATTTTCGCGAACCTCGTTCGCGTCCAACTCTCTGTCATACATCCTGATGAGACTAATCGAACCATTGAGGACACGATTATCGGGATCGGCGACATCCGATCTGAAAGCCGTGACACGCTTCACCTCTAACTTATCGTCGAAACTCTGATTCGTAGGATCCTTGCCGAGAAACTTGCCATCAAGATAGGATTGCAATGAGCGGGAACGACTGTCAAAAGTGAATACGACATGATGCCATCTCTTTGCTCCGATGTCGAGACCGTTAGGTGCGATATGATCGGTACCGCCCGGACCGCCGCCCTCTTCGGAGATGAGTGTCGCGCGGATGTGACCGGATTCAGCCCCATCGAATCGTAGGAGAATACTTTGTTTGAAGGGCCACGGACGATCCGCCATACCGAAGATTTGGTGTTCTCCGCCGCCAGACGCAGGCCCATTGCGCTTCACCCAAATCTCGATTGTCCAGTCCTCAAAGAAAAGAGAAACACCGGCGTGGCCATAGGATTGTCCCCCTCTATCGACAGTGTATGCAGGTCCGCGATCCGGTCCTGCATTTTGCTCCAATTTTGCCCCGCCGCTGCGGCTCGGCAACTGTCCGCCTGCCGTTCCCAGATTGGTCCAAGCCTTCGGGTGTGCCGGATTGTCGGCGGCGTCAAGATAAAGGATGGGTTTGGGGACATAACCTGCCGCCATCGGAGCCGCCATTACCAATAAAACGCCCACGCTAAGAAAATGTAGTCTATTCATATAATATTTCATATTAAATCTGCGATTTCTTGTCATCAGCTTTTATCTTACTTAGCGCGTGTTGTCTCATCCCTCTTCAAATCTCGCACGATTGCCGTGCCACCTATCATCAAATCAAACTTCGATAACATAGCATTCTCACATACAAAAAACCCAAGTTCCGGTGCAGCATCGCCACAGCCGAAACTTGGGTTGAAAAAACATCAATCCTAGACTAGTTGTAACTTGGCTTAATAACTGCCCGCTTTTACACGGCTCCAAGTTGTGGCGAGTTTGCCGTTCGCCTCGACAGCCGTACCGAACTCACCGGCGTCAACCACTCTATCCCACATTCTGACCCTGGAGATTGAACCGCCGAAGCCGCGGCAGGGATTGTCACCCGGAATCAGGAAGATGCCAATCATATCGAACGGGATTGTGTCGTCGAAATCTTGAATCGTCTCGAACTCGCTCTGCTCCTCGCCATTGACGTAGGTCTTCATCACGCCGTCATCGTTGTTGAATGTAGTGGTCAGTACAGCCCACTCGCCAAACGGAAGCGTCCCAACGGGGAAAAGATGTTGGTTATTGTCAACTCCGCCAGATTTGGCGGCAGCAAGCGTTATTCGCAGGTCAGACGACGATAAATCCGGAGGATCTCCCAACTCAAAGCGATATCCAATCCACTGATTGGGCGGCCAAGGCTGATCAAAAAAACCGACAAGGTGGTGTTCGCCTCCGCCTTCGGCAACATCGACCGAGGTGCCATTCTGTTTCGCGACAACTTCAAGCGTCCAACTTGCGACCAACAGTTCGGGTCTGCCATCCAATCCGTCGTCCCCGCTAGAGAAATTGTGGTTGCACTCGGTCGAGGTATAGGCAGCGGTACCGCCCGGTCCCCCATCTCTGTCGTAGTCCGGTCTTCCATCGCCGGTTGGCACCACACCGCCAGCGCTGCCGGTGTTCGTCCAGCCGTCCTTGGCATCGTCATCTTCGTTGGCATCCAGCACGAGTATAGGTGGCTGAGCCATCGCGATTGGGCTAACTACCGCAAGCAGGAACCCTACGGCAATGATTGTTGCTATTCTTGTAAACATGTCTTTCAAAGTTATCCTTTCAATATAAGTTTTGAACAATATAAGTTTTGAACAATTGCCCTCGCCATTATCATAAGGGCAATTTGAACTCCTGAATCTTTCAAAAGATTCTTGTTTTTACACAACTACTATTAGAAAAGTATATATTATGGGTGAGATGGCAGTCAAGAGAAAATGTGAATCGAACATCGTTTCAATTACACGATAATTGTGAACTCCCCCGCGTTCCCTGCTACTCCTTCCATTCTTCCCGTCTTCCCCCGATCTATCCAAATCGTGGTGACAATTTCCACAAAAACCACTCTTGATCTTTGGATACCAGTCACGTATAATAAAAAAGTTGTCATCCATATAGATCTTGGTACATTTGATCTTGAATATTTTGGGGGAAAACACATGAGCACAACCTTTCGCGCCGGCGCCATTGGTAGGACGGGCGGCGGAGATTATGGCCACGGCTTGGACGTAGCCTACGAGGGTATTCCGAATGTAGAGTTTATCGCGGTCGCCGATCCCGATCCGAACGGACGTCAGAAAGCCGTCGAGCGGACAGGCGCCGAGCAATCGTACGCCGATTACAGAGAGATGCTAGAGAAGGCGAATCTGGATGTGGTCAGCGTTTGCCCGCGCTGGATAGACTGCCACGCAGAAATGGTAATCGCCTGTGCCGAAGCGGGAGTGAAAGGTATTTTCTGTGAGAAACCCTTTACGCGAACATTGGTTGAAGCCGATGCCATGATTGATGCGTGTGAGCGCAACGGAGTAAAAATGGCGGTTGCACATCGGCGGGCAAGCGGATATGAGCAGCACGCCAAAAAACTGGTTGATGCGGGAGAAATCGGCGACATTCTCGTGATGCGCGGACACGGAAAGGACGATCGCCGCGCGGGCGCAATGGATCTAATGGTCTTGGGGACACACATCCTGGACAGCATGCGCTTTTTCGCAGGCTCCGATGTTGCTTGGGCGCATGGCCACGTCACCCAAGACGGAAGGGAGATAAGTCTTGAGGATGTCTGGGAGGGCGATGAACAAGTCGGTCTTCTCGCCGGAAACGGCGCAGCGGGGCATTACGTCTTCAAAAACGGCATACGGGCATCGTATGAAACTCACGCCGGCATTCCACCCGGGGGCATAGATTCCGCGCGTTGGTTCGGGTTTGAGATACATGGCAGTGAGGGGATTATTGCGCTCCGAAACTCTCCCAAAGGAGAGATGTACATTTATCCCTACGGTACCTGGATTCCGGACGAAGAAAGCGGCAAATGGGAACGTGTCCTTCTTGATGACTGGGAGAATGCGCCGGAGGGCGACACACAACGCAGCAACCGGATGATTGTCGAAGAAATCATTCAAGCCATAGAGGAAGATGGCGAAGTGCGCAACTGTTCGAGCGGACACGATGCACGCGCCGCCCTTGAAATGATTATGGCGGTTCACGAATCTCAGCGGTTAGGGACCCGCGTGTCTTTCCCGCTCGAAAACCGCGAAAATCCATATGAAGTCTGGCGGAGAGAAGCGATATAGTTCGAAATTTGCGACCGGGGATCTGTAAGTTAAGTGTATCAAGCGTGGCGAGAGTTCATTGAATCGTTCAGAGGATTCTCAGACTTTCACGATATGTACCATGAGAAAAGATAAGAGCGTAAGATAATGCGTAACATTTAGGAAAATCAGTTGCGTATTACGCATTACGCAATAGGGAGGAAAATCTATGGCATCCTATCGCGCGGCTGTAATTGGATGCGGCCGGATTGGCAGCACTATCGACGACGAACAAACGCATCGTCCGCAATTCCGCTATCCGTGGGCGCACGCGCCGGCATACATTGAAGCAAAGGGTGTGGATCTGGTAGCAGGTTCAGACGTTTCGAAAGGACAGCTTGAGGATTTCAAGCGCCGCTGGAACGTCACCGCGCTTTACACCGACTATAAAGAGATGCTCGCCAAGGAGAAGCCGGATATTGTCAGTGTCACTACGAAGACTACGGAACGCGCGGAGGTGGTTATGGCGACTGCCGAGGCGGGAGTCAAAGCAATCTATGCGACCAAACCGATATGTCGAACGCTGGCTGAAGCCGATGCGATGATTGACGCATGCCGCAAACACGGTGTCATTTTCGCCATGGCGTGCCACAAGAACTGGAGCCCATGGTTGCAGATGTGTTTGCAGTCCATAAGGAGGGGAGATATCGGGGAATTCTCCTCAATCGTTGCCAACTACAGTTGGAGTTTTAACGGTGGACACAGTCACACACTTGCACTGTTCCGCCAGTTTGCGGATGCACCCGCAAAATGGGTTTTTGGTCACATGAACAGCGACGAAGCAGCCGCGGGAGAGAAAGACTTGCAGGGAACAGGCATGATCCTCTACGAGAATGGAATTCGGGGATTCCTGAACAATGGCGGCTGGCTAAACATCGACTTCATAGGGCGCGACGGTTGGTTCAGTTGCAGGAATGAGCACGCCGATTTTGAGATGTGGAGCCGACACCCCGACACCCGCGAACCCATCCGTCGTCAGTTTCCCAATCCAAAACGCCCGAGGAGCTCTCAACAAGCCGCTGTCGAGGGAATTGTCAAAAATCTCGACGAAGGTACAGAACCGCTCTGTCCGGGCGAATACGGACGAGAAGCCTTGGAAATTGCGGTCGCATTGCGCGAATCGCATCGGCGGGGCGGAGAAAAGATTGAACTTCCCTTGGCTGATCGTAGTCTGGGTTTTGATATTCCTTAGCCCTATTTTATCAATAGAGATTTAACAGGGGTATTGCAGGTGGCGCACAGAGATCAAACAACGATCTCTCGGCGCGTTACCTTTAAGACATGACACCGCAGAAATTCGGCGGACTGCAACACATAACTATACGGAACGAGGTGGAAAATGAGACTGGCGCTACTTTCGTTCAGTCACCACGGACGCGGTATGGCGCAGACAGCGCAAAGATTTGGCCACGAAATTGTCGGCGTCATGGATGCCGAGGAAGAGCCGCGACAGCGGCTTGTCGATGACTTTCAATGCCCCGGATTCGATACCGCCGCATCATGCTTGGACGCTACCAATCCGGATGCGGCGCTCGTGGCGGGCAAGCATGTTGAGATGCCGTCTCTTGTCGGCGCATGTGTGGATCGGCGCGTCCCGTACCTGCTGGACAAACCGTTTGCGGATTGTGCGTCACGCCTGCGGCCCGTCGCCGAGGCATCCGAAAAACATGGCGTGTTCAGCGCCCTCACGTTGCCCAACCGCGCAAGCAGCATTGTGAGCGTGGCTCAAAAGATGGTTGAAGACGGCTCACTCGGCGCCCTCGTCCTGTACAACAGCCGGCTGAACAATGGCCCTCCCTCCCGCTACGATCCGACGCCATCGTCTTGGCACAACGATCCTCAAATCTCCGGAGGCGGCTGCTGGGGAGTTGAAGCCGCCCACGGAATCGATACCTTTCTACAGTTCGTAGGTGACAAACCTATCACCGTCGTGGGGGCGGTTATGTCCAATGCGACGCACCAGCGTTGCGTAGAAGATATCGCCATGGGGATTCTAAGGACTGACGATGGTGTGACCGGGATTGTCGAATCGGGCTATTGCTATCCTTCAGGTGTGCGCGCCGGCGATCATTTCTTCCGATTCATTGGAACGAAGGCATCAGTATTTCAGCAGTACAACACCGCTGGCGAGGCGATTATCGAAATTCACACGACCGAAGGTGTCGCGGTTGCCGAAAACGTCTCGCGCGGGGGGATGCAGGGCATCATCGACGAAGCCCTTTCGGCGATAAGCGAAGGACGTCGTGCCTTTGAACCAAACATCCTCACTGCGGTTCGAGTACTTGAAGTCCAAGACGCCGTCTATGACTTCGCTCGGAAGTCAACTATGACGAACGGCCCTCACCCGATGGGCACGTCTGCCCCGCGCCCATAGAAGTCCCGGTGCAACCCAACTTTAGAGCCTGTTCGAAAAGTACATTTGTAGGGTGCGCACGGCGCACCAGCCTTTAAAAGCCCCAGCGGGGCGGAAGGTATATAGAAACGTCAAAACCCCGTGTTCCAAAGCCCCGGCGGGGCGAAAGGTACGTGGTAGATTGCAATTAACACATGAAATAACTCCCTATAAGTGACCAAAAATGGCTTTGCTACGATTTTTCAAACAGGCTCTAAAGGATGGTTCTACAACCAGATACTATTAACCAATGGTGCTAGTATATGTAGTATTTAAATCATAAATGACATACTATATACTGACACGATGATGTGCGATTATGCGCGGTTGACAAATGTTGCGCCTACCTGACCTGCTAACAACCTAGATATAGTATGTCATTGAAAATCATGTACCAATTAACTAGCACCAAAGGTTATTAAACACAAATTGTTGATTGCATGTTAATCCGAGTTGCCGGTAGCAGGCATATTTCAAACTCCGTATTCCTCGCGTAGGGAACGCAGATCTGCGTTCCCTACAATCTGAAGTGTGTAAGTCCCTAGTATCTGCATTCATGTTCCAACATTATGTGTGATCCTTAGTTGCGATGACTATGAGATGCGATTATTCCTCCTGCCTGTAGACGGCATTTCCTTTGCCACCCTCTGTTCTGAACCGATAGCGAAAAATTCCCATGCCACAATCTGGATCTGTCACAGTTGATGAAATCGGTTACCCGTTGGTCTATGTTCCGGCGGGTCCGTTTCTCATGGGGACAGTACCCACGCCGTATCGGAAAACCGACCATGAAGAACCTCAGCGCGAAGTGACGCTTGACGCTTTCTACATCGGGAATCTTCCTGTGACCAATACTCAATATTCCCGGTTTCTTGAGGCGAAGGGAGGTCATCCGCCCCGTTTTCATGACGATCCGCGTTTCAACGCACCCGATTGTCCGATTGTGGGTGTAAGTTGGTACGACGCCTTGGGGTACCTGACTTGGCTTAACGAACTTACCAACAGGTCTTACCGCCTGCCGACTGAGGCGGAGTGGGAGAAAGCCGCCCGCGGAACGGATGGACGTATATATCCGTGGGGAAACGAATGGAATACCTCCAAGGGAAATTTTGGCGAAATTCGGCTCAAGCGAACGACACCCGTCGGCAGCTATCCGGGAGGCGTCAGTCCCTACGGATGCCTCGACATGGGCGGAAATGTCTACGAATGGTGTAACGATTGGTTCCACCCGGAAACTTACAAATATTCACCGGCAGTAAATCCTGGCGGTGCGGCGGATGGCAGACGCAAGGTCATTCGCGGCGGCTCATGGGTCCCTCGCGGCGAATTCGCGGCACGATGCGCGAATAGGGCGGCTTATGAACCGACGGAGAAGGTGCACAATGTCGGCTTGCGGATTGTGATTTCGGCGGCGTCCTGATGCCCCGCACGTTGAACCAAGTCCCAAATTCATGCCCAACGCAGACTGTTATCCGATTCGCGGGAATTGATGGCAGTCACGCACATCTACACTGCCGAAACTTAGAGATGACTCCCGAAGATACCTCACAATTTCGTCGTAATCTTTTGGCATGGTTCAAGGCGCATCGCCGCCAACTTCCGTGGCGCGAGACTAAGAATCCTTACCATATCTGGGTTTCTGAGGTGATGCTCCAGCAAACTCAGGCAAAAAAAGTGGTGGAATACTACCAGAATTTTGTCGATAAATTTCCCACACTTCAACATCTGGCTAGTGCAGAGTTGCGCGATGTTCTGAAACAGTGGGAAGGACTTGGGTACTACGCCAGAGCGCGAAATCTTCACAAAGCCGCCAAAGTGCTCGTCGAAAACATGAACGGGAAAGTTCCGGCGGATTACGTCGTATTCCGGGGCTTGCCCGGCGTGGGCGACTATACCGCCGCGGCTGTGCAGAGCATAGCGTTCGATCGTCCTTATGCCGTAGTGGATGGCAACGTGAAACGCGTAGTCGCTCGACTCTTTCTCGTTGATTCGCCCGTAAATCAATCCGCCTCGGCGAAGACATTCCAAGAAAAAGCGGATTCTCTACTCGACAGCAATGCTCCCGGTCGTTTTAATCAGGCGATGATGGAGTTGGGATCAAAAATCTGCCGACCCAAATCCCCTCTCTGCGTTGTCTGTCCGGTGAGCGAGCATTGCGGCGCTTTCCGGACGGCGCGGCAAGGTGACTTGCCCATTCGAATCAAATCTAAACCTGCCCCCGAATACCATATTGCCGTGGGCGTTGTATATAGAGAGAATTGCGTTCTCATCACCCAGCGCAAAGCGGACGGTTTGCTCGGCGGGCTATGGGAATTTCCCGGCGGCAAGGTCAAGTCTGACGAAACCGCTGAAGCCGCCTGCATTAGAGAAATCCATGAGGAAGTCGGTCTCTCCGTTGAAAACGTAGATTTCCTGACGCGAGTCAAACACGCTTATTCGCACTTCAGAATTGTCGTGGATGTCTTCCGCTGTCATTACCATGCGGGGGAAGTTATTTTGAACGGACCAGTGGATTATCGGTGGATTCGACTTGATCAGATTGACCAATACCCCTTTCCGCGCGCCAATCACAAATTCATCCCGTTGTTGAAAGAGAATTGACTCCGTTCGGAATAAGGTCCACCATACCGTAGGTTCGGGGTTTGAAGTTGTGCTATCAACTGTACCCGGTAGCCGTAAGGTACGCACCGGCCTTTATTCCGGTAGGGCACAGATGCGTAGGTTGGGTTGAACGGAGATCCACGAGAAAGCACATGTAAATACTAAGCAATCTCATTCCCGTTTACATCGAAAATCGTGAGAACCACGTGAAACCCAACGCGTCCTCCCTCGTAATTGTCCTCCATTAACTCGACGATGTCCCCTTCTCCCTTTCATCACGCGCACAACCCATGCGCAGTGGTAATCTGCGTCAGAATATGCGCCTGTAGGGAATAACGATCGTTATACCCTACGATATCAAGACTCCTTCTCATCAAGATAAATCAGCCCGAAATCTCCTACTTCTCCGGCTATTCTCACCACCGTACTATTTTAACTTTTCCTTGACATTTAGCTCGTCCATAAAATATAATTTAGCCTATCCTAAAAATGTTCACAGGCTAGACTAACTGTTTTTGGAACATGCTGGAGACGCACGATGCACACGCAGGCGGTCGAGGACTACCTCAAAGCAATCTACAAACTGGCTGAAAGAGAAGGTAAAGTCACGACTTCTCTGTTAGCGGAATTTCTGGATGTGACACCTGCCTCGGCGACGGGTATGCTGAAAAAGCTAAAACAGATGAACCTGGCGGTTTATCAACCCTATAAAGGAGTAAGTTTGACCGAAGCCGGGCAGAAGATTGCTTTGGAGGTAATACGTCATCATCGGTTGGTAGAACTTTACTTGGCTGAAGCGCTCAACGTGCCGTGGGACAAGGTGCACGAGGAAGCCGAGAAGTGGGAGCACGTGCTTTCCGAAGATCTCGAAGATCGGATTGATGCGATACTCGGTCATCCGACTGCCGACCCACATGGTGCGCCCATACCTAATCGAGATGGAACCGTCGCGATGCCTACGTTAAGTCCCTTGACGGATCTCGAAGCCGGTCAGACAGGGATAATTACCGAAGTCAGCGATCACGATTCGGCGCTATTGCGCTATCTTGGGGAGATGAATTTATATCCGGAAACGGAGTTCACGGTACTTGATGTGGCGCCGTTTAATGGCCCGATAACCATCCGCAGCGAAAATTCCGAAAAGATTCTGGGTTCGGAAGTTGCCGGATATATCTTTGTAAGGGTCACCTAAAGTTAATCGAATCTTGTAGGCTTATTGTAGGGTGCGCACTGCGCACAGGGCTTTAATTATGCGTATACTTGGAATTCTCCTTATCATTGCTTCAACTGCGTTTCTACCGTCCTGTGAACAGCAGGACAAATCCAAAAAACGCGGTGATGGCCAATTAAATGTTGTCGCGACGGTTGGCATGATTGCCGACATCGCGCAGATCGTCGGAGGCGACCATGTAAAGATGACGGGACTAATGGGCCCCGGCATAGATCCGCATCTATATAAAGCAACCGCGGGAGATGTTTCCCGTCTGTCTGGTGCGGACGTTATTTTCTATAACGGCTTGCATCTTGAAGCCAAAATGGCCGACGTGCTGCAACGGATGTCTGGTCAGACAATAACGGTCGCTGTCACCAGTGGAATTGACCGCTCAATGCTACTCACGCCTCCGGAGTTTGAAGGCGCCATTGATCCGCATGTCTGGTTTGATGTTAAGCTTTGGAAAAAAGCCGTCAAAATTATTCGCGATACGCTTATTGAGGCTGACGCAAAGCATGCGGAAAGTTACGGGCGGAATTCAAAAGGTTATCTCGCCAAACTGGATGAACTGCACGAATACGTGAAGACCCAAGCGGAACGGATACCCGAGAATCAACGGGTGCTCGTTACCGCCCACGACGCATTCAACTATTTTGGGCGTGCTTACGGTTTTCAAGTGCGCGGACTGCAGGGCATCAGCACCGTGGCGGAAGCTGGCACTGCCGACATTCAAGAACTCGCCAAGTTTATTGTCCAGAGGCGAATTCCCGCGATGTTCGTCGAAACCTCGGTGTCCTCGCGCAACATTGAGGCGGTACAGGCGGCGGTAAAATCACGAGGATTCGACGTAGAAATCGGGGGTAAATTATTTTCGGATGCCATGGGCGATCCGGGTACTCCTGAAGGCACCTACATCGGTATGGTCCGTCACAATATTGACACCATTGTAAAATCCCTCGTGCAGAGCAATAAGCATGTGAAGAAGTAGGGGAAAATCGTAAAATTTGTAGCCTTGTTGTGTGGCGTGCAGCTTTGATGTAGGGGACGCAGATCTGCGTCCCCTACTTGGTTCGTAGGAAGCGATAAAGACGCGCTATGAAGGGATCTGTATGGGAGCTCTTAAGGATCTCTATCGCATTGGGATCCCTATCGCGCGTGCTAATCACGTGCTTGATCTATTCGCTCATTTGATCCCGCTTTCGGAGAAAGTGAATAATATAATCAAAAATCATGTACACCATTTCATGTACACCATTATTCAACTGTTCATGCGAATCATGCGAAATGGCAATACTCCCGTTCCACGGTCATCGGTGTCTGAAAGGAGATAAGAGTGGCAAACCATTCTGATGCTCTGGCAATTGAGGTAGAAGATCTCACCGTAGCCTATCGGGATCAACCTGTGCTTTGGGATGTCGATCTCAACGTTCCAGTCGGTGTTCTGATGGCTATCGTCGGTCCCAACGGCGCCGGCAAAACCACACTTATCAAGGTGATATTGGGCTTGGTGCGGTCGGCTGCCGGGCGCGTTTCCATCTATGGCCAGTCCTATTCCGCCCAACGTCGTCTGGTCGGTTATGTTCCGCAGCGAGGCAGTGTAGATTGGGACTTTCCCACGAGCGTGTTAGATGTCGTGATGATGGGGCGGTACGGCGCACTGGGTTGGATACGCCGCCCCGGATCTAGAGAACGCACACTGGCGCTGGAAGCGCTGGAAAAAGTTGGGATGCTGGATTTGGCGCACCGACAAATTAGCCAGCTCTCCGGTGGACAGCAGCAGCGTGTTTTTCTTGCGCGCTCGCTCGTTCAAGATGCGCAAATCTATTTCATGGATGAGCCGTTTCAGGGCGTGGATGCAACGACCGAACGCGCCATTGTTGAGTTGTTGCAGGAGTTGCGCGCTGCGGGTAAGACGCTCGTCGTCGTCCACCATGATC
This sequence comes from Candidatus Poribacteria bacterium, assembly GCA_965232535.1. GTDB lineage: Bacteria > Poribacteria > WGA-4E > WGA-4E > JAJDTR01 > JAJDTR01. Next base: position 441,333 of record CBDDPW010000020.1, read on the forward strand.
TGCAAACGGTTGTGGATTACTTTGACTGGGTTACCCTGCTTAACGTGCGGCGAATTGCGAGCGGACCGGTCAAAGAAGTGTTTACCGAGAAAAATCTCCGACTGACATACGGCGGGCGAATAGCGTTTCTTAGTCGTAGCGGCGATGAACCCGCCGAGACGCAAATCGCGCCGCATGTGATTGAACCGGAAGAGGTCGAGAATGGTGGTACTGGAATTGGGGAGAGACCTATTCTTTGATTATACGCTGCGAACAGTGGCTTTGGGGTCGGCAACGCTCGGCGTTGTGAGCGGCGCTCTCGGCGCTTATGCCGTGCTGCGGAAACAGAGCCTTCTCGGAGATGCGATTTCGCACGCGACTTTGCCCGGGGTCGCGTTGGCATTCCTACTGACACAAAGTAAATCCCCGCTCATCCTTGTAATTGGTGCGGCAATAGCCGGATGGGTTGCCACGCTGCTCGTAATCAGCATCGTCAACAATACGCGAATCAAAGAAGACAGCGCGCTCGGATTAGTGTTGTCGGTCTTCTTTAGCGTGGGTCTGGTTTTGCTTACCGTGATACAGAAAATGCCTACCGCCAAGCAATCGGGCTTGGATACTTTCCTGTTCGGGCAAGCCGCCGCACTCCTGGAGCGAGATGTCATAACAATGGCATCCATCGGCGGAGTAACTATCATCATCATGCTACTGTTTTGGAAGGAGTTCAAACTGCTGTGTTTTGACACAAGCTTTGGGGCCAGCCTAGGATTCCCGATGGCGATTCTTGATGTCCTACTGATTACGCTCCTCGTGATTGCGATTGTACTGGGGCTTCAGACGGTAGGAGTGGTGCTGATGAGCGCGATGGTCGTGGCACCCGCTGCCGCTGCGCGGCAGTGGACCAATCGGCTCGGAGGGATGGTTGCACTCTCTGCGCTTTTTGGCGCGATCGCCGGTGTCATTGGAGCCGTCATCAGCAGCAGTGCGGTACAGATCCCTACTGGGCCGACTATCGTGCTCTCTATCAGCGCGATTGTGCTACTGTCGATCGCTCTCGCCCCTAATCGCGGACTCGTCTGGAACTGGATTCGCAGTCAGCGTGAACGTAGAAAACTCCAGATTGAGGTCGTGTTGAACGACCTCTACACGCTTGCATCACAGCACGCGGACCCCCGACACAGCCATTCCACTGCCGTCTTGGAGGCGATGAGCGCACACCGGAGCAACGTGCGCAACAGTCTCAGAGAGTTGGCATCGCGCGGTTGGGTTGAAAACGTCAATTCTGATGAATGGGCGCTTACATCTGAGGGGGTTATTCAAGCGCGGTATATCGCCGGCCGCGGAAGGTAAGATGTAGTGCTATGTCGTCCGAAGTGCTTGAAATCCAGTTGATAGCGATAGTTGTGGCAGTGGCGTGCGCTCTGCCGGGCGTGTTTCTCGTATTGCGGCGTATGGCAATGATGAGCGACGCTATTAGCCATGCCATTCTTTTGGGGATTGTGCTTGCCTTCTTCGTTACGACAGACCTGACATCACCGCTGCTCATTATTGCTGCAGCCGTTACCGGCGTGCTAACCGTGAGTCTGGTAGAATTGCTGAATCGTACGAGGCTGATACGTGAAGACGCCGCCATCGGAATCACGTTTCCCGCGCTGTTTAGTGTTGGCGTGATACTCATTGCCCGCTATGCGGGTGACGTTCACCTCGACATCGACACCGTGTTGCTGGGAGAACTGGCTTTGGCGCCGTTTAATCGATTTGAGTTTTTTGGATACGATTTTGGACCTCGTTCGCTCTGGGTCATGGCCGTTATCCTGTGCATCAACGTCGTCTTCATAGCGTTTTGCTATAAAGAACTGAAACTGGTTACGTTCGACGCGAACCTTGCCGCCACTCTCGGTTTCTCTCCTGCGCTCATTCACTACGGTTTGATGGCACTGGTTTCAGTTACGGCGGTTGGGGCGTTCGATGCAGTGGGTTCAATCTTGGTCGTTGCCCTGATGATTGTGCCTCCCATCACGGCGTACCTTCTCACCAATCGACTCTCCCGAATGATTGTGCTAAGTGGATTGATTGGCGTCGCCAGCGCGGTTGGGGGGTACTGGTTCGCGCACTATCAAGATGCCTCGATTGCCGGTTCGATGGGACTAATGACCGGAGTATTTTTCGCGTTGGTTTTTCTTTTTGCACCGAATCGCGGCATCGTCGCCATCGCTCGGCGGCGGGCTAGTCAAAGGTGGGAATTCGCACAGACAATGCTCGCCATTCACCTCTTTAGTCACGAAGGGTTGCCCGAGGCGGAAAGGGAGGCGCACGTCAATCATCTTAGCAGTCATCTGCATTGGGAACCGGATTTCGCGCAACAAGTCGTCCGAAACGCAGAGCGCCGCGGATTCGTTCGCAATCGAGCAGGTCGGTTGGATTTGACACATCAAGGTCGAGAGATGGCGCAACTTGCCCTCGTAAAATAAACGAATCTTCTCTCCACTGCTTTCCCACTTCCGCCCTTCCAATCTTCCCTCATTGTCTTACCGCTCGACTATTTCTCCTCATTTCATCAGCCGCCAACTACGCACAACCGGGTTTCTATTCTTCCGCTCGCCTACCTGTTCCCCTCATCTTCCTGTCTTGACACGTCCCCATGTCGTAGAGCGTTTGCCCCTAGACTCGACGGAAACACCCTCCGTTGTAACGGCGAATACTTCACAATTCTCAATCCCCGACACATCGCCAAGGGGAACATCGGTGCGCCGCTGACCGTTGATTGAATCTTTGTCAACCCATATTGGTTCAAGGATGTGCGTGCCGTCGGTAATTTGGATGTTATCAACCATTATCCCGAACTTGCCGAACGACGTCGCACGATTCGCCGGTTTCTCCGTCCCGAGGCTGACAGCCACGATAGTCTGACCCGCCAGTGAATCCAATGCGACCTTGTAATGCATCCAATCCGTGTCAAGAGTAGTGACAAGGTCCCCGATTCGGCCTCCTTCTGCCGTATGAGCAAATACTCCTCCTATGTTATATACGCTCTCAATCGGGAATGCCGCCTGATACTCTAAGAACGAACCTCCCTCAACCGTTATCTCGCCCTCCCAGATAGGGATGAAACATTCGACAAATGCGTTTGGTTCGAAAATGTCGCCCTGCAACAAGAGGAATTTATCTCCTGGAATGTGTTCGGTGATGGTGAATGGAGGCGCCTCAATCTTACCGGCAGCAGTTGTGAGATCCAAGCGCATACCATCGGGATTTGACAATTCAACATCTATGAGTTCAATTGTGGAAGCTTTATATTCAAGCACCTCAAAGGTTATGCTTAATAGCGTGCCCTCGTTGCCTCCGACACCGACCAATGATGCCGCTGCAGCGGGCGGGGCGAGTATGGCGGTGCCAGTCGCCAGATCTGTCTCGACACCATTTGGCTCAATAAGAAAAATTTCAATATTCGCTATGTTTCCTACATCCTGATTGCCCGGAAGATAATCGCTGAACTCCACGCCGACATACGAGAGAGCGAGCGCGTCGAACTTGAGATTAAGTTGATAGGCGGAGACGTTCTCTGCGTTCGAGATATTTACATCCAATACAAGTCTTTCACCCGCTTGCGGCGACTTGACTACCGCCGGATCAATCGATACAACCGCCTCCGCAAATGCCAACGACGGAACAATCAGGCATATCGCTGTTAAACATGCAATCATCCTGGCAAAACTATTCACAATTATCCTCCCTGACGCAACTAGAATTTTGGTACAACATAACAAATCAAAATATAAGTCCTGGAATACCGAGATGCGCCCATGCTAGCCTAATTACCCCCAACACCCGATTTAAGTTCCCTCTTCCGAAAATCGGTTTCGGGACACTCGACCGAATCCTAACACTCTAAACGCGTGGATTTCAATAACATTCAGCATAGCTAAAGTGCATATTGTAGGGTTGATAATTTGGCGGTGTCAAGGAGTTTCGTCGTGCCGGTCACAGCAAGAGTTCAGTCTGTACACGAATAACCGAATGACCGAGGATCAGCTGAGTAGGTAACGAAGGATCGAAGGAACGCGATAGAAATCCTAGGGCGATAGAACCCCCTTAGCTCGACTTTAGTACAAAAGTACAACGGTTAGGTTGTACGCAAAGCCGTACAACACCAAACCCGTAGGCGGGAATCAAGCGAGCGGATAGCGAGTGATCAAGTGAGTGAATAACGAACGCGATAGAGCTCCCATAGAAATCCCCTGCGCACCAGCCTTTAAAAGCCCCAGAGGGGATCAAGCGACTGAATAGCGAGCGCGATAGAGATCCCACAGGTACATAGCAAACAACAATAAAAGCACGAGAAACCTTCCTACAAATGACTAAAAATGGCTCTGCTACCGATTATTCAAACAGGTTCTTACACTTTTCTCCAACGCTTGATTGCCACCATCTGACAAACCGCTTAAATGTACATAGTCGAGCTTAAAGGTCCTGTCTAACTCGCAACATGTCGTGGGCTCACATCAACAAGCAACCGAAAATTCTGTCCGTGTTGTGAAGAACAGCAATCTTTGTTCCAAAAAATCGTTCAAGGATGAGAGCTTGTTTGAATAATCAGTAGCAAAGCCAATTTTTGTCACTTCTAGGAAGTCTTTTCATGTATTTATTGTTGTCTACTACATACCTGTGGGATCTCTATCGCACTCGTTATCCACTCGCTTGATCCCCGCTGGGGCTTGGGTACACGGGGATTTGGCGTTTCTATACACCTTCAAGATTTCTATCGCACTCGCTATCCGCTCGCTTGATCCCCGCTGGGGCTTTTAAAAGCTGGTGCGCATTGCAAACCTTACAAATGTACTTTTCAAACAGGTTCTGATGGCGGGGAGGTCCAAGATTTCCATACACTTGCCACTCCGCCGGAGATTTTCTTCGCTTGCCACTCTCCACTGACTACTCCGTTTCCTCTTCCAATCTTCCTACCTTCCATCCTTCCGTTCCTCAACCTTCTCACTCCGATTCTCGTACGCTGCTGTTCGTCTCCGCTGGCAAACCCCTAGTCGCATTTGCGTTCCGTTCAGAGGTGCTCAGCGCAACCCTTAGTTGCTCCAAAATCCACGTATCTTGCGAATCTCTGTTCCCGCCCGTTTTCTGACCGGACACCTTCAATGCAAGCGTCAATCCCTCCAAAACCCGCGCGAGTTGTTCAGCTTCGGTGCCGATATTCTGTTGTTCCGGTGATTTCAGTGCAAGCGTCAATCGCTCCAGTACCGCCACAAGCTGAGTTCCGGACAAGTTCGCGGACTTCCAGCGCTCAGCCGCCGACACCTTCCGCATACTTTCCACCGTCTTGGTCAAAGAAGTCGTGAGTGACTGCATATCCTGTACCGATTCGAGCGGCTCATCCAACTTTCGGCTGATTAAATCTGCATTCTTCGCTAAAAGCGCAACCTGTTCCGCTTTCGACGTGAATGGAATGTCACTCACGACGTGCCTATACTGTTCTCGTGCTTCACGCCAAACGGGACCAAACTTCTTTTCGGGCCACCGCGCCGCTCCCGGCTTCAAATACGCCAACCGCTGAATCAACATTCGTCGAAGTTCCTGCACCCCCAGTGCATCCTTCTGGGCAAGTCTGTTTATCATTCTATCATTCGCCATCAACTCACAGACGGCAGTCGCGGTCGGCAGCCCCTGTGCATGGCAGCGAATGATGAACTTTCGATGTTCATCGGAAATAAACCGCGTAACCCATCGTCCCAATTCCTTATGAATTTCATCTCTGATTAGCTTGAGGTCCCCTCCATGCCCTAAGTCGGGTTCCTCTTTATATAGATTCCGATACAGCTCCAACGCGTGCCGTTGCACGCGTGCGACTACCGCTTCAACAAGCTCCACCCCGGTCAAATCATCAAACAGCCCTCGTATCTCCGACCTTAATTCTACAGCCCCGTCCTCCGGAATATCGTCGCGTAATGCATTCTGAAGTGCGATGTTCGACTCTTCCCTCGCCACTGTCTTCCTCCGTTCAACGTCAAATTAGAGGACGAAAATCTCCGTCCCCGATTCTTAGCTCGACTTTGTACAAAAGTACAACGATTGGGTTGTAACGAGAGCCGTACAACACCAAACCCGTAGGCGGAGCATCTTGCTCCGCCGTGATGGTACTGGAAATCGCCATCGACTTTTTCGCAGGTCAACCAAAAATACCAGATGGTTAAAATCTCTCCCGCTTTTCTTCAACGCTTGATTGACACCATCTGTTATAAGGCTTAAATGTACAAAGTTGGGCTTAGAGCCTGTTTGAAAACTTGTTTCGAGTAGGGCCATCATTCTAAAATTTCTCATTGAATCAAGATGATCTCGGTGCGCTGGTCTATCTTAGCCCCGGAGGGGATCAAGCGAGCGAATAGATCAAGCGACTGAATAAGGAGTGCGATAGAAATCCCAGTGCGATAGAGATCCCGAAGGTGTATAGGAGCCTGCAGCAAAACTATGAAAAAAGCCCTTGCCCAAGAATCCAAAAACTGTGTGACCGTTTATTTTTCAAACAGGCTCTTAAAGTTTCTATATCCACTTCTTTCGTGTTCTATCCACTCCGGAATAAACGCTTGCCGGATCTTCACGCTTGTCCAGTTATCATCTGTCAGAGTTATCTCGGAAGGCGTAGTAAGAATTTTCCGGCACAATACTTAACATATATTACCCTATTTCATGCTCCGATTGCAAGTTCTCTTCCCGGTTTGTCCACACAGCCTCGGTCATGCTGCGAGTTCTCACGCACGTTTAAATCTCAAAACTATCAATCTCCCCACGCTCGGAAATAAAAAAGGATAGAATGCGGGTGACCAGTCCTTAGCGATCATTTCCAGCGGTGAGCCATCCGGTATTTTGACTTACAACCGCCCTCATCCAATGTCAGGGGAAGCGCATCTGACTTTGCATTGATTACTTTACACGTGTGTAGTATGATATGGAACGAACAGATGAGCGGCGGAGAGGTGCACTGCGTTCCATCCCCGATTATCTGTGTTACAACGGGGTCGCTGCTTTGGCTTCTCACGTACCCTAAAATGACCTTAGCGGCGTAGATCTTTTTTTTCTGTTAACATCTTGTTCACATTTGACCGCACATGAACCCGTGCTATCAAAGGAAAGTATTGAATCAAACCATGTGAACACGCCCTCGAAATAAAGCCTCCGTTCACATTTGTGTACCTATTTTTGACGTCCTTTTTTACATAAAAATTAGGTACAAGTTCAGCCGAAACCACCCAAAAAGGGTGATGGATCAACATTTTATCCACATTTCGATCTAATGTCGCTGTAAAGATGAACAACTTATGAAGTTGAAAACAGCCGCCATGGTTTGTTTCAACGCCGTAGCGATCGAGCGGTTTCAGGTGCGGTTCCCTCGTTTTCTGTGTTGTATCATGTTGACATGATTTGCAAAATATGATAGGATTCCCATAGATCTATTTGCAGGCGCATTAACACGGCGAAACTTTGTTGGCGCTTGTGCTGAAAAGGGAAAACTGATGGCAAAAAAGCTTCAAATTGTGCTCTTCACTCTTGTGCTCGGCATGGGACCGGTATCCTTCGTGAACGCAAAAGAGGTCAAGCTTGTCGGCGCCGAGGGCGGAACCGGGAATAGACAACTCGCTGTCGACATCGTAGCGGGAACTGTCATCGTGGGAGCGCACGCCGAAAACTACGCCAAAATATACGCCGTAAAGAATAATCGGTGGAACATGCAAGCGCAAGTTAGTGAGGCTGAAGGAAGCTTCGGATGGGCGGTCGCTATCGGAAGTCTCAATTTGCGGGGCAATCCGCACGCTGCCATCGTAGGAGCGCCGAACAACAACGACCGAGGCGACAGCGCGGGCGCCGCGTTTGTCTACGCCCCGAGTGGCGGCACATGGAAACAGCAGGCAAAGCTCACCGCAGCCGATGCTGCCGCTACGAACAATTTCGGGCATGCCGTCTCCATAGACGGGAATACCGCCATTGTCGGATCGCCAAAGAACGACGATGCCGGAAAAAATTCCGGGGCAGCCTATATCTTCGTGCGCGATGGCGCTAGATGGAAGCAGCAAGCGAAACTGCTCCCCAAAGATTTGGGTGGCTCGGATGCGTTCGGGGAGGATGTCTTTGTCTACGGGCGCACGGCTGTCGTCGGGGCGCCCCAGCATTCGCATAGTGGACTTCGATTCCCCGGCGCCGCCTATGTCTTCGTTCGTGAAGGGGAGGCGTGGGTGCAAAAAGCCAAACTCACCGCCGATGACGCTGCCAAGAGCGATCGGTTTGGACATTCGGTCGCCATGAGCGGCAACACCATCGTCGTCGGCGCGCCGCTGCACGATACCCCCGCCGGCAAAGACGCCGGAGTAGCCTACGTCTTCGTCCCCGACGGCGACTCTTGGAAGCAGCAGGCGATGCTCATGCCGGCGAAGGCAGGAGCTTCCAATCAGCTCGGTTTCGGCGTGGCTACCACCGGTAACATTGCCATCGTCGGTGCCCCCGCCCGTAATGAAGGGGCGCGAGCCGCGGGCGCGGCATATTCATTTGTGCGCGTTGAAGGCGCTTGGGTAGAGAAAGAAAAGGTTGTTCCCAAAGACGGCGCTAGAGACCTCAAGTTTGGCTCTTCAATCGGTATGAGCGACAACTCTGTTGTCATATCGTCCCACAATGCGGTGAATGAGGGACCCGGATTTGCCAACGGCACTGCGGCGTATGTTTACAGCAGTATCGAAGATTTCGGCACCCCTCCCTTTTCTGTTAACCCATCCGGATTAGCGGTAACAACGCTTGGTCAAATCAAGCGCACGGCGCTGTTTCAAAACTTTCCGAACCCGTTTAACCCCGAAACATGGCTGCCTTATCGGTTGGCGTCGGATGCGCCTGTCATTCTTCGCATATACAATGTCGGAGGGAAACTCGTGCGCGAATTGGATCTCGGCGACCAAAGAGCGGGGGACTACCTGACCCGCGAAACTGCCGGCTATTGGGATGGTAGAGACCAACATGGAGAAGTTGTGTCCAGCGGTTTGTACGTTTACACCTTGGAAGCCGGTGCGTTCCAAGCCACGCGAAAATTGATTGTATTAAAATAGAAATCACACCGTGGGAAGGCAACCACATCATGGGAGAGGCAACCCCATCGTGGGAGGGGCATCTTGCCCCGATAACAAAACACTCCACCGTGGCAAACGAATCAAACATTAAGATACAAGGGAGGTTTACTTGAAAATTGCAAATCTAATACGGATTAGTCTGGCTGTCGCCATTATATGCGCGTCCACCAATGTTACAGCCCTCGCACAGAAAGATCTCAGGCTAATCCCGGCCAATACCGGCGGCACCGACAACGACATGATATCAATCGGCATGGGCACGAAATACATCATCCTCGGAACACCGGGTAGCGCCCAAGACTTCGCCACAATCTTCGAGGGCGAAGACGAAAAATGGAAAGAGACAGCCAACCTGACGGGGGATGGCGGCGGGTTTGGGCGAGCGGTCGATGTCACTGATGTCCGAGGACAAAGCAATTCGGCATTTGCCATTGTCGGCGCGCCGAAAGATGATGACGCGGGAGGCAACTCCGGATCGGCTTATATCTTTGTTCGACAAGGCGCTCGCTGGGTCCAAAAAGCGAAACTTGCCGCGAAGGATGCGGAACGCTCCGCTGGATTCGGCGAAGCGGTGGCTCTCGTCGGAAACACCGCCATCATAGGGGCGCCCCAGAGTGGTCATGCCGGTGTAAAATTCGCGGGAGGCGTTTACGTGTTCGAGCGCGAAGGGGACTCATGGGTGGAGAAAGCCAAAATCGCTGCAGATGAACCGGGCAAAGCGGACAGATTTGGGTTTTCCGTCGCCATTGGCGCCGAGACCGTCGTTGTCGGAGCGCCGTTAAGAGACACCGCCGGCGGACAAGATGCCGGCGCCGCCTACATATTCGGGCGTGACGGGAACACATGGAGGCAACTTGCAAAAGTAGAGGGAAAGGGCGGGCGAAAAGGCGATAAATTTGGAAACAGTGTCACTACAAACGGTAACGTCGCAATCGTCGGAGCCCCTATTCGACAGGAGGACGCATTCGCCTCGGGTGCAGCCTATGCCTTCGCGCGTGTCGACGGTGTCTGGCAGGCGAAGAACAAGGTCGTGCCTAAGGACGGCGCCAAAGACCTTCACTTCGGCGCGTCCGTCGCAATGAACGAGAATACTGTTGCCATTGCCTCGCACCACGAAACCAAGTGCGCAGATTGCGGATGGCCCCACGGCGACGGATCATCCGCCTATGTCTATAGCAGTATAGAAAGTTTTGGTACTCCGCCTTTCTCGGTCGAGCCGCTTGAATTGGAAGTAACGACGCTGGGGCGAGTCAAACGTACGGCGCTGTTCCAAAACTTTCCTAACCCGTTTAATCCGGAGACGTGGATACCGTATCAATTGGCCTCCGATGCTCCGGTAAACCTTCGTATCTATAATGTTCGGGGTCAACTCGTGCGAGAGTTGCACCTCGGGTTGAGAAAATCCGGGAGCTATAAGGTGCAAGAATCCGCCGCCTATTGGGATGGTCGAGATCAATTTGGCGAGGCTGTTTCCAGCGGCATGTATTTTTACACGCTGCAAGCTGGTGAGTTTCAAGCCACGCGCCGAATGCTGATTTTGAAATAGAATTACACCAGTAGGAGCGATCTCCGAATCGCGACCTCTTGGTGCGCCATAATCATGAAAGTTTCAAATGTAAATCTCTCGCCTAATCTCCTCAATTCAGACATAAGAGATGTAACGGAGGTTAAATGAAAATGAAATATTTGAAATTAATCGGCTTGGCTGTGCTCGTTTTATGGGCGTCCATCAGTTACACAGCCCTTGCTCAGAAAGATGTCAGACTTATCCCCGCCGACACGGGCGGCAGCGACAACGGGATGGTGGCGACCAGTATCGGCACAAAGTATATTATTCTCGGCACACCCGGCCGTGCCCAAGACTTTGCCACAATTTTCGAGGGCGAAGGTGACAAGTGGAGACAGACGGCACAACTCACGGGTGACGGCGGCGCGTTTGGGCAGGCCGTCGCTATCACCGATGTTCCCGGTCGCAGCAACTCGGCCATTGCCATCGTCGGCGCGCCGCGCCATGATGGAGTCGGACCCGACTCCGGTGAAGCCTATGTTTTTGCGCTCAGCGGAAGAGATTGGAACCAACAGGCGAAAATCCGTGCCAGCGACGCGGCGGAGGGAGACAATTTCGGACATGCCGTCTCGGTAAACGGGCACACCGCCCTCATTGGCGCCCCCAAAGTCGACGATCGTGGGGCTAATGCCGGAGCGGTTTATGTCTTTGTTCGCGACGGCGCCCGATGGGTCCAACGTGCCAAGCTTTTCGCGAAGGATGCCGCGCGCTCCGACGGATTCGGTGAGTCCGTCGCACTCCTTGGGAATACCGCAATCATAGGTACGCCCCAGAGCGAACATGCAGGCGTAAAATTCGCCGGTGCGGCTTACGTGTTCGAGCGCGAAGGGGACAGATGGGTGGAAAAAACCAAACTCACGGCTGATGATCCGGGCAAGGCGGACCGATTCGGGTTTTCCGTCGCCATCGGCGCGGACACCGTCGTCGTCGGAGCACCATTGAAAGATACAGCGGGCGGACAGGATGCTGGCGCCGCTTACATTTTTGGACGTGACGGAAACTCATGGAAACAGCTTGCGAAAGTTTTGGGAAAAGGTGGACGCAAAGGCGACAAATTTGGAAACGGTGTGGCTACCAACGGAAATGTTGCGATTGTCGGAGCGCCCATCCGCAATGAGGACGCATTTGCCTCGGGTGCCGCTTATGGTTTTGCGCGTGTGGACGGCGTTTGGCAAGCGATGGAGAAGGTCGTGCCCAAGAACGGCGCAAAAGATCTTCACTTCGGCGCCTCCGTCGGGATAAACGTAAATACGGTGGCTATCGCTTCCCATCATGAAACCAAGTGCGACGACTGTGGATGGCCGCACGGCGACGGCTCATCCGTTTATGTATATAGCAGTATAGAGAGTTTCGGCACGCCTCCGTTCGCGGTCGAACCGTTTGAATTGAAAGTGACAACGCTGGGACGAGTCAAACGCACGGCGCTGTTCCAAAACTTCCCCAACCCGTTTAATCCGGAAACTTGGCTGCCGTATCAACTAGCCTCCGATGCTCCGGTAAACCTTCGTATCTATAACGTTCGAGGTCAACTGGTGCGAGAGTTGGACCTCGGGTTGAGAAAATCCGGGAGTTATAAGGCGCAAGAATCCGCCGCCCATTGGGATGGAAGGGATCAGTTCGGCGAGGAAGTCTCTAGCGGCATGTATTTTTACACGATGCGGTCCGGTGCGTTTCAAGCCACGCGCCGTATGTTAATTTTGAAATAACTAAAGTAGTAGGTACACTACGTGTGCCGAAAATCGCCTTATGTCACCCAACTGTTCGGTAGGAGCGATCTCCAGGTCGCGACCTCCATATTTTCATTGAACTTAGTCGAGTAAACCATAAACGAGGAGCAGGATTTGCTTTGGGATCCCTACCACCTTGTGGTTCGAACAGTTGCTCCTTTGCTGTTAAAGATTGCTAAGGCACAGAGTCTTCTATGGAACCCTACATAAAAGTATAGAAAGGATAAACGATGAAGAAAACAATACTGTCTCTCTTCGTCACGTTAGTCTTTGGTGTTAGTACCGTTGTCGTGTGCCACGCTGGCGGCGACAAGCTCGTGGGTGTGGAAGAGGGGATTGATAATAAACATCTGGCGGCGGATGTCAGCGGGAACACCCTAGCCATCGGCGCTTCCGGAAGTGGCTTCGTCAAAATCTACTCAAGCGCCAGCGGGAATTGGAAAGAGATATGGCAGCTCACGGCCCAAGAACGAGTTGAACAGGCAGAGGCGCGCATTCCCGCCTTCGGATGGGCGGTCTCCCTTACGGGCGTCCACGAAATTGCGCCCGCGAACTACGCCATCGTCGGCGCGCCGACCGACACGCATCCCGAAAAGGGCGAGGTGGTCAATGAAGGCGGCGGCATTGCCGGCATTTTCGCTGCGGGACAAAAAGGGGCCGCCTATATCTTCCGTCGTACAGGAAACGAATGGCGTAAAATGGTGAAGTTGATAGCCGACGAACCCACAGATGACGATCGGTACGGCGAATCAGTTTCCATTTTCCGATCCACGGCAATCATTGGGGTGTCAAAAGACGATGATAACAAGAAGAACGAGGGCTCTGCATATGTGTATGTGCGCGAAGGTGAAGATTGGCGTCAACAAGCCAAAATTGTCCCCGATGACCTTGGCGGTTCCGACTCATTTGGAGAAGCGGTCGCCATCCGTGAGAATACAGCCGTCATTGGCGCACCGGGGCACACTCCCGGTGGAGTAAGATTCGCAGGTGCGGCGTATATCTACGTCCGCGAAGGCGACACCTGGCGCCAACAAGCCAAACTCACAGCCAACGACGGTGCGAAAGCCGACCGTTTCGGTTCCTCTGTCGCTATTGGTAGCGGAACTGTAGTTATTGGCGCGCCGGCGCATGACACAGACGCAGGTAAGGATGCTGGAGCCGCCTATGTGTTTGCGCTTGATGGGGATCGATGGAAACTGCAGACGAAACTGACACCCAAAGTCGGTGGGAAGAACGATCATTTCGGATTCGGCGTCGACACTAACGGTAACATCATCATCGTTGGAGCCAAAGGACGCAGCGAACGCGCGCCAGCCGCCGGCGCAGCTTATTCCTTCGTGCGCACCGATGGGCGCTGGGAAGAGAAAAAGAAGGTTCTGCCCGATGACCAAGAGCAGAAAATCAATTTCGGTGGTTCCGTTGCCATTAACGGCAACACCGTCGTCGTTGCGGCTCATAATAAAGGCAATGATGGACCCGGATTTGGACACGGCACCGCGGTGCATGTCTTCAGCAGCATAAATGACTTTGACACACCACCCTTCTCCGTTAATCCAACAGGATTGAGAATCACTTCTCTAGGCAAAGTCAAGCGCACCGCGCTGTTTCAGAACTACCCCAATCCGTTTAACCCGGAAACGTGGCTGCCGTATCGCCTAGCCTCCGACTCGCCGGTGACCTTCCGCATTTACAATGCCGGAGGCCAGTTGATGCGGGAACTGGATCTCGGCACCCAAAAGGCGGCAGACTACCTGACGCGCGAAACCGCCGCTTATTGGGATGGTAAAAACCAAGTTGGAGAAACGGTGTCCAGCGGCGTCTATTTCTACACCATCGAAGCTGGTGCTTACGAGGCAACCCGACGTATGCTTATTTTGAAGTAATCCAAACACGTGGTAAGTGCGATCAAGGAAGCGAATAGCGACCGCGATAGTGCTCCCATAGAGATCATTTTCCAACCACAGCGGATAGGTGCAGTTAGAAATAGCTCCTACTTGTAAAGTTACGAAAACAAACGATCGCTCAAAAATCATAAAAAAATCTCGAAAGGATCGTGCCATGGAAAAAATAGTACGATTTGTCCTCATCACGCTTGCGCTTGGTTTTGCATCGGCAACCGTAAATCAAACCGCCCTGGCAAAAAAAGAAATCAAGCTTATCGGTGTCGAGGAAGGAAACAACAACGAACATTTGACTTCGGACATAATAGGCGACTCCGTAGTTATGGGCGCGCGCGGGGCGGGTGTTGCCACAGTCCACGTTTTTGACGGTAAATCCTGGAAAAAACAGGGGGACCTGCTTGCCAAAGATCCCGACGCTGAGAGACCCTCCAGACCGTCTTACAGCCACTCAGTCGCTATCGGCGCCCCCCACGAGTTTGCCGCCGCGAACTTCGCCATAATCGGCGCGCCGCGACACCTGCATGGAGGCGACGTGGCGCTCGCGGGCAAAGGAGGATTCGGCGCCGCCTATATCTTCCGCCGCGGTGGCGCGAAATGGAAACAGCAAATACAACTGGTGGCACCCGACCCGATGCTTGATGACCGGTTCGGCGAGGCTGTTGCCATTTACCGGCACACAGCCGTAGTTGGAGCGTCAAAAGACGACGATAATGGCAAAAACTCGGGTTCGGTCTTCGTCTACGTATTCGATGAGGTATCGTGGAAACCACAAGCAAAGATAGTTCCCGACGATCTCGCCGGATCAGACGCTTTCGGAGAAGCGGTATCGTTAGATGAAAGCACCCTCGCCGTCGGAGCGCCGGGGCACACGCATAGTGGAGTAAGATTCGCGGGCGCCGTCTATATCTTTGTACGTGAGAACGATAAATGGGTACAGCAAGCCAAACTCACTCCCGATGACCCCGGAAAGTCTGCTCAGTTCGGAAGTTGTATATCACTCAGCTTCAACACGGTTGTCGTTGGAGCCCCGCTGCACGATACTGAGCGCGGTAAAGATACCGGAGCGGCTTACATCTTCGTCCGCAACGGGGGCAGATGGAAGCAGCAGGCGAGATTGACTTCCGGAGACGCCAAAGCCGGAGATCGATTCGGTACGGGTGTCGCCACCACCGGCAGAAGCGCCATTATTGGCGCGCCATTTCGGCCGGAAGGTGCACCGGGATCCGGTGCCGCTTACTCCTTTATAAGCGTTGACGGGAAATGGGAAGAAAAAGAGAAAATCACCCCCGATGACTCGGGTCAAAAAATCAATTACGGGCTTTGGGTTGCCATGAGCGGCAACATGGTCATTGTTTCGTCTTATGCCGCCCCGAATGAAGGCGGCGCCGAGAAGGGAATTGGCACCGCGGCGTACGTGTATAATAGCGTTGATGATTTCGGCGTTTTGCCGTACGCCGTCGAATCGTCCGGAATGAGCCTAACAACGCTGGGGAGCGTAAAACGAACAGCACTGCTTCAGAATTTCCCCAACCCGTTCAATCCGGAAACTTGGTTGCCGTATCGCCTCGCGACCGACTCTGCGGTAACCTTGCGCATATACAATACCCGAGGCCAGATGATGCGGGAGTTGGATCTCGGTTCCCAAAAAGCCGCCGATTACCTGACCCGAGAAAGCGCCGCGTATTGGGATGGCAAAAACCAATTTGGAGAAACGGTGTCCAGCGGCGTCTACTTCTACACCCTTGAAGCCGGATCTTACGAAGCGACACGGCGGATGCTGATTCTGAAGTAATACAATCACCTGGTAGGTGCGATCAAGTGAACGGATAGATCAAGTGACTGATTAGGGAACGCGATAGAAATCCTAGCGCGATAGAGATCCCTTTCCAAGCGCACCGGATAAGCGTGAATTGAAACGGTGCGGTCAGAGACTCTACCATTATCAGGGAAACCAAACATGACTACCGCTCTCAAACACCGGAGTCACAACCTTCGCAAAGGCAGAGTTTCAATAAAAGGTACATATTACCACATCATCATTGGCACGCACCAGCGGCAGAAGATTCTAATGGACAGCACAATTGCATTGATTATATTCGATTCATTCGATTGGCTCGAAACTGAAAATCGCCAGGAATGGATATGTATCATGGTGATGCCGGATCATCTACACACGGTCGTCAAACTTGGAGAAGGACAAACCCTTACAAATGTCTTGCATTCGATGAAACTTTTCACAGCACACGAAATTAACAAACATTTATCCCGAACCGGATCCCTATGGCAGAAAGGTTATACCGATTGGGGTATTCGGGACGAGGCGACATTAAACAAAACAATCCGCTATTGTTATGCGAATCCTGTGAGAGCGGGTATTGTGGCGTCGGCGCGGGATTATCCATATTGGCGATGCAAATTCAAGATGGAATAGCCGCCGTAGCCTGAATCGAAACGGCGCAGTTAGAACCAGCGCCTGCTAGATAGGGGACCGGTAGGTGCGGTTTCCAACCGCACCGGATAGGAGCAAATTGAAACGGCGCGGTTAGAAACCGCGCCTACCATTATCAGGGAAACCAAAGGAGCCTGCCATGGAAAAAACGATACGATATATCCTCGTAACACTTGCACTCGGTATTGTCTCGGCAACCGTGAATTATACCGCGCTGGCAAAAAAGGAGGTCAAGCTTATTGGTGCTGAGGAGGGAAACAATCACACGCATTTGACCGCGGACATTATCGGGGACACCGTCATAATCGCGTCACGCGGTGCAGGAACCGCCACAATCTACGTCAATGACGGCAAAGTTTGGAATAAGCAGGAGGACCTGCAAGCCCGCGACCATAATGCTAGAGATCCGTTTGTTCCCGGCTACGCCCATTCAGTCGCTATCGGGGCGCCGCACGAGTTTGCCACCCCGAACTTCGCAATAATCGGTGCACCGAAACACTTGCATGGGGGAGACAACCTCAAAGGCCTGGACGGCCCTCAAGGATTTGGCGCCGCCTATATCTTTCGCCGCAGTGGAAAGACTTGGAAAGAGCAAATCAGACTTTTTGCCCCGGATCCGGCGGAAGAAGACCAGTTCGGCGAGTCTGTTTCCATCTACCGAACCACAGCGGTGGTGGGAGCGTCGAAAGATGATGATAACGGCAAGAACTCGGGTTCTGTCTTCGTCTATGTGCTTGACGGGACCACGTGGAAACCGCAAGCAAAGATAGTTCCCGACGATTTAGGCGGGTCGGATGCTTTTGGAGAAGCAGTATCTATAGATGAGAACACCCTTGCCGTGGGAGCGCCCGCACACACACATAGTGGAGTGAGATTCGCTGGCGCCGTCTACATCTATGTGCGTGAGGGTGGCAAATGGGAGCAGCAAGCTAAACTCACTGCTGAAGACCCCGGCAAGGCTTCGCAGTTCGGGAGTAATATTTCTCTCACCTTCAACACGGTCGTTGTAGGAGCCCCTCTGCACGATACCGAGCGCGGCAGAGATGCTGGAGCTGCTTACATCTTCGCACGCAACGGGGACAGATGGAAACAGCAGGCAAAACTGGTTTCCCGAGACTCGAAAGCTGGGGATCGATTCGGTACGGGTGTTGCGACCACCGGCAAGAGCGCCATCATCGGCGCTCCGTTTAGACCTGAAGGCGCTCCGGGATCGGGAGCCGCCTATTCCTTTGTAAGCGTTGACGGGAAATGGGAAGAGAGGGAGAAGATTACGCCTGACGACGCGGGACAAAAAATCAATTACGGGCTTTGGGTCGCCATGAGCGGCAATATGGTCATTGTTTCGTCTTATGCCGCACCGAATGAAGGCGGTGCGGAGAAGGGATTTGGCACTGCGGCTTACGTCTACAATAGCGTTGACGATTTTGGCGTTTTGCCCTACGCCGTTGAACCGTTCGGCATGAGCCTCACCACGTTGGGAAGTGTAAAACGAACAGCCCTGCTTCAAAATTTCCCCAACCCGTTTAATCCGGAAACGTGGATGCCGTATCGTTTGGCGTCGGATGTCCCGGTGTCGATTCAGATTTTCAACGGAAAAGGACAACTGTTGCGGGAACTGAGTCTCGGAGAGCAGAAAGCGGGTAGCTATCTAACCCGAGACACCGCCGCACATTGGGATGGAAGAGATGGGGCTGGAGAAACTGTCTCTAGCGGTGTCTATTTTTACACCTTAAAGGCTGGCACATTCCAAACCACACGAAGAATGCTAGTTTTGAAGTAACGAGGAATATACAAAATCCGAAGGGACGATGCTTTATGTCCTTTGCATTCTGTCCTCGGTGCTTCTCACAAGACGAATCGAGTAACGTACTCCGATTGATAAGGAGGACTAATGAAAGTCATTCGCTATATGGTCCTCGGTTTGCTGCTCGGTCTCCTGTGCACAGCGACAGGCCACGCCGCTGGCGATGAAGTCAAGTTGATTGGTGTCGAAGACGGGTCGAACAACAATCATCTGTCCGCAGATGTCATTGGTGATTCGGTAATCGTCGGGGCGCGTGGAGGAGGTCTTGCCAAACTCTATGTGGGCGGCGGCGGGAAATGGAAACTGGTAGCTACGCTCATTGCCAAAGATGCAAATCAACGGGATCCGGCTGTTCCCGCTTTTGGG
>CBDDPW010000021.1:0-634410 GCA_965232535.1 Candidatus Poribacteria bacterium
CTATGAACCAGATGAATCAGCAAATGGGCATGGCAGGTATGGAGAACATGCTTGAGCAACTCCAGCAACTCGCGCAAAACCAAGGTCAGCTAAACGAAATGACTCAGAATCTAAGTGAACAAATGCGACAACAGGGGCGAACTCCCGGCCTTGAGCAGATGTTGAAGCGCATGGGTTACGAACAGCAATTGATTCGTGAAGCGGCGGAACGGCTCGGAGAGATGATGGAAAAGTTTTCACAAGCGCTTGGAGACTTGCAGGAGGTCGCGGCGGAGATGAAAAAGGTCGAGATGGAACTTGAGGAAGGTAATATTAATCAGCAGATAGTGGAGAAGCAACGTCAGATTCTCACACGCATGCTCGAAAGCGCGAAGTCTCTGCAGAAGCGAGATGTCAGCAAGAAGCGCCAGAGTGAAGTAGCTGAAACACCGATAAACACCGTTACCGAAACACCGCCGCTGGACCCGAAACTTCTAGGCAAGATTCGAAAACTCGAGTCAAATCTCAGGTCTGGCGGGACAGAATCTCTACCCTTCGAATACAGAGACCAAATTGAACGTTATTTTAAAGCACTGTCTCAGCAGACACGGGAACTAAGCAGAACTGGTGAGTAAGGTGTCCCCTACGAGAAAACTGAGTAACTCTTCGCGATAAGGGGATGCTAGGGCGAGTATGCCGCATGGTCAGAAATCTGACCATGCGTTACGGCATATACAATCATATTGGTGCCGAACATCATGGGGCCGGGCGAATAGTGTCTGCTCCTACCTGTAAAGGCATCCCAATAACCCCTCTGGCTAATTAACACTGCTAGCCTGCCGTTGATAGATATTCCTTCTAGTGCGAGTGGACGACTCCTTGCGTTTATGCCAACGGGCGCGCCTCCCATCTGATAAAAACAGCTATAAATATCATGGTCATCGGGAATCGGCTCTATTGGGTACATGGGTAGCAACTCTTCTAACGTTCTTCGTATCGATCGATAAAACTCCCCTTCCTTGCGAGAACTATCGTCCACAAAGAGAAACCCACCCTTCTCAACGAGATAACGCCGCAAATTTTCACGTTCTGTTTCGGACAGATAGATTCCCGTATTCTTACTATCGCTATCCAGTAAGAGCATGGGTTGATCGAATAGCCCGTCGGAATCAACTTTCTCCACAGGGGTGTCATGTGAGGGTGACAAGTAGACCGGTTTCACTGTCGTACCCCGAGAGATAAAGCGAACCTGCAATTGGCTTCTCTCGTTTATCCATTTTTCCAGAGCTGTCGGTTTTCCTTGAGACCAAAACGAACCATCGCCATAGAATACTTCGGCAATGTGGACGAGTCCGATTATGTCACTGCTACTTCCGTGAATGAAAGCGCCACTCCAGTTAATCTTGGGTTGCGTACTCTGTGCTGCGTTCTTAACATTCCGCCCGTTATAACTGCAAGCAGAAAGCAAAGTGAAAAGAACATATGCGGCGATAAATTTGGGGCTGATGACCGATTTGAGATTCGCAGTTCTCGCGCGCATTTTCCCTCCACTAACTGCTACTGATGGAGTCAGCCGTTCAGATCATTCAGCTGCTTCCTGAGACATTCGCGTTCGATATTTCAATTGTTCCGGAGCAAGTTACGTGCCACGCTTCAAGACAAGACAAAACCGCGCGAATCAACGGCCCTGTTCCGCGAATCGCGCGAGAAGTGCACAATACTGAACACCGCTCACTTCAAAATGTACCAAACAGAACAGTCTCCGAGGTTTCCCATCCTCTATTCATCCCTCGTCTGCTAGCCAATCTGATGTGACCGAATGACCGTGTGCTTTACTCACCCCCCCGTGTTGGCGCTCCTAGTATCTTCAACTTTTGACGCTCGTGAATGGGACATATTAGCCTCGGATGGGTACAACTTCGTGTAGACATAGTAGCTATCGATTACCTTTTTAATATGGCGTCGCGTTTCATCGATTGCGATATCCTCGATGAACTCGTCCAAGTCTGCCAATCCTCTTTCTTTCACCCAACGGCTCATGCGTCCGGGGCCGCCATTATACGCCCCAGTCACCAATGCATGATTGTCTTGAAAGCGACCCATCAGATATTTCATGTACTTCGTACCCATCTCAATATTCACTGCAGGATTCATTAGCATACTCTTCTCAAAACGACGAATCTTGAGTTGTCGTGCAAGTTCATGTCCGGTTTGGG
The DNA here is from genome assembly GCA_965232535.1 of Candidatus Poribacteria bacterium. Taxonomy (GTDB): domain Bacteria; phylum Poribacteria; class WGA-4E; order WGA-4E; family JAJDTR01; genus JAJDTR01. Next base: position 2,196 of record CBDDPW010000021.1, read on the forward strand.
GCATAATCTGCATTAAGCCTATTGCTCCGGCCCATGAAATTGCTTCTGCGCCGAATCGGCTTTCCTCCAGAATCATCGCCGCCACGAAGAGAGGATCCATCTCATATTTCTTGGCATATTTATTTATTACATCGCGGTAGTATATAGGGTAGAGTAGCTGATACAGTTCTAGCGGTATCGCCTGATCTCCATCATGTATGGATGCGAAAGTGGACAATTCCTGTGCATAATCGTAGGCTTCATAGAATCGTCTCTTCTTCTGGTAACAAACGATTAAGTTGTAGAAATTGGCGTTTTGATCTCCACGCTCCGATTTGATTTCACCTCTTATCTCTGTTATGGCGTCTTCGTAGAACTTCAACTCCATCAATTTATCAACTCGTGAGGATCGTTTAAAGCCAATTTGCTTCCATTTTGAGTGATTCGGTACCGCATTCACGCGAATCGACACGGGCGAGGCGTTCACGTTCTCTATTTTTTCACCCATCTGACGAAGCACAGCTTCTGCCCGACTACCATAATACCAGTGGTGCTTCCCAAGAACTTCGCGATATAACTTTTTCGCCTTATCTGGCTGATTCTTGCGTTCATAACACTTCGCTGTCCAAAAATGAGCTGCCATGGCGAGTCGGTTTCCGGGGAAGAGACGCATCAACGAGGCAAAAGTCTCAATGCTCTTGTCATATTTCTCATGCTTGAATTGTATCCACCCGATACGCCAATAGGCGTCGGAGGCGAATCGGCTACTCGGGTACTTCAGGGTCAATTGCCGATATGATTTGAGCGCTTCGTCATAATGTTCCTCGTTTTCTTGCACCCAGCCAAGATTGAAGAGTGCCTTATGCGCCAATTCGCTCCAACCGTAATCCCTTACGAACTCCTTCAATCGTTTTTGCGCGATATGGGGCTGCTTTTTGCGGCGGTAACAAATCGTGGATTGGTACAACGCGCGGGTTAGGTAGTCGCTTGTCGGGTATAGAGTGACGACTTTTTTGTACTCCTGAATGGCCAGATCGTATCTCCGTCGGCGGTGATAGGCGCGTCCGGTGAAGTAAACTGCTTGTCCGGTGAGTTTGTCGTCTTTTTTGGGCGTGACCTTGCGAAGTAACGCGATTGCGTCCGCATATCTTCCGTGGTTGTATAGCACCAAACCGTGAGTTACACGTTGGCCACGTGTAATCTTCAATCTAGAATGGGCTTTGACCAGCCTTTGAATCTCCCTGAGAGAATCTCGCGCAACCGCATCCGCCTTGTTTGCATCAATCAGATGTTGATAGGCGCTGAATGCATCTTCCCACTTCCCCAAGCCTTCGTACGCTTGCGCTTGCAGAAAAGTTGCCCTTCTCACATAATCGCCCTCCGCATTCGCGATTAACTGTGAAGTAAATTCTACAGCGTTCGCATGTTCATCTTGGTTCTGATATATATTAGCAATCTCATATTTGGCATCTAAAAGGTGAGGACTCTGTGGATACTGCTTAATCAACCGTTGATACCACTCAATTGCCTTTGCATAATTCTCGCGCTTCTGATGAACTTGTGCTAAGCGATAAATCACATAATCAGCCAGAATATAGCTGGGTGAAACCGCCATCTCATAATGATCGGCAGCCTGATCCCATTTCTTTAGATTCTCATAACAGAACCCAAGCGTGTGATAGACCTCGTGCGAATTCGATTCTGAAGAAGGGGTACTCACTAGCGACTCCAAGTGCTTGGCAGCACGTACAAATTCTTCCTTCTCTATGAACATCAGTGCTTTGTTTAGTGGAGGAGTCGCAAACACAGTCAACTCTAAACAGAAATAGACAACCAGAGAGATTAACAGCAAACAGAAGAGACGTGAATTTTTCATGTTTTTATTTTGGTATGGAGGGATCAAGTGAGATTAAACGAGTGGACAGCAGGCAAGATAAGGAACGATCAACTGAGTGGATTACGAGCGATAGTCCATCCTAATGTACAATTCCAGCTGTAATGTCTATAGAATTCGACTCGATTGCTATCGTATTTGTCGGTACATTTTCGCAAGTCGCGATGGGGAAATCCCGCCGCAAAAGAGGAAGGTAATCATCCAGTTGGTCAGCGTGGTCCGCACGATGCCGGTCCGTTCCCATCGTCGGGGCGAAATATGAATGCACGGCTCGACAAGCGTGGTTCGTCCCATTTTACGGAGATTGCGAGAAAACCCGACCTCTTCCATGATAGGAAGATTCGGAAATCCGCCCATTTCCTGAAAATGTGAGCGGCTGACAAAGATTCCACCGTCGCCATAAAATATCTTGAGGTGCTGTGCCCGGAAATTCGCCGCGAATTCGATGGCGCGATACAAGGGGTGTGTACCATCAATTTGCTGCTTGAACGCCCCTCCAATATAACCGTTCGCGACCGCTGCTTCGACTCCTTCAATAGCGCCCGGTTCAAGCCAAACATCTGCATGTAAGAAAAGGAGTGTCGCCCCTGAGGCGGCGGCTGCGCCTGCGTTCATTTGGCGTGCACGCCCACGCCTAGAAGAGATTACCTTACCATATTTTATTGCGATATGCCGTGTGCAATCAGTGCTTTCGCCGTCCACAACAAGCAATTCATGCCCGTTAAGTTGCCCTGCCAGTTGAGATAAAGTAGAATCTAGGATATCTGCTTCGTTAAGGGTAGGGATGACAACCGAGATCATTTCTGCAATTGAAATAACGTCAATCCGTCTCGTTTGATTCAACAAAAAGATTAGCGTTTCTCGCATTTTGCATCGCCCACTTGGCCCGATGTAATGCGCGTAGAGGAAACACCGACGCGTTGATTGGATCTGCATAGCCTCCGATTATCTCCCAATAGATCCCGACACAGCTAGCAGTCCATGAACCATCAGGTCTCTGATGGCTAAGCAGAAACTTTATTCCCCTCCATCCGGACTCATTATGAGGATCAACGAGCAATAGGGTACATGCAGACCAAGCCGTTTGTTCAACGGTGCTCTCGGTGCGGTTGCCGAACATATCTTCGCCCCATCCGCCGTCGACATTTTGAACCCTTTCCAACCATTGAATCCCTCGGTGTATCTCTTCACAATCTCCTTCGCCCGCCTGAATTAGCGCTGCAATCGCGTTCGCAGTTCCATAGGTGTACTTGGCAAGCCAGAGGTCGCTCCAACGTCCATCCGGGATAAATTGACGCTTAAGCCATTTGCAGGCACGTTCAACATCCTCATTCCGTCCTCCAGCCTCAATAAGTGCTTCGATAGCGTGGGCAGTGATGCTAACACATCCAACATCGCCTTGACCCGGAAGATAAGTACTCCAACTCCCGTCACGTCCTTGCTGAGCACGGAGCCAGCGGAGTCCTCTATGAATAGCAGTGTTGGAATTGGTTAGCTTCAACTTCAGAAGGGCAAGCGTCGCAAGGGCTGTATCGTCGGCATCGCTAGGTAAGTTGCCGCCAGGCAGTCCAGAAAACGACCAGCCTCCATCGTCGTTCTGGTTTTGCACTAACCAAGAACCGGCAGATCGAAGACCATCTGCGCCCTCCGCGGCATCAACCTCTGTAATCGTGATGATACTTAACGCGGTGTCCCATACGTTGAGATTTAGTGCCTCTCGGCACCCACCATCGGAATTCTGAGTGCATGCTAACCAAGATAGGCTCTCATCAATCATCCTATCAATCTCAACACTTTGGCTAACTCTTTTACTGCGTAGCTCGATAAGCGCCAAGCAAGACAGTGCCGTGATATAGCCTACGCGGAACCAGCTTCCATCGGTAAGTACGTGCGCTTTCAGCCAGTCAAATAGACTATCGATGATCTCGACACGTTTTGCCGTATTCAATTCAATCAGCAGAAAAACTGCTGCAAGTGTGTGTTGTTCTGCAATAAAAAGCTTTTGAAACATCGGGGTAGTGAAAAGGTCTATGGGAGGGAGAACATTGGTTGGTGGTTTGAGAACGGCACGGAGCCGTGGAAACCGAGCGGATACCTTCTGCACTAGCGCTACCAATGGAAGCATGTTTCTGGAAATCGTCAATTCAGTCCATTCGGACTGGCCGAATGCTGCGTAAGACAACTTGATTAACGCCAACTTGAGTGGGTAGTGCGGAGTGCGAGCCAATGCCGTTTCAACTTGCGACGTAGGTTGTCGTTCAACAACCTGTTGTAAGATAAGCTTGGCGAACAGCGTTGCTTCTCGGTTTGGCTGATTCGAAATATCAAGACCCCATGTTCCATCTTCATGCTGATTCCGCAATAACCACTCAACTAGCTCTGCGTCCGGTAACTTGCCTAGTGCAAATTGTACCCACGCATAGGCACACGTTGGAAACGTACTTGAGGAAAGTTCACCTTCAAAATTCCCGTCGTTATGCGATTGCGCCATCAAGAAAGATGTGCCTCGACCCAAGGCTGATTCGATGCTGTCGTTCATGTTCCAATTGATAATCCGGCGGCGTTAATGAAATCTTCATTCCCGTTCATTTTACAACGACCTTCCAAAATTATGACGGTTTTTATCACGTTCACTATCAGTTTTTCATTCGACCATCTGAGACGGTGGAGAAATCCATAGCTTATCCGACCAGCCAAATATACCGGATTATAAAAAGTATGGCGAATAGATATATTAACCAATGCACCTGTTTCCCTTTACCGGTCACCAACTTCAGGAAGGCATAGGAAATAAATCCGAAGGCAAACCCTTCCGTGATGCTGAAGGTGAGCGGCATCATCAACAACATCAAGAATGCGGGAAGAGACTCCGTAAAATCTTCCCAATCAATGTGCACGACATTCTTGAGCATGAGACTTCCAATGATAATCAGGGCAGGGGCAATGACAGGATACAGGTATGTATTGTCACCGATGTTATAACCCGCTCCCACCATCTTGATTAACGGATGGAAGAAGAGTGCAAGAAGCATCAGCGCAGCCGTCACTACATTAGTCAATCCCGTGCGTCCGCCCGCAGAAATACCGGATGCGCTTTCAATGTAGCTGGTAACCGTCGAGGTGCCGAGCAGGGCTCCGCTGCTGGTGGCCACGGCGTCGGACAGCAATGCTTGTCGTGCTTTCGGCAGCTTGCCATCAACCATCAAACCCGCTTGTTGGGTAACCCCAACCAGTGTTCCCACGGTATCGAACAGATCGAGGAAGATGAAAATAACGATTATAGAGATTAGCTCAGGTTGTAAGAAAATGTTTGGAATCTGCAGCTTGAAGAAAGTCGGTGCCATGGACGGTGGCGCCGATACAACGCCTTGAAATGTCGCCATTCCGGTAATGAGTGCAACTACCGCTGAGGCGAGAATCCCGATCAAGATGGCGCCTCGTATATTTAAAGCGAACAGGACCGCCATTACGCCGATACCAAATAGCGATAGCAGCACCGGGGCTGATTTCAAATCACCCAAGGTAACATAGGTTGCCTTATCTTGAACAATCAGTCCCGACCATTCCAATCCCACAAGGGCAATAAACAGCCCTATGCCAGCAGGAATGGCGTTCCTGAGCGAATCGGGAAGAATGCTCATTATTTTCTCGCGCAACCCTACGAAAGCGAAAAGAACAAAGAAAACCCCGGCAATGAACACGGCGCCAAGAGCAGTCTGCCACGGCACCTGTAAGGCACCACAGACGGTGAACGCAAAAAAAACGTTGTGTCCCATGCCGGGCGCAAGAGCAATCGGGTAATTGGCAAGGAATGCCATTAACAACATCGCAAACGCGCTAGTGATGCAAGTAGCAGCCATCACTGCGCCAGAGTTCATTCCCGCTTCAGACAATACGGCCGGTTGGACGAAAATAATATACGATAGCGTGGCGAACGTTGTGCATCCAGCTACGACTTCTCGTTTCAAAGTGGTCCCAGCTTCTTGCAAATGGAATAATTTTTCTAGCATTGGATACCCTTTTTAGTATCAAGTGCTGCTTAATTTGATTACCGTTCGTCCATGTGGCAGTACTTCGGGTTTATTTTCGGATTGGCCGACCTAGCACTGGGTATGCCGGGTCATTATACCCTTTACCAGTATGCTCGCCACGAGGAACAAGCTGGTCAATTGTGATTTCATCCGCGTCACTTAATTCACAGCCTAAACATCCGAGATTATCATCAAGTTGATCCATCGTCCTTGGACCTATGATGACAGAAGTAATGATGGAATTCGCCAGTACCCATGCCAATGCAAACTGGGTCAGCGTTTTGTTGTGTGCTTCTGCCAACGGGATGAGCCGTTGTGCCACCTCATAGCTTTCTTCGCGAAGCTCGGTCTGTAGTATGCGACCGTCCTGTCGGGCTGCTCGCGAGCCGTCTGGAGGCGGCTGTCCCGAACGATACTTTCCCGAAAGTACGCCGCGCGCCAGCGGGCTGTACGGAACGACCCCCAAGCCTCGCTGCTGACACAGCGGTAATAGTTCTACTTCTACGCCTCTATTCACAATGTTATAGAGAGGTTGTACACACGCAAAGCGTTCTAGGTTCATCCGTTCACTAACTGACAGCCCTTCGCAAACTCGCCATGCATCGAAATTTGAACAGGCGATATAGCGTACCTTACCTTGCTTTACGCAGTCGTCCAACGCTCGCAGCGATTCTTCAATCGGAGTCGTTGGATCGGGTCGATGCAAATAATACACATCAATTCGATCTGTACCAAGTCGGCGCAGGCTCTCCTCAACTTGAAACATGATGTGGTAGCGGCTTGATCCGGATTGGTTGGGTCCCTCCGCCATAGGACCGCACACTTTGGTGGCAACCACGACCTCGTTACGTACCGACTGAATTGCCTTGCCTACAATCCTCTCCGATTCGCCATTATTGTACACATTTGCCGTATCAAGAAAATTGATACCGGCATCAAGAGCACGATTAATGATCTGAATTGAATCGGATTCATTCGTCGGACCGCCAAACATCATCGTTCCTAAACAGATTTCTGAGACCTTGATGCCTGCGCCTCCCAACGATTTATATTCCATATCTAACCTCGGTCAAGTCTTGTCTTTCTACGCATCGCTAAATCTACTTCCGTTCGTTGGACTAGCCAATCGCTCTAGCAATATGATTTCCCTCTTGATCTTACAGTCAGGAGCAGGTGTACCCCGGAGGTGCGAGATTAGCCATATCTCATTGGCGCTTGCTTTATCGCGTTTGCTGTCGAACATTTGGACGCTGACGGCCAACGATCCCGCAGCCTATGACGCCGAATCTGTTCCACAGTTTTTGTATTGAGAATACTCAATGCGTATGATAGAATAGCATGGTACATTATTACAAAATGGATATGAAAAGTCAACACCGAATCTGGTCACTTCAGCAAGGAAGACTCGGGAACCATACCGCGTTGCGTCACTAATCGTGGCAAGCCAGTAGGAGGTTTTTCACATGTCACAAAGGATGATGCGAATCTCGACTGAATCCATTGTAATGGAGGCTGAACTGAATTCCTTACAGACAGCGACGCGAATATGGGAAGCATTGCCGATCACTTCCCCAGGGAGCACATGGGGAGACGAGATTTACTTCTCTATCCCGGTAGACACCGACGTGGAAGGCGAGCAAGACACCGTGGAACTTGGCGATCTTGCGTATTGGCCGCCCGGCAAAGCATTCTGTATCTTTTTCGGACCCACTCCGATGAGTCGAGGCAATGAGATTCGACCTGCGAGCGCCGTTAACGTCGTCGGTAAACTCATCGGGGACCCTACAAAATTCAAGCGAGTCAAGAACGGAGAGATAGTAACGCTAGAGCAGATCAACCGGAGATAACAGATGGAGTTTACCGAAGAAGAAAGAAAAGAACTCGAAGAAAAATACAGGGAACAGCGTCGAGCTATGTGGTCAGGAAAGCGCCCTTCAAGCACCGCACAAGAGGAGAACTTGGAAACACTGTCCGAAAACGCAATCAGCACTGATGAGTTGCCTCAAGGCTCAACATCTCGCGTGCGACTAGACTCTAGCCAAAGTCGCACAAAACCACTGGCTGAGAACCAATTGACTACGGTGTCCTCCCGATCGAGTGAAGGAGCATCCGAGCAATCACGGTCGAAAGTGAAGGGTAATTCACGCGAAATTCACGGTAAAAGAGTTTCAGCAAATGATTACGGCGACACACAGCAAATGATTCAAAAAATACGGAGTCAGCGAGAGGAAATCTGGGAAGGTAATTCAGCCTCGCGTACGCGGCAACGTCGGCGATGGCGAGGTACAGCTGGTAAGGTAGGAAGATTCTGGAATCCGCCTAAGCAGGAAGACATCGAAACATCTCACAGATGGAAACTTGCTCTTGGAGTGCTCGGAGCTATTGCCGCGTTAGTTAGTGTTGGTATTTTGCTTGGATATTGGTTCGCGAGTTAGAACTGTAACGATTTGGAACCTGTTCTATTACTACATCGAACTTATTGCAAACTTCGTACTAGATGCACCAAAAAAAATGATGAACCTACGGTTCCTGACATTAACCGAACACTGGAAACAGTTTGTCATTCTGTTCACATTCGCACTTGGGTTGAGCGTTACGAGCTATAGTCGGAATTTTTATCCGGATGAAATCGGAAACCGGTGGACTTTGCAGAGCCTTGACAAAATGAACCTACGGACTGTCACAATCAAGGGTCCGGAGATAATCAATGGCGAGGAACTTAGACTTATAGAAGAAGACACAAATGGCAACATCAACAAACTCTTGGTGAAATCGGAAGCTGACGGGATAAAACTCTTCCGTTCAGTCGTTGCCATCGCTATCATAGGGGAGGTGATATTTGATTACTCACCGCCACAGGTATTTCTCCCTATTCCGGTTGATCTTGGTACGACGTGGACAGTACAAAGCGATGTTGAAATTGCCGCGGTTGGGAAGATACAATCGACGAATCGCGCGGAGGTAGTTGAAATTGAGGAAGTGATTACGCCCGCGGGTACCTTTCAGGACTGTTTGAACATTAAACAGAATATTACCTTAAATCTACCGATTGCAGAATTGGAATTGACCAACTCCATGTGGCTTGCGCCGGATGTCGGCTTAGTTAAAGCCACTGACTCTAGTGGCATCATCTTCGAACTGATTGACTACGACCTCGTTGAAAGCGAGCCTCAAACCGCAGTGCTACCGATGGGTAAACTAGCAACAACATGGGCATCAATGAAATATCGGTGAACGAAAATAAGTATTTGGACGCCGAGCCGCCGCCAGGTCTCGGGCATTTCAGAGCATCTTCCACCTTCCTTCGACTAGTCCAATTGTTGGTTCTTGTGATCGTGTTGTGTGAACACATCCCTCCTGCTGGAAACGCCCATGAAAGACACCATCTCCAATCATTTGACGGCAGATTGTATCTGACACGCGCTCCTCGACTTGGTGGCAACGCGACCCTCGTTCTCTCAATCCACTCCAATCTCGCCGAATCCGTCCATGCCCGGCTTCTGTTTCGTCTGCCACAGGGCATCGTCGCCGAATCGCAAGACCAATTTGACGGCGTTTATTTCCCGACTAGCGAGGCAGAACAACGCTACAGCGTACGTCTGCGAGTAAAAGAGTCAGGGAATTACCCGCTTCAAGCATCCGTCTATTCAGCATCCGCTGACGGCAAAATAATCATAAAACATTTTTACACATACCTTCTCGTGACTCCGAACCGTGCCGAGATGTCAACCAAGCCTTTCAAGGAAGAAGTCAGAACTTTCCCTCTACAAACCCACGTCCAACTACCATCCGTACCCGCTCGCATTGATAACACCTTGATGATTCGAGGATCGGTTTCCTATTTTGACGATAATGAACTCATTGAGTTGCCGGTTCAGAAGCCCCAAGTTCAATTGCACCTAGAGAATCAGGCCGCTGGCAGCACTCTGGTTGGTCTCACCTCAGGTGATGAAAAGGGTAGGTACGATTTCGCCAATCTGAATCATCCATCCCTTCACGACGGTAGCCCTCGTGATCTTTATGTTGTTCTGAAATTTGACAATTCGGTACTGTCCATAACGAATGACAGCAACCAAACGTACGCCCTGCAATCTGATACAGTTCTTGATGTTCCGGATGGTGAAACCGTTATTGATCTAGTCATTGATAGTGCGCATCCGATTCGCGGGATTGGACATATATTCAACACAATTCAAGATACTCATGCCTTTCTTCTTGACCGATTGCGTTGGGAACGAGACAGGGCGATTCATGTGGTATGGCCTGGTCCATACGGTATCTCCTACTACCATTTCGATTTTATGGACGAAGGCAGGAAACATACGATTCAGGAACAGATTGCCATTGCTTCTGGAGAGCACCAATGGCTACGGATCATAATGTTCCATGAATATGCACATGCGGTAATGACTGCTGCCTATGGCTACAATCCGGATACCTTGCCATTAGACGATTACCCTGGTGTGCACCGTGTGGAAACCGTGTCAAATTTGGGATTTGCATTCTACGAGGGTTGGGCAGAGTTTATGGAAGCCGCGGTGGATGACAATGCATTGAACGTTACGGGATTTCAGGATAGGGATTCCCCGAATATTGAATCCAATCAGTGGTGGACAGGCCACGTAAATGGAGCAGGTCAGAATGTAAGAGGGGAGGTAGTTGAAGGAACCGTCGCAAGTATTCTGTGGGATATCTTTGACACAGCAGGCTCAATCGATCTCGCCCCGGGCGCTGACGATGACAACATTAGTGATGGGCTGGATTATTTTTGGGAAATCTTCGTGAATGATACTCCTCAGAGCATCACGGATGTCGCGATGGCGTGGCGTCAGCGGGATTTTCCGATGCTAAAGGAATTGGAGGCAATCTACGCACATCATCATACACTCTCTCGCCCAAATTCGCCGCCTACGTTTCAATTTACTTCGCCAACCGCAGACGGCGCCGTAGTAGGTAACACCTTTGAGATAACGTGGAAGGCATTCGATCCGGATGGAGATGATTTCACGATTGACTTGTTCTACGACATAGATCGGAGTGCGGGTGATTCCGTGGAGATTCAATCGCGGACTTCGTCGAGTCTTTCTCGCTGGGACTGGGACACCACGGCAGTCGAAGAAGGCAGCTACTATCTCGGAGTAAATGCTAGAGATTCCAGAAACTCGAGTGTTCAAGTCTACAGTGAGGGGGTCGTGACAATTGATCGAACAGCAACGTACGATGTGAATGGAGATAAGATGGTCAATTTGCTCGATCTGGTCGCGGTAGCTAACCAACTCGGCGAATCGTCAGATTCGAACTCGGATGTGAACGGTGATGGAATAATCAACATACTCGATCTTGTCTTGATTGCAACCCACCTCGGAGAAGTCGTTCCCTAACACATCGTAGACCTATTAGCAATAATCTCGCTCTTACATAGGTCAACCAACCCTACTCCTAACCATTGTAACTCTAGGCTAGGACTGCCGAAAGCGGAAATGGAGGTGCAGCATGCCATTCGGAGAAAATAATTGGCTCGCTTTAACGCAAGAACCGACTTTGGAGCCCGAGCTCCCTATCTGCGATCCTCATCACCACAACTGGGACCTTCGCACTGATCGTATTCCGTATCATCGATATCTTCTTCACGAACTCATAGACGATATTCACTGCGGTCACAACGTGCGTTCCACCGTGTTTGTTGAGGCTGGTGCGATGTACCGTGCAGACGGCCCTGAGGAGATGCGTTCCGTCGGAGAGGTTGAATTCGTTCAAGGCCTCGCCGCTGCCAGCGCAAGTGGATTGTACGGCTCCAGTCGGATCGCCGCTGGCATTGTTGGCAGGGCGAACTTAAACCTTGGCGATCGCGTCGAGCCGGTGCTAGAGGCCTTGCTCGCGGCGAGTCCGAACAGATTCCGAGGTATACGTCACTCCGTCACATGGCATCCGCATCCGGCATTTGCATCTGTGGGACGTTCCAATACAAAAGGGCAGTTGGAAAGCAGTATCTACCGCATGGGCGCGCGAGTGTTATCGCATATGGGGCTTTCCCTGGAGGCATGGTTGTATTTTCCACAGTTGCCGGAGTTGGCCGAATTCGCCAAGGCAGTCCCAGATCTGACAATTATCCTGAATCACATTGGTGGGCTGTTAGGTGTTGGTCCTTACGCTAATCGACGGGATGAAGTTTTAACACATTGGCGCCGCGGCATTGCAGTCGTGGCTGAATGTCCCAACATCAGCGTAAAGCTAGGTGGCATGGGGATGCCGCACGTTGGCTTTGATTGGCACACGCGCGAAAAACCGATCGGATCGGAAGAACTCGCAGAGTCGATGAGTCCTTATATGAACTACTGTATTGAAACATTCGGAACTGATCGGTGTATGTTCGAGAGCAATTTCCCGGTTGATAAAGTGTCATTTTCTTACAATGTAATGTACAATGCCTTCAAACGACTGTCATCGGGTTATTCGGTCTCGGAACGCGCCGCTCTATTCCATGATACTGCTGCTCGGGTATACCGCCTTGATGTATAGCTAATCATGGTAATTTTGCGGACGTGAATCACACTCAATTCTGCTCTTGAATGCGTATTAAATGATTTGTTAATCCGTATTTCTTACGAGCAGCGCAGCAATCTCGAATGAGGAGTCACCCCACAATGCAAGAAGTCATTTACGATGTCGCCGTCATTGGTGCAGGTCCGGCAGGCGCACAAGCGGCTGTTTCTGCCAGTCATCAAATGCGGCACGTGTTGGTTCTTCACGCGGGTAAAGTGAGTTTCAGCCGCGGACGGGCATATTGGTCAAAGTCCGTCAAAATCGAGGACGCACCAGTGTTCCCTGGTGTCATCGGTCCGCATTTTGCCAAGGAGTTGATGAAATGGATGGAAGGACGCCCTGTAACCGATATCACCATTCATGGCGAAAAACGCAAAACAGGAATCGACATTCACGATGGCTTGATTACTAAGTTGACGAAGGAAGACGACGTTTTTGTCGTCGAAGCCTCCACCAGTGCACTAAAGAAGGGAACACCAATACAGATTGAACACTTTAGATCTCGGACCGTTGTCGTTGCGTCGGGCTTTGATGATCGTTGGCCCGACATCGAGTTCCAACCCGACTCCGAAAGGCTTTACCAACAATACGTTGCCGTGTTTCGTTATGCTGGCAATCGGAAGGGCTGGCATGTGTGCATCCGATGTGATGGACACTTGCATGTTGACGAACATCTCGCAATAGTCGGCGTTGGTGACTACATTTATGACGTAGCGCTTGGTTCGCAAGACTTTACTGACAAGATTACAATTCTAACGAATGGTCGTCCCCACGGAATGTCGCCCGAGGTTCTTCGGCAAGCTGAAGAACGTGGCATAAACATCATTGAAACAAAGATCCTCAGACACATTGGTGAAAAAACTGATTTGGTGGGGTTTGAGCTTGAAGACGGTAGCGAGGTGTATTTTGACGGATTTCTTGTTGATGAAGGGCTAATCCCAAATACGAAGTTTCTTGAAGATTGGGATTATCAAAAGGACGAAGACGGGCTAATAATCACCAATGATAGTGCACAGCTACTTGACTCCCATGGTAACCCGATTCCTGGACTGTTCGCTGCCGGGGACATTGTATCGGGAGAGCGTAATCTTATTGCGACAGCTTTTGCGCTGGGACAGGAAGCCGGACTATCGGCATCCGATTCGTTACGCAGGTGGCATCACCCCGGGACGCCAGTGAACCTAAGTTTCAAGCCGTGATATTTAATCTTTATCCCTAGCGATGAAACAGGGGGTAAGCTTGAAGGTAGAGTTCTGTTGAGGCTACCTACCATGTGGAATCGTCTCAAATATCGGAAGCGACGGCTACTAGATCCAGGATATTTACCACACCGTCTCTGTTCACGTCAGCATTAGGCTCGGTTCCCTCTTCGACCTGCATTCCTAAATTATTTGCGACGAAGACCAAATCCAGAATATTGACCACGCCGTCCCCGTTTATATCCGTGGATTTAGTTTCACTCGGAATGATGATACTCGTACTCTTGACAGGTTCCCCGTTTTCTACGCCGTCATAAGGCGTGGCTTCAACAAAAAATATCCCTCCCTGGTCGAACCCTTCGGCAAGTGTTGCTTCTGTCGCACCCGGTATGGCGCCATCTTGATTGTGCCACTGATAAGACTCGCTCGCTCTCAAGGGGATCACCAACAAAATCGGTCCCATCGTATGGTGTGATTACCACATACACCTCATCGCCGGAATCGAAGTTTGCGCCTGTGAGGCTACGTTCCGTGACGGATGAATCCGCCAGAGACAGAGAGGAATACTTGGAAAACGCAAGTTGGTAATCAATGTCGGTCTTCACGGTAGACCCGGGAAGAATTAGCCGTTGGGTAACGAGGGTAAGGCCTACCTCCGCGCCGGGGTTGGTAACGTCCAGATCCGCCGCCAAATCGCGGGTAGCCGTGAAGGTAATTTGATGGACTCGCGTCCTGTGCCGATAGAGCCTTTCACCGGGAGCAGGATTGACATAAGTCCAAATGAACTCCTGTTCTCCTGCTTGCCTTTCGAAGGGTATTAAGGGGGTTTTGGATCGAATGATTGCCTGAAACGTCTCTGTTACAGTGTACTCCCCTACTTCAGCTAGATTAACCGCAAAGCTGCCATTAATGTTGCTTCCTTCTTTTTCGTCAACTTCGTACACGGTCTCGGCGCCGCTCGGACCGGTAAATTTTACCGTGCCTTTTTGTACTCCGGCGACCGACAACCTTAATTCTAAACCGCTTGGTAGGGACAGCGGTGAGGTTAACTCCACTGATGTCATGCCCTTATACTGTGCCTCGATCTCGTGCGAGAAATCAACCGTCCCGCGCAGCGGACCGTCCTGATTATACCAATCATACAGATACTGTTCTGTATCACCGTCCGCATCCTCCCAACCCACAGGTGAAGCGGTCAGCACACTCGCCTCGCGTGCAGGCGCAGGCTCAATAGTGAACTGGATTGAGTCAAAACTGGGCGGCGTATTGCCGCTAACGTAGGCGAAACTCTGTATAGTAAGAAACGCAACTACGACTATGGTTGTTCTGTTCATCTATTGCTCCTCGTGTAAGTGACGCGTCAAGAATATAATTCCTCATTATATACAAACAGTTGAGGAGTACCCCCCGTGTGAAGGAAAATCACGGTGTCATCGGACGTGAGTTGTCCTCGCTCAATGTGGTCAATTAAACCTGCCATTGCTTTACCCGAATATACCGGATCCAAAAAGATACCCTCCGTTTGTGCAACTAATTTGATTGCGTCAGCGCATTTAGGTGTTAACATGCCATAGCCTTTTCCTACAAAGGCATCGGTGTTTCTCACTTCATTATTGTCAATACTTACATCCAAATCCAGAATCGCCGCAGCGGCGTTTGCTGCTTGTTGAATGCGCTCAATTCGGTTATCCCAACTAAGTGGCGCAACGCCAAAGGGTTTGATTTTCATTCCTAATGCTTTAGCTCCAAGGACTAACCCGGCTTGTGTTCCGCCCGCTGATGCGGCGAATATCCAATCCGCCTCAACGCCCAAGGTTTCCTGTTGCCGGTGAATTTCCGCCATGCACCATGTAAAACCAACTGCGGCTAGCGCCGTGGCATGCGGACCGCCGACCACATAGGGCTTCAATCCTTCGGCCTTCAATTCTTCCGCTAACGCCACTTTGACTGTATGCAATTCATCGCCGAAAGGAACATCGACTATTTCAACATTTGCTCCCGCAAGATGGTCGAGCAGCAGGTTTCCCTGAACAACGCTTTTGTGATCACGTGAGAGACGAAGGTAGCACTTCAGACCGAGTCGAGCACACGTTGCAGCAGCTTGACGGCAATGATTGGATTGTGACGCCGCCCCATGCACAATTGTGTCCGCCCCTTGATGCACCGCTTCGCCAATAGTGAAAGTCAACTGTCGAACCTTGTTTCCACCAAGCGCGAGACCTGAACAGTCTTCTCGTTTAATCAAGATACGAGGACCGCCCAACGCCTTAGTTAGACGTGGACAATCTTCCAACGGCGTTGGAAAGTGTCCGATATCAACTTGCGGAACTCGGGTAACTCTATCTAGAAGATTTTCACATTTCATGACTCGATGTGTTGGATTCAACATTTCCCCTCAACTGTATTCCACGTCCAATCTTTGCATCGTTTCACACCTGTTTACGGATTGAACACCTCTTTCAGTAGTGCCAGCAGTTCGTCATTCCCTTCGGCTAGTTCGAAAATGCGCTTGATATTATCTTCCCGGTCTAATTCTTCCCGTGAGTTAGGCTTCGGTTCCCAAATTACATCAACTTTTCTAGGGTTCAAACGATCATAGTTCATTTTGATAATTGTCAATGGATAATCATCGGGCACCAACAATATCCAATTAATAGTCTCGGCACGGTCAGAATAACGACGGTCCGTTTTCAGTCGCCGATCTTGGTGCGGCACATCCTTTTTGACCCATTCCTTCCGTCCGAATCCATCGGTCTCAAAGTTTCCCACCTCCAACCAATTGCGTCCGGCACCGTTTGGTTTCGTGGTGATTTCAATTCGTTGCATGACTTCATTTCCTCTCTGCGAATTGAGAATCTGAATCAAAAAAGATTCACTGCACGTAGCGCACATCTTATTTGATTCTCACTGATTCCAATCGTTTTGTCAAGACGTTTTTTCTCGAGTGTAAAGCATTCCGCACAATCGCCAATACTACCTCTACTCTGCGTTTTTCACTCACTTTCGGTCTAGAGTGGGGGAAATGCAGCCAAAAATATGATTTGATGTGTTTGACCTGTGCCATCCACAAAATAGTGTTGCTATGAGTTAATGATTTCGATTATAATGGTATGTATTAACCAATGGTGCTAGTTTAGAGGCTGAATTGAGCGATTGATAAAGGGACAAAGCCATCATCTTCAATCGACAGACCGTTCCACTGCACCAAGATATTAAACAAAGCCATTGTAAAGCCGACTCGCGTTTTGAAGTAACTCCAACGTCGATGCATGACTTTCTTAAAATGACACACGAGCGTCAACATGGACAAAATTGTTTCTATCAGCATCCGAGAATTCCACTCACCACGTCGGCACAGACGCAAGTTGGAAGGAAACCAATCTACTTTGGCAAAACCTTCATCGGCAAACACAACCATCTGGTCACTGATTCCATCAACGAGGTGTTGAAAGGCAGTTCCATCATATACATTGGCAGTGTCGCAATCCCAATTGACAATCTGCCCGAGATGGTTGTGTAGCAGGCAAAGTTTTCCACCTACAATCCATCGTTGATTGGAAATACCTTTGCGCCCGATTTGACGCTTAGAACGTCCTTCTCGACGCGGGTGAATCAATTCAATGCCGTAAGTGTCAATTACGCCGATGAGCGAAGGTGCCGCCATGAACACGTCAATAAGATGTCGATGCCCATCAAACAAACGGAGCAATCGAGTGCGATGGGGTAATCTTGGGAATACGTGTTTGAAATTGTTTGCTATCCAGCGATAGAAGGCGCGATTGCTCACGCCTTTGAGTGCAAAGAGCATGGCAATGGTAACCACTTCGGACGGATAGAGTTTGGCTTGGCTATGCTTACGATTCTTGCCGCGTTGTGAGAGTTTATCATCAACACGACAAAACAATTCTGTGGTAAAATCTTCAATGGTCATGAGTCTAGATTTCCTCCCGTTATTTGATAACTACTGGTACTCAAATTAACGGTAGAATTGAGGAAATCGTCTCATGACCATGACACATTTCGCACCAAAGCAATGCCGAAACGGAATGTTATCCCCATTTACCTCCAAATTTCAAACTAGCACCATTGGTTATTATATAAAGACTTTGGCTTGGAGGGTTCTACGGAGAAGGGGCAATGCGAATCGGCATGGGGTACGGACGCGGATTCTTGGATGTTGACATCCCAGACGAGAATCTAGCCGGGATTCTTACAATTCAACATGAAAAACCTCTTCAGGATCCGGAGACTTCGGTCCGCAAAGCTGTAGAATCGCCAATCAATTCCCTGCCCTTAGCCCAATTGGCAGACGGTAGGTCTTCCGCTTGTATCATCATTTCCGATATCACACGCCCTGTCCCAAATCAGCTAATTCTGCCGCCGATATTGAATACCATGGAACAGCAAGGAATCCCGCGAGAGAAGATTGTAATCTTGGTCGCGACAGGCATTCACCGCCCGAGCACCGAGGAAGAATTGGAAGAAATGGTGGGAATTGACATCTTGAGCAACTACCGGATTGTCAGTCACCTGTCTAACGAACCGGAGGCACATAAATACTTAGGATTGACGCGCAATGGAACACCCGTCCACATTGATAAGACGTACCTTGAATCTGATGTAAAGATTGTCACTGGGCTGATTGAACCACATTTAATGGCTGGATATTCGGGAGGACGTAAAGCAATTTGTCCCGGCATTGCTTCGGTGGAAACGATGAAGGTAATGCACGGACCACAAATCCTGGAACATCCGAACGCATCTGTAGGAGTCTTGGATCATAATCCATTCCACATCGAAGCGACTGAAATCGCGCTGATGGCCGGTGTCGACTTCAGCCTTAGTGTCGCGATAGACAATAAACGGCAGATTACCGGGGTATTCGCTGGTGCGTTGGTTGAATCGCATCGTGCAGGATGTGAATTTGTAGAGAAGCAAGTAACTTCTACATTGCCTTACCCTGCAGATTTAGTAGTCGTTTCAAGTGCCGGATATCCGCTAGACACCACTTTTTATCAAGCAATTAAAGGATTATTGACGGCTGCAGAAGTTGTAAAGCCGAACGGCGTTATTATGCTAATGGCCGAATGTAGTCAAGGCATCGGTAGCAAGCCGTTTACCGATTTGATTCTGGAAACGCAGAATCTTGACCAGTTCATTCAGGATATCTACCAACCAGAAAATTTCGTGGTCGATCAGTGGCAACTTGAGGAACTAGCAAAAGTTGCAAGAAAAGCCGATATTTTCTTTTACACGGGGGGCATTCCCTATGAACAACAACAGCAGTTGTTCGTGCAGCCACTTGAGCGTCCCAATGAGGGAATCGATAAAGTGTTTGCCAAACATGGAGATGACGCAAAAATTGCTGTTATACCCGAAGGCCCTTATGTGCTAGCGAGAGTTGAAGAGCCCAAGTTTCACGCACTCAATTGAACTCACAGAGGCGAAAATGAAAGATATTCCGCGGCCGATCGTCGAACTTAAAGGTTTTCGCGATGGCTTGCACCTGATTATTGACCCAAAAGCGAACATAGAAAAAATTATACCGCGTATTGAAAAAAGGATGGAAAAATTGGGCGATTCGCTAGCTGGAACAGGGGTTACTATCAATCTCGGTGGCGGATCGATGGACTTTCAAGATTTAAGCCGACTGGAGCGATTGCTCCAAGACACGTACCGCCTTGAAATCAAGCAACTAATTGGCAAATCCGATGATGTTCCCCGGCCCCAAGAAGGCTCACTGATTGCGGGTGCCCCGGCTCTGCACAAGGCGACTCCTCAGAGCAGCGAATATATTTTGTCGGCGGAAGAGGAGAAAACACTATTCATTCGACAAACGTTGCGCTCTGGACAGGTCGAACGCTTCCTTGAGGGAAATGTCGTCATTCTTGGAGACGTAAATCCCGGAGCAGAGGTAATTGCAGCCAGGGACATTATTGTTCTCGGAACCTTGCGCGGCATCGCACATGCGGGCGCTTTAGGCGACATTACATCTGTGATAATTGCCTTAAGTCTTGTCCCCACGCAGTTGAGAATCGCACGCTTCATCTCCCGCCCACCTTCCAATCAACGTACACAAGGAGATAAAGTAGAATTCGCACGGTTACGGGGTAATGCCGCCGTAGTTGTCGAAGAATTCACGGATTTTAATCACCTAGCACAAGTGGAACAGCGAAGTTCTGTTGTTTTTTCAGAATCGAGTTTAGAATGAGCATGATATTCAGTACACAAACCGATAAGCAGACAAGGAGGGCTGTGAAAGCATGGGGAGGGTGATTGTATTAACCTCCGGGAAAGGAGGAGTGGGCAAGAGCACTTCCACAGCTAATCTGGGAACAGCGCTCGCAATGTTAGGCAAAAAGGTTGTCTTGGTTGATGCTGATGTGGGGTTAAGGAATCTTGACGTTATTATGGGATTAGAAGCCCGAGTTGTTTACACTTCGATGGACGTCATTGATGGTACATGCAACATTGAAAAGGCATTAGTTAGAGATCGACGTGTTAAATCATTGAACCTCTTAGCCGCATCCCAAAAGAACAACAAGATGGACATCCTTCCCGAACAGATGAAGAAAATCTGTAAGGAACTGAGCGAGGATTTTGACTATGTTCTCATTGATTCCCCGGCAGGTATTGAGCAGGGCTTTCAAAATGCCGCAGTCGGGGCGGAAGAAGCGTTAATCATTACTACCCCGGAAATTGCGGCGGTTCGAGATGCTGATCGAATCATCGGTCTGCTGCAGAATATGAACATTGAAAAGATGAATTTGGTTATCAACCGACTCTCTCCGCAGATGGTAAAAGCAGGAAACATGATGGCCCCTCAGGATATAATCGACATCCTTTCGATAGATTTGATCGGCGTCGTTCCGGAAGATTCGGACGTTGTTGTTTCAACTAACCGTGGTCTACCCTTGGCATATAGCCATGCTTCTTACGCAGGTGAAGCCTACAATCGTATTGCGCAGCGGCTTGAAGGGGAGGATATATCGATTCCAGAATTTAAACCGGAAAATTGGTTCGGTCAACTAATGAACAAGCTAGCCGGCCGCAACTAGCAGGAGAATCCGACATGTTTCGAAAACTAATGCGTCTATTGCATCAAGAGAGGGGGAGTAAGGAAGTTGCCAAGAATCGATTGCAGCTGATTTTAATCCAAGATAGAGTTGACGCAGATGAAGCCATTATGAGTGACTTGCAGACGAAACTAACACAACTTCTCGCGGAATATTTTGAATTTCCCTCGGACGATATCGATATAGAACTTCAGCGTGACGGCGCATCAATGGCGCTAACCGCGAATATTCCAGTCAAATCCATGAAACGTCGCACTCCCGCCCAGTAGTAATTGCTCGACTGCTTGCGCGACGCCATCATTGTCGTTTGACTCGGTAACATAATTCGCACATTCTTTCAGTTCATTTATAGAATTCCCCATTGCAACGCTGAACCCGGCGGCAGCCATCATACTTTGGTCGTTGTAACCATCTCCAAACGCAACAACGAGGTTCATAGGGATCCCTGACCGGGTCGCCAATGCCTTCAATGCTGGCCCTTTGGATACCTGCGGATTCATGAATTCAATGTATTCG
Source organism: Candidatus Poribacteria bacterium (assembly GCA_965232535.1). Lineage (GTDB taxonomy): Bacteria > Poribacteria > WGA-4E > WGA-4E > JAJDTR01 > JAJDTR01. The sequence goes on from CBDDPW010000021.1 coordinate 23,434, forward strand.
ATCTGTGTTCGGGTAACGTATAGTCGTTCGCCGAAATCTCTTTGAAAGTCAACGAGTAAGTGCTCGATTTTCTCAGGTGTGTCAAGTACCTGCATTTTTGTTGGTTCCCCTCCAGTTAACTGTCGAAGATCCCCAATCGCGGAAGCGCACACCCCTGTCCGACTCTCATAGAGTTCACTCCAAGAATTTTCCATCTTAATATATAGCTGATCGTCGAGGCAGAAATTAAGATGTAGGTTTCTCTGATCGCAGTAGTCAACCAGATCCATCGCGGTTGTAGCCGCAATGGGCGTGTGATGGAACACTTCCCCAGTTTTTGCGTGTTTGACCATGCCGCCATTATATGAAATAATCGGGTTTTCTAATCCAATCTGATTACTAATAGGCAAAATTGATTGATGCATCCTTCCCGACACTAACACGACGGTAACCCCTTCCTTCGACAGATCCCGCAACGCCATACAGTTTCGGTCCGTGACGACATGATTGCTGTTGAGAAGTGTACCATCTAAGTCTAGGGCTACCATTCGGCATGGAATCTTGGTCATTCCCTATTTCCTTTCACCTCTTGAAGAGTTCCTCCAACCTTCGCCCACAAATCAATAAATAGCTTGTGCGGTTATCGGATTAAAGAAATGGACATGTTCCTCATCGAAATCTAGCCAAATGGGCTGTCCGACTTCAACTTGGAAAGCTGGGTGTGTCCGGACTCTGAGCGTAATAAGATTTGCTGTCTCTGGATCTTCACCGAGGAAAATATCAATGATATTCATGGAGCCAAGCGACTCTACCAAATGTACGTTTGCCCTGATTCTGCCTTTGACAGCTTCATTGGAAACTACGATGTGCTCTGGTCGAATTCCAAAAACTAGCTCGTTGTCTGGAGGTCTGTTGCCAAGGCTCGCAACCTGCTCATCTGAAAGTTCCCACGAGAAATCTGTATGATTGAGCCGCATAAAGATACTACTACCTTCCGATCGAACAGTACCACGGATTAAATTCATAGAAGGGCTGCCCATGAACCCGGCAACGAACAAGTTCCTTGGTTGGTTGTAGACCTCTTGAGGGGAGCCAATTTGTTGGAGTGTCCCTGCGTACATTATCACAATTCGATCCGCCATTGACATAGCTTCAACCTGATCGTGCGTGACAAAAACTGTTGTTGTCCCCAGTTCGTATTGTAAGCGTTTAAGTTCAGATCTCATGTCGACGCGGAGTTTGGCATCAAGGTTGGCCATCGGCTCATCCATCAAGAACGCTATCGGACGGCGCACCATCGCCCTTCCAAGCGCAACCCGCTGCATCTCTCCGCCGCTCAAGTGAGCAGGCCTTCGTTTCAACAATGTGTCAATCTGTAGGAGATGGGCAACCTCCTGAACTCGTCCTCGTATTTCAGATTGGCCTAACTTCACGGCTTTGAGCGGAAATGCAATATTATCAAATACTGTTAAGTGCGGATAGAGTGCATAAAACTGAAACACAAACGCGATATCCCGGTCTGCGGGGGATAGGTAATTCGTCCGAATTCCATCGATTATGATATCCCCTATTTCCGGGTGTTCGAGGCCAGCAATCAGGCGCAATGTTGTTGTTTTTCCGCAACCGGATGGGCCCAAGAAAATCAAGAACTCTTGATCGTGTATTTCTAAGTTTAGGTCATTAACGGCTACAACATCTCCAAAGCGTTTAGTTATATTTTTTAGTTCAATTGCTGCCATAGAAAAATAAGTTACTTCAGACTTTACCATCAACAAAATACAGGGGCCATCGGCATGCGAGGCAAGACACACTTTGACAATAGGCGTACATTCTAGCACACGACTTTTAAAAATGATAATGGAAAAGGTGGAGGTTATTGAGGGGGTATCATGTCTCCTGTGCTACTGAAGGCTGGACGGATAGGAAGACGAAAAACTGAGGAGGGTTGGTAGAACAGACTAGCAAGAATGCTGATGTTCGCTCAAATGCCGAGAACAAGGTACATCGCCAAACCGGAGAGAACCGGCATAGTCAAATTATCATCAAGCTTAGATGGAAGAACCTCAACCATCGTTGCAACTAAGGCACCGATGATTGCCACTGCTGGATTGAACTTGACAAGCGCAATCAGAATGCATACAAGAAAACATGCGAGGCTACCTTCGAGGCTTTTTCGAGAAAATAACTTTGTTCGTCCCCACTTCTTTCCGATTAGCGCGGCAGCCATGTCGCCCAAGATCATGAAAAAAATACAGACAATGGCAAGGATTTTCGGAAAAACGAGAATGGGCAGGAAAACACCGATAAGATAATACGTCGCACCGGTAATGGCACCATCCCGTTCGTGTGAACGGAGCAGCGGCGTGAAGACTTGGTAGAACACAACCTGGAACGAGGGCCAGTGAGTTTTTAGTAATTCAATTAGAAGCGCAACGGACACAAGGATACCGACGGCGATCACAGCTTGACGTCTTTCAATGAATATGTAGGAAATCGGCACGATGAGGCCAACCAAATGAACGCTTTTCCGACGAAATTCCAGTGCCATGGCATTTTCTCCGCTTTTGGTGGAATGTGCCTCTTTACGCAAGAAATATACCAGATGCCGGAGGAAGCCGGTTCGTCAATTCCTAAGGTACATATAGACGTTTGAGTGCAACCGATTGTCACGACGGCATAGATATTGGGTGCAAATTCTACGTTGGGAATGCAGATTTTGCATAGCTTAACGTGAATAGCGACTGTTTAAATGTGGTATGTCATTTGGTTCCAATCTCCACCGTGCTACTGATTGGAACCCATGGATTCAAATCCTAGAATCCTAGTATTAGGGTTTTACAGTCGAACGCTTATAACTGTTTAGTTCGGTGGCAGAGGCTATGGGGTGGAAGCGTCGAGAAGAATTAATTAGGATTGTGCCATGCGTGGGAGCCGTGGGTTTTGTCTCCGGGCAACAGACATTTCTTAAGACGCAACTTAACGGCCCGAACTTCAGCAATGGCTTTTTCGACAGTGCGACATGCACGAGGAGGGACAGAGCAATTCTGTGGGTTCACCGCGGCGAATCCAAGCTGGAGATTTGGACGGCAATTTTCTTGACTATTCGCACTGTTTAATGTAACATCGGCACGCGCTATTGAAGTACAATGAAAAATTCATCGGAGTCAATCTCATTACGTGGGGCTATTGATGTAGATTGCGGCTGAGGTGAAACAAATTGACAACTCCAAATGGATTTGTACGTTGGGGAATACTGAGCACCGCAAAAATCGCGACCAAGGTATGCCGCGCTATAAAATTAGCTAGGAACGCCGAAGTTGTGGCAATCGCTAGTCGGACAGAAGAGAGAGCAGAGAACTGGGCATCAGAGCATGATGTTGAACAAGCATACGGTAGCTATGAACAACTTCTGGAGGATGAATCAATCGATGCAATTTACCTCCCAACCCCACCAACACTACATGCTGAATGGACAATCAATGCGGCTGAATGTGGCAAGCATGTGCTGTGCGAGAAGCCTTTGGCGGCAAATGTGGAAGAATCCATTGCGATGTCGAGGGCATGTCAAGAGAACGGCGTACAGTTGATGGACGGCGTCATGTGGGTACATCATGAACGAACCCCTAAAATGAGACAAATGATAGAAAATGGAACGCTAGGGAAGTTGCGCCGAGTGACCTCTGCGTTCTCACTCAATTGGGATACAATTCCATACGACAACATTCGCGCTAAGAAAGAACTTGCCGGTGGCAGCCTCGGCGATTTAGGATACTATTGTGTTCGCGCTATTCTTTGGGCATTCGGCGATCTCCCGTTTCAAGTTTTCGCAACCGCACGTTACGAGGCTGGCGTTGACCTGAATTTTTCGGGACTACTTTGGTTTGAAGGCGAACGAATAGCATCATTTGATTCCGCGTTTGACACGGGCAGTAGAAAATGGTTCGAAGTAGCAGGGACCAAGGCCTCGCTTATATGTGACGATTTTGTTATTCCTTGGAATGAGAAATCCGCGCGATTTTGGATACACAATGCATCAGGGAAATCAGCCGAACACAAAGTTGAAAACGCTATCCAGGAGGTAAACATGATTGAACAGTTCTCAAGAATCGTTCAGACCGGGAAGCTCGAACCTCATTTCGTCAAGGATGCAATCAGCACGATGCACGTTTGTGATGCTCTTTCAGAATCTGCGAGACGCAACGAGATTGTGGAACTTGAGCTTCCGGGGCTGTCCTGATTTGAAAAGCACGAGAATTGCCATGCTGTAAAGAATAAGTGAATCCAATTATTATCTAGAACATTTGTTGTCGTTGTTAACAGATGATGTAAATTTCCCATAAACCTATTAACCGATATTGCGAAGGAGAAAACTCCCATGGCGGTCATCACCGTTTCAAGAGAATACGGTAGTCGTGGTGAAGAGATTACCCAAGAAGTTGCGAAAGAACTCGGTTATAGTTATTTTGATAAGGACATCCTCGCTGATGTCGCGCGCATCGCCAACACCACTGAAGACGAAATTCGCCAATACGATGAAAAGGATGAACACGGACTGCACACATTTCTGAAAAAACTGTTTATCGCGCAACCCTTAGTTGTCGCCGAATTTCCGTACTATTATCCACCGACTATGCCTCTCGATTGGTCAATCGGACCCATTGAAAACGAAAAGAGATTAGATCCCGAGAGCGTGACGGCTTTTTTTCATCAAGTTGTCGAAGAACTCTGGAGACGGGACAACGTTGTAATTGTTGGTCGAGGCAGTCAAAAAATCCTTGCTTCAAAACCGCACACACTCCACGTTCGCTTTGTGGGGACAATGCAAGACCGCTGCAAGCAAGTAATGGCAGCCGATTCTCTAACCCATGTTGAAGCCGCGAAGAAGATTCTAGCCATCGATAAAGGACGTGCACATTATTTAAAGCATCACCACGATGCAAACTGGACGGATTCGACATTATATCATCTAGTCATTAACTCAAGCTTAATACCAATAAATCAGGCCGTTAAAATCATAACGCTGTCGCTCCGTCATATGGAAGATTAGGGTGATTGCACGTGGCAATTCACAAAGCTGACTTATAACCAATGGTGCTAGTATATGTAGTATTTAAATCATAAATGACATACTATATACTGACACGATGATGTGCGATTATGCGCGGTTGACAAATGTTGCGCCTACCTGACCTGCTAACAACCTAGATATAGTATGTCATTGAAAATCATGTACCAATTAACTAGCACCAAAGGTTTATAGGGGAAGCGTACCCTCCAATAACAACAAATCCTCAACGAACTGCATAATCCATTCACACCGTCCCCGACCCGTCACACACGTTTGCCAACTCTTCACTGGTCAACCAAGAAAACTAGATGATCGAAATTTCATCCACATTTCCTTAACGTCAGAATTTCTCCGTCTGCTTTCCGTAGTTATTGCGCAAAATTGGGCTAATGAGATTCCTGGCTGAGGGTGCGATGGGCAGACCAATCCATCTCCTGCGAAGATAACAAATATTCATGCGAAAGTACGGTGCATACCTCCCTGCACTTCTAATGGATGCCTGCATAAGTAGCATCCTCACGAACGTAGCCTTTTACATAAACTACCTCCACTTTTCCTCTACGTTTCTAGGCACTTTGACCGCAATCAGCACTGGCGTCTTTGTGCTATTAGCAATTCCTTTTGGACGTCTATCGGATAAGATCGGACGACCGCAGGTCCTCACCCTAGCTTGCTTTTCACTCGCCGCCGTGAGTATTCTCCTCCCATTCTGTACGCGCAAGCTATATCTCATGATAGCTTTTCCGTGCAGCGGTATCGGTTTGGCCCTGTTTTGGCCTACCTATGAAGCGTGGTTAGCTGAGCGAGAAGATGCCGACGATCTGATTCGACGCATTACGACTTTTAATCTGTTCTGGACTGTAGGAATTACAATTGGTCCGATGATTTCTAGTTATCTTTATAAAGGAACCAGCCCAGTCCTTGCTTTCTATCTCGCGGGCGGCTTTAGCCTAATCAATTGGATTACCCTCGAATCTCAAACAATTGCCAATCGTAAAGTCCTACGTTCGCCGGAACACTCAGTATTGATTGAAGCGCCTCCTCATGCCGCACACCACATCTATCTAAGAATAGCGCGGATTGCTAATTTTGCCACATGGTTTTCGCTTGGTATCGTTCGGCATATCGCGCCGAAGCTGACCGTCGAAGCCGGCATTCCTGCAATGGCGTTTGGGAATTTAATGCTGGTGATGGGAACAACACAAATGATCGGCTTTTTATGGTTAGGTACGAATCGAGCGGCTCGGTGGCACTACCGACTGGCTCCGTTGATCGGCGTTCAGTTACTCGCAATAATCGCCTTCTTGGTGATCGGACTTATGCCGCATGGACTTTACTGGACGTGTGCCTTCGCCGTAATTGGGTTATCCGGAGCAGTTACCTACTTCAGCAGCATGTATTACAGCTTGCACGCACAGCAGGATAAGGGCAACAAGAGTGGTGGACACGAAGCTGTTCTGGGAAGTGGTCTATTGCTTGGCCCATTATTCGGTGGGATGTTGGCGGATTCAGCACTGGGAGTTAGCAGTCCGTATATTCTATGTGCAGTGGTGATCGGAGTTTGTAGCTTAGTGGAAACGAGCATCTGGTTAAGGCAAAAGCAGATGGAGGGAGTATAGCACCCAGCGACGTTCTCTATCGATGGGCAACAATAATGAATCCGGTTAAACCCCCGAGTAGGATTTGGAAACCTGTCTGGAAAAATACTTCCCGAAACGGTTGGCAAAGAAAGATAAGACCGCAGGCAATCGCACTGATAGAAATCCGTTCCACCCACCATTTTCGCTTCGAAAGAATCGCAAACAAGGTCATACCAACTAAGATTAGATATAGAGCCGTGCTTCGTAGAATACTAAGGGGTTGATAGAGGAAAACAAAGCCGATGACTAGGATAGTTCCGCCGAGAATTGTTGCCTGTTTTCGCCAGCGTGTTGTCATGCCAAAAGCAATTGCACTGGCAAAGATTAGGTGGAAAGCGGAATCCCGAACTATACCCGGAACATTCAAAAAAAGGAACCCAAGTCCGGTAACCAGCCCGAGGCCTGAAATTGTCTCCACGACCCACTTGGCAGAAAAAATTCGCGCTGAGATTATCGATGCGATGGTCAAGAGCGGTAAGGCAATGCCCCTGAGCAATACAGAATTAGGCTGATACAAAAATCCAAGCCCGAAAAGAACCGTCAAGATCGCGATAATCTGGTAGCGAGAACGCTTTGGCATATCACCGAATTTTAGTAATGGGTTTGAGTGTCATGCATGCGCCTCTCGGCCAGGCATGATCTTTTTACAGCCGACACGTACATTTCAAAAAAGTTTCGGTTGTCGCTGCCGCACAACTGCGTCGTATCAAAGACCAAAAGAGTGGATAAAGCACCGATTGCTATGCTATAATCAGCGCAGTCATTCGATTCAAAGAGAACGCGGGAGGAGTTTGATGAAGCCAAGGGTTTCAATGATTGGTACAGGACGGTGGGGTAAAACCCTACTGCAGAAATTCCATTTTCTTGGTGGACTACACCTCGTCTATGGACATCAGAATCGTGATGTGCTTCAACCGCTTAATTTGCGTTTTGCCGAGGACATCGATCAGTTAATTGAGGAGAGTGATGCTGTCGTCGTCGCCACCCCTTCGGAGACGCACGCAGAAGTCGGAGAAAGGGTGTTGCGGGCGAAGAAAGATTTGTTTCTTGAGAAACCCATGGCTCTCTCATCTAAGGAAGCACGCCACCTCGCGCAGTTGGCGGAAGATTCGGAGTGTGTGTTCATGGTGGGTCATGTGCTTTGCTACTCAACCGGTTTTACCAAACTTAGTGCGCTACCCGGAGAAGCTGTTTCCGCACACGGAAAATTCCTGAAAACAACGACGCCTGAAAAGTATCTTAACGCTTATTGGGACATGGGCGTGCACTGCGTGGCATTGGCAATTGCCCTGAAAGTACCCATGACTCAGTTCAAACTTGACGCTTCTGCGGAAGCAACTGCCAATCAAAGAACTTTCGAGCTACAGACAAGAACACGCGACGGTCATCTTCACTCCCTACTATGGGACTTTCTCGCCCCTGAAAACCAAGAAGACATGCTGATGGTTGAGTGCAGGCATTTCCTCGCCTGTGTTAAAAACCGAGAGACGCCTAGGACTGATGGACGACAGGGCGTCCAGACTATTGAAGCATTGGAAAGGATCCAGCCGGAGCAGCGTGCATAAACAACTGCAACTTCCCTAATCCTTGCCTGATTGCGTACGCGATTTTTCGTCTCCGAACAAACCACGAAACCATCCGCGTGACTGAGTTTGAGCCGCCTCTGCAACTTCTGATCTTAGTTTCAGAGATTCTGTCTGCACCTCTTTGATTCTCCGTTCAAGTTCTTCATTCTGACTTTGGAGTTCCTGTTTTTCTCGTTTTAATTCGGCGATGTCCTCCTGCAAAACGGTGAGATGCAGCACTTGGCAAGCCAAGTTTTCAATTAGGTCAGACGTTGGAATGTTGAAGGCAAGTTTTGTGATAAGAATGGACAATCCATCGACACTCAACATGAACACAGTTTGGGGTTCTTCGGTCTCCTTTTTCTCTCCGCCAAATAGTGTTTTGACCGAGTCGTACCGCCGGAGGTAATCACCGGTTCACTATACAAGTAAGGTTTAAGATCTTCATCTTCACGGGCCAATGCACTTGTTATGATATCCTCCTCAACGCCAATGATGCTAGCGATGTCTGGTACACTTAGCCGTTGTTGCATGCTCAATTCTCCCGGATCAGATGAATCAATCGCTGCGTTGATACGTGCATCAAAGTCTGTGGATTTCGCTATCTTACGGTCAAAACTGCGACTCGAAAATTGAGGGTTATATTAATTTCTTGTGTTGAGGAACATCGGTCTGGAGAAGTCGAATTAGCCGCCGGGAATAGCTCCAGCTTGAAATACCGACGAAAGCAATTCCAACGCAGAGCATATAGAATGAGATTAATCCGGCAACATCCAGAACATAAAGAACCAAAGCGATTGAAAGGAATACAGTAGCACACTTTCCCCATCGATTGGAGCGCGTAACGAACCGAATCTGGTAAGCGAGATAGATACTTCCGATAACTATAAAAACATCTCTTATGACAACAACCCCGACCACCCAAAGGGGAAAATCGTAATGCTTCGAGTAGAAAAGTCCGTAAAGCGCGGCGCTGATTACGACCTTGTCTGCTATAGGATCGAGGATTTTTCCCAAATCAGAGGGCAACTTCAACCGCCGAGCCATGTATCCATCAAGAAGATCGGACAATACGGCTAGACTGCCTAATGTCAGCGTGATAGCCCGTTCATAGTGAACGATGCTAAGAAAAATGAACGGCGCTAGTACAAGCCTAGCTAAGGACAGTAAATTACTGACATAGCCGAAATCTCGTCTAACAATCTGTAGCCCCGTGTTTTGCGCTAACTGATGCGGAGATGAATGAAGTGGCATGATACTCAGTTTATGTTAGAAATGGCTTGTGCGCGACGGCACTATCCAGTAATGGTGGGGAGGGCTAACTGAAACGTCAAACCGGCGCGACGTACTCGCCGACGAACCGAAATACCGATGGGCCGGTGCTATTCAATGAGTCGATGAGATTTGGAATACCCGATTGAACCAAGATTAAGTAATTTACCGCTCGAAACTCTCGTGTCACGAATTATACTGCGACGCTAGGTGTGCATCCTTTGGGACGCGAACCCCGTAGACAGAGAAAGTGTTGATTGAACAGTGTGTAGCAACGCGTCTTTGAATCTCTCAGTTATTTTTAGCGATGACCCGCGTTTTCAATCTGCGATTTTCTCGTTTTAGTAGCGCAGCCTCCTCGGCAAGAAGCTGATTTAGCGGGAAGGTTTCCAGCAGATGCTGTTTTTCTTCAAGGGAAATGTGGAGCCTAACACCAATCTGATATGCCAACTGGCGCGGATCTTCAGGAAAAAACTTCGGAGGCTCCCACTCCAAAAACAGTTGTTTTAGCAGCGCTTCGTAATCTCTATATAGTTCGCGTGTTTCCGATGCAATCGGCTCAATTTCTTCATTTACGTCTATGTCCGGCACGTTCGGAACTCGAACACGGCCTACTAGATAGGGAAGATTGTGCTGAATTTCTAGAATCTCAAATCGGTACTGCCCTGATGTCATGAGGTTCAGTCGACCGCCGTCCAATCGATCTACTTCAAGAATCTGCACGGCTGTTCCAACATGATGTGGTTTGGCGGGATCGCCCGATTCTGCTCCCTCTTTTATTAGAACAACGCCAAAAGGTGACTCATGCTCCAAGCACAGTTGAATCATCAACTGATATCGTTCTTCAAATATGTGCAGCGGTAAGATACCACCGGGGAAAAGAACGACATGCAGCGGGAAAAGTGGCAACTCTTGTTCAGACGGAACCTCAATTGAATCAATGTTCACTGGACAACACCCTGCACCGAAGGCAATAGACCGTATCGTGTGATTCCAAGTATAGCACACGAGAGAACGAGTGTCAACAGAACAGAAACTTTCCAATCAACTTTAAGACGTGGAGAGGCTTTACCGGCACTGCAGTTTCCTACCCACTCTTGAGCTAGTAGCCGCTATAACGGAACTAGCTATCACCATACCTCAAACCGTGGAGGAACGATTGTTATGTTAGAAAATTGGGTATCATCACTATTGAATTGTAAACAGGCGGCGTTGAAATTATCGCACTGTTTGCTGGCACGCACTCAGGTTGCAGAGATCGAGGATGAAAGAGGTATCAAGGGAGCAAAAGCTGTCTGGAAGGGCGAGCCAGGTGAAAGCGCGCTTAAAGTCAATTCACCAGCCTGGAAAAGCAATATTGAAATTGGCGGCGATATCGCACCCACCATCGAATACAGGCAACAAGGTGACCGAAGACAGTTCTCGATCCGCAACCCTAAGGATATTTCTTTCGACGTCGATCAGAAAACACTCAATAAAATTACATCGGCAAAAGGCGCATGCATAGCCGCCATCGCAGGAGCTGGTGTGGGACTATTTGGATGGTTTTTGCTAGCACTAGCAAATCGCGCATCTCTTGTTAGAGAAGAGAGGGAAGATACACCTACGCCGTCGCGCACAGCTGAGTCAACCGAGTCTGGTAACAGATTACTATAAGGAATATATGCTCTCCAAAAGAGGTCGAGAATCTCAATTGGACCCAAAATGAACCTAAGCAACTCCGTTTGTGGCAGCAATCTTCATGGGGCAATGATTTCCGTATATGGGATTGCTCCGCTATAACCCTTTAAACGTGCTGTATCCACATAATTTGAAAGACATCATGCAGTGGTGTACTAAACTCAAACTCACTTCTCCGCATACAAGGCCGTTGTAGCTAATTACTGATTGGATGGCCGGTAACTAATGAATCAGCTTGAGAAAATACTCATCGTAGATGACGAGCCCGACACCGTCACAATCTTACGGGATCGGCTAGAAATGGACCACTACGAAGTAATTACCGCGTCTAGTGGCAATGCCGCTCTGGAACAGATTGATCGTGAACTTCCGGATCTAGTGTTGTTAGACATCCAAATGCCAGGTATGGACGGATTGGAAACGCTGGCACACATTAATCGGAGATATCCCGGACTTCTGGTGACAATGTTAACCGCGCACGGCTCAATTCAGCGGGCGGTTGAGGCTACAAAACTTGGAGCATACGATTTTCTTGAAAAACCGTTTAAGTCGGAACATATAAAAGCCAAAGTCGACAAGGCACTAGAACATCACCGTGCGACTAAACAGAGCGAAAGAGATGAACTTATCCATAGTTATGAGGAGATAGTTGGTGAAAGTCCACAGATTGTAGAGGTCTTGAAGGTCATCGAAAAAGTGGCTGGCACGGATTCTACCGTGCTAATTCATGGAGAAAGTGGTACAGGCAAGGAGCTCGTCGCGCGAGCAATTCACCGAAATAGCGCTTACGCGGAAAAAGAGATGGTGGTAGTGAACTGCGCCGCCATCCCGGCTAATCTTTTGGAAAGCGAACTTTTCGGCCACGAGCGAGGAGCTTTTACGGGGGCCATTTACCAAAAAATCGGAAAATTTGAACGCGCCAATGGAAGTTCACTTTTTCTCGACGAGATTGGAGACATGCCGGTGGCATTGCAAGCTAAGTTGCTTCGTGCGATTCAAGAACAAGAAATTGAGCGTGTCGGCGGCACAAATGTAATTCGTGTGAAGGTTCGAATTATTGCTGCTACTAATCACGATTTGCGTCAAGCGATCGAGGATGGGTTATTCAGGCAAGATCTCTACTATCGACTAAATATGATACCGATTCATCTCCTCTCACTGCGAGAGCGGCGAGAGGACATTGAAATTCTGTCCGAATATTTTCTGCGCAAACACAGTGAAGCCCATAGTCAACCGGTTCGGATTATCAGTCAGAAAGCAAGAAATCTTTTGATGCAGTATGATTGGCCGGGCAATGTACGCGAACTGGAATATTCAATCTTGCGAGCAGTTCTTTTTGCAGAAGGAGAAGCTGTCTTGCCAAAGCATCTCCCCGATGAAATCCAATCCTTGAAGAAGCAGACCTACAACGACATTCCTATCGGCATGACAATGAAACAGATGGAGAAGGAGCTAATTCTTAAAACACTCGAGCGCATGGATGGCAACCGCACGCGTACGGCAGAAATTTTGGGTATTAGTCTACGGGCGTTGCAATACAGGTTGAAGGATTACGCAACGGAGTGAAGTATGCTGTCATCGACCCAAGATTATATCGAACCTAAGATGGTTGTTATTCCTGAGGGTGAATTTCTGATGGGAAGTGAGGTCGGAGCGGCTAACGAAGCACCGGTACATCGTGTATGGATTGACAGTTTCGCATTGGCAACGCTACCAATCACCAACAAAGAATATTCATTATTTATACAATCTTCCGGACTCCATCCCCCTCCGTTTTGGGAAAGCTCGAACTTCCGGCACCCCGACCAACCCGTTGTCGGACCAAGTTGGTATGATGCAATTGCTTATTGTGAATGGATTAGAGGCTTGACTGGCAAACCGTTTCGCCTGCCTTCAGAGGCGGAACGCGAGAAAGCTGCGCGTGGCGGACTGGAAGGACAGGAATATCCATGGGGAAATGAACTGCCAGCCAATCAGTTCGGTGGACGAAATTCACCACTTGCACCCGTTGGGACAGACGGTCCGAACGGCTATGGTTTGTACAATATGTCGGAGGGTGTACATGAGTGGTGCGCAGACGCATACGATGCACGATATTATGATACATCCCCGTACCGTAATCCACAGGGACCAGCACATGGAAATCGCCGTGTGGCGCGGGGAGGTTCCTGGCGTCACCGTGTGCGATTTGCACGGTGCGCAGCTCGAAGTAGCCTTGCGCCTGAGAAACAGTTTAGCGACTTCGGCTTCCGCTGTGCGATGACAATCGAGTAAACCGAAGAACAGGAAACTTCGTCCTGGCGCAATCCCATCTCTATGAACTCTCCGTTGACATTCATCCTTGGACCCACCGCCACTGGAAAAACCGAAATCGCTATCCGACTAGCACGGCGGCTGAATGCCGAGATTGTTTCGTTAGATTCACGGCAACTTTACCGCCAAATGAATATCGGCACCGCAAAGCCAACGCCGGCAGAGAGGCAAGCAATACCGCACCATTTAATTGATTGTGCCGATATCGATCAGCCATTTTCCGTTGCAGATTATCAGCGGCTCGGTGACGAAGTGCTCGCGGATATTCGTGAGCGGCACCGGCCAGCACTGGTTGTAGGCGGTGCAGGTTTATACTTTCGCGCTTTGGTTGATGGCATTTTTCCCGGTCCTGGGGCTGATTTCACGATTCGTGAACGGCTTCGGCGGGAAGCGGCGGAGAACGGCGTATTACGATTACATGAACGATTGCACCAGTGCGATCCCGATTCCGCCGCACGTATCCATCCTAACAATATTGTTCGAATCATCCGGGCGCTAGAAGTTTACGAACTAACCCGAAAACCAATTTCGGAACTTCAAGCGCAGTGGAATAACGCTGATGTGCGTTATGAATTTCGTGCTTTCGGTTTAAACATGTCTCGAGGGGATCTATATAATCGTATAGAAGCCCGCGCCGATCGAATGATGGCGGTCGGCCTGGTCGAGGAGGTTAAAAGCATACTTGACGCGGGTTATTCGCCCGATTGTGCTGCCTTGCGTAGTTTTGGATATAAAGAGATTATCAGTTACCTCGGGGGGAAACTAACGTTGTTCGAAGCCGTTGCACTGCTTAAACAGAACACTCGCCAGTTTGCGAAACGTCAGTTGACATGGTTTCGTGCAGATTCTCGGATTGAATGGATAGACCTCTCTCTGTTCGCAACGGCCGACGATGTCGTTAATCGCCTTATGGAGATAATCTCGGGTAATCACCAAGAAATGGAGTGAAACTACCCCACTGAAATGACATCTGCAAATGATCACGAAAGTCGACCCGGAATCTCGCGTGCGATAATATTGAAGATTGCTTCATGGGAAGACAATGATGGACACTACTGCGATCACGACCCTTGACCACCTCAAAACAGTTCTGCCAATCGCTGTTTTGGTGTTTCTCTGGTGTTTAGAAACATGGTTACCTCTATACCACGAACGTCATGGGAATCGCCTGAAGCACGCCAACAGAAATATATTCATTGCGCTATTCAATTTCGTGGTCATTGCCTTAATGTTCTCAGGCATCATAGCGGTGGTTGCCGCTTGGAATTACAACGAGAACTTTGGACTCTTGAATATTCTGGATTTGCCGCCGGCAATAGAAACAGGGATAGCGCTTCTTTTGTTTGATGGTTGGATGTATCTTTGGCATCGCGCCAATCACGAGATTCCGTTTCTCTGGCGATTTCACCGCATGCATCATAGTGATCGTGAGATTGATGTCACGTCAGCCACGCGATTCCACGTCGGAGAACTGATTCTCTCCTCAATATTGAGACTTGGAGTAATCCCTTTGTTAGGCATTCAATTGTGGCAGCTGGTTCTGTACGAAGTGATGATGCTACCGGTAATTCAATTTCATCACAGCAACGTCAATTTGCCCGAACGATGGGATCGGTTACTGAGAGCAATTATTGTGTCTCCCAACATGCATCGGGTGCATCACTCTCGCATTCGACTTGAAACGGATTCTAACTACTCGAGTGTATTTTCGTTTTGGGATCGATTGGCGCGTACGTTCCGCAGACGTGAGGATGTGGGAGCCATTGAGTTTGGATTGCTTGAATTCGACGACTTGAAGTGGCAGACTATCTTGGGATTGTTGAGAACCCCGTTCAGAAGTAGAGAAAAATAAAATTACCTAGGTAAAGTGCAGTGGTTCGTAGAAAAACAGATGCAAGATTTGCCTCGTCTTGTTCACGAAAAAACTGACGGAGGACTCCACTTGGGCTTGTGCTAATTTGCATGGAATTGCGCCCCTTCCCTTCTGTATAAACCTGAACATGAACATTGTTGGGAATACAACTCTAAGATGGCATCTGCTTCGATTGCCGCATTATCGATTCGGTCTGAATGCCGACGCAGGCAGAATTTAAAACGTTCGTAGGTTACAAATGAATTGGAACACCAAGCACTCCGTTCACATCATCCTATTCCCCATTCTTCTCTTTTTTGTCGCTTTTCTAATATATCCCCTGCTCTACATCTTCAAAGCTGCTTTCTGGATTGATGGGCGTTTCACGCTCACCTATTTTCAGTTGATGGTTACGGATGCGAATACGCGCGCATTGGTGATTAACAGTTTCAAGCTTGGCGTGTTCGTAACCTTGGCGACAACTTTGGTGAGTTTACCACTAGCGTACTTTTTTACACGCTATCGATTCCCAGGGCGCAGGTTGATGCAGGGGGTGATTCTTGTGCCAATGATTATGCCCCCTTTTGTCGGCGCTATCGGCATGAAGATGTTCTTTGGTCTGTACGGCAGCGTGAACATGCTGCTGTCGAAGATAGGAGTTATTAATCTTAGCCACCCGGTTGACTGGTTTGGCGGCGGTTTCTGGGGTGTCGTACTAATGGCAACGTTGCATCTCTATCCGATTATGTATCTCAGCGTAGCTGCCGCGTTGGCGAATATCGATCCAAGTCTAGAGGAAGCGGCAGAGAACATGGGAGCATCACGATTCAAACTCTTCTGGACGGTGACAGTCCCGCTCATGATGCCTGGTTATTTTGCGGGCGCGATTCTGGTATTTATCTGGGCTTTCACTGATTTGGGCACACCCTTGATTTTCGAATACAATGAAGTCATTGCAGTGCGAATCTTTCGGCAGGTTACCGACGCGAACGTAAATCCGATGGGATACGCGCTCGTGGTGTTGATTGTCGTACTAACAGCATCGGCGTTCTATTTGTCCAAACGATGGACAGGCGGAAGAAATTACGAGATGATTGGACGTGGACATGTTGGGTCGCGTGAAATTACGGCGACCATACCGATGTGTACGGCAATTTATTTATTTGTTGGTGGACTGACGTTCGTGGCGTTACTTCCGCATATCAGTGTTGTGCTAGTATCGTTAACGCCCGACGCAAGTCAGTGGCGGTTAAGCATTTTGCCCAAAAGTTATACAATCGAGCATTACCTGACAGTCTTTACACATGAAGACACACTCCCTAGCATTCTAAACAGTTTGAAATACAGTGTCTTCAGTACGCTACTTGCACTTGCGATGGGTATAGCAATTGCTTATCTACTCACCCGCAAACGTCTGCCATTTAGTAACCTGCTTGATGCGATAGCGATGTTGCCATTAGCTCTCCCCGGTATCGTACTTGCTTTCGGCTACGTGGGTAGTTTTGCGGATACGTCGCCCGCACTGCGCCACATGCCGGAGAGCGTAATCTCCGTTATTGATCCACGCCAAAATCCTACGTTGCTGTTGATCGTTAGTTACTCTGTGAGACGACTACCATACATGCTTCGCTCAATTTATGCTGGCTTGCAGCAGACAAGCGTCACGTATGAAGAGGCTTCACAGAATTTGGGTGCCAACCCGGCCCGCACGCTTTACAAGATTACGTTTCCACTCATTATCGCAAATTTGATTGCCGGATCAATTCTGGTTTTCTCGTTCTCTATGCTGGAAGTAAGCGACAGTTTGGTGCTGGCAATGCGAGATGAATACAGCCCTATTACCAAAGCTATATGGAGTCTCTCACAGCGTCCTGTCGGTGGAGAATACATTGCTAGCGCGCTAGGAGTAGTGGGGATGGTCATACTAATCGGATGTTTGATAGGCGCCGGACGGGCACTCGGCGGTCGACTAGGAGAGATTTTTAAGATTTGACACGTAGATAGCTAACAAATCAGCAATCCTGTTAATTTGTTCGTGCCGCACAACTACATCGTTTTAAGAAATTTGCGGTTATACCCTCCGCCATGCCTGTGGTATAATGGCATGGCTCTGATTTTCTGGAGAACTACAACGACAGAACGCAGTTTCGCGCGCGACTACACGGCGCGCCATCTACAGATTTAAAATTGCGAAGTCAATGACTATTGAGATTCTTTTCACATGATTGAAAGGACAAATGCGTAAATCTCTGACAATCGCGATGGATGGCCCTGCGGGGTCTGGAAAAAGTACCGTGGCAAGACAGATTGCCGAGAAGATGGGTTACCTGTTTCTCAATTCCGGAGCAATGTATCGAGCAGTAGCGCTGCTTGCGGTCTCGGCGAACGTGACGTGCACAGATGTGGAGAAACTTATTGAACTAGCACACGGTTGCCGAATTGACTTCGCCGACAATGGTAAGATCACGCTCCTGAATGGTGAAGATGTAACAGACCTGATTCACACACCGGAGATTGACATAGCGGTGGCAGAAATCGCGAGGATTCCTGAGGTGCGTAAAGCCATGGTAAAGCAACAACGTCGGATTGGTAAGGACGGTGGAATTGTCGTTGAAGGACGCGATGTAACCACGGTCGTTTTCCCGGATGCGGAGGTAAAATTTTACTTGGATGCGTCAGTTCAGGAACGAGCGAAGCGTCGCTTTCTCGAATTGCAAACCAAAAAGATTACGTGCACAATCGAACAGATTGAACTGGAGATTAGGACACGAGACGAAAAGGACCTGTCGCGTGCACATAGCCCCTTACGGACCGCCGATGATGCAATCGTAGTTGACACCACGGACAAGACACTGAATCAGGTTGTAGAAATTATTATCAAACAGATAGAAGCACAATCATGAGATACCAGCAGTTTAGCTTTTGGACGGATTCTGTGCCGTACCGTTGGAGCCAACGATGCCTCGGCGCCACTCTGGAGGGACTGTGCAAACTTGAAGCGCACGGCAATGAGCACGTCCCACGCGAAGGCGGCGTTCTACTGCTGTCCAACCATGTCAGTTATCTGGATCCGTTTATCGTTGGAACTACGGCTAGGCGTGAATTTTTTTTCATGGCACGGGATAACATATTTAGTGTGCCGCTATTAGGGAAAATATTGGCATTACATAACGCCTATCCAGTAAAGCGCGGTTCAGCGGACCGTAGGGCATTAAAGTATACTATTTCTCTATTGAAGGAAGGTCATGCCGTTCTAATCTTCCCCGAGGGTACGCGTAGCAAGGACGGCAGTTTAGGCAAAGCGCGTGATGGTGTTAGTTTCATTATCCACAACGCAGATGTTCCTGCCATTCCGGTATATCTTGAGGGAGCGAACCACCTTATGCCGCGATGGTCAAAATGGATTAGACCAGCAAAGCTTGCTACACACTTTGGACCACCGATAGATTTCAGTGAGGCGCAAAAGATTAAAGATAAACGCCTCATGTACAACAACATGAGTCAAATGGTTATGGAATCAATTGGCGCCTTAGGCGGAATTACCCCAACTCGAAGATAGATTAACACCAACTACTCGATGGCGTGCGACTTTGCTACGGAGGAATCTACGACTAACGAGTTTAGCTGATATTTTAACGAAGGAAGGACGTAATGCTATCTGTAAAAGCACTTGGGCATGTAGGGCTTTATTGTACCGATTTGCAGAAATCGAAAGATTTCTATACCCGAATACTTGGTCTTGCCATCACAGACGAATCCCCGGACGGACAGATGACTTTCCTGAGTGCACGACCGGATGAAGAACATCACGAACTCGCTCTCTGTACAGGAAGAGATATCGCACCTGGAGCAAAGGTAGTGCAGCAAATTTCCTTCATCGTCGAAGACCTTGACGTTTTGAAACAGTTTCATGAACACCTTAAACAGGAGAAAGTGCGCATTCGGAGCATTGTTACTCACGGGATTGCTTTTGCCATCTACTTCTACGATCCAGACGACAACGTTGTCGAAATTTACGCGAAGACTCCGTACAAAGTAACACAGCCCGTTTCGGAACCAATTGATCTCGACTTATCTGAATCAGAACTACTGTCTTTGGCAAGAAAGGATGTGCAGTGAATACAGGCTCCCATACTCCAGACAGGAAAAAGATGCGGGCACATGGTTGAATCACAAGTGTCGTCCTATGGTTCATGGAAGTCGCCAATTACGTCCGACCTTGTCGTGTCAGAGGCAATTCGGTTTGGAGAGATTGCCATTGATGGCGATGACACGTACTGGGTTGAAATGCGACCAGAGGAGGGCGGGCGCTGCGTTATCGTCCGTCGTACACCCGATGGACATGCCAATGATGTGACCATTTCCCCTTTCAATGTCCGCAGTCGTGTGCATGAATACGGCGGCGGGGCATACACGGTAACCAACAACACAATCTATTTCTCAAACTTTGAGGATCAGCGTATCTACCGGCAAACAGGCAGGGGTGCGCCTCAGCCAATTACGCCAGTTGGTGAAATGCGTTATGCTGATGGTGTCATTGATAACCATCGCGAAAATCTCATTTGCGTGCGCGAGGATCATTCGCTATCCCACCGAGATCCAATTAACACGCTTGTGAGTGTTGGACTCAACAATGGGCACGATGTTAAAGTGTTAGTCTCGGGTGCTGATTTCTACTCGTCTCCTCGACTCTCTCCTGACGGTTCTCAACTCGCGTGGATAAGTTGGAATCACCCGAATATGCCTTGGGATAGCACTGAATTGTGGATCGCGCAGTTTGAGACTGATGGTACACTGGCGGAGAATCATCGCATCTGCGGCGGGATTGATGCGTCTACATTGCAACCGGAATGGTCCCCTGACGGCGTGCTGCATTTCGTCTCCGATCAGGGAGGCTGGTGGAACCTTTATAAATGGCGCGAAGATCGAATTGAACCACTCTACGAAACAGACGCCGAATTCGCGATGCCACACTGGGAATTTGGATTGTCTACTTACGGATTTGAGTCTGCGAATGGTATCATCTGCGTCTACAATCGGCAAGGTAAATGGGAACTCGGTCGTCTCGACACAGAAAATCACCGGCTTGAACCGATTGAACTCCCATATACCGACATGTCGCGAACGGGGCTGAAGGTTGCTTCCGAACGGGTCGTATTTGGTGCCGGTTCCCCGACGACAACGCGTTCAATAGTGGAACTCAATCTCGACAACCATGAATTAGAAGTGCTACGTCGCTCAAGTATGATGGAAATTGACACTCGTTATTTGTCCATCCCTGAAGCAATTGAGTTTCCGACCGAGGGCAGGGCGACAGCGTATGGCTACTTCTACCCGCCACAGAACGCCGATTATGTCGCGCCACCAATGGAACGTCCGCCGATCCTTGTCAAGAGTCATGGCGGTCCCACTGGTGCCACTTCGTCCGTACTCGATCTGACTATACAGTATTGGACAAGCCGCGGTTTCGCGGTGCTTGATGTGAATTACGGGGGAAGCACCGGGTATGGACGCGCATATCGGGAGCGACTTGACGGCAAGTGGGGAATCGTCGATGTTGAAGATTGTGTATTTGGTGTTCAGTACCTTATCGATCAAGACAAGGTTGATAGGCACCGAGTAGCGATAAACGGGGGTAGTGCAGGAGGTTACACCACGCTATGCGCCCTCACGTTTCATGACATCTTCAAGGCGGGATCCAGTTATTATGGCATCAGTGATCTTGAAGCGTTGGTGACCGATACCCACAAGTTTGAATCACGTTATCTAGATCGATTGGTTGGTGCTTACCCGGACCGTCGAGATCTCTACCTAGAGCGCTCACCGATTCACTTCACAGATTGTCTGTCTTGCCCAGTTATCCTCTTTCAAGGCCTTGAGGATAAAATTGTCCCTCCAAACCAAGCAGAGAAAATGGTTGCCGCGTTACGGGAGAAAGGCCTACCAGTCGCATACGTTGCGTTTGAAGGTGAACAACACGGGTTTCGCCGCGCAGATAACATTAAGCGCTGTCTTGACGTTGAGCTGTACTTTTACTCACGCATTTTTTGCTTCGACCTCGCCGAGCGAGTGGATCCGGTGTTAATCGAAAATCTCGACCATTAAAGGGTGTACACGAGATTATTAAAAACACTTCCAAGAAACGTCTATGGCGGGAGAGGGTGGGAGTCGAACCCACCTATCTACTTGCATAGACAAGCTGGTTTTGAAGACCAGTAGAGCCACCGGACCCTATCCTCTCCCATCGGACATATATCAAGCCATCAGGGGCGTCATCCTGCTGACTTTCGTAATCGACGATGATTGTCCATTCGGACGGTAATGCCCTGACCATCGCAGTATTCGAGAAAAGGCACGGCATATTTACGAGAAGTCTTTGCAAGTTCACGAAATTCAGCGACAGTGATTATATCATTTTCTCGCAGGTAATTGGTGAGTAAGTTCAGGCTCTCCTTACGTGTATCCGAATGAATGAAGTACCCGTCCGCAATCTTGATAAACCGGTCGAGGTTTACCAAGGCGTAGAACGTCTGGTGGATAAGATGGGGTGGATATTCCCCAAATTGCGTTTCTAGTTCCCCTAGGTTTGGCGTATTCAACCCTGCCCTTAACAATACTTTCTCGATTTGGTCTTTTATTCCCTCAGCCTCCGCCGAGAATTGAATTTGGTGCGACGCCATGCGTAGGAGGTTACCATCCTTAATAACTTGTTTTCCTTGAATCAGGCGATCTGCAATCCTTTCAAAGGCCGTGCCATCTAATTCAATCTGCCGTTGTAACTGCGCGACATTCTGGCCAGGGACGAGCGGATTCTGTTCGTGAAAATCTCTTAGTGCACCAAGAAGGGTTGCCTGGGCCGCTTCCGTGCGGCTCACCGCCGAGATGAACTGCTTCCCGCCTTTCCATCGGACAATTTTCTTGTCTATCTCGAGCGTCTTTAGATTCTGTTCCAAGGCGGTGTGAGAACCGGAGAGATAGTAATGCAGGAATTCCTGTGGAATGCACAGTTCACGGCTTTGCGTCAGTACCAAGCTGATGACATCAGCGTCATCCGCATTTTTCCACTCATCCAAAACTTCTAACGTCTCCTCCGTAAACCGTTTGTGTCGCGCTGCAAACGGATTAATGACCTGTCCCCCGCCGACCGTATGCTGTGCTGAAAAGTCGCGCACGATGAATCGGTCGCCTCTGAAGGTCAGAATGGGTCTCTCCAAACGGAGTTGGATTTGCGCAGTCTCGCCTCGTTGCACAACTTCATCGACCAATAGAATTGCGCGGCAAAACGTCTCGGTCGTGCCAAGGTAGAATCGCAGACGTGTCCAGTGTTCAAGTTTGCGCGGAAACGAGGATAAGACACGGAGCGACACGTCAATGTTGTCGGTCACCCGAGAGTAACCGATTGGACAGATTGTGTCACCTCGTTCAATTTCGTCAGCGGATATACCAGACAAGTTTAGTGCGGTCCGTTGCCCCGCATGGGCTCGATCTGCCGATTCGTTGTGCACTTGTACCCCGCGTACACGCACCTCTCGTCCTTGGGGAAGTACAACAAGGCGTTGCTCACGATGAATGTCCCCAGTCATCAATGTACCTGTGACGACGGCACCAAACCCCTGCATTGTAAACACACGGTCCACATATAGGCGCGGGATCCGGTCGCCTTGTCCCACTTCAGCAACGGCATTTACCTTTTGTACAATCGAATTCTTGAGCGCATCCAACCCTTGACCGGTGAGTGACGACACGAGGACAGTCGGCATTCCTTCAAGCGATGTGCCGACTATCATCTCTTGCGCCATCTCGGAGGATTCTGCCAACTGGGCTGGCGACACTAGATCAACCTTTGTCATCACGAGAATCCCTGCTGAAAGCCCGAGAAGATCAAGAATCTCCAGATGTTCCAGTGTTTGCTCTTGAACACCCTCTTTGGAGTCAACGACCAGCAACACGATGTCCATTCCGTACGCGCCCGATAGCATATTTCGGATAAACTTCTCATGACCTGGAACATCAACGATGCCGGCTCGTGAACCGTCGGGCAGATCAAAGTAGGCAAAACCTAACTCAATCGACAACCCGCGTTCCTTTTCTTCTCTGAGCCGATCGGTTTCGATGCCGGTTAGAGCGTGTATTAGGGCGGATTTTCCGTGATCAACGTGTCCAGCTGTGCCAACAATGACGTGTCGCATTATGCAGTGTCTTTCGGTCCTAAATGATTGAAACTTCGGGAGCCGATTATGCTGAAGAGGCACTACCTGGGAGTCGCGCGTGGTTAGTGTGAATCTCTAACTGGTAAAGGTTATACTCTGGGCTGCCTCAATGACCCAGTTGAGTTGCCTTTTTCCTATCGTTCGCACATCTAGCCAGAACTTACCATCCTGTGTACGGCCAATGACTGGCGTCCGCTGAATGCGGAACTGTGCTGCGATGCGCTCGGCCGACATCTGCTGCGATTCCAAGACTACCGATAGACTAGGCAATGTCTCTACGGGCAGGGATCCGCTGCCAATCTGCACGCGGCTCTCTTCAATTGTAACTCGGATGGTTTCTCCAAAGACACGGCGAAGATTCGTCATCAACTCTTCTGCGACTGATCGAAGTTCTTCATGCCCTCGAGCATAACAACTCAACATCGGTAATTCCTGAAGCAGGTAGTCTTCATTAAGGTAGAGCCGCAGAGTTGCTTCAAGGGCGGCTATTGTCAGTTTTCCAACGCGCAGCGCCCGCATGAGAGGGTTCTCCCGAATCTGCTGCACCAAATCTGCCTTGCCGACAATTATACCTCCCTGAGGTCCCCCGAGCAACTTGTCTCCACTGAAGGTTACAATTTCAACCCCTGCGTCAAGCCGTTCGCGTACGACTGGCTCACGAGGAAGACCATAGCGTGTCAGGTCAATTAACGAACCGCTGCCAAGATCTTCCATGATCGGGATTCCACTCCTACGCCCTAGATCCGAAATCTCTGATATTTCCGGAGTCGAGGAAAAACCGACAATTTTATAGTTGCTCGGGTGCACCTTTAGGATGAGAGCCGTGTTTTCGTTAATCGCATTTTCGTAGTCCCTGAAATGCGTTCGATTGGTCGTGCCCACCTCCCTCAAGATGGCGCCGCTCGCAGCCATGATGTCAGGAATTCGGAATGCACCGCCGATTTCAATCAACTCGCCACGTGAAACAATTACTTCTCTACCTTGGGCTAGGGTGTTCAAGGTTAAAAGCACGGCTGCGGCATTATTGTTGACGATGGTCGATGCCTCACACCCGGTCAGTCGCTTCAACAGTGGCTGGGTGATGTAGTCACGTTGGCCGCGTTCACCAGTCTCCAAATCGTATTCGAGATTTATGAAGTTGGCCGCGACTTGGCAGAGGTTTTCCCGAGCCGATTCACTGAGCAACGATCTCCCTAGATTTGTGTGAGTAATGGTTCCAGTAGCGTTGACAAGCGGACGAAGCGTCGACGTAGTTATTTCGTGTAGTTTACCTTGGACGAGTTGAAAGTAGGTGAATTCATCAATGCTGTCGAAACTTGTACCTTCATCGAAGATGCGTCTTCTTAATTCGGCGACAACGCTGCGGAGGACATCTGTCACCAAGTTGCGGGAATATTTCTCCTGCAACGCCAAGAATTCCTCCTGAGCCAACAGTCTATCAATGGAGGGGATACGGCGTAAGGCGGCTTGTTGCTCGGTGGATAGGTTTTTCTCGTTCATGTTCATACTATACCGCAGAACCAATCAGGAGACTACAAGTGGATTATATCCAAGCGCCACGATACGGTCAAGACAAATGCATGGAGTATGATTCGTGGTAAGGCGGTAGCAATCGACCGATGGCTCGAGGGAGGAAAAACTGAAAAGATTAGACGACGAGAGAGGTGGAATTAGAAAACTAGCTGAATCTGAGGGTTGACAGTTGGGGAGGTGTAGGCCTCATCAGAGACAGAATCGAAGCGAAATGGTGCAAAGAATACATTAATGCGGGACAAGAACTCATTCAGATTAATTCCCATATAGGTTTCCGTAGAAGGATTGAGCTTTAAGAGTACCTCTTGCAACTTGTCGGCCCCAGCGGTGGATAGCGTGCGTGCAGGCCTCGGCATCCGCATGTGGTGCTTGATTAACGCCGCGGAGATTTGAATCAATCCTTGAAGGAATAAACGGTAGTCGTCCTCGGCATGATGCCATAACCCTTCCCACGATTCATGCGCTTCCCACCAGTAGGCAAAGTTGTAAAGATCCACGCCGTAGAGGTAGTCCTCATTGGTTCGCCAACCCTCCGGGGATAAGACTAGGGGCTCCGTAGATTCGTCAATGCCGTAACTGTGGCCCGCTGGATCTTTAATCGGGTGCGGAGTTAAACCGGGAATATGGCGATAAGAAGGAAAGGAATGTCTTGGACAATAGCGTGGACAATTCAAGTCGAACGGACGTGGTTCTTGAAGACTAGGCGTGACATGTACCATAATCAATAAAAACCAAAAGAGATGAAGGGCAACGCGTGGTGTGTGGGAATAAAATAATATGCGTGAACTGAATCTGTCATCCTCGACCAATTCCCATGTACTGAAATCCAGCATCCCGGGCTTCGTCTGGGGAAAAAATGTTGCGCCCGTCAATCAAGATAGGTGTACTCATAGGCTTCGCCAACGTGTGGAGATTAAGTGAGCAGTATTCATTCCAGTCCGTTACGATCACTATCGCATCAGCAGCGTTGGAGACTGCATACGCATCCTCCACAAATTCTATTTCAATGTCCTCAAGGTCTTCGCGGGCATGCGGAATCGCTACCGGATCGTGAGCACGGACGTAAGCCCCCTGCTCATTAAGTAGTCGAATAATCTCCAACGCCGGAGCGCCGCGAACATCGTCTGTGTTTGGTTTGAAAGCGAGTCCCAAGATTCCTATTGTTCGTCCGCGTAGGATTTTGAGCGCGTGCTGTAGTTTCTCAACGATTAATGTACGCTGTCGCTGATTGACGACGCGCGCAGCTTCAATGATCGGCATTGAATAACCGTATTCTGAAGCCACCCTTAGAAGCGCGGCGGTGTCCTTTGGAAAACAACTACCTCCCCAACCAACACCAGCTTGAAGGAAGCGATGGGATATGCGAGAATCCATTCCGACACCGCGTGCTACTTCTGTCACATCCGCTTCAACTCGTTCACAAAGTCCTGCAATCTCATTGATAAAACTGATTTTAAGCGCTAGGAAGGTGTTCGCTGCATATTTTATCATCTCGGCATTTGTGGCGTCTGTTGCGATTAAGGAGGGTAGATTTTCATCGTCTGGCGCTGCCAAAAAGCTGGGAGGGTCAAAAGAACGTTCAAGGATTGGTTTATGCAGCAGCCGCATAGCATCAACAGCTTCAGGCCGATCTGTACCGACAACAACACGATCTGGGTAGAACGTGCCGCGCAATGCGAGACCTTCCTGTAAGAATTCTGGATTAGACGCAAAACACACATCAGTTCTAACACTGCGTGCCTGAAGCACGGAATGTACCAAGTGCGCAATACGACGATTTGTACCAATTGGGACTGTTGATTTTATAACGATGACATACTCCCGATTCGGTTCAAGACCGCAAGCAACTTCTTTTGCAGCTTCCTCCACATAGCGGATATCAGCTTCACCATCTTGCTTCGGTGGAGTACCAACTGCGATCATAATGATTTCCGAATCGGCTACTGCACTTTTCAGATCGCCGGTGAAACAGATATTCTCGGTAATTTGATGCAGAAGTGCTTGGACGCCGGTTTCGTGGATGGGACTTATTCCTTGGCGTAACAAACTGAGCTTATCTGAATCCTTGTCCACGCCTATGACTTCGTGATTCAAGTAAGCCATGGCGAGGCAGGTTGTTAGCCCAACGTATCCGGTACCGATAATCGTGACTTTCAAAGGATTAACACGTTACTGGAAGAGAGAATTGGTTATTACAGGAATGTAGCACACTATGGCTAAAGATTGCTACTTCAATAGCCTAGGAGTCTGGTGGTTTAGTAGTTTCTAGTAGGCGGTTGATAATATCAAGGCTCGTGATTCCATCCGCCTCGGCGTTAAAATTTGTAAGAATCCGGTGGCGTAGGACGGGTTTCGCGACAGCTCTTATGTCGTCACAGGACACATGATAGCGGCCGTGCATGATTGCGCGCGCTTTACCACCCAATACAAGGTGCTGCGAGGCACGAGGGCCTGCGCCCCAACTCACCCAGTCTTTAACCTCTTTAAGTGCCTCCGGTGCGTTGGGGCGAGAGTTCCGGCTCAACTCGACAGCGTAGTTCACAATTGACTCCGCAATGGGCACTTTGCGCACTATTTTCTGCAAGCGCAGGATTTCCTCTCCGGTCAGCACGTGATCCAATTTCGGATCATAAGCGGAGGTTGTAGCCATGACAATTTGTATTTCGTCATCTTGATCTGGATAGTCGATGTGGATGTTGAACATAAAGCGATCTAGCTGTGCTTCTGGAAGCGGATAGGTTCCCTCTTGTTCGATTGGATTTTGGGTCGCCAACACGAAGAAGGGAAGGTCCAAACCGTAAGTCGACCCGCCTGCCGATACTTTGTACTCCTGCATCGCCTGCAACAGTGCGGCCTGCGTTTTTGGCGGAGTCCGATTAATCTCATCAGCGAGTACGATGTTTGAGAAAACTGGACCTTTAATAAAGCGAAATGATCTGCTTCCCGTCTCGACATCTTCTTGAATAATGTCCGTGCCGATAATGTCTGAGGGCATCAGATCGGGTGTAAATTGGATTCGATTAAACTCGAGATCCAGAATCCGAGCGAGGCTGTTTATTAATAGCGTTTTTGCTAATCCGGGCACCCCGACAAGCAGACAGTGGCCTTGAGAAAACAGGGAGATTAAGAGTTCATCAATGACGTTCTGTTGACCCACAATCTGCTTTTTTAATTCCTCTAAGATTCTTGCACGTGCCTTGGTGAGGAATTCCGCAGCTTTTAGGTCGGCGTCTGCAATATTCATCTGATTGTTATTCTTCACGTGTGAGGACTCCGTGGTCAACGGCACACTTCGGGTATCATAATGGGACTGTGCGGATTTAATCGACTCTCCACGTCTGTAGTCCCCCATAATCAAAGTTGAAGTCAATAATCTTCGCGCCCGACTCTTCAAGCCTTTGGCGGACCTGATGTTCTTGATCCGGTTCGCAATAAAACACGAGGCATCCGCCCCCGCCTGCGCCGCATGCCTTTCCACCAATGGCACCACCAGTCAGCGCAGTATTGAATAGGCCGTCAATATGTTCATTCGTCACTGAAGGGTGAAGAGACTTTTGATTTGCCCAATTTTCATTAAGTAGTTGGCCGAAATTTGACAGCTTGCCGTGCATGAGCGCAGTCTTGGCAGCTCGGGCAATATCTTTCATGTTTCTCAGTGCTGTTCGTGTTTTCACATCATTGTTCACGTACGCATCGGTCACATTCTGATGGATATTTCCGGAGGGACGAGATCTACCTGAGTAACACAAGACAAGGTTTTTCTCAAGCTCGTAACAGACCTCAGGCGCAATTTTAAGGCTGGATGTCCTTACCTCTTCGCCCATAAACTCCATGAAGTTGATTCCGCCGACCGCACTGGCGTAGTGATCTTGCTTACCGCCAAGTATCTCTAATTCGTGGCGTTCAATTGAACTTGCCAATTCAGCGCATTCGTAAGGCAGCAGTGGTGATTCTTTGAACGCACTAATAACGCCGACTAACGCAACTCCCATTGCAGCTGAGGTTCCGAGACCGCTTTCCGGCGGCGCAATTGATTGCGTGGAAAGGCTGAATCCGTTTCCTTTCTCCAGCATTTTGCACACCGCCGCTTTTACAAGGTCAATGTTACCGTCATACTCAAGCTGACTCACATCTGGTGATTCAACGTGGACATCAAAATCCGCTGAATACAGCCGGACACTATTTTTTGAATCAGGTTGTTGTCGTGGTGAACCGCACGCGGCCTGGCCTCCTTCGCACGCAATAGTGGCGAACGAATAGATATTTATTGCAGCGTTTACAACTAACCCTTTGGACTCCTCTGTAAAAAGGGCAACATCGGTCCAGCCACCAGCAAAATCAATTCGTACGGGTGCACGAGCTCGAAGTAACATCAATAATCTCCTGTGACGGTGTCAAATCGTGTGTTCGTAGCCGAGACTCACGACGAATATTGTAGCACGCACACCTTGTACGTATTGACGCCTCCTGACTTCGACTGTAATTACGACACCCCGATCGGAAGCTATTAGACATCGGCGACATGTATGCTTGGTCACGTTCACGATATCCGCATCTTCCCGATTCCACGTCGTCATCATTTACCGCGCATCAAGAAAACGTCTGAATAGTGGAATTTCTTGAACGTTTCAAAGCAGAATTAAAACCACTATTCGGTGATAGAGAACCTTTGTCGTAGAAGGATTCGCTTGAAATGAAAGATTGGATGGAAGTATAATGATGGGATAATAGAATCACGCCCGGTTTACCAATCTCGCGTGACTGTTTTAGGATGTTTGATGTATTTTTCGAAGACAAAGTGCGACACGTTAGAAAATGAATCGGGCAATTCAGGACATTGGATGCCTCAACTTGCGCGGATAATGTTCCCAAACAAATCAAGGCGTCCAAAATCCGGGATTTTTCAAAGGGACATCAAGCCACAGCGTCTTTAAGCTCTTTGCCCGCCTTGAAGGACGGTACGTTCTTCGCGGAGATCTTGAGTTCCGCGCCTGTCTGCGGGTTGCGCCCTGTCCGGGCTGCTCTAGTCTTTACTTCAAAAGTACCGAACCCGATTAGCCCGACCGAATTCCCTCCGGCGAGGGCATTTTGAATGGTGTTGACCACGGCGTCAACTGCGCCGCCAGCATCTTTCTTACTCAAACCTGTTTCGTCTGCAACACTATTGATGACATCTTGCTTCGATAATCTATCAGCCATCTTATCCTCCTTTAGGCTATTGTGAATATGCTTCGAGTCGCATTATGACTGCGATTCTGCGCAATTATACATACTTGGTTGTTTATCTGTCAAGTCAAAATTAAATGCTGTATGGCGCACAACCTGGCGGCTAGATCGCGATTCCAAGTACCGAAGAGTGTGAGCTAGTAATTTTTGTTCTGTCCGATTGGATCGGTTGTAAAATTTTGGAGATAGAGGTAGCAATGGGATCCTCGCCTCAGCGGCGGGAGATACAGGAATCTCAAGATTCTGGAAAACAGTGTGCAAGTTGGATGCAGGGTGATATCATCTGAGAACTGACCTCGGTTAACGCGCAATCGGTTAACGCGCAAATTAACAATTCATGGACACCATGTACGTCACAGCAAGGCGCTGGAAAATGGAGGTTAATACAAGCAAGGAATGAAGGCCGCATGTCCCAACTTACAGAAACAAAGTAAAGGAAATCCGCGATAATGATGCCAAACAGGTTAATTGTGGACCGACTCGTTAAACACTTCCATCGGAAGCAACCGTACCCACAGAACATCCAATTGACGTCCTTACAGAAAATTCGTCATCGGTTACGACGGAAAAAGGAGGTAATCAAGGCAGTTGACAATGTCTCGTTCCAAGTTGCAATGGGAGAAATCTACGGCATCCTCGGTGCCAATGGCTCGGGAAAGTCAACGTTGATTCGATTAATCTCTACGCTGCTGCTACCCGATAGCGGACAGATAAGCTTTTTTGGATATGATGTAGTCAACGACAGCTTCAAGTTTCGGCAAATGATTAATCGGGTTTCTGTCGAAGCTTCCTTTTTTAAGCGCCTGTCTTCGGAGGAGAATTTGATACATTCCGCGCGACTTTATGGTCTTTCGGCGCGCGACGCTCGGGAAAGGGCGGAAAAGATACTCGTTCGGCTTGGCTTTGATTCCACTCGGATGGATGAAATGATGGAAGACCTTTCACGGGGCATGCAGCAAAAGATTGCGATTGCCCGCGCACTTCTTACTTCGCCCATTCTGCTGCTACTAGATGAGCCCACCACCGGATTAGACCCAAAATCGAAACGCGATGTGCAGCGTTTCATCAGTGAGATCCGGGAAGATCACGATGTCGTTGTGCTGTTAACCACGCACGATATGGCTGAAGCCGAAACCCTGTGCGATCACATTTCCATTATCGATAACGGCAAGTTCATCGCCACAGGCACGCCGAAGGAACTGATAGCGCAGATCAGTACGCAGGGCGACGAGGTTACGCTTGAGGACGTGTTTATTGAGCTCACGGGGAAAGATTTGACGGAGGACGTGGAATAGGACAATGTTCGATATCAGACGCGAAGCCGAGGTTTCTTATGCTTTCATTGAACGCAACTTCAATCTTCTCAAGCGGTATCTCAATTGGGAGATTCTCTTTTTCACCTATTCAATCGTGAATGCATTAACGATTGGGTTAATCATGGTTGGACGCGGCTCCGCACAAGACGTGCTCTACTTGGTCATTGGCGCATTGATTTGGGGATTCCTATCAATCATGATGAGAGAGGTAAGCGATGCCATAACTTGGGAACGCTGGGAGGGCACAATTGAGTACACATTTATGGCGCCGATTTACCGCATCACCCATCTCGTCGGTTCGTGCTTTTTCGCTATTTTGTATGGTTTGCTACGGACAGGGATTGTGTTGGCGGTGATGCCACTTTTTTTTCGAGAACACATCGACCTAAGTCACGCCAATTGGTTGACGATGGCAGTGACTGTGCTCGTCGCCAGCCTTTCCTTTATCGGCATCGGTCTAATGGCGGCGATTTTTCCACTGCTTTCGCCAGAAAAGGGCCAGGCGGCAAACGGAATCCTCGAATCGGTTATCTTGTTGATTTCTGGGGTCTACTATGAGATTGAGGTGTTGCCGGAATGGATCCAACTGTTTTCCCGAATTTCCCCCGCGACGTATACGCTTAGGTCCATTCGGGCAGCAATGCTTGAAAATTCGTCGATTGCCGACCAAGCGCACAACCTTATCTTGCTGCTGATTATTGGCATCATTACCATCCCGCTCGGTTTTTGGATTTTCCATTTGGGGGAACGGTACGCAAAGCGAGCCGGGAGACTGAAACGGAGCGGATAAACAGCGACAGGATTACGAGGTTAATTTGCCATTGCCCGCATTTGGTTTGGCATTTTCTCGGGAACATGATACAATGAAATCCGCGCAACAGACCCAACATCGACCGGCAATCAGGAGTTGGGATATAAACTAAGACAACGCTACGGGAATCTAACTCAATGTTGGCGGACAACGGCTGCACCTGTTTGCCAACATTGATCTTTTTTTGGGGCAGAAATACATCATCAGATGTGGAATAAGCAATAATCGTAACAACGCATTAAACCTAAAATCTTTGCAAAAGAAAGATAACGACGAAGATGGATTGTAGACGGATTGAGTAGGCTTTACGGCTTGATTCGTTCACTATCCTTGGAGAAGAGTTATGCACCTGATTTCACTCAAGGACTGGACGCGAGAAGAGATTCTCGATGTTGTTGAGAGAAGCATCGAAATTAAGCGTTTCCCAAACAAGTTCGAGAATCTAATGCGAGGTCGAAGTCTCGCACTGTTATTTCAGAAGACATCGACCCGAACCCGCTGTGCCGGCGAGGTCGGTATGAGCCAGTTGGGTGGGCACGCCTTCTTCTTGGATTGGGGCGTGACGAATTTCGCCTTGACGGACTTCCAAGATGAAATTCGCGTACTGTCGGCGTACGTTGATGTAATTCTGGCGCGATTACTAAAACATGCGGATGTGATCCGGGCAGCGGAAGTTTCATCGGTCCCGATCATCAACGGATGTTGCGATCGGTATCATCCTACTCAGGTACTAGCGGATCTGATGACCATCCAAGAAAAACTCGGACGGATAGAGGGAGTGAAACTCACCTATGTCGGGATCCATAACAATGTGTGTAACTCGCTCATTGCCGCCGGAATGAAGGTTGGCATGGAAATCACGATTGTGGCACCGATGACGAATCCGGCGGCGGCTGACGAGGCACTGCTTGCCGAGGCGTATCGGACGGGTTTGTGCCGGTCTTCAGAATGTCTAAGCGAAGCTATAGCTGAAAGTGATGTAGTTTATACCGATACTTGGGTTGATATGGAGTTCTTTGGGAATCCTGAATTTGAAGACGAAAAGCAGCGTAGGATTGAGTTGATGGGGCCGTATCAGTTGAATAACACAATTATGGAAGGACACAATGCTTTGGTGATGCACTGTTTGCCTGCGCACCGAGGGTACGAGATTTCGGGTGATCTGATTGCGGATCCGCGGTCAATTGTGTTTGACCAATCGGAAAATCGCCTTTACGGAATGAAAGCTTTGTTCGTCGAGGTTATGCGGAAGAATTGAGCAGAAAAGCAACACGTGTGTGAATAGGAAAATTGAAAACAGGAAATAGATTCGTCTGAAGGAATGCTGTTTAACCTTCCAATGCTCTCAATGGAAGTATTTTGGAAGTTTCAAACTTCCCTAGTCGGTTAATCCCTTACCATCCGTATACTTGAGAAAAAATCTTAGGAAAATCTATCAAGTAACACTCGACATTGCACTCCGCTGGAGTGCAGACGCGAGGAGGAAACGTGTACTATTGACATTTCACTCCGCTGGAGTGAAAACCAGACCACGGAGGAACACTTTTCACGGCTAGTTATTGAGCGAAAAATGAGTGTTACTTGCTGAATGAATTATTCCGACAGGGATAATGGCGCTCTATCAAGGTTCTCTATCGCCCTAGCCTCAATTTCGCTCCTTAACCAGTCGCTTGATCTATTCACCTGACATGAGAACGCTATCGCGCTTATTGTTCATTCGCTTGATCCTTCGCTGTGCGTTCAGTTGATCGTTCGCTTGATCCCGCCTACATTAATCGATCACCGATGATTCTTACTTTGCTCCTTTTCCCATCCCTGCTTTGGGGCCACACCGACGGATTGGGTTCGCACGTCATTACAGCATACCGTTTGGAAGACATCCCGCCTCCGGTAATTGATGGCCGCCTAGATGACCCAGCTTGGGCTGCGGCATCTCCCATCTCCGGGTTCATCCAGCTGGAACCGAAGCGCGGCCGCCCCGCGACCGACGAAACCGTCGCCTACATCGCCTACGATCGTCACAACCTATTCGTTGCGTTTCGGTGTTACGATTCCGAGCCTGAAAAGATTGTGAATCGCGTCACGCGGCGAGGCAACATTTACGATTCGGATCTCATCTCGTTCTTTATCGATCCCCACCATGACCATCGCACGGGTTATAAGTTTGCCACCACCCCGAGTGGTATCCAAGAAGACAACTATCGTTACGATGACGCCCAAATCGACGGAAGTTGGCGCGGAATCTGGTGGGTAGAGTCCCACATTGACGAACTTGGTTGGGCAGCGGAGTTTAAGATTCCGTTTGCGAATTTTCGTTTTCCCGAGACAGCTGAGCACGTATGGGGATTCGACATTGAACGGATGAGTCGCAGGAAGTCCGAGATTACCATTTGGAAACAGATGACCCAAGCTGGGTTTAGGACACGGATGTCCGATCTCGGACATCTCGTCGGACTTTCGGGAATTGAAGCCGGGAAATCGTTTGAAATCATCCCTTACGGTCTGGGCGGTTCATCGAAGACTCACGCTCAATCTGTCACGAGGCAGTTGGCCACAGGGATCGACCTGCAGTACAGTTTATCGGATGCGCTGAGGACCAACTTCACGCTGAACCCCGATTTCGCACAGGTAGAGGCAGATCAGCTAGAGATAAATCTCACGCGATTTCCGACGAGGTTTCCGGAGAAGCGTCCGTTTTTCGTTGAGGGTAACAGCTTTTTTGAGACGCCTCTTGACCTGTTTTTCAGCCGGCGTATCGGAAGTGTTGGTGACATATTGTGGGGCGGAAAAATGACAGGCAAGCTTAGCCGTTATTCGATCGGCGTACTCGGTGCTCAAACCGGGAGTTTTGATGCGCTGGAAGCCGGGCAGCCGTCAAGAACCAAGGAGAGGGCGTGGTATTCCGCGTTACGGGTGAAGCGCGACGTGCTCAAGCAATCCAACGTCGGGGCGCTCTTCACGAATCGAGAACACGTCGACGGCTACAGTCGGGTCGTCGGCGCTGACATGAGTCTGGCACTGGGCAAGACCTACCACATCACGGGACAGGCTGCGCGCAGCCTACATTCGGACGGAAACTCTGCCGGGGACGCGTACATTTTAAAGTTTGCCAAGCGAGATTATATGTGGGATGTCAAAGCGGAGTTGGAGCGTGTCGGGCCTCGATTTGAAACGAATCAGACAGGATTTCTTGAAAAGGAACCGTATCGAGGATGGCAACGTCTTGATGCCGAGGTAACATACAGCGCACGGACAGAAAACCGTTGGCGCCCGTTTCTTGGCGCCGGAAGCGGTGTCTCTCAGACGCTTTACACTAACGACTATTTCAAACGCTGGAGACGCGACCATCCTACACTACATCTTGCCGCGGACTTTGCGGAGGATTTGGTTGCCGCGGATGTGAAATTAATTACCGGGCTTGTGTTTACAGAGTCTATTTTGAGTCGCCTCCGCGCAGTATACGAACGCAGCAGAGAGATTGAGTTGTCAGACATTTTTGATGCGAACCATTTTACAGTGAGTATTGACACCAACCGTTCCAAACCGATTGCCGGATGGCTCGGGTTTAACGTTTCCGATTACTACAACTTCGACCAACAGGCTGTCGGATTACAACGGTTAGTTTTTCTTGTCGCTACCCTACGTCCACGGAGTAACTTTACAATCGACCTCCGCGGAAGTTCTGCCCAGAGCCTGGACGAACGGCGGAAAATTGATGGGCGATTCCTGGTTGGTTCTCTGCGGGGCACATATCTGTTCACTAGGGATGTGTTTGTGCGCGTCTTCGCGCAGGCGGCTCGTGAACGTACTGCCTATGGTACGATTCAGATTGCCGAAGACTATCTGTTAAGTTTGCTGTTTGGGTGGGAGTACAGCCCAAAGAGCAACCTATTTGTGGGATATAATGAGGGATGGCGGACGAATGGGGACACGCTGCGACTGGAAAACCGAGTGATTGTATTCAAGTTAGGATACTTGTGGAACCGTTAGGTTTCGTGGAGGACAAGGCGACGCGAAGTCCTGTACAGGATCTCTATCGGTCCTAATCGCAGTCGCCATATGCTCCTCTTTTGTCCACTAGATTCTGTTGACATTTATGTTAGGCGGGCGCACAAATTGAAGGAGGCGCCCAACGGGTTGGGGGACCCAA
This sequence comes from Candidatus Poribacteria bacterium, assembly GCA_965232535.1. Lineage (GTDB taxonomy): Bacteria > Poribacteria > WGA-4E > WGA-4E > JAJDTR01 > JAJDTR01. The sequence continues at coordinate 60,049 of CBDDPW010000021.1, forward strand.
CCCCCACGGCTCCTGGGTGCATACCACGATTTCATTGAACGTAACCTCTGCCTCAATCGTAGGGGCGGGGATCAAGCGACTGAACAAGGAGTACGATAGAGATCTTCCCCGCCCTCACTCATAACACAGACATGGTTGTTTTACCCGATTTGATTATATGAGTGCACCTATTTGTGCCCTTCTCAATGATCTGGCGGCGATGAAATGTAAACAGAACCTAGTCAGTGGATCGGTTGTTGAGTTGGGAGTATGAAAAGACGAGACGATGGAGGGCGGTGACGTGAGCAGTTAACGCGAGAAAAGCAAATACACAGACGAGAATGATGCCATTGGATTCCCAAGAGAAGTACTTGATGATTATACCTTGGGCGAGAACGCCGAGCGCCAAGAGCACGATTCGTTCCGGACGCTGCATCAGTCCGACTTTGCATTCGACTTGGAGGCCTTCGGCCCGGGCGCGGACGTAGCTTACAAGAATTGATCCGATTACGGAAGCGAAGACCAAGACCACCCCCAGCAAGTGGGAAAGGTGATAGAAGTAGATCATCGCGCCGAAAAAGACAACCGCTTCCGAATAGCGATCGATCACGGAATCAAGCAATGCACCGGAGGGGTTGGATTCGTCCTTGTTGCTGACGCGGGCAACAACGCCATCCATCGCATCGAAACTTCCGCCGAAAAGTATTAGAACTCCCGCCGCTACCAATCGTCCGGTTGCCAAAAAGAATGCGGCGACCGCGTTGACCAGCAGACCAACGAGCGTAATCATATTCGCCGTAACCCCAACTGCCGAAAGGGCTTTGGCAACGGGAAGCAGAACTGTCTTGACAAATGACCGGAAGATTTTTTCAATCATGGAGAAATAGCCGTTAATTCAGAAGCAAGCGGGACGTGAAACGGAAAGAATTATGCGTTCACGGCCAGATTCAAGATTAACATAGATTGACACGGAATGAAAGAAAAAACAGTTGCTGCAAGGAGGGACGGGACGTCGTTTGCCGCCCGATTACGACGCTTGTTTAGGATAGGGTGATTGAGGCAAGGCGCGTCCTGCGCTGAGAAACCAGTTCATCGGCGGGTATCAATGCAATTTGGACTAGCAACTCTGAAATACCCGAAGCCACGTCCTCAGCGCTGCTTGCGCCGACGGTCCGGGGCGAAATAGTGAGGTGTCCGCAAAGCGTTTCGGCGCCATCCACAAAGACGATACCATCCGGCAGTGCAAGTTCGACCGTCGAAAATGCGTTTTTTTGTGCGTCCTCGATAACACTGATAATGCCGAAGGGAAACTGAATAATGTCCTGTTGACCGTCTCTAGCCGCTTGCTCGGCAGCAAGGTTTGGCGTTTGCCCAGTCCCATTGTGGAAAGACAAATTCCAGAGGAGCAAGGGCTTTCGGAGTTGGCGTGCAACCCCAATGATTCGCGATGCGCGGCGCCAACTGGCGGGAGTGCGGTGTTCGGTTGCCCTGCTGTCAGCGATGCAGACAACCTTGTTGCCGCCAATCCAGACCAAGCCGGTGTTGATGGATTCGCCCAATTCGCCGGTTCGGTCACCCGATATTTCTATGAAACGGTCTAGTGCGGTTTGAAGGCGTGACATAAAAGCAGTGGTCAGTGGCTAGTGCTTAGTGAATCCGTAACGTGTGATGCGTGAAATGCTGAATTGGGGTAAGAGGATCCACTTGGCACGATACTGGATATGGCGGACGTGCAATGAATTGCACTACTACAAACCGACATCGGCAATATAAAAAAGCAGTGGAGGATGTGTTTGAAAAGTCATTTCGAGTTGAACCATGCGTGTTGAAACCGAGTTTTTTCTTCAAAACTCGGTTTCTTACTCGCACACGGCGGGGCAAGATGCCCCGCCTACGGTTTTGGTATCGTACGGCTTTGGTATCGTACGGCTTTCCGTACAGCCCAACCGTTTTACTCTTGTACAAAGTCGAGCTAAAGATTGCTGTAGGAATAAAAAAAGCAGGGAGGATGCCGTTGAGCATTTGCCCTGCTTTTTTCTTTTGTTCCTGTTTGGCTCGCCGCGTTTGGCTATTCGCGATCACCGAGCGAATTCATGGCTACCCATGCGGCTCCGCCGACCAATGCGGTCAGAAAAGCGATTGGGCGCTTTTTCGACTTCATTTTCGGCGGGTTGAGGATCTTATCAACCTTTCCGGCTGTGTCGTCTTGAACCGCCTTCATTCCCGCGAGCGTCTTCTCGATATTCCCAAGGTGCTCGTCAACATGCTCGGCGCCTTTGACGTGCTCCATGTGCGCCGATTCCATCTCCATGATGTGCGATTTGAACTTCTCACTCAGCCCCATAACGGAGTCGTTCAGACCGGCGATGGCTTTCGAGTTTTCCATATTTGCCATCGACAACGCCTCGCCGCCCATATCCATGGAACTCTTCAATCCATCAAGGGTTTCCTGAATGCCGTGAATCTCGCCGTGCACTTCGGAAACCTCGCCACCAATCTCTTCAAGGGCGGATTCGGTCGACATCAGATGCGCCTGGAACTTTTCTTTGAGCATGTCCATTTCAGACTTTGTTGCCACCTCGGCAACCGTCACCGGGGGTTCGGGTTCCGGCATCGCCACACCGGGGAACCCCCACATTGCGGACACTTGAAGCTCTTCGTTCGGGTAGATTAGGTGCGGATTCGAGAAGATGTTGTATTTCTCAAATTCCCGCCACAAGAGTGGATCGTGGCGATATTTCTTCGCAAGATGCCAGAGAGTATCGCCCTTTTGAATTGTATAAAATCCCGTGGGGTCATCAGTCTCTTTCGGCGTGATTTTAGCGGAGGCGTCCAACACCAACAGAACGCCACTCAGCGACACGCAAAGGTAGAGAATCAGTCCTAAACTCACGGCAGTTTTCATTGCTTTCATGCGGTGGTTCTCCTTACTGTTATGAGTATTGCCTCTTCATTAGTAACTATAGGACATTGAAACGTGATGCGTAGTGCCACTACCGTGCAACCGACTCGCCGGTGCGTCTTGGAGCGCATAGTCAAGTTGCAGCCCGCCCACATTCACACCAAATCCGGCAAACAGGCTCTGGTGGTCGCGCGTGCCCATGGCGCCGCCGCGAATGGCAAAGCGCTTCGAGATTTTATACTCGGCGCCGATGCTGGCGGCTGTCGTCGCTTCGTCAAGCTTCACAAACTCATGCTCGACATCAAACGAGAAGGTAACCCCGGCGCCCTTTCTCGGCAGCTTGAACGCTACGCCGGCATCCACAAGCATTGGTACCGCGCTTTCGTTGTGCGAACTTCCGAGATTCCGAACAGCCAGCCCGTAGGTAAAGATCGGAATCTCTCGTCCGCTGTCCGTGGTGTAGGTACGCTGTCCAATCAGACCGATATCGGCGCCGCGAAACCCGTTGATGCGCTCGGCGTCCAAACTATAAACATCCGTGAGTGCACCGACACCGATGCCAATTCCGATATTGCCGAAGGAGTGTCCATAGGAAAGTGATACTGCGTTTGAGTTGTGCCGGAACGTACCGCGCCGTATATCGTTCCCGTCACGGTATTCGATGTCATCGACGGTTACACCCGATATGGCGAGTCCGATCGCTCCGTTTCCGAAACTGTTAGCGATACCCAAGAAACTTTGCCGTGCGTCGAAACCCATATTAAACGTGGAGACAGTAAACGTCATATTCTTCACGGACGCCAATCCCGCGGGGTTCCAGACGGTTGCGGTGGCATCGTCAACCGTTGCGGTGACCGCGCCGCCGACGCCGATGGATTGGGCGCCCGCGCCTAGCCGCAGATACGGAGCCAGGTCGACGCTGTTGGCAGAGCAGATTGGAGCAAAAGCCATTAGCGCAATCAAAACCAGGGACGACCCAAGTATCAATTTCGGCTTCATCTGAATCATGTTGTTCTCCTTTGTAGAGTAATTTGTGTTCGCTTTGTGTTTAACTATATCGAAAGAATGAAAAAATTAATTAAGCCATGTAAAGCATTGAAAAGGATAATGTGCAATGCGTAAAGAGGAATCCAACCCCTGCCCCCGTGCGTGGGGGCAGGGATTGAGAGTCTTCTTTATTTAATTGCCATCTTGAGGATGGCGTATTGCGGATTGAGGCTATCGTGCACCATTATCTGGCAGAGGTACACGCCCCGCGCCAACTTTTCACCGCCCGAGGTTGTTCCATCCCAGCCGATGATGTGCTCTTTGGTCGCCTCGATCATCCTCGGACTCATGCGCCACACGGGACGCATCGAAAGATCGAAGATTTCGATACTAACCTCGGAGCTTCGCGTCAACGTGAACGCGATTTTCGTCGCGCCGGCGAACGGATTCGGGAAGTTTCTCGCGTTTAGCACGGCGAGCCCGTCTGCGGATTCAACGGTAAAGCTATATGTCGCGTTCGCGACATTGTTCGCCTTATCCCTGACCTCGACGCTGACGTAGTGCGTACCGTAGTCCAGCGAGCCTGACGGGACGAAGGTTCCAAGTGTGCCGCCTTCGAACACTGTCCTGCCGGGAACACGACTCCTGTTGCTGTCTCTCACGGATATCACGATACTCTTGATACCCGACAGATCGTCGGTCGCGGCGACGGAGATGCGCGGGTTGTCCGGGCGTACGCTTCCAGAAGGCGACGTATGCGAGATGTTCGGCGGCATTTTGTCCACTTCGACGGTGAAACTCCAACCCGAATTGGCACGGTTGCCGCTCTTGTCTATCACCTCTACACCCACGGAGTACACGCCGTTAACCAGATTTCCCGTCGGTCTGAAACTGGCGAACGTCCCACCTTCGAACGTTGTCGGTCCAGCGACCCGCTTGAACGCCGCGTCAAATACACGAATCGAGATGCTCCGGATACCGGACATGTCGTCCGTTGCGGAGACGGTCACCCGCGGTCTTGACGTACGGATGATGCCGTGCGGTGACGAGTCACCGATGGTCGGGGGGACCTCGTCGACTTCGATGGTGAACGCCCAATCGGCGTCGGTCGTGTTACCCGCCTTATCGGTCACTTTCACACCCACGCTGTAGGTGTCGTTCGCCATCGGGTTCGCCGGGCTAAAGGATCCGACCGTGCCGCCTTGGAACGTTGTAGTGCCGGCAATCCGCTGGAACGCGGAATTCCGCACGCGGATTTCGACATTCTGAATACCGGAAATGCCGTCGGTCGCGGAGACGCTGATGCGCGGCGTATCGTCACGGATGATGCCTTGCGGCGACAGGGAATTGATGACCGGCGGCGTATGGTCGGCTTCGAGTACGAAGCTCCACCTCGCGTCCGCCGTGTTGCCCGCCTTATCGGTGGCTCTCACACCTACCGTATAGGTATCATTCGGGAGCGCCCGATCCGGGTTAAATGCGGCGATTGTGCCGCCTTGGAAGTCGGTGCGTCCACCAATTCTCTGGAATGCGCTGTCGAGCACCCGGATCTCGACATTCTCGATTCCGGATTCGTCATCGGTTGCGGACACGCTGACTCTGGGCATCTCGTCCCTGACGATTCCCAGCGGCGAATTGGCGCTAATCACCGGCGGGTTAGAGTCAACTTGCACGGTGAAACTCCAACCCGCGTTGGTCACATTGCCCGCCTTATCGGTGACATCGACAGCCACGGCGTAGGTGTCATTCCTCAACGCATTGGCTGGTCTGAAGGACGCCTTGGTGCCGCCCTCGAAAACCACTTCACCCGCCACTCGTGCATAGTCGCTCCGCACAACGCGAATGGCGAAGGACGCAATCCCGGACATATCGTCGGTAGCGGACACGTCCACCCGCGGCATATCGGTTCTGATAGTGCCCTGCGGCGATGTGGCGTTTATGACCGGCGGCATGGTATCCATGACGACTTCGACGGTGAAGGACCAACTCCCCATCGTCTCGTTACCGGCGTTGTCGGTTACGACCGCGGTCGCCGTGTAGGTATCGTTCGCCAATCCGCCCGCCAGATTGAACCTCGCCATGGTGCCCCCATCAAATTCGGAGGAACCTGCAACACCGGAACCGTCGCTGGCGCGTACCGAGATTTCGATACTCCCAACGCCCGACATCTCGTCCGTAGCAGACGCGGTGATGGTCGGCATATCGACTCGGACGATGCCCGAGGGTGAGGTTACGCCGATGACCGGCTCGGCAATGTCCATTATGACTTCGACGGTGAAACTCCAACTCGTAGTGCTGGCATTACCGCTGTTGTCGGTCACTGTCGCGCTTGCGGTGTATTGCCCGTTAGCCAACGGGGCACCCGGAATGAAGACCGCCGAACCCGAACCGTCAGACTCGGTGGACCCGTCAACCGTGGAACCGTCGCTCGCGGCTACCGAGATCTCGATGCTCGCAACGCCCGAGAGTCCTGCTTGCCCGGTGTCGCTGACATCGGACGCAGACACGCTGACGGACGGCATATCCACACGGACAATCCCCGTCGGCGAGACGACATCTATGCTCGGGCTTGTGGTATCGACATCGACTTGAACGGTGAAACTCCAACTCGCGTCGGACACATTGCCGCTGTTGTCCGTGACGACCGTACTTGCCGTATAGGTATCGTTGGGGAGCGCGGCGCCCGGCGTGAAGACAGCGGAACCGTCTCCCATCGCGATCGAGCCGTCAACCGCTCCACCGGCGCTATTCATCACCGAGATTTCGATGCTCCCGATACCCGACATTTCGTCGGTAGCGGCGACGCTAATCTCGGGCATGGCGCTCCGGCTTATCCCTTGCGGCGATGTGTTTCCGATGACCGGTGCGGTCTCGTCTCTAATGACCTCGACGGTGAACGTCCAACTCGCGGTGTTCGTATTCCCGCTGTTGTCGGTCACGGTGGCATTCGCCATATACTCGCCGTTAGCCAACGCGCCGCCCAGGGTGAAGACAGCCGAACCCGAACCATCAAATTCGGACGCACCGTCGACCGCCGAGCCGTCGCTTGAGGCTACGGAGATTTCGATACTCGCGACGCCGGACAGTCCCTCTTGCGCCGTATCGCTGGCATCCGATGCGGAAACGCTGACACTCGGCATCTCCACACGGACAATGCCCTGCGGCGACACGACATCAATGCTGGGCATCGTGGTGTCATAGTTGGCTTCAACGTTGAAACTCCAACTCGTGCTGGCGGAGTTTCCGTAGTTGTCGGCGACAACGGCGGTGACGGAATATACTCCGTTCGCCAATTCGCCGGCCGGCGTGAAGGAGGCGGAGGTGCCATCTTCAGCCATGACGGTCTCGCCTTCAACGGCGTCGCCGTTGCTATTCATCACGGCCATAGCGATGGAGGCTATGCCGGTGAGATCGGTGGCGCCGACGGTGACGGTCGGCATGGTAGTGCGCGTAACGCCGTGCGGCGACGTGCTTCCGATGGTCGGCGGCTCTTCATCGTTGGCTACGGTAAATGTCCAACTGTAGTCCTGCGAATAGCCGTCGCCGTTGGTTACGGTGGCGGTTGCCATGTGCTGACCGACCGCCAACCCTTCGACAGTGCGAGTGGCGCCGTCCACGGCTTCGCCGCCGTCAAGCGCGATAGCTATGCTTGCCACTCCCGACTGATCGTCGACAGCGGTGACGGACAAGGTTACATCCCCACCCCAGACCATTCCCTCCGGGCTCGCCTCGGTGACGACCGGCGGGGAGTGATCGAATTCAACACTGAAGGTGACGGAGGCATCCGCCATCTTTCCATCAGGATCGGTCACCGTAATGGTGACGGTGTGAGCGCCCTCACCAAGTGCCGGATCCGGCGTATAACTCAGGTTTTTCCCGTCAATCGCGGCATCAACGGCTTCGCCGTCGATCATCGTGACGACCTCCAACGCCCCGCTTCCCGTGACAACAGCGCTGATGAGCGGCATTCCGTCATCGGAAACGCTGTCCGCCATCGGGGACAGAATGGTGACAGAGGGTGCGGTACCGGCAACTGTGAACTCGCCGGAAGCCGTGCTCCTGTTGCCCCATTTGTCGGTAACGGAGACATCCGTGCGATAGGCGCCGCCCGCCAGTGCATCGTCGGGCGAGTAAACCACCTCGTCATCGGCATCGTCCAGTTGATTCTGATCGACAGGCACGCTGCTTTCATCCGGCGGATTCAGACGGGTAATCTGAATCTCGACGTTCGCGGCGACATCCAGCGGATCGTCGGAAGCAACCGCGATGCCGTATCCTTCGCCGTCGTTATAGATGGCATGGATCGTCGGCAGTGCGCTTACCTCGTCATCTTCGGTCGGCGACAGGACGGTGATTATCGGCGCCAGTCGGTCGATGGCAAGGTTCACCAGATCGAAACTCACGCTGCCGTTTCGTTTCGTGACCGTACCGCTCGCGGGGTGATCGCCTTCGCCGGTGGTAGAAGTGCTCGCCACAATACTAAATTCGTGGCGCATACCGTCTATCGTGACCAGATCGGGGGCCAAGGTTCCGCCGTCGATCTGAACGGTGATGTCGCCCATCAGCACGCCGGGGGCGTTCACGGAGAACGGGAACATATTGTTGTCCGACTGAGCGATGCGATAACCTAGCGGGTGAGCCGCCATGAAGTCGGCGAGGCTCATGCCCTCGCCCCTCCCGTCGATGGTGATCATCGGCGGAGGCGTGAAGTTGTCGACATTGGCAGCAACGCCGTATGCGGGATCTTCCGCTTCGACATCCGGCTCCGCTTTGGAGTCGTGCGCCAGAACTTGGAGCACATAGTCGCCGCCGACACCGAGCACGCTCAGGTCGTGAATGGTGATTGTGAAAATCTTATCGCTGCTCGTCTTGGTCATGTCCGCCATGTCAACGCTGACAGTTTCTTCAACGGTGACCTCGCCGACATCGACGGCATCGCCCTTGGACCCGTCCTCGTTGCGCATATGGACAAGGAGGTGAACTCCCGATACTCTCCAATCCGGTGCGGCGGGATCGGCGGTCAATTTGGCAACCGGCGTGTCATACCCCTCGGCGGTGATACCACCGAGCTGGTGGAATCCGCCAGCGGTCATCTCAAGCGCACCGTACGCATCGGCTACGGCGGTGATGGTCGTACCGACTTCCACATCCCCGTTATGGAGGAGGAAGTCGTCCGTACCGCCGGCAATCGGCGCGTACTCCATACCGTCGGCGCCTATCATGGTGGCGCTAACGACATAGGCCGTGTCGAGCGAGTCGAGGAGCGACGCGGTGTTAAAGGTAATCGACCACTTGCGGTAGGTAGCTTCCGGTGCGGACGTTCCCATACCGTCGTGCGCAATGACACTCACGAGATTGCCGAGCACGGTTACCAAGTCAGCGGCAAGCAGTCCCGATAGAACCTCGGATTCGGTCGCTTCGCCGATTGTCATTGTAGAGCCGTCGGGCAACGTCAGGTCGAACCGCACGGACGCGAGTTCCGGAATGGTCCTCCCCGCGGTGTAACCGTACACGGTGATGATTCCGCAGTATCCGCCGGTTTCTTCGTTCGTGCCGGCAGGCACAACATTGACCGCGATATGCTCCGGTTCAACCGGGCAGACACCGGCATCAAGTTCAACTATCGGCGCCGCCGGATCGGGATCGGTGATTGTCAAGGCGTTGGTGGCTACGGCGCGCACGTAAAGCCGCGGATCTCCTCCGCTGTTCAACAGGCTGTCAAAATTATCGATATTCCATTCGACATCACCCGGAGCGTCGATGGAAGCGATTTCCATCCATTGCGCGGTCCCGTGTGCCGTTTTATACTGGACCACGAGCCCGGTCAACGGGTGCGGCGTTCGATTCGGAATATCGATCGTCAGCGTGAGGTTTCCGGTGTTGGCGAAGATGGTGGATTCCCCGGGCGCCTGGCTCTCGAACGGATCCTCGAGGTCGCCATCCTTGTTGCAATCCCCGATGACGATGTTGGTGATAACCGCCTGGTCGGGATCCGGGGGCACAATATCCACCCGCACCGGCATGGTGAAGGAAGACAGGTTGCCCACGTTATCCATACCGACGGCACGCAGACCGTATTCGCCGGCGATGATCGCCGGATCGTTATTCATGCCCCGAATAATCAACTCTTGCGAGCGAAGCATACCGGGGGGCATGCCTGCGCGCGCATTGATTGACAACATGTCGTTGAACGCGGAGGCGATGAACACGTCGAAGGTTTCGGCTGACAGCCCGCCGACCATGGGTGCAATCGACGGATCGAGAAGCGGCATCCAGGTGTTCCCCATCTGGCTCGCCGGATCGTCGCTGTGCCGGATAATCTGGAACATGAAATCGCTCAGATCTTCCGTGCCGTCCATGGTGCTGGCATTCAGCATCAACGATGCCATCTGGTTCGGATCCGGTGTTATCAATCCGGTAGCGATGATGACGCCGTCGTCGCGGGTGTACATGGCGGAGTTCTGACCGTTATCGACCGAAATATCGATCGCGGGCGCCGAGCGATCCAGCCAAAACGCCTTGTCGTAGACCGGACGGTTGTCAATCTGGACCCCGTTCATATCGAACGCGTGGGCGTCGATGGTGTGCATCCCATCCGACAAGCCGGAGAGATCGATGGTGGTGTACCAGACGGATTGATCCGCGGTTGACATCGGAACGGTAAAGACCGACACCATCTGCGGATCCATGGTCGTCATGATGTCCATGTACAGGGGTATCGACGCTTCAAACAGCGATCCGACGAGATTGAGCAGCGCCTCACCGCTAAGCACTTCCGTAATGTCTATGGATGAGATATCCTGACCGGCGGCAATGGCGTTGATATACGGATTGAGCAACGCCCCTACGGCGTCTTGCACACCCATGGTGAAGAGTGCGTCGACCAAGCCGCGGTCTTCAAGCTGCAAGTTGCGCGGATCGGGAATGGCGTAGCGCTCGAGCATTGTGGTCGCACCCTCGCCCAATACAAGCGGCACGGGCGTATTCAATGCGACTTCATAGTAGTAGTAGTAAATCTTGCCCGTCTCGATTCCAACCTCTCCGCTCCACACGACCTCGCCGTTAATCATCGTCGGGCTAAGCGGTGCGCTGGCGTAAGCGGCGGGATCAACCAGTACGTGACGTCCCCTGGACAGCAGATTCGCATATTCCGGCGGGAGTGCGTCGGACGCGTACCGCAGGGTCACCGAGGAGAAAATACCGGATTCCCCAAGACCGGGCCACGAGGGCAGCAGCAGAGCCGCTTGTTCCTCTTCCAACTGGAAAGTGTGCGGGAAGGTCATGCCGGCTACAGCTTCTCTGGCGTCGCGCGTGCCCTTTTCGGTGAGCGGATCGAAGTCGGGGCTGTCCAATTGGAACGTGACGCCGCCAACGTCTCCGCGCGGCGTGGCGAGATAGAGGTCGAGTTTGTTACCGGTAACGATTCTGGTGAACCCGCCATCCTTGGAGTCGAGGATACCCATGCCCATGGCGCTCCCGGGACGTGCCGTGAGCGCGTTACCGAAGTTCTCGAGGTCGACATTCTCGTAATCCTCGAAGATAAGCGGCAACTCCGCATCAAGCAGTTGAGCGGGCACCATCCCCGGGGGAAGGATTGCGTCGAGGGCTTCCATAACGGCAGCCTGCGTCGCGGGATTGCTCCGCATCATCTCGAGAAAGGCTTCGGCGCCGATGGATTGACCCACATCGGTGCGTGCAATCGCCAACTTGACAATCTTGTCGATGACATTTCTTCCGTGCACCGTGTTCAGCGACATACCGCCGAGGCGGACGGTGTCGACAAAAATATCAAGACTCGCCATGCCTTCGTTTCCGGCGATATCCGTCACCGTAAGGGTAACGACGTATTTGCCGGAGTCGGCGTATTGATGTGCCGTGTCGATGGAACTGGAGGTATTTCCGTCGCCGAATTCCCAGAGATAGCTGTCGATAATACCGGGAACGTTCTCGGTGATCAGGTCGCTCGATTCGTTGCCGTAAAAATTGACCGATTCCATCTTCTGAATAAACTTTTGGCTGCTTGTCGCCACCGCGACCGGGTCGATCACATCCGCAATCAGGGCGATGTTGAAGGTAATCCTGCCCGAGAGAACGTGATGCGACGCGATCTTCATGTCTTCGTTGGCGGCTCCGCCGGTCTGACGGTCGATTGCCACGATGTTCACGTTGTCGTACACGCTGACGACCGGCATGGCGGTATCCAAGAAGGTGGTGCTATAGGCGCCGCCCGCTCCGGTCATAATCGTGCGCGTGGGATTCGTTCCGAGCGTCACTCGGAGTTCGACGCCCGCCCGCGCGGGTGACCCGTCGGGATTGGTGACGTTACCGAGCACAACGATCTGATTCGAAGGATCGGCGGTAAGGCTCGTGATGATGTTGACGCCGCCGATGCGTTTGCTGAGCACTTCGCCCGTTGTCAGGGTACGGGAGGTTGTGCCGACGACGTTATCGTCAGCCATAACCGTGACATCGAGAACGAGTACATCGCGCGTAGCGGCGACCGCCATGGCGGCGCTAAGCATGGTGACGCTGTAACCGCCATCCGCTTCGGTGACGGTAGTCCACGTCATATCCGGATTGCTTCGATTCGTTAACGTGACGGTCAATCCGCCGGGAGCCGGGCTAACACCGTCTTCCAACAGTACGGTGCCGCTGACGTTGAATATCGAGGACTCGGCGGGGATGGTGGTGTCTACATTCACAACGGCGCGCTGATTACCGATTTCCTCTTCGGTCAAGGTGTGGCTGGCAGAGCCAACCTCTTCACCTTCGGCAGAAACGACAACACTGACGGTATCGCCTGTCTCCGCGGCGGGCGCCTCGGTACTAAGAAGCGTCACACTGTAGGCGCCGTTCGCGTCGGTGACGCCCATGGCCGTCATGTCGTTGTCGTCGTTAGAGACGGCTACGGTCAAACCGGGACCCGCGGGCACGTCGCTTTCAAGCAGGAATACGGTTCCGGTAACGACGAGCGTGGGTGTGGTGGCAACCATGTTCGTGTTGACATCGACCATGGCACGCCCGGCATCGACTTCGGCGGAGGTAAGGGTATGACCGGCGGATCCGATCTCCGCTCCGTCCGCCATGACGCTGACGGTGAGCATATCGCCGGTACCCGCCACATCGGCGTTGGGATTCAGGAAGGTGACAGTGTAGGTACCATCGTCCGCTGTCATGCCGCTAACGCTCATAGCGTTGGCGTTGTTCGTTACACTGACAGCGATACCCGGTCCAACGGGAAGTACCCCGCCTTCATGATAAACGGTTCCGGTAACGACCAGCGCGGCTGTGGTGGATACGAGGCTGGTGTCCACATCGACCCTTACTACGGAGGAATCCCCTTCGCCGAGGTCCGCGTTCGTCAATACCTTCTCCGCGGCGCCGACAACATTCCCGTCGTCACCCGTCACGACAACGCTAACCACATCGCCGGTGCTGGCGGCATCGCCGTTGGGGTCTACAATAGTCACGCTGTAGGTTCCGTTCCCATCGGTGACGGCGGTTAACATGTTGCCATTCACGGTGACTGCCACATCGACGCCCGGAACGGTTCCGGTTCCATCGGCTTTGTTCACTTGACCGGTAACGACAAGGACGGAGACCATCACCGGCGGTTCGGGGGTGAGGGCTACCGTCGTTATGCCGACAAGATCGCCGACGGTTACGGTGATAGCGTCCGTCCCGTCCTCTTCGACGGCGGGCGCGGTATAGGAGGCGGTATAGGTTCCAGGCTCATTGGATTCCGCAAAGGCTCCAACGGTTCCGACGCCGGCGGACCCCTCGGCGGTTAACCCTCCAACCGGATTGTCGGACGAATCTGTGACCATCGCGATGACCAACCCGCTCCCATTACTCGAGACGGTGGTCGGGGTTACGCTGAGCGCGAGGCTGGCGGGAGCACTTGCGTTCACGTTGACCGTTGCCATTCCGCTGGCTCCGGATACGCCGTCGGTCGCTGTGATGGTCGCTCTGCCCACCGTATCGGACGGGGTATACGATGCGCCGTAGGCGCCGTCACCGTTGTTCGTCACATCTCCGACGGTACCGGCGTCCGCGCTAATGGTAATGTCGGCGTCGGATACAGGGTTTCCGCCGCGCGAGACCGAGACGGCGATGGTACCGGTTTCACCGGCGCCGGCGGTGAAGAGCGCTGGACCGGCGGTCACGGACACGATCGTCGGAACGGGTGTGAGAGTTACCTCGACGCCGGCGGTTTCGCCCGTGTTTGCCGATTCGACGGTGATGGCGGCGGTGGTATTGGCTGCCAGGACGAGTTCCGGCGCGGTATACGTCGCGGTATAGGTGCCGTCGCCGTTATCGGTCACATCGCCCACTGTCCCTTGGTCGGCGGTGATGGTTACGGTATCGCCGGTAACAGGCTGGCCGTTCGCCACGTTGTTCGCGGTGATGACAGTGGCGGACATGCCGTCCGCCGGAATGCTGGAAGGTGTCGAAACCGCATCCAAACCGGACAACTCGATGCTCACGGTGGCGCCGGGGGGACTTGAGGCGATATCGGCGGCGGTGATTTCATAGCGGTGGGTGGTAACAAGCTGCTGGCTGTCGTTTACGGTGATGTTCAGTACGTCGCCGACGCTGACTATGAACGCCGCTCCGGGTCGAATCAACAGTATGTTGAAGCTGCCATCCGCGCGGGTAACGAAACTACCGTAGCCGGCAACCCCGACGGACAGCCCTTGAACGGGCGCGCCGTCGCTGTCGGATACGGTTCCGCTCAGGAGGAACGAGGATGCGGATTGCGCGTGCGCGATACCGCCCGCGGCGGACATCAGCCCCGCGGCGAGGGTTACACAACAGAGAAACCAAACGAGTCTTCCTCTGAGATTACTCATATTTTAGAATTTAACCTCCAAAGTTCTGTTTAGCGACGCGATTTATATGCGTCATCAAGAAAACAAGTGATTGATGAAATGTATCCTAAGAAGAAAATAAACACGAGAAGTCGAAGTCTATGATGTTAAGTTAAATAATGCGTAAAGTGTGGACGTGGATTTGCGTCGCGATGAGCATGAAGTCTATTATAGCACGGGAAGGCGAAATTTTCAATTTATTTATTGAGAAAAGTGATGTGTAACGCAAGTTGCTACCAATTGTTAGGTATTGTTGACATTTGAAAATTGAGCCGATTTCCGTAGGGATTGGGTTTCCCAACCCGTTGGGCGAGGAAACCTCGCCCCTACGATTCGGCGTATATCAGCGAATTTCAGGCGCCTCTCGGATAAATGCCAGCAGAACCTTAAGAAATCTCCCGGTTTTCCGAGTGTTAATTTGTCAATCCACTTCAAGCAGATTCCCTCGATTCCTACAAGCACGTCGGGCTAGAAGCCCGACCTACGGGGAAATGGTATTTCGCCCGATCGTTTCGAGCCGCATCATTCCTCCCGAAGCCGGTATTTCATATCGTCAACGTAATTCTGGTGGATGTTATCCAATCGTATATCTACCTGTGTAAACCGTTCTTCCACCTGTGCAAAACGACTATCGATTCGATTTTCCAGGCCATCTATGCGATTGTCTATTCGATTCTCCAACTGCGTAAAACGTCCTTCGATAAGCACGAACCGTTCATGCATTCGCTTTTCCAACTCGCCAATTTGGTTTGTAAGCCGCGCGTCCATCTGCCCCATTTGATTACTCAACTGCCTTATAGCAAACAGCATGTAGGTTTGGAAAAATGCGAAGATTACTCCAAATATCCCCACGATTACCGTTAACAGGGGGATGCTTGCCCAGTTCCCGCCGGCAGCAGCGCCGCTGGATCCGCCGTTCGCTGCGAATCCCCATGATAACGCAATTGCCGCCGCAACGGCAATGACCGAACCCCCTATAATGGCATTTTTGCGGTTTGGGAACATGCGAATCCGTGTTAATTGAAAAATGTTCGGAGAAATTGCGTTGGGTGTGTTGAGGTGATGATTGAAGGAGTGAAAACAAATAATGCGTAATACGTAATAAGCATCTCTTGGGAGAGGGATCTCGCCGCGCCTATTACGTAATACGCATTACGCATCATTTAGTTACACAAAAAATTAGCTGCCAAGCGCAACAACAACGTTAGCGGAGCGCCCGGCAGCTAATCGGTTTAGCACAGGCTAAAACCTACTTCACGATGACCATCTTGCGAGTGGCTGAGAAGTCGCCCGCATTCAGGTGATAGAAGTAGATGCCGCTGGAGACCTGCTCACCGAAGTTGTTCCGACCATCCCAGTAGATGGCGTCCGAACGTCCTTCGTAGACAGCCGCCGGCGTGAAGCCAACGTCGATGGTGCGGACGAGGCTGCCGGATGCTCCGTAGATGCTCAAGGAGACATTGCCGTCTTCAGCGAGGCGGAACGGAATCCACGTTTCGGGATTGAACGGATTCGGATAGTTTGCCAGCAGTTCGGTCTGCGCCGGGATCTCGTAGGTCACGAGGTCGGGCAGGCTGATGCTGTTGTTGAGCACGTCTTCGGCGGTGACAACATGCCGTACCGGACGGATACCGAGCAACGGATTGCCGGAGTCGGCTTTAATCTCGAGGATATCGCCAACCACCGCGGCGCTGCTGTTCAGCTTGACAAAGGTCATGCTGTATTCATCCGTCGCGAGCGTGTTCCCCAGCGCCGCGCCGGTGGTCAGGTTCCTGACGCTGACGTTGAGACCGTCAATCGACATCATGCCGGCTTCGTCGATCAACTTACCCTGTACATTCAGGACAGGCGTCTTGACGCCGAACGCGACAGGCGGCGCAGTCATCGTACCGCCGCTATCCATCATGTTCTGCCACGGGCTTCCGATAACCGGTATGCTACCCGTGGCGGCAGCCACAACGATGTAGCCTCGACCGCCCATGAGCGGACCGTCGCCCGGGTCGCCGGCTTGCGTGATGGTCTGGAAACCGTCGCCCGCCGCGTTGGAAACCACGACCGCGGAGACCAGTGAACCGAGAACGCTGCTAATCATGGGGATCTGATCGCTATCCAGCGGCACGCCCACGAGGTTGTTGCCCGCGTTCAGCATGACGGTGGAGACACCGCCGGTACCGAGCGCTTCACCCGTCAACTCGAGCGTTGCCGCGCTGTTCATGACAGCCACGAGACCGGTAGAGTCGCCGAGCATCATGTCGCCGAAAGCCATACCCGGCGCATCGTCGCCCAAGTACGAATTCCAACTCCCGTCCGCACCGAAGGTGATGATGATGTTGACGGCATCGCCGAGCGCCTTATACAGATCGCGCACGGTGGCGATCGCCATGTCGGCGCCGCCCACCTTCGTCACGTCGAGCGGCACGTGAATCAGGTGCGTACCCGCGCCGATCGACAATGTGAAGTCGTATCCCGGAGGCTCGACCGTCAAGGCGCCGGAAAGCGTCTTCGACTTCGTGCCGAGGGTGACGGTGACATCGTACACACCGGCAGGGTGCGCGTCCTCAACGATCATGAGACCGGCGCTGTACATTCCGGCGTTGTCCGCATCCTCGACAAGCGTCACCTGGGCAATCATCATACCGGATTCGGCATTGTTCACGGTCGCCGCGGCTTTGCCGCCCGCGGAACCCATCGCCTTAATCCAGATGGTCTCACCCGGTTTGCCGCTACCCGGAGTGACTTCGGCGGAGGTCAGCACGCTCGGGTCGTTCTCCAAGGTGATCATCACCGTGTCGGAATCCTTGTTGCCGAT
This sequence comes from Candidatus Poribacteria bacterium, assembly GCA_965232535.1. Lineage (GTDB taxonomy): Bacteria > Poribacteria > WGA-4E > WGA-4E > JAJDTR01 > JAJDTR01. The sequence continues at coordinate 77,597 of CBDDPW010000021.1, forward strand.
GGCATCGGTGGCGGTGATGGTGATGGTGTACTCGTCATCCTCCGCTTCGTTCGCATCGTCAACCGTGATGATGGTGAAATACTTGCCGGGTGAACTCGAAAGCTCATCCAACGTCACTCCATCGGCTTGGGTGGAATCCAAACCGCCGAGATCCGCAGTGACGGACGTAATCGCGACCATCGATTCGTTCATGGCGACGCTGGCGGAAAGCGTGAAGGAATCGCCGTTGACAACCACATCTTCCGACACGTCGGCATTACTGACGGACGGCGGCGTCTGGTCGTTCACCACTTCGATCATCAACGAGTTGTCGGTAGCGCCTTGAATCTCGACGCTGAGGGTGTACATGCCGTCGTCGAGCGTCGCCGGCAGCATTATGGAGCGCGAATACTCTTGATCGCCATCGGCATCGACATCTCCGACCGGATCAAGCGCCTTCTTGGTTCCGACTTTCGTGCCTTCGGAATCCATGACCGTGACGGTGCCACCGCCGGCTTTACCGGTTGCGGAAACCATAATCGTGGATCCACCCTTGACAATCCTATTGTTCACCACGAGGTCACGTATGGTGGATTTCACCTCGACATCCACCGAGGAAGTCATCGTGCCGGAGGTAGCGGTAATCTTTGCCATGCCGGCGGTCGAATCTCCGTAAGTGGCAGACGCCATTGAGGTGTTGTCCGCAATGGTGACGGAGGTAATGGCGTTGCCATCGGCGTCGGTAAAACTACCGGTTTCAGACGAACTGGACAGCATGACAACCACATCGCCCAATGCTTTGGCGGGGTCGCCAGCGGCATTCTCAAGGCCGACGGTTACGGTTATGTCATCGCCAATAAACACGCTCGACGGCATGGCTGTAACGTCAATGGCGGCGACCGATGCGCGGACGATCACGCTCGGCTGACTGGACAGCGGCAGCGCTGTTGCGCCGGGGTTGATCGACGCCTTCGTCATGAACTCGTAGGTCGCTTCAGTGGCAGGCGCTTGCACCTTCTTATAGGTAAATGTCAGCGTGTTGCCGGCTTGCAGCGTGGCGGTCGTGGTGGCGGTCAACATCCAAGGTTGCGCGCCACCTCCGCCGACACTGAGGTCAGCCATTCCTGTCAATAATACTTCGCCGGCGGCGTCAACGCCATCGTTGTTGTCCACGAAGGGAGCCGTCCAACCGAGAGGAATGGTGATAATTACCTGCGCGCCGGTCTGCATCTGCACGCCCGCGGCGAAGGTGAACACCAAGTTTCCGAGTCCCATTCCGGGCGCGGCTGAGGTCAACGGACCGTCGGCCGATGTTAGCGCGATGGAGCCGGACGCCACCTGAGACACGACGACGGACGGGCTCTGCGCGAGCGCCGTCAGCGTTCCACCGGAACTCACCTTTGACTTCGTCGCGAAGCGATAGGTGCCCCCGGCGCTCGGCACCGTGGCTTTCTTGTAGGTAACTTTGAACTGCTCGCCCTTGCTCAGGGGCGATCCCAGCGTAACGGTGAGCATGTTGCCGCTGATGGATAGCGTCGGCGCGCCCGCACCTGCAGCCGAACTTTCACCGACGTTCACCGTGCCGTCATTGTTTTCAAGCACTGGTGGCGACCAGCCATCGGGGACGGTAATTTCAACTTGTGCGCTAACAGCCATCGAGCCGCCCGCGGTGTAGGTGAAGTCGATCATGTCGACTATCGAGCCGGCATCCGCTTTGCCGATGCTCGCCATAATGCTTCCGGAGCCGTCCGGCGCTTGCCCAATGCCAACCACCGGGCTGGAGTCGAGCCTGGCACCGGGGAGGGTAATATCCCCGCTCCCCGAGAGCACCCTCGTTTCAAACGTGTCGGAGCGCGGATCCACATCGGGAACCTTGACGTTGCGGTAGGCAAGCGTTATGCGATCGCTCGCCGTTAACGCCTTCGTGGTGATGACCGCTTTGTGCCGCGTCGGGTTATCGCCCGTGGCGCCGCGCGTAAGCACAAGACTCTTTACTTTGCCGGCGGGAGACACCACCATCTCGCCTTCGTCGTATCTGCCGTCGGCGTTGTCGCGTCGCGGCGCCGACCATCCATTGGGCCAAGTGATTTGGATCTTAGAATCCTCCGGCATAACCCCGGCGGGACTATAGTTGAACGTCAGCGTGCCGACATTTGCCTTCTTTATCGCTTGCGTAAAAGTACTGCCGCCGCGCATCAGGGAGATGGTTCCGCTGCCGTGCCCGGTGATAACGTTTACCGTCGGGCTAGTGATTGGCATCGGGGTACCAAGTTTATTCGAACTCGCCTTTGAAGAGAAGGTATAACTCCCTTGTGCCTTGGGAGCTTTGGCGTTGTAATACGTAACGTCAAAGGAACCGTCTTTCGCAAGCTTGGTCCCGAGGGTCACCATAATCTTTCTGTTGGCAACCTTAACCGTGTCACCTCTACGATCGCCAGTTTGAGCTACGTGTCCTTTGGGAGTACTCTCCCCTGATATAAGGCTTACATAGGGCGAGGGATTCCAGCCGGCAGGCACCATGATTTCAACCACGGATTCCTCCAACATGACGCCTCCGGCGGTGAACTTCAACACCAAGTTGGCTTCGGCATCCCCCGTTCTTACTCCTCCTGCGGAAACTTCTACCTTCCCGGTGCCATGTTTCCCATGCACAGCGAAGGAGACTTTATCCCCGAGAGCTGCAGAAGTGCCAGCGCTCTCACCAACCAACGCTAACGAATCGGTTTCGAGGGTGAACTCCGCGATTACGTCGTCGATAGCAGTTTCAATTTTAGGCGCCTTGACGCTCCGGATGGTAAACACAACCCGATGACCGGTTTGGACGGTATTGGCGAGCTTGGCAACCACCTTGGTTGTGGTCGTTCTATCGTCACCGGTGGTGACAAGATCGGCACCGCTTACACTCAACTCGCCCGGGTCCGCCGCGCCATCATTGTTATCGTCTCGCAAACCGACATCCCACGCCGGGGTGGTATTATTGCCACCACTCTCTGCCGGCAACTTCAGTGTGACTGTAGAACCCTTATACATGGTTCCGATGGCGGTAAAGGTGAACACCAAATTGCCCAACGCCTGCTCCGAATACACCAGATTGCGCTCGTCGTAATTATATGCTGGATTTTCTCCGGAACCTTTGTATTTACCCTTGGGGAGCGCTGGTGCAGTTAACACGAATTTTCCCTTGCCGCTCGCCACCGACCCGACCTTAACGGCTATGTAACGCCCATCGCCTTTAAGTGTCTCACTAGTTTCGTCACCGTTGATGCCCTCTCCAGGATTGAGACGGGGCAAGGTGTCATGTATCGTCGAACTTACGTTGAAGGTGTAAATACCGGCGCGAGCTGGCAACTTTACATTGTGATAACTGAACACCAACGTATTGCTTGCCACATCCTTTTTCACATTGAAAATCAGTTGATTGCCCGAGACCGCAACCGTCGTATTCGCGGGCAGATCGGTTGGTGAATAGGACACCGCCCCCGCCCTCGCATCGGTCGAATCGGACAGAAACGGACGGGACCACCCGGAGGGGATCGTGATGGTAATCTTGCCGTCTTTTTGGGCTGTATTTGTTGTGGCAATTGCAAACGTGATCGCGCTTGCTTCTCCAGCCGCCCGCAAGCCGTCATCGGGAATACCACCAACTGTTATGACGACGGGACTGTAACTTACCTGTGCCGCGACATCGTGCGCCATCATGCCGAACGCCAGCATGAGCGCCACGATACCGAATATACTGATTTTCCAAGTGCTACACATCATTTTATTATACCTCCTGGGTTTTGTGTTCGCTGTAGCATTGAATTTGGGTTTATCGTTCTTGTTCACATCACAAGACTGATTCACATCACAAGACTGAATTGAACTATGCATAAGGAGTGATTATCCTTTTTACTGAGAATAATTAAGTAGGGTTACGCCGTTGAACGTGTTGGCAGAAGGCAATGCGTAATACGTATTGCGTAAAACCCAAAACACTGAACGACATCTCGGAACTGTTCGAGATGTGCAAGTCCGGTCTGAGTATGGGAACTTCTCAGACTGAATCGGTAATTGTATGCGCTCCGGTATCCGCGGGGTTTTCAGCGGGTGTGGAGCGGATTAGATTATGATGAAGCCGTGATCCGAAACACCGGTTGTGACGCACTAAGACCACAACTTGGGCACATAATATAACGAATCTGGAAATTTGTCAAGAGTTTTTTTACCTTTTTCTCGACGCGGGGAAGTCCGCGGGCTCCCGACATATATTCTGCTACAGACACGGAAAACGAACCCCCCAATCCCCGGGTTTCAAAAAAACGGAGAAGCAGTGGCCAGTGGCTAGTGACCAGTATATGTAGGGTGGGCACTGCCCACCATGATCCCACCATCCTCTGTAGGAGCGATCTCCAGGTCGCGATTCCTACGTCAACCGCACGGTAAACGCACCAACTCCCGCACTCCGGAGGAGTGCAATGTGGGGTGGGGTAGCGGATTATTCTGTCTGAATCACGGATTAAACGGATTAAGCGGATTTCACGGATTAAAGGACGATAAGTGTAGGGTGGGCACTGCCCACCATGAGCCCACCATCCGTAGGCGGAGCATCTTGCTCCGCCGGTCGCCGCGCGATTCCACGACGTTCTTCGTGAATCGCCGCATCCTCCTCACTCCAGCGGATCAAGTGAGTGAATAACGAACGCGATAGTAAATCCTGTGAAATGTCAATAGTATGGCGGATCCACCAACGTCTCGCACTCCAGCGGAGTGCAATGTGGGGCGTGTACGCGATCTACTATCGGGGTTCGGAAGGGAGTTCTATCGCAGTCGCTATTCGCTCCTTTGATCCCACCATCCGTAGGCGGGGCATCTTGCCCCGCTGGTCACCGCGCGTTTGCACGACTTTCTTCGTGAATCACCGCATCCTCCTCACTCCAGTGGATCAGGTGAGTGAATAACGAACGCGATAGTAAATCCTGTGAAATGTCAATAGTATGGCGGACCCACCAACCTCCCGCACTCCGGAGGAGTGCAATGTGGGGTGGGGTAGCGGATTATTCTGTCTGAATCACGGATTAAACGGATTAAGCGGATTTCACGGATTAAAGGACGGTAAGTGTAGGGTGGCACGGGATCTCTATGGGATCTCTATCGCGGTCACTATTCGTTCCCTTGATCTCATTTGATCCCACCTACCGCGATAGGTCGCTTGATCCCACCATCCGTAGGCGGGGCATCTTGCCCCGCTGGTCACCGCGCGTTTGCACGACTTTCTTCGTGAATCACCGCATCCTCCTCACTCCAGCGGAGTGAAATGTCAATAGTATGGCGGATCCACCAACGTCTCGCACTCCAGCGGAGTGCAATATGGGGCGTGTACGAGGCGCCATCCCCCGTTGCCATGAAAACTCCGTGAGGCGGCATTCTCCCACGAGGGAATTTCGATTGCGGATGTTCCCTGAATTCGCGCTCATATTTTACAATGTTTGGACGTTTTTTTCAATGGGAAGCGGATCACGGAATACACAGATTAAAGGGGGTGTCGAGACCGCCTACTACACACGGTGAAGCGGCGGAGGGTATTGTTCTCAGACTCGCGGGGGTTGGTGGATGGTCTGGTCGGAAATGTGGGCGTCGAGTTTTTGGGAGAGGTTATCGTGTTCGCGCTGCATTTGTGCGCGGAGGTCGTCAATGCGGTTGTTGATATTCGCATTCATTTCGCTGAACCGGGCATTTATATTGGTGTTCAAGTCGCTTATCCGCTTGTCAAGATCACCAATTCGATTGTTCATATCGCCGATTCGATTGTCCATATCGCTGATTCGATTGTTCATATCGCCGATTCGATTGTCCATATCGCTGATTCGATTGTTCATATCACCGATTCGATTGTTCATATCGCCGATTCGATTGTCCATATCGCCGATTCGATTGTTCATATCACCGATTCGATTGTTCATATCACCGATTCGATTGTTCATATCGCTGAATCGCTTGCCTTGAACGGATACCATGTAATAAAAAATGGTCGCGAATCCCACGGTGAAGCTAACAATGAGCGTTATGAATTGCGGGTTTGTCATGGTGCCTTACTCCTTTCAACAATGTTGCCCCAATTGTACGCCGCTTTTGGCGTGTTGTCAAGTGGGAAAAGCGTCTGAACTGTGATTCATGTGATTATGATGATTACCATGATTTAGAAGCGGCGCACCGTGGTTTGCTGTAGGAGCGATCTCCAGGTCGCGATTCCTTCGTCAATAGCACGGGATATTCACCAACTTTCCTCACTCCGGAGGAGTGAAATGTCAATAGTATGGCAGATCTACCAATCCCCGCACTCCAGCGGAGTGCAATGTAGGAGCGACCTCCAGCGGATTTCTACCGCGCGGGATTAGCTATCGCGTTCCTTATCCAGTCACTTGATCTATTCACTCGCTTGCAGGATTTCTACCGCGCTGGGATCTCTATGGGATTTCTATCGCATTCGCTATCCACTCACTTGATCCCTCCTTATTCAGTCGCTTGATCTATTCACTCGCTTGCTGGTCGCGATTATTCATGCGGTCTCAATGAACGCCACGGCGGAGCAAGGGAACTGCCTGCGATGCGGGTGGGTGGGGAAGGCGAAATCGTCTGAACTGTGATTGAAATGCAGTGGCCAGTGGCTAGTGACCAGTAGGGTGCGCAATGCGATTCGCCAAATCTTTCTCACTCCGGAGGAGTACAATGTCAATAGAAATCCGCAATAGGTAGATGCAGATTTTGACCACAACATATAGTGGATTACCAGTTATTGAGATTCGGGCTCAATTTGAGTTTGGCGGGGTTTGCGTGTGGTAGGCGGATGTAAGGGAAGGGTATTCAGTAACTACTTGTAAACATCTTTTCTGTGGTCAATATCAATTAGATAACACGTTTGTTTTTCTTTGTTAATCAAATACACTAAGCGGTAATCACCAATTCGTCGCTTGTAACAATTTTCAAATTTTCCGCCTCCTTTCATTTTCCCCCGAAATGGATTTTTGGCTATCTCGTCTATGGTTTCTTCAATGCGTTCAGCCATTTCCTCATCCTTATCTATGTGCAGCCGTCTGCATTGCTTGTCGAATGACTTAGTAGACTCAATATTATACATTGCGCTTAATGCCTTTCCACTTCCTCGTCCTCCCGTTTGCTATATCATCCATCGCTTGCTCAAAGCGTTCCATAAAATCCGGATCGTTGAGCATATCATTTTCCTCCCCATCAATGGGAGGGGAACTTCCAGTTGTTTTAGATGACATGGGAGGAGATGCGTAGACCTGACTTGCTGAATCTGACCTTTTACTCTTTTTCACGATTATTCTCCGGTGTTGTCGGGCAGTGGTGGTAGGGTACTATGAAATACCCTGTTAGGTGGGAAAGTTCAGGTAAATTATACATTTTCAGTTTTTTCTTGTCAAGATTAAGTTTCTCAGTCGTATGTAAGGTATGGTAAGAATACAAACCCCTAGAAACCCTAGGGTTTCATCATTTCAGCGACTTTATGCCTTCCCCTTATTGCGTAGAAATCGATGCGTCCTAAACCCCGCACTCTCCGGAGGAGTGCAATGTAGGAGCGACCTCCAGGTCGCGATTATTCATGCCGTATCATTCAGAGCATGGGCGGAGCAAGGGAACTGCCTACGACTCGGGTGGGCGGGGATGGCGAAACAGTGGTCAGTGACCAGTATATGTGGGGTGCGCACGGGATCTCTATGGGATTTCTATCGCATTCGCTGTCCACTCACTTGATCACTCGTTATTCACTCGCTTGCTGGATTGGCAGGATTCAGGCGGCGGGAGGCGCGTGAGGAGGAAGGCGACATATCGGTAGCAGGCGTATGCGGCGGTTACACTCGCGGGGGTTGGTGGATGGATTGGTCGGAAATGTGGGTGGTCACAGTGTCGGTCAGGGTGTCGACTTTTTGGGCAAGGTTGTCGTGTTCTCGGTTCATCTGGGTGCGCAGGTCATCGATTCGAGCATTTATGTTCGCATTCATTTCGTTGAAGCGGGCATTAATGTTGTCGTTCATGTCATCCATGCGCTTGTTCACACCGCCAATTCGGGTATCCACTTGGCGGCTCAGATCGTCAAAACGGGTGTTTCAATCGCTGAAGCGCGTATTCATCTCGTCGAAGCGGGCATTCATCGTGGCAATCATCTCGTCAAAACGGGCGTTCATCTCGTCGAAGCGGGCGTTCATCGTGGCAATCATCTCGTCGAAACGGGCATTCATATCGCTGAAGCGGTCGTTCATCTCGTCAAGCCGCGTGTTCAAGTCTCCAATTCGTTTGTCAAGATCGCTGATCCGTTTGCCTTGGACAGATACCATGTAATACATAGTGGTGGCAAAGCCCACTGCAAAAATGACAAGAAGCGTTATGAATTGCGGGTTTGTCATGGGATTTTAATCCTTCCGGCTCGGTCATCGCAATTGTACGCTGTTTTTGCGGAGATGTCAAGTCGGAAAATCGTCTGAACTGTGATTAAGATACAGTGGTCAGTGGCCAGTGGCTAGTGACCAGTTGTAGGGTGCGCACGGGATCTCTATGGGATTTCTATCGCATTCGCTATCCACTCACTTGATCACACCAGCCTTTGCAGTATATGTAGGGTAGGCACGGGATCCCTATCGCACTCATTATCCATTCGCTTGATCCCACCATGATCCCACCATCCGTAGGCGGAGCATCTTGCTCCGCCGGTCGCCGCGCGATTCCACGACGTTCTTTGTGAATCGCCGCATCCTCCTCACTCCGGAGGAGTGCAATGTCAATAGAACTCGACGCGTCCCAAACCCCCGCACTCCAGCGGAGTGCAATGTGGGGTGCGTACGCGATCTACTATTAACCAATGGTGCTAGTATATGTAGTATTTAAATCATAAATGACATACTATATACTGACACGATGATGTGCGATTATGCGCGGTTGACAAATGTTGCGCCTACCTGACCTGCTAACAACCTAGATATAGTATGTCATTGAAAATCATGTACCAATTAACTAGCACCAAAGGTTATTAGGGTTCGGAAACCCCTCCTACCGCAGTAAGTCGCTCGATCCCACCATCCTCCCTTGCCATGAAAACTCCGTGCGGCGGCATTCCCCCACGAGGAAATTTCGATTGCGGATGTTCCCTGAATTCGCGCTCATATTTTACAATCTTCAATCAGGTGTTTAACATTTGATCGGATCATTTTGGGGAAATAAAAAAGCCAGCCCGCAGTGGACTGGCTTTTTGGATTCCGGCGTTTATTAGTTGTGAGCCGCGCCGCCGTGTTCGCCGCCGGATTCGACCCCACTTTCACCGCCCTAGCCAACTTCGGGATGAGCAACCCATCTGTCAAATGTGCCCTCGGCAAGAAGCATCACACGCACTACTGCTCCGGGAGACAGATCGATAGGGGTTGTCGGTCCGAGCTCAATGCCGTTGCTCTGATGAACCTCTACCCGAACTCGCGTCAAAGTTTGATTGGTAACATTCTGGACAGTGCCGGTGAAGGCATGGAGCGACTGGTCATATTTCAGAATCAACCTGACGCCGTTTCTGGTCTGGTCATAGGTATCCGTCAACGTTAACTGAACGCTGGATTCTTCATCGCCGGTGTCTGTATTTAAAGCGGGTTCAGAGTTTAGGACTTCAGCCGCTTCGTCCGAACAACCGGAACAGATACTTAATGTGAATGCGGCGAGCAACACCAACACAATATTCATGATTAATATCCTTTCGATTGTAGTGTGAGGTTATACGCCTACACCCGAATCGGAGTTTACATGAATCGCTTGATCACGGTACGCCGGCAAGCGAGCGCGATAGTCCACCGTGAACCTAATCGGATGTTTATTGCGCGCCCAATCAACGGGTTTCCCCGCATGGCGGTCCGGCGGAGCAAGGGAACTGCCTACGGTGCAGGTAGATGGAAGGGCGGAAAAGCGTCTGAACTGTGATTAAGACACAGTGGAGCTCTACCGCCCTCGCTATCCGCTCGGTTGCTGGTCAGTGACCAGTGGCTAGTGGAGAGTTGTCTGAATCACGGATTACGGGGATCTCTACCGCGCTCGTTATTCACTCGCTTGCTGGATTAAAGGATTTCACAGATTAAAAACCAATGGTGCTAGTTTAGAGGCTGAATTGAGCGATTGATAAAGGGACAAAGCCATCATCTTCAATCGACAGACCGTTCCACTGCACCAAGATATTAAACAAAGCCATTGTAAAGCCGACTCGCGTTTTGAAGTAACTCCAACGTCGATGCATGACTTTCTTAAAATGACACACGAGCGTCAACATGGACAAAATTGTTTCTATCAGCATCCGAGAATTCCACTCACCACGTCGGCACAGACGCAAGTTGGAAGGAAACCAATCTACTTTGGCAAAACCTTCATCGGCAAACACAACCATCTGGTCACTGATTCCATCAACGAGGTGTTGAAAGGCAGTTCCATCATATACATTGGCAGTGTCGCAATCCCAATTGACAATCTGCCCGAGATGGTTGTGTAGCAGGCAAAGTTTTCCGCCTACAATCCATCGTTGATTGGAAATACCTTTGCGCCCGATTTGACGCTTAGAACGTCCTTCTCGACGCGGGTGAATCAATTCAATGCCGTAAGTGTCAATTACGCCGATGAGCGAAGGTGCCGCCATGAACACGTCAATAAGATGTCGATGCCCATCAAACAAACGGAGCAATCGAGTGCGATGGGGTAATCTTGGGAATACGTGTTTGAAATTGTTTGCTATCCAGCGATAGAAGGCGCGATTGCTCACGCCTTTAAGTGCGAAGAGCATGGCAATGGTAACCACTTCGGAAGGATAGAGTTTGGCTTGGCAATGCTTACGATTCTTGCCGCGTTGTGAGAGTTTATCATCAACACGACAAAACAATTCTGTGGTAAAATCTTCAATGGTCATGAGTCTAGATTTCCTCCCGTTATTTGATAACTACTGGTACTCAAATTAACGGTAGAATTGAGGAAATCGTCTCATGACCATGACACATTTCGCACCAAAGCAATGCCGAAACGGAATGTTATCCCCATTTACCTCCAAATTTCAAACTAGCACCATTGGTTAAAAGACTACGGAATTACAAGTTTTTGACTTGACATGCTACCGATTGATTTGGTACAATTAGAGCAACAAATCAAGGGAGGTCAAGTTATGAACATCATTGAAATTATGGAACGGTTTCCGACACAAGAATCCTGTATAGAATTTCTTGAAGATATCCGTTTCAAAGATGGTGCGTATTGCCCACATTGCGGTAGCACACACGTTGCCAAAAAACATGAAAAGAACCACACTGGACGTTGGAATTGCCATGATTGCAAATCCAGTTTCAAGGTTGTACAAGGGACTGTGTTTCATGGTACGAAGATAGCACTCCAAAAGTGGTTTTTGGCAATCATGCTGATGGCAAATGCAAAGAAAAGCCTATCCAGTTGCCAACTGGCACGAGACATTAACGTTACCCAACAGTCTACATTGTTCATGATGCATCGTATCCGTGCTGAGATGGCAAGTAAGAATGACATTCTACTGCAAGGTATCATTGAGGCGGATGAAACCTACATCGGTGGCAAACCTCGAAAGCCTAACAAACGTGACGATGATGAACCTAAGAACCCGCGGGGTCGCGGCACTAAGAAATCCTCCGTTATTGGTGCGGTGGAGCGTGATGGAAACGTGGTAGCGCAGCCCCAAGATGATTTGTCCGGCAAAGGTATTTTGAATTTCATCATGAATGCCGTGAAACCCAACTCAACGCTAATCACTGATGAATATCAAGCGTACAATGCTACCAACAGTTTTGTAAAGCGTGAGATTATCAAGCATCAAAACCAATACGTTGACGGCGATATTCATACCAATACCATTGAAGGTTTTTGGGGCCTACTCAAGCGTGCATGGTACGGTCAACATCATCACTACAGGAAACAGTTTCTACCGCTTTATGTTGCTGAAGCCTGCTACAAGTACAATCATCGAAAAACCGAAGATGTGTTTGATTGCTTCGTTAGGGGGTGCTTCGCATGAACACCCTCTATTTCGGAGATAACCTGACAGTTATGAGAGAACACATAAAATCCAACAGTGTTAATCTCATATACCTCGATCCGCCGTTTAATTCTAACCGAACTTATAATTTACTGTATAAAAATGCCACTGGCATTGAAGTGCCAGAGCAAGCGGAAGCCTTTAGCGATACTTGGGAATTAACTGAAAGCAATGATAAAATGCTTCGGCAACTCAAAGTATCATACAGGGATCAAGGCATTTCCGAAGATTATCTGATGTTTTGGAAATTGTGGATAGATGCCTTGCAAAATACACAGCCGAAGGTGTTGGCTTACTTGTTTTACATGGCTTATCGGTTGTTGGAGATGCGGTTACTTTTGAAGCCCAAGGGCAGTATTTACCTCCATTGCGATTCGACGTGTAGCCATTATATCAAAGTTATGATGGATTCGATTTTTGGACACAAGAATTTTATAAATGAAATTGTGTGGCAACGAGCCGCCGGACGAGCCAAAGGAAGCCAACACGAGAGTAAGTCGTGGGGACGCGATACCGATTCGATTTTCTATTAGACATCTTTCCAAAATAGATCCATGTAGTTACAGTAATCTTAGAGATTAGAATAACTACACCGTTTGGCAACTTGTCGAGCAATATCTCAGGTTCACAATGGCAGCAATCACATTCCACGTTTTCCCATAGTTGCGATGTTTGCCTCGATAGATGTCTTTGGTAATGCGAAAAATCTTACACCGTCTAACGATGTGCTCAATGGCAACTCTTTGGGTTGCCAACCGTCGGTTGAATTGCTTCGCCTCCCGAGTCAAAGGCTTGCTCTGATATGCCTTGATGGGCGTTGAACTGTTGGCATACCGTTTGGCTATCCCCTGATAACCACTGTCAGCCAACTTCTCAGTGTCAGGAGAAATCGCTACACGGCTTTCCTTCAGGATTCTAAAATCGTGTACACTCCCTTTGCGGCAAACAACCGATAATAGTTCTAACATCGCCAAACATGCAATCAATTGAACTTTTATGGGTTTTTTTTACCGCTGTAGTAGGCACGCTGTCTTCTTGTTGGACGTTCAATCGGTTGCTCGGTGGCATCAATGATGATGGTTTGGAGATTGCTCTCTAATAAGTGCTTTCGGTTCTTCAGCGAAAGCACCTTAACTAACACATCAAGTATCTGATGATAGAGTTTGTTTGCATAAGATTCACTGATACCAAACTCCATGCCTAATCTGGCAAAGGTTGGATAGTGGCGCATATAGGTGAATGTCAACAGAAGGCGATCGGTCAATGCCACCTCCGATTTCTTTCCTCGTTTCTTCATCGGTCGTTCTTCTCGAAGGTTTTCGAGGTAAGCAGCCACACGCTCCAAAATAAGGTTGAAAGCTGCCTTGTCAATACCAACCGCTCGCAGAAATTGATCATCTGACAACTTTACTGCTTTTTCAAATTGACTCATGGGTATCCTTTCTACAACAGAAGATGTTGAAAGGATATAACGGAGAATCAAGCCAAATGGGTGCTTATTTTGGAAAGATGTCTATTGAATACGGACCGGCATTCTGAGCAAAACGGCATTACGCACCTTTCATTAACTCTAACAAGCCAATCGAAAATACTGGACACGAGAACACGGCTTTGAATATACGGGATAACAATGCAAATGTCTTGCCCTGTATGCGAATTATATCCGAGATTTTCGCCTTTGAAAAGGGCGAATTCATAACGAGAATTGAAGTCACGCATTAAGTGGGGCATTACCTATCATCTCGGTATTTTGTTTGGATTCTTGCTTGACATCTTCATTTCTTGTCGTGATGGCGCGGTTTTTTAATCAGTCCATAGATACCAAGAGGTATGCAATAGAGTAGGATGATGAGATGTAGGCTAAATCCAGCAACGATGGCCAAATCTTTTTCTGTCCCGAAGCGCATTAGCACCCACGCGAAGGGAAACTCCACCGTTCCAAAATTGCCAACACTCTGCACTGGCAACAGGTTAAAGATGCTGGTAAATGCCAAAGCAAAGGTTAAACGAACTACGGAAACATCAATCCCCATCTCACGTGCAAGGTAACACTGGAATCCGAAACGGATTGCCAGACCGAGGAGAGAATATCCCCATATCTTGGAGAAACGCCGGTCAAAACGGATATGCGTCAATTCGTGAATGACATTAAGGCATTTGTCCACTAACCATGTAATTGGCCGCTTTTCGAAATGTAGTAAAGGTTTGGCACAGTAGGAAGCGAATGAAATGCAGGCGTTGGGGGCAGTGCACGCCGTAAAAAGCAGAATTGCCAACGCACAGAACATCATTAGCGGTGCTATAAAGAGAATCGTGCGCGACAGTTCTCCAATGAGGTTAGAGCGGAGCAACCAACCGGTGCCCACCATAAAGCCCAACAGTAACATCAGATCGATGATGCTCGCCAACATCAACGATGCAACACTCTTTGTTTCATCTACTCCTTCTCTTCGCTTCATCAAGTAGATATAGGATAGATCTCCACTGCGCATCGGCAGTAGATTACCCCAGAAGGTATGCAACGCGAGGATTGGAGCAAGCTGCCTAACCGGAACGTCCAACTCAAGCAACTCGCGAAAACGAAGGGCTTTCGACCAAACAAGCAACGAATACAGGACGAATCCAACAATAAGCGCCAATACCGGCGCTCGGCCAAGTGTGTCCGGAATTTGTTGAATCGACGAGATTTCTCTTAAGAGGAAGTAACAAACGACGACCGCAATTGATGTTGGGAAAAGTACTTTAGTGAGGAAAGTTCTTATTGTCATACTAATGAGTGCTCGTCGGTACAGACCGTTAGCAAACCCGTGCGTCTAAACGGTTTGTATTCCGACGAACCTTACTACCGAACGTGACACAGGTTACACTCCTTGAACAATATCGGGAAATAGTTACTATCCTCACCCTGCCATTAATGTGAAGTAGCTTTCTCTCAAATCGCTCGGAGTATCCTGCCGTTGACAAACCGGAGTCCTCACGAGCGTATTCGAGGACCGTCTAGTGACGCGATTATATCACACCGCCAAACAAATGCAATGGAATTTAAGGATTGACGCACGTTACCGGCGGTGCTATTCTATTCGGCAGCGAACTTACGAGCAATTCCCGAGTCGTGGATTCTTGAAGATTTATCCGTCGAAAAATGGCAAAACCCCAACAAATCTCCCCGTTAATGGAGCAATATAAACGCTTGAAGGATCAACACGCCGACGCCATTCTGCTGTGCCGCGTTGGCGACTTCTATGAAGCGTTTTACGATGACGCGGAACTGATTTCGCGCGTGCTGGAAATCACACTTACTTCCAGAGATAAGGAAAGCCAAGGTGGACCGATTCCCATGGCGGGAGTGCCACACCACGCTCTCGACTCGTATCTATACAAGTTGGTCACGGCAGGCTATAAAGTGGCGATTTCCGAACAGATGGAAGATCCGAAAGCGGCAAAGGGTATAGTCAAGCGAGACATCGTCCGAATCGTGACTCCCGGAACACTTACGGATCCTAAGGCGTTGGAGCAGAAGGCTAACAATTACTTGGTCGCAATCTATCAACTCAGAGACGTTTATGGTCTAGCCGCCGCCGATCTCTCGACAGGGGAATTTACAGTGACCGAGTTGATGGACGCGCCAAAACTCTGGGCGGAGTTACATCGATTCGCCCCCAAGGAGTGTCTCTTCTCTGAATCATTCGACGATGGAGAAATGTTCGAGGGCCTCCGCACAAACTTAAAGGCCGTGGTCAATTTTCTACCCGAATGGCGTTTTGCTTTCGATAGCGCGCGAGTTGAGCTTCTCCAACATTTCAAGACACTATCGCTTGATGGTTTCGGTTGCGAACATCTTCACGCCGCAATCTGTGCTGCGGGCGCCTTAATATATTACCTGCATGAAACACAGAAGCAGGAGGTCGAACACATTCTCTCGCTTCACACCTACACAATCTCCAACTTCATGGTACTGGATGCCGACACACAGCGAAATCTGGAATTGACATCGTCCCTTCGAGACGCTTCCTCCAGAGGCACGCTCTTGGAAGTTCTGGACGAAACCGTTACGCCTATGGGCGGACGCAAGTTGCGTCAGTGTATCCTGCAACCTCTATTGAATCCGTCGGATATCAACGCTCGGTTAGATGCAGTGGGTGAGTTGAAAGATTGCATCGGTTTGCAAGAAGAATTGCGCGAAGCGTTAAACGGAATGTACGACATTGAACGGTTAATCTCCCGGGTTAGCTTGGGATCCGCAAACGCACGCGATCTCATTGCATTGAAAAATTCACTGCAACTGATTCCGACAGTCAAAGAGCAGCTACATTCTTGCGAAACCGCGCTGCTTATTTCCATGAATGAGGAACTAGATCCATTGACGGACCTGAGCGAGCTTATTGAGTTTGCGATACATCCGGAGCCACCCGCTACCGTGCGTGAGGGCGGCTTAATCCGTGACGGATATAGCGAGCAGTTAGATGAATTGCGGTCCATAACCGGCGAAGGTAAAGATTGGATCGCATCGCTCCAAAAGAAGGAACGAGAAAAGACCGGAATCACCTCTCTCAAGATTGGGTTCAACCAAGTCTTCGGATACTACATAGAGGTCACCAAAGCGAATTTAAATCTCATTCCCGAAGACTATATTCGTAAACAAACATTGGTAAACGCAGAACGATTCATTACACCGGAACTTAAGGAGCGCGAATCACGAATCCTGAACGCCGAAGATCAGATTCAAACGCTTGAATACGATCTTTTTTGTGAGATTCGCGGACGAGTCGCTCGAAAAACCGAAAGTATTCAGCAAGTTGCTTCGGTCATTGCAATGATTGATGTCATTGCGGATTTGGCTTATACAGCCTCTAAATACGACTATTCAAAGCCGATTGTTGACGAGAGCGATGAAATCATAATTCGAAACGGCCGCCACCCCGTAGTCGAGCGACTGTTCACCCAAGAGGGATTCGTCCCGAACGACACGGAACTGAATTGCCGCGATCATCAGATGCACATTATCACGGGTCCAAATATGAGCGGAAAAAGTACTTATCTACGGCAAACCGCACTTATCACGTTGTTGGCGCAGATGGGGAGTTTCGTGCCAGCATCAGCGGCGAAAATTGGTATCGTGGACCGAATATTTACGCGCGTTGGGGCGTCGGACAATCTTGTTATGGGGCAGAGCACTTTTCTTGTGGAAATGAACGAGACCGCCAATATACTAAACAACGCCACACGCAAGAGTCTTATCGTCCTTGACGAAATTGGTCGTGGTACGAGTACCTTCGACGGGTTAAGTATTGCATGGGCGGTCGCAGAATATATCCTTGACGAGAAGCGAATTGGTGCAAAAACCCAGTTTGCGACCCATTATCATGAGTTGATCGAGTTAGCTGGGAAGTATAAGCCGGTCAAGAATTTCAACGTTGCCGTCCACGAGGATGGGCACGCTGTGACCTTTCTACGAAAGGTTATCAAAGGCGGAACCGATCAAAGTTACGGAATCCAAGTTGCCCGCCTGGCAGGTCTTCCGCACGCAGTCATTGAACGTGCTCAGCAGATTTTGGAAGTCCTTGAACAGCACAATCTCCGTGTAGAATCTGAAACATCAAACAACCTACCAAGATCCAGCCCCAGAATGCCTCGTCCACGCAAACGCCTTTCAAGATCCGAGTTTCAGGGGGATGAACTTCAGCTTGCACTGTTTACCCCGAAAACCCACCCTATCATTGAGGAATTGCGGGAGCTCGACCTCAACCAACTATCGCCGCTCGACGCATTAAACCAGATTTACCAGTTGAAAGCGAAAGCCGAGAATTCCTAAGGGCATTGCCCCAGTAAATTAGTGGGGAGCTAGGCAAAGATCGGCAAGGCTATGGCGGTAGAGCATTTCTATCACAGGGTTACCGTCCCGAATTGCAACTGAATTATTTACCTGCGATGTAGCGATGTATCTGATTTCTAGTTGCTTCCACGAGAAATAGACGTTATGGATCAACTGGCCTATCGGATTCAAGATGAACCTAAGTGCAACACGCCGTGTTAGAACCACCTTACATCTACAATCGCCCATTAATTGAGGAGGATGTGATAACGGTTGTGCGGCAACGACATGAAGACGACAAAAGTAAACGTTGTAGAAAACCAGCGTGGGAAGTTTCGAAGCTTTACAACTTACAACGACGGCGCTTCGAGACGTAACCTTCCAAACGACAGGAAATTCAGATGTCGAAGAACACAATTTTCGATCGAATGCCCATGGATTTGGGTGACTCGCTTGTGCTTCGATTCGCAACCCCGGAAGATACCGAAGAATTAGTTGAATTTAATGCGCGCTTGCATGAAGACCCATCCGCAGGTGTAGCCGTACGCGATCTGATGTCCGGAAAGCACCCGACGACTCAGGCAGGCGATTTAACCGTCGTTGAAGATTTTAATGCGCGGAAGATTGTTTCATCCATGTGTTTAATCTCGCAGACTTGGAGCTATGGTGGAATTCCCTTCAAACTAGGGCGTCCGGAATTTGTCGCCACGGAACCTGATTACCGCAGGCGAGGCTTGGTGCGAAAACAGTTTGACGTGATTCACGCCGTCAGTGCCCAAAGAGGTGAACTGATGCAAGGAATCACCGGCATCCCGTGGTACTACCGTCAGTTTGGCTACGAAATGGCGTTAGACCTTGAGGGGAACAGAATTCTTGATGGAGCAAATATCCCAACTCGACAAACAGGGCAACGCGAAACCTGCCGCCTCCGCGCCAGAAGCTCAGATGACAACATGTTTATTCGGGCGTTATACCAATATTCAACTGATCGCCACGTCATTGCATGCCCTCGTTCAACGTCAACGTGGGAATATGAATTCGATGGGCGATCGGAAGGAAGCGGAGCCCAGTTCGAGTGGACAATTATAGAAGATCTCGCAGGAACACGGTTGGGCTACCTAGGAAGTTTCCCGAAACTCTGGGACTTTTCAGATAGTGTATGTTTTTGGGTATCGCAACTTTCGCTCAAACCGGGTATTGGTTATCTTCACCTCATGCCGTCTTTGCTTCGAGCGTTATGGGCAAAAGCCAAAAAGACATCCGCCGTCGAAGACAGCAAGAACAGGAAAGCCAAAGGGATCATCTTCACCCTCGGACGAAACCACCAAGCATATACGGCTATGCCGAAAACCTTCCTGCGCAATGAGGACTCGTATGCTTGGTATATCCGAATACCGGATATAATCGCATTTTTGCGGCATATCCAACCTGCCCTTGAAAAACACCTCGTCGGAACCGTGGCTGAAGCCTATACCGGAGAATTGAACCTCAACTTCTATCGAAGTGGTTTGCACATGAAATTCGAGGCTGGGCGTATCTTGGACATTTCCGGATGGGTGCCCGAGTCGGTTGAAGATGGAGATGCTCAGTTTTCATGCATGACATTCTGGCAACTCCTTTGCGGTCGATGTCGGACCAATGAGTTGACCTCGCGATTTGCCGACTGCTCGGCTACCGATAGAACGTCAGTCCTACTTGACTGTCTGTTTCCACCGTTCACCGGGGAAGTTTGGGCGATCGAATAAGTTGCCGCGCTGTCATTTCTCAAGGATTCCTTCAAATAAAATACGTCGTAACAATCCTTAAAATTCATGCTGCAACCCGAGATCGCAGTATGGACGCTTGCTGCATAGTTGAATGTATCTGTTCCTTAATTCAGGAAACGAGTTCTTGACTTTCTGTGCGTAATCTGATAGAATATTTGGTGAAATTGTCGAATTCTGGAGTTAGGAAAGCCCATGTTTTTTCGGCGAAACAAGAATAACCCAGCCACTTATATCGCTTCCAACTTTCTGCTCACCTACTTCATTGTTGGACTTCTCATTCTGACGCTCGCATTTGTTTATTACACTAAACAGATTTTCCAATTGAACCGCGATCTCAACGCGCAAGTCTCCCCATTGGCAGAATTGGCTTCCGAACTTCCGGTTGTTAACGACATGAGATTAGCGGGTAAATTGGATGCGATCGTTAGAGAATTCCTATCAGCGAGTCGTCTCTCTTTCATTCTTACCGATGCCGAGACCGAGGAGGTAGTGATTGCGGTTGGGATTGACGAGTCAATTGACCGCAAAATCGGCACCGATGATGCATCTGTGTTGTCCGCTTCGGAAAAACGAAAGGTGAGAACCGTCCTTGAGCGAATGAAGAAAAACACCGATGAACCGAAAGAGATACTGTATAGCCTAGAAGATCGGACACTATACGCATATCTCTATTATGGCGAAGGTGACGGGGCGGCGGTAACCCAAATCCCGTTTGTGCTCACAGATGTAAACGACAAACCGCAAAAATGGCAGATATGGGGAGAATGGCAGACGGCTGAAAGTGCCGCTCAGGAGCAATACGCGAATGCGGAGAGGCTTGTCCAATACTCAAAAGCACGCAATTTCTATGTGCCGCTCCAGGCACATCCGGACCTGAAGAGAGGGTATTTCTATTACGGAAAAACACCTTACTACGGCCTTATCATTATGCCGGTAGTTCTGGCACTCGTTTTTATCACGTTCTTGGCGGTAGGACTTCTCAGTTACCAACGAATTCAATCCTTTGAACGAGCCGCGATCTGGGGCGGACTGGCGAAAGAGACCGCACACCAACTGGGAACGCCGATTTCCTCTTTAATGGGATGGATTGAATTACTTAGGGAGCGAGGTCGAGAAACGGCAGACGAGAGTATGAAAGAAGTCTATTCGGACATACAAAATGACCTCGTCCGCCTACGGAAAATTGCGGACAGGCTCGGAACTATCGGTACTTATCCATCAAAATCGAAGGTTGATATCAACTCAATCATTGATGTTGTCGTTACATATTTTAGAAAGCGCTTACCCCAGCGAACCAAACAGATTGAAATTCGGTTAATGACGAAGGAACTACCTCATATTCAAGCGAATGCGGATTTGTTGCAGTGGGTATTTGAAAACCTGATTAGAAATTCGCTTGATGCCATGGAGCAGGATGTCGGACTGATCGAAATTGCACCAACATTTGATGCGGAAAAGCGGCAGATTGTCATTCATTACAGGGACAATGGGAGCGGGATTGAACGGAAAAACCGACGGAAGATCTTCCAACCTGGAATGACGACGAAGAAACACGGCTGGGGGCTTGGCTTGACGCTTGCTCAACGAATCATCAAAGAGTACCACCATGGACAGATTCGGTTGATCGAGAGCAATTCCGACGGTACGGTTTTCGAGTTGGTATTGCCTGTCGAATCCAGCGGGGCGGAGCGAGCCGGCGATGAACATGAGGCGAACCACCTGGGACAAATTACAAGTTGGAAACTGAAAAGTATGAAGATGAATGAGGAGGATGTTTGATGGCACATGCCGCGCGCAAAATCCTCTGGATCGACGACGAGATTGAGGCACTGAGACCTCACATTCTTTATCTGAATGAAAAATCGTATGATGTTACTCCTGTTTCCAATGGCGACGACGCAATTTCGATGATTAAGGCTTCTCGGTATGATGTTATTCTGCTAGATCAGATGATGCCGGGACAAGATGGAATGTCCGTGCTTGCGCGCGTCCGTGAACTCGACTCAACGATACCACTTATTATGGTGACGCAATGCAGGGAGGACGCGCTAATTAATGAAGCGCTAGGAAAAAGGATCAGCGACTTTCTTGTCAAACCCATTGGGGGAGCCCAAATTGCTTCTACACTCAAGCGTGTCTTAGATCAGACCAAGATTATCGAAGAACAGGTCCCACACAAATATACGCAAGACTTCAATCAGATTCGTCTACTAAAGGATTCAGCCCCTGATTGGCGCAGTTGGGCAGAAATCCATTTGAAATTAGTCGAATGGGATCTTGAATTCGATTCACTAGGCGAAACCGGTCTTGAAGAAACACACCTGGAACAGAAGAAAGAGTGTAACGCCCTATTTTCCGACTATGTTGCAGAGAATTACACTCGCTGGATTAGAGGAGAAGATTCCCCGACTCTTTCAGTTGATGTTCTCGATCGGTTTGTGATACCCCACCTTCGTAAGAATAAACAGGTGTACTTTATTGTTGTTGACTGTTTGCGACTTGATCATTGGTTAGCGATTGAACCTTTGCTACAGCCGCATTACTATATTGATCGGAGTTGTTATTACTCAATTTTACCTAGCGCGACGCTTTATTCGCGCAATGCCCTTTTCAGTGGGCTCTTTCCGCTAGAGCTCTCCGAAAAGTTTCCTCAATACTGGCTGGAAAACTCGGAGGACCAAACAAGTACCAATCGGTTTGAGAAACAACTTCTGCAAGTGAAACTGCGGAATGCAGGGTTGCGGCTCAGGCCCGGCTTGAGATATTTTAAGATTTTTGACGCCAAAGGTGGCAACGAATACATCCGACAGGTTTCATCTTTTGAGCGAATTAGTCTATCCGCGCTGATTGTAAATTTCATTGACATCTTGACCCATCAGCGCTCTCAATTGGACGTGCTTCAACAGATTGCTCCAGATGAATCCGCATTTCGTTCTTTGGCGAAATCGTGGTTCGCACACTCAGCTCTATTCGAGATTTTGAAGATTATTGCCCCTCGAGATGCTGTTGTTGTGCTGACCACAGACCACGGTTCCGTACTCGGTAATCGGCCGACAAAAGCGTTTGGAAATCGACAAACTTCGACTAGCCTTCGCTTCAAAGTCGGCACGGACTTGGCATGTGACGAAGGTCAAGCCGTCTATATTAAGCAGCCGAACACGTACAAACTGCCTGCAGAAAGTTCAAATAAGAACTACATTATTGCAAAAGACGATTACTATTTTGTTTATCCAAATCAATTCCACGAATATACTCGACAGTTTCGAGGAGGATTTCAGCATGGAGGTATCTCAATGGGAGAGTTGATTGTGCCAGTTGTTACAATGACATCGCGTTGAGCAGAAATCACTGAACCAATTTTTAGTGAAATCGTATATTCAGACCGTACACATTAGGAGATTGTACGGTCGGAAGACTCCAGAAGATTCATACCAACTGAATCCTCAAGTGGAACGTAACATATGCTACAACTCAGGCATCGTGGATTTCGTCCTTGAACGGCTCACTGTATCAAGCATTTTGAGTGGTAGTACATGCCCCCACCACTGCAACGGATGGAACATTCGGATTCGTCTATGAGTTCAAGATAGATGTTGTCTTGATGAGAATTAGGCAAGATTCTAGCCGAATCAAAAAATGCTTGTAAATCATCTGTGCCGATTAGACAGAGTGGGATATGGAAATTGACGGTTTTCGCACACCCCTGTACCGAAACCGAACTTTTCACGTCAAAGAGCCATTCTACGATTGACAAATATTTGTTGAGACACATTCAATCGGGTGGTTGTATTCGTTGCCTCCATAGACAGGCCTGTTGCGAATTGAGTAGCGACGGGTCTAGGCCCGAATTAGCATTAGGAGGCGACAATGCCAAAGGAAATTCTCATCTCTGATGATGAGTTTGAGACAAGATGTGCCATAATTGAAGATGGCGATTTAAGCAAAATCTATGTTGAACGTAAAGATGATGAACATACTTTAGGCAACATTTATAAGGGGCGTGTCGAGAATGTCCTTCCCGGCATGCAGAGCGCATTCGTCGAAATTGGACTGGAGAAACATGCCTTCCTCCACATTTCGGACATTAACTACGATTTCGACGAGATTGAAGAGGAGACGGATAAGGACCTAACAAAACTTGATTTAGGCTCGGAAAAGCCTACCACTCGAAAAGGCTCAAAAGGATTTCGGTATTCAATCAGCGAGTTGGTGCACAAGAACCAAGAAATACTGGTGCAGGTGGTCAAAGAGTCGCTGGGTACGAAAGGACCGCGTGTTACAAGTTGCATTTCGTTGCCTGGACGCTACGTGGTGTATCTCCCCACCTCTTCGAATATCGGTGTGTCGCGCCGGATAGAATCCGCGGAGGAACGGCAGCGACTTCGAGACATTTCCCAAAAACTGCGATCTGGGATTGAAGGAGGTTTTATCGTCCGCACCGCGGCTGAGGATAAAAGCGAAGAAGCCTTCTCTGCCGAAATCAAATACCTCGTAGGCCTGTGGAAGGAAATCCGCAAGCGTGGCGAGAAGATGCCGGTTCGAAGCCTCGTGCGGGAAGATCTTGGCTTCGTCGGACGGATTATTCGGGATTACTTCACAAACGACGTAACCAAGCTAGTGTTCGACTCTAAGGAACGATACAAGGAAACAACGGAATACTTGTCATCGGGGCTGCCTGAACTTAGTTCACGTGTCAAACTGTATGAAAAATCATCCCCCCTCTTTGAATCCTATGGAGTAGAAAAGGAACTCAAGAAAGCATTAAGCGAGAAGATATGGCTAAAATGCGGTGGGCATATCGTCATTCAACAGACGGAAGCGATGGTATCGATTGATGTCAATACAGGGCGCTTCGTCGGGAAGGCGGATCCGGACAACACCATTCTGAGCGCCAATCTTGAGGCCGTCGAAGAAATCGTTCGACAAATGCGGTTGAGAGATCTTGGCGGAATCATCGTTGTCGATTTTATCGACATGGATAAGCACGAGCACCGAAAGATGCTATTCAAGGCGCTGCAGGAGGCGCTGAAGAAAGATCGCTCCCGAACCAATATCCTGCACGTGTCGGAACTAGGCCTCGTGGAGATGACCAGACAACGCACACGCCCGAGTCTTTCGTCGCTCCTCACCGAATCTTGCCCCTATTGCGACGGCCACGGAAGAATTCTATCAGTTGATACAATTACAATTTCGGTGTTAAGATCGATTAAAAAAGCCCACCTGAAGTCGCGCAAAAAGAGGCTTCGAGTCATCGCGAATGAGCACATCGTCTCCCGCCTTCTTGACGAGGACTCCAACAAACTCAGCCAACTGGAGAAATCGATGAATTTAAAAATCAAGATTGATGAGGACGCCGACCTGCATCTTGAGGACTATCAAATCCTCGCTGATGACACCAATCGTGAAATCTATCTGGATTAGCAAGTCGACTTACGCTGCCCACCGCTGCCACTTCTGATGTTACGCGATGGGTCGTCAACCATGCATCCGAATTAAAATGTGGGCAACCCTGATTGGCATTCAAAATAAAGTTGATACAATCCGACAACTATGATATAATTGCGGCTTCGGTGGGCGCCCCATAAGCAATTATTTATTGACTACCCACCGTATGCAGACGAAGAAATCAAAACCCAGTATCATACAGGAGAAAAAATGTACGCTGTATTTGCCACAGGCGGGAAGCAACATCGCGTTGAAGTCGGTTCGTTAATCGATGTTGAAAAAATCGAAGCGTCTGTGGGAGAAGAAATTACCTTTCCGGAGGTCCTGGCAATCGGGGACGAAGACGGCGAAATTCACGTGGGGCAACCTCATGTCCAAAACGGTGCTGTCGTCGGTGAAATCGTCGAACAGGGCAAAGAGAAAAAGATTATCGTATTCAAATCGAAGAGACGCAAAGGCTATAAGCGCAAGCTCGGGCATCGCCAGAGATTCACAAGGCTTAAAATAACCGACATTCAAGGCGCAGGCAGTCCACCAGATACGGAGGAAGAAAATGGCTCATAAAAAGGGCGGCGGCAGTACCGGCAACGGACGTGACAGCATCGGCAAACGGCTCGGAGTCAAACGCTTCTCCGGGCATTACGTGACGGCGGGAAGCATCCTCGTTCGGCAGCGCGGCACACACATCCACGCAGGAAATAACGTCGGCGTCGGCAGCGATTACACGCTCTTC
The DNA here is from genome assembly GCA_965232535.1 of Candidatus Poribacteria bacterium. GTDB lineage: Bacteria > Poribacteria > WGA-4E > WGA-4E > JAJDTR01 > JAJDTR01. Next base: position 103,402 of record CBDDPW010000021.1, read on the forward strand.
TCGACGATTGACGGCTATGTGTGGTTTGAACGGAAGGACAAAGTGCGCAGAAAGGTGAGCGTTTACCCCGAGCGTCCGAATTTCTAATCTACGTTAAAACTCGAATTTTGATACACCAAAGCCCCGTCCTGTGCGGGGCTTTTTCATTACTATTGTCAGAGTTGTTTTGTGATAAGATTCTCAAACTAGAGAAAAAGTCGTCAACTTTGCGGATAAATGGTATAATTCGTATAGAAAACTCCTTTACTGAACTATTACGTACTTTATCAGACCAAGGCGGCACCTTTCTACTGGATTAACTCACACGACATTGCAGAACCGCTTCCGCACCAAAGGAAATTTACCATGAAGACATTAAAATTCTTGAGTTTAGTAATCGGAGCATTAATTACTTTAACGCTCACCGGCTGCGAAGCGGAAAGCGTGATACCGCTGTTACAATCGTCGAAGGACAGGAGTATCCACGTGACGGGAAGCGGTTCCGTGACAGGTGAACCCGATATAGCAACCCTGAATTTAGGTGTATCCGTTGAGAAAGAAACTGTTGCCAAGGCACGGGAGGCAGCCGCGGTCGGAATGACAGCCGTGCTAGACTCGCTGAAAGCTAACGACACTGCCGAAGAGGATATTCAAACAGAGAACTTCAGTATCCATCCTCAGTACGACTATACGGAAAACGGACGCGTGCTTCGTGGTTACCGCGTGAACAACACCATCAGCGCAAAGGTGCGAGAACTCCAAAGACTCAGCGATATAATCGACGATGCCGCTGGAGCCGGAGGAGATATTGTCGTTGTGAACTCCATCCAATTCATGATTGAGGACCTCACGGATTTGCAGATGCAGGCACGCACGCTGGCAGCCAAAGATGCTGAAGCGAAAGCGCAAACGTTGGCAGATGCACACGGTGTTAAGCTCGGAAAGCCTGTGACAATCACAGAGGTTATCTCCGGTGGAATTTCTCCAACCGTCTATGCCGAGAGCGTAGCTGCTGATAGCCTGCGTGTATCAACCCCTATTGAAGCGGGTCAACTCACTGTCACCGTGAATATCACGGTAATCTACGAGTTTGAGTGAGGTTAGTTCAAGCTAAGCACATGGCTTGACATGAGGTTAATGACTAACACAATTTCAGCACGCTGCTTCCATTCGCCGGAAATAAATCTCCACTTTTAGCGCGAAAAGCCGTAAGAACTCTTCAAGCTTAATCCTGTCCCCGCAACCACACTCCCACGCGAACAGTGCCCTGTTATCCTATCACGTGCCCGTCATATCCTTGGAATATGGTTGGCATTAAAAATTGAAGTTGATCCGTGTGAAGGTCAATCCAAAAGAACTTGTGCAATACCTCGCAATTGTTGAAGAAGGCGTGAACAGTTACGGCGCCTATGTGCCAGATCTACCCGGATGCGTTGCAATAGGCGAAACGAAGACTAAAGTGCACAGATTGATTGCGGAAGCGATTCAGTTTCATATTGAAGGCCTGCGAGAAGATGGTACTGTTGTTCCACCTCCATCGTCAACAGCTGTATTTGTTGATGTCATGACGGACTAACAATTGCCCCGCCCCATGGGAGTAGCGCATCAATGAACATAGACACGGCTAGAATCGAGGCAAAAGGCGGCAAGGGAGGAAACGGCTGCATCAGTTTCCGACGGGAGAAATTTGTACCTCGCGGCGGTCCCAACGGGGGTGATGGTGGGGGCGGCGGGAGTGTCGTTCTTGAAGCGGCAGAAGGGATGAGTACGTTAATTGACTTGAGACACAACCCGCTTCAAGTCGCCGACGACGGCAAGCACGGCACGGGAAAAGAAATGCACGGGGCAGACGCCCCCGACCGAATCGTCCGAGTTCCCCGTGGTACCATTGTACGAAATGCCGAAGGAGGAGAGATTCTCGCCGACTTAACAGCCACCAATCAACGTGTCGTCGTGGCTCGCGGAGGCATTGGCGGAAAAGGAAACGCCCGTTTTAAAAGTAGTATCTTCCAGACACCGCGCGTGGCGGAAAAGGGAGAACCCGGCGAAGAGCGTGTCATTGAACTTGAAGTCAAGCTAATTGCGGATGTCGGGCTGGTCGGATACCCTAACGCCGGAAAGTCGACTCTGTTAGGACGGGTTTCATCGGCAAAACCGAAAATAGCTCCCTATCCATTCACTACGCTCGCTCCCAATCTCGGCGTCGTGAGAATAGACGCGGAACGCAACTTTGTGATGGCGGATATCCCGGGGTTAATAGAAGGTGCGCACGAAGGAGCTGGTCTGGGCCACGATTTCCTGCGGCATATCGAGCGGACAAAGATGCTGGTTCACGTCATTGATGCTGCCGCGATGGACGGGCGCGACCCTATAGCGGACTATGAGAAACTTAATGCGGAACTTAAAGGGCACGATGAAAGTTTGATTCAACTCCCACAGTTAATTGCATTGAACAAAATGGATGCGCCCGACGCCAAAGCTAATTTGCCACGAATCACGCGCTACTTCGGCAAGAGTGCGCTCTTTCCGATTTCTGCATTAACCGGTGACGGAATTGGAGGATTGATTCGGGCAACATATCACCGTTTACAGGAGCTGAATGAACAGGAGGCAGAAGGCGAGTTCTCATTTGAGCATTTGGAACGTTCAGTTGCCAAACCGCGCGGGCGGTTTGAATTGACCAAGGATGGAGACCATTTCATCGTCGTCGGCGACGAACCTCGCCGCGCCGTTTTAATGACGGATATGGAAAACGATCAGGCGCTCATCTTACTCCATCGAAAACTGAAAAAGATGGGACTTATGAATGCGCTTAACAAGGCGGGAATCAAGGAAGGAGATACTGTCCAGATCGATGAATTCGAATTCGCATACAGTACCAGCGGAATCGACGCCGGATAGTCGGGGCGAGCAATTATCCGGCGTAACGCGCGTTGTTGTAAAAGTCGGTAGCAGCACCATCTCGCGGGGATTTGAATTAAATGATGACGCCCTGGATAGGCTAGTCGACGATTTAGCCCGCGTCAAGAAGTCGGGCAAAGAGGTCATCCTTGTTACATCGGGCGCTATTGCCGCCGGTGTGGGCACACTCGGCCTTTCAAGTCGTCCCCGGACGATTCCAGGATTGCAGGCAGCGGCGGCCGTAGGTCAGAGCCGGTTGATGCACGCCTATGAGGACCGATTCCAGGAGTACGGCGAGATGGCGGCGATGATTCTCCTGACGCAGGAGGATTTCAATAATCGCAAACGCTACATCCATATCACTAACACTCTTAACACACTGCTGCAACTTGGCACAGTGCCCATCATCAACGAGAATGACACCGTAGCGGTGGAAGAGATTAAGGTCGGTGACAACGACACACTGTCAGCCCACGTCACCAACTTGGCAGATGCCGATCTGCTGGTTATTTTGTCTGATCAAACGGGTTTCTTCACGGCCGATCCACGTAAGCATTCACATTCGCAGTTTGTCGACGTTGTTCCCGTTATCACGGAAGATATCAGGAAGGCTGCGGGCAGGGCGGGTTCCCAAGGCGGCACAGGCGGGATGATTACGAAGGTGCAAGCCGCAGAAATTGTCACGGGTTCTGGTGAGATGATGGTGCTGGCAGATGGGAAAGAACGCGATGTTGTCAGCCGTATTCTCAGCGGCGAAAACATTGGCACGCTCTTTCTGCCGCAAACGCAGAAATCGTCTCGAAAACGGTGGATTGCCTATTCGCGTCCGCCCAAGGGGAGACTGCTCGTAGATAATGGAGCACGAAATGCTCTCGTAGATCGCGGAAAAAGCCTACTCGCATCGGGAGTGCGCGGTGTGGAAGGCGAGTTTGAATACGGGGACACCGTCTCATGCCTTGATGAGAACCGGGATGAATTTGGCCGTGGGTTGGTGAATTATAACACCGAGGATGTGGCTAAAATTATCGGAAAACGGACGAGCGAGATTGAAAGAATTCTTGGATCGCGCTATTATGATGAGGTGATTCATCGAGACAATCTGGTGCTGATGAAGCAGACGTGAAACATCGTAAGTAGTATATGTCGAAAGGGTACTGAATCATGGAATCATTGACGATCCAAACGACGGACTCCGAAGCCGCAATACGCCTCATTCGTTCCGGTCTCCTCAAAGAGGCTGCCTTTTTGCGTTTGGGTATCGAAAAGACAACAGGGCGGATTGCTCATTTTGAGGAAAAATATGGCTGTCCGCTACAAGAGCTAATTAGTTCGACCACGCCAATCGACGACATTGACTTGGTAGAGTGGGAAGGTGAAATTGAGGTTCTCGTCCGTTTGGAAAAAAAATTGAAACAGATTGATGAATTGAAAGTATGCAAATAACGGATTATTTTGCACAAATTCAATTCAATCTGGCAACAATCGCGGAAATTAGCAGTCGCGATATCACATTTGACCAACGGTCGAGTTTTATCGGTCACATCTGGGGTGACATTTACTTCGCTGATGGATCAAGGCTACACTTTTCGGAGTACGTAGATGTCGAGCAAGTGATTGACCGAGTCAAATATTCGTATCATTTCATGCAGAAAGATCGGCTCTTGTTTCGTTACGATAATGCATCCGATCCAAGAGCTCGAGTTTTGAAGACGTATCCCCACCACATGCACACAGCCGATGGCCAACTTATCGACTCAGCGGCCCCAACTCTTGCAGAAGTCATAGCCGAAATTCAGGAACTGTTAATAAATACCCAAAAAGGAGAAAACTAGGTGAGTCAAACAATTCACGAAATGGTAGAATCCAAGGCACGAACCGCAAAGACTGCGATGCGCCAACTTTCCAAGACATCCTCTGATGTGCGCAATCGAGCGCTCATCGCAATGTCGGAGAACATAATTCGGTTCAGGGAGAAAATTCGGGATGCGAATGAAGTTGATTTGAAGGCTGGACACGATACCGGGCTTGCCGGTCCCCTGATGAGTCGACTCGCGCTCGACGACAAAAAGATTGAAAGAATGGCGGACAACCTCAGGCAGGTTGCCGCATTGCCCGATCCGATCGGCGAGATCGTTCACATGGGTGAACGCCCGAATGGACTGAAGATTGGTACGGTTCGCGTCCCGATCGGCGTCATAGGGGTTATCTACGAATCGCGCCCGGATGTCACGGTCGAGGTCTCCGCTTTGTGCGTCAAGTCGGGCAATGGCGTCATCCTGCGAGGCGGATCGGAAGCCATCCATTCAAACACAGCGCTTGCAAACATACTGATTGAGACGGCAGAAAGGGAAGGCGTGGCAGGCGCAATACAATTCGTCGAGGTTACGGATCGGCAGGCGGTGCGGGAGATGATCTCAATGTCCGACCACATCGACCTCATCGTACCGCGCGGCAGCCAGGAGTTCATCCGCAACATCATGAAGACCTCCGACATCGCTGTCGTGGGTCATGCGGACGGAATCTGCCATGTGTACGTCGATGAGGCAGCCGACCTCAATATGGCTGAAAACATATGCATCAATGCCAAGATAGGCTATAAAGTTGCCGTGTGCAATGCAATGGAAACACTGTTAGTTCATGCGTCAGTCGCGCCGAAATTCCTTCCGTCAATGTGTGAAAAATTTGAGGATGAAGGCGTGGTGCTGCGGGGGTGCGAGGAAACGCAGAAGTTGTATCCCAACGCCAAACCCGCAACCGAAGAGGATTGGCGAACGGAGTATCTGGATGAGATATTGTCGATTCGGGTTGTTCCCGACTTTGATCGGGCGGTGGATCACATCGAAACCTACGGATCACACCACTCCGACGCAATCGTCACCGAGAGTTACGCAAACTCGCAACGGTTTCTAAAAGAGGTCGATTCGGCGGCTGTGTATGTCAACGCAAGCACCTGTTTCACCGACGGCTATGAGTTTGGACTTGGCGCAGAGGTTGGCATTAGCACGCAGAAACTCCATTGTCGAGGGCCCATGGGGCTTGAAGGGCTGACGAGTTACAAATACATAGTCTATGGAAACGGACAATTGCGTACGTAAGAAGGCTCGTTGAAAACGTGGACTTTCTTGGTAGCGCGCCCATTATCCCTGTCGGAATAATTCTTTCAGCAAGTAACCGCCTCACATTTCCATGTAGGAGGGGCATCTTGCCCCGACGGTTTGTCTATAGCGCACATTTTCCTTGGCAGAATAATTCTCTCATCAAGTGACACTCGACTGACACTCGACTCTCGCTCTGCGACAGGTTCCGAAAGAGTGTTACTTGGTAGCGCGCCATTATCCCTGTCGGAATAATTCTTTCAGCAAGCAACACTCTTGTACCGCAAACTGTTAGTTTGCGGATCACAATCTAACAGATTGTGGTACAGATTTCCTTCTCTAAGAGCCTGTTTGAAAAGTCCGGAATCGCCTTAGAGAAAGGGCTATTTTGGGGTAAATGCCCTCAAGAACCTATTAGAAAAAGAAAAAAGTTGTCTGAACGGTTGATGTTTACGTTTACTCATTGGAGCAGTTAAATCTGAACCAATGAAAGGAGTAAACATGAACCGCAAGCGTTATCCCAGTGATTTGACTGATGCACAGTGGGAGAAACTGTCCTCGTTTCTGCCAGCCCCTCAACCATTAGGCAGACCTCCAAAATGGGAGATGTGCTTAATCATCAATGCTATCTTTTATGTCGTCAAGTCCGGTTGCCAGTGGCGAATGCTACCCCATAATATGCCACCGTGGCAAACCGTCTATTACCATTTCAGAAAGTGGCAAGTCGACAACACATGGCTCTTGATTCATCAGGCACTTCGCGAACAAACACGTTGTGATGGCGGCAAACAACCATCACCGACAGCAGCTATCATTGACAGCCAATCCGTTAAGACGACGGAACTGGCGGAGACTAGAGGATTTGATGGTCACAAGAAGGTCAAAGGACGCAAACGCCATCTGGTAACGGATACGACGGGTATTCCATTGATGGTCAAAGTCACTGATGCCAATGTTAGTGACAATCAGATAGCTATCGAGTTACTAACAGAAGTGTTTAGCTGGTACATAACAATTCAGTTGGTGTGTGCCGATGCCGCCTATCGCGGCGAATTAGAAGACTGGTTATATCTGGCTCATCAGTGTCAACTAGAGATTGCATCTACGCTAGGGCAGCAGGGGTTTGAAGTTGTTCCGTTACGATGGATTGTTGAACGCACATTCTCTTGGCTTGGTTGGTTTCGTCGATTGACTTTGGATTATGAACGCTTTCCTAAGACTGCTGAAACTATGGTATACATCGCTTCCATCTACTTGATGCGAAATCGAATCAAATGACTTTTCAAACAGGCTCTAAGACTAGTTTTGAAAAAGTGTTACTTGATAGGAACTTCGTAAAAGATTGGCGGTAGGGGTCAACAATATTGACCCCTGCACTGCAGAAATGCCTGCGCCGAGGCTGATTCTCATATCCCGCATGCCGATAGAATTTTAACCATGCTCCTCTGGACAGCTAATCCGTTCTCCCTCCGGACATCTGCTCCAGCGCTAGCGTCAGTGCATGTGTTCCAAGGCGGCCATGCCCTTGGGCTTGCACGGAAACGTACAGTTGATGAACGAGGGCAAGACCCGGAAGGCTTAATCCCATCTTCTTGGACTCATCCAAAGCGATACCCATGTCCTTGATAAAATGCTCAACGAAGAAGCCCGGATCGAAATTGCGCGTGAGAACCCGCGGTGCCAAGTTATCAAGTGTCCAACAGGCAGCAGCACCCCCGCTAATCGACGATAACATCGTCTCCAGATCCAATCCCGCTTTGTGACCGTAGACAAGGGACTCACAGACCCCAATCATAGTTCCGGCAACAACAATCTGGTTACACATCTTTGTGTGCTGACCAGCGCCCGCTAATCCTTGATGAACGATGCTTTTTCCCATCGCTTCAAAAAGAGGCATAACCGATTTGACAGCGTCCTCGTCGCCGCCGACCATAATTGATAGACGGGCTTCTCGCGCACCGACGTCACCGCCCGACACGGGCGCGTCAACAGACGCTATACCCTGTGCCCTGGCTTTGTCGTATATCTCCTTCGCCAACGAAGGTTCGGTCGTCGTCATGTCGACAATAATACTGCCAGACTTCGCACCCTTGAGGATACCATTTTCGCCCAAATATACGTCGCGAACGTCCGGCGGAAAGCCGACAATTGTGAAGATAACATCGGACGCGGCGGCGACCTCGCGCGAGGATTCCGCCCATGCGGCACCGGCGTCAAGCAACGGTTGTGTTCGTTCCTTCGTACGGTTGTACACGGTTGCCGAATATCCGGAATCCATAAGATGCTGGCACATCCAACGCCCCATTACGCCAGTGCCTATCCATCCGATTTTAGTTTCGCCGGGTGCTACAGTGATACTCATAATTTGTCTCCTTTGAGGTTCATGTTTTCAAGATGTGGGTTATGATGGGATGACAATTCGACTTATGGGCAAGAAAGCGGCATAGTGTGAACTTCACCACTCACATGCTATATATTATGTCCCATTCCACCTCGATTCTCTTACGTCAGACTATCATTCATGTTTGGTCGTACGGACATGAACTCTAGTAGGGAATGTAAATCGGCGTTCTCTTCATTGTGCAAATTCAAATTTGGGCGCGACATTAAATCAAAGCCAGCCGTTATCTGAGTACCAACGGGCAGTCTTTTTGATTCCCTTTATGAGCGAAAATCTGGCACAATAGCCAATATCCTTTTCTGCCTTGGTGCTGTCGCAAATCCAATGCTGCTGTTTCAAATCAATCATCTTCTGACGATTCAATATGGAAGCTTCACCCGTGAACTTGGCAATAGCTTCTGCAATGATGGCTGCAACATCCAACAGAAAAAATGTCACCCTTAGCAGGAGCGGTCGTTTTTTTAATTCTCCTGCGATAACTTGCGCTACATCCCACCACGAATGAACGACGCCATCGGTTAGAAAGTAGGGCTCACCCATAAGTTTACTTTTTCCCTAATCTGTCAGCGGCTGCGGTCGCGTGTGCTCAGATATCTGCTTTCCGTCCGGGCTTGGACCGCTTGCCGCCAAGCTGCTGCAATCCTCTGCCAAATACGCCTCAATCAAGCACTTCGTCGCTCTTGCATTCGCACAGTCTTATTCATCAGCATTGATCGCCTTGGTCAAACCGGCAAGGTGAAAGACGATATCAACGCCTCGCAACGATGGTATTGGCAAATCAGAATTTACAAGGTCGAAGGTTACTAGTTGAATTCGCGGCGATCTCCCGCCAAGATACGGCTGTAGCCAACGCAGATTGCTCGTTTTCCGAACTGTGCACGTTACCTCATAACCAAAATCCACTAGCAGTTCCACCAAATGGCTGCCAATGAAGCCGATGCCCACCAGTCACAAAAGCACGCATAGTGAATCCGCCTCATAGTGGCATTCTTGCTGATATGTCGCCGTCCAGTTAGGAAGACGTGTTACCTGGTCTCTTCGTCTGCGTCTCCCTGTCAGATTGCCAATCCAGATCCTTCGCAAGTTGGGACACTAGAACAATGCCTCCAACCACAACACCGCAGTAGGTGGTGAAAAACCGAGTCAATAACGAATACAATCCACCCGTATGTCCAACCAATAGGTTTTGCATACAAATAACGGTCAAGAATTCGGCAACTCCGCTTGCGCCCGGGCTAGGCGCAAACAGCGTGACAAAGTGTAAAATGGATTGTATTGCGATTACATGCCAGAAGGGCACGTCTCCCCCTAACGCTCGAACGATGACATATCCACCCGTGAATCGACTTGCATAAATCCCCGCTGTACACAAAAAACTGGCTACACAAACCAATTTGTGGTCGGTAATGAACATGCGCGTATACGTGGCGTGTTCCGTGATGAGTTTGTCAAGCGCCGTAACCAGTCGATTGAGCACCGTTGTGGCGAAGTGGAATCCTCGTCGATCGGGAAAACGGATGAGTGTCAGCGGAATGAGGAAAACTTTCGGCTTCACTGCCATGAGGAGAAAAAACGAAAGGAAGAGCGCGAACATTAGCAGGGCATATCGGATAAAAAGCGTGATACCCTTGGGAACGAAGTCTGGCGCTTGCCACGCTACGTAAGTGGCGGAGAGGAAAAGGAAAATAAGCGTTCCGGTGAAAGATATAATCCCCGCAGTAATACAGCCCGCCACCGGCACTCCAACACGACTGTAAATGTATATGTGACCCACCCCGCCAGTTTGAAAAGGTGTGATACCTCCTACGCAGATAGTTGCCAAATTCGCGCGAATGCTGTCAATGAAGCTGAGTCCAGTTGTCATCTCCCGGCAGAAGAGGTGGATACGTGCCCCCCCACACAACCAATCTACGAGCATGCAAAGTGCAGCCAAGAGGATAAATTCCACTCGCATCGACAGAATGTGGGCACCAATATCTTGAGTTCCACTCCACAAAAAACTGGCGCACAGTCCGACCACCGTGCAAAGCCCGAAAAATACGAATCCGCGCGTGAAATTTTTTCGGCTAAGGGATCGACTCAAGAACTCTTGCATTGATGACTCAATGGGCTCCTTCCGGACAATTCGTTGCCTCCGAATTCGCTTGACTTATGCTCCTGAATCAATCTTGAACATGGGAACCAGTTCCCCAAGACACTCAATTTCGCCAATAATTCCTCCGTCACTAAACAATCTCCAGGTCCAGACTAATATCTAGCGGTATCGCCGAGTGCGTTAGTGCGCCGACGGAAATGAGGTCCACACCCGCACCGGCGATCGCTTCGACCTTGTCTAACGTAATCCCTCCCGACGCTTCCGTGATGGCTCTACCAGCGACCTTCGCGACAGCAGCCTCCATTAAGTTGACCGGCATATTGTCGAACAATAAAATATCGGCTTTGGCTTGCAGGGCTTCCTCAACCTGATCCAAGGTTTCCACTTCAATCTCAATCTTTAAGGCATGCGGTGCGGCAGATCGGGCTCGTTCCATAGCTGGAGCAACACCACCGGCTGCAATAATATGGTTGTCCTTTATCAGAATTCCGTCGTAAAGCCCAAACCGATGATTGTACCCACCGCCAACTCGGACTGCGTATTTTTGGATTGTCCGCCAACCTGCGGTTGTTTTTCGAGTGTCTACGATTTTGACAGGATACCCTTCGGTGGCGGTGACAAACTGTGAGGTTAATGTTGCCGTGCCCGACAGACGCTGGAGGAAGTTGAGAACTATACGCTCAGCGGTGAGAATCGATGTTGCGGCGCCTTCTGCGCTTGCTATTGGTGTCATGCCTTGTACGGATTCGCCGTCTTTGACAAGTGTTCGAAACCGGAGAAACGGGTCAATTTTTTCAAAAACCCGTTTCGCAATCGGCAATCCTGCTATGACACCACCGTTTTGCGCAACAATAGTCCCTTTCGCATTCGCAGTGTCTTTGATTGTAGATTGGGTCGTAATATCGCCTGAGCCGACATCCTCTACGAGTGCCAACTCAATCAGGGGGTCGATTAGCCGAAAGTTCAACATGTGAGTGTATTCTACCCAACGAATTCCCTGTAAAGTTGGTTAATGGTAAAAGAAAGGAGAAATCCAGATATGCGATGCCCATAGGATTCAACAGCAGTTTTCCTTTGCGACTCGCTACGCCTTACGACTATGGATACCAACAATCCATGACACTTGGAGAATCTTCGTACGAAAATCTCTCACTCCTCCTATTGCCAAGAACCCCGCTGCCAGCGTCTATCCCCATTTTCGCACGTCGAGATCACTGCAACCCGCCTCCAGGGAATACTCAAAAGTTCCAAACCAAAGGCGTGATGAGTACTGCGGCGGTGCCCACTAACCCGTCTAGTGGAAGCCCGATTCTCAGATAGTCACTGAAACGATAGCCTCCCGGGCCGTAAACCATCAAGTTAGTTTGATACCCCAGCGGTGTGGCAAAACTTGCCGACGCCGCCACCATTGTCACGATAACAAAAGGCATGAAGTCCACGCCAAGGTTCTCAGCCGTCGCAATTGCAATCGGGAAAACGAGCACAGCCGCCGCAACGTTGGTTAGAGTTTCGGTGAACAACAAGGTGATGACATACACCACAGCCAACACGAGCAGCGGCTTCTGACCCGCCATCGCTATCAGCGATCGGGCAATCACACCAGCTATTCCAGTGTTCTGCATTGCGTGTCCAATTCCAATCGATGCTGCAATGACTAACAAGACTTGCAAATTGATGCTGCGTCTCGCACTTGCCACCGAGCAGCAACCGGTCAGAAGCATGAGTCCAGCCGCAAGAAGCGCGGCGTTCAGCATGAGTTCGGGCTGAATGATGACAATCGCAACCATCCCTATCAGAAATACCGATGCAATCAAGGCATGGCTATGGCGCCGTGGGTGAGAATCTTCGACTTGGCTTACCAAGAAAAAGTCGCGTGAATTTCGCTGCTGCGCTCCAAACGATGGGTGTGTTTCCAATAGGAGGGTGTCGCCAGCCCTCAACACAATATCCCCAATCTTCCGACGAATGCGCTCGCCATTCCGAGCGACCGCAATAACCACAGCGTTGTAGGTTGAGCGAAATTGTCCCTCGCGAATAGTTTGGCTAACAATCGGGCATGTGTTCGAGACGACAGCTTCAATCAGGCAGCGCTCGGACCTTGGCGTGTCAAGTTTGAAAATCTGATTTGTGGCGGGGGTTAAGCCGGGCACTTTTTGCAATTCGACAACTGATTCGACAATCCCGACAAAGATGAGGCGATCATTCGCCCGAAGTCGTTCCGTAGGTGAAACAGCAGCCATCACTTGACCGTCACGGTCAATTTCCATCAAGTATAGTCCTTCGAGATGCCGTAATCCCGCTTGTTCAATGGTTTGGCCCGCAAGAGAACTACCATCTTCAACAAGCATTTCAACCGTGTACTCTCGCGAATCGTCTGGTCGGCGAAGTACCGGGTGCCTTTCAGGCAACAACCACCGGCTAAATACGACCGTGTATAGTGTCCCTATCAACGCACAGGGTAACCCGACCTTCGTTATGTCGAACATCCCGAGGCTCTGTTTCCCCCACTCTACCAGCAAGCCATTGACCACTAAATTGGTGCTTGTGCCTATGAGGGTACACATGCCTCCCAGAATCGCGGCATAGCTAAGCGGTATCAACAGTTTGGACACCGATAAGCGATTCTGTTTTGCCCATTCGTCAACCGCCGGTAAGAGTGTCGCGACAACCGGAGTGTTATTCAAGAACGCGCTGGTGGCCGCGACGGGCAGCACGATGCGAAGAAGTGCAGCTGAGAGCGATTTGGGGCGTCCTAGCAAATGGCGGACAATCAGGTTAATAACACCTGTCTCACGTAACGCGGCCGCAACGACGAAAAGCACGCCGACCGTGATCATCCCCGGGTTGGCAAACCCCGAAAAGGCTTCGACAGGCGTGAGAATCCCTGTTGTCAGCAAGAGGACCAAGCCGCCAAGTAGGATTGCATCCGGACTGATACGTGTGAAGATTAAGAAATTGAGCACTATTGCTACGACAGCCAGTGTTATCCAAGCGTCCCAGCCCAATGTGTCCCAGCCCATACCAAGTCCTCGGAGGTGATGCGTAGGTGAGAGCATAGCACTTGAGCCGTGCCTTGTCAAGGAGTTTTGGGGGAATCAACCTTGCGTTTCAAACCCCTTTCTGATAAACTTTCCACTCGTATATTTTGGCATACTCAAAGCATGATTGGGTAATTGGCGGCGAAGCATTTCTTGGTCATTCCAAGAGAAATCTTATTTGCTTTTTTGGTTCCCATGATACACTTTGGAGATTAAAGAACAATCGGAGGCTTGATAGTGCCCAATTGCTTCGATTTGAGAATCGAATACAGGTTTCGCACTTGGAGTCCGAGACTCGTAGTCTAAAGTCGGGTTTCACGATAGATGTGTGGTGCGACCATAAAATTGAAGAACAGTGACATAGTTTGAATTTGAGATTGACAACTTATGCTATAAACCGTTCAACCGATCCAAAAGACTAATCGCACCTCCATTCCTTAATTCCCGAGGGCTACTAAATTTTTGCGTCCATTGCTTAAGTTCCGACCAAATTTCGTTGCACACTTATCTGAGTGCCGAACCCCGCAACTACGTACAGACGACATTCTAGGAACCGACTCCATTCTCTCGCTCTACACCTCCATTTATGACTCCTAAGAATTCGTTTACGCGTTTTATCTTTATTCTGGTTGACGGCTCGCCGTATCAAATATTTAAGGATTTGGTCAGCGATGGCACCCTACCAAACATAAAAAGATATGTGATAGATCGGGGCTCGTTCAAGAAGGCTGTTTCGACTTTTCCATCGGCAACAGGTCCCGCTTTTATTCCCTTCTTTATGGGGCTTTTTCCAGGCACCGCGAACGTGCCCGGTCTTCGTTGGATATCAAAAAGGCTGTTCCAAAATCCTCATCGATTCCGGAGTCCGGGGATATGCAGCTATATGGGAATGGATGGGCTTTCCTTTACGGAAGACCTGCCGAACAAACCTACTCTGTTTGATTTCTTTTCGCCGGTAAGTAATATCTACAACCTATTGACCCGTGGTTGTCCATCGTCCCAGAACCGCACCCGCTGGATCAAGCCGTTAGCCTACACCTATGCGCATTTTTCTCATCGTTGGAAGTTCGTGAATGCTATCGCGTCAAAAAAGCTATTGAATGCGGTCAAAGGAGGCGACGAGTTCGTGATGTGTCTCTACCCCGGAGTGGATACGTTCTCCCACCTGTCGCATACGACGTCCGCCCGCGTCCTTGATACGTATAGGGAGATAGACAAAACGGTCGGAGGCGTTTGTCGGATTCTGCAAGAATCAAACGACTTCGAGAATACACTGATAATGATAACCAGTGACCATGGAATGAGTAATACTCACACTCATATTGATATTCCACGTTATTTGGAAAATGCGGGTTTTCGCTGTCTCCACTATCCGCTGCTTTGGAGACAACAAGCTGAATCAGCCAGCATGGTTTCGGGGAACGGGATGACGCACGTCTATTTCAAAGGGGACAATGAAGGGCCAGGCGCGACAGGAAAATCGCAGAAAGGCTGGGGTGAGCGCCTGTCAATTGAGCAAATCAGCGGTATGGGCGTCATTGATCCGCTACTGGAAATTGAAGGACTGGATTTTATTGCGGGACAAAACAAAGACAAGAACATTCTCGTGAAGAAGAGGTCAGGACAAGGGAAAATCACTCATCAAAATGGGACTTTCTCATATGAATTTCGAGGGGTTGATCCGTTAGGATACGGGACATTCTATGAGAATTTGTCGTATCGTGAGGCGCTCGCTAAAACTTACGATACCGAGTATCCGGACGGACTAGTACAACTGTGGCAGATTTTCCAAGGCGACCGCACGGGAGATTTGGTACTAAGCGCCCGACCCGGCTACGATCTACGCGCACGCTATGAATATCCGGAACATCACGCAACCCATGGTGCACTGCATGCGCAACAGATGTTGGTACCGCTCGCAATGAACGTTCCCATTGAGACGGAATACATCCGCACCGTTGACCTGTTTCCGACCGTCTTGAGTTACTTCGGACACACAGTCGATTTAAGCCAGATTGACGGACTGATTGTTCGCTAATCTACCTCGTTTGGCAATATGGCCCTATCGCCGGGACAAATTTTCTGCCAATTGAGTTGAAAATCCGTAGAGGAGCAAATCTATTGGAAGCGAAATTAAAAGAACTCAAAACCTACCTTGTTGAAGTTGACGACCTACATTCCGCCGCAGCTCTGTTATATTGGGATCAGTCAACCTATATGCCATCCGGGGGCGCCGCCGCGCGGGCGCGCCAAACCGCAACCCTAAGCCGTCTCGCCCATGAGAAGTTCACGGCACCGGCACTCGGCAGACTCCTTGATGTACTTCAGCCGTACGAAGAACAACTGCCGTATGATTCGGACGACGCAAGCCTCATTCGCGTGACACGACGCGAATATGAACGAGCGATTAAGGTGCCACCGGCATTTATGCAAAAACTGTATAGCCACACCTCCGAATCTTATCAAGTATGGACCGAGGCTAGACCGGCTAATGACTTCACGATGGTGAAGCCGTATCTTGAAGAAACGCTTACGATGAGTCGTCAGTTAGCCGAATTCTTTCCGGGATACGAGCACATCGCCGATCCACTGATTGACTTCAGCGACTACGGCATGAAAGCTTCGGACGTGCGGCGCATTTTTTCCGAATTACGTACTCGGCTCGTGCCCATCGTCGATGCAATTACCGTGCAATCTCCCGCGGATGACTCCTGCCTGCATCAAACGTTTTCGGAAGAACAGCAATTGAAGTTTGGAATCGAAACTATCAAACGCCTTGGCTACGACTTTGAACGCGGACGACAGGACAAGACTCATCACCCATTCATGACGAAATTCTCTCTCGGTGATGTCCGCATTACGACTCGTTCAAAAGAGGATGATTTAAGTGATGCACTCTTCAGTACGATGCATGAAGCCGGGCACGGGATGTACGAACAGGGAATCCGAATGGAATTCGACGGGACGCCGCTTGCCAATGGCACGTCTTCGGGAATCCACGAAAGCCAGTCACGTCTCTGGGAGAATGTCGTTGGGCGGAGCAGGAGATTCTGGAACTGTTTTTATCCCAAGCTCCAAGCTGAATTTACTAATCAACTCGGTACCGTATCCGTGGAGACTTTTTATCGTGCAATTAACAAAGTTGAGAAATCGCTCATCCGCACAGACGCCGACGAAGTAACTTATAATCTACATGTACTGCTGCGGTTCGATATAGAGTTGGATCTACTTGAGGGAGCACTAACAGTGGCAGACTTGCCCGAATCGTGGCGGGAGCGTTTTCAAACGGATTTTGGGATTGTCCCTCCGGATGACAGGGACGGGGTACTTCAGGATGTCCATTGGTACAGCGGACCAATTGGAGGAGCGTTTCAAGGATATACCTTGGGCAACATCCTTGGCGCACAGTTTTTCGCGAGCGCACTAGACAACCACCCCGAGATATTCTCGGAAATTGAGTCCGGAGAATTTGGCACGCTGCGCAGGTGGTTAAGGGAGAACATTTACCAACACGGGAGTAAATTCACCGCCTCTGAACTGGTTCAACGCGTTACCGGTAGTTCGCTACGGATTGAACCTTATATCTCGTACCTGCGGCAAAAGTATGGCGAATTGTATGAGCTGCCCTCCGAAGAATCTCTGATGAAGGAAGTTGATTGAAAGGGGTAAAGAGATGGGGAAGTTTACATGCGCGTTGTTTTTATGGAGCTACGTGCTTACGCTCGCGGCATGTGGAGGCGTTAAACTCATTGAGTTGCAAAAGAGCACCGCGGCGCTCAATCTATCCCCGAAACAAAGGGAAATCGTCGAACCCAAAATTAAATTCATCACTGACATTGTCGAAGATTACAACTTTGAAAAAGATGAGCTAGAGTTAGCATATCAGCGTTATCGGAGTGAAGCAAGCCTGCCGCGGCTAAGCCGATATGAAGGCGGGGGTAGGCGAACGAGGCGACAAGTCTTTCGTGAACAGAACGCATTGAGAACGAAGATGAGGGCTTTTGCTCGGCAACGTCAGGATTACATAAAGGAAATTACAAATCTTGTTGAAGACATTCGATCAACTCTCACCCCTCGGCAACTCACTACTCTTGAGGAGATTGAATTGCCAAAGCTGAAACTCCCGAATATTCTTCGGCGCAACCGCTACAACGACTTTCTGTTCGTTCCGGGAACACGAATTGGAAGCCCGCGTGATTTCTAGCTAGGTCCTGTTGACATTTATGTGAAGTGTGTCGAATCGTAGGGGCGAGGATCAAGTGACCGGATAGGGAACGCGATAGAGATCCTCCCTCGTCCGTTGCGTAACGTGAAGAACTAAACCATATGGGTCCCTCAAACTGTAAGTCGAGATTCCCATCTTGACACCGAAACGTCGATTTTGGAAAATCGATCGTCAGCAAGCCCGAAATCATCTCTGACGTGTGAACAACGGGTTGGGAGGAAATCTCTATTGCCTTCCTTGTCCAGTCAGTTGATCCCTCGTAATTCACTCGGCTGATCCCAACCCCACGAAGGGCATGATGCCGTGTACCGCTCTTAATTGCCCGATCGCGATGAAATGTCGACGGAACCTAATTACCACTCAAGACACAATCGAAGAAGAATCTCAAAAATCGTTCAGCATCCACCCCGACGCCCACCCGAGCATTTGGAGCACGGCTCACGCGTTGTGCGCGGAGATTGCCAACGGTTCTGCCTCGAGTCAAAGTGCCCTGTGTCTCCACCTGCACATAGGCATCCACAACATCAAAATAGTCTGGCTGCAGCAGATAACCGATAGCAAGCGGATCGTGCATATACAGTCCCTTGACCCCTTCACGCTCCTGATGGTACACCATACACGACTGCGTTGAGTCGCGTAAAAACTGAATTAAACGAGTGTTCCGTTGGTTTGCCTCTGCATCCAACCGTTCGCGAGTCAGAACTACTTGGTGTGTTACATCAAGTGGCATCATGGTGACTGGCACGCCGAAGTTGAATACCACCTGCGCGGCTTGTGGATCGGCATAAATGTTGAATTCGGCCTGCGTCGTCACATTTCCGTAAATCTCGAATACACCCCCCATTAGCACAATTTCGCGAACCCTGCGCATCACTGCTGGACTGTTGAGCATAGCCTTTGCGATATTGGTCAGTGGACCAACAGGAACCAAAATTAACTCATCGGGATATCGGTTGACCAAATCGGTAATGGTGTCCACCGCCGAAATTGGGGACAACGGGCACTCGAATTCAGGGTAAAGCCTAGTTCCGTCGGGTGCCAAATCCTCGGATATACCGCCCAGCCCATCGGAACCGTGAACGTGCGCTGATGTGACAAGCGGCATGGTTAACGGCGCCTCTTCACCTTGAGAGATTAACGGCAATTCTTCAAGATTCATGCACCCAAGTGTAATTCGTAGATTCCGAGTACACTGCTCTACATGAACGTTTCCGCTCACGGTTGTAATGGCTTCAATTCGGAGTTCCGGAGACTTCAGTGCGAAAAGAACTGCGAGCGCATCGTCTACACCGATGTCCGTGTCAATCAGGATGCGTCTCATGAAGTTTTACCAATCTCCTAACCGGGAATCACGAAGAATTTCCGCCGTTCACATGAGGTTAAGATAGCTTCCATATTGAGAGATTTCACATTCGCGAGCCGCGCTAAAATACATGCCCGATGCCGTACGTAATAACAGGAACGCGAGAGGTACCGCCCTGGACATCCAACGGGTAAGCTAAATCGAACCTAAACACGCGCGATCCGCTGAGACGCGGAATGCTGAATCTCAGTCCTGCTCCTACGCTGCGTTTCAGGTCGCTTAATACGAGTTCGTCGCCGCTCCAGATGTAGCCAAAATCCAAAAACATCGCCGATCCGACCACAACCAGAGATTCCAGTTTCTCGAATATTCCGCCACTGAAGATGGTGCGGCTTTCAAGGTTCAGGATGACCATTTTTTCTCCATTGAAGGCGTATGGGATGTAACCACGCAGCCCGTTTTCCCCGTCCAGGATTACTTGGCTCTCACGTGCCAGCCCGAACTCGAATACGGTTGACAGTTGAGCCGCCAGCGTTTGACGGAGAAGATTTTTGCGGACCAATTTCATTTTCCCGTTGAAAACAGAGTCGCGAGGCTCATCGCTAAAACGAGTCGTAAAATCTGCCTGCGTATTCAAGAAGAGCGAGTCTTCGTGTGACAGTGATAAGGAAAACAGCCAATTCAGAAGTGTTTCCGAACGGTCCGATCCGTATAGCGGTGAACCGTAGCCAAGAGACATGTTATATCCGTATCCAACGGCAATGTCTTCCACACGGCCCATCTGATTAACGTAGCGTGTTCGAACAAAATCAATTTTTCGACGACCAAGTGAGATTCCAACAATTTTGATGTCCCGATCTTCAGGAGAGAATTTCAATTCGGCTCTCTTGATTTTTGCCAATGTCGTGCCGGATCTAGGACCGGAAGATGTCTCAAGCGGGACGAACATGGAGTTGTTACGCTTTATTTCTGCCCACTTTGTATCGGGCACATACGAACGCAGGGTGAACTTGGAACGTTGAGCTTTCCCCCAAACGGAGAGTTCCATTTGGCGATGTCGATCTCCGAAAAAACGGCTAATCTGTCCCGAACTTCCCTCTACACTGCGGTCAAAAGTATGTGTTGGCCGCCCATGTTCATAAAAACCCTTCAGATCAACATGCTCCAATGCCCTAAATGCGGCGCTCCAGCGAGTTTTCAGCGTGTATTGTGGCCGCTCAAAACTTACTTGCCAAGAATCGCCCATGCGTTGCTGTATATAATAGCCATCGAATTCCAAATGCGAACTGAAAAGGCGCGGATCCGTGTAGCGTGTCCGGATCAAACTTCGTGTCGTTTCGTCAGCCTTGCTAATCCGTTGATATCGAAATTGTGCTTGATTGCCAGTGCCAAACATATTCGAATCCACGACTTGCACGAGAAAGTCGGAACTATCTTTGCTGAACGCGGGAATGTCCAGAGCAGGAATCAACGACCAGAGATCCGTGACCATAACTCTTATCTCAACAGTGGAGGTTTCGTCGTCCCAAGTCGCGCCGATTTCGACATCCCCCAGGTAAGGTTTACGACGTAGAATGCGCTCACTCTCCAACTCATCTTCCACCGTGTAAACATCGCCGGTCTTGAATAGAAGCTCTTGAAGGATAATGTGGTCTCTTGTCCGAGAGTTCCCTTCGACCGTCAGCTGCCCAATCCGTCCCTCATCAATGTAGATATGTAAATAGACTCCGTCGGCAAAACCCTTCTTGAATAGGCGTTTCTCATCAATTCGTGCGAAACTAAATCCGTTTTTTCGATAAAAGCCGACTATGCGCTTGAAGTCCTTCCTCAACAATTCTTCATCGTATGTCTCTCCCACTTCTGTTTGCATCCCCAAGCGGAGTTGCTCGTCGGAAAAGGCCTCATTGCCGCGTAGGATGATTTTGCGAACGGCTTGGTGGTCCGCCATCGCCGAGCAACAGAACATGAAGAAAATCACAAGGATCCTGAAATATAGCGCGTTCATCGCTTGAATCGCAAGACTAGAGTAAGGCTAGGACACTGGAGATGATTCTCCGGGAGCAGTACGTGCATGATTCGAAAGTATACCTTCAATGAGCATAAGAATGAGTGCCATAATCAGCAGTTCGGCCCAGACTTCTTTTCCCATTCGGTGGGAATCCAGCTCAAGATCCAGCGATTCGGGCGAGGCATGCACCATCGGCTGAGCGCCGACACGGTCAATTGCCTCTTCAACCTCAATTGTGCGTAGGTCCGATTCTGTTGGTTCAACATTAACGGCGAAAAAATCGCGAACCAACCGATCTTTACCTTGTACATCAACCTGATAAATTCCGGGCAGATTTGTACCATCAAAACTCAGGGCGCCAGCCGCGCTAACTGAAACAGTTTTGCGCGAACCCGATGGGTCTCCCACTCGCTCCACGGTGGCCTTTGTTGCCTTCGCATAGCGGTAATTGGCAGTAAATGTCGCCCCGACAAGCAGATTTCTGTCGTGCGCGGATTGAATCGCTTTGGTATAGAGAATTGTCTGCTGCAATAGTGGAACAAAATGAGGATTGACTATCAGGTTTGACGCATCAAGTTGGCTGGCAGACACGTTGAATATAATGGCTATGCCCGAATGAATTCGCCGTTCAACCATAAAAGGTGTTCCGTTAGATAGTTCCGCAATCACACGTGCCTCCTCAGCCGAACTGAGGTCTAAACCTTGAAAAAACTGCGGCGCGTATTGGCCCGAGAAGTCGTCCGCATCAAATATTTTGAATATCGGGTGAACCGAGTCGAACTTCGATAGTGCTAAAGGCGGATGCCAGTTCATAAAGCCACCTAGGTTAGCTGGCATCCAATCGGCAAACTGATTGTAACTTGGCACGTCAATCTTGTCGTCTACGAAATATACGACGCTTTTACCCGCACGAATGAAACTTTGGAGCTGTTGCATAATCCGACCAGTAAGCTGTGGTACATCGGCAAAGATGATAATGTCGTAGTCCTCCAACGCGAAATCTACGAACTCTTCAGCAGAGCAACTCACCGGGAGAATCGTGAATTCTGTCGACGGTGTTGCCTGTATTTCAGGATTCAACGCTAACGTCAGGTATAACGTCTGTTCTCCAACACAGAGCACGCGAATCTGACCATAGGCGCCAAATGCGAAGTAACGTCGATTGTCGACCTGCAATCGATCGGGCGTGAGATCAACATGACCGGTATGTGTACCGGGTGATTCAAATTTATGCGTGAAAGTTGCGTCGATTGCCTCTTGCGCCGGAATGTTGAAACTCAGCGATCTCCGCTTTTCGCCATCAATAAATAGTGTCAACGTAATTTCCCCTGACGATGAAGCAGAATGATTATTGACATCCGCGCTCACTTGGACGGGACGATGCGCCCCAATTAGTTGATTGGAAACCTGAAGTTCTTCAATGCTGGTGTTGTCCGCATTCGCTTCACCTATGGGAAGCAGGTAAATTTTGGCGCCCGATTGATTTGGCACACGCTCCCACGTGTCCCAACCGTTTTTGCCTAAGTCGGAAATCAAGTAGATTTCCTTGTTCGGGGAAATCGAGGTTTCGAGAATATCGTGCGCCAATTCTAGGCTGGGCTGTACGTGCGTAGATCTGCTGGAAACTTCTGCCTGACGAATTTCCGCCTTTGCTGCATCCAAGTCTCTTGTTAACTTCATGAAGATTGCATCGGGGAGGTCCGACATTAAGATGACCGCTACGCTATCTCCGTGTCGAAGTGAGTCGGCAACTTCCACCGCTACCTCTTTCGCCTTCTCGAATCTTTGACCATGGATTCCTTGATATCCCATACTAAAGGAGTTGTCCAGTATCACGACTGCGCTGGTCTTCGCGCGAGCTCCGGCGAACGAGAATTGGTTTTTCAGCAAGGGGCGGGCGAGGGCAAACGCAATGAGGATAATAATCGCCACTCGTAGAAATAAGATTAGGAGATTCTTGAGCTGAATTCGCCGTACGTTCCGACGGTGTGCAACCAAGAGAAACATAAGGCTGCTGAAATCAACCCTCTTCGCTTGACGGCGACTCCAAAGGTGAATGAGAAGGGGTATCGCGGCAGCAAGTACCCCAAGAAGCAAAATCGGGTTGAGAAAGCCCAAGGAAATGAACTCCTTCGCGGGTCGAGTATCAAAGAAGAAAGACGTGATGAACGATTAGTGCATCGAGAAAGGTAAGATTGTATCGCGGCACGCAAACAACAGAAGGGTATTATAGGAGAAAACGGGACGGAGATTCAAGTTGAAATAAGGAAGTAACTTTCCCTGATTTAGCCCGTAAGGATCGCCGGCATTGTGCTTGACTTTCCCTTTAGTGTGCAGTAAAATTACCGTCAACTCAAGCCAGAGGCGAGTGAGGATGAGCGACCAAGACAATATCATCTATATGGATTACCACGCGACGACGCCTATGGATCCTCAGGTCGTAGAGGCGATGATGCCCTATCTGACAACCTGTTTTGGCAATGCGTCCAGCACAGCGCATGTGTTCGGGTGGAAAGCAAGCGACGCCGTGGAAAAGGCTCGACGCCAAGTTGCCGGACTCATCAACTGCTCACCGGAAGAATTAATATTTACGAGCGGCGCCACAGAATCAGACAACCTGGCAATCAAGGGCATTGCATACGCTTATAAACACAAAGGCAACCACATCATTACCAGCACCACGGAACACCACGCCGTGCTGGACACGTGTGCGGTCTTGGAGAACGAGGGATTCAAAGTTACATATCTGCCCGTTGATGAGTACGGCATGATTCAACCGCAACAAGTTGAAGATTGCATCACGAATCGAACTATCCTGATTAGTTTCATCTATGCCAACAATGAAGTCGGAACTATTAATCCTATCTCGGAGATTGGAAAGATTGCCCAGAAGCATGGCGTGTTTTTCCATTCCGATGCCGTACAGGCGATTGGCAAGATTGACTCCGATGTTGATCGACTAGGGCTCGATCTCATGTCGCTTACCGCGCACAAAATGTACGGCCCAAAAGGGATTGGCGCTCTCTACATTCGCAAGAGGAAGCCGGAGATTCAGTTGAATCCCTTGATTCACGGTGGTGGTCAGGAAAATCATATCAGACCGGGCACACTCAACGTTCCCGGTATTGTCGGATTTGGCGAGGCGTGCGAACTTGCTAAATCTTTGATGGTCGAAGAAGACGAGCGAGTCTCCATTCTGCGAGACAAACTCCATCACGCGCTCTTCAATCGAATAGACCATATTTATCTCAACGGACACCCGGCGAATCGACTAGCAGGCAACTTAAACGTCAGTTTTGAATTTGTAGAAAGCGAAGCCTTATTGGCAGGTTTGAATAACATCGCACTGTCTGCGGGATCGGCTTGTAAAACCGGCGCCGTTCAAGCGTCTCACGTGTTGCTCGCCATGCAACTGAAAGAGGAGTTGGCGCATACAGCGGTTCGTTTCGGATTGGGTCGATTCACCACCGAGGAAGAGGTCGATCAGGTGATCGATGCCGTTGTAAAAGAGGTTCATCGCCTGCGGCAACTGTCACCGCTGTACGAGGGAAATTTGCCGAATACGGGTTGACGGACGAAAACTCTCAATTGACGAACACCGAGACTTGACGATTCGGTATGACGTGTACCTTCAGAAAGAAGAAACATGAACCTTTTCAAAAAACACAACAAGAACACAGATACAACGAATGATGCCCGGACTCAATCGACGGCAAAAGAGCACCCGGATCTTAAAGTGATCAGCGGATCTCAGATTTCTCGCCCGACGGCTCCGTCCCGTACGGGACCTGCGCAGGGCATGCCTCAAGCGGACACCGGGCAACACAATGTGGAGCTCCCTGACATCCGTTACAAGATTGCGGTGGCAAGTGGAAAAGGCGGGGTTGGCAAATCGACGGTTGCAACCAACTTGGCGATCGCGCTTTCACGCGGCGGAAATCGAGTCGGACTGATGGACGCCGATGCATACGGACCGAGCATTCCCACAATGATGGGTATCAGCGAGAAACCGCAGACAAGTCCGGAAAGAAAATTAATCCCGCTTGTCAGACACGATATCCAGTTGATGTCCATCGGTTTTATGGTTCCGGAGGAGCAAGCAATGATATGGCGGGGGCCCATGTTGCATAGCGCCATCCGCCAGTTTCTCAGTGATGTGAGTTGGGGAGAATTGGAGTATCTCATCATTGATTTGCCTCCGGGCACCGGAGACGCTGCCCTCTCCTTGACCCAAGCCATTCCATTGACCGGCGCGGTAATCGTGACAACGCCCCAGGATGTTGCTTTAGCCGATGTCAGACGAGGCGCCGCCATGTTTGAACGTTTGGGAGTGCCGATTTTGGGTATTGTCGAGAATATGAGTTACTTTCTCTGTCCGCACTGTGGCGAGAGGACGGACATCTTCAGGTCTGATGGCGGGAAAAAGACCAGCGAAAAGCTCGGGGTTTCATTCCTTGGAGGCGTTCCGCTGGACGCCGAAGTATGCACTGCCGGAGATCTCGGTGTCCCGATTGTCGCCGCCCACCCCGATTCGCCGCAATCTCAAGCGTTCCATGAGGTCGCAAATCAACTCTCGGCGGAGTTGGATGAGCGGGGACCCGAGGATGAGTTGAAGATTATCGTTTGATCACTTGGCTCTTTCACTATTTAAGCTCTTCGTGCCGCACAACTCAAGCCGAGGTTTCCGACAGTCCCGATTCGAAGAAATCTCGGCTTTTTTTGTTTAATCGGTCAGACGGTTCAATAACAGAATTCGTTTCCGCTATTCGTGCCGAATCATAAGCCAATCAATACATGTGACGCACGAGCCTGTAGTTTCAGATCTGCCATATGCCCAATGAATTAACCGAACCATGTCCCTTTTATCCTCTCTCAGGAAGCAGCCCGTTAAATAGCACATAGATGGAGGATGTTCCAATGTCTGATGAAAAACAATTAATCAATGAACTTGCAGATGTAGTCGGTGCACAAAATGTACTCACGGATCCGACCGCATTGTCGGTTTACGAATGTGATGGAGCGACACTGTTCAAAGCGTTGCCCGATATGGTTGTCTTCCCGGAAAATGCCCAACAAATCTCTGCGATTGTAAAACTGGCAAACAAACATCAAACCCCATTTATTGCCCGGGGCGGCGGCACAGGACTGAGTGGCGGAATGCTTCCGGTACGCGGTGGAATGCTGATTGCTCTTAATCGGCTTGACCGAATCCTCGAAATTGACTTGAAAAACCAGCGTGCAGTTGTGGAACCCGGGGTGGTAAATTTACTGCTAACCCACGCCGTTCAGGACGATGGCTACTACTACGCTCCGGACCCATCCAGCCAGAAAGCCTGTACTATTGGCGGTAATATAGCCGAGAATTCCGGCGGGCCTCACACTCTTAAATACGGCGTCACTACGGATCATATTTTGGCGCTGGAAGTGGTTCTACCAAACGGGGAAATTGTCGAGTTCGGAGGCGCGGTTGAAGAAACGCCCGGTTACGATTTGCGCGGCGTGATGATTGGCTCCGAGGGCACATTCGGCATCGTGACGAAAGCGACCGTGCGTCTCCTCCGAAGTCCGCAGACCTATCAAACTACCCTCAGCATTTTTGAAACCATGGATGACGCCTCGAACGCGGTGTCGAGCATTATTGCAGCGGGGATTATCCCTGCCGCGTTAGAGATGATGGATCAACTCGTCATCAAGGCTTTAGAAGACGGTTTTCACTACGGTTTCCCTCTTGACGCCGAGGCAATCCTTATCGTTGAGTTGGATGGCATTGAAGCCGGGATGCAAGATCAGGCGCAACGCATCATCTCCATTCTTAATGAGCACAACGCCCGCGAAGTGCGTTACGCCAAAGATGACGCAGATAGAGAGAACCTCTGGAAGGCGCGGAAGAGCGCTTTTGGCGCTTTCGGACGGTTAGCGCCAAGTTATATCACCCAAGATGGTGTAGTTCCCCGCACGCAACTACCAAAAGTTCTCCGACAGGTCGCGGCAATTTCCCGGAAATACGATATACCCATTGCCAATGTATTCCACGCAGGCGACGGAAACATTCATCCTATCGTGCTATTTGACGAACGGGATCCGGATCAGTGCGAGCGTGTTGAGATGGTCAACGAGGAAATTCTTACCGTTTGCGCCGAAGTTGGCGGCACAATTACCGGCGAGCACGGAATCGGCGTTGAGAAGATGGACTACATGCCGCTCATTTTCAGTCCCGAGGATCTCAAAGTTATGGCATCTGTCAGGGATATCTTTAACCCGACGGGACTATGCAACCCCGGCAAGATTTTTCCAACACCCGAATCGTATATCAAGCTTGGCCTCGCCAGTTGATGAATATCAACTTCGATTCGAAAATAACGGTGGATGTAAGCTTCAAAACCATTGACGACGAACAGATGACCTGGGCGCGTTAAAATTTTACACATTGAACTAATTTTCTTTTCGAGAGTCTTCGTTCTGATGCATGTCGATCCGATTTGATACAATTGGAAATAACTTGCATGCCACGTGACCTCACATCGTAGAGGAGAGGTAACCTCCCCCATACAACTAGGCGTCTTCGGCGAATCACAGACACGCCGAGGTAGATGTCAACAGAACCTAATTGTCGATAGCTCAGACCCGGAAATACTGTTTTACGTCAAAGGACCTCGCACGAATCACAATGCCCAATTTAGACCTGCTGCACGAAGAGTTAACCCAGATAGTTGGAGAAAAGGGATTATTGCCAAACGATCGGTACAAAGACTACCGCGTGGACGGCTTCATACCGAAAGCGGTTGTTTTCCCCGAATCAGTTCAACAGATTCAAGAACTTCTGGCGCTTGCCGCGGATAGAGGGCTTTCAGTCATCCCCGCCGGAAGTGGAACAAAGCTCGGAATCGGAAATGTACCCCAGAAGGTCGACCTCGTGCTCTCAACGCGAAGGCTCAACAGTACGATTGAGTATGAACCCGCCGACCTAACTGTTACCGTGCAAGCCGGTATGCTGTTGTCGAATCTTCAGATGGAACTCAGCGAAAACGGGCAGTTTCTTCCGCTAGATCCGGCATACGCTTCGCTGGCTACAGTCGGCGGAATTGCGGCGACAAACGCAAGTGGACCATTACGATTGCGGCACGGTACACCTAGAAACCAAATACTGGGGATGCGAGTAGTTCAGGCAGATGGCACTGTTGTGAAGAGCGGGGGAAAAGTGGTCAAGAACGTATCGGGTTACGATCTCAACAAGTTATACATCGGTTCATTCGGCACACTTGGAATTATTTCGGAATTGACATTTAAGTTGTACCCTTTGGCGGAGAGCGGAATCACCATGCTTCTCAGTTTCAAACGGTTTGAAAATGCAGCCAAGACAGCCTCCGAGATCACCAGCTCTCAACTCTTACCGAGCTATCTTAATCTGTTCATTAACGGCGTGCCGGACACAACAATCGTAGACCCCTGTCTCGTTGTAGGCCTTGATGCTCACCCCAAAGCCATCGCTTGGCAAAGGAATCAGGTGCAATGGATTGCGAAACAAAGCGGGGTCGTAGGTGTGGAAATCACCCAAGAGCATCAAGCGGCAAAACTTGCAGAATCAATGCGGACATTCGCCCAGACTAATCCATCTCAGCAAGTGGTTGTCTGCAAAGCCAACCTGCGAATGAGCAACATTGAAGAATATATAGGTGTCGTGTTGGATGTCACCAGCGCTTTAGAGTGTACCGTCCGTGGCATGGGATTAATGGGCACGGGACAGGTTTATTTTGTTTTTTCCGATTTTGCCGATACGGTCGAACCGGAAACGATTGCCTCCACATTAGCAGAATTACGAAGTCATGCTAGCAGTGTCGGCGGCAACTTAATCCTTGAAACAGCGCCGGTGGAAGTCAAACGCGAAATTGATGTTTGGGGTACAATCGGCAGCGGTTCAGGGATTATGAATCAGATTAAAGCACAATTCGATCCGAGTAAGCTTCTGAATCCTGGCCGATTTGTCGATGGGATCTAGCGTTCCTTCAGCAAACACACCTGAATCCGCCCCAAACTGCGTTTCACATCATGTACATCACGCAAGAAGCCTTGGACAAGATTGAGCGCAGATATGGCGTGCCCGAGATTCTTCACACCCGATGTACAATGAATCGTGCCGAATTTGACTTGTTGAAGTGGAGCATGCGCAATGGACGGAGGCACGACGTGACATTGTTCATCTCCGACGAACAAAAAGACAAGATAGTCGTAATCCGAAAACCGAGTTACCCTAAGGGTGTTTACCGTCCCCCTAGCGGTGGGATTGAACCGGGAGAGGAATTTGAAGTCGGAGCACGGCGAGAAGCCTATGAAGAAACAGGCTTGGAAATTGAACTCCGAAAATACACTCTCAAATTTCATGTTGATTTTGCACATGAAGACGAGATTGTAGCTTGGACCTCTCACGTACTCACCGCGTGCGCAACTGGAGGGAACTTAGAACCTATTGACAAAAAAGAAATTGCCGGTGTCCGGTGGGCAACAATCAATGAGTTGAGGACTGACTTGTTGGTGAGACTTCAACAGTCTCCTTCTGCCGGATTGCAATACCGCGCTGAATTACAAGATGCGACTCTCAAACAACACGGAGGAAAGGTGATATGAAATGGATGGACAACGAAGAATCCTGTGGATTGACAATGAAATCTCTGAATTACAGCCACACATCCTGTTCCTCGAACATAACGGATATGACATCACTACGGCGACAAGTGATTCTGAAGGCTTGTCAATACTAGAATCGGAGATTTATGACGCCGTTCTGCTAGATCACAAGATGCCGGAGATGGACGGTATTCGCGTCTTGTCGAAGATTAAGAAGAGCCACCCTCACCTACCTGTGGTAATAGTAACCGGCAGCGATCAAAAGCACATCATGAGTGCCGCAATCATCCACCACGTGGATGATTTTTTGATTAAACCGGTGAGTCCGAAACAGATTGCCTCCGCTCTCACGTTTGTATTTGATCACGGAGCAATTAAACAAGACTACACCGCTCAAGAGTACGTCGTTGATTTTAATAAACGTAGGGCTCTCAAGCAACAACCTGCCGATTGGAAATCGTGGGCCGATTTCTATGTTCAGATGGTCGAATGGGACCTGCGTTTGGATGATCTTGCCACTGCGGACGACCTGCGTGAAACACATCGGCTAGAAAAACAGGAATCCCAAGGCCATTTTGCTCGCTATGTCGAAGATCGATATTGTGACAGGTTGGTAGGCGAGGATTCGCCAGTCTTGTCTGTTGATGTCATTTACAAGTACGTTCTGCCAGAAGTTCAAGTTGGCAAACAGGTGCTCTTTATCGTGCTTGACTGTATGAGGTTGGATCACTGGTTCACAATCAAACCTGCCCTCCAACCATACTTCGACATGACCACCCATTACTACTATTCTATTCTGCCTACTGCAACGTCTTACGCGCGAAATGCAATATTTAGTGGTCTCTTTCCCTACGAACTTGCCCAGCGTTATCCGAATCTATGGACAGAAATTGACGAGGAAAACACAAGCATTAATCGCCATGAGAAAAATCTGATGCGTATGCAGCTTGAGCGCCACGGCATTGTGCTGAAGCCTGCTCCGCAGTATTTCAAGATATTCGATGTGCGAGGTGAGACGGAATATCTGCAATGGATGAACAGTGTTCCTCGCATTAGCTTAGCAGCTCTCGTGGTTGATTTTATTGATATTTTGACCCACAAACGGTCAGAAACGAGTTTTCTCAAGCAGCTTATTCCGGACGAAGCCGCTTTCCGAACCGTAGTGCACAGCTGGTTCCGGCATTCGGGACTATTCAAAATCTTGAGGCTACTCGCCGAACGGGGTATCACTGTTATTCTGACATCGGATCACGGGTCTATTCTGTCCGAGCGTCCGGCGCGTGTATCCAGTAGTCAAGCTGCGACCAGTGGCCTTCGATTCAAACTCGGTGCAGAAATCCATGTGGATGAAGAGGTCGGTTTGCGAATTACTGACCCAAAGCGCTATAGACTGCCCGACGATTCAGCTCAGAAGAACTATGTCCTCGCTAAAGAAGATTACTATTTTGTCTACGCAACTCAGTTCAATGACTACAAAGACCAATTTGTCGGCGGTTTCCAACATGGGGGTATTTCGCTGGAAGAAATGATATTGCCTTGTGTTGTTCTCGATCCCCGGTAAATGGGAAATGCAGCGTTGCCATCGATTCTCATTCCTCATTAGAATTGCCATCTGCGGATTGTGGGTTCCTTTATGGCGATAAGGTATCTTCAATTCGCTTTTTTCATGAAGTTCAGATTGGAGAAAATTTCTTCACGGAAGACAAACAAAGTGCCGCGACTGCGGATAAACGGTTGCGTCTTAATGCCAAGCCAAATTCTCACCGGAGAGATTCAAGCATGAATAAAAAATACGTTACTTATGTTTATCAATTGTTGATTATTTTCTGTGCGTTCTACACTGGAACCTTGGGGGCATATGGACAGTTAGCAGGGCTTGAGGCGCTCAAGACACCAAGTCAACCGAAAGATACTGTTCACACCGAAGGCGTGTTATCGGTGGACAAAGTGCAACCCGGCAGCACATTCCAGATTGCCATCGTGATGACATTTGATGAAGGATGGCACGCAAATGCGAATCCCGCCAAAGAGGGGTACATCGCCACTCAAGTCGCCTTGCCGGAATACCCCGACCTAGAATTCGGTGAAGTGATATACCCCGAAGGAGACGTACTTGAGATTGCTTCGATCGGGAAAGCACCCGTCTATCACGATCAAGTTGTAATCGGAGTACAGGCGACTTTGGGACAGACTGCACAACTCCAAAAAGTAGAACTTCCATTCAAGTTAACCTACCAAGCGTGCAGCGATGAACAATGTCTCTTGCCGAAAACCGTCGACGTGAATATACCCATGGAAATTGTCGGTACCGATCAACCGGTACAGCCGATCAATGCGGAAATATTCTCCGGTTTGCAGCTCAATATGCCGCAAGTTACTCCGTCCGCAACCAGCGAAACCGGGGAGTTCCGCAAGGCACTATCAAGAGGCTATTTCTGGGCGTTTCTGCTTGTTTTCACCGGTGGTATATTGACAAGCCTGACACCGTGTGTTTATCCGCTAATTCCAATCACGGTCAGTATCTTTGGCGCCAACCGTGAGACAAGCCGCCTGAAGTCGTTCCTTCTATCGGTTACCTATGTATTGGGTATTGCCGTCATGTACTCAATCTTGGGAGTTGCCGTCGCGTCGACCGGTGCTGTATTCGGTCAGATTATGGCTAACCCGTTTGTCGTGGGGTTTGTGTGCGCCATCCTTATAGCACTCGGACTTTCGCTCATCGGAGTTTTCGAACTTAGGCTGCCCTACGCCGTCCAAAATAAATTGAACACGGTTGGGGGTGCCGGGTTTGGCGGAGCTTTTGCCATGGGCACCGTAGCCGGATTAATTGCGGCGCCTTGTACCGGTCCTGCTCTTGGAGCCGTTCTCTCTTTTGTTGCCACGACTGGAAACACCTTTTTGGGATTCTGGCTCATGCTGACTTACGCCATTGGAATGGGGCTGCTCTTTATCCTAATCGGTACATTTTCGGGTTTGATTTCGTCGCTGCCGCAATCCGGTGGTTGGATGTATGTGTTGGAAAACATCTTTGGGGTCGTTATTATTGCAATGGCGCTGTACTTCTTGAAGGAGGTCGTCGCACCCCTGCGCGCGATTCTTGATAATTCTGCTCCGTTTTTCATCATCGGAGGCATCCTACTTCTCCTAGGTGTTATTCTGGGAAAATTCACTCAGCGATTCAGGGACATTTCTCGCGCGGCGCAACTGCGCAAATCTGTAGGGATTTTTGCTGCCGTCTTTGGGCTGTTTGTAATTGTTGGCTCATTTACCACCGTAGAAGAGTCACTGGATTGGGCTTACGATGAAGCTCAAGCGCTAGAGGAATCACGCGCTACAAATAAACCCGCCATGATCGACTTTTACGCGACGTGGTGCGGCGCTTGCGTTGAACTCGACAAATTCACTTTTTCCGATCCGAGAGTAAAAGCTGGATTGGAAGAGTATGTCAAGATTAAACTCGACTTCAGCCGAGGCTCGGAGCAAGTCGAACAGCTCAAGAAGAAATACGGCATCGTTGGTTTGCCGGTTGTACTCTTTCTTGATTCCGAAGGAAAACCGTTGAAACGGCTTGAGAAATTCGTGGGCCCAGAGGCGTTCCTCAAGATCCTTGATGAGATTGACCAAGGTTAAACAGAGTAGCCTATCACGTGAGGCAAATGTCGAAAGACGAGATTAATACCATGTCTGACGAAACGAAGTCCCGATCCCCACTTC
Source organism: Candidatus Poribacteria bacterium (assembly GCA_965232535.1). GTDB lineage: Bacteria > Poribacteria > WGA-4E > WGA-4E > JAJDTR01 > JAJDTR01. Next base: position 136,783 of record CBDDPW010000021.1, read on the forward strand.
GGAATTGGTTGCCATATCTTGAGGGAGCCATAATCTTGTTGTTTATCGCACTGGTCGTTGTGTTCACTCACACCGCGGAGACACAATCCAAGACAGTGCCTGTATCGCGGGCGCGGGAGTTTGTCAAACAAGGGGATCAAGACTTCGCAAAGCAAGATCTTGGAAGGGCGGCACTCGCCTATTGGGAAGCAATTCGAATAATCGATTCTGCGAAACAGGATGGTAATGAATCAACCGATGGATTAGACAGTGAGTTACTGCACTCAAACTTGCGAGTAGCGGAGATTTATCTGCACAGTAGCTGGATTAAGGATGCTCGAAACCGCCTGGAACATGCAGCGCGCATTCAGCCGGATCACATTAAAGTGCATCTGCTTCGCGGAAAGCTTGAACGGGATGACGGTGAAAGGCTATCGGCCGCGAACGAATTCCTCGCCGTAACCGAGAAGGATCCAACCCACGCGGAAGCACACTATCTTCTAGGTGTACTGTATCAAAGCAACAAACAGTTTGAAGACGCCATCACACATTATGAAATCGCCATTGAAAGCGACAGCGAGTTGGTCGAGTTGCCGTTTGAATCTCAACCAATTGGACTGCAAGCCCGTCTTCAGCTAGCGCGGACCTATCGGCGTATACTCCAAGATTATCAGTTTGTCGATCGTGAGTTATCCGAGCAGGAAATCAAAAAGATTGGACAGATGGAGGAGGCTGCCATGGTTGTATTGGAGCAAACGGTTGATGAAAGTCCGAATTTTGGCGAGGCGAAAACTGAACTAATCAATTTACTCGCATCGCGCGCCTTGATCATCGCACGAGAAGGAGATACCCGTCCCTATGACGAAGCGCTCAAGGTGTATGAACGTATAGTTGAACTAGATCCATCCATGTCGGACATATGGAAAAAAATTGGGGAAATCTATGCCCATTTCTATCAAGAAAAAGACGCAGCGCTTAAAGCCTACAAGAAAGCCTACCAATTAGATGCGGACCCAGCTATCCTCGCCGAGATCAAAAACCTTGAAGCCGATTTAGCAAACGAAATGGATCGGTAAGAGTAACGAAAATACATCGTAGAGCGCCAAGCCGTCTGAAAGTTCGTGATTTCAGACGGCTTTTTTGTTTCCTCCTCAGGCAACGGACACGGCTCTGCACGTCTATTTCTGAGTTCATGTTCGTTGACAGAGGTTTGCACCCCGTTCGCGCAATTTGGGAAAGATTCACTCCGGTATGTCCAATAAGCGCGTAGTCAACCAAAGTAAAGAGCGGTGAATAGCGGCCGTTAACTCGTTGCTCGCCAATCAGTTTGTATTTCAAATAATGAACACCGATGTACAGAAGTTGAACATGGACTACTTCGATTGATGGATACAATCGGGAAAAGTCCACCCAGAGGCGCAACTTATGCACCCATTCGCTCTGGCACGTAAATTGCCATATAGAACGCAAGATTCCAAAACTTCAACTATCACAACAAACCGTGGAGGGAAAATTACGCATGAAAATCACAAGAATACTGCTGTTGATGGGTTGCGGTTTTCTCCTCATTTCGGCGTCACTTACCCATGCCAACACAGAATATGGGAAGGATAACCCAATTCAATTTGAGGAGATTACTGTCATTACTCACGTGGAGAAAGATACATTTCGAACTCCGAGTGCCATTTCGGTCATTGACCGCTCACAGATTGAGCGCATCAACGCCGACATCGCCCCGCGAATGCTGCGGGAAACGGTGGGCGTATGGGCACAACAAACCACAACTGGGCAGGGATCGCCGCTGCTTCGGGGTCTCACCGGCTATCAAGCCTTTCTTTCGATAGATGGTGTGCGACTCAATAATTCGACCTTCCGCTCGGGTCCCAATCAGTATTTAGCGACAATAAGTCCCGACATCCTCGATCGGATTGAGGTATTGCGTGGTCCTGGTTCGATGTTGTACGGCAGTGGCGCAATGGGCGGCGTCATCAGCATGCACACCAGAGATTTGATTCTAGATAGCGCATCTGAACAGTGGAACTTCCAATCCCGAGTTCTTGGGCGATTCGCATCGGGCACTTCAGAGCGGTTTGGACGCCTTGAGGTGATGGGAAATAAAAGGCAGCTCGGTTTTTCCGTTGGTGCATCTGCGCGATGGTTCGGCGACATTAACCCGGGAAGCGGTTACGACCTACACTACAAGAATCGTAAATTTGAGTTCGTCGACGACGAACCGGAGGGCGTGCTAGTTTCCGACGGACCTCCCGAAGATGTCCCCGACCGTTGGTTAATTGATTCTCAAGGACCGCTTGACTGGAACGCTTACGATGCCGATGCCAAATTTGCTTACCAACTGAGCGACGCCGGCACAATCAATGTCGCCTATCAGCTCTGGCGTCAACCTCGAACTCCGCGCTACGATAAGATTGCGCCGCGCCAGTATGACGAGTTTTTCTTTGAGCCGCAAAACCGAGACCTGTTCTACGCCACTTACTCTTCAAATCCGACCCTTGCGTTGATCGACCAGCTTCGACTCACCGCCTCGATCCATCGCCAAAAGGAGGGAAGAAACGAGCTGTTGCGCGATGCGACGGAGAGGCGTCAGCGATTCGATACCGTCAGCACATTGGGATTAAGCGCACAAGCGACCAGTACCTCCCTGCCAAGTCAGCGTGTCGTAGCAGGCGGCGAATTTTACTTTGATACCATCGCGAGCCAGACCATCAAAACCGACATCAATACGGGTGTCGAAAAGGTGGACGGGACAAAAGGTCGATTTATTGACGGCTCCCGATTCTGGGATGCCAACCTTTACCTTCAGGACGAAATCGCGTTGCATGAGCGCCTCGAACTCACGCTCGGCGGGCGGTACACCCTTTACAAAACGCGCGCCGACCTTTCGGTGCGTTCTGATCAGTTCGGCGATTTCAACGAATCCGGGAGCGCGTTGACCGGGAGCGCAGGGATTGTCGCAAGCATCAACGATCAATTAAACCTCGTCGGCAATTTCGCCACATCGTTCCGCGCGCCATCGCTTAACGATACGACCGCCGTGGAAGTCACAAATGAGGGTATTGATTCTCCGTCTCCCGATCTTGAGTCCGAGAAAGGGTGGACCGTTGAAGGCGGGTTTAAAGCGCGTTACCCCCAGTTTGTCGGCTCTCTCACAGTATTTCATGGCCGCATCAACAATCTTGTCAACCGCGTTCTAGCTGAAGGCGCCTACGCAGGACAGCAGCTTCCAGACCTGATTCAGGAACTCCAGCGAAACAACCCTGGAGTTGATGTCTTCGTTTTTGACAATGTCGATGAAGTTCAAATTCAAGGCGTTGAGTTGGCTGGGACGGTTCCGATTCAGGACAGTCTGTCGATTTACGGTAACGCGATGTTCACGCGCGGAAAGGTATTGGTCATCAACGGTGCGGCACCGGACCCTCAAAAGCCGTGGGAAGAACGAATTCGTCGGGAACCCCCGCTAAACGGCATGCTAGGCCTTCGTTGGCACCCGCCCGCCAAACAGTATTGGGGTGGGTTCTTCGTTCGCGGTGCAGCCGAGCAGAGACGGTTGAATCGCAGCGACATTCGTGATCCACGCATACCAGGCACAACACGTGACACCGCCGAGGTGGAATTCGACTCGGCTGGCAGAGCCATCGGCGAAGGTTCACCGGGATGGTTCACACTCAACTTGCGCGGAGGAATGCAAGTAACCGAGTCAAGTCATCTTACCCTCGCTCTTGAGAATCTCCTCAATAAGCGATATCGCGAACACGGCAGCGGAATAAACGCGCCGGGCTTCAATGTGATTGTCAGTCTCAATAACCTATTCTAACTATTGGACTGACACCCAAAAAAAGAAGTTCATCGCAAAACCCCAGCCACACAGCGTCCCACGAAAAGCAAGGAATCATAATCAGCATGATAGGGATACATGCGACAGAGATTCAAGTTACCGGCATTGTGTAAAAACCTATAAGCAAATTCGACTGAAGCAATTCGACAGCGGGATTCCCGACGACGTGAAGTATTCAGGATTGCTGAATGTCTCTCGAATTCAGTGCAATAGGGGACCGGCAGCGTTCTTCTACGAAAAAGACGGAGACACATTAAACTATGGAGTCTCCAAGAGAATCTCTACCAAAGGTAATCCTACCGTTTTGGATTTGGGATTTTTCTGTTATCGCGTGGCTCGGCATTCTCTGTATCCCTTTCACCTCGATCGCAATCGAACCCATTGGTTTGATTGGACAACCTCATCCAACGCGACACGCCTTCCTTTCGGATGAAGCCCTCCTTCGGGCTGTCCCAACTCACATTCAGATAGTTCAGCTACGCACCGGCGAAGTGATCGACGTATTCGGCAAACGGTCACCTAGCAGCGATGTGGTGTTTAGTCCAACCGCTGAGCATCTAGCAATTCTGAACTATTCCCCTGATTCCGAGACGACTACTGTACATGAAAGTGGCTTGCAGCTGAGGGAGACCGAGGCAGTATTATTATCTTCGATGTCGAGGATCCGGAGAAAGCCTTGGAAGCCGCACCCGATGGCGACAACATTTCGACATGGAAGGATGGATTCACGTTCAGTGAGAACGACCAATATCTGGCGGCAGTCGACACCGATGATGGCGCGCTATTGTGGAAGCGCGAAGGCGGCAACTTCGTTTTTCGATAATTATGGATAGTGCCAGAACCCTTTAGTAGTTACGAGGCAAGCCTTTACATTCGAAAGGATGGTTCTGTAGCACTCGCTGCACCTAATCGGGAACACCTCCAAATCTGGACACTCATGCCAGGCGGTTCGCAGCTAGTAGCAACGCTAGATGCCGAGTCTCCAGTGCACTTTAAGCCAGACTGCCGGTATTTCTTCGCCAATCAAAACGCCCGTCTGCAAATCTGGGACGCACAAACATAGCACACTAATTGAACACCCGACCATTCCGGTAAACTTTGCCATTAGTCAAAAGGGGACGGTTCTCCTTTCTCGCAATTCGAGGCGAATCGAGGTTTGGGATGGGATGGCGCTGCTCATGGTTGAATCGCGCGGCAAACGGATTGCCGAATGGGGACAGGTTAAGCAGAATCGCCTTCTGCAAAACTATCCCAATCCCTTCACGCCAGAGACGTGGATTCCATTCCAACTTGCGACCGAGAGCGCCGTCACGATCCGTATTTATGCCCCAACAGGCAAAGTCGTCCGTGTTCTACCCTTGAGGACCACGCCTGCAGGTGACTATTCCTCCCGGTCGCAAGCGGGTTATCGGGATGGACGCAACGAGCTGGGGGGGTAGGGAGTGGTATCTACCTCTACACGATAAATGCGGTCAGCTTCAACGCAACGCGCAAATTGTTTATCCGCAAATGAACCGTTGCAGATGGAAGAGATAGTTGGTACAATGCATGAAATTCCACTTGGCACCCGTGATTTGCTGGTGCTAATTCTGTTGATGAAACTAAGATTAGTGTGACCGGCGCGGTTAATAGTAGGTTGTCTATTCAACGACTCTAGAGACTCATTGGCGTTGGTTAATTCGGAGACATGCATGAGCAAGTATCGTATTGCGATAATCGGATTAGGCGGCATGGGAGGAAGTCATGCCGCGGCGGTGAAGTCGGAAGAAAATTGTGAACTGGTCGCCGGCGTGGATATTGACCCGGGACGAGCAGCATCTTGGGCGGAGCGATTTGGAGTTAACGCCATTTTCGATGACTACGAAAAGATGCTTGATGAACAACGACCGGACATCGTCATCATTCCAACGCAGGCGCCCATGCACCACGCACCCACGATTGCTGCGGCAAAGCGTGGCATTCACGTCTTCTGCGAAAAGCCGACTGCCTTGAACCTTATTGAAGCCGACGAGATGGTTGAAACCTGCGACGAGTACGATGTCAAGTTTGCCATTAATCACATTAAACGCGCCAGTCCTTACAATCGGCACGTTCTATCGCTGATCGAAAATGGCGAAATCGGAGACGTGGTCTTATTGCAGGCTACGGACAAGGGTGGTCGAAAGGCAGGCAATTCACTGATGGAGATGGGCACACATCTTTACGACTGGGTGCGGCTCTTCGGCGGCGATGTGGAGTGGACACACGCGCACCTTGTTCAGATGGATGGCCGCGAATCAACTTTTGATGACATCAAGCATACCCAAGAGGTTCACCCGCGAGACCGCGATGCCGGAATTGTGCTTGGTGAGCGAGGACATGCCTCATTCCGCTTCAAGAACGGAATTCACGCAGATGTGCAGTATCTCGGACAATCTCAAACCAACGATAACGGTTACGGTATTGACATCATCGGTACCGAAGGTCGAATCGCTGTACGAGAAAGTGTCGGCACAACCATGTTTACCTCCACAGAGGACAACACAAGACACCAGGCGGAAGCATGGGAGCCGGTGCATCTTCCAGCCGAAGACATTGACGAGGGCCGGAAATCACCGGAGATCAGGGCTCCATCCGATTGTTGTTGCAACGCCTAATGCTTCGCGATCTGATGGAGGCCATTGAGGACAGACCGTGATCCATTTCGCAAGCGGCAGGGATGGTCGCGATTGCCTTGAAATGATTCATGCGACCTGGGAATCACACCGACAGAAAGCCAGAGTGTATATGCCGCTTACACCGCGCGAACACCCGTTAGAGCGATGGCGTAGAGAGGAAGGCAGCCGGTAGGAAGGTGTCGAAAAACTGACAGGAAGAACGCGTCGGACGGCAAATGAAGCCGGTGAGAGGATTTGAACCTCCGACCTGCTGATTACGAATCAGCCGCTCTAGCCCCTGAGCTACACCGGCGTATCAAGCGTGGGCACACGCTACAATGCCAATGTCGGATAAGGATGCCGAGGGGCAGAATCGAACTGCCCACACATGGATTTTCAGTCCACTGCTCTACCGACTGAGCTACCTCGGCATCAAATGAAGCGGCTAGAATAATACCCAAACGGACGATAAAATGTCAAGGTTAATTTCCCGTTGTCTGCCCCCCTCCAATTCCACTGCAAGCCGCCTCTACTCGGGTAACTCGCTAACGCCGAAGTTTCAAAGCAGTTCAGGAAAATCAGTGGGCGTGTAATCTAGATAATTCATTACCAACCTTCTGTTCGAGTGCAAGAGCGGTGATTGCATTTGACGGCAGATGAAGAATGTGGTATAGTTGTGACCACCGACATATTCTTGCCTCTTGCTTTCCGCAAACTGGCCGTGTTTGATTTAAGAAGATCAGCGCAATTAGACGAGCCTGTCATGTTTCCTGAACTCCGGCATCAATGTCGGCTGAATTGAAATAAGCGTTCTCGCAGCATTGATGAATGAAAGATAACCGTAATCTTCAGCAGTTGGCTACGGTGGCATGTTTTGCCCGTGAGAAGACGGTAATTCGGCTGGTACCGGGGCTTGCCCACGCGGCAGAGCAGAGGGAATCGATGCACCGGGCCGCCTATCGGGATACTCTTCGACGAAACAAACCTCTTTTACCGCGCCACTAGAAAATCCATGAGTGAACAAGCAGAAATCGCGAACGATCAGGCGATTGAATATTGGAATCAAAATCGGTTTGGCGAAGCGATTGCTCAATGGGAAGAAGCACTACGCATGAATCCCCAAGTGGCAGAGATTCACCACAACCTGGGAAACGCCTACGCTCATCAAAATCTCCCGGATAAAGCTATCGAATCCCTGAAACAAGCGCTCTGAACTAGATCCAACCTTGATTGAAGCCCATAACAAATTAGGCTGCATATTCTACGATCAAGGAAATCGCGAGATGGCTATTTCAAGCTGGAATCAGGCGCTAGAAATTGACCCTGACTTTCGAGAAGCGTTGCACAATCTACATCTGGCAGAAAGTACACCGCAATTTGATGTCAGCAGTGAGATTCCCGAATACGAGCACGGGGAAGCAGAGGAGGACGAACAAGAATTCGTCACGGCTCGCACGTGTTGGACAGTGGTTTGGAAAGGTTTTTGGCAAGGGACAATAAGTTGGATTCCGTATGACCCGCTTTTCCCTAAGGCGTTTTTTCCCGGACCTATATGGCGAAATCGAGTGTTCCGAAAGGGCTTAGTTTCCAATCCAATGTGTGTAGTGTATGCCCCAACTTAGTTCTCGTCCCTCTAGGATCCGCTCGTAAATTGCCAAATAGGAACTCGCGATATTCTTCCAATCGTATTTCTGCACAAAATCGATACTTGACCTGCCCATTCGAACGCGGCATTCCCCATCGTTGATCAGGCTCACCAGACTGTTCGCCAAACCATCGACATCATTCGGTGGAAAGAGGGCTCCGTTTACTCCTGTCCTGACTAAGTCTTCAATCCCCTGCACCTTGCTCGCAACGATTGGCAATCCGGTTCCCATTGCTTCTAGCACGACAAGCGGCATCCCCTCCGCCAGGGAGCAAAGAACGAAAACATCAGCTTCCCGGTATTTTTGGGGGAGTTTCGAATAGGAAACCGAACCGCCGAACCGAATTTTGTGATCGACCTTTAGTTCTTTCGCCAGCGCCGCGAGCGTATCGCGGTCGGGACCATCCCCGACAACCTCAATCTCGAAATCAACCGTCGCTTCGGCAATCACTTGAGGTAATGCCCGAATAAGGAGTGGAAAACCTTTCCTCGGAATTAGCCTGCCGATCGTGAGGATTCGGACACAAGCTGGCGCAGCGGCCCGAAATACCGGCGAAAAACGATTCAGGTCGAGTCCGTCGGGAATAACTTTAAAGTTTAGTTTTGGTGCGGTCTGCAACGCCAAGTCGCGCAATCCGTCGCTGCACGCGACCACCGCTCCGGCGTTTTTCCAAATTCCCTGTATCATGGGATGCAGCAGGGCGTAAATCCAACGGTAATATGGCGGATCCGGATTCTGGCTTGGCACATCCCGTCCACTGAGAAAGACCACATACGGCAAACCGTGAATCTTCTTCAACAGGTATCCGCCGCCGCCGGCTGGAATTCCCGAGAAAATCTGCACAATATCCGGCTTGAATCGAGAAACGCTCGTAATCCATGCAGAACCGAGCTAATCGAGTAGGTCAGCATCTCGTGTACGGCGCAGACATCCTTGTTACTCCGCAATGTAGGCACACGGCGAACATGGATTCCTTCAACTTCTTCCTTCTCGGGGAGGCTCTGAAATTGGGAGGTAATCAGGTGTACATCGTGCCCCGCCTCTACGAAGTGTTTGCCAAAAAAGTAACTCACCCAGCCGCTTCCACCGCCTATCGGGGGAAACTCGTGGTTAAACATCAGAATTCGCATATCTAGGTGTCCAAGGAACTACGGTGATAGTGGCAGGGAATTCTTAGCATACTCGACCGCGAACGCGATGATCGCCTCTGCAATCTGGGCTCCGGTTACCGTTTCAATTTCTTCGAATCCGGGCGAGGGATTGACCTCAAGTATCAGAGCCCCATCGGCGGTGTGCAGCATATCCACCCCGGCTACTCCCAAGTCCATGGCTGATGCCGCACCTATTGCGGTTTCAATGCACTCTGAGGGTAATTCCACGGTGGCTCCGTATCCGCCGCGGTGGATGTTTGATCGAAACTCGCCAGCCTGGGCGACTCGCTTCATTGCGGCGATCACTTTTCCTCCGACCACAATTACCCTAAGATCCATCACACCCGAATCTTCTATGAAGGGCTGAATGACGTAATCCTGGTGCAAGTCGCACATCGCACCAACAGCAGATGCGAGCGAGGTACGGGTGTCTAGTAGAAGGAAGGCATCACCATGGGTGCCCTGAAACGGCTTCATCAGGAATGGATATTCTCCCGTTTCACTAACCGATCGGTCCAGAAAGTCGGCAGAACCGGCAGTGAAACTCGGTGGAACCGGCAGTCCATGTTCGGCGAGGATTCGAAGCGTTCGAAATTTGTTGCGGGCGTTAGCAATAGAGGTCGCACGATTAATGACCGGGATGCCTTCCCATTCGAAATGACGAACCACTTCGCCGCCGTACGTCGCGGTCGCAGCGCTCAGGCGGGGAATAACCACATCATAATCCTCAGCTGGAACTCCCTCGTAATAAATCCGATTGCCTCTGCCTCCAATCTGCAAATCGAAACCGAACGGATTGAGTACGTGTGGGACACATCCTGCCGAATGCGCCGCCTCGGTCAACCTTCGCGTGGAATGATTCTGGGCGGCGCGTGATAAGATAGCTATCTTCATACTGGATATCTACAAGGGGGATGGGTAGGTGAGGTAATGACGTTATTTGTTGTGCCGCCTGCTCGCCAAGAATGAATCAAGCTGCTCAACGGTGTCGAAGATTTTCTCACACAGGTTCTCAAAAAACGGACTGCGGGCATGAGAGTAGACGGCGTAGACCGGTTTGTTGTAGCGCGATGCGAAGTTCATCTCACTTAACACGCCCGGGGAGAGCTTGTCGGTTGGATAAAGCACAACAACAAAATCGCTTTGATGGATGAATTGAAAATCCCTGGAGATGGTGCGCGTCTTTACCTGTTCGCTAAAACCAGCGTCAAGGCTGCTAATTGTTGTTATGCCGTCGGAACTCTCCGTTTCCGGTTTCTCGCATCATGCTCGGTTTCCGCGTCGTGAATTAGCTCCATATCTTTTATGTCCAGCGGATCGAACACGATGAATTCCTCGCGCATCTTCGATCCAAATGCTTGGATCTTATTGAGGTGGTCGGCATTATCTCGAAGCAGAGTGATCGGATAACTCAAGATAAAACTTCTGCTTGTCGGAGAATAAGAGATCATAAAAATTGTTAAGATTGTGTCGGCGTGTAACCGTGTAATGCGGTTTGCTATTGAGGGTCGCCATCTGCTTGGTTAGGAACTCCTCCTCATCCAGCCAGACGTTGATCTCTTCGCGGCGCATACCCGTCCACTGAGGATTTGGTGCCATACGATCTGCTATGTCCGCAAGGTCATCGACCACATTGACAAACACGTCGGAGGGAAACTCTCGAATATCCCGAAAAGATATCCCTTCGATCAATCTGCCGCGCCAGCGAAAGCAGGAATGAAGTCCGATGAAACGCATGTTCGTAATCTGAGGCACGGTTCGCGATTTCGTGGAATGCGGAGCGCCGCGCCAAAGAGAGTACCGCAGGATCGGAATCGAGAACCTTCTCCGTGAAACGCACTCCGGCTTCAGCGGCTGCATGGTGCATGAAATCACCAACATTGAAGAAGCCGATCTGCATCTGCACGTTCTTCTCGCGGCAGAGATATTCATGCCAAGCTTCAAAATCCGCCATCAACTCAAGTCTTTTTCTGCAAGCACTTTCCTTTCCTCTCCGGTTTCCGGAGCAACTGATCGCCCGCTCGTCGCATTTGTCTCACGATATTCATTCTCCTTGCTACTCTTCCATTCCTCTAAGGGGAACAAGCCGCCCGACAACCTTTCTTGAGCGTGAATAATTTTCACCTTATCGCTCGGCCTAACAACTGGTTCGTATGAGTTGACATCCATGTCCATCAACACCGTTTTTCCAATATTAAGCGACTTCTCGAAGTACACGCGCGACGAATCGGTTTGTTAAGTGGTCAATAGAAATGACTCTTCCACATCTTCCGGAAATCCCTCCACCAGTGAATTTAACCCTTCAGGCGAATGCGCGCGCGAAGCGCCCACAATGAACTCATACAGAGACAAAAGACGGCGGACCGGGCGCCATATTATGCCACGCGGCAAAGACAAAGTAATCAGTGTCAACTTGAAAATCCTTAGAAACTAAGACGAGGTCAGGATAATGAGGATGGTAGCGCACTGTCGATCAACTTGAGGAGTGGTGCTTCGACTAAACGAAAGGATTGGGGGTGAATCACACGTGTACGGCTTCACCGCCTCTGGAGGCTCTTCTTAAGAAGAATCAAGTCCGGGCGATGAACGCGGCAGGATGGAACCGTAGAGATTACGGCCCGCAACCACGAACGCGGCAACCGGTAAGACCGGTAAGACCGAACACATCCGCCAGAGCGCCGCACGTCATCGGACCCAAGAACATTCCGATGGCGTACGTCGCTTGAAAAACTCCCATCGCCGTTGCCCGCTCCTGATCCGGTATGTGTCGAATGCTCAATCCCATCAGCAGCGGGTACGTCATGCCCCGTCCAATCCCGCTGACGCCCTGAGTAATTGCCAGAAGTGTAAGGTTTCTGATAAGAGGCACGACAAACGCCGTCATCGCCATAATAAGAATGCCAACGAAAAGCGAGCGATTTTCGCCTAATCGACCGGCAATGCGATGGTTGACCAATGACGCTAGAGTGTAAGGCAAGAGGGCAATCACTCCAATGACCCCGAGCGCCGATTTGCTCGCACCCAGAGCATCTGCATACAACGGGACAAATCCGAAGGTCGTTGCCCAAATGACATACTGATTCAGAGCGGAAATCAGCGCCGTCGTAATCACTATCGGATGCGTCATTACCGACCGGATCTGTCGAACGGTGGCAGATTTCCGGGGCACGCGCTGTTCAGCAACCGGTACCGTCGTAACAATGCCTAAAACTGCCAAGACGGCGCCGACGTAGAATGTGGAAGGCATTCCCCAGACTTCCGCAATCTGTCCGCCTAGACCGATAAAAATCGTTAGTGATATGCCATTGATGGCGCTGACAACACCCATCGCTTTGGGCGTTTCATTCGGCGGAAAGTAACTAGCGTACAGTACCGTGAACCCGACCCAAGTCGACGCACTGATTCCGAACACTCCGCGGGCTATGACTAGCCACCACGCATTTGGAGCAAAAGCAAGACCGAGGCACCCAACCAAGTTGAAAAAGTGACCGGCATAAAGAAAGGGAAGACGCCACCCGAGACGGTCCGACCAAATGCCGACCGGGATTCGCAGGAGCATTTGAACGAAACCGTATGCCCCCACAATCACGCCCACTATTGTAAATGAAGCGCCCAGTGATACGGCGTAGACCGACAATATGGACGAGTAGACATATAGCGCTCCCCAATACAAAAACATCGCCGCATAGAATGCCCAAATCGTCTTTCTTCTAGCTTGGTGTGGAAGCGATGTGTTTCCGGTTTGGGGGGTTTCCTTGATTGAAAATCACCTCGGGTTCTTGGAAGGATTGTGAAATGGTTTGCAGTATTCTAACCGAAGGCGATTACGCTGTCAAGGATTCGAGTCGGCGGGAACGTGGATACCTCTGCCGCCTTAAAGCGATTGTTTTTGATCGCAATTTCATGCCCTTATTCCTGGGCATTGCGGTAGGATGAGCATCGCCCACCATCCGAGGTATGATTCCTACGGTTTGTCAACTCCGTCCTCGTCCACATTGTCGTGCCTGTCAATCGCTGGCAACCCAACGAACATCCGGCTGTCAATATCCGCAAGCGGTTCTACTGTCCCTGTTGCCGCTGCGCGCGCAAACACGATTCCGGGACGATTGGCTTGCATTGCCCGACCAAGTACCGAGGCTTGATCTCCGATAGGGTTATTGCGCTTCATACTGCGTCCAAGTTCTGCCAGTTCACGTTGAACTCTGACGAGGGCTTCCCAGTGACGGTGCGCAACCGCACGCAAATCCTCCGGTCTCAGCCCCTCCCGATAGCTTCGCCGGACATTGGGCGGAATTGGGAGACCGTAGTTCGTACTGTTCCATCGCACAACCATCTGGGAGAATGTTTCGAGTCTGCCCTGAGCAAGGCTCCTTACCGCGAGCAACTGTGGCCCCAGGTCATTATCACTGAAATCGTTTCGTGTCGCGAGTTGTTCGATCATCGCCTCGGTGTATGCCTCCCACGCGGCTTCATCGTGATCTGGGGGCAGAGGCTCCCTCTCCAAACTTTCACCGATGAATGGGCTAATTGAAGCCCCCGATTCCTTTGCGATTTCAAATCCGCGCTTCAACAATTCCTGAACGGCACGCAGCGTTTTCGCGGCGCCGTCACGTTCCAGGACCTTCTGCAGCGCCCATCCGAGCGTACTTCGCGTAATAAACCCTTCCGGGGCATCCACGTCAACACCCGTCAGCCCCGAGATTTCCGCGCGACCATTTGCTGTCAAACTCAGATTTGCAAGCCCCCACATCGGATCCAGTGCCGGTATAAGAGTTTCAAGTATTCCGGGGTCGCGATCAAATCTTGGTCGAAGTCCGCGTATAGACGAAAATATCGGAAGTAGGGAGTCCAGCGCTCCCGGATCACGTTCAAGATGTGCGACAAGGGTAAGTTTCTCCCGCGCCTCGGTTTGTGCAGCCTCGGTAATCGGCAAAATCACCGCGGCTTGATCCCCGTCAAAATCCGCATTCATAGGTCTACAGACAATGGGCGGGATATGGATGGCATTGTCCCGGCGCCGCACCGGTCGGAAAGCGAGGAACTGAGTAGGAGTTATTGCCGGGGCGTGGTACAAGATTACCCATGAGCGATCCATGATAGAATCAAGTGCCTGTGAGGCCTTTTTGGTTCGTTTGCGGACCGCCTCGGATTCCTGAGTCTCTCGCATCAACATCGGCTCGAAGAGTTTCCATGCCATCTCCTCCGGAATCCCAACCTGATCGTGCTGTAAGTTTATATCCGGGACAATCACCCCCCGTCCGCTAAAAACCGACCGCGTGTTAAAAGCGAGATGACGAGGCGTAACAAGTGCGTCAAAATATTCTCGAACGCACGTTTCTAGCTGATTGAGCGTCTGACAAATGAGACTTTCAGGGGCATTGTTGGCAAGCATTCGATTCGCTCGACGATTGACGGTTGCCAGGTTTTCGTAGGCAGTAGAAAGGCTGGTACTCACGTCGCGAATTTTGGGCATCCACCATGCATTTCCGTATTGGCGCCGACCGGAGGCGTTTTCGGAGAAATCCTCATCTTCAGGGACGCCAACCTCGTTGAGCGTATGCTGGCGCAGCCAAGGATGTGGAATCGGGCGAGCTAGTTTGAGCGATTCTCTGTCGGGCGCCTCAAAACGGAATTTTATCGTCGGATCGCTCCTGTCTCCATCCGCCAACCCTGATGGGACCGAATCCTCAAATTCCGTGCGAATCCCGGCGAGGGCGAGACGCTTCATCAGATTGGCAAACCGCGGGGCGTAATTGAAATCCTGTTCAACTTCTCCACGGGCAACACGATCCGCGAGAGTATTTATATCCTCCCAGTCTGTAGAGCAAGTGTGGTAACGTTCATAAAGATTATTGAAAACGGCAAGATTGCGCAGAACGCTAAATTCGCCGTTAGTTAACCCCTGACCGTAAGTCAGTCCTTCACGAGCGGGCTTAATCTTGTCTCGAGCAATATGGCGCGTGCATCCCCAGTACACCCAGCCAACCGTGCTAGGGCGCTCCAGTCTTTTTCCATCTTTTCCAAGAGTTAGGTATTCCATGCCACTCTCGGGCAATCCGGCACGTGTCAGACACTCGCGCAACTCTTTAATGCTTGGGGCATTGAAAGAGGGCACGATAACCGGTTCTCCTTCCACTTTCGCGAGGCGGCTCATGATGGCTTCCCTTAACGGTCCAATGGTCGTCCGAGCCTGTACGCCGTGCGCATTGTAGACCATCTCGACCGGAGTTCCGTCGGTAAGGTGCGGCATCTCATCGTCCGGCGCAATGCGGGAAATACAGCCTTTAGAGCCGTGCCGGGTCGCAAATGAATCTCCGGGTTCAACAGGATGGGGGTAATCAAAGCGAGTCGCACACGATTCGCTAATCAGGATTGCATCCTCGAACGTGTCAACTCCCCACGGCACAAATGCTGTCAACACGTTTCGACCGCACCAACACCCGTCGGCATCAAAGCTGTTTGACGTCTGAACAAGTGCCGGTTCAGGCTGAGGTGGAACGTAGAATTGACGCTGCGCGCCTAATCCCAATTGCTGATGGTTTGGGTCGTTGTGTTCAATAAACGGCACGAGCGAAGCGCCGAGTCCTAGCCCGGCTTCCTGTCGATCATCGACGACGATCAGTTTGCCATCGCGAATCTCTGCTCCAACTGCAATGCTCAAAATCGTACCAACACTTGGCCCCTCAGGTGTTTCATACGGACACACACGACCGAAATAGCTCGAATTCATAATCTGAACTCGCCAGTCAAGGCGGATGCGGCGAAGATTGGTGTGTTTATCGAGCCAGTTGAAACTCGGCAGACGCGGCAAGGGTGGTTGACTCGCGAAGAATTCGCGAACCCACGCGCCAAGCGAAAACCAAGAACTGACGAGCGAGGCATCCCATGATAAATCGGAGGGAGTGCTGCCGAGACGATCCGCTATAAAATCGTGAAGTTGCTCGCCGACACATTTTATCTCGGCGGCGTTCAAATCTTCGTCTTGTGCGATTGGCAGGACAATTCGCTCCTTGCCATCAATATTGAACACCCCGTCATCGTCCGGTTGCGGAATGTCGGTATACGATTCTTCCAGGTTGCCCGAACTGAATCCAAAAGCAATCTCAATGCGGCACGTATACGTACCTGTTGATTCAACGTGATAGCCAGCCACCGGCATACGTGCAGCGAGAAGCTTTGGCAGCCGATCGTTGATAAATCGGTTAAACGATTCCTTGTGCCAAAATGCGGTGATATTGCGGGGCATTCTTTTCTCCTTTCATGGATCGGGAATTCAGCAGGTGGAGATTCGTTTTAGGTTCTTTATACCATAGCCAGTCTGGATCTGTCCTCACTACTCATTCCAGTTAATGCCAAGTTCCTTACATTCGCGCGCAAGACGTTTCAGTGTATAGTGCAAACGCGATTTGACCGTGCCTATCGGAACACCGAGTTCATCAGCAGCCTGCCGGATGTCCATCTCGGCGCCGTAGACGAGGTGGAGCACATCTCGTTTCCCATCGGGCAAGTCGTCCACCAGTTCCCAAAGGAATTCAGATATTTCGGCTTGTTCAAGCATGGCTTGCGGGTCCGGCGATGCACCGTCGATTAACCAAGTTGGCGTCTGTGTGGAAATGCCATCTTCATCATCATAGGAATCTTCGGGGATTTCAAGCGGCTGCTGCCGGCGTCGATGCACCGTTCGAAGGTGGTTAAGGGCGAGATTGGTCGCAATGCGGTAAAGCCACGACCTCAATTCGCCGCGCCCATCCCACTGCGCCGCACTCGTCCAGACTCGAAGGAAGACTTCCTGGACCAAGTCTTCGGCAGCCCTTTCATCTCGGATAATGTGCAGGATATGCTTAAGGAGCAAATGCCGGTAACGCTCAAAAAGGACTTCAAACGCAGGAGCATTGCGCTCACGAATTTGCTCCATGAGTTCCCGATCAGATTGCATCGAGGGGGATCCTTTCGTCGGGTTTCCACTGTGGATGACACCGCAGGATGGACGAAAGTTCACAAGGAGATTAAAACTGGGTTCTTAGATGGGAAAAAAGGAGGGACAGAACGAGAGGATCAACTGAGATCAACCGAACGAATAGTGAGGGCGATAGACATCCTGATAACGAAGGATCAAGCGAATGAATAATGAGCGCGATAGAAAACCCCAAGGCGAGAAGGACTTTCTTGCGTCGCCCTGACATAACGCCAACCCGGCTTTTTTGCCCGATCTGATTATTGATCGATGCTATCACACTCCCTCGGTCGTCTGGCGATAATGTCAATGGGTCCCGGAAACCAACTCAAATAATGTCGTTTTTCTTTCGTGATTTAGTAACAATCACGAGAATGATGACGACCGCAATAACGACAATCCACCAATTGTGCACGAAGAAACTCCAGAAGATATTGAAACCGATCCAGACCAGAATTTCAACAGCCAAGATTATGCACGCTTTGGACCACGGGAATTCGGCGTGGCGTTGTCGATATTTCACCGAGAGCCACCACGAAAGTAAGACTGTTCCCAGAATTACAACAAGAAAGAGTAAATTTACCAATGTTTGTATACCACCTAATATGGACGCGATCATTTAAGCTGTCTCCTTTTCGATTGTGCGGGTGCTTAACTCTTCAAGCTACAAGGTTGTTGCCATTCTTGGACGCTGACTGTTGAATACGTTCCGGGCAACTGTACACAGTCATGCGATTGCCGCGCGTAAAGCCGATGAGCGCTATGCCGCTCTCTTGAGCAAGATCGACTGCAAGCGTTGATCCGGCGGATACCGCCACCACCACCGGAATGCGCGCGAATAGGGCTTTTTGAACAATCTCAAAACTAGCTCGACCGCTTACCATCAGAACGTGATTGTCTAGGGGAAACATCTCCGAAAGCAACGCCTGTCCAATCACTTTATCCACGGCATTGTGTCTCCCAATGTCCTCCCGGATGATTAGCAGTTCCCCGCCCGAAGTGAATAGTCCCGCAGCGTGTAATCCTCCCGTCGCCTCAAACACAGATTGCGCGGACCGAAGCAAATCGTTCAGCATATAGACAATCTCTGGACTAATTCGAAGTCGAGAGTCAATCGGTGGAACCGCCTGCCGCACGGATTCAATCGTCATCTTGCCGCACAATCCGCAGCTCGCATTTGCATGAAAGTTACGCTGCCAACCATCTTCAGATTCTGCATCCCAGCCGTTCGTGAGATTCACATTAATGATGTTCTGTAGGTCAGCCTGTTCCACATCCTCACAGTATGCGATTGTTCCGATGTCGTGAACAGAGTTGATAATGCCCTCGGTATAAAGGAACCCGGCGGCGAGCTCAAAGTCGTGTCCGGGCGTGCGCATCACAACAATCAAACTCTGGTCGCCAACACGGATTTCTATCGGTTCTTCGACAACCAACTCGTCTTCAACGCACGACGAACGGCATGCCTGCCAACGCGCTACCTTCCGTTTGAGTGTAGGTTGTTGCAACGCCATAAATTTGCCGTATTCCTTATTCGTAACTGTTTAGTTCGGTCCAAAAACGAGAATAATTGGTCTGGCATGTATTTGGGCATGATCGCCGGAAGGAGGAGCATCCCTCTGTGAGAGGGACATCCTTGCCCCGATACCGATTATGGCGGACGCGCAATGAATGGGATCTCTATCGCACTCGCTATTCACTCGCTTGATTACTACTACAAGCCGACATCGGCGATATAAATCGATGAACTAAACAGTTACCCATATTCTATTGAGAGGTTGCTGAATTAGCCGGACTAACCCCAACTTCCATCTTTGCGCTTGTGGAGGAAAATCGGGTTTCCTCCAGGGTCGGTTATCATCGCTACTCGACACGTAGATAGTTCGTTCGGTCCCCACTCGACATCCACTCCGCTCCGGCTCAATTCTTCAGCTGCGCCATCAATATCGTCTACAGCCAAGGCGAGTCCTGTGCCGCCTTTGCCGTTCGCTAGCGGCGCCCCGGGATAGGTGCCGAACAACACCAATGTTATTGGAGGCAGTGAGAACTCCGCCCAATTCCAGTCAGGATTGTGCAACTCCAACTTCAGACCAAGGGTATCTTGATAAAATGAGACCGCCTCCTCAAGATTGGGAACATAATGTACGACGAAGTCTACGCCGCGGATCTCCATGTTGTTGAACTCCTCTGATCGAGCTACAGAACCTGTTTGAAAACTAAGCAAGTTTTAATATAAAAGGTAATCTTCCACATCGACTAGGAAGACTAAGATTGGAAGGATGGAAGAGTGGAAGGGGTGAGATCTCCCACCGCTCCATCCTTAAAAGGCATTCTACGGAGCAGAAGAATGAAACTATCGGTTTCTACGGACATAGAGACTTACTATAGATTAGAATCTGCTGGATTTGTCAATCCAGCAGGAGCAGTCGGGCAGCGAAGCGCGTCGTGGCTTTCGTTAACACGAATCTCAGTCGGAGTTTGGCAGTTATCCGAATGTCATCTTTTCCTCATTTCGAGCTTATTCCTGAGTTAACTCTATTCGTTCAAATGCTGACTTGATCATATTTTTCTTGCGAGTGCCGCGCAAGGATATCCACGACATCGCTTGGCGCCCTTGACACGTCACAAGTCCAGCGTCCGAATCCTCCATGTGCGTTGACAGCCTGAATCCATTCCTTAAGAAATCTGCGTTTGGTTCGATCCTCATCTCTTTCACGCCCCTTCGTTTCCAACACCAACGTATCACCCGACTTGAGGCGGATGAGAAAATCGGGGCGATACTTTCGCACTACGCCTTTATGCACATAAAACACTTCAAACCCAAGGTGATCGTTCTTTACCCACGACTTTACCGCGGGACTATTGTCTAGTTGAAAGGCTTCCGTCGCTTCCCATGTGCTATCGTATACACAGAAGTTTATATGACTTCGTGTCGTGTATTCGCACGGCTTGCCGGTATACCATGTGGCCATATCGCTCGTGGCACGGAGAGGCTGATCCTGATCAAACACCGGTTCGAGTTTCTCCGTATTCTCAAAGCGAATCGCCTCCCAGACATGCTGAACGACTTTGGTCATGTTGAGCGTGATGATCAAGCGCCGCCTAAGGTCGTCCTGATTGAAAAGGATGGGGTGAATGCTGATCGAGTCTGAACGAATAAACCCTTCCACGAGGCGAACAATTTGAGCGAGAAGAAACCCTTTACTGCCTCGCCAACCACTCTTCATCTGTGCATACACATCCCGAGCAGTCTCAAAGATGATTCGCTGCGTGCGAAACTCGCGTGCAAGCTTCTCCAAATCGATCGCCTCAATCTTCGTTACATCCGGTTTGCCTTCAACTACCGGCGCAAGTTCTGCAATCTGGGCGTTCAGACTAGCGTCAATTTCAAGCGGTTTCAGTTGATTCCAGTCAAGGGTTAAGCGTGGGCGGTAAAGATGGTCGATGCGAATAACGTTGGGCCAAGTGATCTCAAATTTCGTTTTGTCCGCTACAGGTTCAATTACGGTTTTCGGCTTCGGCGGGACTGGGATAACATCGTCAGCAGACTCGTGCGGGAGAAATGTGAAGGGAACGCCGAAAATGTTGACGTACTCGGGTTCAAAGAGTTCAATGTCTTCACCGCTTAAAGGGTCTGTCTGTTTCGTCGTTTCGTAAGAGGTGCGTCGCAAACCGCGACCGACTACTTGCTCGCACAGGAGTTGGCTCGTAAAGGCGCGTAAACCCATGATGTGAGTCACTGTCTTCGCATCCCAACCCTCCGAAAGCATACCAACGGATATGACATTCTGTATCTGCTCCCCTTCTCGGTTCAACCGACCTACAGTATCTACTTGTAGACGAAGTAACTCGGCTTGCTGCTTCTGTGTAAGTTTAGGCGCCTGTTCTGTGTCAAGGGTTCCTTCACTGCCGATTTCCGCGATTGGTTCCTCGGCAGCTTCGGCAGTGCTTAGCACCTTGGAATCAATGTGAAGAGTTCTATCCGGATCGCACATTTCCGCAATGCGCACCCTTTTACGGTCAAACGCATATTTGACCCGCGCCGCCGTCTCGGTGCGGTTGGCAACGGTAATCATCACCGGCGGTGTGTTATTCTTTCTCTCTGCCCAATTCTTCATCGTTTCTCGCCAATCATAACCTAATAGGTGGTAGCCGTTCATGACCAAATCCGGCAACGGCTCTTCGGGTTTCGCCTTGCGGTTTAAGTCGTCCTTGACCTCCGGGTCGTTGTAGATGTGGTAGAGACGAGATTTGTAGGTGTCAGCGTCGGGCACGGCATCGTCACGAATAACAACGCGCGGCGTTTTAACCAATCCGGACTCAATAGCGTCGTTTAAGCCGAAGTCGCTCACAATCCAGCCGAACAGCGCCTCCTCCGAACTCCGCTTACCCGATGGCGTGAAGGGAGTGGCGGAGAAATCGTAGCAGGCGAGAAGACCTCTTGTCCTATGGATACGATCCAAGCCGCCGACCCATTTGGTTGCCTCATCAATCTCGTCCTTCGTTACACCCTTAACTTTAGACTCGACGGGATTCTCTATCGCCCTCCCTGTTCGGTCGGTTGATGGAACACGCCAGGCGTGATGTGCTTCGTCGTTAATGACCAGCAAGTTCCGGGCGTTTGCCATTTCACCGAGAACCTCACGAACATAGGCTTCGTCGCTTTTGACGCCTCGTTTATCAACGCTGCGTTTCTTGGCGATTCTCTCCTCGGTTTCCCAGTTGAGAGCGTGCCAGTTTCGCACCAATACTCTTCCCTGACGCAGCTTGTCGCGCAATGAGGATGGGACAACACCAAACTCCTTGTAGTAGTTTTCGGGGCGTGAAGGCTGCAACACTGCCAACCTGCTCTTGACCGTGAGGCCGGGTGCAATCACCAAGATGTTCCGGGCGAACCGAGAATCTTGAGGATTGGTAACCTTGTTCAAAATCTGCCAAGCTATTACCATTGCCATGACGACGGTTTTGCCCGAACCGGTAGCCATCTTCGCGCACAATCGGCGGAAGCCGCCGCCGTCGGATGGGATTTCCAGACCTACCTTTTCGGACGCGGGTGACTCGGCGAGCCAGATTAACGTCTCGGCGGCTTCCAGTTGGCAGAAGAAGAACCGCCGGTTGTCAAACTCTTCCGGTGCATTCCAGTGCTCCAGCAAGCGTTTCGTTATTCCGGTAACGCCCGGATACCCGGCTGCACGCCAAGCTTTCACGCGCGATCGAATCCGGTTAACTAGAGGGATTTCGACAAAATTACCCGGATCATCGAACGCTCGCGAACCCTCCGATGCAACGACATATCCAGCCGGGCGGCGCCCCTCCGCGGGCGAGAAGGTACGGCGTTCGCGGTTATAGCTCCAGTGCCTCGCCGGTTCTTCATAGGGGGAATTGATGATTAAGCGCCCGATAGATTTCTGTTCCATTATATCCGCTGTGGCATCTGATCCCATGTTTTCTCATCCAACGTTCTACCCGTTTTCTTCTTAAACACGCCGCCCCACTGTTTGAAGAAGAAGGGCACATCATGTTCAATGCAGTTGTCGCGAATTTCTCTTACCCAGTCAACCTTCATTGGTCGTGCGCCCGGACCGGATTCTCCACCGACAATGACCCAGTCGATTCCACGCAACTGTATCCCCGGCAAGGGACCGAGCAGCGGTTCAAGTGACAAGAACTTTATTTGGGCACCGGTGTCCTTGAGCGGCGCCAATCGCTCAAGCCACTTTTCCGATTCGATGCTTGTACCCAGCCAAATATTCGGTGTCCAATTCAGCCTTCCACCTATTTGGACAACTCGCTTCGGTCGCTTGGTGAGTACCTGAAATGTGTGTTGGTGTGCCCTATTCATAATCTCAAAAACCGACTCAATGAACTCCGGCCGCACGGATTTGTGGAAGAGGTCGGACATGGAATTGACAAAGACGAGGCGCGGTTTGCGCCATTTTAGAGGATGTTCGAGAGCGGATTCGTGAACGGTGATTGAAAAACCGTCTCTGTACTTATCAACACCCATAGCTCGAAGCCTTATGGACATGCGCTCGGCGTAGCAAAACTTGCAGCCGTGACTAATCTTCGTGCAGCCGGTCACGGGATTCCAAGTGGTTTCGGTCCATTCGATCGAGGAGTTTGTCGACATAACTAGATGTGATCCAAGATATGCTTTGCAATGCGTTTAGCAGGGCCAATTCCGCTCGGATTACCGACACAAAACAGGAACTCAAACAATGGAGAATTTTTGGAATTTTTCAGTGTCCGTGATGTAGAGAGTAATCTATCCTGCAATAAGGATTCTAGCTTGCTTTTATAGATGTCAATTAGTCCGTTAACCCCAGATTCCCTTTCATGCTCATCGGTGCCAAATAAGTTCAGCTGTGGAGATTTCTGGTACAAGTTGCGCCAACTCTCATCGCCAAAGACTATTGTCAGTCGATCTGCCCATCCTTTTATGATGTCGTCAGGCTGTTTTGAGTTGGGAAGCATTCGCGCAACCGCAAACGTTGGGAACAGGAGCCAAGTATCCAAGGCATTGAATCTTGCAATCGTTTCAATTGTCGACCATTGAACCTGCGTGGCAAATGGATCGAGAAAAAGAACGCCACGCCATTTCCGCCAATCTTGGCACAGGTTCTTCAGATAGTCGTTTGCGTCGGAATTCTCAATCTGAATATCTCGATTGGAATGCGTTTGACTCAGCCTCCTCAACTCATGACATCGGTTCAGGTCATTCTCAATAAAGATGAGTTTATCAAATGGTTTATCGCTGATATTTGCCGCAATAGCTGCTGATCCGTCTATCAAATACTTGGCATCCTCATCTTGGAATTCCACATAACCTGTACCAGCGAAGGCGTCAATATATATCAGTTTGAACGGCTTGTTTTTCAGCGCTGTAGTGTAGGCATCCAAATATCTTTCTAGTATATCTAATTTCTCAAGAGTCCACGGTCCGCCGTAGTTAGTTCCGGGCTCGGCTATTTGGTTCATCATCCCAACTCCACGATTTTCGGGCTTTCTATTCCGCGGTCATCGACGATTTTTACGGCGGCGCGATTATGTTGGCCGGGACTGAACGGCAGGGAGATTGTTCCGCGATAGGATTCGATCAAGTCTTGGTCGATTTCGGCTTTGAGATTGCGGGCAAGCCGCGCCCAACCGTCATTCGAGTCCGCCATGGGAAAGAACACTTGACGGGGAAACAGGCTGCGCCCGTCATAATCGGGATCGAGCATCCACACGGCAATTCTATCAGCGCCGCCGGATTCCAAATCGCCGGTCTTCGTGTTGTAGTAGTCGAATCCATGAACAGAGATACGAAACTTGCCTTCATCTTCGCCTGACGCGATTCGTTCCAGCTGGACCTCCGGTTGGCCTATCAGCCAAAAACTTTCGTTCCCCGCGCGCTTTTTCTTGAGATCGCCGGTCAGCAGATCAGCGTTCATCTGTGCCTTCAACAGCGTAACGCCGGGCCAATCTGTTTCGTCAATGTCCTTTGCCGCTTCAGGATCGAATTGAAACGCCGCAAACAGGATGATCTTCGGCTTGGGAGCGAACTTGAGCGCCTCGTTAATCGCCAATTCGACCTGCTTTTGTTCCATCGGCGCATCGTCCGGTCCGAATGAGACTACGAGCCGTTCCGACGGGATACTATCGCCCTCACTATTCATTCGGTTGATGGTGCCGGACTCGCGAAACTCCTCAGCGCCAGAATCGTCGGGACAGGTTTCGCCATCGGCGTGAAGCCAGCGCGTTCCCGGATGAGGTTCCAAGCGATTGAAAGAGATTCGCTGCCCGGCTTTGCCTCGAATGCCGGTTTTGAGGAGTTCGTCACGCCATTCGGCTTGGCGGCCCGTTTCGCCGGAACGAGCGACGGAATTGTGCGCAGGGGGTGGTTGTGTCTCTCCAATCTCGTCAAGAGGTTTCACCGCCGGCGCGGGAACAGCTTCGACGGTAAAGGGCCCCGCGACACGGGTTTTTCCACGGTCAATCAAGGGTTGGTCGTATAGCACCGTTTCCTGAGGCGGCTCATCGTAGGCGAGGAGGGCAGGGGAAACCTTGGGTACAGTTTTGTACCTGAATCCGCTTCCAACACCTTCTTGTGGATGCGCCAATTCATAGTATTCGTATACCGAGGTCATTAACCGCCCCTTGCCGAGAGTAAGAGCAATGCGCGAGGTGTCACACGTGATCCATCGCCTGCCGAATTGCTCGGCTACATAGGCGGTGGTACCACTGCCGCATGTCGGATCGAATACCAGATCGCCCGGATCAGTTGTCATCAGTATGCAGCGTTGAATCGCCTTGGTGGAGGTTTCGACAACGTACCGCTTCTCGCTTGGATACATTTGCGAATGCCAGATGTTGTTGATTCTCCTACCAGGACTTTCATCCTCGTATAACTTCCATCTCAGCGTATCTTTCCCTTCTAAAGCTTCAATTCTCCCCAATTCTGCAAGTCGATCTAATCCTTGCTTCGAAACAGACCATTGGCTGTTAGTACCACAGCGAAACATCCTGCCGTTCCATTCGTACGGTTCAGAGCGCCCCGTGGTAGAGGCACCTTGCGATTCTAACCCTCTGCGTTGATACAAACGCGCGCCTTCCGGAAGGTATTTGTCTGGATTGAAACGCTCTTGATCGGTAGGTTTTCGACAACTGGCATCGGCTAATTCCACTGATGCGTAGGAACTAAAGAATTCAACGATTTCAGCACGGTTGAGCGGTTCATACAGTTGGCGATACTTCACCTTCGCTTTGTCCTTAGCGTACCAGAGGAGATAGTCCGCTACCTGCGGCAGATTAGAGGTAGAACTACCGCTCGTCGTGGCGAAGGATATGGTCGCCATCCGGTTCTCGGCGCCGAAAATATCATCAAGCACCACCCCCACGCGGTGGACGTTTTCATCGCCGATCTGCACAAAGCAACTCCCGCTCTCGTGCAGCAGTTCACGCGCGAGCAGCAAGCGATCGCGGAGATAGGCGAGGTAGGAGTGGATGCCGAGTTCCCAGGTGTCTCGGAAGGCGCGAATCTGCTCGGGTTCAGCCGTCAAATCCTCGTCTTTGCCGTCGGTGACTTCGCGCTGCCGAACAAACGGTTGGAAGTTCGAGCCGTAGCGGATCCCGTAGGGCGGATCGATGTAAACCATCTGCACACCCCCGCCAAGCCCCTCCTTTTCAATCAGGCTGTTCATCACCAGCAGGCTATCACCGGCGATAAATCTGTTGCTCCAGTTGTGCTGGTGCTTGTAAAACTCGACAGCTTGGCGGATTGGCGGGTTTTCACCGGGGGTCGCGAACAGAGAAAGTTGTGTATCCCTCCCATTGGGTTTCCTTACGGCTTCAATAATGGTACACGGGTCAATCCGCTCGTGGACATGGAGTGAAACCGTAGGCACTTCAAACGAGGTGCGCTCGGCCTTTCCCGCCCACACAAGCGTCGGATCGAGGTGGGGGTCGTGTTCATAGGTCTTCTTGCCAGCGTCCTGGTCCGTGTCAGGCGTGACCAAACCCACGGGAGGGTTGTTGATTCGCGTCTCTCCGGTGTGGTCGTAGTTTTCTATATTGCGTTGTCGTGCCATAGTTTTTCAGGGATGCGATGACCGGTGGCGTTTGAGCACCTCCACGGCGGCTTTTAGTTTGATTTGCGGGTCGTCGGACTGGAGGAGTGTCATAATCGAGTCATAGGCGGTGTCGAGGATACTCGCGAATTTTGCGCTTTGTGCGACCGTGCGCGCCTCAAATTCGCTTTGGAGTTTGTTCCGGAAATGTTCATTATGATTTCGCCACAGGCTCACGGTTTGGCGCGAAACGCCGATGTCGTCCGCTATTTGCCGGTTGTTTTTGCCGTCAAGAATGAGTTGGATGGCTCTGTTTTGATTCGCCGACATCACATTCTCATGTTCAGCCTGGAGTGTTTTCTTGAATTGTTCATCATGATTACGCCACAGGCTCACGGTATTGGAGGATACGCCGAGTTCGATTGCGATTTCAAAGTTGCTCATGCCGTCGAGAATGAGTTGAGCGGCTTTGTGTTGATCCGCGGACAGCGGATCTTCATGGTCTGATTTGCGCTCATCAGGCTGTTGGAGTTCGGGGTGTTCGGGTTTGAGTAGTTCGAATGCCTCTTTAAAGAATTCGCCGTCATCGTTCTCCGAGTTCGTCCATTCCAACAGGTTGCCCTCGTATAGGTCTAGATGGGACTCGATGGACTCGTAGGTAAAGCCCTGTGAAGCAAGTACAGCGGTTTTGATTTCATCAAGCACGTCTTCGAATTGGTCGCGCTCGACGATGTCCTCCTCAATTAACTGGTTGAGAACGCGAAACAGCGGTTGTTTCAACCAACGATTGTATTCGGCGGCAGTCACACCGAGTCCTTCAATGGTTGCACCGTCGCTCTGAAGATATTGCAGCTGTTTTTCGCTCAGTTCAAGTGAGATATCGGAGATTTTTTTCTTCGTTTTTGGCATGTCTTAACTCCTTTACTTGACGAAACTTGACGAAATTTGACACTTTTTTACGAATATTTTGACGGCGACGCGAATTCCTTATAGCCCGAGCGCTGGTTCGGACCGCGAGAAGTCGGCGGTATTTGGGCGCTGGAATCGCGTCCAAACAAAATCATACTTTACCCGTGTTAAGTTTTCAAGGGAAAAATGGTGGGAATGGGGTAAGCGTCACGATATGAACACAAGACTGTTACGAATCCAGCGGTATGGTTTCTGGTCAAATGTATCTGCTCCAATGGGTTAATGTAACAGAAAACTTTTAGATTGATAACTTAACATATGTATAGTATTATTTAGGTATAGTTCATTTTGGTAGTAGATGAAAACTACCGAGCTGAAGACGTTTAACTTCGTTGGGCAGTCCCAACGGGTGGCTTCGGGGGCTCGCCGTGAAGTAGCCCTCAATTTACCATAACACACGATAAGGAGTAATGACCATGGGTGAAGTACGCTACACCGTACCTTCTAGCAATCCAAAGTGGGGCGGCAGCTATTGGCTGGTAAAGGACCTAAGGGTCGTCATTACGGCCAACACCAATATTACGGTATATTCGACGCACGAATTTAACGCGCATAACAAGCATACGCACGCGGGCACCTTCGTGGCGGATTACGACCACCACTTGCAGGAGTGGGTCAACGGCAATTGGCAAGACGTCGACACCGACGAAATTGACGATGATTTCAACCTCGATTCCGGCGAACAGTACGACCACAATGATTTTGCCAACAAGGGCGCCCGCTATGCCTCGGTTCGCTTCTGCGGCACGACCCAAGGTGTGTCGGGAAGGCGTTATAGATTGACCGCGTATACCGATCTTCGTCCGCCAGCACAGTACGGCGATGCCGCCGGTAGGCAGGAAGACGAAGTTACCTTTAGGTTGGATTGAGGCAACTTCGTGACGACGCAGTACGGCTGGGAGGGCTCGCCGGTAAGAAGCCCTCATTTTTAAAGAGGAGCACGATGTACCGGCGCAAGGTTCGCAATGTTGAGGTCCCAGAGGCGCATTACCAGGCTTGCCATAGCCTTCACTACTCTCCCGACACATTGAGGGGTGCTTAACGGAGGAGTTAAGCAGGCGGACGGGTGGGTTGTTAAATCCTTTCTTCCTGCCGCCGCCTCCATTTTATTGTTTTTGCTTTATGGCACCCCAGGTGACGGTGGCTTTGTTGTAGGAACTCAAGCGAGGGAAGGAAGCGCGGAAGATCCCCTCCTCGGTGGCTGCGTACAGAACGGATTGATGGGATAAGAGCGAGGTCACGGTCGCGCCATCAAGACCTGCGGGGAACCACTCTTCGGAGCGCTCGTCGAACACGTAAACGCCCCGGTTCACCAGTCCGGCGAACACACGACCGCGGTTAAGAACCAAGGCGTTCACCTCGCAACCGAGGGTTACACCACTGCTGTCCGGCAGCCCGGCAACGGGATACCGCCACTGGTTGATGCGGTCAAACCGCGTTAAAAACGAGTTGCTCATCGGACCGTACTCCTTGGCGGCGATAAACACGGTATCATCGAGCACGGCCCAACCGGTAGGCCAAGCGAGCCAACGGAAGACCAGGTTACTATACTCGAAGATGCGAAAGCGGGCATCCTCTTCGGCTTTCAACACGGCGGCGGTGGGGCTGCCGTGTTTATCCAATATCGCGACGCCGCGTCCCACATGCCAGTCGGTGGCGTCGACGCGCCAGTTTCCACCGGCATCGCGCCACAAATTGCGGCCGTAGGGAGACTCATCGGTACAGCACGCCATGGCACTGAATACAACACCGTGAGGAGTGTAGAATTTGTAGCGGTAGAGGCCGTAGTCAGCACCAGCCGGGAAGTTTCTCTGGGTATCGAAAAAGTGCAGCCCGCCGCCGACGTGCTCCCATGTTCTGCCGTGGCTACCGGATCGATAGACGCCGTCATAGGTATTTGAGCCTACATAGACCTCATCCGGGGTGGCTTCCAACACGCGCACCGGTTGAGTAAATCCGGTTAAACGCCAGGAGTGGCCGTTATTGACAGACCGGTAGAGTCCGCGGGCAGTGCCGGCGTAGATGCTGCTGCCGTCGCTTTTAATGATGTGCGCCGAATGCTCCGGGGCGTTGATTGGCGTCCAGGGCGAAGCGTGGACGGAGGCGGCGAGGAAGGTCAGGCATAGGAATAAGACGGGGAATCGTGTCATGGTTTAGGGGTTCCTTTGATTGCGCCCCATGTAGTAGCGGATTTGCCGTAGGGTTGAACGACAGGGATGGAAGCGCGGTAGATGCCTTCGTCTTCGACTGCGGCGTACAGATAGCCTTGATGGGATACAATATCAAGGATTAGAGAATCCTGCAGACCGGCCGGAATGAATGTTTCGGTGCGCTCGTCAAACAGGTAAACACCGGAGTAGAGTAGTCCGGCGAAGAGACGGCCACGATTCACTGCCAGGCCTGAAAAACGCGGGAGCCATGTTTGGGTTGAAGGCCTTCGCTAAAATACTCCCGGGTGTGTTCGGCTTCGTTCCGTCGGCCTAAGCCGCCTGACGCGCCGTATAATTGATCGTTAAATACTTCCCAGTCGTTTATGCGGCCGTGCTTAAATTCCCTAGACCATTTTCAGGTTTTGCCCTTGTCAGGGGAACGGACTATGTTTCCGGTTGAGGTGGCGGCCCAGAGATAACCGTCGAACTCGGTCATGGACCAGATATTATAGCCTCGATGACTCTGTTCAACGAGCCAGTCGTCGTATATATCGTCCCACGAATCACCTCGGTTGAAGGATATATAGGTACCGGAGCGGTACTTGCCGGCGATGACTGTACCGGACCGCGTGACGACTATTTGCACTATGGAGGAATACTGGGGCGGTCTGCCGGCTACGTTAAATCTGCGAAATCCGGCGCTTTTGTTTTTCCATGTGACCCCCCGGCTGTCGGAGCGAAATAAGCCGTGTTTAGATGTGCCTGCATAGACAGCATTCCCACTGACAGCAATTGCAGTAATTTCGCGATCCGGGAGGGTTAAGCGCCAGGTATAACCGTGATCTCGGGACATGTAAAATCCATCCCAGTTCCCAAGGAAGAGACGGGGCCCGTCGGTTTCAAGCCTGGCCCCAAACATGATATCCTCGCGGCCAAGGGCTAGCTCCCAGTCGACTTGCAGGTGCAGGTCGGCGTGGGCACGGCTGGAGGCGAGGAGCGGGAGTAGCAGGATGAGGCGTTTCATGTTTTTCTCCAAACCTCCCGAAGTGTATAGATGGTAATTGGTTTACGAGCAAGTTATATGCCACTAGCTATTACGCTTCACAATTTCACCTCATCATTCGTGGTTGTACCTATCCATGAATTGTATCAAACTCGCCTCACGATGTGCCAGGGAAACGCGATGCCAATTGGTGTGTTGTATCCAACAAGTGAACGCCAATGTTCAGTATTTGTGCAAAGGGGTGTTGGCAGTTCTCGCAACAGTTCCTCTGTAGGGATTAGCGGACGGCGATAGAAAATAGATGCTTCCGAGATTTCGACAGGAGAAAGTGAAATGAAGACTCATACACTCAAAGAAGGAGGAGCCGCTTCAGGAAATTCTGGAGTGATTGAAAAATGACCGAGGCAAAGGATGTTGGCTTAAAGCAATGGGTACTCGAGATAGATAAGAAGGTGGATAACATACTTGAATTCATGCACAAGATGGAAGTCCATCTCGATTACACATCCAAGCGTATCGATACCCAGTGCGAAAAGTTGTCAAATCAGGACAACCGGCTTAAAGCGGTCGAGGACGAAATCCAAAAGCACAAGGGGGAACTCACGATGCTCAAATGGATTCTATCCGGGATTGGGGTAGTTGCGGCAGTGGCGGTTCCGATCATCATGATAGTAAAAGGTGGCTGATAAAGAGATTGGCATCTTTCCATAATGTCCCGGAGTCTGCGAGTGTGAAAGAAGATGCGGATTGTAGATCGGAGTACCATGAAAGTTTTATATGTTTTGGATAATTTTTAGATTGACAACTTAACATATGTATAGCATTATTTAGGTATAGTTCATTTTGGTAGTAGATGATACTACCGAGCTGAAGACGTTTAACTTCGTTGGGTAGTGCCAACGGGTGGCTTCGAGGGCTCGCCATGAAGCAGCCCTCATTTGACTTCCGATAAGGGATATTATGTCTCTCTGGAGAGATATTTACGGCTGTGGCACGGTCGCAAAAAGTGATAAACCAGCAGGCTTGTTTGGCGCGTTCGGAGAGAATAAGACCGGCTTTCAGCAAGGCTAACCGAATCTTTTGAGCGGTCTTGGGCGAGAAACCGGAATAATCGGCGAAATCAACGTCGCTGGTGGGGATGGTATGCTCGCGGTGCGAAGAATCGTAGCGGTTGGCGATGAATTGAAGATAAGCGAGTGCGTTGACGGTCGGAATACCGGTGACACGGGGGGCGGCTTCAAGGATAAAATTCGGGATGGCGGTGAATCCGTTCTGTTGCCATTCGGGGTTGATTGCAACTTTTTTTCTACTCATTACAGTACGACTCCTTTTTTTTTTACGCCCTGCCTTCATTTTTTTGTAGACAAGGGAAGGATGTCTATCGTACTATATACTATATCAAGTGACAGACATCTTGCTGGATGTCGCAGTACCTCGCGGGTTGGAGAAACCAATTCTCCAGCCCGTTTTTTTATGCCCGCGACAAGATCCTGGATTATAACCGGGGAATATGTTAGCAGAAGCGAATCGGAATGTCAACACACCTCGAAAACTCGATCATGGGGGGGTTGGTGTCATTTAGCTGTATATGAATCAAGTAGTATAGGCGAAAGATGTTTTGTTGGTTCATGGGACAGGTTTATTGCTGACGCAAAAAGCCCCCGGCAAGCGGAAACCAACAAACCCAGAAACATCACCAACGCTTAATCGAGGCAATGTCTGCATAAAGAAGAACCGTGGGGGAGTACCCCCACACCCCCCTGCGGGTCGCTGCGCGATTTGAGCGAACCCGACGGCAAAGACACTCACTCTCTGTCGCTCCCTTTGGTCGCTCTGTCGGCGAGTAGCCGTCGGAACCGCTCAAACAAGCCCGCCTCTACGAATAAAAACCAGCAAATAGGTTATCGGACATGTTTTTCGCTTCAAATGGGGTGTTTTCGGGGGTGTTCGAGGCGCAAAAAGGGCTGAAAACGTCCGATAAGAATGATTATAGGACATCTACGCGAATTAGAAATCGGGGAGGGTGTACACTTTGGATGTGCCGTCCTGGTTAATCATAACGCGGCGGGGTTCTATCTTTTCGATGACCGTCCCGGCGGCGAGCTCTCCGATCGAGGCATAGTGGACCTGCCGAGTGCGGGTGTCACGCATTAACGCCTTGTGTCTGCCCTCGGATTTCATGACGGTAGCGATGACTTCGAATGCGGGCGGAGGTTTCGGCTTTGTCCATCCCAGCGGACGAAACAGGTTGTTGGTGATGATTACCTCGTAGTAATCGGGGGGACGTGCAAAAAACGGAGTGGGAGGCGCTTGGGCGTGCGTCGGCGAATACAACCAGACAAGCATGACTACGGCAGAGGGCACGCCCCGGGATAAAAACCCCGGAGCGTTAACCCGAAGGGGCTTAATCATCACCGAAATCTGGACTATTTATAAGCGCCCATGCTTCTTCTTCTCGCCCTGCTTGCATTAACTTAGCGTACTTCAGTACGTTGCCGGAAAGTCCTCCATACCGCATCTGGTGCCTCTCTTCCTCGGTACGAAGCCCCGCGCTCAGGCGTTTCTCTTCCTCTTTCAACTGCCTAATCTTGTCATCAAGTTTCACAATTTCGGCGGTTTGAACATCCCAGTGTGCCCGCCTCGAATCGCTTTCGGCAGCGTGCCGCGCCAACAAGTCACGGATTTCATCGATTGTCGGCGGTTCTTCATCCAATACCAACGGCGTTAAATCCGACGACTTCTTCGCCGGCGGCGTGTCCGATTGACTCGAAGGTTCATCACTGAAAAGCGTCTTGTAATTGTCCTTCGTGATTAACGTTTCCCCGTCACTGCTCAAAATCACGGGGAATCTCTTATGAAACTCAGCCCTGTGGTGTTTGACGGTTGTGGTCGCACGTATCCAAATTACGCCCGAGACGAACACGCACAGGATAAAAATCCACATGGCGGCGAAAACACGATTGGGAATGAATGTACGCCATAAAAACCGTAGGACACGCATGATTCTATCCTCCCTTCCT
This sequence comes from Candidatus Poribacteria bacterium, assembly GCA_965232535.1. Classification (GTDB taxonomy): domain Bacteria; phylum Poribacteria; class WGA-4E; order WGA-4E; family JAJDTR01; genus JAJDTR01. The sequence continues at coordinate 170,692 of CBDDPW010000021.1, forward strand.
GAATTAGGTTATTGCGACGAGCCGGATTGGGATTGCTTGGCCTCTTCCGCCGCGATTTCGTTCAATAAACGAAGCTCTTCCGACTTCAAACTAGAAATCTCCTCTTGGAGCTCGTTATATTCCTTCTGGAAATCGGAGAGGTCGCCATCTATATCGCTTAACTCTTTCTCAAGCGGTTTCACGAATGTTTTCTCATACCACGCCGCATGTTTGTGTGCTTCAGACGCATCCGTAAGTAATCCCGGGTAATTTGGCTTCGACGCGCACTGTTGGCGTGGGCTTTTCCCGTGAGTTTATTCGCTTCCGCTAACCTCGCATTCGACGTCGCTTGCCTCCCCGGAAGTACAGTCAGGATTTCGTTTTTCCGGGTACGCTTGGAAGCCTCAAGGTTCATACTCGAAAGAATGTTTCCCTTTATTAGACATCTTTCCAAAATAAGTACCCATTTGGCTTGATTCTCCGTTATATCCTTTCAACATCTTCTGTTGTAGAAAGGATACCCATGAGTCAATTTGAAAAAGCAGTAAAGTTGTCAGATGAGCAATTTCTGCGAGCGGTTGGTATTGACAAGGCAGCTTTCAACCTTATTTTGGAGCGTGTGACTGCTTACCTCGAAAACCTTCGAGAAGAACGACCGATGAAGAAACGAGGAAAGAAATCGGAGATAGCATTGACCGATCGCCTTCTATTGACATTCACCTATTTGCGCCACTATCCAACCTTTGCCAGATTAGGCATGGAGTTTGGTATCAGTGAGTCTTATGCAAATAAACTCTATCATCAGATACTTGATGTGTTGGTTAAGGTGCTTTCGCTGAAGAACCGAAAGCACTTATTAGAGAGCAATCTCCAAACCATCATCATTGATGCCACCGAGCAACCGATTGAACGTCCAACAAGAAGACAGCGTGCCTACTACAGCGGTAAAAAAAACGGCACACCATAAAAGTTCAATTGATTGCATGTTTGGCGATGCTAGAACTATTATCGGTTGTTTGCCGCAAAGGGAGTGTCCACGATTTTAGAATCCTGAAGGAAAGCCGTGTAGCGATTTCCCCTGACACTGAGAAGTTGGCTGACAGTGGTTATCAGGGGATAGCCAAACGGTATGCCAACAGTTCAACGCCCATCAAGGCATATCAGAGCAAGCCTTTGACTCGGGAGGCGAAGCAATTCAACCGACGGTTGGCAACCCAAAGAGTTGCCATTGAGCACATCGTTAGACGGTGTAAGATTTTTCGCATTACCAAAGACATCTATCGAGGCAAACATCGCAACTATGGGAAAACGTGGAATGTGATTGCTGCCATTGTGAACCTGAGATATTGCTCGACAAGTTGCCAAACGGTGTAGTTATTCTAATCTCTAAGATTACTGTAACTACATGGATCTATTTTGGAAAGATGTCTATTGTTGAATAGTCCGCCTCGCCGCATGCCTTTATATCCAGCATGGTCACAATCATGCCGGCCACACCAATCGCAATGCCGGTAGTAGCGGCTATATTGTTTTGCACTACTTTCAATGCAGCCTTCAGCCCGTCGAGCACCGCATTCGGCCACACATCCAACGGAGTTATAGGGAAAACGATACAGGTTAACGCTACCAATGCAAACACCCTCATGAGACGCGGGTTCAAAGATAGTGGTCTGGGCGCGGGAATCGCATTCTCCATGCTAAACATAACATTTTCTCCTATCGGCGGCAAGTTAGTTGCCGCTTTGCCATCGTTTAATCCAAACAAAAAAGGGGCTGCACCCTTCGGACGTTCCCGAATCGCGCAGCCCCTTCTGTTTCAGATTGAAACCAATGGCTTGAAGGTTTATACTGTATGCGATTGAAAGGTGTTGTTGCACCTGGCAATCACGAAGCGATTCGAGCCGGCTACTCGTTTTGCTTCCGAGGGGTTTCAAGTCTACTGCTTGAGCCCCTCACATTTATTTAGCAAAACCTAATATCTGCCATTATCTCACTACGCCAAACCGTTGTCAACACTTTTTTCTTTTTCCTACCTTTCAGCCTTCCATCGACACAAACTCGCTTAAACCGCGTCCAGGGGCGAAATTTACCTGATTACCGGAAATAAAACGCACAGTATCGCCGTCTAAGCCCATCGTTTTGTGTCTTCAGGTACTCCACAACCCTCTGAACCTACCAAACTCTTGTCTTTCACGTCCTCTCGTGCCGTTCAGTTCCAAATAATCGCCTTTAATACCATTTCGACTTAGTTCCAAGTAAATAAAGTAGATTTGCTTTTTTGCCATTTAGTTGCAAGTAACCAAGAAAGAGTCTATGCTGATTTGAATGTAGCGCCCCTCACGGGAGGTTTTTCCGTCCGTTAGCCGTCCGATCGGCGCACTTCCGCCATGCTTTTATCCACCGGTGGGGGTTTTTGGTGTCGGCTTGCCCTTTACTGTGGACTGGTCATGCTGTCGACAGTCTCTCGATACAGCTCCGCGAGCTCCGTATCAGTCAAGGGTTCGTTTCCGGTTCGCTGGAGTCTTAAATAGAGAGTAGCCAAGAAACAGTCATCGATGAGTTCACGCTCGATCTCCGCTTCCGCGGCGGCTTGGTTTCGTTCACGTTCGCTTGCTTCATGGCATTCCAACCAGATACGCTTGCCGTTATCGGTCTGTTCGAAATAGCCGAGAGAGTAGACAGGGCTTGGCATGCCGGCTTCCTCATGCACATGGGGCAGCCTATTCCGGACAAGGTAAGCAAGAGCCTGTAATGCTTCCGCGGGCGTCGCGCCGCGGCGGGCGCTTAATTCATTAATGAGAGACCTTACAACCTTATAGAAGTGTACTTCTGCTCGACGCCCCTTCATCGGCTTACCTATTTTGTCCCGGTACGCCTTAAATTCCTGCAGTAGCACTTTCCGCGACAGGGGTTTTTCCTTATTAACCTTAACGCCCTGTTCTTCTGGAGGTGATAAGGGTTTTAATTCTTGATTTAAATTTCCCTGCGCAGATTCCGTGCCAACGCCGGGATCGCAGTCATGGTGCGGGTTATCGGCGTTTTCATCATTTTCCGAATGTCTCTCTGGGGGGGTATTATTGGATCTCCTAATAGCTTGCGCGCGGCACCAAATCCATGATGTACTTTTGTGGCCGGTGCGCACTAACCGTAACACGAACGCCAGAAAGGAGCATATCATGGCAAAAGTCCCGGAGGGACACCAACACTGGACCGGCGAATGCGACGTAACAATTCGCCCCGTACGGGTCAACAGCGAACTTGTACGAGTCGACACCACGCATACCTTCGATATTACCAACCTCAGCAGCGCCACCACGGTCGGTTTCGAATACAAGCAAAACTACTGGCGCAAACGTCCCAATAAAGCGTGGGAGCGAATGCGCGTTGACGACAGAATTGTACCTGCCAATTCTGCCGACCGTTTTAATTGGGCGCAGAACGAACAGTATGACCAGCAGAAACTCCACGACAACTCGGACGACTACGACCGGGAAGGCGAGTGGAACTTCCTCGTTAGCGGCGACATCGGCGTTGAGGAGGGCGGCGAGTACGAAATAGAAACCTACACCGAAATCAAGCCCGACCCCGCAACCCGCTATGGCTCCATTAAAGAAATGATGACGGCCAGATGCAAACAATAAATTGTCCCCGTCGTTGACGCTTCACAAAAAAGCCCCGGCAATTCCGGTTACCGGGGCTTTTTTCTTTTGACCGCTAGATGCGACAAGTGCTAAACTAACACCGGTCATTGCTCCTCTGCCTTGGAGGGCTGGGCGTCATGACCGAGCCTTGCGGGGTGGGAACTTCGCGGGCCACCTATTTTATGACTATACCCATCGTGACAGTGGGCAGCATGGACTGGATATTTGGAATCGTATTTTATGGGACATAATAATCACGGTGATTCAATTGGGAAGGCTAAATACGTCCGCTATGCCCGAGCCGATTAAAATCTTCATCGGTGCTATTTTTAACACCGCCTGTTTCGTCGTAATCTTTTTTCTGCATCAAATTCGTAATGGCTATTTGGTATTATTTGGTCGAGTAACTGATCACTGTTTCATGACTATAACATTCCTGCTACTCCTCATCACCCTCCTCGCCTGCAGCGAATCCGAACCGATCCTCCCGGAAGAGCCCATCGACCGGGGAGAACACAATCTGAAAGGTACATATAACCTCGTGAAAGCCGTCGGATGGCAACTCATGGACGTCGGCGGAGAACGTGGCCCCCTGCTTATACGGCGTGTGCCGCATACCTATGACTATTCGCACGATCCGATCGGCTGGTTGGTGTTCGGAGAGGATTACTTTTTCATGCATGCGCCGATCAAACTTCAGCCCCTTTTTGTTACAGGTAATTATAAAATCATCGAACCGATAACGGGGCGGTTTCCCCGGCCCGCACGCCTCCACCTTCGGTACCGCACATGGCATCCTAACAGTTTCAGTTACCCACTTTCCACGTGTTGCCCGAAGATCGATTTTTTCTGGACCGAAGATAACCTGCTGATATTTAAATTCTTGATCGGCGGCGGCAATATTGAATGGGAGTTATACTGGAAATACAACCCCACTGGCGCTGGCGATCAACTGTTTTTCCCACAATAACGACTATACCAGTTGCAGGGGAAACGCATCTAGATTTTCTGCATCACAAAATAGAAAATCGGGCTAAGTTTGTGACACTATTTTGGGACTCGTAGGTTGGGTTGAACGGAAATTTGTTAGTAATCGCTAATCTTGTAACAGTTTTCGAGTGTTTATTTCGCTTGAACGCGCCAAAATTCGAGTGAAACCCAACAGTAATCGTACGTTCTACCACCATGAGACCTGTTCTGCAATTAGATGCGTTTCTCCTGATACCAGTTGTGCCAGTCATTGACAAATCACCGTCATTATGGTACGCTTTTCTGGTTAGGGCGCACTAACCGTAACACGAACTCCAGAAAGGAATTTATCATGGCTGAAGTACGAGACGACGCAACTGCCGACGATTGAGACGGCAGCTTCTGTACGTCATCCGATGTTCGCAAAGCAAACGGAGCGGACAGGATGATTATAACCTACTCCACCCCTACGTTTAAGGTTATCAACCTTCGGAATGTTGATGACGAATTTACATTTGAGTACAAACATAGTATTCAAAAAAGACTGCACGGCACAGATAATTAGGAAGAAATTGACAATAACACTGTCCCGCAACGACCGGATAACGGAGACTTTACAGTCAAGAAAAAATGGAGGGTCTGTCACTCACCTCCAGCTCCCGAGTTTTTCCTTCAGGCAAACCATGATTATCAATTGATGTGCTATACCCAGATTAACCCGGTACACCCTCGCCATTACGATAACGAGTCTCTCACCGCAGAGAAAACGATTCCCTTGTAATGCGTTTGAGGCTGGGGTTTGCTTGCCAAAGTAAACGCCAGCCTCATAATTCTCTCCAATTGGTGTCTACATGAGAACGCTGCTTTTGCTGATAACACTCCCAGTAGTGTTCATAGGATGCTCGACAGAAGAACCCGATGACCTGTTCTTTGTCGAGGAACTTCTGGGGGAATATACGTTATCTGTATTTGGTCGAATACAAAACGGAGGATGTCGGTAGGGCCGATGAGCGGTTTATCCCCGTTCAGCAAACAAGAGTTGTATCATATCCGTACGTGACTGGCAGAATGTCCATAAATTCCGGAACGATGTCACACCACGTCAAAACAACATTACCCGGCGTTGAGCGCGATCAGAATGTGCTAGACTTTGGGGCAAGTATTGTAATAGTGCCCCCGCTGCCCGAGAAACCCGGCGTGTTCAGCCTCTACGCCAGATATAAAACCAGACTTGGCACCGGTTCATCGTCTTCTGGTATTACTTGGGATGGAAGTATACTTAAGATGGATCATTCTGCCGATTATTCACTCGACGCGCAATATACACTGTTCTGGGTGAAAAAATAAAAAGCCCCGGCACATCCACAAGCGTCGGGGCTTTCTTCCTATCCTTTCACTGAACACTGCTTTCCACGACTATACCAGTTGTGACGGTCATGCGAATATTTTCGATCCTACTCATCACCCTCATCGCTTGCAGCGAGACGGATTCCATCGATCTGATTGACCAAACCATGAAAGGCGAGTTTAGACTCGTCAAAGCCGTCGGGCTTGTGCCCATGGACGTTGGCGGCCCCGACATCGACGACCCTAACATCATCGAATACATACAGCACATCTATGAATACCCGGAGTTCACCGGACGCCTCGTCTTGGGAGAAGAGTCGTTCGACCTAAATGTCTCGGTACCCCTCGCCACGCTGCATTTCGCCGGTACCTTTGAGGTGTTGCCGGTAAAGATATCTCCGTATGGTCACCCCTATCGCATTGAATTAAACTTCGGATCAAGTACCACCCAACTTCGTTGTGTGTCCTTGTTCCGTTCCTATTACACTAGCATAACCTAACTAAAGTTATGTTCTACTCGTTCCATAGGAATGTGATAGCGGGGTTTGCAGACATAGAAAAGGCGGGGTAATAGGCAGCCCCGCCGATAAATAGGTAACTTTAATTCTATGTTTAATGATTTGAACAAAATGGCTTTATACTGCTTTCATTATTTCCGATATACTTTCTATGGTTGAAATAGCATCTCTACGTTCTAACCCCTGCCTAACGATAATCTCAATAGATTCTATAGGTTCAAACTTTGGATTAGTAGAGTGAGGTTGAACCTTAGCAAGTTTATGAATTTTCTCATATGGAAGGGCGATAACATCATAGCCCTCTGTACTATCTGCTAAAAAATGATTTGACTTTCGAATGTACACTGCACCAATATAATTCAAGTTGATTAAAGAGCCATCATGAGTAGAGAATAACATTACTAATTCCCTCCTGCTGATTCTTTTCTATTTTCCTCTGGTTCTAAAACCTTTTCTTTAGGGGAATCTGTGACTATGTTAAGTTGCGTTAGACAAAGATTTCTTAATCTCTTCTATATCTCTCATAACAAGCGAAAAACTGTTATTGACTCCTTCAAACTTAATATCAAGTTTTCTGTCTATCGCATCAAAGCGTGGATTAACTTCCTCTTTTATAACTTCTCGGATAACCCGCCGTAAGGTTCCCTCATTCATTTCATTTTCTCCGTTATTGTCGGTGTGGTGTAAGGGGGTATTGTGAAATACCCCTGAAGGGGTTAGACACAAAGGAATTATATCAAACCACTTTTTTATTGTTAAGAAAAACATAGGCAGGCAGATGTATAGAACGTGTCCCGTTTGTCTTGTTATTAACCAATGGTGCTAGTTTGAAATTTGGAGGTAAATAGGCATAACACTCCATTTTGGCTTTGTTTTGGTACAAAATATATCATGGTCATGAGACGATTTCCTCAATTCTACCGTTAATTTGAGTACCAGTAGTTATCAAATAACGGAAGGAAATCTAGACTCATGACCATAGAAGATTTTACCACAGAATTGTTTTGTTGTGTTGATGATAAACTCTCACAGCGCGGCAAGAATCGTAAGCATAGCCAAGCCAAACTCTATCCGTCCGAAGTGGTTACCATTGCCATGCTCTTTGCGCTCAAAGGCGTGAGCAATCGAGCCTTCTATCGCTGGATAGCAAACAATTTCAAACACGTATTCCCAAGATTACCCCATCGCACTCGATTGTTTCGCTTGTTTGAGGGGTATCGACATCTTATTGACGTGTTCATGGCAGAGCCTTCGCTCATCGGCGTAATTGACACTTACGGCATTGAATTGATTCACCCGCGTCGAGAAGGACGTTCTAAGCGTCAAATCGGACGCAAAGGTATTTCCAATCAACGATGGATTGTAGGTGGAAAACTTTGCCTGCTACACAATCACCTCGGGCTGATTGTCAATTGGGATTGCGACACTGCCAATGTATATGATGGAACTGCTTTTCAACACCTCGTTGATGGGGTCAATGACCAGATGGTTGTGTTTGCCGATGAAGGTTTTGCCAAAGCAGATTGGTTCCCTTCCAACTTGCGTCTGTGCCGACGTGGCGAGTGGAATTCTCGAATGCTGGTAGAGACGATTTTATCAATGTTGACGCTCGTTTGTCATTTTAAGAAAGTCATGCATCGTCGTTGGAGCTACTTCAAAACGCGAGTCGGCTTTACAATGGCTTTGTTTAATATCTTGGTGCAGTGGGACGGCCTGTCGATTGAAGATGATGGCTTTGTCCCTTTATCAATCGCTCAATTCAGTCTCTAAACTAGCACCATTGGTTATATAGCGAGCAATTGCAAAAACATGAAAAAACTGTCTTCAAATGACGAAAAATGGCTTGGCTGCCGACTTTTCAAACAGGTTCTAAAGAGTATTGGGCAGTATCAGCATACCTAATCGCGCTTACGCCCCAGGGGAAACGCATCTAAATTTTTGCATCACAAAAGAAAAAAGTGGGCTAAGTTTGTGACACTATTTTGGGACTCGTAGGTTGGGTTGAACGGAAATTCGTTAGTAATCGCCAATCTTGTACGAGTTTTCGAGTGCCTATTTCGCTTGAACACGCCAAAATTTGAGTGAAACCCAACACTAATCGTACGTTCAACCACTATGAGACCTCCTCTGCAATTAGATGCGTTTCCCCTGGATTACGCCCGATCTACAGATCGCCATGAAAGAACAGAGAAAACAGGAAATTCAGACGGGCATGTCGTAAGATGCGATTCGTTTGACCTCTTTTGGTGCTTGCAGTGTCGGCGCAACAGCGGCAACCCAAGCAAGATAATCGGCTTTGCGGCCGACGAGATAGTTGACGAACCATACAAACTTTATCGGAACCGCTTCATCCGATGACGGCATCATCTCCGTCGCGTCGGCGACTCGGTATCCGCAGATGCCATCATGTCCATTGCATCGGTCATCCCGGGAACCGTGGCGGACAACATGTCGACCATCATATCCCTGTCAACGCCACAGCCGGCGAGAGCGACTATCCCAGTACGCACCACGAGAAACATACTCCCTAATTTGAACGGCATCAGTTAATCTACTTTTTGTAAGCTGGATCGTTATATTCAGAACTGCTTGGCTACGAACACCAAATCCAAGACATTGACCGCGCCGTCGCGGCCAGTGCGACGGGATACTTGCCCCCGACTCGACATCGGATCATGATTGCGCCTCCCCGGCCGAGATTACTGGCCATGGTCATCACAGTCGAAGCCCTCAGCCCGAACAGTCCCCTTACGAACCGCAGTCAGACCACAGATACCTGAGTAGTCCACTCTCTGTAGACCGAAAATTAGCTCTCTTAAGTTGGTTAAGTCCGCCAACGGCGAGAGATCCGTAATGCCGCCGTTGCTGCTGAGATCTAGATTCCACAAGTTGGTTAATCCCGCTAAGGGCGAGAGATCCGTAATGCCGGTGGAGTATAGACGTAGATGTGTTAAGTTGGTCAAGTTCGCCAACGGCGTGAGGTCTGTAACGCCGGTGCTGCCGAGGCTTAGACTTTCTAAGTTGGTTAATCCCGCCAACGGTGAGAGATCCGTAATGCCGCTGCTGCTGAGATCTAGATTCTGCAAGTTAGTCAAGTCCGCCAACGGCGAGAGGTCTCTAACGCCGCTGCTATTGAGATCTAGATTCCGCAAGTTGGTTAAGTCCGCCAACGGCGAGATGTCGTAAATCCAATTTCCGTCTAGAGACAGCCACCACAAGTTAGTTAATCCCGCTAGCGGCGAGATGTCTTCAATGTTGTTGCGTAATAGAGTTAGGAACTGCACGTTGGTTAATCCCGCCAACGGCGTTAGGTCTGTAATGAAACAGTCGCTTATCCATAGCACGTTCAAGTTGGTTAATCCGGCCAAGGGTGTGAGATCCGGCGCCGGCGCTTCCTCAAGCGTAATCGCGTCAAGGTGTAGATCCTCCAATGCAGTTAATCCCGTCAACGGTGTGAGGTCTGTAATGTCATAGCGCTTTAGCTCCAGGATCCTCAAGTTGGTTAATCCGGCCAAGGGTGTGAGATCGAGCGTTTGTCTATCGCCGTCTTCATGCGGCCCGCCAAGTTTTAGGATCTGCAAGCCGGCGGCGAATTCAAGCCCTTTCAAATCTTTGATTACGTCTTGACTAAAGACCTCTAACGTTCCGAGCTGCCCTATTTCCCCGGTGGTTATGACGGCGCCGCTCTGGATGGTGACGTCATGGTAAAATCGCAGATGATCTTCAACCTTTTCGCGGAGCGCCGAGTCGGGGATTTCAACCGGTTGATCCGCGGGAACGTCCGTAACCACCTCTTCCTCTGTCACGCTGTCCGCCCCGCAGCCTACGAGTAAAAGGAGTAAAGCAAATCCAAATTTCTGCTTGTAATTCATATATTTTCCTTTTCATGAGTCATCATCTGAGGCGGAAATTACAAGCCCCCGCAGTTGAGTTCCACCCCCTCAATCTCTATTGTCTTGAGCTCACAGAGCGGCGCCGTATCCTTAATGCGCTCATTGTCCGTAAGGTTTAACCTTCCTAATTCAGTCAATCCCGCCAACGGCGACACATCTACGATCTGATTATTGGATAGGTCTAGGTTTTTTAGCTTGGTAAACCTCGCCAACGGTGTGATGTCCACAATCTGGTTGTTGGATAGGTGTAGGTTTGCCGGCCCGGCCACGCTCGGCAGCGGCGTGATGTCCACAATCCGATTGTTGGATAGGTCCAGGATGTAATTTATATTAGTCAATCCGGCCAACGGCGAAACGTCCACAATCTGATTGCCGGATAGGACCAGGTGTCTTAGAAAGGTCATTCCCGCCAATGGTGTGATGTCCGCAACCTGATTGTTATGTAGGTTAAGGAAATTTAGCCTGGTCAAGCTCGCTAACGGCGAGATGTCCGTAATCTGATTGGAAGACAGGCTCAGGTATGATACTTCGGTCAATCCCGCCAGCAGCGAGATGTCGGAAATCTGAGTGCCAGATAGATAAAGGTTACTTAACCAATGGTGCTAGTTTGAAATTTGGAGGTAAATAGGCATAACACTCCATTTTGGCTTTGTTTTGGTACAAAATATATCATGGTCATGAGACGATTTCCTCAATTCTGCCGTTAATTTGAGTACCAGTAGTTATCAAATAACGGAAGGAAATCTAGACTCATGACCATAGAAGATTTTACCACAGAATTGTTTTGTTGTGTTGATGATAAACTCTCACAGCGCGGCAAGAATCGTAAGCATAGCCAAGCCAAACTCTATCCGTCCGAAGTGGTTACCATTGCCATGCTCTTTGCGCTCAAAGGCGTGAGCAATCGAGCCTTCTATCGCTGGATAGCAAACAATTTCAAACACGTATTCCCAAGATTACCCCATCGCACTCGATTGTTTCGCTTGTTTGAGGGGTATCGACATCTTATTGACGTGTTCATGGCAGAGCCTTCGCTCATCGGCGTAATTGACACTTACGGCATTGAATTGATTCACCCGCGTCGAGAAGGACGTTCTAAGCGTCAAATCGGACGCAAAGGTATTTCCAATCAACGATGGATTGTAGGTGGAAAACTTTGCCTGCTACACAATCACCTCGGGCTGATTGTCAATTGGGATTGCGACACTGCCAATGTATATGATGGAACTGCTTTTCAACACCTCGTTGATGGGGTCAATGACCAGATGGTTGTGTTTGCCGATGAAGGTTTTGCCAAAGCAGATTGGTTCCCTTCCAACTTGCGTCTGTGCCGACGTGGCGAGTGGAATTCTCGAATGCTGGTAGAGACGATTTTATCAATGTTGACGCTCGTTTGTCATTTTAAGAAAGTCATGCATCGTCGTTGGAGCTACTTCAAAACGCGAGTCGGCTTTACAATGGCTTTGTTTAATATCTTGGTGCAGTGGGACGGCCTGTCGATTGAAGATGATGGCTTTGTCCCTTTATCAATCGCTCAATTCAGCCTCTAAACTAGCACCATTGGTTATTATACCCCACCTAAAATAAGCCTGTCAACTTTTCTATTGTATCTAGCTTCCCGTATTCAGGCATAAAAAAGGCCGGCATCAATACAGACTGCCCGCCCGAACCACCTAATCATCTAGCACAGACATATCATAAGTAGCAGTAGAATCCTTAAACTGCTCCCCGTGCTTATCAAGGTATTCAAGTATTTTAGCATGTTCAGATTCATTGTCCGAACCTGGGTAAAACCGATTATTCAGCTCAGACCAGCGAACAAATTCCTTGATATGCACAGGCTCTTTTCTCATGAATCTACCCCGCAACTCAAGATATTCTCTTGCCTCTGCCGTATCCCCATGTTTCAAAATAAAGGATTCCTCATAGCTGAGATTTTCACCTTCAACGGGTTCCGATTCTAAGTTGATATAGGTTGCAACATCAGCCATTTCTTCATCGCAGCACTCCTCTATTTCATCTGAAACTAAAAGGGGTTCCCCCGATTCAACAGTCACAACCTCAACTGGCAAATCAGTTTCAACTTCAATATCGGCAGAAAAGGATTGAGTTATCTGTGGCATTTCAACATCTCTAGGCTTGGCAACCTCAACCATACTGTTTTCAACCCTGCTATGGTGTCTTACCTCAGAGATTACAAAGTAAGATATACTGCCAGCCAAGACTATTGAAGCTAAAATCAAGTAACGCATCATACCCCCTTAGAAACCGCAGTCGTCAACCCACTTAGTACGCCATGTGGTGTACCAAACATAGGTGGTTCCATGAGATTGACCTGGATGGTCTCCGCCGTCTGCGTGATACTCATTCCAATGAGGGGTGTTAGCTTCTCTAGGTGTACCCCAATAGATAAAACTCCTACACCACTTACCCGTACCCCGTTCTTTCACCATAATAACTAACCTGTTACCTTCAAACACATTAGCCCCCGAATCGGCAGGCTTAGGCATAACGCCTAAAATGATTGTTAAAGCGAAAGTAAAGGCTATCAAGCTGCAACTGAATCTCTTCATCTTTCATTTTCCCTTTGAGTTATGGGATCGCGATTTGCTTTCCCGACATAAAGAGAATACCAAGCCCTTGTTTTATTGTCAATAAAAAACTGTCCGCCTTTTTGTGCTTATTCGTTCCATTTGGAATGTGTGATAGCGCAGGTTTGCAGGCATAGAAAAGGCGGGGTAAGAGGCAACCCCGCCGTGAGATAATCTAAAAACTATCTACCTTCAAGAATCAACTTATACATTGCATCTAGCCTATTCTCAATACTATCAAACCTCTTATCTACCATTTGAAACTTATCATCTATATTCTCAAACTCAGTATTCATATGATTATCAAGTGTTAGCTGCACGTTATCAATTTTACTACTCAATCTCTTTTTCAGTTTTATCTAAATCATCTACAAATACAAAAGACTTTGCGCCCCCGAAAAGTGTTAGGAGCAGTAAAACAATAGCTACCGCAGGTGTTATCCAATCACGTATTGAGTTAATCATCTTACCATCTCCCCTCTACATTTTACCCTGTCGGGATGATTAGGTTCAAAGAAATTATATTGGCAAACTTAAAATCCTAGAATGCAACAAAAAATGCAGCTAATTTGCTACAGTTACCCCCAATGTTTAGACAGTTATGAACGAAAATTAAGGTGTAAAGGCTATCCAATCCGGCTACGTTTCAATGCCTAATGTTGTTGGAAATACACCTCGTGAGGTGTCCTTTTATCGAGCGCCCCATGAAGCCGCTCCTCATTATAAAACTTGAAATAGTTGTTCAAGCCACACCAAGCCGTGTGAACAGAGTCATAAGAATGAAAATACACATGTTCATATTTCACTGTCCACCAGAGACGTTCAATGAAAATGTTGTCAAACACTCTGCCTGCTCCAGCCCAACTGATGCGAATGTTCGCCGATTCAAGCCGAGTGGTAAAGGCATCAGACGTGAATTGGGCACCCTGATCGCTGTTGAAAATCAAGGGCGTAGAACAACTCAACGCCCGTTCCAGAGCCGATAGACAAAAGAAAACATCGAGTGAATTTGACAGTTCCCATGATAACACATATCGAGAGTACCAATCCATAATAGCCACTAGATAGACAAAGCCGGTGTCCAAGCCGATATAGGTGATATCAGTTGCCCACACCTGGTCCGGTCGAGTGACACTTGAATCCTTCAGCAAATAAGGATACTTTTTCGATGGTTTACCGTTCTTAGAGGTTTTCGGCTTGGGATAGATGGCAACTAAGTTCATCTGTCGCATCAACCTGGCAATCCGTTTCCGATTGACGACGTAGCCTTGGGAACAAAGCCAGTCCGTCATTCGAGGTACACCGTAGAACGGGGTCTTCATGTACTGTTCATCAATCAGACGCATATAAAGCAGGTTTTCCGGCGACTCTACCGCGGGTTGATAGTAATACGAAGCGCGTGGCAACTCTAACAGTTCGCATTGCCTCAAAACTGAGGGGGAACCGCTCTCTTGGTTGATAAGCCGCCGCTTCTGTTCAACCGAGCCGTTGAGTTTTTTTTTGAAGCCAGTCCAGTTCTACCTTCAATTGACCGATTTGCCGGTAGAGCTCGGCTATGAGTCGGTCGTTGTCAGAAGTCGCTTGAGTGCGTCCGTTTGCAAACAGTTGAGGCGATTCCTCCAGAATCTGTCTTTTCCACTGGCTGACCTGATTCGGGTGGACTTCGTAGTCACTGGCAATCTGAGCCATGGTGCGCTGGTTCTTTATCGCCTCAATCGCCACTTGCGCTTTGAATCGGTTATCATACTGCTTTCTACTAGCCATGCTATACAAACTCCTTTCGTAGTTCTTGGCATTGCTGAGCCGTAGTATGACTCATAACATGACCGTTTTGCCAGCACGAAATCCACCTTAATCTACTGTCTAGTTTTTGGGGGTAATCGCATGCATCCCTCTACAAGCAGTGATAAAAATTGCTAACAAAGTCAAGAATGCCACTACAAATCTAAAAGAGAACGCAATAATAAGATTTAGGATAGACAACCCATATCTTGTATGGTATTATCCTGATATGAATTGGAAAGATAAGACAATCTTTACCGGAGACAACCTGCCAATCATGCGTGGCATGAACAGCGAGAGTGTCGACCTGATTTATCTTGATCCCCCATTTAACAGCAACACGGATTATGCAGCGCCGATCGGATCGGAGGCTGCAGGCGCTGAGTTCAAAGACACATGGTCACTTTCAGATGTTGATGTTACTTGGCTCGACCTGATTGAGAAAAAGCATCCCAAACTCAATCAAGTCATTCATGCGGCAATGACTAATTCTGATAAATCTTACCTGATTTATATGGCGGTGCGCTTGCTAGAGATGCACAACGTGCTAAAACCGACAGGCAGCATTTATCTTCACTGTGACCACACCGTAAACAGCTACATCCGAATGTGCATGGACGCTATTTTTGGGAAGAAGCAGTTTCAGAACGAAATCATCTGGTGCTACAAACGAATGGCTAACGGACGGCAACGAATGTTCAACAAAACCCATGACACGATATTTTGGTATACCAAAAGCGATTCATGGGCATTTAATGTCGATGACGTCCGCCTCCCCTACGCCGAATCAAGCCTAGATCGTTCTGGATATGCCAAAAGTAGTCTGGGCGGAGGCGCGCCCTCAAGCGGTGTGTGCGAGTTGAATAGCGCCGGTAGATTTCCGGAAGACTGGTGGGATATACCGATAATTCGTCCCAATGCCGGAGAACGCACCGGTTATCCAACTCAGAAACCCCTTGCACTGCTGGAACGCATCATCAAAGCGTCGTCTAACGCTTCCGATATAGTATTCGACCCTTTCTGTGGCTGTGCCACGACACTCGTAGCCGCTGAAAAAAGGGGAAGCTCATGTCAAAAGAAAGTGCAAAGAGACTTTGAGAAACCGAGTTTTCAAGAAAAAACTCGGTTTCACCCACATATTCTTAACATGAGCGAAGGGGGATAACCGGTGAGAAGTTTGCGGCGGTGCCGTTACGGCTGATAGATTTCGCCGACTGCAGGCAAATGCTACAGCGCAGCACGGGCCATGTGATTTGCAACAATAGATAGGAAATGTCGGCGCGCGTATTTATGGGCAAACCTTACTCCCGGTCATCCTCAAAACGTGCTTCCATCGCCGCCGCATGGCCGTCCAGTCCCTCAATCTGCGCCAGTTTTACGACCGATGGTGTAACCTTTTTCAAGGCCGCCCTTGTATAAGAGATGACACTCGTCTTCTTCAGAAAATCGTCTACACTCAGCGGAGAGGCATATCGCGCTGCACCGCCGGTCGGCAGAATGTGGTTCGGCCCCGCAATATAGTCGCCTACAGACTCCGGCGTGTACGGTCCAACCATAATGGCGCCAGCGTTGCGAATGGCGCCAATCCACTCGAAGGGTTCCTCTACCTCTAGCTCCACGTGCTCCGGAGCGATTTCGTTGGCAAGCGCGACCGCTTCATTCAAATCATCAACCACAAATGCCACGCCGTAGTTGCCGAATGCGCCGGCAACCTCGGTCTGTCGCGCCAGATTAGCCGCTTGTAAATCAATCTCGGACCTCACCTGCTCAGCAATTCCCCTTGACGTAGTGACCAAAATTGCGGAACAATCTTCGCTATGCTCCGCTTGTGAAATGAGATCTGCGGCAACGTACGTAGGATCGGCGGAATCATCGGCGATTACCAACACTTCGCTTGGTCCAGCCAATTTGTCTAGGTCCACAGTGCCGTAGACCGCCTTCTTGGCTAGCTGCACGTATAGATTGCCAGGCCCCACAATCTTGTCGACTTTTCGGATCGAATCCGTCCCGTATGCCATCGCTCCGACCGCTTGCGCGCCGCCGCACTTGTATATCTCGTGAATGTCACACTCTCCCGCGGTCACGAGCATATGCGGATCAATCTTTCGATCCGGTCCAGGGGCAATGAACGCTGCAATTTCCTTGACCCCTGCAACCTTGGGAGGAACCACATTCATAATCAGCGATGAAACCAATAATTGGCTTGCGGCAGGCACGCACACTCCGACGCGCTCCAACGGACGGATAAGATGACCTAGGAGCACGCCATCATCTTCGGCTGTTATCCATGAATTCCGCAACTGTTTTTGATGAAACCGTTCAATATTGGTACGCGCGTGGTTTATCGCATCAACGAAATCCGAATCAACCTGCGAATACGCCTTGTTGAGCTCCCGTTCCGTTACGCGCAATTCCTTGATGGCGATTCGCGGCGCATCAAACCTTCGGGTGTATTTGACGACCGCTTTATCCCCGTTGTTCCGCACATCCTCCAGAATACGATTTACAGTACGTAAGACAGTATCGTCCTGGAGCAGTCCCCGATTTCGCAATTTTTCAAGGAAATCTCGTGCATCTTGGGAATCGGACTCAAGTATCCTAATCATCTGAACCTCGAAATACTCACGTGATATACATCCATAGGACATGCACAGCGACAGGAGGTCGCGATTCGGAGATCGCTCCTACTTAATGCAGGTTATTCATCAATCCTTACGATATCTGCACCGATACCGGATAGTTTCTCTTCTATCCTTTCGTACCCGCGATCGATATGATACACGCGAGATACAACGGTCTCACCTTCAGCCGCCATGCCGGCAAGCACCAAAACGGCGCCTGCCCGCAGGTCGGACGCCATGATGGGGGCACCGCTGAGTTTGGACACTCCGTGCACCGTCGCGCGATTCCCGCGCACCCGAATATCCGCCCCCATACGATTCAGCTCCGCTACGTGCATAAACCGATCGGTATGGATAGCTTCGTTAATCACGCTCGTGCCTGACACGAGGCTGAGGAGACCTGTCATTTGAGCCTGCATATCGGTTGGAAACCCCGGAAACGGTTCAGTATTCAACTCAATGGCCTTAAGTTGGCGCGGGGTCGTCACACGAACACCGTTCTCTTTCCAATCAAGCTGAACACCGGCTTCGGACAATGCTGCCGAAACGGCTTTAAGGTTCTCCTGCAGAGCGTTTTTTACAAACACATCTCCACCGGTGATCGCTCCTGCTACCATGAATGTGCCCGTTTCAATGTCATCCGGGACAATGCTATATTCCGTTCCCCGTAACTGTTTCACACCATGTATCTTCAAAACAGAGGTTCCGACTCCCTCTATCTCGGCTCCCATGGCATTCAAAAAATTGGCGAGATCGGAAATATGTGGTTCGCGTGCCGCATTTCGAATACGTGTTGTTCCCTCCGCCAAGGTTGCCGCCATCATTACATTCGCGGTCGCACCAACACTTGAACCGTGAACGCCACTAAGATCCATGTCCGCCCCTATCAATCGGCCGGTCTGAGCGTAAATGTAGCCTCCCTTAATTTCAATCTGCGCTCCAAGCTGCTCTAATCCCTTTATGTGGAGATCGATTGGTCGAGGACCAATAGCGCACCCTCCCGGAAAGGAAACCTTCGCTCGCCCCAGTCGAGCGAGGAGAGGCCCTAACACATAAATTGAGGCGCGCATCTTCCGCACCAGGTCGTAAGGTGCTTCATATACAATTTCGTTTCTGGGTGCAATATGCAGGGTTGAATCTTTGTATTTCGTTGCTGCCCCTAATACTTCCAGGACAGAACGCAGGGTTTCAACATCTCTGAGATCCGGAACGTTGTTGACTACGCTTGCCCCATCCCCCAAAATTGATGCCGCAACCGCAACTGGTAGCGTTGCGTTTTTAGATCCGCTGACCGACACTGTGCCTTCAAGCCGCTTGCCACCGTTGATTACTAATTTATCCATCGGTAATTCTCCTTAGAATCTCAATCGGTTCGACGCCTTCATGATCGTAGTTCTTGCTTTATAGTGCATCAACGATGCCAACAGATCTCCGTTTCATTCGTGCGTAATACCGCGGACAATGCGCTCAAAGATGTGTCGAAAACACCCCATGTTACGGATTGCCGACGTTGGCGCAAGTCGACAACTTTTCCAAATGGTATGACGGTTGATTGCGGGGTGAAGTATAACCCGGATGGTATGGGAAATCAACACTATTCCCGGCGGGACACATATCAACATCATCCGGCTATGGCATTGCAGGGTGGGCTTGCCCGTCGTTTTAACTTCGTTGGCAGCCGATCGAGATTTTCATCTAACGAAAAGAGGGAACTCCCCTTATCGAGGCACAAACAGCCTCCTACAATCTGGATTCGGCTACTCATGTCGCAACGCCTCCGTGGGTGTCAATTTCGACGCCTTGTAAGCCGGATAAACTCCGAAGATTAGCCCGATAGCGACAGCAACACCGAACGCTACGGCAACCGCCTGCACAGATACCGACGCGGGCCATGCCGTCTCCTTGATCAAGAACGTACTAATTGCCCATGCCGAGCCGAACCCGATGCCTCCCCCGATGAATATGCCTATAAGCCCGCCTGAAACGCTTAATACAGTCGCTTCAATCAAGAACTGTTGCAAAATATCCATTTGCCTTGCACCGACCGCTTTCCGCAACCCTATTTCGCTTGTGCGCTCAGTTACCGACACCAGCATAATGTTCATGATGCCGATGCCGCCTACAAACAACGCGATACTGGCTACTCCTCCGAGCAAGGCTTGAAGGATTCGGCTCACGTTTCCAACTTGCTTCAATATCTCTTTCGCCGTAAAGAACACAAAATGTTCTTCGGAGCCGTGCAGTCGCCGCAAGGCGATTTTCACCTCTGCTAAAGCTCGATTCACCTTGTCAAAACTCACGGCTTGAATAAAGAGTTCAATTCCCGGATTTTTACTGCCAAAGAAATATGTTTCCATCGTGGTAAACGGGATGATTACCCGCTCATCCCAACCCTCGGTTGCCATTCGGTTTCCTTTTTCCTCCATTACGCCGACAACAGTAAATCGTCGGGCACCTAATTTCAATTCTTGACCAATGGGATTGATGTTGCCAAATAAATCTTTTTGCACCTGCGAACCAATCACACAAACTGTATCCTTCCGATCAAGATCGTCCTGATGAAGAAATCGCCCGGATTCTACGTACCAGTTGTGTACCTGCTGATATAGCGGTGTTACCCCCTCAAATCGGAGTTCCTTACTTCTGTTCCCATGTGAAGCTCGTTTCCCAATGGTATCAATGTCTGCCGAGACGGCCCTCACAGAAGGGCAGGTGGCTAGTATGGATTCCACATCTTCGTATTCAATGTGCTCGGGGTGCTTATTCTCTTCCCATGTCCCATCTGCCTGTTCCACCCATTTGGGGCGAATGCAGACAATCGTGGTCGCACCGCCGATTCGTTCAAATTCCGCCAATACCAGCGACTCCGCGCCACCCCCTACCGAGACCATACCTACGACTGAAGCAATACCGATTATGATGCCTAGCATCGTCAGCAACGATCTCAGTTTATTGCGCCTTAAGGCAGATAACCCAATACCAAAACCTTGTATGATTTGCATCTTCCTTCGGTAGAACCTTCGAACATCTGAGCGGATTGGGGAATAACCGCCAATTTGCACGTCAAATTCGGACACCCGAATCAGGGGGATTGAGACGGAAAATCTGTGAACGCAGCCACGTGTGGCACACCGCTCGCCGCGTTTGGAATTAGTGCTAGCTCCCACCCTCCAAGCCTGAATCTTAGCACTGAGGAAGCAAACATGTCAAAGCATTCCTCCTGTTTCACGCTTGACAAACCTTCGAAATAGCATGTATCCTATTGTCATCTTGAGTGCCAATGAGAATGCCGAAACATGACGAATAGCCTCAATACAGATACCCAGACAACGTCGACTGACGAAGCCCATAACGGGTTTCGAGCAATTCAAGTTGATGTCCCCGAAAATCTGAAGCGAATTCGTGTTATTCTCTTTGAACCTCGTGAACCGGGAAACATCGGATCCGTTGCACGAGCGATGAAAGGGATGGGCTTGACGCAGCTTTATTTGGTCAACCCGGTACCGTTTCGAGACGCCAAGGCGACTTGGTATATGGCACACGGCGCAACAGACATTATTGAGAACTGCCAAGTCGTGGACGTGCTGGAAGAAGCTTTAGAGGGGATTCAATATCTCGTTGGCACAACCCATAGGAAACGAGACGAGCGATTAGCTCCTTGCGTTCCGGTGAGACAGGTAGCACAGAAAATCGCCGCTATATCGCAAAACCAAAGAGTCGCCGTGCTTTTTGGTCGAGAGGATTTTGGGCTGTCGAGCCATCAGATCAGCATGTGCCAATTGACGGCGAGCGTTCCAATGGCGACAAAAAATCCTTCACTGAACTTGGCGCAGGCGGTGCAAGTTTTTGCTTATGAAATCTTTCTCGCAAGCGTAACAGAGATGCCGACCGAGGAGTATGAGTATGCCGAAGTAAACGAAATCGAAGCATTTTATGGTCGGGTCACCAACCTGTTGAACACGGTCGGTGTCACGCCGTACAATCATGACTGGGAAACGTATCTGAGATCGCTAAGGCGCGTGTTTTCACGAACACGCCTTGAAACGCGTGACATCGCCACGCTGGACATGATTTTCTCGACGACAAATCGATACATTGACAGACTGGAGAAGAGATTGGATGGACAGGACAAATTGTAACCGACTCACGGCCAAAATTCGCAATATAGAACATTCAACGATCCGGGAAGTCGAATTCGGAAAACTGTTCAATCTCACATTGCTATTTTCAGCAAATACCCGTGAAGACAACCCGCCGACAGAAATGTAATTCGCATAACCCTGTTTATGGAAAGCATTTTTTATAGACATTATTTCAGTCCCCTTGTCTATGTTCAATTCTTCACTATTGCCATTTACCCCGCAGAACCTATCCCGACCGAATGGACGATAAAGCCCATCCCACCCCACAACTGACACCTAATCAATCGCTGACCAGCAGTGTAATAATCGCGATTATCTCTCTTGTATTTGCCGCAGGTTGGATTGCGTTTGCGTATTATAAGGGCACGGATTCGGTGACTGCAGACGGAAAGGGCATCCTGCTGCTGCATCCGATTGTAGCGGTCATACTCATTGTCCTTCTTGTCCGAATAAGACCGATCATCAACGTCAAGAGTGTGGTCGATTTGCACATTCTGATGATTGCCATCTGGGTATTCAAGAACCTCTTGAGCGTCTTAATGCCCTTTCTGCTTGGATTCGGGATTGCTTATTACATGCGATTCCTACTTGATGCCATACAAGATGTTCCGCTGCCCAAAGGCAAGCGTTTGCAACTCCCGCGGCCTCTCGCGCGCGGGTTGTTGACCGTATTCATTATTGGCATTTTCACGCTACTGTTTTTCTACACCGTTCCGCAGATCGGGAGGCAAGCCCAAGAAATGACCAAAGGATTGGTTAGATTTTATCACCAATCCATAGTGCCTTTTGCGTTAGGAAATGAGTTCAATTCTGTGGTGAATCAACCGATTGCGATCGAAGGTTTGCCGTCCGAGACCGCCGCTACACTTGAGGATCAGTTAGACCAAGGAAAGTTTCCGCTCGAATTGCGGCAGGCATTCCAAGAAAACGAGATAAATTTTTCCGCTGATGTCCAAGTATCGGCAGGAGAAGAACACGGTAAATGGCTTATATCGAATTCGGAGGATGGGCGGACCTATGAAATTCATATGACGCGAAGTCAATTCTACATTTATCCCGAAACGCTCTACCTCGGGACAGAGCACGGTCTTTATCGCTTCGACGAAAGCCGAGAAGACTTTGTCGATATTACCGACAGCGCCCTAATTGGCCAATCAATTCAAACTATTGTCGTGGGACCCATTGCCGAATATCAACTCTTGGTAGGAACATCGATAGGTTTATTCGGATACATAACGCCGTCCATGCGGGACGACGCCCTTCACGGTTGGCAACCGATCGGGGGAGATGTGTTCACGGGGAAATCAGTGCTGGCTGTTGAAATGTCTATGCCGAAGCCGTCTCGTGTCTATGCAGGAACGGAGGATGGAATCTACGCGAGTACAGACAACGGCACAACATGGGAACTTGTCGGTCTCTCCGGACACTCTGTTCGAAGCATTGCGTATGTACCGAACGAGAGTCCAAGAGTCTACGTTGCGACAGAAAAGGGCGTTTACTATGCAAGAGACTCCGAACCTTGGCAATGGCTCAGACTAGATTCACGGGCTGGCGATGCCGCAGCCGCGATCTACACTCTCGTTTTCTCCGCCGATGACAGGCAACTCTACGCTGGAACATCGAATGGGATCTTTCGTTGGGAAGCCCGAAAGAGACGATGGATCAAAGATAACAGGGAATCATTCAAACCAAATCAGCCAATTTCCCTGCTGTTTGCGGATTCGCGGGGAGGACTGTACGCCGGCAATCGAGAATCAATCCATTTTCGGAAAACCGACGGCGCGGAATGGGAGTTGATAGCATCCGCCAAGGAAGGAATCCTCACGAGGCTCGAAGAACTTCCGATGGTTAGTGAAACAGGGATCGTTTCCAATGTAGTCGCCGAGTCAAAGCAGGCACTTAAAACAAAACTCCCGACATTGGCTCAAACGGGTAGTGAATATCTGGGCAAATTTGTCTTGAGTGTTCCATCATTTGCGCTTGGATTAGGCGGCTTTTTGGCGACGTTATTCCTGACGCTTATGGTTTTCGTCTATGCGGGACAGTCACTCGTAAACTACATCAGGAGTTTTATCAAGCTCTTCCCGGAACACAATCGCCCGATTGCTAGACGCTATATGTCAGAGATTGATCGAAATTTGCAGTCGTTTCTGAAGGGGCAAGTCACGGTAATTTTTGTCATCAGTATTATCTCGATTGTTGTATATTCGATCATCGGAGTGCCGTTCGCTTTGGTTGTTGGAATACTTGCGGGACTTTGCAACGCGATTCCTACATTTGGCCCCTATATTGGCGGCGCGTTTGCCCTGCTTTCGATGTTAATGGGACTGGCTGCGGGTAACTTTGAGTTGGTCGAGTTCTTGGTTCGCATCGCTGTTGTGTTGGGAGCGATCGCCGGGATTCAGGCAGTGGATAACTCTCTGATTTCGCCGAAGGTTATGGGAAGTGCTGTTGACGTAGATCCACTTCTAATCATGTTTGGCGTGATTGTCGGCGCCGTTGTGCTCGGTTTCTGGGGGGTTATCCTGGCAATTCCAATCATTGTAGTGATAAAGTCGGTGCGCACTGTGTCGAATGAACTCCGATCCCCGACGCCCGAATGAACATCCTTTGAAAAATCTAATAACCATATAACAGTCGGGTAGACAGCAAACACGGAACTCCGGCGGAGAGAAAAAGCCGTTGAGAATTCAGATCGGAGTTCCTTAGAAGTTTCAAATTGATTACTGACTACTGTATTTAGCTTGCATTGTCATGCATCACGCATTTCACACTAATTCCCGTAAAGCGCCAGCATTTTTGACGGAACTTGGTTAACGAATTACATCTTGTAGGTTGAGAAAACAGTGATGATCCGACCAGTTGTTGCTATCGTTGGAAGACCAAACGTGGGCAAGTCGTCACTCTTCAATTGCATCACCAAGAAGCGTATCGCCGTTGTTCATGACCAACCTGGCGTCACGCGAGATCGCAACTATGCCGATGTGAATTGGGGCGACTCCCGTTTTACTATAGTGGACACCGGTGGCTTGGATCTTGATCCGGACGACAAATTAATTGATCTGGTACAGTTCCAAGTTGAGTCCGCCATTGGCGAAGCTGCGGTCATTCTCTTTGTTGTTGATGCACAAACGGGAATTCTGGCGCAGGACCTCGTTGTCGCCGACAAGTTGAGAGAAACGGACAAACCCATCTTTGTTGTCGTAAACAAGTCGGATAACGAGCAGCTTCGAGCTGAAGGAAGCGAATTCTATGAACTAGGACTAGCCGACCCATTCTTCATTTCCTGCGCGCACAATCATGGAATTGGCGAACTTCTGGACGAGGTAGCGTTTAATCTCCCAGTACCAGGAACAGAAGTGTCCGCACCGTCTCGAAGCATTAAAATCGCTATTGTCGGCCGACCAAATGTGGGGAAATCATCAATCATCAATACTATCCTTGGAGAAGAACGCATGATTGTTGATAACCGTCCCGGCACTACTCGCGATGCGGTTAATATTCGTTTTGTTTATGATAACATCCCATTTGAGCTAATCGACACGGCAGGCATGCGCCGCAGGTCGGTAATCGACGATGAACTTGAAGAGATTACTGTGCAGCGGGCGATTCGCAGCATTCGGCAGAGCGACATTGCTTGGTTAATCCTCGATGCCACTCAAGAGGTGGCGCGCCAAGACAAGGTGATAGCCAGTTTTATCGCTCGGCAAGGAATAGCATGCATATTGGGGGTCAATAAATGGGATCTTGTTCACAAGGACAACCTAACCCATGGCAAGTTTCTTGAGGAGATTTATCACCAACTTCCACAACTCACTTATGTGCCTTCCGTGTTCACGTCCGCAGAGACGGGGCAGCGTGTGAAGAAACTGCTGAGCCTGAGTTTGACGGTCCACCGAGAATACTGTACGCGCGTGCCTACACATGCGCTTAATGAAGTTCTGCTACAGTTGAAGAGTGCCCATCAGCCTCCGCGAGCCGGAAAGGTGCGTCCAACTCTGAAATATATGACGCAAATCAAGACCGAACCACCAACCTTTCTAATATTTGCCCGCTACCCGAATAAGATTTCCCAGCCTTACGAATCCTACCTAATCAACGGAATACGGGATGCCTTTGGTTTCCACGGGACGCCGATACGAATCTACTACCGCTCCTCCGACACAAAGCAGTCGAAGCATTGAACCGTACACGGGCATCTTCACATGGAAAATCTAGCGCGTCCGTGTCTCGGTCCCTAGGTGAGTACGGATTTGAACGACCGACGTCTCATCCTTGCGCCATAGAGAAGTATCACTCCCACCCTGTCGACGCCACCCCTAAATCTGTAAACCACCACTCCTGTTTTCCCGTTTACCCCCTTGTCGGTGTACCTGCCGGGAACTGACCGGTTTGAATTAAGGAGACAGGCGTTGTATTTGATTATCGCGAGAGGCTACTTATATCACACCCCTGTAGTCATCTTTCTCATCTTAGCCCTCCCTTGTTTCGACGCTCACGCGAAACTCGTCACCAAAGACTCGAAGTTAACCCAACATTACTCGGAACTCCAAGAAAAATCTGCCGAATCGCCAGAAACGGAAGATGAATCCAAGGAAGAATCTGAAGCTTCGAGTTGGGACATTGAGATCGAGGATAGTGACGAATCTGCTGACAAAAAAGACACAGATGATTGGTGGACGGCCACATCCGATCCTGAAACCCCGTTTTTAATGCCCCCGGATTCTTTACTGCCAGAGATGGAAGACAGCTTTATACGCTCCGAGCTATTGGTTCCCTATTATGAAGCGTTGCAACGGTGGAAAGATGCGCCACTCCTGATTGAACCCCGGATGCTATACGATCTCAAGGAGGACGGCACCGGATTTGATGAGGAAAAGGGCCTCGCCCTGCCACTTCAATCTAATCTTCAGATTACCGGCCACAAGTCCGTTACGGTTGAAGGCAATGTAACACACTATTTTGGCGAGAGTGATGCCAACCGTTACGCCGGATATAGCACATATGGGGGTTACAGTTCAGGGCTGGATCTCGGATTAACATCTTCCTACGGGTATGACGACTTTGGGAGTTTCGGTGGAGGCTACGGCGGCGGATATGGGGGTGGATATGGCGGCAGCTACGGAAGCGGGTATGGAGGAGGGTTCAGTACATTCGGTAGAGGCGGCGTGGCACGTGCGACAGGGTTCAATCTTAGACAGACACTTCAAGTGGGTTTGCACGGGCGTGTTGGTGAGCGTACGCATGTTGCCGTCGATTATAGCGACTCAGACGACTCCTTCGGAGGTGGGTATGGCGGGTATGGAGGATACGGTGGCGGGCTGGGTGGAGCGAAACAACAGAAAATTAAGGTATGGTATGAGGGCAAGCCGGACAGTATCCTCAAGACAATATCATTTGGCGACATCACCCTGAATCTTCCGAATACTCGATTTCTGAATATCAATCGAAATCTCTTTGGACTTGAAGCTGTTGCACAATTGGGTGGACTCAAAATGACTACCTTCGGTTCTCGAAGCAAGGGGATTTCGGACACGCGGCGTTTCAGAGGAGAATCAACCAGAGCGGGGTATGGCCGAGGTGTCCAAATTTCTGACACAAACTATGTCAAAGGGCGATTTTATTCTATTCATCGTGGCGAAGACGATATCGTACATGAGTCCTATCTGCCGATCACAAGTGGTAGCGAAGAAATCTACATCGACGACAATGTCGCAGGAAACAATCAGGGAGGACAACGCACCGTACGCGGGTACTTCAACCTCCAATTCCCGGGACAGGATTACAATATCAATTATGAAACCGGAGAGATTGAGTTTCTAACACAGATCTCTCCCAACTACACAGTAGTCGTCGCTTACGAATATCTCGGCGATGGCGGAGGGCAGGTTGGAAATCCCGGTAATGTCTTTGAAGATGAAAATGGGGATAGCTCGATTGACGAAGAAGGCGAGGAAATCGGATATGTCATGCTCAAAGACAAAGGATATCGCGGGACTGAGGCGCGCCGGGTCTACAACCTGGGCAATCGAAATATCAATCCGCGAGACTATCAGATTACAATTTGGCGGCAAGGCGCTGGGGAGGCATTTGAAACTGATGATGGCCCCGTACTTTACACTGAAATCTTCGGGCTGGATCGAGACGGCAATGGCAGTATTGATCCGGAATTCATCGACTTTGACCGCGGCTTGCTAACCTTTCCCGCGGAGCGTCCACGTCCGTTCGTAATTGACGACCCGGAGAGCCCTTACTATAAATACCGAGATCAGCTGAATAACGAGGCAATTTACCTTGAAAACCCGCGTACGACCGATCAGATTTACACCATTGTCGCCGACTACGCCTATCAGTCAGGGACTTACAATGTCGGGCTATTTGTGATCCCCGGCAGTGAAACTGTTCGGCTAAATGGCAGAAGGCTACAGCGGGATGTCGACTACATGATGGTATATGAGGTAGGGAGCCTCACCTTCTTTACCCAGCTAGATGAGTTCGATGTCATCGAAGTCGAGTTTGAGAGAACGCCATTCGGAGGTTCTTTGCAGCAGACTGTAGCGGGCGTATGGTTGGAATACGCCTACGTACCCAAACAGAAACCGCCGGAAGAACAGGAACAGGAAGACCGATTTGGCAGACTGGGCGGAGCTCAAGATTCTTTTGGCGGGAGAGACCGGTTCGGAAGTGGAAGTTCCTTCGGTAGAGGCAGCGGAAGCTACGGCGGCGGATTTGGCGGGGGATATGGAGGCGGTTTCGGCGGACGCGGATCTTACTCTAGCCTTGGCGGACGCTCTCGATACGGACTTACCTCGGGGAGAAGCAGTTATTTTAACCCGGTATACAAGAAAGGGTTTAGCCTTTCGACAGGATACATTCTAAATACGGGAAGCAAACCGAGCACAATTCCGGATGTAAATAACGCCCCCAGCCGCCTGCAGGCGTTTAACATCAACACTAGCGCCGGACGAAACTTCAACCTAGCTTGGCTCGTGAATCCACTACCGTTTGTGTCGGTCGAGTATTTCCCGTTGTCGGTTGACCTCAGCGGCGAGACGGCGTTTTCCCATAACAATCCCAATAGCGTTTCAGTTGCGCTAATCGATAGCATGGAGGCCGCGCGCGATTCATCAAATATCCCCACATTCAAATACAATTGGCGCATGGCAAGTCCGCCAGCTGTGGAGGGATTAACGCCCGATAACCGCGCCCTCTTCCATGTGCTGCTGAAAGATAAGGATGAGTCCAAGGCGGTTGGCAATTATATGCGCAACCGAGAAGTGCCGGGCTCTGCCATCAATCCATTATTGCAATCCACGGAACAGCGTCTTGTTATGGAGGTCGGCTACGATCTCACCGATGTCGTTGAAGAGTGGGGTGGTTTTTCTTACGGCATCTCCGCGTCGGGCACAGATTTCTCCGAACGCGAATTTCTAGAAATTTGGTTACGTGTCCAAGGTGACGACGACGTGACGCTGTTACTAGATCTCGGAATTGTCAATGAAGACACAGATCGCGATGGTAGACTTGATAGCGAAGACCTGCCTTTGGACCTTGAAGACCTAAATGGCGATAATAAGATTGACACATTGGACCTTGATTTGGAAAACCTGCCGGAATCCCAAAAATACAGTGCTAACGGTTCTCTCGACACGGGCGAAGACGAAGGCTGGATATATGACGGGGCGCTCCAACCCACGCCATTTGGAAGCGCTAACCAAGTTCTGGATTCCGAAGATCTCAACGGAGATGGTGTGCTAGACACGGTGGACGCATACCTTGAAATCCCCATCTCATTGAATGATTTACCGGAAGAGTGGGTTAAGAAACGCAATGACAATGGATGGGTTTTTTTGAGCATTCCCCTGCGTGAGGCAAATGTGTATGGCAGTCGTCTACCGAATCTCGGGTTTGTTCAGCACTTCCGTTTTTGGTTATTGAAGAACAAACCCGGGAAGGTACGGGGAAAACTGGAATGGGCATCAATTGAAATTGTCGGCAATCGATGGGAACGTGGAGTGGTTACACAAAACGGCGCTATCGTCACAAACACGAATGAAAAATTCACGGTTGGCACGAAGGATAACTTTAACTTCAACGACTATCAAAAAGCCTACGAGGAAATCAAAGATAACAGTGCCTTCAAAAAGTTGCACCCTTACACCGATGTCACCTTTGGATTCGGCACCCGTCAGCAGCGAGAACAGACACTCGTGTTTGATTACAATCTTTTACCCAACTCATTCGGCGTGACATCGCAACGACTGCGCGGCATTCAGCAAGGCGAGGGACAAGACTTTTCCAAACACAATAAGCTAAAATTCTGGGTGTACGGCGATAGAAATCGCGAGACGCTTGTATTGAGATTGGCGCCGAGTGTCCGCACAAGTTACCGCTCATTCTATGGTTCGTCAGACCCGTTTTCCGATCCGCGAACACAGCAGGAGGATGACGTCGACATTTTTGAGAATCTGACGAACTACTACGAGTTTACGCGGGAGATTGACTTTGACGGCTGGAAACTAATTGAAATTGATTTGGCAGATCTTCAACGGAATGAATATCCGGACATCGTGTCCTCGACGGACATCCTTGAGGAACCATCAGATTCAAGTAAATCTGCCACGCCTCAACCGGATGGTCACCCCGACGGATTTGTTGTCCGGGGAACAAACAGTGCACAACTCTCCATTAAAAATATCGGTGGCATTCTACTCGGCATCCGCAATGACCGCGCCGAAGAAATCAGCGGTGAAGTATGGGTGAATGAAATTCACTTGAGCGATCCGCTAGTACGCTCAGGTTGGGCACGACGCGGAAACGTGTCAGTTTCACTTGGAAACCTATTGAGCGTGCGAGGGGGCTATGCAAGTCAAGACAAGGATTTTGAGAGTTCCGCAGGTGAAACC
Organism: Candidatus Poribacteria bacterium; assembly: GCA_965232535.1. Lineage (GTDB taxonomy): Bacteria > Poribacteria > WGA-4E > WGA-4E > JAJDTR01 > JAJDTR01. The sequence continues at coordinate 201,081 of CBDDPW010000021.1, forward strand.
GGGCGTCACCGCCAACAACAGAGGGGTTTTAGCACCACGAATAACGATTTCAATATTGACACGGATCTTAATCTTTTTCGATGGCTTCCAATTAGCTACAATTTCCGAGAGAGTGAATCCGAAACTGAAAGCCGCCGTGGGTCATTCAGTTCGTTCCAAAGCGGAAAAAGTAAAACCAAAAACCAAGATATCTCTGTACGATTTAACCTTCCTCCGTTCCCGTCGATCGGGCTTGCCTACAATTATCAGGATTTTTGGAATGAACGTCAAGGTACGCAAGTTAGCGATCTTTACACCGGAACTTTCCAATACAATATCGGATCGAAGTTCGGCTTCGATCTCCAATACCGGCACGAGGATGTCGATGCCGATACTACAACGGCAGCCGGTGCTTCGTCGAGTAGCGGTTACTCCGGTTTCGGCTCTAGCTACGGTTCTGGTTACAGTTCCGGTTACGGGTACGGATATAGCAGAAATCGGGATGAAAAAGTTGATGACGGTTCTATTTCACTCAACATTAGTCCGATTTCCAGTTTTAGCCTAAATCCAACCTACGATGTTCGGCGGATACTGGAGAAGCGCGTAAGTGCTCCAGACGCGCCGGCCTCCCAACCGGAATTCACTATTGCAAGTCGCGAACATAGTTTCTCAATGACACCGCGCCTCAATCGCGACCTTCTGGGTATGCGCCCCACCATCAACAACCGCGTGAGATTGCGTGAAAATTGGTTCAGCCAGCAGAAAGATATCTCAATTAACGCAAATATCGGGTTTGGAGTAAATATACGACCTCACGTCTGGTTTGGATGGCTGCTGCGTACGCCGGAGGAAGAACCGGAAGCAAAGCCGGAAGAACTGGGGTCCGTGAGTAAACCTGAGGGTAATCCGCCGACGGGCTCACCGCAGAGTCCTCCAGAACCCGATTCATTTGACGAAGAGGTAGAAATGGAAGAGCGGCGGCAGCAACGGCTCGATAGGATGGAGCGAATGGGGATTGACGCCGATAGAATACAAGAACTGGAAGATGAACGAGGAGATTGGATCAGCCGAGATAATGCTGAACTGGAACGAAAGTTGAGAGAACGACGCGGGAAAAAGAAAGATGTGGGGCTGGGTGTTTGGCGGAAAAGCCTTAAATCCTTCGCCTTAAATACAAACGTCAGCTTCGATGTCCAGGATTCTTTTCGTCGGTTGAACGCGGGGCAGTCTGTGCTTGGCGTCCTCGATTTTCCGGATGACGATGAGAGGCGTACCCAGTCGCGTCAAGGACAACGCTATACTTTCCGCGGTTCTGTCGACCCGTGGTCATGGGCATCGTTGGGTACAAATGTGTCTTTTACAAATAACTTCCAGAAGACCTCAAGCACCACCTCGCGGGCTAAGTCAAAAAACTACGAAGGGGATGTGAAGTTTTTTAATTCCAAGAATACTTCAAGTTTTCAGGTGCGCTACGGCTTCACGCAGAGAGATAGACGCAACCTTGCGACTTTGATTAGCGAAAGTTCAGCCCATAATCCTTCGATTACTTGGAGGCAATCGTGGAGACAGGATACCAATAGCTCGCTTGGAATACGCGTGACGCTTCGGGAGCAGCAAAGAAGCGGTGGATCCATCACGAGTACTTCGCTGATAGTTACGCCTAACCTTGCTTTTGATTATAATTTAAATGTGGAAAGGGGCGTCTGGATGCCGTTTTTTGGTAGGATTAAACTCAAACACGACCTTAGAATGAGCAACACACTCTCGACTGCAGTGCGGCGCGAGCGCTTTGGCGCGAATCAAGAGGAAAAATCGGAACGGTACGAAACAACCGTACGCGGAAGCTACGAACTGAGCAGGCGCTTAAGTGCACAACTCAATGTCGCCTTAAGCTACAATAACGACCGCGTTGAGGAGGGCAGAGACTTCTTCTCGGTCGCAAGTTCTCTCACGGTACGAGGCGAGTTTCAGTAGGAGTTAGGGCATAACTATCTACCGGTTCTTGGGCCGATGGGTATGCATCTGGAAACCTTCAATCGTAGCCCATGTCCTTCAGCTTTCGAGCGTCACGCCGCCAGTCTCCCTTAACGGAGACTTGCAATTCCAGAAACACGGAAGCGCTAAGAAACTGTTCAACTTCCTCCCTGGCAAGTCTACCAATCTGTTTAATCATCCCGCCGCGATCGCCAATCAGGATTCTTTTTTGGGACAACCGTTCGGTGTAGATTATAGCGCGAATGTAGACTTTACCATTCGAGCGATGTTTGAATTCCTCAACCGTAACCCCCGACGCATATGGAATTTCCTGTTGAGTCTTAAGGAATATCTTCTCTCGCACCGTTTCGGCAACAAAAAAGCGTTCGGGTAAGTCACTAATCTGATCCTCCGGGAAATAGTGCGGTCCGGCCGGTAGATGTTTAACAATCAGATCACGAAGCCGTAAAACATCACCAGATTTCCGTGCCGAAATTGGGACAATCTCAACAAAGGGGAATTTGCCACTGTATTCGGCAATGATCGGTAGCAGCGCCGACGCCTCCAGAAGATCAATCTTGTTGATGACCAAGAACACTTTTATTGACTCGGTTTCGCGTATGCGCTCAAGTATTTGCGTTTCAAGAGTCGGAGGCAACTGGCTGCCATCGACCATATATATGATTACGTCCGCATCCTTAATGGCGTGGTAGGCTGCCTTGACCATCGCGTCGTGAAGCAGGTATTTCGGTGCAACTATGCCGGGCGTATCCAGAAAAATAAGCTGGTAGCCCTCAGTCGTGACGATCCCCATTATCCGATTGCGGGTCGTCTGCGGCTTGGGCGTTACAATTGCCAGTTTCTCGCCCATCATCGCGTTCAGCAGCGTGGATTTACCCACATTTGGTTCACCGATGATACTGACATAACCGGATCTGAAAGATTCCTGATTGGGTGAATTCATTTATCGATACCATCAATTAGCGATGGGCGTTCACTGCGTGAAGCAAGCGGGTTAAGACGCAATCTGCTCCCCTCGCCCGATGTGGATGGGCCTATGAGACCTGGGCGGCGCAAACCTGACACGGCTTGCACGTCATAGATCTCCTGACAGACGCTATCATACTTAAGATGACCGATCGTAGTTCCGCTTGGTAAGTTGATTACCATGATTCCGCAAAACGGCGACTCTCGTGCGATTGGTATATCGCCAAAGGTCGGGCTTTTGCGGCGTAATTGCGATAGTCCAACGAATAAATAGTCGCCATAGCGCGCCATACCGCGTACGAAGCCGGGCAATCGCGTAACCACCTCATAATCGCCTCGCTCCGTGTCGACACGAGCGACTTCTCCCGTCGCGGACAACAACACATAGAGGTCGTCCTCGTATACCCTCGGCGTGTGCGGCATCGGTAATCCTCTCAGTATAACCTCATTGCTCGAAACGTGGATGACAATCCCGCCGGACGTTTTGTCAGGCCGCCAACCTTCTGATGTATTCGTTTCACCAAGTGCCGTGGCATACACGGGCTGACCATCAACCATCGCGACGCCGTTGAGGTGACATCGATCTTCAGGGGCGAGTTCGCTGATGAATCGCGGCCGCCACTGGGGATTGAAGTTGTCCCTGTCGTCCTTCAGGGAAAGACATGAAAAAAGTGTGTTGACTTTCCATAGCCCTGCCCGTCCCCACACGAGGTCGTGGGCTTTTAGTTCACCGCAGTAATACGCCGCTTGTGGTACGTATTGCCCATCTGAGGTGTTCGAACGACGTGGATAACTGCTAGCCAATGCGCGGACGTAGGAAAGCATGACCACTTCGTCTTTCGTTGCGACAGCGAGGCGATTGTCCTCGACAGCCACCCCCATGGGCGAGTCGAAATCTTGAGGCAACTGAACGAGACTCTCGGAGCTTCCCGCGCTAATATAGATAATCTTGTTCGCCTGATAGATACTAATGACAAGCGTGCATTGGAGTTTCCACAGCAGTTCGGAAAATTCTGCGGAATGCCTGCACTCAAAAGGGGGCAGCGGTTGATTCATACCTGGACTCAAGTTTAGAGCTTGTTTAAAAACCTATTTGCATCAGCACGTAGAGAAAACAACTGTTATTTCCTTCATGCTTTCTGTAACACGAGATTTTTGCAGATCGTTATGGTTCCTGCTTTTGGCGTAAGTCCTAATAACATAAATCACTGGTTATCGTTATCCTGAGACAGCGCTGTGCGGATATCTCGTCCCTCTGTTGACTCCAATCCCAGGCGCCCCTTCAGGTTGTCAACGAACTGACGAGCAACGCGGCCTGAACGTCCGCTGGATGACGCCTCCCACTCCAGCGCAGCACGATGCAACTCCTCTGTCGGAATCGATATGCCGTGTTTCCGGGCGTAGTGTGAGACCATCTGCAGATATGTGGTTTGGGGAATCCTATAAAACGCGAGGCGCACCCCAAATCGGTCGCTTAGTGAAACCTTCTCTTCCGTGGCTTCGCGAGGATACAACTCATCTTCATCGGTACTGGGAAATTGATTTTCCTTCACCTGACGCGGCATGAGGTGGCGTCGATTTGACGTAGCGTAAATGAGCACATTCTCCGAACGTGCAGCAACTCCGCCTTCCAACATGGCTTTCAACTCCCTATACTCGGGTTCTCCTTCACTGAAGGCGAGATCGTCACAAAACAGAATGTACCGTTCGGGCCGCGACCATAACAGATCGGCAATCTCCTGAAGATGAAGCAAACCATCTCGATTCACCTCAACCAACCGCAGTCCATCGCTGTCGTGTTGTCGAAGCATGCCCTTGATGAGCGAGGATTTGCCCGTTCCGCGGTCACCCCAAAGTAGAACGTGATTAGCAGGCAATCCGCGTAGAAACTGGAGTGTATTTCGATTGACCTCGTCAATTTGACGTGTTATGCCGATAAGATCGCCAATCTCTACGAGATCGGGATGCTTAATCGGAATCAAACGCCCGGAACCGTTCTGGCTACGCCACCGAAACGCAATGTACTCCTCAAGCAAGTCGTCTGTCGACGCAATTGATGGACGTGGCGTCGTCGCGTTTAATAACGTCTCGGCTTTGTCAAGAAGCCGCTCAAGGCGGCATATTACTGATTTCCAATCGGAGGCTGACTCGTCGATTTCTCTATCTCCTTTGCGAATTACATGCTTTACCTGTATAACAAACGATTACTAAGCCAATTGAGAATCTCATGGAAACAGAATTCGTCCTCCGCTAGCGATCACGGTAGATCCTGTCATGAAACTAGATTCCTCGCTCAATAAGAACGCGATAATGTCTGCAATCTCTTCCGGTTCACCGACACGGCCTAGGGGCGTGGTTGTACGCATATGTTCCAGCATCTCCGTCGAAAGCTCGCCTAGCATATCTGTTTTGGTAGCGCCTGGAGCAACGCAGTTGATTCGGATATTATGTTCAGCAAGTGGCTCACAACAGGATTTTGTTAGGGAGATGACCCCCGCCTTCGAAGCGCCGTAGGCCATTTGATGCGGGCGGACAGCTAACGCCGCGATCGAAGCAACGTTGACGATACGTCCGAACTTCCGTTCTATCATGTGATCCTTCACCGCCCAAATCACATTGAAAGAGCCCGTTAAGTTGACGGCGATGATGCGGTCCCAATGCTCGGGAGTCAACTCGTCAAACCCTTGGGTACCTACAATCCCCGCATTATTGACCAATAGATCAATGCGGCCTAGTTCATCTAACACCTTCGCGGCCATTGCATTGACTGCTTCCCGATCAGTCACTTCTGCCGCCACGGTGATACACCGTCTCCCGAGGGCGTGAATCTTCTCACAAACCTCCTCTGCTTTTCCTGCAGATTGACCGTAATGAACTGCCACATCGGCCCCCTCATTTGCGAGTTTGATTGCTGTCGACTTACCAATTCCTCGACTAGCCCCCGTTACCAATGCCACCTTGCCCTCAAATCTCATTGATTTGTCCCCGTTTTCCGCATGAATAATCTAGTGAGAAAACAACTCTATTGTATGGAATATACTCTGACTTTTCGGTTGTTTTCGCCAATTCGCAAAACGGTATTTTAACACATTCGTGGAAATCGTTCAAATCCTGAAATTCCGATATGCGCGCATTTCTTTTGATTCACACTTTCAACCTATGATACAATGGCAATCCTTCAAACCGAGAAAGGAGTGAGAAAATCAAACATGCTACTTGGAGCCCATGTGTCTACCGCTGGTGGTTTATATAAATCAATTGAAAACGGAGAAAAGCTAGATTGCGAGGCAATACAGATTTTCGTGAAAAGCCCCAACCGTTGGGTCAGCAAAGAGCCGACCGAAGACGATACGAATCGCTTCAAAGCGTCGTGGCAAGAATCCGCAATCCAATCCATCCTCATTCACGACATCCATCTCACCAACCTCACTTCCCCCAAACCTGATGTACTTGAGAATTCTCGCGATCAGGTTCGATCCCAGTTGCAACTGGCAGATGTCCTCGGGATTCCCTTTTTCGTAACCCACATGGGGGCTCATCTTGACGCCGGTGAAGATGAAGGATTGCGGTTGTTAAGCGAAAGCCTCAACCTAATGTTCGAGCAGACAGCGGGCGGCGAAGTAATGGTGCTGCTAGAGACTACCGCCGGACAAGGATCGAATATGGGTTACACCTTCGAGCATCTACGCCGGACGATCGACAGTTCGAAATATCCGGAAAGGCTTGGGGTGTGCCTTGATACCTGTCACGTGTTCGTCGCAGGCTACGACATCCGAACCGAGGATGCATATCACGAGACCTTCGACGAATTTGATCGCGTCATCGGTCTGGATCGACTTCGTGCTTTCCACCTCAACGATGCTAAAGCCGAATATCAGAGCCGTAAAGATCGCCACGAACACATCGGCGAAGGGAATCTCGGCGAACTTCCCTTCAGACTTCTCCTGAACGACTCACGATTTGCGGATGTCCCGATGGTCATTGAAACGCCAAAGATGGAAGAGATGCACGCGACGAACCTCTCCGTGTTGAGAAGCTTGATTGAATCGTAAAACGTGCCGTCGAAGGCAGTTTCCTGATTGAGACGGACACACGTTTGAACACGGTTCAAGAACTACATCAATATTCGGCAATTCGCCGATAGCGGCTAGTAGGAAGATGCTTTCTTCTTTGATGCTCCGGCTTGTTCCCTTCTGGTTGTATTAGCGAATCTCAACGATCAAATCGTCGATTCCCCCTCTATTCCTCAATTATCGTGCGCCTTTGTCGGAGCGAGTTTTGCTTGCGATGGGTGAACTTTCGTCATTCTCGCGGTGTCATCAAGAGTGAGAACGCAGAGAGAATTCCTACGCGCCCACTGTCCATCAAGTGATTGCTTCTGCACCAGGTGAAGTGCCTAACCCCAGTCAATCCAATGTTTCTGACTCTCTTCCGACGAGAATTGCTCGCAAATCTGATGACACTTCGATTCTTTGTCGCTGTCATCACCTGCCTGATACTAGTCACCGCTAGTACCATTGTACTTCTTCAGGACTACAAACACCGCTTGGCTGTCTACGACACCGCCGTGAAAACGCATCGGGAGGATATATCCGATGCCATGACCTATTCTCAACTGCGGCTGTATGTGGATCGCCCCCCAAACCCGCTCAGCATCTTTAACCAAGGGCTTGATAAACGACTTGGGAACACCGTCCATGTTCATCACCAATTTGTTCCAACTCTACTGGACGCTTTACAACACGGCGTAGATAACCCCTTCCTCAACCTCTTCTCCGGCATGGATTTGGTTTTCATCTTCCAAGTTGTCTTGAGCCTAATGGCATTGCTGTTCGCTTATGATGCAATCGCCGGGGAACGCGAGGCTCACACGCTTCGTTTAATGGCGGCCAACCCCGTGCCTCGAAGTCTCATTCTTCTGGCGAAGTACGCCAGCGCGATGGTATGTCTCATCTTATCGCTGATTATCAGTGTCCTCTTGGCGCTATTTCTGATAACGACATCGGGATTGATTGCCTTCTCGGGCGAGGACCTTCTTCGGATACTTGGAATTCTGCTGGTGTCCGTGATCTACCTCTCCACGTTTTATCTGATTGGATTGCTCATTTCGACAGTTTCACGCCGCACTGCGACTGCTTTGGTGTTCGTCATGTTTGTGTGGGTTATGTTAGTGCTAGTTTATCCAAGTCTCACTGTCGCGACCCTCGACCGACTAATCGGCGTGGATGAAAAGCTAAAAGCGGCTGTGTCCGAGATAGAACAGTTCTGGGATCGGTATGATGCCGATGAGAGAGCCTCGGTCAAAAAGAATGCCGTACGCGCTTATAGTTATCCTACGCGAATTGGCCACGGTGATCATCTCAAATATTCCGGGGGTTATAACGGTCAAACCCTGCTTCATCATAGATTTTGGTGGACGTACAGCTACGATAGCATTGATGAAAACAAAGAACAGTTCGTCGCGAACCTGCAATCTCATAGTCAACTCTTGGAATCATCCCGGATTCGCGCCGCGGAGAAGACATGGTTGGTTCGCAAGAGAGCGCTCGATCAGACCTACGGCCGCAAAACGCAAGTTGTGCAGATGGCGATTCGCCTTTCGCCGGCGGCAATTTATGATTTGGCAACCGAAGCTTTGGCGGGCACGGATCTCCGAGGGATTGAGCGTTTTGCGGAGTCGAGCCGGCAGTACCGGCGCGCGTTGATTGAATATCTGCATGAGAAGAATGCTTTTCCCTCCAGGAAATGGTTTTCTCACGACAAAGGCAGAGTGTCCTGGGATGATTTACCGCAGTTCTCCTATCTACAAGCGGATCTGCGGAGTGATATCATTGATGTTGTGCCCGATCTGATTCTGTTGCTAGCGATCAACTTGGCAATATCTATGTCAGTCTTTTTGACCTTCCGAAGACAGGCGCTCTAGGCGGAAGTTAACAACCTCGTATTTTGGGCTATGGGTCTTCTCAATAACCGGAAGTCCAATCTCCCAAAAACGTCACATTGGCGAGTTTTCTTATGATTATTAGCATCGCGAAACGCGAACTATACGACAACATGATGAGCCTTCGATTCGCGTTGACCGTGCTGTTGATACTCTTAGCGATGGTAGCCAATGCCATCGTGTTCCTCGGCGAATATAACGAGCAAATTAGCAATTACCGTAGAAGTGTAGCCCAGGAGCACAAGGAAATGAAGCTCCACGCCGAGAATTTTCCCACCTTGGTCCTGTACGGGCCCGGCGAACTTCATAAAATGCCTTCTCCATTGTCGTTCTGCGCGAACGGCGGAGAAGCGTTTCTCTCCAAGAACACCGATGGCAGACCATTGGAGCGGTGGTGGGGAGATTACCCTGCCCGGTTCAACGGCATCTGGCGGATGACTTATCCGCAAAGCAATCCAAATCTGTGGAATTTCTTGCCGGAATCTACACAAATGGATTGGGCGTTCCTCATTGGAGTCGTACTGAGTTTCGCCGCGATTCTGTTTACTTTCGACGCCATCTCGGGGGAACGGGCGCGCGGGACGCTACGGTTAACCCTCGCCAATAGTGTTCCACGCCACGTGGTGCTGGGCGGCAAATTTCTTGGGGCGCTGATGAGTATCGGTCTTCCATTTCTCATGTCAGTGTTGGTCAATCTTTTCCTACTATATTCATCGGGCAGCCTTCGTTTAGACACAACCGACTGGGTACGGTTGGGAGCAATCGTCTTAGTCGGATTCGTGTACACCGCTATATTTATCACACTCGGACTTTTGATCTCCTCTCGCGCCCGGCAATCTTCATCAAGTTTGATGGTTCTCACGCTTATCTGGGTCGTCTGGGTGATTCTGGTGCCGAACACCGTCGGATTGGCCGCCAAAGGTCTCAAGCCGGCGATGACCAGCGACGAATTCCGCCAACGGCGGGAGGCGTTGTATCAGCAAGTGACACAAAAATATCTGGATCGCGGACTGCTTGATTCCTATTTTGACCCGCGTGAGATTCCGCCCGCAAAAATCACCCTATTGTGGGGCGAGTACCACCTCGAAGAATCCCTCAACGACGAGAGATTTCTGGAGGAACATCTCAGTGTGCAACTAGATCAGGTGGCGATTGCGAGATCATTGGCGCGCCTGTCGCCTACAGCCGCTGTCCAGTATGCCATCGAATCCTTGGCGGGAACTGGCTTCTCGCGCCACTTACAGTTTCTTTCCCAAGTCAAGATTTATGTGCCCGAGTTTCGCGAGTTTCTAGCTGAAGTCGACAAAACGGATCCGGAGAGCCCCCATGTGCTCTTTTTTCGACCAGCTATGTCGTGGGAGCCTGTGCCTTTCGAGACCATCCCGAAATTTGAAGATCGCTACAGCTTCGGCGACTCGCTAAACGATGCTACTGTGGATACTTTGCTGTTGATGCTGGTCTTCGTAGTGTTGTCCGCCGCTTTGTTTCTCTCCTTCCTTCGAGTTGACATTTAAGAACAGAGCTCCCGAAACAATTAGGCTCTTCAGAGTTAAGTGTAGAATATCAATTTTTCTAGGGCTTAGGCGGTCGAGCACTTAGAGCCTGTTTGAAAAGTCATTTGATTCGATTTCGCATCAAGTAGATGGAAGCGATGTATACCATAGTTTCAGCAGTCTTAGGAAAGCGTTCATAATCCAAAGTCAATCGACGAAACCAACCAAGCCAAGAGAATGTGCGTTCAACAATCCATCGTAACGGAACAACTTCAAACCCCTGCTGCCCTAGCGTAGATGCAATCTCTAGTTGACACTGATGAGCCAGATATAACCAGTCTTCTAATTCGCCGCGATAGGCGGCATCGGCACACACCAACTGAATTGTTATGTACCAGCTAAACACTTCTGTTAGTAACTCGATAGCTATCTGATTGTCACTAACATTGGCATCAGTGACTTTGACCATCAATGGAATACCCGTCGTATCCGTTACCAGATGGCGTTTGCGTCCTTTGACCTTCTTGTGACCATCAAATCCTCTAGTCTCCGCCAGTTCCGTCGTCTTAACGGATTGGCTGTCAATGATAGCTGCTGTCGGTGATGGTTGTTTGCCGCCATCACAACGTGTTTGTTCGCGAAGTGCCTGATGAATCAAGAGCCATGTGTTGTCGACTTGCCACTTTCTGAAATGGTAATAGACGGTTTGCCACGGTGGCATATTATGGGGTAGCATTCGCCACTGGCAACCGGACTTGACGACATAAAAGATAGCATTGATGATTAAGCACATCTCCCATTTTGGAGGTCTGCCTAATGGTTGAGGGGCTGGCAGAAACGAGGACAGTTTCTCCCACTGTGCATCAGTCAAATCACTGGGATAACGCTTGCGGTTCATGTTTACTCCTTTCATTGGTTCAGATTTAACTGCTCCAATGAGTAAACGTAAACATCAACCGTTCAGACAACTTTTTTCTTTTTCTAATAGGTTCTTGAGGGCATTTACCCCAAAATAGCCCTTTCTCTAAGGCGATTCCGGACTTTTCAAACAGGCTCTTAATGTCAAACGATGCATAAGCCAGTCATAGCAAGGCTTCTCACCCATTTCTGTTGTTGGTGAATACATCCATTTGGTATGAAAAGTATGAATGGTATGAAATTTTCCAAGGCTGCGAATCGAGGTCTCCGGGCAGCGCTTGGAGTTTTCAAATGTGTTCTTCGAGGGACGACAACCCTCTAGCCCACTGCCGTAGGGTTTGTCCTAAATCCGCCAGCCACAATATTATTGTATACATCCTCCGGCGGTCGCCCAACTGGTCGCATCTCCGGTTTGTGGTAGCCGAATCGAACAGTGCGACGCCACTCATCCGTCCTGTTTACCCCCGACCAGTGAATGAGGCAGTAGCTAAAGAAGATCACATCGCCTGCTTTCGCCGGAACTGAAACCGATGGTAGGAAATCGGGATGGTATTTGTCTGTGGGCAGGTGCGGTGCGGTGTCCGGTCCTCTGATATGCTCTAGGGGACCACTCTTGTGGCTGCCCTGGACAACACGCAAAGCACCACTTTCAAGCGGAGCATCATCCAAATGCACCAGGCAGTCCACAAAATCAAGCCCGTCGTGAGGGTAAAACGGATAATCCTGATGCATCGGAAAGGGAGTTCCCTTTTCCGGAGGCTTGCCGTGTAGAACAGTGTGATGCCATTGCACATCTTGCCCGATAAAATCTTGCACCGCTCCAACCAAACGCGGGTGGAAGATCACGCGCCCCCAAACTGCGGAGTAGAAATGTGGGTTGTGCATGAACACTGCCTTGGTTGTTTGCTGCTCCTCATCAACCAGATATCGACTGCGCCACGGTCCCTTCCATCCAATCTGCTCCTCTCCCCATTCATCGATGATGCGATCCATCTCGGAACTGAGTTCCTCAGTTTCTTCCGGTGTAAAGAGTTGTTCGACTTTCAAATAGCCATCCTCATGGTAGGATTCAATTTCGGACACTGTAAGCATCATTCACCTCCTGCAGTGGTTAACATAATCCGTATGTCATAACCCTTTAAGATACCTTTATTGTAAGATGATTGGCTATCGAGATCGAGGACAGTAGTCATTTACGGCTGTACCGCTACACACCCTCTGCACACGTAGTATACAAGCGGAATTGGAAACGGTAATACGGCTATTTGAGTTGCTGGCATTTCGGACAGAAATACGTCGATCTCTGTTTCTGAATGAATCGTTCAATCGGCGACTTGCAAGAAGGACATGGCAAATCTTTCCTTCCATGGACGTAGTGTATTTCGCTGGGCTGTTCGCCTCCGGAGGAAGATTGAAGGCCCTCTACCGTAACCCCATCGTTCTTATATGCTCGCTCTAGGATAAGACTGACCGCCCGTCCCAAACGTCTCTTTTCTGTGGCTGAAAGCTGATTTGCCGTCGCGTTGGGATTCAGTTTCGCTACAAATAATATCTCCGATTTATACATGTTACCGATGTCCGAGACCACGCGAGAAGAGGTTAAGGCTTCTCCAAGTGGCTTGTTCCGATTGACCGTCAGATCCAAGAGTCGCTCGAATTGCTTTTGAGGAAAACGTTCTTGCAATCCATGAACACCAAGGGTTTTCAGCCGGGGAACGCCTTCAAGCATGTTTTGTTCGGAGCTATAAACCTGAAACCGCCCAAAATTTCGCATGTCGTCAAAGATCGCTCGAATGCCTCCCTCAAAATCCAAAATCACTTTAGCGTATTTTGAGGGCATCGAATCTATCACCTCCCCTGTTGTTTTTTCAACAATCCACTTGCCGGTCATGCCGAAATGATTCAAAACCGGCAAACTCTCAAACCACCATATTAGGTATTTGCCGCGTCGTTCGAGTTTTTCAAGTATTTTGCCGCGGATCAAATCTAACCTATCGTGTTGCTCGTCGTAGCGTTCGGATTTTAAAGCCGTGGAAGTAAAATTGACCTCCTGTAGACGCCTGTTTTCAAGAATCAGTAATTCGTCTCGGAGGCGTTCAATTTCGGGGCCTTCAGGCATGATTTCTTGCTCCTTTCAACGCTAACCGGGATCTATTAAGCATATATAATTCACGGAGCGCGATAGAAACCGCTTCCAACCCGCCCCCTTCAAGTAAGACGGGTCACACTCTTCACTGACGACTTGTCACAGGCCACTGACCACTGCTTTAGTCGGTAGTATATTATTGATATTTTGAGGTGTCAAGCAAATCCATGGTGAAACTTCCTCTAAAGAAATATAGATTCTCCCAAACGGGTGATTTGTGTCGTTTCATTCTCCTCTAGCTTCAAGCTTAAACCACTCATCCTTTCTTCAATAAATACTTGTACTATGCGTTTTTCTCAGGTATCCTTTGGACTAAAATATGAGCGGGGAGATTTCCGAGTTTGACAAATAAGCTTCTTATTAGGAGACGATTATGGATTTTGCTGTCAACTGGCAGAACGAGCTGTGTGTAGCCAAGAATGGAGTAGTTGTCACGGAATTTCCACAGGCTTCTCTAGTAGGTCTGAGAGTATTACAAGAGGGAGGCAATGCTATTGACGCCTCGGTCGCAACTGCAGCCGTGCTAAACGTCGTTGGACTTGGTCGGTGCGGGCTTGGCGGAGATGCTTTCATTCTGGTCTACGATGGCAAATCGAAAAAAGTGACCGGAATTAATGGAAGTGGCAGGGCGCCTAGCGCTGCGTCGGTGGACTACTACAAAGGGCAAGGTATGACGCACATGGCAGTGGATGGTATTCACTCTGTCTCTGTGCCGGGCGCGGTTGATGCGTACGTGGAAGTGCTTGAACGCTTCGGAACATTGCCGTTGAAAGAGCTTCTACAGCCCGCAATTGAGTTCGCCGAAGAGGGGCTGTTGATGAAAGCCGGAGAACGCAAATCTTTAGCTGCTGAAAGCAAACTCGGGAAGTTTCCTAGTAGTGCGGAGATCTTTTGCAAGGACGAAGCACTTTCTAAGCGCACTGGTGTGTTGGTAAACAAGGACTTGGGGAAAAGCCTCCGCCTCGTTGCCGAGGGAGGACGAGAAGCCTTTTATAAAGGTGAAATCGCTCAAGCGATCGTTGCCTGTTCCGAAGCAAATGGCGGTTTGTTTACAATGGCTGATTTCGAAAATCACACTTCGGACGTTTATGAACCGATTCAAACAGACTATCGAGGGTTTACCGTCTACCAAACGACTTTACCTTCGCAAGGTCACATTGTTCTTGAAGAACTGAACATCCTTGAAGGTTATAATGTGGCCACAATGGAATTTGGCAGTGCTGCCCACATTCATCATATGGTTGAAGCCAAGAAACTAGCATTCGCGGATCGATTGGCGTATTCCGGCGACCCGCAATTCGAGGAGGTCCCTCTAGGAGTCCTATTATCAAAATCATTTGCTGAGAAGCGGCGGGAGGCAATTCATCCGAACCGAGCGAGTGCCGCGCCAACGGCTGGGGACATCTATCGTAATGGTGACACGACATCCCTTGCCGTTGCCGACAAAGACGGCAATGCCGTGTCATTTATAATTAGCCTATCAACCCATTTTGGATCTGGGCTGGTTGCTGATGGCACCGGAATCGTCTTGAATGATAGAATTGGATACGCACAAGGTTTTGATTTCGATGATGGGCACCCCAACCAACTTAAACCCGGAAAGCGCACGATGCACACGCTAAATACGTACATTGTGTGCAGCGGAGACGATGTGTTCTTTATTGGAAACACTCCCGGCGGGTTTATGCAGCCACAATTGAATTTCCAAGCTATCACTAACGCAATCGACTTCGAAATGCCTCCGGCACATGCAGTGGACGCACCTGGTTGGATTAGTTTCCCCGGTGCCTCTCCGTCGCACGTCGGGCAACCCTTTGTACTAAGTTTGGATGAACGTTTCGGCGATGAAACCGTCCAGGAATTGGAACGATGGGGACACGTGGTAGCGCGGGGTGGAATTGGCGGCAGTCGAAAAATGATAATGAAAGATGCCGATTCGGGTGTTCTACTGGGGGCATCTCAGGGGTCTGCTCTTTGGTATTAATCCTGTGGGCGCAGGTTCGACCGCTGAACTGTTGTCCGCAACGGCAATCTCTGATTAAAGATGGAAGACTATCTTCACAAAGTAAACAGTGCTTGGCTGGCAATCCTCTCCCAAAACCTTACGGCCTACCCCTAGACTGCTGGACGCAAGCACGTGTTCTCCGACGAATAACTGCCGAAATTAGTGAGCTAGTACGTTTAACCAAGGATAGAAAGAAGAAGGTGTATGGATGGAACGAAGAGAACTGCCTGATATGAATCTCTTTGATGCGATTATTTCTCGTCGGAGCCACCGAGGTCAATTTCAAGATACGGAGATTCGGTCTGAAGATCTCGATCAATTGCTGGAGGCAGCTCGATGGGCGCCTTCACCGTTCAACGTTCAACCGTGGGAATTATTGATAATGCGGAAAATAGAGGGAAAAAATGCACTTGCCGATCTAACGGAAGAATGCGTTGCTGACCAGTTCAAGGATACCAAATTCCTTGATGACAACCACCGTTGGATGCGGTTAACCGAGGAGGAATGGGAGAAATCTCGTGATGGTGTCTTGCTCGCTGATCATGTAAACCTTCCGCAAATCATGTCAAAGGATCCGACCGTGCTTGGTCCCTTGCTGAAGAACGCTAAACACCTCGGCATCTTGGGACACTTGGGAGCGGGAAAGATGCCCGCAAAGGAAATCGCGAACTTGGTGCGGACATCACCACTATTGATTTTGGTTCTGATGGATACTGACAGACGCCCGCCAGGAGAGGGAGCGGCTCGCTGGATGTGGATCGGCATGGGAGCGATGATTCAAAACCTACTGTTGGCGGCGACTGCCCTCCACATTGGTACCCAGTTTGTAAGCGCGCCGATCGAACGCCAAAAAGATCGGCAGCGCGTTCGTAGTATTTTCGATCTACCCGCCTCTGTCGAAATTATCTGCCTCATCAGGCTTGGATACATTGATACGGTAGGAGGAAAATCCGTTCGTCTAAGTAGACCCGCCTTTACTCATTTCGAAGAATACAATCCGGAAAATAATTCCCGTTCTTGACTCGCAGCACGAAATACCTGAATCCGGTTCAATTACTGCGTTTTCTGCTTTAGCGCCAGCTTTTTCCTCTTCAAACGCCGCTTTTGGGTGTGGCGAATCTGCGTTCTGCGTCTGACTTGCCCACTTTTGCTATGTGCCAAAAAATCACCTCCTTTACGTCTGCAAAATTCGCATGTGGAGAATTCTAGTCTATTGTCCCGGAAACTCAAGCTAAAACTTCTTAATCTTCAACTAGGGTTTTTGCCAAGTAGATTAACTCCGGTTCGCACTGCTTTTCCACCTCTGTCATCGCGACTTCCAAATCTGTCATAGAGGTACATTGTAGCAAAAGCCTGTTCGAGGTTAGAGTAATATACCGTTTTAGATCCGGCTGCAAGAACTCAACCTGCTCCGCTGTATCGCTGACCAATCTGTAACCATCCCACGCTTCAATAATCTGACGGGTCCCCAGTGTGTCGGAGTTCTGATAGAGCGCTCTAGCGGGTAATTCGTCGGAGGATATATTGGGCACAAATACTTCTGGCTCTACTCCATCATCCGGATCCACGGCAACATCGGAATCATCTAGGTCTGCTGCATCAATCTCGCCATCCTGAAGTTCAGTATCATCTTGGTTAGCACGAAGATTATGTATGTCGGAAATCACTTGTCGGACAAAATCGCGATATTCATGCTCGGATACTTGTCCCGGCTGATTGAGCAAGTGTTCAAGCGTTCTAACGGTAACGCCCAGAACGAGCGGATGGAAAACGAGGACTTGGGGCTCGGCAAGTTCAAAAATCGATCTCGCTACCAGAGCGATTCCAGCTCTCCTTTGTTGCCCTGTTCGGTTCAAGCGGGTCTCACAGGCGGTTAGCGCATGGGTAATCTTGTGTAGAAACTCCGGTGTAAGAAAGTGTGGCAGTATTTCCTGTCGAAACTGTTCGCCGGCAACCTCGTTTTCATCTTCAACCTCGTCCAGTGAATCGTCCCGGGCTTTGTCGATATCACTTCCTTGCTCCTCGTTCTCGGAATGCGATGCTAGCACCTCCAACACACGCTCTTTCATGAGGTCCGTGTCAAAGGTCAGCGCACGGAGCTCGGGTTCGTCTACCAACAAACGACTTTGCAAGATCATCTCATGTAGGCGTTCCTCATCAGACTTCTCGCCATGCAACCTACGCTGTTTCTGAATCGCTAAGTATTTACGCCGGGATTTTTGTTCCTGTTTCCGCTTCGCCCGTTTCCGCGCAATATTCGCCGACCGATTCTTCTTTTTCGCCATTTTCTCAATTCAGAGGTGCTTATAGCAGGATGATCGTGATTTGAATTAGATTCTTTGCCTAGAAGTACCACCGACCCTTTGTTAAGTATACAAAACGGGAAAATGATTGTCAACATGATATACTAATGGCATCGGAGGCAGTCTCATATCCGATTGTAGACGATTCACGAACCTAATGGAATCAAACAACGACCCATTGAATGGAGAGATTGAGCGAGAGAACAGGCTCGGACTCTAAAGAACCGTAACTCAATCAGTCAATCAGCAACCGAAGGCGACCGTAATCCGAGGGTAAGGTAAGCCAAAACAAGCGGGGCTGAGAAAAGGCGGGAATTTCTTTATTGCAAGTCGAATCTCAAGTTGAATCCATTCTACGTGCGGTAAAGTTGATTCGATCTGAATGACGATTCCACCGATTGAACGTAAACATGTCGTAGGCACAAAGCATTTTGTAACCGGTATCATTGAGGATTTTCTTCACGGTGCTAACCTCAAACATTTTTTGGACATGAACCTCTTCAAATCGGCGAAAAAACTCGCCTTCGCGGATAAAGAAGGTGAGAGCAGTATGGCACGTTTTATTGCGGTAGGAATAGATGTTTTTCCAGATATATGAGTAGTCTTCCGCATTTTCGGCGAATGTCTGAGAATGGAAATGCTGGGTGATGTTGTGCTCCGTGGTAACATCGAAGATGAACAAACCCGATGGCTCTAGGTGGTCTGAAACACATTTAAATACGTTAACAAGTTCTTCCTCATTAACTGCATAGTTGATACTGTCATACGTACATAAGACAGCATCGAACCGCTGGTTCAAATTGAAGTCGAGCATGTCACCCCGTCTAAACTGGATTTCCAATCCCTGCTGATCTGCTTTTCGACGGGCGACCGACAACATGCCCTCGGCGCGATCAATTCCCCACATCTCGTAATTGTGCGCTGCCAGCAGCGTCGTCAGTGCGCCCGTTCCACAAGCAAGATCCAGGATCTTTCGAGGGAGAAATCCACACTGTCGGAAGATAGCATCAATATAGTTTGCCCAGCGGACATAATCCACATTGGTCATCATCTTATCATAGGCATAAGCGAATTTCTCGTACGGGTTTGCCAAATCTGACATGATTGCTGCTACCTGACCTCCCTCTTGAATCCCACAGCAGCATTCATCATCTTAAGCATAGTGTTGACCTCTTCCGAAGTCCACTCCTTATCCTCGTTAGCCTTCAATGCGTAGTATGCCGCGCTTTTAACTTTTTTCAGGTTGATATCTCCCCGCAAATAACTCAAAGGCATATGTAGCAATGCTTTTCGAACTCGCGCGAATGTTCTCCGTATCTCTACGTCTTCAACACCTGCCGGAGCTTGTTGTACCAATTGACGCTCAACGATGTCTGTCGTAAAACTGAATAACTCGCGAATGATGTACCATTGCAAAGCAAATGAGATAATCATGATTATGAGAGCAACTATTAGGATTCCAACGAGGATTTTTGAACCGGTTCTTTTCTTTGCGTGAGAATCGATGTTTAGTTCTTCTGTCATTGTTCGACTTCTCCTGCTCGGTACGGTAGTCCGAGTCTAAAAGAGTCCTTCGTTGGCGAAACATGGTGTATTGACGCCAACCGTCCAACCGCAACCGGATGCTCTTTCTACCAATCGCCAGCCGTGATTTTCAATTTTACAATACTTGAAGACCGAAGTCAAGCAGCGGGATTGTGGAGAGATAATCCTCCATTCAACTCTTCCCTTCAGGCTCGGTACGCGATACTACTATCTAAGCGAATGCAATTTTCTTATGATGGAGCCAACCACGCGCCGGCGATATAAACTGCGACTGCTATAAGAATTACAACATTAAAGCCGAGTGCGATTGCGAGGCAAATGGAGAGAATTGCACCTACTACCGAGGCGTAACCGTTAATTCCCCACGCCCAAGCGATGAAGTCCTGTTGATTCCTTCTTAACCGATCGATTGCTAATGGAAACGGCATTCCCATGAAGAAAGCCAAAGGTGCAATCAGTGCAACTGAGACAACAATCTTCACCAGATCTGGACTTGCGATGAACTGGTCGAATATAGGCGGCAATAGCAACAGGTAGGCTGAGGCAATCAATGACAACATGATGATGACCGCTGGGATGGCATCAGAAAAACGGAAATTTTGGCTAATCCGCGACACGTGTGGACAGCAGAAACTACCGAATCCGGCAAAGACAAGAAATGCACACAGCACGACGGCAACTGCATAAGTCGGGTACGAGAGTAATAGCAGAAATTTTTGAATAAATGCAATCTCGATCAACATGAATCCGATACCCAAGCTGAGGAAATAACCGCATATCCGCCACGTCGCTGCACCTTGTTTTCCAGTAGAATAATTAGATTCCTGATTGCTTGCTGTACTACCATTATCGCAATTCTTTAGAAACGCTAGTCGGTTGCGCGGAAAGAGGAGGGGCAAAAGAATGAGAACCAATCCTGCGACGACCGCTTGGATTAGCATCGCAATCAAGAGCAGATATCCCCATTCAATGAATGGGATGGCATTTCTTCCGATTGTGTGAATCAGCTGAGCCAACATGCCGAGACGCAAAAATTGGGAGAAATATGGGCAATCATCGGTCGCGGGGCGAATCTGGAAAGGATAATCATTGTAGAATTGCTCCCGACTGCCGAACATCAGTGCTTGTGCAGAGGTGAAATAAATTGGTTCGGGCAATTGATTATAGCGGTTTGCTTCTGATGCGTCCATTTGCGGATAGTATGCGAGGTCGAAAGAACGTCGCCGGCAGAATGCTCGAATTGTCTCTTTCTCGACTGGTTTGAATTTTCCCCTCTTGATTAACAGTGTGCCTGTACGCCATTCACGGATTAGCGCAAGTTGGTCAGCCGGTACAGCGCCCTCGATTTGCTCAAGTGCCTCCACGGCTGTGGCAAACAACTTGATCATGTCACGTGGTGGTGATTTGAGCCAACGCGTAATCGACAATATCCCGCCCGGCGTTAGGTGTTGAACAAATTCCTTAATTGCCTCCACAGTATAAAGATAGTTTTCATTCAAGGAATGCGTCCCTGATGCGGCGGCGCCGACCGAATCTAACATCGCAATTTGGATAAGGTCGTACTTCTCACGCGATGATCGGATAAATCCTCGCGCTTCAGCGATATGAACATTTACCGGGTAAGATTCTGTTGAGTCGAAAATCTTCCCGGAGAATTCTCGGTAGTGGTGAGCCATCAAATCAACAATCTGTGGATTCAACTCGACTGCATCAACCGAAGTTGCGCTGTGATACAGCGCATTCAACACATCCGTGCCACCGCCAGCCCCCAACACTAAAACGCGCGGCTTGTCAAGCAGATGGTAAGCTACCGCCGAGATAGTGTCATCCAGAAAAGCCAACTGGGACATGTCCCCGTCAAAATTAGTAATTGCTGTCATGGCGTCAGCGTCCGTGAATAATCCTAGTTGCGGAGGTATCGAATGCTCTGAGCGGATGCTTAATCCTGGCACTGCGCGAATGGCATCGCTGCGCGCTACATGCAATGTCCCGAGCGGGCTATACCGGTCACTTAAAATCTCGGCATCCGGGAAGTTGAGTGTACTGCTCAATCCCTTGTATGGTGAGATTTTAATCTCAATCGGATTGACGACCAAGTTACTGATGAACCCGATTACGATGATTACAATTAGTGATAACGATTTCCAACTGCTCTTAACATTTGCAACCATTACACCGCAGAAACCGATTGTCGAGACAACAGTCAGGATCTGAGCGGGAGAAACAAGATACATCACCAATATGACGCCTAATGCGCCGATGCCCGAACCGAGTAGGTCGAAGAAATATAAACGATTAACCTCGCTATTGAACCGCAATAACGCCATACCTATGCATGCGGCGCCAAAAAAGAACGGCACTGCAAGAATCAAATACCGCGTCACGAGGAACAATAATTGAGCCGGTTGCCAAACCACCATGAATGGATTGAAGGGAACGTACTGGTTTAGTGCGAAACAGCATATAAGGCTAATCGTGTACATGAGCCCGGAAACCGTGTACACAGCGTGGAACCGACGCATTAGCCAGTGTTGGGTAATTGCTATCACACTGCCGCTTGCGCCGAATCCGAGCAGCGCGAGGCTAATAATCATGTGCGCAAAGTGGTGCCATTGGGCAATCGAGAGCAGCCGCATCAGCGCAATTTCGTACCCAATCAGCGAGCTAGCAATCAGAAAAATTGAGATGAGATAACGAACCATTGAAATGTTTTGTACAGATTTGCGTTTTAATGTAGAACGACCGTGTTAAAATTCTGTAACAGAATAGAACGTTCACAGGAAGATTGTCCATGAAGTCATGGGGCTTTGTTATGTTATGGTAAAACCCCTGATTCTGCCAAAAACATCTGTATGATATGCAGCGTGGGTTTTGACGATTAACTCTGGGAACAGCAAGATAATTTACAATGAGCAGACTACATTTCCATCTTACTGATTTCCTACGGCCGGATTATCTCTGGCGTTTTGCCTTGGCTGTATTGATCGCACTTATTGCCAGTGCCGGTTGCGGACAGAAGCGGAACAATTGGCATAAACTGCCTAAGGCAGAATATGGCATCCCGCCTTATGCGCGATATCTTCGCGACATCAAGATTTGCCTTGACCCCGGGCATGGTGGACAGGGACACTTGCCGAAATATAAACGAGGTCCAACGGGATTCCGTGAAGCGGAGGTGAATCTGCGAGTCGCGTTCTATCTTCGAGATTTTCTGTCTCAAGCGGGAGCTATTGTAGTTATGACGAGAACGGACGACTCTTTTGTAAGCATTCCCGATCGTGCCGATATAGCGAATCGGAACGAGGTGGATTTTTTCATTTCGATTCACCACAACTCTATTAACGTTCCTAAAACCAACTATACGTCCACGTGGTATCATCGCGATGCGGATGATTCACCCGCAAGCCTTGACCTTGCTCGATACATTCAGCAGGGTGTTTCTGACGCGTTGCGGCTACCCCAACTTGCGGCTACCGGGCTTTATTCTGACCAACTTATGGTACGTCAGGTTTTGGTGTTCTGCGGTTGACAAAAGCCCCGGGGGTGGTTTGCGAAGCATCGTTCTATTCTAACCCGGAAGAGGAGAAACGTCTGGGGAAAAAATCGTACAACCGTCGTGAGGCATACGGTTTTTTCTTGGGGATTGCGCATTATGTCGCGGCTGGATTTCCGCGGGGAATTTTACAGGTACCTGCCCCGAAATCCGCGACGGAACACAAGACCCCCAAAATCGAGATAAGTGTTTCGGACGGCATCCACACACGCGGTGCATGGATGATTAAGCGACAGCAGGTTTTCTCCGACTCCATTCGTGTCAAACTTGATGGGATGGTGGTACCACACCGATACCTTCGGGATAGCGACTTAATCGTGGTCACTCCCAATGAACCACTGTCTAACGGAGTGCATTCGATTGAGACAAGCCTCGTCAACTATTACGGTAATCACAACTTACCCGCAACGCAGTGGTTTAAGGTCGCGCCACCCGCTGAAACTTTACATCTAAGTACGTGGGCAAAGACAATACCGCCGGATGGCGAGAGCTATGTGGGTATCACTGTTTCCGCGTACGACAGTGACGACCAACCGATAGCGGACGACGAGCCGATTCATGCGCACACAACGGTAGGAAGGTTATCCGAAACGGTTCAGCCGTCCAAAAATGGAATCGCGCGATTCTACCTCCACGGAGATCCGGGGATACGTCAGCCCAGCACTGCACAGGTTAAGATTGTTTACAAAGATAAGCAGGAAACAATTTCGGTCGGATTTGGGGACATTCAAGGTGGCATTGTCCAAGGTAGTGTCCGAAATGCGACCGGAAGCGCGCTTGGGGACGCCGAAATTCGGTTGATTAATGGCGAAGAAAGAACCACGTCGACCGATCCCAACGGACACTTCTTTTTCAATCACGTGTCCCCGGGAGAATCGGTGCTCTTGGTGTCAAAAACCGGCTATTACGATCTCCAACTAAAGGAAGAGATTTTGCCAAACCGATCGCGGCTAGTTCTCCCGGAGTTACATCCAATTTGTGAGGGTGCTCTCGTTGGACAGGTTTTGGCGCTTGACGCTCGGTACGGCGGGGATGAACGCGGAATCCCTCCTGGTGCGGCAGATATCAACCTTGCTGTAGTCAATGCGTTGAGCGAAATGCTGAGAATTGCTGGTGCAAATGTGTACCTTATTCGCAAAAAAGACCGAAAAATACCGGTCTCCAAACGCGTTGCGGCAGTAAATGCAATCAAGGAAAATGGATACTATCTGCGGATTGATCACGGGAGTTGGACTGACCATGCTTCATCGGTAGTGGCAGCACACTATCCCGGCAATCAAGTCGCTGAACGCTTCGTTAAATCAATCCTCGAATATCTTGACTTGGGTGCCGAGGAGTCGCCGAAAGAAACTCTACAGGATCCGGTTTCGCCCGAGATTCGATCAACGAACAAGATTGCATTATCGTTAGATATTCGGTCAATCAATCACCCTACTCTCGGAATCGCAGGTTCCCGCGCGCGAATTATAGAGGAGGCTTACTCCATTTTTCTCGGCACATGCAACTTCTTTCGAGAGGGTAACTTGCCACCAACACGGCTTGAAGTGTATGTCATGGATGAAGCTTCAGGGCAACCTCTTACCGACGCGAACGTGGCTCTAGACGGGACACTCCGACTTGTCACGGATCCGAGTGGAAGAGTGGTCTTTAGAGGGTTTTCTCCAAGAATCTATCGTCTTGTCGTGAGTGCCGATGGATACAGCGGGGAGGAGATAACGGTAGACGCCTCGCACCGGAAACGCATTGAAATTGAGTTGAATCCAACCGAGACCCACGTACCGAAAGACGCTAGCAAACGCGCGGTATTTTTTGGAAGCGGTTGAATGTCGCCGCCTCAGCCAAAAACCCTATTGCGAATAAAAGCGACTGAAATTAACCTTCTTGCCCCCGCAGCGTTTCTCCTGAATACTCGCACGCCTTCCTCATATCGAAGATTTCAAATCACGAGGGCGTGTCGCCTTGAAGATACTTGGTGACAAGTACGTCTCCTCGCCGGGAATCTCACACGTCCGCCAATCGTTCCGCCTTTACCCTCCGCCGCTTGGACTTAGAGGTTTTTTTTGATGTCGAGGCGATGCGTACCCTTTCGTTCTTATCTCTCTGCCCTCCTGCTTCCTTCTGTCCAAGTTTTGGTTTTGGCTTCTTCTTTATTGTCATCTGTTTTTCTTCACGTAGAGAGTCCTCGTACTCCGCATACGTTCCGACAAACAGATTTGCAGTGCCAGCTTCAAAGATTAACAGTTTGGTGGCAAGTTTGTTCAGCAAATACCGGTCATGGGAAATTATGAAGGTTGTGGCAGGATACTCGCTTAGCGCTTTCTCAAGTGCTTCGCGCGAGGGAATATCCAGGTGATTTGTCGGTTCATCAAGCAAGAGCACATTCGCATTTTCCAGCAGTAACTTCGCAAGCATGACACGGCTTTGTTCACCTCCACTCAGATGGCGAACCTGTTTAAAAACTTCATCCCCAGAAAATAGAAAGCTACCGAGAAAGCTGCGAATCTCCTCCTGTGTGTGCTTTGGACGTAGTTCCCAGATTTCGTCAATGACCTCGTTATCAAGATTCAGGCTTTTGAGTTCCTGGTCATAGTATCCAAAACTCAGGTTGGCACCAATCTTTAGCTCTCCGTCCGTCGGCTCAAGTCCCCCGAGAATTAAACGGAATAGCGTGGTTTTCCCCGCACCATTAGGTCCAATGATTCCAACGATATCTTGACGATAAACTTCAATATCGAGATTTTGAAACACTGTTTTATCCCCGTATCGCATCTCTAACTCTTGACATTGCAAAATGTCGTTTCCGCCACGCGCATCCGGGGTGAAGTGAATGCTCATTGACCGCCGATTATGGTCGGGTTTTTCGAGTCGTTCGATTCGATTGAGCAACTTCCGCCGTCCCTGAGCTTCGCGCGTCCGCTGTCCAGCAATATTTCGTTCTATGAACTCCTCTTCATGGGCGATAAAACGCTGCTGTTTCGCATAACTTCGCTCCTGTTCCAGGATTCTCAGGCGCTTGGATGCAAGATATTTGGTGTAATTCCCTCGATACACGTTTATTTTATGGTCATCCAGTTCCCAAATCTTCCGCACGACTCGGTCTAGGAGATAGCGATCATGAGAAACAATCAAAACAGCGCCGCTATATTCCGAATTCAGGAAGTTCTCTAACCATTCGATGGCTTTTATGTCCAAATGATTCGTTGGTTCATCAAGCAAAAGAAGATCCGGTTTTTCGAGAAGCAGCTTCGCAAGCGCCACACGACTCTTTTGACCACCACTCAACACACGAGTTTCCAGACGAAAATCAGCGGCCCCAAAACCCAAACCGCCGAGCGTCCGGCTAATCTGATGCTCGTAATCATAACCGCCCATGCGTTCGTGTTGTTCCTGTAATTTTGCGTATTCGTCTATGAGCGTCAGATTCTCCTCGTGTTCCATTCTTTCGCTCAGATGCAGCATCTCATCCTCAAGGCTTTGTTGTTTGCGGAACACCTTAAGTATTTCTTGCCGCAGGGTACAGGTTGGATCGAGATTCGGTTCTTGGCTCAGATATCCGATTCGCAATCCCTTTGAAGTAGAAACCGACCCTTCAAATACTTGGATTATGCCAGCAATAATCTCGGTCAGTGTTGTCTTCCCACTGCCATTCTTGCCAATTAGTCCTATCCTGTCTCCTCGCTCAATTGCTGCAGATACGTCGTCTAATATTAGATAGGGGGCGTAGGATTTAGTTATGTGTTCTAAACGAACTAACGACATGAGAATTATCTATTGCGGGCAGGCAGGTTATCCGAAAAATGATGAGCGTAGGGTTACTGGAGTTGGTTAATTCTTTGGGCGCAGTTAGTATTGCCTTCAGGCTGCGAGTCGAATCTCACAAGCCGAGTATTTAGAACCTGTTTGAGAAACGGATGGTAAATCCATCTGGCTATTCAAAAAATGCGATTCTGTTTCCTTCCGCCGCCTGGGGTGCCTACTCTGAGCATTAAATTGGAATCGGTGATGTGGTTACCAGCGGTTTCACGTAGGGGCTGTTGGTCCTGTGGACCTGATTCAAATAGGTTTTCAATTTGGTATTTAGCCGGCTTGGCTTTTCACATCGCACACCTCATGAACTGCCGAGGTCAAGTCCCAACTTTTTGATTCTCTGAGCAAGCGTTGTGCGGCTAATCCCAAGCAATTTCGCTGTTTCCGTTTGGTTTTGGCCAAATTTGTTAATTGCCAAGCGGATGAGCGCAGCATCTACGGCGTTTATAACTTCGTCGTACAACATCTCACGTTCTTGTGACAATGCCTCTTTGACCGTTGCATGCAGAATCGATTCGAGCGACTGTTCCAATTGGGCTTGGTTCGAATCGAATTTGTGCTCATGACTCGCAATATCCGGTGGGAGATGCTCCGGGAGTATTACATCAGATCGTGAAAGTACTGCTGCACTTCTGAGCGCGTTTTCCAGCTCCCGTACGTTCCCGGGCCAATCATATCCCTTCAGTAGCCCTAGGCAATCATCGGAGACACCTGTGATGGTTTTACCTAGTTCGGCGCTTATAAGATTCAGAAAATGATCTACAAGTAACGGGATGTCTTCGGTGCGTTCCCGCAGCGGTGGAAGATGAATCGCTAATCGTTTGAAGCGATAGTAGAGATCTTGTCGGAACATACCGTGCTTGGCCATCTCGGCAAGGTCTTGGTTGGTCGCGGCGAGAACTCGCACGTTTGTTTTCAGTGTTCTTGTCCCGCCTAACCTTTCAATCTCCTGTTCCTGCAAAGCCCGCTGCAGTTTGATTTGCAGTGCCGGGCTCATATTACTCACTTCGTCGAGAAATAATGTTCCCCCCTCGGCAAGCTCAAATCGCCCGGGTTTGCCTTTTGCCTTTGCCCCCGTAAAAGCACCGGCCTCGTAGCCAAATAGCTCACTTTCAAGAAGCTCATCAGGAAGCGCACCACAGTTGACTGAAATAAAGGGGCCATCTTTGCGCGTGCTATTGGCATGGATGGCTTGTGCGATAAGTTCTTTTCCAGTGCCTGTATCCCCTTCAATAAGAACTGTGATTGTGTTGCTCGCCATGACGCCAATTAGCTTGTAAATCTCTCGCATCTGCTCGCTTTTTCCAACCAATCGGTGTCCCTGCACCCCTGGTGTGGAAGGCGTCGGATCTACAGAATATGCTACATCGTCAGTGGTTCCATCTGCAATTTTACGACGTTCACTTTGCGTCTTGAATGCTCTATCTAGCACCGCTTTTACTGCATCAAGGTCAATCGGTTTGGACAAGAAATCAAATGCGTGTAAGCGCATTGCCTCTATTGTTGTCTCGACATCGTCATAGGCCGTCATGATGACAACGGCAGCATTTGATTGAATTTCTTTAATCTGTTCAAGCGCATCTAACCCGCTCATTCCCGGTAGTCGAACATCAAGAAAAATGACATCCGGCTGTTCAGCTTGAATCCTTCGCAGCCCTTCCTCGGCATTGTTGGCAATGCTTGGAGCAAAACCTTCACTTTCTAAGAATTGCTCAAAAGCCCAGCAGATTTTTTCATCATCATCAACGACAAGTACATTCTTCATAACTCACCAGATGGGAATGTTCACATAGGTCGGCATTGATAGCATTTTTTCTTTAGCCGATATCATGCATTCCCCGTAGATAGGAGGCTGAATGGGAAAGTGACTCACTGCGCCACCAATTTAATCGTCTATTTTACCACGTCCTGACGCGACTTTCAAATTGGAAACCTTTTCCTTATTGATGGTCTACCCAATCTTTGCTAAACTGTTGAATAGCTATGTTCAGACACCCGTTTAGGAGACGACATGGACAAAGAACGGTTAAAACAAACAGCGGCAGAGAGAGCTGTTGAAGAGATACAACCCGGGGCAATTGTGGGTCTAGGTACGGGCTCAACAGTTTATTATGTACTACGCGCGCTAGGGGAAAAGGTACGAGATGGATTGAAAATCACTGGAATTGCGACATCAAAGCAGACAGAAATAATTTCCGCGGAGCAGGGGATTCCGCTCTCAACGCTCGCTGAACACCCCGTGATTGACGTGACGATTGACGGCGCCGACGAAATTGATCCTAGCCTGAATCTGATTAAAGGAGGAGGTGGTGCCTTAGTACGAGAGAAAATAATCGCCCATGCGTCCAAGCGGCTCGTCATTGTTGCGGATGAGAGTAAATTAGTGTCCATGCTGGGAACGACATTTCCGCTGCCTGTGGAAGTTCTGCAGTTTGGATGGGAAGCCACGCAAGCAACAATTAACAGCATCTGCGGTAAATCGACAATGCGCTATAATGGTGAAAAACCTTTCTTCAGCGACAATGGCAATTACATTCTGGATTGTCGCTTTGATGCGATTCGGCAACCCGCACAGACTGAATTACAACTCAACAATCTCCCCGGAGTTGTCGAAAATGGGCTATTCGTCAGTCGGGCCGACAAGGCAATTATTGGCACTACATCAGGGGTCGAAATCCGCGAGAAAATGCGATGTTAACATATCTTCAAGACAACTGTCGATTGTTCCAATGTTGTTGCCTGATTGTACTATTTTCGCTGTGCTCTCCGCCATTAGCTACGCCTTACTTCCGTGATAGTGAACTAATGAACATTCCAACCGGTGCGGTCATTGAACATGGGAACATTGATGTGGGTACAAATTTCGCGTTCCTGAACAGGGCTGGAATTCCACGCGAGGAAGCGGCAATCCGACTAAATTTCGGTATTTTTGATCGGGTTGAGTTTGGAATAGCCAGCGTACAGCTCAATCAGAAGAGTTTTCTGATGGCAAATCTCAAAGTACTGCTGATTCGCGAGGCAGGTAAAATGCCAAATGTGGCAGTTGGCGTTGAAAACATCGGAGATGAGATAACAGAAGGGTTGATTGATACAATGCAATACAAGCGAAAGTCTACATTTCTTGCTGTCAGCAAGACCTTCAACCTGCCGAGAGTGCATCAGATTTCGGGACACATTGGAATTGGGAACAACCGATTCAGCGAGGACCGCGGGACCGGCAAGGTATTAAACGGGGTTTTTATCGGAATTAGCAAGGATTTCCAACCACGTTTCGCGAAGGGAGAATTGACCCTATGCCTTGAGACCGATGGAAGAGGTGTAAACGTGGGAGTACGCCATGCGTCAGACAGCGGATTGCAGATTTATTTGGGCGCCGAGGCACTGGACGCACCCGTCTCAGACGAAAAAGAATCTCGTTACGTGATTGGCGTTTCGTGGTCAAACCGTGCGATTATGAGACAGATTGCAGAGGCGAAACGACTGGCGAAACAAGCGGGGAAACTTGCGACTGAAGCAAAGAGCGCCGTTAAAACAGGAAAGGAGTAGCAGGTCAGGCGGATTACTCACACGCTCCACGCGCAGATTCGAATCATTCTAGGCAGAGGAGCCAATTCTGACACACATAGAAAAAGCAGCCAGAAATTCGGCTGCTTTTTCTATGTGGAAGTTACTAAGATTTTTATCACCGATTATTCGAGAGCACCTATCTTGGCTGATTCCGGTGCGCTTGTAGGCAACGCCTTCTTCGCCAAAAGGTCCTCTGGAATGTAATTTGAATAATCGGATATATCGCCGTGTGTCAACGAGTAAACAACAACGTTGGTCATGAAACGATAAACACCCGGCGAATAGTGGACTGAACGGGTCGGTAAACTGACCGCTTCCATGGCGCACATGTAGTCTCGCCGGACAGTGATAACTGACAACTTGTCGCCGACAGATACACCTTCAAGGAAGTTTCTTCTTTGTGGTCTCGTTCCCCACCAGAAGATATCAAATCCGACTGGAGGTCCACCCATTTCGTAGAAGTTGTCGTAAACTGTATGGTCGTTCGGAATTCGCTCGACCTGATATTCGGGCATGACATATCGCATCTGAGCTAGGAACAACCGAATCATTGCCTGGGCAGGCGCGTTCACTCCGCAGTCGTCAAATACCAGAAATCCGCCTTTTTCCACGAGGTACCTGCGCATAGCGGCTGATTCTGTCTCCGTGAGGCGGCTATCCATTCGTCCACCTCCATATTGACGACCAAGTAAATTCTTTGAACGCACTAGAGCAGGATCGTGTCCTGTCATGAAAAGTATCGGGCTTCTGTGCAAATTAGCGTCAGTCAACTTCAATGCCCCGCCCTCAACGTTCATGTCAGCTTTGATTTTCGTCCGCTCGTTAATCCACTTGGTTAGGGCATTCAACGAGGAAGAATCTGCCCACCAGTCTGAAAGATTGTGGCGGATTCGAGTAAAACGCAACACGCCGCGAATATCGCGGCCCTTACCGATAACCGTTCCGCCCGGTTCGCCTCTAGGCAGCGGTGGAACCTCGGTGTTGCCGAGCGTAATATTTTCAACAATGTCACCCAAGGCGTCCGGCGCCGCACCAACAGTTTCAACCATCGAAAGGCCAGGCGCACGGTTGACCGCAACCTTGACCTGAACAATTCCACCGGCGATACCTCGACCAATGTTGGCGGGACCGGCACCAGGCGCATTTGCAACCGGTGCGGAGAAGGCTAACGCGCCGGGGGCGTCTGAAACCGGAAGATCAGCATGTGTAACAGCATTCGGTACAGGCGCATTGGGCGACACGACCTTTGGAACATTCGGGTTTATCGGCGCATCAACCTTAACCACTTTGTTCGAAAATTCCAGTACAGAAGTCGGCTGGAAATTTGAACGCGCAACGAAAGCTGTTGTGACTCTCGGTTGAATTTCAACTTGTTCAACCACCACAGTATTCGTCGTGGGGACTGTTGGTTTAATCACGGGTTTAACAACAGGTTTACGTACTTTCGGTTTCGGCGGATCTTTGGCTTTGAGCACCTCTGCTCCCACCAAATCCTTAAACTGTTGCGTTTGGCTTACAAGGTACAAGCCGGCAACAAATGCAATAACAAGGTGGAGCACTAAGGAAGTCATAAATGCGCCGGAAGTTCTTTTAGCACCCATTATATTTGTCTCCAAAGATTTTTGGTGGTTTGTAAAACCTAAAGTGATAAATTAAATAACGTATGACGATAACTTCTGCTGATCGCCATGTAAATGACATGAGCAATTAATATGCCAAAGCCAGGTTGCTTTCAAAGGCGCAATCTCTCTGCATAGTCATCACGACAGACCGTTGATATTGCACGAAAACAGTTAACCTTGCCACTTGAATTGCACTAAACAGTGCAAAAATTTTTCGGCGGACAATTCTGTAATTCGCTGTCTACAAAAGCAGTTCACTTTCAGAGCACGAACTAATTGAATCATATCGCATGAATCGCTTGAATTACATCCTCAGTCTGAATGTCTTCCATACGCTTTTCGCCACCGAATTTATCAACCGTGTCCATTCAACTATGAGATAGATTGCAGAGGCAAAACGACTGGCGAAACAAGCAGGGAGACTTGCGACGGAAGCTAAGAGTGCCGTCAAGACAGGAAAGGAGTAGCAGGTCACGCTATTCACTGGTGCGGTCCACGGGCAAACTCAATCCAATCCACACAGAGGAACCAAATTCTAACACAAATAGAAAAAGCAGCCGAATTGCCGGCTGCTTTTTCTATGCGAAAGTTGCTGCTAAGATACACCACAGATTATTCGAGAGCACCGATTTTGGCTGCTTCCGGTGCGCTCGTAGGCAACGCTTTCTTCGCCAAAAGGTCCTCTGGAATGTAATTTGAATAATCGGATATATCGCCGTGTGTCAACGAGTAAACAACCACGTTGGTCATGAAGCGATAAACACCCGGCGAATAGTGAACTGAACGGGTCGGCAAACTGACCGCTTCCATGGCACACATATAGTCTCGCCGGACCGTGATAACTGACAACTTGTCGCCGACAGATACGCCTTCAAGGAAGTTTCTTCTTTGCGGTCTCGTTCCCCACCAGAAGATATCAAATCCGACTGGAGGTCCACCCATTTCGTAGAAGTTGTCGTAAACTGTATGGTCGTTCGGAATTCGCTCGACCTGATATTCGGGCATGACATATCGCATCTGAGCTAGGAACAACCGAATCATTGCCTGGGCAGGCGCGTTCACTCCGCAGTCGTCAAATACCAGAAATCCGCCTTTTTCTACAAGGTACCTACGCATAGCGGCTGATTCTGTCTCCGTGAGACGACTGTCCATTCGGCCACCACCATACTGACGACCAAGCAAATTGTGTGAACGTACCAGAGCAGGATCGTGTCCCGTCATAAAAAGTATCGGGCTTCTATGCAAATTAGCATCAGTCAACTTCAATGCCCCGCCTTCAACATTCATGTCAGCTTTGATTTTCGTTCGCTCGTTAATCCACTTGGTTAGGGCATTCAACGAGGAAGAATCTGCCCACCAGTCTGAAAGGTTGTGCCGGATTCGGGTAAAACGCAGCACACCGCGAATATCACGGCCCTTACCGATAACTGTTCCGCCCGGTTCGCCTCTAGGCAGCGGTGGAACCTCGGTGTTGCCGAGCGTAATATTTTCAACAATGTCACCCAAGGCGTCCGGCGCCGCACCAACAGTTTCAACCATCGAAAGGCCAGGCGCACGGTTGACCGCAACCTTGACCTGAACAATTCCACCGGCGATACCTCGACCAATGTTGGCGGGACCGGCACCAGGCGCATTTGCAACCGGTGCGGAGAAGGCTAACGCGCCGGGGGCGTCTGAAACCGGAAGATCAGCATGTGTAACAGCATTCGGTACAGGCGCATTGGGCGACACGACCTTTGGAACATTCGGGTTTATCGGCGCATCAACCTTAACCACTTTGTTCGAAAATTCCAGTACAGAAGTCGGCTGGAAATTTGAACGCGCAACGAAAGCTGTTGTGACTCTCGGTTGAATTTCAACTTGTTCAACCACCACAGTATTCGTCGTGGGGACTGTTGGTTTAATCACGGGTTTAACAACAGGTTTACGCACTTTCGGTTTCGGCGGATCCTTGGCTTTGAGCACCTCTGCTCCCACCAAATCCTTAAACTGTTGCGTTTGGCTTACAAGGTATAAGCCGGCAACAAATGCAATGACAAGGTGGAGTACCAAGGAGGTCATAAATGCACCAGAAGTTCTTTTAGCACCCATTTGATTTCCTCCTATGTTTGGGATTTGTGATTGGTAAAACGCTTAATTAATCTAAACGAAACTGTATGACGAAAACGCCTGAATTTCCCACCCATTTTTAAGCAAATAATATGCCATAAGCTGGAATCCTTTTGACAGGACATTTTTCCTGTTTATGCGTCGCGATGATTTGTTGACATTGCACGAAACAGGTTAAAACTTACCAGTTGAATTGCACCAAATGGTGCAAAAATATCTCGGCAGACGGTTCTGTGATTCAATGCTCGCAGAAACAGTTTATTTTCAAAAATGCTCAAAAGATAAGCCGTTGTACTGACAAACTAAATCAAATCGCATGAATCGCTTGAATTGTTTGAATTACATCCTCGGTCCGAATGTCCTTCATACACCCTTCGCCGCCGAATTTACAAACCGTGCCCAAGCATGGAGGGCAGTTTGGCTGACGCCGAACTGTGTAGGCGTTCGAACCCACGGGGCCAAAACGTGCCGGATTTCCTGGGCCATATAACCCAATGGTTTGCGTCCCAACGGCGGCGGCGATATGCATCGGTCCACTGTCATTTCCAAGGAATAAGTGACAGCGTTTCAACAATTCAGCGAGCTGTGACACCGTGGTTTCCCCGGCGAGATTAATGGATCGCCCGTGCATCTGTTTCTGAACCGCAGAAATGACATCCACTTCATCGCGGGTGCCGACAAAGAGTATTTGTGCGTTTTTCTGAACAATTAGCCAATCCGCTACATCCGCGAAACGTTCTGTCCGCCAGCGTTTGAGAGTAATCGGAGAACCTGGATGTATTACAATTAGCGGACAATTCGGGAGAATTTCCGATTCGCGTAAGAAATTGTCCACCCAATTCTGATCATTATCGGAGGTATGAAAAGTAGGAAGTCTGAAAAATGTCTGAATATTCGCAATTCGCAAGAGATCGAGATTTCGTTCAAGCTGATGAAATCCGGTGAATCGCGCAAGTCCCAGTTTATTTGCCACTTGCAGCCAGGCATAATCCAATCGATAGCGGGTCGGCTTCATAAGAGCGAAAAACGCGGTGAACCAATCCCCACGCAGATCAATGACAAGATCGTACTTTTGTTGACGGAACAAAGCTAGTAGCGTAAGTATTTTACATTGAGATTTCGGCTCTCCGAGCCTGCGGTAAAAGCGGGAGTTGTATCGGAAGATTCTATCCACATCAGGATGGTTTCTCAAGCCAACCTCTCCCCATTCTCCAACTAGAGCGTGAATTTTAGCGGATGGATAAGCGCGTCTCAGATTTGAAAATACAGGCGTGGCGAGAAGTACGTCGCCAAGGTGATCTAACTTGATAACTAGGATGTTTCGAGGACTGAATCTGACAGGCAGCGATTTGCTATAGAGACAGTGTTGAATCAAGAAGGAAGCAATTAAGGTAATCACTTCAACTAATGCCTTGAACATCGCGATCATCTATCTCTTCACAACCATGAATACATCGGCTCTATGTAAAACTCTCACCGTTCATTACAACACTTGACGCGCGAACAATGCGCTAAATCGGCAACTTTATCAATATCACAGAAACCAGAGATGCGAATATGGGCACAGTTTGCACTGGTGGTTCTACCGACTTCAAGTTGTCTCCCTCGCACATCAAGCATAAAGCTGATTAATCCTTGAGCATCCGTAAGTTACTGCAACAAATGAGGCATTTCAAACGATGTATCTCTTTAAATCTCAGTGAGTCGAGGCTCTTGCAATATGACAAACTTGTGGACGACACGGCTGTCGAGTACTTCAAGATCTCGACCAAGAGAGCGCGATGACAAGGCTGGGTGATATAGCAACAATACGAATTTCCACAAGATTCCTTTCAAGCTCCTGTGAATCTAAGGAACTTAAAACCTGTTTTGACATGCTTGTTGCGTACATTTGCGTGCCTCTGGCTCATATTACTCCGAAATTGGCGGTGCCCAGGTCCTGTGTCTGAAGTTTCGCAAGATCGCCAAAAATGGCTCTGAAATATCCCGTGCCGGCGGGTGAGATTTGATAATCCTCTACATTGTAGAATCGCAAATCTAAGCTCCGTGGGATCACTTTATTGTTTTCGTCACGCTTAATCACCTGATCCATGGGGTAAAGTACAGGTTCAATGCCGGTCTCGGTTCGCATAATCGTGGCGACTCCGTTGAGTTGTCCCTCATCAAGCGCCCTGACAGCCAACTCTCCTGCCTTTATCGCACAGTCCCGATCAAGCGCTATCGGGGAACCACATCTCTGAAGGTGTCCCAATATGATGTGGCGAAAGGTTGCACTCGGAAATTCTTTTGAGAGCCTCAATCTCATCGCTTCCGCTATGATTTCCGAGCACCCGCCCGGTCGAGTATGACCAAAAGCGTCAAGTTCTTTCTTCGAGGTAATCATCAATTCGCCTTTTTGGTTACGGATTCCTTCGGATACAACAACGACCACGTTCTCGTTTTCTATATGCTTGCGCCGAATAGCCTCAGCGAGACGATCGGGTTCATAAGGTATTTCGGGCACAACAATCAAATCTGCGTGCCCGTATGCGGAGGCAAGTGTAAGCCAACCGGCATCCCGCCCCATCGCTTCGACGAAGAATATCCTATTGTGCGAATACGCCGTTGTTCGGAGATCTTGGACATACCGAATCAAACGACTCGCCGCCGTAGGAAATCCGGGGCAGAAGTAGTTAAACATCTTTGAATAATTAACCGCGCTTCCCTCCGGTGGATTGAGCCCGACATCATTGTCGATGGTTTTTGTCACAGATGCCATAATGAACTGCTTTGACAATTCCACGCTGACTGTCATTGTGTCGTCGCCACCGATCGGGATAAGTCCATCGATTCCGAGTTTCTTTAGATTCTCAATGGCTTCGTCAAGCCTATTGGCAGCAATCAAATTCGTACGCGAACTCTTTAATAGTGTGCCTCCATAATTCTCGTCGATGAGATCAGGTGTGAGAACAAAGTAGCGTCCGCCTTTCAGAACCCCTCTCCAGCCTTCCATGAATCCGATAAGCTCAAATCCTAATTCTTCAGCTTTCAGAGCGATTCCTTTGAGTGTTGCATTGAGAGCGCTAGTATCCCCTCCACCTGTCAACACACCGATACGTTTTCTCATTCAAATCTCCTTTCCAACCCAATAGTCTTATCTTTTGGACGAAAGCATGTTCCGAATTTTGTTTATGAAAGTGGGGTTTCTACTTTTCTCCGAGTCGTCACCAACCTGCTTTGCCA
This sequence comes from Candidatus Poribacteria bacterium, assembly GCA_965232535.1. Lineage (GTDB taxonomy): Bacteria > Poribacteria > WGA-4E > WGA-4E > JAJDTR01 > JAJDTR01. Next base: position 238,252 of record CBDDPW010000021.1, read on the forward strand.
GCTATCGAACGAACAGTTGAGGTAGGTGTTTCCATCTGCGTGCCAAAAGTCTATATCACTTTTTTCACTGCTCGTTGTCTCCCATTCTTCGACTTTAACTGACTCTCCTTTAATTTCGATCAAGCCTTCGATTGAGGATGGAGTAGCATTGACAAGGAAGAACAGGTCAAGAGTCTCTGTTCGACGATGTCGTAACTTGATTGCGTCCGTCAGAACATTATCAGGTTTTGCGTAGACCCGGAGCACCGGTTTGATCCACTTTCGCAAAATCTGCTTGAGAGTTTCCGTTTTTTCAGCGGCAGTACCTCGCAATCGAGATGTACGTAGGTTGTAGAGAAGTAACTCAAGCGGACGTGTGTCAAGTTCTAGCTTGCTGTTGAGCAGATATGGAACCGGATCGACTGCGATTAACTTTCCACGTCCCGCAACGACTTCTGTTAACAAGCCTACCGTGGATTCTTGAAGCGAAGTACAACTTGGAATCAAAACCACTTGGTAGAAGCCGTTATTTACGCGTATTAGACGACTTTTTTCGTAGAATTTTGCGTTTATAAAATCACGTTCTGCTGCTATATCAAAATCATAACCCAAGTTCCAAACAACCTGGCACAACCACGCCCATGAATCAGTTATTTCGCTCCATGTCCGTTCATCAGTTCTTGACCATAAACTCTGCAGCGGCGAGATTATCAATGCCGGCCGCTGAGGCTCCCCCATCAGACATACGGAGTTCGAAATGTGCTCCTTCGCCTGTTTCAAAGGGAGAGATTGAGAATCTACAGCCAGTGAGGCGTGATTGCGTTTGCACTCGGATTCTCGTGAGTCCGCGCTTCCGCTTTCATCTGCAATCCAGGAGTTAAAGCCCAGAACCCTGTCAAAAGCGAACTGAATTGTAGTCGGAGGCCTAGACCTCCACATGCAGATAATTTGCGAAGCTGCGACGCTCGTCCGGCTTGCGACCCACTTTGCACTCAAGAATTGCTTGGGAGTATTGATGGGGAAAGCGTTCGGAATTGAACTGAGCGAATTTTCTCGGCCTGTTGTTCTCGATTTCTCCATCGTGTCATGGCTGTCGTTCGAATCCGTGCTGCCCTTTGAGTCAACTAGTACCGTTCCATCTGAGCATTTAAGAATGGTTCCGAGATCAAATCCGAGTGACCTATCGTCCGCAGAAATCTCAATTGAACACTGCAAGCCCAATCGGTGGCAAAAGTCTCGAATTTCGCCGATGCAAACCTGTGAGAATTCCTGAGTCACACGCTCCCAGAATACACTACGAACCGCCGCTGCCCCATGTGTGCCGTAAAAAATTAGCGGTAAGTGGTCGGCAAGTCTTTCTCCCCAGATTGATTGAAAATACGACTTTAAATTTGGGCTCCAGGGAACCGTCAAAGCGGGAGTTTTGAGAGGTGACAGAAACGACGGAAGTTGGCAACAGAAACCGAGTATCGTGTTCCCAATGAAGTCGCCAAACTCATGAATGTATGGCCTCAAGACATGATCAATCGCTCCGTTAGTGCCTTGGCTACTGAGTAAGTCATGTGCATCAGTCTCGATTTGACGCAACCCAAAGATTGTACGCCCCCTTAACCGATTTGCAATGGAATAATCGCCTGTCAAGCAACGATCGATGTAGTCCGTTATATCGTAACATGTTTCTTTGACGTGCTCTTGAGCGACAAGGTAAATCCTGTCCACGCAGTTGTTTTGGATCGAGTGCCACTGTCCCAGTTCTCGCCGGATTGTCTCGTTCCTCACCGACGCAGGGAAAGTGTGTTCAACCGAGGTCAACTGAAACCGCGTTTCCGTAAATGAGGCTGCTAGGCGAATCCACACACATCTACCCGCGCGAGCAAGCTGTTCAAGTGCGGCTCTATGGCGTTTGATTTCCGCGGGCCGTTCGGAACAAGACCAAGACAAAAGAACTGCATCCGCTGCTTTCGAGGTATACCGTGTTGACAATTGCTCGTCACCTTAAGCGTGGGATTGCTCTCTAAACGTCAAGAACGGCTTGTACGTCTGATAGGGAGGGTGTGGTGGATGCTGTACAACAAAATGGACGCCCGAGATAGATAACATAAATGCTTGTCCAAAGGCGTGGTTGGTATTCTAGCACACCAAGTCTGAACTGACAAGAAAAAAGAACCTGCGATGAAAATCATTGAAAGTATAATAACGGCTTTTTCGGCATTAAGAATCAATAAGATGCGCACATGCCTGACTATGTTAGGTATCATCATCGGCATCGCAGGCATCATTGGAATGATATCATTTGGATCCGGAGCAAAGGCCTTATTGTTATGGGAAGTTGAGAAGGTCGGTGGTCCGAGTGTCTTTGGCGTATATCGCAACGATTGGATTCGCAAAGGGAACAAATGGGTTCGCAATCCATCGGATCAGTACCTGACTATGGACGACGTTCGCGCTATTCAAACTGAATGTCCATCTGTAGATGTGGCAACTCCGGAAATGAGTCGTCATGCATCTCTAATTGCCTCGGGAAAGAACAAACAGGCTCGTATGCAAGCCACTACGTTCGAATACCAAATTGCTCGTAAGTGGTACAGTGGCTATGGTAGATTCTTGTCAGATGACGATCTGGACACGTGGGGCAAAGTGTGCGTAATCGGTGAGACGATTTGGAGAGATTTGTTCGCCGGACTTAACCCCGTCGGGAGGGAACTGAAGATAAACAATCACCGATTTACAGTCATCGGAATCATGGAGTCTCGGGGTAAGGGACTAGATCCGGAAAACAGCGAAGACAATCAGGTATTCCTACCCATTACTACGGCACAGACGCACTTCTGGGGTAACGATCGAGTCGGTCATATTATGATTCGTGCGAAAGACTATGCGCTCGTTGACCGTGCGGTGCGTGAGGTGAAGACCGTTCTTAACCGCAATCATGGCAACGTGGCTTTCTTTGAGACGTGGATAATGAAAGAGGAACTGAAGACAGCCAATCGAATTATCTCCTTTATTGAGATCATTCTTGTCGCGATTGCATCCGTTTCGCTGGTTGTGGGTGGGATCGGTATCTTGAACATTATGCTTGTGTCAGTGACTGAAAGGATCCCCGAGATAGGATTACGCAAAGCAGTCGGCGCGAAGAGCATGGATATACGACTTCAGTTCCTGACAGAATCGGTTATGCTGTGCTGCATTGGCGGGTTGATCGGCATCGGGGCAGGTGCGTTGATGGGAAAAGGGTTCGCGTGGGCGGTCAGCAAGTTGATGCATGATTTCATCCAGTGGCCCTCCGTCATCACAGTTGAATCTATACTAATTGCCGTTCTGTCCGGTGTTAGCGTGGGTGTCTTTTTTGGATACTATCCCGCGAGTCGAGCGGCTAACCTCTCACCCATTGACGCCTTGAGACATTCATAACGCGGAACAATCCTTAGGCCTTAAGAATGCTCCTCCGGTGTTGCCATGAACCGTTTCAACCCTCCCAAGTGTCGTTCCGGAATTTTTGCTTTGACTACGATCGCAGCACTTTGATAATTAACGTCCAGCACTTCACCATGTTTGTATACAAAATCTAGTTTCTTGCCTTCTGAATACGGAAGGGTGAGAGCCACGTCCACATCATCTTCCGCAAATCGGTTGGCTAACTCCATTCTCAGGGCGGAAAGACCATCGCCGCGTCGAGCGGAAATATCGACACTCTCAGGGTATCGGCTCCGAAGCAGGCATAGAGGGGCTTCATTTTCAAGACAATCTATCTTGTTAAACACCATTAACGTCGGAACTTCAGACGCTCCCAGTTCATCAAGCACTTCGTTAACAGCGGCGATATGAACTTCTACTTGCGGATGACTCACATCGACCACATGGAGGAGCAGTCTGGCTTCGGCAACCTCGTCTAAAGTTGCTTTGAACGCAGCTACTAGATGATGGGGAAGTTTCTTGATGAAACCGACAGTGTCACTCAGAAGAATACGGTGATGACTTGACAAATTGATCGTGCGTGTCGTCGAGTCCAATGTTGCAAATAGTTTATCTTCAGCCTCTCGATTTTCACCCGTAAGTTGATTGAAGAGCGTTGATTTGCCCGCGTTTGTGTAACCAACAAGTGAGACATTTGCCATTTCCTTTCTACCGTGGCGACGGATGCGACGTTGGGTTTCCACATTCTGCAAGGATTTCTTTACCTTGGAGATTTCTCGACGAATCAAACGTCGGTCCGTCTGAAGTTGCGTTTCGCCTTCTCCGCGCATGGCACCTCCGACTCGTCCACCTCCGCCTGTCGCCTGGCGCGACAAGTGAGACCACATTCGTGTCAGGCGCGGTAATGCATATTCCAAACGGGCGAGGTCGACTTGAAGCGTGGCTTCCCTTGTTTGTGCACGTTGTTTGAAGATTTCTAGAATCAAGCCCGTCCGATCCACTACGACAATGTCAAGCGCCCCTTCGATGTTGCGGGTCTGAGCAGGAGTAAGGTCTTCGTCAAAAATGACCGTATCGGCACGTAATTCTTCAATTGATACTTGAAGCTCTTCAATTTTTCCCTGTCCTACAAAAAAAGTTGGATTCGGGGATTCGCGCGTTTGGACAATCTCGCCGATGACATTCATTCCGGCAGTGTCTGCAAGCTGCTCCAACTCTGCCAGTGAATCCTCCATTTCATGCATCAAGCCTTTTTTTAACTTCACACCGACAAGAATTGCTCGGCTTGGAGAAGTTCTCCACGTCGTTTCACTCATTTCGCGCATTATTTCTTCCAATCATTGTAATTCACGAAAACCATCTGCGGTGGAATCCGCAGTTATTGCATATGTTGTCACAGACAGCGACGCGATGGATGGGACGGTTTTACACTTAAATCTCGCGTTTCTTAGATAAAATCACACCATGCCGATCTCTTCAAACTCCATCTATTGGACGAGGTTCAGATTTCGATTTATCCGTTGGCAGACAGTTTCCCACACTTCATCGACCGTAATTAATTTCATGCAGACATTATCCTTGCAACGATTCGTGAATTGCTTGCAAGGATTACACGGGACATCATGGCGGACAGTACTATGAATGGGATCCAGCGGTTGGAATCGAATGTGGTTGCCGGGGCCAAAGAGAGCAATTGTTGGCGTACTTAGTGCAGCGGCAATGTGCATCGGTCCTGTATCATTCGTAAGGAAGAGATTGCAGCGCTCGATCAGCGCCGCCAACCGGCGAATCGAATGGTTTCCGGCAAACGAGGTTGCTTGCTCGGCCATCAAGTCGATTACATGATTGACCAATTGGCACTCATTCGGTCCTCCGAACACGAGCACCTGTGCTCCGAAATCTTTGACTAAACGATCGCCAATCGCCGCGAAGCGGTCCGGCATCCATTCCCGCAACTTCCACCCAGCACCAGGAAATAATCCCACTGTCGGTCTGTCTATGCAAATGCCTTGTTTATCCATTGCCTCTCGCGCATATGTCCGATCAGACTCCGTGATGAATAGCTCCAACGTTCGATCTTTCGCCTCGATATCCACCGCATGCAGCAGGGCAAAGTAGCGATCAATGGCGTGTCCGGATGAATCGGGAACACGTACAGAACATAATGTCCCGTTTGGTTGGTGATAACCTACTCGACACTTTGCTCCACTTGAGTATGCAAGCAGGCTCGTGCGAAATTTCCGCTGGAAATCGATGGTGAGATCGAACTGCCGTTCTCGCAGGACGCGAACCAGTCTAACCATCTCCGCCGTGTCTTTGCCTTTGTCATGACGATCAAACTGGATGACTTCATCAAGATGCGGATTTTCTGTGAGCAAATCTGCGGACTGACTGGCAACAAGCATGGAAATACGTGCCTCTGGAAAATTATTGCGCACCGCACGGATTGCCGGGGAGGTGAGGACGATGTCACCAAGCGAACTGAGACGAATCAGAAGGATGCTTCTCACGGTAGCCTCTCCAATCGCAACTTTTCGAAATCCCAAGCAAAGGCAACATGTCCCCAGGTTAGGAACGACGAGGTACAAATCCTACGCTAAAAACTAGCACGAGTCGCTACACACAGATCTGTCAATTCCGCGTCACGCGTTATAAGCCGTATCGTGTTTCATGGCTGCGGCGATTCGGCGGGTGCGTTCTTTGTACCCTTCCACGCCATCCTGAAAATAAGTAAGTTCTTTTCTGAAATCCACGGTACCATCACTCACATGGAGCGCTTGCAAGCGCCCTTTGACGGCAACACAGTCCATCAACACACGCATTAGCTTGCAGAGATTGTGAACGTCCCGTTTCGGAACAGAAAGCGATGCAGTCGGAATACCCGCTTCGCTGAAATCCTCGATAGTGCCGTGGTATGAAGCGGCCTGTACTTGATTCATCGACAGCCCTTCAAATGCGTCCAGGTCTCCACCAACGCCCGTCCGCACAGGAATCGCCATGTCCTCTCCAAGTTCACGCCAATTGATGAACAAGACGACCTTATCCTTTGGTCCGTTTAGGATCCCGTTCAGAATGGAATGGTTGCTAGTTGGACCGAGGGCGGAAATCACATTTAGCCCTTGACCACGTTCCTGTAGAGATTCGTCATAAAGCTGTACAAACCAATCCCCCAAGCATCGATTGTCTGCATAGTTATAAAAAACGAGGGTATTTTTACCCGCACCAATTTCTGCAAGGTTCAGCCATCGGGCGAGGTGATATGGTACGTTTTCGACATCGGTGTGCGGGTTTTGGAACAATGCGTCAGCCTCGCCAACTCCGTCGAGGGCTGTTTGCACACGCGACCGCGGTGATTCACCTTCGCCCGCGGTCATAGCTAGGAAGAACAGTCCAACGGGTGAAAACGCGGAAAATCGACCTCCAACACCGTCCGGCACGGGAAGTAATGTCTCTCCATAGAACATGTGCTCCTGATGCATACCGTATAGGGTGCTTTCAGGATTCAATCCGGTGGTTGCTAGGACTTGACGACGCCAGGATTCCGGACTCTTCGCGCTGCAACAACGCTGTAGCCTGTCGCGGATAATCATCAAGGCCGCAATAGTTTCGCCCGTTCGCCCCGACTTGCTTATGACATTGAAAAGTGTCTTGCCCAATAGTCCGCGCGCCGCTAACATCTCCAACAGTCCTTTGAGGCGAAAGGCGTCGAACGTATCGCCTGTAAAGTAGACCTCCGGTGCATTACCACGTTCGTCGCGGGATAGCAGATTGTGGTAAGGATGGTTAAGCACATCATGGAACACTCGCGCACTCAAATCTGATCCGCCGATTCCAATGGTTACGAGGACGGAGAAATCTTCACGTGCACGGTTCGCCAACTCCAGCGTCTGCTCGACATGTTCCTTTTCCAGTTGGCTGCGTACCCACGCTCGCTGGTGATGCTCCAATTTCTTAAGCGACCAGTCTGCTTCTTGCTGAAACGACCGTTGTATTTCCGCTATGCGATGGTCAAGTTGCCGGCGTTCCGACTCACTGGCAAGCCGTTCTAATGCCCCTTCGCCAACTCCAATTGCTAATTCAAACTGGGATTCAGAGTAGCCCATAGTCTTCAATCTGTCTCATTCCCAGAAGCAATTAGTTCGACCATGTTCTCGATCCCTCAATCGTCGTACCGTCGTCAATCTCTACTTGCTCCCCTGATAGGTTTGTCAGTTCTACCTCGCCTCTTAGCGTCACGTTAGCCCCAAATTTGAAATCCCCTACTATTCTCAAGCGTTCACAATCAATCAAAGACGGAACGCCCCCAGGAAATCGTGCTTCCATATCGTCTATGAGTTGATAGCAGGGGTCGTCACAGTTCACAAGGATAGAATCTAATTCTCGACTAGGGTTGGGCACAATTTGAAAATCTTCGTTCAATATGTAGATGTCTGAACGAACCACTAGCAAATCCTCGGTTCTTTTCACTTGAACAAAGCGTGATTGAGGTACGCGGATAGCTGTTGCATTGTCAAAGACTCCGATAGCCGAGCCTATCGCCGTCTCCAATTGAAAGACTTTGGGGGATGCAGGGTTTCGGGGATCAACGGTCTTACTGTTGCGTATCATGGGCAAACCTAAGATATTGCCCTTGGAATGCATCACTGCCTTCAAAGTAGGCAGATGTAGCCATAGGTTGTTTGTATTAAAATATTTGTGCCGGTCTATGTCTTGAAAAGAGTCGATGTCATCGGGCGGACATTGTGCTACTTCTCGGAGAATGAGTTTTCCCAATGACAATCGAGCAAGGTGCCCGCCTTTTCTGTGCGCCGGAGTCCTATCCGTAACCTCCATAAGAAACGGCAACCTATTTTCGATGAGGAATCCGAGAATGGTTGTGTCCATCACTGCCCCGAGGTTGTCAGAGTTGGAGATGAACGCGTATTCATAACCCGCCTTTAACAACGTTTCCAGTATCCCGCTTGTTACTAGCGAGATGTAAATGTCTCCATGTCCGGGCGGACACCACTCTAATGCTTGATTCTCAGGCCAGTCGACGGGGCGCAGATCGGTCTGATAAATCTTTGGAACTCTATGTTGAACAAAATCCAGAGGAATGTCGTCCCACAACTCCGGATAATCCCTTAGTGCAGCGAGGCAGTCACGTCGCGTCGAAAAACTGTTCATCAGTATCAGACGACTATCTGACAATTGAGTCTGCCGAGCAATTATGTCTAGGAACGACAATTCACCTTTAACGGCAAGCAATGATTTCGCTTTAGCCATCCCCATACTGGTCCCCAAACCACCATTTAGTTTCAAGAAGATGGTCTTGGGCAGAAACCGCTCTCCAACTCGCGCCAGCTTTTTCGGGAACTTTTCCGCGTCAGGAAGGTGTTCAACAGGGTCAATGTCGCGCTCTGGAATGAGTCCGGTGTGTCCGTCAACTAGCTGCGTATAATAGAACTTGAAGGTTTCAATTATGGGATTGGATAATCCCTCACGCCTCATGCGCTTCGCGAAAGGAGTAAAATCGTGGTTAATCGAGGACATGATTTGTTACAATTCTTCCGGTCTGCCAGACGCTAGAGTAGACATTGGCGGCTAGAAGCTGACATGTGAAATCATCCGATGCATATGGATTGGGTACAATGCATTTCCAGTCCAAGGCTCGAATCGACTGAACTAAGGATACACACGCTTAAGTGATTCTAACATATCCGTAACAAACAATACAATTGATAAGGCATAGCGATCCTCCTTACCCCTCAAGGGTTATCGAAGTGCCTTTCAGCATGATCAGCCATTCTCAATCTTTGGATCGTCTAAATACACCACAATCAAAAAACGATTGACCGATCAACGAAGAATCTGGTAAAATTTCTCTTGTCATTTTTATTGATGAAGAGTCACTATTTACTAAGGTAGTCCAATACGGGAGGCTTAAGGTGAAGATACGATTTCGAACCGTTCTACTGTTGATTGCTGTATTCCTACTCAGTGTTTGGAGCAGCGCACATGCCGAGATTGGAAACGAGATTGGCAACGAGGCTCCGGATTTTACGCTCCAGAACACGGATAACGAATTCATCACGCTGAGCGACCATCGCGGATCCGAGAACGTGATTGTCATCTTCTATCGCGGTGTGTTCTGACCGTTCTGCGTTGATTAACTCAGGGAGTTGAAACCACACTATTCCGAAATTCAGAAACTTGGCGCCGAACTTTACGTCATCAGCGTTGACCCGCCGGCGAAATCGAAGGCACAGGTCGTTCAGGCAATTGGGATTGAATTTCCGGTGCTAGCTGATGAGAACAAGCAAACCATTAAGAAGTACGGGGTTGATGGCGGAATCTTCGCTATACCATCAGCATTCGTCATAGACAAGAGCGGGACCATTCGCTGGAAATTCATTGGAAACACCACCACCCGCGCGAATGTCGATGTTATGCTTCAGCAACTCGAAACACTGAAACTCGAATCACTCCGGACCTTCAGTTTGACATTGCCCTCAGGTCCCAGTTTGTTTCATATGCCGAATGTAGTTACGAAAGTCAACGGCGAATCTCGGCGCATTACGAAGGTCAGCGACCTGTTTGAGGTGCTGGGAGGGGAGACCAACGTCAACTGGTTGATTACGACGCCAACGCGGGGTGGCACAGCTGGGTTTCAAGCATTCTTCCGACCTTACGATACCGACATTCCAGCCAACGCTACGATTGAGCCCTACACGGGAATTCTCGTCCATCTACTGAATCGGGTAGACTTGGACCTTGAGGGCGATCCGGTCGAAGGAGCGGTTCGAATAACTCAAGGATACAATCTTGTTGGTATTCCTAACAGGGATACTAGTATTAAAAAGGTTAGTGACTTCGCTGAATTTCCCGACTTTTTGGACAGAATTTCGCTCATTTCGGTATTCGACAACGGCAAATTTCATCCATTCGAACCCGATGAAATTATGTCCCTTAATCCCGGCGACAGCCCAAAAATCATGCCGGGACAGGCTTTTGCCGTGGTTGCGAAGGAAAACTGGTTCCCACAGTTTTGAGTCAATTAGAAATACGAAGGAATAAATCTACAATTACCAACCTTGCGCAGAGGGTCTTGCGCCCGCCTAAATCACCCCATTCCCGCGATGTGTATCCATGAGATTAGAGCAGATTTCCGCCCTGCTCCAGCAAGGAATTTCTGATGAGGTCTTCCCAGGTGCGGTTGCCGTAATCGCCGAAAAGGGAAAAGATATCTATCACGAAGCGTTTGGAAATCGCATGGTGCGGCCGCAATTGGAGGCAATGCGGCGTGATACCATATTTGATGTCGCGTCGTTGACCAAACCAATCGTGGTTGCGACACTAGTCACGCTCCTAGCGGAAGACGGGATATTGGATGTAGGCGATCCCGTCAAAACGTACCTTCCCGAATTTAACCACGAAGAGATTACACTCCTTCACCTTCTCACCCACACCTCCGGACTGCCAGCGTGGCGTCCAGTCTATCTCAATGTAAAATCGAGGGATGAGGTTTCACGGTATCTTGGCAGAATAGGCCTGGATTACCCAACCGGTCAGCAGGTTGTTTACAGTTGTCTTGGGTATATTCTGCTTGGCGAACTCATTGAACGCGCTACTGGACAATCGCTAGACCGTTTGGCGCAGGATTGGATTTTCGCACCTGCTGAGATGATGACAACTCGCTATTGCCCGCCCCCAGCCTGGAAAGACAATTGTGCCGCCACGGAGGATTCAAACGATTTCGAGAAAGGTATGGCAAACGGGGAACGATACGATTGGCGCAACGGAGTTCTCTGCGGGGAGGTGCATGACGAAAACGCACATTTCCTAGGCGGCGTAGCCGGCAACTCCGGTCTTTTTTCAACAGCAAGGGATCTTGCCAAATTCTGTCAGATTTTCCTCAACCGCGGAGACAGCATACTCACATCTGACAGCATTGATCAACTAAGCAAATCCCAAACCGTAGGGCTGAATTCGGATCGTAGCATAGGGTGGATAATTCTAAGGGATGGTTCACTTTATCACAGCGGCTTTACAGGGACGTCTATTCGCCTTCATCTTGAACGGAGGATGTTTGCTATTCTGCTAACAAATCGTGTCCACCCCGATGCGTCCCGAGAAGGTATTCTTGGTTTCCGGGACCAGTTTCACAAATCCGTTTTTGGAACGTCCAGCTAATGATTGATACCGGACTGACAGTTCTATTCTGCGACAAACCACACCTAATCGAAGAAAGAAACATCGGCTTAATTACTAACCAAACCGGGGTCGATGCAAATCTTCAGAGCAATGTGAGTCTATGCGCAAAATTTCCGAATACGCGCCTCAAGGCGCTCTTCAGCCCTGAGCATGGACTGTGGGGAAACCACCAGGATATGCTCAAAGTCCCTTCAGCAACGGAAGAGCAACATCTGATTCCGATTCATAGTCTTTACGGTGAAACATTACAGCCTACTCGGGAAATGCTGGAGGAAATCGATACACTGTTGTACGACATCCAGAATGTTGGCGTGCGCTACTACACCTTCATCACAACGATGCTTCTAGCAATGGAGGCAGCTTGCGAAAATGATGTTGAGTTTATTGTATTGGATCGCCCGAATCCCATTGGCGGAGATCGACTTGAAGGAACTGTGCTTGAGCATGACTTCAAATCTTTCGTGGGTGCACATCCGATCCCAATTCGGCATGGCATGACCATCGGCGAACTTGCTCTTCTCTTCAATGCTGAATTAGAACTCGATTTGCAACTCGAAGTGGTTCCGATGCGCGGTTGGAAGAGAAGTATGTGGTACGACCAGACCGGACTTCCATGGGTGCCATCATCCCCGAGTATGCCAACTCTCGATACGGCGATCCTTTATCCGGGGACATGTCTTATTGAGGGAACAAACTTGTCGGAAGGACGCGGGACAACAAAGCCGTTTGAGTGGATTGGTGCACCATGGATTGATTCGGATATGTGGTCGGAAACATTGAACTGTATGGATGTGCCCGGTGTGCGTTTCCGCCCCGTTCACTTTGTGCCGTCGCTCTCGAAATATGTGGATGAAGTGTGCCACGGCGTGAGCGTGCATGTAATGGATAGAAAACTAGCAATGCCGTTAGAAATTGTCCTGTATCTACTTGCGACGGTCGAAGAAGCCTATCCCAATCACTTCGAGTTTCTTGAGAATGATGGAACACACTTTATCGATCAGCTTGCGGGTACAGATTCACTGCGTCTGGCACTCATTGAAAGGCGCTCTCCAGCCGACATCCTCCAGGACTGGCGCAGCGACCTTGATGAATTTGCGCGCAGACGGGAACCGTTTCTAAATTATGCTTGAATTTCAATCTTCTCCGCGTCCTAGCTGATTGGGATTGTCCGCTGTCAATTCATGCTTGCCCCTAAAATTCAACCTAAACCAACTTTGTGTACCTGCTAGCCATGTGAGGAGTTACGCTGGCGAAATAACTAATGAAGGCATTCCAAACTCTCTTCGAAAAACGGACGAAAAGGGTGATTGGCCTCATGTCCGGCACTTCCGCCGATGGCATTGATGCCGCACTTGTGGAAATCTGCGGTCACGGGCTATCGACGCAGATCAATCTGATTGCTTTTGACAGTTTTCCCTTTGACACAGAGTTACGCGCACGAATCTTCAAACTGTTTGACCCTGTAACTTCTCGCGTTGATGAAATCTGCCAAATGAACTTCCTTCTCGGTGAAAAATTCGCCGAGTCGGCTTTGTTACTCGCTGAGAAAGCTTGTATCTCTATTGATTCGGTCGATCTCATTGGTTGTCATGGTCAGACGATTCATCATCTTCCTCCGCAGATAGGAACACTCCACATCCCTTCCACACTCCAGATTGGAGAGGCTGCAGTCATTGCACATCGGACTGGTATCCCTACGATTGAAGATTTCAGAGTTGCCGATGTTGCAGCGAGCGGGCAGGGCGCTCCGCTCGTACCATACGTTGATTTCCTATTGTTCCGGCAAGCAGATCGGACGATTGCACTGCAGAATGTCGGAGGTATCTCAAATGTCACTGTTATCCCTGCAGGCGCCGCCGCTCGCGAAGTGCTTGGTTCCGACACAGGTCCCGGCAACATGCTTATTGATGTGGTGATAGAATTTGTTACACACGGAGAGCAGACCTATGACAAATCGGGAGAGTTTGCCGCTCAAGGACATGCCAATGAGACGCTGTTGGAAGTATGGCTTCAAGACCCTTTTCTACATTTGGCACCACCGAAGACCACGGGGAGGGAAAAATACGGCAAGCAGTTTGCCAAAAAAGCATGTGAACAGGCGCGCACACATGAAGTGTCGTCGCAGGATTTGGTCGCAACGGTTACCGAATTTACCGCGCGCACGATTTACAACCATTACAAGCGTTTTTTATTCCCTCATCATTCCATTGATGAGATTTGTGTAAGTGGCGGCGGAACTTACAACCTAACCTTAATGAAGCGGCTGAAAAAATTGTTCAATCCGATTACTGTCCTGTCCTCCGACTCGCACGGAATACCTAGTGATGGAAAGGAAGCCGTAGCGTTTGCCATACTCGCCAATGAGGCTATTCATGGTCACCAAGCAGGGCTGCCGCAAGTCACCGGAGCGGTCCAACCGAAAGTGCTTGGTAAGTTCGTACCTGCGTAAGCACGTTCACCATTGAGAAGAAAGTCATGACAAAATACCATGTGATTCCACTGGATAAAACACAGATTGCGCCGTATGAAATTTCAGCTACGTTGAGAAATCAACTTCCGTATTTCACCGACGGCAGGATTCATGACACAGGAAATTCCGATGAATTCGTCTTTCCCATCGCCCGCACAACTGAATTGCTTGAGGATGGCGTATTCTACGTTGTTTCCCCGCTCGACGACCAAAATCAAGCTGAAATTGAAATCACCGAAGAGCAGGAGGATTTATTGGAGTGGCTTGTCTCGAACCGGATTGAAGAGGTGCGGATAACGGAAGCTTAAAGGGAGTTTTGGCGGTAGGATAGATTCAACTATCGGGCAGGGGGACGGGATCTTGACCATGTAACGGCTCAGAAACGTGTCATGAGAGAGATTCGGTTGCTGGCGCCAAGTTCCTCATTGCCAAGATATGCGTAGTCAACTGAAAAAGCCGCGCCTGTCAAGAAGGAAAGTTTAAACCCCGCTCCGGCAGTCATGAGGCGAGTTGTGGTCACCCCTTTTCGCTCCTGTAAACCGACCCTCAAAGCGAGTAACTTTGCGAATACATACTCGGCGCCGTAATGCATTTCAAACGAGTATAGGCTATCAGTGTCAATCGTTAGCAGGAGCTGGCTATTTAGTGCGGCAACATCTACGTTGTAGGAAACACCTATCTTGAAGTTAGGGTTTATCGTATCTGTGTTTGATGCTTGCCCCGGCTCGTCTGGCGGAGTATTCCAGTATAATTTCGTTTTGAAGAAATCTTGTATCACAACCCCGGCGGAGAACTGATTGGCTTTATCTCGGGTGGACTGCCAGAGCATGCCGAAGTCGCCGCCAATACCGATTGCATTGAAGTTTCGGAGTGTCGAAATATAGATTACCTTGGCATTCCCCCCTCCAAATAATCCCCATGCCTCTGGCCCAATCCTCCTACCGTACGAAAGGATAAACGCATTGTCCGTGTTGCTGAAAGTGCGTTCAATTTTAGGTCGATTTCCGGGCCCAACACCACCTGAAGGAATGGGTAAGTTAGTGATTGGAATGTCATCTACCCCCACCCGCAACCAGCTAAGTCCAACGGAGGTGTTTCTACCGAAGGGCTGAACGTAGTTGACGAAGTCGTAACTGTTTAAGTCTCCGAGACTCGAGTGCATGAGTGAAACCTCGGAATGACTTAAGTACCCAAGTCCCGCCGGATTCCAATATGTCGCCGTTGAGTCATCGGAAACTGCCACAAAACTTCCTCCCATGCCCAGTGGGCGCGCTCCGACTCCGAGCGTCAGAAACTCTCCCGCGTATTTGGTAGCACCTTCAGCGAAGGGCTGGCCAAGAAAGATGATGAATGCTATGCAGAAAATACGCAAAACGCGGGATTTGACACTCAATATTTCAGTCCATTCCTGCTTTGAGATGGTGAAATTTTTCTTGATCCAAAATTGCCCTGAACTCAACGCTGCAAACTCCCTGCCTTCGTGTTCAAACACCTTGTAGGTGCTTTTTGAGGGGATTGGACACCTATTTGAGTTTCATGATTTTGATAAATTCGGTCAGGTCTTTCTCCCCAGTTTTCTCGACCCGAATCTTACAATAATAAACGCCGTTGGCGATTTCTTCGCCATTTTGATCGCGTCCATCCCACGGAATCATCATGAATCCGGCAGTGGCTTCCTCTGTAAACTCTTGCACTAGCCTTCCAGACAAGCTATAAATTTTAATGTTGAGCTCATCCGCTGCCCCGGTAAGTTCACAAGTAATGGTCGTGTCATCGGTAAACGGATTGGGATAATTTGTGGCATCCAACAATTGTAGTAATTTATGGACTCGAAATTCAATCTCCCGTTCCGATTCATTCCCCTCAAGATCGCTCGCTGAGAGTCGAATCTGATATGTGCCCGGATCCAGCCCAGGAGGTCGATAGTTTAGAACAACTTGGTTGGAACCAGGTTGATGGCTTAATCGATATTCGTTCGCAGGTACCACGGAAGAATCCTGATTGTAAAGCATCTCCATGTGCATGGGGCGCGTGATGTAATCAATACCGCTGTTATCTGTCAGGGTTGCTTGGACAAGTGGATTGGTAGAAACCGGGTCGCCGTCCACAAAGTTTTGCTCGCCGATTGTCAGTTGAATGTCTGGAGGAATGACGTCGTCGCTTCGCATCAATGTCAATGGACCGAGTATCGGAACTTCAGCCCGTACTCGCCCCACCTCTCTCGTTTCAAACGTAAAGCTGTCGCCCGCCTCAAACATCCAGCGTCCTTGCGTAAGTTTGAGCGTTAATCCGAACTCCGGATAACTAAACTCTTCCCCAACTATTCCTAGAAGAGGGCTGCCATCTCGCGACAGGATTCCTGTTTCTTGCCCCTCTATCTGAAAGTGTTGTGAATCAACGAACAGGATAGCCCATCGGTCTCGCGGCATGTCGGAACCCGCTGCCAGCCGCAAATATTGCAACACGCCCGTTCCTCTGTTTTCCTCAAGATAAGAAACAGCGTACGACGTGGATTCTCCGCCCGCGGTGTCTTGAATAACGTCGAAAGTAAGCACGTCTCCGAATCGAAAATCCCTCTTGTCATATTCAATGTCAATTGAAACACCATCTCTGTAGACTGGCGGATCCTGGGGAAAGCCCACGTATCGATCTGACGTAACCACTCTCAGGGGGGAATCGTCCTCTCCGACCAATAACCGGTACATGGACGCGGATGTAAAGAACAGTACCCATCGACCAACCCTCGTTCCCGTTGGATCCAGCTGCACATTTAGGAGAGTACCGCCCCCGAAATTTGAAGACGTCGTGCTTGCAATTGTCGGCTGTACCTCGATTGATCCGTTTGCCGTGGAAACCAACTCGGACTGCAAGCGCGTCCACTGCCCCAGTCTCTCAACCCACAAATACACCCCAATTTCTTTTGCTCGTTGTTCTGCGCCGGCATTGATTGCCGTCATCTGCTCGCGTGAAAATATATCTAAATCAATTGCAATAATATCATCGCTTGTGTCCAATTTCCCAAACAACTCTTCGCTGATCTCCCATTTTAGTGCATCAAGATCAAATCGAAGTTCGGCAGTGACGGGTTGGTTCAATTGAGCATCCGGTTCCGCGTCCACTATCGTCACATTGTAGGCAATAGCCTGGCTCCCGTTTGGCAACGTTATTCGATTTGAGGAGTTTTGCTGGACGAGCTCAGTGTGCTCCTGCTCTGCCATCTCCTTTATCGTCAACACTGCGGGTCGGGATACAAGATTTTTTGGCATTCGAAAATCAATAACACCGTCGTGGCTGAAAATTCGTTTAGCGGTTTTTCCAATCAGGGTGCCGCGAACTTGAACATTCCGCTGCCCAACATTATCTTCATCGTCTCCCTCCTGCACTTGTCCCCCCGGTGATGCGTCTACATCAAACACCGGATCAATCCAGGCAAAAATTTTGTGGTCTCCGATTGGTAGTTCATGTCTAAGAGTAGCCGTAACAAGCCAATTGGTATTCAGTGGATCTGCATGAAAGGCGCGCGGTTCCACCAAATCTTGTCCTTGAAAGTTTGGAGTTTTGTGAATTTCGATCGGATCCCGCCTCTGCCATGCATCCGCTGGTATGGTGACCCGACCAAGCAGTTGGGCTTCAAAATCAACTACATTATCGTTGTTCAGATCTGGGTTTCCATCGAAGAACGCCACGTCCACCGCATCTTTCATCTCAACATCTTCAACTTGCTGGACATCTGCGTTGAGGGTCCATGCATCAATATCGGGCGAGTAATGATAATAGATAAGCGCCTCATTGGAGAACGCTCCAACGCCGACTAGCTCTAGATTTGGAAAAACCACGGGTCGATAACTCAGCAAGTCGGAGGTAATTACGTTGCCATCAATGTCGGTGACTTGAATGTCATACCGAATTGCAGAACCGTTGGCGGCTAATAGTAACGGCGACGGCACGGTATACCATCCTCGACCGCGCGCTTGGTCCGGAATCATGGTTACGGCTTCCCAATTACGAGTCTCGGGATTTCTCCACGAGAGCGTAATCTCTTTGATGCCTTCGTCGCTAAGTTCATCAGATACTTGGGCGGAGATGCGGAAGGAATCCTCATCTACCACCTCAGGTTGAATATCCAGAATCTTTGGCTCTAAAACGGTGAGGGAGGCGCCGCCGACCGCGATATGGGAGGAACTTTCGGCATAATACTCGACATGAGCTGCACCCGAATTGATGTTGTCCGGAACAGTGATATCGAGTGCTGGAAAACTTCCATTGGTGACCCGCGCTTCCTTCGTGACTATAACATCTCCAGTGTAGAATTCAACTGCTCCGTTTTCACCTTGACCGGTAGCGTACTTGCCGGGAAAAATGGCTTTGACTTGCAGTCTTCCATCGAAATCCGATGTCGGCTTAAATTGTTTATGCTTGAGTCGAGGATCATAAACTACATCCAATATTTGACCACCGGCAATTTCGACCGACCCACCGGGGACAACAGTCTTGGACTGGACTCGAGGCTGCATTTCGTAATCGGCCATTGCCAACTTCATGGCAGGATCGCCGAAAAGGGTGTACCCCATCATCACATCAATGTTTCCGGCTACTCCCCTATTGATTAAGAGCTCAACTTTTGTGTCAAAGCTAAGTGCACCAAGTTGACGTTCATTGCGCTTAAACAGATGATCGAAAATGATCCGATTCAGGGCATCGTTGCCGCTGCCATAGGTCAACCGCGTGGCACTGAGCATGCCGATGATGCCGCCATTTTCTTTGCGAAGCAGTTTTTCTGCCATACTCGGCTCACCGGGTTGATCGAAATAGCCGTTGTAGCAACTCAACACAAGCATAAATGGAATATGCGGTGTCGGTTCGACAAGATCGACGGACACGTTGCCGAAGATGTTTTCGTGAGCCCAAACAATTCTGCCCCCATGACCAGCATACTGAGCAAGCACCGCACCGTTGCTCAAGGCTCGAATTATCCGCTCCTTTGCGACATGTTTGGGGAGTGTATCGGGGTAATCATCAGGATTCGCTTCCACCAAATCAATGATATCCTCGAGAAAAATCTCAATTGTCTCATAACCCAGTAACGTATGGCTCTGTGCAATTTCATTCAAGCTCTTCTTGAAGATGAAATCACCAGAATTATTCACTTCATCGTCCGCAACGGAGATAATTTGTCGTCGCCAACTCCCATTAGGTCTGTTGCCTTCGTAATTGATTATTTTATCAACAATCTCGGCCGCTTCATCTACGGTTTCTACAGTCAAACGGCCGATATAAAAATCTGTGAGTTCATCCAGTCCGCTTACGGTGGCGTACCAATGATCGGCAGACGTGCGTCCGAAGGAACTTGTCCAAATGTAATGAGGAGGAATATACCCAAGGTCTTCAGGGGGCTCCGGATAAAGTTCTTTGTCTACACCTAGAAAATCGTATGTGCCATCTCCCATAATGACCACATGGGAGAGCGCGGGGGGTTCCCAGTTCTGATAGGCATACGTCAGAAAACGCTTTATAGCTTTTGGGGCTACCATGCCTTTTCCAAAAGCATCGTAAATTTCGGTAACATCAACCACTTTGGTCCGATATCCGCCACCCGTCGGAGTGGAACGCCATTGTGCTAGTCGTTCAGACGAATCGCGAAACACGGGGTGAGTGATTATGAGGTAATCTGCTTCGTTGGAAGGCGAGAGTAGCTCACTTACCGGAACCTCTTCAACACGGACAGGTGCGCGAACGCCGGCAGACGAGACGGCAACATATCGCGCATCATGTGTGTCCGGTACTTGAAAAGTTGCATTGTAGGCAATCCGAGGAACGTTGATGTGTCGATCTTCAACATCCTCACCACCTTCTGCGGCGTTAGCGTGAAAGATTGCGCGAAGACGGTCGCGTTCTGCCAAATCCAAATTAATCTGTGTAACTGTTGGGTTCTTTAGCTTAGAAATCAGACCGGTGCCATCGTACTCAAACACTTCCACGTCGGGCGCAAGAAAGGTTCGGACGGTGTATTCCAAGTTTCGACGCTTGCGAACAGCATAAGTCTCGTTGCTGGCGGGAGACGAAAACTCAAGATAGTCGTTGACCGCCTTCAACAAGCGGGTGTATTCCACATCAAACGAGTTCACGTAAACATGGTAAGGATACCGCGTCGTATCATCTTCTACCGTGGTATCTATGCGGGTGAGGGTTAAGGTGTTCCAATCGCCTCGAGTGATATCCTTCAGATTATCCCATACACGGAGAGTTTTCCCTACAGAGATTGTGTCTTGACGCTTCCATTTCGCGTTGTCGATTCGAACACCGTTAACGGATGTCAAGATTTCGTGCTGCATCGGCGTGCCGCCTTGGAGTAAAACCTGAATCTTCGGTTGGACAAAACTCCGAGCAAGGTCATATAGCGGGAAATCAAGATTCATCTCATTAAAATCGCCCGAATTCCTAATTCCGTCCCAATACCAGAAGTCTAGTGCATCAAACCAACCGTGTTTGTCTCCTTTAGAGACACTTTCCGGGAAACGATGTTCAAGATTGCTTGTCAGCAGATTTTCTTCAAAGTGAATCCTTGATCGGAACACGGGTATAACGGTTGCTGTGGGATCATCAGGAGTAGCGCCGATTTGCGACACGCGCATCCCCGGTTCGCGTTCCACATGCAGCCAATAGACATTCCAAAGCGTGTACCTATTCTGAGCATCTAGCCCGAGAAATTCAATGTAATCCCCGGAATCGAAGCTACCATCTTCCTCGCCATGAATATAGATGGGCACTTCCATCTCGCCGATTCTAAGATGGAGGTTTCGCACTGGCACTTCCCCTAAATCGATTCCCCATTTATCAAAAAGATCGTCTCTGGTCAATCGGTATATGCCAGTTTCATCAACGAGAATCTTGTATTTGACCTCACCCGGAAGAGACGCGGGAGCCTGGTGCATGGCGGGGACGCTCAAGGTATGTTCTCTGGGTACCCGCCACGTTCTTGCCGCATCATAGTTTGTCAGAAGGTTGCGGAACGTGCGCTCGAATTTCTTGGGCTCTTCAACAATTGATGAAAGAGACTTTCCGCTTTGAGAAAATGAACTTCCAAGGGTTGAAACAGAGTCCGGTGCTGCCGCGTGAAAATGCACGCGAACAACCATACGAGGATGGGTCCGCAGCAATCTTGATTTAGAGTTGTATTGGACTGGATGCAGTGCGAGGCAGATTACGCGCTGGGATCGAATGTACCCATCATAAACGATGTCTGCCAGATTGGAGGGAAATAGTGTCCCCGTCTTGTACGCGGCGCCATCTTCACGCCACTCCTCAATCGGAGTCTGAATCTGTTCGTCTCGCCAATCTCTTCCATTCCATGATGTGAGGGCCTCGTTCCCTCGTGAGAGAGTACGATACGGAACAGGCGGCAGGCGGTGGTTAATCCGCGTCTCATTTGCGGCATGCTGCACCTCAACAGAAAAACTTGTGTCCGCAGGAACACCTAGTAGAATTCGTGAGACTGGAATGTGAGGATTACCCTCCTCGGAAGTAAAGCCGCATCCTTCGTACGACACAGACTGATACTTAACACCATTTCGTTCAGTCAATGCCACATTCAGATCGGGAAGATCAAACTCGACGGTGATACCATCAACATCCGACTTGGCAATGATGCCTGCATACGACGGTGCGCCAATTGAACCGAAGAAGACAACACTAACCCAAAGAATGAAAAGGACAACGCGTGTTACATGAAGAACGAATAATGTGGACCATCTTTGAGGTGTTTTATCGGAACCTTGTGTCCGTGTATAATTGGGATATTTCATTTAGATGTTGCACCAGTTCTGAAATAAAAAGGATTTCTGCACTTGGTTCACCGATCCGAATTCACGGCGATTTATGGAGGTGATAATGAGCATATATTACGGGTTATGACTTCGGAGCCACCTCTTTAGTGCATTGTCCGACTTGTCTTCTTCATCTCATATCAAGAATTAACAGCCTTTTCGAAATCCTCCGAATTGCAGATTGCGGTGTGCGTGTGTTTCACTGTTGTCGAGGCGACAAATTTTGTGACACACACTGATGTGTCAATCGCGCCGTTGGCAGGGCAATCCCCCTCAATCAGGTTGACAACACACTTACTTGTCTGATACAGATCGATTTAACCAACTTGGCAGCTCAACGGCTTTTGAAATCCTCCACGCAGTGAGATAAAGACTAGCCGTGAACCGCACCGATTCGCGAGCACGTTCATGCGCAAACTCGATAACCTCCGGCACGGCTGTCCACTCCTTATTTCGCGGATTGGGCAGGCTGTCTGCAAGATCATACACGCTATCGACTAGACTGTGCCCGTTTTCAACCAATTTCGAAATGTCTGTCATGAGATTGTCTAACGCGGCTATTTCTTGCGCTTCTGCCAGATCGGCAGACTTCATCTCAAGAAATTCAATGAGGGCATTCACTTTTTCATGAATCCCCTTATGAAAAACAGTTCCGTCCGGCTGGCGCCGACCGTTGTAATCCACCGTCAGATGCAAAGGTTGGCACATGTCCTGCGCATAATGGGCAAGAAACCCTGCGTAAACTAAACATTTGTTTTGGATATATACGTTATCGGGCCACTTACGGTGCTCGGCAAAAGCAACGGCAAGGCGTTCTGTCCATTCTGCTACGGCGTAGGGAACAAGCCCTATCTTTTCCGGTCGTGTCCCTAGTTCAGCACAGAGTTGGATGAATTCATATCGACTCTTCGGCAAAGAACGTCCTTTCAACAGTTCAAGATCAATATAGTGCTCGGAGTGTTCACTACTCCTTACGACGGGAGTTCCTCGATTCTTTGAAACGTCCGGATCAAATGCGCAATGAGCAATCATCCCGCTGCCTGTCCGGAAAAACTCTGGTATCTCGTCGGGTGCCGCCTTCACAGCCGCGCGAGTGAGAATACCGTGACCGCCCGACCACCAAGCCCTGCTAGTGTTTCCAATCAGCAGCAACGTCATGCCCAGAACCAACACGACCTTCTTCATTCTTCTCTCCGTTTAGATTGATGTAGAAAACTTCTTAAACCTCATAATTGACGGGTCGAAATGCTCTGCTAAGCATAGTCCCATCATCTGAATTGCTATGATTGCTACCAAGTCCGCGGAAGCCAAGGTATTCTGCCTTAGAATTCCACGCAAACACACTCATTCAAAATTGTAATGGGCATTGATTCAAGAAACGAACGTGCGTTGTTCTAGATTACCTTGTCACCAATTAATTGACGAGATGAGTTTCGCCGAGTTTAACACGACATCTGATATTCGCACGGTGGATATTATAACGACTACACTCTTTACTATTCGAAGCATGCCGTATTTCTTAATTTGACTGAATCCGTGGGCGCGCACTAATCCAATGGAGGGACTTCGATGATGTAAAACGAATGACGGATGATGGCGAGAATTTGCTACTTTCAGGTGGAAAAACTGGTGGGTCGGTACGTGCTGGTTTTCCAAACTCAAGAGCTGATTAATCTACGGAGTGAGTGTTAAATCGTGACACCGAACCTAGGTCGGACGTGAATCATCCACCGTCATTGTGCTTAAAACATAATGTGGCAAGGGCTATTTTGAGTACCTTGGAAGGCTCGCTATCGACCAAGGTATGGTTTGAGCAGTGCGATGATGCGCACGACGCACACATTGACGTGTGCGTCGTGCCTTACCGCATTACGTAAACCCCTTTACTCGTCAGCAAACCTTCCGAAGGGTCGGTACGAACAATTATTGGGTCTTCAGATTTCCCCAAGTTGTCGTAACTTTGTCGCCAGGCTCGACGGAGGTACCGCCGCCAGCAGCCATGTCAGCGTTAATTTGATCCTCGGTCAAGTATTCATCCCAGACCTTGTAGTAAGCGATGGAGCCGTTGAAGGTCCGATGCTGTTCGCGGAAACTATGGCAGAATAGCGCATGGATGTTCATCGGACGCTCGGGATCCCACGTCACTCCAGAGGGCAGTGACCCGGTGAGTTCGCCATCAACGTAGAAGTCTATGGCAATACCACTCTCAAAAGCGATATGAACAAAGCGCCATGTGCCAACGCCCAAACTCAGGCCATGGTCTTCAAGTCCATAGTCCTCACGGAGGCCAATGGCAGGCTGCATAACGTTGACATTGGTAATGTTTCCGGCAGGGTTATCGGCATCGCCATTGCTTACCCAGATACGCGAGGTCTGGTTTGCCTCGGGAGCATCGGATTGAATACCTAACATCTGATGTTCCTCTTCTAGGAGGCCGCCGTTGATCCTCACCAACATACCCATCGTGTAGTTCTCCAGAAAAACAGTGGGGATATCGTCAGCGGGTTCGCTGTTCGGATTAACGAACGACTGGCGTGGCGCCGAGGCGGTGTAATACTTGCTGTTGAATGACATTCCAGCAACGTCAACCATACCCTCTTCTAGGTCGGGCTTGTCGTCGGCATGAGGCACTGCCCCACCAGCGGGAGCGCTGTTTGCCCATGCATCATCGGCTTTCTCCTGCGTGTTGGCGTCAAAGTTGAGCACCACTTCGGCGATCGCGACCGGGCATGCCAATGCAAGAATAAACAGTACGCTCAAGACGACCCTGGCGCTTGTGTGTGTCATTATATGAGTCATGACTCATTTTTCCTTTCATTACTTTATTTTTCTATCAGTAATCATCTAGCTGATAGCTGTAGATTCATTAATCTATTCACGGAATCATCTCCTCTATTTCCCTACGATGGCTTGTGATTCCGTGATTGAGAATTCAACTGAAGGGTTGATTCTCCTTCAGATACGATGGTAGTTTACCAAAGGTTTCGGACGTTTGTCAACAAAAAAATCGCGGTTTTTAAGTCCTACGAATGGATTTGAACTCAAACTACGCCAACGACTTGATGGAATCGGCGCAGCAAATAACTGGCGCAACCGAACTACGATTTTAGATCGAGGTGGACAATTACCTTCATATGCACCCCGTTGGGAAGCTCTCCTACCAGACGCAACCAGCCGCCAAAGTGAGTAATACGAGCATAGGTGATGCCTGGAGCCGCTGGCAGCGGAATATGCGTACCTTCATCGCACCAGTGTGTGCCGTCCGGCGAAATTTGGACGCGCGCATTAACTCCTCTGGGAACTCCTTCCGATTCAAGAGCACGAATGAAATAGATTGCTTCAGACGCCCAGGCAACTTCGAACGGTTCGGCGGTGAATTTACCGCGCCATTCGGTGTTTAATTCCACCGTGGCGGTAGCGCTTTGTCGCATAATCATTCCTCCATTTCTGCCGACAATAGTACAGAGTCCAAATAGAGGAAGGCGCGGCTATCGCAGTCGCTTTCCACCCAAAAAAAACTGTTCAACATGCACCACAGATTGGGCATGGCAGGTATCTGCATCGGCTCGATTCCGGAGACATCATGGACGCAATCGTTGCATCGGAAACCCAGATATGACATTGTCTTCAAATCAAAGTCGAGGCGCAGGTAGTACCAGTTGTGTTTGGTAGCAATCTCGTTATAGCACAGACGCTGATCGCCCCCGGGCAGATCGACCCATCCTTCCGGGGCTAGGTGAAAGTGCGAGCGCGTCTTGCCGCTACCTCCGATATCGTACATGGACATACGTTCACTTTTGTACTGCCAGCGCTCCACCGCTTTGCCATCCAGAGCGTTCAAGTAGCGTATGTGCGGCATAATTCGCAGCGGGTTCTCTACTGTCCGATCGCTTACCTGCAAATCAAACAGCACGCCCACCGCACGGACATCCGTCTCTGCCAAACGCAACTCCGTCGCTTCCGGCTTAAACGTAAAAAATGCCTCAAGACGAATGGGGCCCGCATGACGGAACGTCATGCGCTTGATGCCGACGCTGATTGAGCCCGGACGGGGCCGCGTTGCCAGTTTCAAGGCGTAGTTCCCCGTGAGGGTGCCTACGGTACCGCTATCCCACATGGACAGATTGCTGAGCATCGGCGGGCGTATGTCCCTGTACTCGGGCAACATAGAATCCAGCGATTCCTCGTAGTTTCCTATCAGCGCGGTCCATCCCTGCATCCCTTGGTTGAAGTCATCGTAGAAGAGGATACGCTCAAGAGGATCGAAGCGGCTTAGGCGCGGGTCAGAATGCAGAATGGCCTGCCGCAAATCAGTAGCCATAAAGGAAGTGCCCTCCAATTATCGGGAGTCTAATGTCTTTCTTCACGTGGCATGGGAGCCTTGGAATCTGCGTTGATGTCCTAGAGGCTAATGCTACGCAGCCTTAGGCTTAAATCTTGGCTGAGCAGGACCGCGATCTCTCTTCAGACGCAATTTGGATCCCTTCAATGGCAGACTAATCCGTTGCCCATTTCGCAGATGCGATTCCATAAAAGCAAAGATGAGTTCCGTGCTGGCGTAGGCGCACCGAACTCCTCCTCTGGTGGTCGCATCGCCGCGATCCAATGCGTGGACCAGGTCCTTGATGAGATTGGCAGTGGCGCTGGTCTTTTCAAATTCCGGAAAGGCTTCGGAAATCAGGCAGGTACGCCAACCCCGAACGTCCGTAGAACGTCGAATCTCCCACTCGCGACCGTCCAAACGCCTTACTAATCCATTCTCGCAGATCGCCTCGGTACCGCCGGTTGGAGCGAGGAGTGCATGCGCCATCACGCCGTTCTCAAAAGATATCGTCCCCTGCCCGATAGGATCTTCCCGCACCACATCGCCATCAATCTGGTCGTCGCCTTTCGGAAGAAACGCCGACACCCATTCGGCGGGACGGTCACTGTTCAATCGGAGCAGCAGATCGAAATTGTGGCTCGCTTTGTTAAACAGGGTTTGGTTCGAGTAGATAATCAGCGTCCGAAGTTTGCCCAACTCGCCGCTGTCGATGACCTCTTTCATCTTGTCAAAACCGGTGTTCCAGCGATTGTTCGTTCCCAAGTTGAAAGCCACCCCGTTGCTCTCCACCGCTTCGACCATGGCGGTTGCTTCATCCATTGACGCCGCCATCGCCTTTTCGGCGTAGATTGCCTTGATTCCGTGCTCCGCTGCATAGATGACCACCTCGGCACGCTGTTCCGGCTGAGTTGCCACACCTACAATATCGAGATTCTCGCGTTCAATCATTTCTCGATAGTCGGTGTATTGGTGTTGCTTCGGCACATCGTACTGCCTGCCGAATTCCTCCATCACGGAGGGACGAAGATCGGCGCACGCAACAAGATCCGTGCGCTCCTCCGCATAGAAACCGGCAGCGTGCGAATAGGGGCGTACGATGCCGCGGTAGTTTACTACCTCGTGGTCAATGAACGCACCCATTCGGCTACAACCGATGACTGCTGCTCGATACGTTTTCATGATCTCCTCTCTCGGGCTTTAGCGGAGCAACCCGTGTTCTCCAACCTATTGACATTGCCATTAAGAATTTGATCGGTCCCACCGAAAGTTCATGAGATTTCGATTGTGCCTTGAAACACCGTTCCGTACGCATTGCTCCGCTTCTTGTCCACGGTCTCGTTACCGACCGTGAATACACGATTGCCCGAGATCGCAACCCTGTGCGAACACACGCCGTATGGGAGCGGATCCAGTGCCGACCACTCGCCGGTATGCGTATCATAAGCCCACGTCTCGTGAGAATAGCAGAAAAAGTCAAGCTCCGACTCATAGCTCTTTATGGAAACCGAAACGCCCTCGGGGTAGACCACCCAACTATCACCGCCGGTCAACACAATCCATCTATCGGCTACGGTAAAGGCTTCACACCCGAAGGCTCGCGGCGGACGTGCCAGTTCCTGCCACATTCCCGTCTGTAGGTCGTATTCCCACACTTCCCGGAAAGCAATATACACCGCGGTACCATCAGCCGCGAATATATGGGCGTTATAGGGATAAACGTCCTTTACTCCACCGATGGGGGCGTCGCGCCCACTTATGACGTAGAGTTTGCCGTTGCAGATAGTGACTCCGGCAAACCATCTGGGCTTGCCCGGGAACCGAGTGACGACTTCCCAGCCCGAGCGATTAGCGACATCCATGCGGTAGATGTTTGTGTCTTCAACCGAATGTTCATGAGGCTGCCAATCCGTGCCGAAAGTGGTGTAAAGGAAGTCGCCGTGTGAGAACGTCGTGGGCACCATAGCGGGGGTCGGACGGTCGGGAAGGCGTTCCCACGTCGTTTCGCCGCCTCTCACATCCAGAAACCAGGCATCGGCTATGGCGCGCATCCCAACAGCACGACGGCGTCCGCCAACGACCGCCAAACCTCCGGCAACAGCGGCGCCGGAGGTCCAGCCGGGACCTATCGGCAAAGGCGGGAGCGGATGCCATTTGCCAATGGCGCTCTCTATGTGCTCGCCGGGGACGACGAGTGACGGCATTGCCTCCGTTTCTTCGTCAATTCCGAGCCAGAATCCGTACTCTACCTCACGCCAAGGGTAAGACATTCCCCCGGCAACCATGAACCGTCCATCTACGATACCTGCCGACGGTCCCTTTATTAACGCCGGATATGCCGGTCCCTGTTCCCAAGTTATCTTTAGTGCCATAGTTTCCTCCTTAGACTGTTTTCAGGCGTGCTCAACGCACGCATCCCGGGTATGTCCGTCCTTTCACGTGATAGTAGACCGGACCTTCCCCTTCCTTCGTGTATTGAGATTTTGCCGACATATAGGATAGAGCAATAGCGCGCCGCCACTTATCGGAACGATTGGGCGCCGTGTAGTGCGGGAGCAGCGAATGGAAGAAAACTCCTCCTCCTGCCCGCACCGGCGCCAAGACGCTGGCAGATGGGTCCCAATGCCCTTCCTGAATAACAAAATCATCCGTGACTTTTACGTGCGGGAGCGGTCCCTTTTTGTGCCAGCCCCGAAGCACAGCCAAACACCCGTTTTCCGGCGTGGCATCGTCAAGGGTGAACCAACACGAACATAGCGCCATGGGTTTTATGGGCCAATACGGCGAATCTTGATGCCATCCCTTCTGCGATCCGACCTCTGGGGCCTTCATCAACATATCGTTGCGGAAGAATTTGATGTCCGGTCCCAATATCTGCTCAATAATGCCGAGGATGTTCTCGTGCATTCCAAGGGCGCGGAACAAATCATCACCTTGGACAAGATTGCCTACTTTTCGAATACCGTCGCCCGGATGATCGACTTTAAGTTCCCCTCTTGCGACTCGCGGTTCAACCTGAATTCGAATTTCACCCGGCAGTCTGCCTTTGTGCGTATACTCCCGGAGCCGCCAACCCAGCTCCTCAACCTCCTTGGGTGACACCAGGTCTTCGACGGTAATAAAACCATCTCGCCGATAGGCTTCAAGCTGCTCCGAGGTAAGTTGCATTGGCATAGTATTGAATCTCCTTGAAAGTCACATATGACTAACGCGTTGAAATCAGAAACATGAGAATAATGGTGTAGTTTTGATATACCTTCTAGTCCACAACCGCCTTCCGACCGTGGACATAGGGAGGTTCCAGTAGGAGCCGCTGGTCTTCCGAGTTCATTTGGGCGCGCATTTCATCGGGATACTGCTTCTGCGACCAAGAAGCGTGGCCCGGGCTGTATTTCACCAGAATCGAAAGCCGCGGATGGTCCGCTTCCCATGGCAGTGTCCCGTGGGTCAACGCCTCCGTGAAAATTGCAACATCACCCGCTTTCTGATGTATTCCCTTCATACACTCAGGTGCATCCTTGACAGCCTTCAACTGCGGCGGACAGGAAAAATTGCTCTTGTGACTGCCCGGAATGCAGCAGAAGCCGCCGTGGCCGGGGAGCATATCCGTCAGCGCCCACGAGACGACCGTGAGTCCGTTATACATCTGCCCGTCTCGGCACACATAATACTGCGACGGATTGTACGGCGTTCCGCCGCCGTGCAAGTTTAACCCGAGGTTTCCCTTGCGCATCACAATGCCGTAGGCATGATCCAATCGAAACCGATCGCCTATCAGTTCTTTGAGATACGGCATAATTCGCGGATGATTTAGTAGATTCCGAAAGGCGTCGCTCTCCAATTGGAGAAATCCACCAAAACGTTGCGTATAAATGTCCTCGTTATTCGGTTCCGCGTCGAACTGCGGGCGCATCAAGTGCGTTAACTCGTCAATCTCCGCTTGGCTCAGGACATCTTCTACAACCAAACATCCCTGTAAGTCAAACAGATAGCGTTCCTCTTCGTTCATTTGTTCTCCAAGGCGGGAAAAGACCGTCCCGGCCCTTTGTGCCTTATGCTTGGCTCTATGATGCCCTTTATATAAATTTCATTGCGCTAGATAGTCGTAGGCAATTTTCCCATATCCTTCAGAATAGCTACATTCCATGTAAAACGCGTCTCCATAATCCAACGGAGTTAGCGAGGATAGATCGCACAAGGAAGATTGTCCAAACACAACCCTTCCCCTCCCCTTTGCCATGAAATGTACTTTTAGGTCGTGCGTGGTCTCGCTACAATCAATCAACTGTTTGAGTGCGGGGCCGGGCCCATCTGCCTTAGGAATCACTTTTAAACGCCATGCGGGGGTCAAGGGAGGCATGGCATCTATCTGGGCCGTCTCTGTCATGCTGAAATCTATTTGCAGAACCGCCGCGCCACTGAGAAAAGTCTCCGTGAGTATGGATCGCTCTTTTTGGCGAACCTTTAATTCCGCATAGATTTTCGGTGTCCCATATATCTCTCTGCCGGCGGCGATTCCGGCGGGCCCATTATGAAAAACGTGGGAACAGAAAAAACCAGCCTGATTTCTAAACTTACAACGCATCACCACAAACGATTCCTGAAATGGCCCATAGTTGGTGCAAAATGGCACATCTATGCCCGCTGCCACACAAAGTCCGTCCTCGGTTGACTGCAGCGGCTCGGGCAGCAATTTCTGGATGGCAGTGGGATCCGCGTGGAAGAAGACATACTGAAATTTCACATTCCGGTAAATTGCAGGCAGGGACGGGTAGAAAGGAGAGTCGGTCGGTATATTCCATCCGTCATCGTGTTTTAAGCCCATGGCATTTATACAACCCTTTTGGGGCAGGTAATAACCAATGGTGCTAGTTTGAAATTTGGAGGTAAATGGGGATAACATTCCGTTTCGGCATTGCTTTGGTGCGAAATGTGTCATGGTCATGAGACGATTTCCTCAATTCTACCGTTAATTTGAGTACCAGTAGTTATCAAATAACGGGAGGAAATCTAGACTCATGACCATTGAAGATTTTACCACAGAATTGTTTTGTCGTGTTGATGATAAACTCTCACAACGCGGCAAGAATCGTAAGCATAGCCAAGCCAAACTCTATCCGTCCGAAGTGGTTACCATTGCCATGCTCTTTGCACTCAAAGGCGTGAGCAATCGCGCCTTCTATCGCTGGATAGCAAACAATTTCAAACACGTATTCCCAAGATTACCCCATCGCACTCGATTGCTCCGTTTGTTTGATGGGCATCGACATCTTATTGACGTGTTCATGGCGGCACCTTCGCTCATCGGCGTAATTGACACTTACGGCATTGAATTGATTCACCCGCGTCGAGAAGGACGTTCTAAGCGTCAAATCGGGCGCAAAGGTATTTCCAATCAACGATGGATTGTAGGCGGAAAACTTTGCCTGCTACACAACCATCTCGGGCAGATTGTCAATTGGGATTGCGACACTGCCAATGTATATGATGGAACTGCCTTTCAACACCTCGTTGATGGAATCAGTGACCAGATGGTTGTGTTTGCCGATGAAGGTTTTGCCAAAGTAGATTGGTTTCCTTCCAACTTGCGTCTGTGCCGACGTGGTGAGTGGAATTCTCGGATGCTGATAGAAACAATTTTGTCCATGTTGACGCTCGTGTGTCATTTTAAGAAAGTCATGCATCGACGTTGGAGTTACTTCAAAACGCGAGTCGGCTTTACAATGGCTTTGTTTAATATCTTGGTGCAGTGGAACGGTCTGTCGATTGAAGATGATGGCTTTGTCCCTTTATCAATCGCTCAATTCAGCCTCTAAACTAGCACCATTGGTTAATACCACTTCTCAACATCCGGAGTGTGCTAATAGTGTCAATCAAGTCTCTTCAAGACGGGGCAAGATGCCCCGTCTACCTAGAAAGCGAACGATATGCACTGTTGCTCAAGAGAAATGGTATAAGCAAGTATTGGCCCTTAATCGGGATGATGGAGGGTTACGCGCGGGGAACATTCTAACAGTGCCTCACGCAGTTGCCTCACGATAAAACCGACTTTCCAATTCGAGCAGATTCATAGATTTTTTCCAAGAGCGCAACGGTGCGGCGACCTTCCCTGCCATCCACCCTCACCTCACCGCCCCCTTCAACCGCACTCACAACATCCTCAATAATGCTATGAATCGGGTTATCGATTTGCTGAAGCCGTTCCTCCAGTCCTTCGCCGAAGACTCGCATCTTGCCGCCAAGCACATCCTCAATCAAGACTCCGCCATCCGTACCGTGCACCTCCGCGCTGAAGTAGGCGTTCGTGGGAAACGTCGTCGTTCCGACAATGACACCTCTTGCACCACTCTTGAAACGGACGATAGCGAGCCCGATATCTTCCGTTTCGATGTCGTGGTTCATAACCGCCATTTCGCCGTAGACCGATTCGAAATCGCCCATGAACCAACTGATGACATCAAGCAGATGAGCGCCTTGGTTTGCTAGAGATCCACCTCCGTCCATCTTCCAGGTCCCCCGCCAACTCCCGTTGTGTTCAAAGTATTCGTCGGATCGGAACCATTTGAAGCGAATCTCTCCCAGAATAGGTCTGCCCAGCCAGCCTCTCCTGAGTGCTTCGGCAACACGATAGTTGCTATCCACATAGCGGCTTTGATAGTCAACGGCGAGCTTGACGCCTGCTTCGTCGCAGGCGGCGATGAGTTGATCGCAGGCTTCGGTGCCGACATCCATCGGTTTTGTAGTGACCACGTGTTTTCCAGCCTTCGCGGCGCGTATGCCAATTTCTGCATGGGTACCGCTAGGCGTCATTACCATGACGCAATCAATGTCGCCTCGACCAAGAACGTCGTCCAAATCCGTCTCCCAGTCCGTGCCAAGTTCTTGGGCCATTTTCTTGGCAAGGTCAGCCTGAAGATCGACGACACATTTCAACTCGGCGCCACCGGTGTCCTTAATCATCTGCGCTCGGTTTTTTCCCATACCCAAGCCGACAACCGCAAAATTAACCATATTGTACCGCTCCTAACAGCGTGAAACTCCGGTGACTAATTCTTAACAACTGTGCAACAAAGAGGTGAACACTACTTGCATTTTACTTAAGCCAACGTCGTAATGATTTCCTTCGACGCAGGAATACTTTACAGAATTTGGAACGCGTAGAGTTTAGCGTTTTTGAAGGAAAACTACAACTGAATTATCTCTCCGACCAACTGGGACAAGTCTTTTCCCGACCACAGCGGCTCAAACCTCAATCCGTCAACACGGGCGTAAGTCTCCGCGTGGTTGCCCGAAAATCCCTTGATAGGATCGCCGTCGGCGTCCAATACCTCAACCTTGAACTCCCCCTCCGCAGCCTTGACGTTGACTTGAAGTTTGTTCCCATCAAGCTTCAACGGCTTCGTCACGACTGTTCCAAGATCCTCCTTCGCCTGAAGACAGACGAACCCATCGAGCCGCAGCGTGGCTAGTCCAATCCCCATAACGCCCTTCGGATCATCGTGGCCGAACCGCTCCGACATGCCGCAGTAGAAGAGCCAGTGGCGGTCGTCGTAGGTAACCAGGTTGGGCACGTGGATACCATCCTTATCGAAGCTACCGGCAGGACCACGGGGAATCAGGGCTTTGGAGGCGTAAACCCAACTCATATCCCAATCAACAGCATCGCGGCTGGTCGTGATATAGAAGTTAACGATGTTCTCTTCGTGCCGCGTTTCCAAGTCTCCAGGCGTACTGCTAAAGTCGTCATCCGTCAAGAATTCGTATGCGCCGATGAAACCGAAATACACTCCCTCGTAGGGCCAAACCGTCAAGGCATGAATTTGGCGGCGCTTCCGTTCATCGAGTCCAAGGATTTGAAGATCCCGCCACGCCGTTGGGTGATTGATCAAGTCGTTGCCTTTGTGGTGCGCCATTGCCCGAGTCCCGCGCGTTTCTCGTTGTTCGGCGCCATCACCGGCGAGATCGTGGCGGGTGACGAGAAGGTACCGCTCGCTTATCGGATCCCAGAGTATCTGATTTTGCGTATCCGCCGCACGATAGGTCACGCGCTCGCCATTATTGTAATAGGTCCAGTGAATGCCATCGGGAGAATACGCCAAACACGCGCAAGCCACATCGCCTCCATCGGGCCTCTGATCAACGGGGTTATCGAATGCCGCTTTGTATTTATCCGGGGCGCCCCAAGGAACCGTCGGATCAATAAAGCAACTGAACGATTGGGCTCGTATCACGATGTTCGTGGGTGTGTCGGGCCGCGCGGGAGTTTCGCGTACAATTTCACCGTATGTGAAAACGTCGTGGGGAGGTTTTATCCAGTTCATCCCATCAATGCTCTCCGCATAACCGACTCCCGATATATCTACCCCCGCGGGACCTACTTCCGTATTGAATCCGTTGAAATCCTGCCAACCGCCATGTTGGGCGAGGTACCACATCTTGAATCTGTCATGCTTCTCGTCTCGAAGCACCGTCATATAGAAACCGAGTCGATTGGCGTGTTCCCAAGGTTTGTCCGCAACCATGACGGGTTTGCCGTCATTTTCTCTAGTGATTTTACCAAGTTCGCGCGTTACATTCCTCTTTTCAGCGACGATGTAGTCATCGACAAACAGTTGTTTCTTGAAGCCGATCTCAAGAGGGCTTGTTTTCTGCAAGTGTTCCTTCTTGGTTTGCTTCTCAAAGATGGGTATCGCCTCGGCAAGTCCCTCAATCCCTTCTCCTTCGTCAGCTTTAACACCTCTGAATGAATTCCCACCCCAACAGATAATCACTAGAATACAAACTGATAGATATTTACTCATTCTTTTCTCTTTCAAGCAAACACCATTCGTATGGCCCAGGACCTGTATGGCAAATCATCTCGACAATCTGATCTCGCATCGAAGCAACCCGATTTAAGTGTTCAGAACCATCGGCGATATTGCTCATCTCGCCCGGGTCTAGATTCAGGTCGTAGAGTTCGTCAATGTCGAAACGGTTCCAAATGTATTTCCAGTTCTCATCACGCACCATCACGTGGGCAGCGAGCTTCTCCGGTTCTTGAGCGCCATGGTAGATCGCGTCAAGACTGGCAATCTCGGCGAATACCGGTCGACGCTCAGGCTCTCGCCCATTTAGAATCGCCTCCGCAACAGAGCGCCCGTCAATCGGTACCGGCGGGGTTTCATCCGCTAGATCGAGCAGTGTCGGCATGAGGTCGACATCTGCAAGTGGAGTGTCAACCCGTGTACCGCCCGGCATGTGTCCAATCCATGAGATTAGGCACGGTACGCGCACGGAGGCTTCATACATCAAGCATTTCTCTACGTAGCCGTGGTCGCCCAGTAATTCGCCGTGGTCGCTAATGAAGGCAACAATTGTATTCTCAATAAGACGCCGTTCCTCAAGGGTTTTGATGATTCGTCCAATCTGAGCGTCGATGTGCGTTATGAGGGCGTAGTAGTAAGCCATTATACGGCGAAACTGCTCGTCGGTCACCGTCGGGCGAATCCGAAATTTTCCTCTTGTCTGAAACTCTGGCTTCCCTTTGAGTGAATCCCGCAAGGAGGAAGAGAGTTGTATCTGATCTTCCGGATAGAATTCCAGAAGTTCGGGCGGAATCAAGATTAGGGGGTGCGGGTCCTTGATACTCGCAAATAGAAAGAACGGCTCTCCGTCTGCCCCTTGGATGAATTCGATACCCCGGTCTACCGTCCAGGTCGTTCGTTGTTGCCGCGGGTCGTCTATTGTACCAAATTCCAGTGTGTTTTCGTATAGCGTCATCCCGGGTGCGTCGCGGAGATAGAGGTTCGGGACCCCTTCCTGATCAAAATAATCGAATAGCGGATCCGGGTGATCGCCCTGATAACGATAGGCGCGCCAGAAATCGTTGAACCCGTGTTGCGGATTGTGGTCATCGCCGAGATGCCATGGACCTACCATGCCGCAGCGATATCCGGCCGCTTTGAAAACATCGCCGATGGTTATGCAATCGCGAGGTAGGTAGCAACCGAATTGGCCCATTCGTGCGGGACCATAATTGCGCAGTTGAAGATGGGCATGCGGATATAGACCGGTCAACCAACTTGCACGCGCAGGCGAACAAACCGGTGACGCGCAATAAGCGTTTTCAAAGCAAACACCGTTCTCAGCCAATTGATCGAGATACGGAGTCCGAACCGTGGAACTTCCGGCGAATCCGGCAGCATCCCAGCGCATTTGGTCGCACATGATGAGTACAACATTTGGGCGGGAATTCGACATAGTGACTAATTTCTCTACGAGAGTTTCTGCGCCGAGTATCGGAGCGACAAGAATCCTAGTGCCGTGATTTGGAGAAGATCTCTATCGATCAACTGACCGAATAGGGAAGGATCAAACGAACGATTAGTGAGTGCGATAGAGATCCCATAGAAAATCTTATTTGCTATTCACTCACTTGATCTCCTACAACAACAGGAAAGGGTTAGCATATCTGGAAAGCGTACAACTTCGCATTGCTCAAATGGAAATTGAGCCTCACTTCTCTACCTCGCAACGATGACAAACCGGCATCCCCCTTCCAGATGGGTTCGAGACGCAAATTGTCGAACCCGCGATAAACCTTGGCTGAATCGGCCGAAAATCCGGGGATCGGTTTACCGGATGCCTCAAGCACTTCGACTTTCATATAACCGCCCAACGCATCCACATTCACCTGTAGCTTATCACCCTCAAGCACGAATGGCCGAGTCACGACCATTCCCGGCTCCTCTTTCGCTTCGAGAAAAAAGAACCCGTCGAGCCGCAGTTTGGCGAGCGCGAGCCGCGTATCCCAGCGATGACATCCCCAACGTTCGTTTGTCGCCAGATAGTAGATCCAGTGCTCGTCGTTGTGCGTAACGATGTTAGACGGCGGACGTACGCAATCCTTGTCGAAACTGCCGGCCGGACCGCGCGGAATAAGGGGTTTGCGCGGATAGGCGGCTAGGCTGAAATCGTAGTTGACACCGTCGCGAGACGGCGCCATGTAGAATTCCCATACGCCTCGTTCGTGAGAGGTGTGGTAGTCTTGGTCTCCCTCGGTTACATGCTTGTTGGTAGCCGCCAGAATATCCGTCAAACCAAACCATACGTTTTCGTAGAACCACATCGGGAAGGTGTGTATCTGATAAACGGGGGTTTCGGTGCCCGGTATCAGGCTTTTGTCCGGATCGTCCAACACAAATTTCGTGAGGGTATTCCATGCGGTGGGATGATTCAGAAGGTCGTTTCCTTCGGCATGTTCCATGATGCGAACACCGCGGTATTCACCAATTCCCCCGGCACCCTCAAAATCCTGGCGGCAATGCAGCAGGTAGCGTTTGGTGAGAGGGTTCCAAAGAATCTGGTTGTTTGTGTCCGCCGCCCGCTCTGTTACCGGGTGACCCTCGTGGTAAAGGTTCCAATGGATACCGTCGGGTGAATATCCCAAACGCGTCCTGCCGTCAATACCGCCGCTGTTTGGATAGAACGCGACTTTGTACTTCTCGGGCGATCCGTATTCCACGCTCGGATCGATGGTGACGGTTGTACCGTCCAGCCCGATATCAAGCAGGTCAATACTCCTGTTCTGGTTGAGAATGGGAACAGGTGCGTTCCAGGTGACAAGATTGCTCAACCCATCCTTGGATATCATGGGTTTGGTCCAGTTGAAACCGTCAGATGATTCCGCATACGCCAGTCCGGTACCCGCCCTTTTTCCAGCCATATACCACAGGCGGAACATAGCTTTATCGGAATCCCAATGAGGCGAGAAGAACCAACAGAATGGCGATTCAAAGCCAGAACCGCCGTCCGGGCCGTCGTGAATCGCGCCGGATTGAAAATCCGTCACTAGGGTCGGCTCCATCACGACACCGTGTTTTTTCGCCTCACCCACACCTAAACTCACATTATCTTTCTCCGCCACGATGTAGTCGTCAACGAATAGCTGTTTTTGCAGGCCTATCGAGGTCGGAGCTTCCGGAACAAAGTTAAAATCGGGCATAAATATCCATTAATCTCTTTCTGGTTTGAATTCTGGCAGTCATCTAGAATCCATGATAACAGTGATTCAGAATGTGCGATGCTAGATATCGTATCGGCAGACTAATGCGGCAAAACAATAGTCGGAGCAAGTTCTGCCCGGCTCAGGGAATCGCGACCGGGAGGTCGCTCCTACAGAAGACTTGCCATGGATTGTGAAGGAACGAATAATCCGCGTATGTACATATACTCTACGCTGTTGGAAGTTGCGTTTTTAAGAGTCAAGAAATGGAGCGTGAGTTTTGCAGGTGGTAGGAGGAGTTCCCACCGATTCCCGACTGTCGCGATTCGGAGATCGCTCCTACAAACCTTCGGTGCACAATTGCGCAAAATTAACCGATGCTGGGTATAGCTATCCGTCAGAGTTCCATTGCCACACTGCCCCGGTTCCTGCTTTCAAACTCCTCTTCCTTGTCCTCTTTGAAGAAGAAATGACCTTCTTCGTAGAGATAGGCGTATTTCCCGTTCCGATCCCATCCGAGTTCTAGCGCCATGTCGTTGTACTGCTGAAACTGGTGGATGGTGGGCCAAATGATTCCATATTGACAGTAGGATGTATCGACGAAATAGCGTTTGGATCCTGGATTACCGGGTTTGGCGCGGCGCGCATGCTGCAGTGCGGAGTGGACAATGACAACAGAGGCAGGGGCAAGGTCATCGATGGTGCGTGATCCCGGTAGATCGGCGGTTCCAAACTGCTGAAACGCATCTCTATTCATGGTTTTCTTGTGCGATCCCGGAAGCACGAGCAGGTCCCCGATTTCGCCATTCAACCCGGAATGATACATGAAGACATGCACCATGAGATGCGAGCGGTTCGTTTGGGGCAATTGCTCGTAGTCGTGGTGCCACGCAACGCCGGGGTCGCCTGGCATGTGGCACGCGGCATGAATGTGATGGTGAACAAACCGATCGCCACCCATGAGAGATGTCACCCGATCCACAATGGCGGGCTCCGACGTCAGTAGGCCTAATTCCGGGTAGCGCATCGGAATCGCCGGTTCGTTTGGAACTTTGCGATCCTCCATGAGCTGGTCTACATCACGCTTGATACGCTCGTTGCGGCTATCGTCCAACAGACCTTCGAATACGAGGTATCCCTCATGATTGAATTGGCGAATGTCTTCTTCGGTGAGGGCGCTCATTATTACCCCTGCAATTCAAAATGAGTACGAGATTCAACAACTGGCAAGCCAAGCATTGCTTCCTTCTTGACGGTTGTGGTACAGAAGTCGCGACCTGGAGATCGCTCCTACCGAAAGTTGAGAGGCGTAAGGTGGTTTAAGGCACGCGGAGATCTCTTTGAGTGTTCTATAGTGTTCGTTACTCACTCGCCTAATCAGTCGTTACTCGCTCCCTTAATTCCACCCTACAACTGTATAAATTGTGTCCGGTCTTATTCTTCTACTGTTCCGGGAACGCCCGGCGAATATCGTAACGACCCTCTTTGAGCACCGGGAGTGTCCCGTCCTGCACCATCAATTCAAGCGGCGATTCTTTGGTCTCCAACGGCATGTTGACCACGTTTTTGATACGCAGCGACTCGTAAATCGCCATCATGATTTCCATGGTATATCGCGCCTGGCGCCCGCTGCTGCGGTGGTCGGCAATCTTTCCCTCCATCCAATCGATTAGCTCTTGAAACTGATTGGTCTCCTCCGGCGCTGCCTGTATCTCCGTCCACCCCTTGCTTTCGTCCGTTTGAATCACGAGCTTACCATCTGCGTCGTTTCTAATCTGTCCGGCAGTACCGTGGATCGCAGTGCCGGAGATAGCCGGTTCGGGCAAATCGCTTTCATATATGCCCCTTGCTCCTCCTT
The DNA here is from genome assembly GCA_965232535.1 of Candidatus Poribacteria bacterium. GTDB lineage: Bacteria > Poribacteria > WGA-4E > WGA-4E > JAJDTR01 > JAJDTR01. Next base: position 278,296 of record CBDDPW010000021.1, read on the forward strand.
CAAAACAGATGAGCCCCATACACAGATCTTCGCAAAGGGTTCGGCGTTCCCACTTGTCGGTTGTACGGGATATTTGCCCGATGACCCACAGGGTCTCCGGATCGGACAACTGGTAGCGCCACCCGTCAATCACATGCGTTCCGATGTTGAGCAACCCGGCGTTGGGTTTCGATCTGCCGTGCAGCAATGTCGGTTGACCGATTGCGCCGTCACGGATAAGCCTGCGAATTTCGACACTCTTCGGCGAGAAACGTCCTTGATGTCCGATGACAAGCTTCGCCCCATGCTTTTCGCACGTCTCGATCATGTCGTCGGCTTCGCCCAAGCAGGATGCCATCGGTTTTTCGCCCAGAATCCCTTTGACTCCCGCTTCTGCGGCGGCAATCGTAATCTCGGCTCGGACGCCTTGCCAGGTCACGATACTCACTATGTCCAAGTCTTCCTTTTCCAGCAGTTCGTTGTAGTCGGTATAAACTGCCGGGATGGAGTAATCGTGGGAGAGTTTGGCGGCCGAATCCTTATTGATATCCATAGCTGCTACGAGTGTTGTTCTCGGGTTTTCGGTATAAGCCTTCGCGTGATTTTTGCTCATACCTCCGCATCCGATAATCCCGACTCGATACGTTTGACTCATGAGTTTAGCCTTTCTTTTTTACCTTTTTCGGTAGGTTCGGTATCCAACCGCACCTACGGGACTGGATAAATACCGGTTCGGTTAGGAAACCGAACCTACCGCAGTGTCTGAACCATGTTGGTTTTACTATAATGTGCGTCGTCTTTCCCAACAATGTACCGGTACTCTCGCCAGCTTCTGCAATCGGGATACGTCTCGATACTTTGTCCTGTACGGTTCAAACGGTCTGTGCTACAATGTCAATAATTCATGACCTAGGGGGAAGACAATGAAACTCGGCTTAGTTACATACAATATGGCAAAGGAGTGGGACATCCCAACAATCATCGAACGTTGCGAAGCGACCGGTTTCCGGGGCGTGGAATTGCGCACCACTCATGCGCACAACGTTGAGGTCAACCTTTCTGCGGCAGAACGCCGCAATGTACGCAGCCAGTTTGAAGACAGCGCCATTGAACTTGCCGGATTGGGCAGCGCCTTTGAATTCCACTCACCCGATAGCGAAGAGTTACGACAGAATATTGAAGGAACCAAAGCGTATTCCCAACTTGCGTCGGATGTCGGAGCGCCCGGCGTCAAGGTGCGTCCGAACGGTTTACCCGACGGCGTTTCGGAGCAAACCACGCTGGAGCAGATTGGCCTCTCGCTGCGCGAATGCGGGGAATTCGCCAAAAACCTCGGTGTACAGATACGCCTTGAAGTACATGGAAGACAAACCTCACATCTCCCGCATGTCCGCACAATTATGGAGATCGCCGACCACGACAACGTGTCCGTTTGCTGGAACTCCAACCCGGGCGAAGTCGTAGACGGCTCTGTCAAGAGCAACTTTGATCTGGTTAAGGACTGGATTCGATTAGTCCACATCAATGAGTTGCATCGCATTGAGTATCCGTGGCGTGAGTTGTTTTCGTTGCTCAAGAAGGCGAAATACGACGGCTACTGTCTAGCTGAAATCCCGGGGAGTTCTGACCCAGAGCGCGTCATGAACTATTATCGTGCTCTTTGGACCGCGTTGTGTGAATAAATTAAGATCCCGTTTGAATCTTACCATCCGCATTATTTGAAGTTGAAAAGTTGAATTTCGTCGTTGAGTATAGGTATGACAACTCAACCTACCTCTTTGAATGAAATTCAGATAGAAAGACTTGATGATATTCCATTGTTGATTGGCTTACAACAGCAACTGGTGCTTGATGCTATCATAGATGATGTGATTCCTCGTCACTGGCGGCATCAAGGATTGTCGCTGGGTCAACTTGTTGTGGGCTGGAATGCCTACATTCTGTCAGAAGCCGACCACCGCAAGATAGCTGTTGAACGCTGGGGTGTCGAGCATCAAGCGCTGTTGTCAGAATTGTTTGGCACCCCCGTCCGTCGCACCGATTTCAGTGATGACCGGCTGAGTCAACTACTCACGGAGTTAGCTGATGACGCAGCGTGGCGCTGCATTGAGCAAAAACTCTGGCGTAACAGTATCTCTGTTTATCAACTCATACCTGAGCGAGTTCGGCTGGATGCGTCTCGATTTAGTGGCTATCATACCCCTTACGATGATGGGTTGATGCAGCATGGATACAACTCAAACACGCCACAACTTGCGCAAGTGAAGCTGATGGCTGCCAGTATTGACTGTGGAACATCGGGACACCTGCTTTCGACCGATGTAGTATCGGGTGAAAAAGCGGACGACCGGTTGTATCTACCAACGATTCACGACGTGCGTCAGATGATCGATGAGTCTGGGCTATTGTATATCGGCGACAGTAAAATGAGCGCCATTGAGATTCGCGCCGAACTGGCACGAAAGGGTGATTTCTATTTGGTTCCGTTGGCGAAAGTCGGTGGCGTTCCGGCGCTCTATGAGCAATGCCTGGCGCACATCATTCGCGGTTCACAGCCTGCGACATTAATTTACTCCTTTGATAATGCGTGCCAATCGCCGGAGCTTATCGCAGCCGGGTATGAGACAAACCGTTCTCAGACAACCACTCCGGCTTCGGGAGACACCGTTACTTGGCAAGAGCGCATCTTGGTGGTGCGTTCCTTATCCAAAGCCAAAACGCAGTTCGCTACTTTAGAGCGAAACCTTCAACAAGCGACAGAGGAGATACTTGGCTTAACACCAGACCCCGGACGTGGACGACGGCAGATTTGCACCGCAGCCGAGTTGGAGCAAAAGGTTGAAGCCATAAAAGCGACGTATCAAGTCGATAAGTATCTCCACTATACTGCCGAATGCGAAGAATCGGTGAAAACGTGTTACATCGGTCGTGGACGCGGAGGTACCAATCGTCGAAAGAGGGAGATTTGCAGCGTTCGCTATCAAATCACACAAGTTATTCGAGATGAGCGGGCGATTCAGCACGCATACTGTGAGATGGGGTGGCAATTATACGCCACCAATCAACCCCAAGCGCAACTACCGCTTGATGAAGCGGTTAGACTTTATCGTGCCGCTCCGCGCATCGAACGCCATTTTCATCTGTTTAAATCCGCTCCGATAGGGATTTCACCGATGTATGTAAGAAACGATGACCAGATTAAAGGACTGGCTCGACTGCTTTCGCTGTGTGTCCGACTTTTGACCTTGATTGAAATTGTCTGCCGACGCCATCTCGAAGCACATCGTCAAACTTTGCCAGGACTGTACCTGGACAACGCAAACCGTCGCACCGCCAAACCGACAGCAAAGCGACTTTTACGCGCTTTCCGTGGTATCCATCGCGTGCGATTGCCAAATCAGGTCGCATCTTACACCACCCCACTGACCGATTTACAACAACAGATTCTTTCAATGCTTTGTATCCCCGAGTCTGTTTACCAAGCTAGAGCGCCTGATTCACACCACTCGTAGCCTTCGCACGAACATGCAGACAAACACTAGCCTAAGTCTGATACGCATAATTCAACTTTTACTCATCCGATAATGCGGATGGTAAGTTGAATGGTCGGAAGCAAAGCTATTTTAGTCATTTGAAGACAGGTGTTACTCATGTATTTGTGGTTGTCTGTTACCAAGTAACACTCGACATTGCACTCCTCTGGAGTGCGGAGATTTGACGCATCACGATTCTATTGACATTGCCGGGATATCTATCGCGCTGAGATCTCTATCGCGTTCCTTATTCAGTCACTTGATCTATCCACTCCCTTGATCCGCTGGAGTGCAGGAATCAGGTTCGTCGCCTTCTACAGACTTTGGGGATCTCTATCGCAGAATTTGCTATCGCGCGCACAATTCGCTTGATTGCGCCTTACAAGGAATGGTGGGCAGTGCCCACCCTACAACTTATCACTCGCTTAATCCGCTGAAGTGAAAACTATTCTAAGAAGGAACGCTTTTCCAAAACGTGTCATTGAGCGAATAATGAGTGTTTCTTGCTGAAAGGATTATGCCGACAGGGATAATGGAGTGCTTTATACCTGTTGGTTCCTTATCGCACTCCTTGTTCAGTCGCCTGATCTATTCGTTTTCGATCACAATCTAACAGATAGTGGGACAGTGAAATCACCCGTCAAAACCGGCGTTGCGGCGATTACGCCCAGCCCTGGCTTTTGCCGCCCACTCGCGCACGGCTAATCTCTTCAAAGTACCCGCTTTTGCGATATGCCCCCAACGGATCCGGATCCCGCCCCATCTCTAAACGCACCTGCTCGAGAAGCGAACGTACATCCGTTTCATAAGCGCGCTGCAAGATACGCTCAGCATCAATAATCTCGCCTGCTTCCTGCGCCTGCGTTAGCTCTTCCCGGTCAACGATTAATGCCCTCGCATACGCGGTCTGCAAATTGCAGACGGATTGGATACTCGCCTCGACTTTCGGCTTCAGATTGTGACTCTGATCAATCATGTAAGCAATATCCGTGTCTGTATCCGGATCCAGTTCCGCCGCCACCAGTTCCGTATAAATAAGAAAGAGTTCCTGCGGATTTACAGATCCAACGGTGAGATCGTCGTCGGCAAACTTTCGACAGTTGAAATGGAATCCACCGAGTTTTCCCTCGTCAATCAGATAAGCGACGATGAACTCGATATTTGTTCCCTGCGGATGATGCCCGAGATCGATGAGTACTTGTGCCTTGGGACCTAGCTTCGCCGCCATAACGTACGCCGTGCCCCAATCGGCAAGGTCGGTGTGGTAAAACGCGGGCTCAAAGAACTTATACTCGATAAGCATTCGCCCGTCGTCAGGTAGAACATCGTAAACTTCACGGAAGCATTCATACAACCAGTGTTTCCGGTTTCGAAAGTTTGCTTGACCGGGAAAATTCGTACCGTCCGCAAGCCACAGACTCAGCAGCTTGGATTCCAGATTCTTCATGATCTCGACACAGTACAGCATATGGTCCGTTGCCAACCGTCGGATGGCTGAATCGTGATGGCAGACGCTCCCCAGTTTATACTCTTGCGCTTGAAAAACATTCGGATTAATTGCCCCGATACCGATTCCGAGTTCGCGTGCATACTGCTTCATTCCATCCCAATCATCAGTTTCATCCCATGGAATATGCAGGGCAACCGTCGGTGCGATTCCCGTGAACCGGTGGACAGTAGCGGCATCCTCCAGACGCTCATTCACGTTGCGCGCCGCCCCGGGTTGCTGGAAAACGCCGAATCGCGTCCCCGAATTACCATATCCCCATGACGGTGTTTCAATATGTTGCTGCTTGAGTAAATCTTTGATGGCGTCGATCCGAACGCCCTGTTTGTCTAAATCTTCTGCCAATAGGTTATATTTTGGATCGTTCATTTTGTTCCTCCCTAGGAAATCTACGGGCAAATTTTGCCGATTAACTGGTTCTCTCGGTAAGTAAATATGATTAAGTGTTGAGTGCCGGTGCGGTTAGAAATGGATCTCTATCGCCTTCGCTATCCGCTCAGTTGATCCTACCGGCTTGGTAGAACGGGTTTCTTGTGCCAGTCTCGTAAGCATTTAATTCTTAGCGAATAGGCCACTAAGCGGTTCTCTCAGTAAACAAATGTGATTAAGTGTTGGGTGCCGGTGCGGTTAGAAACCGCACCTACCAACTCGGTAGAACGGGTTTCATATACCATCTTTGTATCGCGAAAGAACCACTAAGTATGCTGTGGGGCGTTAATCTTTGATTCTCAGACGTACCCAACGGGTGTGCGTGACTCCCGCAGAGGTGCACCAGAAATAGGTCATTAGGTCGCCGTCGGGCAACAACACGCCGCCAGGTTTACCGAAACCGATAAGCAGATGTTCAGCCAGGAAGTTCTCGCTGTCAGGCGTACCGAGTGAAGCCTCCGCCCCTGCGTCAAAGACCACCACTTCGTTCTCCACGTCATACGTCTCCCGATCATCGGTCAATGCGATGCGAATGCCTTGGGGATCGTGTCGGAAATTATAGATGGTGGCTATCCGCCCGTCCGGCAACGCAATAGGACAGCATACCTGACCACGCAGATTCGTGGGGCAAGGGTGCGACCATGTGCGCCCGGCATCTTTTGAAATTATCCAATGGTTGTTCGCATCTTCAGAAGTGCCGTATTTATGCACCCAGAACATGCCGAAGAGGCTGCCGTCCTGAAGAATGGTGCATGTCAGATCCCACCATAAGAGCGCCCCGGAGGTATCGTCCGCGACAATAGTGAATTCTCCCCATGTGCGACCGCCATCCGCGGAAAACACCGCCGCGGCTTTTTGATCCGGAGGGCCTTCGTATCCTTCCGGTTTCCAGGTTTCCAGCGGGTACATCCAACGATCCGGCGCTAGTTGCTCGACGCCGCTGGTCCCATTGCACGTGTATTTCTCGGGCGGCAGGTTGACGGGAACTGCCTGCGGTGCGGACCATGTGCGTCCTTGGTCTTCCGACCAATAGAGCAGCATCTCCGGACGCTGCAGGATTTCCGACTCCGGGTCAAACAGTTGCTTCTTGTTTGCTTCAAAGCGAGTTGCAGCCATCACCAGTCGCCCGTCAGGCACAACACTGATTTTCGGGGCTCGGTAACTCCAGTCGTCGCCGGGATGCCCGTCACCATGGATACTGCCCTCGTTGAGCCAGGTTTTGCCGTCATCAACGGAGCGGAGCACCTCAATGTAGTTGTCCGCCGCCCCCAACTCGGCGCCCACATGTTGACAGGCGATTAGCGTTCCGTCCGGCAGCGGGGTGATAATCGGCATATAGGCGCCGCGCCCCGGTTCACGGGAGATAATCCCTTCGCCGACAATTTCTAGCATTAATATCCTCCTAATAATCGAGTTAAAGTACGCTGCTGGTTGGTTCGCTTTCCACGTCCGGTAGGTTACGCATGAAATCATCCAGCAGGGAATCGTTACTTGCTTCCATCCACCGCATTAAGCGCTCCCTCATCACCTTCAGAATCCCTTGACTCGCCGCATCTCCGGCCAAGTTGTTGGTCTCGTTTGGGTCGAACACTAAATCGTACAGTGATTCCTCCGGGACAGGTTGATCCTCCCATCCATGGTTTAGCCACAGGGATTTGCTCTCACCATTGTCACAATTGAGAAGAACCGGTGTGCGATACTCGTCAATACGCCTGATATACTTCCACCGCTCTGTCCTCACGGCTCTCACGGCTTCATAAGCAGCGTGGTCATTAATTTCAAAGAATAGTTCGTCGTGCAACGTTGGAGTCTCTTGGCTTACAAGAGGCAGAAGCGATTTACCTCGTAGCCAAGGCGGGGTTTCAATTTGGAGAAGGTCGCACACCGTGGGGAAAATGTCGAGATGGCTTGTCATACAATCGATAATTTTGCCCCCTGCAAAGCCGCCCGGCCCGCGCATAATGAGCATAGTGCCGATGCCGGAATCATACAGATTGCATTTCATACGAGGAAAGGCAATCCCGTGGTCGGTCGTGCAAATCACCAATGTGTTTTCCGCCAGGCCGGATCGTTCCAGAGCATCAAGTACAACCTCCATTTTTCGATCCAATTCTCGGGCACTCGCTTTGTATCTTGCCATGTCCTCCCGTGTTTCAGGTGCATCCGGAAGTGGTGAAGGGGGAAGGCAGTAGTTTGGGTTGTCCGACGAGTCTTGGAGAGCGGGGAATTCCCTGTGGGTTTCATGAAAACCAACGTCGAGAAAAAAGGGCGTCTTGGGAGCCCCCTCCAGAAACGTGGCAGCCTGTTGCTCGTATTGGCCGCCTTCCAGGCATGTGTCATAACCGATAATCCGCCATGCTTCCTCTTCCTCTTGAGCACTGGCAATATGCTGAATACCGGCTAGGACCGACACATAACCCTCTCGGCGTAGCGTATGAATGATGTGTTGTCCGTAGTCATTCAAGTGAATATCCTCGGTGCGCCAATCCCCTCATACCATTTTCATGAGGGTAACATCCGGTCAGCAGGGCTGCCCGGCTAGGGCTACATGTAGGACTAACACTGAAATTCTGGCGGAATAAAACCCCGTCTTCGGCTAACTTCTGAAGACGCGGAGTAGAAATGGCATGGCCATAGGGCTGAATGTATTTCCCTGTATCATGCGAATGGAGATAAAGAATGTTTGGTCTGTCCATAAAGGCGGTTGTTGTTGAAGTCCTACTATTCCGCTGCTACGGTGGCATCGTCGTCACGGACGTGATTCTTAATCGATATGGAAGACTTCGTCCAATTCTTGGGAACAGGGGCTATTGTCCGAGATTGGATTGCATGATATCGCGCATATACGCCCACCACTTCTTGCAGATCTCCGTATCGGCGATACTTTGCCAGCGAGATTCGTCTTCAATCTCGACATAGGCAAATAGTTGGTTCGTTTCTGAATGCAAGAATATTGAATAGTTGTGCACTCCATGCGCTTTCAGCACAGCTTGAAGTTCTTCCCAGATTGGATTGTGCCTCTTTCGATATTCGTCGTGTTTATCGGGATTCACCTGCATCACCATTGCCTTTCTAATCATAAACTCTCCTTTCTTTCGGGGACTGGGCAGCATATGTGAACGGCAAGCGGGCGAGTTGGGCGAATCATACTCCTCCTTCAAAGAGCCGTCAAGCCAAAAAACTGAAAGTAGGTGTTCAGTGGATAGTAGTCAGCAAAAAAGGGCTGGAGCCAAATATGGGAACGAAGTATCAAGCACTTACATCGCGAGCGCATCGAAAACCGGCGTCGTCAAACCCGAAATCGGGCGAAAACCAGTTGCGATTGGCACAACGCAAGTAGGCATGGTCAGTGGTACACCATGATCCGCCGCGTAATACACGTTCACCGCTAAAATCTGCTCCCCTAGGATTTTTGCGCGGGCTTCGACTATAGTTGCTGCCGTACCAATCAGCGCACCATTCCCAGACATTGCCTGCCATATCCATGACGCCGTAAGGACTTGCTCCGCCGCGAAAGCTAGCCACGGGAGCCGGGGATTGGCGGCTATCCGCGCCGATATTCGCATTACATTTTAAGCCATCCCATTCGTTACCCCATGGATACAGTCTTCCATCGGTTCCGCGCGCCGCCTTTTCCCATTCAGCTTCGGTAGGAAGTCGTTTCCCAGCCCATTTGGCGTAAGCGGCGGCATCGTGCCAAGTAACGCCAACGACCGGTTGTTCCGGATGGTTATATTTTTCATCGTCCCAATACATCGGCGCTCTGTGTCCGGTCGCTTCCGTAAACAACATGAATTGTGCGTTGGTCACTTCACACCTGTCGATATAGAAAGCGTCCAGATCCACTGTAACCGGCGGACGCTCATCGTTGTAGCCTTCTTTCTCCGTACTCCCCACAATGAACTCGCCGGCAGGTATGAGAATCATCCGGACATCCCCTTGCTCGATGAAAGTAGGCGTGTCGATTTCAACGCCGTCAGATTCGTCCAAACCGGTCGTTACCGCTTTTCTGCGGCTCATATTATATGCTCCTTTGTTCTATTCACGTGAATTGGAAAGAGTACGAAGCCGCAAAATAATCCCGCTAGCCCAACTCGCTGCGAATTACCAAATACGCCAGACTCCATTCTTCCATTACTCCGATGTGGCAACCCTGCTGCTGGTTAAAAAGCATTGGCAACTACAACCAAATCAAACACGTTAATCAGCCCATCCCCGTTCACATCGCCCTGTCGATCATCTGTCCCAATCGCTTGAGCCACGATTGTCAAGTCGAAGATATTCACCACCCCGTCTCCGTTCACATCCGCCAGATTCTTCGGTTTGACATGCAAATAAATCTCCCCGTCGAGATTCGGCAACGCGTGCTCCGTGTTCACGAGTCCACTAGCGACGCCTCGCACCTTTTCCGGCAACGTTACGACTTGCGGCTTCCCGCTGTGGTTGTAGACGGCCCAGCCGTTCGTGAATTCCCGGATATAAAGCCCCTCTATACCTTGATACAGTTGCTCCTTGTCACCCACCGGCTGCCCCAAATCCGCATCCCAGAAATCATACCAGTAGTGCCAGTGCTGATGAACACCTTCCCACCAATCAGTCTGAAAGAGTACGTACCCATCGGTAAACGTTAGACTGAGTGTCGTCATAGCGCGCATCCATCGTAAATTGTTCGGGCTATCAAGAGGTTCGTCATCATACGCCTGCCCTTCCAGTGCGTTAATTTGAGGTGCTTTAAGATTATTCTCCGCCCAGGACAGCGTATCTTCAAGTTTTAGTAAGGTTAGTTCAAGAGATTCAGGCGTGTCAAGGTAGCCGGGCACCGCGGATTCCATGAAAATCCCGTTTATATATTCGCCTGTTGCCGGTGCGGTTTCATGGTTTGTGTTTCCAATGATTAGGAAGTGTTCTCGGGTGTTTTCCCGAATTCCTTTTACAATGGCGACCATACCATCTACCTGAGCTGGCGAGTATCGAAATCCGCCCCAGTAGTCGAAAAACACGCCGTCATAGAGCCCGCACTTCGCTATGGCGACGGCCTTTTGGATAGTATCGCGCTGGAAATTGGGATCGGTAAGATCCTCGGGATCCTCCGGTGGAAAATGTAACCCCGCCAGATTAATCATGTCAGAATTTTCTTCGTAAATAAGATGCATGCTAGTCGGGTCTCCCTTTCCCCACAACTCCCACGTGTCTCCGTTCCGACGGAACTTGTGTTCCCAATGCAAACAGCACCAGTAAAGATCGTGCTGCGCCATCTGTTCCACGTCGCTGAGATGCGGCTGATTGAGCACCGGACTCCAACCTACGCCGCCCCAGGCGCTGAACACCGACGGGAAACTGCGATTCTCCAATCGCGGTTGAAGCGGCCGCGCCGGCTCGTTGCACGGTTGCTAGTCATCGTATTTAAACTCGGTTAAGGACAATCCTTCAAGCGGACTGTGATCAACGATGAGGTTGCCTTTCAGATAAAGTTTATCGAGTTTAATCAGGTTGGCGAGCGGCGTAACGTCCGTGATGTCATTCCCCTCCAGAGAGAGCTCCTCAAGGTTGAGCAAGTTGGCGAGCGGACTGATATCCGCAATGTGGGAATAATTCGCATGAATACTTCGAAGACTTGTCAGATTGCGCAGCGGTGTAATATCCGAGACTGGCGTCGCGTACATTTGCAGCTCTGTCAACTTCGTCAGCCCGGCGATAGGCCGCAGATCCGTTATCGGATTGTACGCTATCCTCAGCCACGTGACGTTTATTGCGAACTCCAAACCGGACAGATCTTCAATGCCGTGGTCTATGAGATCGAGATTGGTGAGTTGCAGCATAGCGTCTCGCGTGATCGGTTGGCCGTCGGGCAGATTAAGTGCTGCGCGTACCCCGGATCGGAGGTTCGGGTCCGGGATGTCTACAACCTGCGCATGAACTGGGCCCCAAGCAAACCCCAATATTATGAACACAACTCCGATTATTCTTAACTGCATCTTCATACGAATCACCCTTTATTTCGTTTGTTCTACGGCAATAGGTACGTATATTTCATTGTCAAACAGGGCGTGCAACCCTTTTGATGTTGATATCTTGAGTTGTATCGGTATCCTCCCGTCCTTTTTAAAAGGATCATACATCTAAACCCCGTTAGCCCGACTCGCTGCAAATTTCCTAATACGCAGGACTTCATTTCACCATTGCTTTGATGCGGCAATCACCTTGTCGGAAAGACTAAGCCTAAGATTATGGTACACGAGATGTTCCTTCCAATCAAATCCAAAAGATCGAGTTTCCCTTTTGTCCCGTTAACAGATCAATCAGGATCCAGAAGCCGTTGCACGTGAACTGGCCCAAGATCAAACCGAGAAACAGCGGCCGCGCTCGACGGTAGCCCCGTAAGCCGCCGTATTTGAGGATACACGCCTTGATTAACCACGCGAGAAGAACGGTAAACCAGAGTCGATCCATCAACCAGATCGGGCCGATGACGAAGCCGATCGGATGAAAGGGCCACCATAGGAATTGCGCACGCAAGAACATCAATAAACCCGTAATCCCGCCACCGACTGCTTGAAACCACCAACCAACCCAATTCGCGTCTGGCGGGGACATCAGTAGCGTGGCAATGAAATCGTACGGAGCCCTAGCACCGCCGCCGTAAAACCAGCCATTCCCATTGACCCCGCCGTGTGTGTACGAAAGCCACAGCAGCATCCAAATCGACGACACCATGCACACCACTATGGCTAACATCATAGCCCAGAACAATCGGCGCTTGTCTTGACCCGCACCGTCAATCACCTTCAACCCGTTTGCGGCAGACGCCATCACGAATATCCGCACATCCGCTGACCAGACGTAAGTGAGCGCCATGCCCGTAATTCCGGCGACGCCAAGCCGCTTTGCACCGAATCCCGAGATGACAAAGGACGACCCGATTGTCGAAGCAACCGCGACCGCCATTCCGCTTTCGACGACAATCCGCGTAAGTCCGATGAAGATTACGAAGACTGCAAACAGAAATACAATCACCATAAGAGCCGGGATGCCGCTCGCGTTTAACCATAGTCCCATATAAATCGACCCGAGGAGCAATCCCCAAACGGCTGCGCGGTACGAGACTATTTCGTCGGAATCGTCAACGGCTTGCGTGTTTAGGAACGCTTTCCGCATAACCGCCTTGAGATGAGTTCTCGCCGACCAGAAGCTGGCAAGGACCAACACAACCATGGCGCCCATCCCCAAGTGCTTGAAGAGAGGGGAAGGCGATCCGTAGATGCCCAGATTTTCGGTCATTCGATACCCGAAATACGCCATAACACCGCGCACCAGCAAGCTGAGCAGATTAAAAAACCACATGCTGAAGGCAACAGCCGGGTTCACCAGATAGCAAAAACCGAGCATGGGGAAACTGAGTCGGAAAAAGAGTGTCTGAGTGTTTTTGAAGATGGGGATTCCTTGTTCTAGCTCTACATGCGGAACGGCGGGATTGTAGAAGCGGAGCCCTTTCAGGCTCGCCACAAGAAAAACAGTGCCGAAACCGAGCCACATGAGCCGGTCCTTGAACAAGGAACTAAGCCCGAAACCCCCGCTTGGCGCAGTCATCTCTATCGGTAGTTGGGCAAGCGGATAGACAAGTCTCTCGTGCTCCATCCACTGTCGGCGCAGAATGACCATCATGCAGATCATCACGAGGTACAGCACCATGGCGAGGCTTCCCCAAACCAGCAGCGGTTTAATCCAGATTTCCCAAGGGATGCGGGCTTCCCAACTTGGCAGCCCTTCGTAGAAATACGTGATGCCCAAATCGCTCTGCGGCGTCAACCACGGCTTGATGTGCGGCTGGATCAGTTCCGCCCAACCGTTTTCAGGTGTGGCATAGTAGAACGGCGCCGTTATGATTGGCAGCAGTTGCGCGCTATACCCCATCGTCGGAATTGCGCAGGCGACCACCAACATCATGTAAACCGCTCTCAACTCCCCGCCATTGAGCGCAAAACGGGAATTCACGCGCCCAACCCCGGCGTTAACGATGAAGGTCAGGACAAAGAAAACGAAGATTGCCGCCGCGGTGCTGAAATCTATTGCCATGTAAGAGCCGTGAACCACCATGATATTGTAGGTGGTTCCGACGCCGACAACCAATGAACCAACAACACCAACAGTGACTGCGCGGAATGTGCAGGGGTTAGGATTATGCGATTGCTCAAAAGTGGGAACGACAGGCTGGAAGGGTTTGTTCATGGCGATGCAGAGCCTAGCACGAATCCCAATTCCTGTCAAGATGCCGGGATCCCATATGAGATCTATCTATTTTCGCAGAAACCGCCAATGCACCGCGTTTACGACAATCAGTTGGCTTGATCATGTGCCTCAATTGAAACCTAGATATCGACAATACGAAGCAAAAAGCATTTAAGTTCGTAGACGCACGAATTTTTCGCGTTGGACCAGTCGATCCCTTTCCTCCAGACCGAAACTTGTGCGAATATTAGGGGCTATGGACGTAATCCTCCTGTATAACGGATAGAATGTGCTTGTGCTCCCCTCGCGAATGGGTTATCATCTCGTTACGGGGTAAAATTAACGATCGGGTATGAACCGTTCCGATTCGCGAGTGTCTGTTTCTCCCTATTCTAGCACATAAAACCTACATTCCTCATAAAGGAACCACGGCTATGTCTGAGTCTAAGAAGCTTACCGTCTTGGGTATTGGCGCGCATCCATCAGATGCTTTTCCCGGTATAGGCGGAACGTTAGCAAAACATGCCAAGAGAGGTGACAACGTAATTCTCTTATCCGTAACCTACGGCATCCATGTTCATACGGAGAGGCTCCGCGACAAGAGTGTCGAGGAAATCAAGGACATTGTGAGAGAGGAGAGCACCGAGGCTGCGAAAATCCTTGGAGTAAATGACTACCGTTTTTTGGATTTCGACGATTCGCCTCTCGTTGCGACCAAAGAATCACTTATAGAGGTAGGCAAGGTGATCCAAGACACTCGACCGGATATAGTTATTAGCGTGCATTACCCGTTTAAAGAAGCCGAGCGCGGTCATGATCACGGTGTAACAGCACGGATGATTGACCGTGCGCCCGTTTGGCGCCACCCTGACGTAGACGCTCCTCATCGAGCAAAGACGATATACTACTCTACAATGGATTTCATTGGCGGGTTGAATTATCCAATGCCCACGCCGCCCGATATATACGTGGACATTAGCGACACCATGGAACAGAAGATTGAGGCTTGCATCGCTTCGTGGGGTAGTATAGCAGGGGGATTCGACGCCGAGAAATACGCCGAGGATTCACGGATAGAGCACAGATTTTTCGGACGTATCGTCGGCGTCGAGTATGCAGAACCTTATGAGTCCGTGCGTGGTCAGAGGGCGGTTGAATACCTTACCCCATGATTACGGCGGACACGGTTGGCAGCAGCAGCGGGTTTTATTCATCTGATACTGAAGGTTGAATAATCCCGTTTAACCTTACAAAACGCTTACTCGGAAAGGGGGAAAACATGGACGTTAGAGTTGGAAGTGCGCCCGATAGTTGGGGAGTCTGGTTTCCGGACGATCCACAACAGACGCCATGGCGCCGATTTATGGACGAGATCGCCGAAGCCGGTTATCAGTGGACCGAACTGGGGCCCTATGGTTATCTCCCCACCGATCTGTCCACGCTCCAATCCGAACTGGAGAAGCGGGGCTTGAAGGTGTCCGGGACGTTTGCCATGGATCACCTTGAGGATCCGGCATCGTGGGAGACATTGGAAGAACAGGTGCTGGGAGCAGGTGAATCTTTGGCATCGCTTGGCGCTGAATACCTTGTGCTCATTGACGACGTCTATACCGACCTTTTCACCGGAGAATCGCAGAGACCGGATAGACTTGATGAAAGCGAATGGAAACGATTAATCGATACCACGCACAAGGTAGCCGATATCGCGCGCGATCGATTCGGGTTGCAGTTGGTCTACCATCACCATGCCGATACACATGTGGATTATGATGATCAGATTGAGGCGTTCTTGGAACAGACCGATCCGAGCCGGGTGTCGCTCTGCTATGACACCGGTCACCATGCCTACCGCGGCGGGGACCCGGTAGATTTTATGCGGCGTCATCACGAGCGGATTCCTTACTTGCATCTCAAGAGTATTGACGAGAAGATACGGGAAAGAGTCGACGCCGAAAACATTCCATTTGCCACCGCTGTCAGTATGGATATGTTTGTTGAACCTTCCGAAGGCGCAGTGGATTTTCTCGCGTTTCGGGACGTGCTGCGTGACATCAACTACGACGGCTTTGCAATTGTTGAACAAGACATGTATCCGGCGTCGTTCGACAAACCTTTTCCCATTGCCAAGCGCACGCGCGCCTATCTGCGCGAGATTGGAATCGGCTGATTGCAACTACCCACTAACCGGCAACTCCCAAATGCTTGTGGCCATTATGGTGTATAAGGACGGTTTTCGTCCAAATATGCATCGTACCCAAGGATGGCCCCGTCGTGAAGTATGCAACGCTTCAACCGAAAGCCACATCAAGTGTATCGCGAGCGGAGTAACGCTGCTGCCTGACACATAGCCTTTAGCTTCAGATATGCTTCGTCTAAATCCATGGGGTTTTGAACCGATGGCGAAAAGCCACAATCCGGATGCAGGGTGATGCGTTCTTTATCCACATAACGCATGGTTCCTTCCACACGCGAGATTACAGCTTCTGGCGTTTCTACTTGTCGATTGCAATGATCGATGCACCCCAAACCCAATCGCACATTCTCAGGAAACTGCGCTAGCGACGCCAACCCACCGGCGACCGGTGTGGTGTATTCCATCGAGATTGTTCCAACCTGTACCTTCGCTAATGCCGGCATAATCAGCTCATAGGGACCTTCAGTACCATGCTTGCGGTCGAAGTGTGCGTGGCACAGATGCATCCCTGTCGCAATGCCTTTTATCCCATCCAGAGTTTGGTTAATTAGATCGACGCATAAGTCCATCTCATACTCCACATTACCGACACCCTCCCGCGCCCGAAAGCTGGGATCGACCATCGCACTCAACCACGGCTCGTCAAGTTGCACTGTGTCCGCGCCAGCTTCACGGATTAGCTCAATTTCCTTCCGCAAAATCGGCACACAATCGGCCATCAGCTTCTCGCGAGTGGGATAAGCCGCTTTTGAATACTCCGAGTGCCACATCCGTCGGCCAATAATGTACGGAGCGGGTAATGTTGCCTTGATACGCCGTTGGGTACGCTCTCGTATGTATTGAATTTCATCGACCACCAGCGGGCGGTGATACTCAATTTGTTCCACCACCGCCGGATAAGGCAATCCACCGCTGGGGTTGAGGTCGGGCTTGAAACCCCGCACACGGTCGGCAAAGACCTTGACGTAGCTTTCCCGACGCCATTCGCCATCGGTGAGTTCGTCCAAACCGGCCAACTCTTGCAGGCGCAAAACCGATTCAATGGCCGGGTCAAGTAGGCGATCCGTTTCTTCTTCGGATATCTGCCCATTCTTGCGGGCAAGGACCAGCTCCCCAACCCAGACCGGTCGAGGGAGACTGCCAATGACAGTCGTGGGGAATAGTGTGTCTGTCAAGATAGGATTTCCTCTTCTCGGGAGTTTTACGGCATGCCGGATCTTTTCGGAATGTGGCAGTGATTATATACATCTACGCATCCCTGTCAAGGACCAAACTGCGGTGAGCGGTGAGAATCGGGGCTACCGTGATTCGAACTGGCCTATCTTCGATCCGCTCCGCGCGCTGTAGCGAAGCACCACGCAGACTTACGCCCTTTTGATTGCCGGACCCGCGCTCTAGGGAATCAGCGAATGACCTCTGATTCCCGTAAACGCCTCGACGACCAGTAGGAGGGCTATCATAAGCAGTTCACCAAATATCAATCCGAGAAATACGGGTCGTATCCGCCCGTACTGTCTTATCCCGCCGTAACGTAGGATTAAAAGCTTGCAGAGCCACGCCAAAAATATCGACGACCATAGGTACCTCATGGCCAAAGTCGTGCTGGCAGCGTATGCCGTAGGATGGAATGGCCACCACAAGAAGCGCGCTCGCATGACGGTCAAAAATACTCCGAACCCGGTCGCGCCCGCGATAAAATTTACCCGGGTCATGCTTAGACCACTGGTATCCGTGAGAACGGCGGACAGTTCTTGAAACGGTCTCGTTGCCACATGGACGAATCTGTAATTATCTATCGCCAAACCGCCACCTTCGAACGTGTAACTCAGATACAACATTGACCAATACGACACAATCATGGCAACAGGGATGGCAACGAGGATGGCATAAGTGAGCCTCCGCATGTTGATGCGACTGTGCGAGCTCAATTTGAATGCCTCCATAGCCTCCGGCACTACCAGGCCACGGAAGTTCCACATTACGAACGGGAGGGTCATGAGCATTAAGCCGTTGGTGCCTTTGAAAAAGCTTCGACCGCCAATGCTATGTAGCACGTAGTTGGGGCCACTTTGTGCGGACCAGATGAAGTTGATTCCGCCTTCCGCCATCATCCGCGTCGCACCCAGCATGAAGATGGTGGTTAGGATAAACAGCGATAACGCCATCACGGGCGACATGCCGGCGCTCCAGCACCACCACGACATGAAACATAATCCCGCCAAACATCCCAAGACAGCCCATCTGTAAGACAACGGTTCACTCGTGTCGTCGCCGTTCTCGCGAGAGAACACTGATGCCACCACGTTTCTTAAGTGACGTCGGCTCAACCATACAGACATTAGAACCAGGGCGATGAAACCGCCGGATTGCTGCGCCATAACGAACGGGAATCTCCCGGTTCCGTACAGCCCGGCAGATGTTTTCCATTCGAATACCGCGCCTAGCACGTATTCGACCTTCAACAGCAAGAAGAAAAACCATAAACTGAAGGACAGGTCTTGGCTTAGGAGATATGCAAATCCGACCACGCTGAAATAGAGGTTGAAGACGAACGGCGCGATGGCGTTCCATGGTTCGCCGACAAATTGGGCAGCAAGATTTATCCCGCGCACTTGAATATGAGGAACGACCGGGAAATGTTGATGCAGACCGTCTAGCGCGTGAATTGTTACGGGTACCATGAACCCGAGCCACATCAGTTTGTTTCTGAAAAACGGTCCTATGCCCGCACGGCCAGGCCCTTCCCCTACATCCCGTGTCATCTCCAACGGCACCTGCACCAACGGGAACGCTAGCCGTTCCGTCTCCACCCACTGCCGTCGCAGGATAGCGCATATGCAAATCATGACAAAGTAGAATGCCATAATCAACGGCGCCCAAAATAGAAGTGGCTTAATCCAAGGTCTCCAAGGAATTCCAGGCTGTGCCGACTGGCCTTCATACAAAGATTTTATCGCGTCGGAGTCTCGCGGACTAAACCAGTCGGGTATAAGCGGTTGTATGCTTAACGCCCAGTCATTTTCGGGTGTGGCGAAATAGTACGCGCCCGTGATCATCGGCACGAGAAACTGGGCAAACTGAACGGATGATATGGTGGCGGTGCAAAGTAGGAGGGAATAGATGACTGTTAACTCGCCTTGCCGGAGACCTCGCCGGGATTGTTTGCTGAAATACCTCAACGCGGGGTTCACGACGGCTACCAGGCAGACCAGCAAGAAAAAGGCTCCCGCCGGTGGACAGATTGCCGCGATCTGGGTGCCGGCAATCACCATTTCCACGTATGGTGTTGTTGCCGAAAGGAATACTACCAGCCCGAAGGCGATAACCAGAGAACGGACGGAAATAGCTGATGGGCGGCACTCTGAATTGTCAGACATCTCCGAACGGTGGGATTGTATAGGGTGGATGATCAGAGTCGTAGTGTAAGCCACGCACTAATGCATCGGGTGTTTGCTGCCAAGTAATACTCTCTCAGAACCAGTCATAGAGCGAGAGTTGAGTATCCCTTGAAAAGGAAATTAGTCCGCCAAGGATAATGTGCGCCCTAGACACAACGTCGGGGCAAGATGCCCCTCCTACCTAGACTATTGAGTCAGACGCCTTATGCAGATGTTGCGCTCCTCTGTAGCGAAAACCAAGGGTTACTTGTCGAAAGAATAACCTCAATAGGAATGATGGGTGCTACCACAGTGATGCGAATTCGTTTCTCGTTTATCTCCCGCGCGGAAATCTTTCAGGCAATCTCTAAACTGTTGCTCACCGTACTGTTACTTGTTACCTTCTAATTGATCGCTACGTCTATGTTGACTCCCCAAATTGAGAATTTTCTGACCTGTTTCGGGTCCCAAGGATTCGACACACTTCTGTCATCCATGCATGTGGGAGCGGCAAAAAGAAAAAGAAGCGTGCCGGGGGACGACTCTCTAATACAGGAATAGCACTCACTTCTGTCGTCGCGTCGTTGGGGAACGTGTCCGAGATTTGGCTCCTCATACGTTACCAAAGTGTGACCGTTCCAAATGCAGGTTTTTTCAGTCCAATCGTCTCCAGTCCCATCGGGCCTGAACATTATCCAGCAGCCGGGTCGTCCATAGGTACAAGCAAGTACCCCGTTGCCGAGTCTTACCATGTCCGGAGATACACCGTGCGCACCCGGATCCGATGGGCCGCTCCATGTGGCACCGCCATCCGAAGAAATAAACTGCCACAATGGCATGTAACTACCCGTTCTGTGCATGCTGATCAGATCTCCATTGGACAAGAGTTCGATATTGGGCTCGCCAAAATCGTTCTGAAAATCCGGCTCCATCGTCATCGTGGAGTAGTAATGGAAGCTCTTTCCTTGATCCGTCGAGCGATATATCACGTTCCGGTATTTTGTGTCTCCGCTGAACCTGAGACAGGCGGGTACCAACAGTGTACCATCGTCAAGTTCCGCGATGTCGCGACCGATGAAACCGAACTGATTAAGTCCATGTTGAGCCTCAGATCTGCTCTCAAGACTAGGTCCTATTACCGGCACATACTCGGGCCCTACATAGGTGTCTCCTTTGTCAAACGACCTCCAAACCATTATCGATTGCCCCTCTTCCGTCTCCATTCCTTGCCCTGTGCCGTACAGACTTCCGTCCCTCAACTCGCTCATTTGCGTTGTGGGCGCGCCGTAGTCTTCCCAAGTTTCGCCCGCATCATCTGATTTCAGACACCATCTACCGCCGAGCCTGCGTATGTCTTCGTCTATCGGTTTCATGATGAAGTCATCGGAAGACTTGATTTGTCCCGGTTCTTCCTCCCAGTCTCGCAGTATTTCCTCTTTGGTGCGGTGCCTGTCAATACCGATGCTGGCAGAAACGATAAGCCTGTCCTCAACTTTCGCAATTCCGCCGAACGTACCATAATCGTAATAGTCTCCGCGAATTATTCTTGGCTCTCCAATCTGAACTCGTAGCTTGCGCATGTACCGTCACCTCAGAATTGATGTGGAAAGTTTTGCCACTAAAGCGCACGTTCTGCGATTTGGTTTTGCTCCAACTGCCGCTTTCTTTCGCTAACAAACTACTGTAGCAAGGTCTTGTTCCAGGTCTACCCATCGCCGCTCGGCGTGAGACTGCTCGCAGGCGCTGATAACCTGCTGTGCAGCCAGCCCATCCGAGATGTGAGGGAGGTGAGGGAAACTTTCATGCTTAAAGTCATCACGACGAACGGCGGTCACGAAGTCAGCAATTAATCGGTTCCAAGCATGTTGTCCTGATTGCACCGATTCCGGTTGCCGATCCGATTCTTCGACTTCCAGTTTGACCGGAGCGGATTCATCGGCACGCTGCCTGAGAACTTGAACCTCGTTACTCAGAATCCGCCATTTGTTTGAATCCTCCTTCTGCCGGCGCGTGACCCATTCGCTGGTCAGAGCCAGTGTACCGCTTTCGCCGCCGATTGTTATCTGCCGCTCGGGATTCCCAGAGGTAATCGCCAATTGAAGAACGCCGGCGCCACTATCGGACATCTCTGTCATCACCAACGCCGACGTGTCAGACGATGTTGGATTGTCTGACACAGTCGTCCGTGACTCTTGAGGAGACCTCAAAGAACAAACCAAGCTCTTGAATTCCCAGCCGGTCAGAAAACGTAACCGATCAAACTCGTGACTGCCCGCTTCTCGTAGCGCTCCACTCATCTCCGACCATGAACGAACGGAGCCAAAGGACGGGCTATATCGCATTCGCCACACCGTCCGGACATCCATCAACTCGCCGATTTGCCCCTGTTGAATCGCCCGCCAGCAAGTTTGGAAGCCCGGCGAATAACGCCAATTAAAACTGACGGCGGTCACGGTGCGAGCCTGCCGAGCCATCGACGCCATCTCTTTAGCCTCGGATAAGCCCGACGCCAGCGGTTTCTCAACCAGGACATGCAGATTCTGCGCTAATCCCTCCGCGAAAGGAGCTTGCCGAAACGCCGGGTCTGTCGTGATGCTAATGATGTCGACATCCCCACTCTGAACCAGATCCCGCCAATCCGGGAAGATTTTTATATCCGCTCGGGCAAGGACCGAAGCTAACCATTCAGCACGCGCGTAGGTGCGGTTCCAAAGGGCGGTCACCGCAACGTCTGGTAAACGTGAAAACGCCTTGGCGTGACACCAGCCGGCATAACCGGTTCCAATGATTCCGACTCGCAGCGTTTTCGGCATATGATCCTTCCCGATCTACCCGTTTGCTATTTCTATACTTTAGGTTGGCTAATGTTGCGCTTTTTTATCAGTAATAATGGTTTCTAATAAGAATTGCGTAGCACCAGTAAGTCGCGATTCGAAGATTGCTCCTACAAGGATTGGAGTATCGGTGCGGTTGGAAACCGCACCTACCTACCAGACGCTTGAAAACACGCAATTTTTAGCAGTGTGAAGTATAGCGTTTAGGGCAACAGTCTTCGTATTTCGTCTAAACTTGCCGCGCTGCCGTCCCTTAACCCCTGCGGCAGATCCAGTTTCATCACCTCATCTAGCTGCGAAAACACTTTGTGAAATCCATGTGCCATGTAGTCTATCACTCGCGCACTCGCGGCGGTCGGCGCCTCCATGACCAGAGAGGTCTCCTCCACGACTTTGATTGCCTCGGGAAAATCTTGCGGGTTGTATGTGTAATCAGCACTCCATGGTCGGTGCCAAGGATATCGGGACTCGAACTCCTCGGGTTGTGTGAAAATTGGTAACGAGGGAATCGTCCAGTTCATCCAAGCGCGGCAAAGAACACCTTCGGCGCCAAGTGCCGCGACCACTTTTGCGCGGAATTCCGAGGGTGGGACATCAATCCCGGCTTCTTTCGGATCGAACCGCACCCGATACAGGTGGTACACGTGGCTCCTATCCTGCGGCACTAGTGGCGGGATAACGCCCGGTATATCTCGAAGCTGATCGCTAAGCCTCTCGCAGTTTGATCGCCTGATTGCGTTCAACTCGTCGAGCTTAGCCAATTGGCATCGAGCCAGCGTCGCCGACATGACGTTGCATCGATAGTTGTAGCCCAGTGTGGCAAAGGGATACTTGAGTTCTTCGCGTGGCTCATGAAACTTGACGCGCAGCCAGAGCCCGTCCACTCGCTCATAGAAGCTTTGATGGCGGGTACTGAAGAGACCGGCTTCTCCCGAGGGTAGGTTCTTCATGGCGTTGATGCTGAGCCCGGCGGCATCACCCAGGTCCCCGACGAACCGGCTCTTGTAGGTTGCACCGGGGGCATGGCACGCATCCTCAATCACCACCAAGTCGTGTTTCCGTGCAATAGCGTTAATCTCATCCATGTCCGCAGGCAGGCCGCCCAGGTGAACCGGGAATATCGCTTTTGTACGGGGAGTAATTTGTCCTTCGATCTGAGTGGGATCCAGGTTGTATGAATCGCGCTGCACATCGACAAACACCGGTACGGCGCCTTGATGGAGGACGACGAGGGCGTTCGACAGGAAGGTGTACGCGGGCACCAGCACCTCGTCTCCCGGACCTACACCCGCAGCCCACAGCGCCATATGAAGCGCATCTGTTCCCGCTCCGACAGCGTGGCAGTATTCGACGCCGATCTTTCGCGCCCAATCTTCTTGTAGACCCAGAACCTGCGGTGCGTCACAGGCGGCTAACTGTTCCTCTCTTAAAACGCGGCACAATTCTTCAAGGTCCTGTTCGCTGTACCGCGGCCATCGCGTGCGCTCTAGGCCTTCGGGCATCGCCGGCTTTCCACCGAAAATTGCTAAACTATCCTTTATAGCCGTCACGCTCGCCTCCTTGTCACACTATCTCCCACCGATGCACAAGTGGAAGGCATGCATCTCGGCATTTGAGATTAGGACTGAGTCGCCGCGCGCATGAAATCGGTAGATTCATGGATTTGGGATTGCGACACTTGAGAAAACGTGCCCGCAATGCACTGCATAGCGGTAGACAGGAACCATTTGCCGCGCGTGATAGGAGATGATTGGAACCTCAAATAGATACCCAATGAGGTTTCGCCGCCCCACAATGCGCGGCGGAAGGAGTGAAGGGACGAAGAATTACGGGATTTCGGAGTGTAGCAGCAGAGGCCTGGTGCGCCGACGGCCGTAGCCTAGAGATTGGTCAAAGTACCACATGGCAGCGATATGAGAACTCTCGGAATTGGCGAGTCTTAAGATCCTAATCCATCTCGATTGAGTGAAATACGCTTACCGAAGTGCCAAGTCTGTTACAACTCCATTTTCCCTGCGGAACATTCTTAATCGAGGTACGGCTTCTTGAGCCTAGCCCAAGTCGTGGCTAGTTTGCCGATCCGCTCGACGCTTTGTGGCTGCTCCCCCGGGAGTAATCCTCTATACAGAGTCAATGTGAAACCGCCGGCGGTAGTCCAAGTCGGCGTTCCGAATGCAAGCCCTTTGAATTCCTCCGGAACAAAGAAGGTTTGTCCTAACGTCTGGTGGTTTTTCTTGTCATGGTTCAATGCAACGGCGAAGGCACCGCCGCGCTTTTCTATGATCCAGCCTTCGGCTCCGAAAACGGGCGTATACTGCAGATATAAGTCGCCTTTTCCATTGTCGGGATACGGTTTCCCATCCAAATACGCCCTACCATCAGGATAAGGGTCGTGCAACGCACCCCAGGCACCGATGGAGGCTCCCGTGGGTTTACTCATCTCAAGGTAGTAAAGGATGGGGCTGTCACCTTCGTCCTTTGCGGGTTGGCGATCAAACTCCATTATCGAGAAGTGACCATCTACCACCGTACCAACCTTGAAGGTCTTATCGGCAATCTTGACGTCTTTTGGAGGGGTATCCGCAATAGTGTATGCCGAAAATGCAAACAAAAATGTAATCGCCGCTATGGAGAATTCTTTACGCATCATCTCCTCCTTGTCAAGAAACAAGGTCTGATTTTCGGACAGTAAAAACGGCACAGATTATCAGATGGAATCACACCGTTTTCAGCATGGAAATTAGGCTCACACTAAATCTGCGTGACACCATCTGATCACCTCGTTTGCCTCAAAAACCATTAGGATTCTTACCGGTTCTTGATGCTGGCCCAAGTGGTGGCCAATTTGTCATTCGGTTCGACGCTGGTCAGCGGATCGCCGGAGTACAACGTGACCGTGTAGCCGCCGCCCGGTATGGTCCAGAGTACAACCCTCACTCCCAGCTGGGTGAACTCCTTTGTAGCTGTAAAGGACTGCCCTAGTGACGTATATTCCTCCGCGGGCAGATCGGGGTGTCCTTGTCTTAACGCGAGCGGGATGTTAGGGTCCCCATCTTTCTTTTCGATGATCCAATCGTTTAGCTCGCCAGTGTCCGTGGTAAGCGCCATGTAGAAATCGAAGACGCTATCCTCAATCGGCTCTCGGTCTCGCCATGCCATGCCACCGTCATAGACGTTCGTGTTTGCACCGAAGATACCGACGGACGTTCCCGTCGGCTCGGACCACTCGACATAGTAGAGTCCGGGGGGTTGGGTACCAACGTCGAACGGTACGGGAGTACCGTCTGGCACGTCTGTGAAAACTTCGGGACCGGCCAACACTTGCAGGGCATAGGTATATCCCGCAAATACGAGCAAAAGTGAAATTGTTAAGGCTAAAGCAACTTTCATGGTAAAATCCTCCAAAGTGTGCGTTAAAACTTAGATTCCTCAGAATGAGCCGATAGTTAGCAACAACCCATGCTGAACGGAAATTATTTGGTTTTCAAGGAACTTGCTATACCTTATACACGAACTTCAGTCGTCCACAATTGCGCCCCGTGCACGTATCTGCGGCGAATGTAAACAACCACTGCGGGTGCATTATAGCACTCATCTTGTAGTGAGTCAAGGATGTTCTTCTTGACAGAATCATCAACCTGTGCTAAGTTGAAACTCCAGTGAATGGTTTGTCTTGCCGCCAAGTTCAATCAATCCAGTGCGGATCTCTACGACATAGATACTATCGGTTCTCAATCCTCGATTCCGCCAGAATCGCGTTCCACCAAGAGAATCAAGGATGCAGCTCTTTCTTTCATTTTGCTCGACCCACGCACAATTGGGTTGACGGCCCATCAACTTCGGATATTCAATACAAGTGATTAACGATGACGACAATGCCGGATACTGACTGCATTGAAGTTCCTCCACCTCTTGACCAAGACCAGATCGATCGATATCTAGAGGATGGATTTCTGGTTGTGGCGGAGGTGTTGTCACCCGGAGAAATCAGCGAATTGAAGCGCGAGATCGTAGCGATTGCCAAGGGAAAGTACCCTTCCGACAATCTGCAGCCGCTTGCGCCTGACATCTCGGATGATGAAGCCGTGAGCAATATTCTGGCGATCCACCATCCACACCTAATCAGCCCCGTCATTGTCAACTACGCCCGGCATCCCGAAATCTGCGGTATGCTGGCTCAAATTGTGGCTGCACATCTACCCTTTTGGGACGGCAGCGTCAAATGCATGCAGACCATGCTCTTTGTGAAACCGCCCGAATTTCAAGGACAGGCATGGCATCAGGACGAACTCTATATCCAAACGCGCGACCGCTCTCTGACGGGCGTCTGGATCGCGATTGACGATGCAACGCTTGAAAACGGCTGCGTCCGAGTTATTCCCGGCTCGCATCGCAATGGTTACCTCTGGCCGCAGCGCGACCATGATGAACCCGAACACTACGATATTGGGCCAAAATCTTACGGCTTCGATGAGTCACTCGCCGTACCTGTGGAGGTATCTTCCGGCTCGGTAATCTTCTTCAATGGATATCTTCTTCACGCATCGCGGAAGAACCGGAGCACCGGTTATCGAAGGGCTATGGTCAATCACTATATGAATGCATGGTCCATATTGCCATGGTCAAATCCGGATTTGCCGGTGCCTTCTACCGGTGACCGACGTGCAATTATCCCCGTCGCCGGCACGGATCCGTACGCGTGGAAAGGTATTGCGGAACATCACCGAAAGCCCTACCTTCGCCGCTGTGCAGCCAACACGGAAGCCATCGCTGCGCAGGTGAGCATCGACGAGACAAAAAAGCGTGGGACCAATAGATTGGCAGACGGCATTTGACCATGGCAGCACCGCTCCGGATTCCCGAGGGCATTGCCGATGATTGTGTTTCTGTGTTAATACTCTCAAAGGGAAATTGCCATGAAAATCGGCATTCATTCCGGCCTGCTTAGCGATTTTCGGCTTTCAGAGATCATCCCGCGCCTTGCCGATTTGGACTATCAAGGTCTCGAATTGAACGCCGAGACCGGCCCTTGGGGAGAACCGCACGTGACCCCGGACCTCGGTATCAGGGAACGAGCCGCGATTCGCCGGTTGTCACAAGAGCACCGTCTTGAAATCTCGTCTATTAGCGCGCATATCTCACTAATTGACGCCGACGACACGGCGAGACAGAAGCACTTGGAATTTGTTAAGGGCTGCATTGACCTCGCCGGAGATGTCGGTACGAACATCGTGCATGCCATCAGCGGATTACCTCCAACCGGGGTTCCGAGAGAACGCGCTTGGTCATGGCTGGTGGAAAGTGTTTCCGCATGCATCGACTACGCGGTGGAGCGGGGCGTCATCTTTGGGATTGAGGCTGACGAGATTATGCTCCTCGCCAGTATGACTGATCTCGGTCGATTGACGACTGATTTGGAGCCAACTAATTTGCAAGTGAACTTTGATGGCAGCCACTCGATCCCGATGGGTGAGAATCCGGCAGAATGGGTGAAAACACTGAGTTCTCGCATTGTGCATGTCCACTTGAAGGACGTAAAACCGAGGGAACCGAAGGTGGAACAGGCTTCGCTGTTTGGCATTCCGGTTGACTTCGATTATCCTCCCTTGGGAAAAGGAATCATTGACTGGAAAGAGCTATTTGGTGCGTTTCGCCAGATCAATTACTCCGGCTTCCTTTCGGTAGAGTATGCAGCGCATCATTTCGGTTACCGTGAAGATCCGTGGGAGGTTGCCGCGGCGGCAAAGCGCTTCGTAGATAATCTACTCTAGCAGAACACTAGCACGGAACCGGCAAGATTGGTTGGTAAAGAATGTAGTACCGTATTGCCCGCTGACGATCTCACACAACACAATCGTGGCTGATAGGCTTGGTGACGAATCTGACATGTACGAGGGTATCTACCGGTGAAACTCAATCAAGATCAATTCCTAGAGACCGGCTACCTGATCGTGCGGAACGCCCTACCGGCAGATAAGCTGGAGGAATTGCGCACGAGCCACGAAATCTTGGTTGAGCGCCAGAAATGTAATTGGGCGCGCGAGCGTCAGCCGGGTGATCCGCCGGGCGGGATATGGGAGACGGCGCCGCAGCCTCGATTGAACCTTCACAACACTCCGGGGTTAATCGACGAGCGTACAATTAACGCCGTGGAACTCTGGCTCTATGAGAACACCCTAGGCGTTAGCAGCGAGCTGATGGACTCCCCGGGTGCGGCTGTTACGGAGATGATGATGATGTGCAATCCAGTGCGCGACCACGGGCCCGCGCAATGGCACCGGGACCTCCATCCCTTTAACACGGCGCCGCTGCAGGGTTACATCGACGACCTTCTGGAGAATGGACCTCGGTACGTACAATGGAACATTGCATTATACGATGATGACGTACTATGGGTCGTGCCCGGAAGTCACCGCCGCTTCAACACCGCGGAAGAGGACCGGCAGTTGCTTGCCGATCCCCGCGTTCCCTTGCCTGAAGGAATACCGGTGAATCTGAAAGCCGGGGACGGCGTGGTCTACATTCTTCCGATTCTACATTGGGGAAGCAATTACAGCACCAAGATGCGACGTACAATTCATGGGGGTTACGCCAATCACACACAGTACCAAGACTTAAGCTACATCCGATATTTGTCTCCGTCAGATCAAGCACTGTTCGACCGGTGGAACCGGCAGAGTAATTGGATGCAGGACCTTACGGCGTCGGTATTTCGTGCGGCCATAAATCAAGACGTGGCAGCCTTCCATGAAGGACTCGAAAAACTACAGCCCGGGAGCGGGAAAAAGGGTAAACTCTTACTGATGGTATTTTTGGCCAAGGAGGCACATTTCATTCATATTCTTAAACACCCAAAAGAAAACGGTATCCTACCAGAAATGCGCCATTTTTCTACGAGGGGACATCCGACCACGCTGAATTGGGGGCCTGCTTTCGCTGATCGTTTCTCGCGTGCGGAATCGGAAATACTCTGGCGGCACTTCGAACCGATCGATGCCAGCCTCCAAGCGGATGAGGTACATTTTGCCCCGGGTTTCCAGTCTGGTCCGGTGCGTTATTACTTCAACGAAATGCCGCGCGATATGGATGTCGCGGCGTTCTCTGCTGGATGGAATACCCAGAACACGGGCATAGTAGCGTGAACAGGAGGAAATCTATGTTTCCTTTGAGTTTCAACACCAATTGCCTGCAAAACCTCCCGTTGGATAAGGCAATTGAAGAAACCTCCAAAGCCGGATATGAGGGGATAGATCTATTCTATCGCGACGGACATCTGCACCCATTTGACGCCACGCAGGCACAGATGGATGAATTGAACGAACTGTTTGCTACGCTGCCGATAAAACCGGTATCCTTGGCAACCGGTGCGCCGTTCCTCCTTAGCGATGATGCGTTCGAGCCTTCGCTGATCTCTGCCCGCGAACAAGACCGGAAGGAAAGGATCGATGTTATTCGCACCGCACTTGACATGGCAAGGGAATTGTCCATACCGGTTGTTCAATTCGTAAGCGGTATTCGGCAGGAAGGAGTTTCCGAAGAAGAGGCGATAAAGATGCTGACGGAGGGGATTCGCACCTGCCTGAGAGATGCCGGCGACGTGATTTTGGTACTTGAGCCGGAAGCGCCTCTACCTGCATCCATGGGCGGTGGTTGTTGCTTCATAAAAACAACGAGCCAAGCTATTCCAATCATCACGGAGATTGATTCGCCGCAGTTCAGATTAAACATGGATGTCACCCACGTCCAATGCTGCGAAGATGATTTATTGCCGTGCATTGCTGATGCGTTGCCCTATACTCGACACATTCACGTAGCAGACGTAAAGGGAAAAGTACATCATCACGAGATTCCGGGAGAAGGTGACATCAATTTTCGTTCTGTGTTGGAGGTTCTAAAACACGCGAACTACGAGCACTACTTAAGCGTCGAGTTACATGCCCACGCCGATGAGTGGAACAGAGCGCTTTACCAAAGCCGCGAGTATCTGCAGGATCAGATGCAGGGACTGTGAATGGATAGGGCTAACCCGTTTGTCGGAGACGGGTTCGCTTATACGATTCACGCCCGCTGTCCAAGCCCATCTAGCCACTAGGTGCTTATGCAGAATTGACGATATATTGAATATTGTAGGGGGCCACTTTGGCAGATCGACTCACACAACTTCTGAACAAACATGATCGCCTGTACGGAGTAATTTGCCGCGACGCGACACCCATTGATATCGAACTTCTCGCACAGCTCGGATACCATCTCGTGTGGATCGATCTCGAACACAGCGCTAAACCGCTCTCCGAGGTGATTCGACTGGGGCGATCCATCGCCCATTTGGGGATGGTTCCGCTGGTGCGAATTCCCGAGCTTTCACGCGCGTATGTCCAGCTTCTGTTAGACGGCGGGATCCCGATTATAATTTTACCTGACGTAAGGAGCGCCGACGAGGCGCGGCAACTCGTGGAATTGGCAAAATATCCGCCCATCGGCAGACGCGGTGTCTCCAGCACAACGGCGGCCGCCGGTTACACGCTTGGAGTTGACCCGCAGAATACATTCTCGGAAGTGAACGATGGGACGCACTTGATGGTGCTGATAGAAAGTGATGAAGGGTACGCTGCGCTGGATGCCATTCTAGAAATCGAAGCGGTTGACATGATCATGGTGGGGCAGCAGGACTGGGGCGCCAGTTCCGGAATCTTCGGTGAGCTGGCGGAAGAACAGTTAAGCCCAAAGATTGACCGACTCATGACCACGGCGTCAAAAGCGGGAAAAATCGTAGCCGCCAGCGCTTCCAGCCCCGAAGATGCCCGTCGTAGCGAGAGCATGGGCGCACGCATATTCATATTGGGTGTGGACATCACCATTAAGCGCACCGCCCTGGCAGAACGGATTCGTCAATTTCATGGGTAGAGCCGGGAAACGGTGGTGGCAGGCAGCCGAGTTCAGCGAACTATAGATTTAAGATTAAGGAGGACATCCCATGTCTTTGCAGCTCGAATTTGTAGGCCACGCGTGTTTTCGACTCTGGGAGGACGGTAGACCGTCCATTGTGATGGACCCTTACCTCCATGAGGAAACCAAGCTGGCAGATGACGGTTCCCGCCTTGACGCCGACACGGTCATTGTTAGCTCACTGACCGACAGAGCGCATAGCAATGTAGCCTTTGTTCGAGGCAATCCGCGCGTAATAAACGCTCTCGACGTAGCCACAGGTGCGACTTCCGCCATAATCAACGGGGAACCCATCGTAGGAATAGCCACAGCGGAAGCACCCGACCATATCCATCATGCTCCTATGGACAACGCGATGTACGCGTTCAAAGCCGGTGGTCTGTGGTTCGCGCATTTGGGAGATTTAGGCTATGGTTTGGGTGAAGAAGAACTTGCACCATGGGCAAACAGATGCGATGTGCTGATGCCGAACGTGGGCGAAATGAACACAGTCAAGTTGGGACCACTGGACATGATGATCAAGTTCCTCAAACCGACGTGGATTGTGCCGATGCACTACGGTCTCCCGCCGCTTGGAGGTGCCGATGCCGGAGGAATGACACCGGTTGACGCTTTCCTCAATCGCCACCCACACTCTGCCGTCTACGTCGTTCGACACCACA
Organism: Candidatus Poribacteria bacterium; assembly: GCA_965232535.1. GTDB lineage: Bacteria > Poribacteria > WGA-4E > WGA-4E > JAJDTR01 > JAJDTR01. Next base: position 309,983 of record CBDDPW010000021.1, read on the forward strand.
CGGTGACGTTTCCGTTCCCGAAGTCGGACAACGGACATCCGACTATAATCGTGCTGGAACCGTCCGGCTACAAACCCACGGGCGGTATTCCGGAATTCTGCTCCGTCTAGTATGGAGAGAATCTTTCCGCATGCTGCGCAAAGGCGATACACTGTTTAGGTCGAGAGGTCGAAATGGACGAAACAATGACGTTCAAGCGTATGTCGCCGGAGCAGAAGAGCCGGTGGGATAACGACGGCTATCTGATAATCAAAAACGCGCTATCAACCGAAGAGGTGGCAGAACTTACCATTGAAGTTGATCGCCTCGACGAGGCGTCACACCGACTGGGTCGAAACCCGGACCTGATGCTTCACGCAGTTAACATCATAGATAGGGCAACTGAAGGTTTGTTCCAGCCTGAACAGGACAATGTTGGCACAGTATTGCGCCCCGAGCCGTGCGAAGCTTTCTTAAACTTGATCGACCATCCGAATCACTTAGGCATTGTGTGCGAGTTGATAGGTTCCGCAATCCAGCTGTCTTGGTCAGAAGCCGTTGTGCGGCCGCCAAGTCCAATCCCGGCAAACCGGTGGCATAAAGATGGTTCAAAGCCGTACTATTTTCCCACGGTGGAGGGCAAAACAGCGCTTCAATGGGCGAGAATCGGTTTCTTTCTGACTGATGTGCCTCAGCCCGATATGGGTAATTTTACGGTCATTCCCGGCAGCCATCGCGCAGGCTTTCCCAAATTACCGCAGGGCTTGGAGCATGCTCTAACCATTACCTCATATACTGACTTCAAACAGATTGATCAGATTGACGCCGGTGTTCCCGGCGCTCGGCAGTTGTTGCTCAAGGCCGGTGACGCGGTGCTGTTTCACAACGCGCTATGGCACTGTGTACCGCGCAACACCTCAAACGCACGGCGGAAAAACCTGTGGTACGTTTACACGCCGTTGTGGATGCGGCTTGGAGATCGTACGGAGAACTCACACGAGTTGGTCGCCAAGTGCAATCCGGCGCGCCGGCAGTTATTGGGCGAGTTAACATACCCCAACACCAACGGAGGCATCCACCCCTTTGACGAAGGCGCACCACTCATCCGGCTATTCGAAGGACAGGGCTTCGTAGAAACAATGGGAGCCGTAGATCAGGAATACATCCGGGCAACTCAGCGATAACGACCGGGGCATTAGGCGGTATGGGAGACGTATTTGCCCCAAAGTCCTGAGACAGAATCATCAAGACTAGAAAGAGCAATCACTATGACTACAGGAATAACGTGTGCGGGACTCGTTGCGTTTGTTCTGTACTCTAGCTTGGGAAGCGCAGCGTATGGCAAATCCGAAAACCTATTTCCAAATCCGAACTTCGACGACTTCAAAGGCGACCTTCCGACAGGCTGGACATCCAGGATATGGAACCAGCCAATGGTCAAAGAGAAGATTCACAGGTCGAGCCCCGGCCGAAATGGTGAAGGTTACTGCTTAGAGTTAGAACCGACGACACCGATTGCTCTTACGACACTTGCTAGTCCCGCATTTGGCGTCTCAGCGAACCAGGACTATCTCTTTAAGGGGTACTATGCATCCACCTGCCAAGGTACAACTACGGACAAGAGATGGATGGATGCCGAGGGGGTGTCTTTGGCCGGCAATTGGCTGGACGCGAATAAGGAAGAAATCGGTTCATTCACAATCGCGCTTCCGGATACTCAGGACCGCTGGATAGAGTTTTATCAAGAGATACGCTCTCCGGATGGCGCCCATGAACTGCAGATTCAAATCTTCCGCCGCTGGGTGGGCGGTCGGCTGCGTTTTGACGATTTCTCTCTCCGTCAGGGCAAGATCATGGATTTTGAGGAAGAGTTCTCCGCCCAACAGGCGCCCGATGAGGACTTCTTTCCCATCTATGCCATCCTACCGCCAAGTGGACGTCAAGAGGAGCCGGGAAGCAACATCGATTCCGATCTCCACCACTCCCAGTATGCACTCGCCAATTTCAACATGGGCAGCCGGAGCAAGCTAGGAAAAAAGCCCGGCTTTGGCGTGAAATACTTCCTTGAGGGTGGGCTCCCCAAAGACGACGCAGCGCTGGCTGAATTGGATAAAGATCCGATGCTCTGGTGGTTTTTCGGAGTGGATGAACCCCATGAGGACGCATTTCCGGGTTTGGCGGAACTTAACGAACGGGTCAAGCGGTTAGCACCCTCCAAAACCTTTTGGGTGAATCTGATTCCTACATACGGACGCGCCTCTCTTGATGAGTACGACCATCACATCAAGTCATATATCGAGATAGTAAAGCCGAAAATGTTGACTTACGATCACTACTGCATGATCGGTCATGACCGGCAGATCCATGTAAACAGTTGGTACAGCCCTAATAAAGAAGGCGATTACTTCCCCAACCTTGAGATTGTGCGAAAGCATACACTTGAGGCGGACATCGATTTCGGTGTAATCGTATCGGTGGGAGTCTTCATGGGTGTCCGAGGCGCCAGCGAAGCGGAATTGCGATGGCAGGCGTTCACGACACTTGCTTACGGCGCAAAATCGCTGGGATGGTTTACCTATCTGACCGAAGCTAGCTACGGGAACATGACAAGCTGGGAAGATATGGTCATCAACCGGGACGGTACCAGGACACGCCACTACTCGATGCTGAAATACCTCAACGGCGAGGTTCTCGCGTGGGCTCCGACGCTACTGCGGTTAAACTCTACGGGCGTTTACCATACAGAGCCATTACCCGTAATGACTCGATCAATCGACGAATCTACGCTTGTGGAATCCATCAGCGGCGGAATGTGGCTAGTAGGCGAATTCACGGGCGAAACAGGTCACTCCTACATGATGGTGGTAAATAGGGATTTCATCGAACCAGCGGTGCTGCGGTTGCAGTTTCGCACTGCTCCGTCTGAACTGCTGGAGGTTTCAAAGCAGACCGGGAACGAACAGACTAGTGAAGGATATTCCCGCGTGACAGGCGAACTCTCACGAGAATTTGCCGCCGGAGACGGTTTACTGTTTTGCGTAAAGAATTGATTCGGTGTAATAACAGCCTTCCGCCACAACGTTGGACGGCGCAGAACAAGCCATCTCAGTCCTTTATCCGTTAATTGTTCGCCCGTGGTCCTATTCATGCTTCGCCATCCCAATAACTTAGGTGTTCCGATTTACGGAAAATACGTCCCGCCACAAAAGGGAATATCTTGTCGGAGTCCGGGTATTCGCTGACATCATGCGGCAACTGAATTCCAACCGCGAGCAGCGTACAGGATGTCTTCCCGTCGTTCACAAACTTGTGCGCGCCCGCCTGCCCGGGAGGAAAAGCAATAAAATCGTCCGATGTGACCGTCAGATTGCCGCGCGGCGTTTTTAGCGTACAACTCCCCTCCATGACGTAAAACATCTCCTCGCCGAAATTGTGCGAATGCATCGGATAGCTCGCGTTTCCGGGTTCTAGTCGAATGAGTCGATAGCCCAGACTCCGCGCTCCGATAAGGGGATCGATATCCTTATCCATGAAGTCGTACGGAGAAGGCACGTCTCTTTTTTCCCATTCAATCTCGTTTAGGTTTATTCGGTTGATGTAGATATCATTACGGCGTTCTAGGCATTCGACCAACTGCCGCCGTCCATCTCGAAGGATGGAATGACCGTCACCGACAAGCACCGTGTCGAACGATAGGGCGAGGATCTTGCGGATTTCCAATGCCGCTTTTGCCGGATCTTCCAACTTGTCGTCCATTAGCAACGAGAGATGCCCCACCGGCGCGCCGACAATCAAATCGCCAGCCAATACGATACCTTGTTCGGAAAAATAAAGTGCAATTTCTCCCCCACTTTTGCCGTATTCTAGGTGAATCGCGGTTAAACCGGGCACAATCTCCTCTTGATCGGTGAGTAACCGATCCACCTTCGTAGAAAGCGCACCCGCGTCAGCATCGTGAACGGCGATCCGCGCACCGGTAATCTCTCGAAATTTTACGGCTTCCCGTTCATGGTCGCAATTCGTAATGACAATCATCTCCGCACCGCCGAGGGCGACCATCTGCTCCAGATCCGAATCAATCATAGGCACGGGGTCGATCAGGATGTTGCCCTCAGGACGAACCCACAAATGTCCGTTAAAATCGAGTTGGCGCATCTCGCTGAAGATTGACCAGCTATAGATGTCGGAATACATAAGTTGCTTCATGGGAAACTCCTTCGTCAAAAAAATACTTTTAAGATGAAAAGCGCCGCTGTTTCTGGTACAATTCTCATTGCGTTACGCTACTTTCGCCTCGGCAAATTTCAGTGGATGGGCAGAACAATGGATGAGATATTTTACTTGATAGATTCCGAGAAAGAGGAAGAAATGGGTATAATCACGGACGATCAGGTACAATTCTTAATTGACAACTTAGCCGAGGAAGGGGTTGAAGACGAGGAATTCTATATCGATGAAGATGTTTTGGAGTTTCTTGCCGAAAATGGCTGCGACGAAGAGTTGCTTTTGCTGTTTGCCGAGGGGCTTGAGGGCAGAACGGATCTTGCCATTCAATACGAAGTACGTTGAAGCAGCGCATCCACGAGAACGGATCAACAGCTAAGTCTTTGGTCACTAAACCTAGCGAGATCCGGTTACCGGGGTAACCGCCGCACCCATAGCGCCAGCGCCACGTTCATCCCGCCGACGAACCCGAAAACATACGATTGAAGCCCTGCCAAGATGCCGTAGGTTTGCCGAACCAACAATCCAAAGAGTACCGGCATCCCGAGCGCGAGAACCACAAAAATAGTTGTACCTCTCGCCCCCTTTGCATCCCAAAATGTGATCTCCCGCGTCAAGACTCGCATGTAATCTCGCTCCCACATTCGCCCCGTCCATTTCCCATGTATAAATCCGATAACTATCCCCGCGGCGAAGCCAACGCCGCACCAACCCGCGTCAACGCGACTTAGATTGACGGCGGCAGTCCATGCGATCTGACCCACCATCGAAACCACGATGAACGAGATTACAATTGGAAACTGCATGTAAAACGGTAGGTGATGGCGGTGAAGTTTGTCAGGTTGGGTTGCCACTTTTTTCTTCAATGAGGGTTCCACTTGCCATCCTTTCACAAGACAGTGGGAAATGATGCGTAAAGCGTGATACGTAATGCGCGAATCGCTTGAGGCGTGCTATCTTATCAACCCTTAGCCCTACGAAAAGTTCTGCCGTACAAAGGCTACGGCATTTCGAAAAATGTCGAATCCGTCGCCTTTTTCGGGGAGATGCTCGCGTGTCCAGCGCGGATGATTCAGCCGTGTGAGAAATCGTTCCGGATGAGGCATCATTCCGAAGATTCGACCGGTGGGGTCACAGATTCCGGCGATATGGAGGTCGGATCCATTTGGATTATCGGGATACAAAGGGGGGTTTTCATCCGGAGCCACATAGCGAAACACCACTTGCCGATTAGATTCGAGCTCTTCTAGAATCTGACCGGGGCTGGTAAAGCGTCCTTCGGCATGGGCAATTGGGAGATAAATCCTCTGCTTTAGCCCTTGCGTGAACGCACAGGGGGTTTGTTGTGTTTCCAAGTGCACCCACCGGCATTCAAACTTGGCTGAGTTATTCAAGGCGAGGGTTGCTTCCTGCGCCGTTTGAGAGTTGAGTCCCGGAAGCAGACCTGCCCGCACCAACACTTGAAATCCGTTGCAGATACCGATGATTAACTTGCCGGAATCAACAAACTCTCGCAGAAGGTCCCCGAGTTTATACTTTATCTCATTCGCTAGTAGTATCCCTGCCGCTACATCGTCGCCGTAAGAGAACCCTCCGGGTAGCGCAAGGATGTGATATTCGTCGAGGTTAGCACACCCAGTGATTAGTTGATTGATGTGAACCAATGCCGTTTCCGCACCGGCAATCTGAAAAGCGTACTCGGTTTCGTAATCGCAGTTAGTGCCCGCCGTGCGAAGCACCAGAACTTTTGGCCCCACTTATGCCTCCGTACACATTTGATCACTATCCGCCGTCGCGGAAGGTGCTCTGCCAAGCCTCTTTCAGTTGATGTATCTTCGTCTCTACAACCATTTCACCACCGATGCCCCTGATGGCGAATTCCGGTCGCTCTATAATCCTTCCAATACAACCGTACGGCACACCCTTCATGAATTCTTCGAATGCGGCGCAGTTCTCACGTGAGACTTCGAGGATGAATCGGCTGTTAGATTCGGCAAAAAGGACAACGTGGTCATCAATGACCTCTTCATCGCGCGGCGCATTTGCCAAATCGAGTTCCATCCCGAATCCCCCGGAGAATGCCATTTCAGCAGCAGCAACGGCGATGCCCCCTTCAGAACAGTCGTGGCAGGAGTATATCAACCGCTCCTCAATCGCACCGCTCAAGGCCGCCATTGTGGACTTCCCGTCTTCGGGTCGAACAATCGGAACACTGTTCCCGACGAATCCGTGGATATCGTAGTAGTGCGAGGCTCCGAGTTCTCGGTAGGTCTTCCCGAGGACATAGATCAGGTTTCCCGGTATTTTGGCGTCCATCGTGATTGCCTTTGTTACATCAGGAATCACGCAGCATGCAGAGATTAGCAACGTTGATGGAATAGCGAGCTGTTTGCCGGTGGTGGTATCCCGATATTCGTTGTAGAGACTGTCTTTCCCAGAGATGAAGGGGGTACCGTAGGCGGTCGCGATGTCGTAGCAGGCTCTCGCCGCACGCACTAGCCCGCCAAGTCGATCGGGTTTATCGGGATTTCCCCAACTAAAGTTATCAAGCAGCGCCGTGGATTTAAGATTTCCGCCCACAGCGATAATATTGCGAAGCGCTTCATCGATTGCCGCAGCCGCACTGTGGTACGGGTCTATGTCGCTGTATTTGGGATTGATACCGTTCGAAACGACAACTCCCTTTTGGGAACCAAGCACCGGTGTAACGATACAGGCATCGCTTGGTCCATCGTTCTCTACACCCACAAGGGGTTTGAGAACAACGCCGCCCTGTACCTCATGGTCGTACTGCCGAATGACCCACTCCTTGCTCGCAACATTGGGACTTCCAAGAATCGCACAAATATCTTGTGTGAAATCCGCGGTCGTAGGGGGATCTGTCCCTCCATTTTCCCCGTTAAAAATCATCGGTTCGGGCGGTTCCGGAAAACATGGCGTCTCCCAGACTGCCTTCTTGGTAGGAGTCTGCAGCCCTTCATGCAAGAAGTGCATGTCCAATTCTGCGGCAAGATTCCCGCCATAGGACACACGTAATTTCTGGCTATCCGTAAATTCTCCAAGCACGGTGGCTTCGACCAATTCGGCTTCGCATAACTCGGTCATTGCTTCGAGGTTCTCCGGGGGCAATGCCAACACCATCCGCTCTTGTGCTTCCGAAAGCCAGATTTCCCACGGAGCGAGTCCTTCGTATTTCAACCGCACGTTCTCAAGGTGAACCTCTGCCCCGGTGTCTTTTCCCATCTCTCCCACGGCTGACGAAAATCCGCCGGCGCCGCAGTCGGTAATAGTTCGGTATAGCCCTTTATTACGTGCCTCCATCAATACGTCGACCATCTTCTTCTCCATGATGGGATTACCGATTTGTACAACGCTGCCAAGGCTCTCGGAGGCGTCGTCCAGTTCGAGAGAGGAGAAAGTTGCCCCATGGATGCCGTCACGTCCGGTACGGCCCCCGACCGCAAGAATCAGATCGCCGGGCTGCACGGATTTCTCACACCGATCTTTGGGAATCAATCCGACATTTCCGCAGAAAACCAGCGGATTACCCGTAAACCGGGGGTCGAACAGAATCGCACCGTTTGCGGTAGGAATCCCCATACGATTACCGTAATCCCGCACTCCGGCGACAACACCCTTAAAGACACGTCGAGGATGGAGACTTCCCGTAGGAAGTTGGTTATAAGCTAGATCCAACGGGCCGAAGCAAAACACATCGGTATTCAAAATCGGTTTCGCACCGAGGCCCGTACCCAGACAGTCACGGATGACGCCGCCGATTCCCGTACTGGCGCCGCCGTAAGGTTCGATTGCGGACGGGTGATTGTGTGTCTCGACCTTGAACGCAATGTTATAGTCATCGTCAAATTCGACGATTCCGGCATTGTCTATAAAAACCGAAACACACCATTCCTTATCGATCTCCTCTGTCGCGCGACGAATGTATGAATTGAACAGCCCGTCAATGATTTCAGCCGTCCCGCCGTTGGCGGTGTACTCAATTCGACTCTTGAAAGTTTTGTGCACGCAGTGCTCCGACCACGTCTGCGCGATTGTCTCGATTTCGACGTCTGTTGGCTCACGACCTTGTTGGACGAAATAACTCTGAATCGCCTTCATTTCGGGGAGGTTGAGCGACAACAGGCCTTCGCGACTAATTCGAATTAATTCCGCCTCGTCGACATTTCGAATGGGTATGTGTTTAACGTCCATACGGTTCGTTTAGGGGAGACACATAGGAAGCAGGGGTAACGGGGTTGGTTGGATTGAAACACAAAGGGGCAAAAACACCACACACCGTAATAGCGCTACGACACCGATCATGAATCGCAGCCCTTAGTGACAGTATCGGGTTACACCTGACACTATTCTAGGACTAAAACCTACCAACGACCAATTGGAATTGACATACGCGTTTTAGTATAACAAATAACCTGTTACAGTTCAAACCAAAGTCTGCGGCGCAATGTCCCATTATGTCGCCATATTTTCCCGGTCGGGCTTGTCCACAATATCAACCAGCCGTGACCAATTTTTGGACAACGTTTACATAAAAAAAGCACCATGCAAAGATGCAAATCGTCTTCAACATGGTGCTTAAGCTACTTTTTCGGTAATTGTTTTCGTTTTTCTCGGTTTCAAACAGTTGCGTTAGGTGCCGCTTCGAGCCGCGCAATAGCGCGGTGGATCTCGGTCTTAGGATCTAATGATTGACCTTCGCTCATCTGTTCTTTCAAGTTCGACAAAGCGGCTTTCGCAGCTTCAAGGCGTGAAAGAGCATTCTCGCGCTGATATCCTTTGAGTCCCTTAGCGACAATTCCCCGGCGTTCCCAGGAAACTCTTGCAACCAAATCCTGATATTTTTGAAGTCTCATGGCTGATTTTCCTCCTTTGTGTTCTCAAGTTGCCCCAGTTTATTGCATGAATTATGCCAATCTATTGGTGTTGCCAACAACTGCATAATCGAACCCTCAAAAACTGTAGAGAATCTTTCGAACAAACAACCGAGGGTGTATGTTTGGTGAACGACAGCGAGCGCGGTTGAAATCCGATAGTTTTTCTACTTGAGAGCGCGCCATTATCCCTGTCGGAATAATTCTTTCAGCAAGTAACACTCATTTTTCGCTCTATGACAGGTTTTGAAAAAGCGTTCCTTCGTATAATGGTTTCCACTCCAGAGGAGTGCTATGTCAATAGAATCGTGATGCGCCTAATCTCCGCGCTCCAGAGGAGCGCAATGTCGAGTGTTACTTGGTAGACACCTACTATAATTCGCGGCCTCACGTCGATGCACAAATCAAACTTAAACAGAAACTGTATTCTACTCAAAAGCGGGAATAATAACCGAGCAAGAACATTTACGAGGCATGACAGTATTTTGTTCGATCCTTAGCCATTTTAATTGAGCCGTAACGCGGGAAAATCCGATGGATTGTCGGACAATGTAATAGCCTTTGCCTTCCATCGGTTAGACAATTGACGAGAAGAAAAGTTCGCACCGTCAAACAGGAATTTGACCGAGGATTTCAATCGGTCAGTTTTCAACAGTGCTTGCTTGAAAATCCACCCTTTGTAGCATCATGTACATTTAGACCTAGTCTTTTACCAGCACTCCCTAATATAGCGCAGGAGTCCTATCCTGTTTTGACGATTGCCGATTGTGTGCGACAAACGTTGAGTTTCACTCAGATTTCGTCGTATTTGGCAGAATGAGACTCGCAGGTTCGCATTCCGCGTGAGCTTCCCAGTAATTTGCATCAATCCAATCTATGTTCTACCGTTATATCGTTTTCGCCTTGCGTACGCGTGCCCACCACAGCGCAGGAGATGATGATTCTATAACCATGAATTAGACGTGATTGCTCCGTCCCACAACTTATTTTTCGGTAGTGAAATAAGTTGTTTCGTGTTACACTAATTTCCCATCAAATTATAGGAGAATACAGACAATGGCTTATGAGCTTGAAGACGAATTTGGTGACATTATCGGTAAAGCGCGCCGCGGCAATGGATTGAGCCTGAACCACGTTGCCAACAAAGCGGGTATAACGGATGCCCAACTCTCGCAAATGGAGGCTTATACGCTCAAACCGACGGAAGATCAGGTTCACAAGATCGCGAACGCGTTGGGACTTAATGGGAGTAAACTGGTTGACATTGCCATGGAGCGCTGGGCGCCGGCTCCCGTTCCATCAGAACTTGATGAGAAGGTGGATGTCGAACGAATCTCCGGCGATGTCGGCGGATACCCCGTGAACGCGTACCTGCTAATTTGCAAGGCAACCAAGCAAACGGCTGTTATCGACACTGCCGCCCACCCAAACCTTATCCTTGAACGGATACAGGAGATTGGCGTTGAACCGGCTGTCATTCTGTTGACGCATGCGCATGCCGATCACTCTGACGGTTTGCCGGAATTGGAAAAGGCGACAAATTGCCCGACGTACATTCATGCGAACGAGCCCAAGCCGCGCAGCTCTCAACCGTTCCGCACACTCAATCACGGCGACGAAGTGTCGGTCGGGGAGCTTACGGTAACGACGCTTGATACTCCGGGGCATACACCCGGTGGATGCAGCTTTTACACGGGTTCCGTTGCAGCCGTAGGAGACGCGATTTTTGCGGGTTCGGTCGGTGGGCCAAAAATCTCTTACGAAGACGAAATCACGAGTGTGCGTGACCACCTGCTATCGCTGCCGGACGAAGTGAGACTTTTCCCCGGTCACGGCCCATCCACCACCGTCGGCGAAGAGAAGGAACACAACCCTTTCTTTTAATCGCTAACATCCCGATACCCCTGTAGGAGGGATCTCCTGATCCCGACTCCCACTGTCGGGGACATCACAATTGAAAGGCGGAATTATGAGGATAAACAAAGCAATCGAACTGCTTCAAGAGGATCAGCCAATCTATTACACGGGACTAAACGATTTGAGTTACGAAGCCGGCGTCAAAGCCGCACAGACGTGGGCAGACTACCTTATGGTCGAAATGGAACACGGCCTTTTCAATGTCCCCGGTCTTCACCAATTCATGCACGGTCTTGTGGAGGGAGGTCCCACGCGGAGCGGTCACCGCACGCCCCCAGTGATTACCACACTGCCGGCAGAAGGCACGAATGAAAGCGTGATGCGCGCAAATGCTTGGATGGTCAAACAGGTGCTCGCCTGCGGCGTGCACGGCATACTGCTCTGCCATGCGGAGGACCCCGGGGCGGTCAGAGCATTTGTCGAGGCGGCTCGCTATCCGTTCCAGTCGGCTGGCGTCGGGAACGGACTGGAACAGGGGCGGCGCGGAAACGGTGGACAGGGAAGAGCCGCCTCCATTTGGGGAATGTCGAGCCAGGAATATCAGACCAAAGCCGATGTCTGGCCGCTTAACCCGGAAGGTGAACTCATGCTCGGACTAAAGATTGAAAATAGACGTGCGCTTGAAAAGGCGGAAGCGAGCACGAGCGTCCCCGGCATTTCCTTCGCGGAATGGGGGCCCGGGGATATGGGATTTTCGTTCGGTCTGCCTGATGCTCATGACCCGCCTTATTCGGAGGAGATGGCGGGTGCGCAGGCGAGAGTGAAAAACGCCTGTGAATCGGCAAACGTCGCGTTTCTCGACGGCGCCGACCCGGAGAATGTCGCCCAAAGGATCGACGAAGGGGTAAAAATATTGTCCGCTGGTGAGGAAACGGCAGAGATCGGGAGAAAGCATACGAACCGAACGATGCCGTGGTAAATCTCTGGTTATAATTTCTTGATAGGAGCGATCAAGCGAGCGAACCGCGAGGGCGATAGGGATCTCCTTGCCCCCAACTTTGCTCGGAGACAGGGCTTCTTGTCCTGCAACACGCAAGTTTCTTTGCCTGATTCAAGTCATCAATGCACTTGCAGATTAGAGAAATGGTATTATAGCCCGAGTCGCCACCTTCATTACGAATAAGCGTAGAAACCGAGTTTTTCCGACGTGAAAACAAAAGTTCGACGAAAATCTAATCAATTTGCCTGTTATTTGGCAATCGTGAACCAAAAACTCGGATTCTCTGTTACAGCTAGCAACTTGGGCTAGTTAACAAACATCCGAAAAGGAAAACCGTAGAGGAAAACGTGGTGACTTCCAAATTCACGGAACCTGTGGCGCAATTATTAGCGTATGGGGATCCCCGCGAAGAAACGGAATGGCAAGATTACCTGTCACTTGGGTTCACGAAGGAACATGTCCCTGAACTCATAAAAATGGCAACTGATGAAAACCTTTACTGGACTAGCTCCGAGAGTCTGGAAGTCTGGGCTCCGGTGCACGCTTGGCGTACATTGGGACAACTCAAAGCAGAACAAGCAATCGAACCGTTGATGGCGCTGTTCGATTTCACGGTAGATTTCGATGATGATTGGATTCCATCGGAACTTCCGACCGTTTATGCCATGATAGGACCAAGTGCCATTCCGGCGTTGGCAAAATATTTGTCTGACAATTCCGCCGAGGCCATGCCCGGCATTTCGGTAGCAGAGAGTATTGAAGAGATAGGTAAGGCACATCCAGATGCCAAATTGGAGTGTGCTCAGGTGCTAAGCGCACAACTAGAACAGTTTCATCACAATTCTGCGCCTTTGAATGGATTCTTGATTAGCGGTCTTGTCGGGTTGCAGGCATTAGACCGTCTGCCTTTGATACGACAAGCATTCGATAAACGGAGGGTTGATTTGTCGGTAGGGGGAGATATGGAAGATGTAGAGATTGCCTTGGGGTTGAGAAAAGAGCGTTCTACCCCCCGCCCGCTGTTATTCGAGGAGGTCCGGCAGGCTTTATCTAGCTTGGCAAGCGACGATTTAGACCAAGAGCCGCGAAAATTGAAGATTGGAAGAAATGATCCGTGCCCTTGCGGTAGCGGGCGAAAATACAAGAAATGTTGTCTCAACAAATGAATAAACACACTGGAGAAAAGCGCAACCGGATTTGAGTAATGAACTCGATTTTGCACATTATTTAGGGTGGGATTAAACGAGTGGATAGCGAGTGCGATAGAGTTCCCATAGTGAGTGCGATTGAGATCTTATAGCGACCGCGATAGACTGCCATAGAAATCCTCTATTAAGTGCAATACAGAACTTGTCGCGAATGCGATAGAAATTCCAAGGAGCGTCCTCATCAAATGGCATTAGAAATGTCGCGCGTGTAGAACACCACCGATCGAATGTTTATAATCTGTGTAATCCGTGAAAATCCGTGATTCAGACAATTTCAAGCAGTGGGGCGGTGTATTCAAGAAGAAAACGGATAGAACGCTGTAGAATGCAGGAACAAACACAATGAAACCTAAAATGACGATGCTCTACTGGAAATCGGACAGATTTTGGCTGGGAAAGATCCTTGAACACCCGGAAATAATGACGCAGGGCGAGACCCTTGGGGAATTGGAAGAAAATATAAAAGACGCCTATCTTCTAATGGCTATGGATGATGTACCGGAAGAATATGAGACGAAAGAAATTGCAATATGAAGTGAAGGCAGTCTGTCCGTCAACTCTTGAAAGAGGGTTGTGTTATGCTGCGACGTGGTGCAAGACACGACATTTATCTAAACCCTGAGACAGGACTCAGGCAACTCGTTCCAAGTCATTCCGAAATTGATGAAAGATTGGCAAGACATATTAGAAAGCATGTGGGAATGAGGTAAGCCGCACGAAGAGACTGCTTTCATTGGCGTCGTATTATGGAAATCCCATGAATCAATCAACGATCTTCTGATGTCCGACCCACACTGAGTAACTTCAACCAAATAGCGCATCAACCACCCCAACCCTCATCACATCTGAATCCTTAATCTTTTTGGAGCTAGATTGAATAATCGGTTACAATGCCATATTAGGTGGAGTGTAGGGACTTACTTCATGATTTTATTCGCGCGCGAATTTGAACACTGGACTTGTGACGTGTCAAGGACAACACGCGATGCCCTGGATGTCCTCACGCGGCACTCGCAAGAAAAACAGCGATCAAGCCGGCACTTGTACGAATAGAACTAACTCAGAAATAAGCACGAAATGAGGAAAAGATGACGTTTGGATAACTGCCAAACTCCGATTGAAATTCGGGCGTTTCACCATTTTCAAGGCGCTTTCCGATGCTGAGAAACCCACCTGCGGCGAGGTAAATGTCCTCCGCTATGTTATACTCGGCTTGAGGGCCGATCCAGATTGACATATCGGATAGGTTGCACAACACTTGAACGCTTGAAGAAACTAGGGGAGTTAGTTGATAAGAGAATCCGGGGGCAAGATAGTGGATGCCCATCAGATAAACGCTACCTTGGGTGTAGGCTGGTTGGTCGAGATTGGCGAGGTAATTCTCGGGCGCCTTTGCGCCAGCGCCATTGTAATGATATTCGATGAATCCGTAAGTCTTTTCCCCCAAACTGTAGTCCAAACCGGTAGAGGCGCGCAGATAGTTATCCGCTGTATCGGCATCCTTACCAAACGATTCGACAAACACGTAAGCCGCTTCAAGCCAGAATCCCGCGCCGCCAATCCCGCGAGCCACATCCAGGCCTGCCAGCAGATGTTTCTGAAACCCCACCAATGAAATCGAGAAGTCCGTTTCCGCGGCATTCAACTGACTCCGACGGTAGAAGGCGCTCTTTTCAAACTTGAAATCCTCGCCGAAGATATAGCCGGTATCGCATTCTCCCATAACTCCTATCGGGATACGAACCCGAACCGCATCGACTCCAATTCGGTCTTCCGTATCCAACTGATTGTAAGTGAAGGGAGTAAGGACATCGGTTGGATTTACAACCCTAGCGCTTCCCCAAGCAATTGCATCTCGACCAACGGAGATGTCCGCAAATTCCGCGCTGAACTCGACGAAAGCCCGATCGAGATTATGATAGATTCCGACGCTGCCGGTCGGGTCGTTTTCGTTTGGATAGATTGGGGACTCTAGGTCTACGACGCGATAGTGGTGAGGAGGGATGGAAACAGCTATCGGAGAATCCGAAAAGAGAGAAGGATCTTGTATACGCGGCGCAAGATCGTAGGAAAGAGAAAATGATAGCGGCACCGCCGGCGCGTAGGACAGATTGAGACGGCACCGGTTGACAACGGCGCCCATCATCGGTTCGCTTGGGAGCGGCGAATCAAAGATTGTGAAGAAGTTCTTGTAGTAGCCTCCGATTTGCAATTCCGCATCGGCAATTTCTACACGGGGTATTGTTACCAAGCAGATTGCGAGTAGGAGAGTTGCTCTCATTGGTGCATTAGTCGACGGACTCGATTCGGTGAAACGTGAGAAAATAATACGTAATGCGTATTGCGTAAACTCGACTTTGTACATCTGTAACGTGCGATCAAACGAGCGGATAGCGAAGGATCAACCGACTGAATAAGGAGGACGATAGAGATCCACTAGTCACTAATCACTAGTCACTAGCCACTGCATTTCGTCTCATCCGTGTCTATTCGCCCGTCGCGAAGCGTGATCAATCGTCTTGCACTTTCCTTCACCATCGGGTCGTGGGTGGAGAATATGAACGTCATGCCTGTTTCCACATTGAGACGATCCATTATGGCAAGCAGGTCGGCGCCGGTTTTCGAGTCAAGGTTCGCAGTCGGTTCGTCGGCAAGGATAATCGCCGGTTCGGAGACCATGGCTCGCGCGATGGCGACGCGCTGCTGCTGTCCGCCCGAGAGTTGCGTCGGATTCCGGTCGGCAAGCCCCTTTAGACCGACGGCTTCAAGAATTGATGCCACCCGATCATGGCGCTCGGCTTTTGATACGCCTTGCAAGAGCATGATATATTCGACGTTTTCCTCAACTGTAAGCACGGGAATAAGATTGTAGGCTTGAAATATGAACCCTATGTTATCGCGCCGAAAGTCGGAAAGCTCGTTCCCGCTCATATCAGATATTACTTTGCCAGCGAGCCACACCTTCCCCTCCGTCGGCTCATCCAAGCCGGAAATAATGTTGAGAAGGGTTGTTTTGCCCGATCCGGAAGGTCCCATCAACGCGGTAAATTCTCCCTGTCGAATGGTCAAGTCAATCCCGCTGAGAGCGTTAACGGGAATTCCATCCGCCGCATAAACTTTTGTCACACCTTCCGTGACGATGACATCCTTGTTTTCAGCCTGTTTCATAATGAGTGCCTGGTAGAGGCGGATTGTTGCCAGTAAAAAAAATGCGTAATGCGCAAGTAAAACAGTGGAGCAACGGTCTTTCAATCTTCCTATCTCACAAGACCAGTGGGCAATGCCCACCCTACATAGATAGGAGTATTTAGAAACTGCGCCGCATGGCGTCTACCGGAGTCATCTTGGCGACGTACCGAGCAGGATATAGCCCTGCAATGATCGTGAATACAAAGACCCATATCGGATAAAGGATGAATTGTCGAACTTCAATGATCGGGTGGATAAACTCCTGCATCGTTACGCCCATCATTTCAATGCCGGTATAATCGATACCGCGATGCACGAAAATTACAGTCACGAGACAGCCGAGCGCCGCACCCAAGCCGATACTTACAATAGCCAATGCGCCCGCCTCGAATAGAACAACCTGCGCCATGCGCAAAGGACGGGGCCCAACGGAACGCAGCACGCCGAACTCAAACATGCGTTCATACAGCGACATGAAAAGCGTGTTGACAATTCCGAAGACGACCACCCCAAATAACACAATCCCGATGATGTATTTACTCGTTTGAGACATTTTTAGAATTGCCTCCAGTTGCGGCAAAATCTCGGTCCAGCTTAACACTTTGTTGCCGTGTCGGGAATATGCGCTCCAAAACGGGGACTCCGAATCCTGTGCGTGCGCAAGGGAGGTAAATTTAAGCGCGATTTCATGAACACCGTCGCCGATAGCGAGCATCTGTTGTGCTTTATCAATCCGAATAAAAACCATCTCCCTGTTCATCTCTTCGTCGGCAAAGTGATAGATACCGGAAATTCTGAACATCTCTTGCGCAAGTTCTCCGCTCTCGGCTTGCACCACCGTCACGACGACCCTGTGACCAAGACCAATCTCCAGGACCTCGGCGAGTTTTGTCCCGATTACCATATCGCGGCTACTGTCTCCTTCAAAATAGACGCCCTCCGTAATTGCATCATCAACCTTTGACAAGAATCTCTCGGTAGGCGGATAAACCCCGACAAGATTGATTGCGCTGACACTTGCCGGAGAAGTGATCATGCCGGAGGCGAGCGTCCTTTGCGTGAAACGCTCCACAATGGGTTCCTCGGCAAGATCCGCAGTCAATTCGTCTAACGCTTGGATCGTTAGCGATACCTCTCGCTCGTCTCGAAAACCTTCCCGATGAATCTGTGCGTCACCGAGAAATGAGGCGGTAGCCGTCTTGATCATGTTTTCTTCCATCCCCATCCAGAACGCATCGACAAAAATCAGGGCAGCCAAGCCGATTCCCATCGCCGTGGAAGCGATAATCGTGCGCCGTTTGTTGCGGAAGATGTTTTTCCAAGCAAGTTTTGTTAGAATTAACCACATGTTCTGAATTGTATTTTAAACCCCGATTTAATGCGTCCGCATCGCCTTTGCAGGCATTATGCGTGCGGCTTTTATCGCCGGAAAGAAACCGACCACTAGCGCCGAGAACAGAACGGTGATTGCCGGAATAATCAGACTTCGCGCATTGACTTCGGCGTACATCGTCTGAAATTTGACGCCGCCGTAGGTGAATTCCTCCGGTAGCGTAATTCCGTATATGGATAGTAGGTAATTCGCCAGAACTCCAAGCAGCGCACCCACGCAAATGCTGGCGATCGAGATAATGGCAACTTCGCAGAGCACGAGCCGGAAAATCTGCGTCGGCTTTGTCCCGACAGCCTTGAGTACACCGTATTCCCGTGTGCGCTCCAGCACAGACATCAATACCGTATTTAGGACACCGATGGCAACAATAAGCATAATCACGATGCGTCCAATGGCGTCCCCCTGCTTATCGGCTCGCATGGCTCGATAAAAGGATTTGGCAACCTCTTGCCACGGCGCGACATGGAGCGAGGAATCGTTGAGGCGGTTCTCAATCGCTTTGGCAATTTTAGGAACTTGGTTAATCTTTGACACCGTGAGCACAATCTCGTGGATTCGCCCCTCAAGGACGAGCAATTCCTGTGCATCTTCGAGATTCAGGTAACAGGTCACTCGGTCGGTAGCATCGTCGCCGCTTTCCAAGATTCCGACAATCGTATACACATCGTTTGCAATGGAACCGTCGGCGCCCTGTGAAAAAAGCACCATCTCGCTGCCAAGGGTCGCGGAGAGAGTTTTCGACAATCCCTTTCCGATCACAATGTCGTGGGAAGGTGTGTTGCCCAGAACTCTGCCGTCAATCACTTTCTTGTCAAATTGAGTCGTCTCGATTTCACGCGCCGCGTCCACCCCAACGATCTGTACAGTTGTACTCTTTTCGTCGACAGAACCAAGTCCGGCACCAAACACGCGCGGTGTCCACGCTTCGACGCCTCGGATGGTTTGAATCGCTTCGCCAACGGCTAAATAGTCGCTGATTGTTTTGTAAAGCGATGGTTTATCAAGGTACCCCTGCCGGTGCACCTGAATGTGTCCGATGCGGTTTCTCGTGAACATCGTGATAATGTCTCCGTATGCCCCATCGGACCATCCGATGAATACCGAAGACAATGTAAATCCGACAATCATGGCGAGCGCGGTAAGGATTGTACGCCGCTTTTGGCGAAAAATATTACGAAATGCAATTTTGAGTACCATAGTCGTAGGCACACTCCGTGTGCCGTAAACAAAGGGTAGTAGGTACACACCGCGTGCCGACAAGGACCCAGAAACCGAGTTTTTTCCGACGTGAAAACACGAGATTGACCGAAAATCAGCCCTATTTACCTATAATTTGGCGAACGTGAACCAAAAACTCGGTTTTTCTATTATAGGTAGCAACTTGCGTTACCTATCTCCTTTTCTGGAGGTTTCGGCGCGTAAAGATTTTATCGTCGATCTTCGAATCGAACTTGGCATTTAGGAAGCGGACGACTGTTTTGTGACCGTCCTTGTTCTGGGGAAGCATTTCCATAACGGATGGTGTAATTTTCCCGCTGAAAGTTCTGATTTCTTTGAAATTGAGGATGCGCATCAAGTTTCCCTGTTCATCATAGAAATGTTGCCACACCGGAATGTAATCGCTGGATCGCACCGCAGCAACAATCACCCCCCAAACAATTGGCGAATCCTCCTTCGGCGTGAGTTGAATGTACACGTGGTCGGGAGTTGCATTCTCCGGTTCGATCAACTGATAGGAGTAATCGTTAAGCATGGATGACTCCTTGACCAGGTCGTCATTCGTAAAATCGGAGCCCATCCATGAACCCATCATCATCGATGGCGGTATTCTCATCACTTTGTTGGTTTTGGGTAGATAGTTCCACATTTCGTTTCCGATGCGCAGCGTTGCTACCCCTTGCTCCTTCTTAGGCGCAGTGATTCGGATAAAGGTTTTGTCCATCGCTTTTGTCCAGACGGTCATCGCGAGGGTTCGCTCCCAATGCGGCGTGGTAATTTGCATTTCTATTTCGGCGTGACTGGTTTCGCTGCGATAGAGCTGATCTATCTTCTTTACGATCTCCTCAACATTATGAACCGGATCGCCCTCTTGTGCGAACACCAGATGGAGAGCCATCAATGTAAGTGACAGCCATAGAATCAGGCATCCAAGCGTCTTGGGAATTCTTTTTTGAAACTTTGCCATGCTTTCGATTTTCCTATCCAGTTAAATATTAATCTTCTATCGGCGAAAAGGCTAGGACGGTCCCCCTGTCATCGCTAGTCCCTTGATTTAAGAACTTGACTCGCAGCGGCATTCCGACCTCTACCGTTTCAGGGTGAATCGAATCGACGCCTTCAATCCGTGCGACAACGCGCGCTCCTTCCACCAACTCGACGACGCCGGAGCAATACGGATTGTTCCTGTCATATCCCTCTTTAATCATCGCGGGCGTGCCGATTGAGATCGAGGTAAAAGCGGCAAGCCTACCCTCGCCTGCTGTCTCCGTCCATTCCATCTCGGAACGGCGGCAACCTGGACAAAGCGAACGCGGCGGCACGTAAAGCGTCTCGCAGCCCTTGCACTTTGATCCCATCAGTTTTCCCTCATTGAGAAACTGTTCAAACCCGTAATCGTTGATTGGTTTTTCCGCCACGGCATTATCTCCTTTCGAGGATGGTGAAGGTGCAGGTGCCGCCGGTGCCGCCTAGATTGTGCGCCGCGCCGATGCGCAAGTCCGATTTCGGCACACCCCTTCTGCCCGCTTTGTCTCTCAACTGTTCCCACACTTCAATGAGTTGCGCCGCGCCGGTTGCGCCGACCGGGTGACCCTTGCACTTCAATCCTCCCGAGGTATTTATCGGCATGGGGCCATCCAATCTCGTCAAACCCTCCTCCACCGCTTTGTGACCTTCACCCGGTCTGAAAAATCCAAGGTCTTCGATATGGAGGATCTCCGCAATCGAGAAACAATCGTGCACTTCGGCGAACTGAATATCTTCCGGTGTCAGATCGGACATATCGTAAGCCTCTTTGGCGGCATGTCTCGTGGCTTCAAAGTACGTCAGGTCATCTGCGGAATGAAGCGCCCTCCCACTCCCCTGTCCGAGACCTACGACGTACAACGGGGAATCCGTAAAGTGACTCGCAATTTCTTCGGCGACTAGCAATATGCAAGCCGCTCCGTCACTTATGGGGCAACAGTCAAAGAGATGCATGGGCCAGGCGATGGGGGGATTCGCTCTCGCGTCGCGGAGAAAATCCCTTTCATCAATCCAATCGGGCACTGCTTTTCCCTGACTCTTTGCCCGCTTAACCTTCGCGTCCATCATGTCTCGAATGGTGAGGTTGAACTGGGCTTTGGGGTTTAAGGGCGCATTGTCGTGGCTCTTTATCGTTACGTTCATCAGATGCTCGCGAGATGCGCCGTACTTGTCGAAGTATGCCGTGGCTATGGCGGCGAAAACACCCGGAAACGTTAATCCTGCTTTGCGTTCGTACGGACTAGCCGCCAATGCCAAGCCCTCCGCAACCTCTTCCGTAGATCTCTTCGACATATCCTCGACACCGCCGATTAGGACCACATCGTAGAAACCGGAAGCAAGGGCGAAAACGCCTTCGCGGAAAGCGAGCGCGCTTGAGGCGCACGCGCCTTCGGTTCGTGTCGCCGGTTTGGGAACGAGCCCGAGAGCGTCCGAAAGAATCGCTCCCCAATGAGATTGCTGGACGAAGAAATCGTTAGTGAAATTGCCTAGATAAAGGGCATCAATATCCCCCGGATCCAATCCCTTATCCACAGATGCGTTCATTTGGATATACGCTTCGACGAACAGATCCTTCGAGTCTTTATCATTGAACATGTCGAATTTCGACATGCCGGCGCCGACCATGGCGACTCCTCTTCCCAGCTTTCGTTTTTTGTACATGGAGAACTCCTTTTGAATGTTTTTTAGATGAAGCAAGTTTCAAAAATAAACTTACATGTAGTAGGCATACTCCGTATGCCGTAACCCTTGGATGCATTACGGCACGGCGGCTCCTGCTGGATTGACAAATCCAGCAGATTCTAATCTATAGAGAGTCTCTATGTCCGCGGAAACCGATAGCTTTATTCTTCTGCTCCGAAGGAATGGCTATTAAGGGTGGAGCGGTGGGCGATCTTCCGCCCATCCATTCTTCTAAGCTTGCAGTCTTCCAGTCTCAAATTACCCTACTGGTTCTGCCTTCCCAATACTTGTCTCTCAATTCCCGTTTGACTATTTTCCCGTAGTTATTCTTCGGGAGTTCATCTACGAACTCGACCGATCGTGGCTTTTTGTAACGGGCAATGTATTCCGTACAGAAATCAATCAGTTCGGATTCCGTAACCTTACCACCGGGCATAAGAGAAACTATAGCCTTGATCTCTTCACCCCATTCCGGATCCGGTATGCCAATCACGGCGACCTCTCGAACGGCGGGATGCCCCACAATGACTTCCTCTATCTCACGCGGATAGATGTTTTCACCACCGCTAATGATCATGTCCTTTGACCGATCCATGAGAAACAGGTAGCCTTGCTCATCCATATAGCCCATATCACCTGTATAGAGCCATCCGCCTCGGAGCGCTTCGGCGGTGGCTTCGGGTGCGCGCCAGTATCCTTTCATCACCAAATCCGATCGTGTCACAATCTCCCCCGTTTCACCCGGCGGGAGTTCGTTTCCATCAGGGTCAACCACTTTGACTTCGACATCGGTAAGCGGAATACCGGCGGATGCCAAGCGTTTCATCTGATCCGAACCTCTGTTAAGCATATGGTCTTCATGGGAGAGATAAGTGATGGTCATGGGAGATTCCGCTTGACCGTAAAGTTGGACAAGGCACGGACCTAATTTTTCCATGGCGTTGATTAGATCCTCAACCAACATCGGCGCACCACCGTAGGTCAAGTATTTCAACGAGCTATGGTCGTATCGGTCAACGGCGGGACTATCTATCAACCGATTAATCATCGTCGGCGCGGCGAACATATTTGTCACGCGGTGTTCTTGAATTGTCCTCAGAACTGTTTCCGGGTCAAAGGACTTTGATTCCAAGATGACGTTGGCGGCGCCTTTCGCGGTATTGGGTAGAGCGTAGCAGCCACTCCCGTGGGATAGCGGAGCAGCATGCAGGGCAACATCGCTGGCTCCAAAGCCGGGAGCCATGTCGGCATAGAAGTTCATCGTCATGGCGAGTAGATTGCGGTGCGTCAACATCACACCTTTCGGGCTGCCGGTTGTTCCGGACGTATAGAAAATCCACGCCACGTCCTCCGCGTTGACATCCGTATCATCAAACCGGGCAGATTCGCCAATCAGAACAGACTCGTAATCTAGTAGATGGTCACACGCTTCGGACAGTGTGACAACAGACGTGACACGGGGGAAAAGGTTCCAAGCCTTGATGATTTCTTCGTTGAATTCCGGCGATAGAATCAGCGCTTTGGCTTCGGAATGCTTGATAATGGAGGCGAACTCCTTGGGATGGAGACGAAAATTGATGGGTACGACGCCGCACCCGGCTTTGAAACCCGCATACATCGACTCAAGCATCTCGGGACAATTGTGCATGAGGACTGCCACATTATCGCCTTGCTGGATCCCTAGTCGGTAAAGCGCGTTTGCCAAACGGTTCACCCGATTGTTGAATTCCGCGTATGACACTCTCCTTTTACCGTATGCAATAGCCAAGTTACCGGGAAAAGTTCGGGCGGACTTCGTCAAGCATTGACCAATGTTCATGGTGAACCTCGCCACATCAATCAGAACTGGATGGGGGACCTGCATTAGTTTATTTTATCATTATCGAGATCGTAAATGGAAAAAATAATCCGTGAAACATGATGGGAAAGAAACCAGGGCAAGCGAGAGATATTCAACAACACAGAAAGCAAAATTGCAAAAGGACTGGTAGACTTTGTGCTTGACATAAAATTTATATCAATGCTATTATCTAGTGGTTTTGGCTTCTCTAGTCGTTCATATTCCGTCTGGCAAGAGCACCCCCATTTGATGCCCGTTTCAGGTTTTCTCGCTTGTCCTGAAATTGATGCTGGACCGCAGAATTGCACTCCATTTTGAACTTTTTCAATTATGCCAATTATTCTAGGATTGGACGTTGGCGATGTACGAATTGGAGTGGCAATTAGTGATGAACTCGGGTTTGCAGCTCACCCGCTCTGTACAATCACACGGAAAAATCGTAAAACGGACCTAGAGACGATATGCGACCTAATCAATACCCACCAGGTTGAAGAGATCGTGATTGGTCTTCCGTTGATGCTTGACGGGGAAGTCGGAATACAGGCAGAGAAAGTTCAGAAATTCGCAAACCGCCTGAAGCGGGTGGCACGCATACCAACTCATTTGAGGGATGAACGACTGACCACGGTTGAAGCGTCAGAAATCCTGCGGGAAGTTGGGAAACCGCGCAAGAAGCAGCGGCAGGTAATCGACCAAGTCGCTGCGGTGGTCATTCTTGACGGGTATTTGAACGATTTTCGCGAATCAAAATGCGAAAAACAGCGCCCCTAGGTTTGGGATGTTTCTGTTTCCCACGTGCTGCGAGACCACCTAACTATAATAGCCAAATGGTACGACATCTTACGCGTCTCACAATTCCTGTTTTTTGTTGTCTAGCGATTGTGGGCATAATCCTCGTGCTGATTCTCGGCACTTATCTGAACTCGGAAGATTTGCCTTTAGAAACCAAGGAGGTACGAATTTCCCCCGGTACGAGCACAAAGTCAATCGCGAAGCAACTTGCGGAAGAGCGTATCATTCGCAGCCCTCTACTATTTGAAGCGGTAGCATACTTTGACGGCGCCAGCCGCTACTTGCAGGCAGGTACCTATGAGTTAAGTGCCGCCATGGGTCTTCGCGAGATTATTCATAAACTCAAATCAGGTGAGGTCGTTCACCGGCATTTTGTGGTACCGGAAGGACTCACCGTGGCGCAAATCGCTCAACTCTTCGAAGATGAAGGATTTGGATCCGCGGAGTCGTTTAGCCGTGCGGCGCGTGATTCGAAATGGCGAAAGCGGTACGGCATCGAAGGGACCAGCTTGGAAGGGTACCTCTTCCCGAATACCTACAAACTGGTCGATGAAATCTCTGCCGCCAAAGTTATCAAGTTGATGCTCGACGAATTTGAACGACAGTGGACAAGTGAACGTTCCGAGGAAGCAGAGTCGCTGAACTTGTCTCCACAAGAAATCATTACGCTTGCCTCCATCATCGAAAAGGAAGCACAGGTCGCCGACGAGCGACCATTGATCTCGGCCGTATTTCACAACCGATTGAAACGTGGTTGGAAACTTGATGCAGATCCGACAGTTCTGTACGCCCTGGGTAACCCACCCCGCGCATTGACGAAGACGGACCTCAAATTTGACTCGTCGTACAATACCTATGTTTATCGCGGCTTACCTCCGGCGCCCATCTGTAGTCCGGGGTTGGCTTCGATAATGGCGGCGTTGAGACCTGCTGAAAGTTCCCATCTCTATTTCGTGGCGATAGGAGACGGAAAACACCATTTCTCCAATACTCTCGCAGAACATAACAGAGTAATTCGCAGAATCAGAAGGAATTCGACTCGAGGCTAAGGAAGGATACGAACGAAAGTTGAAGCAGAATAGAACTAACACGGAAATGCAGCAAACCGTGCAGGGTGAATGTACAATATCCGGACACGGTTTGATGTTCGGCGAACCTGTGGACCTGACACTCCGGCCGGCATCTCCCGATACCGGGGTTGTCTTTCAACGGATAGATTTGCCCGATTCGCCCGAGATTCGCGTTTGCCCGGAGAACTATGGCACCGTCGTCCCGCGTTGTACCAGCGTACAAGAGGGAGACGCGGTAGTCAACAGCGTCGAACATATTTTGTCAGCTCTAGCCGGGCTTGGGATTGATAACGTGAGGGTCGACATCAGCGCTTCCGAGCCGCCGGCGCTTGATGGGAGCGCATCGCTTTACGTGGATCTGATTAACGGATCCGGCATTGTCCAGCAGGAAGTTCCGCGCCGCTACATTGAATTTGAGGAACCGTTCGCCGTTCATGAAGCAGATAGGCAGATCGTACTGCTCCCCTCCGATTCATTGCAGTTCTCTTTTGTATACGATCACCCACAAGTTTCGGCGCAGGTCGGAACTTTCACGATCGATCCTGAAACATACGCAAGAGAGATTGCTCCGGCGCGCAGTTTCTGTTTCGCTGACGAAATCGACCTGCTAAGAAGCCATGGGATTGGGAAAGGCGCCAACTACGATAACGTTGTCGTGGTTGAGGCAGATGGCAGCACAAGCGACACACTGCGATTTGAGGATGAATTTGTTCGGCACAAAATTCTGGATTTGATCGGAGATTTGTATTTGGCGGGCCGTCGCCTCAAAGCCAATGTAATGGCATTGCGATCAGGGCACGCGTTGCACACTGAACTCGTATTATCCTTAGCCGAAAAGGGATTCATCGACAGAGACACGACTGAGCCGGTGGAAGCTCTAGAAATTTACGGTGTGCTACCTCACCGTTATCCGATGTGTATGATTGATCGAGTGACCCAGTTTGAAAGCGGGAAGCGTGCAGTCGGACTGAAAAATCTGACATATAACGAACAGTTCTTCCAAGGACATTTTCCGCAACAGCCCGTCATGCCGGGCGTGCTCCAGATGGAAGCACTAGCCCAACTCGCGGCATGGTTGTTGCTTCACGACTACGGTGCCGAAGGACAGCTTGGATATTTTGCTACTATCAAGGAAGCGAGATTTCGCCGCCCGGTGATACCCGGTGATCAGCTCAGATTGGAGGTTGAGGTACTGCGCGGGCGCGAGACATTAGCCCGCGTTGGCGGAAAAGCCTATGTCGGCGATGAGCTTGCCACGGAAGGCGAAATAACAATCGTGCTTGACAAAACACAGGCTAGGAATCGACAGGCATAGATACTTCATCCACGTGTCAACTTCGGACAAAACTCCTGTGGTTGAATATTCATGGCGTGTCTGTAGTGAATCGAGTTAACCGCAGGCAGTGAGGGAATATCGGGGGAGGATAGGTGAATGAGCAAGATTCACCCAACCGCAATCATCTCACCAAAAGCAGAACTAGGAGTTGATGTTGAGATCGGACCGTATTCAATCATCAATGACGAAGTCAAGATTGGAGATGGAACTGTCATTGGGCCGCACGTGCAAATTGATAAATGGACAACGCTTGGTGAGGAGTGCCAGGTTTATTTTGGTTGCACAATCGGAAATCCGTCCAAAGACTTGAAATACGGCGGTTGGCGCAGCTACACACGAGTAGGGAATGGTAATGTGTTTCGGGAGTATGTTTCAATTTCCCGGGCAACCACCGAGGAGGGTGCCACCGTCATCGGCGATGACAATCTGTTGATGAATTGGACGAACATCGCGCATGATTCGGTTGTCGGCAATCGAACGATCATGGCTAATCTCGCTACCCTTGGCGGACATGTCATCATCGAAGACGATGTTCGGTTGGGGGCGCACGCAGCACTACACCCCTTCGTTCGGGTAGGAAAGATGGCGATTGCGGGCGGGTGTTCAAAGTTTGTAAAAGACATTCCGCCGTTTGCCCTTTCGGACGGCCATCCTGCCCGCGTCCGGGGCTTGAACATCATTGGGCTCGGTACATCAAGTACTAACCCTTTATCCTCACTCCCGTCCGAAACGATTCAGTTGCTGAAAAGAGCCTACCGCATTCTGTTTCGTTCTAAACTTCCACTGCGAGAAGCGGTTGATCGCGCTAGAAACGAAATTGAGTCCAATCCCGAAGTCGAACATCTCCTTGAGTTCATCGAAAATTCTCAACGAGGAATTGGAATTTAGCACGCAGGCTCAGGTGAAATTCTGTAGCTTCGACTTTTGACCGATCCATGCTCCCGCCTTCGTCGAACAGTCAATTCCATTAGCCCGGTGATTTGTTGTTTGACAACTCCTCCCTCGCACACGGCATAGTGCGCGAATGCACCCCGAAATACGCGGGCAGCACTTTGCAGATAGCTCCTTTACCGTGAAGATATCCATTCGCTAACGGAGAAAAACATTGGAAAAACTCGGAATTATCGCCGGCGCAGGAGAGCTTCCGGTGCTGTTGGCTCAGGCTGCTATTGAGCGAGGTCGGACACCGGTAGTTATTCAGGTGACAAAAACGCCGTCCGAACACCTCTCCCGTATAGCGCCCGAGACTCATTCGTATGGTGTTGGTCAACTTCAAAAGATGACGCGGACGTTGCTTGACTCGGGTGTAAGGGAAGTTGCGCTAATTGGCAAAGTTCACAAGGCAATACTCCTTCGCCCATTCCAGGTGGATCGGGTCGCGGCAAAGATCCTCGCCACAACACGTCAGAAGGGTGCGGTTGCAATCGTATCCGCAATTATAGATCACTTGGAATCGAATGGTCTTCGCGTTATTGAGCAGCACCAATTTTTGCAACACCTACTGCCATCTCCTGGCGTTCTTACCGAGAAGCAACCGACGGAATCGCAATGGACGGATTTGAAGTATGCAATCCATCTTGCTCGCCAAATTGCAGACCTGAACATTGGTCAAACTGTCGTCGTCAAAGACGGTATTCCTGTGGCGATTGAAGCGATCGAGGACACAAACGAGGCAATTCGTCGCGGCGGGAGACTCGGAAACAAAGGTGTTGTCGTTGGAAAGGCAGCCAGCGCGTCTCACGATTTCCGGGTTGATGTGCCGACCGTCGGCACAGAGACTTTAACCGTACTTCACGAAGCCAGAGCGAGCGTGCTAGCGATAGAAGCCAACCGTACCTTTATTCTCGACCGGACAGAACTTTGCCGACAGGCAGACCGCTGGAAGATTTGTATTGTGGCGTTGGAGTAGATTGAACGCGGTGAAAACAAGACGGCAGTGCAGGTCGGCTTACGCTATGAAGCGAGGGTGGCCAAAACCATCGTTGGCGACATGGCTTCTGGCAGGAACCTCCGATTGATCTGGGATAATTAGGTCGATGGCGGAGGTGTTCTCAATAATTGTGCTATCGCCCACATGGACGCGCTTTCCAAGACGAATCACGCCCGGTCGATTTGCCTCGCTCTTTATGGTACCGATGATGACCGATGAACCGATGCGGCATCCCTCACCCATTTCGATGAATCCGTACATCTCCGTATTGGTGCCGATGCTGGAGTAATCGCCAATCTTCACGGGTCCGAATATTCCCGCGTCAGTACCGATCTGAACGAAATTTCCGACATCAGGGTGACGCTGCTTAACCTTGACACTGAGGCCACCTAGCGTGCACGGATACATGGCGCAGCCGGAACCGATGATGCCGGTTTGGCCTGTCGTGATGCCGCGATGAGGATGCTCTAGAAAATTGGCGTCGCCAATCCGGGTTTCAGGGTGTAGATCGGCTTGATAGTATCGCCCTCCAAGTTCGGCAATCGCGCGCGGAAGAAGTGGTACGGGAATCTGATGGAGATCCGGGCTGTCGTCAAGTTGACCGACCCGAGTTAATGCATGGGCAACGTCATGATAAAACAGCACGCGCCACCCGGGATAGGCGCTCACAACCAATTGCATCTGGTAGTCAAACGCGAAGCCTAGACCGAGAGAATTAAGAAAATCCTGATAAGGCTCAAAGTCTCTTTCCACAATCGCACTATCTACGTGTGCGCCGATATTTAGCTCGGCGAGTTTTTCGTGGGAGACCCCGCGATGAAGAAGGTACGCATCCCAAACAGCAGGATCTCTGAGGGACGCAAAGCGATTCCATCTCGCCCGGGTTTTTAAGCGCGGTAGGTCCCATAGGAGCGCAAAAGTCGTCTCCACGGCTTCTTCCAGTCGCGGTGATTCGGAAACCGCGAGGAAAGATTGGGCAATCATGGCATAAAGTTGATCGACAACTTCTTCAACGGCTTCGGCCAGATCCCGCTTCTGGTATTGCGGATCGGGGGCATTGTGCGAGCCTGGCGCTACGCATTCCAGCAAGTTGCCGAGAATTGTCTCCAAGATATCCCGATTGACAAACCCCCGCCCAGACCCTAGAGAGAGCATGTCGCGTTTAATACTGTCGATTCGCAAAGCGCGGAGCTCCTCGTCGGTATAGATAGGTCGAAGCCGGTCAAGCGTCTCGGTTAAGAGCCCATGCTTCTGTTTTTCATAAGACTGTTCGAAGAGTATTTTCTCAGCCATATCGTTAGAAGTCGTCAGTAGTTAGTGCCCAGTACATCGCAATTCAATTTCAGGATTTGACAAATCTAATCGCTCGTAACGCCTCGTCCTCCCGGAGTTCAGCGGGAGTTCGCGTAATGGTACCAGTTAAATCGTCAATGACGCTATGACTGCCAATCGGCAAAGAATTGAGTTGACCAGATGGGACGTTCACCAAAAGTCTACGTATTGCACTTCTCTACGTTTCAAAAAGTAACAACCTGCACACACCGGTTGTCGGCGAGTGAATCTGAGTACCGGAGATCGATACGGCAACCCAAGTACTGTCGCACCCTACGTTTTTTCTACTTTACCCAATGACTCTGCATCAACTATAATGCGCATCGGGACACATCAAACCGCAATCGAATAAAGCCAATGATTGAAGCACATCGTATCATCTTTCCGGGAGAATTGCAAGCGTGCCTAGAGCGTTACGCCTTTGAAGACAACGCGGAGCATGAGAACGAGATAATTATTGAAACTGCCTTCTCCGCGGTCAGCTCAGGTTCTGAACTTGTAGCTTTCACAAACGATCACGACATGGGCGCGATGCCGTTTAGTATAAATCCGGGCAATCCATATCCGGCTTTTCCCGGATACGCTACAGTCGGGACGATCATTGATCTCGGCGACGGCGTGAAGGGGTTTGACATTGGAGATATGGTGTTCGTTGCCAAAGGTCATGCCTCACATCATCGCGCCGATGTGACAGGGACGGCAGTGATAAAGGTTCCGGAGGATGTTTCACCTCAGGAGGCGGTCTATGTTCGGTTCTGCGCAGTTAGTATGGCTACCCTCCGCACGACGGCGGCACGCCCGGGAGATGGCGTTGCGGTTTTTGGTTTGGGGGTTGTCGGAACAATGGCAGCCCAGATATTTCATGTGTCCGGTTATGAAGTTGTTGGTATCGATCCGGTTGATGCACGGCGTAAGCGTGCGGAAAGTTGCGGTGTCCGCCATACGCTGCATCCAAGCGAAGACCTCTTGACACAATGGACACGAACGCTCGGAGACACTCCTTGCAAGTTAGCGCTGGAAGTAAGTGGCACCCCACACGCCACTCATGCTGCCATCCAACTCGCGTCAACGGGCGCGGAAGTCGTGCTGATCGGCGGACCGTGGAAAAGAAGCTCGGCATTCAGCATGTCTGAATTGCTACAACCCCTCTTCTTGAAATACCTGCACCTTCGCAGCGGTTGGGAATTGGAACTCCCCGAATTTCCAACTCCCTTCAGACAAGGCAGCACTATTCAGAACCTCCAACACGCAATGAATCTGTTTGCGCGGGGACAAATTCAAGTTGCTCCGTTGCGGAGCCATGTGCTGTCTCCGTTAGACGCAGAGGAGGCTTTCCTGAGTTTACTGAACGAGAAAGAAACATGTCATAGTGTAGTGTTTGACTGGTCCAACATAACATGAGGATAGATGGGACAAATTCGACTTAACGAAAGAAACTAATGCACGATTAAGACAACCTGCAGGGATTGTAGACCATTTCACAGCCCCGGTTCAAATCTTGTGAATCTCGATTACATCGTTGCGCTTTAGCCCGAGAATTCGGGCGGCACTTCCTTGGTTGATTGAAATCTCCAAGTAACCCGAACTTCCAATGATTGCCAGGCACTCGCCTTTTTTCGACTCGGCGTAGGAACAATTGAGCCGACAAATCTCGGCCTTACCAGCCCTGATGACAAAGCCGTTGCTCATGCCAAATGACTCAAGCATATCGGATGTGAGATTTGTAATCAGATTCCCGAAATGATCGATCCAGATGACGCTTCCCACAATCGCCGTTTTCGCCATTTGAGGTATCTGGATGGGCAGTCGCACCACGTTGTTTACCGCATCACCAAATTGACTAAGCGAAATCCCGCGGGACAAGTGGGCAGACGCGGGAGCGAAAATATCTCTGCCGTGAAACGTATTACTAACCTCGGACAGCCGGTAAGAAGTATTGTCTAGCGCGACGACGCGATGTGTAGTATTGCCACTAAGAATGTAACTTAAAACTCCGTTGTCGGGACAGACGAAATATGCCGTGTCCGTTTGACAGACAATTGCCCGTCGTCGACTTCCTACTCCGGGATCAACCACTACGACATGGATCGTTCCGTCAGGGAAATAGCGATATGTGGAATTAATGAGGAATGCGGCGCCGTGAACATCCTGAGGCGGAACAGCGTGCGTGATGTCCACTATCCGGACCTTCGGATTGATATTGAGAATCACCCCTTTCATGACACCGACGAAGTGATCGTTCGTTCCAAAATCGGTCATTAATGTAATGACGCCGCATGGCTCCAGATGCATTGTGGTTCACTCCGTACGTTCGATTCGCCACGACCCGGACAACACCAAAAGTCTACCAAAACAGACAGTCGTAGGCAAGGTGAAATATTCGCTTGCACGCCTGCATCCGCTGGGCTATAATACTTCCATAGTATCCTGTGAGTTCGCGTACGCTTCAAGAGATTCGTGTATTGCGAAAGGAAGTCATTGATGATTGAAAATCAAGACCTAATGACAATCCCTCAAGCTAGCAAGTGGGCGACGGATTATCTCAAAAAACATGTGACCCCTTCCAATATCTCTTATCTCGTTCAGTACGGAAGAATCAGGAAACATGAGGACAATGGAGCCGCAAGAGTTTCAAAACAGGACCTGATTACCTACTATCAATCCTTTTTAGGAAAGCGGGAGATTGACTGGAAAGCACGGTTAGGCGAAGACATCAATTGGGGATTGTCATTTGATTTTCTCAAAGAAGCGGATACAACGAAACACGTCCATCGACTACACCCGTATAAAGGCAAATTCATTCCACAGTTAGTTGAATACTTCTTGGATGCTCATACCGATGATTTCAAAAAAGGTGTGTATTTCGAAGAGGGGGATATTGTTCTTGACCCGTTTTGTGGGAGCGGCACGACACTGGTGCAAGCCAACGAACTGGGAATGCATGCGATTGGAGTTGATATTTCGGAATTTAATGCACTCGTTAGCAATATCAAGATAGAAAAACATAACCTCGTTGACGTACAGAATGAAATCTGCGCCATCACCAGCGCGCTTAAACGATCAATTGGTATGTCCAATGTAGCTCAATTTGAAGCACAATTGATGGAGGAACTTGGCGAGTTCAATAATGAACATTTTCCGTCTCCCGATTTCAAATACAGGGTCAGAAATGGACAAATTAATGAGGAAAAGTATGGAAAAGAGAAAGAGCGCGAATTCCAGCTTAGATACAGTCAGTTAGTCAACCAGTATAGAATCAAAGTGTGGCAAAGGCAATCGGAGAATTTCCTAGACACGTGGTATCTCTTGCCGGTAAGAAACGAGATTGACCTTGTCTTTGAGCACGTTAAACAGATTTCAAACCGCGAAACGCAACGAGTTATTCAGGTTATACTGAGTCGAACAATTCGCTCTTGCCGCGCAACGACCCACGCCGATTTAGGAACCCTAATAGAGCCTGTAACGGCAGTTTACTACTGCTCCAAGCACGGCAAGATGTGTAAACCGTTATTTTCGATACTGAGTTGGTGGGAACGATATAGTCAAGATACAATCCAACGGCTTGCTCAGTTTGATAGATTAAGAACGGATACACTCCAAATCTGTTTAACGGGAGATTCTCGGGCTATTGATGTGATTCAGCAATTAGAAGAGAACTACCCGACCTTCGCAAAACTCGTAGCGAAGCAGCGAATCAAAGGTATCTTTTCAAGTCCACCGTATGTTGGATTAATCAATTACCACGAGCAGCACGCTTATGCTTACGATCTCTTTGAATTTCAGCGAAAAGACGATTTTGAAATTGGTCCTCTTTTCAAGGGTAGGGGCAAAGAAGCCAGAGACTCCTATATTGAAGGCATTTCAGATGTATTGCGGAACTGCACTAGATTCTTAGCCGCAGATTATGATGTCTTCTTAGTGGCAAACGACAAATTCAATATGTATCCAACAATTGCCGAACGCTCAGGAATGCGCATTGCCGATCTATATAAACGCCCCGTGCTCAACAGGACGGAAAAGGACAAGGGCGCATATTCGGAAAGCATCTTCCATCTGAAGTCCAAATAACTTGAAACTGCCAAAAAATGCCGCTATCCCAGAGACAAATAAAGTCTGTCGAAGCGACCATTAAAATTAGCCTGAGGAGCAAGTTTCAGAACTATAAACCGGAATCCAAGTATATGCCATTTCATCATCGTTTGTTAGGGAAGGATAGGATGGCCCTGTATTCGTTCATCCATTCGCTGAATACAGCCTTTGGCACGGCAATATTTGAACCGGTTGCAGAGATCTTGGCAGGGGCGCGATTTGCAAAAGCGCAGTCACAATATGCGGTTGGAAACGAGATTAGCGAAGTAGCCGAAAACGAAATCTCCCGCATAATCGCTGATCTCACGATGGGCAAATTGCCCGATAAATATAAAGAGATTGAGAAGATTAGGGGGGTGTGTCAAGAAGGCAGAATGATCGCATTGAAGCCTGGAAAAGTAGATCTATGCCTCCAGGACTATGACGGCTCTATATTCCTATTCGATTTGAAAACGGCAAAGCCGCATATAGAGAATTTTAAGAGCTTCAAGAGGAAACTGTTACAATGGTGTGCAATCATTTTCGCAGAGAATCCGGGCTGTGATGTTCACTCTCTCATTGCGATTCCCTACAATCCGTATGAGCCCGCACCATACGAACGATGGACACTGCAAGGGATGTTAGATCTTAAGCACGAGCTAAAAGTAGCCGATGAATTTTGGGACTTTCTAGGCGGAGACGGCGCCTATCAGGATTTATTAGGCTGCTTTGAAAGTGCTGGCATTGCATTAAGCCCTGAGATTGACCATTACTTTGACAACTTCAAGAGTTGAATCAAAATCGAAACAGGAGTTACAATGGGAAGATATTTACCGATAACAGACTCTAGCCTTTACTCAATCCACGA
This sequence comes from Candidatus Poribacteria bacterium, assembly GCA_965232535.1. GTDB lineage: Bacteria > Poribacteria > WGA-4E > WGA-4E > JAJDTR01 > JAJDTR01. Next base: position 344,888 of record CBDDPW010000021.1, read on the forward strand.
CAAGGTAGAAGCGGGGAAACGCCTCTCCTTTGAAGACGGTATCGCCCTTTGTGAAAGTCCCGATATAACTGGCGTCGGATACCTCGCGAACCTAGTGCGGGAACGCCAGAACGGGAACTTCGCTTACTATAACATCAACCAACACATCGACTATTCAAATGTGTGCATCCTACATGCGCGGTGTCATTTCTGCGCATTTGCGCGGAAGAATATAAGTACAGAAGGCGCGTGGGAGATGAGCGTTGATGAGTTCTTAGATAAGGCGATGTACTCAATCGAACACGGATGCACGGAGATTCACAGTGTCGGCGGGCTGCATCCAAAGCTGCCGTTCGAATACTATCTTGATATGCTTCGCGGACTCAAGAAACGTATGCCGCAAGTTCATCTCAAATTCTTCACGGCTGTGGAAATTGACCATTTCGCTCGTATTTTCAAAATGTCGATTAAAGAGGTGTTAATTGCACTCCGTGAGGCAGGGTTAGACTCTCTGCCCGGAGGCGGTGCTGAAATCTTTGCCGAAGAGACACGAGACAAAATCTGCCCCGGCAAACTCAGCCCGGAAGGCTGGCTCGACGTACATGAGCAGGCTCACGATCTTGGTATTTCCACAAACGCGACAATGTTGTATGGTCATCTTGAAACGAACGAGGATCGGGTCGATCACCTGATTCGCTTGCGTGAACAGCAGGATAAGTCGGGCGGTTTTGTCACCTTTATCCCGCTCGCGTTCCACCCGGGAAACACGAGGATGGACTATCTCCCAAGCCCGTCGGGTATAACCGATCTCCGGACCATCGCACTATCCCGTCTCATGTTAGATAACTTTCCACATATTAAGGTCTACTGGATAATGACCGGTTTGAACGTGGCGCAGACAGCGCTGAGTTTCGGCGCTGATGATATAGATGGAACAGTGACGGAGGAAAAGATAACCCATATGGCTGGAGCGACGACTCCGGAAGCCGTAAATGTTGATGAGATAACTCGCCTGATTCAGGAAGCTGGCAGGGTCCCGGTAGAACGTGACACACTTTACAACGAAATCATCCGAGAGGGAAATCAATGGCACAGAAGAGCCGCGTAAGAATCGGCGCGGTTTCATTTCTGAACACCAAGCCTCTCATTTACAGTCTTTTGAACTCGCCTCCATCAAACGAGGAGATTGATTTTAGCGTTCATGTGCCAAGCCGTTTAGCCGACCTGCTGAAAGTCGGCAGCATAGATGTCGGCTTGATTCCAATTATCGAATATTTTCGTGCATCTGGGGAGGCGCATTCTTCTTCATACCGCATAATTCCCGATATTTCTATCTCATCGCACGGGGCTGTGCGTAGTATTCAGCTTCTTAGTCGGGTACCGATTCCCCAGATCCAGAGCGTGGGATTGGACACAAGTTCGCGTACCTCTCACGCTCTGCTCCGAATTGTGTTTACCGAGAAGTACGACCTCCAACCGATGTTTTCCGCTTCGCCGCCATCCATTGAACTGCGATCAGCCGACACCGATGCAGTGCTCCGAATAGGAGATGCCGCATTGCGGCAACTTGATTCAGCACCGTATTCCGTGGATCTTGGAGCGGAGTGGAACGAACTGACGGGTTTGCCCTTTGTTTACGCTTGCTGGGTCGCAAGACATGACATTGATCTTGAGAAGGCGACCCAAATCCTGCGGAAGGCAAAGGAACTCAGTATCCCGCACATACCGGAAATCGCACAAGTTGGAGCCGAAACGTTAGGTCTACCTGAAGCCTTGTGCAGCGACTATCTGACAAATCGTATCTCCTACGATCTTGGCGATATGGAAATTGCCGGTATGAACCGGTTCTATGAGCTCGCTCAGAGGTATGATCTGGCGCCGCCGGGAGTCTCGCTGAGATTTACATAGGGTATATTCGCGCCAGATTCGTCGCCAGTCTTTACGTGTCGAGTTCGAAGTCAACAAATCATTCGACCACCCCAGTCAACAAATAACCAAGCTTGCCATCAAACGGACTCCGATATTTTATTGCTAATACGATCCAGCCAGAGGAGAGATATAACGGCGTCCAAGAAAGACATCGCGTTTGAAGAGATTCTAGATTCGCAAGAACCGGGTATCTATGACCTCCAAACGAATGCTGCGGGCCCCGAAGGCAGCCTACCGCTTGCGGAAGAGATGCTCCTGAATTGGCCTAGCGGCGACATTTTTGCCATGACCCAAAACGCTGGCATGGGTTGGGCACCTGCCGAACTGAACCGAAAGCAGTTTCTGCTGCTAAGCACCCAAGGCGGAATTCGCGCACCCGACGGCACACCGATTGCGCTTGGATATCACACGGGACATTGGGAGATAGGCTTGTTGATGCAGGAAGCGGCGCACGAGTTCAAGGCGCTTGGTGCAATTCCGTTTGCAGGGTACTGCTCCGACCCCTGTGATGGGCGCACTCAAGGTACCGTCGGGATGATGGACAGCCTCGCTTACCGCAACGACGCCGCCCAAGTTCTGCGGCGTCTCGTCCGTTCGCTCCCGACGCGCAAAGGGGTGGTAGGAATTGCGACCTGTGACAAAGGATTGCCGGCAATGATGCTGGCATTGGCGGGGACGCCAAATCTACCGTGTGTGCTAATTCCCGGCGGCGTCACTCTACCGCCGACGGAAGGTGAGGATGCGGGCAAGATTCAAACCATCGGGGCGCGTTTCGCGCACGGCGAAATATCTTTACAAGACGCTGCCGACCTCGGCTGTAGAGCGTGCGCAACACCGGGCGGCGGATGCCAATTCTTGGGAACTGCCGCTACCTCGCAGGTTGTTGCCGAAGCGCTAGGCATGACGCTGCCCCACGCCGCACTCGCGCCCTCCGGACAGCAGATTTGGCTGGACATGGCAAAGCGGTCGGCACGCGCCCTTGCGAATTTGGAATCAAAGGGCATCACGATGCGGGAGATTCTGACGCCTGAAGCAGTCCGCAACGGGATGGTTCTCCACGCCGCTTTCGGTGGTTCGACCAATCTACTGCTGCACATCCCCGCAACGGCACATGCCGCCGGACTGGATCGCCCGCTTGTCCAAGATTGGATTGAGATTAATCGCGAGGTGCCTCGTCTCGTCGATGTACTTCCCAATGGCCCGGTCGGTCATCCTACAGTCCAGGTCTTTCTCGCGGGCGGTGTACCCGAAGTGATGCTGCACTTGAGAGAAATGGGGATGTTGAATGAGGAGGTCATGACGGCAACCGGGGAGACACTTGGTGACAATCTTGACTGGTGGGAAAAATCGGAACGACGTGAACAATTGCGCAACCTGCTCCTTGAGAGAGACGGAGTGGAGCCTGATGACGTGATCATGAGTCCCGGCGTGGCGAAGGCGCGCGGATTGAAGAGCACCGTTACGTTTCCGCGCGGCAACCTTGCACCCGAAGGCTCGGTAATCAAAAGCACCGCGATCGATCCGAGCGTAGTCGATTCCGAAGGCGTTTACCGGATGACTGGTCCAGCACGTGTATTTGTGCGTGAACAGGATGCGATTCGCGCTATCAAGAGCCACGACGAGAATCGAATTCAACCTGGTGATGTAATGGTGCTCTGCTGCCGGGGACCAATGGGTACAGGTATGGAGGAGGTTTACCAGATTACTGCCGCCCTGAAACACCTATCCTTCGGAAAGGAAGTCTCTCTAATCACCGACGCCCGGTTTTCCGGCGTATCCACTGGTGCATGCATTGGTCACGTGGGTCCCGAAGCCTTGGCAGGCGGACCTATCGGGAAAGTCCTCGACGGAGACCTGATCCAGATTGTCGTCGACTGTAACCGGCTTGAGGGCAGCGTCGACTTGGTAGGCTACAAAGAGGATATTTTTGGCCCCGATGTCGGCGCGAAAGTTCTAACGGAACGTTCTCCACGTCCCGACCTTGCGGCGGATGAATTGATTCCGGACGATACGCGTCTTTGGGCGGCGCTTCAATCTGTTGGCGGCGGCACTTGGGGCGGATGTGTTTATGATGTGGATACGATCATTGAAATGTTGGAAACCGGCCGAGCGGCACAACCAGAATCGAGCAATGCATCCGGGGCCTATTGAAAAGACAGGGACTGTTATCGACACAATCATTTGGTATTCGGACGTGAATGCGCACCAGTTCAGGAGGAAGGAATCCTGCAATTCATTAGATATTGGCTGCCACTCCTGATTTACATGGGACTCATTGTTTATCTTTCTTCGCTGTCCCAACCGCCCGAATCACTGATGGAGGTTATCGACTGGGGGCCAATCGACAAGGTTTTTCATCTCGTTGAATACACCGTACTTGGCATTTTATTGGCACGCGCATTGTCGTATTCGCTGCGGCGAATGCTCCCGAACGCTGCTTGGATCATAGCCCTTGCGGTGGCCGTTTTGTTCGGATTGAGCGACGAATGGCACCAGTCATTCGTGTTAGGCCGCCACTCGTCCATTGCCGATCTGATTGTTGACATCATTGGTAGCGCGCTCGGGGTGGGCATCGTGTGTTTGCGGGTCAAGAGGAATGATACGCGGGCCGCAGACTAAGAACCCGTAAGAACACCGGTGTTTGGCAACCTTGGAAAATTTCATACTTTTCACAACAATTTAGGGTTTTCAGTAGAAGTGGATAAAGGGTTCAAACCCTTGCTATGACTAGCTTAGCGGCAGTGTTGGCATTCATATCATTTAGGCAGTGTTATGAAATTTTGTTATGAAACGGGGTTGCCGCTCAACTCGATTTCAAACCCCCGATAGACTCTTCCTTAATCGGCAAAAGAGCGTTGCCAAACAGGTTTGTATGCATTACGTTACACGTATTAATCCCTCCTAAATTCCCATCCGCGACTCCTCTGCATAGCCGCCTTTATCGCACATGTTATATTTCTCTTGACATTCACACGATGCATATGGTAACGTGCAGTATGTCTTAGTTTTACTCGCACAAATCGTGGACGACATGTCATCTATTTCGATAAGCGAAAATCGCCAAAAAATCAGAGACCGACACGAGACAAAAGGCTTAACGCAAACCCAATGCACGGAACTCGTTAGCGTTTCCTTCGCTATCGTGACCTGAACTATTTGTGGAAGCGTGACTAATTCTCTCAATCTTACAGCCCAAAAACTTAGTCGGGTGGACAACATATTCATCCAACTGGGATTCCATTAATTCAACTGCGGAAGGAGTCATTCATGCATCCGATCACTGCTGCAATGCTATACGACTGGACACAGTGTCCGCACCGTCCTTACATGGACGTATTCGCCGATCGTGATAGGCGAGATGAGACTAGCGCGTTTCTCCAACTACTGTGGGAACGCGGTATTACCCATAAACTCGAAGTAATAACTGAAATACAGCAACCCATGTGTGACCTTTCGTCTTATTCCGGTGTCGAAAAGGAGCGAAAAACGATTGAAGCTTTACACGATAAAGTACCGCTAATCTACAGCGGACGCATCACTGCAGACGACCTCGTGGGTGAACCAGATCTATTGCGACGGGAAGGAGACGGTTATGTGGCGGCGGATATCAAGTCCGGTGCTGGCGAAGAGGGCGATGACCGCAAGCCCAAAAAGCACTACGGGGTGCAATTGGTACTCTATACCGACATTCTTGAACGCTTAAAACAATCAAGTTCACGGCGGCCTTTCGTGTGGGACATTCACGGGAACGAGGTTACTTACGACCTTGACCTGCAGCACGGCAAGCGACCCCCTTGGACAATGTGGGGAGTCTATCAGGACGTATTGATGCGGGTGCGGCAAATCGTGGCACAGGAATATCAAACGACTCCCGCCTATTTCAGCGGCTGTAAAGACTGTCATTGGTACTCGATCTGCCTCTCCAATCTCGAAAGATCGGATGACCTAACCCTAATCTTCGATCTTGGACGTGCGAAACGCGATGCTATGGTTGACCACATTCCAACAGTATCAGACTTGGCGGCATCAGAGATTGAAGGATTCATCTCTGGTAGGAAGACGGCATTTCGAGGAATTGGTGCCGATATGCTTCGCAAGTTCCATAGACGCGCCAGACTCATAAAGACAGAAGGTGCAAGCCCGCACCTGACGGCGCCTGTCAGTTTCCCTAGCTCTGAGATTGAACTGTTTTTCGACATTGAGGTCGATCCTACACGAGACTTTTGTTATCTACACGGATTTGTCGAACGCCGCGGCGGTGATAGTGCCACCGAGCGTTACATCGCATTCTTCGCAAATGCGGTAAACCCGGAGGAAGAAGAACGCGCCTTCAGCGAAGCTTGGGGATATATCAGCGAAAGAAAGCCCTGCGCCGTTTACTATTATTCAAAGTATGAGCGAACTGAGTGGCGAAAGTTGCAAAACAAATATCCGCTCGTGTGCACTGCTGATGACATTGAGAACCTTTTTGATTCTAACGACTCTGTCGACCTTTATTATGACGTAGTAACGAAGACGACTGAATGGCCCACCCGAGATTATTCGCTCAAGACTCTGGCGACTTACTTAGGCTTTAACTGGCGTGACCCTCACCCATCGGGCGCCAACTCGATCGAGTGGTTTGATCGTTGGATTAATGCTAAAGATGAGACCACCAGAAAGCGAATCTTGGAATACAATCACGATGATTGCGTTGCCACTCGTGTCCTTCTTGATGGCATACGGGAACTACAAAATGCTTAGATGCCTTTTGACATCATTACCTGAGATTGGTGCTCTTCGCGCAAGTCGGAAAATACGCGAGGCAATCAGCGCATTAAATCCCTGCGTGAAACTCGCCCATGTGCTAGACTCATAGTACGGCGTGATATCAGGATCATGAATGCACATGAGGACTATAGATTGATGATCGCCCCTATGAATTAAGCGAATCATTTGGAAAACATGTCAACCATTTTACCCGACGACTATCCCCAGGAAATCAAAGACATCCGCGAGACTAAAGGCTTGACGCAAACCAAATTCGCGGAGCTCGTAGGCGTCTCCTTCGCCACGGTCAACCGCTGGGAGAATAGGCAGTCGCGCCCAAACAAATTGGCGTGGAAACGCATCATTGAATTGGCGGAAGCCAGCGAGGTGCGTCAAGACGTGAAACCCGTATCCGACGAAGCGCCGAGCATGGACTTTGCCGCCGATCCGAACGCCGTCGCGGCGGTGGCGGAGGCACACCGTCTCGCCTATGGCCACCTCTTCAACCCGGCATTCGCCACGGAAACCTCGCTCATCGACCCGCTCCCGCACCAGCGCATCGCCGTGTACGAACGGATGCTGGAACAAACGCCGCTGCGATTCCTGCTGGCGGACGATGCGGGCGCCGGCAAAACCATCATGACGGGATTGTACGTCCGCGAAATGTTGTCCCGCCGGCTGATTCGCCGCATACTCATCGTGCCGCCCGCCGGTCTCGTCGGCAACTGGGAACAGGAGATGCGAAAACTGTTCCGCCTGTCGTTCCACATCATCAGGGGCGAGGACGCGCGAACCGGAAATCCTTTCAGCAGTGCCGAGGGAGACCGCGTCATCGTCAGTGTGGATACCTTGGTCACGGAGCGGGTGTTTAACCGCCTCAGAGACTCGGGAGCCGAACCTTACGACCTCGTCGTCTTTGACGAGGCGCACAAGTTGTCCGCCGCACGCCAACCGGATTACAGAGTCCGTAGAACGAACCGATACAGGTTGGCGGAAGCTATCGCAGGCGCCGAGGTGGATGGCGATCGCTGGAAGCTGCCTTGGTCAGCCCGACATCTACTGCTGCTGACGGCAACGCCGCACATGGGGAAAGACTCTCCTTACTATTTTCTGTGGCGGCTGTTGCTGCCGGAAACGCTTTCAACGCACGACGCCTTCGACAGGTTTCCCCGTGAATCGCGCCAGCACCATTTTATCCGCCGCACGAAGGAGGAGATGCTCCATTTCGATGGGCAACCCCTCTACCCACAGCGAAACTGCGACACGCTGAGCTACAATCTCTCGGACGGCACAGGAAGCGAGCAGGAACTGTACGACGAAACGACGGAATACATTCGTGACTACTACAACCGTGCGGGAGTCCTAAATCGTTCCGCCGCTCGTTTGGCGATGAGCGTTTTCCAACGCCGTCTCGCCAGCTCCACCTATGCCCTCGTGCGATCATTCGAGCGCCGCATAGAAAAACTCGACGGGTTGATTGAGAACCTCCGAAACGGGGAACTCACCGAGGCACAACTCGCCAATCAGCAGCGGAGATTCGATGATCTTGAGGACCTCTTCAATACGGCGACCGCCGATGAGAAGACCGAGGACGAGCACGAAGAGTACGAGAACGAGGCGCTAGGCGGCAGCGTAGCCGTCAGCCTCGCCGAGCTGATTGTGGAGAAGGACAAAGTTGAGGAGTTGCTTAAAAAGACGCAGGCGTTGTTTGGCACCGGCGAAGAATCCAAGTTCGAGAAACTGCGGGAGGTGCTCCGCCATCCAAGCTACAGCGATGAGAAGTTTATCATCTTTACCGAGTACCGCGATACCGCTGAATTCTTGGTGCGTCGGCTCCAAGGACTCGGATTCACTGATCAGGTTGCGCTCATCCACGGCGGGTTGGACTATCAGGAACGCGAGCGGCAGGTCGAGTTTTTCCGGCGACCGGCGGCGGAAGGCGGGGCAAACTACCTCGTGGCAACCGACGCCGCGGGGGAGGGCATCAACCTCCAGTTCTGCTGGTTGATGGTGAATTACGATATCCCGTGGAACCCGGCGCGGCTGGAACAACGCATGGGGCGAATTCATCGCTACGGTCAAACGCACGACCCTGTGGTGATTGTCAATCTCGTAGCGGGCGGCACGCGCGAGGGGCGTGTTCTGAAAACGCTGCTTGAGAAGTTGGAGGCAATACGGGAGCAACTTCAATCCGACAAGGTGTTCGACGTGGTGGGGCGTCTATTCGAGGAGGTATCGATGACGGAGTATCTGCGGCAGGCGCTCACCGAAAATGCGGACACCGTCGCTCGGAAGTTGGAGGGAGACCTCACGGAGAATCAGGTTCGGGCGCTCGAACAAAAGGAACGGGCGCTGTACGGTGAAGGCGGCGATGTACGCCAGCGGCTGCCGCAACTTAACGAGGAAACAGATCAGGAAATCTACCGCCAACTGCTGCCCGGCTACGTGCGGCGTTTCGTGGAGCGTGCCGCGCCGTTGCTTCACCTGCGTATCGAGGGCGATCCGGACACCGCCTTCAGCTTGATACCCAACCGACCCGGCGCAACCGATCCACTGCTCGCCTCGCTTGAGCGATATTCGGAGGGCGCACGCGAACTGCTGACGGTTTACAAACCGACGAGTCGGGAGGACGCCGTTTGGATGCACCCTGGCGAACCGGTGTTCGATTGTCTCTCGGATGCCATCCTGGAGCGGTTCAGGCATGCCGGACGACAGGGCGCGGTGTTCTTCGATCCCTATGCGACCGAGGCGTATCTATTCCACATCGCGCGGGTTTGCGTCGAACAGCGCGGTAAAGCGGAGACGACCGATTTGATTGAGGACGGCGAGCGTGAAAACGCGCCCAAGCCCTTGGAATCGCGACTGGTCGGGCTGCGCCAATCGAGCGACGGCAGCATGACCGAACTTCCAGTGGAACACCTGCTGCTGCTCAGGGGCGTGGACGGTTTCGCGCCGAGCCGCGTACCCCTAGCTACGTTGGCACGCGGGATGGTCGCCGAGGCGTTGGGGTTTGCGCGCGAGGAGATAGGTGAACGGCTAGCACAATTCCACCGACAGGGACGATTCGACGACCTGCCCGCACGGGCGGAGGCGGTCAATCGCGGATATGATTTTCAGGCTGCCGAACTTGCGGCTGCCCGATCGCGCCTCAGCCAACTGGCGCGCGACGGGGATTGGGAGGCGGCGGCAGAACTTGGGGTAATCAAGAATCGCCAGCGCCGTCTCACCGTCTCCCGAAATCGACGCCTCGACGAACTGCGTTCCGAACCGGAGTGCATTCGGGTCGGTGAAGTCGAAATCTTGGTGCACGCCCTGGTGGTGCCAATTCAGGATACTGAGGAGGTTGAGCGTTACGATGCCGATGTCGAGGCTATCGCGGTGGAGGTGGTTACCGCTTATGAGGAGCGCCTCGGCGCCGTGGTCACGGATGTATCCAAGCCCGAACTCGCGCGCCGCACAGGGTTGACCGATTGGCCCGGATTCGACCTGAAGTCGCGCCATCCGGCAGACGCCGACGGCACTGTTGTGGAGCGCGCCATTGAGGTCAAGGGACGCGCCGGTTCCGGGAATGTCCATGTCTCCGACAACGAGTGGGGGCGGGCTTGCAACTTGCGAGAGAGTTATTGGCTCTATGTCGTCTACGACTGCGCCACGCCGCGGCCGCGCCTTGTACGCGTCCAAGATCCGTTCGCCAAGCTGCTCGTCCGCAGTCGCGAACTGTCCGCTTTCACTATCACAGAGACGGCACTCAACGAGGCGGCAGGCCTTGTTGAGGAGGTAATGAGATGAAGGCTTCCAAAAAGATTTTAATCATCGCGGGGCCAAACGGGGCAGGAAGAACTTCATTTGCCACGGAATTCCTGCCGAATGAAGCCAATTGTCCAAATTTCATTAACGCAGATCTAATAGCCGCTGGCCTGAACCCCTTTCAGCCAGAAGAATCCGCAATTCGTTCGGGAAGATTGATGTTGGAAATGATTCACAATTATGTTAGAAACGGACAAAACTTTGCATTTGAAACCACCCTAAGCGGACATGGATATGCTCGCTTAATACCGCGGTGGCAAGAACAGGGGTATTGGATTAAACTGTTCTTCCTGCGATTACCGACGCCGGAGATGGCTATCGCCCGCGTCAGGCAACGCGTTTTGGAGGGAGGACACGACGTGCCTGAACCGACTATTCGCCGCCGCTTTCATATCGGATGGCGCAACTTTGAAACCATCTACCGAAATCTTGTGAATGAGTGGGCAATATACGATAATTCGGGGGACACCCCAATTCTATTGGAAGAGGAGCAAAACCAATGACTACACAACAGCGAGTGAGAGAAAGAACATCTGAAAGATCACGTGATTCGGATTTTGCGGGCGCGGAGATTGCCCTCCGCAGAGCCGCGTATCGTGCCCGGCAGCGGGCGATCAACAACATCGGCGCGGTTGCCGTGTTCAGGGATGGGAAGGTTGTCTGGGAAAAGTCCGATGGAACAACCGACGATGAACTTGATGACAGTCATAAATGACTTAGTAAACTTGTCGACGATAGATAGTAGCACAAGTGGGTGTTAAAGGTTTAGAGCTTGTTTGAATAATCGGTAGCAAAGCCAATCTTAGATTTTCATGTGTTTGTAATTGACTGCTATGTATCTGCCGCCCCGCAGGCACTTTCAAAGGCTGTGAATGTGGAGCCTCAGAAACGGTACGCAAAAAGAGATGCTGCATAACGTAGTCTACGGACACCAATAATACGACTTCAAACCATAGGAGCCAAATATGGCAATAAATTGGGAGCATGATTATGACCAATGGGCAAAACCGCCCAGCAAAACAGAAAACGAGCGTTGTGAAAACGCAATAAACGCTATTCACAATGCTATTAACAGAAGCGACAAGTTGAAGAATCGGAACCTTAAGGTCTTCGCACAAGGTTCGTACCGCAACCGCGTTAATGTTCGACAGGACAGTGACATTGATATGGGAGTTCTTTGCGATGAATCTTTTTTCTACGACCTCCCCGAGGGAACAACTAACAAGACCTTTGGCTTTCCTGTTCCGGCGAAATACGGATATTCTCAATTTAAGGATGAACTTGAGGAAGCTTTAGTTGTACACTTTGGACGTGAGTCCGTACGTCGTGGAAACAAAGCCATTGATGTGCGAGAAAATTCATACCACGTGGAAGCTGATGTTGCACCGTTCTTTGAATATCGAAATTATGATTCGAATGGGAAATACATCTGTGGCGTAGCACTAATGCCTGACAGAGGCCACCGGGTACACAACTACCCCGAGCGCTTACTTGATGCTTGGCCGGAGATACCGTTACACTACGAGAACGGCGTCTCAAAAAACAAAGCGACTCGTCGTGCCTACAAAGGTGTCGTGCGGATTCTGAAGACTATTCGAAACAAAATGGATGATATGTCAATCAGTGCGGCGTATCCTATACCCGGTTTCCTGATTGAGTGTATGGTCTGGAACGCGCCGACTTCGTGTTTCACAGGGAACACATGGACAGAGAGAGTAGATACTGTGATTCTATACCTTTGGCTGGGCACCATGGAAAAGAATTACAGCATACTCTGGACTGAGGTAAACTCAATCAAGCGCCTCTTTGAGTCAACCCAACCTTGGACCCGGGGCCAAGTTAACGCCTTCATGGGCGCCGTGCAGGACTATATCAGAGGAGGGTAAACAATGAAGATTGAGCGCCTCCACATCATCGTTTGTCTCACCATTGCAGCTCTTGCATGGTGGGTCGTTTTGCTCGTACAGAATACACCAGTCACTTGGGCGCACGCAGCGCCATTCACTGCGGTCGTAACCGTTCTTGGATTACTTGCTTTTGTTTTTGATTGTTATCTTTGGCGTAACCGATTTCTGCATGGCTGGTTTTTCAAACGGCCGGACCTTCGAGGTACTTGGCACATTGAACTCCAGTCAAGCTATATTGACCCGACGACCAAGCAGCGTGTGCCCATGATTGTCTGCTATATGGGAATTGAACAGACACTGTCGGAAATCAAGATGCACTTGATGACACGAGAATCCGAATCCTGGTCCATCGCAAGTCACATTAGGCCTTCGCCCAGCGGAAATGGGTATCAGGCAATTAGCGTCTACACCAACGATCCGAATATTCACCTACGTGACGAAGGTACCAGTCATACACACAAAGGAACTCTCATTATAGATACTCATGGTCCAGGTGTCCGCCCGATCACCCTCACAGGACAATACTGGACAGACCGCAAGACTATGGGATCCATGAATTTCACGCGGCGCGTTACTCGTGTCTTTACGCGTTTTGAAGACGCGGACCGGTCCTTCAAGCAAGGCTAAGGGCATGGGGAGATGGACTTTATGGTTGTCGCGACGATGAAACAGTCTACCAAAGCATGACTAACAAACGACAAATAGAGTTCGCCGTGGCGCTCTAGTAGTCTTTATAAATGCATGGAGGCTCTTGATAATGCCTGACGAAATAATAAGGACTGCTGGGAAATCATAGAGGACATCGGCCAAGAACTTGGAATTGACATTTTCGTCTCCTTCGACCCTCTAGAAGCCTACGAGCGACGCAAGAGAATGCACATTGTGGATTTAAGGAACTTTACCTGAAGACAACACCTGTCAATAGCCCCCGAGATTCTGGTTAAATTGCTAACCCAATAGATTTTACACCAAAACAACCATGCCCACCAACGACAAACGCCTCATAGAGGTCGCCTTCCCGCTCAAGCAGGTCTCGCTCGACTCGGTGCACGAGAAGAACGTGCGGCATGGGCACATCTCCACGCTCCACATTTGGCCCGCACGTCGACCGCTAGCAGCCGCCCGCGCCGCGCTGATCGCCACACTGCTGCCCGATCCCGGCAACGACGACGCGCGCAAAGCCATCCTGAAACGCATGGCTGGCACCGTCGTGGAGAAAACGGAACGCAAACGGCTGAACGGCAGAATCATTGAGAAGACGAAAGAGGTAACGGAGGGCGGCATCCTCCACTGGGGGAGAGAGAACGGCGACGCGCTCCAGTGGTTCCGGGACGAGATTCGGAAAGCCTACGGCGGGCGGGCACCCAAGGTGCTGGACCCGTTTGCCGGCGGCGGCGCCATCCCGCTGGAAGCCATGCGCCTCGGCTGCGAGGTCACCGCCATGGACATCAACCCGGTGGCGTGGTTCATCCTGAAATGCACGCTGGAATACCCCCAGAAACTGGCGGGACAGACGCGGCCGCTGCCGGAGTTCGCCGTAGCCGACCGCGGCTTCATGGAATCCTTCCTAAAAGCCAAAGGGTACAAGAGCGACAGACTGCGGACGGCGCTCCAACGTCTGGGTCACGGCGACGGGGACGCAACGCAATTGGAACATCTCCCCCACGACGATTCGCTGCTCCAAGCCGATTTGGCGTGGCACGTCCGCGCCTGGGGCAGATGGGTGCTGGCGAAAGCTCGCGCGGAGTTGGCGGCGTACTACCCCACCTACGCCGAATGCGAGCCGCTCGACCCCGATCAGGACTACGAGCCGGGTCCCCCGCAACTCTTGGAGGTTGACGAGGATGGCGTGCCGCAACTCGATCCGCTCAACGCCGAATTCGACGACGATTATCTCAAAGACCCGCGCAACCCGCGCTGGATCGCCAAGCCGACGGTCGCCTACCTCTGGGCGCGCACTGTGACATGCAAAGGCTGCCGCGCGGTGCTGCCGCTGCTCAAAACACGCTGGCTGTGCAAGAAGGAGCGGAAGCGGGTACTGCTGACAATGGCGCCGGACGCAGAGAAAAACGGTGTTGTGTTCGACGTGGAAACCGACGTGCCCCAAAACGGCGGGAACAGCGCGCAGCGGCGAGAGAACGACAAACGCCTCGGAGCAGGCACCATGTCGCGTACCGGTGCAAGTTGCCCCTGCTGCGGGATGATTATGACGATGGAAGATATCCGGATTGAGGGACGCGCCGGGAGACTTGGGGCGGAGATGACGGCTGTCGTAGTGGAGGGGCAAAAGGGAAAGGAGTACCGCCTACCGACCGAGCATGAACGCGCCGTAGCGCAAGTGACGGAGGAGGAACTTCAAGACCTCTATGCAGATATTCCCTTCGGTTTGCCAGACGAGCCTATTATTGAGGATGCTAAACGCAATACTTGGTGTGTTCAATACGGAAAGAATTCTTGGCGGACGCTGTATACAAATCGGCAACTTACAACACAATGCGTCCTTATCAAGTCAATAGCCGCGGCAAAATTGGAGATGGGTTCAAATTATGAGAATGACATTGCAGACGCGATTCTAGGCTTTATGGCGTGCATCATGAACAGGCAGGCGGATTATGGAAGTGCTGGGTGTCTTTGGGTCAACGCCCACGAGAAAATCGGACACCAGTTCACCCGCTATGCATTACCCATTGTCTGGGACATTGCCGAAGTCTGTCCTCTCACGACCACGTCCGGTGGACTAACGAGCGCTTTCGGATGGGTAATGAGGGTGGTTGATCACTTAAAGACGGCCTTGGAAGGTGCGTCCAACCCCAACGTGGAGTTGAAATCGGCAACTGAGAAACACGACGCCCTTTATGATGTTATCATTACAGATCCGCCTTACTATGATGCAATTGGTTATTCCGTCCTCATGGACTATTTTCATATTTGGCTCCGGAGGTTAATGTATGGACTGTCTCCTGATACCAACCTCGTTTTTCGAGAGTCTCTCGGACCCAAATGGAACCACGAGAACAATGATGGTGAACTCGTAGACGACGCTAACAGATTTGACGGAGATAGAAAGCGATCCAAGCAAAACTATGAAGATGGTATGGCTCGTTCGTTTGAAACCTGCTCTGCGGCACTACCGCCAAATGGGCGGCTTGTTGTCGTTTTTGCTAACAAACAGCCAGAAGCATGGGAGACACTGGTTGCAGCACTGATTCGAGCAGGTTTTGTAGTAGATGGCTCTTGGCCCATCCAGACGGAGCGGCAGGGCCGATTGCGCTCTGTAGGTTCTGCTGCCCTCGCGTCGTCCGTCTGGATTGTTTGCAAGAAACGCTCACTTACTCGCCCCGGTTGGGATAACACCGTTCTTGACGACATGCGTGCGAACATCACGGAGCAACTCCACGACTTCTGGGACGCCGGCATTCGGGGACCCGACTTCGTGTGGGCAGCGACGGGACCGGCGCTGGAAGCCTTCAGCAAGCACCCGGCAGTCAAGAAGGCAACCGCTCAGGATGAATTCATGTCCGTCTCGGAGTTCTTGCGGGAGGTGCGGCGGATGGTGGTGGATTATGTCGTTCGTCGTGTCTTGACCTATGATGGTGATGCGGAACTTACGACCGGGCTGGACGATGTGACGACGTACTACCTGCTGCACCGCCACGATTTCGGGATGGGGGACGCCCCCGTCGGCGCTTGCATCCTTTACGCGCTGTCGTGCAACCTCTCGGACGCCGCGCTAGTCAACCAGCACGACCTGCTGAGCCAATCGGGCGCCGGAAGCGCGGATGAGGCAATTGAAGCGGAGGACGCCGAGGAAACGGAAAGCGGGGGCGGCGCCAAGGTCAAACTGAAGCCGTGGGGGCGGCGGGGACGGCGCAATCTCGGTCTTGAGGCGCCGAGCGGACAGCCGGTGCCGCTCATCGATCAGGTGCACAAGTTGATGCACCTCTGGCGTGCCGGCGATCAGGTCAAGGTGGACGACTATCTGAGCGACCGCGGGCTGCAGCGCAACACGCTTTTCAATCAGATTCTCCAGGCGCTCATTGAGTTGGCGGAGGAGGCGTCGGAGGAGCGGTCGATTCTTGAGGCGTTGAGCAACCACGTCGCGGCGCAGGGGGATGTGCGAGAGTCGGGTCAGAGGTATATACCGTATGCGGAGAGCAAATAGGGGGCGGGGTTTTTGATGCTTAGCGAATCGGCGTTGCTATACACCTGTCGGGATTTCTATGGGATCTACTATCGTGCGCGCTATTCGCTTGCTTGATCTCATTATTCATTCGCTCGATTTCCGCTGGAACCTACAAAGACTGGTGGGCAGTGCCCACCCTACAGTCGGTTGATCCGGTACATATTCGCTCTGTAAGGCTATGCAATCTTGTCGTTGCTATTTCGTGCAATGACATGGTATTATAAAAATAAATCAAGCGTTGTAGAATCAGGACATAGCGCTAAACCTTGGAGAGAACTCATGAATAACAAGGACAAGCCGGAAGCACAAACCACTCCAGCTAATATTCAAGGAAGCGCTGTCGAATATAGCCACTCTATCGACCCGGAAGAACTCGAAATGCTCAATGACCCGGAGTTTATGAAACGTTTCGAGAAAGCAAAAGCTGATATAGCTAACGGTACGTGTCGAAAGTGGGAAGATGTCAAACGAAAGGTATAGTGTTGAAACGGCTGGTGAGTTCCATGAACAGTGTAATCGTTTGGATGCCAGAATGTATCGACGTCTTGAAAATGCCATCGAAAAAATATCGGAATTGCCGTTCATTGGAAAGAAACTGCGAGAAAAGAGATTCCAAGGCTGCTATAGCTATCGGGTAGGAAGATATAGGTTGATTTTAGGAGTTACGCAGTTGGTTCAAGCGTGTAGAGAGGTTCTGCCAAGTAAGCACGCACCGCATCTCTGACAATAGAGAGTTTTGCTTCAAACCAACTGACCCCGGTATGATAACAGTAGTGCTCAATTCTCAGAAAGGCTCTCAGCGCTAAACCAATATGATTTCTTTGAGTGCGAGCAGAGCGCACTTGTCCTCGCTCAATGCCAACAAATTGCTTAATCCCGCGATGATATTCTTCTATTGTCCAAGACCATTCCGTATATTTGAGACGCGTCAATGCGTCCATCTGTAAATCATTTGTTGCCCAATATTCAATGTCACCTTCTGGAGTGTCAACCTTGAATATTCGAACCAATCCATAACCTTTTAGATGAACAGTTGTCCCCGTGGGTTCAATTGGGAGCGTACTCACCGGACGGTTACCGGAATAATCTTTACTGACAAGTCGGTTGGGAGCTAGACGAGTGACCCATGTCCAACCATGATCTCGCACCGCTTTTAGATTCTTTAGACTGGCATACCAACTATCAAAACACACACATTCA
Source organism: Candidatus Poribacteria bacterium (assembly GCA_965232535.1). Taxonomy (GTDB): domain Bacteria; phylum Poribacteria; class WGA-4E; order WGA-4E; family JAJDTR01; genus JAJDTR01. The sequence continues at coordinate 362,642 of CBDDPW010000021.1, forward strand.
GGAGCAAAACCGCGTGTTTTCGCTTCTTCAAGCATGGCGCGGAAATGGTCATTTTTCGTCAAGCCGTCTTTGGCTTTATCATAGATTCGATAATCGCATGGAATATGTCTATCGCCATCCGTCCACAGCAAAGTGACCAAGTTAATCCCATTCACAACTCGGTGGTGTTTCCCTGACCAGTGTTTTGTTACCAGTTCAATCTTTTGTGAATACGGTTTATCCAGAGTCGAGTCATCTATAACTAAAATGCCGGATTCCAATTTCACCTGATGTTTCGATTCGCGCCACAGTTTGCCGCTGTCGGGATCCTCCCGATGCAGCAGCCGTGTTATCGAATCATGAGCCGGTGGGTTATCAGCTTGGGGTTGAACTTTTTCCGCTTCAAGACAACTGTAACTTTTCTGAGCGCCAACCAAGAAATCAATATAGTCAGTGTCAGTATATTTGGGTGGATTCATGCTCAAATTATAAACTATTTTCACTCAACTGCGTAACTCCTAGATTTATTCGATTGATGTGAAAAACAAAACCTGTTACCTAATGGACTTTGAACATCGAAAAGACGTATATAGATAGAAGGTAACCGTTTAGTCTACTGATTTATAACACCGGCGTGGGACAATCGCTTACGAGTTTAGGTAATCTTCCGCGATATGTCTGAAGGGTTGCGTACAGTTACCCCCAATGTTTAGACAGTTATGAACGAAAATTAAGGTGTAAAGGCTATCCAATCCGGCTACGTTTCAATGCCTAATGTTGTTGGAAATACACCTCGTGAGGTGTCCTTTTATCGAGCGCCCCATGAAGCCGCTCCTCATTATAAAACTTGAAATAGTTGTTCAAGCCACACCAAGCCGTGTGAACAGAGTCATAAGAATGAAAATACACATGTTCATATTTCACTGTCCACCAGAGACGTTCAATGAAAATGTTGTCAAACACTCTGCCTGCTCCAGCCCAACTGATGCGAATGTTCGCCGATTCAAGCCGAGTGGTAAAGGCATCAGACGTGAATTGGGCACCCTGATCGCTGTTGAAAATCAAGGGCGTAGAACAACTCAACGCCCGTTCCAGAGCCGATAGACAAAAGAAAACATCGAGTGAATTTGACAGTTCCCATGATAACACATATCGAGAGTACCAATCCATAATAGCCACTAGATAGACAAAGCCGGTGTCCAAGCCGATATAGGTGATATCAGTTGCCCACACCTGGTCCGGTCGAGTGACACTTGAATCCTTCAGCAAATAAGGATACTTTTTCGATGGTTTACCGTTCTTAGAGGTTTTCGGCTTGGGATAGATGGCAACTAAGTTCATCTGTCGCATCAACCTGGCAATCCGTTTCCGATTGACGACGTAGCCTTGGGAACAAAGCCAGTCCGTCATTCGAGGTACACCGTAGAACGGGGTCTTCATGTACTGTTCATCAATCAGACGCATATAAAGCAGGTTTTCCGGCGACTCTACCGCGGGTTGATAGTAATACGAAGCGCGTGGCAACTCTAACAGTTCGCATTGCCTCAAAACTGAGGGGGAACCGCTCTCTTGGTTGATAAGCCGCCGCTTCTGTTCAACCGAGCCGTTGAGTTTTTTTTTGAAGCCAGTCCAGTTCTACCTTCAATTGACCGATTTGCCGGTAGAGCTCGGCTATGAGTCGGTCGTTGTCAGAAGTCGCTTGAGTGCGTCCGTTTGCAAACAGTTGAGGCGATTCCTCCAGAATCTGTCTTTTCCACTGGCTGACCTGATTCGGGTGGACTTCGTAGTCACTGGCAATCTGAGCCATGGTGCGCTGGTTCTTTATCGCCTCAATCGCCACTTGCGCTTTGAATCGGTTATCATACTGCTTTCTACTAGCCATGCTATACAAACTCCTTTCGTAGTTCTTGGCATTGCTGAGCCGTAGTATGACTCATAACATGACCGTTTTGCCAGCACGAAATCCACCTTAATCTACTGTCTAGTTTTTGGGGGTAATCGCAGCGCCTTGCAGGCACCACTTGTTAGCCATTAACCTCTGCTTGCAGGTTCGTAGTAGTGCAATTCATTGCACGTCTTGTGGCTTTAAGGTTTTTGCTAGTCACTAATCACTAGCCACTAAACACTTTCATAGAAGTAATCCCCTTCAATCGCAGGTACCATGCCTGCTGGCACGCTTCGTTTCAACTGAACACCCACCCATGTCTACAATTTCTGGAAGCGCCGATTGACAATCATTAGACCAAACACAAAATGCGCTAATGCCGCCGATGAAGCGTCCTTAATCCGTAAAATCCTTTAATCTGTGATAATCCACGATTCAGACAACTGCAAAAACCCAACAAACCCACAAGAGATTATACCATTTCTCTAAAATGGAAATGCATTGATTACGTAGATTAAATAAAGAAACTTGCGTTGAGCGGTAAAATAAGCCTTGTCTCCGCGCAAAGTCGGCGGGGCAAGATGCCCCGCCTACGGAGTAAATGAACGACATAATTCGGATATCATACGCACCATAATTCAAGCGAAATGGTATTAGTTCTCTCCGAACGAGGATAAGACGAAGATGAGATCGACATGGAAACCGTGGCACGAGGTCGTTCAATTGCGCGACGATCTTAGAACCGGCGAACTCTCCTTGGCGGTGTTTGCCGCTGATCTCTACGATGTCGTGATGCAAAAGGGTAAACGCTCGGTCTACGAGGATCCCGCCGAGTTCTTTACGCTCACCTATCCCACGTACAACCTACGGGAACTGGTCAAAGATGTCGCGCTGCGGTTGGCACGGCAGAGCGACAAGGCGTACCGCACACTCTCCGTCAACTACGGCGGGGGCAAAACGCACACACTCATCACGCTCAAGCATCTGGTAGAGAACCCCGCCGCGCTGCCGAACCTGCCCGCAATCAAGGAGTTTGAGGCGCATATCGGACAAACGCCTCCATCGGCTCGGTGTGCCGCGTTGTGTTTTGACAAGATTGATCTGGAAAAGGGGGTTGAAACACGCGGACCCGACGGGTCGGTTGCGACGCTCAAACTTCCATGGAGCATTCTCGCCTATCAAATTGCCGGAGACGAGGGGCTGCGATTCATACACGGTGAGAGCAATGATCTTGAGCGCGACTCACCGCCTGCGGAACCGGTATTGTCGGAACTGTTATCGAAACCGCAACGAGAGAACCTCGGGACGCTGGTGCTCCTTGACGAGGTGCTCATGTACCTTCGCGACATGGTCGAAACCGACCCGAGTTGGCGAGGACGATTGATCAGTTTCTTCCAACATCTCACGAATTCGGTGGTTAAGGTGGATCACTGCGCCATGGTGGCGTCGCTGCGCGCCTCCGATCCGAATAAGCACGACAGCCTCGGAACCGAACTCCTCGCCGACGTTTCCGATGTCTTCGGGAGGCAGATGGAAGAGGATGCCAGCCCGGTGAGTAAAGAGGATGTGGCGGAGGTGTTGCGGCGTCGTTTCTTCACACTGGAATCCATGCAAGATCAGGAGGCATTCCGACCGCAAGTCGCGGCGGTCTTGCGCGGTATCGCGAAGCTGGATGAGGAGACGCAGAGGGCGCAACAGACGGAGGAGAAACGGTATCTGGACAGTTATCCCTTCCACCCGGCGCTCACCGAAACCCTGTACACGCGCTGGACACAGGTTGAACGATTCCAGCGCACGCGGGGCATCCTGCGCACCTTTGCGATTGCACTGCGCGATGCGGAAAAGTGGGATACCAGCCCGTTGATTGGGCCAAACGTCTTCCTCGCCGAACCGAGAAGGAGCGATCTTACGGAAGCCGCGAGCGAACTCGCCTCCTTCGCCAGCGTTGATTCGGCGTCGGGTCAACAACAGGAATGGAAACCTATTCTTGAAGGCGAACTGGAAAAAGCGGCTTCCATCCAGTCGGAAGCCACCGGTTTGAACGGCAGAGAGATGGAACAAGCCGTCATGTCGGTATTCCTCAGCTCGCAGCCGATCGGTCAAAAGGCGCTGACGACGGAATTGATGGTGCTGATCGGCGCCGCAAATCCGGACAAAATTGAGTTGGAAAAAGCGCTTCGCCGCTGGACGGAACTGTCTTGGTTTCTTGATGAGCAGGAGATTGCCTCCGGAGAGTCCAATGCCGATGGAGTCACAACGTTGCCTAAGGCGTGGCGGCTTGGCAATCGTCCCAACCTGCGCCAAATGCATCACGCCGCCTGCACCTCGCTTGTGCCTCCCGAACTTGTGGACTCAAAGGTAATTGAGATGATCGAAAAGCAGAAGACTCTCACGGCAGGGGCGTCGGGGGCGGGAGCCAAAGTGCACACGCTGCCGGCGCGGCCGCGCGATATCGAGGACGATGGCGATTTCCACTACGCCGTGCTTGGTCCGAGTGCGGTCTCGGAATCCGGCAAACCGAGCGCCGAAGCCAAGCGGTTCATCAACGAAACAACGGCAGCCGACCGGCCGCGCGCCAATCGCAACGCTGTCGTGCTCGCCGTCCCCTCCAGGGATGGGCTTGAGTTGGTGAGCAACCGCATCCGCGAGTATCTCGGTTGGGAGGAGGTCCGAAACCAACTCAGGGATCAGCAGATTGATCCGATTCGCGAACAGATGCTGCTCAGAGAGACAGATACGGCGCGAATGCGCATCCCGGACGCCGTGAAGCAGGCGTACTCCATCGTGGTGACAGTCAACGAGAGCAACGAGATTCATGCCTTCAAAGTGGTGGTGACCGATGAACCCCTATTTACGACCATAAAAAACGACAAACGGTCACGCATCCAAGAGACCGCCATCAGCGCGGAGGCGATGCTGCCCGGCGGTCCCTACGACCTGTGGCACGAAGGCGAAGAGTCGCGCCGAGTCAGGGACCTTGTGGGCGCCTTCGCCCAATCTCCGAAGCTGCCCAAGATGCTACGGTCAAAAGGCATCATGGATACGGTGGTGGGCGGCGTTCATCAAGGAATCTGGGTGGCGCAGGTCGTGCGCCCGAATGGAACAGCCAAGACCTTCTGGCGCACGGCAATTGATGAACCTATGCTTAAGGAACCGAGCCTTGAGGTCGTGTTGCCGGAGACGGCAACTCTGAGCGAGCTGCCGCCAAATCTGCTCAAGCATAACGAGTTGCCGGGGCTTTGGTCGTCGGATGAGATCGCCGTTCAAGATTTGCACGACTACTTTGCAGGCGGACATGTCGTGAGCATTCCAAAAGAGGGTTACGAAGAACCGCTCACCATCCCCAAATGCGAACCGGCGGATATTGACGCCGCGGTGTCGGAAGCCGTCGAGCAGGGGATGTTGTGGCTGATAAGCGGTCCGGCGTCACTTCTGAATGAAACTGTACCCCCCGGCGTGCTTAGCGCCTCGGCATCATTGCGGCCGCCGCCCGCCCCGATTTCTGTTCAGGAGTTCATGGAAGCCGAAATCCCCGGCGCTTGGAAAGATCGAAAAACCAATGCGCTTGCACTCGCTACCGCACTCTCGAACAAAAGAGAGGCGAACCTCCCTTGGCACACGGTGAAGACGGCGATTAGCGGCGCAATTCAGGCGAACTGGCTCAAGCTGAGCGAGGAAAGCGCTGACTGGCCCTGCGAGTTCGCTGGCGCTCAAAACGTTCTGCTTGAGATCCCGCAGGAGATTCACGAGCCCGATCCACCTCCGCCGTCGGGGCTGCTAGTCGCCGAGGCGGATTTAGAAATCCGCGGCATCCAAGAGTTGGGGGACCAAATCTCGCATATTTCCACGGCGGCTATTGGGACCGAGATTAAGTATAAAATCCGCATCGAATTCGGAGGGGAAACCCCGCCCAACCCGGAGGCGGTGGCGAAGATTAACGAGTTGCTCGCGGAGGTGGATGATACGTTGAGGCTTAAGTGAGGGGGTCGTAGGGTGGAATCCATTGAGTAAGGAGAGGAACGCAGATCTGCGTTCCCTACAATCTGAGATGCGTAAGTCCAAAGTCACTTACATTACGGTATAAGAAGCACTTTTCCCTTCGTTTGCCTCCCCTCAATATAACGATGAGCGGCAGAGGCGTCCGCCAGTGCGAAGGTTGTATCAATCCGCACGTCCAACTCCCCGGACGACATCCATCTAAAGAGATCCCCCGACCGTTGTAACAGTTCGCCCCGATCATCAGCATAGTGTGTCAGGCTAGGACGTGTCAGAAAGAGCGAACCTCTCTGGTTCAAGATTTGGGGGTTGAATTCAGACACGGGCCCGCTAGACTGACCGTAGAGCACCATGTAACCTCGGGGTTTCAAACAGTTGAGCCCCTTCTCGAAAGTCGTCTTGGCAACCGAGTCATAGACGACATTCACACCCTGATTATCCGTCAGTCGGAGGGTTTCCTCCTCAAAGTCGCTCTGTGTATAGAGAATGATTTCATCGGCGCCGGCTTGTCTTGCCAAAGCTGCTTTCTCTTCCGTAGAAACGGTGCCAATGACGCGAGCGCCCGCACGTTTCGCCATCTGGACCAGGAGCAAACCGACCCCGCCTGCTGCAGCGTGAACGAGGGCCGTGTCTGTCGGACCGAGTGGATAGGTAGTGAAGGCGAGATAATGCGCCGTCATCCCCTGTAACATCACCGCTGCTGCTTGCTGTGTGCTAACTTCGTCCGGCACCGGGACCAACTTTTCCGCAGGCACGGTCGTGTATTCGGCATAAGAGCCCTGATGCGTGGCATACGCGACGCGGTCTCCCGCCTTGAGCCCATCCGTCCCCGCACCAACCGCATCTACGACCCCGGCCCCTTCCATTCCGGGCGTGACCGGGAGTGAACCAGGATATAACCCCTTACGATGATAACAATCAATGAAGTTTAGTCCGATGGCTTCAATTCGAACGCGGGCTTCCCCTATACCCGGCTCGGGTACGGGTGCGTCTTCATATTGTAGGGCTTTCGGACCTCCAAATTCATGGACTCGTACAATTTTCATGTTTTTACTCTTTCTCATTTTGCGCTGAAGTTCAAATCTCTACCTTCGGACTCTTGTGGACAGCCTTTATGGCTTCGGTCGTGCCGAATTTCTTTAGTGTTTGAAGGGTGTTAAACCGTACCTTCGGGTCTCGTTCGGTTTTCAATAGTTTTATGAGTGCTGCAACCGTTGACCGGGCGGGCGAACCCATTTCGCCCAATGCCCAAGCGGCATTCATTCGAACTCGCGCTATGTTATCCTCTAACGCGTTTACGAGAGCTGGAATAGCCCCCTGCGTTACCGCACCAAATTGCCCCAATACGCTTGCTGCTCGAGACCGCAGTTGATCGGTATCGTTCTTCAAGATCCCAACCAACTCTGATGTTATAGTCACATCAGGAACACCTATTTGACCCAGCGCATCAACGGCACGCGAGCGTGTCGCTTCGTCTTCTACCGATAGCCGCTCCACCAAGACGTTGGTGACTTGCGGCGCTTCGCTCTTTAGCATGGGACTATTTTCTACCCCATTGCGCCAACGCTGCTTTACAAGGTAATCCCCAATCTTAACTTGCTTCCAAGTAGATGGCCAAACCTCACACGCCTCAATCGCCTGACCGTGGCACAATTCAAAGACACAATGTTGAATCTCGGACTTCTCCTTAGTGTATATATATTTTCCGATGACAACACCGTTCCAAGTCTGAATCCAGTGATGAAACCACCGCCGTAGCCATTGATACCCCCATCTAGAATGTCTGATGAACAAAAACAGGAGCGCGCACGTAGCAATGACGGCAAGTATTTGAGTCACAACTGCAAGGGTTTTCATATCCGCATCTCCTCAAACTGGCACAGATTGATACAGAACTTTGCGACAGGTGTTCGCACCTCGCTCGCCACCGGGGCATCCATCGACCTCAAAGAACGGAATCTCCGCACTACGATCCATAAACCTCAATACAATTGTCGGAAGGAGTTCGTTACCGCTGACATCAATCTGTCGACATGGCTATCGTCCATTGGCAGTGAGACATTCCCGCCCTCTCTCCAATCAATTCCCTGATTGAGAAGTGCGAAAAACAGCCAATTGTGCATCAATCCATCATCTTGTGCAGCTTCACGATAGTTGGATGGCGCTTGCGGCATGAAGTGCACCTTAAAGAGCGACCCTGCTGTCGAGATCTGCGCTTCGACGCCAACTTCATCAAACACCGCCTTCAATTCCTTGGCTAACCGTCGAGTTAGTCCCGCAATCTTGTCATATGCCTCCGGTGTCATGATTCGGAGCGTTGTCAATCCTGCAACCATGGCTAGTGGATTCGCATTGAAGGTTCCCCCATGATGAATTTTTTCTCCCTTCGTTGTCGGATCATACTGAGCCAGTATATCCGCGCGACCTCCGAAGGCTGCGCCCGGCACGCCGCCGGCAATGACTTTGGCGAGACATGTCAAATCAGGGCGTATATTGTACGTTTCTTGCGCTCCACCGCACGCGGATCTGAAACTGATAATTTCGTCGAAGATGAGCAGGATTTTCTCTCGCCTAGTCACCTCTTGTAATCTGGATAGAAAACCGTCTCTTGGGAGTGTGAACCCTGCGCCCGTCGACAGCGGGTCGACTATGACCGCAGCCAGTTGATCGGCATTCTCACCGATAATCTGCTCGCACGATTCTGCATCGTTGAATGGCAACACAATCACCCCTTCGCCCGTGGGCTCCGTAATTCCCGCGGAGGACAGCACGGAATTCTGCCGATCCGCCGGTCCAAGCGCACCGTTCAATGGTGGACAGTAACTGACTAATGCAAATTCGCTTGTACCGTGATAAGCGCCTTCAAACTTGGCTATCTTGGGCTTGCCGGTAAATCCCTTTGCCGATCTAATAGCGTTCATTACGGCTTCAGTGCCCGAGCTGCAGAATCGAACTTGCTCAAGGGACGGTATCCGTTCCTTCAGAAGTTCAGCCATTTCGACCTCAAGCGCCGTAGGTCGTGAAAAGGATGTGCCTTTCGCGAGCTGCTCCTGCAGTGCGTCAACGACTTCGGGATGGGCGTGTCCCAATATAAGCGCCGTCGCCTGATTGACAAAATCCAGCAAGTAATGACCGTCCAAATCAATCAAATGGACGCCCTCACCGCGATTAATGTACGGTGGAAAGGGGTGGAAATACAACCCGGTACGTGAGTTACTTCCGGGTAATGAGTGCTTGGCTCGTTCACACATCGCCCTTGAACGTGGGTTGTTTGCCGCGTATTCGGCGACTAGAGAATCCAACGATTTTTGCAACTCTTTTTTCATTGTCTTCAGCAGTATGGGTATCCAAGTCTTGATTTAGAGCACGAACGTACTACTAATCGATTGTTGTGTTGCTACCGTGGATAAGACCTGAATCCGGCAACGGGAGTGTGATGGTCAAGGAGCCGTGGCACGCCGTAAGATTGCACACGTCAACTCGCAATCCGGTCGATTCTGTAAGCCAGCATCCGTTCGGATGTCCGGTGTTGGATGTTATCCCATTTGACAATCACGTTCAAGTGCAAAGTTCCGTTCGGGAAACGTCGAATATCGCAGGCGGGCAAAGGATCCGAAGTGAGCAAGAAATCAAGAAAGGCGCACGAATGGCGGCAGTCAATCGCTAATGGAAGAGGAATGGATACTGAATCGCAAGGTAAATACTACACGATTAATCACTCTATAGTCATTCCAATTAAGAATTATACATTTAGGACTAGACAGTTTGATCTGTAGTAACGTAGTTGCTGCGAATTTTATGTGGTAGCGAAGTTTTGCTCGCGACAGGAGATCGCGACCGGGAGGTCGCTCCTACAGGTAATTCGCATGCCGCAACAATTCTCAAATCGAATGACAGGTAGTCAATATATGTGTAAATATGATTGTAAATGACTATAGTCCGTTTGAATAGGTAAACACAGCAAGCCTCATTTTTCTTTACTGTCTTTCTTTCGGCTGCGTGTTAGCGGTACAAACCGAACCGGCATAACCTGTCTTGTCGTGACCGTGCCGTCGAGTGCTTTTTCGACAATCAATAGATTCTGCACTTGGAACCGCCCGCCAACCGGAATCCCCATGCGGCCTCCAGGCTTGAGTTGACGTACGAGTGGAGGCGGAATGTGATCCGCGGCTGCCGTGACGATAATAGCATCGAAAGGCGCGTGTTCTTCCCACCCAAAATAGCCGTCTCCAATTCTCACGGTGACATTCTTGTAGTTAAGCCGCTTAAGACGAGTTTTCACCTGTTTGCCAAGTTCTTTGATAATCTCTATGCTATAAACATTGTCAACGATTTCCGCGAGAACTGCGGCTTGGTATCCGGATCCGGTGCCAATCTCAAGTACTTTGTGCTCTTTCTTGACTTTGAGCATCTCGGTCATGAATCCTACAATGTACGGTTGCGAAATGGTCTGATCGTACCCGATTGGCAGAGGCGAATCAGCATAAGCGCTAGATTTGTGCTTTTTAGGCACGAATTCGTGGCGCGGTACTCGCAGCATGGCGTCCAATACGGCTTCGTCTCGCACCCCTATGCGACCAGCCCTTACGCCACGCCAGTCAATTTGCGTAGCAACCATGCGCTCGCGTTGTTTTGTATACGGATCCGCTTTGGATTGGCTCGTATGCAGTTGAGGAATATTTGCCGAGAGTACGTCCATGATCAAAAATGTTGCAAGGATAGCTACGCTTGTTCTCATTATTACTGCTCTCCTAAAGTCGCCGATTATGTTGCCGTGTTTCACCTCATAACCTACTCATCAACACCATGACCGCCACTTACAGTGGTTACCGGATTACTTGACACATAGCGGTCAATCCCGTTTGCAATGGCTTCTGCGATGCTATGCTGATACGCTTTTTTCGCCAGTTTGTCGGCTTCGATGGTATGCGACAGGAAACCCACCTCAACAAGAATAGCTGGAACCTTTGTCCCGATCAGCACGACAAAAGGGGCGTGTTTTACTCCACGATCTGTCGCCCGAGTCGATCTGACCAACTGTGTTTGAACACACTGAGCGAGCCGACGACTCTCCACACTCTTGCTCCCCTTGAGAATCTCTCTCACAAGTCTATCAAGTTCTTTGATACCGTAGCCCGCGTCGCTATTTTCGCGAGCAGCAGTGCGTTTCGCCGCCTCATCAGATGCCAGTGCCAGGTAGTAAGTTTCAACACCCGATGCACCGGTATGGATGGCGGCATTTGCGTGAATGCTAATGAACAGGTCTGCGCCTTGCATGGTAGCTTTTCGGGTGCGTTCTCGGAGGGGAAGATAGATATCACTCTCGCGCGTCAGCCGCACATTGTAACCTCGACTTACCAGCAGGTTGCGCAGCATGAGCGAAAGTTCCAGTACGACCACCTTCTCATGAACGTGTGATTTGCTTGTTGCGCCGGGGTCCCTGCCGCCATGTCCGGGGTCGATAACAACTGTCTTAACTTCGAGCCCAAGTTGGCGCGGCAATGTGAGATTGCCGCCGAAGTTGGTCGGCGGGTTTTCTCCATGAACGTCCTGTTCCGGACGGTGCGTTTCAATCTTTTGTGGCTGGGTTGTCCGTTTTTCACTTGTCGGAGCGGCTACTTCAAGCTGGTTGTTGCTAGTTGGAAGGCTAGCAATTTCAACCTCATCGGAAAGCACTATTTGTGGGATAGATTGCCCTTCCGTCTGAAACTTTTCTCCGTCAGTTTTGGGAGGAGGTGCAGCCATGAACGGTACAACCGGCAATTCGTCGGATTGTCGCCCCAGCGATCGCCGTACCGATGGCATGTTGACCCCGAGTGAATCAATTCCCTCCCGTTCTGATTCACCTGATTCAGATGTCAACCCTAACCGAAGATTCCGGATGCGTTCCTCTGCCCGAGTGACAAGATATGGATTACTACTTCGATCGGAAACAGATTCGTACATCGAAATAGCAACTGCCAAATTATTCTGTTTTTCGTAGATTCGGGCTAGATCAAATTGTGCTAACTCGGATATAGAATGGTTGAAAAAGTCGTTGATTACCTTCTGAAAGTGAATCGTGGCGTGGTTGTTATCGCCGAGTTGAAAGTGACAACTTCCGAGCCAGTAATGCGCGTCAGCGACCAGAGGTGTATCAGTGTAGTTTACCAGAAGTTTTTCGAGTGCGTCTATCGCATGTCGGATGTGCACCGGATCTGTACCTTTTGATAGCCAAATCCAGCATGAACCGATCGCGTATTGAGCATCATCTGCCCATTCGCCGCTGGGATTGGCGGCGACAACTGTCTCGAATTCATTGATGAGTGCCATCCATTCGTCATCCGATCCGCCAACCTTCCTGTCGGTAAGTTGATGATGGCGATTTGAAGCGCTGTTGTACATTGCCGGCGCCAAATCGGCAGTGCGAAAACAGGAGGACAGTGTCAATGTGTAGAAAAGAATGCAGAACGTACGCGTTATTTTCATTAAGCTGCCTGCACATCGCGGGTCGAGGGCATGTATCAGGGGAAACGCATCTAATTGCAGAAGAGGTCTCATGGTGGTAGAACGTACGATTAATGTTGGGTTTCACTCAAATTTTGGCGTGTTCAAGCGAAATAGGCACTCGAAAACTCCTACAAGATTAGCGATTACTAACGGATTTCCGTTCAACCAAACCTTCGGCTCCCAAAATAGTGTCACGAACTTAGCCCGATTTTCTTTTTTGTGATACAGAAAAATCTGATGCGTTTCCCCTGGGGCATGTATTCAGTTACCTTGACATATCAGGAGACCTTTGATAAAATCAGCGCGCGGAGGACACCGCGATACGTAGGAGTTAATGCGTTCAAAGCTCGCTGGATATTGATATACCACGTTCCGCGCTTCCCGGAACGTAGTAGTAGAGAGGAGGTGCGGGTTTGAAGCAATTCGGTTTTTGTTGGTCTCTGTCATGTGTGTAGGCTCTGCCGCACCTGAACGAGGTACATAGGTGCGCAAATGGAGGATACATGCTGCTAACTTATCCGTTTATACTACTTCTGGTAATCCCACTTACTTGCGCGATCGTCATCTCATTCTTCGTCGTGATGGTGTTTAGTACACCTCTTTCTGCAATCTTTAAGCGCATCTTTCGGAATGAGATCAGCGCATGGCTAATTAAGTATGTCAAATGTGCGACATACCTCTTCGGAATCTCAGGTGGTCTGATTGGCCATCTGTCCGAAGAATATATGCCCGCGAGATATCTGAGTGAGTTTGCCTTAGATTCGGAGACTTCGGGATTCGACGACGAGTACATGTCAGAGTTGGGACATAACCTCTGGATTTCGATGATAATCGGATTGATCATGTCACGTCTTGCCGGAACACTCCATGCGATTGCGCAGATGTATTTGGTTTTGTTTGTGGTTTCTATAATTGCATACATCGCAATCAAGGTTACTGAATTAAGGGAAACCCAATTGAGATAGATATACCCGAATACAATCTGGGCGCGGTTTTAAGGTAAGTTTCTTTGGTTCATCTCAGGCGTATCAGCCGAATTCTTCCCAACCAACTGAGCGCGTTAACGCTTGAATGGAGGAATAATGTTCCTTGGATTTTTGCTCGTCCCACTGATAGTAGCGGCTATCGTCTCATTTTGCGTTGTCAAGGTTTTCGAGAAACCTATAGCCGCCATTCTTAGTCGTATCATAAAGGATGAGGTTAGTCGGTTTTTTATCAAGTATGTGAAACTAGCCACATACCTGGTCGGTATTTCACGAGGGGTTAGAATATTCCAGTTATACGAAGATGTGCGCAAACTCACCACAGATAACCAAGATTATGATCGAATCGAACTTCTATGGATGTCCGGCATATATGGCACGATTATTGGAACGCTGGAGGCAATTGTGCATATATACCTATGGCTGTTCTTGTTGCTCTCATTATTATACATCATGGTTAAGGTTTTGGAGTCGTTAGAAGCTAGATTACAATAGATTCGGGCCAACGGACTCTTTGAAAACCGTTCTTCGCCATTCATGAGACAGCCACTCAATGTTGGTGACATTCATGGTAAGAATGGTGTGACCAAGAAAACACTGGGTTCTTCAGACTACTCCTGTCTCGGTCGAATGTCTAGCTGCTTGTTTACCATTTTGTTGTTCTGATTCCATACCTTATAATGCATTGGTCATGTCCTATCGCCTATGAGCCCATCCAACGAAACAATGGGGTATAAAGAAATAATCCAACGTGCCTCTAAGGAGTATTGTCGGTTAGTTGCCAAGAAAATCGGATTGCCTAGCCAGTTGTCCGTCCAGAGTCTCCGAGAAAAAATTCCCGAAAGAGTGCTTAACATCACTTGGCTGAAAGAGAGAGTCACCCGCCTTAATCCTCACGAACGCTCTGTCTTAATCACACTCACATTTCTATCCGGTTCACATGGAGTAACCGTCGATCTCTTTAACCGGAAACTCAAACAACTTTGTCGCGGTTGGTCGCGTGCCCCTGAACAGGTGCGACAGGTTTTACACGAATCAGGTTTGGTTTTCCATGTATCAACAGGTTATTTCCGACATGTTTATATAATTCCGGAAGACCTTCAATCGCTGTTGTTACAGGTCTTTTCAGACGAGATAAATGCTGCGCTTGTTTCTCCGGAGGCAGTACCCAAAACTATTCGCAGCGATGGATTTGCGCTCATTCAGGACATGTTTACATTCCTATCAACTGCGGCTAGGGACGGAATCCGGCTTACACAGCGATTCACGGTCCACAAACATGCCCAAAAACGGCTCCTCAACGCCTTTGAGGTTACCGAAGACACGACAAAAGTTTACGATCGCATTAACCCGCCTGATGGAACTACAGATCGTCTGCATTTTATTCACCACTTCTGCCAGCATCATCAACTCGTTGACTTGGACGAATCCAACAGCCTAGAGTGCTCGCCATTAGGGCATGAATGGATCCAGAAATCTAACGCTGAAAAACTTTCAACGGTCTATGACTACTGGCTTGAATATGACGTGTTTCCTAGTCGTCCGCTCACAATAGCTCACCTTCTCTTACGGATTCTCACCAAAAACCGATGGGTCAAACTTTCATCAATCCTAGAACAGATACAAAGGTTTTCTGAAGAGGAGTCCTGGGAACAGACGCTTTACTCACACCTTGAACGCGGATTTACCAATTATCTGACTTACATGGGGTGTGTGAACTTTGCCACTTGCGAGAATGATACGGCTATCCAGCTTACGGAGATAGGAAAGCGTCTTTTATCGGGAGAATCAATAGAGGATTATGAACGTGAGTCCTCCTTTGTCCTCCAGCCCAACTACGAGATTTTGGCGTCAAGCAACCTCGATCCCGAAATTCGTTGGAAACTCAATGCCATCGCAGAAATTCATCAAGCCCGTCAGGTAATCACTTATAGACTTACCTCCCAATCCATCTACAATAGCCTGCGCTCAGGTATGTTGGTGAACGAAATTCTCGAATTCTTGGAAACCTACTCCAAGACGAATGTTCCGCAAAATATCAAACTTTCGATTCAGGAGTGGGGAGCACGGTACGGACAGATCTATTTTATGGATGCGATGCTTCTTCGTTGTAAGAATGAACGCCTTGCTCAAGAACTGAAATCTAGCAAGCAGATTGCGAAACACATCCTTGGTGAAATCTCTCCCTCCGATCTTATCATCTCAAGGGAAAGAATTGAAGAATTAAAGCGGCTGCTTGAGAAGAGCAACTTTATGCCTCTAGCTGAGATTGTGACCTTTGAGAAATAACCTGCTGCCATTCTCAAAACCTGAACCTTGTATCTCAAGACGGCTGTTTGCTTTGAGTTGTTTCAAAATATAGTAATTCGTGTTCACGATTCCACGTCTAGGCGTTTCTGCCAATGTGTGTTCCAATGGGAGAAAAACGGGTGTGAGTAATCCGTTTAGAGTTGGAGCAAGATAGGCAATTGCGTCGGTTAAAGGACGCATTCGATTTCAGGACATCTGTCAACAAACCTAGCCCCTTAATCTATCTTTAGACACGCTCTCTTTATAAAACAAACCCCAAGCTGGGAGTACCGTCGAAGGAAATGTGGGGTGGGCATTGCCCACCATCTCACTGTTACGTCCGCACAACTCAGATACCGCAACCACCACAAGTTTTGATTTTGCATGCATTTTTATCCCCGCAAACCCCATAAGCTACACGCCATGTTTAGTTCTATCCTGCACGTCTACTGCTGCCTCCTTCTCTGTTCTACACTTATCGTTGCATCGGGGGCGCCGGCCAACGACAACGGCACATTATCGACCGATTCTCCCGAGATTCCTGTTCCGACCAGCTTGGAATCTCCAGACACAGAGTCCGTTATCACTTCTGAACAGCGACTCGACTTTGATAATGTCTACACCATCGAACTCGAATTACCACTCACTGGAAATGTGGAGATAAACGCTGTTGATGGCGACAATATTGTCGTCAGACTTGAAAAACACGGACGAGGATTAGACGAAGACGGCGTAAGGAAATACCTCGAAGCGGTAGAATTGTCAGTCTCCAAAACTGCTGAAGTTCTCTCGCTTGCGCCGAAACTACCCGCGGCTCCCAACTCAAAAACCGAACTAACGAGATTAGACTGCTTCGTCGAAACACCAGTTGATGTCTCCCTTAAGATTCACACACAGAACGGAAATATTCGGATCAGCCGAATTCGAGGAGATATTGAATTAAAAGCAGCAATCGGTGAGATTCACCTGAACGAAACAATGGGTGGATATCAAGTCTCTTCCGGCGGAGGAGACATCCACTGTAAAATTCTTCTGACCGATCAAGCGAACCAGTTTGAAACCGCTTTAGGAGACATCAATCTCGTCGTGTTGGATGAAATTACCGCTCCAACCGAATTGACGGCGATGGGCGGCGGGATTACGCTACGGCTTCCCAATTCATTCCAAGCCGAGGTAGAGATTCAAACCAAAAGCCAAGACCCGCGCGCAGTGTCCATAAACCTCCCCGTTGAAGTCGAAGGCTCATTCCAAGGGGACTCGACGCGCGGTCGGATTAATGGAGGCGGTCCACTTTTCCGACTTACCGCGGACGCTAAAGTCGAAATCTTCCCCCTTGACGGCACATCTGCCGACGCCGAAACCTCGGCTGAATCAGCAGATTTTCAGAGCGAAGTAGACAGCGCTCAGCAGGTGCCGAGAGCGCTGCAATCGCCAGTAATCGATGGCAATCTGTTTGAAAAAACTTGGTCAAAAGCGGTGACGTTACACCCTTTTTATAATGCAGACGGGACAGCAGAACCTGACGAGCCCACTCAGGCATACCTTATGTGGGATGAACGGTACCTGTACATCGGAATCAAAGTTTATACTTATGAAATGGGACAACTCCATATCTCGCAGACGGAGACAGGTTCGGCAGTTTGGCAGGACGATTCGATAGAGATCCTGGTCGATCCCAATCCGGAAACTAAGCTGTACTATCACCTAATCGTGAATCCAATCGGTACCATATTCAGTCAGATGGTCAAGGCAGATTATCCGCCGAATAATCGGTTCGCTCCGACGTTTACCGAATCCGGCGCTAATCGTAAACGCAAATCGGCTGCAAAGATTGTGCGAAATCCACAGGTCGAACCGAACCGATTTCGGAAAGACAGTAATTCCCATCCCGATGCCGCGCAAGCCGAGGTCGAAACCCAAATCACATCTCGGTACTGGAGCATTGAAATTGCCTTAATGCGCGATTTCTTGGAACCCGAATTAACGGGTAATTGGCGATTAAACCTGCTCCGCAGAGCTCATGAAAACCGCGAATTCAGTTATTGGATGCCGACCTACAACACGCAGACACCGTGGTGGCCCCATTACAGAGATCGAATGGGTAGACTTCAATTTACCACGGTTAGTGAAGAATCGGCGCTGTTTGGAATCGAGGAACAACTAGAGATAGGCGAAATCGAGATTAAAGGTAACCGTGAGATTTCGACGCCAGAAATCGTTCAGGAAATCCCGTTTCAAATTGGGGAGGTTATTACTGCTGGCCAATTGTCGTGGCTCGTTGGTGAACTCGAGGAGCATCCATGGCTTCGGAAGGCAAAATTGGACACCGTTCCGCTTGACGCGGTTAATGGAGAGACCGACGTTAATCCTTCTGGATTGGATGACGTGCATTCAACGAAAGTACCGCGACCGGGTACCGAAGCAGATGCAACGACGGACAAGAACAATACGTCGCTTCCGCTCAGACTTGCTTTACGTATCCATGTTACCGAATTTCGATCCGCCGTGCATGAAATATTAGAACTTAAGGGAAACACGCAATTTCCATCGGCAGTGCTAGGTAAGTGGTTTGGATTAAACCGCGGGCGCATCTCCATTGGGGACCTAAACGCGAAAACTCAACTTATTACGAAACTTTACAAGAATCACGGTTACGAACTTGCTAGAACGGAAAAGAAGCTTACCACACGCGGACTGGAACTCATCATTGAAGAGGGACGCTTGAACGAAGTCCGATTTACCGGCAACAAACGGATTAAGCAACACGAATTGGCACAATCGTTAAGATTGCAAGCGGGAGATGTCTATAATAGTTTGAAAACCGAGACGCAAATAGCGCGCATGCGCGAAGAACTCGCGAAACACAATGCAATCTTCAAAGATGTTCGGGATTGGCAGGCGCGGCGGGAAGCACGGAGTAATGTGTTAATCATCGCCGTGGAAGAACATTCGCCCGTTCGATATTACGCCGTACCACGCGTCGGTTTCAGTCGTGTACACGGATTAATTGTGGGAGGCAGCGGTGCGGTTTCCACAGACGCATATGTCAAGGGACGATTCTCCGGCGGTGCGAGCCGCGGACTATCCAGTTCAATCACGAATTTTCAGGTCGGCGCGGAAACATCGTGGTTTGACACTCGTGAATTGCGCCTCGGCGGTGCGGGGTACAAACTGACAGGAGTTGTTCATAGCACTTCGACGTACGTGGGAGAGGGCATACTGTCATCAGCCCTATTGGGAACATCTCTCGTTGATTACTATCAACGCCAAGGCTATCAGACATGGCTGGCTCAGAAATTGACGGCTTCCTCTGAGATTGCAGTCAGTTTTACCGATGAACAGCATGAGAATCTTTATACAGTTACGGACTGGAGTCTGTTTTCGCGAAGTATTCCGAAGCGAGGCAACGCCCGCATTGACGAGGGAACAGCGCGTAGCTTCGAGTTTTCGTATCATTTCGACACCAGAGATCGAAAGTTCAATATCAGGCGTCCATTTATGTCTATACCTTGGCCGAGTGAACACACCACCCGGGGTTGGCGCAGTTCCTTCTCTGTGGAATATTCAAGCCACCGATTCGATAGCGACTTCGATTATACTCTGTACCGATTTGAGGCAGTAAGATACAACCGTTTGCCTAACGGTCACAATTTTGATTTTCGAGTCATTGGCGCTCTTTCGGACTCTCCACTACCTAGGCAGCGGTTGCTTTATGCAAATCTCAATAACATATTGCGCGGCTATCGCTACAATAGATTTATCGGCGATAACATGCTTGCCTTGAATCTTGAATACAGAATTGTCCAGAGACTTAAGCACATCAGCAAAGGCAAATCAGTAAACGGTGCAGTTTCAATCTTCCTTGATGCCGGTGATGCCTGGTTCCATCACGAACGATTTAGCCTTGCGCGCGCGAGGGCCTCAGTCGGAATGGGGTTTTCACTATTCACAAATGCGATGCCGTATAACGGCGCTCCGGACACCCTACGTGTTGAGATTGTCCGCGCGCTAGAACAAAGACAGCAGGTCACCCGTTACATCTTGCGGCTCTCGCGGGATTTCTGAGGGAATCCAAGGCTAGTTCCATCACATGCCTTGGCCCATTACGGCAAGGTATCAGTCAGACTCCCAAACCCCGCCTGTCATAGTTTTCAATTCTCAATGACTGTACCAACTACCATATCACCATTGTAGCGGCGTTCCTTTTTTCGGACAACTGTTTTTCGAAACAGACTCTCGCTGTGTTTAGCATCGTGGGCGCCCAACTGGCGTTGCACGGCGAAGGCAGTATGCATTTTCTCGCGTGTGCGTAGCTAGCTTTAGATACTTTTGACTTCCTGGTGGCTGTGCGATATAATTAACGTTTGTAGAGTAGTCAAGCGCAAAGTAGACTTCGAAACCGTGATATCCCGTTTTTTTAGTCTAACAAATGAAACAGACGCCTCTTCATGACGTGCATGCTGCCCTTGGGGCAACATTCGCCACAAGCCACGGCGATTGGAATCTCGTCGCCCATTTTGCTAATCCCATCGAAGAACACCTCGCAGTGAGAAACGGGATCGGAGTCATAGATCTCTCTCATCGCGGCAGATTTTGGTTGACGGGCGAAGATCGGGCTACATTCCTCCATCGAATTAATTCTAATGATGTGGAAGGACTGAAAGTCGGCGAGGGGAATTGCGCAATGATGCTGACCAATCGCGGGAAAATTATTTCAGATATGAAGGTGTGTGCATTCGAGGACGGCATCGGTATTACCACCAACGCCGAGACAACTGAAATCTTATTCAAAGAATTAGACAAATATATCATCGCGGACGATGTTAACCTCGAAAATTGCACGGACACGGTGGGAGTAATTGCTATACATGGTCCCCAGTCAGGACACCTTGTTCACACTTGCCTGGGTATTGACGTTACTGAACTTAGGGAATTCCACTCTATCTGCCAAGAGGTGAAGGGGAACTTGATTGCTTGCTTTCGATCGGACGAAACCGGTGAGATCGGTTATGAACTCTACGTCGCGGCTGAGTCGATGGGATGGCTTTGGGACACTCTTCTGGCAAAAGGACGAGAATTTAATGTGAAACCGGTTGGATTAACGGCGCTTAATTCTCTTCGCATTGAGGCCGGAATTCCCCGGTATGGTGCTGAACTGTCCGACTCGGTTATTCCGCTAGAAGCTGAGCTAGAACACGCCATTGATTTTGAGAAAGGCTGCTACATTGGTCAAGAAATTGTCGCACGTATGAAATACCGTGGACATCCGAATCGACTTCTGCGAGGGCTTGAAATTGAATGCGACAGACCACCTGGAAAAAATGACTTAATCGTTGATAGCGACAAGGAAATTGGTTGGATCACCAGTGCGGTCGCGTCGCCGTCGCTAGACAAGACCATTGCTCTCGGCTATGTGCGAATGGCTTACACCGATGCTGGCAGCAACGTCAAGATTATAATAAGGGATGAGGCCGTCGACGCGACGGTAGCAGCACTTCCGTTCTATAAGGGTGAGGTGTAAATACTTGGAATGTCATTGAGAATATCAATGTCGTGTCTATAGTCGTTATACAACTGAGCGGAAATTTGAGGTACAAATAATTATGAATTATACCTGTTTTGAGTCGTCATTCGGTTGGGTGGGTGTTGCCAAATCCTCGCGCGGTATTTCGCGGGTGGTTTTTGGCAAATCGGATGAGGCGGAAGTTGAAGATAGTCTGCTTTCGGGGACGAAGGCGACGAAGTCTAAAGAAGGCTTATCCGAAGCGGTTAATCTTCTCCAACGCTATTTCAGCGGCGAACCTGTTGAGTTTGACTTGAATCTTGATCTTCAGGCTGGCACGGAATTCCAGCAGTCGGTATGGAGAGCTACTTATCGCATTCCGTACAGTGAAGTCCGAAGTTACGGCTGGATAGCTAGAGAAATTGGCAAGCCACTCGCGACCCGGGCAGTTGGCAGCGCAGAAGGTGCCAACCCCTTGTCAATTATAATTCCCTGCCACCGTGTGCTTCGCAGTGATGGTAAACTTGGCGGTTATTCGGCTGGATTACACTGGAAACCGAAACTACTTGACCAAGAGCGAGCAAACAAGCAAAGAATGTGATTGCGACCTACCGAATATGGGGAGGTATGAGGAGTATTTCGACGCCTTAGCCATGGTCATCATCAGCCTGAAAAAGACACTACCGCAATGAGAACGAGAGAAAAATCACAAGCTCATCCGAATTTTGTTGAACAGTTTCGACAATTCCTCAAGAGCGGTGGTTTACGGCTTACATCGGAGCGGCTTGTGATTCTCGAACAGGTCTTTTCCTATGAAGGGCACTTTCAAGCGGAGGATTTATTGGTGCACATTCGGGAGAAAGGGCACTCGGCTTCTAGAGCTACGATTTACCGCACCTTGCCCCTTCTCGTCAGGAGTGGTCTCCTCTCAGAGATTATTGATGCCCAGAAGAATACATACTACGAACACGTCCACGCACTCCAAGACCAGCAACACGCTCACCTAATCTGCCTTCGATGCAACAAGATTATTGAGTTCACAAATCCCGAGATTAATAAACTTCAAAAGGGCATTTGTGACCTCAACCAATTCAAGCCTATCAAGTTTCGAAATGAAATTCTCGGCTACTGCGGCGAATGTCAAGCCGAGGACAGGTGATGGCTACAATTGATGAACGCATGTAGATGCTGAACTTAGGAATTCGATTGTCTTCCTCGTCAATGAACGCTCAGAGGATGGATTGATTTTTCCGGCTGAAGCTAAGGACGATAAGCAGCTTCAAGCGCGAGAATCGCATAAGAAGTTACAAGGACTGGAAAACTCTCCATCCACCGGCTTGACTCATTCACCCAAAATCCCTCGGGGCGCTGTTCAGATAGAAGCTTCTCGCCAAGTTCCCTGTACCAATCGTGAGTCATACCTTTACCATCCACGATGACAGGCTCGCCGTAAGCACTTAACGCCTTTGCCATGGTATGGTAATTATAGTAAAGCCCTTCTTGCCCCATCCCGTAATTCTCTTCAACGGTAAAGTGCTTTTTTATCCAATCGACCGCAGCTTGCACGCGTGAATCGTCCTTATCAACGTTAGCATAGATGAAACTCAAAAGGCCTGCATACGTCATGCTCGCATAAGACCTTGGTTTGTCGCTTTCATCCCTGCCAGCTTTACTTTCGCCATCTGGAGCATAGATGAAACCTCCGTCATTACCCGCCCAACTCTCGCTGTTGGTTTCACTACTATTCTGGCATTTTTGCAGAAATTTGATGGCTTTATCCCATACTTGCTGATCGTCAGAACCACTCTCTTTCAGCGCTTGGACAGCAAAATTCAGATTCGAGAGATCGTGAACTGTTTCGCGACTTCCGTAACCAATACCACCATAGTATACGCTCTCCGAATCTTGGACTTGCAGTCTCTTGATGAAATTTTGTGCTTTTGCGATTGCCAACTTATATTCAGGATTGTTCGTGGACGACAGTGCCATTAGTGAAACTGATGTATTGTAGTTGGGCAGGGCTGGCTGCTGATCCGCGTTATAGATTGCCCCATTTGGTTGTTGAAACTCCAACAAGGCTTGGAGCGCCTTCTGAACAAATGGGTGATTGGTTTCCGCATACCGGTTCTCAGGGTGCCTTAAAAACGCTGTAACTGCCAACCCGGTCATGCCAGGGTGATGTTCGAATAGACCATCATCTCCCTGTTTGGTTTTCAGCCATTCAAGCCCGCGATTAATAGCCTTTAGTACATCTCGGTTTAAGTCTTCATAGGAAGCATCGGTACCTGGTTGCATCTGGTGACTTGATGACGATGCCTCGCTAGGCAAGAGGATAGACAGATTCAGAACTAACGCGAGAAAAACGAAAACCAGAATCCAAGACGTACTGGCAAGATGAATTCTTCTTATCATTCTTTGTAAACCTCCAAGTTTTAGGGCGCATTTTATTAAGTTAGCACAATACAACTGAGGAATCTCGTTTCAGTGCATGGTTTCTTCTCCGCAAATGTCGTGCCAGCAGTGCAAGTACCGTATCTATTCTGCGAGAGCACTGCATCGTCCTAACCTTGACCAACTAATGTGCATTGCTGCCCATAAGTTGAACAAAAGTCTCCAACTTTAACGCTTTACAAGTTTTGATGTTTTCACTCTTCGAACAAAGGCATTCTTTTGGACATTAGCAAATAGGGGCTATTCTCGGTGATTTCAAGTGCATGCTTGATGGCCGTTTGTCCTTCTAAAGTCTTGGATTTGTACACTTCAAAGAAGTCGTTGTAAAAATGATCCGGATGTACATCAAGTCGAACTTCCAAGGACCTTGCATCATCGCTAAACGGTGCTTTGTATGTGTATACCCATGTTCCACCTGCCGGGATTCGTGTGTCAAATACCTCTTTATCCAATGATAGTGGTACACGTCGTTGAATCACTCGGATTGCTTCGGTATTTGGAATAAGAGTTTCTGCCTCATTGAGTAATCGCACAGTAACAAAAATCGCCGGTGTCAGATATGTAGGTAAATGGTGTCCCGCCCCCTGGTTCGTTAGACGAATTTCTGCTTCAATCAATTCTTGATAGTTCGAAATCTCTACATCCAACTTTAGCGCATTCTTCACACTGTCCGGATCATGAATACCACGCCACTGGTGGCGGCGGTTCGGCATATGACACGATTGACAAGTCTTCCCTTCCTTCGCATGCGGACTTTCTAGCCATTCATTATAGGTATTTTCTAGCAGTTTGCCGTTTAGGGAGAATCCGTTTTCCTCGAACTGATGGCACGGCTTACAAAACGCAGAGTCACTATATGCAGAAGAGACTACCGCTCCGCCGTGATGCCCCTCCGCAAAAACACTTGCCGCAGCTGCATGCTCCGAGAATGGCGGACCAAAACGCTGGTGTGAGCGAACGTGGCATGCCGCACAGACTATACCGTGAGATTGAAGTTCCGCATCATACCCCTCATTTGCAATATATTTACTGCCCCCACCGGTCAGATTAGTTTGACTGCTGACATCACTCTCGCGAGGCGGAAGAAATTCCACCTGTTCGGATAATGGGGCATGACATTTCTGGCAAGCGAGGATGGTTGCCGGACTCTGCTCAACAAGCTGGCCGTGTACTCCGGGTCCCATGGCGATGGCATGCCTAGATGTTTTCCAATCCTTAAGCTGTTGTTGATGACAAATCCCACAGGCATCCGGGCTGAGTCGCGATACCTCATTGTTATAGTAGTCGGGTGCTTTTTGTTGCGCAGGGATAGGAAACTCCCAAAACCGATCTAAAAACTGACTGGGATCACCCACCGGTCCGCCAATTGGCTTGTGTTTCAAGACATTGTGAATCTCATTTCGGTGAAGCGCCAAAATTGCAACTTTCATCAATTCAACATCCGATTCCGGCATGTCAATTCCCGGCACTTCAGTCTGAATGCCCTGATGTGTTTGAATCTGTCGAATGGAATCTTGGATATCGTTCTCCAGCAACTGATTTGTAATGTTGACTCCCATATATTTTCCAATGCCGTGACATTGCGCACAACCTTTACTAATGAATAATTCGAAACCAGTCGCCGCCTTTTCGGCATCAATTTCGATCGGTTTTTTCATCTCGGATACATTCTCGTTCTTGAGTGCCGGATTTGAGGCGCGGCCGGTCGATTCGAGAGCCGCATCTCCCAGCAGATACTCAGTTAGATTCAAAACCTGTTGATCGGTAAAGTCATAACTAGGCATTTTTGTCTCGGGGTGGAGATTCGCCGGGTTTTTCAGATATGACATCAGCCATATTCGATTCACCTTTGTACTCACGTTGACAAGTTCTGGTCCAATTGTCTCTCCTAGCCCCTGCAAGGCGTGGCAGCTCTGACATTCGTTCTCAACAAAAAGACGTTTTCCGGCTTCAGTATCTCCAACCCCTTCGATTGGTTGAAGTTGTTCTTCAAGTCGCAAGCTACTGAGGAACTCAACAATCGCCTCGCGCTCCGAATCAGTCATTTCAACTCGCGGCATCTTCGATTCTGGCAGATACACCGTCGGATCGATTAGCCACTGATTCAGCCATGATTGCGTGACTTTATTCCCGATATAATCCAAGCGAGGAGCATAACGTCGAACGGGAATTTCGACCGGAAGATGGTGGCAGGTCACGCATCCATATTTATTCAATACATACCGACCGCCGGAAAGATAGGGGGCATCCGGAATGGCAGGTTCGACATGGCATTTGCCGCATGATACCTCTATCTGGTGACCCTTCCAAAACGGAAATCCCTCTATCGACGTGTGCGCTTCTTTTTTGTTTGCAGCGCTGCCGTTTCCACCATGGCAAAGCACACAACCGAATGTTTCAGGGGCGTGACGAGCTAGATGTTTGCCGGCGTGTGCGTCGTCTGCAGTCTGCTCCGTGAAATGACAATCACGGCATTGTTCGACTGCCGGATTTATGCCGGCGGAGGAGATAACCTGTGCCCACATATTTGGTTGTGCCGGTATGCCCTCAATAGCCTTGTCATCCGCTGGAAGAACACGTACCGCTTGAACAAGCGGATGCACATCTTCTGGTGCAGGTTGAGGTAGCATCTGACCATTCAAATGCGGCACGGGACCAAATGCAACACACAAAATGAATGCGGAAAATCTAAGGGCGAAAAATTGAAGTTTCACAAATGGCGGTGAAGCACTCAACAACACAAAGAGTTTCGTCTATTCAACAATCCTAGGGGTTCCTTGGATCGTCGGGAGAAGAGGGAATAGAAAGGTTCGTTTTCAACGGAATGTCCCAAGAAACGTGGCCGCACACCGGACACCGCAACTCAATTTCAACAAGGTTTCTAATCGCCCCTGTTTTAGTTGGCTTCCGTCGAGTTTCACATTGCGAACACCGTACATCACGGAATTCGTCAGCATCGCTTCTTCCAAAGTAAAGCAGAATGCGAAACAGGCCGTAAATCATAACCAGAATTACTGCACAGAACAGAATAAAGAGAAGAAACGGTAGGATTTCCATCTGTCGAGCGGTAAAGTTCCTACTGCACCGCAAAAAGTGCCTTGAAGAAGTCCTGCATATCCGTCCAAGATTTTTTATCCGCCGCCGCATTATATCTCAGCGGTCCGCCGCGTGTATCGGCAGCCGGATTAGTGAAGCCGTGGCTTGCCTCGGGATAGGCGATAAACTTAAAATCTACTTCGGCATTTTGCATCTCTTTCTTGAATGTGTCCACTTGTTCTGACGTTATGAACGGATCGTCCGCACCATGGCACACCAAAATCTTGGCTTTCACCGTCTCACGTTTTGCAGGCGTCTGTGTTGACAGCGAACCGTGGAAACTGACCACTCCGTCAAGTTCATCAATGCCGAGACGAGCCATGTGTAGCACAATACCACCGCCGAAGCAAT
Source organism: Candidatus Poribacteria bacterium (assembly GCA_965232535.1). GTDB lineage: Bacteria > Poribacteria > WGA-4E > WGA-4E > JAJDTR01 > JAJDTR01. The sequence continues at coordinate 389,664 of CBDDPW010000021.1, forward strand.
AACCAATTGCAGCAATTTGTTTAGTATCAACGGTTGGGTGTTTCCTCAATAAATCCATGCCTGCCATGAAACGGGCTTTAGCAACATCCATATTTTCCATCACCGAGCGAGCAAATTTGCCGGCGTCGTCGGGATGATCAGCGAGTTTGCCATCGCCGTACATGTCTACGGCAAGCGCCGTATATCCCAACCCAGCCAACATTCGAGCACGTTTGCGCACATATTCGTTGTGGCCCCACCATTCGTGAACAACCAACACGCCTGGGCGTTTTGTTTTTATCTGGTCGTCATAAACCAGATATCCTTTGAACACAACATTATCCACCGTGTATTCGACCGTTTCCCCATGCATATGGGCATAACCGCTGATTGCGATTGACAACATTAACAGCGAAGAAACGCACTTTTGCAATTTGTGTCCTCCAAGAATAATCATTGTCCCCGAGTAAAATTAGTAAAACCTCGTTGAGAGGGGGTTGATTGTACCATGCTAGGGGAGCGAGTTACAACGTGATGGTCCAACTGTCCAGAATCGCAAATTGTGGACGCTGAAACGCCGGAGTTTTGAAACAGGTTAGGTTTGAAATTATCGAATGTTCCAACAAAACATAGCCTGAGTTGAAATATTATCGGACCATGTTCGCTAGCTGGGCGGGCATAAACTTTGGATCTGCTTTAATTGCCTTAGCCAGTGCTGCCTTTGCCTTCGATTCGGCGCCATTTGTTCGATTGGCAAGTCCAATCGAGAAGTATGCTTGAGCAAGCTGAGTGTCGGTGAGCGGAAGATTCAATGCGCGGTGAATGTAAGCAAGTCCAGGCGCCGGATCGTCGCCATTGCGGTACGCGATTGTTATCAGTGTTTGGCCAAGCAGTAACAGTGCCGGTGCATACTCGGGATCCAGATCCAACGCGGTCTGAATGGCAGTTCTCGCCTCCGAGAAAAAATCTCCTTTTTCCAGTACGCTCGATACGATGCGCGACTCTTGGTTCAACGTCTTCGCCAATGCTGTCCATGAGGCAGGATTTTCCGGATACCGGCGCGTAGCTTCGCGAAGCACCGCAATCCTCAAACCAATATCACCTCCCTCTCCCAGTTCTGCCGCTGCTTGACAATAACCCTCAAAACTTTCAAGATTGGAGGTACTTTCTTCAAGCTCACGCGGGTCGGCGGACGGGACAACTGACGGCTTGAAGTGCTGCCATCCCGGCTCAGGTGAATCAATCAATCCACGGTATACACGCAGGGCGGCATAACGGGGCGTACCCCACACCTCGGCGATTCGAGTAATCCAATCGGGCAGATTACTCTCAAGATCCACAAGTAATTCGGATAATTCCATGCCGCTGTCAATCCGCTCGCGAACTTCTGATAGAAAGTACTCTTCAATCTTAATCAGTAAATCGATTTCTGTGTCATGCGCCAACGGTCCATGACCGGGAAGCACGTGGTCGGGCTTGTGTGAGCGTAGTTCTTCTATCGTGTTAATCCAGTCTTGGTTTCCCATCAAGCCCTCGTTCATTACGGGCTGACCGAAGATGGGGAAACTTCCGGTCATAATCGTATCGCCGGAAACTATGCATCCTTCATTTGGAATGCGGACGGCAGTAGCATCATCCGTTTCTGCTTTACCAAGATGGACAAGATGTAACGGTTGATTCCCCAGATCAAGTTCCGTTTCGAGTTGGAAAGTCTCATCGGGCAAATAGGGGTCGTCGCCCAGCTCAAAACCACGTGATCGGAGAAACGCTTTCTGACGAGGGGCTCGATTGACCATAAACCCCTTCGTCATCTCTCTTGAAATGACTTCCGCCCCCTCATCATGAAAAATGACATTGCCGTTCGTATGGTCCCAGTGGTAGTGGGTATTGATGGCATACAGAATCGGTTTATCCGTTATCCTCCGAACAGCTTGAAGCACCCTACACGCCATACGCCGGTTAACCTGCGTATCTATGACAGCTACCCCTCTGTCACCAACAACAATGGAGGAATTAACGATATTGCGAAAAAGGTAAACTCTATCTGTTACCTTTTCAAGCGCGCCATATTGAAGCGGGGCGTACGGGTTGTTTGTGGGCGGACTTCATGAAGTTTCTCCCAATGAAATCGCTTCCTTATTGAATCAGCTCAATCTAAAGTGCCTGTATTCCTGTAATAGGTATCATTAACTGTCCACGACCGATACTGATTCGCATTTCCGAATTGTTGCAAATGATTCTAGCACAAGATTTTGTACGAATTTCTCGAACGTCATATGCTCCACGTGTGGGCTTTAGCCGCCTTCACGAAATGCTTCACATTTTCGAATGGAGTGTCTCTATGAATTCCATGATTCAGATTTAGAATATGTCCGACTCGACCAGCCTGTTGTAAACACTTGTCCACGGCCGCCGTGACATCGTCGAGAGTTCCGTCACGAAGAACGCGATTATCCACATTGCCTTGCACCGCAACCCTTCCCGCCGCATGTACCTGAGCTTCTTTAAGGTCTATGCACTTCCCTACACTTAGCACGTCAGCGCCGCTTCTCAGCATCAAATCGAGATAAGGACACTCTTTGGCAAATAGGATAGAAGGGGTATCAGCACTCAGCGCTTCGAAAATCTGTTCATGGTACGGTTGAGCAAACGTTTCATACAATGGTCGTTCAATCCCATCCGCAATTGATTCGAACAGTTGCACTATCTGAACACCTTGTGAAATCTGAAAATTGAGGTATGTTATCGTCATTTGCGTTAAGCGTTGCAACAGTTCATGAAAGAGATGGGGCGATTCTCGCATCATCTGGAAAACGACAGCCGCTTCGCTCGATAGTTTACTCTCTTGATTCATGGGACTCTTCCCGGTAATCATAAAGAAGGCTAGCGTCAAGGGAGCTCCGGCAAAACCAATTAATGGGAGTCTGCCATCTAATGCTCGGCAAAGACCTCTGATTACTTCACCCGTAAATTTCATCTGTGACGAAGGTTTATCAAGCGAACGTAATCCCGCAATCTGGCTAGCTGTCCGAATAGGAGTATTTAACACGGGCGCGGGAGCAAAGCGAAAATGGACCCCCATAGGAGCTAGTGGGGTAAGTATATCGTGGTACATAATTATGGCGTCAACCCCAATACGTTTCGGCAAGAGTGAGATTTCGATCACCCACTCGACTTCCGCCTTGCTGAACGGTCCAGGAACTGTTTGAAACAGGCGCTCCAGAGGAAGGCTGATTCTATTCCTGAGTTCCCGGTAAGCCGGATCTGAACGCCCTGCTTGGCGCATCAACCACACAGGCACACGTTCAACTGGAAGACGTCTTACTGCTCGAAGCAGAAGGTTGTTTTCTCCCACGGGGTTGGACAATTTCTACTGTTTCCCTTCTCTTCCTTGTTCGTGGCGCTCAAGAAACCGTCTAAGTTTCGCGAAACTCTTCACGTTTTTCATGATACGGCCACTCTCCCGCTCTTCGAGATAGAGAAAAAATCCCATCAAATACAAACTAATGAAAAATAGTATAAAGCCTGAGACACATCTAAAAACGGCAAAGTAGTTTGCCTCTAGATGAAGACGGGGAATGGAGCCATGATAAACATTCAACACACCATCGTCCCGTCTAAGTGTGTAGGTTCGTTGGTTATCTCTATCAAGTATCACCCACCAGTTGTTGCTATTTCCGCCGGGCGAACTGCTGAGATTGTCGGAAAGCGGAAACCCATTCTTCTGAAAAGTTTCTCGTAGCCCTTCCGAAATCACATCGCCATTCAACTCCGGCGCAAACTGAGAATCTATGCTGAATTTCCACGTGATTGACGCAAAATCGCTCCAACCTGTAACGCCTACCGATAGAAATGCAATTGAGAGCGCGAAAATTATGAAGAATTGTATGCCCATAATTTACGTTATGCGGCGAACGGTTGCCACGATCTCAGACCACACCCTCTTTTATCCAAGATGACTACCTCGCTGTAACCAGCTCCGTATATCGCAAGAAATTCAGTGGAGGCCACAGATTCAGGCGAAACCCGCCAATTGATTGAGTTATCCAATGCGACGCCGGAACTTTCGCACCATCCTCCATTGAATTCCACCAAGCAATTAACAACAGCATATCGTTCCGTAGCATCGTGGTATTGATTCTACGGACCTGTTTGCCATGAAGTCAAAATTACAGGGACATGGGGCATGATGAGATGTTTAGCGTAATTCAACATTGGCCATTCAGCGGCGCTAAGACATGGATGGCAGTTTTGTGGGGAGCCGTGGTGCAGAAGCAGATACTTCGTACCGATACGAATGGCGCAATTCTCAAAATGCCCAATCTTAATCCTGATTGTGACGTTTGACGGTAACACGGATCCACATTATTATAGCACAATCGAGAGGGGCTATTACGAAAATCTGTGGTGACCATTAATCGGTATTGTGATGTTTCAGGGCAAGTTTCGGAAGTGTTTGGCGTCGGGTTGAGGGCTTGCAGTCATGCTACTCAGCGGATCGTAAAAGATAAATGATTGGCTCGATATCCTAATATCCCGCACCACATCGCCTACTGTATTACATGAAATACTTCGTCTCCAAGAACAGGAATCTTCCACAAAACTCCCCTATGAAAACTGTGATCATGGCAACATAAAGGAATCCAGTCGCGGCACGTGTTGCTCCAACGGAATCATGCTCCACGGCTTTGTCTCGCAGACAGTACCATATAATGATGTACATCAGAAATGAGCCACAAAACCCGATAAAGACACGCATTCCCAACACGACCTGCAAAAAGAAGCTGCCAGGTAGTCCCGCTGATGATTTCACACCTAAGGCATAATTCAGCACAAACAGGGAAGTTGAGAGCAGAAGTGCTATTAGAAAAACCTGATTGAATCTCTTCAGATGAATGACCGGAAGATCTGGCGTCACCAAATACCAGTGGCCAAACCACATGCCGCTATTTACTGCGCCAAGCAGAACGGCGGATACCAGAAATTGGAGGGGCAATAGGAATCTATCTGCCGGAAGACTGCTTTGCGGAAAAAAGGAATGGGCACTGTGCACAATCCAAATTATTCCGGTGACTGTTCCAACAAATAAGAGCACTCTGTTTAGGATCTCAGACTTCAGCCAAAGACTAACAGTGTAACTAAGGAAAATGAGAAACAAAACTAGAGTAAAAAGAACATCTTGATCATTCCACGCTAGGAAAAAACTACGCCAAGAAACACTTTGACCGCTAATCGGAAGGTGCGCGCACCGAGCGAATATGATGGATAACAGGTAAATGCTCCCCATCAAGCGATAAAAGCCGCGACCCACCAATCCCTTCGGCACAAGAAGAAGCAAGGTAAAACCGCCAATTGCCAGTTGACTGAATACCAGATAAAAAATCGGGATGAGAATCATATTTGGGTTTTCTTCAGAAATAGAAAAACCCATTGTGGTAGATTACCACAATGGGCTTGGAAAATTTGAGAACAGCTTGGAGTCACAGAATCTCTACAACTGCCCCTACTGCTTCCAATTGCTCTTTGATTTTGTCCGCTTCCTCCTGCGGGAGACCTTCTTTGATCACAGTCGGAGCGCTCTCGACCTTCTCTTTTGCTTCCTTGAGCCCAAGACCTGTCACCGCGCGCACCTCTTTGATAACAGGAATCTTTTGGGATCCGACCTCTTTTAACTGAACGTCGAACTCGGTCTTTTCTTCTTCCGGTGCCGCTTCAGCTTCGGCTGCACCCGCCGCCGGGACACCTGCCATCATCGGCGCCGCCATCATCGGTGCAGAGGCACTCACGCCGAACTTATCTTCCAAAGCTTTCACCAATTCAGAAAGCTCCAAAACCGTCATGTTACTGATTGTTTCAATCATTTCATCAATGTTAGCCATTTTCCTTTTCCTTTCAAAATTAAAGTAACTACGCCGATTCAGCCTCTTTTTTCTGATCGGCAACTGCTTGCAGCGCCGTCGTCACCTGACGTACAGTACCACTCAAGACACTGACAAAATCCGTCATTGGCGAACCTCTATGCAATACAGAAACAAGCCCGGAAAGCGGTGCATTGATACCGACAACAGTCTGGGCTATCAACTGTTCCTTTGACGGCATGTCGACAAGCGCTTCAACTCCTGCAGCATCAATGACTGTTTTGCCCAGAAGGCCGCCTTTGATTTTCAAATGCTCATGTTCGTCGGCAAATTCTGTCAAAATTTTTGAGCATGTCGCGGGGTCATCGCTCGTCGCAAGGGCAGTTGGACCAACCAAATGGTCGTCTAACCCCTCAATTCCCAGTTCTTGCGCAACAACCTTGACAAGTCGATTTTTGCAAACTTTATACTGAATACCTGCACCGCGCAATTGCTGTCTAAGATCATTGACCTCGGCAACAGTCAATCCCTTGAAATCAGTCAACAATACAACGTCGGCGCTTTGAATATGCTCTCGAATCATATCAACTTGCTGGATATTTGCTTGACTAGGCATATCTCACCTCCTCCCTTGAATTATTAAAAAAATTGAAAACAAAAAAAGCCTCCGGTCAACTGGAGGCTCTTACTCATGGATTTGCACACAGATACTTTCCCCATTGCTTATGTGGGAAAAACCCATGTTCCACCGGTACTGCGCCTCGGCAGGCTGAAAATATCATTTGAGCCGTTGGCACCTGCTGTCTTTGACCGTATCGAATTTATAAAATTTCTTAATTCTGTGCGTTCAACCGCTGAATTGCACTGGGTCTAGCCGAATGCCAGCACCCATTGTTGATGAAACGGCAACACTCCTTAAATACCTCCCCTTCGCCGATGCAGGGCGAGCTCGCATTAAAGCATCCATTACCGTTTGAAGGTTTTCCTTAATTTGATTGGCTTCGAAAGATGTCTTTCCGATGGGAACATGTACAACTCCCGATTCCTTTTCCACGCGGTATTCAATCTGACCAGCTTTTATGCTATTGATAGTTTCCGCTACCTCCATCGTTACGGTCCCTGTCTTGGCATTGGGCATCAGCCCTCGCGGACCTAGGACACGACCTAATTTGGGCATAATTGTCCTCATTAAATCGGGCGTTGCTACCGTAGCATCAAAATCTAACCATCCATCAACAATTCTGTCAACTAGGTCGTCAGTGCCGACTGCGTCTGCCCCAGCTTCTTCCGCTTCACGGGCTTTGTCGCCTTGAGCAAATACAACCACGCGTATCTGCTTGCCAGTACCGTGAGGCAACGCAACAGTGCCGCGGATGTTCTGATCCGCATGACGCGGATCTACTCCAAGGCGCGCAGCTAAGTCAACTGTTTCGTCAAACTTTGCTTTTGAAGATTGTTTGAGTAGCTGCACACCTTCGTCTAAACTGTAAAGTTGAGACCTATCAATAAGATTAGCAATCTCGCGGTACCGCTTTCCGTTCTGTTTCAATGTAACCTCCACCCGATTCCGGCTAATTTACGATCGGGATTACTGGATTGTGATTCCCATACTACGAGCAGTTCCGGCAACCATTCGCATCGCAGCTTCAACATCGTTCGTGTTCAGATCGACCAATTTTTTCTGTGCAATTTCTCGAACCTGGTCTTCTGTAATTGATGCAACTTTTTCGCGGTTTGGTTCGCCGGATCCTTTAGCGATTCGTGCCGCTTGTTTCAACAGTACGGCTGCTGGCGGAGATTTTACCTCAAAGGAGAATGATCGATCCGCGTAGCAGGTGATATTCGTTGTAACAACCGTTCCAGATTGATCTTGGGTCTGAGCGTTAAACGATTTGATGAACTCTGGGATGTTAATCATGTATGGGGCAAGACTCGGACCGACAGGCGGGTTTGGAGTCGCTTGTCCCGAAACCAATTGAAGTTTAACGATTCCTGCGATTTTCTTTGCCATTTTGATTCCTTCAAAATGCAGGCGGAATAGCCTGCTTTAACTGTTCATCGCCGGCTTAACTACTAATGTTGTTCGACTTCAAGAAACCCGAGTTCGACAGGCGTCGCTCTACCAAAAATTGAAATGACCAAATGCAATCGCTGGCGCTCCAAATCAATCGCTTTGATTTCACCACCAAATCCATTAAATGGTCCGTCAATCACTTTCACTTGATCGCCGACAACAAAATCTACAGTCGGTACCGGTTCGTCTTTCTCCTCGTCGCTTGCCAAATTAAGAATATTTTTGACTTCGTCTTCATTGAGCGGGGTGGGATTTGAACCTGATGCACCCACAAAACCCATGACTCCAGGCGTTTCCCGAATTATGTACCAACCACGACGTCCATCGTCCGCTTCAACCTCAGGCCCCAGTTCATGGCACGCCTGGATGAGAATGTAGCCCGGATACGAGGGGCGTTCTTGTACCCTTTTTTTCCCATCTTTAACAGAAGCCACTTCCTTCATCGGGACAATCACTTGCAAAATCTCATCGTGCAGCGCCAACGCGGACACGCGCTGTTCAAGGTTCATTTTCACCTTCTTCTCATGTCCCGAGTAAATATGAATAATGTACCAGTAGCCGTCCATAAAATTTGAGACTTCTTAGCTTGAATGTAGAAATTACTGAGTGAATATCCAGCGCAGCAGTGACATCCCGAAACCCATAGGAGGTTCATCAGGATCGTTGAAAAAATATGCTAAAAGCAGGACAAAAGCCAATGGAACAATCGAAATCAGGAGTGCTGTCCGCCAACGCTGTAGTATGACTCTAGCAATAAGGAAGACGGCAACGATTAACGGCACCATCACAACCGCCCCGTGTAAAGACCTCCAATTCGGAAATGTGGTATTCCCATCAACCAACCACAGGAACAGTCCCAAACACGCACATGCGACAAGCACCACGAGCGTATTGCTTTGTACCTCTTTACGATCCGGCTTTGATACTTTTTGCCACTCAAGCTGTGTTTCTTGGATATACTTCTTGATTTGCGCTATCATCGTGTAGTCTCAATCAAAAATACAGGCCAGGAGGGATTCGAACCCCCAACATTCGGTTTTGGAGACCGACGCTCTAGCCGTTCGAGCTACTGGCCTTCAAGGTCGGTAAGTTAAATTATAACTCGATATGAATATTGGTTATTTGCCCTACTGCTCAAGTAGATTCACACAATGTAGAATATAACGAGCAGCGGAACCCAATTTGAGTTAAGATTGGAGTGCCGAAGTAAATTAAGCGGTTTCTTTGTGAAGCGTATGTTTTCGACAAAACCGGCAGAATTTCTTTAAGGCGTGCCGCGCTTGCTGCGTTCTCCGATTACGTGTCGTTACATAATTACGCCGCTTACATTCGTCACAAGCTAACGTCGCTACATCTCTAGGCATAGTCGTTTCTCACAGAATTTGGTTTTCGTCAGCATTGGGAATAACGCTGCCAGGCAAAGCCGACGACCGGGATTGAACCGGTGACCTCGTCCTTACCAAGGACGCGCTCTACCTACTGAGCTACGTCGGCTTCTGAAGCTGAACCAAGCGGAATTGTACCACAAAGGTTGCTCCATCTGCAAACCGTTTTTGAAAAGGAAAAGAAAAAGCCCGTACGAAGACGGGCTTCAATAAAAACGTTGTGTGTCGATTTTTATGTAAGCAACACTCCAACCGCCGATCGGTCATCTGATACTATTTTCCGATGACCATCTTTCGCGTTGCATTAAACTCTCCCGACTCAATCGAGTAAAAGTATACTCCGCTGGTCACCAATTCTCCAGCATCGTTCCGCCCATCCCAGTGGGCGGCTTGAGGGTGCTCGACATATCTGCCCGCATGACGGAAACCGATGTCAAGACGCCGCACCGGTTGTCCGAGGACATTATAGATGAGTATCGTCACGTCTGACGAGTTGGCAAGCTGATACGGAATCCACGTTTCCGGGTTGAAAGGATTCGGATAATTTGGAAGTAGCATAGATTTAGAGGGAATTTCTCCACTGGTCACGAGCCATTGACGCAATAATTTTGCGGGAAGGAGCACACTCGGATCTGTTTCGGATAAATTCTCTAGTTCGGTCAGCGCTACACGTGTACGCATACCTGCATCGCGGTCCGTCAATCTCATGCTCAGGTGCTGCAGGGCTCCGAAGTCCTTGGATTTCAGCGAAACAAGCGGTGGCGCCGTCGCTACGGTAGCTTCACCAAAATGACTGGCGACAAGTACAAGGTCAAAAATGTTTACGGTTCCGTTTCTGTCAATATCTCCGGAAAGTCCTTGCCCGGACTGACCAAATTGGGATGCGACGGTCACTAAATCGAAAATATTCACTGATCCGTTCTTGTCCACATCCCACGCCGGGTAGTCAATATAGGTGAACTGAATTGACGCCGATTGGCTATCCGGATTCGTGACAATGACGTCAACGGCCCCCCGCGTTCCCGCCGGAACGGTGACGGAAAGTTCCGTGGCTGACACGACATTTACGTTGCTTGCCTCAAGTCCGCCAAATGTGACAGTTACTCCCTCTTGGAAGTTTTCGCCCAGGATTTGAACTGTTGACCCGCCCGATGCAAGGGCATTATCCGGATTTATGCTAGTCAATCGCGGAACGTCAATATAGGTGAACCGAATCGAGTCCGAAAGGCCGTCGGGGTTCGTGACGGTGACATCAATATCACCCCTCGTTCCCGCCGGAACAGTGACGGAGAGTTCCGTGTCTGACTCGACAACGACGTTGCTTGCCTCAACACTTCCAAATGTGACAGTCACACCCTCTTGGAAATTTTCGCCTAGGATCTGAACTGTGGACCCGCCCGATGCAAGGCCACTGTCCGGATTTATGCTAGTTAATCGCGGAACGTCAATATAAGTGAACTGAATCGATGCCGGGGGGCCGTCTGGGTTCATGACGGTGACATCAACAGCACCCCTCGTTCCCGCCGGAACAGTGACGGAGAGTTCCGTGTCTGACTCGACAACGACGTTGCTTGCCTCAACACTTCCAAATGTGACAGTCACACCCTCTTGGAAATTTTCGCCTAGAATTCGAACTATGGACCCACCCGATGCAAGGGCATTGTCTGGAAGTATTTCAGCCAAACTTAATTGCATGACAATCCGTATGGGTATGTCAACGCCTCCGATTTGTCCCGAATCGTCAAAATCGTCTTGGACAAGCGTACGTGTTTCTTCCGCAACAATTTCTCCCCCTTGGTTGACGCTTACCTTAACTTCATCGCCAGCGTCGGCTACGCTTCCACCGTAAACGTCAATAAATGTAGCGGCATAGGTGCCCGGTCCACTGTCACCCGTGACTTGAATAAGTGTTAGGGTCTTTGTTTCATTTGACACAGTAACTTCAAGATCATTAAGTGGCGAACCATTTGCATCCGTCACCTCACCGCTCACTATAAAAATGCTAGCTGTGTTGCCAACCACCGGGATACTCAACCCAAGTATAATCAGTCCTACGTAAAACCACCGAATCCCGTGTTTCATTTTGCCTTCCTTTCTCATTGAGCGCTTAATTGGGTTCGTACTATTATGCGAATTTCCTGACCGATGAAATCTAACCCCGTATCAAGTGACGAACCTCCGTAATCTCGATTGGCAGCGGGGTGTTTCAATTGTCATGATAATAACATTTGACCGCCTGGCAATGCCAAAAATCTATGAGGTGCCGCCAGCAGTTCACTGATTGTGCGTTTCCCAATATCAACGGAGGATTGTTGGGATGGTTTCCCTTGAAAGTGCGACGAATCATACCACGGAAAGTTTAGAGACCTCCGACTAGCCGTCTGAACCTTCGCCATGCTAACTTGCGTTTGAGCGCTGAGGTGTTGATTTGATGGACAAACAGTTGCTTACCATCCATTTCCAATACCGGAATGATGTTCTTGTATTTTGTGAACAAACCCATATTTGTCGTGATATTAATCTCTTCCACCTCAATTGAGGATTTCATTGCTATTTTTTCCAATTTGGCTTTAGCATCGTCACACAACGGGCAGTCGGGTTTTGTAAATAATCGAAGTTTGGTTGGAAGCATCTTTTGGGATAAAGCCTTGGCGGGGAACTGTCTGTCGATACGCCTAGATCGCAAAACCGAGAACAGATTGACAATGCACGAACAATCGCATAGAGGGTGTAACAATAGAACAATGGGAACAATGGTGATTACGCTAAGCTAGAAGTTTGAAATCAGCGAGAATCTGTGCGTTGGACCAAGTTTGCCGAATGAAACGAAGGCGTAGTCAACTTGGAAACTTTCAATCCTAAACCCAACGCCGCCTGTAATTCCAGAAGCAGTTCCCAAATCGTTCCCGCCAACTCGATATTTATAGCCGGTACGCAGGTGAAGCAACTCTGATACAGCAACCGCAACGCCGAATGCGGCGGTCATATTGTTGTCTGAAGGACGATTCACATCAGCGACGATCGTAAAGTTATCTTTCAACAATTTGTATGCCCCTCCAACCTTTATGTTGAAAGGAAGGCTAAAGGATTCTTCGATATACTTGGCTTGGGTTCCTAGATGCTGTAGATTAAATCCGAAGGAAAGCGGATGACTCGAAAGTGTGTATAATCCTCCCACGTCAAACGCAAGCGCTTGAGCGCTTTCCGTGTCGATCTCCTCACGCACCCATTTCGCGTTTGCTCCAAAAGCCAGACTCGAGCCAAATCGACGAGCATACGAGAGAACTAGCGCCAGGTCATAGGGTCGAAATACTTGCGTTTCTTTGCCATTCACATCACGCCCCTGAATTTCACCGAAGGACATGTAGATTACGCTTCCACCAATGACTCCTGCTCCGCCGATTGGCTGCACAAATCCAAGGAACTCGTGATTAATACCTTCAAACCATTCGTTATGCATTAACCCGAACTGTGGTCGGTTTATTTTGGCAAGTCCGGCAGGATTCCAGTAGGAAGCGTAGAGGTCATTTGCTTCAGCGACCTGCGATTCGCCCATACCAATCGCTTTGGCTCCGACACCAATTTTCAAGAACGTCATCGCACGTGTTCCAGTGTTTTCGTGAATCTCCGTAGCTTTGACCGACATTGGTGAAAAGAAAAGGAGACCAAACACAATTAATAACCCTAACCACCGATCCTTTTTCAACAAGAAATCTTCTCCTCCATGCTTAGTTCCTAGGTACTTGAGCGACATTATAGCGTTTCACCGCGGGGTTGTCAATGCAGTCTCAAAAGCGGTAAAGCAATAATCTCCAGAATCGTCATGTCTGCACCTGCGTTCCCTATCGCCTCCTGCAGGTTTTGATTCGCCATATTGGCCCTGGCCTGCATCACTCTTTGGCAGGAGTGGATGTGACCGGATCGCCAAAGAGTCTATCGTAGGCTAGGTAGCCGGTAGAAACTGCAGAAACTAACCCAAAAATGACGGACCAATTAATATGAAACCGCTTTCCAACCTCCAATGAATCACCGGGGTAAAGCAACGTCGTAGAACCCGCTGAATCTTCATCATCCTCCCAGTTCAATGTAATCTCTTCAATCTTTCCATCTTTACGCCAGATTTTCAGCTTTCCCCGATTGGCAAGATCTTCAAAACCTCCGGCTCTTGAGATTCCTTCGCGTGGGGTAATCGGATCTCGGATGCGATAGGGGCCCGGATTGCGCACGTAACCAAGCATGTGAACCGGATTGACACTGTAAGCGCTAGGTATATACACAGTGTCGCCATCCCTCAAATAATATCTATCATCATTTTCTCCAAGGTTTTTCCAAAATTTCTCGTCAAGATTTAGCTCGATCGTCTCACCTCTCTTTCGAACAATGACCACGGAACGGAGATCCGCCAATGTGTCTGGTCCACCTGCTTGCGCTAACGCGTCATTGACGCGAATTCGATGATGAAAATAGATTTTCTTTCCAGGCACTTGTACTTGTCCCTGTACCTCAGCTACCGCCAGCGGCGGCACATAAACTACGTCCCGGTTCTTTAAATAAATGGGGGCATCTTCATTGTCCTCAAAATTATCTTTCCCCGTATAAGCGGCGAGATTCAACTCTGTGCTTTCACCGTTTGCTTTGAATATTTTCACATTTTCAAGATTTGCTCTACTGTCGGGGGTATCTAAGGGACCGTCTGCCATTGCCAAAGCGTGGTCAATCCTGATTTTGTCACGAATCAGGATGTTACCCGGTTTCTTAACATGTCCGTGTATCTGTATAGAATCAAGTGCAGGAACAAACACGATGTCGCCATCCCCAATGAAGATTTCGCGGTATTCTTGGCCAGCCGATAGGTCATAAACTTCAATGCTTTTGTCAGCACGAATAATTTTGACGTTCTCCTGATCCGCTCCGCCGGCCATCCCACCCGCTTTTGCCAACGCCTCATACAACCCAATTCTATCGTGAAGCAGTAACGGAAAGCGATTCGGCACGGTTACCGCTCCCCAAACCAAATAGCCTTTTCCTTGGACGGGATCGACGATAGCGATGGGCTCCTGAGTTCTCCCATATGTCCTAATTTGGTCTTGAATCAGGTCCGCTGCCTCTTGGAGGCTCTTTCCCGCGAATTCCAACCTCCCGCCCAAGTATATCACATGCCCATCCCGTGTGACTTGTATGGTACGACTGTATGATGGGTGATCCAAGACGACAATGGAGAGTGTATCTCCAGGTTCGATTCTATATGTGTCGCCGAGTGAAATAGACACAGGCAGAGTAAGAATAGTCAGAATCCAGATTAAACGCGAAGGTGTCATTGGTATGTACAGTCTCCTTATAAAACCAATGGTGCTAGTTTGAAATTTGGAGGTAAATAGGCATAACACTCCATTTTGGCTTTGTTTTGGTGCAAAATATATCATGGTCATGAGACGATTTCCTCAATTCTACCGTTAATTTGAGTACCAGTAGTTATCAAATAACGGAAGGAAATCTAGACTCATGACCATAGAAGATTTTACCACAGAATTGTTTTGTTGTGTTGATGATAAACTCTCACAGCGCGGCAAGAATCGTAAGCATAGCCAAGCCAAACTCTATCCGTCCGAAGTGGTTACCATTGCCATGCTCTTTGCGCTCAAAGGCGTGAGCAATCGAGCCTTCTATCGCTGGATAGCAAACAATTTCAAACACGTATTCCCAAGATTACCCCATCGCACTCGATTGTTTCGCTTGTTTGAGGGGTATCGACATCTTATTGACGTGTTCATGGCAGAGCCTTCGCTCATCGGCGTAATTGACACTTACGGCATTGAATTGATTCACCCGCGTCGAGAAGGACGTTCTAAGCGTCAAATCGGACGCAAAGGTATTTCCAATCAACGATGGATTGTAGGTGGAAAACTTTGCCTGCTACACAATCACCTCGGGCTGATTGTCAATTGGGATTGCGACACTGCCAATGTATATGATGGAACTGCTTTTCAACACCTCGTTGATGGGGTCAATGACCAGATGGTTGTGTTTGCCGATGAAGGTTTTGCCAAAGCAGATTGGTTCCCTTCCAACTTGCGTCTGTGCCGACGTGGCGAGTGGAATTCTCGAATGCTGGTAGAGACGATTTTATCAATGTTGACGCTCGTTTGTCATTTTAAGAAAGTCATGCATCGTCGTTGGAGCTACTTCAAAACGCGAGTCGGCTTTACAATGGCTTTGTTTAATATCTTGGTGCAGTGGGACGGCCTGTCGATTGAAGATGATGGCTTTGTCCCTTTATCAATCGCTCAATTCAGCCTCTAAACTAGCACCATTGGTTATAAATTCAGGTAGTATCGTCTTCTGCATCGAAATCTTCTGATTGGTCCGCAGGTAGAGAAGCAAGATATAGTTCGATGAGTTCTTGAGCACTTCCGAAATCCTTCGGCTGGACAAGGATATCACCCCAGTCGGGCGAAAAATCACCTTGCACGCTGCCTACCGACGGCATCTCGTGTGACCGCAACACGGCTTCAATTCCGCCATTCTCCAAGACGCCTTTCAGGATATTACCCAAGATTTCACTTGATACGGATTGGACAATCTTCCAGTCAATGTATTCAACCCCTGTGTCTAGCGGTAATTCCCCGACGAGATTTGTTCCGCAGCCAGCACAAATCAGAATCCCTTCTTTAGACATCTTTCCAAAATAGATTCATGTAGTTACAGTAATCTTAGAGATTAGAATAACTACACCGTTTGGCAACTTGTCGAGCAATATCTCAGGTTCACAATGGCAGCAATCACATTCCACGTTTTCCCATAGTTGCGATGTTTGCCTCGATAGATGTCTTTGGTAATGCGAAAAATCTTACACCGTCTAACGATGTGCTCAATGGCAACTCTTTGGGTTGCCAACCGTCGGTTGAATTGCTTCGCCTCCCGAGTCAAAGGCTTGCTCTGATATGCCTTGATGGGCGTTGAACTGTTGGCATACCGTTTGGCTATCCCCTGATAACCACTGTCAGCCAACTTCTCAGTGTCAGGAGAAATCGCTACACGGCTTTCCTTCAGGATTCTAAAATCGTGTACACTCCCTTTGCGGCAAACAACCGATAATAGTTCTAACATCGCCAAACATGCAATCAATTGAACTTTTATGGGTTTTTTTTACCGCTGTAGTAGGCACGCTGTCTTCTTGTTGGACGTTCAATCGGTTGCTCGGTGGCATCAATGATGATGGTTTGGAGATTGCTCTCTAATAAGTGCTTTCGGTTCTTCAGCGAAAGCACCTTAACTAACACATCAAGTATCTGATGATAGAGTTTGTTTGCATAAGATTCACTGATACCAAACTCCATGCCTAATCTGGCAAAGGTTGGATAGTGGCGCATATAGGTGAATGTCAACAGAAGGCGATCGGTCAATGCCACCTCCGATTTCTTTCCTCGTTTCTTCATCGGTCGTTCTTCTCGAAGGTTTTCGAGGTAAGCAGCCACACGCTCCAAAATAAGGTTGAAAGCTGCCTTGTCAATACCAACCGCTCGCAGAAATTGATCATCTGACAACTTTACTGCTTTTTCAAATTGACTCATGGGTATCCTTTCTACAACAGAAGATGTTGAAAGGATATAACGGAGAATCAAGCCAAATGGGTGCTTATTTTGGAAAGATGTCTATTACACAAAGTCAAAGAAGGCAACTTTTTATGGTGATTTTGTGCCCTTAACTGATGTGGAAATGGAAGAACAATTTCCTGATATAGACGAAAATAGACGCCGGTACAATACCGACGTACCCATTTTTCGTGCACCCTCGATGGGCGATCGCCCTAACCTCTGTTATGAATACAAAGGGGTTACGAACCCGCATCCGTCAGGTTGGCGTGTAGAACGAGCAAAATTACAAGCGATGGACGATGCTGGTGATATTATTTGGAGAACCGGCAAGACACCTTTACGGAAGTCTTACGCTGACGAATACAAAGGAAAGCCTGTCGGCTCTTTATGGACTGATATACCACCTGCTGCAGGTGCAGAATATCTTGGTTATCAAACTCAAAAACCCCTTGCGTTGTTAAATCGTATCGTAAAAGCAAGTAGTAACCCTGGTGATGTTGTGTTTGATCCGTTCTGCGGGTGCGGCACTACGGTTTACTCTGCGCACCTCAACGATCGGCAATGGATAGGTTGTGACATTGCGGTGTTGTCTTTGCATTTAATGCGTGATGTGCTTTACAAGCGGTACGATCTTCAAGAAAACATCCATTATCAAGTGTCTGGCGTTCCCACCAGCATCGACGGGGCACACGAATTGTCCAAGCGAGACCCGCACCAGTTTCAGATTTGGGCGATAACCCTAGCGGGCGGTTTCTGTTCGTCCAAAAAGAGTGACGACAAAGGTGTGGACGGGCGCATATATTTTGTGCCAGACCTTGAAATGCAGAATATGGTCATATCGGTAAAGGGCGGCAAAACTGTTAATCCCGCACAAATCAGAGAACTACGGGGCACACTAGAACGTGAAAACTGCTTGATGGCAGGTTTCATTTGTTTGTCCAATCCCACAAAAGGAATGATACGAGAAGCCAACGAAGCCGGAGAAATAGAGCTTGAAGGAATCCAATATCCACGTTTGCAAATACGAACTATTCAGCAATTATTAGACGGCACTGGATTCGATACTCCAGTCCATGCAACTACATTGAATTGGGGAGACCAACTGAATTTGTTTTCCCAATAATACCTCTTTTTCTCTTGTATGTCAAGTCAAAAACTTGTAATTCCGAAAGACTATGTTGGGTACCGTCTACTCCGCACGGATAAGCACCGGAGGTGTATGTACCTATCCCAGCGGGGCAAGATGCCCCGCCTACGGTGTTGTAGGGCGCGGGCGGTTGGACTATTCGGTCGGATGATCTGTGGGGTGTTCCGTGTGGACTTCGTCGCAGCAGTGGTCGGCGAGCATGTCGATGAAAGCGGGATGGGTTCCGACGGTGCCGGCGCGTATGAAGTTGAGTCCGTATCGATCGGCGGTGGCGCGGGCTTCGTAGTCGAGGTCGTAGAGGACTTCGACATGGTCGCAGAGGAAGCCGATCGGGGAGGCGATAATGGTATCGACGCGTTTGCGAAGGCGTTCGCGGATGAGGGCGTTGATGTCGGGCTGCGTCCAGGGGACGGGGGGATTCGTGGGCGCGCTTTGGTAGGCGAGCTCGAAGATGTCTCGACCGAGTTTCTTCGCCGCCAATCCGGCAGAGCGCCGAAATTGACGGGTATAGGACGAGGTTCGAGCGGCGGATTGCGGTATACCGTGCGCGGTGAAAACGAGCGCGGCTTTATCGAATTCCGCAGGACTGAGATCTTTGCATTCCTCGCGAATACGTTCGACAACGGCGGTGATGAAGCCTTCGTAACGGAACCACGGCGAAAGGTACTCGATGTTGGGCGCTTTTTCGGGGATGTTATTGACGGCTTCGGCAACAGTCTGCTGGTACCAGTCCCAACTGACTTTGGATTGGTGGGGCGCCATAATGATTGCGAGAATGTCGCGGTGTCCGTCTTTCACCATGCGCGGGATGACCTCGCGGACATACGGTGACCAGTGACGAAAACCGGTGTAGACGGGGACATCGACGTCTCTCTCGGCGAGCGCGGCTTGGAGCGCTTCGGCTTGTTTCGTCGTCAGTTCGTTAAAGGGGGAGAAGCCGCCGATTCGGGTGTAGTGGTCCGCAACCTCTTTGACACGGTCGGCTTTTGAGGGGGCGTTTCCAACTATTCCCTCGACGAAACAGAAGGCTTCCCCGGGGCAGGAGTCGTATTTGTGGCAGCAACCGGGCGTGGGCCCGCCAAAGGCGACGAGGAGTATGGAATCAAATTCGTGTTGGGGCATGGCGAAAGGCAGTTTCTAGTTATATTGGCGAATTTAAGAACCTGTTTGAAAAGTACATTTGTAGGGTGGGCACTGCCCACCAGCCTTAAAAGCCCCAGAGGGGATCAAGCGAACGGATAGTGAGTGATCAAGTGACCGGATAGGGAACGCGATAGAAATCCCATAGAGATCCTTAAGGTGTGTAGAAACGCCACAACCCCGTGAACCCAAGCCCCAGCGTGGGATCAACTGAGCGGATAGCGAAGGCGATAGAGATCTTCAAGGTGTAGAAGAGGCGACAACGTAATCTAAATAAAACCTTCTTCATGAGTCCAAAATCGCTCTGGCTCCAATTTTTCAAACAGGTTCTAAGGACAAGTTGATGACTCAGTGAATAATACGTTGATTTTTCGATTGTGTTACAGGATAAGGCAGACGAGCGATGTGCCGTCGATATGCTTTACACCGCTGAATTCCGATTGGTCCGTGTAGAGTTCGTTCAAGGCTCGGGTCAAGCCGCTCCACCAAATCTTATCATAGTCGTGCCACAGAATCAAACCCTTCCCGTCTCTCAAGAGTTTGACCGCCTGCCGCGAATCGTGGAGCACATACTCGTAGGAGTGGGCGCCATCCACAAATACCATGTCTACCTTATCGACATAGGGCGAAAAATCGAACGCGGCGGAATCGCCGTAGAGTTGGGTTATTTTCGGCTCGCAGTCCGTGCCGATGAATCGGGTGCCCGAGGCTTCTTTGTCTATGTATTTTTCCTCGCCCGGGTCGATCGGCAGTTCGGTTCGGGATTGGCTCGGGAGATCCAGTGTGTATATTTTAGCGTCCGGCGGGGAGTTCGCCGCCATGTTTAGTGTCGTCCGCCCGTCAAAGGTGCCGATTTCAAAGATTACGGCAGGATTCCGCGATCTGATCAACTTGGAGATAACCGCAATCTCGACAAGGGAGATATTGCCGTCGGCTTCAACCGGGTCTCGGATTTGGATGGGGAGGTCTTCGGGGGCAAGTTCCGAGATTCCAATCTTGGGGAGCAGAGGCGCGGGCGATTTTTCGCCGTAGCCGAAGTGGGCGCAGATGGAGGAGATGAGCAGCCGGTTTTTTTCGCGGAGGGCGCCGAGCGTGAAGAGGTAAAGGCAGGATAGCGCGGCGTATAGGTAGCGGGTTATGAATGCGATGAGTCGGGACATTAGAGGCAGTGGCTAGTGGTCAGTGATTATACCATTTCGCTTGAATAACAGTGCATATAGTGCTTTCCATATACTATTATGACAACTGTTTCCCTTCACACCAAATCCCGTAGGCGGGGCATCTTGCCCCGCTTCGGACAGACTTGATTGACGCTATTAATGCACTGCTAATATATAGAAATGGTATTAGTTCAGATGGAGCGATCTATCATTCATTGGCGTTGGGGATAGTTTAGCCAATTGGGAGTCGGGATGGCAAGCCAAAAGCGATTATCGGCGGGCGGTATGTTCACGGTGCCGTCAAACTCAAGAAGCTGTGTTGCATTGACAGCGCAATCTGAGAGATGGTATCATCAATTTTTTGAGGCGGTTATACATTATTATATAGTATGGATTCGGGGAGGGGTAAGATGTTTCGACGATCATTTGTATGGTTTGTTTTGGGCTGCGCGCTCGTGACCTTTGGCTGCGACTCCGGGCGGATTCAGAATTTCGAGGGGATCGACATTGAGTCGATCTCACGGCTCGGGCGGCTGGATATCCGTGTCTATCTGACGAATGACCGTGGGGACCGGCTGTTGTGGGACCCGAGTATCTTGACGCCGCAGATCGGGGTGAGCGCGATTTCGGAGTCGGAGTTCACGACGAACGTCAAGATTTATTCGATTCGCGGAGGGGAGCAGGGGATCAAGGTTTATGAGGGGCGGCTCTTCGATTTGCGTTGGTCTCGGGATCCGGGCAGCCCGTACCGGCTATTGCGCGGCGAGGTGCCGCATTCGATGATTGCCAGCGACAAGGAACGGGACACGAACAAAGGGATTATGACGGTTACGGTTCAAACGGAGAAGCAGGGGCCCTTTATGGACACGCTGAATGAAACGCAGATTTACAGCGGGGTGACGGGGTTTTAGGAGGGATCGCGTGGTTGGATAATGAGCGCGATAACCTTGGTAAAAGGTAATTCCGATTCCCGTCTCGCCGCGAGCAAAAGGAGTTTCTATTGGGTTTCGATCTGAGAGTGCTATCGCCCTCACTCCGGAGGAGTGCAATGTCAATAGCGCCGAAATCGTTCCAACGACCCGCACTCCAGCGGAGTGCAATGTCAATAGCACCGAAATTGTTTCAACGACCGCACTCCAGCGGAGTGCAATGTCAATAGCACCGAAATTGTTTCAACGACCGCACTCCAGCGGAGTGCAATGTCAATAGCACCGAAATCGTTCCAACGACCGCACTCCAGCGGAGTGCAATCCGCGATGTGTCATATGTCACGCGTGTCATCGTCTTCCCCATCGAACACGTATTTGGGATTGTAGGGCACGTCAAAACGCCTTAGAAACTCTAGATATTCACCCGCGAATGTTTTGCGGGAATGATGTTTTTCTTGGTCGTCGATGTAAGCGATGACCTCTTTGAGTTGAGAGTGTGAATAAGAGAACGCCGCAAATCCCTCTTGCCATGCAAATTTTCCCGTAACCCATCCTTTTCGGTTTATGAATTTAGTGGAGTTGATTTTGATGTCTCGCACGAGATCGGAGATTGGAATGTCAGGGCTCATGCTTACGAGGATATGAATATGGTCGGCCATGGAATTGATTTGCATTGTCTTCTGTTTCTTGTTCGTAATGATGCCAGTGATGTATTTGTGGAGTTCGTCTTTGTGTTGCTTTGGAATTAGGGGCTGTCGTCCCTTGACGGAGAATATTACGTGTATGTAGAGTTGGGTATACGTGTCTGGCATCGGCGCCTCCTATTGACATATCACGGGATCTCTATCGATCAAGTGAGATCAAGCGAACGGATAGTGAGAGCGATAGCCCTTCTTGTTCGTTGTTCACTCGTTTGATCTATCCGCTCCATTGATCCGATGGAGAAGGATGAGGGTATCACACCGGCTATTCACATATCACTCCTCCGGAGTGAAGAATCAGGATGCAACGCCTGCTATTGACATATCACTCCTCCGGAGTGAAGGATGAAGGCATCGCGCCGTCTATTGACATTTCACGGGATTCACTATGGGACTAGCTATCGCAGGATTGGCTATCGCACTGGGATTTCTATCGCGCTCCTTATTCAGTCGCTTGATCTATTCACTCGATTGCTCTCATTATCCATTCGCTTGATCCCACCCTACATATAGCGCTATCGCCTTGGGATTAATGTCGCGCGAGATTTACTATCGCACCCTACATAAAGCCGTGTGCTTCGCGTTCAAGGAGGGTGGTGAAGTTGATGACGCGGTCGAGCGCTGTGGTTGCGGCGTCACGGGCGGCGGCGGTGGTTTCGGATTCGGCGATCCATTTGCGGCGTTCGGGGATCCATTCGTTTTTGAGGTGGTTGAGCTGGTCGGCGAAGTGGGGATCTTCCGTCTCGCTGACGAAATACTCGACCACGCCAAGCAATCCGTATTTTCGGTTGGTGGGCATGTCGTCGAGTTCGGCGTTCATTTCGGCGAATAGTGCGCGTTTGCGATCTTGGCGCGCCTCGGCAATTTCGCGCGCGGATTCGGTGAGAAGTTTGCCGATAAATTCCTGTTTCGTGTCAACGAATCGGGGCAGGCCGCGGACATAGGATTCGAGATCGAACCCGCCGCGTCGAATGGCAAAATAGGAGTGGATGTGGACATTGCGGAAGAAGGCGGTGTAGCCGAGGTTCGGGTCGATGGTGTCGACGTCGTACAGAATCTGGTTTTCGATGTTGCGGTAGAGCATGTCATAATCTTCGGCGCTGAGGTTGGTCGGCTTCAGATGCGCCAGGACGATGGCGCGAACAGCATCGACGAAGTCAGGGTCAAAATCGTACATCTCCAGAATTTTTTGCGTGATGACGGCGCCGGACTCGTGGTGGACTTTGCCGTAGAGGTCGTGGTCGTGGTAGAGTTGCGTAACGACGTTGCTCCGGACAGGCTCCACGGGTTCGTTGAGCCAGAATCCGTTGTGGTCCAAGACGCGTTTGCCGTCTTCGTTGGTGAGGATCTCGCCGTCGTACCGCTTGGTGATGTCGTGCAGGGTGCCGGCGACCTCCAGTTTCGTGGTATCGCCGCCCTCGCGTTTACCGAGTTCGATGCTCATGGCGCGGACGCGCATGGTGTGGTTCCATGTGTAGTTCTGCCACTGGAATCCGATGCGATTGTGATCCCACAGGTCGAAGGTGTCGCTGACGAGGTTTTCAAGTTCGGAGAGGACTTCGGCGTAGTTCATAGGGGAGGGGCTCCGGTCGTTTGGGGTTTGAGGTTATTGAAGGTAGACATAGGTGAACATCGTAGGAGGGAATCAAGGGACCGAGTAGATCAAACGAGCGAACAACGAGGAATCAAGCGAGTGGACAGCAAGCGCGATAGAACTCCCATAGAGATCCCACTGCAATAGAGATCCCGGTAATGTCAATAGCGCTAAAGGTGTCCCAACATCCTTCACTCCAGCGGAGTGACATGTCAATAGAACGCGGAGGCACCAACGGCCCGCACTCCAGCGGAGTGCAATGTGGGCATATCACTATTCCTGCGCTTCATTGTCAATTGAATCGAAAACGTACTTTGGATTATAGGGGACATCAAAACGTCGTAAAAACTCAAGATACTCCTCCGCGAACGTCTTATGGGAATGATGTTTTTCTTGGTCGTCGATGTAGGCGATGACCTCATTGAGTTGAGAATGTGAATACGAGAACGCCGCAAACCCCTCTTGCCATGCAAATTTTCCCGCCACCCATCCTTTTCGGTTTATGAATTTCGTGGAGTTTATTTTGATGTCCCGCACGAGATCGGAGATTGGAAGGTCAGGGCTTATGCTTACAAGAATATGAATATGGTCGGCCATGGAATTGATTTGCATCATCTTCTGTTTCCCCTTCGCGATGATGCCGGTGATGTATTTGTGGAGTTCATCCTTGTGTTGCTTGGGAATTAAGGGTTGTCGTCCCTTGACCGAAAACACAATGTGAACGTACAGCTGAGTGTAGGTGTTTGGCATGGGCGCATTTCTACACTTGTGACGTTGGCTTCTATAGACACCGCCGTTTGCTTATTCACATATCACTCCTCCGGAGTGAAGAATCAGAGCGCAACGCCTGCTATTGACATTTCACTCCTCTGGAGTGAAGGATAAAGGCTCCGCGCCGGCTATTGACATATCACGAGATCTCTATCGCAGTCGCTAATCGCTCCTTTGATCGTTCCCTTGATCCACCCTACAACTGCAACAAAACCCAAAGGCTGGTGCGCGGTGCGCACCCTACAACTACTAGTCATTCGCTTGATGGTCCGCTAGTTGGGTTGGAGTTTGGCTAGGGCGTCCACCTGTTGGCGCGCGTAGGGAACAATGACGCTTTCCGGATAATCTTGGACGAGTCGGCGGTAGGCTTGCAGCGCCTTTTCCGTGTCCCGTAGCCCCCAGTGATAGACAGCGGCAATCTCGTTTAGTCCCTCGGCGGCGGTGAGCCCCCCGTTTACGACGACCTTCTCGTACGCGGCGATGGCGTCGCTATACCTGCCTTGGCGGTTGTGAATCTCTCCCATTAACAGCCACGCGTCGTCGACAATCAGGGCTTGGGGATACGCATCAATCGTCTCGCTGCAGATTCGAAGCGCCTTCTCCGGCTCGCCGTTCAGGTTCGCTTTCAGTCCGCGCACGTAACCCTCCAGCGGGACGTTCACATAATCGGAATTCGAGCGGATAAGAATCATCCGGTCCAGCGCATCGTTGCTCGACTCGTCCGACGACGAGAATTCGAGCACCTTTTCATATTCGGCGGCGGCTCTTTCGAAATCGTCTTGAAACAGATAGGAATCGCCAATGAGTTTCTGAGCCGGCGCGGCAAGGTGCGCACCATCCACGATTCGTTCCAGCAGTTCGCGCGCCTCGCCGTACCGATCTTGTAACAGGTAACACTCGGCGACACCGATTTGGGCTTTCGTTCTGTCCGCGGCGGGCAGCGGCTGATTCATCAAGGCTTGATAGATGGGCAACGCGGCATCGACATCGTGGATGCCGTACAGCCACAGACGCGCCAAGAGGAAACGCGCTTCCGCGTCCACGTTCACTCCCTTCATGTTTGTCAATATCTCGATTGCTTCACGCGGTTGTCCCGCACTCTCATACAGGCGCGCGGCCCGCAGCCGCGAATTACGGGCAACCCGGGAGGTCGGGAAAATCTCAATGATCGCACGAAAGAAACTCGCCGCGTCGGGGTGTTCCGCGCGTTGAAGCAGGATGGCGTATTTTTGGAGAATGGTGCCCCTGTCGGCAGCGTAGAGTTGCGGCAACCGCCGGAACTGCTCAAGCGCAAAATCAAATCGGTCGTGATAGAAATAGAGTTCCGCAAGCGCCAAAACGAATTTCGGATTCCGCGGGTCTCTGGTCACGTAGCTTTTTACTTGCGCGATGACCTGTTCCAATAGACGCGCCCGTTGTTCACCCTCGTAGATTTCGGTGATCTCTTCAATGAGGGTTTCCCTGCCGTGATAACCTATCTCCACCTTACGCAGCCCTTCGAGGCACGTCCCCACGGCGAGATTAACCTTACCCTGAATTTTATAAACGCCGGCGAGTTGCGCATACAAGTAGGCGCTGCGCGGGTCGAGCTTGATAGCCTGATTATAAGATTCGATGGCTTTGTCATACATCCGGTGCTTCACATAAATTTCCGCGGCTTGACGGTGCCGATTCGCGGTTCCCGGATCTTCCTCGATAATGCGCGCCCATTCTTCGATCGCCTGTTCAAGCTGCCCTTTTTCCGCGTACAATCCCCCAAGTTTCTCGCGAAGACTGATGTCGTCCGGGGCATGCGCGAGCGCGGCGGTGTAAAGGTTCAACGCTTCCTCGTGTTTGCCTTGCGTCTTGTACAGATCGCCCAGTTTTTCCATCATATCCGTGTCTTTCGGATTTTTGCGAAGCTGGTTTCGGATCAGGTCTTCGGCGTCGGCGTATCGCTTGGCTTCGGTATAAAGAATGATTAGGCTATAGATTGCGCTTATCGAATACGGCGAAGACGGGTAATCCTCAAGAAAACGACGATAGCCTTCCGTCGCAAGGTCTCGCTTTCCCTGCGCATGGAAATATTGAGCGATTAAGTATTCGGCAAGCGCGGAGGTCCTCGATTCGGGATACGACTCCGCCAGCTTTTTGCAGGCGAGGATGGCTTCCTTATATTGATACCGCCGCACAAATAGGTTCCCAATCTGGTGAGTCGCCTGGGTGGCGTACGATCCGTTCGGGTCGTCCTCAATCACCTCTTGGAACGTCCGAATTGCCAAGGTATCGTCTCCGCGTTTCGCGTAGCACTGTCCCAAATTCATGCGGACTTCATCCTTGGTTTCCTTCGTTAACTCGCTTTTGAGGATCTTTTGATAGGCGGCGACCGCCTCATCGTATTGGCGCGAATAGTAGAGCCGGTGGGCATTTTCGATTGCGGCGCGATCTTCCTCAATTTGCAGTTGACCCTGCGCATTGACATGCAGTGCGGCGCCAAGCATCAGGATAAGGAGGGGGAGAAGGATGCGAGTCATGGGTGTCATTCGGTTGTTCCTTCGACAATTTCCAACGGCGCCGAATCGTAGGTGCGGCGCAGTATGCTGCGGTGACCGAGATCGTTTTCAAGCCGGTAAATGACGGTATAGGTTCCCTTCAATGCCCGAAACGGGGCGGTGTCTATGTGCGGGTTAAGCGTAACCACGTCTTGGGTATAGCCAGACAGATCCCGACGCTCGGTGAACGGGCCGTAACAGCGTTCGCCCAACGGATTGAGCACTTTTGTCGTGACCTCCAGCCATGAGGGACGGGGGTCGCGCGGGATGCGAACGACAAGCTCATCGTCCAGCGAGTTTTCCTTGAAGTTGAGCGCGCCGAACTCGGACAGCATTTTGGCGGTCAGCGTAATCGGGGGCGTATACTCGCCCTGCGCTCTACCGGGTATTTTGCGCCACACCCCGCCTGTCGCCAACGCCAACTGTCTCACAGGCAGGTAGTCGATTCCGATGACATCCACCCGAATCCGGTCACGCTGGAGCGCGGCGATAACCGAATCGAGGCTGTGCCGCGATTTGCCGTCATAGTCGGCGTCGTGGAAAGAGCCGTCGCTCGCGAATACGAAGAACCGTTGAGCGCCGCTCCGGAATTTGACTTTGGATTGGGCGGCGGCGATGGCGTCGAGTCCGGATTCGGCGAGGTCTCCACCGCCCTCAATCTTGACCTTTCTCAGCCAGTTCTTGAATTTTGCGTGGTCCCCCGTGACACCGCGCGCCTTTAACTTCGAAACCTTCACCTCGCCGAAGGCTACCAGTCCAACAGCGGTGTCGTGCCCCGCCCGTGTCAGTCGATCGAAGATAGCGTCGACGTAGGCGCGAATACCGCGCACATTGTCCCTCATACTGCCGGTTTTGTCAATGACAAACACGAGATCGACCTCGCGCGTCGTTGCAACTTCAGCGATATCGCGCCCGATTTGGTTCATCATGTCGAGATGTATCGGAATTCCGGTCGCGACCGCGCCTCCTCCTCCACCGCCGGCGGACGAGTTTCCCATTTGCGTGCCCTGAATGGCGCGACCGCGTCCGTGCCAGTATTTCAGTTCGTCGAGTTGGACATCGGGGGAATCGGCGTCAAGCTCTTTTTCGTCTGTCATGTCAATCTGCGGAGCCCCGACCGGCGGCTCCGTGACGGATTCTCGGTTGACCGGGGGTAGGTCGACGGCTGTGATGCTGCCCGTTTGGAGTTCGGCGCGAGCTGTTGGCGTACCGCGCGGAGCGGACGCGACATTTTCCGCCGGCGATGCCTTGTTCGGCGCAGTGGGCATTGTACCGCGTTGAGTTGACGGGAGTATTTCGGTTGCGGTCCA
Source organism: Candidatus Poribacteria bacterium (assembly GCA_965232535.1). Taxonomy (GTDB): domain Bacteria; phylum Poribacteria; class WGA-4E; order WGA-4E; family JAJDTR01; genus JAJDTR01. The sequence continues at coordinate 417,838 of CBDDPW010000021.1, forward strand.
ATCCATATCCATGGCGGGTTTTGGCTTGGGCGGTGCGGGCGCTGGCGTCTGAACGATGGGTTCGGGCGGTTCATCGACGGGCGTCTTTACCGGTTCCGGCGGCGGGGCATCGGGCCGCTTAAACTCGAAGAACTCTACATCGAACTCCGGCGGCAACAGCGGCGGTCTAAGCGGCTCAACCCAGAGCACCATCGCCAGTAATAGGGCGCCGACGTGAATGATTAAAGAGCAAATCAGGAAGGGTGAAGATTTTTTCATGGGTTTCCCAAAGCCGGGCTATATGTGGAATTCAAGGATGTCACCGTCATGGACGTTGTCATCACGACTAACGGATTGCCCATCGTGCCAGTTGACACCCCAGGCGCGGGCAAATTTCAGATTCGCGGCGAAATCGCGATGCAGCTCCATGGCGGCATCTATCACTGTGCTGCCGATGGGGAGGACAAGCGGATCGTCGTGATCGACACGTTTGCCGGGGGTTTTAGTGTACACCCGCAGGATTTTCAGTCTGTCGTAAATGGTTTTCTCCAAGTGTTCGCGTCCCTCACCAGTGGCGGCGGACAGCGGATGAATTTCAAAGGTTTCGCCATAAAACTCAGTCAAAATCTCCAGCCGATCGGAGGCGTTCGGGTCGTCTATGCGGTTCGCGACAATTAGAGCCGGTTTGCTTGGACCGTTGTCGGCGGAGGAACTGTTCCCGTCATCTCCGCCGCCATGAACTTCCGGGGTAATCGCAATTTTGGCGTCTTTTAGTTTGGAGGCCACGACCTCGACCTCGTCCAACACGTCGTCGCCGCCGAGGTTGACGATAATCAAGATCATGTCCGAATTTCTGGCGAGATCGAGGATTTCGGGTTGCACGAAATCTGCTGTCATCGGCGGCGTATCAATGATTTGAAACTGGACGTTCTCGTAATTTAACATGCCGATGATCGGTTCACGCGTCGTGAAAGGGGTGCGCGCTATTTCAGGTTTGGCGTTGGTGCAACTCGCCAGAAACCGCGATTTTCCAACGTTCGGCGCACCGAGTAGTACGATCTGTCCCGCGCCCTGTTTGGGAATGTGGTGGCTATGCCGCTTAGCCCCGCTTTTTTTGTCGGGGGCATTGCGCAGTTTGGCGATCCGCCGCCGAAGATCGGAAACCACCTTTTCGGAGCCCTTGTGCTTCGGCGTAATGCGAAGCATCTCCTCAAGCAATGAAAGGCGTTCGTCATCCGACTTGGCAGCTTCAAGCTGGTGTTTCAGTTTGTAGTATTCGGGAGGCAGATTTGCAGGCATGGTCAGTAGGGTGCGTCGATATGTAGGGTGCGCACTGCGCACCAGCCTTTAGTAGGAGGGGCATCTTGCCCCGACACTGAATCCGACCGCGCGTCCTAAATTGACTCTACGAATACTATCGCATTGGGATCTCTATTACTTCCCACCGGCCTTTAGTAGGAGGGGCATCTTGCCCCGACACCGGGTCTAGCCGCGAATCCTAAATTGAACCTACCAAGACTATCGCATGGGGATCTCTATTGCGGTCACTACCCGCTCCGTTGATCTATCCACTCGGCTGATCTCGCCGCACCTAAGGATTATCCGGGGAAAGGCGAAGGTCGGCAACCGTTTGTCGGAGCTCGTCGAGTATCGAGGCCTCAACTAGAAATACGGTATCCGGCGCGGCACGCAGACGCGCGTAATGTTGGTCGTTCTCATTCGCCGCCCCAACTTGCAACGTGTGTTCTTTCAGGTTCTTTAACGTGATCGTGGCTTGCACCTCCGGTTTATTCAGGCGCGTGACATCCAGATTCGGCGCCGATGCCAAGAATTTGTCGGCAGTCAAATCGGCGAGCCGATAGATTATGCTATTCACGGCACCGTTTTTCGCGTCCTCTTGCACGGGCGAAACGAGCCGCCAGTTCACGCCCTGTTTTTGACAGGTCAGTTGCACATCGCCGTGCCGCAATGCGAGTTTAAATGCGTCCTCACTCTCAAATTCGAGAACCTGCTTATGGCGCAGTCCTGAAACGCCCAAACCGATCAGATCCATTATATCGGCGCTTACCAAGACAACGCGCTCGGCGTTCCGGGCTTTCGCATAAAGGCTGCCGCCTTTGACTTTTCCGAGCAGTAGGACAGCAGGTTCCGTGTCTAGCGTGAAAAATGAGACTTGCAGCGACGGAGCATCTAGACCGTAGCGGCTCAAGTTTGTCGGTTTTTCCGCTACAAATCCGACGGCTTCTAGCGAGTCCACACCGAAAAGGATGTCGTCTATAACCACCTCGTCCGCTTTTATGTCGATTGGGTCTTCAATCCACCAATCCCCGTTCGGAACTTTCACGCAAACAATTGTCGCCTCCTCTCGTCTCTGGATTTCGACGCGATTGGTTGCGGTCCGCTGGAAGTCGATGACACGCTTGTCCCGGAGATCGAAAACGCTCTTATCCAGCGTGTTAATTATCTCTCGGTTGACCGCATAGACGGATTCAAGCGTATCGGGCTTAACATAGATATGCGCCGTATCCGGGATGTCTGACCCGACTAGCAATGCTTGAGACTCGTCCCTTAGTTGCAGGCTTACACGAATGCGTGGATGATCAAGACCGTATTCCCTCAAATCGGCGGCGCCGTCCCTTGTGAACTCCGCCACTTTCAGTACGTGCAAGGCATCTAAAATTGATCGAATCTCTTTGGAATCGGCTTTGGCTCCAATTGGTGCTTCCATCCGCCACTCCGCTCCGCCGCCAGTCTGACATCGAATCGGCTCCTCGCCAGCGATCGAGAGCGTGATTTCGGTAACGTCGTCCGTTTCAAACTTCAGCGCGTTCCGCGTCCTGAAGTCAGCCGGAGATTTCGTGAGATCTTGTAGCGCGCTCGATTCGATCAGGAAGATATGAGACTCCGAGGCTTCCTTGGCGTAGACAGAGTAGTTGACGGTCTTGCCGCCGATTAGGAAAGATTTGCCAATAGTCCCGCCATCCGTCCATAAATCAATCTGGATATTGGGCACATCTAGCGTGAACTGGCTTAGATTGGTGACTTCCATCGTGCGTTTGATCCGCTTGTTCAGGAGATCGTCCAACATCTCGGCAACTTTGCTCTCATTCGCATAAGCCGTGACGGGGTTGATTAACTGCCATTCGCCGTTGTCGTTCTTTTTCAAGGATAGTGGATGAAAAGATGTGTCCTTGAATGACAAGTGAATTTTTTGCACCGTGCCGGCGTTTAGCCCGTAGACTTCGCTAATCTTTGGCTGCTCAGTGGTCCCGGAGCTTTCCTCCGATTCGCCCTCCCAAAACAGGAAGTAGCCGCCAGCAGATAGTACGAATAAAATGAAGATTATTAAGGTTGTTCGGAAGTTCATGAAGATATCAAGGGTTAAGCGGGAGCGAAGGAATTCGGGACGGTACGCGATAATGGAAGAAGGCTAGCGGCGGCGCCACCAGACCGTGACGCCAATAATGAAAACGGCTATCGGGATTAGGAAGACCGAGACCATCTTCATCACACCTACTTCGCCTGCGGTCATGCGTCGCAGTGCTCGTTGACTCGGGTCGACCGGTCGAATGGCGATCAGATCTTCTTCAAGCGTCAACCAGTTTACTGTATTCAGGAATAGCGCGCCGCCGCCTGAACGAGCGAAATAGTTGTTGGATGCGAAATCAGAATCGCCGAAAACAACGATACGCGTTTGTGTCTCGGAGGGTTTGGAATCCTCCCGCGCCACGGATGATTCGTGTTCTTTCTTACCCTCGTTGTCGTCCTTCAACTCTACCGCAACGGCAAGTGACAAAGGCGGCGGCGTATCAACACCTTCGGTGTAGGTTGCCTCTCTTTTCGGTATCAATGTGCCATCTTCACGGCGCTCTGTTTCACCCCAACATACACCGACAGAATCGATAGTCTTTGCAAGCGATTTTACGCTGAGATTGGCTCTTTCTCCGTTCCTCGGCGTTACGGAGCGGGATGTTTGAAAAATCACGGGCTCAACATACTGCGTGACTTCATGGAACTCTAAAACTCGAACCACCGGCGCATCGAATCCAACTGCGGAATCAAAGAAATAAGGATTGAAGACAAGGACATTATCGTCCGCGACCGTCACCCCCCACCGGTTCATCAAATCGATTAACTGCTGATTTGGATCCGCAGCGGATACGAATGAAGGTTCAAACATCAGCAACAGTTTGCCGTTCCGCTTGAGATATCTGGATATGGCATCAACTTCGTGCGGAAGCATCGAGGTTTTTGGAGCGGCAATAACAAGGGCGCTACAGTCGGCCGGTACATCCGGTTCGGTAGTCAGCGCAAGTGTGTGTACACCGTAATTCTGTATCTCCAATGCCTCTTTCGCTTGTTGATACCCACCGGCGTCAAATACGTCAATCCCGCGTTCGCCGTGCCCGGTCAGAAAATAAACCCGCTTGATCTCGTCACGCACTACCTTCATAACTGCACTGGTGTATTTTTGTTCGTCAATAATTGTCACGTATTCTCGTTTTTCACCACTCTCAAAAACCACCGTACTGCCAAATCGAGTGCCGTATAGACTGCTTATCTGTGGCTCCGCATGCGGGTCAATGAATTCAACCGTCAGTTTATCCGATTCCCGTGCATACTTGGTCAACAGATCTTTTGCCACCGCAAATTGCATTTCCCAAGTGGGATTGTCGGAGTTTTGGATGAAAAAAGCAAGCGCCTTGACCTCTTTCTGCAGCCCATTTAATATCTTCTTGGTCTGGTCGGACAGAGTGTACAGTTTGTCAGCGGTTAAATCTGCAGTTTTGTCAAAGTTCCGACTGACGACAACGTTTACAATTACCACAATACCGATTAGGCCGATAAGGCTGATTGCAACGTTTGCGCCGTAGCGCGCCTGCCGGCTGACGAGAAACATCTTTACGCTTCGCGCATTCAGCGAAACAAAAGCGATGAAGACACCCAAACCAAGTAGGAGAAGTATCCAAAACAGCGCAATTGCGGCGAGGACAAAGCTGGCGAGGGCGCCAAATAGAAGGATAAGAGCCAAAAATCCGAGTAGTGGTCCCGGACCTGTGCGCGCTCTCGGAATTTCTCCGGATGTCATTGCGACCTTACCTCCATTTAGATGATTCGATCGACTTCACCGTGGCAAACAGAAAGACGGCGGTGGCACTCAAGTAGTAGACTGCATCTTTGAGGGATACTACTCCACGCACAAAATCTTCAACATGCGTCACGAGCGAGAGGTAAGCTAGAAATGCCGAGAGATGAGCTAACAGTTCCCCAAGCCAACCGGAGTTATTCGACATAGCCCTATTCGATAGTTGTCCGATGACCCATAGCGTTAGAAGAACGCCAAAACTAGTCAGGCCGGAGACGACTTGGTTTTTGCTCATGGAGGAAATCATGAGACCGACCGATAGACAACAGGAACCAAGTAGGAGGATTCCGAGGTAACCGCTTATTAATGGGCCAAGGTCTAATTCACCGAACGAGAGGATGAGAATGGGAAAGAGAAGAGTCAACGACAGCATAATCAGCAGTAGGCTCAAACTTGCGAGGAATTTGCCGATTACGACCTCTGTGTCTGTCACTGGGGAGGTAAGAAGAAGTTCAATCGTGCCGGATTTCCGCTCTTCCGCGAATAGCTTCATCGTGAGTAAAGGAGCAAAAACGAGGAGAATGAAGTTAATGATTCCAAACAAGAACTCCATCACCGCCATGCCAGAGCCTTCGATTCCGCTATGATACTCGAGGGCGTTACTATATAGAAAGCCGGAGACTGCGATAAAGACGAAAAAAACGAAATAGGCGATTGGCGAGACGAAGTAGGTATATAGCTCTTTGCCGCAGATGGAGATTATGTTCTTCATACTTTTCTATGGGAGTCGGAAAAGCTTGGGCTTCCGCGGTGTGTTTCGCACCTGAAATCCGCCCGGATCCTGATTTATTTGTTGGCTCGGGCAACAGCGGCGTTTAGCATCGGCGGCGAACTGAAATTGCCACAATCAATCAACCTGCATTGGGCTCTGCCAACATACTTGCCCGACGAAAAATGGGCCAAGCGAGTCAATGTATTTGGCGGTTTGCTGAGTTTTCCGCATGTCCTGCACGAGTCTTGACAACGGGTAGAGTTCGGCGCCGACCAGCCCTATCGTGAACTCGTTGTCATGTTGATCCAGGCCAAAGCATGCTAAACGGATGTCGTTGGCATAACCGGCTTCGGCATAGGCACGTCCCATCATGCCGTGCTCCGCAAGAATCTTTCCCTGTTCAGGCGGCGTGAGAAGGTAGAACTCCGGTTTTCGACGTAACGGGTACCAGATTGCCCAACGCAGTTCCGGATTGAGGACGTTTCGACGCGGCTTGACCAACAACCAGTCTTCAAGATCGGGTTCACGTCCCGTTGAATAAGTTCTGCCGATCATCGTTAACTCGGGCTTTGATCGCAATTCGGAGAAGGGTTGGCTGTGAAAGAGTTTCCTCCCTTCAAACACCAAGTCATCAGGATCTGTTGCGATTAATAGCACGCCGACCCCGGACGGATCGTTCAAATCGTGATAAAGGACGGACTCCAAGCCGCTTGCGTCAAGCACGTCAATCACCGCCCCTGGTTGATGTGATCCGGTGAACGCGTGGAGTTGCAGGAACAACCGCTTTGAACTCGTTTGAAGAACCCCGTCCGGCGTAGGGGCGCCAACTTCGCGGATATCTAAGGGTTCGCTAGTATGGATAGATTGAGGTCGCATGTCTTCCGTTGCCTCGTGATAGCGTGGATTTTGCGTGAGAGTATACTATATTGCGTCATAAGATTTCAAAAGGAAAGCGAGGGCGGATGAGAGAACAGCGGAGGGCTATTGCAGGTGGTAGAGCATCAGATACACGACTACACCGGTGACGGAGACGTATAGCCAGATTGGGAGAGTCCACCGGGCGACCCGTCGGTGGGTAGTGAATTTTTGGCGAACAGCAAAGTAGAGTGTCGTCAAAGCAAGCGGAAGAACTGACGCGGCAAGAACGATGTGCGGTATGAGGACAGCAAAGTAGACACCTCGAATCCAGCCTTCTCCGCCGAAAGGGGTAGATCCTTCGTGGTAATGATAAACCAGATAGGATGTCAAGAATAGGGCGGAGACGACGAATGCGGCTATCATGCAGTTTCTGTGGGCGATGGGCTTGCGGGTACGAATGCAAACATAGCCAATGGTCAACAGTATGGCGCTGATGGTGTTGAGCGTGGCGTTAACGGTGGGAAGGTCAGACATCGTTAGCATGATGGATAATAGGCACAATCTATGATACACATGAGGATGACGGGCATCCCAGCGTTCCGAGACGGTTAGGTTCGGAGGCGTTCAATCGCGGTTTTGGCGCCCTGTCTAACTAGCTCGGAAGCATCGTGTTGTTCAACCTCTTTGAGTTTGGGGAGTGCGGCGGCATCTCCCAGTTTGCCTAAGGCAACGGTGGAGAAGTAGCGGACATCGTCCTCACTGTCATCAAGGGCTTCAAGCAGGTGTGAAAGATCTTTTGACGTTGCCAGATCGCGGTCGGTATCTCCGATGTTGATTAGCGCCTGTGCCGCCTCGCGTCGAGCATTGATGTCCCCGTGCCGGAGCGCGGAAATAAGCGAATCGTTATCGCCGGGGACAAATGACAGGTTGTCCCATTCACAATCAAGGCAGAAACATCCATCTTCGCCGATTCTTTGGACGCTCGCGCTGCCACAGTCGGGGCAGGTCGTTATTGATTGTCTATAGCTCATGATCCAATGTATGTCAGGATTAGCTGGCAGGAATATGTGACTCGGGAAGTTCGGGCAAGTTGCGCCAGATTTCTGGACCTTCGGGTTTGAAGTTAATCGTTGCGATGAATTGCATGCCGCAATAGAAGTTAATCTTGAATTTCCCGCCGCCGAAATGCTCTTTGATATAACGCATCGGATCTTCAATCAGCGGTCCCATCTCGTCCGCGTGGTAAAAGGCGAGCGCCTTGAATCTGACAGTGTTACCAACCGGTTCCTGAACCAAGAGTCGCGCGGTGGTTGTCGGAAAAAGCACCCTGAACGTTTCCCACAGGTCCTCAACCGTAGGTTTCGGATTTCCGAGCCGCTTTTTGAAGTCGTTTTCGATGTACTCGGAGAAGAGATTAAGTACCCATTCCATAGACGCGATTCGAACAACTGGTGTGCAGCGGACGCATTAATTGAGTTTAGATTGGGACCTTAAGAAATTCGTCCAAATGGAAGTGTGGTAGAGGAAACTCCTCCGTGGCTTTGCACTGTCAAAAGGTAGCTGCCTTCTCGAAGAACTCAATGTCAACCACTTCTACGTTGGCGTTTCGCGCATTGTCAGCAACTCGCTGCACAACCATCTCGCGAACAAACGGGATGGGGATGCGTTTGACGCGATGGACGACCTCTTCAGTACAGCGGGTTGAGGTGTTGCCGAGAAACGGTCCCTCGCTCGGGTTGGCTTCAGCGGGATGATCGCAAGTCTCCGGTACAAGCTGTTGAAGGCGCATTGAGACGTAGTCCGAGACCCATCCCTTGAGCGCTTCCCCTTTTTCCTCATTGATTTCGGTTGACACAGGCTTCTGATCGAGTTTTTGGCTGATGCCCACCAACAGGTCTTCCAATCGATCCAATCGGTCTTCCACCGCGGATAAACGCTGTTCAACTTTAGTTTCGGTGCTCATTGATATTTCTCCTCTGTGCTCGTATAAATCGTAAAACACAAAAAGCTGGTGCGCGGTAATCACGCCGCACTAAATTAGCGGCGGGGTCGGAATGAAGGGATTCCCGTTTTGTCAAACCGCTCTTTGACCGCCTTCATCGTTTCGGGAGTAATTTCATGGTATCCGTGTTCGCGCGCGTACTTTTCAACGCTCTTGATGACCATGCCTCGCGCGAAGGAGGGGACACGCTTTAATCTCTTCTGTGCGAGGTCGCTCCAGATTAATTCATAGTCAACCTCTGCCGCAAATGGTGTCGTCTTTTCAAATCGGACAGTCTGACCACCGTGTTGCCCCGGTTGGTACTCGCATGACGCATCTTCGGCGAGGTAGTTTCCCGTAGTGGCGTATGCTCGCGCACGACATCCGCCGCAAACATCGCGGAATTCGCAGGCACCGCATTTTCCTTCTAGTAGTTCGCGATTGCGCAGGTCCTGAAACACGTTCGAGCTGTTCCAAAGTTCTCCAAAGCTCTGGTCTTTCAGATTACCGACGCTAACCGGCATGTATGGACACGGCGTCAGATCTCCCTCAGGCGTAATACGGCAGTAGTAAATGCCGCAAGGACATGTGCCGCTCGGATAGGCTTGCAGAAATGGTGAATCAGACTGTTGCTCATAAATTGCGCGCTTGTAGTGGGGTGCACATTTTGCTGCGACTAGCATTTTGCCCCGATATTCCGCCTGTAGTTCGAATAGCGTTGAGAGCATATTCTCGTACTGCGATGGCGTGATGTCCATGACCGTCTTTCCGCGCCCCGTTCTGACGAGGAAATAGATATTGATGACCTTGGCGCCCAACTGATATGCAAATTCAACAATCTGCGGTATCTCATCGTAATTCCAGCGCGTCACCGAGGTTTGCACAAGAAAGTCCAGATTGGCGCGTTTCAGTGCCTCGATTCCGCTCATGGTAGCTTCATAGGCGCCCTCCATGCCTCTGAATTTGTCGTGATTGACCGCGTCTACCGCATCTAGGCTAATCCCCGCCCCGCTCACACCACCGTCACTCATTCGCCGAACTATTTCATCGTTCAGCAACGCGCCGTTGGTACCCATCACTACCAAGAATCCGGTTTGGGCGGCATACTTGGAGATATCCAGTATGTCGGGGCGTAACAGGGGCTCGCCGCCCGTCAGAATCAGGAGGATATTGGGATTGATTTCGGCAATCTCATCGATCACACGGAAACATTGCGGCTGTGTCAACTCCGCATCTCGGTAGTACCCTGTCGGAAATTCGTTCGTATCCACAAACCCGGCGGGAAGATAGCAGTGCTCACATTTGAGATTGCACAACCGCGTGATATTCCATGAGACGGCTTGAATTTTAGTGTCCATTGTCACAAAATTTCTGTGAGTTTATAGTCATTTACATTCATATTTACGCATATTCAACAAACTAACTGTAGGAGATCAAATGAGCGAATAGCGAATGCGATAGGGATCTTCTCCAGGTCGCGATTTTTTGTCGCACGCAGAACTCGCTTCTATAAAAGATGCGCAATAAATTGCGTTACTACACATCGAACTATCAAGTCTTAAATGTATAATTCTTAGTTGAAATGACTATAGCCTTTCCGTCTTTGGGTGTTCCTAATTCGGACTCGGTTTTCTACCTCACATCCAACCGCAAGGAGAGGGCAAGCACGATGAGACCGGCGAGCAGAGCAAGGATTCCGAACCCGTTGGTCAGCCGCTGTAGCCTCATTAGCTGCAGCTCGCCGACGTCCGGGTTGGTCGATGCAGTTTCCAAGCGCCTGTTGAAAACGGCGATATGAAGACTATGGAACAACGTCATCAGTCCGACAAATGCAAGTTTGATCACAAAATCGATGACGTAGTTCAGGGGGAAAGTCATCTGCGTGTTCAACCCAACAATGAAGGCGTTCATCGCTCCCGTAATCAGGAGTATGTGGATAGTGAAACGGATAATGTGACGCAGGCGATTCCGAATTGCTACAGTGTGCTGAATGCTGTCGAATGCGGGCAGGCACTTCTTTAGCACTGGAGTCGTGACGCTAACCGAAAAAAAGATACCGCCGATCCAGACGATGGCGGCAACGAGGTGAATCCAGCGTATGATGAGTTCGACAAATATGCGCATAAACCGGTGGAACTAGGAACCAGAGGATTTTCTCGTGCTTCCTTTGGCTCACGGAGCTACATTCCGAAATTACCGCGCGCGGTGTCCATCACCTCGCCCGTTATTTCTGTTATTCCTTTTTCACGAGCGAACTCCTCAATCCCGGCTTTAGCCATGGACTGGACAAAACTCGGAATCCGATTCAAGCGTTCCTTCGCTTCCTCTGTCCATACGAGATCAGCCGGTTCCGACTCCTGCACCTGAAACGCGTCTGCAACCACGGATGTAAATGGACATTTACCACCCTCTTCCGACTCGGAGGCAGTGGAGGACATTGGCTGGGGCGTATGGCTTGACGAGAGTGCTCCCTCTTTTTTATCGCTCAGAAATGATCGCACCATCTGCATCGGCGGTGCGGTTGCGCTCTTGCCGCCAAGCTGAACGTCAAGGGATTTGAGCATCTGGGTCTCCCACGGGTTCATGTGCATAGCAATTTCCCCAAAGCAGTCGGGACACTCGAAGATTGCGGTTAAAGAGCCTCCTTCGGGTGTTTTCGATTCTTTGAACTTCATGGCTGTGTCGCATTCAAGGCATAGGAATTTCATGAGTTGACTCCAAAGGAGAAAGATGATGAGAACGTATTTGAGCTGAAAATATGGACATGGGCAATTTTGCGCCTCTGGATCGTCGGTGACTCGGCAACGGAAGTCCACGAACTCTGAACAGGAACATTCTTGTGTTTTTTAAGGCATGCGGTTATGCACTGATCAATTCAATCATCTTGGCAGTGATGGCCTTCATCTTGCTAGCCGACAATTGCCCGGCGCGGTAAAGAATGATTTTGGTATCCGCCGTGAACAAGCGATTTGGACGCACATTGCTATTCCGACAAAGACCTTCCGTTGCAAAATCGCTTTGTTCGAGGTGCATACTAAAACTGTCAGCAAAGGTGCGGCTGGTGATTTGACAGAGAATCACATCATCCCCTGTTCCTAACGTGGCGGCAACTAATGCCGGGCGGCGCTTCGCAGCACTCAAGTCGGAGAAGGGAAATGGTACTACCACCACGTCGCCCTTTACAAATCTGCCCATGCTTCGTCTTCCTCTGGCCTCTCCCAATCTTCACGCAGGACGTGCTCTGACGCTAACATCGTCTGAAAGGATTCTGTTTCGGGCCGTCGTGCCGCCAAGTAGGACACGAAATCTAGAACGACGGTTAACTTCTCGGGTGGTAACAATCGAAGTTCGGCCTCTATTCGCGACATTGTAACTGATTGCATAGTTGACTCCAAGTGCGGAAATAAGAGGTATACCGATTAACAAAGAGGAGAAACCGACGGTAAGAAACCAGTGCCGAGGATTAGCGGAAGAGGAGAGAGATGAAAAGAAGGAATATCCTGCAGCCCAGCCAACGGTTCTCTTGCCCTAGTATCAAAATCTTCCGTCGCGACGGTCTTCCTAGTTTTTTAATCTGAGTTTCTCGGTGCCTCTCAAATTTTTTCTTGAGTTACAAGAGGTTTGTGCATACGTCGTGTGTTAGATTCTGTGGTCGAAAAAGGTCTCGATTTTTTTTGCGATTTCCGTTATGCTGCGGCTCGCGGGGGTGTCGGCGTATTCTTCCAGGAATGCGCTACCGTTATCGGCAGCCATTGAGAGTCGTGGATCGAACGGTATTTTACCGAGAAATGGAACCTCAAACTGCCGTGCCATCTCCTCCGTATTCCCCGAAGGAAACATATCTTCAGCCTTTCCGCAATCCGCGCAGACATACGCTGCCATGTTTTCGACGAGACCAATGACCGGTGTTTTGAGCAATCTTTTCGCCATTGTCAACGATTTCTTGACGACCAGTTGAGAGACTCCTGAAGGAATCGTAATGACGACCGTGCCGCCGAGAGTCGGTAACAAATCAACGAGATTCGGCAGTCGATCGGTGCCCGGGGGTAGATCTATCAGGAGGTAGTCAAGTACTCCCCATTCGGTGTCAGACAGAAACTCGCGGAGCGCCGATATCTCCATTGTTCCGCGCCATGTGAATGCGTCCTTCTGTGTTTGGGCTTCCCACAAGACTGGTGTTTCGTCGTCCTTCAGAAACAGGTCCATCGACATGACTCTGACACCTAGCGGACTGATGGCGGGTTTAACACCATCAGCACCATAATCAACTTTCGCGCCTCTCACGCCTATCATTTTGGCGATTGAAGGTCCGTTGATGTCGGCGTCGAGAACCCCAACGATGTTGCCCCGTAAAGCAAGGGCTGATGCGAGGTTCGCCGTTATCGAACTCTTACCCACACCTCCTTTCCCACTCATTATGGCGACGGTATGGCGTACCGACCTTAGCCGTTCTTCTAAACGACCGATTTGCCGCGTCACCTGCCCGGCTATGTCCGAACCGCCATCGTTTGGGAGGTCGTTGTAGGTCTTCATGCTTTACGTTGCTTGATCTTGAGCATAACGTTCAAGGTTATCCACCGCGCACAATCCTCGAAACGTACGTGACTGTCCCAACTGAACCGCTGAATCTCGTCCAATTTGAATAGAATCCTTCGATTGCGATCAATGATAGATAAACAGCGGAATGTCTGCGTGATCAATGAGGGATTTTGTTGCGCTACCAAAGACAAACTCCGAAGCGGTTCGTTTGCCGTACGCACCCATGACGAGTAGATCAATCTCATGCTCTCGGATATAGGACAGAATGGCTTTATCCGGCCGCCCTCTCGAGTGCACTTTAGCCGGCTGTATCCCGTATCTGCCAACGTACTCTCCCAGTCTGTCGAGCAACCGCTTTGCGCGAGCCGCATCGCTGTTGACATTCAACAGGGTGATATCGCACTGATTCCAAATGTGGAGCAGCAGAAACATCTGAATTGCCTTCGTAGCTTGAACGCTGTTGTCGTATGCGACAAGCACTTTCTTTATCTCTCTGACAGAATCCGGGACGGCAAAAACTGCCGTCAAACCGTTGTGCAGAATTCGGTGCAGCGTATTGCCCCGCTCACGACCGATGCCGTGTCGAAAAAAGGTCTTCTGCCCGAGAATGATAAAATCGTGGAATTTAGATTCCTCAATAATCTCACGAAACGGGGTGCCGGCTTCCGAATGGATGGAATATCGAATATTCTTATCCCGGCAAGTTTTCTCGAAGTCAATTAGGATCTGGGCGACGACTTGCCGCGCCTCTTTGACGTGGTGTTGCTCGCTGAGTTCATCGGAGCGCATGGCACCAATCGGCGCAGGACCGCCTGCACGCAGAATGCCGGGGAGATCGATCACGCCGACACCAGTCAGAGAAGCGTCGTGTTCAACAGCGATTTGAGCGGCGTATTCGACGGCCGCCTGAGAATACTTTGAACCATCAAGGCATACTAGGATTTCGGCAAAATTCAACGGGGATTTGTTAGGCACCTAGACCTCCGTACAGTTTGAGATTGCACTAGTAATATATGTTCAGCTTTCAGCCGAATGCAGCCACTTTCTATCTATCTCATTTGCAATAGCTTATCGTCGCACTAGAACCGATCTAGCAATCTGTCATATTCCGCATGAGAGCCAACCCAGAACCAAATTATTTCTCCCTTTTCCGCTACTCCAACCGCCCGGTAATTTATGTTGATGCGAACAGAATAGATGGGTTCCGTGCTGTGCACCCTCTTGAACCTAAGACTCGGATGTTTTGGGTTGGCCTTAAAAAGATTGTAAGCTTTTCTCACTTGATGGCGGACATCGATTGGCAACCTCGCGAACATTCGGCGGAACTGCTTCGTCGTTTTTGAAATCATAGGTGGTCAGGATCTAATTCTTGAGTTTGACCACTCCGATGTTCGGTGAGCGCTTCAGAAGCCAACTTGGACAATGTATCTTGAGAATCTGTGAATAGTTTAGTCCATCGTTTCTCAGATTGGAGTTCGGCGAACAGCCATTCTGCCAGCGCATCTTGTTCGCTTGGCGAAAGCTTTGAGGCCTCGGCAAACGCTTTTTCGAGTTGTGCTGTCATCAAGAATTCTCCATACGAAAATGCGGGACACGGAATTACAGACGTTTAGACCAACGTGAAAATCTCGGCAAGTTCTACGAATAATGATACATAAAGCCTACTCGCCCATCGCGCCATCTTCCAAGCGGCGACCAGTTCTACCTCGTTTTAGGTTTAGCGTCCACGACTTGCGCCACCGCCAGGATAGGCGTTGATGCTATCTTAACGATGATCGGATTATCGGCCCTGTTCACGCGGGAATGTGACCTGATCCGGAACGACAATCTCGCCGGCAATGATCTGTGCCTTTAGCGATTCGACATGATTTAAGATGTCGTCGGAAAGTAGAGACCGATTGTGTTCATCAACGGCATAGCTGACGCCGCCGTCTCTTAGTCCGAGGTATCGCGCTCCTCCTATGAAGGTGCCCTCAGCAGTTTCATTGATTACTTTAATCACGGAAGCCGAAAGTTCTTTGACCATGCTCGTCAAGACTATACCGGGTTCGAGGTAATTACCGTTGGAGTCAACCCAAATGATAAATTTTTGCTGCTCTCTCGCCGCTTCGAGCACTCCGTTGCCAGCTCCACCCGCAGCAGTATAGATCACATCGGCCCCGCTCTCATATTGCGCCAATGCCATCTCTTTCGCCCTTTCCGGCATTCCGAAACCGATTGCATCGTCGCTAATGTATTCCACGATCACTACGGCGTCAGGATTGACGGCGTGAACCCCGGCGACGTAACCGGCTTCAAACTCCTGCAGCAACGGGACATCGGCTCCGCCAATATAGCCAATCTTCCCACTATCGGATTTCAATGCGGCGATTGCACCCACCAGAAACGAACCCTCGTTTGCTTTGTAATTTATGGATGCGACATTCGGAACATCAAGGGCAACATCAAAGATCGCAAATTTGACATCGGGGAAGTCGGGCGCCGCCATCGCTAGAGGGGCTCCCATTTGGTAACCCGCCGTCAATACGAGGTCTGAATTTTGAGCGGCTTCTCTTATCTGCATCTCCGCCACTTCCGGATCGCTCTGCATTCCGGCAACCTCGATGAGGCTGATTCCGAGTTCTGCTTCGGCTGTTCTCACGCCGATATGAAAACTATCGCAGTAACCGGAGTCGCCAATACAATCGCTCGGATAAATCATGGTTACGCGAAGGGGGAGAGCATCAGTGTCGTCCGGCAGGTCCGAAAGAATGGCTTGCTGGATGAGATCGCAGCCGGAAACTCCGACACAGAATAACGCTAATACAAATGTGGGAAGACATATCGACATGCTAAAACTTCTCATATTTATTCCTATTTGATAGATAATCGCCCTGTGTATTAGGTGATTTCCTTTGGTCAAGATGGTAGCACAAGAAGTGGCTGAATGCAAGAAAGGCAAAGAATAACGCCCTTTGACCTAATCATCGCGATTAACTTTTTTCAGAACGTTTTTCAGCTCGTTCGACAAACCGCAACTCTACTAAACGCGATGCCCCGTTATATTCTCTGCGGCCAATCAATGTCCTGCTTTAGCAATGACGGTTTGTGCTAACGCCATAGCGTCAACTTTGAAGGAATCAAACTCTTGAATATTTGTATCTCTGATACCAATCTGGTATTCAATACCACCCCGATGTTGATGGCTCAGGTACTTATTATTCTTGACTTCCTCGTTGGCCATTACCCAGTAGACGATTAAATCGACCCAAACACCAATAAAAACGAAAACATCACAAATATCAAGTTTCAACTGTTGATAGTTCATCCAGAAAGGGGCTTCCTCGCCCCAGTGAAGTGCTTTTGAGGCGATATTCCCACGCTTCTTGGTATGGATAGATCGTGCCGCTTTGACTTCGACGCGCCTACCTTCAATCCAAAGGTCATATTGCCCGTCGTACTCAGAATCAAGATTCTTGTTTGGCTTTTGGAAGCGTCTATCAATGTCCATAACATGTTTCTCACCCCAAATCTGACCGAAAACTCTTGGTGCTAAACTGAAAAGGTCAAGATAGCGGTTTGCAGAAACATAATTGTTACGAAGTTCTTCATACTCGTTGAAGGTGATTACGTGGCGATCAACAAGAAACGTGATTATGTATTCGTACTCATTGAAGGGAAAAGCAGTCACGAGACTTTCCAGCCTAACTCGCAACAATTCTTGGTTCGCATTTTCTAATGTATCTATGAGATGATTGAGATAAGATCGTAATTCCTCTTGGTTCATAATTAAAATTAAAAGCCGGAACCATCCGCTTCCAATTCTGGAAAAGGATTCTGCCACTGCCAACCGGTTTTCCCGGTCTTCCGGTAATGCTCAAGACGGCGTATCGTAATTTCAGCAAAGATCGGATCGCTGTCAAGCGCCCAGACTCTCCGGCGGGACAATTCACCAGCCATCAGAACTGTTCCTGAATGGGAGAAAAAGTCAACAATGAGGTCACCTTCATTGCTGCTTGAATCGACAATGCGTTGGATTGCCTTCAGTGGTTTTTGGGCATAGCAGCCCGGGACGTTTTCTTCCATTCGATAGAACACTTGCTGAACATCAACCCAGACATTTCCGGGACGAATAGTTTCTGACCGGCTGCGCTCAAGGTTCTCCATCATCTGACCATCTACTTCCTTGTAATATCCTCGGAGCGCCTTGGGAATGTCAGTGTAGGTCACTGTGAAATCGGGTGTGCCTTTTACGTAGTGAAGTAACTCTTGCCGTACCCACATCCAGTTTTTCTGCGTACCGTAACCACGTTGATTACGGAGTGTGATAAAGTTTCTCGCATTGAAATCCGGAAATTCCCTCATCAGAATCATAAAATCTGGGAGGGGTTGGAAATCCTCCTTATAGTCAGCTCCCATCCAGATGTAGAGATGCGTGTTCGGTTTAGAAATTTGACGTGCGCAAGAGATCCACCTTTTGGAAAAGTCGAGATACGAAGCGAGGTCAACTTTTGAGAGATTTGTGGTGTTTGCACTTCCGACCGCGACGTTGTAAGGCGGGTCATTGACGATCAAACCCGTTTTCTCGCCACCCATGAGCCGGTCGATATCCTCCTGGTACGTCGCATCTAGGACACCAACTCTATGGCCGGCTACGCTGTCTTCCCAAATCTCTCCACGATTCAGTCGGCAATATGGAATAAGAAGCTCTCTGAGTTCGCGATCTGTGTCAACCCGTTTTAGGCGTTCACTAGTTTTGCCCTGACTTAATCTTTTAGTTGGCTGCAGGTCAACATTCGGAAAGAGAGTCGTTTGTTCTGATTTCATCGTTACTTTCCTCCTCGCCGCAATGACAAACTGCTGCGGGTGGCGGATAACCGCGCCTCTCCATCAATCGCAACGACTTGATAACAATAATCCGCTGTTAATGCGTGGGATTTGCTCTTTCCTTGCCATCAGGCGACAACTCTTTCCAACTCAACCGTTCGACTCGCAAAATTGATAAGCAAACGATACTCTCGCAAGAGATGAGTCCCGATAAGCATACCGGAACCAGGAACAAAAGTTGCCTCAGCCTCAATAACCTTGTCATCAAAGGGTAAATCAACTAAGTAGACCGCTTCCTCTAGCATCTTCCCTCCCACCAAGGCAGAAGTTATTTGGCCAACATAGGCGGCATTCAAAGAATTGCGTAGACGTTCGGGTAATTCCAAATCGCCGTTGAAGCCCGTGTCAATAGTAGCCCTCCAGACTTGACTGGCAATTGATAGCGTGATGGTGGGCAGCCCTTCAACCGAAACCGTTCCGCGAATCAACGATGCCCTCCCTTGCGCAGATAGGTTTCGGAGCCGACACGCTCAAATAAAAGCGGAGAATCTAACCCCTCTGCTTTCCTTTGCAGAACAATATCTTGAATTGAAGTACCAAACCAAACCCGTCTATTTTTCGGATCAATCCCTGCGGTCAATCCAATTCGATCAGACAGATAATGTTGTTTCTGATGTTCCTTCCAAATCTGTTTCGCTCTGCGTGAATCTGTTTGCGTCCACATCGTTAATTCCTTGTTGCGTCAACTACAAGTTTTGATTGCCATAGGGAAGGCTCTCGGTTGTGGGCAGACAATTGTGCGATAAACCGAATTTGTCATCATCTTGCAGATGCCGAAGGCGGGTGGTTATAATTCCGCATTGTCAATCGTCTCCAATGCACGTTTGATTTCAGGTGTGAACACCTCTTTCAATTTTAACAGATTCTCGACCTGCCACACTCTGATTTCTTGTAACTCGCCTTCAGGCGATTCAATGGTGCCATCGCGGTAAACAGCGATTAATGAATATCGTACTGCGTCAAGACGCTCCCACTTGAGCCCTCCGCCAAAGCAAGAGGTGATTTCTACGCTTCGTTTTTCAAGTGCATCAAAGAGATTTCCGTTTTTTCTTGCATCACCTAGGTCAATTTGCACAGCCGTACAGACCGTACCTTCTTGAGTAAACCATGCGAGGTATTTAATGCCTTGCATACCTGACGAAAAGGTGTACCAATTCTGTGCTTGGCCTGCCCGCGCCCGGGTGAAATCGTGTCCTTCCCTTAATTCATCAATCAAGCGTTGAAAATACTCTCTATACTTTTCGAGTTTGGGTGACGTGTTCGTTGAAGCCTTGAGCCGCTGGGATTTTTGCCATTCGTTAGGAAACACTACAGGTTTAAAGTCTAAAGCAGGTCTTGAATCGTCAATTTGAAGGCCTTCCACGACGACAGCAAAAAACTGTGTATCTATGCCTGTTTTCTGATTTAACCATTCCAACGCCTGACGGTGTGCATTCCGAACCTCCTCAGCAATCCAAATGACCGTTGAGGCATCGCGACCGGCTGCATAGGTAAGAAGTTGGCCAAGGTGACCGTGGTCGGTTGGATTTAACTGGTTTTCAATAATAACGGTTCTTCCGCTATTCAAATCCGTGGCGAGGAGATCTAGGGAAAACTCATCAACTGGTGCTTCTCTTTCCGTCAGTTCAAGCTGGAGTCCGAGAGCTTCACCTAACTTCTCCATGTTCGCTGCTAGCCATGGGGTGAAGTCGTTCGCTTCATGCGACCATATTTCACGTAGTGGGATTCTTTTCAATTCACCAAAGTCATTCATGTCGTCAAGTTCCTTAATTCATTTGAGTCTTGATTATGACGAAGTGAGGTGTAGAAAACGGCTGGTGGGCGGTGCCCCCCTACTAACCTTCCTTCTGATCCTGCTGATAGTACGTGCCGAGGACTTCGTTATCCAAGCTGCGCCCCTCTTCAATCACCTGTGCGGCAAATTCCAGGTTGATTGTTTTGAGGTTCGCTTCCTGCGCACGCTGCTCAACGCGAGATAGGGTGATGTTTCGCATAAATCCGGCGGGGACGAGTTCCAGGCGTTCGCGGGCGTCCGGTGTCCACTCAAACTCGCTCTCGAATGCTTTCACTTGGGCGGCTTCGGAGGATTCACGAGATCGCGCGGCTTCTTTGAGTTCGGGAGCGTCTTCGCGCACCGAGGACGCCTGATCCATACTCTCATTCACAATCCGCATGGCGAAATCATTGGTGATTGTACCGATTTTCTGGGTGCGCGCCGATTTTTCGATTCGCGCCTTAACGTTGCGCCTCATGTATCCGCGCGGCACATTTCGCAAGGCTTTCTTCGCCTGATCGGACCACTGAAGCCGGTGTCCGTCGAAGGTCTGTTCCTCACTGATGCCGCCTTCCTGATCAGCGACTTTCCGGAGCGATTCTTTGTCAACCATTTGGAAGTGATTCCCATCCACACCGCAGACGGGACATTTCACAGGCTGCTGATCTCGTGCAGCGTACCCGCAATCACCGCAAATAAAAGTCTTGACGGCGTCGGAATCCAGAACTGTTTGCGTGGCAACTTGTTTGGCGACCTTTGTCATCCTTTCTGCAGAGCGTCCCGGCATAAACGCCTCCATCGCCTGTTCAATCACGCTCTCGGTAATCACGGAATGACCTCGTTCAATTGCGTAACGGTGGACGGCTGTTCGCGCGATGCCCTGTATCTGCGGCGGCGCTTTTGCCATTCGATCCATAGCTTCCTGTGTCCAAACGACTGTCTCTTCGGCTTTCACATCAATTTTGGGGACGTACCGGTCGCTTGAGAGCAGCACGTTGCACGGCGCAAGCCGCAGCAGGTTTTCGGTGTTACTGCCGATGTCCATATCCGTTTCGCTGTGGACGCCGATACGTCCTAGCACGAGCATCCAAGGCTGGGTCTTTCGCGAGTATTGCAAGATTTTTTCAAAGGCTTTTCCGTCCAGTAAGGTGATTTTGAGATTGTAACTGTGATCTTCCCTTGCAATGGTGCGGGCGATTTCCAGATGGGATTGATAGATTTTGGCGAGTCCGGTGTCGATAACCTCTTCGTGCAGTTGCTCCTGCTCTTTGAATCTAAAGGTTTTGGATGCGCGCTCCGTTAGAACGTTTACCACCGAATTGAACACGACATAGTGAAGATAAGGGTCGTAAACACCGATTGCCTCTACTTGCCTGTCAAACGCCTTGCCGATGCGAATGGCTGTTTTCAGTCCGGCGAATGACTCGGGACTACCATCAATCCCGACGAGAATATGCCCCGGTTGGTCTAGAATCCCCTCAGTATTTCGGACGACGAGAGTGTCGGTCTGGATGCGCCTTGCAACTCGCTCCACGACGCCGCCGAGCAGGCTGTCCTTCACCGCGCCCATACCGAGGGCACCCATGATTACGAGGTCGTAATCGCTTTCCTGAATATCCTCGACCAGCTTGATGAAGTGCTTACCTTCCGGCATCTTTGCTTCGTAGGAAATGTCATTTTCCGCGCACTTTTTCTTCATTACCTCAAGGTACGAATCGGAAATCAACTGAAGCCCCATCGTGATTAGGGTGTCATGAATGCGGCGCTGTTTTTCGAGTTCGGCTTCGTCCTGATATTCTTCGGGGAGAGTGTACTCCATCTGTTTAAAACGCACGTCGTGCATTTTCGCCGCGTAGACGTGGGAACCGACGAGCTGCGAACCAAATTTCTTGGCGAACTCTACGGCGAAGTTGACGCTTGCATCGGAATGATCCGAATTGTCAACGGGCACATAGATTTTTTTGAACATCCTTCCTCCTTCTCCTACTCATGTTTTCTTTATTGAGGATATTATTTTGTGTCAAAACCCGCAATCTTCAATGAACTGTAGAAACGAGGACCCGCTATATTTCAGTCTGCTAAGAATAAAGCAATTATGACTGGCTCAATGTTGCCAAAGGTTGGCGTCTTTGATCAGGTTGCGAGCCCATTCAATGACTTTTTCATCTGCGCGGATGACAAATTCTTGGCCGCGACCCGCTGATTGAAAATATCCGTCCTTCCAAGAGTTCTCTGAATGGTATGATATTTCGACGTTTCGGAAAATTTCCGGGTCGAGGTTCCAGCGACTTCTCAATTCCCCATCCTTTGTTAACACCTTCCGCTCGTCAAACTCAAAGACTCCTGCGCCGGGGTAGGCCAGGTGAAAACTAAGGTTTGGCTCGGCGACATAGATTGTATTGTTTCTCCGCTTCCTTGCTGCCGCATAGGCATGAGAATGGTCATTCAGCCAATCCGGCAGTTTAGCGGCTCCGCTGGCACAGAAAATGTCACCTATTTCCAAGTAACCAAAAATGGCGTGGAAACCGTTATCGTCGCCCTGAAAGCGCAACTTTCCACCAACCTCTTGCGTATGGCGGAACCAACCGAAAAAGAGAAATAGATCTCCGCGCGAAACCCCTTGGTTCTCCAGATGCGATTCTGCAACTCTGCCTTGTCCGAATGCCGGCAGCCAATTTTGAGGACGCTTTCGTACCCCTCGAACAAGATCGGGATCCAGATGAACCGCTTCGCGCTCTTTTTTGGCTCCGGAATCAAGGTCCTCAAGAATCTCCGCGTACGATCTGCCTCCGGGCGCAATGATGTCGCTATAGGTCAAGGTCTCCCAGTCACCTGGAACCGGCAGGGTAAGCATCTTGCCGTCAGGCAATACGGGACTTGGATGTCCACCGATAGAACTGTCAAACCCCTTTCGACTAAGTATAATCTTCACCGACCTGCCACCAACTACTACCACTTTACGCACTTCACTGAATCGGCAACATCTAGGAAGGATATTTCCCCTCCCGCTTCCGCCCCCAGAAACCGCCTAGAAGATGTCCCAAGATTGTTCCGGTGAATAAGTAGGGAATTGCCGTCCAATCCCAGTGTAGAATGAAACGGCGGGTTAGAACGTTGAGGAGAATCGGGAGATAGATGGTTCGTCCCCAAGGGCGAGAGAATTTTCTAAAACGGACTCGGTAGTACCCGAAAGGAAGGTTGATGAGGAATATAAGGATCGCTACACCTAGCCGTGGAACGTCAAGCCCAATCATTTCGACCTACTTTCTTCGAAGCGATATTGACTATCCCAGCAAGGTTTCTATGTCTCGCCGAAGGCGCTGGAGATTGGCCTTACTTCGGCTATCATAGTAGCCGCGTACTTTTCCCTGTCGGTCCACAAGAACAAAGCGAGTGCTATGCAGGATTTCACTCCCCCGATGTCCAGTTGCCAGATTGAATCCTTCGTGCGCAAGCTGATAAATTGAGGTCTTCTCACCGGTCAGAAATGCCCAGCGTCTGCCGTCCACACCGAAATCGTCTGCATAGCGGGAGAGCACAGCGGGGGTATCGCGCTCCGGATCGACAGAGAAAGAGACGAAACGAAGTTCGGATTCGGACGCAAACTCATTCTGAAGCCGCACCATTTCTTCGGTCATCGGCGGACAGATGGTGGGACAGGTTGTGAAGATAAAATCCGCAACCCAAACTTTACCATTCAAATCCGAGAGCGACATCGCGTGACCGCGCTGATTGGTCAGGCTGAAATCAGGCAGCTGATGATGAACCGCCAGCCTCGACAGTGGACTCACAGATTCTGACGCTTCTCTCGGTTGATACACCAACGACTTAATGTTAGCAACGACAATCCCGGCAATCACAAGAGCTAACACACTCCAGAGAAATACGCGGAGTATCCTCTTGTTAGATGAGAGAACTTGTTCTGGAGGTTTGACTTCGGCTTCCATAGAGTAAAGCGTAAAACGCGGAATTCATCTACGTCTAACGCAAATATTCAAAATTAAACGTGGTTTTCTGAAGGAAGAATGGAAGAGCGAGGATTCTCTCCCATCATTCCAGTTCATCGCTTCCACACACCCTCAAAATGTAAAATCTTCTCAAATCCTGCTTAATGCGACGTGTCAACCGCATGCGTGTCGGCTTTAGCTTCTTCTGCATGCCGATTTCCTGCCATTAGGTCCGGCAATAGCATAAACACGAGAAAAACGCAAATGATAAAGGGCGTCAGCGCGATGACTGTCAAGGTTTTCTGCTCGAATTTCAGATGCATGAAAAAGAGCGCAACATAGGCGGCTTTAGAACATGCCATACCTATAAGAAGAATAAACTTTACATTTGTAGGAATCCAGTCTGGGATAACTACAAGGACTTCAGCAATCGTGAGTGCAAGAAGAATCCAAAATATTCTGAAGTATTTGGGGTGTTCCTTTTCAGCGTGTTCCATCTCAATTCTCCATTTCGTGATTACAGTAGATAAACGAAGGTGAAAACCATAATCCAAATAAGGTCAACGAAGTGCCAATAGAGGCCCAGAATCTCGACTTTGTGGTTGTAGTCGGCTGTGTAGGTTCCCCGCATCCCCTGAATCAAGATTACAATGAGGTAAATGACCCCGCCGGTGACATGGGCACCATGGAACCCTGTAATCGTGTAGAAGGTTGGACCAAAAAGCACCGAACCGGAGATCTCAGCACCTGACAATCCGTGATGAGGAATTGCGTTGAGGGTGAGACCGTGTTTGTTGATTAGTGCTGTCCATTCATACGCTTGCAGCCCCAAGAAGATTAGCCCACCCAAAATCGTCAAGCCGAGAAAAGTGCACATTCTTGACTGGTTTCCCTTCTGAATGGCTTCGAGGGCTTTTACCATGGTAACACTACTGCATATTAGCAGGAAGGTCATAAATGCCGTGAGATTGATACCGAGCACTTCTGATGGGGGCGCCCACTCCGCTGCGCCGGCGCGGATGGCGCCATAGGCGGCGAGCAACGCACCAAACGACATTGCATCACTAATGAGAAAGAGCCACATCCCCAACTTGCCTTGGCTGTCAGGCGTTAGAGACGGCTCATAGACATCGGCAGAATGATCTATGGCTGCAGTTTCCGACAATTTTCATACTCCTTTCATATCTGAATGCGATTCATGATTGTAACGCTGTTTGACGCGCTTAATCGAAAAAAATACTCCACCGCCAACCAGGCTAAAAACGATATAGGGCATAGCCATAAGAAACAGAATGCTCCATTTGAAGCCCTGAGCCATCGGGTCATCAACGAGCTTACATGAGGGACATGCTTGGACTACGGTTGGCATCACGCATAGCACGCAAACGACAACCCTCAACACGAGCGAAAAATAACTGTTAATCATGAAAATCTCCTAATTTACGATGCGTAGTCGATGAATACGTTCCCGAATCGTCGGTTACCGACTTCCCTCTGACACGTCAAGTAAAATGCTACCGTGATTGGGAGCTATCTTAAGATTCTCCTTAGTTCAGACCAAATAGACCATCACATAGAGTATAGGCCACAGCACCACGACAAATGTCCAATAGATAGCGCAGATTTCGACGCCAACGTGGCGATCTATCGAGTAGCATCCACCCAATGCCTTGGCAAAGACACTTAACTCCCAAACAACCGCAACCAAAGCGTGCAGGGCATGACAACCGATAAGTACGTAGAAAATTGAACCGTAAACTCCCGACGAAAGCGTAAAACCGTGATGCACTAATCGAACCCATTCGGAGCCTTGTACAACAAGGAATATTGCGCCGAGCACCCCGGTCACGAGCAGCCACCGTCTAAGTTCTTTCTGGCTATCCTTACGAGCTGATAACAGCGCCCGTATCATGGTATAACCGCTGAGCAACAGCACAATAGTATTAATCCCCGTTACGCCAATCGGTAACCGCACATCAGCCTGCGAGGGCGGGGGCCATGTCACACTGCCTAATCGAAACACGAGGAATGTCCCAATCAAGCCCGCGAAAAACATGATTTCCGCGCCTAGAAGAATTAGTATGGCTAACCGGGCGTTGCTCGTCGGTTGACCTGTATCAGCGGTATGTTCGTAGGTTGCTTGATCTGCTTCCGTCATCAGACTTAACACCTAGCGCATCCAAGGGACTGGTATCAAATCACTTGTAGTAATTTAGTTTTTCACAAGTGCGACAATCGTTGCGAAAATAAATAGGACGACAAAGATTGCAAACAGCAACAACCCGATGCGTCGATTTCGCCTTTCCTTTTCGTGATCATTCATCCGAGCTAAGATTCCTCATTCCCTCACACGGTCTTATCGAGCGCCATTGCAATAAACACAAGCGGTAGATATACCAATGAGGCGTACAGCAACCGTTTTGCAGACACGGTTGTGGGAGAAACTGACAACTTTATACCGAACGCAAGAAAACTGACGCTCAATACAAGTGCGACGAAGAAGTAAAGGATGCCCGCGATGCCGATCAATGTGGGCAGTAGTGCTACGACGAGTAGAGCCAAACAGTTGCTGACAATTTGTCGTCTCGTGCTCTTGCCATCCGGGTGAACAACCGGAAGTAATCGGAATCCCGCTTGTGCATATTCGTCGCGGTAGATGCATGCAATCGACAGGGAGTGAGGAAGCTGCCAAAGAAAGAGAATAGCGAAAAGAATCCACGCTTCAATGTTGATTGTTCCTCGTGCAGCAACCCAGCCGATAACCGGTGGCAATGCTCCCGGTACCGCGCCGGCTACGGTGCAGAGCGGTGACTTTTTCTTGAGCGGTGTATAGATGAACAGATAGGACACGACGATAACAGAGATGACCAATGCGCTTAAGGGGTTAACGCGGATCGCCGTGAATGCGAGGCCGCCCACAGTCAGTAACACACCAAAGAACAGCGCTGTCGTAGGTTCGACACGCCTGTCTGGTAGGGGACGGTTGCATGTTCGTACCATCTGTGCATCTAGGTCACGTTCAAGGTACTGATTCAGTGCTAACACCCCTGCCGCCGACAACCCGGTGCCGACAATCGCGTGAATTAGTTGAAGCCAGTTGAATGAATTCGAAGATGCAAGATAAAAACCCGCCGAGGTTGTGACTAGAATCATTGCTACGAGCCGCGGCTTCGTCAGTTCCACGAAAGTTGACACTCGCCGGTTCAGTTCGGACAGGTCATTGCCTAGCGTCTGAGTTGTTGACATCATGTGCATACCTAAAACGATTAGAGGTTGTCACGCCGAGATTTGTTATCGCGGTCACTATTCAGTCGCTTGATCTTTATCATTAACGAGTTCTTCTTATCAAGAGGTCGTACTTAAGCTTGTAAGACGATATACAATCACGGTAACTACGATGGACACGACTAGCATCAACGCGCCGATTGCAACATGGGCAGTGGTGATCAGCACACTCATGGGAGAAGACACAACTTTACCAACGGCAGTAAATTCAGCAACGTATGCCGCGCCGCCCAAAACCAACTGCACAGCGAGCAACCCGCTGAGTATCAGTACGGGACGCACAAGCCGAAAATAGGCCAAATAATCTCTCAACACCCGTCCTGACAGCAAAAAAACATGAATTGTGACCAAGGCGGCAAAAAGCAGATGGGCATCAAGTCGAGTCCCAGTATGCCTTAGAATTGCACCGAAGATAAATTGTACATAAATGAGCACTAACGTGATTCCGCTTAGCCGTCTCAGACGCGACACACCCGCATCTTCGATTCTCTGCCAAATTTGCAACCATCCGCGCGAGGTGAACAGCACAAGGCTTACGGTCAGCCCAAAAAACACTTGGGCGAAGCAGGCATGCACAATTGCAAGGGCTCTGCTAAGGTGAGTCACCCGCAGACCGCCCATCACACCTTGCGCGATAACTGCAACCAGTGCGATCACGCCAAGCAATTTAAGCCATCCCCGGTCATCCTTTGCCCAGATGGCTACCAGCAACACAATCGTTAGCACCCCAACGATTGAGCCGATCAATCGGTGGGTGTGTTCGTAGAGAACTCCGTGTACGTAGACATCCAGTCTCGAGTCCGAATTAATCAGAGTATAGATTCGTTCATTCTCACCGTCCGTGAGTCTCCACCTTTCGTCTTCTACTTCAGTCGAGATTATTGCACTTTCCGAAATCGAAATCTCATTATTTTCAAGCGCACTCTGCAAATTCTTCGAGAGGTTGCCATTCTCCAGATCGGATTGCAGACTCGGGTCGATACTGAACAGAAATCCGCTTACCGTTTTCGACAACGGATAGAGGAACATGTTGTATCCGAATGTCGTGGGCCAATCGGGAACGGCAAGCCCCGAATCTGTGCTAGTTACAATCCCTCCCATGCAGATTAGAATAAAGGTCATCACAGTGGTAAGTATAGCAAGTCGATGCAGCCATACGTGGTACATGCTCATATCTTATTAGGACGCAGTTTCACACTTCCATTAGGTGGCTATGTCACGTACCGAGGATGCTGTTTGGGAAACAACGGGGTTGACTTCTCGAATCGCATCCCAATCAATCACGGCAACCCACAAGTTTTCTTCTTCGGAGTATTGAACGATTCCATCAACTTCCAGATCTTCGCTGTAGAGGACCAGCGATTGCCCATCTTGCAGAAGGATTTTCTGGCACGCGAGTGTCTCCACAGTTCCCACGCAGTTCAAACGTAATCTTCCTTTTGCGTCTGCATTGTGAAAGTCTGCGAAAACTCTTGGTTTGTTCATCTTCTTCTCTCCAGTGCAGGATTTGAAATTGTCGGCGTGAGTAACTTGCTAGCTTGCTGGGGCGTAAGTCCAGTGAGCGTCGCATGATAGGCGCTCCGTCCCGAAGTTTGCACCACATCACCACCAGCTCTTCGGATTGCTCCTGCCGTTGTCACGCCGATTTGTCGATGCGGAATCGCACTTGCTAACTCGGCAACGGAAATTTCTTCAGCACTTTCTACTGATACGCCAGTATCCCCACTCGGATGAGTCGAGGTCCCACGTTGAATGTCTTCTGGACGGTTCCTGCCTCCACGAACAACAAAGGCGTTGTCAGGAATCTTCTCCGTAACGATGAACATCTCGCGCTATCCGGTACAGAATGCTACATTCGTCCTTCTTCATATGCAGTAGAACGCAGATGAATACGGGTACCAGTCTGTCCTTCAGATTGATTGACGAACCAGCGGCGATTCGCGTCCCAGGTTGTAGTTAATCGGCAGTGGCACCGGCCGGTACTGGTTCGCCATGAGACGGTTCACCATCGGCTTGCGTTTGTGGAATCCAATCCGCGTCAGCACCGGGAACGCTGTATTCGTAGGGGCCGTGGTACACATGCGGAATCTGACCGAAATTGCCGTGCGGCACCGGGGTTGGCGCCTGCCACTCAAGGGTGTTCGCTTGCCACGGATTCTGTTCGGCTACCTTCCCTTTAAATATGCTCCAGAACACATTCACCAACAAGATTATCTGAGCGGCACCCAAGATGAACGCACAGACGGTGATAAACACGTTTATTGATTGAAATTCCTGCAGAAATTCATACTGCATGGGGTTGGAAATACGGCGCATGTGTCCGCCAACACCAATGATATGCATTGGGAAAAACACGCCATTAAAGGCAAGGAATGATAGCCAGAAGTGAATCTTTCCAAGTGTCGCATTCATGTGCCGCCCGAACATTTTGGGGAACCAATAGAAGATTGAACCGAACAACGCAAATACACTTCCGCCGAAGACTACATAATGGATATGCGCGACAATGTAGTAGGTATCGTGGATGTGGATGTCTACAGGCGAATTTGCCATGTAGATACCGCTGAGCCCCCCGATTACGAACATGGAGACAAAAGCAATCGAATGTAGCATGGGCACTGTGAATCGAATCGAACCACGGAATAGGGTGCCCAACCAGTTAAAGGTTTTTATCGCCGAGGGAACGGCAATCAACATTGTCGTCGTCATGAACCCCATACTTAATGCGGGGTTCATCCCGCTCTGGAACATGTGATGCCCCCATACGACCCAGCTAAGAAAGGCGATAGAAATCATCGCGTATACCATCGACTTGTATCCGAAAATCGGCTTTCTGGAAAAGACCGAAATCATCTCCGAGGCGAGCCCCATGCCCGGCAATATCAGAATGTAGACCTCGGGATGGCCAAAGAACCAGAAGAGGTGCTGCCAGAGGAGTGGTTCGCCCCCACCTGCCGCTGCGAAGAATGACGTCCCCGCCATTCTATCGAAAAGCAACAACGCAAGCGCGGAGGCTACGACAGGAAACGCAAGCAACAGGAGGATTGCTACGATGAAGAGCGACCAGATGACTAGCGGGAGACGAAAGTAGGTCATACCCGGCGCCCGCATGTTAATGACGGTGGTAATGTAGTTAATGGACCCCATTAGCGAGGAAACACCCATGACAATAAGCGCGATGCACCAGAGGTTCTGCCCCCAGTACACGCCCGTGAAGTCCGGAACCGAAGATAGCGGTGCGTATCCGGTCCAACCCGCGGCGGCATGTCCACCCGGGACGAAAAAACCTGCCATCATGATAACAGCGCCAAGCACACTCGTCCAGAAAGACAACATATTTAGCACAGGAAACGCCATGTCTCTCGTGCCAATCATCAGTGGAATCAGGAAATTCCCAAACGCACCGACAAGCAACGGTACGACGACGAAAAATACCATGATAGTCGCGTGCATGGTAAACAGCGCATTATAGAACTCTGGTCCAATGATACCGGCGTGCATCGTTCGCTCAAACCAGTTCTCCTCATCGTCCTCGCCCCACTTCTCCCACATTTTGTCTGCACCGGAGACGACTTCTCCTTCGTCAAGATATTCCTGAGAAACCCCAATGATTGGGAGAGGTTTGTCAGGCCAAGCAAGCTGCCAGCGGAACAGTAACGCAAGTCCACCGCCGACAATGAACATAATCAATCCATAAATTAAGAATTGCTTTCCAATCATCTTGTGGTCGAGAGAAAAGATGTACTTACTGACAAAACCTTCCTCGTGATGATGGTCATGCGATTCATTTGCGTGATCGTTCATTCGACACGAACTCCTTTCCTTTGAATGGTAATTATTTCTTCCACTTAATCCGAAACTTCTGGCGATTCTCTAATTTGTGTTTGTCCCATCTGCTCGCATTCCAATCTAATTCACAAAGGACAGGACTCTAACTTTGAAGTTCACCTCAGCGGTGCCCACTTGCAGACAGCGAAACAGGGTGCCGTAAGGCATATCGAGGTTCTTCAGCACGCGGCTTGCCGCTATTTCCAAGCTTCTTCTACCCACTTCGCATAGGCGTCATCCGTATGGACATTTAGGTATCCGAGCATTCCGGAATGCCCAAATCCGCAAAGTTCAGCGCACGGGATTTCGTACTTGCCTACCTTCGTTGCATCAAACCACACGTCAATAGTCCTCCCAGGCAAGGCATCCTGCTTGACGCGCATATTCGGCAAGAAGAAACTGTGGATGACATCCTCTGATGTAAGTTTGACGTGCACGACCTTGTTCACCGGTACGTGTAACTGATTCTCAAGCGTCAGGTCATCGGCGGTTCCCAATTCACCGTCAGGCCCCGGATAGGTCATGTCCCAGTTGAATTGTTTGCCGCTGACTTGTACTAGGACATCATCAGGACCGCTAGGGAACTGGGACGGGATTTTGAGTTTGTTCCATTGAGGCAAGCTCAACATGGCTAACCCGAATACTATGACGGTCGTCACTGCCGTCCATGTGATTTCGAGGGTTGTGCTACCTTCGATGTAATCCGCTTTGCGCCCTTCTTTAAAGCGGTATTTAATCATGAAGCCGATGAGTACCGCCATTACAGCTATAAACACGATGGCAGTAATCCAGTAGATTAGGACAAAGAGGTTATCTACTCCTTCTCCAAAAGTAGACGCGTTTTCTGGAAGCCATTCAGGGAAATTCAGCCATTTCAGCATTTCATTAAAATCTCCTTTCTGGGTCGCTGAATTCGTTGGAGAACGTTTCTCTCACGTAATCTTCACGCGACGATACGCTGTTTGAGCAGCGCACAAATACATCACAATACAGAACAGACCGGTAACAACGAGCGATAAATTCAGTTGAGGAATCTCACCAACCGCTGAAGGATTGTTGAGATAGAGGCATCGTCGTAACGCTGCAATGCCGTACGTCACGGGATTTAATTTCATCACCCATTCAAGCAGCGGCGACACTCCGGCTACGGGGAAAAACGCCCCGGATAGCAGCCAAATCGGAATGAGGATAAGATTCATCACTGCATGAAATCCTTGTGTCGAATCCATCCGCCACGCAATCGCCAACCCCAGGCTCGTGAGCCCAAAACTCAGAAGCACCATCACGCCAACAGTCGATAGAATGGATGCGAAGCCAAGGGGGATTCCAATAATTGGCGACAGCAAGAGAAAAAGTGCGCCTTGTACGAGCGCTAATGTAGTTCCGCCACATGCTTGTCCGCAAACGACGCTCCATCTGGAAACCGGAGCAACCAGAACGCCTTGAAGAAATCCTTCTCGTCGGTCTTGCACTACGGCGATGGTTGAAAAAATTGCCGTGAATAACAGGATCAGCACCAAGACGCCTGGGTAAAAATAAGAAATATAGTTTGTCTCTGCGGGAAGCCCCGACGGACGGAATGAAGCGTTTAACCCGCCACCCAGCAGAAGCCAAAATACCAGTGGCTGCGCGAACGCGCTGACCAAACGGCTCCGCTGACGCAGAAATCTGATGATTTCACGCCACCAGATCGTCACAACGGGGAATAAGATTCTCGCTATTGAGGACACAACTCATTTTCTCTAACACATGCATCAACTCTCGGCCGTTATACAACTTCTAACCGCTGGGTCGCTAATCACAATGATGCTTACTCCGAGATTCTTTACTCCCGCTACGGCGAGGAGTCTATGAGACGAATCGGCGTCCTGTCAGTTTTATGAAGACATCCTCCAACGTCGGTTTTCCGAAGCGGGCGGAGCGAATCTCCGATGGAAATTCAGCGACAACATCACGCACAAACTCGTGTCCACAATCACATTCAACACGCAGCATGTCATCGTCCGAGTCGACTCTATGCCCAAACTGTTGGCTTATTTTACGTGCCAGTTGATCGGGCACCGGCGAATCAACGATAACAATATCTCCACTGATTCGACTTTTTAGTTCATCCGGTGTTCCGACGGCAACTAACTCTCCCACGTTGAGAATCCCGACCCGATCACACGTTTCAGCCTCATCCAGGATGTGAGTAGTCAGGATGACCGTAACTCCTGCCGTTTCACGAAGATTATCCAACGATTCGAGAAATTTTCGCCGTGCAATCGGGTCAAGTCCCGGGCTCGGCTCGTCTAGTAACAATAATTTCGGTTGATGAAGCAACGTCTTGGCAAGTTCGGCGCGACGTCTCAATCCTCCGGAGAGCGTCTCTACAAGGTCTGCCGCTCGATCGGTCAATTGCTGTTGATTGAGCACCTCATGTATCCGGTGTTTCAAATCTCCGCCCCACATCCCGTAGAGATGTCCGTGATGCCTGAGATTCTCTGCGACCGTAAGTTTCACATCCAAACCAGGATGCTGAAAAACAACCCCGATGTGCTTTCTGACTTCCCCCGCTTCGCGAGCCAAGTTGTGTCCGAACAGCGTGACGTCTCCTCGCTCCAGGGGAATCAAGGTTGCGAGAATTTTAAAGAGTGTCGTCTTGCCGCTGCCGTTTGGACCAAGAAAGGAGAAAATCTCTCCCGCATTGATGCCAAAACTGACATCTGCCAAGGCGATTCGGTCACCATAGGCGTGGGAGAGGTTTTCAACTTCAACCGGACGCATCTTTGATTGAGATTTTAAGGATGCTGCAATCGTCCTTCATACTGGAACAGATGGCAAAAGCCATTAGGCAAGTAGTCGAGGCAAATTGAACTTTCACAAGAATGCGTCGTGGTTGGAATTCAAACTATTTCCTCTACTTCTTGAGGGATAGCGTGAAGTCCTGCATGACGCTGCCACCGGCATCCACAGTCACCGAGACGGGCGATTCATTATTCGTTCCGCATGCTTCATGCCAATAACCAAGTTTGTAGGTTCCCGGCGGCACATTCTCAAGTTTATAACCCCCGTTCTCATCCGTGACTGCAAAGTATGGATGGGGGATGTAGGCGATCCAAGCCTTCATCCAACCGTGGACATCACACTTCACTGCCACCGGACCCTCCGCTTTCTTCACCGCTTTAACCGGCATTTTCCGTCTGCTTCCCGGTTGCGACTTGTTGTAGGCAGGGTTCTTTGTGCTAAAAATGTGAACGTTGTGCATGATTTTGTCGGGATTAAGCATGGTCAGCCGTTGTCCGACAGGCTGCAGTTGAACATGCGGATTGAACTGACAACCCTTCTGATCAATTTGATATTTTACCTTCTTATCTTTCGCAAAACCTTCACCTGACGATATATCCATGAGATAAACGATGGTGTTTTTCAATGCGTTGCCTTCGCCTACCACAACCGATTCATCAATTTTATCGGTCAAGCCGCAAACTTCCGGATTCTTGGTGATCTCGAGTTTTTTCATTTCCGGGGTTTCGCCCTCAAACTTAACCGTACCGGTGATGGTTCCGCCGTTGGAAACACTACCCGCTTTATAACTTGCGGGAAACACTAGTGATTCCCCAGCTTCGCCTTCTCCGGCAGCGTTGGCACCGGTCGCAAAAATGCCCGCGATAATAATAGTTAGGATGGTAACAACTTGGATTTTCATGATTCAACTCCTTTTTTGGACTTTTTTGATTGGCTCAAATCGATTCTACAATTTCTCGACAGATTCACGATTCTACAATCCATTATCGCTAACTTTTCAACATTATCATGTCTCGCATAGAGTGTCAGACTATCGTTGAACATGTTACCTACGTACTATTCGTGTTCACCCGCCTCCTCACGCCACCTCTCAAACCATAGAGGAAACCGACAGAGATCAGGGCGACAAGCGGTGGATACACGAATCGCTTGTTTGATGGAACCGGGTCGAGAACGAAAGTATACCATGTCGATATGGCACGCTTTGATTTCACGTCGCCGTTGGCGCCGTCCCAGACAGAGAAAGCAATGGGGATAAAGGTGCCAGGTTCAAACTGAAGGTCATTTTTGTCCTCCGTCTTCAGTGCCCGTTTGACCCACAGACGGTACCGACCATCTTCGTAAACTCCTCCAACTTCAATCTGGCTTGGCGACGCTTGGACAGAGACGTTATCAATTCCCTTCGCGTTCATCTCTGAAATTTTGTCAGCTTCAGCGACCTTCCAGGTCCAGAGGTAAACGGGGCGACGACCATCTCCCCAAATGAAGTACGGTTTTGGATCCGTAGGGCTTTTGGGCACCTTTACGGGAAATTGAACGGTAATGGCGTCCTCAACGGTTTCTCCTGTCTCGTCATCCACTTGCGGAAGGGTTTTCGTTCGATCATCCCATTGAAAAAGAAATGCAACCTCATTATCGTTATAGAAAGATTTAGCTGTGACCGAATCTATGGATGGGTTGAATTGCCGCGGCTCAATGACAACCTGACCGACGAGTGGAAAGTAGCTCGCTTCCTCGATTTCACCCCAAGCGGCGTCATTTAACCCCGGCAGATTGCCTAACCGGTATTGTGAACGAAGTACTTTGTCCCCGACGGCGGCTGGTGGGCGTCCTTCGCTTCCCAGCGATTTTACATAGTTCGCCAAGTGCCAACTCTTCTCGTATATCGGCTTCATAGCATCGGCGAGTTTTTTCTGGTCGTCGGCTGTGACTTCATTGCCCTCTTCAATGTCGAGCATAATGTTTTCGTACTCGTAGGCTTTTTCTTCCAACTCCGCATACTCGGTCTCTTCCTCTTCGGTCATCTCGTCTTTTTCTTCAAGTGCGATAATCCGTTCTTCCTCAGCGTCAGTCAAACCGACGCGGAAGGACGACACGAATGCCGGCATTGGTGACCCGGCAATTCCGCCTATAAACCGTTTGAAAATGTCCTCCGTGGTTGAACCGCCCCTGTAATTCCAACTGTGCTCCATATTAGCGGGCCAGGTAGGGAATTCCCAATGGTCCGTAAGATCTGGAGCGGAGGTACCATCCCCTCGCCCGAGTACACCGTGACATTCGACGCAGCCAAGTTTGGCATAAAACTCTTTCCCCTTCGCAACACTCTCCTCGGAATAAGGTACCTTACCTGACAGATCAATCACCCGCGGCGACGCACCTTCAAAATCTTCAAAGTAGGTCTTGATTTGTGCAACGAGGCTCCATCGTTCATCTTCGCTGAGCAACTTTTCCCACGCTGGCATTGACGATCCCGGCATGCCCTTCGATATCACGTCAAAGAGGTCTTGGTCCGTCGGCAGGTTTCCGCTCTCGGTGGATCTAATCTTGTAAAGCCCAGACGTAAAATCCCTAGGTCTTGGCAACAGATTCTCGGCAGCAGACCCATCGCCGGCTCCGTCAACACCGTGGCAATGAGCGCACTTGTCTATGTACAATGCCTTTGCAGCCTCAGAAGCAGCGGGGGCAGACTTGCCTTGTGCAAAAACGGTGTAGGCCATAATTGCAGGCAATAGAAGGAACCCTGCGATGCAAATAGTGAGTGATTTCTTCGCAAGCAATCTATTCATTAGTAAATTTCGGTTTTACCTGTTTTGGGAGCCTACACAGAATTTTACCAGCCGCTATAAGGATAAAGCCAATTACTGGAATAAAAACTGCGTATTCACGGGATGCTACGTTATTTAGTTTTGCGCTTATTCCAAATTTCATCGGCGACTTTATTCGTTATCCCTGCTTGCCGCCAAATTGAACTCAGTGTTCCGACAGGAATACTTCGTTTATTTCTGGGAACTATTACAACGCGATTTTGACCACTTGATTGTCCAGAATAACGTCTTCTTTGCCACGCCTTCTAAGTGTGATTCCGACTTGTCCCAATATCCAAGCAACATCCTCACTCGACAAATTTTTAGGCATGCTCGAATTCTAACGGAATCGCCTTTACATCTTGCTCATCCGCCGGTGATTCTGGAAAAAGGATATCCCGTAACTCAATCCATGGGAACCGGCCTATAAATCTCTTTCTCACGCTTCTGGGACGACATATATTCGATATACGCTTGAATTGCGTTTTTTAACCCCTCAATTGCTTTCATTTTCGTTTTACCACACGAGGCCACATCTAATTCGACACATAGCGAAACATATTGACTTCCCTCTTTTTTTACCAAGCATGTAACCGATTTCATTTTAGGACCTCATCTGAACAAGGAGATGTAGTTTATAGACCAAACCGTACCCAAACTGCCTCCAAGTAATCTTGGCGAAAAACTCAACGCCGCTATCGCAGAGAGGTTGCTGGCATTCACAGCCAGAGTGTTTTTCTAGCCCACGATTGGCGCTTCATTAGCTCTTCTTAGTGGGCAGCCTCGCCGAACGTTCTCGGCTTATATCCGGTGTACTCTGACAAGAAAATGATGACATCCCAAATCTCCTCTTCAGTCAAATAGTCTTCCCAGACCGGCATGGCCGAATCCCATGGAGTGGCCGCCGGCGGTAAGCCAAGACCGCCCTTACTGATTCGCCAGAAAAAGAACGACTCTTGGAAGTTGGGGATGATTCCGGGATCCTGAAAGTTCGCAGGCAGCGGGTTTAATCCGTGCGCAAAATGCCCCTCCCCGTCAAGATCGTCACCGTGACAATAAAAACAGTTCTGATAGTATACCCGACGACCATTTTCCGCATGTGCTTCAAACGCTTCAACGTCGTCTTTTTCGAGGTGCCGGAAAGGGTTCTCCACCTCCTGTGTTGGACCGATAACTTTGTCGCGATAGGTCAATTCATCAGGAGGTGCCGGGTGAGCGGTGCGCAGAGCCGCCGGTGGATCTGCCTTTGTGGAGACCTTAGAAAATGTAAACCCTAACAGCACAAGTGGAATGAGTATGCCCAACGCCATCCGTCGAATCTTTTTTTCATCATCGACAAGCGTCTCTTTGATGGGCCGCAGGAACTCGCGAAACCTATCATCTTCAACCGAAACGTGGACGAGGATTGCTATCAGAATCAGCCCGATATACATCGCAATGACGCTCGCGGGCAACGGTACGGACCACACCCCACCGATGAAGAATCGCAGAAAGAGCCAGATTACGACAAATAGAATCAGGCATCTAGTAAAGAGCGACATTCGCTTAATCATCAGTGAAATCTCCAAATTGACTAAATATCAACTCATGTTGAAAGATCGGAGCAATCGACGTACGACACCGTGCTACCCCGGAAATCCCTAATTCTGCGAACCCCTCTATTTTAGGCCGTTGAGGAGGATAGGACGCTTTACCGTCGACAACATCCGCAGGTAATTGGAGTCTTGCGCGATGTCGGTGCACCTCGACGAGGTTGCGTTACTCAGCTACGTCCACCGCATCTGCATCGGAAACCTCAACTTCAACAACTGTGCCCTCTGTTGCGCCGGTCAACGAGGCCATAAACGCGAGCAGATCGCTCATGTCAGCGACGGATAACAGGAGTGGGAAATTATCAGGCATTGGCGAAGTGACATCAAGCCGCTTACCGAAGGCACGACTATAGGTAGGCCCCTCATCAATATCGAAGGTATCGATTACCTGCTCCTCTCCATCGACAATCAGCGTGACTTCGTCCTCATTCTCGGAAACCAACTCACCGACGATTTTATTCTCGTCAAAGTCGATTATGGTCGCCTGTACCTTCACATTCGATTTGGATACCGTTTGCGTTTCTCCGCCAACTTGGAGGGTAACGCTCCCCTCATCCTCTTCTACGAAGTCACCGCTAATCTTTGTCCCTGTGTCGGCGGAAGTGACTTCAATCCAGAAATACCCCTGCTGTTTTAAGTTCTTTAATTCCTCAATCGGTTCTGGATCAAGTTCGCTCAAGGGTATCTTTATTTCGGATTCCACTCCGGCGCCGTCTTTAACGCGCACAGTAATAATCTCGTTTTCTTGGGAAAGAAGAGTCCCTTGAACAGAGGCGCCGCCGGTTTTCACCGTGACAGAACCGTAGCCGGTCACGATTAGTGCGTTCGGTTTAACGATTGACTCCTCAATGTACCGCATGCTGTTCAATGACGCAATATCTGACAAATCGGGTGCGGCGACAACCTCGACACCGTCGTCTAGGGTTTGGCCCGCAGGCTTCTCAACCCCGGCAACCGCGTGACACGCAATACACTTCGCACCATCTACGAATACCTTCTTACCGCGCTCAATGTCCCCTACAAGGAGGGGTGGCAACGACTCAACACCCGCATCAGGGGTACTAATATCTACGGGCGGCTCGAAGGGCGTGAGGTCCACCTGTCCGCCCTGATCTTGGAGGAATGCAATAACAGTTTCAATCTCCGTCTCTTCCAGACTGATCGGCGGCTTCCAGACCGGCGGCATAATGTTGCCGTAACCGGGAACAAGAAACTTGTGAGGTTCGTAAGTCGACTCGATTAGATAATCTTTTGCCGAGACGCCGGGTTGGCGCGTCGCGGCTCGGGCACCCACATCCGACAAATCCGGACAGCGACCTTTTGGCGCTGACGGGTCGAGCGTGTGACAGGTATTGCATTTCCCTTTTCCGTTGAAAATTGCTTCACCCGCCTCAACAAATGCCTCCGGTGTTCGTGGGATGTTAGCCACATCTACCTTCGCGGTCGATGTTTCTGGAACTATACTGGCGGCAAACGCATAGAACCAGATTACTAGCAGCGAAAACGCGAGTAACTTCATCACTCTCTGCCAGAGCACCAAATTCGCTATCGCGGAGATTAAAAACCAGGTTGACCAGGGTAATAGGTTTTCCGACGCGATCGGGAAAGCAGGGGCTTTCGCTACGTACGCAATAAAGCTCACGACCATAACAATTAAACTGGCAATTTTTGCGAGCTTGCTTGACATCAGTTCGTTCCTATTTCTCGGTTTTCAACGGAATAGCCAAGATGCGTTTCGACCCCAACTCCGGCGGAACATTTTTAATGGGCTTGGTCGCATTCGATAATCTACGGAAAGTCTCTCCTGACGAATCTCAACGCCCAATGCACCTGAAACGACAGATGCTTCAGGTGTTTTGTCACACTTGGGGGCTAATAGCAGTCTACGCCGAAAACGCAGACAAATTCACCATCGTGCGACAGAAGCAGATAAGCATCAATCTCCTGCCGACGTGTTCGCTTTTTGACTCATCGGAGACTCTGGCGATTAGGCATCAGGTCACGCCTTAATCGTCGCCAGCCGCAACCTCCGCCGCCACTGGCGCGCGCTCCGCCTTTTTCTTGTCGCCCCACAATCCAATCCAAAAAATAAAGCCTACTAGAGCGAAGAAAATCACCATGATAATAGCAATGACATTAACTGCGTCCCCAAGAAGAGGGGTGAACGCATCGGGCGAGGTGTCTGGCATCACGCCAAAGATGTGCCAGTTTTCGCGAAGACCGGACCGTGCGTATCCCATTAATCCCATCAGGGAGGTAAAGGTAATGGCGAGAAGAATCAGCACGTACTGCGATCGGTCGGTCATCTGGCCCCAGTTGATATCGTTTGACCGCATTGCTTTTCGATACATGATTAAGTCAGTCACCGTGACCGCAATCATGACCGCCAATGCAATCAACACTTGAACCGGGGTTAGCACGTTGACTCGAAAATCACTCTCGACTTTGAATCCCGCAAGACCTATAGTGATAATCGCGGCAATGGCAACACCAAAAATTACTGCGATGCTTATGTTTCCGATTTTTCTCCAGCCGACCGTCGGCGCTTTTCCGGATCGTCGGTAAAAGAGAAAACTGAGGAAGGTGGTCAAAATGATAATGTTCACTACCGTGTTCTTCGCTGTCATCAAACCGAAGAATCCGACGAGGGGATGATTTGTCCCGCCCATAGCCGCCATCTCCTTAGGTGACATAATCAATGTGCGCGGCGTCATCCAGATCGCCACACAGATGACGATAATAGCAATCATATAAGGTCGATAGCGTGCGTAAATTTCCCCACCTTTGATGCGTGTCATTCCAGACCAGAGATAATAGTTCGCTCCGATGAAAAGCACGCCAATCATCACCGCCTGAATGATGAACAACCATGAAAAGAGACTTCCCATCATG
This sequence comes from Candidatus Poribacteria bacterium, assembly GCA_965232535.1. GTDB lineage: Bacteria > Poribacteria > WGA-4E > WGA-4E > JAJDTR01 > JAJDTR01. The sequence continues at coordinate 458,828 of CBDDPW010000021.1, forward strand.
TTAATTCCCATAGTCTGGTTGAACATATAAATTTCGCGCCCCAACCAGTATCCGGCGAATGGCAGTGGAATCAGCCCGCATAACGCGATAAAGTTGCCCGTATATCCCATCCAATCGTAGTGTGCCTTGTCTTCTTTTGTCTTGGCAACCAGAAAGCGGAAGGCGGCATAGGCACCGACGATGGCACCTCCGAAAGCTATATTCCCGATGAGACGGTGAATGTTGACGGGCATCCAGGTGTAGTTATTTACCGCCTGCCATAGCGAACCGATAAATTCACCCGTTTCTTCGTCATGAAGTGCAATCGGCTTGTGGTCCGGCCCCATAATGGCTGGGCTTGTTTGGTACGTGAGCCACGCATTGGAGACGAACATTATCGCCGTACCGAACACATTCAGAAGCACACCAAGGAATAGGTGCCACATCTTGGACACTCTTCCCTGCATGCGATCCCATCCGTAAGAGTAAAGATACAACGTAAAAGTCTCACCAAAGAATAGGATAACGTAGAAAATCATTGTCGGACCGAAGATGCCTGTCAGCTTGTTCATCACCTTGGGGTAGCACCAGATGAGAACGAAGACCAACACTCCTCCCAACAAGGCAGTTGTCGAGAACGCTCCCATACACAGTTTGATGAACTCTTGCGCCATCTTGTCGTATCGCTTGTCCTTGGTTTTCATGCCGACAAACTCAATGACTACGGCGAACATCGGTACGCCCAAGATGAAAGAGCCGAACAGCAGGTGAAGTTGGGCGGCAATCCAAGCCGCGCTGCGACTCCCAATCTTCGGAAAGGCCCGGTACTCCACGTCGGTCGCGTCCTGTTGAGCAAAAGCAGGCACAATCGCCAAGAGTAGATAGACGACAAGCAAACCGAGATAAACATACAACCTGTTTTTAGAGTCCGTGGATATGAAACGCATCATAGTTGTTTCTTGCAATCTAAACGGTTAGTGGGCGAGAATTCGCCGTCCTCCGTTAGGTCAGTGTCTCAGTGAACTACTTCGCGCCCTTCTTCTTGAAATCGGCGCTTGTAAAGTTGAATTCAAGGTCTCCGCTAGCGGCAACTTCGACAGCCTTGGCTTTAGTGGATCCAAGCTCCTCATGCCATGCTTGGATGCGGTACTTGCCTGCAGGAACATCTGAAATCGTGTACGCGCCGTTATCGCTTGAAGCCTCGTAGCTGTCGGAGCTAACCCATTTGCCCTTGCCATCCCGGTATCCCGTCACGGCATAGAAGTCGTTGTCCACTACGAAGATATATCCCGTCATCCAGTTGTGGATATCGCAAGTGAATTTAATGGCTTCGCGCTTTTCCAACTTCAATGGTAGAGCTTTCCCGGGACCGGGTATCTGCCAATTCGGCGCTTCATTTTTCTTGGCGTGAGAATGGACGTTGTGCGCCACCGGGTCACTTGATTGCACGTCAACTGTAGTACCGGCGGTGACAACCAGAACATGCGGCACATAGAGGCAATCTACTTGATCCATTACCGGGTTCTTGGCGGGCGTAGTCGGCTTCGCGCCCCGAGCACGCAGGTATACGACTACGTTCTTGATTCCTTTTCCCTTGGAAACGACAAGAGCTTCAGATTTGGCACTTTTCAGAGAGTCGATGCAGTGTTGATCTTTAGATACCGATAACGTTGGTCGTGCGGGGGCGTCTCCATCGTACATGACAGTACCGGTAATATTACCGGCATATACAAGACCCGCCGCGAAGATGAAGAAACTCAGTGTTGTCAAGCCCATCACGGTTTTCATCTGTTTATTGTCCTTTCATTTTTCGAAATATGACAGCGAAATTTTTGGGTTTTCACAAATCACGAGTATGATAGCACGGTGCAAATTGGGGAATCAAGAATTTAAGAACTCACCTCACGGATATCCGTGACTGGTAGGAGGCGCGCCAAATCTGCTTCCACCCCCGACGGATCTGATATTGCCGTTACGCGTTGAGTAGAATCGGGATTAGTCATAACGGTTTACTCGATAACTTCAAGCTGGCCGCTATTGACGAATTGTACAGTCGGTGAGTATAACGCGTCCACCGTCGCGTCACATGAGAAACTGCTTAAAACAGTGTCAAGATCCTTGGTTTTGGCGAGTTGATTCCGAACTGCCATGGCATAGGTAGATTACGCATTCGCAATTGCTTCAACCAGAATATGGGGAATTATTCCGACTCTTGGACTAATGTAGATTGTTAATTAATTGGGCACCGGCGTAGGGCGGAAGTTTTCTTTAATAAAGGTGAGAAGTTCCTGCTGCTCTTCATTCGACAGATAATAAAAAAATGCCGGCATGTCGTCCTTGCCAGCATCAATACTATGGATAAGTTGCTCGTCGCTGCGGTTATCCCAGAAATCAGCTTCTGTCAAATTGGCGGGTTCCAATTTTTTGAATCTTCCGATTCGTCCGTTGCCTTCGCCATTGGGCCCATGGCATCCGGCACAATATCTAGCGTAATTGTATTCAACTTTGGAGCCGTATCGAGTGCTTGGATCTACTACTCGGCAGATCCAAATCAGCCAACTCATGCTAGCTGCAAACATCCCTACGATAATTAGTAGGTGTCGCATGATTACTCCAGAATCACTTGGCTAACGAGATAAGGTAATCCCTGACAAGCCGAATCTGTTTTTCCGCGTCATTGTCCGCGAATCCCTCTACGGGTTGGTATTCGCCGCCAATATTCGGCCAAGCTTGGGGCATCGCGGTTCCCGGTTGGAAGGATTGCGGTTCTTTGAGCCATTCGACGATCCAGTCCGACTTCAGACGGGATTTGGCTAAAGCAAGGTCAGGACGCCCCGTCTTATTGCTTCCGGCTGGAATCACTTCGCCTTGCTCCGGATGGCATGATATGCATTCAAGGGCATCGAATATCTGTTTGCCTACTCTCAGTTCAGCGCGTGTCGCGGGTTCCAAAGCGATTGTCTTATACGGGAAAGGCTCATCGGAAAGAGATGAGAAGTATTTCACTAGTGTCGTTGCCTCGCTGTCTGATAAACCAAAGGTAGGCATTCGGACTTTGAGTCCGTACCGAATTGGACTCGGATCCTTTAAGAATTCAAACAGCCAGTCGGGGTAGACTTTTGCACCTTGAGCTTGCAGTGTCGGCGGGGCGAACTGTTTTGCTTGAAGCTGGTCCAACCCTTCATGCGCCTTGACGATGTCAATGTACGTGCCGCCTTTACCTTCGATCTCATGGCACTCTACACAGTTATACTTCTTCGCCAATCGACGGCCCGCATCAATCTGTCGCGTGCGTTCGCTGGGTTGGTACACATAGCTTACAGGATACTTTGTAGGCTGAAAACTCTTTAGAAGCACTGCCAATGCTCGGGCATCTTCTTCGTCAATCGGAAAGACCGGCATTCGCGAAACAATTCGGCGCGTTTGGTAGCGTCGTGGATTCGTGATTTTGCCAATTGTCCAACCGTGCCAACTATGTTCAATGCCGACAGTGTCTCCGAAATCGAACTCCTCAGTAGTTTTGGCTCCAAACTCACCCAAATCCGCTCCTACCTTAGATTCGTTCTCAAAGCCGGGAATGCTATGACAACCGTAGCAACCATAACTCCGGACCAGTTTCTCACCTTCCGCGGGATCGCTCACTGCATGCTGATAATCGCTCTGCACCACGGCAACGGTCGTTGATCCTTTCAACGACATTAGATACGCTACGGCATTGTCCACTTCGGAGTCCGTCAAGCGTAGACTAGGCATGACCGTGTCAGGGTCGTAAGATTTCGGATCGCTTATCCACTGTCGAAGGAAATTAGGCGTAACTTTGCTTCCGACGTTGTCCAGTTCCGGCGCGAAATCGCTCCCCAGACCACCCACTGAATGACACGACAGGCATCCGACCGATTTAACGACCTCCTCTCCCGCGGCGATTGCCCGTGAGGAAGTCGAGTATGTGGCATCAACCCCTTCAATCATGGAATCGCGCATTTGAGCAAGGTATTGGGCAATCGATTTGACTTCGTCTACTACCTTCTCCACCACATCGTCGCTGTATACAAATTCCGTCCCGTCGTCCCCTTGAACAATAATTCCATCCGCAGTTTTCGTGACGACACCGGTACGCTTGTTCCCGTTTTTGAAATAGACGAGTTGAGTCATCTTGGGATTTGGGAAGAAATCCGGCATCTTGGTGTTGATTAGATGTGCACTAGGATTCTTGACCCAACTCTCAAGCCATTCAATTCCATTCACTTTGCTTCCAACCTTGGCTAACGACGGTCCAACTTTATCTATGTTGTCCAGCGCTGAGTAGCCTTCAACCGCATGACAACCATGGCACCCAAGATCCTCAAACAGCGCCATGCCCTTGGTAAGATGCGGTGCGTAATCCCGTGTTTCGCCTGTTAGCGGTGAAACAGCATCAAGCATCATTACTCCATCATGGCATCGGCGACAATTCGATTCCATATAGCCGCGTAGTTCAGGAGACGACCTGCCGGTATGTTCATCCAAGCCCAATACAGGAGTCAACCAATATTCATGATGTGTTAGCGCGTGCGCGGCTTTTGATGTTAGTGCTTGCCCTTGGCCGCCGTGGCATGGGGTACAACCAAATCTTTCTGCGGGGTGTTTTGCTAAGAGTACGTCGCGATGGGGATGCGTCCGAAGCGACGGATTGTATCCTGTCTCGTAGCCGATTTCCACAACGTCGGCATAGACATCGGGATCCGTAAAGGTCAGGATTCCGCCATTGCTCAACTCATAACTATCTTCTTCGGCCTCCTCTTCATCAATCAAGACGGATTCGCTGCCAACTTTGACCAGGGGGTGTGCCAGTTGAATAGTGAACTTGCTTTCACCGTCTCCTTCTATCTCTTCGAAGGTCTCCTTAGCGTAGCTATCATAACCACTCTTATCTACCGCAAAGTGGCATGTGGCGCATCGATCCGCCGTGTAATCGAAATCCTCCATGTAGTATTGGACTATTTCCCGCGTTTTGGTAAATGGGCTTTCTAACAGACTTCCCATAAAGGTTTTAACGTGCTTCAGCGAGTTAAGTTTTTCATCGATTCGTGCGACCGCTTCGTGTTTCGCCTTGTCCGCTGCAAGTGATTCGACCTGTTCACGAACTGCGCTAACCTTGTCAGAGATTGCGGAATTACCGGGACTATATTTGGCGGCAAGCAAGTACGTGCTTAACGCATCTTCAAGGTGATTGTTGGTCTCGTAGAATTGGGCGAGGGCTTGATAAGATTCGGACGACTTCCGTTCCGCATTTAATACAGCCTGAGTCAACGGACCCTCAATCGCCGATTCAAGTTCATCGAGCTTTTTCTTCCATTTTTCGACGGATTGGTCGCCCGCGCCTGCGGCGTGGTCTGCTTTGGCTTCATGCAGAGCATGTTGATATTTGTAATTAATTGCGTCGGACTCACTTTGAATAAATTTGCGTTCCTGCAGCGCTTCTTCACGTTTTACCTCGGAATCCGCCACCGCATTTTTCAGTTCGTTTAGTTTTTTCCCGTCAAGCGCCTCCGGTTCTGGAATATTGGGTAAATCTTTCTTGGCTCGCTCCAGCTCGATTTCTGTCTTGTCATATTCGTACTGATAAAACTCCTGCTGAATACCCTTCCACGGTCGCCTCGTAATGGCTTCACTCCAGAAACCCCAAATTGTCACTAGGCCGAGTAAAGCGGAAAGAATAAAGAATAAGACTGCGTAGGATTTCTCTTCTACAGGGATATCTTTTTTGTTCCTCACAATCCCAGTTGACTCCTTAACTATGTCAATCAACAAACAATTAGCTGCTCAAAATTTGGTAGGACATGAATTAACGGTGTTTTACCTCGTTACGAAACACACTAGACATTAAACCACGGGGAAACCCAAATATATTTGATATTCCACACCCACCGGAGAATCATTTTGATTGGAAGAGAGAGCATTGTCAAAAACAGGAACGACACGACAATGTAACGAACCAATCCCAACTCCTGAAGAAACTCACTGGTCCGTACCTTCCACAGATAGAAGATGGGACCCAAAGTAAAATAGCCGGCAACCACGACAAAACCGAATACATTTGCGGTCAGATCGTCGCGGATGCCAAACTTATACGACAGGTTGACGTTTGTCAGTGGCACGACTTTGTGGGGATCCCAATATTTCCACGGGGCGAAGAAATTCCAACCGGGACCTCGTAGAAATGTACCGACCACCATCAGAGTAATCCACAGGATGATAAAGCCGAAACAGAAGGTCGCGATGGCAAACGGGCGCTCCTTAAGCGTGTAATATCCTTTTCCTTTTGGATTGATGTCAACATAAGGGATAGCAATCAAGCCTACGATGATTAACCCGGGCAACACAACGCCGGCAATCCACGGATCGAAATACACGAGCATCTCTTGTAAGGCGAGGAAATACCACGGGGCTTTGGAGGGATTTGGGGTTTTTGTGGGGTCGCTCGGTTCTTCTAGCGGGGCATCAATAGTAATTGACCAAACGGCGAGGATTAGAAGTATGATGATCGCGCAAATGAACTCATTGCGGCAAAGATAGGGCCAAACGTAAACTTTGTCTTTGAGTGCAGCTTCAGCCGGTGTTCCAGCCCGGTCGTTCTTGCGTCCTTGGCTAAACGAAAGCCAAGTAAAGTATGGTAACAAAAAAACAATTGCAAGGATTGGCACATTATCCGGTTTCGTAATAAGTGCTAGGAGATGTTCCATAAATTACAGACTACCTCTAGGATTGGATTCAACGATAAAAGCAAGTTACCAGATCAAGCCAAAAGAACTCTTAAGTGAAAATAAAGCTAACGGAGTATTAAATTTTCCACCTTTAAACCTAACGGATGTGAATTTAAGGCGTTTGAACTTGAGCAACTATATCTCTGATTCCTATCTGAATACGTCAATCTATAACGGACCTGAGATTCCGCCGTCTTTACGAACCCGCCAGAAATGCAATGCCATCAGCACACTCGCGAGCAACGGCACAGCGACACAATGCAGAATATAAAACCGCAAGAGTGTCGAGGGGCCTACGATCGTGCCACCCAAGAGCGCAAATCGAACATCGTTCTTTTCGGTGATGTCTTGAGGGTTGAATGGGCCCTCATGACCCAGGACAGGGGTCGCTCGCGCCATATTCGTACCGACTGTGACAGCCCAAAATGCGAGTTGATCCCATGGAAGCAAATATCCCGTAAAACTTAGGAAAAGTGTGACAACCAACAGTATAACGCCAACACCCCAATTGAACTCACGCGGTTTTTTATAGGAGCCTGTTAGGAAAACGCGGAACATATGGAGCATCACAGCGATAACCATGCCGTGCGCCGCCCAACGATGCATATTTCGCAACAGCATTCCGAAGGGGATATCAAACTCCAAGTATTGTACATCTCGAAACGCATATTCCGCGGTCGGGCGATAGTAAAACATGAGCAGGACACCCGTAACCGCCGTGACAAGGAACATCAAGAAAGTAATTCCGCCCATGCACCAAGTAAAACGGAAGTTGATTCCGTGGCGCGGTACGCGTGGCGGGTGCAGATGCAGCCATACGTTTTGGAGAATTTGCAGCGTATACCGCCGTCCGGTGTTCTCGTAGCCGTGGCGGAACATCGATCGCCAGATTTGAGAATTAACAATCTTTTCCTTAAGTCCGTTCCGTTTCTCATTCATAAGAAATATGCAATCAACCGCCATCGTACGCAAAAACTTCACGACAGTTACTCAATTAGGCGACTTTGTATAGCTCCTTTCTCACAGAGGGAAATTATCGTTCCCAGCACCGCAAACTCAGTTAGACTTTCAAAAACGAACCGGGTTTTCCCCAGTCGCCTCTCTCGCCGAGGAACTTCACAGATTTATCAATTTCAAGCTGTCCGTCGTCCGCCAATGCAATTTTTACGCGTTCAAGCGGCCGTGGTGCCGGGCCTTCATAATTGATGCCATCCCGATCAAAACCGCTTCCGTGACAGGGACACTTGAACTTATTCTCGGAGCCGAACCAACGCGGCGTACATCCGAGGTGAGTACAAATAGTCAACAGTGCGTAAAATTCGCCGTCCTCTCGCCGTACTATCCAAACTCCGTATGGATTCTTTTTGTACTTTTCGCTGACAGTGCCGGGCGGATACTCATCGGGAAAACCGGCTTTGAAGGTTGAGGAGGGCTCAAACAGAACACGGGGGTATAAGAATCGGATTAATCCGGGGCCAAAAGCAAGTCCGAGTGCAGCCACAAAGTTGCCCCACCCGAGGAACTTGAAAAATTGACGTCGAGATGCCACTATACGTAACCTCAAGAGTTCGGTGTCTAAATTCCTAAGGATTCAAAAATCCTTACCTAAAAAACGCGCGCGCTAAAACATTGCTTCCAAAATTTGGCATATTATAGCACTCGTCCAGACAGAGTACAAGAATTAAAAAAGTCGTATCACGGATATCCGTGACTATGCCTCATTGTATTTGAGCAATTCAAATGATTTCCCAAAAGGGGTGTATATAAGGATGTTTCGGCGATACGAAATATGTGTTCGTTTTGGAGAAGAAGAAATAGGCCATGGATAACCCGCCCACTTTCATGAAGTCAGTGTCCGTAGTGTGAACAATCCGTACTGACACATTGAAGAGCCACATTTAGGGTTGGCCCGGCGGGAATTGTATGATTTGATTCCATACCAAGGAAGTGAGACGAGTTTCGCATAGTGTCAAAATATTCTAGCATCAACGGTGTAAAAAATCAAGCGGTTGATTTTTGTCAATTATCCACTGCCGGAGCCTATTTAGTGCTTTCCTAAGATCTTAAAGAAACCGAACTTCCATTCAGGGCCAAGAATTGAGTGCGACTTCCTTCTCCTTCGGCAATTAAGATAGAATTCAGACGAAGCAATCTTCCGCGAATGCCGTGACTTGGCCTGGAATTCATGCTATACTTGGCAGCATGTTAACCTTTTCGCTCGTCTGCAAAGCAATCTCCGGTGACCGCAGGGCGCTCCGAGGTGGAATGCGCCTACTGGCGGAGGTCGCCCACAGATACGGTATACCGATTACTTGGGCGATAGACGGAAGTTCGGCGCGAATTTTCGCAGACGATCTCACCGAATGGCATGAGTCGCACGGAGATGAACCTCTCCTAATGTTGGACATTGGTCCACTATCGAAACCGGGTGTCGGTCTCGACGATACTGTCAAGTCGGCAGAACACATCGTGACGATGCGCGAGAAAATACCGAAGTACGTATCGTCCGAGTGGACCAAAATACAACGAGTGATGGAGTGGACGTCCCCACGAATTGCAGGAGCAGACAAGAAAACGCACGTACTTCTCCATGCCTTGGAACAGGTCGGATTTAAGGGTTTATGGGGATACCGTTGGGATGGGACAGACTTGGAATCTGGAGATGATCGCGGATGTCCATTTGGCTTTTTTTACCCTTCGAAAGATCATCATAACTTCGCTGGCACCCCATCGAATCGAATTGTTGGGATTCCACGTATCTCTTCCAATCTCACTGAACATCGGGAACCACTGGAGGAAGGCGCCCAAAACGGCCATGAGGTGACACTTCAAAGATGGATTTCAAGTGGACTAGCGGGTCAAACATTCGATTGCTACGCCGCATGCGCGGAATGGAACCGATGGCTGGGATACGTTCAACATGTCAGCGTTACGGATTTGATGGAATTGGAGTCGGAAGGAACAGAGCACCTTGATGCGTTTCTGGGTAAGGTTTGTGAACATGAAGCAACCCAGGTGATGCTGCTCTCCGACGCGGTGAACGACTATCAACTCGCGTTTAAGCAGACGCCGCCAACTTTTTTACTCATGGGCAACGAGTCTCAGGCTGATGAAGGCTCATCGAAAACTCCTTCTCATCCAACCTTTTTTTATTACGATGAAGAGTGCCAATTCATCTTCGAAAGGGACAAAATGGAGCCGGTTGATATGAAAAACTACGTGTCTCCTCCCACCGACTCCCGCCACGGTATAGAATTTACCTTGCCGCAAATTGAACATTTCTACCCCACTCGCACCAGAGACAAGTTACAGATGCGCTTTACGCTCGAGTCCACAAAGGCGATGCCTTACGGTTTCGCAATCTGGGGAAACCATGAGGGGTTAACCCTCGTAAATTCAAATGCCAAAGAAGTGAAATGGTTGAGCGACCAACTCCTGTTCATCCGAGTCGAATTGCAACCTGGAATTAACGAAATTGAGGTTGTATTGACGATTTAAATGGTTTAGGAGTTACGCAGTTGGTTCAAGCGTGTAGAGAGGTTCTGCCAAGTAAGCACGCACCGCATCTCTGACAATAGAGAGTTTTGCTTCAAACCAACTGACCCCGGTATGATAACAGTAGTGCTCAATTCTCAGAAAGGCTCTCAGCGCTAAACCAATATGATTTCTTTGAGTGCGAGCAGAGCGCACTTGTCCTCGCTCAATGCCAACAAATTGCTTAATCCCGCGATGATATTCTTCTATTGTCCAAGACCATTCCGTATATTTGAGACGCGTCAATGCGTCCATCTGTAAATCATTTGTTGCCCAATATTCAATGTCACCTTCTGGAGTGTCAACCTTGAATATTCGAACCAATCCATAACCTTTTAGATGAACAGTTGTCCCCGTGGGTTCAATTGGGAGCGTACTCACCGGACGGTTACCGGAATAATCTTTACTGACAAGTCGGTTGGGAGCTAGACGAGTGACCCATGTCCAACCATGATCTCGCACCGCTTTTAGATTCTTTAGACTGGCATACCAACTATCAAAACACACACATTCAGGAGCAAAACCGCGTGTTTTCGCTTCTTCAAGCATGGCGCGGAAATGGTCATTTTTCGTCAAGCCGTCTTTGGCTTTATCATAGATTCGATAATCGCATGGAATATGTCTATCGCCATCCGTCCACAGCAAAGTGACCAAGTTAATCCCATTCACAACTCGGTGGTGTTTCCCTGACCAGTGTTTTGTTACCAGTTCAATCTTTTGTGAATACGGTTTATCCAGAGTCGAGTCATCTATAACTAAAATGCCGGATTCCAATTTCACCTGATGTTTCGATTCGCGCCACAGTTTGCCGCTGTCGGGATCCTCCCGATGCAGCAGCCGTGTTATCGAATCATGAGCCGGTGGGTTATCAGCTTGGGGTTGAACTTTTTCCGCTTCAAGACAACTGTAACTTTTCTGAGCGCCAACCAAGAAATCAATATAGTCAGTGTCAGTATATTTGGGTGGATTCATGCTCAAATTATAAACTATTTTCACTCAACTGCGTAACTCCTATGGTTAACGGATATATTCCACATGCTAACTTGGCACGCTTCATTTTCGTTTGCCTCTAGCAGGAACATATGCTAAAATTTATCGGGTTGTGGTGCCCTAAATTAGAGCAAAATTGCAAATCTCTCTTGTCATTCGCGCATTCAATAAACAGCGCGGAGGAAATTAGATTTCCCGATATGCTTTCGAAAGATTCTTACCACAGCAGGGCTTATGTGAAAGAGAATTCGCCAGACTTCGGAGAGGACAGGTTATTTCGCTAATCGCTCAAATCTCGCGTTAACTGAACAGCACGTAACGTATTGAAATCATACTTAATCGGCTATGCGATACGCTAATCTCGCGATGTTGATACCGGTATCTCTTGCCCAGACAGTGATAGGCGGTTCGAGATTAAGTTAGAGATAGACTTTTCGCGAGATTGCCTATTATCGCAACCCTGTGATAGTAGGCTTTTTTTATATTGATAAACAGTGGAGGAAACAATGGAGAAGGTCATTGGACTCAAGTGTCGAGAATGTGGACGCCAGTACCCGAAAGAACCGTTGCACGTGTGCGAGTTCTGTTTTGGCCCGCTTGAGGTGGATTACGATTATGAGGTCATCCGGAAATCAATCTCTCGCAAATCAATTGAGGATGGCCCGGACAGCTTGTGGCGATATTCGGACTTACTGCCGATAGATGGCGAACCTACAGACGGTTTGAATTCCGGGTTTACACCACTTATTCGCGCAAGAAATCTGGAGAACGTCCTCGGAGTTAATGAACTTTATATTAAGGACGATTCCGTCTGTCACCCCACATTGTCCTTTAAAGACCGAGTGGTAGCGGTCGCGCTAAGTAAGTCAAAGGAGTTTGGATTCGACACGGTCTCGTGTGCATCGACAGGGAACTTGGCAAATTCGGTTGCGGCGCACGCGGCAATTGCAAATCTTAATTGCTTCATTTTTATTCCGGCAGATCTCGAACTCGGAAAAGTGATTGCGTCGCTTGTCTATGCGCCGACTGTCGTGGGCATCTCTGGAAATTACGACGATGTCAATCGTTTATGCAGTGAAATTGCCGGTGTGTATCCGTGGGCGTTCGCAAATATAAACCTTCGTCCGTTCTACGCGGAAGGCTCGAAAACGCTTTGCTTTGAGTTAATTGAGCAACTCGGCTGGGAAGCGCCAGATCACCTCATCTTACCTGCAGCGGGGGATCACTCATTACCAAAGCAAAGAAGTCGTTTAAAGAATTCCACCTTATGGGGCTCATTGACGAACCGAAAACCAAGATTCATGTGGCTCAGGCGGAAGGGTGCGGGCCAATTGTTGCGACGCTTAAGGACGAGGGCGACTTTGTGAAGCCGGTCAAGCCTGATACAATTGCTAAGTCTCTTGCAATCGGAAATCCCGCTGATGGCATCTACGCGGTTTCCACGGTGCGTGACTCGGGCGGAGAGGGAGAATTTGCAACGGATGAAGAGATTGTTGAGGCTATGAAACTTCTCGCCGCAACCGAAGGAATCTTCACCGAAACCGCCGGCGGCGTGACTCTCGCCGTGACGAAGAAACTCATTGAGAGTGGCCATATCGGACGAGAAGACCGAATCGTCGTTGGAATCACGGGCAACGGATTAAAAACAATTGAAGCCCTCGATGCAAAAGTTGAAGAACCACATATCATTCAACCGCAATTGAACGCATTCAAGAAGTTAATGACGACACTTGAATAGCGCTCAATGCTTAAGTACATACCGAGTCCACTCTTCTCTATCCTACCATCGAATCTCTAGCCATGGAATCACTTCAGGGTATTCTAGAACGAATCGTATTCGAAAACGCCGAAACAGGTTACACGATAGGTAGGCTCTCCTCGCATGAATTCCCCAATGAACTGATCACAGTTGTCGGCAACCTTGCGTCCGCCAACGCCGGTGAAAGTGTACTCCTCAAAGGGATTTGGACCAACAATCCAAAATACGGCAGACAGTTTCAGATTGAAGGGTATGAAACAGTTCTGCCTGCGACGGTCGTGGGTATGCGGAAATATTTAGGCTCTGGCCTTATTAAAGGGATAGGTCCTGTCATGGCGGGACGAATCGTCAATCGTTTCGGTATGGACACAATGGAGGTGATTGAGACCGTCCCCAAGAAGTTGATGCAGGTACCCGGGATCGGAAAAAAGCGGGTTGATATGATTATGGAAGCGTGGGAAGCTCAGCGAGAAGTGAAAAACGTAATGCTCTTCTTGCAGTCTCATAACGTGAGCACTACCCATGCGGCCAAAATCTATAAGACTTACGCGAGCGATTCCGTGCCAATTGTCCGCGAAAACCCGTATCGCCTCGCCGATGACATCTACGGCATAGGGTTCAAAACCGCCGATACGATAGCAGAGAAACTGGGAATGGACAACGAATCGCCACACCGCGTCAAAGCCGGTTTGAAATACGTGCTGAGTCAGAAGGCGGACGAGGGACATGTCTTCCTGTATCGTCATGAGTTGGTTACAGCATGTGAAGAGATATTGAACCTGTCACCTGAAGCGATTGAAGCCGGGATAGCGGAGTTGAGTGTCAATGAGGAACTAATCCCCGAGAACTTGGGCATTCCCTCTCCGACCGAGGCTAAGGAAGCCGTATATCTTGCACCCTTTTATTATTCAGAAATTGGAGTCGCGAATAATCTTTCACGGCTCTTGAAATGCCCTACTGCCCTGCATAAGCCGGGTTTTGTGGATTATTCGATTACACAACTCGAAGCCAAGATGGGGATGGCGTTTGCGACAAACCAGCGAAAAGCAATCGCGAAAGCGTTGACGTCGCGAGCGATGATCTTAACGGGTGGACCGGGTACCGGAAAAACGACCACGACAATCGGAATTATTTATCTGTTCGAGCAGCTCGGAAGACGCATTACTTTAGCCGCCCCAACGGGGCGCGCCGCGAAACGTCTCAGCGAAACAACAAAGCGCGAAGCGAAAACTATTCACCGCCTTCTGGAGTTCTCGCCGCAAGAGAACGGTTTCAAACGGAACGCAGAAAATCAGCTGGAAACAGACGTAGTCATCATTGACGAGATTTCAATGGTCGATCTCGTGTTGATGAACAACTTACTGAAGGCGGTGCCATCGGAAGCCAGCCTCATACTCATCGGCGACGTAGATCAATTGCCTTCGGTCGGGGCGGGGAACGTACTTAAAGACTCAATTGCGTCCGAGATGATTACGGTTGTGAAACTGACGGAGATTTTTCGACAGGCACAAGAAAGTTTGATTGTGACCAATGCCCATCGTGTTAATCGAGGGATATTTCCCGAGGCGGCGGGATCATCAGACCGCAATTTTTTCTTCATTGAGGAAACCGAACCGGAAGAAGTCCTTACCTGTATTTGCAATTTAGTCCGAACCCGCCTGCCCAAGCACTACGACTACCATCCGATGGATGACATACAGGTGCTCTGCCCAATGCGCCGCGGTACAGTCGGAACGGACAATCTTAATAAGGAACTACAAGAGACTTTAAATGCGAATTCGACTGAAACGGTAAGAGGAGGACGGAATTTTCGGGTTGGCGATAAAGTGATGCAGGTGCGTAACAATTACGACTACGAAGTATTTAACGGGGATATTGGTCGCATCTCAGGGGTGGACACAGTCGAAAAGCAGGTCTTAATCTCGTTTCCGGAAAAGGTTGTCCGCTACGATATGGCAGATCTAAATGAGTTGGTCTTGGCTTATGCCACCACAGTCCACAAGGCCCAAGGAAGCGAATATCCGGCTGTTGTGATTCCGCTTCTGACGCAACACTACATGATGCTTCAGCGCAATCTACTCTACACCGCAATCACTCGGGCGAAGGAATTGGTTGTCATCGTTGGAACGAAAGAGGCACTTGGCATTGCCGTCCGCAACAACAAAGTTGTTGAAAGAAATAGCCATCTCGTAAGCCGGATTCGCGGGACATTCGAACAACCGGGAGAATCCATTGGACCACAAACCTCCGACGAAACTTTGCCAGACGGAAATTGGCTCTTCCCGAGGGCATCAACGATGTGAGCCTTAGCCGCGGTTCGATTTTCTACAAGCCTTTTGCGTTGCGCAATTCTTCCACGCTATCGAGTTATTGCTTCTCCCAGATTTGCAAGTTGTGTCTCGGCAAATCAAAAGGATACTCGCCGTACTCCAACACAGGCAAACCTCTATCGTCTACTGTGACGACAACAAAGAGTTGATGTGGGAAAACACTTGTGTCCACGCGCTCAATAAACTGCCATGTGTCCCCTTCGTGAGATGTTATCTTCACTTTAGTCCAAAGTATGCCTTCGCCATCGGTATATGTTCCATCCGATATCAGCACTTTATGAGGCGGATCCGGAGGTAAGGTGAAACTTTCCCCTATTGTCGAGGTAGAGTTTACGTGCGTGTGTGACACGAGAACCCAAGTTCCGGGCACAGGCACCTCAACGCCGTTCTGATCCACAACCCAAACATGATCGCGATCCTCTATTGAAGTCGGGAGGTCTGGATGAGAAGACTCCGCGTCCAGTATTCGCTGAATCTGACTACAGGAAAAAAGTCCCGCATGCACCACGGTAATGGTCAAAACAAGCGCTAATTTTATGATATATCCGTTTCTGATGTTCATCATGAAATCTGTCCTTTTTGAATCAAAAAAGTAGGATTCCGTAGGTTATTTTCAGAACTCATCAGCTCGACTTTGTACATTTGAGCGGCATAACGCGCGACGTCAATCAAGCGAGGAAGAAATGCAAAGGAGATTTTGACCATCTAGTTTTTTTGGTGACCATTGAAAAAGTCGCTGGCGGTTTCCAGTACCTTGCGGATGACATGATGGATTTCACTTGAATTTTGGTGTTACACGGCAGGGCAAGGAATCTCTATCGCGGTCATTATCCACTCCTTTATCCCGCGTTATCCACTCGGTTGAGGGATTCACTATGGCGTTCCCTATTCGGCCACTTGATCTCCACCGGAGCGGGAGAAGGCATTAAAGCGCGTTAGCATTGTTTATTATCAGAGGGGTGTCACAGAATCTCTACATTGTGTTGGCACCCGAAAGGTGCAGAGTGCAGGATCGATCATT
This sequence comes from Candidatus Poribacteria bacterium, assembly GCA_965232535.1. Classification (GTDB taxonomy): domain Bacteria; phylum Poribacteria; class WGA-4E; order WGA-4E; family JAJDTR01; genus JAJDTR01. Next base: position 475,184 of record CBDDPW010000021.1, read on the forward strand.
CATAAAATCTGGTTCTTACCGCGAATGAGATGAAAGCCCTACTCGCGGCACTGAATTCAAGCTTTCAGTACTGCTTGGTAGACATCGTAAGTGCGGTCGGCTATTGCTTCCCAAGTAAATTCTTTCACTCTCTGCAGTCCACGTTGGATAAGTTGATTGACTAACGACGGATTTCGCGCAATCTGCTCAATCCGATTCGCCAATGCTTCGGAATCTCCCTCCGGGAATATTAATCCCGCGTCGCCGACGACAGCAGCAATCTCGCCGGAATCTGAACCGATTACCGGCACCTCACACGCCATCCCCTCAATAAGAACCCGACCAAAGAATTCAACCCAGTCCGGCGTCGTAAGTGATGGTAAAACAATCGTATCCATGCAGTTGACATACTCGGGGACCTGTTCGGGTAGCATTTCGTCAACCCACACAATCCTGTCGGCGATTCCGAGTTCTTCCGCAATCTTAACCAAGTCTATTTTGTACTCTCCGTTCCCAACAATCAAGAGCCGGTATTCGATGTCAAGTCTGGCAGCCGCGGAGACTAGTGTCTTTAGCCCCTTGCTTTCCACAATTCGACCTAGATAACCGATTACAAAGTAATCGCGCAACCCAAGGGAGGTACTCAACTGTTCTACATCCATCTTGTGGAACAACCTAAGATCCACGCCATTTGGAAAAGGAACTGCCTCTCCATGATAACCGCGTTGTTCCAGAATGCGTGCCGCATTCTCACTAAGCGGAAATGCCATGTTCGTTTCTCGGAACACCTGCCGCTCGATCCAGATTGGCAGAAAGCTGAATTTTTGTTTGGCGGGGATGCTTAATGATGTTCGAAAAATGAATCGACTGCTAGGACAGTATTTCCGTTTAAGTCGAACCACCTGTAGAGCGTTTATGCTCCAAGGTTCTTCTTCAAGGTGTATTATTTCTGGTTGGAAATCCTGGAAATGTGTGCGCAAGTTGCTTCGGTAGTAGAATCGGCTCCCATAGCCCGAGAAACGTATCGGGTAAGGAAACTCATTGCAGCGAACATCCGAATCCGGCTGAAAGAGGATTTCTTGAATGCTTTCATACCATCGATCGGTTGTTATCACCCGCATCTCTACGTCTGGCCGTTCCGCGATGAGGGCAAACTTGCGCCGGTAGGGCTTCATTATGTAGGAGTGGGAAAGCACTAAAACGCGCAATCGGAGTGTTCTTCCTCACATAGACAGGCAGGGATTCAGTAAGACAAATTCTATGCTAGACGTAAAGTCTACCTAATACTGATTGCTGAAAAACGGAGGTTCTTCCGAAGTTTCGCTTTCGTCAGGTTCCGCCTCGGACGTGTCATTCTCGGCTAATTCCGTTTCAGCCATGTCGACATCCGAAAGATTCGATGAGTCGGACGTATCGTCCGCAGTGAACAATTGATCGGCATCAAGTCCTTCATGGCGCCCGTTAACGCCACTCAACATGGTCATTAATCCTTCAATGCGCTCACGTATCTCAATCTTCTCTTTATCAATTTCATCCCGTTCTTGGTCACGCTCTTCTTGAAGCTGTTTCAAGTCAGCTTCAACATGCAGAAGTTCTTGATTTCGGTTTTCGAGGTCCTGAATCCACTCTTCTTTCTGCTGGAGTTCGCCTTGCAACTGGCTAATTTGCGATTCAAGCGCAAGTTTGTCCTCCCTCAGACTTTGAATGGTATTGATTGCAAGTTCAACACGTTCTTCCAAAAGCGACAGAACGTTATCTCGAAGTTCCTCAAGCATGTATATTCCTCCTAAATGTTGACTGTTAAGATTCTTCAGAAACACAACCCAAATAAAACGTAGAATATGGTGACTTCGTTTCTTTTTTTTCGCGAAAGCGGTCAACGTCATCTCGTCAGAGATGGGGATTTTGGATCATCCTCTTCAATCCAAATGTTCGTGCATAATGGAAAAGGTACTGTTGAGCATAACCGATATTCTCACCAAAGTAGCCTTCTCCGAACTCACGAATTTCCCGGATTGAAGCTCTTCTGCCGAAATACACGTGCTCAATGATTCGCTTCATCCAAACGTCAACCGGCAGCGCCTCCAGATGCCCCAGTGAGAATAAGCAAATGCAGTCGGCAACTTTTTCGCCAATTCCTTTCAATTGCATTAGCTCTCGTTTGGCTGACGGATAAGACATTCGGTTGAGGTTTTCGAGGTTGACAGTTCCAGCCACTATTGCCGTAGACACTTCCCAAAGATATGGAGCTCGGTAACCCGCTCCACATTCCAATAAGGCATTCACGCCCGCTTCGGCTAACGTTTGAGGCGAGGGGAAAGAATAATCGACGTAATTGTCGAGGCTGATTTTCTCGCCGAATCGCGCTGACAACCGCTGAATTATCCCCTTGATTCGGGGGACATTGTTATTCTGAGATATTATGTACGACGCCAAGCATTCCCACAATTCCTGATTTAGGAGACGCATTCCCCAAAAGTTCTCAATTGCCTCATGAATGCACGCGTCAATGTCTACCGCCTGTAAAATAGCGGGCAAATCCCGATCGAGATCAAGATAGTGACGTAAGTATGTTGTTAAACATTCGGGATCTCCTTCGACAGAGCTGGCGAGCATCAACATTTGCCCGTCCTGCCGAATCTTTAGAAGGCATCCCTCAACAACTCCGTAGTACCAGCCATCGCATGCATTCCATCGAAATGACTGTGCACTTTCAAGCGTGTGGCTAAGATTAAAATCAGTTACATCGTGAATTCGGGTGGTTTTATCTCTAGAATGTGGAGTTAGAGACATAATAAAAAGTGCGTCCGCGAATAACCCCCTGCACCGTATTCAAAACGCGGTAATTATACAATGAATTCACAACTAATACAAGCATTTCCGCTTGAAAAGAGATTGCATATTGGAGTATTATTTTTAATGTAGCAGTCAAATTTGAATCGCGATCCGTGCAAGATTGGCAAACAGATCTCAGTTCACAAATCACTTCGTTGTAACGGATGAAAAGCGCCCCGTTTTGAAACTGTTGCCTGACAATTTGAGGTCAAGCCATGAGTCGTAAATATCATTTGCTAGTTTTTTACGTGAATCCGATATTTTGCGCAATTGGTCTGATTGTTTGCCCGGTGGGTGCCGGCAAGGTTGGAGAATGGCGAAGCTACGGCTCGGATGATTCTAGCACCAAATTCCTACCGCTTGACCAGATTAACAAAGGTAACGTAAAAAATCTCCGGATTGCGTGGCGTTGGAACTCTCCCGATAATGCGCTTGTCGAATCCAATCCCGACCTGTGGACGATGGTGAACGAAGCCACTCCGCTCATGATTGACGGGGTAATATATACTAGCACGTCACTCAATCAAGTAGCTGCAATCAAGGCCGCCACAGGAGAGACGATCCGGGTTTATGACCCGAAAACGTACAAGGACGGCACCCCCGCAACACCGGATTCGTGCATCGCGGGGTGTCCTATTGGGAGTCAGGCATTGATAGACGAATTCTGTTTGGTACCGGTGACGGGTATCTCATCGCGCTCCAAGCCGAAACGGGAGAACCAATACAAGGATTTGGAGAGAATGGTTGAGTTGATTTGACGAAAGGGTTGCGACGCCCGGCATCATCGGCGGTGCTAGCTGGGCAGGGGCTGCCGTTGATCCAGACAAAGGGATGATTTATATCCCGTCATACACCTATCCCGCCGTCATCACATTAAATAAGGCGAAGGATTCAAGCGCCGATTACGCCTATACCGGTGCTCTGGTGTTTGGTCCAAATGGCCCGCGAGGCCTTCCCTTAATCAAACGCCTTATGGACGCATCACCGCGATTGATCTGAACACAGGTGAACACAAGTGGATGCAACCGGTCGGCGATGAACCAAGGGAGCACCCGACTTTGCGTCACCTCGATCTTCCGCCGTTAGGTTGGGCACAACGAAATTTCCCTCTACTGACACACACGCTGCTTTTCGCGGCGGCGCAAGCACAGTGGGACGTGACCGGAAATTCGCCCCGTGGAAATGCTATTGAAGTCACCTTTGATGATCAGAATCCGTTTCTGTGGGCATTTGACCCTGACAACGGACAGCTAATTTCAAGAACAGAACTCCCGAGCAATGCACAGGGAGCACCGATGACTTACATGGCTGAAGGTAAGCAGTTTATTGTGATACCCATAGGCGGGGCAAATCGTCCCGCTGAACTCATTGCACCGAGCTTGCCGTGAAGAGGAGACTGCCATCGTCCAACTGGAGTTAGCGAGTTGGACTAGTTCGAGTGAGAGATGGTACTGTCTTATACAAATAGGTTCAACCGAAAGATCCATACTGCAAACCTGTACAAGTACACACAATTAGGAGAGTTTTGTCTATGATAGTTTTTCTCAGGGAAAAGTTTATTGCGAAGATATTTATGACGGTAGTCGGAATTGTCTTCATTATTGGAACCGTTTTGCTCTTTGACATTACTGGAGGCAGACAGGCAAGTTCGGAGAGAGATGAAGAAGTTGTCGCCAAGATTGGTGGGGCAGAGGTAAGTCGCGGCCATTTCGAGACGCTGGTAAACCAGGAAGTGCAAAGGCGCCGCGATCAGAGTCAAGGCAGTAGATCGATTGATCGTAAACAGGTTGAAAGGGATGTTGTTGATCGCCTGGTACAGGAGCAAATTTGGCTTGGAAGTACAGAAGTTACAGATGCGGAAATTGATCGCTATGTACGAAGCGATCCTGCGTTGTTGTCGAATTATAACCTTTTCCACGCACGAGGATTCCGTGATGCCTACCGCCAGAGCGTTCGACTGCAAATGAGCCTTGAGAATCTTAGGAACGATATTCAAGGCCTTGAGTTGGTCACGGACACTGACTTAGAAAATGAATATCGACGCCAGAACAACAAAGCAAAATTAAAGTATATCCAATTTAAAAATAATGATTATCGAAATGCGGTGAAGATTGATGACGTTGAGGTACAGGCGTATTTCGAGGACAATAAACAGAGTTACAAGAACGAGGATCAAACCAACGTGAAGTATGTCAAAATAGATCCGAAAGAGTTCGTTTCTGACGAAGAAGTTAGGAACTACTATGACACACACATAGACGAATTCAAAACTCCGGAAATTGTGAAGGCACGCCACATCTTGAAGAAATATCCAACCGATGCTACCGATGAACAGAAAGCGGAGGTAAAGACTGCGGCGGAAGAGTTGCTTGAAAAAGTAACAACCGAGATATCCGACGGTGCGGACTTTGCGGAATTGGCAAGAAAACATTCCGAAGGTCCTTCAGCGACGAACGGTGGTGCACTTCGGGGACGACATCCAAAGCTGCCGCCGACGGGGGATTTCTTTGCTCGGGGAGACATGGTTCCCGCTTTTGAAAAGGCTTGTTTCGACGATTTGGCGCCCGGCGAGATAAGTGACCTCATCGAAACACAATTCGGTTTCCACATTATTAAACTTGAGGAGAGGCGTCCCAAAGAAATAAAGCCGTTCAGTCAAGCAGAGTTTGACGTTCGGAAAAAACTTGTCCAAATTGACGGGGTTGCAAAAGCGAAGGGAGTAGCCGACGAGCTAATTTTTGATGTCGAAATATTCGACTATCAGGAAGCTGTTAAACAAGATCGGTACAAAGATTTAGCACTCACGGTGCAGGAGACCGGGTTCTTCACACAGGATGAAAACAGAATTCCGACAATCGGTGGAAAAGGCAGCTTTAGCGGACTAATCGAGGAGGTCTTTGATGTCGAGGTGGGTGTGAGCCGTGTCATTGAGACGAAAAATTGGGGTGGTGAAATCGCGGCTTATTTCGTTGCGATAGTATTGGAAAAAAAACCTGGGAGTATTCCTGATTTTGAGTCAGCGAGAACCGAAGTTGTCGAAGACTTTCGCCAAGAACACGCAAAGCAGATGGCTCTAGAGGATGCGAAGAAGTTAATTGACCAACACAGCGACGGGGAGTCGCTTGAGAAGCTTGTTGAGAAATATGTTTCTGCGGATGATGTGATTTCAGAAAATCTAGAGGTAAAGGAAAGCGATAGTTTCTCGCTTTCGCCAAGAGTTTCCTATATTCCCGGTATGGGGCGTTGCCGTGATGCGATGCTTGCCGCCTTTAACCTAGAATTGAATGCTGTTGGAGGCCCCTTTGAGGGAAATACGGCTTTTTACATCGTTCAACTTGCGGATAGAGAGGAAGCGGATATCGAAAAGTTTCAAAATGATCCGGAAGAAAGGGGCAAACTCAGACGCACCGTTCTTCAATCGAAAAAGAACGACGTTTATAGCAACTGGTTTGCAGCACGCAAAAATCAAACTCCTACTGAAGTTCACGCCGATTTTCGCTAAACAAATTCAGCCAGAACTTTGGTAACAGATTCTTTCAGTTCTCCGAAAGTTCCCAAAGTTTCTCCACCAAACTTGCCAGCGGAAGTCCAACTACGTTGAAATAGCAGCCTTCAACCCGTGACACGAAAGCCGCCGCTTTTTCTTGAATTCCGTACGCTCCCGCCTTGTCCAACACGTCATGGCTACGGACATATTCTAGAATCTCCGACTCGCGCAGTTTTCTGAAGTGGACTGCAGTACGCTCGGACCATACGATGTGCCGTTCTTTTTCAAGGTCAAGAAGTGAAACACCAGTGACAACTTCATGGTGAGTTCCGCTCAGTTGGCTCAGAATTTCTACGGCACGGCGATTGTTTTCCGGTTTTCCTATAATCTCTCGGTTGATTGCGACGACTGTGTCCGCACCGATGATAAGCCCACGCCTGAAACGCCTGCCCACGGTTTGCGCCTTCATTAGCGCGAGTTCCTCAACTACGTCCGCCGGTGAGGTCCGTGTTGCCACTTTTTCCGATAAGCCGCTTGGGCAAACCTGAAAATCAATTCCAATCTGTTTCAGTAACTCGGCTCGCCTTGGAGACGCAGAGGCTAAAATGATGTCCGAAAACCGTTCAGCTAACAGCGAATCTATCATACCATCAGGTGCGCTCGTGTTATTTGAGGTGATACCAAAGAGTTCTGCGTTTATTCCGAATCTCTAGCACTCCGGCTTTCAGCAATTCATCAAGTCCCTTGTCAATCTCTGCTTTAGAGAAACCGGTTGTCTTTAGATATTTGTCCCGACGTGGAGCCCGGAACCACTCTTTGTCATCCATCTCAACGCTGTCGCTGGTCTCGGCGTTCTTGAAAACTTCTAATGCGCTATAGAGACGAAGCGCCGCGGGCGAGAGTCCAGCCAAGGGATTAGCGGCGTAACAAAGTTGAATCAAGTACGGTACCATTGCTCCCAATCCTCTGCAGATGTTGTTATGTTCAAGCGGTTTTTCTAATCAAAAATTTTTGTATGACCCTGCAGATTAGTTTAACACGAAGATGTAACATAATTAGACATCTTTCCTAATTAACCCGAGCAGTTGCCGGTTGAAATCCTTCGGTTTAAGTCAAAGTGTTCAACCTTCGCTTCAGCGGGACAGTGTGTTCAAACTTTAATTGTATTAAGTCACATAGCCCTAGAGGGGCGGAAGGTGTATAGAAACACCGAATACACCCTTACCAAAGCCCAGCGGGGCGACAGGTAGCAACTTGCGTCAAATAAATCACCGAGGTACAGAGGCCCAGAACGGGGAAGTAAGCAGACAAGCAGGTAAATCGGTATACATGCACATCTCTTCAATCTCTTGATTGTGCATTTGCTCCTTTAGTCAATCAACACTGCAAAAAACCTGAAACGACTGACTTTATTTTGGAAAGATGTCTATTGTGAACCACATGTGTCTTTTCCGCGTCTACAGGATTCGCGTGTCCTGTTATACAACTCACGCATCAATTGATCGCCGCCTGGATAGAAATCTCTGGGTGTCCCGTTTCTACAAATCAAACCCGTTTATGAAACTTGACGATCCGGTCTTATGGGCTCGCGCGCCCAATCGTGTTCCGTTCCGGTTTGATTGACAACCCAAGGTTGATTTCTTGGGAAATTAAACGCTTTAATGCACAAGATTGTTTCAGAAAGTTAGTGATGGCGCAAGGGTTCGGACGCACTGTTGATTCTACCTCCGCACAAGGGTAATTACTTGCGAGGCCATAACATGGCAGACCTATAATAATTGATATTTTCATGTCAATTCCGAGATTTTCCTCGGTTTCTCGTGCCATGGTTTCAGACGACTACGCGACCCTCTTCGTTTAAATCGAGGACCGTGAGGAATAAGACCAATCTATGTGAGATTTCCCCAGAATCTAGATAGTCAAGTGAGATAATATGCTGATTGAAGAATGAATCACTATTGCTGCCGCTGCCGGCTTCTTTAATCACACTTATTCCTATTTTTTGATTTATTGCTATTCACCCACGTGAACGGCCATCATCTAGTCGAAGGCACAGCGAAGAAACACCAAGAAAAGAGGATTCGATCTTAGTGGATTTCGAGCGTCGAAATCGACACAAGGTTTGTCAGATATTGTCTCAAATCTTTTACGGTTTTGACTTAGCTCGACTTTGTGCAAAAGTACAACGGTTGGGTTGTATGGAAAGCCGTACAACACCGGATCTGTAGGCGGGAATCAAGTGAGTGATTAACGAACGCGATAGAACTCCCATAGAGATCCATCAAGCGAGAGAATAGCGAGTGCGATAGAGATCCTCTTGCCCCGCCGTTATGGTACTGGGAACCACTACCGACTTTTTCACAGATCGACCAAAAAAACCAGATGGTTAAAATCTCTTCCGCTATTCTGGATCGTTTGATTGACATCATCTGTTATATTGATTAAATGTACAAAGTCGAGCTTAGGGTTTGGGTAAATTCACAAATGCTGTAGTGTGCTTCACGCGAAACAGGTCCTCGAAGTTGCGCGTCGTTGTCTCCGCAACTTCGTCTAGAGAAATCCCGCGTAATTCGGCTATCCTCTCTGCGGTTGAGCGGACATATGACGGTTCGTTGCGCTTTCCTCGCCGAAATTGCGGCGCGAGCCATGGGCAATCGGTTTCAACGAGTAGACGGTCGACCGGAACTTCTCTTGCCACAGCTTGCAGATCCTCGGACTTTCGATAGGTTACGGGGCCTCCAATTCCTACCGTAAATCCGAGATCCAAGGTTTGCCGCATAATGTCCACATCTCCCGAGAAGCAGTGCATAACGCCGCGAATGCGTCCATTTCGAGCCCGCAGGATTGGAAGAATATCGTGATACGCCTCACGGTTGTGAATGACAACGGGCAGATCCAATTCTTCGGCCAAATCCAGTTGCTGCTCGAATGCAGTAATTTGAAGGGATTTCGGCGATAGATTACGATAATAATCAAGCCCCATCTCCCCCAGCGCTACAACCTTCGCGTGCGATGCAAGTTCGTGGAAGATGTTAAGGGTCTTCTCCTCAAAATCCTTTGCGTCGTGAGGGTGGATGCCAACCGTCGCGTACAGCCCGGCGTGCGATTCCGCAAGGGCAATCCCATCTCGACTGGTCTGAAGATCGAACCCGATGACAAGAATAGCGTGTACTCCAGCCTGGCGCGCCCGCGCCAACACGGCGTCGCGGTCGGTAAGGTAGTTGTCGAGTTGAATGTGTGCGTGGGAATCAACAAGCATGGGTTGTGCCCAATTTTGAGGTAAGATAACACGAGGATTTGAGGCGAGATGATAGCAAGGCCATCGGCAAGCGTCAAGCACGTTCTCATGAAGTCACGGTGAGTGGCTAGCAGTCAGTGACCAGTATAACCCATACAGCAATCAATCGGGCAATGAGTGAGGATCCCATCCGGGATTTGACGACTGAAAATTCTATGAGGACGGCCGCGATTGGGCTTGACTTTGAAGGCGACCTCTGCCAGAATTACTGATGTGAGAAGCAGCGCGAACCCCCATTTGCGACTTTCTCAAAACTCAGTATTTGCACATTCAGAGGGAGATTTTGATGCCGATTGTCAATCACCTTGTTCTTAGGAACTTCATCTACAACATCTATCGAGCGGGCGATGGCGTTGACGAAGATGCCAGAATTGTTAGTGATCATGTTGTAGACTCTAATCTTGTGGGTCACGATTCGCACGGTGTTATCAATGCGTTGAACTATTTTGGTTCCATGAAAGGTGGGCCATCTGCGGACAAATTGGAGATTATCCGTGAAACCCCCACAAGCGCAGTGATTGATGCCCACCGCGCTTTAGGCATGGTCGCTGCGCGCAAAGCGATGGAATTGACCGTTCAAAAGGCGGAGACACATACCATTGGCGCGGTTGGCCTTCACCACAGCGGACATGCCGGGCGGATGGGAGAGTATCCGCCGATAGCGGCACGAGCGGGGATGATTGGCATTGTGCTTCTTAACGGCGGCGGGTGCTTCATGCACCCCTTTGGCGGCACCTCGCGCCGTCTTCCTCCGAATCCGGTGGCAATTTCAGTGCCACGCAAGGACGGTGAGCCATTGTTGCTAGATATGACACTAAGCGTTATCGCGGGCGGCAAAATGTTAGTAAAAATTGCGCGCGACGAAAAGATGCCAGAGGGATGGATGATTGATTCGGATGGAAAACCGGTCACCAACCCGAACGACTTCCGATTGCGAGTGGATGACACAGCTGTGATGCCGCTCGGCGGGTTTCAGTTTGGGCACAAGGGTTTTGGCTTGGGTTTCATGGTAGACGCTATTGCCGGGGGGGTTGTCATGGGCGGGGTGTACGCGCGCGGAACCCACACGCGGAGGAAGCGGGATTGTCATGATTGCGATAAGAATTGAAGACTTTATAGATCTTGACATCTACAACCAAGAAATCGAGTATATGATCGAATGGGTGAAATCGTCGGCCAGGCTGCCGGGAGTTGATGAGATTTACGTTCCGGGGGAATTCGAGGAGCGTAATCTTAAAAGACGGACAAGGGAAGGTATTCCGATTGAGAAACCAACATGGAATGCGCTTGTCGAGAAGGCGAAGGAGCTTGGAGTGAAAGTGCCGCGCGTATGATGGAAATCCCCGAATGTGGTAACAGAGCATGTGCCGCTTAAAGGTTACTCTGCATTTGCACTTGCATTCTATTTGCCGTCGTTATAGAATAATAGCATCTTAAACAGGGGGTCAATTGCGTATTGGAGAACCGAGAATCGCTGAAAATACCCGTGGAGAGTAATACGGAAGCACAGCTTCTCTTTGGCCAAGAAGACAGGTTTCTGAAGGTGCTTGAGAACAGCCTTGATGTCAATGTGCTCCTGAAAAGTGATGGGATTGAACTCATCGGCGGCAGTGTTGATCAGATTGGTCGGGGCGCCAAGGTGTTGGAATCGTTGCTTCACCAGATGCGCAAAGGGCACGAAATCGGTCTTAATGATGTCAAGTATGCGGTTCAAGTCGCGAAGCGCGGCGACGCCCATCAACTCGCAGAAACCGTCGGTGAGTCAATTCCCGTGCTCTCAAAGCGCGGGGTTATACGCCCAAAGACGGCGGGACAAAAGCACTACGTTGAAGCGATAAAGACGCACGACCTCGTGTTCGGTATCGGGCCGGCAGGTACCGGAAAGACTTACCTCGCCATGGCTATGGCGGTTGCAGCGCTGAAACGCGGATTAGTAAGCCGAATCATCTTGACACGCCCGGCTGTCGAAGCAGGCGAAAGGCTCGGTTTTTTACCGGGTGACATCACGGCCAAAGTCGATCCTTACCTTCGCCCTTTGTATGACGCGCTATACGACATGATGTCTCCCGATACACTCGAAAGCTATGTTGAACGCAACATTATCGAAGTCGCACCGATAGCCTTCATGCGCGGCAGGACTCTCAACAATTCATTTGTTGTTCTTGACGAAGCCCAAAATGCCACGATTGAGCAGATGAAGATGTTTTTGACACGACTCGGCTTCGACTCCAAGGCTGTTGTGACCGGAGATATTACACAGACGGATTTGCCTACGGGCAAAGTGTCAGGCCTTTCCGATGCACAGGCTGTCCTGTCCGGAATTTCGGGAATTGGATTCATTTATTTCTCCCGAAACGATGTTGTTCGCCATGAATTGGTCCAACGGATTGTTGAAGCTTATGAGGATCGTGGCAAACAGGGAACGGATACGTCAATCAGTCCATGAGCTTAAGTACACACCTGGATGTAATTGGCTGATAAGCACAGGACAGGTAATTCACGAATTACAATGGTTTTGGTCCGTAACGATACCCAAAATGCCGGTCTCAATGAAAGTGTAATTCGGCAGGCAGTCTTGGCAACATTGAGAATGCACGATTCGGAGACCTGTGAAGTAAGTATTCTACTGACAGATGACAGCGCGATTCAGTCGCTCAATCGCCAATTTCGGAATATTGACACTCCAACGGACGTGCTCGCCTTTGCCATGCGTGAAGATGGAGATGAATCAATGAATCCACACCTTCTAGGCGATGTCATTATATCAGTTCCCACGGCGCAGCGACAAGCTCATGCGCAAAATCATTCGCTTGATGTCGAAGTTGCCAATCTCACCGTACACGGTGTTCTCCACCTTCTGGGCTACGACCACCAAATCTCGGCGGATGCTACAATTATGTTTGAGAAACAGGAAGCGGTTCTGCGTCTAATTTAGAGAATTTGACATTTCCGTTTCTCGACTGATGCCAGCAATTTAGAGGTGTAATTCCACACTTGGACGACGATATAGTAAAGTTAATCTGCTTGGTCATTTTGTCAATGCTAACGGCGTTCTTTTCGGCTGCCGAGGCATTATTGAACCGGTTGACCCGCGAAGACATACTGAACATAGCGGAAACGGGCGGTACCGGCTATGAAACCCTGACCTCGTTGCTGCGCAAACCACGACGATACTCCGCGACGATAATTACCGCCAAGAGTATATTGGTGGTAGCGGTTGTGCTGCTGCTTGTGTCGTTATTGGGCTTCGAGAATCTGCAGAGCCGAGTGATTGCCGGTTGTGCGGCGACTGTCCTAATCGTTGTGGTTACCGAACTCATCCCCAAAAATTATATCCGGGGAAGTTCCGAGAACTCAACAATCCACACGCTTCGCTTCTTGCGCGTAATTTATTGGATACTATACATTGTTGTAGCGCCACTGATCCTGCTAGGAAATGTCGGGGTCCGGATTCTCGGAGGTAAAGTTCATCCTCAGGAAGACAGCGTTGTTTCACCCGAAGTGTTGGAGGCATTGGACAACGTTGGGGACAGCCAAGAGATCTTGGAAGCTGAAGAACGGGAAATGATTTCCCGGATTTTGGATCTGCCGGACAAGGTCGCTCGCGAGATTATGAACGCTCGCACAGACATGGTTTGCCTTGAGGTTTCGACACCCAAGGAGGAAGTTCTACGAACGGCGATCGAGTCGAGACATTCACGCATTCCGGTCTATGAAGAGACGGTCGATCGAATTATTGGCGTTCTCCACGTTAAGGACATGTTGGATTACTGGGAAGCGGGGCGACCAATAGATTTAAGAGAACTAATCTCCGAGAGGACACCGTTCTTTACACCAGAAAGTAAAAAAATATCGGACCTATTTCAGGACCTGCGATCAAATAAACAACAGATGGCATTGGTTGTCGATGAGTACGGAGGAACAGCCGGGCTTGTTACGCTTGAAGACATTGTCGAAGAAATCGTCGGCGAAATCCAAGACGAGTATGACGCCGACGAGCAGGAGGAGTGTATCTTGTTGAGTGCGAACACCTACTCAGTCGACGCTCGCATGAACATTGACGACCTTAACGAGCAACTCAAGATTGAACTTGAAGCGGAGAACGTAGACACAATTGGTGGATTTGTCGTCGATTTCCTTGGGCGAGTTCCAGAGACCGGAAGCAACTTTTCTTATCAGGCCCTGGATTTCACGATTTTGGAATCGGACGAACGTCGAATTCATAGACTGACAATCCAAACTCCGGTAAACAAAGATCGAAGTTCATTTCGAGAGGAATCTAAGTTTGAGCCTTAATCCAACGGTTGAAACGCGGGGATAAAAGGCTTCTTGACACCATTATGGCTTGTATGATAGAATGATATTTTGTAGTGGGTGGTCCGCATATCGGCGGGGCGTAGCGCAGCCCGGCTAGCGCGCGTGCTTCGGGAGCACGAGGTCGGAGGTTCGAATCCTCTCGCCCCGATTTGTTGTCTTATGGGACAGTGGACAGGTGAATTGATGGTAAAATCACTTCATCGTCTCATTGTCCCATTTTATTATTGGGTAAAAAATGCCCATCCAAAAAACAGATGCGATTGTTATCCGATCATATCCTTTCGGCGAACATCATAAAATTATCATATTCTATACATCGGACTTTGGAAAGGTTCGAACTGCCGCGTATGGCGTGAGGGGGCCAAAAAGCCGGTTTGGAGGCAGCTTGGAACTCCTGAATCACGGAACTCTCGTCTTTTCCGAGCGTCCCAACAAAGATTTGCGGACTGTGCAGGATTTTGATTTAATTGATGCCTTTGATGGAGTAAAGGAGGATTTCGACCGCACCACATATGGTTGTTATCTTGCGGAATTGGTTAATGCGATAGAGTCTGATCAAACCGCCAACCGTGGCGTTTTCCGTTTATTGCAACATGGGTTTGATGGACTATCGCGGGTTGATGACATTGCTTTACTGGCTCGCGGGTTCGAGTTGAAATTGCTAGACATAGCGGGTTTTGCGCCGCAACTGTCTCAATGTGTTGCGTGCTCTTCGCAGCCCTCGGGTGCGACACTGAAGTTTAGTACTCGTCTCGGCGGTTTGCTTTGCGACAACTGCGAACACCACGATTCAAGCGCTCCGCAGCTTGCTCGTGGAAGTTGCGAGTTAATGAAGTACCTAAGGACATGTGACTTAGCCCGTCTCGACCGCGTTCAGGCTTCAAAACTGAACCATCGCCAACTTCGATTGGCGCTGTCAAGATTTATTTCGTATCATACGGAACTTACGCTGAAGAGTTTGGAACTGATTGAAGATCTCGATTAGCCACGAAAAAATAGAATAGACGGTGCGTGTCTCGTTTTTGAAATCATGACTTTTCAAGAAATGATCCTTGCCTTGGAGAGATTTTGGGCAGATTACGGGTGTACTATCCAGCGGCCTTGCGACATTGAGGTTGGAGCGGGAACATTCAATCCGGCGACGTTTTTGCGTTGCCTCGGTCCCGAACCGTGGCAAGTTGCTTACGTCGAGCCGGTCCGGCGACCCACGGATGGACGTTATGGCGAAAACCCGTTTCGGGTTGGAGCATACTATCAGTATCAGGTCATCTTGAAGCCGGCACCAACCGATGTGCTGCCGCTTTATCTTGAGAGTCTGCATCATCTGGGAGTCGATCCGCGAAAGCACGATTTGCGTTTCGTCGAGGATGATTGGGAATCGCCGACGCTCGGCGCCTCGGGGCTAGGCTGGGAAGTGTGGTGGAACGGTGCCGAGATTACACAGTTCACCTACTTTCAGCAGATGGGAAGTATTGAGCTAGACCCAATCTGCGCTGAACTCACCTACGGACTGGAGCGTATTGCGCTTTACCTGCAGGATGTCGACAGTTTCTTCAATATCCGTTGGAACGAACAGCTTCAATATGGAGATGTGCATCATCAGAGCGAGGTGGAGTACTCTCGCTACGCGTTCGAGCATTCCGACACCAAGATGCTGTTCCAACAGTTTGACGCTTATGAGAATGAGGCACGTTCATGCCTTGAGGAAGGACTCGTATTACCTGGAACTGATTACGTCCTCAAATGCTCACATGCCTTCAATATGCTTGACACACGCGGTGTGATAAGTGTCACGGAACGTGTCAACTATATTGAACGGGTAAGGCGGCTTGCGCAGCAGACAGCTCGGGCTTATGTCGAGCAGCGAGAGAACATGGGACATCCTCTGTTGAATCGCTGGGAACCGAGAAAACAGGTAGACATCATCGAGGAAGAACCGAGGACGACAGCGGTTCCGTCCGATGAATCTGCAGATTTGTTGTTTGAAATTGGCACCGAAGAGATTCCAGCCGGTTATCTTGACTCTGCATTGGCGCAACTGCGTACTATTGCATCCAAAGCTCTTGAGGATCATCGCCTTTCATTTGAGGAAGTGCGCACATTGGCAACGCCGCGCCGTTTAACGCTATATGTCAAAAGGCTGGCAACTACCCAGAGCGACAATGTGTCCGAGGTAGTCGGACCACCGAAGCGCGTTGCCTACGACGAGAATGGGGTTCCAACGAAAGCCGCTATCGGGTTTGCCAAAACGCAAGAAGTTGATATCACCGATTTAAAGATCGTGGAAACGGACCGCGGAGAATATGTAGCGGCTTCAAAGCTTGAGAAAGGGCGCCTTGCCATTGATGTCTTAGGCGAACTTCTTCCCGCATGGATTCAATCATTGAATTTTCCCAAGACCATGCGTTGGGACAAGCTACGTTTCGCCCGTCCCATCCGCTGGCTTGTTGCCCTACTCGGCGATCAGGTTGTTGATTTTCAGCTTGACACGCTCCAAGCCGGCCGGCGCACTTACGGTCATCGTTCTCTCAATCCCGAACCGATTGAGCTAACGGACGCGTCCCTAGAAAGCTATATCGAACAGCTTCGGAAGATTAATGTCATCGTAGATCAGGAGGAACGGCGAAGTCGGATTGAGCTGCAGATAACCGAGATTTTGGAAGTTGAAGGATGCCTAATGGAGATTGACTCGGATTTACTGAATACCGTCACCTATCTCGTCGAAAATCCACAGCCGATTGTCGGGAGTTTTAGCGAGTCTCATCTCTCCTTGCCCGCCGAAGTCTTAATCACACCGATGAAAAGCTACCAACGTTACTTTCCGATGTGGTCAGGTGATGGCAATCTTATGTCAAAGTTTGTCATCATCTCCAACGGTACCGAAGGGAATCACGACGGCGTCCGACATGGGAATGAACGTGTCCTTCATGCACGGCTGGATGACGCAGAATTTTTCTACCGGGAAGACCAAAGGACGCCTCTGTCGGATAAGGTTGATCGCTTGCATGATGTCGTTTTCCATGCCAAACTCGGCTCCTTGCTAGCTAAAGTCAAGCGATTGGAAGCGCTTGTGGATTTCATCACATCTGAGGTCGGTCGGAACGCTTCGCAAGGGGGTTTTTCCGAGTGTTCAACGAAACACGCGGTTCGGGCGGCACAGCTTTGCAAAGCGGATCTGACCACGCTCATGGTTATTGAATTCCCATCTTTACAAGGCATCGTAGGAAAATATTACGCTAAGAATTCCGGAGAGGCGTCTGAAGTGGCGCTTGCCATTGAGGAACACTATCAACCTATCTCTGCCGATGGACCGTTGCCACAAACGGATGCCGGTGTTATTCTATCGATCGCTGACAAAATCGACACCTTGGTCGGTTATTTTGGAATCAATGAGCGCCCAACAGGTTCACAGGACCCGTATTCGTTGAGGCGTCAAGCGATTGGAGTTGCCCGCATTCTGTTTGAAAAGAAATTTCAGCTTCCGCTCGGCTCCATTATCGAAGAGGCTGTTAGACTGTATGGAGTAGAGTTGGTGGAAGATACGAAATCCGTTTTGCTTGAGTTCTTTAAGGGACGAATTGAAGTCCTGTTGCAAGCCAAGGGCTATGAACCTGATGTCCTTGATACCGTACTTGCCACCGGCGAGCTCGACATCAGTGACATCTTGAACCGAGTTGAAGTCGTTGCCCAATTCCGGGATAACTTAGACTTCAACAGTGTTTACCCCGCTTTGAATCGCGTTTTACGGATTTTACCTGATACTGACACTCTTGCCACCAAAGTTAATCCAAATCTTTTGCAAGATGCGGCTGAGATTGAACTAGCGGCTGCGATAGCGAAGGCTGAACCGAAACTTGAAAATGCGGTCAATAAACACGCTTATGCCCATCTCCTTTCTCATCTCGGAAACCTCCAGCCAGCAATCGATCGGTTTTTCGATGAAGTTCTTGTAATGTCTGAGGACACTGAACTCCGAACCAACCGCTTGGCACTATTGAATTCAATCGCCGCGAGGTTAAATGTTGTCGGAGATTTTACAAAGCTGGCGATCACGGGAAATTAAAGCAGATTGACGTGTAAAGAATCAGATTTAGAGACTTTTCGTTTTGCAATCCTAATTTGACTTATATCAATTTCAATTAAGGAGCCCGACGCATGAATCAGAAATCCCTTTTTTCTATTGGTGTTATATTGATTGTAGGCTTTTCCATAGGCTGTGGGGAAAAAGAAGATAAGGACATCCTTGATGCGCGATTAGCGACCGCCGAGGGTGATTATTCTGCGGCTCGGTCGGCAGTTGAAAGAGCTCTTTCGAACAATCCCAAGCAAACTGAAGCGCAGTCGCTCCAGCTATTGATTCGACTACGCTCAAGTTCAGACGTTTCCGCTTGGCAATCAGGTCTTGAGCAAGTGTTAAGCCATCTAAAACCGCTGAATGAGGACATTCAAGAAATCAGCGATCGGGAAGACCCGGATTCCGACGACCTGGATCGGCAAGAACGACTTATCCGGTCAAGAAACTCAATTAGTGGTTTCATGGTTGATTCGTTTGCTGAAGCCGCTAGAAAGCAACCTAATTTGCTAACAGATTTAGCGAATCAAGCCAATCCGGTAATTATGACGGCGCTGTTAGAGGGGGAAAAGTGTTTTCAGACCGCTCCTCGCGAAACCGCAGCTCGGTTGATTCAGGGAGCTACAAAGAACGATGCGGTCATAAAACTGCTAATTCAGGCAATCCAGCACGACGACCCGCGCATCCGGCGGGAAGCAATCAAGCATCTTGGCAATCTGCGAAGTGCGGAACTGATCTCCACCTTTGAATCTGTGTTGAAGAAAAAGGGTGAATCCCCGGACGTTCTCTATCGAGTCATCGTTGCGCTAGAAAAGATAATAGGTGAGGATGCTGTTCTTCCAGCTCTAAAGGAAGCAGCCAAAACGAATACAACTCAAGTACGGATCCATGCGGCGAAATTGATCGGACAATTGAAATCAAAGGCGGGGATTGATGACATGATTCGTCTCCTAGCGGATTCCAACTCCTATGTAACAAGCACGGCTGCGAAGGCACTTGTTGAAATAGGAGACGCTTCAGTTCCACCCTTGCTTGAAGTGCTCGATACTCGTGCGAGGGATGTTATCCCGAGCGGGGATTCGGAGTTTATGCAGGAATATCAATATATCGCCAACGTTTTCATAGATGATGCCCGACTTCAAAAACGAAGGGTAAGCACTCAAGCATTGGCAATCGAGGTCCTCGGTGCCTTACGGTCCCGCGCGGCGATTCCGCGACTTGTCAACCTCTTGGCAGACGACGATCTTCGTGTAAGCGCGATGGCTGCTTTGGTCGCAATGGGGCCAGCGGCAACACCCTACCTTTATCCCGCTTTGGAACATGAGATAGAAAAGATTCGAATTAGCATCGCGGAAGCCTTAAGCCAAATTCAAGACAGGCGCACGATCGGACCACTGATAGCGGCTTTAAGGAGCGACAATCAGAGGAAGGAAGTCAAGGCTCACGCTGCCAAAGCATTAGGTTTAATGAGAGCAAGAGGTCCCAACAACAGCGCAATTCCAGCGTTGGTGCACGCGCTCAGTTTGGATGAAACCACTGCTACAAATGCTGCTGTCGCGCTCGGGCAGATAAATGTAAATACAGACGAGGCTATACTTGGTCTTGTCACAATGGCAATGGATAAACAGCAGCGCGAAACGGTACGCACGACTGCGATTACCTCGCTAGGGCAACTCAAGTCTGCCAAGGCCGTTCAATCCTTGATGTTGTTAATGTTGAGTGACGATACAAGTCCCGTCATTCGCAAATCGGCGGTTACGGCTTTGGGAGAGATGAAATCCAACGAATCGCTAGATGCGCTTCTCTGGATTCTGTCAACGCGATATGATGAGGTTAAAGATTTCCAACGTCAAATGAAGCGAAGATACAACACTCTTGCCGAATTTAGGAGTGCAATCGACGGCCTTAAGGTTGAATGGACCTCGGATTACCCGAAACCGGATTACCGAACATGGGGAGAGTTAAAGTCTATTCCGAGTCTTGTGCGGAGCGAGGCTGCAATCGCTCTTGGCAAGATTAGAGGAGAATTACTGTTTAGCAGCACCAAACGAGCATTGTATGAAGCAGATCTCAACAGCGGTGATATTCCACAGGGATTCCGACAGGAATTCATGAACAATGGAATCGCGTTATCTCAGAATAGTAACATTGCTGTCGATAAACCGGGCGAAATCTGGTTTCTCACGGATAAAGGGAGTCAACTCCGCTATCATTGCAGAAAAGTAGATGAATTTCTCAACGTATACAAAAAAGGTGACGAGGTGCTAAATGCCTTGGTATCTGCCCTTAAAGACGATGAACGTGCCACGGTTCGGAAAAGCGCGGCTTTTGCGTTGGGCGACATTCAGGGTGAATCCACAGTTTCACACCTATTGAGCGCGCTTAAAGACGAGCAAGGGGTTGTCCGACAGGAAGTTGCTACCGCTCTGGGCAAAATCAAAGGCAACCGCGTCATCGCGCCTTTGCTTTCCGTGCTCAAGAAGGACAAATATGAATCAACTCGCAAACAAGCGGCGATCGCTCTCCGCGAACTGGATCCGACA
Organism: Candidatus Poribacteria bacterium; assembly: GCA_965232535.1. Classification (GTDB taxonomy): domain Bacteria; phylum Poribacteria; class WGA-4E; order WGA-4E; family JAJDTR01; genus JAJDTR01. Next base: position 495,715 of record CBDDPW010000021.1, read on the forward strand.
CAAACAGATACAGGTTTAGTTGATGTGATTCAGAAGGGAGTGGGTACGTTTGAGGAAGATCACGAAGTTCAATCCGTTATGAACGAGGTTATTGCCTCTCTGAACAAGGGCGGCGGAGCACCCACGGCGAAATATATCCAAGACGCCTTAAGATCCGCGAATGATGAATGGACGCGTTGGACGCTGCTAACGACCTTAGGGAGCCTCGAACACATGGCGTCGGTTAAGGGACTGCCGGATGTGTTCAAATTAGAATTACAGCATCCGAGCTACGTCGTTCGTAAAACCGCAATTACTGCCCTCGGCAAATATAAAGATAGACGTTCCATCGACGCTTTAATCAAAGTGCTTCAGGATGAAAGTGAGTATAAATCTATTCGCGCGGAAGCCGCAGCAGCATTAGGCGCGCTACTCGATGAACGCGCATCTGCTCCACTTCTAGCCGCTCTTGATGACAAAAATGCAGAAGTGCGTGAAAAAGCCGCGGGTGCGTTAGGAGCCATTAAGGATGCCAAGGCCGTTGGAAAACTTACGTCGCTGGTTCAGGATAGATTGGAGCACACGGCAGTACGGGCGGCAAGTGTGGCTGCGCTTGGCACCATTGGCGACAATAGCGTCGAGTCCCAGCTTCTTTACGTCCTAAGAACGGAAACCGGAAATACCCGCAACAATGCCATCTCTGCCCTAGGAAAACTTAAGAGTACGAACGCCGTGCCGGAACTGATTTCAATTCTGGAAGATCGAAGCGAACCCCTTGACGCCAGTACGGGCGATTTGGCGAAGGCATCTGCTCGTACAAAGGCAGCTGGGTCACTTGCCGAGATTGGAGACCAACGCGCGGCTGCAGCTCTAGGGCGGCGAGTCGCCGATGAAACGGAATATATCGTAGCAATACATGAGGGACTAAAACGCAACTGGTCGTGGGAGGCATTCGTCGCGGCTGCCAGATCTTTCCGGCTTCCCGCATTTGTTGCCCCCAAGCTGGAGCAGCGGATGGAGGATGCGTGGGAGGATTCCCCGATAAGAACCGCAGCATCGCTCGCGTTAGTTCAATGTGATGTTGCACAAGATCCTTCGGAGGTTGTCGCAAGGCTAAGAACACTGCTTGCCGTCCCCAAAAAAGAGGTGCGTCAGGCAACAGCCCTCGGCATTGGTAAAAGCGGGATTCGTGAACTCAAAGATGAGCTTGTGATGATGATGAAAGGCGAAACAGAACTCGACAAAGATGTCAGACGTGGAGCAACACAGGGTGTAGGAGAACTCGCCGATCTCACAACAGAACCCGATTTAATTAGTGTGTTTCACGACGAAACGAATCACGAAGAAATTCGCCGTGATGCGGCAATTGCCCTCGGAAAACTCGGAACGGAAGAAGCAGTTTCCGTGTTGATAGAGAAATTGGAAACCCTACAAGCAAGCAATGGATCCAAGGGTTTTAGAATCGACATTACCAAAGCTCTTGGCACTGCCAAAAACTCAAAAGCGGTGTCAGTGCTCGAAACGGTCTTGAAAGATCAGGACGCCGACATCCACTTCCACGCCGCGGAAGCATTGTTCCAAATTACGGGAAAGGGTTATGGATATAATCGCGTTGGCTAACAGACTCCAATGCACTCACCCGTAAATCCAGACGCTTTAGACCAACCTGATGGGCACACGGAATTGTTCTTTTCTTGTCCTCTTAGCGATTGCTTCCTTTCTAATTTCCACTAGCGTTGATTCTTCGTCACCACCTCAATTCGGCGGCAAACTCCGGCACGCGGTATTTCAACGCGTAACTACACTTGACAATTCCAATTATCTAAATTATGCCGAATTGCAGATAGCTTCTCAGTTGTATGAAGGGCTTGTGAGGCGCACTAGGTACGGAGAGATTGTTGCAGGAATTGCTCAAAGTTGGGAACATTCATCGGACTATCGTATTTGGAGTTTCACGATTGCCGAAGATGCCAGATTTCACGATGGTGAGGCAGTGCGGGCAGCCGACGTAAAAGGGGCGTGGGAACGGTTTATAAAAGACAATTGGACGGACGAAGTCGCTGACGGTTGGTTGAACCCGCTCTTTACTATCGACGGCGCGATGAACTCTCGGCGCAGGGACTCTAATGGGGTTTCCGGCATCAGCGTTTTGGACAATCGGCATGTGCGGGTTGCGCTTAAAGAGCCGGATACGGAGTTTTTGATTAAACTCACGGCGCCAACCGCATGGATCGCAAAACCGGACATCTCAAGCGGACGCGAATTGCCCCCCATAGGCACCGGACGCTACCGCTTAGCGTCTTTTCAACACGAGGAAATCCGCATCAAAGCGAATGCCGCCTACGCATGGGGAAGACCTTATCTGGATGAAATTACATTCCGCCACTATGGAGAAGTTCGTCAAGCGCTGTTTGATTTTGAATCGGGTATCTTGGACGCATTACATTTACCAATCACTGAAACGCCTAGGCGCCTTGACGACGATTCAGATGAAATCTTGATTCAAACGGACGCGACGGTTGGTGTGTATCTCCGACGTATGTCAGAACAATCCGAGCCGCCGTTATGGTTCGATGTTCTGAAATATGCAATTGATGTTGACGCGTTGCTACGGTTGCAATATGGGGCTCCATCCACTCAGGCAACTGCAATGTTGTCGCCACGACACTACGACCCCGTAAAAGCACGTCGGCGCCTGAAGAGTTCGCCTGCCGTTCGGCTTCTCTTCGCTCCCCTGCCGGACAACAGCGGAAATGAGATTGCCGCTCGGTTACAGCGTAATTTATTGTCTCGGATTGGGTTGCAAATCTCTGCGGTCGATATAGATGCCGCGCCGCTCCGGAGTGTCCTTACGGATAGAAACGCTAATCTTGCATTGCTGTCAGTTTCACTCCTTCACGACGTCGACGCTGCCATTAACCAACTTAACCGTTCCGATGAGTTGATTCTCCTGTATCTACTGCCGACAAACTTTTTGTGCCAGTCGCATCTTCGCAATCTCAACATCGGCTGGGGCGGGGTAGTAGCCTTCGACCAAACTTGGTTAGCAAAACGCTAAGCAGGAAACGTGGGAAGCACACGCCGCAATACTTTTCTCTGAGAATCTTATCCGGACAAAATGAAAAAGATAATTGGTTGTATACTCATAACCTCGTGTTTATTCGCCGTCGCTCCCAAAACACATAGTGTGACCCCAAAAACCCGAGGAAAACTGGAGATGGTTGCAATTCTGTCAGGGGTTGCGATCTTGACGCGATATCTAGTCAAGCGCGACATTCACGCTACCGAAAAACTACGTGCGGAGCTTGGTGCGCCGGACCGCACCATAGAGTATGAACGCGGGTTTGACCATTGGCGCCTCCAGTGGCATGCAGAACGACAGTATCTGTTTCGGAACAACCTCTTGTACAGAATAACGAAACGTAATACCGCAAACGACGAATGAGTCCAGCAAACATCTGTTAAGAATCATGCCTACCCCCCATTTCAGAGCATGTCGAGAATTTAAAACATAGCATTCCTACAATATTCAAAACGCCTCAAGTCTCCCCGCAGATTGAAACAAACGAGATATCTGCCCATGCGCTACACGTAAATATTCCCACGAGTCAAATCCTCTCAAGCTGTTGAATTCTGTTTGTTAATCCACTGAAAAGTGCATCCGAAATTGTGTAATAGTTGGACATCGCTAGTCTGTCTGCCATGTTCACAGTTGCGAGAACGCAAATTTTGTCCCGTAGAATTCAGTGTTATAGCCGAACGGTTTCGAATACCGATAAACCGGATCGCACTTTCCGCTACCCAATCGAATATCCAAAAAAACACTCAATTCGTCAATTCATCGCGGTAGAATACAACGATCTGGGCTGAATGCATCAAGCAGGACTTTCTGGAGGTAAAATGAAATTCAATTTGAGCGGCACGCTTCAATGTTCGACTATCGTGCAGGTTGAAGCACATTGGGATCCGATCGCGGATTCCACATTCAACTTACACGAAGCTTCGCCAATACACGCTGAATTGTTTGATTTTTCCCCGAGCTTGCCCACAAAAGAATACGAAGTTGACGATTTCAGAGTGTTTCTTCCATCGTCGGCCGTGGAGATTGGGGACGTGTGGCAACTCGAATCGCACGAGATGGCCCCATTCCTTCGCCAGTTTCATCCGGGGGCGACCACAGCGCTACACAACGGCAGGGAGGGAGCTTACGCGTGTCTCCGCGCAATTTCGAATGATTACGCGGAGATAGTTTTCCGAATTCACGCGGAGTTGGTGTTGTCGTGCAATGCTTATGAGGCGTGGCGGGTCGCAAATTCGCTGAATGACGATGAGGGAAAATCTCGTTATATCCTATCGCAGTTTGCGGGTCATTTGCTGATTAACCTGAAGAGGCGGAGCGTTCGCGCGTTTTCGCTCTATCTTCCACCCCGGAATAGCAATGTTGATATCGGCGCTTATGATGAGGTCGATATGGTGTTTGTGCCGCGGATGGAACTGCTCGCTTCGAACACAGACGATTATAACGAGATCGCATGGGACTATGCCATTACGGCGGAAGAAGCCCGCAAAAAGTTAGAATTGAACTTTTACAAATTCGCTGAAATCGACTGGTTACCGATCGATGAAGCAATCGCACAAGCTGAAGCGATAAATCTGCCCGTTCATGCAATCCTGGTTTGGGGACCACTCGACGATGAATCGTGCTGAGCGAACGGTAAAAACTTTAGGGCGGGTCCGCTCTCAAATTCCGAAGTAATCAGCACACTTAACGAAAATTTTGCGAACACTTGGGTGCTTCTAAGGGAGTTACCAGAGCTGATAGAGGGTGCGAAAGAGGATGGTGTTCGTCGTGCCGCGGCAACGCTTCAACGGAATTACAGCGACTCCGTAGACGCTTTGGTATTGACGTCGGAGGCAGAGGTCATCATGCACCAACCAGAGATGGCGCTCCCTCACAGGAATAGGGCACAAGCTTACTTAACGCTGCTCCGGCGTTCGCTAGAAGCGTTTGGAGGAAAACGCCGGTTGAATGCAGAAGCGAACCCCATCAGTTTGGGACGAAAGTGGAAAGAGGTTTCGCACACTTTCCGCGCCTCCGGGACCGACGCGCCGGATTACACGCTTGTTGAAATAGACACAACCCCTTTCGAATACGATGGGATACTACACGTTAAGATACGGGTGGGCGCGGGTGAGGCGACAGGTACGTTTGAACTGTTTGATGCCGATACAGACCTAACTACGGACGGGTCTCCGGATGAGGCGCTTACCGGGGCGTGGGATGTTCCGCCCGGTGGAATCGGACACATCATTCACGGTTTCCAACGCGGAGATTGTTTCCTGCTCCTGGCTACGAGTTTGGACAGCAAGGCGGGGAGCACGAACTCTTTTCTTGCGGACATTTACGTGACACAAGAAGGGGCGAATACGTAAGCTCAATTTTGTGCACTTAATGGTCTTCTCGCCAAGTACATTCTATCATGGTGGCGCGGTCGAGACTTGGAGAGAGATCTCCATCATGCTCGCTATCCGCTCGCTTGATCGTTCCTACCCGTTGGTGTGAGGGGGATTACGGCACACGGCGTATGCATACTGCTTTGAAGTCATTCCGCAAGCACTTAACGAATGTACGACTTAATGGTTTATTTTCCAAAAAAATATGGTTAGTGTTGGACGCCGGTGCGGTTAGAAAGGGATCTCTATCGCCTTCGCTATCCGCTCAGTTGATCTTACCGGAGTGGTAGAACAGTTTTCTGTGCCAGTCTCGTAAGCATTAAATTCTTAACGAATAGACCACTTAAGCGGCATATTTGATGATCGCCGATCGCACCATACCATTCGAATGATAGGAAAAGATGGTATTGAATAAGTGTTGGTTTGCCATTCTCTTGATGATTTTCGCGGGCTGTACCCTTGTTCAGCCCAGCAAACAGGCGCCCACTGTGGATACGGCGGACATCGTATCCGCGGACTTTGCGCTACTTAGCGATCACATTCACGATGTTGCAGCGGACAAGCATAACATTTGGGTGGCAACAGACAAAGGCGTCAACCGCTACATCAAAAGCGAAAAACGGTGGATGAGCTACACCGTCCTAGAGGGACTTGCAAACAACAAAGTTTCAAGCATTGCCGTCGAACCAGAATTCGCTTGGTTTGGCACAGAATCCGGAATTTCCAAATTTAAGGTTGCGACCGGAGAGTGGACGACTTTTAATCGGGACGATGGTTTGCCCAGCAATCGAATTACGGCAATCAGGACTGATGGGCATTACGTTTGGTTTGGTACGGATAAGGGCTTGGCGAGATACCATAAGCCCATTAACATTTGGGCGCTAAGAACAACCGGCGATGGCGGACTGCCGAGCAATCATATTATTGACATTGCCGTTGAAGATGAGTACGTTTGGTTTGCAACCGATAAAGGGGTGTCGAGATACGATAAGAAGATTGACTCATGGACGCAATTCACCAAAAGCGATGGTCTAGCCGACGACAAGGTGACTACGATTGCTATCGACGAAGATTATGTTTGGTTTGGCACGACGAATTTCGGTATCAGTTTATACAGCAAGACAGATCAAGCCTTTGTGAAAACATTTACACGGGACGATTTACTCAAGACAAACAAAGTCAACCGGATAGTGGTTGATGGATTGTACGTGTGGATTGGAACAACAAACGAGGGAGTGCAACGATACATCAAGTCGGCGGATACGTGGATTCACTACAGTTTAGGCGATGGATTGCCGTCCGCGAACATCACATCAATTGTTCCAGACGGAAACTATGTCTGGTGCGGTACGCGAGAGGATGGAGTTGTCCAGTTTGACAAAATTAACGCCCTTTGGACAACTGTAAGGAGAGCGGATGGGCTGATTAACGACAACGTGAAGACAATTACACAGCGGGATGGGGTTTTCTGGATAGGAACCGCGATGGGATTAAGCCGCTTCAATTCGCGGTCCGGGGAATGGACGACTTTCTCCAAAGCGCACGGACTAATCACCAACTACGTAACCGCTGTCGCACTGGCTCGATGATGCCGTTTGGCTCGGGACAGCCAAAGGCTTGGGGCGTTACCAAGATAACCGCTGGAAGTTTTGGCGGAAAAGGCACGGGCTCGCGGGCGATTTCGTACAGGCTGCGGTTCTCGTAGGCAAGAGGATTTGGGTCGGTACGCGAACAGGCTTGTGTTGGTATGATGTTGACGGAGACGAATGGTACATCCACAAAACTCTTGGGGACCATTGGGTAAGTTGTATCGCCCTTGATGCTGATTCTATCTGGGTTGGGACGGATCGCGGTGTGTTATCAACTCCCCTTGGGAAACGGTACCGAGAAACACTACACCGAAGCCGACGGACTGATTAGCAATCGCGTCACTCGAATATCGGTTGATCGGTGAACTCGTTTGGATTGGCACTCGAGAATGGTCTAGCTCAATTTGATAAGCGAGACAGTCGGTGGCGAAGTTTTACGACGGCAGAGGGATTGCCAAACAACAATGTCCGTGCAATCTCGGTTGTCGACGACACAGTTTGGGTAGGGACACCTCGCGGATTGGGCAAGTATTCAAAGGCATCCAAGTCATGGCAGCAATTTGATCTCACGCAGCCCGGAGCGGTAATGGGGCATGAAAATATCCGCGACATCACCGCTCATGGCAATCAGATATGGCTGGGGACCATTGGTGGTATAGGACGGCTGGATACAGAAAAGAATTCGTGGACTGCGATTCGGGCAAAGGAAAAGACCGACGTACTTCGTCATAGCCATATCCAGTACACGGCGTTGGACGGCGACTGGGTATGGTTTATAACGTGGATGAATACTTCCAACGGTAGTATCGTTCGGTTCGACAAACGGACGGGAAGTTGGACCCATTACATGAACGAAGACGTCAAGGCGGTTGATGCGCCGCCCATTGACCGTATCGACTGGTTTGATGTGGCAAAGGACCGTGTCTGGTTTGCTACCGAGAGCGGGATTTTGGCATATTCCAAAAACTCCGACACGTGGCGACACTACACTACAAAGGATGGGCTTCCGAGCACGAAGTCTCGGTCACTGCTTGTCGATGGTGAGGACGTATGGATTGGCTTGCGAGATGGTCGTTTCTGCCGCTATCGTCTCGCTTCCGACACGTGGGAAACTCATGTAGCGACAATTCGCGATCTTGCCTTCATGCGGCATCAGACACTCTTTGACGCAAATTCTCGATATGTTTGGATTCCCGCGCAGCACGATGGGGTATTGCGTTACGACAAGAAATTGGACTCATGGAGACGGTATACCGCCGCCGACGGCTTGACGAATCGCATTGCAAATATAGTAGCCGACGAAGACGATGTGTGGGCGTACGAATGGGAGTTGTTCCGATACGACGCGGAATTTGATCGATGGACTGTTATCGACAACAGACGGGGTTTGGCAAGGACGGGAATTAGAGAGCTGATTTCCGGCGTTGATTATCTGTGGGTACTACATTCCGGACACTGGGGCGAAGAAGCCGGACACGTGTCGGTAAGCGGGTTTCACAAGAAGAATCGAACTTGGCAAGTGTTCCGGGGGCACCCTGAATCTGTCGGAAATAACTTCCACGATGTTCAGGAGACCGCTGGCGGGGTATGGTTTGGGGCGGAAGAGCACGGCGTGAGTCGGTTTGATAAAGCCTCGTCGTCATGGACCGTATTTTCGACGGAGGATGGATTGTTAAGTAGCGAAGTTCACGACCATACTCTTCGAGTGGATGAAGACTACGTTTGGTCAGGCAGTGACCGTGGAATTAGCCGTTACGATTTAGAGAGGGAGATTTGGACGGGTTATACAGGCAATAGAGCACTGCTCTCTGACGTTATTCGGTCAGTCGCAGTTGATTCACGTTACGTGTACTGTGCAACTGACAGAGGAGCAAGCCGATACGATAAAGAAAACGACATCTGGCTGACCATTGCACATGATCAGACCATTGACCATGATCGTGTGACAGATCTTGCAGTTGACGACAGATTTGTTTGGATTACCAGCGGAAAAGGTGTAAGGCGGTTTGACAAGTGGGCTCATTGGATAGATAAGTATGACGAGAAGAACGGTTTGCCAACGAACTATGTGAAGGTCGCAGCGGTAGGCAGACGGGCGCTTTGGGTCGGCACCGACCATGGTATCAGCAAATATAACACATTGTCGGAAGGCGCCAATGCGTGGGAGACCTTCGCGCGCGCCGATGAAGTGGACACGATGTCGTTGTCCCAAGAGTTTGCCCAGAGCCTCGTTGATAATCGCGTAAGAAGTATTGCGGTCGGCAAACGCTACGTTTGGGTAGGTACGGAACGAGGGGTTAGCCGCCACGATCTGCGGCGCAGAACTTGGAAAACTTTCACACAGAACGAGGGGCTACTCGGTGATGAGATTAGCAGTATATGTATTGATGGCGAATCGGTCTGGTTTGGAACAGAGAGCGGTGTTAGCCGCTTTAATACGAAGACAAAAGAGTGGGCATCTTTTGCCCGAGCCAACGATCTCGCCATTGACAAAGTGACCCAGATTGTCGCGCTGGGCAATGACGTGTGGTTTGGAACATTTGACCACGGCTTACTGCGCTACGACAAGCGAACACAGGGCTGGAAACAGTTTACGCGGGCGGATGGATTAAGCCACAATCGCGTATTGGACATTACCACGGACGAAGATTATCTCTGGATAGGGACAGCGCGAGGGCTAAGTCGTTATGATACGACCACCGACACCTGGACCATCTTTACTCGGCATTTCGATCAGGAAGAAGATCGGCAGTGAGTTTGCCGCAAAGCTTCCAAAAGAGTACCGCTTTGAGGCGTCGGATAGTTGGAAGGATGGAAGAGCGAAAGATTTCCTTCCGCACTGCTCTGAACCGGGCACTTCCCCGGACCGAATGACTGGCCTGCCGAGTTTCTAGAATTATTGAGCATTCCATTCTCAATTTGATGAGTGATCAGGGAACCCTAACGCGCTTGATATCCATTCGCTTGATTGCTTCTACAGTTGACCTGTCAAATTAATCTATCGTCATCAAATTGCCTGGCTCCGCTCCTTTCATCTCAAGCCCGATTGGCAGTTCACTTTCCTGAAGATCGACATGCGTATAAGTATGAATATTGATTACTATAGCACTTTGAGAAGGCTAACAATAACGCGTCACGCACGTACTGTGTCTTGCCTTATCCTATACCTGACCGTGCTTAGTTTCGCCACACTCACAGTAGCTTCATCTCCCGATTGGCTCCCTGAAGTACATGCGCCTACATTGACAAATCCGCTCCTCAGCGACCGGGTTTCGTCAGTAGAGATGAATTCGGGTTATGTATGGGTTGGTACCGACCGAGGCGTTAGCCGTTATGACAAAGTCAAACGTCAGTGGGAAAATTTCACGATTGCCGATGGGCTTGCCAACAATGACGTGTTGGCGATTGCACTAGACGGGAAAGAGGTCTGGATCGGCACGAGAGGAGGCGTTAGCCGATACAATACCGTGATGGACGAATGGAGGCAATACATGCCCCATGATGGATTAGCCGATCGCACAGTAACCTGTATTGCCGTCGATTCAAGGTTTGTTTGGTTTGGAACGCCGAAGGGGCTCTCACGCTACGACAAAGAAACAAACACGCGGGCGCGAAAGCAAAAGGCGGACGGCCTCGCCGGCGATAGGGTGAAAAAGACTGCGGTCGATGCCAACTATCTTTGGGTAGCAACCGAAGCAGGAGTATCCAGATATGATAAACTCACAGATTCGTGGAGCAACTACGACAAGGAAGGCGGACTTGTTGACAATGATGTAAGTGCTATCGCAGCCAATGAGGATGCAGTTTGGTTCGGTACAGAGAACAAGGGGGTCAGTCTCTATGATGTGCGGAATTCCGAGTTTGCTCGCACATACACAAAGAGAGATCGATTGACTAGTGATCAGATTCGTTCGCTCGTAATGGATGGGACATCGCTATGGATTGGCATGGCCGATGGCGGCGCGCAGCAGTATATCCTGTCCGTTAACGCATGGAGGCAATATACGACGGAAGATGGTTTGCCTTCGAATCATATCACCGCAATCGCGGCGGATGGGAACGTGGTGTGGTTCGGCACGCACGAACACGGGGTGGTACGACTCGATTTACGTAGTGATGAGTGGACGAGGTATGGAGAAATACTGGCGCTTAGCGACAATGATGTAAAGAGCTTACTAGCCACGAAATCGAAGGTCTGGGTTGGAACACGGAATGGTCTCAATGAATACAGAATAGGAGAGTCTTCGCTCGATTGGCGTACGATTAGCAAAGCGGATGGATTAGCCGATAGCTACATCACTGGTGTTGCGGATAGTGGTGACGCACTCTGGATGGGCACGCCAAGAGGACTAGGAGTGCGTTATGGAACTGGAAAATGGCAATTCTATAACGCCGCAAATGGGTTGGCTGACGATTTTGTCACATGCCTTACTTGGGACAAGTCACGCGCTCAACTTTGGGTGGGAACGAGAGATGGCATTTCGACGTACCATCCGCTTACGGATTTGTGGAATTCACATTCCGGCGAACTCGATAATCTCGGCTGGGTAAACGACATTCTACTCACCGAGGAGTTTATATGGATTGCAACCTCGGAGGGACTCCTCTATTTCGATCGGTCAACCGAAACTTCTCCGACGCTTAAACACGTGGGTCGCTTACGCGGAAACTGGGTAAATGCGATTTCATTCAGCAGCGACTCCCTGTGGGCCGGAACGAGAATGGGATTGGTGAGATTGAAAGATTTATCAGATCCGAAAGCTACAAAATCGCATCAACCGTCGGCAGAAGCGACGTCGGAAATTCCGTCAAGCAAGCTAGATACGCGCTTTGACGTGGAGTTTCCCGTTCCTGTTCCTCACTTCGTTCGTCTCATCACTCACGCCAATGTCGTCACGCTTGAGGCTGCCGGTGAAGAAATCTGGCTTGGTACTCCAAACGGGTTGGCAACATACGATTTGAACGCCGATAGATGGACAGTCTACACACATGAGAGCACGAACAGCGATCTTGCTGCGAATAATGTCACAGCCATTTCAATCACTGAGCCTGCCGTGTGGATTGGGACGATTGGCGGTGTGAGCCGTTTCGACAGAGAAACGCAGCAGTGGACACGGCATGTTGCGTCGAAAACCACCGAGGTGTTATACGCAAATCGGGTCGCCCATCTCCAAGAAGATGGGAATTTCATCTGGTTCGGTAATTGGAAGGACACAACCGAAGGGGCAATCGGCCAGTATAATCGAGTCATGGAGAATTTTCGATTCTTCAGCAGGGAGGATCTTCCACTCCAGCCAAATGCGCCGCCCATTACCCTCGTCCATGGAATTACGACCGATGATGAAACCGTCTGGTTCGGCACCAACGCCGGGCTTTTGCGTTACGACAGACTCAGCGACACATGGCGTCACTACGCCATGCGAGATGGTTTGCCAAACAATGAAATATGGAGTGTCACGCTTGACGGAGACCATATCTGGACGCTCCACATTGGGGGCGTGGTTGGCCGCCTTTTAATAGAGAGAGACCGTTGGCAACACTGGGAAATCTCACCAAGCGCAATTTGGAGCACTTTAGGGACGATTGCGGTAGATTCCGAATATGTTTGGGTTTCCACTGCTTGGGAGGGAATCAAACGGTTTGATAAATCGACCGAAACGTGGGAAACCTTTTCTCAGCGAGATGGCCTTGGCCACGGTGAGACCAACGACATACTCATTGATGACAATTATGTTTGGATAACAGCTTGGGGTGACGCCTCTCGGTACAATCGGCGTACCGAGGAGTGGGAGAGCCTTTCCGAACACCGGGTCACTTCACGCGTAACGTTTGGCATTCAATCCGGAATTGATGGGTTTTGGATGTTGCACGCTTGGACCGATTGGGGGGACCCAATCGCTTCCAAATACCATTATAGCACTCAATCGTGGTCAGAACTGAAAACGCCTAGAATCAGTCGTGGAAAATATTACCGGGAGTGGTTTGGGGCAGCAATGCAGCTTGTTGAGACTCCGGAAAACGTCTGGTTGGCAACACAATCAACCGGCATCGGACGATACAACAAAGCCACCAAGGACTGGAGGTTCTTGAACTATGAGACAGGACTTCCTCACGACCAGTTAGCCGAGGATTCGATGGTGGTGGACGATGATTACGTTTGGGTCGGAAACAACGGAGGATTGTCCCGTTATGACAAGCGAACAGAGTCGTGGACGACGTTTATTGCCTCGCGTACGTCTAGCGCGATCGGCCCGGGAAAGGTTTTAGCGATTGCAGCTGACAGCCGGTATCTCTGGGTAGGTACACCTAACGGTTTACATCGTTATGATAAGGAAAAGAATCAATGGACCCGTCACCCGTATAGGGGGGATTGGGCTTGGGGTGCAAAAAACCTAACTGTTGATGAGAAATATCTCTGGCTTGGTACTGACGGAGGATTACGACGGTATGATAAAGCGGCCGATACATGGGAAGAGTACACGGTGAAGAACGGTTTGCCCTCCAACATTGTGCGCGATATCGACGTTGAAGGTTACGATTTGTGGGTCGCGACGGACAGTGGAACCGCCATATTCAACCGTCTATCGGATGATCCAAATTCGTGGGAAACGCACTCGCACACTCTCGAGATTGAGACAATGGGGGACGAGCGTCAATACGCGCACACGCTTCTGAGTAATGACGTTCGCTGCGTAACAGTAGCTAAAGATTTCGTCTGGTTCGGCACGGATGAAGGCGTATGTCGATATAACCGAGAGAATGAAACGTGGGCGACGATTCTAACGAAGGAAGACTTGAATGTCGAAGACATCAGCACCATTGCCACTGACGGCAACATCATCTGGTTTGGCACAAATCGAGGAGTAACCAAGTACGACATCGTATCAAAAGACACGGTTCGCATCACACCCTCGGACGGGTTGGCAAGCCATATCGTGACGTGTATTGCCGTCAACGGCACGGAGATTTGGTTTGGTTCTGCCAACTCAGGTGCGACGCGATACAACAAAATCACAGGAGAATGGAAAATCTTCAACGTCGAGCACGGGCTAATCCACAATGGCGTACGAGCGATTGCAGTTGACGGCGAACAAATCTGGTTTGGAACAGAACTTGGTTTGTGCCGCTACAATCGCCACGTGGGAACTTGGACGAGTTATGCTGAGGCGTTCAGTAATTGAAGGATGGCATTTGAGCTGTTGCACTCATTAGGTAGAATCCTCTCATAAAATGCCTAACCTAATCATTTGGGGACCACCTATAACGATAGCATGAGAACACAAGCGCAATTTATATCATGCATTATGTTTTACACGATTGGATTTGCAATCATCGTACTTCATCAGCGCTCGATTGCCCCGAGTGCGGCTCAAATCTATCATCAAGAGCAGCTGTCGGTTATCGACCAAAGGGCAAGTACCCAAGTAAAAACCGAGGAAAGATTAACCAGCGACAATGTCCGCTGTATTGATGCAAATCGTGGGAATATTTGGGTTGGAACCGATCGGGGCGTGAGTGTTTTTCATGAAGCGGATAACCGCTGGACAAAGCTGGATCGAGAGGATGGTCTGATCTCCGATGATGTTACCGACATAGCTGTTGATAACACAATTATTTGGATCGGTACGCGTATTGGGCTTAACCGGTATGACGCGAAAACTGGAGCATGGGAAAAATTTCAGAAGCGTGATGGTTTGACTCACAATCACGTCAATGCGGTTGCAATTGACGGGCACCACGTCTGGGTCGGAACCGAAGGTGGTATCTCGCGTTATGATACCTCTACGGGCGCTTGGGCGTCGTTGATCGAAAAAGAGAAGAAAGGGCTTAACGTAATCACCGCCATTGCGGCGGATACCGAGTATGTTTGGTTCGGCACGGAGGGTGGACTGAAGCGCTATGACAAAGCCAAGGACGCATGGAACACATACACGGAGGAGGAGGGATTGGCTGACAATCGTGTGGTATGCGTTGGGCTCAGTCCAGATGCCGTTTGGGTCGGCACGGAGAATTCCGGTGTAACCAGGTTTAGCATCGCCAATCAAACCTTTACCGAGAGCCACGACAAAACAACCGTTTTGGAAAGCGACTACATTGAAGCGATTGTTGTTGACGGCGATAGTGTTTGGTTCGGTTCCGCCGACCGTGGGATTCGACGTTATCTTACAACGGTCGACACTTGGTTCAAATACACAGCTGAGGAGAGTCTAGTTAGCGATCATATTTCGGACTTGAAAAGCAGCGGCCAATACATTTGGATTGGTACAGCCGAAGGCGGGTTAGGGAGATTTGACAAATCGAACACATCATGGCGCTGGTATTCTAGAAAGGACAGACTCGCATCGACTCAGATTCATGACGTAGCATGCTCCGGTTCCACCGCATGGATTGGTACAAACCGGGGACTTAGTCGGTATGACCTAACCAGCGACATCTGGACAACCTATTCCAAAGCGGATGGACTTGTCACGAACTACATTACTTCTGTTGCGATTGATCGCACGAATAATTTAACATGGATCGGTACGCCGCTCGGATTGGGAGTTGTTGAAGGAGGTCGCTGGAGGTTCTTCACGCAGCGAGACAGATTGGCGAACGATTTCGTGACAGACGTTAGCATCATCGGGGAAGAGGTGTGGGCTTCCACACGAAGCGGGCTCACGGTGTTACAGTTGACGACCAAGAATCGTCAACCGCTTATCAAATCTTATCTGAAAGATCGATGGGTGACCTCTTCTCTCCGACTTGACAGCGGTGTCTGGGCCGGGACACCGACCGGACTATATCGACAATCGTCTGGGAAAGAACCCTTTGAACGCTATCCGCCGATTGAAGACTACGTCAACACGTTAGCCCAGGGATTGAAGGGTGAGTTGCTCGCGGGTACGCGAAACGGCCTGTGGAAAATTGCAGACGATACCGTCTTTCACATTACAGATGGGTTGCCGAACCGGAATGTGAGGTCTATTGTCGTAGATAATGACGCAATATGGGTTGGCACTCCCGGCGGAGTTTGTCGCTTCGATGACAACCTCAAGGGGCGGCGAACATTTACAATGAAATCGGATGGTTTACTACATAATAACGTACGCAGTATCGCTCTCGGCGATGACCGGGTGTTTTTCGGTACGGACGCAGGGCTTGCCATCCGGGATGAATCGGGAAACCGATGGGATTACCATAAACCTTATCATGCCACGGACATTTTGCGGGAAAATGACATTCGCTGGATGGCGCAAGATGGTAATTATCTTTGGGTTCTCAACTGGTCGGCGTCGCCAAACGGTGCCATTCTGAAGTTCGATCGGCGGACGGACACTTGGATGACTTATACTAAAGAATCTCTACCACTCTCTCGCAAACCTTCAATCATCACGGACGTACCACGCATAGCGGTGGGAGCGGATGATGTTTGGTTTACAACCGACATCGGGATGCTTCACTACAATAAGCGACTCGATACATGGAAGCACTTGACACTCAATCGCCGCACCGAAGAGATAGCAGTTAATTCATCTGACGGAGTTTGGGTCTCGCTGCGCGGAGGAGGCGGTGCACATTACGATACGCGAACCGGACAATGGGAGACATTCTACGTCGTCGAGCCGGGCGATGGCGGACGGGTCCAGTCGGTTGCGTGTACGACTGATTATGTTTGGTTCGGAACAGGCGAACACGGTATACGGAGATACGATCGGCGCACGAAAACATGGACGGCGTACACAGAAGCGCATGGACTAGCTTCTCGACAGGCATACTGGCTCGCAGCTGATGGAGAAGATGTGTGGACCGGCGGCGGGAACGCCTATTCTTGGGTCACAGATCGAGAGCGTCAAGGTGTTAGTCGTTACCGCGCAGATGGGGACAAGTGGATTATCTACAACGAGCGAGCGGGGCTTCGGGCGCTAGGCTTGGTATCCGGACATAGGGGCAACCGGTACATGTGGAGCTACGGGTGGAGTGGAATTGACCGATACAATCGTACTACCGGGACATGGAGTTCCTTTACTCGAGAGGGCGGAATGCCGATTGGTTGGGGTAAAGTGGAAGCTGTGGCGGAAGATGGTGATTCCTTTTGGGTTGGCACGAGCGAGAACGGCGTCTTCCGACATTACGAAGCTTCGGGAGCTTGGCTAACTTTCGGAACCGAGGACGGTTTGGCAAGCAATGAGATTCGTAATTACGGTATTAAGGTAGATCCAGAGTATACGTGGGTTGGTACGGCAAATGGACTGAGCCGCTACGACAAGATGAAGGACATTTGGACGACCTTCGTAAAACAGGAAACGTTAGCGAGCCGCCGCGTTGCGGCTGTGGCGGTGGACGAGCGATACGTTTGGGCAGGAACACAACGTGGATTGAGTCGTTACGACAAAAAATATGACACCTGGCGTCATTTCGAGAAGGCGATGAATGAGGACGAAAACAACGAGGAGGCGGACGAATCGGAGGAAGAGGAAGGGGGCAAGCGAGAGAAGGAAATTAGTGAATTAGTCGACAACAATGTCGTTGATTTGTCAGTCGGCAAGCGTTATGTGTGGATTGCTACCGAAGGCGGCGTCGGTAGATATGATAAAATCGCCGATAGGTTCGATGCGTATACGGAGGAGAATCATTTGCCGAGCGTGGACATCCGCGCGATCGGTGAGAACAGCACCGATGTTTGGATTGGCACCAAGAACGGTGTCAGCAAACACAATATACTCTCCGACGATCCAAACGCTTGGGAAACATACAACGCCGCAATCGAAATCACCCCGACAGTGGCCCGGAAATACACCAAGAGCCTGAAAAACGATGACGTTCGTTGCCTGGCGGTCGACAACGATCGAGTCTGGATTGGTACGAAGACGGGAGTTTCCGCGTATGATTTTAACGAGAGGACGTGGCAAACCTTTACTCAGAGCGACGGCCTCGCCAGCCAGGAGGTGAGTTGTATCGGCATTGACAGGACTCACGTGTGGTTCGGCAGCGGACATGGCGCGACTACTTTCGACACGGCTAACGGCACTTGGCGTGTTTATACGAAAGAGGACGGGTTAGGATCGGACTTGATTACGTCTATCGCCATCAGTGACACGGCGATTTGGTTCGGTACATTTGACAACGGGGTGACCGTGTTGACGAAAGCAACAGGCGAGTTCACGATTCTTGCCATGGCGGATGGATTACCACACAACGGTGTTACATCAATAGCAATGGATGGCGAATTCGTTTGGATAGGCACGCACGGCGGTTTAACTCGGTACGACACGCTTACGAAGACTTTGACCGTTTTCACCGAGCATTTCGACCACGATGGGATATGAGGCGTAATTGTCTGAGGTGTATGAGCAGCATAATTCGATACGTTTTATCCAAGGAGTTGGGACGCCCCAACCCTTACAGATGATGGAGCGTGCCCCAATTTCATAAAGCACAGTCTCTGCCTCAATCATAGGAGATTAGATGAGATTAAAGGAACCCTTAATGAGAAAATGTCCTGCGCACGTTAATCTACGGCACTACGTAATCTTGGGGCTGCTGATACTTTGGATCTCGGACGTTTTAGTTCTCCAAGCCGAAGCAGAAGACGTATACAGTTTATTTGGCAAATTGTTCCTGTCGGGCCGCGTGGAGTATGATTTTACCAATAGGCGTGATTTTCTCGCGGACACGGATTTGGAACAGATTAGGCAGAACGATTTTGACTTTGACCGAGTGTTTCGGCGCGGATTCCACAGTGTGATGGTCATAGAAGAAACCGCCGGTAACGTCAAGAATATCTTGAGCCTCGGGGAAGTACCAACGACGTTTACAAAATCGACCTTTGACCGTATCGATTTCTCAGGTGTGCGCTGGGATATACGTGCGGAGCGCACCGATTGGACATTTATTATGGTGCCAAGTCTTGTAAATCCCGTAGTTGGGCGTGAGGATTTGGAGGGTTCCGGTTTCGGGATTCGCGAAGTCACAAAGTTTGGTAAATCCAAGCTTGGTCTCTCGTGGTATTTTCGAGACACGCCCGTCTGGGCAATAGACACGGAGACAAACTTTGCAAACTATGGGTTTAGAGGAGAATTGGCGGTCACGCCGAAGGGCGCGCTAGACAGAACCTTCTCTTCTCGTTTTGATGCTACAACCACGGTATTCAAAGGGTTCCGGACGGTCGGCGACACGATATTTCAAGCTGAAGTGTTTCGCGTCGGGCACCTATTCGACGCGTCGCGTTCCGTTGGAGACAACGATGACGGAGACAGATACACCGATAATACGGGAGAAGATCCGCCTTCCCTAATCATCCCAGGAGATCTTGACAAGAACAACAACGGAACATTCGATTACGAGGACGACATCCTACTGTTCGACGTCGATGAGGATTTTCTCGACGAGAGCGATCGGAATAACAACGGAATCCGAGATGAAGAGGAAAACGACAAAGACCCCAATTATGAATTCGACGTAGGATTGCGCGGCGTGCGTTTACTCATGCAACGAAAAACCAGTCGAGAAGGCAGCTCGATCGATCATGAGCTAGGTGTGCAGTATGAGCGTAGTCTGAAGGGGCGGAACGCGGATGTGACGGCTTCATCAACCAAAGCGTTCTCGGATTTGGTCTACAGGAAGAAACTCACTCAGAACACCTCTGTGGTATTTGAGAATGAACTTAAGTTCGTCAAAGACCGAATCCCGGATGAGACGTGGTATTTCGCCGGATTCTTGAGTTTAGACAAGGCGAAACTATACCGAAAGTTGCCTAGAGTTGCAGAGATGGAGGCAGCGGGCGACATCCAGTTCTACGCCGCAGACGGAGGCATTGAAGTTGAGAAACGCCGCGAGGATCCTCTGTTCATGCAAAATGACCTCATTGACACGGTTAAACTGACATGGGAATATTCAGGGATTGAACGAATGGTGACTACGTCGCGCTTAAAACTGAGATACGATCTCGACATGGATGGGGCGGATAAACATTACGAAGTCGGCATCTTCAAAACACTTTATCGACTGCGGCCATCGAAATCACTCGAAATTAGCCCCATGCTCAAGTACACGGTTCGCAACGGCTTTTTGATGGCGGAGAGTCGCATTGATGCAGTGAGAGTATCGGGTGAGATCGACGGAGAGTCCACGTCCGATCATGTCCGCCTCCGCGAGATTGGACATGCTCACGTTCGGGACATGGCTACGGCGGTGATTTTGAAAGCGGTCTATCAGTTTACGAAAACCATTAAAATTACCGGAGGAGGTCAAGTTTTGTTCTTCAACGATATGCTCGCGGACGACAATGATTTCCTGCGCCAAGCCCTCCTTGCTGAAATGGAGAAGAGTTTCACGGCATACGAGAAGGAACTTTTCCTGCACATCGGCGTTCGATATATTGACCAGCGTGCGACGAGCGACGTGAACGACCAAAACTATATGGAGAACTTCGTTCGCGTCTTTGGGAAGTTTTGAAGTAGGTCAAGACAGACGACTGGGAGAATTTCTTGCGAAATGCAGTTTCAAGGGGCCTACATTTCGCAAATAGTCATGCACCCAACGCTCCATTGGTCTGCGAATCAAGAGAAAGATTCAGCGAGAGAACGGACAACTAAAACCGGCCGGCGTCGGTAACGCAGTGCGGTTAAGCGCGTATTGCCTCCGCGATAGTATCAAACAGTGATTGAATCTCTGATTCCTCCACACAGGAATATGCAATTCGGAGATCGTTATCCCCAAGGGAAAC
This sequence comes from Candidatus Poribacteria bacterium, assembly GCA_965232535.1. Taxonomy (GTDB): domain Bacteria; phylum Poribacteria; class WGA-4E; order WGA-4E; family JAJDTR01; genus JAJDTR01. Next base: position 516,445 of record CBDDPW010000021.1, read on the forward strand.
AATGCCAATACCGTACTCGTCAAGAAGGTGCTGCCTCACCACTTCGGCATTTCCCTGCTTTAGGCGGATGCACATGAAATATCCGGCCTGAAACGGGTACGCCTCCCATAATTCTCTATAGCTTGGAGCGTATACGACCTCCCTAACTTTAAGAGCGCGAGCCTTTAGAATTTCATATTTCTGCTGTTTTTCTGATTTATACTCGGGAGTACTCATCGCCTGATACACCATTGTCTGCGACAACTGGGCGGCGCCCGACGTACTCACGCGAATGAGAGCGATCATCTTTTCTTCCAACGGTTTCATCTCCTCCTCGTCTAGGCCGAAGGTAAGAAAGCCCACGCGCAATCCCCATGCATACTCCTGCTTTGTAGCCCCATCAATCTTGACCGGTATAATGTTTGGATGAAGGTTAGTCAACCATCCAAAGATGGATTCATGCAATACATCGCCATCGTACCACAAACCAAAGTAGGCATCATCAACAATGACAAGGAGCTGGCTTCCACCCTCAGCAACCCGCTTGATCGCTTGAGTGGTTTGCCTTGCTTCCTCCGAGTTGATGGCATAACCCGTAGGATTATGCGGATAGTTAAGAATCACGATCAGCTTTTGATGTCGTTCAGCTGCCTGTATGAGACACTCGGAAAACCCGTGTGTATTCAGCCGGTATTGAGAATTGAAGAACGGATAGGTTACGATTTCCGCCCCATGTTTCCTCCCAAAGATTGATTGATAATTGCCCCAGATTTTATCGGGCAAGACCAATACATCACCCTCGTCTACAAAAAGGTCGCCAATTAAACTGAAACCGTGCGTCATTCCACTCGTAACAATGGGTGTGCCGAACGACTTTCCTTCCAGTGTTGGATTTTCCGCAATCATCTGAATTTTCCATTGTTTCCGCAGCTCTATTTGGCCTAGCGCTGGCGCATAGTTGTAAATCATATTAGGCGCAAACTCCGGGGCAAATCCACGAGAGCTCTCAAGATACATGGCACTATCATTTTCAAGCGCGGCGGCGCGGGTTGCGTTGAGGCGATACGCCTTTAGATTTGCCTCCATGCTTTGGCTTAGAATACCGCTGGAAACATAACTTCGCTGACCAAGTGAAGACAACAGGCCGAAAACAACCGGATTCACGGATTGGATTTTCTCGTTCAATTCTATAGCTAACGGATTCAGTGCGATCACATTTCCTCCAAACAGTATGAGGTTCTAAGATTTAGCAGTTTTCAACTGGATAAATGAAGCGAAAGCAGCATTTGTTCAGGGGTTGATTTATTCCCGACACTATTTTTGAGTTCATGGTAAACCCCTGATGTTCAAAGACTCAACCCATACCATTGGACGCATGGACGACGTTACGGTTTCATGCATCTCACGCAGTACCTTAGGAGGCAGGAATTGGTAATATCCGGTGATGATTTAATTGTTGAGTTGCTTGAATTGCATGGGGCTTGTACTGTCTTCGGACTGTCGGGAGAAGGCGCATCTAAGATTCGCGATGCCGTCGAAAGATTTGACAAAATACAATATTTCTCCGTGCAATCGGCGCAAGCTGCCGTTCTCATGGCTGATGGATACGCCCGTGCGACGGGCGATGTAGGGATTTGCCATCTTTATGGTGGAGAAGAGGCGATCAGTGCAGTTCCCGGGATTGCATCTGCTCATGCGGATAATATACCGTTGCTGCTGATTACAGAGCAGACATTTGTCGATGATACGACATCCGGTATGCCGTTAGACCGTCATCGCGACCCTTTTAATCACGTGGACTTGCAGAAACTATTCGACGCCGTGACAAAATGGAATTGGCGAGTCGAAAATCGTGAAGAGATTACGCAAACGATTGGCCAAGCATTCGAGCAAATAGAATCTGGCAGTCCGGGGCCAGTTCATTTAGAAATCCCGTCTGACGCATTAGAGAGTGAATCGACCGAGTTTCTCCCTTCCAGAGGAAATGTTTCTCAGGGAGCTCCACTCGCGGCATACTTCAACATGCTTACGTCGCATCTTACGACGCTCGTCGCAGAGATGATGACGCACGCAAAGTTCCCCGCCATCATCGCAGGCGGCGGAGTTGTGTCGGCAGGCGCCGAAGCCGAACTTACTCAACTGGCTGAAATCTTGAACTCACCGGTGTATTTCACACCTATGAGCAAAGGGGTAATCCCATCGGCACATCCACTCTCAGCGGGACTGATTGGTTCCGCGGTCGATGATCCGGAACCCGCCGTTTTCCAAGCTAATGCCGTGATGGCGATTGGGTGCAGTTTGTCGCGGCGCACGACAAGGGACGGACAGTTACGTTTGCCGAAAGATCTCATTCAGATTGATATTGAAGAAAAGGTAATCGGCAGAAATTATCCCGTGCGGATTGGTATGGTGGCCGATGCGAAGACCGCTTTGGGGCAAATTATTGGAATCATCGAAGACGAGAAACTAGAAACGCATAATGAGTGGAGAATCCCCACGACTGGCTCACGCGCATTTGGCGACCGTACACCTAATCAAGGTACGAACGAAGAAATTGTGGAAGTTCTGCGATCCGTATTGGACAAAGAAGCAATTCTGGCGGTGAGTGGAGAATTCCTCGTTAACCTTCTGCTCAATCACTTTGATGTTTCTTCGCCGCGTACTCTCCTGCATTCGTTTGATTTGGGGGTTGCGGGATATGCAATTCCCGCCGCAATTGGCGCGAAGATTGCGCATCGGAACCGCCAAATTGTCGCTGTAACGAACCGTGATGAATTCCCTCTGATGGCGGCGGAACTCATTACAGCGGCGGAAAAGGGCATAAATGCTTGCGTATTGGTTATTGAGCATCAACATCAGACTACTCAACCCGATGTCATAAAACTTGCAGAATCATTCGGACTTAGCGGACTACGAATTGAAACGATTGCCGATTTGAAACGTAGGCTGGAATATGCGCTAAAGATGCCCCAGATTTCTGTAGTCAACCTTCCACTACTCGTGTGATAGATGTCTTGAGGCAGTGCACGTTTTGCTTTTCTTTCACCCCTAGCGGATAGCATCTGCGAGCAACTCAATCAGATGCTTCGGTTCTTTGCCGGTGCCATGCCTAATCTGTTCCCGGCACGAAACTCCCGCTACCGCCACTTCAAAATCTCCCTCCTTCTCTTTAATTTTGCCAAATAGGCGTAATTCGCCAATCTTCATCGACAGATCGTAGTGTTCCTTCTCATAGCCGAACGAGCCTGCCATGCCGCAACAACTTGAGTCTATGACCTCGACATTAAAGCCCGGCGGTAGACTCAAGGCTTTCACCGAGGGTTGGATGCCCACAATCGCCCGCTGATGGCAGTGACCGTGGAAAAGGATGTCTTTCCGATCATCGGTAAAATCCAGGTTGAGTTCGCCCGCTTCATGAGCATCCATCAGAAACTCGTCGATCATGAAGGCATGCTCTCCGACGAGTTTGGCATCACTGCCCTCAATCAAATCGACGTAATCATCTCGCAGCGCCAAGACACAGCTCGGCTCACACCCGACGATGGGGATTCCCTTCGCCGCGTACGGTTTTAACTGTTCGACATTGTATCGCGCATTTTCAATCGCCTGATCAAGCATACCCTTGGAAATCATCGGGCGCCCGCAGCACTTTTTCTGCGGCAAGATTACCTCGAACCCCGCAGTTTCCAGCACATGGAGCGCCGCCTCTCCGATGTGAGGGTAGTTATAGTTCATAAAGGTATCGTGAAAGAGAACAACTTGTTTTCTCTGATTTCCGGTTGGGCGCTGCCGTCCTGCAAACCGTTTCTCGAAAGTTCTGTGGACAAATCTTGGCAAGGAACGCCGTTGATCTACTCCAACGTATTTTTCCAAGATTCGCTTGGAAAACCGACGGTTAGCGAACCAATTCGACAGCGGCGCAAACTTCGATCCAAACTTGCTGAACCGGGCAATATCTCCAAAAAGGCGATTGCGGATCGGCAACCCGCGTTCTTTGTAGTAGTGGGCAAGAAACTCGTATTTGATCTTTGCCATATCCACATTCGATGGACATTCCGCTTTACAGGCTTTGCACTCCAGGCAAAGATCAAGCACTTCGTGAAGCCGTTCGCTCTTGAAATCCTCGCGCGCCAGATTTCCTGAAATGACAGCGCGCAGAGCATTTGCCCTGCCGCGGGTGGAATGTTCCTCTTCACGCGTTCCGATAAAAGAGGGCACATTGTTCCTGTCAAGGTCTTTCGACATGCCCCGACGCCGTTGCACATCTCAATCGCCCCGGCGAATCCGTCTTGGCTCGAAAAATCAAAGTAGGTATCAATCTTGATAGTGCGATAGTTTGGTCCAAACCGTAACGATTCGGTCATTGGCGGCGGATCAATAATCTTACCCGGATTCATGATGTTGGTCGGGTCAAAAGCGGATTTGACTTCACGCAAGGCACCGTAGATCCGGGGGCCGAACATGCTTTCGATCCATTCGCTGCGCACAAGCCCGTCGCCGTGCTCGCCACTCATTGCACCGCCGAGTTCCATCAGCAGATCTCGAACATGCGCGGCGATAGAGTGCATCTTCTGAATATCGGACTCCGACTTGAGATTAATGACCGGTCGATTATGAAGCAATCCAACACTAGCGTGCGCATAGTGGGAGGCGGTTGTATCGTGGTCGGCGACAATTTTGTCGAATCGCCGCACATACTCGGGCAGATCCTTAATTGCAACAGCGGCATCTTCAACAAACCCAACCGGTTTATGATCTCCCGTCGTACCCATGAGCAATCCAAGCCCCGCTTTCCGCGTCTCCCAGACACGTTGCTTTTCTTCGGCGGTAAAACAGCGCACGAAAGCGTACCCTAAACCAACGGATTTCATTTTGCGCTCAAGAGCGTCAAGTTTTTCGTACAGTTCATCGTTGGAGTCGCCGTAGAATTCCACTGCCAGAACTGCGCCGGGATCGCCTTTAATGAAATTGGCTACTCGCGAGAACTCAAGCGACTGCTTCGTCATGTTGATGATTTTGTCATCGATTAGTTCAACTGCGGTCGGATTACAGTCTAGAATAGGTTGCATCGCCTCCATCGACTCAATCAGGGTCTCGAAGTGCAGTACGTTGAGTGCGGTCATTTTGGGCGTTTCGACCAGATCAATTTTTGCTTCGGTAATGGTTGCAAGCGTGCCCTCCGATCCGACGACAATCTTGGCGAGGCTGAACGGTCGGTCGGCGTCACAACCATCACGCCGGTACGGGGTAACCTCTTTCGTTCCCGCATCAGAAATGTACTCGTCCAAGTTGTATCCCGCGACACGCCTGAGAATGCGTGGGTAGCGTTTCCGAATTTCTTCCTCGTTCTCCGCCGTGATTCTACAGATTTCTCGGTAGATGTGCCCCTCGTCCGAGTCTCCCTCACATTTCGTCGCAAGTTCCTCATACGAAATCGGCTCGGCAATAATCTCGTCGCCGTTAGAAAGAACAAGGCCAAGCGACATGACATGGTCGATGGTCTTACCGTAAATGAGCGAGTGCGACCCGGCAGAGTTGTTGCCGATTGTGCCGCCTACATTCGCTCGACTACTTGTCGCCAAGTCCAGTGGATACATCAGACCGTGGGGTTCGAGGTAGTGATTCAAATTATCGATTACGATTCCCGGTTGTACTCTAGCCCATCTTTCCTCGACATTGACCTCAATGATTTGATTCATATATTTGGACATGTCGATGATGATAGCTTCCCCTACGGTTTGTCCTGCCAAACTCGTTCCCCCGCCTCGTGGTAGGATGGGTACATTTCGTTCATAAGCGATTTTGACCGCCGCAATGACATCCGCTTTGTTTTTCGGTACGACAACGCCAATAGGTTCTATCTGATAAAGGCTCGCATCCGTGCTGTAGAGCGCTTTGGAATACGGATCGAAGCGGACTTCGCCTTCAATTTGTCTCAATAGGATTTGTTCCAGTTCTTTGGTCGGATCGTTCATTCTTGTCTCTACTTGCTTTCAATTATACGGTGAAGTATTTTTCTATACAGATTAGATCTTACACAGCATCAGGAGTATTACGATAGGCAGGGCGTCTTGCCATGCCGCGCATAGGCGGTTGTGATCGGGAGGAGATCTCTAAGAGTTCCGTTGCGAATGTCCTAAAAGGGAAGGATTCATAAAGCACATTACATCTGATTCTAGCGTCCGAATCACATCCACTCCGCCAGTGAGAAGCGTTTACCCGTTTCCGCCGCGATATAAGCCCCGTAGCAGACGGCGACGATGTCTCGCCCCAGTTCAACGGTGCTCTTGGGTTGTCGTCCACACGAAATCGAATCGCAGAAATCTTGGAGTTCATGGGGAAAACCGTTCATCCAATCTTCGTCGGGGTTGGTAAATTGCCATCCCGATCGCGTTTCCACTTTTTCCCGGATGTAGGTGTCTCCCAAGATATCGTCGCTAGGGGCGTAGGTCAACATGCCGGTATTCGGGTTGATATTGCAATGCACGACGGCTTTGCTCGAATAGACCGAGATGATGTTTTGGATACCGCCAAGCACCATGTCTGACGCCGTAATCTGCGCGATAGAATCGTCCGAGAATGTAATCATCATGGATGACCAATCTTCGCAATCTTTCCAGCCTTCGCGTACCCACTTGCCATCTTCCGCCAAGAAACTCTCTATGTGAGTGAGATTCGCCACCTCTGCGGTGACGCTTTTCGGTTTGATGGGACTTCCGTATTTTCTTACGCCTTCGCAATATTTTAGATAGAGCGCGGCACCAAGAGGATGGCATCCCTTATTAATAAGGCTGCCTCCGCCGGAATAGCGCCATTCTTTCGCGTATTCCGAGTGCGATCCGCTGTGTGATTCCTCGCCAGAAATGCGTAGAATCGTGTTGTCGCTCTCCGCAAGGATATCGTTTGCCTTGGTCACGCTTGGCGCATAAACCCAGTTTTCACCGTAGCAAAAGGTGACCCCGTTCCGAGTGACCGCGTCCACTACTTCGTCCGCGGCTCTAAGCGCATCTTCAAACATTTGGCGACGGGGTGTTGTGTGTCCGATTAGTGCAGCCTCGCCATTGCCAAAATATCCTGTGAGCGGTTTCTCGCAGATAATATGTTTTCCGGCTTCGGCGGCTTGAAGCGACAGCGGATAGTGCAAGTAGTTTGGAACGCAGAGGTCAACGATCTCTATCTCGGGATCATTCAGAATCGCCGCGTGAGAATCGTAAACTTTCTCAAGGTCGTGTGTCTCGGCGAAGGCGGCTGCTTTTTCTTTTGATTTTGAGGTTACGCCTTTAATTCGGACGTTGAGTCCGGGGATTCGCTTGTAGTTTTCAATATGGAATGACGCGGCAAATCCCGCGCCAATCATGCCGATGATAATGGGTTTGGTTGTCATAGCTCTATGGGACTGAAATTTCCAATTGGATTTATCGGTGAAGGCATAAAACCCATGAATTTTGGAGCATTGAAATCAAGACAATCTAAAGCCGTGGCCAGTTATGCTCTACGGGTACTCTTCCGTACATTTTATCAGGATCAAGTATCAAGATTTTCTATCGCACGGGATCGGCTATGAAATCTCCGTCGCACTCGCTTGAATCTTCATTGCTTCAAACATGTCGGTGTGTTATTCAAACGGGGTTATTCTATCCGATTTATACTCTGTTTTCAACGGTAATCTGTGGAGGGGAAACAACCTTATCGCCCCGGAGTTTTTTGGAGAGTATTCGCGCATAGATGGACTTGCTTTAATTTTAGGTGCTCCAGGGAATCTCTATCGCACCTTCCAGACTTCGGAGGAAGATAGAATTATCGAATTCTTCGCTTAATCTTCATTCAGATTTTGGTACAGATAAATGCCATTACCACAATAATGTTTGATTATTAATCGCGGCGACTATTGAAGTCGGGATCGGAGCCGCGATTCGGAGATTTCCCCTACAGTGGCAAACTGAGACTATAAATGTACCCATAGATTGACACTTTCGATTCTTGGAAAAACATTGACATCGGGACAACCGCTTTGATATATTCCGAACGCTTTTGCGTATCGAATAAAGAGGAAAATTGGAAATGTGGTTGACTCAAAATGCTGTGCGCGCCAAAACATTTGTCGCACTTCTACTCTACTCCTCAGCAGCGGTCTGTATTGATTCTCCCGCCTATCCCGCCGACAGTTCGCTTGCGAGGCACGCCAAAGTCTCCAGGCTACTGCGTAGTGCGGAGATCCATGAAAATCTAAAGGTGTGGGTAGTTTTCAATGACAAGGGACTTTCGACGGAAGACCAAGTGTACACTGCATTGGAAACGTACGAATCCCAGATGTCCGTGCGTACCAAGCGCCGCCGCGCTCGCAGGACAGACCTCCCATTCCCCGATATTACCGATGTCCCGGTTTCATCTACGTACCTTGATGCTGTGCTTAACGTGGGTGGAAGACTACGCGGCAAGAGTCGGTGGCTCAACGCGATTTCGCTTGAGGCAACCTCCGCCGAGATTGCCGAGATTGCTCGACTGCCCTTTGTGCGTGCTATCGATCCGATCGAGATTTATGAAAGCACATCTCGACACTCGGAATCGCTACGGGGTTCCTCGTCTCAGGAAGCACCTCCCGGATTTGCACAGTTAAACTACGGGAATTCACGAGTCCAAATAGAACAGATTCAAGCCAACTTTCTGCACGAGTCGGGGTTCCGCGGGGAGGGAATGGTAATTGGTCTCTTGGACACGGGATTCAGCTTGGAGCACACCGCACTTCAGCGGGTTGATGTTATTGGCCAGTACGACTTTGTCAACGATGACGAAAATCCGATGGATGAGATTGGTCAGGACGATCCCGGTGAGGATGATCACGGCTCGATTGTTCTCGGCATACTCGCGGCGAACGCGCCGGGAACTCTCATGGGGGTTGCTCATCGCGCCAGTTATTTACTTGCCAAGACTGAGAAAGCCTTTCAAAACGGGCAGGAGTTTGAGCACCTCATCGAAGAGGACTGGTGGATAGAGGGACTGGAATGGGCCGAGGAGATGGGCGCGGAAATCATCTGCAGTTCGCTCGGTTATTCAAAATGGTACCGCTTCGAAGACCTTGACGGGAAGACCTCAAAATTAACCATTGCCGCAAATCTCGCCGTAGAGAAGGGGATGTCCGTAATTGTCGCAGCGGGAAATCTGGGAGACCAGCCCCCCGGTGAATTGGGCTTAGGCGGACACATCAGTGTGCCTGCCGATGGATTCGACGTGCTCGGTATCGGCTCGGTTGACCGTCATGGTAGGGCCCTCCAATTCAGTTCGCGGGGGCCAACATTTGATGGACGGATAAAGCCGGATGTCGTCGCCATGGGGCTCGGCGTAACAAGCATCGACCCGCTGGAGCGGAGCCGTTTCGTCCATAATTACCGCGGCACATCGGCGTCCGCTCCTCTTGGCACGGGCGTGGTTGCGCTACTGATGCAGGCGTTCCCTCTCGCCTCGCCTCGCGATATCGCGACCGCGGTTCGATCAACCGCCTCCCAATCGCACGCACCGGATAACACAGTTGGGCACGGCATCATCCGCAGCCGCACCGCTTTTGAAGCCTTATTTGCGCAATTTGGTGAAACCGGAAAGCCCGAACCTAGCAGCCTTCAATTCCCTCCCAACTCGCTGCCGGTTACGGTAGGCAGCTTGAAACACGGCGTCTTATTGCAGAATTATCCCAACCCGTTCAATGCGGAGACTTGGATTCCATTCAGACTGATGCAGCCGAGCCGGGTAACGATTCGCATATTCGATTTGCGAGGCGGCTTGATTTCTCGTATCGCGATTGGCAGTCTCCCTATCGGGAATTATTCGGCGAAGCCCGAGGCGGTATACTGGAATGGCCGTAACCTTAACGATGAACGGGTGGCGAGCGGAGTCTATTTTTATGAGTTGGAGGCTTCGGGAGAAAGACACGTGCGGAGTTTAACAGTGTTGGAATAGGGTTGGAAAAAGGAAGGATGGAGGATGGAAGAAGTAGTGATCGGTAGGGAGTGGCCAGATCTGAAGGGGATGAAACCGAGCCATCGGGAGAAACTCGGTTTCGCGCCGGATTTTTATACGAGTGAAGCAACGGCGTTTTTGTCGAGTTTTGGAAGGAGCTGTAGGAGTAGATCAAGCGTCGCCAAATAGTCGTCGATGTTGATGATTGACACGTGGCTATGAATGTATCGTGCGGGTACGCCCAATACAATTGAGGGCACGCCGCTTCCGACCTGGTGAATCGAGCCTGCATCTGTTCCACCGGATTGACGCACCGCGAGCTGATGAGGAATCTGATGCGACTTCGCAGTCTCAACGACGAACTCACATAGCCGGGGGCTTGGAATCATCGTTGGGTCGTACAGCCGAATCTGTACGCCGCCTCCAAGTCTTCCTTGCACGGCGTCACTATCGGTTCCCGGGGTATCGTCTGCCGGGGGACCTTCCAAGACTATGGCGACGTCGGGTTGAACTATATGCGCCACCGTTCGGGCTCCGCGCAATCCCACCTCCTCTTGTGCGCTGCCGGAACCGACTACCGTGTTCGGGTGTTTACCGAGTTTTTGGAGCGTTTGAATCACAAGCGCCACCCCGAGACGGTTATCAAAGGCTTTCGCGGAATACAGTTTGGGATTCTTCATCGGCATAAAGGGAGCGTACGGGACGATTGGACATCCGGGCACGACGCCAAATTCATCGGAAGCTTGATCGTCACTTTCTGCCCCGATATCAATAAATAGATTCTGAAATTCCATCACCTTCTCGCGCGAACCGGTACCGAGGAGGTGAGGCGGAATGGAACCGATGACTCCTGGAACTTTTCCGCGCTTGGTCACGATGTGCACCCGCTGAGCGAGCAGCGTATGCGCCCACCAGCCACCCACCGGAAGGAATTTTACATACCCGGAATCCGTTACGCGTTGTACGATGAAACCGACCTCATCAAGATGAGAATCGAGAAGAACGCGAGGTTCGCGAGCCTCTCCTTGTTTGGTACAGAAGATGCTACCCAATCGATCTCTGTCGATAGGACCGATATGCGCCAGACGGGATTGGAAAATTGCTTGTACTTCGGTCTCATGTCCAGGGATTCCGGCAGCTTGGGTCAGTTCTTCCAGTAACTCAATTGATTTTTGGCCCATATTATTTCCTTTACATTTTCTTCGTAATGTCTCGAATTCTGTATCCCTATGACGACATATAGAACTTGTTTGAAATCTCTAGGTATCGCTCGAAAAACGCCGTTTAGCCTTCCTAGAAAATTTCATACTTTTCATAATTTTCATACCAAAATGGAGATTAGAAACAGCGTAGGAAAGGCGCGGGAATCCTTGCTATGACTGGATTTTATGGCGTTTCGGTATTTAGGTCATTTAGACATTGTTATGAAACCTTGTCTGCCATTTAAGGCAATTAGGGTTTCAGCTTGACGCCTAGATGAACGTCGCTTAGGGCTTGAACGCATGTCGGGTGACAAAGCTTCTTTTAGTCGTTATTGAAGAAAGCATCCTTGAATTGACGATGGTTAAGCTCATCCTTTAAGGGTCGCGATCAGGAGATTGGTCGGACCAGCCAACGTGTATCAGCGTGATTATACTCTATTTGGCTGACTCAATCAATGCGTCAAAATATTTACCTGAGTTCGCATCTATGAACAGTATGCTTCATCCCGTCCCCACGCGGCGGGCTTCGGAAAAATCGTGGACAACCTTCTCAAGTTTTGGTAGAATGAGACTATAACAGAGGTTTACTTCTTGAGGTCAGCGTACAAGCTCAATCTGAAAGGACGCATTAAATGGCAGAAAAGAACGTGAAGCAGCGGATGCGCGATGGGGAGGTCATAATGTGCGGGAAAATGGCACTAGCATCAGACCTTTCCGATGTTAGGGCTACGCTAGAAGCGGGCGGAATCGATCTTTTGCAGTGTGATAGTCAACACGTTCCGTTCAATGAGGAACGGCTCATCCCCTATTGTAACCTTGCCGAGGAGTACAATGTCCCGGTTCTGTTTCGGATAAAGAACACACGCTTAACCTACCAGATTGGAAATTGGGCGGATTTGGGACCCACGGGCTTCGAGGTGCCGCAAGTGGAAACGGAGGCTATGGTGGATGAAGCGCTAGATGCCCTTTATTACCCTCCCGTCGGTAAGCGCAGTTGGGGACCCGCCCACGGATTCGGGTTCACGCCGGACCGTGAACGTGTCGAGTACGCCAAATGGTGGAACGAAACTTGTATACTCTTGTTACAGGTGGAGTCCGTCAACGCAGTCACGAATGCAAGGAAATTCGCCAAAGCGGGGGTTGACTGTATCTCTTTCGGTCCCGCAGATTTGACCATTAACCTTCGCAATTACCCGCATCATCCGTTGAGTCTACCATCATCTGCACATCACCTTTTATCAGATGAGATTGTGCGACATGTTGGCGATCAGCTAAAGGGCAGCGGCGTTTCAATCTGCCTTCGCGGCATCGCACCGGAGGATCGCGACAGGTATATTGACATGGGGGTTAACGTGTTCTTGTAACGCTGCACTCCGGAGTTGCCGCAGCGAGTTGACATGTGCTCAGAGTTGGGGTATTGGTTGCTTCGGGGCCCACGCGGCAGTTTGTAGAATTTTCATTTGAAAGGGGATGGAGATGGCTCCGGAACAACAGGGCAGACACGATTTGGTTGAGTTTCTGATACAGGAAAATGTCCGCCTAGAGGTTTATTGGCGAGACGATCAGGCGGGTTATGGGCCTGCGGTGTCCATCTATGCCTACGATCAGGAGGTTTTGCGGCTCGATTGTTTCGGTGAAGAAAACGACAAAAAGGGTAGGGGGCACTGTCATGTCAACTTAAGGCAAACCAGGGCGCGGCAATGGAATTACCTTCCCGGAACTGTTAAAGATCACATTGGTCAGGCGATGCATGACATGCGAGAAAATCTGAACTATTGTCTGCAGACGAATATTGATGAGAGGATTCAGAATACGACTGTCGATTCTAGCACATTGGAACCGATTGCTGAGCAGGTCGAATCAAAAATGCTAGGTTACATGAATCAACTCGGTTTGGACTAACAGAAAGGCAGTGACTAGTGGTCAGTGGCTAGCAGCCAGTAAAAGCAGGGGAAGCATAATACCAATAGACGTGCGATAAAGGCTTAATTCCGCTAAGAACACTTATCTAGATTTGGTTATCACAATTTGTGTGCATCTGCCCAGGTTGCGAACGAAAGAAACCGAGTTTCCAAGAAGAAACTCGGTTTCAGGGTAAGTGAGTCTATCCTACAGGGTAATACGCGGATTTATCGGCGGATTACAAAGCCGGCGGCGGCAACAGATTTGGCAAAGACGTCTTCATCTAACCTAAGACCGAATCCGGGGGTGCAGGGAACCTTGACGTGCCCGTCGGAGATTTCGTAGTCGGAGGCATCCAGACCGGGGGTTGATGCCTCATCCCATTCGACGAATTCAAAACCCCGGACTTTGGCTGCCAGGTGAGCCGCGACGTAGTTGCCGTAATGACCACCGTAATGATGGGGCGCGCTGCCAATCTCCCATTCGTCAAGTTGGGGACCAAGTTGCAACCAGTGCGTGAAACCAGGATTGAAGATGTCATACTGGATGATATCTATCAAGCCTTCTCGCGCCCAATTAACCAGATTGGGTGATGCATCACCCTCTCCATCAGCGATGCGTGTCTCGAGCCCCTCCGCGTCTAGCCATTCACGCAGGCTCGCGTAGAATTTCGGATCTTCATGGAAGGCTTCCTCCATCCAGTACACGTTGGCATCCGCTGAGCTACCCAGTACGCGTTTCGTCAAACTCAAATTATATCCGTTGTTGGCATCTATCAGGATGGTCGCGTCTGCGCCCACAGCTTCCCGAACGGCGCGGATGACACGGACATCTCTTGCCGTTCCTTTTTCGAGCGGCATGTGCATGGCACCGCGTCCGACCTTTATCTTGAACGCTTTATGCCCCCGCGCCACCCCTTCCAAGGCTTCCGACGCAATAAGAGACGCCGCTTCACTGTCATCTTTGATGTGAAGGTCATCGATGTACAATGACGTATCGTAGCAAGGCACACGAAAAACTTCGTCGCTGTCGGGTTTGCCGCCCAAGAGTGCGTAGACCGGTTTGCCGGTTAGCTGTCCCGCCAAATCCCAGAGTGGATATTCAAGCACGCGAAACCGCTTGTCAACACCGTGTTCCGGATCGAACATCCGGCTTAGTTTAAAGCCGAGAAGCGATTCCGCTTGTTCTTTGGTCAACGGCGACCAACCAAAGCCAGTTGCGCCATTATCGGCAGTAATACGGGCAATGCCCGGTCTAACCTGTGTTCCATGCTCTCCCAATCGCGAGTTGCATCCTGCGTGTCGCGGTCTGGTTCCGGTTAGGCGCGTCCATTCAATTCGATTGATGCTTGAATCGTTCATCAAACTTTTTTGGGAAATTCCGACAACCCCAACATATGGGGGATAGTCTTTATTCAGTCGCTTAATCTCACTCTACAATAAGAGTTATGTATCTGTTTAGTCCACCGGTCTGAATTTGCCAATCCAGACCGAGCGGGCAGGGAACACGCCGAGTAGGGAAATACAATGCTTCCGATGAATCGGGAGTTTACATGCCCAGAACGGACGTGCAATGAAAAGGGATCTCTATCAGGATCTACTATTGGAACTCTATCGCAGTCACTATCCGTTCCTTTGATCCTTCACTATTCGTTCAGTTGATCACTCATTGTCCATTCGCTTGATCACTACTACAAACCGACATCGTTGATATAGATTGATGGACTAAACAGTTGCAGAGTTATTTTCTAGCGATTAAGTGTCTGCCGCGATGCTGACGGCATCGGTACACTCCCCCATAATGCCGTTCATAGATGTATTCGTATACACCTTCCGAGACGCTACGCAGGATTTCTGTGCGGCGACTCACCCATGATCCGAAGGATTGGAAGCGATTCCGCAGATTGATTTTTGTCCTGTCCTCGATGATGCCGGTCAATATATACGCGCGCTGTTTCCCTTTCGGGTCGGTGATGACCAGAATCCCACTGTCTCCCACCATGCCATAAACCGTGCCGGTTTTGTTGTAGACGTGTACACCCCGCGGAATGCAGGTTTTGTCGTATAGGCGATCGCCCTTAGGCAACCGCAAATAATGTTTCATTTTCGGAGAATGGGGAAGGCGTCCCAGCCACAACTGATTGTAGAAACGGTTCATGTCGTGCGCCGAGGTCATGTTCCGATAGGTACGCCCGCCGTTTGGAATATATTCAACGATACGCGTATGCTCGAAATAGGGATAGTTCCACTTGAGGAGTTGATTGACGCGGTCGGGACCGCCAAGTAATCTGATGAAATAGTTTGTCGAGGTGTTATAACTCCTCTGAATCATGTTTTTCAGTTGTCGGCGATTCTGGTTTGTGTGATGCAATCGTCCCTGTCGAACCTCGTGAAAATAGACCAACATCACAAAATTTTTGATAAGGGATGCCGCCATCATGGGCTGATCCTCGTTAATCGAAACGACCTTTTTCCCCTTAGAAATGTCGTAGACCACAAAACTCGTTCTGTCCGTCGATGCCAAGCGACGTCGAAATCGATTACTCTTGATGTATCTATCAATTCCCGCTTCAAGGGGTGAGTCCACGGACAGGTCCGGCGACTGCGACTTTTTGACGGCTGTCTTGCCAGACGGATTTTGGGGCACTCGTCCGCGATCTTGCAGCAGATCCATGGCTTCAGATCCTCGCTGTCTTGTCAAGTTGGCTTGGCATAGCAGCGGATTGTGTTGCAGGATCGGCTCCATACTTTCTATGAGGCCTACTTCCCCATTTTGAATCGGGCCGAAACAACCGGCGCTGATGTCCACAACCTCTGCGTTTCCTTCATACGGCTCATGAACTTCAGGCGTCGAATCCGAATCCATATCTGTACTAGACGCCCAGCTGAAGTTCATGCCACAGTTGACGGGTTCCAACAGCGACGATGAAAGGAAAACTGCCGAGAAACAGACCAGTACCAACCGGAGTTTTCTTTTTGTTGAATTTATATTAGGATTCGTCCTCAATCGATACATAGTGTTCAAAATGAAATCTCTCCAAAACAATCGAACGTTGGGAACGCAGAACCGAATCGGCACTAGCGGCGCCCCCGAGTGGTTATGGAATAAATGCGGTATAATGTAACCAAGGCTATGAATGTCAACTTTATTTGAATGATCGATTAGCGTATTGGTGGTTTAATTTCAAAAAACATATGGCACATTTGGGGTGGCTGTGCGGTTAGAACGGGAGTTCTATCGCACGCTACAAATTCGTTCCGAATCGGTGGTGACTTGCTTAGAATTTACTGATTCGTAGGGGCGAGGTTACCCCGCTTCTACGACATAGGGCTGCGCGCCACGCCCGTTGTTTTCGAGTATACCCGCCTTGACGTACACCAAGGTGAAGACTCCAAGAACGGAGATGGGTTCAATTCGTTGAATGTTAACATGCCCTATAAACTTAGCAGACAACTCGCCCATGTCGGATTAGGTAGACTGTGTGTCCTCTATGATTTCGACATTTGCGCGCGGAAGCGTTATTTGCGCTCCATCCTCCAGCTCGATTTCCAAAATGCGCACCTTGGCGCCGGTTTCAAGCTGTTGGAGTTCGACCGGCAACGCGGTAACCCGACCAAGATTTCCGAAGTAGGGTTCACGAATTACACGAATCGGAGTGTCGATTTCAAGTTTTCCGGCTACGACGGCGTCCTCTATAAGATGCTCGCTTGATTCGAAAGGAACAACAATCTCCGGGCGTACCACTCCAGCGCGAATTTGGGTTGTACCGTTGATGGATGTTTTGAGACCTTGTCGTTCCTTTAGTAGATCGAACGTACGATCCGCCATCCGGATTTTTCCAAAGCCCTCGGTCACAACGAGGGTAATACCGATATCCTCGGAACCAGTTATGGCGACACCGAGTTCATAACCCAAGAGCTCCCGGAGATCTTTGTCATCAATACCGCCTACAATCAATCCTCTGACTCCGCCGCGAATCGCTGCTTGAATCGCATCGTGCGTAACAATCGAACCGCCGACAAGGATTTTGTCCCGGTGTTCAGGCTGAATCAGGTCAGATGTGAGCGGCGCATCAGGGGAGCCGACGACGACTTCCAGTATACCAAGGGTTTCGCCTCCGATACCGAAGATTCCCTGAATGTAGGTACCGTAGGTTTCGACGGTAACCCCGTCGTTACCAGCGATGTCGGTGACAGATCCATCTACATAAGCTCTCACCTCGACAGGGATTGGCGGCTCGCGAAGAATCACCTGTCCGGTGACGTTGGAAATGTTTTCGATCGTTCCAGAAATTGGTGAACGTACTTGCGATTTGAAAAGACCGAAAATCCCTTTCGTCTCCGCGAGGATTTCGTCCTTTTCAATCCCTTCTCCTACCTTTTTGGTTGTGTATTCGTCCACATCGTTCGCGGGGACGCTGAGCAGATTTGCAATATTCACCAGTTGCACATTACCGGGGAGATCCGCCTTTGCAACGACCTCGTCGGCACGAACATTGTCGCCGACATCGACAAGCACTTCGCCTTCGAGAGGGAGTCTTCGCTCCTTGTGTATCGTCATACCTTTCGAGACTTTCAGTCCCGGCGTATAGGCGTGCGCCACGAATCAAACCTCGTAATGCTGTTGGCTTTCGGCAAACCGTTGCTGGAGGGCAAAGAAAGCAGTGACAAACAGTATGACGCCAATCACGTCGAACCACCACGGTTGCAACTGAATTGGTCCTGTCGGATCCGATGAATACCCTCTGATTTCAATCTCCATCCCCAAAACAACCATCGGTATCGCATTTTTAAATGCATGTCCGAAGACACATGGCACGATGGAACCTGTCCGAATTCTCCACCAAGCCAGGATTATCCCACCTACGAAGGCAGCTACGAATTGCCACGGATTAAAATGGAAGATGCCAAATAGCAGAGCCGAGACGACAATGGATTTTGGAACTGAATATTTGCGTAGGAATCCATCCAAAATTAGGCCGCGGAACAGGATTTCTTCCGTTAGGGGCGCAACAACTATGAGCGCCAGAATCGATCCCCAAAGACTCTGTTCCGCTCGTACCAAATCCACCAGCTGATTCATCAACCATTCCGGCGCGGGCAGCAGTGTACGTAGAACGTTGTCCGCCTCGGAGAGGAGGATTTCCAGGCCCAAGATTAGGAGTACCATTAACGGATATAGGGAACGCTCTACAGATGCGGCGGGACAGATATCCGAAAACGATCGACTTGATTTGCCGATGCCCCATTTAATTATTAGTCCAAACGCTACGGCACTGATTGCCCCCTGGCAAGCGGGATGTTCATGCAACGGATAATCAATCCAAACACCGACCAAATAGAGGGGGATACCTACGAGAATCAGGAGAAAGAGGAGGCATATTAACAGCCAAACGGACTGGCGGATATCCGGATAGTACACTTTATTTTGTGTGTCCTCATAAGCCGACTTTTTTCAGTTTGTCTTTGTATCCTCAAAACCTGATTGAAAAATCGGCGGCAAAGCCATTATTGGCCACCAATTGCTGTTTTTATACACCTTGAGGATTTCTGACACGGAAATGGCTATGTGAGTTCTATCGCACCCCTTAATCGCTGGTATGATCGCTATCCGCTCCTTTGTTCGGTCCCCAGCCGGTCACTTGATCGCCAGTCGGAGCCTTCCGTGAAGCCTCGTGTCTTTTGGCAACAGTATAGAGTTTAACGACGATTTACCCCTATATCGTTTCATCGGATTTGACTCGTACGAGGCATGCCAACGGACTAAATCAGAAAATTAAGCCTGTTGCAGATTCTAGTCTTCGCAACTAATAATCACATATACTAGCGGCTCATAGCACTCTTTTTGTCCACAATGGACTTTTACCGCTCGGGATTTTCTATCGCGTTGGATTAACTATGGGAGCTCTATAGCACGGGATTGGCTATCGCCCTTGTTATCCACTCGGTTGATCTGTTTGATTGCGGTATGCACAAACCAAATGAAGTTGAAAAAATAATTCGGTAATATCTTAACGATGCTCGGTGCGGTTAGGAAACCGCACCTACCGAGTTTAGGGAAAACTAGAATTACCGATTTAAATACTTAATCTTCATACAGTTTGTGCTACAAGGGCGCGTCCGATATCGTCATCGTTCATCGAATGACAATGACAATACGCGATGACACGAATATAAACGACAATTGCATCGCGGACATCATAGATGAAGCTAACGATGGCTATTGCGCGCGTTAAATCTCCAGATCCAGTTCATCAAAGACTTCTTGGGCATCATGAAATGCGGAATGAGCGGCGGGTAAACCGCAGTATATTGCCGATTGGAGCACGACTTCTTTGATTTCTTCGATGGAAACGCCGTTGTTTAGCGCGGCTTTGACATGCAGTCGAAACTCGGTTTTTCTATTGAGAGCAATCAGCATCCCGACCGTAACGAGACTTCGAGAGTGCTTAGACAACTGGGGACGTGACCAGACCTCGCCCCACGCGTAACGGGTCGTCAAATCTTGGAAGGTGTCACTAAAGGCGGTGGCATTGGCTAGGGATCGATCAACATGCTCGTCTCCAAGGACTGCTCTTCGGATTTGCATGCCTTTCTCATAGCGTTCGTTTTCATCCATCTGTCAATGTTCCTCGTGAATTCAGTGCCTCGGAGAAAGGAGGTCGCGATCAGGAGGGGGAACTCTATCGCCTTCCTTATTCAGTCAGTTGATCTCCTACAGTCGGGTTTCGCTGTGCTTAACCCAACTTATGATTTCTCTCGGTAGCTCTCGCGCAGGTTACGGCATACGGAGTATGCCTACTACATTCGCTGGCAAATCACGGTCTGTCCAATTCAACTACGCCGTGCTGTCGGCATAGGACGGCTTCATAGAGTCTCATTGTCCCGAGGCAGTCGTGGATGCTTGAAATCGGCTCACACTCTTCTCGGATAGCGCTGGCGAATTCGGTTAGGCTGTATCCGTCGCCGGTCAGTTCGCCGTTGCGTTGATCGCTGAAGTTGTCCGTAAAATGGTTTTGGGATTCGGTGTAGTGGGCAATGCACCATAAACCGTCGAGGACAATGTATTCGCCCTGACCGGTGATTTCAACGCGGTCATAGTTACGCTTCCATAGTCGGTGGCTGTTGAGTTGCAGCGTTCCGACGGCTCCACTCTCGAACTGCAGGGTTACGGCAAAAGCGCCTTGTCCCCCAATTTCGTTGTGGAAAGAGGAAATCGCTTTGACCTCTCCACCGATGTAGCGAATCAGATTGAAATAGTGAATTGCGAAATCCAGCAAATAGACTTGCGCCGCTCCGCACCCCACTGTCTCGCCCGATTTGGAAAGACGCGAGCGGTAGTTTCCGGAGCAGAATGATCCAAGAATCTGAGTCGCATTGCCGAAACTCTCCCGCTGCATGATTTCTATGGCATGTTTCACGCCGAGGCTAAACCGCCGCTGAAAGTTCACCATCACGACTTTGTTCCTACGATTCGCGACTTCGGCTATCTCGGTCGCTGCCGCGAGGGTTTCCGCGGGCGGTTTCGGTACGAAGACGTGATATCCGGCTTCAAGAGATTCGCAGACAAGGGATTGGCGTGCTTCGGGGCCGGCACAGATAATCATGGCTTCAATGTCTTCATTTTCCCACATCTTATGGTAGTCCGAATACCATTGCCCCGTGCCGAATTTCCCCAGCACATTTTTTGCTCTTTCCTCGTCAAGCTCGCAGATCACCTGTAAGGCAATCGGGGCGAAGTGCAGTGCCGGATAGAGTGTATGCCTCGCGAAGCCGCCTGCGCCGATAAAACCTGTTCGCAGCGGTTTTAAGTCCATGAATGCCTCTCCTGCCGCCCCTTAGCGGTCATTGACCTTGTGCCATAAATTTATAGTAGACATTTTTCCAAAAAAAATCTGGAGTCTATATGACTTCGGCCGTGTCGTAACTCGTTATTGTATGGGGCCGATGGCGTGTTAACTCAGTTTTTTCAGTTATTTCGGTTTTTTCAGTTTGTTCACAGCACGTTTTTTTGGGGCATTGTGCAGGGCTTCCGCCTGCTTGAGCACCCGCGGAGCAAGTCATGACGCGGGTTTTCAGGTTGTTGAGGTGCGGTACATGTTAGCGGAAAAAGCATTGTAAAGATCGTTTTAACGAAGTTTTGTTTCAGGTATTATCTTGCCGGCTACCGGACTTGCGTTACCGGCGGCGGATTTCTGCCTCACGAACCTGTCAGCCTAAATGGTGATCTCGGTAAGTGTTTATGTAAGTGAGGAGGTCGCGATTCGGAGATCGCTCCTACAATCAGTCGGGTGACGTAAGGCGGTGTACGGCACACGGGAATCTCTATGGGATCTCTATCGCCTTCACTATTCGTTCAGTTGATCACTCGCTATCCACTCGCTTGATCCTACTACTTTGCTTGATCGCCGCTTTTCTCATTGAACCGATACAGCGAAAAGAGATGCCAACGGAGCGGGTTCTTCGGAATCGTAATGCTAACAAAATGCTAACAGAAAAAAGTCCCGCAGCCATGACGGTTTGTCATGATGCGCTACAATATACCACATACACGTTAAGTTATCAATCTAAAAGTAACGAGTTGCGGGAGGGAAGAAAAGTTGGCTGACAGTGGTTATTCCATTTCTTCAAAATGACTGTGCACAATTGGTAGATGGCGTGAGTTGGAATCGCGATTCGGAGATCGCTCCTACAATCTGTCCGGTGATGTAAGGCGGTGTACGGCACACGGGGATCTCTATCGCACTCGCTATCCACTCGCTTGATCCTACTACTTTGAAACCATGCCATATACTCTTGGCGAATGAACCACTAAATGGTTTTCTCGGCAAGTGTTTATGTAAGTGAAGATGTCGCGATTCGGAGATCGCTCCTACAATCTGTCGGGTGGTGGGTTCTTTTGTGCATTCGATTTGCTGAAGATATACCAGCCCCGTGGCTGCTTTGTTTGCTAATCAGTGTTTTCTGTATTTTCCGCTGTATCCGCGATTCAGACAATAATTATGCGCACTCCTCAAATATATAGAGGATTGGAGCGGCGGCTACTCCTCAAGAAAGTGTGTTATTTCTTCGACCACCTTTTTTGCGTTCTCGCCAAGGATCATTGTAAGGTGGTTGCCGGGCACTTTCACATATTTTCCATCTGTAAGCAGCCTAGCCGTTTCCGAGGCATACTCGCAGGGCAAGACGGGCGGTGTGCCGGGGGCGCCGTAAGCCCCCGGAGCGTTGAGCAACAGCGTCGGATGCTCCACTTGAGCCACAAGCTGGCACCAATCTACCTCGTCGCTCTTCGCCGATGCTTCTTGAATTACTTTGCGAGGCGTGCGAGGTTTCACGCTTCCGTCCGACCGAAATTCGACATCCGCTCGATAGTGTGCTTCGATGTATTGGTCCCAATACCCGTCAAGGAACGGCATCCCCTTCGCCAAATTCAGGTAGGCGTCCCACGATGGGAATACTTTATCGAGCCGGTCCAGCGAGGGTTTAAGGAGGTCGCCGGTGCCGGAGGGCCAGGATATGGCGGAATCAACGACGACCAGTTTACTGAAACGTTCCGGGTACTTTGCCACCATGTAGAGCGCCAACATGCCGCCAAAGGAGTGCCCACCGAGCACTACTTGCTCGAACCCCAGTACATCCAACATGCCCACTACGTCCGCCGCGTGGTCAACCATGCCGTAGCCGGTGTCGGGTTTATCGCTCAGCCCGCGGCCCCGTAAGTCGAGAGCGAGGACGCGGTGCGCCTTGTTTAAGCCGGCGTGAATGAGACCACCAAACGAGTAGGCGTTATTTGTCAACCCCGGCATGAGCACCAAGGGGGGATCGGCGCCGGCGTAATCCAAGTAGTGAATTCGGATGTTGTTCGTACGCGCAAAGGCTGCCATCACGCTGTTCCCGGACGGAATTGAGGGCACCACCGGGAATTATCATACCAGATTTTCTGCTACGCGTCAACCTGAAATTGGGAGATTTTTGGTGATTATATAATCAATTTTGGGGGTGGTGCATATTGGAACAATCGTATCAATCTGTGACTGTGGAGCCCCTCTCTTTTTCGTTCTTGACTGGAGGTGTAATGAATGGGAACTCCACGACCGAATTTTGGAGAAGATTAATGGAGATTTGGAATTGGGGATTATCGGCAACTGTCTGAATCACGGATTACGGGATCTCTACCGCGCTCGCTATTCACTCGCTTGCTGGATTACGCAGATTACACGGATAAAAAACACTTACCCGGCGTAGTTTTGCAGCTTGAAGATTTTTATTGGCGATTATGATGTAAGAAAGAGAAGAGATTGACGAGCAGCCAAATTAGGCCTGACCCTCTTCAGCGAAAAGAGGTTGACATCTAGAAATGCGCATTGTATGGTAATAATTCAGTTCGGCTTTAGGAACGACAATGGTTATTGCTCATAATTATCACCAACGTAAATTCAAACCTGTGCGGAAAAGCGCTTAAAACGATTCAGTTTTTGTACGAAGGACTTGACATCTCCTTTTCGTAATAGGAAAAATTAATCGGGTTGGCGCAAGAATTAGCGGCGCTGAATGGTTAGTCTAAGTTGAAAACCAACCGCAACGCCAACACCATAAACATACGGAGCATTCATGACACAACCAGACAACATCCACACGATACTTAAAGACACTGATTATCATCTTTTTCTGTTCAAGGAAAACGAAATTGACAGTCTGCGTGATAGAATTTTCTTTAAAACTGTTAGAGAAAAAGAACGCCCGTTTGTAAACTGTATCGTGCGGAATAAGGACATTCAGTTAAAACCTGAGGAAGTCGTGCGTCAGCTTTATGCGGCAAGACTCATTAATCAATACGGCTATTCCAAAACACGGTTGGCTTTTGAATATTCTGTTAACTTTGGCAGGCAAAAGAAAAGCGCCGATATTGTCATTCTCGACAAAGATCGGCCGGATACCGCTTATATTATCGTTGAGTTGAAAAAGCCCAAACTCAAGGACGGTAAAAACCAACTGCGCTCCTATTGCAACGCAACCGGAGCACCGATTGGGGTCTGGACAAATGGAGAGTTTATTTCTCATTACCATCGCAAAGACCCAAATTACTTCGAAGAAATTAGCGATATTCCTAACGTTAACCAAGCCTTGAAGGATATTCTCAATGAACGTTTCACTTTGAAGGGCCTCATCCTCAAGGACAAGATTGCCACCGAGAGAAAATCGCTGAAAGACA
This sequence comes from Candidatus Poribacteria bacterium, assembly GCA_965232535.1. GTDB lineage: Bacteria > Poribacteria > WGA-4E > WGA-4E > JAJDTR01 > JAJDTR01. The sequence goes on from CBDDPW010000021.1 coordinate 540,690, forward strand.
TTGTTTTGGAAATGGAGGATGAGGTGTTGGCAAATGCCGGAGTAGATGTCTTTGAGGAGGTTTTCAAACTCGTATTCACTAAACTCTATGATGAATATGAAAGCCGCAGAGATAAGGAATTCCTCAACCGATCTGTCCGACTACGCACTAAAACCGCTATACATGAGAATCAGCCCAATTATCTTTATGGCGAGGATTATGAAACCCTCAAGGCAGTGGTTAAGGAAATTCCAGATGGCGACTTCCGCCCGATGGAATTTAGAAACACCGGACAGACTGACACAGAACTTAAGAACAAGATCCAGCGTCTTTTTGACGCTGCAAAAACACAGTGGCCTGGGGTTTTTTCAGAAGGCTCCGCTTTTGAACTCACTGACAGCCATTTGGCTATTTGCGTAGCCAGCTTGCAAGATGTCAAGCTGTTCAACTCCAATCTGTTGGTGGTGGATGAAGCTTTTGAATATTTGGTGAACAAATCTGCCAAAGGCGAAAAAGGGCAGTATTTTACGCCACGCCATGTAATTGATATGTGCGTGGAGATGCTGAATCCCAAACCCGGCGAATATATGATTGATACCGCGTCAGGCAGTTGCGGTTTCCCGGTGCATACCATCTTCAAAATCACTGGCCACCTTTTCTCCAATCAAGAAATACCAGAAGCAGATAAGCAGAACGTGCGCAAAGTCTTCGGTATTGACTTCGACGAAAAAACAGTTAGGGTTTCCAGAACGTTGAATCTGATTGCCGGGGATGGAGAAAGCAATGTTTTGCACTTGAATACGTTGGATTTTGAACGCTGGAGCGACAGAACAGAGGGTGACAGAAAATGGATAAGAACCTATGCCGAGGGTTTTGAACGGTTGGAAAAACTGAGAACCAACATAGGGGAAAACCAGAACTTTAACTTTGACATTCTGATGGCAAATCCTCCCTTTGCGGGAGACATTAAGGAGAGCCGTTTGCTGCATAAATACCAACTCGGATTTAAGGCAAACAAGGAACCGCAAAGCAAAGTTGGACGCGACATTCTGTTTATTGAGCGCAATCTGGATTTTCTCAAACCAGGTGGGCGCATGGCGATTGTGCTTCCGCAGGGAAGGTTTAATAACACATCAGATAAACATATCCGCGATTTTGTTGCCGAGCGTGCACGCATCCTGGCGGTCATCGGTCTACACATTAACACTTTCAAGCCCCACACTGGTACTAAGACTAGCGTACTGTTTGTGCAAAAATGGGACGATGGAGACCTTTGTCCCAAAGTTGACGATTATCCTATTTTCTTTGCCGTGAGCGAAAAAGGTGGGAAGGACAACTCTGGTGATTACGTCTATCTCAAGAATGAGGATTCGAAGGACAAGCTCGACAGAAATGGGCATCTAATCGTCGACCACGATTTACATAACCACAACGGCGAATTGCCGGATGGAATCGCTGAAGCGTTTATTGAATGGGCGAAGGCCGAGAGACTGTCATTTTGGCGTCATGATGAATGAAACAAAGGGGGATGAGGTTAGTATTCGATTATGAGTTATATAGGAAACGAACAACATTGGAAACAGCTGATAGAAGTAGATTGGCTTGGACAATATGTCAAAACTTGGATCGCATTCAATGCTTGGTATAGAAATAGCTTTAAGCTGAAAAACGATTGGAGAATTATTGAAGCAATCAAGAACGACGAAGGCGACATTTGCACGAAGATTGAGACTTTTTTGGTAGGCAACAGCTCGGACCAGGAAACGTTCCAGTCAGCCGTAGCAGACCTCCATCGGGCGCTCTCAGATACAATCATAAAGTCCAAAGATAGAAAGATTTCCTTTGAGGAAATTGAAGATTATAGGCACGCCAAATCCGTTGATGAGATAAAAAACAGGGTGTCATACAGAATTGAAATAGACATTGTCGAGAAAAAGCGCCTTATTACGATAACAAATTCCAAAGGAACAACGATTTATTCTGCAACTATAGACTGGAAGCAAGAAAGGGACAACTATAATCCGCATCAAGTGGACACATTATCACACGCGCAAAATGGGGCTCTCCGCGGGTTTCTTAAGGAATCATCACCAATTCACAACTTACTTCGCTATGGGAGCAATCCTCTTGAGATTGGCAGTTTCAAATTCACAGACAACCCGAACCTAATCGCCCGGGGAATAATTGAAGTCCTTTACCAATTGAGAAATGCTCTTTTTCACGGGGAAATAACTCCTGATCTGAAAGCACAGAGGACATATCAGCCGGCGTATCTCATTCTAAAGTCAATAATCCCAATGTGAAGCAACATGGAAGGCGCCAAGCAGTGTCGAGAATTGAACTGTGGCTTTAATATCTGGAACCAATAGATGTCAAACACGGTAGCACCATGACGAGGGCTAACGATGCAGTATTCAATTATAAATTTCAGTCAAATTAGCACGCAATTGCTCAGACTTGAAGCTGAATTTTACAATTCGAATTCGCTGTTGAATTCCTACTGTTTTTCAGGCGTAGAAGTGATTGATTTCGTTCAGTACGGAACCTCTGAAGAATTGAATGAAGAAAATAAAGGGTATCCAACTTTACGATTAAATGAGTTTTCGTCATTTTTCATAAAACATCCTCAAAAATATTGCGACAAAATTGACGAGGAAACATACCAGTCTCTCGCTTTGAAAAAAGGTGATGTTTTAATCTGTAGGACAAACGGTAATCCTCGGCTCGTAGGAAAATCGGCGATTGTGCCAGAAGATTGTAATTATGCTTTTGCGTCTTACTTATTCCGAGTTAGACCAAAAGAGGAGATATTGTTGCCAACAACCCTCGTTACATATTTAAATTCAACAGTGGGTAGGGCCGAAATTGAGAAGCATCTCATGGTAAGCAATCAAGCAAATTTCAGTCCGGCTAAATTTCGAGAAATGCTGATTCCACGGTTTGGAGAAAAAATTCAGTCACGTGTTGACAAATCCATTTGGGAGTCTTACTGCAAACACAGCAATTCAACGCAGATTTACACGCAAGCTGAGACTCTCTTTCTCTCCGACTTGGGCCTTGCTAACTGGAAACCTAAACATCGGCTAGCTTTTGTTGAGGGGTTCGCCAAGGCGCGACAGGTAGAACGTCTTGATGCTGATTATTTTCAACCGAAATACGATGAAATGGTCAGAGCGATAAAAAAATATCCAGGTGGCTGGGATACCCTTCAAAACTTGACAACAATAAAGAAATGCGTCGAGGTAGGAAGTGACCAATACCTTCCGGAAGGGATCCCTTTTGTCCGCGTTAGCAATTTGAGTCCGTTCGAAATTACTGAAGAAAAGTACATCTCCGAGGCGATGTATGCAAAGTTGATAAAACACCAACCTAGACAGGGTGAAATACTCCTGAGCAAAGACGCAACTCCAGGTATTGCTTATTATCTGCGTGAACAACCACCGAAGATGATTCCTTCAGGCGGGATACTGCGTTTGGAGAGCAAAACGGACGACATTGAGAACGAGTATTTGATGTTAGTTCTAAATTCAAGGCCGACTACGGAGCAAGTAAACCGCGATGTAGGCGGGTCAGTGATACTCCATTGGAGACCAGATCAGGTTAAAGCAACAATTATTCCAATCCTTCCCAAGGATAAGCAAGTACAAATCCGAAATAAGATTACTGCATCCTTTGAGTTAAGAAAGCAGTCTAGGCAACTACTGGAATGCGCCAAACGGGCAGTTGAGATTGCAATTGAGCAAAACGAGCAAGTTGCCGTTGAATGGCTGGAAGATGCAACTAATAGACTCCGTTGTAAACGTCCCTAGGCAATAGGTAATGAGGCGCTACACTAAAATATTGATTTGGGAAAACAAGAAACGACTGAATAAGTTGATGGAATTCCGGGATTACATTCTTACGTACTTCAATAATAGCCGTGCCGAATGGATAATGGATCCAAGAGTCGAAGAAGTCGCTGCACAAGAAGCTAGGTTCAACATTAATTTATCAATGAAAGAAGCCCACTCCATAATTCTTAAATCTGGAATAACACCAACGCTTAGCTGGACTCTTCCGTCAGCAGGAGGAAGGTACTCAACGAATGTCGATCTAATTGAGAACATTTTTAACCTTCATGAATTCCAAATTGATCCGCGTCTTGTGCTTGATAACATTGATAGGGCAATTGGCATTTATGCATCTAACACCAGATCGGCACTTATCAGAATATTTAATCCGTTCTTTTACATAGGGTTGGTGTTTGATTTTATTTCGGATCTGCCGTTTATTGCTCTTGGAAAACTTGGCTTTAACCACCACAAGGCAAGATCGTCAGCAATAGGTCGCCTAGTCAAAGGATTTTTTTACCTAATCACAGTCTTTGCCGCATTCCTAACGATATTGCATCTCTTGGGGTACTTGGATCCCGTAAAGCAGTTCGTGCATGAATTTTTGGGCACAGAAAATGTCAATTAAATTCGAGACAGCAAGCACCTTCGACCAGGCCAACCCAGTGTAGGCCATTTTGCATGAGGTCACCTGCATACGTACGTAACGGAGCGAGTTTGAGATTTGCCCATGCAAGTGCAAGGGCTTCATTCGTCTAAAATGTAATGCTAAAGTATGATGTTCATTTAACTTACTAGATTTTGAGGATAAAATGTACGAATTCACAAAACTTCAACTTTCCCAAGATGAATTCAACAACTTAGTTTTCATGGGTCCTGCTCCGTGGTGGGAAAAGGAACAAATTGACCCTCCTGGCTGGAATCAGCAGGAACGCGGCAGATTACCCCTCGAAGAACAGCACAAGTTTCTGCTTTGTCTTTGCCATAAGCCGCTGAAGCAGGTTGTCGAAATGGTTATAGAGAGATCCGGGGTTCAAGGGCCGAAACTAGATCCAACACGTGTTTTTCAGAATATATCCGTAGTAGCTAGAGGCGAGAAAACTCCATGGTTTGAGCGCCATGTGTGTCTGAGTCGACATCTTCACAAGAGTCTAATGGACGAGCTCTGGGTTCGCAATCTTACGAAATTTGGCGGCGGAGAAAGAGATAAATGCCCAAGCGGGACGTTTTATACTGAGGATGGAAATCATCGCGCCCTTGTTTACGCAATGCACGTTGAGTGCGGCGTATTAAATTATGAACCTGTTGCAGCAATACACGCAACATCTTGGGATCTTACCAGCGGTATCCTCGGTCACCAAGTCCAGAGCGCACATGTTTTGGAAAACAATGGTAGACTGCAAGACAATAATAGGCGCTTGGCGGGGCAATTCCACATGCACCTTGACCGCTATGAACGATTAACACATCCATAAATGGAGAGGTTTTGATTTGCTTATGGGTTGACCATTGAAATAACCCGGCGGTTTCTAACGCCCTGAAACCTGTCGCCCCTCCGGGGCTTTGGTGTGTAGTGATTCCGCGTTACTATACACCTTTCGCACCTCTGGTGCTTTCAAAGGCTGGCGAAGGCTTAAATTATCGCACTTGTTATTCTGTCTTTTGATTCCTACAAAGGCTAGAGAGATCGCTCCCACAGAGGCGAACAAAGTTCCTATCACAGTATGGAGGGAATTGTAGAAACCAAGTTTTGAAGAAAAAACTCGGTTTCATGTAGTGTGGAATACCACATCTAGATTGTCAACGAGGCTTTTAAATTAGCGCCAATGGAGATGGTGGAAATCGTGACTGGTTGATGTAATCTGCGACATGTCCCCTGACTCAACGTCTATAATGAAGATTTCGCTTGTGCGTCTGCCGCCACGATCTCCGCCGATGAAGCCAATTTGGCTGCTATCGGGGCTCCAAGTCGCATCTCTGCCTCGGTAGCGGCTTAGATTTTGATAGCTCTTGAACTTTCCGTTCTCTACGGTTGCGATGCAGATATCGCCCGCCGCATAGAACAGGATCTGGTTCCCGTCGGGCGACCATCTTTCTATACGCTGACACGGCGGCTCGTCACGCTGGAGAAACCATAACCCGGTGGTGCCGACGACTTCCGGTTGAGCGAGCGCGAGGAACCCGTCGGTCGTGAAAGCGATCCATTTGCGGTCGGGAGACCACTCGGGCCACCTGACTCCTTTTGGCAACGCTTCAAGCAGTTTGTTTTTAGGCTCTATGATTTTCTCTCCCTCCGCATCCCAGTGAAACCAGCCTTCCGCCCACCTCCGGGTTCTCCAGCGTTTGGTCGATTTGCCGTCAACGGTTACGACCCAGTTCTCCAATCGATCTTTCGGACGGTCAATCTCTACCACAACGAGAATGGCATCACCGCGCGGCGACCACCTGAAGTCGTGGATGCGAAATTGTTTCTTGACAAGCCGCACTCTCTCGGCGCCGTCTGGCTTCATCACATAGAGCGCTTCCGCCTCATCAACGCCGGATACATACGCAATTAGGGTTCCGTCGGGAGACCATCGAGGTCTGCGGGAAAGCCCGTCGTCGGTGAGTCGGCGGAATTCGGTACCGTTTGGACTCATCGTGCCGATGTCATACCGATAAAATTCCCACCACTTTTTCGTGCCTCGGCCTTTTTCGAGGGTGCCCGTTGCCGCTCGGAAACCGTCCCGATTCAGGAAGGGTTCGCGGATGGCGAATACCAATCTGCCTGACCCGTCTCGCGCCAGGGATAGGTCGGTTGCCATTACGAGGAGAATGAGGATCCCAAACAGGTATTTTTTAGACATGGTGTTATCCTTCCACGTTTTGTGAAGTGTTCGGAAATGTAGAGATAGTATAATATTTTAGGGAGATACCGAGGTATCAAGAAATTCGATGTGCACCCTACAAAATGACTATCGAGGAAAGCGTTGGGTTTCGCTGCGCTCTACCCAACCTACGCACTTCTCTTAGTCCTAATCGGACGGGGGCCGGTGCGGTTGGAAACCGCACCTACCGGATGGGGTGCGACGTATAACCTCACCGACACTAAGCGAACTCCCTTAAATTGATCCCTGTGGAGGGATTCTATCGCGGTCGCTGTTCGCTCCCTTGATCCTTCACTATTCGTTCAGTTGATTCTGTTCAGTCGCTTGATTCCACCCTACTACAAACCTGCGGTCGCGATTCGGAGATCGCTCCTACAGAAGACCTGACAGGTTTTACAGGGCAGAAACCGAGTTTTGAGGAAAAAACTCGGTTTCTAGTGTGTGCTGTGTTTAAATTAATTTGCGGTAAAGGATTAGATGTTCGTAATCGACTGTTACCTCAAAGGCAGTGCGGAGCGGGTCGGCGAAGGGGCTTCGTGCGGCGACTTCGCCATTGATAGTTTCGATGGTGATGCGGCGGAGCGGCTGAAATTCTCGTTTGAGAAGGTGGTGCAGGACGCCGAGGTAGTCTTGCATTTGCGGGTCGTCGCACGGCACATTGAATTTCAGCGCCTTGCCGTTCCGCTCGGAAATCATGACAATCCGGCGTCCTCGATAGACGAGGTGGGTACCAGGAACGCGTTTGGGCAGTTTGCCTTTGACGGCGTCAAGCTGGACGCCGCATAATGACACAGGATCTGTAGCATTGATCCAGTAGACTTTATCTTCCGGAAGTTGCCGGCTCAGCACTCGAAACGCTTGATGCGAGATAAACTGGGGGCCGGGTATGCCGTGAAAGAAGTAGCCCGCCAATACTTCGCCGGACAATTCCATGATTCGCAATGAGCGAAAAACGTTCGACCAGCGGAACGCGGGCAATTCTCGTTGAAGCAGTTCCCGAAACAGAATGCCGAATCGGTCCAGCAATAACCGGGCACGGTCTTTTTTGCGTTCCTCGGATTCAAGGAGGTCGTCCGAAAGGTCAAGTGTTGGCAGTCGATACCAGTTGCCGACATGGGAGCTTGAACCTTTCCATCTGGCGAATTCGGCGCGGTGACTGATGCGGCGACCTCTTCCTCGCCCTTTGTCTAGTCCAATTTCGGGCGGCTTGAATTTGCTCAGTACACCTCGTCGGAGCGCCAAGAAGGTGTCGTTTGCTACACGCCCCTCCCAGACGAATTCCCAGAGTTGATTTGTTAACGGCGCAGCACTCATGCCCGAGGTTCGGAGCAGAGAGGAGAAATCGTATCGCCCCGTTTCGTCCGGGAAGAAATTGTCAAGATTGCTCTCTTCGCGGTTCTCAGGGTGATGCGTCCCAGCGTCATCTTCTTCCTCGCGATTGAACTCAACTTGGTTCGGCAGGTTTTCGGCGGTTTCTTCGTGCGTCAGGTCGAAATCCTCTTCAAAGTAGAAGGTCACGCGGCGATTTTCGCCGCCGATCCACCTTAGTCCCCCTTCCATCATGGCGGAATCGAGCCATGACGTGTTATAAACGCGACATCTGGCGGGGAAGATTTCCGATTCCCACAAGCCCGCCGTTGCCGGATAGCATACCAACTGCTCAATATTAGCTAGCAGACCGTCAACATCGTCCGCAGGAGTCATCAGTTTTTGGAAATTGGCAAGGAACACGGTCAGCCACTCAAATTCCAGCGGTTCAAAACTTGGCGCCGCATCTCGCCGCGTCAGGCGAAGAAGTATTTCGAAGTTTTCGCTATCGCACAGGGTTTCGGCTGTAGCATCCTCTACAAGCTGACCGACGATGATTTTCTGCGAATCTGCGAGGTCGTCCAGCGCCAGACTGAGTTGAACCTCCGCTATGCCGAGGGTTTCGCCAATGTACTCGGAAGTGGTGGGGCCATAGAACTGCAACCATTCACCGATGAGCGAGGTTAGCTCTTGAGCGTCATCAATCGCGGAGGAATCGGCGTCCTTAACTTCAGGCTTAAAGTTGAGCGGGGCTTTTGGTTTGCCGAGCGATTCACCTTCGATCGATTCTATATTGTCGTAGAGAACACAGATTCGGGGCATCATTTCCAAGGCAACAATCAGTGAATCAGAGGCTTCCGGCGGCTTTATCAGCACAAGCTTGTCGGCTATAGGCGAGAGAATCTCGTCCGGTTCAAGGTTGTGATCGCTACGGATGGCTTCAAGAAGCGTGCTCCACTCCGGTGCGGGGATGAGGAGCCGTTCCTTCACCCAATCGATTAGATCTACCGGAGTCTGGGGGGAATATCCCGGACTGAGTCGACGACGTTTCTGTTCAAACTGGCGGATAAGGGTTGAGGAAACGGTCGGACGCAACCCGGGTGTAAACACGACATCGCGCAGGAGGTCACTTCGGAGCATCGAGGTAGTGGTCGCCGTGGAATGGTCACTCATATACATGTACTCGTTTATCTGCCGCCAAGAGGCGTTTTGCGCCATCGGGCTGGCGTAGGCGGTGGGCACCGCTGTCCAACGGATAGAGCCGGATTCTAACTCGGCGAGCACTTGCTGGAGGCTGTCCAGATCAAACTCGTCTTGGAGGCAGGTACGCCAGGTCTCAAGAAGGATCGGAAAATCCTCGTACTGCATTACGGCGGTCATCAACTTCTGCGACCGGAGTCGGCTCAACCAGAGCGGCATCCGTTGGTTCATCTTGCCGCTTGATGTCATGAGTAACGAGGTTCCGGCACACTCTCTGAACCTTGCGCAGAAGAATCCGGAACCTTCGAGTTGCCTGCGAAGCAGGGGTTGAAGCGTCGCACTTGTCACCAATGAGAGGAGTTCGGCAGGAGGCAATTCATCCGGAAGCATAAGGACAACGCCGTCATCCGTCGCGTGAACTTCGAGTTGATATCCGAATCGGTCTGCCCATGCCGACGCAAGCGCCACACCGTACGGTCGATTGACTTTGGCACCCCAGAAGGTGTGAATGACCACCTGATTCCCCGGTATCCCTTCATGACCGGTATCGACAATTTCGACGAGCACGTGGCGGCGATGCGGCAGATCGCAGTCCGTGGCATCTTTCTGTCTTTGGAGGAAATCTACCAGTTGCATCGCAGCGGTCTCCTCCATGCAATTCAGGCACTGCAAATCGTCAAGATAGTCGGGATCGTCGAGACGCCGGTTTGCCTCCTCGAGAAAGAGACCGATACGTTCAGAGAAGTGAAAATCCCTGCCATAATCTTCGGCGCGCCAAAACGGGGCTTCCTTCTGAGGCGATCGATTTGGCAGAACGAAAACATCGCTATGGGTGACACGCTCGACTCGCCACGTCTGCGTACCGAGCGTAAAGACGCTCCCCTCTCCATTTTCCCAGACAAACTCCTCGTCAAGCTCACCAATTCGAGCGTTGGTTTCGGCGTGGCGCATGTGAAAATAGCCGCGGTCGGGTATAGTCCCGCCGAACATGTAGACCGCCTGAACAGCTCCCTTCCTAGCGGACACGGTATTGTCGAGCCGGTCAATCGAAACACGCTGTTTGAGTTCGCGGATTCGGCTGTCGGCGTAACGCCCCGCCAACATATTCAGTACTTGGTCAAACTGCTCACGCCCCAGGTGACGATAGGGGTAGCTCGTCCTGAGATGCGTGTAGAGTTCATCCATGTCCCACGTCTGCATCGCCGCCATTGAGACGATTATTTGGGACAGCACATCGAGGGGACATTTCACGGGCTTGACAGCCTCGATCGCCTGTTCACCGATAGCCTCCGCGAGCACGGCGGCATCAAGAAAATCGCGTGCATGCGTCGGATAAACCGTCGCACGGCTTACTTCGCCGACTTGGTGCCCGGCGCGGCCGATTCGCTGAATGGCGGAAGATATCGAGAACGGTGATTGGATAAGAACGACTTCGTCCAGTGAGCCGATGTCAATACCCATTTCCAGCGAACTCGTGGCAATGATAGCCTTCAATTCACCGGCTTTGAGTTTGGATTCGACAGACTCGCGAAGCTCGCGCGACAAGGATCCGTGGTGCGCATAGGCGACGGGCTCCTCCTCCTCGGCGTTTATCATCATCGTCAGCCGCTCACAGAGCCTTCTGCTGTTGGCGAAAAGTAGGGTAGACTGATGTCGATTTATGATTTTCTTGAAATCTTCAACGAGGGGATCCCAGAACGACTCGTGCCCCGGATCCTCGGCGGCTTCATCCGGATATCGGACGTGCACTTCGTACTGTTTATCGGCTTTTGAAGAGATTAGCGATACGTGTCTCGGTGTATATTGCGGATTATACAGGTCGCCATCAGTTCTGTATCCGCCAACGAACTCGGCAACAGTCTCCATGGGTCGAATTGTGGCGGATAGCCCAATCCGCTGGAATTCGCCAGAAAGTGGGATGAGACGGTCCACGGCGGTAATCAGATGCGTTCCGCGCTTTGTGCCGAAAACTGCGTGAATCTCGTCAAGAATTACGGTAGAAATCTTGGTCAGGTTGGATCTCCCGCCTCCGGAACTTAGGAGAAGATTCAGGCTCTCCGGGGTGGTGATGAGAATTTCCGGCGGGTGGCGCTGCATTTGGCGGCGATCAGAGTGCGGCGTGTCTCCACTACGGGTCAGAACCCGGATATTGGGGAAGGGGTGTCCCGCGTCTTCGAAGACCTGTCTTAGTCCCCGCAGCGGCTCCAGAAGATTTCGACGAATGTCGTTGTTGAGCGCTTTCAGAGGTGAGACATATAGGACGCTGGTGTGTCCGAGGGGCAACTCCTCCGTGACCAGTTGATTGATTGCCCAGAGAAAGGCTGTCAGGGTCTTGCCGCTACCGGTCGGCGCGGTGACCAGAACGTGTTCGCCTCCGACAATCTTGGGCCATGCGTGGGCTTGAGCATCCGTCGGATCGCCAATTGCCTCGGTAAACCATTTCGCGACGAGTGGATGGAATTGGGAAAGAGGGGTTTGGGGCATACGCGTTGTGCGTTAGCAAAAAGGCTGGTGCGCTGTGCGCACCCTACAACTGTACTTATAAGGATTTCTATGGATACTCTACCGGGATTTGCTATTGCGCTCATTAGTCATTCGTTGGACTCTTTCAATCCTAATCAATGTGGGGACTTGAGTCAATTGAAATCAATCAGAACTTGCTCTCATGCCCAAGGCGATTAGGCAGGTTTAGGTAGTAACAGAAAAGTAAGTGTGGGTGTTTGGTGTTGAAGAGGGAAGAAGGTAAATCGGTGAATTGATAATCGTTGATTCCGTTTAGATCGAAAGGTTGGAAACCGAATAGTTGGGTTTCACTGCGTTCAACCCAACCTACGGGCTCGTTCGATCTCCTTCGATTGTTGATGGCGCCGCCAAGAGATGGTGGGCATGGGATCTCTATGGGATCTCTATCGCCTTCACTATTCGTTCAGTTGATCACTCGCTATCCACTCGTTTGATTCCACCCTACAGTTATATACGAAACGATGATGCGGGTTTAGGCGGTAACAGGAAAGCGGGAAAGGAACGCAGAGGTGAGTTCCCTACGGTGCCCATCACAGTCATGGGACGGCACAGGGGCCGTCCCCTACAAATAGCCCTAGGGGATTCTGTCGGTTTCTGGTTGATTTTCGATACCGGCTATAGTAGAATGCCGCACAGACTAACCGGGTTCCTTTCTCTCTCGCGTTCTTCACAACCTACCGACCAAGGAGGCACCTACCGTGAACCGGTTGTCCCGCAGTACTTTCTTCCCGCTTAAACCTTTGGAACATCTGCTGATTGCGATTGGAATCGTCGCGTCGTTGCTGCCTGCATCGTCGTTTGGCACTGCTCAGGAAGCGACATCCACTTTATCGGGGCGCGTCCTTGACGTAGATGGAAATCCACTTTCCGGGCTCCCGATAGCTGTCCAGTATGTCGAGATATCGCATAATGACGTGTGGCTAACCCATATTATGCTTGAGGAGGACGAACATGTCCTAGAAGCGTACGCTGCTTTGCCCAAATCGGCAACCGATGATCTGGGTCGGTTTTCTTTTTCAGATATTATACCTAGTCTCATCCAGTTCATCGCGCAACCTGCGCATTTGCCGCCTGAAGAGCCGCTATCGCCCGGCTTTGATTTGAAGATATTCAATCCGGACTCCGAGATACTGTCAATCAAACGCGGGGCGATAACCTTTTATCCATACTACCAAGAACCTCCTCCGTTCGGCGGTATCACGTTTGCCATTGAACCCGGGGCACACCTCCAAAATCTTGAGGTCACAGTAAGACCTCGGATGCGAATTCGCGCTCAAGTGGTTTTTTCCGACGGTACTCCGCTCCCCAACGCGGAAGTTCAGATTGATGTGCGGCGACGAGATTTCAATGGGAGCGGTTCCGGCAGTCGCAGTGGATTGCTCCGGACGGACGATGCGGGTTATTTTGTGCACTATGTGAAGGAACCGGCGATTTACTCCGTTGCGGTCGAATTTCAAGGGCTTAGGGCAACTTCAAAGCGGTTCGCGCTTGAAGATGGCGAACGACGCGAAGATTTGGTCATCACCCTTGACAGCGAGCCCGTGCCCGTGGAACCAACTCCTGAGCGGGAAGAACCGGAGCGCGAGGGAGAGTGGGTGCTGAATCCCGCGAACGGGCACTCCTACAAGGTCATTCATTGCGAGGACCGGGAGGACGCTCAGGCGAAAGCGGTTAGCGAAAGGGCGCATTTGGTCTCAATCAACGATTCGGCGGAGCAGAAATGGCTCGTGAGCATCTTTGGGAGCATACCCTATTGGATTGGTCTGACCGATGGAGACGAGGAGGGCGAGTGGCGCTGGATGAGCGGGGAAGCTGTCGGTTACACGAACTGGGCGCCGAATGAACCAATGGACGCGGAGTGGGGAGACGAGGATTATGTTTTTATGGGGTTGTCGCCGGATGGGAAGTGGTATGATGTTGGGCCCGGTAACCCGACGTGGCGGATGACCCAGATGGCTATCATCGAAAAGGGAGATTTGGCATTGGTGGCGCCGGAGGAGGGAGATTGATTCGAGCCTAGTTAATTCGTGGGAAATCGGCAATCAATGATTGAAGGGTTTCGCCAAGCCAGAAAATGGAACCTCAAGAGCTAATGGTTTGCTTTCTAAGAACATAAGGTAGGCGTTGGTAGTTGACATTGTCTGAACTGTGATTCATGGGATTACCTTGATTGCTGGTGTCTAGTTATCCAGGGGTGAGCCGAGTAAACTGTACCTTGATGCCACCGGGATTTAGGGAAGAAACCAAGTTTTCAAGAAAAAACTTGGTTTCGATATGTGTTAAATACAAGTAGGAAGGTCGCGACCTGGAGGTCGCTCCTACCGGCCGTTGGGTGGTGAAAGGCGGTTTACGGCACACGGAGTGTGCCTACTACTTTGAAATGATGCCATATTCTCTTGGCGAATGAACCATTATTGGTTTACTTTTTAAGAACGTAAGGTGGGCGTTGGGTGTCGGTAGTTAATATTGTCTGAACTGTGATTCATGGGATTCTTGTGATTACCTTGATTGCATGTGGCAAGTTCCCGGTGATGAGTCGGCTAGATCGTTATCTTGAGCGCACTAGGATTCAGGGAAGAAACCAAGTTTTCAAGAAAAAACTGGGGTTCGATATGTGTTAAATACAAGTAGGAAGGTCGCGACCGGGAGGTCGGTCCTACCGGCCGTTGGGTGGTGAAAGGCGGTTTACGGCACACGGAGTGTGCCTACTACTTTGAAATGATGCCATATAGACTTAGCGAGAAGACCATTATTGGTTTACTTTTTAAGAACGTATGGCAAGTGTTGGGTGTCGGTGCGGTTAGAAACCGCACCTACCGACATGGTAGAACGGTTTCTTGTGACAGTCTCGTAATCATTAGATACTTAGCGAGTAGGCCATTATGTTAAACAATTTCAAATACGTGCAGTTTAGAATTCCTATTTTCCCACGAAGGGTTATCGACATGAGAATACTGTTTGCCTTATTATCGCTTTTCACGATCTCCTCGCTTAGTGCGTCACAAGAGTTCCCTCAGTGGGGTTTGCCCGAAGGGGTTACGGTGCGTCTCGGCAAAGGCGCCGTAAGCCAAATTCAGTTTTCACCCGACGGCGCGCGGCTCGCCGTGGGCACTAACATCGGGACCTGGATTTACGACACTACAACCCATAGATCGAACGCACTAATCGCCGTGAATGCGGGTTATGTACGGAGTCTGGCGTACAGCCCGGATGGCAGCCTGCTAGCGATTGGGAGTTTGGACAATACTATCCATCTTTGGAGTGACGCAACAGCGGAGCATTTGCTAACTTTGGAGGGCCACACTGCGGGAGTCATTAGTACAATCTTTAGTAAGAATGGCACCACGCTTTCAAGTGCGGGTTACGATAACACCATCCGTCTTTGGGATACCGTGACGGGAGAACAGAAGTCGTCATTGGAATTAACGGGTCTGAGCGATCATAAGTATTGGGGCGCAGGCAGAGTATTCAGTCCGGATAATTCAATACTTGCAGTCTGGGATTATGAGAATGACATTTACATGTGGGATGCGTCAACAGGAACTCGCCTGCGCACGCTGAAAGGACATACGGAACATGCTACAAGCGCTGCCTTTAGCCCGGACGGATCAATACTGGCAAGTGGGAGTTGGGGGGACAGCGTCCGTTTGTGGAATGCGGCTAACGGCGCTCCTTTGCGCCAGCTCCTTGATGACGAAGCACAAAAGATCAAGTGCGTGGAATTTAGCCCGGATGGAAACATTCTAGCGTGCGGATACAATGACAATTCAGTCCGACTGTGGGATGTCACGTCGGGGGCGCTATTGCGAAGGCTGAAAGAACATACGGGTTGGGTTTTTGACATCGCCTTCAGCCCGGATGGCGCTACACTCGCAACTGCTAGCGACGACGCTACAATTCGCTTTTGGAAAACGGCGACGGGCGCCCATTCGGGGACGCTCGTGGGACACATGAGACCGGTCTACACCATCGATTTCAGCCCGGATGGCGCATTACTGGCAAGTGGAAGTCGGAGCAATCCCGCTCGTCTGTGGGATGTCGTGACAGGTGCGTATAAACGTTCGATAGGACCAGAGTTTTCGAGTGCTAATAGCCTCGTCTTTGGACCGAATGGACGTCGGTTGGCGATCGGGAGTGATTACCAAACTGTAGAGCTTTGGAATGTCAGAACGGGTAGAAGCCTCCGAACATTAATTAACGATGATGGGTCCGACCATAGCATTGCGCTCAGCCCGGATGGCTCGACACTGGCGAACTGGAACGGAGAGGCCGCCATTCATTTGTGGAATGCCAATAGAGGCGTGATACTGCGTACCCTTGAGTGGGATCCACCGGAGATTACCCAAAACGTGTACAGACCGGCACGATCTACCTTGGCGTTCAGTCCGGATGGCGCAATGCTGGCAGGTGGTAGTCTCGATACTACGATCCGTCTTTGGGATGTTGCGACGGGCGCGCACCAGCGATCCCTCAAGGGGCATACGGCTGACATCATTAGCGTCGCTTATAGCCCGGATGGAAGCATGTTGGTGAGTGGAAGCGGGGATCATACCGCCCGCATCTGGGACATCGCTTCGGGGGATTGTTACCGGGTTTTGGAGGGACATACTTCGCACGTCACTACAGTCGTCTTCAGTCCGGATGGGGACACCGTAGCTAGTGGTAGCCGTGACAGCCATATTCGGCTCTGGGAGACGGCGACAGGTGCACATAGACGGACACTAAAAGGGCACGGTTCTGATGTCATTAGCCTTTCGTTCAGCCCGGATGGCAGAACGTTGGGAAGCGGAAGTTACGACGGCACCGTGCTGTTGTGGGATCTTTCGCGCTAGCTGTAAGGGTAAAGACTGAGATGTGCGCCGGAATCAGTTACATTAGCCGCCAATTCAAAGTTCCAAGATTCGGGCTGAATCATGAGTTTCATTGCCGTATTAGACATTTGGCGGGAGGCGGTATTTCATTTGAGTTCCCTGCAGTAACCTTGAAAGTCTGATCTGCGATTTGGCGATTATAGTCATTCACAATTATATTTACACATATTATGATTGTATGCTACTCGATTTGATAGTTGAAGATTGCTACGACAAATCAACTACCTGTAGGAGCGAGCCTTGCCCAAGACAGGAGATCGCGACCGGGAGGTCGCTCCTACCGGGCGTTGGGTGTCGGTAGTTAATATTGTCTGAACTGTGATTCATGGGATTCTTGTGATTACCTTGATTGCATGTGGCAAGTTGCCGGTGATGAGTCGGCTAGATCGTTATCTTGAGGTCACTAGGATTCAGGGAAGAAACCAAGTTTTCAAGAAAAAACTGGGTTTCGATATGTGTTAAATACAAGTAGGAAGGTCGCGACCGGGAGAAGATCTCTATCGTCATCCTTATTCTTTCGTTTGATTGCACTCTATAAGAAACTAGCTTGGTGTTGGGTTTCACTCTGTTCAACCCAACCTACAGGTTAATCGTCTCTCATAGCCAGTCACTAAACAGAGGGCTTTACCATGAACCGTCGAAACTGCGCATTTGTACTCACAATTGCCGCCCTTCTACTCATGGTGCCGCAGCATGGAATTGTTGCCGAGGGTACGTCTACTTTATCCGGTCGTGTTGTCGATTCGGAAGGGCAGCCGGTTGCAGGATTCGGACTGATCCTTGAGCCGGTTCACGTTGAACCTAATCCCGTCGCAACAGTACCCGCGGAACGCGATGAGACTGTTGACGATTCAGCACGTCAATCGGACACCACGGCTTTTGCAACGCGCACCGACAAAACGGGCCGCTTCATCATCCGCAATTTCCCTCCGCAGAGGTTCCAATTAGCACCTTACACCAAGTCCGACCACGAGTCCGTGATGCACTACGAGATTGTGTCCATGAAAGTCGGGGCGATGACGGTGCATCAGCACGAGCCGGCACCTTTTGGAGGAATCGTGTTTGCCATTGAACCGGACGCACATATTGAGAACGTTGAGATCAGAGTGAAGCCGCGGCAGCATGTTCGCGGCAGAATCGTGTTCGGCGATGGGACACCGCTAGCCAGTGGGAGGATAAGCATAAACGTACAACGTCGTTCTCCCGACGGAACGGGCAGCGGCAGCTCGAGTTCCTCCGACAAGACGGACGCCGACGGCTACTTTGTGTTCCACGCGGACGAAACGGCAATCTACACGGTAACCGTGAACCATCAAGGACTCTCGGCGACAGCCGAACCGTTTTTGTTGAATGAGGGAGAAAGTAAAGACGATTTGGTGTTCAGGTTCGACAGCGGGCCGATATCCTCGGATGCATCCGATGGTCGAATCGAAGTCTCCGCGAAGGCGTCGACATCATCAACCCCCGGCGACGAGGCAGCGTGGGTCGTGAATCCGACAACCGGGAATGCTTACAAGAAAATTCAATGCAGGAGTTGGGACGATGCGAACATTCAGGCTGTTGCCGAAGGTGCACATCTGGTTGCGATTAACGACGCGGCGGAGCAGAAATGGCTCTCGAAAATCTTTGGGCATCGACCCTATTGGATCGGGTTGACCGATTATGCGACGGAGGGTGAATGGGCTTGGGAAAGCGGAGAGCCGGTGGTTTATACAAACTGGGCGACCCACGAACCGCAGGATGACGAGTGGGGCGACGAAGATTTTGTCATCATGGATTTTTCCGGGCAATGGTCCGATGTTGGGCCCAACAGCGTAGAATGGCAAATGGTGCGATTGGCTATTATAGAAAGGGATGGCGTCACAACGATGCCGTTTGGGGAGAAGTGACCTCTCAAGCAGAGCGGCAATTCTGCTCAAAACTTTTTTCAACACTATAGGAGGATTAACCATGTTGAAGATTCTTGTTGTACTTTGCAATTATTTTACTGTCTGCTTCTTCACTCGCCGCACAGGAGGAAGAGGAAGCGGCAGCTCCCATCGAACTTGAAGAGATTGTCACTATTGGTACGCGCGTGCCCGAACGGAGCCGGCTTGATTCGCCTGTGCCGGTCGACGTGATCAACGAGGACGCCATCCGGAAGACGGGGCACACGGAGGTCGGACGTGTGTTGCAGACATTGGCGCCGTCGTTCAACTTTTCGAGTTCTTCAATCAGCGACGGCACCGATGCGCTTCGCCCCGCGACGCTCAGAGGGTTGGGACCGGATCAGGTGCTCGTGCTTGTCAACGGGAAACGGCGGCACGGCAGCGCGTTGATTCACGTGAATACTTCGGTGGGTCGTGGTACGGCGGGTGTAGACATGAACGCGATCCCGGCGAGCGCTATCAAACGGATCGAGATCCTGCGGGATGGCGCTTCGGCGCAGTATGGATCCGACGCGTTGGCAGGAGTCATAAACCTCGTGCTCAAGGATGATTACGAAGGGGCGTTCGGCACCTCCTACGGCTCGACGTACGAAGGAGATGGTGAGACGTTCACACTGAATGCGCATAAAGGGTTTAAGTTCGGCGAAGATGGCACGATTCACGGGGCGATTGAGTATCGGGACAGGCAGCCAACCAACCGCGCAGGTATGACGGGCGTGATTCAGTATCCCGATACCGAAGTTGGGGATGGCGCTCCCGTGCAGGTTACCAACGACGCCGGGAACAAAGAACACAGCTTTGACCGGCAAAATTTTCGTATTGGCGATGCGGAATCGCGCCAAGGCGCCGTAGTGCTAAACTTGGACAAACCGATTGACAATATTTGGGAGGGCGCTACCTTCTACAGTTTTCTCGATTATTCGAATCGGCAGAATACCAGCGCCGGATTCTACCGGAGAGCGAATCAACTCAGCCGCAACCCGGAAGGCTCAGACTATCCCGACGGATTCCTCCCGTTAATCAACACCAGCGTGCTGGATTACTCTATTGGCGTTGGCGTCAAGCAGAAGTTCGGGAACGATTTGCGGATGGATGCGAGTGTGGTTACGGGCGGCAACAGCTTTGCGTTCAATGTGAGTAATTCGCACAACGCATCGCTTGTCGCGGCGGAGGGGTCCAGTCCATCATCAGCAGATGCGGGCGATTTGCGATTATTCCTCAACACGGTGGATTTAGATTTCTCGCTGCCGATGAGCTGGGGCAACGTTGCGGTCGGCGGCGGTTTTCGGAACGACATCTATCAGATCGCCGCGGGCGAGGAGGTTTCCTACGAGGATTATGACGGTCCCGGTGGCGCCTCCGGCGGTATTCAGGTGTTCCCCGGTTTCCAGCCGTCAAATGAGGTGAACGAACTTCGCACCGCCTTTGCGTTTTACACCGATGTCGAGGTAAACCCCATCGAATCGGTGTTCGTCAATCCGGCGGCTCGCGTCGAGAACTATAGCGACTTCGGATCCACCGTCAACGGGAAATTGGCGTTGCGCTATGAACCGGCAGACGTCCTGGCACTGCGAGGTTCGGCTAGCACCGGATTTCGCGCGCCTTCCATGCAGCAACTGTATTTCAACAACGTAAGCACGCAATTCAATACGGTTGACGGTCAGTCGGTCGCTCAGGAAATCGGCACCTTCCGAAACGACAGCGATATCGCCAATGCCGTCGGGATTCCCGAATTGACAGAGGAAACTGCGGTCAACCTGAGCGGCGGATTCATCCTGCGTCCGATGCCTCGGTTAACACTTACGACAGATTTTTATCGGGCAACAATCAGCGACCGCATCATCATCAGCGGACGACTGTCGAGCGGCAATGAAGCCATTCCGGCAGGAATTCGAGCGAGTCTCGCAGACTCGGGCGTCGCGGGAGCGCAATTCTTCATGAACGCGGCAGACACCGAAACGCAGGGAATAGATTTTGTGGCATCGTATACCTATCCCGTGTTGGATAGCGCCTCGCTAGCATTCAGTTTCGCAACGAACTACACGGAAACGGAAATCACCGACGTGAATCTGCCGGCTGATCTTCCGGAGTCCCTTTTCACGGAGCAGGACCGTTCTATCGTTGAGTCGTGGCAACCGAAGGACCGTGTTTCGATGTCATCACGTTATACGGGTGCCTCGTTGGCTGTAGACTATGCTGTTCATCGGTATGGGGAGTACACCGTGATTGACGGCGGCAAGAGCCAGACCTTCACGCCGAAGTATCTGACTGACGTTCAAATCAGCTACGGATTGGGCGAATACGGCAGGATCAAAATCGGCGCGAATAACCTGTTCAACGTCACGCCGGATGAAAACCGTGTCGGTCAATCGCGCGGCGGGAAGATCGTGGATGCTTGGGGCAACATCATTGTCGATTCGCCGGGGGTATTCGCGTATTCGCGACGGTCGGCACCGTTTGGTTTCAACGGCGGGTTGTACTATATCGCTTGGGAGAATGCGTTTTAGGCGCAATCTGTCGCACAAGACAGCTCGAGGACGTAAGGGCGATTATAGGATTGCCACGGCCATTTTCTGAAATATACATGAGAAAATAATTCAGAAAAAGGCTGGTGCGTAGTGCGCACCTTACAGGGACGGGAGAATGCGTTTTAAGCACAATCTGTCGCATAGTTCATGTCAGCAATCGATTGCGGCGGGAATATTCCCGCCGCAACTTTTTTGTGCAGACCGCCCATGAGAGAAAACATGAAAGGAGTTGCCGGCGCTAGATTGAGGCGACAACATACACGGATTTGGCGTGTTAGCGTGATTGGAACGACCATCTATGTTTTTCTGTTCACGATTACGGTTATTTGGATTCTACATGCTTCTAACCGCAGCGAATATAGCAGCCATATACTTAGCCCTTTTTACGCGGGGCTTTCGCTGTATCAGATTGTATCTCTCGTCAACATCGCGTGGTTTTTCGCCTTGGTTGTTGATTTGATTGTCCTGATGCGTCGCTCGCCTCGGAAAGGAAGACTTGGAGCATCCGGCGGGGTTGTGTTGTCGATTCTGGCGATAGCGGTCATTCAATGGGCTGTGGAGGAATTGAAGCGGGTGGCTGAGGCTTGGGCGGCGACTTGATGATTGTGAATCTGTGCTCTGGAAGGAGTAGATGGGTCAGCCGTTATCAAGATGAGTTGGGTAATTTACAAAATTTTGACGAGTACACTTTGGAGCATACCTTCCCATAATTTGGTGTCAACGCAAACTGAAAACCGCATAAGTACCTGTAATGATGTCGGAATACAGGTAGCAAATTGAAAGGGAGCCGATGATGGAAAGTTGGATAATATCATTATTCATGTTACTGATTGGGATAGCCGTTTGGATTTTTGTTGCGGCGGTCGCGTGGCGAGCGATGCGGGCACATGAAAGAATCGCTGATGCACACGAAAGACTGGCAAAAGCTGTTGGAGATTTAGGGAATCAGGCAGAGTCTGACAGATAGGAGAGGAAATTGGTGATTTGACGATTGAAGATTCCACAAGAAATCGCGACCGGGAGGTCGCTCCTACAGGGTGTTTCGCACTTAAGAAAACATGGGGTTTCGGGGAGTTGATGATTGAAGGTTTCAGGCAGGCGGTTTTTGAAAATTGTCTGAATCACGGATTAAACGGATTTCACGGATTACGCAGATTAGGTCGCTTGTACATACCTACAGACGATTCAGGGATTGAAGAGAGGGTGTCGCTGGTTAAACATCAAAAATTCTACAAGAAATGATGGGCAGTGGACTTACTATCGCGCTCCTTATTCAGTCGCTTGATCTATCCGTTCGCTTGATCTCACCCTACGGGGAAAAAGATGGAGAAAAAGAACAACCGGCGGCATGATTGTGGTTTTACACGTGTCGTTACACATTTGGCTATATGGTTCGTCGTGTGCCATTCTGTTTTCCGGTTGGATGGGTTCGTGCGTGCATCTACGGATGAACATGGGGAGCAGGCGCTAAAAAATCCAGATGGTACGTGGAAATGGACGAACAAGCTCATTAACGAAACGAGTCCGTATCTTCTTCTTCATGCCCACAATCCAGTAGACTGGTATCCGTGGGGAACAGAAGCGCTGGAACGCGCAAAAGCTGAAAATAAAGCGATTTTTCTCTCGGTCGGCTATTCAACCTGCTACTGGTGTCATGTTATGGAGCGGAAAGTATTCGCGCATCCCGATATTGCGGCTATGATGAACGAGATGTACATCAATATCAAGGTGGATAGGGAGGAGCGTCCCGATCTTGACGAAATCTACATGACGGCGACCCAGATTATGACGGGAGGTGGAGGCTGGCCCAACTCCGTTTTCCTCACGCCGGATTTGCATCCTTTCTATGCTGGAACTTACTTTCCACCGGTGGATAGCCATGGACGTCCCGGTTTTCCGCGTGTGCTAAAGGCGCTTCACGATCACTGGGTGAATCGCCGGGATGAGGTGATTGAGCATGGAATGAAGATTACCGAGGTCATCAGGCAGGCGACAGGCGGAGGGCTTGGCGAAACGGATGAATCACTTCTCGAGAGAAAGCTGGTTTCATCCGCGATCGAATTCTTGCGGTCGACTTACAACCCGGCATACGGCGGTTTCGGCGACGCGCCGCAATTCCCATCACCAATAAATCTAGAACTCTTGCTTAGCGAATATGACCGCGAAAAGGATGACAATATCCTCAAGATGGTCACTCACACGCTCGACATGATGGCGTACGGCGGGATATACGATCAGATTGGCGGCGGATTTCACCGGTATTCGGTAGACGCAAGGTGGCTTGTGCCGCATTTTGAAAAGATGCTTTACGACAATGCGCAATTGGCGAAGGTCTATCTACTTGCTTATCAACGGACGCAAAATCCGCTGTATCGACGCGTAGCCGAAGAGACTTTTGACTTTGTCTTCAGAGAGATGATGTCGCCCGAGGGCGGATTCTATTCCGCGATCGATGCAGAAACCGATGCGGAGGAAGGGAAGTACTATGTCTGGACAGAAAAGGAGATTCGCGATGTTCTCGGGCGGAGAAAGTCGAAACTGTTGTTGAAGGTTTATGGTGTAACGAAAGGACCGAACTTTGAAGGCAAGAATATTCTGTATCTGCCCTCCCCGATTGCAATCGTGGCAAAAGAGGAAGGGAAGTCCGAAGGAGAAGTGTTAACTCGACTTGAGCCGCTCAAAGTGAAACTGCTGCACGCGCGGGAAAAACGGGAGCGCCCACTGCTTGACACAAAAGTGATTGTGAACTGGAATGGGTTAATGATTGATGCATTGGCTCTCGGTTACGAGGTGCTTGAGGATGCCCGCTACCGTGATGGCGCCGAGCAAGCGGCGACGTTCATTCTTGAAAAGATGAGAAATCCTAACAGTCAACTGCGTCATACCTATCGAGATGGCACCCTCAAATACGACGGTTATCTTGATGACTACGCTTTTCTTGTGCGCGGTTTGCTCGGATTATATGAGGCAACAAGTGAGGTGCGGTGGCTCAACGAAGCACGCGCCCTGACCGATACAATGGTCGAGCTATTTTGGGATGACGCGGAAGGAGCGTTTTATTTTACGCTGGAGGGGGCGGAGCATCTGCTCGTTCGTACAAAAAAGCCGTATGATTCAGCGATTCCGTCGGGAAACGCGGTCGCCGCGAATAACCTCTTGTCGCTCGCGGAATTAACCGGTACACTCGACTACTTCGAGTTAGCGGAAAAAACCTTACAGAGTTATGCAGGAATGATGTCCAAATCCTCTGGCGGGTTTATGCACATGCTCCTTGCCGCGAATCGTTACTGGCTCCTCAGGCCATCTTTCAGGCAACAACGAACCCCTTCGTTCATTTCTGCTCCAATCATGGGGACTGACACCGAAATTGTAAAGGTTACCGCGACCGTCTTACCAGCAGGAGGAAAGGGTTCCCCTTCTGGCTTCATTGATGTGGAGATTCATCTTGAGATTGCCGAGGGATGGCACATCAACGCCTATCCTGCTTCCCAAGACATCCTAATTCCTACCGCTGTTTCGCTCGATTCTGATGTACCTGCGGAGGTTGTTTCCGTGAATTATCCGGAAGGAAAAATCGTGCATTTCGATTTCAGCGGGGAGTCGCTGTCGGTGTATGAAGGGAGAATTACCATACCGGCAAGGATTCAACTCACGTCTGAAGATTCAGATGAAGAGGATTTGCCGCTTCGTTTAGAGCTTCGCTATCAGGCGTGCAATGATGAGATTTGCTTGCAACCTACAACCAGAAAGATTCGACTCAGAGAATAAATATCAAATGCGGGGAAGGGTGGAAGGAGGGAAGAACGGAGGATTCTTACCGCATGCACCATGGGAATCTACTATCAGGATTAGCTATGGAATCTCTATCGCGCTCCTTTTCCAGTTGATTGATCGCTTGATCGGTTTCGTCGCGATTCGGAAATCGCTCCTACAGTTGAAGTGTTGGGTTTCACTCAGAATTCTGCGTTTACGGGCGTAATGAAACTTCAATAGCCCTTGTCTTCCTAAATCTCTTCAGGTTTTTCGTTCAACCCAACCTACGTAATATATTAATTCGATAGTATGCTTCTAATCAATGGGTTGGGCGGCTTCAGGGACTTCGACCCCTTGTTCATTCCAGAAGCGGTATGCGCTGCGGTGGAGCGGAATCACGAATGCCATTGGCGCATTTTCAACCGTCATGTCCTTGGCTGCGTGGTGGGTATGGACCAGGGTTTCATGCCCATTCTTTGAGTATACATGTTTTAGTATAGTGTTGATGGTCTGCTCATCGGTACCTTTATGCGCAATCAGCAGGGTCGGCATGAGCAGCGTGTTGACTGGCTGATCTATGCCTTTGTAAACACCGCCCGGCAGAGTTCCTGACAGATAGAACGGATATTTTTCATAAAAGCCGTATTTTCTGGCTGGCGCATCGAAGTCGATCAGCCGAATGGACTTGATCGTAGAGACTTCAAGTATTGCCGCGTTGGGTGCACTCACCAGCCACTGGAAACCTGCTACTTGCCCATCTCGCAGTGCGTTACCGCCCGCCATTCCGCCTTTGTAAATAGGGGTATATTTGCCCTGTATTCCCGCCAGTGTTGCCAAGCGCTCAAGGGTTTGCGCCGAGCCCGATCCTGCCGCGCCCATCGCGACTTTCTTGCCGACGATATCCTCAAATTGGTGGACATCACTATTGGCAAGTGTGGAAAACTGGTTGTACGCAATATAAAGCAGCGTTACCACTCGGATGTTTTCTTTCTTTCCCTCTTTGGCAAATACCTCTTGTCCGTGATAGCCTAGATAAGCATCGGAGGCAAATGCTACCCCAAGGTATTCCGGGCTACTGTTGACCCGACGCACGTTCTCAATGGATCCGGCGGAGGCCTCTACAGAAATTTTGATGTTGGGTTCCGCTTTCGAGACTACGCTGCCTATGCCAGCGGCAAAGGGGGAAAAAGTGCCGCCCGTAGCTCCACCCAGGATGGATAGCCAAATTTTCTCTTTCTTGGCTTGAGTTTTGTCCGATTCCGTCCCCTTGGTTTTTTGGTTATTGCAGCCGTAAGCTACTGTAAGGATTATAATTAGGAGTATGATAAATAGAAATAAGAGTTTATGACGCATGAGTACTGAAAGACTCGACATGTGGGAGTTTGTCCTTATATTTCGGTGAATGGCCCTTGACGCCAGGTAGGATTTCTGAGCCCGAAGTTTGGATGTTCAGCGTGGATGATTTCGATGCTGAAAGAGTATACTGCTAAAGGATATGCGGCGTCAATTGAAAACGATTGTCGCCTTAGGGAATCGAATCGCGGATTAAACAGATTACTCGGAGTACGCAGAACGGGGGAGGGCGCACTGATGAAAGTCAAGAGCGAAAGGACAACCAGAGGGGGTTGTCCCTACATGAATCGGATGTCCACATAGACGCATCTACAGACCGAACTACGCAGGACCTATATCTGTTGAAAAATTGTCACGGATTTAGGATAATAGAATTGAATTGCTAAAGATTCGTGGGTCGTGGCATCAAAATAATAATTGGGAGCAAGAACAATGGCTGAGTTAACGCAGATGAAGTGTGTTGCATGTCGGCGAGACGCCCCCCGAGCTACGGAGGCGGAGATTGCGGAATATCTGCCGCAGACACCGGATTGGGAGATTGTAGAACGCGAGAACATTAAGAGGCTGGAGCGTGTTTTCAAATTCGATGATTTTCCCCAAGCGCTGTCGTTCACGAACAGGGTGGGAGAATTGGCGGAATCGGAGGGGCATCACCCCGCACTTTTGACGGAATGGGGCAGAGTAACGGTGACGTGGTGGACTCACAAAATACGAGGATTGCACCGGAACGATTTCATTGCGGCGGCAAAGACGGACCAATTGTATTGAAATTTCGCATTCTTCTAGGGAAGTTTGAGTAACAGGAGCCCATTCAATAAGCAGAAGTGAAAGCAATTTCTGGCTATTTGAACACTGTTGAATGTCGTCCCGACGGCACTTTCAAAGGCTGGTGCGCACTGCGCACCCTACAAAACTGAACCTTCGACATTTGCTTCTGATCGAGTTCCCATTATGAGACTCCTCTTCCTATCAATCACAGTTCCTTATCCAGCAACAGACGGCGGTCGGCTACGGGTGCTGAATTTGCTCAAACAGACCGCTCAGCGGAACCGGGTTACTTTCTTGGCGTTGGAAACGCAACCGACTGACAAGGAGGGAATTGAGTATCTTCGGAGTCTCGGGATTGAAGCACACCTCGTTTCACACACCTCCCGGTTACCGCCAATCACCTTTCGATCCGTGAGCCAAGCCGTATTTAAGCGGAAACCGCTGACGGTAGCTCGGTATGATGTCCCCACATTTCGGAGAGCATTCCATTCGTTGCTAGACACGGGAAGTTATGATTTGATCCATTATGAGATGTTCCATACCGGCCAGTATTACCTAGAAACGAATGCAAGGAGTTTGCTATCCCTCCAGAACGTTGATTCGCACATCTGGCGCCGCCTTCGCGAACAGACACCAAACCCTCTTCGACGCGGCCTGTTCCGGACCCAAGAATGCGCGTTTCGACGATTCGAGCGTACTATGTGCAATCGTTTCAACCTTGTCGCTTGTGCGTCAGGAGTTGATCGAGATCTCATGGATGAGATCTGTCCGGGGCTAAACTCGGACGTGATTCCCAACGGCGTCGATACCACACTGTACCAGCCAAATCATGAAGTTGAAGAAGAGGCGACGCTAATTTATACGGGCAGCATGGATTGGTTTCCAAACGAAGATGCGGCTATCTACTTCATCGACGACATCCTTCCCACGATTCAAGAAAAGCGCCCGAACCTGAAATTTTATGTTGTCGGGCAGTTTCCCAGCGAGCGCCTAAAGCGCTACGGCAACCGCCCCGGAGTCATTATTACCGGTCGGGTAGATGATGTTAAACCGTACATCGCACGCGCCACGGTTTATGTTGTGCCGTTGAGGATTGGCGGCGGCACGCGTCTAAAAATCCTAGAGGCATTGGCTATGGGAAAGGCTGTCGTGTCGACAAGTGTCGGCGCCGAGGGATTGAATTTAAGCGAGGGGGATGAAATCACGATTGCCGACGAGTCGGCGACGTTTGCCGATGGCGTTCTTCAGCTCATGGAAAACGGATGCATGCGACGGGGACTAGGCGACAACGGAAGGCGACGTGTTGAGACAGAATATGATTGGCGACGGATCGGAGAAAAATTGCAGAGGCTGTATGAAGCGGTGGTGGCTGAGGATTCCGGGATAACGGGTACGATCCATAATCCGTAAAGTTTTGGCTAAGTGTTTGAATGCAAGAACCTACGCGCGGTCAGTTACTGAAACTTTATCACCAACTTAAAACGGCGTATGGGTCGCAGGCGTGGTGGCCGGCTGACACACCATTTGAGGTAATACTAGGTGCAATCTTGGTGCAATCGACTGCGTGGCGAAATGTTGTTAAGGCAATCGATAATCTGAGGGCTGCAAATCTTCTCACACCATCGAGGTTAGGAGCAATTTCGCAGACGGAATTGGAGGAGCTTGTCCGTCCCTCCGGGTATTTCCGCGTTAAAGCGAAGAAGGTTCGAGCGTTCGTGACACACTTGCAGGCACACCACAACTATCGGCTGGATTCACTGTTTGCCGCTGACGTTTTCACGTTGCGGGAGGAGTTGCTGTCAATTTATGGAATTGGGAATGAGACCGCCGATTCAATTATACTCTATGCGGCGGAGAAGCCTATCTTTGTGATCGATTCTTATACCCATCGTTTACTGTCGCGACTGGGCTGGATAGCAGGGAAATATGACTATGGCAAGCTGCAAGCAATTTTTATGAATGCGCTCCCTCATGACGCGCGTTTGTTTAACGAATTTCACGCGCTAATTGACCGCCACAGTTCAAGAATATGTCGAAAAACTCCGCTGTGTGGAGAGTGTACACTCCGGAGTGATTGCCCTTTTTCTTGATGGAGAGAAAACTGCCAAATAGTTGGGTTTCACTGTGTTCAACCCAACCTACGGACTGGGTAATACCATGAATCGGAGTCGCGATTCGGAGATCGCTCCTACGGTCTGGGTGGACCATGCCAGAATTCGAGTTTACACGAGAAACGTGAGCCTCTAAGCGGATGTCCGCAGGTATGGTATCAGGCGGATTGGAGGATGGCGTCGTCGGAGGCTAATTGGATGGGAACGGGCGGGCCGTGGCCTGGCCCAAGAATAGGGACATTGGAAAACGCGTTGTAACAGCAGATGTAGGCGAGGCGCGGAAGCTTTGAAAGATTGGGTTCGGAAGCGTGGAGGAGATTGCAGTGGAAGAACAGCACGCTGCCCGGTTTGGCTTCCACAAAATGAACCGGCAGCCTCGACTCAAGGGCTTCGGCACGTTTAGGTTCGATTCCATGCTGGCTTCCTATGTTGGCGTGGTCGAGGCGTCCGAGCAGGTGGGAACCGACCATGACTTTTAGACAGCCGTTGGCTTTGATGGCTTCATCAATAGTAATCATGGCAGAAGCCAATCCCGGATAGGGGCAACCGTCGCGGTACCAGTAGCCGTAGTCTTGGTGCCATTCCCAAGCGCCGCCGCCTTCAGGGTATTTGAGCATTACCTTACTATGCCAGTGGTAGACCTCATCCCGAAGCACCGATCTTATAGAGTTGACAATGCGAGGGTTCGCCGACACCGCACCGAAAACATCGTCTCCGATGTCTTTCCATATTGCCAATGGAGACTCGTTTCCAGCTGCATCGTGTGCCGTAACAGTATGCTCTCCCACGCGTGAAGCGGAGGCGACTGCTTTGCGTAGTATATCGACTTCGTCGATTGAAAACAACCCTTCGACCAGGACAAATCCATCACGATCAAAATCGGCTATTTGGTCTATGTTGAGCATGCTGTTTGTCGATGTCGGTCACTGCCGGCAAACGTCACGGCTGACGGCGTATTCCTTCAGCCGGGTCACAACACATCCTTCGCTGCCAAACGGATGGCGTTTGCGGTTTTGTCAATCTGCTCCTCTGTCATGTCGGGCTGAATGCCGACCCGAATCGCACGACTTAGATAGTCCAACGTCCGAGGGCACATGCGATCGGAGTAATGAATTTTGCCTTCGTATGCGGGATGCGAGTAAGGCAACCCGTTCGGATGGTAGGTTTTCTTCTCAAGGATATAGTGCCAATTCGAATAGACGTGCCTGTCTCCATTCCCGTGAGTGTACATGGGACCGCTTGGAGTGCCATATTTACCCATTGCTTCTCCAAACTTGACTGCGAGATCCGGGGTCGGAAGGAAAAACGCGACCGATAAATTGCAATCGCCGTTTTCATCGTGAAGTTTCCGCATCTCAATACCGTCCACATCGGCGATTGCTCGGCGTAGTTTGGCGTTCCGAATTTTCGTGTTTTCCAGATAATCATCAAGGCGCGTCAGCTGCACAGATGCAACGGCGCCGCGAATCTCATCCATTCTGAAGTTCATGCCCGGGAAGGCGGCTTGGGATTGCTTCGAGATTCCCCACAGATTTCCCGCATCGTGCGCCATGCGGGCTCTATCGTACAAATCGTCATCATCGGTAATCACGACACCCCCTTCGCCGGTAATAAGAATTTTGCTCTGCTGCATGCTGAAGCATCCGATGTCACCGTATGTGCCGACTCTTTTGCCGTTGACCGAGGCTCCCATTGCTTGAGCACAATCTTCAATTACGACGAGATTATGCTTTTCGGCTAACGCTTTTATCTTGGGCATATCCGATGGCATGCCCAACATATGCACGGGAATGATTGCCTTCGTCCGTGGCGTAATCTTGGTTTCGATGTCCTCCGGATCGATTGAAAGGGATTCATCAATCTCTGCAATAATCGGAACGGCGTTCGCAATCACGACGGCAGACGGCGTCGCAATCCAGGTGTATCCCGAAATGATGACCTCGTCGCCGAGACCCACACCGGCGGCGTATAACGCAACGATTAACGAGGCGGTGCCCCCATTCGTCGCAAGCGCATGCTTGACGCCAAACTTTTCTGCCATGCCTTTTTCAAAGGCGGCGACTGTGGATTCCTCGGGGCCATACCGACAAAGTTCGCCTGATCTCAAGACTTTTAGCACCGCTTGTTCCTCTTCTTTACCTATACGCGCCATCGTCAATTTCTCCTTGTCTCTATGGGATTCATGTTACGGTAGACTTCTCAATTTGGGAATTTCGAAGCGTCACAACGTTCCGATCTTGAGCGGGATTTCTAGTGTCTTTCGTGTCAGGATAGAGCGGATTAAAGGCGACCTCTGTAGCGCCAGCCATCTGTCGGTTTTCGGTCTTGTCAGGTGTTCCGGAAACTGATAATTCTAGCGCGAGTGTTGTAGAGGAGCACCCATTTTATATTGTCCCGTTGCCGTCATTCGTAGAGGAATACCTTGCGGCATTAGGACTTTAGACACTACCACAGTCCGCCTTTTGATGCAAGCATCAAGTTCTGAACGTGCAAATCACAATGGGTTTATACGGCAGGCGGTGACCGACGTACAACCGACTATCCATTGTCGGAAATCGTAAGGAATCTCTATCACTGTCGTTATTCACTCCTTTGATTCCATCTACAGGCGACAATATTGGCAACTATCCCTATACTAATCATAGGGGGTATAGCGACAGCCCACAGATGTGGCTGGTTATAGATTTATTTTCAACACCCATGGAATATGATACAATCTGATTATTCAATCAGTTTCCGAAGAACACCATTAGACTAAACTTGCTGTAGATTAAGTACAAAAGGGCGTATTCTGTATGCAGCCATTCTTGCAGATGGCAATTGGCGTCCTCGCCGCTGTTGCCGTATCTCTAGCGTTCATTTTCCAGTCCAGTTTTGGAGATTCACGGCATGCGCTGAGCATCATTGGCGCTATCGCAATCGTAATTGCCAGTCTATATATTTTGCGAACCCGACTCGTTCGATGGGGGAATCGAAGCCGGCTGTTAAAATATCACCAAGGGATTTCCTCGTTCGGATTGTGTCTTGTCTTGGTACATTCAGGCATCAAACCGGAAACATGGCATTCATGGCTGACGTTTTGCTTGGCGTGGCTGAACCTGGGAAGCGGGGTTGCGGTTAGCCTGACAAGAGCGCGGATCCGGCGAATCCTGCTGCGCTGCCATTTGGCATTGGCGCCCATTTTGTTGATAGCAGTGATCGTCCATGGGCGTGAGAAACTCGAACACGATGAATTCTTCCCTTTAACGGAAGAACACGACATTCCGTGCGCTCAGTGTCATACCTCAAAACCGTTGATGTTTCGTATGGGTGTAGAGTTTGAGAGCGAGCTAACTGTAGATGAAAACTTGTCTGGAAACATTCAGTGGGAGTTTGAGGTCCGACACATGCCAATCTCCCAATATGCCACGGTGGCAACAAAAAAGAAAGCCGCTGAATGGTTGATAACTGACCTCAACAATCAACGGAAGTACATCGTCAAAAAGGAAAAGGAGGGACTAGACATCTACGCCGATTCGGTTTATAGAACCTACACGTGCCGAACGTGCCACGTTCATAATACCCCGGAGATTCAGGATGTGCATGAGGTGCACGGCGTGAGTGTTTTTGATAGATGCTTGGATTGCCATCAAACCGAGTTGAACGGGACGCGGTACGGGAAACAGAAGGCGGGATGGGAGTATGATCCCAATTGGTAGATTTTAGGAATTGTATGTACCACAGGAAATCAAACAAAAAAGTGAAAGCCAGGCTTTGTGCCAGTGTCCTCATATTTTTTAGCGCTCTTTTGGTTCAGTGTATTTCTGGGGAGGCGATGGCA
The DNA here is from genome assembly GCA_965232535.1 of Candidatus Poribacteria bacterium. Taxonomy (GTDB): domain Bacteria; phylum Poribacteria; class WGA-4E; order WGA-4E; family JAJDTR01; genus JAJDTR01. Next base: position 573,529 of record CBDDPW010000021.1, read on the forward strand.
GCTTCCGAAGGGGAAAACACGCAGGCGGCAGGCAAACCTAATTCTTCGGAACCGGAGGATTTGGAGGCATCGCAAAGAGCCCAGGAACTTTGGAGGACATATTTCTCCGCCGATGGCAGATTTCGACAGGAAAGCATTTTTCGGGAGGGTACTCCGAGCCGTTATCGCTATCGCATCAGATTCCGTTTGGGCGGAAATTTCCCGATCCATCCGCACGCTAATCTTGGATTCAGAATGGTCACGGGTGCAACGGACGACCCGACTACTGGCAACGTGGATCTTGACGATTATTTTTCGAAGAAGGGTTTCAATCTTGATCGACTGTTCCTTCGATATTCGCCGAATTCGTCACTAACGCTTACCATTGGTAAGTTCCCTAATCCGTTTGAACGCGTCGAGTTGGTGTTTCACAACGACGTGCAGTTTGAAGGGGCAGCGCAGCAGTTTCGTATGAACGACATGGGCTTTATTCGTCAGGCGCGGGTAAATCTTGGGCAATTCATTCTGGCGGAATCCAAGAGCGGTGCAGATACCAACCTCTTCGCAGGGCAATTGTTCCTCAAGGGGTTTCATTTTAACGGGCTGTCGTTTGGTGCGATGCTTTATGAATATCGGAATGAGGATGCCATCGCCCAAGCGGTTGAGGACGGTAGGCTAGGCGGCGGGGATACGAACGCGCGGATTGGGGCGGGTACCGGCACATCTACCTATCTATTCGGATTTAGGGTTGTTGAATGGCTTGCAAAGTATGAATCCAAAATTGGATTAATGCCTATGAGATTTATCGGTGTTTTTGCACAGAATCTATTGGCGGATTTTGATGACAAAGCATATTGGCTTGAGGTTGGCGTTGGACCAATTGCACGTCTGAACAGATTACGGGGGCTTTACCATTATGTTCGGGTTGAACGGGAATCGATGATATCGAACTATAACAATGCCGATATATTCAATCCAAATATGCAGGGCCATGGATTTAAAGTTGCTTTGCCGCTTTCAGAGAATATCGGCGCTGAAGCGTTATATTTCGTAGCGAAGAATATCCTTTCCTCCGGAGCTAATCCGTATCAACATAAAACCAGGGTGCAGATTAAGGCGAAATTTTAGTGTTTCGCCAATATTTTGGATTGCGTTGCTCGCTGGTGGCAGTCCTTGGCCCGCCGCGTGAGTCAATTCGAGGAACGCAGATCGGCGTTCCTTACACCCCTTTAGAGCCTGTTTGAAAAGTCATTTGATTCGATTTCGCATCAAGTAGATGGAAGCGATGTATACCATAGTTTCAGCAGTCTTAGGAAAGCGTTCATAATCCAAAGTCAATCGACGAAACCAACCAAGCCAAGAGAATGTGCGTTCAACAATCCATCGTAACGGAACAACTTCAAACCCCTGCTGCCCTAGCGTAGATGCAATCTCTAGTTGACACTGATGAGCCAGATATAACCAGTCTTCTAATTCGCCGCGATAGGCGGCATCGGCACACACCAACTGAATTGTTATGTACCAGCTAAACACTTCTGTTAGTAACTCGATAGCTATCTGATTGTCACTAACATTGGCATCAGTGACTTTGACCATCAATGGAATACCCGTCGTATCCGTTACCAGATGGCGTTTGCGTCCTTTGACCTTCTTGTGACCATCAAATCCTCTAGTCTCCGCCAGTTCCGTCGTCTTAACGGATTGGCTGTCAATGATAGCTGCTGTCGGTGATGGTTGTTTGCCGCCATCACAACGTGTTTGTTCGCGAAGTGCCTGATGAATCAAGAGCCATGTGTTGTCGACTTGCCACTTTCTGAAATGGTAATAGACGGTTTGCCACGGTGGCATATTATGGGGTAGCATTCGCCACTGGCAACCGGACTTGACGACATAAAAGATAGCATTGATGATTAAGCACATCTCCCATTTTGGAGGTCTGCCTAATGGTTGAGGGGCTGGCAGAAACGAGGACAGTTTCTCCCACTGTGCATCAGTCAAATCACTGGGATAACGCTTGCGGTTCATGTTTACTCCTTTCATTGGTTCAGATTTAACTGCTCCAATGAGTAAACGTAAACATCAACCGTTCAGACAACTTTTTTCTTTTTCTAATAGGTTCTTGAGGGCATTTACCCCAAAATAGCCCTTTCTCTAAGGCGATTCCGGACTTTTCAAACAGGCTCTTAGCGAGGAAACCAAATGGTTGGGTTTCGCGGCGTTCAACCCAACCTACAGGATAAAACTATACTCAGCATCGGTTAATTTTGCACAATTATGCACCGCAGGTTTGTCGCAGCGATCTCCGAATCGCGATGGTCGGGAATCGAAAGGGATTTCTATCGCACTCGCTATCCACTCGCTTGATTCCTCCTACCACCTGCAAAACTCACGCTCCATTTCTTGAATCCTAAAAAACGCAACTCCCAACAGCGTAGACTATATATCCGTTGAAGGGGGTGATGGGTATAATATCATGGCCGTGTTCGAGGGCGGGCAAACGAACACTCTAAACACCTGCACCGCCTAGCCGAAACAGGCGGAAGGATAGGTACTGCGCAGCATTGACAATGGAGATGAAGACAAACATGACATACCGTGACACATTAGAAAAAATCCGGCTCGCATTTCCCCAGCCGGTATCCGATTCCATTCATGACTCCTACTTCGTGCATTCGATTATGCGCGCATTAGATCAGGTTGATGCGCTCAAATCACATCTGCCGATGCTTGGTGACGTGGTGGCTGGAGATTTCGAGAAAGCAAAGGGGCAAGTGTTGCCGGAGGCGATGTCTTCGGTTGAAGATGTCACGGCAGAGTTAGTGGAATATCTACGAGGAATGACGATCTTTGGGCACCCTCGCACTCAGCAGAACGTCATCCCTCCCCCGACAATTCCAAGCTTGATTGGGGTGCTCCTCGCTTCGCTGCACAATCCCAATATCTCATGGGATGAATACAGCCGCTTGGTTGCATTGGCCGAAGTTGAAGCGGTCGCAATGACCTCAAAATTGATAGGGTACGATCCGGAAGCGTCGAGCGGCGTATTTACCTTTGGCGGCACCGGGACAACACTATACGGGGTGAAGCTTGGCTTGGAAAAAGCCTGCGCGGAAACGATGCAGAAGGGTACGCCCGAAGAGCTAGCCGTTTTCGTGTCGGACGCGGGTCATTACTGCGCTTCCAACATAGTGGGGTGGCTCGGAATCGGGACGAACAATCTGATTACCATCCCGACAACAGTTGAAAACGAAATCGATCTCGCCCAACTTGAGCAACAGGCTCGTACAGCATTTGGAGACGGGAAAAAGATTGCTGCCATCATTGCCACATTGGGGACGACAGACTCGTTCGGATTGGACGACTTGGAGAGTATTGCGGCGTTACGCGACACGCTAGTCGAAGAGTTTCAGCTCGACTACAAGCCGCACATTCACGCGGACGCCGTTATCGGGTGGGCATGGTCGGTGTTCAATGACTACGATATGGAAAAGAACTCTCTCGGATTCCGTCCGCGCACCATCCGTGCATTGGCGGGAGCTTGTCGGCGAATACAGCATTTATCTCTGGCGGATTCGGTCGGAATCGACTTCCACAAGACCGGCTTTGCACCCTATATTTCCAGCCTCGTTCTCGTCAGGAATCGATCGGATTTGGAGTTGGTGACTCGACAGCCGGAACAGATGCCTTACCTCTACCACTTTGGAGATTACCGTCCCGGAATGTTCACGCTTGAGACCTCCAGAGCAGGGACAGGACCGCTTGCGGCTCTCGCCAATTTCCGACTGTTCGGCGAAGAGGGGTTGCGCGTAATTTTGGGGCACATTGTTGAGATGACGCAACTGCTGCGCGAACATCTTGAAGGTCAGGAGGGCACGACCGTGTTGAATCGCGATAATTTCGGTACTGTCACGCTATTCCGCGCCTATCCGATAGGCGTGGACACGTTTTCAATCAAGCGACAGGAGTTCGAGGACGAAGCGTACCGCGATAGCCTGCTTTCACATAACAATTACAACCGAGAAATCTACAAATATGTGCATTCGGAGGCGATGGCGGGCAGAGGGGTTGTCATTTCGCTAACGGATTGCTATCGGCGAACCAGTTACGGTGAGCCTATCGTTGCCTTGAAGTCATATATCCTGTCGCCCTTTGTCGATGAGGATGATGTCAAATCAGTGGTGTCGAAGGTTTTGGAGGCGAGAGAGAAGGTGGGTTAGGGTTAGGGGTTCCATAGTCCAGAAATAAATAGCGAATTGGATATCTGATGGTTACCGAAGAAAAACGGTGAGAATAGTCGCCGAAGATCAAAAATGCGATGGGGATTAGAGACTCGGGGACGCAGATCTGCGTCCGCTACGATTAGCGTAGGGAACGTTGATCGTTGTTCCCTACAAAGCACAGAAGAAGGGGAACTGGTGACTTGATGATTGCAGATGGTAAGTTGGTATTACGAATACAATGAATGAGTAAGCGAAAAGCGGTGGGCATCGGATCTCTATCGTACTCGCTAATCGCTCGTTTGATCCCACCCTACAATACACTTACAATTTGATGCGATTGCGCTCAAATCTTCCAATTTTCTGTTGACAATGGTAGATTAAATAGGGTATTCTTTGGGCTGTCAAGGTTTTAACCTTGACATGTTTACCCTTGGCTGAACATGGTCGTTAATCACAAGGGCTTGCGAAATACTATCGGAGATTGCGCCGTTGTCGATTGATAAACTCAAGTACGTGCTGCTGTCGGACTTCTACAGCAATCTGTTAACGGAAAAGCAGCGAGAATTCCTCAGCCTTTATTATGAGGAGGATTTGTCGTTGGGAGAGATTTCCGAGAAGTTCGGAATCTCACGGCAGGCGGTGTATGATTCGATTCGGTCGTCTGAGATGTGCCTTGAACGCTTAGAGAACGAGCTTGGGCTGTTGGCTAGTTTTCAACATCAGCGGGGTGTAGTCACAGATGTGTTGGATCATCTGCAATCACTGGAAACCGACGATGTTGGCACAAAGAAACAGGAAACAATTCGGTACATTAAACAACGTCTTCACAGTTTGATTGACCTTCCTCAGTCACCATACGGCGATGAAGCGCGGAGCTAAAGAAAATTATGTTTGAAAGTTTGACCGAGCGACTACAGGGCACCTTGAAGAAGATTGCCGGTCAAGGCAAACTGACAGAGAAGAACGTGGCTGATGCCCTGCGAGATGTGCGAAGGGCGTTGTTGGAAGCGGACGTTAACTTCAAAGTCGCACGCGATTTCATAGAGGATGTCAAGGAGCGCACGCTTGGTCAACAGGTGCTGGGCAGTTTGACGCCGGAGCTACAGATTGCGAAGATCATTGGCGATGAACTGACCAAGTTGATGGGGACGCAGGCGGCAAAGATTAACATCGCACCGAGTGGTCCAACAGTTGTCATGATGGTCGGTCTGCAAGGCTCCGGAAAGACAACCGCCGCCGCCAAATTGGCCCTGAGGTTCCGTTCGGAAGGTCGAAATCCGCTTTTGGTTGCAGCGGATGTTTACCGGCCGGCGGCGATTAAGCAGTTGGAGGTGCTTGGCGAACAGATTGAGGTTCCCGTGTTTTCGATGGGCACGGATATATCGCCTGTCGCTATTGTGAATGAAGCGGTTAAACAAGGTCTAAATCGCGGGAATAACTTCGTCATTGTTGACACCGCGGGACGCTTGGCGATTGACGAGGAGTTGATGGCGGAACTCCGCAATATAAAGGCGGAGGTAAATCCGACCGAGATTTTGCTCGTCGTCGATGCGATGACGGGACAGGACGCGGTGAACATCGCCGAGCATTTCAATGACAGTCTGGATATTGACGGCGTTGTTTTGACCAAGCTGGACGGCGATGCGCGCGGCGGCGCGGCGCTTTCAATTCGCGCCGTGACCCATAAACCGATTAAGTTCGTCGGGGTTGGCGAGAAGATTGTTCCAGCGGCGCTGGAGGAATTCCACCCGGATCGTATGGCGTCGCGCATCTTGGGTGAGGGTGATTTCGCGACTTTGCTTGAGAGAGCAGAATCCATTTTTAGCGACGACCAGGCCGAAGAACTTGAGCGGAAACTGAGCCAAAAACATGGACTGGATTTCGATGACCTGCTTATGCAGCTCGAGCAGCTTAAGAACATGGGACCTCTGGATCAGTTAATGGACATGATTCCCGGGATGAGCAAGCTCCCAGTAAAAGGTATGGCGCCGGATGAAAATCAACTAAAATATGCGAAGGCAATCATTCAGTCGATGACCCCAACGGAGCGAAGGAATCCGAGCATACTTGATCGCAGCCGCCGTATGCGGATTGCGAATGGAAGCGGTACCGATGTTCGTCAAGTTAATCAGTTGTTTGACCAACTCAAGTTTATGAATCGTATGGTCAAGCAGCAGACAGGGATGATGGGAATGCCGCAGATTGGACTCAAGTCACCCGGCAAGAAACGGAAGAACTTGAAGCGGCGGAAGAAGCGCAAGTCACGGTAGGATAATAGCGGTTAAGGCTTGGAGATTCAAGCCGAGCGGGAAGGAGTAGTATCCACGCTCCGCCGCGCAGCTATTTTCACAAGAGAACTGGAACTCGGAGTATACCCAATACCATTTAAATTTAGTTGAACGTTTGAAACGTTTCTCGGTCTACAACCACAATAAGGAGGAAGTAATTTTTGGCAGTTAGAATAAGACTTCAACGCCACGGCAGAAAGAAGCGTCCGTTTTATCGACTAGTGGCGGCTGATGCCCGTGCCCAACGAGATGGACGGTTCCTAGAACGCTTAGGTCATTACGATCCATTGACTGACCCGGCTGAAGTTGTCATTGATGAAGACAGGGTTTTGAAGTGGCTGAAACGGGGTGCGCAACCGTCGGACACAGCAAAGAACCTTTTGTCGCAAGCCGGCATTTGGGAGAGGTTCACCGCTGAACGATTAGGAAAACCCGTTCCGACGCGGGAGGAGGAATCTCTTTCGACGGAGGAGGATAGCTCTTCGTCGACAGACGAAGCGCCCCCTGCCGAAAACGAGAGCGAATCCGCAGACGCTACTTCATAAGCGCCAGTTGAATCAACGAATTGACACTTGTAATCTAAAATCCAAGGTGAACCCGATCGCCGTGGGACGAGAGCCCGCTTCACAAAATCGAAGTTTGTGTTAAGTGTGCGATGCGGGCTACACGTTTAGAACGTGCTTGATGATGGTGGGAAGTGCCCACCCTACAGAACCGAATCTACGGAAGATGCATCGGATACACCGGTTGAACCATTTAATTGACACACGCAATTCGATGTCCAAGTGAATCCAGTCGCGGCGGAACGAGAACCTGCTTGAATAAATCGAAGTTTGTGTTATGCGTGTGATGCGGGCAACGCGGTAAGATCGCGCTCGAAGACGGTGGGCAGTGCCCACCCTACAAAACCGAATCTGCGGAAGATGCTCTGGATACACCGGTTGCTTCATTCAATCGACGGTTGTAATCCAGGGTAGATTTATTCGCCACGACATAAGCGACAATCACTATACTGGAATTGTGGTTCAGGGTGTTTTATGTTCAAGGATTTGATTGAATATATTGCAACATCCCTCGTAGATCGACCCGAGCAGGTTAAAGTCCATGAAGTTGCAGGAGAGAAGGCTACCATTCTCGAATTGAGCGTTGCGGAGGAAGACTTGGGAAAGATTATCGGCAAACATGGACGCACACTCAAATCGATACGGAGTATCTTGTTTGCCGCGGGGATTAAAGCCAATAAAAGGGTTGTGCTTGAACTTATTGAGTCCAATAAAGAGTAGAGTAGAATCGGAGTTTGAGGCGAAGTTGATTTAGCTCATACGGATGGGAGCTGAAAGATAGGGAGAAAACGTAGTGTTTAAGCTAGACTTACGCCGTTTTATTCTCTTGGCTAAGCTGCCGAGGATAGTTGGTTACGCTCACCGAATTGATGAGAGTGGAATATGGCCGTTATCGTAAAGCGACCCGTAATACTCAAAAATGTAGTCACGGAGAGTTTCAAGTCGCAATTGACTAGGGAGCTTGAGCACGCGATAAAACAAATCGCGCAGTGGCTGGAACAGGAGGAGTTTCAGAGCCGCCGATTAATTTCCGAGGCGCAAAAGCAGTCCCCTAATCGCGTGAATCAGTTACGCGAGGAAATCAGTCAGGAGCGGGGCAAGCAGGAACAGGCGCTTGAGAACCTTAAGCAACAGCTCAGTCAGGTGAAACAACTGGAAATCGATTCGTTTTTCGCTAGCGGCACGTACGATGCGCCTGTGAAAATCGAGGTGGGGGATGATATTCGCTCCAAACTGTCTCAGGCGGAGATTATTGTCAAGGATGGACGCGTAATTCAGATTAATGAATGGGCGCCGCAATCTTCCAGTACACCAGATGAAAATTGATGTTATTGCTCTATTTCCGGAGATTATAACCCCTGCGCTGCGAGTGAGCATTTTGAAGCGCGCTCAAGACGCAGGATTTTTGACAGTTAACGTCCACAATCTCAGAGATTTCGCGACCGATCGACATCAAACGGTTGACGACTATCCATACGGCGGCGGTGCAGGAATGATTCTAAAGCCGGAGCCGCTGTTCGCAGCCGTCAGAGCATTAAGTCCAGAGTCAAACACTCGCGTCATTTATTTGACTCCCCAAGGAAAGCCGTGTACTCAGCGACTTGCCGAAGCGCTTTCTCTTGAATCACATATCATTCTCATCTGTGGTCGTTATAAAGGGATTGATGAGCGCGTTCGCCAGAAACTGGTTACGGACGAAATTTCGATTGGCGATTATGTGCTGAGCGGTGGAGAAATCCCGGCGCTTGTACTAATCGATACCATTGGAAGGGTGCTGCCCGGAGTGTTGGGCGATTACGAATCGGCTCAGGACGATTCATTTAGCCAGCAGATGTTAGATCATCCGCACTATACACGCCCCTCTGATTTTGAGGGGATGAAGGTGCCTGAAGTATTGTTGAGTGGGCACCACGAGAAGATTACGCGCTGGAAGTATGAAGAGTCGTTGAAACGAACTGCGGCGCGACGTCCAGATTTACTGAAAGAAATTGAGTTAACAGAAGAGAATACGAATTTCATGCGCGAGCCAAATGCCAGCGAAGGCATTTGATGCACCGAAGATTTTTGACGAGTTTTTCGATTGACGTTCTTTGGGACACACGCACTACCGTTGTCATGAATGAAAAACTCGCGTGCGCCGAATTTGAAGAATACAAAATGAAAGGATAGGCAAAAGATGAACTTGATTGAATCGGTCGAGAGTGAATATATAAAGGAGGGTTTCCCGGAATTCGCCCCGGGTGATATGGTACGAGTCAATACGAAGATTCGGGAGGGTGAGAAGGAACGTGTTCAAGCGTACGAGGGCACTGTGATACGGCGATCCCATGGCGGATTAAGCGAGACCTTCACGGTTCGACGTGTGGCATTTGGCGAAGGGAGTGAAAGAACGTTTCCGCTGCATTCGCCGAACATAGAGAGTATTGAGGTGCTCCGATATGGAGCGGTGCGACGCGCCAAATTGTACTATTTGCGGGATCGAACCGGGAATTCTGCAAGAGTTCGCGAGCGAAGACGAGTTGCAACGGAGAAGTAGTTTTTTCTGCTTGCTGAAGTATAACCTAGTCGCAAGTATTGGGGAACCCAACCCCTAGAATTTGGCATTCGCACGATACAGGACTTGGTCACACCCGAATTTGGCAAAGATGAAAAGGAGGTCTTTAATCTTTGTTTTCGGATGTGATGTTGTGCCGACGCAGGGGTGACTTACCATTACTGCGGAAGAATAGAAAGGTGACCTCGAGATCCAATTGATCGAGCGAGCTTTACACAGAGAGGGTTATCAGCATATCGCGGGCGTTGATGAAGCCGGACGCGGCCCGCTAGCGGGTCCGGTGGTAGCTGCGGCGGTAATTCTTCCGGTGGATTGCGTCGTCCCGGGGGTAACAGATTCAAAGCAGCTGTCACCGAACCAACGCGAACGGCTGTTCGACGACATTCAGCGCGCTTCAACCGCGGTTAAGGTCAGTTGTATCAGCAATACGGTTATCGACGAAGTGAATATCCTGCAGGCTACGTTGCTGGCGATGCGAAACGCCGTAGAACAACTCCTCCCACCCCCGGATTACGTGCTTGTCGACGGCACGCAACTTCCCGCCATTTCCATACCTTCACAAGCGCTTCCGAAAGGCGATTCTCTCAGCCAGCCGATTGCAGCGGCATCTATCATTGCAAAAGTAACGCGAGATCGGATAATGGCAGATTTTGACGAACTCTATCCGCAATACGGATTTCGACGACACAAAGGTTATGGCACAATGCAGCATCGTGAGGCAATCGCACGGCACGGCACCTGTCCGATTCACCGCCGCAGTTTCAAACCCGTCTCCGATATGTGATAGATGCGGTATGGCACTTGAGTTTAGGGATAGGTAATGAGTCAATCAAAAGAGGTTGCAAGAATTGGAGAAGGTTTTGCCGCGCAATACCTCAGAGGCAGGGGTTATCAGATTCTCGAGCTTAACTACCGCTTGCGCTCCGGTGAAATTGATGTCATTGCCAAAGAGGGAAGGCGAATTGTGTTCGTGGAAGTCAAAACGCGGCGCACCCTCAAATTTGGAGTTCCGCAGGCCGCAGTAACGCTCGCCAAGCAGAAACAGATATCCAAGATTGCGTTGAGTTATCTCCAAGCGAATAATCTGTTGGATGCGCCCTGCCGTTTTGATGTTGTTGCAATCTACCTTTCTTCCAACAAGTCCACACCCACTAAATTTGAACATATCCAAAATGCCTTTGAATATGTTGCGGAGGAGTAATAGGCGTTTTTCGAGGAGCCTTCTTTATGTTTTTGTTCCCACCTGAGACACATGTGATGTACCTCCTTGAGCCGCTAGCGTATTCAAAGGCTGTTAGGAGCTCTATCGTGCTCCTTAATCAGTCGCTTGATCGCACACGCACCCTACACAAAATTGGATCGAGATAAAGGTTATCGGTGCAAGCAATTATTCTTTGCGGCGGGTTGTCCACACGATTAGGTAATTTCACAGAGAATGTGCCGAAGATCTTGCTGGAAATAGGGGATTGTACGGTGCTTGATTACCAACTCCGTCTTTTGAAGGAAGCCGGTGTTGATGAGGTTGTCCTAGCATCGGGACACCTGCATGATGTGCTTTATTCCGCGGTCGGAGAGGGCAGCCAGGGAATACGCATTCACTACGCGAGAGAGGAGACAAGGCTCGGAACCGGCGGCGCAACAAAGAACGCCATGCGGTATGTTTCTTCGTCGCCGTTTTATGTGCTGAACGGCGATATTCTGATGAAGGATTTTCCGCTTGCCAATCTGTCGCGGAATTTTCGCTCCGAAATGGATGGATTGCTACTTGGCGTGTACACCGAAAACATCAGTTCGTACGGGGAGATTGTGTCGGACGAATCCGGGAGGATTATCGCATTCCAGGAAAAACAGGCGACGAGACGGTCAGGATATGCCAATGGCGCGATATATTTGCTGTCTGAATCAATTAAGAGGTATTTTCCGAATCGGGATGTTTTTTCGATTGAACGGGATGTTTTTCCGCATGTACCGAACTTGCATGTGTTAAACACTAAGATTGATTGGATAGATATCGGAGAACCGGAGAGGTTGGAATACGCGCGGAGGCATTTCGGTTGATGAGCGACGGTAGCTATTAGGCTTTTTGCAGCGGCTCCGTGATGTATTCCACTGTAATCTTTGCGTTATCGGTTGAATTAGTCCCTTCGACTCAGAAATAGCCTTGTAGAACTCATCTGCAACATTGTTTTTCCCAGGTTCCCTCTCACTCAATACGCAACAAAGTCTCGTCGGACATTTTCGACTCAAGTACCTCTACGATTTCTCCAAGCGCAACATTAGCATCCGCCTGCAAGCCTAAACACATAGAGATTCCCTTCGCATCAGTGCTGTAACGTTCAGCAAGCCCAATCGGACATTTTCGACTCAAGTACCTCTACGATTTCTCCAAGCGCAACATTAGCATCCGCCTGCAAGCCTAAACACATAGAGATTCCCTTCGCATCAGTGCTGTAACGTTCAGCAAGCCCAAGACGTAAATCCGTATCTGACACGTCCAATACATAGGTGTGTATCTGCATCGAATCACCCAAACGGGCAACTTGCAGGTGATCGAACGAAAACGCCTCTTTCATATAGTCTCTGAGGTAATTCTGGATAACAAGCACCAAGTGTTTGTTAATGCTTTCGAAAGTTTTGATTTTATGATGTAACTGAACGAGAATTGTTTTCGCAGTCATTTTCCAATTCATACCGAAACTTTTTCGAGATTCTATATCTTCCATCGGAACATCTACACCTCTTTCACTTAAAAATCTTTGTCTTTCTCCCCAAACGGTCCCCGTCGTATCAAGTGTTTGTAACTCAATTCCCACGAAATCCTTAACTTTATTATTCCTCGCAGAAATAAGAAAGTAATCGACACTACCGCCCGGAATGAAAATCTCTGATACAATGTGCAATTCATTTCCAGGTTCGTGCAGCGTCAAGAGATGCAAACAATCTGTAAAAATTTGACCCCTTTCAATCAGGCGATGTGGACATATAATTACGTTCTTTTCATTTTTACCATATTTAACGGTACATGTACCAATCGCAATGTCCGGTTGACTTTTTCTGATTTTGATACATTTTTTTCCTAGATATGGACAATATTGTTTGGCACATACATTTTCCCACTCGGTAGCTGATGTTCCCTTGATACCAAACAATTCGATTATTTTGCTACTCATAGTAACGTATAGCCAATTCTGTCCTCAGCAGTTCTTATATATGACTCGGAAATATCAATACCGACTGATTTTCGCTGAAGTAGAAAAGCAACAAGCATAGTCGTTCCTGTTCCAGAAAAAGGATCTAACATCACTCCATCTCTGGGACAAGTTGAGAGAATGGGAATTCTACACAAATCTTCTGGATATGGAGCGTAATGTTCTTTCCGTTTTTGTGTATCTTCAGGCAGTATATCCCACACATCACTTGGCTTACTACCATTAGGATGATATTTGAGAAAATAAAATCCTTTCTCTTGTAGTTCTCTAGCTCTCCCCGATACTTGTCTTGAGTCAGAATGCGTGGCCCTCTGTTGACCCCGGATTATCATTCGGAAGTCTGAGAGTTTTCCTTCTCTGATTTCCTGTAGGATTTGATTTAGTGCTTGCAAAGCTGAAGATTTTTCGTTTTCGTTAAGCTCGGTTGAAAGCTCAATTTGTCTTCTATATCGAACACCTGAAACCCCCGTTGCAGACATAACACTGCCGTTTATTATTCTTGTTTTCTTTGGCTTTGAGCGAATCGCATCAACATCATAGTAATATTTTTGTGATTTCACAAAGTGAAAAACGTACTCATGAACATTTCTTAGCTTATCACGAGAATTGTCAGGAGCCCCTTTTACTTTGTTCCAAACTACGCTATTGCGAAGAATCCAACCACTGGAATCTGTCAGTTCTAAAGCGACTCTCCATGGAATACCTAGAAGGTTCTTGTTTTTATAGGAATCACCAAGATTTAACCACAGTGAACCAGTCTGCTTGAGAACTCGCCTGACTTCAATAAGTATCCTTACTAGGTTTGAAATATACTCATTGTAGTCGGGTTCAAGCCCAATCCCTTGATTTGCATACTTTCTGTGTCCCCAATAGGGTGGGCTTGTCATACAACAATCTACGCAGTTGTCTGGAAACTTCCGTAGGATTCCTAGGGCATCACCAACGAAAAAAAGTGGGCGAATGGAATCTCCAGCTATATATTGCTCAAGGTTGCCAGATATTTCGTGAGATGGCGCCTCTTTGCAAAGCAGCACAGTCGGTCTTTTCTCAGTCTGATTTAACATAGCGGCGATTTTTTAATTCAATAAGCGAACAAACTGTGATTCAGGTTTACGGTTAGCAATCGGCTCCTTATCTACGGTTTATTTTCGCACACTCTTCTTCAACAGCTTTTCAAGCAATTTCTGTTTCTGGGCAGTACTCGCGAAATTCACGCTGCCACGCCTCGTCTCCAAATCTCTTCCCGGTTTCTACCGATTTCAATATTGATAGACGAGCAATCCTATGTTAGAATGATCAAGATAATATCAAGTCAATAAAATGGAGTCAGTAGTACCGCAAGGCTTTATACTATTACCTCTTGTAGCTTTAAAATCGAAATTAATTTCCTAGATTCGGGCAGGACGACTGACAAGGATTTATGAGTTCTTTCCCAGACAGCATTGTTTGTACTTCCTACCGCTACCGCATGGACAGGGTGAGTTTCTCCCAACTTTTTGGGTTGTCCCGGCTTGTACCCGACTTGATGAGACCGCTCCGCGTTTCTTTTCTAGCATGAGCGGTACGATGCTGTCGGCGGGTTTGCCTGCTTGCAGGGCGGCGGCCATCAGTTTCATCGGTTCGTCGATGTGGTTGAAGAACATCTTGTAGCCGGCACAAAGGTAGTTTAACCCATCTTCGCCGGATGGCGTCTTGATAAAGCGATCCTTCGGGCAGCCTCCGTTGCAGACGAATCGGACTTCGCAATCTCGACAGTATTGGGGCAGCGTGTCTCGCTTGTCTGTCCCAAATTTTCTCTGGAATGGAGAATCCACCATGTCCTCGATTGGCGTGTCGGCAACATTTCCAAGATGGTACTGGGGAAAAACGAAGTGATCGCAGGAGTAAAGATCGCCGTTGTGCTCAATCGCCATCGCATCGCCGCAGGTTTCGCTGAAAATACAGAGGCTTGGATTGTAGCCCACCCATGCTTCAAGTGCAATGTCAAAGATTTGCACGAAGATCTTCCCGATGTCGTTCACAACCCATTCGTCAAAAACAGCACACAGAAACTTGCCGTATTGCTTGGCTTGAACCGAGCGCTCGGAGACTTGGGTGCCGGTGAAATGTTCGACAGCAGGGATGAATTGGATGAATTCGGCGCCTATCTTCTTGAAATAGCGATACAGTTCCAGCGGATAGTCTGCATTGTGACGGTTTAACACACAGAGTATGTTGTAATCCACGCGGTGTTTCTGCAGGACCTCAAGTCCTCTAAGAACGTCGTGGGAGGATGGTCTTCCACGTTTGTCATATCGATACTTGTCGTGTAATTCGGGAGGACCGTCGATGCTAACGCCGACCAAGAACTTGTTCCGCTTGAGAAAA
This sequence comes from Candidatus Poribacteria bacterium, assembly GCA_965232535.1. Lineage (GTDB taxonomy): Bacteria > Poribacteria > WGA-4E > WGA-4E > JAJDTR01 > JAJDTR01. The sequence continues at coordinate 588,709 of CBDDPW010000021.1, forward strand.
GACGCCCACTCGTCGTCGATGAGGGTTGCGTTGGTTTGAAATGTGTTTTGGATGTTGGTGCCCGTACGTCGATATTTTTGCTGGTATTCGACGGCACGTCGGAAAAAATCGACTCCCATCAGCGTCGGTTCGCCACCTTGCCACGCAAAGGTAATCTCGTTTACCTGTTGTGCCTCAATGTATTGGCGAACATAGTTCTCCAAGACTTCATCTGTCATCCGGAAGGAGCGCGTTTTTGGATAGAGTTTTTCTTTGTCCAAGTAGAAACAGTATTCGCAATCGAGGTTACAGATTGGTCCTATCGGTTTCGTCATCACATGGAACGCACGCGGGGTATTGTGCTCTAGCATTTTTTCCTCATGACAGGTGCATGCATAAATAATGGCACTTTGAATTTTAGCAGGGATGGGATTGAAGTTCAATAGAAAAGAGATGGGCGGAGAGTGGAAGGATGGAAATGTGAAAGATTGGAAGGGAAAATTGAGTTGTGAAAAACAGATTGCGGGGAATTCAGTGAAAGGAGAATGAAAACAGTGTCAGATCAGTTAGAAACGGCGACACTCGGAGCGGGGTGTTTCTGGTGTGTTGAGGCGGTTTTTCTGGAGTTGAAGGGGGTGCATGAAGTCGTGTCCGGGTATACCGGAGGCGCGGTAAAGAACCCGTCGTATCAGCAGGTTTGTACAGGCATGACCGGTCATGCAGAGGTAGTACAAATCACGTTCGATCCCGGGGTTGTATCGTTCTCGGATTTGCTTTATGTCTTCTGGCGCACGCATGACCCGACCACATTGAATCGGCAAGGCGCAGATGTCGGCACTCAATACCGCTCGGCGATCTTCTATCATAATGAAAAACAGAAAATAGCAGCGGAAAGTTCCAAACGGGAGACCGATGCTGCAGGATTGTGGCAGAATCCGATTGTTACGGAGATTGTCCCCGCTGCCGAATTCTATGCGGCGGAGGAATATCACCAGAATTATTTTGCTCTAAACTCGTATCAACCGTATTGCCAGATTGTGATTAATCCCAAGCTGAAGAAGCTGAGGGAAGAGTTTGGGGATAAATTGAAAGGTGTAGATTGATTCAAAAGGAATCGCGAGGTGCAAAGGATTTCTTTGGGAACGCTAGCCCGGTTATTGTACATTCGCCAAGTGGATATCGATGGCTTTCATCACTTGGTCGTAGTCCGGCTCAAGTTCCACCGGGGCGTTTGCATAGTGAGGATTAACTTCGTCCAATTCACCTTTATGATATCGAATTTTAAAATCGGGGAATTTTAGGCCGTTTGCCGTCGAAATTACCACCACTCGTTCGTCGGGTCGGATTTCCTTTCTTTCAACGAGTTTCAAAAGGACGGCAAGGGCCACGCCCGTATGCGGACAGTTGAACAACCCCGTTCGATCGGCTCTGGAAGCGGCATTTGCCAACTCGTTCTCGGTCGCTTGTTCCACAATTCCATTGAACCGTTTCAGGATGTTTATTGCTCGCTTAGCGGAAACAGGATTGCCAATTTGGATTGCGTTGGCTAAGGTCGGCTGCGCAGCCACCGGCTTAAATTCGTTGAAGCCTCCAAGGTAACTTTGATACAGTGGATTGGCTTTGGCGGACTGCGCGCAAACGATTCTCGGCAGGTCGTTGATAATTCCAAGATCCTGCATCATCAGAAACCCCAACCCCAAAGCAGTTACATTTCCCAGATTCCCTCCCGGAATAATTATCCAGTCCGGCACCTCCCAATCGAATTGTTGGACAATTTCGATGCTAATTGTCTTCTGACCTTCGATTCGGAGAGAATTTATGGAGTTAGCAAGATAAAAATCCGGGTTCACGGTCAGCTTTTGGACTGTTGCCATGCAGCCGTCAAAATCGGTTTTGAGGGAAAGCGTGATGGCTCCGTTGGCAAGCGGTTGGATAAGTTGCGCGGGTGAGACTTTGGCTTGCGGTAAAAGGATTATCGCGGGAATCCCTGCGGCTGCCGCATAAGCGGCGAGCGCAGCAGAAGTGTCACCGCTAGACGCACAGAGAACGGCACGGATGCCGGACCCGTTCGAGACAATCTGTTTTACCATAGAGATGAGCACCGTCATTCCGAGATCCTTGAAGGAGCCGGTATGACTGTTGCCACACTGCTTAATCCAGAGATCCGAGACTCCAATTTCCTTTCCGAACCGTTCCGCCCAGAAGAGATTCGTACCTCCTTCGAACATGGAAACTATGTTTTCATCTTTGATGATTGGGCAAACGATCTCTTTCTTCCCCCAGACGCCGCTGCCATAGGGGTATTCGGTTCCCATGTAACGCCTTTCGAAGAGTTCTATCCATGCCGCCGGGCTGCGACGTTTCAGAGATTCAATATTGTGTTTGACTTCCAACAACCCGCCGCAGCGAGTGCAACGATAAATCACGTCGTGAAGTGAATATGTCTCGCCGCATCCGCTACTGCACTGAAACCACGCATCATATTTCATTTCTTATTTTCGTTTCCCAAATCTCGTTTATGGCATGAAAGGCTGAAGATGCGGAATTTCATCTTTAGTGGTTCTCTCGGCAAGAAAATTTGATTAAGTGTTGGGTGTCGGTGGTTAACATTGTCTGAACTGTGTTCATGGGATCTCTATGGGAGTTCTATCGCATTCGCCTTTAGCTCATTTAATCGCTCGTTGTTCACTCGGTTGATCGCATCCTACAACTGAACTTTTGTGACTTTTTAGTTAACTATCGGGGCAGGGATGCCCCTCCCACAAAAGGATGCCTATCCAACAAACGATGCCCATCCTACAAACGATGTCCATCCTACAAGAGAATATTCTTCCTACAAAGGGATGATCCTCCCACCGATAACTAGACCCACATAAATGCCATGTTAATTTTTTCTCTTTCTTGGACCGAACTAAACAGTTATGTATTTTTCAAACAGGACTTTAGTTTTCGTCTGCTGTACCTAGTTCCAATTCTTCGTTTTGCACTTCATATAGAATCTCTTCAATTTCTTCTATAGATGGCAGTTCGGAGAGGTTCTTAAGCCCAAATTGCTCCAAGAATCTGTCCGTAGTGGCGAATAGTAACGATCTGCCTTGTCCTGGTTTTCTCCCAGCGATGCGTATCAATCCTTTCTGAATAAGCGAATTCACAACGCTGTCACTGTTCACCCCCCGGATTTCTTCCACTTCGGTGCGTGTAACGGGCTGTTTGTAGGCTACGATGGCGAGGGTTTCAAGCGCCGGGGGCGATAGCCGAACGCGAACTTGCCGAGTATAAAATTTCTCGATCCAGTCTCGGTATTCAGGGCGCGAACACACTTGAAAGCCGTTTGCAATTTCGATAAGCTGGAAACTGCGGTTCGCGGCTTGGTAATCATCTTCAAGCGCTATCAGTTGTTCGCGGATGTCGTGCGTCGAAACGTCTCCTAGGACCTGAGTAAATTGTTTTATCGAGATTGGTTCGTTGGCAGCGAAGAGAATCGCCTCAAGGATCGATTTGATTTCGGTTGGACTCATGGAAGAATCTTGAGGAGGAGTGGGGGAATTTTCGCTCATGACAGCAAAACGTGATAGGGAACTGGGGCTGACTTTTATTCTTGAAACTCGTATGTCCGCGACCTATCCCTCGCGCCTCACGATGTAGATTTGACCAAACTGCCCCGATTGGACAGCAATGATGCGCCTTAGACGAATCAGTTCTAAGATTGCCAAGAATGTCACAATCTGCTCGACTTTGGTTGCATATCTTGAGAAAAGATCTTCAAACGGCACCTGTTCAGATTCCTTCATTCTGCGTTCCAAGAACTCCATCTTTTCTTCAACGGTGATTTGCTCTTCGTTGATTTCCTCGTAGGCATCATCTTCATCGAATTGCAACCTTTCGGTGGTCCGCTGAAACGCCGATAACAGATCGAAGAGGGTTGCCTTAATCTCAAATTCACGCAAATCTCCCAGTTCATCGCCTGAATCAACACTTCGTCCGAAAACTTGTTCATGCTCTTCGGCGTAACGGTCCAGCACCTGTGATGCCTCTTTGAACTGCTTGTAATCCAAGAGTTGCTTAACAAGCTCTTCTCGATTCTTGATAGGCAATTCATCCTGATCGGTTGCAGATGGAAGAATACTCTGTGATTTCAGATAGAGCAGCGTCGCCGCCATTACCAGAAATTCCGAAGCAACATCAAGGTCCAATTGCTCCATGAGATTCAGCCACTCCAAATAGCGCTCCGTGATCTCGGCAATACGAATATCTCTAACATCCATCTCGTCCTTCTGAATCAGGTGAAGCAGCAGATCCAGCGGTCCTTCAAAAATATCGAGTTTGATGGAGTATATCGAGCCTGTGGATTGGGGTTGAGAGTCCATCGGTAACGCTTCCATAAACTCAGTGTTCGATTCTATACCATGCGTACAACAATTGTTTCATTCGGTCAAGGCTCGGAATGTGTAATCCACTACGAGCAAATAGAGTCTATATTGCTTACATTGCCCTGGTTTGCGACGTATCCTATAAGAGGGTCGGGCTAGAAGCCCGGGGCATCTCTATCGCCCTCGCTCGCCGCTCAATTAATCCAACGGGTATGGGTAGCAACTTGAGACATTTAATCGTCGAATGTTATGCTTTTTGACTCTTTTTGACTCTGTTTTCAAAGCCCGACGAGTGTGCCAAACAGGTCATAAATTCCGAAAGACACTAACCGAATTACAATAAAAACCGGGTTCGGGATTCGCAACAGATTGGGAAGAAAAATTATCCCAAGCAGAATCATCATTCCGTAAGGCCGTAGTCTGTCAAACGCCTGCGCTTGTCTCCAAGGCAACAACCCATAAACCACACTGAACCCGTCAAGCGGGAACAGAGGAAGCATATTAAACGCCGCGAGAAACACGCTTATCAGAGCGGACATGCTCAACTGCCTATATATTTCGCGGTGTATGGAGGTTCCAACAAATTGATCCAGTAGTTTGACCGCAAGCAGAATTACGAAAGCGCAGATGATGTTCATCACGGGACCTGCGGCGGCGATGATCATCAGGTCACGCTTGGGATCCTTCAAATTACGCGGGTCAACCGGCACAGGCTTTGCCCATCCGAAGAACGCGCCACCGAAAAGCGTGCCGAGCAAAGGTAGAATAATCGTTCCAAGTATGTCAATGTGTGCCGCCGGATTGAACGTTAACCGCTCTTCGTCTCTAGCTGTCGGATCTCCGAGCATGAGCGCCGCTTTCGCGTGTCCCCACTCATGGAAAGTTAGTAAGATGATGAATTGGATTACACGTAGGATAGCCTCAAATGGATTGAGCATCACTAAAGCCTAGTAACTCGTAGGCCTCCCGTTTCGTGGAAATCTCGCCATCCAACTGGGCTGCGAATGCCTTGGATATGAGATCTGAAAATGATTTCCCCGGTTGCAGCCCGAGCCGAATCAAATCGCCTCCACTGATTAACGGCTCAATCACTCGCAAACGAATCAAATAGTCCTCAATTATTGCTACTCGCCATTTAGGTTGCTCCGGTTGAATCACAGTGAACGCCAGAGCCTCATCAGGGCAAGGTTTTAACAGGCGATAAACTTCACTCGGCTTGGAATCGACTGATAACATGCCGAGAGTTTTGTATAATTCATGGCTAGCGGTCAAGACGGTTTGAATCTCGCAAATAGAGAAAGATCGATTCTCTCTTCTGATTGTAAAGGATTTCCTGTTATCTGTGTCGGAAACCAGCCATCTACCTTTTCCCTCTCGAACTACGGCGTTACGGGAAAGCGAGATGTTCTTTGTTTCCAGCGTTTCTCGCAGCTTCTCCGAGACTTTTCCCTCAGCCAAGTCCTCATATAGGTCGGCATCGGTTTGGAATAACCTGCGCAGTCGATGAGGCAAAGCCAACCGGTCAGTGATTGCTTGGATTACATATTCCGGTACACCGTCACGACGAGATTGGGGATTGTTCCAATCGGCGGTTCTAAGCAATGACATCCACGCGATTTGCCCTGTGTCAATCTCTTCATCGCCGAGGTAAATTCTCGCCCAATTGATCGCTTTTTGAACCGCAGCCCAATCGACGCCGAAATCTTGCGCGACTTTCCATTCCGGGTGAATTGTCCGAAATACGTCAAATTCAACCAGTCGTGGAACTATGCGCGGCACGGCGTCTTCCGCCAGGATGCGATTGATTTCGTTTCGAATTCGTTCGCCGCTAATCCGGTCTAATACGCCTTGTTGGATCGAATCATGAATGCGCGCCTGATCGTTTGCCTCAATTTGAAACTCGAAACGCCCTTCATATCTTACCGCTCGAAAGATACGAGTGGGATCGTCAAGGTAACTCTCGGAATGGAGGGCGCGAACTCTCCCCGCTCGAAGATCTTCCACTCCGTCGACGCAATCAAGGAGTTCGCCGAATCCGTCGGAACTCAAACGAACGGCGAGCGCATTTATCGAGAAATCGCGTCGGCGCAGGTCGTCTTCAATAGTGCCGGGACTAACTAATGGTAACGCACCCGAATGCTCATAAGTTTCGCTGCGAGCACTGGCGAAATCGATTCTAGTGCCCGCGGGTTGAATCAGGGTTGCGGTGCCGAACCGGTCGTGTTTTTGTACTTCCCAGCGCCAACTTTCTCCAAGTTCTTGGGCAAAGCTGATGGCGTCTCCCTCAACGACAATGTCCAGATCGAGGTTTTCGCGGCCTAGCAGAAGGTCACGGACAAAACCGCCGACAACGCAGATGGGCAGCCGCGTTTTACTTCCAATTTTTCTCAGTAAATCAAGGATTTCACGCGGGATGCTTGACTGATCGGTTAGGACTTGGTCACCCATATTCTCGCCGGTTCAATATCACCACACAGTCATGCGGTCAACCCAGATCGTGGAGGTTGATTTGGCAAACGGTAGAATTCCCACAAGCGACTGCAAGAAACGTGATACCGCCAAAGTTCATACGAAAGCAAAGACGCGTGTTGGAGCGCCTGAACTACGTGCCAACTTCATGGGGGCAACTACCGCGAAAAACCGCGTGGGCAATAGACTCAAATTGCAGAGATCTTCAACCTGTGGAACCCCGGCACCAAGAAAAACGAGATGAGCCGGAGGCAATCCATCGTGTTGCGGCGGATGTCCAGCCATTGAATCGATGCTGCATGCGTCTGTCCCGATCAGCTTGACGCCTTTTTGGACTAGGAGTTCGGCAGCGTCTTCGCTGAAGCCAATCCATTTCCGATTGAAACTGTCTTGATAAGCGTACCTATCCATTCCCGTGCGCATGAAAACGATGCTGTCACTCGGGATGTCTTCATTTGCGCTCATCCAAGCTTTGATATCTTCTGCAGTCACGGCGTCGGTGGGTTTCTTCGAGTCGGAGAGGTCTATGAGCACCGCATTTCCGGTTAGCTTGTCTTTCGGGATGTCCGCCACGGTGAAACCATCGGTGTACATCAGGCATGGGGCGTCAATATGCGTCGCGCAGTGCCCGGACAGATCGACGCGGCTTTCAAAGTAGCCGTCTTTCTCAAGCGTTGCGGTATCGTAAATCCGCACGGGGTCAATCGGCAGTTCTCGCGGACTGTTTTCGTCAATCTGGTAGGAGAGATCGATGACGCTCTGAAAGTTGATTTGCATGTGGATTTCCTTAACGAGTTTGGGATTTGACGCCATTTCAATTTCTGGAATTATAGCATTCAGGCGCTTCAAAATCAAGCGAGATGTGGGAGGGAGCGGGAATCGGATTGGTTCTGGAGCAAGGGCGTTTTGACCGCTTGCTTTAGAAAGGGAATGCATTGAGGACAGGGGAATCGGGATTTACCCAGTGTCGTAAGTGTGGTTAGAAAAGGAACTCTATCGCCTTGGGATCTTTATCAAGATTAGCTATCGCCCTCCCTATTCGGTCGGTTGAGAGGATCTCTATCGCCTTCGTTATCCACTGAGTTGATCGCTCACTATCCTTTTGCTTGATCGCACCTACCGAAATATGTGTAAATATGAATGGAAATGACTATAGAAAAGCCCACAATTGAAGAATAGCATCGAAGAGGGAAAATCGGTGATTTGGTGACTGCCGAGTCCAAATGGAATCGCGACCGGGAGGTCGCTCCTACATAAGCCCATAATTGAAGAATGGCACCGAAGTGAGGAAATCGATCACTCTGATGTTCAGAGTTTTACGGAGTGTTTGGATGGAAAGCGGATGGTCGGGTCAAGATGGGCGACTAAAGGAGTTTGGCAGGGCAGATGCGCTGTCTATAGACTAGGTGGGGAATTCATGGATTCTCTATGAGATTTCTATCGTGCGGGATTGGCTATCGCAGTTGCTACGGAATCTCTATCGCCGTCGTTATCCACTACGTTGCCTCTCTCTACATGGCCCATGGTTTTTAGGAGATCTTAATGATTAAGGGATAGCGGCGGGCCCATCTCGCCACCAACGTCTTTGTCGCCGCGCCCGGAGAGACAGACCACAATAATGGCGTTTTGATCCATCGTTGGAGCGATTTTTTGAACGTGCGCGATGGCATGCGCAGATTCTAGCGCCGGGATAATGCCTTCCAATTCCGACAACAATTTGAAGCCGTCGACTGCTTCTTCATCAGTAATCGAAACGTATTGAGCTCTTCCCGTTGCCTTGTAATAGCTATGTTCGGGGCCGACTCCCGGATAGTCAAGTCCGGCGGAAATCGAATGCGCTGGCGTTATTTGTCCATCGTCTTCCTGTAACAGATAACACTTTGCACCGTGAAACACGCCGATACTTCCTTCGCTCAACGAGGCGGCATGTTTGCCGCTCAGAATGCTCTCGCCGGCGGCTTCGACGCCTATCATCTCCACGCTCTCATCTTCGTAGAACGGGTAGAACATGCCGAGCGAATTGCTGCCGCCGCCCACGCTTGCAACGACACAATCCGGAAGTCGTCCCTCGTTCTCAATTATTTGTTTTTTGGTTTCAACTCCGATTACGGATTGAAAATCCCGAACAATCATCGGGTAGGGGTGCGCACCAACGACGGAACCGATAAGGAGATAGGTAGTTCGGACGTTAGTCACCCAGTCACGGAAGGAGGCGTTAATGGCATCCTTCAGGGTTCGAGAGCCCGAATTCACGGGAGTCACTTTCGCACCCATGAGGCGCATGCGAAACACATTGAGCGCCTGCCGTTCGATATCCTCCTCGCCCATGTAGACTTCGCATTCCATGTTGAATTTTGCGGTCACCGTGGCGGTGGCGACGCCGTGCTGCCCCGCACCGGTCTCTGCTATTATTCTTTTTTTCCCCATCCGACGTGCGAGCAGAATTTGTCCAACCGTATTGTTAATTTTGTGGGCACCGGTATGGTTGAGATCTTCTCGTTTGAGGTAGATTTTTGCCCCGCCGAGTTCCTCGGTCAACCGCTCGGCGTAATAGAGCGGATTGGGTCTACCGACGTATTCTCGTAGATAGTATTCAAATTCTTTCCGAAACTCCGAATCGGCGCTCAGAACCCGATATGCTTCCTCAAGTTCCAGCAAAGCGGGCATCAATGTCTCAGGAACATATCTGCCACCAAATTCTCCAAAGTGCCCTGATGCATCAGGCAATTCCTGCATGTAGCGACTCCTTGTACATTGGTTTAACTAGCAAAAAAATCTACGGTGTAGGATTGCGCGTTTTGAACCCTGAAAAGCATGGTAACTCAATGCATTGGTCGGCGGCTAGTGATTTATCATTGCGCTAGGCAACGGTTCTTTTCAGCCAAACGAGATTATATACAGCACTTCGCCGGAGCGGAAGAGGCCGCGATCAGGAGATCGCTTCTACAAGCATCACGTGTTGGGTTTCGCTTGACCGGCAGCGTCAGATAGAATTAAACATCCGAGGTTACGTTTTGTCCACTCTCTTTATAGGACTCTCGCTCAACCCAATCTTCGAATCGGCGATATGGTTTAATTGCTTTTTCCAAGCGCTTTTGCACGAAGCAACGGGCTCTGCAAGACTTCTTGGTTGACGACCGACTCCGGCATTTTCCCCACCAATACATCTGCGACGGCGCGTGCAGCGCTCACCTCAAGATCGTATGTAGATTCTTCAGATGCGAAGGCGGCGTGCGGCGTAACGACAACATTGTCCAGTTCAATCAGCGGTTCATCCGGCGCAGGAGGTTCTTCCGCGAGTACGTCCAATCCCGCCCCGCCGATCCAGCCTTCTTTTACCGCCTTACAAAGCGCAGCCGTATCAATGACTCCACCTCGCGACGTGTTGATAACATAGGCAGTCTCTTTCATCTGACGAAACTCCTCTTCTCCCAAGAGGTTTTCAGTCGCGGGATTCAGCGGCGCGTGAATCGTGATGAAATCGGATCGGGTCAAAAACTCAGGGAGTTCCACCTTCTCCACACCGTGCGATTCTGCGATATGCGGCAACAGGCTTGGCGAGTAGACAATGACATCCAACCCGAAAGCTTTCGCCTTCGACACGACGGCTTTCCCAATCTTGCCGAACCCCAAAATACCCAGCGTTTTGCCGCGAATCCGGTACACCGGCGGGCCTACATCCCGGACCCAATTGCCACGTTTGACTTCACGGTCAAACATGGAGATTTTTCGAGCACATGCCAACAACAATGCCATCGCGTGATCGGAAACTTCGTCAATGCAGTATGCCGGCACATTAGTGACGACAATTCCCAACTCCGTGGCAGTCTCCACATCAATGTTATCGAGTCCGATGCCGCAACGCCCTATAACCTGGCAGCGTTCAGCCGCTTTGACGACCGCTGTCGTCGTCTGCTCCCAACATGTAAGGATGCCGTCAGCTCGCGGCGCCAGGCTCACCAATTCATCTTCAGCTCCCGTTTCGGCGACGATTAGTTCCGCGCCGACCTCAGCCAATACCTTGCGTTCCGGATCGACCGAGGGCCACGCATAATCGGTCATCAAAACAGTGAACTTTTCAGCCATACGTAACCTCCCGAGATACCCGGGTTAGGAACCGACAGATGTTTTCACTACGCAATTATTTTAATGTGCACAGCGTGGATTGTCAAGGTCATTCCCCGTCAGACACACAGGGGAAACGCATCTAATTGCAGAAGAGATCTCATGGTGGTAGAACGTACGATTACTGTTGGGTTTCACTCAAATTTTGGCGTGTTCAAGCGAAATAGGCACTCGAAAACTGTTACAAGATTAGCGATTGCTAACGAATTTCCGTTCAACCCAACCTACGAATCCCAAAATAGTGTCACAAACTTAGCCTGATTTTCTTTCTTATGATGCAGAAAATTTAGATGCGTTTCCCCCTGTCCTCAGTCCCATTTGCTGTTGAATGGAACTCAATTCGTGTGCTATGCTACATTTTTTGGTGTCAAGTGAACGAAAACGTCGAGAAGTAAGCTGGGAGGCGCATGACATTCCGTAAGGGTTTGCCACTTTCCTTCTCGAAAACAGTTTGTCCAGTTGCTTCTCTCTAATACGAAATCCCCTCCCGAACCTTCTGATACGGAAGACTACTCGACTACTCTATGAAAATCGTTGTAGCACCCGATTCGTTCAAAGGAAGCCTTTCCGCTTTGCAAGCTGCCGAAGCTATAGAACAGGGTATTGGAAAGGTGTTTTCCGACGCAAATATAAAAAAAATTCCGATGGCAGATGGAGGCGAAGGCACCGCCCAATCGCTTGTTGATGCAACCGGTGGGCAACTCCTAGTTGAACGGGTCGCGGATCCGCTCGGGAACGAAATTGAGGCAGAGTATGGCATCCTCGGGGACCGCACCACGGCAGTTATCGAAATGGCGGCGGCTTCCGGCTTAACGCTTGTACCCATTGATCGACGCGACCCGTTTGTAACGACGACATACGGGACAGGGCAACTCATTAAAGCCGCCTTGAATCGAGGGTGTCGAAAGCTAATCATCGGCATTGGAGGTAGCGCGACGAACGACGGTGGTGCAGGGATGGCGGAAGCCCTTGGCGCGAAGTTGCTGACATCGAATGGTAAATCGATTTCACCGGGCGGCTGGGGGTTAGGCGCGCTCGACACAATAAATCTCTCCGATTTAGATTCGCGGCTTGGGGCAACCGCCACCGTTGTCGCTTGCGACGTGGACAATCCGCTGACGGGGACAAACGGTGCAGCCCATGTGTATGGACCGCAAAAAGGCGCTACGCCCGAAATGATCGAAACACTCGATGCAAATTTGGCACGGTTTGCCTCCATCGTTAAGCGCGACATGGGGAGGAGCGTTGGCGATATACCGGGTTCCGGTGCTGCTGGCGGGCTGGGTGCGGGTTTGATTGCTTTTTTGAATGCCGAATTGAAATCCGGAGTGGAGATTATAATTGACGCTGTGCAGCTCGAAAAGCAACTTGAGGGCGCAAGTTTCGTCGTGACCGGCGAAGGAGAAATTAACTTTCAAACCGTTTTTGGCAAAACGCCTGTCGGTGTTGCGAAGCTCGCAAAGAAGTTGGGCATTCCCGTGATCGCTATTGCCGGAAGTATCGCCGATGGAGCCGACGAGGTTCATGAAGCGGGAATCGATGCCATAATTGATATCGTGCCAACTCCTATGCCGTTGGAGAAAGCGGTTAGAAACGCCTTTGACCTTACGGCTGAGGCTGCTACGCGAGCGGCGCGCTTCATCTCGATCGGGCTGACCATCTCGCAATAGTACGAATTAAACCGTGTACATCGAACGTGATCGAACAGATTAAACGAGCGAATAGCCAATGCCGAAAAATCTCCTTAGCCAAACGCAGAAGCGACATGGTGCCGCGATTCTGTAACAAGTGCATGAGCGAAGGAATCAATCAACCTAGGTTCTGTTGACATTTCATCACAAACAAATAATCGGGAGGTGTACACACACGCATGGTGTTTCGTAGGGGATCTCTACCGCCTTCGCTATTCGCACAGTTGGTGGTTGGGTTTCCCAACCCTTTGGTTGGCCACGCATCAGAGACGCATTCGGACTTCTGTAGGCCGGTTTCCCCAAAATCGACGTTTCGGTATTGAGACATGAATCTTGACCTACAATCTACACTCAACCCGTATGGCTAGAGTCTACCAGCCGGCATTGGTCAACGGGCGAGGATCAACTGACTGGATAGGGAAGGCGATAGAGGTCCTCTCTCGCCCCTACTATTCGGGGCAGCCTCACATAAAGGCCAACGGAACCTAGCAAATGAGCCATAAATGGCCAAATTTGACAATTCCTCCCAAACAGGTTCGCAGGGAGACGAGGTTGTCATTATCCCCGAAGCCCTGCCTTCATTTAACCTTGTGAAGCAATTGCTATGCAAGCACTGGACGTGAATACGCGTCGCTGTATGGGTTTTGAGCGCCATGCCGCATACGTGAGGAACTTGAACTGTTCATTTTCTGCACGGGACTGTTCAGAAATGTGCACTCGCTGAGATCTACTTAGTGCACTTCTAGAATCAGCAGATCGAATTCTCCTCTTCAGAGTTTTTCTCGGTTCCGCGCCTCCATCCCCCGGAGCATCATTTCCCCTGCCAGCCTCGCAATCTTCATCTTCTTCAGTCGTTCTCGTCCAATCTTTCTCACTGACCTTATGTCTCCATCAATAGGTCGCTTCCTCGCCTTTCGATTGCACTTGATCTTTTATGGATTTTGGTGTATACTCGGTAGTTGCGCTATTTCACATGATGTGTTCTCGTAGGTCGGCCGGTACATCCGACAATTTCCTCACGCGCGGGGCGGCATCTTTTCCTATAGGCTACACTCTCGGTAAGCTCTGCATTCGGTGATTAGGACACACTGTGAATTGGTATACATATGTACGGATTTCTACATATATCTGATTGCTCTTGAATCGCTAATTTTGTTGTCAAGCGAGTTGACGCCATTCCAAACATCATTCATTCGCCTGACAGCGATTCATACATTCAATTTGGAGGGTCGAGACGATGTCAAAAATTCGCGTAGCTATTGTTGGTCTAGGGAACTGCGCTTCTTCGCTGATTCAAGGGGTTCATTACTATCGGGATGCCAAAGATGACGACTTCGTGCCCGGTCTGATGCACGTGAACGTGGGCGACTATCATGTAAGTGATATTGAAATTGTGGCGGCATTCGATGTGGATAACAACAAAGTTGGCAGGGACGTAGCCGAGGCAATTTGGGTCGAGCCGAACAACACGATTAAATTCTCCGATGTGCCGGACACGGGCGTCATCGTCCACCGCGGACCGACGATGGATGGATTCGCCAAGTATTACCGCGAGACTGTGGAAGAGTCGTCTGCCGAAGTCTCCGATGTGGCAGCCGTGTTACGGGAAAGTCAGGCAGATATCCTCATAAACTATCTGCCTGTCGGTAGCGAAGAGGCAACCAAATGGTACATGACACAGGCATTGGACGCCGGTTGCGGCGTCGTGAATTGCATGCCCGTTTTCATTGCCAAAAACGATCAGTGGCGCGCCAAGTTTGAGTCTGCGGGCTTGCCCATCGTAGGTGACGACATTAAGGCGCAATTCGGCGCGACGATAGTCCACCGCGTGCTGACAAAACTGATGAGCGATCGCGGTTTGAAAGTTGACCGCACCTCTCAGCTGAATGTAGGCGGGAATATGGACTTCAAGAATATGCTTGAGAAAGAACGGTTGGAGTCCAAGCGAATCTCCAAGACGGATGCTGTCGTCTCCCAACTCAACCACGACATTTCGCCAAAGAATGTCTACATAGGCCCTAGCGACTATGTGCCGTGGCTTGATGATCGCAAGTGGTGCTATCTCCATCTGGAAGGAACGGAATTTGGCGACATTCCGGTAAGAGTTGAGTTGAAGCTGGAAGTTTGGGATTCGCCAAACTCGGCGGGCGTGTCGATTGATGCCATCCGCTGCTGCAAGATTGCACGTGACCGAGGAATTGCCGGCGCTCTCTACGGTCCAAGCGCTTACTTCATGAAATCTCCCCCGCGACAATATTCGGATACCGAAGCCAGAGAGATGTTGGAAGCGTTCATCGGGGGACGTTAAACTGGAACGGACCTACGATATGTGGAATGCGTCTGAACAAGCCTAATCTTCTATTTTGAAGATTGCATCCATTGCTGATTGTGAGGAGCGAACATTTATGCCGCGTTTTCGTGCCATTCACACGATTGAACTAAAACCTGATGTTGAAGGTGAGCTGTTTGAAGATTTCATGTTACGCGAGTTTTTGCCCGCCATTCGCACACTACCCGGCTGCCTAGGTGTGGAGTTGCTGAAAGGTTACCAAGGCGATCTTGACGGTGTGGCACATGCTGAGTCCGATTACGGTTGGTTGACGCTCTGGGAAAGTGTGGAAGCCAACAACGCTGCTTGGTCTAAAGAGGGAATTCATCACACGCCCGACCAAATTCAGAAGGTGAATTCCAAGTTGTATCACTATGCCGCCAACTATTCGCTGGTCGGTGGATTCACGATTTCATCAACGATCTAACGCCTTCCCGTAGGCCGGAATCAAGCGACTGAATATGGATATCGAAGGATCGGATTGTGACAAAGATTTCTACTCCACTTCGTTATCCACTCAGTTGATCGATAGAGATTCTTTGTAGCCCGACCTTTGCACTCCTTCTGAATCCCCTAAACCCGCAAGTCGAGATTCACACCCAAAACGTGTTTGTAAACCCATTCTGAGTATAACTATTTTCATCGAAACCAAACCCCCGACTAAGGTGGTTGCTTAAAACTGTCCCTCCTCAACTCCCCCCAAATTGTCAATCCGGCCGCATAAAACAATATAGCAGATGGAATGAGCACCCATATCGGCAATAGTTTTCTGAGAACAATCAGTCCGCCCCCCATCAACGCAGACAGCACGACGGCTTTCAACGCATAACGTTTAGTGGTCGGCGTTACGACGTGCCGAGAAATGTAAACGAATCCGGCAACGAACAGGAAGGCTTCACTAACAATCAGCGCCGCCGCCGCACCCACATGGCTGTGCCGAGGAATAAGCAGATAGTTTAAGGCTATGTTAATGAGCGTCGTCATTCCCATAAGCAAAGTGAACTGGGTACGTTTGTCCGCCGCCCTCAGCACGGTGATCAGGGTTGTCGTCAAGAAGGCGAGCCCGCACGACCAACTCAATAACTGCAACGCGGGTGCAACCTTTGTAGGCGAATACTTGTCCGGGGGCAGGATCGAAACTATCTCCCACGCTAATGCGGCGATGCCGACAGCAGTGGGTACCCCGAGTAGAACCATCCATCGAGTGGCGTAGGTATACGCCTCGCGAAAGTTGCTCTCCTTTTCCTCATAGGCACGAGCCATTACCGGAAACATAGCGCCCAAGAATGCTCCCGGCAAGATAGTCACCGCGTTTACGATGGTGTGAGCCAAACCAAACCAAGCGTTTGCAGCCAGACCGTACGGGCTCAACCTTTGAATCATTAGCGCGCCGATCCGAAAATAAATGAGATGAAGCATGTTTCCGGGCGCAAAAGGTAGCGCTTGACGCATCAGCACACCCCAAATCTTAAAATCGAATCCAAAACGCAACCCGACAAATTTCCATCTGACGATTGCAACGCTGAGCACGAGATTGAGACAGCTTGCGATCAGGACCACAACGCAGAAATTGTAGAGATTCGCTCCGAGCACTATTAACACACCGCCGACAACACACGCTACAGACCGTTCGGCAATGACGGTAAAAGCTTCATATTTCATCCGTTCGAACGCCCGAAAGACGCAGCGGTACGACTGCGCAATCAGGTTTATCAGCTCCGCTAAACCCAGTAATTTTACTATCTGCATTGTGGCGGGCTGATATCCCAACAGCCGCCCCAAGCCTACCATCAATCCGAAGGCGATCGCCGACAGCAAGATCCTAATCATTAGGGCGTTCCCAACAAGATGCCGCGCTTGGCTCAGACACAATGTCATTTCACGAATCAGCGGCGCATGCATTCCCAGTTCGCTCATGCTGGCAATCAAACTGGTGAAATACATGGCGAGAAAATAGGTCCCCATCTCTTTTTCGCCATAGTAGCGCGTCATGAGTAGAAAGGTCACGCCGAGGGAAAACAGTCGGGTTACTAGATGGGCAGCTAGAAGCGCAGACGTGTTTTCAAAGACACGGTTCATAGGGTGTTCGGTGAGACGTGTGAGATATAGGGATGGAGGGAAATGCCTTGAGTTTGTTGCAAACTGCAGACTGTTTCTTCGGCGATGTTACCGTTGCTGCATGATATGGAGGTTGGTTTGTCGGGCGGAGTGGGACATTAATTTGCCGGTTTACCATACAATCCTTTCCGGATATAGTTCGGGATTAATCCAAAGTAGTCGTCCGAATCGCCGCGCAACTGGCGTTCGAGCCCGATTCGAGCGATATTGGTTCCACGCGGGACATTGAACGTTGAGTCGGCAAGAGGCACGTCCGCGCCGAATCTTTCTCGCACCGCTTCAGCATACCTACCCAGCCCGTCTCCTACGAAAACGGCGGAACTTTCAACGCAATTTAGCAACTCTTCAACTGAAACACAGAGGTCTTCACTCTTACGTACCAGCTTCGATCCGCCCTGAAACACCGCGCCATAAACTTCGTCCCGACGCGCGTCGAGGATGGGACAAATTATGCCCTTGGCATAGCGTAGATTATAGGCAATCGCCTCCAGCGTTGAAACACCTATAATCGGTTTCTTGAGGGCATAGCAGAGAGACTTTGCCGTGCCAACACCGATTCGAACCCCGGTGAATGAACCGGGACCTATCCCCACAGCGCACGCGTCAAGGTCATGAACAGTGAGATTACCCCACTTCAAGACCTGATCTATCGCCGGCATTAGCCGAGACGAGTGGGCTTGTGTAATGTTCAATGTATGTTCGGCGATAAAATCGTTCCCCTCAATTAAACCAACGCTGCCGATAGGGGTCGAGGTGTCGATGCCAAGAATTTTCATCCGCTGCGTCTACCAGGGCCTCCCTCTTGGGTTCAACGCGGGCGGAACGTCGTTCTTCACAGCTTTGACTGTCTTCAGGTACGCCCAAATGGCTTTAAGATCTTCGTCGCTCATCTCCGAATAGTTTTTTACGGGCATCGGCGGAAAGACTTTTCGATTACTCTCGACTCCCTGATGGCGTCCCTTCCTCATCGCGCCGATAAACATCTTCTCCGTCCACTCCCCAAGTCCTGTTTCCTTGTCGGGCGTTAGGTTTGTGGCGAAGGTAGTACCGAAGGGCGCCGAAAATGCCGTCATGGTAGGTGCCGTAACCATGAAAATCCCCTGTCCCATCATGGTTCTGAAATCGTACTTCGGCGCAGGAGAGTTTGCCGGATGTCCAGCCAAGTACATGCTCATATCCGATCCCGCACCTTTGCGCGGCGTGTGACATTGACCGCATGCACCAATCGTATCCACAAGGTACTTTCCCCGCTTTACCGCATCGTTCTGACCTTGGACTCTGTCTAGACCGAATAGTGTAAGAAGCAACACCAAGAGAGTTATAAATCCGATAAACCAGTGTTTTTTGCGCATAACATGCTCCTTGTCCGAGTGAATTGGGGATCCATTATATCATCGCCGCCAGGTCTTTGCAACGAATCATTGATCGTCTGAATGCCGCTCGCCCACCTTCTTTGTAGCGAACGACTCCGAGCCGTCCCACGATTCTAGTGCCTAGGTTGGGTTGGACGTAGCCATGCCCAACTCTCGAGCCCTGAAACGTCCCTGAAAAAACTTGAACCGACACTGAGGGTCTGCTAAACTTAACGGGCATCGGCAACCCGAATTCAACAACCGTACCGCTCCGTATAATCAGGGTCTAAAAATCGGGAGGTTTGCGAGGAGATAATCATGGACTGCGTTTTCTGCTCGATTATTTCGGGCGATATTCCTGCGATAAAGGTTTATGAAGACAATAAAGCTTTAAGTTTTATGGACATTAACCCCGGCAACCCCGGACATCTGTTGGTAATCCCGAAACAGCACTACCGCAACATCTTCGATATTCCTCCTGAAACAGCAGGAAAAATCATGGAGATCGGGGCGAAACTCGCGGGCGTAATTAAGGATGTATTGAATCCGGATGGACTAAATCTTTTCCAATCCAGCGAATCCGCCGCCTTCCAGTCAGTCTTCCACTTCCATCTGCACCTCCTCCCGCGATGGGAGGGTGATTCTTTACTTCTGCCGTGGACTCCCAAACCGGGTGACATGGATGGGATCCGCAAGGTAGCCGCTCGACTTCAAGAACATCTCAAATAATCCGCATTCCGTAAGAGCGATTTCTAAGCGCGGCATCTTTTCGAATCGTCAGGAATCCACTACCCGCTTTATCTGTCGTATCTTCCAGTCTTCCGGGTAATCTTATCATATGACCGAATAAGGAGGAATCGAAGATACGAATAACTGAGTGAATAGGGAGTGGGAAAAACTATCGCCATCCTTATCCAGTCGGTTGGTTGATGGGTTCCCATAGGAATTCTTAAATCTGGGGCCCCAGACAAATCGCTGCTTCCCACTCAAGGCAATCGCCCTTGCATCCAGTCCCATACATTTGTCACATTTTCCCGAAAGGAACCATCAGGCACAAATCTCTCCTCAAAAAATGCGGAGCCGACAGTGAATCCCCATGCCTTGGAATCCACCACTTCGCCAATTTGCTCATAAGTCCCAATGCCTCCGGCGCAAACAACGGGAACGCTTGTAGCTTCGACAACTGCAGTCAGCAAGTCTGCCGCCTCCCCAGTGTATCTGTAGGTGAGAAGATCCACTCCGTCCACCCCTATTTATTGCTTCCAATTGTTGTGCATGATCAACTATCTCCGCCACGCTTCCCTCCAAAACAGTGGGATGGTTATGCACATTGCCCAAAAAAGGATAGTATTCAATCGGTTTATCTCTGAGAACCTGTTTGAAAACTCGGTTTCTTTGAAATATCCCTATACCGATGTTTCGTAAGCCCCAGAGGGACGGAAGGTGTATAGTAACACCAAAACCCCATTTAACTAAGCCCCAGAGGGGCGACAGGTATACAATAAGTCACAGTAAAAACATGGAAAGCAGCTTTTCAAATGACCAAAAATGGCTTGGATATCGATTATTCAAACAGGTTCTGAGATAGTCGTTAATCGATTCAAAGAAAACGGTGCCCATCAGGATATCGACCCCCGATGCAACCGCGAGTTTCGCGGCTTCCAATCCCTCCTCCTCCGAAAGGCTTACTACTTCAAGGTAAGTCGTCTTGCCGGCGTTGGTCATTAAGCGGACCAACTCCGTAATCTCTTCTTTAGGAAGCCCGACATCCTTGAATCCCCAATGCCTTATGGGAGAATCCTTCATTTCGCCGAAAAGTGTCAGTGCGTTCTCAACTGTCCGATCGTTATGCGTTAGCATGACAATAAGTTCAGGATTCATCAACATTCTACCCTTCAATTTGGCACGCAACCCGTAAAATTGTCGAATCTGTTGTGCCCAAAAGATAACGAATGTGATTTTTTAGTCCATTGCAATCAAGAGCAAATGCGGGGAAATCCTTTTGATTGCCGACAATTTATCGCGCTGTTTCTTGCGTGGGATTAAGCTCGACTTTGTACATTTGAGCAGTATGAGAGATGGTGTCAATCATACGTTCCAGAAAAGTGGGTGAGATTTTAACTATCTGGGCTGTTGGGTTGACCTGTGAAAAAGTCGGTAGCGGTTTCCAGTACCATCACGGCGGGGCAAGATGCCCCGCTTACGGGTTTGGCGTTGTACAGCTTTCTGTACCACCGAACCGTTGTACTTTTGTACAAAGTCAAGTTAAGAGCTTGTTTGAAAAGTACATTTGCAGGGTACGATCAAAGGAGATCAAGCGAATGAATAATGAGCGTGACAGAGATCCCCTGCACACCGGCTTCTAAAAGCCTAGGAGGAGATCAACTGAGCGATTAGCGAAGGAGCATCGGACCATTAGGAGTTCCCGTGGTAGAGGTCCCAAAGAGATTTTGAAGGCGTGAGAAACGCCAAAACCTCGTGCACCCGAGTCCAGAGGGGCACAAGTACGCAGAAAGACAGTAATAAAAATATGAAAAAACTTCGTACAGGCGACCAGAAATGGATCTGATACCGATTATTCACACAGGCATTAAGAGAGATGAAACGAACTCATAATGAACAAGAATCCGAGAATTTCATTCATACAACACCGCTACTAGGCGTTTCGGACCATGCACGCCGAGCGTCAACGTGAATTCGATATCCGCCGATTTGCTCGGACCGCTAATAAGGTTGAGGTTCGACGGCATGGGCGCTTCCCGATTCCGCGAAGCTGTCCAAGTAAATATATCCGGCGCGAGACACGAAACGGGAACAAGCGCGATATGCACGGGCGGCAGTAACGTTGCCAATCGGCTCTTCCCGACGCCGCTGTGTACGACGAGGCTGCCCGTCTCCGCCAACGCGGCTTCGACTCCCGATAGTCCCACATCTGCTCCCGCGCAGAACTCGCGCAAATCGCCCGATGACTGTCCAACGATGTGCCAAGCACACTCGGGCCAACGTTCGGCTAACGCCACGTCAGACAGCGGCGATTCATTGTTGGCGACGACCGTCTTCGCGGATACCTCCTTCAGAATTGTACCCACCTCTACCAACGCCGCTTCCAGGTTCTCAACGCGGCGAACCTCTCCCCGTACCGCCGTTAATGACGCCGTAAAACGCTCCGCCAGATCCGGGAAATTGCGCTGCGATTGCCATGCGCCGGGCATCTCCACGTTTGAAGCCTTCCTTCTCAGGCGCTCCAGAATTTCCTCTCGCGCGCTTATCATTTCTCCTCCAACTCTCCGGATTTCCACATCTCCCGAAAGGATCGCTTCGCTAACGCCGGTAATTGACGTTCAAGCGCCGGATTCAGACGCTGGGGAAGGCGAAGTTTTCCATTACGCGAGAACGGACGTTGTGCCAATCGAGCGGCGCTTGCCATGAATCGCATCAACTTCTCGTGTTTCAACACAAACGCCCCTGCCTCCTCCGTCTTTCGTTCTCTCCAAGGTATGGTCCGTTCCGTCACCTGATCCGCACGTAACTCAAGCAGCATCCGAGGCAGATCAATCCGTACCGGACATACCTCCTTACACGCTCCGCACAGAGAACTCGCGTGGGGCAACGCTTCGTAGTTTTCGCGTCCCAACAGCAACGGAGTGACAACGGCACCGATTGGTCCAGGATAGGGGCTGTCATACGAATGCCCACCCGCCTCACGGTATACCGGACACACGTTGAGGCAAGCGCCGCAGCGAATGCATTGCAGCACCTCTTCATACTTCGTGCCAACCAGTTCGCTTCTGCCGTTGTCCAGCAGAACGATGTGCACCTCCCCCGTTCCATCCGGGTCGTCGGCGCGAGATGGACCCGTAATAACGCTGGTATAAATCGACAGTGGCTGGCCAGACGCGCTCCTTGCCAACAACGATAGCCAGATGGCGGCAGCATCCCATGTCGGCACTATTTTTTCTATTCCGACCACGGCGATGTGCACCGGTGGGACGGATGTAACCATTCGCGCGTTCCCCTCATTCGTCACCAAGACAACGCTGCCCGTTTCCGCAACAATCATATTCCCACCGGAGATCCCCATGCCAGCGGTCAGGAACCGCTCGCGCAATTGCTTCCGCGCTTCGCCGGTGAGCGTAGTCAGGTCGTCCGGCGACAACGATCTCCCGGATTCGCGGCCCAGTAACTCCGCGGCCTCATGGCGTGTTTTATGAATGGCAGGCGCGATAATGTGGGATGGAGTCTCTTCAGCCAGTTGAACGATATACTCGCCCAAATCCGTTTCTATCGCCTCCACGCCCACTTCAGCCAAGGCTTTGTTGAGGTGAATTTCCTCGGTAGCCATCGACTTGCTCTTCGTTACCAGCTTTACTCCATTCTCTTGGGCGATTGATATGACGATTTCGCGCGCATCTGCCCCGTCACTTGCCCAATGAACGTGGGCGCCGGCTGCGGCGGCATTTTTTTCAAACGTCTCCAGATGCTCAGCCAAATTTCCTAGCGTCGCCGACCGAATTGCTTTGAAATGGTCGCGCAAGGCATCAGAGTTGGGAAGTTCCTCGAAAGTAAGCCGCCGCATCTCCCACAACTTGCCCGTACCGCCATCCAGTGCGCCCTGCAGCCTGATGTCTTCGATCGCAGTCTTCGCGCGTTGACGAAACTCCGACAAAGTTGCTGTCATCGCGTCACCTCTTCCAGCACGATGGCGATGTGCTCAACCCTTATCGAGCTACCCTCCGCCAATCCCCTCATCTGCGTTAAGCAGCCGGGATCGGATGTGACCAGCGCCTCAACGCCCGCATTACAAGCCTGATGGAGTTTTTCGGCGGTCATGGCGTTGGACACCTCCGGCATACGCACCGAGAACAGCCCGCCAAACCCGCAACATCGGTCCGACTCCGACATTTCGGATATCCGTCCTCCGACACGCTCAAGCAACTGACGCGGCTCATCTCTCAAGCCCAACAAACGGCACATGTGACACGAGTCGTGATAAGTGAGCCTAATCTCCCCAAAATCGCCGCACGGAATCCAGTCGGCGCAGTTCACCAAAAACTCGCTCAATTCATACGTCTTTGCCGCCAACTCTTCGGCGCGATGTTGCCACTCCGGCCACTCTTCAAGCAGATGCGGGTATTCGACTCGAATCATGGATGCGCAGGAGCCGCTGGGCAAGACCACCGCTTCAAAAGGTTCAAAAATTTCTACTGTTCGCTTTGCCAAATCGGTTGCCTGTTCCCAGAAACCGCTGTTAAAAAAGGGCTGCCCGCAACACGTCTGCGCTTCCGGAAATTCGACCTCGTAGCCTGCACGCCTCAATAACTGCACCGTTGCGACGCCTACCTCGGGCACGACTTGGTCTACCAAGCACGTGACGCATAGAGCAACCCGTTTCGGTTGTGTCATCTTCAACTCTACTTCCTCCACTTCATTATCCCCTTTTCTAAACATGCCTTTATTCTATACTAAACCTATCCGGTGCACAACCAATATCAAAACACTTTCAGGCAAGCCTCAGTCATCAGATCGCCGAAATCTTGTCTTATCCTTTCGATACTTTTTTCGTTGACACACATATTAGCGAGGTGCTATCATCATTTTTGTTTCACGGCTCGTTAGATAGTTTTCCTCGGACTGCACATCCACAAACACGATATACCATACAATTAACCGTAGAACACCCCGCCCGATTCCCTATTTCCACTTGAAATACGCTTCTAATAGCCGTCATGCAAAGTTGTGGCTGGATGACGCAGTATCTGCCTTGTTAAAACAGGAACACATTATTGTCTATAATTAAATTAATCACTGCTTGGGTTCTGGAATACTGGCTCTGGATTGCTATTCTCTCAGCGCTGACAGCAATCTTTACTTTCATAGGTTTTACGGCATTCATCATCGCCCTCCCTGAAGACTATTTCAGGCACGAGACTCATACTAATCGCATTAGAAACCCGATAATCAGAATTTCACTGCGAGTACTGAAAAACGTTGTCGGTGTAATCACCATAATTGCCGGTTTGGTGATGACAATCACACCCGGTCAGGGGCTTGTCGCTATCCTTGTCGGCGTTATCCTGTGCGATTTCCCCGGCAAGCGGAAACTAGAACGCAAACTCATTGCTCGTCCACTCGTGCTGAACACACTGAACAGGATTCGCGCCCGTTTCAAGCGTCCACCTATCAAACCGTAGAATTTCCGACCAGAAAACCTAATCTGCCGCCTGTCGAAAGTCCAGAGGTTTGAGGTCGGCGCGGAAGACAATCACTCACTTTTCCCGCGTTCATCTTTTCAGCCCAGTAAGGGAGATCAGGCTCTGTTGGGTGCGCACCAGCCTTTGTGTTTATGATGGACAGTCGGTGACCGCTAAATTCCCGATTTATTGTCTCTTGCCTTCAATGTGCAAAAAACGGCAGACCCGACTTCCGCTCTAGGGAATTGACGATGGTGTGGTAGAGAATTTTCCACCCTGCACCGTTCAATACTTCCAATCGTGGTGTTCTGCGGCGTGTTCAAACGGATACTGTGAAGATTTGCCACACTGATCATCGCAGGGTAGGCGCAGCGCATCAGCCCGTCGTTCGTGGTTACCTCGAAGGCTCTGCCTTTCAAGGGTTGAACCCGTACCTCCTCAAACCGTCCTCCCTACTCCAAAATCGTTGGCATAGCATTTGCTCACAACATCAAAAGCGCATTCGCGTATCTTCACGCACGCGACCACCACACTGAATAATATTATTGAATTATTGATTCGCTAAATGTGTTTTAAGCGTTGTTCTTGTTGTGCGTGGTTGGCTATAAACCAATGGTGCTAGTATATGTAGTATTTAAATCATAAATGACATACTATATACTGACACGATGATGTGCGATTATGCGCGGTTGACAAATGTTGCGCCTACCTGACCTGCTAACAACCTAGATATAGTATGTCATTGAAAATCATGTACCAATTAACTAGCACCAAAGGTTATAATTAACCAAGGGCAGCTCAGCTATGCTGGGTATAAAGGAGCAACAAGATGTGTGGCATCATCGGGTACATCGGGAAACGTCAAGCCAAGGATATTCTGATTGGCGGCTTACGCCGTTTGGAGTACCGCGGATACGACTCTGCAGGTCTTGCGGTTCTCAATCAAGCCGAACTGTCTGTTCAGAAATCCCAAGGAAAACTGGGGAAATTAGTTAATCAACTTCAATCGGATCAGTGCATCGGAAACGTCGGCATCGGGCACACCCGATGGGCTACGCACGGCATCCCGAGCAAAACCAACGCCCACCCTCATTTCGATTCCAACAAGGATATCGCCGTCGTACATAACGGCATCATTGAGAATTTTCGCCGTATCAAGACATCTCTCGAATCCGCCGGTCGCCGATTTACATCCGACACCGACTCGGAGGTGCTTCCACATCTGATAGGAAGTTTCTACAAAGGCGATCTCCTTCAAGCGGTTAAAGGTGCGTTGAGGCAAGTTAAAGGAAATTACGCAATCGCCGTTATCTCGACACATGAACCGACTCGAATGGTCGCCGCACGAAAAGGCAGCCCACTGGTGATTGGACTCGGCGAGAATGAGCATTTGGTGGCGAGTGATGTCACTGCGATGCTTGAGCATACCCATCAAGTCGTGTACATCGAAGATGACGAGATTGTTGACATCAATATGGAAGATGTTCGAATCTCGACGCTGGCTGGTCAGGCAATTCAACGCAACGCCACGACAGTGACGTGGGACATATCGCAAGTACAAAAAGAGGGATATCCACACTTCATGATTAAAGAAATCATGGAACAACCGAGTTCCCTGCGGCAAACCATTAGTGAACGCATCCAAGCCGGAAAGGTCGTTTTCCCGGAACTGGAACCACTCCGCGAATGCCTCGGCAATCCCGATAAATTTAACCAGATTGTTTTCCTCGGCTGCGGCACGGCATATCATGCAGGCTTCGTCGGAAAATACATGATCGAAAAATTCGCCCGCATCCCTGCTACAGTAGATATGTCGAGCGAATTTCGATACAGCTCACCTGTCATTACGTCTCGTACGCTAGTTGTCGCGATTTCACAGTCCGGCGAGACCACCGATACTCTGGCGGCAGTCCGCTATGCCAAAGAGCACGGCGCGGCTGCAATCGCCATAACCAACGTCGTCGGCAGCTCCATTACGCGGGAGGTAGATGTTACTATCAATATGTACGCCGGCCCCGAAATCGCCGTAGCCGCTTCAAAAACGTACACCTCGCAGTTAGCCGTTCTTTCCCTTTTCGCGCTTTACGTGGCAAATTTGCGGCAGCGGTTGGACGCCAATAGTACCGAAACGCTCCTAAAAGACATCCTCCACCTCCCGTCACATGTTGAAAAAGTGCTAACCCAGGCCTCCTCTATCGAACACATCGCGAAACGTTACTCAACATTTAATCACTTCCTATATCTTGGACGTCATATCAATTACCCGAGTGCGTTAGAAGGGGCGCTTAAACTCAAGGAAATTTCCTATATTCACGCCGAAGGGTACCCCGCCGGAGAGATGAAACACGGCGCCATTGCGCTGATTGACGACGACATGCCCGTGGTTTGTATTGTCTCGGAATCAGAGGTTCACGAAAAAATGCTTTCCAACATCCAAGAGGTTCACGCACGTAAGGGAAGGATCATCGCGATAGCGACGAAAGGCGATTTGGAGATTGAGGCGCTATTTCAAGACACCATCTACCTGCCGCAAATTCACGAATTCGCCAGCCCGATTCTCATTGCCGTGGCGTTCCAAATCTTCGCTTATTACGTCGCGGCGCACCGGGGGCTTGACGTAGACCAACCGCGCAATCTAGCCAAGAGCGTTACCGTGGAATAAAGGGAGAAAGAATGGCAGCCCGTTCCCAAGGAATAGTTTTCCCCGATACCCTGTTTGAGCTAACACGGTTTGAGCATCGCGAACTGTTTGATGGCGGCATTTATGTGTGGGAGGCGCTATCCCGGTTAGAAGAATATGTCGCAGACATTGTAGCCTCGTCATCATCGTCAACCTCTGCGCACGTCATGGAGGGTGCGACTGTCGGAGGAGATGTAATTCTCGGAGAAAACGTGGTCGTCGAACCGAATACCTACGTCAAAGGGCCCGCGCTCATCGGTGATGGAACCGAGATTCGCAATGGGGCGTATGTGCGTGACCATGCCGTAATCGGCAAGAACTGTATCGTCGGTCATTCAACCGAGGTGAAACACTCCATATTGATGGACAGTGTTAGCGTGAGCCACTGGAATTACATCGGCGATTCGATACTCGGCTTTGACGTGAACTTGGGAGCAGGCACAAAACTTTCGAACAAGAAAATCGTGAAGACCGACATCATTATTCGCGATCTTAATGGAAATCCATACCCGACAGGGCAGCAGAAATTCGGCGCAATCATTGGCGACGGTACACAAGTCGGATGCAATGCGGTCCTGAATCCCGGCGCGCTTCTCGGCAAACGCTGCATGGTTTATCCTCTCGTTTCCGTTCGAGGAACCCACCCCAACAATCGGCTCATCAAATCGTAATGCGGCGACTCGTTTTGTAAGGTGGGCACTGCCCACCAATCTTCCCTGCGTACTTATGCACAAATTGGCTCATTCCCTTATTGTCTTTCCAATCCATGCCAATCTTCCACCATCCCATTCAACACTACTTCATAATCAGCATGCGCCGCGTGGCTTGAAACGCACCAGCCTGTAGTGCATAGAAATAAACTCCGCTAGGGACAATCTCGCCCAATTCATCCCTGCCATCCCAATAGGCTGCCGATTCTCGGGTCAGATAATCACCTGCTGCCTGAGTACCCAGATTCAACTCGTGCATTAGTTGCCCCCGGATATTATAGATGCGAAATATCACATGGGCATCTGTCGCAAGATAATACGGAATCCACGTCTCTGGGTTGAATGGATTGGGGAAGTTTTGATAGAGTGCCCTGCGTTTCAGATGAGCTAAGGTCGTGATCTTCAAACCAAGCGGTTGAACGGCGAAAGGAGGCGTGCCAAAGTGTTCCTCGCCGCTGTAGACGTATGCCGCCGTACCGTTAGCGAAACCGGCGGCGACTTCCAGAGCGGCTCCCGAAGCAACAACAATGGTGTCGCCGCTTATGGCAACCTTGGAGCCGAAAACGAGATTTGGCGCGGCGTCTTCGGGCACAACCGTTTCCGCATTTTTCCAGACACCGTCAACATTAACGAAGGAATACGCGGCACCCGCGCCGAGTCCGTTCTCCGCGCGGAGCGGTGCGCCAACGACGGCAATCTTACCGGTAGTGGCAACCCCTGCCCCGAAGCGGTCGCCCTTTCGCTTCTCCGGCGCAATCAATTTTGCTTGTTGCGTCCACGTAGTTCCGTTACGGACAAAGATGTACGCGGCGCCGGCATCTTTTGTACCGCCGGCATCGTTCAGCAATGATCCGACAATGACGGTGTCCCCTTCAATGTCGACCGAAACGCCGAATCGGTCGCTGGGTGCAGCATCGTCGGCGGTGAGTTTAGCATGTTCCCTCCACGCGCCCCCATCGCGGACGAAGACGAAAACGGCGCCCGCGAATCTCACGCCGTCATGAGTGTGCCCGGGCGCGCCGATAATAGCGGTGTCCTTTTGGATGTCAACTGCCTCGCCCAGCGCGTCTGATCTCGCCGCATCTTTTGGGATGAGCTTGGCATTCTGCTTCCATCTATTCGCATCGCGCACGAAGATGTAAGCGGCGCCTACGTTTTTCGCGGCACCAATATCTGCCTTGGGCGCGCCAACGACCGCCGCGGTGCCATCAATCGAGACCACGAATCCGAAAGCGTCTCCCGCCACAGCGTCCTCAGCGGTGATTTTCATCTCCCGTTTCCAGTTTTTCCCGCTGAACGCGTAGATGTAGGCTGCGCCGGCGTCTTTCGCGGCGCCATCGTCGCCCGGCGCTCCGATGATCGCATAGTCCGCGACTGTTCTCCCTGTGCGGCCGCTGAGTGCGACTGCGAAGCCAAAGCCCGCCTGCCCCGGTTTCGGTTGGTCGACATTTCGGTCGTGGGCGACGAGTTCCGCGGTCTGTTCCCACTTTCTTCGATTCCGCGTGAATATTCTACCAGCACCGGCTAGGTTGTTGACATCAACATCATGTACGCCGACGATCACGACGTCTCCGACTACGTCAACGGGCATACGTGTTCTATTGCGTGCTCCCTCTACGGCTCCGATAAGCTTGATTTCGCCTTCGGCGGCGTGAATGGTGGTTACGGATGCGATTCCGAGTATAAGACTGGCGATGATGAACCGGAGCGTTTTCATAAGCATTTCCTTACCGTATTTTAAAGTCATTGCAAATAATGATTTCGCATGCTTTTGGACAATGACATTCTTCTGAACCACGAACGTTAGATTGTGGATGCCGCAAACTAACAGTTTGCGGTACAGGGGAGGTCGCGACCTGGAGAAGATCTCTATCGCATTCGCTATCCGCTCATTTGATCTCCTACAGTTAGAACTGCATCAATCCCTCCTACTTCACAATTAACATGCGGCGGGTGGATTGGTATGAGCCTGCCTGGAGGGTGTAGAAGTAGATTCCGCTCGAAACTAACTCGCCACGTTCATCTCTGCCATCCCAATAGGCAGCCGTGTCTCTGGACAGATAATTCCCTGCTACTTGGATGCCCAGATTCAACTCTCGCATCAATTGACCATGGGTGTTATAGATGCGAAATGTAGCCGGTGTGTCTGTCCCCAAGCGGTAAGGCAACCAAGTTTCGGGGTTGAACGGATTGGGAAAGTTTTGAAAGAGCGCGGTTCGCTTGATTTGTCCCAGCGTTTCGATCTTCAATCCAAATGGCTCGACGGCGAAAGG
This sequence comes from Candidatus Poribacteria bacterium, assembly GCA_965232535.1. Taxonomy (GTDB): domain Bacteria; phylum Poribacteria; class WGA-4E; order WGA-4E; family JAJDTR01; genus JAJDTR01. The sequence continues at coordinate 618,996 of CBDDPW010000021.1, forward strand.
CGGCGTGTCAAAGTGTTCCTCTCCGCTATAAACGTATGCCGCCGTGCCGTTACCATATCCGGCATGAGGAGTGGGAGCGGCTCCACCTCCGAGCACAATCGTATCGACGCTTATAGCAACCGTAGAGCCAAGAAGAAGGTTTGGTCCGGGCTCATCGGGCACAACCGTTGCCGCGTACTTCCAAACGCCGTCATCATTAACGAAGGAATAGGCGGCACCCGCGCCGAGTCCGTTCTCCGCGCGGAGCGGTGCGCCAACCACGGCGATCTTGCCGGTAGTGGCAACCCCTGCCCCGAAGCGGTCGCCCTTTCGCTTCTCCGGCGCAATCAATTTTGCTTGTTGCGTCCACGTAGTTCCGTTACGGACAAAGATGTACGCGGCGCCGGCATCTTTTGTACCGCCGGCATCGTTCAGCAATGATCCGACAATGACGGTGTCCCCTTCAATGTCGACCGAAACGCCGAATCGGTCAGTGGGTGCAGCATCGTCGGCAGTGAGTTTCGCCTGTTCCCTCCACGCATCCCCGTCACGCACAAAAACGAAAACGGCGCCCGCGAATCTTACGCCGCCATGAGTGTGCCCGGGCGCGCCGACAATTACCGTGTCTTTTTGGATATCGACAGCCTCGCCCAGCGCGTCTGATCTCGCCGCATCTTCGGGAACGAGCTTCGCGTGTTGTTTCCATCTGTTCGCATCACGCACGAAGACATAGACCGCCCCTGCGTTTTTCGCGGCACCGATGTCCGCCTTGGGCGCACCAACCACCGCAGTGGTGCCATCAATCGAGACTACGAATCCGAAAGCATCTTCCGCCACAGCGTCCGCAGCGGTGATTTTCACCTCCTGTCGCCAGTTTTTCCCGCTGAACGCGTAGATGTAGGCTGCGCCGGCGTCTTTCGCGGCGCCATCGTCGCCCGGCGCTCCGATGATCGCATAATCCGCGATTGTTGTCCCCGTGCGGCCGCTGAGGGAGACAGCGAACCCGAAGCCTGACTGCCCCGGTTTCGGTTGGTCGATATTTCGGTCGTGGGCGAGGAGTTCCGCCGACTGCTCCCACTTGTTTTTTCGAATCCGCGTGTAGATTCTGCCAGTGCCGAGAAGGAGGTTGATATTCACATCATGCACGCCGACGATAATAACATCTCCGACAACATCGACCGGCATACGCGTTCTATTGAGTGCGCCGTCTACGGCTCCGATGAGCTTGATTTCGGCGTGGGCGACGTGGATGGCACTCCCGGCGGCGATGCCAAGTATAAGACTGGCGATGATGAACCAGGGTATCTTCATAAGCAATTTTTTACAGTCCTCTCAATTTCATGGCAATTAATGATTTCGCATGCTTGTGGACGGTGACATAATTCTGTACCACAAGGCATTTCTTTCGCGCGGGATTTACTATGGAATCTCTATGGGATTTCTATCGCACTCACTATTCATTCGCTTGATCCTACAGAAAATGCGCAGTGTATTGTGCGACCACAGTCACAACTGCATCAATCCCACCTACTTCAAAATGAGCATTCGCCGCGTAGCTTGAAACAGCCCGGCCTGGAGCGTGTAGAAATAGATGCCGCTCGAAACCATCTCGCCTGATTGATTCCTGCCATCCCAATACGCTGCCGCGTCTCGGTTCAGATATTTGCCTGCTGCCTGAGTGCCTAGATTCAACTCTAGCATTAGCTGCCCATGGGCATTATAGATGCGGAAGCTCACCGGTGCGTCTGCCGCCAACTGATACGGCAACCACGTCTCCGGGTTGAACGGGTTGGGGAAGTTCTGAAAAAGGGCGCTACGCTTCACCTCACCCAGCGTTGTCACGGTCAAGCCAAACGGCTGCACGGCGAACGGGGGCGTTCCGAAATCCTCTATACTGCTATATACGTAGGCTGCCGTTCCGGTGCTCCTTGCGGCGACATTGTGCGGTGCCGAATCGGGTGTTCAGACCGGCATCTTCGGGCACGACCTTTTCCCGCTCTTCCCAGACGCCGTCAACATTTACGAAGGAATACGCCGCGCCCGAGGCAAGTGCATTTTCTTCGTGTACATTTGCTCCGATAATGGCAATTTTTCCGGTGGTGGCGACACTCGTGCCGAAATGGTCGTTCTTCCGTGTGCTCTTGGCTTCAAGTCGCGCCTCCTGTCTCCACTTGCCTCCGTCGCGCGAGAAAAAGTAGACTGCGCCCGCGTCTTTTCCCGCCTGAGTGTCGCGCAACGGCGCCCCTACGAGGAGCGTCTTGCCGCTCATGGCGAGGGAGTTACCGAACCGGTCGCTGGCTGCGGCGTCGTCCGCGGTGAGTTTGGCTTGTTGCACCCAATTTTCGCCGTCACGCTCAAACACGTAGACGGCACCGGCGAATCTTATTCCGCCGTGCGTGTGACCGGGCGCACCCACAATAACGATGTCCTCTACAATTACGACGGCTTCTCCGAACGCGGAAGATTTTCCCACATTTTGGGGGACGAGTTTCGAATGCTGTGTCCAGCTGTTTCCATCGCGCACAAAGACGTAGGCTGATCCCGAGTTGCTGCCGTCATCGTCGTCCTTCGGCGCCCCAACGACCGCGGTGGTTCCGTAAACGGAGGCGGCATAACCGAAGGCATCGCCCACTGCTCCGTCACCGGCGATAAGTTTCACCTGCTGTTTCCAGTTCTTTCCGCTGCGGGCGTAGATATAAGCGGAGCCGGATTTCGCACCGGCAGCATCGTCCTGCGGCGCTCCGACGAGCGCATGATCAGCGCTGCCGCGCTGACCGACGCGGCTGATGGAGACCGACCAAGCAAAGTCGCCGGCACCGGGATTCGCCGGATCGCGGTCTCCTGGGTGAAGTTCCGCCGTGCGGTTCCATTTCTTTCCATCCCAGGTAAAGATTATGGCGATGCTGTCCTTTTTGTTGTGCGCCAATATAAACCCTCCGAGGATAAGGGAGTCCCCGATGATATCGACGGACACGTGGCTGTTTGTCGCCCCCTTATCTACGCCGATCAGTTTGACCCCTTCTCCCGCAAAGGCAGTAGCCGTCAATAGCCCAAGGATTAAGCAGGTAAGGATGCGCTTTAGTATCTTCATCGTCAAAAGTCTCCGTTCAGTGTTGCATGTCAGATTCGGCATTGTGCAATTTATTCCGAGTGGCGGCGGACTCAATTCAGATTGCATGCGTCCAGCCCGCAGCGAATATTAGACGCGGTGATTTTTCGTTATATCAAATCATCTCATTGTACATGGCGCTCCGCTGGAGCGGGGAGGCCTGTAGGGTGGAATCAAGGGAGTGCATAACGAGCGCGATAGAAAATCCCCTGCCCACCAATCTTGTTTTGCCGGGTGTAATCGACCATGAAACGAGTGTGATAGAAATTCGCTGTACGTCCACGTAAACCGCATCGGAATTGACCTGTCGTCCCTCTGGGGCTTTGGTGAGGGTACTTCGCTGGTGCTATACACCTGAAGAATTCTATCGCGCTCGCTGTCCACTCGCTTGATCGCCGCAGGCGCTTTCAAAGACTGGTGCGCGAGGGATTTGCCATCGCAGAATTGACTATCGCCCTCGCTATTCGCTTGGTTGATCTCCTTAATCAGTTGCGCCATAATAAGATTTAGGATGGACAACCCATATCTTGTATGGTATCATCCAACGTGCCGGTGATGATGTTGGCTAAGTGGAGTTTTTTGTCTTGATCCCCTCCACTTAGCCTCAGGTTGCATCGTTGCCGGCACCAACTTATGCCAGAGGTGGCGTAAAACGTTGACGGGTTTACGGGGCGTCGGAACCCAATCCTTTTACCGTCAATTCACCACCACTGGCACCAACTTAAACATTAGGAATAGCATCCAAAAATGAAATGCTTTGTGTTTGTACTGTGCTTAACCGTATTAGCCGTATCCTCCACGTCTGCACAGCAATTTCGAATAGATGTCGTTTATCTTAACGACGGCTCTATTATTAAGGGAATCATTGTTGAACAGATTCCGGGCGTATCACTCAAGATAAAAACGGCAGATGGTAGTGTCTTCGCCATCAATATGTCCGATGTCGTAAAAACTGGCAAAGAATTACCGAAACAGCAATCTGGGCAATTTGAAAGGAAAAGTCCGGGGGTTGCATTGGCTCTTTCTTAATTGTTGGCGGCGGACAGCTTTACAACGAGCAATACGAACTGGCAGGTTGCCACTGGGTAGTTGCCGTCGTCAGCGGATTCCTAGTCTATGCCGGACTCGAAGATGACTCGCCTTACGCCGACCATGACGACGATAATGCGATAATCACACTAGGTATCCTTCTCGGATTAGGCAATTGGCTGATTTCAATGATTACTGCGCCACTAGACACTCATGAAATCAATCAACAGCGCCGGCAACAAATTCAGAACTTTTCCCTGCTCAATGATCGCCTGCTGCTCGAACCTTATACATCACGCCATGCACAAGGCGTTATGCTTTCTCTACAGTTTTAAGAGATTGGCTATCTGCTCACAACAGATAGCCAATCTTTATGCAAGTCTTTACAGAAAGGAGGTGATCCTATGAGAAGGCAACCAGTCTTTCCGCCCAAGTGCGACATCATACTCACTGAAGAAGAGTACGAACTCATCATGAGGCATAGAGCCTTTAAGCGTATAGCCTATGAACAAGAACTACGCCAACTGGCTCTTAGCCAACGAGTGATGCCTAGACCCGCACCTAAACGACCATTTAGGTCGCTCAGCTCTCTACAGTTTTAAGCGACTGGCTATCTGCTCAGAACAGATAGCCAATCATCGCCATTCAATACCCCATAGGAGGTTTTGCCATGTTCATCAAACTTAGATCCCATAATGTCTGTATAAACCAATGGTGCTAGTATATGTAGTATTTAAATCATAAATGACATACTATATACTGACACGATGATGTGCGATTATGCGCGGTTGACAAATGTTGCGCCTACCTGACCTGCTAACAACCTAGATATAGTATGTCATTGAAAATCATGTACCAATTAACTAGCACCAAAGGTTATAAATCTTGATTTTGTCAGAAGCATTGGGACTACCATTGAGGATAACACCCCCAAGATTTTGATAGACACTCATGGAAGTGGAAAACCAACCGAAATCAGTTTTGACACAGTAGAACAAATGGATCATCAGTTCAATCAGTTGTTAGCTCTAATCAGTGCTAATCGTCCGATGTGTCAGTTTTGATGACAATAATCCATCTTTTGTTTTCTTCATCCCATTCGCAGGTACCGCCATTCATTGTGAATGATTCCTCCTTCCTCGCTAGGCAAAGCAATTCTTCAGGAAATACTCAACGACATTGCTCCGCTTTCGATGGTTGTACTTATAACACGCCTCCGATACAAACAGTGGCGTGAACTGGCGAGTATATTTGTGGTGCGATCCGTACCATGCACGCTTGAGGAGTGACCAAAAGCCCTCGATCGTGTTGGTATGGGTTGCACCGTCCACATACTGCACACTATGATTGATAACCTCGTGCTTCATCGTGGAATCCACCGCGTTGTAAGCCTTGTATTCATCGGTTATCAATGTAGAACCGTCAGGATTGACGTTATTCCTGATGAAGTTTAACACACCTTTGCCGCTCAAATCATCTGCCACTTGTGCCTTGACGTTTCCGTCCCGCTCCACCGCACCGATGACGGGCGTTTTCTTTGTGCCGCGCCCGCGCTTGGGCTTGTCTTCCGGGTCTTTGTTGTCGTCATCTTCGCGCTTGTTTTCCTTGCGCGGCTTGCCACCCACATAGGTTTCGTCGGCTTCGACAATCCCCTTGAGCAGAGCAATGTTATCCGTAGCCATCTCAGCCCGTATCCGATGTTGCATGTACAACGCCGTTGGTTGAGTTAATCCGAGATCGCGTGCCAGTTGATAACTGGACAGGCTTTTCTTGGCGTTCATCATCAACCCGATCGCCGCAAACCACTTCTGTAGCGGTACTTTAGTCCCTGAAAAGAGTGTACCGGCTAACACATTGAAACTTCGAGGGCAATCATAGCAGTTCCATCGCCCTACCACGCGCTTGGCATGAACCCTTAACCCCGATTCATAGACTTTATCCTTGCGCTTTTCGGTCTTGCGTGCGACCTTGACACTACCGCACTTCGGGCAATACGCACCGTGCTCGAATCGGACTTCTTCAAGGTACGCTATACATGATTCATGTGTCGGAAAACGTTCCATAATCTCGTACAAATTCATCGGCTTGACCTCCCATTTAGTATGCCTAAATGGTATCATATTTGGTCTTGTATGCCAAGCCTAAATCTTGTTATTCCGATCAGTTGCTTGATTGCACCCTACAACTACAAAGGTACAAAGTCGAACTTACAGGACCGCGGCGAAACCTTGTCGTGCCAATTCTTGCGAATCGAATTTTGCGCGTGCCGTAGCGATAAGCCGTTCCGCTAGCTCGTCCTGATCAACGCTAGTGAGTTGGCGCGCTTTACCCACCCAGTCCGATCGAATGCCATTGACCCCTTGATAAGCTCCAGAAATTGCTCCGCCCATGGTAGAAATCGTGTCCGCATCGCGTCCAAAGTTGGCGCCGTAGGTCACCATTTTTTCCACATCCCCTTCGGCGAGGCGGAAAAGCGCCAGCGTCATGGGAACCGTCTCACGCGAGTCGCAGGCAAGCCGACGGAAGAAATGCTCCTCGTTGGCGTATACAGTTTGCCGGAACGTCCCGTAATCCTTCGTCTCACTGGCTGTTCCCAATGCCTTGTTAATGAGGTCCAACATCTCCGCGCCGCTAACCGGTACGATGGCGTCGAGCGCCGCGTTAAGAATTGAGTCAACGTTCGCTTCCGGATGAAATGCCGCCGCGACCGATGCGGCAATTGCCGCGGCACCGTCTTGGCAGAATGATACATCGTGGATATGGATGAGGCTTGCCAGGCTGTAGGCTTGCTCCGCCGCTTGCCTCGGGTTGCAGGCATTGACAATCCCAACCGTCGCGATACACATGGCGGAACTTGAACTGGGCATATTACCCAGCGCCGCCATTCGGGGGATACTGTGGCGGCGCAGTTTCACCGCCGTGTGGAGCACCGACTGGAAGAATTTGTTGACCTTGTCGCCAAAGATGTCGACCCAACGGTCGAGCCAGACTTGTGCCCAATCGTCATAGGTGGCGTATCCCTCCGTGCGGATAAGCGCCTCCGCCAACAGGTATTTCATCACGGTGTCGTCGGTGCCATCGCAATCAAAATCCGCCACCCAACCGAACCGCTCTTCAATTTCCGGGTAGCGCATGTTCTCGGTCGGCGTCCCTATGGCGTCCCCGATTAAGCCGCCTACCAACGATCCGAGTGCCTTCTGAAAAAATATGGTTGAACGCAGTGTTTGTTTCATCTTGATCCATACCGCCAATCAATTCGATTAACGGGCCTCTAGTCCGCTAAGTGGCTGCGCGGCATCTCCTTCATCGCTCATCTGTGCCGCAACCGGTGCCTGCAGATCGCGCAATGCGGCTTCAAACTTTGCCATCCTGGCGTTAAGTTCAGTTAGCGCCGCATCCTGCTCACGAATCACCTCCTGCTGCTCCTTGATGGACTCCACCAAGAGGGGAACCAGACGCGCATAATCCACCGATTTGGCGTCGCTGCCGTTTTCCTCGTAGGCCACGACCTCGGGCACCACTTCGCCCACCTCCTCCGCAATCAGCCCGATGTCGTGCTTTCCATCTTCACGCCAATCGAATGACACGCCGCGCAGTTGCTCCACCTTGTCCAACGCACCCTCAAGGGTCTTGATGCCGCTCTTCCATCGCCTCGAGCTGTAGGTCGTCCATCCGTCCGCGATGGGGTCGGTTTCGGAAGACCGCTTGACGGTGAGGATGTTCTCCGGGGGACGGACACCGATACCAATGTTGCCATTGGGGAATATGACGTGCGGACGCGCATTGTTCGGGACGATGCGCATTGCATAGACAAGTTCGTTGATCTCGCCGTTGAGTGACATCAGCGACAGCGTGCGGGGTTTCTGGGGTCGGCTGGGTTGCGCCCAGTTGGCGCCGATGTTGAGATCTCGCACGCCTTGCCCGTAGAAATCGTAATTCCACTGGATGATATGGTTCGCCAACGGCACGGTGGTCTGGGTTCGCTGGAACGACATGAACTCATCCTGGATATCGAACTCGTGCCCCGGCTTGCCGTTCCCGTTCTCCCACACCTCGAAGAATAGCGCGTTGTGGTCGGCGATAATCCGCCAGTAGCCGTAGTCGGCTCGGTAGCTCTGCTGGTCGCTTTCTTTCAGCCATAGCGCCGGCCCGCCGCTCTCCACCTGTAGCACGTTGCCGTAGATGTGCACCTTATTTTCAGGCTCTGTCGTCCCGATGCCGATATTGTCGTTCACTTCAACAATCCCTGTGGCGCTGATGGTGCCGGGCGTCGTGAATTTCGGAACGTGATTTACCGAGGCTTTGCCCACGGCTTCGATGTTCTGCTGATGGGCTTCCACGGCGCTATTCAGAAGTTGTATTCCCGATAAAATGGCGACCACCAACAGCGCCTCACATGTGATTCCGTAAATTTTATTTTTTGTGTGCATTGTCTCCTTTTTACCTTCCACCAAGTAACACTCGACATTGAAGATCTCTATGGGAACTCTATCGCGCTCGTTATCCACTCACTTGATCACTCCTTATGCAGTCGTTTGATCCTTCGCTGTTCGCTCAGATAATCACTCGCTTGTTCACCCCTCGTGTTTTCACAGGCTGGGGGATTCCTATCGCGCTCGCTAATCACTCGCTTGATTGCACCTTACGGGGAATGGTGGGCATGGGATTTCTATTGCACTCGCTAATCACTCGCTTGATTCCACCCTACATATGGAATAGAAACGCTGAGAGGATTAAATGATCTTCGAGCTAATCAAACGGATAGTTTTCGGCGGGCGCATTAAGTTCGCGCGTGAATGTCTCCAACTGGAAACACCTGCTGCCGGTCAGCACGGGATGATACTCCTCTGGGATTGTCTTCAAAAACTCCTGGTTTGGTTCGTACCCCTGATGGGGTTGGAACATTGACGGCCAGTATCCGCCGAGAATAAAGACGCGCTCTTTGCCCGACGTGCATATTCCGCCCGAATGCAGGAGGGATTCAAAAAACAGGAGTGTCGATCCCGCCGGCGCAACCACGTGATGAATCAATCTGTCGGGATCCTGCAGCGCCACTTCGATGATCTCATGCCGCTCGATTCCGCCCAGCTTGTGGCTTCCCACAATGACTGCCGTGCCCCCGTCCTCCTCGCTCAGGTCCGTTAGATTGGAGAGGGTTTTGATAAACGGACAGTGGTACAGACCGTGCGTCGTGCGGCCAAATTCGGCGTGCCACCCGCCGTGAAATCCGTAGCCCTGCCGCTCCATCTTTTCCGGCGGATATCGAATAATATGCGCGTCGGATTGCAGCAGCCGCACGTGCGTGCCAACGATTTCTTGGGCAAGCCCGACCAAGTACGGGTCGGTCAGGTATTCAAAGAAGCATTCGGCAATGTGAGGGAGATTGTCGATCCGAAAATAGTTCAGGTCGGTCTTGCTGTGTGCGTTCGCGACCAGCCCGTAGGGATAATCTCCGGTTTCGCGGAAGTACGTTTCAATCTCATAGATTTTGTCGAGCAGCGCGGCAACGCGTTCTTCCGACAGCGTCTTTTCGATGATGACGTAACCGTACACCTCAAGATGCAGGCGTTGGGCGGGGGTTAACGCCGGGAACGGTTTCCGAAAGTCTTGCATAATCGGTCCTCTGGGTGCGAAATGTGGATCGGTGCTTGGAATCTGCTGTCTCGCAAGATTATAGCAGAAAACCGCTTTGGGATGAAATGAACAATATCCAGTTGACGACAGCCATTTTACTCCGAACCCACGCCTGAATCAACAAGGATTGTTGATTAGAAATTCAAAACATGGTATTCTGAAAGCAGTGTCCAGTCGCCAGTGGCCAGCGGGAACCCCGCTGATGTGAACGGGGATGGAGTGGTAAATGTATTTGATTTGGTGTTTGTAGCGAACGCTTTTTAATGCCGGCGCGGTTGGAAACCGCGCCTACCGTGTGGGTGTTCTCATGATTCATGCCCCATCGTGGGATCAACCAGGAGGACAGCGAGCAAGGAGGGCTATCGCGTTCGCTATTCACTCACTTGATCGATAGAGATCCCTTGTGGTACAGAGGACTGTTATCGCGCACACGCATGTGTAATTGGCAGTTGCAGTGACGATAGAAGGGGGAGCGCCGTGTGACTGCAAGCGGCACGGTTGGGCGTTTCAAATCCCGAAGTGCTTCTCCAAGAAAGGCAGCGTCTTTCGGTTGCTCCACGCGTGGGGTCCATCAAAGAAGTCCATTTCCAAGTCGCGCCGGGCGTCGAGGAGATCGTAAACCGGTTCCAGGTCCGAATAGGCTCGCCGCGTGCCGTCGATCGGAAAGATGGGATCCTTCGTGCCGCTGATGACCAGAAGCGGACGGGGCGCAATCAGGGCGGCGATCTCCCGCATCTCTCCCCATTCCATGATGCCCGGAACGCAGTTACATATACAGTGATGTATGGAGTAGATGGAGTCGGCAAACGTGCAGTAATATCCGCCGACCATGGCGACCTTGACTCTGGGCTCGAGCGCCGCCCAGAACAGGGCGATTGTGCCGCCGCCCGACAGCCCCGCTACCCCGATGCGAGACGCATCAACGGCTTCCAGTGTGTGCAGGAAATCGACGAGGCGCGAGGCGTCCCAGCATCGCAAGCCGATGGGCGTCCTGCCGGTGAGGAAACTGTTCATTGCCATTCGCTGACAACCTTTTCCCGAACCCCCCGCACTCTGTGTAGTCTCGTTCCAACCTCGCTGCACCGGAGCAATGGCCACGTATCCGTTTTCGGCAAAATACGGAGCGAAATCAAGGTCGAGTTTCTTGGACTTTGCTAGCTGCTCCTCTGTTCCGTCGCGAATGTAGGGATAAATGCCGCTGTGGCCGTGCAAGCAGACCATGGCGGACGCTTTGTCGGGTAGCGGTTTCGGCAGAAAAAGGTACGCTGGCACCCAATAGTCTTCCTCGGAGCGGATATAGATTTTGCGGCGCGTGAACCGCTCCGTCTCCAGTTCTTCGGAGCATTCAAAGCGGAGAGGGACTTTGGATGGAGTGTGTCCCAAGAGCGCCCGCAGCCGCCGCGCGAATTGCCGCCGCCATTCTCGGTGTTTCTCAACGGAGGTTGCCTCCCACGCCAGTTTGGGGGCTAACGACGGATTCTGCCCCATGAAGTTCTGCAGGAAGTCGCTGTTACGTGTGATGATAAATGTCTCCTACCGAGGATACTGCCAGCGGGGCAAGATGCCCCGCCTACGTGAATTGATTTAAAACAGCGAATCGTAGGGGCGGGGTTTCCCCGCCCATTTCGACAGCGAAGCGTCGATTTTGGACAATCGATTGACAGCAATCTGAATTCGCGAGTGATGTGTGAACAACGGGTTGGGAGACCCAACCACCAACTGAGCGAATAAATCAAGTGACTGAATAAAGAACGCGATAGAGATCCTAAGGCGGTAGAGATCCCCTACGAATGGGCATGTGTTCTCGCACTGCTCTTGATTGCGCGGTCGGAATGAAATGTGAACGAATATTGACTGTGGTAGCCATTCTAACAAGTCGCGATTCGGAGATCGCTCCTACCGCTGAACACCGCCGTGAGCTTATACTCGTCCGGGGAAGGACCGTCCTCTTACCGACTTGAACGGCGGCACCTTCGGCGCATCCGTCACCGATTCATCCTTCCACGAGCTGGCTCGCATGTAGTGTATGGCGTAGCCGCGGCGCCTCTTGCCGGATAGGTTGGCGTTGCTCATGTGCAGCGTAAGACTGTGGTGGAAACTGATGCTTCCGGGGGTGAGCGGCGCCGGCACCACGGGCCACTGCTCTCCTCCGAGGTCGTCCAAAAACACGCTCAGCCGTTCGCCTCGCAGCATACCCCAGCGATGCGTTCCCGGGAGAAAGTTCAAACACCCGTTCTCCTCGGTGGCATGGTCGAGGGCGGTCCAGGCGCTCACCAGATCCATGGGAAAAATGTCGCGCCAAGAGGCGGAGTCTTGGTGCCACTGCTGCGCCGAGCCGACCCCTTTGGGCGCCTTCATGAAGAATTGATCGGCGTACATCTTGATGTCATCGGTGCCTAGCAGGTCGGCGATGATGTCCACCACCTTCGGATTGGTGGCGTGACTCCACATGACCTCGTCATACACCGCCAGATTATATAGCTTGCGTACGGACAAAACTTGGTTATCGATGGGTTTTCCGCTCCGGGTGATCGCCGGCTCAATCTGTATGCTGGTGCTCGGGATGTTTTCCGCTTTACCGGCGGCGATGACGTCAGAATGCGCCGCGATGGTTTCCACTTCCTCGGGTGTCAGGACATTCTCGACCGTCAGAAAACCGTTGAGTTTGAATTGCGCCACCTGTTCCTCCGTCAGGCTGCGCAACCGTTGCTTAGACATAGATCACAGGCTCCTTTGTTCAAAATCCGTGGTTTGGGGGCACATAAAGTATACCACACCCACCGTCCGAACCTCAATCAATACCCTCAACCCACGTTCAACCACCCATGCTCTCCGCCATGGCGTCAATCTCTTCCAGTTTTAACCGAACGCTCACCACAGACTGTTTCTCCGGTCCGGGTCTGTATTTGACATAGGTCGTCACGACAAGTGTATCGTCTGGGAGAAGTTCCACACCGGGGTAGCCGGTGTCATGCATTTTCACGGTGTCGTAGCTGTGCAGCAGCTTGAGGCGATACTGCCCTGCGCGGCAGTTGCGAATATCGTCGTAGGTTCCCACCCATGCCACGAAGTGACCCCAGTTCGGGCTGTGCAGCGTCCTATCGCGGAATGCCATCAGTATGCGTCCGTCCGAGGAGTAGCGCGGTTGGTGGCGGTTGCCGGTCATTGTGCGGTCAAGCTCGACGGGATCGGTCCAGGTTTCGCCTTCGTCGGTGCTGAACACGGCAAGAGAGCGGCATTTCATGGTGCTGCTGACGCGCAGCACACAGGCGATTTCCTTCCCGTCGGGGGAGCGGATAAACGCCGGTTCGCAAGGTTTTGAATCGGGGAACTTCCCGCCGCTTGCAACCAGAACCCGCTCGGGCGACCACGTCAAGCCACCGTCTTCGGAGAAGCTAATTAGCGTCGGGCCCTCTCGACTCCATCCGCCCATCAAGCGGTTCCCGGAGATTTCGATAATGGTGGTGAAGGGCATAGCGGTTTTCAGTCCGTTCTCCTCGAACGGCGTCCAGGTCTCGCCGCGGTCAAGCGACACCGATTGGCGCATCTTTCCCAAACCCTCAAATACAAACAGCCGTTCCACGCCGTCCGGTCCGACAAATCGGAAGATCGCCGGGCAGTTGGTAGCCGTCTTCCAGTTCTCCGGGACGGGCAATGGATCCGACCAGGTCAGGCCGGTATCGTCGCTGCGCTGGAGCACCGCGGACGGTCCCCCGTGCCCCAACGGATAGACGCAGAACATCGTTTTTTGGTCCGGCATCAGAAGCGTCGTGGGGTGTCCCTTGTAGCTTTCCGGTGTGCCTTGTGCGATGATCACGTGGCGGTGCGTCTCGTCGCATAGGTCGATCATTGGGATGCTAAAAGGTATGGATTCTGGCATGTTTTACTCCTCTGGGGTTTCCGTAATTGAATGCCTCGAAATACATAATGCGTAATGGGAAAGATTTGCGTAAGTCCTATCCGATTGGATTCATGAAATTCGGTTTTTAGTGGCAATATTCTATCAACCGAGCATTCTGCCTAATCCGTTAGATTAGCGTCGCGATTTGGAGATCGCTCCTACAGCAAACGAGAGACACTATTTAGGCGGGAATACTAAACCAATCACAAGATGGTACTATGAAACGGCAGCTGATTATGGTCTTTCCCATGGTTTAACCGTGCATGCTTTCCGCCATGGCGTCGATCTCTTCCAGTTTTAAGCGTACGCTTACCACAGACTGTTTCTCGGGGCCGGGTCTGTATTTGACGTACGTCGTCACGACAAGCGTGTCGTCGGGCAGCAGTTCCACACCGGGGTAGCCGGTGTCGTGCTTTTTATCCGTGGCGTAGCTGTGAAGCAGCTTGAGGCGATACTGCCCTGCGCGGCAGTTGCGAATATCGTCGTAGGTTCCCACCCATGCCACGAAGTGACCCCAGGTTGGGCTGTGCAGCGTCCTATCGCGGAAAGCCATGAGGATGCGTCCGTCCGAGGAGTAGCGCGGTTGGTGGCGGTCGCCTGTCATCGTGCGGTCAAGCTCCACCGGATCTGTCCACGTTTCGCCTTCGTCGGTGCTGAACATGACGAGAGAGCGGCATTTCATGGTGCTGCTCACCCGCATCACACAGGCAATTTCCTTCCCGTCGGGGGAACGGATGAACGCCGGCTCGCACGGTCTTGAATCGGGAAACTTCCCTCCGCTCTCAACCAGAACCCGCTCGGGCGACCATGTCAAGCCGCCGTCTTCGGAGAAACTGATAAGCGTCGATGGCTTGCGGCTCCATCCGCCCATCAAGCGGTTCCCGGAGATTTCGATAATGGTGGTGAAGGGCATCGCGGTTTTCAGTCCGTTCTCTTCGAACGGCGTCCAGGTCTCGCCGCGATCAAGCGACACCGATTGGCGCATCTTCCCCAAACCCTCATATACAAACAGGCGTTCCACGCCATCCGGTCCGACAAATCGGAAGAGCGCCGGGCAATTGGTCGCCGTCTGCCAGTTCTCCGGGACGGGCAGCGGATCCGACCAGGTCAGGCCGGCATCGTCGCTGCGCTGGAGCACCGCGGACGGTCCGCCGTGCCCCAACGGATAGACGCAGAACATCGTTTTTTGGTCCGGCATCAAGAGCGTCGTAGGGTGGCCCTTGTAGCTTTCCGGCGTGCCTTGTGCGATGATGACGTGACGGTGCGTCTCGTCGCACAGGTCGATCATTGGGATGTTAAAAGGTATGGATTCTGGCATTTGTGGTTCCTCTCGCCCGTCCGGGGCATTGGAAGATTTCTAGTTAGGCCTAATACATAGTCTGCATCATAGTCTTTTTGATTCGAATTGACTAACATTATGGTATGAATGCGGGTGAACGTTCAATCAGACCCAGAAGGAAAAAGGCTGGTGGGCATGGGATTCCTATCGCGCTCGCTATCCACTCCCTTGATTCCACCCTACAAATGGCTATTGTATTTGGAAGCCGTAGAGTTTAGCCTTGTGAATGCGGAATCTCAGGCGAACCTGACTACCGTTTAGACCCTCCGGAACTCCATCCGATTCCCACTCCACTTTACCGCTAGTAACGGTAACGCCGATGGGTTGGCTCGCGCCAAGCGCTCGTTCACTCCATCTACAACTTCGACTTGAACCGAACCGCCATCGTCCCACGTCGGCGGTTACGCCAGGCGTTTCCCCGGCG
>CBDDPW010000022.1:0-730944 GCA_965232535.1 Candidatus Poribacteria bacterium
CCGCCAGAGACATCGCTAACCGTTTCAGATTTCAGGGCATACGTTTGGTAGCTACCATCCTCAATCTCCGCCGCTATTGACATGACGGAATTGTCAAATTTCAACACAACATACAGATCACGCGGGCTACCGTCGTGGAGGGCTGGGTGATTTAGATTATTGAAGTTGTAATTGCCCTGTTCGTTGCCAACGGTGCGATCGATAATTATGTCGCCCGTGATTTGATCCTCCAAGTACAATTGAATTTGAGGCCTTTGAATGGGCAATACGCTGAGTTCGTTGTCGTCAAAATAGGAAACCGTTCCGCGAATTATAGGAGCTCCATCAATCTCAGCGGGTGCCGATGACAATTGAACATGAGTTTGTAGTGGAAAGCTACTAACTTCATCTTTGAATGGCTCGGACCCGATTTCAGCACGAGTTGGTGTCACGAGAAGATACGTATAAAAATGTTGCGCAATTTTCTTGCCATCAACGGATGTGGTATAGATTGATGCCTGAAGCGGAAAATTGCCGGATTTTTTTACCCGCAGACGTACGCTGTATTGTTGTTCTACCTCGTTTGGAGGGAAATAAACATCGTGAAATTGATCCGGCGATTCGGCAACAATACCCCGTGGCAGATGAAACAGAATTCGGGCATGGACGGGTTCGACGAGATTGGAGTGGGTCGAGAGAACTAGGGTCGCACCGCCTCCAATTCGAGGGACTCTTGTCAAACGCAACCTGCCATCAAATGATTTAAAACGATGCCTGTCATGGGTGTATCCAAGGGAAGAGATGTGTTCACACAACAGGAAGGCAAGAATCAAGAAATGAGCTAGCTGGGGGAAAATGGAAGATGTTTTGAAAATCCCGAAACTTAATCGGGATTCGGCGCCAAAATGCTTATGTTCGTTCACCGATTCTTCATTGATGCCCATGTTGTTGCTAGTTTACCAATCGGTTGCACTGCGGTTTGAGGTTCGCTTTCAGCGATATCAAAATCAATCAGTTCAAAGATAATACCGCTCGAATCGGTCGCTTTAACTAAGCCGATATTCGGTGCTAGCCACATAGAGTTGGTTAATTCCAAATCTGCAATCGGTAGGTTTAAGGCGATGTTCTGTTTAATATTTAAACAGTCCTCGAAGGTGCCTGCAGGCGTAACGACCTCCTCAATTGCGACTACCTCAGCCCGATTTGTCGATTCAATCTTCCCCACGACGGCAATCTCGGCATCGCTTTGAACCGTCCAAGTCGAACCGAGATGTGCAGGGGTTGGGAGAAAAACCTGTGGTGGCGAATAATCAAATGTCACTTCCCCTATGATGGCAATGGAGACAATAGATCGGAAGAGTTTTATTCCGTCGGCTTCCGATTTCACCAAAAGTTTGTTGACGTTGCCGTTGGTGTCTTCTTCAATGAGTCTAAGTTCTACGCCATCGATTATCTCCGGCCCCTTGATTGTAACAGTCCTCAAGTTCATTTTGTCAAGGCTCTGCAAGGTCCATTGGTTTCCGATGTCATCTGGATAGAAGTTCCGGCTATGGCCCGTCGTGCCGAACCAAAGTACCAGTGCGAGCGTGAACGGAAAGTAAACATGTATCCAATATCCGGACAATTTCAGGAACGGTTGGTTCATAATTTTATCTCCAAGCGAACCTCCTGCACAGTTTGCGACGAATATTAATCTTACCATCCGCATTATTTGAAGTTGAAAAGTTGAATTTCGTCGTTGAGTATAGGTATGACAACTCAACCTACCTCTTTGAACGAAATTCAGATAGAAAGACTTGATGATATTCCGCTTTTGATTGGCTTGCAGCAGCGTTTGGGTCTTGATGCTATCATAGATGATGTCATTCCTCGTCACTGGCGGCATCAAGGATTGTCGCTGGGTCAACTTGTTGTGGGCTGGAATGCCTACATTCTGTCAGAAGCCGACCACCGCAAGATAGCTGTTGAACGCTGGGGTGTCGAGCATCAAGCGCTGTTGTCAGAATTGTTTGGCACCCCCGTCCGTCGCACCGATTTCAGTGATGACCGGCTGAGTCAACTACTCACGGAGTTAGCTGATGACGCAGCGTGGCGCTGCATTGAGCAAAAACTCTGGCGTAACAGTATCTCCGTTTATCAACTTGTACCTGAGCGAGTTCGGCTGGATGCGTCTCGATTTAGTGGCTATCATACCCCTTACGATGATGGGTTGATGCAACACGGATACAACTCAGACACGCCACAACTTGCGCAAGTGAAGTTGATGGCTGCCAGTATTGACTGTGGAACATCGGGACACCTGCTTTCGACCGATGTGGCGTCGGGTGAAAAAGCGGACGACCGGTTGTATCTACCGACGATTGACGATGTGCGTCAGATGGTTGATGAATCCGGGCTATTGTATATCGGCGACAGTAAAATGAGCGCCATTGAGATTCGCGCCGAACTGGCACGAAAGGGAGACTTCTATTTAGTTCCGTTAGCGAAAGTCGGCACTGTTCCGGCGCTCTATGAGCAATGCCTGGCGCCCATTGTTTCTGGTTCACAGCCTGCGACATTAATTTACTCCTCCGATAATGAGAGCCAATCGCCGGAGCTTATCGCAGCCGGGTATGAGACAAACCGTTCTCAGACAACCACTCCGGCTTCGGGAGACACCTTTACTTGGCAAGAGCGTATCTTAGTGGTGCGTTCCTTATCCAAAGCCAAAACGCAGTTCGCTACTTTAGAGCGAAACCTTCAACAAGCGACAGAGGAGATACTTGGCTTAACACCAGACCCCGGACGTGGACGACGGCAGATTTGCACCGCAGCCGAGTTGGAGCAAAAGGTTGAAGCCATAAAAGCGACGTATCAAGTCGATAAGTATCTCCACTATACTGCCGAATGCGAAGAATCGGTGAAAACGTGTTACATCGGTCGTGGACGCGGAGGTACCAATCGTCGAAAGAGGGAGATTTGCAGCGTTCGCTATCAAATCACACAAGTTATTCGAGATGAGCGGGCGATTCAGCACGCATACTGTGAGATGGGGTGGCAATTATACGCCACCAATCAACCCCAAGCGCAACTACCGCTTGATGAAGCGGTTAGACTTTATCGTGCCGCTCCGCGCATCGAACGCCATTTTCATCTGTTTAAATCCGCTCCGATAGGGATTTCACCGATGTATGTAAGAAACGATGACCAGATTAAAGGACTGGCTCGACTGCTTTCGCTGTGTGTCCGACTTTTGACCTTGATTGAAATTGTCTGCCGACGCCATCTCGAAGCACATCGTCAAACTTTGCCAGGACTGTACCTGGACAACGCAAACCGTCGCACCGCCAAACCGACAGCAAAGCGACTTTTACGCGCTTTCCGTGGTATCCATCGCGTGCGATTGCCAAATCAGGTCGCATCTTACACCACCCCACTGACCGATTTACAGCAACAGATTCTTTCGATACTTTGTATCGCCACGTCAATTTACCAAGCTAGAGCGCCTGATTCATACCACTCGTCGCCTTCGAACGAACGTGCGGATAAATTCTAGACTAAATCTGCTACACATAATTCAACTTTTGCTCATCTGATAATGCGGATGATAAGTTAATAGTAGGAATTAAGCGAATTCTGGCTCTCCACAGTTCTAGCTTGCAAACCAATATCCCAGCAGTATGCCAACGCTAATTAACACGGCTATAGTTCCAAATACTCCTAGCGCAAGTTTCCATTTGCGCGGCCTTTCAACCTCTTCCTGTCGAGGTGGGTTCCAAAATTTTCCTACTTTGCCAGCAGTGCCGCGCCATCGGCGGCGTTGACGTGAACGTGTGGCTGAATTGCCCTCCCAGATTTCCTCTCTCTGACTCCGAATTTTATGAACAATCTGCTGCGGGTTACTGTAATTATTCGCTGAAACTGTGTTCTCACTATTTTTGGGTGCAATCCCTCTCGCATTCAACCGTGTTTGCTCAAGAGGCCTCGCGCTTGCTTGCGAAGAAACCGTAGTTTGTTGGTTCTCATCCATTGGCCTTGTCCGAGTTCGGTTAGAATCCAGTCCGGCATGAAGAGTCGCCCCTTGTGGCGGTTTATCAACACTATCCGAATTTTCTCGGGCTTCATCCAAACTTTCCTCTGGTGCAGCGCTTGGGGGACGCTTTCCGGTCCACATAGCCCGACGCTGTTCTCTGTATTTTTCTTCAAGTTCCTTTCTTTCCTCTTCGGTAAACTCCATCTTTTATCTCCGATTGATTTGCTCTAGTGTTACATTCTCCCCATTCTTGATTTTTTTGAAGATTGTCGCGTCTCCAAGGAGTTTACCGACGACGTTAACAGCGCTCGCTGGTCGAATCTCGTTCTCTCGACTCATGGGCGTAGGCCCGAAGAAGATACAAAATGCTTTACTGGGGGGCCAATACGCGATGTCGCCAAGTTCCACGATGTCTTGTTCGTTCTCTAGTTCAGCGCCCACCGGAATAGAGAAGCAAATCTCATCTCCCCACGTGTTCCCTGAGGAAGTTATTGGCAATGCCTCCCATATCTGCGTAGCCGTGAGTGACTCATTGAGTTCAGCGTCCATCACAATAGATTCTGTCGTAATTCGCATCACCCTTCGCATTGTATGAAAGGCCCCTATTGACTTACCGCGCATAGTGGGACAACGCTATCTCTTGGTTCTTCCTCAACCAAACTGACTGGGTTTTGACATTGACTTTTCATCGTTATTTTGCAATAATACATAATAGTATTTTATCATACACATCAGGTATTCTCAATATAAAAACAATTTGCGCACGGTGACCTTGGGCCTTGTTGTCCGTTAGTGTCTGGGTTTCGCGCAACGGTCGGGAGAGAGGGAGCGTCAACGCGAACATCAAGTGCAAACATGTTTGTACCTATGAATTTTTCAGGCCAAGAATGTAGTTGAATGGCGCAATCGCCTCGGTTCAATGAATGTGCGTTAATGTAGTAATTCTCATAAGACATGGTTTAGCTAAGGTTTATTATGGAATACAAACCGCTGGGACGAGCGGGAGTCAAGGTCTCCGAGATTTGTTTGGGAACGATGATGTTTGGGGGCCCATCGAATGAATCGGATTCGATTCGGATGATTCATCGAGCACTTGATGCGGGCATTAATTTCCTCGACACCGCGAATGTGTACAATGATGGACAGTCTGAGAGGATAGTGGGCAAAGCAATTCACTCAGTACGTGACGAGGTTGTGATTGCTACCAAAGTCTGCGGTCCCATGGGGGAGGGGCCTAACCAGTCCGGATCGAGTCGCCACCACATTATGTTTCAGGTTGAGGTGAGCCTACGGCGACTCAATACGGATCGAATTGATGTGTATTATCTACATCGGCCGGATCCAACGACCCCGATTGAAGAATCACTGCGAGCATTGGACGACTGTGTAACACAGGGCAAGGTACGGTATATCGCCTGTTCAAATTTCGATGCGTGGCGCGTGTATGAAGGACTGTCAGTCAGCGAGCAGATGAACTTAGAGCATTTCGTGTGTGTGCAGCCCCTTTACAACATAGTGAATCGCGGCATCGAAGTAGAACTGCTGCCATTATGTCAGCAGCGCGGACTAGGTGTTGTTCCGTACAGCCCGCTGGCGCGCGGCGTACTTTCGGGAAAGTATCGTTCGGGGCAGCCGCCTCCGGATGGCTCGCGAGCTGCCCGACGCGACCGTCGTCTGTTACAAACAGAACTCCGTGAAGAGAGCTATGAGGTGGCACGACAACTCATCCCGTTAGCAGAGGCGCACAGCAAAACGCTGACCCAATTTGCATTGGCATGGGTGTTAGCGAACCCCATCATAACCTCCGTCATCATAGGCCCGAGAACGATGCAGCAACTTGATGACAATCTCGGGTGTTTGGACTGTGTTTTGAGTGAGTCAGATGAGGTAACGATTGACCAGCTTGTCCCCCGCGGTGAGCGCACTGGTAAAGGGTGCATTGACCCGGCTTACCCCGTGCTAGGTCGGCCAATTCGTGAATAAATTCGAAATACTGTCACATGGACGAACGGCAATCAAATTAAGCAATGCTTGATACAAAAAAGGGTATCCAATGCTAGAAAAACTGTTCCGTTTACAAGAAGCGGGAACCACACCGAAACGTGAAATCGTAGCAGGATGTACGACATTCGCAACACTCTCGTATATTATTTTCGTTCAGCCGGCAATACTATCCACAGCGGGAATGGATCCTGGCGCAGTGATGACCGCGACGTGTATCACTAGTGCATTTGCAATGGTGCTGATGGCATTCCTTGCCAATTATCCAATCGCTCTTGCGCCGGGCATGGGACACAACGTCTTTTTCACCTACACAGTCTGCCTAACCTTAGGAGTTCCGTGGCAAACCGCGCTTGGAGCAGTTTTTATTGCCGGGGTATTTTTTGTTCTACTTTCCTTTGTCGGGTTGAGGGAAAAGGTAATGAACATTCTTCCAGTTTCGTTCAGGAACGCTATTCCTGCCGGGATTGGATTGCTTATCGCCCTTGTAGGCTTGGAATGGGCTGGACTAATTGTTCAACACCCGGCAACCTATGTCACTCTGGGTAATCTGAAATCGCCTCCGGTGCTGCTGTCGCTTTTCGGTATTGGCATTATGGGTGTGCTGTTTGCTTTGAATGTGCGTGGTGCTATCTTGATTGGAATTCTCGCCTCGACGGTTGTTGGGCTCATTGCCGGAATGGTGACATTTCACGGCGTTGTCTCCGCACCACCTTCTATGGCGCCGACCTTCCTGAAGCTAACGATTCCGAACATTTTCGTCCAACCTGAGTTAATCTCAATAATCGTGATATTCATCTTTCTCGATCTGTTCGATACCGTGGGAACACTCATCGGCGTTACGCAACAAGCGGGATTAATGGTTGATGGCAAACTGCCGAAGGCACGACAAGCATTACTGTCCGATGCGGTTGCTACCAGTAGCGGTGCCCTGCTTGGCACATCCACCGTTACCAGTTACATTGAAAGCGCGTCTGGAATTTCCGCAGGCGGCCGCACAGGTTTAACTAATATAGTGACAGCAGTCTTGATGCTGCTCGCTCTGTTCTTCCATCCACTGATTAAAATGGTTGGAGCAGGTTATGCTATCGGTGAGAATACGTTCCTGTATCCTATTATTGCACCGGCACTGATTATTATTGGAAGCCTCATGCTCAAGAATGTCGTCCATATAGAATGGGATGACATTACAGAGTCTCTTCCGGCATTCTTGATGTTGTTGATGATGCCGCTCGCCTTCAGCATCACGGAAGGGTTTGCCTTTGGCTTCATTTCTTATTCCTTCCTGAAGTTGGTAACTGGTAAAGGGAAACAGGTGCATTGGTTAATTTATCTATTCGCTATACTTTTTGTGGCTCGGTATATTTGGCTAACCGGATGATGTATAGATATCCCCACAAACCTAGATGGTCGAATGAATACTAATTACAGTTACCCCCAATGTTTAGACAGTTATGAACGAAAATTAAGGTGTAAAGGCTATCCAATCCGGCTACGTTTCAATGCCTAATGTTGTTGGAAATACACCTCGTGAGGTGTCCTTTTATCGAGCGCCCCATGAAGCCGCTCCTCATTATAAAACTTGAAATAGTTGTTCAAGCCACACCAAGCCGTGTGAACAGAGTCATAAGAATGAAAATACACATGTTCATATTTCACTGTCCACCAGAGACGTTCAATGAAAATGTTGTCAAACACTCTGCCTGCTCCAGCCCAACTGATGCGAATGTTCGCCGATTCAAGCCGAGTGGTAAAGGCATCAGACGTGAATTGGGCACCCTGATCGCTGTTGAAAATCAAGGGCGTAGAACAACTCAACGCCCGTTCCAGAGCCGATAGACAAAAGAAAACATCGAGTGAATTTGACAGTTCCCATGATAACACATATCGAGAGTACCAATCCATAATAGCCACTAGATAGACAAAGCCGGTGTCCAAGCCGATATAGGTGATATCAGTTGCCCACACCTGGTCCGGTCGAGTGACACTTGAATCCTTCAGCAAATAAGGATACTTTTTCGATGGTTTACCGTTCTTAGAGGTTTTCGGCTTGGGATAGATGGCAACTAAGTTCATCTGTCGCATCAACCTGGCAATCCGTTTCCGATTGACGACGTAGCCTTGGGAACAAAGCCAGTCCGTCATTCGAGGTACACCGTAGAACGGGGTCTTCATGTACTGTTCATCAATCAGACGCATATAAAGCAGGTTTTCCGGCGACTCTACCGCGGGTTGATAGTAATACGAAGCGCGTGGCAACTCTAACAGTTCGCATTGCCTCAAAACTGAGGGGGAACCGCTCTCTTGGTTGATAAGCCGCCGCTTCTGTTCAACCGAGCCGTTGAGTTTTTTTTTGAAGCCAGTCCAGTTCTACCTTCAATTGACCGATTTGCCGGTAGAGCTCGGCTATGAGTCGGTCGTTGTCAGAAGTCGCTTGAGTGCGTCCGTTTGCAAACAGTTGAGGCGATTCCTCCAGAATCTGTCTTTTCCACTGGCTGACCTGATTCGGGTGGACTTCGTAGTCACTGGCAATCTGAGCCATGGTGCGCTGGTTCTTTATCGCCTCAATCGCCACTTGCGCTTTGAATCGGTTATCATACTGCTTTCTACTAGCCATGCTATACAAACTCCTTTCGTAGTTCTTGGCATTGCTGAGCCGTAGTATGACTCATAACATGACCGTTTTGCCAGCACGAAATCCACCTTAATCTACTGTCTAGTTTTTGGGGGTAATCGCAAATAACCTTTGGTGCTAGTTAATTGGTACATGATTTTCAATGACATACTATATCTAGGTTGTTAGCAGGTCAGGTAGGCGCAACATTTGTCAACCGCGCATAATCGCACATCATCGTGTCAGTATATAGTATGTCATTTATGATTTAAATACTACATATACTAGCACCATTGGTTAATAGTGTTCTTGATGGAGAGCGTCACAATTTCGGGGAGTCGATGTGTAAATAAACGGGAATAACGATTTCATGAACGCCGCCGAATTATTAATTGGAGCATGAACGACAAGATCGAAGCAGCATTGCGTCGGGGCACATCTTTCTTGATGGCGCAATCGCATAGCGCAGGTTGTTTTGAAGGTAAACTCTCCTCAAGTACCTTTCCAACATGTGCCTACGCTTGGGTGCAAATTGCGTTGGGCAAGTTTCCGGATTCGGACCTAATTGAGTGGTTGCTGCACAATCAACACCAAGATGGCACGTGGAGTCTTGATGTGTCGAATCAGCCGAACCGGGGAGCAACTCTGTTTGCCAAACTCATCTTACAACAGGTTGCTGAACGGCAACCGACGCCACAAGTTGAGACGGCGCTAGCACGTATTCCAGACTATCCACACGATCTAGGTCTGGTTAAGTTGGCTTACGCAGCATTCGAGCAGTCCGAATGGACTAAATTGACAATTTCCAAAAACATGCTTCCAGTGTTGGCAATGGCGCAAAAGATATCCGCTCTATTTCCACGGCTCCGTGCTGTCCTCAAACCGCCAACCAATGTCCTCCCGCCTGTAGACCTTTTCACCGCCCCGATGTTTCAGAAACTTTTTATTGCGGAACAGCACACACTTGCTGCAGTTTTTCTGATGATTGAACTCAACACAAAAAAACGTGTTGAGATTATCGATTGCCTTTTCGACTGGCTGAAGGCACACATGCTTTCTGACGGCAGTTGGTTTCGAGTTAACTATATCACTGCGTTATCAAACCTAGCGCTTATTGAGCTTCGCAAAAAAGGAAGCAGAAAGGGCAGTGAACTTGATCGGATGATTGATGAGAGCCTATCTTGGTTGGTTCGCACTCGAAATTCCGATGGTGGCTGCCGGGAAGCATTAAATCTTAACGTGTGGGACACTGCGTTAAGTACAATCTCAGTCATCAATATCAACGGCTCGGAGGGTGCGGAGGACGTCCGGCCCGCGGGTGGATGGTTAGTTCAAAACCAGAATGCCGATGGCGGTTGGGCATTTTCCGGGCTGCCCGGCAGCTACTTACCTAGTGATGCCGATGATACAGCCTTGGCATCATTTGCCCTCTTGAAGTTGAGAATGGCAGATTCAAACACCGCAATAAATCGAGGGCTCCAGTGGCTGCGCGCCCATCAAGGACGCGATGGGAGTTGGAGCACCTATGTCCCAGGACAAGGTGATGTTGGCTGCGTAAGCATCACTTCTCACGCGATCGAAGCGCTTATTGAAGCGGGAGGGTTCGATACCGAAATAAGTCGTGCCTGTAGATGGCTCAAGCGCCAAATATCGCCAGATGGTTATTGGAGCGACCTCTGGCTTGCAAAAAATACTTACGGCACAGCAAACGCCATCACAGCGCTGATTCAAACCGGTGAACGCGATTGCAATGAAGTTCGCCGAGGTGTTCAATGGTTGGAAAGTGCACAGAACCGCGATGGCGGATGGGGTGAAGATATGTTCGGTAACCGCACGGAAAGCACCGTAGAGCAAACAGCTTGGTCTGCGGGTACCCTATTGCTTGTTAATCCTCAAAATGAGTCCGGATGGAAGGGGATTAAATATCTACTTGACAATCAAAGATTTGATGGTTCATGGAACGCCAGTTGTGTCGGTATATATTGGGAGATAATCGGGGGTTACGCAGATCCAATCAATGCCTCGGTTTTCCCCCTGCGTGCACTGTATCGAGCCAAATGTGCGATGCAGAATTCGCGAAGCACCAATCTTTTTTATGAATCAAGCGACACAACTTGACGTTATCTCAAATGCAGAAATGATTTCAGTCGTCATTCCTACCCTTAACGAAGCAACTATTCTAGATTCCACTTTATCTCGACTGACACAACAACTTGAAGGCCACGAATTGCTGATTGTTGATGGTGGAAGTGTTGATTGTACACGGCAAATTGCAAGAAAATACGGCGAGGTAATCTCTTCCACGCGTGGACGAGCATACCAGATGAACGCAGGCGCAGCCGTAGCGTCTGGTACGACGCTGCTCTTCCTGCATGCAGATGTTTGGCTTGAACCGGGTGCTGTTCAAGGAGTCGAAGCGGCAGTTGCCGCAGGCTATATTGGAGGAGCGTTCAAGCAACGAATTGAAGGCACCCACCCCCTATACCGCGTTATCGAATTTGCGGCGAATTTCAGGGCGCGGCGTCTTAAAGTGTTTTATGGTGACGGGGGAATATTTGTCAGTCGAACTCATTTTCAGCAAATGGGCGGGTTTCCGAATCTACCTATCATGGAAGAAATAGGGTTTTCTCGGAAACTACGTCAGATTGGACGAACTACTCTTCTGACGCCGTGCATTCACATATCGCCTCGAAGATGGGAACAGAAGGGCATCGTGCGGACAACGCTGATAAATTGGATGATTACGTTTCTTTTTTGCTGCGGAATTTCCCCATCGCGACTTGCGAATATGTACCGACAGATTCGATAGCGATCGGGCGGATTCCATAGTCATTGCAACTAAGAATTATACATTTTTTCCATTTGTAATCAGATTTTCAATTATTCTGGAGTAAATGTTAGCTCAAGATGCTAGCATAGCGTATTCGGGTACCTCGTGTACAGATTTCGGCACGGCGGAGGTATTACTGTCGCAGTGGCTATGATATCTCTATCGCCTTCGTTATTCACTCAGTTGGTCGTTCCCTCGATTGTTTGTCGTCCACTCACTTGATCTCATTTAATCTTTCATTTCAGATAACGCCATGAAAAATCTACGCTTCCTCTTTCCTCTGTTTATCTATTTGACACTCAATTCCTTGCCTGAAATGCCTGTGTTTGCGAACCCATTGCTAAACGAAGCGCTCGTGCTGATGGAGAAAGAAAAATTTGTACCTGCCACCACGCATTTGGAGTCGTTGGTTCGTACCTCACCTCCAGAATTAGATACGCACGAGATTCATCACACACTTGGGTACTGTTATGAAAAGCTGAAGAAATGGGAGCGGGCTGCCAAGTATTATAAATTGGCAGTTTCATCCAGCAATATTCTCGCTGATTATGCTATCTATCGCTTGGCGCAGATCCATCAGGAGCGCGAAAATCATGAGGAGGCAATTGCTTGGTATCAACGGTTAATTGAAAAATATCCACAGAGCCATCACGTTTTCGATGCAAAATATGAAATCGCGAGTGTGAATCTGAAGCAAGGCAAACATACGAAGGCTATTGAATTATCTTCTCAATTAATTGCAAATGAACGAAGCGATTATTTTAGGAGAGCCACTTATCTGCAGGCGCAAGCATACGAGGGATTGGGGAAGTGGCAAGATGCACTACATGCTTATCAACGTCTGATTGATGCAGACAATTCGGATAGAATAGCGCGCGAAGCCCTCACGCAAATTCAAAGATTAGCCAAAGCGCGTCCTAGATTGACAATTACCCGCAGCCAACGCGTAACGCATGGCATGGTGCTTTACAACCATGGAGAGTTTACTGATGCAATCGCGATGTTTCGAACCGTCGCACCAAAAAAAGATGACAAACTCACCGGACAAGCAGTCTATTTCACTGGTCGGGCCTACCACCGCCGTCGTAAATACGATCACGCAATTCGTGAATACGACAAAGTTGTCACGCTCTATCCTGGGAGTAACTACCTAACCCGGGCACTGTACCAAACGACACTTTGTTACCGCCGCAAAAAACAACCTCATATTGCGCAGAAGCGATTAAAGGCTTTTGTAAGAGACTATGGTTGGAGCGAGTACGCGCACAAGGCGCTCTTTGAACTTGGATGGGTGCAGGAGAACGAAGAACATTTCGACACAGCGCTCAAATCGTATCGTCAGTTAACCCAGCAATACCCAAGTAGCCGATTTGCCTCCGATGCCTATTGGCGTATCGGCTGGATTCAATTTAAGCATAAGCAGTACGACGAAAGTATTAAGACCTTTGCCTCGTTGATGCGTCTCTTCCCCGGAAACCGTCTCGCAATGGCGGCACATTTTTGGACGGCGAAGTGTCACGAACGCAAGAATCAGCCAGAAAAAGCGAAGAAGATATATCACGAGGTTTTAGAAGCGCACCATTGGTACTATAGTAGCCGGGCAGAAGTCATGCTTCGTCAGATGGGTGAAGGAATTAAGGACGTGAATAAATCCCCAGTCTCCAACCGTGTGAATGCGGTTTCGAATCACTCGAAGTGGATGCAAGTTGGCTTAAGTAGATCCGCACGTATTAGAAAATTGATAGAACTGAAGTTCTACGATGACGCTATTACGGAAATACGA
The DNA here is from genome assembly GCA_965232535.1 of Candidatus Poribacteria bacterium. GTDB lineage: Bacteria > Poribacteria > WGA-4E > WGA-4E > JAJDTR01 > JAJDTR01. The sequence goes on from CBDDPW010000022.1 coordinate 13,220, forward strand.
GGGGACATTAAATTGGAGCGTGGCAATCAAAACGCGAATTACCACAGTTTAATTGTGTGCTACCAGAAGAAGAGAAGTTTTAATGAGGCTTACGATTATGCACAGCAGCTATCTACCTTCGCGTCCATACGTGATGAAAATGGGGCGATACCGCTAGAACTGTACCAACTACTTTACCCTGTCTACTATCACGATATCATCAAAAAATACTCCGAGAAATATGAGATGGATCCCCTATTCGTAGCAGCGATGATTCTGGAAGAGAGCCGGTTTGGCGCTGAATCAATTTCATGGGCCGGGGCAATAGGCTTAATGCAAATTATGCCCCAAACGGGACGTGAACTTGCTCGCCAACTCAAGATTCGCCGTTTTGAGAAAACTTTGCTGTTGAGTCCTAGTGTGAATATTGAAATGGGCACGAAATACATGAAATTCTTGATGAACCGCTTTCAAGACAACCATGCTCTGGTGACTGGGGCGTACAACGGTGGACCGGGACGAATGAGTCGTTGGGTGAAAGAAAGGGGATTGGCAGACTTGGATGAGTTCATTGAGGATATCGCAATCAATGAAACGCGCCGACATATAAAAAAGGTATTGGATAGTTACTACGTCTACCGGAGGCTCTATCCCACCGAGACGAATTTACGCGGGTCACCGGTGCCTAGAACCAACAACACTGACGATGATAAAATGCGCGGGGAATAAAGACTTAGAACCTGTTTGAATAATCGGTAGCAAAGTCATTCTTGGTCATTTTTGGGAAGTTTCGTCATCTGTTTTGTGTTGTCTACTACACACCTGTGGAATCTCTATCGCACTCGTTATCCACGCGCTTGATCCCCGCTGGACTTGGGCGCACGAGGTTTAGGAGTTTCTACACACCTTCAATTTCTCGATCGCACTAACAATCTGTTCGCTTTATCCCCTCTGGACCGTTAGTGGCTTGTGCGCAGTGTGCACCCTACGTACATGTCAAACAATCTCTTAGTGTGGATTGGTTATCCCGAGATAACATTATTGAGGTCAGCCCACCCCTACGATTGATCGTGGTACATAACCCAAGTTGCCACCTATAATTGAATTGAAAAACCCAGGGTTTTCGTTAGAGTTGAGGAGTTCACTATTCCCTCAATACCCTAAAGGAGAACCCATGGATATTCAAATTGTAACTGTATTCTGTTTATGTGACGCTCTCTTAAAAGCATTCAAACATCAATCCGACCCACAAACTCGGAGGTCAGATGCCGAAATTATGACGACTGCACTGGTGGCAACACTCTTTTTCGGTGCCAATTTCGAAACCGCTCGTGATTTTCTCCAAACTCACGGCTATATTCCAAACATGCTCTCAAAGAGCCGGTTCAATCGACGACTTCATCGAATTAAACCCATGTTCATCACTCTGTTTGAAATCTTGGGCGAAAGTTTTGTACAACTCAATAAGCAGAAACGCTACGCCGTAGATACTATACCCATTGTTGTTTGTGATAATATCCGTATTCGTCGCTCAAAAATTTACACCGATGAAACATTTCGAGGTTATCAGTCGTCCAAACGTCGGTATTTCTACGGTTTAAAGATTCATCTGCTAGTTACTGCTCAACGACAGCCGGTTGAATTCTTTTTGACCCCGGGCAGCACCGGTGATGTTGAAGGCTTACAATACTTTGACTTCGACTTACCACCGGGCAGCCGTGTCTATGGAGACAAAGCATACAATAACTATGAGATAGAAGACAGTCTTGCCGAAGCTGGAGTGGAGTTGAAGTCGATACGTAAAAAGAATTCAAAGCGGCAGTATCCGCCATGGGAAGCCTATCTGGTCAATTATTACCGCATGTCTGTTGAGGCGACCGCGAGTTTGATTGAAAGATTGTTACCGCGTTCCATTCATGCCGTGACACCACAAGGATTTGAACTGAAAGTCGTCTTATTTGTAGTGGCTACCAGTATCAACCAATATAAACCTACTCAGAATTTACTCATATAGCTGATACTTGAGGAATAGGTGGCAACTTGGGTTACATAAGGAATTTCGTAGAGGTAGGGTTTCCACCCCGGTTTAGTTTTAGTGGCGTGCGAGACGATGAAGTAGGAGAGATCTTCGACGGATTGTTTTGTTTGGTGCAATTCAATTGTCCCGTTTAGTGCAGTTTAAAGTCGTGCCGATTCACGCATTGCTTCTCGTAAGCGATTCGTGAAGCGTGTCCACTATATTGCCCCATTTCCTGGTTTTTCCCAAAGTGTGGCATGCAACTTGCCATTAGCGTGTGTGATTTTTGAAATTCAAATGTTGCAGATGTCGGCTATGTGATGCTAACGGCTATACTACCAATTACGATAATGGAGGGCAAACGAGCATGGAAACTGCGAGACTCAATACGGTTACCAGCCCCAAACTCCTCGTCGTATCTGTTCTGTTCATCTTGCTTGTTGCTTGCAGTTATAATGGGCCGATCGTTGAGAACGCAGCACAGGGAACGCAATCCAAGATGAACTGGAGCGGCGCTTTCATTCATGGAAGTAGCAGTGACATAATCGGACTCGTCCACATTGCCGAGGTATTCTATGGTGATGGTTCGTTTTGGTCTAAGGGAAAACCGACAGCTCTGGAAAAATGGATAAACAAGAGATGTCAATTACGCGTTCGCTTTGTCCCTCGGGGTACGTCATTGAAATCGGTCCACTTGTCACCCCCAAGCGACATCCATGCGGAGAAAGTTGATTCCGACGGGCTATTCAATCAACCTATGCTTTTACTGGATAGCGATAGCAAGGATACGGGAATCTATCTGTCCGTGGCAGAACGCGAAAACTTGCGGCGGTATCTCGTTGAGAAGGGCGGGTTTCTCTTTGTGGACGACAGTTCTCGCGAGGAGGGCGAATTTTATCGATCGATGCGCCTGATGCTAGAAGAAGTCTTACCAGCGTACTCAATTGAACCGATATCTGACGATCACGAAATTTATAACTGCTTTTATCGGCTGGGTGGTGCGCCCGTTGGCAATAACTCAGGGAGTCGTCGCCTAGCACTGGAGGAAATATCCATCAACGGCAGGCTAGCAGTGTTGATTAGCCAGAGGGGCTATTGGGAATCCTTCACAGGCAGGAGCAGACACTATTCGCCCGGGCCCATGATGTTCGGCACCAATATGATTGTATATGCCGTAACGCATGGGCAAATTTCTGACCATTCGGCATATACGCCCTGAGATCCTGGCTCTAGCGGACAGTGATGAGTTTTCTTGTCGGAGACACCTCACTCCTCGGATGTGCTTAATCCGCGTGTCTGCTGAGACAATGCTTTGAAATAGCGTTCGATTTGGTCTCGGTATTCAACCGGGAGTGACTCTGTCCCACCAGATCTGAGACTAGGCTCGAGTTGTTGAATCTTACCGAGTAGTCTTGAATCGAGCGGAGGCGCCTCCACAGCGGGATTGATGGGTGTCTCAGCAACCGTGCTTTGGCGTTTCTTGCTCACATCACGTTGCTGGAGCGACTTTGCACTTTCGAGCATACGTGTGAGAATCTGCCGCTGTTGCTCCACTAACATCTGATTGATATTTCCCTCCTCAAGTTCCGCTTCAACTTTTTTCATGTCCTCCGCCACGGCCTGCAAGTCTCCGAGCGCTTGTGAAAACTGTTCCATCAATTCTGAAAGCCGTTCGGTTGCCTCGCGGATTAATTGCTGTTCGTAGCCCATTCGCTTCAACATCTGCTCAAGCCCGGGAGTTCGTCCTTGTTGCCTCATCTGTTCACTGAGATTTTGTGTCATCTCGTTTAACTGCCCCTGGTTTTGCGCGAGCTGCTGAAGCTGCTCAAGCATGTTCTCCATTCCCGCCATACCCAATTGTTGATTCATCTGATTCATGGCGTCAAGAAGCTGCACAACTGCTTGATTCAGTTCCGCGAGCCCTTGTTTTTGAATTGTGGCGGCTAGATTTGCTTTTCTATCTTCCAAGGCGCTTGCGGCTCGATTTAGCGCATCACTTGCTTCATTGAGGCGCCATACGACTTTCGGATCAATCTGCATCTGCTGTTTTCCAAGTTCCCAGAGTCGACTTGCAAGTCGATCAATTCCCGTTGCGGCGCTCAACTCCTTCGCGGCGAGTGTTTGCAAACGTTTGATTTCGCCATCAATGTACTGTCCATGTCCCGATTGCAAAATCTCGTTTGTATCCTTTATCACTTCCTCGTGGGCCTCGGAAAGATAAACTCCGCTCCTTACAGCCTCTCTGAGGGCAGTCAGCGCTTCATCTGCATTTGCCCCTTCCATGAATTCGAGTGCATTGTCCAATCCTTGGGCGAGGTCGCTCATTGTGTTCTGCGCTTGCTGCCCCGGCTGAATTGCCTGCTCAAATCGAGCATGTTGCATCTGTGTTCTCGCCTCTTTCAAGTTGGAGACGACGTTTTCATCCTTAGCGAATTGATTGAGCCGGTTGATTTCATCAGCCACTCTCCTGAGATTGTCGTGTTTTGACATTTCTCGCCCAAGTTCTTCAAGGTCATTGTGAAGTCGATCCATTCCATTTGCAATGCGTTCCTCCTGCTTAGCGAGTTCGCCACCGTGCCTGTCCGGAACTTGCCTTCTCTGTATGGACTGATTCTCCCCATTACGAATAGCTTGAGAGAGATGCGTTTGTACTTGGTCCATCAACCGTTCCTGACGCTCAGCCAATTCCGCGGCCTGCTTTGTCACCGCTTCCAGTCGATTTTGAAGAATCATCTGTTTATATAGATTTTTCAACTGGTCCAATTGCTGGAGAAACTGTTCTTGACTGAAATTCGCGTCCATCAACTCTCTTTCTTGATCTGAAAACTGCTGTTGCTCCAATGCCTCTGACAACTTACGCAGAAGTTCTTTATGCTCCTCGGAAAGTGCTTGCTCCATCAGCTTCTGCAATTCTTGATATTTCTGAACAGTTTCCAAGTCAAACAGTTCACTCGCTTGCATCTGTTCAGCGGTTTTCTTCATGTTCTCCACAAGTTCTTTCGCCGTCTGTTTAATTTGATGTTGCGTTTCAAGCACTTGTTGCATTTGTTGTTCGTCTTTTGCCGACAATTCCTGATTCTTGCGGATTCTGTCCAATAATTCATCTACGATTCCAATCGCTTCTGTCTGTTCATCAAACAGCGCCTCAAACCCAGCTTGCTCACCCTCTTGGCTTGATTCAATAGCGGCATAGAGTTCATCAAGCGACGGGAATCGAAAAGTGTGTGTATCCGATTTTCCAATATTTGGACCCGTCACATTGTCAGTGTCAATGGCTTCCACATGGTAGGAAACTACATCTTCGGGGAATAGGCCGATAGGATCCGTATCCCACGAGAACTCGAAATACGCCTCTGTTTGCTGTGTACCCCATTGCTTAAGAGGAATGACGACTGGATCTTCATCCTTTCCTTCAATTTTGTACACTAAGCGAAGTTGCGCTAGGCCGTAATCGTCTTCAGCATTAATCTTCAATTGCAAAATCATCGAATCATCGAGCACGACATCTCTGTTTGGTTCGATTATCCCAACTTTTGGTTCAGTGTCACGCAGGGCGTTTATCGTATAAACGATCGGTTCCGAGTTCGTCATACCTTGTGTATCAATTAGCTTAATATGATAATTTTCGCTTGATTGAATAATGAAACTCCCGGTTAACTTGAGATGCTCTGTGGTTCTTAATGTAACGGATTCCGATTCGTCAAAGACAAGTCTGTTGCCGGAAGAGAGCGGTTTGTTGCCCTCTCCTTCAAACTGCACTTCCGTTCCAGTAAGAGCGGCTATGTCACCAAGGTTTTCCTCTAATATCTGCGAAGAGAGTTGGGTATACTTGGGAAAATTAAGTTTCAGCTGAAAACGGCTAAGAATCGGTTCACGTGTAACCGTAACTTTGTAGTGCTCCGACCGTACCTCTTTTGCTTCTACGTAGTATTCTGTGGAGTGCGTGATATTTTCAAGAGTTACGCGATAGGCAATCTGTGTGTCGTTTCTCGTCATTAAAACTGATTTCCAACCATTTTCTGGTGTTTCCATCCGTTCATTCGTTGAATCTGGTCCCCCGACACGGTAATACAAATGCACCGGTGCGTTGAAATGGCCGGTAACTCCAGCCGAGATGGTCACGTCCGCACCTGATTCGATTCGTGTATTTCCGGGTTTAACTTCATTAATCTGAACCGTGAGTAACTCTTGCGGGGTTTTGGGGATTTCGTCAAATGCGTCAGCGAAGTCAGTCATTGCTGACGAGAAAACAAGGTTAATGACAAAAAGCAGCGCAACCGAGCAGGTCGCGAATCCTCCGTATCTCTTTAGACTCAGAAATTCTCGTTCAAAAGCCCGCTTTGTCTTGATTTCCTCAATGGATTGGCACGCTTGTTCAGTCAACCTGTTGATGAATTCCACGGCATATCCAAAGCGGTTGTGCACCATCTCGGGCTGAAGTTGAATGGCACTCAAGATTCTGTTCTCAAAACCTGGATAACTCCGCTCGATGTAGGCTGCCACGCGACTAATCGTCAGTCTTCCGAAAACCGGGAGGATGAAATGGCGAATAACGGAATAGCTTCCAATTCCGAGTACCAATACCACAAGTCCCATACGGATTGGACGGGGTATAGGCAGAAGTTGATCGATCACGAGCGCAACTGAAAGGGCGACTGCCATTACTCCCGAGCAGAGGAGTAAGCCTTGAGCTATAAGCAACAGGCGCCATTGCACGCCTAGAGAGCGAAGGCGATTAACTATTGTCTTATAGGATTGTTCGCTTTGCTGATCTTGCACGGTGGAGCCTCCATCAACTCAAACCAGAATAAGAAACACGGCCTGCGTAAAAAGCAGATATGACTATTTTCAACAAAGATTTCATTAGTAGGCGTCTTGTGGGAAATATCGATTGTTATTTCTTGCTCTGGAACGACTGCGACATGGCATTTTAAGCACGTATCAAACAGGTCCTCAGTTAGTTAAGGCGTAAATTGCAATATTAACCGCCATTTTTGCCGCGAGTTCTCGAACTGCCGGAGTGTCGTTCGGATGGACTTCCGGATCTTCGAGACCATCTCCGATGTCGGAGCTATAGACATAATAGACTACCATCCGTCCGTCATGGAACAATCCGAAACCTTGCGCGGGTTCGCCATCATGTTCATGGATTTTGGGGAGTCCCGGCATGTCGTAGAAACAGTGATAGATTAAGTGAGAATTTGGAATAGGTTGAAGGTTTTGATCGGGAAATACACGCAGCATTTCGCGGCGGAAACTCTTGTCTAGACCGTAGTCATCATTTACAAATAGAAAACCGCCGCGCTGCAGATAGAAACGTAGCGCCTCAACCTCCTTTTCTGAAAGCCGAATTTCGCCGTGTCCAACGATATAAAGCATCGGGTACTGATACAAATCTCGATCGGTAAGTTTCACAATCGCTCGGTCATCGGCAGTCTCAACGTCTGTTTTCCTACGAAGCAATTTTAACCAGTTAGGAATGGTTGTCCGATCCCCGTACCAATCGCCGCCGCCACTGTATTGAACTTGTGCAATGACAAACTTATTTCCGCCATAGGCTAATTCGTGTAGTAGCAAACCCAAGGACAGCAGAAGCAGAATTGGGAACAACTGAGAAGGAACGGTATCAAACCACGTCCATCGTTGTCTAATCATAATCTTCATGCTGGTCCCAATGTGAAAGGGGGTCACATTGACCCTATACCAAGCCTATTCGCTTGCGTAAGAACCATTCCATTCCGAGCAATGCGACGACGCAGATCAGCACTAACGGAGTATCCCACAGATCCCGTTCTTCAGTTGCAAAAATGGGGCGCTGTTGCGCATCAATCTTCTCGGGTAAAGTGGCGGCTTCGGCAAACCCAAGGTAGAAACCACCCGTTTTGGCGGCTAACTGTTGTAGCAGAGTTTCATCAAGTTGTGGATTTTCTAATTCTGCCAACTGCATTTGCACAAAAATCTCGGTTGAATCTTCTCCGAGCACGACATCACCCTGTCTTCCTGAGGCTTTTACATAATAATTACCTTGGCTATCCGCATTGAACCGCGCCGTGTAGGCGCCTGTACTTGAGGAGTCGGCACGAGCATGAAGTTGAAAGGGTTGATCGCCGGGCGGGACAACTTCAATGTCAATCACCGCATTGTTGAGGGGTTGATAACTTTCATCATACGCGAAGACAGTAATTTCAACTATGTCGCCTACTGAGTAAGTGGACAAATTTGTTGTAACACTGATCTGTTTTTCCTCTCCTCGTGTAGCCATCCAACGAATTGCCTGTGCCCAGAATCTAGGATATGTGTTATCTTCATTCTTGAAACTCCACACACCGAACCCCCAGTTCCATACGCCTTCCGCCGCAATTAACAGGCTTTTTCCCAAGCCAGAACGCTGGAAAATAATAATTGGTATAGTTTGGCTCGCTGCATCCCGCCGATAGACCGAAAGTTCGATAGCACCGCCTCGAAGTTGTAAACCGCCGAGCCACCGTGATAGAGGCGGCAAATCTCTCCAAATCGCTTCATTGTATGACTTCGTATTAGCGAGGCGTGTTATTGGATGGTATAACCCACTTGGAGTGAGTTCAACGCTGAAATCTTCATCTCTTGTGATGCCTCCGTTCGAAGGAAGCACAACTGGAAGGAGACCTGCAAGTGATGTCTTTATTAAACCGTTAATACCGAGTGAACTCTGCCCTCCGAGAAAGATGATGGCTTTTCCATGTTTCTCAACGAAATCGACAATAGCGGATTGTTGCATCGCATTCAATGTGTTTGAGAGAATGTCTCCCACAATTAACACATCATAGACCATCAATTCCTGGAGTGTATCTGGAAATTGACGAACTTTTTTCAACTCATTGTTTTGTGGATAGTAACCATTCGTTGTGTATAACAGCGTATCACGCAATTGATGCTGTCTTTTGCCTGATAGAATAACGCATGTCGAATCAATATCCGGATCGCGTTCGAGCGCCCGCTTTAAATAAACATAGTCCCAGCGAGGACGCCCGTCAATATAAAGGACGCGCAGTTTTGTCTTTACAACTTTGAGAAAAAATACCTTCCTATTGTTCTCTGACGATATTTCACCATCAAGGGTTGGCAAGGACGCGACATATTGGAAACTACCCTCAGATTCGGGAGTTAGGGTAAATTCAACAACTTGGGCAGAATCATCAGATAGGGTAACCGAGGTCGCGTTAACAACACGTCCTTCGTTTTCAGAATCCTCTATTTGCTTTAATGACAAACGCACTTGATTACCGGAATAGCCGTTAGATTGTATGGTAATGTGGACCGGAACCTCATGATTCAAATAAACGACGGGATTTACTTCTATTTTTGCGATCTTAAGGTCTTTCGGAGGTTCTGGGGCTCCAATGCCGATTGGGTAGATAGGAATTTGCAATCGCAATATATCGTCCAAAGGAAATGTCGAGACATTGTGAGCTCCATCAGTTATTAGCACTACACCGGCAGTCTGCTGTCCACGCCATTCTTGAGCGGCAGTCCGGATAGAAGCAGCAATATCCGTCAGATCCCCTCTGATTTCTAAGAGATTCAGCTGTTCCGAGATCGGCTGCGATTGTTCGTGGAATTGGTAGAGGTGAGTGTCAAAGCGTTGATTGAGACTCGGCAAGAACTGGCTTGACGAACCAAACAGAAGGTGATTTGCAAGTGTTAAGCGGCTTGATGGCTCCCCATTGAATTCGACATCTCGAAGTTCCATGCTTCGGGAGGTATCAGCGAGAATAGGGAGATTCATGGGGGGAGTGATGTCCGTCTTCTCGACAAGTACCGGCTCCAGCAAGCAAAATAACAACACTGATATGGCTAAAATCCTTAAGGCAATAAGGGACGATTTGAGCCTCCAACTGATTGGACGTTTCAGATAGAGGTAGGCATACACCGTAAGACTAGCCATGATGGCAAATCCGAGAATGACTCCCCACAATGGCCAATAATAAGTGAATCGCATTCAAAATCCTTCTTCGCCAAATAGGCGTGTAAGAACCTGTCGAATTATACCGTACCGTCTAAAAAGTCGTCAACTTCAATCCTGAAACGACTTCGCTCAGGTAGGCCTCCGATGTTAGGATTCATCCCGACCGCGATGACGCGGCGGAGGCAGATAAACGGTGTATATTGAGTGTGGCAAGAGGTACGCGTAAAAGGCACATCCTGTCGCACTGACGTTGTGCGGTAGTGTAGAAAATAGTGGTTGACAGGAAAAATCGCCTAATGTAGAATTTGCGAGAAATTCACGTTGAAGAGCCGTCTGAGCGTTACGGGAAATAAGATGTGATGCTCGTTACGGGAAATAAGATGTGATGCTAATGAAGTGCTACTGAACGATCAATTCTACAGGGACTTCATCACAGTTTTGGCTTGCCATCCAAAATATCAAGTTGTGTTTGCTAAATTGGAGTACAAGAATTGAGGAAGGAGGGAGAAGCAATCGAATCATTGATAATAGATCGGATAAGCAGTATAGTGCTCAGCTTGAGGGGAGCGATGGTACCAACGGAGATTATACTTAGTCCCGAAACCTATGATAAAATCGTTGCGGAACAAGAGATTACAGAAGGAGACACGGAGAACGACATACGACTATTGCTTGAGGATCATTTTTCAATTCCGATCTTAATTCGAGATGAGAATACTGACGTTATTACGGCAAAAGAACTCTATCCTGACCGATGTCCCGTTTGTGGTCGACGTATTCCATTCCTCCGAGAAATGATTGAACGACTCGAGTCGCGTGCTACGAACAAGGTTCGTTGCCCTCTGGGGCACCGATATGAAGGGGAAATTAAAATGTACTACCTAAATATTCTCCAGATAGAGGAAAAACGAGAAGAATCTGAGAGAGTTGAAGTATGTCCGGAATGCGGTAGCAAAGACATCCAATATCTCGGTCCGCGAGAAGTGTTCTGTCTTGATTGCGAGTGGGACAATAACATGCTCCCACGTTTCTGACGTGTATGAATTCGGCACCGGGTACAGATTGCGACTAAAGAACTCATCAACTAGAATCCCGAGTCCGTTGCGTATGGTTTAGTAGCGTTTGTATCAGCGAAAATTGGCCGCGCAAAATAAAAAGCCACGCTATGCGAGTGTTGAAATAGCGTGGCTTTTTATTTTCGGCAATGTACTTGGTTCCTCTGAAGCGTTCATTATCCGAAATAAAATCCATCTCGTCATGTCTAAGTTTCAACGCTCCTATAGTAGCGACTCTTTCCGTATTCGCACCTTGCGATGCGAAACTGCCATCTTCAAGAGTTATATATGAACGAGGGCAAAATCGGGTTAATGGTGATGGTGGTGATGGTGATCGTGGGCCTCAGGTTTTGGCTTCTCCTCAACTTCCGTCACGAGAGTTTCCGTCGTCAACAGCAAACCAGCAACACTTGATGCGTTTTGAAGTGCGGATCGAACGACCTTTGTCGGGTCCACAATCCCCGCTTGAAGAAGGTCTTCGTACTCTCCGGTTCCTGCATTCAGTCCGTAAGCGCCCCCTCCGTCTTGGATTTTAGCTACGACCACGGAGCCTTCTAATCCGGCGTTTTCGGCTATCAATCGGCTAGGAGTCGATAGAATTTGGCGAACGATGTTCACACCGACTTCTTGATCCCCGTCAAGATGGAAATTGTTCAATGTGGCGCCGGCCCTCAAAAGTGCGACACCGCCCCCTGGCACGATACCTTCCTCGATTGCCGCGCGGGTTGCAGACAGAGCATCTTCAAACCGTGCCTTCCGTTCCTTCATTTCGACTTCGGTTGCAGCTCCTACATTTATTACAGCGACTCCTCCTGCGAGTTTGGCGAGTCGTTCTTCCAGTTTCTCGCGATCGTAATCTGAGGTCGTTCCCTCAATTTGGAGGCGAATTTGAGCAATACGACTTTCAACATCCTCATTCGAACCAGCCCCGTCAACTATTGTGGTATTATCTTTATCCACAACGACTCTTCTAGCACTACCTAGCATACCGGCGACAACATTTTCGAGTCGGATACCGCGATCTTCTGAAATGACTTGACCTCCGGTTAAAATGCCAATGTCCTCAAGCATCTCTTTACGGCGATCTCCGAAACCGGGAGCTTTTACGGCGGCGACCTGGAGAGCACCACGCAACTTATTCACTACAAGAGTCGACAGCGCCTCACCTTCAACATCCTCAGCAATGATCAGAAACGGTCGTCTCAGCTGAGACACCTTCTCTAAAATCGGTACAAGCTCAGCTATCGCGCTAATTTTTCCCGTGTTGATTAAGATTAGCGGATTTTCAAATTCTACAGTCATCGATTCAGGGTCGGTTGTAAAGTTAGGGGAAAGATATCCGCGATCGAATTGCATTCCTTCGACGGTATCGACATTCGTATCAGCGCTTTTCCCTTCCTCAACAGTAATGACACCGTCTTTCCCGACCTTATCCATCGCGTCGGCGATCAAAGTACCAATCTCACTGTTGTGAGCTCGATCATTGGCGGCAATTGCTGCAACTTGTGCAATTTCGTCATGAGTGTTAACGGCTCGACTCTGTTCCCCGATAGCATCGACGACCACATCAACAGCTTTATCGACGCCAATCTTTATTTGCATCGGATCTGCACCAGCCGTCACGTTTTTGAGTCCTTCATGAACGATCCCTTGTCCAAGCAGTGTCGCAGTGGTAGTACCATCGCCAGCAACGTCATTTGTCTTTGTCGCTACTAATTGTAAGAGTTGAGCCCCCATGTTTTCATATTCATCCGGAAGTTCAATCTCTTTAGCGACGGTCACACCGTCACTAGTAGTAACAGGGGATCCGAACGACTTTTGAATTACGACATTCCTGCCACGCGGCCCCAGAGTTACTTTTACGGCGTTAGCCAGTGTATCGGCACCTCGCTTAAGCGCTGCTCTTGCCTCCTGATCAAATATCAACTTCTTTGCTGCCATTCAAGTTCTCCTCATTGTCTGTGTTCAAATCGGTTTATCGGAGCCTATTAAAATATAGAGATGATGGATAGACACCAGCTGTTAGCACTCTCAAGTATCGAGTGCTAACATGCGCGCAATTATATCATGTAAAAATCCCAAAGTCAACATATATGCTGGTGCCAATCAGGGGAAACACACCTAATACCGCTCAATCGCTCCGGCGTTGAAACAAACCATGGCGGCTGTTTTCAACTTCATAAGTTGCTCATCTTTACAGCGACATTAGATCGAAATGTGGATAAAATGTTGATCCATCACCCTTTTTGGGTGGTTTCGGCTGAACTTGTACCTAATTTTTATGTAAAAATGGACGTCAAAAATAGGTACAGAAATGTGAACAGAGGCTTTATTTCGAGGGCGTGTTCACATGGTTTGATTCAATACTTTCCTTTGATAGCACGGGTTCATGTGCGGTCAAATGTGAACAAGATGTTAACAGAAAAAAAAGATCTACGCCGCTAAGGTCACTTTGGGGTACGTGAGAAGCCAAAGCAGCGACTCGTTGGAACACAGATAATCGGGGATGGGACGCAGCGTACCACTCCGCCGCTCAACTGTTCGTTTCATATCATACTACACACGTGTAAAGTAGTCAATGTAAAGTCAGATGCGTTTCCCCTGTGGTGCCAATCCTTATGACTGATTATCAAGATGGATTGAGCATGACCCATGGTTACAATCCGATGTCTCTTGGCTAGCGGCGTGAATATTTTATTTAGACTCGACGCGTTTACGGAGTTCGCTGAGCCGTCGGAGAACATCGGCCCGGTCCGTGCCTTGGAATCCGAGACTTGATGCTTCGTCAATCACCATTTCAGCTTGAATCTGGCTGTTGTCGATTAGGTTGATGGCTCTCTTGTATGCTTGTGAAGCACGCGATTGATTTCCTCGTTCTTGATTTGTCAAGGCAAGGTAAACAAAGGCTGCTGCTAGGCGTGGAGATTGAGGCCGGCTGTTGATAAACTCTTCAAACGCCAGTGTCGCGTCAGTGTAGCGACCATCTTCATAATGAATCCTTCCGATCCGGAACCGTGCTCGCTCAGCAAAACTGTCCTTGTAGCCTTCGGCGAGGTATGAATCGCGCTCAGGGTAGGTAATCGTTGTCTGATATGCCTGTAACGCTTCATCATACCGCCGCAGTGTGCGATAAATCTCACCCAATTGAAAATTAGCCATCATTGTGTGCGATGATGAAGGGTATTTCTCAATCAACCCTTGGTGACTTTGGATCGCCATTTCCGTATCATCAAGGTGTTCCAGATAGATCAACCCAATGCGGTACATTGCTTCTGCAGCCCAAGGCGAAACCGGATAATCGTCAATTAGTTGACGGTAAACTGCAATTGCTTGCTGATATTCTTGCAATCCGCGCTCATAGATGGTCCCTATCCGAAATTTACCATGAGCCGCCGTTGGCAGATCTGGAAATACGCTAATTCGATCTTGCAGTTTCTGAATGGAGGCATATGACGATATCGAACTAAGTTGATCCTGCGCTTTCTCGGCGTACTCGCTCTGCGGTACATCTGCAATCAGTTGCTGTGCCAGGTGTAGCGCCTTCACGTACTGTGACATGCGAATTAGCTCGTTAATTTTGTCCCATGCAACCCGAGGAAGTTCAACCTCAAGGAAATCAATCTTTGCTCGTAATGCCGTCTCAATTTGATCGTGACTTTGATTATGTCTGCCGATTTGCCCGAAGTAAGCAGGTTCAAGGGTTGGAAGGTAAACGTGCAGGAAGGTCCGGTAGGATTTGAGCGCCCGGCGGTAGTCGTTGGATTTTTCGTGACACACGCCCAACCAATAAAATGCAGCGTGAGTATTCCAGAAGTCAGGGTATTTCTCGATAAGCGATTCTAGAATAGATGCAGCTTCTTGATAGTGTCCTTGTTTTTCATTGATGCGCGCAATTTGGAAAAGTGCATCCGCAGCAAAACTGCTTGTTGGATAGATTGTGGGAACTTTGCGGTAGGCTGAGATGGCGAACTCGGGTTCATTCAGAACCACATGCCACAGATTTCCAACACGCCACTGCGCTTCGGGCGCATTCTTAGCGTCCGGATATTCCTTCAAAATAATTTCGTATTGCGCAATCGCTTTTTCGGGCTGATTTAGTTGGTAGTGACTGCGATATACTTCTGCGATTTGGAATAAAGCTTCAACTGCAGAGGGTGTGCCGGAATATGAACGGATAATTTTGTGCTGTGTCTCCAACGTTTCAAGAGCAGTCTGAATATTGCGTATCTTTTGTAAGCCAGTTTTGTGCGCAAAATGGGTAGGCGGAAATTGATTTACGAGTGACTGGTAGGTACGAATTGCATTGTCACATTGCCCCATTCGGCAGTAGACATCGCCCTTCTTGATGTAGGCAAGAAACAGGTCTACTGCCGCTGGAGTCTTAGCCTTTTGTTGAATGACACGGTTGTAAGCGTTCAATGCCTCCGGATAATCACGGGTGTAGTTGTAATGGATTTCACCTAACTGATGGTAAATCCAACTGAGTTGGTCGGCATCTTTCGTTGAATCTGCCAGATCGCGCAACGTTTGTGTTGCTTGATTGTATTTGCCGGCATCAATCAAGGTGGATACATTAACGATCTGTGTTTCCGCAATCGAAAAGAGAACATGGTTCAACAATAAAACGCTAACTATCAATAGTTGAATACGTCGTCTAGAATTCGCCCCTAGATGACAGATAAACCTAGTACGACATTCGTCGAAACAAATCCCTTTTTCCTTCAAACCTCTGCTCTCTTGGTGGTTTATGAGCCTTTTCATGTGGCAAATCTTCTTCAAACGTTACCGAAATCATCTAATATTGCTAATTGTAATGTTCTCGTAAGATGTTCCTTGAGCCTGTTCATTCAACATGCGTTTTCTACCAACCGTCTCCCATTCATCATTTCTCAGATGCATACTAACAAAAACATCCTGCAGACTCCGACGTATGCCCTGCGAGCGATACTGCTCCAGTTGCTCGTGTGAAGGCGAAACGTCAATTTTGACCACCGGCAATTTCGTTGATTGATCGCCATCGAACGAGACGGTAGAAATCAACAGCACCATTACGAAAGCACAACCGGTTAACATTCCACGCCAAAGTTGACGTACGCCAGCGGCATGATAACCAGCCAAGGAAAAGCGTTCCTTTTTCAGCAAGAATCTGGATGGAAGCAGTTGGCGCACGCGTAAGAACAAGGTACCGCCGCTTGCTTGTTCATTTTCTGCCGCTAAACGTCTGTAGACTTCCATCTCTACATCTTTAAGTTCCCACGCAGTCGATGAGAATTCAGTCTCTGCCTTGTCCGTAAGTTTCAATACCTCTTTCAACGCTCCGATTTCTTTTTTACAATTCGCGCAATCACGCAGATGCGCGTCGAGTTCAGAAATCTGTGCGTCCTCAAGAAGATTGCACACATAGTCAATGTGAAGTGCTTCAAATTGCTTGCAGGTGGACATTAAAGGATACCTAGTTTCAGATTTCGTTTCCTTCCCAGAGAGGTTGAAGCAGAACTTGCAACTTCTTCATTGCTCGATGCAGGTGAACTTTGACAGTGCCTTCCGCCATTCCAAGAACCTCTGTAATTTCCTTGATTTGCATGCCTTCATATCGATTCAACATAAAGACCTCTTTTTGATTTGGCGAAAGTTGATCGACTGCGGCGCGGATTAGGCAATTCCGATCCTTTTCTTCCAACTGCCATGCCGGGTCACTTCCCAAATCGGAGGCTACAGGTTCTTCAATCGCCATCTCTTCGTCATCCAAGGAAAAAGTCATCCTTCGTGATCTTGCGCGATGGTGGTCGATTGACAAATTATGTGCGATTCTGTAAAGCCATGTTGAAAATCGAGCTTGCGGCTGCCAAGAATCAAGTGCGCGATAAGCCTTGAAAAAGACTTCAATTGTCAATTCTTCCGCGTCCTCGTAGCTTCTTACGGATCTCAGTAAGTAAGCATTGATTCTGTGCTTGTACCGCTTCATTAATTCATCAAATGCGTGATGACGGCCAGCTTGGAATTGTGCCACCAACATCTCATCTTCAACTATCGTGTCCATAAAGAACCCAATCCGACATTAGGATTACACGGAATTTCAAACGACAAATCGTCTCATTAGTTTACAGATTTCGGGAAAGCCGAATCATTTTCATGCAAAGAACATATTTGATTCCGACTCCGAATCTACTTCAAATGGCAGGCTAATGAAACTTTTAGTACACAGGGCGCGAACTATTTGTTCAAGATGGGAATTCTATGTTGCACCGCGGACGTAACCATGCCAAATAATTGTCAGCATGATGCCGTAGCAAGTCAATTATTATCTCGAGCCTTAACAAGATTTCGCACGCGTTTCGCATCCACCTCATTTGTAGTTATTCCTTCGCGTTTCAGCCACGTGCCAACAATGACGCCATCGGCGCACTGTAATAGACTCGCAATCGTGTCTGCTGAAACGCCGCTTCCTGCAAAGACGTATGCTTGTGGAACAGCGTCCTTTACCTGCCGGAAATGGTTGTAGCAAACCTGTTTACCTGTTCCCAAACCGGTCACAATTAGCGCGTCGGCGAGTCCGCGGTGATATGTGTCTTCCGCACTGGTCCCCAAATCGATGTCCGCAATCGGGGCAGCGTGTTTTACCTCGATGTCAGCAAATATTTTCACGTTGCTACTGAGCGTTGAGCGAAAACGAAGCGTCTCATGTGCTTTTCCTTGTAGAATCCCCTGATCTGTAAGCATCCCTCCGGTATGGACATTGATACGAATAAAACTTGACTCAGTGACCGTAGCGATTGCCATTGCCGACTTTGCATCATTCCGAAGCACGTTAATTCCTATTGGTGTCTTCGGGAAGCGATCGCGAATCTCGTGCGCAATGATTGTCATTGATGCTACGGTGTGAGCTTCCACTTGATCCGGGAAAAAGGGCGCATCACCGTAGTTTTCAATGATAATCCCGTCAATGCCATTATTAATAAGAGCACCTGCATCCGACAGCGCCCTAGAACGAATATCTGTAAGCCCAACTGTCGATTTCGGGCTGCCGATTAAAGGAAGCAAATGCACGACGCCGATAATTGGGTTGGAGTGATTGAATAGCTTTTCAATTCCGTGCATGACATCAGACGAATTATCAAGGCTGATTGCGAGGACTATACTTCTTATTTGTTTGGGCTAACGATGAATCCAAAATACGCCAATTCGCAATTCTTTTCTGCTCTGCAAGCCATTCCTCCATCTGTTCACGAACCTGTTTGTCAATCAGCATCGTCTTAATTTCGTCCTTAACCTCAGTGTAGGCTTGGCGGCGGCGTTTCTCCACACCGCGCGAATTTACGATAAGGAAGCCGCTCGGCGTGTGGATAGGGGAACTCCACCTATTCGTCTTCAGTGCCGCAATTTCCTTTCCCAGTTTGAAAGTAATGTATAGTGTATCTGTCCCCATATCAGGCTCGATGTGCGCGGCAACTTGCCCAAATTCTTGAATCTCCTCGATTGGCGTACCGTTTCTTAGATGTGAGTAAATTGCTTCGGCAGAACGTAAGGCTTGAGCCTCCTCTTCAAGAGAGGCGTCTAATCTTAAGGGAACGAGCACAAATTCGAATCGGACCTTTGCAGCCTCAGAAAATTCAGATTCGTGTAGTTCAAAATATTGCAATGATTCTTGGTCAATCTCTTCCGCATCTATCCTGTTGATGAATTTGCGGAAAATCAGATCGTCAATTATCAGTCCTGCTCTCATCCATTCTTCCAGTTCGGCATATTCGAGTCCGCTTAGCTTTAACGTATCAGAGAAGACTAATTCGGACGGGTAAGACTCCTTGAGCCTATCCATGTCGGAAGCAATATCGCCATCCCAACTTACCAAGAGAATTCCCCATCGTTCTGCTTCCTGTAACATAAGTGTTCGGTCAATGAGAATGTCTAAAATAGTTCGTTGGGCTTCAGTTGACGGATTTTTGAGTTCGTGGATCAGCGGTGGTAATAATGAAACCAAGGGGTCGACGAAAGCACGGACAACTAATGAGCTCCGGAGTTCGGTCCATGTAATAGCTTGGCCATTGACTACGGCGACCACATAGTCAATTCTTTCTTCATTGCCCACAGCAGACCGAGGTCCGGATATAGAGAATACCCCAATTATTGTAAAAACTGATAAGCCAAATGCATATCTCGAAAATGAGTGCCACAGCCAATCATTAGCAGTGTTGCTGCATTTTCCAAAGTTAGATTTCTGTTCCGTTCTTACAGGCATTTCTCTTTAGGTTCCGATTTCTGCTGTTTTTTTTCGATCTCGACGGCAAATCATTGGCGCGAACGCCTCGAAATCTTGGGCTTCGCACCATTAGGCGCTTGAAATATCGTGATTCCTACCTTCAAATCACGAAGGCTTTATTCGAACTATTATGATGAGAAATTAGCGTTCAAACACGAATTTTTCAAGAGCTTTGGCGACGCCATCTTCGTCGTTTGATGCCGTCACATGAAATCCCATCTGTTTAAGTGCTGGGACGGTGTTTTCCATCACAACCCCTACGCCGGCGAATTCTAACATCTCCAGGTCGTTGTAATTGTCTCCAATGGCAATTATCTCGGTCTGGTCTATGTTTCCGTTCTCAGCGAGAAAGCGAAGAGGTTCGCGTTTGCTTACATCCGGGCTGGTGAGTCCAATGAAAGCGCGCTGCCAATCCGTCGTGGTAACAACAATCGACTTAACTTCGCCATTCAGTCGCTCTTCAAATACCTCGGCAAGTTGATGCAGGTTGACCGTGGGGACGACACAGATGACTTCGATGACATCGTCCGGCAAATCCGTGGAAAGATTGTCGACTTCGCGAAGAAATCGATGGTTTTCCCGGAGGTAACCCTTTTCCCACGAGTCTAACTTGTCCCCGTAATCTTCGACCAGAATGGCTGCCTCGTCATCGACTCCGGCAAATACTACCGGACATAGCCCCATTTCTTTCGCAACTTCAATCACCTGTTGAGCCGTCTCGCGAGGAAGCAATCGATGATATAGCAACTCGCCACTAAGTTGTTTGAGAATAGCGCCATTATGCGCTGCAAGCAGCATGTTTGGAAGTTCGAGTTGCAGAACCCGCTGTTTAGCCGTGAAGAATCGTCTTCCTGTAGCGACTAGAATAATTACGCCCTCTCCAGCAGCACGTTGTACTGATTTATAGGTTCTCTCGGAAACTCGTCCGCACGAGTTTAGAAGTGTTCCATCAATGTCTAGTGCGATGATTTTGTATCTTGTCATTAAAAGAGATGAAGGCTAGAGATTGAAGTTTTTTAACTGTATCTGCTGTGAAACAGACGTAGAAAACTAAACAAATGTTAGCACACGATTATGTTTCCATCCATAGAAATTTCTCACATAGCGGTTTTGCACTTCCGGATACAAGTAGAGTATGAACCTTTGGTGCTAGTTAATTGGTACATGATTTTCAATGACATACTATATCTAGGTTGTTAGCAGGTCAGGTAGGCGCAACATTTGTCAACCGCGCATAATCGCACATCATCGTGTCAGTATATAGTATGTCATTTATGATTTAAATACTACATATACTAGCACCATTGGTTATGAATCGATTCTGGGAACTAAAGTCCACTTGGTTTGTGAGATTAACCATATGGAATCCGCAGTGTAATCAGTTGTATCTCCGTTTAGAATTGACAGAACTCGGCAAACGGTTAGTCATATTCAGAGTTCAGACGGATTTTAAACGATGATGAAGTACGCTTGTAAACATGGCTTCCGATTTCCGTTAAAGCTTATCCAACCTTAATGAAAGTAGGAGTAGAACATGAAGAAGTTTATTATCACGGAGATTATTGTAATTGTGGTGCTAGTAGCCGGTTTCGTGATCGGTTACGGGATCGGTAAATCGACAAATTCGGACGCGGATTACAGTCGATATTACGAAAATGCCGATAAAGCGTGGCAGAAAGCGCGAACAGAAGATACACCGCCCGTGACCCTCGAAGATGACGATAAAGAACGCATCAGCAAAGTAAGGGCATTATATCGCCAAGTGTTTGAAAAATATCCCGACAGTCTTTGGGCTGATGATGCAATCTATCAACTTGCCACACGCATTGCAAGGACAGATGAAGAACAGTTTGCGCTATTTCGTCGTCTAATGAACAACTATCCCGACAGCGAATGGATGGATGATGCTTTACTTACAATTGCTGTTGCAAATTATAGAATTGGCGAGGAGGTTAAGGAAACAGAAGTATTGGAATCTGCTGACACGTATTACGATCGGGCATTAGTTCTCTTCAATCAGTTAGTCGAGGATTATCCCGGCAGCAAACTTGTGGATGAGGCACGGTTTAGGCGTGCAATGTGTTATTATGGAAAAGGTCAGCTCAATCGTACTCTGCAAGCGTTTGATGAATTGGCGGAGGACTTTAGGGACAACGATCTAATTCACAGCGTCATGTACTACACGGGCGTGGTTTATACCGAGCAAAGGAAGTTCCGAGATGCCCGCGTTGAATTCGAAAAGGTGGTCAATTCAGGGCATGAAGAATTGACTCCACTCGCCCAATTTGGAATCGGACAAACTTACTTTGCCGAAGGGAGATTCGATGAAGCGATTGAAAGCTATAGTCGCTTGATCCAAGATGATCCAGATACGAAGGTAGCTCAAGACTCTCATTTTTATATTGGTTGGGCGTATCAAAAGATGGAGCAATACGATGAAGCGATCGACCAGCTTGAAGCGGCGATTAACAAATATCCGGACAACGAGAACGCGTCTAATTCGCAGTTTTTTGTAGCTCAAATCCACTATACCAAGGGTGACGCGGAAGGAGCGATTGAAGCCTATAGGAGGGTTGCAACTAATACTACTTTCGATTACGATACGCGAAGACAAGCTCAATATTGGATTGGACACATATACGAAAAACGCGAAGAGAATAATCTCGCGATTGAGGCGTATCAACGCTTAGTCAAAGACTTTGCCGAACCCCACCAAAATCCAGCTCACCCATCGAACAAAATCAACGAAAACTACATTCAGAACCTCCAAACTAATGAGTTTTAATTTAATTTTCGTGGTGTATTGAATTGCCTGATACGTCATACCGCTGTCGAGGACAATGCCTGATTGAGGTCTGAGATAATATCCTCGGCATTCTCCAAGCCAACGGAAAGACGAACCAAACCGTCAGTGATACCCGAGCGTCTTCGTGCTTCTGCGCTTATATGCAAATGTGTGGTTGAAGCGGGGTGACAGATTAGAGTTCGTACATCGCCTAGACTCACCGCCAGCGAGCATAGTCGAATGCTGTTTACAAGTTTTCTGCCGGCTTCAACGCCGCCTTTGAGTTCGAAGGCAACCATCCCTCCGAAAGATTGCATCTGCTTTTTGGCAATCTGATGCTGCGGATGACTAGGCAGGCCCGGGTAGCCTACCCATTCTATTGCCGGATGACTCTGCAAGAAGGTTGCGACCTGATGCGCATTGTCACAATGTTGCGCAAAACGCAATGGGAGCGTCGCAATGCCATGAAGCGTAAGCCAGGCGTTAAATGGACTGATTACCCCACCGAAATTTCGTAACACCTGTGTCTTCGCGCGCTCGACGAATTCTGCCGGAGCCGCAATGACACCCGCGATTACCGTACCGTTTCCACTCAGATACTTAGTCATGCTATGAAGGACGATGTCTATTCCGAGGGCGATGGGCTGTTGTCCGCATGGTGAGGCAAACGTATTGTCAATAATAGTCGTGATTCCATGACTCTGCGCAATTTCCGCACAAGCACGAATGTCAACGAGCTTCAGCGTCGGATTAGCCGGACTCTCGATATAAATTGCTTTCGTGTTGGCGCGTATCGCCTGCTCAAATTCGTTTGTATCTGTTCCGTCTATAAAGGTTGTTTCAATCCCCATGCGAGACAAATCCTCATTGAGGAGGTTGTGTGAAGCCGAATAAAGCGAGTCCATCGCTACAATGTGATCTCCGCACTGCAGAAGTGTGAGTAGTGCCGTACTTATGGCAGCCATCCCCGACGCCGTTGCCAGGGCGTCCTCACTTCCTTCAAGCGCGGCAATCTTGGTCTCTAACACCGATTGGGTGGGATTTCCCCAGCGGGTATAAACGGAATCGGAACCTTCATTGGTAAATCCAATTACACATTCATCTGCTGATGCAAATCGGAATGTGCTGTTCTGGTAGATTGGCGGAATTAACGGGCCTGTCCTTGGAAGAGATTCCTCGCCAGCGTGTATAGCTTTCGTTGCATACCCGTAGCGACATGGTTTAGATGCCATCGTTGTCTCCTTTTCTGATGGAGGCGATTCTATATCTTCGTTGAATGTCCGATTATGGTATGATTTGCTCTGGATAATGTCAAACTGAATTATACAGCCCAGTCTCCGGAATCCCTTTCTTGATAGATTAGACATGTAACTCGCCGGCAAATATCTTGGACACGCTCTTTGCTCGTTGTTATCCGTAACTGGCACGTGCAAGCGGGGCAAATGAAATCGGAAAGTACGTAGAATTGAAACACGATTCGCTTGACATCTCAAAGAGTCATCAGTTATGATTGAACAGCAATTCATACAGACACGGTTTGATTATGAGAAAAAATGATTCGTACCCCATCACCAGTTTAGAGGAAATCCTTAACCGTCATGTGCGGACTAGTGCCGTGAGATTTTTGTATTTATTCTACTGGTCGTGCAGTGATGGGCTGGTTGAAACTTAACAAGTATCTTGAAAGTTTCTTACAATCATTCACCAATCGCCCATCATCGAACAACGCAGTCGATGATGGGCTTTTTTATTTGCAGGTCAGTAGGTGTACATAGCGAGGAGTGGCCTAGTGGAGAATGTCTTTGAAACGTTGAAAGAGCGAGGGTTCATACAACAATGTACCAACGCTGATGAAATCACACGACTTTTGTCGGAAGAGGAGATTACCTACTACGTGGGGTTTGATGCGACCGCGGACAGTTTCCACGTAGGGAGTCTTGTTCCCATTATGGCGATGGTGCATCTTCAACGAGCGGGACATACCCCAATTGCTATCATTGGCGGCGGAACCACGATGATAGGGGATCCGAGCGGTAAAACTACGATGCGCCAAATGATTTCGCGCGAAACGATTGAATCCAACGGGATGAAAATCCTATCCCAACTCAGGCGTTATCTCAATTTTAGCGATACAAGCGGTAAATTTCTGAACAATGCAGAATGGCTGCTTCCACTTAGTTACATTGAATTTTTGCGTGATATTGGACGACACTTCCGCGTCAATGAGATGATTAGGGCTGAAGCTTACCGACAGCGCCTCGAACGCGAAGAGGGGCTATCATTTATCGAATTCAACTACCAACTCCTTCAAGCCTACGACTTCCTTCATCTCTTTCGGCAGCATAACTGCATACTTCAGCTTGGTGGTGACGATCAGTGGGGAAACATCTTGGCGGGCGTCGATCTCGTTCGCCGTGTTGAGGGGAAGACTGTACATGCGGTAACATTCCCACTTTTTACCACCGCGAGTGGGGAAAAAATGGGGAAAACGGAGGGAGGCGCGGTCTGGCTTGATGCTAGCCGTACATCCCCTTACGAATTTTACCAACACTGGGTTAACATCAACGACCGTGATGTACAGCGGTTTCTGGCGTGTTTTACCCTTTTGCCTATGGATGAAGTTGTGCGATTAGGGAAATTAAAGAGTGAATCAGTTCGAGAGGCAAAAGAGGTACTTGCCTATGAGGTTACCAAACTCGCTCACGGGGAAACTGAAGCCGAGAAAGCACGCAATGCTTCACGCGCCGCTTTTGGAGTTGGGGGGGCTGATATGTCGGCGATTCCAACGACAACTATTGACGTTGATAGGCTCGCTGGCGGAATCCTTATCGTAGATCTGTTCTGCGAAGTTGGCTTAGGTAGTTCCAAGAGTGCTGTTCGCCGCCTTATTCAGCAGGGAGGTGCGTACCTGAATGGAGAGCAAGTGAAGGAGACAGACACCATTGTAACAGAAGAACATCTTGATGAAGGTACCTTGTTACTTCGACATGGAAAAAAACAGTTTCACCGCGTATCGATTGGATAAAAAATTTGACATTTGTAAAGATATCTGTTACACTATAATGCACTTTGAGCAAACTTGTTTTCAATAGCCGATAATTATGTGCTCTTCGCATCTACATACCAGCCCAGCAAATCTGCCCCACGACTCCAGTGATGTATATTACCGCAGTTTCTATGCGTGGGCGCTCTATGCGTTTCTGTTGTATTTGCGCTCCGATGATGGGCTGGTGGCGATTGTAAAGGCTTTATAGAATAATCCACACTAACTTGATTTACAAAGCCCATCATTGACACGACAGTCGATGGTGGGCTTTTTTTGTATATGGAAGTGAAGTTGAAAACCGTTGAGGAGATAGAAACTATGGTGATTATTATGGAACCTGGAGCATCGCAAGAGCAAATTGATCATGTTATCAAACGAATCGAGTCTGCCGGAGTAAAAGCGCAGCCGTCTCTTGGTGAAGAACGTACCGTTATCGGAGTCATTGGCGATAAAACAAAACTTGGTGACATGCCCATTGAATCAATGTCGGGGGTCGAACGCACCATGCCGATTAGTGCGCCGTTCAAGTTGGCGAGTCGTCAGTTTCGTGGTGAACCAACGACTGTCGAAGCCAATGGAACGAAAATTGGCGGTAAAAAGCTCATCGTGATGGCAGGACCGTGCGCGGTTGAGAATAACGAGCAGATTATCACGATTGCAAAAGAAATTGCGAAATCGGGTGCAACCTTCATTCGAGGCGGCGCATTCAAACCACGCACAGGCCCCTACAATTTTCAAGGCCATGGGGAACCTGCTCTGAGGATGCTAGCGGAGGCAAGGCGGGTTACAGGGCTCGGAATTATCACTGAAGTTATGACGCCACACGACGTTGAACTCGTTGGAAGGTACACAGATATCTTTCAGCTCGGAACACGGAATATGCAGAACTTCTATCTTTTGCGCGAGGTTGGCAGATCAGGCAAGCCGGTTGTTCTGAAGCGTGGATTGGCGGCGACTATTGAGGAATGGTTACTCGCGGCAGAATATATCCTTGCCGAAGGTAACCCAAACGTGATTCTGTGCGAACGCGGAATTCGTACATTTGAGACGCACACGCGGAACACGCTTGACCTGAACGCCGTACCTGTAGTTAAGGAGTTGAGCCATCTACCCATCGTTGTAGACCCAAGTCATGGAACAGGTGTCCGAAGTCTTGTTTCACCAATGTCGAAAGCGGCAATTGCCGCCGGCGCGGATGGACTACTTCTTGAAGTCCATCATGACCCTGATAATTCCATGACCGGTGATGGCGTCCAATCGCTCTTTCCCGCCCAATTCGATCAACTCATGATTGACCTCAAATCAATCGCCGGCGCGATAGGTCGGGAGGTATAAAATAAAAATGGAGCTCGGTACCAAATCAAGGCGGATTTGAATCCACGAAGGAGGTGATGTAGATGGGGTTGAAGACGACCGAAGAATCGGATTTGCGCGACGCTGAACACAATCCCACATCCTTGAAACAGCGGACCGAAATTGAGACGACTACCGTAAAGGAGAAAGACACAATGTCTGAGCAAGTTTACATTTTTGATACAACCCTTCGTGATGCCGAGCAGACCCCGGGCGCCGCATTAAATCTCGAAGAGAAATTAGAAATTGCCCATCATCTGGCAAAGATGAATGTCGATATAATTGAAGCGGGCTTTCCAGTATCCTCTCCAGGTGACTTTGATGCAGTAGAACGCATTGCGAACGAAGTCCAAGGTCCAGAAATCTGCGCGCTTTCACGGATCGTTGAGAAGGATATTACTGCGGCATGGGGGGCAATAAAGGACGCCGAGAAACCTCGAATCCATACCTTCGTTGGCACGTCGGATATTCACGTCGCAGGAATTACTCGCTCTGATCGCGAGACCATTCTAAAGCGAACTGTTGATGCCGTGACTTATGCAAAGAGCCTGTGTGAGACCGTTGAATTTTCACCGATGGACGCCGCACGGACGGAACCTAGTTATCTATTCAAAGTGATTGAGGAAGCAATTGACGCCGGGGCAACCATCATCAATATTCCCGACACCGTGGGGTACGCCATGCCGTCCGATTTCGGGAAATTGATTTCCGAGATATTCGACAGTGTAGCGAATATCGGTGACACGGTCATTAGCGTCCACTGTCATAATGATCTTGGGCTTGCCGTCGCGAACAGTTTGGAAGCAATCAAGAGAGGAGCACGTCAGGTCGAATGCACCGTTAACGGACTCGGGGAGCGGGCGGGCAATACTTCGTTGGAAGAGATTGCGATGGCTATTCGAACGCGCAGCGACTTTTTCGATGGGTACTACACCGGCATCGAACCAAAGGAGATTGTGCCGATAAGCCGTCGAGTTAGTCGCACAATGGGGATTCCCGTTCAGCCAAACAAAGCCATCGTCGGCGCGAACGCCTTCGCACATAGCTCGGGTATTCATCAAGACGGCGTCATAAAGCAGCGGGACACTTTTGAGATAATAGATCCCGAAGATGTGGGATGGCAAGAAAGCCAAATCATCCTCAGCCCACGATCTGGTCGGAACGCGCTGAGACACCGCTTGAGTGTCCTTGGTTACAGTCCGACGCAAGAAAAACTCGACAAAATCTATGAACGCTTTCTTGAAATCGCAGACAAGAAAAAGGCGGTCCACGACGCCGATCTTGATGCAATCATGCGCGACGAGGTCCGCTCAGTGCCCGAGACTTTCCATCTCGAGTATATCCAAGTCGTGTGCGGAACGAAGATCTCGCCCACAACGACCGTAGGGTTAAGAACGGAAGAGAGGCTCATTGAGGAAGCATCAACGGGCGATGGTCCCGTCGACGCAGCCTATAAAGCGATTGATCGCGTCGCTAAAATCCCTCTTGTTCTTGCAGATTACAATATTAGGTCGGTGACGGAAGGGAAGGATGCAATTGGAGAGGTTACAATCAGGGTACAGGACAATCAACATTCAATTGTCGGTTACGGTGCAAGTACGGACATCATTGAAGCTAGCGCGAAAGCATACATTGACGCGATTAACAAAGTTGTCCATTTGCGCCAGGAAGTGTAGCATCTAGAGTCTAAAAGATGGGAATATCATGAGGAAGGTTGGAAAATGGAAGGATTGCCTGCAGCCCTTCTTTTTTTCTTTCAAAGGCTACGCTTAATTTACAAATGCATCCGCGTTGCATCTTTTATTTAACGTGATGGAGGTGCGGAATCATGAGGATCCTCTCTTTCTAATTCGTCGTCTTCAGCAACGCTGACCTCTGGTAATGTCCAAACCTCTGCTGAACCGATCTCCTTGTGAAGTTGAGCTTGAGTGAGTTGCTGATGCCTTAACGTCTCCGTATCAGTGAAAGGATCGTAACTCTTAACAAAGCGTCCGTCTCGAAATAAAACGACCTCACTGTTTTCCTCGCTGACAATGATGGCTGCCAAAACCTCGTCCAATGATGACGCATAGATGCCCGCATTACGCTTGGCACTCCCCTTTTGCAATGCCTCCACTCTTGCGTACACTCGATGTGTTCGAACTCCTTCAATCATTGTGCATGATCGGAATGCATAACCCTGTAAGTTAATTAGCAAGGCGCCATCTCGTTCTTCATAGCCGGTAACTTCCCCGCCCTTATTCTCTATCGTAACTTTCTCACCCATATAGTCAAGAACTTCATCAATATTGGAAGAGAAGATATGGGGTACTCCGTCAATTTCCTTGTATTTTTCTTGGGTGAGGTATTCTGTCTGACCGTCGTGGAATTCCGAGAAATTGTCACTCACTATGTTACGCTGGTCAACGAGCAGCAGGAACAAACCGCGGTCCTTTCTCATCTCTTTGTTCGACATGGCGAACTTCTTTGCGATCGAGTAGAGTTTTCTTAGGTACAACTCAATAAGATCTTTTCTATCTGACCAAAGCGTCTCGACTTGAGCAGGACTAAGTCCCAGTTTCTGAATTTCTTCATCTATTCCCTGTTCAATTTTGGATTCTGCATCGTCCTTAAACTTCTGAAATCTTGCTTGAAGAGATTCGTAATCTTGTGCTTGATGCCGCAGTTTTTTCAGTCGTGCATCAAGATCCGCCCGCTCTCTCCGGTACTCCTCATTTAGGTCCTCTTTCTCTTTCTCCAAGAGTTTGGCATTCATCTCAAATTGCCTGCACTGTTGCCGAAGGTGTCTTGATGCGTCAAGCAATTGTTGGTACTGTTTTCGCCTCAAGAACTTGAAGAAGAACATGTGTTTACTCCCTTATAGCACAAAAGAAATCGGGAAACATGGCTGTCCGCACAAATTTCTATAATGCGCTATGGGTCACTCCTCGCTTTTTTCTTCCAAGAAATTTCCTCGCGGTATATCCGCCGGAAATTAACACAACTACCAGAAGCACAATGATTGCTCCGTTGATAATATAATGAGTAAAATTTAACTCTCGCAATCGTTTCGACGCTAGATCGTATTCCGCCGTCCCTTTATTTGCTTGCAATTTAACTCGGTTCCAATAGATTTTGGAAGACTCTTTATCTCCGAACCTGTCTGACAATTGAGCCGTAGCCACTATGTAAGCGATATTTTCTATATTCATGCTGTCAACGGCGGCTGAGAACGATTTGAAGAGGAGCACGGTCAGCTCTGGAGATAGCGGCGGAATCTCAGTCGTAATTTCAATCCCGTTTTGAAACGCGGCAATCGCGCCTTCATTATCACTTTTACTAAATCGTTCTTCAGCGACCTCAAACCACGTTTTTTCAGCAAGCGTCAGATCACGTTCAATCGCATCATGTCCTTCAAAGGTAAAAGTGGTTTTAGCGTGGAAAATCTCTGCTGCCTCCGCCTTTAGAGCGTAAGTTTTTCCAACCGAAAGTAAATCATCAATGTCCCAATCCTCAAAGCGATAATTTCCGTCCAAGCCAATTGTCTGTTTGTAATTGGTATCCTCAATCCACACGGTAATCTGTTCCAGGACCTTACCCTCGGGAAGATTAACTTTTCCATACACTGTAATCGGTTTGAGTGCCCAATAGACTTCAACAGCTTCACCTTGGCTCATGCCAACCTTTGTGGAACGCATCGGCGGCGCAAAATAGCCCGGCATCTTAACCTGAATTTCGTAGTCTCCCCTCTTTAGGTTGTCAATCACGCGCTGGGGCGTCGCGCCTATTACTTCGCCATTAAGATATGTTGATGCTCCCGCCGGATCGGTAATGATTTTGAGCATGGGAGAGAGTTTGAGAATGGGCGCATCCACATTGCCGGTTGGTACGACAATGCTATCTTGCGGGGGTGCATTAGTCACAAGATGCTCGTGGAGTTCTCCAAGAGTAACCTTGCGATTATCGTCTAAATCACTTGCGTCAGTGTTGAGTGCCGACAACACCCTATTGAGCAGGGAATCTTCGTTCTTTTTGGTAGCCCTAATTGAGACGAGTGCTGCCGCACCAAGCAGTTCGCGGTTAGCAAGATACGCATAGATGTTCCGATCATTGGTGTAACTATCAAAAAGAACGGTCACATCTTTAGCGCCAGCTTCTTGGAACCAACGGTTCAGTTGGCGATCTTCCACGGCATTTGCTAAATTTGTTGATTCGGCGCCGTGGGTTAACAAGAATATCGAGTTTGTTCTAGGTGGTTTGGTCACCCCTCCACGATAGAAAAAGATGAACCGCTCTGCACGCTGCATACGAGATGTAACTTTCCGAATTGTTTCGTTAATCCCCGACTTTGTGCATTGCTCCGCCTTGATATGCTGTATCCGATTCAAAGGTACGTTTCCACGAGTGACCAATAGGTTGGCGAATGCTTCGAAATCCGAATGTGAACGGTCATCAGGATTGACGTCCACAAGAAGCCACCAAGCGGTCAAATCTGTAGGTTGGGCAAAAGTCGGTAAAACGCCGACCGACAAGCATCCACTTAAAACTACGATGAACAAAAGCTCACGTTTCATCATTTACTCCAGTGCGGCGGGCCTCGCCGGGTTCCCTTCACTGCATCATTTTGACTTCACCATCTTCAACCGTAATCTCATACGTTTCGACTCTCAGTCGTGTATCAGTACGACATGCCCCAGTCTTCGTGTCGTACGCATAACCGTGAACCGGACACGTGACTACCCCATTCTTGACTCTGCCTCTTCCGAGCGATCCCATTGCATGGGCGCAGGTATTGCTCAAAGCACAGAATTCTCCATTATCGTTAAAGACCGCAATTCGGCGTCCTTTGAACGTGAACGCTTTACCACGCCCCGGACGAATATCGGAGGTTTTGGCGACCGATACATAGTTTGGCATTTATGTTTCTTCCTTTGTGAAGCATTGCCAAAACTGATAATTACTCGTGTTAAGCATAACAAACATAGCGTGTTTTCGTCAAGTTAAAAGCAAGCCATTGCCAGTGCCGGTCGCATTTGAATGTGTGTGATTTATGTTAGTGTTGGCAGTGATGCCTGCCGGAGATTCGAGACGAAAGCACCGTGATACAATTGATGAGATTGGATGCGATTTCCCTGAAGACACCGCAGGGGAAACGCATCTAATTATAGAGGCTGTCTCAAAGTGGCAAAAAGTACGAGTAATGTTGGGTTTCACTCAAATTTTGGCACGTTCAGGCAAAGCGGGCACTCGAAAACTCTTCTAAGATTAGCACTTAATTAACGGATTGCCGTTCAATCCAACCTACGTCCCCTAAGAAAATCATTACAAGCTTGGCACGATATTCTTGTTTGTGACGTAGAAAGTTTAGATGCGTTTCCCGTGGGGAAGACACCTCCTTTTCCTTGCTTAACACCGCGAATTGTGGCACAATACCACGCGGATTCTGTCTTGCAACTTCTTGTGTGCCAAATTTGGCGTCGAAGCAGCAGCGGGCTGAATCTCGGCTATGCAACTCGTGTGCTAATACATAAAAATCTTGGATTTGCAATCCTGAGTTTAAAGAACCGGAGATATTGAAATGAGAAAGGGATTTTGTCTAGTTGTTGGAATTTTGTTCGGATTCGCTGCCGGTGTTTACGCGGACATTGAGCGTTGGTCACCACTTGGCCCGATATACGGCGGTGTTGTCAGGGCTATGGTGTCAAACGGTCTTCATGTCTATGCCGGCACACGGGGAGACGGGGTTTTCCGACGGGAAATAGCCTGCGCGGACTGGAAACAGATCGGTTTGCGGAACTTAACTGTTAATGCGTTGGCAATTCACCGGCAAGTTCCGGGTACAGTCTTTGCCGGCTTGCAGTCAAACGGATTGCAAGTCAGTCGTAACGGTGGACTGACATGGGTAGAGACGAATCGATTCACTCAAGACAGTATCCTCGACATTGAGTGGCATCCCAAATCCCCTGATTTGATATGTCTAGTAGGATACTTGAGTGGGATTGCAATCAGCCGTGATCGAGGACTGACGTGGGAATCGAGGAATAGTGGTCTTGAAAACGCCGCTGTAGTTCGCTCTGTCGAGTTCCATCCCGAAGATGAAAATATCATGTTCGCGGCGACATCGGGAGGGGGTGTCTTCAAGAGCCAGGACGGGGGCGCAAGTTGGGCGCCGGCCAATTCCGGACTTACCTCAAAGAATGTTTATTGTCTGGCGTATCAACCGCTGACAGATATATGGTACGCAGGAACATACGGACACGGCGTTTTTCATAGCCTTGACAAGGGTGAAAATTGGAAGCCAATGAGTTCCGGTATACCTAATTCATACCCATACAGTTACATCCAAGTCATTGAGGTAGATCCGCAAAACTCGGATCTCGTATACGCAGGTTCGCGCGAAGGATTTTTCATTAGCCGTGACCGCGGCGATACTTGGGAAAGCGAAGACGCACTCTTACCGTTTGATGTTCGTACGATTGAACCGTTGGCTACGGGGCTTTTGGTAGGCACATGGGCTGCCGGCGTGTTTCAAAAAACGGTATCTGACGCGTGGGTCCTGTGGAATGAGGGATTGACCAATGTTAACATCAGCGGTTTCGTCATAAACCCCGCAGATCAGAGCATGATGGTTGCAACCACTTGGGGGGCAGGGTTATATGTCACAAGTGACGGGGGAAAAGCTGGCACCTGTCGGATTCAGGAATAACCAACAAGATGACCATTGACACGGTTATCTCACCAGGCAACCTGACTCGGATTTATACGACCTCGGACGGCAAGGGAATTTTTCTGAGTGAGGATTCCGGAAGGACGTGGCGACCCATTAATAAGGGGTTAAATGCCGGAATTGTCACTAGCATATTGCTCGATCCGGTACACCCGAACCGAATATATGCAGGAACTGAATATCGCGGCGTTTATCGTAGCGATGACGCTGGAGAAACTTGGCAACAGACTGGATTGGATCGCTATGCGATTTGGGAAATAGCTGTGAACCCCCAGAATCCTGATATCATTTATGTCGGAACTTGGGGAATAACGGCGTATGCTTTTGAGGGACTTGCCGTTCTACGCACGCTTGATGGAGGAGCGACTTGGGAAATAGTGCTTGAGTTGGAGGA
Organism: Candidatus Poribacteria bacterium; assembly: GCA_965232535.1. Lineage (GTDB taxonomy): Bacteria > Poribacteria > WGA-4E > WGA-4E > JAJDTR01 > JAJDTR01. Next base: position 46,757 of record CBDDPW010000022.1, read on the forward strand.
CGCCGCACTAGCTCTGGCAATCGATCCAAGATGCCCGGATTGTATTTATGTAGGCACGCATGGCAGCGGAATGTTCAAAAGTTTGGATGGCGGCGAGACATGGCAGCAGATTAATCAAGGCCTTCATGAACTGAAGATTTGGGATCTGGTGATTGCTCCATGGGATCCAAATTATCTCTATGTTGCAACTGGCGGCGGCGGTATCTACTACTCTGCCAATTCAGGCGATCATTGGGTTGAAATGAACAACGGTCTCGACAATCTGAATTTCTCCGCAATCGGTCTGATCTCTGGCCAGATGAATCAACTAATAGCTGCCGGTACCTCAGGTTTTTACTCCTATACATTTTCTTCACCAGGCTCCGAAACTACTTCCGAACCGACCGAAGTAGTTGAGCCGATAGTCGAAAGAACAGAGGTATTTGCCAACTTTCCGAATCCCTTCAAATCCGAAACGTGGATTCCTTATCAACTTATGGGCGGCGCGGATGTGAAAATTTCGATTTACAGTGTTGATGGTCATCACTTACGGACAATACGCGCGGATGCTCAAAGCCGCGGCGAATACACCACGCGCGATTTAGCCGTGTATTGGGACGGCGAAAACGATAGGGGAGAACCGGTCGCCAACGGGACTTATTTTTACCATTTTCAGGCAGGCGATTATAGCGCAGCAAAGAAAATGGTGATTATGAGGTAGTATTGCGTTGACGTTTGTACGGGCCGCAATGAAAATGTCTTGAATTCGCGGTGTAAGTAAGGGCAATCTAAGAATTTGTTCAATTTGATAAAAGGCTTTGATGAGCATAAATTCGAAACGACTATTTTCTGCGTCCGCACAGCCTGTTACGTTTCATTGCGTAGATAAGTAAGGGATTCATGAGGAGTACGGTATTGTTGAGAATCCAATTGCCATTATCGAAAATCCCGCATCGCGACAGACTTTCCAAAGCCATTTGCGTGGTCACTTACCTGTCTTTTCTAAGCGGTGAATTTGATTTACTGACCACAGCAGCACCGTGCCATCATTACTCGCACTCGCGAGTACACTTCCATCCGGGCTGAACGCAATACTCTTGACCGCATCTGTGTGTCCGGTTAGAGTGTGTTTTAGCACTCCCGTCGTCGCATCCCACAACCGGACGGTATGGTCTCCTAATACATCCCCAGCCCCACTGGCAAGCGTTACGCCATCCGGGCTGAACGCCAAACTATTGACTGAATCCGTATGTCCGGTTAAAGATAGTTTGTAAACTCCCGTTGCTGCATCCCACAGTCGGACGGCCATGTCGTCCCACTTACCTGCACTCGCGAGAGTGCCGCCATCTGGACTGAACGCAATGCTAAAAACCGGCGACATGTGCCCTTTGAGTTCGTGTTTGAGATCGCCTGTAGCTAAATCCCAAAGGCGCACGGAATAGTCTCCATAGCTAGTTCCACTAGCTAGCGTCCTTCCATCCGGGCTGAGTGCAACACAATTCACCGAGCTCCTATGGTCTTTAAGCGTCACTTTGTGTTCCCCGGTGTTGGCATCCCAAATGCGGACAGTATTGTCCCAACTCCCGCTAGCGAGAGTTTCTCCGTCTTGGCTGAAGACAACACCATAAACAGAACTAGTGTGCCCTATGAGAGATTGTTTTTGAGTTCCCGTGACGGCATCCCACAGGCGGATGCTATGGTCCCAGCTTCCACTGGCGAGCGTACCCCCGTCCTGGCTATAGGCGACGCTAGTGACCCGATGCGTATGTCCGGAAAGGATTTGCTTGGGGTGCCACGTAATCGCATCCCATAGCTGGATGAAATTATCGTCACGCCCAACGGCGATTGTAGAGCCGTCCGGGCTAAAAGCAACACTGTGAATTGAAGTTTCTTGGCCGGCAGAAATCTGCTTGTATTCACCTGTGATCGTGTCCCAAATCTGGACGGTATTGTCATGGCTGGCGCTAGCGAACTTGGAGCCTTCAGGGCTAAAGGCAACGCCGGTGATAGAATCTGTGTGTTCAGAAAGCGTTTGTAAGTGATCCCCTGTGACACTGTCCCAGAGCCGGACGGTAGTATCGCGACTCCCGCTGGCGAGTATAGTACCGTCCGGACTGAAGCTGATGCAAGTGATTGAGCCACTATGTCTATTGAGAGAATGATCATGTTTGCCGGTCAATGCCTCCCATACCGTCATCCTCTTCGGTTTGGTAAGAGTCCGACGATGTTCGCCTGTTAATGCATCCCACAGTCGGATAGTCATGTCACGACTCGCGCTCGCCAGCGTGGTTCCGTCGGGGCTAAATGCAATACTGGTGACCCAATCCGTATGCCCGGAAAGCGTCTGCTTAGGTTCCCCGGTCGCCGCATCCCACAGTCGAATGGTGAGATCGCGACTGGCGCTAGCGAGCGTGCTTCCGTCCGGACTGAAAACCACGCAAGTAATTCGACTCGTGTGTTTGTCGAGAGTCTGATTCTGTAAACCCGCGATATCTCTCCATAGCCGGATGACGCCGTAACGACTCGCGCTGGCAAGCGTTCCTCCGTCCGGGCTGAACGCCACGCTTGTAACATAACCGCGATGCCCTGTGAGGGTCCTTTTGGGATTCGCTGATGCGGCATCCCACAGGCGGACGGTATTGTCAAATCCGCCATGTGCTTCAGAATTCCCACCTCCACTGGCAAGCATGGTGCCATCCGGACTGAAAGTGACGGTCGAAACCTCATCCGTATGCCCCGCGAGTAGGCCCAGTTCTTGGCAGGTCTCCGCATCGTACAGCCAAATGCCACTCGTACAAGCAACTGCAAGCCTCGACCCGTCTGGCGAATACGCGATATTACCGGAAATCGACCCCTTGCCGAGGCGTGCTATAGCGCCACTGGGCAAGCCCCATTGCGTATAATCTTGAGCGGAGGCACTCTGTAGGAATAGAATGGTGATGAACCGTAGGATGTAGTTCGGAAGCCGCGCACTTCTCACCTTGATATCCTCCTTTATTTGGCTGTACGCCCCTAACCAAAACTCAAGTCGGCTAGCGCAAGAAGGGGGATTTGTGATATTCGGAAAAGCGATTAGAAACATCACCGTTGGCGGAAATATAGTCTATCGAAACCCTAAACAAACTTCAACAGATTTCGTTCCACGGTCAGGAAGAATCGTCCCTACTATTTGCCGTTTATGCGTTAGACAATCTCTGATGTTTTCCCTATTTTTTGAATTACGTCGAGGAATGCTCTCGCCACATATTAACCTGAAAACGAGCCGCGTAGTCGCGCGAGTTAATTTACAACCGTCACCACTGTTTTAGCCGCAAAACTCCTAAAAAATTCTATCTGACTCCGCTGTGGCTACTTCCAGGAAATTTCATGCAAACCTGCCTATTCTGTGGTATACTAAAATATCCTCAAATTCCGAGGTGACCAAATACCGATAGCAGATTCAGTACAGCGCTCAAGTGTTGACTTCCTCTGAATGAAAAGTTCTCGCGAATGAAGACTTGGCGGCCATTCAAAGAGTAGAACTAACGATTGACGTCAACTAGCCCATGCAACTTCATATCCTTGTTAGTGGTCGGGTCCAGGGTGTCGGTTTCCGGGAATTTGTACGGCGAAGTGCAGAAAGATTCGGGGTTCGCGGCTATGCCAAGAACCTTGTCAGCGGCGACGTTGAGGTCGTCGCCGATGGGAGCAAGTTAGCGTTGGATGAGTTTCTTGTTCTATTGGAGAAGGGACCTCCCGCAGGTAGAGTTGACCGTGTCCAGATTGCTGAACACCAGTGCAGTGACGAATACACGAGATTCGATATTCGCTTCTAGGTTTATGGGCTAAGTCCTTTTGTTGTTAGGGCTCATTCTCCGCATTTTCACATGTGGAGCGTCATGTATCTTGCACTAAAGCTGGCAGAGAAAGTCTGAGTCATTCGCCCCTTATGCCAACAACTGTTAAAATTACCGGGATACTTCTTGCCGCAGGGCTATCTACCCGAATGGGGGAACCAAAACAACTACTTCCCTTCGGAAACAGTACCATTATCGAAACCATAATCGATAATATGCTCGGGTCCAAATTGGCTGAAGTCATCGTCGTAATCGGCCACGAATCGGAGAGAGTGAACGGTAGAATTCGAAATAAGCCAGTCAAGGTTGTTTTCAACCCCAACTACAAAGAGGGGATGCTTACGTCAGCTCAGTGTGGGGTTCAAGCGCTATCTGAATGCGCAGATGCGTTTGCGTTGATGCTTGTCGATCAGCCGTTTATCACCTCGGACCTCATCAATCGCGTCGTTGATTCCTATAAAGACTCGGATAAAGAAATTGCGCTGCCAAGTCATAATTATCGTCGCGGACATCCTGCCATTTTCAATCGGCGCTACGCGTCTCACATTCTCGCTCTCGACGCGGAAAGCGGTGGCATTAGATCGCTTTTCAAAAAAAATGCTGACTTTATCCATTATGTCATCGTTGATACAGACCGTGTCCTGAAAGACATTGATTATCGTAAGGATTACGAGGAAGCGCTTCAGAGCGAAGGAATGATACGACAGATGCAATAACTTCGCTGGCTAGTCACATACGAAATTTATCGGACCAAACTCTAGGTCAAGTATCGATGTTCGAATCTATTGAAAAAGTTCAAGATGCGTGTGCTCGGGGAGAATACATAACCGACCGAGCGTTGGCGACGACTATCTACTTAGCTCACAACTTAAACAAACCAATTTTTCTTGAGGGTGAACCGGGGGTTGGCAAGACAGAGGTCGCGAAAGTCTTAGCGGACATAACAGGTGGCAAGTTAATCCGTTTACAGTGCTATGAAGGTCTCGACACAAACAGCGCATTGTACGAATGGAACTATACCAAGCAGATTCTACAGTTGCGAATCGACGAAGCACAAGGGGTTGACAAAGACCAAATTGGCGCCAACCTATTCAGTGAAACATTTCTCTTAAAGCGTCCGCTGCTAGAAGCAATTCAGAGCGATGGCGGTGCGCCTCCGGTGTTACTCATTGACGAAGTAGATCGGAGCGACAGCGAATTTGAGGCGTTCCTGCTTGAAGTTCTTTCCGATTTCCAAATTACGATACCGGAGATTGGCACGATTCGCGCGAAACACATTCCATACGTTGTGTTAACTTCAAATCGAACGCGCGAGGTCCACGAAGCCCTTAAACGGCGCTGCCTCTATCAGTGGATTGATTACCCGTCTCTCCAAAAGGAATTATCAATTGTGAAAACCAAACTCCCGCATATTAACAATCATCTTGCGAGACAGTTGTGCAACATGATGCAGATTTGGCGGGAAGGCGACTACTATAAGAAACCGGGGGTAGCTGAAACTCTAGATTGGGGGCTGGCGCTCATTGCACTGGGGAAAGACGCACTAGATCCTGACATTGTTGATGAAACACTGGGTTGCCTCTTCAAATATCAGGATGACGTTCAACGAGCGCAAGGAGCCGACCTACATGAGTTCATCGCTCGGGCGAAACGCTTATCGGATTCGTCCCCCGATGAGGAATCAGAAAAGACAGATTGGGTCTATTCAGACGGGTAATCTCATGAGACAACGGACACTGCTTCAGGAAATCACGGCCTTCTGCCACCTGTTGAAGCAGATGGACATCAACGTTACAACGACGAATCAGATCAGTTTCTGCCGCAGTTTGGAACTCATTGACGTTGCACAGCGTGACGAGTTTTACCACACGGCTAGAACAAACCTGATAGCAAATGAGTCGGACCGTGAAACTTTCGATTTGGCATTTAACCTATTCTGGAAATACCCTCGCCCGACTCCACAGCCGTTGGGGCTTGATGACAATGATGATGCTCCATCAACTGACGAATCCGCACTTCAAGAACTTACCGACATGGCCCAGGACGATGGGGGAGATTTTTCCGTTAATGAGTGGCTGGAATTGAACAGCGAGGAAAACGAAGAGCAGGAAACAGGCGACACGATTGCGTATAGTCCCGATGATGTGCTGACGCAGAAGGATTTCAGTAAGCTTTCACCCGAGGAGATTGAAAAGGCACGCGAAGCCATCGCAAAATTTGCGGCGTTGCTTGCCACAAAACTGAGTCGGCGCAAGGAATTGGCGGTCAAGGGTAAAACCATTGACTTCAGAAGAAGCTGGCGTAAAAATATCGCCTATGGCGGTGAACCGCTAACTCTTGTCCACAAACGTCGGAAGATTAAGAAAAATAAAATTTTCTTACTTTGCGATGTTAGCGGGTCGATGGATTGTTACTCGAAATTCCTTATTCAATTCATCTATGGTATGCAGCAAGAGATTAACGAAATTGAAGTCGCAGTGTTTAGCACCCGTTTGACGAACATCACCGGACTGCTTCGCCGAAAGGGAGTCGAAGAGGGACTCCGCGAGATGGCAGAGGTCGTGCCCGATTGGTCGGGTGGAACGAAAATCGGTGAAAGTATTATTGGCTTTTACCGTGAATTTGCACGATCCTTTACAGCCAACCGATCCATTGTCATCCTAATTAGTGATGGCTGGGATCAAGGCGATGCAAATGTGTTACAGCGATCAATGGAAATGCTAAATCGACACGCATACAAGTTAATATGGCTCAACCCGTTACTTGGTAGTAGCGGATATCAACCGGTTTGCCGAGGGATTCGTACCGCTTTGCCGTATGTAGATTATTTTCTACCCGCTCACAATTTGGAAAGTCTAGTAAAGTTGACGAAAGTTTTGGTGCCAATTTGGTCTCGCTAGAGCACCTGCTTGTGTTGAAACGACCCCGGAATCAATGTACTCTCAAAGTTTCAGATATCTCTTTGCCTATCGTCCATTACTCACCACCCAAACGTCGCATATCTGCTAATGTTCGGTGGTTTCATCGATCCTGCCTGCAGAAAGCCTTCGCAAATCACTTCTTCTCTTGGTTCGGTAACCCTGGACTTTGCACTCCAAACACTACGATGTTAAATACCAACTGAACTAATTTAGGGAACAATGTTTGAAATTCATGGGCTGAGGTAAGAGAATTATGATTCAGGGAAAAGAGTAGTTTACTCTCTTCAGGAAAGGGAATGCGGGTGACAACTATGTCCTTCGCATTCTCAACACTTCAAACTTGTCGCTTCTTGCGGAAAGGTTCATGATTGGAGGGTTAAGCCGTAACTTCGATGAAACTGTTATGACACTGTAGTTAAGAGCATTTTAATCCACTGGAATGAAACGTGTTAAGGCAGTATGGCATTTCGTCCGAAGGATGTACAACGGTTTTATAGACTTCTTGAGCAGAATTCGGTTGATTTATCCATTTGGGAGGTTCGATAAGGGAGTTCTCGGAACCGTCTTTGATCCGGTGAATCAGCAACTTAATCCGTGAATGCGTAAATGCTTGACTTCCGACATGTCACGGAAAGATTGTCCCAAATCTTATACGATTTCAATATCACTATGTTACAGTCGGTCAAAGGCGCGCATTGATGGAAACCCTATAACGCTTCCCATTCAGTCGCTTGATCGTTGCTACAAACACCCCAATCTTGTAACTCATGAATTTCGAATAAGTAGAAAAACTCGGTGTAAAATACTACTATGGTGTTCTGATTCTGTCGGTAGGATTACCAGTGGCATGACTTCCTAATCGCAATATCTAAGCAACCTAATGACTCCTCAGGGGTTTCTACATGGCAGATACAATCTAATACGATTTCAAAATCTGGTTCTTAAAAGTTAAGTGCGGAAAACCAAATTAACTTAGGACTTATACCGTTAAGCACTCAAATCCGCATAGTTCCGCCGTAACGAATAACGAGAGATTCCAATCGTTCGTCCTATCCACTCGCTTGATCGTTGTTCCCTATGAAAGCCTGTGTCGCAGCATCATATTATTGCCGAAATCATCATTTTTGTGTACTGAGTGAGTCCTGAATTTCTGTTTCCATTTTGTTGCAATCAATTTGAACTTGTGGGCAAACGCGCCTTCCATTGGCATGTTCCAGGTACACATTTCACTTGAAGAGCACAAATCTGAATGTGACAGCCGGTTCGAGTCGCGCATTGAATTGCGCGACTTCAAACGCCGGTCCCTGTAACTGATGAATTACGAATTGGTATAAGGAGTAGACAACATGCGTAGGTATCTATTTAGAGTGCCATTGTTGGGGACAGTACTTATTTGTCTAATCCTTTCTCCTTGTGAGCGTCTGGTTGGTTCGACTCTATTCGAGACGATTGAACGTGCAGAATCATATATCCATGCTGCTCAAAACGACGATGGCGGTTGGCCTCTCATACTGGGTGGAGAGAGTGATGTTGAAATCACCTCTTTTGCCATGCAAGCCCTAATGTTCAAGGGTTGGGGCACAGGTTCAACCGTTATTCGTCGAGGTGTGAAGTATCTGACGCGCCATCAAGAGCAAGACGGAAGCTGGAACGGTAATACGGCGCATACAATCTTTGCTTTAGTGACGCTCGCTCAGGCGGAGACGGATGATTCAGAGGCGAGATTCGCGGGATTGAAATGGATCAGGGACGCACAGAACGAGAATGGGAGTTGGGCCAGAGAAATGCATAAACCCGGAAATCCATTAAACACCGCCGCCGTGCTAGCTGGACTAAAACGAATGGGTTTCAGGGCAAACTTTTCGCCCGTCTCAAGAGGCGCTGATTGGCTCGCGGAACAAATCAATGTCGATGGCGGTTGGTCCTTGAAGCGAGGAGGTCGTTCAGATGTACTTGTCACATCTTGGGTATTGCAAGGATTGGCGCCCGTGTATGACATTGATGCCCAAATAGTGTGGCTGAAACAGATGCAAAATGAGGATGGCGGTTTTGGCAGGACAAAAGGAGAGAAGAGCGATCCCGAAATTTCGGCCTATGCCGTGATGGCACTTGCCGCCGGAAAAGATCCACTGAATACTGACCGTGTTACGCTTGGATATCTGACAACCGTTCAGCAGGAAGACGGCGGCTTTATCAGTGACACACCCATTGAACTGCAAAAACCCGTGTCAAACCTACAATCTACTTGCTTTGCGCTCATCGCAATGTATGCAAGAAACCTAGAGGAAGACTTAGAAGATTGAGGTTATTGGTTTCAGGCTTTCTCATCCCATTGGAACTTCTCCACTAGGTTTGGCGTACAAAATCCCATCTATGTGATTTCCTCCCCGCGTATCAGTCCGTCAAATATCATTTTTAGAGTTGTTCAACTTAGCTTGGTGCGAGGTGGCAGCTTTTCGTAAAAGTACCGATAACCTAACTAATCAGCAAGAAAGAGGCTGTTTGGAAAGTAATGCGACAAGATAAATCCTATCCCTATTTCCTTAATTTAGGTGGCTTTCCAATTAATCACCTGAAAATTTGAAACGACTCGGGAAATCGTGATGCGGGAAGCAGATTGGATGGGATGAGTAACCCACCGAACAGACTCTGGACTCTTCCGCTGCGCATGCTAGACTCAAGCGACAAGCGGCCCAAGCCGACCCGTGATCCATTTCCTGAGGAGGACGATTAGTTTGCCGAGTAAACTGAGCACAGTTTAGCCATCCGTGTGCTCAGTTATCACCTTAGATTTTGATTCTGGAGCAGATCGACAATCGGGTTTCGGTTTCAACAGGTAGATTGAAATGAAGAAATCGTTCCCCAATTTATTTTATGTCACTATGCCATTCATAGAATTGAAATGGCCGAATACAGACCACCATGCACCAATATGTCTGACGACCTCCTAGCAAAATGACCGGAGACTTGCGCAAGCGAGAGATGACAGACTAGACCATGTTATAAACTAATTTCTACTGGTTTGACGGGCTAGTCGGAGGTTTCGGGCATTACGTAATGCACGCCATTTGTGGTCTTAGCAACCCGTTTCTGAAACTCAACGGAAGGGGAACCAGCGCGGCTGCCGAAGCGGCCTTTGTAAGAATGAATATTCATCGAAGATTCTCCGATGACATTCACTTGCGCGCCTGCCTTTCGGCAAACTCCGATGGCTTGATTGATCGTGTACCCTTTCGCCGCGCGATGTCCTGCCGAACCATCGGTAACAATCACGAGAACGAGCTGACGATCCACAGGCGTTTTGATTTTTGGTACACCCTTTATTACTGCTCCCAGAAGATGTTTATCGCCTTGCTTGGGTGCGCGATAAAGTCGCTTAACTTGTTCGGTGTTCAATGGTGGCTTGGAAAGCACGACGACACTATCGCCGCTACCAATTGCTGACCAAAAACGGATAACGCCAAATCGATAGTTGATTCCTGCTGAATTCAGAATGCTCGCCATTTCATCAATTCCAGCGCAAATTTTATCTGTTCTGATTTTGTTGGATTTTGCCGCCATACTTAAACTCGAGTCAAACATAAAAACAACGTCAGCTGGTTGCTTTGCTGTCGCGGCAATATGCTCTGCAGTTAGTCTGAAGACGCCTTCAATCTTGAGAATCGACTTGTCTAGGTCGCCTGAGTTGACGAATTTTACACCCTTCTGGCTACTGCCAGAGATAGGGTAAAACTTGCCGCCCGTCCTAGCTGTCAACTGTATCTGTGCACTTTCGCTTTTCCCGATGATGTTAACATGTATATTGTCCTGTTTGCACAAGTTGACAATCTCCTTCACGATTTTGTCTTTCGCTTTTTCCGCGGTCCAAGCGGTCTGCAAACGTGAATTGGTTAAAACCAGAATATGTTTCCGCGCTTCCAGTCGAAAATTGGTTTCCCTTATCGTCTGTAGAATTGCATCAAGGCCATCCCCGGTCTCGGCGCTCCGTGACATTTGCAATTCACGGAACCACGCTTGACTGGCAACAAGATCGTTCTCGAATGATTGAATGGTGGTTCTTGATGTCCCAGCAACTTTCTGGAACGATACATGGGCAAATTGATAGTCAATCAAATCCTCCTCGAATACATTTGCCATGTCAATGAGACTTTTCTGAATTACAGAGATTCCGTCCATCATATCCCGACTGCTATCAATGACGAACACGAGATCTACCATCGAATTCTGAGATTGACTGCTCACTCGCTGAGCAATCGCAAGGATATTTGATTTCAAATCTGTCGTAATATCTGTATTAACTTTCTCTTGGCGCTGTTGAGGCATTACTACTCGCTGACGTCGAGTCCGCCGGGCTTGTGCGGCAACCTCTAACACGACTGCACTATCAATACTTAGCCAAACTGCTATTAACGCCCAAGCAATTCGTTTCGTGAAATTTTGTGAGTATTCCATTTGACCCATTTCCCCGTTGTTCGCGTCCATTCATGGTAACTGAAGTATCTGATGAAGTCTGAAATGTGCGTTAGATTCATTAAATAATGCTAAACAGTTCTGGTGTAGCCGATTGTTGTCAATTGACAAATTGAAGTATATCATATTCCAATCCCAGCCGCAATTCTAGCGGTGATTTGGACTTGAATGCACCGTGTCCCTGTGCTAAACTTACTTCCAAGGTGGCAACGACAGATTTCGATTAAAACTGCAAGGAAGACCTATTGTGAAGCGGGAAGTTGAAATCTCACGCAAAACGCGGGAGACACAAGTTGAGCTGAAGTTGAACGTTGATGGCACCGGTAAATCCCAAATCAGGACAGGGGTGGGCTTCTTGGACCACATGCTTGAACTCTTTGCCAAACATGGCTTTTTTGATCTTACGGTGGACGCGACTGGAGATCTCCATGTGGATGCCCATCACACAGTGGAAGATGTGGGAATCTGTTTGGGAGAAGCGTTTAACCGAGCAGTGGGCGAGAAAGTAGGAATGTGCCGCTTCGGAAATTCTTCCGTACCAATGTATGAAGCACTGGCGCACGTCAGTCTAGATATATGCGGACGGCCATTTTTTCGCCAAGATGCCTCACTTCAACACGGCAAGGTGGGGGATTTCGATGTTGAACTGGTAGAAGAATTCTTCCACGGATTCGTTAATCACAGTGGTACAACGCTTCACATCAGTGTTCCTTACGGGACGAACAATCACCACATTATCGAAGCCGTCTTTAAAGCATTTGCTAAGGCACTCGATCTCGCGACAAGCATGGATGCTCGTGTGAGCGGTGTGCTCTCGACAAAAGGGACACTATAGTCAGGATGTTGAAAATGATTTCTCGAAGTGCCAGGGTTCCGATGACTAAATTTGCCGCAAGTACGCGGTTTGAAAGCTCTGTACGAAGTTTTCTTGTACGCCGGTGTTCAGCAGGAATACAGTATAGTTAATGAATGAAGATAAGGTGATTGCAGTCATTCTAGGAGGCGGTAGGGGAGCACGACTATTTCCCCTGACCAGGGAGCGGGCCAAACCGAGTGTGCCAATCGCGGGTAAATTCAGGCTCGTCGATATTCCGGTCAGCAATTGTCTTCATTCTGGAATGGAGCGAATTTTCATTCTTACTCAGTTTAATTCGGTTTCGTTGAATCGCCATATTGCCCAAACCTACCGATTTGATTCTTATCGTCGCGGCTTTGTGCAAGTCTTGGCTGCCCAGCAGACATTTGCAGGTGAGGCATGGTATCAGGGCACGGCGGACGCGGTTCGCCAAAACGGATCGTACATCATTAGCCCGCGGTTTACGGATGAGTATGTTCTTATCCTTGCCGGTGACCATCTTTACCGAATGGACTATCGCAAGATGTTGGCCGTCCACATCGAATCAAAGGCGGATGTCACCATCTCCGTTATTCCAGTCCATAAGGAAAATACCAGTCGCTTTGGTATTTTGCAGATCGATGATGACGGACGAGTCACCGATTTTGTGGAAAAGCCGCAAACGGAGGAAGAACTCAAGCGGTTAGCAGTTCCAGAAGACACTTTCAATTCGAGGGACATTGATCCGCGCGGCAGACAACACATTGCTTCAATGGGCATCTACATCTTCAATCGGGCGCTTTTGGAGCAGGCGCTTTCAAATGAGTCGCACGTCGATTTTGGAGTGGATATTATTCCGAACTGCATCCATACACACAGGGTGTTCGCATACTTCTTTGACGGCTATTGGGAGGACATCGGAACCATTCAGGCTTTCTATCAGGCGCATGTCCGACTCACAGATGTTGCGCCGAGGTTTAACTTTTACGACGAACGTACGCCAATTTACACCCACCGTCGTCATCTTCCGAGCACAAAGGTGAATATTAGTAGCGTCCGGTCTTCAATTCTTTCAGAAGGCTCGATTATTGACGATTCTGAAATCGATCGCTCAATTGTTGGAATTCGCACAGTGATCTCTGCGCGAACTCGAGTCTACCAGTCCGTTCTCATGGGAGCAGATTTCTATGAGACTGATGAGCAAAAAAAACAGAATCAGAAAGCCGGCATCCCGAATATAGGTCTCGGGAGAGGTTGTTTGATTCGAGGGGCAATCATCGACAAGAATGCGCGCATCGGCGAAGATTCTATTATTGCAAATACTGAACAGAAAAGTGACTATGATGGTGATGGCTACTATATCCGCGACGGAATTGTCATTATCCCGAAAGGCGGCATAATTAAACCCGGAACAGTCATCTGAGAGCGGGTTCGGTCATTGTTAGAAATTGTACGATAGGAACAAATGGCTGTGTTATTCGAGAAGCACGACCGATAGTTTTTCCTCGACTATGATTTCCCCTTAAATGAAATTGCATTGACCGAGATAGCGAATAATCACTGAGGCATCTAATTCTCCTCTTCTAAACCGAAATCAAATACTTCTGTGTCAGTCGAGCTATGTACTTTCGATTGATCATCCTCGGATGCCGTTGAAGCGGTCGAATCGAGTCTGGGCGACCGCAGCCCAAGAATCGTAAGCGAGATTAGCGACAGAACCGATATGCTGGTTACGGTGAGGGCGACGGGACGCTTATGAATTGGCAATCTCTCTTTTCGACTAAGAAAAGGAACCAGGAAGAGAAGAAGAATTGCGACTGTAGGAATTACGAAAGTGCCGACCACTTCAAACCGCCCTTCGAAATATTTGAGCAGTTGAAACAGGAAAAGGAAGTACCACTCCGGGCGTGGATCGTATGAAGCGTCAGTCGGATCGGCAATTTCTTCGGTGGGTACTGGAACGAACAATGCCATCACCACGAGAACGCCGAATAGGATGAGAATCGCCACACTGTCTTCAAAGAGCTGATCGGGGTAGAACGGCTTTCCCGCGTCCATGTCCTTGGGGGTGTTTTTTGGGAGTCCGGATGACCCGATATGGCGTACCAAGAAGAGATGTAAACCAACCAGTCCAAATGCAATCCACGGTAGCCAAATGGTGTGGATTGCGTAGAAGCGAGTCAGCGTGACGGCACCTACCTCCTCACCTCCTCTCATGATTCTGCCGATAGCATCACCAATAATGGGTACGGTGCTTGCGATCTTTGCGCCCACCACAGTAGCCCAGTAAGCCTTCTGGTCCCACGGCAGGAGGTAACCGGTGAATCCGAATCCCAACACAACCAACAGCAATAATACGCCAACAATCCATGTTAATTCACGCGGTGCTTTGTAGGAATCGTAAACCACGACGCGTAACAGGTGCAAAAACACCACGATGACCATGGCGCTCGCACCCCAATGGTGTAGCCCACGCACGAAGCCGCCAAAAGGAACTTCCTTACTGATGTAGTTCAGAGAGTTGTATGCATGATCTGGAGACGGAGAATAGTATATTGCCAAGAACGCTCCGGTTGCCGCTTGTAGTATCAACAAGAACAGCGCCATAGCTCCGAGTGAGAACAGCCAGTTGATATGCTTCGGCAGCGGCTTTTTCACATGAGTTTCAATCGAGCGTATTGGAATGCGCTCCGCCAAGAATTCAGTAATCTTCTCCTTCAATCACTAAGTCTCCTTAACATATAACACGCCATCTTCTACCTTGACAGATAACTTTTCTAGGGCTCGTGGAGGTGGTCCTGCGACGACATTCCCTTCTTCGTCAAACACGCCGCCATGGCACGGGCAAAGAAACTGTCCTTTAGATTCCTCCCATCGGACGAGGCAATTGAGGTGGGAACAGACTCTGGAAAAGACGACGAAGTTTCCATTTCCCGAGTCAGTTACGTACACAGATCGTTTTCTGTTGGTTTGTATCCAGCCGTCTTTAGATTGAAATGTGTAATTCACTTTACGGTATCGGCTTCCCTTGAGGAGGTCAACAATTCCAAGAACTACGTACTTCTTGGGTGCTTTTTTTAATGCGGGTAGGACTGCAAAGCCGAAAAGCGGCACCGCGATAACCGCACTGATCAGACCACTGATGAAGAGTAAACTCGCTTTGAGGAATGAACGCCGTTTGGGAGATGCGGGATTTTCGGCTTGAAGGTTCATTTTGGGCTTCTCCTAGTAGACAACATGTGCTTCGGGGGTTATTTCTAATCTTCGTCTAGTTCAACTTCGTCTATACTGAACCGCAAGTGCGCTTTATCGACCAGGTCTAAGATGCCTTTCCATTGTTTTCTACTGTTATCGGAAGCCCCTTCTTTGTCCAAAGTATCGACTAGCTGGAATAGAGATGCCGAGACTTGATCCTGGAAATAGGTGTATTCTTCGGTCTCGTTCGGGTTGTTGGGTGGCTCAAAATAATCTATGTACTGGATGTAGTTTCCAAGTTGCTTGGCCGCTTGCACTGCCACTGCTTGATTCATTGGAGATTCAAAATACTCGCGAATTACAATATATTCTTCATTCATCATCTCCATTAATTCTAAAAGTGTTTCTGGCTCATAACCTCCATCAGGAGACTCTTCAAGCACGTTGGTCGATTCGGGAATTTGCTGTGACTCCTTAGAAAACAACGCATATGTCATTAGGAGCGCCTTCTGAGGCAAGAGAGCAATCGATTGAGAAATCTCCTCCTGTCCGGCGATAGGTTTCACATCTGTCCCTACTTGAAACCCGTTCTCAATTCCCATGCCTGTGAACTGGTCGAGAAATTCCCTATTCATTATGCTAGTTGCGCCGGCGTTCTCCAATATCTCGACACGCACTACTTTTCCCTGCATGTCGAGGCCGATACCACCCTTAAGTGCTCCTTGAGGGCTATCAACGTCGAGAAACAGCACCGTCCCTATCGGTTTATTGTTGGAGTCTGTTGCAATATGAAAGGTTGGCTTGAGATCGCTAGGCTCAAGGTTTGTCCTAATGGTACTCTCAATGGAGGAGACCATATCCGCGAGCAACGTGGGGTGCTTCAGAACGAAGTTCTGTGCGTTCGGGAAGAATAGGGAGGGTGTTTTTTCGGGGCTTGGGTTTTCACTTGTACAACTTATGAACGAGAGCGTACTCCAAAAAGCGATTAAGAAAAATATGAACAATTTTGTCTTCACTTTTTTCCTTCGCGAGTTTGATGGGATCAAATCTTGTCAACTCTAACTTCCTCGGTACGGTGTTAGTTAAAATTGCGAATTTAATTGGAGTCTTCAGGGAAAGGGGAGGTTCGGATTCAGGGCGAATTGACAAGTAATGTCCAAAATAAGCAGCGCCAAGAATATGATGCGGTTAACCTATCGTCCTGTGATTCGCAGCTGACCGTTTGTCCGGCACGCAATTTTTTTGGAGTCTACACACTCGATTAATTCATCGCCGCTTGCTCGCGATGCCAGTCCTGCACTGCTTGAGGTATAGCCTTGAGGTTTTCAATAGCCGTCTGCAGCGGGATGGCGCACTCTGGTCCAATGAGTTGTACTTCAGCGTCGAGGTTGCTGCGGACCTCCTGACGAACATCCTCGGGTTCCTTTGCAAAGAGTGTCTCAGGATTATTAATGTTTCCCACAAGAGCGATTCGATTTGCAACCGCCTCCATGGATTCGGCAGGCTTGTTTTTGGAATCGTAATGGAATGCTGCCATCCCTGTCTGTGCGATGTATTCCATGCGGTCTACCGTACGACCACAGATGTGAAGAATCAGAGGGATGGGAAGACGTTCGACAAATTCAATGTGCAAATCTCTCAGGTACCTCTTGTAATAATCCCCGCTGACCAAGTCGCCAGTCGCATGGTCGGGCAAAGTCAGCGCATCAGCGCCAGCCTCTATCTGAGCTATCCCAAACTCTACAGTGGCTTCCTTCATCCGGTCTAACGCAAGTTTAGTCTTGCCAGGATCATCCAGCGACAATAGCAGGAAAGGTTCTACGCCAAAGCAGTGGTAGCCCAACGACCAAGGCCCCATGGTTTTACCAATGATAGCGACCTCATCGCCGTACTCCTTCTTAAGAATTCTAATCGCTTCAAGAACACATTTGGTATCTTGATGGGTTAAATAATCGGGCGGGATTTTTACGTCATCAACGTCTTCCCAAATTGGCTCACGCATTTTCACCGTCGGCCAGTTATCTTTCTGTTCCCACTGAATCTTGCATCCAAGAGCCGATGACTCTTGGATAATTGTAAAGACCGGCATAATCGTGTCAAAGCCCAGCTCGGTATATCCGGTGGCCGCCAAACGCGCCATCAACTCGGGTTTGCGATTAGCGTCTGGGAACGGGGCATCTACGAGATCCATCAATTCCACTGTAGCAACAGAAGTAGGATTGCACACCGGAGTCCGATCTACAGGATCGCGGCGTAACGCCGCCAAGACACGTTCGCGACTGGTCATCGGATAGATTTTCTGTGTTTCCATAGTATTACCCTCAATTTTATACGATACTGTCTTTTCCCTGGGGCTATTCTTGTTGGCTTGGAGCCGAAAGCATTCCTCGTGAGGACGCCATCTCTTGCTCGCGCATGATAGCCCTTACGTTCGGTGCGCGAACTAGCAATAAACCGACTAGGGCGTCATGAGGATGCCTGCAGGAAAAAGAAACCCGATCTACTCGTTCGTCTACCATTTGGCCCAACTTGATTAAACCGCCTGCGATCGCCGAAATTCGTCTTTCCTTGCTTTTAGCATCTCCGTCGGCGCCGACATCGTAAACGCCGGCGCCAGCACTGGCGATTATGATATTTAACCCAGATTTTTTGTCCAAGACACTCAAAGGACGCGGTTCAATTGGTTCGTTTGAGCTGCATTTGCACGCTTCCAAGAAAACTCGTCTACAAGCCAGTTCATGGCCCTCTTTACATGGGAACTGGAGCCGTCCGTCCGAAGTCAATTCCATGCCCCCCAAGATTTGCATCGCATTAACAATTGATGCAATACGTTGCCCGGCACCTTCGATACGGCTATAAGTATGAACCACAAATGTGGGTTCCTCATTGCGCAGTTGACGATAGAGACCAACGGTGATGTCATGAAAACGTGCGTCCATCGGAACGATTTCAATTCTTCTGCCTAGGTCCAGTGTTTCGCCCATAATTTCAGTCCTCCGGAGACGTAATTTTAACTTATGTAGAGATAATTGTAAAGCGGTATTTTGCTTTGGATGTGAGTAATCTGGAATAGATTGCGGTCAAATCTAAGGTGCAACTGTCTCGGTTACCTCGGTGTCGATTCAGCGAGAACCCTGTTTCCGCTTGACACTAAATCCCTTAACGTTATAATGCCCTCGATTCATGGCATCCAAGTCAGGTTTAACAATGTATCGGAAACTCTCCATGTAGGATAATAGGCTGACAAGAAAAATGTCAACAGATGAAAAACTTGTTAACTTCGAGACAATACGTGCAAACCACACCCCGGTACTTACGTGTGAAGTAAACTGCTTTTTGGCGCCTAAGAGTGTTGGGGTTTACGTTGACGGGACTGTCGGATTAGGAGGGCATGCCGCCGAGATATTAGAAGTGTCCGCGCCAAGCGGTCAACTCATCGGAATTGACTTAGATTTTGAAGCGCTTGCTATAGCAGAGGAAAAATTACGAGGTTACAAAGAGCGGTGCACATTGGTTCAAGGGAATTTCGCCAATTTAAAGGAGTTGCTGGCCGCTCAGTCAGTCACGCAAGTAGATGGTGTTCTGCTAGATTTGGGAGTTTCGTCATTGCAACTCAATACACCGTCCAGAGGATTTAGCTTTTCTCGAGCCGGAAAGTTGGACATGCGCATGGACAGAAAACAATCGCTCTCGGCAACAGAGGTCATTAACGACTATCGCGAAGATGTACTCTCCGACATTTTTGCTCAATTTGGTGAAGAACGTTGGTCAAAAAGAATTGCACGTCAGATTAGCCGATCCCGAAAGATTGAGCGCATCACAACGACTCTCAAACTCGCGGATATTGTGCGGAAGGCGATTCCCAAAAAGATTAATCGTGGACGAATTCACCCCGCGACGAGAGTTTTTCAAGCACTCCGAATTCACGTCAATAATGAATTGAAAAACCTTGACACGGGATTAGATGCGGCGGTTGCATCTCTTAAACCTGGGGCGCGGATCTGTGTAATATCTTTTCATTCGCTGGAGGATCGAATAGTGAAGCATCGTTTTCGTGCTTTATCGCGAAACTGTATTTGCCCACCCAGTATTCCTAGATGTGAATGTCGACAGGTTCCCTCCCTCGAAATATTAACGAAACGCCCTATAACTCCAACGCCAGAGGAAGTTCAACGCAATCCTCGATCCCGAAGTGCAAAATTACGCGTCGCAGTCAAAATCCGTGAATCTTGAGAGTGAAATTAAGCGTTTTTCTGCTTGAATGGGGTTGAGCGATACTCAGCGACTTTCAGAAGCAGTATCTGAGACGCATAGTAAGGTACTATCTGTAACGAATGTAAATTCGGCATCAGGTTGATAGAATGGATCATCGTGAACCAAAATCGACAGGCAAACTTCCCCTGCTCGCATATTTTCTCTTGTTCTGTTATATCTGCATCGCATTTGTAACGGCTTGGTTTTCCTCCGACCAGAATAGGATTGCTTTACAAATTCGCGAGGATGTTAAAAAACAAAAGAACCAGCTAACTAACGAAATTCGCAGACTGCAACTGGAGGAGGCACGGCTTACTTCCGCCGAACGTATTCACGCGTTTGCTCGTGAACTTCAAATGGTTCCGCCCTCACCACCGGTCCGTGACTTAGAAGAATAGCTATGAATGGAGGAGATTGGATAAGTTGAGAAATCGATTTGTTGGCAAGCGCCACGACCAGGAAATCAAACCGCGGATACTCAGGTTTGTTAACAAAATATTTCAAAGACAAGACACCTCGAGGCGCGAATGGGACTCTGATGAGTACGAGGAAAAGATCGTCCGTATCTCTCGGATGCGTATCGCCATACTGTTCATCGGTTTGCAAATAGGTTTTGGTCTATTGATCGGAAGACTCGTTCTGGTCCAATTGTTGCGTAATGATGAATTGTCTGCGCGATCTCAGGGACAGCGGCAAATTCAGATTCCGAAAGCTGCAAGGGGCAGAATCTATGACCGTCATCACAATTTACTTGCCCTGAATCTAGATCTCGTTTCGGTATGGGCGGATCCGAGATTCTTTAACGCTGACGCCCACAAAATTTCATCTCAACTTGCTCCTATACTTGAGGTGCCCGAGTCCGACATCCTTTCCTCACTTCAACAGAACGAGCGACAATTCATCTGGTTGGCGCGAGATTTGCCATATGACCGTCTAGTTGACATTCAATCAATAGTTCGACCGATTCGCGGCCTAAAGTACCAGATTCACGAAAGACGATTTTATCCAAGAGATAATCATGCATGTCATATCATCGGACATACAAATTTCGCCAATGAAGGAGTCGATGGGATCGAATATCTACATGATTCTCATTTGCTAGGTAACGCTAACGATTCGAGGATTAAAAGTTCAGAATCATCTAAAGATTTGGGTATCGCAACCGACGGAAAGAAGCGCCCCATCAATCCTAGAGCAGTCTATGAAACTATGTCCGCTAGAGGAAGCGACATCATTTTAACTATCGACGACAATATACAATTTATTGCGGAACGGGAATTGATGGCCGGATGTAAAAAATGGAAAGCAAAAAGGGGTGCTGCAATCGTCATGCATTCCAAAACCGGTGAAATTCTCGCGATGGCAAATTATCCAACCTTTAATCCGAATTCGTATTCCACTAGCGAAGAAGCTACTAAACGCAACCACACAATCTGGATGCAGTACGAACCTGGCTCTGTCTTCAAGATTGTTCCCGCCGCTGCCGCATTAGAAGAAAAACTTGCCACTCCCTCTTCGAAGGAGTACTGTGAAGAGGGTGCATACCGCCTTTCAAGAGGCCATATAATTCATGATGTCAAGCCTAATGGTTGGCTCAAACTCAGCGAGATTCTTCGAAAGTCTAGCAATATCGGAATATTGAAAATAGCGAACCGCCTCACCAAGAAGCAGTTTGAAACCTATACCCATCAATTTGGATTTGGCGAGAAAACAGGAATCGATTTGCCGCATGAGCAGGTTGGCAGCCTTCGTGGCTTTGACCACTGGGATGTCTTTTCATCTGCTTCTGTACCGTTCGGACAAGGAATTTCGGCTACGCCGATTCAGGTATTGAATGCAATGAATGTTATCGCAGCCAATGGCGCATTGCTACAGCCGTATATTACAAAAGAAGTTCGTGGGCGAGATGGGACAATGATTGTTCAGGGAAGAACGAAACAGCTACGACGTGTTCTCTCATCTAAAACCGCTAGGCAGATGACGGAGATGCTCGTTGGAGTCACCGAAGGCGGGTCTGGCCGAAATGCACGTGTTGACGGTTATCGTGTGGCGGGGAAAACCGGCACAGCGCAGAAAGCAGAGAAGGGGAAAGGGTATGTCGAGAACAAAGTGGTTACGACATTCGTTGGATTTTTACCTGCCGACGCTCCGCAACTGTCGATTGTCGTGGTTGTTGACGAGCCGGCGGGTGGTGCCTTGAGTAGTCGTGTGGTTGCGCCCATCTTTCAGAAGATTGCCAGCGAATCTATCACGTATCTGAATCAAACAGATGTATTCGCCCAACCGCCTTTAGCTGAGCGCCGATAACTTATAAGGAAACGACATTGAATCTTCAACATCTGCTTCAGAATGTGGACGTAAACTCAGCGGTTGGAGATTGTGATAGAGATATATCAGGCATTGCGAGCGATCACCGAAAAGTCAAACCGGGTTACGTTTTTATCTGTTACGAAGGGGTGACGTTCGATGGGCATGAATTCATCTGCCAAGCGATGCAAAATGGAGCCGTGGCAGTTGTTGGAGAGCATCCTCCGCCGAAAAAACTTCCGAAGGGGATTGCTTACATTCAGACTGAAAATGGACGAGCCACGCTCTCCCTCATTGCTGCCAATTGGTATGGAAATCCTGCAGAATGCCTGAAGTTAATAGGCATTACCGGCACGAACGGTAAGACATCAACTGCCTATCTCGTTCACTCAATTTTCGAAGCAGCAGGGTTGAAGTCAGCGATTATGGGCACAGTAGGCCATCGCTTCGGTGACGTAGTGGTACCAGCGACTACTACGACTCCCGATTCTCTAACTCTTCACGGTCTATTTAGCCAATTCGTTGCCAGAGGTTTGCAATATGTTATCATGGAAACCTCTTCTCAAGGCTTAGCTCAACATCGGCTTGCCGGCCTTGAGTTTGAAACCGCTGCCTTCACCAATCTGACACAAGACCATCTCGATTACCACGAAACCATGGCCGAATATCTAAACGCTAAAGCCATGTTGTTTCGACAGATTCAGCGGGAAAATGGCCTAGCGATTCTTAATGCGGATGACCCGGCTTCTAATCTGATTCGCCAAAACATAGATGCAGCAATCCAAACCTATGGGCTTGGTAATTGTGCGGATTATACCGCTCAAGACATCGAGTCGACGCTCAGGGGACTAGTCTTAACTGCGGTTACGCCTATTGGAAATATTCGGGCGAGATTACGTCTTATGGGGGATTACAACCTATACAACGCTCTTGCTGCGATTGGTGTTGCCCAACATCACGGATGTTCTGCAGATGAAATAAAAGAGGGACTTGAAAACGCGATTGTTCCTGGCCGCTTTGAATTAGTCGACCGAGGGCAAGATTTCGCTGTCGTCGTTGATTATGCTCATACCCCCGATGGACTTGACAATCTTCTGACTGCCGCACGTCGGATTACCGAAGGACGCTTAATTTGCGTTTTTGGTTGTGGCGGGGATCGGGACCGTGGCAAGCGCCCAAAGATGGGAAAAATATCCGCCACTATCGCTGATCACAGCGTTATTACTTCAGACAATCCTCGTACAGAGAACCGGGTTCGGATTCTTGATGATATTCTTGCGGGAGTACCGGATGGCACGAGTCATGATTGCATTCCCGATCGCAAGGAAGCAATTATGCACGCAATCAAACTAGCAAAAGCTGGTGATCTTGTCGCGATTGCGGGTAAGGGCCATGAAGATTATCAGATTTTAGGTGACCAGACGATTCATTTTGATGATCGAGAAGTAGCTGCAGAATGCCTCGAACATTACGGTTGACGCACGACAATGAACCTTACAGTCACTGAAATCCTACGGGCAACGCGAGGAAAACTCATCCGGGGCGCTCTTAGTGCGGTCATAACGCAAATCTCGACAGACTCACGGACAATCAGTGAAGGTGACCTATTCGTCGCGTTGATTGGCGAAAGATTTGATGGGCATGAGTTCATAGATGCCGCACACCGAAGAGGAGCTAGAGGTGTGGTCGTGTCCAAACCAATCGAAACCGACTGTCCGATTGTAATTGAGGTCGCGGATTCGAAGGTTGCGTTGGGAGACATCGCTGCTTTTCACCGCAGCAAATTCGATGTGCCTATCGTCGCCATCACCGGCAGTAACGGAAAAACAACAACGAAGGATATGACCACATCGGTGTTGTCCCGCCAGTTTTCCGTATTTCAATCCGAGAAAAATTATAACAACCAAATTGGCATTCCCTCGCGACTATTGGAATTGGATGAAAACAGTCAGCTGGCGGTATTAGAGATTGGGACGAACCAATCTGGAGAGATTGAGCGACTATCCCAGATTGTCGAGCCAACGGTGGGCGTAATAACAAACATTGGACATAGTCATCTGGAACTGCTCGGTTCCCTTGAGGGGGTTGCCAAAGAGAAAGGTTCTTTGGTGGAACGGGTCGAGCAAGCCGTATTGAACGCCGACGATCCGATGACACCGCAAATAGCTCCCAGAGTATGTGGTGAGATAGCCACGTTTGGATGTAGTAGTGATGCGGATATTTCGGCACATGAAATAGAAATTCAACCCCTTGGAAAACCCTCCTTTACGCTGCGAATCAATGGGCGAAACGCGACTAGAGTGAACCTCCCTTGTCTCGGCACACATAACGTTCCAAATGCGCTTGCTGCGGCGTCCGTTGGAGTTTGGGCAGGGTTGACGAGCGCCGAGATTCGCGACGGACTCGAGAACTACCACCCGGCAAATATGCGTATGCAGCCAATCGAGTGCGATGGATTGTGTATCATCAACGATGCTTACAATTCAAATCCGGATTCGCTGAAGCATGCGTTAGAGTTTCTGAGCATAACGTGCACTTCTGGCAAGCGAATTGCTGTACTTGGTGACATGCTTGAACTGGGTCAAGATTCCAAAAAATTACACTTCAATGCCGGAATGAATCTGCCCCCAAATATTGATATGTTGATCTCCGTTGGAACACGTAGCCTTGATATTATCCGCGGTGCAGCCGATCACATAGAAACAACATTCGCCTGTGAAACTCCAGAGGAAGCTGCAAGACATTTGCGGGAATTTTCTAAGTCGGGCGACTTAGTTTTGATTAAGGGGTCGCGCGGTATGAAGTTAGAGCGGATTATCAATGAATACCGCATCAATTGACGCTCCACACGATGTTCGTGAATTTTTTCAATTATGTTTTACTACCTGTTTTTTGAACAACTCGCTGACGCCTTCTCTCCGTTCAATGTCTTTCGTTACATCAGTTTTCGATCCATTTACGCTACCGTTACTGCCCTGTTAATCTCCCTGATTTTTGGGCCGTTCGTCATTGAGCGCTTGAAGCGATTGCGCATCGGAGAACAGATTAGAGACGAAATCCCCGAAACGCATCAGACCAAAGCCGGTACGCCTACGATGGGGGGAATCCTGATAATTTCGTCTGTACTAATCTCAATTTCTCTCTGGGCGCGACTGGATCAGCCGTACATATTTCTTCTCATCTTCAGCTTGTTATGGTTTGGCGCCCTCGGATTTTTGGATGACTACAAGAAAATTACGAATCAACGATCATTGGGACTGCGCGGCTGGCACAAGATAGCATTGCAAACACTTGGTGCACTGGCAATAGCTTGTTTCATTTATCGTTGGGGACCAATTCCGAAAGACGGCTTGACATCACAAACGTCAATCATTATTCCCTTTTTCAAAGACCTGCACCCTGATCTGGGGATTTGGTTTATCCCATTCGCTACCTTAGTCATTGTTGGCACTTCCAACGCCGTAAACCTCACGGATGGCATGGATGGTTTGGCAATCGGTTGCACACTTTTTGTGGCGGCGACATTTGGCATTCTGGGTTACTTGACTAGCCATCAACAACTGGCTGGATATCTGGATATCGTACACTTGCCGGTAGTTGGAGAATCGGCAACCGTCTTTTGTGCCGCACTCATCGGAGCGGGGTTAGGATTCTTATGGTACAATTGTCATCCTGCCCGAGTTTTCATGGGTGACACCGGTTCTTTATCCCTTGGCGCGGCGCTTGGGACGGTATCAATATTGATTAGAGAGCAGTTTTTGCTTGTAATTGTAGGTGGGATTTTCGTGGCGGAAGCTCTTTCGGTGATACTTCAAGTTTGGTCATTTCGGACCTATAAGAAGCGTATTTTCAAAATGTCGCCGCTGCATTACCACTTCCTTTTGGGTGGCTGGGAAGAGTCAAAAGTCGTCATTCGATTCTGGATCGTTGCATTGCTCTTGATGTTAATGGCGTTGAGTACGCTCAAATTGAGATAAAAGATAGTGTAACGGCATCATTGGCGGGAGACTAGAATTATACATGAATCCTGCAGATTTCAAGGGACAGAAGGTCACTGTGTTTGGCATTCATCGCAGCGGCGTTGCGGTTGCAAAACTGCTAGATGATCTCGGCGCTAGCGTGCGGGTGACGGATCCAAAACCGGCGGATGAACTCCAATGTGAAATCGATGAATTGAGAGGTCGAAATATCGATTTCTTTCTTGGAGGACATGAGGATCGGTGTATCGAAAGTGTAGATTTTATTGTCGTTTCTCCCGGCGTGCCACTGCATATACCGGTTCTAAGGACAGCACGATCCTTGGGCGTCCCGATTATAGGAGAACTTGAAATAGCGGCAAGTATCTGCCGTGCTCCAATCGTGGCTATTACGGGAACAAAAGGAAAATCTACAACCACTCTCCTGGTGGCCGAAATACTCGAACAAAGCGGTAGGTTTCGACATGTCAGTGTCTCAGGCAATATTGGGATTCCGTTGTCAAGCAATGTCCAAAGGCTAACCGAGGAAGATTTGGTGGTGTTGGAGGCAAGTAGTTTCCAGCTTGAAACAACCACATCATTCCGGCCAATGGTAAGTGTTGTATTGAACCTTACCCGAGATCACCTTGACCGCCACAAGACTGTGGAGGCCTACCGCGATGCAAAACTCAAAGTCTGCGAAAACCAAACACCCGCGGATTTTATTGTGTTGAACGCTGACGATCCTGTCGTCTCCGGGTTCACCGAGGAAACTGCGGCGAGACCAATCTTTTTTACGGAGAATGTTGAGAATTGGAAAGTGGACACCTGCGATGGGTTAGGCGTGTACGATTCAAATTTAACGGTGATGGGAAGTGATACAGAAATACTCACGATGCAGAATGGTGAATATCATCGGATTTGTAGTATAGCAGACATTCCTATGGTTGGCAGGCATAACGTTCGCAATGTGCTCGCCGCGACTGCCGTGGCACGTATTCTTGATGTATCATGCGAACAGATAAGGTCTGCAATTTGCCGATTTAGTCCTAAAGAACATAACGCCCTTGAGCATGCTTTGGAAACAGTTAGAACAGTGCGTGGCGTGAAGATTGTCAATGATTCTAAGGCTACAAATATTGATGCGGTTAGAGCCGCGATTGAATCGATATCCGAACCGCTTCTATTAATCATGGGAGGATATGATAAAGGAAATGACTATACACCGTTGATAGACCTCGTCAAATCTAAGGTCAAGGCGTTGATTCTTCTGGGCAAGCATACAGGAAGAATCCGAAACGCCCTAGAATCTCACGTCGTTACGTGGGATACAACGACAATGGAGCACGCCGTTGAGAAAGCTTACTCACATGCCGTTCCGGGGGATGTTATCCTTTTGTCTCCAGCAAATGCTAGCTTCGACATGTTCGATGACTATAAAGCACGTGGATGTGCTTTTCGGGAGGCCGCAATAAGACTTGAAACGATGGATTCAGTGGATCAATTCCCCAGTTGTAGCCGCCAATAAGGCTGACAAGGGTATCGATCACATTCTCCTATTTCTGACGCTCTGCTTAGTTGCCATTGGAATCCTAATGGTCTATAGCTCGAGCAGTATGCTTGCATACGAACTTTACCAAGAGGATAGCCTTCGTTACCTTAAGGTTCAATTGGTAGCTAGTGTATTGGGCTTCATCGGCATGATGTGTGCCTCATGTTTTCCATACCAATACTACGAACGACACGCCAAGAAAATACTTATCTTCAGCCTCATTGGTATGCTGCTTGTTTTTTCGCCGCTCGGCTATAGTGTACGTTCTGTGACGGGTAGTGAGTTCTCTCGATGGTTACGAATTGGTGGGGCGCAATTCCAGCCGGTTGAAGTGGCAAAACTGGGTTTGATAATCTACATTTGCCAGTTTCTCCAACAAAAGCGCAACAGAATTCATACCTTCATGCGTGGAATGCTTCCCGGCCTACTCATTCTCACAATTGCTTTTCTGCTGTTATTCAAACAGCCTGACTTTGGTTCGGCAGTATTATTATGCGGCGTGGTTCTCGTTCTATTGTTCGTCGGAGGAGCGCGTGTTTGGCCGATCGTTTTCCTTGGCATTTTCGCGCTCGTGCTCTTCTACGTAGCAATACTCCTAGACCCATATAAACTGCAACGCTTCCAAGACTACATTCAATCATTGAGGTCGCCTTATTCGGGGAGTTATCAAGTCTCTCTTTCCCTGAATTCGCTCGCTCTTGGCGGTGTTCTCGGGTCTGGGGTCGGTGAAAGCATCTATAAATTGTTCTACCTCCCTTATCCCCACACAGATTTTATCTTTGCTATTATCGGCGAGGAATTGGGATTTATCGGAGGCATTGTTGTAATTCTCCTCTTTATGCTACTCATCTGGCGAGGTATATACATAGCTCGACGAGTTAAAGACCGATTCGCCGGTTTACTTGCAATCGGGATTACAACACTTATTGGTTTGCAAGCATTGGTGAATATTGGGGTCGTAGCTGGCGTCTTACCCACGAAGGGTATTACCTTGCCCTTCATTAGTTATGGCGGTTCGTCGTTACTCGCCAGCATGGTTAGCATCGGAATCCTGTTGAATATTTCGCGCAAAGTGAACATGGGAATAGAAATCCGGCATATCTCTCCTCTTTCTTAGTCCCGCCATTTAGACCCGCCAACACGTTAACGATAGGGAAAAGCCGTGCCGCTAATTGTAATTTCGGGTGGTGGAACAGGTGGTCACATCTATCCAGCAGTCGGACTTGCTCAATCTATTGTGAAGCTTGAACCGGATACTGAGATTTGCTTCATCGGCGGCGCGAATCGTCTCGAATCAACAATAATACCTCAACTCGGTTTCTGCTTCTTGCCAATTTCTGTAGCCGGCTTTCCGAGGAGGTTAACATGGAAATGGCTACCGGTTCTTGGAAAGGCGTGTCGTGGATTCACACAATCTATGCGGCTTCTTGGCAAACTGAAACCGAGTGTTGTTGTTGGGACGGGGGGATATGTGTCGGGACCAGTGCTCTTTGCAGCTTCGAGACTCGGTATATCAACTGCTATCCAGGAACAGAATGCGTCTGCAGGATTGACAAATCGCCTCTTGGCGCGATGGGCAAAAGTAGCTTATCTGGCATTTCAATCAGCAGCGACTGGATTTCCGTCCGAAATCGTAAAAATTACCGGAAATCCGATTCGCCCGCAGATTGCCTCGTTTGCCCGCTCATCTTCAACCTACGAGAAATTTGGTCTGGATCCAAGTCGGAGGACGATATTCATCATGGGTGGCAGCCAAGGAGCACATGCGATAAATCAAACTGTAATCAGCATGTTGCCTGAGTTAGCACGCTTCCATGAAAACCTACAACTCGTTCATCAAACCGGGAGACAAGACTTTCAGCAAGTGCGCGAGCATTATGTTGGTTCACCATTGAAACACCTTGTTCAACCTTTTTTTGATTCAATCGAAGAAGTATACAGCGTTACGGATTTAATGGTTTGTCGGGCAGGAGGCATGACTGTCTCCGAGATTACAGCATGTGGGCTTCCCGCAATTTTTGTCCCTTTGCCCTCTACTCCAGGAAATAATCAAGAGCTAAATGCACAAGTAGTGTCTGATAGTGGGGCGGCAGATGTCCTAAATCAAGAAACCCTAACCGGACGTCTCTTGGCCGAGAAAATTATTAGCATTATCGAAAATCCCAAAAAACTGCGGCAGATGTCAGAGGCCAGCCTCCGATTTGGCAACCCGCATGCAAGCGACGAAATTGCAAAGTCTGTATTGTCTCTAGCACAGAAGGGTTAAGAGCCGAAGAATAGCCCGGATTTCAAGCCACACTATTCATAATGGTCCATAACTATGTTCGGAAAAACACGTCACGTTCACATCGTTGGAATCGGCGGTGCGGGACTGAGCGGAATAAGCGAAATTTTGCTTAGTCTCGGATTTCATGTGTCGGGATCAGACATGAATCGCACTGAGATCACTGAGCATTTAATCAAGCTCGGCGCTTCTGTTTACTATGGTCATCAAGCCCGCCACGTCCCGGACGCGGATGTTGTCGTTGTATCCCCTGCGATTCCTTCCGAGAACCCTGAAATTCTGGCAGCTAAGGCACGAAAAATTCCAGTTATCCGTGGAGCTGAAATGCTGGCCGAAATTATGAGAATGAAGTTCAGTGTTGCAGTAAGTGGAACGCACGGAAAAACTACGACAACCGCTATAACCGCTGCCGTTCTGGACGAACTTGATCCGACTGTGGTCGTCGGTGGAAAGCTGGTAAGCCTAGGAAGTCACGCTCGAATTGGGCACGGCGAAATCATGGTTGTGGAAGCCGATGAAGCCTACGGATCTATTGAAAAATTTTTTCCGACGGTCGCCGTAGTTACTTCAGTTGATGCAGATCATCTCGATTATTATAACAGTATTGAGGAAATCGGAAAGACATTTTTGGAGTTCATCAACAAAGTGCCTTTTTTTGGCGTTGCGGTGCTATGTGCGGACCAAGAAAACATACGACAACTGCTCCCCCAAGTTGAGAAACGTCACATTACCTACGGCATCGACACTGACGCTGACCTGGTGGCAAAGAAAATCCGGGTGAAGGGGCCTACTTCTCGGTATCAGGTGAATTTCAGGGGAGATGTATTGAGTGAGGTACATCTCAAGATGCCAGGGCGTCACAATATCTCCAACTCACTCGCGGCAATAGGTGTTGGCATTGAGTTAGACATTCCGTTCAATCGTATCCGAGCCGCGTTAGAATCTTTTCAGGGGATTCATCGCCGATTCGAGATTGTCGGAGAAGCCCAAGACATCATTATTGTTGATGATTATGCACACAATCCCGCTAAACTCAGAGCGGTTTTCAGTGCCGCGCGCGAAAGCTATAAACGCCGCATAATTGCGGTGTTTCAGCCGCACCGCTACCAACGAGTCAGGCACCTTGCCGATGAGTTCTCGAAATCGTTTTACGATACTGATGTATTGATTGTTACCTCAATATACGGTGCAGGCGAAACGCCCATTGAAGGTGTTACGGGTGAGAATTTGGCTAGTGCAATCAAGGCACGTGGGCATCAACACGCAATTTATGTTCCTGACAGAGATCAAATAGTGGATGAACTAATGTCCGAGATACGTCCCAATGATATTGTAATTACGGTCGGGGCGGGAGACATCTCGCAGGTTGGCCGTGACCTATTAAAAAGACTTCGCGGAGACCTCGAACAAGCCAGTTAAGGTAGCATTGAGAGACTATAAAACGCAGAATTCGTGATTGTTTTTCGGTCTTTTAATTCAAAAAAGTGTCCGCCCCTTTATGGCCAGAGCGTAGCTATCATGACGTGTCACCGCATCTCGTTTTGTATAAGCCCCAAGTAGTATTGGTGAGTTTTTGCGTGTTTCCGTCATAGCCGCCTATTTCCGATTCTGAAGTGCCAAGAAGAGCCATCAATTCCGCAATCTTCACTTCAGGCTCCAGTCGTACACAGAAGTAAATTCATCAGCTTGGCTCTCCGGGGGAACGTGTATACACAGTGAACATGTTGTAGAGTGATTGCTGTCGCATATAGTGCACACAATCGCATGCGAATTTGACATATGGGCGTTTCTGCGTCGCTTATTACCGCACCTGCTATGAAGAAAGGGAAAAGCGGAAAATCACGGATATGAGAATGCAGAGAGACTTGCATCGATCTACTGTGCGGATAGCTTGGACGCCAAAAATTCAGCCGCACTATTCGTACACTATAGCTCGTGCTAGGGCTTTGAGTTGAAAAATTTCTGAGTTGTCATAAACCTATCTTGATGATGGTGTTTTTCAGGACTTAAACAAAGCGAATGGGCCCGTTCGGAATTTCAATGATTATAGGGAAAATCTCACGTTCGAAATGACAATCTGGTTTCTCCATCTCCACAATCGGGCGGCCCCACACTGGCAACGGTGATTTACTACTGTACACACAGCGAAATATCTGATATACTATTATGTTAATAGGATTTTTTGCGCTTGATTTGCCGCATCAATGTTTACATGCGCTTTCTTCTAGGCTGCCGAATAAAATATCCCATCCCGATCTGTGTTCATGTCACAATTGTTTCCGATGTAAAGGGAGCATCTGAAGTTGAGGCTGGATTTTTCTGGCCATGTGAAACCGAGTTTGGCGAGTTGCGGTCGATGGCTTAACGCGAGATCTGATAATGTCTGCTGGTTCCATCTGTCCAGCGATGGCATGGGGTGCGGTATGAGAATCGTCCTATTCTGTAAATTGAGATACTGTTTTCTAAGAGCCTGTTTGAAAAGTGCAGTTTGTAGGGTGCGCACCGCGCACCAGCCTCTAATAGCCTCGGAGGGGCGGAAGGTGTGTAGAAATGCCGAAACCCCGCACACCTAAGCCCCGGCGGGGCGACAGGTACATGGCATGAAATCACGAAAGACGTGTCTTCAAATGACCAAAAATAGCTTGAATACGGACTTTTCAAACAGGCTCTAAATCAATCCAGCAAATGATTCTTAACTAGTGATATGAAAGTTGGATGCAGATCGGTTGCGATTTTTCGACTCTCCAGATAAGTGACACAATCTGTGGAGAGGAGGAGTATGAATGCCTAAAGAGGATATTGTTGTCGGATTGGACATTGGTACTAGCAAGATTGCTGTTATTATTGGAAACACATGGCAAGGCGATCCTGAAAAGATAGAGATTATTGGTGTGGGGACCGCACCTTCCGATGGATTACGTAAAGGCGTTGTCGTCGACATCGATCTCACTACTGCCGCAATTCGTCAGGCTGTTGAAGCGGCAGAGTTAATGGCGGGGGTGGAGATTGGGTCTGCCTACGTCGGAATCGCCGGAGGGCATATTAGTGGCCAGACTTCGCCCGGGGTAGTTGCAGTAGCCGGCGAAGGACATGAAATCACCCAAGCAGATGTTGACCGGGCCATTCGAGCTGCCCAAGCCGTTTCGATTCCGGTTGAGCGCGAAGTCTTACATATTATTCCGCAGGGTTATGCTGTTGACAATCAGGATGGAATCAAAGATCCAATCGGGATGTCAGGCGTGCGTCTTGAGGTTTATGTCCATATTGTTACAGGCGCTGTCGCCGCAGCTCAGAATCTTCTCAACAGCGTTTTCAAAGCAGGACTGTCAGTAGAAAACATCGTTTTGGAACCGATTGCCTCTGCTGAATCCGTATTAACCCACGATGAACGTGAGGCAGGCGTTGTACTTGCTGATATGGGGGGTGGCACCACAGATGTTGTCATCTACAAGGAAGATGCACTCCATCATACCGCAGTGCTTTCGACCGGTGGAGATCACGTGACAAGTGACATCGCCCAAGTATTGAGGATAACACCTCAGGAGGCAGACCGGCTTAAGCTTCACAAGGGGAGCGCCTCAGTTGATTTGGTGGATATGAATGATACTATTCAAATTTCGACAGTAGGCGGCGCACGTCGACCGCGTTTTCATCAGAGACGAGATCTTGTCGAAATCATTCAGTGCCGAATGGAAGAGGTTATGACGCTGATTGGTAACGAGATTTCTAGGAGCAAACTGGTTACCCCGGGAGGCGTCGTGCTAACCGGTGGAACGTCCTTGTTGGACGGTCTTATTGAGCTGTCTGAAAAAAGATTTCCCTTCCCGGTGAGAATCGGCTATCCTACGCCGCTGAAAGGCTTAACGGACCGCGTTCATAGCCCAATCTACGCAACGGGCGTCGGCCTTGTCCTTTATGGAGCAATGCTACGCCATAAGAAGCCGCAACGGACTTTCATCAAGGGGAACAACCTATTTGAGCAAGTGCTCAAACGAATGAAAGATTGGTTTCGAGATTACTTCTAAATTTACGACATCTGACATTTGCCGCGGTATCGCCAGCTTCAAGATTCTACCGTATGACGTAAACCCGAACCTCCTTGAATGTTCCAAGCCTTTCGTACGCCAGGGTTGAGGGAAGAGTTCCGTCGAGATTGTATGGCTTTAACTTTAGATGATGGAATGTGACTCTCGGACTTTCCTTCGAAGGAGGGCTCTGGCAGGGAAAGCAAAGGATATTCTTAAATACAGCAAAACCTGTTTACGTGACAGTTAGAGCGCCGTATTGCGAAAAAAAACCGTTGACTTGAGCTGAAAAGTACATTATAATCTGCCATGGGCAATGCAAAGACAAAAAACTGTATTAGCTTATGTCCTAACGTGAAGGAGGAAATTAGGTTGCTGAGTTTCTTAACTGGTAACTGAAGCTAATTATGATTGAATTTGAACAGGAGGACTTTGAAGCGCTTGCGAAAATCAAAGTCATTGGAGTCGGCGGTGGCGGAAGTAACGCTGTCAAACGCATGATTGAGCAAGCCATGGCAGGTGTTGAGTTTTACGTGGTCAATACTGACCACCAAGCGCTTCAGGCATGCCCAAATGCCACGAGAATTCCAATAGGTCAGAATATGACAGGCGGGCTGGGCGCCGGTGCGGATCCGGAGATTGGCAAGAAGGCCGCCGAAGAAGACAGAGAACGGCTCCAAGGTGTAGTTGAGGGAGCTGATATGGTATTCGTCACTGCGGGTATGGGAGGCGGTACTGGTACAGGCGCGGCTCCAATTATCGCCGCACTGTCCAAAGAAAGCACAGCGTTGACTATCGCAGTTGTGACGCGCCCGTTTGATTTTGAAGGAAGGCACCGCGCGGAGCAAGCCGAATCGGGTTTAGAGAACCTTCGTGAAAATGCCGATTCCGTAATCGTTATTCCCAACCAACGCTTGATTGACGTGGTTGATCGAAAGTTGCCTATTCGTATGGCATTTCGGATGGGCGATCAGATTCTACACCACGGGGTTCAGAGCATTTCCGATCTTATCACAGTTCCAGGAGAAATCAATCTTGATTTCGCGGATGTAAAGACAATTATGTCCAATGCAGGTGGTGCGCTTATGGGCATTGGGACAGCATCGGGCGACAATCGCGCAGAACTAGCGGCACAAGAGGCTATTTCTTCTCCATTGCTAGAGGAGGGTTCTATCAAGGGAGCCACCGGAATCATTGTAAATATCATTGGTCCTCCCGACATGACTATGCAAGAGCTGGAGGAGGCAATGGCGGTGATTAAAGACGCCTCTGAAACGGAGCAGGTAATCTTTGGGCTCGCATATAATGAGGAACTGCAAGAAATGTTGCGTGTTACCGTAATTGCAACCGGTTTCAACAATTATCATGAACGACCACCAACCGTCGCGACAAGCCCCATGGACGACATCTTTCATCGCGATTATTCGTCCGCTTCAACCGGCAATCGTCCTAGCCGTCAAAACTTACAACCATCTAGGCAACAATCGGGTTCTTTCACAGAATCTACTTCGCGCCCCGGTACTGAACCGCCGCAAACAAAGGACTTTCCACGACGCGATGCTGAGGAAAATCCAGACGAAGTATTAGATATTCCGGCGTTTCTCCGTGTCCGAAATTCCAAGGACAAAAAGTAGATAGTGGGCAGAATGAAATCAAATCTCCGCCAAACCTACGCGGAACTGTTAGTCCAGGAGCAACGCCCTCGCCATAATTTCCGGAAAGAAATCCGTTCTGTGTTGGTCTATCCGAGTACCTATGAACTCGGAATGTCAAGCCTTGGTGTCCAAGTTGTCTATTCCACGCTCAACGGGCGTGATGATACTTCCTGCGAACGCGCTTTCTTACCACATCTTCAGATACAGCGGCAACTCCGTCAAAGCCGGACGCCGCTCTTTTCGTTTGAAACTCAGACCCCGCTCAACCAATTCAATCTAATCGGATTCTCTGTTTCGTTTGAATCGGATTATGTTAATATTCCGCTGGCATTAGAACTGGCACATATTCCGCCTCTAGCTGCGGACCGGACGGACAGAGATCCGTTGATAATCGCTGGAGGCATAAACATCACGTACAATCCGGAGCCCATCACCGATTTTGTTGACATATTTGTCGTCGGGGAGGGGGAAATCACAATCCATCACTTGATGGATTGTATTAGCAGCTGGAGCAGAACTGGCGCTAGTAAAGAAGATTTGTTACGCTCCGTTGCAACAGTGCCGGGTTTTTATGTTCCTAATTTTTATCATGTTGATTATCGGGACGATGGAACGATTGAGCGCACGAGAGCTGAAGCTAATGCTCCCGAAAAGGTTCGCGCAAGCGCCGTCGCGAATCTTGATGACGTTGCAACTTGCACTCAGATCCATACCCCAAACACCGAATTTTCCAACGCCCATCTCATTGAAATCGTGCGCGGTTGTGGACGACAGTGCCGCTTCTGTGTTGCAGATTATGCTCGCCGATGGCCTAGACATCGTTCTGTCGAAAACACATTAAAATTAGCTGAACTCGCGCGCGGAATCACCGACAGAATTGGTTTGGTTGGTGCCTCCATTTCGGATCACCCTCAGATTGATGAGATTGCCACGGGCCTTGTCGAGAAAGGATTCAGAATCTCATGCGCCTCGCTGAGGGCGGAAACTGTTCGTCCACCCCTACTTGATGCACTTGCCGATAGTGAACAAGGAACCATTACCATTGCACCAGAGGTGGCGACTGAGAATCTACAACGGGTCGTAAACAAAGCAATTCCGCGAGAACGACTCTATCATGTCTTTGAAGAAGCCTTAAAGCGTGAAATTCTCAATCTGCGCCTGTATTTTCTCATTGGCGTCCCGTACGAAACCGCCGCCGACGTAGAGGCAATCGCTAATATGGCGAGGGAGATGCGCTCGATTCTTCTCCCTTATGCCAAGAAAACGGGGCGCATGGGACGGATCAGCTTTACAATATCTCCGATGGTTCCAAAACCCCATACACCCTTCCAGTGGGTTGAGATGGAGGATCAGAAATCTATTGCTCGCAAGCTAGATTTTCTCAAACGGGAAATCAACAGTATTGGAGGCTTAAAGGTATCGTCCGCGAGTGCCCGTTTAGCGTATCAAGAAGGTGTTTTTGCTCGTGGAGATCGACGACTTGGGAAAGTCATTCTAGATATTTCACGGGGCATGTCATGGAAGCAGACCTTTAAGAAACATCAAATTGACCCTGATTTCTACGCACTTCGACCACGTTCACTCACTGAGATCCTTCCCTGGGATCACTTTGACTTGAATGTAAAGCCTGAATATCTTAGTCATGAATTCAATAAACAGGGGCACGGGTTTATGACCAGTCAGTGTGACACTTCCGTTTGTAAAAAGTGCGGCGCATGCTGACAGAAGAAGCTACGATTGTGATAGTCCAATTCATGTCGCCGTTCTAGTGCAGACGTGGATCGAAACGTTCAACTAGCTGTGTACTTTCCGCGGTTTGTAAAACGACTCGGAACGAAATTATAAAAGCGCTCTTAAGGTAGTCTACCGAATCCTTTTGAGCGCTTTTTTCGCGCCAGCTTGATGAATAACAGATTTTTACGCAGCACAACCGTATTCATGACTAAATTCGAAGGAATGTAACATGGAGTCACAATTAGAACTGTTCATTGAAAATCTCACGACAAAGATTGAGCCACTTGCCAAGCGGTTGGCAGAAGCATATTGGGAAGTTAGCCTGACAGGGTCGGATGAAGCGGCTCAAACAGTGTCAAAGCTCGAAACGGAATATCGCCTTATCTTCGCTGATCTCGACCGATTCGAGCAGTTGAAGACATTCCAAGCAACGATTCAGAATCTACCTGCCCAACTGTCACGCCAATTACATTTGCTGTTCTTGAAATTTACATCGGAACAACTGCCTCCCGAGACAATCAAAGAGCTTGTCAGACGGCAGACCGCGATTGAACAGGTCTTTACTCGACATCGCGCTGTTGTAGACGGAATAGAAATGAGTGACAACGCTATCCGCGATGTGTTGAAGTCTGAAATTGATAGCAAAAAGAGACAAGACGTTTGGGATGGGAGCAAGCAGATTGGAGGCAAAGTTGCAGAGGATTTAGTTGACCTAGCCCACTTACGTAACCAAGCGGCGCGCACGGTCGGGTTTGACGATTACTATCAGATGTCGCTGGAACTACATGAAATTGATCCTACATTTCTCGCCGAAACAGTCAGTCAGATGGAAGACTTAACGAACGATCCATTTTCGGATATGAAATCAAAGCTGGACAACAAGCTTTCCAAGCGCTTTGGAGTTGATGTGGAGGCAATTCGCCCTTGGCATTATGCGGATGTGTTCTTTCAGGAAGCACCAAATGTTAGCGAGGTTGATATTGACGAACTGTTCACCGAACTAAACATTATTGACCTTACGGCAGAATTCTTCCGAGGCATTGATTTGTCCATTGACGATCTTGTTGAAAAGAGCGATCACTACGAGCGTCCCGGTAAGAATCAGCATGCTTTCTGCATTCATATCGATCGGAAAGGGGATGTGCGTGTGCTTGCGAACGTGAAGTCGACTGCGAAGTGGATGGAAACAATTCTACATGAGTACGGACACGCTGTTTATGATAAGCAGTTGGATCCTTCCCTACCATTCACGCTGCGTACCCCCGCACACTTAATCACGACGGAGGCAACCGCGATGCTTATGGGACGCTTGGCTCACAACGCAGAGTGGCTGGATCGTATGATCGGCCTTCCTCTCGCCCTAAAGCAGCGTATTTCGGCTGAAACGAAGGATACCTTTCGTTTGCGGATGCTCATCTTTGTTCGGTGGGCGATGGTGATGATTTGTTTTGAACGTGAGTTCTACCGTAATCCGGATCAGGATCTGAATTCACTATGGTGGGATTTAGTCGAGCGTTTTCAATTTCTAACCCGTCCCGAAGGCAGAGATGAACCTGACTGGGCAGCGAAGATTCATTTTGCCACCGCGCCTGTCTACTATCACAATTATCTCTTGGGGGAGATAGTCGCTTCGCAATTGCAACACACTATTGACCACCATGTCTTGAACGGTGCAGGAGTCACAGAGACGGGATATGTCAACGAGCGGCGAGTCGGTGAATACTTGCGTCAGAAGGTCTTTAAACCGGGCAGCAGTATGCATTGGAATGAGTTGCTCGTCAATGCAACGGGGGAAACACTCAATCCACAATATCTGGTGAATCAATTAGTAAGCTGATTGTATCAAATTTAGCGCAAAATAGACCTCAAAAAAGGCACTTTGAGGTAAGAACGTGAAAACCGTCCTTCGTCTACTCAATCAATTTTTCCTCACGTCAGATTTGATTCTTGCCCACACTGCTGGTAATTTCTGTGCTTCCTCAACTGCGCGTGGCCGTCCGGGACCTCCGTTCCTGATATTTGGTCCACTGATCTCGACATCATCAAATCGGGCGCGCGCATCGGAAACCACCAGCCCAGCTTGTCCGCCCTTTATCGGATTTAAATCTCGTCCAACAAAAACCTGATCGTCAACCTGAAACTCCCAGAACTCACCGTTGATTGTAGCCTTCAGTTGGTACCAAGTATCTATCTCCGTTTCAAACGGAAAAGTACGTATGGGCCAACCATCCGGCGTAGCTATGATGATTCGGACGACACCGAGCGTGACTTCAACAAAGAATAGATAGCGACTGTCCTCTTCCCCTCTATCGTGGAGGGTGAGGCCAACAGTTGCGGGGTGGTTTTTCTCCTCTACCAGTTTGACTCGGCACGAAACTGAATAATCGCGCCAACTTAGCTCTCCCGTCAACCATAAGCTCATGAATCCCGGGAGAAAAATCTCGCCCACAGCTTCTCCGTCGTCAATCCACCACTTCTCAACTCGACGGTCTAAATTGTAAATTGTCCATTCGGTAGTTGCCTTGTCTTCGAAATCGTCCCGCCACGTTCCGGACTGAACAATGTGGCACGGGCAAGAAACAATCAGGAAAATTCCGATAATCCAGTTTATGAGCATGGGTTTCATTTGATTGGTACCTCCTATCTCAATCTTGGATCGTGCAATCCATGAGTTCCTTGCTACATCAAGAAGCACCGTGCTGTGATTACCAAATCGGCAACGCACTCGCTACACCCTTAAATTCTGTTGTGGGGCTACAACCATTATAGTTGGTTTATCGGACAGCGTCAAGCCATCCACATTCCGTTCTAGGGGAATCGCATCAAAAATCCATTGGTTGTGTTGCGAAAGACTGGCTCCGAATCCACGTGCCCCTGTTAGTCCCTAGGTTACAAGAACGACCCTATTCTGTAGGTGTGGACCGTAATGTTCGCCTTCTTGTGACGGGTGTTTAGATCGAGGATTGCATGTAGTCAGTCGGAACGGCCGTTACTTTCTTGAATGACATGGTACGGCACATACCCCGTCCCGTAAACTGTTTTTGCAGTTGACACACTGTATCTCCTATGTTAGAGTAGCGCCGTTGCGTGGATTCCAATAGCCGACCACTAAGTGGTTTATTTTCCAAAAAAATATGGTTAGTGTTGGGTGCCGGTGCGGTTAGAAACCGCACCTACCGGCGTGGTAGAACAGTTTTTTTTGCTAGTCTCGTAAGCATTAAATTCTTAGCGAATAGATCACTAAGGCTTTCGATGAACGGCACGTTACCGTGTGTTGAGAATCTGAAAACGTAATTCCAAGCTGTTGAGAGACTCGACCACGCAGTAAATGGTGAATCGATGCAAATCGGGAGTTAAATGAATTCGCCTTCGAAGTGGTGTGCCATCTCCCAAAAATCCGCCGACACGCTTTCATGTTTTTCCCCATTGCTCTGAAGAAACGGTGCATTGCCCTGAAGCCAATCCATCCGTGCCCGTCTTCACCGATTGGCATGCCTGCCACTGTCATCTTAATGCCGTGGATAATTAGACTTTCTCGAATCTACATTCCTGTGTCTACCATCCGTAGTCAAGATTTCCGACGTACAGTATTACCAATTTCTACAATACTAAACAACTGCTCAGCAGGGGCTTGCTATGACGAAAATTAGAATCTTACCGCCCGATGTCTCGAACAAGATTGCCGCTGGGGAGGTTGTTGAACGTCCAGCTTCAGCTGTTAAAGAATTAATTGAAAATGCTGTTGATGCGCGGAGTACGAGTGTTGGTGTTGAAGTCCGTGCCGGCGGTAAAAGACTCCTTCGCGTTTCCGACAACGGGACGGGGATGACTCGCGAGGACGCTTTGATCGCATTAGAGCGGCATGCAACGAGCAAAGTGCGTTGCATCGAGGACCTCCAGCGAATCCAGACGTTCGGATTTCGCGGCGAGGCGTTGCCGAGCATCGCTTCTGTATCACAGTTTGAGCTTTTGACCCGAACTGCAGAAGCACTTGAGGGTACCAGAGTAACTGTTGAAAGTGGTGTTGTGCGATCTGTGCAAGGGAGTGGTTGTTCACCAGGCACCCATGTAACCGTTAACAACCTCTTCTACAATGTTCCGGCGCGCCAAAAATTCCTTAAGAGTGGAACAACAGAATTTAACCACATCACAAACCAAGTTATGTGGGCGGCGCTTGCTCATCCGAAAGTTCAATTTTCCCTTTCTCATAATGGACGATCATCGATTGATGTGCGTTCTTGCGAGTCGCATCTTGAGCGGATTCGTCTGTTATATGGAAAGGAATTTGCCGAGAATTTAATTGAATTTGATGCCGATCTTTCAAAACTTCACTTCCACTGTTTTATCGGCAAACCTGAGTTGACGAAATCAAATCGAAACTATCAACTTTTCTTTCTGAATCGACGTCCCATCCGCAGCAAAATACTCGGAGCTGCGCTTACCGAAGCGATGCGCTCAATGGTACCCAAAGATCGATATGCTGTCGCCTTCCTTTTTCTGACAATGGATACTGAGGAGGTTGATGTCAATGTCCATCCCGCTAAAATTGAGGTGCGGTTTCGGAATGAACAAGGTATGTACGGTGGCGTGGTGCGGGTTATTCACAGCGGTATCTACAGGCATAAATATATTCCAAGAATAGAATCTGATGGACAAGACATAACTGCAGAGGAG
Organism: Candidatus Poribacteria bacterium; assembly: GCA_965232535.1. Lineage (GTDB taxonomy): Bacteria > Poribacteria > WGA-4E > WGA-4E > JAJDTR01 > JAJDTR01. Next base: position 88,434 of record CBDDPW010000022.1, read on the forward strand.
AAGAAAGAAAATTCGGCCGAAGTAAGGGGAATTACTGACTCATCGCAAGTGATCATGGCGGGTGCGAAAGAAAAACGAGATTTTTGGACTAGTGACGATATTGCAACGTTTGCTAAAGGAGTAAGAACTGAAGTATCTGCTCAACCAACTGAGACTGCACCGACAAATCCTCGGTTCGATTCTGTCGCGAGTGAGAATAGCGAATCATCAGAAGATAGATCAAAAACACAGCATCAACCCATTTCAAGTGCTGTTCAACCGCCTCATCGGGCAGTTCCGGAAGGTGTGCCCCTCGATTTGTTTGATTTCGAAAAGGTAGAGTTAAAAACCAATCTCTTCAACACCTACATTGTTGCGGAAAGTCAAGATAGGGTGTTCATCATAGATCAACATGTAGCGGCGGAGCGGGTGCTCTACGAACGATTCATGGAGCAGTTGAAATCCGATGGTATACCGGTGCAGGGATTGTTGCTTCCGGTGACGATAGAAGTCAACTCGCATCAATTGAACACCTTTAACGCATACGAAAGTCTCTTCAGAGAGTTGGGATTCGATGTGGAGCCATTTGGAGGAAACACGATTCTCGTCCGTTCCATACCAGCGCCGCTTCCCGTTCGCCTTGCATCCGACACTGTGATAGATCTCCTAGACAAGATCGCAACCATGGAGCAGCCCGCAGTAGAATTGCTTGAGATTCAAGATCGAGCATTGATTACACTTGCCTGTAAATCTGCCGTCAAGGCAGGAGATCCGCTGACTATGGAGGAGATGGTGAACCTAATTAAGGAGTTATCGCAGGCGAAATTGCCATTCAATTGCCCGCACTCTCGACCGATTACTATCGAAATGAGCAAAAATGAGTTGGAGCGGCGCTTTCATCGTCGTTAATGGGGAAAAGAAACCTGAGCACAACCTCATGCGACAGGCCGAATGTTGGACGTAATCGGAAAAAAATTTCAGCTCACACATAAGTAGCGAGAATTGGGAGAAGAGATCATGCCAAAATATGGAGTCAACCTGCTGTTGTGGGCGGACAAATTCGACCGCGATACCGTCGACTTGATTCCAAAAGTTGCAGAGATGGGTTTCGATGGCGTTGAAATTCCCATCTTCGACCCTGCAACTGTAGATATACCGCACACGAAGACGGTGTTAAAGGATACAAATCTTCACCCGATAGGATGTGCCATCATGGCGCACAATCGCAACCCAATCCATGAAGATATTGCAAATCGCGAGCATGGAAAGGAGTATCTGAAGCGGTCGATTGATGTGCTCGCAGAGTTGGGCGGTGACACGCTTGTAGGTCCTGTATACAGTGCCGTCGGCGCCTTGGTTGGACGTGGTAGAAACCAGCAGGAGTGGGATTGGTGTGTTGACATTCTCGGCGAAATAGCAGAATTTGCAGGACATCGTGGTGTTACCGTCGCAGTTGAGCCTTTGAACCGTTTCGAGGCGTACTTCATTAACATTGCTGCTGACGCCATTAAACTTGCAACTGCCGTCAACAGTCCATTCTTCAAGATTCATTTGGACACATTTCACATGAATATTGAGGAGAAAAACCTAACGCGAGCCATTGCCGACACGGGCGAGTTATTGCATCATCTCCACGCATGCGAAAATGACCGAGGAACACCGGGCACCGGATTAGTTGATTGGGAAGGAGTATTCAACGCGCTCGCAGCAATCCACTATGATCGGTGGTTGGTAATCGAGTCGTTTACGCCCGCTGTGAAAGGAATCGCAGCGGCGACTGCAATCTGGCGGGATATCGCTCCGAGCGCCGAAATTTTGGCAACTGAGGGTTTAGCGTTTCTCAAGCGGATGGCAGATAAGCATCTGCACTGAAGAGCGAATTTCTATCTAGTACAAGCAGTCTAACGGCTTAGCAACCTATGGATTTTTTGAACGAGTTCTTGGTTCCGTACTCTGTGGCAACAGTTGGATCGATTGCCCTCAAACTGTTGCTCGCTTTTTCACTCGGCATCGTGATTTCCGTCGTTTACCACTGGACGCACATGGGTAATGCCGAGCGGTCCTTCACCGATACGCTTATCATACTCTGTATGTTAATATCGGTTGTGATGGTTGTTATCGGCGACAGCGTGGCGCGAGCGTTTAGCCTTGTTGGCGCGCTGTCGATTATTCGATTCCGCACTGTCGTGCAGGATCCACGAGATATTGCTTTCGTATTTTTCGCACTGGCAACAGGGATGGCTGTTGGTGCAAGCGATCCACCCATCGCCATTCTAGGTACGTTTCTGATTAGCGGAATCATCATGCTACTTCATTGGTGGCATGGAAGACACCCCAATCGCGAGACATTTCAACTTACCTTTAAAGCACCTCTTGATTCAGCCTTTGAACCGATTGTCCGTTCCATATTCAGCAAGCATCTCATCCACGAACGACTCATCCATCAGGAAACGTCGAAAACCGGCGGAGTCGAGTTCAGATATCACATTACGTTTAAGGATCCTGAAGGCTGGGAGCCGTTTTTCCAAGAACTTTCCACTTTTGAAAACATCCAGGGAATCAAGTTAACGAAGCGATTAAGCTAAAACTTTTCGAATCCCGAAATTATCTTCCAGCTGTCATTTCTTGGTGTAGGAACGCGATAATGTCGGCGATATCCTGATCGGACAACCGATCTTCCGAGTAAAATGGCATAATGAAACCGCCACCACGAATTTTGGCTGCATATTTATGTAGTGTCTTCGGTATGTTGGAAGGCGGCTTACGGCGAATGAGTTGCGAACCAATTCCAGCTTTTCGTGCGGTTGGGTGACAATCGTTACAGGCTCGGCTATACAACTTCCATCCCTTTTTCGCATCACCTTCCAAAGCAACGATTTTGTCCGCCGCTGAACTCGCTGCTTCTCTGTCGAGTTCTTTGAGTTCAAATTGCGGCCCCTTATTTTCTCCTGACACATACTCGAAGTATGCCATCAACGCCTCTGCTTGTTCCGCCGGGATTGCAATCGGGTCTACTTTGTTGGCTGGCACACGCTGCAGAAAATGTTGATAGCAGAACCCGCCGCCGCCTGCTGCACGTCTGAATATGTCAGCTTTAATCATCCCGCCTTTTGCCTCTCCGCGCTGCGGTACACCGATGATACTGTGACCTGCCCGGATTTTGCCGTCGGGGTTTGCGTCTTCGTCGAAATCTGCATGGCAGTCCGCGCAAGCAAGGCCGCTAATCTTTTTAGGATTGAGCGTACCTCCGAAAGATGGATCGTAAAATAACTCGCGGCCGAGTTGAGCTTGTTCAGATATCTCGGCTTGGGCGAGCGGAGTGGAAAAAAAGAGGAGGCATGAGACCAACAAGGTTGAGCCTAATCCAAAGCTGATATTATGCACGAAACTCTCCTTTCAAGTGATTGGAAGTAGAAAATGTTAGTTTTTTGACTAAATCTTTGAAACTCTTTTAACAAACAAAATCGGTTCTTCAGAGTTAAGTGTGGGAATGAAACTTGCTATAGGTACATGCGTTTTTTTCTATGAGTGCAAGTTGATTTGAATACGATGCGATATGACTCTGGAGGCTCCGATGTATGCGCTTTTAACACAACTGCTTGATATTCCTAATTACCACGTGATTTCTGCCGAGATTGAGACAGATAAAATCACACTGGACATTGAATCCACATCTCAGACAACAGCATGTCCTCACTGTGGTAAAACCTCAAAAACGTTGCACGAAAGACACCGTCGCATGGTTCGCGACCTTCCTATCAGTGGCAAGCCGACTTATCTACGCTTTATCAGGCGCCGATTCTTTTGTGACGACTGTCACCGCGCGTTCTCTGAGTCCCTAGGCTTTGTCGACGAGCGACGTGATTACACCCGTCGTTACCAACATTGGATATTCCTTCAAGTTCGAGAGAACAACATCAGTGCAGTACGTCGGGTTGAACAGCTAACTTATGACCAGATTGAAAGCATCTTCCTCCACGAAGCCGGATGCCGTATCCCTCTAACCCCCTTTGCCGACCTCCAACGTTTGGGTATTGACGAAATTGCGTTGCGTAAGGGAAGAGGAAACTTTGCCTTGATTCTGAGCAACCTAGACACAAAAGAAATCGTTGATGTGCTCAAATCGCGAACCCAAGAGAAACTTAGGGCACGACTTGAACGGCTATCAGCTTTTGAACGTGCACAGATTCAAGAAGTCGCCATCGATATGTGGAGTCCCTATGATGCGGTCTGTGCTGAGTTGTTGCCCCACGCGGTTATTACTGCCGACCGGTTTCATGTGATGCAGGCAGTCAACCGGGAACTCAAGCAGTTGAAGAATCAGCAAAAGAAAGTACACCCTCAAGCACTGAAAGGTGCTCACTATGCGCTGTTAAAAAATCGACAAGACTTAACCGATAAGCAGCAAGCGGCGCTTGAGCACGTATATCAAGTGTCTCCTTTGGTCAAGACAGCTCATCGGCTCAAGGAGTGTTTGCGACATATCTTTGAGTGTAAGTCCACAAAAGAAAAGGCAATTAAGCGCCTACGGAAATGGAATCTCATTGCTGAGAAAGCGGGGTTGTTTCCGCAATTCCGTAGGACGCTGGCAAACTGGATACACCGAATTGCCAATTACTTTTGTCACCGCACGACTAGTGGCATTGTCGAAGGCATTAACAACAAAATCAAACTCATCAAGCGCCGGGCTTTTGGATTTCGAAACTTTGAGCATTTCCGAATCCGAGTCATTGCAGCATTCTTATAGCTAACTCCTTTTCCACACTTAACTCTGAAGAGCCACAAAATCTAATACTAAAGCGATGCCAACTACAGGGTTTTCGTGTAGGACATAGGTGTTCCACGGCATCGTTTTTTGGCGCATATAAACATTATCAGGTTAGTAAGAATCTGTCAAATGCATAATCGGGTAGATCGGACCCATCAATGAGAGTTAAGCGTAAATCGCAGCCATCTTTATCCTAGCACTGTGGAAATTCTTTAGACCTCACCCTTCGCAGGTGCTTGGCTGATTGGATGTTGAGCGATAATCTTAGCTTCCTCCACGTTGAACTGTTCAAGGAATTTTCCGGGAAAATGATAAGCCTTAACATCTTCAGGTAGCGGCGAAATCGGCATCGATCTTCTTAAGACTGAACGACAATAATCCTCAAGGCAAAACGGTTCATTCCGAGATTTACAGTATGCGTAAATACCTGCGACTGCCGCCCCCAAAGCTGGTCCTCCTTTTTCAATGGGGATAACCTCACGATTCCAAATGGCGGTTACACGCCTCATGATTCCCGGGCTGTCTGTTGCGCCGCCGGTGACGTACAAGGGTACATCTCCTGTTCCAGTGAATTGTTCAGAATGCACGTACATTGCAGCCAAACTTGTGTCAATAACTCCCGAATAGTCTGATGCTAACCCCGTATCCGTGTGAGGCGTAACTCGGATGACATCGAAGCTGCCAGAAGGAGGAAAAGACTCGTTGTTTGGCTGCCAGAAGGTCATAGAAGATCCAGGTGTGACCTGCTTCAACGCCGCTTCTCCTTGTTCATAATCCTCTTTTTCCAAGCCGTATAGTGATCTGACTCGATCCCAGACCATCGCGCCATTCGTCCTACAGCCGAATATGAACGGTCTTCCGACGCCGTCATACATGGAGTTCGCCAATCCGTGCATATCGCGCATGTCGATACCAGTTGACACCATATTGACAATGCTAGTTCCCAAACTGAGTAAATCTCCCGCCACCAGCGTTTTCGCTTGAGGATTATCTCCAGAACCAGCAATCACTTTGCATTCCGGACAAAATCCGTATTTTTCTACAAAATACGCTCCAATATTTCCTACCACTGTGTCGGGAGCTACCACGTCGGGTAATTTCCTTGCCAACGCTCCGGCGCCTCCCGGTAATCCCTCAGATGTTGCCTTGATCAACTCAAGTGCCCAATTCTTCTTTTCATAGTCCATGAGGGACATGCCGCAGGCGTTGCCGTAATCAATAGGCGCCTTGGAGTTTCCCGTCAGAATTGAAGGTATGAGGCTACTGATCAATTGGATGTTTTCCGTTGCCCGATAAACATCGGGAAACTGTTCGGCGACTCGCCTAATCACTGCTCCCGTGAACCTTAACGGTGCATTCGATCCGGAAAGGCGAATCATTATATCGCTTCCTCCAACTCCTGTTCGTACACAGTTTGCCTGTTTTACGGTATTGGATGTCATCCAGATGGGTGCTGTTAGGTACGCGAAACTCCCGCTAAGTAACATTGCGAGCGATAATTCTCCGCGGCCTCCTTCCCTTAACTGTGAAAACTGGCTTTCAGCCCGATTGTTCAAATACACATGCCCATGCTGTTGACCGGAACTGTTAATGAGGACAATGTCCTCGACAGCGACGCCCAAAGTTTGGAAATCGTTGAACATTACATCCAAAGATGCCAGAAACATCTCAGGCGGCTGGTCCGCCTCACCATCTACCCGCGGCGGGATAATGTAGTCATGTCCGATGCCAAAATTGTTAATCCTATCCTCTTTCCGATAATCTAGCGAATGTTCGAAAAGTTTCTCTGCGTTATCAATGTCAACGATGATTGCTGACAGGCTCTGCGTACTGGAGTCTAGTCCTAGGGCTAATCTCGCCATGTTTGGCTCCCACTTAAGCAAGTTTCAATACAAAAGTTCATCTTCCGCATCGACTAGGAAGACTGGGATTGGAAGGATGGAAGAGTGGAAGGGCGGAAGTCTTCCACCGCTCCACCCTTAATAGTCATTGCTTCGGAGCAGAAGAAAGAAGCTATCGATTTCTACGGGCATAGAGATTCTCTATAGATTAGAATCTGCTGGATTTGTCAATCCAGCAGGAGCGGTTTGGACCTGGAACAAAGGAGTTGTTGTCGAAAGAGCAACTTCCCCATACCAAGACCAATGCAACGACTTACGACGTGGTTTTGAGCTAGGCGTGTGCGGAAGTTACGATGGTGAGTAAGGCGCGTTAATGGAGATGAGCGCGAGATGTGATGCCAAAACCGACAAACGATTTGGGTGTAACGGTCCATGCCGATCTGAAGCCTATTACTATTCAGATTCCGAATTTTATGCTCAACGGGGTTTGTCACCCGCCAATGTGACACGATGCATGACCCTCCGATAGCCTTGATAGTCGTTCACCGGATTGTGCTGAGTACTGCGATTATCCCAGAACGCAAGGCTGCCTCTGCTCCAACGGAAACGGCAAGTAAATTCTGGTTTCACTTGGTGGTTGAAGAGATGGTTTAGCAAAGGCAGGCTTTCTCGCTCGGTCCACCCTTCGAACTTTAGTGTATGTGCGTTATTGACATACAGGGCTTTCCGACCAGTCTCCGGATGTGTGCGTACAACCGGATGCGTACCTACTAGCGCCTTCAAATTTTCACCTGACTCGCGCAAACGGTGCTCGCGTGTCTTAGACACCTCAGGTTTCGTGGAGACATTTACTGCGACGAGACCATCAAGCGTTTCTTTAAGGCCGTCTGAAAGGGTTTCGTAGGCAATGTATTGATTAGCGAACAGCGTGTCACCACCGTAGGGTGGAATCTCAACCGCATAGAGCATGCTCGCGGCAGGCGGATACTCCAAATACGTGGTGTCAGAATGCCACACCCCACCAAAATTCGCACGTTCGTGTTCCAATTTGGTTACGGCCGTGACCATCGGACAGTCTGGTAAACCCTTCAATTGCGGATATTCAATTGGTGAGCCAAAGTGCTGGGCAAAGGAGAGTTGCTCTTGGGGGGTGAGTTCTTGGTTAGGAAAGAATATTACGAGATGGTCAAGGAGAGCACCATGGATCTCCGCAGCCACCTCAGATGCAAGCTGCTGCGACAGATTCACGCCACTAATCTCCGCGCCGAGAGCACCGGAAATTGGTTCTACAGAAATGTGTTGATAGTCCGTATTTACCGAGTTGTCCATCGCCCTTTCTGTAACCATTTCAGGTTGCAGGTAGGGTATTTTGGTGGTCTCGTCATTATAAACTGCTAGTTACTGAATTCAGACTTTGAATTGGGTTGCGAGACACGTTGATTTGAGCCGGACTCAAAATTTGATAGTCAATTCACCGGCAAGCTTCTTCATTTCATTGCGGCTTCCGAACACTTCGTAAAGATCTCCCGACACGTCAAAATAGCGGCGGACGAAATTACGGCTCGTGTCTGCGGGATTGAAATTCGCATATTCCACCCAGAGATTTGCTCTCGACAGTATATCCCAGTTCAACCCTACCGAGACGGCACTGGCGTCACCCTCGCTGTCCTGACGTTGTTTGTTGACCTCTTGGAAAATCGCCGCCTGATCAAGATCCGATGTTCCATCAATTCGCTCTAGGTAAATATTCAATTCCTTGTAACGATACGGATTTGGATCGGTAATAAATTTTAGGTTAGCCGCGAGGGTATTTGTTAGTGATTTTGTCTGAAGATCGTAACTATCTTCGGCTTTTGGTGGCGTTACGTACCGCTCGTCTAGTTCGCTGTACGAGAGCGTGTCAGCGAACATCAGACTCCAACGCTCCGACAGATTGTAATTCCAGAGAAAAGCATTGCTCAATTCCAGTTGATTAATGTCGTCTTGAATGTCAGCATTCGGATCGATGTCCTCGTAGTCCTCTGAAAAACTATTATCAACATTGGCTGCCCGTGCATTGTATAGTCCGTCCATCTGAGATGGTCTTAGGCTAAACCCTTCCACTGAATATTGGCGAATGACAAGGTCGCTTCCATCCCTCAGGTAGATATGTCCAAGTGCATCAAGCACGAGAAATGCAACATCCTGATTTTTTTCGTCCTGTTTATCAATTTGATATATTATTCGCCCTAGATACTTACCATTGCCGCCGAATCTCTGCACACGCATAATCACGTTATGGTAAACAATGGCTCGGATGGTTGCCGCTTTCAGATCCTCATCTTCCTCTTTCCTATTTTCGTCCTTGCCGCCTTCTTCGTTATCATCAAAATATTCGGTAAAATAGCGCCTATACTCAGCTTCCTCCAGAAGACGGATACGGCGATTCAAGGCATCGAAATTGGACTGCTCCTTGAATCCTTGACCAAGTAGCGCGGAGTGGGATCTGCCTGATTGAATTACCAGATCTCCTATTCCCGCTGCTGTCGTTGGAATAAGGCTTAAGACACCACCGCTGGGTAACTCGCCCAAATGTCGTTTGAATTGGCTAGAATCCTTGACCAAAATTTCGCCCGTTATCAAGGGCGTAATTGCAATGGGCTTTGTGAATTGACCATCGTTGCGTCCTTTAACACCAAAATTCAGGATAAACTGTCCCTCGGAATCGAACTTGACTACGCGATGATTTCCGGTATCTGCAATTAATACGTTATCCCGTGTATCAATTGCAATGTCGGAAGCGTCGCGATCAAATTCACCATTTCCCGCGCCGTATCGTCCGAACACACGCAGCTCTTTCCCGGTGTCGTCAAACTGGTGGATGCGTCCTCTTTTCGCATCAAGCACAAAAAGCCGGTTCTGACTGTTCACTGCGATGAGGAGTGCGCGGTCATGGCCTTTTGGTTGAACGCCAAATGCAGTTTTTCCCTCTTCGTCGACGATTAAGCTAGCAGCCAACACTTGCTTTGGACGCACGTCGACCGGATCGACAAAGTAGGTGTGAATCAATTTGCCGCTTGAGTCAAATTTGTGGACACACGGCGCAAACATATATATCTTTGGGTCATCAGTATCAGCAATGTGATGTGCGGTGGTCTCAGCCACGTAGATATTTCCATCGCTATCGATTGCAATATCACCCGGTTTCTTCAGTTTATTGTCAATCGCGTGTGGATCCTCTGGGATTTGCATTAGAAATTCGCCGCTAGGTGAGAGTTTCTGTATCAATCGATTGTCGGCATCGCTCACATAAATCTGTCCTTCAGCGTCAAACGCAACGCGGATGTTTGCGCTAAAAGCCCCGTCTGTTGAGCCCTTACCGGAAAATTCACGTTCAAACTTCAGGAAACTCACTCCAAAAGCCGTACTAACACTGGAGAAAATACCTGCGCACAACAAAATGAGCAGGAACACGCGCACTTTCTTCATTCACACAAACTCCTCTTCACCATGTGTGTTTCGAATTCCCGATTCCACCCGCACCATAACCCTTGAACCTCAAAATCTGTTGTCTGATTGACTCATTACCGCTCGCCGGTTCAGAAGTGTATAATTTTCTTGCGTTTACACATAATCAGAAAGATTCCTATCGAACGTCGTGCAATCTAGCTCGCCGTGTGTGTTATTCTACATAATGGAGGTGGACGTGGTCAACTCTATTTGCAAACGTGCCCGTATGCCAAACGGAGTTGACATTTGAAGAAATGAACCGGTCTCCAGTCCGAGAGTTCTCACCCTAATTCACGTGGAGGCAATTTGGAACATTCAAGAATATCCAGCGCGTGGTACGTGTTCCTATGTCGTGGAGCTAGGAGTGGATTTCTATCGCATTTGCTATCCACTCAGTTAATCATTCGGTTGATCGGTAATAATTCGCTCCCTTGATCCTGTTCAGTCGCTGAATCCTCGCCTGTGCGCTAACGAATTCCTCAAGGAATTCCAGGCATGCCCTAGATTAATGCTCGCGGAACCTAGTTCAGTGTGGCGTTAGTGTCCGATCAATTCTGTGGTTGATAGAATTCGCTAGAGACGCAAACTCCCGAATGTCTAATGTTTCACCACGACGACGTCCGTCAATGCGGAGTTCTTCCAAGACTTCATCAAGCCCTCCGCTCGACACTGGGAGTCCAGCTCGCAGCATTGCGTTCCGCAGCGTCTTACGCCGAAATTGGAACGCCGCACGAAGAATTCTGAAGAACAGTGCTTCGTCCCCAACTTCAACGCTGGGTGTTTCTCCTATTGTTAGTCGGACCAAAGCAGAATCCACACTAGGGATAGGGTAAAACTGATCTGATGAGAAAGATCGAAGAATCTCGGATCTGGCATAGTAGGATACTGCGACAGAAAGTGCACCGTAGTCTTTGCCACCGGGAGACGCAACTATGCGTTGGGCGACCTCCGTCTGCATCATCAGCACGCAACTACCGATCAATTCATAGTGCGCCAATAACTTCCAGAGAATTGGCGTAGTAATGTGATATGGAAGGTTGCCAACAACTTTGGCGTTAAGGCGGGGGACACCCCCGAGAATCGGGAAGAGGTTTAACTTGAGAATGTCTGCCTGAACAATATGGATCCGTGGATAATTTCCAAACTCGCGGTGTAACTCCGCGTATAAATCGGCGTCAACCTCAACGCTAACCACGGTTTTCGCATTGTCTCCCAACGCCTTGGTAAGATATCCGAGTCCTGCGCCAATTTCAAGAACAAGATCAGTGTCTTCTATGTCTATAGCGTCAATGATAATCGGTAGGACATTTGGATCGATTAAGAAGTTTTGGCTGAGACGCTTTTTGGGACGCTTTCCCGTGCGTCTCAGGTATTCGTGAACCTTCTGATATGGAGTCATGGAAATCAAGGATCGATGAGAGGAGAAAATATTTGCGCATAGAAACTCAATAGGAGTCAGTGTTACTCCCGGCAAATCAAAGAATCCAGTCGGGCGACGGAACCTTGCTAGAATAGTCCGAACCCAAACTGCGGCGCAGTAGATTATTGATTCACGTAGGTTTCGTTGAGGAAGCGGGCAATAATCTCAATTTCCTCCTCTAAAAGAAAAAGACCGTTGTCAATCATCCGCGATATTAGCTCGCCGGTTTCCGCTTCGGTCGTTGGGGGTGCGATGTCAACATCTGATAGAGGGTGGCATTGAGAACATGTATCTTCAAACAAGATCTGTGCTTCCTCCGGGTCGTAACTCGCATCGTCCGGGTTTTGAATGACTGCGCTGTCTGGGTTTGGAATTGCATCGGGAGACGGAATCGAGGCTGACTGAAATGCTACCTGTGCCATGTCCGACTGAATTTCCTGTTTTCTCTGTTCTTTCATGGCGATCTGTAGGTCGGGCGTAATAGCGATTAGGTATGCTGATACTGCCCAAGACTCTTTTTCTCCAATCGGTTCTCCGATAACCGGTTTTATCGTCATTCGATTGACTAATCGAACCCAGTCAGATGGGATGCGTGGACGCGCCAAGATTGTGCGCAGGTCGTGGCACTGAACACATTTTTTCCGAAGGGTGTTTTGACCGTCCCTAAGTTTCCGCTTGGTCGCGAGTTGGTCGAGCGGCGCTTCAGGAGGTAAGCCGGCGCTAGTCAGAAGTTTACGTGTCCTTTGCATTCCGGCTTCGCTGAATGCACTGGTCTGGAGCGTCGTTTCGCGGAGACTAAACGGGACGGAGAGGCCGATTAGGAGCCAAGTACACAGTAAGAGTGTTGTTCCAAGATATGGCATTGCTTCCTCAAAATGTCTGAAGAAGCGAAGAATAGTAATTTTGACAAGGAGAAGCACACCAATCGTGATGCCTAGCATTAAATGAGCAACAGTGCGCGGCGGCAATTCAATCTGATAGTTCCACAAGCGGGGCACCATGTGCCACATCATGAACACATATAGTATTGCGTAGGCGTAGCCAATCAAACGGTGTATAAGCATGAGCGATCGAGGAGCTGCGCTCGTGCGTGTTTCGTGGTCGAACGGATATCCCCACAGTTTATACATCAAAAAAACGGAGGCATTTCCGAGACCTAGAAACACAAGACCAAGGATTGTGCTTGTTGCTGTAGACATTACGAATTCGTCTCCTCTTCTAGGAAGCTTCTGTATTCTGGATTAGCTTTTAGCGTGATTAGGCGGTATCATACTTTCGACTGCGGCAATTTTTGAGTTGGCGCGAGTTTGCCATCATGATATATACGTTCAGTGACCGAGTCAAGGAGGGATTTGTGCTGGCAACCCTCAAGTCGACCAAGGACAACAACTTGAAAGGAGTTTTCTGTGAAACGGAAGATTGTATTAACACTGGCATGTATTACTGCCATCTTTATTTCCGCATTTGGTGTCTATAATCAAGCGGACGGAGAGTCGAAAGTTCAACCGATGTACGGCAGTTTACTCATTGATGGCTATGATTTCAAGAACGATGTAGGGCCGAAAGGAACCATCATATACGACGCCGAGAAGAACGAGTTTAGAGGTAGCTATATCGGGTTAAAAATGCCCGAAGGACGTCGATCCATTTTTGCTTGGGTGCACGACACTGTCAATCAGAAGTCGGAATATATAGGTCCGGTGGGGTGGCTGAAAAATAACACTGGTGGGAAGAGAAGAGGCAAATTTACAATAAGCGTTCCGGACAAGTTTAAAGGCGGGAATTTCGGGTCTTATGAGATTATCGGCTTTACAGCCGAGAAGACATCATTTCTTAATGTCACCAAGGCGGGAATTGAAGTTGTGGAGAAACCCACCGAACCCTCTGGCAGCGACATTAGGGATAACTTGAAGCCTGCTTTCTATCTCTATGCGCCACTGCCGGGGTCCGATACGGAGATCCACTATTGCGGGCATGGCGGGGACTTCTTTTTTGCCAAGGACTTAGACAAACAGTTTTGTTACGACTGACTGTGCGGTACAAAGTATTCGAAATGTAAAGAGGCTGGCGACAGAGCCCATGCAAGCCGCTAACATTTTGAATATTGCCTCAATCCGTGTGATTGAGATCGCTTGAATCGACAACATCATTAACCCCGATGGAATCCTGTAATTCCTCGGGGTTTTTTGTTGACTGTCGATTTTATTGGCGGACACAACGAAAACCAACGCTATCGACTTTGCCTCTAGGCCCGTTTCCATCGCGATATGCCACGCGAAGTCTGCGTGAAGCCGCATCCCAGCCACCGCCCCGAACTACACGGCGTGTAATGACTTTCCGAAAGCTATCGTCCAAGAGAGATATCCTAGGTCCTGCAACCGGGTTCTTGCCAGGGCTCGTCTCGTAGAAATCCGCAATGTACTCGTCGATGCACCACTCCCACACGTTGCCTACCATGTCGTGCAAACCGTAACCGTTGGACGGGTATGAGCCGACGGGAACGGTTTTTCCGGCACTGGAATCTTCGTAGTTTGCCTTTGTGACATCAAGTGCTTTGTTGCCCCAGGGGTAAACCTTTCCTTTTAATCCGCCGCGCGCGGCGGATTCCCACTGCGCCTCCGTGGGGAGTGTCTTTCCTGCCCACTTGGCGTAAGCCATTGCGTCGTACCAACTGACATTTACCATGGGATGTCGATCAGATTCAGCATAGCGCGCCACTTCTTCCCAGTCGGGAAATGCCGCCCCGGTTTCATGAACGAACTTTCGGTATTGCCCGACCGTGACTTCGTATTTGTCGATGTAGAATTCAGTTAGGCGAACGGTGTGGACAGGCTGTTCATCAGGTGCGCCATCTCGGCTGCCCATCTCAAATTCCCCCGCCGGAATGAACACCATCTCTGTCCCGCTAGGAGGAAACTGTATTGTCGCGTCTCCGTCAACTCTGGTAATTGATTGTTCTGTATCAGACCGAGTACCTGCCATGCAGCCCAAAAAGCCGAAGAATGCCAGGAAAGTCAGAAAGTGATAAAACATCCCTGCAAAGAGAATCTGAACTTGAAATAGTAGATTTTCCTTAACTGCTTCTGACGCACTAATTAATCGCTTGCTGTCGTGATGCATAATGCGTTGGCTTAATTGGTTGAGGTTTGAAGACACGTCTTTCAACTCGCGGCGGGATAGTCTCGCGTCCGGTGCTTACTCCCACCTTCTTCTGAATGCGCTTGCTACCACCGCCGATGCTCAACCCCGTTCTTCTATCATAGCAACGACCCGATCCAAGATGATGTCCGCGAGTTCCTTCTTGGACAGCAGGGGCAACTGTTCCTGTTTATCTGAGTGGTCCAATAACGTTACGATGTTGGTGTCTTGTTGAAATCCAGCGCCTTTGGCTAAGATGTCGTTGGCTACCATCAGGTCACAATTCTTGCTGATTAACTTTGATTGGGCGTTTTCCAAGAGATTCCCCGTCTCGGCCGCGAAACAGACCAGAATTTGTTTTCTCTTGCGCTTGCCCAGCATCTCGGCAATATCAGGATTTCTCTTGAGCGGTAAAGTCAGATGATCGGCAGATTTCTTTAATTTGTCCGGCGAAAACGCCTGTGGACGGTAGTCTGAGACTGCCGCTGCCATCACCGCGATGTTCACCTTATCGTACACTCTTAGAACCGCGTCTTGCATCTCGCAGGCAGTTTCGACGTAACAAAGTTCCACCCCGGCAGGAGGCGAAACTGTCGTTGGACCGCTGATGAGCGTGACATCCGCGCCGCGCCGTTGGGCTGCTTCGGCGACGGCGTAACCCATCTTCCCGCTGGAAGGGTTGCTAATGAAACGGGTAGGATCAATATATTCTCGCGTTGGCCCAGCCGTAACCACTACCCTTTTACCCTTTAAATCCTGCCGCCCATTCAGCAGATGAGTCACTCGACTGAGTATGGAGTCAATAGTATTCAGTCGACCCATCCCTTGATGACCGGAGGCGAGATCGCCGTGGAGAGGTTCTACAATTTCGACGCCGTTAGATTTCAGTTTTTCGATGTTCGTTTTTACATACGGGTTGTGGTACATGTGCTCTTCCATTGCCGGTGCAACCAATATGGGGCAGTGAACGGAGATTGCGACGGTGCTCAGTGCGTCATCGGCGATGCCGTTTGCCATTTTACCGATGAAGTTTGCAGTGGCGGGCACAATTGCCAGGAGGTCGGCACGTTCGGCAACGTTGATATGCAAGGGTTTCCACTTGGAGCCTACGTCAAAAAGGTCAAGCAACACCGGGTTTCGCGAGATGACTTGGAATTGAAGTGGTTGGATCAATCGTGTCGCGTTTTCCGTCATCACGACGTGCACCGAAACGCCCTGCTTGACCAATTGGCTTGCCAGATCGAGGGATTTATGAATGGCGATTCCGCCGGTCACGCCGAGGATGATCTTTTTGTTTTCGAACTCCATTTTCGAATTGCCCCGATTCGGAATTCCACTTAGGGGTTATCTCTAATAACGTAGGTTCTAGGCAGTGCTCAACCTAGAAGTAGTGTCTGCGAAAAGAGGGAAAACGCTTGCCATCACAGGGTTTTAGACAGATTCGACGTTAAAGCCGAAGGAGTGTTGGTATGGAAATCAGGTATCAATCCGAGTTGCCAGACAAGTGGTGCCATGTTTCCGATTACAGTCACTTTCATTGTGGAAAATTTCTTTTAAACATGCTCTAACTCTACGAGATCGGGCGTGAAAATTCTTCAGTAGTCCACTCCAAGAACGATTCACTAATGCGGCAGCGTTGGGCAGCAATAATGTGCTGAATCTGTTGCACGGCTTGATTGATATTGTCATCAGGATTTATGACGCAGTAGTCGTAATCTTTGATCCAGCCTATTTCGGACCTTGCAATCGTCAAACGTTGTTGAAGCTCCTGATCCGATTCGGTTTGCCGCCGGCGAAGGCGTCTCTCCAGCATCGCAAACGAAGGTGGCAAAATGAAGATGGATATAATATTTGGACTCCACGATCTGAGTGCCATAGCACCCTTGACATCAATCTCGAAAACAAGATCCTTTCCCTCCGCCAGTGGCGATTCGATTTCCGATTTTAGTGTGCCGTAACAGTAATCACCGTACCGATTCCACTCGACGAACTCGCCTTTCTCCAGGCGCGTTTCAAATTCAGGCGGCGATAGGAAATGATAGTTAACACCATTGGTCTCATTGGGTCTGGGAGGGCGCGTCGTGGCAGACACGGAACATGTCAAGGTTGAATCGGATTGGAGGAGTGCGTCAATAACGCTCGTTTTGCCGGCGCCGGATGGGCCAGAAATGACAATCAGTGAACCTTGGAGGGGGTACGGCTTATTCGACATTCTGAACGATTTCTCGAATCTTCTCGATTTCGGTCTTGAGAGAAACACAAAGGGAAGAGGGTGCCATTGGTGAGGCTTTGGAAGCGATCGTATTGACTTCGCGATTCATCTCTTGAAGTAGAAAATCGAGTTGTCTGCCGACCGGTTCCTTCGCACTCATGTAATTCTCAAATTGTGCGCAGTGGCTATCGAGCCTGACTAGTTCTTCCGTGACATCGGAGCGTGACGCTATTACGCCGGCTTCCATCATGATGCGATTCTTGTCAATCTCAACGTGTCCTTCAAAGAGTTCATTCAAACGGGTCTCTAACCTGCTCTTGGCTGTTTCGACTAGATTCCCACGTGCACCGTCAAGTTTCCGAAGGTAAGATTGAATTGACTTCAAGAGTTCGAGGATGGCTTCAGACATCACTTGACCTTCTGCGCGTTTCATCTCATCCAGGCCATCCAGCGTTTGCTCTAGAAGTGGTTGAACTTCGGTCCACGCCGATTGTTGATCAACTGTTGGTTCACCGAGATTGAAAACGCCGGGAAGTCGCGCCAATACCGCCAACGAGATCTCATCTTGTAACTGGAGTTCGTTTCGGATTTCGGCAAGACCTTGATGATATTGTCTCGCCAAATCGAGGTTGAACTTAAGGTGGGAACCCGGGTCCGAGTCGTTCTTGGAAAGTTCAATACTGACTTGTGCTTGTCCTCGGTGTATGCGGTTCCGTACCGCAGTGCGTATGGGGTGGTCAAACTGCGAGAGGAGAGGCGGGACTCTGACGGACACATTGGAGTTACGGTGATTCCACGTCTTTATTTCGACTATCAAGGTGCCGAAGGAAGTGTACCCCTCCTTGCGGCTGTATGCCGTCATGCTTTTAATCATGATCTGTGCGAAGTTCTTAGTCCGCAGCTTCTTCTAGTTCAACTAGCACCGGCGACTCAACTCGGATTGCGTCCTTAATGCAAACTTCCTCGCAGAGTTTACAACCGACACAATCCTTGGGTTTGACGAGTTCGCAGATACCGAAGAAACTCTCGGCATGTTCACCTGTCTCGGGATCTTTCAATTCGAGGCAATCCCACGGGCAGATGTGCACGCAAAAATCACAACCTGAGCAGAGTTCTTCGTAAATGACGGCAATGGGTCTGTGCGTCGGGCGCCTTATGAATTTACAGACTTCTCCATGCTGGTCTCGAATGGCCTCAACTGGACAGACCATTCCACAAGCGCTACAATCGATACACACGCCCGGATCGATGATGTGCAATTTATTCCGATCACCCGTGATCGCATCAACGGGGCAGTTTGTTAAGCACGCCATGCAACCAATGCACTCATCTGTAATATAGTAAGCCATTTGGGTTTTCCTTCCGCCTATGGTCTGACAAGTGAGCCGGTTATATTGAGATGGTATTAGAACAATTTAATTATAACACGTTTTGCTCAGTTAAGCAAGTGTGAGTACCTATAGAGCCAGGGGAAACGCATCTAATTGCAGAAGAGGTCTCATGGTGGTAGAACGTACGATTACTGTTGGGTTTCACTCGAATTTTGGCGCGTTCAAGCGAAATAGACACTCGAAAACTGTTACAAGATTAGCGATTACTAACGAACTTCCGTTCAACCCAACCTACGAGTCCCAAAATAGTGTCATAAACTTAGCCCGATTTTCTATTTTGTGATGCAGAAAATTTAGATGCGTTTCCCCTGCCTATAGAGCGGAAGATTGGAAAGACGGATAGAATAGACACGAATTGGGCCAAACAGACACGGATGAGTACAGTTACCCCCAATGTTTAGACAGTTATGAACGAAAATTAAGGTGTAAAGGCTATCCAATCCGGCTACGTTTCAATGCCTAATGTTGTTGGAAATACACCTCGTGAGGTGTCCTTTTATCGAGCGCCCCATGAAGCCGCTCCTCATTATAAAACTTGAAATAGTTGTTCAAGCCACACCAAGCCGTGTGAACAGAGTCATAAGAATGAAAATACACATGTTCATATTTCACTGTCCACCAGAGACGTTCAATGAAAATGTTGTCAAACACTCTGCCTGCTCCAGCCCAACTGATGCGAATGTTCGCCGATTCAAGCCGAGTGGTAAAGGCATCAGACGTGAATTGGGCACCCTGATCGCTGTTGAAAATCAAGGGCGTAGAACAACTCAACGCCCGTTCCAGAGCCGATAGACAAAAGAAAACATCGAGTGAATTTGACAGTTCCCATGATAACACATATCGAGAGTACCAATCCATAATAGCCACTAGATAGACAAAGCCGGTGTCCAAGCCGATATAGGTGATATCAGTTGCCCACACCTGGTCCGGTCGAGTGACACTTGAATCCTTCAGCAAATAAGGATACTTTTTCGATGGTTTACCGTTCTTAGAGGTTTTCGGCTTGGGATAGATGGCAACTAAGTTCATCTGTCGCATCAACCTGGCAATCCGTTTCCGATTGACGACGTAGCCTTGGGAACAAAGCCAGTCCGTCATTCGAGGTACACCGTAGAACGGGGTCTTCATGTACTGTTCATCAATCAGACGCATATAAAGCAGGTTTTCCGGCGACTCTACCGCGGGTTGATAGTAATACGAAGCGCGTGGCAACTCTAACAGTTCGCATTGCCTCAAAACTGAGGGGGAACCGCTCTCTTGGTTGATAAGCCGCCGCTTCTGTTCAACCGAGCCGTTGAGTTTTTTTTTGAAGCCAGTCCAGTTCTACCTTCAATTGACCGATTTGCCGGTAGAGCTCGGCTATGAGTCGGTCGTTGTCAGAAGTCGCTTGAGTGCGTCCGTTTGCAAACAGTTGAGGCGATTCCTCCAGAATCTGTCTTTTCCACTGGCTGACCTGATTCGGGTGGACTTCGTAGTCACTGGCAATCTGAGCCATGGTGCGCTGGTTCTTTATCGCCTCAATCGCCACTTGCGCTTTGAATCGGTTATCATACTGCTTTCTACTAGCCATGCTATACAAACTCCTTTCGTAGTTCTTGGCATTGCTGAGCCGTAGTATGACTCATAACATGACCGTTTTGCCAGCACGAAATCCACCTTAATCTACTGTCTAGTTTTTGGGGGTAATCGCAGAGGGTCTTCAAACAACCGCAGAACCCCGGTGCAACGAGAGGAAAGCAGTCAAGAATTTTACAGTTGGAGATTGGTTGATTCGGTTCGCTTGACGGCAACTATACGGTGTGCTATAATCAAAAATAGCGTCATAAACTCTTAGAGATGGAGAAGAATTGAAACATGGACATAAAACATCGACTAGACGAGACAATCGCAAATTGGAATTTGCTTGAAACTCAGTTTTATCAGGCGTGGAGTGATGGGACATTACCTCAGGAAGCACTGCGCACCTATGCCGGCGAATATGGTGCACTCATTTCTCTTATGCCAAGTGGATGGGAGACACTGGCGGATTACGAAATCGCCCAAGAGGAAAGAGAACATCTGGAACTGTGGAACGATTTTGCCCAAGGATTGGGTACCAAGGCTGGGCAAGCGCAGATCGCGCAGGTCAGGAAACTAGTCGAAACGGCCCAACGACTTTTTTCTGTCCCGAACACCGCGCTTGGCGCGCTTTACGCCTTTGAATCCCAACAACCTGCCACCGCACAGTCGAAACTTGAGGGCTTAATATCGTTCTACAACCTGCCTCAAACAGTGGAACCCTACTTTGAAGTCCACTCGCACAACCAGCATGAGAGCGAAAAGCTACTAAGTCGTATTGAGTTGCTGTCCTCGGACGAACAGGAAGTGGCGCTGGACGCTTGCAAGACGATGAGTGTTGCGCTGTGGGATGCGCTCGACGGAATCTATGAGGCAGAATGTTAGCCTCTCGACAATCAGCAAAGGGATTGCTGATGTCGTAGAGTGCGCTTGCGCCTCCCTTTCTTATGCATCCCGTCTGCTCGAATGCCTCAGAATTGAAGACGCGAATAAAGATGCCTCTCCGTAGATTTGCCGCTCGTCACTACATTTATGCCCACTACGAATCTCACCGATGCGCATAGCACCGTCACGGAATACTTTGATGCCCTGGTTTTAGGGGATGTCGAACGCCTAACGGGAATGATGTCTGACGCGGAATCTTACGTGAAAATCGGGACAGATGTGAACGAGGTGATTGAGGGAGGCGAGAACGCGCTTGAGTATTATCGCCATCATGCGGTGTGCGCGGAAGATTTTTCCATTAGGTTTGAAAATCTTGATGTGCAGAAGCGCGGTAGCGTCGCATGGTTTTACACGCGACAGCAGTGGCGCCTCAAGTGGTCTGGGGTTCGCGAGGAATTAGCAATGCGCATGACAGGGGTGCTCGAAAAGGAGGACGGGCACTGGCGGTTTGTTCAAATTCACGCGTCGGTAGGGATGCCCGTGGACTAATCTGCTAATCGCGCATTTGATAATCGTAGATGAAAATCGGTTCAAATCATCAGGGATAGTGAGACGACGGTGATCGGGCGAGATCTAATCGCAGACACTATTCAACGCCTTTGGTCCCACCTTACATGGTTCTTTCAACGTGTCAAACATCGCGTTGCTCGCGCAAAAGTCCCAAATTGGAACAATGCAGATAATCAAACTGAAGAAGTTGGATGGGAGAGAATGGAACGATCAACGGGAAAAGCGAGTGATGCTAGCGCAACGCAACGACCCGAGTTCCCTACAGCAACTATTGAATCAGCATTGGACCTGGCACTACGATGACTCCCTAGCAGACATTGTCCGCCTTTTACTGAGAACGGACCTGAATTGGGAAAATTCATCAAGAGAATTGACTCCACCCGTTGAATCAGTTTCATCGCCGTTGGGATTTGCGCTCGATCATGAGGATGTGAGTATACGAGAAAGTGCCTTACAATTATTGGACAGTACGGTGAATGTATCGGCTGGCGAAGTGTTAATCGGCGAGGAGTTGGAACCGGTTCATGTGGAGGAATTCCAAATAGGTCGATATCCGGTAACGAACGCCCAATATCGGCGATTTATTCAGGAGACGGGGCATCGCGCACCGAAGGGATGGGAGGCCACCACATTCCCACAGGAACGGGGAGATCATCCGGTCACATGGGTCAATGCCGAGGACGCGGAGATTTATGCAAGTTGGGCGGGAGGCCGTTTGCCTTGCTTTGAGGAGTGGCAGCGAGCCGTTCGCGGGGATGATGACCGTCTGTTCCCCTGGGGATATGAGGTTGACAAACCGCGCTGCAATACGGCAGAACTCCGTGCCGGAGATACAACACCGGTGGGCGCATTTCCCGATGGGATCAGTCCTTTCGGCTGTTACGACATGCTAGGAAATGTGTGGGAATGGACGAGCACGCCGTTTGACGACAACGACCCAAATTTCCGCGTTGTCTGCGGCGGCGCTTGGTACTATAACCACGACCACAGTACCTGTATCAGTTTTGATTTCTTCAGCAAGGACTATACAGAGTTTGTGCTAGGATTTCGCGTTGCCAAGTGAAGGGCCCGCGTTCTTGATGGGGCATACCACGACTTCACCAGCCGATGGCGTACCCGTTCACTCGTGGATCGGATCCGCCGATGAGCGCACCCGATTCCGGATGACGGATAATGACCTGTGCGTTACCGGGACCGTGCCAATCGCCAAGGATCTCAAGTTCATGTCCTTTTCGCGCAAGACCTTCACGCACATCTTCGGTAAATCGATTTTCAAGCTGTAGGTTGTTTGAGCAGGTGTGCGGAACTGTCGACTCCATCGGGTTTTGCAGACTGCGCCAACGCGGCGCTTCCACAGCTTCTTGAGCATTCATGCCGAAGTCGATGATATTGGTGATGAGTTGAAGGTTGGTTTGTACCTGTGTGTCCGCTCCCGGCGTGCCGCAAGCGAGAAACGCACTGTTATTTTTAGTGATGACAACTGGGTTCATCGTGTGGCGGACGCGTTTTCCCGGCATGAGGCAGTTCGGATGGCCTTCCTCCAAATGCCAGTATGTCATGCGATTGTTAAGCAGTACCCCGGTATTTCCGGCGATTAAACCACTGCCAAATCCCATCTGAATGCTCTGAAGCATAGAAACAACGTTCCCCCAGCGGTCGGCAACACAGAAACACGTTGTATCTCCAAACAGTTCAGGTCCGCCAGCAGGAATATCCACCGCCGCTCGATCGGGGTCGATGCGTTTCGCTTGCGCGGCAGCGTATTCTTTCGACAGCAGACCCTCAATCGGAACGTCGACCCAGTCTGGGTCCGCCAAGAATTTTTCCCTGTCCGCAAAACCGAGTTTTTTCGCTTCGACCGTCAGATGCACACATTCCGCAGAGTTATGCCCCAACGATACAAGGTCAAATAACTCAACGATGTTTAGCTCTTGGAGTAGGATGTGTCCGCTAGAATTGGGAGGCATTTCAAAAACGTCGTAGCCGCGATAATTGGTATGAATGGGATTGTCCCAGTGTGCATGATAGTCAGCAAAATCTTTCCTCGTAAAAAGGCCGTCACATGCCTCGCTAAATTCGACAATCTCTCTGGCAATTTCACCTTCGTAAAACGTGCCGCGTCCTTCTGAAGCAACCTTTCTTAGCGTGTTCGCGAGATCTCTATTATAAAGCATCTGCCCTACCGCAATGGGTTTACCATTATCGGTAAACACCGCTCGCGAATATGGACTTTCGTTAAAGAGAGTCATCGTGCCTTTGAGTCCAGATGCGAGACTTTCGCCAACGGGGAAGCCGTTTTCGCAAAGCGAAATTGCCGGCTCGAAAACCTGATCAAGTCTTAGAGCACCGTAGCGGTCATGTGCTAACAGCCAACCATCGACAATACCCGGGAGGGATACGCTCCGAATGCCTCTCATGGGGATTCCGCCATCCTTTAGATACACTTCACGGGTAGCGGCGTAGGGCGCCGGTCCCGTTGCATTGACACATGTGACCGAGTTGGATTCCGCCCAATAAACCATGATGAATCCATCGCCGCCCACCCCGGAATTTGACGGGTCTACGACGCCTAAGGCAGCCGCAGTCGCGATTGCTCCATCTACGGCGTTTCCGCCTGCCATCATGGCTTGGATTCCCGCCTGCGAAGCAAGCGGATGCGCCGATGCAACCATACCGTTATTCGCCATTACGGGTGCGCGGAATGCTTCGGATTTGATACCGTGAGGGGATTGCATAGGTTGTCTTTCTCTAATGTGGAAAAAGGCTATGTTTGTTTTGAGTTTTAGTATTTTTTAAGGTGTACAGTTCTCACTAGTTACTTTCTATTGCCCGAAATTAGAATGGTAAACTCTCCCCGCGGAGGCGTAGCCTTGAATTTCCGTAATGCCTCGCTTACCGTGCCACGAAAAATCTCTTCAAACTTTTTTGTCAATTCGCGGGCAACGACGGCATGGCGATCTCCTAAAATCTCTAAAGCATCTTGGAGAAAGGGCATCAGCCGATGGGGAGATTCGTAGAAGATTAACGTCCGTTTTTCTTCGCATACTGCAGTGAGTTGTCTCCTTCGTTTCCCCGACTTTGGGGAGAGGAAGCCTTCAAAGACAAAAGCGTTTAACGGCATTCCAGCGACTGAAGCTGCCGTAATGCAAGCGGTTGGTCCCGGAATTGGGGTTATATCAATTTTGGCGTCAATGCACCGGACGACAAGCCGGTGACCCGGGTCGGAAATCGTAGGGGTACCGGCTTCCGAAACTAGAGCTACTGAATTTCCCGTCGTTAATCTGGCAATCAGTTTTTCGCTTTTACTTTCTTGGTTACCATCAAAGTAGCTTGTTAGCGGCGTGTGGATGTCGTAGTGGCTGAGTAGTTGCCGTGTACGGCGAGTGTCCTCCGCGGCGATGAGATCCACCTCCTTGAGGATTCGAATTGCGCGCAGGGAAATATCTTCCAAATTGCCGATTGGAGTACTCACAATATATAGTACGCCCTTCACTCGACTATTAACCAATGGTGCTAGTTTAGAGGCTGAATTGAGCGATTGATAAAGGGACAAAGCCATCATCTTCAATCGACAGGCCGTCCCACTGCACCAAGATATTAAACAAAGCCATTGTAAAGCCGACTCGCGTTTTGAAGTAGCTCCAACGACGATGCATGACTTTCTTAAAATGACAAACGAGCGTCAACATTGATAAAATCGTCTCTACCAGCATTCGAGAATTCCACTCGCCACGTCGGCACAGACGCAAGTTGGAAGGGAACCAATCTGCTTTGGCAAAACCTTCATCGGCAAACACAACCATCTGGTCATTGACCCCATCAACGAGGTGTTGAAAAGCAGTTCCATCATATACATTGGCAGTGTCGCAATCCCAATTGACAATCAGCCCGAGGTGATTGTGTAGCAGGCAAAGTTTTCCACCTACAATCCATCGTTGATTGGAAATACCTTTGCGTCCGATTTGACGCTTAGAACGTCCTTCTCGACGCGGGTGAATCAATTCAATGCCGTAAGTGTCAATTACGCCGATGAGCGAAGGCTCTGCCATGAACACGTCAATAAGATGTCGATACCCCTCAAACAAGCGAAACAATCGAGTGCGATGGGGTAATCTTGGGAATACGTGTTTGAAATTGTTTGCTATCCAGCGATAGAAGGCTCGATTGCTCACGCCTTTGAGCGCAAAGAGCATGGCAATGGTAACCACTTCGGACGGATAGAGTTTGGCTTGGCTATGCTTACGATTCTTGCCGCGCTGTGAGAGTTTATCATCAACACAACAAAACAATTCTGTGGTAAAATCTTCTATGGTCATGAGTCTAGATTTCCTTCCGTTATTTGATAACTACTGGTACTCAAATTAACGGTAGAATTGAGGAAATCGTCTCATGACCATGATATATTTTGCACCAAAACAAAGCCAAAATGGAGTGTTATGCCTATTTACCTCCAAATTTCAAACTAGCACCATTGGTTATTATCGTTGACTGCTGGCGTTTGCATTAGATACAGGGGTAGAGAAGTGGGAAGCGTTTAGCGAGAACAAGGTCCATTCTAGCATTCATACCGAAAATATGCAATTGGTTTCAAGATGAAACGAACGACGCAGCGGCTAATGAATCTCTTAGCGAAGGATTAAACGAACGATTAGTGAGTGCGATAGAGCCCCATAGCAAGTCCTGCTCGTTATCCAATCGCTTGATGGTCAAGGTCTGACGAAAGAAGAGTGGAGTGTAAAGACGGAAGATTGCGAGAAAACGGTTCTTGGGACGTGAAAGCCAAAAATGCTCGAACGACCTAGTTGTAAAAAAATCGGCTGCCTAACACCATGAAACCTGTAACGAAGTCCATGCTCATCGCAAAATTGCATGTCTGTAATTGACTGCATGGTATAAGAAAATTCGTAGATTTAGCTCAAATTGGTAAAAAAACCTATTGATAAAGGTTGTTCACATGGGTTATAATGTAATCAACGTAATATTTAGGCATTCCCATAATAGATTTGGGTACAACAGAAAACTGCCGTGTTATGCATTGACTTCATGACACGTTTTGGAATTTCACAACCAATTCTTGAATTGAGATGGTGTCTGTCTCAATTCTTGAAATGACAAACATATTATGAAAGGTGAGAATTTGATGAAGGACCAGATGATTAACCGAGGATTGATTTTCTCGCTTGTCACCGTTTTGGTCATGTTGTTTGCTCTTCATGGGACAACATATGGGGAAACGGTTCTTTCGATAGATCCAGCGGAGATTGAATCTCCTGCGGCGGGCGAGTCGCTTACCGTTAGTGTAAACATTACCGGTGGCACGGGTATCAAGGGATATGGAATTGATGTGATGTTCGATCCGACTGCGCTTTCGTTTGTCGGGGTGCAGGTCGGAGATTTTCTTCCCGGCGCAATAATTCCCGTTGCACCGACTGCCGCGACGGATGCGAACACCGGTCTCGCAACAGTGAGCATTGCCGGAGTTAGTTTTAGCGGAGAAGGTAGCGACATGGGGACGGTGGTAACATTATCATTCAACGTGGTTGAAGCTAAAAACTCATCGATCCAGCTCGCGAATATACAGATCCCCGATCCAGCAGACGCTTCCTTACAGACACTTCTGGCCGTAACAACCGCAGACGGTGCAATCACTGTACCAGCACCGGAGATGCCAGAAACTCCCGAAACTCCGGAGATGCCAGAAACCCCTGAAACTCCGGAGATGCCAGAAACTCCCGAAACTCCGGAGATGCCAGAGACTCCTGAAACTCCGGAAATGCCAGAAACCCCTGAAACTCCAGAGATGCCGGAGACTCCCGAAACTCCAGAAATGCCAGAGACTCCTGAAACTCCGGAGATGCCAGAAACCCCTGAAACTCCGGAGATGCCAGAAACTCCCGAAACTCCGGAGATGCCAGAAACTCCCGAAACTCCGGAGATGCCAGAAACTCCCGAAACTCCGGAGATACCAGAGACTCCGGAGATGCCAGAAACCCCCGAACCAAGGATGGCATCCTTTTCCATGATGCTTGATGCGGGACTGAACATGATCTCTCTGCCGCTGATGCCCGCAGAGCCGTACACGGCGCAATCCTTCGCGGACGCAGTAGGCGCTACCATCGTCATCAAACTTGACGCGGCGAGTCAAAAATTCGTCGGATTCACGGCAGGCGAAGGCGGCGACGGGTTCGCAATCGAAGGCGGCAAAGGCTACATCGTCAACACGCCCGATGGTGGTTCCGTGACGTTCACGGGAATGGCGTGGGATAACCAACAGGCCGCCACAGCACCGGGTATCAATCGCTTTAGCGATGCATGGGCATTTGTTGTAAGCGGCAGTTTGCAGAAGGCTGATCCGCATACCAACTATATTTTGGTAGCCAAGAACCTGCGCACCGGTGCGGTTGCAACCGATCCAATTTCAAAGGGCAAGGTACGTTCTGCCGCCGTGTGGGCAGATCTCAACCGGAATAGTGTCATACAAGCTGGTGATCAGTTGGAAATCACGGTGCTTGATGACGGCGGGCATATCGTATCAGGGCCGTTCACGCACACGGTTGACATTGCGGACATCAAACAGGCATTCCTGCGTCTGTCACTGGTGGTTGGTGATGTGCCTCCAGAGCAAACACTACTGGCACAGAACTTCCCCAATCCGTTCAACCCCGAAACGTGGATGCCCTTCCAACTCAGCGAATCCAGTTTCGCGTCCATTCAGATTTATAGTGCGTCCGGTCAACTTGTACGGACACTCGATCTGGGGATGAAACCGGCTGGTTTCTATATGACGCAGCCTACTGCCGCGTATTGGGATGGGCGCAACAGTGCCGGCGAACATGTCGCATCAGGTGTCTACTTCTATACTCTGAGAACGGACGATTTTGCTGCTACGCGCAAAATGCTGATTTCCAAGTAAACGAAGTAAAATTCCAGTAACTACAACGCCCCGCTTGAACTCGCAACAGACAGTTTAGGCGGGGCGTTTTTTATGTTATCAAGTTGGAAGGAAATAACCTCAGTACGACGGTCTCAGTGCGATAAACAGGCAAAATGACCATTCTTGAAGCGGTTATGCTCGGTATTTTACAAGGCGTGACAGAATTCTTGCCGGTGAGCAGTTCCGGGCATCTGGCACTGATGCAACATTACCTGGGTTTGAGAGAGCCACAGGTATTTTTCGATGTGATGCTACATCTTGGCACGCTCGGCGCGGTCATCATCGCGTATAAAGGTTCGATTCGGGAACTTGCAGGAGCGGGCCTTTCAGCGATTACGAATCCTCGGTTTTATCGTCGACCGATTTTCACCATTAAAGGTTCAACTGACCTTAAGCTCATTTGGTTTATATTGCTCGGTTCTGTGCCAACGGGAGCAATCGCCATCGCGTTTCAGCCACAACTTGAGGCGCTCTTCGCTAAACCAACAATCGTCGCGATGATGTTGATGACGACGGGCGTTATCCTACAGTTACCAAGACTCAGGCGAAACACAGTCGAGGGAGATTGCCCTGTGCGGTTCTGGCATTCACCACTTATCGGAATCGCTCAGGGGTTAGCCATAACCCCGGGGATTTCAAGATCAGGCGCGACAATCTCACTGGCATTACTCTTAGGGAGTTCTCCGAAACAGGCAGCACGATTTTCGTTCCTTCTCTCCATTCCTGCAATCCTTGGCGCAGTTTTGCTCAAACTCAAGGATGTGGGGAGCATCTCGGTTAACCCCATGGCTGTCGTATTTGGTACGTTGACAGCCTTCGCGGTCGGCTATATTGCATTGCGAGTTCTACTTGCGGCGCTTGATCGAGGGAGATTCACAGGATTTTCATACTACTGTTTTGCGTTGGGCATGGGGGTATTGATTTTCAGACTGTTGAGTTAAGCGAGTCGGGAGAAAAGGAAGATTTGGATAGTGACAAAATGGAGGATGGGGAGGCGGAAAGACACGAAAACCGGAAGAACCCAATCGCCGTAGATTCTACTATTGACTACAGGGGAGTAGAAGAGACAATTGTGGACACAGATAGAATTCTTAAGCGGCCCATGTGAATTTATTTGCCCATAATTTCGCTTACCTTTTTGAGAAATCGCGGGATTTTCCCTTCGGTCATCCGTCGCATCCAGAAATCCGGAGATGTGGGAATGTCTTCCCATTGTGCCTCGGGATTGTACAGAAAATAAACGTCCCACGGGATATCCCGCGTGCCAAGTACGGGCTTCCACAATTCGCCGGTGAATCTTTCTTTGTCCCAGTAGTGGTGAATCCTATCGTCTGCAAATTCCTCTGCGCGTCTTTCAGCAGCCTTGAGGTTGTCGCTGCGAAGGACAGGTTGCCAGACAACATGCACTACCGGATAGTCGTCTGCAGAGTTGCGAACGATTCTCATTATTTCGGAGACCCCCCGACGACATAGCGGTCAGTTTGGAGAAACAAGCGCCACAATCCGTACGCGGCCAATCTCGCGCATGAACGCGGCTTTAAGTTTCTCCCAATCGTTCAATTCTGTCAAGTTCGGTCGTTCGGCGACTTCGTTTGGCGGCTTCTCTTCGGTAGATTCCTCGCTATTCTCGGAGAGGCGCTCCTTTGGAGTTTCCCGTGTCTGAATCACACCCAATTGCTGGAATAACGCGATTCCATCTAGGTTTCCCCAGCGTTCGCTGATCTTCTCGCCAACGATTGCGTAGATTTCGACTCCCGAAACATCAATCGGCTTGTTGGTGGGCTTGAGCCCCATGAACTCGCCCTGATGTGTTCCTCGCATTCTGATACGAGCTACTATTCTATCTCTGCCAACGATCAAATCTTCAATGGCAATTACTAGGTCGGGGAAACCGGTTCGGAATAGCTTGGATGTGTATTTTAGCCCTTCAATTCCAGATACCGATTTGGGAGTAACGGGATTGTGGTCGATGTAGTCCGGGACTATTACGTTCTGAGCTTCAGCTAGATTCGGAAGGTTGTAGACCGTATCATAGAAACGCTCAAGGAGCACTTTATATTCGGCCTGCAATGGCGAGAGATTCTGGCTAGATGGGCTGACTTTTGTTGTCTCCGCATATAACTTTCCAACGAAAAGTTCAGCCGGTGCGAGAGTGATTAAGGCTATGATTATCAGCAGTAATCCGGGTAATCGAGTTATGGCAGGTTTGCGCTCCATATTCTTGTTTGATGCGTCTTGCCTTAGTTTCACGATAACATGAGGTCTGTCGCCTATTTCTAGTATTCCATAATACTCCACGAAGCAACGTGATGTCTACACTAAAAATCGGTTATCTTAGGCACGTTGGATATTACCGTCAGTTTTAAGATTTGCTCCGGTGTAGGTAACGTGTCAGCAATCTATTTCAAATTCGCCTTGACGACCATAGTGGTGCTAATCTAATATTGTAACGTAATGCTCATTGTGAGCGCACTAATCATCCCACTTAAAGGAGCGAAATTATGGGACAGCCAGTAGTCCATTTTGAAATTGGTGGTAGAAACGGGGAACAACTTCAAGGGTTCTATGCGGGACTCTTCGATTGGAATTTAACCGTGGCTGAGGATTTGGACAACTACGCAGGAGTATGTGCGGAGGAGGGCGGAATCGGAGGAGGTCTCATGACGACGACCGAGGACATGCCCCCCAACCACGTCACTATCTACATTCAGGTGGATGATTTGCAAGCGTATCTGGACAAAGCCGAAAGCCTAGGTGGCAAGACCGTTGTACCGCCAATGCTTATCCGAGATGATGTAGGTTCGATTGCTATGTTCAGCGATCCGAGCGGCAACTGTATTGGACTCTACAAAGCTCCAGAGGGGCAAAACGATTAGCAGAAGGTAGAGATATTGAAGATTGGAAGAAGGGAAGACTGGATGGAATCGTAGGTCTTCAATTCCTTTCTTCCACAAAATGTAAATTTGATTCTTAATACTTGGCTCATCCAACGGAGTTAGGGGGACTTATGGGAAAACCTGTCGTCTATTTTGAAATCGCAGGGCGGGATGGTGAAGCATTAAAGGAGTTCTACGGTGGCCTCTTCGACTGGAAAATTGCGCGTCATGCCCCAGCCGGCGACTACTGGTATATTGAGAATGTCGAGGGAGGCATTCCCGGGGGCATTATGCAAACGACGGAAGAGATGCCGCCAAACTACGTCTCAATCTACATCCAAGTGGATGACATACAGGCATGCCTGGACAAAGCGGAGAGTCTTGGCGGTAAAACGGTTGTGCCGCCGACAGCTGTTCCTGGCGGTATGGGGCATATTGGCGTGTTCGTCGATCCGGCTGGGAACAACATCGGTTTGCACAAGTTGTGAAAGTACTGTGCCAAGCTGAGAAATTGCACGGACTGACATATGAATTCTAGTGCAATCACCATTTAGCGGTGTCCGCATTAGGAAATCTCAATAACCTGACCATCGTAGGCGAGATGGACGTTGTCGGGAAGATTGATATTTTGTTCTTCGCACTGTGAGGAGAAATAGCGATGATCGAGGCGGTGCATGATGTGGGTGAAGTATGTCTCTTTCGGTTGCAAGTCGTTGCTTACCGCGATCGCCTCGTGGACGGAGAAATGGGTTGGATGCCGCGAATTAAAGCTCAATGCGTCGATAATAAGGACGTCAATTCCGCGAAGCAGGTTCTTTGAAGAATCAGGGAGCTGCTTAACATCGGGAACGTAACCGAAATTGTCAATTCGGTAGCCGTAGGTTTGCACGGCAGCATGCTCGACTGGAACAGGCAACAGTTCACAACCGTCAATCCGGAATTTTTCCTCAACGATGTTCGGAATCAGGTGGGCGATACCGCCGCCTTGATAAGAATCCTTGCTAAACATATAATCAAAATTGCGCCGCAAAATGCGGATGGTCTCTTCGGGCCCATAAATAGGCATGTCCATTTGTTGCTTGCGGCAGGGCATTACGATGTCATTTGTTCCACTGACATGATCTGCGTGGCAGTGCGTATACACCACGGCATCGATCCAATCGACCTTGTTACGAACAATCTGATCCATAAAGTTGGGGCCCAGATCGAACTGTATGTGCTTGCCGTCTTTTTCAAGGTGAATCGACGGGCGGGTGCGATAGTTTTTCGAGCCGATGCGTCGAGCGTCTTCGCAGGTATCACATTCGCATTTGTATTCTGGTACTCCCGTGGAAGTGCCTGAACCGAGAATCGTGATCTTCACACGTGACTCCTTGATGCAAGATTGTGGCGGGAATCGGGATTTATGATATATCAGGATGGGTCGGAATGCAACGACGAAATTGGGAAAGTGCGGTGACTTGCATACCTAGAGTGGGTCAACGCGCAATGAAAGCGGATGGGCTTGGAAATCGGAGATGTGAAGATCGAGAATTCCTACCGCGGGACTTCCGCCTCCGGAAGGATAGGTTATAGTTTTTTCGGAAACAAAAAAAGCGCCTCTGTGAAATGAGACGCTTTTGACTAGGACGAACGGAACGGTTAGCCTCTTCCCCACCTAGCTTCAGGTTTTTTTCGAGGTGGAAGAATCACACGGTCGCCCTCAAACAAACCACTCTTGATAATCACTTCGGTTTCGTTTTGCATGCCTGTCTCAATCGCGATTTTCTTGCCCTTCGGCGGGCCCTTGCGCTTTTCTTTCGTGTCTCCCTCATCCAAAGTCACGAGTCTTTCCTTGACTATTTCAATCGTACCGGCGACACCATCCGCTATCTGTTTTCCTTTAGCCAAAAGCGCGAGGGTCATTTTGCCGGGCCTTAGCCCTCGCTGCGTACTATCAAGGCTGATAATTAACTCCGTACCGCTAATCGACTTCACTTGACCCTTAAAGGTCTTTTCAGTCGGCGTCATAATCTGAATTGGTTGATTCTCTTTGAAGGGAGAGGCATCGTTAACCACCGCAGTGACCGTGACGGAGGTTTTGTCCTCAATCGCATCAATTGGCAGTAGAAGGACGTTCTTCTCCTTGTAGGTGATGATGTCAACATCGGCGCTCATTCCAGGCATCAACTCGGCTGGTGAGCCGACGACTTCGACCATCACTTCGAATGTAATAATGTTGTCACGCTCTTCGCCGCTCGGAGAGATTTCTGCCACGCGCCCCTTATATTTCTTTTTCGGAAATGCGTCAACCTTGATTTCTGCCTCTTGGTCCAGCCGTAGGCGTTCCATATCAACTTCATTGATGTAGGTTTTTACGACCATCTTTGAAAGATCTGCAATTGTCATGAGCGGCGGGCTTTGGGAGAACGCCGATCGCCCGGACGTAACGATTTCCCCCTCCTCTATTTCTAGCAGGGTAACGGCACCTGCCATCGGTGCCTTGATTGTGGTCCACTCCAAACGTTCCTGCTGGTTTTTCAAGTTGCTTTCGTTTCGCAGCAGGTTGGCTTCCGCGCCGACTTTTGTCTGCTCGGTGATTTTTTCCTCCGATTCAATGGATTCCTGAATTTCAGTGAGGCGGGTTTCTGCGATTTGCAACTGGAGCTCGGATTCTTTTTCTTGTGCTTCGCGCATTTGACCTAGTTTTGCGCGGTTCAGTTCCTGGTACGACAGTGTAGCTTTGCGGGTCTCAATCGCTTTCTCCCTTGCCGTAATTGTCTTCTTCTGAGAGTCTACAGTTTGCTGCTGAGATTCAAGGCGTTTTTCGGAGCTATTGAATTGCGACAGCATGGTCGCATGTCTTGTTTCTGCCTCTTCGACGGATTTTTTGGCGATCAGTTTCTTATCGAACAGTTCCCGACTACGCTTCAATTCGGCATCGGCAGTATCCAGTGCTACTTTCGCGGAGTCGCGTTCCACTTCAAGTTCAGCCAACCTTAATTCCGCCTGTGTAAGTGCTATCTTCGCCTGCTCTAAAGCAATATTGTCTTGCGCCAAATCGTTCTTCGTGGTTTGAATTTGCGTATCGGCTTGTGTAAGTTGTGTGCCGGACGTCGCCTTGGTCGTAATCAAGTTTGCTTTTGCGATCTCAACGCTGTCTTTCGCCTGTCTCAATCTACTGTTGAGCTCCTCGATCTTCAAGTCGATGCTCAGGTCTGCTTGTGCAAGTTGTGCTCTGGCTGCTTTGACGTTTGCTGCGGCTTGCTTTTTGCCTTCCTCGATTTGTTCCGGATCAATCTCTAGCAGCAGCTGATCTTTCTCTACATGTTGTCCTTCGCTGACATACAACCGCACGACTTCACCCTCAACGTTTGACTTGACCTCAACATCGATCAAAGGCTCAAGGTTACCGGTCGCGCTAATCCGCGTTTGGAAATCCCCGCGCTTGACAATTTCGACCTTCTTCTCGGCGGATTTCCCATCGCCCACAGAGGCTTCCCTCGGGACTATGTTGACCCCGAACTGGATGTTTACTCCTCTCAACCTTAGAATGGCCACGATAGCCACGATAAACACGATGACTATGATGCCTACAATCTTCTTATTCACGTTGTACGAACTCCTCCTTGGAGTGCCAATTGGCTATCGAATATTATTCAGATCTTAACGCTTCAACAGGAGTCAACTTGGCGGCTCTATTGGCAGGATACAATCCGAAGAAAATCCCTACGCCTATAGAAACCGTCATTGCGAGGATAATTGTGCTTACAGAGATAATCGAGGGCCAGTTACTCCCGGGCCATACATACTTCTCAATAATTGCAGCAGTGCCTTGTCCCATGAAAACACCCAGAATTGCTCCCAAGATTCCCCCGACCAAGGTTAGGGTAGCAGCTTCAATTAGAAACTGCAGCAAGATATCACGCCGCTTAGCGCCAAGCGCCTTTCGCAAACCGATTTCCTTCGTTCGCTCGGTGACAGAAACCAACATAATATTCATCACGCCGATCCCTGCCACGACGAGTGCGATTCCGGCAATCCCTCCCATCAATACTTTCATAGTCCTTCCGATTTTTTCAGCGGTGGCAAGTTCCTCTGTCGCTGTCCAGTATTGATATTCGTCCCCCGAATTGTTGTGTATTCTGCCCAATATGCGTTTCGAATCTTCTTTGGCAGACTCAACCGCGTCCAAATCACCGGCTTCAACTCGGATACGCTCAATATCTTTTCTCCCTTTGAATCTTTGTTGGAGCGTTGTTATTGGAATGATGAATCGGTTGTCCCATCCTTGAGTATCCAGGGCGTCACCTTTTTCTTCCATTACCCCGATTACCGTGAGGCGCACGTCATACCGACGCCCTCTCCTTGAACTCGTACGTGTCGCCTTAATCTCTTCGCCGATCGGGTCCGCATTCTTGAAGACATCTTCATAGATTTTATAGCCAATTACCGCGACATTACTGGCGGCGTCGACCTCTTTTTCCGTAAAAAATCGACCTATCTGAGGGTACCAGTTGTGCGAGTAATCGTAACCCGCGGTTGATGCGACAATGCGCGATTCCTTAGTGATGCCTTGATAGTTGATGTTCCAGCCACCAAAATCGTCTTCCGCGACGACATGCGTGACGTCCGGAACGCCGTCAAGAATGGCAAATGCATCGGAGGTTTCCAAATGTTCCGCGCGGTTGCGTTTCCAACGTTTGCTTCGAATAGTTCGACCGGCTGCGCGGGTCAATGTACCCGACTGTCTGTCCCAATCGTCGCGGTAGATTTCAATCATATTGAGCCCGCCGGTACGCTCAATCTCTCTCAAAACCATAGCCCGTGAGCCGTCGCCGACCGATACCATGCTCACCACGGCGCCTACGCCAACAACAATGCCCAAAATTGTCAACGACGTGCGCAATGTGTGGCGACGAAGGCTAGAAATTCCTACGGAAATACACGCAATAATATTCATGCTGATTGCCTTTGATTGTACCGTTGTTGTACATTTAAAAATTGACTATTGAGTTTGTAAATGCCATTTCCCTATAATTGCAGTGTAATGATGGGGACCACCAAGGCTATGCAATGCGGGGCAAGGGAACCTCTATCGCGGTCGTTATTCACTCTCTTGATTCCCGCCTACGGATTTTGATGTACAATGCATAGGATTCCGTTCGCGAAATCCCCAAAAATCGGATGTGACTCGACTATTCTGTTCTCAATGCCTCCACCGGCGATAGTTCGGACGCTCGGATTGCTGGATAAAGTCCAAAAAATATCCCGATAGCCGCTGAAACCGCAACCGAGATAATCATCCATTCCGTTGAAATTACGGCAGGCCATTCCGGTACAATCTTGACTATCCTAACAGCGACGTGCGCCATCCCTTTGCCGGCGAGAACACCTAAACCGAGGCCGATCAGACCACCTGCGCTACACATCATGACAGCTTCGACCAAGAACTGAAAGAGAATGTCTAGCCTCTTGGCACCAATCGCTTTTCGAAGGCCAATTTCTCGTGTGCGCTCTGTAACTGACACCAACATTATGTTCATAATGCCGATACCGCCGACAAGCAAGGAGAATCCGGCAATAACACCGAGCGTGATTTTTATCATCTTACTAATCTTTTCCAGTTGCTCCATTCCCTCCTTCAAGACCCAGACGTTGAAAAAATCGTCTTGATTATTGTGTCTTCTCCTAACGACAGATTTTACCTCTTCAGTTGCTTTGTCGAGCAGTTCGGCGCTCTTCGCGTGAACAGAGAGCATGACAACCCGGTCATTTCCGGTGAACCGTTGTTGGACCGTTGTAAGGGGCATGAGAATGATGTTATCAAGGTTCCAACCGAAGCGGAGGCTTGTGCCGCGCGACGTCATCGTGCCAACAACTGTGAAGCGTTCTGTACTCCGATCCTGTTTTTTTCTCTCCCAGCGGCGGTAACCGGTGCCGCGCCCAATCTTAATCTCCTCGCCGATAGGATTACGGTTTCCAAACAGTTCTCTCGCGACTTCCGATCCAATAACACAAACCTTTGTGCGGTCATCAATGTCTTCAGCCGAGATGAAACGACCTCGTTGAACATCCCATTGCATTGAGGCGGGGAATGAATCATTAACGCCGTTGTATCCGGCGCGTGTTTCATTGCCATTAGCGGCTTGTACGAGAACACCTCGCCACTGGGGTATTCTGGGAACAACTGCTTTTACAGAAGGACATTCGGCTTCAATGGCCAATACGTCCTCATATTCAAAGTATTCGGCACTACGGTTTGGTACCCATCGCTCGCCTTTTCTTATGTAAGAACTTCGATACATCGTGAACTGATTCAGACCGCCCAACTTTTCCGCATCTTGGAGGACAACTTGCTTGGCGCCGTCGCCGATCGCTATCATCGCGAGAACTGATGCCACGCCAATGATTATGCCGAACATGGTCAGAAGCGAGCGCATCTTGTTTATGCGGATTGCGGCAATTCCAACTGAAATTCCTTCTACCAGCCTCATCTGATACCTCCAGCGTGACGGGTCACCAGTGGGTCAAATATCGCCGATATTTGACGACGGGATTGGATATTGGTTTATCCCTCGTAACAATCACGGGAAAGCAATTTTGGGCAAGACCGATGGCACGACAATCGACTTGAGCGTATGCCGAACGTAATGTTATAATTCTCACGCGCGGTCAAGGTATTACACCACCGATCACTCATGCAAGATCAGGGGACGTTGGGAACTACGTTGAGTATAACAGTTTTTCCTCCAAGTGAAAAGCAAGAATGCATGAACTGAAGCGTGGGAGCCAGGATGATTTGAAGGGGAGAGATCGGTTTTGATGGAAACGTTTCATTTAAAGGTTGAAGTTCCACCAATTGGCAAGATTCCTGTCTTTGTACGGAGATGGGGCGTTCACCCAAGAAAAGTGCTTCTCGTCCACGGCTGGATGGATTCAAGCCGGAGATGGCATCGTCTCGCCCCTTACCTGGCATCTCAATCTGAGGTGTGGGCATTAGATTTGCCCGGCTGCGGTCACACACCACTGATTCCTCAGTGTCACGCAACGCTAAAGATATACGCCGAGATCGTCGCAGGTCTAGCAAAGCATATCTCCAAAGGAAACGGACTGTACGGCGTCATGGGCCACTCAATGGGAGGAATATTGTCGTTGTTGCTTCTAAAGGCGCCGTACCTTACCGTGAAGCGAATTATTGCGTGTGGCCCGCCCATCGAAGGCGTGCACTACTTGAAGCCTTTAGCGAATCGAACCCGCTTTGTCGCGACATGCCTGAGCGTTTTTCAAGCATTTCGAGCGGGAGTTCGAAAACTTTCTTCCGAGCGAATCACCCTCGGCGCTCATGGAATCCCCGAGTTTCCGAAGGATCGCCGAAGAATCTTGCCTGATGCTTACGCGGATGCACTTACGGCTGCTATCCTGCTGAAGCAGACGTGTAACTACAATCTCTTCGGCGAACTCGACATTCTACATGAGGAAGTTTCACGGGAACTGGCGTCTGTGGATTCCGAATGGCGGCACTCTGAAACGGCTACATTCATCATGCGCGGCCAACACGATCCATTTTGTTCCCGTCATGCCGCGCTACAACTCGCAGAATCGCTAGGGGGCGTATTCCATGAAGTTCCGGGATGCTTGCATGTGCCTTTTGTTGAGCGTCCTAGTGTTACGTATCCTGTTCTAAAGAGATTCTTGGATTAAAATCGTTGATGTTTCTCAAGATCCTACTACTCTTCATCGTCACACCCTTGGTTGAAATGGCTATCTTGATTGAGTTAGGCAGACGTTTTGGCACGTGGCACACCATAGGAATCGTCCTCTTGACCGGTTTTGTCGGTGCCTCACTTGCAAAAGCACAAGGATTACAGGTCTACAAAAATCTCACAAGGTCTTTGTATAACGGGGAACTGCCACACGATTATCTAATTGAAGGTGTTTTACTTTTTGTTGGTGGTGCACTGCTCATCACGCCGGGGGTATTAACGG
This sequence comes from Candidatus Poribacteria bacterium, assembly GCA_965232535.1. Lineage (GTDB taxonomy): Bacteria > Poribacteria > WGA-4E > WGA-4E > JAJDTR01 > JAJDTR01. Next base: position 127,462 of record CBDDPW010000022.1, read on the forward strand.
ATGTTGTTGGTTTCGGTCTAGTCTTGCCATGGACGCGGAGACTGGTGCGTGAACAAGTGAAATCGCAGCTCAGAAAGCGTTTGATATACGGCGGGAGCAACACACATCATTAAAGGAAAGAATGAGAGTTACGACTAATATCTATCGGGTTCTAGTTTGCATTTTCAACCTTATACTTTTCCTCGTTATCCAGTCTTCAAATGCATCAAATCACCTTCCCCAATTTGTTGACATTTCAGAGGAAGCCGGCATAGATTTCATCCATAACAGCGGAGCATTTGGCGAGAAATATCTGCCGGAAACAATGGGAACGGGGTGCGCATTCATAGACTACGATAACGATAACTGGCAGGACCTCCTGTTGGTTAACGGCAAGGACTGGGAGGGCCACCCGACCGGCAAACTTCAAACCATGTGCCTCTACCGAAATAGGGGCAATGGTACCTTTATCGATGTGACCGCGAAGGCTGGACTTGATGTGCCTTTGTACGGCATGGGTGTTGCCGTAGCTGACTATGACAATGATGGTGATGCAGATTTCTATATCAGTTGTCTTGGAGATGACCGACTATTCCAGAATCAGGGGGATGGAACGTTTGCCGATGTGACCTTAAGGGCGGGAATCAACAGTCCAGGGTTTGGGACAAGTTGCGCTTGGTTCGATTATGATCGGGATGGCAATTTAGATTTATACGTCGCCAATTACGTTGAATGGACAATCGAGACGGACATCTTTTGCACGCTAGACGGCACGAATAAATCGTATTGCACCCCGGAATCCTACAAAGGGCAATCTAGCCGCCTCTTTAAAAATCGGGGTGATGGGACTTTCGCTGATGTGTCGCGTATAGCGCGAATCGAGGACCCGGAGAGCAAATCACTGGGCGTCTGTATCTTTGATTTCGACGACGATGGGTATCCCGACATTTTCGAGGCGAACGACACTCAACCCAACAAACTCTATCGAAACAATGGGGATGGAACCTTCATTGAAATGGGGATGATTGCCGGTATAGCCTACAGTGAAAACGGTGTTGCGACGGGCGCTATGGGCATCGACGCCGGGGATTACGATGGAAGCGGTCGAGAAAGTCTTGTCATCGGCAATTTTTCCAACGAGATGATAAACCTCTATCACCACGAAGGGGATTTCTTCATTGACGATGCCCCAGTTGCCTATATCGGGAGCCCGAGCCTGCTGACCCTCACCTTTGGCTGTTTCTTTTTCGATTTCGATCTTGACGGTAGGCTTGACATTTTCACCGCTAATGGACATGTCGAGAACGAGATTAACGCCGTTCAGAGTGAGGTTACTTATGCGCAATCACCCCATCTATTCCGCAATCAGGGGAAAGGAAGGTTTAGAGACGTTGCGACGCACGTCGGAACAGATCTGTCGATTCCCATTGTTGGGCGGGGGGCAGCCTACGGAGATATTGACAACGACGGCGACTGGGACCTCCTCGTCACGACCTCCAATGGCCCCGCACATCTCTATCGCAATGATGGTGGCAACAACAATAATTGGATTAAGCTGAAACTCAACGGGACAAAAAGCAATCGTGACGGTATCGGCGCGAAGATAACGATACGTGCCGCGTCCGGTGCGCAGACACGAACGATCAAGAGTGGCTGCAGCTACTGTTCTCAGAGTGAGCTTTCTGCCATCTTCGGAGTCGCGGATGGCAGCCGGATTGAGTCAATCGAGGTTGTGTGGCCAAGCGGAGTCGTCGATAAGCTGACCGGGGTGGATCCGAATCAATTGATTGTCGTCGAAGAGTAAAAGACAGTAATTTCCCGCCAAGACATACGCCAAATCGGCACACCTCTTACCCCTAATATTTTATCCTGTCAATCTGGCACGTCGAGCTGCATGTAAATCGCCCCAAACACGCCTTTTCCTCTCGAAAACGTTGGCATTTATTCTGCACTAGAATAGATAGCAAACAAATTGAGTAAAACTACCAATCTGTGAAAGAGAGGAAGATCACAATGAGATTTGACCGATTAACAATAAAATCACAGGAAGCCTTGCAGACCGCGCAATATTTGGCGAGCCAAGGGAATAGTCCCGATGTTAATGTCGAACACTTGCTGCTCGCTTTAATCAATCAGCAAGAAGGGGTTGTGACGCCGATTCTCCAAAAAATTGGCGTTGATGTACATGCAATTGAATCCGAAGTTGAAGATGTGGTTCGAAAAGGACCCGAGGTTCAAGGAAACAGCCAAGAACTGCGCGTTTCGTCGGCGTTGAACGCAGTGTTTGACAGATCTTGGAAAGAGGCGACCAACCTCAAAGATGAGTACGTCAGCACGGAACACCTGCTAATCGGATGCGTAGAAGACAAAAATTCCTCGGTCGGGAAGACTTTAAAAAAGCAAGGTGTCACGAAAGATAAGATTCTTAAGGCCTTGGTCGATATTCGTGGCGGGCAACGTGTTACCGATCAGAACCCTGAAGATAAATATCAGGCATTAACAAGGTTCGGGCGAGACTTGACCCAAGAAGCAATGTCCGGGAAGCTCGATCCTGTTATAGGACGGGACGATGAAATCCGCCGTGTCATGCAGGTATTGTCTCGTCGCCGCAAGAATAACCCTGTTTTGATAGGCGAACCGGGCGTCGGCAAGACTGCCATTGTTGAAGGGCTTGCGCAGCGCATCGTTGATGGCGATGTGCCCGAATGTCTGAAAAACAAGCGACTCATTGGCCTCGACCTCGGTGCCATGATTGCCGGATCGAAGTATCGTGGCGAGTTTGAGGACCGGCTAAAGGCGGTTCTGAAGGACATTGAACAGTCCGAGGGAGAGGTTGTTTTGTTCATTGATGAACTCCACACAATTGTCGGCGCGGGGGCGGCAGAGGGGGCAGTGGACGCTTCCAATATGCTAAAGCCCGCGTTGGCTCGCGGGGAGTTGCATTGCATTGGAGCAACTACGCTTGATGAATACCGCAAACACGTCGAAAAGGACGCGGCATTAGAACGGCGTTTTCAGCCTGTCATGGTTGAGGAACCATCGGTTGAAGACACAATCGCTATTCTGCGGGGCCTCAAAGAGCGCTATGAAACGCATCACGGTGTTCAGGTGCAGGACAACGCAATTGTTGCGGCAGCTGTGCTCTCGAAGCGTTACATTGCCGATCGGTTTCTGCCCGACAAAGCTGTTGATCTGATTGATGAGGCGGCTTCACGATTACGAATTGAAATTGATAGCGTACCGGAAGAAATTGATGAGGTTGAACGCCGTGTCACTCAGTTAGAGATTGAACGGCAAGCACTTGAAAAGGAAGAGGATGCCTCCTCCCAAGAACGCTTGGCAAAACTGCTGGAAGAACTCGCGGAGCTGAAGGAAAGAGGAGATCATCTCAAAGCGAATTGGCAAAATGAAAAAGCGGACATCCAGCGTGTACGCGACCTGATGGAGCGGACCGAAGCACTGAAGATCGAGGAGGAACAGGCGCAACGTGCAGGCGATCTCGCAAAGGCTTCGCAGATTCGATATGGGGAACTGTACGAACTTGAAACTCAACTGAAGGCAGCGAAGGAGGACGAGCAATCTTCCCACATGCTCAAAGAGAGAGTCGATCAGGAGGACATCGCCGAAATCGTTTCCCGGTGGACGGGAATTCCGGTTTTCCGGCTGATGGAAGGTGAGGTTAAGAAGTTGCTTCACATGGAAGATCGACTTAGAGAACACGTGATAGGACAGGATGAAGCGGTCGAAGCCATCTCGAACGCCATACGACGCTCGCGCGTTGGGCTGCAAGACCCCGATCGACCACTTGGTTCTTTTGTTTTCATGGGGCCAACGGGTGTAGGCAAAACCCACGTCGCAAAATCTCTTGCGGAATTCCTGTTCGATGATCAGGACGCCATGGTGCGAATTGACATGAGCGAGTATATGGAGAAGCACACCGTGTCAAGATTGGTCGGCGCTCCTCCGGGGTATGTTGGCTTTGACGAAGGCGGGCAACTGACCGAAGCCGTTCGTCGTCATCCGTACTGCGTCGTCTTGTTCGACGAAATTGAAAAGGCGCATCCCGATGTGTTCAACATTCTGTTGCAGATGCTAGACGATGGTCGATTAACGGATGGGCATGGACGCACAGTGGACTTCAAGAACACCGTAATTGTCATGACCTCGAACATTGGCAGCCAGTGGATTAACGACAGCAAACTGGGGCACGATGAACTTAGGTCTCGCGTGCAGGAAGCATTGCAGCAACAGTTCCGTCCCGAATTTCTGAACCGAATCGACGATCCAATCATCTTCGATAGGTTGGGCTTGAAGGAGATTAAGCAGATCGTGACACTTGAACTTGATGTGCTCAGCGGTCGCCTTGCGGACAAAAAGGTCACGCTGTCCATGACTGAGCTAGCAAAGGAGGAACTCGCAACCCGCGGCTATGACGAGGTTTACGGTGCGCGGCCATTGCGTCGGACTATTCAGCGCGACATCCTGAATCCACTTGCCATTCAGATGCTCGAGGGACACTTCGGCGACGGGGTGGGAATTGAGGTTGATTTCGAGGATGGGGAATTTGATTTTCGCGAGGTGTGATTTCCCTATATCGCGAGGGTTACAGTAACACAAACAGCAGCAAAAAGCGTCTCCCTTTCAGTGATTTACTGATAGGAGGCGCTTTTTTGTTGGTGGTAGGACTCATTTAGTGGTTTTCTCGGTAGGTATTTTATGTGATGAAGTAGTTGCGTGGCCGCGACCGAGAGGTCGCTCCTACATTGAACGTTTTTGTGCATATCGTCACGGTTCATTAAATACGCTCTAATGTGTGTAGACACGTTTTGAATCACTATAGTAAACGGAACGACGATTGTTTTTCTCTGCGAAGTATCCTTCGCTTAATTGCAGAAATGCGCAAAAAGAAACCGAGTTTTCAGGAAAAACTCGGTTTCTAGATTGAAATCAACAGCGACTCTGTTGCTGGAAGGGTTTACTTCTTATCCTTATCAGCGTCGTCATCAACGACCTCGTAATCAGCGTCGATGACTTCGCCTTCACCGCCGGGCGCGGCGGATTCATCGGTTGGTGCACTGCGGGGATGATCGCCGGTCGGCGCCTCGCCTTGTTCTGCAGATGCTGTTTGTTGATATAATTCGGCGGAGGCCTGATGCCAAATCTGGGTCAAATCTTCAGAGGCAGATTTAATCTCTTCTTGATTTTCACCTTTCAAGGCTTCCTTGACTCGTTCAACCGCGCCTTCAACCTTGCTTTTTGTTTCAGCATCAATCTTGTCGCTGAATTCGGTTAAGCTCTTCTCTGTCTCGTAGACTAGCGAATCCGCTTGATGGCGAACTTCAAAATCCTCGCGTTTCTGCCTATCTTCATCGGCGTGGGTTTCGGCATCCTTGACCATCTGCTCAATTTCTGCCTCGGACAGACCGGAAGAGGCGGTGATGGTAATGTGCTGTTCTTTTCCGGTAGCGGTGTCCTTCGCGGATACCTTGAGAATCCCGTTGGCGTCAATATTGAACGAGACCTCAATCTGCGGAATCCCCCTTGGGGCTGGCGGTATACCATCCAAACGAAAACGCCCTATTGTCTTGTTGTAAGCCGCTTGCTCACGTTCTCCTTGAAGAACGTGCACATCCACGGACGTTTGGCTGTCTTCCGGCGTGGTGAAAATCTGCGACTTCTCTGTAGGTATGGTTGTGTTGCGTTCAATAAGTTTGGTAGTCATTCCTCCAAGTGTTTCGACACCCAGTGAGAGTGGTGTCACGTCAAGCAGGAGAATATCCTTAACTTCAGAGTCACCGGAAAGAACTCCGCCCTGAATGGCTGCGCCGATTGCGACCACTTCATCCGGATTAACTCCTTTATGCGGTTCCCTTTCGAAAAGAGCTTGAACAGCCTCTTGAACTTTAGGCATCCGCGTCTGTCCACCGACAAGAATAACTTCATCAATATCCGGAGGAGACAGGTTTGCGTCTGAAAGTGCTCTTCGACACGGTCCAAGCGTGCGTTCAACGAGATCGTCTGTGAGTTGCTCAAGTTTTGCACGAGAAAGAGACACATTCAGGTGTTTCGGTCCACTCGCATCGGCAGTGATGAAAGGCAAGTTTACATCGGTTTGCAGTGCTGTCGACAACTCGCACTTCGCTTTTTCCGCGCCTTCCTTCAGCCGTTGAAGCGCCATAGTGTCTTTGCGCAAGTCGATGCCTTGTTCACGTTTGAATTCTTCGGCAAGCCAATCAATAACCTGCTGGTCGAAGTCATCTCCGCCGAGGTGCGTATCGCCGTTGGTGCTTTTTACTTCAAAAACACCTTCGCCAATCTCTAGGATGGAGATGTCAAAGGTTCCACCTCCCAAGTCGTAAACGGCAATATTGAGGTCTTTTTTGTTTTCTAGCCCGTATGCCAACGACGCAGCTGTTGGTTCGTTGATAATCCGCAGCACATCCAAACCAGCAATTCTACCGGCATCTTTCGTTGCTTGGCGTTGCGAATCGTTGAAGTAGGCAGGTACGGTGACGACCGCCTGGGTGACTTCCTCGCCAAGGTAGGCTTCCGCCGTTTCTCTCATTTTTTGCAGCGTCATTGCGGAGATTTCGGGCGGCGTATAGGCTTTTTCTTCAATCTTTACGGCTGCGTCACCATCTTTGTCGGCGATCACGTCATAGGGGACGCGTTTGAGCTCTTCTCCTATCTCTCCATGTTTTCTGCCCATGAACCTCTTTATTGAGAACACCGTGTTGGTTGGATTGGTGATTGCCTGACGCTTGGCAACTTGGCCTACGAGCCGTTCATCATCTTTCGTGAAGGCGACGACCGACGGAGTTGTGCGAACACCCTCAGCATTTTCAATCACTTTTGCGTCGCCGCTTTCCAAAATTGCGACGCATGAGTTGGTAGTTCCTAAATCAATTCCAATGACTTTGCTCATTTTATATGTCCTTTATTTGTCTAATTTTTAGTTAACTTCACGATGCGAGTCCATCGAAAGAATATAGATTTCCTTATTTGAACGGTGTCACCGCGTCGTGGAGAACTTGAAGCGGATTGTTCTTTGAAACCTATTGCACGCCTCACGAATTGCAGGAATTGGCGTAAATCTATGGGTTTCGGAATGAAAGTAAACGCCCCCGCCTCAAACACATCAGACTTCACGCTTGTCGAGGTGTTTGCGCTCATAATGATGACAAAAATGCCAGGCCTTGACCGCTTAATGTGCCGAAGCAGTTCCAAACCTGTTGTATCAGGAAGATCATAATCGAGAATAGCTAAGTCTAACGGCTTCTCTTGGATGATTTTCACAGCGTCGTATCCGGTGGATGCCGAAAATGTCCGGTAGTTGGCGCGGTTCAACACTTCGCCCAAAACTTCCAATGAAGCGGCGTCATCGTCAACGATTAGAATACGATGTACGTGTCCGACCATTGTGCATTTTCCCTATACCGCTATACCAATTCGCAACCGACGCCGTTGTGGCATAGACTACTCACACAGGAGTAGAGCAATATCTGTGCCAGAGAGTGACCTACAAAGTATAGAATTGCACAGTATCTATCACAGGAAGTATAACGCGGATTCTCAGCAATTTGTAGATGATTGATGACAGAATTTTATAATTTGTGGCGAAGAAATTGCCGATTTGTGCGATGCACGAACTATTGATTATGCGTCTCAACTTATGCCAGATTGGCAGTGTTGCTTAAGTGCCTGTCAATCTGGCGTACGCAATGAATTCTTTTCCCGTGGTCAGGTAGGGATTGCGCCATACATTCTCATTATTGGGAAAATGGTTGTTACAAGTGGCGAGATTTGTAGAGCGTTTAACGGGGCGAATTCCATTGACTCTGTTACGGCAGGATTCGTCTTTGCTGCTTGCTTAAGATGATACGCGTATTGTTTTCAATTTGCCCGGAAATCTATCATAGGCGTTAATTCCTGTCAATCCTTTTTGGTTTCACAAAATATGGCCAAAGGTCAGCCATGCACATGGCAGCCAACAGCAGGGCGCTGATTCCACATCTGATTGGAAAGCAATTTCTCACATTAAGTCTGTCTGACGTTTTCGGATAATACTTGGAATCAGTGATACAAGAACAATACATACAGCAGCGCCGGCAAGATAAAGCAAGGTCTTCTTTATGTTTCCCTCACCGACGTTTACCGCTGCGCCCAATTGGACATATGCGGCTGTGCCCGGCAGCATACAGACCCATGAAACGAAAAAGAACGTGACGAACTTGATTTTCGTGAGACCGTAGGCGTAATTTTGTAGATTGAACGGGAATATCGGCAGTAGCCGGGTAATCATCAGCATTCGCCAGCCTTGGCGCCTCACACCTTCATCAATTCGCTGAAACTGTGCGTTGCGGTCCACCCATCGCTCAACCATGCCGCGTGCAAGATAGCGTGCGATGAGAAAGGCACAGGAAATCCCAATTACCGATCCGATAGAGGCATAAACGACTCCCCAAAGCGGCCCAAATGCCAGCCCGGAAAGCATGGTAACCGGCAAGCCGGGCAAAAAAAAGATGGTCGACAGCACGTACAACCCAATATAAACAAGCGGTGCGAAAACGCCGAAGTTGCTAATTTCTGCTTTGAGTTTGGGGATATTGTCGCGGGATAGATTATCAATGATGCCAAGATGCTTCAAAAAAAGATACACAGCGACAATCAGAGCGATAAAACAAAATATTTTGATTAAATGTTTCTTCATAAGAACGAGTTGACCAGAAACAAACCAAAGGCAGTTACTCCCTTTAGGGATTCGTGATTGCTTCCAGATAGTTACCAATTAACCGCCGGTATCGTACAGGGATACGATTGGTCGCAATTGCTTCGGCATATTCCTGCTTCGCATTGAGAATCACCTCGCGGTATGGTAAGTATTCGGCTTCATCTTCACCGTTTGGAGCGTCACTTCCTACATAGACATTGGATTCATCAAGAGTATCAGTATTCGATGAGCCTGCCTTCAATCTCAGTTCCGGTCCGTCTGTTCTTAAAGATTGCGGCGCTTCAGTTGCCGTCAACTGATTTCCGAATTCCGCCTCTTCGACTGATTTTCTCGGCTTGAAGTCTGAATCCGCTGCCGCAATTGTCCCTCGCGTTTCTCCAGTTGTCGATTCGTCGCCGGCGCCACCCTCACTATTTGCAATCCCGCCGGACTCCCTGTCGATTTCGAGTTCAAGGCTTGCCAATGCGATGTTTTTACGGCTTGACGCAATCTGTTCCAACACCTGTTCCAACTGATCACGGTTCCTAGCCAATTTGTCCACATTTGCCAACTGGCGCGCAATTTTCTTTAGGGTATCCGGACTGACGGTTTGCGCTTGAAGACCTTCCAATTCCGTCACGAGGTTTTTGGCGACCCTATTGTCCCCCAATCGTTCGGCCATTTTGTTGAATAGCGCTTGGAGCTCTTCTTGAAGTTCGGGAGAGAGTATTTCCTCATTCGCGAGCTTTTCTAATTCCTCGGCAAGTTTGCCTGGATCCATGTTCTTAAAACGATTGAATTCGCCACTGCCTTCGGCGAAGACTTCGCTTACTTCATCAAGTTCATTCTTGGTGAATGGTTGCTTTCGTTGGCGTACCTTATCGCGAAGTCTGCTCAATCGATCTTGGACCGTGAGACTGTCTGTGTTTTTCAGCCCTTTTATCGCGTCTTGGATGTTCTTGGCTAGTACGGGGTCGTCAATATCACCTATCATTCGATTGAAGTCCTCCACGGCCTCTTCGATGGCTTTCTGCTCGGCGGCTGTTGGCGGGAGAGGCAGTTCATACATGCGTGGCGTGGCGAAGGATGCCACGAGCAGTAATATGGGAATCGGAAACCACTTAAGAACTTGCGGGACCCTAAATGGTACGACCGCCGATGGGGTAGTCTGGGTACAGACGGTCGCAGCATCGCGTATCTGAAGGTGACTGAAGTCGTCCGTCGCATCTCTTTGAATCAGTTCGACAGCGGTGCTGAAGCGTTCTTTCAGATTCAGTTGTTTGTCAACGTAAAGGGCAGTGGCGGAGGTCGATCCTCTTCGCACGAACGCCAATCCAACAGCTAGAATGGCAGAAAGCATGAGTGGTACAAAAATAGCGGCATCCGTAATGTACGGTAAATGTACGAATCGACCGATGAAAATCATCGCACTCGCGAGGAACAGAGCCCAAAACGCATAGCGAGCTAACTGCGTGAAGAAAGACTGCACGTGTATACGACGCTGAATGATAGACAACAGAATTTGAATATGTTGGTGCTGACTTACAGGCGGACCTGCGGTGCGAGATTTTATTTTCGCTGATGATAATCTATCTATTTTTTGCATTGGAAACTTCCGTATCAATTTCCTTGCCATAATAGACTCTGTTGGGGGCTGAAGCGTTTATAGTCATTTACATTCACCTTTCCATATGATTTGCAAAAATCGAGAGTGTTCGCTCATAGATAGATTCGTGCTGTAATTTTGGCACGGAAGAATCTATACTCTACGCTAACCCGCGCCGCTTCAATTTTTGTGTTTCTACTCTTCAACTGCAGTGACTGTGTCTAAGCATTCTTGCACGGCAGATACTACTTCTTCAACGGTAATCTCCTCCATGCTGTTGCGAACTATAACTTTATGTTGGGGCCAGATAGGCGCCCATTGAACAGGGTTTGATGCGCCGAAAAGAGCGACTGTAGGTGTTTTGAGTGCGGTGCTCAGATGCATCGGTCCAGTGTCATTGCTTACAAATAGATTGCATTTCTGAATGATCGCGGCAAGCTGCATGGGCGTAGCATCGGTAATGACGGTTGTTTGACCGTTTATTAACGCCGCCAGTTCATAAGGTAGGTCTGCCTCTCGCGGTCCTCCCAAAATTATTAGTTGGGCATTATACTCCGCCTGAAGCCAATTGCCAACTACCGCGAACCGTTCTTTCGCCCATCTTCTATAGGTCGTGCCGGAACCCGGATTGAGTCCAATCACCAGGGAGTCACCGTTAATCTTTGCGTGTCGAAGAAATTCACTTGCCCATACCTGCGAATTTTGATCGACAAAAACCTCCGGCTCATCACTCCCCGGCTCAATTCCAAGCAGGCGCGCCACATCCAAATATCTAGCGGTTTCGTGTTGGTTCGTGTCGTTAGGCGCTGCAAGATGCAGCAGTCTTCGTCCACCGGAGTTGGTCTCAAACCCGACGCGATACGGGATGCCGGCGAGAAAAGTGTGTAATACTAGACGGAAAGTCGGTTGAAGAATAACAGCCAATTGAAATGACCGTATCGCCATGCAATAAATCAACCTAGGCAGTGACGATTGATAGGGAATGACTTCGTTAAGATTCGGATTTGCACGTACAAGATCTGTACGAATCGAATCGGTCATGCACGCTATGTGTGCATCTGGGAATCGCTGCCGCAATGCGCGAATCACGGGCGTCATCAAAATGGTTTCGCCCAAGGGCGCAAGTCGGATAATTATGATGCGGTGTATGCGTTCAAAGTCTATACTTTTCTTAGTCGGCATGTTCTGTGTTTCATAAAAGACTGTTATGGTTGGAGCAGTGCATCAGAAGGTCAAGTACCGAAATCTATCGCCGAATCGAAGAATTGTGCTTGTAGGAACTGGGCAACTGCAACTTACACTTTTGGCAAGCCGTGGATTTTGCAGACCAAGCCTATCGAGGAAATGCCATGGTGTCTTACATGTGCATGACAATTTCATTTTATCGTATTTTGTAGCACAAAAAAAGGCTCTCAAACTTATGAGAGCCTTTTCTGTGCGACACTCGATTGGGTGTGTGAATAAGAAGCGTTTCAGATCTTGACCACATTCTCAGCCTGAAGACCTTTGTCCCCTTGGACAATATCGAACTCGACTTCTTGGTCTTCATCAAGGGTTTTGAATCCTTCGCCCTCAATGTTGGAGTAGTGCACAAAAACGTCTTGACCATCATCAGTCACGACGAAACCGAAACCTTTCTGATCGCTGAACCATTTGACTCGACCTGTTGCCATCGTATCCAATGTCTCCTTAAGCCCCTTTCGGGGCCCGTTCAGAGTTAATCCATTTAACATTCAATATAACCAACCACGGATAGGGAATAAATCATTTATTCCCTGTAATTTTAATTGTAGCCTATTTGCACGCATATTTCCAGAATTTCTTTATCCACGCCACGAAAATACAGAGAATATGCCAGTTTAACGGAATTTTCTTGATATAACGCATTTCTCAAAACTATAGAATAGGATTGGAATCTGTGCTATAATCCGGCAATCTGCGATGGACAGAATCACCGTGAGTATTGAAGAAGCATTTATTTCCCGGTAGGGCAAGACGTGGATCTATGTACACGAGTTTCTCGGCGAATTACAGAGGGGATATAGAGAAATTGGAGGTTCCCTAGTGAATACCACTGATGGATTTCCGAATTTGACAACAGATTACGCACTTGCCGCGGCGAATCTTGACGAATTTGGCTACTGCTTGATTGAGAATGCGTTGAGTGCAGAAGAAGTCATCAGGCTTCGGGGCAGATTAGAGGAGCAGGCTGCCGGCGAAAAGCAACGCGGGCTTGCTTCTGAAGATGCGGGGCCAAATGATACCGGCGTGAATCAGCGAATCTGGTTTTTGGTCAACAAGGGAAAGGTGTTTCGTGATCTGCTGCACCACAAAGTTGTAAAAACACTGGTGAGGCATATACTGGGCGATGAATACCTGTTGTCCAGTTTCACCGCCAATATCGCGAAGCCGGGAGGAGTGATGGGGTTGCACACCGACCAATGGTGGATGCCAAAGCCCGTCCAACCCCTTCAGGATGCGGTTAAACCCGGATCAATGACAGGAGCTCACTTCAGGGGCAGACGTCTTGGCCGAGAGGACGCGGTACCTTCAAAATCAATGTCGCCGGCGGTTGCTTGCAACATCATGTGGATGCTTACGGATTTCACCGAGCAGAATGGCGCGACTCACGTCGTGCCGCGAAGTCATTTAAGTGGAATGCAGCCGGACGTGGATTTGGACAAGGATGTGGAATCGATCCCTGCTGTGGCTCCTGCCGGCACTGCAATGGTTTTTGAGGGACGATTGTGGCATAGCACCGGTTCGAATGTTAGCAATGCTCCGCGACTCGGCGCTCTGAGCTATTTCTGCGCCCCCCAATTTCGCCAGCAGGAGAACCTGACGGTTGGCACGGATCCGGCAGTCTTGAGGAGTGCACCACCTGAGTTATTGGGGTTACTTGGATTCAAAGTGTGGCAAGGTTACGGGCGCATCGAGAGTCCCAAAAGCGAGTTCATTTCACCAGGTCAAATTTCGCTTGGCGAGTTGGCGCCCGAGTAGTTATAGTCAACTCCATTCATATTTGCATATACTTCGGTAGGTGCGGTTTCCAACCGCACCTACGAGACTTGACAAGTACCGGTTCGGTTAGGAAACCGAACCTACCGCAGTGTATAAATAATTACTGGTTTGCTATAAAATCTCGGATAAATGAAGGGGGTATGTATGGACGCCGGATGGTTTGATTACTGTCTGAGTGAGGATGAACGTCTCGGGTTTGAAGAAAAAGGGTTTTTCATTGTCGAGGATGCTCTGCCGCCGGAGATGGTAGACAATCTCATCGCGGTAGTGAACCGGTTGGATGCGCAGTATCGGGCTCCGGTCGGAGCACAGGATACGGGGCCATCGCCATCAAGCGTCATAAACCCCAACCGTCCGCCTGGTAAATTACTGGGACCCCACGAACGATTGAATCTCTCCGACTTTGTGGGGAAAGATGAGATCTTTCTGGAATTACTCGATTGGCACAAGACATTCCCGAAGGTCTGGGATCTGTTGGGGTGGAACATTCAACTCTATCATTCGCATCTTACGGTTACGCCTTCATCTTTACCGGACGAGACCGGGGCACAGAAGCGTTTCGGTTGGCATCAGGATAGCGGCAGGCTGAACATTGAGTTGGAGGGCAATCCGCGCCCGCGAGTTTCCTTGAAGGTAGGTTTTTTCCTAACCGATACGAGAACACCGGGTTGCGCGAATTTTTATATCGTACCCGGAAGCCATCTGAAGAATGAGTTAGAGTATCCCCCCGACGGAGTGTCAAATCCTGACGGCACGTTGGAAGTACGGGTCCCTCCCGGCACGGCGGTGTTCTTCGACCGGCGGTTGTGGCATGCCGCGAGCCCGAATCACTCGGACATTACGAGGAAGGTACTCTTCTACGGCTACGGCTACCGGTGGCTGAGACCGCGGGACGACATGACCGTATCCCACTTTATGGATCAATGCGATCCGATTCGTCAGCAGTTGTTGGGCGCTAGCACCGGTGGTTATGGTTATACATCGCCAAGAGACGAGGATGTTCCGCTGAAGACGTGGTTGAGCGGGCACCTGGGAGAAGGGGCGGTCGCGCCTTGATTTCTTTTGACAGACAGGGGAACGCGATATTCGCTGTTAGTGAACTTATGCGTTTTGAGATAGGAACAGTTTTTACAGGTCTGTAGGCAATGCATACATTCTAAGTATGTACAGCCTAAGTCTGGAAGGAGGTGTTGAAAGAATCAATAGAAAAAAGGACTTGACGCTTCAGTCGAGATAATGGCTACATTCAAGGGTAGGATGCGTCGCGCAAACAAGACAAGGGAGTATCGCCGAACAATTAGGGTTTTTTTCTAAGTTGCCTCGCAGTTTGATAGATTGTCGTCTCGTTTTATTGCTTCATCTATGCCTTGAATCAGACCGTTGAGGAAATCTGACGAGTTCTTTCGTTCTTTATACATCTGTTCAGCTAGGTTGAGCGCAACTAGAATTGCTACGCTGAGTTGATCATATCCCTTTCGACTAACCTGACGCATCAGTTTGTCAACATAACTCGCCAAAACACGAACGTCATCCTCGGTCAAATTGTCAGTGAGTTTTACAAGGTACTGATTATTAAAGATATCAACTTTTACTGTTTCAAGTTCTTCTGAATCCATAAATCACCTTCTGGAGATGTTACAAACCTCTCGGAGGTAGCGCGAGACATGGCGAATACTATTGCGAAGTCATCCCGCGTACCTGTCACATCCCAAAGTTCTTTCAATGCAACGATTGTTGAAGCACTTGTTTCATCGTTTTAACGGGCGGCGCTGTTTTCGTCCACTTCTCGAACGCAATTGCTCCTTGATGAACAAGCATACCGAGCCCCCGAATTGTGTGACACCCTCGTTCGGCAGCCTCTAGTAATAGACGGGTCTCAGGGGGCGTATAAACAATATCATAGACGGCAGTTTGTGGCCGCAGCCATTCGGTATGAATTAGCGGAGGCCTTGATATATCCATACCGACCGACGCCGTGTTGACCACTAATGCGACACTATCGACGACATCTGCCAATTTCGAATTATCAAGTCCAATCCCATGAATCGATGTGCCAATCGCGTCGGAAAGATCTTCGGCAAGTTTAATGGCTTTCGATGTGGTGCGATTAGCGACGAAAATGGTTTCAAGTCCAATCGAAGTCAATGCGACGATGACCGCCCGTGCCGATCCGCCAGCACCAATCACAAGAGCGGACTCGCCCTGAGTTAACTCAAAACCGGTTTCTCGCATCCCTTCCAAGAATCCCAAACCATCCGTATTGTCACCCTTGATTTGACCGTTCTCAAACGTCAGTGTGTTGACGGCGCCAATTAACTCGGCATCGCGGGAGACTTCATCCAAAAACGGGATGACCGCTTGTTTGTGTGGAATGGTGACATTAAGCCCGACCACGTTGATTGCCTTAAACCCTTCAATGGCTGCGGGTAAGGCATCCGGTGGTATGTGGAATGGAACGTAGACGTAATTCAAACCCAACTCTTCGAAAGCAGCATTGTGCATTTGCGGAGAGCGGCTATGTTCAACGGGATCCCCTATTACCCCAACAATCTTCGTCTTTCCCGTGATCTGCATCATCTAAACAGGACTGAGGCTGTGTAATGCATCAGCAATGCCTAATTCCTGTGACCTATCAATTTTTCAGCCTTTTCTTTGGCGGCTTCCATTTTTGGGTAACGTACTTCTCGGTAACCACGGACCTCCTCGGGAGTCTCTAGGGCTTTTACATGCTTTTCATAACTTTCCGTATCCGCCGGTGAGAAAGTATTCACCACCGACGTAACATACCAATCTTTAAAAGACTTTTCGTTTGCATGCCACTGCGAAAGCCAACGCCGAAGAAACTTCATCCGTTTCATCAAACTCAGTTGCCAGTTGCGTGTATTCATCTCACCTTCAAGGTCGATCCCCAAGATTCGAAAATGTGGGCGATTGAGGTGAACATATTTAATCTTGTCACCATTGGATTCGTCAATACCATAACGTTCTTTGTCACGTTGGAGTTTCTCTTGACTTGTTAGCAGATGCGATACATAAATCTCATCCTTTATGAGCATGACCTTGTGCAGATATTTTATGGCAGCTTTAGTAGCACGGTAATTTCGGTCGCAAGAATCTTCACCGTGGACGCGTATTATTTTTTCAACATATAGACGAGCATACTTCAGATTTTCGAACTGAATCAAGTCATACACACGCATAGCCAAGGCACGGTTAATCTCGTCGTCCAACTGCATCGTGTCCACCGCTGATTGGACCAACGCTGAATAGTCACGAGCGAGGTTTCTGCCCCGCCACCGTTTCTCCAAGATTTGACACTTTTCGTGGAGGGTGTGCTCAAAGGATTTCTTTTTGGGTGGTTCGACGAAGGAGGTAGGTTCAACGGCGAGCAAACGGCCCATTTCAAAGGCACGAAGATTGGAATCCAAATCGCTTGGTTTCACCATCCGTTTCAACGCCAATTGTATTGCCCCTAGTTCAAGCGGAATAAGCGCACGTTGAAACGCAACACCGAGAAGCATAATGTTAGCATAGAGTTTGCTGCCCAAGTGTTTCTCGGCAACGTCAAATAGATTTGCACCGACATATTCGTCCGTCTTGGTGTATGATTGCAGCCATGCTTCAAGATCCGCAACTTCAAAACCATCCTTCCCGATTAAAGATGTCACGGTTTCGGTTTTCGCCGTATTAACAACTGCCGCTGTAATGTCTGGAGAGGCGACACTGAATCCCGCTTTCGGATCAATACCGCGTACAGCTTCCAAAATGTCCAGCCCAAGTAACAGATCCGCTTTACCATACGGAATGAGGGGCGAAATGTGGTTATCAGTCTTTGAATACATCACATGGGTGTAAACGCCGCCATTCCTAATTGCGAGCCCTTTTTTATCACAGAATTGGACATTGTATCCTTGAATGTGCCCGGCAACGACCAGGATCTTTGAGATTGTGCCAATCCCCATGCCGCCGACGCCCGCGGCGTAGGCACTCCATGTTTTATCAAAACCGACGAGCCGTGGCGGCGGGAGATGTTGCATAGACATATCCGCTTCACCAATCTGAATGAGGCTGGATTCCGCGGACTTCTGCGGCGGACGTTTGCGGGTGATGGTTATTTCCTCAAAGGATGGGCAAGCCCACTTTATTCTCGCGCAGGCTCCATCGGATACGCAGTTCGATTGGTCTATACCGATCTTGGGCCCATATTCCGTTTCAACGATGTTTAAACCTGGACATCCCGTTGCTTTCGTGCACTCCAAGCAAAATTCGCAAACCTCTTCCGTAATATTGATGTGTTTTTCAGTCTTCAGGAAACCATGTTCTTTTACGGTCTGCTGTTGATCGCGCCGCACTCGCCGGTGGTAGGTAATTCCGCACTCTTTGTCGGCAACGATAATCTTGACTCCCGGCTTGAGAATGGATTCTTCAAGCAATTTCTTGTATTCAAATCGGTTCTCGGGGTCAACACGAACGATTAGCGTATCAGACTCGGCAACAAGACCGCGTGACACTTTTTCGATGTCTTGCGCGAATGTGGGATTACCCAGAATGTCTTCTGCGGTTGAGGGCGTCGGCTGATGTCCTGTCATCGCGGTGGTTTGATTGTCCAAGATAACATAGGCGATATCCTGACCATTTTTAATTGAGTCCGATATAGCAGCCATACCGCCATGAAAGAAGGTTGAATCACCCATAAATACAATTTGCTTATTCTTGATGAACGGATCGATGCCCGCGCCAGTGCCCCCTCCTAAAGCCATTGCGGACAGATTATGCATTAGTCGCGGGTAGGGCTCGTACTTCAGCATGGAGTAACAGCCGATATCTCCGTGAAAAACGAGATCGATTGGTGGTGAATTGTAGTGCTTCTTCATGTACTCGGCATCCATGAACTCCTTGACGACATCCAGAAAAACACTTGCAGAGTCGCGATGCGGACAGCCTGGGCAAAATGTAGGCGTTCTGCCAGGAATTTCGACTTGACGCGAATTGGCTTGTTTTATCCGCTCTTCCTCCCGAAGTAATACCCTGTCATCAATCTTCAACTTCGTCAAATATCTTGTTCGCAGGAGCGGAATCAGCTTCTGCATGATAACCGATGGGTTGAGTCCGCCCATGTCGGGGATTCCTCCTAATCCATCGGGAAATTGCTTTCCCCAGACCTGCACAAACGGGTCGATTTCACCGTTTTGATACAATTGGCTAATACTGGCTTTAACCTCATTTTCCAAGAGTGGACGATTTTCTTCAATGACGCAGATTTCACGAACACGCATCGCAAACTCACGTACGATTTTGTCGTCGATTGGGTGCGTCAAACCAAATTTGAGGATTGGGATTTTACCGAAGAGTCCCAGTTCATGCAGTGCGTGCTGAAGATAGGTATAAGCTACTCCGGAGGACACAAATCCAAACTCGTGGATTGAGTCATGTGCGTAGTATATCTGATTGAGTTTGTGTTTTCTCGCGGCTTTGACGGCGTTAGGTAAACGCTCTTTCAGTGTTTCGATTCCAATCCTGGTCGAATCCGGCGGCAGGACGACTCGATTTGATGGATCAATCAGATCTGTATTGAGCGTCAATTTGGTCTTCGCGTTAATCTCGGGGTATCGGTTCGGGTGAAGAAGGACATCTCCTCCGCCGTCTGCTTGATTAACCGTGACCAAGTATGTCACGAAAAGGTTTGATTCGACAGAGATTTCGAAGGCGGCGCTCAACCAATCCTTGATTTCCTGAAATGTGCTCGGCTCCAGTAAAGGAGTATAGACGTGGCGAGCCAAGTACCGTGAATCGGCAGGTACTTGCGTGCTTCCTGAACCGGGATCATCGCCAACAACGACGACCGCTCCCCCGGTCGTTCCAGCCAGATTGCTAATAGCGAGAGCATCGGTCGCCACATGAAAACCAACATTTTTCATAAATGCAATAGCCCGCAGATTTGCCATCTGCGCCCCATTGAGTCGCGCAACGCTCAGCGCTTCGTTGTTCGCGATTTGAGCTACAATTCCATTTTCTCGGAATAGGCTGGCGTTGTGCTCAAGAACATCGAAGACCTCCGCGATGGGTGAGCCGGGATACCCTGTTATCAGGCTGACATTGCTTTCAAGTGTTCCCTTGACCAGGAGTTCACAGCCTGTATAAACATTGGCACCACTAGCTTGTATTAAACGTGCATCCATGACATCTGGCTCATCTTCATTTTAGTGAATTTACAAGCACCCGGGACAGTTCTTTAATTATCTCAATAGCTCCCGTGCGCGTGCAAGTGCAGCGTCTGTCAACTCGCCGCCGTGCATCCGGGCAATTTCTTCCACTCGTTGTTCGGTCGATAACTGTTTGGCTGTGATAAACGTTTCATTTTCTTTGACGTATTTTTCGACACGAAAGTGCCGATCAGCTAAACACGCAATCTGCGGCAAATGGGTGATACAAATGACTTGGCGAAAATTCGCTAGTTCTTTCAATTTTTCGCCAACCACATCTGCGGTGTGTCCTCCAATTCCTACATCAATTTCGTCATAAATCATGGTAGGGATATTGTCGATTCGAGCAAGAATGGTCTTCAAAGCAAGCATGACACGGGAAATTTCGCCGCCCGATGCGATATTTGCCAACGGCTGGGGCTCAGATCCGACGTTGGGCGAGATTAGGAATTCAACTGTGTCCATACCATGCGATTTTAGTTCAAATCGGTTATCCTCAATTTGCAAAATACCACTTGGGGAGAGCATCGGTCCTACATGAATCTGAAATACGGCTTTTTCCATCCCAAGGGTGTGAAGTTCCTTTTCCACAAGAGCTTGCAATTCAGAAGCGACAGTCTTGCGTTTATCCGATAGATTAATTGCAAGCTCTTGAGCTTCGCTTGTCGCAGTGGAAAGATCCGCCGTTAGCTCTTCGGTATACTCAGAACCAAACTGTAACTCTTTCAGCTTTTTTTCAATTTCCGCCTGATGAACCAGTATCTCCGGGATAGACTGTCCATATTTCCGCTTGAGTTGATAAATCAAATTTAGGCGATCTTCAATCTCAGAAAGGCGATATGGATTGAATTCGATAGAATCACGATAATCCCTTGCCTGATGAGCGACATCTTCTAGCTCATACAATGCGGATTCCAAACGATCACTCAATTCCATCAAGCGCTTATCCATCTCCCCTAGTTTGGAGGCGGTTCCCCGCACGTTCCTCAGAAGGTCGAGAATAGCGGAGTCGGGTTGACTCCCGCCATAGAGTTGCTCATAAACCAAGCCCGTAGCTTCAAAGAGATTTTCCGCATTACTCAGGATGCGCCGTTCCTCGTCCAAGGATTCTTCTTCATTTTCTTGTAGCTCCGCCTCGTCGAGTTCTTTACTTTGGAATTCCAACAGTTCTTTCTCACGTTGGCCCTGTTCCAACATTTGAGAATGGCTATGAAGTTGCTGCTGCAGACCTTGGATTTCACTATATTTCTGTCCTAACTCCGCGCGTTGTTTTTCAAGCCCGCCAAAAGCGTCAAGCAGGTCGAGATGAACATCGGGACGAAACAGCGACTGATGATCATGTTGACCATGTATGTCCACCAGCAGGTCGCCAATCTCGTGCATAAGTCGAAGATTCACCGTCTGCTCGTTGACATGGCAGCGACTTCGCCCACTTGCATTAATCTGCCGAGATAGGAATAAGGGGTCCGCCGCATCCACTTCGTCAACCAAGTCGGAGTCGCTCAGCCGTTGCCACGTGGGATGATTCGGAGGCAGTGCGACGGAAATTTGGACTCTTGCGTTGGATTCGCCAAAGCGTACCACACTCGCTATTCCACGCTCGCCCAGCGCCAACCCTACAGCCTGCAGTATAACCGACTTACCTGCTCCGGTTTCGCCGGTTAGCACATTTAACCCTTGAGCAAGCTCCAGTTGGAGTTTATCTATGAGCGCAACATTGCGGATAGAAAGTTCTTCAATCATGGGACAAACGGGGATTCGATTTCAACCACTTACCAGCCACTTCCCGTCGTTAAGTTTTGTGATTGGCGATTCATGTACTAGGCTTACGACCCTCTCCCAGCATGAGTTTCGTTCGTAGGACTTCGTAGTAGCTTCGGCGTTGCGAACGGATGAGCTTAATGGTTTTTTCTGCTTTGCGAACGCGGATCAAACAGTCAGGTGCGAGGCAATGCGTTTCACGCGGCCCGTCAACGAACAAATTGACGCTGCTATAGTTGGATTTCATGGCAACTGTAATCACCGAGTCGCCATGTGCAATATAAGGGCGTACTGTGAGCGAATGGGGCGCAATCGGTGTAAGAAGGATTGCGTCAAGACGCGGTTCAACAATTGTACCGCCACTTGCAAGGGAATATCCGGTCGAACCGCTGGGGGTGGCGATGATTAAGCCATCGGCATTATAGGTGATAAAAGGTTTCTCATCGATATACGTGTCTAATTCGATGAGCCGTGTGTTGTGACGTATGACGACCTCATTGAGTGCGAAGGAACGTGAATGTTCCAGATCGTCATTGCCTCCACTAATTTCCAACATCATCCGCCGATCAATTTCGAAACTTCCATTTAGAATGTTGGTAAGTGCAGGGTAAAGCTCATCTAACGAAACTTCTGTGAGAAAACCTAGGTGACCAAGATTGACAGCGAGTATCGGCACGTTCTCAATCATGGGAGTGTGTACAACACTTAAGAGCGTCCCATCTCCGCCGAGTACCAACAAAACGTCCGATTGCGCGACAACTTCGTTTTCGTCTACCCCACAGCGAGGTATGCCGAGAGGTATTGCCTGTTCATCAGGAATGAGAGGCTTAATTCCGTGACGTTGAAGCCAATTGGAAGCGTCAACGACGACTTGTGCGGCTTGAGATTTCGAAGTATTGACAAAAAAACCGACGGTTTTCATGACCCCAGTATGTGTCGGTGCTTTAGGTGAATCCTGAAAAGGGACGTTGCAAATGGATTAGGGAATCTTGATTGAATCCTTCTAAGCAAGACAGCGAGTGATCAAGTGAGTGGATAACGAACGCGGTAGAACTCCCATAGAAGATCCTGATAGCGCTCCCATCGCAATCCACTAAACACTGACTCTTCTTTCAAACCGAGAGAACAGTAGAATTAATGAATACGCCAATCGAGAAATACTACGCCCGTGATCAACAAATTCATGTTTACTTCGGGAGCAATATGGGCAAGGTCAATGCGTTCGCCATCCGACATGATTTCATAGTTTCGCGAAAGGGCCAAAGCCCATACAAGCGACCCGACCATTGAGTCCTATTAGGAACGAGATTGTCAAGTCTGTAGAAGTGTTCGAAAACGTAATTTAGCAAACGCGTAAACGTCAATAATCCAATGCCGCAACCCACAGCAAAAATCAACAATACGAAACAAATCTCGATTGGTAATGGCTGTGAGGATGTCAAAATAGGACCCGAAAAGGAGCAATACAAATGCACCGCTAATTCCCGGGAAGAATCATTGCCGATGTGGCGAATGCACCGCTGAGAAACAGGTGTGCCAATTTGCCGACCGAAAATCTGCTGATAACTCCCGCTTCATTCGGATCGGCTTCCGAAGATACTATTAGCTTCAAGGCTTTGCTTATGTTTTTGCTTCTCGAGGTTTTTTTCGCCCGCGCTCATTGAGAGTCCGATAGGTAGGATCGTGGCAGCAGCTATGAGAGCCAGCAATTCTTTCCAACCGAATCCCTTTGAGCAAGCTTGGCAGGAATGGCGATCGAAGCCAGAATCAGACCGGAAAAGAAGCCGTAAGTCGGATCGTGTTGTTCATTGAGCAGGTAAATCATCAATTTAGAGGTACCAACAATGGCAATGGCTGCCCCTATTCCCAGAAGCACTAAGAAATCCAAAGTCAATCCGACGCAACCTCTAACATAGCATCGGATACCGCGGTGCTTCTTCAACGTTACGGCTGCCGATAATCTTCGCACCGTATTCGCGCCGATGTTGTGCAATGCCCTAATCAATCGTTCATAAATTCCCAGTATAAGTGCAAATGTACCTCCGCTAACCCCCGGAATTATGTTGGCAAGCCCGATTAAAAATCCTTTAACTATCAGATTTACGTAGTTCAATGCCTGTCTCTACATCCTCTTCCAAGTTTTCATCTTTCAACCGTCGTTTCAAGGGCTCGATTTCATGGTGCGCTGTAAAGTCAAGTTGAACAGGAGTAATTGACACGCATCGTCTTTTCACAACGTTTAGATCCGAGTCCTCCCGCACATCCACTTGAGCGCGTTCTCCGCCGATCCAATAGTAAGGTTTGCCCACGCGGTCCACACGCTTGATTGAGATTGCGCTGTATGTCCCCAAGTCTTGGCGCGCTACTTCAAAGCCTTTAATCATGGAAAGGGGGCAGTTTGGCACGTTTACATTTAGTAGAATCCCCGGCGTCAATCCGTTCGCCAAGACAAGTTTTGCGAGTCGGCAGGCAGCAGAGGTTGCTGTCTCGTAATGGTAGGGCGGTCCAGAGATTAACGACACCGCCATTGATGGAATTCCCAAGAAGGTGGCTTTTTTCGCCGCCGCCACCGTGCCTGAAAAATGGATGTCATGTCCCAGATTCTGACCGTGATTAACGCCAGAAACCAGCAACATCGGATGTGCCGGAAGCAATGCACTCACCGCAAGGTCTACACAGTCAACCGGGGTGCCATCAACCGCCCACGCGTGATTGTCAACTTGCTTGGCTCTCAAGGGATGGTCAAGCGTGATTGCCATCCCGATCGCGCTGCGTTCACGATCGGGCGCCACGATATAAACTTCATCAATACTTTTGAGCGCCCGCGCAAGGGCAGTGAGTCCGGGCGATTCGATACCGTCGTCATTGGTTACAAAAATCATCTAAGTCGCGATCACACAAGACATGACTGGGTCTTTATTCTTGCCAACGTCCCGGCGCAAAAGGAATTTTGGATCGTTGTGTATCAGATTCGGTTATCTGTCCTGGAGACTAGCGACGAGTAGTTTTGTAAACAGCCGCATTTCACGGAACGGCTTGATATGACTGATTTCATCCCCATAGACTGTCCGAATTGGAATGCTCTCAATCCGAAATCCAAGACGACCGGCTTTGATTAACAATTCCGATTCGGTCTCGTATCGCTCCGTTTTCAATGAAACCGCCTTCAGAACCTCAGCTTTTATCAACCGATAGCCGGATTGAAAATCTGGCACATGTTGTCCACATAGCGCCGAACCCAATGTAGAGATCAACCTGTTGTTTAATCGACGATGGAGCGGCATAGCGGCCCTGTCTTCAAAACGCCCACCGATGAGAATGTCTGAATCTACCAGTCGAAAGTGATCCAGGAATCTCGGTAGATCACTAGGATTGTGCTGTCCATTCGCTGTCCATGGTGAAGATGAGTTGGTATCCAGCTCGAACCGCATAATCAAAACCGGTTCGTAACGCCATGCCCTTACCGCAATTGTGGGTATGTTCCAGAACCACCGCTCCACATTCAAGTGCAATTTCTGCCGTTTCATCGCGTGAACCATCATCGACAACAATGGTATCGCCGACAAATATATTTGCTTCTCGAATGGCCTGTTTTATGGTGCGGGAGACGTTGTAGGCTGGCAACAAAAGGCAGGTTTTCATTTGTCCCCTCGTCATTGTCACGGTCGCAATCGGAGTCAAATCCACCATAATTATTATACTATAGATGCCCCACAGAGTCAACTGTGGATTTATCGTGGAGCCCGGGGGATGGGAGATAGGAAGGAGGGAACGATTGATGGCGGAGAAGAGGATCGTCGTTGGCTGCGCCCCATGCATCTTGACTCAATTGAGAAGCCGTTTCTGGGAGAATTGCGCCAAAAGCTGAGATGCGATGTGCCGTTAGCGCTTCGCGATTCAACCTGCCATCGCAATCATTTGTTACAGATTGAAAAAAATCCATTCACAGCGCCAAGGAATCGAGAGGGCATTATCGGAACCAAGCTGGGGCATGGGTTGAAGTGGATAGCGGTTATATCCACCGCCGTCATCCCAATTGTAGTAGGGATTGTAGCTTTCTCAAGTTATGTTGCAGGCTCTTATCTAAAGAAATCCTTAGCCGAGTTCCCAAGCCTCGTGTAGGCTGAAATACCGCGCCCCGGCGATCCACCCGAGTCCCAGGTGCGCCCCGTTGTGGATCCCGAATCCAAGCCTCCGGGACCGTCAGATGAAGGAGTTGAATCGAACGCACCCAGCAAGTCACCACCGAAAGTTTATCCAAATACGGAGACTCAGGGTGATGACGCGCGGGGAAGTTAATTCATCGCGAACACATCCCAGCTCCGAGTGAGCCTGATGCCTGTCTTCTCTCGCATCGTTGAATTTCATTATCATTTCCTACGTATCTATTCCCGTATTTGATCGGAGCATGGGATTGGCAAGACATTATCAAATTCATCAATGACATACCCTACCCCATTCTACCTATCCACTCCCTGGTTAATGTGTAGGTAAACTCGTCCATTTCTAAAGCCCTCGGAATGTTAATCAAAGACAGTTTGCCAAACATGGACCAATGTCGTCGGACTTCACCATCCTAATCGAATACACGTCGACGATGCACTCACCTATCGTTACGTCACGACCGAAGGATCGATCCTATTAACGAAGGGTCTTGAGCATGGCCTATGCACCCTTGATACTTGAAGTCGAGTGCGGTTGGAAAGTGCGGGTTGCAAGAGCCAGGATATTATGCTATTATGAACGTCGATTGGCAGATCTGCATGAGGAATCTGTCGAGTAGTCAACCCTCAATCAGTTGTTTTACTGTTCTAACCCTTGGGAGGTATTTAACGACATGGCGAGTGAAGCTCTAGGCTTGATTGAAACGAGAGGTCTTGTTGCTGCCATTGAGGCAGCCGACACAATGGTTAAGGCGGCGAATGTCTCGCTGATTGGCAGAGAGCAAATTGGCGCAGGATATGTTACCGTTATGGTGAGAGGCGACGTGGGCGCTGTCCAAGCAGCAACGGACGCGGGTGCGGAAGCCGCAAAGGATGTTGGCGAACTTATTTCTGTACATGTCATCCCTCGTCCACACTCAGACGTGGAAAATATGCTTTCTTAGGGGTGAAGAATCGGGAATTCGGTATTGGACAACGGAGAGGATTAAACCTTACCTTATCCTTAATCTTCAGTCCATTCATCGATCCCCCCGGAATCGGAGGTTTACATGGCGGAAATTAACCCTGAACAGATTGAAGAGATTGTTTCGCAAGTCATCAATAATCTTCGCAGTGAAGGGCGTATTCAGAGCGCACCGGCGAGAGGTTCGAGAGTCCCTGTTGGTTCCAGATCGCAATCGGGAATTCATCCAAGCGCTGATAAAGCAATTATGGCTGCCAAGCAGGCGCAAGCGGAATTTGTCCAGCTCGGATTTGCCAAGCGTACGGAAATCATTGAAGCGATTAAGCGCGCCGCTCTCGAAAACGCTCAACGTCTCGCTGATTTAGCAGTTGAAGACACGGGAATGGGAAACGCGGCACACAAACTGATGAAGAATGAAGGCGCGGTCAATCTCTCGCCAGGGTTGGAGGATTTGCAGTCCGAAGCCTCCACCGGCGATGAGGGAACGCTTCTCGTGGAATATGTGCCGTTTGGCGTGATTAACTCGATTACACCGACGACGAATCCGACTTCAACGGTTATCAATCACGCGATTATTATGCTGTCCGCAGGGAACGCTATTGTGTTCAGTCCGCATCCGAATGCGGCAGTCTGCACGCATGAAACTATGCGCGTCATCAACGAAGCAATAGTGAAGTCTGGCGGACCGCCCAATCTGCTTACGGCTGTTGCCGACGCAACCCTGCGCACAGCCAAAGAGATAATGAATCACGACGACATTTCCATGGTCGTAGCGACCGGCGGTCCCAGCGTTGTGAAGGCGGCATTGACCAGCGGAAAGAAAGCGATTGCGGCGGGACCGGGGAATCCTGCGGCGGTTATTGATGAAACTGCGGATGTGGCAAAAGCCGCCAAAGATACGATTGATGGGACGAGTTTTGATAACAATCTCCTTTGCATTGGTGAGAAGGCGCTGTTTGTGGTCGAATCTGCCGCAGACGAAACCATTCGAGAACTCAAGAAAAACGGAGGCTATTTGCTCAATGCAAATGAACTCAAAGCAGTCGAGAACACCGTGATTAAGGATGGAGATGTCAACAAGGATTTTATCGGTAGAGATGCACGGGTCATTTTGGAGGCGGCTCGAATAAGGGGATCGGCTAACACCGTTGCGATCGTCGCGGATGTTCCGGCAGACCATACTTTTATCATTGACGAGTACCTTATGCCTATCCTTCCCGTGGCGCGAATGCGGAACTTTGATGAGGCACTTAAAGGCGCTGTGGCAGCCGAAGGCGGGCGCGGGCACACTGCGATTCTCCACACTAATGACATGAAGAGAATTACACAATTTAACAAGGCGATGGATTGCAATATAGTGGTAGTGAATGCGCCCTCTTATGCGTGTGCGGGGCTGGGCGGAGAAGGTTTTTTGGCAATGACGATTGCGGGGCCAACAGGGGAGGGATTTACGCGACCGCGGACTTTCACACAGCAACGTCGGCTAACAATTGCGGGCAATCTGTCAGGGCACACTCTGTAATTAGTTAGTTTGCGGAAATTGGGGCTTAATTTCTAAACGGGGGCAGTATGGAGCTAAGCGATGTGAATCAGGTTGGGGTTGTTGGTGGCGGGACGATGGGATTTGGTATCGCCATCAACTTTGCATTAGGCGGATACTCCACCGTCATCTCCGACTTGAGCGACGAGGTTCTTACGCGGAGCATAGCTAACATCAAGTCGGCCCTAAATCTCTTTGTTGAGGAGGAATTGATAACCCGGGGACAAGCCGATGACGCCGTAGACAGGATAAAGACAACCACTGATTTGGCGGAAGTCGCTAAGAACAGTGACTTTATTACGGAAGCGATTGTCGAAAGATCGCGAGATAAACGCGAACTATTCAACAGACTTGATAAGTTGTGCCCGCGCCATACGATATTGGCGAGCAACACGTCGGGATTGGTTCTTAGCGATTTCGGCTCTGATGTTACAAGGCAGGACAAGCTCGTTATAACGCACTACTTTACACCGCCGCACATCGTGCCGGGGGTTGAGGTTGCCAAGGGACCTGGGACATCTGACGAAACATACGACATCACCTGTGACCTGATGGAACGCTCGAGGAAAATACCAATTCGGCTTCAGAAAGAATTACCGGGTTATCTGCTTAACCGGTTACAAGGCGCAATGAGGAACGAGGCGCTTCGACTATGGGCTGAAGGGATGGCATCCGCGGAGGACATTGAGCTTGGCGTCGTTTCTACCTTTGGTTTCCGTATGCCGCATGAAGGCCCGTTCCGACACTATGATTTGTCGGGTGTTTGGAAATGGCCTGAGGATATACGGTCTCCTCGTAGCATAGAGAATGAGAAAATCAGAAATGTGCTTGGCAGAAGGCACCCCGTGGTTCATTAATCCAGAAAGGTTTGACGAAGCGCTTGCGAAGCGAGATAGAGAATACATTCGCCGCCTCAAAGAGTTATATTGGTCAAAGGCAGAATAATGCGCGGCGAGGGGGCGTTCAATCATAACGCTGATTGCGTCTTTATCTCGTCCGTATTCGCCAGTCCTATAGTCATTTTGATTCATATTTACACATATTTTGGACTTTCTTAGTTGAACAGCCTGAGTTCGTAGTAGGGCAATTCATTGCCCGTTTCTACGCGGAACCGCACGGGATGTCAAGAGCAAGACGCGCAATGAATTGCGCTACTACAAACCGAACTATATAAGGTGAATATGTATAATTATTAGTTAAAATGACTATAGAAGAGTGTGCAATCGGAGCTGTGTCGAGTAAAAACCTATGATAAACTTGAGTGTAAATGTAAATAAAATTGCGACGCTTAGAAATTCAAGGGGTGGAGATTTGCCGAGTGTGACCCAGGCGGCGCAAACTTGCATTGACGCAGGGGCGCAAGGTATCACAGCTCACCCAAGACAGGATCAACGCCACATAGAGCCGCACGATGTTTACGAACTCGCGGAGATGGTCACTGTAGAATATAATATTGAAGGCGATCCGCGCCCCGATTTCCTTGACATGGTAACGGAGATTCGTCCGACGCAGTGTACCTTGGTGCCTGTTGTTCCGGGAGAAATCACGAGCCACACTGTTTGGAATCTTGACACAGACGGCGACACACTAAAACCGATTATTCAACGTCTGAAAGATGCGGGAATCCGCGTGAGTCTATTCAGTGGGACAGATCTTCACCAGACTGAAATGTCAAGAGAAGTTGGTGCAGATCGAATCGAGTTTTATACGGAGCCGTACGCATCCGCGAAGACAAACCAAGAAGTTGAACATGAGTTTGGCTTGCTTGTCAGAGCTGCCGAAAAGGCTGTCGAGGTGGGGATCGGTATCAATGCCGGACATGATTTGAATCTGAACAACTTACCTCCGCTACGGAATCTACCTTTACTTGAGGTTTCTATCGGACACCACTTGATAAACGACGCGATTTACATGGGGCTGGAGCACGCCGTGAAGGCGTATCGCAAAGCACTGGGACAGAATGTGGAGTGACGCAATGAGTTCGTGCGCCATCTTTGATCTTGACGGCACTATCATCGATTATTCTTCGGAGGGAGTTTTCCTCAAATATCTTCTCAAGGAAGGCGAACTCCCGATGTCCAACCTTTTGGATTGGACATCCTATTTTCTCAAAACGCAAGATCTGCGCAGGGCAAAAGCATACAAGATGTATCTTCACGGATTGGATTATCAGCGCGTCTGTAACTTGGCGGAATCGTGTTTCAAAGAAAGACTTGTTGATCGAATTTCCCCCCGCGTTTCCGACCTCATGGCATTCCACCGTTCCGAAGGCAGGACAATTGTGATTCTTTCCGGATCGTTGCAGGTGCTTGTCTATTGGTTTCACAACTATCTGGAATCCGATCTAATGATTGGGTATGAGTTGGAGACGGTTGACGGCTATATTACAGGGCATCAAGTGGGCTTGAATCCGCATGCCGAGAATAAAGCCGTACTGGTCAAGAAATTGACAAAGACTCACGCTTTTAATCTGGCAGACTCCTACGCCTACGGGAATCACCATTCGGATGTGCATAAGCTACGGCTGGTAGGTCACCCAGTAGCCGTAAACCCAGATCGTAAACTGCGCCGAATTGCTATGGAAAATGGTTGGCAAATTGAGCAGTTTCATGTCAAAACGTAGTGGATGACTTTGAATTCTTGAGGTCTACCTTTTATTCAGCTGAAATAATTTCTCGGAATCTGTTTTCGTGACCAATTCAATAACGGAATTCCCTCTAGGTAGTGAAAAGAGACCGTTAAGAGTGGCCGTGGTTGGCGCAGGCCCATCCGGTTTCTATGCGGTGGATGCCTTGTTGCGGCGAAAAGATGTCCTGATTGAGGTGGATACGTTTGATCGACTTCCAGTGCCTTACGGACTCGTTCGATTTGGGGTTGCCCCGGATCATCAGAACATCAAAGCCATCATCAAGGGATATGAGAAAATTGCAACAAATCCACGGTTTCGTTTCTTCGGGAATGTCCAATTTGGACGTGACATTAATTTGGAGGATCTCCAGGCACATTACGACCAAATAATTTACGCTGTCGGAGCCGAGACAGATCGCAAACTTAATGTTCCGGGTGAGATGTTGTCAGGTAGCTATACCGCCACCGAGTTCGTTGCTTGGTATAATGGTCATCCCGACTATGTGGAGGCACAATTCGACCTGTCGCATGAACGTGCCGTCGTCGTTGGGATGGGTAACGTGGCGATGGACGTGACACGGATGCTTGCCAAGTCGCCCGATGAATTAGCTGCTACTGACATCGCAGATTACGCACTGGAATCCTTACGCGCAAGCAAAATAAGAGAAATAGTTATTCTAGGGAGACGGGGTGCCGCGCAGGCGGCTTTCACTCCCAAAGAAATCAAGGAGATCGGTGCACTTGAAGGAGTAGACCTCGTAGTCGATCCAGCAGATGTCGTGCTAGATGAGGAATCCAAGAAATCGCTGGAAACGGACAAGCAAGCGCGAACCAACGTTGAATACCTAACCGAGAAGTCGCAGGAAGGTCCAGGAGCAAACACTAAGAAAGTTCACCTTCGTCTCCTGCGATCACCCGTGGAAATCATCGGCGAGAATGGACACGTTGTTGGTGCGAAAATTGAACGAAACGTGCTTGTGAAGAGCGAGTCGGGGGAAATGCGACCTCGGGGATCGGGAGAGTTCGAAACC
The DNA here is from genome assembly GCA_965232535.1 of Candidatus Poribacteria bacterium. Classification (GTDB taxonomy): domain Bacteria; phylum Poribacteria; class WGA-4E; order WGA-4E; family JAJDTR01; genus JAJDTR01. The sequence goes on from CBDDPW010000022.1 coordinate 159,068, forward strand.
GTTCCCTGCGGCGCCATCTTCCGCTCTGTTGGCTATCACGGAATTCCATTGCAGGGTGTACCTTTCGATCGGGACGCCGGAGTCATTCCAAACGAGCGAGGCCGTATCGTGAACCCTGACAGCGGGAAAGTGGTTCGGGGACAATACGTCGTTGGTTGGATTAAGCGAGGACCCACCGGACTCTTGGGCACGAATAAGGGTGATTCCGGTGAAACTGTTGACGCAATGTTAGAGGACATTCAAGGTGAAACCGCTCCGATGCACGAAATGCAAGAATCCGAAGCTATTGAGTCATTTCTGAAATCTAAAGAGGCTTCCTTTCTGACCTTTTCCGATTGGAAAGAACTCGATCTTCTCGAAGTTGAGAAGGGCGCGGCATTAGGCAAGATTCGGCAGAAATTCGTGCACTTGTCGGATATGCTTGATGCGTTAAATAAGGAAAGTAGATAATTAGCCGCGTTCAAGGACCGTTCGTGACGAATATGAGTGGAAGGACGGAAGATTGAAAATTTGAAGATTGTCATCCAACTACCGTAGAATGTTGAGATTTGTTTTCCGCATCCGATTTTTTATATTCAGGCTAGCCAATCTGTATTATCACGAAAATCTCATCTTCGATTTGACGATCGGAGACCTACTTTCTTGCGAAAAATATTTCAAGCTGAATTGCTTGGAAGATTTTCCGGGACCTCCAACGAGCAGGAATGAATAGAAAACTTCCCCTGCACCCTCCTCAAATTAAAAAGTTTGTTCTCTAAACGTGCTTAATGCGCCTTGAAAAGTATCTTGCCAAGTCTGGCATCGCTTCACGGCGAACTGCGCAGAAGCAGATAACAACCGGCAGAGTTACCGTCAACGATGAACGGGTACTCATCCCGGGCACACACATCGAGCCCGACAGAGATTTGGTCAAAGTTGATGGGCAGCGCGTTGAAGGGACGCCCGATCAAATCTGTTTGATGCTCAACAAGCCTCCAGGGTACGTGACGACAGTGCGCGATGAGCGCCACCGTCCGACGGTTATGGCGTTTTTCAAGGATATTCCTGAAAGAATTTATCCCGTGGGACGACTAGACCGGGATACCGAAGGGTTGCTCCTTATGACGAACGACGGAGAATTGGCACATCGTTTAACGCACCCTCGGCACGAAGTAAAAAAAACGTACGTCGCGTGGGTGTGCGGCAAACCTAGCCAGAAGGCGATTCACCAATTGCGCAAGGGAGTCCGAATCGAAGGGGGATTTACATCTCAAGCGAAAATTGCACGAATCTCACACGGGAAAGATCGTACACAGTTCAGGATTACTATCCACGAAGGAAAGAAACGGCAAATTCGCCGTATGTTTCAAGCGGTGGGCCATGAAGTAACCTTCCTGAAGCGTGTGGCAATCGGACCACTGGTGCTGGGTGATTTGCCCGTTGGTCAATATCGAATGCTGAACGCGGCTGAGGTTGATAGTCTCCGGAACTAAAAACGCCTATACCGTGACCGGTATAGGCGTTCACCTCTACGAGATCTACACGAATCTAGAAAAAAAGGCGCCACGCAAGGATTTCATTTCCGTGCGTTAGCTTGCTCTCTCGCGATTTCCAAATATTGCATTGCGGCTGATCTAGTATCTGAATCGGCTGCATTGCTCAATTTTTCAAGCAAGGGGATCGCTTTGTCGTACATTTCTTGAGCAATGAAGATTACAGCCAGGTAGTAATGTGCGTGCTCATACTTCTTACTTTCAGGGTATTTCTGAATGACAGCTTGGAAATGACTTTCCGCCATTCGGAAGTAATCTTCAGCGTTTTCGCCATCAACGTGATTACCGTAATAGAGCCCCAAGTTAATATGTAGAGCCGGCAGATATCCCGTCTTATTCTCCGGATCTAAAGTGAACGCATTGTCGGCTAACGGCTTCCCCTTTTCCAAATTGTTCCGTTCCAGATAGATGAGCGCTAGTTCGGCGTTCGCTTTCGGATTGTCGGGATTCTTCCCTAATTCTGTCTTTAACTGCTGGAGATTTTCTTCAACTTCGAGAGTATGTTCCATCTCCAGAACAAACTTTTCCGGATCAAATGCTAATGTGATTTCAGGCTCGCTGATGAGGTTACCCTCGAAATCAACGAATGCAATTGCTGGAACTCCAGGACTTTGAACGTATTTCGTGAAGGCAGCGAGATTATCGGGATCAGCTTCAATATCAATTTTCAGGTTTACGAATTTCTTCGACAGTTCGGCAACTTTCTCATTTTGAAATGTAGCGGCATCCAGTCGCTTACATGACCCTCACCACTCCGTAAAGAAGTCAATCAACATCGGCTTGCCGGCTTCTTTAGCTTGTTCCATCCCCTCCTTTAAGGATTTTTCCCACTCAACCTGCTTTGCCGCGTAGAGAGGCGAAACTATAATGGCAGCCATTAACATGGTAACAAATAGAGTTGTCCATTTATACCGTCGGACTTGACTTAACATGAATTTTCTCCTTAAAAATTAGAGTGCAATCGGGATGAGAAGATTGTGTCCCTGTTTGGGTTTCGGGCGATTGTCGGTTTCCCTTCGCTAGCGGTTTTTGAGGCCAACTGTGTCAGATTTGCTTGATTGTTACGACACAGGTTTCCTATTCCTTTTCGGCAAGCACCGCTTCTTTTGTCGGAGCCTTCGTTGTCATTTTCTCAAGGACGGACGCGCTTGTTGTCTTACTACTCAGTGTCGTTCGGCATTTTCGGCAGGAAACAACTATCTTCGCCAACTTTCCGAGTTTTCCAACTTTGGAATGCTTTACCTCGGTCGCCACATAGCGATTACAACGATGACACCATTGTTCTTTTGGAGTTAACATTAACCGATCCTTTGCCGACGCCAGCCAAAAAGACAAGCAAATGCTAATTTTGGGAAGAAATGAGTGATTGAATCATCCTTATCCTATTGCTGTGAAACACCGCTAGCACGATTTGGTTGCACTCCCTGAAATTGGCTCGTCTTTTTCGTGTATATTTTGAATCGATAATCACTTTCCGATACAAAACTGCGAGAAGATGCGGTCAAGAATGTCCTCGGTTGTGGTTTTACCGACAATTTCGCCGATATCATCAAGACTGCTGCGCAAATCAACGGCAATCAACTCGGATGGCATTTTCGCATCAAGGCTTTCTATCGCGTGCGAGAGAGAGGCTTGCGCTCGGCGTAAAGCGTCGTCATGACGAACATTGGTGATAATGGGTGAGTCTCCCAAGACAAAGTCGCCTCCAATAACATGCTGAAACACTGCTGATTCCAACTCTTCAATCCCCGATCCATGAAGCATTGAAGTTTGAACCACCGTTTTTTCGGGTGCATAGAGTTGCAAATCCTTGGGGGTGGTCGCGATGGGCAGGTCCATCTTGTTCAAAACTAAAATAGCGCTCCGCGAGGATGCCTCCTCCAGTAACTCTATGTCTAAATCTGTCAATGGCTCCGACGCATCAAACACCATCAAAATCAAGGCTGCGCGGTCAAGATAACTCCTACTGCGCTCAACCCCTTGCTTCTCAACAATGTCCTCCGTCCCGCGTATCCCTGCCGTGTCAGTTAAGTTGACCGGGATGCCATGGAGATTCAGAGTTTCCTCAATTGTATCCCGTGTTGTACCGGGGATTTCTGTAACTATCGCGCGCGTCGATTTGAGCAGTCTGTTCAGCAGGCTTGATTTACCGACGTTCGGTTTTCCTAAAATCGCGATGTTTATTCCATCTCTTACGATTTTTCCGCCTGATGCCGATGCTATCAACTGTTCCAATCCATCTTGGATAGCGTTCACGGTTTGGCGCATAGCATCTAAATCCAAGAAATCAAGTTCCTCTTCCGGAAAATCAATTGAGGCCTCGACTTCTGCAAGAAGATTGGCGAGCTTTTCGTTGAGGACGTTTACTTCGGCGGAGATCCGACCTGTCAATCCGTCCACCGCAATCTGACGGGCAAGATCAGTCTTTGACCGAATGAGGTCGGCAACTGCCTCGGCTTGGGCAAGATCGATTCTTCCGTTAAGAAAAGCACGGCGAGTAAATTCACCCGGTTCCGCTAGGCGCGCGCCTGCTTGCAATGTCAACTCGAGCACTGTAATTAGCGGGATGTTACCGCCGTGACAGTTGAATTCGACGATATCTTCCGCTGTGTAGGATTTAGGGGCACGCATAATGCTCAGCATTACCTCGTCGACGATATTGCCTTTTATCGGATCGACGACATGTCCGTGGTTCAGTGTATGCGAAGGAAAATCTGCGGGCGAGGCGTGTTTTGAAGATTTGAAAATCTTGCAAGCAATCAATATGGCGAGGCTGCCACTGACACGGACGATCCCAATACCGCCTTCCCCATGGGGAGTTGCGATCGCCGCGATGGTATCAGACAGGAGCATCTTCCTCCGAGTCCCCATTCGATGCTTCGCGCGGCGTTACAACGATATACCGCATCAATCCTTCACCACGGCTGTAGGTGTTCACACGTTTGTCTGATTGCAAGGCGAGGTGTACGACTCGGCGATCTCGTGGTGGCATTGGGTCTAGAACGACCTCTTGCTTTGTTTCTCTGACTTTGTTTGCCGTGATTGAGGCTAGGTCTACAAGCATCTTCTCTCGGCGTTCCCTATACCCTTCAGCATCGATGTGCACTTTCCGCTTTACAAGTGATGACTTGCTCAAAATACAGTTCAACACGTGTTCAATTGCATCTAGTGTTTGTCCATGTCTTCCAATGAGCAGCCCGGGCCTATCGCTGTTAATGGTGAGGTGAATGCTCCCATCAATGATTTGAGATTCAGTTGTCGCCTTAATTCCCATCCTGGAAAAAATCTCGTCAAGAACTACTTCAGGCGTAGCGGAAATGTCCTCCTTGAGCGTTACTCTGACCTGCGCGAGTTTCGCACCTAACTTCAGAATTCCCTTAGTCGGTTCACGCAATACCTTCACATTGACCAGGTCTTGATTAACCCCTAGTTCTTCGAGGGCAAGGTTCAAGGCTTCTTCAGTCGTCTCTCCTTCCATTTCAATGTATTGTTGCACGCTTGATTTCCTCCTAGAATGTCCCATCAATGTGAGTCAGAAAGGAATAATGCGCTGTACCTACATCTATTTTTTTCGCTTCTGTTTTGGCGAAGGGAGAGATTTTTTGGACTTTACAGGCGCTTCTGTCGATGCCGCGGGCTTCTCTGTCGCTTCATCCGCGCCATTTGACCCGCGCGACTGGAGATATTGTTGTGCAACGGTGAAGACATTGTTACACAACCAGTAAAGCACGAATCCCGACGCCCAATTATAAAAGAGGAAAACGAAAATGAGCGGCATGAATTGCATTATCTTTGCTTGCATATTGTCGGTAACAGGTGTCATATTGCCCATTACCTTCTGTTGTAGCCACGTTGTCAGTCCATTAAGAAGTGGTAGAAGCCGAAGAGTATCAATGTTAACGAGAGGTATGGTGAAGGGAAGAGCCATGATGGCATCGGGAGCAGATAGATCGTTAATCCAGAGAAGAAATGGGGCGCCGCGGAGTTCGACCGCACTGCCTAGCAGCGAAAATAGTGCGATGAATATTGGTATCTGAGGTAGATACGGGATGCAGCCTCCTAGTGGGTTCACGCCGTGTTCCTTGTACAAGCGCATCGTTGCCTTATTCAACTTCTGCGGATCATCCCTGTATTTCTCTCGCAGTTCGGTAATCAAGGGTTGCAATTTCTGCATCTCTTTCATGGACTTGTGTCCCTTGTGCGTCAGCGGATATGAAACTACCTTTACTAGCGCAGTCAGCAGAATAATGGCGACGCCGTAATTCCGGAAAATTCCGTGCAACCCATTAAGTAGCCAAAGAAGCGCCCAGGCGACGGGCCAGAAAAACCCGAAATCAATGATTTTTGAGAGTCTAATCGGGGTTTCAGGTGAAACGGGAGCTTGTACCTGTTTTAGGATTGCGGTATCTTTTGGCCCGACGTAGATGCGAAAGTTGTGTGTCTGCCTACTGTTCGCCTCCAAAGGAAAGCCCGGAATCATCAAACTAGCCGTTTCGGTTGGCGCTGCAACATTGAGTGCGGGCGGGGTGCCGTTGTCCGTGAGTTCTTCCAAACGGTATCGGGCATTTAGTCCTGGCTGAGGAATCATCAGGGCGGCAAAGTAATTATTGTTCAGTCCCGCCCATAGGACCGCTTCTCTGAGTTGCGATTCCCCGAGTTCCTTTTCTGCCTTGCCAACCCCGGTATAAGCCTTTGCACCTGCGCTTTTTCCCCATCGTCCTTTCCCGCCGTGCTTCTGTTCATGAAGTAGCAGATCTGCGTCAATTCCGGAACCGCAGCGGAGTTTGTATCCATTTTCTTGGTTTTCATTTGGCATTTGAAGTATGGACAGAGTGTCATCCAATAGATTCTGGAATCTTAATTCAAGATCGACATAATAGCTGTCTCGATAAAAAGTGAACTCTTTTGAAACCTTCAGGTCGTCTCCTATTTGGGCGGTAAAGGTGATGGATTCCTCCACTTCAGGCCCCTCGCCGGTTAGATTTACCTCGGATTTATCTACCTTCCACGCTGCCTGCATTGCATCTGTCTTTAATTGAGAATAAGAGAATTCCACCGCCAACCAATTTTGCGATGTTGATGGAATCAGGTTCAAGAACTCGCCTGTTTCGGAGCGATTTTGATATGTCTTCAATGCCCATTTCTTGGCAATTGCCGGTTCGACCGCAAATGTAATATCGTATCTTTCAGTCGAAACGTGGGCTTCCGTACTTTGTTCGATTTGTGAATAACGTTCTATTTCATCTGTACTGTGTTGTCCGTCCGCGTCGGTTACGTTCTCGTCACCACGCGAAGATTGAGTTTCGCGTGCCTGTTCGGAGGTTTGCCCTTCTTTCTGCGCGGTTCTCTGCTTCGATAATCGGTTGCCGAATAACAGACTCCAAGCAAACATCACAACAATCATTAATACCAGTGCCAAGACGTAACGTTGTCCCATGAAATTTAGAAGCTCCTTGCGGAAAGATAAAATTGAGACTCTGCTAATCTATGGTGCTATAGCAGGATTGGATTCAGACTCTTCGTGCGAGTGTATGAGCGGATCGTAGCCGCCGGGATGATAGGGATGGCATTTTGAAAGACGCTTTATTGTTACCCAGCTACCCTTTAAAGTACCATACGCTTGAATGGCTTCCAATGCGTATTGAGAGCAAGATGGGTAGAAACGACAGGTCGGCGGAAATAACGGAGATATACATATGCGGTAAATGCGTACAGCGAAAATTAGAAGGTAACTCATCTGCAAATTCTCACTTTTTTCTCAGAATTTGAGCCTTTTGAAAAAGGCGTAGAAGGGTTTTTTGAGCATCCTGATACCCAAGATGGGTAGAAGGCGATCTCCCAACTACGATAATGTCATACCCGGGATAAATCCTCTCTTTTGATAGCCGAAATACTTCTCGAATTAGCCGTTTGGCGCGGTTTCTGTGGACACTCTTCCCAATTTTCTTACTAGCTGTGATGCCCAAACGCGTGCCATTAAATGTATTTCGATACACGTAAATGACAAACTCCCGATTCCAATATTTCTGTCCTTTTCTATAGCCTCGCTGAAATTCCCACCTTTTTTTCAGCTTTTCAGGGTGCGGCGTGCGTGCCATATCAAAATTTATCAACTCGCAGTTGACTCTCCCACTCCCCTACGTTAATTCGTCCTTCAAGATAGGCTTTGTAGTTTTCAACTTGTGTTTCCAACCGCATTTTTGGAGCGCCGTCTTCATCCTCGGCAATGGCTCTGACAACATCAATAGTGTCCGGTTCCAATTGCGCTCCATGCACGATTGCGCTAATCATTAGGAATTCTTGTTTAATTGCCCGATTCGAAAGCGCACGCGGAATAAAATGTACTTGGACAATATTCTGTTCGCCCTCAAGTCTCCCATCTTTAGACCTCCAATGGGTTACCCGGATATTTTGCTCTAGAAAAGTTTGACGGAGAGCATCTTGTTGCCATGAAACGGGTACTCTAGGCAGTGTACGTTGAGAGGATTGGTCTGTAGATTGAGGATCGGGGATTTTGTACGGCTTGAAACCGATTAGTTGTGACGGTGCTTTTCCCATCTCGAATGCAACTGCAAGAGGCTGCGATTTTTCCGGATGGGAAACCGTTTGCCGCGGGTTACGACCAGTTCGCCGTCGATTGTGTTCGCCCCATTCTTCCATGAGTGTGAACTCGAAATAGTAGTCCTTCGGCGCACGCGGGCCACATGAAAGAATCAGTAAAGACGCGCTGAAAAATACAATAAACGACTTTAAGATTGGAAATCTCGCCATTTCAGTTGATGTACAAGTACTTCTTCCAGGCAGGATCGTAGCCGCGAAAATGGCGATTGAGGTGCAGATATGTAAGAATTGATGGGGCTTTAGGTGAACGTTTGGTAAACATTCTCGCTTCATAGGGAGTCTGATTCCCTTTCTTAGTGTTGCATTTCTTGCATGCGGTTGCAACGTTTTCCCAAACGGTTGCACCTCCACGGGAGCGGGGTGTAACATGATCGAGTGTGAGTAAGGCTGGAGGGAAATTCGTGTGGCAGTATTGACATGTGTACTGATCGCGAATAAATACGTTTTTACGAGAAAACTTCACAACGCAGTGAGGAATATGCACATAGGTTACGAGTCGAATTACAAGAGGAATGGGCATTGAAGCGGTTGGCGAATGAATCTCACGGTCAGAAACTTCCTCCATACGTGCAGCGCCCTTGACAATCATCTTCACAGCGCGCCTGAGGTTACAGACGTTAATTGCCTCGTAACTCGCATTCAATACCAATACGGATGTGTTCATGCCTATCCCCATGGTGGGAAAAACAGATATCCAAGATGTCTCACATTCTGGCTCTAAGAGATTGTTGTGTTAAAACCACGCCCAGAATCGCCAAAGCATCATCACATGTGCGAATATGGCGTTGGGAAGATGTCGATCAAATTCACCTCTATGCTAATATAATTTCAGTCACATTGTATCACACCTCTTTCTAACCTGCAAGAAAAATATCCTCGCCGGATCCCTTGGAGAACTTGATCGAAAGGGAAAAACAGACACATGATTTACTAGTTTGGATTGAAAAATTAGACTGCTGCCAGATGTGGTGCAATGCCCGGGCTGATGGTAGAACCACCTCCTGAGATTATCAACTTCACGCCTCCACATCTACTTCTAACAGGTTCCCTATGTGGAACACACACGCATCTTCGCCGTTATCTTGGTAATACCGCCGCCGAATATGTACAAGCTGAAATCCCAACTGGCAGTAAAGGTTTTGGGCTGGAATGTTACTCCGACGCACTTCCAGATGAACTTGGCGTCCGCCTTGGTCTCGAATACATTCCAACGATTTTGCGAGCAGATATTTTCCTAAACCTTTGCGCCGGTGCGCAGGTGATACGGCGAAATTTACAATGTGGGCTTCGTCTAGAATTAGCCAATAGTTCACGTATGCAACTGGAACCCGACTCAGTCTAGCGACATGGAAATGGGAATGCGGGTTCTTTCCGTCAATTGCCTCTCGGAGTGTGGGCAGGCTCCATGGATCTGAAAACGATTGACGCTCAATATCTGCGACTAACTGTAAATCGCTCTGCCGCAAATGATCGAACTCAATGTCCGGAAAAGGCTTCTTAAATCTCACTGCTCTCTGCGATGACTTGGCAAAGGTGAATGAATCACAAATTGCAAGATGGATACGATTGGCGGGATAAAGGAGAGCACCTCCTCTTCTTCATTCTAGCACTTCACGACCGAGCGGTCAATCGTGAACTTTGCTGTGTTGCAGCTAAGGCGAAGCGTAAGACGTAAGAATAGATGGCTTTTTTGTCTCCGGTTCATCAGGTACTTTTTCTTAGGATTTTTCGCTGCATTTGTGGTAACATACTTTAGCATCTGACGCTGGAATATAACCGCTTACGAACCTCGTAAACAGAACACCTGAGACAAATCAAGGATCAAATTATGAAAGACTTCGCTTTTACCGGAGGCCGCCCTGACCCATTTACGTTTCCGACCGAAGCGTTAATCGAAGCGAGCGCAAAAGCGCTCCGAGATCTCGGTGGCAGCCTTGTGAATTATCCCGGCGATAATGGATACCGCGGATTACGCGAGTTGGCTTCAATGCGGTTTGAAAAACGTGAAGGCGTACCCCTTCCCGTGGACAACATCTCCCTAACATCGGGCTCAATGCAGGCACTGGATCTTGTATTAAGCACCTTTATTCAACCTGGCGATACAATTTTGACTGAAGAATTAACTTACAGCGGTACGCTCGGTATAATGAGACATCTCAAGGCGAATATCGTTGGCATTCCGATGGACTATGTCGATGGGATGAACGTGGACGCACTTGACGTATGCTTGAAGGAGCTCAAAGCGCAAAGCATCCGCCCGAAGTTGATCTATACAACTGCGAATCACCAAAATCCGACAGCGGCTATTCTTACGCTGGAACGGCGCGAAAGATTGCTTGAGTTGGCAAATGCCTACGACACCTTGATTGTTGAAGACGACTGTTACGGCGATATTGACTTTGTGCCCAACCCAACGCCTGATGCTTTGTTCAAACTTGACGACTCCAATCGCGTGATTTTCATAGCGACATTTTCCAAAATTCTGGGGGCGGGAGTTCGGCAGGGGTACTTTGTTGCGAGACAACCGTACTACGACGCCATTCACGAAAATCGTTGGGATGGAGGAACGAGCGCACTTGCCAGTGCAATTGTCGCAGAGTTTTTTAAGAACCAGCTTGACGAACATCTTGCTGTGACGAATGCGGCAGTCGGCGCAAAATGTAGGGCAGTGACTGAAACACTTGGAAAAAATGTCGCGGATCTGTGTAGTTGGACACAACCACGAGGTGGTCTGTTTCTCTGGATTACGTTGCCGGAGACTACCGATATGGAGAAACTCGTAGAGCTTGCCGGCAAACACAACGCAGGATTCAGCGAAGGGCGCGTATTTCATTATCGTAGCGATCCGATTAAGTGCATTCGTATTGCATATGCTTACTGCCATGTAGACAACATTCCAGAGGGCATTACTTATCTGTGTGAAGCCATCCGTGCGGCTCAAGTCGAGTCGATTGACATCGCGGCAGATTAGTGCATAGGTTAAATTTCAGCGGGATTCGATTTGCTCGGAAAGCTCGTTAGGTTGTGACGAATTGACTAAAGTCTTACCCTATGCTAAATATACAGGTGAGTCTAGACTCTACGCTATACTGTCAATTTGAGCATGGCATTGATTCGGTCATAATATATCCTCATGATACGACAAGAGTGTGATTGCAGGGCAGTAAATCGCAAAGGAGGGTTGTGGGATGAAATGCTGCCGTAATGCAGGGAATCTCGGTGTTCTGTTGGTGATATGTGCGAGTTACTTTGGCTGTCTTGCCGAGGTTATGCAGCAGGGCATGAGTGGAAAGCGATTAGTTGACTATGCTCTTGCCGAAAACGGCGCAACTGTGACCGCTTCCAGATCAACATCAGGCCATCGTCCAGAGACCGTTATCAACGGTATAACATCATCAGATAATTGGAACAAAGGCGAAGGATGGGAAGCCGAATTTGAACGCCAACATCTTAAAGACAACTGGCGAAACTGGCAGTGGGAGACAGCGCGAGCAGAAGCTCGCGGCGGAGCCTGGATTGAGGTGGGTTTTCCCGAACCGAAGCGAGCTAATCGCATTGTAATTCACTCCTTGGATTCCACAATCTATCCGGCATCCAAGTACGGTATTCATTCGGGTGCATTGCGAGTATGGACAGGGGGTCGCTGGGAAACAGTTGCGCTAGTAAAAAACGGAAAGGTCGAGTATACCAAGGCAAATCCGATCCGATCTGTTGCTGGGGGTAAAATTGAATTCCGGTTTCCAATGATGTCGATTGGCAAAGTAAAGTTCATAATTCTTAGGAGCAACGATCGCAAAATAGCAGGGAAGAGTTTGTCCACGGTAACAGAAACGAGTACCGCTCGTATTGTCGAAATTGAAGTCACGGGAAGTGAATCCGTCGAAAAAGTAGTCGAGAAACCTGCATCAGATGACTCGGAAGAGGAATTGAAGACGATCATGCAGTAATTCTTCCCAAACAGAGAGCTTGGAGTATCTGTGTTGTGTAAAGAACTGCGGACTGACGGATTGTTGTCGAATGAGTTTGGTCATTACTGGCGAAAATCAACCGTGTTACATCGTGTGTTGAGGTGGTTTCTTTGCCCTGCGGGAAAGTATTTAGGATAACGTTGGTACCAAGTGAGCGGAGATTTGTGACGTTATTCATCGACGCCTCATTAGTTGAGAATTCCGATTCAATGCTTCCACTGATTATAGTTTGCATTCTGCCAATGTACGATGATTTTGGCAACCACAGGTAGTGCAAGGTGTGTAGTGGACGAACCCATCATCAATGTACTGCCTTAAATCGACAATTGTCAGAGCGTTTGAATTGGTGGCGGTTTCTGTCGCCGTGTAGAAAAATCTGGTTTTCCGGCAAAACGCGTTTCTTCCTCGAAACTCAGCGCGCTTTTGCCTCAGCATCAAGATTACCCTAGTGCTAGCCCTTGTTAATCTACAATCCAAGTTGTGTAAAGCAATCTCGTTCACCCACGTCGCGACCACAGCATTAATGAAATAAAGGCGAACAATTCGATGCCACAAGCAAGCCGATTTGACAAAAAGTGGGTTACCATGCCCGTCCTCATCTTGCTCTTGGCCTCAGTCATCAGTTGTGCAGCGCTGGAAGAGGCACAGTTGCGAAGACAAGAGAGATTGAAGCGCAAACTGGAGGGGTACACGACTCCACAAGGAATGCCAGTGGAACCGTTCCCTCTGCATGGTCAACCTGCCCCGTTGTTTACGTTACAAGATTTGGGCGGGAAACAGGTCAGTTTATCGGAGTTCAGAGGAAAACCGGTCGTGATCAACTTTTGGGCAACATGGTGCGGGCCGTGTCGCGTGGAGGTACCCCACTTAGAGTATTTGTCCAAGAAGTATAAGGATAGGGGATTAGTTGTTATAGGCTTGAACAATGAGAACAATCACCAAGCAGTAAGAGACTTTGCACAATCACAAATTTCCTATACTATTCTCTTAGATGGACATGCACAGTTCCAAGATTACGGTGTTAGAGCTATCCCATGCACATACTATATCGACAAAAACGGGATTATTCAAGACCGAGATGTGGGCTTTAATGGCGAAACGGAAATGGATAGGAAAATAAAGAATCTGGTTAGCAGTTCTTAACGCACAGGAATCATTGCCTATCCGTTAAGCCGCCCGATTAACCGGGCATCATGTTGCAATTAAGACGGTTTTTAAGTACGGTTCAGCCGCATCAACGGCTTGATTGTCGAGGGATTGGCTTGAACGGGTCTGAGTGGTTCCCACAAACTCGCCAATCACAAAAACGACGAATGAGAAGACTTGATTTGTCCCACAGACACCGGATGCCAGTGATCGCATTTCTGGCAGTCTCACTCAGTATGTCTAGTTGTGCCTCGCTTGAAAAGGCGCGGGAACGGCAGCAAGAAAAAATTAGGCGGCAGCAGAGCAAGCGTTACTTGACGCTCCCGCGTCCCGATGCTCAGATATCAGTGTCCCCCGATGGATTAAAGATCGGAAGTGACCATTATACACTAACTTTTCATGAGGACTTACTTAAGAGAAGTTCGTTGGATGAGTCCAAAGAACGTCAAGAGATTGGACACGGCGCGCTGCTGTATATGGAGAGCCTATATAAGTATATTCACGAACTGTTTCGTATTGAGCCTCCGACTCGTCGTATCGGGATTGTACTGTACGAGACGTTTCAAGGTACGACAATGCGGGCAATAACGGAATCTCGACATCAAACAGTTCGTCAGGGTAACGGAGTGCTGAAGACAGTTGGGACAATAGTAATGCATTTCCCCATGGCTATGTTTGACCAGAGGGAAGTCAGGGCACACGAGTTAACCCATGCTTTTACCGCTAATTACCACCTACCGACATGGTTCACGGAAGGGATCGCGGTTTTCGTGCAGATTCAGTATGCGAGGGGAGGCGATTTTAGAGCATTCGATCTTCACGAGAATATGAAAGTCGACCTGGACGATGTCAACGCAATTCAAACGTGGAAAGGACACGCGTCAGTTGATGCCCAATGGGGCTACGGCTACTCCTTCTCGATTGTCAAAAAACTCTACGATCTTTACGGCGAGGAATTTTATCCCGAGGTTTTTCGTCTTATGGAGGCGGACAAATACCACCAGCAACTTCCCGGAGAGATGAAGACGAGTATGCTGGTTTACTACATGAGTCAAGCGGCGGGAGAAGATCTTGTCCCATTTTTTGAAAATCTCAAATTCAATGTCCGCCAGTTGACTATAGCTGATATAGAATCGGTTATTCGGAAAGCAGCCCCATCTCGATAGAAAGGAGCAAATTCAGATGAAATTTCAATCGACAATGGTAATTCTCACGGTTATGTTGGTCATGATGTCGTCATATGGCTGTACCGGTATTCAAGGCTTCTCTGCCGAGCAACAGTGGAGCAACAACTTTGTTCTGGCCGATGGGGTAAGGGCAAACGATCCAGCAATTATAGACGGTAACGTTAGAACGGTTGGTCAATCGCAGTATGTTGAAAGTACGGGAGACATGGTTATGAGTTTCGGTTCACAATCCGAATCGATTGTTACCCTCCCAGAACCCAAATCCCTTCATCGAGTCATCATTCACTCTTCCAACCTGCAAGCTTTCGATATATGGACGACTGATTCGCAAGGCAGATGGGAGAAGATTAAGGAGATTGAAAGCAATAAGAAGAAAATCATTGATATCCGATTGAATCGAACGGTGTATACGTCAGGTATCAAGATTAGGGTGCGCCGTACGTCAGACGATGCGGGCCAGCGTCGCCGAAATGTCCAAAATATCCGAGGCTGGAGAACGTATAGCGGAAAAATCAATGCGCCGGCAAAGATTTCTGAAATAGAATTGTACGGATTTGTCTCGAAGTCTGACGCGACGAATGCCGCCTCTCAAGCATCAGTCAGCAGCAAAGACGAGGAGCTTGATGAATTTGATAAATTCTTGAAGTGAGAGAATTTGGTTAATCTTACCTGGATTTAGTGCCTAACTAAGAGCCTGTTTGAAAAGTACATTTGTAGGGTGGGCACTGCCCACCAGCCTTTAAAAGCCCCAGAGGGGCGGAAGGTGTGTAGAAACGCCACAACCCCGTGTACCCAAAAGCCCCAGCGGGGCGACAGGTGTAGAAGAGGCGACAACGCAATCTAAATAAAACCTTCTTCATGAGTCCAAAATCGCTCTGGCTCCAATTATTCAAACAGGCTCTAAGTATTGGTGCACCTTATAGTCAATTCCGTTTATATTTACACATGTTTCTGTAGGTGTGGCTTCCGACCGCACCTGAGAGACTGTATAAATACCGGTTCAGTTAGGAAACCGAACCTACTTCAGCGTATAAATTTTCATTAGATTTACCATAGAATTGGGTCCCAATGATTGATTCCCGATACCGTGTACTTGCTTGAGGCGGGAAGTATCACATCAAGTCTATCCGCGTGAATCAGTGAAATACATCATGCCAATCGTGATGCCACTTTTCATGTCGGTCCTACAACCGGAATTTTGAGTTTTGATGTCCGTTATGCAATCATTCCAAGACTTTAGGGATACAACAAAACGGTTTTCCTAGTATTACACCAACAAATTATTCCTGCCTTCCCAGTTCGTCTGTATCAAGAGCCAAAGCAACAGAATCCCCGTCTAACACTCCGATGTACGGCAAATTCCTGTAGTGCTGAGCGTAGTCCAAGCCGTATCCTACAACAAAGGTATCCGGAATTTCAAACCCAAGGTAATCAATTGTGACGGGCACTTCCCTTCGATCAGGTTTATCAAGCAGACTGCACACTTTGACGCTGGTTGGCTCAAACGACTCGATGTGATTCAAGAGCAAATCTAGCGTCATTCCCGTGTCGACAATATCTTCCACAATCAGCACGTCCGCCCGAAAAAGATCCTGGTAAAGCCCCTGAATCATCTGCACTCCGGAAGACTTTGTATCGTTGTGATAGCTTGCGAGTTGAACAAATTCATATCGGGCTGGCACAGCAAGCGTGCGTATTAAATCCGCGAAGAACAGGATTGCCCCTTTAAGGACGCAGACCAAAACTAAATCCGATTCATCATAATCACTAGAAATCTGGTTTCCTAACTCATGAACTCGCTTTTCGATTTGGGATTCAGTGATTAGGACTGACTGCACTGAAGGTTTCATTACGTAAACTCCCCGTAGACACATTGTGAGCGTAGATTAGTTCTCGCTCCTTAACAAATCCTTGACGCTGGTAGATTCGAATTGCTGGTGCATTTTCGGCGACTACAAAGAGACTGATGATTTGAATCCCCATCCGCCGCAAATGATTTGTGACTCCCGCGGTTGCAGCTGTAGCATATCCTCGTTCCCTGAATCTGGGATGCGAAAAAACGTTCCCAATCTGCGCGATAAAGGGTGTCACGAAATGGACTCCGGCGGCCGCGATAAGCTGACCATCACGCCAAACACCATAGAAACCTTTGGTGCTAGTTAATTGGTACATGATTTTCAATGACATACTATATCTAGGTTGTTAGCAGGTCAGGTAGGCGCAACATTTGTCAACCGCGCATAATCGCACATCATCGTGTCAGTATATAGTATGTCATTTATGATTTAAATACTACATATACTAGCACCATTGGTTAGAAGGGTCCCATCTCAAACATCAGCGGCGTCCATGCTTCGACGCGATGCTCACTATAAAATTGATTTAACGAATCGAACTCTCCCCTCTGAATCAGTCGGGCAGGTTTTACTGGTATGGGAATAGGCTCATGAAGCAGCATTTGGAGTTCGGTGTGAGAATAGATTCGTTTTCCGAATTGACAGAGAACTGAGGACGAGGTGCAGGTCGAAATTGTAATCCACTCAGATTCGAGGCGCCTACTCATTCTTGTCAATAGTGCGATTTGAACGGTTGGATTGTCTTCAGTAATGATGACCGAAGGAATCGAAAAGCCGCGAAACAGGCTCCCTACGCCAACAATCTGCCCCTCGTCAGTCGCGACATAAATCTCGGAGACACTGATTAAGGGTGGGTATAAATCCCCCAACAACATGAGATGATGAATCGGGTCGCGAGCTAGCCACCGAATGCACGCCTCCCTGTCTATACGCTGCCCGAGGGACTCAACTAGAACTGGCATTATTGTTTTAACTGAGTTACCGGCTTATCCAAAGAAACCTAGTTTTAATCTCTACTTCAGAGACAATGAGTTAACCGGTCACGCATTCGCCTGGATGCAATGAACGGTCATCAAAACTCGGTTCATGCTACTTGGATGGATTTAAAGGGAACCGGTGTGATGTTACGTTATGGAACGAGTTAAGATTCTGGAGAGTAAGTCAGATGGAGAAATCTCCTAGTCCTATTGCTAACTTTGCACTTGTCACTTGTGCGGTGTCCAACGACCCATAAAATCTCATCTCCAGAAACAAGAATAGGTACACACTTTCGCATTCGTCGAGGTATTTTTTCATCAATCAAGAAATCTTTTACTTTTTTTGTTCCTTTCATTCCAAACGGTTGAAATCTATCTCCCGCTCGCCGACTTCGGATTTTGAGCGGCAATTGAATCTGATCGATATCAAACACGGCTTGAAACTTGCCATCAGTTACGTAGGATGTTCCGCCGCTTGATGCCTCAGCGATGATAGAAGTCATCGCTGCACTTAACGCCGGAAAATTGTTATCTCCCGGAACCAGAACCTGGTACTCAAATTCGTCAATCACGCTTATGGTGCGTTGGATTATTAGCTGATTATACGCTCTTAGAAATTCCAAATTGTTGGGAAGATTAAGTTGCCGGTTGGGAGATTTACTCTCGCTTAATTGTAGCATGGATTCAGAATGGTTGAAAGCTAACTCTTTCATATCCCCCTGTATCTGACAGACGGCTAGACGGAGGATGCGTCGACGCAGCGCGGGGTGGTGCCGGAGAAACGTCAATCGATTTAATATAATTACATCATGCGTGGTCGGCTCTACGAGGCATACGTCAAACGCTTTGCGGGCTACGTCCTCAAGATAGTCAGATTCAGCCCGCAGCAACTCGGAGTTCTGAACCAATGTGTTCTGAATATTGTGATTATAATCGCGTTCGAGAAGCGGGAGAAGATCCAGCCGAATCCGATTGCGCAGATAATTTCTGTCCCGGTTGGTTGAGTCTTCGCAGGGGTGCAATCCCTGTTCGGCGACAAATTCTTCGATTTCCGTCCGTGAAAAATCAAGCAGCGGACGGATGAATTTTCCATCTCGGATAGGCAATATGCCTCTCAAGCCTGTAAGCGCGGCTCCTCGTATTAGATTCATCAGCACTGTTTCTGCTTGATCGCTACCCTGGTGTCCTAGCGCTACCTTGGTTGCTCCGATCTCCTTTGACACAGATGCAAAGAAATCATATCGTGCCGTGCGAGCTGTTGCTTCGATCGATTGCCCCCGTTGTCTTATCAGGGATGGGATGTCAATCTTGTTAATCGTCAACGGCAGATTCAGGGAGTTAGCGCATCGTTTTACAAACTCGGCATCTGAAGCCGAATCTGAACGTAATTGATGATCTAGGTGAGCGATGTGAAGTTGGCAATCAAGCTGGGGGCGTAGTTCGTAGAGTGCAGCGAGAAGAGCAAGAGAATCAACTCCGCCGGAGACACCGATAACGACCGTTTCTCCTGAACGAATCATATTATGCTGCAGAATGTAGCGGTGGGTTCGCTGTAGAAAACGAGAAGATATGCTCATGCCATATCTCCTAAAAGGGCGCTAAACAGGCATAAAAAAAGCCGCCTGGAGCGGCGAAAAAATTGAAAGGGTGTAAAATGCCGGTGCGGAGAGTTGAACTCCGGACAGCACGATTATGAGTCGTGTGCTCTACCACTGAGCTACACCGGCAGAATATGAAAAAGGGAAACGTGCAGCGAAACACGTTTCCCATTGAATGGTTGCAGGGGTGGGATTTGAACCCACGTCCTCTGGGTTATGAGCCCAACGAGCTACCAGACTGCTCCACCCTGCGTCAAGACGGGTTTGAAATGGTGGTCGAGGAGGGACTCGAACCCTCACACCTTTTTACAGGCGATGGATTTTAAGTCCATTGTGTCTACCGATTCCACCACTCGACCCCGGTACAGGATCCCACTGATTGTCTCGTGTTCAAAGGAGACACAGTCGTATATATTATTATACACCTATTGTGTTTGTCAAGTTTTTTTGAAGCATCCCAGCCGTTCGAAAATAATCCTTGACCAATCAAGAATCTTGATGTAATTTTGTGTGAGTTCAGATGCAGTTGACAAGAATTCGTACTATGTTTCGCTCCGGACGGACTAGCCGGTTTTCTTTTCGATGTAAAATGCTTGAATAACTTCGTTTGCCAAAAGGCTCCGTGAGATAGTTTCAATAGTGTTCAGATCCAAATTTCCGAATATCCAATATTTTTGCCCTGTTCGCGCAGCGTATACGCCGTTTATTCCCAAGTCGTGGATCCCCTTAACAACGCTCTCGCCAACGGCATCGGTTACTCCTGGCTTGAACCGAACTTCGACTGTCCACGCGCCCGATTCCGAAGTTGATGATGCTGAACAATCGTCGAACCTCTGGTAGGTATAATCTTGTGTCACTGGGTCGGCGAGGAGTTCAGAGCACATTTGATCGACTTCTCGAACCCGAAATTCGCCATCAATCCAATAAACCTTCGCTGTTTGGATTAAATCAACCCCGCTGATTCCGAGATCAGTAATATCTTCTAGTATTCCCTGTCCGGCGGCATCTGCAATATTGGGTTTGTAGCGAACTTCAATCTTCCATTTCATTTTCTAAATCTCCTACGTTTCAGGAGTGCATTATGCCAACAGAAGACGCGAGTGCGCGGACACTCATGCTAATTGTCAGTATCATTGGATTAGTCTTTGCCATTGTCATGGTAATCCTATTTTTTAACGCGGCTCCGGCAAGATCGAACATTCCCGCCCACCGTGAATCAACGGCGCCCGCCGCCTGTTTGGAATGTCATCTCGTTGGAACAGAAGAGTCACCCACCATGCCGCACCTCAACCTCGGAAACTGTATACTTTGCCACGGATTAGCGGACTCTACGCCAAAGCCGTGAATCAAAGCGAGAACGGATTTTCCCTCATTCATACCTGTAGTTTCGAGAAAAGATGTTCAAGGTACTTCTGCCGGACAATCCTCAAGATGGAGACGAACCCGTTTCATCAACTGTTGTCGCAATTGCCTGTATTGCTTCTACGTTTTATTGAAGAAATTCCCCGGGAATGCGTGATCCGGGATAATCCTGATTCGCCGCCCGATTGAGAATAACCTCGGGAATGTCGCCATCCCAATATGCTGGCACCGTAATTGTAGGCCGACTATGCCATGCCAAAATTAGGGTTCTTCTTTGATTTGTCCGATTCCTTCGCGCCGAGTGAAGGATTCGGGAATCCGCTAAGACAAGCGATCCCGCCGATACACATACATCCACCTGGTCCGGTTGATCGCTAAACATGATTGGATGGTCTTCTTCAATAAATCGAGCTCCCTGTTCATGGGCAGGAACAAGTTGATCGTGAAGTGGGATTCGCTTCAGATGGGTGCCAGGGATTACCTTGAGGCAGCCGTTTTCGATTGTTGTATCATTCAAATAGTAAGACACAAACATTGTCTGCGGCCACGGAGAGCAACTAATCGGATCGTTCCATCGCATCCAATCCTGGTGCCAATACAGCGCCGGTTCCTTCGGATCCTTCGTGAGGATAATCACACCGCCGTTGCTGACGAAATCTCCAAATCCAAGTTGTTCGAGTGCTTGACGCGAGGGTAGCCATTCGAGTAATTTTTGAATGATGGTGTTGTCTGACCCACGTACGTTTACATGTTGACCCTGATATCTAACGTCTGGCTGGGGCTCGTGTGCGTCAATTAGCCGCTCAGTTTCGTCGCGGAGCTGATGTAGAAAGTCTTCGGTTAGAATGTCATCTATCACGCAGTAACCATCACGTGTCATCTGTTCTCTTTTTTGTATAGCCGTCGTCGGTGTCATACGGTACCTCCTTAGGTTAATGGCTCAAAAAGGCGATTATTGGTCGGCTCTTTCGATGTAACAATCGAGTCTGTAAGTGAGAAATTCGGGGTAAACTGCCCACGCTGAGTTTTAGCCTGAATAGCGTTTAAGAGCGTCATTGCGGACATTGTTGTGGTTAGACCGGGCGCCGCTTCAAGAAGTACATGCCCGTTTCCCAAGATTCTAATCGGTAGTCGACTGCCTAGGTGCTTCTGTCGCTCAATTCTTTTCAGTGTGTTCACGAATCGAATCCGCGAGAACACTTTCTTGATTAACATTCTGATAAGTTTCCGTAATTCCTGTAGCCGTGTCTCGATTTCATTGTTGGGATTGGGCTGCGAGTTTTCAACGCGAGTCTCGCCTCGAAGAAACAGTGAAAATTTTTGGAATCGAATTACAAGGATTGGGCGCCCAATTCTGCCGAAATTGCTACCCATTCCTCGTCCTGCTCAATGTTTATAGGAGACAATTGGTGCAGTTTCAATGCCTTCACAACTTGCGCGGCTTCTTGCTTCATGATTCCCGATAATATAACCACGCCGCGTGCGTTCAGAAATCGCGAGAACTTGGGTATCATCGGAAGCAAGACCTTTGTCAATATATTGGCTATGATAACATCATACTCGCCGGAACATGCATCAAGTCCGTTTCCAGCTTGAAGGTGGATAACCGACTCAACATCGTTTAGCTGGAAATTATTGGACGCGACCGGAAGTGTGGTCTCATCCAGATCAATCGCATCGATTCTGCTTGCTCCAAGTTTGGCTGCGGCAATTGACAGAATTCCGGAACCTGTGCCTATGTCAGCAAGTAATTCATTCCCCTTGATAGTTTTCTCCAGTAGGCGGATTGATAAACGGGTGGTTGGATGCTGTCCTGTGCCAAAAGCCATGCCAGGATCTAGACGGATTAGAACTTCGGAGGGCTCGGGCACGAATTCAACCCACGTGGGAGCAACGACGAGACGATCGCCAATTTTCTGAGGAGAAAATCCGGAACGCCACTCTTCTGCCCAGTCGGCTTCCTGAATAGCCTTCAGTGATACCGATGACCGTCCAGCCGGAATTCCCCATTCCGGAAGCTGGTCGAGGAATTGCTGTACCTTTTGAAGGCGGTCACCGACCAAATCGTCCATCGGGAAGTACGCGATAAGCGTAGCAGATGAGGAGGTAGGTGGTTGGGCATCTCGAATCTCAACGCCAAGGGCGTCCAGATCAAAGAGTCGATTCGCAACAGCCTCCGAGGCTTCTAGGGAGATCGTCACGGTAACTTGCGCCCATTTCATATTAAACTAACGAATCAGAATCGATCAGTGGGGACCGAACACAAAGCATAAGATTACGGAGGCACCATTGCCCAAGCTATTTGTACTTGTCATCCTCGTCATGGTGACGGTGGAATAGCTTGTCAAAGAAACCGCCGTTTTCGGGCTCCGGATGTTCTTGTTCACCGCGCACAGAAGCAAATTGCGACAAGATCTCTCGCTCTTCGGGTTTCAGTCTGGTTGGTGTCCGGATCCGGATTTGAACAATCAGATCGCCGGATCCGTAATGGTTATAGTAGGGTACGCCTTTTCCACGTATGCGAAACTGTTCACCATATTGAGTTTCTGGCGGTATGGTTAATTTTTCTGTCCCGTCGACGGTTGGAACCTCAATTTCTGCACCTAGAGCGGCTTGCACAAAGGAGATTTTGGCTGATGTAATCAGATTATTTTCTTCTCGACTGAAGGTGTCGTGGTGCATTACGTGAATGGCGACAAACAAGTCTCCAGGGGGGCCTCCGTTGGTTCCAGCTTCGCCTTCACCACGCAATTGGATTTTGAATCCGGTGTCAACGCCCTTTGGAATCCCAACTTTGATTTTTCGTGTCGCACGACTAACCCCGCGGCCGTTACAGGCGCCACAAGGATGAGTTATGACACGACCTTCTCCATGACAACGTGGGCAGGTGCGTGACATTGTGAGAAATCCTTGGGAATGCGTAACTTGCCCGCGTCCGCGGCAATCCGGACAGGTTTCAGGTTGAAATCCCGATTCAGCACCACTGCCATTGCATCTTGTACAGGACTCAAGTCGAGGTACTTCGATAGTGGTAGTACTCCCATGGATAACGTCCTCAAGAGAAATCTCCAAATCGTACTGTAAGCTCCGACCACGCCTCGGCCCGGTCCTTCGCCGCGAACCTCCAAATCCGAACGCATCGCCGAGATCTCCAAAAATATCTCCAACTATGTCCTCGAAGTTGCCAAAATCAAAGCCCGCACCGCCCGTCATTCCTTCGAGACCTGCGTGACCAAATTGATCGTACCGACTACGCTTGTCATTGTCGCGCAGAACCTCGTAGGCTTCGGTGGCTTCTTTGAAACTATCTTCGGCATCCTCGTTTCCGGGGTTCTTGTCCGGGTGAAATTTGATAGCAAGCTTGCGATATGCTTTTTTTATTTCGTCTTCAGTTGCATTGCGGCCCACGCTCAAGACTTCATAATAGTCACGCTTTTGCGCCATGCTGTGTTCCCTTTCTCTTATCAGCGTAGATGGTATCCTGCTCTTTTTTATTCCTCATCCGATTATTTGGGAGTCGTTTGCTCATTGGCATCATTCGGTGCATTGACCTCTTCATCGGTGGAGACTGATTCTTTCACTTTCTCAGGTTTACCCTTTGAAACTGACACCATGGAGGGGCGAACCACGCGATCATGAAGGGTATATCCACGCTGAAATTCTTCGATCACCGCATTTTCCGGAACCTCCTCCGATTCCACATGCATGATTGCTTCATGGCGATTTGGATCGAAGTTCTCGCCCATGGCTTCGATTGGATTGACATTACGCCTCTGGAGCGAATCCAAAAGTTGTTTGTGAATCAACTGAATTCCTTCGCTGAGTGCATCAAAGTCCTTGGATTCGTTCGTTGACTCAGTCGCTCTTTCAACGCTATCAATGATTGGAATAATGTCTTTAATGACTCCTTCAACGGCATACTTTGTAGATTCTTCCGCCCTGCGCTCCGCCCGTTTCTTTGCATTGTCGAATTCCGCAATTTTACGGAGCATCTGGTCGTATTGTTCTTGATATTCAGCTTTGAGCTTGGCGAACTCTTCCTCAATGGACGCTACGGTCTCGGGTTCGACACGGTCATCAGTTTGAGTTTCATTGTCCTCGTCGCGTTGTGCACTATCAATTTCTAATTGGTTCGTGTCGTCAGTTGGCACCGTAGTCTCCGGCGACGCTTCACCTTCTGGTTTGTCAGTCTCTACCTGCATCCCTGTGTCTTCCGACATGTGAGTCTCCCTGATTTCATAGAGTATGTTCAAAAACTTGGCTCATAACTTGAGCCGTAAAATCGACGATGGACACGATACGCGGGTATTGCATCCGCGTTGGTCCAATAACCCCTATCGTTCCCATAACATCGCCGCGGCTCGTGTAACATGAATGTACAACACTACACATCTCCATACCTTCATATTTGTTCTCGCTACCAATTACCACCTGAATTCCAGCTGTCGGCTGCGGAAGAGAAAACAATCCGGCAATCCTTTCTTTCTGTTCAAGTAAGCGAAACAAAGGCTCAATCTTATCAACCTGTAGAAATTCAGGTTGGCTGAAGAAATTGGAAGCACCGTCCAAATAGATATGAATTTCCTGATTTAGCGAGAAGGCGTTACGAGTGAATGCCGCGACCGAGTCGGACAGATAGGTGTCGAAAATTGCTTTTAGGTGCGCTGTGTCTTGAGAGATTTGCTGTATACGTTGTAAAGAAAGACCTACCAGTTTTTCATTCAAGATTCGGCTAATTCGACGAAAATCTTGGTCCGTAAGGTCTTTACTGACTGGAACAATGTGGTTCTTCACAACTCCTGACGCCATCAATAAAACTGCGAGCACCTTGCCTTGATGTTCAGCGTTGTCATTATCGCCGTCAATTGGGATAAGCTCAAGGCGGCGCAAAATACTACCATGAAGTTCCGGTGTTAGAACAAAACCGATATAATGTGAGATTTCGGACAGTATTTTGGAAATCTGTTCAATGACTTCTTCAAAGCCGCCATCAAGTGAGGCGCATCTCTCTTGGATCAATAGTTTTTCTTTGTTGCTAAGTTCCTCTGCTTCCATCAATGTGTCGACATAGACTCTATATCCAATCTCCGTCGGCACGCGTCCAGCAGAAGGGTGAGGCTGAGTCACATACCCAAGCTCTTCCAGATCTGCCATCGTATTCCGAATGGTCGCAGCGCTAACCCCCATACCGTATCGGCGTTCAATTGTGCGGGATCCAACCGGGGTGGCCGTCTGATTGTAGCATTCAATTATTGCTTCCAGGACTTCACGTTTTCGGAAATCCATTGTAGGAGATGCCAAGGCTCTCACCCAATCGCAAATCAGATTTTAGCACTCTCCACTTGCGAGTGCTAATACACTATGCAAAAATACCATGCAACGCTGTGGTTGTCAAGCGAAATTCTGTCGGGACAACTACCCGTGAACCGCATCGGCGAACTGCTTCATCAAGGTCAAGGAGCGACTGTTTTCGATGGCAGTGCCCGTCACGATGAAATCCGCACCGGCTTCGACTTTTTGAGCAGCAATCTCAGGTGTAGTAATGCCGCCGCCAAGCAGAACCGGGATACTTATGTGTTCCTTCACTGCGGCAATCATCTGATCGGGGACGGGATATTCCGCTCCACTCCCGGCTTCAAGATAGACCAACTTCATGCCGAGATATTCAGCGGCAAGAGCATGCGCCCAAGCAAGGTCGAACTTGTCGCGAGGAAGGGGCGTAGTCCCACTCATGAATCCGACTGATGTCGGGCGTCCACTATCAATCAACATATATCCCGTTGGAATGGGTTCAATACCGTACTGTCGTAGCCGGGGCGCAGCCTTAACCTGCTCGCCTATAAGAAAGTTGGCGTTCCTGCCGCTGATAAGACTAAGGTACAGAATGGCGTCCGCATGGGGCGATAGGTGCATTGCGTCGCCGGGGAAGAGGATGATTGGTATCCGTGTTTCCTTTTTCAGGGTTTCCGCTACGGGCTGGAGATCGGTGGTCAAGAAGCTGCCACCTAGTAGAAGTGCATCGGTGCCCGCTTCTTCTGCTTGATGGGCTGATTCGATACAGTCCGAGACGGAAACCTGATCGGGATCAATAAGAACTAAATGTCCCGCTTTGTGTTTAGTAATGGTCTCACGAAGGTAGTTGAAGACAAAACCAGTTTGCATAAGATATAGGAGCGACCCGGCTCGATCGCCAGATGCCAGCGTTCTGAGCGCCTTAGCCTTGCTAAACCCAGCCTGCCAGAATCAGATGTCTTAGTTCCAGCAGTAATCGGGGCTGGTGTTTCAACACGGTCTTGAACATTTGTGTCATGGTAACTTTTTCACTGGGCATTTTCGATATAACGTCAGCACACCTATCAAACATGTCATCACTGAACTTAAACAGTCCGTCACGTATACGACAAATATGTTTGAAATGTTTTCCTATCTGTTCGTTCCAACGCGTCTGATAGGCGCTAAGAGCCTTGGCGGAAACATCGCCGATTCTGATTCCCTCGACTGCGGCTTCTGCTGCGAATTGACCTGAATACATTGCGTTAGCAATCCCTCCGCCGGAGATGGGATCACTGTGGTGTGCGGCATCACCTATTAGGAGGATTCCATCACCGACAATTTCGGGTAGACTATCGCCGACCGGCACGCAACCGACGACTTGAGCCAAGATTCTGCCATCGGGAAATTTTCGTTTCACAAACTCATTCAAGTAATCAATGGCGAGTTTGCCGCCCTTTCCGGAGATAGTGCCCCCAATGCCAACCCCTACATTGGCGATGTTTTTCCCTTTTGGAAAAACCCAGATGTATCCGCGTGGAGCAATCTCGCGTCCGACATAGAAATCACAATAATCTGGAATGATGTCAATGTTAGAAACCAAGTATTGGGCACAGATGTCCACATCACGCAAATCGTGGGTACTATCAATTCCCGCCCAACGCGCAACCTGCGATTCGATTCCATCGGCGGCAATCACCGTTTTGGCTTTACAGGTGTAGTCACGACCAGAATGGCGGAAGGTTACACCGTTGACCGCTCCATCGTCCGACTTGGTGACCGTAGTTACTCTCGCTTTCACTAGCAACTCGGCACCGGCATCCCCTGCCATTTCTGCGAGAACGCGGTCGAATACTTTCCGTTCAAGTACGTATCCTGCTCGCGGGAAGTCAAGTGTCGCTGCTGTTTCGTTAGGCGAGAAGATTCTGGCGCCGTTAATCTGCTGGGATATCCAGGACGGGTGTGGCTGAATAAATTCGCACAGCGACGCTGTACCGATACCCTCCGCTCAGCGAACGGGGGCGCCGATTTCCTGCCGTTTCTCCAAGAGCAGGACACTCAACCCGTTTTCGGCGGCAACCTTAGCGGCGATCGAACCTCCCGGTCCAGCGCCGACGACAATAACATCGAATTCGGAGTGGAACATTAAAATAATCCTCTTCCTTCGTACGATGGATAATATACCTTACCGTTGCGCTCCAGGGCAAGCACACCAACCGGACAACCTTTGACACAACGCATGCAGTCGGTACACTTTGGCTGATCGATTTTCAGGTATAAATCTATCAAATCGATGATGTTTTCCGGACAGACAGCGACACATGCCCCACAATAACTACACAGTTCTTCGTTAATGAGAATCATAATCTATACTCTTGCTGAAAGCTGAATCGAAGGAGCCTCCGGATTCATAGTCATTGCATCCAGAAATTGCACGCCTTGAAAGTAGTAACATCCTTATTTTCCACAATCAAATAGCCAAATGCATCCCACGGCTATATACATGGAGCAATCAATGTTTCTCCGTGCCGCATGTTAGGCACATTAGATTGTCTTCCGCTCCCTTGCAAATTGTGCTGGCGAACAAGTTCGTACAGTAACACACCAGTTGCCACTCCAACATTTAAAGAGGATTGTCCCGGCGCCATCGGGATGGATACAAGATTTGTACAAAGATCCACTATTGTCTTCCGAATCCCTTCATTTTCGTTGCCAACGACGAATGCCAGCGGACATTTGAGTTCAAGTTCGTATAGGTTTTTGTTGGTTTTGGAAGTAGCTGCTATAAGATTAAAACCGTCACCTATTAATCTTGTAAGATATCGCTCGACATCCGAACAGAATAGCAGAGGAATCCGCCCAACCGCGCCTCTTGACGCCCGAATGCAATTTCTGTGGAATGGGCTTGCACCGTCGCCGATAACGAGAACTCCATCTACGCCGGCTGCGTCGGCGGTACGCAGAACCATGCCAAGGTTGTCCGGGTTCGCAACGTTATCTGTGATTAGTAATGCGGTCTCTGAGGTCAAATGAAAGTCCTCCGCATCACGATAGTTCATTTGTACCGCCGCAATGACTGTTGGCACGGGCCGGGTAGTCGTAAGCGTTCCCATCATTCCATCATTCACCTGATAATACATCAGATCCTCCCGATGCATACGGTTCAGGAGATTCTTCCCGTCAGAATCTGATAGCAAATTGGGAGTAAATAATACCTTTTCGACTGGCAAACCATCGTCAATCGCTCGGATCGCAAGCGTTGCCCCTTCAACCGTGAATTGCGACAATTCCAGCTTTCCACCCAGAGAAGCAAGCGTGCGGAATTCAGAGATGACAGGGTGCTTCCGCTTAATTGTCCCCTGATTTCCGTGCACATGCTCAAATTGCTTCTCGGCAGGAGAAACGGTAGAAAGATCCTGGCTTCCCCGTTTGCTTCCGAGAAAACCGCAGTCACCGCAGTCGGACATTTCATGACCGTCGAGAACTTCGGCAAGAGCGTTAATCATCCATCTGTCAACGAAACGAAAGCGCCCAACCTTCATTCGGGGAAATGACAACAGTAAATCTCTCAACGCACGCTCGCTGGTTGCCGAAATTTCAACCGCGAAGTCCACATCCGGATCCTCGTCGGGAGTGAGTACCATTACGCCTTCAAGCCGTGCCCATCCGGAAATGAAAATCTGATAGTCCCGCCGCCACTCACCGGTTTGTTTTTGATAATCATAATCTTCCTTCAACAACCCTCCCAAATCGGAGGTTGCTTGCGTTGACCTCGTCGATTCAAGGCTCGCGGGAATTTGCGCAAAACACTTCCTTGAGTTAGATGATTGAAGAAAGTTAATCGCTGCCTCGTAGTCTTTGGTTTCAACCGCCATTTGTCAGAAACCTGCGAAAACTACGCTTTACTATACAAAGTCGCCAACGCATATTGCACCGAGTCCGACCAAGATGTCCCACTTCATCCACTTCTGGATACGCAAACTGTTTTCTCTTGAAGCGTCTTTCCATAGCTGAACAAGGAGATACAATAGAACCAAATCAACACCAATAAAAACTATGAGCATGTAACGCCATGAATACCAACCCAACAGATATGGAACCGGACTAAATAGGATAACGCCCCCAATGAAAATTGAAGCTATCAAGACAGCAAGAGATTTGTTGATCACCGCGATTGTGCGCGCGTTGTTTTTTGAGTCACCTTCGGTGTCTTCAATATCTTTCACAATTTCGCGCGCGGCGGTAAACAGCAGCGCAAAAGTCGCCGGTACAAGGGTGCCTTGCAATGATTCAAAAACCGCACCTCCCGCGATGAATGTTAGTCCGGTAAGTATGCCTACAAGGAGATTTCCAGCTATCGGAGTGCGCTTCAGCCAGAGCGCATAGCCGACTAAACTTGCAGAAACTACCAAAGCGATTGTCGCTACGTATCGATTGACAAAACACGCAAGCGTTGTTCCGGCTGCCATTAAGAGTATGGCAGCGATTAGCGCCTCTCTAGGCTGAATCCGCCCGGACGGGATTGGGCGTCGAGGTTTATTGGTGCGATCGATTTCGCGGTCGCAGTAATCATTGAAGGTGTTGCCCGCCGACAAGAGTAATAATGCGGAAAGTGCCGCCATCAACAATCCGATATCATCAAGGCGAGAGAACTGTCCCTCAACAGCGAAAAGCCCGCCTAGCAGAACCGAGACGAAGGCGATAATGCCATTAACCGGGCGGGAGAGATCTAAAAAAGCGCAAAGTTGCGCTACTGACGAAGACATTCAACCGCTTAAATTTAAAGGGCGTGAAATGGGCCTATGATTTGTTCATGACCATGACACCATAGCAGGTTTTGAGATGCAATATCATGCTTTGGAGCCAGGATATGCGATGCCAAAGCGAGCGCTGTAGTACCAACGAACCAATAGCAGAACTCCTGCGAATAATATGAAATAGGGCGGAATGAGCATGCAGGCAACAAGCGAGAGCACAAGAATGCCTACACGAGTTGCCAAGATAATAACGCGGCGCTTTGGCACGAAATTCATGTACACGAAGAATGGAACGGAGACCAATCCCGAAATAAGTGCAACTGCATCTTTGACAATCCACGCCGACAGTATTGCGATGACCAAGAGAAATAGACTTAATTGGCACGCTCGGCGCACGCCCAATACAACTCCGGTTGTCCGATCACCATGCGCCAAGTCTCCTTTCAGATCCGGAAGCGTTGTGTTAACGAAAGCGGCGCCGACACAGAAGATATAGGGAATAGCTCGCTGCAGCGCTTCCGTGTTCAACGTAGCGGTTGCCGCCCATCCGAGGAGGAATGCGATACCTCCATATCCAATAGCGTTCGACACAAGGTCAAGTATCGGTATGCCTTTCAATCGAAAAGGTCGGACAGAGTAAATCACTCCCAGAACGGTGGAAACTGCAATAAGCGCGAGATAAGCCCAACTACGGTGGAACCACACAACCGTGGTCGCAATCGAGGCGATAAACAATAAAGCCGCCTCCAGTTTAATCACTGGTAGTTTTACATATCCGTCGGCAACCAGATAAAGTTTGTTGTTTTCCAAATCTGTTTCTTTATCCGCTATCTGGTTTATGATATAAACGGCACCTGCCAACATTGAATACAAGCACAGCGTAACCCAGATACGTGGATCCACATGCAAGTACACTGGAATTTCCACAGCTAGAAACTCGAATTTTAAAGAATAAGAAGTGGGCGCTGTCCCATGATAATGGCCTAGAAGCACGAGTGTCCAGACAGGAAATAGGAGGGTAGGGCGGAGAACTATTAGGTAATCAAAAACCGGGAGGATGGATTTTGAGAATTGATTCTGCATCCCATACCGAGCGAAACTTTGTTTTTCCATCTCCGCATTTTCCCGATGTCCTTTTGTCAGTGCCGGAGCCGGTTCAAATAGGAAAAACGGTTTATAACGCTGTTTTTCATACACTCTAAATTGAATCGACATCGTCCCCGCAAGCCTAACTTTGCCTGAAAGGTCGAAAGAGTGTCACATCGATAAACAGCTATTCGCGGATAACGATAAATAGATTCTGATGCTATCGTCTTGTTTGGCTTCAAGCCAAAAGCCACGCGATAACCTGCAGACTTGACTTGTTCCGCAACTTTGGCGTTCACACATCCGTACGGGTAAGAAAAACTCTGAACGGGGTGATGAAGTAAACTCTCAAGGATTGCTTTTGATTCCCAAAGTTCGACCATTGTGTTCGCCTCGTCACAGCGAGTCAGGAAACGATGCCGCATTCCATGGGAGGCAATTCCAAATCCCCGTCCAAATAGAGTTTGAATCTGCTTACTAGTTAAATGTCGTGACTGCTTCAGCCGTAATCGGACATCCCACGTGTTTAATTTTCCGATGAATCCCGCGAGGACAAAAACTGTAGCGGTCATACCATATTTCGTCAGAATAGGGCATGCCGACATATAGAAATCCTCATATCCATCGTCGAAGGTAATCATGATGGATTTGGGGGGTAGATTGAATTGTCCCTTCCGTTCACAAGCCGACTCTTTGGATGAAAGAGGGGAGGAAACACAGCCATCTTTCCCCTGTTTCAATCGAAACGTAGTGCCCTCGAGCTGCTGGCTTGAGGTGAGGGTATGTTTTTCAACGTTCTTTTTCTGGCGGGAGTACGAATCAATCGCCTGAATGAAGCGGTCAACGGTAATAGCAGTATAACCTTGATCGGCAAGAAACCGCATTTGGCGGTCAAACGCTTCGGGAGGAATTGAGTTAACGCCAAGTTCAAACCCACCATCAATTTTATGATACGCCAACACTGGGACAGATAATCCAAGGGGAGTCGTATCGCTGGATGGTTGCGACCTATTCGGATGACTCATCGTCGCTCTGGCGAAGTTGAGCCTCAAGCTCGGCTACTCGTTTCTGAAGCTGGGAAAACTCTGATGGTAATCTATGCCAAGCGCCTTGTACTCGCATTTCTTGAGCGTGAGGTCGTGCCGGAAACCCGGAAACGGAACTTCCAGCCGGTGTATTCTTGGTAACACCCGCTTTTGCGAAAATAACAGTATCGTCCCCAATTGTCAGGTGTCCAACAACCCCCGCTTGTCCCGCTACCGTTACCCGGTCTTTGAGCACCGTACTTCCGGCGATTCCCACTTGGGCGGCGAGTCGGCAATCTTCGCCAATCACCACATTATGTGCGATTTGAACAAGGTTATCAATCTTGGTGCCGCGTTTTATAACAGTAGCCCCATTCGTCATCGTTGCCCTGTCGACGGTGGTGTTAGCACCGATTTCAACGTCATCCTCAATGACGACGCTGCCAATCTGCGGGATTTTATGGTGTCGATCACTGACGGTCGCAAACCCAAATCCATCACTTCCGATTACTGCGCCGCAGTGAATAATCACGCGATCTCCAATTTTTATTTCTTCCCGGATTGTAACGCGCGGATAGATTAACGCCCCACTACCAATAATAGTGTCATGTCCGATGTATACAAGGGGACTGACGATAGTGTCATCCCCGATTTCGACGTTATCCCCTACGTACGCATGGGCTTGGATTGCCACGCGTTCTCCCAAAACAACATTGTCGCCGATAATGGCAGTTTCATGAACTCCGAACTCGGTCCTGCGATTCTTGCGCCAAGAGAACATTTCGAGGACTTTAACGAAGGAGAGATAGGGATCCGCAACTCGAATTGTGGTTTTCCCATTGCACTGAATATCGGGACCAATGATTATCGCGGAGGCTTTTGTGTGCTCCATCTCGCTGCGGTATTTGGCATTGGCAACAAATGTAATCTCATTCGGGTGCGCCTCTTTGATTCCCGATACGCCCGTAATCTCCAAGTCGCCGTCACCGGACAAATCTCCATCAATTAACTCAGATATTTCCTTCAGTGTTTTTACCATTCTGCCCCCATCCGGGACAACAGGACGGATTGATAGGTATTCACTGTCAAGGAACAACTATCAACCTGCCCCATCCCTCCTTGTCTATTGGGGAGTTTCCGATTTCTCGGCATTCTTTTCGCTTGGTTCAGGCGGATTCGCCTCGTCATATCGCTCATTCAGCGTCTGGATGACGGTATCAGTCAAATCGTAGCTTGGATCAACGTAAAGCGTAACAAGTCGCTTTTCAAGAATCAGGTTATAGCCGCCATCCTTGCCAATGTCCTTAATTAGTGTCTCAATCTCTTTCAAGATTGGTTCAACGAGTTCCTTTTGCTTAGCTAAAATTGATTCTTGACCGAGTTCCAACTCGCGCTGATATTCCTGCTTTCTCAGCCGAACATCGTTCTTCATGCGTTCAGTTTCCTGCTCATCAAGAAAGAGTTTCCCCGTGGCGAGCCGTTCCTCCATTGTTTGGATGTCTTCTCGAACGTCCTCTAATTGGGCTCTGAGTCTGTCTTCTGCCGTCTTCAATACCTCTTCGGCGGCCTTCGCGCGGTTATATCCTTCAAAGACCTTCTGCGTGTCAACGACCCCGAGCTTGAATTGATTCTGCGCCACAGCGCCAATGGCAAACACAAATATGCCCGCCACCACGGCCAAGTATAATATCGAAATTCGCTTCATATGTCAATCCTTACCATTTTTGAGATTAAGAGTTAGTTTGTGAACAATCGTTGTGGTGAAAACCGTTTAGAATCCAGGTCCGATTGTAAAATGGAGCTTACCTCCTTTTTCTCCCCCGGGACGGTCAAATCCATATCCCCACTCGGCTCGTGCCAACATGCCTAGCAGGTTAAACCGAATTCCTACGCCAGCTCCCTTCCTTAGGTTGATATTCTTGAATATGTTGGGCTGATATTCATCCCAAACTTGACCGACATCGAAGAATGCGGACCCTGTCAACTGTGAACCGAGCGGAATTCGGTATTCAAAATTTGCAAAGAAAACCTTGTTTCCACCGTAGCTGTATAATTCATTACTCCGCGGGGGCGGATAAATGGAGTAATCTTCGTAACCGCGAACAGTATCAATGCCACCCAAGTAGAATCGTTCATAGCGTAAAAACCAATCATCGTTGGTTCTGCTGTTCAAATAGCCCGCTCTCGCGTGAGCCGCAAATACATGATTACGCCATGTGCCTCGGAACCAGCTTGAGTCCAAGGTATATCTCTGAAATTCGCTGTCAGCTCTTAATAGACCGCCACCGGCGTGTTCATACGAAAGAGTATTCAGGGAACCGGAAACCGGATCGTAAATGCTTGTTAAATAATCGCGCGTATCTCTGGACAAGAATAACGTAACACTTCGAACGGAACGATTGAACGGATGCTGGCCATGTCTATAGACATCCAAGTTCAATGCTTCTTCCTCCTGACGGATTACGTATTTCTGCGTAGCATCGGCTCCATCCTCAAGATCTTCAATTCTCCATTCGCGCCCAGGCGAGTAAATCGAAGTAGAGGCGTTTCCAGAAAGAGCAGTCCCGCTTTTCTCAAATTCCGCGCTCAGCTCATCCGAAACGCTGCCACTATTAAGACTAGCTTGGTGATTTAGGTCAATAGAGAAAAGGGGATCGCCACGGTTGTCGTGTGTATACTCGTTTCTGAAACGAACGGATACATCCATGTCTTGTGCAATGGATCTTCCTATTGTGACAGCTCCCCCTTTTCGTGAATACACGGAGCGGTCCAATCCGCGGTCACGGTACACAATCGAATGGTAATATCGGCGCAGCCGTCGTGTGTTGTAGAGGCTGACATTCAAACGTGTCGGAGTGCCGAAAATCCAAGGTGTGTTGAACCGGAGTTCTGCGGTGTGGCGATCGCGCGTACCAAGTTCTCCTTTTAAGTGCACGCGGTAAGCACGCCCAAAGAGGTTATTTTCTCCGATTTCCGCGACACCAAATATGCCGCCTTCAGTACCATATCCGCCGCCGAGACTGAACATGCCGGTCCTCGACGTTTCGGTGACTTCAACCTTGAGATCGCGACTGTTCTCTCCCAAGGCATTTGGCGTGGGTATAAAGTCGATATTTCGGATAAATGGCCCCATTTGGAAGAGCTTCTGGCGAGCTTTGCGCAGAGATTTCACATCGAGAAATTCTCCGCGTTTGAGATTCACTCGATCGAGTTCCCGCTTTACGACATTCTTCTTGGTTTTCTCCAATCCGTCAATTTCAACGTTTTCGATGACAATGACATCCCCTTCATTAATCTCCATTGCGATGTCGACAACGCCCGTTGTTTCGTTAAATTGCGGAACTGGTGATAATTCTGAAAGGAGGTAGCCTTTATCGTGGTAGGCTTTTTGAATTTTTTCAATCGATTCCTGAAACGTGCCTCGGTCAAAGATTTCGCCTTCAACGGGATCTAGCATGTCGCGAATCTTATCTTCTGAAAAGGCGGATTTCTTCGCGTGTAGGATTTTGATGTCATAGGCGCCTATTATGTATTCGGGACCTTCATCAACGGAAATTTCGATTATCAGGCCGGAGTCATCTGCGGTAAGGCTATGTTCATATCCTTCAACATCGATCTGCGCATATCCCTGATCTTGATAATAATGCCGCAAAAGGGTCATGTCTTCATCCAACAGGTTTTCATCGAAATTCTTACCGACACGAGTTTTGATTTTTTTGCTGAGCGTTTTAGCAGGGATGTCGCTGTTGCCGACAAAATTAATCTCCTGAATCTTTATGCGTTCTCCCTCGCTAATCTCAAACGTGACCTCAATCGTATTTGTATCCCGATCAACATTCGCGTCAGACGTTATCTGGGCAAGGTAATAGCCTTTTTCCTTGTAGACCTTTCGAATAGCTCTTTCGCTTTCCCAACGGCGCTGGTCGCTATAGATTTCACTAGGCTTAAGCGTAATGGCATCCTGAATCTTGCCCTTCTTTAACTCCTCATTCCCAACGATTTTGACACTTTCGATTTTTGGACTTTCAACCAGCTTGTAAATAACTTCCAGACCGCCGCCGTCAGCCGGTTCAACTTCAACTTGAATCGGGGATTCTCCTGCATCACTGAAGTCGGAGAAGAACCCGGTGTTTTTGTAGAGGTTTTTTATGTCTTCCGAGAGACGATCAGGGGAGATTTCCTCGCCAACTTTGGTTTGTATATGTATTGCGAAAAAATCTTCCGGCGTGTTTTTTACCCCTTCAAAAGAGATTTTCTTTACAATTAAAGCGCTGTCAACGGCTTCCGCCGCCGGATTTTCCGTGTCCGCTTCCTCTTCTGCGTGAGTTAGCATTAGACTATTCGCCAATGCAATAAGCAGAATCAATGTGCTGAATGCAGTTCTGGACATGTCAAAACACCTCCCGACCGTGTGTTATTGTGGATTACGCAAGCGTTCAATCAAGTTATTCCGATGCGGGGCGGGATGCTCCGCCTACGGGTTTGATGTGCGAGGAATTACTTGATGGTTTTCCGCATGCTGCGTATCGTCTCACCGGTATATTTGGCAAAAACTTGGTTAATCGTTGATCGCCACTGTCCCAAATCTCAATGTTTTTTCTGCGAGACAGAATCGGAATCGAGATTTTTATAGCGCAACGACATCCTCTGTCTTGAGAACAGTGTTGGGTAATACAGTATCAGCTACAAGTTTCAATCGACACGAATCCGCCATCCAAAAGGATCTTCTCTGCGACCGTATTGGATGCCGGTAAGTTCGTCATACAGTCGCCGAGCAAGTTCTCCCGTCTTGCCATCTGCTATCTGGAATTGCTCGCCTTTATAGGATATTTCGCCTACCGGAGAAATAACCGCCGCCGTCCCCGTGGCGAACATCTCTATGAGCGTACCCTTTCGGTATGCATCTATGACCTCATCAATCGAAATCAACCGTTCAGAGACGCGTAGTCCCCAACGCTTGGCAAGCTGGAGCGCCGAATCTCGCGTAATTCCCGGCAGAATGGTACCCTTAAGGGGAGGCGTGACAAGCTCGTCATCAATCAAGAAAAACACATTGCTTGTGCCAACCTCTTCTATGTATTTGAGTTCGTTTGCATCAAGCCATAAAACCTGAGTGTACCCTTTGACTGCGGCTTCCTGTGAGACAAAAAGCGTTGATCCGTAGTTTCCCGAGGTTTTCACGTTACCAACGCCGTGTTGCGCGGCGCGCACATGCGTGCCAGAAACATAAATGCGCGTTGGATTAAAGCCTTCGGGGTAGTAAGCGCCTACCGGAGAAAGAATGATATAGAACAAATACCGTTCCGAAGGCCGGATTCCAATCATCGGCTCGGTGGCAATCATTGTGGGGCGAATGTATAAAGAGGTGCCTTCGGATTTCGGGAGCCATTCGCGATCAATCAGGACTAATTGTCTCATCGCCTGAAGAAACAGTTGACTATCCACCTCCGGCATGACTAACCTTTGCGCCGAGGTGTTCATCCGCTGAATATTCTTCTCCGGTCTAAACAGACCGATACCTCCGTCGGCAAGGGCATAGGCTTTTAAGCCCTCAAAAACCTCCTGGTTGTAGTGTAAAACCATTGCCGCCGGATCCAGGCGCAAGGGTTGGTAAGGAACAATACGAGCATCATGCCATCCCTTCCCGAGGACGTAGTCCATCAGAAACATATGGTCTGTAGTGTATTTACCGAAATCTAACTGCGAATCCTTTGGACGATTCTGCCGGAGATTTGTTGATTTTGTTATCTTGATTTCCATGACCATCCGTCTTGGTGTATTCTAATGATTCTTTGCCTCGAATGTCTCATGCAGGTTTTGATTCATAGATCGACCACCTGGACTTGATTCGAGACCCTTCCATCTACGAGATGAATCAACCGATCCGCTCGCTGTGCCAAGGATTGATTGTGGGTGACTATAATAAAAGTTTGGTCGAAACGATCATTCAAATCCCACAATAGATCCAACACTGCCGCGCTCGTTTTACGGTCGAGATTACCGGTTGGTTCGTCGGCAAGTACCACTTTGGGCTGATTAATCAGAGCGCGGGCAATGGCTACCCGTTGTCGTTCGCCTCCTGAAAGTTCGCTGGGGTGATGTTCAAGCCGTTCGGACAGTCCGACGTAATCGAGCAACTCTCCGGCATCGGCGCGCGCATCAAAAGCATTTTTACCGGCAATCAGCGCCCCTAGCGCCACGTTTTCAATAGCTGTAAACTCTGGCAACAGGTGATGGAATTGGAATACGAACCCGACTCCGAGATTCCGAAATCGATCCAGTTCTCGGTCGTTGAAATCGAAGATGTCCTGGTTTTCGTAATAGACTTTACCCTGCGTCGGGCGATCCAGCCCGCCGATTAGGTGTAAAAGCGTACTCTTGCCGACGCCTGACGCACCGATGATCGCGAGAATCTCGCCTTTCTCAATCTCTATATCGATACCCTTCAGAACGGGAAGTTCTTTTGCCCCATCGTAATATGACTTGTGCAGATCAACCGT
The DNA here is from genome assembly GCA_965232535.1 of Candidatus Poribacteria bacterium. GTDB lineage: Bacteria > Poribacteria > WGA-4E > WGA-4E > JAJDTR01 > JAJDTR01. The sequence continues at coordinate 197,954 of CBDDPW010000022.1, forward strand.
GCGAATGAGATTATTCATATCGCAGTGCCTCAACGGGGTTTAGATTTGAAGCCTGCCAAGCCGGATACACCGTCGCAAGCCAGCAGATTGCAAATGAAAGAACATTCATGAATCCAACAAAGAGCCAGTTGATTTTCACGGGCAGGCGGCTCAACTGATATACTTGGCCATCTATGTATATAGGCTGGGCGAGGCAGTAAAGAAACAATCCAATTGTCCCAATCCACAGCAAGCCAAGCAATCCTTTGAAGCTGAAATGCAGTGGTAACGAGCGTCGAAATGCAATAAAGAACTGAATACAGATTGGTATTAATATCAGCAGCGCAAACCAACGTGAAGGGCGATCATACTCTACTTGATCAAGTAGCCAAGAGATGCTCACGCCCAAGACTGTACCCAGTATGCCTCCCAACACACCGATAGTGCAGCCTTGAACCATGAAGATTTTGAGGATGTTATGCTTGGAAGACCCCATCGCACGAAGAACCCCAATATCTCGAGTTTTCTCCATGACCGTCATAATCAGTGTGCTGGCGATATTAAATGCCGCAACCAGGATAATCAATGCTTCAATAATTACGGTGACAATCTTCTCCAACTTTATGGCTTCAAACAGGGGAGCATGCGTGTCCACCCAAGTGTTAGCAATCGGTATGCCACGAATTCCTCCATCGAGACGGACGGTTGATGCTATCTCCTGCCGTACTTCAGATGCAATCTCCGCGCTTGAGGTACGCACCTCAATCATATTAATCTCGTCGGGTCGGTTGTATAATTCTTGCGCCGCTTCCAAGTGGATAAAACCGAGGTGATTGTCGTAGGTGTACATTCCCGACTTGTAGATGCCAACCACGACAAAGTTACGAATATGCGCCCAAAAAGCGGTCGGATTCGAAGGGTTTTGTTCCATTCTGGAGATTAGGCGCAACACATCTCCTTTCAGGGCTCCCATGTGGTTGGCGACGGCGTCTCCCAAAACAATGCCGCCGGAAATCGTCTCATCTCCCTTCAAGCGAGCACTTTCAATCAGGGGGGAATTCTTAAAGTCAACGGACCCATCAAAGAACTTTGAAAAGCGTGTTACCTGATCTTCCTTTGCTGGATCAATACCTTTCACAAAAATTGTCCTATCAATCGACGTTTTGTCCTTGGGCCAAACCGCAATCGGAGTGTAAATCACGGGGGAGGTGGCTTCAACCCCTTCGATGGCTTCAATCTGTTTAAGGGTCTCTTGGTAATTCGAGAAGTAATTCCCGGCTGCCGAGCGAACAGTCACATGGGCTTCATTGGCGAGGAATTTCTCCTTGAGCCCGTGTTCGAAACCGTTCATCACGGAAATAACAAGAATAACAACCGCAATACCAAGCGCAACACTAACGACAGATATGACGCCGATGATCGAGATAAAGGACTGCTCTCTTCGGGACTTTAAGTAACGAGAAGCGATAAACCACTCAAATTTCATAACGCAGGACTAAATCATCTAGATTAGGTTTGGTCTTCGGGTCGCATTTGCGGAAAAAAGATGACATCCCGGATGGATCGCTGATCTGTCAACAGCATGGTGAGTCGATCGACGCCAAATCCGAGACCCCCGGTCGGCGGCATGCCGTATTCCAATGCTCGGAGATAGTCCTCGTCCACCATAAAGGCTTCTTCGTCACCGGCTTCAAGTTTCTTGCCCTGCTCACTAAACCGTTCGCGCTGATCTACCGGATCGTTCAGTTCGCTGAAGGCGTTTCCCATCTCCATGCCAACCATGAAATACTCGAATCGCTCTACAAAACGTTCATCGCCGCGTTTCTTCTTGGCGAATGGCGACACTTCAATCGGGTAGTCGCAAATGAATGTCGGCTGGAGTAACTTGGGTTCGACGAGCGTGTCAAAAATCGCCGCTATGGTTCCTCCCCTCGATTCAACTCCGTCCAAATCAACCTTTGCAGCCAACGCGGCATCCTGGAGTGCACCGTCACCGAGGGACTCTACATCAATCCCCGTCTTCACACCGATTGATTCAATCATGGTCAGCCGCTGCCACGGTGGTTCAAGCGAGATCTCTTCGCCCTGAAAAGTTATCTCGGTGCTTCCGACCACCTCTTTCGCCGTGTGAGCAATCAGTTGCTCCGTGAGGCACATGATATCTTCGTAGTCCGCATAAGCCTGATACAACTCAAGCATCGTAAATTCGGGATTGTGATCGCGGTCCATGCCTTCGTTCCGAAAGTCCTTTGAGAACTCATATACGCGATCAAAGCCGCCGACAATCAACCGCTTCAGATAGAGTTCATTCGCAATCCGCAAGTAAAGTGTTTGATCTAGCGTGTTGTGGTGGGTGATAAATGGCCGAGCATTCGCTCCGCCATAAATTGGTTGAAGTACCGGCGTTTCAACTTCAATAAAATCGATGGTGTTGAGATAATCTCGGATCGCCTGAACGATTAGGGTTCGCTTGACAAAAACGTCCTTTACCTCGCGATTCATAATCAGATCGGCGTAACGCTGGCGATAGCGTGTTTCTTTGTCCTGTAAGCCGTGCCATTTTTCAGGCAACGGCCGGAGTGATTTGGATAGAAGTTCAAGTGTGTTTGCCAACACCGTGAGTTCCCCTGTCCGCGTGCGGAAAACAACCCCTTCGACGCCGACGATATCGCCCACGTCAAGCATTTTGTAAATATCGTAATGGTCGTCACCGATGACGTTCTGGCGGACGTAAATCTGAATCTGTCCTTCGGAATCCTGTAGGTTGGCAAAGCTACTCTTGCCGTGATCCCGCTTGGTCATGATACGCCCGGCGACGCAGATTGGTTTACTTTCGTCTGGAGTTTCTTGGACTTCGGCGAACTGTAGATGAATTTCGGAGGTGGTGTGTGTTGGCGAGTATCGGTATGGATATGGATTTGTGCCGAGATTCCTGATCTCCTCTAGTTTTTCTCGGCGCTGAGCAATCAGATCACTGGGCGCTTCCAATTTTTATATCCCTTCAATGTCCGTCAAGCTATAACGCACTTAGTAGACATCTTTCCAAAATAAAGTCAGTCGTGTCAGGTTTTTTTGCAGTGTTGATTGACTAAAGGAGCAAATGCACAATCAAGAGATTGACGAGATGTGCATGTATACCGGTTTACCCGCTTGTTTGCTTATTTCCCATTCTGGGCCTCTGTACCTCGGTGATTTATTTGACGCAAGTTGCTACCTGTCGCCCCGCTGGGGCTTTGGTGAGGGTGTATTCGGTGTTTCTATACACCTTCCGCCCCTCTGGGGCTATGTGACTTAATACAATTAAAGTTTGAACACACTGTCCCGCTGAAGCGAAGGTTGAACACTTTGACTTAAACCGAAGGATTTCAACCGGCAACTGCTCGGGTTAATTAGGAAAGATGTCTAGTATAGCACGCCCCACCGATTAAGGCAACCAAAATCAGGGTTTTGAAGATGGCGCCTCCGTGGGCGAATCGTGTCATGGCTGGTGCTGTTGCTTGTGTTTCAGATAGCCTTCGATAAAGGCAGTCAAATCACCGTCCATGACCGAATCCACGTTACCGGTTTCAATGTTCGTACGCAAGTCCTTGACGAGTCGGTAGGGATGTAACACGTATGATCGGATTTGACTTCCAAAGTTAATGTCGAGTCGTTCACCCTGCATCTTGGAAATCTCTTCACGCCGCTGTGCCTCATAGAATTCGTACAGTCGGGAACGTAGGATTTTCATCGCGACTTCACGGTTCTTGTGTTGCGAACGTTCATTTTGGCACTGGACGACGATTCCGGTAGGAGTATGGGTTATGCGGACTGCAGAATCGGTAACGTTTACGTGTTGTCCGCCTGCTCCGCTTGAGCGATAGTAGTCAATTCTCAAATCGGCGGTGTCGATTTCGACATCGATAGTATCATCAATTTCGGGGCTGACGGCAACGGCGGCAAAGGAGGTATGACGGCGGTGGTTAAAGTCAAACGGTGACAGTCGAACCAGTCGATGAATACCAACTTCCGCGCGCAGATATCCGTAAGCGTACTCTCCGGTCACGAGAATGGTAACAGTCTTGATTCCGGCTTCATCGCCTGGGGTCAAGTCCAGAGTTTCTGTTTTGTAGCCGCCGCGTTCGCACCAACGAACGTACATGCGCATTAGCATGGATGCCCAATCTTGCGACTCGGTGCCTCCAGCGCCGGGATGGATATATAGAAGCGCATTATTTATGTCGTGTTCGCCGTCAAGCATGAGCTTGAATTCGACGCTTTCGACCTGTTTGGAAATTTCCTTCAGTCCCGCATCAATCTCATCGTTGAAACTATCGTCGTTTTCTTCAATGGCTAGGTCGACTAACACTTGAAGGTTCTGTAATTCCGACACTATTTCGTTGTATTGTGTCACCTCATTGCGAATCTGCGCTATCCGCTGACTGGTCTTTTGAGCCTGTTGTGGATTATTCCAAAAATCGGGTTTTGAAAACTCTACCTCGAGCGCCGCCAGTTCACTTTCTTTGTTTTCTAGGTCAAAGATACCTCCGGAGTTCGGCGAGTCGAGTGTTCATGGCATCAACTTCGGGTTTAAAATCTGCAATCATATGTGTATCCTTTCATGTTTTGAGCGTCTTCGTACCGGGACTTACATGGTTCCCCTTAACACGTCGTGGCGCGGATTGATAATGCGTAATGGAACCATTACAGGAGTGCTATCAACCAATTGAAATCTGATTAAAGAGATTCAATCGGTGTCGCGATGTGCCGCACTATTGAAACTTCTTTTGCCGTCGCGGGTATGGTTTTATGAATGTGATAAAGATGTTTTCGCGGGAGAAAAATTGGAGATTCGTCCCAGTTATTGAGTATAAGGTGATGGGAGGTTCAAGCACATTATGGTGTTTGCCTTTCATGGCCTACCAAATTATACTTGAGCTATGTAAAGTTGTCAATCGAAAGGCAGGGATCAACTGGCGGTGTGTGAACCTATTCTCATCCTTTAGAAAGAAAATAAGGGAATTTCAGTCCAACAAGCAAATAAATCTGTACGGTTCAAGAAACTTCCCGGCGCAATCGTATAGCGCCTGCGTAGCCGAATTTTCCGGTCCGAGAGCTAGCGTGGTCAGCTATATGGATTATGGTACAAATGACCCTGACAATCCGACACTTAGACTTGACAATCGCCGAGTTTTGTGAGAGCATGAGTACCACGCCACCTATGCTTTTGGGTGACTCGCTTTGCGGGTTAACATAGTCTGGAAATTCATCTCGAAAAAAATTTAGCGAAGCTCGGAGTAACCCGAGTTTATTCTTGAAAACCTGATTTCTTTACACTATATTTTTTATATGACCGATTGTGAAAATGATAGGCGAGGTTGCAGTGGTTGAGTGACTAAAACTATTCTAATCTTTCACCATAGCCCTGGCTATTGAGGTGTGGTGAAATAATCCAACCGTTGGAAAAATACGGAAAATAATTGGAGGCGATATGAGCAGCGAAAGTAAGTGTCCGATGATGGGCAACTCTATACCAAGGGGTATTGTGGCAAACCAACACTGGTGGCCGAATCAGTTGAACCTGAAGATACTCCACCAGAACCCGCCCCAATCCAATCCTATGGGGGAGGATTTCAATTACGCCGAGGCGTTCAAGACGGTCGACTTGGATGCGTTGCAGCAGGACGTCGAAGAGGTGATGACGACATCGCAGGATTGGTGGCCCGCCGACTACGGCCACTACGGCCCTCTCTTCATTCGGATGGCGTGGCACAGTGCGGGCACATACCGCATTGGTGACGGGCGCGGCGGCGGCGCCTCCGGCACAATGCGCTTCGCCCCCCTCAACAGTTGGCCCGACAACGCGAGCTTGGACAAGGCACGCCGGATTCTATGGCCAGTCAAGCAAAAGTACGGCAATAGTCTCTCGTGGGCGGATCTGATGATATTCGCCGGGAACTGTGCCTTGGAGTCGATGGGGCTCAAGACGTTCGGGTTTGCCGGCGGACGGGAGGATGTCTGGGAACCCGAAGAAGATATCTATTGGGGATCGGAAACCACGTGGTTGGGGGATGAGCGCTACACCGGCGAGCGAGATCTGGAGAATCCTCTCGGTGCCGTCCAGATGGGCTTGATCTACGTGAATCCCCAGGGGCCGAACGGAAACCCGGATCCGGTCGCTGCCGCCGTGGACATTAAAGAGACGTTCCGCCGCATGGCGATGGACGACGAGGAGACGGTCGCGCTCATCGCCGGCGGGCACACGTTCGGCAAAACCCACGGCGCTGCCGATGCGGACGAATACGTCGGTCCTGAACCGGAGGGGGCTTCGCTCGAAGAGCAAGGTCTCGGCTGGAAAAACAGCTTTGGAAGCGGGGTAGGCGGCGACACGATCACGAGCGGGTTGGAGGGCGCTTGGACTAACGAACCGACCAAGTGGGACAACGGCTTCTTCGACAACCTGTTCAATTACGAGTGGGAACTGATAAAGGGACCCGGCGGCGCGTGGCAGTGGACCCCCAAAAATGAATCCGCACAAGGAACGGTGCCGGACGCCCACGATCCGTCAAAGAAGCACGCTCCCATGATGCTCACGACGGACCTGTCCTTGAGGGTGGATCCGGTCTACGGAGCGATTTCAAAGCGCTTCCATGAAGATCCGGATGCATTCGCGGACGCGTTTGCGAGAGCGTGGTACAAGTTGACCCACCGCGATATGGGACCTCGCACACGGTGTCTCGGTGCGTGGGTTCCCGAGGAACCGCAGCTATGGCAAGACCCCGTCCCCGATGCCGATCATGAACTGGTCGATGAGCAAGATATTGCCGCCCTGAAGGGCAAGTGCCTTGAATCGAGGCTGTCCATTTCCCAACTGGTTTCCACCGCGTGGGCGTCAGCAGCGACTTTCCGCGGCACTGACAAGCGCGGCGGCGCTAACGGGGCGCGCATTCGTCTTGCGCCGCAGAAGGATTGGGCAGTCAACAATCCGTCCGAACTGGCGAAGGTTCTTCAGACGTTGGAGGGGATTCAAGCTGAATTTAACGGGGCTCAGTCCGATGCGAAACAGGTCTCGCTCGCCGACCTGATCGTGCTTGGCGGGTGTGCAGCGGTAGAGGCGGCGGCGAAGAACGCCGGTGTCAATATAGAGGTGCCATTTGCTCCGGGGCGCACCGATGCGGTGCAAGAGCAGACCGACGTGGAATCGTTTGCCGTGCTTGAACCGACGGCGGACGGATTTCGCAACTATATCGGAAACGGTCATGAGAAACCGGCCGAAGAGTTGCTGGTGGATCGAGCACAAATGTTGACGCTAACCGCTCCCGAGATGACGGTTCTTGTCGGAGGCATGCGCGTTCTGAATACTAACGGCGGTCAGTCAAATATCGGCGCCTTCACGGAGCAACCGGAAACGCTGACACCGGATTTCTTCGTGAACCTGCTTGATATGGACACCGATTGGGTGGCGTCCACTACAGCCGCGGATACGTTCGAAGGACGCGACCGCACGACGGGCGAATTGAAGCGGACGGGCAGCCGCGTCGACCTCGTGTTCGGCTCAAACTCGCAGCTCCGGGCCATTGCGGAGGTCTACGCGTGCGACGACACCGGAGAGACGTTTGTCCACGACTTCGTCGCGGCGTGGAACAAGGTCATGAATCTCGATCGCTTCGATCTTGATTGATTTCTGCGATGTATGACAATGGGAGCGTGGAATCCCACGCTCCCTCCCCTCCCCCTTTCGCTCCACCTCTCATATCCTTCAATTTTACGTTGAACCCCTTCATATTTCGTTCGGTTCGCCAAATGCCTTCCAGTGGCAGTCCTCTACAATCATTGCAAACAAGAATTATACATGATGGGAAGGGTTCACCTCGTCGGTTTGCAATAGTGCAGTGTGTTGCGTGCACTCTGTTATGGCAAGTGTTGCTGGGGACACAAGATCGCGACCGGGAGGTCGCTCCTACTTGTGTGTTTCGCGTTCACTAGAGTAGCCGACACTCGAAAGCCGCTCGCCATTGTGCGGTCATCCGTTCTTCCACCTGCCTGCTCCACCCTCAGATGAATTCAATGTATGTTCTGTAATGGCATCACCGCCATAGTCATCGCCTTAATGGTGTCGCCATTGTGGGAGAACCCGCCGAGCTTGCACATCGCAATCAGGTGTATTTGTACAAGAGCTGAACATTTGTGTTCATTTTTTGGATGCGGAAGCACCGGACGAGGTTGCGTTTACCTAACACAACGGAGGTCAGCGCCCTAGAATTCGTGTGCTAGAGCCAAATCGGGGTAACTTTATGGACATGGCACACAACTTGCACACGCTCGACTAACGCCATCAATCCGATTACCGTAGTGCTACCTGCCCGGATGAGGACTAACGCTGCCAACAAGGAGAAAGCCAATGATGGGTCCAACGTTGTTCGAGCGCATCGTATCCGTAACCGTGACCATCGCCGTTTACCTGTTTTTCCTCATCGGTACCATCGTCCTCTTGACCGGCTGCGGCGAGGAAACCCCCGCATCTCCGCGCATCTTGGACGTAGTTCCGCCCCGCATTATTGCGGTCGATCCGGCGCCTGCAAAGCTGTCCGACGACTGGCTGAAGTATCGCCAATTACCTGAAGACCAACCGGTGCTGTATCTCCCGTTTCATGGCACCCGCGATATGCGGATCGAACTCACCTTTTCGTACCCTCCAGCAGACCTATCCGCCAATAAGCAGTTTTGGTTTAACGCCGATGACGCACGAAAAGTTCATTTTCACATTTTTTATTGCTCTACCGGTTCATCTTCCAGCACGTATCCTCACCTGTTCGACCTTGACGCTCTTTATGTAACATGGAAAGGCGGCGGTCAGCAGTTCGTCCTGTGGTGCCAAGAGGTGAAGGAATGAATCCTGTCGCGCTGCTTATCCTTGTCCTCACCGTAGCCGGCTGTGCCGACGAGTACGATGCTCCCGACACGCCCTACATCGTCGGCATCGACCCGGCGCGGCAACTGGTCGACCCCGAGACGTTGCGCCACTACGGCGTGGTGCCCTATCTCATCAAGTTAAAACAGGACGATGTTCGCACCATCACCGTAACCTTCTCCCAAGCTCCTGAACTCATTGCCGTCGGGGGTTCATCACGCTATCGTTACATCAACCCCGGCAGTTGGGAACTCGTCGGGCGAGAACTCACCATGACGGTGTACTGCTTTAGAAACTATGGGAACCGCAGCAGCAACTACGAACATCGGATACCGATACAATGGGTTGGCGGCGGCACCGTGATTCGACTGTGGTGCGAGCCGGAGGAGCGCCAATGAATCCGCACAGAATTCTCTTTGTGCTTCTTTTCGCCGCGCTTGGCTGCGCCGACCGGGAGGAGGAACTCTTGCCCCAGATCGTCAGCATAGACCGGAGCTTTGAGGAGATAGATCCGGGACTGTTGCACGGAACGAGACAGGAAAAAGACAATAATGTCATCGTGCTTAGCCGCGGCGGATTTCAGACCATCTCCGTCACCTTCTCCTCGCCTCCCGACGACGTTGAGGTGGCACTCCACGAAGACAACCGTTCGCCGCTCGAAGCCCAAGACTACATCCTCCGCGGCGCGGTATTGACGATTAAACTTTACTGTACCATTTACGTGCAAGGCACACATAACGAACTGAACATTCGCTGGACTGGCCCCGAGGGCCTGAACTCCCGCGTATCCTTCGCCGTGTGGTGTCCCTACGAAGACCGAACCCGGGAGATCCGATGAAATATCTATCCCTATGCGCCGCAATCGCGCTCCTGGCCGCCTGTTCCGAGATGTATATGGACCACGCCGACGATTACGTGGTGTCACATATCGCCTTCATCGACACGCCAATCCAAGAGTTCACCCGAGAAGAAGCGGGGGCGCATGACATCTACGCTTTCGAGCTCGACGGCGGCTCAATTCCACTCTCCTTTATCTACTCAGCCGTGCGGCAGTGCATCATTTTCCGTGCGGGTACCGTGTAAAGGGGGTAACAAATGAAACGCTTCATCATGATACTGCTTCTCCTCGCCTGCAGCGACTCGGATCACGAACACGATTTCGTGATGCCGCAAGTTATCGATGACTTGAATACTGCTTATATCGTGCTTACTAACCCGCCGGTGCGCGGTGATGGTCGTATAAAATACGGTAGTCTCAACGACGTCGACTACCTTGAAAAAGACTACATCAAAATCGATTTTTCCAAGAAGCCTTGCGGACTTACCGTGAACGACTACCCCGACCCTGAAGGGCGCACCGTCATACCCGTGGAAACATGGAACCTAACTGGCAGCCGATTGCAATTATACGTACCCTGTTCCGAGAGTACGGCTGGCGGCGTCGTGTCCGTTGAACTGAAATGGTGCGCAGGTGCTACAGGCGTGGCCGGTGCCTGGCTCAATTTCTCTTGTGTCCACGGGAAGGAACACTCAAAATGAAACGCCTTATTCTGTTTTTCCTACTTCCTGTGCTGGCCTGCGGCGGCTCTGATCATGAACACAATCTGGTGCTTCCCGGCTTTATCGATGACTCGTATACTGCAACTATCGTCGACATTCAGCCGCCGGTACACGGCGAGGGTACTGCCGTAAAACGCGGCCGTCTCGAAGCAGACGGCAACATCATCATTGATTTTTCTCGGCGGCCTCATGGACTTACCGTGACGAACGTGCCGAGGTCTATTGGCCGCATCAGACGACCCGCGATACCGGTTGACAGGTGGTACTTACTCGACCACAGATTGACGTTGTACGGGCCCTGCTCCGAGATCACAGATGACGGTGGCGAGGTGTCTTTCGAACTGCGATGGTGTTCAGGCGATAACTGGATAAGCACTGCTAGTTTGACGTTTTCATGTTTTAGAAAGGAGTAGCAAATGAAACCCTAGCTCTGCTAGTCCTGCTCCGCTCATCCCATGCGTCAACCGCAAGTGGTCGACGACTATAAGCCTCCACCGCTCGACGATTATAGATCCCCGGGGATCGTCAGAACCGAGCCGTCCTCGGGAGACTGGGTCTCGTACGAGGGCTGCCACTCCTACTGGCGTGTGAGGGATTCGGTGCTGTTTCAGGGAGCGCGCCGGAGTTTGGATTGAATCGAGGTTCGGTTGCGATGACCAATTAGGGCAAGGCTTGCCAAGAAGCAGAGGATGGGAAACCAGTCGCCGTAGCGGGTGTATAGCGTCATTCCGGCGCTCTGATGGTTTTTCAATGGTACGTCTTCCACCAGAACGCCATCGGGTTGGGCTGGGGTGATAGTTTGGCTGGCTATCCTCCCGAACGGATCGATGATGCAGGAGATTCCTCCGTTGGCGCAGCGGAAAACGGAGATTCGGTTTTCGACAGCGCGGAACGGCGCGGCAGGTTCTTTAATGGGAAGTAACTAGCAACATTTTACTGCTTATGGAATCTCGCCCATTTTTTAGTTCATTGACGAAGGCCGTTAGTGCTATTGTATGTGTTGGCAAAACGGTGCGATTCCAAATGTGCGACAAACTGATTGTTGAGTGTGTCAATTCTCTGATTCATACCGTGTACTTGCTGGTCAAGGGTGTTAATCATTTCTGACAACCTCTTATCAGCAGCGTCAATCTTTTCGGACAGCTTCTTATCAGCAGCGTCAATCTTTTCGGACAGCTTCTTATCAGCAGCGTCAATCTTTTCAGACAGCCTCTTGTCAACAGCGTCAATCTTTTCAGACAGCCTCTTATCAGCAGCGCCAATCTTTTCAGATAACCTCTCATCAACAACGTCGATCTTTTCAGACAGCCTCTCATCAACGACGTCGATCTTTTCGGATAACCTCTTATCAGCAGCATCAATCTTTTCCGACAACCTGTGATCAATGACTTCCAGTTTTTCGGAAAGATGGTTATGGTCGGCTGCCAACTGGGAGCGTAAATCATCAATTCGTTTGTGAGTCATGCGGAACATGATTGCCAGCATCGCTATTCCGAGGGCGAATACTCCCGGTGTTAGGAGCAACTCCAAAGTTTCTTTCATTGTGCGATGACCTTTCATTTCGATTGGAGTTACATAAATTCCTTGTGCTTCCAAAAAGGATTATTGCAGAAATGTTATCCCTGTCCTGTTTTAAGGTGTGGATTGTTGTGAATCAGGACACTTTAACACCATAAACGAATCTTTCGATTCAAGATGTTTTATTATGTCGTTAAGGACGCGAGTGCATTGGTCGTAATCCAGTCCGCTTGCCAAAAGTATATGGTGTTGTTCAAGTGGTTCAGATGCAACTATACCCATACCGGCTGGGAGAATTGCATAGAGGCTATGTCCCGATCTAGTGGGAAAAGAACGAGGTGTTTGCTCTTTGACAATTTTTATGCCACCTACTTGACTTAGGTTCACAAGCGTACCATCTGGGGTTTGGATAAACATGGCGTGAGACGTCCTTTTGTTGTTCGGTATTGAAAAGCGCCATCTTGTGAAACATCGTGGGAATTGTAGCGCAAAAAAGTGTTGATGTGCAATCAAAAAAGTGGAACACCCACGTTCCAACTGCTCTTTCCCCAAATCGCTCTGCCTCACATATCTTTCGGAGTTGATTGAACTTTCTTCAAAACCTGTTTCCCTCACCGCTTCATTGCTGTAATGGTTGATAACTTTTACGGCGATTCTACCCGTCGTTGGTTTGTCGAACGCTCCACTTCTAGTGGGGTTTCCTTCGTTTGGCCATGTTTATACGTTGAGCTGGTTAACACAACAACACGCTAACAGGGTATGAAGACGTACTTCCGCTACCAACACTACAGTGACCGGCCGGTTGTATTGGATTGTTAGAGTCGTGAAGCGTCACAACTCGAAATTATCTTGATACCAAGTTTATTTTCTATTCGGGTTCTATTTTGGGAATGAAATATAGATCCAGTACCAGCATTCCCGGCTTGGTCGTTTGTACAAAACCACTCATTTCCAGAAGCATAGTGTGCCGCAAGTGAGTCCCCGTCAACCCATTCCGCAATGGCTTCCTGGAATTTTTTCTCGTATTCAGATGGTATTCCCTGACTATCTAAACTGAGCAGATTAAATCTCTCTTTCAATTGATTGTACACTGCTTGCCCACAACCCAATGAAATTATATACTTGCTACACCTTGCGAGTGCGTCAGCATATTTCCAGAATTCATCACTGACATAGTCTACATACATTTTATCTGGGATTTCTTTGGGACGTACAGTTCCAAAATTTGTCATCCTAAGCACGCGGAATCCTAGGTCTCGGGCCTCAAGAAGCTTAACCTGTAGATTCGGATGAAAACCTGGGTGGAGTTCTTCGTTTGGTTTGAAACACACGCGCATGCGCAACTCATTATCTTCGGTTGGTACATCGTCAAATATTGTGCTGGGTTTATAGTTTTCAAAAAACTCAGGTCTTGATGTCCTCTGAATGGCCTCTAAGCTTAAAGCTATTTCACAGATGTATGGACGAATTTCGCTGGTGCGAATCTTGTTTTTTATTAGACATCTTTCCAAAATAAGCACCCATTTGGCTTGATTCTCCGTTATATCCTTTCAACATCTTCTGTTGTAGAAAGGATACCCATGAGTCAATTTGAAAAAGCAGTAAAGTTGTCAGATGATCAATTTCTGCGAGCGGTTGGTATTGACAAGGCAGCTTTCAACCTTATTTTGGAGCGTGTGGCTGCTTACCTCGAAAACCTTCGAGAAGAACGACCGATGAAGAAACGAGGAAAGAAATCGGAGGTGGCATTGACCGATCGCCTTCTGTTGACATTCACCTATATGCGCCACTATCCAACCTTTGCCAGATTAGGCATGGAGTTTGGTATCAGTGAATCTTATGCAAACAAACTCTATCATCAGATACTTGATGTGTTAGTTAAGGTGCTTTCGCTGAAGAACCGAAAGCACTTATTAGAGAGCAATCTCCAAACCATCATCATTGATGCCACCGAGCAACCGATTGAACGTCCAACAAGAAGACAGCGTGCCTACTACAGCGGTAAAAAAAACCCATAAAAGTTCAATTGATTGCATGTTTGGCGATGTTAGAACTATTATCGGTTGTTTGCCGCAAAGGGAGTGTACACGATTTTAGAATCCTGAAGGAAAGCCGTGTAGCGATTTCTCCTGACACTGAGAAGTTGGCTGACAGTGGTTATCAGGGGATAGCCAAACGGTATGCCAACAGTTCAACGCCCATCAAGGCATATCAGAGCAAGCCTTTGACTCGGGAGGCGAAGCAATTCAACCGACGGTTGGCAACCCAAAGAGTTGCCATTGAGCACATCGTTAGACGGTGTAAGATTTTTCGCATTACCAAAGACATCTATCGAGGCAAACATCGCAACTATGGGAAAACGTGGAATGTGATTGCTGCCATTGTGAACCTGAGATATTGCTCGACAAGTTGCCAAACGGTGTAGTTATTCTAATCTCTAAGATTACTGTAACTACATGAATCTATTTTGGAAAGATGTCTATTTTTACATAGTGCTGATCGGCTTCATCAATCACATTTTCCCATACATTTGAATCAAACGTCACGTTCATTAGGTGCTCCGACTAGAACTTAGGTAAGATTTTCCACGTGATTTATAGTCATTTCAACTAAGAATTATACGCTTAAGACTTACACAGTTCAATCTGTAGTAACGCGGTTTACTGTGTATTCTTCGTGGGAGCGGGTTCTGCTCGCGACACAAATTCGCGACCGGGAGGTCGCTCCTACTGCGTATGAGGGACGTCCTGTTGTTTTTTAGGCGGTGCGCCGAAGTTTGGACTGAATCCAAGTCTGGTTTCGATGGACAATTAGTCCGAGGCTTACCAACAAGCACAGAATGGGAAACCAGTCGCCGTAGCGGGTGTATAGCGTCATTCCGGCGCTCTGATGGTTTTTCAATGGTACGTCTTCCACCAGAACGCCATCGGGTTGGGCTGGGGTGATAGTTTGGCTGGCTATCCTCCCGAACGGATCGATGATGCAGGAGATTCCTCCGTTGGCGCAGCGGAAAACGGAGATTCGGTTTTCGACAGCGCGGAACGGCGCGGCGGATAGGTGTTGGGCGGGCGCCGTTGTGCCTACAAACCAAGAATCGTTGGTCAAGATACCCATGATATCTGCCCCCTTCGCCACGAACTTGCGAAAGAGATTGGGGAACACGGATTCAAAGCAGATGGCAATACCCATTTCGGCATCTTCTATATCGGCGAACGGCAAAAGGTTGATCGACTTTCCGGATGCGAATGTCTCGAATTGGATGAAGTTCGGAAGGGCGCTGGAGAACGGCACATATTCCCCGAAAGGCACCAAATGCATCTTTGAATAGCTGCCGAGTTTTTCGCCCAACGGAGAGAGAAGCAAGACACTGTTGTATACCTTCTTGTCAACCCCTCTGACTGCAGTACCGGCGAGGAGGTAGATTTGGCCGTTTCGCAGCGTTTCGGATAGCTGTTTTTTATACGATTTCGCCTGTCCGGAGGTTATTTGGGGGTGAATTGAAGTTTCGGGCCACACGACCATATCCGGGTTAGCGGCATTCGCTTTTTCGGTTAAACGAAGGTATCGCTTGAAGATCCTGGGAGCGTGTTTCGATTTCCACTTCTCGGCTTGCGGTATATGACCGGGAACAAGCCCGAGTTTAACGCACGCTGCCGCACTTCCTGAATCGGATAAGCAGAACGCGCCGTAAGCGAACGAAAGTGTCGCAATGGCGACCGGGAGTGCAACCCCTTTGATTGCTCTTCGCCAGTCGGAAGACGAGATGACAAAGTACGCGATTGCCGCGTTGAAAAGCACGACAACGAAGCTGACGCCGTAGACCCCGGTAATGGAGGATATTTGGATGACGGCATGATTGTTCCACTGTGAGTATCCCATGCTACCCCACGGAAAGCCTGTCAGTAACCAACTCCTAATCCACTCCAACCCCGTCCAAAACAGCGCTGCCGGAAAAATGAACGACATCCCCGATTTTCGCGGCAACTGATGCACCGCGAGTGAAAAGACAGCGAAGTACAGGGCCGCGTAAGCGACCAGAGCCGCATATCCTAGCACGGTGACAAAAATGTTTGCAAACGGGTAGAGCAGCACAATCCAGTAGATTAGCCCCCCGAAGAACGTCAATCCCGATATGTATCCGATCCGGAAGGCGGATTTTGCATTCGGGACGGACATTACGGCTATCAATAGCGGGACTAGTCCTGCCCATGCGAGCGGGAATAGGTTAAAACTGGGGTGGCTTAGCACAAGCAGAACGCCGGAAAGAATGGCGAGAATGGTATTTCGATGATGTTTCATAGATTTGTTCGCGCGATTCGAGATTCTCGCAAGTAAGCCTGACGTTCAGTGCATGGAGTTAGGATGTTTTGGTCGGAAGGTTGATTATACCAAGGATCTTATCGTCGGGAGATTCTAACCAACGGGGCGGAGGCGTGTCAACGTGAAAGGAGTCTGGTTTTTTGCATTTTCTGTTGATACATCCCAAAAAAGTGTGCGATAAGTCTGTGCATCATTCTGTTTAACGTTGCGCCTTGCGCAATCAAAACACGTCGTAGGGGTGAGGATCAAACGAGTGATTAGCGAGTGCGATAGAGATCTTAAGGCGGTAGAGATCCCCTACGGATGCGGATTAAAAGCCGTGCCTCACGTCACTAGGCAAAAGCCACCGTATAGTGAGGGAGAACCATGAGGTTCAATGCAGTTTCTTCATTCAGCATTGCGACAATTTTTTCGTTGTTTCTTATCCCTCCGTACGCATTCCCTTATTCCGAAGCGGTCCCTTGGATGTGCTTGAACTCCTCCCGAAGGGCTATGTTTACGCAGATTACCCCGGCGTTTTCGAGGAGATTGAGGGCGACGGACTCACCTTCGATACGTGGATCTATATGACTGAACGTCCGAAAGAGAGACCGAACGGTTTGATGGCCGACGGGCAGTGGCTTATCTTTGCCAAACCCGGCAGTTACTACGGAAGTATAAGTGCCAGAACCCTTACAGATGGACTCGCCCGGAGGGTACGGTTTGGGCGCAGTTCGGAATCTCGCGGCGATGGCAGTTCGGCTGGTCAGCCGCATTTGTAAAACACGAAATTCCAGCCGGCGAGTTTCCGATTGGACGTTGGGTGCATATTGCCTATCAAATTGCGGAAGACCACCCTAACGTCCAATGGACACAAATTTGTGACCGCCAGCACTTCAACCTCAATCATGCGAAGGGACCAGTCGGGTTCAGGGAATCGCTCCACATGATCGGCGAAATCAAACATCTACCGTTCGAAAACGAGACCCAGTGGTTTGGTCCCGAACACTTTGAATCCTTGAATGGTTATATCGACGAATTTCGTATTTCCAAGGGATTGCGTTATACGGAAGATGGGAGCATTCGTCCGAAACGTAGGTTTCAGGCAGATGCAAGGACGATAGCTCTTTGGCATTTTGACGAAGGACGTTTCGCCCCTCGTTATGCCGACTCTTCGGGCAACGGATATACACTCGTGGCAGGCGGTTCCCTCGCCGGTCGCGTTGTTGATTCACGCGGCAAGCTGGCTATCACCTGGGATAGCTTAAAACGCCATGCCCGGTTTTAGTATGTTACATTTGAGAAGCCGAGTTTAGGGGTAGGTGACCGAGAACCTTATAGTCGCGGCGGCATGTCGCGATCGGGAGATCGCTCCTACAGATTGATAATGGCTGTTTTCGCTCTAGAGAATAGAGATACGAGAGCGACTTTAAGGTCGGTTTGGCATCACTATTCAACCAGGCCCTACCACACTCCCAACTTAAACAGATGTGAAATCTTGATAAATAAGATACGTTCGGTATCCCCCTCTTCGTCTCGGTTGTCGTTATAGACAATAAAAAAGGTACTTTCGGGGCGATATTCATATGCAAATAGGAGGAAGATGCGCCGTTCGTTTTCTATGGTAAATTCCGAGGTGGTTCTAGCGTACATACGTTGCGCGAATTGGTAGTTGACCGTGAAACGCCGTGTCCATTCCGTAAGTTCGCGGTCTTCAATCAGACGCTGCAATACGATTTCAAAACTTAGCTTGGAGGTCGGACGCAGGGTGATCTCGGGTCTAATGAAAAAGGTATCCTTATCATCACGCACCCCTACCGACCCAAAGTTCCGAATTGAAACCCACTTGGGCGGCGACCAGCCCGCGTAAAACCTGACGACTTTATCTGTATAAGCGATGCGCTCGTCGGTCACATGAAAGTACCACTGAGGACCAAGCCAGAGGAAAAAGTTTTGGATTTGGATTGATCCGTTTATTCCTCGTTGCTCGTTGGTGCGATGTCCGGCATGGTTTTCCAAACGCTCATATCTTACGCCGCCCCGTAGGCGTTTCAACAGTCCCTCATAATGCTTGGTATACCGCGTAGAAAGAAAAAGCCCGCGGCGATTGATGCGTGGAATAAACCCTGTCTCCAGATCGAAGTGTTCGCCGATGTCGGTGTAACGTATATCAAATGAGAAGCGGTTCGTGCGACGCAATAATTGGGCAAAAATCAAGTCGTCGCTCTTGACGCCGGATTTCCATTCTCTCGCGTATTCGAGATTAAGGTCTATGTTGCCCGGCAACGTGAATCGAGCATCCGCGCCTGAGGCCCGATCGTATAAACTTCCACGCTGTTTGTTCACTCCCAGAAACCCGATTGACGACGTTCTTCCCAACTCTCGCTGCAAACGAAAGACGGAATAGTTGTATTCATCCAAGGGTAGGCGCCCCTCCTCAATCTCTTCGTCCGGATCCTCAGGGCCCGCTTGCGCACTAAGCGCGGCAAGGTTGTACCCACCAAGCTTTCCGGCCATCTTCGCGCCCCCAGACAAATCGCCGACACGCCGGCTGTAAAATAGTTCGACCGGCATCTGAAAAATCTCGTTTCCTTCCAAGAAGAAAGGGCGCTTTTCCGGAAAACGCAGCGGTATGTCCGTTAGGTTGACACGGTCCGGATCCGCCTCAATTTGGGCGAAGTCGGGGTTTATCGTGAAATCTACCGACATGCTGGAAAACGGGTAACGCAGATCGAGCCCCAGGTCGGCCTTCATCTCGGGGCTTTGGCCGCTTAGCTGCTGCGGTTTGGCAGCGCCATAGGGTTTAATCTCCAGTGATCGCTTCATTATAAGTTTGTCCGCGGGCAGATTCGTCAGGTGACCATAACGCGACACGGCGTATTCGCGGTTGCCAACGTTCGCCCAAGATTGTCCTTCTTCGCGCGATTCATCGTGCCGCCAAAAATTGACGCCCCAGGCACCGGAGGGATTCCGAGATTTGGGAAAACGGAGCTCGGAAAAGGGAATAGAAAATTCGGCGGTCCACTTGTCAGCATGAATCGCGGCGCGTCCGTCCCAGTCACAGTCCCAAGGAAGTGCGGAACCTAATTCGGAACCGCCGCGTCTTACATTTGCTCCTTCATTGATGATGCGGCGATCTCGCTGCGTCCCGAGAGGATTCAATGCGAAGGCATAGCAGTTGCGTTTATCGAGGAATGTGTCAAGGAACACCTCGACATAATCATCAGAAAAGAATCGAGAATCCCGACGCGTCGAATTTGCAGCGAGTCTATTCATATCATCTTTGATACACTCAAACCCGACATAGAGTCGATTTCGATCAAAGGTGACGAAGACTTTGGTTGTCTGAGTAGCGGGCTCACCCGGTGACGGACCGTATTGAATGAAATCTCCGGTCTGTGCCGCCATTTGCCAGCAAAGGTCATTGAGCGTGCCATCAATCTTCGGTGGGGAATCGGTCACGACTGCTTCAATCGTTCTGAGGTTTGGGGCAGCAGGCTGGCATAGACCAAAAATCCACAGAAAGAAGGAACACCCCACGGCTAATTTCTTCTTCATGCGTTATGATTGTTCGTAAGCAGGATTCGGTGTTTACGTCACTCTTCTGACGCGCTTAGGACGAATGGGATTGGAAGGACGATTGATACGAATGGCAGAAGATTGGAAGATTCACTTTCGATCTTTCTCGGCATCCAGTCCTTTACTTCCACGTTACGCTCGAATCTGGCGCTATTGAACCTTCTTGATGGGCGGCTTCTCTATCAAGTAACACTTTTTCAAAACCAGTCTTAGAGAAGGAAATCTGTACCACAATCTGTTAGATTGTGATCCGCAAACTAATAGTTTGCGGTACAAGAGTGTTGCTTGCTGAATGAATTATTCCGACAGGGATAATGGCGCGCTTTCAAGTAACACTCGACATTGCACTCCGCTGGAGTGAAACCATTCTACGAAGAAACGCTTATTCAAAGCCCATCAGAGAGCGAGAGTTGGGTGTCACTTGACGAGGGAATTATTCCGCCAAGGATAATGTGCGCTATAGACAAACCGTCGGGGCAAGATGCCCCTCCTACATGGAAATTTGAGGCAGTTACTTGCTGAATGAATTATTCCGACAGGGATAATGGCGTGCTACCAAGTAACACTCGACATTGCACTCCGCTGGAATGCAGACGCAGGGAGGCATCTTGTTCCATTGACATCTCACTCCGCTGGAGTGAAAAGCATTATTCGAAACAACACCTCCTCAATGCCTGTCATAGATCGAAAAATGAGTGTTACGTGCTGAAAGAATTATTCCGACAGGGACAATGGCGCGCTCTCAACTCGACTTTGTACATGTGAGTCGTATGGCGCACTGTGTCAATCACATGCTACAGACAGACGAGTGAGATTTCAACCATCTGATTTGTTTGGTGGACCTATACAAGAGACTTCCCTTTAGACCAGAACTGGTGATTCACCCGACGCGATACATCGGGGGAAGTCGCGGCCAATTTCTAAAGGTCTCAAACCATTAAGATCTCTATCGCCTTGGGATCTCTATGGCAGTCGCTATCCGCTCAGTTGATCCCGCGCTGGGGCTTTGGCTTATTGTGGCTTGCTATACGCCTTTCGCGCCGCTCGTGTTCTCGAAGGCTGGTGCGCAGTGTGCACCGTACGCGAAATGGTGGGCAGGCGATTTCTTTCGCAATCGCTGTGGGATTTACGATCGTCCTACTTATTCAGTCGGTTGATCTCCTTTAATCCCAACCTATAGATGTACAACGTCGAGCTCAGAATCTGATCGAAAACCTTGGATAAAGTTTGAAGCATGTAGTTTTTCAGTCCTAGACAATTTCATACTTTTCATACCAAATCGGGCTTTTCCAAGCAAACAATAAGAGGGCAAGAACCTATGCCATGACTGGCTTCTTCACGGTTTCCACGTTACAGCGATTATACCGTTGTTATGAAATTTTGGTATGAAACTCTAGTTGCCACGCAAGGCCATTTCAAATCTCGTATTGCGGCTATTATTCATATGGATTATTAATTTTATAGTGCCATATATTGTGTTATCAACACTGTTTGCATACTACATATGCACTCCTGCCAAGCGCATAATGGTAATCGTAATGATCCAACACGTTAAGTGCCCGCATACAGTGTGTCATCGCTCGCATTCTCCTTAGGAATCGCTATGTCACCTATTTTTCAAACATATTCTGAACTCGACTTTGTACATTTGAGCAGTATAACAGACGATGCCAATCACACGTTCTGGAAAAGTGAGTGAAATTTTAACCATCTGGCTTTTTGGGTTGACCTGTGAAAAAGTCGGTGGCGATTTCCAGTGCCATCACGGCGGGGCAAGGGGATCTCTATCGCACTCGCTATCCACTCGCTTGATTCCCGCCTACGGGTTTACTCTTGTACGGCTTTCCGTACAATCCAACCGTTGTACTTTTGTACAAAGTCGAGCTGAAGGTTTGCCCAACACTATACGCGGGAGGCATTCTTTAGTGTTAAATCGTGTTCGATTAATGCCCTTTTCCATTGCAGTTTTTTCCAGTGTAGGCTATCATTTCAAAATCCAATCCATTAAGAATTTTGACGTGCACTACAATTTGTTCCAGAAAAGATTGACGGCGGCGAGAAAATCAGTTGAAATTAGCCTCTGTAGTATAGCGCGACCTCATCGGTTTGTAAACCCGTTCAGCACCCCACCCGTTTTTTTAGCGAGTAGCGAAAACGGTTCACTTCAACGAACTTGTGCTAGGAGATTAATTAATGCAGCGAGTAAACCTAATAGCGGCGATTAACATAGTTGTAGTTCTGGCGATAATCTCGCCTGTACCAACGGGATTGGCAGGTCCCGGCACCCAAGGATCGCAAATCCTCGATCTCGGGGGCGGGACGCGTGCGACTGCATTGGGCGATGCCTTCACTGCTGTTGATGGCGATGTGACTAGCGCTTTATGGAATCCCAGCGGGTTGGGAATCATTCAAGAGAAACAGGTTGCTATTTCGTACAAAAACCAAGGAGACATTTTCGGCGAGGCTGGCGAAGGGTTATATTACGCATTCTTTGCCGGAGCTATGCCGATTGGCGATGCCGGCATCCTCGGAGCAACGCTTCAACTTGAGGGACAAGGAACTATCCTAGTAACAACCGATTCTCCCAATCCGATTAGAGAGGAAAACCTCGGGACGAATTGGGTATTGACGTTTTCATATGCAGACCAGTTATCAGAACGGTTGTCTGCTGGGATGAACGGCAAGATTATAAGACTGAAATTAGGACAAGAGAGTGGAGGCGCTTACGCCGTTGATTTCGGAGCGCAGTACGATTTGTCGAATGCATTTTTGCCGATCAAGATTGGAGCTGCCCTCCAGAATTGGGGCACCCGATTGCACTTCATAGATGAAAATCAGAGCGACCCTCTTCCCCGCAAGTTCAAGATGGGAACGGCTGTGGTACTTTACGAAGAAACGAACCATCGAGTTAGTCTCATTGGAGATTTCACGGCATCTATCCACAAATTGATTGAAGATGAAGAGGAGATAGAAAGGCACCTGGCTGAACATCCCGATCAAACGCGCAGCGATGTACTGTCAGATCGGGGGGTTGGCGTTCGCGCCTTTGAATGGAGGCATTTAAGGAAGAGTATCGGTGCCGAGTATTGGCTTGGCAATCTTCTAGCGCTGCGCGTTGGTTACAAAACGGAACCGGGGATAGAGTTGCTGAATTTTACGGACCACCTAACGTATGGCCTAGGAGTGAGATTGCTTGACTACCAGTTTGACTACGCCGTGGAAGTACCGCGAGGGCCCGAAGGAAAACGATTAAATGTTTTTGAGCTAATGCTTCGGTTTTAGGTTGAATCGTGGGATGATATTCCATTTTTTGCAAATGCTTGTGCATTGATAGCGTGAATCAAGCAAAAAAAATGCGCGGAGCGGACGAGAACTCTTGTCCTGCCGTAAAGTCAGTGGGACAAGATGGCCCACTTGAGTGGGAAACGGACGCTTTAGCAGAGCGCCGTGTTTGCTTTTATCAAGCGAAATGCTGTTACGTTCCGCCCTACACATCAGTTTTAGGTCGTTAAAATAAAGAATGAATCGAATGGAGATGGAATGAACATAGCGCAGCGATTGGGACAGAAAACGTCAATCCTTCTGGTAAGTTGCATGTTGTTCTCATGTGTGTTCGGGTGTATTGCATCAAGCGGCGAGTCGGAGGCTCCGAATTCCGAACTCAACGCTTTTTTTATGGATTCTATGCTTGGCAATAGAACATTGGGGACACAATTGGAGGGCTTGCATCCGAGAGAATCGATGAAATCACCAAATCGCGCGTTTCTGTCTTCACTCGTTGTACCGGGATCGGGTCAGTTGTATGTTGGCGCCAAGCGGGGTTATCTGTTTCTTACCGCCGACATTGCGCTTTTGGTGGGTTATTTCATCACACGCAGCGACGCCGAAAACTCACGTGATGAATACCGAGATCTGGTTAGAAAGCATGTCATTTTTGACGGTCCCGGCACCTTCGAAACATGGGACCCGATTGAAGATTTTGAACACGCAACGCTCTTTGATAACTGGCACAATGTTTATACGGAGAATAACGGTGAACCCCTCAGCCGTACAGGAAAATGGTACTGGGATGATCGCCGCGCGTTTAAGGATGAAGACCGGAAGGGAGACAGCGACTCGCCCAACCGTGAAGAAGCTTTGCGTTTGAGATACGAAGCTAACGATAAATTCGAGCTGGCACGAACTCTCTTGGGCGGGGTTATTTTGAACCATGCAATTAGCGCGATCGAAGCCCGTATAGTTGCCAAGCAACAAAACAAGAGGAAGGATTCTCGTTTGATGTCGTTCAAACCATTGGATTTACAGACGACGCTCTTACCTGGTGGCGTCGAAAGTCAACTCGTTTTACGTGCGCACTTCTGAACCGAGTTGCAAACTTTTTCATTCTCGAAGGATTGGCGCGATTACAGCCCTATGCAAGGTGCATAGGGCTTTTTCTTGCCCGAAAATCGGTGGGAGAACAGGAAACTACCTATTGACACTCATATTTGATTTTGCTAAACTAAAATTTCCTCCCATGCTGATGCGGAAAGCTATCTGTAGCGGCAGAAGAGAACCGGCAACTAGGTTGTCAAATCTCATCCTAGATTCACAATATCAATGATTGAAATTGAACCGATCCAGAACCCAGTCGATGCTATCGTAACTGTTCCAGGGTCCAAAAGTTATACAAACCGCGCGTTACTCATTGCTTCGCTTGCCAAAGGACATTCAAGGCTGACAGGTGCGTTGTTCAGCGATGACACCCGCTATATGTATGAGGCGCTTCGACAGCTCGGCGTCGCTATCGCCGCTAATGAAGAACGGTGTTCGTTTGAAGTCATCGGCAACGGCGGCAAAATTTCCGTAAATCATGCGAATCTCTATGTCGGAAATTCCGGGACCACTACGAGATCGTTAGTCAGTTATGTTGGACTCGGGAAGGGGGAATTTATCATTGATGGCGATGAACCTATGCGCCGCAGTCGCCCCATCTCCGATTTGCTGGATAGTTTGAGACAGATTGGCGTTGACGCTCGTTCGCAATACGATAACGATTATCTGCCTGTGGTCATATGTGCAAAAGGGCTTCAGGGCGGACGTGCGCGTTTGAACGCGAGTAAAAGTAGTCAATTCCTTACTTCGCTAATGCTAGTTGCGCCGTATGCAGTCAATGGCTTAGAGATTGACATTGTGAATAAGCTGAAGAGACCGTACATCGACATAACGATGTCGATTATGAATGCATTCGGTGTGCAGGTAATCAACAAGAACTACCGCTACTTTCATATCCCTGCCGGACAGCAATATGAGCCGCGCGAGTATGCCATTGAACCGGATGCGTCCAGTGCATCCTACTTCTTTGCCGCTGCTGCTTTAACAGGCGGTCGTGTGCGCGTAAAGGATTTGACTTCGGATTCTACCCAAGGGGATATTCGATTCGTCGATGTGCTTGAACGGATGGGTTGCCATGTGAATCGGCAATCTAGTGGAATTGAAGTCATGGGCCCGGCACAACTCAAGGGAATCGACGTGGACATGAACGCAATTTCCGACACGGCGCTTACTCTCGCCGCCATTGCCCCGTTTGCAGAGGACCGGGTAACTATTCGCAATATCGAACAGACACGGTGGCAGGAAACAGACCGGATTCATGCGATGGTCACGGAGTTGCGGAAACTCGGCGTGGATGTGGTTGAGCACCGAGACGGGGTCGAGATTTATCCATCGAAAATCAAGCCTGCCAAAATTGATACCTACGATGACCATCGAGTAGCAATGAGTTTTTCCTTAATTGGCCTGAAAGTGCCGGGAATACGAATCAAGAATCCAGAATGTGTCAGCAAAACCTTCCCAAGTTTTCTTGATGTCTTGGCAAACCTCGGGAAACCGATTAATCTTCCAAATTCTTAGCTTCGACCGTGAATTACCCTCACGCCGTCCGTATAATCTTCCGAATTCCCCGGAAAAATTCGCTCCACCATAGCTCATATTGCATGGCTATCCTTCATTTCAAGAAACCGCTCGCCACGTAGAAATTAAACGAGACGTACCCGGCGGTAAATCGTGAATGAGTTTAAATCTGTGTATAGTGACCGAAATCTCACGATAATTCGTACTCAATCTGCATATTAGGAAACAGGGAGCCGCACTATGTCCGCTACCATTCCGACGCCGGAATCTTTTTTCGGATTCCGTCTCGGGAGCGACCGTAAGATTGCCCGCTGGGACAAGATTGTCGATTACTTCAATCTATTGAATAATCAAAGTGAGAATGTCCAAGTCGTCGATATGGGCAAAACGACGGAAGGAAACCCATTCTTACTGGCAATTATTTCGTCTGCCAACAATCTTGCGCGTCTGGATGAACTGAAGAGAATCAATTCCCAAATTGCCGATCCGAGGGGATTGTCTCAAGCAAGAATCAACCGGTTAGTCAAAAACGGTCGCGCCGTGGTGTGCCAGAGCATGGGTTTACACGCAAGCGAGATTGCGGCGACGCAGATGTCGGCAGAGTTAGCTTACAACTTGGTCTGCGGTACGGACAAGGAAACAAGAGAAATTTTAGAAAACACGATTTTTCTAATGGTTCCCTGTTTTAACCCCGATGGCCAGATTATGGTCACTGACTGGTACAACGAACACGTTGGGACGGAGTACGAAGGAACTCCGTTGCCTTGGTTATATCACAAATATTGCGGGCACGATAATAACCGAGACGCGTTCATGCTCAATCTGGTCGAATCGCAATACATGGCGCGTGTCATGTTCCGAGAATGGAATCCGCAGGTGTACCAAGACCATCATGAAATGGGCGCCTATGGCCCACGGTTATTTGTGGTTCCGTATTGCGAACCCGTTCACCCGCACGCGGATCCACTCGTATGGCGTGAACTCGGTTGGTACGGGAGCCACATGGCATACAAGCTTGAAGAAGCAGGTGTTCAGGGAGTGGTCAACGGCGCGCTATTCGGTGGCTGGGCACATCTTGGATTTCATTGGATGGGCAACTATCACAACGTTGCCAGCATGCTCACGGAAACGGCGCAGGCTAGACTGGCCACACCAATCTATATCCATCCCCATCAACTTTCAGGCGATGGAAGTACGCTCCGCGGTATGCCCCACTACAAAGCTCAGACGAACTTTCCCAATCCCTGGCGCGGCGGTTGGTGGCGGCTTCGCGATATGATTGAACAACAACTTGTCGCATCAAAAGCCCTTTTACATCTGGCAGCGCAATACCGAGAAACAGTATTGAACAACGCCGTGCAGAAAGCACTGCGACAAACCGAGCGAGGTGAAAAGGAACTGTCCGCCGGGTACTTAATTAGGCCCGATCAGCATGACTCGCTGACAGTTAATACGCTAATCAACAAACTGCTGCTACAAGGCATTGAAATCCAGAAAATGCGCCATCAAGTGAGATTGGGTGACACACTTTATCCGGAAGGCACATTCTTTCTCCCAATCAACCAACCGAAACGCGGCGTGATCAAGTCGCTGCTACATCGCACCTTTTTCCCGGACGATGCTTGGACGCGTTTTCAAGATGGCACACCGAATCGACCGTATGATACCGTAACAGACACCATGGCGGAAATGATGGGGGTATCCGCCGAACCGGTCCCGGCGGATGGCACTGTGCTTGCTTCAAAGCGGCGCGCGTTTACCGAGGTAACCGAGCCGGAAGCATCTGACGGGGAAGTCATTGGTACCGGCAATCACGGTTATGTAATTGATGCGCGTCTCAACGATGCGTACCGTGTTGTGAACGAACTTCTTGATAATTGTGCCGAAATTTATCGGTTAACAACGGAGATCGAGTCAAGCGGCCAACTTTTGCCTGTCGGCAGTTTCCTGGTGAAGGACACAGCCAAACAGGATTTGGACACATTGGCACGTGCATCGGGAGTATCGTTCTACGGTCAGAACCGATCCATAGACAGCGAAATGGGTTTAATCAAAGCCCGGCGCATCGGCGTGTACAACCGCTATTGGGGAGGCAACATGGACGAAGGGTGGACGCGCCTGACACTGGAGCAGTTCGGTTTTTCGTATGAAACCTTGCGGGATGACGACATTATGGCGGGGAATCTTAACGAGTCGACCGATGTCATCATTTTTCCTGATGATTCAACGGAAATGGTTGTCGGTGGCGACGAAGAGATTGTGAAGCGACTCCGAAACATCCCCACGCCAGAGAAGTTCCGGAGTGGAATCGGCGACATTGGAGTAGAGAACCTCAAGGCTTTTGTTGAGAACGGCGGTACACTGATAACAATTAACCGCGCGTGCGAATTCGCCATAGAGAAACTGGGACTTCAGATGCAGAACGTCGTAAGTGACAAACCGCCCAAGGAGTTCTTCTGCCCGGGCTCCACGCTGCGCGTTGAGATTGATGCATCCCGTCCGATCGGTTACGGAATGCCATCCAGCGCATTGGCTCTATTTTGGGACAGCCCGGTGTTTTCCATTGACGGCTCCCATTTCAACGACCGGTATCATGTGGTTGTGTCCTATCCGGAACGCGATATTCTACAAAGCGGCTGGCTTGTTGGCGAAGAACATCTTTCCAATCACGCGGCTGTGGTATCGGTCAAATACGGCGAGGGATGCGTGATACTGTACGGATTTCGCGTTCAATTTCGCGCGACAACCCACGGAACTTTCAAGTTGCTGTTTAATGGTTTGCTAGGTGAATAGACGGTATAAATAAACATCCTTGGATATGTAACGGACTAGAATCCATGTAACTGTTTAGTCCACCGGTCTGGATGTGCCAATCCAAACCGAACAAGCAAGGAACGCGCCGAGCATGGAAGTACAATGCTGATTCAGACAAATCGGGGGTTACATGCTCAGAGCGGACGTGCAATGAATTCTATTACCAAGTAACACTCGACATTGAAGATCTCTATGGGAGCTCTATCGCGTTCGTTATCCACTCACTTGATCACTCCTTATCCAGTCGCTTGATCTCCGCTGGAGTGAAAAGCATTTTACGAAGGAAAACCTCATCAAAACCTGTCATAGATCCGAAGATGGGTGTTACGTGCTGGAAGAATTATTCCGACAGGGGTAATGATACGCTCTACCAAGTAACACTTTTTCAAAACCGATCTTAGAGGAGGAAATCTGTACCACAATCTGTTAGATTGTGATCCGCAAACTAACGGTTTGCGGCACAAGAGTGTTGCTTGCTGAAAGAATTATTCCGACAGGGATAATGGCGCGCTCTCAAGTGACACTCGACATTGCACTCCGCTGGAGTGCAGACGCAGGGACGAATCTTGTTCTATTGACATCTCACTCCTCTGGAGTGAAAAGCATTTTACGAAACAACACCTCCTCAATGCCTGTCATAGATCGAAAAAGGAGTGTTACGTGCTGAAAGAATTATTCCGCCATGGATCATGTGCACTATAGACAAACCGTCGGGGCAAGAAGATCTCTATCGCACTCACTATCCGTTCGCTTGATTCCCTCCTACATGAAAATTTGAGGCAGTTACGTGCTGAAAGGATCATTCCGGCAGGGATAATGGTGCGCTACTATGAACCAAACGATGCACTAAACAGTTAAAATATCCATTGAATGAAGAGATGGAAAATGGCAATATTTGAAAGAGACGTTTTAGAAGATAGGAGACGGCGCGCTGCCGAGGCGTTCGGAAATCAGGCGCCGACTGTTCTGATTGGTGCGGGAGAGCCAATTCCCATACCCGGGGGGCTTGACCAGACCTATCCATTTAAGGCGCATCCCGAATACTACTGGCTGACTGGTTCACAGCGATCCGGCGGAGTTCTTGCATATAATCAACAAGAGGGCTGGACCCACTTTGTGCGCCCGGTGACGCCATCAGAACGATTATGGGAGGGAAACCCGGAAGCGCCTGAAGGAGAGGACGTCGCTAGACTCTCCGGCTGGTTGGATCGTTACGCCGGTGCGGAAATTGCGGTGCTAGGCTCACCGGTGCATGGTGTCGGGGGCGAAAAGGAACTCACTGCGGAGATGCGAGGGCGGCTAGACGCGATCCGACGGCGAAAGGATTCTGCCGAGGTAGAACTCCTTGATCGTGCCGTCAAAGCCACGGCGGCAGGTCACGCGAAAGCGTGCGAGGTAATTGAGCCCGGCATAAGTGAGCGGCATATCCAGATAGAATTGGAAGCGGAAATGTTTCGCCAAGGTGCCGATGCCGTAGGGTACGGCACGATTGTGGGAGTCGGTTCACATGCGGCGGTGCTCCACTTCGAGCCTGGCGACCGGATTGTAAATTCCGATGATTTGGTGCTCATAGACGCCGGCGGTTCAATATTCGGTTACACAGCGGACGTGACACGCACCTATCCCGCGGAGGAAAGGTTCACGCCGAAGCAACAGGCTATCTACGACTTGGTACTTGCCGCGGAGTCCCAGGGAATTTCAAAATGCCGTATTGGTACGGAGTGGCATGATGTACACCGCGCAGCGGCAGCGGTCCTGGCGCAAGGATTGCGAGATCTCGGAATTCTCAAAGGTGAGATAGATGGTCTACTCGATTCTGGGGCGATTGCCCTGTTCTTCCCCCACGGTATCGGTCACATGACGGGACTTGGAGTGCGCGATGTTGGCGGACATGCCCCGGGGCGCGGCGAAGTTCAGCCGTGCTGTGGTGTGCGCGTGCGGATAGATTTTCCACTGGAAGAAAACTTCCTAATGACGGTGGAACCCGGAATCTACTTCGTTCCTGCCATCCTTGATGATCCGGCGAAGCGTGAGCGTTTCCGGGACAGCGTAGATTGGGAGTCGCTTGACGCTTGGAGATCGGTTGGAGGGGTGCGGATAGAGGATAATGTGCTGATTACCGCGAGCGGACCGTGTGTAATCACCGCAGAGATACCAAAGTGACATCGCAGGAGAATCCGCCCAGAATCACGGTTGTTTTTCCGCACCTTCGAGACAAAAGAAAGCACAATTCTCTACAATGTGCGGGATGGATCCGAAAGGATTGATTGTGGGAGCCCGCGTCCCATTCTAGGTATTAAACCGGGCCAAAATTAGTTGGGTTTTAGTTCCTTAATCACCTTCATATCTGTCTAAAGGATGGGGGTAAGTTATGCCTACCCCGTTTAATTCTCTCTGCGAACTCTCTAGGTTCTGTTGACATTTCAACGTATCCAGATGATGGAGGAGACGAAACTTAGAAATCCAAAGTAGCGAACAGCCAATTTCTCAAAACGAGAAAAGATACGGCGATACCATTTTATCTTGTTGAAGAAACATTCAACCAGATGTCTCTCTTTGTATAAATGTTTGTCATATGTTCGTTGGTTGTCACGATTACGTCGAGAAGGTATCACCGCAGTTGCACCATTCGCCTCAATAACGTCGATAAAATCGGCCGAGTCGTAGCCTTTGTCTCCGATAACATACTCGCTGCTATATCCGATTATCAACGCTTCTGCCTCAGCTATATCGTGTTTCTGACCGGGCGTCAGATGCAGCCTAAGCGGATTACCTAGTCCGTCAACTGTGATGTGAATTTTGGTACTGAAGCCGCCTCGAGAACGACCTAGCGCTTGGTTTTCAGTTCCTCCGTTTTTTTTGAGGCTCTAGCCGCGCATGGATGAGCCCGGCAAATGGTACTGTCAATAATAAGCCACTCCATATCTGCATCAGAGGCAAAGTGGTGATGCATCTGTGTGAAAATTCCGTTGTCACACCAGTTACCAAACCGCTTGTAGATGGAGTTCCAATTGCCATAGGCGGTGGGTATAAATCTCCATTGCGCACCGGTACGAGTTATCCACAACACTGCTTCGACGAATCGGCGAGTTGCTGCTTCGTTGCGGACATAGATGTTGGAACAACTTAGAAGAAACTGGTATAGTTTTTCCCATTGGTCATCAGGTATGGCTATTGTCATCATTCTTCTATTATGCCATAACCCTATAACCAAATGTCAACAGAACCTAGTAAGATTGAGGATTTACTGATTGAGGAAGGGGTAACGCTACACCTGAATCGGAAAATGAGGCGGTATATCAAGCCTCTGCCTACAGATGAAAAATAGGGGGTTGAAATGGACTTAAACTCAGTATCATCATTGGAAAAAGGAATAATCCACAGAGAAACCGAAATAGCAAGAGTTAAGGAATTGCTAGAAAACTCTGAGGGTATAACTCATTCGGAAGTGTCTAGCCTGATAATCCTACTAGAGCAAGATATAAGATTCTTGAGGAAGGTATTTGGGAAAATCGCTAACTACAAGTTAGGGCAAGATGATTTGTTTGGCATTTGAAAGGGATAAGATAAGACCAATAAAATAGAGGTTACGAGATTGGTAATAAACTAACGGGCAAAAGGAATATGTCTCTCTATAAACTGTTATGTCGTATGATACACTACGTAGACTATATTCCTGAATGCATAGATGTATTAAATCCCTTAGAACCTGTTTGAATAATCGATATCCAAGCCATTTTTGGTCATTTGAAAAGCTGCTTTCCATGTTTTCACTGTGACTTATTGTATACCTGTCGCCCCTCTGGGGCTTAGTTAAATGGGGTTTTGGTGTTACTATACACCTTCCGTCCCTCTGGGGCTTACGAAACATCGGTATAGGGATATTTCAAAGAAACCGAGTTTTCAAACAGGTTCTTAGAGCCAGAATCAATAAGGATTGTTTCAGATAGAGATAAAGAAAAAGTGATAGTTAGGGACTTACCATCCGCATTATTTGAAGTTGAAAAGTTGAATTTCGTCGTTGAGTATAGGTATGACAACTCAACCTACCTCTTTGAACGAAATTCAGATAGAAAGACTTGATGATATTCCGCTTTTGATTGGCTTGCAGCAGCGTTTGGGTCTTGATGCTATCATAGATGATGTCATTCCTCGTCACTGGCGGCATCAAGGATTGTCGCTGGGCCAACTGGTTGTGGGCTGGAATGCCTACATTCTGTCAGAAGCCGACCACCGCAAGATAGCTGTTGAACGCTGGGGTGTCGAGCATCAAGCGCTGTTGTCAGAATTGTTTGGCAATCCTATCCGTCGCACCGATTTCAGTGATGACCGACTAAGCCAACTACTCACGGAGTTAGCTGATGACGCAGTGTGGCGCTTCATTGAGCAAAAACTCTGGCGTAACAGTATCTCTGTTTATCAACTCATACCTGAGCGAGTTCGGCTGGATGCGTCTCGATTTAGTGGCTATCATACCCCTTACGATGATGGGTTGATGCAGCATGGATACAACTCAAACACGCCACAACTTGCGCAAGTGAAGCTGATGGCTGCCAGTATTGACTGTGGAACATCGGGACACCTGCTTTCGACCGATGTAGTATCGGGTGAAAAAGCGGACGACCGGTTGTATCTACCAACGATTCACGACGTGCGTCAGATGATCGATGAGTCTGGGCTATTGTATATCGGCGACAGTAAAATGAGCGCCATTGAGATTCGCGCCGAACTGGCACGAAAGGGTGATTTCTATTTGGTTCCGTTGGCGAAAGTCGGTGGCGTTCCGGCGCTCTATGAGCAATGCCTGGCGCACATCATTCGCGGTTCACAGCCTGCGACATTAATTTACTCCTTTGATAATGCGTGCCAATCGCCGGAGCTTATCGCAGCAGGGTATGAGACAAACCGTTCTCAGACAACCACTCTGACTTCGGGAGACACCGTTACTTGGCAAGAGCGCATCTTGGTGGTGCGTTCCTTATCCAAAGCCGAAAAGCAGTTCGCTACTTTAGAACGAAACCTTCAACAAGCGACAGAAGAGATACTTGCCTTGACACCAGACCCCGGACGTGGACGACGGCAGATTTGCACCGCAGCCGAGTTGGAGCAAAAGGTTGAAGCCATAAAAACGACGTATCAAGTCGGTAAGTATCTCCATTATACTGCCGAATGCGAAGAATCGGTAAAAACGCGTTACATCGGTCGTGGACGCGGAGGTGCCAATCGCCGAAAGAGGGAGATTTGCAGCGTTCGCTATCAAATCACACAAGTTATTCGAGATGAGCGGGCGATTCAGCAAGCATACTGTCAGATGGGGTGGCAATTGTACGCCACCAATCAACCCCAAGCGCATCTACCGCTTGATGAAGCGATTAGACTTTATCGTGCCGCTCCGCGCATCGAACGCCATTTTCATCTGTTTAAATCCGCTCCGATAGGGATTTCACCGATGTATGTAAGAAACGATGACCAGATTAAAGGACTGGCTCGACTGCTTTCGCTGTGTGTCCGACTTTTGACCTTGATTGAAATTGTCTGCCGACGCCATCTCGAAGCACATCGTCAAACTTTGCCAGGACTGTACCTGGACAACGCAAACCGTCGCACCGCCAAACCGACAGCAAAGCGACTTTTACGCGCTTTCCGTGGTATCCATCGCGTGCGATTGCCAAATCAGGTCGCATCTTACACCACCCCACTGACCGATTTACAGCAACAGATTCTTTCGATACTTTGTATCGCCACGTCAATTTACCAAGCTAGAGCGCCTGATTCATACCACTCGTCGCCTTCGAACGAACGTGCGGATAAATTCTAGACTAAATCTGCTACACATAATTCAACTTTTGCTCATCTGATAATGCGGATGATAAGTAGGGATGTAAAACTTCTTGAGTTTTTAGGTATAGCTAAGAAGGTTATTTATGATACAAGAGCTATGTGTATTTAATACTAATAAGTTGGCATCTACTTATTCCGTTGATTTTTTGTCTTTCAGATCGCGTTTCAGAATGTTGATTGGGAAGTGAATCTCGTATACATTCATGGAAACATCAAAGACAACAGGTTTATGGTGGTAAACAAACGCCTCATTCTTCAAGGACTTTTATCAGATTCCGAACCGGCAGCGAAAAGGCCGGAACGCTCATTAGCCCCATGGCATCAACGACGTATTCGCCCCGTTTCATACCGTTCAACACTACCGACACGCCCGGCGAAGAGGTTACAAAGTTCAGCGCTTTCCGCGATAGAGTCAATTCTCTTTCTTCGCCTTCCAGCAATCCATCCAATGCCTTTGAAATCGGTTCCGCTTGTAGTGATGCCATACGGTTGAATCGTCCCGAGACAAGTGAAAGCAACCTATTGATTGCTCCGACATACTCCTGCTGCAGATTTTTCCACTCGGCTTGATGGGTATCCGGGCATGCTTCAATTGTTTGTCCCAAATAGGTGTGAATCAGGGGGATGAGGTATTGTTGAGCAATCTGCTCCCAGTGGTCGCGGTTTTGGATTTGGGGCGTGAATCGGGGCAGTTTTTGGGCGAGGTCGTAAAACAGAGTCGAGTTGGCTGACTTACTCAATTGAGAGAAGATTCCCCATTCCGTCAGCGTCGTTCGCAACCGATTCTCTGTCTCGTTAAGCGCTTTGACCTCCTCGTTAATTGCTCTCTGATAGTCGAGTTCAGAATTGTAGGGATACCGTGCCAGTCGCACCATCCGATTGCCCTGCACAGCATTGAGCGGACGATTCACCAACACGCCGATTCCAAGTGCCTCTGCTCCCTCAAGCACCGTCATATCTTTCCCGTTGATTGTATTATTAACCTCTGATAATGCGGCGTGTTCAAAAAGATTGTACGGGAGCTGGATTATTCTGAAGTGATTTTCGCCTTTATTGCCGTGTACCGTCCTCGCTGCCTCGCAAGCTGCGTCATAACAGCGTTGGAGAGAGACGTGTTCAAAGTCCGTCTTTGGAGAGGGGAAGGTGTTGGACGATATGCCGTAGTATCGAGTTTTGCCCTCTTTCACAAAATGTTCCATCTGCACGAAGGCGCGATAAATTCGGTCATAATAGGTGTCACGAATCTCATCAAGATTCGCGCGAGGATTTCGTTTGTGGGCGTCGGAGAGGAAGTATTCCGGGTTGTGCAACAGATAAACGTCGATAGTCTCAAGTTGCAACCGGTCCGAACTGTGCTTCCATTGATCCGCGAGGAAGTCGGGATGTATACAGTGCCAACAGCCATCCATATATTTGACAACCTCTTCCCATGGTTTGCTCTCTCCTTCGCGCTGCATGGCTTCATCAAGATTCTGCCCTTGAATATAGCCGACCTTCGAAACAACGATTATCTCGCTTCTCTCTATCTGCCCTGCCGAAATCTGATCGCTCAAGACATTGCCAATCAGCGTTTCACTGCCACCATCTGTGTAATTGCTTGAAGTATCTATTAGATTGCATCCGGCTTGAATCGCTCTACGAAGGGATGCGGTATGCTCATCAAATCGGTGGTCAACACGGTAGGAACCGTAACCAATCTTCGACGTGATTAAATCGGTGCCGGTTAGCCGGCGGTACGCATCCGGCTCGAAAGAAGGATTCTGCTCGCGCATACGGTCGGCAAATGCCAGCGATCTGGAGGCATCGGCACTGCCGATTATTTTTTCGGTCATGGCGTATTCTCTTAACGGGGAAAAGGTGTTTTTCAGCGGTGGGATTTTAGAGTAAGATTCAATTCAGCTTCGCCTGCAGTTTCTTCATCGCTACAAGCGCTATTTTGTAATCGGGGCTTTCCTCTAACGCCCGCTTATAGCTCGCGATGGCTTTTGCCCATTCGAATCGATGTTCAAAGACACGCCCGAGGTTCATGAATGGGTGTGCGCGAGCCTCATAGCGGGGTGCAACAATCGCTTTCTCAAGCCAAGGTATTGCCGCGTCGTGTTCCCCAAGTTCAATTAGGGATGCGCCGATGTCGTTGTACGGGTTTCCGAAATCAGGATCGATTGCGATGGCTTCTTTGCACTCATCAATCGCGTCATGGATACGTCCCATCATGGAGTATGTCCAACCGAGATAGGTGTGCGCTTCGGCAGTGGGATGGAGTTGGATTGATTTCAGGTATAGCTCAATTGCATCGGCGAATTCCCCGCGCATTTGATACTCCAACGCCTCCTGCCAATACAACAGCGCTTCTTCTTTTGCCTGTTTTTCATCCATATTTGTCGCCTACAAGCCTTTCTCGCGATAAATTGTTGGCATTAATGTTAGGAGTGCGCGACTTTCGAGGCGTAGGGATTAAGTAAAGCCTTTCAGGCCTCTTAGAGCCTGTTTGAAAATTCGGTAGCAAAGCCATTTTTAGTCATTTGAAGACACGTTTTTGTAATTTCCCGCTATATACCTGTGGGATCTCTATCGCACTCGCTATCCACTCGCTTGATCCCCGCTGGGACTTGGTGTACACGGGATTTTGGCGTCTCTACACACCTTCAAAATCTCTATCGCAGGATTTACTATCACGCGCGCTATCCGCTTGCTTGATCTCATTATTCATTCGCTTGATTGCAGTGCGCACCTTATAAGTAAATGGTGGGCAGGGGAGTTCTATCGCACTCACTATCCGTTCGCTTGATCCCACCCTACAAATGTACTATTCGTTCGTTTGATTCTATTCGGTCACTTGATTACACCACCCGTGTGGTGCGATAGGGATTTTCGCAGATAATCATCATTCCTGTTTTGCGCGTAATTGCTTCTCACATCAGTCCGTCTTCTTTCATCCAGTTGATGGTTTTATCAAGTGCGGCGACTGTCTGTTTAACGTCATCGTCGGAGTGAGCCGCCGTGGTCATTCCGTTATTGGGGAAATCAATTCCATTAAGTAGCATGCCACAGCGCAGATTCACCAGCAGATCCGGTTGATTCGCCGTTTTCAGTCTGCGATAATCCCATTCGTTTGGATCGAAGTCTTTGGCACGTACCTTTTCCCCGTGTCCTACAAGCATCTTGATACAAGAGAATTCGCCGTAAGATGCCCAATCGAGACCGTGGTCGTCTATGACATCATTGAATCCGTCTCGCAACTCGTCAGCCGTGCGGTTCACATGCCGGTGGGGTTCGCCAGTTTTTACAATGTTTAACGTTGCGATTGCCGCGGCTGCAGTAAGCGGATTGGCATTGAAAGTCCCAGGGTGAGGCATTTTCTTTTGCTCATCGGATGCCGCCTGCTCTCTGATCGATATCAGGTTCAGGATTTCCTTCTTACCCACGAGAGCGCCGCCGGGCAAGCCGCCCGCCACGATTTTGGCTAAACTTGTCAAGTCCGGGGTCACGCCATAGTAACCTTGTGCTCCTCCGGGCGCCACTCGAAATCCGGTAACCACCTCGTCAAAGAGCAGAACGACGCCGTAATGTTGGGTGACTTCACGCAACTGTCGTAAGAACTCACCTTTGGTTGGAATCGTTCCCGAAGATCCACCGGTTGGTTCCAAGATTATACATGCAATGTCTGAGTCAGTTTGCAAACATCTCTCAACCGCGGCAATGTCATTTGGCGGGCAAATCACGGTTGTGTCTAGTACCGCTGCTGGGATTCCGGGTACGGCTTTCCCGAAGGGAGGATACGCGTCCTGAATAACAAAATCGTGCCAACCGTGAAAATGCCCAGCGAATTTTAACAGCTTGTTCTTGCCGGTGAAAGTGCGCGAAAGACGTAATCCCATCAACGTTGCTTCCGTGCCCGAACTCACGAAACGTACACGCTCGGCAGACGGAACAAGTTCCTTCACCAAACCAGCCCACTCGATTTCAAGCGGATGGCATGCGCCGTAGTGAGTACCGCGTTCCATCTGACGGTTCACCGCGTTGACGATTGCAGGGTGACCGTGACCTAGCAGTAAAGCGCCATGACCAGCCCAGTAATCGATGAACTCTCTCCCGTCAACACCCCATTTCTTCGATCCTTCGGCTTGATCAATATAGATGGGGAATGGATCAGCGTGCCGACTGTCATGTGTGACACCGTCTGGGAAAAT
This sequence comes from Candidatus Poribacteria bacterium, assembly GCA_965232535.1. Lineage (GTDB taxonomy): Bacteria > Poribacteria > WGA-4E > WGA-4E > JAJDTR01 > JAJDTR01. Next base: position 236,516 of record CBDDPW010000022.1, read on the forward strand.
CTCTCCCGCTTGACGCGCCAGTTTTTCGTGCGTCTGAAACGCTTCCGCATATCTTTCCAGAATTGTTGGCATTCACCGTCTCCTTACACAGAAATACCTTGCCTAATCATCATTCTTCCGGCATGCTGCCGGCGGTTCTGTCAATGATGTCCTTTTTGTGTGTCATTTCTCCATCGCGTCAAACAAATCCCCTAGAATCCGATAATCGTGGTCAAATGCGAGTTCCGGTAGTGATTCCGAGTCAAACAAATTCGCGTCAAGCGCTTCCGCGCTACCCTTTGGGACACCGGAGACGATTCTTCCGACATACACAATCAACACAACGGTCCGCTCCATGTCGGAGTAGACACCCAAGAGCCGGTCTAGTTCAACCTCAACGTCCGCTTCTTCTTTGGCTTCGCGAATTGCAGTCTCTTCCGGCGTGTCGCCGACATCAATGAAACCGGTTGGAAAACTCCAGAAACCGTGTTTAGGATCGTTTCCGCGCTGAATTAGCAGAATCTTCCCGTTTTTGAGTGCTAATGTCCCTGCCACCGGCTTGGGGTCACGATAGAAGATAAAATCACATGCCGTGCACGCTTGGCGACGATGTTGTTCAATCAACCGATTCTCGAGTCGCTCTGCACATTTCGGGCAAAAACGAAACTGAGTCCCAGCGTCATCATGGGCATTAGAATTGTCCATATTCGCGTCGGTCACGGTTAATTTCTTGAGAATATTTCAACAAGCAATAATACATCAAACACAATAAGAAGTCAAACCGGTAATTGGGAGATGGGCATGTTGAGATGCTGACGAATGGGCCACATTGGGCGCCGGGATTAGTATTGCACAAGTCTGACCACGCTAGCGTGAATCAATGAAATCCTCTCTACTATACAGCCCAGAAAGGGATTGATTTTCACCAAAATCTCGGCAGATGCTTTGCGAATTTGGCGCACCATGGACGGTTATAGGCATCAGATTCGAATTGTCTGTTCGACTACAAATCGAGTATCATATGACAAGTTTACATGCGATAAGCAATGGGCGTTTTTGACTGAGCGGATGTAGTTTCCCGACAACACGGCAACCCAATTTTCGTACGAATTCTCACCATGAATCACTTGCACACTATATGATGCTAAAGGAGAACGGATGCGCGCGCTGATTTGGGTTATGGCGCCCCTGTTGATTGTCTGCATGCTGCTCGCCTCGCGGTTTGTCAGTTGGGAGCGCATTAAAGGCGACGACCCGATGGTGATGGAATATATCAACCAAGGCACCTCCCTGCTGCAGGGTACTAATCATGATTATCACGGTGCAGTCCACGCCTTTACCCGCGCGATTGAGAAGAATCCGAATCACGCTCTTGCCGCAATCCGAAGAGGTCTTGCATATTACCGCCTTGGAGAATACCGTAAGGCAATCGCGGATTTCGATCGGGTTCTCAAATTGAAGCGATATAAAGCTGAAGCGTACTATAGCCGCGGCGATGCCTATCGAGAGTTAGAAGAACATCATCAAGCCATTGTAGATTACACGGCATCAATTGAGGAAAGGTGGGCGGCGTTTGTCATATGGAAAAGGGCAGATATATATCTGCAGATTGACGAAGAGCAGCGTGCGTTCGCGGATTATTCTGAAGTTATTCAGCGCAAAGGCGGCGCGGCCGGATATTATCAGCGGGGCCGAGCCTTTATGCGGCTACGCAAATACAGTCTGGCACTTGATGATTTCAGCAGGGGGATAGAGATTGAACCAGAATTTGCGGAAGCGTACCTTAGCCGGGGCGAAGCCTACGAGCGCTTGGAGCAACGGCGGAATGCGGAATCGGACTATCTCAGGGTCGTTGAACTGGCAACTGCCGAGATTCAGATGTGGGAGAAAAATCATCCGATTCTGGGACCGGTCTATTTTCGCCGAGGTGTTGCCTACGAAGCTCTGGGAGATATTGAGCAAGCACGCGCTGACTACAAGATGGTGACGGAGCTTCAGACTGGCGGGGAGATTGGTCGAGAGGCTGCTGAAAAATTGCAAATGCTCGCGCCGAATGAGTGACATTCGAGGAGCGGTCGGACTCTGTCAGGTTACCAACCACACACTTCTGCCGGCAAGCAAAGTTTTAACCCAAAGATGCCCGCAACGCCGATTCAAGATCTGCATAGCGGAATTCATAACCCATTGACACAGTTTTCTCCGGAACAACACGCTGACTCATGAGCACAAAATCAGTAAACTCGCCAAAGCGTAGCTTCAAAGCGAAAGTAGGCACGGGAAAGAGGGTTGGGCGCCGGATAACACGACCTAGGGTCTTTGTGAACTCAATGTTTGTTATAGGGGCTGGCGCCGTGGCATTGAGTGCGCCGTTTACGTTCTGATTTTCGATCGCATAGAGTATAATTCCCGCCACATCATCAATGTGAATCCATGACATCCACTGCGTCCCGCTTCCTAGCCTGCCTCCCAAACCCATTTGAAATGGCGGAAGCATTGTTTTAAGCAGTCCGCCGTTTTTGCCAAGGACGTGGCCCAATCGGACTCGGACCACACGGATTCCTAGATCCTCCGCCTTTTGTGCTGCCAACTCCCATTCCTGACAGACTTCGGCAAGAAAGTCATTGCCCGGAGGAGAATCCTCTGTGAATTCCTCATCGCCACCTTCGCCATAAAATCCCATAGCGGAGGCGCACACCAAAACCTCCGGTTTCGTCTCAACTTTCGATAGGGATTCTACAAGCTGATTTGTCGAATTTACGCGACTATCTCGAATTCGCCGTTTTTTGTCTGGATTCCATCTTGTTCCAATGGTTTCTCCAGCAAGGTGAACCACAGCGCCAATGTCATTCAAAACGGAAGACGGAACGAGTTCTGTGTCTGGTCTCCAAGCTTCCACCTTCTCCGCATAAGGGGCGGCTGTCGTTTCCGGTGTACGAGACAATGCGATGACACGGTGTCCCGTTTCAGCCGCCACGCTGCCTAGTCGGCTCCCGACAAAACCACTGGCGCCAGTCACCAAAAGTGTTGATTTGTTGTCGATGGTCATCTTTAATTCATTCTTTCACGTTCAATCGCCCATGCAATCTGCCGAGATTGCCTTAGCTATTTCATCAATGCGGCGGAGATTTTTTCAACAATTCCATCAGCCCGACTTCGAATTTGGTCCGCAGTCAGACTCTGGATTGGGTGTCCGACAGTTATTGGTTGGAGATCGTTATAACCGAGTGCTTTTGCTTGAACCTTGCCAGCCGCGAAAAACACGTCCGAACAGATAGCTACAGACGGGATGCCGCGCTCTTCCAAGGCTGCTCCATCGTGCATACTGCACGATATACACGAACCTCAGTCAGCGAGCCCTTCGACGATAAAGTCGCACCGATTGGCAAGTTGGCTTATTAGCTCATTGGGCGCCGGTCGAGTAAATGTTGGCTTGTTGTAACGAACGACATCTGCGACATCAAATTCTTCACACACCAGTTCTTCGACGCGTTGCAGAAAGACATCGCTGCCGTTTTTTCCAATGCTGAGTAACCCCATCGTCTTGCCGTTAAGGGTATCAAGACGCGGCGCGAGATACTTAGGAGATATACCACCATCATCGAGCGGATTGAGCAAGTTGACATTTGCCATAAAAAGTCTCCTCAGTTATGACTGTCTGGGCCGTACGACTTGGGAAAATCATCACGATCATCGCGTTCCCAATCGCAGACATCCATGTGCGGCTTTCGGTTGAAATGTGTGAAACGGAATACTACGAATTCATAAGTGCAAAAAATGAACGAGGGGTTTAGAATAGAATACGAGAGAAACCGGGCTCTCCAATGATTTATGTGACAGCAAAACCGGTTCTCATCGTGGTGAGGAATGGTTTTGAGCCAGTTCATTTACACATTCTTCATGAAGTTTCCCGTTGGTTGCCAAGAAAGGTACGGCGGCACCGCGATACGCGGGCGAGTCTGCCGGCAATGGGAAAATAGCTTCGCCGGATGGGTATGTCACACACCCGCCTGCCGCCTCCAAAATGGCTGCCGCAGCAGTTACGTCCCAGAGTTTCGTATAATAATCGAGACTACCGTCAAAATGCCCGGTAGCGACGCCGCAGATATGGAGAGCGGCAGAACCAAGGGACCGTCCCTTTGCAAGGTTTTGCATGAAGGGATTTAGTGCTTTCATCACATCGGAGGAAAATCCAAACAGCCCAATCGCATCCAATCTTTCTCGCCCATTCGAATGGATGGCAGTACCATTAAGCATCGCAGTTTGCGATTTCACGGCGCTGAACATCCGGTCCGTGGTGGGGTCATAAACAACACCGAGAATTGGGCTTCCTTTATGCAACAGACCTATCGCAACAGAAAAGATAGGAAGCCCTGCCGCATAGTTGGCGGTTCCATCCAGAGGGTCGGTAACCCAACAATTATCGGACTGCAAGTCCGACAACCCAAATTCCTCCCCAAGCGTAGAGTCATGCGGGTATAATGACTCAAGCTTCGTTTTGATGAATTGTTCAGAGGCTTTGTCAGCCTCCGTCACAATATCGCCGATGCCCTTATATTCTACTTGGGCAATCCTGCCGAAATAATCCATCAATATGCCGCCCGCTTCCCGTGCTATCTTCTCAACGGGTTTTACCATTTCCGCAGGATTGTCTGTCAATAGCCTTTTCCCCTTTCAGTTCAAGTTCGTAAAATCTTTCAAAAAGGGATAGATTCCCTACTCGCAGCGACAGTGGGTTCTCAGTATCATTCCATCGACCCTGAGCCTGTATTCTCAATTCTGGATTTCAATTTTTGGAGGCGCTGGATAACGTTTCGATTGTATCTGTTGCCTTCAATAAATGTCTCCCAAACTGCTAGCGCCTCGTCATCGTAACCCTGTGAAAGGTAGTATTCGCCGAGAGCCACCGGGGCAAAGTCGGAGTGCGGAGCTTTCTCAATTGATATCTTGAAGGACTCAATGGCTGTGTCTGCATCACCCTTAATCAAAGCGAGTTCGCCCCGACCGTAGGGTAAAAGCGGATGATCAGGATACTCCGCAGCCAATTCCTCCATTAATCCTCTCGCCTGGTCTTCCTGTCCCAATTTTTGAGCAGCCATCGCCGTACGAATCGTAGAATGCACGATTCGATTTTTCCGCTGTCGTTTTTCTGCCTGAGCTACGGCTCTTTGCACTGCGATTCTAGCTCGTAGGGGTTCTATCCTTCCCTCATTAATTCCCTCGACACGGAGTAAATCGTCAACGCTTTTGTACGGTCGACCGGCAATAATGGCATTTGCCAAACTAGTCCCAATCCCGGGCAAGTGTGTGAGGCGTTCTGCGGGGGCCATATTAATGTCGACTTTTCCACCTCGCTTGGCGTTTCGCATAGCCGCGGAATAGTTTGATTTGGCTTTTCCGTAATTCTCGTAAGCATAACAGAGATCGGCAATCGCCATTTTATTCACATAGATATCGCCCTTCCCCACGACGATGTGCTGGAAGGTTGTCGCCCGCGATCGATCCTTCATTCGTTTGTAAACATCCGGCAGCCATTGGAGTGCGTCCATGAAGTCAGGTTTGACAGCGACGGCACGCTCAAATGATTCGCGTTCCATGTCTAGGTTCCCCATCTTTTGATACGCCAGACCGAGCCGAAAATAGATTTCGGCATCCTTGCTTTGATTGAAACCCAATACGGAGTTATAGATTGCTATTGCGCGCTCATATGCTTCTCGCTTGTCATCCTCCGAATCCATAATTCTTGCATCACTGTAGTGATTCTGACCTGTAGTGATGACGGCATCAAGAACCTGGCGATCTCTTTTTACCGCCTCTTTGAGCATGTCGCGAGCTCGTTTGTGCATGCCCAATTTGCGATAACAGACCGACAAGCGCACATATGAATACGGATTGATTTCAGCATTGTCGGCTTTCGCCCGATGAATGGCATCGAATAAAACCGCCCCTGCATCTCGATAGTATTCATCCCCATAAAGAAATTCTGCAATCATGAGTTCCGCGTCGTAGTAAGTACCATCTTGATCTCCTTGTACGCCGACGCGCCCTGCCCCAAAATTTCTCATGACCTCCTGTGCACTAATGCCGAAGCCGGAATCCGGCATTTGGGCAGTAGTGCCCATTGCACGGCTTCTCTCAACGCCTCCACGCGGGCGGTCCATTTCCCGACGGTTGTTTTGCCGCTCTACTGCACGCCCCATTCGGGTTGCGAGGGGATCGTCCGGTTTGGGGATACTCGCGCCAATCTCGGTCAGTTCTTTTTTGGCTTCATTGAGTTGATCTTCAACCCCTTCAAGCTTGCCATACTTTTTTACAATTGACTGATACGTTCGTTTGGCTTCGTTCTGGTTCTGAAGATAATTTTTCTGAATTCGAGCTTTGTTGACCAGCGCCAGAGCCGCACGTTTGCTCGTAGGATGTCGATTTGCAAAATTGTCATATATTTCTGCTGCCTGCTTATAGTCCTTGGCTTCTTCGAAACTCTTGGCAAGCATGAGTTGGGCCTTATTACTGAGTTCCATTTCCGAGAATCTGTTCACAACATTATCAAACTGTTCCTGTGCGGATGCGTACTCCTTGGATCGGAAATAATACATTCCTAATTCATAGTGGGCATTTGCCGCTTCCTGGCTATCCGGTGCGGATGCGAGAATTTCCTTATACAACTCCGCCCCGCGATCCGGTTTATTTAACTTTTTAATGTAAAGCATAGCCATCTCAAGTTGGGCGTTACGGGCTTCGGATGTACCCGGTTTTGTATCAACAACCGTTTGGTAGACTTCGATTGCTCCGTGGTAATCCTTCGCTTCGATCATTTTGTCTACTTTGTTCGATACACCTCCCGAAATGCAAGCGACGAGGGATACGATGGCCAAGCAACCTAAAATAAAACTACAGCGTTTCGCAAATTTCATGTCTGTCTCCTCCTATGTCCTAATAAATACACTTTATCTTGACTTATGTTCATCCGAAATGACGTCCAACGTCGGTCGTAACCTAGGACGCGGGGCGGAATGAGCGGGAGAATTGACGAACGGGTTAAACGCCCAACGACAAATCACGCCCTGTAAGTTTCATGCTTTTTGGGGTCTGACCCTAGTCTAACGATAACCATTGACAATCGGTTGGCAATCACCTCAGGTTCGTGGACGAAAGATCCGAAAAAGTTTTTTTAACGGGTCGTAAAACTGATCCACAACACGCTCTTTGAGAGGAATAATGGCGTTGTCCGTAATCGTGATGTGTTCCGGGCAGACCTTTGTGCAGCATTTGGTGATGTTGCAATAGCCGATGCCATCCGCTTCCTTCAGGTCCTCAAGCCGATTCTCGGTGTCGAGCGGGTGCATTTCCAAGGCGGCATTATGAACAAAATATCGAGGACCAATGAACTCCTTGTGAAGATGATGATCGCGGAGTACATGGCACACATCCTGACACAGAAAACACTCGATACATTTTCGAAATTCTTGTACCCTGTCAATGTCCTCCTGTGCCATTCGCCACGTGCCATCTTCAGAGTCAGGCGCTCGCGGGTTGAACTTTTTTATTTTCTTTTTAACTTCGAAGTTCCACGAAACGTCGGTGACCAAGTCTTTAATCGGCGGAAAAGCGCGCATTGGCTCAATGGTAATTGGCTGGTCAAGCGGCAGGTCGTTCAACCGGGTCATACACATCAGTTTCGGATGACCATTAACTTCGGCAGAACAAGATCCGCATTTTCCGGCCTTGCAGTTCCAACGTACGGCGAGATCATTTGCCTGTTGCGCTTGGATCTGATGCACCGCATCCAGCACTACCATGCCCTCTGAAACTTCGCTTTCATAGTCGACGAATTCCGCGTGGTCGGCGTCACCCCGCCAAATTTTAAACGTTGCATTAGCCATTAACCCATCTCCTCTATTATCTCCTGAAGGCCCTCTCGAATTGGTGGAATAGGTTCGCGTCTGACCTGCATAGTGCCATCTTCATTTTTTTGCACCACCGTATTATATCTTCCCGCGCCCGGCTCTTCTTTCTCGGGATAGTCGTCGCGTGAATGGGCGCCAATACTTGCTTTTCGTTCCAAAGCTGCAAGTGCGATCGCTTCGGACACGGTCATCATACTATGCAAATCAAGCGCCGTATGCCATCCAGGATTGTACTCTCGATTGCCTCCAATACTTATCTGCTCAGCCTGTTCATTTAATTTCTGAATCTCAACTTGTGCCCTGTTTAGGCCCTCATCGCTCCGAGCGATGCCAACAAGTTCTTGCATCAATTCTTGAAGATTGTATTGAATCTGGAACGGGTTTTCGCCGTTGGAACCGTCGTCATTGTTAAAAAACCGTAGTGCCCATTTTGCCGCTGATTCGATTTCGGTGTCATCGACCATGCCTTCACCGTTTTCTCGGGCAAATTCTGCCGCATACTCCCCGGAGCGTTTCCCTAGAACCAGGAGATCGGAAAGAGAGTTTCCACCAAGGCGATTTGCTCCGTGTAAACCCGCACCGCATTCGCCGCTTGCAAATAGCCCCGGCACGCACGTCATCTGTGAATCACCATCGACGCGTATACCGCCCATGATGTAATGAGTGGTAGGCCCGACTTCCATTGGTTCTTTCGTGATATCAAGATCGGCTAATTGCATGAATTGATGGTACATGCTCGGCAATTTTCGTTTAATGTGGTCTTCCGCATTCGATAACCTCTCCTTAATCCACGAAATATCAAGAAATACGCCGCCGTGCGGGCTGCCGCGTCCTTCTTGAACTTCGCTGACAATGCATCTCGCTACATGATCGCGAGTGAGAAGTTCAGGAGGTCTTCGCGCGTTTCGATCACCTTGCGTGTATCGCCAGCCTTCCTCTGGGTCATCAGATGTCTGGTTGACATATAAATCAGGAATATGGCTGAACATAAACCGTTCTCCCTGATTGTTTTTCAATACTCCCCCTTCTCCGCGAACTCCTTCCGTGACCAATATTCCACGTACACTCGGAGGCCATACCATGCCGGTCGGATGGAACTGGACAAACTCCATATCGATGAGTTCCGCACCTGCGTGGTAGGCAAGTGAATGACCGTCACCGGTATATTCCCAGCTATTGCTCGTGATCTTGTAGGCTTTGCCCACACCGCCTGTCGCGAGTACGATTGCTTTTGCGCGAAACACCTTGAATCGCCCCTTCTCTCGCTCATAACCAAATGCCCCCGAAATGCGTTCGCCGTCCTTAAGGATGGAGACGACCGTGCACTCCATGTGCACATCGACGCCTTGGTGAACGCCGTGGTCTTGCAATACTCGAATCATCTCCAACCCTGTCCGATCCCCAACGTGGGCAAGTCTGGGATATTGATGTCCTCCAAAATTGCGTTGCAGAATACGACCATCGTCAGTCCGATCGAAAAGCGCGCCCCAGGCTTCCAGTTCACGCACCCGGTCCGGTGCCTCCTTGGCGTGAATCTCAGCCATGCGCCAATTGTTGAGATACTGTCCACCTCGCATGGTGTCTGCAAAGTGAACTTTCCAACTATCTCTCTCGTCAACATTAGCCAACGCCGCAGCGACGCCGCCCTCAGCCATAACGGTGTGTGCCTTACCCAATAGCGACTTGCACACCAATCCCACGGATACTCCAGCCGCAGAAGCTTCAATTGCAGCCCGTAGCCCGGCGCCGCCGGCACCAATCACCAATACGTCGTATGAGTGAGTTTCGTATTGGCTCATTACAATATTCTCCAGTCAGTCAATATTCCTATAGAGCACAGTCGAACATATATGTCCGAAAATCCCACCCAGCACAGGCTCATCCATGCCCACAACATGTGTCGACGATTCAGACAACTAACGCAATCATAGGTGGACCGACGAATCGGTGCACTCGAAAGTCGATCGAGAAAACCACCTACGAGGTGCCGAAGCGAGTGGCAGCCAAGCGTGTATCCACCAAGGAAAATAACGTTTCCAACGAGTACGAGAGAACCGATTCCAACCCCGAAGGTCGTACCGCTGCCGTCTTTGAACCAAAAGCCCTTCCACGCATCATGGGACAGAAAGATTAAGAAGAGTAAGGCGAAATAAAGAAAATAGCGATGCACATTCTGGATTATTAACGGAAATGAATGTTCACCGCGATATCCCTTTCGAGGTTCGCCGATGGTACAAGAGGGCGGGTCCGCCCAAAATGCCTTATAATAGGCGCCACGGTAGTAATAACACGTCAGGCGAAAACCGAGCGGCGCCCAAAGAATAAGAAACGCTGGGGAAAACGGCAGCCAAAGCGGCCACCACCCGGGTTTATCTCCGAACCAACTGTGATGTGAACTCCCAAAGAGTTCCGGCGAATAGAATGGAGATAGATATGGTCCGAATGTGTAGTGGGCATTCTGAAAAGCTGCCCAGAGGGAATAAATGCCAAACGTAGTCAATCCGATGAACACGGCTAAAGGCTGTAGCCACCAAGCATCTCGGCGAGTTGTCTCGCCAAAACGGCGTTCTGCCAACGTTAATTCGGGATGCGTCATGAAAAGTCTTTCCTCCAAATTGTCCTTGTGTCTTCGCAGTTGTAGGCTAATACAGAATATAATTTCTCATCACGAACACGGAGTGAAATGGTCAATTCTCATAAGACGCAGAAAGCCCTAAAGTAACACATAGGGGATTGCAAAATCAACCCTTTTTCCGTTTCCGCACGATATGATCTCGTGCATTGGATTGAATAAACTATCCGACCACACGGGTTCTTCGGCTGCATTCTAATTCAAAATTGCCAATCGTTTTTTCAACAATCCTATGTTTTCCTCAATATCCTCTCGATCAGGGGGATCACCTGAAATCCGCAAATACTCCTCAAAGGACTTTAACGATTTGCCGTGAGCATGGGTTTTATAATAAAGATAACCAAGATCTTGATGTTCTTGCGCGTAATCCGGAAGAAGCCAGGTAATGCGCTCACTAGCAGAGATCGCGCGATCGTATGCTTTTGCCTTGAAGTAAATCTGTTTGAGGTTGCGCAGAATTCTTGCCAAAATCTCCCGGTTACTGACTTGTTTCAAGAATTCGGGTTGTAGGGGGGTGGGTTGTTGGAAGACAGTCTCCAATTGTTCGCGCAGTTCATCGTCGGACAGGATTCGCCCGCCGTGGAACGGGTCAATGTAGGTTTCAAGGTACTCCCCTTTGTGTTTAACGATAAAATGTCCCGGGAAACCCACACCGACGATTGGCAATCCGATTCGCTTGCTCATTTCGATGTATACAACTGAGAGGGTAATCGGGATACCGAGTTTACGCTCAAGCACATCGTTAAGATAACTATTTCGTGGGTTGTAATAGTCGTCTTCGTTGCCTTTGAATGAATTCTCTTCAAACAGGTAGTGGTTTAACTGCGCGATTTGCCTGCTCGGCTCGGCAGTTTCTCCAATCAGTCCCTTCACTTCCAGCGCCATTCGATCCAACTGTTTCATGTAGGCACGCGTGTCAAGCTCTGGATAGGCATCTTTGGCAATTAGGAGTGCACCCAGACCAAGGTCAATGTCGGAATCGTTACATTGTGCAATTGAGAAGAACGGGTCGTCGTGTGTTCTATCCATGTTTTGGTAATTGACGCTAAGAACTCTAGGCGTTGGCAGAGGGAATCTCAAAGATAGTTGATTCGGGGGTTAATTCGAATCCAAATCATGGATAGTTATAAACGCCGTGTTCTCTATCTTCTTCTGGCGCTAACGGTCCCGTAGAATTCTGGTTGGCGTGAAATACACTTAGAATACAATTTACGATTTCTTCGCTATAGGGCTGCGCGTCAATTCTTCCCTGGTTCGCTTCCCATGCCATACGTGCCGCTGCCTCGAAATATTCGCCATGCTTGTAGGCATCCAACAAATCAACCCCTCTAGAGAAGGTTCCGTGTCCAACCCAATAGAGAATGTGACGCATCGCGTCAGTCGGTTGGGAAGGAAAATCCTCCATCTTGAAGAGTCGCAGACTTTCGTAGGATAATTCCGGGATTCCGGGAGCCCGTTCCTGGACGAATCCGATTCCTCCACAATCTTCGTACATTATCGGGGTTTCCGGTTCATAGCCTTTGAGAAAATCATAGAAGCGCGATGGATGTCCGTGCTCGGTCCGTGAGATGAGATTCAGGAACTTCGGCTGTAGATGAACCAAAGCCTTGAACCCGTGTGATTCCAACTGATCGAAGACTAACATGTAATGGAACATCTCGCTTGTCGGTTTGGGTGCGTTTAGTTGCTCCGTTTTTAGCTGAGACACCGACTGCGTGCCGAAGCGCATGCGGTAATGGACTCCGTCGACTTCTACTTCGACAATCGCCAAATTCAGCGCTGGATGCTCCAGCGAAATCATGTCTAGCCTCGCTCCTGATTTTGTAAAGAGCACTCGCCGCCCGGCCAAGCCAGGTACGGTAATTGCGGGTGGTAATGCATAGCGTGGTGATTCGATATATGGCAGTAGGCAATCGGGATCGATGGAATCATCAAGCAAAGCACCCATGTTCCCTGCGGATCCCCACAAATATCCGTGGGCATGCGCGTGGCTACCCACCCATCCCATCTGGCCAATGAGTACTCCGAGCTCACTTTCCGGTGAAATAGGCCTCAAACTTGACTGATACCCTCGTGCGCACCATTGGCGGTCAAGGAAACTCCGCGGTGGTGGGGGTGATAGGTCTCGGGTCAGGTAAGGGTTAGTCAAGGACAAGTTACTCATGACCATTTCTCCTTGATTCTTAACAGTTCTTCGTGACAGACTATATCATGGTGGGCGAAGTTTTATCAACCTTAAATCTTTCCAGATTCGGTTGAGCGGCAGAAGTCGGAAGTGCTATAATATGCGGTAATAATTTACGTCATTAGAGGACAAATCGGAGAAAAATAGTGATGAAAACAAGAATCGAAAAAGACAGTATGGGCGAAATTGAGGTTCCCGCCGACCAGTATTGGGGAGCGCAAACACAGAGATCGTTGCAGAACTTTGAAATTGGAGAAGAACGCTTCCCACGTGAAATGCTATGGGCGCTCGGGATTGTCAAACAGTCGGTTGCCCAGGTCAATTCGGACCTTGGGATGCTTGACCCGGACAAAACGGAAGTAATTTTGCAGGCAGCTCAAGAGGTGATAGACGGCAAATTGGACGACCACTTTCCACTGGTTGTCTGGCAAACGGGCAGCGGCACCCAGACTAACATGAATACAAATGAGGTAATCGCAAATCGAGCAGTTGAAATGCTTGGGGGCGTTCTAGGCAGCAAAGAACCCATCCACCCCAATGATCATATTAACAAATCTCAATCCACCAATGATGCCTTTCCAACGGCTATCCATGTAGCAATTGTTGATCGCATTCGCAACCTCCTGGTACCGGAAGTGAAAACCCTTCGGGATGTTTTTTTCGACAAAGCTGAAGCGTTCTCCGATATTGTGAAAACTGGGCGAACACATCTGATGGACGCCACGCCTCTGACCTTGGGGCAAGAATTCAGTGGGTATGCTCGGCAGTTAACCAGCGCCTTACAGGCCTTCGATCACGTATTGCCGCACCTGCTTGAGCTGCCTATTGGCGGCACAGCCGTTGGAACCGGCTTAAATACCCACCCAGAATATGCTGACCGTGCGGTTGCCGCAATCAGTGAACGCACGGGGATTCGATTTGTATCGGCGCCGAACAAGTTTGAAGCTTTAGGTGCGCGCGATGCAATTGTTGAAGCCAGCGGCGCATTTAAGCTGTTAGCAAGTTCGCTTTTCAAAATCGCCAATGACATCCGGTGGTTGGGTAGTGGTCCTCGATGCGGGCTTGGAGAGCTTTTCTTGCCTGAGAATGAACCGGGAAGTTCAATCATGCCGGGGAAAGTCAATCCGACGCAGTGTGAAGCGATGTTGATGGTGTGTGCACAAGTGATGGGTAATGATACAACAATTGCATTTTCGGGAGCGTCGGGTAACTTCGAACTGAATGTGTTCATGCCGGTTATGGCGTTCAACGCGCTGCAATCCGTGCGTCTCCTCGGAGATGCTTGCCGTTCATTTCGCAAGAACTGCGTCGTCGGTATTGAACCAAATCGGAACCAAATCGAACAATATCTGAGAGAATCCTTAATGTTGGTAACAGCACTCAATCCGCATATCGGTTATGACAACGCAGCTCAAGTCGCCAAGAAGGCGCACAGTGAAGGAAAAACCTTGCGCCAAGCGGCGCTTGAACTAGAGCTTTTAACGGAAGCAGAATTCGACCAGATTGTAGATCCGGGAAAGATGCTCGGACCGAACGTGAGTTAAGGGGCTTAAAGTTTGTCCATTAACTTTTATTACTAACGCATTAACTATTCCTTATGCCAATTTACCGAGTTGACAAACTCATCTCCGACTTTGATGAAACCATCTCGGAGAAAGACACAATCCAGACGTTAGTTGCTACTGCGATCCAAAACCGAAATATCGGTGATATTCCAACTATAGAAGAATGGAAACAGATGGTTGAATGGTACAGGACCCGGTATTCTCGTAGATGCAATAAATGGCTAAACGGCCCTCGTGAGCATTGTCAAGGGACCGTTGCCGACTTCCTAAGCGACATGGAGTCTCTGGACGTGGCTTCAATCGGCAGGGTTATGAATAAAGGATTCTTGGCAGGGCTAAGACAGGAGCAGTTACGAAAAGCGGGAAAGCAGGTTCAGAAACGAGAAGGCGCGAGAGCATGTCTATCAGAGATGCGTTCTGCGGGAGTTTCTGTCGAGATATTGTCTGCCAATTGGTCGCAGGTTTTTGTTTCGGAAGCGGTGAAGGAATTCTGTGATGCAGTGGTGGCAAATCACATTCTTTATGATGAACAAGGATACTCCACTGGCCAAATTGAGTTGCGAGTTGTTTCCGCTCACGACAAGTGGAGATATTTCAAATCTCGACGATCGAATACGGGACTAACTGCCTACGTCGGCGATTCGGTATCGGATTTACGCGCGATGCTTGAAGCCGACGTAGGCATACTCATTGGCGAGAACCAGACGCTCTTGAGAACAATCGATAGGTTTCAAATCTCAATAAAGCGCGTTACCGAAGATTCTTGTCGTTCGGTCGATTGTTCGGAAACACGCTCTGCGAATAAGCAGATTTTGCACGTCGATTCTTGGAAGACCGTTAACCGATTGCTGAAAGGAACATAAACAGCACACAGAACCTTTAACGATGGTTGGAACATTCGACTAGTTAATATCGCCCGGAAATTCTAGTCGGCAGCTTGGCCCTCCTCGTCAGCGCTAGGTAGCAGTGCGTCCTCTGTGCCAGGTAATTCTTCGGTTTCAGGATATACTTCAATCTTTCGGAAACTAGGCACTCCACTGCCTGCAGGAATAAGCCGACCCATGATGACGTTTTCCTTCAAACCTTTCAGATAATCCTTCTGTCCGACAACCGAGGCTTTAGTCAAGACGTTTGTTGTCTGCTGAAATGAGGCAGCCGAGATGAAACTTTCGGTGCTTAGCGCAGCCTTTGTGACGCCTTGCAGTATAGGTTCGGCGGTGGCTGGCTGTTTCCCGTCTTCTGTAACCCGACGATTGATGCGATGGAAAACGGATCGGTCAACTTCGTCTTCCTCAAGGAACTCGGTATCTCCTGCCGAGAGAATCTTTACCTTATTCAGCATTTGACGGACAATCACCTCAATATGCTTGTCGTTAATGTGTTCACCTTGGCTTTGATAGACATTCTGAACTTCGTTAACTAGATAGGATTGGACTTCCTCCTCACCCTTTATCTTCAGAATGTCGTGTGGGTCAAGAAAACCGTCCGTCAGGCGGTCGCCCGCGTCCACCCAATCATTTTCATGAACCACGAGGTGCTTACCAACGGGGATTCTGTACAGTGCGCTCGATTCATCGCCATGTTTGATACGAAGTTGGCGCATCCCTCTAGAAATACGGTGGTCGAACTCCACATATCCCTCGATTTCGGCAATAATTGCTCTATCCTTGGGCCTTCGGGCTTCAAGGAGTTCCGTTACGCGAGGGAGTCCAGTCACAATGTCTTGGCTAGTTGCACTCTTTTCCGGTAGTCTCGCCAACACGGTTCCAGCCTCTACCTCTTCACCATCGGTCACGGACAAATGAGCGCCTGTTGGCATCAGGTAACTCGCTAACACATCATCATCGGGTGTTCGAATCTCCATTCGAGGTTGATCTTCGCCTTTGTATTCTACAATTACTCGTTCGGCAAGCCCTGACGCTTTGTCTTCTTGAACGGTATGGCCCTCGATAATGTCCTGAAATACAACAACTCCATTGTGTTCCGTCAAAATTGGCACACGATAAGGATCTCGCTCAAGCAAGAGCGTTGGCGGCGGATCGTTTGTATCTGGATTGCCCTTAGTCGCCATAGCGCCATCTTCGACACATAGAGTGGCCCCAATCGGCACTTGATGGCGTTCCACCACCCTGTCGTTCTCATCAACAATCAACAACTGTCCATTGCGAGAGAGCACAACCCTCTCTGTGACCTCGGAATCGGGTGCCTTGCGCTCCGCAACCTCAATTTTCTCATATTTAACACGTCCATCGTGTCGAGCTTCAATTCGAGACTGGAATTGAAAATCGCCAGCTGTCACGGTACCACCCGTGTGGAAGGTCCGCATTGTCAACTGTGTTCCCGGCTCTCCAATTGACTGGGCGCCAATGATGCCGACAGCTTCACCGATATCAATGAATTGTCCTGTTGTCAAATCGGCGCCATAACATTTTGAGCAGACTCCATGGGGAGCTTCACATGTCAACGCTGATCGGACACGGGCCTCCGTAATTCCTACCGCTTCAATTTTCTCGGCGGTTAATGGGTTAATCAGACTATCTCTAGCGACAATGACGGTGTCGTCGTTTGGATTGACAATGTCCTCGCTTGCAGTCCTGCTATGAATACGTTCCGCAAGTGTGTCATCTTCCGTTTCGCCCGCGAATTTCGTGATACCGTTCAGTGTACCACAGTCCGTCATCGTTATCATGACATCTTGAGCAACATCAACCAATTTGCGAGTGAGGTAGCCGGACGAAGCGGTCTTGATTGCGGTATCAGCTAGTCCTTTACGTGCCCCGTGTGTCGAGATGAAGTATTCAAGCACACTGAGACCTTCACGGAAACACGATTCAATCGGCTGTTCGATAATTGCGCCGCTCGGTTTTGTCATCAAACCGCGCATGCCGCTGATCTGACGAATCGGTTCTTTCTTGGATCGAGCACCGCTGTCCGCCATAACATGCACCGGATTGAATCCTCTAATTTCATCGTCGCGTCCTTCTTCCAAGGAATCGAACAGCGACGCTTCGACCGATTGAATTAATTGGTGCCACACATCGATAACCTGGTTATATCGCTCTCCTTCGCTCATCCCACCCCGCCGATATTCCTTCTCGATTGTGTCCACTTTCTTTCTCGCTTCGGCAATCAAAGTCTCCTTCGCTTCAGGTATGATTAAATCGTCTATACCGATTGAGAGACCAGAATAGGTGGCATAATGAAAAGCGACTCGCTTCAGTTCATCAAGGAATTCAACTGTTCGACTATTTCCAAGTTCGTTGAAACAGTAGGACACGAGTCGTGAAAGGTCTTTTGATCGCACCTCTTGATTGATAAAACGAATTCGCTGTTCTGTTTTCAAATCGGTGAACTCAAGTTCATGAGGGACAACCTGATTGAAAATGACACGCCCAACTGTTGTCTCAATGGGAGTGAAGGCGCCATCGACATGCAATAAGATAGAATCGTGCAAACCCAATCTATTGCATTCGTGCGCCATAATGACCTCGTCGGAATTCCGGTAATGACGTAAGTTCTGGCCGTCCTGATCGGATGCGGGAATGGATTTGGTCAGGAAACTACAGCCAAGTACCATGTCAAGTTCAGGAACGGCAATGGCGCCCCCGTGCGCAGGTTTCAATATGTTTCGGGGCGCCATCATAAGCATCTTTGCTTCTATCTGTGACTCTACTGAAAGTGGGACGTGCACTGCCATCTGATCTCCGTCAAAGTCAGCGTTGAAGGCTTTGCAGACGAGTGGATGGACACGGATTGCCTTCCCTTCGACCAATATGGGCTGGAATGCTTGAATGCCGAGGCGGTGCAGAGTTGGCGCTCGGTTTAGCATCACTAAGTGCTCATCAATCACTTCTTCAAGCACTTCCCACACCTCAGGCGAGATTTGATCGGTCATGTGCTTCGCGCGTTTGATGGTGTGTGCATAATCTTTTTCTTGAAGTTTCCGGATTATGAACGGTTTGAACAGCTCGAGAGCCATCTCTTTCGGCAACCCACATTGATGAAGTTGGAGATCAGGACCTACTACCACAACGCTGCGTCCAGAGTAATCGACGCGCTTACCCAGTAAGTTTTGTCGGAAACGACCAACCTTACCCTTCAGCATATCAGCCAGGGACTTGAGTGGACGATTTCCGGGACCGCGCACCATCCGACCGTGTCTTCCGTTGTCCAATAAGGCGTCAACGGCTTCTTGCAGCATCCGTTTCTCGTTGCGGATGATAACATCAGGGGCACGTAGTTCGGTCAAACGTTTGAGCCGATTGTTGCGGTTAATTACCCTCCGATACAGGTCGTTGAGATCACTGGTAGCGAATCGTCCACCATCAAGCGCAACCAGCGGTCGAAGATCGGGAGGAATAACGGGAATAACCGAAAGAATCATCCATTCCGGTTTATTTCCAGACTTCTTGAATCCCAATACCAGCTTGAGTCGTTTTGCAAGTTTCTTTGCCTTTTGCTTGCTGCCGGTCTCCTCAAGTTCGACACGCAAAGTTTCAATTTCCTGATCCAAATCAATGCGTGACAATAACTCATGAACCGCGTCGGCACCCATTCCTACACGAAATCCATCGGGAAATTGAGAAAGATGCTCATTATATTCTTCTTCCGTTAACAACTGCTTGACTTGCAATGGGCAGTTCGGATCCGAGACCTCCAAGACAATAAAATCTTCAAAATAGAGAATGCGTTCAACATCTCGAGATGACAGGTCTAGGAAGAGCCCAAGCCGGGACGGAATCCCTTTGAAAAACCAAACGTGGGACACTGGGGCGGCGAGTTGGATATACCCCATCCTTTCTCGACGCACTCGTTGATGCGTCACTTCGACTCCGCATCGATCACAAATAGTACCTTTATGCTTAATGCGTTTATACTTCCCGCATGCGCATTCCCAATCTTTCTGGGGGCCAAAAATCGCTTCGCAGAATAACCCGTCTCGTTCCGGGCGAAATGTTCGATAGTTTATAGTTTCAGGTTTACGAACTTCAGCACAGGAACACTCGTTCATCATCGGACAGGGCCATATACCGTTACTTCGCCGTTTGCATGAAGTTTGTTTCGCCCAGCTTTTTATCTGTTCTGGTGATGCAATTCGAATTGATATTACGTCGAAGTTGTTTAGATTCGCTGACAAGGCAATTCTCCTTAAATGTGTAGAAAATGAGGCGATTTCTCTCGCCTTGCTGTTTACTGGATGTTGCTGAACCTTGTTACGTCTATCAATTTACTCTTATGGGTGGTGCCTCTGCTCAAGGAGATTATTGACTCTTTCAACCTTAAGGTGGAATCACTCATAGAGGAGAGCAACCTCAAGCTAGGTTCCCAACGAAAGTGTATCTACATCATGTCGCAATCTAACTACACACGTGGAACAAAACGATTCGCGGGGACTATGTTACAGTCACAGATTATGTGTTCTCGGACTAAACTATTACTTTGTTCGGAAGGTAACTGTCAGATAAAATCCGAAATATTGATGCTAAGAGGATACGGGAGCAAAAACGCGCCGTATGGGTGTGGAATCTGCATTGTGTTAAGACGGGTATTCGGCTTCGATCGGACTTGACTTCATCCATGGTAATACCATCTCTCTAGAATGCTTGTGCATTGATGGCGAGAATCAGGAAAGTCGGCGGGACAAGATGCCTCGCCTACGGTGTAAGTGAACGATACATTTTGAGACATCGTATGCACTATTAATCAAGCGAAGTGGTCACAACCTAACCGTGATGCATGAGTCGTCGGGCAGCATGACAAAATCATCACTCACGATCTTCGGGCCACGGCATTTCAGGGAGAACACCTGTTTCATCAGGCTGTGAATCGCGTTGTTCAAGATTTACATCAAGTCCCAGACTCTGTAATTCTTTTACAAGGACGTTAAAGGATTCCGGAGTTCCCGGGTTTGGTGCATTTTCCCCTTTGACAATAGACTCGTAGATCTTGCTTCGTCCCGTCACATCATCCGATTTAATTGTCAACAACTCCTGAAGCGTGTAAGCTGCACCGTATGCCTCAAGCGCCCACACTTCCATCTCTCCAAATCGTTGACCCCCTTGTTGGGCTTTCCCACCAAGCGGTTGTTGAGTCACCAGGGAATAAGGGCCCGTGCTCCGCGCATGAATTTTATCATCAACGAGGTGATTGAGTTTCAAGATGTACGTGTAACCAACTGTAACCTTCTGTGCGAAAGGCGTCCCTGTCCGCCCGTCGTAGAGCGTGGCTTTGCCAGAGTTCGGCAGATTCGCCTTTTCGAGAAGGTCTGAAATTTCTGATTCTATTGCACCGTCAAAAACCGGTGTGGCAATATGAAGTCCCAATGCTTGGGCGGCCCACCCAAGGTGGGTTTCCAGAATCTGTCCAACATTCATTCGGGAGGGAACACCTAACGGATTCAGGACGATACCTACCGGAGTGCCATCCTCCAGGTATGGCATGTCTTCTTGAGGGAGAATCTTGGCAACGACTCCCTTGTTTCCGTGTCGTCCCGCCATCTTGTCTCCAACGGAGATCTTTCGACGATTGGCAACGTACACTTTAACAAGTTTGATTACTCCCGGTTTGAGTTCGTCGCCTTTCCGAATCTTCTCTAACTCTGCATCCTTCTCAGTAGTACATTCTTGAATGCGGCCATCGGCGAGTTGTTGAATACGTTGAATACGATTCATTGCGTCGGCATCATCGACTACAATCGAATCGAGAAGTGTACCGTTTTCAAGCAATGCTTCGGTGACAATGTCACCTTCTACCGCTAATTGTAGGTCACCATCAGAAATTGGTTGTGCCAAGCGTTTTCCAAGTAAAGCATGTCGGATTTCTTCGTTTCGCCGTCGATTGATAAGTTCGCATTTTTCCCGCCAAACCTTTTCAACGGTTTTTTCCTTGGCAACCTCACGCAGCTCGGTCTGTCTATCATTCTCGCGCTCTTTACGAGAGAAAACTTTGACATCAATGACCACCCCTTCCACGCCCGGTTTGGCATACGTAGATGCGTCGCGCACTTCGCCGACCTTCTCGCCGAAAATAGCCCTGAGCAACTTCTCTTCGGGCCCCAAATCGCTTTCGCCTTTTGGTGTCACCTTTCCAACAAGGATACTACCCGGTCGGACAATCGAACCGACACGAATAATGCCTTCGTCGTCAAGCTGATTGAGTGCCTCTTCCGATAGGTTGGGAATATCGCGAGTAATTTCCTCGCGTCCCATCTTCGTATCGCGTGCTTCAACGTCAAATTCATCAATGTGGATGGAAGTGAAGGTATCATCTGATACCAAAGACTCGCTGATGAGAAGCGCGTCTTCAAAGTTATATCCTTCCCAAGGCATAAACGCCACGAGAACGTTGTTGCCCAAGGCAAGTTCACCGTTGTCGGTGGCAGTACCATCGGCGATTACCTGCTCAGCTTCAACATGTTCTCCTACCGCAACGCACGGAATCTGATGGATGCAAGTTCCGTTGTTAGATCGCTTGAAGTTCGTCAGATGGTAAACGTCGTAGCCCATTTCAGAGAAGGACTGTTCGCCACCATCGACTCGGAAAGCATCATCGGTGCGGACAATGATTTCGGCGGCGGAAATACTTTCAACGACACCGTCCCGCTTTGCAAGCACAACAGCACCAGAGTCGTGAGCGGCTCTGTATTCCATCCCTGTTCCGACTAGGGGTGCCCGTGGACGTACCAACGGCACTGCTTGACGTTGCTGATTCGCTCCCATGAGTGCGCGATTGGCATCGTCGTGTTCAAGGAACGGAATCAGTGACGCGGAGACTCCGACAATCTGTTTTGAGGAGACATCAAGGTAATCGACCTCCTTTGGAGCCATTCGCGGGAAATCCCCTTTGAAGCGAGTGGAGACCTGTTTTTCGATTATTTTACCGTTGGAATTGAGTTTTGTGTTTGCCTGTGCAATGACGAAAGCGTCTTCTTTGTCCGCAGTCATGTGTGTGACTTCACCGGTTGCGACACCGTCCTTCACTTTCCGGTAAGGTGTTTCCAAAAACCCGTATTCATTTACGCGAGCGTATGTGGAGAGGGAGACGATTAAACCCACCGAGGGACCTTCAGGCGTTTCAATCGGACACACACGACCGTAATGCGTACGGTGCACATCACGAACTTCAAACGTGGCTCGTTCACGGTGTAACCCGCCAGGACCAAGAGCGCTGAGGCGCCGCTTGTGAGTCAGCTCGTCGATCGGATTGGTTTGCTGCATGAACTGGGACAACTGACTGGAGCCGAAAAAGTCCTTAATTGCCCCGGTCAACGGTTTTGGATTTATGAGGTCGGGCGGTGTGGCGCTCTCAAGTTCTTGAGCCGTCATTCGTTCTCGTGTAGCGCGAACAACTCGGATCAGCCCTGTGCGTATTTGGTTTTGGAGAAGTTCACCAATGGCTCGCACGCGACGATTTCCCAGGTGGTCGATGTCATCCATTTCGCCATTGCTGTCTTGAACATGCATCAGATAATCAAGTGTAGCAGCGATGTCTTCTGGCCGCAGAATGCGAACACTTTCGTCCGGCAGCCCATTTGAACCGGACGAGTCATCAGGCGCGCCGTTCCGGTAGATGGAAAGCGCTCCAAGTTTTTCATTGAGTTTATAGCGCCCCACGCGGGAAAGATCGTATCGGGCAGGGTCGAAGATTAGCTTCTCGAAACGACTGCGGGCGCTTTCCAGAGTTGGCGGGTCTCCAGGTTGAATCCTGCGGAAAATCTCGACTAGCGCTTGATCTTGGATGTGACCTTCTTTATAATCGGATTGCGCGTCGCGCTGTAACGTGTTTCGCAGAAATTGAATCCTTCGGGCATCGTCTTCATCCAGAATCTCAATACTTTCAACGCCGGCTTCTTGAAGCGTCGCGAGTTCTTCTTCTGTCAGGTCGGTATTGGCTTCAAACAACACCTCACCGGTACTTGAATCGATGACAGGGGCAGCAAGCACTTTTCCTTCAAGAGCTGCCGGATTCTCGAGCTTATCGCTCAACGTCTGCACTTCAGTTTTTGCGAATAATTTGAGAATCTGCTCATCTGTTTCCCAACCCAATGCACGCAGCAAAATAGTGATGAGCATCTTTTTCCGGCGGTCTAAACGTACATAAATTTGGTCTTTGATATCGTATTCAAATTCAATCCACGCACCACGGTACGGGACAATTTTGGCGACAAATAGTTTGTGTCCGCTTGTGTGAGTTTCTTCGTTGAACGTAGCACTGGGAGAGCGATGCAGTTGGCTTACAATGACTCGTTCCGCGCCATTGATGAAAAACGTGCCTTTTTCCGTCATCAGCGGAATTTCGCCCATGTAGACATCGGACTCTTTAATATCAATGACTTGCTTGTCTCCGGTGTCTTTGTCCAGTTCGCGCAGTATGAGTTGTACGCGGATCTTTAGCGGTACACCGTAAGTAAATCCACGATACTGGCACTCGTTGATGTCATATTTTGGGTCGCCAAGGGAGTAGCTTACAAATTCGAGACTAGAGGTTTTTGAGAAGTCAGTGATTGGGAAAATCTCGTTAAAGACGGCTTGTAAACCTTCATCTTTACGTTTATCGTCGTCTACGTTTGCTTGGAGGAAATCGTGGTAGGATGATTTCTGAATCTCAATCAAGTCCGGGAGATTCATGATTTCTGGAGATTTCGCAAAGGAGAGTCGTTCACGCTTCCCAAAGTTGACTGAATGGGGCATACTTTACACCGTTTACCTTATTTGGGGCACACGTTGCACTTTAATGCTGTGCGGCGGAGGGGAGTTGAGGGGCAACATTGATGCTGGTCATAGATTAACCCTAAACTAGGCGCAACGAGATATTATATAATGAGCTTTATACGGATGTCAAGATTATTTTCAATTTATTCTAAAAGAATCGTAATTCTAATCCGTACTTTAGCATAACGAACTCGTTATAGTGAGACATCGCGTTGAGAATTAAAGCAGCATCCGACTATGCAGAGAGTTTGTGAGTTATGCGGGAATAGAACGCTCAACGGACACACAAATGAGAAAATCGTCTCGTGAAGCCCAATTGACGTGTTAGTGCCATCATGATATACTGAATTCAGTTTTGGGATTCCCTCTTCGATGAGTATTATTTTGCTTCCTGACTTTCGTTCAGAACTTCCAGCACTTGATTGTGGGACAAATTAAACCGGCTTCACCCGTCAAGCTAATTGTTGGCGTCATTACCTCCGATACGAATCTTCTAAAGGCCGTATACCTCAAACTAGAAGATAGATTTAGCGAAATCGACTTTGCAAGCCAACTCATACCTTTTGACTACACCACCTACTATGAACAAGAGATGGGTAGGGAGCTTCAACGGCAGTTCATTAGTTTTAATCGCCTCGCCTCGCCTGGTGAACTTGCAGCAGCGAAATACTTCTCGAACTCGGTAGAGCACGATTTTGCAGAAAACCAGACAGCACGTCGCCTAGTGAATCTCGATCCCGGCTATATCTCTGCTGCCAAGCTAGTTCTCGCGTCCACAAAAGATCACGCCCATCGTATTCATCTTGAGGACGGAATCTACGCGGAGAATACATTAAAGTTCCGCAACAAATCCTTCCAGCCATGGGAGTGGACGTACCCGGATTACCGCACACCCGTGTATATTGAAATTTTCAATCATATACGCCAAATCTATTTGCAACAGTTGAAAGAAAAAGGTTTGAGCGCACACCCGATTTAGATACAGGAACGTTCTATGAAAACGCAAATTCGGATTCTGTACATCGCAATAATGTGTTGTCTAATCCTCCATCTGGTCTTTTCACCCTTATCCCACAGCACGTTGTCTCGCGAATCAAGAGTGTCCGCACGCGATCTTGGTATTCGCATTGGAATATACGAGCCGGGAAAACACAATGCGATTACCGATGTCGCCGGGGTAATGGTCGGTCATGTTACTTTGAATTTTGGAGACGCTGTCCGCACGGGGGTTACCGCGGTGATTCCGCGTGATGACATTTGGTCAAATAGAGTATTTGGTGCTGCCCATGTAATCAATGGAAACGGTGAAGCCACGGGATTTGCGTGGGTTAACGAATCCGGCTTGATTGAGTCGCCCATCATGCTGACCAATACACTAAGTGTCGGGGCAGTCCACGACGGGGTAGTGCGATATATGATTAAACGATATCCACAATCTCACATTATTCTGCCCATCGTCGCTGAATGTTACGATGGCGGACTCAATGACATTAGCGGGCTGCATGTTACGTCTGAACATGCTATTGCGGCAATCGAAAGCGCCGCTGGAGGTGCCGTACCGCAAGGGTGTGTCGGTGCCGGCACAGGGATGCGTTCCTACGGATTCAAAGCCGGAGTTGGCACTGCGTCCCGCATGGTGAAAGTGGCAGATCAGACTTACACCTTGGGGGTGTTGGTCAATGCAAACGGCGGTCGCCGCCACCAACTCCGAATCGATGGTGTTCCTGTCGGAGAGGAAATCACCGATTTAACACCGGAGCGTCATCGAGATGGTTCATTCATCATCGTAATTGCCACAGACGCGCCTCTGGCACACCGCCAGCTATTGAAACTCGCGCGGCGAGCAACGCATGGACTTGCGCGGACGGGCACACCAAGTACCGTTAGCAGCGGCGAATTCGTAGTAGCATTTTCCACTGCCAATATCGTGCCCTCGTCGTCCGAGGCTAGTTTGATGTCAGTCAAAATGCTGCATAACAATCGATTGGATGTGTTCTATCAGGGCGTTATTGAAGCTACGGAGGAAGCCGTTATCAACGCCATGACGATGGCAGTCACTACTGCTGGAAAGAATGGAAATGTCGTTCATGCAATTCCTCTTGACCGTTTGCGTGCACTGATGAAGAGGTATAGCAGACATACTGATGCCGAGGAGATATCAACGACTCGCTAAGTTCAAGATTGGCGAGTTCGGTGAGGGCCGAAGTTGCGTACTGATGTCGAAACATTCACTTTGGAACGAATCTCACTCAAATCTCTCGGCCTTCTGGGAAGTGGCAATTTCAGCAGATTAGCCCGTCTAAACCCGCACCACAGCCTTAATGAGACGGGCAACAGCAGAAGAGGATGCTGTTGACAGAAAATTGCAATTTGTTGTATTATACGTACGGAGAATCTCTCAAATCTTTCAGTTCGGCAGGATTTTCGGTCAATCATTGTAATAAATCTGGCTGAGAGATGGGTTTCCAAAGACAAGAGAAGGAACTTCCAATGAGCGAATTACACTTTGACTTTAGGGACGTTTTTCGAGCTGGACGCTACGGGTTTAGTGGAAAAAAACTCACAGTTCATTTCATCGGTCTCGCACTTGCGTATCTGATTTACGAGCTGTTTGTATATATTAGCCTCTTGATCGTCGGCGGGAATGCGCTTGAGGATTTCTGGAATGAATATGCGTTAGTTCCGGTTTGCCCCATTGTGGATTACGAGTTAAAGCCGGTTACAGTCGGGGCAATGTGGTTGGGTTTGTTGGTATTCTTCGTCATCTTCTTTTCAACGAGCACCATGGTGTCGAAAATCACGATACAACAGTTGCGGGGAGACAGTTTCTTCTCAATGAAGGAAGCTGCATCGTTCTTGAAGCGCCATTGGAAAGCCGTATTCGGAGCGTTCTTAGGACTGATTCTTGTTTTTGTTCTTTGTCTGCTAGTGCCAATCATCGTAGGTTTGCTTGGCAAGGTTCCGTGGGCTGGAAAAGTCATTGTAACGTTTTCATCGTTACTCATGCCTTTTGCGTTTTTCATCGGGTTGCTGATGATTTATCTGGTTGTGGTTCTGAGTGTAAGTCTGTTCTTCGTTCCCGCGGTCGTTGCCACCGCCGACACGGACACTTTTGAAACTATCTATCAGCATTTTTCTATCGTTTGGAACCAGCCGTGGCGAATCTTGGTTTATGAATTCATTTTATTTGGTCTTAAATTAATCTGCGTGACCGTTTGGATGATTTCTTGCTTATTCAGTCTCAGCTTGGTGATGTTGCCGATTCGTTATCTCCTGCCAGAGGACATGATTCTTTTCATGGGAAATGCGAACAAGTGGCTCGGTAAAATAATAAATGAAATATCTGCACTACCACTTGTTCGGGAATTGGGTGTATTTGATACTATCGCGTCTTCGGATCTCTCCACCGCCCAGTTATCGACATTTGATAATGTTTTTGTAACCCTATCATCAATCTTCATAACCTTATCCCTGTTATTTGTCATGGGACTAATCTTGGCTTATCTCTTCTCCATTGCATCGGTTGGAAATACAATCATCTATGCGATATTGCGAAGACGGTCTGACGGTGAAAACTTGCTAGAAACTGAAGAGGAAGAAGAGGAGGAGTCTTTCCCTGACGATGAAGTGACGCAAGACACGGGAGCAACTGAGGAGCCATCTGAGACGCAGCCCGGCACTTAGATGGAAATGATTGAAGATAGTGCAACTAATTTGTCTCCTCTGCAAACGGCGGACAAAGCGGGATTCTGTGCGCTCGCGTTTGCCCGTGGCCGTACATACACCATGATGCGAAGAATTTAATCCCCGTTGAACCACTGATGAGCAAGTAAAGCTGTGAAAACGATGTACTGTTGATTCGATAAGCGCAAAGCATATTGCTCAACCGAATCCAAGAAGTGCACGCCAAGTAATGAAAATCACGATATTGCGGACTTATTCCTTGTTCTCGTAAGCAGAATTATATGTTAGATCTTTATTGCCCCTCACCCATTGTGTCGTACACCATGAGATAAAAAGGGGATGATGTTTTATGTTTCAGCAGATTCTATCCAAATTTCTTGGGAGCAAACAGGGTCGAGATTTCAAGCGATTTCAGCCGATAATCGACGCAGTGAATCAGAGAGAAGCCGAAACAAATCGCTTAACCGATTCCCAACTTCAATCGAAGACGACACATTTTCGAGAGCAAATCGATGCGGGAGAGTCGCTTGAAAATCTTCTCCCCGATGCTTTTGCGGTCGTGCGGGAAGCCGCTATGAGGACGCTCGGACAACGCCACTACGATGTACAGATAATGGGCGGGGCCGCCCTCCATCAGGGTTGTATTGCCGAAATGAAAACCGGCGAAGGTAAAACTCTGACTTCTACACTTCCTGTCTACCTAAATGCACTAACAGGCAATGGAGTCCATGTTGCCACTGTAAATGATTACCTTGCGAGGCGCGACGCGGAATGGATGGGGAAAATCTATAACTTTCTCGGCCTTTCGGTCGGCTTGACCATCAGTATGATGCCTCACGAGCAAAAAAAGCTCGGGTACAAAGCAGACATTACGTACGGGGTCCACAGCGAGTTTGGTTTTGACTACCTCTGGGACAATAAAGCATCATACCTGGACGCGAAGGTTCAGCGAGGTCATCACTATGCGATTCTTGATGAGGTCGATAGCATTCTGATTGATGAAGCTCGCGTGCCATTAATCATTTCAGAGCCCTATGGCGAACCTGTTGAGTTGTACACTAAAATTAACCGAGCTGTAGTTCGGCTTAAGACGGATGAGCACTATGAGATCGATGAGAAGAGCAGCAAGCGTGGTTCTGTCGCGCTGACGGAGGAGGGTGTTGAGGAGATGCAGCGTCTGATCGGCGTAACGGATTTATACGATCACACGAACATGGAACTCGTTCATCATGTGAATCAATCGTTGATCGCTCAGCACCTTTACCAGCGTGATGTGGATTATCTCGTTGAGCACGGGGAGGTTGTCCTCGTGGATGAGTTTACGGGTCGAAAGCAGCCCGGAAGACGGCTGAGTGAAGGGCTTCACCAGGCGATCGAAGCCAAAGAGCGTGTTCGAATAGTCCAAGAAAGCCAAACCGGCGCAAGCATAACCTATCAGAACTTTTTCCGCATGTATGAAAAACTGGCTGGGATGACGGGAACCGCCGAAACAGAATCCGCCGAATTTGGACATATCTACAAATTGGATGTTGTTGTCGTACCCACAAACGAACCGATGATTCGGGAAGATCATTCGGATCAGATTTACAAAACAGAGGAAGCGAAATATCGGGCAATTATCAATGATATCGTGGAACAACATGAAAAAGGACGTCCGGTATTAGTAGGGACAATCTCCATTGAGAAGTCTGAAAAACTGAGCAAACTACTCAAGGCTAGACAGCGCGACATACGGCATCAGGTGTTGAATGCCAAGGAACACGCGCGCGAAGCAGAGATTATCGCTCAAGCTGGCACACCAGGAGTCGTTACAATTGCTACCAATATGGCGGGACGGGGCGTTGACATTCTGTTGGGCGGAAATCCTGAAGGTATGGTCAAAGAGATCCTTCGGAAGCGCAACGTTGATGCAGATGCAACTGAGGAGGATTCGGTAGAGTGGAAGGCGGCTTACGCGGAGGCAGAGGCGATTTGCGAACAGAGTCGTGAAGAAGTGTTGAATGCAGGCGGTCTGCACATCGTTGGCACCGAGCGGCATGATTCTCGGCGGATAGACAATCAATTGCGTGGTAGATCTGGACGGCAAGGGGATATTGGTTCATCCCGCTTCTATCTGTCGTTAGAAGACGATCTCATGCGCAAGTTTGGGTCGGACCGATTATCAGGCATGATGGACCGGGTAGGCATGGAGGAGGATATTCCGATTGAACATCCCTGGGTCACCAAAGCCATTGAAAAAGCACAAACTCGTGTGGAAGAGAGACACTTCGAGATTCGCAAGAACGTACTCAAATTCGATGATGTAATGAACACGCAGCGCAAAACCGTCTACGACCTTCGGGATAGTATCCTTGAGGGTGAGAATCTCAAGACGACAATTTGGGGCATGATAGAGAATGTGCTGGATGACAGGTTAGAGTTGGACCTACCGGCGGAAGGGTCGAAGCAAGAAGAGTTGGAGAGCATCACAAAGTGGCTTGCTCAGACATTTCCAATCGCTTTCGCGGCATGGAATAGTCCCATAACGGAGATGAGCCTGCCGCAACTACGCGAACAATTGCTTGAAAGACTCCGATTGGCGTACGAGCAACGCGAGGCGGAGATGGGCGGCGAACAGATGAGGACTCTCGAACGACTTTTGCTCTTGGATCGCATCGACAGCCATTGGAAAGATCACTTATACAATATTGATTACATTGAAGAAGGGATCCATCTTCGTAGCTACGGAGGCAAGGACCCAATAGTGGTTTTCAAGAATGAAGCTTTTCATGTTTTTGAAGTAATGTATCAGCGTATTGAGGAGGAGACTAGCGAGTACATCTTCAAAGTACATCTCGATGTCGAAGCACCGAGGCGTACTGCGCCCCAGCGCAACTCACGACAAGCCGGCGCGCCCCGTAGGCGGCGGTCATTACCAGCACGATCCAGCGGAGAAGAATCTCCATCGTCTGCTGAATTTGCTACTCAGGAAGCTATGGGGAGTCTTCCCAAGGTTGGCCGCAATCAGCCCTGTCCTTGTGGCAGCGGAAAGAAGTATAAGCGGTGTCATGGGAAGTAGGTGATACAACATTGATGAGAGGTATGAGGACACTGGGAACATAACCGATTTCGCCTAGCAATTTTATGCTTGATTGTTTTCCCAACCTAGTATAACATGTATTATGTTAAGTTTTTCGGAGGGATATATTGACTTCGCACCAGGAATCAATTAGTCAAGAGTTGCTTGAAATTCTGGCTTGTCCCGCATGTAAAGGTGATATTGAATACGACTCTACGAACCAAAAGCTAATATGTGTCGGCGAATGCCAGCGTCGCTATCCCATTCGGGACGGTATCCCTGTTATGTTAATTGATGAAGCTGAGATGCCGGCTACTTAAATGGCGATGGGTGCGTTGTGAATTGTCCAAATAGGGCACGCTTTGGGTTGTGTTTCACTCTTCTCGCATGAAAATTCTATTCTTGAACCTGAGATTTCCGTACCCGCCTCATCGAGGAGATCGAATTCGCGCTTATCACTTCATCAAACAACTTGCCCGACGCCATTCCGTCACTATCGCCTCATTTTTTGAATCCGATCAAGAAGAAGCCTATGTCAAACATCTGCAGTCTTTCTGCGATCGAGTCGAATCAGTGCGCTTCCATCATGGTAGAGCGCGATTAAACGCTTTATTGCATTGCTTGTCTAACAGCCCTTTGCAAGTTTACTACTGGTTTGTTCCCCAGATGCAACGGGTGATCAATCGACTGTTGGATCAACACGGCTATGATTTGATTCATGCGCAGTTGTTTCGCATGGGACAATATGTTGCGCACGTTAAAGGAGTTCCAAAGATGTTGGATCTTTGTGACTCGTTTGGGCTCAACCTAAGTCGTCGTGCGGTTCTTGATAGAAACTTTATACGTACTCTAGTGAAACTGGAAGCAAAACGCGTTCGTCACTATGAAGTTGAAATAATGAATTCATTTGATTGGGGAACCGTTGCGGCGACAATCGATAGAGACTATTTGCTAAAGCAGGACGATTCGTTAAAATTGTCTGTGGTACCGATGGGAGTCGACTTAGAGCATTTTCAACCCTCCTCAATCGAGTATCGACCTCATATCCTATTCACTGGCACAATGAGCTATTTCCCAAATTGGGATGCAGTGCTGTATTTTCACACGGAAATTTTCCCACTAGTGCAAGAGAAGCATCCGGAAACTGTTTTCTATGTTGTAGGCAGTGACCCTCCGAACCAAATTCGCAAGCTGGGCAATCACAAAAATGTTGTCGTCACAGGATATGTACAGGACACGCGTCCATACTTTGACGATACTGCCGTGTTTGTTTCGCCCATGCGTTCAGGCTCTGGTTTTCAGGTTAAAAACTTGGAAGCAATGGCAATGAGGATTCCAGTTGTTACGTCCTCTCTATGCGCTTCGGGGCTGGATGGGAAAGTCGGCAAAGACTATCTAGTTGGTGACTCCCCCGAAGTGATTGCTAAACACATCAATGAACTGATTGAATCTCCGGATTATCGCAAAGCGATTGGTACTGCAGGCAGACATCTCGTCGAGGAAAAATATAGCTGGGACGTTTTGGTAAACCAGTTGGAGGATGTTTATTCAGAGATTTGTTGCTGAAATTTAAAGAGATTGCCAATCTCCAATTGCTGTCTTTCTCTACAAGGTTGATGCGGAAGGTACTTTGCTACAATGCGAGAGGGTGATTTTAATGCCTTGTGCAGGATTACATAGTCTAGAATACTTGAATCGAACGATTAAGAACGATTAAGGTATCGGAGACAGAATGTCCCTTTTGCGATTCAAGTACAATTAAGGATGGAATATGCTGAAATCCAAGAAACGATTGATAACTTCGATTGTTGTTGATGTCTGTCTGATTAATATCGCCTTTTCAGCCGCGTATCATACATGCAAATCGCTGGGGGTTGATTTACTCGCATCGTTCATGCAGCAAGGAGAGGCTGGGTGGCTCCAACCACTTGAGCATTCCTTTATAATCACCGCAGCAATCGTTACCGTAGTTCGCGTTGGGGCGTTCTTGTGTTTTAGGCTTTACAAACCTGTTTGGCGATACGCGAGCGTTCGAGAATTCCTTTCCTTGATTGGCGCAATAGTCTGCGGGACGTTTGCGTTAATGTTATTCCTATATGTTGCACATCTCCTGCGGATTCTCCAATACTCCGGGAATCTTCTCGATTCGTGGATAGTGTTTTCAATGGATGGATTCTATAATATTGTGCTTATAGGATTGGCGAAATATTCCCTACGCATTGCAGAAGAATATCGAAGAAAACAGGTAGCAACGCCTCGAATCAAGGTGCTAATAGTTGGGACAGGAGAGGCAGGAATCGGGGTGCTTCGCGAAATACGCAATCATCCAGAGAAAGGGTATCTTCCTGTTGGATTTATCGCTGATAACCGTGAAAAGGTTGGACAGAGCATTCAAGGACTTGAGGTACTTGGCACGACGCGTGATTTAGCTTATATTGTACGCAGACAACAGATTGATGAAATTGTAATTGCAATGCCGTCGGCGTCAGAAAGTAAAGTTCGCGAAATCGTCCGACAACATAAATATAAAGGATGTAAGTTCAAAATTGTCCCGAGTATTCATGCAATCCTTGATGGGCATGTGAGCATTAGCCAGATTCGGGATGTCAGGGTCGAAGATTTGCTCAATCGCTCAACCTCATCAATTGATTTGGCAGAAGTATCGAAGTACTTATCCGGTAAGCGTGTGATGGTCACCGGTGCAGGCGGTTCAATCGGATCGGAACTCTGTCGACAAGTGGCAAAATTTGAGCCTGAATTGCTTATCCTTGTTGGAAGGGGCGAAAACAGCTTATACCACATTGACATAGAATTGAGCGAGTCAGACCCGAATGTCAACCGCGCGGTGATTGTGGGCGACATTCGTGACCGCTCGAAAATCGATCGAGTCATGCAGAGGTATAGACCACATATAATTTTCCATGCGGCGGCACATAAACATGTAAAGTTTATGGAAATACATCCTGACGAAGCCGTGAAGAACAACATTCTAGGCACTAAAAGCCTTATCGATGCGGCAATTAAACATCATGTTCAAGCGTTTATCTTAGTATCTTCGGACAAAGCAGTCAATCCGACTAGTGTAATGGGGGCCTCCAAACGCGTTACCGAGAAGTTAATTCAGAGCAAAGCCAAACGAAATGGCACTGATTTCGTAGCGGTTCGTTTTGGGAACGTGATTGACAGTCGTGGGAGCGTGTTGCCGAATTTCAAACGCCAGATAGCAAAAGGTGGACCTGTTACTGTCACACACCGCGAAGTTACGCGGTTCTTCATGACGATTCCCGAATCTGTACAGTTGCTTATTCAGGCAGGGGCTATGGGAAATGGGGGTGAGATATTCATCTTGGATATGGGCGAGCCAATCAAAATTCTTGATCTGGCACAAGATCTGATTCGTTTATCCGGACTTGAGGTAGACCAAGATATTAAGATTGAATTCACAGGTTTGGAGCCCGGTGAAAAACTGTATGAAGAACTCTTGACTCCCAAAGAAGGCGTTACCGCCACCAAGCATCAGCGGATTTTCGTTGGACAGTTAGAGACTATTGAAGAAACGGAGTTACTTGCCCACATTGATGCTTTGGAACAGTTAGCCGATCGGCTAGATACCGAGGGAATTATTGGCAAACTTCAGGAAATTGTTCCAACCTATAAACCGCAAAGAACCTTCATCGAACACTTGAGCGATGAAGAATTGAGAGAATCGGATCCACAAGTAATAAACCTCCCAATCGGCAGAAAACCTTATGAAAAGCCAGCAGTGGGAAGCTCTTGATCTATCTTTTGACGGTAGGAAACTGAATCGCTCCATTTTCCAAACGGCGTCAAAACGATTGCTGGATGTTACATTTGCGACGTTAGGTTTGATCGGTCTACTACCGTTAGCGATTCTGTGTGCATTTTTGGTACGCATTCAATCGTCCGGTCCGATCATTTATAGAGCGAAACGTGTTGGCCGTGGCGGACGCATCTTTGAGATGTACAAATTTCGGACTATGGTCGCAAATGCGGAGTCACTTGGGCCGGGATTGACAATCTATGGCGATTCGCGGATTACTAAACTGGGGCGATTCTTACGGCGGACGAAGTGGGATGAGATTCCCCAATTCCTTAATGTAATTAAGGGAGATATGAGTATCATCGGTCCACGTCCAGAAATACCTGAATATGTTAAATATTATACCGAGAATCAGAAGCAAGTGCTCCAGGTTCGACCAGGGATTACCGGTCCAGTGCAGGTTACGAACTATGACGAAGAAAAAAAATTAAAGGACCAAACGGATCCTGAGCGGTACTACATCACTCAGCTAATGCCGAGAAAGCTCGAAATCGATCTTAACTACATTGAAAAACAGAGCATAGTCTCCGATCTTTTATTGTCAGTCAAAACGTTTTTTATGATCGTCTTTATCCGCAGGTGAGTGGCCGCGACAAAGTTATGTCCCGAAAAAGACTCATTAAACTTCTCGTTACTTTCGCGGTTTTGCTAATCCTGGTTTTTATAGTACGAGCACTGGTGAGTAACGGACCGGTTGGCGAAAAAGTCGCGGTTATCGATATCAACGGGGCGATTTCAAAGTCCGACAAGATCATTGAGTTAATTCATCAATATCGCGACAATGGAAGTGTAAAAGCGATAGTTGTGAGAATAGACTCGCCAGGGGGTAGTGTTGCACCGGTGCAGGAAATATACAGCGAACTGACGAAGTTGGAAAAACCGGTTGTTGCCTCTCTCGGAGGAACGGCTGCCTCAGGAGGCTACTACATTGCTTGTGCGGCAGACCAAATCTTCGCGAATCCGGGGACGCTGACGGGGAGCATAGGGGTGATCATGCAGTTCATGAAAATGAAGGGACTTTACGAAAAAGTGGGATTAGATCAGCAGACTGTAAAGAGTGGTAAATTCAAGGACACGGGTTCGCCAATCCGAAATCTCACGCCGGAAGAGCAGGAATTGCTACAGGAAACTATTGACGACGTGCACCATCAATTCATTGACGCGATATTTGACGAAAGACAAGATCGACTGACACGTGACGAGGTTCAGGCATTGGCGGATGGGCGCATCTTTTCGGGAAATCAGGCATTGGACCATAAGCTTGTTGACAAATTGGGTAATCTTCCTGACGCTATAGCGCATGCCGCTGAACTTGGCGGCATTGTTGGGAAGCCGAAAATAACGCGCGTTAAGCGCGAGCCCACGTTACTGGAACGACTTATTGGAGTTACCGGAAGACATTCATTAGATAATCTACTTTACAACTCAGGAGTTTTGTTTCGGTACGAGTTGAGTTTTATAGAATAGGATAGCGCGAAAGAGGAAAACAGGTCGAGTTGACGTCACTCTCGACACGGCCGCATATTGGACATATATGTTTCGATCCAATCTTGGAATGCATGCAGAGTGTTTATAAGGAGAACCATGATTGGGAACGCATAGCACGTAGAATTGTCCATCCACAAGCAGTTGCGCTTGTGATCGGATCGACTGACACAGGCAAAACAACGTTTTGCCGATTCCTGGTTGAGCAGGGCGTGTCCCAAGGCTTAAGAGTCGGGTTGGTTGATGCGGATGTTGGCCAATCGCAAATTGGGCCACCGACGACGATTGGACTCAAGATTCTGTCCCAAATCCCTGATTGGAATGAAATTGAAGCCGACAATCTTTACTTTGTTGGCTGGATCTCTCCCGAGGGTCATCTCCTACGATGTATCACCGGTGTCCGCTTAATGGTAGACGCCGCACTGAGTGCCGGTGCGAATTTTGTTGTGATTGATACAACCGGCTATGTCAAAGGTGTCGGCGCCATCAAACTTAAGCAGCACAAGATTGAGATAGTCAAGCCTCGCCATCTAGTCTGTATCCAGCGTTCCGGCGAGTTGGATGCGATCACCTCCGGATTTGATGCCTCCCACTCCATGGAGATCTACCGGCTTTCCCCTCATCACGCGGCTACCTCCAAAACCAGTAAATTCAGGCGACATTATCGTGAAACCCGTGTTAATCGCTATTTTTCCGAGACAGTAGGAGCACTGCTTCCGTTTGACCAATTTCGTGGTCAGGGAACCCCTTTTTTCGCTGGTAGGCGTGCAAATCGGAAGGAGTTGGAGATTCTTTCCGAACTGGCTAACGGTCAAGTTTTTTATGGAGAGTGGGGGCATCGAACGTTAGCGCTTGTAAGCCAAAGTGTTCTGTCTGATTATGCGCGTTCGCAAATAAAGAGCCGACTAAGCCTGACCGACTTGGTTTCAAGAACTCCAGAGTATTTTGAACGACGTTTTGTTGGTCTAGTTGATGCGAACGGAGATTTAGTTTCTGTCGGGATCATACAAGCCGCAGACTTTGAAACAAATCATCTCAAGGTTCGTTGTAAACTAGGTACGTCTGATCGCACGACGATCGTCCAATTTGGGCGGTATACGCATGAATACGTTAATGGAGGGAAGAAGAGCACTGCCAGAGCTGTGGATTGATGTGTTGGACCTGTTATGTGGGATGAAACTTACCTGCTTTCCGAGTTGCCCTCGGAAACCGAGACGGAAGAAGAAGCAAACTTCATTTTTAGTGCGTTGAATCTTCAACCGGGGGCCAGAGTCTTGGATCTATGCTGCGGACAGGGCCGACACGGGCGAAAACTGGCGAATTTGGGCGCAGATGTCATTGGTTTGGACAACTCTCGCTTTCTGCTCAATGAAGCAAAGAACAATGCTGATGCAGATGGTAGACGCCTTCGACTCATTGAAGCGGACATGCGCCATATTCCTCTGAAGCCGTGTTGTGAAGCTGTGATAAGCCTATTTACTAGCTTTGGATTTTTTGAAGATACAGACAATGCAAGAGTCCTTTCGGAAACCGCGTCGGTACTCAAGCCAAGTGGTCAACTGCTCATTGATTACTGGAATCCATACGCGGTGATTCAACTTGATCGCACGCGGAATTGGTGGTGGATCACTGAATCAACGCTCGCCCTGGCAGAGGTAGAATATCAGTCTCAGTCGGGGCGATTGCTCGACCATCGTACAATCATTGAATTGCCCACAAAGGCGATTCGGAAGATGGTCAATACCGTGCGGTTCTACTTCCCCACAGAAATGAAAAGGTTGTTAGAGACCGTTGGTTTGCGCATTCGTGCCACGTATGGCGATTTTGATGGACGCGATTTTACTACGGAGTCGAGGCGCATGATTACAGTTGCGGAGAAGTCGGGGTGATGCCGATTTTTGGGCGTTTTGTACGGTATCTGACGCCGTATGTTGGACAGATATTCTTGGCGGTAATATGTGCTGTGGTTATATCGGTGTGCACATGCGGTTACGCTCGCATCATCGCGGAGACGGTTGACCTCTTGGAATCGATTAAAACAGAGGATTCCGGGGGAGAACCAATTGTTATTCGCTACTTTCAAATTGAAGGATTCTTCGACGGACTCGCTGAAATTACTCTTGCGACTGAGCGTGATGCACTTCAGCTTGTGAGTCTGATTATCGGGAGTATCCTGATTTTGGTCTTCATAAAAGGAGTCTTCACGTTTTGCAATGATTTCTTGATGTCTCGGGTTGGACATAGGTTGCTTGTCCGGGTTCGTAACGAGTTGTACGGAAGAATCGTTTTCGCTCCTTTAGGCGTACTGAGAGAACATCGGACAGGCGATCTGATGTCTCGGGTTACCGACGACGTACGAACATGGATGAATGGAATTGGAGCAACGGCTCCTACCATCCGGGCGATTGTATCCATTCCCGTGTTCATCTGTGTGATGTCTTTTTTGAGTTTTAAATTGACTGTAGTTGCAGTGCTTGTCCTCCCGTTCTTGGCGTATTTGATTGCTCGCGTAGGGGAACGAGTTCGCCAGACAAGCACTGGAATTCAACAGCGTACTGCTGACATCACTTCACAGCTTAAAGAGACGGTAACCGGCATCAAAATCATTAAGAGTTTTACCGCGGAAGAATTGGAACAGGCACGGTTTGCGGCGACTAACAAACTGCAATACCGCATGGCAATGCAACGCGTTCGCCTTGCCGCAATGCTATCACCGCTCATTGAGTTAATCAGCGCCGTTGGTATCGGCGCGGTCATCGGATTCGGATGTTGGCAAGCTCTCCAAGGTCAGTTGTCAACCGGATGGTTCGTCGGCTACAACGTTTTGATCGGTATGATGTTCAAACCAATCAAGACAATCGGAGAATTTAACAACGTTTTACAGCAATGCCTAGCGTCGGCCGAGCGAATCTTTTACGTATTGGATTTTCAGGAAGAGGAACCAAAGGGCACAAAGAAAGCGCTACTTCCAAACGTGGCGGGAGATGTTCGGTATCGCGATGTATCCTTCGGTTATGATAGGCGGGCGGTCCTCAAGGATATCAGTATTCATGCCAAGCCGGGGGAGGTCATTGCTTTGGTGGGGGAAAGTGGAAGCGGCAAGACCACGCTGCTTAATCTCCTGCCGAGGTTTTACGAGGTTGATTCAGGTGAGATTCTGATTGATGGTCACGCCATTTCTGGGGTGACGTCAAGGTCGCTCAGGCGCCAAATTGCCATTGTACCACAGGACACCATCTTATTTGATGGTACGGTCAAGGATAATATTAGTTACGGTTGTCCGGAAGCGACACGGGAAGCGGTGATTGAGGCGGCACAACAAGCAAATGCTCACGAGTTTATCGTGCAGATGCCCAAGGGATACGAGACATCAATTGGTGAGTCGGGGCTTAAATTGTCTGGCGGGCAACAGCAGCGTATTTCAATTGCACGGGCTATTCTGAAGAACCCCCGCATTCTCATTCTTGATGAAGCCACATCTGCATTAGACAGCAAGTCGGAAGCCCTTGTACAAGACTCTCTTGCAAAGTTGATGAAAGGGAGGACAAGTTTTGTCATTGCTCATCGGCTTTCGACAGTTTCTCACGCAGACAAGATAATTGTTCTTGACCACGGGAAAGTAGCCGAAATTGGAACCCATCAAGAACTGTTGAAACGTGAGGGGTTGTACCAGAATTTATGCAGGTTGCAACTTCGATGAGAATTTGGCGTTGTAGTGTCAATGAATTTTAAATCAAATAGTGAATATCAGGTAAACTTCACGTTGATGGACAGCGTCTCATGTGAAGCAAATTATAGCGATAAGCAAAACTAACGATTCGTCAATTTTTTAGGCCTCATTGAGTGGACTAATTTCGTCCCTGCTTAATGATTGCATCTTTTAGTTCGGAGCGCTTGTGCACCGCTTCTGAAAAATCTACTTCATACAAGTAAGCGCCTGTGAACTTGGCACCGAGAAAGACGACCCCTTGCGGCTTGGTTTCTCCAAAGATTGTATCCTCAAGGTTGGCGTTTTCAAAACTCGTTAGCTTTCCAAACTGATCTGGGACGACCCAGCGTGGGCACCCGATGGTTGCGCCACGTAGATCGGCATTCCGAAAGTTTGTGCCCGCAAGGATACTGCCACCAAGAAATGCTCCCTGAAGAGTTGTTCCTTCGATGTTTGTGTTCGCTAGGTTGGCACCTATTAGGTAAGCACCTTGCAGCGCCGCACCCGACACATCAGCGCCGGAAAGATCTGCTTCATTAAGGTTGGCATTGACCAAATTTGAATTTTTTAATTTCGCACCGTTAAGATTTGCTCGCGAAAAATCAATTCCACATAGCTGAGCGCCAGATAAATCGATATTCGCTAGATTTTCGCCAGCAAAAGAATCACCAGCGTTTGCGCGTTTTACTACATCAGATGTGCTAATTTTACTCATCATTTACCCCCGAAATCTTGGATGAGACGGATTTGATGCGCTGAGAATATAAAAAGAACGCGGCATTTCGGATGTTCGACGGAAGATTTGACACGCTTCATCCAACATAAGCGGCGAAAACCATAAATTCTGAAGGTAGGCGCTTATACCGTAACTCGCCGCAACCATATTATTTAGAGCCATCCTTGTACTTTATGGCGTATTGAGATTCTAAGGAAAGATTTCTAGCGCCAATAGATTGGGCATAGTAAGCCTTGTGTAAAATTTAACGAAGTTAATGCATTCAGTATATCACAAAATCAGAGATATACTCAAGAGTTCAGCCGCGTAGAAGTACCGGTTCAGCTGAAGATAGGATTGAATCAACAATGAAAGCAAAACAAAACTTGGTGAAGCGAACGATAAAAGATAATTCGTTCGACCACGATCTCACATTAGACGTAAACGAGAAGGAAGACACAGATTTCCTAGGTGTATTCCCGACTGTTAAATCAGGTGAGGAGACTTTAGCCTCTAGTGCAGTTGGGGATAACAACGGCGGACATGAGAAAGAAGACTTGGACTTTTTTGCTGTGTTGCCAACCGCGGAACCTCCTAGCGCGCATTTTGACAATGATTCCACCGGCAGGTACGGAAATGCAACTCCGAAAGACGGTGAGGATTTTATATCAGTGTTACCGACTGATGGCTCAACTGATGGCTTAGATGGTAGTACGGATAATGGCAATGAGGACGAATTGATTTCCTCGTTTCGGAAGCGTCCAGATGTTACCGACAGCACAAGAGATGAAGCTTTTTCATATTTGCAAGAAATTGCTCGTACTCCCTTGCTCAAGCCTAAAGAAGAGGCCGATCTTTTCAGAAGATTTGAAGACGGCAAGGCAGGAGTGGCCGAGTTGTTGGATCGGCTACCGGAGTATATTCTGGCGGAGGTACGTCCAAAGGTAAGCAAACGCCGCGGGACTAGACAACAGTCAGACAATGAACTGTGGTGGAGCCCAATGAATCTAGGCATTATCTTGGACCAAGTTCGTCACGCGATTGAAGTTTCCCACTGTTCAGATGCACGAGGAACCGAGTCTGCGAAAGCGCATACAAAGGAACGCGAGCACCTTGAAGCATTATGGCGTAAATTACAGACGGCTGCCCAGAAAGTCCATGACGCCAAGTTGAAGATTGTAGAAGCAAATTTGCTGCTCGTTGCAAGCATTGCGAAACAACACAATTTCAACAAATCATCCCTCTCATTTCTTGATTTGATGCAAGAGGGAAGTATTGGACTAATGAAAGCCGTCGAGAAATTTGACTTGAAGAGAGGATACCGTTTCAGTACGTACGCTACGTGGTGGGTGATGCAAGCAATCAAGCGCGCTCTCGACCAGCAAAGCCAAACGATTCGTATACCATGTTACGTTGGTGAAACGCGGAGGTCAATCAAACAGGCACAGTCTAACCTGGCAAGAAATCTTGAGCGTGAGCCGGACATAAGGGAAATTGCTAAAATCGTCGACATGCCTGAGAGTCGCGTAATTGAGATTCTACAAAGCACAAAAGGCACAATTTCGCTGGATTCGCCGTTGAGCGAAGCGTCACCAGATGCGACCGTTTCCGATCTGTTAGCGGATGATTCGCAGGTGACACCGGAAGAGGAGCTGCTCTGTGTGTCGGAAAAGGAATCGCTTGAGAGGGTGCTGAATACACTTGCACCGCGTGAGACGCTCGTGATTAAGCTTCGGTATGGATTGACGGATGGTACAGAGTATACCTTGGCTGAAATTGGCCGACAACTTGGGATTAGCCGCGAGAGGGTGCGCCAGATTGAAGATGAAGCGCTTCGCAAGTTACGGCATCACACGCGTGTGCAATACCTCCAAGAACTGCTTTGAGTTTCGGTGGATTTTCAGACAAGTCTGACGAGTTTTCAGCCCGATAATGGCGGAAAATTCTCCATTCCAGTTGCAGTCATTTGCCGACCGCCGTTTCAACAGTTTCTCCCGCCAAGTTGTCAGTAGCGCCGCCATTAATGATTGGGCAGAGATCGCAGAGTCGGCTACGGCAAAAGTTGTAGTGTAGATACATTTCACCCTGTTGAATCTTAGCGTTCGGCGTGATTAGTTTAAAAGGTTGCAAGTCGGTAAAAATTTGGGATTGGATTTGTTTAGTTATCCGGTTGTCTTGCAACTTCGGACAACTACTGTATAGTCGTTCTACTGCCACTTGCAAAGCTGTACTTTGTGATTCCTCCGCCCAGACAACCGCAATTGGCATCAATATGTTGACGATAATGTCTAATGCGCGATTCTTTCCAATTAAAGTAGCGCCGATTTGAGACATCCGTTTTCCGAAATTACAATGATCCGCCCAATATCCACTGGGTACAGGTGTTAATTTCTCCACTAACTCCCGTCGAATCTTCACCAGATCTTTTCGATCCGCCTCCCCCGACTGCAGAATAATTGGTAGATAGACCATCATCAAGCTTTCTTGACAGTTGCCAATTAGTTGGCTAATAGCAGCGATTCGACGCGTTGGATAGTTCGGCGGACGAGTTCCTGCAAACCTCCATTGCTCTGCCACCATGCGGGTTGGCATCCGCGCTTGTTCGGATGCGCTCCAAATCGATTCTAGTCGTTTTATGAAGGTCCTGTCGGATTGGTCCAGATCGGTGGAGCGTTGGGATTGCGAGGGTAGCAGCCCCGCCACTCCAAATAGGATGGCCTGAATCTCCTCGTCAACCTTACCGGTTAGCGCTGAAAAGGTGACACGTCTGGCTAATTCCCGGAAGGGTTCACGATTCTTGGCGTATCCTAACGCTTCCATGATCCCCTCATATAACAATTGTTCAAAGTCCATCCGAATGCGGAGATGCTTCATGGCATCTGCCTTCTCCATCAACCGCTCCTGACCTAGGTCGTCAAAGATTGATTTGAGGCGTCCAATCTTGAGAAATTTCCCTGCTACCCGGCAAAAGTCGACCGCTGTCGTTTTTGCCGCCTCGGCTTCTTCAAATAGATCTCCAATTGGCGTATTGAGCAGATTTAAGAGTTCAAGGGTTGGTATTCTTTGTCCGTCCTGAAGACGTGTCCGCAAGTTCAAATCATCGTCCCGATAGACTACATGCAGAACAACACGATTGTATCTCGGGTTAAGGTGGTGCTCGTGGGCATACCAGTCTGACGAGTTGACGTGAATCTCAATATCGCCAACCTGAAGTTGTCCGTCAATGATGACTTCTGCGCGAACAAAGTCCGGTCCTTCATCACTATTCCAAATACCGGCCTTTAAGATGCTGATAGATCGACCATCCGTAGCCCTGAGGTCGACATCAAAAAAACGTTGATCGTTCCAAATGTTCTGAACAAAATCTTCGTTAATATTCCTCTGATCGGCCATCATCTTGTCCGCCAGTATGACTTCGTTTTGTCACACGTTTAAATCCAATCTGATTAAACGCCAAGCATCTTACCGGCAACTCCCGCCTCACAGAAATACAACGTAGCATAGCTAAGAAGATAAAGGGAATTGCATAGAATGAGAGTGGCGTGGAGAGCATCACCAGAACCTTGAAACACGCGAGCTTGAATTTAAAGAATCCAAGCTTTCCACCGACCTGGCGATTGCTAGCAGTCGCGTCCGAGCAGGACAGTTGCCGAATACTAGCGTCTGAAAGTCGTTACTATATCAGATTTGAAGGAGCTGTATCAAGCCTAATCCCCAGATACACGGGCAGGGGAAACGCATCTAATTGCAGAGGAGGTCTCATGGTGGTAGGCCGTACGATTAATGTTGGGTTTCACTCAAATTTTGGCGCGTTCAAGCGAAATAGGCACTCGAAAACTGTTACAAGATTAGCGATTACTAACGAATTTCCGTTCAACCCAACCTACGAATCCCAAAATAGTGTCACAAACTTAGCCTGATTTTCTTTCTTATGATGCAGAAAATTTAGATGCGTTTCCCCTGGATACACGGGGTATTGTCCTTGACAGCAATTTCGCTCTGGTATATTCTTTCACCCCTATAGTTCAACATTTCAACATGAAGATTCTTGGCGAACTGTACTATAGTTAAGCGTCGGACAAGGCTTGGATGTTCGCCAAAGAGGACCAAACCAGTGGGGAAATCAGAGAGATTACAAAACGAAAAATTGCGTGTAGCCGTAATCGGCTGCGGAGCTATCGGATCGCTCCATGCACAGGCGGTCGTTCTATCCAAGCATGCCCAGTTAACAGCAACTTGTGATGTTGAGCCGGAACGTGCAGAAATTGTCGCTGCATCAACCAGCGCCAATGCCTACAATGATTTTGAGGAATTGTTGTCAGCCGAGCCGCTAGATGTGGTCACAGTAGCGACGCCGGAAAACCTACACATGGCTCCCGTAGTCAAATCAATTGAAGCCGGTTGTCACGTATTCTGCGAAAAGCCGATGGCGTCGACTTTCGCGGATGCACAACGAATGGCCGATGCCGCCGCGCGACACAGTCGACATCTAGCGATTGATTACAATCGTCGATTCGGATTTGGGTATTTGA
Source organism: Candidatus Poribacteria bacterium (assembly GCA_965232535.1). Classification (GTDB taxonomy): domain Bacteria; phylum Poribacteria; class WGA-4E; order WGA-4E; family JAJDTR01; genus JAJDTR01. Next base: position 281,515 of record CBDDPW010000022.1, read on the forward strand.
AAGCGAAAGAACTCTGTGCTAGTGGAGCAGTCGGGGATATACGGTATGTCGTGATTCGCGTGACCGAACCAATTACCGGATCGAAGAATGCCCTGGAGGCGCATTCAATAATACGGAACGTGCTAGTCCATCATATAGATTTGATGCGCTTTTTCTGTGGTGAAATTCGATCGGTACACGCCTCTTTTAACCCGCGTGGCGGAACTGATTTAGCCCATGACGCGGCTTTTTCATTTCGATTTGAAGGAGAAGCTCTGGGTACATTAATCGGGGGGTGGCAGGAAGTGCCACGTTGGACACGGACATCTGAATGGACCGAGATCGGGGGTACCAAGGGAACAGTAGTCATTGAAGATGTGATGAAATCTGTAAAATTCTGGTCAGTGGACCCCGATCACATTGAACATTTCCGCCCCAACTTTTTCGAGGGTCAAACCACATTTTACGATTCCCTGACGAATCATATCCACTGCTTCTTGGAACGACTGGCAGAGGGCAAAACCCCACTAGTCACGGGAAGAGATGGTTTGCGCGGTTTAGAGATTGTCCAAGCGGCAATCCAGTCAAATCAGACGGGGCAAGTGGTAGATGTATAACGTCGACTTGATTAACACAGATGTACGATTTGAGCGCTAGTTGTTAAATTCGATAGGGTGCCCATGTGGCGGATTCTTTACTCCTTATTGGTTCCCTCAACAGCGGGTGAAGGTAATCTCTGCCATACAAGATCACGGGCATTTTGGAAATGTATCAAGACATTAAGTCGAGCACCTCGCGTATTTTCCGTAGCAAATTGCATCACAAATAACGAACTGTCAGATATAGTCCCATCATTTCATAGTAATGTGGTTCTATTGCCAAGATGCTTTTTGAGCCTGATGACGTTTTTCAAAGGTCAGTTCGTTGGACTTCACCCGAGTACGGCTGCTAAAGATGTCTCAGAGGCTATTCAGGCTTTTCCATGTTTCGGTTCTAGGAACCCTATACAATGTCTATTAAAGAAAGCCGATTGGTTAACAAGATTTGGAAAGCGCAACACTTGGTATTGTACAAACTTGGATTGCGGGATTATCAGAGAGCACACAAGCCAATTATCAGGAAATGCCTAGGGGAAGTATTTAAGACAGCATCGCATCCAACTGTCATTGAAACAGGCTGTATTCGGGATGCCAATGAAGGGACAGAAAGTACCTTGACAATCGCTTCAACTCTGCATAACCGCGGCAAGTTCTATACATTTGAGATTTGCAAAGAACATATTCGTATCTGTCAATCTGTATGCCGCGACTATAACGAGTTTATCAACTATGTTGAAGGCGACGCGATTGCTAATTTAAGGGAAATGGTCGGCGCCAATGTCTTGGACACCATCCATCTCGCATTATTTGATTCCGTTAATGATGGAGATCACATTTGGAAAGAGTTCGAGACGTGTGAAAAGGTTTTCAAGACGAACTCCATCGTTATTATTGATGATGTCTTGTGGGGGGACAAGGGTAGGGTCATTAAGCCGTACCTAGAGTCGTCGCCGGAATGGAAAACAAAAATCTATAATGTGGAATACGGAATTCTGGTCGCCCAAAAAATCTGAGTGATTTTAGAACGAAGGTTCGAAAGGCGTCCGTGGTGCTTGAAAGATGGAACGTCTTTGGCGCAGTCTAGAGTGGTCCCCGCCCATCCGGGTTTGTCTATCCAATTCTTGTGAATCCTATCGGACAACTAGAACCAACGAGTGTACCCACAACCGACTACTTCAAACCTCACCGTTCGGCGACTCTCCATAAGAAACACAACTTCTAGTGTCCGGGAATTCCGATTGCTACCATCTGACGTGCTCAAACCCTAATCGCCCATAGTCTGTATGGAGAACTTGATTGGGATCGTTATAGTCGTTTCAACTAAGAATTACACATTTAGGAATAGCCAGTTCGATCTGCAGTAACTCAGTTTGTCGCGTATCTCTTGTAGGAACGAGTTCTGTTCGCGACCTGGAGGTCGCTCCTACAGGTAGTTAGTTTGTCGCCATAATCTTTATATGTGTTGTGTAAAAATGAATGTAAATGACTATAGAGCACCGTCCAGAACAATAGGTGCTTACAGGTTAGGCGCTTGGTCTAAGGGCAGATCTTCCTTCACCGTGTCAGTGCCAGTAGCTTCGATTTCAACTATGCGCGCCCAATGCTCTTCGACATTACGTCCTCCGCCTATTTGTAATTTTCTCGTGCTTTTCTTGTCACCGCGCAAGACAAGTAGACGAAGTTTATCAGTTTCAACGGGCACGAATTGGAATTCATACCGACCACGGTTGGGCTTGCTGGGGGTCGGCGAATAGATATAGCCTTTTCGAACTTCTGCAATGTTCGTCCATCGATCACCCGTCCAACTCTGAAGGAGCGCTTCTCCCAATCCATGCTGTACGCGCTTTTTTGAATAGTACGAATGAACAACAACTCTATCAATTTTTCTGCGTGTAGGAAACAAAATTTCTATCCACGCCGACTCATCTTTTTCTAGTTCCCAGTCCCAAGGCCAGTAAGGTCTTCCACGGTAGTCATACCACCAGTAGTAGTAGTAACCATACCCCGGACGGTAGTATGCCGTGAGCGAGAATTGACATTCCCAACCTTCTCCGCTGTCCCAGGCTTCCGAATCTGTTATTCCGTTGATAACTGAATCAGGTGGGTGGTGTCGGCTTGCCTTTGAACATTTTATCTTTGCGCCATTGCGTGTAAGTGCATAATCGACCAATCGAGGTTTCTCATAGTTTTGGTCAGCTGCTTGATTGCTGAAAATTCCGCCTTCAGTTAATTGAGTAGCTCTACATCCCGACAGCCACAAGATAACTAGTGCAGCAGATCCCGCGATGTTAACTTTCTTTAACATCTGCATATGCTCCTGACAGATAGATTATGGTGGCATTCAAGCAGTGAGTTATCGCCGCAAAGTCGATAAGATGTTATTGCTTTATCTCCGCGTATTTCACTGATAGATTTGCGTGCTTTACTTTTGCGCAACAAATACTTCAATGTCTCGAATAAGGTTTCTATTAGTTCTAGGACGGTATCGGTCACCGCTGCCCCATGTAATAGATTTCTGGACTACGCGGACAACATCTCCCCGCATATTGATTTCAATCGGAGTCCGGGAATCGACTGGTTTCTTCAATTGCGCAGCCACTTTCCATTCATCCTTTCCAACACGAACATACACGTCCACATTCTTGACAGGGGCAGCGGAATGCAAAACTATGCGCCGAACAAATCGTGGTTCGTTCAGTGTAAACAGGTATCCCACCGCGCCGCCGAAGTCTCCCATTGGCCCGACATACAATCTTCCTTCTGCTCGTTCCAGTCCGCCTCCGCCGACGGCTTTTAACAGAGCACAACCGTTCATTCCAGCGAAGGCAAGTAGTAGGAGAGATATGCTTGCTACCCTGTGCTGTAATAACCTTTGGTGCTAGTTAATTGGTACATGATTTTCAATGACATACTATATCTAGGTTGTTAGCAGGTCAGGTAGGCGCAACATTTGTCAACCGCGCATAATCGCACATCATCGTGTCAGTATATAGTATGTCATTTATGATTTAAATACTACATATACTAGCACCATTGGTTAATAACATCGCGAGATTTCCTTTGCTTGACGGATTAAATTAATCTCCAGACTAGATTGTGTCACTTCCAAGGTGCATTGGAATCAATTCTGCTTGGGTATCGCAAACACTTCAACGTCTTGAATGACGCGAATCACGACAGTCTTCGGAATGACTCGAACCGCATCTCCTCTAGCCCGAATATTAATGGTAGTCGGACCTTCATTCATACTCTTGATTTGCTTCGTATGAATCCACCCTTGTTTCCCAGCTCGGACATAAATGTCAGCGTTACGGTTTCGGTCAAGCGAATGAACAATGATTCTTCGGATGTCACGTTCTTCAGACAATTCCACGGAATATGCACCGAGGACGGATGCCGACATAGGATCGTAAAAAAATATAGCATTGACTCGTTCCAGTTTTGGCGGCTCCTCCAGTAATTTCGCACAACCAATCGTTGCCCCTAAATTAACTATTACAAGCGCAATGATAAATTTCTCGCGTTGAAATTGCATGGAATTTTCTTTTAGTTGGATCATTGTGTGAAATCCAGAACGTGTCAATTTATTGTCCTTCGTACACTGCCGACTGCAGTACATCCAGGTGTTCGGACATCCCGAGTCGAATTGCGGAACGGCCCCCTCCTTCCAACACGTACCGGACACCGGATTGGTGAAACTCGGTCACGGCATCAGAAACACCTGACTCGCATAAATATGAATACTTGCGGTGGTGATGAAGCCTGAATCAATTCCTGTGGTGTTTATCTTGCGCGGCATAGTTCAACAGTTGCTCATTGTCCAAGAGTTTGAGTCTGCCGTTGTTCTGTTCCGCGAGATGAGCGAGAAGTTCAGCTCCCAGTGATCTGCCCAAGACGATCTCTAGTCCAACCACGTAGATACTCGTGTTGTTCATGTTTTTCGCTCTTACGGATTCAAGAATTTTTTCACTGTCGGTTTCTATATTCATCCTACCCTTTCTATAGACATTAAGTTGACCAAGTTCTTTATGTATATAGAATGTCTGATTTTCACTCATTACTTTCCATTGCAGGTCCTTTACCTCCACGATTAAGATTGCGTTCGGAGAAATGGAAATCCCATGTTTTTGGAACATTCCATTTATCACTGCAATGCGGTTCCGATTTAGATGAGTTTGGTACTTCAGATCAAGGCTAAACAATAATCTTTGTTTGTCTCTCCCTGCGGTTGGAAGCCCATCAGTCACCAAGACAATAACAGATGGATTTTTTTCAAGAGCCTGCTCAATTGCACCCAAAAGGTTAGTCTCCCGATTCCCAAGAATTTGATTGGAGTCTAATCCCTCAAGGTATCTTGAAGCTTCTGTGATGTTCTCCGCGGTCGCGGGCACGAGTTCGCGCTTTCGCGATTTTGCTTTGGCGGAGAAAGTAATGATGTCGAAATAGCTATCATCGCTGAGCGTACGCAGCGATTCTTTGATGGACTGAATCGCCAATTCGAGCTTTCTGAGTCCCGGGATCTTCATGCTTGCGGAGACATCAATACAATAGACAACGTGTTGAGGATCGCCAGATTCTTTTTCCTTAATAAAATCGACGATTCCCAGCGGATCCATCATTCCGGGGCTGCCGCCTCCACCCAAGAGTCCGTCTTCCGAGTCACCATACGAGTCGGTGAGGAAACGACCCATTCCACGTCCACGTACGCGTGCGCGTCCCGTAACTACACCTCTGCCATCTGTCCGCCCAGGTAGCGATACCAGGCGATCCAGGTTCGACGCTTCTGCAGGACGTAGCTTCGCATCTGTCATCAGTTCAGGGATTTTATCGTTCGGCGGTGCCTCATTGGCTTCTACGTTTTCAACAAGAATTCGTTCACTAAGCCGTGCAACTTCAGTAATTTTGTTGGGGGACGACTCTGCCAGTTTGTTCTTCGCTTCTCGCGCCAGACGAGTTTCCGGTTTGTAGACTTCTGTCTTTAATGGCGGTTTCATCTTCAGTTTTCGAAGTTGAGGAGGCGGGACATCTTTCACCCAGTGAACCGCTATACTATCGGTGTATTTTGTCACTTCATCTTTGTAAACATAGAGAAAAATGATTACAGCTAACATGTGAATGATGAGTGAAAATAACGCGGCAGCTCTTCGTCGAACTCTCTGTTGAATTCGATGCTTCTGTTTGGCGGACATTACATTTATCATAATAGATTTCAACCGTCAGTAGAAACGTTAATACTTGTATGCCGTTAGCTGAGTGCGGAACAGATTGGACTGTTGTCCATGTCCATTGTATCTTTTTTGAGCGTGCTATAGCGCTCAACATTGTGTGAATTACCGTGTGACAGAATTGCAAAAAAGAGATGAATATTCCTCGTTACCTAATCCTCTTGACTAAGCCATAGCTTCATTCAAATTCGAGGAGAGTTTGACTTTACCTTCACGCTTTGCGATGTTTACGACTGTAGGGAGTAACCCGTAAATCAGCCAGAATGGAACAGCAACCGCATCTCCATTGAGCAGGTTATTGACGACGAAGTGCACAAGCAATGAGAGTTCGGCGGAGAGCAACCCTATAATCAGCGAACGATAGAAACCATCTTCAATGCTCTTTAACGCGCGAAACCCATAACGGAAAAATGCAATGATCAACCACATCCAAGCGGCGAATCCAACAATGCCAAGTTCCGCCAAGACTTGCAGATATTCACAATGTGCCCCTAACTGAAATTGCGACGTATATTCGCCGAGCAGGGAGGCATCTGCTTCGTACAGAATAGCAAATGCGCCATACCCTTTGCCAATGATTGGACTTTCGAGGAACATCAGCAGCGCTTGACCCCACCGCAGAAGTCGGACTTGATTTGAGGCAAATTGGAAGTTAAAAACAGAGGAAATCCGCTCATGTGCGATATGGGACGCCCCCGGAAAACTAACTATTAACAGGAGCAAGACAGTGGCGGCGCCAACGAACAAGACTTTTTTGTGTTGCTCTCCTGTTTTTATTTGCATGAGAAGAAATCCAACAGCTACGATGAGCGAAAGCCACGCACCTCGGGAGAAACAGACCAGAAGTCCGAATCCAAAAACAAACAGTAATATCGTCCAGAAGACGCGATCATAGTTACTTCGGTCGAATATCAAGCGGCTGAGCACGATGAGAAAAAAGACAACGGCGAACGCCCCGTAAATGGCGTGGTTTGTGAACAGCGTTCCGTCGTATGCACTTCGCCATTGCCACTGATCGATTTGATAAACTAACACACAGCTCGTCCAAACAACCGCTACCGATGCAGAAGGGAATGTAGAGACGAAGAGCGTTTTCAGCCCTTGATGATTGCGGATGAGTTCATAAGCTAGAAAACCTGACATCATATACACTGAAGCTCGGAATGCCCCCTTTAGGGTTGCAAACATGTCCGGTGAATTGAAAGTTGGTAAGAATGTCGCTGCAATGTAGGCGATTAGCGGTAGAGCAAGTGGGAACTTTCCTTCTTCCTGCTGTTTGGCGTCTTGGCTGATTGCTCGGTTGACGATCTTTTTGAGGCAAAAAACGGCGGTTAACATTCCCAGCAACGGCTCGGTCGGTGTTTGAATTTCCACTTGGGCGGAGATGATGTAGCGGAAAGAAAACGGCACACAGATTAGCGTGACATAAAACACAAAATCGGGCGCCAACAACACGAGCACACTTATTACCACTAATGTGCTCAAGATAGGTATGGGAGTCTCCGCATGCGTCGCGAGGATTGTACCGAACACGACGCAAAATAAACCGACCAAGATGACCGACCACAGGTATTTTGGATTTGTCCTAATTAGATTCATGTCTTAACCTGTGATTTCGCGTTTTAGGTGCTCTGGCGTGAGATTGAATCTGGCGTATTTCAAGAAACGGGAAAAGTTTAGAGTAGCTTTTGGATACAAAATTCTCTGTTCAGCGTGCGCGATTCAAACGTCCTTGAAAGATTCAAGGACGTCTGGCAGGTTTCTGCGGCTGGTTTGGTTCGAATTGTGTACAGAATCCACGAGTATACTCAGCATCGGTTAATTTTGCACAATTGTACACCGAAGGTTTGTAGGAGCGATCTCCGAATCGCGACGGTCGGGAATCGGTGGGAACTCCTCCTACCACCTGCAAAACTCACGCTCCATTTCCTGACTCTCAAAAAACGTAACTTCTAACAGCGTAGAGTATATCAACGTACCAGCACTTGAGCATGTTGACATGTCGCATTTTAACACCCAACTTAGCGAGTGCCAGGAAGTCCCGGCTCGACGTACAGTGTCTTTTCGCGAGAATAATGCACAAACCCAGGGGCAGAACCCTTCGGCTTGACTACATATCGCGCCCATGTATAATCTACAGGCACGTGACTGGCATGTTTTCCTTTGCTGAAGAAAGCGGCAATCTTAGCGGCTTGTAAAAGAGTTGGCATCGGAATTCCCGGTTTATTCTCGGGGTTTCGGATAAGGACGTGCGAGCCGCGTATCTGCTTGGTGTGGAGCCACATGTCGCGCCCCGAAGCGACACGACGGAGTAAAAGATCGTTCTCCTTGCTATTCCGGCCAACGTAAATTTGAAAACCGTCGGGGGAAGTAAATCTTTGAAATGTACCGCTTTCAGTTTGCTGTTTTGACCGTCCAATCTTCTTCTCTTTAATCCAGCCCTTTTTGGTGAATTCATTGCGAATGGCATCAAGCTTGTCTAAAGTATCTGCCTGCCGTACCTCCGACACATAGCTCTGCAATATCTCCTGTTCGGCATGGCTCTCGGCAATCAGCTGATTGATAACGGCGCGTCCGCGTTTCGCTTTTGTGTATTTCTTGAAATACCCTTGGGCATTCTCAGACGGACTGAGTTTCGGATCGAGTGCGATTTCAATTTTGTTGAGTCCTGGTGCATAATAGTTTTGTGTTTCGATGGACACGGTGCCTCGCTGGATTCGGTGCAAATTTCCCGTTAATAGCTCTCCTTTAATTCGATAATCTTCGGCTTGCTCGGCGTTTGCCAAATCTTCAGTCAAACGTACAAGTCGCCGATCGGCAGTATCTAGACGCTTTTCTAGCGCCTGATGAAGTGTGTGCTGTTTTGATTGAACCGTTTCTTTGGTAACGACCATCTCGTAAAAAGAATTCAGTGCTTCGCTCATTGTGTTGAACGCCAAACTGTCCACACCACGGAATTGGCGAAGAGGGCATGGCGAAACGGCAACGGGGTCATTGTCATGTCTCGGATTGACAAATACTAGTGGATTGCCGTGCGGTGGATTGAAGTACGATATAATTTCTTTGTAGGCCGCCCACAACTCTTCGGCACAGTTTGGGTTGTCCGCGCGGAAGAGTAGCTCTTTGGCAAGTGTTGGACTAAGACCGTCAACCTGATTGAACAGACATCGCCAGTCTACTTCCGAGTTTTCTTCGACGAGACTAACAAATGCCTCATAATTCAGCTTTAACGGGTCTAGTTTTGCCGGCTGCCGAGGTGGTGTGTAGATAACGCCCGGCAGGATTTCACGATGTCGGCTCAGGGTTTCATCAATGTGTTTAATGCTTTGAAGGATTTTTTCCGATGATTCATCGACAAGAATTATATTGCTGTGCTTGCCCATGAATTCTCCGATAAGCACCCTTGATTGGGATTCCATTGGCACGTCCGATTGTGATTCTATGGTGATTTTCAGCGCTCGGTCCCAACCAAGTTGTTCTATTCCCGTAATCGTACCTCGCCCTATGTGAGTCATGAGGAAATCCGCGAAATATGAGTGCCTCTTTCCTGCGGAAGGGCGTTCCATCAGGTGTGTCCGAGCATGACGAGCGTGGGCTGACATCAATAGAAAATGGACCTTATCGGCTTTAGCGATCTTGACTGCGATAGAAGTTGAATCTATCTGTTCAACGTGACGGATGCTACCATGCAGTAGTTCGTCACGTAAGTTATGAACCACATGTCGAAGAACCAAGCTATCGAAAGACACTGGGATGCCTCATCAAAGGTGAGTTAGGTATTCAAGCTGAAGCGTCGAAGTTTCTCAAGTTATAGTATACACCTTCCCTAGCCGGCAGTTCAACTTGAACGGATTAAACTTGACAATCGAATACTTTTCGGTTATAAATGATACGGCGTGTTTGGGCGTAGGCGCTCTGAATTCTGATGGCCAACAGTGGATTGCATCGCCCACGGCGGAGACTTCCGTATCGTTGAGTTATCTTCATTGGAATTTGCCGTTTGATGAGAGATGCGGAATGTTTACCAATCGCGCGCATCGCGGCGATGGATAAAGATGCGATAATTGCGCGAGTCCGACTGATTCGGAGACTCAAAAGGAGTCATTTATGTTGTCGCAGGAACAGATTGATTTCTACCATAGAAACGGCTATCTCGGAGTGGAAAATGTACTGACTGCCGGCGAGGTTACGGACCTCCGGCGAGTGACCGGTGAGTTCGTTGAGAAGTCTCGAACGTTAACCGAACATACCGATGTATTTGACCTTGAACCTAGTCATTCGCCGGCAGATCCCCGTGTGCGCCGTATAAAAAACCCGAATTTTCAACACGTCGTGTTCGACGCAGCCCTGCGACATGAAAAAATCCTCCAAATTGTTTCGCAGTTAATCGGTGACGGTCTCCGTACGAACGGTCAGAAACTCAATATGAAGTATGCGGAATACGGAAGTCCGGTGGAATGGCATCAGGATTGGGCGTTCTATCCGCACACTAACGATGATCTGTTGGCGGTTGGTGTATCGTTTGATGACATGACGAAGGATAACGGTGCGCTGATGGTTATTCCGGCATCGCATCGGGGACCTACCTACGATCACCATCAGCATGGCGAATTTGTCGGTGCCATTACTGATCCAAACTTCAGCCCGATGAGCGCCGTGCCTGTTGAAGTTAAAGCCGGTGGGATTTCAATTCATCATGTACGCACTGTGCACGGCTCCGCGCCAAACACATCAAGCAGACCGCGCCGCCTTCTGCTAAGCCAGTATTGTGCTATCGATGCGTGGCCTTTAGCAGGAGTTCCCGACTGGGAAACATTTAACTCGCTTGTTCTGCGCGGCGAGCCGACCAACCTGCCGCGTATCGAATCGATTCCGGTTCGCATGCCCCTTCCTCATGCAGCGCGCAAGGGTTCCATCTATGAAGTCCAAAGTTTGCTGGAAAATCCTGTCTTCGCGAAGAAGGCTAGCTGACAGTGGAACACCGTTGTCCATCAAACGCGATAACGGATAATGACACTAGCATCTGACTTGCTACATGTGCCGAATTCCCAACCCATTTTTCGCAGTGAACCCTCGTAGAAAAACGAACATTTCGGGCTTGCCTTCCCTGCCATGCACCGCAGTCTGAACTTAGCCCTCATTTATATGCGCAGCTAGAACAGTGACATTGCGGTTTCTTTACTTGTGATGAACTCCAATAATGCGGGTTTTCCCTCTTTGGTCTCCTTGATACCGCGTTTGATGGCTGGGATGACCTCATCCGGAGTTTCGACGCGTTCGCCGTATCCACCGAAAGCCATTGCCATATCAGCATAGTTGCCCGAAATGTCTGTGCTTCGGAATTTCTCCGTCGAAAGCGCCATGGGGCGTAATTCGATAGCCATGCAGAAATTGTTGAACAGTATGGAGAGAATGGGAATTTCGGCTCGAGCGGCAGTCTCAAAGTCCATACCTGTAAATCCTATAGCTGCGTCACCCCAAACGTTTATACAGAGCCTGTCCGGCTGCGCCAGTTTCGCTCCCATTGCCAAACCCAGACCATAGCCCAATTGAGTAGTTTTCCCCCAGCCAATATACGATAGCGGCGTTGTGGACTGCCAGAAAGGTGAGAGTTGATCGCGTGGACTGCCAGCATCGTGAGTAATGATGGTATTCGGCACATCCACGGTATGCAGCAGATCCCATATTACGCGATAAGGACAGAGCGGGACTTCGTCGGATTTTAGCTTTGGTTTCCAGTCAGCTAACCAGCCCGCTCTGATCCGGCTGATTTCTTGAGCTGCCTGACTACTTCGCCCCCGAGGTTTGTTTCCCAACCGATCGCTGATTTCGTCAATGAGCACTCTCAGTGTCAGGCGAGCGTCGCCAACCAAGGCATAGTCCGCCTCTACGTCTTTGTTTATGTCTACTTCATCCAGCGTAGCGTGGATGATGGTCTTACCCTTTGGCATGGCTACACCGAATCCGGTGTTGGTAAAGCTACACCCTATTCCGAGGATGACATCAGACGCTTGCAGAAAATCGTGCACCATTTTTGGGATGGCGCGCCCGCCTGAACCGAGGGACAGAGGATGGTTCTCCGGAAACGCGCTCTTGCCCTGCAGGCTTGTAGTGACCGGAGCTTCCAACACCTCTGCCAATTCCTTCAACTCCTCCCAACCCTTAGCGTAGTGGACACCCTGCCCTGCATAAATAAGCGGTCGTTTGGCTTCAATCAATATTTTGGCGATTCTTGGTATTTCGTTCGGATCAGGAGCGCGGCGCAGCTTTGGAACTGGTCTATAGTTCAACTCGCCGGGCAATTCCGCGCTGAATATATCCTGGGGTATCTCCACTAGAGTGGGACGCGGACGCCCGTTTTTCGCCTGCGTAAACGCACGTCTTAGCGCCGCCGGAACAGCCGCCGGCATTGTAACCTGTTCGCAGGATTTGGTGACATGGCGGTAGTTCATGAACGAGCTGAAGTTAGGATCAACGTTGGTCTTGTCGCGACTATAACCTGCGGGCAACACCACGATTGGCGCGGACTCACCAAAAGCTTGTGCGACACCTCCGAATGCATTTTCTGCTCCGGGCCCGTGTTGCATACAAAATACGCCAATCTTCTCACCCGAACTCATCCGGCTAAACGCATCCGCCATGTGAAGTCCAATTCTTTCTTGGCGGACCACAATGGGGCGGATGCCTGCTTTGGCAGCACCTTCCGTGATGGGATTGATTGGGTAAGTGAACAAATACTCTGTGCCTTCAGCCTTCAAAATCTCGCCGATAGCATCGGAAACAGTCATCGACATTCTCCTCGCTAATTGTAATGCTTCACGGTGTATAGTGATGAATAATGAACTATGTGACCTCGGCTAGCGCCAGAGCCGGCAAATCTTGGCTATTTGCGGTTTGTAATAGAAAATTCTGTTCCGTAAATTCCAATGCCGCGTGGCTTCCTACGAAAGAGCCCATTGATCTAGAACGTAAATGGAGTGCAGACAGAGCCGAATGTTGGCACTTGCGGGGAATCAATCGCTACCAGTAGAACGCCGCCGGTTCGAGCGTTTCTCAAATATTCTCCCGCGTGCCGTCATTGTCTCATATCTATTTTGGAGGTGGAAAGAGATTTGGTGTCCGAGCAACTGGGTAGGGCTCATGGCCTGTTATAATCGTCCGACCGTAACTTTACAGCAGGGTACGCGGCGTAGACGGAGCGCCCATTAACATTCCTTAACCAAGCGGTGCGTGACGCGAATCCAAGCGGCTAATAGCTGCGCCTAACCCCCGAGAAGGTGCTCAAGAATATAAAGGTCCAATTCCTCATAATCGCGTGCCTCAATCAACTCTCGCTCGACTGCGCGATCAAGCGTGCGCACTTTCTCAAGCAAGCGGAGGAAAGTCTTGCGGCTGTTGAGAAGGTGTTTGGTTGAAATCTCACGTGGCTGCGTTCGCATTACTTTCACGTCCAAACCCACAAATTCGCCATTCTTGCCGTAACCGTGTTCTTCCAGTATGCGCACCTGATTAAAGGCACGTCGGAGATCAACTGATCCAAACGCTTTATCTTCGTCGAATTTCAACCCGTTTTGATCGTTGAGATGGACGCTCCACAGTTTATTGTGGTGCAGCGCATATCCCATTTCATCCGATGGATCCAATCCCGCGAGGATCGCATGTGCGCTCTCGATTAAGCCACCGACTCTGTCGGGGTCGTTGCTGATATAGGCGAGCCCCAGTGCGTGGCCGATTGTCGGAATATAAGCCTGATCCATTGGCTCATTCGGCTTGGGTTCAACCAAAATGCGGATATTCGATTCATAGTCCAGCATAGTATTTATGGCGTCAATGATTCTGCCAACCGCCCCCGCCGAATCTTTTGCTTCTCGGAGATAGGTACCCTCACGGGCAAGCCAGAGGACTATGTTCCGACAGCCAATTTCGTTGGCAACGTCTACGCAGCGCTTAGATCTTTCAATGGCATAGTCGCGATCAGATGACAAGTTGGCGGTGTAGGCCCCATCAATAGTTTGCGGTGCAAACCACAGACGAGGGGCCACAATCTCGGGTGTCAAGCCAAGGCTCTCAATGAGTCGTTTAACGCTTCTGGTTTGCCGCATGATCTGCTCATGCGTCTTGTCATCAATGTCAGGTACAACGTCGTCGTCGTGAAACTGAACCCCAACGAATCCGAGATCGCGGTAAAACCCAATTTTTTCATCGAATGAATACGAATCACGTACAGGGGGGCCAAACGGATCTTCACCTTCGTGGATGTTCCAAGGACCGAATGAAAATCGATATTCGTTCAGTTCGGGCATAATATCTCCCAACGTTTCGATTAATTTATCTCTTCGCGTTTACAAGTGTCGTAACAGCTCAACAGGTATCGCCGAGTAGTCCAGCAACGACTTCTCCGACTGCCACGCCAAGGACACGATGTTGATCTTCGTCCAGATGGACTCCATCAATTTTGCTAGTTGTTGTCACCGACCCTGCATCAAAAAAGTGACATTCGAGTTCTTCAGTAATTTTGCGGTATTCTGTAGCCGTGCCGCTGCACTTGGTATCCGCACCGGCGAATTTTGGAGCCATGAAACCTTTCGGTGTCTGGATCTCAGGCGGCGAGATGACCAATATTTTAGGGATTGGCATTCCCGGTTCGATAGGCGCGCCTCGAATCTCGGTAATCAACGCGCGAATCCCTTGAGCCGAATGCCAAGCGGTGAACGAGTGCACGGATTGGAAGTCATTCGTGCCGAGCATCAGAATGACTAGATCGAGAGGAGAATGAATTTCGATTCGTTGGGCTAATCCGTCCAATCCATTACGACCAATCTTGAAAGGATCGTCCCATACCGTTCTGCGTCCGTTTAGGCAGTCTTCAATCACGCGCGTCGGGATGCCGTTCTGAATCAACGCACCTTCCAAGACGCCGGGCCAACGTGCGTCGAATGTCAAACGCTTTCTGGTATTCGGAATTATGCCCCACGTAAGCGAATCAGAGTAGACAAGCACCTGCTTCATAGATTTCGATCTTGATGCAATGACATCAAGTTGTAGAACGAAGGATGTAGAGCGCCGGCTTGAGTCACATCAAAACTCTTCTTTATACCCGATGTTTGTGACCTGAAAAGGTTCTACACCTCTTCCGTCGTTTGGAAGATTCAGCGGTAGCTGAACATCCAGAAGGAATGGGCGCCCTTCCCGTTCGACTACTTCCAATCCACGTTCGATTGAATCTTTGATACAAGACTCGTCCTTCACGCGCATGGCTTCCACTCCGAATCCTTCGGCGATCTTCACTGGGTCGATTCCGTTCAAAACGACGCCTGGATACTCATCGGTTTTCTCCATGGTCGAACCCTTGGCTCGACCAAAGTGATGCGCAACGATGCCGTAGGATTGATTGTTGGAAATCACATAGAGCAGTGGAATCCCATGATGGACCGCTGTCCAAAGTCCCGAATCGGCATAACATAGCGAACCATCGCCGACCAGCCCAACAACGGGGCGATCGAGCGCAGCTAACTTGGCACCAATGGCTGCACCAACTCCGTAACCTTCCGATCCGCCGGCAGCAATCATGTACACGTTATTCCCAAGATCCTCGGATTTCGCAAGGTTTTCTACAGGAACGACATACTGTTCAATCGTAATTAGACCGCCGTCTCGACTGTCTAATGCCTCATCTAGCACATCTCGCAGCAACCAAGGACGAACTCGTCCGGATTGTGGTCTGGAACTACGCTCGGATTTGACGCGTTGTGCATGGATCGACATCGCTTGTGTTCGCGCCCATGTGCACCGCAACTCCAATCGATGTGATTTAGAATGATTCCTCGCCAATTCGTTTAGGCGCGCCAAAGTTCGTTTTTCATCTGCCAAAATCGCGAAATCGACACCCGGAATGTTTTTGATATTGGCGGGGTCGGATCCAATGGCAACTACCTTGCGACCGTCGGTGAATGCGTGGTAATCATGAGGTATGCCAAGTCCGGCGTGTCGTACACCGAGACACAGAATAAGATCGGGATCGAGGCGCTCCACGGCTCCCATTTGTCCACAACGAAACCTGTGCTTAAGCGGGATGCTTCTCAGATCGCCCCACACGTGGAATACAGGAAGTCCAAAATTCTCAACCAGTGCAGTTGCCTCCGACTCTGCCCGATTTTTCCAAATACCATCACCGATATATACAACCGGACGTTCGGCATCGTGTAGGAGGCGCGCCATTTTCTCTACATCATCATCGTCGGGGTACCCTACGTGCAGGTCCAAAATATCAGTTTCGATGATGTTTGTCGAGATCTGATCGTTGTTCAATACTCGATCGTAAACAGCAAGATGCACTGGCCCAACCGGCGGTGTTTTGGCAACGTGGATGGCTCTATAAATGGCTTGGGGCAGTCCTTCGGGTTCGATGATTGACCAAGTAGCCTTTGCCATAGGCGCGGCAATTGAGGTTGGCGCAAAACTATGACCGAGATCTAAGCTAACCCTGTCGGTGTAACTTCCTGAATCCCCTGCAAATGTGATGACGACGACCGGCAAACTCCCGTACCATACGTTATACAATTGACCAAGACATTGAGCCAATCCGGCACCGAGGTGCACGAGCATCACAGCCGGATCAAGGTTTACTTGTGCGTAACCTCCGGCCATTGCCGCAACGCTACCCTCATGTAGGCCGAGAATACCGTGAATTTTTGGATTTGAATTTAGAGCGTCAAAAAAATGCGCCTCTCGGGATCCGGAGTTATTGAACACATATTTGACTCCCAGTTCGGCGAGTTGTTCCACCATAATCTGAGATGGATTCGCAGTAATGGGTCTCAACTCCATAGATCTGGCCTTCCTCAATCCAAAGTTTAAGCGTGCGTAAGGTTCATTGGACGACTCTTCATTTCAAACCTAACCGCGGAATCAACGTCATCGTAACTTAGTCCAAGTTCGCGAGAAATCCGCGCTGCTGATTTAGACGGTTTTCTCGCGTTTCGGCAAAACGGTTAATTCCCGCCAAGATAGACTCGGCATCAAGATGTGCCTCTGCGATGACATCCGATTCTGTACCGCCAGTGAGCCATTGATTGTCCCAATCCGCCGTCAATGAATATTCGTCTGTCAATGGACCAACGTCTCTTATGGGCCAGACTCGCCGCGTGCCTGTGCTAACTACCATCAAGTCATACTTTGCCTCTGGAGGTAAAACTGATTGGCGATAGCTCGTTGGTTGGCGATCAAAAAGTTCTTCGCTGACGGTGGCAATAATCTTCACGTTGATTCCCTGCGCTTCCAAGTGGGGGATCACGTTTACGAGATTGACAGTGGAATTGGAACCTTGGACGATTACGTAACCGTGTTTGGGTTGGTTCGGATTGAAGTCACGGATAACATACAGCCCTTTGGCAGCCGCCTTGAGATCGGTGTCGGCAAACGTATTTCGGTCTGCTACCGGAAAATCCGGGCGTGCCACTTCAATGATAATCACACTTACCTTGGGATCGCGAGCTGCGATTTCGGCTGCGGCAAAGTATCCCGGGGCAACATCGTTATAATCCCAGAAACTTACATGAATTGCCTGTCCGCGCGGGAACAATTTCCAAACCTGAGGCGCGAAGATGCCAAAATGGGTGCGAGCATCGGCGGCGGTCTCGGGGCCCGAATGTCCGGCGAGAATGTGCAAAATCCCCATGCGAAAACGGCTGTCCTGGCTCTGCTGACTCCATACACGAGCAGGTAGATACATCAGTGGCGTGAAGGCACCGTATGTCCCGCTTAATGCCCAGACGCCGGCGAATTTCTCCGGGTCAAGCGACGCACTCTGTCCCACCAACCCGATTGCACTAGAGGCGTTGCCCGCTTCTTGGATGGGAGCCTTAAACCGAGTGGCAGCAGGATTGGTTTCCGGATTGTAGTGTCCCCAAAGACTTCCGTGTTCGACGTTGATTGACTCGGAAAGGTCGGCGGCAAGCGTGATGAAGCGGTTGTCTGTCACGTAGTTGACCCACTTTATGATTTCAGAAATGGCACGACGTGTACCAGCTACTTCTCCTGCTGTCTTAAACAGCGAGATATCTACTTCCTGCTCTTCGCCAGACGCGGGATTTGAAACCGTAAGGTGTTGAGGTCCAACCGGGAGATTATCGACGCGGAGCCGATTATCTAGGAAAGGATCTCGAGTGACGTCAACTCGCAGCGGCAAGTCGTTTTGCACCGAATCACCAATTTCCAAGAGACGATCTGCCAACCATTCACCCAATCCCTCGCGATCCAGTACCGACATCACTATGTCAATATTGGTTTTGAACTGAATTAGGCGTTCACGTTCGTCAGACACCGGGCCGTCGTGAATGCCCTGGAATTCGACGCCGTACCGTTTTTCAAAGGTTGTGGCCAATGCGACAAAATACTCCGAATTCATCTTTAAGGCATAAGGATGGCTTTGGAAACTAATCAACTGGTCACCATACCCCTCAATCTTTCCATTAAGAGCTCCGGGCCAATATCCCTTAACCGTGTTTCCGATAACAACCATTGGTCGACGGTCAGCCGCATCCCAGTTCTCCATGGTGTTAAGAGCGGCCAGAATCTGATCATAATCGTTGCCGTTCTCAAGAGGAAATACATTCCAGCCGTAAGAGGTCCACTGATCTTCGAGTTGGTACTGCTTGTATTTGGCGTCTACAACGCCGCCAACCAAGGTATCGTCAATTCCTGCATTATTATATGAAATCAGGATTCGCAGACGTTTACCCACCTGCATGGCGAGTCCTTGCGTCTTCAATTCTTGAGCATGTCCTTCCGTCATGGCAAACTCGCCCTCAAGGGCAAGAACCTTGATGGAATCGGGGGCACCCATGAAATTCCAGAAAGCAGCTTTACCTGCAGCCGTCGCAACTCCAATCCCGGAAGGCCCGCCGTTGACATCGTTGGTCAAGTCGGTCGTTTCTGCATGGCCTGCGAGGGATCGAATGCCGCGTATCTTCGCTTGGGTAAAGAGTGGATGGTCATCAAGTCCGTGATCTTGAAGAAGCGTTCTCAATGCGCCCGTCCCGCGTCGAAAACCGAGGGCGTCAATCGGAAGCATAGCAATTTCAGGATCCACGTAATAACGCGAATCGGCAGTAACGGCGTGTTTTCGCTCCATAGCTTCGCCCATAATCATCCACAAAGCGTAAGCAGTGGGAATGTTGTGACCTCCCGCCAGCATGAACTTATCACAGAATGGATGCTTGGGCTTCCGGTAGTCATAGCGAAGTCCACCCAGTTCCGGGCCGGCTAGATGGAGCGCCACGTTATATGGCGTATATGCTAGTGGACCGCCGAAATGGCCTGTTTGAGAATAATTGCCCAGTAGCACCAACGTCATACATGTCATGTATCCAATATCTTCTATACGTTCTCTATTGTAATCGACCGTCAGCGGCTGAATTGTTGATTGTAAGGGATTCTCGCTTAGAGTAGCTGCCATGTTTATTCCTCATTCTTTCCTAATATTTTTGGCTCTTCAGAGTTAAGTGTGGAAAAGGAGTTAGCTATAAGAATGCTGCAATGACTCGGATTCGGAAATGCTCAAAGTTTCGAAATCCAAAAGCCCGGCGCTTGATGAGTTTGATTTTGTTGTTAATGCCTTCGACAATGCCACTAGTCGTGCGGTGACAAAAGTAATTGGCAATTCGGTGTATCCAGTTTGCCAGCGTCCTACGGAATTGCGGAAACAACCCCGCTTTCTCAGCAATGAGATTCCATTTCCGTAGGCGCTTAATTGCCTTTTCTTTTGTGGACTTACACTCAAAGATATGTCGCAAACACTCCTTGAGCCGATGAGCTGTCTTGACCAAAGGAGACACTTGATATACGTGCTCAAGCGCCGCTTGCTGCTTATCGGTTAAGTCTTGTCGATTTTTTAACAGCGCATAGTGAGCACCTTTCAGTGCTTGAGGGTGTACTTTCTTTTGCTGATTCTTCAACTGCTTGAGTTCCCGGTTGACTGCCTGCATCACATGAAACCGGTCGGCAGTAATAACCGCGTGGGGCAACAACTCAGCACAGACCGCATCATAGGGACTCCACATATCGATGGCGACTTCTTGAATCTGTGCACGTTCAAAAGCTGATAGCCGTTCAAGTCGTGCCCTAAGTTTCTCTTGGGTTCGCGATTTGAGCACATCAACGATTTCTTTTGTGTCTAGGTTGCTCAGAATCAAGGCAAAGTTTCCTCTTCCCTTACGCAACGCAATTTCGTCAATACCCAAACGTTGGAGGTCGGCAAAGGGGGTTAGAGGGATACGGCATCCGGCTTCGTGGAGGAAGATGCTTTCAATCTGGTCATAAGTTAGCTGTTCAACCCGACGTACTGCACTGATGTTGTTCTCTCGAACTTGAAGGAATATCCAATGTTGGTAACGACGGGTGTAATCACGTCGCTCGTCGACAAAGCCTAGGGACTCAGAGAACGCGCGGTGACAGTCGTCACAAAAGAATCGGCGCCTGATAAAGCGTAGATAAGTCGGCTTGCCACTGATAGGAAGGTCGCGAACCATGCGACGGTGTCTTTCGTGCAACGTTTTTGAGGTTTTACCACAGTGAGGACATGCTGTTGTCTGAGATGTGGATTCAATGTCCAGTGTGATTTTATCTGTCTCAATCTCGGCAGAAATCACGTGGTAATTAGGAATATCAAGCAGTTGTGTTAAAAGCGCATACATCGGAGCCTCCAGAGTCATATCGCATCGTATTCAAATCAACTTGCACTCATAGAAAAAAACGCATGTACCTATAGCAAGTTTCATTCCCACACTTAACTCTGAAGAACCATATTTTTGTGTGGGCAAACTGCGGTGCTGGAAACGCCATGGTTTCAACTACGGCTATGCGTTAAGGTGCGGTGGAGCCACAAATGCCCAGAATCTAAATATTCGCTGAGTCTAACAATTCCACGCAATTATAGCATGAGTCACAGAATAATGACACTCAAAAATGGGTATGTGCCGGCACAAGCCGAGTTTGGACAGAGAGCTGAAGCGGATCAGATTCAATGACATATACCTTGCACTGCACCGAATCTTTCCTCCGACAAAGCGTGTGGTCGCACGTCACCTCGGGAAGGGGCGATGATCGCGCGCTAGGCAAGAGGTCTCACTTTCACTTGCCAGAAGCCAACTACTGCCAGAACCAGATGACCAAGCCGACATCGGCGCTCACGCTACTCATATTTCTCCCGGGCGTCAGATACGATTAACGCGGATTTGTATACTGTTGTCCATACCCAAAAATCTCAAGCCACCTTGGGTTTGGAGCCCGATTCCAACGGAAACATGCTTGACAAAAATTGTGATTTGTTGTAAACTCTTACCCATTTCCGTTTACGAGCGTGATTCTCCGCCCATTTCAGAAACGGACAGGTTGGAACTAGGTGGTAACCATAGTTGTAGAGATGAAGATTCGTGGTTCAGCTACGAAGTGAGAATCCAAAGGTAACACCGTCATGAGCATACAGACAGAAAATCTAAATCTTGAGGGCGTGAAAACGGAGTTGTACGGGAGAGATCATCCGAGCTTGACGCCGGTAGACATTGAAGCACATGCCAAGACCTTGCACAGAATTCTAGCGCTCAAGCAGAAACATAACGTTGTCATGCTTGGCCACAACTATATGGAGCCGCTAGTGTTTGGTTTGTCCACGAAAGAGGAGCAGGGCGACTCGCTCGGGTTGAGTATGCATGCTGCCAAGACGACTGCGCCGTATATCATCTTTAACGGCGTTCCATTCATGGCGGAAACAGCCAAGATTCTCAACCCGTCAAAAACAGTGCTTGTTGCCGACAAGACGGCAGGCTGCTCGCTAGCTGACAATTTTGGCGCGGAAGATGTTAAGAGCCTGAAGGTCATGTATCCTAATGTACCGGTCATGATCTATATCAATAGTTATGCGGATGCGAAGGCGGAATCAGACGTTTGCTGCACATCGGCGAACGCGGCCAAGATAGCTAGGGAAATGCCAGGCGATAAGATTGTGTTTGTGCCGGACATCTATTTTGCCCAGAACTTGGAGGATGAGCTAGCCGGCGAGAAGACTGTCATTTACCCAGGCAAAGGAAACCGAGAGAAAGGTGCTGTTTGCGAGGTGCATGAGGAATTCAGGCTATCGGATTTGCTCGCCGTGCGAGAATCCTTCATGATTCCCAAGGGGCACGAGAGCCGCGTTTTGTATGCGCATTGGGAATGTCGTCGAGAGGTCCTAAGGGAGGCCGATTTTTACGGAAGCACGAGTCAGATTATGCAGGACATCGCAAAGCGTGTAAAGGAGAATCAGTTGGAGCGCGCTTTCGTGGCGTCAGAGTGTGAGTTGACATCGAACCTCTCGCAAGAGTTTCCGTCTGTACAATTTTGGACTGCTTGCTCTGTTCGGTGTTCGCACATGGCAAAAGTCAACCTTGATAAAGTGCTTCATATCCTTGAAGCAATAGATGCGGGCGACAGTCTGAGTGATTATGAGGTGACCCTCAGCCCCGATGTGATTGAGCGGGCACGAACTCCTATTGAGCGAATGCTGCAAATGAGTGCCTAATTGCCGGAACGCCGGCTGCACGCATCTGGAACGAATCCGACGTAGCGGCAAAATTGTCCTCGTCAGTGACAGATTTTCTCATTTGATTGCGATGTCAACCGGTAAGACCGTAGCGACAGGTTCGTTTGCGAATAACAGCAGTTGATACAGCGCAGACGGCGGATTCGTGATCGAGACGGTGACCGGTAGATTCGGGATTACAGACATACTAAGGTTTTTCTCCATATCTTCTACAAGGACCTCAACGAACGATTTCGGCTTTGGCAGCGTGAATATCTGAACTTTATCATCTTCGCTTAACCCGGCATTGGCTTTTGCTAGGGAAAGGGCAGTGTCCAGCCCTCCAAGCATATCGACAAGTCCAATCTCCTTTGCTTGTTTACCTGTCCAGATGCGTCCTTGCGCGATTTCGTGAATTTCCTCCTTCGTCTTCCCCCTGCCTTCAGCGGCTTTCCCAACGAAATTCTCGTAAACCGTTTTCATTAATTTTTCTACTCGTTCCCGTTCGGTTGGGGTGAAACTCGCATAATCCGAGTAGATGTTTGCGTTCCTACCGCGGGCAACAACCTCCTTGGTTAGCCCAAGCTTATTGTAGAGTCCTTTGAGGTTGAGCTTTCCGCCAAAAACTCCTATCGATCCAGTGATTGTGCCGGGTTGCGCGACTATCGTCCCAGCCGCCATTGCGATGTAGTAACCACCTGATCCCGCAACGTCCGACATGGATACGACAACAGGTTTTTCGCGTTGAGTCAGAAGAACCTCTCTCCAGATGAGGTCCGAAGCAAGTGCCGAACCGCCCGGACTATCGATGCGTATCACTGCGGCAACGGTAGAGACGTCCGTTCGTACTTGATGCAATGCTTCCTTGAATTTTCCGGAAGTGATAATCGGTCCGGTATTGAAAGGGCCATCCGGGACATCGGATAAGATAGGACCTGTTGCGTAAATGAGCGCGATGCGAGGAGTGGCCGAACGATCACTATCTTTCTTTGGCGGCGATAATATCGAAAAAAGGCGCATTAATCCGGCAAACCCGGTTAAATCCTGTGCCTCCTTGGATTTTTTGCCGAAGTCTGTTACCATCTCAATTGGTTTTACCGATTCAGTCTGAATTGAAGAGAGTAGCTCGTCATAGTACAGCAGACCGTCCACCAACCTGTTGTCAAGCGCTTCTTGTGCGGTGAACGGTCCTTCGTCAATAATTTTCGCTATGGCTACAGGATCAAGGTGTGCACGTCCACCTGCGATCATCTCAATTTGTTGATCGTGCAGGTCATCAAGGATGGCATTGACCGCTTCACGGAAGGGTTCGGACATACCCTCTTGCGTAAACGGCTCGATTGCGGATTTATACTTACCGATGGATAGCATTTGCGCTTCGATCTCAAGTTTCTCAAGCAAACCGGCGTAGAACATCACCTCCGCGCGCAGCCCTGTCAAGCCGACGGTGCCCGCGGGAGCGAGGAAGATTCTATCGGCGGCGCAAGCAAGCAGATATTCCGCATTTCCCCCGCCATCAAGATAGCCTATTACCTCTTTCCCCGTCTCGCGCAAGTGGACTATCTTGTCTCGAATCTCTTGTAGCTTCGCCCAGCCGACGCCTAAGTTATCAATCCTCAATAGCACGCCGATTGCGTTGTCATTCTTCCGAATGACTTCAAGCTCAGATATTAACCTTTGGTGCTAGTTAATTGGTACATGATTTTCAATGACATACTATATCTAGGTTGTTAGCAGGTCAGGTAGGCGCAACATTTGTCAACCGCGCATAATCGCACATCATCGTGTCAGTATATAGTATGTCATTTATGATTTAAATACTACATATACTAGCACCATTGGTTATTAAACTACGTATCGTCTTGTTTGTTGGGCCAAACGCGAAAGGCGATTTGATCTCGACATATGGGCCGTGAATCAGCACCTCAATGTATTGTCGCGGCAGTTGCGCTTCATCTGGCTCAATAACATCAGCGTTTAGATTTTTATCGGCAGGCTGGGAATCAGAATCAGTATGCCCAAAGTTAAGCGGCGTAAAGATGAACAGCACTATCACAAATATCCAGTAGCGTTTTAGGTGCACTGTCATTTGATTTTCCTTTCTGGCAGAAAGCGGAGAATGCAAGATGAACATGCCTCTCTCTAATGGTCTTTACGGGCTGATATCCGGTGCATATAAACTTATACCACTTTTCTAAGATGTCTGTGCATTGATTACGTGAATCACGTAACGAAACTTGCGTGAAACGGAAAAGACGTGTTGTCTCCGCGCAAAGTAAATGGGGCAAGGGGATGCCTTAGGAACTCTATCACCTTCCTTATTCAGTCAGTTGATCGTTCCCCATTCGGTCACTTGACCCCGCCTAGGGCGGAGTAAATGAACAATCTAGCTATGATAATATAGGCACTATTATTCACGCGGACAGTTTTGCCAATGCTTTGAAATACCTCGCACAAACTGGAGTGACAATTTCTCTATGGTAGCGGTGCTCAATCTTCGTGAATATTCTTACGAGGGATTATACATTGGGTCGACAGAAAGTCAAGTACTTTGCGGTTATACGAGGCGGTCTGAAATTCCTGTGATTTTGGAAGCGATTGTGCTAGAATGCCACTAGTTACACATGCCATAAAGTGGAAAAAATGGACTCTTGACACCGAGTTGACGGCACTCAACCAAGTGGCTGCAATGACTTGGTCGAGCATAGGGCAAATCTATAACGCGGTAAAAAAATGGCGCAAGAACGAGTCGTGTATTTCAACGGGGAGATTATACCGGAGAGCGAAGCAAGAGTTTCCTTCCGCGACCGAGGATTTATGTTCGGAGATGCCGTGTTCGATGCGACCCGCACGTTTGGGGGGAGGATTTTCAAGCTGAAAGAACACCTCGACCGGTTTTACAATTCGCTAAAATACATGCGCATTGATTCAGGAATGACTAGAGATCGAATGGCAGAGCTGACTCGCGAAGTCGTCAAAGCAAATCTTCCTCTGCTTGGTGAAAACGATGATACTTGGGCGAATCAACGTGTGAGCAGGGGTGCGGCGACGTCGGACGACACATACCATCCCACCGTTATCATTGAAACTTTGCCGATTCCATTCGCAGACAGAGCAAAGTTTTTTCGAGATGGCCTTTCGGTGATAACACCCGCGACAAGGCGGACGCCGCCGGAATGTGTGAGTCCTAGGGCGAAGTTACACAATTACATCAATCTGTTTCTCGGTGAGCAGGAAGTCAAGGCTCAGAACCCGGATGCAATTCCGATTCTGCTGGACATCAATGGCAATATTTGCGAAGGCGCCGGCGCCAACTTCCTAATTGTAAAGAATGGCATGGTAATCACACCGAAAGATCAGTACATTTTGGCTGGCATCAGCCGTCAAACTACTATAGAACTTGCCGAAGATTTGGGATTTGTAGTGCGCGAAGAGGATATAGATCTCTTTGATGCTTACACCGCTGATGAAGCCTTTATCACCTCTACCAGCTATTGTATCTGTCCCGTGTCGTCGGTGAACGGAATCACCATCGGTGATGGCAGTGTGCCCGGTCCGGTTACGCATCGCCTCCAGACGGCGTACAGCGAGCTGGTGGGTATAGATATTGTCGGACAGTATTTGTCGAGACTGGGTTGAGTTAGACTCTTCTCAATGGATAGAATCCAATGCAGCAGAACGGGGAAAGATTAAAGGGAAAAGTTGCCGTTGTTACCGGAGCCGGTTCGCGCGGCGAGGTTGTGGGCATTGGTTCGGCTACTGCTATCCTGTTTGCAAGGCAAGGGGCAAGCGTGTTGGTAGTAGACAAAGACGAGGAAAACGCGAAGAGAACCTTGTCGCAAATTATAGAGGAGGGTGGAGAGGCGTCACTTTATGTCGCTGATGTTACGCATAGCAGCGCGTGTCAAAGAATGGTTGATGCCGCAGTGTCACGTTACGGCGGATTGCACATCCTATTCAACAATGCCGGTATTACAGATAGAAAATCTGTTGTTGAAGTAGAAGAGAACAGATGGGAGCGTGTGGTGGATGTCAACCTGAAAGGCACCATGCTGGCATGCAAACACGCCATTCTGTCAATGATAGCGAATGGCGGCGGGTCGATAATCAATATCTCTTCAATCGACGGAATGCGCACCGGGTGGCGGCCTAATGTCCCTTATGCCGCGGCTAAGGGGGGTGTCATAGCCATGACACAAAATATGGCGGTGTATCATGGACGAGATAACATTCGAGTCAATTCGATTGCACCAGGTCAGCTTTGGGGGTCATTCGTTGGACCGATCCCGGCGGAATCGCGAGAACTTCGCCGCCGCGCGAATCCTTTAGGGGCAGAAGGGACGGCATGGGATGCGGCTTGGGCCGGCGTGTTCTTAGCGAGTGATGAATCCCGCTGGATTTCTGGTGTGGTCTTGCCGGTTGATGGCGGGACAGTAGCGGCGACTCCACTATCAATGTTACAACATCTTCAGGAAGAATAGATAGGTTTTAGTTTGAATGTTCGTCCTCTGGAGCGCCAGGGATAATAGGACTGGAAGGATGGAAGATTTGCTACCACCAATTCCTCGGTGTTGTGTAAATTTAATGTATGAAAACCGGTGAAACAAAACCGTTTGTCAATTCGCTATACAAAGTGCGAACTTTTCTTCACGTCATTTGTCTAAATCAATAGAAAACGAAGAATTCTGACTAATTTTACACTCCATCGGAGATTCCGGTGGTGCAACTCAATTTTAACATTCAACAATGAGGGAGATACTATCATGGCACGCAAGTCTTTAGGGGTTGTATCCGTGCTCGCTATTGTTTTAGCAACTGTTTTTGTGTTAAATGAGATTACTCAAGCCCAACGTCCGGACAGGAGCGAAATGCGCGAGAGAGGGCGGGGAGGACGAGGCGAACGAGGTGGTATGCGTGGATTTTCGCCAACCAGTATAATTGACAGTTCGTGGACAGACTTAACCTTTGTGGTTAAGGTTGACGATGAAACACTTCTGAAAGCGCGGCCGGTATTCCAGAAACATCGTGAGAAGCTTGAAAAAGCCGTAAAGGAGGCAAGGGAATCGGGTGATTTTCAGGCTATGCGCCTTACAATGGCAAACCTTCGCGATGCGTTCGCCACGGAACGAAACGCCCTCTTGACGGAAGAACAGATCGACCAACTTCAGAAATTAGAGGCTCGTCGAATAGAGCAGATGATGCGCCGCGGAGGCGGACCGGGCAGACGCGGAGGCGGTGGGGGCGGTGGTCGCCGGGGTTAGACCATACACTACGGTAAAATTCGCAACATGAGAGAGCGCATCATTGAACGGATGCGCTCTTTTTGTGCCGCGTCCATGCTCATAACGGAAGTTAATGCTTGTGAACGCAATGCTAACAATTTAGTATACAAATTTCAACACTCCAAAATAAATGGAAGCTCTCTGTGCGGGAGTTTTGCCCCTCGTTTCGAAAGATTTACCGCCAATGGGACAATTTTCTCGCGTCTGAATTAACTGTAAAGGTTCTGGATTTCGCTTTCAATACGTGAAACGTTCAAAAAAAGTGCTAGAAAATAGTCGCGCGGCAACGTCTTATAAAGTGCGGAGGAGAAACCTATGATCATGGTTGAGGACGACGTACTCGTTTCGCGCGCGCAAGCCGGGGATGAACAGGCATTTACCGAACTGGTGAAGGATTACCATGCTTTCGTTTACGCAATTGTCAGCGGCGTGTTGGACGATCTGCGCGACGCAGAAGAAGTGGTGCAAGACACTTTCATCAACGCCTACCGCGGCTTGGCTCCATTGGAGAACCCAGCCAGATTCAAAGGCTGGTTAGCCGAGATTGCCCGTAACTGTGCACGAGATCGGCTGCGAAAAAATAAACCGGAGACCGTGCCAATTGACGAAGTAAGGTCACCCACACTTGAGACCTCCGATTCGGCCGACGCGCGTTTGATACAAGACGAGCAGAGAGAGTTAGTTCGCCGCGCAATGATGACGTTGTCGCAAAAAGATAGAGAAATCGCACGGGCGTACTATCTTGACGGCACCAGTTACGACGAACTTATTCGCACGCACGGATTGTCATATAAGGCAATCTCGTTTCGGCTTTCGCGCGCGAAACGGATACTCACTAAACGCCTGAAACATCTGCTTTCCGGGGTTTTCATCCCTCCGGCAACGACACTCAAAAATATTGGTTCGGAAGGGCTCAAAGTCATGAAAATTGGAACTGTTCCCAAAATCACGGTCGGGGTGATAGCAGTCATTGCTCTGGCGTTAATTGGGACACGCCAACTGCTATCGCCAGAGGAAGGTTCGGCTCCATCGGCTAAAGCCCTGGCACCGGCGGACGAAGCCACCTCACCTTCGGTTGCTGAAGCGAACGCGGCTCGAGAAGAAAAAGCTGCCGGGTCTTCGCTTGAGACTGAATCGCAGTTGTCGGCTGAGGAGATGGAGCAGATTGAACGCTTTTTCGCCGAACTCGACGCGGCAGACGTGCAATCGGACGAAACGCAGCCCGCAGACACCGATGAACGTGGTAGGATTGACTCCGAGGTGTTTGATACGGACGATGAGCAATCTCCTGAAGATTTAATGAACGCTTACGTGGAGGCATACAGGAATGTTAACTTTCAGGCAATGCTACCGCTGATGACGGGAACCGCGAGAGAGGAAATTGAAAGCACTTTACGTTTTCTTAACGGAGAGATACCGGATGAAATTGAAGATGGAATGGTAGATTACCTACCAGAAGGGATGTCGGAAGAGATGATAAATGAGGGGTTGGCAACGTATCGAGAGATGATCCAAGGATCTGAAGTGCGTGTGATGATGCAAGAATGGTTCGGCCGAACAGAGATTGTGAGTAGTGGGTATGTTGGGGATGAATTTCACTTCAAACTCAGGACACCAATGCCGGAGATGCCGGAACTACCGGATATGTCGGAGCTACCGGGAGTGTCCGAATTTGAGTTGCCAGAATTGCCTGAGATTCCAGAAAACATTGACAAAGTCCATAAGATGCGGAAGCAGGATGGCGAGTGGCTAATTTATGAGTAGTAAAACGTTAAGGTGACGCCCAGTCTTATTCCGACAGGCTTCATCTAGTAAGGCGACCTTTTTACGTATCGGTCTGTCACTGAGGAATCGGCACCGAATTCATTCAATTTCTTTCCAAACAGGTATGAACGTCTCCGCTCATCGGTTTTTTGCTTGACTCAAATGAGCGATGCCGTATAATTCAAACGACTCGGGCAAAAGTGATGAAAACTTTTTGTTTGGTAAAGAAAGGAGTTAAGTAAATGAAACGTCATCACTTAGCCGCCGGGTTTTGCGTAATCATTGGGGGGATTTTGGCTTGTGAACAGTTTCTAAATGAGGACATAAACAACGCAATCCGGATTGGTGTAATGTTCGCAGTTTTGGGAGTCATCCTGTTTTTCTATCAGGCGTTGCGACGTTGGACTAGACCCTTCGTCATTGCCACGCCCGTTGTCCTCATGGGTGTAGTTGTGTATAAGGATCTCCGGGACGGAGATTTAACCTGGGGCATTTTGGGAATTATGGCGCTGATTTTAGGGGGCGTACTGACGGTTTTTCAAGACAGACCGTTCGTCAAAACCAGAATACGACCTTGGCTCAGACCGATTCCGTTTGTCGCGCTTGGCATTTTACTCATTATGGCGCTGCTTTCTCTCGTTTGGTAAATCTGCAGAAATCGACAATTCCGCCAAGCATGAATCTCTTGATTAGGTATAGTTAACTTATTCAGTCGAACGTAAATACATAGCAATCTTCACCCCATACAACCTCTTTAGGCGAATGGTTCAAGCCATTCGCCTTTTTTATTTGGCTGTAGAACGGTTATGTAGTGATAATGAAAAATGCGCAAAAAATTTCTTCAAATTACGTCATTAGTAGTAAGGAGGAAAATATGCCGGTACACTCGGACGCAAAACTTGTTCAATCCGCGCAGTCGGGCGACGAGAAGGCGTTTGAAGAGTTAGTCGAGAAATACCGAGTACGCATTTATGCGACCATCTCGGGATTCATCGACAACCCGCAAGATCGAGAGGATATCGCGCAAGAAACCATCATCAGCGCGTACCGAAATTTACACCAACTTTCGAAGCCGGAGCGTTTCGGTTCTTGGTTGGATACGATTGCACAGAACCAATGCCGCGATTGGATGCGCAGAAATCGTGTCCAGACAGTTCCGATTGAGGACGTTGAAGAGAATTTGCTGAACCGCGACGACTCGCCACATCAGAGTTCCGTCGAGGCGGAGCAACGGAGGATTATCGCTCAGGCGATTGAGACGTTGCCACAAACGGAGCGGCAAATTGCCCGCGCACATTATCTTGAAGACGCGAGCCATGATGAATTGGTTTCTCGGCACGGTATCTCGTATCAATCCGTTTCTGCGCGGTTGTTTCGCGCGAAGCGAAAGTTGGTAAGGCGGCTTCGGCACGTACTCGGCGGGATTCTCGTTCCTCCTACAACAGCGCTCAAAAAGATTTCATCAGGAGAGTTTACAGCCATGAAAATCGGAACGGTTCCCAAAATCGCAGTCGGGGTGGTAGCGATCGTTGCTCTAGCGTTCATCGGTTCGCGTCAACTGTTATCGCCTGAGGAGGATTCAACGCCATCGGTTGAGGTCACGGCATCAATAACCGACAGCACCAATCAATCGGAGCCCGAAATTGAGGCTACTCGCAAGAACGTGGTCACAGCGTCCTCGGGTGTGGGTGAGCCACAGATTTCCGCCGAGGAGATGGGACAGATTGAGGACTTCTTCGCTCAACTTGATGAAGCGGATGCGCAATCGGATACAGGGCAACTCGCAGAAGCCGGATTCCGGCAGGACGCCGATGAGAGCGTTGCGGGCAACACTGATGCATTAACCGAAAACACAGAGCAATCAGCCGAAGAGATAATGAACGCTTTTTTGGAAGCATTTCGGACTCTTGACAGGAACGCAATGCGGTCGCTACTGACATCGGATATGAGAAAACGCACTGATTTTTTTGCCCCCGTGGGATTCAGTGTAGAGGTAACAGAAGTTCGAGTCGAAGAACGAGATGGAACAGAGGGTGTCGAACATCAAGATAGGGTCGAGGAGGAAGAGGAGGCAAGTCGTCAGCTTGAACAATTGATGCTTGAACCGGTCCTAAAAATGGTAAGTCAGGCGGAGGTTGTTAATAGTGGCTATGTCGGCGATGAATTTCACTTCCGATTGGGAATGCCGGCACTAGAGGTGCTGAAGCAAGTTCCAGGGACAGATACGAAGATACCACTTCCACCAGATATGCCTATACCAGACATACTTATTAAGATGCGAAAAGAGGATAATGATTGGCGAATCTATGATGGTGAAACATTATAGACATCTTTCCAAAAAGGAGAAAATCAATGCGATTTGCAATTCTTAGTAATATTTATATTTATTTATTATTGCCTGTTATTGTTGGTTGCGTACCCAGCGATCTAGGCGAAAACAATGGGAATACTTCGAAGGTCCCATCGGAATCTGCGGAATCCGCAAATGTAGAAAAGAGTTCCCCATTTTTTATTCCGTCGGGTAACAGTTCTCCTGTAGAGTTTGGTTGGAGTGAGGAAGCGATTCAACACTATTATGCATTTTTATCGATTCCATCAACAGATTTAGAAACAGCGCGTGTCGAACTCGTGGAGGTCGCTAGGCTTCGGTTCGGTGAGCATGCCCTCAAGGATGAATGGGTTGAGATTTGCTTCCGCATAGTAAAGCGAGGAGATGCCACTTTTCTTAACATAAAACGTATTTGCGAATTAGAAATTAAATTGCTCACAGACACCAATGCGGTAGCGTATAATAAAGGAATTGAACATTTCCAAGGGACTCTCAACCAGATCAATGCGACTATTGAGATTCTTAAAGCGCAAGGGCAAGACCCAAGTCAGGTAAAGGGTGAATTAAAATTACCAACACCGGAGTGAAATACAGTTTGTTTTAGAAGTAAATGCGCCATCAGTTCTTGGCTAAAGACATTTCCACCGAAATGTTCCACGCGTTTAAGGTAGACTTAATAACCAATGGTGCTAGTTTGAAATTTGGAGGTAAATAGGCATAACACTCCATTTTGGCTTTGTTTTGGTACAAAATATATCATGGTCATGAGACGATTTCCTCAATTCTGCCGTTAATTTGAGTAGCAGTAGTTATCAAATAACGGGAGGAAATCTAGACTCATGACCATAGAAGATTTTACCACAGAATTGTTTTGTTGTGTTGATGATAAACTCTCACTGTGCGGCAAGAATCGTAAGCATAGCCAAGCCAAACTCTATCCGTCCGAAGTGGTTACCATTGCCATGCTCTTTGCACTCAAAGGCGTGAGCAATCGCGCCTTCTATCGCTGGATAGCAAACAATTTCAAACACTTATTCCCAAGATTACCCCATCGCACTCGATTGTTCCGCTTGTTTGAGGGGTATCGACATCTTATTGACGTGTTCATGGCGGAGCCTTCGCTCATCGGTGTAATTGACACTTACGGCATTGAATTGATTCACCCGCGTCGAGAAGGACGTTCTAAGCGTCAAATCGGGCGCAAAGGCATTTCCAATCAACGATGGATTGTAGGTGGAAAACTTTGCCTGCTACACAATCATCTCGAGCTGATTGTCAATTGGGATTGCGACACTGCCAATGTGTATGATGGAACTGCCTTTCAACACCTCGTTGATGGGGTCAGTGACCAGATGGTTGTGTTTGCCGATGAAGGCTTTGCCAAAGTGGATTGGTTCCCTTCCAACTTGCGTCTGTGCCGACGTGGTGAGTGGAATTCTCGGATGCTGATAGAAACAATTTTGTCCATGTTGACGCTCGTGTGTCATTTTAAGAAAGTCACACATCGTCGTTGGAATTATTTCAAAACGCGAGTCGGCTTTACAATGGCTTTGTTTAATATCTTGGTGCAGTGGGACGGCCTGTCGATTGAAGATGATGGCTTTGTCCCTTTATCAATCGCTCAATTCAGCCTCTAAACTAGCACCATTGGTTAATAAGCAATTCTAAAGTATTTCTAGGCATGTTGGATTGGAGGATAACGTGAACGCGCGATCTAATTGGTCAGCACCTCGTATTGCATTTATTGTAAGTGTCTTGGGGACCTTAATTTGCACAGGGATTTTTATTTACTCCGAGTGGAATTTTAGACAGTTCAAATCGTCACTTGGAGAACTGCCCGAGTTAACCGTTTCCCAACAAAGTGCTGTGCAAAGGGACATGATTGTAACCGAACGGTCAGGGCGTGTAGCAATGTCTTCGGTGCCAATAAAATCCAACCGTGTTGAAAACGAGGCAACGTCAAAACTCACAGTTGCTGAGACGGAGTACGAGGAGTTATGGCTTCCTGAGGAAGATATGTTGATACTTGATCCGGAGTCGGACGAGCCTTATCCTCTAGACATTGAAACCTCTGAACTAGCAGTAGAACAACTGCTTGAGGAGAATACCTATTTATATTCGCGAGATGATTTTCCAACATTTCAAGAATTGCTAGAGGCAGCTTATGGTGATTCAGAGGATGCTTCCATCGTGGCAAAAGGGCATGACCGTGCGATGACGGGTACCGCGACGAAAAGGGATTTTATTAACATGCTTGAGGCGTGGTTAAGGATTCTACCCGAGCACGAGCATGCAAATCGCCAGTCAATTATGGAATATCTTGAAAAAGACCGTGCATATCATGATGAGCTCAGGCAGCACGTGGAAAGCACGCCCACGATAGTCACAGGACGTGAGTATATAATTAAGGTTTCTATTGAATGAAAGTAGATAGGACGGCCGGATTACGCAAGAATCCGCATACATGTTGGGTTGTTAAAGAAAGTTTCAATATAAATGCTTGCCTTCTACATGGACTAGAAATAGTGGAAGTAGTGCCCGTTTTATACACATGCTGCTCCTCTGGAGCAGAAGAATGAATCTATGGGTATTTCTATCAACATACCGCTCCTCTGGAGCGGAAGACTCAAAGCCAACTGGGTGATGGAGAACTGCTGGATTTGTCAACCCCGCAGGAGCGGTCGGACCTCTGGGACGCCATTGTGTTTGTCAAAATGTAAGATTTATTGTTGCAAATTGCCTAGGATGGAATCTTCACAAGAGCCGGTACAATTGCGCATCGGTTTTTTCTTTGCTTCGTTTTTATTTTTGTAGTTTCGAGTGCATCTAGATTGTTGTCTATAGATCTATAGATGCCCATTGGTCATCTGATGAAGCGCGTTGGTTACGCCGAAGCACGGAGTTTATGTCCCCTGTAAAAGGGAGGTGAGTGTTCAGAAACTCACATTTTATACCACCCTCGAGTTATAACGATGTGGATTGCCGGGCTACGTACGTTTTTTACTGAGTCGCAGATGGAAGTTGCGAACTTGATGTTAGCCAGATGGTTCATCGGCGTAGCGGTGTTGACAGGAGTTGGCGTCGCGTTTCTTCATGTTTTATAAATTGTTTGGGCTTTGGGTTAGGAATAGAAATAGATACGAAGATACTCCCCCACCAGACATGCTTATTAAAATGCGAAAAGAAGACGGAGTATGGCGAATCTGTGATCTTGAGTCATTAGATTAGCTCAAAATTCTATCTAATCTGAAACTTTGCGAGGCGAATGGTTTCATCCATTCGCCTCTTTTCTTTGGTTGGAAGGTAGGTATGTGGTAACAGTCCCAAAATATGTGCAAAAATTTTCTGCAGATGGAACGGCGATCATTGAAGATCCAGATGTGCTTGAGGATGCACGTCTGCAACTTGAACGATTGATGGCTGAGCCGATACTTAAAATTATAAGTCAGGCAGTGGTTATCGACAGTGGGTATGTTGACGACGAATTTCATTTCCGCCTGAGCATGCCTGCCCCCGAAGTCCCAATGCCTAGTGGGCTGGCAGTGATAGAAGGAGACATGGCACCCCCACCAGATATGCTTTAGGAGTTACGCAGTTGGTTCAAGCGTGTAGAGAGGTTCTGCCAAGTAAGCACGCACCGCATCTCTGACAATAGAGAGTTTTGCTTCAAACCAACTGACCCCGGTATGATAACAGTAGTGCTCAATTCTCAGAAAGGCTCTCAGCGCTAAACCAATATGATTTCTTTGAGTGCGAGCAGAGCGCACTTGTCCTCGCTCAATGCCAACAAATTGCTTAATCCCGCGATGATATTCTTCTATTGTCCAAGACCATTCCGTATATTTGAGACGCGTCAATGCGTCCATCTGTAAATCATTTGTTGCCCAATATTCAATGTCACCTTCTGGAGTGTCAACCTTGAATATTCGAACCAATCCATAACCTTTTAGATGAACAGTTGTCCCCGTGGGTTCAATTGGGAGCGTACTCACCGGACGGTTACCGGAATAATCTTTACTGACAAGTCGGTTGGGAGCTAGACGAGTGACCCATGTCCAACCATGATCTCGCACCGCTTTTAGATTCTTTAGACTGGCATACCAACTATCAAAACACACACATTCAGGAGCAAAACCGCGTGTTTTCGCTTCTTCAAGCATGGCGCGGAAATGGTCATTTTTCGTCAAGCCGTCTTTGGCTTTATCATAGATTCGATAATCGCATGGAATATGTCTATCGCCATCCGTCCACAGCAAAGTGACCAAGTTAATCCCATTCACAACTCGGTGGTGTTTCCCTGACCAGTGTTTTGTTACCAGTTCAATCTTTTGTGAATACGGTTTATCCAGAGTCGAGTCATCTATAACTAAAATGCCGGATTCCAATTTCACCTGATGTTTCGATTCGCGCCACAGTTTGCCGCTGTCGGGATCCTCCCGATGCAGCAGCCGTGTTATCGAATCATGAGCCGGTGGGTTATCAGCTTGGGGTTGAACTTTTTCCGCTTCAAGACAACTGTAACTTTTCTGAGCGCCAACCAAGAAATCAATATAGTCAGTGTCAGTATATTTGGGTGGATTCATGCTCAAATTATAAACTATTTTCACTCAACTGCGTAACTCCTAATGCTTTTTAAAATGCGAAAAGAAAACGATGCATGGCGAGTTTATGATAACGCGCCATCAGACTGACTCACGACTCTAACTCTATCTGACTTAGGACTATGCAAGGCGAGTGGTTGCCATCCATTCGTCTTTTTTGTTTTCAAGTTGCGAAAACGTTGACAGACTGCAGAAAAAGTGCTAGAAAAAATCGACCAACTGTGTCTTGGTAGGGTGAAATGGAGGAACTTAGAACTGTGGTTGAGGACGATGTACTCATTTCTCGCGCGCAATCCGGTGACGAGCAGGCGTTTGTAGACTTGATGCGGGCTTATCACGCTTTCGTTTATGCGATTGTCATTGGGATGGTAAACAATTCGCATGATGCGGAGGATGTCGTGCAAGAAGTCTTCATCAACACCTACCGCCGTTTATCTCAGCTTGAGGACACGACTAAGTTCAAGAGTTGGTTGGCAGAGGTTGCGCGCAATTGCGCACGAAACTGGCAACGCACTCAGAGAATGGACACCGTGTCAATCAACAATGTGAGCGAAGGCACACTCCAGACTGCGGATTCGCCAGAGAAACAGTTGATACGCGACGAAGAGCTAGAGATGATTCGGCGTACGATGAACACGCTTTCGCAAAAAGATCGAGACATTGCACGTTCGTACTATCTTGAGGGTGTTAGCTACGACGAACTTATCCGCGCGCATGGGTTATCATATAAGGCGATTTCGTTTCGGCTGTCTCGTGCAAAACGGACACTCGCCAAGCGGTTGCAATATCTCCTCAACGCGGCGTTTGTTCCTCCTGTAATATCTCTCAACAAGATTTCATCAGGAGGATTCACAGCCATGAAAATCGGAACGATTCCCAAAGTCACGGCCGGGGTGGTAGCGATTATTGTAATTGTCTTCATCGGCTTGCACCAATTGCTGCCGCCGAATGATGGTCCATCTTCATCAATTAAGGCTACGGTGTCAACAACTAGTAAACCTGAACAGTCGGAAGCCGAAATCGAAACTTCTCTTGAACGTGTAGTTACGGTGCCCAAGCGTGCCGATGAACCACAGATTTCTGCCGAGGAGATGGAACAAGTTGAGGATTTCTTCGCCCAACTTGAAGAAGCAGATGCACAATCAGAGACAGATGTGCCACAACGCACAACAGATGCAGAAGAGCTTGGCGAAACTTACATTGATGAGTCCGCGTCAGATACAAAACAGTCCGCAGAAGATGTGATGAACGCCTATGTGACGGCATACAAGAATCTTGACTTTGAAGCAATGCTTCCGTTGGTGACAGGAAGCGTCAGGAAAGGGGTTGAAAGCAGTTTGCGTTTCTTCGATGGAGAGTTACCAGACGAAGTCGTGAATGGGATAGCAGATAACATTCCAGAAGAGATGATAGACGATGTGCTGCAGACGATGCGTGAACAGATGTCGGAGACGGCGCAGAAGATGAAAGATCGAGGTGTGCTTGGTCAACTAGAAATCGTGAGTAGCGGACATGTAGGGAAGGAATTCCACTTCCAGCTAAGAAGGCCGATGATGGAAATGTCGGAGGACAGCGGCATCCTCCATAAGATGCGGAAAGAAAATGGCGTATGGCGAATTTATGATATTGAGACATATATGATGAAGTTTGGGGAACCTTTTTTTAAAGTTGAAAAGATACTGACGCATTGAATTAGCGCGAAAACCATTTTATTAGGTTCATCCGGCGAATGGTTCAATCCAGTCGCCTTTTTTATTTTCATCTCGCGAAAAAACTTGCTAGAATGCCTTAAATTTTAGTCTATGGCTGAAGTCTTTGCAGCGATGCGCTGTAGGGTAAAATCTCTCTTGAATCAGTGTAAAACATCTACCCGCCCTCCAATCTGCTCTACGAATAGAAAAAGTGCTAGAAAATCTCGAAGAACGGTGTTTTGATAGAATGGAAGGGAGGAATGCGAGCCTTTGGGCGAGAACCTTACACTCA
Source organism: Candidatus Poribacteria bacterium (assembly GCA_965232535.1). Taxonomy (GTDB): domain Bacteria; phylum Poribacteria; class WGA-4E; order WGA-4E; family JAJDTR01; genus JAJDTR01. The sequence goes on from CBDDPW010000022.1 coordinate 319,832, forward strand.
TTTCACGCGCACAATCTGGTGACGAGCAGGCATTCGCCGAATTGATGCGGGCCTATTACGCCTTCGTTTATCGGATCGTCATCGAAATTGTGAACAATCCTCATGATGCAGAGGAAGTTGCTCAAGACACCTTCCTCAATGTCTATCGCGGGTTGGCGCGGTATGACGAGGGAATGAAATTCCGGGGTTGGCTCGCAAAGATTGCGCGAAATCGTGCTCTAAACTGGCAACGCACCCAGAAAATGGGCACCGTGTCAATCAACGATGTAAGCGAAAGCACGCTCCAAGCCGCGGATTCGCCGGGCGAACAGTTGATACGTGACGAAGAGCTAGAGATTGTTCGGCGTGCAATGAACACACTTTCGCAAAAAGACAGAGACATTGCGCGTTCGTACTATCTTGAGGGTGCCAGTTACGACGAGCTTATCCGCGCACATGGGTTGTCATACAAGGCGATTTCGTTTCGGCTATCGCGTGCAAAACGGACACTTGCCAAGCGGTTGCAGTATCTCCTCAACGTGGTATTCATTCCTCCCGTAATATCTCTCAAAAAAATTTCATCAGGAGGGTTTACAGCCATGAAAATCGGAACGGTTCCCAAAATCACAGTCGGGGTAATAGCGATTATTGCTCTGGTATTCATCGGTTCGCGCCAACTACTATCTCCAGAAAAGGATTCATCCTCATCGGTTGAAGTGACGGCATCAATAACCGACAAGCGCGATCAATCGGGCTCCGAATTTGACGCCAATCGTAAGAACATGGGCACAACGCCTTCGCGTGCAGATGAACCACAGATTTCCACCGAGGAAATGGAACAGATTGAGGATTTCTTTGCCGAACTTGAAGCGGAGGAGGCGTTATCGGATACAGATACGCCACAACTCGCAGCAGATACAGAAATCCGTCAAAATATGGATGAGGACGCCGTCTCCGGGACATTGACCGCGCCGGAGAGCGCAACTCAGTCTGCCGAGGATGTGATGAATGCTTATGTGGATGCATTTAAGAATCTTGACTTTGAGGCAATGAACTTGCTAATGACCGGATCAGCCAAAGAAGGGTTCAAAAGGGCTGAATCAATGAGATTCCCGCTCATTGCCCCAGTAGAATCCGAAAATCTGCCGGCTGAGGTACGCCTAGGGCTTGAGAAAATGGCAATTGAGCATTTAAGTCGTGTAACGGTTGTGAACAGCGGATATGTCGGTGACGAATTCCACTTTGAGTTGGGAGGTCCACCGCCGGAACCCGAAATTCCGGGTGTGGTCATCTCAAAACTAGATGCGCCAAATGAACTTTATAAAATGCAAAAAGAGAACGGCGTGTGGCGAATCTATGATAACGAGACATTAGATTAACTCGCAATTCTCTCCCATTTCCATTGAGAAAGAGTCGCAACGAATGCCTAATCAGGTAATTCAAGCAACCCCAGAAAAAGAACGGTGACACCGGGGATTAAACTCAAATGCTTAAAATACTTAGCGCCGTTTCTGTTTTGACCATCCTTGGAATAGGAGTTGCCCGAGTTGATGCGCTTAGCGATGAAACTCAACAACCTACGCAGAATGAGGAGTACGGCGAGTTTAAACTCCCGCCAAAGGTAATGGAGTTACTTCGAAAAGAGGGTGTGACCATCACGGACTTGAAGAACGACAGCAATCTTCGCAGGAAATGGTTACAGCGACTCCGAGTTTTGGGGGGTGTGGAGCCGGAAAAACCGGTAGGAACGGGAGATGATTTTTATCAAGTTATCATCACCAATAATCTATTTCGGCCGCTTGGATATAGAAAACCCAGACCTCCACCGCCGTATCAACTTGTCGCCACTGTTACCAACCATGAACATGGGACCAACAAAGCGCTTCTTCGGCGCAATAAGGATGGCCGCATGTATTATGTTGAGATCGGAGAGGTGTTCGATGGCGCGAAAGTGGAACGCATAGGCCCCAAGAGCGTGACCTTATTGATAGAGGGGCAGTCAAAGAAATTTCGCCTTCCGCAGGCTGTGCTATTGGAGAGGTGATGCATGGGATAGGAACGATTTTTAGAGGTCGCGACAATAAGTTTGCCATAGGAAGTTCCAGTAGTGCCTTGAAATGTGTGGTTGGAGGTGTGGCGCGTCGTCAGTTTCGATAACGAACATATTCGATCATAGACGGAAAAAAGGCGAGTGAATTCAGCCCACTCGCCTTTTTTATTTCCAACTTCGCAACCAACTTGCTATCATTTTTCCGGTTTCAATCTATCGAAAAAGTGCTAGAAAAAATTGGCAACTCGTGTCTTGAATTAATAAATAGGAGGACCGAATAACCGTGATTAAAGACGATGCACTCATTTCTCGCGCTCGGTCCGGAGACGAGAAGGCGTTCGTAGATTTGATTGAGGCCTATCACGCTTACGTTTATACGATTGTCAACGAGATAGTGGGTAATTCGCATGATGCTGAAGATGTGGTGCAAGAAACCTTCATCAACGCGTACGGCGGTTTACCTCAGCTCGAGGACAGGGCCAAGTTCAAAAGCTGGTTGGCAGAGATCGCGCGAAATTGCGCGCGAAACTGGCTACGAAGACGGAGAGTTGATACAGTGCCGATTGATGAAGTAGATGTAGACTCGCTTCGGACATCGGAATCGCCGAGTGCGCTGTTGATACGCGACGAGCAGAGGGAGTTGGTTCGTCGTGCAATGATGACGTTATCGCAAAAAGATAGAGAAATCGCACGGGCGTACTATCTTGACGGCGCCAGTTACGACGAACTTATTCGCACGCACGGATTGTCGTATAAGGCAATCTCGTTTCGGCTTTCGCGCGCGAAACGGATACTCTCCGAGCGACTGAAGCATTTACGCACAGGTGGAATTGCTCCTCCGACAACAGCAGTACAAGGAAGTGAATCGAGAAAGTTTTCTACTTTACAAATTGCACCGCTGAGAAAATTACAGGATAACGCTGGGCAGCTTGTCGCATTTTTTCCTGACGGGAAAAAATTGGCAGCTCTCAACATCGATAATGCACTCAGAGAGTGGGAAATAGAAAATGGCTCTAAGTTCCGAACTATTGAAAGGGTTACGGGGCACGGTGAAACTATTTCTCTCTTCCGAGGTCGAACCCTAAAAGTTTTGCCGGAAGGGCGCTTCAGTGTGATTGGTTCCACATTTGACAGCACGGGGAGCGAGATAGTGACGCTGTGGGATGGGGAAACTACGGCTAGATTCAGGCATGAAACGGTGGTTGTGGCCGCCGCAGTGTCGCCGGATACCAAGTTGCTGGCAACGGGTGGTTGGGATGAAACAGTCACACTCTGGAGTGTCGAGACAAGAAAACCGATTCGGGTGTTATCCGGACATAGGGGAGAAATTCATGCGCTTGCCTTTTCGCCGGATGGACGACTTCTGATAAGTAGCGGGGCATACAAATGGGCATTTCTGGAAGGTGAGGATGGGAGCACACTACGTCACAACGAACCTTGTGCAATTCGCGGCGACGGGACTGGCTTGCTGCAATTTTATGCAGCCGATGATAGCCAGACTGACAATATCGTCAAGGTCTGGGAGGTGAAATCCGGAGAAAACATCACCATTCTTGAACATCAACAGAAAGCCACCGAGATTGTATTCTCACCGGATGGCACCCGGGTTGCAACTGCTTCAGGGAATAAGATCAACATGTGGTGCACAGAGACTTGGAAAGCCGTCAAAACGCTGGATTCGGTAGAGATTGAATCTATAGCTTTTTCGCCCGATGGCACTCGACTGGCGATTGGAGGCACAACCGAGAATCCGATGATTCAAATCTGTAGTGTGGACACCGGACAACATATCGCTGAGCTTACCGGTCATACTAGCAGAGTTCAATCTGTTGCCTTTTCGCCGGATGGCAAACTACTCGCCAGCGGCGGCTTTGACAACGCTATCTTTTTGTGGGGCGTCGAAACTGGCAATTAGTACCTAGTCTAGTGAGCGGCTTGAGCGATGCTAGGTTCCGCACACACTGTTCATCAGTGGAACAGGTTTTTAAGTGGTTTTCTCGATAAGTGATTAGAATGAACGACATCTTTCCCGAACCATCCCGGCACATGATGGCATCTACCTTTGATCCAAATGGCTTGGAAATGATATCAGTCGCCAGAAGGTCGATGCCGCCTGAGCTTGGCCCATCACTTTGAGTTTATTAGGAAAGATGTGAAGTGTAGTAGTGGCGTGGTCTCGGCCTAAAGATCGTTATCGCACATGTAACTGTTTAGCCCATCAATCTATACCGCCGATGTCGGTTTGTAGTAGCAACTCATTGCACGTCCGCCGTAGCTAGTATCGGGGCAGGGAGGATCTCTATCGTAGTCGCTGTGGGATCCCTATCGCACTCACTAAGAATCTCTATCGCGTTCGCTATTCGCTCACTTGAACCCTCGTTGTCCAATCGGTTAATCTTATTCGGTCGTTTGCTCCGGTCAGCCAGATGCGACTGTCGTGTGGCAACGTACAGTTCTGCTTGACATGATAGAATGGTTGTGGTACTATGCATTCGGACCACATATGTGGCATTAAGCGTGCTATGGATAGGTTTGACGTGACATTGCAGGTGTAGGTCCGTAGGTTTCGATTTGGTCAGATTCAATCTTGAATGTGGCCGTAGTTTGCGTACTAAATAAGGAGGATGATGTGAAGATTTTGGCGGCAACTATTTTTCTGGTATGTAGTTGCTATGTCCTCGGATGCCTCACCTCTCCATTGTTGGTAGGGCCTGAAAAGACACCTGCACGACAGCAACCTGTTTCGACGCCTGCGTCTGAGGAGAATTCGTATGCTGCGCGTCTTCATGTATTACTTCCAAAGACTACGTGTCACGTAAGCGAACCTGTTCCCGTTGAGGTAGGCATTGAGACCGGCGCATTTGACCTGCTCGTCTCCCATGCGACCGTCGAAGGAGAAGGTCTGCTTCCCACGCTCGTGGTAACGGACGAGAACGGGACGGTTGTTAAACCCAAGAATCCTATTGTGTATGAAAGCGAGATTAGAGAGTTAGTGCGCGATGGGAAGAAAGTGACTTGCGTTAAGGGAACCAGATTGATTGCCGGAACCGGGCAACTGGTCGTCATAGAGGATATTCAGAATCATTATGCGTTAACGCCCGGTGTCTACACTCTACAAGTCTCATTAGACCTAAGTGTCTACAAGGATACGGTGACACTTGAATCGCTACACATTCATGATGCGCAGCAGCGTATAGGAAGAGTACAAGCGAAAAAACGAATCGCTGAACATACTAGAGAGAAACATATTGCCGGTCTGAAGATGGCAATTAATGCCTTGGAAGTTCAAGCAAAGGAACTGGATGAAATATACCTTCCACTGGATTCCCTCCGCGGAATTGTCACGCTGAAATCCAACCTCATTTCATTGGAAATTCAAGAACCTTCCTAAATCCGCGAGCAGAAGTAAAACCCCATATACAGACGAATCACTTCAGAATTGACTGGAATTCGCAATGTCCGCCGATGCTCCCGTTGTGCCCACTCGCCTCAATCCCGATCTCTCAGTTGAACTTCAGCTTGAAGTAAGCTTCTTCTTGAAGTGGGGATATTTGGTTGTTGAAAATGCCTTGACCGATGAGCAGGTGAGGACGCTCCGAGTCGCGCTTGATGAAACGTTCACGAGGCTCAATTCGGAGTTTACCCATCAGCTATTAGAACAGGACGACCGGTTTAGTTTCTTAATTGACAATCCGCCGGTCATGGAGCGAATGAGAGCAATCTTGGGCAACTGCGTTCAATTGCACAGCGCAACCGCGCGCGTAACCCAGCCAAATCAACCGGATCAGAATTGGCATCGCGATGGACCATGGCCGATGGACCCGGATAACACACCGTATGGGAGTTTGCCAGGCCAAATCAATTGTGGTTATTTTCTTGATGAATTGACGATGGAAAATGGACCGATTGTGATTGTCCCGGGCAGCCATCGCGCGCTTTTCAAGCCGCCTGAAGGACATCCGGTGTTCCCGGATCAGAAGTTTGTCTTGGCTAAACCGTGCCAAGCTGTGTTATTTGATGGTTGGCTCTACCACCGGGGAGCGGCAAACAGGTCTCCGAACCGAAGACGTGTCTGCTTGATGTGCTATCAAAACGCGTGGATGAAATCGCGCGAACCGTTCGATGGACCTCGGGTAACGAAACTTCGTGAAGAAGGCACGCCCGAACGGAAGTTACTGCTCGGGGAAATCCCGAAATGGTAGGTTGCCGCGTTTCGCGCTAACATTTGAGGAATTAGTCGTTACGTGTTGTGAATAGTGGCGACCGTTGCAGTTGCCAGAACAGTGTCCCGAGATCCGCCGAGGTAAGTCGTTCTTTCTTGTTGCTACTCATCTTCCCACCCGTGTGGCTCACGCTACAGTGTGTCACAGTGAACACACCTTATCACGTCCATCCCAGCGATACAGTAAGCCTATCACAGCCATCCGATGTTCCCGTCTCCTTGAGAAGTCCACTGTTTTCGCGGTTTCACCGGAGATCTAGAGTCTTGGCATACAATTTGCGCAAACGTGGAGCAACCCGCAATAGCGATCTCAGACAAAAGGAGAATCAAAAATGCACGCTCGATTCACAAATTCAATGCTGTTTCTTGTCCTCGGAATTTCCTTTTTACTCGTATACGGTGTCGTTCATTCCGTACAAGGGGAAGTTGAATCTCGGGAGACGTCCGTCTTAGCAGCGTTGAGACAACCAGAAGTTCGGATACTCCAAGTAGGGGAATTTTTCTGCGAAATCACTGCCGAGCCAAATGAGGTTTGGTTAGGGCTGTATCCTACAAGGAGCGGATATACCTTGATGCCTACAACGGTTCGTGTAGACGCATTTTATGATCCGGCGATTGGAGATGACGAGGATGTAACGGGCGCAACGCGTGTCTCAGTTCTAGGACAAAATGCACCGCTATTTCTGATAACGGGTATGGACACGTTAAAGGCTGGAATGGTTAAGACTCTTTTCGCGGGTCGACTTCCGCTGTCAATGGGAAGTTCGTTGGAGTTCAACCTTGACGAAGAAAGCTCGTATTCCATTACGGCGTTTAGGGGGACGGATTCCGATGCTGGTGGTGTTAATCTCGGAGTTGAACTGGTTAAAGACAGCCGTTCTCAGGTGATATGTACTTACGACAAGTCTGATGCGGTCGTAACGTACCTGCTCTGGGCGGGTGACCTTGACAGAGACGGAAAGTTGGACATGTTGATTGATACGGTTTGTGATTACAACGCATCGGGTCCCATGCTCTTTCTTTCATCGTTAGCTGAGGACGGAGTTTTACTGAAAATAGTTGCTCAATTCGAAACTTCGCCCGCGCTAGTGCTGAATTGATAGAAGGTGGGACTGTAGGTATACAGTGAGTAGTACAGAAGTAGAGGAATTGATTCGGAGCAAGCCTACGGTTGTAGCAGCTTGACGCCGAGTTGCTTTAGCGCTCAATCTCCTTGGTAAGCCACAATAAGTCCCCATTCTCCAACCGCCCAGCAGTGATTCTTGTCTACGGCGTGGACTGCCCATAACGTCGTCGAAGTTCCTGCTGTTCCTAGCATCCAGGTGGCACCGCCGTCGGTTGTGCGTGCAACGGCGCCATAATCGCCGACCGCCCAACCGATGCTGGTATCGACAAAGGTAATATCGTAAAAGTTGTCGTATGCGTCGGTTTCCTGATGTGTCCATGTTACCCCGCCATCGTTTGTGTGCGCGATGAAACCTTCTTGCCCCGATATCCATCCGGTCGTCGAATCGAGGAAATGGATGCCGTGCAGATTGCTGTCCGTGTCAGGGTTCTGCGGTTCCCATGTTTCCCCGCCGTCCGCAGTGTGAAGCAGAGTCCCAAATGAGCCGACAATCCAGCCGTGAGTGGGCGAGCCGAAGAAAATGCGTTCGAGATTGTTTCGGGTTTGACCTACGGCGACTCCCCTTCCTTCGCCACTCCACGTTTCCCCGCCATCCGTGGTCCTAAGGAGTGTATTATTTTCGCCGACCATGAATCCCCGTTTTCCGTCTATCAGCCACGTGTCCGTTAAACGTCTTCGCCCGCTGACTCCGGCTTCAACTTCCCATTTTTTTTGTCCCCAGGTTACACCTCCGTCCGTAGTTTTGAGGATAGTTCCCCCAACTCCCGTGATAAAACCTACGTTTTCATCGAAGAAGTAGAGATTCCAGAAGTCGATTGCTCTTTCTAGTTCGAATTCCAGTTTCACCCATGTTTCCCCTCCGTCGGCGGTGTGGAGTACGAGATTCCCTAAACCAACTGCCCAGCCGTTTTCGGTATTTGTGAAATGCACATCCTGAAGAATTCCTTCCACGCCGTCGTTTCGAACGAAGTCGTCTTGTCGGACAATCTTCCAGTCTTGTGCCTCTCCCCACACAGACGCAAAATTAAAAAAAAGTATCAGAATCATAGTTACTCGAAATCGCATTGTGTTACCTCCGCAATGTTGTATTTAGGAGTCCATCAAATTCCTTTCAGTTGCAATGTAGTAAGCACATATTAGCATAACTCAAGCTGCGGAGCAATGCTCGAATCGGGATTCGCCCGATCAATAGTGTCTAATTCTGATGTGAAGTGGTCCGTTACCTCGCGCTGAATCACACGTGAATGGAGAGGAATGGAGGAGAAGTCGAAGATCCCAAAAATGTGTCGGCGAATCTGTAAATTCTTCTTCTACACGATTAGGCGAGTTTATGCCGACATTGAATCGAATATACATACATCAATTGATGTTATCAGGACAAGCCCAAACAAGGGTAGAGAAGCCGGTTACTCTAGCGGCAGTTCGTAGCACGCGGCCTCCCGGTCATTTCGGACGAGCAAATAAGGGGCCGCGAGCGTCGGGTTATTCCACGTTCTTCCCATCAGTGCGCTAAATCGCCCAAGTTCCACATGGGACGTTGGATTGGCTTCTAGCAGGACGACATCTCCAGATTCAGCTTGTATGAGCAACAGATCATCGACAAGGATGATTTGACCATGTCCATACCTTCCTCTTTTCCATGCCCGTTTTCCGTCAGAGATGTTTAAGCATACAAGAATTCCATCGTCAAGCCCATAAATATGGTCGTCTTTGTACACAACATTTGTGAATTTCGCCTTTAAGCCTCGGCTTTCCCAGACTAGGTTCGCACCTAGTTTTCCGTCTATATCGCGCTGAATTTGGAAAAGCTTAGATCCAATTCCGTAGCCGCTGGAAACGAGCAATTGGTTGTTAGGTAGAGGGACCGGCTGCGCGACCGGTTCCGCACTGGGCCATGCGTAACGCCAAAGAACATGTCCCTTATCCGGATCGTGAGATACGATGCTCTTGTAGTTGAAAATTAGAATTTGCGGTAAGCCGGCAAGTGTTCTCAGTTGCGGTGAACTGTAGCCTGACGAATCGTTTCCGCCACCCCACATGAATTTCCCGGTATCCTTGTGATACGCTGCCAGAGATCTGCCTTCCATCCCACCCGCACTCACGACGACCAAATCGTTGATGATCAGCGGTGAGCCGCTCATGCCCCAGACAGCAACCTTTGACCTGTTGTCGTGAACGATGTCCGTCGACCAGATGGGTTTTCCGGTTGCAAAATCGAGGCAATTCAGTAGTCCGGTTGCCCCTAGCGTGTACACGCGATCACCGACCACTGCGAATGCCGACCAGCCTTCCCCTATTGGCTGACGCCACACCAAACGCGGGGGTCGGGTTGCCCAATCTCGTGCCAATCTTATTCCGTTCAGGGTGGCGTTGCGGTTTGGACCGAGGAACTGCGGATAGTCGCCAACTAGGAGTTGTGAGGCCAACTCAAAGTCTGGCATTGTTGACTCGCCGACGGTTCGTGTCCAACGCCATTCCAGAATCGGCACCAAATCACCTGTGACGCCGCGGATACGAAAGAGAGCGATGCCAAGTAGGATTACCAAAACGAACCCACCAATAGAGAGAATCCGTGTTCGCCATTTCAGGCGCGAGAACAGTAACAACCAGCATAGGATTAGGAAAACGGAGATTACGGCTACAAAAACGACTTGAAAAACCTTCTCTTGGCGCTGCCCGGCATCATTAATCCAGATCCAGGTGCCTGCCAATACGGTAATTGCAATGATCGTTATTAGTAACCACCAGCGTATTCCTTTGGAGCCCGTTTTCTTTTCGTCCAAGATAATCCTCACTTTACAATCAGAATTATAAAGAACAATCGAGATTCTTCCATTCGTAGACTTCTATGCCGAAAAAGAAAGTACGAAATTCTATCAGTATTCTTCGGGTACATCAATAGAAAGAATATTGAAAACTCGTTATGAATAACAATAGCGTGTACGCAAGACTGGAGGTTGCTCATTTGGCCAAAGTTCTAGACAGCTTTCGCATCTCGACAGCGCTCTTTTCGCTTGAGATTGAATTTGACGTGTGCTACACTCTTTTGAGTTTGAGGCAATCGCCACCGTGCGCGGACCGCGTTGAAGGGCGGGGGCAGCCATCACTAATCGAAACAATGACTCGGATGTCGAAAATGTCATGCGCTGCAACTGTGAAAAGTGATGTTGAATCTCAATATTTTCTTACAAAACATCATCAATAAAAGGAGCTGGCCTTGTCACGACAGATTGCTATTTTTCCTGCCAGTTTCGACCCTGTGACCAACGGTCACGTGGATTTGATAGACAGAATCTCAAGGCTGTCTCTTTTTGATGAGATTGTAATTGCTATCGGCATAAACCCTTCCAAACCGCCGCGCTTTACATTTGAAGAACGTAAGGAAATGCTGGAGGCGGTGACCAAGAATTACAATCACATCACGATTGAGCAGTATTCAGGGCTCACCGCGCAGTATGCACAGCAACGCGGCGCATGTACCGTTATTCGCGGGCTGCGAGAAATGTCTGACTTTGAAGATGAATTCCAGATGGCACGGATGAATCACCAGATTGCTCCCGAGGTTGACGCGCTGTTCATGATGGCTAATGCCAAATACGCTTATCTCAGTTCAACGTTAGTGGTCGAGATTTTTCAAATGGGCAGCCCGAAGGTAAGCGATGAAAAGTTACTTGAAATGGTGCCACCGGTTGTCGTCAAGATGTTGCGCAAAAAATTCGAGCTAAATTGTGTCACCGGGTAACTAACGGTTATCTAGATGCTTTGATATGATTTTGCGAAGACAGTATAGCAGATTACACCTATAAAGCTCGGTAACCGGGGGCAGATTATTTAACGCAACTATAAAGCGAAAGGATTATTTATGGCAGATGGAGTAGAAGTGGGCGGACTCACGGTAGACAGATGTCTTTATCAGCTAGTACAGGAGGAAATTGCGCCGGGCACTGGCGTGGACAGCGATGTTTTTTGGTCCGAGTTGGGTAAGATTGTTAAGAATTTGGGCAGAAAGAACCGAGCACTGTTGGAAAAGCGCGATACGATACAGAAGCAGATTGACGAATGGCATCTAGCGCGAGAAGGTCAGCCAATTGAAATGAGTGAGTATAAAGATTTCTTAAGCGAAATTAACTATCTTCTTCCCGAAGGCGAGGATTTTCGCGTTACGACAGCAGATGTCGATCCGGAAATCTCGACTATAGCTGGTCCTCAATTGGTTGTACCTGTTGATAATGCCCGTTATGCATTAAATGCTGCGAACGCGCGTTGGGGAAGCCTATTTGACGCATTGTATGGGACCGATGTGATTTCAGAAGAGGACGGCGCGGAGAAAAGATTGACGTATAATCCGGTTCGCGGTGCGCTTGTAATAGGGAAGACATCATCGTTTTTGGACGAGACCATTGCCCTGGAAAACGGAACCTATTCCGAAGTCACGCAATTCGAGTTCAATGGACGACAGCTAATCGCGAGGCTCGGAAAAAATCGCAAGGCAGGTTTGGCGGATCCGAGTAAATTTGTTGGATATACGATGTCCGGCAACGAATTATCCAGCATACTGCTGAGAAACAACGGTCTGCATATCGAAATACTGATAGATTCAGAGAGTCCGATTGGAAAAATTCATCCGGCAGGAATAAAAGACATCCTGCTGGAAGCCGCTATTACTACTATCCAAGATTGTGAAGACTCGGTCGCAGCCGTTGATGCTACGGACAAGGCAAAAGTCTACGGGAATTGGACGGGTATAATGAAAGGATCTCTTGAGGCCTCTCTTGAGAAAAATGGAAAGTCAATAATCCGTCGACTGAATCCCGACAAGACGTTTCTGACGCCCGAGGGAGATACCCTAACGTTACCGGGACGAAGTTTGCTTCTTATACGTAATGTTGGAATCCACATGTATACGGACGCTGTGGTTACATCAGATGGCGAACAGATTCCGGAAGGTTTCCTTGATGCCATGGTCACCTCTCTGGCAGCCATGCACGATTTGAATGGAAACGGGAAGTTCAGCAATAGCCGAACGGGCAGCATCTACATTGTTAAACCGAAACTCCATGGGCGAGAGGAAGTGGAAGCGACGGTCGAACTGTTTGAGAGAGTAGAAGATGCGCTGGGACTTGAAAGAAATACAATAAAAATCGGAATCATGGACGAAGAACGCCGCACTACCGTTAACCTGAAAGAGGCGCTGCTTGTTGCCAAGGAGCGTGTTGTATTCATCAATACCGGATTCTTAGACAGGACTGGAGATGAAATTCACACAAGCATGGAACTTGGACCGATGCTCCCCAAAATGGAGATTAAAAACCAACCTTGGATGAATTCCTATGAGGATTGGAATGTAGATATCGGGATTGAAGCCGGACTTGTGGGAATGGCCCAAATTGGCAAGGGAATGTGGGCAATGCCAGATTTAATGCGAGATATGTGTGAATCCAAGATAAGTCATCCGCGGGCAGGAGCTAGCACGGCTTGGGTTCCCTCTCCCACAGCCGCCGTGCTCCATGCTATACACTACCATAAAGTGAGTGTGGTGAAGAGACAGATCGAGCTTGCAAGCAGAGGACGTGCAAATCTAGATCGAATCTTGACACCACCTATCTTGGACAGAAAATTGTCCGCCGCTGAAATTCAACAGGAGTTGAACAATAATGTTCAGGGTATATTGGGATACGTTGTTCGCTGGGTGGATCAGGGCATCGGTTGTTCCAAGGTGCCGGATATTCACGAAGTGGCTTTGATGGAGGATCGGGCGACGCTGAGAATCTCGAGTCAACACATCTCCAATTGGCTGCATCACCAGATAGTAACCAAAGAGCAAGTTGTTGAGACATTCAAGCACATGGCAGAAGTTGTTGACGAGCAGAATGCGGCGGATGAGAACTATCGGAACATGGCGCCTGAATTTGATGAGAGCCTCGCATTTCAAGCCGCACTCGATCTAGTATTCAACGGGAGAGCCGTTTCAAACGGATACACCGAGCCCGTGCTCCATTCTCGACGCAAGCAAGCCAAGGCCGCAAATGGAGTCAGCACTTCCTTGAGTTAACGGGAGTTGGCATGCGAGTTCGGCGGGCCGCCTTAATCGCTGTTGCAAGTGAGTATGACGAAGCGCGAAAATATGTGCCTTGTATGAAGGCTATAATGGAACATGCGAATCCCTTGAGCGTCTCGTTGCAAGCCGGGAGTACAGCTTGACCGTAGTGTCCATGTCAGGATCTGTTGGCATTTGCCATAACGTGTGGGTAGATAGTAAGACCGCAAAATCTTGAAAGAATCTTGGGACAACCGCTAACAATGCAGGTTTCAATTAATGGTTTATCTTCCGCATCGACTAGGATAGGAAGAAGGGAGAGGTGAAAGAGCGGAAGATTTCCTGCCGCTCTACTCTCAATAGATCATTCCTTTTGAGCAGAAATTAGGGTTTCCGTGATCCTAAGAGGCAATGTTGCAGAGTCTCTTAGGGAACACTACCGCGGTCATTGTCCATTCCCTCGATTCTTCGCTACCAGGATATCTATCGTCCTCACTGCGGGATTTACTATCGCCTTCGCAATTCACTCCGTTGATTGTTTGGTCGATCTCAATTGATTTCTCCCTATTCAATCACTTAATTTTAGTTAATCGTTAGTTTGATCCCGCCCTACCTAATGTACATAACCCAAGTTGCCACCTATTCCTCAAGTATCAGCTATATGAGTAAATTCTGAGTTGGTTTATATTGGTTGATACTGGTAGCCACTACAAATAAGACGACTTTCAGTTCAAATCCTTGTGGTGTCACGGCATGAATGGAACGCGGTAACAATCTTTCAATCAAACTCGCGGTCGCCTCAACAGACATGCGGTAATAATTGACCAGATAGGCTTCCCATGGCGGATACTGCCGCTTTGAATTCTTTTTACGTATCGACTTCAACTCCACTCCAGCTTCGGCAAGACTGTCTTCTATCTCATAGTTATTGTATGCTTTGTCTCCATAGACACGGCTGCCCGGTGGTAAGTCGAAGTCAAAGTATTGTAAGCCTTCAACATCACCGGTGCTGCCCGGGGTCAAAAAGAATTCAACCGGCTGTCGTTGAGCAGTAACTAGCAGATGAATCTTTAAACCGTAGAAATACCGACGTTTGGACGACTGATAACCTCGAAATGTTTCATCGGTGTAAATTTTTGAGCGACGAATACGGATATTATCATAAACAACAATGGGTATAGTATCTACGGCGTAGCGTTTCTGCTTATTGAGTTGTACAAAACTTTCGCCCAAGATTTCAAACAGAGTGATGAACATGGGTTTAATTCGATGAAGTCGTCGATTGAACCGGCTCTTTGAGAGCATGTTTGGAATATAGCCGTGAGTTTGGAGAAAATCACGAGCGGTTTCGAAATTGGCACCGAAAAAGAGTGTTGCCACCAGTGCAGTCGTCATAATTTCGGCATCTGACCTCCGAGTTTGTGGGTCGGATTGATGTTTGAATGCTTTTAAGAGAGCGTCACATAAACAGAATACAGTTACAATTTGAATATCCATGGGTTCTCCTTTAGGGTATTGAGGGAATAGTGAACTCCTCAACTCTAACGAAAACCCTGGGTTTTTCAATTCAATTATAGGTGGCAACTTGGGTTACATAATGTACAAAGTCGAGCTAAAGGGAGGCAATTATGATACGGTTGAGGGTAATTCCAAGTATCTCGATTTTTTCAGCGATATGTATTGTTATTTGCGTTGCTCAAGAAACGTCAGTATCCGGTAATGGTGGAACGATACGTGGAACAATTGAAGATACTTCACCCCAGCAGGCTCCAATTCCGGGCGTCGAAGTAATTATCAAAGATGTCGCTGGCAATGAATTCAAAGGGGCCACAGATGACTATGGCGAATACGAAATCACTAATCTACCTGCAGGCAGATACTTTGTCAGCGTCTATAAAGATGGCTATGGCGATCGGGTAGGTAAACCGGTAAACGTGGTTGCTGGCGGGAACAGGTATTTTCCACTAAAGATGACGAAGAAGGACGACAAAGTATTCTTATTTCAAAAGATGGGATTTCTTTTCTGGCCATTGGCGCTGGGTGCCATTATTGTCCTGGCGGTCATAATTGCCGGTCTCACACTGGCATTAAGCAAAAGGGATTCAGATGAATCATGACGGCGGTTCATGTAACATTGGGTGAATTGCATCTAAAACCGCCAATTGGTTTTCGTGCCGGAATTATCATGTCGGCTGTATTCGGATTGACGAGTTTTGCTCCAATTGAAGACTTCTATCTCAAGGGATTTTCTATGGGAGCCCAATCAAGTTCGTTATTAGTTCATTTCATCACTCACTCACCATTCGTTCCATGATTTTCCATTCCTTCAATCCCACCCGTACAAATGTGCGAAGTCGAGGCAGAAAACTATCACGGAGTCTGTCCAATTGTCTTTGTTTCCTTCCACAAGTTCAGGTGCGTTTTTCCTGCACGGTCCTTAGTTTCTGTTGAATCACTAGGAACATTATGATATACTGCTATCGAGTTGAATCTTTAAGAATCTATTGAACAGAAAACCTATCATATCAAAATTATATTTGGGAGTTTGAGGAGGCAGCGATAAGATATGGCTGGAGATGCACTGGGCTTGGTTGAAACGAGAGGTTTGGTGGGGAGTGTGGAAGCCGCGGACGCGATGGTAAAAGCCGCAAAGGTACAACTTGTCGGATATGAAAAGATCGGCGGTGGTTATGTAACCGTGATGGTGCGCGGCGATGTTGGGGCGGTAAAAGCCGCCACAGATGTTGGTGCGGAAGCTGCCGGAAAGGTCGGCGAAGTTGTTTCAGTCCACGTCATCCCGAGACCGCATGCGGAGGTTGAATCTATGCTACCTTCTTCAACCGAGAATGGGCCGGCATTGCCAATGGGGCTGAATGACGAAGATTCGTCAACCTGAAACTAGGGTCCATTACGCATGCGAGACCAGGCGTTAATTGAAACAATCACGCGCAAGGTGTTAGATCAGATTGGCAGCGATCAGTCTTGTAGCGGCTGTGCTTTGCGAGTTTGTGATGCCGGCCAGCGCGCCTGCGATGCCGCGATCTCCCAAAAGAAGATTCCTGTCGGAGTTTCGGCGAGACACGCCCATGTGTCCCTAGAGCATCTGAATGTTCTTTACGGCAAGGGACACCAATTGACGACTCTTGCCCCCCTATATCAGCCAGAGGCGTTTGCTGCAAAGGAGACTTTGACCGTGGTTGGACGGCGGATGCGGTCAATTGAGGGCGTGCGAATTTTGGGCCCGGCGAGAGACTATACACAGGTAGAACTTGCGCGTACGGATGCCATTCGATTGGGACTAGATCCACCGATTCGCGATTCCGGCGATCTTGCGGGATCAGAACCAATAAGCCTGATTGGACCGGCAGGGTCGGTCTACTTGAACGAGGGCGCGATATGCGCGACTCGGCACATCCATATGACGCCCCAAATTGCGACATCTCTGGGTGTAGAAGAGGGCGATCTGCTCAAGGTACGGATACCGGGCGAGCGTGCTTTGACGCTTGAGAACATCCGACCAAAAATCTCCTCCTCCTATGTTCTGCAGATGCATCTGGACACTGACGATTCAAATGCTGCAGGATTGCGCGGCGGTGAAGCGGTTGAACTATTGCAAGATTAGGCTTGTAGTGTACAATGGTTCCAGATTTCCCCTGTAAGCGCAAAAGCGCTGCGGAAGCAACCCGGCGAAAGCACCAGCAACCACCCAGATGCGCGGCAGAAGAATTGGGGTTAGCACTATTTGATGCGTCTTAAGCGAATCTAGCGATGTGGGTCGACTGTGCACACGTATGCAATTTGACAGACGGGGTTGATAAATCGTAGAAGGAAACGGGCGAGATTTTGACCAATTGGTCTTTTTGGTTGACCGGTGAAAAAGTCGGTAGCACCGATACGGACGCAACATGTGAAGATTTCTATCCACTCGGATATTCCCCGTTGAGGCTCGCAAAGGTTGGGGGCAGTGTCCACCTTACACAAGAGGGATATTGGCAAGACCCTACAGAAACTTGGCATTAAAATTGTAAGGACTAATAGTAGGCACGCGTATTTTTAGGCTAGGAAGCGCCTTCTAGTCGGCGTTATGTGGCGACACTAGGCAAGGTGAGACAATACCATTCGCATTGGTGTTGCGCCGATTCTCCGGGAGTTAATGACTGATAGACGTAGGAATATGGCTCCTCTGGACTAGGGGGTAGCAGAGCGGAAAGGCCTTCAGTTTAATGCTAAAGCCACACAACGATTTTACATGGCAATTCCTTCTTCAGAGTTTGCATAATTCGGTAAAGAGTATCAGTTTTACGACAGTTTGTACCACTATTACGACAGATTGAAAACAGAGATTTGAGACGGACCGAGCATGCTTCTATGGCCAAGTAGTTCATCGGTAATTGTTCATGGCGGCTGTGGCATCTAGATTATTTCTTTGGGCAAGTAAAGCCCATTCCGATTTAGGAGAGATTATGATGAGCGTCCGAGTTGAAATTTTGAGTCCGTGGGTGTTGTTAAGCTGCCTCTTTTTGCTTGCTATACCGGCGGTAACCCAAGCCTATGACTACAGTTCTTATTCGGATCGGCTAAGCCGCGAACATCGAGCAGGCAACGATGTTGACGAGTGGGTTGAACGGGGCAACGCAACAATTAACGCAAGTCCTCACGTTGAAGATGGTGCGCGCTTGACGGCTTGGGCAAGCCAGTATATCCAGGAAGATGATTACGAATTTGCTATTGCCAGCGCGATATACTTCTTTGAGATTCCTGCACAAGCTCAGTACATTGAGATCTTGGTGCGCTACCGGGGCGAACCCAGTGAGCCCTACATTGAGGATTACGAATCAATTGCCGGTCGTGTTTGGATTCGTAATACCAAACGTGAATACACACGTCGCGGTTATGACGACAAACATGCCGATGAAACTCGTTACGGTGATACGTTCGTGTTACGGGCAAACCGCCGCTCGGAAACCATCAAAATTTCTGCAGCGGGCCACGTTGACAACGGCTTTCTCGAGATGCATATTGTTGCCCAAGATGGCGAGCAGCTCGATATAGAGTACGTAGACGTTGTCACTTATCGAAAACAGCGTCATATTCACCGGTATCACCGATACGCAAGAAGCTATGAATGGCGGCCTTGGCACCGCTACACCTACCTGTATTTTTACGACGGTCCTTGCTACTATGCAACAGATCATGACTATTACATCCGGTGGAGTTACCCAATCTATGATCGCCACTACTACGCCATTCGCTATTCTTACGGCAATTACCTCCATCGTTACTACACGTATTATCCTAATTATTGTTATAGATCATATTCAAACCCGAGATACGTTTATGTGGGCCCCAAGACTTCGGTAAAAAAGAGGCGGACCCAACTGAATCAATGGAGCAAGGAGCACGAAAATGTCCGCCGGCAATACAGTAGGAGTCGGTTATCGGTATCACGTAAAGCGACTAAGCGCGGTAAACGTCCAACCAAGAGTCCGTTCGGTTATCGAAAAGCATCGCGAACAGCAACCGGCGTTGAGTGATCGAGTAGATCAAAATGCGACCGTTTCCACCAAGCGAAAGCGCACAAGTTATCGGACTAGGTCAGGCACACTGCGAGATCGGTTAAATGCTATGGGTTCGAACCGTAGGACGTCTGTCAATCGAAGTTCTGCGGAACAGTCGAACAGAAGATATTATCCTCGCGGCTCGGTTGCTGACAATGATAAGACAAATAGTGGCATTCGCTCAAATGCGGAACGACGCAGTCAACTGTATAATCGTTCGAAGTCGTACTCGGGTCGGACTCGCACATCATCGCCAAGGGAGTCAAACATTCGATCGGGTTCAAGGCGAAAGGAAACTGCGTCTTCAGTACCTTCACGCAGCCGGTCAACCAAATCGAGTTCCTCGCCACCTCCGTCACGCTCAAGAGTATCAGCGGCTCCAAGTCGCCAGTCGTCGAGCGCAAGCAGCAATGATGATGACGATCAGGAGAATCGTTCAAGCAGTCGTGCGCGAAACAGAGAGCGCACATCAAGCCGTCGAAGGTGATAGCGCGAGATGGTCTTTTGCCGTGTCGATGCGAACAACCCATAGCGTGCCGCATGGGTTGTTCGCTTTTTTGGTTGACAGCAGATTCACATTTCGTTATCATTTTACGGTTGCGACAGTTGCAGTGATTTAGTTCTGCAGGGAATTGCCGGGTGGTGCCAAGTGAAGATTGTGACAATTACGCTTTTCTTATCGGCTTTCGCGCAGGTTTGCGTTGCCCAAACGGAGGAGTTCCGGCTCATATCTCCAGTTGGTTCTGTTGTCCGATCGTCGATAATACCTGGCTGGGGTCAGTATTATTCGCGCAGTCCGATTCGAGGAACGTTGTCGGTGATAGGAGTGGGGGCATCGCTCGCGGGCGCCCTCGCGGCACATCAGTCCTTCCAGAACATTTATACCAATCGGTATCTTCCGGCGGCAACCATAGACCCGAAATCCGAGGAAGCACTCGCACAATACGAGCGCTCCAATGAGCGCTACAAACTTAGGCAGCTATTCATATACGGTGCAATCGGTGTATGGGCGTATAGTGTCATTGATTCTTACATTGGTGCGAAGTTCTATAACGCGAATGCAAAAGTCAATATACTCATTGATGAATCTAAGGAAATTGAGAAATTAGGCGTGAGTGTCGGTGTAACGCCGGAAAAATTATATTTGAATCTAAGGAAAACTTTTTGAAAGAAGATCAGCTTTGGCCCATGTGATTCCTAGGAAATTTAGGCAGTTTGATTGTCATTGTCGAGAAATCAAGTTTGTCTGACCGTTAATCCTAGCTAAAGATAGAATCTTCTCGGATGAAAACGTGTTGTGGAGGTTGTCAGTGATACTCAAGATTTTTCCCAAAGCAGGTAGTTTATTTCTCACGGTGGTCGTAACGTTAAGTTTTTTGAGTTGCGGCGATGTAGAGAAGGTCGGCGCACCCCGATCCCAAGAAGCGAGCGCGATTGAAACGGTGTTGAAAGCGTGGCGTACCGGTTATGAAACTGAGGATGTAGATGCGTACATAGATGTTTTCTGGGCGGACGGTTTTCGATATGTCTCGGATATGGGAACACCCGACGATACAACAGATGACGTCACATTTGATGATATTCGTGAAGAGAGAGATTCGGCAATTCGTGTGTTTTCATTGTATCAAGACATTGAAATAGAACTTGAAGAGCCGCCCGAAATCGAATTAAACCCGGAGCGAGACAGAGCCGAAGTAAGAGTCCACTATAGGATTCAAGGGTTCGTAGCAGATGGTGTCTCTCTTGAGGGTGGATACACGGGGTGGTATGCCGAAGGGGACAATCTGTTTATCTTTGAGCTGAGAGACGGTGAGTGGCGTATTACCGAGTGGATCGATGAAGCATATAGCGAAGAACAGATTGAGGCGGCGCGTTAGAGGAGAGGTAATTCGTCGTGTCCAATAATTGTTGGATCCGATGAGTCTGTTCCCAATTAGCATAAACGCCCTACGATCACGAACCGGGATGGCTCTTGAATTCAGCTTAAGATTAAGATAACGAAAGGAGCTAGAGGTTTTCGCTCATTAATGGAGGAAGGAAATACGATTTCGATGCCTCAAAAGGAGGTTCACTTACGGGATTACCTCTCTGTAATTCAGAAGTACGATTTTATTATCTGCTTGTGTTTTTTACTGCTTGTCGGGACTGCCCTAGTAGTTAGTTTGCACCTGCCCAAAACTTATGAAGCCTCTGCGCTTCTACTATTTGACCAACCAACATCAAGCACCCCTATTCCATCCGCCAATGTTGTTCAAAACGTCCTGTCCGGTGGCGTTGACCGAACCGAGATGGAGACCGTCGGTCAGCGCTTTCTTTCGGAGTCTATGATAACGACGGCAATTGAACAACTTGAGGAATCGGGAGTCGGCGGTGTTTCCTACCTGCCCCCAGTCGGGAAAATAAGGAAAAACCTCAAATCAAAGAGTCGCTCGGACTCGCAGTATATTGAGCTCTCGCTGAATCTTACTGAGCAGGAAGGTGGGGAGCGCAATGCGGCTCTCCTGACCAATCAGTTAGTCGCCGAGATGCAGGATTACCGCCGGGTGCAGGATTCTTCCAAGTTGGAGCAACGCCAGAAATTGCTGTATGATACCATGCAAGAATTGCGGGTTGAGATAGACAAAAGAGAACTTGAGGCGTCCGAGTTTGTTCGGGAAAACGGCGGTCCTGGAACCTGGCGAGAAAAACTCTCCAGTCTTTTCCTGAGACGGGCAGCCCTACGAGGTAACCAGGAACAACTCGAGTGGGGAATTGGTTCGTCTGAGAAGGAATTGGAGCATCTTAGGGAAGAAATCAAGAACCACCCCGAATATTCGAAACTGACAGAAACGATGGGTACTAATCCCATCTGGTTGTCTCAAATGGAGAGGCTAATTGCTCTTGAGGTTCAAAGAACTGGATTAATTGCTTCTGGAATAGGTGAGAACGCTCCGGGGATGCAGTCTATCAAAGCGCAAATTAAGGACATTGAGGACAGATTGTCCACCTCAATATCTAATGAAGCTATTACTTCGGTGGCTCACGGTGTATCCCCACTCTATAATGCTGTTCAGGAGCGTTTGATAAATCTACGAACCAGCATCATTCGAGCACAACACAACCTTCCGCTGGTCAAAACTCAACTCGAAGAGGTAGAAACCGAGCTGGAACAACTGCTTGGTACGATACCCGAGAATGAATTGTCGCTTGACAAAATGAAGCGGGAGATCGAGTTCAGACACGAGTTGACAAAAGAGACGTTCACGCGAATTTTGCAGACGCGCATCTTAATCGCGGAGTCGGATCCGTCGCATGTTACATCGCATGCCGGGGGCACGATAGGGGGTCTTGGAGTTGTTGACGGCGCGGTTCCTCGTAAGAGTCCCACGAGTCCTAGAGTCAAGGCAATTGTAGCGATTGCCGGCATCGTTGGTTTGACGCTGGGGGTTTCTATTGCCTTGCTCATGGAGTATTTCAGCACGAGCTATAGCTCGTCCGATGAGGTAGAATCTGAACTGGGCGTAATGCATTTAGGGGACGTGCGGAACCGGCAAAATCCAGATATCGACTCTCGCGCCGTTCCGGCGGTTTATCAAGAAATTGCTGCAAACATCAATCTGTCAAATCCCGAGACCAATAAGCAGGTGCTCATGTTCGCAGGGTGCGATTCCAACGACCTCGTTTCTGTGATCACCGCTAATCTGGGAGTTACACTATCTTTGGTAAAATCCCCCGTCCTAGTCGTTGACTGTAATGTACTTGCTCCAAAGCAGCGTGAGATATTCGGCGTATCGTCTGATTCTGCGCGGCAATCTTCACAGCTTGAATCGGTTACGGATTGGCAGGGATCGGTTCAAGAGACTGAAACCGCGAATGTCGATTTATTCAACATGAATAGCATTGTGTCTACCCCGATTGAATTTCTTGACTTTCCCCGCATGCAAGCGCTCTTTGAGCAGTTCCGAGAACATTATGAACTCATATTACTTGACACGTCCCCGCTTCTGTCGTCGGCTGATGGACTCGCTCTGGGTGTTCACGCCGATGCCATTGTACTAGTCCTCAATCTCGCCACGACATCACGTCAATCCTTGAGGACGACCCGCGATCGAATAACCCACGCTAATCTTTCCGTCCAAGGGTTTATTACGACCTAACCAACACTCCGGTACGATCTCCGGACGACCAATCGCTCTCCGGTATCCTGAAGGCTCACCACAGCAACTCACACTCTTATTGAAGTCGTTGCCGTGGCGTAAATGCGCGCATGTTCATGATTTGATATGATCGACGAAAGGAGCATCAGTTTTTAAATCTGTCATTGGGTTTCATCGCACAAATCCGACACAAACAGCCAATCGTTATTTAGTCAAAAAAAAGTCTTGACAGATATTACCAGAAGTGATATCGTAAAGGCTCATTTTTGAAATCCACTTATGTTATCCTGTAATTGGCAGACAATCACACGTTGTCAAGAGCGAGTTTTAAGGGTACCGCAGGCAGACATAGCGAACCTCAAATGGGCGGCTCGGGATTCAGTCTCAAGTAGGTTTCGCGACTATTGTTTTCTCGGTATAGTTTAGGAAGGAGTCGCGCATTCGGAGTCAGGTGATCGGGACAAGATATTGTATTGATTAACAGGTTTCTACTTCCTTTTGTTTATTCTCCGTATCACTTTTTTCGTCGATTTCAAAATAATTTCGATTTGCTTCTTGGATTCAAGAAAAATGAGAATAGTGAAACAGCGATTAAATACTGTTTTCGTTATCGCATGTATGTTGAGTTGTATTCTCTTATATAACCCAAGTTGCCACCTATTCCTCAAGTATCAGCTATATGAGTAAATTCTGAGTTGGTTTATATTGGTTGATACTGGTAGCCACTACAAATAAGACGACTTTCAGTTCAAATCCTTGTGGTGTCACGGCATGAATGGAACGCGGTAACAATCTTTCAATCAAACTCGCGGTCGCCTCAACAGACATGCGGTAATAATTGACCAGATAGGCTTCCCATGGCGGATACTGCCGCTTTGAATTCTTTTTACGTATCGACTTCAACTCCACTCCAGCTTCGGCAAGACTGTCTTCTATCTCATAGTTATTGTATGCTTTGTCTCCATAGACACGGCTGCCCGGTGGTAAGTCGAAGTCAAAGTATTGTAAGCCTTCAACATCACCGGTGCTGCCCGGGGTCAAAAAGAATTCAACCGGCTGTCGTTGAGCAGTAACTAGCAGATGAATCTTTAAACCGTAGAAATACCGACGTTTGGACGACTGATAACCTCGAAATGTTTCATCGGTGTAAATTTTTGAGCGACGAATACGGATATTATCACAAACAACAATGGGTATAGTATCTACGGCGTAGCGTTTCTGCTTATTGAGTTGTACAAAACTTTCGCCCAAGATTTCAAACAGAGTGATGAACATGGGTTTAATTCGATGAAGTCGTCGATTGAACCGGCTCTTTGAGAGCATGTTTGGAATATAGCCGTGAGTTTGGAGAAAATCACGAGCGGTTTCGAAATTGGCACCGAAAAAGAGTGTTGCCACCAGTGCAGTCGTCATAATTTCGGCATCTGACCTCCGAGTTTGTGGGTCGGATTGATGTTTGAATGCTTTTAAGAGAGCGTCACATAAACAGAATACAGTTACAATTTGAATATCCATGGGTTCTCCTTTAGGGTATTGAGGGAATAGTGAACTCCTCAACTCTAACGAAAACCCTGGGTTTTTCAATTCAATTATAGGTGGCAACTTGGGTTATATAGTTGCGGAGGATCGAGTCCAGGACCCCAGGAACCCTTGTTGCCGGCAATCGAAAAACAGTCAAAGTTCTCTGACCGATTCCAACTGGAAGAAGAACCCCAATTCTTTTATGACTTGTTTGGAGACGAACTTCTTAGAGCCTGTTTGAAAAGTCCGGAATCGCCTTAGAGAAAGGGCTATTTTGGGGTAAATGCCCTCAAGAACCTATTAGAAAAAGAAAAAAGTTGTCTGAACGGTTGATGTTTACGTTTACTCATTGGAGCAGTTAAATCTGAACCAATGAAAGGAGTAAACATGAACCGCAAGCGTTATCCCAGTGATTTGACTGATGCACAGTGGGAGAAACTGTCCTCGTTTCTGCCAGCCCCTCAACCATTAGGCAGACCTCCAAAATGGGAGATGTGCTTAATCATCAATGCTATCTTTTATGTCGTCAAGTCCGGTTGCCAGTGGCGAATGCTACCCCATAATATGCCACCGTGGCAAACCGTCTATTACCATTTCAGAAAGTGGCAAGTCGACAACACATGGCTCTTGATTCATCAGGCACTTCGCGAACAAACACGTTGTGATGGCGGCAAACAACCATCACCGACAGCAGCTATCATTGACAGCCAATCCGTTAAGACGACGGAACTGGCGGAGACTAGAGGATTTGATGGTCACAAGAAGGTCAAAGGACGCAAACGCCATCTGGTAACGGATACGACGGGTATTCCATTGATGGTCAAAGTCACTGATGCCAATGTTAGTGACAATCAGATAGCTATCGAGTTACTAACAGAAGTGTTTAGCTGGTACATAACAATTCAGTTGGTGTGTGCCGATGCCGCCTATCGCGGCGAATTAGAAGACTGGTTATATCTGGCTCATCAGTGTCAACTAGAGATTGCATCTACGCTAGGGCAGCAGGGGTTTGAAGTTGTTCCGTTACGATGGATTGTTGAACGCACATTCTCTTGGCTTGGTTGGTTTCGTCGATTGACTTTGGATTATGAACGCTTTCCTAAGACTGCTGAAACTATGGTATACATCGCTTCCATCTACTTGATGCGAAATCGAATCAAATGACTTTTCAAACAGGCTCTTAACGGCAATCTTTAGTACAGCTGAAATAGCTGAAAAAAAGTAGAAAAAAGTTGCTCAAGGGCAAGAAAACTAAAGTGTGTTCCTTTGACTAGCAGGGAACCTACTTGGGCTTAGCGAACTTTGGGGACACCAAGGGCAGACATAGTCGCCCTAAGGTGGATGGAGCGGAAGTTAGCCAAAGGTAGATTTCGTGGCTACTGATTTCTCGGTGTAGTTTAGGAT
Source organism: Candidatus Poribacteria bacterium (assembly GCA_965232535.1). Taxonomy (GTDB): domain Bacteria; phylum Poribacteria; class WGA-4E; order WGA-4E; family JAJDTR01; genus JAJDTR01. The sequence continues at coordinate 345,865 of CBDDPW010000022.1, forward strand.
GAAATATGGTGCTAATGGAATCAGAGAGTTTGATGAAAGATTAGCCTTGTATTGATTAACAGGTATTTACTGCCTGTTGTTTACTCTCCTTATCACTTTTTTCGTCGGTTTCAAAATAAATCCAATTTACTTCATGGAGGCAAGAAAAAATGAAAATGTTGAAACGGTGGTTACATACTGTTTCTGTTATTGCATGTATCTTGAGTTGTTTTGTCTTGTACGGTTGCGGTGCGTCAAGTCTGGGACCTCAAGAACCATTGCTGCCAACGATTGAAGGGCAATCAAAGTTCTCCGATCGTTTCCAGCTAGAAGAGGAACCCCAATTCTTCTATGACCTGTTTGGAAAAGAGTTGCTTGAAGGTAATGAAGTTTTCAATTACCGTGAACGGAAAGAATTCGATCAGAATGGTGAGCTAATTGCCGGTTGGACTGGTCAACTTGATAGTGAACGGTTTTCCGCGCAATTGGACCGCACAATCCTCACCACGGATAGCTTCCGAGGCAGGCATAGTGAGTTCGCGATCGGTGACAACATGCGTATCAAGCCTTCCACGCTGTTCCCGAACCGGTACATCATATTCAAAACTGAATTTGACGGGTTTAGGTGGGATCTTTCCTTTTCACAAGAACGACACCTCTTTACCTTGCTGAATTCACGTATTTCTAACCCGGTAAGGCTTTCAGACGCGGCGGCAAACCTCGCACCGACGCTTGGCCGCAGAAATGGATTAAACGATGACGCGCAGTTGCGTCATATTGAGAATGCTCGTTTGATAGGGTTTCGCGCTCAAGGGCTGCTAGGCGATATTTTCCGCGTAGGGGTTACTTACATGAATCTGCATAAGGAGCACCCGGAACGAGTTGAAAATCCGCTGCTAGGTACGGTGCCAAATACGCCGCCCGAGCGCATCACTGTGGTCTTCCGCGATGATTCACCTGAAGATAACCACCCGAGGGCGTTCTTGGGCCTGAGCCGCACCCGGGATGCCGAGTTAGTGCAAGGGGGCGTTGGAGCAGCAGTCAAGGATATAAGGGTGACGGTTGTTACTCAAGCTGAAGAGGAGATCACTAGAACCGAGCGGATACAAGGGGTCGAGCCTGGGCTTCTGCCAGAGGAGACTACTGTAATCAGTGCCGCGAATGGATCGTTCGACCTCGGTTCCGATATCGATCCTGTTCCGGGCAGCAGGCCGCCACGCAACTCTGAAGACGGGCTTTGGAAGATTGTTGAAGGGTTCCAGGCGATGAAATATGACTTCGTCCTCGCCGATCATGATATCGATCCGCGCCAAGTCAAATCAGTCGAGTTTGATTTGGTGGTTGCCGGCGACTACAACATAGTTGTAATGGGCTTTAGCGAAGCCAACAAGGCTGAGGACGATCCGGAACTACAGGAATGGATCAAAACCGAGGACGGCCATATTGGGATGCCATTTCGGGACGTGATTCAAGCCCCGGGAAATTACGGCCAATCTACGGAATATGCCGAAAACCGCGATAGCCTCGCCTACAATCCAAGCCAGTGGACCAATGAGGGCAGACCTCGGAAAGTCCATTATCGCTACGGCGCCGCCCGAGCTGCGATTCTGTACGGGCTCGATCTTGAAGGTACGCTATTCAACACTTTCATACGGGCGCACTACTCAATTAACAGCAAGCATAAGCAATATCCGACCATTCCTAAGGATAAGGTGGGCTTTAGCCGTCTAAAGGAGGAGATTACTACCCCCGATGGTGTGGAGTCAACGGGTATTAGTATTGACCGCCGCAGCCTACTCCCAGAAGATGCGAACGGCATACCAACCTATTCAGAAACTGAGGGAGATAGATTTGAAGCCAAGTTAGGCGGTGATGGCACTGCCGAGGATGGGGATGGGGAATTGGGGCGCGAAGTTGCTTGGTTTGTCAATCTTAAGCAACGTTTTGGGAAGTTGTTCCTAGAGGAAACTTTCTATCACATTGATCCCGGTTATACGACGACGTATCGGAATTGGGGTGCTAATAGCGATAGAGATCAGACGTACTCCTTGCCGCGTACTCCCGAATCTTCGTCAGAGGTCGATCCATTTGATGAACTCGATTATCAGCTAATCGAGGACGATGATGATGATGATGATTGGCCGGATGATATTGATTTCGATGGCGTGCTGCCTCGCGCCGACGACCGCGACCAGAATGGAATCCTCGACTTTCAGGAAGACTTCCTCATTTTTGAAGCCGATCCCCCCGTCTTTACGGATCTTGTCGACCTAAACAACAACGGAACGATTGATTCGTTAGAAGATGATTTTGAGCCGCAGTACGAATACGGAATAGATCGAGAGGGATACCACCTAGTTGCAAGCTATGACGTACTCGACAACTTGACGCTCAAGGTCGGATGGTTGAATGAGAGCGAGGTTTCTAGCCGGCGCAAAAACGATTCAAAGTATTTCCATGTTACCTACCAGCGTGATATTCCGGATTTTGGAACTATTCTGTTCCAGAATCGCTTAGTCCGGGTTCAGGACGATATTCCGGATTATACGATTACGTTGCGTGTTGGAGAACTTGAGCCCGTTCAGATATCTGACGAGCTTGACTTCTACAACTCACGGGTGAACACTACCGCTCTTCAATTCCTCTACACGGCGATTCCGAACTTAACTTTAGAAGCGAAGTTCCTAGTTGCCTTGCAGAATCAATTTCAACCGGACGATCAAGAGGCAATCTCACTAGATCGGGTAGATGATGAGGAAGCAACGCGAACGGGTGACGAGCGGAATGAGCGTACTGATTTCATGGTACCAATTGAGCAGGTGCGCGATTCGGGTGAAAAACGAGAATTCCCGTTCTATCCCGACCATGGAATCAACCCATTGGATGACGGAGATACCGGGTTGATTTATGATCAGGATAATTGGAAACCCCGACGGTACGATGAAAAAACCATCCGCAACCAAGTGACAATCTTGCGGGCGAAATATGAAATTCCGTTAGGGGATTTGAGATTCGTCAAAAACATAGGTGAAGACTTAACTGTCACGCCGATGGCAAAATATATCTGGGAGAAGGTGTTCGACCATACTGCCGACGATATCGCTGCCGGTGTATATGTCTCGCCGCTCAATCCACGTCTGTACGTTCCCACAGACACCGAACCAATAGAGTACCTTCGATTCAACAAGAGAAGTCGCGAAGATGTTCTGGGGGTTCGTCTGGATTATCAATTCACGCAGAGAATGAACGTTCTTGGCGGTTTTCAATATCGCAAATTCACCAACCGCGATGATAACTTCAAAGCGTTCTTGACAAACTTCCCACCTGATGAGGAAGTACCCATCCTGTTCCGTCCCAACCTGCGGACACGAATCTTTGAAATTCAAGCAATCAACCGTGGTGAATGGCTTGGATTTAATATCGTAATTCTAGCGGGTTACAGGCGCACGACGATTCTGCTTGAAGATACAACAAGCAACACGACATTTGTTCGTGCGATGATGGGATTCTAAACACTGCTGTTTCTCTACGCTCTCCCCTTTGTTGTGATCGGCTGAGGGGAGAGCATTTTTCTTGATTCCAGCCGCAACTTCTCAGAGATGCAGGTGTTTATAGGCGCGTCTCGCTTGGCAGATGGGGGAGTTCAGGCTAGAAGGGCGAAATCTTAACGTAAAACCGCCTATTCTATTCTAGAAAGAAAATTGGGATAAAGTACCAACTACTTGCATAAGTGTTCTGAAAATTTTGTCCAACTAAAAGGAGGCAAATATGAAGAGGTTGAGTTCGATTTTAACTATTGCGATTCTCTTGGCGATGGGTAGCGTTATTTCTGTTGCCCAAGAGGCAGATGTATCTGGTGGCGGCGGTACGGTACGCGGAACGATTGAAGATACAACTACCGCTCGAGCTCCTATCCCGGGAGTTGAGGTGATTATCAAAGATGTTGCCGGAACGGAATACAAGGGAACGACAGATGATGCCGGGGAATACGAAATTACAAACCTACCTACCGGCAGATACTTTATCAGTATCTATAAAGACGGCTACGGAGACAGAGTGGGTAAACCTGTAAACGTGGTTGCCGGCGGCGACAGGTATTTTCCGCTAAAAATGACCAAGAAGGACAACATCGTTACCTTCTTTCAAAAAATGGGATTTGTCTTCTGGCCACTAGCGCTCTGTTCTATTACGGCTCTGACGTTCATTATTGAACGATTCTTTACTTTCGCCCGTGCCAGGTCAAAAATCGGCGCGGAACAGTTCATGGCGAGCATCACAGACTCTCTTCGCAATGAAAACATTATGGAAGCTGTTTCTACATGCGAGGATGCCGGTGGACCGCTTGCTAATGTCTTGAAAGCAGGTTTGTTGAGGTATAGTCAGGCGCAAATTGAAGAACGCGAAATCACGAAGGACGAGATTCAAGAAGCCATCGAGGAAGCGGAATTGCTTGAAACTCCGGAACTGGAGAAGAACCTTCCAGTACTCGGTACGATTGCAGTCGTCTCACCACTGTTTGGTCTGCTGGGTACCGTTACCGGTATGATTAACGCGTTTACGACAATTGCTTTGGAAGGTACCGGAGACCCGCAACAATTGGCGGGAGGTATTTCTCAGGCGTTGTTGACAACGGCGGCAGGTCTCACCATCGCCATTCCTTGCTTGATCTTCTACCAGCTGTTTGATAGCTGGGTCAATAGGTATGTGCTTGAGATTGGTCAGGTATCAACAGAAATCGTCAACCAGCTTGTTCTTGGCCAAGAGGGTGCATAATACTACGCCATTACCTTGTTGGGAATCTGTCTTTTCCAGAAAAATAGTTTCCCAACAAGGATTACATCAGACAGCGTTTCAGAAGATTGCGGTTCGGAATTGTCATCTGTCTGAAAGGAGGTGTCATAATGCAGCAGGTAGCAACCAGCGTGAAGAAACAGACATTGCTTTCCACAAGGCTTAGAGAGAGGAAAGCACCAACTCTCAGTATGGCGCCGATGATTGATTGCGTGTTCCTGCTTTTGATTTTCTTCATGGTTTCGACCACTTTCTCGCCGATGCCAGGAATTCGGGTTCAGCTACCTCCACCAGGTAAACCGAATACCGAAAAACCCAAGGGGCTCATTGTAAGAATTGCTAACCCGACAGATGGTCAGCGAGAGGGAATCATGGTTCTGAACGACGAAGTCGTCGAGATTGAACAGATGTTTAGCCGATTCATCAACGCGACTGAGGAAGCGAAGAACATGCTGATTATTCAATCGGAGCGGAAGGTTCTGCACGAGCAAATTGTCCAGATTATGGATAGGGCGAAACAGGCGGGTATTGATAAAATAGGCTTTGCAGTTGTAGCGCGAGAATAGTCGTGATCAATTAAGAAAGGAGATTTTAACATGGCTTCAGGTGGAAATCGGAGAGCGAAAGACAAAGATGAAGATATCCCGATGGCACCGATGATTGATTGTGTGTTTCTGCTCTTGATCTTCTTTATGGTTTCGGCGATTATGCGTATCCCGCCGCCATTTTCAGTGAATCTGCCAGATTCAGCCACCAAGCATGAATTCCCGCGAAAGAAGTACAACGTTTTTATTAGTCAAGATGGGCGTTTATCGGTGGACGATCAGGAAATGCTAACCCTTGAAGATCTCGATTTGTTTTTGGCAGCGAACGAAAACAAAATTAGTACGCTGATTATCAAGGCGGACAAACGTGCGGAGCACGGGGTCGTGATAGATGTCATGGAACGTGCGAAGCAGCGTTTTAGCAAACCAGAAGGTCAGGAAATCGCTCTAGCGGTTTCAGAAGAAACTTGATTTTACTTTGAAATCACACATAGGCACAAAAAAAAGGCAGCCAAAAAGCTGCCTTTTTTTGTGCCTGGTTTGTATACAAATTTGAGTTATGTACCACTCATGTCCGAAAGCGACACACCTGGAATCGGGAGGTCGGAAGAGCCCATCAAGTATTCATCCACGGCGTGCGCCGCTCCGCGGCCTTCGGCAATTGCCCAGACAACTAGCGATTGGCCTCGACGGCAATCTCCAGCAGCGAAAATGCCATCAACGCTCGTAGCGAATCGTCCGTATTCTGCTTTCATATTTGATCGCTCATCTGTTTCCAAACCAAACTGCTTGACAAGCGTTTCCTCCGGACCAAGAAAGCCCATTGCGAGGAATACAAGGTCGGCCGGCCATTCTTCTTCGCTTCCGGGAATCTCTTTCATCTGAAATCTTCCCGCGTCATCCTTTTCCCATTCGATGCGTACGGTGTGCGCGACTTTGACACGACCGTTTCCGTCACCGGCAAATTCCTTTGTCACTATACAGAACTCGCGCGGATCTCTTCCGAATACATGAGCTGCTTCCTCATGGCCATAGTCTACACGATAGATTCGAGGATATTCCGGCCAAGGGTTGTTAGGAGCACGTTCGACAGGAGGTTCGGGAAGAATCTCGAAGTTGGTCAAACTCTTGCAGCCATGGCGCATTGATGTTCCGAGACAGTCGTTGCCCGTGTCTCCGCCGCCAATCACGATTACGTGCTTGTCCTTAGCGGAAATGAACCGTCCATCTTCAAAGTTGGAATCGAGCAGGCTCTTGGTATTTTGATGCAGGAATTTTACGGCGAAATGTATTCCTTCAAGATCTCGTCCGGGAACCGGTAAATCACGTGGGTGGGTCGCGCCGCAAGCAAGCACAATCGCATCGAACTCTTGGCGCAGAGTATCTATGTCGATATCAACGCCTATATTAGCATTAGTTACAAACTCAACACCCTCGTCTGCCATTAGGTCTAGTCGACGTTGAACGATTCGTTTTTCCAACTTCATGTTGGGAATCCCATACGTTAACAAGCCACCGATGCGGTCGGCTCGTTCGTACACGGTTACCTTATGACCGACCTTGTTCAACTGATCGCTAGCCGCAAGTCCGGCCGGTCCCGATCCGATGATAGCAACCGTTTTTCCGGTCCGCGTCGGAGGCGGAGTAGGCTGGATCCAACCCTCCTCAAAACCACGGTTGACGATTGCATATTCATTGTCTTTGATGGTTACTGCCGGATCGATTATACCGAGACAACAGGCTCCTTCGCACGGCGCCGGGCATGTTAGTCCCGTGAATTCGGGGAAATTGTTTGTCTTATGAAGCCGGTCCAAGGCCTCCTTCCACATGCCGCGATAAATCAAATCGTTCCATTCGGGTATCAAGTTGTCGATTGGACAGCCTGTCGCAGATTGGCAAAACGGGATGCCACAATCCATACAACGTGCTCCCTGATTTCTGCGCTCCTCCTCATCAAGTGTGAGATGAAAAAGATTGAAGTCCTTGATGCGTTCTCCGGGAGGTCGATCGTGACTCTTTTTCCGGCTGTATTCGATGAATCCTGTCGCTTTACCCATATATTGACTTCCTCAATATTAGTCCGACTTGCGAGATTTAGCGGAAAATCTAAGCCGTCTCCGAGTGTCCTTGCATTTGTCCCTGAAGTACTCGTTTGTAATCGGTTGGCATGACCTTCACGAATTGGTTCGGCACGTAAGTTTCAAAGTCGTCAAGGATATGCTTCGCGACGCTTGACCCCGTATAATGATAATGGAGTTCGATCAGATTTCGCAATTCAGCGCTTTCCGCATCGGTTTCTATCCTCTCCAATTCAACCATACCGAGGTTGCATCGCGTGTCAAATTTACCATCAATATCCCAGACGTACGCAATGCCTCCAGACATGCCCGCAGCAAAGTTACGCCCGGTCAGCCCCAAAACAACTACACGTCCACCCGTCATGTACTCGCAGCCGTGGTCTCCGACGCCTTCAATAACCGCGTGTACGCCAGAATTGCGGACAGCAAACCGCTCTGCCGCCATTCCTCGGAAATATGCTTGACCTGAAATGGCACCATACAGTGCGACATTTCCGATGATTATATTATCTTCCGGCTTGAAAGTTGAGTTTTTAGGCGGGTATACAATCAGTTTTCCGCCGGACAGTCCTTTGCCTGTGTAGTCATTTGCATCGCCTTCCAATTCAATACTGACGCCGGGGACTAGCCAAGCCGCCAGACTCTGCCCGGCAGATCCGTTGAGTTTTATATGGATTGTATCTTCGGGCAGCCCCTCAAAACCATATGCCTTTGATACTTCGTGGCTAAGCATCGTGCCAACAACCCGATTTGTGTTCTGTACAGGCAAATCAATGGAAACCTTCTCACCATGCGTCAAGGTAGGTCTAGCCAAACGAATCAGTTCATTGTCCAGAGCGTGTTCCAAACCGTGATCTTGCTTAATGGTGCAAAAGACTTCAACTCCCGGATGAAGTTTCTTTGCAGGTGTGAGAATGCTTGTCAGGTCCAAATCCCTAGCTTTCCAGTGTGCAATTGCCTTGTCGACCTCAAGCATATCAACACGACCGACCAATTCGTCAATTGTTCGGACGCCAAGTTCAGCCATGATATTTCGCGCATCTTCGGCAACCATGAAAAAATAGTTAACAACATGTTCCGGTTTGCCGGTGAATTTCGCTCTGAGTTCGGGGTCTTGGGTTGCAACCCCTACCGGGCACGTGTTCAAATGGCACTTCCGCATCATAATACAACCTAGCGTAATCAATGGTGCTGTTGCAAAGCCAAATTCCTCGGCGCCCAGTAGGGCTGCAATGACAACATCGCGCCCGGTCATCAACTTGCCATCCGTTTCCAGCCGCACGCGGGAACGCAAATCGTTCAACACTAATGTCTGGTGTGTTTCCGCAATCCCTAATTCCCACGGCAACCCTGCGTGCATGATTGATGTCCATGGTGAAGCTCCTGTGCCTCCCTCATGACCGGAAATCAAGATATGGTCAGCGTGCCCCTTGGCGACGCCGGCGGCAATTGTTCCGACACCTACCTCGGAAACCAATTTGACGCTAATCCGCGCTGATGGATTGGCGTTTTTCAAATCGTGGATAAGCTGCGCCAAGTCTTCGATAGAATAAATGTCGTGATGTGGAGGTGGACTAATGAGTCCAACACCCGGGGTGGTGTGTCGTGTCGCCGCAATCTCCTCGTTGACCTTGTCGCCTGGCAACTCGCCGCCTTCTCCGGGCTTTGCACCTTGAGCAATCTTTATTTGAAGCTGATTAGCATTCGTCAAGTACCACGAAGTTACTCCGAACCGCCCCGACGCTACTTGCTTAATTGCAGACCGCTTGCTATCGCCATTTGGCAAGGGATTAAATCGCTCATAGTCCTCGCCACCTTCGCCCGTGTTAGACTTGCCGCCCAACCGATTCATCGCAATTGCAAGGGTTTCGTGGGTCTCTCTTGAAATTGAGCCAAAACTCATGGCACCGGTGCAGAAACGTTTAACGATCTCCTTCGCCGGCTCAACTTCATCTAACGGAATTGGTGTTCCTTCTTTGAATGTGAGGAGGCCGCGCAACGTGCATCTATTGCGATTGTAATCGTCGATAAACTCCGCAAATCTTTCGTAAGCGGCGGCGCTATCTGTCCGAGCAGCAACTTGCAAATCCATGATGGTTTCCGGATTGTATAAGTGCTGTTCGCCTCCGCTGCGCCAGTGGAATTGTCCGTCGTTGGGCAGTACAGATAGATGGACAGATTCACGTGTGGGATAACCCAGTTCATGCCTCCGGAGGGCTTCTACGGAGAGCACGTCAAAGCCAACACCTTGGATGCGACTGGCGGTACCCGCAAAACACCGCTCGATTACATCGTCGTTCAATCCAACAGCTTCGAACACCTGGGCACCCTTATAGCTTGCCAGTGTTGAAATGCCCATTTTGGACATCACCTTCAACATCCCTTTGCACACACCTGTAATATAGGACGAGCGTATCTCTTCATCTGTGGCGTCGCTGTCGAATACTCCATCATGTCTTAATTGAGATAACGTCTCAAAGGCGATGTATGGATTAACTGCATCGGCACCATATCCGACGAGCAAACAAAAATGATGAACTTCACGAGCCTCGCCGCTTTCTACCACAATCCCGATGCGTGTGCGCTTCTCGGTTCGCACTAGACGATGATGTACGGCTCCTGTAGCGAGGAGTGAGCTAATTGCTACCCGGTCCGAGGCGACATTGCGGTCGGAAAGAACAATCAACTGATTGCCGTCTTCAATTGCCATTACTGCTTCATCACAAACACGCTCCAATGCAGCTTCAAGTCCAACTACTCCATCAGACTTTGGATAGGTGATATCTATAATTCTTGACCGCCATCCTCTATAGTTCAGATACTTAATCGCCGCTAGTTCCACATTCGTAAGTATTGGCTGCGGTATATGCAAGCGGTTACACTGAGACTCTGTCGTATCCAATGGGTTTCCTTCGGGGCCGACAAAACATTCGAGCGTCATGATGATTTCTTCCCGAATGGAATCGATTGCAGGATTCGTCACCTGTGCAAACAGTTGCTTAAAGTAGTCATAAAGCAACCGCGGAGTGTCAGACAAACATGCTAACGCCGCATCGTTTCCCATTGACCCGACCGGATCTTTTTTTGCTTCTACGATGCCTGTAAGCATGAATTCCAACGTTTCGACGGTGTAACCAAAAGCTTGCATTCGCACCAACAAAGTATCTAAATCGTAGCATTCCTCTGGTTGCTGGTTGGGAAGTTCGCTCAGCTCAATGCGTTGTTTTTCCAGCCATTTTCCGTAAGGATTAAACGTGGCGATTTCGTGCTTTAGCTCATCGTCCGGCACCAAACGCCCTTGTTCAAAATCTACCAGAAACATTCGCCCGGGCTGTAGCCGCCCCTTAATCTTCACTTCCTCAGGCGGCAGCGGCAATACCCCCACCTCGCTAGCCATAATTACGCGATCATCATGAGTAACATAGTAACGACTCGGTCGCAAACCATTTCGGTCTAGGACGGCACCAATGTGTTTGCCGTCAGTGAACGCGATTGATGCAGGACCATCCCAAGGCTCTTGAAGACAGGAATGGTATTCATAAAAATCTCGCTTGGCAGGCGAGATTGATTCATGATTTTCCCACGCTTCCGGAATCATCATCACTATCGACTCAGGTAAGGAACGTCCCATCATCAACAGTAACTCCAAAGCGTTATCAAAATTCCCAGAGTCCGAGCAATCGGGTTCTATAATTGGAAATAACTTTCGCAAGTCATTTCCAAACAAAGAACTTCGCATTACGCCTTGCCGAGCGTTCATCCAGTTGGTATTTCCTCGTAAGGTGTTAATTTCTCCGTTGTGGCACATAAAGCGATTTGGCTGTGCACGATCCCACGAAGGAAATGTATTCGTCGAAAATCGTGAATGGACCATGGCAAGGTGAGACTTATAATCGGACGCAGTCAAATCGGGATAGTAGACCATCAGCTGGCTGGAAAACATCTGACCTTTATAAACGATAACGTTCTTCGACAAGCTGCAAACGTAGAACATCTTTGCCTGCCGCAGGTTGCTGTTGATACGCAGTTGATGGCTTGCACGTTTACGAATTACATAAAGCTGGCGTTCAAAAGCTTCGGCGTCCAGATACTCAGGGGCACTGACAAATAACTGTTCGATAACCGGTTCCACGGACCGAGCTGACGGACCAATATCGGCTTCCTCGGAATTGACCGGAACACTCCGCCAGCCAATGAGGTATTGTCCCTGTTCGGCGATAATCTTTTCGACAGTTTCCTTGCAAGTCCGCCGTTCTGATTCGTCTGTAGGTAGAAAAACCAACCCTGCCGCAAATTTCCCCAAATCCGGAAGATCTGCGTTTAGGTCTTCGGCTGCAACTCGCTTTAGAAATTCATAGGGTAACGCTGTAAGCATACCAGCGCCATCACCGGTGTTCGCTTCCGCACCACGTGCGCCGCGGTGATCCATGTGGCACAGAATGTTCTCGGCGTCTACGATAATCTGATGCGAGCGCGTCCCTTTAATGTTTGCGATAAACCCTACGCCGCAGCTGTCATGTTCGAAGGCAGGATCGTATAAACCATGCTTTGGCGGGTATGTAGATGTTTGCATTGCACTTCCTCAAACGGTTTCCGGTTTGCCGATTTGGCCGATGCGAGAAACAGAACTGCTGTACTTGACAACCTTGGAAGCCGTATAGCGCTGACGTTTAGTAAGTAAAATAGCAAGTTTGACCAAAATTTATCGCTTCGGCTTCGATTAGTACCTGCTCTCCTTCTCCGGTCACGATTCTTAATTGGAATAGTGTCCCACCCTCACACAGAGCCTTTGTAATTAAATAAGATCACTTACCCTACAGCATGCCTAATTCCTAGACGTGCGGGGCAACTTTGCATTATTCCGCAGATCAGCGTTGATATGCTTCAATGGTTGGACTAAACGAAGGCTGGAAGAAAGGGGACATCCTGTGGTGATGTGCCATGTTCTTCTGGATTGAGGCGGAATCGCAATAAAATCCCATAACATGATACATCAGATTCGGCGACATGTCAAGCAAATTTATTCTGTTTCAATTCTCCTGCGATTTGACTTGAATTCGCGGCTTGGTCCCGATTCGAATCGTACGTGAGAGCAGGTGGCAAGGTCTAGTCTATGGCCAAACTGATACAAGGTACACGTGTAATGCGATAAGTGTTGTGGCTGCACGGAATATAATTTTTCATCCGAGATTTTAGTCCACCGATTGCGTGGATTATGAATGAACCTGTGCGGCGCGGAATAAGAAGCCCCATATTCTCGTAAGGTCGGCGTGGCAAGGGGATTTCTTTCGGAGCTGTATCGCTGTCGCCTTCATTATCCATTCGCTTGATCCTTCGCCAATCGCTCCGCTTATCTATCCGATTGTTTGATCCTGTTCGGTCAGTTGATCGTTCCTTTTATCGCTCCCTTGTCGACCGCCTGATTCCCGTCTACGGAGAAAATGAATGATGAATTTCACGCTTCATATGCACTATTGTTAAATCGAAATGGTATAATCAACGTTAAACCAAATAGATAAACGTATGAATTCAGTGAGAAAGAATTACAAGGGTGCATTCGAGAAGCGCTGCTTGGTGTTGCCTCTCCGGGAAACTTTTCAGCAATTTGCGGGACACGCGAATATCTTCTTTCAACAGCGAGTAATCGAAAAAGACAGGGAAATCGTTATATTAGTGGTTAGGTAATTGACAATCACAAACAGTAGACAGGGGGAACCCACAATGTCACACGTCGACAATCGCGCTTCAACAGGTAGCTCATACAACCCGGTGAAAGGGAAACTTGCGTCAATGCAGGAGTGTCTCACACAGTTGGCAAAGGCGTTGCCTGCAAACAAACACGAGTATGTTGCCGCAGATCGTATGACACACTCCTTTGTAAAAAGCTGTTTTTCGATGACTCTGCAGCGAGTGATTGATATAAACCGTGTTTTTATCGAGAGCAGAGGAGAACAACTACCACACAACAACTCCCGCTCCTTCTATCTCATCTGGCAAATCGGTACCATCGATGATGAAACTTTGGATTTCTTCCGACATGCACTTGATTGCTACAAAAAACTTGTTGATCCCTACCATGATCTATCAGATACTCTTCTCTTCGAAATGACGCATGCGCTCCTGAAACACGGAAAGAAATACATAGATCAGATGAATGAGTTCTTCATGGGACCCGATAGAGTCCCCGTGATGGCTAGCCCTTAACCTTCCAACCAGAAGGATTATCCAGCTCGTTTAGAAAGTCCTACGCCTAATTCAAAAGACTGAAAAGGGGAGACATCGTCGTTAGAAATTTTGTGTCAATCCGTGGTTCTGGGTAGGCAAGTGGTTAATTGGGTGACCATCCGATTTTTGAAGGATTGAATCTTCCAAGTATGCCGGGTTCATTCGCAATGCGAGGCAACGGGACCGCAAATCGTAATGATGGAGGAAAAATTGACGCTATTCAAGGTCTTTCGCGCAGATTTTCACTCGTTATGGTTCCGTTTCTTGATTCTAGTTTGCGCAGGCGCCGCAAAGTACCGAATCTTAACGTAATTGACAAACGGCATCTGTCGGACTATAATCTACCGAAGTAATCGAGAAGCAGCGGCGTCATCTGTCCCTGGAGGTCATACATGGATCAACATAATCCAAAGGTTGTTGTGGTAGGCAGTTTCAATATGGACCTGGTGATCAAAACCGAACGAAGACCCCAAAAAGGGGAAACCCTTATTGGCGAAGAGTTCGGAATGTTTATCGGAGGAAAGGGTGCCAATCAAGCAATCGCCGCATCAAGACTGGGCGCGGATGTAACCATGATTGGGCGCTTGGGCGCAGATTTATTCGGCGACACATTTTTCACGGAATTTGCGAGGGAAAACATTGATACTAGCTTCGTGGTCCGAGATGCGGAAGTCGGTACGGGCGTCGCTTCACCCGTCATTGACGCAGATGGCGACAACAGTATTATTATTGTTCCCCGAGCCAATATGCGCCTTGATGTGGAAGACGTTGAGCGCGCGGCAAGCAAAATTGCAGATGCCGATGTTCTTCTACTACAACTGGAAGTTCCTATCGAGTCGTCCAAAAGGGCGGCAGAAATTGCTAGAGCAAATGGTGTGGAAATCATCCTGAACCCTGCCCCCGCGTGCGTGTTACCAGACAGTTTCCTCGGACTAATAGATATATTAGTGCCAAACGAAGTAGAAACCGAGTTCCTCACAAAAGTCACGGTTGCTGACGATGAGGGAGCGCGTCTTGCGGCGAAAGTTTTGTTTGAGAAAGGCATATCGACGATTGTTTTGACACTGGGCAATCGAGGCGCTTTGCTTCTCACTAGCCAGCGAAGCCAGCTAGTACCCGCATATAATGTCAAAGTCGTGGATACGACGGCGGCGGGTGATGCTTTCTGTGGCGCCTTAGCGACGGCCTTGGCAAATGGGGATAAGATTGAAAACGCTGTCGCTTTTGCGAATGCAACCGGTGCCTTGGCGGTAACCGTACTTGGGGCTGCACCATCGATGCCAACAGCCGAGCAAGTTCACGATTTCGTAGTCTCTAGCTAAGGCGAGTTGACATTTGTGCAAAATTGTCCTTTGTTGCACGGGAGAGGGACAATTTCTATCGGGATTTCCATTGCAGGGGATTGTCGGTGGGAACTTTTTCGGAGTTCTATCGCCTTCACTATCCGCTCAGTCGATCCCATTTAATCACTCATTATCCATTCGCTTTACCCCTTGTTATCCACTCGGTTAATCCTCGCTAGGGGCTTCTGGGGGCCGGTGGGATATCTATCACAGCCGCTCTTCATTACGTTAATCGCACCCTACAAACTGTACTCTTCAATCAGGCATAAGTAACATAAGATGAAACCATCGAATCGATTTTTAACTTTGCTAACCTCGTTTGTTCTTGCCTGTTCATTTGTCGCACCGTTGGATTCGACCAACGCCGCCGAAAAATGGCAGCAAGACATGAGGGAAGATTACGCCAAAGTTCTCCAAGAGAAGAAGAAATTGGAAGAACATCATCGGAGATTGGTCAGAAAATGGAAAGAAAAAGGATTTCTGCTTAATCTGATTGATTTGTATGAAGAAGATCCTCATCATAGCGCACCGTACTATTACGGGTTAGGCTATGCTTTTGCAGTGTTGGGGGAACGCGATGGTTTAAGCAAGGCGCGGGAGGCATTTCAACAGGCGATCGCGCTCGACCCAGGAATGGCTTGGGCACATTTCAGCATGGGCGGCATTTACCTGCAAATGGAATCGGACGAGTTGGCGTTGGAAGCTATGAAAACGTGTGTACGTGCGAATCCCAATTTCTATTTGGCTTACTATAAAATAGGCGAAATCCATTTAAAGTTTAACAGACACGAAGAAGCACTTGAAGCGTTTCAGGCGGCGCAAAAGATAAACAGGAAATGGAAATTCCCTTACTATGGCATAGGATTGGTACATCTTGCAAAGGGGAATGATAACGCGGCATGGGCGGCATTCAAAGAAGCGATTGATCGTGACATGAAATTTGCCCGAGCTCGTTACAAGCTCGGACAACTACTTGCCAGAAAGCGATTTTTTGACGAAGCGTTGGACCAGTACAAGGAAGCATCACAATATGAGGCGCCTACGGCAAAAACTCTTTACGAACTGGGTGTCATATTTGTTGAACAAGAAAATTCATCAGAAGGAGTCAGATTGCTCAATAATGCGGTCGAGGTTGACGTGGAATTCGCACCGGCTCATCTGCAACTGGGCGAGACATACTATGACGCCGGCCAAAGCGAACTTGCACTGGATCATTATAGACGAGCAATTCAAGCTGACCCGACACTGAAGGACTATTTCATTAACAATCTTGAGCCTTACCACCAAGGATCAATGCTCGTAGATGAGGCCAGATCACTTCTGGATAAATCTCTCAAAGTTGCCCCAAATGATCCGCGAGCACATTTTTATTACGCCCAGATTGAGTCGGATGCCGGCAACATAGAATCTGCGATAAGACATTATGAGAAGATTGTCGCACTCATTGAGGAGGACAAGCGGTATTTGGAAATTGAACTCCGAAAGGGAAAGCTACAAGATGTATATCTGAGCCTCGGAAATCTCTATTATCAGCAAGGATTCTTAGATAAAGCTGCTGCCACGTATCAACAAGCGATTGCGCGAAACCCGGAACTGGAAAGACATTTTCTTGAGATGGGTGAGTCTGCGTTCGATCGAGCGGAATTCAATCAAGCAATTGCACCGCTGACAAAGTCCCTCCTCATTTCCCCAGAAAACACGGAGGCAAGCTATCTATTGGCACGCAGTCATGAATCTCTGGAAAATGAGGATCAGGCTTTAGAACTCTATCAACAGACAATCAAATTGGATCCCGCGCACACGGAGGCAATGTTTCAATTGGCGCAACTTTACCGTAACCGGAGTGAATTACCAAACGCGTTGAAGATGCTGCAGAAGCTGATCGACACCGACGCAACCAACGCCGAAGCGCACTATATCGCCGCCGTTCTTCAATTGGAACTTGATCGCCATGACGATGCGCTTGTCTCATTTCTGGTGACCTCCCGCCTTGATCCAAACCACGTCGACGCCCATTATCAAGCAGGGCTCTTATATGAACAGAAGGGTGATATTGACAACGCCGTAGAACAATATGAGAATGCAGCCACTCTGGATCCGCTGAAGGCCGCCCCTTTCTTTCGGCTTGGTGCGATC
Source organism: Candidatus Poribacteria bacterium (assembly GCA_965232535.1). Classification (GTDB taxonomy): domain Bacteria; phylum Poribacteria; class WGA-4E; order WGA-4E; family JAJDTR01; genus JAJDTR01. The sequence continues at coordinate 362,962 of CBDDPW010000022.1, forward strand.
TATCTCGAACGGGGCGACAAGGACAATGCGATACGGGTGTTTGAGCCCGCGCTAGACATTGAGCCCAATCATCCTCAGATACAGTACGATCTTGCCGACATTTTCGAAGAACGGAACGAAATTGAGAAGTCCATCAAGCATTTCGGTTTGGCAAATCAATACGACAGCACAAATCACGAATGGCATTTCCGCTACGCTCGTCTATTGACCAGCCATGCAGAAACTCTGGAGGATTATAACGAGTACGCGGCGATGGCGGTCCAAGAGTATACGACGGTAGCCACGCTCAAACCTGACTATGCCGACGCATACTTCTATCGAGGATTAATTACGCGCAAATACAAACAGATTGGTGACAAACTGTATCGTAACAGCGAAATCGCTCAAGATTTCCAGCAGGCAGTAAAATTGGAGCCGCAAAACCCTGATGCGCATTACTACCTTGGTTTAATGTTAGTTGATCTTGATGAGTGGCAAGAAGGGAAACAGTCCTTCCAGAAAGTTCTGACGCTGGACCCAAGATTTCCGGACGCGAACTTTCGGCTGGGCCTTCTGGCAGAGCGGGATCAGAAATACAAAGACGCCATTGAACACTATGAGGTCGAGGCTGAAATTAACCCGGAGTCCGCAAAGGTTTACCAGCATCTCGGAGATATGTACAATTCATATCTGCTGGACTTTGAACGGGCGAAAGACGCATTCAAAAAGGCACTCGAATTAGAGCCAAATCATGTGCCTACTCTTCTTAACTATGGAAATACGCTTTATAATCTGAATCGCTTAGGGGCTGCTGCCGAGCAATTCGAGCAGGCATTGCAACTCAATCCCCGAGATTTAACAGCGAATTACAACCTCGCACTGATATATGAATATTCGGGAAAGAAACAGCAAGCCTTGGGACGATGGAAACGCTTTCTTGAGTTGAACCCGCCTGAACAGTGGAGATTGGATGCCGAACAGCATGTGCAGCAACTCCAACGATGAACTGCCTAATCCTCTAGTATGACGTATCCATTCGTGTCTTGCGCATCGATAAACGCATGATGACAGAGCATGAGATTCGCTACGGGCTGCGAACTCGAGTTATCGGACAGTCGATTGAAATCCATGATCGAGTGGAATCGACCAACCAACTTGCTTTGCAACGTGGCTGCACCGGTGCAGTAGAGGGCACGCTCATCCTCGCAGAATACCAGGCAGCGGGACGCGGACGCCACGGCAGAATCTGGCATTCACCTCACGGATCCAGCCTTCTCACCTCGTTGATTCTCCGCCATCGACTCTTGCCGAACCAGATCGGGATTCCAAGTTTAATGGGCGCGGTTTCCATTGCGTACGCAATTCGAGAACTGGTTAAGCTCCCTGCGATGATAAGGTGGCCAAATGATGTATTGGTCTGCGGACGAAAAATTAGCGGTGTGCTGACGGAATTAGACTACGATCAGAATAAACAGCCGTTCTTCGTGCTCGGGTTTGGTGTGAATATCAACATTACCTCCGCCGAATTGCCTTTGTCACTTCGTTCTTCGGCTACTTCCATCCAACGGGAATTGGGTCGTAACATATCCCGCGTTTCAGTTCTCCGCACTATCTTGCATCATCTGGAGGACAATTACTCGCGCTTGAAGTGCGGAAGGACTTCCACTATTATTGATAGTGTGATCGATCTGTCAACTACGGTTGGGAAAGGCGTACAACTTGAAACATTGGATGGTTCTTTCAACGGCATAGCGGAAGGAATTGATGCGGAGGGCAGGCTAATACTGCGGGATCAATCAGGCCAGCTACGTGTATTTTCAAGCGGAGACGTGGTGCATGGACGAGATCGGATTTAATTTTCGAGGCGGTTGGCACACACAATCTTTTCACCTGAAAGTCGTCGGGCGTAACACCTTTTCGATAGGGATAATGAAACAACCTCGTGAATATGGAAAATAAAGACACGACAGCGCGCTCAAACATTGACTCGCGACACCGTACGCTGCAAGGCGGCTGGAAATGGTTATTCGAGCTGATATCCGTGATCTTTGTCCTTTACTTTGTTCTGGGCGCAGGATTTGGCACGCCGGGAGAGGAATACCACGTTGGGTTTTATCTACTCCTCACGTTCATATTAATTGGAATCTTTTACCGCTTCAACCAAAATTCCCCCTCTTCTCGCCCCTCAGTAGTGGATATTGTTCTGCTTGGATTGACGATTGTTGCAATCGGTTATTGGATAATTGAGTACAAAACGCTTGCTAACCGGGCTGGCGCGTATAGCAAATTGGACGTAGTTGTCGGCGCCGTCGCGCTGGTACTCAGTTTGGAATACTCACGGCGTACCGTCGGATGGGCGCTTACGATTATCGCAGGAGTTGCGATTCTGTATGCCTTGCTCGGCAGGTCGATGCCATCCGCGATTGAACACAAGGGTTTCACGTTACAACGAATCATCGAATATGGTTTTTTCAGCCAAGCTGGAATATTCGGAATCATGGCATACGTGATGGCGACCTACGTCATCCTTTTCATTTTCTTTGGGGCCTTTCTCGAAAAGTCGGGCGTGGGACAATTTTTCATTGACCTACCAATGGCGATAGCGGGACGGTCAATGGGAGGTCCTGCCAAAGTTGCTATTACCGCCTCCGGTTTTTTCGGTTCTGTCGCAGGCAGTGCGATTGCGAACACCGTAGCGACCGGTGCATTTACGATCCCACTCATGAAGCGCACAGGATTTCGACCGCATGTTGCAGGAGCAGTGGAAGCGACCGCTTCGGTCGGTGGTCAATTCTTGCCGCCGGTAATGGGTGCAGGCGCTTTCATTATGGCAGAGCGCACAGAACTGCCTTACAGCCACATTGCGCTGATTTCGGTTGCTCCGGCGCTGCTTTACTTTTTTGCCGTGTGGGTTATGGTGCACCTAGAAGCAAAAAAATGGAACATCCAGGGGTTGCCAAAGGAAGATTTGCCTCAACTTTTGCCTCTGCTGAAACGCCAATGGTATTGCTTGGTTCCTTTGTTAACGCTTGTTGCAACTCTGATTTCGGGTTCCACCGCATCCAAAGCGGCGTTTTTCGCAATTTTAACAACAATTGTCGTGAGTTATGTTCGACGGGAGACCCGCCTCACTCCGAAACGTCTGTGGGAAGCAATGGTTTTGGGGGCGCGCAACTCTTTGGCAATTGGTGGCGCGGTGGGTTGCATTGGCATTGTCATCGCTGTAATCGATCTCACCGGATTAGGACGGATTTTCCCCGACCTTGTGTTATCGGTCGCCGGAAACAGTAGTGCGATTGCGATTCTTCTATTGGCGGTGGCATCGTTAGTATTGGGAATGGGTATACCCGTGACTGCGGCGTATCTGATTACTTCTGAACTTGCGGTGCCAATACTTACAAGCGATCAAATGGGTGTCTCCTTCGTTGCGGCGCACCTAATCATTTTCTGGCTTAGCCAAGATTCGAACATTACTCCGCCTGTTGCATTGGGTGCGTATGCCGGTGCGGCGATTGCCAGAGCCAATCCGTGGCAAACCGGTTGGGCATGTTTCAAGTTTGCCAAGCTACTTTACGTGATGCCGTTGCTGTTCGCATATACTCACATCCTCATGGACGGAACCCTTATACAGAATATTTTGTCTGTAGTTACCGCGGTGGTGGGTACGTTTATCTTTTCACTGGTCACGATGGGATATTTCGTCCGTAAAACGAGATGGCTTGAATGGATTGCGCTTGTTATCGCGGCGTTTTTGGCATTCATTTATAACTTTGTCACCTTCGTAATCGCATTAGGAATATTAGGGGCAGTGTATTTCGTACAGAAACATCCTAAATTGCAGCCGAGCGATTAAGAGTGGAATTCATGAAATCGGGTGAATCGTTCACTCACGCTCCGACCCCGGTTTCAAAACAAACCGTGCTTGGAAGCCATTTGATTGACTAATAACAAACACCAGCCAATCGACTTCAAACTATACGCGATTACGGACAGATCTCTGTGTGAACCGCTTTCACTGCATGATGTGATTCACAATCTCTTGGACGCGGGTGTTACAGCGATTCAACTCCGCGAAAAAGATTTAGGCGATGTCGAGTTCTTCGATCTGGCTGCGCCGATTGCCGAGCTTTGTAAGTCATATTCCGCGCGGCTTTTTGTTAATTCGCGAGTGGAAATCGCGTTGAAACTTGGTGTCCACGGATTACACTTTCCAGCCAGCACACAGTCAATAGAACAGTTCAAGGTACAAACGGGAGAAGGACTGCTGATCGGTTGTTCCATTCACAGTCTTGGCGAAGCGCAGGCGCGGGAGAAGGACGGCGCCGATTTTGTCACTTACAGCCCAATCTTCCCGACTGCAAGTAAACCCGGATATGGACCGACTGTAGGCTTGAAAAAACTTGACGACTTGACATCAGCAATTGAGATTCCCGTCTTCGCATTGGGCGGAGTTTCCCCTTGTCGGGTACGGAGGTGCATTGAGGCTGGGGCGTATGGCGTGGCAGTGATGTCGGGATTAATGGTGCCTGAGACGGGCATTGAACGTGCGCGGGAATATCTAAGGGAATTAGAGAAATGGAAAGCTTGATAAGATGATACAGGTTCTAACTATCGCGGGTTCTGATTCCGGTGGCGGGGCTGGCGTTCAGGCTGACATCAAATCGATCCACGCGAACGGAGGCTACGCGCTGTCCGTTATTACGTCAGTTACGGCGCAGAATTCGCTGGAAATCACACGCGCGTATGATTTGCCATCGGACGTCATCGAAGCACAGTTGGATGCGGTTTTCACCGACTTTGAGGTGTCTGCCGTAAAAACGGGTATGTTGTCTTCCTTAGACATTGCCCACACCGTTTCGAGGAAGTTGCGAGAATTTAATGCGGAAAATATCGTTATCGACCCCGTGATGACCTCCAAGAGCAAGTTTTCTCTTTTAGAGACGGAAGCATTAGACCACCTAATTTCGGATTTGATTTCCTTGGCGAAGCTCATTACTCCTAACTTGCATGAAGCAGAATTATTAGCAAAACGCAAGATTGAGACGCTGGACGACGCAAAACGAGCGGCAGAGACTATCCACAGCTTCGGGTGTAGAGCTGTGTTGGTGAAGGGGGGGCACCTTCCAGGCAATCGATCGACAGATGTCTTATATGATGAGGGAGAGTTCACACTTTTTGATGAAGCACGGATAGAAACTAATAATACACACGGTACCGGCTGTACCTATTCGGCTGCAATCGCGACACGCCTTGCTCTGGGATTGACCATGGTAGAAGCCGTGGCGACGGCCAAAGGATACATCACCAACGCCATTCGAGAGGGGCTGAATATTGGACACGGGCACGGTCCAACCAACCACTTCTATTTTTTGGATAGGGATTGGCAGAAAGCAAAGTCATAGTGCAGGCGTATGAGTGCGCAGTGGATTTAGGTTGTTTATAGGGGCTGTCTTCCAGCGAATCCGGCGTCAACATCATGCCAATAACGAATTTCGTTTTCGCCGAATTGCCAGCAGAGGTAAACTTCTCGGCCATCTCGCAGGTGAGGAAAGTCTACTAGTCCGGGATCTATGTTTTTTATCACACAACCGTAGGAATTTATTCGTTTGATGACTTTACGGAACTGTGATGACAATTGAAGAAATTCTGGCGTTTTGGGATGACCGCCATTGAGATGCACGTTTTCAAAAAGCGCCGACATCTCTACACCGAGGGCTTCCAACTTCTTACGGAGTGACTTCAATTCCAACATGTCTTTTTCGAGCATGGGAACAAATTGATTCGCCTCATCAACGGTTATGGTTCTTTTTCTTTCAGGCATTTTCATGCATCCCTTCCGGTAAATCTTCGCACAGCAGAAATCTTCACTTTGTTCATCTATGTTGCAAAATTCAGCTTAGTCAGCCGGGAACTGTCGGGATTAGGACATCTTTTAGGCAGGTGCACAGTCTCGAATTTCGTCCGCCTCCTCCTTGAGGGGAAATCCAACTCGATGTGTCTTAGGAACGACAATCAAACAGTGTGCCTAAACGAGGTTGCTGGCTCTTGAGGATTCTAGAGTGTACCTTACAACCGCACAAATGTCAAAAAAAGTCTTGAAGAGCCGTTTACTTGTCACACCGACAGGGGGTTAGATGGATAATGACAACCCTACGACGATAACAAGATCTGCAGGAGTTATCGGCTTTGCCGTTATGGTGTCACGCCTGCTTGGGTTGATGCGCGAGCAGGCAATTGCGTATTTCTTCACCGCAGGGGTTAGTGCCGACGCCTTTTATGCTGCATTCCGCATACCGAACTTGGTACGGGACCTCTTCGGTGAAGGCGTGTTGAGCAAGGCTTTTGTCAGAACATTCACCGCGACCGAACTCGAAGAAGGCGAAGAAGCCGCCCAACGACTGGCTAGCCGCGTCTTTAATCTGACGGCATTGGTTCTTACGGTACTCTGTTTAATTGGAATATTTGCGGCTGCACCAATCGTGAACCTAATGACAGGCGGAGAAGGCTTTGATAGTCAGTTGAACTCCGAACAGGAGTTTGGTTTGACCGACAAACGAAGTCTAACGGTCTATCTTACGCGAATCATGTTTCCGTTTCTGATTCTTGTCTCGTTCGCGGCGATTGCGATGGGGTTGCTGAACAGCAAGGGCAAATTTGGGGTACCGGCCTGCGCCTCATCATTTTTTAATTTGGGGGCGTTAATCGTTGGTGTTTGGGGATACTATGTTTCTCAGGAGCTGGGACTGCACCCGGCTACGGGTCTGGCAGTTGGCGTGCTAGTCGGTGGAGCGCTACAGTTTCTAGTTCAAGTCCCATCAATGTGGCGCGTCGGATTTCGCTACCATCCAAGCATCAGTTTTCGTGATCCACGTGTGCGGCAGGTCGTGCGACTTATAATCCCCGCAGTTGTGGGAGCGGCGGCATTACAGATTAATCTTTTTGTCAATTTAAGATTTGCCTCGCAGGGAGAGGGTTGGATTACCTATTTGACTCGGGCATTTCGGCTCATGCACCTCCCGATCGGGGTATTTGGTGTGGCGATCTCGACGGCGGCATTGCCGAATCTCTCCAAGTTGGTTGTTCAGGACAGGCTAGCAGACTATCGCCAATCTTTCTCATATTCATTGCGCTTGATAATTCTATTCACGCTGCCTGCATCCGTAGGTTTAATGGTGCTGTCGGAGCCTATATGCCGTTTAATTTTTGAGTGGGGGAAAGCAACACACTTTGACACGCTACAAACAGCATGGGCGCTTGTCTTCTATGCCTTCGGATTGTGCGGATTTTCGGCGGTCAAGATTGCAACGGACGGATTTTACGCGTTCAACAATACTCGGACGCCGGTAATAGTTAGTGCATTCACGGTACTGGCAAATATTGTGTTGAACTATGTCCTAATCTTCCGATTAGGGTTAGATCATCGCGCAATAGCGTGTTCGACCTCGTGTACGATCACTCTGAATTTCTTGATGCTTCTGATACTCTTGCATCGAAAAGTAGGAAGCCTGGAGTTGGGGAAAGTGGGGATACTCTTAGCCAAGGTTCTTGTGTCTTCCATCATTATGGGGACAATCTGCCGTGGGATGCATTCTTGGATTGAGGGTTGGATGGGCGTAGACGGCGTAATTGCACGATTGATAGGAGTTATTGTTCCAATCATAGTAGGGGTTGTAACATTTTTTGGTTCATGCAAATTGCTAAGCGTCAAAGATTTGGGCAGCTTGCTGAATGCTCTTCCACGTCGTGGGAATCCGAGCTGAATCTCCGGAAAGAACCTGTGTGAAAACTAGGTGCAAGGGCCTTTCTTGGTGATTTTAAAGAAGAGCATATTCGTAGTCTTGTTGGCGATTGCCATATACCTGTAGGATTCCTATCGCACTCGCTATCCGCTCATTTGATTCCACAACGAATGCTATCGATGTGAAAAAAGTTGTATTGATGGTAGAATCACGACGAAGAACACGCTTTGAGATGCAAGAATTCTTGGAAACAGATTCACAGTCTGCGAAACTAGGGGGATGTGTATGAAGATTGCGATGCTACGAGGGCCGAGGGACTTGCATATTGAAGAACATGAGCTTGACACAAGTAACCTTGAACCGGATGAACTTTGGATTAAAACGGAAATTTCTGCCCTGAAAATCGGAACTGACCGTGGTAATTATGAAGGAGCCGAGCGAGTCCCTGGCGCGCCTAACTATCCTAGGCCGGTCGGTGACAGCAATTTGGGAGTTGTACAAGGAGTGGGACATGCCGTCAAGCGTTTTCAAGCGGGCGATCGCGTGGTAACCCAGCAAACTCATCAATCCGAATATATCATTAAAGATGCTCCAAACATTGTCAAGGTTCCTAGTGAAGTTCATCCGGAGGACGCGGTCTACGCACACCTTTATAACCTTAGTTATCTCTGCTATCGGAAAGCATATTTCCAGTCGGGCGAGAATGTAGCAGTCGTAGGTTTAGGGGTGCTCGGACTGGGAGCGGTGGCGCTAGGACAGGTGTTTGGCGCAAGAGTAATAGGAATCGGAAACAGTACCGTCCGCCTTGAGATGGCAGAAGGTATGGGGGCGAATGCCGTGTTCATGCACGACGACCCCATGCTTGATAAAAAGCTAAATTCCCTCACTAACGGCGTTGGAGTGGATCTTGTTATTCTTACGGCTAATCCATGGCCCGCTTTTCGCACCTCCCTGCAAATCGTTCGGCGAAACGGCAGAGTTTCAATTGTTAGTCTCCTCGGCCGCGGCGAGCCGCCGCTTGATTTTAACCCACTAGCTATGGAACTGTTCTATGGTAAAGGGATATCAATCATAGCCGTGTCAGGCGCCGCGGGGAATCTGTACCCAGCGACGAATCAGACTACGCCATACGCCGCACAAGATGCATACGATCGGTTCGCGGTAGATCAATCCGCCGGTTATATCCTCTCTTTGATGGAAGAAGGCCGTCTAGAACCGAAACGGTTGGTCACCCATCGATTCCACTATACCGAGATGGCGAAGGCGTATGAGATGATATATCGGCGCGAAAAATTGATGTTGGGAGTAATTTTTGACTGGGAAGATTAGGGCATGTCGAAGATTTGCTCGAGTCTTCAAATGTGTGACTGTAGGCTAGATGAATTCTGAGAAAGGGTAAAATATGGCGAAAAATTCGGAGATCTGTTTCCTTACTGCCACTGAGTTGGCACGACGTATCCGCGCCAAAGACATTTCCACTGGAGAGGTAGTTGAGGCTCACTTGGCGCAGATTGACCGCGTAAATCCAAAAGTCAATGCGGTTGTCACTTTGCACCCGGAGCAAGCAGTGGATTCCGCCAAAGCTGCGGACGAGGCATTTACACGAAATCAAGAAGTGGGACCACTGCACGGCTTACCGATTGCACATAAAGACTTGGTCCCGACAAAAGGGATGCGGACAACAATGGGTTCTCCGATCTACCGAGATTCTGTGCCTGATCATGATGGCCTCGTTGTGGAACGATTGAAGAAGGCGGGTGCTGTCACAATTGGCAAAACGAATGTGCCGGAATTTGGAGCAGGCGCGCAAACCTACAATGAAGTATTTGGCGAGACATTGAATCCCTATGACACGTCCAAAACCTGCGGAGGTAGCAGCGGGGGTGCAGCCGTCTCCTTGTCATGCGGCATGCAACCCATCGCAGATGGAAGCGACAGCGGAGGCTCGCTGCGCCTTCCGGCTAGTTTCTGTAACGTCGTCGGACTTCGCCCGTCTCCGGGGAGGGTGCCTCTTTGGCCAAGCATGCTTGCATGGTATCCCATATCGGTGCAGGGCCCAATGGCTCGCACTGTGGAAGACACTGCGCTTTTGTTGAGCGCAATCGCGGGACCCGATCCACGTTCACCGATCGCGATTTCAGAGCCCGGAAGCATATTCTCACGCCCGTTGGATCGCGATTTCAAGGGAGTTCGCATTGCTTGGAGCCGCGATTTGGGCGAACTTCCAGTGGATCCACGCGTGACCACGGTGATTGACGGAGAGCGCCACATCTTTGAATCCCTAGGTTGCCAAGTTGAAGATGTGGATCCCGACTTCACGGGTGCGCACGAAATCTTCCACGTTTGGCGAGCTTGGCGTTTTGAAGTCATGTTTGGAAAATTGTTGGAGACCTATCGAGATCAGATAAAGGACTCCGTGATCTGGAATGTAGAAGTGGGTATGGAATTAAACGGGCCGCAAATTGGGGAAGCTGAACGGAAGCGGACAGAACTCTATCACCGCCTTCGAGAATTTATGGAGACCTACGAGTTCATAATTCTCCCGGTGAGCCAGGTGCCACCCTTCGATATTAATCAACGATATATTACCGAGATTAACGGCGTAAAGATGGACACGTATATTGATTGGATGAAATCGTGCTACTACATAAGTGCGATTGGTCTTCCCGCCATCTCGGTGCCGTGTGGTTTCACGGCTGAAGGATTGCCAGTGGGAGTACAAATTGTAGGGCGGCACCAAGACGATTTCGGAGTACTCCAATTGGCATATGCTTTTGAGCAAGCGACGGGTTTCTGGAAGACGAGCCCGCCAGTAGCAGAAATTGAATAGGACTTCCCACCGCCAACGTACAACAAGAATGAGAGTTGGAGCGGTTTCGTAATTCCACGCCGTATATCGTGTAATTTTAGAGGAGAATATGTAATGGCTAAAAGCCTTTAGACCCTGCTTTGGTAATCGGAAGGAGAGCCATTTTGGTGATTGGTGGGAAGTTGCTTCGTGTTTCTACTGTGGTGTTCTACGTGCCTATGGGATGTCAATCGCGCTGCCTATTCAATTACCTGATGCCCCGAGGCTTTTAAAGGCTGGCAGGATCTCTATCGCGTTCATTATTCATACGCCTGATCGCTGGGAAACTTTATGGCATTTCTATCGCGGTCTCTGTCCGTTCCATTGATCCCACCCTACACAATGTACAAAGTCGAGCTAATGGATATGGAAGATCGTTATCTGCACTGCTCGACATCATCGGGCATTCTCCAGACAGACATTTTTCTTGAGTTCCAATCCCAGGTTTAATAGAATGCAATGATAAGATACTATGCGAAAGCGGGAGGCACCTCATGATTAGACCTACGGAAGTTGAAACTGCTCAATGGGAGAAGTACGGTTATTTAGTCTTCGATAACGCAATTCAGGGCGCGGAGTTGAGACGGCTGCAGAAGGTTTTTGATTATTGGGCGGAGAGGTGCAAATCAGCTTGGCTAGACCGCGTAGATGCCGGTGAAGTGCCCGCATCGTTTTACGATATTCCCGATCCTTTTGACAAGGACGAAATTTTCGTCAACCTTATCGATCATCCGAGTTATTATGGTTACCTAATGGCTTTTACGGATGACGATCTCGTGCTACTCGGCCCCCAAGTTCGCACGGTTCCGCCGGGCCCAGTCTGTTATTCGGGTTGGCATCCCGACGTGCCGCATAGCAATCCGCTGCATATCAAAGTCCAAATTTACGTGAACGATGTCGAACTTCGAGCTGGCGAATTTGCTTATATCCCGGGGAGCCACAAGTCGGATGCCGGTCCTTACTCCAGCGCAACTCGCTTGGAAGCTATGCCCGGTCACAAACGATTTCCGGGTAAAGCCGGCACCGCTATAATGTTCAACTCCTATGGCTGGCATACCGCGATGGATAACTACACGGAAACTCCACGCAAATCTTTGATTCTCATTTATGAAAAATGGACGCCTGAACGTGTTGACCCCAATCGATTTGCGTCCATCGCTCATCTTTGCACGACATCGGAGCGCCGCAGGTTGTTTGGTTTGGAAGGTAATGGCAAGTAAGGTAGGTAAGCAACAGAATGCCTTCCCAGAAACGCGAGTTGAGTGTCGCTTAATGGGGGAATCATTCCGATAGGGATAGTGGCGCGCAAGATAAAACATCGGAGCAAGAAAATCTCTGAAGATCTCTATTGAAATCTTCTACCGCTGTCGCTAATCCCTCCCTTGATCGCTTTGGGTACGTCCGCTGGCGCGCTTTCGCGCTCGGCTCAAAGCGTCAAGCATTCTCTCCCGTTTAGGTGATGGCTGCGGCTCTCCAGGTTCCTCAGGTTCAGTTTGTGTTTCTTGTCGAGGGGGTGCTAGCCCAGATTGATCGGCGGTACGGTCCCTTCGACGCATGCGTCTTGTTTTCGTTTCTGCCGTTCGCCAACCGCGTCTCATGGAGATTAATCCGGTACGCCGCTCCAAGATTTCGACAAGCAGAATAACGAGTGCCGCGATTAGCAACCATGGCTTGAGTTCCAAGAGGCGGGGTTGACGCGGCAAGTCTTCCCAGATCTCACCAAGATTGATTCGCGTTTTCCCGTCGGTTGCGTGGGCGAGGCGTTCCATGCTTTCTAACCCTGATTCGGCAGTCGCAAAGTTAAATTCGGGGGAATAAGGTAGACAGACGGGCGGAAGTGAAAAATGCCCTGCGCCCGGGACCGTAACGGTAGCCAACACGGTTTCACTGCCGTGAATCGGGATGTCCACGGCGAGCGTGTCGGCAGATGTCCAAGACAGTTCGATTTCATCTACCGTTGGCTTTTGACCTACAATTCCTCTGAGCACCGTTGCACTAGGAAGTTCTCTGAACGGTTCGCCTTGTCGTTCAGGATTGAGGTGAAGTTCAACCACATTGATTCCATTCTTGACCCTCTGAGTAAGTAGCATTTCTCCCGGCAAATCACCTGAATCGCCGGCTGTCCAACGAACCAGGCTGGTCAGAAAATCTCCAACACCGTCCCAGCCTGCTATAGCGCCCGTGTAATCCCCATCCACTTCTCCGGTATAACAGAGAACTCGCCCAATCTCCGCCTGCCACGCCGCTACGACAGGCGCTTTATACTCATCCTCGGTCACGGCTGAAAGATTTGCGTCGGGGCGGATGTAGCATAAATTGTAACCGCCAATCGGATAGGGTATCTCATGTTGTTTGCCTGTTAGTGTAACCATGCCACCGGTGGTGCGAACTTCTACAGGTTCATCAATGAACGTGCTGCGCGCGACAACGAATGTGTCTTGTGCAAACAGACGAGGCAGTTCTTCGGCGTTCTGTGTGAAGAAGCAACGTCCTTCGCCGCGCCGGGCGATGTCGCGAAGCAATTCGGCGTCCACGTCGGTGGCGGTGCCCAGTCCAACGACACTTACGGTGATGTTTGCGTTTCGGCACTTCTCAAGCAGTTCGCGGTATTGTCCGGGTTGTTCTGAGTCGGCAGCATCGGTAAAGAGGATAATGTGGCGAGTGCCCGCCTCCGCATTCAATAGCATCTTTGATGCGGCGAAAAGCGCCTCGTAGACGTAGATGCCGCCGCCCCCCGGACTGATGCGCAGGATTTTGCTCCGAACGTGTGCGCTATTCTCAACGCTTGAGATATTGGCGACGATGTGCGGCGAACTGTCGACCGCGACGACACCAAATTCGTCCATCGGCGACAGCATGTCAAGCACTTCAGCCGTGGCAAGGTTTGCAAGGCTCATCTTCGTCCTGCCTCCGCTCACCGGCATTGACATGCTACCAGACCTGTCCATTGCTACAACAATGGCAAGTGACAGCTTTCGGTGTTCACGCCTCAATTCCATCGAGACGGGCATAATCGGCTCAAGCGGCGATTTGAAATAACCACCCGGTGCGAAAGCATGTTTTCCGCCCGTCATCATGAAACCGGCACCAGTTTCTTTGACCCAGACGGCGAGGTTTTCCATGCCGTATAAACCGATTTTGTCCGCCAAGACGTTCTCAACCAGTGCGGCGGAATATCCTGACAACTCCTCAAGTGACCACTGATATGCCGATGGAGGAGCGGTTTCTACGTCCAATCCACCCGTTTGCAGCAATCCTGCGAATGCGGAATTTGGCGCGGTTGTGACATGCAAAATCGGACGCGGTCCGCGGATACCGACTAGAACCTTTGCCGTGTTGTTCTCGGGAACCGGATCAGTTTCCGTGCCCGCAATCCTTAGTGAGTATTGATGTGTGCCCGGTTGTGTCGCTTTGTCGCGAAATACGAGCCGACTCAATCCGGACGGCACTTTTCGCTTTCCTAAAGCGAGGCGTTGGTTTCCGCGCATGAGCTCGAATGAAACCTCATCCTGAATTGGTGAATTGATCCATGCAGCAATCATAAATGATTCGCCGGGGGCAACAACATCTGGCGCGTCTACGTTTGTAATAACGATGTCGTTTGTCGAATCTCTTTGGGTGAGACGATAGTCAAGTGCAATACTCCGAGTGGCGGCTTGGGCTGCCGCCGCCAACGGATTTTTTCCGGTCCACCTACCGTCTGAGAGTAGAAGTACTCTACCGGGCGAATCTTGAGGGATGAGAGCGAGTGCTGTTTCAATTGCCCCGTTCAGGTCGGAGGCATCATCGTGGATCTCACTGACGAATCCGGCGAATTTTCCGCTTTGGGGAGACTGTTCAATGGCGGCAGTTCGACCAAAGGACACGACAGCAAGATTAGAATCGCTCGCCTTGGATGCTTGAATCAAATCAATCGCCTCTCTGTGACGTGATTCGCTGTCCAGCGGCATTGATCGACTCCTGTCTGCTACCACCACCACCGTACCCGCCTGCATGCGTAATTTCACGGCAAAACCGCACATCGCTAACGGGATTAGAGACAGCACCGCAAAACGAAGAGCTAACAGAAGGCGCGACGGGGGTTGCCAGACACGCAGCGATACGATTAGAGGAATAAACAGTATAAGCCAAATTGGATGGAGGACTTCCATGAGAGGCTCTCCGGTTTTACTGCATTAAACGCCAATTTCGTATTTTAGAGATTTAAGGACAGACATTGGAAAGTCCGTTGCTGAAGAGATTGAGGCGCATTCACAGAGAGTCAAACCGTGGCAATTCCATCCATGCCGCGGCAACCGTGCTCTCGCAGGATGGGCGGATGTGCTTCCATAGATATCAGACGCTAACCAAATGAAATGGCCTACTCCGGCGGCTCGATTGTGAAAATCATCGAGTCAGTTGTATCCGAGATCGAAAGAACCGCAAATTGAGAATAGGGGTGTGGCAATTGATTTAACCAAAGGCTAAGAAATTGCAATCTAGATCTGTATGTGGTCGTCACAGT
This sequence comes from Candidatus Poribacteria bacterium, assembly GCA_965232535.1. GTDB lineage: Bacteria > Poribacteria > WGA-4E > WGA-4E > JAJDTR01 > JAJDTR01. The sequence continues at coordinate 378,032 of CBDDPW010000022.1, forward strand.
ACGCATTTTATATCATGAAGTGATGACATGGCCGCGACCATGAGATAGCATTTCTATTGGAACTCTATCGCATTCGCTATCCGCTCCATATCCAGTTGTTCGATCCTACTACCCTATCCGATGCCGTATGTTTTTGGAGCAAACTCCGGTTATAGCGAACGACGGGAGTAATTTATAACATTATGTGAGGAGTGGGTCAAGGGTGACAGCTGAGGCGCGATTCAAGGTGGAATCTGTAAAGACCTTCACATTGTGAGCCGCACTTTTCCGAGGTTGCGACAGTGTTTGTCCGCCGTATACGCTGCCCATTTTGTTGCCCGTGTTACCCAGACGCGGACAAAAAACTTGACTTTTCTGTGGCTGTAAGTTTACCATAAACACCATTACGGGACGAACTGAAAGACGCTTGGAAGATGGAAATTTAGAACAGAAAGGTTCATTGGATGACGCTTGGTAAAGTCACGGGAACAATTGTTGCTACCAAAAAAGACGCTAAACTTATCGGCAGTAAGTTGATGATTATCCAAGACGTGGATTTGGATGGTAATCTTCTCAAATCGTATAATGCGGCGGTAGACGTGGTTGGCGCGGGAATTGGTGAATTGGTGCTGGTTGCAACAGGAAGTTCCGCGCGGCAAACAACGGCTACCAAAGACAAGCCGGTTGATGCCGTCATTATGGCTATCGTAGACTTCGTCGAAGTGCATGGCGAAATTCGGTATCAGAAGTAATTGTGAAACTGTCCTTTTCTGAGAAACGCATGAGGTCGTGTTTCCGTGAAACAGGGTGTATCTCCTCAATCACCGGATATAGATCGAGAACTCCCATTCAAGATTGAACTGGTCAAACAGATTGCTTGGCTTGCCCGGCTACGCTGGATTGCAATCGGAGGAGTCTTTGTCACCGTCGGAATTGCATGGTGGCTAGATGTAATCGATCAACCCCTTCCGCTGTATTTGATTGCCGTGTTCATGCTACTCTACAACTTCGAGCCGCAACTTTACTCGAAGCATGTGAGCAAGAAACGGTTGGTGTCAATCAAACGACACGCCTGTACGCATATTCTGCTCGATTTATTTTCCTTAACGGCATTGATTCATTTCAGCGGAGGTGTCGAAAACCCGTTTATCTTCTACTTCGTGTTTCACCTTGTAATCGCAAGCATCATCCTGTCCAAAAAGGTCAGTTACGTCCTGGCTACTCTCAATACCGCACTTCTTAGTTCCGTTATCTTCCTAGAATACTTCGAAATTCTTCCACATCATCATCTGAACAATTTCCTTCCCATGGCACTTTGGCAACACCCCATTTATGTTGCAAGTGTGTTGTTCGTCTTCACGAGCACACTGTTTTTCTCTGTTTATTTGGCTACGACAATAACGGATACGGCAAGGGCGCGTGAAGAGGAAACTCGGGATTTGAAGGAAAACCTGGAGGAGAAGGTTCTGGAACTGGAATCTGCGCGGAAAGACGTTCTATTCGAGCGGAACAAGCTAAAGTCGATTATTGACTGTATGCACGAAGGGGTTGTGTTCGTCGATGAACGAAATCAAATAGCGCTGTCAAACAAAGCCGCCCAACAGATTCAGCAAGAGCAGTCTAATGCTGATTTTGCGCTTGCAACAGCACCTCAAGCCGAAGCGACTGACTCGCAATCCTATGACATACTGTCGCAGATGGTGCGTGATTTATCGGAAGGCGGGAGTGTGATAAAACAAAAGAGTGTTCAGATAAAGGACAGACATTTTGAGAACACTGTTGCAGCGGTGCGTGACGGGGAGGAAGGGCATTTGGGCACGGTGCTGGTTTCGCGCGATGTAACAGATCGAAAACGGATGGAGCAACAGTTAATCTTATCCGAAAAAATGGCTGCGATTGGCGAGGTAGCAGCGGGCGTTGCCCACGAGATTAATAACCCGCTTGATGGGCTGATTAACTGCATCCTTCGTATTAAGCGAGACCCTGAGAATACCCACCAAACCACGGAATATCTAGACCTCATGGAAGAAGCACTGCGACGTATTGAGTCGACAGTAAAGCAGCTTCTAGACTTTTCACGTCACCATGAGCTTAGCCTAACCTCAATTTCGCTAAATGAAGTTGTCGATGAAGTTACCGGTCTGATTGAATATAGCGCACAGGAGAAGGGGATTAAAATCGAAAAGCGATACCTTTCAGATCATGCGTCAATCCTCGGAGATAAACACCTGCTTGAGCAGGTTGTTCTGAATCTTGCGTTGAATGCTGTTGCCGCGATGCCTGATGGAGGTGCGCTAATTCTGGAGACAGGGAGCGTTGAAACCGACGCGTTTAGCGGGACGCACATGGTTTACGTGCGGGTTACGGATACGGGAATCGGTATTCCCCATGCCATTCAAGATCGAATTTTCGATCCGTTTTATACCACAAAAATCTTGGAAAAGGGGACAGGACTTGGACTCTCAGTTTCAGATAGAATAGTCAGGCAACATGAAGGGACGCTTGAGTTCGAGAGCAAGCCCGGACAAGGTTCGACCTTCACCGTGAACCTGCCGGTAGCAATAGGACGAGCTTAAATATGAAGGTTCTGGTGGTCGACGACGAAAAAATAAAGCGGATTACACTAAGGGATGACCTCCGCGAGGCGAACTATGACGCAATCGCGGTCGAATCTCCATCCACGGGGCTACGGATGCTGGAGAATGAACATTTTGATGTACTAGTAACCGACTTGCGAATGCCTCGAATGCACGGGATTGATTTCCTGAAGCGAGCCAAGAAAGAATATCCGCACATCACTGTAATAATTATGACCGCCTATGCCTCGGTAGAAACCGCAGTCGAAGCCATGCAGTTCGGGGCGCACAACTATATTAAGAAACCATTTTCAAGCGAAGAACTGATTGCGATGCTAGACAAGCTGAAGAGACTGCAACAGGAAAACATTCTTGCAACGGGGGAAGATGTCGTATTATCTTCCAACAACAGCGACAAACTTTCGCCGCATCGAAATATCGTGGGAAAGAGTCAGCAAATGCAGGAGATTCTGAACGCCCTAGCGAACGTGGCTGCATCCGACAGCAATGTGCTAATCTATGGTGAACAAGGTGTTGGGAAGGCATTGCTTGCAAGATCTATTCATTCGAATAGTCCACGCAAATACCAACCCTATGTCCGTGTAAACTGCTCAAATCAATCGCAAGTCGGATTGCACAACGATTTATTTGGAAGGGCAATAAACACAAACGGGCAACGATCAGAGATACATGAGCTTACTCACGGCTACACTCTCTTTTTGGCTGATATAGAAAACCTACCGTACGAGATGCAAATTAATCTACTTCAGGTGCTTGAAGATGGCGAGTACGTGCGTGGCGACGGCGCTGGCAATGAAAGACTAGACGTGCGCTTAATTGCCACGACCACGCAGAATCTCCGGGAGAGAGTCAGATTGGGTGAGTTCCGAGAAGATTTGTTCTATCGGTTAAACGTTGTTCCGCTTTTTTTGCCTCCGCTGCGTGAACGACAGGAAGATGTACCACTTCTTATCACTCATTTCATAGATCTGTTCTCCCCACGCCGAGACACCTTCATGACTCCCGAGGCGATTGATTTGCTGTCAGCATATACCTGGCCAGGAAATGTAAGCGAGCTGGAAAATCTCATCGAACGGCTAGTCACGATGAGCGGTGGTCGCCCTATTTCTGCTGAAGATATTCCCATTGAACTGAAAGTACCAACTCCCGCTAACTTAAATGATACGCTGTGCGGCACTTCATTTCGCGAAATTGTACAATCCACGGAACGCGAGCTAATTGCTTGGGCAATGCGGAAAACGAACGGGAATAAAACACAGTCAGCAAAGTTGCTCAAAATGAAACCTTCCACCTTTCGCGATGCGCTTGCCAAGTATATTGATGAAATCGGATGGGACACTTAAATTCACAATTCGCGCCAGATATTTTTCGCATTCAACGTAGAATCTCCCATGACAGGTTCTGAAGTCGCGTCAGCCTCTTACTTCACTGAATGTATGATTAGAGATGAGAAACGTCAACGTATTCGCGAAGAAATGCTCCGTAAGCGTGACAGTATCCCCTCCGCCGTGCGTCATGAATTGAGCAGGATTATTAACACGCGCACGATTGACTTTATTGAGGCGCAAGCGATAAACACGGTTATGCTCTACCTTAGCATTCAGAGCGAAGTTGACACTCACGACCTTCTCGTTTATCTGTTGCGCACGAATAAGATTGCCCTTGCACCGGCGATCGAAGCGAAGCATCTTGTCCCCCGGCGCATTTCCAACACTAGTACACAGCTTGTACGCCATCGCTACGGTATGCTCCAGCCGGACCAAGATGTTTGCCCTAAGTTCCCTCTCAATCAAATCGATCTAATTATTGTCCCGGGAATCGCTTTCGATCTAAAGAAATATCGCATTGGATATGGAGGCGGATACTACGATCGATTCCTGCCGAAGTGCCCGCAAGCAACCTGGATTGGACTAGCGTTTGAGGACCAGCTTATTCGGGACACCCTGCCACAATCATGGGATGTGGCACTACATTTCATCTTTTCCGAAAAATGTAGATGACAGGAAATAAATGTCTCACGTCGCTATTTCCGTTGCATAGGTTGCTACTTACAGGATTCCTCTGCTGAAATCACCCATCAAAAGCGGACTTGAAAACGAAAGGTGTTGAAGACATACAATGAAAATCGGTATTACACAACTTCTGCTCGGGAATATGTCACTTGACGACGCATTGGGTTTATGCCTTGATGCTGGATATGAAGCCATTGAACTCACGTTCGGCGAAGGTAAAGAACTCGATATTGACATGAGTCCGTCTGAGATGGCCGGAGTCGGCGAAAAATGTACGATGGCGGGGATTGATGTTAGCAGCATTATCGCCAACTACAGTGACGGCGGAAATCTACTGAGTTTGGACGCGAACCAGCGGGAGAAGGGAATCAGATCAGTGAATCGCAGTCTGGAGATTGCCGGAATATTGGGGGTTGACACCATTCTCCTGCATCCCGGACAACTGACGGTCGAAGGCACCTATCAAGTAGTTTGGGACAATCTTCTTGATATTCTGGAAAACCTTTCACCAGTAGCCGCTTCAAACAGAGCCGCAATCGGTCTCGAAAATGTGTGGAACAAATTTCTGCTAAGTCCTAAAGAAACACGAGAATTTATTGATGCCGTCAACAGTCAATGGGTTGGTGTATACCTAGACACCGCCAATATGATGGCTTACGGCTATCCGGAACACTGGATTCGGGAACTTGGTTCACGAATTAAATGCGTTCATTTCAAGGATTTCAGACGCGGAGAGCACCAATTTGTAAACCTCTTGGATGGAGACACCGATTGGCCCTGTGTCATGCGTGAACTTAGAGCCATCGGTTATGATCAATACGTCATACACGAAGTCGGCGGGGATCGTGTCGCGCAAATGGACATCGCCAAGCGTATGCGTCGAATTGTCGACATGTAACGAGATTAAGAACCTGTTTGAATAATCGGTGGCAAAGCCATTCGTGTTCTTTCGTAGGAAGTTTCTTTCATGTTTCCATTGTTGGCTGTTAATTACCTGTGAGATTTCTATCACGCGGGTTACTATCGCATCCCCCACACTGTACATTTCAAACGGGCTCTGAACCGAGGGAATCACTCGCTTTGTCAGTTCAACTCTAAGCATAGTCACGCTAGATAAGACATTCTCTTGAACGAATAGTAATAAACTGCACTGAAAGGACAATCCTGTGGCGTACACAATCGGCTGTACAACTCGTCCCTACGAATCACTTACGTTCTCCGAAGCATGCGACTATATTTCTGCTGCCGGATATTCCGATGTCGCCGTGTTTGCCAACGCGGGTCGGAACCCGGTAAGGGCCGATAGCACGAGTGCAGAAATCAGGGAAACCCGTAGAGCGGCAGCGAATGCCGGATTAACGACTTCAGCCTTAATGGGAAGCGTCCGATTCTTAGATGAGGGGTTGGAAACTTGCCTTGACGATTACAAACGGCTCATTGACAACGTCGCCGCGCTCGGCGCAAAGTGGCTGCTTGATTGCGGTACTGCAAGCGAAGCGTACTACAAAGACTACTACGAACTGATGCGCCGAGCGGCTCCTCACGCCGCTCAAGCAGGAGTCAATATTGCCTTAAAACCACATGGCGGAATAAGCCTAACTGTGCAGGATCTTATCAAAGCAGATCGGGAAGTTAGCCACCCTGCGTTTGGTATCTGCTACGATCCGGGTAACATTATCTACTATTCGAAAGGCGGACTTCGTCCAGAAATAGAAATCGACACAGTAGCATCTAGGGTTTCCACGGTAATCATAAAGGACTGCGTAGTTCAGGGCGGCGCACCCGATGTTATGGTAACTCCCGGTGAAGGGTTGGTCGATTTCGGGAAAGTTCTGGGTGGACTTGCTGCAGGTGGATTTGATGGGCCACTATACGTAGAGTGTGTAGGCGGTACCACATTGAATGAAATCAACGAGAATATAGAATCGACATTAAAATTTGTGAGGAGTGTTCTAGCGTGAGTCGATCTCCAGATCCCTTATTGTTGAACCCCGTAGCGGAATTTTTAATTTCGTGGGCAACAGACACAAGACCTGAGCTTCACCAAGGGAGCACTCTTTGGTGGTCGTTGACGGAGAGAGTGAGGAGGCAAAGAAGTGCCGCTGAATAGTAGTTACCCGGTGTTTGAAGCGGAAATAAGCCAGGGACATTTTGAATATTTCCGGACGCACGGTTATGTGGTTCTTAAGGACGCTCTAACTTCAGATGAACTCACGCATTTTCTGCGGCTCTACGACATTGATCGGGAGAAGTTTGGTCCTCCAAATTGCTGGCATCCTTTTGATGAATATCAAACACGAAACTGCAATGCTCTTGTCACCTCACCGGGATTCGATGCGTTGCTGCGCCATCCGAAAATCCTCCCTCTCATTACGTTCCTTATGGGTGGGCCGGTGTGTTTCTCCGAAATTTGCCTTCGTCACATGGCTCCATATGATGGAGAATCGCACCAACATTTTCACCGAGACCGGCTACATTGGGAGAATCATCCGCTTCGGATGGACTATATGCAGCTCATGCTTTATCTCACCGAGGTTGACGAGAGCACGCACTGCTTTTCCATCTCGCCCGAATCCGTCTACAATTCCATTCTAGACGGAGAAGCCCAGCTGGGAAGGAACGGGTGCGTGGATTTTCATGGTCCCGCCGGCACAATTGTGCTTTTCAATATTGCTCTGTTCCATACAGCCACGGTTCGCAAGACGCAAAAAGAGCGTAAGACCGTACAAGCATATTATGGACACCGCTTTCGTCCATATTTGAGCAATTGTTCCGTGATTCCACCATGTTTTTGGCGCAATGCCAACGATCCGGAGGTACGGGCGTTTTACGGCAATCTTAACGACACCAGCAGAATTTTCCAGGCTGCGTTTTCACCTGGGAGTGGTTGAACTCCTCTGCCGTACGAGACTAGAAATTGCAGGGGCTAAATGTCAAACAGCAACGTCCATTCAGTACAGCCTTGATATTGAAAATGGGTAGTGGGGTGGCGAATAGCAGAAAAATCGCATAGCGCAAGAAAAATGCATAAATAAACTTGACATTGCCGAGTCAGTTTGTTATAATTCCACGCTTGGTGTCACATTGTCCCTACTGACTGTTGCAGAAAGGGAGGCAAGCTATTCCGAAAAACCTTTATTATCTTTCGTAGTTAATGTTGGTTTTTAATTGAGAAGATGCCTTTGTGAGCCCCTTTCGGGGCTTTATTTTTGTCTATAGCATTAAATTGTGCTTGTGACGCTATCGCGCAAATAGTTTTTGCGCCGCCATGTAGAGGTGACACCTAATTCCGAAAACAGGTAATTTAACGCAAGGAATTACCAATTACTTCGCCGGAGTAGAACATGCCAACAATCAATCAATTAGTAAGAAAACCTCGAAAGAAAACTGTCAAACAGACAAAATCCCCGGTGCTTCAGAGTTGCCCACAGAGGCGTGGAATTTGCTTGCAGGTAAAGACTGTAAACCCCAAAAAACCGAATTCCGCCCTGAGAAAAGTTGCACGTGTGCGATTCACGACGGGGCTTGAAGCCACATGTTACATTCCCGGAATCGATCACAATCTTCAGGAGCACTCGGTTGTGCTGGTGCGGGGCGGTAGGGTCAAGGATTTGTCCAATGTCAGATATCATATAGTACGAGGAACATTGGATACGGCAGGGGTTGAGAATCGTCGGCAAGGCCGATCAAAATATGGAGCGAAGAAAGTTGGCTAGCAATGTTAAACCTGAGACTCTGATGTTGGTTTTAGGTCTCGGATGGAGGGGAATATGCCAAGGCGCAAGATTGCCGTCAAACGCGAGTTAGTGCCGGACCCTAAGTTTGATAGCACGCTAATTACAAAGTTTGTAAACTGCTTGATGCTGGATGGGAAGAGAAGTACTGCTCAGAGGGTATTGTATGGGAGTTTGGACATAGTGGGCGCCAAAACCAAGCAGGATGGTCTCACTGTTTTTCGTCAAGCGATTAATAATGTCAAACCTGTCCTGGAAGTTCGTTCTCGGCGTGTAGGCGGACAAACCTATCAAGTTCCTGTCGATGTTAAGGCGGAAAGGCGTACAACATTGGCGTTTAGGTGGATTCTCCAATCGGCGAGGTCACGAGGGGAAAAAACAATGGAAGCGCGCTTGGCAGGCGAATTTTTAGACGCTTCGAGAAATGAAGGCGCCGCAATTCGTAGAAAGTTCGAACAACATCGAATGGCAGAAGCAAACCGTGCGTTTGCCCACTATCGATGGTAAGTCATTCCTACTGGAAGTTTTTAAATTTTTCGCGGTGAATCTTAGGTTATGAAGTCTGAAGTGAAGCAACAGTCCACATCCGAAAGTCGTAAGTCAATCGACCCGCGTCGTTTTAGTTTGGCTTCCACGCGAAACATCGGCATCATGGCACACATTGATGCTGGAAAAACGACGGTGACAGAGCGGATTCTGTACTATACGGGGCGTGTGCATCGTTTGGGCGAAGTGCATGAAGGCACGACGACGATGGACTGGATGGTGCAAGAACAGGAGCGAGGCATCACAATTACGGCGGCCGCTACCGCCTGTCGATGGAATGACAATCGCATCAATATCATTGATACTCCCGGACACATAGATTTTACCGTTGAAGTTGAGAGGTCTTTGCGGGTGCTTGATGGTGCCGTAGCGGTGTTTTGTGCTGTTGGGGGTGTCGAACCTCAATCAGAAACAGTCTGGAGGCAGGCGGATAAGTACAGCGTCCCGCGCGTGGCTCTGATTAATAAGATGGACCGCACAGGTGCAGATTTCTTTCGGACAGTTGAAATGATGACTGATCGACTTGGCACAACTGCCATTCCGATTCAGTTGCCGATTGGATCCGCGGAGCAATTCCGAGGCGTTGTAGATCTGATTGAATATAAGGGGTTCGCGTGGGATGAGGCGAATCTAGGCACCACGGTCCATGAAATTGACATTCCTGAAGAGATGATGGGAATGGTTGCCGAATACCGTTCTAACCTGATAGAGACGATCGTTGAGTGGGATGATAATCTGTTAGCAAAATATTTTGATGGTGTCGAGTTGTCCGAGGCCGAGATTAGAACAGGTTTGAGAAATGCTACTTTAAGTGGAAAGGTTGTACCTGTCCTATGCGGTTCGGCATTGAAAAATAAGGGTGTACAACCGCTTTTGGATGCAATAGTTTCCTATCTTCCTTCACCAATAGATGTTCCTCCTGTCGAAGCGCTGAACCCTGAAACCCAAGAAATGGAAGAGCGTTTGCCTAGTGATGATGAACCGTTTTGCGCATTGGCATTCAAGATAATGTCGGATCCCCATGTGGGCAAATTGACGTTCCTGCGCGTTTATTCAGGCGTTTTAACTCGAGGAGCCTCTGTTTACAATAGCACACGTGGTAAGCGTGAAAGAATCGGCAGGCTCATGCAAATGCATGCGAACAAGCGTGAGGAGCGAGATGCCGTCTACGCTGGCGACATCGTTGCTGCCATTGGGCTCAAAGATATTGCGACAGGCGACACAATCTGTGATCGGGATGCGCTAGTCACGCTGGACACAATGGTTTTTCCGTTGCCGGTCATGTCTGTTGCCGTGGAACCTTGCACGAAATCTGATGTAGACAAGTTGAACTTGGCACTTCTCAAGTTGGCGGAGGAAGATCCGACTTTTAAGGTGCATCAAGATAGCGAGACAGGCCAAACTCTGTTATCCGGAATGGGCGAGTTGCACCTTGAAATTATCGTGGATCGGCTGATTCGCGAGTTTAATGTTTCAGCGAACATCGGGAATCCGCAGGTTGCATATCGGGAAACAATTCAAAGGCACGCCACATCGGAAGGAAGGTTTGTGAGGCAGTCCGGCGGACGCGGGCAATATGGGCATGTCGCCATTGAGATCTTCCCGTTAGAAAAGGGTTCAGAATATGAATTCGTTGATGATACCAAAGGCGGAATTATACCTCATGAATATATCCCGGCAATCAACAAGGGCATCCAAAATTCCATGAATACCGGAGTGTTGGCGGATTATCCTGTTGTTGATGTGGGTGTACGGTTATACGATGGCTCCTTCCATGCTGTAGATTCGTCGGAAATGGCGTTTTCAATCGCGGCATCAATGGCATTCAAAGAGGCTGTAAAGCGTGCGGGGCCGATATTGCTTGAACCCATTATGAAAGTGGAAGTGATTGTACCTGATGAATATTTGGGCAAGGTGATTGGAGATTTAAATGCACGACGTGCGCAAATCCTTCAAACGGATCTTCAACAGAAATCGCGTGTCCATGTGATTCAAGCCTCGGTGCCGCTTTCCGAAATGTTTGGGTATGTTAAAACACTTCGTTCATTGACACAAGGACGCGCAAATTATTCCATGGAGTTTTCGCACTACAATAGTGTACCTTCCAGCGTTGCGCAAGACATCATTTCCTTGAAAAAAGTTTAGCGGCTTCGGTATCATGTGATGTCGAAGCCACGTAGCTAGTTTTGTATTGTCTTACCAAGCCTTACGGATTTTTGGCTTTTCCATGCGAGGAGGAAATTCATAACAAATGGCAAAAGAAAAATTTGACAGAACTAAGCCACACGTGAATATCGGTACGATTGGCCACGTTGACCATGGCAAGACCACATTAACTGCGGCAATAACCATGGTTTTGTCGAATCTTGCAAGCAAAGACTATGTGATGACCTATGATGAGATCGACAAAGCTCCTGAAGAAAAAGAGCGTGGAATCACAATCAATACCGCGCACGTAGAATATGAAACCGAGAATCGGCATTATGCGCACGTAGATTGTCCTGGTCATGCCGACTATATCAAGAACATGATCACGGGCGCTGCTCAGATGGACGGAGCCATCCTCGTGGTTTCTGCCGCTGATGGCCCCATGCCCCAAACACGGGAGCATGTTCTTCTTGCACGGCAGGTGAATGTCCCTTCTCTCGTCGTGTTTTTGAACAAAGCGGATATGGTGGATGATCCGGAACTGCTGGAATTGGTCGAATTGGAAGTTCGCGAGTTGTTGAATGAATACAATTTCCCAGGGGACGATATTCCAGTCGTATCGGGGTCCGCACTGCAAGCCATGGAATCTAGCGGAGACCCGAATAGCGAAGCCTGTGCGCCGATTCTCGATTTGATGGCGCAGGTTGATGAGTATATTCCCGAACCCGTGAGAGATGTCGATAAGCCGTACTTAATGCCTGTCGAGGACATTTTCACCATTAGCGGACGCGGTACTGTCGTTACGGGGCGAGTGGAACGCGGCATTGTACACGTAGGCGACACTGTCGAGATCGTTGGTCTTCGACCGACTCACTCCACTGTGGCAACAGGCGTGGAGATGTTTCGCAAACTTCTTGACGAAGGGCGCGCGGGTGATAATGTCGGCGTCCTAATTCGTGGGGTGGAACGGAAGGAAGTTGAGCGTGGTCAGGTATTGGCTGCCCCCGGAACAATTACACCGCATACCAAATTTGAAGCCGAGACTTATATCTTGAAAAAAGAGGAAGGCGGGCGACACACACCGTTCTTCAGTGGATATCGCCCTCAATTCTATTTTCGCACAACCGACGTGACCGGTGATATGCAACTTCCGGAAGGCGTTGAGATGATAATGCCCGGAGACAACACGCAGATTACTGTAGAGCTTTCCAAGCCGATTGCTCTAGAAGAGGAACTCAGATTCGCAATTCGAGAAGGCGGGCAAACCGTTGGCGCAGGTGTTGTGTCTAAGGTCATCGAGTAAGATCGATCCTTCCAAGATGCAGTCTGCGTACCCTCACACCTAACAGGGAATCGTAATGGACAATCAGAAAATTCGCATCCGCCTGAAAGCATTCGATCACCGGTTGTTGGACAAATCGTCGGGACAGATAGCGGATACAGCGAAACGAACAGGGGCAGTTGTATCCGGTCCTATTCCACTTCCGATGAAAAAGCATATCTACACGGTGCAGAGATCGACGTTTAAGGACAAGAAGTCGCGTGAACAGTTTGAGATGCGAATTCACAAGCGGTTATTGGATATCCTGGAAACGACGCCAAAGACCGTAGATGCATTGATGCACCTAGATCTGCCTGCCGGTGTTGATGTAAAGATCACACTTTTATAAACGAGTTGGGACAGTTTGTATTGAATTGTTGCGACCGTTTCAGGAATGCGATAGATGGTTAGAGGAATAATAGGCAAAAAGGTGGGGATGACCCAAGTATTCGATGAATCCGGCAAGGCGTTGCCGGTGACTGCAATCGAAGCTGGTCCGTGCCCAGTTGTACAAATAAAGACCGAAGACCAAGATGGGTATCAAGCCGTCCAACTGGGCTTTGGAAATCGTAAAGATAACAAAGTCAATCGACCGGAACGCGGACATATCGACAAGGCGGGCGTTACTTCTCCGCGCGTACTGTTTGAGTTTCCCGCTGATGATACCGATCAGCTATCGGTAGGCTCGATGATTGATTCGAGCATTTTTTCGGTTGGAGAATACGTTGATGTAACCGGCACCTCAAAAGGGCTTGGTTTTACGGGAGTAGTTAAACGATATGGCTTTGCCGGCGGGAAAAAGAGCCATGGCGGTGAACAGGATCTTCGACGGACCGGATCAATTGGCGCAAGCGCACATCCATCGCGGGTGTTCAAGGGTAAGCGAATGGCTGGGCGGCATGGTGGTAGACGAGTCACCGTTCAGAATTTGCAAGTCATCCAGGCGGACGCTGATAGGAGCCTTCTGTTGGTTAAAGGCGCTGTCCCTGGGCCAACAAATGGGTTCTTGTTGATTAACAAAGCTGTCAAGATCGGTGCGTAGCGTGGACAGATCGGATTTGGGAATGAAGGACAATTGTGATGGCAACTTTTGACGTATATAACCGTTCGGGCGAGATAATCCACCAGAAGGAATTATCAGACGGTTTCATTAACGCCCCCGTGCGTACAGATGTTCTACATCAATGTGTTGTTGCGCACCTTGCCAACCAACGGAGCGGTACTGCCTCAACTAAAACGCGTGCTGAAGTCAAGGCAAGCGGCAGGAAGTTGCACCGTCAAAAGGGAACTGGGCGTGCGCGTGTCGGGGACAGTGGATCGCCTACGAGAGTGCATGGCGGCGTTGCGTTTGGACCGATGCCTCGCAGTTACCGTCAACACACGCCGAAGAAGATTCGAAGACTCGGGATCTGTTCGGCGCTGGCAGACAGGTTTCAGAACGCCCAATGTGTTCTCATTGAAGGCCTTACGCTTGATAGACCACGGACAAAAGATGTCGTTCAGTTCTTGGGTGCACTCAAACTAGACGGCAAGATCCTTTTAGTACTGAATCAACAGGATCGGAACCTTCAATTATCTGTTCGCAATATCCCACACGTGAATACGTGTATATGGGACGTATTGAATGTCTACGATATCTTATGGCACGACAAGATTGTAATCACCGAGCCGGCTATTGAGAAGTTGCAGATGAAATTCTTTCAACCAAGTGACAGCGTGAATGAGCAAGTGTCGGAGCAATGAAAGATTTATATCAAATCCTATTAAAGCCTTTAGTCACAGAAAAAAGTACGGATCTTCGCGAGTCGTCCAACAAATTTTGCTTTGTAGTTGACATAAAGGCTACCAAATCAGAAATTCGTCAAGCAGCGGAGGAGCTGCTTGATCTTAAAGGGAAGATTCTTAACGTGAGTACAATGCGTGTACGTGGCAAGCCTAAAGGCAAGCTATTTCAGCACCGACGCGGAAGACGACCTCACTGGAAGAAAGCTATCATTACAGTTGAACCGGGAACTGATGTCCAGATTTTCGAGTCCATCTAATTCAGGTGGACATTTGCTAGGACTCCGCATTTTTTCATCTCTCTGGGACTCGCCACAAACATTGTTGAGATTTGAGTGTCGCGATGGTGATGGCGAGGAGGTCGGTCATAGGCTGGTTGGTCGACTTCAACTCGGTAGGTAATGAAACTCGCACACTAAAGGCTTATTGAGAGTACCCTACACGTACATCCGTTTTGAGGACTATTGATTATGGCAATTAAGATATACTCGCCCGTAACACCAAGTCGGCGATCTATGACCGGCCACTCTTTTGAAGAGATTACCCGTCGAAAGCCGGAGAAATCCTTGGTCAAAGGGCTGAAGGAACACGCCGGACGCAATGGTGCGGGCCGAATGACGGTAAGAAGACGTGGCGGCGGTCATAAGCGACGCTATCGCGACATCGATTTTCGGCGCAATAAGTTCGGTGTACCGGCTAAGGTAGCCTCAATTGAGTACGACCCTAACCGTTCCGCTCGGATAGCACTACTACACTATGTGGACGGTGAAAAACGCTACATCCTTGCGCCTTTAGGGCTCCAGGTAGGTGAGATGCTAAATTCGGGACCGGACGCGGAGATCAAGATGGGCAACGCTTTACCGCTCGAAAGAATTCCCCTTGGGTCTGCCGTACATAATGTGGAGATGGTCCCCGGAGCAGGTGGACAACTCGTGCGTAGTGCGGGTGTGGCTGCTCAGCTCGTTGACCGCGAGGGGCGATATGCACGTCTTCGGATGCCATCAGGGGAAATTCGTTTGCTCCCGGTGCGGTGTATGGCTACGGTTGGGCAAGTGGGAAATGTCGACCATTCCAACATTTCAATAGGAAAGGGTGGACGTTCCTGCTGGATGGGACGGCGTCCGAAAGTGCGCGGTGTTGCAATGAATCCAATAGATCATCCGCATGGCGGCGGAGAAGGAAAGAGTTCGGGAGGTAGACATCCCGTAACTCCTTGGGGCGTTCCAACTAAAGGGTACAAAACGCGAAACCCTAAAAAAAAGTCGGGTCAATTCATTGTTAGTCGACGTAAGTAATTCCAGCAAGAAATTTACCAAAGGCTTTGGTTCAATTGGATGCTGATTTTGCCGTGAAGGGATTAGAATGCCACGTTCAATAAAAAAGGGCCCCTATATAGACCCTAAACTTCAGAAGAAAATTGAGACTTTAGAGCGATCTGGTACAAAACGTGTCATTCGCACTTGGTCTCGACGTTCTACGATTACGCCGGAACTGATAGGTCATACACTTGCAATACACAACGGAAAGAAGTTTTTTCCGGTGTATATCACGGAGAACATGGTAGGACATAAACTAGGCGAATTTGCTCCCACGCGCACATTTAGATCGCACGCACGGGGCTCTCGAGTATAGGAAAGGCGTGTGTGGGAGGTTATTTAATGGAAGCGAAAGCGAGCATCAAGAATGTGCCAGTTGCCCCGCGAAAAGCGCGTTTGGTGGCGGATTTAGTCAGAGACAGATTTGTCGAAGATGCTCTAAATCAATTGGCATTCTTGCATAAGTCAACGTCGGCGGTGATTCGAAAATTAATTCGGTCCGCCGTGGCTAATGCGCAGCACCAAGACTCAACCGTGGATGAAAGCAATCTCTTCATCAAGAAAATCTTCATTGATGAAGGAGTGACACGGAAATGGATCCGACCAAGAGCGCGTGGAATGGCGAATAGGATACTGCGGCGAAGGTGTCATATTACCGTTGTGCTGGATGAGGAAAGTGATAGCGATGAAAGTTAAGTTTTGGACATCTCTCAATGACAGTGTGGTGCGACATACTACCCAAACAGTTTCTAGCGTCGGATTGGGCACATTTTAGGTTGAGGAGGTTTTAGTGGGACAGAAAACGCATCCGCGTGGATTACGCCTCGGAATCATTGAAACATGGGATTCCAAATGGTATAGTGAGAAAGAATATGCCCTTTGGCTCCATGAGGATTTGCAGATTCAAGAGTTCGTCAAAGACAAATTGGCGCGTGCTGGCATTTCACGGGTTGAGGTTGAGCGAGTCGCGGATAGATGCTCTATAAATATTCATACGGCTCGTCCCGGTATTGTCATTGGGCGCCGCGGTGTTGAAGCAGAGAAACTGCAGGTGGACTTGGAGAAATTTATCGGGCGGTCTGTTCGCATTAATGTGACGGAAATTAAAACTCCGGAACTCGATGCTCAACTGGTCGCGGAAGCCATTGCTTTGAAAATCCAGCGACGATCTCCTTTTCGGCAGGCCATGAAACGAAGCATCGCTGATTCTATGCGGGCTGGTGCTCAAGGCGTGAAGGCTACCGTTAGTGGTCGCCTTGGCGGCATTGAGATGGCGCGTACAGAAACAAGTATCGAAGGTAGAGTTCCCTTGCATACGCTTAGAGCGCAGATTGACTATGGATTTTGTCAGCCGGATACGACGTACGGCAAAATAGGGGTCAAAACGTGGATTTTCAAGGGCGAAGTTATAGGTACTGCCGAAGCCGTGCACGGTGATTCATCAGCACAAACAGCAACGGGACCTGGAGAAGGTCGATCGCGTCCTCGCCGACGCGGCGAACGTTTCGGCGATGATGATTCGACGAGACGCCGAGGTTCAGGTAGATGGCGCGAGTAAGTTGACGGTGCAAAGAGCAGAAAGCGGTGATAGATGCAAATGCGTATCACGCCGCTTGTGCAGAGTGGGATAAGCAAGATAGGAGTATAGGCAATGTTGATGCCCAAACGGGTGTTACACCGTAAAGTACAGCGCGGAAAGCGGCGCGGGCAACCTTATCGCGGTTCAAGTATTAACTTTGGCGAATACGGTCTGCAATCTATGGAATGCGGATGGATCACGAGCCGCCAAATTGAGTCGGCCCGAGTTGCTATAACACGCCATGTTCGGCGAGGCGGCAAGGTTTGGATAAAAATTTTCCCTCAAAAACCTGTTACCAAAAAACCTGCTGAAACACGGATGGGCAGTGGGAAAGGACCTCCTGAATATTGGGTGGCGGTGGTCAAACCTGGACGTGTGCTCTATGAGTTAAGCGGTGTTCCTCTTGAAGAAGCAAAAGAGGCGATGCGGCTTGCTTCGCACAAGCTTCCGCTGAAAACAAAATTCATAAGAAGAGGCGGAGATTACTAAATATGACCGCTAAAGAACTTCGGATTCAATCAGTTGAAGACCTAACGAATGAACTATCGAATCTCCAAGAAAGTTTATTCAATCAACGATTTCGAAACATCCTCGGGCAGCTAGAAGATACTTCTCAGCTAAAGAAAATAAGACGCGATATTGCACGGATAAAAACAATCCTTAGGGCACGAGAACACGGATTTGAAAGTGCCCCATAGTTCAAAGTTAAAGAGAGGGTAAGCTTGACTCAAGAGAAGCAAGGACATCGGAAAAGTCAAACTGGCGTTGTGACTAGCAACCGAATGGACAAAACGGTTGTAGTAGCCATCACGCGAGCCTACCAGCATCCGCTTTATAAGAAAATCGTGAGACACACAACAAGAGTGTTAGCTCATGATGAACAGAATGCTTGTGCGGTTGGGGATGTGGTGCAGGTCATTGAATCACGTCCGCTTAGCCGCCGGAAAAAATGGCGTGTTCGCCAAATCACGGCAAAAGCGGAATCAGGTAGCGACAGCAGTTCGTAGAATTCAAGCAGTGCAATAATTCGTAGAGATTTCAGGATGCCTTCGATTCAGTACCGTTCTGTTTTATGCGGCTTATGTGTGAAGTGAGGAACACCCCATGGTTCAAACCTCAAGTAGATTGATTTGTGCAGATAACACTGGAGCAAAGCAACTAATGTGTATCCGCGTGTTAGGTGGGACACGCAAGCGCTATGCTCGGTTAGGGGATGTTATCATTGCAAGTGTGAAAGAGGCGAATCCCAATAGTCAAGTGAAAAAAGGGGAAGTCGTGCGTGCAGTTGTTGTGCGTACGACCAAAGGGTATCGTCGACCAGACGGTTCATACATCAAGTTCGATAAAAACGCCGCAGTATTGATTGATCCTCAAAATCAGCCACGTGGTACTAGAATCTTTGGTCCGGTTGCTCGTGAATTGAGGGAACGAGAATTCACACGAATTGTGTCCTTGGCACCCGAAGTCATTTGACGAGAATCACTATTCGTCTAGGAGGAGATAGTGTCAACAAGAAAAATTCACATAAAGGACAATGACTTAGTGTCGGTGTTAAGCGGAAAGGACAAGGGAAAGACAGGAAGAGTTCTCGAAATTATCCCCAGTAAAAGTCGCGCTGTTGTTGAAGGCGTTCAGATGATTAAACAACACATGCGCCCAAACCAGATGGGACAAGGTGGTGTAGTTGAAAAAGAGGGAACGATTCACCTTTCCAACCTGAAATTGGTTTGCCCCAAATGCAATGCACCCACTCGCACAAAACGACAGGTCTTTGAGCGAGAGGTCGGGACTCGTACAAAAAAGTATCGCCTGCGTGTGTGCAAAAAATGTGGGGCGGTGGCGGAGCAGGAATAAGTTGCTCGGACCGTAGACGGACGTTAGTGTAGAATCTGTAATTCGTATCTTTGGATTCCAAATCAGCACGATTTGACGAAGCTATGCAGCGAGCGTGAACAATGAGTGAGTACAGAACATTTTATCAAGAAGAGGTTGTGCCTGCATTGCAAAAACGGTTCAATTACCCTAATGTGATGCAAATCCCCAGGTTAGAAAAAATTAATCTGAACGTCGGACTTGGTGCTGCGATGCAGAATCCGAAATTGCTGGAAAGCGCGGTTGAGGAACTGACGCAGATCGGCGGTCAGCGTGCAGTGATCACGCGGGCGAAGAAGTCTGTATCCAATTTCAAAGTCCGTGCAGGCGCTTCTATCGGTTGTAAGGTCACCTTACGTCGACAGCGCATGTATGAATTTTTCAATAGACTTGTCAATACAGTCCTACCGCAAATTCGCGATTTTCGTGGTCTGTCACCCGACGCCTTTGATGGACGCGGTAATTACTCGCTAGGTCTTCAAGAGCAACTCATTTTCCCTGAAATCGAATATGACCAAATAGACGAGGTTCGAGGGCTAAACGTCACTATCGTTACAACAGCTCAGACGGACGAGGAAGGACGAGAGTTGCTGAAGGCATTGGGAATGCCCCTTAGAGAAAACTCTTAAATTCGTCCTGTTGGCCGCAAGAGAAACGTTCGTTTCTTATCGTATGTCAGTGTCAATCGTTACTAAAGGAAAATTAACAATCAACTAGGAGCAACCGATTTGGCAACAAAAGCATTAATTGCTAAACAGAAAAGAACTCCGAAATTCCGAACTCGGCAATACAATCGCTGCCGCGTCTGTGGACGACCTCGTGGTTTTCTTCGCAAATTTGAACTATGCCGCATTTGCTTTCGACTTTTTGCCAGAGAAGGTAAAATCCCCGGCGTGAAAAAAGCCAGCTGGTAAAGGAGAAAAGGTTACATGTCAATGACAGACCCGATTGCGGACATGTTAACACGGATTCGCAATGCAAATACGGTTAGCCACGAACGAGTCGAATTGCCCGCATCTAGGGTAAAAGCGGAGATTGCTCGAATCTTGACCGAAGAAGGATAC
Source organism: Candidatus Poribacteria bacterium (assembly GCA_965232535.1). GTDB lineage: Bacteria > Poribacteria > WGA-4E > WGA-4E > JAJDTR01 > JAJDTR01. Next base: position 397,982 of record CBDDPW010000022.1, read on the forward strand.
ATCCGGAATTATCGTCTTATCAATGATGGTAAGCAGGGGATTTTGCGTATCTACCTCAAATATGGCGATAACCAAGAAAAAGTTATTTCAGGTCTGAAACGAATCAGCAAACCCGGGCGCCGCGTGTATGTCGGAGTAGCTGATTTGCCTCGCGTTCACGGTGACCTAGGTATTGCTATCTTGTCTACGTCTCAAGGTGTACAGACAGCTTCTCAATGTCACGTTGCCAAAATTGGCGGCGAAGTCTTGTGCCATATTTGGTAAGTGTTTCTTGTTGAAATTGTAGGGAAAGTTATCATGTCAAGAATAGGACAAATGCCCATTGAAGTACCGGCGAATGTTCAAAGTAAACCTTGACGAGCTCTCGAATTAGCGTGGAGGGACCCAAGGGGAAGTTGAATTGGACAATTCCCGACGGTAGTAAAGTGAAGAAAGAGGACGGTCGGCTTGAGGTTGAGAGATTGAGTAATCAGAAAATGCACAAATCGTTGCATGGTCTCACCCGGAGTTTAATTGCGAATATGGTGAAGGGGGTTACTGACGGATTTGAGAAGAAACTTCGCATTGTAGGCACTGGGTATCGCGCAGAAATTAACAATCAGAAATCGTTGGTGCTGAACGTAGGATATTCTCATCCCGTTACCTATGATCCTCCAGATGGTATCACAATCCGCGTTGATGGCACCGAAAACGTTGATGGTCAACTTCATACTCCTATCATCGTAAGTGGCGTTGACAAACAGCTCGTTGGTCAAGTTGCCGCGTCAATTCGTCAAATCAAGAAACCCGAGGTTTATCAACCTTGCAAAGGCATTCGTTATGAAGGTGAACGTGTTCGCATGAAAGAGGGTAAAGCAAAAGCATAGACTACGGTCTACTTGCGCGCCGAGCGAACTTAGGAGGACAATCATTGAATCGACTCAAAAAGAAAAAATCTTGCACGCGTAGCACGGAAAAGACATGTACGACAGAAGGTAATTGGTACGAACCAAAGGCCGAGGCTATCTGTTTTCAAGAGCTGCCAGTCACATTTACGCTCAACTCATTGATGACGAAAATAGTGTCACACTTGCCGCTACTTCGACCTTAGCGCCCGAATTGAAAAAGAGCATTTCGCAAGGCGGAAATGCTAGTGCCGCGGAGAAAGTAGGCGCGTTGATTGCCAACAAGGCTAAAGAGTTTCAGATTGAATCTGTTGTGTTTGATCGGGGCGGAAACCTATATCATGGGAGAGTAAAAGCCCTTGCAGATGCTGCCAGAGAAGGCGGTTTGAAGTTTTAGGGGACCGTTATTGTACAACATAGGGGCAAAGGCATTTGGTGTTGCTAAAGGAGGGTTTCGTTGCGAGTTGAAAAAATAGATCCTGGCGATTCTGAATTTGAAGAACGATCAATCGCGATTAACCGCGTTATGCGTGTCAGCAAGGGTGGACGCACCCCAAGTTTTAATGCGCTTTCGGCGGTCGGAAACTTTGAGGGTATTGTTGGCATTGGGTTCGGAAGCGCCAACGACGTTCCTTCGGCGATAAGTAAAAGCATTGCTGATGCGAAGAAAAACTTGATCCGAGTACCATTGCTGGGAGGCACCATTCCACATGAGACCTTTAGTAAATTCAAAGCCGCCAAGGTTCTGCTGAAGCCGGCGAGTCCCGGAACTGGAATTGTTGCCGGGCATGCCACGCGTACGATCCTGGAATTTGTGGGAATTAAAGATGTATTGACTAAGCGTCTTGGATCTAGAAATGTAAAAAATATTGCAGAGGCGACGATGTTAGCGTTAAAGAATCTGAAAGATGTCAACGATGTCGCCCGTCTTCGCGGAAAACGCGTTAAGGATTTGACCGGCGAGAGTTCGCCGTCGGCAAATCAATGAAATGGAGTTGATTGTCATGAAGTTGAATGAGCTCAAACCGGCACGAGGTTCAAAACGAGGCAAGAAGCGAATTGGACGGGGCGAGGCTTCGGGTTGGGGTAAAACCGGCGGACGGGGCCACAAGGGGCAGAAATCACGTTCCGGCGGATCCATTCCTGCTTGGTTCGAGGGCGGCCAAATGCCACTGGTAAGAAGGCTACCTAAGCGCGGACCGTCGGTAACCAAACATAAACGAATTAAATATGATGTAGTGAACGTCAAGGAACTGAACTGCTTTGAGAGTAACACGACTGTCACGGTTGAAATGCTGAGCGACAGAGGTATGGTGAAGCACAGGAACGCGCGCGTAAAAATCCTTGGCGACGGTTCCCTTGAAAAAGAGTTAACTGTGTGCGCGCACAGTTTCGCGAAGTCGGCAGTTGAAAAGATCCAGCAGATTGGCGGTAAGGCTGAGGTAATTCCCTAGTCAGCCGTATCGGATTCGTAGAGGCGAATCGGGTAAGATTTAACGCTATGTACGCCCCTCACGAGAGTTAGTTTTGGCACCTGCCTAATCAGTGATTGTATGATGAACTCAAAAGACAAACCGCAGATGATAAGCGCCTTTCGGAATGTGTTCAAAATTCCGGAGTTACGGTCTCGTATCATTTTTACGGCGTTGCTGCTGATTGTTTACCGTTTTGGTGCACACATCACAATCCCGGGAATCGACGACCAAGCCCTAGAGGAGTTTTTCAACCAGTTGACAGATCGCCCCGGCGGTAACATGATTGGATTCGTGGACTTGTTCTCCGGCGGCGCGTTTAGTCAGATGACAATCTTTGCACTCGGCATCCAGCCATACATCAGTGCATCGATTATCATGCAACTTCTTGCTGTTGTCGTGCCCTCTCTTGAAAGGTTATCGAAGGAACCAGACGGGCGCAAAAAGATTACTCAGTATACGCGTTACGGCACTGTCATCTTGAGCGCTGTACAGGGATTGGGAATCAGTTTCCTATTACGCAATCCCGGTAACCTCGGCATTCAAGCGGACATCGTTATGAATGAAAGTTGGTCATTTCATTTCTTAACGGTTATCACCTTAATGGCTGGCACCGCATTCGTAATGTGGCTTGGAGAGCAGATTACGGAAAGAGGCATCGGTCAAGGAATCTCACTCATTATCACGGTTGGGATTGTAGCGGCAGTACCCGGTGGTGTTTCTTCTATTACTAGTCGCTTGATTAACGATCCCAACTTTGGTTTGATACAGTTGGCTATCTTTCTAGCTCTGATTGTTGTTGCGGTGATGGGTACGGTGTTCGTCACTCAATCTGTTCGAAAGATTCCTGTTCAGTATGGGCGACAGATAAAAGGCACACGGATGTATGGCGGCCAGAGGACCCATCTGCCCCTTCGCGTCAATGCCGCAGGAATGATACCAATAATTTTCGCAGTCACCTTGATGCAATTCCCTGGCACCATCTTGGGTTTTCTGCCACAGGATTGGGGATGGGCGCTTGGGTTACAAGGCGTCTTAGGGAATCCAGGTCATCCGGTATACTTGATTATTTATGCAAGTTTAATTATCGCCTTTACCTATTTCTACACAGCTGTACAGATTAACCCGGTTGACATGGCGGATACGCTGAAGAAGCACGGTGCGCATATTTTAGAAAAAGGTGGGATTCGACCGGGGAAGCGAACTGCCGAGCACATCAACTTTGTATTAACACGCATCACCCTACCCGGCGCATGTTTTTTGGCTGCAATTTCGATTATTCCAATTATGTTTGAGGGGTGGTTACAAATCGGTACCATGGTGAGCGGCGCGTCGGTGCTGATTGTCGTTGGCGTCGTGTTGGACACAGTGTCGCAGATTGAATCTCATCTGACGGATCGGAGTTATGAGGGATTCATCAAGGGACGGCGAATTAAAGGACGTCGGTCGAGATGATTTGCTGTAACTATTTAGAGGGAGACGGTAGCCGATGAAAGTCAAAGCCTCTGTTAAAAAAATGTGTAACCAGTGTAAAATCATAAAGAGAAAAGGTGTCATTCGCGTTATTTGCCCTTCGAACCCGAAACACAAGCAGAGACAAGGATGACCGAAGCCAATACACTATCAATTGTGAGTTCAAAGGAGAAAGGTCATGGCAAGGATTGCAGGGGTCGATTTGCCCCGAAATAAACGGGTCGACATCGCTCTTACCTACATATATGGGATTGGTCGCCACAGCGCATCGAAATTAGTGCATGACTTGAACATCGATCCAGCAAAAAAAGTAGACAGTTTGGCTGAGGATGAAATCAGTCAATTAAGAACCACAATTACTCAAGAGTACAAGGTTGAGGGCGATCTGCGACGAGAAGTAGATCAAAACATCAAGAGGTTAATGGATATTAATAGTTATCGTGGATTGCGCCATCGCCGTCAATTACCCGTGCGCGGTCAGCGAACAAGCACTAATGCACGAACACGCAAAGGAAAAGCTAGAACTATCTCTGTGGGTAGGAAGTCTAAGGAAGCGGCTCGCAAAGGTGGTTGATACTGGTTTGTTCTTCAACGTGAAAGGAGTTTGTCTTTGCGTTCTTCAAATCGAGCGAAAAGAAGAGAAAGAAAGAATGTGCCGGAAGGCATCGCTCACATCCAGGCTACATTTAACAACACAATTGTTACCATCACGGATCCCTCGGGCAATACAGTTGCATGGGCAAGCGCCGGGATGAGTTTCCCGGGTTCCCGAAAGAGTACTCCGTTTGCTGCACAGCAGACCGCAGAAGCATGTGCGAAGAAGGCTATGGAACAAGGAATGAGGCGTGTTGAGGTGCGGGTTAAAGGACCGGGATCCGGAAGGGAATCTGCAATCCGTGCGCTTTCAGCAGCGGGGCTTGAAGTTACGTTAATGAAAGATGTGACCCCAATACCTCACAATGGCTGTCGCCCACCGAAGCGACGCCGTGTTTAACCTCGATTATGAATCGCGAAGGAGAAAATGAGCAGATATTTAGGTCCAGTTTGTAAATTATGCCGCAGGGAGGGCGAAAAACTCTTCCTAAAAGGGCGGCGCTGCAATACACCAAAGTGTTCATTTGAGCGCCGCGGTTATCCTCCGGGAGAGCATGGCCAAAGACCGATTCGCGGAAAAGATGCTTACCGGCTGCAGTTGCGTGCGAAACAAAAAGCCAAACGAATCTATGGCACCTTAGAGAAGCAGTTTCACAACTATTACAATAAAGCCGAACACCAGAAGGGAATAACCGGAGAAACATTGATTATCCTTTTGGAACGTCGGTTGGATAACGTGGTTTTTCGCTTTGGGTTTGCAAGTTCACGACGACAGGCGAGGCAACTCGTCAAGCACAACCATTTTCTAGTTAACGGCGAATTGGTCAACATTCCTTCCTATTTGGTGACCGTTGGTGACAAGATTCAGGTCCGAGAAAAAAGCCTCAAGGCAGGTGTACTTCAAGAAGCAATAGAATACGCACAACAGACAGGCACACCTGAGTGGTTAGAGCTGGATGCTGACAAACGGACAGGTATTATTCAAGGTTACCCGGATGCAACCCAGGTTGCCGCCAACGTCCAAACTCAGTTAATAATTGAACTTTACTCCAAATAACATATACGTACGTGGAAGGACAACATAAATGGACATCAGGAAGCCAGAGCGTCTTGTGGCAGACTTGGAAAGCCTGAGACCGGACTATGGCAAGTTTATTGCCGAGCCACTTGCGCGCGGATTTGGAATTACCCTCGGTAATTCACTGCGACGCGTTCTGCTTTCGTCAATCGAAGGGGCAGCCATTGTTTCTGTTGCCATTGAGGGGGCAAAACACGAATATTCGACGATTGATGGTGTCACGGAGGATGTCATTCAAATTCTCCTCAACCTCAAAGAGATTCGATTCCTCGTCCACACAGATGAAGCGATAACCTTGCGTCTATCAGCTAATGGGTCCGGGAGGATCACTGCCGCTGATATCCAACCCAATAGTCTAGCGGAGGTCATTAACCCCGACCAATACATCGCAACATTAGACAAATGTGATGGACTGAACATGGAATTGCATGTGTGTCGCGGACGCGGTTATACACATGCCGAAGAACATACCGATGGGAACCAGCCAATTGGAGTGATTGCGCTTGACGCAAAATTTTCGCCGGTAAAACGTGTCAACTTCCGAGTTGAAGAAACGCGAGTTGGGCCCATGACAAACTTCGATCGCTTGATTTTGGAGGTCTCAACCGACGCTAGCATTACAGCAAAAGATGCTGTCACGCAAGCCGCCGATATCTTGCTGGATCAACTACGGTTGTTCAGTGATTTCGATGAAACCTATGTTGAGCCGGTGCAGGAGATTGACGAGGAAAAAGTGCAGCGCGAGAAGTACCTGTCAAAACCTGTCGCCGAACTTGAGCTTTCCGTACGTTCGTCAAATTGTTTAGAAGCTGCACAGATCACGACAATCCGGGATCTCGTGGTAAAGACCGAACAAGATATGTTGAAGTTTCGTAATTTCGGGCGAAAATCTTTGAATGAGATAAAGGATTTTCTGGCTAATATGGGACTTTCCCTCGGAATGGAGCTTGATGATGAGGAAGACTAACAGAACGGAAGGAAGACCGGGGAATCATGCGACATAGAAAAAGTGGAAGAAAACTTGGTCGAACAACCAGCCATCGTAGAGCATTATTCCGAAATCAGGCTACGGCGTTATTTGAACACGAACAGATTCGCACGACGTTGGCTAAATCCAAGGAATTGAGGCGAATTGCGGAACGGCTAATCACGTTGGCTAAGCGCGGGGATCTGCATGCGCGCCGCCAAGCAGCCAGAATGATTATTGGGGCGAACCTGCACGAGGGAGATGGCCAAGGAAAACATGTGATATTGCAAAAACTATTCGATGAAATAGGCCCGCGTTATCAGGATCGAAATGGTGGGTATACCCGAATAATTCGGGGCGAGTTAAGGCGTGGAGATGGATCACAGATGGCTTATATTCAATTGGTATAATGATCTAAACTCAGTTCTGGCTTTCTATTGAACTATTCCGGCGTTGATTGATGGTATCAGTCAACGCCTTTTTTTGCCCCGGAGATGTAGTATGAGTGACTGCTTTTTTCATATAGTTGTCTAGGGGACCGTATCTCAGTATCGATACGCTGCCGATACAAATAGGCGATTCGATGTCTGAGTAGTGGTGAGCGATTCCACGGATTGTTCCCACGAACCACGCATGTATGCAATATCGAATTTTACAACTTCATCGAAAACTTTGCCAATTCCAAATGTCCAGAAATCTCGATTGTTTCCAATTTCTTTTGCGTTAAACGGGATAGGATCATACATGTAACCTACACGAGTGTAAGCATCAATCCTCTTAAATTCGTACTCCGCACCAACGCGCACCTGAACCGTCATATCATAGAACCGCTCAAAGTTATCTCTAGACACATCTTCGGATGGCGGCGTATTATATTGTGTCTGTGTCCAATCGGTGAATTGAACGTCACTAGCTAGTGTCAGCGAATCCTGCAGAAGTTTCACGGCGATTCCCGCGCCGAGTTCAAAGGGTCGTTCAATATTGAAAAGAATTGAATCTTGGTTGGACTCCGTTTCCGATTCACCATCATCAAAGATCACGTAGGTCTCTTCTCGCCAAACTTCATCCACTTCGATGTCCATTGGCGCCACAGCAGTGAAACCGAGACTCACATTGTCGGTGATATAGGCAAGCATCCCGATTCTGCCGCCGACGCCGAAATATTCGCGGTCAATGGTGTCATGAAATGCGAAGCCGGCTAATTCAGTGTCAATGTCATTCACGTCGGTTGCTATGCTATCTAACTCGTTAACGTATGTACCGTGCCAAAAGTCCATTGAGGCACCGAGTATGATATTCTGTGAAATAAAAACACCCGCACCGAAGCTCCAAATTCCAATTCCTCCACGATCGCTGTTAGTTTCATCTACGTCAAGGCCGCCAAAAGTCGGGTCGTCGGTGGGATCTATTCCCTGAATGGCAATTCGCGAGTCGAAGTTCTGTGCGCGGTTATACCCTAACCCGATAGCGAAACCCCCTCGCCTCGCATCTAGGGGATAGACTATCCCCACGGAATTGGGCCGAGTCTTTGACCGGCTGGCATCTGTCGCGCTTGAACCAGCAAATTGGGTTTCAGAGTTAATGTCGTGGTGAGACAGGCTGCCATACAACTCGAATTTCCGAATTTGGGCTAACCCCGCGGGATTCCAATAAAGCGCGGTCGAGTCGTCTGCAATGCCGAGGAAGGTGCCTCCCATCCCCATCGTCCTTGCGCCGACGCCGAAAGTGTTGCTAATAGCAATCTCCTCCACCTGAGCATGACTAGGAAGGGTCAAAGAAAATGTTGTGATGAACAGAAATAAGAATAAGATGTAGATTGTTTTCCAATCTACACGTTTTGGGATGATGTAATCCAATCTTCTCATTTTTAACATTAGCGCCTCCTTTGATATCTTCTCGATTCCCTGCGTCTAAAAGTACCCTCTTTTGGAGTAGTTCGGTCTGATTCTCTGTCCATTTTCGGGCTTGGTCTATCGGATGATGAACGACGATTCCCGACACCTCGATGACTTCGTGCGCGTCCCTTGCCATGATGAAAGTCTCGATTCTTATAGTAGCGGGGAGTGTAACGGCGATGGTGTTTCCGGCCATACCTATAAGAATTCCAGTATCCATAGCTTCGGTAGTAGGGGTAGTAAGAGTAGTAGGGATAGTAGGAGTAATATGGTGAATAATAGCCATAATAATATGGGTAGGGTTCCGAATAATGGTATCCGTCATAATACGGAACGTGGCGATCGTAATTTCGCTTGCGCCGCCCGTAATATCCCCCATCTTCTTCTGTTTCCGATTCATCCTCTACACTAGCTTGATAATCCTCAATGTCTTCATGTTCATTCGATATCTCTGCTTCACCGATTTGATTTGTCTCTCGGGGGGTCATTCGCGGCGCGGTATCGTAACCAAGCTGTGTGAAACACCCAACAAGCAGAATGGGCGCTACCAACAACGCAGCCGTGAAGGCTAGTTTGTTTATCATGATTATTTTCCTCATTCAACGTTTGGACATTCCAGTTACACCGATTGCAAATTTGATAGCCAATGCAACGATGAGTCACAGAAATTTGCCACAGCGAACCGACATCATATTATATCATTTTAAGATTTGATAAGCCAATTGAAGCTTGGATTTGTAATGCAATAGAGTATTCGGAGTTACGCCAAAGCTCAGGCTGATATTATGCAAAACGCAGACCAATTTCCCACAGACGCTACTATAATGAATATGAGCCAAAGTAGCTGCCGCCAATTTGCGGAGAGTGCAGCGTTCCTACGACAGTAGTAACATTTGAGCAACAATATATTGGGTTCTATTCCTGTTTGACGGTGTCCCGACCGACGAATCAAAAATAATCTAGCCCGACCAATCCCAAAGGATATTATGGCGACTATCGGCGAATTATGCTTCGACATCTGATGTCCCATGCGGGTTAACAGTTTGTTTCAGAAGAAGCGTGAGTGTACTTTCAACCCGCGGAAACTTGAATCCGGTGAGATTGATGTGGAGGAATATTTTACCATTATTCGATATCTGTGAATATATCGAGTGTTGCAAGTGCGGCGTAACTGCCAACCCTTAAACCAGCTGATCACCGCATAGCGCGCCAATTACCTGTTTCTTCTTGTCGATTCTCTTCTGAACAACCAAAAGCGACTTCCTAATGAGAGAAGTATTGGGTATTGTGAAAGAGATAATAGGTGTGATATAGTATATTTGAAATAGGAGAAAGGTGCTTCGATATGAAAGACATCACACTCAAGGATTTCCTGCTGTTACTCTGTAACGTGTTATTTACCGTAACAGGGCAACTTTTGCTCAAGCACGGTATGCTCCAAGTTGGTCGCGTGGAGGGCGTGAGTCGAGTAATGCACAAACTCATGCAAGCATTCATGAACCCGTTCGTTATTGGCGGCATCGCGACTTATGGTTTTACAACGATGATTTGGCTCGTTATTCTTTCGAGGGTTAAGTTAAGTGTCGCATACCCGATAATCAGTCTCGGCTATGTCATATCAATACTCTTTTCATGGATGTTATTCAAAGAATCAGTACCAAGAGTCAGAGTTCTGGGCGCGGTGGTGATTTGTATCGGGGTTTATCTCGTCGCAAGTGCTAGCGATTAATCAAGAGGTTCGAGATGGTACAAGTAGGGAGCGGAAAACCGTCCTACGTTGCTATGCTTTTGTCATTGATTCTTCCTGGTCTTGGACAGATTTACCTGGGCAGGCGGCTGAGAGGCCTTATTCTGTTTTTTGGTGTTGCCCTAGGCGGGATTTTAATCTATCTCAACTCATTGCCAGTTGAAAATTGGGATGATCTTGCCAGTTTTGATGACTTTACTGACTGGTGGGAGGAACGACGTTCTGACGACGCGAGCACAGTCCAGTCATTGGACTCTCCAGATGTGATGGAAGAAATAGAAGAGACACAGGGATACCATCTATGGACGTTCGAGAATGGCAAGAAGTTGATGTACCGCCCTACATGGAAGCTGAAGATAAGCGGCCTTGTCCAAGGAATCGTTTTCTGGCTATACGCCATTTTTGACGGTTGGCGTGGCGAAAGAGGCTTCAACAAACGAGCATTCAGAAAGCGGCTGAAGGAGGTGAAGGAGCGGGAGAAAGTTGAAAAAACAGGAAAATAAACCGATGTCTAAAGCGGATGAAACTACAGTGCTTAAGGGAAACAAATATGCCAGTTCGGAAACGCCAAGAGGAGAGTCTTTCGAATGCGCATAGCGGACCCGAAATCAACGACGATGAAAGTACGGAATGCCCCTCCGTCTCTTTACACTTTCACCGTCGTGTGTTGATTTCCGTTCCATGTCTGGCGCGAATGACATGGCAATTTTATCGGAAGATTACAACTCTTTTTTGTCTCATTCTCGTCAGCGGTGCACTCAGCTGTCAGCGCGTAGAGGACACCTCTCTACGGCAAAGCAAAGAATTACTTCAGTCAGACATGGCATTGGAGGCTGCGAATCTGCTTGAAAAGATTGTCGAAGCAGACGATCGAAATGCTGAGGCTAGAATCCTGCTTGGACAAGCTTATGATAGATTGGGACGCTTTCAAGATGCAGTTTTCCAACTGAAGAGAGCAAAGCATCTTTACATTGATCAGCCCAAAGCAGAAGCCGAAGCACGCCTGAAACTTGCAACGATCTACATGAAATTGGGCAATCGACAAGACGCTCAGAAAGAACTTCGCGCGATTGTCAGCAGCACTTCCAATGAAACCTTACTTCGTGAGGTTGCCGGCGTCGTTGGAGACACATATCAGGTTGTGCAACTCACGAGTGGAGAAGCCGACAATTACTCTCCAATCTTCTCGCCCGACGGCACGAGAATCGCGTTCTCCTCTTTTCGTCTGGACAATGGCGAAATCTACGTGATGGACCTTAGCGGGCGCATACATCAACGGGTAACCTTCACATCCGAAATTAATGAAACTTCGCCGGCATTCCTTAGTAATCCGAACTATCTCTTCTATAACTCCGAACCGAAAGACTCACGTGAAGTCAAGATAGTTCTACAAAGCAGTGGGTCCACACGGATATACTCCGGATTCAAGGTTACACATATTCACAGCAAAGAAACATATGAAGTTTTACCGCTAGGTTTCGGAGTTAGAGCGCCACGTATTGCACTAGATGGGCACCGCATTGTTTATGAATCTAACACTGACGCCAACCTAGAGTTATATCTGCTAGATATCGGAGGACTACGCCTCGAAAATATCGATAGCAATACCATCCAGCCTAAGAGGATCACCCACAACGAAGTGGATGATGGCGGCCCATGCTTCTTCCCGAACGGGCAACAAGTCGTGTTTGTGTCCACGCGAGACAAGATTCATCAATTGTACACCGTAAATATAGACGGCGGCGAAGAAAGGCATCTGAATCCAAACCAATATGACTGCTATAGTCCTGTCGTTTCCCTTGATGGCAAGTCAATTGCCTTCGTTTCGGCACGCGATGGCGACATTGAAGTCTATATGATGAATGCGGATGGAACAGACGAAAGACGCTTAACTAACGGGGTCGGTGTGTCCATGCAGCCTGCGTTCTCTCCTGACGGACGCAAACTTGCCTTTGTTTCAGATCGCAGTGACAACCTCCAGATTTACCTCATGTCTCTTGACCAACCAGTAACGCGCGACGAACTTACCCAACGCCTGAAATGACATGGATTTAGATGCGCTCAAACGCGATATTGTGTTTGATGCCAACCTGCGAGGATTCGACTTTTCTTTTTCCTCTACATGGGGGCTTTTTTCTCCCAGATCGGTTGATCCGGGAACGCGCTTGCTCATAGATCGCCTTCACGTTAACGCGGGGGATACATGTCTTGATCTTGGTTGTGGATACGGTGCGATGGGATTAGTGATGGGAAAACTGTCAGGAAACGGAAAGGTTTATTTGGTCGATAAAGATTTTGTGGCTGTCGAGTACGCCATCAAGAACGTTGAACGGAACAGAGTACAAAACTGTGAGGCGATAGTGAGCAATACGTTCAGCCATCTCCCCGATATGAAGTTTGATGTTATCGCATCAAACTTGCCGGCGAATGCCGGAAAGGAACTCTTGCGCATAATTCTGCTGGAGGCCCGTGATCGCCTTAAGCCCTCCGGTAAACTCTATGTCGTTACAATATGTGGGCTCCGGGAATTCATCAAGCGGAACTTCAAGGAGGTTTTCGGAAATTACCGAAAACTCAAGCAGAGCGGGACACACGTTGTCAGCTTGGCAGTGCAGAACTCGCCAAGGCTCTCCGATTAAACTTGCAGACTTCAAACAACAAATCGTTTATTGGCGAGATGTTATTCTTCCACACGCGTATTCTTGCGTGGGCTGAAAGGAAGCGAGGTTTTCAGTCAGATAGCCCAAAGTTTCCCGTAGCTACCAAACTCTGTGCTTAGATAATCGGAGTTCTCTCCAACTAAGTGGTCTTCTCGCTATGTATTAAATACTTGCGAGACCGACACAAGAAACTTACCGCTCTACCACGCCGGTGCGGTTTCTAACCGCACCGGCACCCAACAACCATATTTTTTGGAAAATAAACCACAAAGACATTTGCGGACAGATTCCGAAGTGATACCGAATTCCCTATTCCCTTCCTTAGTACATGACGCAAGTGCCGTTTAACACGACTATTCTCACCAAGTATTACGAACCGCAACCCCTTCCGCATGAAGGTACTGTTTGATATTCTCTATCGTGAACTCTTCGTAATGCGTTATTGATGCGACGATCGCGGCATCTGCGTTGCTTTCGACAAAAACATCGCGGAGATGTTTCGGTTTGCCCGCGCCTCCCGAAGCAATGACCGGCACGGGCGCTAGAGCAGCGATTGCGGCTGTCAATTCGAGATCGTATCCAGCTTTCGTGCCGTCTTGATCAATGCTGTTGACGACGATTTCACCTGCGCCCAATTCCACCCCGCGTTGTGCCCACTGAATCGCATCTAATCCCATTGCACGGCGCCCTCCGTCGATGTAGATTTCAAATCCACTCGGAATCATTTCGCTTGCCGGCACACGTTTCACCTGCATACTTAGTACCACGCACTGGCTGCCAAACGCCTTTGCACCCTGGCTGATAAGCTGCGGGTTTCTCACTGCGCCAGAGTCTATACTCACCTTCTCGGCACCAGCAAGGAGCACCCGTCGCATGTCCTCAAGCTCCCTCAGCCCGCCGCCAACCGAAAACGGAATGAAAATCTCCGCTGCGACCGCAGAGACGACGTCTATCATGATATTCCGTTTTTCATTGCTTGCGGTTATATCGTAGAAAACGAGCTCATCCACACCGTTTTCGTAGTAAAACCTTGCCATTTCTACCGGGTCGCCAACGTCAACATTCCCCTCGAAAGCAACTCCCTTCGTAACTTTGCCGGCACGAACATCAAGGCATGGGATGATTCGTTTTGTCATCATTTCATTACGCTCCCGACATGAGCTTCATTGTGATCTGCGAAATTGGCACAGGTTAAAATGTGCTTGTCCTTGAAGACGTATGACACCACCGAAAGATGGAGAGAAATCGCAGCAACGCATCTATTGCTTCAGGCGTTCCAATCCACTCAAGTGCGACTGACGCATTGAAACGTACATACCGATTTTCATCTTTCAGCGCATTTACCAGTGCGGGTATTGCTTCGCTAGCAGGTTTCCCAATCTGCGCAATTGCGAGTGCCGTGTCGAAACGAACATGGTCATCGCTATCGACCAGTGCGTTTATCAATGCGGGTACAGCGTCTTGGGCAGATTCACCAATTGTACCGAGAGTTTCGGTAGCATGACGCCGTACCTCAACGCATGAGTCGCGCAATGCTTTTGCGAGCGCCGGAACTGCCTCGCTGGCAGAAACATCCATCTGAGCAAGTGCATACGTGGCGTTTAGACGCACCGATTCGGAAGAATGACTTAACGCGTCAACTAGCGCGGGTGCCGCTGCTTTTCCTACAGCCCCTAAGCCGTACGCGGCAGAACGGCTTATTATTTCGGTATCACTCCTCAACGCATCAATCAGAGTTGGGACTGCCGAATCACTAACGTCACCAATTGCTCCCAGGGCATAAGCTGCATCAAGACTGTCAACTTCGCAGCCATCGAGTAACTGGTTTGCTAGTGTGGTGACATCGCCATTCATTGAAGAATGATTGCTGTTTGTTCCACTGTTAATTCCGCGGAGCCAGTCCCATATATGTTGCCACATGGCTTCATGGTTTCCTAAGGGTGGTTCCCAATCAATAGTCTGCCATGCCGGAGTTTCTGGTTGCCATGGAGCAATAGGAGGTGGTTTCATCCGCACAAATTCAAATTTCATCATGAAACGATGTTTCTCTGTTTGATTTGCCATTGCACGGTGCCGCAAATCAAAGTGAAGGAGCGTAACTGTGCCCGCCTCACCAAATATAGGAATGCCAACATCCTCATCTTCGTGAAATTGCGTGTTGTAATACTGCGTGCCGGGCAAAACCGCCGAGGGGCCAATCGCCTCGCCAACGTCTTGCGGATAGTAAAACGCCAATACCCAATGAGGGCAATGGTGGCGCACTTTCTGATAACCCCAATAGCTGTCTTTGTGAAAAGTTTGTGCGGAACTGCCCGGTAGATTGTGATGTGGGTGACGATGCGAGTGCATGAGATAGTCGGGTCCCAATAGACTGGACAAGGCACCATGCACGACAGGGTGATCAAATACTTCCTGAACTTCTGGAATTCGCGGGAGAAGATTATTCCCCGGATTCCCGTCTGATTCAAATATTGCTTTGGTTTGTTGGTAAATCTGCTCATGGAAACTTCGAGGGAAATCCGGTTTTACCGTAACATGTCCATTGACGATGAAGCGTCTCATGTCTTCATCACTAAATTCGTATGGCTTATCTGCCATGTTTGGTCACCTTTCTAGCTGGTAAATTGAAAACCGAAATCGTATAGATTGTGGTTTACCGAATCAGAATCTACATGCAAAACGGCAAGTAAATGATGCGTAGGTGATTACGAGCCGAGCAATCGATTGAAGAGTGTTCTCGTGTCTTCCGTTATCTCTTGATAGTCTTTTAGGAATTGTTCTGTGGCAGTATGTTCCTGATCAAGATAGCCGACACGTTTAGCGAGTTTATCCAACTCTGCAGATTGATCCGGCAATGCATTTAGCGGGCGGTCGTGAACAATGCGTAGGCTATTCTCGACGCGCCGAAGGAATTCATAACCTCTTGCGAGGTGTTCTTTATCGGAAGTCGTTATGGCACCAATCTCGTTCAATTGCGCAATTGCATCAAGCGTGTTCTGCGCTCGGACCATTGGATTTTGTGTTCCGTGAATCAATTGAAGTGTCTGAACAGCAAATTCAATGTCCACTAACCCGCCATATCCCGATTTTACATCTCGCGTCTTTTTTCGACGGCGACGGCGTTTAGTCGTTACAAGGCGCGTTGCTTGGGTTTCTTTACGTTGTCGAGTATGGATGATTTTAGCTACTTCGTCTTGAGTCAAAGGTTGGCGATAGGCAAAAGAGTGTGCAACCTGTAGAAATTGTTCGCCAAGGCTCTCATCACCAGCAACAGGACGTGCTCGAATTAATGCTTGGCGCTCCCACGTCTCGGCATTTTCTTCGTAGTAACTCTTATACCCGTCTAGAGGAAGCGCAAGTGCGCCCCCTGTACCGTAAGGACGTAGTCGCAAGTCAAGTTCATAAATTGTTCCACTCCCCGTGTCCTTGAATCGGTTAATCAATTCTAAGCCTAGCTTAGAAAAATATTCCGCGTTGGATAGACCTTTTGTCGACTCTCCTTGTCCGGAATAGACCATCATGGTATCTAGGTCTGAGCTGAAGTTCAATTCTCGCCCGCCAAACTTGCCCATGCCTATTATAGTGAATGTAGCCTCCATCCCATCCCGTGTCAAGGGCACCCCATATTTTTGCTGAAATTGTCCACTGAGATGAGGAACTATGCTTGTTAATATAGCTTCCGCCAAATCCGAAAGTTCTGCCGTAGTCGTCCATAAATCTGCCCGCTTCAAGATGTTTCGAAGTCCAATTCGCAAGACTTCGCCATTCTTGAATTGTCTTAGCACATTGAAAACGTGAACGTCAGGCGCGTTGGCAATAATTTGGGCTGCACCGTCGAGCTTTTCTGCAAGCGATCTAGATTGTTCCATCACGGCGGGTACAGTCAGTACATCAAAGGATTCCGGATGGGCTATCAGCAACTCCGAGAGAAACAGACTGGTTCCACACAATCGAGTAAGCATATCAAGAATAGATGGATTCTGCTGAAACATTGTGTAGTATGAGGCACGCGCCCCCACCCTGTCCGTAAATGCTTCAATGTAACTCAGCGCCATGTCGGGGTCAGGCGTGTGGCGCAAACAGTTTAACAGCGTCGGCGCAATTTCAATGAGTTTCGTACGTACCCCCGGGGAGAAACGTGATCCTTCCGGCCCTTCGGCCATCAGCCTGATCCGCCACTGTGCCTCTCGTGGGTTCTCGAAACCGAAAGGCTCCAGTATTCGCTTTATCATCCCCAAGTCTTTTGTTGAAAGCAGCAGCGAGATGTCAATGTCTTCATCTGCCTCAGAAGTCGCGAAAATCGTATCAAAAACTTTGCGAACTGCATGCGTGTGTTTTTTGTAATCGTGGTGAAATGCATCTAAGGCGGATTCATCGTTGCTATCTCGGTAGCCGCTGCTCTTGGCGAGTTTGATTAGGTCTTCTTGTTTTGAAGGCAAGCTATACCGCTGCTGATCGGCTTCAATCTGAATGCGGTGTTCGACTGTTCGAAGGAACCGATAAGCTGCCGACAGCGTCTTCCAGTCTTCTCGGCTCAGTAATTCGTGCTCGCGTAGCAGATTGAGCGTTTCCAACGAGTTACGATTCCGCAGCGTTGCAATCTGGCCGCCATGAACAAGTTGAAGGTATTGGGTGACAAACTCGACATCGCGGATGCCTCCGAATCCCAACTTTACGTGAGTCTGTGGATTGTCGCTTTCGGCGGTGATCCGGCGTTCGATGCGAGCTTTTGTATGCCGGATATCCGTTTTAATTTCGGAGATTGACAAGCCGTCAAGATATCTCTGATATACAAACGGCTGAATGGTCTGAATAAATTGATTCCCTAATTCGATATCGCCGGCAACAGGACGAGCTTTAATCAGTGCTTGGCGTTCCCAAATTTCGCCCCATCCCTCATAATACGCTTCATATCCCTCTAGTGAGCGTATGATGGTACCTGCGCTGCTTTCCGGTCGTAGGCGCACATCAACGCGGAAAACATAACCGCTTGCCGTAACCTCACTCATGGCTTTAATGATGAATTCGCACAACTTTCCAAAGTATTCACTGTTCTCGACCCCCGTCTCGGTGTGTCCGTCGTCGGAGTACACAAACATCACATCAATGTCAGAACTAAAATTCAGTTCATAGCCGCCGAATTTCCCCATCCCAATGATGGCAAACTTGCTTTCGGTACCGTCGTCCTCGGCCAATGGAATTCCGAATTTTGGCGCGAGTTCAGCCACACCGATTTCATAACAGATCTGCAAAGCGGCTTCCGCAAGGCTCGTTAATTCTAGGGTAGTTGTTTCTACGCTTGCATCATCAAGAAGATCCCGAACTCCAATGCGCAAACTCTCTTTTCGTTTGTATCGCCGAATCGCACTCAACTTCTGATTGATCGAACAGCCGAGATTTACAGATTGGGAGAGTTCGGTGTACAAAGTTTCTCGATTCTTCGGATTGTTCATTACCCCCGCATCAATCAGTTCATTGAAGTGTTCCGGATTGCGCACCAAGATGTCCGAAAGGTAGGTGCTAAACCCGAAGGATACCGCAAGTATACGAAGAAGAAAGGGCGCATCATGTAGGAGACGATACAACCATGTACGATTGGGAATCTCCCCCACAAATCGATCGAAATTATTCAATGCCGCATCCGGATCTGCAGAATCCGCGAACGTCCTTAAAACGAGTTCAATGACTTCCGTAAATTCCTCCCGCAACGGCGAATCTCCTGCTAGATTTTGAAGATTGCGGTGCGATCGGGCGCAATCTTCAAAACCGTACTCCTTAAGAAGCCTGTGGGCTTCGTTCTCTGACAATCCAGGAATTGAGACTAAATCTTTTGGGTTCAGACAGTGGTTCACGAGAATCCCTTTTCAGTTTAAGTGCGGCAACTACGGCTAAAATCCAATGGATTTTTAAGAGGAAGCACAATGGATATTTTATCATAAGGAGTGACACAATGGAAACATCGATTGTAGTTGTGTACAGATCCAACCCACAATTTGAAATGTCGATTAGAGTCAAAAGTGGCTCAAGAAGCCACTCTCACTGTAACTCTTGTCAAATGATCGAATGGATGATGAAACTGTGGGGTTTAACCGAGTATTACGGTTATCGTCTAGGAGAAGGTTGATAGTACGATAGCTTGATGGGGAGTAAACTCAATGCCTAAAACGCCTGTTCAGCGAACGGCACCATTTCTGTCAGGACAATACATGGGAAGGGAATCGAAAAAAGGGATGCGCCCACTTCTCACCAGTTGTGCGAACCTCAAGAATTAGAGGTATTTTTGCTATCTCTGAAGGTTTAGG
Organism: Candidatus Poribacteria bacterium; assembly: GCA_965232535.1. Lineage (GTDB taxonomy): Bacteria > Poribacteria > WGA-4E > WGA-4E > JAJDTR01 > JAJDTR01. Next base: position 417,054 of record CBDDPW010000022.1, read on the forward strand.
CTGAGAAGCATGTGTCGTCCAGCGGCTGGGTAGAAGTAGAATTGACCACTTCCCGAGGCATCGGCGTAACCCGTTGTGCTGTAGGATTGATTGAAGATATTGAATACGTCAAATGTAGCGGAAACTAGACCAAATTGGTACTTTAAACGAGAGTTTACAATGGTATAGTTGGGCAACCTCATCGTATTGGCATCATCAAGAAAAATACGGTTTGTAGATTTGATGGTAATGCTCCCTCCGACGCCGGATTTATGGGCAGCATTGATGCCGCCGTATATCACATCGCGTGGGATTGCTTTCAAGAATTTGCCTTCATACTCGCCAATTCGAGATTTAGCGGACTGGTGGGTATAGTTGAGGAAAACATTCAGATCCGACTTTATCGTAAGCCTGAGGCCAGTTTCAACCCCTTGATGTCGGCTCCTTCCTATATTTACGTACTTGAGTTGCTGAAGATCGAAATCCAACTCGTCCTTCATGTCCATCGTGTACGCCGCGAGTGAAAATTCGCCGTACAGAAGGTTCGGGGAAAGTATCGCGTGATGATAGCTTCCCACCTCAATTGAGGTTCCAAACTGCGGTTTCAGGTCACTGCTGGACAGCAAGACTTTGAACGGGGGATTTGGCGGGATTTGAAAGATGATCGATCGCTGGTCATAGAGTTGATCCAGTGTGGGTGTCTTGAATGATCGAGAAACGTTGGCATACAGATTGCCGATATGCCTCTCTGCATTTAGATAACGGAAATTCGCTCCCGCCTTTGGACTGATCTCCGAGTGAGTTATGGACTGCCTCTCCCCTTCGCTAGGTGATTTCGGCGTAAACTGGTCACGAACAACATCGGAGCGCACTCCCAATATGACACGCAGTCTTTGAATCGGCAAAAGTTCGTACTGAAGGAATCCCGCGGCAGAGTGTCGAGTGCTGTCACCTTGTTCGTCCAAGTTCCCCCGGATAACGGAATCCATGCTTCTATAGTCCGCCATTCCACCCAGGAGGAACTGGTAATATTCTGACGAGAGCGAGTGCAATCCCCCGTCAATGCCAAGACTGAGACGATTATCAAAGGGAAGGCCAAGTTGGTCGAACGTTAGTTGCAGTGAACTTGTAAGACGTGAAGCTGTAAGTAAACGATTCTTTGTGTCAGCAAATTCGGGACTCAGTTGAAGTGTCCTGACTGCGTCAGCTTCACGAATTTCCCCGGAAACCAACCCAGAGAAATTCACCCTATCATGAAGATTATGATTCCCCGCTATCGCTGCGCGATGCGTACGGTCAGCCGTATGGTCAAACTTATAGAACGGCGTAGATTGGGAACGGGAGATGTCCAATTCGTTGCCAGTCAACGGACCAGGCTCATCGAATTGTTGGAAGTGATGCGTTGTTGAAACAGAAAGTGAGCTGTCGGGCGTTTTAAGCAGCGTGAAAGTACCACCAAAGTTCTCTGTCGCGCGGTACGAATGTTTCCTGAAGCCCGTGTTCCGCTCCCCTGATCCGAAAACCACGTACTCCCGTCCATTCCAGAGACCGCTGCTTCGTGCTTGAGCACCGATTGATCCAAAGTTTCCACCCGTTATCGAGGTTTGGGTCAAGGGTTTATGTTTGCCCGAAGTGACGACCTTTACGATGCCGCCAATTGCCGAATCCCCGTACAGTGACGACGCGCCTCCGCGCAGAAATTCAATTGACTCAATACTCGACAGCGGAATGGCATTCCAATTCATCAACCCTTTCTCAAGTTCGTTGATTGACTTGCCATCTATCATGACAAGCAAATACTCTGCTTCACCACCGCCGTAAAAACCGCGAAGCGTTGCCAAAGGATCTCTTCCCAATCCATCCCGGTTCAAAAACGCAATCCCGGGTAAGGTTTCCAGCGCATCCGCGAGATTCTTTAGTGGGAAGTATTCCATTTCGGCGCCTGTACGCACAGACACAGCGGCCGTGGATTCCAGAAGTGAATGCTCCATTCGTTCGGCGGTTACAATAGTTTCTTCAAGTTGATAGATTTTATTGGAATCATCGTCTGCCACCGCTCGATCTAGAAAGATCAACGAATATTGTGTCATGACGCAGATGACAGCCAAGACACCTAAACTAGCACGCAGATTTAACATGAGTTTCCTCCGTAATCCAATATTCCCACTGCGATTGGCAGCAGCACGAACTATTTGCCATCTCGTATAATCAGGACGTAGCCATCATATCGTCAGTCAACCGACGGTTCCAGATGCCGTCATCAAATCTAAAGTGGCATACTGGGACCGTATTCTAGTCGATGCGTATCCGAAATATACCCTCGCCGGTTCGTCTTCGAATGAACAAGCAAGCGTCATGCCAAAACCGATCCCAAATGAGAATGGAGTGCACCTAGGGGTTTCCTATGACTCTCCTCCGATTTATCCGCTTAGGTTGCACGATTTTTGGACATACATGTTCATAATCTGACACCGACCTACCGCATTGCCTGAACATTAGCGATAAATTGAGGAATATCAATTGCTCTGGGCATCACGCGAATCTGTGCCTAACATTAACGCGCCAAGTTCCGATTCATTAGTTTGCGACGCCTTGACGCTATTGACGATTTGACCATTAAACATCACTGAAATCCGATCGCTCAGGCTCAAGAGTTCCTCTAGATCTGGGGAAATTAGAAGCACGCTATTCCCGCGGTTGCGGGCCTGAATCAATTGTTCATGCACGAATCGGGCTGCCTTTAGGTCCAATCCCCGTGTTGGATGGGCTGCGATAATGAACACCGGATTGCCTTCGAGTTCTCGAGCAACGACGATTTTTTGCTGATTTCCACCAGAAAGAGTATGAATTGGAGAATCAAATCCCTTGGCAAGAATTTCGTACTTCTGAATTGCTTTCTTCGCGAAATGTCGAATCGCGGTCGATTGAAGCAGACCGTGGTGAGAAAAGGGCGGGTGATTGTGACGTCCGATAATTAGGTTTTCATCTATTGTGCCCATTAGGTTGACCCCGTAACGGTGGCGATCCGCTGCAAGGTGTGCCAAGCGTAACCTGCGGATCTCCTTTACGGATGTGTTTGAAATCAATTTTCCACTCAGCGTCACTTCGCCGCCGTCAATCTTGCGTAATCCAGTAAGTACCTCAACAAGTTCGTTCTGTCCGTTACCTTCAACTCCGGCGATTCCTACGATTTCCCCGCCGAATACTTCAAGCGTTACCCGATTGAGCAGATGGCGGTCGTTTTCTGCACGGAGTGTGACATCCTTTAGGCGCAGTACCGGAGCGGTTGAATGAGCCATCGGCTTTTCACTTTTGGCGGCAGGAGGTTTGGCAGCGTTTTTTTCCTTTGCCGCTGCAGGATGTCCTCGTGGAGCGGTTGACGGCATCTGTTCGCCAATCATCAATTCAGACAATTGGACAGGGTCGGTTTGGGATTTGGAGAGCGAAACAATTGATTGCCCACGCCGCATGACTGTGATGAAATCTGCAATCTCCATCACTTCTTGAAGTTTATGGGTAATCAAGACGACGCTCTTGCCCTCTTTCCTCAAGCCGCGAAGACAATCGAACAATCGTGATACCTCTTGCGGTGCGAGGACAGCCGTCGGTTCATCGAGGATTAGAATGTCGGCACCATGGTAGAGGGTTTTGACAATTTCGCTGTATTGCTGGGATGCAATCGGAAGGGATTCAACTGCGGAGTCAAGGTCTAGGTTGAACCCAAGTTGTTGAGCAATCGAAGTTATCGTGCGGCGAGCGTGAACATGGTCTGAAAGGATTTTATGTCTACGCGGCTCTTTTCCCAGAGAGATATTGTCAAGCACAGTAAGAGCGGGAATGAGTGTGAAATGTTGCTGCACCATTCCGATCCCTAGTCGAATCGCGGTTCGAGGATTCTCAATTCGGACAGGATTATTGCGAAAGAATATTGTGCCCGCGTTAGGCTGGTGGAGACCGTAAAGGATTTTCATCAGCGTCGATTTGCCCGCTCCATTTTCGCCGACAATGGCGTGAATTTGTCCGAATTGCAGAGAAAAGTCTGCCCGGTCATTCGCTACGGTGGTTCCGAACCGTTTCGTGATGCCACACATAGAGATCAGTGGAGTGGAGTTCATTGAAGAGAGTCCTTTAGCACGGGGGTAGGCAGTTTCGGAAGGGGTAGTATAAAGTGTGTAGCTTTGCAGATAGGCAGCGGCTTAATTTCTTTCTGATGGGACGACTATCTCGCCGGCGATAATCTTGGATTGGAGATCGCCAACTCGTCTCAGTAGATCTTCGGACAGGAGACTGCGATTGTCTTCATCGACGATGTATTGAATTCCGCCTTCCTTAAGTCCATAGATCTTTGTACCGCCTGAAAAACGGTCCTCTACGACGCTCTGTACGGTTTGGTAGACGGAAAGCTCAACTCCCTTAATCATGCTTGTTAAAACGAGTCCTGGAGCAAGATGATTTCCGTTGGCGTCCACCCAAATAATGAACTTATTCTTTTCTTTGGCCGCTTCAAGTATCCCCAAACTGGTCGCGCCTGCCGCCGCGAGAATCACGTCAGCCCCCTTGTTATATTGAGCGAGTGCAAGTTCTTTTCCTCTGGCAGGATCGCTAAACGCTTGCGGCGTCACGCCGGCGTAATCGACCAAGACTTCAATCTCAGGTCGTATCACATTTGCCCCTGCACGGTAGCCAGCCTCAAAGCTGTGCAAGAGCGGAACATTCATTCCTCCGACGAAGCCAATCTTGTTCGTCTTTGTCTTCAGCGCGGCGATTGCGCCGACGAGGTAGGTTCCTTCTTGAGCCTTAAAAATCAACGACAGGATGTTTGGGCCCTTCGCTACGGCATCAACAATTGCAAAATTGACGTTAGGGAAGTCCGGCGCCACTCGGATCATCGGGTCTTGGAACAAGAATCCTACTCCAATTATGAGATTGTACCTCAGTCGCGCAAGCTGTCTTAGTACGCGCTCAATGTCAGTGCTTTGTCCGGGAGTAATCTCTTTAAGCTCAACTTTCCACTGTTCGGCGGCTTTTGTTGCACCGGCATAGGAGGCGTCACAAAAAGATAAATCACCACGTCCTCCGGTGTCATAGACTAATCCAATCCTCATCGGATCAGCGATACCATAATTCCAAAGACTTAGCGTCAGTAAAAGGACAACAAAGGAAATAAGTGTCCCAAAAAATTTCACTCGCATTTTAAGAATTGCTCCATCGGTATACCATCTGCGATGGCTACGGCTCGGATTTTTTCTCCGAATCTCCTTGATTCTCGTGAAACATCTGGTAAATGGTAAAGTGATCGGGGGCAACCACCCCGCCCGAGACCAGCATTTTCATCGCGGTTTCGGGCTTTAGGTTCGTTTCGCGCAAGATATCAGAATTGCAGAAAAGTAACACTCCAGTCGTGGGATTTGGACTTGTTGGAACAAACACCGAAGTGAGCGGGACAGAATTTCCGTCCTCATACATTTCACCGGTAACGAATCCGATAATACGCATGCTCCGATTTGGTGACTCAATAGCGACAACGCGCTTAAATTTGTTTGAATGCTCTGGGCCCAACACCATCTGCACCAACTGTCGTACGGGCGCATAAACATCCCGCACCAGCGGTATTCGGTTAAGGACTTTCTCGCCGAGACCGATCAACTTTCTACCGACGAAATTGGAAACAATTACTCCCGTAAGATAGACTAGCAGGATTGTTGCCAATAATCCCATGCCTGTGACATACTTTTCGCTTAAGATTCGTGAGACCACCGGCGCTAGCCAGCCATCAAGTGTGATAAATAGAAAGCGTAGAACGAAATACGTCACGCCTAGCGGCACAAGGGTTAGAATACCCGCTAAAAGCGTGCTTTTAAAGTGGGTTTTTACATTCATGTGTTCTGTTATATCTTGAATGACGCGCTGTGAAAATATGGGAATATGCAGATGGAGGGATGTATATATGTGCCCGCTCAATTTATGATAGCACACAATTGCGGCATCGTCAACTCGTTTGCCGGAAGCTTAGCCGCTGAATCAAGGAGGGTTCTACATGGCGGTTGACTTTTCGGATGCCGTAACATATCATGTCTGAACATTTGCGGTGAACTGCCACTACATAGAAATGGTGGCGGCAAACGGCATCTCTACTTTTTAGTATCGGTGGATTCTTTCCTGGTGTGGATCACGGTCTGCAGGAATCATCTTCGGCTGTGTGTGTTGAGGTCCTTATAGACGGCTGATTCACGAATGCTAACATTTGTGTCTTTGCTATTCTACGAATATTGGAACCAGCCTGAAGATTCAGCATGTTGGCGTGTCTCTTCAAATTCAAGTTGGGAGCCTGCAAATTATCTCCTAAACCATACTGCGAGGGCAAATAAGAAATGGCATATTCAAACCTAAGAGATTTTGTCGGAGATTTAGAGAAAGCTGGTGAGTTGAAACGAATAAAGGCCGAGGTGTCGCCCGACCTTGAGATTGCGGAGATCACTGACAGGGTGAGTAAAACAGGGGGACCGGCACTGCTGTTCGAGAATGTGGAGGGGAGTGAAATGCCACTCCTAATAAACTCATTCGGATCCTACGAGCGGATGGCCATGGCGCTCGGAGTAGAGAAACTAGATGAAATCGCCGATGAAATTGAAGGCATGATTAAACTTAGCGCGCCGGAATCGCTCCTTGATAAGGTGAAAATCCTTGGCGTTCTCGCCAAGTTGACCAACTTTCCGCCCAAGTCCGTTAAACGCGGGGCTTGTCAGGAGGTTGTATTAACGGACGACCAAGTGTCGCTAGCTGCCTTGCCTATTATCAAATGTTGGCCCCTTGATGCGGACAAATACATCACGCTTCCGCAAGTTTTCACGCACAGTCTAAAGACGGGGCAGCGCAACGTAGGAACATATCGTTTACAAAGGCTTGACGACCGAACACTCGCAATGCACTGGCAAATTCATCACGATGGCGCCGCACATTATCGTGAGTACCACGAAGCGGGCGAGCGCATGCCAGTTGCTGTCGCCATTGGCGGGGATCCCGTGATGTCATATATTGGAACTGCTCCATTGCCAACAGGGATTGATGAACTTCTGTTCGCGGGTTTTCTGCGAAAATCGAATGTGCCGATGGTTCAGTGTAAAACCATCGACATGAGCGTCCCTGCTGACGCTGACATTGTTCTTGAGGGGTACATTGAACCTGATGAAACCTGTGTTGAAGGTCCTTTCGGCGATCATACCGGCTTCTATTCGCTTGCGGATGAATATCCCGTGTTCCACCTCACCGCTATCACTCACCGGAAGAACCCTATCTATCAAACGATTATCGTTGGCAAGCCGCCGATGGAAGATTGCTATATGGGAAAGGCAACCGAGCGTATTTTTCTGCCCTTGATTCGGACACAACTACCGGAAGTCATAGATATGAATCTCCCGCTTTTTGGTGTGTTTCATAATTTTTGCCTTATTTCGATTGACAAGCGCTACCCATACCACGGCAAGAAGATTATGCATAGCATCTGGGGGCTAGGGCAACTAATGTTCAGTAAGACGGTTATTGTGGTTGACAAGCATGTTGATGTGCAGAATGTAGAGGAAGTATTCTTTTACGTTGGGAGTAATGTCGATGCAAAGCGGGATGTGACCATTGTGGAAGGGCCAGTTGATGTGTTGGACCATGCGGCTCCACGCATCGGCGCGGGGTCTAAAATGGGTATTGACGCAACGACGAAGTGGTCTGAGGAAGGCTATCAGCGCGAATGGCCCGAGGAAATCGAGATGTCACAAGAGACTAAAGACCTGGTAACCGACCGTTGGAAGACGTATGGACTCGGATAGAATTCAAGAATTGAAGAGAGCGCGGCTTCTTAACGGCTCGGTAGGCAAAACCCTTATCTCGCTTGCCATCCCTATGGGGTTCGGTCTCGTAACGATTTTCCTGTTCAATATTGTTGACACATTCTACGTCGGGCAACTAGGCGCTAAACCGTTAGCCGCAATGGGTTTCACATTTCCGGTTACTTATATTGTGATGAGTGTGGCTATGGGATTCAGCGTCGGGGCATCGTCGACCATTTCCCGTGCCATTGGCGAAGGACAGAGAGATAGAGTTCGAAGGCTTACAACCGACGTAGTCTGTCTTTCGGTTCTTATCGTTACGCTTTTTGCCATGGTTGGGCTTGTGAGTTTGCGACGCATTTTTTCCCTAATGGGAGCTGACGATGAAACGCTTAATCTCATAGCAGACTACATGATTCCGTGGTTTCTGGGCGTAGGATTACTCGGCATTCCAATCGTAAGTAACGGTGCTATCCGTGCGACGGGAGACACCAAATCCCCGGCGGTAATTATGGCGACCGCCGGACTTGTAAACATAGTGCTGGATCCGTTCCTTATATTTGGCATCGGTCCGTTTCCACGGCTAGAGCTGCGTGGCGCGGCATTGGCCAGCGTGATTTCCTGGAGCATCACATTCGCTGCGACAATTTGGATTTTGGGAAAGCGTGAGAAGATGATTGGATTCCCTCTGTTCGCAGCAAAGCAGAGCCTCGAATCGTGGAAGCAAATTCTTCGCATCAGTCTTCCTGCGGCGGGAACAAATATACTTGAGCCGCTGTCAATGGCTGTCTTGACAAGAATGGTTGTCCAATTTGGGGAAGAAGCTGTTGCCGCTTTTGGAGTCGGTAGTCGCGTCGAATCGCTGGCGTTGATTGGCGTTGCCGCTTTGTCAATAGCGATTTCACCATTCGTCGGCCAAAACTACGGCGCGAGAAACTACGATCGAATTCGAGCGACACTTCGGTTTGGCTTTAGGATTTCTCTGGGGTGGGGAATTGCAGTATTCGTGATTTTATTCTCATTTGCGGATGTCATCGCACGAATTTTCAATGACAACCCTGCAGTAATCGAAGCTGCGGTCCTATTCCTGATGATTCTTCCCGTCAGTTACGGATTCCTTGGAATTTCGTGGTTGGTAAATTCGGCTTTCAACGCCTTAAACAAGCCGTTGCAGGCTTCATTTGTAATACTACTGCATCTCTTTGCGTTTGTGCTGCCCTTGGCATATTTGAGTTCCAAGATAGTCGGATTGAAGGGCGTCTTTGTAGGAACGGCGGTAGGACATGTGCTTAACGAGATCTGCGCGTACCTAATGGGACATAGATTACTTACGCAACTAGAATCCGAGATTCAAACCCCGATTACGAAGACCACCGAATCGCTTCCTTGATAGAGGGAAATAATTGCGTGGGTAGGGTGTATGTGGGAGAGGCGAAACGAGTGAAAATGGAGGTCAATTTGGCGGTTATCAATGATTCTTGGCCGCCGGAGTGTTCGACGTTGTATCGTGAGTTTTCTTTTCGGACGTGCCCGGCTGCTTAGCCGGTGGTGGATTTTGTGCCGCACGGACATATACCATCCTGAGATTATACAGCGTACCCTCTAGAAATTCTGCTTCGGAAGCGGTAAGATTACCCTGCGTTTTCTCCTTGAGAAGTTCAATTGTATCAATCATGCGCCTTGCCATGCCAAGGTCGATTGGTGTTTCATCTGTCTCGGAAGTTCGCAACTGTCCCAAATGGGCAGAAGCCGCCAGTGCAAACTCGGAAATTAGACTGGTGAGATTGACTGGTGGTAATTGTGATTCGTCTCTCTGAACGGACTCTTTTTCTGCCATGGACTCCACTTATTTCGACAGTTATGTGCGGGACTAGCGGTGCACCGTGAGTAAGATAAACTCAGAATTGGCGGTGACTTGCATCTTTGATTGGCTTCCCAATTCAAATCGCGGGAGAACATTTCCCTGAAGAGAAGTTAGGATACTTCATCAGTGCTCAATCATCTTCGAAAACGATGATTTGCGTCATCAATGCCCCAGCTTGGTTGTTATTTTCTTGACTCTCATTCATTGCGAGGAAAATTACCCCATCGGCGGGTGCCGGATTATCATATCGTGAACCCACCGCAAAAATAACATTGTCAATTTTGGCGAGAAGGGCGCCGATATTTGCACCTGGAAAGAGATAGTCCTCTCCACCGGGCGTGTTTGCAACTCCCTCTCCCCCGCACCACCCGATACGGTTTCCCAAGTCGGGCGACCATGCCCCCTCTGTATCAATGACGAGTCGCTGCCCCTTTTTGATGCTAACGTATGATTCCTGCCACTGAGGGCTTGGCCGCGCAGTTCGAATTACTGTTAATGCCACTAATTCCTCCTTAATCGATGATTTGGCTACGTAATGTTTTATCAGACACACTCTTACTCTTGACTTTCGCACGCACTACCTAACTCTGTCACCTATCTTGAACGAGTCCGATGATGTTTCACATTGAATTATTGTTGCTGCGTCTATTGTCAATTTACCAAACGCACTTTATCCGGTCAAGCTGAATAACTGCCATTCTTGGAACATTGGTCCCTCTTTTGTCGGACGCAATGCCGAGAATCTCAGTTACACGTGATCCCTTCCAAACGCGAAATGTCAAGATCCTGTAACAACTGTCTACTCTTTAGGACGAAGCGTTGCGGACACAATCTTGTCATTCTGCTCAATTTTGTCCACTACGTCAATTCCGCTGACAACTCTCCCAAAAACTGTATGAGGATCGTCAGTCTCAAGGGTGGCGAGACAGATATAAAACTCGGATGCATGGGATTCTTCACCGTCTCCCGCCATTGCAACCGCACCTCTTTTGTACTGCTGGTTGCTCGTCTCCAACGGCATGGTTTCATTTAGCCGTGCGGAGCCTGCTTGGATGAGTTGACCCGCCTCAACACGATGAAAGGATTGACCATCGTAGAATTTCAGCCGCACGTTCTTAGCGAAGTTTTTAGCCGTTTGCGGGGCATCGTCGGCATAAAACTCTATCTCGATATCTCCTTTGTCGGTCTTGAGAAGAGCTGTGACATTTTGGATATCAGTCTGCTGCGGTTTCTCTCGTGGAGCTGATTGAACTCTAGTTGTGCGCGCTCTGGGTTTAGGCGCTTCTTTCCGCTCCTGCGTGCAACTAGACAAGAATAAAGGAGCTATAAACACAATGACACAAATGACAGAAAGGAAGATAGTACCGCTTGCGTGTTTGCTATTCAGATTTGACATGTTCTGATCTCGCCTCCAATTTTACGGTCTTCATAACATCGCCGACTCTAAGTTTATCGACAACATTCATGCCTTTAATCACTTGTCCAAATGTTGTGTACGATCCGTCGAGAAATGGTTGTGGATTCAAACAGATGTAGAACTGACTTCCTGCGGAATTTGGTGCACGAGTGCGTGCCATCGCAACTGTTCCTCTGAGATGGGGACGTTGATTGGGGTTGGTATACTCATCAGATATAGTATAACCGGGGCCACCCGTACCGTCTCCGTTTGGATCACCTCCTTGAATAATGCTTATGCTCTCGGTGTTTTCCCTTCGATGAAAAGTAAGACCATCATAAAACCCTTTTCTAACCAAGTTTTTGAAATTTTCGACAGCCACCGGAGCAGAATTAGGGTGAAATTCAATAACGAATTTCCCTTGTCTTGTCTTAACTACCGCCACCTGCTCTTCTTGTTCGCCGACTGGTCCATTTGCGCCTTGGCGGACTACACACCCTGCCATGAAGATGCAGGATAATACTACCAGCAAGACCCCCGATGTCCAACCATGTTTTCGCATACAAACCCTCGTCCTGTTCCTGCCTCTTTCACTCCGCCATTTCACGAATTGCACTTCACAACTTGAGACCGACGATCATACTAGTCAAAAATTGGTCGAGTTACGCTAATCATGGATTCATTTGGCTTCAGCCGGGGACTACAGATCGACATGGCACCCATTGTTCATGACAAGAGGGAAAACCGGCCCCTTCAATTTTTCTCCGTCCGGGACGGTGACAAAAGGCTTCATGGGATGGTCACCATTAGCATCATATCGTGTTTCGTATGTCATATAATGAATCCCAATCGCACGGCGCGGATTCCCGCTCGTGTTGGTGTGAGAAGCGTGCCAAGTTAAGGAATGGTGATAATGGACATGGCCTTTTCGCACAGGACAAAACTTAATCTCAATATCGCTGCCTTCGAAGCTGGAAGGCATGGCATCCAACTCCTTGACCGTATGCAGAAACTCAATTTGATTTCCCCACCGGTATGATTGCGCGACCATGCGCATGCAGCCATTTGATTCGTCCGCATCATCCAAGGCAACCCATGCTGTTACTTGGCTCGTCTTCGGACTCAAGATTGGCCAATATGGAGAATCTTGATGCCATGAGTTGAGTCCGCCTACCGCGGCGGGTTTGTACTGGATTTGATCGTGCCAAACACGTAGTTCGTTTGCTCCGGTCAACTGCGCAATCTCTTCAACTATTTTGGGACTGTGGACCAATTTGCGAAAAGGCTCACTCGCCTGCCAAATATTCACTATTTGCCAGACAGGAGACTTCTCTTCACGAGAGAGATTGACTATTCTCACAGGCTGTGGAACAGACGCGTCTTGATCTTTAATGACTCGCGCAATCTCTTCTTGCAACACACGAACTTCATCGCTGTCTAAGACTCTTCCACCGAGCAAAAAGCCATTTAAACGAAACTCTTCAATTTGGACTTGGCTAAGCATCTTCGCCCTCATTACCGCGTATAATGTAACACTATAGTAGCACATAATTTAGATGTGGTAAAGCAAAAACTGCCGTGGGAGGGCCATTAAAATAGGTTGACATCTAACTTTCCACAAAGTATAATTAGCTTAGTGTCATCATCACATTCAGAAGGTTCTCAACCTCTCATGTCGGCTCTTGGTTGTACCGTTAACAACGTTGCATTTAACACTTGGCCTTGGCGTTACGATTGCGGAGTGGAGGTGCGACTGGAGGATTGAGACTGGAATATATAGTTCGCTGTAACCTCAAAAAGCCGCAGGTAAACTTCATACCAGCGGCTTTTTTGTTGCCACTGAACCGAATGTAAATGGAACAATGCTACGAATCTACGGCAAGGAGAACAAAATGAATCGTGTAGCCTTAACGGGTATTAAGCCCACGGGGCCACCACATATTGGCAATTACCTTGGCATGATTAAACCTGCACTGGAATTGGCTCGAGATCATCAAGCACTCTATTTCTTGGCTGATTACCACGCGCTGACAACAGTGAAGAATCGAGACCGGTTAATTCAGCTGACCTATGAAGTGGCAGCTGCGTGGATAGCCTTGGGCTTAAATCCCGAACAGGTCATGTTTTATCGCCAGTCAGACATCATTGAAGTGTTTGAATTAACATGGATTCTGGACTGTTTTACAGCTAAAGGTATGCTCAATCGAGCGCACGCATACAAAGCCGTTGTAGATGAAAACTTTCAGGCGGGGCGAGATCCCGATAAGCAGATCAATATGGGATTATTCAGTTATCCCGTGCTAATGGCTGCGGACATTTTACTTTACGGGAGCCATGTTGTCCCGGTCGGATTGGATCAGAAACAGCATCTAGAAATGACGCGGGATATTGCAATGGCATTTAACAAGAATTACGGGGACATCTTGGTGCTTCCAGAGGCATCGATCAAAGAAGAGGTCATGACAATTCCGGGGACCGATGGGCGCAAAATGAGTGCAAGCTATAACAACACCCTTCCCGTCTTCGCCCCGCCGACAGAATTGCGCAAACGAGTGATGCGAATCGTTACGGATTCCAAGCGTCCGGAAGATCCGAAGGATCCTGAGTCGTGCAATGTGTTTGCAATTTTTCGTCATTTTGCTGCCCCAGACACCGTTGAATCAACGCGCCAGAAGTATATTCAGGGTGGTCTGGCGTATGGGGAGATAAAAGGGGAGTTATTTGAACTGCTTGATTCAACTTTTGGGAGTGCTCGCGAGAAATACAACGAGTTACTGGCGGATCGGGATGAAATTGACAGGATTTTAATGAAAGGCGCCGAGGAAGCGCGCGCCATTGCCAAGCCGATCATAGAGAGAGTACGTCAAGCCGTAGGAGTTGCAAAGTAGACGTATGGACAAGTCGGCAGTTGAAGTTTTCGCACCAATGGAATTGGCACAAGTAATCAACCCAAGCGACCGAGGGAGATACTGCAGTAGGTGGTAACATGATTGCACTGATAGTAAAAGAGTTGCGTTATTATGCAGGTCAGCGAAAGTTCAGACGTATTCAACTCATCATAATAGGTTTGCTTTCTCTGGTTCTGCTGATTTCCGCATTCGAGTTATTTGCGTATGCACAAAGAGGCGGGCAATTCAATGTCGGCTACGGGATATACTCCATATTGGTGATTGCTATTTTCATAATGTTACTGTGTTTTGTTGTACCGCTGCAAGCAATAGAAGCGGCACAGATAGAAATCCTTAACTCCAATATAGACCTTCTCAGAATAAGCCCACTCAGTACCTGGAAGCAGTTGGCCGCAAAACTCGCGGCGTCGATTATTGCTGCTCTTTGGACAATATGGCTTGTCACCCCCCTATTCTGGTTCTCAATCTACAGCGGCGGTCTAACTCTGAATCAAATTTTCGCATGCCTGCTGGTGTATGTCGCAAGCATATCTCTTTTTTCAATGATTGGAATTTGTTTTGCGTTTTCGGCGAACTCTGTCCAAGCCAGGGTGCGCAGCTTCTCCACGATTCTGCTAATTACCTTCCTACCACTTATTTCATTGTGGGCGCTTCCCTTTGATGATGCAATCTTGAGCTTGTTGAATTCCTTGAGCCCCGTAAGTGTCCTGTTATCCATTGTTGGATGGCATCCAAACGCGTTCATGACAGGTTTCTCGATGTGTTCGTGGATGGCATGCGTCTATTTTCTCGCATCTGCAATTCTGTTCTGGATCGCAGCGAATCGGCATATCGGCGCGAATTAATTCTCTGCACAGGTTTCGGTGTAAGGAAGATTACATTCCACTGTTTCCTGATTAGTCATAGCATCTTCGTGTCTTCGTAATTGCTACTCCGCGTTACGACAGTTTTTGGTCTCCCATAGGGTCTCAAAGTACTCCAATTGCAGGCGCTAATTGCAGGCGCTCTAGATTTCGTTTCATTGGTCGACCGTCGTTTCAATTTCCTCAAGTTTCTCCGGTGCCTGAATCGGCCAATTGATGATATCACTCGTGCGGACTTCTGAGAATCTCTTGCAATCATTTTAGCAGACAAGTATAATGGCGCTTGTTGCTGCACCATCAGCGGTTGGCAGTAGATTGGGTCAACTATATTTAAGATGCAGCGTAGTCGTACTCTCGATTGAAGATATATGTTTGATTCCCATTAAACACCAATGCATGACGGGCCTAGTCCGAAACTCAATGGATTCGCATGGATTTGCACAATGCCGCGGCTTTTATTCGTAATACTAATTGTTTCCATTTTTTCTCCGCGACCGATAGAGTCTTCGAAGGATGGGGTTGAACTGTCCGGTCAATTTCGATCAAGAGGAGTATTTGACGCCACCGATTTCAATAGTGATACACCCGCGCTCCGGAGTACGCTGCTACGGACACGTCTCAACGCGGCGTTTCAGCCAGCAAAGAAAATCTCAACATTTGTGCAATTGCAAGATTCCCGAGTTTTTGGGATTGAGCACGGCTCAATTGCGAACCTTCGCAACGTTGACCTTCATCAAGCATATCTGCAAGTTGAGGATTTCTTTGCTCAGAAATTTACTCTCAAAATGGGACGTATGCAACTGGCGTATGCAGAGGAACGATTGATTAGTGCTTTCGATTGGAGTAATGTTGGACGAGCCTTTGATGGCACCCTGCTGAATTATGCCCCAAACGACATGTTCAGCTTGGATATCTTCGGGACGAAAATTGTCCAGCGTACAGACTATAAAAATCCGGCTGACACAGGCTTCTACTTTGGTGGATTATATGCCTCTCATCAACCTAAGGAGTCTTACCGTGTTGACCTCTACATCCTGGGTGAGTTGAATCGACGAAAGGCCGAGAATCAGGGGGCAGATCTTCAGCGAGTCACGATCGGAACATACGACACGGGAAAATTCGCCGTAATTGATTATGATGTAGAAGCCGCTGTCCAATTCGGCACACGTTATAATACATCAACCGGAGAACGTCAGCGTGTATCCACATTCATGTTGGCCGGTGAGGTTGGCCACACGTTTGATGTGGACAATAAACCTCGTGTCGTGCTCGGATACGATTACTTGTCTGGCGGAGAACCCACGGATGAAACTTATAGAGTGTTTGACACGCTGTTCGCCGCGAGCCACAAGTTTTACGGGTTCATGGATTACTTCGTGAATATTCCAGTTCAAACACAGGACCGAGGCTTGCAAGATTTTATGGTGAAATTCCGACTCGTACCGCACAAGAAGCTAACGATTGGCGCAGATGTACATCAGTTTATGCTTGCGAAAAGGATGGTGGACGGGAGAAGCTATGGCCAAGAAGTCGATATAACTGCCCTCTATCATTACCATGAGGTTCTCTGTTTTCAGCTTGGCGCCTCGATGTTCATGCCGGGCAATTTGATGCAAACGAGATTCAAAGAAAATGACGATCCGGCATTTTGGGCATACCTGATGACAACAGCGAATTTCTAGAGCAAGCTGCAACCATACGCTATTTGGACTATCCTGAGAACCTCTTACCCGCCGTCCTATCCCTTTTCCAGACAAAACCAACCCATGGATTTTGAACTTTCCAAAAAACATAGGATAATCCAAAAGCAGGTTCATGATTTCTCGCGCGAAGAAATCGTGCCCATTATTGCAGAACATGATAGAAAAGTCGAATTTCCACGCCAATTATTGCCAAAGCTAGGAGCCCACGGATTTCTAGGGATATGTTTGCCCGCACGCTATGGTGGCGCGGGTATGGATTACGGCGCGCTTGCCGTAGTATCTGAAGGATTGGAATGGGCGGATTCCTCCGTGCGGGAAACAATTGCTGTTCACTTGGGTTTACATGCTTTACCGATTTTTCAATGGGGTACCGAGGCACAGCGGGAGTATTTCTTACCTTCGTTAGCCAGTGGCGAAAGTATCGGTTGTTTCGGTTTAACAGAAGCTGAATTTGGTTCGGATGTTTCCGGGCTGAATAGCCGCGCGCAAAAAGAGGGCAGTCACTATATCTTGACCGGTAAAAAAACCTGGATTACCCTAGCCAACGTCGCTGACCGTATGCTCGTTTTCGCCAAGACCGATCCTAATCAAGGGACACGCGGAATTACCGCCTTCGTTCTAAAGCGCAGTTGGGAAGGGGTGACTACGGGCGCCATTCCGGGCAAGATGGGCGTAAGGGCTAGCGATACCGGATGGATCAAAATGGAAAACGTCGCCGTACCCGAGAGCCATCGTTTGGGTGAAGAGGGTGAGGGCTTTAAGATTGCCATGAGTGCGCTAGATAACGGTCGCTATGCTGTCGCTGCCGGAGCAGTTGGATTGATGAAGGCTTGCCTGCAGGAAAGTGTTCGATACGCACGTGAGCGCAAAACCTTTGGGAAGCCTATTGCCGAACACCAGCTCGTCCAGCAAATGATTGCCCTGATGCAGCAGCGCATTGACGTGGGTGAATTGCTGGTGCGCAAAGTGACCGACTTGAAAAACCGTGGTATACGCAATACCCGCGAAACGAGTGTGGCAAAATGGTATTGCACAGATTCCGCGAATGCTACCGCCAATGATGCCGTACAAATTCACGGAGCATACGGATATTCCGATGAGTGCAGCGTCGAACGTCACCTCCGAAACAGCAAAAGCGCGACAATCTATGAGGGCACCTCCCAAATCCATCAACTGATGCAGGCTGGGTACGTGCTCGGATTTCGCGAGGATAAGCCATTGCGCTGCGAATTGCCCGCCTATGACCCAGACTATTGGCAAGTTGAGGCATAGCACACGATTGAGGCGGTCAGCGGTCAAAAAGAATAACAGACCACTTAAAACAGATTGCACTTTTCACTCCGGATAGTGCTTGTCGGTAGATTAAGAGGCAGGATTCACCAGCGTGTTTTCACGAGGATTTTCATGCGTCATGTAACAATCATCGGCGGCGGGATTTCGGGGTTGGCGACTGCGTTTTATCTGCAGGAAAAATCCAGAGAGCACGGGAAAGAAGTTCAATATACGCTCATAGAAAGTTCCCCCTATCTCGGCGGGAAAATCACCACGGAAAGAGTCGGAGATTTCGTCATTGAAGGCGGACCGGACTTGATGCTAACCCAAAAGCCGTGGGGCGTGCAACTATGCCACGATCTCGGTTTGGGAGACCAACTCATCTCTACGAACGATGATCGACGACACACTTTCCTGCTTCAAAAAGGCAAGCTCGTACCCTTTCCCAACGATTTTACGCTTCTTCCCACTCGACTATCCTCATTCGTCAAATCTCCCATGTTCTCCATCCGGGGAAAACTCCGAATGGGGATGGACCTGATTATCCCCGCGCGTAATGAAATCGGTGACGAGAGTCTCGCGGATTTTATTCGACGTCGGTTCGGGCAAGAAACTGTCGATAAAATCGGCGGACCACTGCTTGCGGCGATCCATCAAGCTGACCCGGAACGGTTGAGTCTACTGTCCACCTTTCCCCGGTTTGCCGCTATGGAACAAGAGCACGGGAGTTTGATTCGGGCCATGCGGGCACAAAGAAAGAAACAACCATCGCCGGAAGGCAGGCCGCCAGCAATGTTCAAGAGCCTAAAAACGGGACTAGGCGAGATGGTAGACGCATTGGCAAAAAATCTGAAAGGCTGCATACGGAAAGGGAGTCCTGTGACCAAGTTGCGGCCTCTAAGCCATGGGTTTGAAGTGACACTGTCCCAGGAGATGTTTCTTACCGACGTGTTAGTGTTGGCGGTCCCAGCCGATATGGCAGCCAAATTGGTAAACCCGTTTGCGTCTCAACTCGGTGAGATCCTTGGAACAATTCGCTACGTTTCTACAGGCACTGTGTCGTTAGGGTATCGAAAGGCGGAGACTGTAAACCAGCATGAGCTGAACGGTTTCGGATTCCTAGTTCCCAAATCGGAGGGCAGATTTATTTCAGGATGTACTTGGTCATCTTCCAAGTTACAGCACCGTGCACCTGAAGATGGCGTGTTGATACGGGTTTTTGTCGGCGGTCCCGGTCAGGAAGACATAATCTCCTTGGATGATGGCGATTTGGTACAGTTGATACGTCGTGAAATCGGCGATATTTTGGGAATTACCGCTGAACCGATTGTTCAGCGAATCCATCGTTGGCCGCGGGGTCGTCCGCAGTACGATGTTGGACATCTGGATCGCGTCGCTAGGATCGAGGCACTCGCCGAGACAATCCCGGGGCTGTTTTTTACCGGTAGCGCGTACCGTGGTTCGGGTATACCGGATTGTGTAAGGGAAGCGCTTCACACAGTGGACCGTATTCTCGGAGCAAGATGTGGAGAGGGCAGTTGAAGCTTTGAAGACATGTGACCGCTTTTTGGCCAACTTGCGCTCCGGGGGAGCGCTATGCGAGGCGGTCTAAGGCTGGCGAGGATTTGGCTAACTACCATCACGAAGCACTTGCGATTTAAATGATGGATTGCATACGACTGAATGATAAACCGTACCGTGATTTATGGGCTGATGGATTCTTCGTTGTTCAGCAAGGCCCATTTAAAAACTGCCGATTGGGATTACGTCGGGCTGCCGCGCGGCGGGAAAGAGGGCTGTGTTACAACTAAAGGAATTTATAGTTGCCGACCTTAAATGCAACAGATCGAGATTGGCCTAACGGGAATTCATACGATGTCTTTTACAACTCTATCTATCTGAACGACAGTTCCAAGTATTGATTCCAACTGCTCAAGGTTAACCATGTTGGGGCCATCGCACAACGCCTCATCGGGACGATTGTGTACCTCCATGAATAACGCATCGATTCCCGCCGCCGCCGCCGCCCTGGCGAGATGCCCTACAAATTCCCTCCGTCCCCCCGAGTATTTTCCCAAACCCCCCGGTTGCTGAACACTGTGGGTAGCGTCAAAGACCACGGGAAAACCTGTTTCCCTCAAGACCGGGAGAGATGTCATGTCTACCACGAGATTATTATATCCGAACGAACTTCCCCGCTCGGTCAGCAGGATTTGCTCATTTCCTGTAGACACTATCTTTTCAATGACGTTCGTCATGTCCCACGGCGCCATGAATTGTCCTTTCTTGACTTTAACCGGCTTTCCGGTTTTGCCAGCGGATACCAGCAAATCGGTTTGCCGACATAGAAATGCGGGAATCTGCAGAACGTCAAGGATTGATGCCGCGGGACCAACTTCATTGACACAGTGGACATCCGACAGCACCGGTACGCCGATTTCTCTTTTGACTTCCTCTAAAGTCCGAAGCCCCTGCTCAGCCCCGGGCCCGCGGTAGGAGTCGATTGAAGAACGGTTCGCCTTGTCATAAGAGGACTTATAAACAAAACGCATGCCCAATTTCTCAGAAACCTTATTAATGGTTTCTGCCATTTGAAGCGTATGGTCGCGGCTTTCGATGACGCAAGGTCCGGCAAACAGCACCAACGGATGTCCGCCTCCTATCTTGATATCCCTAACCTGAACGATTTTTCCCTTCACTTCTATCCCTTCGGATGGTGCTTCCTTTTCTGATATTATTAAATCGCATATTTCCCTAACAGCCCCGGCGCCGCCGGATTTTGACGTTACATAATCAGCACGTCGCTTGACTTGGTCGTGTGCATCGGCGACGGCAACGCGGAGTCCAACACACAAGAGGGCACCAAGATCTCCTACATCATCACCAATATATAGTGTTTCTTCCGCCGAAATGTCGTGGGTTTCAAGAATCTCTTTTAATATCGCGGGTTTGTCGTTTACACCCATATGCACGTCATCTATAGTCAATTCTTCTGCTCGCCTGCGGAGTGATTCGCTGCTTCTTCCCGAAATAATGGCGGTCCTGATTCCGTGCTGTTTAATCTGCTTGAGTCCTTCTCCGTCCTGGACATTGAATGCTTTAATCTCTTCCCCTCGGTCCGAGTAGTATAGTTGGCCGTTTGTTAGTACACCGTCGGCGTCGGTCACCAAGAGTCGCACTCGCGGTAGTTTCTTTATGAAGTTCATGTTAAGGCTGTTTCCCTTTTTGGGTCGAATTATAACGGCTTTGCTGAATCAAAGTCAAACGCAAAAGATACCAGCGATTCCCGTTGACATCAGCTTCAGGGTCGTCTATAATTAGATGTATAGCATGAGGTGCAAAACCCGGCGCTCCATACAATGACGAGCACATTGTATGTTCTCCAGATGTGGTAGTCGAAGCGAACACATCTAGTTTTGCGCGATGCTAACGTATAAATTGAAGTCAAGCCTGATACTTGGTTCAGCGTGTACGCGTCACAGATTGAAACGCATGAACCAGGCCTCTGAAGATTTTACAATCGCGCGGGAAATTAGGCCAAATCAGCTTTTTCACATAGAGGTAACTACAAGGGGAGGCTTCCATGAATATTTACGTCGGCAATTTATCATTTGATGCGACGGACGAGGACCTGCGTGAAGTTTTTGAACAGCACGGTCGGGTCGAATCCGCGAAAATTATCATGGATAGTTACAGTGGTAGATCCAGAGGTTTCGGGTTCGTCGAGATGCCAGACGAATCAGAAGCCAGGACCGCAATTTCTGGGCTTGATGGACAAGAATTTATGGGAAGGGCGTTGAGAGTGGATGAGGCTCGTCCCCGCCGACAGGGCGGAGGTGGACGAGGCGGCGGCTTCAATAGACACGATAAGATTCTTGGTAGACTCAATTTGGGTGCGTAGTTGACCAACGTGGCGCCGATGTACGGTCAACTGGTGTTTTCTTGATGGTTGGCATTGAGAAATTCGCGCACAACCCGCGTTTTGGTTGGCACCTTCACCTAAAGAAGGCAAAATCTGATTTAAAATACCATAGTGCCCAAGTTTCCCGTTAAGGCACTATGCGGCAAATTCGAGAAGCTGAGACGTACCGCCTAATTTAGATTGCCGAATCCGTATACATGGTGGGAAACAAGCACCTGCTCAAGATAAGTGAATCGAGTCGCAAACTCCCCGACTGACTAAGGATTGCAACGCATTTCTATGGCGGTGTTACTTTGCTAAACTAGCGCAAACTAGCTGCCTATCGTTCCGCACGAATACATGCTTGCCGGCAAATGCCGGGTGTGTCCAGCATACGCCCCCTCGCTGGTTCAGCTGATCACGAGTAGGTTCAATCAGTTGCGCTCGACTGATGATGTTTAATCCGTCAGGCGACAAGCTCGTGATGAGCAACTCTCCACGTTCGTTGAACATCCAGACTCTATCCCCATTCTGGACGAAGTGAATTGTGCTCCAGCGTGCCTTTGGAACCGCTGACAAATCCTCCCAGATGCGGTCGCCGGTGTTAGCGTCCAGACAACGCAGTTCGCCATAGCTATCGACCCCGTAGATGTGATCGTCCAAGATAATAGGCGTCGAAATGATAGGCTGGATGCCATCAGTATTCTTTTCATCGGCGCCTCTCCGCCACCACACCTCTTCAACCGCTAACCATTCAGAATCAACTTTGAGCATCAGCGAACCCTCGAAAAAGCCAGCCATAAACAGACGGTCTTTGTAAAGCACGGGAGTTGCTACGGCGAGGATAACACCCTTCGGAGGGAACGGGTGTACCCAGTACGACTCTCCATTCTGTGGATTGAGACCAACCACATTATCACCTGTCCAGCAAACGAGTACGCGTTTACCGGCTTGCTCGATTACAATGGGTGCGGCATAAGAGGCGCGATCGTCCAGCGCTTTCCACCTTTCTTCTCCGGTTTTGCGATCAAACGCAACGATGCAGGCACCAGGCGATCCGCCGATCTGGACAATTAAAAGATTGTTTTCAACCAAGGGTGAGCTTGCGATGCCCCATACCGGCATTTGAATGTTGTATTCGGCGTTGAGGTCCCTTTTCCAGCGCAGATCGCCGTTAGCGGCATTTAAGCAGTGTAGGTGCCCCATCGTTCCGAGCGCATAGGCAAGTCCATCGTGCACGGTAACGGAAGCTCGCGGTCCGGCCATATAACCGACATTCCTGTATTCACAATCATAAGAGATTGACCAAATCTTGTTGCCGGATTCCGCGTCGAAACAATGTACCTGCTCAATCTGCTTGGGAGCCGTGACGCGATCCGTCACGAATACGCGGCCATCCGCGACCGTTGGGCCGCTATAGCCGCTTGACAGAGGTACGCGCCATCGAACGCTGACTTGAGGCGACTCGAATTTTTCAATAATGCCGTTTTCATGCCACACGCCGTCTCGGTCAAGTCCCCGCCACTGAGGCCAATCGTCCGCAAATGCCGGCGAAACAATAATAGCTATAACAAACAATCCGAACAGAATGATCTTCATGACATTACTCCTGTGACAAGCGGATTGGGAGGTTGATTCATACGTTGTTCAGGGGAAACGCATCTAAATTTTCTGCATCATAAGAAAGAAAATCAGGCCAAGTTTGTGACACTATTTTGGGATTCGTAGGTTGGATTGAACGGAAATTCGTTAGTAATCGCTAATCTTGTAACAGTTTTCGAGTGCCTATTTCGCTTGAACGCGCCAAAATTTGAGTGAAACCCAACATTAATCGTACGGCTTACCACCATGAGACCTCCTCTGCAATTAGATGCGTTTCCCCTGATACGTTGTTCGTTTAGAATTGACAGCACTTCAGAAAGACATAAACTTGAATGCTTTTGTGACGCTATGCCGGCTATTCTCGGTAGTCTTCCGCGGCGCCCGCGGGTACGTAGCCGATTACTTCCCGAGCGTGTTCAAGGTCGCGGAATCCCCAGCGGTTATCCGACAGCGCGTAGAAGATGTCGTATTTGAGGTCGGCAGGCGCATCAAGACAGCGCTCCACGATCTGAGCAATGTCAGCCTTGCTACAGTAGACCGCGAACTGGCGGGGGCTAGACGGTTTGTCTTCCTGAACGACACCACCCATGCGCAGACAGAGGATGGACAGATTGGTCGTATCCGCATAGTGCCGTCCTAGCACTTCGCCAAAGACCTTGCTGCAACCGTACAATCCTCTGGGCCAAACGGCAGTCTGGTGGGTCAACTTTTCCCAGTTTTCCGGCGCATCTTCGTAGCGACCCTCGGATAGCGCTTTGTAAGGCATTACGCTTTCCCAGCCCGCCATGGCCATTCCGCTGCTGGCGAACACGATTCGCTTGACATCCGCGCGGCGAGAGGCTTCGAAAACATTGTATGTGCCGACGATGTTGTCGTTGAGAATCGTATCCCACGTCTCACCCGACCTCGCGAATGCAGCCATGTGAACCACGGCGTCAATTCCTTCGAACGCAGGCTGAATTGCGTCTAGATCACCAATGTCGGCGGTGTGACACGGCACTCCCGGTACGTTACGACGATTCAACGCGCTCAACTCGAATCGACTCTGCAAATGATCGCGTAGTACGCCGCCCACCAAACCGCTCATTCCCGTGATTAAAACCTTCTTCATAAGGATAATCTCACTTTTTTGATCGAATGATTTTATTTTGGGACTCACCCAAGATTAAGCCGATACAATTGGCAGGCCTTGTGCACTCGCACTTAATGAACCTAAACGCACTTGCAGGTCAATCCGCCATCGACAACAAGTTCAGTGCCGGTGATATATTTCGCTTCATCGGACGCCAGAAATAGTGCGGCATACGCCACATCCCATGCAGTGCCCATTTTTCCGGTAGGGCAAAGGTTGTCGCGAATCTCGATCATCTTCTCGACATCTCCGTCGGCATATGCATCCGCAAGCCCTTCGACTACCATCGGTGTGTTCATGAAACCGGGGAGAATGGCGTTGGCGCGAATGTTCTTTTTCGCGTACTGTATGGCAATGCTTTTGGTTATCTGGTTTATTCCTCCCTTGGTTGCGCTGTAAGAAACATAGGGTACTCCCAGCCACCGGGTAGAGGCGATTGACGAAATATTGACGATCGTGCCTCCACCCTGCGCTTCCATATGGGGCAGCACATATTTGCACGTCAGAAACACACTTTTAAGATTGACGTCGTTGACGTGATCCCAACTTTCCTCACTTGCCTCAACACAACCTCCGACCTCTATAATCCCGACGTTGTTGTGAAGAATATCTACACGACCGTATGCGCCGAGGCAATCTTCCACCATCTCCTCAACATCGGAAGCTTGGGATACATCAGTCGCACGGATAACGCATCTGCCGCCTTCCACATCGATGATTCCCTTCGTTTCTTCAACCGCGGTTAGGTTGATGTCGACGGCAAACACTTTTGCGCCTTCCCGTGCGAAGAGTACGGCAGTGGCTTTTCCATTACCCCAGCCCGGGCCAATCGATCCGGCACCGGTGACAATTGCAACTTTGTCTTTTAAGCGCTCTCCCATAGACCTCTCTCAGTAGTTATCCACTATCCAAACGACATTGGTAAGCCGGCGGGACGCGTATACGGCAAATATCTTGTCTGTCCCCTCGACATACCTTCTTGACTCAAACCATCCCGCCGAGGGTCAACGTACCGGTTAAACCAGTCATCCAGCATTCCGCGCATTTCTTCAATTCGGTCGGTTTGCGCCGCCTCGTCTACCAGATTCTGCTGTTCACCGGGGTCGGTCACAAGATGATAAAGTTCGTGAGGGCCGTGGCTGTGCCGGTAGGTGTATTTCCACTCCGGAGTGCGGACCATGCGCACCGGACCATATTCATCGTAGACCACCACCTGTTCGGGGGCATGAAAGGGTCTGCCTTCTAGCGCGGGTAGAAAACTACTACCGGGCAGGTTGCGTCCTTCCGGTGCAGGCAAATCCAGATATTCGAGTAGTGTAGGCATGAAGTCGTAGGCGCTAACCATCGAGTCGTTAGCCACTCCTTGGGGAATGCGGCCGGGTTGGCTGAAGACAGCGGGAACTTTAATGGAGTTCTCGTACATGTTGCGCGGCATGGTCCCGTTGCCTTTTCCCCAGAACCCGTGATGCCCACACGAAAACCCGTTATCGCTGAGGAACAGAACGAGCGTATTGTCACGCAGACCTAGTTCCTCGAGTCTGTCGAGAAGACGACCGATGTTCTGATCCATTGCGGTTACCGCAGCAAAGTAACCCTTCAACGCCTCTCGGTTGCTCAGAACATCGTCCGTAGACGTGCTGCTATCTACTCCAACCCATGGATGACGCGGCTCTTGTGGACAGGTCTTGAAGGGGCAGTCGTCATAAGAATCTACAATTGATTGGGGATGTTCATCCACCCATGGATCGTGGGGGGCGGTGTAGTGGACGCTCAAGTAGAAAGGATGTCCTCGGTCGGCATATTTGCGTAACATCTCAAGACCTTCGTCGGTGATGGCATCCGTAAGGTATCTTGGTTCGTTCAAGGGTTGGCCATTCTTCACCATGGGCGCATCGTGATAATGACCGCCGCCCCTCTGATGGGCATACCAATCGGTGAATCCGTGTTGCGGTATCTGGCTGTCGCCTAGATGCCACTTGCCAGATAGTCCACAAGTCCAACCGTGCCGCGCCATGATGTCCGTGTATCCCACCTCACCTTCCAGGTAGCGGATAGCATCAGGACCGACATTCCCGCCCCGAATCCAATCGTGGACGCCATGCTGGGATGGAATGCGCCCTGTCAACATCGTCGCACGACTCGCCGAGCATACTGGAGTCGCAACGAAGAAGTTGCTGAACCTAACGCCTGTTTCGGCTAGTCGGTCGATATTGGGAGTGCGTATCTCAGGGTTGCCGCAGCAACCCGCTGCCCATGGTCCCTGGTCGTCGCTCAGAATAAAGAGAACGTTCGTTTTGTCTGCATTGCTCAAATTGTTACCTCTTGGTAGTACCCCATTATTCCTATCGGAATAATTCATTCAGCAAGTAACTGCCTCGAATTTCCATGTAGGAGGGGCATCTTGCCCCGACGGTTTGTCTATTGCGCACATTATCCTTGGCGGAATAATTCCCTCATCAAGTGACACTCAACTCTCGCTCTATGACTAGTTCTGAAAAAAGTGTTACTTGATAGCATGCCATTATCCCTGTCGGAATAATTCTTTCAGCAAGTAACACTCATCTTCGAATCTATGACAGGCTTTGATGAGGTTTTCCTTCGTAAAATGCTTTTCACTCCAGCGGAGTGCTATGTCAATAGAATCGTAGTGTGTCCAATCTCCGCGCTCCAGAGGAGCGCAATGTCGAGTGTTACTTGATAGCCAATGGGTATTTTGGATGCCTTCAGCGAATCGTTGTAAAGCAGTCTCGGGACATTTCACAATTTTTTTATCAAATTGGAGTTTTCGGTTGTCGCAAAAAAGGGGATGGAACCCTTGATATGACTGAATTGTGCCGTGTTTTCACATTTGAGCCATTAAGAGACGGTATGAAAATTTGGTATGAAACCGTAAGTGTTGCCTAAGGCAATTTCGAGCTTAATATTGATGCTATTTCATGAGAATTGATGACTTCCCTAACAGGTTCCAAAATAAAGAGCATCCGTGCAAAGACATACAGATTCATCGCCTAACAGGAAATCACTTTCGCATATCTTTGAGGTATGTACTCTACGGCGTTCTTGACATTAATAAATTTAGCTCTTTAGATCTATCAATAGGAAGGCGCTCTCCTGAAGTATATCGATGGGAAATTTATGAAATTGGCATGAATATTGTTAAGGATTACGACAAGTAGAATGAAAGAGATGTTAGAAGCGCGGACCGCTCTGTTTTCTTTCCTTCCGCCCGGAATGCCGGCAAGCGTATCGCGATAAGACGAAGATATGGTCGTCGTCCACAGAGTAGGCTACAAAAAGTCGTTTGGATAGTATTGAGCGTGTTGCCCTCTATGGATGGTGGTCGCTCCTGATGTTAAAAAGCCAGAATCCCCACAATTCACCTCGATTTAATGCAGGGTAATCCTACTCGCGGCCATTGTATCATTCTGTCACATCCATTGCAAGAGGATTGTCGAATTTCGGTTGCCGATGCAATGCTGTTTGGCTATAATGAATCCATCGGTTTCCTTTGCCTTTCGGTGACACACATGAACTGTTTTTCCATGACCGCGAAATCTAGACACAGGTGAGTGCGAAAGCACACAGTCCGACTTACTCACCGGCTCCTTTGAAATCTAGAATTCCCGGCAGTTCGCAATCTTTTTGGATTTTGGAATAGTCGGTCGTTCAAATAGAATGTATAACAATCTAACAACCCTGCGGCGCGCAGTTGAAGAGATTCTCCGATGTGATCTGGCAACTGCTATCGGCATTCCGGACAGAGCCGAGGCGGAAAGACGAATTCAGAAGTTTCTACATACGATTGCAAATCGACCTAACGAACGCACTCTCGCGCAATGGCTCGATCCGCAGTGGGTAATTCTGGCGGGAGGGCAGGGCACTCGAATTGATCCGTCTGGGCGCCTGAACAAGACTCTAGATTTGTGGTTCGGTGAGTACAATACGTTGCAAGTGTCTCGCAGCTATCTCCCGGGCACTCGTCCACATATCATTGTTGTTAACCCCAAGATGGTAGGGCGTCTGGTGACGACTAAAAGAACATTTGATGGCGTCATTCCTTCATCGGCGCTTGACATGGAAGCGGTCAATCGGTTGTGCGGACCGAATGTCATCCTCTGCGTGCAACCTGAACTGAACGGCACAGGAGGTGCGC
This sequence comes from Candidatus Poribacteria bacterium, assembly GCA_965232535.1. GTDB lineage: Bacteria > Poribacteria > WGA-4E > WGA-4E > JAJDTR01 > JAJDTR01. The sequence goes on from CBDDPW010000022.1 coordinate 445,648, forward strand.
TGCGAGCGGCAATTCCGGCTATTAAGGAGTGTGACGCAGAGTGGATTGGTATCGCGTTTGGTGATGAGCCGTTTCTCGATCAATCCATTTTTGTGCAGACACTTGTTTCTCATTTCGTCTGCGGAGCGGATGTCACACTTTGCGGCAAGAAACCTGAGACGGTTGTAGATAAGGGAGGGTTATTGTTCGACCAAGGCGGTAGATTTGTCGGGACGAAAGAGTGGAACGAGATGACGGATGAGGAAAAAAACGAGATGTCGCGACGGCTACACGCCGGGGAAGGCTACACCAATACGGGAATTACGCTAATTCGCGGCAGTGCGGCAATTGACAGAATGAACCGATTGCAAGCGCATGGCAGCAGATCTGAACTTCATCATGTCGATCTCATTCGACACTGCTATGAAGATGGGCTGAAGACACATGCCTATATCTATCCGGAAAGGGCAATCTCCGGTATCAACCGATGGTCGAATCTTCTAGAGGGCGAAGAATCTCTGTTCGCAAAAACTAGGGCTAAGCTGGCTCAAAAGGGAGCGCGGGTAGACCCTGCCGCTCAGATAACGCTGGCAAACGACGATATCGAAATTGGAAACGGCTGCTATTTTCTGGGGCGGATCCATCTCGGCAACAGAGTCAAGATTGGAAACTATTGCCGCTTGGAGAATGTCGAATTGTCCGGAACCACCGAAGTAGGAAATCTCGTTGGATTGAATGGTGTAAAGGCGGCGGACACGGTCTTCGAATCTAATCCGTTATCCGAAGAGATCGGGTCGCCGATTGCAGGGCTGGACGTATTAAGTGAAGTGGAACACTGTCAATTTGATCGAGTGAAAGTTGGAAGGACAGTGGAACTCAGATTCGCGAAGGCGGCGGCAACCGTAATTCCGGCTGGCATGTCAATTAATCACCGGGAATTGGGAGTATTTAGCTGCGCAGATTTGGGCTTACCCTTGTTTCCCTTGGACACAAAATCGGAGTTGGCGGAAAACACTTCAAGTGCTATCGGTCAACTCGTTGTGCCGGAGCATATTCCGGGGGCCTACACGTTCGGTCAGATGCGTGGGAAACCCGACTGGGAAAAATTACGCCGACACGTTCGATCCCATTCTAACGCCGAACTCATCCCCCGCGCAACCAACAATCCCAGGCTGAGGCGCGTCGCATCAAAGGCGGTCGACGATCTGCTGGACATGCGGAGAGCGGATGGTACACATGTCACAGATGACTTGACGCCCGAAGAAATATGGGGAGTTATATTTGAAGTTGTGTCATTCGCTACCGGCAACCCGGATCCGTACCGCAAAGATAAACTAAAAGCTAGACAAAGTGCGCTAAACTTGCTTCACCAAATGCCCGCCTTCGACTGGCTGGAACGACTGAAACTCGTGATCGCGGCAAACATCATAGACTATAGCAGCGCCAGAGTAATTGCTAGACTTGCGGAGCAGCCTGATTATTTCAACCGTGTTTTGCAGGAAGCCGTCCATGCACCGCTAACGATTGACTGTTTTGAACAGTTTCAGTCAGTCGTTATTGAAGGCAGCCCCAAACGCATAATCTGGCTCATTGATAACGATGGGGAAGCGGTGTTCGACCTGTGGCTGATTCAAATGCTGATCGATTGCGGACACCAGATAACGATTGTCGGAAAAGCAGCCCCGGCGAGCAATGACGTTACTCTGACTGATTTAGAGGAGATTATCGATTTTCCGCAGTTCCAAGATCTTCGGAATGCGGTGACCGGCGGGGAGGTTTCGTTGTGTTCTTCCGGATCAAAAACTGTAGGAACGAACCTATATCAAGCGACACCCTCATTTGTAAATGTGTTGCTAGATGCCGAACTCGTCATCTCGAAAGGGCAGGGGAATTTCTACACGACACAGGGGCTAAAGCGAGATACATTCTATCTTTTGCTCTCCAAGGGTGTAACGGCTGAACGGTTTACGGGCGTGGTACCGGATCCGAACAAAGTCATTGATGGACTGATACTCGCGTATGTGCCGGCGGGGACGAAGTTGAAAAGTACACTTGCGGCGTTTTGCGGGACGGCGTCAGATGGTGTAACGAGTGTATCCTCAGCGGCGGACAGTTGCAATTCTCGACAAGAATAATTCTATTTTGGAGAACGAAATAGTACCCAAGCAAACTAACCAGCCCCCTGAATTTCCATCCGTATTAGTTAGTGGTCTATTTGCTAAGAATTTAACGCTTACGAGACTGGCACAAGAAACGGTTCTACCGTTCCGGTAGGTGCGGTTTCTAACCGCACCGGCACCCAACATTAACCATATTTTTTGGAAAATAAATCAGTTAGACTTCAGAAACTTTTGCACAACCTTGGTAATTCATCCTCGATTTTAACGACCGGGGTCCATCCCGGTATCACGTTTTCCTGTGGAGTAATGTGGTGTAGGGGTATTTATGTTCAACATCGGCGGTGTTATCCACTACACGATAATCTTTCCATTTCACTAACGAGGCAAGTTCTCTGTTTGTTGTCACGTTTCCCGTTGCCAAATCAAAAATGCCTTGAAGTTGAGTTTTTATACAAATCCGAACCGCTTCAACAACGTCGGTGATATGCACATAATCTCGTCCCCAATCGGAGTACAGATGTTCCAACTCGCGACTGGCTAGAAGGTACGGAACTGATCGATCACCGACACATCCAGATTCGTCTCCCCACATTACGCCGGGTCTTAAGATACACCAATTGTGGGCGTCCCATTCATTGTTCTTGATATACTGTTCGGCGAATAACTTTGACCAGGTATAATAACTGACCTGATGCGGATCCTTCTCCGCCTCTGCGACCAAAAATGTCGAAAAGAATATGAAATAAGGAGAGCTTGATTTTAGCATCGCCCTCTCGAACAGGTGCTTCGTCGCTTGAGCGTTCCACAAGAAAATATCGGGATGTTGGTACTGGGTACTTGATATGGCGCCGGAGTGAACAATGACATCAACTGGTTCGGATACAATAGCCTGCAATTTATCTTTCCAAACGTCGAATGACTCACTCTTTTCAAGGGTGAGTACCTTATGATCGTTTTGAAATGCCTCCCTAAGATTTCGACCAACGAAGCCCTCGTGTCCGGTGATTAATATTCTCATAAAAATTTCGCCGAATGCCTGCAAATTCATGGTAGCAAGGAAGCCACTTCCTTCCTAGGTTCCCACACCACGCGTTGATTCTTCAAGTATGCTAGTTAATACCAATTTTCTTAATGTGGCAGTGTATTGAAGGCGTCGATCAGGTCCCTCCGAAGCGGAGCAAGATACTCCGTCTACCAAGTTTCGCGTGTGGGGTTCGGTCTTTTCGCTATCGGCATGCAAAAGCAAGAAAGATGGTATGCAGAGGTTGTCCATGGAAGCTCTATCGCATTCGGTCATTTGATTGCTCCGTATTCAGTCGCTTATACCATTTCGCTTGAATGTATAGTGCATATGATGTCTAACTTATATTGTCCATTCTCTCTGTAGGCGGGAATCAACCGAACGAATAGTGAGTGATCAAGTGACTGGATAGGGAACGCGATAGAAATCCCATAGAGATTTTCTTGCCGCGCCGAATTTGCACGGAGACAAGTTGATCATTCTGCTCCAAGCACGTTTCTTCACTTAATCTACTTAATCAATGCACTTCCATTTTATAGAAATGGTGTTACTCCCTAAGATTATCGATTTGTTTCATCTCCTCGGCGCTAAGCTCCCAATCGAATAGGTCAAGGTTTTCTTCCAAGTGTTCTCTCGAACCGGACTTGGGGATAACGCTGATTCCCTTCTGCAACAGCCAGCGCATGGCAACTTGCGCTCCAGTCTTACCGTGTCGCTTGGCGATATCGTTCAGGAGGCGTTCGTCTCCGATTTTCCCTTTTGCCAATGGGCGGTGCGCCGTGACGTGAATGCGATGTTCCGTGCAATGACGCAGTAGGTCCTCTCGATTGTGGTGGACGTTGTATTCCACTTGGTTTGCGCTGATAGGCACCGCGGACACGTTTCGTGCTCGATCGACTTGGTCGCTATCGAAGTTGCTGATGCCGATACTCTTGGCTTTGCCGGCATCAAATATCTCTTTGAATGCGCCAAGCGTTTCTTCATACGGCACGTTATGATTTGGGGAGTGGATAAGCAAAAGGTCTACGTGATCCATCTGTAGTTGATTCAGGCATTCTTCGCACTGTGAAAGCACTTCATCGCGTTCCATGTGCGTATACCAGATTTTCGAGGTAATGAATAATTCCTCGCGTTTCGCTCCAATTTCTTTGAGCGCTTCACCGATCTCACACTGATTCGCGTACATCCATGCCGTGTCAATATGAGTGTATCCCATTTCAACGGCCTGTTTGACCACGGTCTTGCATTGCTGATTTCGCAACTCCCACGTGCCCAATCCCAAAGCGGGCATCGTATGACCTGACAAGAGTTCAATGCTTTCCATTGGCGTTTTCTCCTTCAAGTGAATCAGATGACTAACATCTCCATGAATTCGTTCACTGGGGTTGCTTCCAGCCGCTCCTGGTCGTTACAATGTTCTATAATCGACTTTACCTGTCTTTCCGGGAATCGCGACGCCAGATTCTTGGCGAACTTTTCTTCAAGCAGCGGTATCCCTTCGGCACGGCGCCGGCGGTGACCTATCGGATACTCGACGGCAATCTTTTCACTGACCGAGCCGTCTTTGAAGTGAATTTGTAGTGCATTGGCAATCGATCGTTTCTCGGGGTCAAGGTAGTCACGGCTGTACCGTGCATCTTCGACGGTGACCATCTTTTCTCTCAGCGCGTCGATACGCGGGTCTGCCGCCACGTCATCTTCATAGTGTTCAGCAGTTAACTCCCCGTATATCAATCCTATCGCCACCATGTACTGAAGACAGTGATCTCGATCCGCCGGGTTATGCAACGGACCGGTTTTATCGATAATGCGAATCGCGGATTCATGAGTCGTGATAGTGATTTTTTCGACTTCATTCAGGCGATTGCAAATTTGCCCATGCAACTCAAAAGCGCACTCCACGGCTGTTTGCGCATGGAATTCCGCAGGAAATGAGATTTTGAAGAGCACGTTCTCCATGACATAAGATGCATACGGTTGTTTGCATACAAAGGGGTTGCCCTTAAATAAAATATCCTCGAATCCCCAAGTATTTGCGGAAAGCGCCGAGGCGTACCCCATCTCTCCCTTGATCGCCATTAACCCCAACCTTACAGCGCGACTGGTCGCATCGCCTGCCGCCCACGATTTTCGCGTGCCGGTGTTCGGAGCATGGCGGTACACTCGCAGACTGCCGCCATCTGCGAATGCGTTGGAAAGTGCGTTGACGATTTCATCAACATTGCCGCTCAGCATTTTGGTTATAACAGCTGTTGAAGCAACTTTAACGAAGTGAACATGATCCAGTCCAACTCGGTTGAGGCTGTTTTCCAATGCGAGCACACCTTGAATTTCGTGCGCCTTGATCATGGCGGTCAATACGTCGCGCATTACGAGCGGCGCGTGCCGGGCAGCAAGGTTTCGGCGGCTTAGATAATCCGCCGTAGCCAGAATTCCGCCGAGGTTATCGGATGGATGTCCCCATTCTGCCGCTAGCCAGGTGTCGTTGTAGTCTAACCAGCGGATCATGCACCCGATATTAAACGCCGCTTGAATCGGGTCCAACTCGTATTGGGTTCCGGGAACGCGGGCTCCGTTTGGGACGGTGGTGCCCGGGACAATCGGTCCAAGGTGTTTTGTGCATTCGGGGAAACTGAGCGCGAGCAGACCGCAGCCGATGGTGTCCATCAAGCAATGTCGGGCGGTTTCGTATGCGAGGTTGCTCTCAATTTCGCCATATGCCGTGTATTCCGCGATGTCAACCAGAATTGGGTCCGGTTCGGGGCGAATATTGGAGGTAAAGGTACTCACGAGTGGTATTCCTTCGTAGATTTAATTCCAATCTAAAATTCCCAACTGAGCAACGTAATTCGGTTGCGCCAGACGACAGTTCCTGAGATTGTGCCAACGGCGGCGCCCATTAACACGTCGGTCGCGTAGTGCCTGCCGAGGTAGATTCGAGACAGCCCGACCAGACCGGCGCCAACATACAGCGGTATCCGCCACTTTGGATATTGGTGTCCAATTATAGTTGCCATGGAAAAGGCGATCGAGGTATGCCCGGAAGGGAAAGATGGGTCGCCAAGTTCGTCTTCCAGTGGTCTTTTCCGACGGACTGCCTGCTTTATTCCAAGCACCAGTAATCCGCCTGTTACAAAAGTCGAAGACAGCAACCTTCCGGTTTCTTGCGGTTTGTCGCCGCCGTACGCCATGAGGAGAATCGAAAGCCCCATCATCGTCTTGGGATCTCCAAATTCCGTGACTATCTCCATGCCTGTACCGAGGGGTTGACGCTGTGGCGGGGCGTCATAGATAGCATCGAAAATTTCTCGATCCGAACGCGAAAGGAGGTTCTCGGCGGTTGCTTCCAATGGGGTCGAAAGCACTACGACAACGAGAGCTATCCAACTCCAAATGATGCGGGTCTGATAGACTCCTCGCCATGAAACCGATCCGGACTTGCTATGGATTGACCTCAACCTCTGACTCCTTTGCCTGATCCCAGATTTCGTCGAGCCCTGCCAAATCGTAATCATTGAATGAGTCGCCGCGGCGCTCCAATTCCTTCTCCATCGCCTTGAAACGACCGACGAACTTACGATTTGCTTTGCGCAGCGCCTCCTCCGCTCGTACATCCAGAAATCGACAAAGATTGACAACCGAAAACAGTAGATCGCCAATCTCCAATTCAATTTCTTCACGGTTATTCTCTTGGATGCTCGACTTCAACTCCGCAATCTCTTCGTAAATTTTTGGAAGCACATCTGAAACTTCGTTCCAATCGAATCCCACTCGGGCGGCTTTACGCTGAAGTTTCTGTGCTCGTTGCAGGCTGGGCAGGTGGTCCGGGACGCCGTCAAGGACGGATTTACGATCCTCGTAGCCCGGCTCGGTTCGTTTAATCTGTTCCCAGTTCTTAAGCACTTGGTCCGCATCGTCTGCGACCCGGTCGCCGAAAACGTGGGGGTGGCGATGGATGAGTTTCTCGGTAAGAATCTTGATCACGTCGTTGATGTTAAATTCTCCTTCATCCGTCGCAATTTGTGCGTGCAGCATGACGTTGCCAAGGAGATCGCCCAGTTCTTCCCGTAGTTTCGTTGGGTTTCCGGCGTCAATGGCTTCGATAACCTCGTAAGTTTCTTCAATGAGGTCGGGCTTGAGTGATTCGTGAGTTTGTTCGCGATCCCACGGACAACCGTTTTCACCGCGCAGCGCGGCAAAAACTTGCACGAGTTGACTGAAAGGTTCTTCCTGCATAATGAGATGTTCCTCATGAATTGAGTGATGAGAATTGGGAGTTTAGTGTACTACCGACACAGCTATCTGTCAAGCCGGAAAACCTTTGACAGGTCAGGAACTCGGTGATAAGATTCGCGTGACAATGACTGGATATAAAGGGTGCATTTTACAGAGCTTGTTACCAGGAGGTGATATGGAATACACACTCAAAAAGTGTCAGGAAGTTGTTGATGAATGGATTCAAACCATCGGTATTCGATATTTTTCCGAGTTGACGAATGTTGCCATTCTGATGGAGGAGGTCGGGGAGTTGGCGCGGATCGCGGCGCGTGAGTACGGCGATCAGAGCTATAAGGAGTCTGATAAATCGGTCAACTTGGCCGAGGAGATGGCGGATGTGTTGTTCGTGCTCGTCTGTTTGGCGAATCAAACAGGGGTGGACTTGGAAGAGGCGTTCCGTCAATCACTTGAGAAGAAAACCAAGCGTGACAAGGTGCGGCATCGGGAGAACACAAAACTGTTTCCAGCAAAGTCCGCCGAGAGTTAGGTTCCCATCATGAGCATGTTCCGCGAGCATTACATCGGCGGGTTAATTGCCTATTCGCTGTTTTTCGTACTTTCGCTCGGCGCCTCGCTCTTCGGTCAGGTCGCGATGCAGGTGCCACTTGATCAAAATCCCACCATCTCTTTCAATCCATGGAGCATCGGCGCGTGTTTTGTTGTTGCAGTACTCTCGGGACTTTGGCCAGACGTAGACATCAAGAGCCGGAGCCAGCAGATCTTTTATCGGATTTTCCTTGTATTTAGCATCATTCTGATACTTCGAAAGCAGTACTTCCAATCGGCGGTTTTAGGGATTTTTGCGATGCTGCCACTTTTGGGCAAGCACCGTGGCTGGACGCATTCACGGCTAACGATGCTGCTCTTGCCTACCGTATTTCTCGTATTGCCTTTTTATTTCGAGGGAGTTGCGCTCAATCTCGATAATTTAAAGTCGATCCAGATTTTGGATCTTATTCGGTCAGGACTCCCGTTCTACACAGCGAGTTTAATTGGGTATGCGACGCATTTGCATTTGGACGGTATTCTCTTGAATTCTCGGAAAGCGAGGCGGGGGAGGGCGAGACCTCGGTAGCAGTTGTCAAACGAAAGTGCTTTGAGTTCGGCTTATTCAGGTAGCGGAATCAGAGTTTTTTTCCGGTATTCAAACTCAATTTTCACACTCGAAAGGAGACGAAAGATTATGTTTGATTTTTACCGTGGCATTCTGCTCATTTTCGTTGCGGCTGTTGTCGTCGCCGGATGTGCCGAAAATTCGGATCGGATGGATTTGAGGGTCGGTCTTTTCTTCGCTGAAAACACGCGAAATCTAACGATTGCGGATAGAGACGCCGAGTTACAGATGGGTGAAGACCTTGTGTCTAATCTTACCAGATCAATTCAAGGCATTTTCACCTCTGTTGAAGTGATGGATTCATATCCAACACAAGCGTCTATTGCCGATGAACAGTTGAGCCTCGCCGTCGTCGTACAATTTGGGCATATGGACGGCTCTAGCAAATTCGAAGGAAATGGTTTGCTGAATCAGAGTGAAGCAAGCCGCACCATAAGCGTCGAACTCAACTGTTATGATCCCGCAATGGTGGAAATCGCCCTATTTAAGGTGTCTGGTAGAGGAAACGCTTCGGCTCACGGCATTGTGTTTAGCTCAGAGAAGAGTGCTCGTGTCAAATCTGCGAAGGCTGCCATCCGCGATCTTGGGAGTAATGTTGTGCTGCGGATGTCTTCCAATCCGGAGATTCTTAAAATGGCGGAGAGAGTAAACGCGATAATTCCTCCATAGACCAAACTAAGAAAAGCAAGTTAACACATTGCAGGTTGGTTCAAGCCACGATGAATTCTGCAATTAAGATTAGAGCACCGGTTAGCTATATAATAATCCATTGTACCTGCTCTGTTTTGCAGCGGGGAACCCTACGGGAGCTTCAACTGCTGTAAAAATTGCGCAAGACATCTTGAAAGCGTAAGAATAATGGCATCGGAATCAAAGATAGAGTGGACCGAATCAACATGGAATCCGGTACGCGGCTGTGCTCGTGTCTCTGAAGGTTGCCGTTTCTGCTACGCGGAACGTATCGCCCAACGATTCGCCGGCAAGGGTTTAGCTTATGAGGGACTTGCTATTCAAACGAAGGCAGGACCTCGCTGGACAAATCGCATTAAACAGGTGCCCCACCTCCTAGAACAGCCGCTGAAATGGAAACAACCTAAATTGATTTTCGTCAATTCCATGAGCGATCTGTTTCATGAAGCTGTGACTCCTCAATATATCCGACAGATTTTTGATGTCATGAAACGTTCGGACTGGCACCATTTTCAAGTGTTGACCAAACGTGCAGAACGTCTTGAGAAACTCAGTCCTGAAATCGACTGGCCAGACAATGTGTGGATGGGCGTGAGCGTTGGAAATCAGGATTATACCTCGCGCATTGACTGTTTGCGAAAAGCCGACGCAAAGTTCAAATTCCTCTCGCTTGAGCCGTTACTCGGGCCGCTTCCAAACTTGGAACTTACGGGGATCGACTGGGTGATTGTAGGAGGTGAGTCTGGCCCTGGTGCAAGACCGATGGAAGAGGATTGGGTGCGGCAGATTCGAGATAAATGTGTGTCATCTGGTGTACCGTTTTTTTTCAAACAGTGGGGAGGCGTGAACAAGAAGCGCACGGGAAGAGAGCTAGAGGGACGGACATGGGACGAGTTGCCCAAACCAATGAAGGATAAACGACAGACGAGCCGGAAAGAAGATAAGAGGGAGAGGACATGAGAAGAATACAAATCGCCAGGTTCAGTGAGTTGGAAGATCGACGACCTGTTCACGCGCTGGTCGGGAACGTGGATTTGGTAATCGTTAGATATGATGACGAGGTTTCGGTATTGTACGGCAGGTGCCTTCATCGCGGCGCGCTGCTTGCGGACGGACACATTGATGGAAAGAACCTAATATGCGGGGTGCATTACTGGGATTATCGGTACGACACGGGCATCAGTGAATACCACAACGAAGAGCAGTTGGAGAAATTTACTGCGTGGATTGAAGACGACAGGGTTCTGGTTGATGAGGAGGAGATTCTCGGGTGGGAGAAGAACAACCCCCAGCCTTACAAACGTGACGAGTATCAGGGGGAATACCAGGATATTCACAGCACGCCTGAAGAGCCGTATGTGAACTATATTCGCCATCTCGCAAGCCACGGTTTATCGAAGGTAGGGCATCACGGTCGGGTGGATGCGATGGGGGTTCCCCGGGAACAGCTTCCGCTATGGGGTGACCTGCAATTTGTCACCGCGCAGCTTCACAGGTTGCCACAGTTGGATGATGTCGAAGTTGGTACCGAGATCGTCATCGGTCCGAGAGCGAAGAAGCCGCTCACTCTTGACATACCAATTTTTGTGTCGGATATGAGTTTCGGGGCACTCTCCGCCGAGGCGAAAACCGCCTTGGCGCGGGGGGCAGAGATGGCAGGTACGGGAATATGTTCCGGCGAGGGTGGGATGCTGCCGGAGGAACAGGCTGAGAACAGCCGTTATTTTTACGAGTTGGCTTCGGCACGGTTCGGCTTTTCATGGGATAAACTTTACCTCGTGCAAGCGTTTCATTTCAAAGGAGGGCAAGGCGCCAAAACGGGCACCGGCGGACATCTACCGGGCGAGAAGGTGCAGGGCAAGATTGCCGAGGTGCGGGGTCTTATCGCCGGGCAGCCTGCCGTCTCGCCCGCACGATTCCCGGATTGGGATAGCTTAGATGATTTTAAGGGATTTGCCACTGAGGTTCGTAAGGAGACCGGCGGTATCCCAATCGGTTTCAAGTTGTCGGCTCAACACATCGAGGAGGACATCGAAGCCGCTCTCCAAGTTGGGGTCGATTACATCATTCTTGATGGGCGGGGCGGGGGCACGGGTGCCGCACCGCTGATTTTCCGGGACAACATTTCCGTGCCAACTATGCCGGCTATTGCACGAGCACGGAAATACTTGGACGAAACATGCAACGGTGATGTCACCTTGATTGCGACGGGCGGGTTAAGAAGTCCTTCGGACTTTGCGAAGGCGCTCGCGCTGGGCGCTGACGGCGTGGCGATTGCCAACTCGGCAATGCAGGCAATCGGATGCGTTGGCATGAGAGCCTGCCGTACCAACAATTGCCCGGTGGGGATCGCGACACAGAAGGAAAGTTTGCGGGCGCGTCTCGTTGTGGACGAGGCGGCGGCTCGCCTCAACCGTTTTCTCGGCGCGGCAACCGAATTGATGCAGACCCTTGCGCGCGCCTGCGGGCACACCCATCTCAATCAGTTTTGCGCGGATGACCTTACGACATGGAATCGCGACATGGCTTATTTGACGGGCGTGAAATATGCAGGTGTGGTTCCGTTATGAGCAGATCACGCGTAAAGGAAGTAGCGTTTAACGAAAGTTCCTATTGAATTGTTCGGAAATCGAAATTCCCTCCTACAATGCGGAATCGGAAGAGATTCCAATCAGGATCCACTATCTCCTTGACATTTCAATTGAACGCAATGTAAACCTTACAGGAATGGTGGGCGGTACCCACTCTGCGAGAACACAACAAGAAACCTATCTGCGTGCGCCTACCTTCTTATACTAGTAGTGAAAGCGTTGCGAATGCAATCCCTCTTCGTACTCGCGCCGCCGTTCCTGCGTTTCAGAATCGTCGCTCACCTCTGCCGCCGCCACGTCCCACCACACGCCGGAATCCGGGAGGTAATGATGAGGTTCAACATCGGCGACAATCACACAAGTGCGACGTTCGCCACGGGCTTCCCTCATGGCAGCGCGCACACCATCCGGTGTTGTTTCATGCCATGAGCGCGCACCGAAGCTGGCTGCGTTTTGTGCAAAGTCAATCTTCATGTATTCGCCTTCAAGTCGGTTTACCTCGCGATCCCGTGATCGGAACTCGTTGCCGAATCTGCGTCCGGCGCGGAGCATCTGCAAGGCGCTGATGGATTGAAAGCCGTGATTTTCGGATATAATTACGGTGAGTTTCAAACCTTCCTGCATTGATGTCACAAGCTCCGTTGGGTTCATCAGATAGGTGCCGTCACCGATAAACACATAAACTTCACCTTCCGCCTGTGTCATTCGGACCCCTAGCCCCGCAGGAATTTCATAGCCCATACACGAATAGCCAAATTCAATGTGGCACTTCCGATTTCGCGTGGCGTCCCACATCTTCACCAAATCCCCCGGCGGCGTACCTGCCGCAGCGACAATCGTATCCCCCGGCTGCGCTTCCTCATTTATGACTCGGATTAACTTGCCTTGGCTCATTGCTTCACCCGGGACTTCCTCCGACACGGCAGCGCCAAGTTGCTGCGCCCAGTCCCGATTCACGTCTTCAATTTCCCGAGTGTATGCCGCGTTTGGTTGAATGCCTGCACCTTCGGCGGCTTGCGTCAGCGCCGCGAGCGCCTCTCGCGCATCCGCAACAATCGGCACGCCGCTCTGCTTGTAGGCGTCATGTCCTCCGACGTTGATGTTGACGAATCTCACCTGCGGGTTATTGAAAGCCGATTGAGAACCTGTCGCAAAATCCATCATGCGGCATCCAACGCCGATTACCAGATCCGATTGGCTAGAGATCTTGGCGGCGGCAGGTGTGCCGGTGACTCCCTGCCCTCCCAGAAGCAGCGGCGATGGTTCGCGTACCGCTCCTTTTCCAGCAAACGTTTCGCTCACGGGAATACCCAACAGGGAGGAAAACTCCTGAAGCGCCTCCCAAGCTTCCGAATAATGGACCCCGCCGCCGGCGATTATCATCGGACGATCCGCTGCCTTTAACAACCGTATAGTTTCGGCAATGCGCCTCGGATCGGGTACACGCCGCTCAATTCGCCACTCGTGTCGTTCAAAGAATTTCGCGGGGTAATCGTATGCATGTGCCTGTACGTCCTGAGGCAGTGAAATGGTGACGGGACCCGTGTCGGCGGGATCCGTCAGTACCCGCATGGCTTCGGGCAGCGCTGTGAGGAGTTGTTCGGGGCGGGTTATACGATCAAAGAAACGACTTACAGGACGAAAGCAGTCGTTGACGCTGACATCAGCGGAAACCGGGTGTTCGAGTTGCTGTAACACCACTCCTTGAGATCGTGTGGCGTAGTAGTCCGATGGCAACAACAGCACGGGGAGCCGGTTGGTGGCAGCCGTGGCTGCTCCGCTTATCATATTCGTTGCGCCTGGTCCGATGGACGACGTACAAGCAAGTGTGGCGAGCCGATGGTTAGCCTTCGCAAAGCCCAGCGCGGTATGCACCATGGACTGCTCGTTTCGCGGTTGGCGGTACGGCAGGTCTTCGCCATATTCATACAGCGCTTGACCGAGACCGGCGACGTTGCCGTGTCCAAATATGCCGAACATGGATGGTATCAGTCGCCGGGCATTGCCATCGCGTTCGCTGAATTGTACTTGCAGGTATTTGACGAGCGCTTGCGCCATCGTCAAACGAATGGTTTCTTGTGATTGCGGCAATTTGTAGTCCCTCCTTTACATTTCTCATTGGGATATGCACGACGGAGCCGCGATGTGATTGCTCCGCTATGCAAGTCCTGGCAACATAATTATTTCACTCTATGTATGTAACTCGAATGAACGCCTCGACGCAGCGTTAACTCTTAGAATCGACGACAACGGGCACTCTGTGAATGACGTTTCCAAGGTATCCTTTGGGATTCCACGGCTGGTGGAAGGGTTGTGCGTTGCCTTTGTCGTCGAATGCTCGCGCCCATAGTTCATAGTATCCCCTGTTTTTCAGCGCAAGGTTGGTTTCCCAGTTGTACCAAGCATAACGATTTGCGGGCGAGGTCAACTGTGCCTCTTGCCACCGCACTCCGTAGTCTTTCGAAACCTCGACCTTGGTAACCACATCTTCCCCTGCCCAAGCATGTCCGCCAACTGTTACGGGAGTTTCCGATTTGATTTCCGCGCCCGATCGGGGCGCCGTAATAAGCGATTTCACGATCCACGATGTAGCGATCACCATATCGCGCTTTGCCGGTTTGCTTCCCGGCGACACGGGATATGACGGTACGCGATATGAATACCCGCTCATCTTCTCCGAATCGTGAACTCGATCTCTCACCCAAATTCGATTTAGCCACTTCTGCATCGAGCTGCCGATCCAGCCGGGAACAATCAACCGCGCAGGAAAACCGTGGGCCGCAGGCAAGTCTGCTCCATTCATTTTAAGGGCAATCAATGTGTGCTCATCCATGGCTTTCTCAAGTGGAATCCCCCGCGAAAACGCCTCGCCCGGATCAGCCGGAACGTCTTCTCCGTAGTTTCCCAGATAAACGGCATGCGATTTTAAGCCAGCGTGATTCAAAACATCGCGTAAACGCACTCCGGTCCATTCACTGCATCCAACGGCGCCTCGAATCCACGGCGTGCCGCCAACTTTCGGTTCAAAAAGGCTCCTTCCGTTACCGGCGCATTCCAGCACGACTTTCAAGCTCACTTGCGGGAAACGGAGCAAATCGTCCATGGAGAGTTCAAGATTCCTGCCAACCGCACCATCAACGGTCAACTTCCAACCCTGTAGGTCTTTTCTTTTCGCTCGTTCCGGTATGTCCCTGTTATTGCGCACGAAATGTCGAGAAGTAAGGGTAACGATATCATGCAGCAGATGAGGCGGAAACTCGGCGTTGAAGGGGTTTTCGGAGTGGACAATCATATCCGGCTTTGGCAACGACTCCGCGTGAACATCTGCCGTGGCACCGGGTATAAGACCTCGACCAAGCGATTCTCTCAGGACAGCGTCGAGAGTTGTACCGGAGATACCCCAACTAGCGAGTGCGGCGCTTTTCCCCGCGACTGCGAGAAATCGGCGTCGCGAGTAAGGAGCCGTGGACATGGGCGTCCTTTCAATTCTTGATTCCTGCATGATTAGAATGTTCTTTTTCTTGAAATTGTTGACCGCCTGGTTTTCGGATCTGTTAGGATAGTGGCGGAGACAGCCGTTTCAGTTATTTTGCCGGGAGGGGTTTCTCACGACCTGAAGCTCGCTCCTACAGGATAGTGCACCAACCCAAGGCTGATGGGCAAGGAACCTCTATAGCAGTTGCTTTGAGTTTTCTATCGCACGGGTAATACTTGCAACATTGGATATCGCGGTCGAGAATCGCTCCTTAAATCCCTCCTTATTCAGTCGGATGATCGCACCCTACAAAGCTAGAACAATGAAGAGTTTCGCCCGCGAATGAAGTTCTCGATCAATTAGAGATTATATGATATACTGTTATGAACTTGGATGCAACACTTCTCTAAAACAAAGCAATTTCCTTTGACGTGTGTGGGGGTGCATCGCACCGCGTGTGAGGCTCGCAGGCAAGCGCGTGCCTGTCGTGGTAAATCACGACGTGCAAAACGGGAGAGTTAGGAGTTTACGGATGGCGATTGATTCAATGCTGCAACGGCAGGTCATGGGGCGTTTTGCAACTGGCGTCACACTATTGACGACGCGGTTTGACGAAGGAGTCTTGGGTATGACGGCGAACGCCGTAATGTCTCTATCACTCGAGCCGCCTCTTGTTGTTGTCTCCGTTGATAAGAAGAACTCCATGCACGAGTGCGTGATGAGAGGTAAGTGCTTCGCTCTGAATATGCTACGTGCAGACCAAGAAGAGATTTCACGTCGATTCGCCATGTCCGGCCCCAAAGATTTTTCTGGACTGAGGTTGACGGCGGCAGAAACCGGCGCTCCAATTCTCGTTGATGCGATCGCCTATGTGGATTGTAAATTGGTTGAGATTCTTCCCGGAGGCGATCACGACATGTTCGTTGGTGAGCCGATCGCCGGGGAGGTACGCGAAGGAGAGCCGTTGATATTTTTCGGTGGTGAGTACAGGTGATTGTCAGCGAGGTTTTAGGTGGCGCGCCATTATCCCTGTTGGGATAATTCTTTCAGCAAGTAACACTACGTCTTTAAATCTATGACAGGCTTTGATGAAGGTGTTCCTTCGTAGGATGGTTTTCACTCCAGAGGAGTGCTATGTCAATAGGATCGTGATGCGCCTAATCTCCGCGCTCCAGCGGAGCGCAATGTTGTGTGTTACTTGAGAGCACCCCATTATTCCTATCGGAACAACTCATACAGCAAGTAACTGCGTCAAATTTCCATGTAGAAGGGAATCGAGCGAACGGATAGTGAGTGATCAAGTGACCGGATAGGGAACGCGATAGAGCTCCCATAGAGATCTTCTTGCCCCGACGTTTTGTCTATAGCGCACATTATCCTTGGCGGAATGATTCCCTCATCAAGTGACACTCAACTCTCGCTCTGTGACTGGTTCCGAAAGAGTGTTACTTGGTAGCGCGCCATTATCCCTGTCGGAATAATTCTTTCAGCAAGTAACACTCATCTTTAGAATCTATGACAGGCTTTGAGGAGATGTTCCTTTGTAAAATGCTTTTCACTCCAGCGGAGTGAGATGTCAATAGAATCGTGATCCGTCCAATCTCCGCGCTCCAGCGGAGCGCAATGTCGTGTGTTACTTGAGAGTGCAATGTCGAGTGTTACTTGATAGGAACCGAGTTTCGAGAAGAAAACTCGGTTTCTTTGAAAATTCTTAAGTTATTTTGAGGTGTTGTCGGTGCTAAGCAAGTAGCTGAAGGCGCCTGGCACTTGCTTTACGAAGGTAAGACCGTCTGACTTTCGCAAAGTCGTAGTTCCGATTTCATTTCTTTCTTCGTCCAACGCCACGGTTTGATCCGCATCGACGGCAAAACCGCACTCCGAACCTTGCAGCAGAATCACCTCGTATTTCCTACCTGGCAGAATTCGGCAGATTCCGACTCCATTCCCTGCCGCTTTAGGGAAGCGTATTGGCTTATCGCGACTATCCATGAAGATATAAATCGGTGTCACCGCGTAATCGGCTCGGTGCCCCTCAATCTCTCCGCTAAAAACCTCAATCGCCCCGTCCTCAGTCCAACCCGCATATCCGTTTGGTGGTAGGTCTAGCTGTTTGCCGTATGCACTCACGAGCATGCGCTCGTCATGTGCGTTGCCGTTTACCGCAGTGATGCACCCGTTCTCATAACGGGTCACAATCTGCGAACGCTTGTAAGCGCCGGATGCCACGGCGGCAGTGGTATCCAAGAGATTGCCATCCGCGTCTGCATATCGTATCTCATCCACGCTTGAAAGCGTATAGCGGCTCTGCAATTGCTGTAGCATATAGTAGATTCGCAACACGCGCGGTAGAGGGTCTTCGTATTGAAGAATACCGACGTGTCCGAATGCGATGGTCGCGGCAATGTGCCGGTCACTGCGCGGATCTTCACCCGAGCGCCCACTCGGTTCCGGTTCCTCTCCGCGGTAGAACATGCCGTACTCTCCCATTGCGATATTCGTGCACAAATCGTGAGTTTTCCGAAGCTCAAAGTCCACCAACCACGGTCCCCACGCCAGCTTCACCTCGCCTGCACGGTCTTGCGCGTAATTCCCGTCAATCAGGCCGCTGAAGATGAATTGGTGGCCGCCTTCGGAGAATACCGGTCCGTTGTAAATTTGCTTTTGGATCAGCATGGTTTCTCCGTAGGCGTAGAAGGTTGCAGCGAACGTGGCGGCGCCGGGTACGCGGTAGTCGTAATCTACGAAATCCAGGGTGTGGAGTGTATGCACGTCAAGGTAGCTTGCGTTGAATCCGAATCTTTCTTTAATGATTGGCGACAGCAGTTCGCAATATTCCGGTGATCTGGCGGGCTTGGCTCGGTAGCAGCGGCGCCAACCTCCGTGCATCCTATTGTCGGGGGTCCGCGTGATCATATCTGTGTCCCAGTATTCATTGACGGCTGCAATATCAAGGAACTGCGTGTAAGGACCGTATCGGTAACCGATGTCGTCTCGTAAAACGCGGGAATATTCAGCCCATCCGTCATCACCTCCCTTTTCCGGGGCGCCGCGGGTGCGGAACGTGAAACTCTCACCCCCATCTCGCCATCCGCCTTCATGGTCGGTGATAGTCATTTCGGTGATTCCGTATCGGTGAAGCTTCTTGAAAAAGCGTATTCCGCCTTCTCGTGGGTGTTCGGACTGGTGCGCCTTCCAGAGCCGAGTGCCAACATCCTTCAACCACGGGGACTTCGGATTGGGAATAGTGGGCAACATCTCTTCGTAACGCGGGGAAACTGTGATGAAAAACCGTTCGTAGCAATCAACCCGCACGCCGTTGGTTTTGGGGATGTATCGGGTTCCGGTATTGTAGATGACTCCACTAGGTGTAATGGCTGGAGAGGGCAGCAGCATAGAGGCGTTGGATAGATACCAGTCCGTGTTTCCGGTCAGGAACAATGGGTCGTCCTCCGCACCGCCGACAACGACTGCAGGACGTCCATCGGGGATGTAGCCGTTGTAGGTGTAAAACGGGTTGGCGACCAGCCGTGGATTCTCTACGCCGACGGCCTTGCCGTATTTTACTTCGGCAACATAGCCGCCGGGTGCAAGCGTGTCAATTACCAGTGACTTGTTCCAGAGTCGATACACATAAATTACGTCCTGAGTCACTCCTTTGGCTTCCAGCCGCCATCGCGAGACGACCTTCTCATCTTGGATGTCCGTGCCCAGATGCTCCGTGGACTCCGGAGGAGAGGGCGAATCCGCCTCTGTCGCCAGATATACGCCTCCGCCCACACACGGCCGAATAGTGCCGCCTCGTCCTTCCCACTCGGCACTGATATCGTCCAAGGTGCCGGTACGAGGCTCGAGCCGGTAAATCAGGGTGCCATCTTCGCCCTCGTAGCGAAAGGTAAAACTTTCACCCTCGGCTCGAAGGTTGGTCGTGAATTCTTGGGTGAGGTTGTCAGGCAGAATGGTTTCCTTCCGTGTTGGAAACGGGAGTTCGCCCGGTCCGGTATTGGTTCCAACTCCTTGCCCGGGGAGCATCGGGATACCACGTCGAGGACGCGGCTTGAAATACAGCGGCTTGAAGTCTTCCGTGAAGACGGCTAGATTGTCAAAGCAGATTAGGCGTTCTTCCGGTTCGTCGGAATCGCGAATGATGAATCCGGTAAAGGCGGAACCGCTGGCAACTTGTTCGATTTGATCGGAGGACAAACGGTAGTAAGATTGAAACCAGCCCCAGTGGTCCCAATCGGCACGCATGGGAAACCGCATCTCAGCGCCGTCGGAAGTTTTGAACAGTACAGTTATTTTTGGGCGGTGACGTTCTTTGCCGAAGATCCAGAAGGAGATGACTTCAAAGCCGCTCTGCACCGGGATTGGGGCTGGGGGACTGATGCGGATTTCGGGCTCGGCTCCTGCCTCGTGGTAGGTGAGTTTGGCGACGTATTTGCCCCAGAGTTGCTGTTCTCGCGAGCGTTTGAAGGCTGCAGTTGCATTGATTGTCTCAACACGCCATCCTGTCAAATCTTCGAAATCAATTAAAGGTGGATGAGCGGGCTCGGTGCGGTTTGCCCACTCCATCTCATAGGGGCGTTGACCGACAATCTCGTTATCTTCTCCCCAAGTCATGTTGGTCGCGGCGAAAAAAGTCGCCATGAACATGGTTGTGCAAAGAATTTCTGTTGTCACGGTAAATTCCTCCTAAACAGCGCGAATGGATTCAATGAAATTTCTAACAAGTTCCGTATGAATTTTTTGATTCGAGAGAATTTCTTTTAGCTCGACTTTGTACATATGTAGGGTGGATCAAAGGAACGGATAGTGACTGCGATAGAGTTCCCCGCCCACCATTCCTTGCCGTTATTTCGATGAAGCCAATTTGGCGGCGAGGTTGAATGCGCACAGAAAATTCTGGGTAGAGGCGATTCCCTTGTAGGCGATGTCAAATCCGGTGCCGTGATCGACAGAGGTCCTGACTATAGGTAAGCCAAGTGTTACGTTGACGGTTTCGTGGAAGCCATGCAGTTTCATTGGGATGTGGCCCTGGTCGTGGTACATGCAAACCACGGCGTCATAATCGCCCCCCAGCGCTTTCATGAAGAGCGTGTCGGGCGAGATGGGACCGTGCGCATCAATACCTTGGCGCTGCGCCTCCCTGATAGCTGGCACGATGTGCTCAATCTCCTCATTGCCAAAGGCGCCATCCTCTCCAGCATGAGGATTGAGTCCTGCTACGGCAATCTTTGCTCGGGGGAAGAGCTTTTTGGCGGCGGAGTTAGTCATTTGAAGCACGGACAACACACGCTCGCGATTCACGAGGTTTACCGCCTCCTTAAGTGAAACGTGGGTCGATACATGCGTCACAATCAGTTTCGGTGCTACGAGGCTTAGAACGTAATCCGAGACGTTGCACATGTCGGCGATGAACTCCGTATGACCCTGAAAATTCGGAAAAGTGTGGTGGCAGGCAGCCTTGTTTATTGGGAGTGTTGCGATGGCGTCGATTTTTTCTTCTAAGGCATGTTCCGTAGCGACCTCAACGTATTTCACGGCTGCGGCGCCAGCTTTCTCCGAGATCTTGCCTATTGTTATGTCTGTGCGTTTGAGTCCCCGGCAGTCGAAGACATTGAGACGTTCCGGTTTGGCTTCGTCGACTGACGGGACAGGATAGAAGGCGAGGTTCAGATTAAGTTTTTCCCGGGCAAATTCCAAGACCTCCAAATCGCCGAACAATACATACGGATGTGGCAGACTATTCCCTGCGGCTGAGCGCAAGAGAATTTCGGGGCCTATGCCGCAGGCGTCTCCCATGGTTATCCCGATTAGCACGCGAAGAAACCTTTCAATTCATAGGGTTGAATCTAAAATAAAGTTTCCGCTGAGGAGTGTACCTCAACGAGTTATGAGCGATAGTGCCAATCCTACCTCTCCAACCACACGTCAAGAGGATGTGCGCGTTGGGTTAAGGGTATTGACACCCTCGCGCCGAGTCGATGGGATTCGTAGGTGCCCAGAATGAGTTCGAGCGCCTTCACGGCTTGAGCGCCGCTTATCGGATGCTCGTCACCGGTTTCGATACACCGGACAAATTCTTCAACGGCAATGCGGTAGACCGCGTCCCAACTGCCGGGCCCTCGACCGGCGAGTTCTGTCGTCGATAGCTCTATTGGTCGCCAGATGTTGTCCTCGGGGTTAGCCGACCAGAGCGCATCGGTGCGATGCATCAGTGGGCAAGGAGATTCGGGGACTCGTACAGCCAAGGCTCCCTTTGTCCCAATCAGCTCAATACCGAAATACTCGGGTTCCGCCCTCCAGAACTCGACGGTCGCGGTAACGCCATTCTTGAATCCCAGAATGGTCGTGGCTTTGTCGCCTGCCATGGGCCCCATTCCGCCGGGATGGGGTTGAATGTCTTTCGGAGTCGCCGGTTTCCTGTCGGTTGTTACACAGCCATCGAGCCATTCCACATCTCCGGCGAAGAAACGTGCCGTGTCAAAAAGGTGGGTGCCAAGATTGATCAGGCTATGCCCCGATGGGTACGAATTACGTAGTGTCGCCCGCATCGACAAGAGGTCGCCGATGTATCCCTCCTCCAGGAGCCTTTTCGCTCGGATATGGTAGGGGTCGCATCGTCTGATATTGTAGATTGCCAGTTGGATTCCTGCCCGATTGCATGCCGCCACCATCTCGTCGGCGAGGTTCAGTGAGATGGCAATGGGTTTTTCGCCCAACACGTGGATGCCCCGTTCCGCCGCCGCAAGCGTCATGTTGTAAAGTTGGATGGGATCGGTGTCTATCTCGACGATATCCAGATTCGCGTTGGCTAACATCTCTTCATAGCTTGAATAGATTGTAGAGATACCGTGTTCTTGGTACCGGTTTCTTTCATCGTCGTTATGAGCGGCGGCTGCGACCAATTCGACTCCTGCTGCGGCGTTCAACGCAGAGATGTGGGAACTCAGGTGTGTTGTTCCGACGATACCTGTACGGTAATTTTTCATCTTGCGGTCCTAGAATGAGGGCTGGGGAGTAGTTGCTTCATAATTGACGTGCCGTTGGCGTTTCTAAAAGCTGGTGCGCGGTGCGCACCCTAAATGGTCTATTCGCTAAGAATTTAATGCTTATGAGACTGGCACAATAAACCGTTCTACCACGCCGGTAGGTGCGGTTTCTAACCGCACCGGCACCCAACACTAAACCATATTTTTTTGGAAAATAAACCACTAAGAGCCTGTTTGAAAAGTCCGGAATCGCCTTAGAGAAAGGGCTATTTTGGGGTAAATGCCCTCAAGAACCTATTAGAAAAAGAAAAAAGTTGTCTGAACGGTTGATGTTTACGTTTACTCATTGGAGCAGTTAAATCTGAACCAATGAAAGGAGTAAACATGAACCGCAAGCGTTATCCCAGTGATTTGACTGATGCACAGTGGGAGAAACTGTCCTCGTTTCTGCCAGCCCCTCAACCATTAGGCAGACCTCCAAAATGGGAGATGTGCTTAATCATCAATGCTATCTTTTATGTCGTCAAGTCCGGTTGCCAGTGGCGAATGCTACCCCATAATATGCCACCGTGGCAAACCGTCTATTACCATTTCAGAAAGTGGCAAGTCGACAACACATGGCTCTTGATTCATCAGGCACTTCGCGAACAAACACGTTGTGATGGCGGCAAACAACCATCACCGACAGCAGCTATCATTGACAGCCAATCCGTTAAGACGACGGAACTGGCGGAGACTAGAGGATTTGATGGTCACAAGAAGGTCAAAGGACGCAAACGCCATCTGGTAACGGATACGACGGGTATTCCATTGATGGTCAAAGTCACTGATGCCAATGTTAGTGACAATCAGATAGCTATCGAGTTACTAACAGAAGTGTTTAGCTGGTACATAACAATTCAGTTGGTGTGTGCCGATGCCGCCTATCGCGGCGAATTAGAAGACTGGTTATATCTGGCTCATCAGTGTCAACTAGAGATTGCATCTACGCTAGGGCAGCAGGGGTTTGAAGTTGTTCCGTTACGATGGATTGTTGAACGCACATTCTCTTGGCTTGGTTGGTTTCGTCGATTGACTTTGGATTATGAACGCTTTCCTAAGACTGCTGAAACTATGGTATACATCGCTTCCATCTACTTGATGCGAAATCGAATCAAATGACTTTTCAAACAGGCTCTAAATGATGGCAATTCGGTAGTGAATATTATATGACGTGTAGCTTAACGTTGTCTGATAGCGGTAAGAGTGTGGGTTTCCCAGAGCTCCAGTGCCAATTTTCGGGCGGCCAAATATTGGTGACGGCGACTCTGTCATTATCGTCCTTCAGCGCGAAGCCGAGGTCATACGAATCTTATACTTCCTCAGTCCATCGCTTACGGAATCGTAGCGTCGGCACCAAGGCTCAGTTTCAACTGTAGTCTTGGCATTAAGAATAGCTTTGCTGATGACATCTCCAACGGCGAGATGGCTCCAGCGCCGACCACAGATTACGAATCTTATCAAGGAGTGATAAAGTGCGTCAAGATATTTCAGCATCCAACACATTGGGAGATCGTATAGCGGGTACAGAGAATTCATCGTTCGATGTGCTGATTGAGGAATGAGGAGAACCGATGTTCTGTCAGGTGTCGATTTCAAAGGCTGGTGCGCGATGTGCACGCCTACAAGAATTGATGGGCGGGAAATCTATGTCGCACTCGCTAATAGTTCGTTTGATCCCACCGTACAATGTGCGAAGTCTGGCTTAATGGTCTATTCGCTAAGAACTTAATACTTACGAGACTGGCACAAGAAACGGTATTGCCACGCCGGGTAGGTGCGGTTTCTAACCGCACCGGCACCCAACACTAACCATATTTTTTGGAAACAAACCATTTAATCCCTTAGAGCGAAGAAAGCCTTGTATGTCACTGACGCATGAAATCTGCCGTATTTTCCGATCGAGCAGGAACGGTCTGGACAGGATTGAGAGGTAAGTTTGTTCTTGTAAATCGGCTGTGGGCTTGCTATAATCAATCGCTCTCATGTCAATTGCGATCCAACCCTTCTCATTGAACGTTCCACAGGAGGTACTGGACGACCTACGTGCGCGATTGGAACGCACACGTTGGCCAGGTTCAGTGTCGGGGACCGGCTGGAGTCGAGGTGTAGACTTCGACTACATGAAGGGATTGATTGACTACTGGATTAATAAATATGACTGGCGTGAACAAGAAGAAAAACTCAATCGTTATCAGCACTTCAGAGCGGACGTTGACGGGTTAGGTATTCATTTTATTCATGAAGAGGGCAAGGGGCCGAATCCCATGCCGTTGTTCATGATGCACGGGTATCCGTGGTCGTTCATTTTGCTGTTGCGAATCCTACCGATGCTCACCGATCCCGCCTCATACGGGGGCGATCCGGCAGATGCTTTCACAGTTGTCATCCCGTCGATTATCGGTTTTGGATTCTCGGATTATCCCGAAGAGGACAGTTTTGGGTTCCAGCATCACCCCGAGATATACGACAAACTGATGACACTGGGGTTGGGTTATGAACGCTACGGAATTGAAGGCGGGGATTGGGGCGGTTTCATTACGGCCCCGTTTGGATATCATCATCCGGAGCACTTAATCGGTATCCACTTGAACTGTCTGTTTCCGAGGTTGGGGGATGAACGAGAACCGGAAGACAAAGATCCGGACATCCTGCGCGGTCTCGGCATGAAATGGGCACCCGTCAAGCCAAAAGATCCCGAGATGTTGCGTTATTGGAAGAACGTCGAGAGGTATTGGATTGATGAAGGCGCTTATTGCCACCAACAGATGACCCGTCCTCAGACGCTTTCCATCGGCATGACCGATTCGCCCGCGGGGCTTGCAGCATGGATTATTGAAAAATGGCGCGCTTGGTGCGGATGGGGCGACGACTTCGAAAAGCTCTTTCCTCGGGATATGCTTATCACGAATGTCATGCTCTACTGGGTGTCGAACTCGTTTTGGTCCGCGATACGGATTTACAGTGAGTCGTATTATCACCCGTGGGAGCTTCCGCCGGGGCAACGAATCGAGGTGCCGACAGCGGTTGCCGCTTATCCCCACGAGTTGGCGCCGATTGTCCGAAAGCGCGCGGAGCGATACTACAACGTGGTGCATTACAACGACTATCCGGAGGGCGGACATTTCGCCATTCACGAACGTCCGGAGGAGATGGCGGCAGATCTGCGGGAGTTTTTCCGGCCGCTGCGCACGAACAACTGAGCGCCGCCGCATGCGCAAATTTTTGTATTCGGTGTCCATATCGATGCGGCGGACAAGGCGGATTCATGAAGTGTCTAGGAATTGATATTGGTACTTCAAGCATAAAAGGAGCGGTATTGGATCTTGAAAATTGCGCTGTCGGGGAAGTTATCAAGGCGGATTTTCCGGCCTCAATCTCGGGTCTGCCAACAGGACACTTTGAAGTGGAACCATGTCGAATTCGGGAGGTGGTCGAAAATCTCCTCGTCCAACTGTTGAATTTGGATCCGGAAGTCTCAAGCGTACACTGGACGGGGCAGATGGGCGGGGTTATCTTGGTCGACGAGTCGGGGAACGCGCTGACAAATTACATTTCTTGGCGCGACCAACGGTCGCTGGAACCATACCCCTCCGATGATGTCAGCTACTATCACTTACTTGAACGGAGGCTGACTCGAACGCGAATGGAGGAACTCGGAAACGACTGCAAGCCCGGGTCGGCGCTTAGCTTACTGTTTTGGTTGGCTGAGCAGGGGGATTTACCTGACTCGGCGGTTCCGTTGGCTCTCGCCGATTATGTTGCGATGATGCTCTGTGATGCGGAACCGGTGACCGAATATACGAACGCCCTCGGCACACTGAACGTGCAAACAAATCAGTGGCATCAGGAGGCGTTCGCCGAATTGGGCATCGGAGGATTGCACTGGCCGCGGTTGACCGATGCGTATCACGCGGTAGGTGAAATGGCAGCGCATGGCAGTGCCATCCCATCATATCCGTCGGTCGGAGACCATCAATGCGCCTTAGTCGGAACGCGATTGCGGAGGAACGAGTTGTCCATCAACGTATCGACGGGTTCGCAAATCGGCTTATTGGCTGACGGCTATCAACCCGGCGATTACCAAGTCCGCCCATACTTTGATCGACAGTATGTCAAAGCGCTGACGCATCTGCCCGCCGGCAGATCGTTAAACGTGCTGATTGACCTATTGAGCGAAATTCCTCAAGCTCAGGGACTTGAGATCGAAGATCCATGGGCCTACATCGCGAAGGCCGCGGCTGGCACGGACACAGATCTCAGTGTAGACCTTGCTTTCTTTGAGGGGCCGATGGGCAGTCACGGCGAAATCTGCAATATCACGGTGGACAATTTAAATGTCGCGCATCTCTTTAGAGCGGCTTTCGAAAACATGGCGAGCAATTATGAGGTCTGCGCTATTCGCTTATCGCCAGAGCGGAACTGGCAGGGATTGGTTCTCTCCGGCGGATTAGTAGGAAATTGCGATATCTTACGCCAATTGATTGTGGAACGGTTTGACTGTCCCTCACGATTGTCCGCAACATCGGAGGAGACAATGGAGGGTTTGTTGATATTGGCGCAGGTGGCACGTGGACGGTTCAGTAGCGTGGCAGAAGCAAGTGTGGAAGTGGAAAGTCGGCAAAATGCGCTCGGGGCGGCAAATAAAACGGCTTAGAGCCTGTTTGAAAAGTACATTTGTAGGGTGGGCACTGCCCACCAGCCTTTAAAAGCCCAAGAGGGGCGACAGGTGTAGAAGAGGTGACAACGCAATCTAAATAAAACCTTCTTCATGAGTCCAAAATCGCTCTGGCTCCAATTTTTCAAACAGGCTCTTAGATGGCTGCATGGTAAGCACTGCCCACCAATATAGTGAGAGTGCGGAGATTTTTGAAGAGTCAATTTGAAGAGTCAATACTTGAGAACACTTCTAAAGGAGACAATGAATGGAACAGGATATTGCTAATGAAAACAGTTGGTCGGACGTGTTTTTCGCCGAGGAACCTCATCCGACACTGAGTTATCGTTCAGGGATGGTTGTCTATGAAGAGTCGCTCATCAAGGGTGGATTCGTGTCCAGAAATTGGAACGGTTCGGGCTACGTCAACGCTTGGGAGGATGTGCGGCTTGATCCGGCTCAACACGCGGCGCCACAGTCGTTCTGGCTCGAAATAGACGGACAACTCCTTGCGTCGCACTGGGAATGGGTCGATTTTGAGAAGAACGAGGAAACACGACACGGATCTCACGGGGAGTGTACCTGTCTACATGCTGTCGTAACGCTCAGACATACGATTCGTCCGGTGACGGTGAAAGTCCACATGCTGCTTGATGCCACGCCGGTTATGACTCGATGGCTTGAGATAACCAACACGGGAGATCAACACGCTGCGCTCTCGGCAGTATTTCCATGGAGCGGCGTTTTGAAATTTTCGGGCCAATGGGGAAGTCATGCCGTACCGGTAGCAACTGACATGTCGGATCTTTATTCTATCGGATACATGGCTAATTCTGCTTGGGGTGACGAGGGAAATTTCAAATGGCACTCGATTCCAACGGCGGGATACCGAGTGGATGGCCGGTATCGCCGAGATCGGCATCGCCACCCGATGTTTGTCCTGCGGAACAATGCGACCGGCGAACACTTCGTCTGCCAACTCGCTTGGTCGGGCGGTTATTCATTCGAGTTTGATCTTGATGCGCCTGTCGGCGATGTGGGAGCTTATAGCCTCTTCTTCCGCGCCGGTCCAGACGCACCGCCGCCGCATCGTGTCATTGATCCCGGAGAGACGGTCACGTCGCCCGAAGTTCACTTGGGCATGGTGTTCGGCGATTTGGACGCGAGCATTCAAGCAATGCATGATCATCTGCGCCGCAGCGTATTCATGCCGCAGCCCAGAGGCCGCGGCGGTTGGATTGAGTCCGGAATCGGCCCCGAGCTTGAAATCACGACAGATTATGTGTTTCATCAGATTGAGAATGCTGCGGCATGGGGCAGCGAGGTTTTCTTTATCGACGCCAGTTGGTATGCGCCGCCATACGGAAGTTGGTCGACCACTGTCGGCGATTGGCAGGTGGACAGGGTTCGTTTTCCTGACGGAATCGGACCGTTTCGAGATCGGTGCCATGAGCACGGAATGCTCTTCGGGCTTTGGATGGATGCCGAGCGCATCGGGGATGAGAGTCAAGTTGCACAGGAACACCCGGAGTGGTTGGCAACAGCGTACGACGGCGAAAAAAGACTCGGACGAATGTTAGATTTAACTAATCCCGACGCGGCGAAATGGATGGAAG
Organism: Candidatus Poribacteria bacterium; assembly: GCA_965232535.1. Lineage (GTDB taxonomy): Bacteria > Poribacteria > WGA-4E > WGA-4E > JAJDTR01 > JAJDTR01. The sequence continues at coordinate 474,217 of CBDDPW010000022.1, forward strand.
ATCAGATCTCTCGCGTGATTTCTGAAAACCAGTTGGAGTTTTTCCGGCTGGATTACAACGTCGGGGGGATTCGTCAAGGCGGCCAAACCGTACGCAACGGCTATGTGGAGAGCCTTTACTGGCGATACTACGAAACGCTATATGCGATGTATGATCGTTTGCGCGAACGATTCCCGGACGTTATCTTGGAAAGCTGCGCCGGCGGAGGCGGACGCACGGATATCGGCATGGTACGGCGTTTTAGTCACTCTTGGGTCACGGATTGGCAGATTGCGCCGCGTTCCTTTTCCATTACCAACGGGATGTCGATGGCATTACCGCCTGAACACGTTGACCGTCTGGTCGCTGGTCAGAACGGACACATTGTCGCAGAACTCGATTTTCAGTGGCGGTTATTGCTTTTCGTCAGACCTACGCTGGCGTTCTTTCATCCGCTCGGCGCGAGTTGGAATCCCAACCAACTTGCACGCATTCGGCACTTCATCAACTTATATAAGCACTTCGTTCGACCGTTCATGAACACCGGACGAATCTATCATCATACGCCCACCTTTGAAGGCACAGAACCTACCGGCTGGGGTGTGCTGGAGCTTGCATCAAGAGATCGCAGACGCGCCGTTGCTGGCATATTCCAATTGTCGGCGCCGAAGGAAAGTGAATACTGTTTGCGTTTCCGCGGCTTGGATGTTTCCAAACGTTATCTCGTCACGTGGGACAATAGTGGTCATACCTGCGAGGTAGACGGCTTTACGCTCATGAAACAGGGCTTGACGATTAGGCTTGAAGGAGCGTTGACCTCGGAGTTGCTGCGATGCAATGCAACCGAATAAATCCACAAGGAGAAATTTCAATGACATCAATGAAGTTTCACTCTGGCCTGGCGGTTTCATTTTATCTTTGTTTCATCACTATGATGACTTTGGCAGCGGTTTCCGTCGTCGCGGAGGAACCGAAGAAAGTGTCCGTTCCCGAGGAAGCCCAAGATCCGCCATGGCTGGAAACCCGTAGACAGGCGCAGTTGGAGACAGTCGATCGATTCAACGTCTTTTACGATTTTCAATTCACGAACCGCATCATGGAAAGCGGAATTCAGTTCGTCCACCAGATAGTGGATGATGCCGGGAAGGAGTATAAGTTAGTTCATTACGACCACGGAAATGGAATCGTCATCGCTGACGTTGACAAGGACGAACTGTATGACATCTACTTTATCAATCAACTGGGGGGCAACGAACTGTGGAGAAACCTCGGGGATGGTCGATTTGAAAACATCACGGAGTCCGCAGGTGTGGCAGTAGCTGATCGTATCAGTGTCACGGCCTCCTTTGCCGATATTGACAACGATGGCGATTCCGATCTGTTTGTCACTACCGTCGGCATGGGCAACCTCATGTTTGAAAACGACGGGACCGGAGTCTTTAACGACATTACGGAGACCGCTGGCTTAGGTTATGTCGGTCATTCGTCCGGCGGTATTTTCTTTGATTATAACCTCGACGGTTTGCTAGACCTCTTCTTGACCAATGTGGGGGTCTACACCATACCGCTCAAAGGGCGAGGCGGCTATTGGGTCGGTCTTAGGGATGCCTTCACCGGTCACCTAAAACCGGAGCGTACCGAAAACAGCATCCTCTACAAAAATATGGGAGACAACCGCTTTAAGGATGTCACCGAAGAAACCGGATTAATTGATGGAAGTTGGAGCGGCGACGCCTCGCCGATTGATGTTAACGGCGACAATTATCCGGACCTGTATGTGTTGAACATGCAGGGTCATGATGAATATTACGAAAACGTAAACGGCGAATCCTTCGTAAAGAAGAGTCGCGAAGTCTTTCCGAAAACCCCGTGGGGAGCGATGGGAATCAAGGTTTTTGACTATAACAATGATGGTTTGCTGGACATCATTATTTCGGACATGCACTCGGACATGTCCGAGGACATCGGTCCGGAGCGTGAGAAGTTGAAGTCACGGATGCAATGGCCCGAATCCTCGCTGCGCTCCGGAGGCAACAGCATCTTCGGCAATGCATTCTTCAGGAATGAGGGCGACGGCAATTATGTCGAGGTCTCGGACGAAATAGGCACCGAGAATTATTGGCCCTGGGGACTAAGTGTCGGCGACTTCAATGCGGACGGATACGACGATGTGTTCCTTACCTCAAGCATGAACTATCCGTTCCGGTACGGTGTAAATTCCCTGCTGCTAAACAATCGCGGCGAGACATTTCTTGACAGCGAATTCATCGTAGGCGTTGAACCTCGCCGAGATGGTCGAACAACCAAGCCGTGGTTTGAACTCGATTGTTCCGGCGAAGATAGGGGACATAAGGATTGCAAGGGGCAAACCGGGCGGATTACGGTGCTCGGCGCATTGGGGACGCGATCATCCATCATCTTCGATTTGGATGACGACGGCGACTTGGACATCGTCACGAACGAGTTTAATTCTGAGCCGCTAGTTCTTGTCAGCAACCTCACCGAGAAGACAGCGGTCAACTTTCTGAAGGTGCATCTTATCGGAAGCGATTCAAACAGAGACGGGTTGGGCGCGAAGGTTACCGTTACCGCAGGTGCTGAGTCCTATGTCAAAGTCCACGACGGGCAGTCGGGATACCTTTCGCAGAGCTTATATCCGCTGTATTTCGGATTGGGCGGCGCGGACAAAGTGGATCAAATTGATGTCCATTGGCCCTCGGGAAAAAAGCAGGTGGTTATGGGACCCCTTGATGCGAATCGTTTGATTGAAATAAAGGAGGAGTAATCTACATTTGGCAAGGAAAGAAGGAAGAATGGATGATTGCGATCCACCACAGTTTCAATCTCCTAGTGGACAGTTGAGAGCGCGCCATTATCCCTGTCGGAATAATTCTTTCAGCAAGCAACACTCTTGTACCCCAAACTGTTAGTTTGCGGATCACAATCTAACAGATTGTGGTACAGATTTCCTTCTCTAAGACCGGTTTTGAAAAAGTGTTACTTGAGAGCGCGCCATTATCCCCGTTCGGAATAATTCCTTCAGCAAGTAACACTACGTCTTTAAATCTATGACAGGCTTTGAGAAGGTGTTCCTTCGTAGAATGCTTTTCACTCCAGCGGAGTGAGATGTCAATAGAACAAGAAGCCCCCTGCGTCTGCACTCCAGCGGAGTGCAATGTCGAGTGTTACTTGATAGCACGCCATTATCGCTGTCGGAATAATTCATTCAGCAAGTAACACTCATCTTCGGATCTATGACAGGCTCTGAAAATGCGTTTTTTCGCAGAATGGTTTTCACTCCAGAGGAGTGAGATGTCAATAGAACACGATTCTTCTCCGCGTCTGCACTCCCAGCGGAGTGCAATGTCGAGTGTTACTTGAGAAAGTGTTTGCATATTCCCGTCCCGGGGCTGCGTAATGCGAACCGATACAAATGTAGTTGCCGATTTCGATTTCGACAGCCGCAAAAATTTATTTCTTAAGTAAAAAAAACTGTTGACACGCCTTGGGAACATCATTATAATAGGTTATTCCGGCTAATAAGTTGTCGGTGAAGGCAGCAATGATGTTTTTTGATGCCGCGGTTGAGTGATAATCGTTAGAAATTAACAGACGGTTTTCTTCCGACGGTTAGCGAACCGTAGGGAGGAACTATGGACCGGGTACATAGGAACCCGGAATGATGTTTGCGGGTTAAAACAATTCCGCAAATATATAGGTGTGGGAGGCGCGTCACCGCGTACTCACACCAATTATAAATACAAAGGAGACTGAAATGAAAATGGGTTTTGTTAGGTCAAGCCTATTATGCCTAGGCGTGCTTTTGGCGTGCTTAGCCTTTACAAACGTTAGCGACGCTGTCAAAATGGACGAGGTCGTGGCTATCTGGACTCTCGACGAAGGTGCTGGTGACAAAGTCGAGGATAGCTCCGGTAACGGAAATAATGGCGCGTTTGCAGTCGGAGAACCCCAGTGGGTCGACGGCAAATTTGGGAGCGCGTTGCGGTTTGACGGCGCGCATCAAGGCGGTTCTTTTGTCGAAATGGGTGCACCCGTTGTCGTAGACACCGTGGACTTCTCCATGGGGTGCTACGTGAATCCGGGCGACTCCCAGAATACGTGGACGAACATCCTCTCAAGTCACCAGGAACCGCCGCGACGCGGTATTTCCTTTGAGATGATTGAAAACAATCTCAATCTGTTCGGCATCGCTATCGGCGATGGCCCGAACTGGGCGGGAAATGGTACCGTTCAATTGGACACGGACGTGTGGAACCACATGGCTTTCGTACGTACCGGTAACATTGGAACTTGGTACTGGAATGGCGTGCCGGATGAATTCGAGATGCCGGGCGGCAGGTTTGAATTGGCGTCCGCCGATCCCGTTGTCGCAGCCACGTCCAACTTCCGCATCGGCAACTGGGTGCTCGGAGGCCGCGAATTCAACGGTGCCGTTGATGACGCCTTCCTTTTCGAGAGAGCGCTGAGCGGCGAGGAGATCGCGGATATCGCCGCGAACGGAATAGCTGCCGCACTTGCCGGGGCTGGAACCTCCGTTGACCCGAGAGACAAGGCATCGGTTACTTGGGGCCAGATTAAAGCCCAGAAGTAACTTGAGGCAGACACCTCTTGGATAATCAACATCGAATGGTGAGGGCACGAGTTTCATGTGCCCTCACATTTCTAGTAATTTGCTGATGTCTTGTGGACGAGGATATCTACGGCGAAACTCCACTGGGATGGCGCCTTGGGAATTTGGCTGCTTGACGATGAAGGCAGTCGCTTCGAACGACAAGGCCGCAATGACTTGGGGAAAGATAAAATCCTTGCACCAGTGACTCGACACGCTATTGTGTTTCGCTTATGAGATTTTCTCGGCGTGACAGGAATTTGTCTAAGCATTACATTAACGGTATTTGAGTTGTCTTAAGGGAAATTTTGTGTATTGCTTCTTGCGTGCTGCTTCTATTGTGTTCAAGGTTTTAGACGGAGTGTAGTGAATTCAGGAAAATAGCATACTCCTGACGCCACAGATTATTTCCATCTGTGACGACACAGTTATTGGCGCTGTTACATCTCGGAAAGGAGCATCAAATGATAAATCTTAAGAATTTCAGACTTTTTCACTTCTTTCTCGTATTAAGTTGCGGCGCTTTTCTCTGCACGAACTTTGCCGAGGCTCAGTTGGATTCTGACGGCGCTCTGGCAATTTGGCTGCTTGACGAAGGAAGAGGGGTTGATGTCGAGGATTTCTCAGGCAACGACAACGGCGGGGCATTTGAGCAGGGCCAACCCAAATGGGTGGATGGTAAGTTTGGAAAAGCGCTGGAGTTTGACCAGCAGAGCTGGGTGGCGATGAACAACCCTGTTGTGACCGCGAAAGACATGGTTGATTTCAGCATGGGATGCTGGGCGAATCCCGAGGACAGCCAAAAGACTTGGACGAATATTCTATCCAGCCACCAAGAACCGCCGCGCCGAGGTTTGTCCTTTGAAATGTTTGAAGACCAAACAAACTTTTTTGGGATTGCATTCGGCGACGGGGAAAATTGGGTGGGCGGAGGATGGGCGCAATTAAAAGCCGGTGTATGGAATCATATGGCATTCGTTCGCACAGGAAATATCGGAACTTGGTACCTCGACGGAGAAGAGTCGATGGAAGTCAGATTGGCATCGGATAATCCGGTTTTTCCCGCCACATCAAACTTCCGAATCGGAAACTTCGTGCTCGGTGGCCGTGAATTCAACGGAGCCGTTGACGACGCTTTCCTTTTTGAGAGAGCCTTGAGCGCCGATGAAATCAAGGACATCGTTGACAACGGTATTGCCGCCGCACTTGCAGGTACCGGAACAGCTGTGGATCCGAGAGACAAAGCATCCGTTACTTGGGGCCAGATTAAAGCCCGGAAGTAACTTGAGGCAGACACCTCTTGGATAATCAACATCGAATGGTGAGGGCACGAGTTTCATGTGCCCTCACATCTCCTAAAGGAACGTTTATGATATGATGAAAAACTCAAATCTTAGCCTTTTTCTAGTAATTTGTGGGTGTCTTGTGTGGACGAGTATATCTACGGCGAAACTCGACTTGGATGGCGCATTAGGGATTTGGCTGCTTGACGATGAAAGCAGGGAGATTAAGGACTATTCCGATGCCGGTAATGACGGGGCAATTACGAATGGAAATCCCGAGTGGGTGGATGGCAAGTTTGGCAGCGCGTTGGAGTTTGATCAACGGAGTTGGGTGACGATGGATACACCTGTCGTGACCGTAAAAAACATGGTAGATTTTAGTATGGGTTGTTGGGCGAATCCCGGTAACCAGCAGAAGACGTGGACAAATATACTCTCCAGCCATCAGGAACCGCCGCGACGCGGTATCTCGTTCGAAATGCTTAACAACGACCTCAATGTGTTTGGGATTGCTTTAGGCGACGGACCAAATTGGGCGGGGGCGGGAAATGTCCAATTGAAAACCGGCGTGTGGAATCATCTGGCTTTCGTGCGCGACGGCGGTAGTGGACGATGGTTTTTGAACGGGAAACTTCAAACGAAAGAAAATTTGGCATCACGCGACCCCGTTGTTCCTGCAACATCCAGATTCCGAATCGGCAATTGGGTCTTAGGCGGTCGAGAATTTAATGGTATTGTTGACGAATCGTTTGTATTTAGCAGGGCGCTGGGTGACGACGAAATCGAATCTATCTTCAAGAATGGCTTCGAAGGCGCCCACGCCGTCACCTCGAAAGACAAGGCGGCTACGACCTGGGGTAAGATTAAATCGTGGTATGAGTGATTCGACACTGTAGGAATTCCCGCATGAGTCTCTAATGAGATTCTGTTGGTTTGCGCGGACTTAGCGGTACCCACCTGAAGCATGGTAATCGAGGTGTTGATCGGAATGGGGCGCGCCATCCTCAGGAAATTGCCACAATCCCGCCCCTACTAATATTGATTTATCCGTGAAGTCACGGGTAACCTTACATCTCGGAAAGGAACCTTTAAAACATGATTAAAGTTATACAACTCAAGCGGTTCCACTTCGTTCTCCTACTTTGCTGTGGTGTTCTTTGCTGGACTAATATTGCCTCGGCGCAGTTGGACTTTGACGGCGCACTGGGAATTTGGCTGCTTGACGAGGGAAAAGGCGATGACGTTGAGGATTTTTCCGGTAACGACAACGGCGGGTCATTTGCGCAAGGTAAACCGAAGTGGGTGGCTGGGAAGTTCGGACAGGCGCTGGAATTTGACGGGAAAAGTTGGGTGGCTATGAACAATCCTGTTGTGACAGTCGAAAAGATGGTTGATTTTAGCATGGGGTGCTGGGTGAATCCCGGTCCCCAGCAAAAGACTTGGACGAACATTCTTTCTAGTCATCAGGAACCGCCGCGCCGCGGCATTTCGTTTGAAATGATCAACAACAACATCAACCAATTCGGGATTGCTATTGGCGATGGGCCGAATTGGTTCGGTGCTGGAACCGTCCAGTTAAAAACCGGCGTTTGGAATCATCTCGCTTTCGTTCGCACGGGAAGAAACGGGACATGGTACCTGAACGGAAGAAGTCTGGGCAAGATCGGATTAGGCTCGGGTGAACCGGTTGTCCCGGCCACATCAAACTTCCGGATCGGTAATTGGGTCTTGGGGAATCGAGAGCTCGATGGCTTGGTTGACGAATCATTTTTGTTTAGCAGAGCGTTGGATGCCGAGGAAATTGAGTCAATAGTTGAGAAGGGTCTCGAACATGCCCAAGCCGTCAGTGCGAAAGACAAGGCGGCTACGACTTGGGGAAAGATAAAGTCTTGGCATCAATAATTAATCACGCTGTAGAAAATCTCTCTTTGAATTCTCACTGTTAGCACAGGCTTCAGCCCACCGCCGAATATCGCAACAGTGGTAATTGCCGGGTTGGTTCACTTGTAACCTCTGTTGCGTTAAGGATTTGGGTGGAGTTTCCGGAACTTTAAGATAGTCGCATTCTCCTGCCGCTACCTACTGTATATCCGTGAGGACCAGAGTCGTATGTGCCCTCGTATATCCGAAAGCAGTAAGCCGAAAAAAAATGCAAATTACCAATCTCGGTTTCTTCTTCATCGTCCTCCTCCTTAGTTGCAGCGTCCTTATGTGGACAAGTTCCGCAGCCGCACAGTTAAACTTCGACGGTGCTCTGGGGATTTGGCTGCTAGACGAAGGCAAAGGTAGTGATGTTGAGGACATCTCCGGAAACGATAATGACGGTGCATTTGCGCACGGCAAACCGAAGTGGGTTGATGGGAAGTTCGGAAAGGCCCTGGAATTCGAGCAGGATAGTTGGGTGGCGATGAACAATCCAGTCGTTACAGTAGAGAAGATGATTGATTTCAGCATGGGGTGTTGGGCGAATCCCGAGAATAGCCAAAAGACCTGGACGAACATTCTTTCGAGCCATCAGGAGCCGCCGCGCCGCGGTATTTCCTTTGAAATGCTCAATAACGAAACAAACTTGTTTGGAATTGCTATTGGTGACGGACCGAATTGGTTCGGCGCTGGAAACGTCCTGTTAAAAACCGGCGTGTGGAATCACCTGGCGTTTGTTCGCACGGGAAAAAAAGGACAGTGGTTTTTGAACGGGAAAAATCAAGGTAAATACGATTTGGGTTCGGACCAGCCGGTTGTCCCTGCCACATCAAACTTCCGAATCGGCAATTGGGTCTTGGGCGGTCGGGAGTTCAACGGGAAGGTTGACGACTCATTTTTGTTCAGTAGGGCGTTGGATGCCCAGGAAATTGAAGCAATAGTTGAGAAGGGGCTCGAAAATGCGCAAGCAGTCACGCCGAAAGAGAAAGCCGCTACGACGTGGGGTAAAGTCAAGTCGTGGCATCAATAGCGTAAATCTCAGTCTCTTCCGAATCATTCTCCTACTTAATTGCTGCGTTCTGATTTGGGCAAGTTCCGCATCGGCACAGTTAAACTTTGACGGCGCCGTGGCGATTTGGTTACTTGACGAGGGTAGGGGCGTCGACATCGAGGATTTTTCAGGTAACGACAACGGCGGGGCATTCGCGCAAGGCCAACCCAAATGGGTGGATGGGAAGTTTGGAAAAGCGCTGGAGTTTGACCAGCAGAGCTGGGTGACAATGAACAACCCTGTCGTAACGGTGAAAGACATGGTTGATTTCAGCATGGGATGCTGGGCGAATCCCGAGGACAGCCAAAAGACTTGGACGAATATTCTATCCAGCCACCAAGAGCCGCCGCGCCGGGGTTTGTCGTTTGAAATGTTTGAAGACCAAACCAACTTTTTTGGGGTTGCATTCGGCGACGGGGAAAATTGGGTGGGCGGAGGATGGGCGCAATTAAAAGCCGGTGTATGGAATCATATGGCATTCGTTCGCAAAGGAAAAATCGGAACTTGGTACCTCGACGGAGAAGAGTCGATGGAAGTCAGATTGGCATCGGATAAGCCGGTAACCCCCGCCACATCAAACTTCCGAATCGGAAACTTCGTGCTCGGGACAAGAGAGTATAACGGCAAGGTTGACGAATCATTTATTTTTAGCAGGGCGCTGGAGGCCGAGGAAATTGGATCCATTTTCAAGAGAGGCTTCGAAAATGCCCAGGCTGTCACCCCGACAGACAGAGCGGCTACTACTTGGGGAAAAATCAAATCTTTGCATCAATAACCCGCCACGCCGCGAAAGATTTCCCTTAAGTTTCCTTAAATTTGTGTATCCAAGCGGGGCGTGGAATCATGCCCCATGACAATACATCAACAATAAAGGAGGTGTCTATCGGGAGGATTCAAGTGTAACGCTTGTTCTGATGCCTACGTTGCGGAAGAAGCGTATAAGATAAGTTTCCATGAAACTACCTGCCTATCTCTGAATCTTCCCGGAAAAACTCATGAAGACAATAATTGTTAAAGTAACAGTCTTCGTCATCAGTTTCGTGTTCCTGGGATCGTTATTCACGGGTGCAGCGCATTCGCAGGGCTTACTGAGCAAAGCCGTGGCAATCTGGCTTTTTGATGAGGACGGGGGTAAGAAAACTAGCGATTTTGCCCGCAATAAACACGATGGAGATTTCGAGGGCAAACCCGAATGGGTGCTGGGCAAATTCGGATCGGCGCTGAAATTCGGGGGCGCGGACGAAAACACGTGGGTTGACATTGAACGTCCAGTGGTCGTGGACACCGTTGACTTCAGCATCGGGTGCTGGTTGCTCCCGAGTGCCCCGCAGCACTGGCACCAGAATGTCCTCTCCGGTCGCGATGCTATGGAATCGGACAAGGGCATTGCTCTTGCGCAGTACGAAAACGCCGTTAACAGCTATCGCATAATTATCGGAGGCGTGTTCAATTGGCAGGGGTTGGGCAACCCGAGGCACTCTGCCAGAATAAATCAGGACGAATGGACGCATCTGGTATTCGTACGCGAGGGAAGGGGCGGAACATGGTACAAAAACGGCGAACCCGATCGGCCGAAACGCGGCAATTTCTACATTGATATTGGATCGAACAAGGCTGCAAATCCTCCAATACAAAATTTCCGCATCGGTGCCGCGGCATTTGATGAAGGGTTGCGCTACAGGGGCGTTATTGACGAGGCGTTCGTGTTTGAGAGAGCGCTGAGCCAAGAGGAAGTGCAACGAATTATGAACGATGGATTTCTGGAAGCACAAAACGTCGACGCCAAGGGCAAAGCCGCGACTGTTTGGGGAAGAATAAAGTCGTCCGATTAGCGCGTGCTATCGCTTCCAAACCTGCTGATATAAATTCTTGGGAATCTGAAGCCGACACCAACTAGCACCTTGAAACAGGCGAATGGCGTTGGTCATGCGTCACTTCTGTTCCCTTAACCTTCCCGTTGCCGTGCGCCGCACCCTGCGGAAGCCGCGCATGTTGATCGTATGCGTACCTGGCTATTTCTGAATCGTCCCGTTGAAATGTTCGTAAAGATATTATTGCTAATAACCTGTTTGAAAAGTACATTTGTAGGCTGGTGCGCAGTGCGCACCAGCCTTTAAACGCCCCGGAGGGGATCAAACGAGCGAATAGCGAGTGATCAAGTGAGTGTATAACGAACGCGATAGAGCTCCCATAGAGATCCCACAGGTATGTAGCAGCCAACTTCAAATGCATGAAAGAGTTTCCTACAAATGACCAAAAAATGGCTTTGCTACCGATTATTCAAAATGTCCTCTCCGATCGCGATGCTATGGGATCGGACAAGGGCATTGCTCTTGCGCAGTACGAAAACGCCGTCAACAGCTATCGCATAATTATCGGAGGCGTGTTCAATTGGCAGGGTTGGGCAACCCGAGGCATTCTGCCAGAATAAATCAGGACGAATGGACGCATCTGGTATTCGTGCGCGAGGGTAGGGGCGGAATATGGTACAAAAACGGCGAACCCGATCGGCCGAAGCGCGGCAATTTCTACATTGATATCGGATCGAACAAGGCTCCCAATCCTCCAATATCGAATTTCCGCATCGGTGCCGCTCCATTTCACGATGGACTGCGCTATAGAGGTGTTATTGACGAGGCGTTCATTTTTGAAAGAGCGCTGAGTCAAGACGAAGTGCCGCGAATCATGACCGATGGATTTGAGGAAGCGCAGTACGTCGACACCAAAGGCAAAGTCGCGGTTGTTTGGGGGAGAATTAAATCACCGCGCTAACCAAATGTCCTCGTACCCGAGTTTGTCAACAGAAACATAAAATCCAATGCCTGCAGGATTGTATCTAGTGATATTGGACTAACGCCATTCATGTGGGCTTCCACAAGGATACCCGATTAATTTTGAATAGATTCGGCATAAAATTTATGAAGACTAGGAGTTACGCAGTTGGTTCAAGCGTGTAGAGAGGTTCTGCCAAGTAAGCACGCACCGCATCTCTGACAATAGAGAGTTTTGCTTCAAACCAACTGACCCCGGTATGATAACAGTAGTGCTCAATTCTCAGAAAGGCTCTCAGCGCTAAACCAATATGATTTCTTTGAGTGCGAGCAGAGCGCACTTGTCCTCGCTCAATGCCAACAAATTGCTTAATCCCGCGATGATATTCTTCTATTGTCCAAGACCATTCCGTATATTTGAGACGCGTCAATGCGTCCATCTGTAAATCATTTGTTGCCCAATATTCAATGTCACCTTCTGGAGTGTCAACCTTGAATATTCGAACCAATCCATAACCTTTTAGATGAACAGTTGTCCCCGTGGGTTCAATTGGGAGCGTACTCACCGGACGGTTACCGGAATAATCTTTACTGACAAGTCGGTTGGGAGCTAGACGAGTGACCCATGTCCAACCATGATCTCGCACCGCTTTTAGATTCTTTAGACTGGCATACCAACTATCAAAACACACACATTCAGGAGCAAAACCGCGTGTTTTCGCTTCTTCAAGCATGGCGCGGAAATGGTCATTTTTCGTCAAGCCGTCTTTGGCTTTATCATAGATTCGATAATCGCATGGAATATGTCTATCGCCATCCGTCCACAGCAAAGTGACCAAGTTAATCCCATTCACAACTCGGTGGTGTTTCCCTGACCAGTGTTTTGTTACCAGTTCAATCTTTTGTGAATACGGTTTATCCAGAGTCGAGTCATCTATAACTAAAATGCCGGATTCCAATTTCACCTGATGTTTCGATTCGCGCCACAGTTTGCCGCTGTCGGGATCCTCCCGATGCAGCAGCCGTGTTATCGAATCATGAGCCGGTGGGTTATCAGCTTGGGGTTGAACTTTTTCCGCTTCAAGACAACTGTAACTTTTCTGAGCGCCAACCAAGAAATCAATATAGTCAGTGTCAGTATATTTGGGTGGATTCATGCTCAAATTATAAACTATTTTCACTCAACTGCGTAACTCCTAGAAGACAATAATAGTTAAAGTATTGCTTTTCGTTGTCAGTTGTTTTTTCCTAAGCTTAACCTTTACGCATGTCGCTCATTCGCAGGGCCTCTTGAAAGATGCGGTTGCAATATGGCTCTTTGACGAAGACGGCGGCAAAAAAGTTTCGGATTTTGCCCGCAATAAGCACGATGGCGAGTTCTCGGGGAAACCGGAGTGGGTACCCGGGAAATTCGGATCGGCATTGAAATTCCTCGGTGCGGACGAGAACACGTGGATAGACATCGAACGTCCCGTCGTGGTGGACTCGGTGGATTTGAGTATCGGATGCTGGATGCTTCCAAGCAACCCGCAGGAGCGATTCCAACATGTGCTTTCCGGTCGAGACGGAGAAATATCGGACACCGGAATCGCCCTCTTGCAATACGAAAACACCACCAACAACTATCGAATGGCGATTGGAGGCGTGTTCAACTGGGCAGGGCTGGGGAATCCCAGGCACACTGCCAAGGTAATTAAAGATGAATGGACGCATCTGGTTTTCGTGCGCGAAGGTAAAAACGGGATATGGTATAAAAATGGGGTACCCGATCGCCCGGTGCGCGGCGGATTTCACATTAATTTAGGGACCCTTGACGCCGCAAAACCAGGCAAAAAAAATTTCCGCATCGCAGCCGCGGCATGGGAAGAGGGAGTGAGGCGCTATCGAGGCGTTCTTGACGAGGCGTTTGTGTATGAACGAGCGCTGAGTCAGGAGGAAGTTCAGAGCATTATGAACGAGGGATTTCAGGAAGCGCAAAACGTGCAATCCAAGGGCAAAGCCGCAGTTGTTTGGGGGCAGATAAAATCGTCGCGTTAGATAGATAATTCCGTGCTCAAACCTGCCGTTTACGGTCGTAGGAATCTGAAGTCTACATCAATTTTCGACTCGAAACCGAGTTTTTTCTTCAAAACTCGGTTTCTTTCTCGCACAATTCTGTTAGGATCAAACGAGTGAATAACGAGTGCGATAGAAATCTTCGCGCGGTAGAGATCCCTCAAGCGAACTGTTAGCTTGTAGGGTGCGCACCGCGCACCAGCCTTTGAGAGCGCCAGCGGCTCAAAAGGTTAGAGGCTTCTAGAAATCGCCAGCGACTTGCCCCGATGTATCGGGTTGCGTGAAACACCAGTTCCAGTCTATAGGGAACACTTTTTCACAGGTCAACCCAAAAGGCTAGATAGTTAAAATTTCACCTTCTTGTCCGGAACGTGTGATTGGCACCGTCTGTTATACTGCTCAGATGTACAAAGTCGAGCTTAGATGTGACCAACTGTCAGCTTCCTTATTCGTTCGGACGATCCATAACCTCGATTGATTGATGTGCCCGTCCTTCATGCTGCCAATGCACATAGTCTCACGCAAAAGGTGATACGTGAAAATGACCCTTCAATCAGTCTCCAAAGTAACGCTTTTCGCCATCTGTTGTGTTTTCGTTTGCTTGATATTCACGAAAGCCGCTGATGCACAGCCGTTTCTGAGAAAGGTCGTGGCAATCTGGCTTTTTGACGAAGGCACGGGTAAGAAAGTAAACGATTTTGCCCGCAATGGACACGATGGCGAGTTTCATGGAAAGCCCGAATGGGTGCCTGCCAAATTTGGAACAGGTTTGAAATTCGCCGGTGAGGACGACAACCAGTGGGTGGACATTGAACGTCCGGTCGTCGTGGACACCGTTGATTTCAGCATTGGATGTTGGATGTTCCCGGGTATACCGCAGCACTGGCACCAAAATCCGCTTTCCGGTCGGCCCGCTGGCAATTCGGATGAAGGTGTTGCCTTTGCGCAGTATGAAAACGCTGTCAACAGCTATCGAATGGTTATTGGAGGCGTGTTCAATTGGGAGGGGTTGGGCAATCCGAGAAACACTGCCAGGTTAAATAATGATGAATGGACTCATCTGGTTTTCGTGCGTGAGGGCAAAGGAGGGACATGGTACAAAAACGGCGAGCCCGATCGCCCGAAACGCGGCAATCATTACATAAATATTGGAAATGATAATCCCGTTAATGCTACCGAGGCGAAGTTCCGCATTGGAGCCGCCTCATTTGATGAATTGCGGCGTTACCGAGGTATTCTTGACGAGGCGTTTATATTTGAACGAGCGCTCAGTCAAGAGGAAGTTCAACGAATCATGAACGAGGGATTTCAGGAAGCACAAAACGTTGAATTCAAGGATAAAGCCGCATCTGTCTGGGGAAGGATAAAATCGGCGCATTAACATCGTTTTATTGTCTCGGGGTCGTCGTATAATTCGGGCAACCTGAAGTCAAACTTCAGTCGAACACAGAATCAAATAACCCCATCTCAGCAGAGTTGAGATGGGGTTATTTTATTTATTCGAAGATTACAAGGGTGGGGTCTTGGATGCTTTTCAAAGGTAACGGCAAATGCCTGATGGTCAGGAGTGCCGGCGTATACTCAACCATGACGCCTCGCGGCACGCAGAATTTCCACGTCGAGGTCATTGTCCCGGCGATATTCATCTTCCTATTCTCAACTGCTGCCGCACATGGGAATGAGTTTCTTGACTTCAATGAGCTTGTTCCACGGTATGAAGAGGCCGTGAAACAGAATGAGTCCTCGATTGCCGCACACATGGATCTCGGCTTTGTCTATCTTGCGCTGGCGGCCGTGGATGAAGCGCAGATTGAGTTCGAAGAGGCGCTTCGTCTGGACACTATGCCGGCAGAACAATACTATTGGCTTGGTCGCGTGGATTATCTCCGCACGAAATTTGACGACGCAATCCCCTCTTTCCGGGCGGCGATAGAACTGCTGCCGACCTGGGGCGAGGCACATGCCGAATTGGGATTGTGCTACTATCAACTCCACCGCTATGATGAGGCTGAGGACGCATTCGAGTATGCGCTTTCGCTAATTATGTCGTCACCGCGACGCGGCTATAAGTACGCGCCGCCCGCAGTTCTTTCTAAAGACCTCGACTGGAAGAATAAGGCGGCGCCGCTGTCCCAAGCAAATATTGCTTACTACCTGAGTTTAATCTCCTACTCCCGGAGTGAATTTGACAAAGCCGCCGAATACTGCCATCAAGCAGTTAGCTTGGATCCTGGGATTGCCGAAGCACACATGCAGCTCGGTTTGGTCTACCTCCAGAAGAAGGATTTGGATGCAGCCGAGAATTCGTTTTTAGAGGCAATTCGGATTACACCCAAGCTGGCGAGCGCGCATTACCAGTTGGGGTTACTCTATTTCAAACGCGGCAAAGTGCAAGAAGCGTCAGCGTCGATGGAACGATCCCAACAGATTAACAAGGCTGAAGAGCAACTGCTTGAACAACGCGTCGGCACGATGCGAAACAAGAAAAAGGGGCCTGTACTCTCCAACCTTGGTCAAATCTATTTGAATGAAAAAAGGATTGACGCGGCCATCCGGGAATATCGAAAAGCCTTGTGGCATGAGCCGAATCTTGCGGAAGCACACAACGGACTCGGATTCGCGTATACGATGCGCGGGCAGTTCGAGGAGGCGATAGCCGCTCAACAGCGTGCGCTCGAGTTGAAACCGGAGATGGCGGAAGCCTATATCGGTCTCGGAATGGTTCGACTGAAGCAGGCGGAAATCTCTCAAGATGAGGACGACTATGAAGCGGCGCTTTCGGCCTATCGTAAAGCGGCGGCGTTAAGACCGGATCTTCCGGAAGTATTCCGAAATATCGGCAATATCGCTTCGACGTTGTCTCGGGATGAAGAAGCGGAAACTGCATATCAGAAGTTGTCAGAACTCCAGCCAAATCTTCCCACCGTGCACTTGGCTCTCGGGCAAATCTATCAACGGAAAGAAGATTACCAAAAAGCGACTCAATACTATCGGGAAGCGCTCAAGCGGAAACCCAACCTCATCAGAGCACATCATAATCTAGGATTTATCGCTGCCCACCTCGGAAACTATGATGAAGCGATAAAACACTTTGAAGAAGCGCTCAATGTCCAATCCGAAAGTCCGGATACGTATTACTTTCTTGCGGAAGTTTATTTTGAACAGGAGGAATTTGAAAAAGCCGAACGGATGTACCGGCGCTCGTTAGAACTTGAACCTTCCTTTTCCAGAGCATCAGAACGGCTCGCACACCTTTACAATACTCTCTCGCGTACGGCGTATCTCAAGAAAGATTACGTCAACGCTGAACGTTCCATGAAACAGGCTTTGGCGTTGCAACCCGAAAACTCCCTGTATCAGAAAGTTCTGAAGGCCATTCAGAAAGCCATTAGTGACGAGAAAAGCTTGAATTAAACAGTGTTGAAGGGTTGAAATTAAACCGTGCGCTAAACACCCTCTGTAGGTCCGAAATCTGCTTGTGAAATGGAGCTATACCCCGGAGGAAATTTCTATCGCGCTTCTTATTTTGTCACTTGATACGTCCTACATACGTTCTTGCAGACCGAGTGTGTAACGGGTTTGGAAGCGAGTCAAATTTTCCTACCATTGCGGTGTGGAATACGATAAAATAATCTTTGAAAATTCATTCGAGAGTCGGATGCCTGCTAGAGATTCTAAGAGCCTGTTTGAAAAGTGCAGTTTGTAGGGTGCGCACCGCGCACCAGCCTCTACTAGCCCCGGAGGGGCGGAAGGTGTGTAGAAATGTCGAAACCTCGTACACCTAAGCCCCAGCGGGGATCAAACGAGTGAATAGCGAGTGCGATAGAGATCCCACAGGTATATGGCAGGAAATCACGAAAGACGTGTCTTCAAATGACCAAAAATGGTTTGACTACGGACTTTTCAATCAGGCTCTAACTGTGACTCAATTTAAACAAAAAATCCTAATACTCTATTTGAATACCGCGGATTTGAAGAGTCGCGTCGTTGCGTGGTCAATCTTCGATGGAACGGGCAAAAAACAACACACAACGGGCGATAGTGATGAACCGCCTTACAGTTCTGTTCTCCATGCCATGGAGGATGGCTGGCGGGTGATTCAGTTCCCTCAACAATTTCCGGCTTATCCGGGTATGGAATACCAAACCGCTTACCTCAAATTTGAGTACATTCTCGAAAAATTGGAGGAGGTTGATGGCTGACGCAAGAAACTTGCTGAATTCCAAGCAGATGGCAAATTTCGTGACAGACGGATGCCTGCGTTTCGATGAGCTGGTGCCGGGAGCGTTGAATGAAGCCGCTCACGCCGAAATGGAGGCTGGCGGCATCGCCACGAAGGGAGGCGGAACCGTTCTGGATGAGGCATGGTCCGAAAATTCCGCTGTCGGGGAGGTTTTCCGGCTCCCTGAAATTCAAGGTGTTATACATAGTTTGGTTGGTCCGAAACCGCTATATGATCACCATGCGGTTCATGTTGTGCAGCCTAATCGCAAGTTGGGTCAGATATGGCACGCCGATGCCATAATCGACCTTCGCCTGCATTTTGACGTTCAGTTTTTCTACTTTTGCCACGATACGCCACGCGAGATGGGAGGTACGATGATACTTCCCGGCAGTCATTACCGCCGTGTGTGCGAAACCGATGTGGCACGATATCAGAATTTCTTGGGACAGTTGCCCATCGTGTGTAAGGCCGGGACGGTTGTTGTTGTTCACCACGGAATTTGGCACTGCGGCCAGCCGAATTTAACCGACCAGACGAGATATATGTTCAAGCTCAGGCTCAATCCAACCGTTCGGCAACTCCGCTTATGGGACACGGTTGATTTGGATGATCCGTCAATACCGGGAATCCTGAGTCGTAATCACGAATGGTACGGTAATGAGGTGCGGCTGGAGATTGTCAATCGAATCAAGTTCTGGAGATTTTTGACCGGAAACGACAAGTTTGATGTCAGTTATTGGTTATCTCGTCTTGAGAACGTCCCCGAGAATGTGCTTGAAGCGGCTTAAAATTGTGCTTGAGGTCTGATAGCCGAAGCAATCTAAGTCGTGTTTCGCCGTTAGTGTCTTATGTAAATAAGGAGGCCACGACCTAGAAATTGCGCCTACCGGCTGGCGTTAGGCGCAAAGCATGGAGCGAATCTCTATCAGAGTTTGCTATCTCCTTCGCTGGCAACTCGGTTAATCCTTATTCAGCCGCGTGATCGATTACGATTCGATCCCCGCCTGATAAGAGCCCGGCTTCGTACACTTTCATCACCTCGAGCGCGAATTCCAAGGAGCCCTTCTCAGCGGGTGTCGAATCGAGAACACAGTCGCAAAAATACCGCATCTCGTTATAGAAGCCCTGCTTGAACAACGCTTTATTTTCCAGAGTGGCGACGCAGTTTTGCGCCTTCCAGACGATAGCACCGCTGTCAAAACCTTCCGGTGCATAGGTCGTTGTTCGTCCAAAGTCTGGGATGATTCCTCGTTGAAAGGTCACACCCAGATCGCTGTCAATTACAACATGGCAGCGACTCCCGAAGAATCTGTAACTTTCCAAGGGTTGTGAATCAGCCATGTGAAAGTTTCCAACTGCGCCGCTGGCAAACTCCAGTACGCATACACCGCCGCCGCGTTCTCCGGGATGAACCGTCACCGAGGACACTTTGCCGCCAACCGCGAGAAGCAGTGAAATCGGATGGCAGCCATTTTGCAGCCAATTGGTGTGTTCGAACTGTCGGAGTATTTGCTTTCCATTTGGGGGAATCGTCATGGGATATACGGCGAGAAGGCTAACCAGCGGTCCGTGCGCCTCGGTCGAGAAAATCTCGATGACCTTTGCGGTTGATGGCATGAAGGCTTTTTTAAATCCAACAACTGCAACGTTGTCTTTGCGGTGACGAATCATCTCCTCTACGGCGGACACGCTCAATCCGGGAGGTTTTTCGAGCCAGACATCCAAACCTGCGCCAAAAGCATCGCACGTCAAATTCAAGAATGTGTGAGGCGGTGTGCACAAAAAAACGGCGTCCAAGTTCTCGTTGGCATACATTTCCTTTGCGTCGGAATAATATGCCGATGCGCCATATTGTGATGCCGTCAGTTTTGCCCGCCGCAAATCAACATCGCAAATCGCTACGAGCGTCACCGGCAGGAAAGTCATTGTCGGTAGAATATTGCGATAGGCGTGCGAGCCAGCGCCGACAAGACCGACTCTTAGCCTTTTTTGAAATTCTCGTTGTTCATTCATCTTGCAAACTCCACAGTCTTGGTGCAATGAGGTTGGGGTGATTCATATATCGGGACGCTCAGTGTAACGCTAGCGCACCCGATCGGAATGTTGACTCGGCTAGTAGGGAACGAGGAGATAGTATAGTATCACGGTATTTGCCGAAATGTTCAATCCAAATATGGAGATGCATATGCGAGGTCTGAAACTCACATTAACTGTTGAATAAGCCAAATCATAGGAAAAGGAACCTAAAATTTCTGAATTATATTTCCAAGTTAGGGTGGGAACAGAAAGAGACGGAGGTCATATGACGGAAGCAACGCTTACAGATGTCAACGAAGGTGATTCGCTACAATTTCCTTGGGGTGCGATTAAATGGCTCTGCAACGATGAAATTGATTCGGAGGCTGAGATGACCTTCGGATTAGTTTTTCTGAACGTGGGTGAATCGAACCCGTTGCATTTTCACCCGAACTGTGAAGAACTCCTATATATCCTTTCAGGAGAGTGTAATCACCGACTTGGTGATGATACGTTTGAAATGCGGGCGGGATCGATGATACGCATACCACGCGGTGTGAAACACAACGCGGTCAATACGGGCTGGCAACCGGTAACGATGATTGTGTGCTATTCCGCCGCGGATCGGCAAACCGTTTTTTGCGACGAAGACGAAACCACTCATTCAGATAATGAATGATAGATTGTCAGATTCTACTGATTTCTCTGCTCTATTGGGAGAAATGCCTCAGTTAACGAGGTGAACTACACGGAGTATTGCTCTGACAGGATGACGACCGCTTGAGTCAAGACTTGAATATGCGAACCTCTGCCGCAACTGCGGGTGTCTCACCTCTGCTTTATTTGTTTAGCGGTTCGGGAAAGTGATCGATGAAAGGGAAATTCACGAACTGAATTGTATTGAGTGACTAAAGGAATTGCAATGCGAATTTTTCGAATTGTTCTAGCCATTTTTCTGATAGCGTTAATTGTCGTCCTGGGAATGGGTTTTATTGGGATTGGCTTTGTCGGGGGAGTGGTGCTTAAATCTTGGAAGGATGTCATGCAGGTCGATCTCCAGCAGCTTGAATATCGCAAAGATGTTGACACGTGGCAGCAGCATCTTGAAATATACTCGTCGGTCTGTACCGTTCAGCGTGAGGATTCGATTGATTTTTTACTAAGGAAACTTGAGCGTTTAGGTTATGAAGAAACACAACAGGGGTATATCAAACCTAGTCTTCCGGGTCAATATACAAGGACTTTCGGTTCATCGCGAGATTCCGGAATCATGTGGATATATCTCTTGGGTTTCCATTATCCTTATGCAGATCGGAAGCCGTATAGAGTGGAAATCGCAGTCCGAGAACGAAAGGTTGAATCCATCCGAAACGATGTGGGCGAATATCTGACCAGTTTTGATTTACATCCGGAGCTAATTAGCGAGCTTTACGGCAAGGATGACAAGGCACGCGAACTCATTTCGTTGTCGGACATGCCGGATACGCTGTTAATGGCATTCCTTGCCGTAGAGGATAAGCGGTTTTACGGGCACTGGGGTGTTGACATAATAGCAATTTGCCGTGCCGTTCTCCGAAACATACAGACCGGGGCACTGCAAGGAGCCAGCACAATTACGCAGCAACTTACTCGAAATATCTATCTCACTCCGGAAAAGCGAATTCTGCGAAAAATCAAAGAGGCACTTCTTGCCGTGCGAATCGAGAAAGCTTTTTCCAAAGATGAAATATTTGAGCGGTACCTTAATCTGATTAACTTGGGACGCTATGGTTCTCGTGAAGTGTACGGTGTGCAAGAAGCTGCAAACAGTTACTTCGGAAAACCTGTTTGGGAGCTGGAAGTACAAGAATGTGCGACGCTTGCCGGCATTCCCAAATCCCCAACCGTTTACTCGCCCATCCGAAACCCAAAGGAGTCAATGAACCGTCGCAATCTTGTTCTCGGACTGATGCGGAACGCGAATTACATTACGCAAGATACTTACGAAGTGGGAATCGCCACGCCTCTCGCCATTGACGCACCCGAAAAGCATGGGCGGGAGGCGGGCCATTTTATTGAGCACGTTCATCAACAGTTGGAGGACATGGAGCACCTCAGAGATCGGTTGTACAATCAGGGGTTGAAGGTCTATACGACACTTGATATGTCCATGCAAGAGATTGCTGAACAAGCGGTGGCTGATCATTTAAGGCAATTGGATAAGGGCTTTTCAAATTTGCCCGATTACGATGGCAACAAACTTGATCCCAACGGAATCGATCCAAAGAAGAATTATCTGCAGGCGTCACTCGTTGCCATTGAACCCCAGACCGGGTATATTAAATCGATGGTTGGGGGACGCGACTACTATATCGCCCGCGGGAAGTTCAATTTCTTTAATCGGGCGTATGCCCTCCGTCAGCCCGGTTCCGCGTTCAAACCGATTGTGCTCGCGGCGTTCTTCAACTTGCCAGTTCCCTTGGCAACCCCTGCAACCGTTGTCCGCGATGAGGCTTGGTCATCGATAAGCAAGTCATGGATGAAATGGACTCCGCGAAACTACAAGAAGACCTATTATGGCGACGTGACGCTACGCACCGTTCTCGAGAAATCGATTAATGTTGCGACCGCGAAGTTAATGAACGACCCCAATACCGTTAAACTCGGCAATGAAAAAGATGGGATTAAACGGACTATTGCTTTCGCAAAGCGCTTGGGAATTGAAAGCAAGCTGCCGGAATATCCGTCACTCGCTCTAGGTGCAGGCGATGTCACGTTGTCGGAACTCACCTCAGCCTACTCCGTTTTAGCCAACGGCGGCATACGCGCGCAGCCGTGTAGCATTCAATATATCGAAAATCGAAACGGGGAAGTTCTGTTTCAAAATGAAGTAAAACCCAAAAGAGTTGTTGCTGAGAGCCTAGCATTTGTAATTACCAATGTCATGAAGGGTGTTATCGAGAATGGAACGGGCAGAAGAGCAATACGAACTGGTTTAAAGCGTCCGGCGGCTGGAAAAACTGGAACGACGGATGACTACAAAGATGCTTGGTTTGTCGGTTATACTCCGCGGCTTGCTGCCGGCGTTTGGGTAGGGTTTGACGATTCCCAGAAGAAGAACAAAAAGAGCCAAGGAGAAGGCGCAAAGGCCGCTCTGCCGATCTGGGCGAGATTCATGATTGAAGGGGCAAGGGGCCCCATCGAAGATTTCCGTGAACCTGCTGGGGTTGCATTCCACGAAATTGACAAAGAAACAGGTTTACTCAAGTACCCCGGTAAATGCGATCCCAAAAACATAATCCGGGAGGCATTTCTTGAAGGTTATGCACCGACAATGCTTTGTACGGCGCACGACTAATGTGTGTCTATACTCTCGCGGTTCGAACAATTCAACTATTGAAAGACCGTTTCGTCGTGGAGCTTGAGCATCGAATGCAGAACTGGTACAAAAAGCTCATTCTACCACGCTGGTAGGTGATCAAGCGAGTGAATAATGAGCGCGATAGAGATCCCTTCCTAACCGCACCGACACTCAACACTTGCCACATGTTTCCAGAAAATAAACCACTAAAATCTAATTCTCCCTGTTTGTGTTTCTTCGTGGATTGCTTGCAGCGTTCTTGTGATGTAGAAATTGATAAAACTCGAACATTGTCTCTTTGTCTTTTTCGGGTAGTTCAGTGATGCCCTTCAGCATTGTGCTGACTTTGGGATCTGCCAATAAGTCATCGTAACCGCTGCGCGACTTGCCAAATAGATAGTCGGTCGTGACTTTAAGGGCGTTCGCTAAATTCGGCACTGTATCAAAGGAGGGTTTTCTTGCGCCCGATTCGAATTGAGAAATCGCCGCGGGCGTAATATTGGCTGCCTTTGCTAGTCCAGTCTGCGTCAAGTTGAGCTCGTGACGGCGTTTTCTAATCCGTGAAATAACGGTTTCCATCGAAAGTTCCTTTCGTGGTGAACATCAAGCCACTCATCGGCCATGTGACCTAATGCTAACGAGTGTGATGTAAACTTAAACATGCCAATTTCTCCCATTACAACGATAAATTTGGGCAAACGATACGAGGAATTGGTATGCGCCCCGTCTACCACAGTCTTTATTCTCAGCAAGAGCAAGAGTTAGAATTTTTCAATGAACGAGCGCCAATGTTAACGTGATCGTGTCTGATCCATTTAATAGATGTAAGCACATATTACGTTCGGATGCCAATATGCGCCAAGTAGCGTGCCATTATCCCTGTCGGAATAATTCTTTCAGCAAGCAACACTCTTGTACCGCAAACTGTTAGTTTGCGGATCACAATCTAACAGATTATGGTACAGATTTCCTTCTCTAAGACCGGTTTTGAAAAAGTGTTACTTGAGAGCGTGCCATTACCCCTGTCGCGATAATTCTTTCAGCACGTAACACTTTTGTACCGAAAACTGTTAGTTTGCGATTACAATCCATCAGCAGGACACATTCATTTTTCGCTCTATGACTGGCCGAGAAAAGTGTTCCTTCGTGGTCTGGTTTTCACTCCAGCGGAGTGAAATGTCAATAGTACACGATTCCTCCTCGCGTCTGCACTCCAGAGGAGCGCAATGTCGAGTGTTACTTGAGAGCGCCCCATTATCCCTGTCGGAATAATTCATTCAGCAAGTAATACTCATTCATCGATCTATGGCAGGTTTTGAAAAGGCGTTCCTTCTTAGAATAGTTTTCACTCCAGCGGAGTGGGATGTCAATAGAACACGATCCCTCCCCGCGTCTGCACTCAGAGGAGTGCCATGTCAATTGAATCGTGATCCGTCCAATCTCCGTGCGCCAGAGGAGTGCAAACTCGAGTGTCACTTGATAGGTGTTTAGCGCAAGTCATGATGCCGCGACAGGGAGGTCATTCTTAACAATGTTGTGTAGATCGCCATTCGGAGAGGAATTTCTATCGCGCGGGATTATCTATAAGCATCCAACATCTGCCTTGCCAAAGAGCGTAGTCCGCAGAATCCGTTCTTAGGAATCGTAGGTTGGGTTGAACGGAAATCCGTTAAGTGATCGCTAATCTTGTAAGAGTTTTCGAGCGCCTACTTCGCTTGAACGTGCTAAAATGTAAGTGAAACCCAACTTTAATCGTACGTTCTACCATCATGAGACCTTCCCTGTAATTAGATGCGTTTCCCCTGTGCCCATCGCTTTTGTGTCTTGACAAGGTTTAACGACTATGATAGAATCTGATAGCCTCGGAACAAGTAACCACTATATTTTTGCGGTCGGAGTCCGTTTGGAGGAAGCTAGATGATCAGAGTAGCAACAGTTGGTGCAATGTTGTCGTTGTGTTTATTGACCTTGTTTACCTTTGTGTCCGCCGGCATTTCCGCCGATGGGCAGCAGACGCTGGGCCTCTCCGAGACAGCAGTGAAAATTCGCGACGAAGTTTCTATCGGCGGCATGCGGAAAGACATCGCCCGACTTTCCAGTCTCTCCACTCGAGTTACCGGCTATGACGAGGCAGCCAACGGCGCCAAATATGTTTTCGATCGTTTCGTTGAAATAGGCTTGCAAAATGTTGAGGCCCGCGGATTTGAAGTCACCGTACCGATCGACGCAGAGGATGGAAAACTCCAGGTGCTCTCGCGAGATGGAACGGTTATCAAAAGCGTCAAAATCTCTCCCTGTTGGCCCAACCTCGTACGAACCTCCCTCCTTCCAAACGGCATAAAGCATCTTGTCGATTCCGATGAAACTCTCGAAGAGATAGCCCAGTCCTACCAAGTTGACGTTGAATCTATATTAACCAATTCCCACAACCAGTATCTGCTGAATCAGAGTGCTGACGGCCGCGACAATGACGGCGACGGCGACATTGATGAAACAGGCGAATTTGCACTAATTGAAGGGAATAGCGTTTTTGTTCCTACAGGCGGATTAACGGCGCCGCTGCTTTACGCTGGCGATGCAGAGCTTGTTGATTTTAACGGGTTGGATGTTGGTGGATTCTGGTACGATGTTCAACCTGATGACACTCTCGAAAACGTGTCGCGCCGGTTCCGAGTGAGTCGAGGAAGCATAACCGATGACGTATTGAACGGTCACCTACAGAAGACGGAAGACGGGATTGACAATGATGAAGACACTGAAGTTGACGAATACGGTGAGATTCCGCCGCTTGAAGAAGTTGCTCATTGGGGAAACGACGGGATTGACAACGACGGTGACGGTTATGTGGACGAAATCCCCGGTGATGAGGAAGACGCCATAGATAATAATGGAGACGGACAAATTGATGAGCCGGGCGAATTTGTGGCGGCTGGTGAATCCAGCATCTTTATTCCGCAAGGAAGTATTGTCCTCGTCGACTTTAATTCGGGCACGCGCTGGATTAACGCCGCGATGTTGGGAGCCAAAGCGGCGATATTCATTGAGCCGGAGACCACAATCCGCGGTGAAGCCGAGAACAAATTCCTGACCGTTCCCGCCAACATACCTCGATTTTGGATTTCCAAAGAGGACGCCGAGGAACTCAAAGCGATGATGGCGCAGGAAAAAATCTCCGCTCGTTTAACCTGCACCATGACGTGGGAACGCCGTACCGGCCAGAATATACGCGGCTTTCTTGAAGGCGGCGACCCCGTATTAAAGGATGAACTTGTCGTCCTCACCGCCTACTACGATTCGATGTCTATAGTTCCTTCGATGGCGCCCGGGGCCGATCCGACGGGCGGCATTGCCGCACTGCTTGAAGTGGCGCGCATCTTCACCAACGAAGAATTCCGCCCCGGGCGTTCCATGCTGTTTGTGGCAACCGATGCACACTTCCAAGGCTTGGCCGGTATGCGAGCTTTCATGGAAGGAATTGGCCAAGACACTGTCGGCGGAGCTTCGGATTCACCGGGAACCCCCACAATGCAAGGTCTTCGGCGCGGGCTGTCAGCCGACCTCTTTGAATTTCAGGAACTAGGACGGAAGTTATTACTCTCCATTGACCGGAGCGTGTTAGTGGACTTACCTCCGGATTTTTACTACGAGGTCCACAGAATCGATGCCGATCTTGATTCTCTGTCAACGACCCTGGCCGCACTGTCCGGGATCCAGGGGAAGATCAGTTCTCTTCGCGATGCCCAGCGCGACTTCAAAGAGAAACAGAAGAAGAAGATTGAAACAACGAAAAAACGCGAAAAACAGGGATTTACGGCGGAGGAAAAATCGCGGCTTGAAACAAATCTGACTTCGTTCAAAAAGGATTCTCTGCAAACCACTCACTTTCTGCGAGATCTCGTGCTACGGGTAGATAGACTACGTTCACAGGCGTTGAAGGAATCCAGGAAAGCCCAGAGAGAACTGCTTGTGAATATCGCTTTGCCCATGGCGCATCTTGACATCTGGGCGCTTCAACAGCTGCGGAAAGACCTTGAGGAAAAGCGGATTGCGGACAGTTTTTCGCGAGATCCCTCTGAATCCTACGTTCTGCCGAGAAAGGTCGGCGACAAGTACGAAATTCCAATCTATGCCGATTCCGGAGATACACGCCTCGTGGAGCAAGTCGAGCTTTTATCAGAGAATCTGGAAGACTGGGAACTTCGCGATTTTCGGAAATTTGCGCTCCAGTACACGCAGGAAAAGTTGCTTGACCGCCACCTGGATTTTTACGGTCTCCAGCGCATAAAGAGCTCTCGGAGTGTTGTCAATCGAGCCACTCAACCGTTGGCTGACTATATCACCCTTGAAAAACAGATGCTTGAAAGCGCACTGTCCAAAATTCCCGATAGCGCGGCCGCTGAAAACCTGATCAAGTCAGCGATCACCCAACTTGCTACCGACCCGGCATATTATCCGCCATCAGTTATCTCGGAACTAAATCAGTTTTTGAGCCAACCGACCGTTGAGCGCTTGGAACGCACGCAGGAAGGGCTTCAGCAAAAGCTGAGAGAAGCAAAAACCACTGAAACAGATGATGCATCGCATGCGATTCTGGTTGCGGATTTTGCCAAGGACAAACAGTCCATCTTCGAGACGGCGCTGCGAAATGCGCGATTGGAAGAAAACCGAATTCGGAACTTGCTGCGAAATCACGGGGAACTTGCCCGCACCTATCTTGCAGAAGAGGAGTTGGTGCTTCGTCACTATTTGTCGAAGGATGAAGTGGAACAGGCGGTTGAAGCACGTTCTCAAATCTTTGCCCACTTGTCCGAAGAGTTAATTCTTTCTTACGTGCAGAGGAAGGCTACAAATGACGTTATTGAGCTAAACAACCTTTTGAGCGGATTGGATACGCTCAATCGTGACCTCAGCGAGGAAACAAAGATTCTTCTGCGCGACAACATGCTCACGCTCAGGAATTCCCGCTTTCGCAACCTTCAAAGCCGCGTCGAAAAGATTGCCCGAATCAGCAAGTCCGAATACAACCGCAAAATCTCTCGGATAGAACAAGCCATATCCCTTCAAGACCTCTTTAATCGCTACTACACCTCCCTATTCATCTCAATAGACCTTTCAACGCAGAGTGACAAATTCGGTGTCTTCAATAAAGGTTGGTTTTACAATCAACAACCTGAATTTGTCCTGCGACGAGAATTTGCGTCCATCGGAAATAAGCTCGCCGAGTATGCGGAAGACGCGGATTTCGGTGCGCGTGTCCGCAACTTGTGGACTTTTACTGACGATCAGATTCGCCAAGGCGTCCTGAACAATCAGTGGACAGTTGCGGGAACGATCGAATCCAAAGCATCGGTAGAAGGCAAGACGCTCGAAACACTTGTCAGCGAGCACTTTGGTACACTTGTTAAACTCTCCGGAGTCTCGCGTTTGATGAAGATGCAGTTTGAGCAGATGCGCGATCGCGGCGAACCGTCCGAGGATATGGTCAAAGATATGGACTACATCCGACAGGAGGTAGAGCGTTTCATTCGCAACGATGTACGGACGGCAAGAAAAAGTCGGAAGAACAGTATTCGATTGCTGAATCGGCTTAACGCAATGCTGCAACTCAGGCATGAGGATGCCTCAACCCTGTCGCAGGATGAGATTGAGGACATCAAGACTTTGATTGGGCTCGTTGGTCTCGGCGGAGAGACCAACTTCGTGAATGCAATCTCTGCAAGCGGTGGTAAAACTTGGCAGACGTATATACCCGGCAAGATAGCTTTCGACAGCGAAGTTGCCACGTTAACCGGGAAAACCGGCATTGCGTTCGCCACGATAGAAGATGCACGCATCCTAACGGATACGCCTTTGGATACTATCGATCGAATGCACGTAGAGGAAGATGGGAATCTGCACCAACAGGTCAAAACACTGGCTGCCGTGTTGGTGCAAGCGATGCGCGACCCGAAGATGCCGACAGCCGCAAAGGTCGGAAACTTTTACTGCAATCTATTCGGCGATGTCGTAGAGTTTGATGCCCGTGAGAGCGCCCTGCCCAATAAACCGGTTCCTTATCCGATCTTGACATTGCGGCGTAAGCACAAAACGATGATGGGGGTACGGGGCGATCTATTCACCATGGGAGATAACAAGGGCAACTTTGAGGTCGCCGGACTGGCAATGGAGGGGCGTGCGACACATCGAATCGCCGGCACACAGGAGGTAGAAGCATATATTTTAGCTCCGGACTCCGGAGATATTGTTTACGCACCGGATCTCGGAAACTACGGAGCAAAGTTACTGCCCAATAAAGTTCCGATTGACACGCGCCGCCGTGGCTGCCGAGTGGTCGTGTTTCCATGTGTGTCAACAACAATTTACGACTTGGTCGATCAGCGTTATCTGCGAACCTTGCGCGAGCTTGAAGTATACGAAGCCGCATCGGATAGCGCACCCGAGAAATATGGAATTTCCAAACCATGGCAGCAGGAGGGCGTTTCCGCCGCCGAGCCAATTGCGCTCGTCTATTCCGAACTGGGCGAACGCATCAAGATCGGTATGGCATATGGACAGATTGGAAAACGCTTGTTGTTGATTAAGGCGACCAAGAGCGGAATGAAAAATCCAACCCTCTACACCGGTGAGGGCTTCGTTGTGCGAGAGAACGGCAGCATTCGGATGACTCCTTACGTCGTCGTACGTGACATGTGGTGGCTCGATGAAAATCGGTCGCGCCTCTACAAGCGATTCGGAATTTCGAGTGATCGGCTGGACAGGCTTCACGAATTTGCGCATGAATATCTTGAACAGGCAGAATTGGCGCTTCTGCAAAATGACTATCAACAGGCGCTGAAGCTAGCCCGCGCGGCATGGGGGTATGAATCCCGGGCGTATCCCGATGTCAAGAAGACGGGGAACGACGTGGTCAGCGGCGTGATGTTCTACCTTGCCCTCCTGATCCCGTTCGCTTATTTCATGGAACGCCTGCTCATCGCATCTCCAAGTGTCAATAAACAGATAATCTGGACGGGAGTAATATTTTTGACCGTCTTTTTCTTCCTTTCGCAGGTGCATCCCGCCTTCCAAATTACGACCACCCCAGTTATCATCTTGATTGCTTTTATTGTGCTTGCTCTGACAGTAATTGTTATCTCAATCATCATCCGTAAGTTTGAGGAGCAACTTGAGAAGATTAAACAAGAGGGGAGCAAAGTATATAAGGCGGATGTCGGAAGGTTGTCGGCATCGGCGGCGGCGTTTAGCCTCGGAATCTCCAACATGAGGAAGCGGGGCGGTCGGACGATATTGACGTGTACGACCCTCGTCATTCTCACGTTTACCGTAATCTCATTTACGTCGGTCCGAACCTTCATGCACCCCAACAAGACCAGCTTACCGGCCGTGACACCGCGTTATACCGGCATGTTGATTCGAGACCAATATTGGCGACCATTGGAGGAGCCTGTATTAACCTCCGTCATGAACGACATGCGCAAAACCAAGATTCCCGAGAACGATGCAAGGCTTCTATTCAAGAGGAGAGGAAAGACGGACGCTGAGATTGAAGCGCTTTTGGCGCCGTATGTCGAAACGCCAGAGGATTCTCCGAAGTTTGAAGGGCCGTCGGGCGCCGCGTCAAATATTCGAGCAACAGTTGCCGGCAGCCAAAGTGAGGACACAGTCGGGGCTGTGAGTGTGAATGAACCTTCACGATTCATCACGGTTCACAATGTCGTGGCGCCCCGTGCATGGTATCAATCGTCCGGTACTGGCGACCAATCGTTCGTGCAGTTGACGCGCACTCCTAATCCTGCGGATCCTGTCCCGCCGCGTGATTCCACGACGGGTCAACTATTGCCCTATGCCGCAAATATGCTCATTGGAATGGCGCCTAACGAGCCCGCCGCTACGGGCATTGATTTGCACCTCCAATACGGGAAATGGTTTGATCTGAAAGATGAGGATTCTTGGCCTACGTCGTGGCCGTACGCCTGCATCCTCCCCAAAGGCATAGCAGATGTATTGGAGATAACGGAAACTGATGTAGGTAAGGCTACGGTTTCGATCTACGGTGCCGATTTCACGGTGGTTGGAGTGCTTGGAATCGGATTCAAAGACTTGACCGATAATGATGGCGAGGAGATGACACCGGTCGATTACCAGTTGATGCAACAGCAGCAGTCTCGCGGGGCTCAAGGAGATGAAACTCTTGAAGGAGAATTACAGAAATACCTCCATCTGGTGCCGGACAGCGTCGCGATATTGCCGTATGAAGTGGTCATGAATCAGGGCGGCACGCTGCGAAGCGTTGCAGTCAATATGGACCCCTTGGAAGGCGACCCGGACATCTTTGGTGGCGTAGACAAGCTTGATTTGATCATGTCCCCACTGATGAGCCGAGTGGCACTTGATTTCTTTGTTGGTCGCGATAGAGACACGTACCTATACAGTTCAATCGGAATGACCTCCTTTAGCGGAATGGGTAATCTGTTTATTCCCATTCTCATTGCAGCGTTGATTGTACTGAATACCATGCTTGGTGCTGTCTACGAACGCGTGAGGGAAATCGGGATTTATAGTTCCGTCGGGCTTGCCCCTGTGCACATCGCCTTCCTTTTCCTTGCCGAAGCATGTGTTTATGCAATCGTCGGAGCTGTTTTGGGATATCTCTTGGGTCAAGCCACCGCTACGGTGATGGTTAATTTTGGATGGCTCGCCGGTTTGACTTTGAACTATTCCTCTATGTCAACCGTGGTTGCAACTATCATCGTCATGATTGTGGTCATCGGAAGTACGCTTTATCCAGCTATCAAGGCATCTCGAATGGCGGTACCCGATATCGAACGCAAGTGGAAATTACCGGAGCCGGAAGGTGACGAATGGCACTTTAATCTGCCGTTTACCGTACTGTCCGAGGAGGCGCTCGGTTTGAATGTGTTTATGCGAGACTATTTCGATGCACATGCGGATGAATCCGCGAGCGACTTCTACACCGATCAGGTTACATTCAGCCAAACGAGCGCGGGGGAAGGTGATGAAGAGGAAGAGTTCTATTCCATAAGCATGATGGTTTGGCTTGCCCCCTACGATCTGGGCGTCAGCCAATCGATACGATTTGTCACCTCCGCTGTGGGTGGAGAAGAGGAAGAACTCTACAATATTACACTTGATGTGCATCGGGAAAGCGGTGAAATCGCTTCATGGAAACGAGTTAACCGCCGCTTCTTGAATCTCGTGCGGAAACAACTCTTGATTTGGCGGACGTTCAGCGCCGATATTCGCGGAGAGTTTCATGAACGCGGCCGTCAACAGCGTGAAGCCGATGAAGGCACGAGCGGAGTTCCCGAACTCGCGCCCCAACCGGCCGATTGACGGAGTGTAGCGCACAGAGATTGCGCCGCTCATGTTAAGAATATGTGGGTGAAACCGAGTTTTTTCTTGAAAACTCGGTTTCTCAAAGTCTCTTTGCACTTTCTTTTGACATGAGCCGGTTGTGCTGAATTCAGAGGGAGAGTTAGAGTTTTATGGAAAGATTGATAGGCATCATTATCGTTGTTGGGTCTCTTATATGGCTTGTCGGCGTGCTCTTTTTCGATGGACGATGGCAATGGCAGATGTTTGCGGCAGCAGTGATAATCGTCGGAATTATCGCCGCTCACATATGGGAGGAAGTTTACCAGCACAAAGATGAGGAAGAATGATATAAGGCATGCCAATTGCGGCGTGTCACGGAGTCGTGGTCTTGAGCTAAATCGAAAGGAGAAAACTACATTTGGCGAGAGAGAGAATATCGCAAGCAGATGAGTGGCAAGCTTGGGCGCAGCGATATGATATTGATGGCGGTATCAGAACCTTCGAGTCGGGGTTGACATTAAAAGTCTTCTTGGGCGCGCTTTTTGTCGGACTGCTGATGATGCCGGGGTCAATCTATCTTAGCTACGTATCCGGGCAATCAGGCGCGGGGGCGGCGCCGTGGGTGGCCGTCATTCTGTTCACGGAATTGGCGCGCCGGTCGTTCACAACAGCTAGGCGGCAAGAACTGTATATGCTGCTCGGATTAACAGGAGCCGCCGTTGGGTCGGGACTCCAGTATCGCGGTTTTATTTGGTATGCCTATTTTATCAATACCCCGCAAGCGGAATCTTATGAGATCGCGGACAAGATTCCTTTCTGGGTTGCGCCGGCTCGGGATTCGATTGCCATTGCCGAAAGATCGCTCTTGCACATGGACTGGTTCTGGCCGATTGCAATCTTCCTAGTAATGAAACTACTCGGAACTATCCGCGGCATCAGCGCCGGTTACATCCTTTTTAGACTTACGGCTGATCTTGAGCGGTTACCCTACCCGTTGGCGCCGATAGATGCACAGGGCGCAACGGCGTTGGCTGAAACAACCGGAAGAACCGAAACCTGGCGTTGGCGCGTGTTTTCAATCGGGTCCATGGCAGGTTTGATTTGGGGATTCATCTATGTGGGTGTGCCGTCGCTTACCGGCGTCATGATGACGAAACCGATTGAGATCCTGAAAATTCCATTCATCGACTTCACGCAAAGCATTGAGGGATTTGCTCCAACCGGGGTGTTTGCGCTTTCCACAGATTTTGGGCAGATGCTGGTCGGATTTGTGATGCCGTTCCCGATAATCATATCGGAATTCATCACTGCTATGTTAACGCAGTTTGTCTTAAACCCGCAAATCCTGTACCGGTATGAGATACTCCACCAGTGGAAAGCGGGGTTGGACGTACGGGGTGTCGGACTCTTTAATAGCCTTGACTTTTGGCTGAGTTACGGTATGGGAAAGTCGTTTAGTTTCGCAATCGTCGGGATGGCTGCATCTATTCCGATGCTGATTAAATTCAGGAAGGCACAATCGCAAAAGGCTGGGCAGCGCGGTTCGCTCCGGCCGCCGCCGGGACGCGGCGATTTTCCAATCTGGCTGATGGGGCTTCTGTGGTTCTTTGGCATGGGAACCTTTGTGTGGCTGGTGCACTGGATGGTTCCAAACTTTCCGCTTACATTCCTTCTTGGATTTGCGTTCCTGTACACCCCGTTGAATTCCTACATTACGGCGCGTACATTCGGAATTTTGGGACGCGATCTCTTTGAAATCCCTTATATACATGAAACCACCTTTATCCTTAGCCGCTACGAGGAGATTGACATCTGGTTCGTTCCACTGCCCGACGAGGATTACGGGCGCGGGACACAGGGTTGGCGTGTGCTTGAACTGACTGGGACGACATTTACCAGTAATATCGCGGCTCAACTGCTGATTATGCCGATTCTGTTGGTTTCAGGTATCGTCGTCTACCATTTCATTTGGAAAATCGCGCCGATTCCTTCGTCGCAGTATCCATACGTACAAACGTGGTGGCCAATTCATGCTACCAATGAAGCGCTCTGGAAGACTTCGCTCCGCGATGGAAACAGTCAGATGTTGCAGGCGATTCGCGGTGATTATGTTGCCGCCGGGTTCTCATCCACCCTCGCTCTATATGGGCTGTTGTGGGTGGTGAAGCTGCCCAGTATGTGGTTCTACGGAATCGCGGGCGGCATTGGAGCCGACCCGGGCATGATGCTACCCCGAATGCTCGGCGCGGTGATTGGTCGATTCTATATGATTAAGCGGTTCGGATTGAAGCGGTGGTTCATGTTTAATCCTGTTCTGGCTGCCGGCTTTGCCTGCGGAGTAGGACTTATCGGCATGGGGACAGTGGCAATTGCGTTGGTTTCAAAAGCGGTCATCGTGAAGCCGTTCTGACGCAGAAACCGAGTTTTTTCCGAGACGACCGAAATCAAGTTTTTTCTTGAAAACTTGATTTCTTTCTTGCGATGAACCTCGAAACCGGGTTTTTTCTTGACACCTTGGTTTCTTCCGCAAGCGTGTTGAAACCGAGTATTTTCTTGAAAACTTGGTTTCTACTATGGCCAGTCCAATTTAATTCACTCACGGTTGTTTCCCGCTCGGCTTGGATTGCCAAATCCAAGCCATTACCGATGAAGTTGTAAATCCGCGGGATCTGAATGAGTTGTAGCGCCGCAAATTTGTTTGAAGCTTAACCAACCATGGAATGGACAACGTTCGGCTGGGCGGGTATTAGACTTGAGATTCCTTCCAACTGGGAGTTGAGCGGATTATCGGGAGATGAGAAAGATGGATACCTAAGGCTAGACGGCGAGGAGATGCCGCGTCTGGAGTTAAAGTGGGCGCAGTCGAAGAAGAAAAAGCCGGATCTTGGTCGTGTGCTGGATGAGTATTTCAAACTCGTGCGTAAGAATTACAAGCGCAAAGAGGCTAAGCTGCACATTCAGCGGCATGTGAATCTGGTTAGAGATGAATCCGTTTTCGAAGGGCGCGAGGTCGTCAGTTTCACATGGAAGGGGGACATACGCGCAAACGGTATCATCTTCCACTGTCATACGTGTAAGCGCATAACGATTGTGCAGGTCATGGGGCATCTCAAAGAGAATTTGCGCGCGACGACCGTTAGAATCTTGCAATCGGTGCAAGATCATCCATCTGAACAGAATGTGCTTTGGAGCGCCTATAAACTCAATGTGGAGGTTCCGCGTCGGTATCGATTGGGGAAACACCAGCTACTTTCCGGATATCTCCTTTTCTCATTTGCCGACGGGAGTCGCAAAATCAGCATAGAGCGGTATGGTGTGGCGGATGTGACCCTAAAGGACCAGGACCTAGAGTCGTGGTTCCGCCTTAAATATGCGAAAGCCATCGGCGGATACGGTTTTGAGATAAGCTCCCGGATGCATGACGGGGACGAACACCTCAGAGTGATTGGCGAGCAAACACGCGTAACCGACCGTATTCCCTTCGCCCCGGTTTTGGCAGTAGATAAGGTAATGCGGCGCCAAGTGTTCGCGGCACATCTTTGGCGCTGTCATGAATCGAATCGGATTTATGTTGTACAGGCTATCGCCAAACGTGATGCAGCGAAAATTGGGGAGGACGTGGCAGCAAGTATAAAGTGTCATTAGAGCCTGTTTGAAGAGTCATAGCTAGTAGAATCATGCGCGTCTAAACCGAGTTTTTTCTTCAAAGCTCGGTTTCTTTCTCGCACAATGTTGTGACATCACAATAAGGCTGACGGCGCGGCGCAAAGGGAAGATTGGAACGTCCGAGGCATGCTTAACGCAATTCTATATAAATTAAGGCTGAAGAAGCGGCCGGATTCAGACTTTAATCGCCGCGATGTGCTGAAGGCATTGCCGTTGCGGAATCAGCTCATCAAATGGGAAGTTGATGACAAACAGGAGGTTTCACTGGTAATCCCCCAAAAACAGAGGTTTTGGATTCGGATCGCGGCGAAACTGTTTACGCTGCCGGATAAGAGAGTCATCGTACTGGACGATGTCGGGTCCTTTGTTTGGCAGCTTTGCGACGGACAGAATACGGTCGGTCACGTCGTCAAGCAACTTTGCAACCGCTATCAGATGACTCGCAAAGAGGCGGAGACATCGCTGTTCACGTATATGCGTCAGCTAGGAAAACGCGGCATAATCGGATTTGCTGTACCGAAAGACATGAAGGGAGGAAAGAAATAACATATGGCAGACGTTCAGACAACTCAACCCGCCAGCGGCGCGGCGGCGCCTGAAATTCCAACGCGGCTTCGGCGCGATTTGCCGAAGGAAAACACGGTGCGGGTAAGGAATCTTATCAAGAAGTACGAGATGGGCACCACAGTCGTCGAGGCATTACGGGGCGCCAACTTCCAAATCGCCCGAGGAGAATATATCTCGATCATGGGACCATCGGGCTCCGGGAAGTCAACCCTTTTCAATATGATTGGCGGTTTGGATAAGCCAACGGAGGGCAGGGTATATATAGACGAGGTTGACATCGCTCAACTGGATGCTTATGAGTTGGCATGGCTGCGGTGCCGAAAAATCGGGTACATCTTCCAATCGTTCAACTTGATTCCGGTGATGACCGCGCTTGAGAATGTGTCACTGCCGATGGTTTTCGCAGGCATGTCCGCCGACGAAAGCCGTGACAAAGCCGTGGACTTGTTGACCCTCGTGGGTCTGGGAGAGCGGGTTCAACACAAACCGCTGGAACTCTCGGGCGGACAGCAGCAGCGCGTTGCCATAGCGCGCTCGCTTGCGAACGATCCGGCTATCGTGTTGGCAGACGAACCGACGGGAAACTTGGACACCCGGACGGGACTGGAGATTATCGCGCTCCTCAGAAAGCTGAACGAGGACAACGGTGTGACGGTTATTACCGCTACACACGACACCAAGATGCTTGACGTCTCCGACCGGATTTTCCATATGGTCGATGGACGCGTGAGCAAGATTGAATCCCGCGATGAAATTGATCTGCATGTCGGTAGGTTGGATGGAGAGGAAGTAGGTTAAGAGCGCGCCATTATCCCTGTCGGAATAATTCTTTCAGCAAGT
This sequence comes from Candidatus Poribacteria bacterium, assembly GCA_965232535.1. GTDB lineage: Bacteria > Poribacteria > WGA-4E > WGA-4E > JAJDTR01 > JAJDTR01. The sequence goes on from CBDDPW010000022.1 coordinate 511,899, forward strand.
AACTGCCTCACATATCCATGTAGGAGGGCATCTTGCCCCGACGGTTTGTCTATAGCGCACATTATCCTTGGCGGAATGATTCCCTCATCAAGTGACGCTCAACTCTCGCTTTGTGACTGGTTCCGAAAGAGTGTTACTTGGTAGCTTGTTTGAATCGAAACCGAGTTTTTTCTTCAAAACTTGGTTTCTTTCTCGCACGATTCTGTAGAGTGTGATAATGAACCCATTCATTGCCCGCCCTACGGCTTCAAGGCGTTTACTAATCACTAAACACTAAATACTTTCATACTCGGTTTCAAGACAAAAAAAGGGAGTGAAGGCATATAACCTTCACTCCCTTTTTTCGGTCTGCTAAACGGTTTAGTAACCCATTCCACCGCCGCCCGGGGGCATCGGCGGAGCTGCAGGAGTCTCTTCCGGAATCTCGGAGACCAGCGCCTCGGTCGTAATCATCAATGCGGCGATGCTCGAAGCATTCTGAAGCGCCACACGCACGACTTTCGTCGGATCAATGACGCCAGCTTGGTACATATCGCTGAACTCATCTCTCAGTGCGTCGTAACCAACGTTGTCGCCTTCATCTCTAACCTTGGCAAGCACGACAGAGTCTTCCTGTCCCGCATTGTGAGCAATTTGACGAAGCGGCTCTTCGAGTGCGCGACGAACAATCGCAACTCCAAGTTCTTCCGTCGAATCGGACGCTTGAACGCTGTCAAGCGATGCGATTGTGCGAACGAGAGCAACACCGCCGCCGGCTACGATACCTTCCTCGACAGCGGCGCGGGTCGCATGCATGGCATCTTCGACGCGAGCCTTCTTCTCTTTCATCTCGACTTCCGTTGCCGCGCCGACGTTAATCACTGCAACACCGCCGGCGAGTTTCGCAAGACGTTCCTGCAATTTCTCGCGATCGTAATCGGAGGTCGTATCCTCAATCTGGCTGCGAAGCTGGCTGATTCGCCCTTGGATGGATTCCTTGCTGCCAGCACCCTCAATAATCGTGGTGTTGTCCTTGTCGATGACAATACGCTTGGTAGTGCCAAGATCATTGAGCGTCACGTTTTCCAGCTTGATTCCCAGATCTTCGGAGATCACGCGGCCATTGGTGAGCACGGCAATATCTTCAAGCATGGCTGTCCGACGGTCACCGTAACCGGGTGCCTTGACGGCTGCCGCTTGGATTGTGCCGCGAATCTTGTTGACTACCAATGTCGCCAGAGCTTCACCTTCAACATCCTCGGCAAGAATCAGGAGCGGTTTGCCTTGTTGCGCGCTCTTTTCGAGCAAAGGCACGAGGTCTTTGAGTGCACTGATCTTCTTCTCATGAATGAGAATGTAGGGATCTTCAAGAATCACTTCCATCCGATCGGCGTCCGTGACGAAGTAAGGAGAGAGATAGCCGCGGTCGAACTGCATTCCCTCGACCACTTCAAGGGTCGTCTCAAGACTCTTGGCTTCCTCCACCGTGATGACGCCATCTTTGCCAACCTTCTCCATGGCGTCGGCAATCAGGTCGCCAATGGCTTGGTCGTTGTTCGCGGAAATGCCTGCGACCTGCGCGATCTCGGTTTTTTCGCCAATCTCTCTGCTTAGAGCGTGCAGATTGCTGACCGCTGATTCAACAGCTTTCTCAATGCCGCGCTTGAGCGCCATCGGGTTGTGCCCGGCGGCAACACTCTTGAGCCCTTCGCGGTAAATCGCCTGAGCAAGAATGGTCGCTGTGGTCGTTCCATCCCCAGCTACATCACTGGTTTTGGAAGCCACTTCCTTGACCATCTGAGCGCCCATGTTTTCGTTCGGATCTTCCAGCTCAATTTCCTTGGCGACAGTGACACCGTCCTTCGTGATGGTCGGCGCTCCGAACTTCTTATCAATAACGACGTTTCGCCCCTTTGGACCAAGCGTAACTTTGACAGCGTCGGCAAGCGCATCAACGCCGTGCTTAATCGCATTACGGGCATCCTCGTCAAAAGCCAGTTGTTTGGCTGCCATGTTAATGCCTCCTTCCTAAAATTTAGGTAATTTTTGCCAGAATATCGTCTTCGCGCAGAATCAGATACTCAAGGTTGTCATGAGTGGCTTCGGTACCACCGTACTTACCGAACAGCACTTTATCCCCGGCGACGACATCCACAGGTTGACGCTCGCCATTGTCAAGCAGGCGGCCCTTACCAACCGCGATAACTTCACCTTCCTGCGGCTTTTCTTTGGCGGTGTCGGGAATGATGATTCCGCCGCTAGTTTTCTGCTCATCTTCTTCAATACGCTTAACGAGAATTCTATCTCCAAGCGGTACAAGTGCCATTAGTCGTATTCCTCCTTATAGGCTTTTTACTGACACTGTAGGATTAGATTGCGTTACCCCGTTCAAAGGCGGGGTTTACGATTGGTGTGAATAGCAGCAAGTGTCGTGCCATAGCCGGAAACCTGAGTCTGACGACGTATGGCGACATTTTGTCACCTACCTGGTGGTGCTAAAATGTCGTTATCTGCAGATATGGCCAGTTGAGTGACATTATGTCGCTAAAGTAGTTGACTTTAGGCATACCCCGTACGCCATACAATTTTCCTATTGAGTATATCTTAGCATGCAGGTATAATTAAATCGTTTCTTGGCTGTGAGCAATGACAACCGTAATCATTAGGGATTCCATCATCCGTTTGATAAGCGAGTTATTAAACCTTTGGTGCTAGTTAATTGGTACATGATTTTCAATGACATACTATATCTAGGTTGTTAGCAGGTCAGGTAGGCGCAACATTTGTCAACCGCGCATAATCGCACATCATCGTGTCAGTATATAGTATGTCATTTATGATTTAAATACTACATATACTAGCACCATTGGTTATTAATCTATACTTCACGCTGCTAAAACTTGCGTGTTTTCATGCGTCTGGTAGGTAGGTGCGGTTTCCAACCGCACCAATGCTCCGATCCGTGTAGGAGCGATCTCCAGGTCGCGACCTCCTGTTGCTGCGTAAATCCCAATTTTGTTTAGAATGTCCCATACCAATTCCAATCCGATTGTCGAAAATTACAAAGGTTTGCTCCAAGAGTATTGCCATGTGAGGAATCTCGGAGATCCGTCTTACGAGGTTACCCAATTCGGGAGTCCGAATGAGCCGAGTTGGGGTGTGGAGATCAGGTACGGCGGCGCGCGGCATAGTACGCCGGAACCGCTACGCGGCTCCAAACGATTGGCGGAGCAGATTGCGGCGAGGCAGGTGCTTGAGATCTTGGAATCACGGCAGGAGGCGTTCTTGGCAGGAGAACCGCTAGAAAACAAGGAATCGGCTACAGCAGCATTCACGCACGAGGCGCAGTCCAACGCCATAGAGGAAGCAGCGCTGCCGCCCATTGATGCGCCGGTTGAACTCGTTGCAACAGCCTTAACCGTGGCAAGTCAGCGTATGGCTGGGGTTTCGCGCCGCGGGGCAAAGTACCGCGAATCCTCGGATTCAAGAAAAGACAATGAAATCTACGCTCGAAACTTGGCGGAGCTAACGGTACAAATCGTAAGAGAACTCACCGCCGCCGCCGAATCAAACAACGTCAAGATTACATAGAGATAGTAGGGTGCGCACTGCGCACCAGCCTTTTTGTACGTCTCACCCTCCTCTCTCCATGAACAACCCGACCCACCCACCGGACCGAATCTCCAAAATAAAACATCGCCTGCGCCAGTCCCGCTTTCTTTCGATCTTTATGGGATGCCCCTATCCGGCGCCGCGCTGGTCGAAAGCCGTGAAAAAGGTCTTGGGTGAACTCGGTCCGGAGGCAAAAATCCTTGATCTGGGGTCGGGGCTTGATCGGCGCACGCCGAACACGATTAACCTCGAAATCGAAGCAACGCCGAATGTAGATGTGCTCGGGGACGGGCATAGGCTGCCGTTCAAGGATGCGGTTTTCGACGCCGTCATCTCGGAAGCCGTGCTTGAGCACGTGCAAGATCCGAATCGTGTCGTCTCGGAAATGCATCGCGTTCTGAAACCCGGCGGGTATGTGTGCGCCGCGGTGCCGTTCCTGCAGGGGTTTCACGCCTCGCCGCACGATTACCAGCGTTACACGGTGCCAGGATTCAATCATCTGTTTTCGGCGTTTGCGCAAATTGAGAGCGGAGCGTGTGCGGGACCGACGACGTCGTTGCACTGGATCTTCCGGGAGTATGTGGGACTGCTTTTCTCGTTCGGGAATCTGTTGTTGGCGAAGCTGATTTCGCTGATTATGGGGTGGATTACATTTCCAGTGGTTTGGCTGGATTATCTTTTGATGCGGAACAGGCATGCGCATATTTTGGCGTCGGCGGTGTATTTTATTGGCAGGAAGGGGGAGAGGTAGAAAGGATTGTCTGAATCGCGGATTAAGAGGATTACGCAGATTACGCGGATTAAAACCAGAGCACATTTTTGCGTCGGCGGTGTATTATGTTGGTGGGAAGGGAGAGTGGTAGAAGAGCTTGTCTGAATCGCGGATTAAACAGATTAGGCAGATTACGCGGATTAAATACGTGCTTTGCTCGGTGCACGGGAATAGTCCGTGGTATCCTCCGAACCGTGCAAATCCGCGATTTGGGTTTTTATACAAACACTCATGAGTTGGGTTTCACGAAGTTCAACCCAACCTACGGACCGAGAAAGAGGGTATCTAACCTTAACCAAAACATACGGAGAATAAGACATGAACGGGCAAAAAAAGAAAATCGAAGATGCGCTGCACCAATTCGCCGACGGTGACCTCGCCGACAACGCGAAACACCTTCTCAATGTCCTCGGCACGAAAGCGGACGAACCATGCGTCTTAGACCGAACGCCGCCGAGAGATTTCTTGAAGTTTTCAATCAAGATCCAGAGCGTCGCATGAACCCGGATAGGGCTCTGACGAAAAAATGGAAATCTATTGACCTTCTGTTTCAGTTGACGGAGGAGGAAATCAGTAACAATCCCAATCTTGAGATTGACTTCGGAGGCGGCGGCATTGACAAGACGCGCATGGAATCCTACCTCTTTTTCGCCATCAAGCTAAGCGGTGGCCATTACACGCGGACACAACTGTCCCAGATTACGCGCGAAATCAACAAACCGTTCGACATGCCGGCAATGATTCTCTTTCAACACGGTGAGGCGCTCACCTTTGCTGTGATTGACCGCCGTCTCAACAAGCGCGACGAATCCAAAGATGTCCTCCTGAAGGCAACGCTCATCAAAGACATCAACGCCGCCGATCCCCACCCCGCCCACATTCTAATACTGTTCGACCTCTCAATTGCCAAGCTGCACGAGAAATACAGGTTCAGAAACTTTGAGCAACTTCATGAGGCATGGAAGAAGACGCTGGACACATCGGAACTCAACAAACGATTTTACGAAGAAATTGCTAACTGGTATTTCTGGGCTGTCAATGAGGTGACGTTCCCGGACGGTGCCGAGAAGAACAAGGAAATTCGCAACGCGACCAGCGTTATACGGCTAATAACACGCCTGATTTTCGTCTGGTTCATCAAGGAAAAGGGGTTGGTACCCGATGCTCTATTCAATGAAACGAAGATTCAAGAGCTTCTTGTCAACACCGACCTACGGGAGTGCACCTACTACAAGGCAATTCTTCAGAACCTGTTCTTCGCCACGCTGAATCAGGAAATGAACACGAAGAAAATGAACACGCCAACAAAATCCGATAACCGCAAATTCAGAAATCGGGCTAAGCACTCCAATGGACGTGATCAAAACTACATGGTGCATTCCTTGTATCGGTATGAGAAATTCTTCAGCGACAAGGATGAAGCTCTCGCTTTGTTTGACAAAATACCTTTTCTTAACGGTGGTCTTTTCGAGTGTCTTGACAAATTTCTAGAAAACGAACACGAAAACGGAGGTACGAAGGAAATCCGGATTGACGGCTTTTCCGACAATAAAAAGAACAAATTGGACGTGCCCAATCTTCTGTTTTTCTCTGACAAGAAAATCATTGACCTCAACGCTGCCTACGGCACAAGGAACAAGCAATATGAGGTACGCGGGCTAATTCACATTCTTGACAGTTACAAGTTCACCGTCACCGAAAACACTCCGATAGAGGAGGAAGTGGCGCTTGACCCGGAACTATTGGGAAGAGTGTTTGAAAACCTTCTCGCCGCTTACAATCCAGAAACCGGTGCGACTGCCCGCAAGTTGACCGGCTCCTATTAACCAATGGTGCTAGTATATGTAGTATTTAAATCATAAATGACATACTATATACTGACACGATGATGTGCGATTATGCGCGGTTGACAAATGTTGCGCCTACCTGATCTGCTAACAACCTAGATATAGTATGTCATTGAAAATCATGTACCAATTAACTAGCACCAAAGGTTATTACACGCCGCGCGAGATTGTCAACTACATGACCGATGAATCGCTGATTGCGTACCTGAAGAATGAATTCATCGCCTATCGTGAATCCGAAAGTGCATTCGCTCCCGCTACGCCGCCCTCACAGATAGATTTCAGCGGACAGACAGAACCCATACAGACTCAGCTTGATATGGGTACGGTAGTCCTATCCAATGAACAAAAAGAGGCGATAGAGAGCGATCTCCGCGCGCTGATTTCGTACAAAGGTCAGCCGCGCAAATTCACTACAGGCGAAACGCAAACCCTGATAAAAGCCATTGACGGGCTAAAGGTTCTCGACCCGGCGTGCGGTTCGGGCGCATTTCCGATGGGCGTACTGCAAAAACTGGTGTTCGTTCTGGGAAGGCTAGACCCGCGCAACGAGGAGTGGAGACAGCGGCAGATTGACAAAGTTCGACACACCATTAAAACTGCCGAAGAGATTGAAGATAGCACGGTACGTGAAAATACTATCCGTGATCTTGAACGCGAAATTGACAACATCAACGACGCCTTCGAGCGGAATGAACTCGACTACGGACGCAAACTCTACCTAATTGAAAACTGCATCTACGGCGTGGACATCCAACCCATCGCCGTCCAAATCTCTAAACTCCGCTTCTTCATCTCGCTCGTCGTCGATCAGAAGATTGATAGAGAGCGCGAAAATCTCGGCGTGCGTCCCCTGCCCAATTTGGAAACAAAGTTTGTGGCGTCGGACGCCCTAATTGATGTGGAAAAGCCTACCCAAATCGAGATTCGCAACCCGCACGTTGTGCGTAAAGAGAAGGAATTATCGGAGGTGCGTCGGAAACACTTTACCGCTCGGACGCCCCCAACGAAGAAAAAGTATCGAGATTTGGACACCGCTCTCCGCTCCGAACTCAGCGAGTTGCTCAAACGCGACGGTTTCCCCGATGACACGACCGAAAAAATCGCATATTGGGATCCTTACGACCAGAATACATGCACAGATTGGTTTGATCCGGAATGGATGTTCAATACTAAGAACGGGTTTGATGTAGTGATTGGTAACCCCCCTTATGTTCAATTACAAAAAAACGGCAGTAAATTAGGGCGTTTGTATGAACCGTGCAATTTTGACAGTTTCACGAAGACAGGGGATATTTACTGTCTGTTCTATGAGAAAGCGAATCAGTTGTCAAGAGACGGTGGACATGTCTGTTTTATCACATCCAACAAATGGCTGCTCACCGCATATGGGAAAGCGTTGCGAGATTACCTTGTAAGACAAACCCAACCTGTTCAACTACTGGACATGGGACCGGGTGTGTTTGACGCGACTGTGGATACCAACATCCTACTGTTTCAAAACACGGCGCGCGATCTTCGCGCGACGCTCAGAGCAACAACCATCCGAGCCGACTTTGACGCACATACTGATAACATCGCCCAATATATGGGCAATAACGGTGTGGCGATGGAACTACCCCCCAAAGGCAAGCCGTGGACAATCTGCTCTCCAGCTGGACTTGCCCTGAGATACAAGATAGAAGACGTTGGCATACCACTGAAAAAGTGGGATGCAAAAATCTACTACGGAATAAAAACAGGCTGCAACGAAGCGTTTTTCATAGACGAAGTCAAGCGAGAAGAATTGGTGAAGCAAGACCCGAAATCAGTCGAAATCATCAAACCACTTCTGCGTGGGCGCGACCTTAAACGCTACCATGTCCATCGGTCACAGTTGTATATGCTAGCAACCGGTTACGATTTAGACATTCCAACTAAGTATCCCGCCGTCTACAATCATCTCCAAACATTGGGAAGCCAAATAGAATTGGGGAAGATGAAGGTAAGAGGCAAAGGGCTATTCAATAGAGATGATCAGGGAGAGAATTGGTGGAACCTCAGAGCTTGTGCATACTATTCCGCGTTTGAAAAAGAGAAGATTATTTATCCCAACATGACTAAGTTTCTACCATTCGTTTACGACGTGAGGGGGTTTTATACTAATGATAAGAGTTTTATCATTACAAGCGGAAACTATCTGAAATATCTTACAGGCTATTTTAACTCAAGAATCGCAGCAAGATGGGTTCGCGAAAACTGCCCGGAATTACAAGGTGGGACGAGAGAATTGAGAAAAGTATTTTTTGAGAATATCCCCATTCCCCGTGTCACAGAAGCGAACCAACATCTTGTCGCGACGATTGAAGAGCGAGTTGACGGAATTCTCGCCGCTAAACGTACAAATCCAGATGAGGACACAACCGCGCTTGAAAAAGAGATTGATGAGATAGTATACTCATTGTACGATTTATCGCCTGAAGAAATTGCGATTGTGGAAGAAGCGGTGGATTGAGTAACTGGTATACTGATGCGTGAAGAAGGGCAAATCAGATAAAGATGGCGTCACCTTCCATAATCCGTAATTTAGTCAATGGCTAAAAAGACAGGGCACGAGATTGTCTTACGAAAAGCGATAGCGATACAACGCTAAGGGGATGGAAATAAATAACCTTTCAATATACGCCAAACCGTGCTATGCCCTGCGCTATTAAACCCCCAAAACTGGTGAAATGTTATTCTTTTCCAGCCCCTAACTGTAGAATTTGCTTGAACAATCTTATCGAGCGCCTCACGTAGTGCGATAGTCAATTGTGATAACGCAGGGAAAATCATAGGCACTTGGCAATCGTGTGGTGATACGGCACCGATTGTGGAGGTATCAGTATGAATGAAAGAGAATATGCAGGGGCTAAGTGGTGGAAATTTGATTTTCATACTCACACACCTGCCTCGGAAGACTTCAGTCAAAGCGGAGTTTCACCTGAATCTTGGTTGAAAGCATTCATGGATGAGGGAATTGATTGTGTCGCGATTACCGACCATAACAGCGGCGGCTGGATAGACCACTTGAAGAATAAGTTGCAGGAATTGGCCAGCAGCCAGTCCGATTGGTACCGACCCCTGTATCTGTTTCCGGGGGTGGAAATCTCAGCAAATGGCAACGTGCATATTTTAGCGATATTTGGACATGAGAAGCATAAGAGCGATATCGATCAGTTGCTTGGTGCGGTTAGTTATTCGGGGACAAAGGGCAAAAGCGATGCAGTAACGAACACGACCGTTACCGAGGTCGTCAATGCAGTTGCGGAACAGGGAGGTATCCCTATTCCGGCGCATGCCGACACTGCCAATGGGTTGTTTAAACTGCAAGGACTAACATTGGACAATGCGATGGATAATCCCAACCTCTACGCGATGGAGTTATGCGACACCGATTACCAAAAGCCCCAACTGTATACTGACATGAAGGTGCGGTGGACTGAAGTCCGAGGCTCCGATACGCATAACTTCAGCGACAGTGCATTTGGTACGTTTACCTGGATTAAAATGGATAAACCTTCCATTAACGGATTGAAGCTAGCGCTGATTGATGGAACCGTCTCCGTTAATCGCAAAATGCACGCTGACCCCAACCGGCACGCGCCGCACTATCTAGAGGAACTCAAAATATGCAAAGCAAAACACATTGGCCGTACAGAGCCCCTCAATTGCAGATTTAGCCCCTTTCTTAACGCTATAATTGGTGGACGCGGAAGCGGTAAGTCCACATTGGTGGAATTCATGCGCCTAAGCCTGCAGCGCGTTGCGGAACTTCCGGAGTCACTAGAAAAAGGAACCCGTCAGTATTTTGATGTGAAGGAGGTTAACAGCTTACTGATTGAGAACAGCACGATTTCGCTAATCTATCGCAAAGGTGAGGTGCGGTACCGGTTGAAATGGTCAGCCGAAGCGGGTAGCACCTCTTTGGAGGAGGAAAAAGATGGCATTTGGAAACCTAGCCCCGGAGAAATACATTCGCTATTTCCTGTACGAATTTATAGCCAGAGGCAAATCCTTGAACTAGCAAATGATACAGGCGCGCTGATTCAAGTTATTGATGAAGCGCCCGAAGTTGACTCTTGGACGTTTAAGACACAACACACGGATTTGGTCAACCAGTACAAACAGATTGAAGGTGAACAAAGAGAACTGAAGCATAAAATTTCCCACGAAAATCGGCTACAAGGAGAGTCAAACGACCTCGCACGGCAGATTGAGCAAATAGAAAAATCTGGGCACGAGGCTGTACTGCGAAATTTTAGTAAACGGCAGAGGCAGTTAAGCGAGATTGACAGCTTGGAAGGAAAATGGAAAGAGATGAGTTGTCGTCTTGCTGACACGCTGCATGACATTACCCCGGCGCATTTCGATAAGCAGCATTTTGCCGACGATACCGATATTCTTTCGGTTTTACAAAAAACAAACGAAAAATGGCAAACGATTCAAGACCAATTAGACCAATTGGTACAAGACGCTCAATTATCTATTCACAACTGGAATACTGAAAAGAGTGCTGCAGACTGGATGCGACGCCTCAAGACAGATATGAAAAAGTACGAGTCTTTGTCCTCGGAAATGAAACAGCATAATATTGATCCACAGCAGTACCCTTGGCTATTGACGAAACAGAAAAGTATACAGACGGAATTGAATCTCATTGCCGATTATCGTTCGCAGTGGCAAGAATTGGAACATGCGAAGAAACAAGTGTACAACCAGATAAATACAAACAGAACGAAGCTCTCGCAAAAAAGGAAAGAATTTCTAACGCGTGTTCTACGCGATAACTCTTCGGTCAGCATTGAAGTCAATCCGTTTGGCGAAGATTGGGGCGGCGAACACGGTATAGAAGAAGAGATCCGTAGAATATTACAATGCCAAGATGGCTTCGAAAAAGATATTGATGCCCTGAAAGAGGTTTATCTACGGGACGGTGGTGGAAAGGTTGAAGAACTCAAAACGGCAGTTAAAGATATTCGCGATGAAAAGCTGGCTGCCAAAGATAACCGCTTTACCCGACGTTTGCAGAACTTACCTCAAGAATCAATGATTGATTTCATCTTGTGGTTTCCCGAGGATGATTTGAAAGTTACCTTTGGCCCCAGAAATCAGCACATAGAACAGAGTTCTCCGGGACAGAAAACCGCCGCGTTGTTAGCATTTATCCTTTCCTACGGAGATGAGCCACTGTTGCTCGATCAACCTGAAGATGATTTGGATAACGAATTAATCTACAAGTTGGTTGTCAAACAGTTGCGAGGAATGAAAAGCAAAAGGCAGATTATCATCGTTACGCACAACGCCAACATAGTAGTCAACGGCGATGCGGAGATGGTTCTACCGCTTCAGGTCGGCGGTGGTGAAACCCACGTAAGGCGGGCTGCGAGCATTCAGGAAAAAGATGTCCGGGAATCCATATGCGAAATTCTGGAAGGGGGGCGACACGCATTTGAAGAGCGCTATAAACGTATTCATTTGGGAACTTAACCATGTTTGACAGCCTGACTGAACTCCGTGAGAAAATATTCCTGGGTGAGGACTCAATGATTGAGTTCAAGAGAGAGTTGCCCGAACGAAAAGAACTCTCCGATGAGATGGCGGCTTTCGCTAACGACCGTGGCGGGGTGATACTCATCGGTGTTGAAGATAACGGCGGCATCGTCGGGATTGATCGCGAGAGCTTGGAAAGGGTTGAGAAAACGGTGGTTGAAATATGCCAAGACAGCATCGATCCGCCGGTTCACATTGTGACGGAGAAGTTGTGCATTGACGAGAAGAACCTGATAAAAATTGATGTGTCTCGCACCCCGTTTGTGCATCGATCAGCCAACGGTTATTTCATCCGTCAGGGCAGCACCAAGAGAGAGATGACCACCGAGCAGTTAGGGCGATTGTTACAAAATCGTTCGCAAGTGCATCGTATGGCTTTTGATGAACAGTTCGTGCCGAACACTCACAGAGACACATTGAGCAGATCGCTTTATCAGCGGTTTATAACCCCTGGCGTGGCTGAAGGCGAAGAGGAGAACCTGCTCCTTAAGCGGCGTTTGCTTGTCAAGGAAGGCGAGAATTACCGAGCATCCGTCGCCGGGGTGTTGATGTGTCATCACAAACCCGATGATTACCTCTATAATAGTTTCATTCAGGCGGTCTATTACAATGGCGTGGAAAAGGATGCCAACTACCAGATTGACGCCAAGGATTTCAAGGGACCGCTGGATGAACAAATTGTGGACGCCTTCAAATTCGTTGAAAAGCACAACCAAGTGTCCGCGCGAAAGGAGATTGGCAGAATCGAGCGGCCGCAGTACAGCATGAGAGCCGTTTTTGAGGCAGTCGTTAATGCCGTCGTACACAGAGATTACTCAAAAGCTGGCTCAAAAATTCGACTGTTTATGTTTGCGGATCGGCTGGAGCTTTATTCGCCCGGTGCGTTGGGGTACACCTTGACTGTGGAAGATTTGCCCTATAACCAAGCGACCCGTAATGAGCTCCTTGCCCGGCTACTTTCGGAAACGACGCTTGAGGACCATCTGGCAACTAAGACAACCCGGCGCCACTTTTTGGAACGCCGCGGCGAGGGCGTCGGTATCATTCTGAACGAGAGCGAGAGACTGAGCGGTAAAACGCCGGTATACGAGGTGTTTGGCGAAGAATTACGCTTGACAATCTTCGCGGCGGAATCTTTGCAAGACGACATTGCTGTCTGAACTGTGATTTTTGTGATGAAGTGATGGACTATGATTAAAGAGGAGTATAAGTATTCGGCGTTGACGGAAAAAGTGATTGGCTGTGCCATGCGGGTACATTCTAAGTTAGGCAGTGGATTTCAGGAAGTAATCTATCAGAGGGCATTAGCGCTCGAAATGGCTGCTCAAAAAATTCATTTCAGTCGTGAGCATGAGATGCCTGTCTACTACAGAGAGCAACAAATTGGCACGCGAAGAGCCGATTTCTTGATAGAGGGCGTTGTCTCCGTCGAATTGAAGGCTATTATCCAACTGGATGACATCCACCTGGCGCAAGCAATCAACTATCTGGAGGCGTACAATCTGGAGGTTGGGTTGCTAATCAACTTTGGCGCACGAAGCCTTGAATTCAGAAGAGTTACGAACACAAAACTTTAATCAACAAAATCATGGCAATCACCATAATCTCATGAATCACAGTTCAGACAAAGGGAAAAAACCATGGCAGAAAACACCTCACTATTCCCTTCCGGTATTCGTGATAACCGCCATCGCGGCACGGTCGGCAGATTCCTGCAGGACTATATCAAAGACGGATCGTCACTCTCTATCGTCTCAGCCTACTTCACGATTTACGCCTTCGACGCCTTGAGATCGTCTTTGCTCGGAATCAATGACCTTCGCTTCCTCTTCGGCGAACCGCGATTCATCAACCGGTTAGATCCCGAAAGAACGGAAAAGAAATCATTCATCATAGACAGCGGCGGCTTGCAGTTGACGAACCAGCTTGAACTCAAGCGGGTGGCAAGGGAATGCGCCGCGTGGATTGAAGACAAGGTCGAGATTCGCTCAATCCAAAAGGAAAACCTGCTGCACGGCAAGATGTACCACATCGACGATACCAACCGGGAACACGCGATTCTCGGTAGTTCCAACTTCACCGTGCGCGGCTTGGGATTGGGCGAAAGTGAAGGCAACATCGAACTCAATTTGAAGGTTGAGGACAACCGGGATGTTACCGACCTGAAACAATGGTTTAACGAACTGTGGTATGACGAGAAACAGGTCGTGGATGTTAAGGATGAAGTGTTGTCCTACCTTAATCAACTCTATGAGAATTACGCGCCGGAGTTCGTCTACTACAAGACGCTTTATCATCTCTTTGAGCGGTACTTGAGCGATCAGGAGGGGTGGGGCCTGCTGGACACACCGCCGCAACTCGTCGACACGCAAATCTGGAACGCGCTCTACGGTTTCCAGAAGGACGGCGTAAAAGGGGCAATCAACAAAATCCTGACGCACAACGGCTGTATTATCGCAGACAGCGTCGGCTTGGGAAAGACATACGAAGCCCTTGCGGTGATAAAATACTTTGAACTGCGCAACGAAAACGTGCTGGTGCTATGTCCCAAGAAACTACGAGAGAACTGGACCATCTACCCTGCATATACGGGCAACACACTCAATCCCTTCCCAAATGACCGCTTCGGCTATACCGTTCTCTCGCATACTGACCTGAGCCGGGCGGACGGCATGTCGGGGGATGTGGATCTGTCGTCGTTCAATTGGGGTAATTACGGTCTGGTGGTTATTGACGAGTCGCACAATTTCCGAAACAACACCCCCGGAAAAAAAGATCGGGACGGCAACCTGATACGCTTGAGCCGCTACAAACGGCTGATGGATGACATTGTCAAGAGCGGCGTAAACACCAAGATGCTGTTGCTGTCCGCGACGCCGGTCAACAACGATCTACGCGATCTGCGCAACCAACTTTACTTTCTTACAGAGGAACGCGACGACGCTTTCAAGGATTCACTCGGCGTCGCCAATCTGAGAGAAACCATCTCAAGCGCCCAAACCGCCTTCAACAAGTGGGCAAAGCAGGAGGGGACGCGCAGCAGCCAGAATCTGCTGGAAGAACTGAGTACCCACTTCTTCAGACTGCTTGACGGTTTGACCATCGCGCGGTCGCGGAAGCAAATTCAAAAATACTACCCCGACTCGATGAGAGAATTGGGCGGCTTCCCGAAACGCGGCAAGCCCGAATCCATCTATACCAAAATAGATCTCAAGGATGAGTTCCTGTCTTACGACGCGCTGAACGATGAGATTTCCGAGTATCAACTGTCGCTCTACAATCCGACCAAATATCTCCGACCCGAACACGAGTCCGAATACAACTTGGAGTTGGTAAAAAACTTTACGCAGATTGACCGTGAGCACTTCCTGATTGGCATGATGAAGGTAAACTTCCTCAAACGCTTGGAGAGCTCCGTCCACTCCTTCAAGATTACGCTGGAGCGTACGCTTGATAAGATTGAAAAGTTGGAGGAACGTATCCGGCGGTTTCAGGAGTTCCGCGACGAAAACCCCGACCTCGATCCGGCGGAGATGGAGATTGACGCCGGTGATGACGAAGACCTGCAAGCGGCTTTGGAGGTGGGGAAGAGCCTGAAATTCAAGACGGCGCACCTTGACGTGGAGCGGTGGTTGGAGGATTTGCGGCAGGACAGAGAACAGCTTGAGCGCCCCCTCCGCTCCGCGGAAAAAGTCAACCCGGCCCGTGACGCAAAGCTCACCAGACTGAAGCAGTTGATTCGAGAGAAAGTTAAGAATCCTTCAACCACCAAGCGTGGAACTCTAAATCGAAAGGTATTGGTATTCACCGCCTTTGCGGATATCGCCGACTACCTCTACGGGGAGTTGCATGAATGGGCGCAGACGGAATTGGGCATCCGTACCGGGATGGTGACGGGGGGCACCATGCCCAACAGAACCACCCTGGGCAAAACCAACTTTGTCGACATCCTTACCAATTTCTCGCCAATTGCGAAGAACCGGAGCAGCGATAGGGAAATGCTTCAGGACGAGGAAATAGACCTACTCATCGGCACGGATTGTATCTCGGAAGGCCAGAACCTGCAAGACTGCGACTACCTGATCAACTACGACATCCACTGGAATCCGGTGCGCATCATTCAGCGCTTCGGACGGATTGACCGTATTGGAAGCGTCAACAACCGAGTTCATTTAGTGAACTTCTGGCCCACCCCCGACCTGAATCGTTACATCAACCTGAAAAATCGGGTTGAAGCGCGGATGGCGCTGGTGGATGTCACGGCTGCGCAGGGAGATAACCTGCTTGACCCCGACGCGCTCTCCGAAGCCATTGAAGGGGACCTCAAATACCGCGACCAACAACTCCTGAAACTTCAAGAGGAAATCCTTGACCTTGAAGAGTTTGACGAAAACGTCTCCCTCAACGAGTTCACGCTTGACGATTTCCGTATGGAACTCATCAGGTACATCGAAAGCAACAAAAAGAAACTTGAGGAGGCGCCTTTCGGGCTTTACGCCGTTGTGCCTCCGCCCGCGGGAGATCCGATAATTAAACCCGGTGTTATCTTTTGCCTCAAACAGAAATCGAAGTCGGAGGAGAACGAAAAGTTGAATCCGACCCATCCCTACTTCCTGGTCTACGTTCGAGAGGAAGGCGTCGTGCGGTTTACGTTTGCCCAGCCGAAGCAAATCCTTGAGATGTACCGTCAATTGTGTGAGACGAAGACCAGTCCGTATGACGAACTCTGTGCGTTGTTCGATGAACACACGGAAAACGGCGCCGACATGTTGGGTTACGACAAACTACTCCGGGAAGCCGTTAAATCCATTTCGCATACCTACGAGAAGCGCGCTTTCACCAATCTTCGATCCGGTCGCGGCGGGGTATTGCCGCTCGAATCCGAGCAGGTTGGCGACACGACGGATTTTGAGTTAGTGACGTGGTTGGTGATTAAGGACGAATCGTCTCCCATGAAGCTGAATGAGCTTCTGGATCAAGTGACAGAGTACAATATTCATGGCGAAGTTGACACCGGTTCTCCGGTGGGGCGTGAAGAATGGTAAGACCAACCAACTACGTTCCACGACGCGGTGATGCGGTGTGGGTTGACTTCAATCCTCAAGCCGGGCACGAGCAAGCGGGACGGCGTCCTGCCGTTGTACTATCACCAGAGTCTTATAACAGCACCGTAGGTCTGGCAATTCTGTGCCCAATTACCAGTAGAGTGAAGGGGTATCCTTTTGAGGTTACAATCCCAGCCGGGCTAGATGTAAATGGGGTTATTCTTGCGGACCAACTCAAGAGCGCGGATTGGCGTGTGAGAAATGCGGAGTTGATATGTTCTTTGCCCATGACCACAGTTGACACAGTTTTGCAGAGAGTCCAAACGCTCTTAGGAAGAGATGGTTAACTATTTGGCTCAAGTAACAAATCAAGGTGTTTTCAAGGTCGTTGGGTGCGCCGACAGAACGTGCTGTGGTAGCATCTCATCATTCCTTTCGGGATGATTCATTCAGCAAGCACCACTCGTTTTTCAATCCTCGGTTAGCTTTGAAAAAGCGTTCCTTAATAGCGCGCCATTATCCCTGTCGGAATAATTCTTTCAGCAAGTAACTACCTCACATTTCCATGTAGGAGGGGCATCTTGCCCCGACGGTTTGTCTATAGCGCACATTATCCTTGGCGGAATAATTCTTTCAGCAAGTAACACTCATCTTCGGATCTATGACAGGCTTTGGGGAGGTGTTCCTTCGTAAAATGCTTTTCACTCCAGAGGATCAAGCGACTGAATAGGGAGCGCGATAGTAAATCCTATGCAATGTCAATAGAATCGCGGTGTCTCCCAATCTCCGCGCTCCAGCGGAGCGCAATGTGTCTAGCGCATCATCAAGTGTCACTCATATTTCGTTCTATGGCTAGCTCTGAAAAAGTGTTACTTGGTAGCGCCCCATTATCCCTGTCAGGATAATTCATTCAGCAAGTAACACTCATTTTTCGCTCTATGACAGGTTTTGAAAAAGCGTTCCTTCGTAGAATGGTTTCACTCCAGAGGAGTGAGATGTCAATAGAACACGATTCCCCATCGCGTCTGCACTCCAGAGGAGTGCAATGTGGAGTGTTACTTGAGAGCGTGCCATTATCCCTGTCGCGATAATTCTTTCAGCAAGCAACACTCTTGTACCGCAAACTGTCAGTTTGTGATCACAATTCATCAGCGGTACACGTTCATTTTTCGCTCTATGGCTGGCTTTCCGAGAGTGTTACTTGATAGCGCGCCATTATCCCTGTCGGAATAATTCTTTCAGCAAGCAACACTCTTGTACCGCAAACTGTTAGTTTGCGATCGCAATCCATCAGCGGTACACGTTCATTTTTCGCTCTATGACTGGCTTTCCGAGAGTGTTACTTGATAGGTCATAATTGGGTTAGCGAATCCGCTCCGCTTAGGAATCCTTCAATCCACGGGCGTACCCGCTCGCGCATACCTCCAAGATCGTGGAGATGCAGCCACAGCGTCATGCCCCGGAGGTAGGCGAGCCTGAGATGTGCGGGGAGAGCGCTTCGTTCCTCTTCTGTTAAAGGACAAACCGCCTCGTAAGCTTCAAGGAAAATAGACTTTTGCTGGGGCGTTAAAGGAGTGTCTTGGTAAACGGAGGGGAAGAAGACCAAGGCGTACGCGAGATCGTAGGCACGGTTGGCGGGTCGTGCGGAGTCGAAATCCAAAATAGCTTTCACTTTTCCCTCGGCATCGAATTTCAAATTTTGTGCGCGATAGTCGCCGTGGATAATCCAGTCTCCGTCGTCCGACTCGGAGATTTCCGCCGCCAATCTTTCCACTTCCCCCATCCATTCATCAATCCGATTCCGCGATACGGGATACCCGTCAGCTTCCGACGCGGCGATACGTATCCGTTCAAGCCGCAGGCGCAGCAGATTGATAACCTCCTCGTGCATAGGTAGCCACTTGAAGCCGACCGTTGGTTGAAAGCCCTGCAATTTTCTGTGAATGCGTCCCAGGGTTTCGCCCGCGGAATGCAGCGCTCCAATCGGTTGTGCAACGTCGTAACCCTGTCCTTCCACGAATTCAAAAATCGCGTAGATGTCGCTTCCTTCAACCGATAGCGTGTCGCCGTCACGATTTCGGAGGAGGCGAGGGATAGAGAACTCCGGTTTCCCAAGATATTCCTGTACCGCATGGGTGAAGGCGATGCGGGGGATGTGCATTGACGGGCTGAGGTCAAGGTCGGATGCAGGTTTATAGCGTTTTAGAAACAGTTTTCCCTGATCGGTATTGAGCGCCATTGTGGAACTCATGGCGCCTGTACCTATCGGGACAGCGGTGGTAACCTCTAGTCCGTAGTGTTGGTGGATATTTTCCTCTTGCTGAGGCGAAAGCGATTCCATTTGTTTGGGCGTTTACCTCAATTTAACGACTTCTCGCGATATTTTCAATCGTAGCGAAATCGTTGTCAAGTTTTAATCGAGATTGATTTCGCTTTGGTGATGGAGATTGTGCCAAAAAGGAATGGTGAGCCGTGCCCACCCTACTACAAGCAATACGCATCTGATTTTGCATTGACAACTTTACACGTGTATAGTAACCAATGGTGCTAGTATATGTAGTATTTAAATCATAAATGACATACTATATACTGACACGATGATGTGCGATTATGCGCGGTTGACAAATGTTGCGCCTACCTGACCTGCTAACAACCTAGATATAGTATGTCATTGAAAATCATGTACCAATTAACTAGCACCAAAGGTTAGTATGATAAGGAACGGACTAATAAGTTGCGGAGTGGATGCGCTACTCTTCAAATTGCCGATTTCCCGTGTTCGAACGGGGCGGCGCTTCGGCTTCGCGCGTACTTAAAAACCTGTTTGAAATGCCGTTTCGAGTAAAATCATGCGTGTCGAAACCGAGTTTTTTCTTCAAAACTTGGTTTCTTTCTCGCACAATTCTGTAGGATCAACCGACTGAATAGGGAGGGCGATAGAGATCCTTCAACCGACTGAATAGGGAGGGA
Source organism: Candidatus Poribacteria bacterium (assembly GCA_965232535.1). Taxonomy (GTDB): domain Bacteria; phylum Poribacteria; class WGA-4E; order WGA-4E; family JAJDTR01; genus JAJDTR01. The sequence continues at coordinate 531,695 of CBDDPW010000022.1, forward strand.
TCAAGTGAGTGAATAGCGAACGCGATAGAGATCCTTCAACCGACTGAATAGGGAGGGCGATAGAACTCCCCTGCGCACCTGACAAATCGTGCGTTTCAAACAGGCTTTAAGAGTGACCTTTATGGCGACGAACTTTTTTTCTGTTAACATCTTGTTCACATTTGCTTACCTATGGACCCACGCTATCAAAGGAAAGTACTGAATCAAACCATGTGAACACCCTCTTGAAATCATGCCTCCGTTCACATTTTTGTACCTATATTTTGGGGAATTTTACAAGAGAAATAGGTACAAGTTCAGCCGAAAACGTCCGAAATGGGTAGTAGATCGGCATTTTGTTCACATTTTCGAGTTCTTGAGCGACAGAACAAGGGGCAATCAAAGGACCGTGAACATCTACTGATTTTATACACCTTCCACTCCGATGATGTTGTAGTGTGAAGGGCCCATGAAGCCGCAAACAGCCGCCATGGTTAGTTTGAACGCGAGGCCGATGAAGTGATTTCAGATGCTTTTTCCTATAGAGCATGCCATTATCCCTATTGGAATACTTCTTTCAGCAAGTAACTGCCTCACATTTCCATGTAGGAGGGAATCAAGCGAACGGATAGTGAGTAATCAAGTGAATGGATAACGAACGCGATAGAGCTCCCATAAAGATCTTCTTGCCCCGACGGTTTGTCTATAGCGCACATTATCCTTGGCGGAATGATTCCCTCATCAAGCGACACTCAACTCTCGCTCTGTGACTGGTTCCGAAAGAGTGTTACTTGGTAGCGTACCATTGTCCCTGTCGGAATAATTCTTTCCACAAGTAACATTCACGGGTAAAGGTTCTTAGCCCCAGCGGGGCGGCAGGTGTATAGAAAACCGGAATCCCATAGAAACCTAGCCCCAGAGGGGCGACACGTGTATAGAAATCGAGAGTGTTACTTGAGAGCGTGCCATTATCCCTGTCGGGATAATTCTTTCAGCAAGTAACACATATGCTACAATAATGAGGTTTGGTTTAGGCATTGCAAAGACGGAAATTTTCTTGGTGTTTGTAAACCCGCTTGAGAGCGTCGTCCGGGTTATGCATGTTTTGTTCATTGGTGGACGCAAGCAAGATTCCCTTTCATGGGATTTACTGCTTTGGTACCCCGTTTGGTAGACTAGAGATTCGAAGCATAACCCCGCCTGAACCGGTTTTGAAACCCATGTTGTATATTCCGAACCCTATCTCGGCAAGGAGAACTCGCCATGAAAAGACGGCGTAAAACCGGCATTTCGAGAAAAGGACGATTCAAAGAACGTCCTCCTACCCAAGAGATTCAAGACGTGAACGCTCTTGAACAAATAAATTATAACGCGGCAGGTCTCGACATCGGAGACGCTGAAATTTATGCCGCTGTCCCTGAAGGACGAGATAAAGACTGTGTGCGAGTCTTTAAGACTTTTACCGAAGACCTCCATCTCTTAGTGGATTGGTTACAGCATTGTTGCGTGACCACGGTGGCGATGGAATCAACAGGTATCTACTGGCTTCCAATCTATGAAATGCTTGAAGCACGCGGCTTTGAAGTGTATCTGGTGAATGCGCGTCATATTAAAAACGTTAGCGGTAAGAAGACTGACATCGAAGATTGTCAATGGATACAGCAGTTGCATACCTATGGGCTGCTTTCGACTTCATTCCGCCCGGCTGAAGAGATTTGTGCCTCGCGCTCATTGGTGAGACATCGAGCCAATCTAATCGCTATGTGCTCGACACAAGTGCAGCATATGCAGAAGGCATTGCAACTGATGAATCTTAAGCTGACCAACGTCATCTCAGACATTACCGGTTTGACAGGCATGCGTATCATCAGAGACATCGTCAAGGGTGAACGCGATGCCCACCAATTGGCAGCCCATCGTGATGAGCGATGTACCAAAAGTGAAAAAGAGATTCGCAAATCTCTTGAGGGCAATTACAAGTCCGAACATGTGTTCGCCCTCAAGCAAGCGTTGCAAGCCTACGATTTTTATCAGCAGCAAATCAGCGATTGTGATGTAGAAATCGAAAAGTTTTATCAGAGGATTGAACCCCAGATTGACATCAAAGCGCACCCATTGCCGGAGAGTCAAAGAAAGCGGCGGCGTCCAAAGGGGAATGAGCCCTGTTTTAATTTGCGTCAACATCTGTATCAACTGAGCGGGGTAGATCTCACTCAGATTGAGGGAGTCAATGTGCTCAATGCACAAGCGATATTGAGTGAAATCGGCATCGATATGAGCAAATGGCCTTCAGTCAAACATTTCACCTCCTGGCTGGGTTTATGTCCGAACAACCAAATCACGGGTGGCAAAGTGATGCAGCGTCAAACGCAGAAAAACAACAATCGTGCGGCACGCGCTCTGAGGCTGGCGGCGCAAGGCGTGTCAAATAGCAAAGGCGCCCTCGGCGGTTATTATCGTCGTCAGCGAGCGAGGCTCGGTCCTGCTCAAGCCATCACGGCAATCGCTCATAAACTCGCACGTATTATCTATGCCATGTTGAGAAATCGGACGCCCTACCGTGAACCTCCTTCCGGCTACTATGAAGAACAGGCTCGCCAAAGGGCGGTTAAAAACCTGAAACGCAAAGCCAATCAGTTGGGATTTCATTTGGTTGCACAAGCAGCTTAAATCGGTTTTCCCATCTACGAAATTGAGGTGAAATCGAATTGTCGAAAACGCCTTCCAACACGCTTATTTTGTTAGTGTTACTTGGTAGGTTATCTATATCTGTTGATTCACGCACGTCCTTTGATGTATGATGAGGAAAACGATCAATTTGGCGATGCTCATTTTTTTGTGAACGTTAAATTTACGTAGCATATGACCACGCAATCAATCGAAAATCAATTAAATAGGCTTAGAGACAAACTCCGCTATCACGAGCACAAGTATTACGTCGAGAATCAGCCGGAGATTTCGGACGCCGACTTTGACTTGATGTTGAAGGAATTGGAGACGCTGGAGGCGGAGTCGCCGAAGCTGATTACTCCCGATTCGCCCACGCAACGCGTCGGTGGCGCCGTCGGATTCGGGGAGCGGGTTCGGCATTACAGCAGCATGCTGAGCTTAGACAACACGTTCAGTCCCGAGGAGTTGTACGATTTTGACAGACGCGTGCGGCAGATGCTGCCTGATGAGCAGATTGAGTACGTTGCAGAGTTGAAGATTGATGGTTTGGGTGTTTCGCTGGTTTATGAGAATGGGCAGTTGACTCGCGGGGCGACGCGCGGGGATGGGGAATACGGAGAGAACGTCACCGCCAATCTGCGGACGATCCGTTCTATACCGTTAAGAGTTGCCTCAATCAATTCGACTCCGACGCTAATGGAGGTGCGCGGAGAGGTATTTTTACCGCGCGATCGGATGGATGACATTAACAGAGAACGGATAGAAAACGATGAGGCGCCCTTCGTTAACCCTCGAAACGCCGCCGCCGGATCGGTTCGATTGCTGGATGCGTCAATCACGGCATCGCGCCCGCTTGATATATTCATATACACCTTGGGTTACGCCGAGGGTATCGAAATTGGGACACATTCTGAATCGCTGGCTCTATTGATTGAAATGGGGTTCAAAGTCAACCCGTCCACCGAATGCTTTCCATCGATAGGGGAGGTCATCGACTACTGCCATCGCCAGACGGCGGAACGCGAAAATATCGCCTACGATGTTGACGGAATTGTTGTAAAGGTGAATTCAATTGCGCAGCAGACCGAACTTGGATATACGGCAAAAAGCCCGCGGTGGGCGGTTTCCTGTAAGTTTCCCGCACGTCAGACAACCACGCAAGTTCTCGGCATTGATGTCCAAGTGGGACGAACCGGCGTGCTTACACCCAGAGCCATCCTTGAGCCTGTACACTTGTCGGGTGCGACGATTACACACGCGACCTTGCACAACGAGCAAGACCTTCACCGCAAAGATGTCCGTGTCGGTGACACCATTGTGTTAGAACGCTCAGGTGATGTCATTCCGAAGGTGATCTCCGTTGTAAAGGAGAAGAGGGATGGAACGGAGAAGGTATTTCATCTGCCTGACCGCTGCCCGGCTTGTGATTCTCCCGTGCAGCGCTCAACGGAGGAGGTTGCGGTTCGGTGCGTGAATAGCGAATGTCCGATGCAGTTGAAACGTAGAATTGAGAGTTTCGCATGGCGCAGCGCCCTCAACATTGAGGGCATGGGGCCGGCGGTGATAACACAACTTGTGGATACCGGCATGGTAAAGAGTGTAGCAGATCTTTACGACCTCCAGAGAACCGACCTCATGAAAATCGAGCGAATGGGCGAGAAGTCGGCGGACAACTTAATTCGCGAGATTGAGGGCAGCAAGAGCGTCCCAGCCGCAAGAGTCTTGTTTGGACTCGGGATAATGCACGTTGGACAGAGCGTCGCGGAGTTGCTACTTGAGCGTTTTTCGTCAATCGATGCACTTGCCGCCGCGGGTGTTGAGGAGATTGCGAGCATCCACGGAATCGGGCCCAAGTTGGCTGAAAGCGTATGCCACTTCTTCCAACAGACGGCGAATCAGCAACTTCTGCAACGGCTGAAGGATGCAGGGCTACAATGGGCACGAGATGAAAGCGTACCTTCGGACATCCCGCAAGAGAGTTTCTTTACAGGAAAAACCTTTGTTTTGACGGGAACACTGTCGCAGATGGGGCGCTCGGCAGCGTCCAAAAAGATAAAAGAGTGCGGCGGAAAAACTACCTCAAGCGTCACATCAAAGACCGACTGCCTAATTGCCGGAGAATCGCCCGGTTCAAAATATGATCGAGCGGTGGAGCTTGGAGTCGACATCCTCACGGAGGAGGAGTTTGTTGCCAAGTTGCCGGTGGATTGAGATCTCTTGGGTTGCCATCGAAACTCGACGTTTTCCTCCATCCCACCGGTCTTTTCATTTACCCATTCTCGGATTGGATTGATACGTTGACGTCAACCTGTTATAATGCGGCCGCGCCAAGATGAAACTTCAAAGGAGTTAAGTTATGCCTACATCGCAAATTGCAGCGCAACTGTATACCGTGCGCGATTTCACTAAAACGCCGGCTGATGTCGCCCAGACATTGAAGAAGGTGAAGCAACTCGGTTACGATGCCGTTCAATGTTCAGCGCTTGGTCCGATTGAGCCCGCCGAACTGAAACGACTCGTTGATGGAGAGGGATTGTGCATATGCGCGACGCACACCGACTATGAACGCATGCGCAATGAACCCCAGTCCGTGATTGATGAACATCAACTATTGGGCTGTAAGTACGTGGCGATAAGCAGCATACCCGGCGCCGATCGCAGCGCCGAAGGGTTTGCACGTTTCGCCAAGGAGGCCTCTGACGTGGCGCGGCGCCTCGGCGAAGGCGGACTCGTCGTATCCTACCATAACCACAGCTTTGAGTTGGAGCGATTTGATGGTCGTACTGGCTTGGAAATACTATACGATGAAAGCGATCCCGATCTTCTAAAGAGCGAGCTTGATACGTATTGGATTCAACACGGGGGCGGCGATCCGGCGGCATGGATTCGCAACTTAAAGGGACGCATCCCGACAATTCATGTCAAGGATATGGAGATGAAGGGGAGCACTCAACTGTTTGCCGAAGTGGGAGAGGGAAATCTGAATTGGTCGGCAATTCTTGAGGCGAGCAGAGCTTCGGGCGTGGAGTGGTACATCGTCGAACAGGACACCTGCCAGCGCGATCCGTTTGAGAGTTTGGGAATCAGTTTGAGGAATTTGAAGGCGATGGGAGTTGAGTAGGGGACGGATCGTCTAGAATCTCGAATTAGTTTTCCTACCGAAGGGTGTTGTGTCAGATTTTTGCTTGTAGGGAGTTGCTATCTAGGCGTACATTAAAGATAGGAGTTCTGCGATTTGCAATTCCGGATGGTGGGCAGTTACGAGTTGAGTTTTACTCGAAGTTCGATATGTTACGGCGGCATGAAACCCGGAAACGCGCTTTCTGAACACGATCTCTCATGAATTTCAGTTCGACCCAACCTGCGTATCAAATAACGTGACCGGTCAACCCTGAAGACGGTTCCTGTTTTCGCACGAAATCTAAATTATCAACTAGGAATGGAAGTTTTTCTTAGAGCCTGTTTGAAAAGTCATTTGATTCGATTTCGCATCAAGTAGATGGAAGCGATGTATACCATAGTTTCAGCAGTCTTAGGAAAGCGTTCATAATCCAAAGTCAATCGACGAAACCAACCAAGCCAAGAGAATGTGCGTTCAACAATCCATCGTAACGGAACAACTTCAAACCCCTGCTGCCCTAGCGTAGATGCAATCTCTAGTTGACACTGATGAGCCAGATATAACCAGTCTTCTAATTCGCCGCGATAGGCGGCATCGGCACACACCAACTGAATTGTTATGTACCAGCTAAACACTTCTGTTAGTAACTCGATAGCTATCTGATTGTCACTAACATTGGCATCAGTGACTTTGACCATCAATGGAATACCCGTCGTATCCGTTACCAGATGGCGTTTGCGTCCTTTGACCTTCTTGTGACCATCAAATCCTCTAGTCTCCGCCAGTTCCGTCGTCTTAACGGATTGGCTGTCAATGATAGCTGCTGTCGGTGATGGTTGTTTGCCGCCATCACAACGTGTTTGTTCGCGAAGTGCCTGATGAATCAAGAGCCATGTGTTGTCGACTTGCCACTTTCTGAAATGGTAATAGACGGTTTGCCACGGTGGCATATTATGGGGTAGCATTCGCCACTGTCAACCGGACTTGACGACATAAAAGATAGCATTGATGATTAAGCACATCTCCCATTTTGGAGGTCTGCCTAATGGTTGAGGGGCTGGCAGAAACGAGGACAGTTTCTCCCACTGTGCATCAGTCAAATCACTGGGATAACGCTTGCGGTTCATGTTTACTCCTTTCATTGGTTCAGATTTAACTGCTCCAATGAGTAAACGTAAACATCAACCGTTCAGACAACTTTTTTCTTTTTCTAATAGGTTCTTGAGGGCATTTACCCCAAAATAGCCCTTTCTCTAAGGCGATTCCGGACTTTTCAAACAGGCTCTTAGCTCGACTTTGTACAAAAGTATAACGATTGGATTAGACGGGAAGCCATATAACACCAAACCTGTAGGCGGGGCATCTTGCCCCGCTGTGATGATACTGAAAACGGCTACCGACTTTTTCACAGGTCAACCGAAAAGACCAGATGGTTAAAATCTCTCCCGCTTTTCTCCAACGCTTTATTACCACCATCTGTTATACGGCTTGAATGTACAGAGTCGAGCTTAGTTGTTAAGTTCCGCATTATTTACGCACGTAAAAAAGGCGTTGAAAAGCTGAGCCCCCTTTGGCGCCGAATAGTGACTGCCTAGCCGCCCAACCCAACCTACGGTGCTAAAGTCATCGGACGGCACGGAGCCCGACTCTTAATTATTCGGATTTGGATGACTTGACCGTATAGAATTTTTGCTTGCAATAGCCTTCAAATTGTGATACTATTTCTGTCCAGCCGCGAAGAACCTTTCCATCAGTGGAGGGAAAAACATCGCGGTTTTTTTGTGCGTCTGGCACTGCTGACAGGTGTTGAATCGCCGATGTTGAGAGACTTGAAATATCAGGTATAAATGGCGTTAGTGGCGCATTTGGGGCGCCTTTATGCGCCTGGTCGTCCGTGAAAGTCTTGTTGAGCGGCATTATTCTGAGAGTGGGGTGTTATTCCCGCTCTTTTATTTTTAGTGCACTAAATTCCAAATGTCATCTTTGCTGAAATCCTCAATGGTCGAACTTCTTTCGCCTGTGCTCGATCGAGAGGGAATTGAGTTTGTCGATGTCGAATTTCAGGGTGAAGGCAATGCAAGGACGATACGATTTCTGATCTACAAACCCGGCGGTATCACTGTAAGGGATTGCCAACAGGTAAGCCGGATGGTTCACCCAATCCTTGAAGTTCACGGGTTGATAGATAGCGGAGTATCTCTCGAAGTTGCTTCACCGGGAATCGACCGACCGCTTGCCACCGAGGCAGATTTTCGCAGGAATGTTGGCCGGGCGGTTGAGATAGAGGCAACCTCTTCAACAGGCGAATCACTAAGATTGAACGGAATCATAACGGATGTCAAGGACGGAATGGTTTCCCTTGATGAATCCGGAAAATTAACCGAACTTCAAATTACAACTATCATAAGAGCTCAAATCCAACTGATGTGGTAATACCATTTCTCTTGAATAACAGTGCGTATCATGTCTGAATCATATCGTTCACTTTCTACGTAGGCGGGGATCAAGTGACTGAATAAGGAACGCGATAGAGATCCCATCTTGCCCCGCCTTGAAAGAACTTGATTGACGCTATTAATGCACTGCGAATGTAGAGAAATGGTATAACATCTTGGGTAGTGGAGAGTACACCATGACAAGTGATTTGCTGATGATTGTTCGTCAAATCATGGATCAAACGGAATTGCCGCAAGAGACCTTCATCGAAGCGATAGAAGCCGCACTCTATTCCGCAGCGAAGAGACGTTACGGTTCAACGCACGGGGTTACCATCAGGATAGACCCCGAGTTAGGCGAAATCAAGTGTTTTGTGCCTAAGAAGGTCGTCGAAATCATGCAGAGTTTCGCTAAAGAGATTCCGATTGAGGAGGCGGTAAAACTTAAACCCGACGCCCAACTGGACGAGATGCTTGAGGTTGAAGTAGATCCTAAAGAGTTTGGAAGAATCGAGGCCCAAACAGCACGTCAGATTCTCGTTCAGAAAATCAAGGAAGCGGAACGGCAACAGGTCTATGAGGAATACAAAGACCGGGAGGGCGAGGTGGTTACCGGGCACGTGCAGCGAATGGAGCGCGGGAGCCTTATTCTTGATCTGGAGCGGACGGAAGGGGTATTGCCGTTTAGCGAAATGCCTCATCCGAACAATTATCAGCGGAACGACGTTTTGAAGTGCCTTATCTTGGAAGTTCAAGACAGCGTTAAGGGGCCGCAGGTTGTCCTCTCTCGCACTCACAAGACTTTGGTTGCCCGTTTATTTGAGATGGAAGTTCCCGAGATTTATGATGGGCTGGTCCGCCTGAAAGCCATTGAGCGAGATCCGGGCGATCGCGCGAAAGTCGCTGTTACCTCGACCGTTGATGATATAGATGCCGTTGGTACCTGCGTTGGTGTCAAGGGTTCTCGTGTGCAAACAGTTGTCCGCGAGTTGGATGGTGAAAAGATTGATCTCCTCGAGTGGGACGAAGATCCTAAAGTGTTTATAGCCAATGCGCTGCAGCCTGCCACGGTAGCTCGTGTCACGATTGGCGAGGATGAGAATGCGGAGGTTATTGTACCGGACGACCAACTTTCGCTGGCGATAGGGAGACGCGGACAGAACGCCCGGCTTGCCGCACGGTTGACGGGGTGGAAAGTTGATATCAAGAGTGAGTCTGAGGCGGGGTCGCAATTCAAGGAAGAGATTGTTGGCGAACTCTTTGGAACAGAACCCGATGAAGTAGACGCGGCTTCAACTCAAAATACAGAGCCAGACTTGTCTGAGTTGGACGGAGTCGGCTCAAAAATTGCCACCGCTCTCAAAGATTCAGCATTTCCAACTGTTGAACTGGTTGCAAATGCTTCGTTGGAGGATTTATCATCTATCCCGGGTATTGGCGTCAAGACGGCTGAGAAGATACAGCAATCCGCATTGGAAATTCTTGAACCATAGATAGACTGAAGAGAGTTAGCGCGAGAGGCTTCCAAAGTAAGGAGGCAATGTGGCTGCTATTGCTCTACGTACCTGTATCGGATGCCGCGGAAAATTTCCGAAGAAAACATTGCTACGATTCGTGAATCATTTAGAGTCACACCTCCGTGCGGACGTAACAGGAAAATTGCCCGGACGCGGGGCGTATGTGTGCGAGTCAAAGGATTGTATTACGGAGGCTTTCAAATCACACAAGCGCGTCAATTCACTGTTGCGAACCAATCTCTCAAAAGAGGTTGTTATGCAGTTCAAACAGTGTCTTCTACATTCGGTGAGCCAAGATAGCGCAAGAGGGGGAGGACATCAATGAGAAAACGCAACGAGAAAAAGAAACCAGCCGTTGCTAAAAGGCAGGCAGAAGAAGCCAAGAACATCCGAATATATGAGTTGGCAAAGCAGTATGAGATAACTAGCAAGGATTTGATTGAAGAACTCCAACGCTATGGCATTGCAGTCAAGAATCATATGAGTTCTCTTGACGCCGAGACGGTTGCACTGATCGAAGCGGAACGTAAGGGATCGGAGTCGCCCAAGCCAAAAAAACCTCAGAAAAAAGCCAAATCAGATACCAAGTCCTCTCGTGACAAACCAACCGAGGCAGTTGTCGAATCAAAGCAGCCTATACCGGACGAATCTGCGCGATTGCAAATTCAGGAAAACGTCACGGTTGGGGAATTGGCTTCAACCTTGGGTTTCCGACCGCCGGAGATGATCATGCGCTTGATGAAGTTGGGCATAATGGCAAATGTAAACCAACGTCTTGGTTATGATGCCCTCCAAGCGATTGGAGAAACGTTTGATTTCGACGCACTCCGCGAATTGACCTTAGCAGAAAAGTTGCTGGTAGATGAAGAGGACAATCCGGCGGACATGGTTCCACGCGCACCGGTGACCACGATCATGGGGCATGTGGACCACGGTAAGACCTCTCTGCTCGATGCAATTCGAGAGTCGAACATCATGGAATCCGAGGCAGGGAATATCACTCAACACATTGGCGCGTATAATGTAAAATTTGAAACGGGAAACGTCGTTTTTCTTGATACGCCCGGGCATGCGGCTTTCACTGCCATGCGCGCCCGCGGTGCGCAAGTGACAGACGTGGTTGTTCTTGTGGTGGCTGCAGACGATGGCGTTATGCCGCAGACAATCGAGGCAATTAACCATGCAAAGGCAGCGGATGTTCCGATAGTTGTAGCTATCAACAAAATTGACACGGAAGGCGCCCGCATTGATTATGTGAAAGAGCAGTTGGGAAATCAGAATCTGATACCGGAAGATTGGGGCGGTCAGACGGTCTTCGTCGAGATATCGGCAAAGGAGAAGATTGGTATTGACTTCCTTTTGGAGATGCTACTGCTGGAAGCCGAGTTGCTTGAGTTAACGGCAAATCCGAGAGGGCCTGCGCGCGGTACGGTTGTCGAGGCAAAGTTGGATAAAGGGCGCGGTCCCGTGGCAACCGTGCTGATGCAAAACGGGACGTTGAAGGTAGGGGATGCATTCGTAGCCGGACGCTATTATGGAAAGGTTCGAGCGATGATGGACGACCTCGGACATCGGGCCAAAACAGCGGGACCATCAACTCCGATAGAGGTTTTGGGTTTCACCGGGGTTCCCGAGGCGGGTGACCGATTCTATGCCGTCGAATCCGAGCGGGATGCGAAAGCGATTAGCGATTCTCGACTGGAAGAACATCGACAAGTTCAGCTCGGCCCACATAGTCACGTAAGCTTGGAAGACCTGTTCCAACACATTCAAGAGGGTGAAATCAAGGAGTTGAATATCATTGTTAAAGGTGATGTTCAAGGGTCGGTGCAGGCAGTTTCAGATGAATTAAACAAGTTGAGCACGGCTGAGGTTAAAATTAATGTCATCCACCAAGCCGTAGGCGGAATTACAGAACCGGACATTTTGTTGGCTTCCGCATCGAATGCGATCGTCGTCGGATTCAACGTGCATCCCACGACGGGCGCCGTGCAACTGAAAGAGACCGAAAAAATTGATGTGCGAACTTACAACATCATCTACAATCTGATTTCCGATGTTCAGTCAGCCATGGAAGGTTTATTAGATCCGGAGGTCCGCGAGGTGGTTATCGGCAGAGCCGTAGTGCGAGACTTGTTCAAAGTGCCGCGCATGGGAACCGCCGCTGGCAGCTATGTCAATTGGGGTCGAGTAGCGCACAACCGGCCGGTGCGAGTACTGCGCGATAACCGTCTGGTGTATGATGGCAAGGTCGATTCGCTTCGCCGATTCAAAGAAAATGTTAATGAAGTCCAAGCCAATTACGAATGTGGGATTGGCATCAATGACTTCTCGGATTTCAAGATTGACGATGTCTTAGAATGTTACGTCTACGAACACGTTCGCCGAACCCTCAAGTAGAGACGTAGCATTCGTGCAATGCAGGTCAGTAATCAAGAAGGCACATGCAAGTTGGTGTATGCAGGATTTTCTTGAGGATCCCGGAGAGCCAGTCTCTAAAGCAGAAACGTCAGGTGGTAAAAAGTGTCATTGATCGCGTAAAGAATCGGTTCAATGTCGCAATTGCGGAAGTTGGTGCTCTTGATTCCCATCAAACCGCGGTTCTCGCAACCGTGACCGTTTCGAACGATTCCAGACACGTCAACCGTATCTTATCGCATGTCGTAAACTTCATTGAAGATTCCGCCGCCGCCGAATTGACCGACTACGAGATTGAGTTGAACTGAGAGGGTGAGCCGAAATGTTGGACTATAATCGTTCGGATCGTGTGGGTGCTCTCCTACAAAGGGAGTTAAGCGACATTATCCATCGTTCTCTTAAAGATCCGCGCGTTAGCTTCTGCACCGTTGGTCATGTTGAAGTGTCCTCAGACTTGAAATATGCCGATGTCTTGGTTAGCGTAGTGGGCGATAATAAACAGAAGCAAGCAACGCTTGCCGGCTTGAAAAGCGCCAGTGGTTTCCTGAGGCGAGAGGTTGGGAATCGAATCGACTTGCGTTATACTCCCGAACTCCGTTTTGCGCTGGATAAGTCCGCGGACCATCTAATGAAGATAGATCGTCTCCTAAAGCAGGTGCAACAAGATACAGAAGAAGATGGTCCTGCGGCGACCGGCGAGTAGCCATGAACAATTATCAAGCGATTCTCGATGTGTTCGACCAACATCACTCATTTGCCCTGTCGGTGCACATCAATCCTGATGGAGACGCGTTTGGCTCACAGTTGGCGCTCTATTCGTTTCTCCGCGACCTTGGAAAGCAGGTCCGGGTCTTCAATACGGACGCAGTTCCTAACAACTACCACTTCCTCCCTTTCAGCGAAGTCATCCAAGGGCCCGACGATGTTCATGACTATTCACCCGAGATTCTTGTCATCCTTGATGCTAGTACGCGGCGACGCATCGGAGACAAATTGTGCCAAACGCTTATTCCAACCAATGCAGTTGTCAACATAGATCATCATGACACGGGCGATCGGTTCGGTGATTATAACCTTGTAGAAACAACTGCTTCATCAACGTCAGAGATTATTTATCGCTTAATCAAACTTCGTGAGATGCCTATCGGAAAAGATCGCGCGCTTTGCCTCTACACCGGTATCATGTTTGACACCGGCTGTTTCCGATACGGCAATTCCGCTCCAGTTGCGCATCGAATCGCCGCAGAACTCATTGAACAGGGCGATTTTCCCGTTGATGGAGTGTATCGGCAGGTGTATGAGTCAGTACCGCTGGGGAAAGTGCGACTTTTGGCAGAAGTGTTGCCAACATTGCGTCTGACTCCGGACGGCAAGATCGGTTGGTTATGCGCAACACAAGAGATGTTTAGGAAAACCGGCACCACTCCCCATGACGTAGAGGGCTTCGTGAATCATGTTCGCGCGATTGATACTGTCGAGGTTTCGATTTTTGTAAGCGAACTTGAGGATGGAACATCGAAAGCCAGCTTACGGAGCGAGTCTTATGTTGACGTTGGCAAAGTCGCAGCCGATTTTGAGGGAGGTGGACACCAACGCGCCTCCGGGTGTGTAATCAGAGCGCCGCATCAGTTGGCAATTAAACGGCTCGTGAAAAACGCACAGGAACGAATTGAGCCTTCTACGAATGGTGGTTCAAGGAGATAGTTCGGCAATGCCTTCGGTGTTAAAGCGGGTTTGAATATAGTTGCATAGTAATGCGTGCACATTTGAGTTGTTATCACTTGTGAGATTTCGGTAGCATTCGTAATTAGACGCTCCTATTGCACTTGTTTGGGAAGATTTTTAAGGCATATCTATTGCGCCCGCTATTCACTCGCTTGATCGCAACGAGCATACTCTGAAAAACTGTGGGCAGTGCCCACCTTACAACTTATTTGGCCCCATTTGTTCGCTTGGCTGGTCATTATGCAGGTAGACGGTGTCTTCAATCTAAATAAACCGCCTGGAATAACGTCTAGACAGGCCGTCGATCGAGTGAAGCACGCCTTGAGAGTTCCGAAGGCTGGGCATGGGGGCACATTGGATCCGGATGCCACAGGCGTTCTACTCGTTTGCTTGGGGAAGGGAACGAAGCTGTTCGATCAGCTACAGCAGGGAACCAAGGAGTACGAGGGTACGCTGACGTTGGGGATTACAACGGACACGCTGGACGCCAGTGGCAGTGTCCAAAAAGTGTCTGATGTCGGTCAATTTTCAGATGAAGAGATCCGAGTTGTTGTTCAGCAATTTGTGGGCGAGATTGAGCAGGCGGTTCCCATGTTTTCAGCCGTAAAGCACAAAGGCAAGCGATTGTACAAGTTGGCCCATCAAGGCGTCGCGTTGGAGGAATTGCCGAAGAGAACGGTTCACGTCAAATCACTTGAGGTGTTATCGGTGCGTCCCCCGCACGTTCGGTTCCGAGTTGTGTGCTCAAAGGGCACATACATTCGCGTTCTCGCTGCGGATATTGGTGTATCCCTCGGGTGCGGGGCTCATCTCTCACAGTTAACTCGTACACGTTCAGGGGATTTCACGCTCGAATCGTCTCATACTCTTGATTGGCTTGAGCAGCAGCCCTCTCGCGCATGCGAGGCTATTGTACCGGTGGATGATGTTTATGACATGGGTGTTGGAACGCCACCGAATAAAGACTGTCGCTGAGTGCTTAGCGAAATCGAAATCTTCCCTTGGTCGGAACCCCTGTTGCACAGGAGCGCTCCTCATGAAATCCACTTTTCCGGGTATGCGATTGGCATGTCCGATCCGAAGCCTTGGGGATTGAAGTTTGCAGATTTACTACAATCTGGAAGATTTTCCCGTACTTAAACGAGACTCGGTTACAACTTTTGGCGTGTTTGATGGATTGCACCTCGGTCATCAAGCCGTCATTCATCAAGTAGTCAAAGACGCAACCGTTCGTGACCTCTCGAGAACCGTTCTCGCGTTTTATCCCCATCCGATGGCGTTTCTCGCCCCTGAAAGGTGCCCGCCGATTCTTACCCCTCGACATAAGCGACTTGAGCTTCTTGAAGCACAAAGTGTTGACATCGCTATCTTTGTTCGATTCGACGCATATTTGGCAGAAATGTCACCGCGAGTCTTTGTTGAAGACGTACTTATTGGCAAATTGCGTACGAGGCAGGTCATTGTCGGATACGAGTGCCAATTTGGCAAGAATCGAGCAGGCAATACGGAAGTTTTACAGTCGCTCGGCACGCAGTACAACTTTGATGTCACTATTATGCCTCCAACATTGGTCGAAGGTATGCCAGTCCATAGCACTCGTGTCCGTGACGCTGTGGTACAAGGTAAGTTGAAACTCGTGGCGGAGTTACTCGGACGCCCTCACTCCATCATCGGCAAGATCGTTCAAGGCGACGGTCGGGGCCGCCAAATTGGATACCCGACAGCTAACATTCACGCCGAGAATCAGATTCACCCCCCAAACGGTGTTTATGCCATTCAGGCTAAACTGAAGGACGGGCTCTACGGGGGAATACTGAATATGGGGATGCGACCTACCGTTGGTGGAGAGAAGTTTCAAATTGAGGCACACTTGTTCAATTTTAATGAGAATGTGTACGACAGGGAGATTGAAGTCTTTTTCATCAAGAATATCCGCGATGAACGGAAGTTTCCGGACGTGGAGTCCTTGGTCAAACAGATTAATCAGGATGTCGAATTTGCACACGGTATTCTGGACACCGAGGTATGAAGAACAGGTGAGTGTTCATGGTGTTGGCTACTCACGGCGTACAACAGTCTATTGAAGAATATGGGATTACGGGGCAACAGAAGGTCGCGATTCGACACTCGCTCCTACAAGAGGACGATTTGGTGATCGCGGAAACTTCAGTGCCGGGAGTCGGCCTTAGTTGTTCCGCAGTCCCTTGAACTTTCCCTTTCGCAATTTTGACGCCGTGTGATATAATATGATTCAACCACGCAGAGAGAAATGAATAATGTAATGAATAAGGAGGTGAAACTCGGTGGCACTGAATGCAGAAAAGAAGGAAGAACTGCGCCAAACGTACAGGCAGCACGATAAGGATACCGGGTCGCCAGAAGTTCAAGTGGCACTCATCAACACTCGGATTCGGCAATTGACCGACCATTTTCGCACGCATAGAAAAGACCATCACTCAAGATACGGACTCTTCAAACTTGTGGGAAAACAACGTCGATTATTACGCTACCTTTATAAGAAGGACAGTCAAAGATATTATCAACTTATTAATCAACTCGGAATACGGGACACACTAGGATCGAGAGGGAATTGACCATCCACCGTAGGAGTGTTGAGGAGGAAACAACGTGAAAGTAGAAATGCAACTTGGAGGGGAGCAACTTTCAATTGAAACAGGAAAAGTTGCCAAGCAGGCAGACGGAGCTGTCTGGGTACAATACGGTGGAACGGTCGTCTTAGTGACAGTCGTTGCCGAAACAAAAGAAAGTAATCTCGATTTTTTTCCGTTAACGGTAGATTATCGAGAGCGCGCTTATGCCGCTGGACGAATTCCAACGGTTTATGGAAGGCGTGAGCCACGCCCAGGGGTAGGAGAGCAGTTGGTCTCGCGTTTAATCGATCATTGCATTCGGCCTCTGTTTCCGAAGGACTTTAAGGCGGAAGTGCAAGTTCTGTGCAATGTTCTTTCTTCGGATCAGGTGCATCCGGCTGATGTTCCGGCGCTGATTGGAACCTCAGCAGCGTTATGTATTTCAGATGTCCCGTTCAATGGCCCGGTTGGAGCGGTTACCGTGGGTAAGCTGGATGGGTCGTTGGTCATCAATCCGGTTTACGAACAACTGGAACCGGCCCAGATGGAACTTTTCGTCAGCGGTACGTCAGAAGCAGTGATGTCTGTCGAAGGCGGCGGGCACGAAATACCGGAGGACGAAGTAATTGACACAATCATTGTGGCGCACGAGGAAATTAAAGAAATCATCAGGTTACAAGAAGGTTTGATAGCCCTCTGTGGGAAACCGACTCGTGAATACCAAACGAAGGAGATTGGCGAAGCGTTAAACACTCGAATCCGCAGCCTAGCTACCTCTAAGATTCAGGAATCCATCGGAATGGAGGACAAGAAAACCCGAGAGGATTACCTGGAGCAAGTTCAAGTGGATGTCCTGTCGGAAATCCTTAATGATGATGTCGAAGAGGAAGCCGTTGTCGCGATGGAGAAGGATACGATCTCCATATTGGGCGACATCGAAAAAGAGCAGATGCGCCAATCCATTCTGAATGAAGGAAAACGGGTTGACGGACGAAGTACGACGGATATTCGGCAGATCTCGGGAGAGGTCTCGGTGCTCCCTCGGACACATGGTTCATCCATCTTCACTCGCGGACAGACTCAAGCTCTCTGCGTGACGACACTTGGAACGGCTGGAGATGAAGACCTTCAACGCCGGCTAGACGGTGAAACAAGACATGCGTTTTTCCTGCATTACAACTTTCCGCCGTTTAGCACCGGCGAGGTAAAGCGAATGATGGGGCCGGGCCGGCGGGAGATTGGCCACGGATCGCTTGCCGAAAAAGCAATCGAGCCGGTCATTCCATCCAAAGACGATTTTCGCTATACGATTCGAGTTGTGTCGGAGATACTTGAATCAAATGCCTCGTCATCAATGGCTAGTGTCTGCGGTGCGACTCTGGCACTCATGGATGCGGGTGTTCCCATTACGAAACCTGTCGCCGGGATTGGTGTTGGATTAATCAAGGAAGGCGATCAGGAGGTCATTCTGACCGATATGCTTGGCACGGAAGATTTCCTCGGAGATATGGATTTCAAAGTTGCGGGAACTCGCGACGGTGTCACGGCGATCCAGATGGATATCAAAATTGATGGCGTTACTCCGGACTTGATGAAGAGAGCTATTTATCAAGCACGGGAAGGGCGTTTGGCTGTGCTCGATAGGATGGGGGAGGTAATCGCCGAACCGCGGTCTGACATCTCCGTGTATGCGCCGCGTATTTACAACATCCAGATTTCTCCGAACAAAATCAAGGATCTCATTGGGCCGCGCGGCAAGGTAATTCAAACAATTCAGGAAGAGACGAATACCACGGTAAACGTTGAAGACAGTGGTAACGTCGAAATTGCCGCAACGAGCGCCGAAGCTGCGAATAAGGCGGAGGAGATGATCCGCGAAGTCACCGCCATGCCAGAGGTCGGCAAGGAATACAACGGAAAAGTTGTGCGAACAACGACCTTTGGAGCCTTTGTAGAGATCCTTCCCGGGCAAGATGGGTTGGTGCACATTTCACAAATGGGTGATGGCTACGTCCGTAAAGTCGAAGATGTGATGCAGGTCGGAGATGAGGTTACAGTGAGTGTGATCACTATTGATGACCAAGGAAGGGTAGATCTTTCTCTCGCCGGTGCAAGTGCAGAGTTGTCATCGACAGATTCTGCAACGGGCGAGGGAGAACGTGGTGCACCTCGCGATGGTGATCGCGGACGTTCCGCCTCACGCGACTCCCGAAACAACCGACAGGGGCGCGGTGACAATTCACGCGATTCTCGTAACCGGAGATCACCACGCATTCCGAAGGGACGGATCTAAGTGTTTGGTGCCAACAACCGGATCAGTACTTCGTGTGTAGATGAATCCGTGCGGGTTCAGAAGTGGCTTAGCCACATCTGAACCCATCTTCTATTCTATCTCTTTCAGTCGATGAATTTTAGCGAGAGTTTTTTCCGATGCAAGCAAGGAACCGCGTACCAAGGAGAACTCGCCTTTCAAAGGGCGATTTATTAGATCAGAAATGGCTAACATATCTCTTGGTATTGATTCTGATTGTGTTAATCGGTGTTTTTGTGGCATCGTTGAGATACCAAGACGCACTTGTTCGGTACGCTAAGGACTTTGTGCAGCGTGCAAAGGATGCGGTCGCCGCCAGTCTTGGTCTGAAAGAGATAATTAGAGGGCTTGAATACCGAAGTTTCGTAAACCGATTCGCATTCGCAACGGCTGCCGCGCTACCCAAACCGTGTAATTTCTCTCCTATTGATTCTTTCCTCCATATCCTGACAGTATCCGAATCCAAATCAATTGCCATTGAATAACACGTGCCGGAGGACTGCCACATGCGCACTGTGATCCTTCATAGGTGTTTCCCAATCTTGACATGCCTCGTACTCGGATGTGGTTACGTTTCAACCTCTTCCTACCTCGAACACATCAAAACCGTTCAAATTGCTCCAGTCCAAATCGAGGACTCGGATATTACGTACGATGTCCAGTCTGATCGACCTTACGATGAAATCCTTCAAGAAAAACTGACAGAGCGTTTTACGCGAAAGTGGCGCGACGGAAACGACGCAGTGCTTGAAGTTAGAATCATGGACTATGATTTGAGAGAGATTGACTTCGGGGCAACCAATCAAGCGGAAAAGTTACGCATGAGTCTGCAGGTTGATTATAGGTTTTTAGACCGCGTCAATAACAAGATTATAGATCAGGATGATAGTTATTTTCAGGTTTTCGACTTCTTTATCGTCTCGGGAAGAGATGAAGAGCCGAGAACGGTTCAACAAGCGCGTACCGAGATCTTTGAGGAGCTTGTTGACGATCTCTTTCAACAGCTTGCCGAGCAGTGGTGATATCGGGAAGGCAACTGCGTAATGAAGACGTCGAGCACGAATTTCCTTACATGTTGCATTGCGGTTCTCCTGTGTTGCAGTGCCGACCAAAGGGACTACACCGCCCTCACTCGCGAAGGGCGATATCTGGTTGGTGTTTGGAATACACATTCGGAGAAAGTCGCGACGAAATTAATAGATCAGATGACCAATACAGGCGCCGAGGAAAGCGGGCGAATTCGGTCTTTAGCGATTGAAACATCTGTAAAACCCGTTGACCTACTACCCGTCAATGATGATGTCGCCGACTGGGTCAGATCGCGTAAACCTAGCGGTTATACTGCGGAGAACTTGTACAAAGATACCCTTGGCGGGCACCCAGAGTTGTATCGTGCTTATGGTGTTATTGAGCAAGCCGAAGTGGAGTACCAAACTCCTCTTCTCGGCTCCTACCCGCTAATCCGAGTTGAAATTTTTGACATGGGCACCGCCGAAAACGCATTCGGGATATACAGTTTCAACCAATATCCGGAAGCGGAATTCGAATGGGTTGGCAACCGAGCTGTCATTTCAGGAAAATTTTTGCGGTTTTGGAAAGGGAAGTATTTTGTTGAGATCGAAGGGTACGAATTTGCTACGAAGGTTCAGGAAGGGATAGTTGAGTTGGCAAAGTCGGTTGCCAGTCGAATCAAAGATTCGCCGACTAAACCACACCTTCTAAAGCTACTTCCGGCAAACAAAGTTCCACACAGTGTAAAGTATTTCTTTGATGATACTACGTTGCGGAAAATCTATAGTTTTCTACCAGATGATGGTCTTGAGTTAGGTTCCAACTCAACGGGAATCACTGCTTCCTACGCGCATAAAAAGAGCGAAAATAAGCATTGGGCGGACACCATGGTTGCCTTTCTCATTCGATATCCCACCGAGTCGGTGGCGACGGAAGCCTACAACCACTATCGGAATTTCCTGGAGGCACAGGCTGTTTCCGTTCGTTCGCTTGAGGGAAGAGGAATTTTGGTTCAGCAACAGTAAAAATCAGATCTCGGATTGAACAAAAAATTGGGAATGGTGTGAGGTTTCGTTGCATTGTTTTTTCACGCATCATGCTTTATTAAACCGCCATGTCAGACAATCTAAAGCGTACCTCGCTCTTCAACATTCACAAACAACTCGGCGCGCGGATGATTGAATTTGGCGGTTGGGAAATGCCGGTCCAATATAGTAGCATAGTTGCAGAACATCTGGCGGTTCGGTCAAATGTAGGTATTTTTGATCTGTCGCATATGGGTGAGATTGAGATTAAGGGTTCTGGAGCGCTACCTCTAATCCAAAAACTCATCACCAATGATGCCTCGAAGCTCAGTGATGGACGAATTCTATATTCTCCGATGTGCACAGACACCGGCGGTATCGTGGACGACCTACTCGTATATCGTTTCAGTGCCTCCAAATATATGCTGGTCGTTAATGCATCAAATACCGATAAGGACTATGATTGGATTCGTGTCCATAATAGAAATGGTGCGGAGGTCTCCAATTTAAGCGACGACATTTCCCTCATCGCGTTGCAAGGCAGAAATGCCCCAATTATCTTAGAGGCGCTGACAGATGTCAACGTCTCAGCTATTGAGTATTACGCCTTCAAGGAGGGCGAGATTGGCGGAATTCCAACCTGCATCTCGCGTACCGGATACACGGGGGAAGCGGGGTTTGAGCTGTATGTGGGTGCGAGTCGCGGCGCGGACTTGTGGAACGCACTTCATGAGGCTACGATAAATGCGGGCGGAAACGCTGTAGGGCTCGCAGCAAGAGATACGCTGCGGCTAGAAATGAAGTTCTGTTTGTATGGGAACGATATTGACGAGACGACTACACCGCTGGAAGCGGGGCTGCGCTGGACGGTGGCATTTGACAAGGAGGATTTCACCGGGAAAAACGCATTGACCCAGCAGCGTGACCGTGGGATCAAACGACGCCTCGCCGGATTCAGAATGCTAGACCGAGGAATTGCACGGTCGCATCATAACGTGTATCATGGGGACTTGTCCATCGGTGAGGTTACCAGCGGGGCACCGTCACCAAGCCTAGGGTATAATATCGGGCTCGCATACCTGCCGATAGAATGGAGTAAGAAAAAGACGAAAATCGACATTGAAATTCGAGGGAAGCGCCACTCTGCGGAGGTGGTAGCAACCCCATTTTATAAATCATCAAATTAAGCAGCGCTAACTGTGAATTTTAGCGTGAATTTCAGGAGAATGGATGTTTCCAAAAGATCTAAAGTATATGGAGAGTCACGAATGGGCAAAAAGTGAAGGTGATGTTGTTATCGTTGGTGTCTCCGACTATGCCCAGCAACAAATTCAAGATGTTGTCTACGTTGAACTTCCGGAAATTGGCCAAGAACTTGAACAAAAAAAGGAGTTCGCCGTAATCGAATCTGTCAAAGCGGCGTTCGACATCTACGCTCCCGCTAGCGGTGAGGTTGTTGAAATCAACAGGGAACTGGAGGACGCTCCTGAATGTATCAATGACGATCCTTATGGAGCTGGATGGATAGTCAAGATTCTTTTGAGCAATCCCGGCGAACTAAACAACCTTATGTCTGTTGAAGAATATCGGACGAATCTTGAGGGTGACGTGGAAGCGTAGGATGGAAGCAACAAGAAGCAAAGCAGCCGAAGCTCTCGAAATTACTGATGCATTCGTTGATCGACACAATGGTCCCCGGTCAGACGACATTGAACTGATGTTGAAGAAGGTTGGTTACAGTTCCCTGGGCGCATTCATTGAAGATGTAATCCCATCTCACATCCGCCTGAACCGACCCCTAACCATTGACACCGGGTATACCGAACACGACGCCTTGCAGAGGTTGAAGCAAATTGCCTCGCAAAATCAGGTGTATCGTTCATTCATCGGAATGGGCTATTATGATTGTATCCTTCCACCCGTAATCCAGCGAAACATCCTCGAAAACCCTGGCTGGTATACCGCGTACACACCGTATCAAGCGGAGATTTCGCAAGGGCGCCTGGAGGCCTTGTTGAATTTCCAAACGATGGTTATCGATCTTAACGGATTACCAGTCGCCAATTCCTCACTTCTGGACGAGGCGACTGCAGCGGCTGAAGCTATGGGAATGTGCCTCGCCACGACGAAACATCGGAACACGCCGACGTTTTTCATATCGGAAACTTGCCATCCTCAGACAATCGCTGTCCTCCGCACGCGAGCAGAATCAATGGGAATCAGTTTGGTTCACGGCGATCATCGTAAAGTGCAATTCGATGAACCTATTATCGGGGCAATTGTGCAATATCCTGCCAGCGATGGAGTAATTCACGACTATCACAAATTCACGGAACAGGTTCACGAAGCCGGCGGATTGTTAGTTGTTGCGACCGATCTTCTAGCGTTGACTCTGCTCCTTCCACCGGGTGAGTTTGGCACCGATATTGCGGTTGGATCTGCGCAGAGATTTGGGGTGCCCGTCGGGTACGGCGGTCCACACGCGGCATTCTTGGCGACAAAAGAGAAATTTAAACGCAGGGTGCCCGGGCGAATTGCCGGACTTTCGCGAGACACCGAGGGGCGAGCGGCAATCCGGCTTGCGCTTCAGACTCGAGAACAACATATCCGTAGAGAAAAAGCGACGAGTAATATCTGCACGGCGCAGGTGTTGTTAGCTGTGATAGCGGGCATGTACGCCGTTTATCACGGTCCGGCAGGGCTGCGCCGGATTGCGACGCGTATTCATGAACAGACCAGAGTTTTGCGGCGGGGTTTGGAATTATTGGGGTACACGATTGTCGACGGGGTGTTCTTTGATACCATATGTGTCGAGCTTGGTTCGACCAATTTAGAACGGCTGTTAGAAGCGGCTCGCAGAATGAAGATAAATTTCCGAGTGTTTGACCGTAGTCGTGTCGGAATTTCGCTCGATGAAGCAACAAGGACTAAGGATGTTCAAGATTTGCTTCATGTCTTTGCGCTTGAAAGAAAACAGCCAACCGAATTTGAGAGTCTGGTTTTGGAAGGTGCCGTTCCGACAGCGGAACTTCCGGTAGCGCTGCAGCGAAATACTCCGTATCTTTCACACCCCGTCTTTAACACCTACCATTCGGAGACGGAGATGTTGAGATACATCCACAGACTTCAGGAGAAGGACATTTCCTTAACTCGTTCGATGATACCACTTGGCTCCTGCACGATGAAATTGAACGCGACAGCCGAAATGATTCCGGTGACTTGGAAGGAGTTTTCGCTGGTGCATCCGTTTGCATCTCGCGAGCAGGCAATCGGATACCAAACACTCTTTTCGCAACTTGAATCGTGGTTCTCCGAAATCACAGGATTTGCCGGCATTTCATTTCAGCCTAACGCCGGATCTCAAGGAGAATATGCCGGGTTGTTAGTGATACGCAAATACCATAAGAGCCGAGGTGCAGAGAATCGAAATATCTGCTTAATCCCGACGTCTGCGCACGGGACGAATCCCGCCAGTGCCGTGATGGCGGGAATGAAAGTCGTCACAATTGATTGCGACGATGCGGGTAACATTGACCTCATTGACCTGAGAAGAAAGAGCGAGGAACACAGTCAAAATCTGGCGGCTGCCATGATTACCTACCCTTCCACACACGGTGTTTTCGAGAAGGAAATCCGGCAAATCTGCGAGGTTGTGCATCAACACGGCGGTCAGGTTTATATGGATGGCGCTAACATGAATGCCATGGTGGGCTTGTGTCGTCCAGGTGATTTTGGACCGGATGTCTGTCATCTGAACCTTCACAAGACATTCTGTATTCCACATGGCGGCGGCGGTCCCGGAATGGGGCCTATCGGAGTAAAAGAACACCTCACTCGTTTTCTCCCGACACATCCGCTTGTATCTGTGGGGGGAGAGGATGGAGTGGGAGCGATTTCGGCGTCGCCGTGGGGAAGTCCGAGTATTCTCCCAATCTCGTGGGCGTACATCGCGATGATGGGGGCGGAAGGTTTGAAGAGAGCCAGTGAGGTCGCTATTCTAAATGCCAACTATATTGCACGCTGTTTGGAACCACACTATTCAGTGCTTTACAAGGGTAGTCACGGGCTTGTTGCGCACGAATGCATTGTCGATCTTCGCGACATAAAGAAAGCAACGGGTGTCGGAGTGGGTGACATCGCGAAGCGCCTGATGGACTACGGTTTTCATGCCCCGACGGTGTCGTGGCCCGTCAATGAGACGATGATGATCGAACCCACGGAAAGCGAATCGAAACAGGAATTGGATCGGTTCTGCGAGGCGCTGATTTTAATCCGCGAAGAAATTTCCGAAATTGAAAACGGGGATGCGGATCGCTCGGATAATGTCCTCAAGAATGCGCCTCATACCGCGTTCCACGCTACGCAATCGGAGTGGGCGCACCATTACACTCGGGAAAAAGCGGCGTTCCCCGCATCTTGGACACGCGGAAATAAATACTGGCCACCGGTTTCGCGGGTTGATGAAGTGCAAGGAGATCGAACACTGATCTGCGCTTGTCCTCCCATTGACTCTTACGGCAGTTAAAGCGACGAACTCGTCATTGACGATTTACTTTTGATGTAGTCGTCTAACCAGATGAAAGCAATTATAATAGGAGCCGGGGAAGTTGGCTTCCACACTGCGCGGGTGCTAACGGCCGAAAGGGACAACGATGTTGTGCTTATCGACCAGTCAGCTACGGTCTGTCAACGTGCCCAAGAACAGTTGGATCTAATTGCGCTTCAAGGATCGGGCGCGTCTCCAACCCTTCTGAAGAGGGCGGGGATTGAAGATGCGGGTTTGTTAATTGCCGTGACAAACAGTGATGAAATAAATATCCTCGCGTGCACGATTGCAGCCCAATTCCGAGTCCGAACAAAAGTCGCGCGCGTCTCCTCGCCGGAATACTTTGAAGAGCAGAGCAGCCTCCGTCCGGAAGACCTGAAGATAGATCTTCTCATCAATCCTGAACAACTCTGTGCACAAGAATTTTATCGTCTCCTGAACACGCCTGAAACGCGTGAAATCGTCGAATTTGAGGATGGAAAAGTTCGGTTAGTTGCCTTCCGCGTAAAATCGCCGAACCCGTTTCAGGGAAAATCCATGATTCAGCTTGGTAGGGAAGGGCTGGTTTCCAATCTGAGATTCACCGGGATTAAGCGCGTAGACGGCGCAACAGTTGTTCCTAAAGGCAACGACGTGATTTACGAAGGGGACGAGGTATTTGCAATCGGAAGTCAAGAAGCCATTGCAGTTCTGCTAGAACGTTCAGGGGTTTCCCTTGATGAAAAATTGAATCGCGTGGCTATCGCGGGAGCAGGACGAATCGGGATATATCTCGCTCAGACGCTTGAACAGGACGGCGTGAGCGTCAAGCTAATCGAAGTGGATAGAGAAAAGGCGGAGATTGCCTCAAGGACTCTGAAACGCACTACCGTTCTCCATGGGGATTACCTTAAACCCGGTTTTCTTGAGGAGGCGGGTGTCCAAGAAGTCGACGGATTCGTCTCCGTGACCGGGGATGATGAGAATGACGTTATGGCCTGTGTCACGGCAAAACAGAGCGGCGCCGCGCGTGTTCTGGCATTGGTTCAGCAACCGCGTTATCTACCCATCCTCGCAGCCATTCCCACACTTGATTCGGCGGTGAGCCGCCATTTGACCGCGGTCGGAAGCATCTTAAGCCTTGTTCGAAGAGGGCACATCGTATCGGTAGCATCACTTCGAGAAATAGACGCGGAAGTCATTGACATCGTAGCGGAAGCCGATTCCAAAATCGTTCGCAAAGATTTGATTTCACTGGGACGAAGGTTTCCTCGTGACGCACTCATTGGTGCCATTGTGCGGCGCGAAAAAGTGTTAGTACCTACGGGGAAAAGCGTTATTCAGGTGGGTGACCGCGTCATTATCTTTAGCATGCCCCACGCGATCCCAGAAATTGAGGATCTTTTTACGGCGCGGTAGCTCTTTAGCAGTTGATTCCACGGTGCCCCGGACAGTGGGTTCGGTTGCCGCATGCGGCAGTATTAAGCGCTTCCGGGAATCGAGTTCTTACGCAGACAAGCACAACCCATCCCTTGTGCGATTTTAACCGTACTCCGCGATCCAATGGATCACAAATTTCCTACCCTCTAGTCAATCTTGAATTTTAGATTAGTTCTTTACACACTTGGCAACCTGCTGATTTTCCTCTCCGGGTCGATGCTCCTTCCTCTCGTTGTGACCTTGATTTATAGAGGGACTAAAGGCGATACCGACCTTTGGGCATTCGTGTATTCTTTTGCGATTACATGTCTGATAGGTGTTGTCTTGCGCTTTACTACCAGGTCGAAGCAAGAACTGCGGAATAAGGAGGGAGCCGCAGTTGTCGCGTTCGGTTGGACCGCATGCGCGCTATTCGGGGCCCTCCCCTACCTCTTCCATGGCGTTTTTGGCGACATCGACGGGAATATCTTGCTTGAGTTTTCGTTCTGTTTTTTTGAATCCATGTCGGGGTTTACGACTACGGGAGCGACAGTCCTCACGCAGATTGAAGGGATTCCCGAAGGCATACTCTTTTGGCGCAGTTTTACCCACTGGCTAGGCGGGATGGGAATCGTTGTTTTGGCCGTCGCAATTCTGCCGATGCTCGGCGTCGGAGGGATGCAGTTGTTCCGTGCGGAAGCGCCGGGGCCTCAAAAAGAGCGTTTAACACCGCGAATCGCCCAGACGGCGAAATTACTCTGGGGCGTCTACGTGCTCCTTTCGGCGGTCGAGGTTTTATTGTTATGGTTAGGGGGCATGACGTGGTTCGACGCGCTTTGTCATACGTTTGGCACGATGGCGACTGGGGGGTTTTCTACCAAAAATCTGAGCATTGGTCAGTATGACAGTGTTTATTTCGATGTAGTGATTACTATCTTTATGTTCCTCGCCGGGACCAATTTTGCTCTGCATTACCGCGCGCTGCGCGGAAACTTTAACAGTTATCTCAGAGACGCCGAATTTCGCTTTTACGGACTCATCTTCCTTCTGTGTACAGGGTTAATCGTTTGGAACACGATGAGCATGAAAGTGGGAGAAACTGTCGTCTATGATTCGTTTGGAGACGCGCTGCGCTATGCTTCCTTTCAGGTCGGCGCCATCATTACAGGGACCGGTTATGGAACTTATGACTTCGAATCATGGCCCGCACTTTCGCAATTTCTATTGGTGGTTCTCATGTTCTTTGGCGGGTGCGCCGGATCTACGACCGGCGGGTTGAAGCAGATACGATTTCTACTCCTAATCAAACAGGGGTATGTGGAGATAGAAAGATTTATACTCCCGTACGCGGTATTACCTGTCAAAGTGGGCGATCGAGTCGTTCCACAGGAGGTCATGACCAATGTGCTCGGATTCTTTTTTCTCTTTATCGGCATCTTCGCCATTGTGACCTGCTTAATGGCGGCGCTTGGATTGGATCTCGTTAGCGCGGCGGCCTCGACTATTGCAACGATGGCAAACATTGGCCCGGGACTGGGCAGCGTGGGGCCTACTGACAATTACGCCCACATCCCGACAGTCGGGAAACTCATTCTTAGCTTCTGTATGTTGCTGGGACGTTTGGAGTTATATACCGTGCTGGTTCTGTTCGCCCCCGAGCTATGGAGAAAATGATCCGTACGGCACATAGCGTGAAAGCATGGGATAAATATGGAAACAGATGAACTTCGTCGAGAGTACAATTCCGACGGCTTGCGAGAATCGGATGCGGCTGAAAACCCGTTTGACCAATTTGAACTTTGGTTGCAACAGGCAGTTGACGCGAAAATCGATCTGCCGGACGCCATGACGCTCGCCACGGTGTCAAAGGATGGAATCCCGTCGGCGAGAATAGTTCTGCTCCGGGGATTCGATGAACGCGGTTTGGTATTTTTTACGGATTACCAGAGTCAAAAAGGACAGGAACTGGATGAAAACCCGCATGCCGCATTGGTTTTCTATTGGCGGGAGTTAGACCGGCAAATCCGGGTTTCGGGAACAGTAAACACGGTTTCGCATGAAGAATCGGAAAAATATTTCCGAAGCCGCCCTGTCGGTAGTCAGTTGGCAGCTTTGGCGTCAAACCAAGGCGAAGTCATTCCTGACCGGCAAAAATTAGAGAGTAAATACAAGCAACTGGCGGAAACCTATCGGCATAAGGAGATTCCACTTCCGTCGCACTGGGGCGGATTTCGTCTATCGCCCCACTGGTTCGAGTTCTGGCAGGGGCGCCCCAACCGCCTGCATGATCGTCTCCGCTATACCCGGCGTTCCGATGAAGGCTGGAAAATCGAACGGCTATCACCATAGAATATTTTCGTAAAGACACCAATTCAGCTCGTGTTCGAAGTCGAAAAAAGTCTTGACACCGTTCACAGAGTATGTGATAATATAGCCGCTTTTCGACTAATTGGCAGGTAGCATAGAGGACGGGTTGTTGTAACCTGTTCCCAAGAGTTGACACGGATTGTCCCACGGGTGAACCACGCGATTGGATATTGCGTGTGTCCGATGTCTTTGTCTTCTATATGGAATTAGGATTTGCCCCGTTGCAATGTATCTTCGTTCTTCGTAAATCGGATTTTGAAACTAGAAAATGGGCTGCATCTTGCCCACTTCTTTTTGGTTTGGGCATGTGAAAAATTTCACAAGCGCAACCGTCCCGGCGACATATCTTGATCTGAGCACATCGTTCAGCGCACACGAATGCTAATTGATTACCTGCCTATTCTGCTGTTATTGGTTTTTGCCATCGGGTTTGCGGCTATCAACCTCGTCCTTTCTCATCTCCTCGGTCCAAAGAAACCGACCCCATCGAAGCTTTCCGTCTACGAATCCGGCGTTCAACCTGTGGGAAACGCGCGCCAGCGATTCACCATTCGATTCGATCTCATCGCCATGCTTTTCATTATTTTTGATATTGAGGTGGTGTTTCTGTATCCTTGGGCGATTGTATTCAAGAAATTCTCGGAGAGCAGCGGCTATTTCATTTTAATCGAGATGCTGGTTTTCATCGGCATTCTCTTTTTGGGTTACATCTACGCGTGGAAGAAAGGTGGTTTGACATGGGATTAGAAAATAAATCTGACGATAATATCATCACCACCACTGTCGACAAGGTGATCAATTGGGGACGAAAAAACTCGCTCTGGCCGATGCCGTTCGGGACAGCATGTTGCGCCATTGAAATGATGGCTACGCTCGCATCGAAGTATGATCTGTCGCGCTTTGGGGCGGAAGCCATCCGATTTTCACCTCGCCAATCGGATTTGCTAATTGTTTCCGGTCGAATTTCGCTCAAAATGATGCCGGTGCTGAAGAAAATTTACGATCAGATGCCGGAACCCAAGTGGGTTATCTCAATGGGGGCGTGCGCGTCTTGTGGCGGCGTGTTTGATACGTACACGTTGATCCAGGGTGTCGATCAGTTTCTTCCCGTTGATATGTATATTCCCGGTTGCCCACCCCGCCCCGAGGATTTGATTGATGCGGTGATGCAGATTCAGCGCCAAATCGACGCGGGTGAATTGCCCAAAGGTACAATTCCCGACGCGAACAGCGCTAGTGTCGCAGGATAAATCATCATGAGCGAAGAAGAAAAAGACACCACGAGTTCAGGAAAATCACCTGTTGTTTTTGAGAGGGTCAAGAAACAATTTCAGGATGGTGTCCTTGATCTCTCGGAGGAGTTTGACGAGTTATCGCTTGTCGTGCGCAAAGATTCTGTATACGAAATCTTGGAATTCCTCAAAAACGACGCCGAGCTCTCGTACGATTTTCTCGTTGATGTCACCGCGGTTGATTATTCTCAGATGGAGGACGTGCTGACGAAGTACGATTATGCACGATTCATGGTGGTCTATCACCTTTACTCCTATAAAACGGGTAACCGCCTGCGTGTTAAGGCGCCGGTGCATGAAAAAGAGTTGTCGGTCCGCTCGGTAATATCACTTTGGAAGGGCGCGGCTTGGCTGGAGCGAGAGGCGTATGATATGTTTGGGATTACCTTCGAGAACCACCCGGATCTTCGACGAATTTTGATGCCGGACGATTTTGAAGGGTACCCGCTCTGCAAAGATTATCCGTTGCGCGGTCGCGGCGAACGTGAAACCTTTGATTTTGAACGTCAAAATGCCTAACCTCAATTCAAACCGGTCTTGACGAGGGAGACAAACGAGATATGCACGCAGATATGGAACGGGTCGCGGGCGAAAAGATGATGTTGAACTTCGGTCCTCAACATCCGGCGACGCACGGCACGCTCCGGATCGTTTTGGAACTTGACGGCGAAACGGTCGTCAAAGCCACGCCTCATCTCGGCTACCTCCATACCGGTTTTGAAAAACTCGGTGAACACCTTGACTACAATCAGTACATTGTTGTCACGGACCGGATGAATTATCTCTCGCCCCTTTCCAACAACTTTGGCTACGTCCTCGCTGTTGAAAAACTGCTCGGCTTAGAAATACCCAAGCGCGGCGAGTACGTGCGGGTTATCATGGCGGAGTTGTCTCGTCTTGCCGATCATCTCATCTGGTTGGGAATGGGCGCTCTCGATCTTGGCGCTTTCACCGCGTTTCTCTACGGATTCAAAGAGCGTGAAAAACTGTACAATATCTTCGAAAAGACGACAGGAGCCCGCTTGACCACGAGCTACACCCGCGTCGGCGGTGTCTTGAGAGATTTGTATGACGGATTTGAGGAAGAAGTCAATGCGTTTCTTTCAGCGTTTCCGAAAACGCTCAAGGAGGTGCACACGCTTCTCACACGAAATCGTATCTGGATGGATCGGACGAAGGAGGTTGGCGTTATCTCAGGCGAAGATGCCATCAGTTACGGTTTGACGGGACCTTGTCTGCGAGCCTCCGGCGTAGGACATGACCTGAGAAAGGCTGAACCCTATTCGTCTTACGAGGATTTCGATTTTGACGTGGCGGTGGGCGACAACGGAGACGTGTACGACCGCTATCTCGTTCGGATGGAGGAGATGGTGCAGAGTTGTCATATCGTTAGACAGGCGATGGACAATCTTCCCGATGGGCCCGTCAATGTTCCGGATAACAAGATTATTCTCCCCGAGAAAAAAGACGCTTACAGTCACATCGAGGGGTTAATCCACCACTTCAAGATAATTATGGATGGGCACGGCGTTCAGCCGCCGCGCGGTGAGATTTATTCCGCCACCGAGTCGCCGAACGGAGAACTCGGATTCTACATCGTCAGCGATGGAAGTGGCACTGCCTATCGGATACGTATTCGTCCACCGAGTCTGCTGCAATACCAGGTGGTACCTCACATGATCGAGGGGGGCATGGTATCGGACGTCGTTGCTGTGCTGGGAAGCTTGAACGTTATTGCCGGGGAGTTGGATCGATAGATTAGGCTGCCGCTTATGTTTAAGTTAAGATAACATTCGAGGGAGTTGTGTGAATCTCGGGGGCATCATACTCTTTATCAAGGATATGCAGGCTGCTATCGCGTATTACCGGGATATCATCGGCCTGCATCCGGACGAAGAGCAACCGTATTCGGCTGAGAGTTTTTTCCGCTTTGACACCGGACAGTGTAAACTCTGTCTCCACAAAGCGGGTAAGCCGAACGGCGGGAGACAGAAGATTGTCTTTCACGTTGAGAGCGTCAACGACATCCATCGAAACTTGAAGGCTAAAGGATTGCAACTGAGACCATTGAAGAACGAGGATGGGCTAGCCGTATTTGACATTAGAGACCCTGAAGGAAACCGGATTCAGTTTTGGGGGGCCTACTAGCCGGTTTCATCTGTAAAATTTTTCACGTTCGCGTTGAGATTCTGTTTGAAGAATAGGTGGCAAACCAATCTTAGGTCATTTGAATTGGGATATACTCATAAATTCTATCGCACAAGTATCTCTATTGCCCTCCTTTATCGGTCGGTATCGCACCTGACAAGGAATGGTGGGCAGTGCCCACCCTACAGTTGTAAAAAGTCAGCTCAGGTATACCCCGGAAATCTGTACATCTTGCGAGCGTCGAATTGCATGAAGTGGGGTAAACTTAAAGGCTGCAAAAGGTTATAGTAACTTTACCTTTGGCTTAGAAGGAAATTGTAGATGTCTGATGAGTTGATTCATATCGAATCACCATTTCAATTCTCAGAATCAAACAGACAGGAAGTTGATGAACTCATCCAGCGGTATCCGGTGAAGGAAGCCGCTATGCTGCCCGTTCTCCATATCGCACAGAAGCAGGCAGGATACATTACGCCGGGAGTCATGAGACACGTCGCAGAACTCTTGGAGGTGTCCGTGATGAAGGTCAAGGATGTGGTGACGTTCTATCCGATGTTCTTTGAGGAGCCTGTGGGCAAGTATGTGATTCGTGTTTGTTACACGCTGCCCTGCGCACTGCGCGATTGCAAATTGGTGCTGGATCATCTTAAAGAGAAACTCGGCACAGGAGTGGCTTCCGAGACGGACTTGGCGAAGGGAACAACCGATGACGGAAAATTTACCGTTCTCAAGTCGGAGTGCCTCGCGTCTTGTGATGTTGCACCGGTAATGATGGTCAACGATGACCTATACAAAAACCTCACTCCGGAAAAAGTCGACGAAATTCTGGGCGGCCTAACGTAAGGTGAGGACAGAGCCATGATTCAAGAACGACGAATACTTTACGAACACCTTGATGTCCCAGGTATGAACACTTATGATGTGTTTCGCCAGTACGATGGCTACAAACGCTTCGAGCAGGCGCTTGAGGAGTATCAACCGGACGAGATTTCCGACATGGTGATGAAGTCGGGATTGAAAGGCAGAGGCGGCGCGGGATTCTCGACCGGACTAAAATGGAGTTTTGTGCCGCGCGATATCGAGCCACGTTACCTGTGTTGCAATGCCGATGAGAGCGAACCCGGCACCTTCAGCAATCGATATGTCTTGGAGAAAAACCCGCACCTGCTCATTGAGGGCATTCTTATATGTTGCTACGCGATGGGGATTCATACCACATACATCTATATTCGCGGCGAATTTACACTCGGCAAGCAAATGCTCGATCAAGCGATCGCGGAAGCCTACGAGCACGGGTATTTGGGCAAGGATATCCTCGGCAAGGGTTTTGATTTGGATGTGTATTCTCACCCGGGCGCCGGAGCCTATATCTGTGGCGAGGAGACGGGGCTGATTGAATCGCTGGAAGGAAAACGGGGCCAACCTCGAAACAAACCGCCATTCCCGGCAGTGTCCGGCGTGTTCAACAAACCGACTGTCGTGCAGAATGTGGAGACATTGTGCAATTTGCCGTTCATCATTGATAAAGGCGTCGAATGGTACACGAGCATGGGTCCCACCTACGGCGACACGAGATTCGATCCGCCTCAGGCTGACCAAAACACCGGCACAAAACTTTACTGCATCAGCGGAGATGTAGAAAAACCCGGCGTTTATGAGCTAGACCTCGGACTCACCTGCGAAGAACTGATTGAAGTTGCGGGAGGACTCAGGGGCGATCGCGTAAAAGCCGTCATCCCAGGTGGCAGTTCGGCACCAATCCTGACGCACTATGAGTTGGACACGCGCTTGGACTTCACTTCCCTGACGTTGGCAAAGTCGATGCTCGGCTCCGGGGGTATCATTGTAATGAATGATTCCCGAAACATCGTCGATTGTCTGCTGAACATCATAAAATTTTATGCCCACGAATCGTGTGGACAGTGCACACCGTGCCGTTGGGGGACACCTTGGGTGCGGGATATCGTTCAACGAATCGCGGATGGCGAGGGACGTAAATCCACGATTGCCCGACCAAAGTTTGGTGTCGCGGAAAACGGCAGATGGGGCGACACCGGGGAGATGGAGGAAATCTTTGAGGATCTTGACTTGCTGGAGAGCGTTGCGAACAACATCGCGAATGTGGATACGATGACGTGGAATACGATTTGTGTCTTTGGTATCGCTGTTTCATGGCCTGCCGTGAGCTACATGCGCAAGTTCCGACCCGAGTTTGAAGCCTGCATTCGCGAGAGCAAGCTGGTTACCCTCCCGGTCGACGAAGCGACGGTTCCACCCGAAGAAAATTATGCGTACCAACAGCGGATTATCCCCAAGCTGCTTGAAACGTAAATTGTAGTGTAACGGATTGCGCGTCTTGGATTAGATGTCACATGTAGATTCGAAATTGTATAAGTACCTGTTTGAAGAGTCCGAATCCGTCTTGGACGAAGGCTATTTTGAGTTAGATGCCTTGAGAATCCGATGACTTTACCCCTCAAATGACCAAACAATAACTTTACTACCTACTTTTCAAACTGGTTCTAAGCTGGGCTTTGTACATTTGAAAGACACAACAGTCAGCAATAATCAATTGTTTCCGGATAACGGAGAAGATTTTTATTCTCTCGGCCTTTGTGGTTGACCTTTGAAAAAATCGCTGGTAATTTCCAGTACCATCACGACGGGGCAAGGTGCCCCGCATGATTCCTATGAAGGAGATAAATTCATGAGAGTCAAATCTTTGTTGCTTCTGTTGATATTCGTCTCAATCTCGCTGACGGCAACGGCACAAACGACGGTGGATATCCCCGATCCCAACCTCCGCGCAGCCATCGCGGAGGCGCTCAGCAAAGCGCCGGACGACCCGATCCTCACGAGCGAGATGGCAACACTAACCCAACTTTTGATGGGCGATGCCGGAATTAGCGATTTAACCGGGCTTGAGTGGGCAACCAACCTGACAGGGCTTAATCTTGAAGGCAACTCACTATCGGATATCTCGCTCTTGGCGAACTTGACCAACCTGAGAGTGCTTTCTCTTGGTTTTAACTCACTATCGGATGTCTCGCCCTTGGCGGACTTAACCAACCTGACACAGCTTTCTCTTGGTTTTAACTCACTATCGGATATCTCGCTCTTGGCGAACTTAACCAACCTGAGCGTGCTTTCTCTTGGTTTTAACTCACTATCGGATATCTCGCTCTTGGCGAACTTAACCAACCTGACAGTGCTTAATCTTAGTGGCAACCCACTATCGGATATCTCGCCCTTGGCGGACTTAACCAACCTGACACAGCTTGCTCTTGGTTTTAACTCACTATCGGATATCTCGCTCTTGGCGAACTTAACCAACCTGAGCGTGCTTTCTCTTGGTTTTAACTCACTATCGGATATCTCGCCCTTGGCGGACTTAACCAACCTGACACAGCTTGCTCTTGATGGCAACTCACTATCGGATATCTTGCCCTTGGCAAACTTAACCAACCTGACAGTGCTTAATCTTAGTGGCAACTCACTATCGGATATCTCGCCCTTGGCGGACTTAACCAACCTGACACAGCTTGCTCTTGGTTTCAATTCACTATCGGATATCTCACCCTTGGCGAACTTAACCAACCTGAGCGTGCTTTCTCTTCGTAGCACCTCAACATCGGATATCTCGCCCTTGGCGAACTTAGCCAACCTGACACAGCTTAATCTTGAGAGAAACCCTCTGAATTACCCGGCAATTCATACGCACATCCCAGCCCTCGAAAGCAAAGGGGTTAGCGTCTCTTATGACGATCGCACCCCGGCCTCACTTCACAAAATCTCCGGTGACGAGACCGCGTCAGATAACTCGCTGCTGATTGTGGAGGTCAAAGGGAGCGACAACCGCCCGTTCGAAGGGGTTCCGGTGACGTTCGCCATTGTGTCGGGCGGAGGCGCTCTCGGTGTCACAAGCACAACCACCGATGCGCAAGGCAGGGCACAGAGTGAACTCACCTTGGGTTCCGACGGGGAACCGAACCGTGTCGCCGTGTCTGCTGTCCCGTTCGGGCTGGAGACGCTCTTTAATCTGTCGGCGGCGGTGAATGTCCCCGATCCCAACCTCCGCGCCGCCATCGCGGAGACGCTCGGAAAAGCGCCGGACGACCCTTTTTTCACGCATGAGATGGCAACCCTAACCGAACTTGTTGCGGGTGCGTGGGCGATCAGAATTAGCGATTTGACCGGGCTTGAGGAGGCAACCAACCTGACCTACCTTCATATTTCTAACACCTCAACATTGAGTCTCTCGCCCTTGGCGGACTTGACCAACCTGACAACGCTTACTCTTTCTAAATCAATATCGGACCTCTCGTCCTTGGCAGACTTAACCAACTTGACAGCGCTTTCTCTTTCGCCTTCTTCAACATCGGATCTCTCGCCCTTGGCGAGCCTAACCAACCTGACAACGCTTACTCTTGGCGGCTCAATATCGGACCTCTCTCCCTTGGCGAGCTTAACCAGCCTAACAACGCTTACTTTTGATGGCTCAAAATCGGACCTCTCTCTCTTGCCGAACTTGACCAACCTAACAGCGCTCTATATTTATAACACCTTAATATCGGATCTCTCGCCCTTGGCGAATTTAACCAACCTGACACACCTCAATCTTAGTCTTTCGTCAACATCGGATCTCACTCCCTTGGTGAACTTGACCAACTTGACAACGCTTACTCTGGGTGGATCA
This sequence comes from Candidatus Poribacteria bacterium, assembly GCA_965232535.1. Taxonomy (GTDB): domain Bacteria; phylum Poribacteria; class WGA-4E; order WGA-4E; family JAJDTR01; genus JAJDTR01. Next base: position 568,945 of record CBDDPW010000022.1, read on the forward strand.
ATATCGGATATCTCGGGCTTGGCGAACTTAACTAGCCTGACAGAGCTTGATCTTCATGGCTCAATATTGGATCTCTCGCCCTTGGCTATCTTAACCAACTTGACACAGCTTCGTCTTCGTCTTTCGCCCGACTCAACATCGGACATCTCGCCCTTGGCGAACTTAACCAATCTGACACAGCTTTTTCTTGGTCTTTCCCCCAACTCAATATCGGACATCTCGCCCTTGGCGAACCTAACCAACCTGACAGACCTTACTCTTTATGGCTCAATATTGGATCTCTCGCCCTTGATGCACTTAACCGACCTGACATACCTTAATATTCGCGGAATCCCACTGAGTTATCCGGCCATTCATACGCACATTCCAGCCCTCCAAAGCAAAGGGGTTAACGTTTCTTATGACGATCGCACCCCGGCCTCACTTCATAAAATCTCCGGCGACGAGACCGCGTCAGATAACTCGTTGCTGATCGTGGAGGTCAAGGGAAGCAAAAACCTCCTGTTCGAAGGGGTTCCGGTGACGTTCGCCATCGTGGCTGGCGGAGGCGCTCTCAGTGTTACAAGCACAACCACGGATGCGCAAGGCAGGGCACAGAGTGAACTCACATTGGGATCCGACGGGGAACCGAATCGTGTCACCGCGTCTGTCGTCCCGTTCGGGCTGGAGGCGCTCTTTAGTGTCGGGCAGTCGGCTGTGGATATCCCCGATCTCAACCTCCGCGCTGCCATCGCGGAGGCGCTGGGCAAAGCGTTGAACGACACATTCTTCACGAGCGAGATGGCAACCCTAACCGAACTTGCGACGACGCGGGGAGGCGGAATTAGCGACTTGACCGGGCTTGAGAGGGCAACCAACCTGACAACGCTTAATCTTCGTCTTTCGTCAGGCTCAATTCCGGGACTCTCGTCCTTGGCGAAATTAACCAACCTGACACAATTTTCTCTTCAAGGCTCAATATCGGACCTCTCGCCCTTCGCGAACCTAACCAACCTGACAGGCCTTTATCTTTGGGCAAATTCAATATCGGACTTCTCGCCATTGGCAGGATTAACAAATCTAAAAGAACTCTCCCTTGGCGACCCTGTCCGATTAGACTCTTCAACCCTGCCAAGTTTAGCCAACCTTCAAGTGTTGAATATTTTTGGCTTCACCTGGCAGTGGGCAGGCGACCCGCCATTTCATGGACTCAGTGGGTTGTTAGACCCGACATTCTTGGCAGGATTTCCGAACCTGACAGAGTTAGTTATTTCCAACGCTGGCTACGCAAACTACAATCTTTCAAACATTTCGCCCGTAGCAGGTTTAAGCAGGCTGGAAAAAATCACTCTCAGTCATTGCCTAATTTCTGACATTTCGCCTCTGTTAGAAAACACGGGCTTAGGACAGGGCAGCATAGTCGATGTACGAAGAAACCCTCTCAGTTATGTTTCCCTGCACACCCATATTCCCGAACTCCAAAGCAGGGGCGTCACCGTACACTTTGACGATGGAGCATCCCCGGCGCTGCTTAGGGTCTCGGGCGATTACCAAAACGGCGCGGTCTCCACTCCACTGCCTCAACCGTTAGTTATTGAGGCGCACGACGAAAACGGTTTTGCAGTCGCAGGGGTTCAGGTCGAATTCACCGTATCTCAAGGCGATGGCGCGCTTGGCGCCGCAATCGCAACGACCGATGAAAACGGCAGAGCGAAGACTACATTCACACTTGGACCGAATCCCGGAACGAACTCCGTTCACGTGTATGCCCCTGAATTTGAAGGTCACGCTGTGTTTCACGCTTTCGCCGATTCTGAAATGCCACCGGTTTCGTCAGATGTCAACGACGATGGAACTACGAACATCTTGGATTTGGTTTTGGTCTCCTCCGCGTTGGGGAGCGCAGGCGACAATCTTGCGGCGGATGTGAATGGAGACGGGGTTGTCGATATTCTGGATTTGGTGTTGGTTGCGGGTATGCTTGGGGATGCGGCGGCTGCGCCTTCGGCGCGTCTACAAGCGCTTGAGACATTTACGGAGGCGGAGGTCAAGCAGTGGCTGAACGATATAAGACTCTTGCGGTTAGAGGATCCCATAGCGCAAAGAGGGATAATGATGCTTGAGCGGCTTTTGGCATTACTAATCCCGGAAGAGACGGAACTGTTAGCGAACTATCCGAATCCGTTCAACCCGGAAACGTGGATACCGTATCGACTGGCGGAGAGCGCTTTCGTAACGTTGACTATCTATGACCTAAGTGGTCAGGTGGTACGGACTCTGGATGTTGGGCGCCAAATTGCGTCCGCCTACGAGAATCGGTCAAAAGCAATCTACTGGGACGGCAGAAACGAGTTGGGTAGCGGGCGGCAAGCGGCGTCTATTTCTATCACCTGTCTGCCGGGGATTATTCGGCGACGCGGAAAATGCTGATTCTGAAGTGAACGCGCCGGCGCCCTATCGGATCTCTACCGCCTTGGGATCTATATAGGAGTTCTATCGAGTTCGTTAATCACTCACTTGATCACTCGCTATTCGCTCGCTTGATTTATTCGCTCAGTTGATCCCACGCTGAGGCTTTGGTTTAGTGTGGCTTGGCCTGCTATACACCTTTCGCGCCGCTGCGCTCTCAAAGGCTGGTGCGCAGTGCGCACCTTACAAGAAATGGTGGGCAGTGCCCACCCTACAAATGTACAAAGTCGAGCTTAGCATCATACTCTTTGCCTAGATTTTGAGGAAATCATGGCACTCATCAAACTAAACGACCTTGAAGTTGAAGTACCGGACGGAATCAATGTTGTCGAAGCTGCGCGCATGCACGGCATCGAGGTGCCGCACTATTGCTATCATCCGGGATTGAGCAGTCCGGCGAACTGCCGCATGTGCCTTGTAGAGCCTCATGTGTTTTTCCCACCCGCCGGTAAGGTGGTGCCAGACCGCCAGTTAGCGACGGGATGCACCGCCGTGATTAGAACCGCGCCGCCCGACCGGAAACTTGATGGGAAATTTGACTACATCGTTCAGACAGACTCCCCGCGTGTCAAGAAGGCACGTGAGGATATCCTTGAGTTTTTGCTGGTTCATCACCCATTGGATTGCCCGGTGTGTGATCAGGCTGGCGAGTGCGACCTCCAGGACTTCAGTTACCGGCACGGGCATGACAAGAGCAGGTATGTCGAGGTCAAGAACGTTCCGCCCAAGAAGGATTTGGGACCCGATGTTCTTCTTTATTCCACGCGATGTATTGTCTGCACCCGCTGCATCCGATTTTGTGACGAAGTGGCGGGTTCCGGAGAGCTGGGACTAATTCAACGCGGCTCACATGATGAGATTGACATCCCACGCGCGCATGATGGAACTCCTCTGCAACTGTTGGACAACAAGCTAGCTGGCAATGTCGTGGATATCTGCCCCGTGGGAGCGCTGATTAGCAAAGATTTCCTGTTCAAGTCCCGACCATGGTTCATGAAGAAGGTGAACAGCGTCTGTCCCGGATGCAGCGTGGGGTGCAACATCACGGTTGAATTCAAAGAGGATGGCGTTTACCGCTTGAAACCGCGATACCACGCGGACATCAACGAGCACTGGATGTGCGACGACGGTCGTCTCGGTTACGAATATGTCAATAGCGAGGACCGGCTCCAAATTCCGATGAAACGAGAAAACGAGGAACTTGCCCCGACCTCTTGGGAGGACGTGCTACAACTGATGGCGGACAGGCTGTCGGCAGCGGAAGCGGATTCTATCGTCGTCATAGGATCGGCGCAGGGCACCAATGAGGAGAACTATCTCTTGAGGAAATTGGCGCATGATGTGCTCAAAACGGATCGGATCGGTTTGTTCGGGCGAAAGGCGGGCGAAGAACACAAGTTCCCGCAGTTCACGATTGAATCGGACAAGAATCCGAACACACGCGGCGCACGAGATATGCTGGGCGCATCTACAAATGGAAATGGGACCGCTACAGCCGTCATTGAGGAGGAAAAACTCTGGGAGAGTTTATCCGATGCGAAGGTCGTGTACCTCGTAAACGGCTCGCCGGAACGTCCTCTCACCGATACGGAGAGAGCCGCTTTAGAAAACGTGGATTTTCTCATTGTGCAGGATATCTTCCTGTCCGATGTTGCACAACTCGCGGATGTGGTCTTGCCGAGTACAACCTTCACGGAAAAGGATGGCAGTTTTACCAATTCAGCGGGATGGGTACAGCGCATCCACAAAGCCACGGATCCCCCCGGTGAAGCGCGCATTGATTGGGAGATTATCCAGCAGGTAGCAAAGCGGCTGGCTGGGGAGTTCGAATACCACTTTGCAGGAGAGATTGCGGCGGAGATTGCAGCCACCGTGCCCGGTTATTCTGAGGCAACGCATCAGCAGATTGGGGATAGTGGCGTGAAACTTCAGGACGAATAACCCGTGCCCAAAATAGGTCGATATGGATTTACCACTTCATGTTTTCATCATTAGTTCGCTAATCAAGATTCTCATCGTCGTCCATGTGCTACTGATTGGAGTCATGGCGATGATTCTCGCGGAACGAAAGGTAAGTGGATGGATACAGGATCGGCATGGGCCGAACCGTGTCGGACCGTGGGGGATATTGCAGCCTATTGCCGACGGCATCAAATTTTTCCTGAAGGAGGACTTGATTCCCGACCATGTGGACAAACCGATATATGTGCTTGCGCCCGCGATACTCCTCGTACCGGCGCTTATCATCTGTGCGGTCGTCCCCTTCGGGAGTTCGATCACGGTCGCCGGATATGAGATTCCACTCCAGATTGCGGACATAAATATCGGTATTCTTTATGTTCTGGCGATTACTTCGTTAGGGGTATACGGGGTTGTGCTTGGCGCCTGGTCATCGAATAACAAATACTCGTTACTCGGCGGCTTGCGGTCTTCGGCGCAAATGATCAGCTATGAGCTAACGTTGGGGCTCGCCATTATCGGAGTGCTCATGTTGTCGGGTTCACTCAGTCTGCGAGAGATTGCCATAGCGCAGGGCGCCAACCCCTGGAATTGGAATTTCCTGATTCATCTCCCCGCGTTCCTGGCTTTCACGACGGCCGCATTTGCGGAAACCAATCGCTTGCCCTTTGACCTCGCCGAAGCCGAACAGGAACTTGTCGCCGGATACCACACCGAATATAGCAGCATGAAGTTTGCCATGTATTTCATGGCGGAATACATGAACATGATTGTGGGTTCGGCCGTCGCAGTTACGCTGTTTCTCGGCGGTTGGCACCTCTTCGGATTGGAGAACCTCGGCGGTCCCTTTTGGAGTGGCGTGATTTCAATCGCAATATTCTCCGCCAAGACGGCGCTCTTCCTTTTTGTATTCATCTGGGTTCGCTGGACACTGCCGCGATTCCGATACGACCAGTTGATGAATCTGGGATGGAAATTCCTGCTGCCGGTCGCTCTCACTTCAATCGTTGTTACGGCGATAGTATGGATTGGAACGCAGTCGAAGTTGTTGGTAGGGGTGTGCAACATCGTAGCCGCCTCTGTTGTTGTCGCAATCGTGGCAAGTACGCTGGCGATGCGCCGTGAACCGGAGCAGGTTGAACGTCAGGAACCTAGCTTCATGGAAGGATCCTCGTCTGGAAGGACTTAGCGATGGGTTGCGGTATTGTGCAGGGTAAGAAGAGAGATGAACGCTGAACCGATTCTATTCATCGCATTCGGAGCACTCGCCCTCATTGGCGCGGTTGCCGTCATCGGGTTCAAGAATCCGGTCTATAGCGCCATTGCCTTAATCGTCACATTTTTCGCGCAAGCGGGGCTTTTTATCTTGCTCGGCGCGCACTTTGTCGCCGCCGTGCAGGTCATCGTTTATGCAGGTGCGATCATGGTGTTGTTTCTGTTTGTAATCATGCTGCTCAACTTGGGTAGCGTTGGCGTAGATCGTCCGAAGGCTGGAATAGCAAAAGGCGCGGCGGTCATTCTGGGCATTGTATTCGCGCTTGAAGGCGTCTATATCGCCGTAAATGCGTCCAAAGATACGGCTGTGGCGCGAGTGAAGCAGGAAAGCGCTGTTGGCGGAGGGGCAATAAGCGCAAAGCAACTTAAAGAATTGAACAAGATACAAACGACCTATCAGCTAACGCGCGATGAGATTAACACGGAATACGTCCCGAAGGTAGCTGCGGCAGACAAAACAATGGAAGATCTGACAGCGGACGAGGCTCAGGGGCTAATTAAAACACTTCAAGGTGAAATGGGGAAAACCGAACGAATCGGAACCGTGTTGTTTAGCAAATTCCTTCTTCCTTTTGAGGTAACTTCGCTAATTCTCCTCGCTGCCCTGATTGGCGTTATTGCGCTGGTGAAACGGGAGGAACCGAAAGAGGTTTCCTAGCCGCGACTTGAGATCGTTGAGGATTGAGATATGAGTTTGGAATGGTATCTGGGTTTAAGCGCCCTACTTTTTACCGTTGGCGTAATTGGGGTGTTGATTCGAAGGAATGCCATCATTATCTTCATGTGTATCGAGTTGATGCTCAACGCGGCGAATCTTGCCTTTGTGGCTATATCGCGTGAATTGGGAGACCCTTCGGGACAGGTTTTTGTCTTCTTCGTGATGACCGTCGCGGCTGCCGAGGTGGCTATCGGACTGGCGATTATTGTGAGTGTTTTCAAGCATCGCGAAACGGTGAATGTTGATGAGGTTGATTCGCTAAAGGGATAAGCAGTCTCAACGTAAAGATTTGATATGTCCATAAACCTCATAGTTCTTCTTCTAATTTCTCCGCTGATTGGGTTCCTCATCAACGGCCTCTTCGGCAAATGGTTGAAAAATGCCGAAAAGTTGAGTGGATGGATTGCGTGCCTTGCCGTCCTAGTTTCATTGATTTGCTCGATTATCGTGTTTACACACGTTAAGGGCGGAGCAGAGCTGAATCAGACACTCTACCAATGGATTGCCGCCGAATCTTTTGGGTTTAGCAAAGCCGAACTAGGATCTGCCGAGTCACCTACCCCTATATTCGAGTGGATTACCGGCAACTTTGCGTTCAACATCGGGTTTCACGTCGATTCCCTTACCGCCGTGATGCTGCTGATTATTACCGGTATCGGTTTTCTCATCCACGTTTATTCGATCGGCTACATGCACGGTGATCCGGGGTACACGCGCTATTTCGCCTATCTCAACCTCTTCGTGTTCGCGATGTTGATTCTAGTCTTGGCGGACAACTATCTGATGATGTTCGTCGGTTGGGAGGGCGTTGGACTGTGTTCCTATTTGTTAATCGGCTTTTGGTATGAGAAAAAGTCTGCCACCGACGCGGGCAAGAAAGCCTTCATCGTTAACCGCATCGGTGATTTCGGCTTCCTGCTTGGCATGTTTACCCTCGTCGCCGCGTTTGATGGGCTAGATTTTATTCCTATCTTTGAACGCGCCGAATCCGGAGGCTTCATCCCAGTGTTCGGGGAGCATACGCTCGCCGTTGCGACCTTACTGCTATTTGTGGGTGCCGTGGGAAAATCGGCGCAAATCCCGCTGTATGTCTGGCTGCCCGATGCGATGGAGGGACCAACGCCCGTGAGCGCACTCATTCACGCCGCGACAATGGTCACGGCGGGTGTCTATATGGTAGCCCGTTCTTCGGTGCTATTTGATCTTGCGGGCACGGGCGATGTAGTTGCGTGGATTGGCGTCCTCACGGCTTTATTTGCCGCCATCATGGCGTTAGCCGCGAATGATATCAAGCGTGTGTTGGCATACTCTACCGTGAGCCAACTCGGTTATATGTTCTTGGGTGTGGGTATTGGCGCCTATGCGTCCGGGATTTTTCATCTCATGACGCACGCCTTCTTCAAGGGCTTGATGTTCCTGACGGCTGGTAGCGTGATGCACGCGCTGTCAAACGAGCTAGACATGAGAAAAATGGGAGGCTTGAGGTCGAAACTCCCGATTATACACGTGACGTTTCTCGTCGGGGCGCTCGCCATTTCAGGATTCCCGCTTCTGAGTGGTTTCTGGAGCAAAGATGAAATCCTGCACAGTGCTTGGGAGAAGGGACATCCTGTCATTTATGTGATAGGATTGGTGACGGCTTTTCTCACGGCATTCTATATGTTTCGCCTAATCTTCGGGACGTTTTACGGCAAATCGCGTGTTGATTCGAACGTTCATCCTCACGAGTCACCGCCCGTCATGTGGGTGCCACTTGCAATTCTCGCTATTCCTTCGGCACTCATCGGTCTTGCCCTACTGAGTTGGAAGGGACATGATAGCGCATTCCATCATTTCATCGGCGGAGCCTTTACTCACCACGGCGAAAAAGCGGCCCATCATGCTGACAATGTATTGCTCTTCATGGCAGTATTGCTCTTCATGGCAATTTCATCAATTGTGGGGATCGCGGGGATTGCTTTGGCTTGGGTGAAGTATCGCGATTGGACGCCGCTGGCGCAACCGCGATCCCTGATTCACAAGCTGGCTGCAGAGAAGTTCTACGTAGATGAAATCTACAACGCTGTGTTTGTTCAACCCATCAAGAACGTCTCTCAGTTCGTGCTGTGGCGAGGCTTGGATGTCTCAATCATTGACGGAATCGTGAACGGCGTCGCTTTTGTCGTGCGTACTGTTGGAGGCTCGCTGCGACGGTTTCAGACGGGGGTTGTTCAGTCGTATATTGTATCAATGGTTATCGGAATCATCATTTTTTTGGCGTACTACCTTTTTATTCGATAGGCTGAATAGACAACTCTTCGGAGGTTAAGTTTGCTGCTTTCCGCAATAATTTTTCTACCGCTCATCGGGGCGATAATCATAGCACTGGCGAGGACGGTTGTAAGCACATCGGCGATTAAAGGAATCGCACTGGTCGTTGCATTGCTGACGTTTGTCGTTTCCTTAGCGCTTTACACGGGATTCGACGAGACGACGCATGCAATGCAGTTCACGGTACAGAAGTCGTGGATTCCGGAGCTGGGCATTAGCTACCAGTTGGGCATTGACGGTATCTCGTTATGGCTGGTGCTGTTGACGACCTTCTTGACCCCGATCTGCGTTTTGGCGGCTTGGGGATCGATTGAAAAAGGCACCAGCGGGTTCATGATTTCACTGCTGATGCTAGAGACAGGGATGCTAGGCGTTTTCTGTGCACTCGATCTGTTCCTGTTCTTTGTATTCTGGGAGTCGATGCTCATCCCGATGTACCTGCTGATAGGAGTTTGGGGCGGCAAACGTCGGATATACGCGACGGTCAAATTCGTGCTCTACACGATGGCGGGCAGCGCGTTGATGCTTGTTGGAATTTTGTACCTCTATTTCCAGAATGACAACAGTTTTGACCTCATGACGTTGTACGACAAAGCCGGATCTTTGGCGCATCAGCGTCTGCTGTTCCTCGGTTTCTTTATCGCATTCGCAATCAAGGTCCCGCTATTTCCGTTTCATACTTGGCTTCCCGACGCGCACGTTGAGGCGCCAACGGTCGGCAGCGTAATTCTTGCGGGCGTGTTGCTCAAAATGGGAACCTACGGGATATTGCGATTCTGCATTCCACTATTCCCCGAAGGCACGGTAGCTTTTACGCCGCTTATTTCCACGCTTGCGGTTATCGGCATTATCTATGGCGCTCTCGTTGCGATGGTGCAGCCCGACCTAAAAAAGTTGGTGGCGTATTCGAGTGTCAGTCACCTCGGATTTGTGATACTCGGGTTGTTTGCGCTTAACAGTCAAGGGGTGCAGGGTGGAATCATTCAGATGGTCAATCACGGGTTGAGCACGGGGGCGCTGTTCCTTCTTGTCGGCATGATTTATGAGCGTCGGCATACGCGCATGATCGCTGATTTCGGTGGATTGGCGAAGTGCATGCCTATCTTTGCTACGATATTCCTGATTGTTACCTTGTCATCAATCGGATTACCCGGGCTGAATGGCTTTGTTGGCGAATTCATGATTTTGCTCGGAAGTTTCATTTCAGGGGCTTTTTCCAAAGTGTATGCCGTACTTGCCGCAACCGGCGTCATTCTCGCGGCCGTCTATATGCTCTGGATGTTTCAACGCGTGATGTTTGGAAAGCTTGACAAACCGGAAAATCAGAGTTTGAAAGATTTGAATCTTCGGGAAATTATCGTGCTACTTCCCATACTCCTGTTTATCGTGTGGATTGGGGTATATCCCAAGCCGTTCCTTAGTCGGATAGAGAAATCCGTTAATCACGTTTTGAAACAGCATACGAAGGTCATGGCGGCGATTACCGATTCTCAAAACGCCGTGATGGTAGATGCCGGATACGAAAAGGACCGTAAATAGGTGAAAAAAACAATCAACCAATCCGTTTCTGTCTTCCTTGTTTTTGGTGTCATCTTCCTGCTGCTCCCCGTGGTTGCTCTTTCAGCCGAAAAGGGGCATGATGCCGCGCACGAAAGCGGGGCACACGATTCTCATGGCGAGCATCACGGAGTCGATGGCGCGAATCTGCCTCTCTGGAGCATAATTCCATTCTTGGGCATCTTGTTGTCGATCGCATTTTGGCAACTCATCGCACCGCACTTTTGGCATCACAATTACGGAAAAATATCGTTCGCATGGGCGCTGATTTTTGCCGTACCCTACCTCATATTTTTCCATGGACGCGCGCTTTACGACATTCTGCACATCTATCTGATTGATTATATCCCGTTCATTATTTTGCTTTGGGGATTGTTCACGGTTGCGGGCGGCATTGTGGTGCGCGGCACAATTCGCGGTACGCCGGTGGTAAACCTCGTTCTTCTGCTGATCGGTACCGCTATCGCATCGTGGATCGGGACAACCGGCGCCTCGATGTTACTGATTCGGCCACTAATTCGCGCCAACGCCTATCGCAAAAACAAGACGCACCTCATTGTCTTTTTCATCTTCCTAGTAAGCAATATCGGCGGTTCCCTGACACCGTTGGGCGACCCACCCTTGTTCTTAGGTTTTTTGCACGGCGTGCCGTTTTTCTGGACCACGACCGCGCTGCTACCGCACATGCTATTCATCTGTGTGCTGCTGCTTGCGCTATTTTTCATCGTGGATACCATCTTGTTCAAGCGAGAGGGCGGCGTGGTCCCCGATGATGGCGAGAAAGAACCGATTCGGGTCGCAGGATTGTTTAATTTGATATTCCTCGGCGGAATTGTTGCCGGAGTGTTGATGAGCGGCACCTTTAAGTGGGGCGAGATCAACGTGTTGGGTGTACACGTCGCCTGGCAGAACATCCTGCGCGATCTGGTTATTGTCGCGATGGGTTTGCTCTCGTTGAAGTTTACGCCCTTCTCGGGTGCGCTGCGGCGCGAAAATCAGTTTGAATGGGAACCGATTGCGGAAGTTGCCAAGTTGTTCGCGGGAATCTTCATGACAATCATCCCGGCGCTTGCGATACTCAAAGCCGGAGAACAGGGGGCGCTAAGTGCGTTGATTCGGGCGGTAAAAGAGCCGTGGCACTATTTCTGGATCACCGGTGTGCTATCCAGTTTCCTCGACAATGCACCGACGTACCTGACATTCTTTAATACCGCACTCGGGAAACTCCATATGACGGAGGCGATGGCGCACAAAGTGCTCATCGGCGCGGCGTCGAATCCCGAATTCGTCAGACTACTGACCGCTATCTCTGTCGGTGCAGTGTTCATGGGCGCCAATACCTACATCGGGAACGCTCCCAATTTTCTCGTCAGAGGGATTGCGGAATCAAGCGGCATTCGGATGCCAAGTTTCTTCGGATTCATGCTTTGGTCTGTCGGCATCTTGCTGCCGCTCTTTGTGGTTATAACTCTAGTGTTCTTTTAGTTGAGTTGGGAGGAAGTAAATGACGGTGCCTGTCATCAACTGGCACATGCTGATGCCCGAATTGGTCATTGTCCTGACGTTTGTCATCGTGATGGTTTTTGACCTGTTTAAGTCAATCCGGAAATCGATTCTCGCTTGGGTGACCATTACCGGCAGCGCGATCGCGCTATGGGCATCCGTAGAAATGCTCCATGCAGGGGTGAACGGAAGCCAATTCAACGGCATGTTGGCCGTAGATCGTTTTTCGATGTTTTTCAACATCATCTTCCTCGTTTCAACAATTTTAGTAGCACTAATTTCCATCAATTATTTGGACCGAGGGGATAAGAGGCAAGGGGAATACTATGTACTAATCCTCTTGGCAACGTTGGGCATGATGTTGATGGCATCGGGCAACGAGTTGATTGTCGTTTTCCTCGGTTTGGAGCTAATGTCGCTGTCGTTGTATGTGTTGGCGGGATATTTCCGCTCCGTGCAGGTGTCCAGCGAAGCCGGAATGAAGTATCTATTGCTGGGCGCATTCGCCAGCGGGTTCTTCCTATACGGCATCGCGCTGATATACGGCGGCGCCGGGACAACGAGCATTCCCGAGATTGCGTCCGAACTGGAAGCCGGTGGGAAATCTCCGCTGATGTTGGCGGGGATGTTCCTGCTAATTGTCGGGTTTGGTTTCAAAGTGGCTCTCGTGCCGTTCCACCAATGGGCGCCCGACGTATACGAAGGGGCACCTACGACAGTTGCTGCATTTATTTCGGCGGGACCAAAGGCAGCCGGCTTCGCCGCATTTCTCAGGATTTTCATGAGTGCACTGGAGAGCCTCCAACCGGAGTGGATTGTCGTGATTGTCATTCTCGCGGCGTTAACGATGACCGTCGGGAACGTGATCGCAACGGCTCAAAGCAACATCAAACGAATGCTGGCTTATTCAAGCGTCGCGCACGCCGGTTATGTACTGGTAGCGTTAGCGGCGGCAAATAGAGATGGCATTTCCAGCGCCATGCTTTATCTGCTCATCTACTGCGTGATGAATATCGGCGCATTCGCCGCAGTTATCCTTGCGAGAACCGAGGATGGTGAAAATCTCAAAATCTCCGACTACGCCGGTCTCGGGTTTCGGAAACCGCTGCTTGCATTCTTCTTGACCATTATGCTAGTGTCCCTTGCAGGGTTTCCGCCCACAGCCGGCTTCGTTGGAAAGTTCTACGTGTTCCGTTCCGCCGTGGATGCGGGCCACATTTGGTTAGTTGTCATCGCGGCGGTCAACACCGCAATTTCAGCGTATTATTATCTTCGCGTCGTGGTGGTAATGTATATGAAGGAACCTGAGGAAGAATTCGATTTTCACGCTTACCCGGGGCTACTGGTATTTACGCTTCTGCTCGCTACAATCGGAGTCGTTCTGATTGGGGTATTGCCTTCGTATTTCTTGGGCCCCGCCCAAATCAGCACACAGTTCTTCTAGACTAGGCTTCCACCGGCGCGAGTCGATACGTGCCAAATGGATTAACGATGGCTATGTTTAAGCGGAGTCCGGAAGAGTGGAACAGCCTTGGTCTCGTGATGATTGGAAGTACGCTTGTGTTTGCAATTGGCATCGGATCCGGCTTGGGTTGGTGGATTGGCGGGAAGTTGGGTAATCAAAAGATAGGCCTAATAGTCGGATTTGTCGTCGGAACCGCGGCGGGTTTCAGGGAGATGTTTCGAACGGTGTCGCGCTGGAATCGGCGGATGGAGGAACAGGATCGAATCCGCGAAGATGACTCGGGAGACGGTTCATAAGATGAGTTCTCAATCCCCATTCGAAGTAGATGACAATTTTCTTCGGCAGGTCTACCGATTGACGGTAGTATTAGGAGTCATCGGTACGGTGATTCTCTGGACGGTTTACGGCACAGCGGTAGGATTGAGTTTCGCGATCGGCGGATTTCTCAGTTTGAGTGCGATTTTATCGTTGGAGTATGTCGTCCGCCACTTGGTTAAACCCGGTGGTCCATCGCGAGCCAAACGTTGGATCGGGTTCATTTTATTGGGAAAATACACGGTGATTTTTGGAGGGTTTTATCTGTTAATGAAGACGGATTGGTTGAACGTCTATTCCCTCGCAGCCGGAATTGGCGTGGTGCAACTTGTAATTATCCTTAAAGCTGTCAAACTCATGACGGGCATTCTATTCAGCGACAAGACTACCAAAGATACGTAATGACATTGCAATGAAAAAACACTGTTTGCTTTTATTTGTTTCGGTTTTCGTTCTGTTTGGAGTTGGTTTCGATTTCGGGTTTGCGGCAGAGGATGCCCATGATTCCTCACACGATACCCAGAACGAAGGCGAACATGGCGGCGGCGGAGCCCATCCCCACTATTCTTGGCTGCATCCGTTGTCCAAAATAATTCCGAACCATATTATTCCGGAACCTCTCGGCTGGCAGCAGCCGGACCTGATCCTCAATGCCTATTTCGTAGTGTTGGTTATCACCATCATTTTCTTTTTTGGGACGCGCAAGATGAAACGACTCCCCGAAGGCAGAGGACAGACTTTGCTGGAGTTGTTTGTCGGCGGATTGATAAACTTCTTTGGCGGGATTTTGGGTGAACACGGGAAAAAATATGTCCCGTTTGTCGGATCCTACTTTATTTTTATCCTGTTCCTAAACTATATTGGTCTAATTCCCGGCTTTCTATCTCCGACAGCGGATCTGAACACCACGGTCGCGCTTGGCATTTCCGCGTTAATCGGTGTTCATGTCATCGCTATCAAAGAAAACGGGATCGTGGGTTATTTGAAGCACTTTGTTGGTGATCCGTGGTGGCTTGCGCCTTTGATGTTTCCACTGCACATTATCGGAGAAATTGCGCGCGCCGGTTCGCTAGCTATTCGACTCTTTGGAAATATCTTCGGCGAGGAATCAGTCATAATCAACTTGACCATCTTAGGGCTTGCGGTTCCACTTATGTTCGGTGTGATACCTTGGGCCCCAATTCAGGTGCCCATGCTGTTTTTCGGACTATTTGGCGGGTTTTTGCAGGCGCTTGTGTTCTCGATGTTGACATCAATCTACATCGTTACGTTCCTTGAGCACCATGACGAAGAGCATGGTGCGGAGGCACATCACTAAATAATGAGCGGCTATCGTCGTTCGTTCACACTGTTCTTCAGTGTTCCAATCTCGGTTAAAGTTCATTAATCAAAGGAGGAAATTCGATGATTTATCTTGCAGTTTTAGCTTTCGGGGTGGCGCTCGGTTTGCCGATTGCGGTTATTGCGGCATCGACCGCACAGGGAAAAGCGACGAGTACCGCTCTTGAGGGAATTGCACGCCAGCCCGAGGCTGCGCCCAGGATTCAGGTAGCGATGATTATCGGTTTGGCTCTTATTGAGTCGCTCGTCATCTATTCGCTGCTTATCTTTTTCCTGTTAATGGGAAAACTCCCGGACGTTACGCCGGCTGCAGGCGAAAAGGTTAGCCCGCTCGAGAAGATTATGCAAGCAGCACCGAGCGAAAAAAGTAACGACCATTAGAAAAAAATACTGCATGAAACGTACTGCGCGATCATTGTGGTCGCGCGCTATGTTTCGGCGTAAACGACATTGCGAGTCATCATGAAAAGATTTGGAAATTTAGCCTTACTCATCTGTATTAATACATTGATTGCGGTCCCGTATTCGTTTGCTGCCGGCGGCGATTCTGGAGGCGGCGGGTTATTGGGCGCTATCGGACTTGATCCCAAGACAGTCATCCTTCAAGTGCTGGGTTTTCTCGTTGTTCTGTTGGTGCTCTGGAAATTCGTCTTTGGCCGAGTCGGCGGACTGTTGGATGAGCGACAGAACGAGATAAACTCGCGCATGGAAAAGCTGGAGACGGACCAACAGGAGTTGGATCGTTTGAACGCCGAAACGCGTCAACGGTTGAATGAGATTGAAGCGGAAGGTCAAGCCAAGATTCAAACCGCCATCAATGAGGGAAATGCCGAGCGACAACGTATTCTCGAACAGGCGCGTCAAGAAGCCTCTGCCGAACTTGATAGAGCACGATCAGAGATTCAGCGCGAAAAAGATGAAGCTATCCTCGAACTGCGGGGTACTGTCGCCGAGGTTGCGATTGATGCGGCGAGTAAGATTATCGATCAAACGCTTGATGCCGAGAAACATCAGCACATTATTGATGAATCAATTCGACGCTTGCCTAGCCACGGCGCTTGATGCTTTAGAACTTCCATACAGGAACTTAAACACGATCCTATAGGAAAGCCGTAGGAGTAAATACCGCGCGTCATGAGGTTATAAGTGATGACGGTCTTGCGGCAGGATTTTATTACAAATCACTGGAGATCGGAGAGTTTAGCCGATGAGAGACATTCGGATTGCCAAACCATACGCGCAAGCGTTGTACGATGCGGCGGTGGAGCAGGATGCTTTGGATCGCATCGTGGAGGATGCCAACCAAATCCTGAGCCTAGCGCAAGAATCGGAAGATTTTGGAGGGTTCCTGACCAATCCGATTCTGTCGCCGCAGTTCAAGAGCGAGATGTTTCGGCAACTCCTGTCGGAAACCATCCATCCGCTCACCTTGAACTTTCTGTTACTTCTGGCATCGAAACAGCGAGAAAGGTTCCTCGCGGCAATCTTACAGGCATTTTTAGAACTCGTCGATTTGAAAGCGGGACGGTTAGTTGCGCAGGTGACGTCTGCGGCTCCGCTCAGCGAGGCGCAACAGGATAGTCTTGTACGGCACCTCAGCGATTATTCCGGTGCCGAAGTGAGACTTGATTTGAGCGAAGACAGTGAGATTAAAGGCGGAATTGTCGTGCGGCTAGGCGACACGGTATTTGATGGAAGCGTCACGACACAGTTACAGCGGCTGAGATCCCTGCTTGCAAGAGGATAGACCGGCAAGCAGAAGCAAGTTCGCTGTCGAATCAGGGGAGAAAATAGCTTATGGCAAGGGAAGTTAGACCCGATGAAGTTTCAAATATACTAAAGCAACAACTGCTGCAATTTAATCAGCAAGTCGACGTTTACGATTCCGGTACAGTCTTGGATGTTGGTGACGGAATCGCTCGCGTGCACGGGCTCGCCAACGTCATGGCGAGCGAGATGATTGAGTTCCCGAACGACGTGTTCGGAATGGCTTTCAACTTGGAAGAGGACAACGTCGGCTGCGTGCTTTTCGGCGAGGACAAGCTAATTCACGAGGGCGACTTAGCCAAGCGGACCAATCGATTGCTTGAGGTTCCCGTCGGCGAGGAGTTGCTCGGTCGAGTTGTCAATGCGCTTGGGCAGCCCATCGACGGCAAAGGGGAACTCGGTACCAGCGAGACACTACCCGTGGAACGAAAAGGTTTGGGCATCGTGCAGCGCCAGCCGGTGAGTGAGCCGCTGTATACCGGATTGAAAGCCATCGACAGCATGACGGCTATCGGGCGAGGGCAGCGTGAGTTGATCATCGGCGACCGGCAAACGGGCAAGACCGCCATTCCAATCGACACAATCATCAACCAGAAAAACACCGACGTGTTCTGCATCTACGTGGCAATCGGTCAGAAGGGATCGACGGTTGCACAGGTTGTAACGACGCTTGAGCAGCACGGCGCGATGGACTACACCATTGTTGTCTCGGCGCCTGCCAGTGAGCCGTCGCCGCTCCAATATCTTGCGCCGTATACCGGCACGTCCATGGGAGAATTCTTCCGTGACAAGGGGCAGCATGCACTGATAATTTACGATGATCTCACCAAACACGCGTGGGCGTATCGGCAGATGTCCCTACTTTCACGCCGACCGCCGGGGCGAGAAGCGTATCCCGGCGATGTATTCTATCTGCACTCAAGGTTACTGGAACGCTCGGCGAAACTCAGTGACGAATTGGGAGCCGGTTCATTGACTTCGTTGCCTATCATTGAGATTTTTGAGGGCGATCTGACGACTTACATTCCAACCAATGTGATTTCGATTACGGATGGACAGATTTATCTAACTTCGGAACTGTTCAATCAAGGTGTCCGCCCCGCGATTGATGTCGGTACATCGGTTTCGCGTGTGGGTGGGGACGCGCAGACTAAGGCTATGAAAGCCGATGAGGTGGCAGGCACGCTGAAGCTGGATTTAGCCAGTTTCCGTGAAGTCGCCGCATTCGCGCAATTTGGTTCCGACCTTGACGCATCCACGCAATCGCAACTTCGCCGCGGCGAACGGTTGGTGGAACTGCTTAAGCAGCCGCAGTATGAGCCGATGCCGGTCGAAAGGGAAATTGCCTCGATCTTCTGTGGGGCAACGGGATATCTGGACGATATTGAAGTAGCAGAGGTTGCGAGGTTTGAGTCCGAATTCCTTGGCTACATGGATAGAAATCATGAAGAGCTTCTAAAGGAGATTGCAGAGACGGGCGTTTTGAGTGATGAACTTATTGAGAGTCTTCACGAGGCAGTAAAGAGTTTCAAGGAAAATTTCGTGGGTAATGCGTAATACGTAACGCGTAAGTGATCACCCGCCATGAATTATGAAGATTGGGAGCGTGACGTACCTGAAGACATCAGAGGTGATATACTTTGGAAAATGAAAGTCTATCGGTTGGCTCTGTTCGCGGCGCACCTTGGATGGCATGATACGACCAAGTTGGTTCAAGACCGGCGCACCGTGTCTTTATCAGATCAGCTTTACAGAGCGATTGGTTCCATCAGCGCCAACATCGCCGAAGGATACAGCAGGAGTAGCCATAAAGACCGCGCTCGTTTCTATGAATACGCGCTTGGCTCTGCTAGAGAAGGTCGCGACTGGTACTACAAGGGACGTCATATCTTAAGCGAATCTGTGACCTCACATCGTCTGAACTTAATGACAGAGATCATTCGGCTGTTGCTAGTGATGGTTCCAAATCAGCGAAAAGCAGCTCTAAGAGAAGAAAACGAAACTTACAATGCAGATGATGGAAATTTTGGATAACACTCATGTGCTTTTATCTTACGCAATACGCATTAGGGGTTAACAATGGCAACATTACGAGAGATTAGACGCCGTATCGCAAGTGTCGAGAATATCAAACAGGTGACAGAAGCGATGCGGGTGGTTGCAGCGGCGAGGCTGCGACGCGCCCAAGAAAACATCCTGGCGACTCGACCGTTCGCCGAGAAGTTTAACGCGATTTTAAGCCACTTGATTGCGCAGATTGAAAATCCCACGCATCCGTTGCTTGAAAATAGGGAATTAAAAAATGTATGCCTCATTTCTATTGGCGCCGATCGCGGATTGTGCGGCAGTTTCAATAGTAATGTGATTCGTGGGACGACGGAGAGAGCGCAGCATTACAAAGATGCCGGTGCTTCGGTGAAGATCATCTGTGTAGGCAGACGTACCCGGGACTATTTTGCGCGGCGTGACTATGAGGTCATCGCCGAATATGTCAACATATTTCGAGATCTCAAGTTCGAATCGGCGGTGGACATCGTTCATGAATTTGAGCATCTTTACACGGCATTGCAGATTGACAGGGTAGAGGTAATTTACAATAACTTCAAGTCCGCTATATTGCAGACGGTGCTCGTCGAACAGCTATTGCCGCTTACCCCGGAAGCGCCGACGGGTGACGAACTCTTTCTCGACTATCTGTATGAGCCGGGGCAGGAGAAAATCTTCCAGTCCGTGTTGGCGAAACACCTGAACATGCAAATGTGGAAGGTTTTGCTGGATTCCAACGCCGCGGAGCAGGCGGCGCGGATGGCAGCCATGGAAAACGCTACCCGGAATGCCACGGATCTGATTGACGAGTTAATTTTACAGCGTAACCGTGCGCGGCAGACCCAGATTACGACGGAAATCTCCGAGATTGTAAGCGGTGCGGCGGCATTGGAGGGTTAGAATTTTATCCATGTCAAAAACTTTCGTCAGTTCTTCCATTGTATTCATGTTTTTGGCAATCGGGTGCTTGTCCGCATTCGGTCACGGCAATGTTAACCCTCTGCTGGAGGATGTCAATAATGACGGCGTCGTGAACATCTTGGACCTCGTCATTGTGGCAAACGCCTTAGGGCAGCCTGTGGACCGTAATTCCGAGCAGAATCCGGATGTCAATCGCGATGGTGTGACCAACATCTTGGATCTCGTTCGAGTTGCCAACCGATTAGGCGAACGGGCGGGCATTGACAATTCAACCTATCACGATTTTCAGGACTACATTTTCAACAAGAGTTGTACTGCAAGCTACTGTCACGCAGCGCCAACTAACGCTGGAAATTTAAACCTCACAAGCGGAGTTTCATACCAAAATTTGGTTGGGCGCGCACCGCAAAATCTCGCTGCCGCTTCAGCCGGAATGAAACTGGTAGATCCGGAAAATCCGGACAATAGTTTCCTGTTGACGAAGCTCATAGGCCCGTCCAAACCGGCTCAAGGCGGTCGCATGCCCTTGGCGGCGGGACCTCTCCATAGCGGAAAAATAGATGCCATTCGAAAATGGATTGCCGCGGGAGCGCCTCGGAATGAAAAGCTAACCGGCATCGGCGATCTAAGCCTGTTACGCGACCCGCTTGAATCCTTTGAGCCGCTTCCGGCGCCACTGCCCGGAGAAGGTTATCAGCTTCATATGCCGCCTTTTAGAATTGAACCCGGTACGGAACGGGAAGTCTTCTACGATATGCAGATCACAGACGCAGCGGGACAGCCTTTGCAGGAGGATATTTTCGTCAACAAGTACGAGATCGCGTATCCTACCGGCAGTCATCACTTCATCCTGTATAGGATTACTGAACAGGGAATAGCGGATGACATACTTAGCGTCGGAGTGACTCCGGGGGTGGGCGTGAATCCGCAAGATTCCTTCAGAGTATTGGATCCTGCGAATCCGCAAGCGCTCGGAAATTTTGGCAAGCACCGCATCTACATCACGGGCACCCAAACCGGCGAAAAGACGGTTTTTCAATTTCCGGAAGGTGTGGCGCTTCGGCTTGCGGGAGACACTAATTATGATCTGAACGCACATTTCGTGAATCTGTTGGGCGCGGAAGCGATCGAGGGGGAAGTTTACGTCAATTTCTACACCATCCCTGCGGAAGCGGTTGAGCATGAGGCAGTCGAGCTTTTCTCCGCCAATACCGACATTTTTGTTCCGCCGTGAATAACGCGTGTGGCGAAGCGGGACGAGACCGTAAGCAAGGAGATTGAACGCCGCGGTTACGATCCGAACACCGTGCTGAACCTTGTCATGATTACGTCTCACATGCACCGCCGCGGGGAGTTGTTTGAGATTTTTCAGTTGTCAACGGGAAATCTGCTCCACCGAAGCGTGGCTTACGACGATGCGCCAATCACGGTGTTCGATCCACCGTTAATGCTTGGCGCAGACGATGGCATCATCTACGAATGTACGCACAATAATAATGATCGGGACGTGCCGCTTACGTTCGGATTTACCTCCGAGGACGAAATGGCTATTATTATGGGATACTACTATCCCACAACTGAGAGCGTAGATAGCTCAAGCGAGTGAATGGAAGATTCGGAAAGTTGTAACTTAAACGGTAATGAGACTATTCTTAACGATTGATGTACCACATCATTTAACCAAAGGAGGACAACCTATGGTATTTGCATTAAGAGGAACCATTTTCGTCGTTCTGATAGCGTTGATAGCTCTAAGCGGCTGTGAGCAAGCCACCAATATCTTGGCAGACGCGCTGTCGCCCGACGATCCGGCGATAGAGGCGACGCCGATTGAGGAAATAACAATGGAAGAACCCCCACCTGAACCCATTATGGAAACTGTCGATGCGGTGTCTGACCCGGTAAAAATGGTGTGGTTAGTCGACTATCCGCTGGGCGGAAAGGAGGAGTATGTTGCATGGATCGCGTCGGTCGCGCCTACACTACTAGCGCCTGAGGAACTTAACCGGGTAGCGTCTTACGATAACGTTGACGGTTCCAATCCTCACCGCCTTGTCGAGTACGAATTTGACAGTTTTGCCGATGTCGCGCACTATCTGAACCGTCCTGAAGTTGCGGCGGTCGCTGCCGATTTGCCAAACTACACCAGCAGCGCGAGCACGCATATATTTATTCAGCGCGGCGATTATTCAAAGAACGAGAGCACGAGCCGTAAGGTTAAAACCGTTTACTTGGTTGACTATCCGCTTGGAGGAAAAGCTGAGTATCTGGAATGGATTGCCGCTATAGCGCCGAAGCTGCAGGCTCCTGAACAGGTAAAGCGGATAGCATCTTACGACAACTATTATGGCGTAACCCCACACCGGTATGTCGAGTTCGAGTTCGATAGCTACGAAGAAGCGAATACGTACCAAGAACTCCCGTATGTGCAGCAACATGTTAATGCGGAGCTGCCTAATCGAACCAGCCGTACCACTGTCCTGACCTTTGAGATGCGGCCCGATTACGTCAACGAATAGTCGCGGGCGTTGTCGATACGTCGCAGGCATGAAATAGGAAGTGATGTTGGAAGCCGATGGTCATCAATCAGACAGAACAGCCATGGGAGGGCTGGGATGACGCGGAACTCGCTGCCAAGAGTGCGATTCGCTGGAAAATCCTTATATCCGGTGAGCGGGGTTCAAGCGACGGGTTGGTCACCGGCATAGCGGAGTTTCCGGTCGGCACTCGGCTTCCCCTTCACCACCACGAACCCCCGGAGACCTATTACATTGTCAGCGGGAAGGGCACCATGGAAATCGACGGTCACAAATCAGACATCGGACCGGGATCGGCGGTCTACATCCCGTCAAATGCAAAACACGCTGTGTGGTGCGCCGGAAATGAACCGTTGGTATTCGTATTTACCTTCGCGTGCGATCGATTCGACAAGATAGTCTATCACTTTGACGAATAGGCTATTCACGGACGCGAGCGCAAAAGAAGCAACGCATGCTTTACGATGTCGACAAACAGATTCAGGAGGCCATCGATCGGGGAGACTTTAAGGATCTGCCTGGAAAGGGAAAGCGACAGGAGTTAGAAGAGAACGCTTATATTCCGCGCAAGACTTGGATTGTCAACCAGATGCTCACAGACAACGGATTTACGCCGCGTTGGATAGAGGTAGACAAAGAAATTCGTGCCGAGCGTGAACAATCCGGAAATCTGCTGCGGAACATCAAACTGCGGCGCCGACATCTGAAAGCATCGATTCACGCCCATCCACACACAAGCGACAGGGTACGTCGAGTTTTTGAACTTGAACGATCACGGGCGCTAGCGGCGTACGTAAGCCAACTGAAGAGGCTTAATCAAAAGATTCTTAGATACAATCTTACGGCGCCCAGGATGCGGTCGACAGAAATCAATGGTCAACCTCAACGCCACGGTAGCTCGATTTCGAGAGGAGTGCCCGAGCCTTTAGGAGAAGAGTAAGTCTGCGGGATAAACGAAATACACGTTTTACGGAAAGGAAGACATACGATGAATCAGGGAAGAGTATTGGAAATCGTCGGCGCGCGGGTCGATCTCGATTTTTCGGAAGGGAAATTGCCCGACATTCTCAATGCCGTTGAAGTCGAACGCGCCGACGGCACGAAGTTGGTGCTAGAGGTACAGCAACATCTGGGGGAGAACAGGGTGCGTGCGGTAGCGATGGACACGACGGATGGTCTTGTGCGCGGCACACTCGCTACCGATCGGGCGGAACCCATCACGGTACCCGTTGGTGATGAGGTGCTGGGCAGGGTATTCGACGTGACAGGACAGCCGATCGACGAAGCCGGTGCGGTCGAGGCGAAGGAACGCTACCCAATTCATCGGCACCCGCCGCCGCCGGATCAGCTCAGTACGGTTTCAGAGATGCTGGAGACGGGCATCAAGGTAATCGATCTGATTCAGCCGGTTGCACGAGGCGGAAAGGTTGGGTTCCTCGGAGGTGCGGGGGTTGGAAAAACCGTATTGGTCGCAGAACTCATCTACAATATCGCGACGCAGCACGGCGGCTACTCCGTTTTCTGCGGCGTCGGCGAACGGACACGCGAAGGAAACGGGTTCTGGCTTGAGATGGAGGAATACGGTGTGTTGGATAAAACCGCTATGGTCTTCGGCCAGATGAACGAACCGCCTGGAGCGCGCTTACGGGTGGGACTCGCGGGGCTTTCAATGGCTGAATATTTTCGGGACCAGGGCGGACAGGACGTACTGATTTTTATCGATAATGTCTTCCGCTTTACGCTCGCCGGCGGCGAGGTTTCCGCATTGTTGGGACGGATGCCGTCTGCGGTGGGATATCAGCCGACGCTGGCTACCGAGATGGGCGAGCTGCAGGAGCGGATTACATCCACGCAGCACGGATCGATCACGTCGTTTCAGGCGGTTTATGTTCCGGCAGACGACTATACCGACCCGGCGGTTGTGGCTGTTTTCGGCCATCTCGACGCCGTAACGCGGTTGGAACGTTCTATCGTTCAGGTAGGGCGGTATCCGGCGGTCGATCCGTTGACTTCCACCTCCCGTATCTTGAATCCGGAGGTTATTGGCGACGAGCACTATGACACGACACGCGAAGTAAAAGCCGTGCTGCAACAGTACGAGAGCCTCAAGGATATTATCGCCATTCTGGGCGTGGATGAACTTTCCGATGATCAGAAATTGACGGTCACCCGGGCGCGAAAGTTGGAGCAGTTTCTGACTCAGCCGATGTTTGTTGCTGAACGGTTTTCCGGTATACCCGGTAAGTACGTCAAGATTTCGGATACGGTTGAGGGATGCCAAGCCATTCTCAAAGGCGAATGCGACGAGATACCCGAGCAATCCTTACGGTACATCGGAGGGATCGAGGAAGCGTTCGATAAAGCGAAGTCCGAAGAACTGCAAGAGGCTGCCGATTGAGTTGCATGTAAAAACAATGGTCAGTCTCTAACATCGACCACTCAACATTGAATCTGTATTTTATGTGAATTGCCATGCTAGAAAGAAGATTTCACCTCGAAATCCGCACGCCGCAGAAACTCATCTATGAAGGCGACGTAAGCAGCGTCAAAGCGCCCGGAGAACTGGGCTCATTTGAAATCCTACCCGGTCACATTCCTTTTTTGACGATTTTGGAAACGGGCGAGATTCGTGTGCGGGAGACTGATACGCCCCAGTCACTCGCGGTCAGCGGCGGGGTTTTCGAGGTGTTGCGAACAGGGGTTACGGTATTGTCCGACACGGCGGAATGGGCGCATGAAATCGATGTAGAACGCGCCGAGACGGCACTTCAACGCGCTCAAGAGCATCTGGCTTCGGGAGATTCGGGGATCAACCGAGGTCGTGCGGAAGCCGCATTGGAGCGCGCCAAGAATCGGGTAAAGGTCGCCGATTCCTCTTAAATACCGCGCCGCGAACCATAGTCAACCGCGTGTTCCGACTTTGGGCGGCCGCCATGTATATGTAGAGTGGCATCGCCCCACTATCACTGCTTTATCCCGTCACGCATTACGCATTTTCTCACACCATCCGCCGGTAGTGCTTCGTTAATTCCTCCAAATTATCCTCATCATCCGTGCTGTTCCTATTAGACGACACCTCCATCTGGCGTTCAAAGAATTCTTTTGTGGTGCGATAGATGTCCCGCAAATCCGATCGGCTGGGACGATGACCCGAAAGGTGGATCATGTCGCACGTCCGAAGAATCTCACCAACATGATCCGCCACCGAGCTTGTTAGATCGTGAGGCAGCGATCCCAAAATGTCCCCGGTTGTGGCGTCGAGCGTTTTCACACCGTATTTCTGCTCAACATACCGCTTCACGATTGAGGAGATTCTGTTGTAATACTCGTGGAACTCTTTATGGGAATGATGAGAGGCAATTTGATTCAGCTCACGAAGTGATAAGGCTTCAAGTGTATCCCCCTGGGGGGCTGAGGGAATAAGCTGGTCCCTTTCCGTCTCGGGTTGGGCAGCCTGCGGCGGTGCCGCCGATCTTCTTGGATTGGTGGGCACACCGCTCGGGAGGTTAAACCGGGGCATGCGGCGGACACCGTGGGAGGGTCGGTTGCGCCTTTTTCCGATCCATGAGTAGACTCCCAAGCCGATAGCGGCGAATACCACCAGCCACACAACGATCCAAACGATTGCGGAGACCAAACCGGAGGAACGCGTGTCGGGATCTGTCTCTTGGGCAATCAACTCCGCGCTTCCGGATATCAGAAGTGTGAGCATTATTAAGCCGTACGCGGTGAGCCTCGTTACTCGTTGCACAGGTCGTATTCCTTAATTTTCCTAAAGATTGTTCTCTTGTTGACGCCCAAGATATTGGCTGCCTTTGCTCGGTTATTTCCAACGTAGTCGAGCGTTGCTCGGATGGCTTCCTCTTTGATTTCCTCCATCGACATTCCGACTTCGACATTCAAACGGCGGTCGGAATCCACTGCGGGATCTGCATTCACAGCCGTCGGTGCGGAGAACACAATGGGGGTGCCGATTCCGGTGAATTTGAGAACGCGCTCCGGAAGATCCGCCAAATCCAACTCGCGGCTGTTCGACATGACGACCATGCCTTCGATACAGTTTCTGAGATCGCGCACGTTCCCGGGCCAATCGAATTTCATGAGCGCCCTCAACGCATCCGGGGAAATGAATTTGGACGCTTTGCGGTTCTCTTGGCAGAATTCCTCAATGAAGGTCTTGACCAGAAGCGGGATATCTCCCTTTCGTTCGCGAAGGGGAGGCAAATATATCGAAATTACATCAAGGCGATCGTATAGATCCGCCATGAATTTGCCGTCTTCGACCGCTTTCTCCAGATCTCGATTTGTTGCGCAGACGACGCGGACATCCACCTTTACAACCTCATTGCCACCGACGCGGTGAAATTCCCTTTCCGCCAACACCCTCAATAGCCTCGCCTGGTTCGGCAAACTCAATTCGCCGATTTCATCAAGCAGCAGTGTGCCGCCGTTAGCCGATTCGAATTTTCCTTTTCGTTGCTGATCGGCGCCCGTAAATGCACCCCGTTCATATCCAAAGAGTTCCGATTCTGCAAGACTCTCCGTCAGCGCGGCGCAATTGAAGACGACAAGCGGTCCTCTCCGCAAACTTCGGTAATGGATGGCGCGGGCGACCAGTTCCTTTCCGGTGCCGCGTTCACCGCGAATCATAACGGTCGATTTCGTCGGAGCGACCTGAGCAATGATTTCCCGAACCTCTTGTATGTGCTGGGAGTGACCGGTAAGACGGAGTAGACCTTCTCTTTCATCAATCTGGGACTGTAATTGCCGGTTTTCTGCGGTAAGGCGCTGATTTTCAAGAATCTTGTGCAGAAGCGCTTTCAAATGGATGGGATTCGGGGGCTTCGGCAAAAAGTAGCTTGCTTCATGATGAAGCATCGCCTTTATGCCCACATCTGTCTGCAGGACATCGTGAGTGGTCATGAATACCACGCCGACATCGGGATTCTTTTGCCGTGCGGCTTCCATCAGTTGCAACCCGTCAAGCCGGTCTGCCTTTAACGGCGCAACCAGAATGTCAATCCCAAGCCGATCTACCCGATCAAGCGCCTCATACATGTTCCGGGTGATGACAAGACGGAGCCCCTCATCCTCAAGCGCGCGGCATACGGTTTCGCGCTCTCTTTGGTCCGGATTGACGACGAGGACGGTTTTCTGCTGGCTCATTGGTTTCACGCAATTGCGTTGGGAATTTCCCACATGGGTCAGAATGTAACCCCAAATAATACCTTATTAGCGTAATTTCGTCAAGCGGAATGGAAGCGTCCTCCAGGGGAAACGCATCTAATTGCAGAAGGGGTCTCATGGTGGTAGAACGTACGATTACTGTTGGGTTTCACTCGAATTTTGGCGCGTTCAAGCGAAATAGGTACTTGAAAACTGTTACAAGATTAGCGATTACTAACGAATTTCCGTTCAACCCAACCTACGAGTCCCAAAATAGTGTCACAAACTTAGCCTGATTTTCTCTTTTGTGATGCAGAAAATTTAGATGCGTTTCCCCTGAAGCGTCCTCTATCTCGTTTTTGGTCTAGGGTGCAATGGCTGGGGGTGGAGGAATGCGGGAAGATTGGGTAGGGATTGGATGGGTGGAATCATTGTCTATACTCTACACTGTTGGAAGTTGCGCTTTTAAGAGTCAAGAAATAGAGCGTGAGTTTAGCAGGTGGTAGGAGGGAATTCCGATTCCCGACCGTCGCGATTCGGAGATCGCTCCTACAAACGTCCGGTGCACAATTGCGCAACATTAACCGATGCTGAGTATAAATCACGGATTAAGGGATTCCACGGATCAAAGCGCCCAGTTGGTGTTGTTTTCTGTCTTTGGAATCGCTACTAGAAAGAGACTGGAAGTGAGGGATGGAGATTTGAAGAGTGGAAGATGGGACGGATGCACTGGTACTGGAGATAGGGAGTTTTCGAAAAAAGGGATTTCAATGGACGGCACAGGGCCATCCCATTCAAAGAGGTGCGATTATTCCGTATACGTCGAGTATTTTTTTCTGTTATAATCCAACCAGGATTTTTCATGTTCAAAACCTGTGGGTGATTGCCGCACCTTGTCAGCGATCACCCCTATTCCCATGCCATCGCAATAGGACCCGAATCGGTTGGGAGGAATGAAAATGGACATCTATAAATCAGCGTCGGCGGCGGATTCTGAAGAGGCAGCCAAATACTACCGTGCGACGGCATTCGCCGATGCGAAGCCGGAGTTAACCGCGCCAGGGGCTACGGCGGAGCGTTTGGAGCACTTCAAAGAGCACGGTTTCGTGATTGTCACCGACTTCGTGGGCAGCCCGTGGATTCCGATTCTGCGTGAAGCCGGCAGGCGCGTCACCGAAGCGTGCGCTCCCGAGAACGGCTACAGCAAGATTGACTGCTCCAAAGGCTATGTGCATAGAGCGGCGGAGGATGAGCCGTGGGCAATTCGAGGCATCATCCATCCGGCTTTCGGCGAGCCGAGTTTTGCCGAGTTCTACGGTTCGGAAGAGTTTCTCCGCTTTGTTCGCGATTGGTGCCACGGATTGGAACCGGAAGATCTCGTCATGAGTCCGATGCTTCTCTGGTGCAATCCCAGGAAGAACGAGAGTGGTCCCAGTTGGCATCGAGATACGACCTGGTGGGGCTCAGGAGCGGGTTATTTCGCACAACGGCCGGTGCAGGAAGGTCCGGAGGCCTTTTCGGAGGAGGTTGAGAGGCGGCGTTGGAAAGAGATCCAGGAGGAAAACCTGAAATCTATCTCCGAAAGAAAAGGCGTCAGTATGTTTCTTGCGCTTACCGACGATGAGTGCCATGAATTGATTCCCGGTAGTCACCACCGGTGGCGGACACCGTTTGAACACGATGTGCTGCTGCCGAAAGCCATGAAGGATCAGGGTGTCCCGTACACGCCGAGTTGGAACGGAGTCGATCCGTTGCCGAATCAGGCGGCAATTCGGTTGAAGCCCGGAGAAGCGCTCATCCGGAACGGCGCCACCATCCATACGGGGCACACCGTCCCGGACCGCGAGCGCAATACGTTGGCAATCGGCTGGAGCAGATGGTCGGGGCCCTTCACGGAGGAGCCTGCCGTGTCGGACGTGCGCAATGCGTGGCAACTGGATCCAGCCGTGCGCGAGGCGCTGCCGCACGAGTGGATGAAGACGACGTGGGATCGTTGGGCGGAGACGGTGAAACTTGGGGATACACTAGAGGACCGCTACACCGGGTATGATATCAACAACATCAAGGCTGGGCAAGTATTGGGTTGGCGCGGCGAGTTGGAGAGGCAAGCGGCGGCGGCACGAGAGGAGTAGGAAGCCTTTCAGAGATTGGAACAAACGCGCGGTGCCTAAGATTGCGAGGGATGCGGGTGCGTTGTGTAGGAGAATAATCTAAATAGTGCTACAAGAGATCGCGACCGGGAGGTCGCTCCTACAGCGTGTTTTGATGGTCTATTCTATAAGAATACGTGGTAGGTGTTGGACGTGGGTAGTCAACGTAGTTGGAACTGTGATTAATTGGATTTCTATTGCCCTCCTTAATCTGTCGGTTGATCGTTCCTATTCCCGCCCTACAGATGCTTCGATTAATGGTTGTTATAGTTCGGAATAACATTTGTTAATCTCTGCGGTTTCAGATTAAGTCAAGATTGTCTAATAATGTTCTTGGCGTTGGGTTTCACTGCGTTCAACCCAACCTACGGGTTATTCAGCTTGTGGCACGCAATTGGAAGTATTGTTCCCTGCTCATCCCGACCGTTCGCATGTTATTTCGGATGACGGATACCGGGATTTCATCATGGCGAGGAATGACCACGGGCCGTTTGGCATCTGGATGGTGGAAAATCAAATGATCGCCTTTCTGTCTTACGTACCGGCATCCGAACTTTTCAAAAACCTTAACTTGTATCCGCCAGTCTGATGGCGAAAGTTTCGGCATTAAAGGGCTCCGAGAGGGACGGTACGTTGATTGAAGGCCACTACTTGCTTATCAAGTTGAAGCGTAGGTTGTGACGTATTCACGTCATAGCCGGCTTCTTCCAGAAACGCCTTGAGCGTTCCGAGTTTTGCTGTTTCTTCCAAGTGGATTTCGATAACCTCCAAGAGGTTTTTCCCTGCCTCATCAATATCCTTTCCACAACTCACCACATCTAACTCCGGGCAGTGGGCGACGTACACATTGCCCTCTTTCCATATCTCTTCCGTTATAACAAGATTCTTCACTATAGCCTCCTCAATCTATATGGACTCGGATCAAACCTGTGGCATGCCCGCAATGATGTTCTGAACGTCGGTTTCCAATTCTAGGGTGATCTGCTGGGTTGTCTGTCTTTTCTGTTTTTTATAGGTCTCGTAGGAATCCAAGAGGTTTTTGGGCGTTCCGATACGCAGGAAGGCATCCAAAGGTCCCTTGACGTTTGACCGACCGTAGACTTCGACTTCGAGGCGTGTGATGACCTCCAGGAAGCGTTCTTGGGAGGGGTCTTCGCCGATGTAGCCTTCGTAGATGGCAATCGAGTTCACGATGCGGCGCACGTCGGTGTAAAACTGTCGAAACTTGTCAACGCGCTGGGCGTGAACCCCCCTCTCGTATTCCGTCATTTCATCCACATCCCGGTAAATCTCCTCGTCGATACGGTTCTGGATTGCCCGCACCCGCCTGAGCGGGTTTCGGTCGGATTGCGGCGAAAGCTCCAGGAAACTCTCCATCTGCGACAGAATGTGTTCGCGCATCTGTAGGATGCGGTCATTCAGTGTCGCCTCATCATCCAAGCGAAGGTGATACTCTCTCGCCAATATTGAAAGCAGGGCGCCTCCCACGTATTTCACACGGTCGTACAGGTCCGTGGGTCGGTCGGCAGGGTCGGGCAGCACGCTGCGTTCCAGATTTGCCAGCGACTCCTCGATTTGATCCCACATGTCGTTCCGGTAGACGTACTTTATCCCGACGGGCACGAGGTAGAGTGGTTTCAGGTTCTCCGCCTTCTCCATGTCGTTGAGCGCCCACATGCCGAACTGCACGATGCCGCTCTCAAACGGCATGATGGTCTCGTTCTGGTGGGAGATTTCGCCTTCGCCGAAGATGACCAGTTTGCGCGCCCCTTTGGCGAGAGTTTCGCGGGTCAGGCGAAATGAGTCGCGGTCCACGGCGCCGCGCACGACGGAGTAGACGCCAAGCCGCGTCATGAGAAACCCTCTCAATTTTAGCCCGGCTATTTTGCGGTCGAAGGTCTCGCGTGCGCACATGTATCGGAATCGCTCGCCGCAGCGGGTTGAGAGTGCGAATAGCACATGAGGGTCGGCGCGGGAGGGGTGGTTCGGCACCAGAATGGTCGGGTAGCCATCGGTCGATTTCAGCTTGTCGAGGGATTCGGAGTGGATGTCGACATGCGAGACCTTTGTGGTGAGGCGCATGAGGATCGGCAGTAGGAGTTTGACGCTTCCGATGACGAAGCTGTTGTCTTTTGGCGGTTTAAAGTCTAGCATGGGGTACTCCGAAATCAACAAATTGTAGAAATCGGTACTGAATCAAAAAGTAGAGCTAATTCCTACCTACGGGCATCGTTATCACGAGGCACGAGCGCCCAAAAGCAGATGGATTATGCGATGGAAAAAGAGCCTGATCTTAAACGCCTTTCAGAGTTTTCAGGGTAAACGGCATATTTTGACAGTGGCAAAAAGGGCAGAGAACCCGCATAGGGTCTGATTTTAGCACGGTTTCCAACGAATTGGCACTCTGAATTGCGCTCGGCGGAAGGGAAAGTAAATTGAGACTGACGACTTCATTCTTTTTTTAGGTTGATTGCTCAATTGTAGGTTCTGTGGAATACAAGCCAGATCCAAATCATGGCGTTTTTCGTTGAGTGCCAATGTATACCTTGATGGCATAAGTGTGTGTAGTCGAAGTTCTGCCGCAGAAGGAGCGGGTAGGACAATACTACAAGATTTAAATGGGAAAAGGTCCTAGAATGGAGGATGGTATTTAAGAACAGTCTGTTACACATTGGTTGGTTGCGGGCAAGCGGAATATTAAGAGCTCACAAGCACTACCTAAAAGTGTGCTTGAAATCTGATGCAGAACTGTGACCGACCCTTGCAGATCACAACGTACGGAATGCGCGGTTTCGTTCATTCTCACAACTACTCTATTGAGACTTGCTTTCACGATCTTCCTGTTGTTGGTTTTGGGCTTTCTTAAGGTTAAACCTGAAAAAAAGATAGAGGATTGACGTAACCCAGATCATCACACACATCAGAACACTAATACCCCACACAAGATCTGGTTTTCCAGCAGCGGGGAACTCCATCAAGGCCTTGACCGAGACGAAGAAAAGAAGCAGCACGGGGAAAACCCAAACGTATAGGATGTCTGCCCAATCGGAGAGTTTAGGGTAACGTTCTAGATAGGATGTTCCCTCTCTTGTGAAAGGTATACCGCTAGAAAAATGGATAGTCAGTTCATTTTCCAGTTTATGAAGATAAGCGTACTGTCTTTCAATTAGAACGACAATTTGGAAGTATTTCAAAACCAAACTCAGGAGCAAAAACCACACTAATCCTCTAATAAAAGACTGGTCTAAGTGTAGACTTTCACGCACACTCCGCGAAAGAAGACCGGAGATTAGAGCGTAGGATTTATCTGGCGACGATATCTGCAGAAACATGATTCCCAAAACAAGCAACAAATATAGAAAAAAACGGTCACGTTGTTTTCGATATGTTGCAAGATAGGAGCAGGTGTCGCGATAATGGTCATTGAGGATTTCAAACCTTTTGTCATACGATGCCGTCATGAAACCCCCGGTATTTCTTTATGCTTCATTCAGTGCTTTAACAATCGCGCTTTCCGTAAACGACATCGCCCACGATGCGCCCGACCCGAATAATTCATCAGGCGATTCGTATGCTTTTTCGATCTTGACTGCGACGAGCTTATTGCCATTTTCCTTGCTCTTGGCAATTTCAAAATTAATCCAATTCTTGTAGCCAATCAATCGGTAGTCTTTATGACGTTTGTTCGCTTCTTTACCGACAATTACAAGCGTGCGTTTAGCAGATTTGATTCGTCGGGTCAAACCCGCTTTGACTACAGCAATATTGTTGCTGTTGATTTCGCCGGAAGATCTGTCGGCAAATAAGAAGTCAAACTGTCGGTTCGCGTCCCAAGCCTCCAATAAGAATTTGTAGCGCTTGTCGTAGTCAAAACTCACAAAGACTGTTTTCTTAGCCATGACATCTTCCCCTCCACTATGGGATCGAATACTCTCGTTTGATTGAAATCCCTAGACAAGTCCGATTGCAAAGTATACCTCATAGCCGCTTTGGTTACAAGCGTTGCCGCCCCTTTTCCAAGAGATTGTCCAGTTCACACCGCCTCTCCTCCCAGTCCGGGAGGTAGGCGTGCATGAAACTCCGAAATAGCCGTCCGTGGTTCGGGGCGAGGAGATGGACGAGTTCATGGACAATCACGAATTCGCCCAACGCCACCGGGAGGTCAAGCAAGTCGGTGCTCAAGGTCAATCGCCCGCCTGTGGATATAGACGCCCACTTTTTCCGCATGTCCCGCAGGTGAATCTCGCGCACGGTTACGCCCATATGCTGCGCCCACTGATGTACCATGCGCTTCAATGTGGCCGAATCATGCCGTGGGTTCTCGCAGTTCATTGTGGTTGTTCGCCATCAATCTGGTTGCAATCTTGATTAATTCTTCTTGCTCAACAGTGAGAATAGGTCGCAGCCTTTTGTAAAGTTGCGTGCGTAGCCGTATGGTTTGGTGGTAGTCCCACTCATAGTCCGGAAATTGATCGAACACTTCGTCTACGGTTCTCGCCTGCTCCGGGGTAACTTCCTCAGAAACTTTCTTTAGAACCGTGTAAACCGCATAGGCGTTAAGGTCCAACCCCAATCGTTCGCGCTCAATCGTCTCTCTATTGAGATCTTCCGCTATCCTCTGAAATTCAGCCAGAGCCTCTTGCGTCGTCATCTGCCGGTTCTCATAAGCCTCCGCAACCGCGTCCGCGCGTTCGCCGATCGAGAGAAGCAAGGGATTTGAATCGCTTTCCTCTGTGACCGTTTTCTGTAGTATTTTCCTCAAGTTCAATACCTTCACTGTGTCTGATAACTCGCTATCGGCAACCTCTCGCAATGTGTCCGCGTTGAGTTCATGGATGGCGCCGGGCAACTCAAAGTCATCGCCCTCGGTGTGTTCCCGCAGCAGATTGCGGGTTTTCTCGACCAACTCTTTGTCAACGTAGGGGTTGTCCGCGTAGGCATTGCGGATTAAAGCATAGAGCGATGCGAGCGCACCATAGTCCCGTAAAAACGGACGCAGAAAGGCATCGGGCGAGAGTATGTTGTAGATGTCCTGTAACCCCCTAAAAAACTTGAAAAACTCCTCTCGTCTTTCCTTGTCCTCAAAGTGTGCGATTGCCCGCTCTTTTTCTCTGTCGTCCCAACTATGCGCATAGGTGAGATAGCTCGGCGCAATTTCCTCGAACCGTGCCGCGAAAAGGGCTTTGAGTACGTCGAGATTCTTAATCACGCTTCCGACGACATCGGAATCAAAGGCAAGCGCTTTCTCCAGATTCTCGAAGATGCCGACGAAATCCAAAACAAACCCGTACGGTTTCACCAGCCCGTCGTCATCCTCACACGGTCGGTTGACGCGAGCGATTGCCTGCAGCAGCACATGGTCACGCATGGGTTTGTCGAGGTACATGCAATAGAGGATTGGCGCGTCAAAACCGGTGAGTAACTTTTCGGTTACTATCAGTATCTTGAGTGAATCGTTTTTGTCGGCGAAACGCTTGCGAATCTCTCTTTCTTCGTCCTCGTCCCGGTGATGCGCTTTCATGAATTGGGGGTCTTGATTGTACGGGGAGTAAACCACGGCTGAACACTCCGCCGGAAGATAGTTGTCAAGCGCCTCCTTGTACAATGCGCACGCCTCGCGGTCTACGCCAACGAGGAACGCCTTAAAACCCATCGGTTGGACATTCTCGCTGAAGTGATCGGCTACATGCCGGGCAACCTCATCGACCCGATTGGGAGCTTTCATCATCTGCTTCAACCCGACCGCGCGGTCAAGGATGGCGTTCAGTTCCTCCACGTCACTCACGCCTTCCGCCTCCGCAAGCCCCAGGAACTCACGCTCCAGCGTCTCGCTGTCTACCTGCAAACCAGACGGCGCAAGCGCATAATTCAACGGCACGGTGGTACGGTCCTCGATGGATTCGGCTATGGAGTATTTGTCAAGGTATCCCTGCTCATCATCCGCGCCAAAGACTTTGAACGTCCCCCTCCCGTGAGCGAGGGCGTCAATCGGTGTGCCGGTAAAGCCGATATAGGTCGCGTTGGGTAGCGCGCCCATGAGGTAGTTCCCCAGATCTTCGCCGGTGGTGCGGTGGGCTTCATCAACCAGCACCGTCACGCTCTCGCGGGGGTTGATGTTTGGCGGTATGTCGTCAAACTTGTGAATGGTTGAAACCACCAAGCCGCGGTAATCGGACGACAGAATCCTCCGCAGGTCCTTCTTACTGTCTGCAACCGTGGGGGTTGTGATGCCGTAAGCGGTGATATTCTTGAATAACTGGCTCTCCAACTCGTTTCGGTCAACCAGCATCAACACGGTGGGTTTTTCGGTTTCACCGCCGCGCCGCAACAATCGGGAGGCTATGGTTATCATGGTTAACGTCTTGCCGCTGCCCTGGGTGTGCCAGATAAGGCCGCGCCGTTTGCTCGGGTCATAAACCCGTTCAACCACATCCTCCACCGCGCGGGTCTGGTGCTGGCGCAACACCACTTTGGTTAGGTCATCGTCTCTGCTGAGGAAGATAATCGACTCGCGGAGAGTTTTCAGGAAGCGGAGGGGATCGAAGAAGGTTTTAACCTTGTCCTCATAGTTGGCGGGGTCGTCGGCTTTCCAGTTAAACAGATTCTTGCGGCTGGTGTTCCACGTGACGCCGTAGAAGAAATCCAACAGTTGGGTGACGCCGAACAGTTGCGCCGTGGTGAACATCTCGGGCGTTTCACGGTGGTAGCGGCGAATCTGATCGACGCCTTCTGCCAATCCGTCGCGTTTGTGCGCGGATTTGGTTTCCACCACTGCCACCGGAATCCCGTTAATCAGAAACACCACATCGGCGCGGTTCCGGTCCCTCAGGTTTTTCTGCCACCACTCATCGGTAACGTGAAACAGGTTGCCCTCAGGGGTCTCAAAATCAATGAGCGCGACATTCCGCTCACGGTCTTGGTTCGGGACGAAGATTGACCGCTCGCCGCGTAACCAAGAAAGCGCATTCCGATTTCCCTCAAGTGTCGGGTTGAGTAAATTTAACTGCCGCAGAATCTCTTTGCACCGATCCTCATCCAGTATATCCCGGTTGAGTTTCAGGAGTTGCGTTTCCAGCAGGTCGGGGAAGTAGAGCTTGGTGATGTCGCCGCCGCGCATCCGCAGCGCCTGCGATGCGGAAACGCACTCCCAGCCGATTTCATCGGCGTATCTGAGCATGGGGTTTTGTACTGCGTCACGTTCGGACATTACGCTCTCCGGGGAGATGGCAAACGGAAATCAGGATCGAACGGGGCAAGTAATTTATCAGGTTTTCTTGATTTAGTGCAAGAGCAATGTCACCATCCAGTCAGCCTTTTTCCTTCAAGCAACCTGAATCTAGCTTCAAAGGTGTTATTCGACTGTACAACAGTATATGTAGGGTAGGCACTGCCCACCAGCCTTTGATAGAGTAACGGGTGACAAGCTATATTGCACCAGAAACCGCTGAAGACTTTTTCAATTGTCAACCCAAAAGACCAGATGGTTAAAGGTGTTATTCTACTGTACAACAGGGTAGAAAACCAAGATAAACTGGGCTGATAGGAGTTCGTCATGGATCAGATATATACCGCCCATGTCCGACAACGTGGGGATTGGATGGGTCGAGGAAATTCCCGGCGTAAACTGCCAAGAAAGAACGTATGAGGAACTTCTTGATACCTTGAAAGTCACACTTTCAGAGACTTTGGAACTTGATCAGGAATAATCAATCTGACCGGCATAGCGAAGCATCGACTCTTGAACAGCGGTGTTCAGACATAATTGTCCTCTTGGCTTCTTGTGGCTTGCTCAAACCGTGATAGTATCACTATCAATCGTGTAATCCTTTGGTTACGTACGGGCATTCTCTGTATAGCGTTAAATAGGATTCGGATCCTCTACTCGTTGGAATGTCTCCATGTGTGCTCGTCCATCTTTAACATCCCGCATATATACCCGGTAGAAACGGTCCTCATTCAACAGTTTTATGAGGTGGAAGTTGAGTAATGCCACAATTCGGATTATCCAAATGGGTACCATCTTCTTGTAATTGTCGTAGTCGACGCTTTTTCCGTACGGATTTTGTGCGTGCAGAAGATTTCCGCACTTGCCGTGTACCTCAATCAGTTCATCACGCGTCAAATATCCATCCTGCAAAGGCACAAACTTCCCGCTGACAATAGAATGCTCCAAAGGCACCTCTACGACAGGTACGGGATAGAAGTTTGGGTACAAGTTCTCTACATCCCTGAGAATTTCTTTCGGATGCCACTGTTTTTCAAATTTAATTCTGTTTTTCTCGAAAATCGATTTGTTCGCGGACAGTGATGCAAGTGCCACTAGTTCTGTAATCATTCGTACCTGGAGCACCATCGATTCGACATGGGTAGCCTTATACATCACACTTATCCTCTGGTCGCTCAGTGCAGATACGACATTCGTCCTGTGTTTAATCTCCTCCATGACAGCAATACATGCCTTGGTGTCCGGTTTCATCTCTTAATTCTTCCTTCGTGATAATGCAGGGTTTCAAATATGTGTTTGGGGATTTGTTAATCGGAGATTTCCGAATCAATCAGCGGGACAGCAGATCTTTGCCCGGTCATCAGTTCCTCAAGCATGGCGTGGAAGAATCCTTCCATGTGACTGGATTCCCGCTCAAGAGCTGCGATTTTGTCATCGCAGGTTTGAAGGATTTCGGCGATTTCCTGTTGATCCGAAAGTGAGGGGAGGGGAATTTTAAGTTCATGAATAATGCTCTGTGTAAGCAGTGGTTGTCCGCTTTTCCTCTGAAATCGATTTAAATTAAGATGGTTTAATTGTTCCGCAAGAAAATCAAGAGATGTTTCACTGTTAAACCACTTCTCCGAATATAAGGCGTTGTCGGTAACCCAGTTTGGAGCGTCCGCGATATGCACGCAGCCACAATATTCTCCTACGCGACCAATCACAAGAAGCCTTTGGTCACTAAATTTCCTGCTGGTGTATCCTAGAACCCCATTTCCGCCATATACTGGGACATTCAGGTCCAGAGTGGCTTCGCGCTCCATATCTTTTGGTCGGGACAAGCCGCTTTTGAGTTTTATTAAATCTCCGAGTCTAGTTGGTTTCCAACTCTCAGGAATCTCACCAATTTCGGTCTGCTTGCGGGGCTCTCCTTTCGTGCCGAGAGAGAATAGGTAATCCATCAACGCCGCTTTGCGCTCACGCTCCAAGGCAATCTCCTTTTGGCGGACAGACTTGGCTTCTTGGATGGCGCCCAAAACGGAGGCAATGGCACGTTGTTCGGGGAGTGGGGGAAGTGGGAGTTTCAAGTTGACAAGCACTTCTTTACTTAATCGTTGTCGACCGGTTGTACCTTGCATTCTACCCGCTAATATTGTACGAACATCGGGACGCAGCAAGTAATAGAAGAGAAAACACTTGTCGCTAACACCTGCAACTTCACGAATTGGAATAACCTCAGTCGTCGCAATGCCAAACGGAGTCGGCAACTCCTCAATGATACATTGTTTCCCGTTTTCAAAGGATGGAGTAATTTTAGAAAGAAGAATGTCCCCCGGTTCAAAGTAAGTTCCGCTACTGAATTCATCGCGTGATTTCAGTATGAATTCCGCTGATAATAATTCGGCAACCGGAATTAAACTCATTGGCACCAATGGGATTTCGTTATAGTCTGAATATTGCAAGCCTCGCGGCTTCTTTGTAAAAGTGACAATGTCTCCGAAACTTACAGTTCTCCAACCATCAGGAATTTTCTTAATCTCCATCCCATTCATGAGAAATCTTGCCCGTTAAGTCGTAGCCTGGTCAGCAAATTGTCAAGGTTTCTGTCTGCCTTTTCACGGGTGGTTCGTACCTCTATTAATTCCGTTAGAATATCATTTATTGAGCGGTGTTCAGTCCGTTCTCCCACATCCACAAACTGAGAAGGCCCCAAATTATAATCGGTGTTTCGAGCATCTTGCAGGGTGATAACATGACTTAGTTTTTCGCGTGATTCCCAAGCCTGATAGGCTTCCAACGCGGCCTCTATGCCTGCATTTGTTAAGACATTCTTCGGTTTTTGATTGATGAAATACTTAGCAAGGTTGATAAGCAGAATCTGTTTCTTACGTTCAAGCGGTTTGTCCCGGTTCAGAAGCAGAATAATCCCGGGCGCCGGCGTATTGTAGAACAGGTTTGGGGGCAAGAGTATCACGCCTTCGATAAGGTCGTCCTCCACAAAACCCTTGCGAATATCCCGTTCTCGGTTGGCGTTTTTGTTGCCGGAGCCGCGAGAAACGGCGCCGGTATCCAATACAATGGCGGCGCGTCCGTTGGCGTTCAGGGACGCCAGCATGTGCTGAACCCATGCCCAGTCTGCCGATGAACTTGGCGGTACGCCAAAGTTAAACCGCCCCCATCGGTCATTGGCGTAAAAAGCCTCGTCGTACTCCTTCTGATTCCACATCGGATTGGCGAGGACATAATCAAAACATTGGAGCGTCGAGTCGCCGGCAACAAGCCGCGGATTGCGGAAGGTATCGCCGATATGCAATTCGGCGCCGATGAAATCGTGGAGAAAGGCGTTCATCTTCGCCATGGCGAAGGTGGTGGGGGTCAACTCCTGACCGTAGATTTTGGGGGCTTGGCTCTCTTTATCGGGATGGGTACCCTCAAATAGCAGGCGGGGTTTAATCAGCAGACCGCCCGATCCGCACGCCGGATCGTAGATGGTGGTGTACGGTTCGGGGTTGATGATTCGCGCCATTAACCAGCCAACCTCTTTCGGGGTGTAGAACTCACCGGCGCTCTGTCCCCCGTCCTCGGCAAATTTGCGCAGCAGGTATTCATAGGCGCGCCCCAGAATGTCCGGTTCCGTGTCCTTCAGCCCAAGCCGGTATCTACTGAGCACCTCAATCAAGGCTTCCAGCCGGTCGTCGCCAAGGATACGTTGCCCGCTCTGCTGTTCGTTGAAGTCGCGCACGTCAAGGACGCCGCGCAGCAGCGGATTCATGCGGGCAACCTCGCGCATGGCTTCGGTGACGAACTCGCCCAACCTGCCGTCCGCCGGATGGTTGCGAAGTTTCCTCCAACTGTACTTTTCCGGGATATAGAAGCGTACAATCGGAGGACGTTCGTTCTTGAGCGCGTCCTCGTGGTCGGCTTCGATGATGTCTCTTGCCGTTTCTTCATCGCCAAATTCGGCAACGCGTTCGGCGAATTCGTCATCAAACACGTCAGAGAGGCGCTTGTAGAAGATGAGCGGCAGGATGAAATCCTTGAATTTCGATGCGTCGGTTGCTCCCCGAATCACACAGGCGGCGTCCCATAGCCAAGTCTCCAGCGTGGAGATGTCCAGTTCTTCTTGTTCCGGGGTGGGGAATTCGATGTTTGTTTGGGGCGGGTCGGAGGTGGTTTGGTTTTTGAGCAAAGTCTATTTTCCTTCAAGAGATTGCGTGAGAAGTTATCCTGAGCTAATAGCCGTCGTAATACATGATAGGAATCGATGTTGTTCCGCGTCGGAAAGTTCGTTTTTCTAAATTTTGACGATTATATCAACGCTGAAATAGGATTGCCAAGACACGAGAACCAAGATCAGGATTATGTGTGCCAGGGACTGGCACTGCCTCAACGTAAAATTCCCAGTTTTGATGCTTCAAATCCAGACAGATGTCACCTTGAAATTCTTCTTGGATTATTGATACCTCACAGAGAGGAGAAAGCTCATCAATGGATTTATGCTTTGGAATAAAAGCCGAGAAGCGGCTTGAGGGAACGCAAAACTGCACACGTAATTTTGCCGGAGGCACGCCTGGAGGACCATCATTGAACAAGTCAAGTTGATATTTGGCAACTTCAATCTGACTTAACTCAACTGGCTTATGCGTGTAATCCAACACTACGAGTGCACAAGGACTTCGGGCAATTCTAATCGCACGAATAGCAGTAGCAACCATTGATGCTTCATAGCGCTTAGAAAGTCTTTCAAGTGATGTTATCGACACACCCCATTTGTAAACATCCGAATCGAATTCAGGTGCCGGCAAGATGATTTCGCTCGCTCCAAAATCGCACAAAAACTCTAGCTCATTATGGGAATCATATTCACCAATTTTATGCCGAGCATGAAACTGAGATTCGTATTCTGGGAAAAAAGTGTGACAAATCTCATGGGCAATTGAGAAATTTTGCCGGGTTCTTGGTTTGTCAGGATTATATCTAATTACTAATTTTCCATCAGAATTCGGATGCAGTTCTGCATCTTCACTAAGAATCAGTTTTTTGGATTTCTCGGAATTGATTCCCATTGTAGAAGCAAGAAATCGTGGATCATAAGGTGGGCCATCCCATCCGAGATTCCTAGCTGCATCAATTCGGATACGAATCAAGTGTTGCATAATTTCTCTGGGGTCTTGAGAAATTCCATGATGACGTTCAATAAGGCCTACGACTGAGGAATGGGAATAAATGTGTCGTCCAACTTTTACGTATTTACGTTTCATTTTTCATTTACCACCAATCTAATTGTCCGCAAAACGTATTCCCAATCGTCTACACTTTTGGGGTGTTTACCACGATATTGAATATTCATCAGCATCTTTACATCCTCTTCGCGTATATCTAGTGCTTTTCCGCGCTCATCAATCAGTTTGCGCAATCCGTCTGGAATTGCGTTTTCTTGAAGTTCAGAAAAGTCTTGCGAGCGAACACGCACCGGCTTATCAAGGAGATCGGCAATCGTTGTGCCAAGTGCAGAAGCAATATTATATAGGACTTGCGCCGAGGGCTGCGTACTTACACTGTTTTCGAGTTGTGACAGATAGGCTTTTGATACCCCTGCCATTTCAGCTAGCTTGCTCAGTGATAAGGCTTTTTCCTCTCTCAGTTGTTTAATCTTCTGATTCAAGTCCATACAAATCCCTCTCTATTTATAGTAAGCGTGTTAAGAATTATATACTAAATCGTTAGTTATTTCAAATATTCCT
Organism: Candidatus Poribacteria bacterium; assembly: GCA_965232535.1. GTDB lineage: Bacteria > Poribacteria > WGA-4E > WGA-4E > JAJDTR01 > JAJDTR01. The sequence goes on from CBDDPW010000022.1 coordinate 611,374, forward strand.
TGACACGACTGTTCGCAATAGTGTAAAATATGTCTGTTATAGAAAACTATTCGTAGGAGGAATACCAAAATGCAGGTCACTTGGAACAGATGTGACGGTCACATCTGGTGTAAACTCAACACGGTAGACTTAACCGATAACCACTTTAATGGCATGACCGGGGTCTATGTCATTTGGCATGGCGGCAACAATCCGATGACGGTTAGAGTCGGTCAAGGATTCATCAAAGATAGGATCGCCGCACATCGCCTAGATCCTGAAGTTCAAGCTTACGCGCAACATGACTTATTCGTTACATGGGCAAGCCCGCCGGGATACTTACGTAATGGGGTAGAAGCCTACCTTGCTCAACAACTCAATCCGCTGGTAGGCGATCGATTTCCCAACGCTCCTACCATGGCGGTTAATTTGCCGTGGTAAGCAATGCTGCGAAACATCATTGAGGACAGCATGGCTTTGTCTGCTGTCCTCAATGATCCATTCAACACTTCATTGTCTGATGTTTATTTTTCTAGAGTTTCCAAAGTAGTTGCTTGATAATCGTGATGAAGGTAAAACTTCCGGCCTGGCACTGAAAACAGCGCTCGTCAACCATCTTGTTGGCGAGTGCAGTTCTCAATTTCTGGGCTTAAATCTGAATTTCTCACAGATTAAATTTATTTGTCTCCAGAGGAGGATTCAATTATGAGCAGAAACCGCAAAAACCAATCCGCGCACGATAATCTTGTTCTCAATCTTGCAAATAAGCTTGAAGCAGATGGTTGGGAAGTTCAGGCTGACTTGCCAAATTTCGACCAGCCCGATCCAATTGGTCAAGACGAGAGAATCCCTGATATTCTCGCAACTCAAGACGATGCCACTAGAATTATCGAAGTTGAAACCCAAAGTACAGCTCATTCTCATAAAGAACAGCATTCAACGTTTAGACGTAGTGTTGCCCAGCGGGATAATGCAGAGTTTGAGTTGGTTGTCGCAGATCCCAAGAAATCCTAAAAGTTGAACGCGAGTGGAACGCAGCTCGCATTATGAGATTAAAAGGCGGATAGGGAACGCAAATCTGCGTTCCCTATACCCCCATTTGAAATTGAAGGGAATCCGGGAACCATCTGCGGTAATAACCAAATCTTTTTCTTTACGCATTACGCATTACGTGAGAGAGGTTAACTCGACATCAAGCGCCTCTGCGATGGCTTTCAGCGTTTTGACGGAGCCGGACTTGCGTCCGGTCTCAATCTCCGCCAGATAGGCGCGCTGAATGCCGCACCTGTCCGCCAGTTGCTGCTGGGTGAGCCCTCGGTGGTCGCGGTACACGCGAATCGGACTCTCCTCGTTGAGAATCAGGCGATTAACCACCTCGCTGGGATAGGTTTCCTCATCCACGGCTTTCGCTTCGCGGAACTCGCGGATGTCTCTTAGCATCTCTGCATCTTCCAGGAGCTGATTGTATTGTTCTTTCGGGACAAGCACATATTCATGTCCGTGTTCTTTGACGATTTCAACCTTCATCGGTACAAACCTCCTCTAGGTCCGATTTTGATGATTTCAATGACAAGGACATCGTCATGGATTTCGTACAACACGCGCCAATCCCCCACCCTGAGCCGGTAACCGCGTTCACCCTTCAAACGTGTAACATTGTTGTTCGGTGCATAGGGAGCCGCGGCGAGTTGGTCAATTTTTCGTACCACGGTCTTGGCGATGACCCGCGGCATTCGCCGGAGCATCTTGGTTGCACTTGCTCGGTACTGAACCCTATACATTTTACCCCATATTGTAGCTTAAAGCAACATTATTGTCAATCTTTTTTTACATCCGGTGAGTAAGCAACGCACAAAACGCTTTTTAGGCGGGTTCAGCTAAGATGGCAGGGGTTTGACGATACGTATGCCAGAATTCAACAATTTGGCTCTTCAGAGTTAAGTGTGGAAAAGGAGTTAGCTATAAGAATGCTGCAATGACTCGGATTCGGAAATGCTCAAAGTTTCGAAATCCAAAAGCCCGGCGCTTGATGAGTTTGATTTTGTTGTTAATGCCTTCGACAATGCCACTAGTCGTGCGGTGACAAAAGTAATTGGCAATTCGGTGTATCCAGTTTGCCAGCGTCCTACGGAATTGCGGAAACAACCCCGCTTTCTCAGCAATGAGATTCCATTTCCGTAGGCGCTTAATTGCCTTTTCTTTTGTGGACTTACACTCAAAGATATGTCGCAAACACTCCTTGAGCCGATGAGCTGTCTTGACCAAAGGAGACACTTGATATACGTGCTCAAGCGCCGCTTGCTGCTTATCGGTTAAGTCTTGTCGATTTTTTAACAGCGCATAGTGAGCACCTTTCAGTGCTTGAGGGTGTACTTTCTTTTGCTGATTCTTCAACTGCTTGAGTTCCCGGTTGACTGCCTGCATCACATGAAACCGGTCGGCAGTAATAACCGCGTGGGGCAACAACTCAGCACAGACCGCATCATAGGGACTCCACATATCGATGGCGACTTCTTGAATCTGTGCACGTTCAAAAGCTGATAGCCGTTCAAGTCGTGCCCTAAGTTTCTCTTGGGTTCGCGATTTGAGCACATCAACGATTTCTTTTGTGTCTAGGTTGCTCAGAATCAAGGCAAAGTTTCCTCTTCCCTTACGCAACGCAATTTCGTCAATACCCAAACGTTGGAGGTCGGCAAAGGGGGTTAGAGGGATACGGCATCCGGCTTCGTGGAGGAAGATGCTTTCAATCTGGTCATAAGTTAGCTGTTCAACCCGACGTACTGCACTGATGTTGTTCTCTCGAACTTGAAGGAATATCCAATGTTGGTAACGACGGGTGTAATCACGTCGCTCGTCGACAAAGCCTAGGGACTCAGAGAACGCGCGGTGACAGTCGTCACAAAAGAATCGGCGCCTGATAAAGCGTAGATAAGTCGGCTTGCCACTGATAGGAAGGTCGCGAACCATGCGACGGTGTCTTTCGTGCAACGTTTTTGAGGTTTTACCACAGTGAGGACATGCTGTTGTCTGAGATGTGGATTCAATGTCCAGTGTGATTTTATCTGTCTCAATCTCGGCAGAAATCACGTGGTAATTAGGAATATCAAGCAGTTGTGTTAAAAGCGCATACATCGGAGCCTCCAGAGTCATATCGCATCGTATTCAAATCAACTTGCACTCATAGAAAAAAACGCATGTACCTATAGCAAGTTTCATTCCCACACTTAACTCTGAAGAACCAACAATTTCAATCAGTTCTAAAATAGAACAAATGCAGTTTGAAGAGCGTGATCTTCAAGTAGGCGCAGAACATGATAGAAAGCGACTCAATCCCGCTTTACGAATTACGCATTATTTCTTTTCCCACTTATCTTCCTGCACCGCCTCCGAGTCGTCTTGTTCGAGAATCTCCGTCCACCACGCGCGGTTTTCGGCATACCACCGCGTGGTTTCTTGGAGTCCGGATTGAAAGTCGACCTGAGGTTCCCAGCCGAGTTCGCACCGGATCTTCGAGGAATCCAAAAGGTAGCGGCGATCGTGACCCGGGCGGTCGGGAACGTAGGTCTTCAGGGAATGCGGCTTACCCAGCGCCGCCAAAACGCCATCGGCAATCTCTTCGACGCTCTGCTCTATCTTGCTTCCGATATTGTAGGTTTCGCCGACTTTCCCCTTCCGAATGATCAGATCGATAGCCCGGCAGTGGTCGGAGACCGCGAGCCATTCCCGGCGGTTCAGGCTGTTCCGATAGAGCGGAAGCGGTTTGTCGTCGAGGGCATGCGTGGTAAAAAGGGGTATCACCTTCTCGGGGTGTTGATAGGCGCCGTAGTTGTTCGAGCAGTTGGAGATTGAAACGGGAAGACCGTAGGTTTCAAAATAGGCGCGCACCGCGTGGTCCGCCGCCGCTTTGGATGCGTTGTACGGCGTGCGCGGCTGATAAGGGTGGTTTTCCGTGAACTTTACCGGCGAATCCAACGCGAGATCGCCGTAGACCTCGCACGTGGAGATGTGGTGAAATCGTGAGACTTTGTGCTTGCGCGAAAGCTCAAGCAGCATCTGCGTCCCCATAAGGTTCGTCTCGAAAAAGAGGCGAGGATTGAGAACGGCGCGGCTGTTATGAGATTCAGCGGCGAAGTTTACAATTACATCCGGGCGGCGCTCCGCAATGAGGGCATCGACGCATCCGTAATCCCCGATATCGCCGTGCACAAAGGTGTACCGGTCCGGATAAGTTTTTCTGACATCGGCGAGATTATTCAGATTTCCGGCGTAGGTCAACAGATCGATGTTGACAATTGAATCGCTGAGATAGTGTTGGAGCCAGTAGCGAATGAAATTGCATCCGATAAATCCGGCGCCGCCTGTGACCAATAGTTTCATAGGATTTCGTGGAGTAATGGGATGAAACAGGGGTTTCGAAAAATAGGTTCTGTCAGAAGGATGGTTAAAGTAGCTAATGCATAATGCGTAAGAAGACAACACAAAGAAGCGAATCGGTTTCTTTGGTTTATCTGCCGGTGATATGAATTGTCGTGAAATTATACGAAAACGAAAATGAAGGCGATATAAAGGAGCACGGATATGGCATTGACGGCAATCAGCCCGGCTTTGGCAATATAGGACCGGAGGCGCGGAAACAGGTAAACGGAGGCGCCAATCGTTGCCGCAATCTCGATCGCAGACACGATTCCCGCATGATACTCCGTTTCCCAGTACGAAATGGGGCTTTTGAATTTGTAGTCCCAGAACGGGAAAAAATGTCGATGAGCGTCTTCACGATGAAGGAAGAAATCGGCTACGCAGTGGAGCAGCATGCTCCAACACACCACACGGGTACGGTCGGACCGGAGGAAATATCCGATGCCTACGCCGAGGAGAACGAGCGGAATGGAGTTGAACGGATCGATGATGTTCTGCCATTCGGGTAGAAAATAGCGTTCCGACCAGATTTCCGATTGCGAATGTCTCAACAACAGCGCCTCAACGCCAAAGAAGACAAAGATCGGAACATCGGGCAGAACCCCGCCAAGCAGTGCGCATCCGTGCCGATGCGGTTTGTTCGCGCGCGACAGCAACGCCATGTTGATGAGCGCGTGGGATTGTGTATGCATACGGTTCGCGCAACCTCGGGAACCCTTCGGAGTCTTATCTCATTCTAACATACAGGTGATTTATCGTCAAACGCAAAGGGGTGAATCGGATCACGGCTTAAACGGCTTAAGAATTTCACCGATTAAAGAGACATGGTTGAGGTTGTTGCACACGCCGAAGATTTCGTCTGCGAAGAGGGATGGGGATGGTGCCATCTCTGATCGTTCTGCATTCCTGTTGACGTACCTTTATCCGAGTGATATGATTCATATCAGTGTGAGAGAACGCTGTCCAATCAAACCACAGGAGTATTCGCCAAATTGGACGCTGTAAAGGCAACCGGGGTCATCCTTGCGGGCGGGGAAAGCCGGCGAATGGGGCAAAACAAAGCGTTGATGCGCTTGGGTGATGAAACTCTTATTTCACGTACCTTGAAGCGGTTGCAGATTGTCACTGATGAAACCATCGTTATTGCAAATTCGGCACATCTGTATAGCAAGTTGAATGTGCGGGTGTACGAGGATCTTATTCCCAAGTCCGGTGCGCTAGGTGGCGTCTACACGGGGCTTACCCACGCGGTCAACAACTCTGTCCTGTGTGTCGCGTGTGATATGCCGCTCCTACAGCCCAAACTATTGAGTTATCTCCTCTCGGTTTTGGGAGAGCATGACGCCGTAGTCCCGTATACACGGGAGATGGAGGGGTCCAATCCGATGTTGCAAACGTTATGCGCGGTGTATTCAAGGCGCTGTAACGGCGTTATCCGCCAGATGCTTGAGGAAGGCGAGTTGCGCCTACATGCGCTTAGTGATCGCATCAAAGTCCGCCGGGTACCTCCGGGCGAATGGCGGAAATTTGATCCCGACGGGCTTTCGTTCGTGAACGTGAACACGCGCGAAGATTTTGAAAGGGTGAGAAAGATGTTGGAACACGAGATGATGGGGGAAGTTGATGATGTTAACTGTCGAAGAAGCGCGTAAACGGATGCTGGACACAATCAGTGTTTTAGCGCCGGAAAAGCGGGGCATTTTGGACTGTCTGGGACATGTGCTTGCGGAAGATATTTATGCCGGAGAACACATTCCTCCTTTTGATAATTCGGCGATGGATGGTTTTGCCGTCATTGCGGAGGATGTTCGAGGCGCTTCCGAGGAAACACCGGTGAGCCTAGCGGTAATTGAAACAATCGCCGCCGGATATGCGCCGACGAAACGGGTTGAACGCGGGCAAGCCGCACGAATCATGACAGGTGCAATGATGCCGGCGGGAGCGGATGCGGTCGTGATGCAGGAGGTGACGAAGTTCGACGGGGAACAGGTTCGGATAGCGGAAGCGGTCGAAAAGGCGGAAAACGTCCGGTTCACGGGGGAGAGCGTGAAAAGCGGCGATCTCGTCATGAGCAGCGGGAAACTTCTCCGTCCACAGGAATGCTCCATGCTGGCTTCGCTGAACAGATCGGAAGTGGTCGTGCACGGTCGTCCGAGAGTGGCGGTGGTTTCAACGGGCGATGAACTAACGCCGCTCGGCAACGCATTGGAACCGGGGAAGATCCGCGACAGCAACCGTTACGGCATCTGCGCCCAACTTCAGGAGGCAGGATGTATTCCAATCGATATGGGAATTGCTCGCGACGATGAGGCGGAAACCGAGCGCATATTCCGCGACGGGCTGAATCGCGCCGATGCTTTAATTACTAGCGGGGGTGTGTCTGTCGGGGAGCACGATGTCGTCAAGACAGTATTAGCCAAACTTGGCGAGATTAATTTCTGGCGGGTAGCGATGAAACCGGGAAAGCCGCAAGCGTACGGTATCGCCGACGGCAAGCCAATCTTTGGCTTACCGGGAAATCCTGTTTCTTCTCTTGTGGTGTTTGAGCTCTTTGTTCGACCTGCGCTGCTCAAGATTGCGGGGCATTCGAACCCGTTTCGCCCGACTTTCAGAGCCGTATTGAATGAGGATATCGTTAATAAGGATAAGCGCACCAACTACATGCGATCAATTATTACGCAGCGTGAAGGGGTGTATTACGCGAAAACAACCGGACCGCAGGGATCGGGTATTCTCTATTCACTTGTATTGGCAAACGGATTTATAGTTATTCCGCCGGGCGTGAGTCTGAAGACAGGGGACGAGGTGGAAGCGCAGTTTCTAGGAGATGGTGTCGGATGATTCTCGCCCTGTCTACTTTGATTCAAGCGTTATAGGCTTGGTAATATGAAAAAGCGGGAGTGCAACCAAGCGTCCTTGGACAAACCGAGATCGGTGCGCGAGGTATCAACCATGATTAACCCATCAGACGACAAGGTATGCCAAGAGATTGTTAAACACATTCGAGAGGTGGCGAGTCCGAGGAAGATTGTACTCTTCGGATCGCGCGCACGCGGGGATGGAGATGAGGATTCGGACTATGATCTGCTCGTTGTGAAAGATGAGGTCAAATCACATCAAGAAGAATCTCATCAGATTCGCGCGGCACTTATGGTGCTTCCGATATTTGCGGATGTATTATTGAGGACGACTGAAGAGGATGAGCAGAAACAGCGACTCCAAATTGGGCTCCAGAAGTCGTTGATGGAAGAAGGGGTCGTCTTATATGAACTCACCGCATCATGAATTGGCTCGAACCCTATTGGGAAAAGCTGACATCGATCTTGTGAATGCCAGTGTTCTATGCAATAGTAGCCAAAGGAACCGGGAAGGGGTGGGATTCCATGTACAGCAAGCGGTGGAAAAATCGCTCAAGGCAATTTTTGCATTTCATAATATTCATTATCCGAAGACACACCTGATTTCCGGATTGGTGGGCTTGGCGAGCAACAACAACATTGATTTGCCGGACGCGTTTTTTGAGTCAGATCGCTATACAATCTATGCAATGGGTTTCAGGTACGACGAGATTGCTCCTAACGAGGAGTTCGACTTTGACGAGGCAATTGCACATGCGGCGGAATGTGTGAGTTTCGCCAAATCGCTTTTGGAGGAGGTGCTTTCCTGATTCTTGGAGCGGGCGCTGCCAAGGGACAAGACCCGCCAGATTTTTCGAAAGGCAAAGCGCTCCTTCTCTAGTTGGGGTTGTTCCGTCAATCAATAACAAAAAAGGGCAGAATACGACCTTTGCGTATCCTGCCCCGTGTCCACATTGAATCCCGATTATACGCTGAAAGATTCGCCGCAACCGCATTCCGTCTTGGCGTTCGGATTGGTAATCTTGAAGCCGGAATCCATCAGACCGTCCTGGTAGTCCAAGGTCGAACCAGCGAGGTAAAGCGTACTTCGCGGGTCGACAAACACCTTTAGTCCGTGAAACTCAAAGACCTTGTCGTTACCCTTGGATTCGCCAAAAGCAAGGTCGTATTGGAAGCCGGAACACCCACCGCCGACAACCTTCATCCGCAAACCAAATCCTTCCTCCGTGGAATGTCCCTCCCTTGCGATCAAGCCAATTGCCTTTTGTGCGGCGTTTTCAGTGACAGTTATCATGATCCTTTCCCTCCGTTCAATCTGTTACCTTTGAAATATAGTCGTTAATCGCGGATTGAACAACCTTTTGCGCGTCAATAGCGTAGTGTTTTTTATCTGGCGGCAATCCACCCAGTGCGTCGTCAATTTGCCGATTCGTGATTTTTAATGCCTCTTCGATTGTGGTATCCATGGCGAGTTGCGTTGCCACAGAACCGGCTGCGATCACGGTTGGACACCCGAAAGCTTTAAACCTGGCGCTGACAATCCTGCCGCGGTGAACTCTAATCCAAAACTTTATCATTTCACCGCTGGCGGGTGTTCCCACAATTCCCACACCGTCAGCGTCCGTTATCATCCCGACGTTGCGCGGATTTTTGTGGTGGTCAATGACTTCTGGGCTATACATCTACCTTGCTTTCGTCGGTTAAGCGAACAAGCATCCTAAATTATAAGTTACCCAATGCCTTATGTCAAATCTTTACTTATGCAAGCTGTGCGGATCCGTAGCCAGAGACAAGGGTATTGAGTAATACGCAATACGTAATGCGTAATAAAGGTGACGTCCTAATTTAGATTGACATGAATTACTCCGGATTACTACACTTTTCAACGCGGTAAGAAGGAGAATTCAGATGTCACATCAATTGGGAAATCGTGTCTTCAAGAGGTATAGTCAAGCCTTCAAACAGAAGGTAGTTGGTGAAATTGAATCTGGTGTATTCACTATTCACCAAGCACAGAAACTGTATAGGATTGGTAGTAACAGCACTATCAGGAACTGGATAAAACAGTTGGGTAAGAATCACCTACTATCCCAACGGGTTCGCATTGAAACCACCGAGGAGGTAAATCAACTTAAGCAGCTTATATCTGATAAACAACAACTTGAATCTGCATTGGCAAATGCCCATCTTAAGATTGCCACCCTCGAATCACAGATTGTTCAAGCGGAAAAATTGTTTGGTATTGACATTAAAAAAAGTGAAACATCCAAGCATTGAAGCGATGTGGCAATCAAAGACTTGGCTCTTCAGAGTTAAGTGTGGAAAAGGAGTTAGCTATAAGAATGCTGCAATGACTCGGATTCGGAAATGCTCAAAGTTTCGAAATCCAAAAGCCCGGCGCTTGATGAGTTTGATTTTGTTGTTAATGCCTTCGACAATGCCACTAGTCGTGCGGTGACAAAAGTAATTGGCAATTCGGTGTATCCAGTTTGCCAGCGTCCTACGGAATTGCGGAAACAACCCCGCTTTCTCAGCAATGAGATTCCATTTCCGTAGGCGCTTAATTGCCTTTTCTTTTGTGGACTTACACTCAAAGATATGTCGCAAACACTCCTTGAGCCGATGAGCTGTCTTGACCAAAGGAGACACTTGATATACGTGCTCAAGCGCCGCTTGCTGCTTATCGGTTAAGTCTTGTCGATTTTTTAACAGCGCATAGTGAGCACCTTTCAGTGCTTGAGGGTGTACTTTCTTTTGCTGATTCTTCAACTGCTTGAGTTCCCGGTTGACTGCCTGCATCACATGAAACCGGTCGGCAGTAATAACCGCGTGGGGCAACAACTCAGCACAGACCGCATCATAGGGACTCCACATATCGATGGCGACTTCTTGAATCTGTGCACGTTCAAAAGCTGATAGCCGTTCAAGTCGTGCCCTAAGTTTCTCTTGGGTTCGCGATTTGAGCACATCAACGATTTCTTTTGTGTCTAGGTTGCTCAGAATCAAGGCAAAGTTTCCTCTTCCCTTACGCAACGCAATTTCGTCAATACCCAAACGTTGGAGGTCGGCAAAGGGGGTTAGAGGGATACGGCATCCGGCTTCGTGGAGGAAGATGCTTTCAATCTGGTCATAAGTTAGCTGTTCAACCCGACGTACTGCACTGATGTTGTTCTCTCGAACTTGAAGGAATATCCAATGTTGGTAACGACGGGTGTAATCACGTCGCTCGTCGACAAAGCCTAGGGACTCAGAGAACGCGCGGTGACAGTCGTCACAAAAGAATCGGCGCCTGATAAAGCGTAGATAAGTCGGCTTGCCACTGATAGGAAGGTCGCGAACCATGCGACGGTGTCTTTCGTGCAACGTTTTTGAGGTTTTACCACAGTGAGGACATGCTGTTGTCTGAGATGTGGATTCAATGTCCAGTGTGATTTTATCTGTCTCAATCTCGGCAGAAATCACGTGGTAATTAGGAATATCAAGCAGTTGTGTTAAAAGCGCATACATCGGAGCCTCCAGAGTCATATCGCATCGTATTCAAATCAACTTGCACTCATAGAAAAAAACGCATGTACCTATAGCAAGTTTCATTCCCACACTTAACTCTGAAGAACCAAAGACTTATACGTATTCACTTGCAACCGTTTGTGCAGCTCATGGTGTTTCTCGACAGGCGTTTTATCAATACCAGAAACATCAGGCGAACGAGCGGTTCAAACAAGAAATCGTCCTTCAGTTGGTTTCTCAGGTACGTGCGCGTCAACCCAAAATCGGGGTTCGAAAACTGTATCACCTGCTCAACCCTAAGTTTGAAAAACTGGACTTCCAGCTAGGGAGAGATGCCCTATTCCACTTGCTTAAGGAGCATGGACTCCTCATTGCGTCTCCAAAGCGTGGGCGGAAAACCACTTTTGCGAACCACCGATTTCATCGGTATCCGAACCGGATAGTTAATTTAGTCGTTGACCATATTCACCAAGTTTTCGTTGCAGATATTACTTACCTAGAGACTCTTGATGGCTTTGTGTATCTAGCTCTTATCACAGACCTGTTTTCACGGAAAATCGTTGGATTTGATGTGTCGGACTCCCTGTCTGTCGAAGGTGCCTTGAGAGCTTGCAAAATGGCAATAAAACCGGTCAGAAACCCCGATGCACTGATTCATCATTCTGACAGAGGTATCCAATACTGCTGTAATGCTTACACTGAACTACTTGATTCGCATGGCGTGAAATTGAGTATGACGCAAAACGGCAATGTTTATCAAAACGCCATCGCTGAACGTGTCAACGGCATCTTGAAAATCGACTTCCTCCTAAATCAGACTTTTGGCTCGATACAACATGCCACCGCCAGCGTTAAACAAAGTGTTTCGATATACAACAACGAACGGCCGCATCTTAGTTTGGGCTATCAAACTCCTGAAGCCGTTTATCAGAAAAACTCGAAGCAACTCGCTCTAAATTAACCGTAATCCGTAGATTATCATGTAAACCTATTTTAGGACTTGACAAAAATTCACTGCGTACCACGAATCGTCGTTCTTTTTGGAAGATGAGATGTTTGGCTGCAGAAGTCCCAATAGAATTAAATCCGCGAGTTCGTTAGTGTCATTAGCCACTGACCGATTTTCTTATACTCTCGGGTCTTGCGTTTGAAGAAGGTCCAACTGACCTTCCGTCGGTTCTGCTCAGCAAAACCATGGCTCCGTAAGCCGCGGCGCTCTCTCCGAATCGCTGGGAAAAGCGCGACGATCCGGAGGGGCTCCGCCTTGCAAACTTGCCGCAAGCTCCCAAATAGAATAGAATGTCTCGCACGGATCCACCCCCGCCTGGGAATCTCTTTCCGCCAATTCACTGACGGTTTTGTGGAGTTCATCCATCCGCGGATCGGGATGTGACCAATGGTAGCTAAATGCGCTCTGATCCAGCGAACCGAGGTGAGATTTCATGGCATCTCGCTTCAATAAATGCGATCCCGGTGGAATCAGCAGCCGAACGGCGTATTGCACCGGATCAACGTGGTCAATCAGGTCGTATTTCGATACAAATTCAAACACCTCAAGGTAATCATGCAACGATGTCCACGGCGTGAATGTGACCCAAGTGGGACGCAGAGAGATGTTTGCAGTGTGAACAATTTCGATTGCCTCCTCAATATCACCTCTCGTATGGTTTTTCTCCAAAATCTGAAGCACGTGATCGCTCAGTGATTCTACCGCGGAAACCGTGAACAAGCAGCCCAATTGGCTGAGCTCAGGGAACATCTCACGATGTTTGATGATATGCTCAACCTTTGTCGTGAAATCAAAGGTTAGGGACGGGAACTCGGTGTGCATTGCTCGCATGAGACGCAGCGAATGGGTAGGCCCATTCAAGAAATCCGGATCGCCGAAAGTGATGTGCGCGGCTCCCGCTTGAGCTTGCCGGCGGATGTCTTCCAATACAATCTCCTGCGGGACGACAAAGAATCGTCCATCGTAAACCGGCGGAATTGGGCAGTGCGTGCAGAAGTATTTGCACCCGCGGCTGCCTTCGGTGTATCCGACCAATCGGTGTTCGCCGCGATGCGCTAGGCGTGCATACGAATTTAGCACCGGCAGCGGCTTACGAGACGGCGGCGAGAAAGACACGCGATTTAGAAAAGGTCGGGCTTTCACTCCATGGCCAATCACACCATCGGGTAGTCTTGATTCCTCTGTCGAATTAGAAAACCCGTCCTTGTCAGCCATCTCTACAAGCGCACGTAGGGGTGATTCATACTCGCCGGCAATACAGAAGTCCGCACCGTTCTTTAGCAAGTAATCTGCGTTGAGACCTGCGTAGAGACCGTAGAGGCAGATTATTGCATCCGGATTAAGCTTGCGTACGCGTTTAACGACATAAACACCCAGACGCAGGGCGGTGTGCATTGGGACGGCGATTCCGACAAAGCGGGCACGGGAGACCTTATCCGCGCCTAAGGGTTCGACGGAAACGTCGATTGCGGCGGGTGAGAAGCCCGCGCGTTCCAAGAAACCGAGAGGCATGGCGACCCCCATGGGTTGATGCCCCAATTCATAACAGGAAATCAACAGTACCGCACCGGGGGAACGCATGTTGTTGGGCTGTGTCTGGCTCATTGAGTTAGTCTCAATCTGCGATATTAACGATTAGTCAAGCTTCATTACGGATTCTTATTGCATTTCGGCAACGTCGGTAAAACGCCGCGATGTAGAAACGCCTTTCGTTTACTAATCCGCGATCTTAACCTGATAACGCTCTGCCACGGCTTTAATCTGCTCCCACGTTTCCTCTTCAATGTAGATGCCGTCCCGCTCCCGTCTTTCGCGCTCGCGGAATCCGCGTTCGCCCGGCACAAAGATTTCTTCGACACCGGGTCGTTTTTTCGCCGACTTGACATATTGGACGAAGCGGTCTACCTCTTCGTTGAACTCTCGTATCTCGACAAAACTGGCGATGTTGATGGCAGTGACAAATATACCGTTACCGGGTCTTGTCTCGTCCGCTTGTGTACAGCCGGCGCCGCTCAACGCTCCCGAAAGAATATCCACGACGAGGCTGAGTCCGAATCCTTTCTGTGCGGCAATTCCTCCGAACGGCAGCAACGCGCCGGGCGGATCCGAATAAAAGTCATCCACATTCGTCGTCGGTGTTCCGGCGGAATCGACAATCCATCCTTCCGGGGCGGCTCCCTTCCGATGTTGCTGCACCTTGACTTTTCCCGAGGCGACAACGCTGGTGGACATGTCTAGTAGCAGCGGCTCGCGTCCCGGCAGTGGAATCGCGCAAGCAAGCGGATTGGTCGATAGCCTCGGTTCAATTCCTCCGAACGGTACGACGCAACTTCCGGCTCCGTGGTCATTCACTGTCAGAAGGCAGATCATGTCGGATTCTGCGGCGATTAGGGCGTAGCCTCCCAATCGCCCGACTTCGTTAGATTTGGAGACGGCGATCGACACAACGTCGTTGGATTTAGCCTTCCGGACGGCGAGTTTCACGGCGTGAGTGGCGATGACGGGGCCAAATCCCCAGTTGCCGTCCAATACCGCCATGGACGAGGTTTCACGTTTAACCTCGATCTGTGCTCCCAATTCAATCAATCCGGATTCAATCTCGGGAACATATTTGAGTGGCAGATGGATAATGCCGTGAGAATCGTGGCCGACGAGGTTCGCGTCAACCATCGCGCGTGTGACCAGGTCCGCCTCTTCCTCCGGTACACCAAGAGCGTGAAAGATTTTCAGACACGAATCTGTCAGCTTTTCCGCCGTTAATGTTGGCAACGCCAATACCTCTCGTTTTGCCGACGATAAATTTCCAATCGCTACTATTATACGATCTTTTGAGTGTTGAATACAATTACATTAGCGTCCAAGAGTAGGGCGATCGAACCTGATTCCAGTGACGTAGAAAAGGGAAATGGTGGGCGACGGATTCTTATCGCACTCAGTATCCATTCGCTTGATTCCACCCTACGACTATTGTACCGATTAATGGTTAGACATGTTCCGGGAGTTGGGTTTCACTTGGTTCAACCCAGTTTACGGTCTACGTGTTGTCACGACCGGGAGGTCGCTCCTACAGGTGCCTGAACCTGTAGAATCCTATCCACGGTTTGATCATCGAGAATCTTCTGGAGTTAAGTGTGATTGCTTTGGAAAGGACATCGAATGCTGTTGACAATGGCGCTTGGAGTTATGGCATAATTACACGCCAAAGAGATTTGATATGGAAACCACATTTCGCCTTATAGTCGAGAAAGGCGGCAAAGTAGACTGCAAAGGTCAAAAGTCCTATGCACAATTCTGCACAAGTAGCGCTTTTCAACGGAGTTGGCCAGCCTTTTGAGGTTAGCAGGCAGCCGATTGTCACTTCAAACGAAGCAAATGTGTTGGTCCGAGTCACGCTGGCGTCAATTTGCGGGTCGGATCTGCACACTATCACGGGACGAAGATCCGTTCCGCTGCCGTGTGCGTTGGGCCATGAAGCCGTCGGAGTGATTGCTGCACCGACAACATTGCACGATGCATACGGTAATATCCTGAATGAGGGAGATAGGATTACCTGGAGTATCGCCGCATCGTGCGGCAGATGCTATAACTGTATCAATAAGAACCTTCCTCAGAAATGCGACAGCCTTTTCAAATACGGTCATGTCGGAGGCGACTCCAACGCCGCGTTCAGCGGTGGGTTTGCCGAGTACATCCAACTCCAGCCCGGTACTGCCATCTATCGCCTTCCCTCTGTTTTGACCGATCGCGAAACAGTGCCGCTAAATTGCGCATTCGCTACCGTGCTGGACGGGTTGGACGCTGTAGGCGTCAAATCAGGTGACAGTGCTGTCGTCCAAGGAGCGGGGATGTTGGGCATTTATGCCACATGCTATCTGCGTGAGAATGGGTGTGAAAGTGTAATGGCTGTCGACTATCGAGAAGACCGGTTAAAATATGCGGCTCGGTTTGGTGCAACCCACACCTTCAATCTCACGGACACCTCAATAGATGATGTTGGACGCGCTGTCCAACAGATTACGAATCATAACGGTGCTGACCTCGTCGTGGAGGTGAGCGGGGTGAGTGCTGCGTTGTCGAATGCGGTTGATTGGCTGGGATTCGGAAGTCGCTGTCTCACGCTCGGGTTTGTGTATCCGGGCGCCGATGTGAGGCTAGACGCTCAGAAAGTCGTGACGAAATGTTTGACAATTCGCGGACTGCACAACTATCATCCGTCTGCACTCGGTGAAGCGATTCGGTTCGTCGAGGAAAAACGAGATCGCTATCCGTTCGACGCGTTAATTGGTGCAACCTACCCGCTGGTGGAGATTGACGCGGCGTTTGAACGGGCACAAACGGGCGACTTGATTCGAGTTGCGATTGATCCGCAAATGGAGTAGCGAAAGGGACATGAGAAGACGGAAGGTTTTGATCATCTGCATTGACGCGGGCGGGCACGACTACCTCGCCGCCAGCGACATTCCGAATATTCGGAGACTTGCCGATTCCGGATTTTACAAATGCGCTAACTCGGTAATACCTTCGGTTACTAATGTCAACAACGTTAGTATCGCGGCGGGTTGCTTTCCGGCGACGCACGGAATCACGACAAACTATCACGTTGATCGAAAGACCGGGAGCGGAGAGTTTGTCGAGGATAGCCGGTTCCTGTTGGTTCCAACACTGTTTGAGCGTGCAAAGTCGACAGGTTTCGCCGAAAAAACTGCGCTGTTGGTCACGAAGCAAAAACTCTTGCGGATGTTGGAAGGGGGAGCAGACATCCGGATTGCTGCGGAAGCCCCGCCCCCAGATTACGTTGAATCGGTCGGAGCGCCAGAGTCAATCTACTCCGCCGAGATTAACTGGTGGTTGTTCCGAGCGTTGCGAAGAGTGTTGCGCGATGAAAATCCCGACATCGTTTTCTGTTCAACAACCGATTGGGCGCAGCACAAGTTCGCGCCCGACGAGGAGGAATCTCAGCGTCACATGACCGAGTTGGATCGGATACTCGGGGAAATCGTGGACGACTGTCCTGATCGAGAGATTTACATCACTGCCGATCACGGAATGTCTGCGAAAACAGGCGCACTTGACCCCGGCCGCTGGCTCACCGAACACGGCGTGGCGGCGAGCGCGATCCCAATCATCAAAGATCGTTATGTTGCTCATCACGGGAATCTTGGCGGTGCGGCGTATATCTTTCTTGATGAGCGCGGCGATAGTGCTCGGGCAATTGCGCTATTGAGAGATGCGCCGGGAGTCGAGGAGGTATACACCGCCGCGCAAGCTGCGGAAACGTTCAAACTTCACCGAGACCGGATTGGTGACATCTTCGTCCTCGCGGATTGTGATACTGTCTTTGGGGAACTAGAACAAACACAGATGGATGTCCGGCTAAGATCTCATGGATCTCGGCACGAGAGCTATGTGCCGGTCATCGGTTACAACAGCACATGGCGGGCTGAGGATTTCAGTTATAATGTTGATGTCGGGCGACTCTTCTTGCAGAGTATTCTACATTGATGCGGGGAGCTAACCCCATGAAGACGACCACATTGATTGGAGGAATCAATGAAAACCGGACTCTTGATTTTTACCGCAATGATTCTGTTGACAAACACTTTCGCAATGGAGAAGCAGGAAGGGAGGGCAATGTCGGACAAAGAGCGGTGGAACTTAAAGTATGAAGGAACAACCTATATTTATGGAAAAGAGCCGACGGCGTTCCTCAAAGAGAAACTTCCCCTGCTGACGAAGGGGAAGGCGCTGGTTCTGGCGATGGGTGAAGGACGCAATGCGGTTTACCTCGCCGAGAACGGATATGATGTTACCGGCGTCGATATTTCCGAGGTCGGAATTGAGAAGTGCGAACGGCTTGCAGAGGAGCGGGGTGTCGAGGTCAACTCCATTGTCGCGGATCTGACCGATTACGACCTGGGTAAGGAGCAGTACGATCTCATCACGAATTTCTACTTCTACGACAGACTGATTTTGCCAAGAGTGGTTGATTCGTTGAAACCCGGCGGCATTTTTGTCTTTGAGACTTATTCGCTCGATCATCCCAAACACAGCAAGTTTGGTCCGAAGAATCCCGATTATCTTGTGAAACCGAATGAGCTTTTGGAAACCTTCAAATCGTTGCGGATTCTTTACTACGAGGATACGGTCACCGAGCTAGACGAGGGAATGCACAAGGGGAAAGCGGCGCTTATACGGTTGATTGCGAGGAAACCGGAGTCAGATTAACGCATTCCAATGGAAGGAAGGTAGCGTGTGATTCACATTCGACAGTGCTAAGACATTTCGATCGGTGGATAGTGCCCACCCTACTGAGTTGCCGGAAACGGTACTTACTTGGGTTAGCTATATCTTATCATCCGCATTATCAGATGAGCAAAAGTTGAATTATGTGTAGCAGATTTAGTCTAGAATTTATCCGCACGTTCGTTCGAAGGCGACGAGTGGTATGAATCAGGCGCTCTAGCTTGGTAAATTGACGTGGCGATACAAAGTATCGAAAGAATCTGTTGCTGTAAATCGGTCAGTGGGGTGGTGTAAGATGCGACCTGATTTGGCAATCGCACGCGATGGATACCACGGAAAGCGCGTAAAAGTCGCTTTGCTGTCGGTTTGGCGGTGCGACGGTTTGCGTTGTCCAGGTACAGTCCTGGCAAAGTTTGACGATGTGCTTCGAGATGGCGTCGGCAGACAATTTCAATCAAGGTCAAAAGTCGGACACACAGCGAAAGCAGTCGAGCCAGTCCTTTAATCTGGTCATCGTTTCTTACATACATCGGTGAAATCCCTATCGGAGCGGATTTAAACAGATGAAAATGGCGTTCGATGCGCGGAGCGGCACGATAAAGTCTAACCGCTTCATCAAGCGGTAGTTGCGCTTGGGGTTGATTGGTGGCGTATAATTGCCACCCCATCTCACAGTATGCGTGCTGAATCGCCCGCTCATCTCGAATAACTTGTGTGATTTGATAGCGAACGCTGCAAATCTCCCTCTTTCGACGATTGGTACCTCCGCGTCCACGACCGATGTAACACGTTTTCACCGATTCTTCGCATTCGGCAGTATAGTGGAGATACTTATCGACTTGATACGTCGCTTTTATGGCTTCAACCTTTTGCTCCAACTCGGCTGCGGTGCAAATCTGCCGTCGTCCACGTCCGGGGTCTGGTGTTAAGCCAAGTATCTCCTCTGTCGCTTGTTGAAGGTTTCGCTCTAAAGTAGCGAACTGCGTTTTGGCTTTGGATAAGGAACGCACCACTAAGATACGCTCTTGCCAAGTAAAGGTGTCTCCCGAAGCCGGAGTGGTTGTCTGAGAACGGTTTGTCTCATACCCGGCTGCGATAAGCTCCGGCGATTGGCTCTCATTATCGGAGGAGTAAATTAATGTCGCAGGCTGTGAACCAGAAACAATGGGCGCCAGGCATTGCTCATAGAGCGCCGGAACAGTGCCGACTTTCGCTAACGGAACTAAATAGAAGTCTCCCTTTCGTGCCAGTTCGGCGCGAATCTCAATGGCGCTCATTTTACTGTCGCCGATATACAATAGCCCGGATTCATCAACCATCTGACGCACATCGTCAATCGTCGGTAGATACAACCGGTCGTCCGCTTTTTCACCCGACGCCACATCGGTCGAAAGCAGGTGTCCCGATGTTCCACAGTCAATACTGGCAGCCATCAACTTCACTTGCGCAAGTTGTGGCGTGTCTGAGTTGTATCCGTGTTGCATCAACCCATCATCGTAAGGGGTATGATAGCCACTAAATCGAGACGCGTCCAGCCGAACTCGATCAGGTACAAGTTGATAAACGGAGATACTGTTACGCCAGAGTTTTTGCTCAATGCAGCGCCACGCTGCGTCATCAGCTAACTCCGTGAGTAGTTGACTCAGCCGGTCATCACTGAAATCGGTGCGACGGACGGGGGTGCCAAACAATTCTGACAACAGCGCTTGATGCTCGACACCCCAGCGTTCAACAGCTATCTTGCGGTGGTCGGCTTCTGACAGAATGTAGGCATTCCAGCCCACAACAAGTTGACCCAGCGACAATCCTTGATGCCGCCAGTGACGAGGAATGACATCATCTATGATAGCATCAAGACCCAAACGCTGCTGCAAGCCAATCAAAAGCGGAATATCATCAAGTCTTTCTATCTGAATTTCGTTCAAAGAGGTAGGTTGAGTTGTCATACCTATACTCAACGACGAAATTCAACTTTTCAACTTCAAATAATGCGGATGGTAAGTGTAAACAAAGATCACAAGCAAATCTGGGTGATCGACGCCGACGGGAAGAACCCGATTAGACTGACGGACGGGTTGGTGGACACTTTTCCGGATTGGTCGCCAGACGGCACGAGAATAGTGTACGACACCCATCTTGTTCCGGAGGAGCATGATCTGGCGCCCGGCGGGATTACCGTGATGGATGCGGATGGGAAGAACAAGAGGCTGGTAAAGAATGCAAGAGGCTTACATCCGACCTGGTCGCCCGATGGAAAACGAATAGCATTTAGCGCCGGTAGAATTGCTGGTGAAAGCCATCAAATTTACGTAATGGATGTCGACGGACGAAATCGGATGCAGTTAACGGATGACTTTGTGCACAAACGTTTGCCATCATGGTCACCCGACGGGAGGAGCATCGCATATGATGGCGATAGCGTGATTTGGAGGGTGGATAGCGGCGGGGAGAATCCGAGGCAACTCACGTGGCATTTTTCGGATACACACCCTACATGGTCACCGGACAGTGAATCCATCGCATTTCACTCTTTTGGAAGAGAACCTGGAATTATTGGGATTTACACGGTGGATGTAACTACAGTCGCTGTCGACGCTTTGCAACGTGATCCCGCGTTCTTCAGTCTCGATCCGGATTGGCTCTATCCGGGAGGACTCTCCGTTTCTCCGACAGGCAACCAAATCACAATTTGGGGTAGGTTGAAGAAACTCGCGCCTAACCTGCTGAAATCCGACGACTAACCAAGGACAATTGATTAAACTATGAAAAGTAGATCTTTTTATATGATGACGTTACGCGCCAATACGAAGAAAAAGGACTTGATAAAGTTTTTGGAAAAGGAGTGGGTGCCCGCTCTTAAGAGTTGCCAGGGTTGTCTCGAAGTGGAGATCCTCGCGGACTACGGGGACCGGGCGGGGTTTTTCGTGACGGAACTATGGGAATCCCCTGAAGTGCACTCGGAGCAATCCTCCGCCCTGTGGGAAACCGAACGGGTTGATATCTGGGAGGCGTGCGGGGAACTTGCCCTGGGTGAAGCCAATTTGGATGGGAGCAATCGTACTGAAAAGTAGAAACACCGGGTAAACTCTAACCGACAGATGACCCGTGGGCTATCAAGGATTCAAGTGAAACGATAGTGTTGGAGTGTACCATCTGGAAGCAGATTCAGTAGGTAGCGAAGTCCCGTGCAACGGATTCATGCACAGCGGAAAAAACCTAAGAACCTGTTTGAAAAGTGCGGTTTGTAGGGTGCGCACCGCGCACCAGCCTCTAATAGCCCCGGAGGGGCGGAAGGTGTGTAGAAAATCCGGAATCCCGGCACCCAAGCCCCAGCGGGGCGACAGGTAAATGGCAGACAATTACAAAAACATGCAAAAAACCTGTCTTCAATTGCTGAAAACAGTTTTGCTACCGATTATTCAAACAGGCTCTAAGAATGACTTGCATCTGGTTTTCAAACAGATTCCCAAGAGTGGCAATACAACTGGAAGTGACGTGAATTAAGGTCGTGATGCGGATAGAGATCCTTATGGAATCTCTATCGCTTATGCTAATCGCTCAATTAATCACTCGTTATTCACTTGTTTGATAGTTCCTACATCGTGCATCGTAAACGCTCAATGTCATCTGGTTCGAGAGCATACCCAAAGGAGAGTAAGATGAAGACGACTATTCAGAACGGAAAAATTTTAGCTTTCGCGATCGCTATTTTCATGGGAATGATGCTGGTGAGGGCAAGTGTTGCCGAATTTAGCCCCGATGATGTTATCGCGATGTGGCTTTTGGACGATGGGAACGGCGCAGTTGCAAAAGATGCATCCGGAAACGGCCACCTCGGGCAACTCATTGGGAACCCGCAATGGGTTGCCGGAAAATTCGGCGGAGCCCTAGAATTCGACGGAGATGACCGAGTAGACTGCGGCGACATTGACGGCGTTGATGGATTTACGGGTCTTACCGCACTGGGTTGGTGTAGATGGGACGGAGGCGATGGGGGCCTGACATCGCCGGCAAGGGTGGTTAGCAAACAGGATCCGAATAAAGGCGATAAGGGACCCTTTTCCCTTGGATCGGGTTGGAATGCCCACAAGCTAACGTTGTGGATACATTTCGGTAATTGGGCAGGTGTGCACAGCGTAACGAACATCGATGATGGCGAGTGGCACCATGTCGCTGGCACCTACGACGGCAACAGCCTCAGGGTGTACGTCGATGGGGTGGAAGAAGCTGAGAGCAACATCGGGAAGGTCACCGGCGGCTCAACCCCCGAACATGTCGCTATCGGTTCCGACGGCTTCGGCAGGGAGTTTTGGAAGGGAATCATCGACGAAGTAGCGCTGTTTAGTGTTGCGCTTACCGAGGACGACATCTCAGGAATCATGGACAATGGACTTTCGCCGTTGTCGGCTGTGTCGGAAATAGGCAAGCTGGCGACAACCTGGAGCAGATTAAAACGTCGATAACACAGATCGGATGGTGTGCAGCAGATTCCTATCACGCACACTAATGTGATCTCTGTGGGAACTCAATCAGGATTTACTTTCGCGCTTACTATCCATTCGCTTGATCCCTCGTTTTTCACTTAATTGATCGCTCGCTATTTACTCGTTTTCTCATTGTTTTGTTGATTGTTCGTTTGGTTCCACCCTACACGCATACGAAGTGATACGTATACCATTTTTCTATAATGCAAGCGCGGTGATTACACGGGGTAAGCAAAGAAACTTGTGTGGATCGGAGTAAGAAGCCTTGTCTTCGCGCAAAGTCGTCGAGGCAAGATGCCCCGCCTACGAGATAGATTAGGCTATCCTATTCACCATGATTCAAGCATAATGGTATTACATAGCTTGCACAGGTCAAAACAGGGACCGCGGGTAGACTAGGTGCCTAGCTTTAGGAGTTTCGTTGTCTACCAAAGAACGATCGTCAATATCCCAAGTCGATTCGCAATCTTCTAATCAGAGGGAGGATTCCATGAGACGCCATGTTTGGCTGGCAGAATGTCTGAAACGTAAGGGAAACCCCTATGCTTCGCGCTGTTGAAGAATACGCCCCACAACCAACCTTGAAAGTTTCGGGCAGACATGCGAATCGGGAGGAGCAATCTCGCCAACAAGTTAGCCAGGACTTGGGCCACGCAAAAACAGAACCTTAAGCGGTTTGTTGTTCCGAAACACCATCTGGTAAGTGCGAAAGTCCCATGATTCACACTGTGCTGCTCATCGTTATCAAATTGTGATCGTGTATCTCCTCTAACGATGTTAGCGAGCGCAGGTTAGTCTAACCGGTCCGCCGGAAACACAGCACAAGACGCTGCATTCCCACCAATAACATTCCTCCACCGCCCTACCGAAATTAACCCCTTGACGAAGTTCAGAAATTAAGATAATCTAAGACTGTTCTGCAGATGCGCTATATCTCTGCTGAATCCTTCGTGCACACTTCAAACTAGGACATAGTAAATCCTCTCAATGGCTTTGAGTTCAACCAACCAGCCTCAATATCAGTCAACAGATGAATCTATGAGGCAGACGCAGATTACGTGGCGGGCGGTGCTCATCGCTCTCGTATTGATTCCCTTCAATTCATTCTGGATCGTTTACATGGAAACGGTCCACTATATCGCCCACTCCACCAACTTTAGTCTACTCTTCCACGCCATCTTCAATCTAACGCTTCTGCTGATGCTGAACGCAGTCCTGCGCCGTATTTCGCCGAGACTAGTGCTCAGACAGGGCGAGTTGGTTGTCATCTATGTGATGCTGTGTATTGCAGGTACACTCGCCGGGCACAGCATGATGCAGATTCTTCCGCCGACGCTCGCGGCTCCGGTGGGTTTTGCAACTCCCGAAAACGACTGGAAAAACCTCTTTGGACATCACTATCCCGACTGGCTCATCGTTACGGACACCAAGGCGTTGACCGGCTACATGGCGACGGCTACTAAACGACCCGCGACGCTGTATATTGAAGCCCATATCCAGCCTTGGATCGTG
Source organism: Candidatus Poribacteria bacterium (assembly GCA_965232535.1). Lineage (GTDB taxonomy): Bacteria > Poribacteria > WGA-4E > WGA-4E > JAJDTR01 > JAJDTR01. The sequence goes on from CBDDPW010000022.1 coordinate 635,382, forward strand.
CCGGTGCTCGCTTGGACAGCATTCATTTGTGTCTTCATGTTTGTTATGCTTTGCATCAACGCCATCATCAGGAAACAGTGGACGGAGCGCGAGCGGCTGACCTATCCGCTCACAATGTTGCCGTATGAAATGGCGAATCCGAAATCGCGGCTCTTCAAAAGTAAACTTCTATGGACTAGCTTTTCAGTGGTTTGCATTCTAAACATTGTAAACGGCTTGCACACGTTCTACCCGGTCGTGCCGTCGTTCCAGCTTCGCGCCTATAATTTAGGCAACTTTTTCACGACAAAACCGTGGGACACCATCGGCTATATGGCGTTGTTGGTGCGCCCGTTTCTCCTTGGTCTCATCTTCCTCGTTCCTCTCGACATCGCTTTCTCATGTTGGGTTTTCTTCTTCTTCTGGAAGGCGCAGTTGGTTTTAGGGGAGGCGTGGGGATTCCAAAAGCGTCCAGAATTTCCCGAACAGTCCGCCGGAGCTTATATTGCGCTCTGCGTCATCGCTGTCTGGACGGGGAGACATCACTTTTCGACAGTGATTCGCTCGGTTTGGGACCGACGACTCGCCGGGGACAGCAAGGGGGAGGCGTTGCCTTACAATGTTGCCGTGTATGGCGTGATTGCGGGCTTCCTGTTTATCGTTATATTTTGTTGGCAGGCGGGAATGACATGGTGGGGCGCCGCGATGTTTTTTGCGCTTCTCCTCATGACAAATATCGGCGTGACACGGATCCGAGCGGAGGTCGGTTCGCCAGTGCACGACTTGCACTTCGCAGGGCCCGAAATACTTATGCTGGACGCATTCGGTACACGCCGAGTCGGACCGCGGACATTATCTATAATTTCACTCTTCTGGTTTCTTACCCGGGCACACTACAGCGACCCGATGCCGCACCAACTTGAAGGGTTCCGTATCGCGGACCGATCGCGGATGAATCAACGCCGCGTTTTCGCCGTGATGCTTGTTGCGATTGTTGTCGGCACTGTTATCGCGTTCTGGGCGCTGCTTGATGCGGGGTATAAGCATGGCGCGAGTTGGGGCGGCGAGCCGCTCGGTAGACTGAACCGGTGGTTAATCTATCCCATGCACCCCGATATGTACGGAATTGGCTATTTTTCCTTTGGACTGCTCTTCGGTCTATTTGTGATGTTCATGCGGGTACGGTTTCTGTGGTGGCCGCTCCACCCTGCCGGTTACGCCGTATCCAGCACATACGGAATGCGCGACACGTGGTTCATGTTCTTTACGGCGTGGCTCATCAAATGGATCCTCCTGAAGGCAGGCGGCATGAAGGCACACCGTGCAGCCATTCCGTTTTTCCTCGGCATGGTCTTCGCAGACTTCACAATCGGCGCCTGTTGGGCGTTGTTGGGGGTGCTGCTTAATGTGCGGACGTACGGATTCACCGCGTGGTGGTGACCTTTCGCCGTCGATCCAGTTAGATTTTTAGTCCCTGAATGGCGGCCGAAGGGGCAGCGCGCTCGCATAAGGACAACCGATGAAAATCAGAAGCGTAGAGACGTTTCTAACAAACGCCGGTTTACGCAACTATCTGTTTATACGTCTTACCACCGACACAGGGATAAGCGGTGTTGGAGAGGCATCCCTAGAGTGGCAGGAGAAAACGGTTCACTCCCTAATCGACGAATGGGTGACCGACCGTATTCTGGGGACAGATCCCTTTGACATTGAAACCGTCATCGGCGGAATGATTCGGGACCAATATCAGGGCGGTTCGACTGTGATGACCGCCATCAGCGGCGTGGAAATCGCATTCTGGGACATCATCGGCAAAGCTTGCGGCCAGCCAGTCTTCAAGTTGCTCGGTGGTCGTTGTCACGAACGATTGGAGGCGTATGCCAACGGTTGGTACGGTGGGGCGCGAACTCCGCGGGAGTATGCGGAGGCAGCGAAAATTGCGGTGAACCGTGGTTACACAGCGCTGAAGTTCGATCCATTTGGCACGGCGTGGAAGGAGATGAAGCGCGATGAAATGGAGGAAACGGAAGCGTTAGTCTCAGCCGTGCGTGATACTGTTGGTGACAAAATCGAATTGATGATAGAGGTTCACGGTCGTCTGTCCGTCGGAAGTGCAATTGAGATGGGAAGACGCTTGGAAAAGTACCGCCCCGCGTGGTACGAAGAACCGGTGTCGCCGAACAGCCTAGAACTGCTGACGGAAGTCAAGAAGGCTCTGCCATTCCCGATAGCGGCGGGAGAGCGGTTGTACACATTGGAAGATTTCTATCGATTCACGGCGATGCGGGCGGCGGACATCGTACAGATGGATCCAGCCCATTGCGGCGGTTTACTCGTAACAAAGAAAATCGCCGCTATGGCTGAGGCGCAGGACATCAAGGTTTCGCCGCACTGCTCGATTGGCCCTGTGGCACTGTGTGCCGCAATTCATGTGGATTGGTCAACGCCAAATGTGATGATTCAGGAAAACTTTGGCGATTACGATGTCCCTTGGCGTCATGACTTGGTCTTCGGCTGGAACCCCGTTAAGAATGGCGAATTTGCGCTCCCCGAAAAACCCGGTCTTGGCATTGAACTCAATACGGCGATTTGTGCCAAACACCCGTATAAAAAGAACAGCTTTCCGTCCCTTTGGGACAAGCGATGGCTCAAAGACTTTACGCAGAATAGGTAGATGTGCATCTAGCAGATGCGTGTCGCACTTCGTCAGTTTTAGCCGAGTGTAGTTTTGATTACTTCAACGCACTTTTTGCAATTCGGAACAGGATTCTCGACATCGCCTTCATACTCTATGGTCAGGAATTCGTCGTAGCCGGTGTCTCGCAACAGTTTAATCAGCGCCTCCAGACGCAGATTCCCTTCTCCAATGATTGTATCTTCAGGGTGGCCATCTCGTTCGAAAATAAAGTCCTTTAGGTGGACACCGTGAAGCCTATCCCTGTATTTTTCCGCCATTTCTACCGGATCATATCCGCTATCAAGCATCCAAGCCGTATCAAGGCAAAGTCCGATGTTAACTGATGTGTTGGAAAAAACTCTATCTAACGCATCCGGCGAGCCGAGGTTATCTTTTCGTCCGTGATTGTGAATGGCAATCTTGATTCCAAATTCCTCGCATAACGGCTCAAGGCAAAGGGCTGTTTCAATCTCTTCACCCTTTGGGAAACTGCTAGCCAAGCTCTTCAGACCGATTGCTTTTGCGAATTCAAACCATGCGCGATTGGTTGCTTGGTCTGAATTTAGCCCGTTTACCCCGTGTCCGCTGACTTCGATGCCGCTCGAGCGAAACTTGTTGATGATTGACATATAGTCGATGTCCCGAAATGGATCCACATACATGCTTCCTAACTCGATGTACTCAAGCCCGCAGGATTTAGTAGCTTGGATAATCTCATCGGATTCGTTCCATGTGCGAAAACACCAACTCTGGATACTAATGTCCATTTTTATTCCTTTGTTTCCCGTATTACATTGTTGTCACGTTTCGATAACGATGACGCATACGCTTTCGACGCCCACTCGAATCCCCTCCAACCATGCGCACAGTTTACCGAGCGACCAACTTCCGGTAATTGTCCGAGATAATTACGGCACGTCAATCCAGGCGGACGTGAGTCTTGGGGTATTCACTGAAGCATAATTCCAACCATTCTACATGCTTCCATGGAGGCGGTCAATGGGATTCAGCCTTGTATGCAGGGGAAACGCATCTGATTTCACAGATTAAGGATTCCCATAGAGCACGTGTTTTGGGTAGGAGGAGTTCCCACCGATTCCCGATTCCCAACAAAAAAGGTTGTCCGACTGCCTTAGCTATCGGCTTGACAACCTCGGGCGTTCCCAGTTATCTAGTCGCGTAGGCTGGGTTGAACGGAAATTCGTTAGTAATCGCTAATCTTGTAACAGTTTTCGAGTGCCTATTTCGCTTGAACGCGCCAAAATTTGAGTGAAACCCAACATGAATCGTACGGCCTACCACCATGAGACTTCCTCTGCAATCAGATGCGTTTCCCCTGGCCTTGTATGCGATGGATAACAGGTCCAAAATTCGCGATGTTATATTGCGTGTACCGCACTGTGATTTGCATTCTGACCTGTAGATTCAATCGAATGCGCTGCGTACGCATTTGGTAGCGCGCCATTATCCCTATCGGAATAATTCTTTCAGCAAGCAACACTCTTGTACCGCAATCTGTTAGTTTGCAGATCACAATCTAACAAATTGTGGTACAGATTTCCTTCTCTAAGACTGGTTTTGAAAAAGTGTTACTTGATGGATTTGCTATCGTGGATAACTCTACTACGGTACGGAATGAGTTGGATAGCGCATGCGTACCCCGTCCTTTTGCGTTGCGCCGAATAGGGGTAGCTGCTATAATCAGGAGAATGACTTTAGCTACACGGAGAGTTTTGTCAAGGGAGGACAAATGGATGCCGATTCCGACGATTGAATGGGCAGATGGCAAGATACGGTTGATAGACCAAACGCTGCTGCCCAATGAGTTTAAACAGATTTATTGCGATGATTTAGAAACGGTGTGGGAAGCGATTAAATCGCTGCGCGTGCGAGGAGCGCCCGCCATTGGAATTGCGGCGGCGTTGGGAACGGTGCTGGGAATCTGGAAGTCGCGGGCAGACAGCTACACTGAATTCGCGGATGAATTGGCAAAGGTAACCGATTATCTTGGAACGTCAAGGCCGACGGCGGTGAATCTGTTCTGGGCGCTCAACCGGATGACCAAGACAGCAGAAAGTCATCAACATGTCCCCATCTCTCAGCTAAAGCAGGTACTGTTGAATGAAGCATTGTCGATCATTGAAGAAGATCGCGCCATGTGTCGTGCCATTGGCAAACACGGTTTACAGCTCCTAAGTGAAGGCGACACTATTCTAACGCACTGCAACGCGGGGGGACTGGCGACCTCCGATTACGGGACAGCCTTGGCGGTCATGTTTACGGCGCATGAAGCCGGCAAAAAAATAAGTGTCTACGCCGATGAGACTCGCCCGCTGCTACAAGGATCACGTTTAACCGCATGGGAGTTAATGCAGGCGGGAATTGAAGTAACGCTAATCTGCGACAATATGGCTGCCCAAGTCATGAAGGAGGACAAGATACAGTGTGCTGTAGTCGGGGCGGACCGGATTGCGGCGAACGGTGACGCCGCGAACAAGATTGGCACCTACAACGTCGCAATACTTGCCCAAGCACACGAAATTCCATTCTATGTCGCCGCGCCCACATCCACACTGGATTTTTCGACGGAAACAGGAGACCAGATTCCCATTGAAGAACGCTCTCCGGAGGAAGTCACGGAAGGCTTTGGCACACGAACGGCACCCGAGGGAGTCAAGGTTTACAGTCCCGCATTTGATGTGACGCCCGCCCACCTAATTACTGCCATCATTACGGAAAAGGGGATTGCCCGACCGCCCTACACTCTCAGCCTCAAGGATCTAGTTGACTAAGATCTTTCGCGGGTCATGCTTGAGCAGTCTAGCCACATTGACATCCCATTGACAATGAACTGATTCGATTCGCTAGTTTATCCTCCAGACTCCCCAAAGAGAGATGGAAAGAATCGCAGCGGATCTGATGGTACACGAAAGAGAATCTTCTGTCTTGGTGTAAGTTCCGCGCTTGTCGGCGGTTCAACGCGCTCCGTTTTCCACGCCATATACGATACGCAGTATTTGTATAAAAGAGATCGTCTTTGGTGTTTTGCCGTCCAAGCCGCCGTTCCGTGCGTCAGTGCCTCCGTAAAGAGGATGGCGGAACCCGCCGGCGCATTAGGAACGACAACACACGCTGCCTTTTCGGGCGCATCATCTATCGGCTGCGGCAATTTAAAGTTGCTCTTATGGCTGCCGGGAATACAACAGAAACCGCCGGAGTCCGGTCCCGTGTCAGTCATATTCCACGTCACGACGACGAACCCATTAACGATTTGATTATCGCGGAAGGGGAAATACTCTCCGCGCCGAGCGCCGGAATGCGGCGCTGTAGCACCGTAGTCTGCATGAAGCCTTCCTCTTTGCATTCCCTCGCGCATACACATCCCATAAATTCGGTCTAGTCGAAAAGCATCCCCCAACCGAAATCTGAGGATGGGCAGAATCTTGGGATGATCGAGCAAATCACAAAACTGCTTTCCCCATTGCAGAAACCCCGGTCCTTCCGGGGCGCTTCCGAAACGTTGCGTCTGTCCTGGGGCGGGCAATTCCTGCTCATCTAGTAGTTCGTTAAATCTTGAAACTTCCGTTTCGCTTAAGACATTCTCAATGACCAAGTAGCCTTGTAGGTCGAAGAGGTACTGCTGCATTTCAAGATCGTTCATAATGTGCCCTCCTCTTACTTGCCTACTTTCACAATTTTTCAATAGGGTTTATTAGCGAATTGGGAGTCTCCCAGTTGCGCGTTTTCTAGGTGACTCCTGAATCATCGGAAAGCGAATGTCGCTCCGCAGAGCGGAACTTATCCCGACGAACGAGCTATTGCAGTTCACAATCCCGCATAAAGGCGATTGCTCGCCGCCAAACTGATACGCCGGGAATAGTGGTAGACGTGCGTTTCCACCGTATCTTGAGCGTTAACAATTGGCGTGGATTCCTCCACGATGAAATCGGCGAAATGCGTTGCGTTGAAGGCGACGAAGGCAAGAGAGATTGAATCTACAAGCCTCTCGGGTCGCGTCGCAAGATCGGGAAACACCACTGGCCCCGTGTCGATTTGGTAGACGCTGTCCGATTTTCTAATATTCAGCGTTTTAACCGGGTACTCGATAATTGCACGTAAATCTGTTTCGTCGTTGTGGATTTCTGTTTGTGCAACTACCGGGAAAAACTCATGTGTGAACCGAATGATGTCATCGGGGGTAACCAGATTCTTGGATCGAGTGTGTTCTTGGAGATGTTGTATAGGGCCACCGAACATCTCCGCAGTTTTCAGACAACTTCTGTAGTTGGGATTCAACCATGCGTTTCGTCTAAAAATAAGCCCATATTCCGGCCCGAAGATTGGGAGAAAATCATAGTTGTCTTCAAAAAACAAGTTCTGCTCCGCGAACGTGTCCTCGCTCTTGCATGAAGCGCATTGGAGAAAATCCTCAATTTTCCCATTTCGTTCGTCAATCACACGCGTGCGGGATTCAACCCAGAATCTCACCTCATTTTCCGGATTTCTTCCGAGAAGGTAGGTCTTACCGTAATCCAACGGTGTCATGTCTGTCTATTCTCCAGGGGAAACGCATCTAAATTTTCTGCATCATAAGAAAGAAAATCAGGCTAAGTTTGTGACACTATTTTGGAATTCGTAGGTTGGGTTGAACGGAAATTCGTTAGTAATCGCTAATCTTGTAACAGTTTTCGAGTGCCTATTTCGCTTGAACGCGCCAAGATTTGAGTGAAACCCAACATGAATCGTACGGCCTACCACCATGAGACCTCCTCTGCAATTAGATGCGTTTCCCCTGGTCTATTCTCACCCGCTCTGCGATACAATAAATGAATACGGAGTTTCTGTGTCCTTGTCGGACAAAGGCGGCAACTGCGTTTGATTAACAAAAAAGCACCCTTCAACTTCAATCTGATCCAGAAGGGTGCTTTTTTGGCTAGGTTTTATTGACATTTGTGTCAAACGTGTCATTAATGCGTCGAGACATACGTTATCGTAGAAGCGAGGTCACCTCTCCCCGCGCGGCGTTAAAGTTATGCAGCATTCTCGTTTTTTGCGATTGTGCAAAATTGTCTCGACGTGAATCAGGACGAAGATTCTAGAAACAGAGAAGATTTCAGTTTGTCAAATGTCAATACATCATAGATTTTGTGGTGTTGATTCTCGCCTGTGTTACTCCTTCTGCTCCTCCTTCACCATGGCAACAACCTTTTGGGCGAGTTCATCGGGTACAATTTCGTAGCGCGAGAATTCCATCGTAAAGCTCCCGCGTGCGCTGGTTATCGATTTGAGGTCAATCGAATAACGGAGCATCTCTGCAAGCGGGACGCTGGCTTGAATTACTTGACGCTTGCCCGACTGCTCTACTCCCATCACTTGGCCCCGCTTGCTGTTCAAATCGCCGATGATGTCACCCATGAATTGTTCGGGGACCGAGATTGAGACATCCATAATCGGCTCGAGCAGCGCCGGGTTCGCTTGGTCCGCTGCCGCCGAGAAAGCTAGTGAACCCGCCATTTGGAATGCAAAATCGGACGAATCGACAGGATGATACTTGCCATCGTAAAGTTCAATCTGGGTGTCTACGAGCGGATAACCGGCGATAATTCCCTGTTCCATTTTGTCGCGGATTCCCTTTTCCACGGCGGGAATGTAATTTCGTGGAATCGAACCCCCAACGATGCTATCTACAAATTCAAACCCGCTGCCCCGTTCAAGCGGCGAGATATTTATCCAACAATCGCCAAATTGCCCGCGGCCGCCCGATTGGCGTTTGTACCTGCCCTGAATACCGCTGACACGTCTACGAAGTGTCTCCCTATAGGGCACCTTGGGAGGTTCAACGTCAGTTTCGACGCCGAACCGATCTTTCATGCGTTCCCGCGTGAGGCTAATGTGGAGCTCTCCCAATCCTGACACAAGGAGTTGTGACGTTATGTCGTTTCGCTCAAGTCGGAAGGTCGGGTCTTCTTCCGTCATTCGGTTCAAGGTCGATATGAGTTTTTCATCATCGCCTTCGCGCAGAGGTTTGACGGCAAATGAAATCACGGGTTTCGGAAATTCGATACCGGGAAGCTGAATGGCACCCCCAGCCTCGCACCAGGTGTCTCCGGTCTGTGTAATCGAGAGTTTGGGGACAACTCCGATATCCCCCGCAACCACGTGCGTGGTGCTGATGGAAGTCTTGCCCTGACTGAAAGCCAGTTTTCCAATCTTCTCGTTCTCTCCTCGCGTCGAATTCAACACTTGAGAGTCTCCATTCAGAATGCCGGAATAGACCCGGAAAAACGTAAGCCTGCCCGAGAACGGGTCTGCCATCGTCTTAAACACGAGAGTAGACATAGTTGCGTCCGGTGACGCCTCAAGTGTTGTTTCATCGTCGGCGCTCTCAATAGGCTTGGCGTTGTCGGGAGACGGGAAGCAGTTTACTATGGAGTCCATCAATTGCTGAACGCCAATATTTTCCAGGGCCGCACCACAGAGCGCCGGCACCACGTTGCAGCTAGAAACACCCGACTGTAAGCCAACGCTAATCTCCTCATCCGTCAGTTCACCTTCAAAAAATTTCTCAATCAGCTCATCGTCACCCTCTGCGGCCGCCTCAACGAGTTGTTCGCGATATTCCTCTGCTTGCGCTTCAAGGTCGGCTGGAATCTCAGACTTCGGTGCCGGATTGTTTCCGTCAGGTTTCGCGATCGCGCTCATCTGGATAAGGTCCACTACTCCTTTGAAATCGTCTTCCGCACCAATTGGGAGTTGCACAACTGAAGCGCTTACCTCTAAAACCTCCTCGACACTTGCTAACGCGCTTTCAAAGTTGGCATTCTCCTTATCCATTTTGTTAACAAAGATTAACCGTGGTAGATTATACTTATCCGCAATTTCCCATACTTTTTCCGTGCCCCCCTCTACGCCGGTGGTTGCATCAATCACTACCACTACGGCGTCAGAAACGCGGAGTACGCCCTCAAGATCGCCATAAAAATCTTCGGCTCCCGGTGTGTCAATGATATTTAGCTTGCGATCATTCCATTCTGCAATACAAACTGAACAGTTGAGAGTCGTTTTACGTTCTATTTCGTCCGGAGAGTAATCGGCTACGGTAGTTCCCTGGTCGACCTGCCCCATCCGCTCAACCGCACCCCCATTATAGAGCATAGCCTCAATTAACGATGTCTTTCCCGCGCCAGAATGTGCAATTACTCCGATGTTTCGAATCTGTTCTGTTCGGTATTCTCTCATGTTGTTGCGAGTTCTCCTTACGGTGTCAATCTACCACAAATATCGCGTGATTTTAGCACACGCCTATGGGAAAAGCAAGCCAAAATGTGTGTAATGGATGGGACAAATTCGTGCTAAAATATTGCATCAAATCGAGGTGTTACCGGTACGGGACATCAGCGGCGAAAAGACGGAGACACCATACATGAAAACAGAGTGGGTATGCCGTGTCAGCGAATTGGAGTGCCCAGAAATTCGGGAGATTCGCTGCCAACCCGGCTACACCGCACCCACAATGTAGGATTTCTTTCAACCTGCATCGTTCAAGGCATGGTATACTCTGCTGCTAACGGAAAATTGTCTATCAGTGAATTGGTTGTGATTCTATTATTAGGAGGACAATAGTGATGCAACGAATCTTCTTTTCGCTGGGCGCCGGTTTCGCTCTGCTTTCGGTGGCGACAGGCGCCTTTGCTGCCCATGCGCTGAAAACAAGGCTTTCGGCGGAAATGTTGGCAATCTTCGAAATCGGCGCACGTTATCAAATGTATCATGCCTTGGGACTCATTGCGGTTGCTTGGGCTTTTTCCCAGTGGCACAGTCAACTCGTCCTCGCTGCCGGCTGGCTCTTTGTAGCCGGAATTGCCGTTTTTTCCGGAAGTCTCTACGCACTGAGTCTGACTGGAATCCGTCAACTCGGCGCGATTACGCCGATCGGCGGCTTGGCGTTTATCATCGGCTGGTTCTTGCTTGCTCTGGCGGCGTTGCGAAGTCAATGACTGGTACGATTGGGTACTGTTCGTTTCGGTTGACGGTGAATTTATATGAAAAGGGAAACGTCCGTAATTAATTGGAATGAATGGCGGGAGCAATTTCCGGTAACGGAGAACCACATCTACTTGAATCACGCGGGAATTGCACCGCTATCTCTTCGTGCACGGGATGCCATGCGAGAGTTTCTCAACGACGCTACCGACGACGGAGCTATTCATTCGGAGGATTGGACTGCGACAGCGGAAGACTGTCGTCAATCGGCGGCGAAACTGATCCACGCCAACACCGATGAAATTGCGTTTATGAAAAACACCACACAGGGGATCCTTCTGGCGGCAAACGGGATCGACTGGCGTGCGGGTGAAAACGTCGTAACCACGGCCGTGGAATTTCCTGCGAACGTATATCCGTGGTGGAGTTTGAAGGAGCGGTACGGCGTAGAAACTCGAATGGTTGCCGAACGAGACGGACGGATTTCCATCCGCGAGCTTGAAGCTGCCATCGACTCGAATACTCGGGTGCTTACAATCAGCCATGTGGAGTTTGCATCCGGATTTCGACACGATATTCAGAGAATAGGGGAGATCTGTCGAGCGAAGGGCATCTGGTTCGTCGTGGACGCGATTCAAAGTGTCGGCGTGATTGACGTTGACGTGGAGGCCTGCTGCATTGACATATTGGCTGCGGATGGACATAAGTGGCTGTGTGCGCCAGAGGGTGCGGCGATCCTTTACTGTGCGGAAGAACGACAGGATCAGCTAATCAACACAAATCTTGGCTGGGCAAGCGTAGTCAATCCGCGAGATTTCCTAAATTACAATCTTACACCGAAACCCGACGCAACACGATTTGAGGAGGGATCTTACAACAGCGTAGGATTGTTTGGATTGTTCGCCGCCATTGATTTGCTCTTGGAAATCGGCGTGCCGCACATTGAGAGGCGGGTATTAGATTTGACCGGACGCTTGATTGACGGGCTTCAATCCAAAGGGTACAATGTGACAACCCCAACGAAAGAATCGGAGAGATCAGGTATCGTTGTGTTCCGCAGTAATCGTTATTCGACAACCGAACTTTACGAGCTGCTGAAACGAGCCAATGTGGTTTCCGCCGAACGCGGAGGTTTGCGCCTGTCACCGCACTATTATAACACGATCGAAGAGATTGAACAGGTCTTAGAAACTCTTCCGTAGGCAATTTTGAATTGGCAATCCCCATTGACTATGATAAAATGTCATGGCTGGCACGGATACGGCGCAACAATAAAAAAGCACGTTTTTCTGATTACTTAATTTTTTGTTTTAAGGAGCAATGCAGTTTGATTAAACTCAACTGGCGGTACTGTTGTGTTCTGGTTCTCATATTTGGATTTATTGGTTGTGCTCCTCCCGGCAGCAGAAATAGAAAAATTCCGCAAATAAAGCTCACCGTCCAAAACACGCTGCCAATCCAACGAAGAGATGTCCCGGTTGTGGTGTCTCTTAATGAGTTAAGAGAAATCGCTCCCGACTTTTCGTTTGACGCCTACCTCGTCGTTTCTGGTCAACCCCCGGAAGAAATTCCAAGTCAAGCGGACGATTTAAACTACGATGGGCAAAAGGATGAGTTGGTATTTCTTGCCAACCTTGAACCCCAAGAAACCAAGGTATTTACAATCCGCTATACGCCGGACAACCCGGTAGCGGTGATGCTTGAATTTCACAAGCGCACACGGGCGGGCATATTCCCGGAATTGGGCGGCATAGCCGCACTGGAATCCGAGTTAGCGGCGTACCGCCTCCTGCAAAACGGAGCCATTCAACCGTACGGTAAACAAACAGATCTCTTGTTGAGTGTTGAGTCACGATTCCAGGGTGATTTAGGATATCGAAAATCCGTCTCACCGGAATTGCGAAGGGAATTTGATAGAAACAACATTCCGATTTCTCGAAACACCATGGTCGAGATACTGAAACCGTTCTCTAGTTGGATGATACGCAGTCAAGACAATCAACAAAGGTACTTAGTCCGCAAAGATGACGATGACCTGAAAATCTATAGAGGGGAGGAATTGTCTATTGATCGGTTGGTAAATCAGAAAACCGCTCAATCTGTCGAGAGCAACGCGGTTATGATTCCGCTAATCTCGGAGAATTATTTGGTCGGCTGCGGTGGGTTCGCGCTGTGGGATGAAAATGGTCAGAAACGCCTTGTTCCAACCGGATTAGCGGACTATGTACGGGTCATTGCCGACGGTCCAGTGAGATCGGTTGTTCAACGGATCATCCCGAACTGGCGGCTCAGTAGCGGGGCGATAGGTGTAACATCAACCGTGATGATTTACGGCGGCAATCGTTGGATTGAACACCGTATCAATATCCGCGGTGTCGCATCGAATCATTGGATTGCGACTGGGATACCGGCTCTCAAAGGCGGAGTCGGGAAGGATGGGGCCAACGGGTGGTTATGGACGTGGGGTGACACGCATGCTACCTCATATTCCAAGAAGTGTGGTATGGGTGTGATTTTTCCTACCGATCGATATCAGAGATATGAGGATTTACCACCTTCGCTTGATTCCGAATTGGGTTCAATCGTGGCGCTGTTGCGCCCGAATGAGAGTGGCCTCCTGAGATTTTACGCATTTTCGCTTTGGGGGGACGCAGTGGATGGGCTCGGCGCGAAGGATGAGTTTGATGAGTATGCCCAAATCACTGCGACTGCGCTGAATGCGCCTCCAGTGCTGAAGTTGTCGTCCGAAGCCTCTGAGAAGGAAACGAAGGCAGCAGAGGAGGGTGGCGGTCAGGTGGACGAGTAAGTGCCCCAAATTGAAGGAGGAATTGACTTAGAACCTGTTTGAAAAGTACATTTTGTAAGTGCGCACCGCGCACCAGCCGTAAAAGCCCCGAAGGGGATCAAACGAGCGGATAGCGAGTGATCAAGTGAGTGAATAACGAACGCGATAGAGATCCCCTTGCCCCGCTGTGATGGCACTGGAAGCCGCCACCGACCTTTTCACAAGTCAACCAAAAATACCAGATGGTGGAAATTTCACCCACTTTTCCGGAACGTTTGATTGACACCGTCAAATAGACTGCTCAAATGTACCGAGTCGAACTTATGTAATGTCAGAATAAGAGACAATATTGCGAGGAACTAGAAATTATGATTGATAAAGAGGAATGTTTAAGGATTCTTGCGAAATATCGAACGGATGAAGTGATGGTTGCGAGCATGGGTACCACTGTGCCGTGGAGTAAACTGTCCGACCACCCGCTAGATTACGCCTCCGTGGGGAGTGCAATGGGACACGCGGCTGACTTTGCTCTCGGCATCGCTCTGGCTCAGCCCAGTCGAAAAGTGCTGGCGCTCAACGGGGATGGAAGCATGTTGATGTGTTTGGGTACACTTGCGACTATTGCGGGTCTAGCGAAGCCTGCGCGGAACTTCTACCTCTTTGTGTGTCACAATGGGACGTATGAGGTGACGGGTAATCAGCACATTCCGGGACGTTCGGGGTTCAGCTTTTCGGCAATTGCAAAGGGGGTGGGATTGGAGAAAGTTTACGACTTCAACACGGCAGAATCGCTTGATGCGTCTCTGCCGGGTATTTTGGACGAGGATGGTCCCGCGCTTATCACTCTGGAGATGATACCCGCCAACGAGCCGGCGCCGCATCGAAGTCCGGACAATGCCGCGCGTTATCTGACGGACACACTCGCGGAATCATCGCATAAGTTGAAAGGCGCACTGTCTTAACACGAAGAGAAATCCTGAAACCCTTAACGTGAAGGCAATTATAGCCATTTACCTTCAAAATTTTACATATTTAGTATGAATTCATGTTGATCGACGCCGATGATGCCTAAATTACCCACAAAATTGGACGATCTCTCGTAGCGCAAACTGTATGAAGATTAAATATTTAAATCGGTAATTCTAGTTTTCCCTAAACTCGGTAGGTGCGGTTTCTAACCGCACCGAGCATCGTTAGGATATTACCGAATTATTTTATTAAACTTCATTTAGTTTGCGCATTTCAAAATCTAACAGTTCGAGCGAGCGAATAGCGATCGCGATAGAGTTCCAATGTGATACAGAAGAGTGTAATCGCCCAAAAGGACGAGTAAGTTTTAGTTGAAATAACTATGGAGTGAGAAGTCGCATATGGCGAATTTCGGACACTGGCTCCTAGAGACCGAGCGCAGTCTGTTTGACCAACCAGGGCGTCTATTCCAAGATTCTCGACACGGTATAATCTTTGGATTTTCGGGCGTGCGTAAAGACAATAATCTCGCCAAGCAGACCGATGGAAAATAGTTGAACCCCCAAAACCATCAGTAACATTCCCAAGATAAGAAACGGACGCCCTGCGATAGTTTCGTGCCCCGCGAGTTGAAGAGCGACCGTAACAACCGCAATAAACCCTCCAGCGCCGATTAGCCCTGAGCCGATCAACCCAAAAAATCTTAGCGGTCTTTTCGTAAACTTGAAAAGGAAAAACAGGGTAAAGAGATCCAGCAACCTTTTCAACCAAGTTCCGGGATGACCCGCTCTCCGCTTCTTGTCAGTTTCGCTTTGACGTACCGGAATCTCCGCAACTCTAAATCCTCGCTGATAAGCCAAAAACGGCAGAAATCGGTGAAGATCGCCGTAGAGTCGAACCTCCTCCACGACTTCCCGCCTCATAACGCGCAACCGACAGCCGATGTCATGATATCTTAACTTCGTCAGTATTTGCGTTAGCCTGTGGAAAACCCAAGACTGAAGCCGATTCAGAACCGAGTCGATTCGGGGCTCTCGCCGCGATATTACCAAATCGTATTCTCCGTCGCGGAATTCCTGAAGGACGCGATTAATTTCAGTCGGTTCAATCTGCAAAAAAGGAGCGAGTGTCAGAATGGTTGAGCCCAAGGCACGCTCAAATCCGATAGCGAGAGCTGTTGCTTCGCCAACCCTTCGATTCGTTGTAATAACTTCAACCTGCGGAAACTCGCTCTTCAATTCCTTTAAGATCTCGAGTGCCGCCAGATTAACACCATCCAAGACAAAGATGAGTTCGTACGAATAGTTGCTTGCCGCGAGCGCTTCCACATACTGGAGGTAGAGTTTCCGAAGGTCGTCATACCGCTCGGTTATTGGTATTATGACTGAAAGCGTTACTTCGTTCGTGGACTGCATATTATCCCGGTTCTACCTCGCCTTGTCGATGATTAACTCCTCCGCGTGGCGCAAGCACCGTGACAGACGGACGCACGTCCAGTTTGGGAAGGTAATCTCCCGTTTTCAACCCTAGTTCGGCTACGAGCCCGATTGAGAGTAAATGTACGCCCAAGAACACCCACAATAAACCGCAAGTGAAAGGAACGCTCCATGACCTCAAAGTGTCCGAAAAGAGCGCAACAGTCACGACGAGGATCGTGGAGAAACCTAAAACGATAGCGGGTATGCCAAGCATGGCGAACCATATTCCGGGACGTGATGCAAAACCTGTGAGGGTCTTCACTGTGATAATGTCGAGCGCAACTCGCCAAACTCGTCCAATCCCATATTTACTTTTTCCAAAACGACGCGGATGGTGATTCACGGGGATCTCTGCAATGCGCGCCCCTGCCAGGGTTGACATAGCGGGAATGAAACGGTGCATCTCTCCATAAAGCGTGACATTCTTGATGACAGATGCCCTATACGCCTTGAGCGAGCACCCGTTATCATGTATCTGAACGCCCGTAACCTTGCCAATCAACCAATTTGCTGCTACAGACGGTACACGTCGAGACCAGAGTTTGTCTTGGCGGTTCTTTCTCCAACCACAGACAATGTCGTAACCTTCATCCATCTTCGCCAAGAGACGTGGAATGTCTGCGGGATCATTCTGTAAATCTCCGTCCATGCTAATCACGACTTCGCCACGCGCAAATTCAAAACCCGCCGCCATCGCCGCAGTCTGACCGTAGTTTTTTCTGAAGCGGATTGCCTTCAAGCGGGGGTCATTGCTGTGAATCTCTTCCAGTATCTCGAATGTTCGATCGCGGCTTCCGTCATCAACGAAAACAATCTCATAAGATTGCCGCAGCGATTCGCACACTTCTCGAATCTGTTGGTAGAGTAATTGAACATTGTCCTCCTCGTTGAACACGGGAATGACAATGGAAATGGCAGGTTTGTTATCCATTAGTTTGAGCGCGAGTAAATCCCATGCGATGAAACATTCTATCCCATCTTACACCGTTGAAATTCTGTCGCACGCCAATATTCTGTCGGAAAAATTCTTTCGGCAAGTAATATTCGTCTTTGGATCTATGACAGGCTTTGAGAAGGTGTTCCTTCGTAGGAGGATTTTCACTCCAGTGGATCAAGCGACTGATAATTTGTAGGGTGGGCACTGCCCACCATTCCTTGTAAGGCGCAATCAAGCGAATTGTGCGCGCGATAGCAAATCCTGCGATAGAGATCCCCAATGTCTGTGGAAAGCGACGAACCTAATTCCTGCACTCCAGCGGAGTGCAATGTCGAGTGTTACTTGAGAGCGCCCCATTATCCCTGTCGGAATAATTCTTTCAGCAAGCAACACTCAATTTTCGCTCTATGACACGTTTTGGAAAAGCGTTCCTTCGTCGAATGGGTTCACTCCGGAGGAGTGAGATGTCAATAGAGCACGATTCCCCATCGCGCCTGCACTCCAGAGGAGTGCAATGTGGAGTGTTACTTGATAGACGGTCGAGCATCGAAAAGCGGAAACACAAATTCTCCGTTTTTCAAGACCGCCCGGGAAAAGTAAGTTCAGCTACTCCGGATTTGTCCAACTCTCCCTTGCCAAGTTCAATCATACGGTCATACTGAGCCTTTGTTGCCTTGGCGAGCGGAAGGTTCAATCTCGAAGATTCAGCTAAATCAAGCGCAATCCCCGAGTCCTTTGACGCGTGTGCGGAGGAAAAGTAGCACTCATGGTCCCGATTCTCCATGTCCTCGCCATCCGTTTCCAGCACTCTGGAGTTCGCTCCCGTTTGGGCGAACACCTCTTGTAACATCGCGAGATCAAGTCCGAGTGCGGCGCCGAGTCCCAATCCCTCTGCGAGCCCTGCCGTGTTGATATTCATGACCATGTTCACTAGCGCCTTTACCTGTGCGGCTTGCCCGGCTTTTCCTATGTAGCGGAGCGAGATACTCATTGAATCTAAAATGGGTTTCGCTTGGTTAAATGCCGTCTCATTACCGCCGCACATGAGATATAGGGTTCCCTCGCGTGCTTGCGTAATGCTTGATGCCATGCAACCTTCAAGACTCTGAGCGCCGTGTTTTTCCGCGAGTTTCTCCACGTCGACATGAACCTGCGGCGAAATTGTAGCGCAATTGATAAACAGTTTTCCTTCGGCTCCTTTGAGGAGGCTGTCTCCGGCGGTATCCGAGAAGATTTGTCTCATCGCCGCGTCGTCGGTTACTACTGTTATAATGTAATCGGCGAGCTCGGCCACTCCTGCGAGCGTGTTTGCAGCTTCCGCGCCGAGTTCATCGGCAAGTGCTTGCGCTTGGTCTGAAACGGTGTCATATACGGCAACGACCTGAAATCCTTCATCGTTCAAATGACGTGCGATATTGCTGCCCATTCTCCCAACGCCGACGACCCCTATTTTGAAGTCTGAGTTTGCCATATCTGTCTCCTTAAACCTTATTGTGTGGATGAGATCTGTTGTGTCGAAGCAGTGTGGTTGGCTGGCAGACAACCGAAATTCATGGAAATTTTTAGTCGGTTGCGTCTGGCCAAATTCGCAGGGAGTGTATCATAATTCCAATTCAAAGTACAGTGAAAAGATGCTTTCCGTTTCACGCCTATACCCAAATTTCGACGTGAATATTTGACGTTCCGCTGTATGCATGTCACCTATGTTTTAAGGTCGCCGACCGCCGTTTCGTCTTCCCAAAATGCCTTGAAAACCCCTGTCGGCAATGATATAATAGCTTCAAAATCGCATGGTCTTTGGGAGTAAGGTAATGGCATATCAGGGTGTGCGCTGTCTCCGGATAATCGTAATCATCTTTGTTACGGTTGTGCTGTGTTTTCCTGTAATCGCGGGGGAGCGCGAAGAATACACCTTTGCGTATAAGTTGTTCCAAGATGGGAAGTATATCTTCGCGAAAGACCAGTTTAAAGCATATCTTGAGAACTTTCCGGATGGAGAAAATGCCGACGATGCACGCTTCCTGTTGGGCGAGTGCGCGCTGCGTCTTGAGGACTATGACGATGCCATCCTGCACTATAAGAAACTGACGGCGGATCCGTCAAGCCCCTTGCGCTTGGATGCGGTGCGCGGCGTGGCAACCGCTTGGTTTCATCAAGGCAGGTACGAGGAGGCAATCAAGGCGTATGAGGAGGTTATAACAAGATCGCGCGATGTTAATGCACTCTCGCGGAGTCTTTATCTCGTTGGTGAGGCGTACGATAATCTGGGGCTATATCAAAAAGCCGTAGAATACTACGATCGAGTTCTGGAGCAATTTCCGAAATCAGCCGAAGCCAAAGACGCGTTATATGGTAAGGCGTGGGGGCTTTTTCGAATCGAAGACTACGAAGCGGCATACAAGGCTTTTGCCGAATTCGTCAAAACTTCACCGAATCATCCCGCGATTGTAGAGGCGTCATATCGTGCAGCCGAATCGCTCTTCAAGTTTGGCGAATGGGCAAATGCGCAGGTTGCGTACCAGAGCGTGATTGACAGATATCGAGATGATGAAGAATATCGTGAATTTGTTATAAATGCGCGATACCGTCTTGGCGAATGTTACTTTCAGCAGCGGATGATGGAGAATGCAAAGAACACTTTTAACTTGCTGCTTCATGAAAGCGGTGACTCATCCGTAGCGCCGGATGCACAATACTGGATCGCCGAGATACTCTTGGAACAGAAGGAGTACGTGGAGGCGATTCACGAGTATCAAAAGGTGAAGGAGCTATATCCGCGAAGTGATGTCGTGGATGATGCGCAATTCGGAATTGCAACGGTTCATTTTCTTCAGGGGGACTACCCGCAAGCGCGCAGTCAATTCAAAGTTGTTGCCGACAATCCGCGCTCCGATCTTGTTGATCCCGCGCGTTTCCGCATTGGCGAATGTTTTCGATTGCAACGCGAGTTTAATTCTGCCATCTTAAACTACAAGAAGGTTAGCCCGAAATCAACCTATGCTGACGACGCGCTCTACGGTTTCGCGACTAGCGCCTTTCAGTTACGAGATTACGCCGAGACAGTCCGCACACTGAATGCCTTACTTCAATCCTATCCCGCCAGTCCGCTTAAAGCCTACGCTCTATACCAACTTGCCCTTGCCTATTTCCATCAAACGGAATACGAAAAATGCGTCGAATCGTTGAATCGACACGAGGAAGTACGCGGTGATGCGGCATTGGAAACGGCGCCGGCAGATGACGTCCTGATATGGAAAGCTCGCGCACTTTATGAGCTTGAGGATTATCAAACCACGATTGTGACTTGCGAACGTTTAATTCGGGAATATCCAAATAGTTCGCTTCGATTTCGAGCCGAATTCTTTATTGCTGAAAGCACGTATTGGAGCGATCAAACGGTTGAAGCGTATCGCTCTGCCCGTTCCCAATACAAATCCTTGTTGAGTAAACAGCCTGCCGCCGAATGGGCGGAGAAGTGTCGTTACGGAATCGGTTGGACTCATCTTTCCGAGGCGGCCGCGTCAAGCGGTCAGAACCAGACCTCACAATATCTAGAGGCGATTAACGCATGGGCGGAAGTTGTAAAACATCATCCTCGCGGCGAGTTTGCGGACGCGGCGCTTCACCAGAGCGGAGTTGTCTATATTAACCTCAAACAGTACAACGAGGGAATAGCAGCATTTAATCAAGTCCTTTCGGGTTATCCTGGAAGCGATTGGCACGACAACGCACGATACCAAATTGGACGTGCCTACTACAAACAGGAGAGATATCCGGAAGCGATCATTGCTTTCAATGATATGCTGCGCGAGCATCCGGGATCGCCTCTTGTTCCCAAAGCAATCTTCGGCACTGCCAACGCCTATTTCAAGCAGAGCAAGTTTACCGACGCCATCAGATATTACCGGCAGGTTGTTGAAAAGTTTCCCAATCAACGGGTGCCAATACACGAAGCGGGCGCAGAACCAATCGAAGACCTTCGACCCGAAGCGCAATACTATAGCGCCGAAAGCTATCTCAATCTCGCGGATTATTTACAAGCCATCCGCGCTTATGAACAGGTAATACAACATTACCCAAAGAGCGATTGGGCGGACGACGCACAATACGGTATTGCCGTCGCATACGAGAATTTGGGACAGAAAGAGAAAGCAATTCAGGCGTATCAGACTTTAATGGCCAGATATGCCGATGGAGAATTGGCTCATGCTGTCCAGTTGCAGATTGCACGTTTTTACTATCAGGACAAAGACTACAAACGCGCCATCGCAGAATTTCAGAAGGTCATTACCCAGTATCCCAAAACCGCATCGGCATGGCTGGCACAGTACAACATCGGGAAATGTTACCTTGCTTTGGATTCATATCGGCAAGCGATACAAGCCTTTGAGCAGGTTGATCCGCGAAGCGAGTACGCATCAACTGCCGCTTTTGAAATTGGAAACGCTTGGTACAATCCGAATAATCAGGGTCGGAATCTGGGTAGCGCCGTGGAAGCGCTTCGAAATGTATCGATTAAGTTCCTGAATAGTCCTGATGCTCCCCGTGCCCTGCTGCTTGCGGGCCAATGTTACGAAGAGTTGGTGCAGTGGGATGAGGCGATTGAAATGTATCAGTATATTATCGCTGAGTATCCCGATTCCAAGCAGGCTGAAGTTGCACAACTCGTTATGGGGCACGCTTATCGATCCGCCGGCAACTATGCGCAAGCTATCGAAGCGTACGATGTTATTCGTGAGGGCGGGGTCGGTAGGTACCCTCCCGATGTCGTCATTGAGGCAATCCTTCATATGGCGGAAACGCAATCACTCATGAGCAATCATCTTGATGCCGCAACCTCCTACCTACGTGTATTCTACCTGTATAAGGAACACGATCCGCTGAGTGCTTTAACCGCGGCGGTTCGAGCGGGCGATGCTTTCGCCGACGCAGCCGAGTTGAGAAACGCTCGTGACGAATATCAGAGGGCTTTAAAATTTTACGAATCGCAGAGTCCGGTAATCCAAGATTCCCCCGACAAAAAATCTTGGGACAAGTTGTACAACTATGCCCGGGAAAAACTTGGTCAGGTCACAAGTAAGATTAGCCAGAATTAATCCCCTGCGAAACGCGCGCAAGCTACGCCAAAGCATCAAGTTTGTCCGAACAAACTGACATGATCGGGCAAATTCGGCCACACGCAGTTTTTCATACATTACCCTTCAAAGCACGATTCCTCGGGGTCGTCTTCCAGCAATCCGTTTCCAACAGGCAATGTCCATTGGCAAAACATATATTGGCAATCAATCTTCTCGTCATTTTCTGTGGGCTGAGCAGTTTCAATCTGTGTGCCCAACCTGACGTATCGGAAGAAGAGTTGCAAGCCGAAGATTTACCTGAAGTCATCCGGGCGCGAATAATTGATACAACACAGATATGGTTGCTGCCCCGCGCACGATTCAAGGATTCAGCCAAGCCGCAACTCATTCCCGCACTGGCGTTATATGCCAAAGAACGCCGATGGAACCTGCCGCCCATACTGACTCCCACCAAAGTCAGTAGGACGAAACCGTTACCGCGCGAAAAATACCTGCTGAGACTTACCGCCTACCCGAGCTTGCCCGACGCGCTTTTCTATCGCGCGGTATTCGGAGGAAACCTTGAGGACACGCGTGCGTTTCTTCATCTGAACCGTAAACAATTGGGCAATGAGCGCACAAAAGGGCGCGGAGACTATAGTGCTGACGGAATCCGGGGCGGATTAACTTATCAGTACGACGAGCGAAGCGAACTCGCGGTGGATGCCGCGCTTGACCTCAAGAATCTTAACTGGTTGGGGGCAGAACCGCGGAATAACCGTATTGGAAAAGAGGTACAACACTTTCGTTCCAATGCCCGTTGGGAGCACGGGATTTCACAACGAGGACGCACCACGATATTCGTAGATCTCGAGGAGTTTCGCCTACTTCCCACGCGAGTGGAAACGAAACCCGAAAATCGAGCGACGGACATGCGACTTAAACTCGATCTGGAAATCCCCGTCGGCGTACAAAATCCATTTCACTTCGGTAGAGGAGTTGACATAAACCCAATCCATCTCGGTGCAGTTGCGGAATACTTCACCGCAGCGAATGACCCCGATGCAGATGAGTTGCTCAGTCGAGACAATTGGTCAACAATCTTTCGCTTGTATCTTCGTGATGAGTTCACCTCGGCAAAATGGTTTGTTTTGGGTGTCGGTGTAGAAGGGGTTGCCTACCGTGAACACGACAGCCTTGGAGGTGACGTAACACACTTAAAGGTTAATCCGCATGTGGCGATTACAACACATCTCGGTGATCGCTGGGCTTTTCAATTGAAGGGGAGGCGGAATATCCAGCGAGCCAAGCTGTCGGAACTCTATTTTGACGCCGATTATCTCAGTCCGAATCCGTTTTTGCGCCCCGAAAAGACGTGGGATGGAAAGGTTACCCTTACCCGCCACCAAGGGAGGCGGTTTGAAGCCAATTTCTCCGGGTTCGCCAAGCAGGTTGAGGACCTTGTTGTTTTGGAAGAGATGTCGACAGGGAACGGAAGCACCGCGCCGGAGCTTACATGGCTTCCACGGAATCGCGATACGTCCGTCCAAATCTTCGGCGGGAGCCTCAGTATGACTGCCTACATCGCGAATCGCTTCGAAGCGCAGGTTCAGTACACACATGAAGTTCATCAGCCGGAGATTGGCGAACAGATTGCATATCGACCAAAAGACTTCATCGAATTGAATGTTACCATTCATTTGCCGGCTAATTTCCACATTGACCTAGGCGGAGAGTTTCGAGGCGCACGCTATACGAGTGAGACGACCGATAGAAGGCTGGAGCGTTACCTTTTGCTGAAACCGAAGATAAGCAAAATCATCGAGAACAATGTAGGCTTGTTTGTTGGCGGGAATTTTGCTATCGGTACATACACGCTCTTGGATGGGTATGAACTAGCGCAAGATTATCTTGATTTCGGACTTGAGTTGAAATTTTAATCACGATTTCTTTTTGTTCCCGATTGGCAACATCGCTTATGGAATACGTCCTAAACCTAATCGTGTCCGGCATTGACCGGTTGACGAGCGGGGGCCCCATATTAATCCCGATAATTTTTTTCTCACTCTGGTCGCACAAGATTATTCTTGAACGGGCGTACCACCTGCATCGTCCGCGCGTCATCCCTTCGCGTTTTGTAACACAAAGCATCTATCATGAACTTGTGCAGGGGAATCCTGATATTGCCATTAAGATGTGCGAAAAGAGTCCGGGCCCACTGAGCAATGTCCTTCGAACCGGAATCCAGCATCGCAATGCCGACGAGGAGACCCTCAAGCGCGTTATTCGTCAGGCGATTCGTGCCGAAAGACCGGTTCTGAATGAGGGGCTCAGCACGCTGGCAATGCTTGCGCCCGTCGCAATGTTCACCGGTTTGCTCGGCACGGTGCTTGGCATGAGAGGATCGTTTGGTGCACTGATAGACGTGCAAACCAAACAGTTGCCCACCATCGCGGATGGTATTTCTGAAGCATTGCTCACCACAGCTGCCGGGCTAATTGTCGCACTGCCCAGTTATGTCGCTTACGATTACTTCAGGAATAAGGCGGATCGGTTTCTCGCGGATTTGGAGCGGCACGGGATGTCACTCGTTCGCTTTCTTGCCACCGGGGAATATAAGCTCTTTCAAGAGGAATATGGTGACATTCGGGAGTTGAAAAGGGTTGAAAACTGATGGAGAGGAAAAGACGCGGAGGTCGCTTCTTCATAGGGATTGTCGTCATTGAGCACATCGTGTTTGCCCTCTTGATGGCTTTGGCGATTGCTCCAAAGTCTCCGCCGCGACCCAAGGAATCTGCAATCAACGTAGAATTCGTTAAAACAGAATCGCCGCGAAAGAGAATCAAATCAGAGATTCCTGTAGCCATCCCCAATGTCCGACAGAATCAACCATCCGAGACGCTGCCCCAAATCCAACCCACGACAAATCTGCGCGACTATCTTACGGCGACCCAAACGGAAGGCGGATTGCCGAACCTTCGGAGGACACAGGCGTCGAGTGAGAACCCGGAGCGCTTGTCTCTCGGCGCCCCGCCCTCAAAAGGACGCAGAAAAGGTGATTTTTTGGATGAACCCAACGCTTTGGTTCGTAGCAAACCGATTGAGGTTCAGACAGGGTATCACGGGCGCGATAGCCATAAGGGATTGCCGGAGCGGGATGCGCGTCGGGCAATTACGGGCGAGAGCGGGAAGGCGCTCGCAGGCAGGTTCGCCCCGGGCAGATTGTCGGAAGTGAAGACCAATCTGATTACGGAAGGCGTACCCTACGAGATTAGCGGAGAGGTGAGTGGTCGAGCTGTGATAAGCGGTTTGGAGAAGCCGCTTCAGTCAAAAGGCAAACAGGGCGGGGGTGTGCATCTCAGTTTCAAAGTTCGACCGGATGGAAGCGTGTTCAACGTGCAAATCAAGCCGGGGCGGACGACAATCGGCGAGGTCAGATTAAAGGAGCGCGCCAGGCGCTACGTCGAACAGATTCGATTCAGCGCGCTGCCCAAGAATGTGTCACAGGTCGTACAGTCCGGAGAAATTTTCATTAACTTCACCGTGAATTAGAAGTAGGTCCGAGCCTTAGTGGTCTTCTCGCTAAGTGCAGTAGTAGGCACACTCCGTGTGCCGTATACCGCCATACACTATTCAACTATCTGTAGGAGCGATCTCCAGGTCGCCACTTCCTTAATTGTATTAAACTTACTTAGAGTGTAATCGGCTCTCGGTATGCGAGGAATATAATACCAAGACCGAGAAATATGAGACCTATTGTAAGAATCTACCTTCCAATCTTCCCTCCTTCCGTCATTCCAGTTCCAATTTGTGTTGAACGCTAGCGACCTTGTCATCCATAGTCTGAGTTCGGTCGGTGCGCGTACCGAACTTCAACGTCGTCGAAATGCGCGGCGCCCCCATTTCGTGCACCACTTCGTGACATCGCTTGATAGCGGCGAATACAGCATCCCACTCTCCCTCAATGTTGGTGCCGTAGGCGTGCAATTCCGTTTTGAGCCCCGCCTCCTTGAGTACCTTTTCACACGCCGCCACATGCTTTGAAACAGATACTCCGACTCCTATCGGCACCACGCACAAATCAGCAATGATTTTCATCTTGACGACCTCGTTCCCTGCGTTTCGGCGTGTGTGCTACTCCACTTTTTACGAACATCCGCTCGTCGCACCGCAGTTGGCACAACGATAACACGTTCCGTTCCGCGTCATGATCGTCCCGCAGCCGTGGCACGGAGGCGCATCGGACTGCATAGTCGCTACCTGTTTTTCACGTGCTTCAATCTGACCAGCCTCTTCGCTGGAGGGTAGGGGACGCAGTTGTTCTGGATCTGCCAGTTCATCTTCAAGACTTACAACTTCATCGGCGAAAATTTGGCTGTCGGGAAGAAACTTCAGCCCAAGCCAGCGGAACACGTAATCGATTATAGACTTGGCGATTGGAATATCTTTGTTGTTCGTGAACCCGGACGGTTCAAATCGGATATGGCTGAACTTGTCCACAAAGAACTCCAGCGGCACACCGTGTTGCAGCGAGACCGAAGTCATCAACGCAATGGTGTCCATCAACCCGGAGATGACAGATCCCTCTTTCGACATGTTCAGGAATACTTCTCCAGGCCTCCCATCGTCATACATGCCAACCGTGATATAACCTTCGTGTCCCGCGACGCTGAATTTGTGAGTGATCGATGGACGTTCATCGGGAAGCCGCTTGCGGACGGGCTGACTTTCTTTCTCCTCCTGCTGATTCGCCGAGGACAACGGCTGGCTGCTCTTCGAACCATCGCGGTAGACCGCGAGACATTTGACGCCGAGATTCCACGCCTCCACATACACCTGTGTGATGTCCTCCACGGTAGCATCGTTCGGAAGATTGACCGTTTTGCTGATTGCACCGCTGATGAATGGCTGAACCGCCGCCATCATCCTGACATGTCCCATCGGTTCGATGAAACGGGTTCCGGTTCGCCCGCACTTGTTCGCACAATCGAAGATAGGATAGTGCATTTCTTTGAGATACGGGGCGCCTTCGACTGTCCCGTATCCGCAGATGGTTTCATCGGCGGCATCGATTTCTTCCTGACGGAATCCTATTGCGTCCAGGATATTGAATCCCGGTTCTTGCGCTTTCGCGCTATCGATCCCCAAGCGTTCCAAACAGTCATCGCCGAGAATGCCGGGAGCAAATGCGAGGTCCAAACTAAAAACACTCGGCAGCATTTCCTCTATTTTGCCGAGATCCTCATCGGTGAAACCCTTGTCCATAAGGGTTCGCTCGTTGATATAGGGTGTGCCCTTAAGTGTCCCCGTACCTACAATGTATGTCACAATTTCATCAATTTGGCTGCGTGGATAGCCGAGTTGCGCCAACGCATTCGGCACGGCCTGATTGACAATCTTGAAATACCCGCCGCCCGCGAGCTTCTTGAACTTCACGAGCGCAAAATCAGGTTCTATGCCCGTCGTATCGCAATCCATCAGGAACGCGATCGTGCCCGTTGGGGCGATAACGCTTATCTGCGAATTTCGGAATCCGAAGCGTTCTCCCGCTCGTACACAAGCATCCCAATCTTCATGCGCCGCTTTGAGCAAGGTTTGCGGACATGCAATCTCGTCGAGTTTGTACGCCTCATTGCGGTGCATCCGCATGACATCGAGCATAGACGCTCGATTTTCATCGAATCCGGCAAAAGCTCCAACGCTGCTCGCTATCTCCGCGCTCGTAAGATAGCCGTGCCCCGACAGTATGGCTGAGATGGCTCCCGCCCAAGCTAAGCCTACCTCCGAATCATACGGGATTCCGTTTAACATCAGTAACGCGCCGAGATTTCCGTACCCCAATCCTAGTGGACGGAAATCATGTGACCGACTCGTGATCCGATCAGTCGGATACGACGAGATATCCACGATAATTTCCATGGCTATGATGAAGATACGAATAGCATGACGGTAGGCTTCAACGTCAAATATTCCGTCCTCTCTCAAGAACTTCACCAAATTGATGCTTGCCAGATTACACGACGTGTCATCCAAGAAGACGAATTCGCTGCACGGGTTAGTTGCGTTAATCCTATCTGTGTTCTTGCAAGTATTCCATTTCTGAATAGTGCCGTCGAACTGGACGCCGGGGTCGGCGCACGCCCAAGCGGCATACGAGATCTTGTCCATTAGGTGTTTCGCATCGTGCTCGTCGGCAAGTTTTCCGTCCATGCGATACGTCGTATGCCATTTTCCATTCTTTAGGTATGAGTCCATGAAGGCGTCGGGTATTCGGACTGAATTATTGCTGTTCTGCCCGCTGATTGTTCGGTACGCTTCACCGTTAAAATCGGATTCGTAGCCGGCTGCAATTAGCGCCTGTGCCTTTTTCTCTTCCTGCAGCTTCCAGTCAATAAAGTCGCCAATCTCCGGGTGGTCCATGTCAAGGATAACCATCTTCGCCGCCCTACGTGTCGTTCCGCCGGACTTTATGCTTCCTGCCCACCGGTCGAAACCTTCTAGGAAGGAGAGCACCCCGGACGATGCACCCCCGCCCGATAGTTCCTCTCGCTTCGCCCGAATCTTGCTGAAATTTGTGCCTGTGCCGCTCCCGTACTTGAATAGCCGAACTTCCGCTTTCTGTAATTCGAGCATTGAGTCAAGCGAGTCGTCTACACTCTGGATAAAGCACGCCGAGTTTTGCGGGTGCTCGTATGCATTCGTTGATGTCTGGACGCTTTGTGTTGCTCGATCCCAGAAGAAATTACCGCCTCCGCCTTCAATCCCGTATTCGTGCCAAAGCCCGCAATTGAACCAAACAGGGGAGTTGAATGCCCCTCGTTGTGAAATTAATAGATAGGTTAATTCCGACTCAAATGCGTCTGCATCCTCGGGCGTTGCAAAGTAGCCCCCGAATTCGTCGCCGGAGCGGCGGATAGTACGGGCAACTCGCGTGACCAATTGGCGCATGCTCACTTCATTGCCCGTGCCCGGTACACCGGCTTTGCGGAGGTATTTCGATGCGCCTATATCAGTCGCCAATTGTGACCAAGATTCTGGAACTTCAATGCCTTTTTGCTCAAAGATTGTCTCCCCTTTTTCGTTGTAAATGGCCGCATCTCTCCGATCCCATTTCATCTCATCGAAGAGATGGATTCCGGAACTGGTGTAATGACGCTTAATCTTCAAGCCGCGCTTCCGCGTGGCGTCAGGTTGTTCGATGCGGGGAGACTCGTCGGACGGCGCCGCCGCAATTGAATCGACATTAGGGTCAGACATATTTCTTCCTTTCGAAGCTACCGACTTGCAAAATCTAAGTCACAAGAGCGCAGCCACAACTAAACAATATTGCAAACTTCTAATCTCTGGATAATATAAATAATTAACTTGAATTGATACAATAATCACGCCGCGTTTGAATTCTCTATTTACGATGGCGTGCATTCACTTCAGTCAAATGCTTGAACGATTTTTGAGTTGTGAAATTAAGAGCCTGTTTGAAAAGTCCGGAATCGCCTTAGAGAAAGGGCTATTTTGGGGTAAATGCCCTCAAGAACCTATTAGAAAAAGAAAAAAGTTGTCTGAACGGTTGATGTTTACGTTTACTCATTGGAGCAGTTAAATCTGAACCAATGAAAGGAGTAAACATGAACCGCAAGCGTTATCCCAGTGATTTGACTGATGCACAGTGGGAGAAACTGTCCTCGTTTCTGCCAGCCCCTCAACCATTAGGCAGACCTCCAAAATGGGAGATGTGCTTAATCATCAATGCTATCTTTTATGTCGTCAAGTCCGGTTGCCAGTGGCGAATGCTACCCCATAATATGCCACCGTGGCAAACCGTCTATTACCATTTCAGAAAGTGGCAAGTCGACAACACATGGCTCTTGATTCATCAGGCACTTCGCGAACAAACACGTTGTGATGGCGGCAAACAACCATCACCGACAGCAGCTATCATTGACAGCCAATCCGTTAAGACGACGGAACTGGCGGAGACTAGAGGATTTGATGGTCACAAGAAGGTCAAAGGACGCAAACGCCATCTGGTAACGGATACGACGGGTATTCCATTGATGGTCAAAGTCACTGATGCCAATGTTAGTGACAATCAGATAGCTATCGAGTTACTAACAGAAGTGTTTAGCTGGTACATAACAATTCAGTTGGTGTGTGCCGATGCCGCCTATCGCGGCGAATTAGAAGACTGGTTATATCTGGCTCATCAGTGTCAACTAGAGATTGCATCTACGCTAGGGCAGCAGGGGTTTGAAGTTGTTCCGTTACGATGGATTGTTGAACGCACATTCTCTTGGCTTGGTTGGTTTCGTCGATTGACTTTGGATTATGAACGCTTTCCTAAGACTGCTGAAACTATGGTATACATCGCTTCCATCTACTTGATGCGAAATCGAATCAAATGACTTTTCAAACAGGCTCTCAATCCCGCTCAACCTTGATATGCAAATTCTATTGCGGAATTTGTGTAAGCTGTTGCAGTTCCTTTTCAAAATCCGTTACGTCCTTGAAATCACGGTAGACAGAAGCGAATCGGATGTACGCAACCCGGTCGGTGTCTTTGAGTATATCCATGACCAAATCACCAATCGAACGACTGTCGATCTCCGACTTTCGCATGCCAATCAACTGCTGTTCGATTTCTCCAATTAGGCGATCGATAGTCTCTTGACTAATCGGGCGCTTTTCGCAAGCCTTCATCAAGTTGCGTCTCAATTTTCCCCGATTAAAGGCTTCGCGCCGTTGATCTTTCTTGATGACGAACAGATCCAACACTTCCGCCCGTTCGTACGTGGTAAACCGCTTTTCACAAGCGAGGCATTCTCGCCGTCTGCGGGTGACACTTCTGCCGTCGGTCTCACGCTTATCAAGGACTTTTGTCTCAAAACTTCCACAGTACGGGCATTTCATAATTCACCAGCATCTTGTGTGAAATGTGCTATCCTATACTATATGTACAGGATAGGATAGAGCACAACATTATTTTATGTCAAGCGTTTTTTTTTTGCAAAATTGCTGAAAACCTGAGAAATCCATTGAGAGTCTGTTTGAAAAGTCCGGAATCGCCTTAGAGAAAGGGCTATTTTGGGGTAAATGCCCTCAAGAACCTATTAGAAAAAGAAAAAAGTTGTCTGAACGGTTGATGTTTACGTTTACTCATTGGAGCAGTTAAATCTGAACCAATGAAAGGAGTAAACATGAACCGCAAGCGTTATCCCAGTGATTTGACTGATGCACAGTGGGAGAAACTGTCCTCGTTTCTGCCAGCCCCTCAACCATTAGGCAGACCTCCAAAATGGGAGATGTGCTTAATCATCAATGCTATCTTTTATGTCGTCAAGTCCGGTTGCCAGTGGCGAATGCTACCCCATAATATGCCACCGTGGCAAACCGTCTATTACCATTTCAGAAAGTGGCAAGTCGACAACACATGGCTCTTGATTCATCAGGCACTTCGCGAACAAACACGTTGTGATGGCGGCAAACAACCATCACCGACAGCAGCTATCATTGACAGCCAATCCGTTAAGACGACGGAACTGGCGGAGACTAGAGGATTTGATGGTCACAAGAAGGTCAAAGGACGCAAACGCCATCTGGTAACGGATACGACGGGTATTCCATTGATGGTCAAAGTCACTGATGCCAATGTTAGTGACAATCAGATAGCTATCGAGTTACTAACAGAAGTGTTTAGCTGGTACATAACAATTCAGTTGGTGTGTGCCGATGCCGCCTATCGCGGCGAATTAGAAGACTGGTTATATCTGGCTCATCAGTGTCAACTAGAGATTGCATCTACGCTAGGGCAGCAGGGGTTTGAAGTTGTTCCGTTACGATGGATTGTTGAACGCACATTCTCTTGGCTTGGTTGGTTTCGTCGATTGACTTTGGATTATGAACGCTTTCCTAAGACTGCTGAAACTATGGTATACATCGCTTCCATCTACTTGATGCGAAATCGAATCAAATGACTTTTCAAACAGGCTCTGAAAGTGTGACGCGCCACCGGTTAGATCACAGTGATTTTGACGTAGCACTATAGACTTGCCTGACGTTTAAGAGCCTGTTTGAAAAGTACATTTGTAGGGTGCGCTCTGCGCACCGGCATTTAAAAGCCCCAGAAGGGATCAAACGAGCGGATAGCGAGCGATCAAGTGAGTGGATAACGAACGCGATAGAGCTCCCATAGAGATCTTGAAGGTGTGTAGAAACGCCAAAACCCCGTGTACCCAAGCCCCAGCGGGGATCAATCGAGTGGATAACGAGTGATCAAGTGACCGGATAGGGAACGCGATAGAGCTCCCATAGAGATCCCACAGGTACGTAGCAGACAACATCAAAAACATGAAATGACTTCCTACGAATGAACGAAAATGGCTTCGCTGCCGATTATTCAAACAGGCTCTAACCGACCTTGTTCCAAACGTCAATCTAATGTCTCAACTGTTTAGAAATGCAATCACGGTTTCATAACAAAATTTCATAACAACGTCTTTACAGCCGCATTGTCGAAACTGTCAAGAAGCTAGTCATAGCAAGAGTTTTCAAGCGTTCTTAATCCTTACTGGATATTTCTGTTTGTTATGAAAGTTATGAAAAGTATGAAATTTCGCAGGACTACCAAACGGCATCTTTCGGGGGCACACCTAAGAATTTTCAAACAAGCTCTAAGCTCGACTTTGTACAAAAGTACAACGGTTAGGTTGTACGCAAAGCCGTACAACACCAAACCCGTAGGCGGGAATCAAGCGAGTGGATAGCGAGTGCGATAGAGATCCCCTTGCCCCGCTGTGATGACACTGAAAACCGCTACCAACTTTTTCACAGGTCAACCGAAAAGACCAGATAATTAAAATCTCTTACACTTTTCTCCAACGCTTGATTGCCACCGTCTAATAAACCGCTTAAATGTACAAAGTCGAGCTAAGAGTGGCTCGCAGCGCTGAAAATGGGTGTTTTGTTACGCTTGAGTACGATAGGAGACATCCGCGAACAACTGTAGTCGAAAGAATCAAGCGCCGCCGAAATTGGCGATTGACTACGTTGACAATTGGCAGGGCGCCCCGTCGTCCTGCCGATTTGGGATGCAAGCCGAAAGCAACGGGTAAACCAATCACCAATCTGCGTTACCTGTGTGGCCAATATAGAATGCCGTTGAAAGCGGCTTTGAAGTTGTGTTATAATTTAACATAAGTTGTTATTTTATTCACAAGTACGAGTATTAATTCTTTCCCATATCACTTGCTGCGCTCTTCTGCGAAAATAGTCGGTTCTTCCAGCCCTTTTGACTGCGACAGGGACTGAGCAGGGGTACATTGTCCGGACTCCAACATCTATGCACCGATAATGCTACCGGCAGATTTTGTTGCAAAATCGCTGAATTGGTAGCTTCCCGTTGAGGTTGAAGAGCGTCAGCCGTTATAAATAGCCACTAGGTAGCGCCTAGGATTGAGTGGCATTAAGGTTCGGGGACGGCGATCTAGTGAGTCTAGGCAATTCTTGAAGACCATAGGGGCGAGGCAAGAAATGAAAGAAAATCCATCTCAACCAGGAAACATAAAAGTTGCCGAAACGACCCGTTCGGAGTCTTTGGTTGTTTCTGCACAGCGAGGACGCAAGCTGGTTCCCAACCGAGATGTTAAAAGCGAGGATAGGGGCTTTTTTGGCAAGCGCAAACGCAGACGCAAGAGCGGCCCGACAGAGGAACATATCAAACGGGTGGTATTTGAAAATCTGGATGCCTTTCCAAGCAACGAAGTGCGCATGCTGCGCGGCGTGTTTTCATTAGCCACCACGGCAGTACGTGAAGTCATGATTCCACTATCGGAGCTAGTGGCTGTACACGTTAACACTCCCACGGAACAAGTCAAAGCTATTGCGGAGAGCGCCAATTATCGTTTTGTTCCTGTTTTTGAGGAACGTATAGACAGGCTCATCGCCGTAGTAGATGTCATGGAAATCCTTTATGTCCCGCGCGAATTTAACGATGTCAGCGCTTTTGTTCGCCGACTGGCGCGTGTGCCGGAAACAAAACCCGCGGGCGAACTGCTTGAGGAGATGCGTGGCTCAACCGAGCCTGTAGCAGCCGTTATCGGTGAACACGCCGGGTGCACCGGGTTTGTGACATTGGAGGATATTCTGGAATTGATTGTCGGCGAAATCCGTTACAATCACAAGCGTCTCAGCCCGCATGCGGAATTGCTTGGCACTGATCACTGGTCTCTTGATGCGCGCACCTCAATCGATGTTGTCAATGATGAATTGGGTACGGATATACCCAAAGATCGTTTTGATACGATTGGCGGGTTCATATTGGCTCAACTCGGTCGTCTCCCTGAACGCGGGGAAAAGGTCGTCTACGACAATATCGAATTCTTGGTTGAGGACGTTTTCGGGTACGGGATAATCTCGGTTCAAGCGACGCACATCAAGGGGCCAAGAAGCCCGAAGAAAAGCAGTTGATAGGGTTGTCTCTTTAATCGGTAGAATTGGGAAGACCGTTTGGGTTCGTCATGAAATCTGTTAAACGACCACCGCAACGCGCGATAAAACCGGGGTCATGGAAGCTAATTGTGTTCTATCTCATCGTGTTGGCGGCAATTCTTGTTCTGATCTGGAAGATGCCCTCAATCGTGAGCCTAATGTGAACAGTCGGAGTAATCTTAGCGGAGGTAAGTTCGAACACAGAATGCAACAGCCGTGTTTGCTTCAACCGTCGATCTTGAAGAATATAATTTCAATATTATCTCCCTCCAAGCCGTCCATTTATCCACTAATCATCATTCTCTGCTTCGCGATCTCCTGCCCGCCGAATTCGCTCGCCATTGAAGATCAACTCTCCATCATATCACCACATCCCGAGTCAATTGAAAAAGAGTTTGGGCGTGCCTTCAAAGAATGGTATCTTCAGAAAACGGGGAGATCGGTAGCGCTCGATTGGTTAGATTTGGGCGGATCGTCATCGGACTTCCGCTTTATCGAATCTGAGTTCCAACGTGTGCCGCAAGGCATTGGAATCGATCTTTTTTTCGGCGGCGGGACAGACAATTATCTCAAACTCGCCGAGCAGGGATTGCTTTTTCCTTGCAAGCTGCCCGACGCGCAATTGGACCGCGTACCCAAAGAAATCTTCGGCATTCCCGTGTATGACCCGAAATATCGTTGGTACGGAGCCGCTCTGTCCAGTTTTGGCATCATGTCCAACGAGCAACTTCGCGAACTCCTCCGATTGCCCAATGTGTCGACGTGGAAAGATTTGACGCACCCCGACTTGGTCGGTCGAGTTGGCGCCGCGGATCCCCGCGAAAGCGGCAGTGCCCACATGATGTACGAAATCATCTTGCAGGGTTATGGCTGGGAAGAAGGATTCGGACTCATCACGAAACTGGGCGCGAATGTGCGCGGATTCTCGGCAGGGTCAAATGCGATTCCGAAGGATGTTGTGTCCGGGCAGGTTATCTATGGAATGGCAATCGATTTTTACGCATACGGACAAATCGCGGTGATCGGCGACGATATCATCAAATACCTCGTTCCGCCGGATGCCGCCGTGGTCAGCCCCGATTCCATCGCAATACTCAAAGGAGCGCCGAACTTAAAGGTTGCTCAAGCATTTCTTGAGTTTGTGCTCTCCGATACGGCACAGAAACTCTGGGTGCTGCGCGACGATGATCCCGAAGGCCCCAAATGGCGGGGCGGATTGAACCGCGCGAGTGTCATACCCGAATTATACGATGAGCTAGGCGACCGCTGCGTGGTCATTAATCCGTTCAAGCGGGAATTGAACCCGATTCAATACGATGCCGCCAAGGGCGGGAAACGCTGGGCGCTTGTTAATGATCTCATCGGAGCACTCGTCATCGATCCGCACAAGGACCTGGTAGCCGCGTGGAAGGCTATAAATAAGTGTAAAGACGAACAGAAGCGAGAAGCGGCAATCGATAGGCTCACGGAATTGCCGATCACGGCGGAAGAGGGGATGCAGATTGCGCAATCGGAGTGGAAAAAGCCGGATTATCGAAATCAGAAGCTAACCGAGTGGAACAGATTCGCGCGGCAGAAGTACGGCGACGTAGTAAAATTAACCAAGTAATACAGTAGACATCTTTCCCAATTAACCTTTGTTGCTGACGATTGATAATCCACTGGTTCTAAGCTAAAATTGAAGTGATTTTCCTCTCGCTCCAGCGGAATAGCGTGTTTAAAGTTTTATTGAATCAACTCACATAGCCCCAGAGGGGCGGCAGGTGTATAGCAACATCGAATACACACTCACCAAAGCCCCAGCGGGGCGACAGGTAGCAACAGGCATTAGTCAAATCACGAAGATACAGAGGCTTGAGGCTGGAAAGTGAGAAGACAAGCAGGTAAACAGGCATATAGGTACATTCCCTCAATCCCTTGACTGTGCATTTGCGCCTTTGGTTACTCAAGACTGTGAATAATCCCGATACTACTGGCATTATTTTGGAAAGATGTCTAATTTCAAAGTGTGGATGTTACAATGCCTCTTTTGGGTGAGATCAAGCGAGTGAATAACGAGCGCGATAGTAAATCCCTAAAAGTAGATTGAGCGAACGGATAAAGAGCGCAATAGAGTCCTCCGCCCTCCATCGTACGTTGTAATGCTTCAACATTCCCTTCCTTTAAATTTCCACGAACTCCGCCCTCGGATCCAGTGGATAGATTGGCCGTCTTAAATTCTCATATGTAAAATTCGCAAGGTTCGGGCTGTGGACACCTGGCGTGTCCACCTCCAAAATCTCGTGCGCTATCGACGTGTAGTCCGCTCGGTAATGGACGGCGGATTTTAGCGCAATCAATTTCCTATCCCTCGGTTCTATACCGACACTGCGAAGGACTTCGGCATCAAGCGGCTGTGACCGTTCCTCGGTTAGAATTACCTCGACACCTCCCGTCTTAATCACTGCGGTGCGTCCCATGCTGTCGGTGGCTCCCCGCGCCATCGGTCCCTTTCGCACATAAATACCATCGGAAATCGTCTTCACATAGGCTTCAAGCCTCACAGGTTCGCCGTGCATGTCATCCGTTTTGCCGCCGACATTGAGATTTAAGCGGTTGCCGACACCCGCTTCAATCGCTTCGGCAACCGATTCAGGATCGGCGATGATTGCGACGACGGCATCCCGGACATCGGCATCGACGAAAGCGCGCAGAATAAATGTACCGTCACAGGGACCCCCGCCGCCGGGATTGTCGGCACCTTCCGCCAAAACAATAGGCTGCCCCGATGATTGATCTGCGTGTTCAATTGCTTCCTCGATCGAAACAAGGTTTGTACGAAAGTCTTCGCGTATCGACCAGAGGTGTGCGGCAAATTCATCGGCCTTCTGCTCGGCGAGTTCGCGGTTCCCGTCCGTGGTTACGAGCACCGAAACGCCCGCGCCGCGTATGTCCGCAAAAGGAAATCCCATGGACAATGTCGCCGTTACGACGCCGTCTTCAGATTCCAATTGGTGGAGCTTTTTCACCAGGTCACTCGCAGGCCGTCTCATGGTGCACTGTGCTGGCGGCGACGTCAACAGTGGGAGTTGGCGGTATGCCATCGTCGGCGCAATCTCTCCCTGCACCGTTTTGTAGATGACGTCAACCGCTTCGACTCCCCGTTCGTAGGTATCGACGTGGGGATAGGTGTCGAATCCGATAATCGCATCGGGGTATTTCACGGTTTCGGGAGTGATGTTTGCATGCAAATCGAAGGTCACCACAACGGGGCGGGAACCGACAATCTCGCGCACGCTGGAAATCAGATCAGCTTCGGCATCCTCAATGTCCTCCGTCACCATGGCGCCGTGTAGATCGAGCACCACTCCGTCAATCTCGCCAGCGCCCGCAAGCAGATGAAGAAATTCAGATTTGAGCGCGTCGTAGGCGTCCTGTTCGACCTTTCTGGACGGGGTGGCAAAGCTCCAAAGGAGTGGAACGAGCTCCACTTTCAATTCAGCTGCTGCCTCGATAATACCGCCCGTAACGGTAGATGTGTTTCCGAAGTTCTCGAGAATTTCGTCGCCGACCATTCTTCTAAAACTGTCAAGCGTGGTCGGTACGGGGGAAAAGGTGTTCGTTTCGTGCCCGATACACCCCGTCGCAATCCGCATCAAATCCTCCTTGAACCCGAGTTTCTCTCGAAAACTTGGGTTCTTTCCCTAAATTTTCGCGTGATCTTGACAAGCGCTAGCCAGTCAAAACGTCATCAGCCGCGTTGGCAATGGAAAAGATATCTCAATCCCAAGGCGGGGAAAACACCAACCTACCCGTTCTCAAACAAGGAGATTTGGGGCTTCTTCCATCCTTCCGCCCTTCCGTTCTTCCAATTTCGTATTCCGTCCGACTCTCCGCTCTTTTCGAGAATCGCTCACATGCTGCTTCCGTTACCTGCGCTTTGACAACGCCCAACTTCGCCCGGGTTCATCGGCTCGAAAAGTTTCCACATTCCCTCTGTCCGCCAACGTCACATAACAGGTTCGTCCGTCGGGACCTCCAAATGCGATGTTGGTACATAGTTTTCCTGTTAGCTGCACCTCCAATATCACCTCACCCTCCGGCGAGATTTTCGCAACAGCCCCCTTGCCGTGCCGGGTGACATAAAGATTGCCTTGCACATCGCAGCGCATACCGTCCATATTGAAATCGGGGAATTCGATAAACAGCCGCTTGTTGCTAATCTCCCCATCTGGCGAAAGGTCATACGCCCAGACATTCAGCTGGTTGGATTCGTTGACATAGAGCGTCTGCTCGTCGGGACTTACCTCAATTCCGTTGGTCGTTCCCATTCCCTCCTCCAGCAGTGTGACTTCGCCATCCCTCCCTATTCGCCACAACTGCCCCGTCGACTCGGGCCAATTTGGGTCGCTGGCATACAGAATATCATTTGCGCCGATGGCGAGATCGTTCGGCTGATTCATCCGCGGCTCGTGCGCGTGAACCGAAATGTGACGTGTCTGCATGTCCACCTTCAGCACATTGTGGTTCGTGTAGTCCGCGATGTACATATTCCCCTTACTGTCGAAGCGGATGCCGTTGCCAATGCTGCCGTTTGGCAGGTCTAGAAAGACGCTGGCTTCTCCAGCCGGGGCGACTTTCCCTATTGTGTGCTCCCTCTCGAAGTTGACGGCATAGAGATTTCCCTCCGCATCACAGGCGGGACCTTCAACTCCGGACGTAAACCCGTTGACGGGCGTGAATTCTTGGCTAACAAAAAGTTCTTCATTCAATTCTGCCTACTCCTTCCGCTCTATAGCGCGGTGCTGTCTGCGCTGAGAAATGGCCTGACGGAACCCATTTTTTTCCGCAAAACTCGGTTTCTCCGCTTTCGATTTGAACCGACGATTTCACTTGCTGACATTCTCAGCGCTTATTTCTCATATTTTAGCACATACGCGGACATAAGGAGAAGATATGTTATAGATTTGTGCAGGGAAAACACATCTGAATTCTGGAGGTGACACAAGGGAAAATTTTCTGAATCACTGATTAAACGGATTAAAGGATTTCACGGATTAGAATCGCCCGATCGCTGGCGTCTGTGTAAGGCGCGAAACTTCACTGAAGAACCCCATGAGAGAAGAGAGTAAGTTCGCCAATTTGATGATTGAGAATG
The DNA here is from genome assembly GCA_965232535.1 of Candidatus Poribacteria bacterium. Classification (GTDB taxonomy): domain Bacteria; phylum Poribacteria; class WGA-4E; order WGA-4E; family JAJDTR01; genus JAJDTR01. Next base: position 674,867 of record CBDDPW010000022.1, read on the forward strand.
TTTCCCGCAGCGAGATAGTGGCAACTGAATAGTTGGGGTTTCATTGTGTTCAACCCAACCTACGCACCGTGAACGGTTGGGGAGGATTTATTTGGCTAATTTCCAAACTCTTCAAATCATCGATTGAATGTGGTATACTAAAATATACATGGATCGTTTCCAAATTTCGCGCATATCGGAGAAATTGGTATAATGCCTTTACCAAAACTCAGACAAATTAAGCTTCCTCTCCTTCAGCTTGTTACTGATGGAAGGGAGTATCAACTCAGGGATATTGTGCCCCAACTGCAAGATTCCTTTTCACTCACTGATGAGGAGAGAAACGAAGTTATATCAAGTGGTAGAACAAAGAGGTTTCATCATGCATGCGGTTGGGCACAACACGAACTAAAGAGCGAAGGTTTGCTGGAGTCAACACGACGCGGCTATCACAGAATAACGACTCAGGGGCTTGAGTTCTTCAGGCAAAACTCGGACAGTCCTCTCGCTCCTGATGGTGAGGGAGATGGTCAAATCGCTGAAGAATCTATTGAAGAAAATTACCAGCAGATTAGAGAAAAATTAGCGGCGGAATTGCTTGAACAGATTATGGATAACTCCCCTACCTTCTTTGAAGAACTCGTTATAGACCTTCTCGTCCAAATGGGATACGGCGGCTCGCGCGAAGACGCCCAAGCCGTTGGACGTAGCGGAGATGGCGGCATTGACGGTATTATTAACGAGGATAGGCTAGGCCTTGATGTCGTATATGTTCAAGCCAAGCGGTGGGAAGCAAATGTTAGTCGCCCTGAACTTCAAAAATTCGCGGGTGCACTACAAGGGCAACGAGCGAGGAAAGGAATCTTCATTACAACATCAGGTTTTTCGAGAGATGCCCGCGAGTTTGTCAACAGCATTGACTCGAAAATTGTCCTCATTGATGGACGCCAGCTTGCAGAGTACATGATTGACCATAACGTTGGTGTATCCGTTGTGAAATCCTACGAAATCAAACGCGTAGATTCGGATTATTTCATTGAAACCGATGATTCGCAAACACAGGATTCATAAAAACTCACACCATGAACACAAACCTCAACGAACTCGAACGACGCTTATGGGACGCCGCCGATGAGTTGAGAGCCAACTCCAAACTCAAATCGTCCGAATACTCCATCCCTGTGCTGGGCTTGATATTCCTGCGCTACGCGGACCACAAATTCACGCAGGCGGAGGATGAGCTTGCGAGCGAACCGAGAAGCAGCAGACGAAGAAAAATAGAAAAAGCGGATTATCAAGCGCGCGGCGTCTTTTATCTGCCGGAGGAAGCGCGATTCGGACATCTGTTGAATCTGTCCGAGGATGAAAACATCGGTCAAGCCATTACCGACGCCATGAAAGCCATCGAGGCGGAGAACCCGCAGGTGAACGGTGTGCTGCCCAAGACCTACAACCGCCTCGAAAAGAGGACGCTGATCGAATTGCTCCGCATCATGGAGCAGATTCCGATGGAGATTGAGGGCGACGCATTCGGCAAAATATACGAGTATTTCCTCGGCAACTTCGCCATGACCGAAGGACAGCGCGGCGGCGAGTTCTTCACACCGACCTCGCTCGTCAAGCTGATTGTCGAAATCATCGAACCCTTCCAAGGACGCATCCTCGATCCCGCCTGCGGCTCCGGGGGTATGTTCGTCCAGAGCGCCGAGTTTATCCACAACCACAAGAAGAACGGGGACGGTCAAATCAGCATCCACGGAATCGAGCGCGTAGCGGAGACTATCAGGCTGTGCAAGATGAACCTCGCTGTTCACGGACTTGAAGGCGACATCCGCCAAGCCAACAGCTATTACGAAGACCCGCACAAGTCGTTGGGGGTGTTCGACTTCGTGATGGCGAATCCGCCCTTCAACGTGGATCGCGTGGACAGGGAACGCATCAAGGATGACCCGCGATTTCCGTTCGGGATGCCCCGTGTAGACAACGCCAACTACCTGTGGATTCAACTGTTCTGTAGTTCGCTCTCCGAGTTTGGACGCGCCGGATTTGTCATGGCGAACTCCGCCTCGGACGCGAGAGGCTCTGAACTGGAGATCCGAAAAGGCATTATCCAATCCCGCGCCGTTGACGTGATGGTGGGCATAGCGTCAAACTTCTTTTACACCGTCACGCTGCCCTGTATGCTTTGGTTTTTCGACAAGTCCAAACAGGGCAGCGAGCGTCAGGACAAGGTGTTGTTTATCGATGCTCGTGGTCATTATCAGCAACTGACCCGCGCACACCGGGGTTTTACGCCGCAGCAGGTCGAGTTCCTGGCAAACATCGCGCGGCTCTACCGCGGCGAACCCCCGGAAAACCAACACGACAGCGCCGAGTTATTGAGAGCAAACTTCCCCGATGAAAAATACATTGATGTGCCGGGATTGTGTAAAGCGGCAACGGTTGATGAGATCGAGGCGAACGGGTGGACGCTCAATCCTGGACGCTATGTAGGTGTCGCCGATCGGGAAGCGGAGGAGTTCGACTTCTCGGACCGGTTGGGTGCGCTCAACGAGGAATTGGAGGTGTTGACGAGCGAGGCGCGGCAATTGGAGGAACAGATCGCCGAAAACGTGGCGATGATTCTGGAGCGGTAGTAGGCATACTCCGTATGCCGTAACCTTAAGAGGAAGTATTTCATGGTACTTAAAGATCGAATCGGCATTGTGACTGGTGGGAGTTCGGGCGTCGGGCGGGGAATCGCGCTCGAGTTTGCCCGTGAAGGCGCCCGCGTCGTCGTCGCCGACAAGCAGGAGGCACCGCTCCGAGGAAAATATCACGAGACGGATGTCACCACGCCGACCGTTGAAGAGATTGAAAAACTCGGCGGCGGGGCGATTTTCGTCCAGACGGATGTCACGGATGAATCCCAAGTTGAACAATTGATTGAGCAAAGCGTCCGGCACTTCGGCGGGCTGGACATCCTCGTCAACAACGCCGGCATCCACATCCCCGGCGGGGCGCAAGACATCTCGATTGCGCAATGGGACAAGGTTGTCGGGACAAACCTGCGAGCGGTGTTCGTCGCGACGAAACTTGCCATCCCCCACCTGAAGGGTTCCAAATATGGACGCATCATCCAGATCGCCTCCGTCCACGCCTACGGCGGCGGCGCGGGACCTGCTTATGCCCCTGCGAAAGCCGGTGTGGTCAACATGGTACGGGACACCGCAATAGAGGTCGGGGAGTTCGGGATAACCGTCAACGCCATCTGTCCCGGCTACATAGAGACGTCACTTCAGGACTACCTCACGCAGGAGATGATTGATGCCGTAGCCGAAAAGACCGCCTTGCCGCGTTTCGGCAAACCGAGAGATGTCGGGCGAGCCGCCGTGTTCCTTGCCTCCGACGACGCCGAATGGATCACCGGCGCCTCCCTCCTCGTTGACGGCGGCTTAATCACGGGAACCTAGAATCAACGTAATCGGCTTGTTCTTGTAGGGGACGCAGATCTGCGTCCCCTACTGAATACCGTAAGTCTTATTTCATTGAGGAGCGAAAACGAATGCAGACAAACCCTTGGGGCACGCTGCGATTCACGGACAAGGCCGCCCTGATAACCGGCGGCGCCTCCGGTATCGGACGCGCAACCGCTAACCGTTTGGCGGCTGAAGGCGCCCACGTCATCATCGCGGATAACAATGTTTCGCTGGCGAATCAAGCCGTCTCCCAAATCGAGGCTGACGGCGGAAAAGCCAGCCATATCGAAGTCGATCTGGCGGACGACGAAGCCGTCGCTGCCTGCGGTCGGTTGGTGGCTGAACGCTTTCCCGCGCTCCACATGCTCGTAAACAACGCCGCCATACTCCGACAGGGCAGGATTGAAGACGGCTCATGGCAGGAAAATTGGGACGCGGAAACAGCCGTTGGTTTGCGGGGCTGGGTGCTTATGACCCAAGTGCTGCTGCCGACCCTAAAGGAAGCGAACGGCGCCATTGTGAATGTCTCATCGGAGGGCGGATTCCTCGGCAGACCCGGCATGTGGGTGTACGATACGATTAAAGCCGGCATCGTGTCCCTCACGAAAACCATGGCGCAGGAGTTCGTCGGCGACGGGATTCGCGTCAACGCCGTGGCGCCGGGATGGATTATCACGGAGATGCACTTCGGCACGGCGCCCGACCCCGCCGCGCGAAAAAAAGAACTGGAAGATACACCGTACGGAGGCTGCATCATGAAACGCCGAGCGGCGCCGGAGGAGGTGGCATCCGCCATCGCCTTCCTGCTGAGCAACGACGCCTCCTATATCACCGGGCAGACTATACATGTCGACGGGGGACGGATGGGGATGTCGTTGAAGTGAATCTGTACGTACGTCCTTCTTACCTCGTTGTTCATGCGTGGTTGTCAACCTTTGCTTCTACATAGTTAGAAAGAGCTTCCCCGAGTTTCACAATGTAACGCACCATCTTCTACAATTGCGAGTGCTGACATGAATCAACAAAACCAGATTCGAGTTGGGAATTTCGCTGTACTTCCTACGCTAACAGCGTCCGAGGTCGGTTATCCAGATTCAGAGGAATGTTTGGAAGACATAATGCGCTCATTCAATTTGAGGGACTCTGTTATTGCCCTAGCAAAGATCAATCTTCTCCTACACCAGAGTAAAGACGTATCGAAGTATGAAAGCATCCTTAGGGAGGATTTCTGTACGCCGATTGTGCAAAATGTAATCAGTTCTTCGACGACACTAAAGGAAAAGGTTGTCTTCAATAGGGAGTCCACTCTTCGCTTGTTGAGCAAAAGCATCAGTACCTCTAAATTAATGTCTACGTTTGATCGAAATACCGAGGTTGACATGGGCAGAAAGTTGGGGCAATGCTATTTAATTGCTAACGGGTTGATGGGGAGAAACGCAACTAGCACTGGGACAAACCTAACGCCGGTTCAAAGAACGGGGGAAATCACTGAATTAATCCCGGCTTTCGAATACGCCATAAAACCTTCGCCCAGGCCCCATGTTAAGAAATCACTAGTTCGGACGGATGAATACTTAACACGCCTCGAAAAGAAACCGTTGACGTTTGACGTTAGCGATACCTTTTGTCAAGCAACAGGTTTGGCCTCGCAGAACTACCAGTTTCTCATTGTTGGTTTATTAACCAATGGTGCTAGTTTGAAATTTGGAGGTAAATAGGCATAACACTCCATTTTGGCTTTGTTTTGGTGCAAAATATATCATGGTCATGAGACGATTTCCTCAATTCTACCGTTAATTTGAGTACCAGTAGTTATCAAATAACGGAAGGAAATCTAGACTCATGACCATAGAAGATTTTACCACAGAATTGTTTTGTTGTGTTGATGATAAACTCTCACAGCGCGGCAAGAATCGTAAGCATAGCCAAGCCAAACTCTATCCGTCCGAAGTGGTTACCATTGCCATGCTCTTTGCGCTCAAAGGCGTGAGCAATCGAGCCTTCTATCGCTGGATAGCAAACAATTTCAAACACGTATTCCCAAGATTACCCCATCGCACTCGATTGTTTCGCTTGTTTGAGGGGTATCGACATCTTATTGACGTGTTCATGGCAGAGCCTTCGCTCATCGGCGTAATTGACACTTACGGCATTGAATTGATTCACCCGCGTCGAGAAGGACGTTCTAAGCGTCAAATCGGACGCAAAGGTATTTCCAATCAACGATGGATTGTAGGTGGAAAACTTTGCCTGCTACACAATCACCTCGGGCTGATTGTCAATTGGGATTGCGACACTGCCAATGTATATGATGGAACTGCTTTTCAACACCTCGTTGATGGGGTCAATGACCAGATGGTTGTGTTTGCCGATGAAGGTTTTGCCAAAGCAGATTGGTTCCCTTCCAACTTGCGTCTGTGCCGACGTGGCGAGTGGAATTCTCGAATGCTGGTAGAGACGATTTTATCAATGTTGACGCTCGTTTGTCATTTTAAGAAAGTCATGCATCGTCGTTGGAGCTACTTCAAAACGCGAGTCGGCTTTACAATGGCTTTGTTTAATATCTTGGTGCAGTGGGACGGCCTGTCGATTGAAGATGATGGCTTTGTCCCTTTATCAATCGCTCAATTCAGCCTCTAAACTAGCACCATTGGTTATTAACTGTGGCATTGAAGATTTTGCCCGAGGAAATTTTGGCTGGTAGCGATATATTCATTGACATGAAGCCGACTCCATCTCTTGGGTGTATGTACCATAAATTATTGCCACATGTTTGTGTTTCAATTGACGAACTTGCACACAAAGCGAAAAAAATACCTTCGTTGCCTAATGAATTTCGCTTATGGCGTAAATACCCGCTTGTAAAGTTGAGCGAAAATAAAATTTTTTCCATTGACAACGGTTTTCTCAGGGACAAACTCGACACTGGAATATTGTGGATTCTCCGAGATCAACTGGAGATCCAAGAAAAAGGTAAAGGTGCTGATGTCATTGGTTTATGGGGAGAAATTTTCGAAGATTATGCGGCATCTATTGTTCAGCGGGGGATTGATGCCCAAAGTCAGCCTCGGATGGAAACCTGTATTTTCAAACCCAAGTATGCTAGGAGGGAAGAAACAGAGTGTACCGACATTGCAGTCTATGGTGGTGAGACGCTAGTCCTTTTGGAATGCAAAGCGCCCGTATTAACTGCCCAAACCAAGTTCAGTGGTGATGTTTCCGAATTCTACTCAGGTATCAAATCTAAATTCATTGAATCAACCGGCATCAAGCAACTGTGTAAAGCCATTCAGACCTTGTTCCACACAAACGAAGCGGAAAGACGCAACGTTAACGAAATTGATGTCTCTAATGTGAAAATAATCTACCCTGTTCTAGTGCTCTCAGACCGTACTTTCTCACTGGTGTTTATGAACGAATTTTTTAACTCAGAATTCCAACGCCTCAGGTCATCCATCGTGCTGCAAGAAAGGGTGAACATCATGCCACTGACGTTATTAACGATAGATGAACTTGAAGATTTGGAGCCTTATCTTCAAGATACACCGTTGCACGTTCATCTGCAAAAATGGCTACTGATTTTTAATCTTAATCAATCATTACCGTTCAGCGAGTATTTGCGATCTTTGAGAGAAAGGGAGAAGCGTGCAAACACCTATATGAATCAAAAATTCAAACGCATTCATACCGACATGATGGAGTTCTACTCCACACACGGGCTAGAGTCGCCAATCGATGAATTGTGAATACAAAAAATGGCAGGCTTGACGATGACGTTAAGGAGGCGGGATGAGTTTGTGGTATGATCTTACTGTTGGCGACTTGGGACAAGTGATTACTGGCTATACGCCGCCTGTGAAAAATACAGAGTATTTTGGCAGTGAGTATCCCTTTATTACCCCTACAGATATAACAGCAGATTTGCGCGCTGTTAAAACTGAGCGATTCTTATCTCAGAAAGGATATGAATATCGAAAAAATCGTTTGCTTCCTCCGCACGCGGTGTGCGTAACCTGCGTGGGGTCCCTTGGAAAGATGTGTATGACAAGTGTTCCTAGCGCGACGAATCAACAAATCAACAGCATTATAGTAGATCAAAGCAAATACAATCCATATTTTGTCTATTATCTTCTTAGGACAAAGATCGCTGTTATTAAGAGCCTGTTTGAAAAGTCCGGAATCGCCTTAGAGAAAGGGCTATTTTGGGGTAAATGCCCTCAAGAACCTATTAGAAAAAGAAAAAAGTTGTCTGAACGGTTGATGTTTACGTTTACTCATTGGAGCAGTTAAATCTGAACCAATGAAAGGAGTAAACATGAACCGCAAGCGTTATCCCAGTGATTTGACTGATGCACAGTGGGAGAAACTGTCCTCGTTTCTGCCAGCCCCTCAACCATTAGGCAGACCTCCAAAATGGGAGATGTGCTTAATCATCAATGCTATCTTTTATGTCGTCAAGTCCGGTTGCCAGTGGCGAATGCTACCCCATAATATGCCACCGTGGCAAACCGTCTATTACCATTTCAGAAAGTGGCAAGTCGACAACACATGGCTCTTGATTCATCAGGCACTTCGCGAACAAACACGTTGTGATGGCGGCAAACAACCATCACCGACAGCAGCTATCATTGACAGCCAATCCGTTAAGACGACGGAACTGGCGGAGACTAGAGGATTTGATGGTCACAAGAAGGTCAAAGGACGCAAACGCCATCTGGTAACGGATACGACGGGTATTCCATTGATGGTCAAAGTCACTGATGCCAATGTTAGTGACAATCAGATAGCTATCGAGTTACTAACAGAAGTGTTTAGCTGGTACATAACAATTCAGTTGGTGTGTGCCGATGCCGCCTATCGCGGCGAATTAGAAGACTGGTTATATCTGGCTCATCAGTGTCAACTAGAGATTGCATCTACGCTAGGGCAGCAGGGGTTTGAAGTTGTTCCGTTACGATGGATTGTTGAACGCACATTCTCTTGGCTTGGTTGGTTTCGTCGATTGACTTTGGATTATGAACGCTTTCCTAAGACTGCTGAAACTATGGTATACATCGCTTCCATCTACTTGATGCGAAATCGAATCAAATGACTTTTCAAACAGGCTCTAAGAGTGTGGCGGGAGGTGTAGCGACTCCCATAGTAAAAAAATCAACGTTCGCAGAGATCGTGGTGAATGTTCCCTCACTCGCCCTACAACACAGAATAGCCGCCATCCTCAGCAACTACGACAACCTCATCGAAAACAACACTCGCCGCATCAAAATCCTTGAGGAGATGGCGGCTACCATCTACCGCGAATGGTTTGTCGAATTCCGATTTCCGGGGCACGAGAACGTGAAGATGGTGGAGTCGGAGTTGGGGTTGATTCCGCAGGGATGGGAGATAAAGCGATTAAGTGACGTTGTTTCGGAGATTATTGATTATCGGGGAAAGACACCTACAAAGTTAGGCGGTCGTTGGTCTGAATCCGGCATCATAGCGTTATCGGCTATGAACATCAAGCAAGGGAGGCTTGTAAGGCTGGAGAAAGCGAAGTTTGTGAGCAAAAAACTCTACAAGAGATGGATGAAATCGGAAGTTGCAGAAAGCGACATTCTTATGACATCTGAAGCACCACTAGGAGAGGTTTATTACTTGACTGAAAAGAAAAAAATCTGTTTGAGCCAGAGACTCTATTGTATTCGGGCTAATCCGAATTTCATTAAACCCTGCGTTCTATTCTATGCCTTAAGGTCACCTGCTAGCAAGGCGCAACTACATGCAAGAGCTACGGGTACTACGGTGTCTGGTATCCGACAGGCTGCCCTTCGAGAAATACTTTTCGTCATTCCGCCTCAAGATTTACAGAACAAAGCTGAAATGGTTCTGGAAACACTACTCAAAATCCAAGAGACACTTGTAAGAACAAATACTAATCTGCGCAAGACCCGCGACCTGCTACTCCCCAAACTCATCTCCGGTGAACTTGATGTATCTGAGTTTGAGATTGACACCATACAATAAAGCGCAGGCAATACCGAAGTAAGGACGATTCTTTTGCGAAAATCCCTGTGTTATGCTAGAATTCGCAGGGCTTAGGAGATAACATTGAGAATAGGGGGTGACTAACGATGTTTGAGGAAACAGCGCAATTTCAGGAGATGCATGTGGCGAACTTTCTTAGCCTGCGCGATGTTGACATTCCCCTAAAGCGTTTGACAGTGCTGGTTGGTCCAAATGCTTGTGGGAAATCGAATATCATAAAAGCCTTGCGTCTTCTCAGGAAAATGATGATTGATGAAGAATTGCCCTCGGTCAAGACCATCCAAGAATCCCTTTGGGCGGGCGAGGCAAACCACATCGCCTTCGGATTACAAACTGCACTCCAGGAATCTCGCATCGAATATGACCTAATCATTAAAGCAAAAGCAAACAATCTTGCTGCTGCAGAGACGCTGTCGGTTGACGATGTCCAACTCATATCAACTCGGAAAGGAGAGCGATGGGTTCGGGATGGAGACTGCCGAAAGACGATAGAATGCAAGTCGGACAAACTCGCTGTGAGCGCCGTTGACAATCATCGAAATAAACCGATTACAAAGGCTTTCGCTCAGTCTATTCAAGACTGGCATATCTATGACTTTCAGCCGCACCTCATACGGCGAGGTCTAGCAAGGCTTTCGTCTGTTGGGGCGTCCGAGTTGCGTGAACCCGAAAGCGCGAAATATTCTCCAACACGAGGCAATCGTCAGCCGCTATCTCACGATCTCCGGGATTGGTACCATAACGATCGAGAGCGTTTTGAAAGCGTGAACCGGTCCCTTCAAGCAAGTATGAATCTCAAGATAGATCAACGCGAGATTAACGGCGACAATCAGTTCTGCCTTTTGGGAAAACACACGCAGCCGATTCCTTTAACGAGAGCATCCGATGGCACACTGCGCTTTCTTGAATATTATATTCTGCTCAACATGCCAAACCCGCCGTCACTCATCGCTCTTGAGGAACCGGAGCGAAATCTGCATCCCGACGCTATAATGGCCGTTGCAGATTTTCTTGAAAGACTTGCCATAGGCAGCCAAGTCATTATTACGACCCACAGTTCCCAGCTCCTTGATACCTTGGATCCGGAGAATTTTCCAGATTCACTTGAAGTTCTGTTGTTGCGCAACCCTCAAGGCAGCGGCACGGAAGTCACCAACCTTGAGGACATTCGCGGCAACCGACCCGCGCTAGATGGTTGGATTACGGATTTCGGAATCGGCAGTGCCATTTTCGATAGTGCGCTTTTGCGAGAACCGATGAAGACATCTGCATGAAAACTATAAGAATTTGGACTTTGGAATCAGACAACGATGCCGAAGTTGTCGGGTGTTTGGCGGCTAAGTTAGCGGCGCATCTGCAAATCGGTAATCTGTCAATCCAAGCATCTGGAAAGAGGGCACTCCTCAGGCGTGCGGGAAGGGGAGGACCGTTAAACGAACGGATGAGACGGGCGACTCGGAATTACCTTAAAGAGGAAACCTGCGCCATTTTCGTCATTGACCAAGACAGCCCGATGGCTCTCCATCAACGACTCAAGGAGCCGCACTCACTAATCAATCAGATTCTGGCAATCATCAACGAACCGAGCCTTACCCGCAAAGTGTTTCTCGCACTGGCTGTTCAGGAACTTGAGGCATGGCTGCTGGTTGATTGCTTGGGGATTCTCTATTACTTCGCTAGTGAAAACGGAGCATTAACCGAAAACGAACGCGATAAAACCTCAACAAACCCATTGTTCGCGCAATTGGTTGATGATTTTCAGGAAGACAATACTGAGGACATTGTGGAGGAGGAAATCGGAGGAAGTGGTCCCAAAGAATACCTAATCAGGTATTCTGAGGCGATACTGCGCAAACTCGATCCGAACATTCGCCAAATAGACATTTACCGGCGGCGGTATCGTTCAGGAATGTCACCAGCGATGGCAAATCATGTGGACATTAACGAGGGAACATTGAGCCGGAGCAATTCCCTCCGTTATCTCGGAGAAGTGCTTGCCCAATTCAAGTAAGTTGATGTTGTTCTTGCCGTGCGCTTCTTTATTTAGGAGAAATGAGGACGACCAAAATATCCGATCCGATAACCCTGGAAAAACTGATGCCGCTAATCCAGAAATTATCTCAAAACGAGCGTGAACAACTGCGTGAACTCCTTGAAACAGACTCAGACGTATGGAGGAAAAAATGGCAAGAAATCAGCGCGCATTTCCGCGAAGCCTTTGCCAATACACCGGAAGACGAGGTAATACGAGATTTTGACGAGGCACTGGCGGAGGTAAGACGTGAGCGAAGTGGTAACCCTACGGAGTAGATTATGGAACTTACAGACATTTTTGACTTCATCAGCCCAAACGCAATCCGAATCAAGGGGACACGTATCAATATCGAATTTGTGATTGAGGAATTCCTCTTCGGCTCAAATCCAAGGAGAATCCGGCGGCGCTACCCGCATCTGACGCCGCTTCAAATATACGGCTCGATAACCTACTATCTACTTAACCAAGAGAAGATGGATGCCTACATTGAAGCCGGGCGTGCCGCTGTAACAGCCGTTATTGAGAAGCATCGTAGAGATCAATCAGGCTCCTCGTCGTCTGGTGGCAGCTCGCAACTCCCGAAATCCTCCGCAAGCGGAAGAGAGAAGGCGGTCATTCGGGAGTCTGCTCCTGAGATGGGGCAGATTGGCACCGAGGGAAGTGCCGAAACGAAAACAGGAAACCTGAACATTCGCGATATCTTTGATTTTATCCGCGCGGACGCGATTCGCATCACGGGCACTCGCGTTGGCATTGAGATCGTGATTGAGAGATTTCTTGATGACGAAAGCCCGGATGAAATTCGGAGGCACCATCCGCACCTGACGCCGCTACAAATATATGGCTCGATAACTTACTATCTGCTAAACAAGGAGGCGCTTGACGCCTACTTGAAGGCTGGATGGGAGGAAGCGGAAGCCGCGTATCAGGAACAGCGTAAAAATCCGTCTCCCGGTGTAGTGCGGCTCACTAAGATTGCGGCGGAAGCCAAAGAAGCATGGTTGAGGCTCCGCGAACTATCGGAATGAGGGAGCGCCAAATTCGTTTCCTTATTGATGAGGACACTTCACACGTGATTCGCGACGGACTACGACATCATCAGCCGGAGATCGAAGTTCGCGTTGTTGGCAGTGAGAACGCGCCTCCAAAAAGCACGCCAGATGACGTGATACTTCAATTCCTTGGGTGCGAAGGGTTTTTTCTAGTTACCTCAAACCGATCCACCATGCCGGGACATCTAAAAGCCCACCTGCAAAAGGGCGGGCATGTTCCGGGTATACTGCTTCTCCATCACAGCTACGATTACGGACAGGTAATCGAAACTCTTCAACTCATCTGGGGTGCCGGCGCGCCGCAGGACTTCCAAGATCAAATTACACGCATTCCTTACCGATAATCGATGCAAAATCCGTACAGCGAAGACCAACTGATTGAACAACCCGCCATCGCGTTGATGGCAGATCTTGGCTGGGAGAGGTTGGACTGTTTCGACGAATTTTCGCAGGTCGGCGGCAGCCCGCTCGGTAGGGAGACAAAGTCGGAAGTTGTGCTGACATCGCGCTTGCGTCCCGCCTTGCGGCGGCTCAATCCCGATGCGTCCGACGCCGCGGTTGACGCGGCAATCGAGGAACTGACCCGCCCCCGCTCCGCCATGAGTCCTCCCGCCGCCAATCGGGAGATTTACGAACTCCTGAAGGACGGCGTGAGGGTGGCGGTGAGCGATCCGGATGGCGAAGAAGAGCTCGTCGAAGTCCTGCGCGTCATTGATTGGAGCAATCCGTCGAACAACGACTTCTTCGCCGCCTCCCAAATGTGGATTTCCGGCGAAATGTATCTAAAACGACCGGACCTGATCGGTTTCATTAACGGCTTACCCCTGCTTTTGATGGAGTTCAAACGGATTGACGAACCCGTTTACTCCGCCTATCACGACAATCTTCGCGACTACAAAGACACCATTCCCCACCTGTTCTGGTACAATGCCCTGATTATCGTTTCCAACGGTTCCGAGAGCAAATTCGGCGGGGTCACCGCCAGTTGGGAGCACTTCTCCGAGTGGAAACGCATCAGTTCCGAGGAGGAACAGGGCGTTAGTTCGCTGGAGACCATTCTCAGGGGGCTGTGCGATCATGAACGGCTGCTGGATCTCATCGAAAACTTCACGCTCTTCATGGAGGCGCAGGGCGGACTCATCAAGCTTATCGCCAAGAACCATCAATACTTGGGCGCGAACAACGCCATCGGTGCCTTGCGGGAGATTGAATCGAATCGTGGAAAGCTGGGCGTGTTCTGGCATACGCAGGGCTCCGGGAAAAGCGTGTCGATGATTTTCTTCGCGCAAAAGGTGTTGAGGAAGATACCCGGAAACTGGAGTTTTGTGCTCGTGACCGACCGGGTGGAGTTGGACAAGCAGCTCTACAAAAACTTCGCGAGTTGCAGCGGAGTTGTCATAGGGCAGGAGGTTCATGCGGAAACTGTGGCGCATCTCCGCCAACTCCTGAGTGAAGACCACCGGTATATTTTCACGCTTATTCAGAAGTTTCAGACACGAGACGGTGAAAGCCATCCGGTGCTCTCCGATCGCTCGGACATCGTTGTTATCACGGATGAATCCCACCGCAGTCAGTACGATACCTTGGCGCTGAACATGCGTACCGCGCTGCCCAACGCGGCGTTCATCGCCTTCACCGGTACGCCGCTCATCGCCGGCGAGGAGAAAACGCGGCAGGTTTTCGGCGATTACGTCTCAATCTACGACTTCAAGCAGTCGGTCGAGGATGGCGCCACGGTGCCGCTCTTCTACGAGAACCGCGTCCCGACACTGCAACTCACCAACGACGACCTCAACGAGGAACTTGAGGGCATTCTTGAGGACGCCGAACTTGACGATGCACAGGAATCGAAGATTGAGCAGGAGTATTCCAGAGAGTATCACCTCATCACGCGGGAAGACCGCTTGGACGCCATCGCAGAAGACATCGTCTCCCACTTCATGGGGCGCGGCTATCGCGGAAAGGCGATGGTTATCTCCATTGACAAAGCCACGACTGTCAAGATGTACGACAAGGTGCAAGCGCACTGGAAAATGTACCTCGAAGGTCTCCAATCGGAGTTGGAGGATGCGGCGTCACCCGATACCCGCGATCCGATTGCGGCAAAGATTCGGTACATGGAAGAGACGGACATGGGGGTTGTGGTGTCCCAATCGCAAAACGAGATTGACGACCTGCGGCAGAGGGGTGTGGACATCGTACCGCACCGCAGGCGCAGGGTTACCGAGGATTTGGATACCAAGTTCAAAGATCCGGACGACCCGTTCCGAATCGTGTTCGTGTGTTCGATGTGGAGCACGGGGTTTGATGTGCCGTCATGCTCAACCATCTATCTCGACAAGCCGCAGCGCAACCATACGCTGATGCAGACCATCGCCAGAGCGAATCGGGTTTTTCGCGAAAAGGTCAACGGTTTGATAGTGGACTATATCGGCGTATTCCGCGACCTTGAGAGGGCGCTGGCAACCTACACCGGAAATGGTGACTCCAACGGCGAAAACCCGATTGTAGACAAATCGAAGTTGGTCGAGAGGCTAAGACACGCAATAGTAAAGATAAACGAATTCTGTCTGGGAAACGACATCGATATCTTCGCGATTAACGACGCGGAAGCCTTTGAGAAAGCCGAGCTAATCGACGATGCGGTGAACAAGATTGTGACCAACGACCCGACCAAACGGAAATATCTTCAACTTGCCGGAGACCTGTCTAGGCTGTATAAAGCTATTCTTCCCGATTCGAGTGCGGGTGATTTCGTCGGGATCTGTTCGCTCGTGGATATCATCGGGAAGAAGATAAGAAAACTGGCTGCGTCGGCTGACATTTCCGAGGTGATGGGGGAGGTGGAAGCCCTGCTTGATCGCTCGGTTGCGCCCGAGGGTTATGTCATTGTAGAAACAGAACATGAATGGGAAACCGACAAACTGGTCGATTTGAGCGAGATTGACTTTGAGGCGTTGCGGGAGCGGTTTGCAACCAAACATAAACGGATCGAGGCGGAAAAACTCAGGGTGGCGATTAAGGGGAAGCTGACGCAACTGGTTCAGGTCAATCGCACCCGAATGGATTTTCAGGAAAAATTCGAGGAGATGATAGCGGAGTACAACGATGGCAAAATCAGGGTTGATCTGCATTTCGAGGATTTAATTAGGCTGGTAAAAACGCTTAACGAAGAGGAGCAACGCTCGGTTAACGAGCATCTCAGCGAAGAGGAGCTCACCGTATTCGACTATCTTACGCGGTCCGAGGAGGACCTCACCGAGGCGGAGCTGAACGAGGTGAAGAAGGTATCGCGCACGTTGCTGGATACGCTGAAGCGCGAGAAGTTGGTTTTGGATTGGCGAAAGAAGCAGCAGTCGCGCGCCAATGTCAGGGTGACTATCCGAAACGTCCTAGACGAACTGCCGGATTGTTACTCAAGAGAATTGTATTATCAGAAATGCGATGTCGTTTATCAGCACATTTACGATTCGTATTACGGTGATGGCAGCAGTGTTTATACGATGACACATGGCGAATCTCGTTTGATTTGAGCAGGGCTATAGAGACTAATCTGCGATCATCAAATCGAAGTAAAATTATCCCATTTGCAGCGCCTGTAGGAGCGAGTTTTACTCGCGATCCCGGAAATCTACTTCGCGACTGGGACATACAAAGGCTGGTGTGCAGTGCACACCCTACTCTAAACCTGTGTTTCACCTCGCCGACGATCAACCCTACCGTAAATCTAACCTCTCCCGCTCTGAAGGCTGAAACCTTCCGGATACTCCACTCAATGCCGACGAGGGGCAAACTGCCAATTGCATAAATCCGCGAGTTCAACTATAATATCGGCCGAATGGCGTGTCGCGCCGCGTGGGATACCGTGATTGCTGCGTCCCGTCAAAAAATGTATGAACTCCCTTAATCTTTTACCGTCCGACTGGATCACAGCACTCTATCTCGCGGTCACCAGTGTTTTGGTATTAATTTTTCGCAAGAACCTCGGGCGCTGGTATATCTTCCTATCTGTCTTTATCCACATCGTAGCAATCTTGGGAATACTATCACTCCATTTCGTCCCCAGCCCACTGCCGCCCCTGCTTCAGTTCCTACGAGATTGGTACGCACTTGGGACCATCCTAATCTTCTATTGGGGGGTTAAACCGCTAACTCAGATGGTCTTTCAAGGCATGTTCGATGATCGGATTATCCGATGGGAGAACCGTCTCTTCAACGGGCAGCCGAGTACGTATCTGAGCGAACGGTTTCCGTCGGTGGCTCTGTCGGAGTATCTGCATCTCTGCTACCTTAGCTATTACTTCATCCCGGTATTCCTGCCGGCAATGCTCTATTTTCGCGGAAAACATGAGGCATTCTTTGAAACGCTGTTCGCCGAACTGATTACATTCAACCTTTGCCTAATATGGTATATCTTTATGCCCGTCGCGGGACCTCGCTACTTTGAGGAAAAGATTAAAGAACCTTTGTCGAACGGTATTCTGTGCAGGCTAACGCATGCCATCCTTTCTAGCGCTTCCACGAAAGGCGCGGCGTTTCCCAGTTCTCACTCCGCGCTCGCGATCGTCGTTCTTCTGTGCGCGGCGCGCTATGATCTTCTCAGCTTCGTGATTCTGTTTCCGTTTTGCACCGGGTTGGTGATCGGTACGGTCTACGGTCGGCTTCATTATGCGCTGGATGCCGTTGCAGGGGTACTCCTCGGAGTCGCAATGTTCGGTCTGTACCCAATCGTTTATCAGTGGTTCTGAGACAGTGGATGACGATATGCGAGTGAACAATCCGCCCAGTCTACCGCTTGTGATTTACGACGCCGATTGCGATTTCTGTCGGTTCTGGATCGCTCGCTGGCGGAATACGACGGGGGAACGTGTCGATTACATCTCGTCTCAAGAGGTTGCCGAACGGTTCTCCGAAATTCCGCACGAGCATTTTCAAGGTGCGGTGCAACTGGTTAATCCCGACGGCGAAGTGTTTTGCGGCGCCGAAGCCGTTTTTCGCGCCTTTGCCCACGGTGGGCGAAGACGATGGGTGCTTGGCTTGTATCAACGTCTTCCGGGATTTGCCCCGATCACCGAGTGGTTCTACGGTTTCATCGCGAGGCATCGCAGATTTTTCTCGGCGTTAACGCGCTGGTGTTGGGGAAAGCAGCCGGCACGACCGACATTCTTCCTAACGCGATGGCTGTTCCTCCGACTACTCGGCGTCATCTATCTCATCGCGTTCCTGTCGCTTTGGACTCAGGTTGACGGCTTGATAGGGAGTAACGGCATCTTGCCCGCCGAGCGATACCTGAACGCTATCCGCGAACAGGTCGGTCTTGAACGGTATTTGACTTTCCCGACACTGTGTTGGCTTGGCGATACCAACGCCCTTTTGCACTTCTTGTGCGGCGGCGGCGTGTTTCTGTCGCTGCTGTTAATCATCGGTGTCACGCCAGCTATTGCCCTAATCGGCTTGTGGTTGTTCTACCTCTCGCTGGCGACGGTGGGCCAAAGCTTCCTGAGTTTCCAGTGGGATGCGCTATTGCTAGAAACCGGTTTTATTGCGATCTTTTTCGCGCCGTTGCGGATTCTGCCAAGTTTCTCGCGGGAAGCAGCGCCGTCCTCTATGGTGTTGTGGCTGCTCCGTTGGCTGCTGTTTCGACTGATGTTCGCTTCAGGTGTCGTAAAGTTGATGAGCGGCGACCCGATATGGAGTAACCTTACCGCGCTCAATTTTCATTATGAAACGCAGCCACTCCCGACCTCGCTGGGTTGGTACGCCCATCACCTGCCCGAATGGATTCAGAAAGCCTCCGTGGCAGGGATGTTCGGGATTGAGATTGTGGTTCCGTTCCTCGTCTTCGCGCCGCGCCGCCTGCGATTCCTTGGGGCTATCGCCCTTGCGATGCTGCAACTCCTAATCGCCGCAACCGGGAATTACTGCTTCTTCAACCTGCTGACGCTTCTACTCTGCATCGTGCTACTTGACGACGCCATTTTGCGCCGCTGCCTCCCATCCCGGATTGCCAAGCGATTGACGCTGCCATCGGCAAAAAATCTTACGCAAAGATGGAAGCGCCCTCTGATTGGCGTTTTGGCGGCGTTTATACTGTTGGTGAGCGGAATTCGGATGACCGGGACATTTCTATGGCAAGAGGTTTATCCGCCGATCGCTCAAAATGTCCTGCAGTGGGTCGCCCCATTTCACATAGTTAACAGTTACGGCCTATTTACCGTGATGACCACCTCTCGACCCGAAATTGGAGTTGAAGGCAGCAGCGATGGAAGGACGTGGAAAGCGTACAAATTCAAATGGAAGCCGGATGATTTGAACCAGGCGCCGCGCTGGGTTGCGCCCCACCAACCACGGCTCGATTGGCAGATGTGGTTCGCGGCGCTTCGCGGGAACTGCCAGAATGTCCCGTGGTTTGTCAACTTCATGATACGCCTGCTACAGGGATCGCCCGATGTGATTGAGCTACTGGAGAAAAATCCCTTTCCTGAAGCGCCGCCACGGTATGTCCGTGCCGTCCTCTACGACTACCGGTTCACCGACACTGGGACAAAGCGAGAAAATGGGACATGGTGGAAACGTGAGCGAAAAGGGCTATACTGCCGCCCGATTGCACTGCGCGCGAATTGAATCTTATGCAAAAAATGCAAAGCAACAGGTACACAACGTTCGTATAAGCACAATTCATTGTGGATTCTTAAGCGAGGTGGAAGATTGGAAATATGGAAGGTTGGAAGAAATAATGTGCGGGGATTTCGGCACTTTCGTGATCGGATTGATAAAGGAGATTAATCTTTAGGGTTGCTTATAGTCAATTCATATTAACACATATTTCGGTAGGTGCGGTTTCCAACCGCACCTTCGAGACTGGACAAACATCGGTTCGGTTAGGAAACCGAACCTACCGCTTTGTATAAATAATAATTGGTATTGCAAAAGGAGGTATATGTGTCAGAGGAAAGAAAACATGTTCCCAGTCAGTTCTTGGCAGTCGCCTTGGAAGCCGCATCCAAAGCGGAAACGGTCATAATGGATTACTATTCAGGTCGAATTGCATCGGAGCTAAAATCTGACGGCACCCCTGTAACCGTAGCGGATACTGAAGCCGAACGGGTCATCATAGAGACTATCACGAACGAATTTCCCGACCATGGTTTCTTGGGTGAGGAGTCGGGAGATACGCATTCCTCCTCTCCGTATGTATGGATTATCGATCCGATTGATGGGACGAAAAATTATATCCGGCGTATCCCGCTATTCGCGACGCAAATTGCGCTGATGCGTGAAAATGAGCTCATTTTGGGAGTTTCCAACGCCCCGGCGATGACTGAGTTGCTACACGCCGAGAAAGATTGTGGCGCATTTTTGAATAATCAACGAGTGAACGTTACGGATGTCGGTCGGTTCGATGAAGCGATGATTTGCCATGGCGGGCTTAAGTATTTTAACGAAAAAGGCATATTGACGAATCTATTTATCCTCGCAAATGATGCGCATCGGACAAGAGGGTTCGGTGATTGCTATATGTATCACCTGTTGGCTTCCGGTCGGGCGGATGCCGTGATTGAAGCGGCAATCAGTATTTGGGACATCGCGGCACTGACTGTAATTGTAGAGGAGGCGGGCGGGAAAGTTACCGACCTGCAGGGTGCGACTATTGACAAGAACACGGATTCCATACTCGCGACCAATGGGCTGTTGCATCAACAAATATTGGTCCCGTTTGACAAAACGTTGGACGACGCTGTATGAACAAAGGAGGAAACAATCGCTATGCCACTAAGAACCGTCGGAATTTTGAGCCCGGGTGATATGGGACACACAGTAGGAAGAGTGCTTGGAGAACACGGCTTGAATGTCATCGCTTGCACCTGTGGGAGAAGTGAGCGCACAAAATCTCTGGCGGCGAGCGCAAATATCGCAGCCGTGCCAACGTACCGGCAGCTTGTGGTTGAGTCAGACCTCATTTTGTCAATCTTGGTGCCCGCTCAAGCGAAGGCAGTTGCCGAGAGCATCACAAAAGCGCTTGGCGAAACCAATACGAAACTCGTTTACGCCGACTGCAACGCGATCGCTCCACAGACTGTGCGTCGGATTGACGGAATTATCACTGCCGCGGGAGGAATTTTCGTGGACGCCTCGATTATTGGTCCACCACCCAAAAACGATGGATCAACACGATTCTATGCTTCTGGGGGTAACCTTGATATCTTTCAGCAGTTGAGCCGCTTTGGGCTCGATATCCGCCCACTGGGCACCCAAGTCGGCTTGGCGTCCGCGATTAAGATGTGTTACGCCTCGTTAACCAAAGGATTAACAGCGCTCTGCACGGAGCTTCTTACGGCGGCAGAAATTTTGGGCGTTTCAGATGCGCTCAGAGAGGAGTTCAAGTTAAGCCAATCCGCGCTTTACGAACGCATGGAGCGGGGTTTACCTACAATGCCGCCGAAGTCGCGGCGCTGGATTGGCGAAATGAACGAAATCTCGGCTACGTTCGAGTATGTGGGTTTGACCCCCAAAATACTCGCTGGCGCAGCCGACATGTATCGATTTGTTGGGGGCACCCACATGGCAAATCTATCGCCGGAGGAGCCCGAAGCGTTCCCGGCGCTCCGAGAAATGATTTCAAACCTGGCAGAGCACCTGAAGAAACAGGATATGTGAATACCCGTCGGGTTTATCGGACGGTACCGGAGCTGTTCGCGCCAGTATTAAACAACCGTTGTGCCGGAATTTGAGAAATGCTTGCAATTCGTTTTGAACTACGATATAATATAATGGGAAATTGTTACAAAGTCTCAAGAAGTATTGCTGGCAGCATGAGGAGCAAAACCCGTAGTTATGCTAACGGTGAGAAAAAACAAAATCCCCCTATCCGGAATCACTGTTGTTTTGTACCTCTACGCTTAAGCTCGAAAATGAATCTGTAGCTGTGAGAGTTGCTGGCGAAAGGAGGTGGCAAACTCATGCCAACAGGTTCCGTCAAATGGTTTAGTGATCGTAAGGGTTACGGCTTCATAACCACCGATGAAGGAGAGGATGTTTTCGTGCATTTCTCTGCCATTGAGGGTGAAGGTTTCAAATCTCTTGAGGAGGGGGAGGAGGTTGAATTCAAAATTGTCGAAAGCCCGAAAGGTTTTCAGGCAGAGGAAGTTGTGAAGCTTAGATAATCGTAACGATTTAATTCTACCATTGCCAAGCCCTGCCCTTAAGAATTCAGTTTCACGAGGCAGAACCTATACCTTTAGACGCGGGGGTTATATCTCCATATATCATATCTATATAATTGACTAACGGTTCGTGTCGTATCCAAAAAAGCTCTCAAATCTTTGAGAGCTTTTTTATTGTCAAGGTCTATCTCACCCATTCATATTTAAACTGATTTCGGTAGGTGCGGTTTCCAACCGCACCTACGAGACTGGATAAATACCAGTTCGGTTAGGAAACCGAACCTACCGCAGTGAATCAATAGATCATAACCGGCTCCGCCGTTCAATTCCCCATCATTCGGTTGTAGCGGTCATATTTCTCCGAATCTGCTCCACACCGATTGTTGCGGCTTCCCCATTTACCTTCTGCGATTTCAAGAAATAGCCTTCGCCTGATGAATCTGCAACATGCGTAGTCAATGTTTCACGAGTGATATAATCGCGGTGGGCATTGAAGGCTTCATGTACGATTGGCGTGGAATTAAGAGTCAGCGAGATTCGATCGGAGATGTTGAAATCTGCTTCTTTGCGCATCTGTTGGATTCTGTTGACCAACTCTCGCGCAAAGCCTTCAAGCGTAAGCTCATGCGTCAACTCTGTCGAAAGTGCAACGAATTTCTTCGCATCCGCCTCAACCATGTAACCCTCGCGAGGTTTAGAGCGCACCTCAACGTCTTCTTTCTCCAATGTGTACGTCAATCCATCAGCGTCGATTTGCAGCGCTCCGGTTGTGTCAAGTTCATTCTTGAGCTCGAATGCATTTGCTCCCCTTACGACTGTTGCAATCGCCTGAACAGCTTTCCCGTGTTTTGGACCCAGTAGCTTGAAATTCGGATTCACCGAATACGTTGCGTACTCTCCGATTTGATCGCTGAAGTCGATTGATTTGACGTTTAGCTCGTCAAGAATGAGTGCTAACAATCGCTGGACAGCGGATTTTTGCTCGTCCGACAAACCGCCAATCGTGATCAATCCGAGCGGTTGTCGCGTTTTAATCGCCGAGCGATTGCGAGCTGCACGTCCCAGAACGATCAGATCACGCACCAGCGCCATATCGTCTTCCAGTTGTTTGTCAATCAACGTGCTATCTGCAACCGGATAGTCAGAGAGGTGAACGCTTTCATAGGCGTCGGAATCGACTGAACCTGCTAAATTGCCGTATATCTCCTCCGTGACGAAAGGAATAAACGGTGCGAGAAGACGACTGCAAGTCACCATAACCTGATAGAGTGTCAGGTAAGCAGATTCTTTGTCCGCATCAGCTTCCGACTTCCAAAAACGGCGTCGACTTCGCCGCAAATACCAATTCGACAAGTCGTCCAGAAAAACTTCAGCGGCGCGGCAGGCGCCGTCCGGTTCATATTGCTCCAGACGACTCGTGACTTCTGTGATAGTGGCTTGAAGCCGTGATACGAGCCAACGGTCAAGCAGGTTTTCTGGCGCCTTAAACCCAGTACCTGTACCTACTGTCGGCTTCCAGCCATCGACATTCGCGTAAGTAACAAGAAAGCTATACACATTCCACAGCGGGATGAGAAACTGGCGTCGGACCTCATCGGCATTGTTGAATCCGAACATTAAGTTCTGCTCCGGTTTAGCGACGCAATAAAGCCAGCGCATAACATCGACGCCCATTTTTTCGGCGGCATCGTCAAACCAAATGGCGTTTCCCCAGGACTTGTGCATCTCGCGCCCATCCTCTGCGAACAATGTGGCGTAGCTGAAATTGTGCTTGAAGGGGGCGCGCCCCTCCATCACCGTGCTCATAGCGATAAGCGAGTAAAACCAGTTCCGAAACTGTCCGGGGAAGCTTTCACTAATTAGGTCGGCGGGAAACCACTGCTGCCAGTAGTCGCGGTCAGTGCGGTACTGCATCGTGCTGAAGCTAACGCTACCGGCATCCAACCACGGGTTACCAACATCGGGAATGCGTGAGACCGTAGAGCCGCACTTTGTGCATGCAATCTTGACCGCGTCTATCCAAGGTCGATGTGGAGTGTGTCCTTCGAATTCATCCCAACCTTCAACCGCGCGTTCCTTGAGTTCCTCAGCGCTCCCGATGACATCGAAGTGTCCGCATTCCCCGCATTCGTAGATTGGGAGTGCCAATCCCCAGTATCGTTTTTTGGAGATCATCCAATCGTGCATGTTGCGCAGCCAGTCCAGTTCGCGGGCGAGACCAAAATCGGGATACCATTTGGTTTCATTGAGAACAACCTCCATCATCTGGTACCGCACATTCTGTTCCTTCTCCTCGTCGGTAACCTGTTCATAAGGTTTGTCCAGTTGCTCGCCCATCGAAATGTACCACTCATCCACGAGGCGGAACACCAATTCGTCTTCGCAACGCCAACAGACCGGGTAGCGATGGGTATAATCTTCGAGCCGATAGACAATGCCCTTCCGCTCCAAGTTCTCAAAGATATCCTTCGCTACGGAGTGAACTTGACGGCCGGTCAACCAGTCAAATCCATCTCTATAGAATCCTCCGGGACCCAACGGAGCGATGACGACGAGACTGTGCTGTTTGCTCAACTCAAAGTCTTCGGCGCCGCAGCCGGGTGCAGTGTGAACGATGCCCGTGCCTTCGGCTTCACCTACCTCATTCCACAGGATGACACGATGCTGCTCCACCGCCCCTGAAGTTTCTTGCGCGGGTAATTCGTCGAACGGTCCGTCATAAGCCCAGCCCTCCAAAGCTTCGCCCTGTTGTTCGTCGATGACCTGATACGATCCTCGAACAGCGTTCTCAACTGCCCCTTCGCTCAGCCAGAAACGCTGATCCTCCTGTTCGACGAGAAGATAGGTCAAATCCGGATGCACCGCCGCCGCGACATTGCTGGTCAACGTCCATGGTGTTGTCGTCCAAACTAACAGGCTTTCGCCGGGACGGTCGCGCAAGGGGAAGCGAAGAAAAATACTGGTGTGTGTCAAGTCGCGGTAGCCATCGGTGGCGATTTCGTGTTGGCTGATGCCGGTATCACAACGGGAACACCACGGCATGACGTCGGTGCCCTTGTAAATCCAACCGCGTTCGTAACATCGCTTAAGGATTGTCCAAATCGTATAGTTGTTTTCGTTTGAAAACGTGAAATAAGAGCCGCCCAGCTCCGGCAATCCAAGCCTTCCGACGATCTGTTCAACGGTGTCCGTGACGGAACCCTGCGGCCCCTCCACGGTGATTACCTGTGAGGGATCCGTAGCCATTTTCGATTCGAGATCGCGTAGCAATTCCGGATCGTTCCAATCCATCCAGTAGCCCAATCGAATTGACTGTTCGGTTTGCGTAGCCGCGTGTCGGAGGACTTGTCGTTTACAGGCATTCACAAATTCCGCCAACCCATAGGCTTCAATGTCCTTTTTGGTTTTGAATCCCATGTCGCGCTCGACATTGACCTCTATCCACAGTCCTTGACAATCGAACCCGTTCTGATATCTCGTTTGGTAGCCCTGCATCGCCTTAAACCGATGAAAGAGATCTTTGTACGTTCGTCCCCATGCGTGATGGACCCCCATCGGGTTATTGGCAGTAATTGGGCCATCGATAAAACTCCAGCGTGGTGCATTGTGCCTCGCCGTTTTGAGTTGATGAAATACATTCTTATCACGCCAATAATCTAAGATTTTGTGCTCTTGGGCAACGAAATTGACAGAATTGGGTGCATCTTTGAACATCTTTTCTCCTTGATTTTTTGTGCGGCGTAAAAGCGGCTTTGGAACAAAAAAGCCCATCACCGATTCAGTTTCGATGATGGGCATTGGTATTTAGATGACAACGGAGTCGGGTTTATAACTTGTTCATCAGCCCACCATCGTGCTACGGTATAATGATAATCAAGACAGCGATCCCATCGAACGGAGGCATGCCCAAGCTATCATTTGTGTCGATGAAGGTGGAGTTTGATGATTCTTCTGTCACAATCCGGATGTTCCTTTTTGCTTTACTTTATTGGACTAATGGTTTTTAAGAGAAAATCTCGTGCTGCCAAGTTGGCGATGCTTGGATCTAGAACGGTGATGATTGAGCTATCCGAAGCAAGCTAAATCCGCTCGCTGCAGGGTGCAATCTCCAATTGCCGTTATTTTTCCGATGGCTATCAATCTTACAATGAGGAACGTAGTTTTCAGTCGTTTTGTATGTCAAATCGTTGTAGAATAACTGACGGCTAGCATTGCGTGACGCACCACAGCGGTAGTAGCGACTTTCTGAAATTACGAAAGTCGCTACCAAAGATAGCGCATGAGCTAATACCTAGCCCAAACTCGCGTGAAATTCACACCAATCGTCGAGGTTGTTAAGGTTAACGGCGTCTAGGATAGAACCGTTATCATCAATTCCCGAAGCTCCGAGGATTGAGCCGCGGGTTTCATCATCATGGTTATAGCCTTCAATGGCCGCATTCAGTTCGGCAACTGCCGATTGATCCAGACTTCCGCCCTTCTGGTCGAGAACCCATTGCTCAAACTCGGGATACGTGGGCGAATTATTACTAATATATGCCAGCGTTTCGTCTTTATCAAGACCCAAGCCGTCGAGAACCATCTGATCGAACCCTGCGCCGCAAGCAGGATAATCATCATTCAACACGCCCTTTGAATCCATAAGCACTTTTGACCAAAATCTCGGAAGATGAAGCACACCAAGCGGACCGGCAACACCCGAACTGATTGTGGGGATCAACTTAGCCATTTTCTTTTCTCCTTATCGTTTTCGTTTAAATCGATGACAATGCAAATCCAGAGCTACTGGATTTTCGCTGATCTATTATACCACAGATTCGGAGAGCTGAAAAGAAAAAAGAAAGCTGATTTGGGAGATCGAATTCCGTGCGGATTTGTGAATTGACCGGCGTCATTGAATTTCCAAAACATCGATATGTGGAGTTAATTCTCTATACTTGCACGGGGTAAGGTATGATGATTTGGCTGATTTTGGGTGGCGTCGTATTGGGAATGATTGGCGCAGGCACGCTCATCTCGCGATTAGCGGGAATCTCTGAGAAAGATCGCGGCAAGAAGTCGTGGGTCTGGGGTGCGCTCATCATAATTGCACTAATCATTGTACCACTGTTGTTATTAGGCATAATTGTCAAATTCGTCCATTACTCAGAAACTCAAGCAGTGCTTGATGTATTTCGGCGGTAGTTGCCTCGCCAATTGAATTCAAATTTTGTAACTGTTTAGTCCATCAATCTACATTGACGATGTCGGTTTGTAGTAGTGATCAAGCAAATGGACAATGAGTGATCGACTGAACGAATAGTGAAGGATCAAACGACTGAATAAGGAGTGCGATAGAAGTCCCATAGTAAATCCTGATAGAGATCCCTTTTTATTGCACGTCCGTCTGGGCAGGTAAACTCCCGATTCGTCGGGATTAGCACTGTACTTCCCTACCCGGCGCGTTCCTTGCCTGCTCGGTCTGGATTGGCAAATCCAGACCAGTGGACTAAACAATTACCAAATTTTTATCCGTCTCCGGGCGAGATTTTGTCTCCCGCTATTGTTTGATGCTTTTCGCCTCCACCCGCGACATACAGAAAGAAAATTGTTCCTGCAATTGCAAGAAGTATCCACAGAACACCCCAGAAGAGCGTTGGAATATTCGTCATCTCCGCGAGCATCCGAGCATCCGATCGTAGATGCGCACGATCCAGAATGTCGCTCTTGATATCTAGGATCGCGTAGAGGCAGCTTGTAACACCTATAACTTGCAGAATCCAACGGTTTACCGATCTATTGAGGAATCTCCCGCTTATGAGAAGCGCCGCACCAAACCCGATGCCAAACCCGAGACCAAACAGATTGCGTACGTAAAGTACCGAGACGGCAACCATCCCGAGTCCTATAATGACGCTCAAGGTTTTGTCGAGTCGAGCTCGCACGGCGAGGAGAAGAATCAACCCGCCCCAGACTAGGCTTCCCAGATAACCCGCGGTCAGTGTCCAGAAAGGCGATCCGCCCCTGGTGATTGCGTGGCCACCTTCTTGGGAAACAACAACAATCTCTTCAATTTTACCGCCGGTAGCCATTGCCGCGATGCCGTGGCTGATTTCGTGCATAAACACGACGAATATCTTCAAGGGATAAACGACGGGTGTGTTCCACAATAAAGTAACAGCGGCGAATATCAGAATTATGCCGATGTTGAGCCTTCTGAAGAATTCTCTAATCACATCGATCCCTCCAATCCTAGCGACAAATGGGCGCCCAAATCACTACGTGATTTAGCACATTTTCCGTTGATATTCCAATGTCGATATGCTATAGTTGCTCATGGATAATTTCTGCATGGTAATACCGTTTTGTGCAGCTTGTCAAGGAGATTTCGGGGCGGTTCCTTCCGGATTTCAGGTTAGAGAATGAACACATTCGGACATCTGTTTCGTATCACGACATGGGGCGAGTCCCATGGCAACGCAGTCGGTGTGGTGGTAGATGGCTGCCCACCCTTGTTAAGGATAGACCGCGAAGCAATTCAGTTTGAGTTGGATCGGCGCCGTCCTGGCCAGAGTAGTCTCACGACTCCTCGACAGGAGGAAGATCAAGTCGAAATCCTTTCGGGTGTTTTCGAGGGACAAACACTCGGTACGCCGATATCCATGCTGGTAAAGAACAAAGATGCGAAACCCTCCGCTTATGACCATCTGAAGGACATCTACCGCCCCTCGCACGCCGATTTTACGTATAAGCAAAAATATGGCATCTACAACTGGCAGGGCGGCGGACGTGCCAGCGCACGCGAGACCATTGGACGGGTTGCGGCGGGGGCGATTGCCAAACAGATTTTACGAGAAACCTGCGGAACAGAGATTCTCGCTTACATCAAACAGATTCACACCATTGCGGCTGAGGTTGATTCCGAGACTATCACATTGGATGAGATTGAGTCGAGTCCGGTGCGCTGCCCAGATCGTATCGCTAGCAAAAAGATGGCGGCTTGTATCGATCAAGCGCGGCGAGACGGGGACTCTCTTGGCGGCATCATCGAGTCTGTTTCCCGCGATGTTCCCGCAGGACTTGGCGAACCGGTGTTCGACAAGTTGAAGGCGGATCTTGCCAAGGCGATAATGTCACTTCCCGCGACGATGGGCTTTCAGATTGGATCCGGGTTTGGTGGTGTCGCGTCGACCGGATCCTCCCACAACGACCCGTTCTACAGCGATCACGGTAGAATCCGCACGCGGACTAACAATTCGGGTGGGACTCAAGGCGGCATCTCAAACGGTGAAAATATCCTGTTCCAGGTGGCATTCAAGCCGACAGCGACAATTCGCAAGGAGCAGGAAACGGTGGATGCTCAAGGCAATTCGGTAAGCCTGTCCGCGCATGGAAGGCATGATCCGTGCGTTCTTCCCCGTGCACCGGCTATCGTTGAGGCGATGACGGCGCTAGTGTTGGTGGACCACTTCCTCCGCCAAAACGCGAAGAAAGTGGACGAAATCCCGACTTCATAGCGTCTCGGTAGGTGTAAAATTATGCGCAGCATCACGCTAACCAACCTACATGTAGAGATTTGAAGGGAGAGAGTTCCCAGGGGTTCCATGCCAGTGCTCAATTCAGATTAAGTTTTCGACTCTAATGATGACACGCCGTCGGCTATTGTCATGAATGGACGATTAAGGATTAATGCATCCGAAACAACATAATCGCAATCTCGTTATTGATGTTGGCACAAATTCTGTGCATATGCTCGTCTGTGATATGGGCACCAATGGAGGGGAACCTAAAATCGTCCTTGATGATCGAAGAATCACGCGGCTTGGCCATGGATTGACGCTGACGAATGAGCTCCAAGAAGAGGCGATGGCACGCACTTGTGCCACGATCCGAGAGTTCGCTGTGCGGGCGGGACGGTTAGGTGCCGAACAGATAATCGCTGTTGGCACAAGTGCGCTCCGCGAAGCGCGGAATGCCACTGAGTTTGTGAAGCGTGTCGAGGATGAATGTGACATCAAGATAGAAATCATTTCGGGCGAAACCGAAGCCCGATGTGCTTTCTTGTCAATTCGATCTGACGAGTCTTTCAGACATCTTAACGGCGACCATATCATGGTCGTGGATATCGGCGGCGGGAGTACGGAGATTATAGTAGGCAGACGGAAGATTGACAATTTCGTGAGCGTGAACCTCGGCGCTGTTTATCTAACGGAAACATTTCTTACTAGCGACCCGCCGACAGCGGAGGAAATGAGGACGCTGAATTCATTCCTTGAAGACACGTGGTCAGCGCAATCGGTTGCTAGGGCGAAGGACAATTCGCATCTCCTGCTAACGGGAATCGGCGGGACAATCGTAAACCTTGTAGGCATGAAACTTGGCTTGAATCACTTTAATCCACGCGTGCTCCATGGGGAGATGCTGCACATCGCGGAAATTGAGAATCAGATTCATCGGTTATGCTCCGTTTCCTTAGAGGAACGCAAAATGATTCCCGGATTAGAAGCCAAGCGTGCGGACATCATCACTGCAGGCGCGGCCGTTCTTCGGAGCGTTCTAAAGTATTTTGATGCCTCACGGATACGCGTCAGCACGCACGGCTTGCGCTATGGCGTGATGTACGACCGCTTTGTCTCGAACACCCATACCATGTAACAAATCAGTTTCTGTGCCGCTGGAATTATTCAAGGCGCCGATAGGGTGTTTAAATACCACTCCTTCGACGCTTGGGGGTAGTCGATCCGCTAAGATAAAGCTTAATGGAGATTATGGATTCGGAAGTTAACTCGGCACTTGAGAAACTTGGAGAGGACGATTACGTAGTCGGCGTGGACATGGGCGGCACGAAGATTCTTGCCGCGGTAATCGGTTCAAATGGGCAAATCATCTCACGATGCAAGGGGATGACCCGGGCGGAAAAAAGTACCGATGAGGTCATCGATCGAATCTCGCATTGTATTTCCGAATCGATTGAACGGGGGAATCTGCATAAAACGCAGATACGAGGAATCGGGATCGGTGTTCCCGGCGTTATTGATTCAGAAACAGGCGTTATCATATTTGCTCCCAACCTTCGTTGGTCGAATGTAACCCTGAAACCCGTTTTGGAGAATCAATTCAAGATCCCCGTGTTCGTGGAGAACGATGTGAATCTGGGAACACTCGGGGAGCAGGCGTTGGGAGCAGGAAGAGGAGTCGACAATCTCGTCGGCATTTTCATCGGCACAGGCATCGGCGGCGGAATGATCTTGAATGGTAAACTCTTCTATGGAGCCAACCAGACCGCGGGCGAAATCGGGCACGTTATCCTGAAGCCCGACGGACCCAAATGCAGTTGCGGAAATCGCGGCTGTTTGGAGGCGCTTTCGAGCCGCACAGCAATCTCGCGATACGTTCGGAAAGCCGTCACTCAACAGGGCAAAAAAAGCATCCTACCAGAGTTAAACGGCGGCAATCTTGAGCTAGTGCGAAGCCGAGCCTTGGCGAAAGCGGTGGAGAAGGGTGACAAGGTGACGGCTAAGGCGATTGCACGAGCGCAGTATTATCTTGGCGTCGGGGTCGCCACCGTAGTCGGTATCGTAAATCCACAAGTCGTAGTGCTCGGCGGCGGCCTAATAGAAGCCATGGGCGAGAATCTTGTTAGTGGTGTGTATGATATCGCTGCGGACCTCGCTCTTCCCAATGCCATGAACGGCGTTGAAGTTGTGAGCGCGAAGCTCGGCGATGACGCAGGTGTCGTTGGCGCGGCGGTGCTTGCTTGCGAAAATCTTGGATTTACATAACCCAAGTTGCCACCTATTCCTCAAGTATCAGCTATATGAGTAAATTCTGAGTTGGTTTATATTGGTTGATACTGGTAGCCACTACAAATAAGACGACTTTCAGTTCAAATCCTTGTGGTGTCACGGCATGAATGGAACGCGGTAACAATCTTTCAATCAAACTCGCGGTCGCCTCAACAGACATGCGGTAATAATTGACCAGATAGGCTTCCCATGGCGGATACTGCCGCTTTGAATTCTTTTTACGTATCGACTTCAACTCCACTCCAGCTTCGGCAAGACTGTCTTCTATCTCATAGTTATTGTATGCTTTGTCTCCATAGACACGGCTGCCCGGTGGTAAGTCGAAGTCAAAGTATTGTAAGCCTTCAACATCACCGGTGCTGCCCGGGGTCAAAAAGAATTCAGCCGGCTGTCGTTGAGCAGTAACTAGCAGATGAATCTTTAAACCGTAGAAATACCGACGTTTGGACGACTGATAACCTCGAAATGTTTCATCGGTGTAGATTTTTGAGCGACGAATACGGATATTATCACAAACAACAATGGGTATAGTATCTACGGCGTAGCGTTTCTGCTTATTGAGTTGTACAAAACTTTCGCCCAAGATTTCAAACAGAGTGATGAACATGGGTTTAATTCGATGAAGTCGTCGATTGAACCGGCTCTTTGAGAGCATGTTTGGAATATAGCCGTGAGTTTGGAGAAAATCACGAGCGGTTTCGAAATTGGCACCGAAAAAGAGTGTTGCCACCAGTGCAGTCGTCATAATTTCGGCATCTGACATCCGAGTTTGTGGGTCGGATTGATGTTTGAATGCTTTTAAGAGAGCGTCACATAAACAGAATACAGTTACAATTTGAATATCCATGGGTTCTCCTTTAGGGTATTGAGTGAATAGTGAACTCCTCAACTCTAACGAAAACCCTGGGTTTTTCAATTCAATTATAGGTGGCAACTTGGGTTACATAAAAACCGCGTTGTCCCGTGTCGGCGATAGCGACGCCTATAATCGTGCATGTTTATGGACGAGCAGCGGGTCTACGTTTAGATACGTTGATCTTAGCAATCATTGATTCAGGAGGAAAAGATGAGCCGTCTTACACAACCTCATCCCTATCCGGGCAAACTTTTTGTAGTTGAAGGAATCGATGGGTCTGGCAAGAGCACGCAGTTGGACCTATTGCACAGATGGTTGGTAGCCGAAGGATACAATGTGTTTTTCACGGAATGGAACTCTTCGCCTCTTGTCAAGCAGACAAACAAAAAAGGCAAGAAGAAAAATCTCCTGACCCCGACGACGTTTAGCATTCTGCATGCGACCGACTTTGCCGATCGGCTGGCCAACATGATTGTTCCACCTCTGCAGGCAGGTATGATTGTCCTGGCTGACCGCTATGCCTACACCGCTTTCGCGCGAGATGTTGTGCGTGGGGTTCACCCAAACTGGGTCCGAAATCTGTACTCGTTCGCTGTCAAACCGGACATTGCATTTTATTTCAAGGTACCTATTGATGTTTCGATCAAGCGAGTCACCATCGGGCGTGCCGGTCTCAAGTTTTATGAGGCGGGCATGGATCTTGGGTTGAGCGACGATCCCGTCACAAGTTTTAGGTTGTTCCAAAGTAAAGTGATTGATGAATACGATCGATTGACGGATGAGTTTGGACTGACTGTCATTGACGGGAGCGGTCCAATCAATGAACAACAGGAGAAGCTGCGCGATTTTGCCTGCAATGCATTAACGGACTATGCACGTCATCACCGGCCGATGACAATTCCGGAACTACATCGTGACGCTGCGGCTGAAGTTACATCACCAACTGCTCCGTGAATCTAGTGTGTGAATCACAGGCAAAACAGGTTTCTCCGGTCCGCCAATCACTTAATTTCGTATCGCGTAGTCGGTTGTGCATAAAAAATTGTCTAGGGCTCGAAATCTTCGGGAGAAGGAACGATGAGAGAGGAAATCTTCTACGGCGAAGGGTTGCCTTACGTTGACACGACCGATTTGAGTGGAAAACTGATTGTTATCGAAGGTACTGATGGAGTCGGTAGATCCACTCAAATTGAGGGTACTAATGAAAGCGGCAAATCGACGCCCATCGAAGGGTTGAAAAGGTGGCTTGAGATACAGGGCTACGGCGTGGTTAGCACGGGGTGGACTCGATCGCCGCTTTTGGGCCCCGCGATTGATGCGATTAAGCAGGGAAACACCTTGAACCAGATTACGTACAGCATTCTGTATGCCGCCGACTTCGCCGATCGCCTCGAAAACGTGATCATCCCAGCCCTGAAGGGAGGGTTCATCGTTCTGGCTGATCGCTATATGTACACGGCTTTCGCGCGTCATGTCGTTCGAGGCGTCGATCCGCAATGGCTTCGCGGGATTTATGGATTCGCCCCGCTGCCCGATCTCGTAATATATTTGAAAATTGGGCTTGAGGACTTGATTCAGCGCACCTTCACTTCCGGAAGAAGTATGAAATATTGGGAATCGGGAATGGATGTCGGATTTCGCGGCGGTCTGTATGAAAGTTTCGCCGAATATCAAACTCGTGTTCTTGAAGAGTTTGACAAGATGACAGAGGAGTTTGGGTTCACGGTGATCAATGCGTCGGATAAGATCGAGCAAGTGAATCAAGAACTCAAAGATGTGATTGGAAAGTTCCTCGCGACTTCAGA
Organism: Candidatus Poribacteria bacterium; assembly: GCA_965232535.1. Lineage (GTDB taxonomy): Bacteria > Poribacteria > WGA-4E > WGA-4E > JAJDTR01 > JAJDTR01. Next base: position 709,028 of record CBDDPW010000022.1, read on the forward strand.
CTAGCAACCGCGGGCGATCTCAAGCCACTGGGGCGTTCCGCACCCAAAGCTAGCACCTCTCCCGATTTCGTCCGAAACTAAAACGTAACGCTTTTCTAAAGAGCCCGCCATCATGTCTGCTGCCGAACCGCTCAGGAAAAATATGGATCGCGTATTACTCTCAAGGGATGTTCATGCCTCAGGAATACATTGACATCGGCGGCGCATGCGAACATAATCTCAAGAATATCAACCTTCGCCTCCCGAAGGATAAACTCATTGTCTTCACGGGCGTCAGCGGTTCTGGCAAGTCCTCACTGGCGTTTGATACAATCTACGCTGAGGGGCAGCGCCGCTATATAGAATCCCTCTCCGCGTACGCTCGTCAATTCCTTGGCCAACTGGAACGACCTGATGTCGACTTCATCGCCGGCCTCTCCCCCTCAATTTCAATCGACCAGAAATCAGCGGGACACAACCCACGTTCAACAGTCGCAACCGTTACGGAGATATATGACTATCTGCGCGTTCTCTTCGCGCGTGTGGGTACGCCGCATTGTCTCGAATGTGGTCGGCCAGTTGGAGCCCAAACTGGAGATGCGATTGTCGATCAGATTGTAGATTTGCCGGAACAGACGCGCATACTCGTTTTGGCGCCGATTGTGAGTGGTCGCCGCGGGGAGTATCGTGAGGACTTGGCAGATGCTAGAAAAGCCGGATTCGTTCGCGCGAGGATTGATGGACAGGTCTACGAATTGGCGGATGAGATCCAGCTTGACCGGAATCAACGGCATGATATTGAACTTGTCGTAGATAGACTCATCATCAAACCCGACATCCGAAGTCGAGTCGCCGAAGCCGTTGAGACCGCATTGAGAATGGGGAATGGTAGGCTTATCGTCCACATTGTCTCGACGTCGAGCTCCGTCGAGGAGGGAGAGAAGAGTGAGGAACAACCGAGTTCCGGAGACCTTTTATTCAGCAAGGATTACACGTGCGTCCACTGCAACATCAGCTATGAGCCTCCCGCACCTCGTCACTTTTCCTTTAATAGCCCGGCTGGCATGTGTCCGTCGTGCAAGGGCTTAGGAACCAAAACGGAAATGTCTCCGGATCTGGTCGTATCTGATCCCACCAAATCTATTCTTGAGGGCGCACTTGTCTTTTGGGGAACGCTTGATTCCCTCCATACTCGCCATCTTGCCTTTAGTGTGGCGGACTACCTTGAATTTGATATTGATACCCCTTGGAAAGATTTGACCGAAGAGCAGCGCCGCGTGGTCCTTTATGGCACCGGGAACAAGAAGATTCCGTTTGTTTATAAGAGCCGTCGAAATCGCCGCCATAAGTACAGAGCGCCGTATGAGGGTGTCATACCGCCTGAAGAACGCAAGTATTTCCAGAGCAACTCAGAACTGCACAAGCGGTATCTGTCAAAGTACATGGTCTCGGGACCATGCCCCACATGTAATGGACAGCGGCTTAAGCCTGAAGTTAAAGCCATAACAATCGGTGGCAAGTCAATTCTTGATGTAATCTCAATGACAGTCGGCAAAAGTCTTGAATTCTTCGAGAATCTACGGCTTGCGGAGCGCGAGGAGTTTATTGCAACCGATCTGCTTAAAGAAATCAGGGGACGTATCGGGTTCTTGATTAGCGTTGGTCTGCACTACCTGACACTCGATCGTACGGCGCCTACGCTTTCCGGCGGGGAATCGCAACGCATTAGATTGGCGAGTCAGGTGGGCGCGGGCTTACGCGGCGTAATCTATGTGCTTGATGAACCGAGTATCGGCTTACATCCACGAGATAATTCGCACCTCCTCGCAACCCTGCAGCTCCTCCGAGATCAAGGGAACACAGTCATTGTTGTTGAGCATGACGAGGATACGATGTGGGCTGGAGATTTGATCGTGGACTTCGGGCCCGGACCGGGAATCAAAGGCGGAGAGATTGCCGCTATCGGCACACCCCGGGAATTGCTCGACAATTCGAATACTCTGACGGCGCAGTATTTGCGCGGAGAACAACGCATCAATATCCCGATCGAGCGCCGGTTTGTCGGTGATCGCTGGATTGAAATTGCCGGCGCCCGTCACAACAATCTCAAGAACATTGACGTGAAAGTCCCCATCGGTAGTTTTACCTGTGTTACCGGTGTGAGCGGGTCGGGCAAGAGTTCACTGATTAACGATATTCTGTATGAAGCCCTGGCACGTGAATTGATGAAGGCGCACGGTGAACCGGGAGAACACAAAGCGATACGAGCGCTCGTCACCGAGAACGACGATATGGACAATCCTGAGTCTGTCAGTCTCGACACAGATTTCGAAGAGTTCCCGAGTCAGAATTTTGAGTCTTTCCCTCCGGAGCCCCTTCAATCGGAATCGCCTAGCATCCAAGTGCCCGTTACGAGTGTTATCGACAAAGTCATCGACATCGATCAAGCGCCCATCGGACGAACTCCGCGGTCCAATCCTGCTACCTATACCAAAGTATTTGATCATATTCGCTCGTTGTATGCCGAACTTGCAGACTCAAAGTTGAGGGGATACAAACCCGGTAGGTTCAGTTTTAATGTCTCCGGAGGCCGCTGCGAGGCGTGCGACGGCAACGGCGCCAAACGAGTCGAAATGCACTTCTTGGCAGATGTTTGGGTGAAATGCAACGTGTGCCATGGTCGGCGGTACAACGAAGAAACACTGCAAGTAAAATACCGTGACAAAAGCATTATTGACGCACTGAATATGGACGTACAAGAGGCGCTAGAGCACTTTGCCAATGTGCCTCCGATTGCACATGTTTTACAAACACTGCACGACGTGGGGTTGGATTATATTAAGCTCGGTCAACCTGCTCCGACTCTCTCCGGCGGAGAAGCGCAACGAATTAAGCTTGCCCGCGAACTTGCCAAACGCAGCACGGGAAAAACGCTTTACATTCTTGATGAGCCGACGACAGGGCTGCATTTCGATGATGTAAAGAAGCTATTGGATGTACTTCATCGGCTCGTTGACAAGGGAAACACGGTCGTCGTCGTCGAGCATAATCTGGAAGTTGTCAAAACGGCCGACTATGTGATTGACCTTGGCCCCGAAGGTGGCGAGGAGGGCGGTTACGTTGTAGCCCTTGGCCGCCCGGAAGATGTAGCGGAATTGAATGAATCGTATACGGGACAAGCATTAAAGGGGGTTTTGGACGATCAAGGAAATGATGAACGCATGTCTCACACCTATCAATCCGCGTTCTCCATTCCAGCAAGTGTCAGTGAGGAGAAGACGTCGGCGACTTCGGGCAGCGCGCTGCGCGAGACCGAAACTGCGTATCAAACAGCGAGAAATAGTGAAGGAATCAACAATCGGCGGCACATTTCTGTACACGGTGCGCGGGAACACAACTTGAAAGATGTGGATGTCGATATTCCCCATCGGAAGCTAACAACACTTACAGGCGTGAGCGGCTCAGGCAAGACCTCCTTGGCGCTGGACACAATTTATGCCGAAGGTCAGCGGCGGTATGTCGAATCCCTTTCAGCTTATGCTCGCCAATTCCTTGGGCAGCTTGAGAAGCCGAAGGTCGAGAAAATTGAAGGGTTATCGCCCGCCATCGCAATCGAACAAAAACCTCCAAGTCAAAATCCGCGATCTACAGTCGGAACCGTTACAGAAATTTATGACTATCTGCGCGTTCTGTACGCACGGGCCGGAACTCCTCACTGCCCACAATGCGGTGCGGAAGTTGGCGCTCAGACACTTCAACAGATTGTCGACAAGATCGCAACGCTCCCGGTCGGTACACGGGTTTACATTCTTTCGCCGCTGGAACTAAGGAACAACGAAGACTATCCGGAAGCATTTCGCCGCCTTCAAAAAGAGGGTTATGCACGCATCGAGATAAATGGCGAGATTGTCCCGCTTGACAAAACGCCCAAAATCGGCAAGAGCATTAAACATGATGTCAAGATTGTGGTTGATCGCATGGCACTCGACACCGAAGAACAGGGGAGATTATCGGAAGCCGTCGAGACTTCACTCAATCAGAGTAACGGCGTGGTTGTTCTCAAGACGGACGATCCGGCATTTGCCCCAATCTTTTTCAGCATTCACTCCGCCTGCCTTTCCTGCGAAATTAGTTTCCCGGAGTTGACGCCGCGCCACTTTTCGTTCAATAGTCCACTGGGACAATGTCCGCATTGCGAGGGAATTGGAACATTTTACCGTGGACGCCGAGTCTGCCGAGAATGCGACGGCACGCGCATACAACCATTCCCGCGCAGCGTTCAGATCTGCCAGAAAACCATAGCGGATGCCACGGCGATGTCGATTGGGGAGGCAACCCTGTTTTTCGCAGATCCTCCGGCGGAAGGTGCGGCCAACCCGGCGCACGTGACGCAGGAGATGCAGCCCCATCAGGTGGAGATTGCGCGCAATCTCTTGAATGAGATTCAAAACCGTCTTCAATTCCTTATGGACGTGGGACTTCACTACTTGACATTGGATCGGCCCGCGCCAACGCTTTCGGGCGGCGAAATGGAACGAATTCGACTCGCGAGCCAGCTTGGCAGCGGACTAACGGGTGTAACCTATATTCTGGACGAACCCAGCGTCGGGTTACACCAACGCGATCAGGAACGGCTATTGAGAGCTCTCGCGCATCTTCGAGATCTCGGAAACAGCGTATTGGTCGTTGAGCATGACATGGAGACGATGTTGATGTCCGATCATATCGTCGATTTTGGTCCGGGCGCGGGCAAACTCGGCGGTGAGGTGGTTAGCACCGGTGCGCCGGATGAAGTTAAGGAAGATGTAAACTCGGTTACGGGGCGTTATTTGGCTGGAACGTTAAGAATCGAAGTTCCCGAAACACGGAGAGCGGGAAAGGGAGAATGGCTTGAAATCGCTAACGCCCAGACGAATAATCTCAAATCGATTGATGCGAAGATTCCCTTGGGAACTCTAACATGCGTAACGGGAGTTTCCGGATCGGGCAAGAGTTCCCTCATTGAAGAAACACTCTACCCCGCTCTGGCAACCGACTTGAATCAAACCAAGATGCGCACCGGAAAGTACGGATCAATCTCCGGAATACAGCATCTCGACAAACTGATTAACATTGATCAGCAACCGATAGGGGAAACGCCTCGATCCAACCCGGCGACCTACACCGACATTTTCACGAAGGTTCGGTATCTATTCGCCGAGTTGCCGGAAGCGAAGACCAGAGGGTTCGATTCCCGGCGATTCAGCTTTAACTTGAAAATAGGACAGTGCGAGAATTGCCATGGACACGGCTATACCCGTGTTGAAATGCACTTTTTGGCTGATGTTTGGGTGAAATGTGAAACCTGCGGCGGAACGGGTTACAATCGCGAAACCCTTGAAATCCGGTACAAAGGGAAGAATATCGCCGATATCCTTGCTATGACAGTGAAGGAGGCTTTGGATCACTTTCAAAATGTAGCCACAATCCGAAAACCATTGCAGATGCTCTACGATGTCGGATTGGACTATATTGAACTCGGACAAGCCGCAACGACGCTGTCCGGCGGCGAAGCACAGCGCGTTAAACTGGCTCGTGAACTTGCCAAACGCAGTACGGGAAAAACTATCTATATCATGGATGAACCGACCACGGGCTTGCACTTTTCCGACGTGAAGAAACTCCTCAACGTGCTGAATCGGTTGGTCGATAAAGGCAACACCATAGTCGTGATTGAACATAATCTGGATGTCATCAAGTGCGCGGATTGGGTCATTGATCTTGGACCTGAAGGCGGTGATGCCGGTGGAGAGATTGTCGCGATGGGGACGCCCGAGACCGTTGCTGCGGAGGAAACCTCACATACTGGCCGGTTCTTGAAGAAAGCGCTCGCCTTGGCGTAACGTGCTTGGCGGACACGCCGCGCATCGTTGAAATTCCGTCCTACGGTTCGCATGAAATACCGCGATTCCCATCTATCCATTTGCCCGCCCTTCCCGCCTCCGATCCTTCCACATCGCTCAAATTCAGATGCGTTTTCTCGAGCCCAGCGAATTCGTAGGTTGACAGAACTTCAACTTGCCCTTATAATGAAATGGAGCATGAAGAGCACCGCACATCAAAATTACATTCCCATATGATTTTATCAGAGAACCATGGCAGAGAGTTCTATGAAAAGCAGTGACGCGGTTGAGCAGAACGAAGACACAGTCGAAAAGATTGAAATCCCGCAACCAACCGGTGTCTTTGCTGAACCGTGGTCGATGAAGAAGTTGTTCGGATTGCTTGCCGTATTTGGACCTGCCGCTATTGTTGCGTCGGCAAGCATCGGAGCGGGCGAGACCATTGTTGTTGTCAGTGCGGGCGCTTGGGCGGGCTACGGTCTGCTCTGGCTTGTGCTTTTGAGTTGCGTTGTCAAAGGCGTATTCGTCACTTATCTGCTCGGACGCTACACTGCTGTCAGCGGTGAGCATGTAGGTCATCGCCTGGTCCGCGTGGATGGCTGTTACTCACCATTCTAATCATGGAAATGATTGGCGCCCCGCTTGCATGGGTGCCAATAGCAAAACCGTGCGGCGATCTTTTTCATTACTTCCTCGACGGCGTGCCCAAGTCGATTCCTGAGCCGATCTGGGAAAACCTATTTACATGTGCTTTCATTGGTCTTGCACTCGCACTAAGCTTGCGTCTCTCCTTTGAAAGGTTGGAAAAGCAGCAACTCATCATATGCGGTATCTTGGTCACTGGTACGATTATTGGCACATTAATGGTACGTCCCGATTTTGGCAAGGCATTGGTTGGAAGCGTAAGCGTCGGACAGTTGCCGGAAACTCCTCCCTGGACACCTGATGACGCCGTCAAGAACCCCTTGTTAACCATGGCGACGGCGTTTGCTTATGTAGGCGGGTCCGTGTTGGGCTATATTGTGTACGCGAATTGGGTTGGACTGCACCGCTGGGGAATGACGAGCCATAAAAAGATTTCTGCTATCCGTGAATACGCCTTTTCGCGTAATAAGATTGACTACCTGCCCGAAGGCAAGGAACATGTGGCACGCCTCCGAAAAATCACCGCGCCGTTGCGCTGGGATGTCGGAATGGGTGCTATCGTTCTGTTCATCGTAACCGGGGCATTCATGATATCCGGCGCGGCAGTGCTTTATCCTCTAGAGACCAAGTTCAAAGGGTGGAGCTTACTCACCGAGCAGGCGCATGTGTGGAGTAATATCCACGCATCGTTGGTTTGGGTTTACTATATCTGCATCATTGCCGCGCTGTGGGGGACACTCCAAGCGCTGCCTGAGATTTATGCACGCGTCTCACAGGAATTTCTTCAAGCGGTCTGGCCCAACCGTGAGTGGGATTATAATAAGATTCAGCGGTTAATCTGCGGTTATCTGTTCCTCACCACTGCGATCATCATTTGGAGCAACGTTCCATTCCACATCCTCACACAGATTGCCGGCTTCCTCATCGCCAACTTGGCGATTGCCATGATGATGCTCGCTGCGCTATATCTAAATTTCAAACTGCCTTCCGTCTATCGGACGCGGCCGCCGATGTTAATCGGCGCCGTTGTATCCGCGGGCATACTCATTGTCTTCGCGGGAATTAGCGGATGGGGATTATTTGCCAAATTCTTCGGTCACGGTTAAGAACCTACTTGTAGGTTACCGCGAACTTTTCTGATGTTTTGTCAATTTGCACAGGCAATTACAAAATCACTTTGACACTCGCCTCTGATTGTATGTCCACACTAACACCCTTTCGCTTGAATGACAGTACATATGATTTATTAATACTATTATCCATTTTTCCGTAGGTAGGAATCAACCGAACGAATAGTGGGGGTGATAGGAATCTCCTTACCCTGCCTCGGAACGACTTGATTGACACCATTTATGCGCAGACAATTTAGAGAAATGGAATAACGTAAAATAAAAGGAGAATCTACCGATGGCATCAAATCGCTTTAGAGAGAGAATGAACTCCGGTGCTCCGCTTACCGGAACTCACATTATGACGGCTCACGAAGACCTCATTGAGTTAGCCGCGGCAACTGGTCATTATGACACTATAGAGTTTAGCGCAGAATACAGCATGTTTGACATGCGTTTGTTGAACAACATGGCGCGCGCGGCGGAGTTGTACAATACATCGCTCATCATAAAACTCGACCAATACAGCCAAGGCTTTTGGGCGCAGGCAGCCGTTGGTGCAGGGTTTCATGCTGTTCTCTTCACCGACATACGGACACCTGATGACATCGTCGCGTGCCACAAGATACTTCGACCCGACAAGCCCGGAATAGACGGGCACATGGGGGTTAAGATCCGCCGAATCGCCATCGAAGGATACAGCGCCAGCGAAAGCTACCTTCAGAAGATTGAAGACATTGGGTTCATGATAATGATTGAAAAGGATGTTGCGGTCCAAAATCTTGATGAAATCTGTTCTGTTGCCGCGGAGTTGGGTGTTGACATGATCCAGTGGGGACCGTCGGATTTCGGGTTCAGTCGCCCGAGCACGCCAACGCCCGAAGAAATTCAGTATTTTGAGAAACAGGTCATCAAAACGGCGCTTGCCAAGGGGCTTCGACCCCGCGTCGAATTGGAATTTCCCACCCCCGAAAAGATGGATTACTATACCGAGTTGGGGATTAAAGATTACTGCGCCATGTGGGACCGGAACGCACTATCAAGTGGTTGGGAAAAGACAGGGGCTGCACTGAAGGATGAATTGGCGGCTCGGTGGTCGCAATACTATTAACCGCAGATCGGATAGGAGGACATCATGGCGTACAAGCTGGATCCGCAAACCATGTATATGATGCCGACACACTTTGGACCAAGTACAGGTCCGAGGCAGGGTCCGGATGGCCGCAAGTTTGAATGCAAAGATAACCCCAAGTCGACGTCTGTCTCCGTCAGCTTTCTGACCAATAGCGGGCAACTGGAGGAATTACTGCCGCCCGGGGGTTTTGAATTAAGTGGAGAGCCAGTCGTAACGGTTTCGGCGACTTACATGACGGAAATAGAGTGGCTGGCTGGGCGCGGATACAATGTACTCGGCGTGAGCTTTCCGGTTGTGTTTAACGGTGAAGAGGATCGCGCCGAAGGCAGTCTGCTGACCGTGCTGTGGGAGAACCTGTGCGATCCGATTCTCACTGGACGTGAACAGTTGGGATTCTCTAAAATCTATTGTGAGCTCCCGGAGCCGGTTGTTCTTCGCGGCGAAATTCACGCTATCGCCAGTTGGCTCGGATTCAAGTTTTTGGATATGAAATTATCCAATTTGCATGAGATGCCGCTCCCGCAGACCGCACCTGCGGCGGCACCGTCCCATGAATCGGATGACGATGTATTGACCGGTACATTGCATTACAAATATATACCGAGAACGGGAGAGTGGGGTACGCCTGACGTTGCTTACGCCGTGCTCACGCCGTCCGAGGGTGGAAATGAGCGAACCACGGAGCTCTGGCGCGGTGAAGGCACGGTGGAGTTCCATAAAGCGAGATGGGAAGACCTGCCGACGCAGTACAGTATCGTCAACGCTTTCCACGACTTGGAAATTAAGGAATACCGTGGCGCTAGTTTCTCAAAAGGAATCGGTAGCAAAGACTTGAGCGATCAGCGGATTCTTCGCTAGTCCGAAGAACTCAATTAGCGAGTCTGGCCTCAAAGTTGCGTAATTGGAAAACCCCGGCATTGGTCGGGGTTTTTCTTTATCCGAAACGTGTCAGCTTTCATTTTCACATCGAAAATCACGGATTCTTACCCTAACTGGTAAGTGCAGAATTCCAAGGAGGAACGTCTCGATGATGGAGGCGCGCTCATGTATAGTGGCGATATTTGCTTTTCTCATTGCGTTTCTACCGAGTTCCTGCGGTTTAGATTTTGTCCAACAGCAGTTGCCCGAAGGCGCCAAAGCGCGTCTCGGCAATGGTAAGATTCACGATATTGCGTACTCTCCCGATGGCGAACATCTTGCCGTGGCATCCGGCATTGGGATTTGGCTTTACGATGCTAAATCCGGCGATGAGGTTGGCCTGCTTACCGGTCATACCGGACAGGTGACTTGCGTTGCATTTTCTCCCGTCGGCGATACGCTTGCTAGCGGCAGCGAGGACAATAATGTTCGGTTGTGGGATGCTAGCACAGGGAAGCGTCTGAAGGTAATAAAGGGACATTCCAATTGGGTCACTAGCATCGCCTACTCCCCTGATGGCAGCTTGCTCGCAACCGGCAGTGGGGACAGCACAATTCGGTTGCGTGATGCGAAGACAGGAAAACACCGTGCAACCCTAAAGCATCGTAAATCTCTAACCGGTTATCGAGAGCACGTCGCCTCTATCGTGTTTTCCCCCGATGGAAAGATGTTGGCAAGCGCGGGCGGAAAAGATGGCAATAGATTTCGATTGTGGGAAATCAACACTGGAAAACTCCTGAAAACAGTCGGCGCCGAATGGCGAGACGGGGTAGCACAGTGGTGGAAGGACGTTACGGGGAAAGATGAATCATATTCCGATAATCTCGAGGAATATGTTGCATGTTTAGCCTTTGCACCTGATGGGAAAACGTTGGCTAGCGGAGGTACGGACCAGAAGATTCGATTTTGGGAGACAAACACATGGGAGCTCGTGAAGACTCTTGAAGGTCATCCGTATCCTGTCACGCACCTTGCCTATTCCCCTGATGGAAAGGCGATTGTCAGTGGAAGTTCGGATACCACGATCCGACTGTGGGATGTTGCGGGTAGCAATTCAAAAACCATTGCGGGATATTCCGCAATGGTACTGGGGTTAGCATTTGCGCCTGATGGTAAAACGCTTGCCAGCGCCAGTGAGGACAACACAATTCGGTTGTGGGACGGCGTTACAGGAAGACATCTGAAAATCTTGGCGACGCATACGGATAGTGTGAACAGTTTAGCGTTTTCTCGTGATGGTAACACTCTTGTCAGTGGGAATAGCGACGGTACAATTCGGCTATGGGACCCGCACACGGGGGTGCAGCTTGATGTTCTTATCGGAGACACGCACGAAGTTCTGTCCGTTGCGTTTTCTCCTGATGGTAATACTCTCGCCAGCGGGAGCGGGCGCGACTCGACGATTCGATTGTGGAACGTACAGACCGGAAAAAACTTGAAGATACTTGCCAAGGATGTAGGTACTAGCAATCTAGTGTATTCGCCTAACGGAGAAAAACTCGTGAGTGGCGGATGGTGGAGAAACAACTCCATTCTGTTGTGGGACGCACATGCGGGATTACACTTGAAAACCATTACGGGGCATACGTCTAAAGTTTCAAGCATAGTGTTTTCACCCGATGGACTCGTGTTTGCCAGTGGTAGTCACGACCAAACTGTTCGATTGTGGGAGGCTGACACTGGACGGCATCTTAAGACGCTCGCCGAAGGCGCGGGACGCGTTAACGCTATCGCGTTTTCACCCGATGGAAACACGCTCGTTAGTGGAGAATCGGGTGGCAACATTAATCTCTGGGATGTCTTGGCGGGAAAACTTCTTAGAAAGATCTCCAAGGAGTCTGGTTGGGTCGCAAGTATCGCGATTTCGCCCGATGGAAAGACAATCGCTAGTGGCGGATGGTGGAAGAACCCTGAAATTCAGTTGTGGGATGCTGCCACGGGAAAACATCTGAGAACTTTGGAAGGACATGGAGCCGGTATCAAAGACCTTGCCTTTTCGCCGGATGGAGCCATACTCGCCAGTGGAAGCCAGGATGGCACGATAATATTGTGGGAGTGGGAACAGATAAAGTCGGAGTAACGCTGACCGGGAGTCAAGCCAATGTGAACGACGAACTGCGCTTTTTGGTAATGTGCAACATGTCATTGCCGCAGAAATGCATTAACTCGCACAAATTATACTTTACGCTGCTAAAAATTGCGTGTTTTCAAGCGTCTGGTAGGTAGGTGCGGTTTCCAACCGCACCGATACTCCAACTCTTGTAGGAGCGATCTTCGAATCGCGACTTACTGGTGCTACGCAATTCTTATTAACCAATGGTGCTAGTTTGAAATTTGGAGGTAAATGGGGATAACATTCCGTTTCGGCATTGCTTTGGTGCGAAATGTGTCATGGTCATGAGACGATTTCCTCAATTCTACCGTTAATTTGAGTACCAGTAGTTATCAAATAACGGGAGGAAATCTAGACTCATGACCATTGAAGATTTTACCACAGAATTGTTTTGTCGTGTTGATGATAAACTCTCACAACGCGGCAAGAATCGTAAGCATAGCCAAGCCAAACTCTATCCGTCCGAAGTGGTTACCATTGCCATGCTCTTTGCACTCAAAGGCGTGAGCAATCGCGCCTTCTATCGCTGGATAGCAAACAATTTCAAACACGTATTCCCAAGATTACCCCATCGCACTCGATTGCTCCGTTTGTTTGATGGGCATCGACATCTTATTGACGTGTTCATGGCGGCACCTTCGCTCATCGGCGTAATTGACACTTACGGCATTGAATTGATTCACCCGCGTCGAGAAGGACGTTCTAAGCGTCAAATCGGGCGCAAAGGTATTTCCAATCAACGATGGATTGTAGGCGGAAAACTTTGCCTGCTACACAACCATCTCGGGCAGATTGTCAATTGGGATTGCGACACTGCCAATGTATATGATGGAACTGCCTTTCAACACCTCGTTGATGGAATCAGTGACCAGATGGTTGTGTTTGCCGATGAAGGTTTTGCCAAAGTAGATTGGTTTCCTTCCAACTTGCGTCTGTGCCGACGTGGTGAGTGGAATTCTCGGATGCTGATAGAAACAATTTTGTCCATGTTGACGCTCGTGTGTCATTTTAAGAAAGTCATGCATCGACGTTGGAGTTACTTCAAAACGCGAGTCGGCTTTACAATGGCTTTGTTTAATATCTTGGTGCAGTGGAACGGTCTGTCGATTGAAGATGATGGCTTTGTCCCTTTATCAATCGCTCAATTCAGCCTCTAAACTAGCACCATTGGTTATTAGAAACCATTATTACTGATAAAAAAGCGCAGCATTAGCCAACCTAAAGTATACATCGAATTCGTTAAACCGTCAGGCCCAGAATCTTCTCCATAGTCCGCTTCACTTGATAATAGCGCACTTGATGCATGACAATGTCATTCACTTACTCTGTAGGTGCGACATCTTGCCCCGCCGAGGAGCCTCTTGATATACGGTATTTGTGCACTAATAACGTTTTGAAATGGCATAGTTCTCCATCCGAATACACAGATACTGTCTATTTCGTGGATTGGGTTCCACTCTGTTTATGCTGGATGGACTCGCATTTGGACGGATAAAATCTAAACTCAGCGAAGATGGGGCAACATGGTTAGTGGTGTAGTCGCGAGTAACCCGGCGTCAACTGGGAGCATCACTCCCGATATCCAGCGAGATTCGTCACTGGCGAGAAATACGGCTGCCCACGCCACATCCCAAGCTGTTCCCTCCGTTCCCAGCGGTGCCGTTCGGCGCCGTAGATCACGGTATTCGTCCGATATCTTGCTAACCATTGAGGCGTAAAGGTAGCCCGGCACAATGCAGTTGACGCGAATTCCATCCCTGCCGTGATGTACTGCCATGTTTCGAGTCAGCGAGATGACCGCCCCTTTGGATGTTGCGTACGCAACCTCGGGTGCCATATTCGGGGATCGCAGAGCCGCGATTGAAGATACGTTGATTATGGATCCGCCGCCCGTTTCTACCATTGCAGGGATCGCGTGCTTGCACGTAAGCATCATACTCTTGAGATTGATTTCCATCATCCGTTCCCAACCGTCTTCCTCTACATCGAGAACGGTCCCCGGGTTACCAATCCCGCTGATGCCGACGTTGTTGAACAAGATGTTCAAATGACCGAATCGCTCGATTGCCGCCTCAACCATTGCTTCGCAATCCCCGCTTTGCGTGACATCGGCGACAAATGCTGATGTTTCTCCCTCGACTTCCTCAATGGCTGCAACCGTTCGGGCCGCGTTCTCGGCATCGACATCCACGACGAGCACTTGGGCGCCCTGCATGGCAAAAAGCACGGCTGTCGCCAGCCCGGTGCCGTCAGCGTAACCCTCACGGCTTCCGGCGCCAGTGACGATGGCGACCTTTCCCCTCAATCTTGTACCGCTTTTTTCCAAGATCGGGATAGCCCCCCTTCTTTAGAAACCGAGTTCTTTCCGCACGACGTTGTCCAACGGTTCACCTGCCAAATACTTCTTGAGATTGGCACAGAAGAACCCCACCAGTCGCGGAAACCGGCGCTGTGATACCCCGGCAACATGAGGCGTAATTATCACGTTTTCCATATCCCACAACGGACTCTCTTTGTCGAGCGGCTCAACCTCGGTCACATCCAAGCCTGCTCCCGCAATGGTGCCGTTTTGCAGCGCTTCGACTAGCGCGTCTTGATCAACAATTGGTCCGCGTGCGACATTTATTAGATAAGCCGTAGACTTCATCAATGCCAAATTGCTCGCGTTAATCAGGCCGCGCGTCTCATCTGTGAGTGGACAGGCAATCATTACCGCGTCGGATCGGCGCATCAACTCCGGAAGCTGGTCGATTGGCATCAGTTCATCGACATTCTCCGGTTTGTCCGTGCGAAAAGCGTCAACCGCGATAACGTAAGTGTCAAATCCTTTTGCCCGATTTGCCATAAAGCCGCCAATCCCGCCCATGCCGACGATTCCAATTGTAAGGTCGGCAATCTCTATAATCGGAGTGGGTATGTGACTGTCCCAATTGTGATTGTCTTGGCGGCGGGTAAAGTGATGAATACCTCGAACCAACCCTAACAGCAGCGCGAATCCCTGGTCGGCAACATTAGGCCCGTATAAACCTGCCGCATTTGTAACCACAATATCGCTGTCCCGTAGCGCCGGCGTCAGGAATGAGTCCATCCCCGCCGAGCTGGATTGGACCCATCTCAGATTCGGCGCTCGCCTCATCATTTCTTCACTGCCCCCACCGAAGATGACCTCCACCTCTTCATCAAGTGCTTCCAACAGTTCTTCAGTGGAAGACGGGAATACAACACTGTTACTCCCCGCCGCTTCCAGTATCATTTGACGGAGATCTTCACTATAACTATTATCCGTTACAATTATTTTCATATTGCGTACAGTTTGCACCCTTCTCTCAAAAAATAAACCTGCTAGAAAATGCAGTCAGGCCTAACTCCGATAGATAAATTGCCGCAACATAAACAGGAAGTAGCCTGTTAGCTGGCAAAGTTTTTTAAAATCAAAGAAAATCGTTGGGTTTAAGTCATGTGTGTGTCGAGATATTAACACTATTGGGCGCAAAACGCAAGGGTTGGAAGTTCAAAAGCTATCGGATTGAATCTGACATGATAGCATGTGACTTGATACGCAAACGACCAGACCCAAACCATCAAGGCAAATTCCGGTCGTTTTACGAAACACTCGGATAGACCAAGCCATCAGCTCTTGGCAAATCGGGGGAATAGCAGTACGCAGCGAAAACTTGAAATGGTAAGAGAAACCGTGAGAGGTGTGTTGGACGGACATTAAATTATCGGCAACTGCTAAAGAGTCATCAGTCCATCAACACTACATATATGATTGACAATTTCACAATCTCATAGTATACTTAACACAACCTAAGGCTGAAGAGCCGAAAACTTAAGAGGTTATGATGGGATTCCGGACAAACCCCGAAGATTTACACAGATTTGGATGGTCTGAATCTGCAGAGTCTACATAACCTTTGGTGCTAGTTAATTGGTACATGATTTTCAATGACATACTATATCTAGGTTGTTAGCAGGTCAGGTAGGCGCAACATTTGTCAACCGCGCATAATCGCACATCATCGTGTCAGTATATAGTATGTCATTTATGATTTAAATACTACATATACTAGCACCATTGGTTACATACAGACCGCATGACTTTGGTGAGGATTACCCCGTATATGATGATGTCACACGGGACGAAGCCCGACGACGTACCATTAGCGAAGAGGTTGAGAATCAGCTAGGTGCGCAAGTTGACACTCGCTTTGACCTTTATTGTAGACAATACGATGAACAATTAGCTGAGATTAGGGAAGAGGTGGAAGAACTCAAGGAACAAGTGTCCGCACTTACCGATGAGAATTCCAGACTTTCCAATGAGAAATCTAGCTTGATAGACACTGTAAAGATATTAGTCAAAGAACGAGCGTGATTCTGGCAGTCATATTTCATCAACATTGCAAAGCGGGGCATTAAGCCCTGCTTTTTTTGTGTCTCCTGCAAGGGAGGAAATATACCCGGAATATGAACTATTGAACCACGAGAGAACTAGAGGGTTTCTCTGGCGTGTTGGGTCAGGTAGGAATGTTGTCAAACACTCAGAACTGATCAAATCAATTGAGTTACACGGTCATTCTCAAGCATGCATAATGTGATATAATCCAAACACAATTCTGAACAGAGGTATATTCCTATGAAGATTTCATGGTATTCAGGCATCAAGAGAGAGGCCGTGGGTGAGGTTATGCACTACTGCCGAACGTGTAAGGGAATGAGACCATTTCAGGTAGTCGTGAAGTTCATTTTTCACAGATTTTTTTGGGTGTTCAGATCTCACTTCAAAAAGCGATATATGCTCTATTGTGATTTATGCAGTGCCCCCGAAAGCCCATTGAGGCTGAAATGAATAAGCGTTTTGGAAACAACCTATCGGTGAAGCCACGCAGGTACGTGAGTTATCTGATTGTGATAAATGTCATAATCTGGATTATGTTGAATGTGTTACTTATCATCCGCATTATCAGCTGAGCAAAAGTTGAATTATGTGTAGCAGATTTAGTCTAGAGTTTGTCCGCACGTTCGTGTGAAGGTCACGAGTGGTGTGAATCAGGCGCTCTAGCTTGGTAAATTGATGTGGCGATACAAAGTATCGAAAGAATCTGTTGTTGTAAATCGGTCAGTGGGGTGGTGTAAGATGTGACCTGATTTGACAATCGCACGCGATGGATACCACGGAAAGCGCGTAAAAGTCGCTTTGCTGTCGGTTTGGCGGTGCGACGGTTTGCGTTGTCGAGGTACAGTCCTGGCAAAGTTTGACCGTGCGCTTTGAGATGACGTCGGCAGACAATTTCAATCAAGGTCAAAAGTCGGACACACAGCGAAAGCAGTCGAGCCTGCCCTTTAATCTGGTCATCGTTTCTTACATAAAACGGTGAAATCCCTATCGGAGCGGATTTAAACAGGTGAAAATGGCGTTCGATGCGCGGCGCGGCACGATAAAGTCGGATGGCTTCATCAAGCGGTAGATGCGCTTGGAGTTGATTGGTGGCGTACAATTGCCACCCCATCTGACAGTAGGCGTGCCGAATCGCCTGCTCATCTCGAATAACTTGTGTGATTTGATAGCGAACGTTACAAATCTCCCTCTTTCGGCGATTGGCACCTCCGCGTCCACGACCGATGTAACACGTTTTCACCGATTCTTCGCATTCGGCAGTATAGTGGAGATACTTATCGACTTGATACGTCGCTTTTATGGTTTCAACCTTTTGCTCCAACTCGGCTGCGGTGCAAATCTGCCGTCGTCCACGTCCGGGTTCTGGTGTTAAGCCAAGTATCTCCTCTGTCGCTTGTTGAAGGTTTCGCTCTAAAGTAGCGAACTGCGTTTTGGCTTTGGATAAGGAACGCACCACTAAGATGCGCTCTTGCCAAGTAAAGGTGTCTCCCGAAGCCGGAGTGGTTGTCTGAGCACGGTTTGTCTCATACCCTGCTGCGATAAGCTCCGGCGATTGGCACTCATTATCAAAAGAGTAAATTAACGTCGCAGGCTGTGAACCAGAAACAATGGGCGCCAAGCATTGCTCATAGAGCGCCGGAACGCCGCCGACTTTCGCCAACGGAACCAAATAGAAATCCCTTTTTCGTTCCAGTTCGGCGCGAATCTCAATGGCGCTCATTTTACTGTCGCCGATATACAATAGCCCGGATTCATCGGTCATCTGACGCACATCGTCAATCGTCGGTAGATACAACCGGGCGTCCGCTTTTTCGCCCGACGCCACATCGGTCGAAAGCAGGTGTCCCGATGTTCCACAGTCAATACTGGCAGCCATCAGCTTCACTTGCGCAAGTTGTGGCGTGTCTGAGTTGTATCCGTGTTGTATCAACCCATCATCGCAAGGGGTATGATAGCCACTAAATCGAGACGCGTCCAGTCGAACTCGATCAGGTACAAGTTGATAAACGGAGATACTGTTATGCCAGAGTTTTTGCTCAATACAGCGCCACGCTGCGTCATCAGCTAACTCCGTGAGTAGTTGACTTAGTCGATCATCACTGAAATCGGTGCGACGGACGGGTGTGCCAAACAATTCTGACAACAGCGCTTGATGCTCGACACCCCAGCGTTCAACAGCTATCTTGCGGTGGTCGGCTTCTGACAGAATGTAGGCATTCCAGCCCACAACAAGTTGACCCAGCGACAATCCTTGATGCCGCCAGTGACGAGGAATCACATCATCTATGATAACATCAAGCCCCAAACGCTGCTGCAAGCCAATCAACAGCGGAATATCATCAAGTCTTTCTATCTGAATTTCAGTCAAAGAGGTAGGTTGAGTTGTCATACCTATACTCAACGACGAAATTCAACTTTTCAACTTCAAATAATGCGGATGGTAAGTAGGTGTTTTATACTGACTATCTTTTATCGTGTACGATTAAACGTGAGCGGCTCTGGATGCGTTGTTGGAGCTTGAAATGAAGGGGGCAGGTATAAAAAACTACACTTGCGGTGATTCTTCCTCAAAAATTTGTTACTAAACGCTTGTTAAGGCGCATGTTATGTGGTATCATTATGGAGTTACCAAAACTGGGGACGCCCGAATACGTAAAGGGAAATTCCCAATGAATAAACGAGATGAACAATCACAGGAGTCTGACCTTACGATTATAGAACCAGACGAGGAGTCCAGCGTTAGAGTCTTGCAAATGGTAATGGACGTATTGCAGTCTCATGAGGAGCTTGATGAACATTTTCAGGGAATGACTAGCGAGAGTCGTTTCAAAACAGCAACATCACTGATGAACAACCATGACCTACAAGGACTCCCTGAACCGGTACTTAGGTGGCGACTAGAACGCTACTTCGAAGTACACCATAATCCCGCAATCGCTGCTCATCACTTTTCTGCGTCATCGTCTCAGTGCATTGAAGCATATCGCTCAGGGTTGTTTATCCCCTGTGCAATGACTACCCATCCAGTCAACGAGGGTATAATTAAGCGGAATAACAAGATTTAGGCTTGGCATACAAGACCAAATATGATACCATTTAGGCATACTAAATGGGAGGTCAAGCCGATGAATTTGTACGAGATTATGGAACGTTTTCCGACACATGAATCATGTATAGCGTACCTTGAAGAAGTCCGATTCGAGCACGGTGCGTATTGCCCGAAGTGCGGTAGTGTCAAGGTCGCACGCAAGACCGAAAAGCGCAAGGATAAAGTCTATGAATCGGGGTTAAGGGTTCATGCCAAGCGCGTGGTAGGGCGATGGAACTGCTATGATTGCCCTCGAAGTTTCAATGTGTTAGCCGGTACACTCTTTTCAGGGACTAAAGTACCGCTACAGAAGTGGTTTGCGGCGATCGGGTTGATGATGAACGCCAAGAAAAGCCTGTCCAGTTATCAACTGGCACGCGATCTCGGATTAACTCAACCAACGGCGTTGTACATGCAACATCGGATACGGGCTGAGATGGCTACGGATAACATTGCTCTGCTCAAGGGGATTGTCGAAGCCGACGAAACCTATGTGGGTGGCAAGCCGCGCAAGGAAAACAAGCGCGAAGATGACGACAACAAAGACCCGGAAGACAAGCCCAAGCGCGGGCGCGGCACAAAGAAAACGCCCGTCATCGGTGCGGTGGAGCGGGACGGAAACGTCAAGGCACAAGTGGCAGATGATTTGAGCGGCAAAGGTGTGTTAAACTTCATCAGGAATAACGTCAATCCTGACGGTTCTACATTGATAACCGATGAATACAAGGCTTACAACGCGGTGGATTCCACGATGAAGCACGAGGTTATCAATCATAGTGTGCAGTATGTGGACGGTGCAACCCATACCAACACGATCGAGGGCTTTTGGTCACTCCTCAAGCGTGCATGGTACGGATCGCACCACAAATATACTCGCCAGTTCACGCCACTGTTTGTATCGGAGGCGTGTTATAAGTACAACCATCGAAAGCGGAGCAATGTCGTTGAGTATTTCCTGAAGAATTGCTTTGCCTAGCGAGGAAGGAGGAATCATTCACAATGAATGGCGGTACCTGCGAATGGGATGAAGAAAACAAAAGATGGATTATTGTCATCAAAACTGACACATCGGACGATTAGCACTGATTAGAGCTAACAACTGATTGAACTGATGATCCATTTGTTCTACTGTGTCAAAACTGATTTCGGTTGGTTTTCCACTTCCATGAGTGTCTATCAAAATCTTGGGGGTGTTATCCTCAATGGTAGTCCCAATGCTTCTGACAAAATCAAGATTTATAACCTTTGGTGCTAGTTAATTGGTACATGATTTTCAATGACATACTATATCTAGGTTGTTAGCAGGTCAGGTAGGCGCAACATTTGTCAACCGCGCATAATCGCACATCATCGTGTCAGTATATAGTATGTCATTTATGATTTAAATACTACATATACTAGCACCATTGGTTTATACAGACATTATGGGATCTAAGTTTGATGAACATGGCAAAACCTCCTATGGGGTATTGAATGGCGATGATTGGCTATCTGTTCTGAGCAGATAGCCAGTCGCTTAAAACTGTAGAGAGCTGAGCGACCTAAATGGTCGTTTAGGTGCGGGTCTAGGCATCACTCGTTGGCTAAGAGCCAGTTGGCGTAGTTCTTGTTCATAGGCTATACGCTTAAAGGCTCTATGCCTCATGATGAGTTCGTACTCTTCTTCAGTGAGTATGATGTCGCACTTGGGCGGAAAGACTGGTTGCCTTCTCATAGGATCACCTCCTTTCTGTAAAGACTTGCATAAAGATTGGCTATCTGTTGTGAGCAGATAGCCAATCTCTTAAAACTGTAGAGAAAGCATAACGCCTTGTGCATGGCGTGATGTATAAGGTTCGAGCAGCAGGCGATCATTGAGCAGGGAAAAGTTCTGAATTTGTTGCCGGCGCTGTTGATTGATTTCATGAGTGTCTAGTGGCGCAGTAATCATTGAAATCAGCCAATTGCCTAATCCGAGAAGGATACCTAGTGTGATTATCGCATTATCGTCGTCATGGTCGGCGTAAGGCGAGTCATCTTCGAGTCCGGCATAGACTAGGAATCCGCTGACGACGGCAACTACCCAGTGGCAACCTGCCAGTTCGTATTGCTCGTTGTAAAGCTGTCCGCCGCCAACAATTAAGAAAGAGCCAATGCAACCCCCGGACTTTTCCTTTCAAATTGCCCAGATTGCTGTTTCGGTAATTCTTTGCCAGTTTTTACGACATCGGACATATTGATGGCGAAGACACTACCATCTGCCGTTTTTATCTTGAGTGATACGCCCGGAATCTGTTCAACAATGATTCCCTTAATAATAGAGCCGTCGTTAAGATAAACGACATCTATTCGAAATTGCTGTGCAGACGTGGAGGATACGGCTAATACGGTTAAGCACAGTACAAACACAAAGCATTTCATTTTTGGATGCTATTCCTAATGTTTAAGTTGGTGCCAGTGGTGGTGAATTGACGGTAAAAGGATTGGGTTCCGACGCCCCGTAAACCCGTCAACGTTTTACGCCACCTCTGGCATAAGTTGGTGCCGGCAACGATGCAACCTGAGGCTAAGTGGAGGGGATCAAGACAAAAAACTCCACTTAGCCAACATCATCACCGGCACGTTGGATGATACCATACAAGATATGGGTTGTCCATCCTAAATCTT
>CBDDPW010000023.1:0-1062942 GCA_965232535.1 Candidatus Poribacteria bacterium
ACCGCATCGCAAAAGTGGCACTTTTCTGTTTGATTGCCGCACTCATTGGAGGACTTTTCGGCTGTGAGCAGGTGTTTAATATCTTGACTGGCGGCGACATGTCGGACCCCAGCCCTGACCCAGTTGTTGTCGTTAAAGAACGGGAAATAGTTAACGTAGGGCTTGTATTGCCGTTGACAGGCTCGGTAGCCGGGCCGTATGGATTGTCGATGGAACGCGGGTATCTTCTCGCTCGTGACGACATTAACAGCTTACAATACAGCGGAGCACGCATCAACTTCATCACCATTGACGATATGAGCACCGTCGAAGGACAAGTTGACGCTTTTAACCGATTGGTCGAGATGGGAGTGCCGGCTATCGTCGGCATCGGAATCTCTACGAATGCAACACAATCCCTACCGATAGCACAGGAAAATCAGGTGGTGGCGCTCAGCTCGCTTACGTCGGCGAGTGGACTGACTAGCATTGGCGATTATATCTTTCGTACTGCGCTTGCCACAGACGTACAGAATCCGCGTGGAGTCCAAGTGACTCATGCAGCACTCGGTTATGAGAAGGTGGCAATGATATATGACGATGCCGATGTCTGGTCTACGAGTAGCCATGAGGAACTGGACGCAGCCCTTGATGGTCTGGGCGTTGAGAAACTAACGACGCAGACCTTTCAAACGGGGGATACCGATTTCACGGAGCAACTGAATGCGATAATTGCATCGAATCCGGACGTGCTCTTTATTTCCGGATTGTCCGCCGAGGTGGTGGGTGTCATAATGCAAGGGCGTGAATTGGGGCTGCCGTCGTCCGTTCCCTACATCGTGCCGGAGCTGGGCGTGTATGACGTGGAGCGTGCGGGCGATGCTGCTGAGGGAACAATCACCTTTACAACTTGGATTAGCACGTCCGACGCACCGCTCAATCAGATGTTCGTTGAGAATTATCGCACCGCATACGGCATTGAACCCGATGCGTGGGCTGTCCAATCTTACACGGCACTTTATATCCTATATGGTGCGATTACGAAGGCACAATATGATGCGAGTATTGAGTCGCCGACTACGGTACTGTCTACCGATTCAAAGGCGATTCGTGACGCTTTGGCGACGGCACAGGATGTCGAGACGATTCTGGGGACATTCTCTTTCGACGCAAACGGCAACGCAATTTATGAACCGATTGTGCTGGTTGTTCGGGATGGTAGCTTTGAGATGTTCGGCGATGGAGTCGGTAACTAATACCATTTCGCTTTAATAATGGTGCATATAATGTTTCAATTATATCTTTCACCTTCTCGGTAGGCGGGAATCAAGCGACTGAAAAGGGAGCGCGATAGAGATCCCCTTGCCCCGCCGAGTTTGCGCGGGCACAAGGTTTCTTACTACAGAAGTTTTTATACTTGATCCAGGGTAGTTAATGCACTTACATTCTAGCGAAATGGTATAAGTGGTTGACTCGCCAAGTATTTAGCACACGTCGAATCCAAGTTTTTTCTTGAAAACTTGGATTCTTCGCTAAATCCTAGTGGTTCCAAGGTACAGTTTATTAGGTTCATCACTGGCAGCTAGTCACAAGCAATCAAGGTAATCACCAAAATCCATCAAGCGAGTGAATAGCGAGCGATCAACTGAGTGGATAACGAAGGATCAAGCGAATGGATAATGAGCGCGATAGCAATCCCATAGTAAATCCTGATAGAGATCCCATGAATCACAGTTCAGACAATATTAACTACCGACACCCAACACTTAGCTCGACTTTGTACAATAGTACAACGGTTCGGTGGTATAGAAAGCCGTACTACGCTAAACCCGTAGGCGGGTCATCTTGCCTCGCCATGCAACACCGAAATTCAAGTGAAACCTAGCAACTCATCTGTATGATACTGGGAACCATTACTGTCTTTTTCAATGGTCTGCCAAAAAGCCGAGAGAATCAAAACCTCTTCTACTCTTCGGTAACACTTGATTATTGCTTCCTGTTATGTCTCTAAATTGTACAAAGTCTAGGTAAGAGATACATCAAGGGCGCAACCCGTATCAAGGTAAGAACCACCGGAGATGCGGTGCGGGTGATTCCCAAGACCTATGCACTAGGTGTTATCACGGACCTAAAGGTATTTGCCGAGCCGAAGTGAAGGGCATAATGGTGTGAGTGGTATCAAACGTGACTCATTGCCCTAAGCATCACAGCGTATTGCCACTGACCCTGGCGAATGTCAAACATATAGCTGTTAGCTATCTGCAATCGGCATTCCCCTAAATTATGAAACGTTGCTGAGAGTGACGCTCTCGGCTTGTTTAAGATGATAGCACCATGAAAGGTGAAACAACTATGTCGATTAAGGTTGCTAAAAGGAATGGCGTCACCATTGTGAAGCCTGACGGCAAGCTGATAGGCCCCGCCGTTACTGAACTTCGTGATACGATTTTTAGGGAGATGCAGCCCGAAAGAGGAGGCAATCCGCGGCTATTGTTTGATTTATCCCATGTATCAATGATGGATAGCTCGGCACTGGGGATATTGATGGATGCCTACAAATCACGGCTAAAATGGGGAGGGCGAGTTGGCGTAATTCACATTAGCTTAAATATCGACAATCTGATGGTGAGAAGTCGGCTGGTTGGGACTTTTGAGCATTTCGATAGTGAGAACGAGGCAGTGAAATCACTCGCGTTGTGAACCCCGTAATGAGAGGGATTGAACACGAAATGGAACTTTTCGGATACGTGTTATTCATGGTGTAGTCCGTAGGGTGGAATCAAGCGAATGGATAATGAGCGCGATAGCGAATCTTCTGCCCACCATCAAAAAACGTCCGATAAGAACGATTAGCGGACATAAATGTTAACAATGTCAACAATGCTAGGAACACTTCCTGCTTTTACTAGTCACTGACCATCAAGCGAGTGGATAGCGAGTGCGATAGAGATCCATCAAGCGACTGGATAGGGAGTGATCAAGGGAACGATCAACTGAGATCAAGCGAGTGAACAACGAGTGCGATAGAGATCTTGATAACGAAGGCGATAGAAGATCCCATAGTGACCGCGATAGAGCTCCCATAGAGGTCCACTGGCAACTGACCACTGTTATTTTTCTGACCACCAATTGCTGGGTATTTCGACGCCACACGTCCCCTACAGGTCAGTTTTGTACAAAGTCAAGTTAAGAACCTGTTTGAAAAGTACATTTGTAAGTGCGCACCGTACACTAGCCTTTAAAAGCCCCAGCGGGGCGGAAGGTGTATAGAAACGCCAAGTCCCCGTGTACCCAAGCCCCAGCGGGGCGACAGGTATGTAGTAGACTACAATAAATACATGAAAAACCTTCCTATAAGTGACAAAAAATGGTTTTGCTACTGATTATTCAAACAGGCTCTAAGGAGCAATTGCCCTCACTCACCGAACACCTAAAACAGAGCTAGTCAACTCTCCTTTCTCCTTGTAGACAAGCCAATAAGCGATAAATCGCCGGCGAATCAGCCGCTGAAGTCTTTGCCGTGCCGGATTGAAGCCGTTTTAATTGTAAGATGTATCGTAACCTTTTCGCTACATGTCTGTTGGCTTTATCCACCACCTCCGCCCATGAATGCCAACTGCTCCGTTGTTATATCAAGAACTGGCAAGCCCGCAATGAGCAATACCGGAAAGCCTAGCCAGTCTTGGCATTATAATTGCTCTAGCAGTCGTACCTGATTCAACTGGTAGGAAGCAATTGACCGTCGGGCGGGATCAATGTTGTCACTTCGGTGTTAATTGACATACCAGTTCATAAGTGATAGAACGCCGGCATGTCAGCGTGATCTGTAGACGTTTTATCTACTTTCAAGACAATGGGACATACCAATTCAGGAGGTGTAGAAATGTCAACTCGTGTTGCAAAAAGAAACGGTGTGGTCATTTTGAAACCTAACGGTAAACTGATCGGAAACGCCGTTAATGAACTGAGTCAAACCATTTATGAAGAATTGCCCAAGAGTGATGACAATCCAAAGTTGTTGATTGATTTTGACAACGTTTCACTGATGGATAGCTCCGGGCTTGGGATGCTAATGGGTGTCCACGTGGATATGCTGAAAAGAGGAGGGCGAGTCGGGGTGTGTCATGTTGGCTCGAATATCAAAAGCCTTATTGTCAGGAGTAAGTTAATTGGTACGTTTGAACATTTCAATGGTGAACATCAGGCGGTTACGGGGTTGACTGCCCAAGGAACGTGAAAGGTCTCATCGATTGAGCGATGTTCACTCTATTCTACGCCCGCAAGTCTCAATGGCTAGCGGGCTTTTTTTGTGTCGCGCGTGAAGATTCAGAGCGTGCACTCGAAATAGGGAAGGAGTTCGTGGCGTAACTTGCGATGTGCATGAAAGAGATAGGTTTTGACCGTGCCGACGGATCGTTCGAGTCGGTGACAATGTCTCTCAGGTGAAGTCGAGGCTTGTAGCGTAGATTAAACACGGTTGGGAGTCAACGCGGACAGTGCGTCGTGTACCTGTCGAAGAAATTCTTCGGTTTCGAGTGCAAAGTGGTCAGGGTGGTCGTAGAAGCCTTTATTTTTATCGGCAGTACATCCACAATATTGCGGCTAAAGTCGGAGTCAGCGTGGGTTATGTCCGGAAAATACGAATCGAACTCAGAAAACAACGCGAATGAAAACGTTGAAACTTTCCGCAGGCGTTTGTGAAAGTCCTAGATTCTAGGAGGTATATTCACTTTCACACTGATGCGCTTCATATTGCGCTTAAGGGCGTCGAAATATTTGACACAATCTTCTCTTGTTCCACTTTCAATCATTACGGCATGTTCCGGATTATCTTTAAGACAAACAACCACCTCCCGCCAATCCCAGTCGCGCTCGCGTGTTCCAATAGTCCCGATTTGATTTGAGGACACGATTTTTCCGTCTATCAATAGCAAATCATCCAGATCCGCGCCCCTAAGTTCATCTTGAGCGTAAATCCCTTTTTGTTGTACTATAACTCTCCCTTGTTTATAGCAACAGAATGCGTATCTCGTCTAATTGATGTTTGAGTTCTGATGAAATTTCCGTCTCCAAAAGCGGCTCAATGATTTTCGCCACAGAATCTTGGTCCCAGTATGGCATATCCTTGTTCCATAGATAAATTAATAATCTTGCCACGGCGACGGGGTGATTCTTCCATGTTCTATTTTTGATGAGACAAGCGAGAAGCCTTGTATTCTTCAAAGAAGGCTTCTGCTCGTTTTTAACAGTTAAATCTACGGCTTCGGAGAACGCTGTCTTCAACTCCGGCAACCAATCTAACATGAGGCGAGCTTCGTTGGCCGTAATTGGAGCATATTTTCCATTCAAGCGAGCTTCCCAATAATCTTTGAGCCAACGTTCCCACAATTCCTGTTTTTCCGAATCATCCATGTGTCTTAAACATCTGGCCATCTTCAATGCAAAGATATCTGGAATCGTGCGATTATCATCCGAAAAACGCTTAGGGTTACCTTTGACTTGCTGGCTTACCTGACTGTGCTGCCCAAAAAGTTTGGGAATCCAGGTGCCAATTATATCATCGACGACATATATGAGCATGACAATGTAGCATTCAATGAATTTATAACGCTGGTTGAACAGTTCGGTGTTAATGCGCGTAACGGCACCGAGAAAGAGTTCCTCCAGTGCCTCGGCTACAGGGGGAGAAAGGCGTCCCACAGTTACAAAGCCATCCCACGCTGGTTGAAAATCCACATTGTCAAGTCTAAAAAGCGGCAGTAGGTATGCTCGTGTCCATTCCCCATCGACCGCCAGCAGGAAACCCAAGTGACTCGCTAGAATGGACTTTCCTAACCCACCAATCGGCGACGAATCATCGATGATTTCTAATAAGGCTTGGCGATAATCTTCACTAAGAGCTGGTGGTGGCGGATCCTGTCGTTGTCGCCAGAGCGAAGCGGCGGTAATCCAAAAGTTGGCAAGTGTCCACACTGGATAACTGACACTTACATCAAACCACCCACGTTCTGTATCAATAGAATCGGGACGGTCAAGGCTTTTCCATAAATCCACTGCGATTTTCTTGGCTTGGGGCAACAATTCAAAGGCATACGAGGGACCATCTTTTTTCACGAGCGCATAAAGCTTGTCGCTTATTTCGTAACTAAATCTTGAGTGCAATTCAGTATATGCCAGACACTCGAACACCTTTCTGTGTTCATTTATGTCTAAATCTATTTTCGGCCAGGTGTCGATTAAAACTCTCCAGAGATTAGCATCCCACCTTCCATCAGCAGCTAACGCATTCGCTAACTTCAGACCTTTTTCAGGATCGCGTTTTATGGATTCCACGAGCCGCTTCATTTCGGTCTCGGATGCATGGACCTCCATTGCCGAAAACTGAGTTGTCAAATCAGAGGTAGGATTTGACAGAAGTTCTCCAGGTTTCAAAATTGACGAAAACTGAGTAATCACATCAGGGGTAGGTTTTGACAGAAGTTCCTCAGGTGACAAAGGAGTTATATCTTTAGGTTCTGGATGTTCTTGAGGTCTGACGTTTGGGTGCTCCGCCAAAACGTTGTCCATAGCTTGTTGGGCAAACACACAGTCGGGGGCTGCATCGTGTAGCAAACGAAACCAGTCGAAGTGTTCTCGTGCCGTAATTTTTTCATGTTCCGGGTGCTCCGGATGAGGCCAACAGTAAGATTGCACCTTCTTGATGAGAGCCTTTCTGCAATCCACGCTTGTGCCGGGATACGCTTGTTTCACCGCCTGATTAACTTCGTAGCCAATGGAGTATTCGTGCAAATCAATACGCTCAAGTAACCATTGAATCTTTTCGTCCGGAGTGAGGTCTATGCGCTTGGACAAGCTATGCACTGCTAACCTACGTAGCAACGGTGCATCAGAAATCACAAAGCGACTGCACCATTGTGCCACTACCTCCGGTTCATTCGATGTCAACCAGTCCAGACAATCACGTGCGATGTCAATTAGCAAGTCGATGTCGTGACCATCTACATTCTGGTCGTGATCTTCAATGGCATGGCGCGAAGTGCTGCCATATTCCGACGACCGAGTGGCCTTTCCCCACATGTTTCGAAGCACATATTGATGGTCAAGACTCCAGATTACTCTCTCAAGCAACGGTTGTGCGATTTCAGATAAATTTGGTTTTAGACCTTTCTCCCAGAGTTCATTTAGCTCGTTGTAGTCGCCATTGAGTGGCACATCCAGGCTAAGTCGAAACTCTTCACCCAAGAGACTTTGAAGCTCTTCGTCTTTCTCACTACGGGAGATATAACGATTGTCATTTATTGATATTCGACTCCGTGCCATTGCGTCGAATATTAGCATCGAATCTTTTACCATACCGTGCGCAATGCAATGTCGGGCGATTGAAGCCAACCTGTCAGTTGGGCATACATAAGACCCATCTGGAGTTTTGCCTTCGACCGGAGCCGTCGAAAGCAGTAATGAAATCCACCGGGATAGAATTGTTGTATTGGGCGGTGTTTCATTGTTAATCTCAAACTTCTGTGAAAAAGCAATGCGCTGTGCAATGTAATCCCAGAACGTTGGATGGAGACGTGTGCCATGCCTACCTATAAGAAAAAACATTAGGTCCGAATGTTTTTCTAAACACTGTTTTGCCAACCAGGAAGCTAAGATTCTTTCGCTATCTCGTAGCTGGCCGTAACCAAACAACGAGGCTAAGTGTCCACGCTCGTCAAGCCAATCAATCCATTCTGGAGGTGGATCGCTTTTTGTAAAACCTTTGGTATCAACTTCATCTTTAAGCACACGAGTTATAAGGTTGTCTATTTCGTCGTCTTTATCGGGTGAAGGCGGCGGATTCTTGGCAACCGTAGAAATCTTACGGTGCCAGCCAACCTTCCCGCTTTGCACTTCTGCGGAAAGTTCACGCACTGCGTTGTAAAGTTCGCTATAATCATTCTCATGCTGCGGGTAGCAAATTGTTTCGATTCCAAGATGGTGCCAGCGTTCAAGATTTTCGCTGTCCTTAATCAGCGCGTAACGTTGAAATTCCCGTTTGGGAGGTAAGGCGCGGACCAAATAATTCATAACCGTGTCTTCATGGCTGTATCCGACAAAGAGAATTGTGAATGTGTCAAACAAACCAAGTAAGAAACGTCTTGCCCACCCCTCGTTGAGATATGCGCGACCGAAATCTCTGTCCGTAAGCACCATTTGGTCCTGATGGCAGATACAGCCGTGAACATGAACAATACCGCTGAACTGATGCCCTAAAGGCAATGCGGGTGCATGAAATATTTCTGGTTCACCGTCAATTATTTCCTTCGTCGCCTCCTCGAACAAAAGATCGAAATTGGTGGTAACAAGACGCACAGGCTGCCCTCTGCCATAGAGCCGCAGAAGATCACAATGAAGTGGTGTCGGTTTCAGGACTTTGGGAGAAAGCACGTTTTTTGCGAGATTATAAATGTTCACACCTTTATCATGCAAGCGTCCGAGGAATTGTTCATGACTTTCGTTTTCCCCTTTAGAGTAGCTCTCGCCTTCTGAAATCTTATTGGTTAAGGACTCAAAGTCGGGCAAACGGGCCGGTTCACCCCTTGAAACACCAGCTCCGGCAAATACTACCAGTCTGTTGTCACGCAAGTCGTCTGTAAGAGCGTCGGGAATTTCAACTTTGCCGTATTTCATGTGAATCCTTTATAGCGGTCAGATGGTGCATATTGTGGCTACGAGAATCTTGGAGGCTATCATAACTAGAGAGCCTCTAAACTCACGCTGTTTGTTATTCAGTTATAGGGTTTGGGAATCGCTACATCTCTGTCTCATAGAGAGACAAGGTCAGTTGGCGGAGATTGCCAAACGTGAGACGTTTTTACCAAAGAGACACTAGATATTGTAGCATAAACATGAAAACATGTCAATATTTTGTGGGTTGCTGAGCAGGCAAAACGCATCTAATTACAGAGAAGATCTCATGGTGGTAGAACGTACGATAAATGTTGGGTTTCACTCAAATTGCGGCACGTTCAAGCGAAGTAGGCACTCGCTTGATCCTACAAGAGTAGCGATTACTAACGGATTTCCGTTCAGCCCAACCTACGATTCCTAGACCAGTTGTGACAAACTTAGCCCTATTTTCTTTTTTGTGATGGAGAAAATTTAGATGCCTTTCCCCTGGTACCGCAATCAGAGAAGGTTGACATTTTCGCCATTAAAAGATATAATGCTATTCTGCCTTGAGCTGAAGCACATCGTCCTGCCTATGGTCGTCCCTTCACCCGGATCCCAGAGAATATATCGCGAGGTTCAGACGAATGCAGCAATAGGTATCACTCTGCTTCTCGCGGACGATTACACGGAACAGATTGATACGAATGCTAGGGATTACACGGAACCACCGCACTAATTGCAAAGCTAGCCGATCCCCTAATCCCCGCCGCAGACGACAGTTCGCTGGATAGTAAATTCGAAAAATTGATGAGGTAGACTGTACATTGGATAATATTGGAGAGATTGAAAGACGCTTATTTGCCAGCGCGGACAGCTTACGTGCTAATTCCAATTTTGCGAGCAATGAGTACTTCCTTCCTGTAATGGGGCTAATTTTCCTTCGGCATGCCACCAGTCGTTTCCTCAAAGTCAAGAAAGAAATCGAAGCGACACTGCCACAGCGAGGAGGAAGGAGCCGCCCACTTACGAAAGAGGACTTTTCCCAAAAGGGGGCAATCTTTCTGCACCCGGAAGCGCAGTTTCACTATCTCGTTGATTTGCCCGACAGTGTTGACCGGGCTCAAGCAATCATCAACGCCATGGAGAGGATTGAAACCGATTACGAATCCCTGCGCGGCGCCTTGCCCAAATTGGAATACCAAGAGCTCGACAACGATATTCTCGGTCAAATCCTGCGGACTTTCAACGACCCGGCATTGGATCGTGCCAATGGAGACATTTTCGGGCGCATATACGAATACTTCCTTACCCAATTTGCAGGTTTGAAAGCGCACGACGATGGTGAGTTTTTTACGCCGGCATCGCTCGTGCAGATGATTGTCAATATCATTGAGCCTGACGATGGTAGGGTTCTCGATCCGGCGTGCGGGTCGGGTGGCATGTTCGTGCAGAGCGCGCATTTCATAGAACGTTTGCACCAAAACCCGATGGAGCGCGCCACATTCTACGGGATGGAGAAGAACGCCACGACGATACGTCTCGCCAACATGAACCTCGCAGTGCATGGTTTGGAAGGCAATATCAAGAGAGCCATCACCTACTACGACGACCCGCACGAACTGTTAGGAAAGTGCGACTTTGTGATGGCTAATCCTCCGTTCAATGTGGATGAAGTCGACGCGGAGAAGGTGAATAGCGATCTTCGCCTTCCTTACGGGCTCCCGGGTGTGAACAAACAGGGTAAAGTTTCGAACGGCAACTATCTCTGGATTTCGTATTTTGACAGCTACTTGAATGAGAAGGGGCGCGCCGGGTTCGTTATGTCTTCACAAGCGTCGTCGGCTGGCGGCGAGGATGCAAAAGTCCGCAAGAAATTGATTGAGGCGGACCATGTGGATGTCATGATGGCAATCCGTTCCAATTTCTTTTATACGCGCTCAGTCCCGTGTGAGCTTTGGTTTCTTGATAAAGCAAAGCCGGCCGAACGGCGCGACAAGGTATTGATGATTGATGCGCGTGACGTCTATCGGCAGGTGAACCGCAAGATTTGCGACTTCACGCCCGAACAACAGAAGAATCTGTCAGCTATCGTTTGGTTGTATCGAGGCCAAACCGATCGTTTCGTCGCTCTCATTAAAGAACACCTTAGGTGCATGATTGAGGCAACAGCCACTGTACTAGGCGCAATCAACTGCTATGCTGCAGAACTTCGCAAGACGGCCGCGACGCATGCAGATAACACCTCCTCTGACGGTAACAATCCGGATGAACATTTTGAGAAATTCAACACTGCAGAGGCAGTTTTTGCCGATAACATGAGGGATTTCGAGGCGAAGGCAATGGATATTTCCAAAGCTTGGAAGTCATTGAGTCATGACAATGACTGCCTCATTGCCTTCGCGGAGGGAGCCGAATCGTTAGTTAAAGCCGCCGAGGCTTTGATACCCCAGGTCAATCAACTCTATAAACTTCTGTCGAACTTTTTCAACGCATCAAAAAATGGGCGTCAAGGCCCACTCAAGTCACTTGATAAAATTCGGAACAATACCGTCGAACATCTTAACTCCCCTCAATATTTTTGGCGTCAATCACGCTGGTTACAGGAGCGCTTCCCTGATGCGGAGATTTGCAACGTTGAAGGACTCGTGAAAGTCGTTGACCTGAAAGATCTGGTAGACAACGACTGGAGTCTGACCCCGGGTCGATACGTTGGAGTCTCACCCGAAGAGGAAGACGAAGATTTCGATTTTGAAACGACAATTCGTGAAATACATTGTGAACTTGAAATACTCAACAAAGAATCAGCAGAACGTGCGGCTAAAATTGCCCGTAATTTTGAGGATTTGGGCGTATGAGTTGGATATTGGCCAGAACCAATTAAATTACCGCGTGATTGCCGAAGGTGTATGAGTCGAGTATAAGCAGCAAATCGAGCATGTCCCTAAAATCGTTTAGCCTTTCGAAAACTCATTCGGCGAGATTGTTATTAAGAGAATTGGTGACTACCATTATTCCTATCGGAATAATCCATCCAGCAAGTAACACTTATTACCACATAGAGTGCAGGTTTTCGATCCAGAGGATCGGTATGTTGATAGAATGCGAAAAGTACAAATTCCCGCGCTCCAGCGGAGCGCAATGTCGAGTGTTGCTTGGTAATGGGGTGAGAGTCCAATTGAGGCGATGAAATGACAATAGGAAAATGGGACCGTGTCGCACTTAGGGACATCTGCGAGTTGATAAACTATGGTTATACCGCTAGCGCAAAGCCTGAACCAATTGGCCCGAAATTTCTCCGAATCACCGATATTGTACCGGATCGGATTGATTGGACATCAGTTCCGTTTTGCAAGATAAATGAGAAAGATATAGGCAAATACCGACTAGAAAAAGGCGACATCGTAATTGCTCGAACAGGATCAATAGGCTATGCAAAGAGAATCAGAGATAAACATGAGGCTGTTTTTGCCTCCTACTTGGTTAGAATTCGAGTAAATCGGAAGTGTGACAACCGATATGTCGGTTTTGTCATTGAATCTAACGATTACAAACAGTTTATTCACCAGAACGTCGGGGGCACAGCTCAACCTCAAGCAAATGCTCAAGTTCTAACTTCGTTTCAAATCCCGCTACCTCCTCTCCCTGTGCAACGAAAAATCGCCGACATCCTCTCCGCCTATGACGAGTTAATCAAAATTAACCAGCAGCGGATCGCCTTGCTGGAACGCGCTGGTCGGGAGATATACCGCGAATGGTTTGTGCGCCTGCGATTTCCCGGGCATGAGCGCACGAAGATTGTCGATGGGGTGCCGGAAACTTGGGAACGTGTTCACCTAAGCCGATTAGTATCGACACAATATGGATATACCGCGTCTGCCAATGAAGAACCTGTAGGTCCTAAATTTCTTCGGGGGACTGACATCAACAAGCGCTCCTATGTTGATTGGGCGACGGTGCCCTATTGTCCTGAAGATGGACTCGACTTCGAGAAGTATGCCCTCAAACAGGGGGACTTGCTCGTGATTCGTATGGCAGATCCTGGGAAAGTCGCAATTATTGAAAAAGAGATTAGAGCGATTTTTGCGTCCTATCTTGTTCGGCTATCGGTCCAAAACGGCGCAATGATTGACCCGTTTTACCTATTCTACGTTTTGGCAGGTGCGGAATATCAGGGGTTCATGCAAGCCGCTAGCGCAGGATCGACGCGCAAGAGCGCTAGTGCAAAGCTACTTACAAATTTTAATGTCCTTCGGCCTCCAGAAGCAATCCAAACAAGGTTCGTGGATCAAATACGCCCGATGCGAGAAATGATAGGGACGCTTCTTGACCAGAACTCACGGGCGAGCATGGCACGCGACCTTCTGCTGCCACGCCTGATGTCTGGGCAATTGATGGTGTGAATTCGCGCCTTGCTTCTAACCTTTTGGTATCAATGCAGACCGCGGTACCGAAAATCGCCTGAAACGAGGTGTATTTTTAGTTGTGAATTCTATCGTAGGTTGACCCCATGAACGATTCATCTTATACAGAAGACAACCTGGTTCAACAAACCACTGCCGACTATCTGGAACACGAACTCGGTTGGGAATCAATCTACGCCCACAACAACGAGACCTTTGGACCGGATGGGATGCTCGGGCGTATGGATGAAAGTGAGGTTGTTCTAACCCGTTATCTCCGTAAGGCGCTCGAAACGTACAATCCCGATCTTCCGTCCGAAGCCTACGAAAACGCTATTCGTGAAATCAGTCAAGTGAGCGCGGCGGAGTCAACTCTACAGACTAATCTTGAAAAGTATAATCTCCTGCGTAACGGTGTCAAGGTATCTTATCGTGAACCCAACGCACTCCCAGAAACCCGGACGCTGCGCGTCTTTGATTTCGACGACGCAGAAAACAATCACTTCCTCGCCGTGCGCGAACTCTGGATTAAGAGATTTCCGTACCGCCGTCGTGCCGACATCGTTGGTTTTGTCAACGGTATTCCGCTGTTATTCATGGAACTCAAAAACATCCATCTCAATATCCGTCGCGCGTATGACGAGAATCTCGCAGACTACAAGGATACTGTACCCCAAATCTTTCACTACAACGCCTTCGTCGTTTTGGGCAATGGTGTTGACGCGAGGATTGGTAGTTATTCAGCGCCGTTTGAGTTATTCCGCGAATGGAAACGCCTCGATGAAGACGAAGTAGGAGTCGTTGAGATGGAAACGCTTCTAAAGGGTGTTTGCACTAAGTCTAACTTCCTGGATCTCTTCGAGAACTTCATTCTATTTGATGACAGTGGCGGTCCGGTATCAAAGATTGTTGCCCAGAATCAGCAATATCTCGGCGTCAATCGGGCAATCCGTTCGTTGGAAGACCGACGAGGCTTTGGTGGCAAACTTGGTGTCTTTTGGCATACCCAAGGCGCGGGTAAATCCTATTCGATGGTGTTCTTCAGTCAGAAGGTGCGCCGGAAACTGGGCGGCAACTTTACTTTCCTCGTGCTGTGTGACCGTGATGACCTTGACACTCAAATTTATCGCACCTATGCCGGCTGCCGGATTGTTGGCGAACATGAAGATGTACGCCCCAAAGATGGCAAGCACCTGAAGCAACTACTCGGCGAACACAAGGCTTACGTATTTTCGCTCATTCAGAAATTCAATCAGGAGGTAATTCCCGGCAAGCCTTACTCCGATCGCAAAGACATCATCGTCATTGTTGACGAAGCTCACCGTACGCAATACGGCAGCTTGGCCGTGAATCTTCGCAACGCACTCCCGAACGCCCTTTACATAGCGTTCACCGGCACGCCATTGATGAAGGATGATGAAATAACCCGTAAAGTGTTCGGTGACTATATTTCCCGATACGGATTCCAACGGGCAGTCGAAGATCGCGCAACAGTGCCTCTGTACTACGACGCCCGGGGCGAGAAGCTCGGGGTCGCCACAAACGAACTCAATGAGAAGATTGCCGAAAAATTAGAGGAACTTGAGATTACCGATGTTGATGTCGAGCAGCGCCTAGAACAGGAACTCCGACGCGAATACCATCTCATTACCGCCCCAGACAGGCTAGATGCCATCGCCTACGATTTCGTCCAGCATTACTCAACAGCTCGGGAAAGCGGAAAGGCAATGTTCATCGCCATTGATAAAATCACTGCTGTGAAGATGCACGCGTCAATCACAAAACATTGGGGCGACCGCATCAGTGAACTTGAAGCAAAACTCACTCCCTTCTCGGACGAGGAGCATCGTTTGGCGTTAGAGCAGCAATATAACTGGATGAAAACGACACAAATTGCTGTCGTCGTTAGTGAGGAGCAGGGCGAGGTCGAGAAGTTCCGCAGGTGGAAGCTTGATGTCAGGCAGCATCGGAGGCTCATAAAGCAAGGCTTTGAGACGGACGACGGTCAG
Organism: Candidatus Poribacteria bacterium; assembly: GCA_965232535.1. Lineage (GTDB taxonomy): Bacteria > Poribacteria > WGA-4E > WGA-4E > JAJDTR01 > JAJDTR01. Next base: position 15,041 of record CBDDPW010000023.1, read on the forward strand.
CGGGTCGATGTTGAAACCGCGTTCAAAAGGGACGACCATCCCTTTCGCGTCGTCATTGTTTGTGCGATGTGGCTCACCGGATTTGACGTAAAGAGTCTTGCGACGCTTTATCTGGACAAACCGCTCAAGGCACACACGCTGATGCAGGCGATTGCACGAGCAAACCGCGTTCATAAAGGAAAAAACAACGGTCTCATAGTTGACTATTGCGGTATCCTGAAGAACCTCCGCAGTGCATTGGCGACCTTCGCCGGGCACACCGGAACAGAAGACGATGAGACATCCGATCTCCCTGCAAAGCCACAAGAAGAATTACTTGAGGAACTTCTTGAAGCCACTGATATGGTGCGCGCTTTCCTCACCGCGGAGGGCTTTCGACTTGAGGACATCTATGAGAAGAGCGGATTCGAGCGCAATGCGGCAATCATAGCTGCCAAGGAAATCATCAATGAAAACGATGAAACCCGGAAACGCTTCGAGATTATGGCGCGAGAAATGTTTCGGAAGTATAAAGCCTGCTTGACCCTGCCGGACATCAACGAATGTCGTATCGCTTACGGGGCAGTCAATATCATCTACAAGAGCCTTGCAGAGGACCGTGAACAAGCTGATATCTCGCACATTATAATGGAACTACACGCTATCGTCGGCGAGAACATTGAAGTTACCGATCCCGGCGGTCTAGCAGAAAGACAGCGGCTTTATGACATATCAGCGATTGACTTTGAACGACTACGTCACGAATTTGCAGCTAGTCCGCAAAAAAACACACTCCTACAGAACCTGAGAGTTGCCATAGAAAAACGTCTTGCCGTGATGGTGGCGCAGAACCCCCTGAGGACGGATTTTCAACAGCATTACGAGAATCTGGTTGCGCAATACAATCAGGAAAAGGACGCCGTGATAATCCAGCAGACATTTGAGGCATTGCTGAAACTCGTCGCAGATTTAGACGATGAGCAGAATCGTGCCATCCGTGAAGGCCTAGACGAGGAAACACTAGCGCTGTTCGATCTCCTAACGAAAGACAGTTTGACGCCCGATGACATAAAGCGTATCAAAGCAGTGGCGGTTGACCTGCACGCGAAGATCAATGCAGAAATGGAGCGCATCCGAGACTGGGAGAGCAAGTACGCTACCCGAGACGCTATGAAGCAAACCATCTACGACTATCTCTATGACGAAACGACAGGGCTGCCGGATTCCTATTCCGAGGCTGAAATTGAGCAGAAGTCGGAAGTCGTCTATGTTCATATTCTCCACCAATACCAACATAGAGCGGCACTTGCTGCAAGGTGAACGCCGGGACACCTCACTGAGCAGCGTATATCATTGTCTCAAGCGTTCATTGTTTGTTTTGAGGTGTGCGGCTTGATGCATCGTCTCGAACACAACTGAACCGCATGTTTTTTGGGCTTTTCTTGTAACAATTTCCACTGAGAGAGATGTATGACGGAACATAACTGCGAGAGTAAGCCACCTACCATAGAAGCCGACGATTTCGCACGTCGTTTTTCGTTGCGAGCGAAACGGCTAATGTGGTTTCTTGGTGCTGGTGCATCAGTCTCCGCTGGTCTACCTACTGCCACTGATATGGTGTGGGAGTTCAAGCGGGAGCTGTACGTGAGCCAGCAAAAGGTTTCACGTAAATCCTTGGCAGACCTGTCGAATCCAGCTGTTCAGGCTAAACTACAAACTCATATCGATTCTTTGCAAAACATGCCCACATTTGGTGCGGCTGATGAGTATGCGGCGCTATTTGAAAAAGTGTATCCATCGGAAGCAGATCGTGGTACGTATATCAACGCCACGATTGCTGGGGGGAAGCCATCGTACGGGCACTTGGCGTTGGCTACTCTTATGCGCGCAGCGCTTGTCCGCATTGTGTGGACAACAAACTTCGACCCACTGTTGGCCGATGCTTGTGTGCGTATTTACGATACTACTGGCTCTTTGACTACTGTGGACCTCGATTCATCACATTTAGCAACACCAGCTATTGCTTATGAGCGATGGCCTATTGAAGTTAAGCTGCACGGTGACTTTCGTTCGCGACGACTCAAAAACACCTCTGAGGAACTGCGTCGGCAGGATGAGACCCTCCGAAAGGCGCTCATTGATTCATGTACGCAATTTGGACTTGTCGTGATTGGCTATAGCGGTCGTGATAACTCAGTGATGAATGCTCTTGAAGATGCAGCGAAACTCCCGGATGCCTTCCCCCATGGGCTTTTCTGGTTGTATTGTGGCGATACTCTACCAGTACCTCGTGTCTGTGAATTGTTGCATAAAGCGCGAGAGAATAGTATTGAAGCGGCGCTCGTGCCAATCGACAACTTCGACGAAATACTGCGCGACCTAGTGCGACTTGCCAAGGGCATTGATACTAAAGAGCTCGATGAGTTCGCTAAGGAACGACGATGGCGGAGTGATGTACCTCCGCTAACCGGTAACCCCGGATGGCCCGTTGTGCGTCTTAATGCTTTACGTGTTGCCTCCGTACCGCCTGTTTGCAGGCGCATTGTATGTGATGTTGGTGGAATTGCTGACGTACGCGCCGCAATCATGGAAGCTGACGCTAATATAATTGCTACCCGTACCCGTGCTGGTGTATTGGCTTTCGGGTCTGACGACGATATAGAAAACGCCTTTCAAAAGTACGGAATCAAGGATTTCGGCGTTCATACACTCGAGACCAAGCGGCATAGATATGACTCTGTTGAGAGAGGTCTTCTACGAGAGGCGTTGACCTCTGCGATTGTTCGTGAAGGCAGATTGGAACTTGTAGGCCACCGACGCAACACAGACTTGCTGGCGCCCGCCAATCCAGAAGCGGACATTTGGCAACCCTTGAGGAAACTAACTGGAGCGATTATGGGGAAAGTCGGTAAACATCAACAGCTAACATGGAGAGAAGGAGTCAGCATCCGTCTTGATTGGGCAGATGATCGTTTGTGGGTTTTGATCGATCCTCGAATTGTGTTTGATGGGGTCACTGATGAAATTAAAACTGTCACTGCAGACTTTTCCCGCGATCGCACTGTCAAACGTTACAATAGAGAACTTAATGCCCTAATAGACATCTTTCCAAAATAGATCCATGTAGTTACAGTAATCTTAGAGATTAGAATAACTACACCGTTTGGCAACTTGTCGAGCAATATCTCAGGTTCACAATGGCAGCAATCACATTCCACGTTTTCCCATAGTTGCGATGTTTGCCTCGATAGATGTCTTTGGTAATGCGAAAAATCTTACACCGTCTAACGATGTGCTCAATGGCAACTCTTTGGGTTGCCAACCGTCGGTTGAATTGCTTCGCCTCCCGAGTCAAAGGCTTGCTCTGATATGCCTTGATGGGCGTTGAACTGTTGGCATACCGTTTGGCTATCCCCTGATAACCACTGTCAGCCAACTTCTCAGTGTCAGGGGAAATCGCTACACGGCTTTCCTTCAGGATTCTAAAATCGTGGACACTCCCTTTGCGGCAAACAACCGATAATAGTTCTAGCATCGCCAAACATGCAATCAATTGAACTTTTATGGTGTGCCGTTTTTTTTACCGCTGTAGTAGGCACGCTGTCTTCTTGTTGGACGTTCAATCGGTTGCTCGGTGGCATCAATGATGATGGTTTGGAGATTGCTCTCTAATAAGTGCTTTCGGTTCTTCAGCGAAAGCACCTTAACCAACACATCAAGTATCTGATGATAGAGTTTATTTGCATAAGACTCACTGATACCAAACTCCATGCCTAATCTGGCAAAGGTTGGATAGTGGCGCAAATAGGTGAATGTCAATAGAAGGCGATCGGTCAATGCTATCTCCGATTTCTTTCCTCGTTTCTTCATCGGTCGTTCTTCTCGAAGGTTTTCGAGGTAAGCAGTCACACGCTCCAAAATAAGGTTGAAAGCTGCCTTGTCAATACCAACCGCTCGCAGAAATTGCTCATCTGACAACTTTACTGCTTTTTCAAATTGACTCATGGGTATCCTTTCTACAACAGAAGATGTTGAAAGGATATAACGGAGAATCAAGCCAAATGGGTACTTATTTTGGAAAGATGTCTAATACACTTCTGGACTCAACATTTGGCAGGGGACGAAGGTGATATTTGTGCGTTAGGCATAGACGACGGACTTGACGCGGTCTTTCGTCTTTTACTCCCTACGGCCTTTTCTCGGAGAACGAAAACATGAACAACCCAAATCAGATTGCCATGCACCAAAGCTTATACGAACCGAAACTTGCGTTTCACCCAGATCGTGCAGCAGATTCGGACATTCACCCGCTTCGCGGGCTGGTAAACTTCGGTCCGCACTCTACCGGTTTGGTGCTCGATCCGATTCGAGTGGCTACCGTCGCTCCCGCGGGAGATAGTAATAACCTTCGCACATTTATGGATCGCCTTGAAGCCAAGCACAGCCCTAAGGAACGCAGCGACTATTTGCCAGAATGGCCCGGTTTTCACAGTGTGTTTGGTGTGCATGTGCGAGAAGCAAGTCATTACTGCCACATCAAGCTAAGCTCAGAGGTAGAAACTAAGGTAAAGGGATCGTCAACCCCGCATTTGGTGCTCGCTGAGGAACTTGTGCGAGCTATCAACCGGGTACAAGCTCACCGGAGCGAGTTCGATCTTGTAGTCGTATACATTCCTAAGCGATGGGCTTACGCCTACACCGGCTCGCCTGATGAAGACTTCGATCTTCACGATCACCTGAAGGCTACGACTGCCGCGATGGGATTACCTATTCAAATGGTGCGGGAAGATGGTGCCCTGTCTTATCGTTGCCAGGCGAGCGTTATGTGGCGTTTCGGCTTAGCGCTCTATGTCAAGGCTGGCGGGATCCCGTGGAAATTGGCGGCGACCGACCCAGAAATGGCGTACATCGGTATTTCATATGCCGTTCGTACGATGGACTCCGGTAAACCGCGTTTCGTCACATGCTGTAGCCAAGTGTTTGACGCGGAGGGAGCAGGCTTAGAGTTCGTTGCTTATGATGCCCATGATGTTCAAGTACAGCGAGACAATCCCTTTCTGTCACGAGTTGACATGTTTCGCGTGATGACACGGTCTATCGAACTCTATCGTCGTCGCCATGCCGGGCAGTCACCCAGCCGTGTGATGGTGCATAAAAACACGGAGTTTAAACGCAACGAAATCGAAGGTTGTATGGAAGCATTTCATTTGTGCGAAGCTGTTGACCTCGTGCAAATAGTTGAAGATGTGGGATGGAGAGGGGTACGAATTGATCGACCCCTTGGTAAGACCAAAAGGGGAAATCCCGCGGCGTTCCCCGTTTCACGTGGCACCGTCCTTCCACTTGGGCCACGAGACGCCCTACTTTGGACGCACGGTGACTTACGCGACATTAGTGAAAAAGGTTCTTATTTTAAGGGTTCAAGGAGCACTCCACACCCACTGCGTTTGGTACGTCATGCCGGCCACGGTTCATGGGACGATACAGCACGCGCCGTATTAGGACTCTCCAAGATGAACTGGAATAATGATTCAGTTTATGACTCCTTGCCCGTCACCATGAGTTATGCGAAGGTACTCGCACGCGTGTTCAAGCGGATGCCTAGCCTCCGACGAAGGCCGTATCAGTTCCGATTCTTTATGTAGGACTGCATATCTACCAGTATCGCTCTACCAGCTTTGTGGCATAGATACACGTTGTGCTGCATTTTCATCAGCACCTCGGAACCAACGTACCTCGTAGACCTATCCTCATTTGTCGTCCCAATTCCCATTCCAACCCTGTCCCACGGCGGATAATAGTACCCAGGTCTGATCTGCAAAGTTTGCACACTGTTTAGCTTGCACTGCTGCGACTGTCCAATCCGACATCAGCAAGGCACCAGTGACACCCTATCTGCGCGATGATGATTCCATATTTCCTAACAGTCAAGCGTCTTCGGCTTCTGAACCGCGGAATCACATTTAATTTTCCATTGACAACTTTACACATGTATAGTATGATATGGAGGGTACAGATAACCGGCGAAGTGGATGCTCTACTCCCCAAATCGCCGATTTTCCGTGCTTCAACAGGTCGGCGCTTTCGCTCTTCACGTGCTTAGAATTGACCTTCGTGACGACGAACTTTTTTTTCTGTTAACATCTTGTTCACATTTGCCCGAGGATAAACCCGCACTATCAAAGGAAAGTATTGAATCAAATCATGTGAACACCCTCTTGAAATCAAGCCTCCGTTCACATTTTTGTACCTATTATTTGGGGCTATTTTTACAAAACAATACGTACAAGTTCAGCCGAACCGACTCCAAAAAGGGGATGGATCAACATCGTGTTCACATTTTCGGACAATCGACTGAGATCAAGCGAGTGAATAACGAACGCGATAGCTGATCCCCGGCGATAGAAATCTCAGCGCGATAGAGATCCCACTGCGATAACAGTTCTCTCTGTAGGAGCGATCTCCAGGTCGCGACTTCTTATCGCGAGCACAGTTAGCTCTTACAGAAGACACGCAACGAAATGCGCTACAGTAGTTGCGACCGAAATACTCACAAGGCGTATTTCCAAATAATGCCAAGGATGACACGCTAATGAAATTCGTCGGAATTCATATCTTTAATCTACTCATTTTGCGTCTAGGGGACGGGGTGGGTTAAAAAAATCGCACAAAATCGCAGTTTTTCGCAGTCCGAGAAAATCCGTTCCAAACCGCGTCATTACAGGTCTCCAAGGCGATTTTTGCTATGTTCGATGTTATGCGACATAAAAATTTACAACTCCGAATTACATCCCGTGAAGCGTCGTAGGTTGGGTTGAACGGAAATCCGTTAGTAATCGCTAGTCTTGTAACAGTTTTCGAGTGCCTATTTCGCTTGAACGCGCCAAAATTTGAGTGAAACCCAGCATGAATCGTACGTTCTACCGCCATGAGATGCCCTCTATAACTAGCTGCCTTTCCTGTTGCCCTATCACCTGTTTTCCTTGCGGATTGTGTGTGGATTCGTTATAATGTAATTCATCTTTGAGGTCTCAGCGGTACAACTAGATGCAAGCACGCGGGCTAACCAACAATCCTGAAGCGGTCTCTGAAGGAACAGTCAACCGTCTCTCCTTATATTCTCGACTCCTCGCTGTATTGGAGGCAGAAGGTTTAACCGTTACTTCCTCAAAAGAGCTATCGGACCGAATGCAGTATACCGCGACCCAGATTCGGAGAGACCTCGCCTGTTTCGGCCAATTCGGAAAACGCGGCATCGGTTACCACATCTCCGACTTGAAGCGAGCCATCGACAAGATTCTCGGTGTCCATCTTCGCCGTAAAGTTGCCCTCGTCGGTGTCGGAAATTTGGGTAGTGCATTGCTCGGTTATCGTGTTTTGCGTGACCACAATTTTGAAATTGTGGCGGCGTTTGACAGCGACCCGCAGAAATGGTCCCAAGAGATAAACAACGTCCTGATTCAAATGCCTGATCAACTTCCCGAAACCGTACAAGCACAACAGATAGAGATCGGAATCATCGCGGTTCCTGTCGAGGGCGCACAGAAAGCACTGAACCTGCTCGTTTCGTCCGGTATTCGCGCTGTACTCAATTTTGCCCCTGCCCGTCTTGCCACTCCTCGCAATGTTCAATTGCGGAATGTTGATTTATCCATAGAGCTTGAGGGGCTTTCTTATTTTCTGGAACACGAAGTCTAAGTATTGTCTTAATCAGAAGTTGTGATTTCAGCTCGAAGATTGCCGAACTGCGCCGGATAGTTTGCGTTCGACGCCGTAGGTTTCAACCAGATAGTTAATCCGTGTTCAGGAGTAGCCATGGGTCATTTCCCCAATTCTCGCCCCAGACGGCTCCGCGCCGATGAAAACCTGCGTCGGCTCATTCGGGAAACGTCGATTTCGGCAGGCGACTTAATCTATCCGATGTTCGTCGTACACGGGCACGATGTAGCCAATGAGATTTCGTCCATGCCCGGGTGCTATCAGTATTCGGTGGATCGCCTCATTGCAGCTGCCAAGGATTTGGTGGCGCACGGTATACCGGGGACAATTCTCTTTGGCATACCCGAATTCAAAGACGCCGTAGGATCGGAGGCGTATGCAGACGATGGAATAGTACAACAGGCGGTCAAGGTTCTCAAAGATGTGGTTCCCGAGTTGCTCGTAATTACCGACGTATGTCTGTGCGAATATACGGATCATGGGCATTGCGGGGTGATCCGGGACGGGGAGGTACTGAACGACCGAACCTTGGAACTACTAGCCAAAGAAAGCTTGTCCCATGCGCGTGCAGGCGCGGATGTCATTGCGCCTTCTGACATGATGGATGGTCGCGTCGGCACAATTCGAGCCGCTCTGGACGAAAACGGATACGAAGGTATTCCCATCTTGGCATATTCCGCGAAGTACGCCTCCGCTTTTTACGGGCCGTTTCGGGAAGCGGCGGAATCAACGCCGCAATTTGGTGACCGCCGCTCGTATCAGATGGATCCGCCTAACGCGGAAGAAGCCTTACGCGAAGTTGCATTGGATATTGAGGAGGGAGCTGATATCGTGATGGTTAAACCGGCGCTCTCCTATCTTGACATAATTCGACGTGTGAAGGAAAGGTTTGAGATGCCGGTAGCAGCGTACAATGTCAGTGGCGAATATGCGATGATTAAAGCGGCTGCGCAACAGGGATGGATTGACGAGAAACGCGTCGCGCTTGAGGTGCTCACGAGCATAAAACGCGCGGGAGCGGATATGATTTTGACATATTTCGCCAAATCGGTTGTAGAATGGCTCGAAGAATGATGGATATTCCGCTATTACAGAAACAGTTCCACAGTACCTAGCAGATTAATTGAGGGAATAAATTTTGAACAACGCCAAATCACTAGAAGCGTGGGGCAGATCGCAACACTTCATTCCCGGTGGAGTGAATAGTCCGGTACGCAACTTCAGTAAGGTCGGCGGAAACCCCCGTTTTATTCAGCGCGGAGAAGGCTCAAGGGTCTACGATATTGACGGGCATCGGTATATCGACTATGTTGCATCGTGGGGCCCTCTTATATTGGGTCATGCCGACTCGCGTGTTATAGAAGCCATCAAAGGGGCGATGGTCAACGGTACCAGTTTCGGCGCCCCGACGACGCAGGAGACGGAGCTGGCAGAAATCATTGTTAATGCCGTTCCGTCCATAGAGAAGGTGAGGATGGTCAGCTCCGGAACGGAGGCGACGATGAGCGCCATTCGATTAGCGCGAGGATATACGGGACGCGACAAGGTGATTAAAATCGAAGGGTGCTATCATGGCCACGTTGATTCACTGCTCGCCGAAGCCGGATCGGGTGTCGCCACGTTCGGACTACCGGAGTGTGAAGGGATTCCGACTGACTTTACAAAACACACCCTCGTCGTGCCATACAATGATTCGAATGCAGTACGGCAGGCGATTGAAGCGCACCCGGATCAGATTGCGTGCCTCATTCTTGAACCCATCATGGGAAATATGGGAATTATTCCGCCACGAGATGAATACTTGAGCGAACTCCGAGAAATTACATCCGAACACGGAATTGTGCTCATCTTTGACGAGGTGATCACCGGTTTCCGAGTAGCCTATGGCGGCGCACAGTCACTATACGGCGTTATCCCTGACATGACCTGTTTGGGCAAGATCATCGGCGGTGGCATGCCTGTCGGAGCGTATGGCGGCACAGCGGAGATTATGCGGCACATCGCGCCGGAAGGCGGGGTCTACCAAGCTGGAACGTTATCCGGAAATCCGTTGGCGATGGCGGCTGGGCTTGCGGCTTTGAAAGCCCTCGCCGAACCGGGGGTGTACGAGCAACTTGAAAACAGGGCAAGGCAACTGGCGGACGGGCTCCAAGATGCAACGAAACGCCACAGTATTGATGCCTTCCATAGTCGAATCGGTTCGATGTTGATGTTGTTCTTTACTGACTCGGAGGTTACCGATGCCGCTGGCGCACGCACATCGGATACAGAGCTGTATAGCCGATATTTTGGTGAGTTGCTGAAGAGAGGAATCTACGTTGCTCCATCCCAATTTGAAGCGGGCTTTGTGTCATTAGTGCACTCGGAGGCGGACATAGATACAACTGTGCGTGCTGCGAATGAAGCGTTATCTGCACTGTAGCTGTATAGTTTGCAAAGTTCGGCACCTAAATTGATGAGCCGAAATGCCTAGACCGAATTGGAACGGATGGCTGGAAGATGTCCCTCCGGACACAGGAAGAAAGCTGATGACAGCCCCTAGCCTTGAAAGAATTTGTGAACCCATTTCCGTAGACCTCGCAGCAGTCGAGAAAAAACTGAGTGAAAAGAGTGCGAGTGAATACGATTTTGTGGACAGCGCCGTTCAACACGTTGTGCAGGGAGGCGGCAAACGGTTACGTCCAATCCTGCTTCTGCTCTCTGCCAAAGCTTGCGGTCACGAAGGCGAGGATGCGCATACACTTGCGGCGGTTGTTGAATTGATTCACGTTGCCTCCCTTGTGCATGATGATGTTCTTGATGAGGCGCCCCGCCGCCGCGGACGAGAAACGTTGCATTCAAAGTGGGGAAACAAGGTCGCGGTGCTTGTAGGAGATTACTTGCATGCTCGCGTCCTCTCGATGCTGGTTGACCGGCATGCCGAAGATCCCGCCATGGACATCCTAGCGCGCACAACGCAAGCCATGTGCGAAGGCGAAGTCATTCACGCCTATAAAAGCGGGGATTTCGACATCTTGACGGACGACTACCTAAAAATCATAAACCTGAAGACAGGGGAATTGATTACCGCGTCGTGCGCTATGGGCGCGATCATAGGAACGCGCGAGGAAAAGATTATAAAAGGCGTGACGGAATACGGAAAAGCCGTCGGCGCGGCGTTTCAAATTATTGACGATCTGCTCGACTTTGAGGCTGACGAGGAAAAATCTGGGAAGGAACCTTTTAACGATCTTCGCGAGGGCAAGTTGACCTATCCCATAATCCACTTGCGAGGCGTGTGTACAACGGAGGAGAGTAGAAAGTTAGAGCTGATTTTTAATTCCAATGTCGACGAAGATGAATCAATTGAGTGGATTGAATCCCTACTCCTTCGGTATGAAATACAGCCTCATTGCCGTTGTATTGCGCGGGAATACGCTGATCGCGCTAAGTCGGCATTAACGGTGCTGCCTGAGTCTCCCGCCAAGGAGGCGCTGCGGCAACTTGCCGATTTTGGAGCTTTGAGAGAGTGGTGAAATTTCAAGCGCCATTCGTGCTAGGTAATGCCCAAGCTTCTTAGATACGGTTAAGTTTTATCGGATTTTTAAACTTGTCAGAACTTGCCCATCACGTGCCATGCCATGTTCTACCCCGCCCATTTTAACCTTCACAATCGTGAGTGCCTTGTTGTCGGTGGCGGCACGGTCGCCGAACGTAAGGTGGTTTCTCTTCTATTAAGTGGAGGGGTTGTAACGCTAATCAGCCCTCAGATGACAGCGTTCCTCGAATCTCTAGTACGGGTAGGTCAAATTGTCTGGCACAACCGCCAATTTCAAACAGGTGATACCGATGGGATGTTTCTTGCATGCGCCGCGACAGATATTCCTGAGATAAATTCATCCGTGTTCGAGGATGCCTATGAAAAGAACGGAATTCGCCTGGTAAACGTCGTAGATGTGATTCCCGAGTGCACGTTTGCTGCTGCGTCAGTGGTGGTATGCGGAAGTGTGAGCATCAGTATCTCGACAAGCGGGCAAAGCCCCGCCATGTCGAGACGAATTCGGGAGTATCTTGAATCTAAATTCGGCGCATCGACTCTATACGCAGAGGAATCCGATGAAAAACGACCGGCTCTCGTCGAAAATCGACAACTGCCTTATCCGGCCTATTTGCTATTGCAGGATCGGGAATGCCATCTAATTTGCACTTCCGCGCAGACGAGTCAAGAGATGAAACGCCGCCTGTCACTTTTGGAAGAATGCGGTGCGTCTATCACACAGTTGACAACCTCGCAAGTCGATTCGCAACGGCTATCCGATGCGTTTCTCGTTTTCGTCGAGTCAGGGTGTGAACCCACTGTAGTTCGGGAAGATACGCTACAGCCTCGCGAATATCTCGGCAATCCGCAAGCGGGAGAGTTCGTTACGCCAGAGTTGGTAATGGATAAGGGTTTGATTATTGGTGTTTCAACCCACGACGAAAATCCTATTGAACAGAATGCTGCGCGGAAAATCCATGCTGAACTTGGTGCCCAATTTGCGAACTCCGGATACGGAGCGTTTGTAGATTTTCTCGGAGCTCTACGCCCGGTCGTCCTTGAAGAAATTCCTACACAACGCGGGCGGCAAAGATTTTTCGAGGCGTTGATTGACGATATACCGCACGCTGAATCGAGTACAACGGCGGAAAAAACGGCAATATGTTGTCTCGACTTTGCGAACTCGGATTGTTCGACTGATTGTGTATTCAACATGATTCGACATGGGCGGATTGAACGTGCTCGGAAGTACGCCCTTGAACGAATTGAAATAGAGAAATCACACTATTCATAGGTAAAGGATGCGCCTCCGCTATAACGGGAATACTCACCACACATTGTAACCTGGACATCATCTCGCGATGGATTTTCTATTTTTATTAGCCCTCTTGATATATCTAGCGGCGAGCATACTGCACGCTTTGTTTCTCACCACGGGAATTAACAAGATTTCCCAAGCTGGTTTTTGGGCGACTACGACGGGATTTGCACTGCACACGATATTGATTGCCCTTCGTTGGATAGGTCAAGGGCAGTTCCCAATGTCGCATTGGCTTGACTCCGTCTCTTTCCTTGCTTGGGCGATAATCCTTATCTATCTGGGCATAGCCTACCTGACGCGCATGCGCGCATTGGGCGTATTTGTTGTTCCGGCCGCATTCGCCGCAATCTTGATTGCTTATGCACTTCCGCAAGATGAACCGGGACTGCCAGCGTATTTGCAGAATTACTGGCTGCTTTCCCATACCACGTTGATATTCCTTTCCTACGCGGCGTTCATCGCTGCATTCGGTTTCGGAGTCATGTATCTGATTGAGGAGAAGAAGATCCGCCAAAAAGCGCAGACGCTCATCCATGACCACTTTCCTTCGCTTGGTTCATCGGACGAAATCGGACACCGATGTATGGTGGTGGGGGTTATCTTATTGACTCTCGGCATCATAATCGGCGCCGTTTGGACGACATACGCACAGGAACTTGAATGGAGATGGCTAGATTCGAAAATAATATTTACTCTCGCCACATGGTTGATATATGTCATACAAATAGGCATACGTCAGGCATTGGGTTGGCGCGGTCGTAAAGCCGCTTATTCGGCGATTATCGGATTTGCCGCGATTTTATGCACCTACGCTGGAGTCAATCTGTTTCTGCCCAGCATACACGCTTTTTGAGCACGTTTTTAAGCGAAACAACAAATGAACCGTATTCACATCGTCGGCACCAGTCATCATACGGCTCCGCTTGACTTTAGGGAAAAACTTGCATTTTCCCAGACTCAGGTTTTGCAGGCATTTCCACGATTGAGGGACCAATATCACTTTCAAGAGGCGGTGATTCTCTCCACGTGCAATCGTGTAGAAGTATACGCAACAGCCGACGCAGCGGGTGGTAGTACACCTCTGTCCGATTTTCTTTCCGCTTACCATCATATCGATTCACAAACGCTTAAGAAGTTTACATACGCTCATCAGGACGAAGACGCTGTTCGTCATTTGTTTGATGTTTCTGCAAGCCTCGACTCGATGGTCGTCGGCGAACCCCAAATCCTTGGTCAGGTTAAGGAGGCCTACGACACAGCGTTAGCTGCCGGAGCCAGTGGACAAACTTTGAATCGCCTCTTTGCAAAAGCGATAAGCGTTGGCAAACGCGTGCGAACCGAAACCAATATTGCCTCTGGGGCAGTCTCCATCGGTTACGCGGCGGTTGAACTCGCAAAAAAAATCTTCCAATCACTCGAAAATAAAACCGTAGCGATTGTCGGGGCTGGCGAGATGAGCGAGTTAACAGCTCAACACCTCGTGGAAAACGGTGCATCCCAAGTTATTGTTGCGAATAGGACGTATGAGCGCGCCGTGGAAATCGCCGGGAAATTTGATGGCATTCCGCTTGCTTACGATAAGAGTTTGACTTTCCTTGTTGACGCCGACATCGTGATTAGTTCGACCGATGCACCGCACTATCTCATCCAGCGCGAGCCGCTCGTGGAAGTGATGAAAAAGCGCAAGCACCGTCACATGTTTCTGATTGACATTGCGGTGCCGCGGGATATCGATCCTGAAATAAGTAAGATTGAAAATGCCTTTCTGTATAACATTGACGACCTTGAAGCAGTCGTAGCATCCAACTTAAAAGGCCGCCAGCGCGAGGCAGAGATTGCCGGACGTATCGTCGAGGAGGAGACTATCGGTTTTTACTCGCAACTGCAACTCCTTAAAGTGGCACCGACCATCAAAGCGCTAAATCAGCAGTTCCAGGGCGTTGTTGAAAGAGAATTGCAGGCGTGTATTAAGAAGGCGGAGTTGTCACCAGAGCAACGGGCGCATGTTCAATCAATGACCCAAGCCATTGTGAAGAAGTTGCTTCATCAACCGGTCAAGAATCTGCGTCAGAAGACCAATGACATCGACGGCGAGCGCGTCCAGTACATTCAGGCGTTGCAGGAGTTATTTGCATTGGATAACGAGGAGAATAGGACGGAGACAGAAGATTAGACATTATGAAGCGAACGGACGTGATTGCCCTGGTTTTTGAAATTGCTAGATTGGAAGACGCTTTCGATATTTTAGAGAGGGAATTCGCAAGGATCACAAAGGACGAATTGAGTTCAAATCTTTTGGAATGTGGAATCATACCGGAGTTATTTGGACACGACTCATCTGAGGAAAAGCTATGGGCCAAATACTGTGACATTCTGTTGGCACTGACATTAACACACTTGTCTATTCCTGCGGAAGTTTTAAGAGCGAGAGGTGATTCTGCTGATGTTTTCGGGAGGACTCACAATTACAGTATTGTTGGTGACGCTAAAGCATTCCGTCTAAGTCGGTCGGCGAAAAATCAAAAAGATTTCAAAGTGCAGGCACTGAACGATTGGCGTAAAAGTAATACATTCGCCTGTCTTGTGTCTCCACTTTATCAATATCCTCGCCGAGGTAGCCAAATCTACGAGCAAGCAATTGAACGAAATGTCACACTGTTTTCCTACATCCATTTGAAATTCCTACTTGACTATATTGATGGACAGAATCTCGATTCCCTTTGGCGTATAGGCAATGAGTTGCCAACTAGCAAAAGCGCCCAACAGTATTGGGAAGCAATAGACAGAACAGTATGTCATATCGCAGGGAAAAACGAGGAGACACTCAGCGGTTATAAACAGAAGGCTGTAGGTAAAGTCAAGCAACTCGGCAAAGAAGGCATTGATTACTGGGAAACAAGAATCGCGGAATATAGAAAATTATCTCAATAAGAGGCTGTAGCCAGGCTTATTAAAGCCGAAAAGGTTGAAAATAAAATCCTGACTATTAAAAAGGCGATTGACATAGTTCAACCATAAAATTTGATGGATACTATTCTTGATAGAATCATCCAAGGCGATTGTATTGATTGGCTCCCCAAAATCTCACCGGAATCTGTGCATCTCTTTCTGTCCGATATACCTTACGGCATAGGACTAGATGATTGGGATGTTTTTCACAAGAACACAAATTCTGCCTTTCTAGGGCAGTCTCCGGCACAAAGGGGCAAGAGTGGTTTCAAGAGGAGAGGGAAACCAATTCAAGGGTGGAACGCTGCCGATAGAGATATTGTTAAAGATTATCAAGAGTGGTGTGGAAACTGGGCAGAGCTGGTTTACCCTCTGATGAAAAAGGGGGCGAGCTTATTCGTGTTCGGCGGACGTCGAACGATTCACAGAGCAATTGTTGCACTTGAAGATGCAGGTTTTTTACTACGTGATATTCTCATTTGGAAAAAAGATTCGGCACACCATCGAAGTCAGCGATTGGAAATCGTCTTGTCCAGAAGAGACGAAAAAGCGCTCGCTGAAAAATGGAAGGGCTGGCGAATAGGCAATCTTGCACCAATCTACGAACCGATTGCATGGTTGTTTAAGCCGTATGAGCGCACCATTACCGACAATATCGTCGAAAACGAGGTTGGAGGAATGAACATCTCAGAATGCCTCATTGATGGCAAAAGCCCTACTAACGTTTTAGAGCTTGATTTTCGCGCCGATGAAAACCGATTACATGAAGCGCAAAAACCTATTGCGCTCATGGAATACCTAATTAGACTGACCACAATTGAAAATCAGGTTGTATTAGATCCCTTCATCGGAAGTGGCACGACGGCAATTGCATGCCACAACTTAAACCGCAGATTCATCGGATTCGAGATAAATGCTTCCTACTTTAACGATGCAATCCGCCGGTTAGAAACTGAAACACAACAATTGCGGTTTCTACGCGAGACAGATAAGCTCAACTGATTGACTGTGATTTCCTAAAGAACGCATGACGAAATCCATCACCATTGGGACGCGCGGTAGTCAACTTGCACTTTGGCAAGCGGAGTATGTCAAAAAGTGCTTGAACTCACACTTTTCCGACCTAGAGATTTCACTCCAAATCATCAAAACCACGGGAGACAAAATCCAAAACAGATCTCTGATTGGTCTAGGCAAAGGAGTTTTTACCAGAGAAATTGAACTTGCACTCCTGGATGGGAGCATTGATTTCGCCGTCCACAGCATGAAGGATTTGCCAACCAAACTCCCCGACGGCTTGTGTATCGGTGCGATTCCGAGTCGTGAGGACCCGCGTGATGTGCTTGTCTCCGCGTCGGGATTGTCTCTTGAGGAGCTGCCGGAGAAGGCGCAGATTGGGACGACCAGCCCGCGGCGTCGCGCTCAACTGGCCTTCTTGCGCCCCGATATGACCGTCGTGGGAGTCCGCGGAAATCTCGATACACGGCTTCGTAAACTTCAAGAAACGGATCTGGACGGGTTGATTCTCGCTGCCGCCGGAATCAAGAGGCTCGTGGGAGAAGAAACCATTACCGAATATTTCGAGGTCGACACGATGGTGCCCGCGCCTGGACAAGGGGCTTTGGGAATAGAAATCCGTGAAGATAACGGTGAAATTCGCAAATTTTTGCGCCCAATTAACGATGGCGACGCCGAACTTGCTGTAGCGGCGGAGAGAGCCGTGCTGAGCGGATTGGGAGGCGGCTGCCAAGTTCCCATCGGTGTGTATGCGTCAATCGACGATGGCAACTTGGCGATAGTCGGAATGGTTGCGGATTACAATGGGAAGCAGCGGGTTGTTGCGGAAGAACGCGGTGCTACCAAGCAATCCGCTCTTATTACCGAGCGTTTGGCGGCAAGCCTCTTGTCACAGGGAGCTAGCGAACTCCTGAGCGAGGAGGATAATGAGTGAAAAGAGCGCCGGAATGGTCTACCTTGTCGGCGGTGGACCGGGGGACCCAAAGTTAATAACGCTCAAAGGGGTTGAGTGCCTCGAACGCGCAGATGTTGTCATTTATGACCTACTGATCAGTGACGCTTTGTTGGAGCACTGTCAGCCGCACTGCGAGAGAATCTACGGTGGAAAACGACCGGGAGAACAGCGAAAACGCCAGGATGAGATTAACGCTCTCATGCTCCGAAAAGCCAAGGAGGGCAAAACAGTCGTTCGGCTTAAAGGCGGCGACCCTTTCATTTTTGGACGCGGCGGTGAGGAGGTCCTCACTCTCGTCGAGGCGGGGATCGACTTCGAGATTGTGCCCGGCATTACCTCCGCAATTGCGGCACCGGCATATGCAGGTATTCCGCTCACCCATCGAGACTATGCATCGTCTGTCGCATTTGTTACCGGGCATTCGGCATCATTCGCACCCGATTCACCGATCGGATGGGAGCGACTGGCAACGGCTGTGGATACGCTCGTGGTCTACATGGGTATCGGACACCTCGACCAGATTGCTGCCCAACTGACAAAGCACGGACGTTCCCCTGATACTCCTGTGACGCTTGTCCATTGGGGCACGACTCCGAAACAGAAAACACTTGAAGGGACGCTTGCCGACATATCCGAGAAGGCAAAGGCTGCCAACTTTCGGAATCCGGCGGTTGTCGTAGTCGGCGCGGTGAACCGGCTGCGCGAACGATTGCGCTGGTATGATTCGAAACCGCTCTTCGGGAAGCGCATCGTTGTCACCCGTGCGCGCGCTCAAGCCAGCAGTTTTGCGGAACTCCTTGAGTCGTACGGTGCCGACACCATTCAGTTTCCCACCATCGAGATTCAACCTATATTGGACAACCCTGATATAGAGAAGGCTATAGCACGCCTGGGAGACTACCATTGGGTCATCTTTACCAGTGTCAATGCCGTCGAGATATTTTATTCTCAATTGCGGGAAAATAGCGCGGATGTTCGCTCTTTCGGGAAAGCGCAGATCTGTGCGGTGGGGCCAAAGACAGTTGAAGCCTTAAATGGAATCGGAATCCTACCGGATTTTGTCCCATCTCAATCGCGGGGGGTGGCAATAGCGGACGAGATGGAGAACTTGGCTGAAAAAAACGTCCTGTTGCCATGTGCCAAAATTGCTCCGGAAGATTTACCCAACGGTTTGCGCGAAAAGGAGGCGGTTGTCCACACTATTCCGATTTACGATACCGTCAAAACTGCAGGCAAGGGGCGTAAAGCGCTTGAAAACAAAATCCTTGACGGCGAGATTGACGCGGTGACGTTCACAAGCTCATCAACGGTGGACAACTTCGTTGGAATGTTCGACCAACATCGCCTCGAAGATCTTCTAGCCAAGGCGAGAATCGCCGTCATTGGGCCGTCAACCGCGGAGGCGGCGAAGCGATGCGGTTTGAAGGTTGACGTGATGCCAAGCGAAGCGTCGGTAGAAGCGCTTGCTCAAGAGATCGTCCGATACTACGAGAAGAGTCCGTAAACCCCGGTCTGTCAAGTTGCGGCGATTAATTACGGTTTGCGTGATGCGTAATCCAGCACCGGCTTCCGTCTGTTTTCAGCGTGATAGCGCCGAGTTCGTCTGTCCGGAGCACTTCGCACCCGAAATTCCGATAACGCCGTAGAATCTGTCTGGGCGGGAACTTGTAGGGATTGCGCGCGCCGAGTGAGAAAATGCCAAATTTTGGGCGGACTAAGGACAGAAATTCGGGGCTGCTAGAAGTTTTGCTCCCGTGATGCGGTACCTTGAGAATCTCCGCCTCCAGATCCATTCCTGACTCGACCAGTCTCTCTTCCGCGTCCCGTTCAATGTCACCGGTGAATAGGACATCCACTTCACCGTAAGAAAGTTTGAAAACGAGGGAATCGTCGTTTATGTCACGATCGGTCAAGTTTGTCGACGCCTCGTCAAAAGGGTGCAGCAGTTCAAGTTTCGCGGTTGAGGACAGATTGATTTCGCCCGCATAGCCAAGTTCATGCGGTATTCCTTTCTCGTCAATGAGTTCATGCAACACCCTGTGGGTTGTCGGCGGCAGATCCAAGTGTGGGACCCCGAGCACCCTTTCCACGTCAAATTCGTGCAAAATGTAGTAGAGTCCTCCGCCGTGATCGTTGTCGGGATGACTCAAGACTAAAAGGTCTAATTTTCCAACGCCTTCGTAGCACAAGAATGGGGATAGGATTCGTTCACCGGTATCGAATGCGAGAAATTTCATGTTTTTATCGTCTTTGGTGTCGATTCGGTATTTTCCCCGATAAGCGAACAGCAGGCTACGTCCTCCGTCAATAAGCATGGTTTTCCCATCGGGGAATCTGACGAACGCCGCGTCGCCCTGCCTAACGTCAAGAAATGTAACCTCTAGCAGTATTCCGTCTTCCCGCCACGCGGCATCCCACACCCATATCGCCGCGACTGTCAATCCGATTAGCGCAGCCTTTTTTCTCTCCAGCCACACCCACCGCCAGTAGACTATCGCCATACATCCAGCAAATAAGAGGATAACCCAACCAAATGTAGGCGGTGCGGTTTTGACGACACTCCACGCTTGGCTCCCGAAAAACTCTATCATCCGGAGCAATGCGGAAATAATGAGGTGGTTGGCGTAGACAATCGGAGTTGCGAGTGGAAGCCAAATTGAGCCAAGAATCACGGAGATGAGCGTGAGGCTGACGATTGGCGCTGCAAGTCCCACAACAAACGGTCCTGCAATTATTCCCAATGGATAGAGCCGGTAAAAGGATCCGGCAATGAAAAGTACAGTGCCAAGTTGCGCGGCAAGCGTCACTCCGAATGCTAGAAACAACCATTGAATCGCTTTCGCCGCCGCGTAACGAAAGAGAGATACATTTTCTCGTGCCTCGGGTTGGTGAATCCAGTCCGGAAGGATATCCTTGCCGAAGTTCTCCCACTTGGGGGTGAAGAATAGGATTGATGCCACCGCGGCGAATGAGAGTTGGAAGCCGACATCCCACAGTTGCATAGGGTTAATCAGCAACAGAATGAGTGCGGCAACGGCAAGGAGGTTGAAACGGTCGACATCTCGGTCGATGATTGAGCCAATCAGAAAAAGAACCACCATCGTCGAAGCGCGAAACACCGATGGGCGGAAACCGACGATGCAGGCGTAGAGAATTACGGCGAGAATTGTCAGTGCACAGGTTGCCTTTGCGGGGAGGCGCGAGAAGCAGAGGAAGAAGACACCGGCAATCAACCCGACGTGCAAACCCGATACGGCGAGGATGTGCAGCGACCCGCTGTTACGGAAAGCATCGATGGTTGTCTCCTCGATTCCGCCTCGTTTTCCAAGGAGCATCCCTTTAAGGATCTCGACGTGTGCCGGGTGCTTGTGATATGCAGAATCGATCACTCTTTCTACACGTCGCCGCAGGTTTTCCGTCCAACGCAGGAGCGGAAAACCGGATTGACCGGTGGCGCCGATCTCAAGCTCCCGATCCAGATATAGGATACCAAAAACCTGACGCCGTGCAAGGTAGCCTCGATAATCAAATCCGCCCGGGTTTCGTTGCCCTTGGGGACGACGAAGAATACCTCGGAGCTCCAATTGGTCGCCGTAGTGTAATGGCACCGGTTCACGAAAATGGACTAACAGC
Organism: Candidatus Poribacteria bacterium; assembly: GCA_965232535.1. Lineage (GTDB taxonomy): Bacteria > Poribacteria > WGA-4E > WGA-4E > JAJDTR01 > JAJDTR01. Next base: position 36,131 of record CBDDPW010000023.1, read on the forward strand.
TTCGCTTTCACTACACGGTCAGGAGAGTTTAGTGGGTGAATCTGTCCCTCAACGGAGCAGGAATCCCATGATTCACCGCGTTCCGGCTGATACAGCGTCTGTCCAGAGAATCTGACCTCCTGACCGTAGAAATCAGTAGGAATTGGGGAGGTCAGTCTTATCTCCGAATAAAGTATGCCGCAGGCGAAAACTGCCAACTGCAAAAAGACATATCGATATGTGATAGGCGGCAGCGGTCGGATTGAGAAATTCTGTTTTGTTACGTTTCTAAGGGTGAGGCTGCAGGCAAGGAATGCAAGGGCAGTCAACCAAATCCAAAAGATGGGGATAGAGGAAATCCCGCCAACGAGAATACCGAGCGCATAAGGTATAAGAGCGTGGAGGGCTGGGCGGTACATAGAAGGGTTTAGATTCGCATTGGTTCAACTCAAGATTTCGCGAATGGTGTCAACTACGGTGTGAACGTCGTCTACCGTTAAATCCATGTGCAGCGGCAAGCTCACGACACGTTCGAATGCTGCTTCGGCGCGAGGGAAGTCGCCTTCACGGTAACCGTACCGCTTCTGGTAGTAAGAAAAGAGGTGCAAGGGGATATAGTGGACACTGCATTCAATGTTGGCATCGCGCATGGCTTCGACGAAATCATCACGAGAGATTTTGAGCTGATCCGTCCGCAATTGAATGATATACAGATGCCACGAGTGGCGGTGGTGCGTTTCTCCCGGAGGCGTCACGATTTCCGGAATCTTACCTAGCCCTTCCTGGTAGATCTGTATATACTTGCCGCGAACTTCTATCTGCTTGTTCAATTTCATTAGCTGACATAAGCCCATGGCGGCTTGGATGTCGGTCATGTTGTACTTGTATCCCTGAGAATCGACCTGATAGTGCCAGACGCTCCGGTTAGACTGGCGCGTCCATGAATCTTTATTCAGTCCATGCAGACGCATCGGCTTAATTATCTCGGCGTATTCATCGCTGTTGGTCGTAATCATACCGCCCTCGGCGGCTGTCAGGTTTTTGTTCGCGTAGAAACTGAAAACGGACAAATCGCCGATTGATCCGATGCGGCGGCTCTTGTAGTCCGTTGGAATCGCGTGTGCGGCGTCGTCAATGAGAACGAGATTTCGCGCTTTGCAGATTTCTAAAAGAGCATCCATATCGCAGGGAGCCCCCGCAATGTGCACGGGCAGGATTGCTTTTGTGCTCGGTGTGAGTTTCTCGGAGATCTTGTCCACGTCGATGTTGAGCGTTCTCGGATCGATGTCAACAAAGACCGGCTTTGCACCGGTGTAACCTATGGCTTCCGAAGTCGCGGTGAAGGTATATGGGGTGGTAATCACTTCGTCGCCTTCGCCAATCCCGGCAGCCACGAGTGAGAGATGCAATGCGGCGGTACAGGAGCTTACGGCGAGGGCGTGTTTTGCGCCGACGTACTCGGCAAATCGCCGCTCAAACTCTGCGGTTTTTGGTCCCGTACTAATCCACTTGGACGCCAAGACTTCACTTACGGCTTCTATTTCGTCGTCGCCTATCCATGGGCGCGCAAACGGTATGAAGTGATTCTGTGGCATGGAGTTGTCCTTTGTTGAGGAGAATAGCTTATACGCACGTTGTCTAGATTATAGCACGCGGTGTGGGTGTAGAATAATACGTAATGCGTAAGAAATGTCAAGTCCTAAAATAGGTTTACATGATAATCTACGGATTACGGTTAATTTAGAGCGAGTTGCTTCGAGTTTTTCTGATAAACGGCTTCAGGAGTTTGATAGCCCAAACTAAGATGCGGCCGTTCGTTGTTGTATATCGAAACACTTTGTTTAACGCTGGCGGTGGCATGTTGTATCGAGCCAAAAGTCTGATTTAGGAGGAAGTCGATTTTCAAGATGCCGTTGACACGTTCAGCGATGGCGTTTTGATAAACATTGCCGTTTTGCGTCATACTCAATTTCACGCCATGCGAATCAAGTAGTTCAGTGTAAGCATTACAGCAGTATTGGATACCTCTGTCAGAATGATGAATCAGTGCATCGGGGTTTCTGACCGGTTTTATTGCCATTTTGCAAGCTCTCAAGGCACCTTCGACAGACAGGGAGTCCGACACATCAAATCCAACGATTTTCCGTGAAAACAGGTCTGTGATAAGAGCTAGATACACAAAGCCATCAAGAGTCTCTAGGTAAGTAATATCTGCAACGAAAACTTGGTGAATATGGTCAACGACTAAATTAACTATCCGGTTCGGATACCGATGAAATCGGTGGTTCGCAAAAGTGGTTTTCCGCCCACGCTTTGGAGACGCAATGAGGAGTCCATGCTCCTTAAGCAAGTGGAATAGGGCATCTCTCCCTAGCTGGAAGTCCAGTTTTTCAAACTTAGGGTTGAGCAGGTGATACAGTTTTCGAACCCCGATTTTGGGTTGACGCGCACGTACCTGAGAAACCAACTGAAGGACGATTTCTTGTTTGAATCGCTCGTTCGCCTGATGTTTCTGGTATTGATAAAACGCCTGTCGAGAAACACCATGAGCTGCACAAACGGTTGCAAGTGAATACGTATAAGTCTTTGATTGCCACATCGCTTCAATGCTTGGATGTTTCACTTTTTTTTAATGTCAATACCAAACAATTTTTCCGCTTGAACAATCTGTGATTCGAGGGTGGCAATCTTAAGATGGGCATTTGCCAATGCAGATTCAAGTTGTTGTTTATCAGATATAAGCTGCTTAAGTTGATTTACCTCCTCGGTGGTTTCAATGCGAACCCGTTGGGATAGTAGGTGATTCTTACCCAACTGTTTTATCCAGTTCCTGATAGTGCTGTTACTACCAATCCTATACAGTTTCTGTGCTTGGTGAATAGTGAATACACCAGATTCAATTTCACCAACTACCTTCTGTTTGAAGGCTTGACTATACCTCTTGAAGACACGATTTCCCAATTGATGTGACATCTGAATTCTCCTTCTTACCGCGTTGAAAAGTGTAGTAATCCGGAGTAATTCATGTCAATCTAAATTAGGACGTCACCAAACTTGCTTATGCATCAGCATCAAACGACCTTATAGCGAGTGTAATGAAGATTCCATACGCATTACGGATAATATAGCATCGCTACGAGGCACTGAGGCTTTCGACTGCATAGGTCTAAAAAAATAGAAACTACACGCCTAAAATCCTTCAGATATTGTTTAAGCAAGTTCCGATAGAATGGGAGTCAAATGGATATATAGAGAAATAAAGAACTGCTGGATTTGTCAATCCAGCAGGAGCAATCTGGGGCTTTGCTCGGCATCACCTAGAAATCTGAAGTTTATTTTTGAAACTAACTCAAAAGATGTTCACATTGTCGTCAATTACTTGGCTGTGCCCTCTTTCAACCTTTGAACCATCGCTTCGAGAGCGAGATCGTAACTGAAGGCGCCAAAGCCGCTGATGACACCGATAGCAACGGGGGAAACGTAGGAGTGGTGTCGAAAATCGTCGCGTGCGTAGATGTTGGACAGATGAATTTCTATCGCGGGGAGATTGACCGCGGAAAGGGCGTCCTGAATTGCAATGCTGGTGTGCGTGTATGCGCCGGGATTGATCAGAATGCCGTCCGCCCAGTTTATGTTGTCCCCAATTTCGGATACAATCGCGCCTTCGTAGTTGGACTGGAAAGTTTTAAGTTCGACGCCTTTACGCAAAGCGATTTCACGGAGGTGAGAATTGATATCCTCTAGTGTCTGACGACCGTATATTTCGGGTTGTCGTTTACCCAAGAGCTGAAGGTTGGGGCCATGAATCAGAAGGATTTTGGAAAGGTTTTCGGTTTCTGTCATGTGGGCGGTATCCTTGTAATGCACCTCCAGTATACATCGGTTGCAAGGAATTGTAAAGTGACTTTCAAGCTGCTGCGACGCAACTCCATCGTTATCGCGGGTTGCCGTTACCATCCGAGCTGCTTCGACTGTTTTCTTCTAAACTGCTTTATTGTAATATTCGCGCGTCTTTTCGTTGAGTACGCCATAAAACGCCCGGACTTCGGCATCTGAATGATCTCGCCAGAAGCTCGCGGGTATCAATGAATCGTTGCTTAGGAATTCCCGATGCGGGTGTCCGTAATAGGTTTGCACCGATTTTCGCTCCTGCTGCGTCTGACGCACGGTTGCCGTATGCAGCGCCGAGATATTGAATAGAATTGCAGTTCCGGCTTCGCCGTATAAATCATGGATGCCGCCCCGTTCTAGCTGGGCTTCAACCTCCAGAATTTCCTGGTTGACCGATTCCGGAGAGATGGAAAAACAGTGCGTCGTTTCGTCGACATCCGTCAAATACACAACCGCTTGCATGTAGCCGATTCTCAAGCGATGCTCCTGCCAGTGTGGTCGATCCCGGTGCCAAGACCGATGCAATTCGGGAGATTCGTAGGCTGCCATGTGCCGAATGCATATCTCCGAGAAACAGATCTTTTCACCCATTAGGTCGTGCAACGGTGCAATAATCTTGGGATGGCGGATGAGACCATCAATCTCAGGTGAGCTGACGAGGGCATCGCAGTTAATTACTTGGTGACCGGGCGCCGAATACCAGCGATCGTGCGCCTCCGCCCAATCACGGTCAAAAAGTGCGGTGTAGTACGTTACCTCCGCGGTTGTCAGGATTTTGCCTAGCGGCAGGTAGCCGTGTTCTCGGAAAAAGTTGTACTCTCGCTTTTTCATATCGCTTCAATGCTGATACTTAATCGGGAATCTTTGTAGACTCTGTACCGAACTCACCTGTCTGGGCATTTCCTGTACCGACCTATTCTAGCCTTCCGGGGCGTAACGGAAAACGTAGTCAGTCTGTCGGTAAAGGATTCAATCCGGGCGAAAGGTCAAAAGCGTCAGGTGATCCTTTCATTGGTTTGCCAAAAAGCAAAGACATTCGAGATTCCCCAGTTTTTCTACAACGTATGTTTGAAATCGACCGCGAAACGATCTGGACTTACGAGAACGGACTGCGATTACCCCCAAAAACTAGACAGTAGATTAAGGTGGATTTCGTGCTGGCAAAACGGTCATGTTATGAGTCATACTACGGCTCAGCAATGCCAAGAACTACGAAAGGAGTTTGTATAGCATGGCTAGTAGAAAGCAGTATGATAACCGATTCAAAGCGCAAGTGGCGATTGAGGCGATAAAGAACCAGCGCACCATGGCTCAGATTGCCAGTGACTACGAAGTCCACCCGAATCAGGTCAGCCAGTGGAAAAGACAGATTCTGGAGGAATCGCCTCAACTGTTTGCAAACGGACGCACTCAAGCGACTTCTGACAACGACCGACTCATAGCCGAGCTCTACCGGCAAATCGGTCAATTGAAGGTAGAACTGGACTGGCTTCAAAAAAAAACTCAACGGCTCGGTTGAACAGAAGCGGCGGCTTATCAACCAAGAGAGCGGTTCCCCCTCAGTTTTGAGGCAATGCGAACTGTTAGAGTTGCCACGCGCTTCGTATTACTATCAACCCGCGGTAGAGTCGCCGGAAAACCTGCTTTATATGCGTCTGATTGATGAACAGTACATGAAGACCCCGTTCTACGGTGTACCTCGAATGACGGACTGGCTTTGTTCCCAAGGCTACGTCGTCAATCGGAAACGGATTGCCAGGTTGATGCGACAGATGAACTTAGTTGCCATCTATCCCAAGCCGAAAACCTCTAAGAACGGTAAACCATCGAAAAAGTATCCTTATTTGCTGAAGGATTCAAGTGTCACTCGACCGGACCAGGTGTGGGCAACTGATATCACCTATATCGGCTTGGACACCGGCTTTGTCTATCTAGTGGCTATTATGGATTGGTACTCTCGATATGTGTTATCATGGGAACTGTCAAATTCACTCGATGTTTTCTTTTGTCTATCGGCTCTGGAACGGGCGTTGAGTTGTTCTACGCCCTTGATTTTCAACAGCGATCAGGGTGCCCAATTCACGTCTGATGCCTTTACCACTCGGCTTGAATCGGCGAACATTCGCATCAGTTGGGCTGGAGCAGGCAGAGTGTTTGACAACATTTTCATTGAACGTCTCTGGTGGACAGTGAAATATGAACATGTGTATTTTCATTCTTATGACTCTGTTCACACGGCTTGGTGTGGCTTGAACAACTATTTCAAGTTTTATAATGAGGAGCGGCTTCATGGGGCGCTCGATAAAAGGACACCTCACGAGGTGTATTTCCAACAACATTAGGCATTGAAACGTAGCCGGATTGGATAGCCTTTACACCTTAATTTTCGTTCATAACTGTCTAAACATTGGGGGTAACTGTAGGACCTCATATCTAGTTCGCTTATTTACGGGGCCAAAAACCTCCACAATCCTCTATACCACGGCATGGAGACTGTCGGCGGAGGTTCGGTGAGGATGTTGCCATGTTCATCAATGTAGACAACATCGTAACCATCGGGAGACTTCCCTTGATACGCGAGTTCCCACTCTTGGCGCTCCGAGAGTTTGGGGCCATATAGCGCGTAACTCGTTTCAGATCTTTCCACATAAATCCGCCCGCTTGAGTAGGGCAAGAAGGTGCGGTCTCCCGGACCCATGAACAACCCACTCCACACACTTGGGTCAATTTGCTTCGCCTCATAGATCTGTTGATACTCCCAAACCTTCCTATTGATATAAGCCTCCTTGAATGATCCCCAATCACCGGTAGACGGTATTCCGTTTTGGCCCGATGCCCACGTCCCGGCTTCGTTTTCAAGGCGCACCAGATGGGAGCGCAGGTTCATATAGAGAGAATAATCGGAGTAGTCACCAACCCGGAGCCCTTTTTTGAGGAGCATTGCGAGCCACTCCTCGCGCGGATACTTCGCCTCGGCTAAAGCATTGGTATACCCGGAGCGGTAATCCGCATCAAACGCTTCCATCAAGGCGGAAACCGTCTGAGCGCCAGTATATTCTTCCGGCTCGCTGACTGTAACCGTGACGCTGTCTAACCTGATTCCTTCTCCATGCGCTTTCATCTCTGCGGGAGTGGCGTATTTCGCCAACTTCTCCGCGGCAAAATCTTCAAGTTTGCGGCGGTTTCGTGCTCTTATATCTGCGAGTTCGCTTTCATCTATCGGATCGAATGGAATTGCTTCTTTGTGCGCGGCGACTTCCATTTCAGTCCAGATTTCTGTTTTCTCATCTATCCACGCATCCCACGAGTTCGCAACTCTGTTCCAGGGTAGCCCGTGAAATCGAAGGAGAAAAACGACAGCGAGGCCAAAAACCACTAAGAAAAAGATTCCAAGGGTTTTTCTTGATAGTTTCAATTGGCGATTCCTTCTTTCAATTTTCAGGTTCGGTTGCTAATTGGTTACCTTGTTACAGATTTTCGAGTCGTTGCGCCCCTAAATTGCGAAGCGATCTGTTTGCTTCGGTGTCAAAGGTGAATATCGGTTTGCCCCATTCGGAGACTGTCTTGGCAAATTCGAGAGTTCTACTTCCTTCCGCGGCGTGGGCAACGAAGATTCTATCGGCAATCGCGGCGACAAATGTGTTGCGCTGCCGCGCCAAGTCGACAGTCGTTTGCCGAACTTTACTGCCAAAAATGGATAGGATAAGAAGTCGGTTTTGGGACATCGCTCGTTTCCATTCCGGTTTTAGCCGCATGTTTTCAATGCTACGCGCAGGGCAGATAATAACGGGTTGTTCGCCGCGCAGCAAAACACGAAGACATTCTTTCTCTACCGGGGAATGAAAACCTCCTATGGTGGATATCTTCAATCGTCTTAATCGCTGGGCTAGGTCGTGGGTTTTCAGGATAATCTCGCCGGGGCATTTGCCGGAGCAGAAGAGCGCCCAAAGCTCGCCGTGTTCGGGTGCGCCGCTCACCCCCAACAGGTTAATGTCGCCCCAACACCAAATGGTTTCCGGTGCGTCGGTCTTCAGGTGCCAATTCAGTTGAGGCGGATAGTTTGGGTCTGTTTGCGTGATGCGTTCAATTGGCACTTGTTTCTACCGCGAATTCTGGCAGTCTAATGAGATAGCATTGCTGTTTGCAAGGGTGTTCCCATCTGGCGGAATATGCGACTCAGGAATGGTACTATAAAAGCGATTATGTTTCAAGCGGGTTCAGGGCGTTTCAACAGGATGATTACATCTGATTTGGCGTATCGGATTGTTCTCATAGGAGTAATGTGCGATGATATGTTGGGTTTCACTCAAAATTCGGTGGTACACGGCGGGGCAAGATGCCCCGCCTACGGGCTTGGCGTTGTAAGGCTTTCCGCACAACGCAATTGTTGTACATTTGCACAGAGTCGAACTTAGAGAAAAATGGTTTCAGTTGATGCTCCGTGTTGATCAAGCGCAAGTTTCCATACGTTTGAGGCAGTTTTGTTCACATTTGCGGCGCGAAAATAGGTACAGAGATGTGAACTATGCACCGACTTTGACGGGTTGTTCACATTTTCCGAGAAGGTACTTTCCTTTGATAGCGCGGGTTCGCGGGCACTCGGATGTGAACAAGATGTTAACAGAAAAAAAAGATCCATACCTTAACATCTCCGATGCCCTCAAAATTGCTCTCCTTGACTCCAAAGGATTTCAGCATAATCTTCATCTTCGTGGGTTTGGTTTTCGGCTATAGCTTGGCGCAGCACTGTCATGAGACGTTCGGTTTCTTCGAGTTTCCGAACAGTTAAGGACTGCCAGCCAAGATGCCTGCCGGCGTTCTCCCATCTTTTCAAGGTGTTCTTTATCCCTGCCAGCGACAAAGGAGGCATTTCGTTAAGACGCATGTTGTGGGCGATGTGTTCTTGAATAGTGGCCGACCGGTCGTGGTCAAAGTCTAGGTCATTACCGGGTTTGGAGAGCCGCGCCTCCTCTTCACGTTTCAGGTTGAAATGTTGGGTGGATAGGTCTTCGCGTGTTACGCGCGATTTGGCTTCGGCAACAAATTCGTCGGCAGACTCGCGTTGTACCCACTCGTGGTTCAATATAAATGCCTTGTCAGATTCTGCGGTGCAAGGCGGAAAACGCGGGTTGCTTTGAAGCCACCCAAGAAATTCGGCGCTCCCTAACGTACTGGCGTAAGAGCGTGCAAAGATTGACTCGAAGATCGCGATTTCCACGAGGAATGTTTGCGCCAGTTGGATGGTATCTTCGCAGTCTCCGTGGGAGCGGTTTAGGAAACTCAACCAACCTCCGAGAAGTCCGAGCGACACGGTGTAGTGTTCCGAAATCGAGCGTACATTGGAGAATAGCGTCTGCTGTGCGCTTTCCTCTTCATGCCGCGCGGCGTAAAAGGATTTGAACAGCGGAGATTCAAGGTCCATCTTGTTCTCGGCGTACCATCGTAGGAACGCTTCCTTGCCGCCGTGGTTGCGACGGCTAACGACCTCCCCATAAAGGCGCTTAACGCTCAATCGTGACAGACGGGGAATTTTTCTGAAATTTGGGGGGTAACGCAGTTTATGGAACTCCACTGGCTGCATTTTCATCGTCACTCCCTCCTGAAATGATGCCGGTTAGCTCCATCAGCCATTGGCGCGATTCTCTATAGGCTAGGGCAAGTTGGCGGAGATCTTTGCAATCAGCCTCATCGCCGTCCGCGGCTAGTTTCTTGAGCCGCATTATACAGAGTTTCTGCAGCTCTAGGGCGATAGACATGTCGTTGGCGATGAACTCGGATATTTCTTGGCGACGCTGCTCGGTTAGTTTTTGAAATGCGGCGTGGGCGCTCTCGGCTTCAAAGGCGTACACGCGAGTTTGCCAGTGAAACTGGCTTGACCATCTACCGATTTGCGCAAGAGATCGCTTTTTACCTCCAACTTCACAATCGGTAAGCTCGCGCAGGGTTCGGTCGTTACCGGCGTTGCGGTACAATTCGAAGTAGGTGAAGGCAAGGACGGATTCTCCCGGTAGGGGCGACTCAAAGTTGTATTCGGATAAAAGACTTTGTTCTTTCTCTTTCATGTTTACGTAGACGAATGTTGTGGAGGAAATAGCTCGATTGAACAATCCCGATTTGTCCACAATCGGACGTAATATACCGTGTATATGTTAAGTATTCAAGTCAAAAATCAGTTATGAATTTACGCTTGGACGGTTTTTTACAGGGGTTGACGGAAGGATGGAAGGCGGGAAGGATGGAAGGGTTGTCTGAATCACGGATTACACAGATTAGCCTTGGCGAATCGCCGGCGTTTCACGCATCAGCCGTGCAATGAATCGGACTATCACGAACTGGGTGATGCGTTGGGTTTCACTTGGGTTTTGGTGCTTGGAAGGGTGATGAAAGGACGAAACGCCTGCCTCCGCGAATGGTTTCTCAGAAAATTCCGTTCAACCCAACCTACGGACTTTCTAAATGGATGGCGCTTTTGGAGCGGTTTGGCGGTTGTCTGAACTGTGATTTATGTGATTATTGTGATTGCCATGATTGTTAGCGCTTGGTGGTTTGATGGGCAATTGTCTGAATCGCAGATTAAACGGATTACGCGGATTAAGATTTGCCAAGCGGTTGTGTCTGTTATATCGGGCGCACTATGAATTGCGTGAATAGGCACCGGATGGCTGTTCGTTCTCTTGATCCTACAGAATTGTGCGAGAAAGAAACCGAGTTTTGAAGAAAAAACTCGGTTTCGAGACGCATGATTCTACTCGAAATGACTTTTCAAACGAGTTGTTAATCTGTGATTCAGAGGTTCACCAAACATCCCCAAAAAACGCTATCTGTTTAGGAAATAAGCCACCAAATTAAAGGCTTTGCGACGGAGGATCCCGCCAATACTAAACGAACTCCCTTAACTTGGTCTCTGGACGTCAACATGTTGTTCCGCCGGTTGTCCGTTTTCAGGTGCATGAATTCCGGGCTTTCCGTTGGTCAGTCCGAGCCGAACGGAGGCTTCGTCAGGCGGCAGCGCCTCGACAGTTTGAAGTTGACGCTCCATTTCCTTCGTGCGGGATTGCGTCTGATCAATGGTTCTGGAGGCTTGGTAGAGTTGCTGCTTCAGATTCGCCATAACGTCACCAAACTTGCCGAACTCTGTCTTTACTGCGGCGAGGATTTCCCAGACCTCGCTTGAGCGCTTCTGAATCGCTAGGCTTCTGAATCCCAGTCGGAGGCTGCTCAGAATAGCGGCGAGCGTCGTCGGTCCAGCAACGACAATTCGGTGCTGATGAAGCAGATGCGCGGAACTCCCCGGCGCCCGCAACACCTCGGCGTAAAGTCCTTCGGTGGGGAGGAACATGATTGCAAAGTCTGTGGTTTTGGGCGGCACAATAAATCTATCACAGATATTTTTCGCTTGCCGCTCTACGGCGGCGAGAAAGGTTGCAACCACTTTGTCCACTTCGTCTTTATCAGCCTCTTCCGCCGCCTCTATCAACTTTTCGTAATCCTCCAGAGGAAAGGTGGAATCGATTGGGAGCCAGACGGAGGAACTGGGTTCATTGTCATTTCCGGGGAGCCTTACTGCATACTCAACGATGTGGTGCGATCCCGATTTGAGCTGTACACCGGCACTGAATTGGTCTGGCGCAAGGATTTCTTCAAGGAGGGCGCCGAGCTGAACTTCGCCCCATGTGCCTCTGGACTTGACATTCGTGAGGACGCGTTTGAGATCGTCTACGCCGGTAGCGAGGCGCTGCATTTCTCCGAGTCCACGATGGACTTCTTCAAGCCGCTGGGTGACTTTATTAAATGAATCGCCCAGTCGTTGTTCTAGGGTTGACTGGAGTTTTTCGTCGACGGTTTCACGCATGCGGTCGAGCTTTTCATCGTTGTTTGTCTGTATGGCTTGCAGACGCATATCGACGGCGCTCCTGACGTGGTCCATGCTTGTTTCGTTGGAGTGCATCAAGTCGGTAATTGCTTTTGCGCCGCTGCTAAGCTGGTTAGCGACCGCATCGCGTATCTTGTCGAGCCTCGCTTCGGTACTTTGCTGTAGGTCTTGGAATCTCATGCCCACGGCTGATCTCATTCCTTCAGATTGGGAGGTGAGAAGCTTACCAAATTCGCCTATGTTTGCCGTCATAGTTTTAGTGGTTGATTGATGCGCCTTCTGTATATCCTCCTGAAGCTCGCGTTGGGACTTGGATAGTTCCTTTTTGAACGAATGCAAGTCATCTTGACCTATCAGGTCCCCTATTTTGCCGCGGGAAAACAGCGTTTGCTTCAACATCAGGAGCATTACCACAAGATTCAGCGCTAACAGGACTGCGACACACCAGAGTATTATCTCAGACATTTCTCATTGTCTCCGATCATGGTTTAAGGGTTTGTATGAACAATATAGGACTCATGCGGCTTGCTTCCGGAAGCCTTGTTTTTCAGTGATTTGATAATGGTCGATGCCGAAAAGTCGTGCGCTCAGAACCCAGTCATTGGCTAGCAGACATCCATAGAAATCCTCACTTTAACCTGATGGTTAAAAGCGAATTATATGAGAATTCTATCAATCCGTTCAGTTGATTATTCGCTTGGTCCGCTCTGAGCGGTTTCGAGGCATAGGTAACAACGAAAATCGGGACGGTATCGTTACAGAAACGAGACGAGGATAATGGGTTCGTCACTCGTATCCTGTCGCAGGAGAGGGTTTGGTCCCTAAATCGTCGCACTGATTAATGTGATGACTGGAGTCGGGTGACGCTAGCAGCACGTCGGCATGGGGTGCTTCAGTAGACATCTTTCCAACAAGCAAGTTTCAACACTCATGTAAAAAGCAAAGTACAAAACACGGATAGAAAACAAAAAACTTTGAATTCCAGATCGACTGTGAGAGGGGCATCCTTCTGTGGGAAGGGGATTCTTGCCCCGATACCAATTACGGCGGACGTGCAATGAATAAGATCTCTATCGCGTGAGGATCTCTATCGCCTTCGCTATCCGCTCAGTTGATCCTATTCAGTCGCTTGATTACTACTACAAACCGACATCGGCGATATAGATTGATGCACTAAACAGTTACCGTTCAGTTAATCATTGCCTATTTGTTTTTTCGCTCGTACAACTGTAGACATATGAGAAAAGGCGGTTTACGGCATACGGCGTATGCCTACTACTTTGTCCCGCGGGCGCCCTTTTGCCACTTGCATAAATTGGACTAAATTGCTACGATAAGAAAATGGCAGTTGAACAGTCTGAACTCGCGGCGTCGTTCTAAACTGTGCGGCGGTAAGCGTAACGGCACATTTCCGGGAAGACAGTACAGGGAGAGGGGTTAAGATGAAGACACGCGTCGCTTTAACTCTAATTTTGTTGATGCTGGTTACATTGGTCTGGCGGACACATACAGCGCTGGGACTAAAAAGAGCTGTCAGTGAGGGATTGGTTAGCTTCTGGTCTTTTGATCAGGACACGGTAGAAGGCAAAACTGTAAAGGACGTTTGGGGGACGAATGATGGCAATATTGAGGGCGAGCCAAGGGTAGTAGAGGGTAAAGTGGCTGAAGGCATGGAATTTAACGGCAGCGATCAATCTGTGAATGTTGGGGATCCCGCAGACGGCAGTTTGGATTTCGGCGCGAGAACGGATTTTACACTTGAAGCTTGGGCTTTCCCGAGAGACAGCGGGTCATCCATGCGAGTTATTGACAAGAAGGATGGCGGCGATGTGGGATACATGTTAGAGCATAACATCTTCGACGGGTTTCAACCCTACGCAAATGACGGTAAGAACAACCCGAGCCGCGTCCTTGAAGGGGTAACGCACTTTAATCAGTGGGTGCACGTTGTCGGTGTCTTTGAACGGAAGGGAGATGTCTCGCTGTTTGTGGATGGAAGATTGGTGCGCAGCGTTCCGTCCGATTCCCAGGGAAAGGAAGATATCGATACCAAGAGTCCATTTTACATCGGGCGGCGGTCGGGCGGGGAACGGTGGAAGGGAATCCTGGACGAAATCCGGGTCTATAATCGCGCGTTAGGGGAGGAGGAAATCAAGCAGAACTTTGAAGCGCAGGGTGGATTGGCGCACGCGGTTGAACTTGGTGGAAAACTGGCTATCACCTGGGGCAGTATTAAGGATTCGAGGTAGGTCACGGTGAGACTCCGCCCCTTTGGGTTCAGGATTCAGCTTTTGGCGATTTGGGAATGGCTGTTTTCACGTTTTTCCTTCGTGCGTAATTCGCGTGAAAAACCGGTCTTCAATTTCACGGATCGGGGTGGGTTTCAGGGCAGATAGATGCATGCCAACCACATCTTGAGGCCAGCTTTTATACGATTTTTCTTTATTTGTAGCTCATAAATGGCGTCAGTCAGGTGATTCCATGGCGGGGCAGAGTGGTTTGTATCGTACCGGGATCTCCATCACACAAGATTTTCTATAGGATTTCTGTAGTTGTTTAGTTCAGTCCAGAACTTACGCGCCAAGAGGAAATCGCGACCTGGAGAAGATTTCTATGGAATCTCTATGGGATTTCTATCGCGGTCGCTAACCGCTCCCTTGATCATTCGTTATTCACTCACTTGATCACTCGCTATCCACTCGTTTTGTCCTATTCGGTCACTTGATTCCCGCCCACAGCGAAAGTGAACCACACTAGTCGTCTGTATAATCGCGAGCAATTTCAATGTCTGAGCCGGGAAGTCCGAGAAGTTCGCTTGATTCTTCCGGCGGTAGCTCCTCCACAGTCTGTAATTGGCGCTCCATTGCCCGTGTGCGGGTTTGGGTTTGATCGATGGTGTTGGAGGCTGTGTTGAGTTGCTTTTTCAATTTCGACATCACATCCCCAAACTTGCCGAATTCAGTCTTAACGGCGGCAAGGATTTCCCAGACTTCACTTGATCGTTTTTCAATGGCGAGCGTTCGAAAGCCCATTCGAAGGCTACTTAAAATTGCGGCGAGCGTGGTCGGTCCGGCGACAATTATGCGGTAGTGATGGAGCAGATGAGCCACTTCGCCCGGCGCACGGAGCACCTCAGCGTAGAGCCCTTCCGTCGGAAGGAACATAATGGCGAAATCCGTCGTCAAGGGAGGTGCAATGTACTTTTCGCTGATGGTCTGAGCCTCGTTATGCACAGTCGAGAGAAAATCCGTTACCGCTCTTTCTGTTGCGCTTTTATCCGCGGCGTCTGACGCGTCCATGATTCTCTCATAATCTGCGATCGGAAACTTGGAATCGATAGGCAGCCATACACAGGAGTTGGGTCTATCGTCTTTTCCGGGAAGGCGGACGGCATACTCTACCGCTTCGCGAGAATCGTCGCTCAACTGTACATTCGAGCTATACTGATCAGGGGTAAGTATCTCCTCAAGGAGCGCGCCGAGTTGAACTTCGCCCCAGG
Source organism: Candidatus Poribacteria bacterium (assembly GCA_965232535.1). Taxonomy (GTDB): domain Bacteria; phylum Poribacteria; class WGA-4E; order WGA-4E; family JAJDTR01; genus JAJDTR01. Next base: position 51,373 of record CBDDPW010000023.1, read on the forward strand.
TTCCGCGGGTTTTGACGTTTGTTAGTACCCGTTGGAGATCGCCGACATCTGTGGCAAGCTCCTGCACTTCTCCTAGCTTTCGATGCACTTCCTCAAGGCGCTTGCTTACCTGATTGAACGATTCGCCAAGCCGCTTTTCGAGAGTGGATTGGAGTTTTTCATCGACCGTTTTGCGCATTTGGTCGAGCTTGTCCTCGTTGCTGGTCTGCATGGATTGGAGGCGTTTATCGACCGTCGTTCTAACATCGTCAAGCCGCTTTTCGTTGGATTGAGTCAGTGACGTTATTGCTTCTGTTCCGCTCTTGATTTGGCGCGCCTGCGTTTCTCCGAGTTCTCCAATAGTCTTTACCAGAGTGTTGGCCGTGATTACTTGACTGGTTCTAATCTCATTCCTAATTTCCCGGTCCGTCCTAGCTACGTCGTCTCGGAGAGAGCTTAATTCGCCTTTAATCGTCTGATCATCATTGTTCTTGCTATTATCCGACATTCGCTTCAGCGCCAGAATAATGAGCACGAGGTTCAACAGTGACAGTGCTCCAACGCACCATATTCCGATTAGAATCATCTCCGTTTACCTCCGATTATGATTTAAGATTTCTTTGAATATTGGTGACTGCTATTTTTGGTCATCTGAGCACTATTACCTGTCGCGGCCGCTCTGGTGCTGTCAAAGGATGGTGGGCAGGGGAGTTCTATCGCACTGGGATCTCTATCGCGCTCGTTATCCACTCGCTTGATCCCACCCTACAAATACTAAACAATGAAGCAGGAAAAAGTCGTAGGCACGATTAACCGAGTGAATAGCGAAGGCAATAGGCGATCTTGATAGTATTCCCATAGAAATCTCTCCGTTGTTCCGTAGTCTACACAAGGTGTACGGGATACGGAGTATGCCTACCAAGTAACACTAACAAAATAAGCGTGTTGGAAGGCGTTTTCGACAATTCGATTTCACCTCAATTTCGTAGATGGGAAAACCGATTTAAGCTGCTTGTGCAACCAAATGAAATCCCAACTGATTGGCTTTGCGTTTCAGGTTTTTAACCGCCCTTTGGCGAGCCTGTTCTTCATAGTAGCCGGAAGGAGGTTCACGGTAGGGCGTCCGATTTCTCAACATGGCATAGATAATACGTGCGAGTTTATGAGCGATTGCCGTGATGGCTTGAGCAGGACCGAGCCTCGCTCGCTGACGACGATAATAACCGCCGAGGGCGCCTTTGCTATTTGACACGCCTTGCGCCGCCAGCCTCAGAGCGCGTGCCGCACGATTGTTGTTTTTCTGCGTTTGACGCTGCATCACTTTGCCACCCGTGATTTGGTTGTTCGGACATAAACCCAGCCAGGAGGTGAAATGTTTGACTGAAGGCCATTTGCTCATATCGATGCCGATTTCACTCAATATCGCTTGTGCATTGAGCACATTGACTCCCTCAATCTGAGTGAGATCTACCCCGCTCAGTTGATACAGATGTTGACGCAAATTAAAACAGGGCTCATTCCCCTTTGGACGCCGCCGCTTTCTTTGACTCTCCGGCAATGGGTGCGCTTTGATGTCAATCTGGGGTTCAATCCTCTGATAAAACTTTTCGATTTCTACATCACAATCGCTGATTTGCTGCTGATAAAAATCGTAGGCTTGCAACGCTTGCTTGAGGGCGAACACATGTTCGGACTTGTAATTGCCCTCAAGAGATTTGCGAATCTCTTTTTCACTTTTGGTACATCGCTCATCACGATGGGCTGCCAATTGGTGGGCATCGCGTTCACCCTTGACGATGTCTCTGATGATACGCATGCCTGTCAAACCGGTAATGTCTGAGATGACGTTGGTCAGCTTAAGATTCATCAGTTGCAATGCCTTCTGCATATGCTGCACTTGTGTCGAGCACATAGCGATTAGATTGGCTCGATGTCTCACCAATGAGCGCAAGGCACAAATCTCTTCAGCCGGGCGGAATGAAGTCGAAAGCAGCCCATAGGTATGCAACTGCTGTATCCATTGACAATCTTCGATGTCAGTCTTCTTACCGCTAACGTTTTTAATATGACGCGCATTCACCAGATACACTTCAAAGCCGCGTGCTTCAAGCATTTCATAGATTGGAAGCCAGTAGATACCTGTTGATTCCATCGCCACCGTGGTCACGCAACAATGCTGTAACCAATCCACTAAGAGATGGAGGTCTTCGGTAAAAGTCTTAAAGACTCGCACACAGTCTTTATCTCGTCCTTCAGGGACAGCGGCATAAATTTCAGCGTCTCCGATGTCGAGACCTGCCGCGTTATAATTTATTTGTTCAAGAGCGTTCACGTCTTGAATCTCTTGGGTAGGAGGACGTTCTTTGAATCGTCCTTTTCTCGAAATGCCGGTTTTACGCCGTCTTTTCATGGCGAGTTCTCCTTGCCGAGATAGGGTTCGGAATATACAACATGGGTTTCAAAACCGGTTCAGGCGGGGTTATGCTTCGAATCTCTAGTCTACCAAACGGGGTACCAAAGCAGTAAATCCCATGAAAGGGAATCTTGCTTGCGTCCACCAATGAACAAAACATGCATAACCCGGACGACGCTCTCAAGCGGGTTTACAAACACCAAGAAAATTTCCGTCTTTGCAATGCCTAAACCAAACCTCATTATTGTAGCATATGTGTTACTTGCTGAAAGAATTATCCCGACAGGGATAATGGCACGCTCTCAAGTAACACTCTCGATTTCTATACACGTGTCGCCCCTCTGGGGCTAGGTTTCTATGGGATTCCGGTTTTCTATACACCTGCCGCCCCGCTGGGGCTAAGAACCTTTACCCGTGAATGTTACTTGTGGAAAGAATTATTCCGACAGGGATAATGGGGCGCTACCAAGTAACACTCAACATTGCACAGGATCTACTATGGGATCTCTATCGCCTTCGCTATTCGCTCAGTTGATCACTCACTATCCGTTCGTTTGATCCTCTGGAGTGCAGAGTGGGCGCATCACGATTCTATTGACATCTAAGATTTCTATCGCGCTCGCTATCCACTCGCTTGATCCTCTGGAGTGAAAACCAGATCACGAAGTAACACCTTTTCAAAGCCTATCATAGATTCAAAGACGTAAGTGTTGCTTGCAGAATGAATTATTCCGACAGGGATAATGGCGTGCTACCAAGTAACACTTTTTCAGAACTAGCCATAGAGCGAGAGTTGAATGTCACTTGTCGAAGAAATTATTCCGCCAAGGATAATGTGCACTATAGACAAACCGTCGGGGCAAGAAGATCTCTATGGGAGCTCTATAGGATTTCTATCGCAGTCACTAATCGTTCCTTTGATCGTTCGTTATCCACTCACTTGATCACTCACTATCCGTTCGCTTGATTCCCTCCTACATGGAAATTTGAGACAGTTACTTGCAGAATGAATTATACCGACAAGGATAATGGTGCGCTTCTACGGTTAACTTACATCATCAGGTCACCGCCGTTTATGTCGATCGAGGCGCCGGTGATGTATTGCGAATCGGTAACGAGGAACAGAATCAGTTGTGCAACTTCCTCCGGGGTTCCAAGCCTAGAGATTGGGAAACTCTCCTCATAACCCTTGATTCGCTCCGGGGTACATTCAATCCGCACCATCTCGGTGTCAATCAGTCCCGGACAGACAGCATTGACCGTAATTCCGAATGGAGCCACCTCTTTCGCCATCGCTCTCGTTAAGCCAAGCACTCCGGCTTTGGCAGCGGTATAATGCACACCCCCGAGTGTGCTCACACTTCTGCCTGCGGATGAGGACATGTTGACAATCCTACCGTATCCTTTTTGTTTCATGGTTGGGAGCACCGCCTTTGAACAGAGGAATGTCCCGTTCAGGTTAACGTCAAGCACTTGATCCCATTCCGCCTTGGTGACATCATCGATTCGGGTTGGGTAGAGGATGCCGGCGTTGTTGACAAGGATACTCACGCTACCGTAGGTGTCTATGGCACACCCGACCATCGAGGCGACTTCATCTTCCTTGGTAACGTCGGTTTTTGCGGAAATCGCCCTGCCTCCAGAATTATTTATTTCCTCAGCGACGCGCGCTGTCTTGCTCTCGTTGATGTCGCTAACGACAACGGCGGATCCCTCGTGCGCAAGACGAGCTGCAGTTGCAGCACCCATGCCTTGGCCTGCTCCGGTTACAATGGCTACTTGATTGGAAAGTTTTCCTTCCGATTGTTCCATATTGTGGACTCCTCTATCGTAGGGGCGAGGTTCGGTGCGGTTGGAAACAGCACCTACCGTGTGGAGCAGTTCCCAATGCGGACGAAGTTAAGGGATTTACGGCGGAAAAACCCCAACAATACTAGGGAAACACTCTTAACTTGATTCTTCTGAGGGCGAGGTAAACTCGCCCATACAGACCCGCGATTTTCGGTGAGGCGACCTCGCCCCTACAAATTCGCGATTCTCGGCGAGGTACGAAATGTAACGCAACCTAGATTTTATCAAAAAACGGGGGTGCATTCAATGTGAAAACGGGAATCTTTTTTGTAATGGTTTTAACCGATTCGTGCTATAATGGACCGAGTTTGTCGAAAGGAAGGAACACCGATAGTGAATTACGACACAATCATCGTTGGTTCCGGTTCTGCCGGCGGGATACTAGCGGCGCGGTTAACCGAGGATGCGAATAGATCTGTCCTGTTGTTGGAAGCGGGTCCCGATTTTCCTACGCTTGAGCAGCTTCCCGACGAAATTCGGTTTGCCTACGGGCACGATCCCAATCTTTGGGCGCGCGCGTTTGGGCAGGAGACGAAATTCGGTTGGGGTTACACTGCAAGAGCCACTGACCAGCATCCCAATATGCTTGTGCCGCGAGGCAAGTTAATTGGGGGGTCAAGTGCGGTGAATGCGCAGATTTTTCTTCGCGGCGTCCCCGAAGACTACGACAGCTGGGCTGAAATGGGTAACGATAAGTGGAGTTACCGGGAATTGATTCCATACTTTCGCAGGAACGAAGCGGATCCCGATTTTCATGATGACTTTCACGGCGCCGATGGCGCTATCCGTGTTCGCCGGTTTCGAGAAGGGGAGTTCCTTCCAGAACAACAGGCTTTCTACGATGCGTGTCGTGCTCTGGGTTACCCCGACTGTCCCGACCACAACGCTCCAGACTCAACGGGGGTTGGCGCTTTAGCGCTGAATAACGCTGACGGCATTCGATGGAGTACGACGATAGCCTATCTGAATCCGGTGCGACATCGGTTGAACTTGACGGTGAAGGGTAATTGTACCGTGCACCGCGTACTTTTCGAAGGGCATCGGGCAATCGGAGTTTCTGTCGAGAGCGGCGGTGAGATGTTCCGCGTCTATGGCGACGAGATCATCGTGTGTGCCGGGGCAATCGGCTCACCACATCTTCTTATGCTATCGGGGATTGGACCTGCCAATCACCTCTTGGAAAACGACATTACCGTGGTTCGCGACACCCCAGGCGTCGGACAGAACCTTAGAGACCATCCACAAGCCACCATCTCGCTGAAAGCGAACGAGGCGTTTCTAACCAACGGGACCGAGCCTCTCCTGCAGATGGGTCTTCGCTACACGGCGAGCGGATCCAATCTCCGGAATGATATGTTTATTCTTCCCGCATCGTATGCTACCGAAGAGGGCTATTACCACATTTCCAAATCGGAAACGTTCGGATTCTATATTACCGCGTGCATCTATTTGGCAGTAGGCGCAGGGGAAATAACGCTTGCTTCTTCCGACCCACACGAACAACCTGTACTTGATTATAACTATTTGGCGGAATCCTTTGACCGTGATCGCCTGCGCGAGGCGGTTAGAATGGCCGTCGATTTCACGGAGCATGAAGCATACGAGGAGATTGTCGCCGGGTGTGTAGCGCCAACGAAGGACGACCTGATGACCGACGAGGCGCTGGACGCATGGAATATGCGCGAAGTGACCACTAGCCATCACAGCTCATCCACTTGTAAGATGGGACCGGAATCGGATCCGATGGCGGTTGTCGATCAGTACGGAAACGTGCACGGAATAGAGGGCTTGCGAGTCGCTGACGCTTCAATCATGCCCGATTGCATTCGCGCCAATACGAATGTGACGACGATGGTGATTGGGGAACGGGTGGCAGATTTTGTTCGATAGTAATCTGGGAATCTCATCATAGCGGCGGAGGATAGGTAGATGCGTTTGACAAGTCACCAACGGAACACATACAAAGAGTCGGGCTACCTGCTCGTAACGGGACTGTTCGATAACAAGACCGCAGAACAGATGATTGACCACTATATGAAAATGCGCGCGGAGGGGCCAAAACCCGGGGATTCCGGTGGAACACCGGATGAACCCGACGATCCGACGCATAAATATCCTCGTATGATTAACATGCACCGGTGGGATGAGACCACTGAAGGTTGGGCGCAGCGGACAGATCTGCTAGCTATCGTGACCCAACTGATTGACGACACTCCTGTCTTGCAGCAGACGATGCTATACTTCAAACCGCCGGGAGGCCGAGGACAGGGACTGCATCAAGACCAACAATACATCACGACAGAACCGCTTATCGGTGTGTGGATAGCCCTTGACGAATCAGACGAAGCAGTGGGTCGGATGACTGTTGTTCCCGGTTCGCACAAGTTCGGACATTTGCCCGTGCAAGCGGCTGACACGTCTATATCGTTTACGCCGGTGCAATCGGTAATACCGGAGGATGCGCCGAAGGAGGGCATCGACATGAAACCGGGGGATGCATTATTCTTTGATGGCAAAACGCTTCACGGTTCGTACCTGAACACGACCAACGATCGCTGGCGCCGCAGTTTCATCTGTCATTATATCGGCGAACACGCGAATAATTTTGAACCGGAGCAGGGAACACATGTATCGCATTTGCGTTCTTCGTAGGTGTTTGCGACATGTGATATGTTTCATGACTGCTGCTACGGTTTTCGGGCGAGGGAACCTCGCCGCAACGAGTAATCGAGCGGAGTTGGAGCAACAGCATGTCGGTTGGGATCGGCTATCGCCTGATCGTTCTCTATCCGGTACCGCGTGAAGCGCGCTTATGGTTTTCGGGCGAGGAGGGATCTCTATGGGAGTTCTATCGCGTTCGTTAATCACTCACTTGATCACTCGCTATTCGCTCGCTTGATCTATCCGCTCAGTTGATCCTATTCGGTCACTTGATCCTACCTTAACCAGTCAGTTGATCCTCGCCCCTACGGGCAATCAGATGCCACTTCCTTACCTCATGCCATATACGCTTGCTTTTCGTTCAATCATCGGCTATACTTGAGCGATTGGTCGGATTTATAGGTGTGAAACGACCTTGACGTTCGGTATAGGGAGTTTCTATGCGTGCCATCATTACCAGACTGAAATCTGATGGAACTCGTGAAAAGGTGTTGGTGGACGATTGGCAAGATCCCGGAGCCCCGGCTGAAAACGAGGTTAGGACTCGCACCCTATATTCGGGAATCACAAACGGAACCGAACGAAATGATCTCGTCGGCGGGAATTACGCCCATGAAGTTGACGCATTACCCGCCGTGGGCGGGTACCAAAATGTAGGCGAAGTAATCGAAGTGGGTTCCGGTGTACAGGACCTGAATTTTGGCGACCTGCTATACATGAGCCAACGTCATCTTGAGTTTTGTCTTGAGCCTGAAGACCGGTTACATATCAAGTTGCCCACTGAAATCAAGCCGGAAGAGGCTGCACTCTTCGGGGTCGCCGGCGTCGCCATGCGATGCTGTCGAAACGCCAATCTGCGTGTCGGCGATCGGATGTTAGTCGTCGGTGCTGGGATCGTAGGTCAATTGGTTGCCCAGATCGCGGCGTCTGTCGGTGCGTATGTGACCTTGTGCGATGTAGATTCACGACGTTTAGAGATCGCCGAGGCTATTGGGGTTGTCGATGAAATTATCAATGTCGATGGCGACAGTTGGGACAAACACATTCCTGATGGTGGGTTCGACGTTGTGCTCGATGCGGCGGGCGTTTTGGACATGGAGGACAAGCTCATCTCGGCAGCAAAGAGACATGGGACTGTCATGTTCATTGCGGGGCGATTCAGGGTGGAATTCACGTTTAACCGGGGACAGCGACAAGAAATCACAATAAAGCAGAACAGCCACTTTGATAACTCCGACCTTTATCACATGTGCCGCTTCGTGTCAAAGGGTATGATTCAGATTGGTCCCTTAATTCAAGATGTGCTGCCGGTTGCCGGAGCACATGGCATTTATTCCACGCTCAGGGATGAGCCGCACAAGTTGCTCGGCACCGTTTTCGATTGGAGGTAGATTGGATGGAGACTGCACTTGTAACTACCGCCGTTGTCACTGGAGGGCATAGCTATGATGTCATTAATTTTCGACGGCTCTTCAGCAGTCTGGACGGCATTGACGCGCATGTGCAGCACATGGATGATTTTGCTACTTCGCCCGAGGAGGTGCGGGATTCATATGACGCCGTTGTCTTCTATCACATGTTGATGGATGGGCCTCAAGACAAGGACTTGCCGGGGTATAAGGGGAAGCCCAAGACGGTTTTAGAGCATCTCGGTGAAACACAGCAGGGCGTTTTTGTTCTCCATCATGCTCTCCTAGCTTATCCGCAATGGCATGTGTGGGACGAAATAGTGGGGATGGGCGACCGCTCTTTTGGGGCTCATGCCGGTAAATCTCTTCATGTCGAGATTTCCGACACGACTCATCCAATTACTCGCGATCTGTCAAACTGGGACATGCTTGACGAGACTTATACAATGGCTGAACCTCCATCAGATAACAACGTTCTACTCACGGTCAAGCACCCGCAAAGCATGAATGCTATCGCATGGTGTCGAGAATACAAGAACAGCAGGGTATTCTGTTTTCAGTCCGGCCATGATAACCGGACGTGGGCAGACGTCGGATTTCAAGAGATTCTGCGCCGCGGCATTCTGTGGTGCGGCAGGAGGTTATAGGTACTGCTCTGATACTGATTCCCTATATTTTAGTGTGTAAATGTCATCAATCGAGTCTTCCCACTGCGAGGCGAGGGGATTTCAAGCACGCTCATTATTCATTCGCTTGATTGTACAGCGGTTTTGGCGCACCAATCTTCAATTATCAGACAAAGCAGCATGCAATACAAAATTTTTTTGAACACAAATGCAAATGACAATAGATTTCATCTAACAACCGGGCAAGGGGAAAACTTCCGTTTTCTTGGTAAGGAAGTTGATCTTTAGTCTTGCGGTGTTAAACAATCTGTAAAGGAGAGTTAGTGGCGTGAATCGAAGAAAACCGAGTAACTCGCGCTCGCGCGGACAGCAGTACGGAACAGCCGGAAAGTCGCCTAGAGCGGGTGCAAGGAGAAAGAAAAAGAAAGCTAAAGAGAGGTTGGCTAGGGAAGGTGTGGACACCCAAGCAGGTAATGAGTCCGGCGACGCAAGCCGTGATCGCGTTGAACCAAAGGGTGACAAAATCGTGGTTGAAGGTACGGTCACCGAGACGTTACCAAACGCCATGTTTCGCGTTGCCTTGGACGAGGCTAGCGCAGAGCATCAAATCCTTGCCCACATCTCTGGCAGAATGAGAAAGTTCTTTATCAAAATCTTGCCAGGCGACAAAGTCACAGTCGAATTGTCCCCGTACGATTTAACACGCGGGCGAATTACCTACCGGAAAAAATGACCCTCGCTATCGGTCGGCGAACCGCGGATAAAGTGGAAGTTTTTTGCGTCAATCCATGAATACGACCGTTTGGCGCTCTTTCGGCGATGGGTTCTGAAGTTTCCATCCACTGACACAGGAGCGCATCGCCGGTTGATCGTCAGCTGTGTATGAACCCTTACCTAATAATTATTCTAACTGCTTTGATTGGCGAGTTTTTGCTCCGCAGCATCGCTCGATACCTCAATCTTAAAGCCCTCTCGCCAAACCTGCCTGCCGAGTTCATTGGATTCTACGACGAAGATAAATATCGCCAATCACAGGAATACACGAAAGTAAACGCCAAGTTTGCGTACGTTTCATCAGCGTTTGATTTGGTCGTTCTGGTTGGATTCATTTTGATGGGCGGGTTCAGTTATGTCGATGATTTGGCTCGTAGCTGGACTTCCATGCCGATTTTAAGAGGGCTCGCCTTCTTTGGGCTACTTTTTGTTATTAGAGATGTTTTGTCCACGCCGTTCGCGCTGTATGAAACCTTCGTGATTGAGGAGAAGTTTGGATTCAACAAGACTACGGTGAAAACTTTTCTGCTCGATAAGGTCAAAAGTTACATTTTGGCCGCGGTTCTGGGCACCGTGTTGTTGGGCGGGATACTGTATTTCTTTGGCGAGACAGGTGATTGGGGTTGGCTCTACGCATGGGGACTGGTGTCGCTATTCATTATCGTTGCACCTTCGCTATTCGTAACAGTTATCGCCCCGTTGTTCAACAAATTTTCGCCGCTATCGGATGGAGCTCTCAAGGATGCGATTGAAACGTACAGCGAAAGCGTGAAATTCCCGTTGACGGAAGTGTCCGTGATGGATGGGTCGAAACGTTCCGGGCATTCCAATGCCTATTTTAGCGGGTTCGGAAAGAAAAAGCGAATAGTGCTTTTCGATACGCTAATCGAGAAGCATTCGGTTGAAGAACTAGTCGCAATCCTCGCTCATGAAGTTGGACACTACAAGAAAAAACATATATTAAAAGGTGTATTGGTTTCGATCGCGCACGCCGGAGTTCTGTTCTTCTTACTCTCGCTATTTATAGAGAATCGAGGTCTCTTTGACGCATTTCGGATGGAACAGATATCGGTCTATGCAGGTTTGGTGTTCTTCAGTATTTTGTATTCCCCGATTGAATTGGTGCTTTCGATTGTTATGAACGTCGTGTCACGGAAGCATGAATATGAAGCAGACGCCTTCGCAGCAAACTCAATCGGTTCGGCAGAACCGTTAGTCAACGGTCTGAAAACGTTATCGGTTTCCAATCTAGGGAATCTAACCCCGGACGATTTGACGGTAATCTTGAATTACAGTCATCCCCCAATTCTTCAGCGGATCGCGGCACTCCGTGGGCTAGGGACAACTGCCCTGCGGGCGTGATGTGGTAGATTCTGTATATCAAACGGTAAGAAATTCTTATGGTGGGCAGTGCCCACCCTACAACTGTCGGAAACCTGACGCCCATCCACCAGTTCTTCAACGGATTGCGGCACTCCGTGGGTTGGATATTGCTGCCCAGCGAGCATGATGCGACGGGGCTTGAAAACCAATTCGGTAATAATTTTCTAAGGTGGGGAAATAAGAGAAGAAGGAAATCGGGGATCTGACGATCCTCAATCACGCCTTAAAAACATAAAAACAAAAGGGTGGTGCGCGGTGCGCACCCTACAGACTACGAGGAGTCGCGATCAGGAGATTGATCTTACCGTGTGTTTGGTGTGGGGAGGGAAAACAAGTTTTCAGGAAAAACTCGGTCAAGGCAAATGAAGATGCTACAACCGGATGTTCAAACAATCTCTTACTCGCTAAACCGTGCCGATACGACTTTCGATACTCCCGCCTGCTCCATCGTTACCCCGTACATCACATCGGCGATTTCCATTGTCCGTTTGTTATGGGTAATAATGACAAATTGCGTGTGTTGGGCATAGTTGCGAATCAGCTTGGTGAACCGAAGAACGTTGGCTTCATCAAGTGCAGCATCGACTTCATCCAGGATACAGAACGGACTCGGTTTGAGTTTGAATATTGCGAACAGTAACGCAATGGCCACCAACGATCGTTCACCTCCCGAAAGCTGCGTAATGCTCTGTGGACGTTTCCCGGGCGGGCAAGCGATGATGTCGATCCCCGATTCCAAAATATCCGAGTCATCAGTCAAGGTGAGTTCAGACTCCCCACCCTCAAAGAGTTCCGTGAAGACTTCTCGGAAATTTGCGCGAATCTGCTCAAAGGCTTGCTGAAATGCCTCGCGCGACGTTTGATCGATTTTCTGAATCCCTTTGTAGGTGGAGTCAAGAGACGTTTCCAGGTCCTCGCGTTGACGGACGAGGAATTCCTCCCGCTTTCTATGCGTTTCATATTCTTCAATCGCTTTCATGTTGACGGCGCCGATGTCTGCGATTTGTGCCTTAAGTGATTCAACCTGGTCGAGAAGTTCGATTTCGTTTATGGCTTCTTCGGTTACCTGAACCTGCTCGATTGACACTTGGTATTTTTCCGTGATTCCGGCGGAAATAGCCTTTTGCTGCATTTCTAGCTGAGTGACAGTAACTTCTCTCTGATGCCGCAATTTATTGTGTCTTTCACCCTGCCTCCTCGCGGTACGCATCAACTTCTGCAGCTCAACGTCACGCTCTCTTAGTGTGTCGCGATCTTCCATCAGCAGGTCTACTTTTTCTTCTGCTTCTGCTTTTTCCTGTTCTACCAAGAGAAACTGCTGCTGGGCTTCATCGATCTTTTTCGAAAGGTTCTGCCTCACTTCATCATCGGAGTCGATTATTTTCTGATGTTCGCTCATGTTCTCGCGGACTCGGACTTGATTTTTTTCGGACGCATCAAGTCTAGCTTCAATCCCAGACAATTGTTCGCGCCGGCTAGCTAGTGTAACCTCCAGTTCCTGGCAGGAAACCATTACTTCGTTGTGTTTGTTGCTTTCGCTTTGAACCTGCTCAGAGAGGCGTTTGATGCGATTTTGTAACTTATTCCGCGTTTTCTGGATCTCGCCCAGTTCGGTTTGGCTGTTTTCGGAGTTCGCTTTCGCTTTGTCAGCTTCCTCTTGAAAACGGGAACTCTCCGATTGTACTCCCTCTAATTCCTGCTTAAACTGCAATATGTTCCGATTATGTTGATCCAAGTCTTTCACAATACCGGCATACTCAATCTCACTTTCCTGCTGTTGACTAGCAAGTGATTCGTATTTTCGTTCAAGTTCAGCCAATTTTGTGACGTGCTCTTTTTGATTCGCCTCTTTTTCGTTTAAGGTGGATTTCAGAGTATCAATCTTTGATTGCAGATCCTCAAGTTCCCGTGGTCGGCTAAGAAACCCGGTCGATTGATTGACGCTAGATCCACCGGTAACGGCTCCGAATGTGTTTATTATCTCACCCTCTACGGTGACAAGGCGAGAATTCGGACGAAATTTCTGTGAGAGTTGAATTGCGGTGTCTAGGTCTTCGATGACAACGGTATTTCCTAGCAATTGTCGAATTGCTATGTCAAATTTCGGTGCATATTCCACGAGATCCGAAGCCAAACCGATTACGCCTTTTTGGTTGAGAAGCGCTTCATCACGGAATGACCTTGCACGCAGCATATCCAACGGCAAAAACGTCACTCGTCCCCTGCGGGTATTCTTAAGGAATGTAATCCCTTTCTTTGCGTCTTCGGCGGTTTCAGTGACGACGTTTTGGATTGCGCCGCCCAGCGCTACCTCAACAGCCAACTCGTAATCGGAATGCGTGCGGATAAGTTCTGCAACGACTCCGCACACTCCTCCAAACTGTTCCGGGTCGTCTTCTTTGGCTATCATGATAGCTCGAACGCCAGCGTAGAAACCCTCGTACGTCGACTGTAATTCTTTCAGCGATTTCAACCGCGAGGAATTCATACCGAAGGAGTCCTGCAGTCCCCGCATCTCCGATTCAAGTTTCCGGAGCAAGTTCCTTCGTTCCCGGCGTTCTTCCTCAATTTGTCGCTTCTCGGTGCCTAACTGCACTAGCGCCGCTTTCAGTTGCTGTTCGCGTTTCTGGACCTCAGACTGATCCTTTTCGACGGATTCGAGTTTTCCCCGAAGTTCTTCGACATCTCCAAGAACTCGATCGAGATTGTCGGTGGCGAATTCAAGTTTGCTGTTGAGTGTTGCAACCTCGGATTCAAGTCGGGATGCGTTATCCGCTTTTTCGGACAATTCCGTTTCGAGTTGGCTGATTGTCTGTCCGGTTTCGGCAATACGAGCCGCAAAATCATTCAGCACTCGCTGTCGTGCTGTCAGACGGCTTTCCTCTAACTTAAGTGTCGCGTCGAGTTTTGTTCGTTCTTGTTCGAATTCGCGTTTCTCGGCATCAAGCTCGGCAAGTTGTTTTTCGTACGACTGAATCGCCAGAATTGCGCGTTGGCGTTGTTCATGGAGGTTTAACTGACTTTGCTTGTGGAGAGCAATTTCGCGCTCGATTTGTTCAATCTTGCTTGAGAATTGTGCCGTAAATTTGTTGCCTTCCTCAATCTCCGTGTCAAGCTGCGCCCTTCGCTCGATTAACTCTTCGCTCTCCTGTTCTGCCGACTGGATGGTGTTGGTCACTTCATCAATCTCTGCCAGGAGGTTATCCAAGCTGCCCTGTTCTTCTATCAACTCTTTAAAAATTCGTTCGTACTCTCGACGTTTCTGATTTAGTTCAAGACCTCGGAGTTCTTCATGCAGTTCTTGGTGACGACGGGCTTGAGCCGCTTGCCGCTGCAAATTTTCGGTTTCCCGCTGAGCTTCGTGAATTACATCGTTGATGCGCACGAGATTTTGCTCTGTGTCTTCGAGTTTTTTGAGAGCAGTTTTCTTTCGATGCTTGTATTTGGTTATACCGGCTACCTCGTCAAAAAGAAATCGACGCTCTTCTGCCCGCGTATTCAGTATGAGATCGATTTTGCTCTGCTCCATTATGGAGTATGCGGATACACCAATTCCGGTGTCCATAAAGAGTTCAGTAATATCGCGAAGAAGGCAAGGGGTATTGTTAATGAAGTAGCGGCTTTCGCCATCTCGAGTCAATTGGCGGCTGATTTCAATCTCGGGGGATTCGAGCGCTAACTGACCTTCAGTGTTCGTGAACTGAAGGGACACTCTTGTCCTTTGGGCAGGCTTGAAGTCTGCGCCACCGTTAAAGAGCAGATCCTGCATGTTGGCGCAACGGAGCGCGCGTGCACTCTGTTCACCGAGGACCCAACGAATTGCATCCGACACATTGCTCTTTCCACAACCGTTCGGCCCGACAACCGTCGTAATCCCCTGTTCCAGTATCAGATCGATGTCTTCCGCGAAACTCTTAAAGCCGTTGATTTTGATATGATTGAGATGCAAGGTAGATCCCCCTTACCGTAAGAAATTTGCAAGTCCCACGCTAATTAACGTTAATATACCTAGCTCCGTTTCAAGATGTTACCAATTTGCACATCGAGTGAAAATGTCCGGTCTGGCATTCCAAGACGAACTGAAATCGCCAAACTGCTGGGCTATGATCCGATCGAAATGGTATAACAAGGTATCTCTGAGAATTATTCGTTTCAAGATTGCGATTTGAAATGGGGTGTTTAGAATAAGGGCAGGGTGAAGATAGCTGTCATCTAGGGTATTTCATCGAGGGGATTTGATTTTCGAATATGTTTAATTTGGCTTCGACGGCGTTTCGATTTCAAACGGCGCTCGTTAGATGCCTGAGTGGGGAGGGTCTGCTTGCGCACCTTGGGCGGGACAGCGGCTCGGCGAATCAGCGCCGCGAGTCTATCAAATGCGTCTTGGCGATTCCGGTCTTGCGTACGGAATCGACTCGCAGTGATGAGGAGTTCGCCTCGCTCCGTCATTTTATTTCCTGCCAAACTTATGAGACGATGACGCAGCCCCTCAGGCAGAGCAGCATTTTTCACATCAAATCGAAGCTGAGCGGCAGTTGATACCTTGTTGACGTTTTGTCCGCCCGGTCCGGTGGATCGAACGAATTTTACGTGAACGTCGCTTTCGCTAATGGAAATGTCTTCAGTTATCTTAATCATGGCGCAGATTACATGAGATATCGTCCATCTCACACATCAGAGTTTTCCTAGAGCTGCAAGCCGCGACCTGTCCTCAATCGCAGGGTTTGATCGTAGGAGGTAAACAGCTATCTCCGGTAGTCGACCATGTCATCGGGCGACATTTTGTATGGAGTAACAATTGGCATTTCGTTATAATGTTCGTAGGAATTAATAAGAGCCTGTTTGAAAAGTCAGTCTACTACATACCTGTCGCCCCGCTGGGGCTTGAGTACACGGGGATTTAGCGTTTCTATACACCTTCAAGATCTCTATCGCACTCACTATCCGTTCGCTTGATCCCCGCTGGGGCTTTTAAAGGCTGGTGCGCAGTGCGCACCTTACCTTACGAATGTACTTTTCAAACAAGTTCTAAGCTCGACTTTGTACATTTGAGCAGTATGAGAGATGGTGTCAATCATACGTTCCAGAAAAGTGGGTGAGATTTTAACTATCTGGGCTGTTGGGTTGACCTGTGAAAAAGTCAGTAGTGGTTTCCAGTACCATCACGGCGGGGCAAGATGCCCCGCCTACGGGTTTGGCGTTGTACAGCTTTCTGTACCACCGAACCGTTGTACTTTTGTACAAAGTCGAGCTAAGAGTCATTGTCACTGTGGCAATTAAATCTCAACTTTCAGGCGGAACCAATGAAAGCAGGCGATTCGAAGGGCATCAAAAGAGAATTGACGAATTACGGAGATCCGGAGTTTAGTATCTATATCCGCAAAGCATTCGCCAAAGCGATGGGGTATGCGAACCATGAACTTGAACGACCCATTATCGGTATCATCGACACATCAAGCGGTTTCAACAGTTGTCATCACAACTTCCCAGATTTAATTGAAGCCGTGAAAAGGGGAGTTCTGTCCGAAGGCGGGCTTCCGATGGTGTTCCCGACCATCTCACTCGGCGAGATGTTTACCGCACCGACAACCATGATGTTCCGAAATCTGATGGCAATGGACACCGAAGAGATGATCCGCGCCCAACCGATGGATGGCGTCGTACTGCTAGGAGGATGCGACAAAACGGTTCCCGCACAGTTGATGGGGGCCGTAAGCGCCGACATCCCCGCGCTTTCCTTGGTGGCAGGTCCGATGGTTGCCGGTGACTATCAGGGAGAACGCCTCGGCGCCTGCACCGATTGCCGCCGCTTCTGGCGCGACTATCGCGCCGGGATATTGGATGACCAAGAAATAAGCGCGGTCGAAGATCGCCTCTGTGCCAGTACCGGCACCTGTATGGTGATGGGAACTGCGAGCACGATGGCGTCGTTGGCGGAGGCGCTTGGCATTATGCTGCCCGGCGGTGCGGCGCCACCAGCGGTGATGGCAGATCGGCGCCGTCAAGCTGAAGCGACAGGACGAACAATTGTGTCAATGGTTCAGAAGGATCTTCGTCCCTCGCGAATTTTGACGCCGAAAGCCTTCGAGAATGCAATCCGCGTCCTCATGGCGATTGGCGGCTCAACCAATGCGGTTATTCATCTAACGGCGATCGCAAGGCGTCTGGGAATCTCACTCGAACTGAAGCATTTCAATAAATTCAGCGATGAAACACCACTGCTGGTTAACGTCAAGCCGAGTGGTGAATACTATATGGAAGACCTTTGGAAGGCTGGCGGAATCCCGGCGATCATGAAGGAGTTGGAAGACTTACTCCACGGTGATGCGATGACCGTTTCGGGGACTACCGTTACCGACAATCTCGCAAATACCCAGCGTCCTCCCGCGTGGCAGGAGGTGATTAGGACTCGTGAGCGTCCGCTTTTGGATAATGGCGGACTCACTTGTTTGTTTGGAAACTTGGCTCCGGATGGGGCGGTAATCAAACGGTCTGCCTCTTCGCCTCATTTGCTCAAGCACCGTGGAAAAGCCGTTGTTTTCGAATCTCTTGACGATCTGCATAATCGCATTGACGCTCCCAATCTTCCAGTAACAGAACAAAGTGTCATTGTCCTTCAGAACGCTGGTCCAATTGGCGGGCCCGGAATGCCTGAAGCGGGATACCTACCCATTCCCAAGAAACTGCTGCAATCGGGTGTGAAGGACATGGTGCGAATCTCCGACGCTCGAATGAGTGGGACAGCGTTTGGCACCATCGTGCTCCATATTGCCCCGGAAGCCGCAGTTGGAGGCCCACTGGCGCTGGTGCAGGATGGTGACATGATTGAACTTGACGTACCCAGTAACCGGATCGAGCTGTTGGTGGATGAGGCGACTCTTGCCAAGCGTCGAGCGAATCTGGTTCTTCCGGAGCCGCACTTTCAGAGGGGATACGGCAAACTTTATATCAATCATGTACAACAGGCAAACCTCGGGTGTGACTTTGATTTTCTTTAAGCAACGGTTGACGTGATTAACAATAGATGGTCTGTGTTTGACAGCCACCGGTTATCGTGTTATACCATCGGTATAAATAAGGTATAAACAATGGCACACGTGAAAACCGCAGTCTCAATTGAAGAATCGTTGTTCAGGGAGGCAGAATCTCTCGCTGAGAACATGAATGTCTCAAGGAGCAAGTTGTTTGCGGCCGCGATCTCGGAATTCATTTCTAAGTATAGGAATCAACAGCTTCTCTCCGAAATCAACGCCGCGTATGACGATGCACCGGACAAACAGGAGAAAAACAAACTGGAAACCATGCGAGGCAAACAGCGTCAACTCCTGTTGGATGAGCCATGGTAATTTCTCAAGGTGATGTATTCCGAGTAGATTTAGGCGTGCCCTCAGGCTCTGAACTTGGTTTTCGACGATCTCATTTTGTAATCCAGAACAACCTCTTTAATCAAAGCCGTGTCAGCACGGTTGTCGTCTGTGCACTGACATCGAATCTCAAACGTGCTTCTGCGCCCGGCTAGTACAAAACTCTTTACCGGTGAGGCTAATCTGCCAAAACCTAGCGTCGTAAATGTGTCTCAACTATTCACCGTGGATAAGTCCGATCTTGTTGAGAAGATTGGAACACTATCACTGTCACGAATGCGGCAAGTCCTTGACGGAATCGATACTGTGCTTCAACCGCGCGAGATCGACTAAATGATGGAAGAGCGCTGGTAACTTCGCCAAAGGAAGACGGGAATACGGCGAAACTGGGCTGTATGATTCGAAGAAACTGAGAGGCCATCACCAGATTAACCTTTGACCGATTTGCAACCTTCGCTGACCCCTCCCTTGAAAAAACTCCGGTTTGTCCACTATCTAATCGTGATTGGGGTACTAGCTGTCCTTGTGATAGTTTTCCTAATCTATCGGCAAACTTCCCGCCGAGAACTTGTGGAAAGCCCGTTCACACTTCTCCCCGAAGATCCGATCTGTATTGTAGCCGCGAAAAATCTAACGGATGCCGTAGATGCATTCAGGCGCAGTGAATTTGGCCAGCGTACCGCGCAGATGCCGATTCTCACCGAGATCCGACGGCAGCGGTGGTGGCGACAGTTTCTTTATCAGAAGGAATTGTGGCAACATGAGATGGGGGGCACGCTCAACTTCAATAAGCTCAAAGGGTATTTTGGTGAAGAGGCAATCTTGGCACTATACCGCCGGGAAGATGAAATTTCATTTCTTCTGATAAGTGTGGTGGGAGCGAAAGAAAAGTTCGAAATCGCGGCAGTTACCGCAGCGGACCCGCTTAATCCGAGCTTCAAGCGACTTCAAAACGATTACGAAGGATTTACAATCAACACCATTACGGGTTATCCTCGCGACTTTAGTTATGCTTTCATCGGAAATATCGGGATGTTGACACTTCACCAATCTCTCATAAGAGATGCGATTGATATTTATGCCGACCAGCGGAAAGGTCTCAGTTATCTTCACCCGATGCATGAATCCCTACAGGATCGTTTCGACTCAAACGATAGCATGATCTTTATTGATTTTCCTAGATTATCAGATGCGTTTGACTCTATTGGACAAATTGTTCCTTTCGCTAAGGGGATAGAAACGTGGACGCTAAGCAACAGTTATCAGAATGGGACGATTCGATCGCTTCACAGGATTCAGTGGCAGCCGAAACAGGAACGACGCATACCTGCACCCGAAACAATTGATCCGAAACTTCTTTCGATCTTACCGGGGAAATGTGCCGTATCTTATATAGATCAAAGCATCAATCCGTCACAATTCTGGAATCTCATCAAGGCTAACTTATCCATCCAGCATCAGTTGCGTGAGCCGGACCTCACACGTCATCTTGGAGGCGGCGTCGCAGTTGCACAAATTGACCTCGCTTCAAATTCCGCATTTCAGATGCCATCAATCGTGGTGGCGATTCCTATTACAAATCGAACGGGTTTAGAAACAGATTTGGAGAAACTTCGAGATTATGAAGTCGTCATCAATGGGAAACAACTTAAATTCGCCGAGCCGAGGGGTTATCGTGATGTAGTTTTTCAACCGGTTCAATTGCCCTTAGGATTACTGTTCTCGGTCAAAGGTGCATATGCGCTCGTCGACGATTATTGGATTATCAGCACAACTGTGCCCGGTTTGAAATCCGTGATCGATACCTCTGCCGGCGAGGGCACGGCTTTAACGCAGATACAGTTTTCGGAAGCAGTCAATCAACCGAGAGATTGTCACGTTCTCATCCAACCTAACCTCTTGTTTTCGGAACTGAGGCGTCTTAGGCCTATTATTAGTTTGATGGGGCCCATGATCGGTAATAGAATTGACTTTCGCTTGATGCAGCAGGTTATTGTCAACCTGCCGCCAATTGAAACTCTGGGACCAATATCCGCCGGGATTGACTTCGACAGTGAAGGAATGAATGTAGAAGTTCAGGTGGTTGTTCCTTTAGGTGATAAATCCTAGCGGCAATTCCAGGCTTTACCCAAGCTAGTATTTTTCAACTCGTGCCTTTCTCCCGCCATGCAATGATTCGTCCCGCGACCGTCACCACAGGCGCCGTCCAAATCTCCTCACGACGCTCCGCCAAATACTCGCAAAGCTCACGAAAGCAGTCCGCAGGTAACGGATTTCCATGAAAAA
Organism: Candidatus Poribacteria bacterium; assembly: GCA_965232535.1. Lineage (GTDB taxonomy): Bacteria > Poribacteria > WGA-4E > WGA-4E > JAJDTR01 > JAJDTR01. Next base: position 72,119 of record CBDDPW010000023.1, read on the forward strand.
GCGGCGTCAACAGCCCCTCTCGATTCGGTTCTGTTTGCAATCCATGGAGAGTCAGGATAAGCCACCTCCCATCATCGGTGCCTTTATCGACCAAACTGCACAGATCCGATCCGGACATCCAGCCTGCGACAATAGACGAAGTAAGGTAGTGTAGCTCCGTCAGTAAGGGGTGATTTGCCGTTTCGCCCAAGCCGCGTGCGGCAGGGAAGTGCCTGGCGATTATGGGTACGTAGCTCTGCCGGTTTTTTCCTTCGCCGACATAGCTTTGATAGCAAGGATAGCAGAAGGTGCGAGTCGGTTGCTCAGGGATAAGCGCGTTAAGCCTTCGTTCCGCTTCCAATATGTCCGCTTCAATCTCTTTCAAGCTAAGAGTCTCAAGGCATTTGTCGGTATCCCAGCCGAAATTGCGGGCGCAGATATGTTGAATCGTGTGATTTCCTATCTCGTGTCCAGCCAGCGCCGCGGATCGCCAAGGCAAATACCGTTGATCCCAGTCATCACCACGCGGGTTGATATAAAATGTGCCTTGCAAATCGTACTCTTCAAGAATCGGTATGGCTATATCCAGATGGGATGCACTGCCATCGTCAAACGTCAATGAAACGGCAGATTGATGATTATCCTGCCAGGGTGACCTATCGGATTTGGGCATCTTCTTTTCCTTCACATCATGAGAGTCATTCAGGATGAGAGATTTTCGGTGGTTTGTCTCCGGTTGGGGACTTTTCGACGGCAATCTGTACTCCGTTTAATGGTGCTAGGGTAACACGTGCCGTTCCGTTTGACAATGCGATTCAAGTGTTATAACCGCCCAATTTGCGAACAAGGAAATATATAGACAACGGCCGGCGGTTTTGTTAGAATGCCCGGCAGCCGTAAGGGCATTTCAGAAGGGGGATTCCCAAATTAGCTTGGTTTCTGCGATCAAAGCGATAGTTTTGGCACTTCCGCAGGCAGTCTAAGAATATGGACAAGGAAGAGTTAGAATGAGCGACACGCTAGTCCCGGTTGATAACTTAACCGCAATTCAGATTGCTTCCATCTGCGACCATTCTATCTTGGAAACTTACATATCGTTTCTAGGGAAGGGGGAAGATCCAAGGCTACTGAGGGAAGAGAATCTCCTTGATTTTTTGAAGACGGCGATAGATAGCGAACGGGCACCGTACGCTATCTGCGCGCTTCCGGAATGCGTTCCAATTGTCGTTGAGTTTCTCGACGATCATGACCGAAATGAAATCAACGTGGCTGCGGCGATTTACTTCCCCTACGGTTCCGTTGCCACGGCGCTAAGAGTGAGTCAAACAAGAGCCGTCACCGCTTGCGGGGCGACAGAAATTGATGTTGTCATGAATCACAAGGCGTTTACGGCTGGGGATATCGGTACTGCGTGTGATGATGCGAAAGCTGTAGCTGATGCGGCGCACGAGAATGGAGCGCTAACGAAACTCATTATCGAAACGTGTGTTCTCACCCACGATCAGATGAAAGGTGCTTGCGATTTGGCGGAGGAGGCGGGCGCCGACTTTGTGAAAACATCTACCGGAGTTTGGTCTTATGGCGCAACGGCTACAGATTTGGTACTAATCAGGGAATATTTCTCAGGCGGCGTAAAAATATCCGGCGCCGGATTCGGGGCTAAGAATATCCGGGATCTGTTGCGGGCATCGTCGGGTAGGGTGGACGGTTACATCGACCTAGATCCGGCTAGGATTAGGATTGGTGAAGGCGGATTAATTCATAGTTTATGATTGTCGTTAGCAGCGACGTTAGACAAAGGTACAAGTGAGATGGGTGGAAAATTCGATGGTAAAGTAGCATTGGTAACCGGCGGCGGTTCCGGACTCGGTCGAGCAAGCGCGTTGGCGTTTGCGAGAGAAGGAGCCAGAGTCGTTGTTTCTGATGTCAACATGGACATCGGTGGAGAGACTGTGGACCTGATTCAGGAGGCGAATGGAGACTGCATCCTTCTGCAAGCCGATATGTTGGATTCAGCCGAGATAGAAGAGATGATTGGCAAAGCCATTGATGCGTATGGACAGCTTGATTACGCCTTTAACAGCGCCGGTGTGGGGCCTGCGAAAAGCGATCGAATTGACGAGTGTTCAATCGAGGATTGGGATCGGGTTGTGAACATCAATCTTAGAAGCGTCTTCCTGTGTATGAAATATGAGTTGCGCCAGATGCTCAAGCAGGGCGGCGGTGTGGTAGTCAATGTGGCTTCGATTTATGGATTAGTCGGCCACGGCGGCGGTGGATCGTCTTACGTGGCGAGTAAACACGCCGTCGTAGGTTTGACCAGATCCGCGGCTCTAGAATATGCGAAAGAGGGGATTCGGGTGAATGCGGTGTGCCCCGGTTATACTCGTACACCGCTCATCCAAGGTCTGCTGGATAATCCGGAGAAGACGGCGGAGGTGGAGTCGTGGCATCCCATGGGGCGTCTCGGATGGCCCGAAGAAATCTCCGAGGTTGTGGTGTGGTTGTGCTCGGATGCCGCTTCGTTTGTCACGGGTCACGCCATGGCGGTAGATGGCGGCTATGTTGCCCAGTAGACGTTTTCTTTTCGCCAAGTATAAATTCGCATGATTATTATGTTTCAACCTGTCTAGGAAGGATCCATCTAAATGAAGAAGCCCAATGTCCTCCTGCTCATGTCAGACCAACAACGGTGGGATAGCCTCGGATGCAACGGGAATGCTTTTGTTTCAACCCCGCACATCGATCGGTTGGCAGCAGAAGGTGTACGCTGTGAGAATAGCTTTACTCCTTGGCCGGTATGTACACCCGCGAGAGCAACGATGTGGACGGGTGTCTATCCACACCAGCACAAGTTGAAGTTCAACTCTTATCGGATGAAGAACCTGTTTGAGGATGTCTCGTACGAGCGGCGGACGGTATTCGACGCACTGAAGGAGGCAGACTACACAACGGCGTATTTTGGCAAATGGCATCTGGGAGATGACGCGCCGCCCATGTTCGATGTATGGGAGGGGTTTAACTCGTTCGGAGGGCATTGGGTTGACGGACGAAAGGACGGTGTCTATAAGCCTGACTTACAGACGAATCAACTCATCAAATTCTTGGAGCGGCAAGCAAACGCGGACAAACCGTTCATCGCGGTTAACGGATTCTATCCGCCGCACGATCCGTATACGGCTCCTAAGCGGTTTTATGAACGTTACCGCGGCAAGGGGGTTCCATTTGCCGGATACTATGCCGCGGTAAGTGCGCTTGACCACAACGTAGGGCGGACAATGGAGGCGTTAGACAGGCTGGGGCTACGAGACGACACCATCGTGGTTTATTTCTCCGATCACGGGGACACTTTTCGGTACCGCGAGGGTTGGATGTACAAGTTTGTCTGCCATGAAGACGCTATCAAGGTGCCGTTCATTGTGAACTGTCCGGAGAGAATACGGGGTGGAGCGACACTTGATTCCATGATAGGGTTGCAAGATCTGATGCCTACCATTCTGGATTGGGCAGGGCTGGATATACCCGACCACCTACACGGCCAGAGTTTAGTCCCGCTGCTCGCAGGGGATTCCGTGGACTGGCGGGACGCTTATTATGTGCAAAATATCTTGTTTCAAGATAACGTAGAACAGCGGTGTATCCGCACGAAGGAGTGGAAGTTGATACTCAGCGATAGGCCTCGATCAGTTAGAAACTATTCGTCTCCAAACCATTTGTTCGACTTGGTGAATGATCCGGAGGAGGAGCTGGACCTCTACGACGCCCCGTACGATGACCAACACAATCAGTATGCGCATTATCCGCCCTTTACCGACGTGATTGTAGAATTGGCGCAGTCACTTAGAAAACATGCAGAGGAGATCGGGGATACGTTCGGGTGTGACGTGGCTGACAACTGTCTGATTGAGATGAAACATCGATCAAGGCACAATGAATGAGTCGCTTGAGTTTCTATCGTGATTTCTCGCATTCCATGGGAGTAGCGAATGGCAACAGTTTCTCGAGTTGAAGCAGACAAGCTCAGGAATTTTACCGCTCGACTCTGCGAGGCAATGGGTACGCCGAGCGATATTGCGGAAGTTGAAGCTGAGATCCTCGTCAACGCCGACCTGAGAGGGCATACCTCACATGGAGTTTACCAATTTCCTAACTACATTAAAGCTTTAGAGGGCAAGTCCCTCATTCCTGACGCCGTACCCGAGATTGTCAACGATTCACCGTCTGCCGCACTCGTGGATGCACGTAACGGCTGGGGACACTACTCCGCTCGGCGGGCAATGCAACTCGCCATAGACAAGGCAGAGGAAACGGGAGTTGGCGCAATAAGTCTGGCGAGTGCGAATCATATTGGCAGGCTAGGCGAATATTGCGAACAAGCCGCTGTCGCAGGATATATCAGTTTCGTGACGTTTGGTCTGGGCGGAAGAAACGCAGGCGTTGCGACTCCGTTTGGCGGTGCGGAGGCGGTGCTAAGCAGCAATCCCATCGCCTTCGGTGTGCCCGCCGCGGATGGCAGACACATTATTTCGGACTTCGCGACCACCATGCTCGCGAATGCCAAGATAAACATCTATCGGATCAAGGGGCAGGAACTTCCACCGGGTTGTATTGTGGACAAAGACGGAAGGCCGAGTACCAATCCGAATGATTTCAATGCCGGTGGCAAGAGCCTGGTTTTTGGCGGTTACAAAGGATATGCATTTTCGCTATTGACATGTCTGCTGGCTGGATTAAACGGCAGTTTCGATGCTGATAGGTCGGAGATGATCGGCAGTTTCTTTTTGGCGATAAAGGTCGGCGCATTTATGCCCGCAGATTCATATTGTCAAAATGCCGCGAGTTTTCTTGATTTCATGCGAGATGTTACGCCAGCTCCGGGATTTTCCGAGGTGCTTGTGGCTGGAGACATGGAGCGTCGCAAAACGGAGGAGCAGTTGGCTGAAGGAATTGAGTTGCCGGAAGAGGTGATGAACCGCCTCCGAGCTTGTGGCGAGAAATACGGGGTTGACGAGAACTTGGAAACAATGTGTATCGATTCGTAGCGAGGAGGTTAATTGTGGATACCACACAAGAACTTCGGTTGGCTGTTTCTCAACTCTCGGCAGATGAATTAGCTCGTTTCAGGGAATGGTTTGATAGATACGATGCCGAGGTTTGGGATCGACAGTTTGAAGAAGACGCGAAGTCAGGAAAGTTGGATCAGTATGCTGAACAGACAATTGCAGATTTTCGGTCCGAGAAGTGTAAGCGATGGTGATTACTATTGCAATTCGTTGAATGTCTGACAGATGAAGAATGAACCCAAAAAACCGATACTCGACAGCTTCCTGTCTCAGTATGAGAATGTGCGCATAGGTCAGATGTTTGGCTATCCGGCGTATTATGTGGGTCGATCCATGTTTGCTTGTTTGTACGAGGGGAAGGTTGGATTGAAGGTGCCCGAGAATACGGCGAACGAGGCGAGGACTAAGCAAGGAATATCGGATTTTCAACCTTACGGAAAACCAAAAATGCGGGAATGGATTCAGTTTGATTTCGATTCGGAAGAGGGGCTGCAACGGTACATGGACCTCATAGACTCCGCGATATGGTATGCAGAAACGAGAAAAAGGGAGAAATAAAGGGCTTTCATGAGGAAATTTTGCTTGGCTGTTGTTGCCTCGGGTGCCTGGATGAATCTTTCCGAATTTGTCCGCAACGAGTTCGTGATCAAGCATGTGTGGGTCAAAGGATTTGAGGAGATAGGCTTGTCCTTTCCTTCGGCGCCGATTAACGGTGTGGTTTGGGTGATATGGACATTCATCTTCTGCGCAGTTCTAACCGTGCTGAATATGAAATTCAACGCGTTAAAGAGCACGGTGATTTGCTGGGTAACCGGTTTCGGGCTGCTTTGGATTGCCATGTGGAACATCGGAATCTTGCCGAAAGGACTTCTGTACTGGGCGGTTCCTTGGATTTTTGTCGAGGTTTACGTTGCTGCATTCATTTGTAAGCGAATTGTAGGAGGCAATAACAGTTGACGGTCAATTCGGGTGAGTAGGTTTGCTTTACCAGGCTAGAAATCGTGGGAAGAAGGTCAGACATTTGGTGTTAGAGTTCGGCAATTCTGTCGAAGCAAACCCCTTAACCGAGGCCAAATAACCAAGCGATCTGATGAAGTTCTGAACATTCAACTGCGGCGCTCTATCCGATTGGTCAGCGCGGAATTCAAGATTTTATAGTCGGCTCGGCAGATACTTTTCATGAAGTTGGTCCTTGACAACGCACTGCGATATCCATTCATCAATCTGCTCATTCGAATACCCAATCCTCAATAAAACCTCTCTCGTATTTTTCCCCGAGCTATAGCATCGGGTTGACTAACCTGATGGATGAATTGTTCCCGGTCCAAAATAGGGTGATGACGGGTCGATTTTGATTACTTCTGCCCCTTGGTCGGCGAGGAGCACGCCGACAAGGGGACCGGCAATGCAATGACCGAAATCAACGACACGAATGCCCGTGAGCGGGGGTTGCATTTCTAGTGAGGTATCCACTGCAAAAATCCTATTTGTAAGAACGCGATGTAACAAAATTTCAATGCAAGAGCTTATATTCTGAAGCGACTAGGAAGAGAAAAAGCAGAAGAATAGAAGAGAGGAAGGATGGAAGATTACCCCCTTTGGTCAAATCGTTGGGTTTCGCTCCGCTCAACCCAACCTACGGACTTGCTGTTGGGAAATTACATTTGCCGTTTCTCTAGCGACTATAATTTCCTCATCGGTCGGTACGACGAGAATCTTTACGCGGCTATCGTCGGCAGAGATTTCTCCTTCGCCGAGGTGATGTTTATTCTTTTGCAGATCGATTCGGATACCACACCATTCCAATCCATCACAGATAGCGGACCGAGCGGTAACGCTTTTTTCACCTATTCCCCCAGCGAAAGCGATAACATCAACCCCTCCGAGCGCGGCGATGTAGGCACCAATATATTTTTTGACACCGTAAAAATAGGTGTACATCGCGAGTCGCGCGTTGTCGTTGCCGGCGTTGGCTGCGGTTTCCACATCGCGCAGATCGCCGCTGACTCCGGAGATCCCGAGCAGTCCGGATTCTTGGATTAACTGGCGGCGAATCTCGTCAGTGCTCCACCCTTCCTCATCCATCACATACAGGACGGCGAACGGATCGAGATCGCCGCTCCGCGTCGACTGGATCACGCCGAACTGTGTTGAAGCGCCCAAAGTCGTATCGATTGATTCTCCGCCTCGGATGGCACATAAGGATGAACTTCCACCGAGGTGGCATGAGATTATGCGCAACTCGGGATCTTGCGGATTCCCAAGCAATTGGGGCACTCGTTCAGAGACATAACGATGTGACGCACCGTGAAATCCGAAGCGTCTGATTTTATGGTTTGTAGTCCAGGCGCGGGGCACGCCGAACTCGTGGGCGTAGTCGGGAATTGTCTGGTGGAACCAAGTTTCAAATACGGCAACAAGCGGGGTGTGCGGGACGAGTTCTTGAAAGCTCCGAATTGACGCGATATACGCAGGATTATGAGTTGGTGCAAGGGGAATATACGCTTGAAGCGCTCTGATCACATCCTCGGAAATTAGTGCTGAACGAGGTATATCCTTGGCAACGATAGTTTTGAAACCTACTCCCGCCAACTCTCTGAAGTCTTTTATCACCGGTGTCTCATCATCAGTAATCAGATTTATGGCGTGCGCGATAGCGGCATTGTGGTTTTCCGCTTCGATTTCTCCCCGAAGTTCAGGTTTTCCCGGAACGGAATGGTTGAACAATGATGGTGGGTTGCCGATCCGTTCTACCATCCCTTTGACGAGAGAGCGCGATGATTCAACATCGATAATCTGGTATTTGAACGAGGTGCTTCCAACGTTAGCGCAGAGAATTAGCATATTGTTTCATTGCTGAAAAGCTTAAAGTCCAACAAGAAAAAAGCGATGCATCTTAGCATCGCTCTGTTTAATCATCGATAAAAAAACTCAGTACGAAAGCTTATTTCCTTAAGCGACTAGGAGGAATACAAATGGAAGGGCAGTAAACATGCCCTTTGGATGGGTAATCGATTTGTAAAGTTTTGATATACGTTCAAAATTTTGCTGGATTGTGTAAGTGAGCAACCAAATCTTGAGAAAATATTTGGTTTCAGGTTAATATTATTTTTCTATATTTCCAGTGATTTAATAGCGTTTATCAAGTCTTGCCAACGCGGGGCAAGGGGATTTGCTATCGCACTCCTTATTCAGTCGCTTGATTCCCACCTACGCCCTAGGTTCTGTTGACATTTATGTTAGGCGGGTGCACAAATTGAGGGAGGCGCCCAATGGGTTGGGGGACCCAACCCCTACGGCCCCTGGGTGCATACCACGATTTCATTGAAGGTAACCTCTGCCTCAATCGTAGGGGCGGGGTTGCCCTGCCCTCACTCGACACAGACATGGCTGTTTTACCCGATTTGATTATATGAGCGTATCTACTTGTGCTCTTCTCAATAATCTGGCGGCGATGAAATGTAAACAGAACCCAGTGTGCGGGCAAATGGTTGGAAACGGACCCTTCATAATCTCTATTCTGCTCTGACGTGCTGCGATCGGATTCTTCGAGTTTTCCTCCGTTGCGATCTATCTTGCGTATCCCGCGCCGGAATTGTTCTTGGCTGACGACGCAGGCGTTTCAGCAATCCTTCGACTTCCGCTTCATAGGTTTGGAACGGATCCTCCATTTCAAACGGCTCCTCGTGCGTAAAATAGATTTGGTGCCAATCAACAATGCACGGCATATTATTTTGAAACAGGTAGCGCATGACAGCGGAGCGAGCTTTCGCGCGTGTGGATTCCGGGGCATTGCGAATCGCGGCGTCAATTTTCTCCGGCGTTACAAGCCGTATCATTTGATCTTGGTTTTCCAATTCGTAATAAAGACTCCGGGCCGGATTAAGATGGTGATATTCGAGGTCGAGGCTTTCGAGCCACGGATCGTCCCAACTTAGTCCTTCGTCTTCCATAAAAGTCTCTAGCAGCCATTTCTTTGCCGCCCAATCAACGCGATCGCGTACGCTCTGCCAATCCTGTTCAAGATCGTCCAATACAGATTCCCAACTTGCCAGCACCCAATCCGTGTCATCGTCTTGCCCCTTCAAAATCTTTTGTGCAAGTTCTAGATATTTGCGTTGGAGGTCAATCGCCGAAATTGTTTCGCCGGTCTCAAGTTCGACAATCCACCGCATGGTTTGATCTCGCGAGATGTCTTTCAACGAACCTACCGGATCGGCTAAAGCAATATTACTCGGTTGATGTCCTCTTTCGATTAGGTCAAGCACTAGCGATGTCGTTCCAATTTTCAGCGCGGTAGCGTATTCGGACATGTTTGTGTCCCCAACGAGAAGATGGAGGCGCCGATATTTCGTGTAGTCCGATAGCGGCTCATCGCGCGTGTTAATGATTGCCCTACTAAACTGGATCCATTCATAAATCTCGGTGACGATATGATCAGCGCGTTGAGATATTTGAAAGCCGCGAAATGCATCAGCGCCAGGTTGAGCATCTTCGAAATCAAGAATTTCCTCATATCCTCCAACCCTTCCCGCTCCCGCATAGATTTGCCTAGTAACGAAAAACGGCATCAGTGCCGGAATGACAACCTTGTAGAATGGGACGTCACGTCGGAGTTGGTAGTTTTCATGACATCCGAAAGTTGCTCCTGTGAAATGGTCGATGTTGTTTTTGAAGAACGAAACTGCCTCATTTAGCCCAAGCTCATTCGTGACATGCGTTATCAAGCGCTCAATTGCTTTGTCGTAGGCGACGACCGACAAAAGATCGACGCACTCGGGGGTGGCGTACTCAAGGTGCCCCATGTCAATATACAGTCGACCACCATTGAAGAGGAAGCCGCCATTACCCGGCGGTTCGCCGTAATCACGATAGTGTATGTCAGAAATTCCCAGTTGTAACTCGTGGAAGACGTGGTCTCTGACAACTGAGGCGACTCCTTCGGACGAGACAGTCAATTGATTCGCTTCGATCATACATCCGAATTCTGTTTCAATTCCAAAAATTCGCTTGCTCAAAGTCTTCCTCAGACGTTTCGGCGTTAGTCATTAAGAATTGTCTCACAACCAATCGGACGTTAGGTTTTCAATTTCCTCCGACCGGAGTAAGCGGAATTTGCTGTTACTTCGGCGCGTGTTGTCCAAAACCGCGGCTTCAATCTGCCCCTCTTTCAGTTCTTCCTTCAAGACGTCGTGCAATTGCATCCTGTCTACGGGCGACTTTTCGGGTTCATCCGATTCGTCATCCTCATGTAAGCTCAGATCCCGTCCTACGGCCCAAATTTCCAAAGCCGTGCGTGCGGTGGAGATGAGTGTTCCATCGCTCGAATTAGAATTGGCCAAATATCGGCGCATCGCACTTTCAATGGCATCGGTGCCTCCGATCAATTGAGCATGGCTATCGGTCGCGACAGCGCCATCGTAGTTTATGGAACTAAACTGGTTTTCTCTACCGAGTGTCCCCAATTCAGCCAATAGCATCTTAATGATGGGAGCGGCTCCAAAAATGGACTCAAATGTCTGTTTTATCGCGGGCCCAAGAACAAAGTTTGCAAGTCGGTGTAGGGTTACGTCGTCCACCGAGTTTTGAAATCCTTGCACAGAGGCAGTATCCGTCGCCAACATACGCAACTGCTCAATGTAGGCAGGGTGCCCGATTGCGCACAGTGCGGTTCGGTTGTGTACTTCAAAAATTTTACGTTGACCACCTCCGACCGTAAGAAGCAACAACCCATCGTTATAGTTTAACCCAACGACGGGACTACCCGGTCGAAGCTGGTCCTCTATGTAATCCCTACGATCATTAATCGCCTCAATCCAGCGATATGGTTCATCTAACATAATCTACGTCAACAAATTCGGTATAGATTTCGCTTAGCTGTTGCTCAGACAAATCGTGAATGCCCTCCCGTGTGATTGTCTTGGCTGTCGGGAAAATACGGGATTTTGGGTTATATCCACTAGTTGCGACATCGTATTCAGACGCCGTGTCAAGTAGTCTCAACACCGTGCGAGTCGCCTGCTGTTCGTCCATGTCGGCGAGCGGCCCGCCCTCCCATCGGTCCAAATAGCGTAAAATTCCTCGAATCCAGACCGATCCGGAACCGGACACCGCAAATGCAGCGTTTTCAAAGTGTGCACCAAGGGCGTCATAGAAGTAAATTTTCCCGCCGTTTTCATCTTGATGTTGATTCAGGTCGTAAAGTGCGAAGATAGGAATCACTCCGCCAATCCCCTGTAATGCCATTGGCAAGTTTTCGCGAATCAAACGTGAGAGCATCCTCAACTTTCCTTCCACGCTTAACTCTTGAAGTTGACTTCGACGGAAATACTGAAATGAATGTTCAAGGACTCTCGCCATTTCATAGGCAATAGCTGGAGAACCCGAGATAGCTAGGACGGAATATTCATCTATTGGCAACACTTTTTCAGCTCGGTCGTACATGACGGAGGTGCCAGCAGTTGCTCGCCGATCTCCGGCAATTAGAATTCCATCCCGATAACGCATCGCGATAACAGTTGTACCCTCCGCTACCTCCAAATGATCTCCAACAACGCTTCCGGCTGATCCCACAGACATGTTTTTGGGGTTCAAATCGTCAGCACCGAGTTGGATGTGGCAGTTTCGTGATTTCAAGAGACTGAGGAAGTCTCCTTTGTGGTTCATCACCTATTCCCCTGTCCTCTGCCGATAGTTGCGTGACTGGTTTTTCTTGACACGCCGCATGCGGTTGAGTAGTTCTTTTCTGTCGGGACTGTTCGTGTCCGGGCGTTTTGGCCCTTCATCATCGCCTCCATCTCCTGGTCCAAAGGGCTTCGCGGGTCGCTGTTGTCGATCTCTCAGGTTCATAAGCATATCTGCTGTCATGATAATGACCTCCTTGTCCATGAATACAAATCTGCGTTTTTGATTCTATGACATTTAGAACATTACTGGATAACTGGAGTTGGGATACGGGGCTTCAATTTTTCGATTCCGGATACCACGCCGCCATTTGCATTACGAGAAGATTTAGACCTTGTTTGGATATTCGTCGGTAAAACTGTTTTTCAGCAAACGAAGACAGTTATTTGCATTTCTGTAATTGCCTGCTATTTACCTTTCGCGCCGCTGGCGCTTTCAAAGGCTGGTGCGCGGTGCGCACCCTACAGACTTCAATTTTGTACAAAGTCGAGCTTAGGCGCACTAGTTCCGAATTCCCAAACTGTCTACGAGGGATTCTACCGTTGATGAATTGTTCAGGACGCGGTTGTATTCTGCTGCCAGACTTGGATCCGCAAGTTGTTTCATGCAAACGGAAACAGGTCTTCCCTTTACATTGAACGTGATGGAATCCCACTGAACTGATCTTACATCGGCACTAAATTTATTGAGCGACTGTCCACGAAAATACGCCCGGGTATCCATCGGGGGGTGGTGAATGGCGTGTTCAATCTGCCGGTCTGTAACGACGCGGCGCATCAAACCCTGTGATTGGAGTCCGTAATATAACCCTTTGTCCTGATCGATATTGTGATATTCCAGATCGAGGCTTTGTAACCACGGATCGTCCCAGCTAATTCCCTCTTCGTCAATGAATGTCTCTAGTAACCACTTCTTTGCAACCCAATCCAGGCTATCCGTCAAACTCATCGGATCTCTTTCGAGACTGTTGAGCACCAACTCCCATTCAGCCAACACCCAGTCGGTATCGGAATCTTGACCTGCAAAATGCCGCTGGGCTAAATCCAGATATTTACGTTGCAAATCAACAGCGGAGATTGTATCGCCGTTGCTCAGCCTTAATTTCCATTCGAAAGTTTGATCCCGCGAAACATCCTTAATTGCCTGAATCGGGTCATCGATGGAAAAGCTACCAGGGATCCGCCGTTCTTCGATCAGACTAATCGTCAACGCCGTTGTGCCGAGTTTGAGTGCGGTCGAATACTCGGACATGTTGGCATCACCCACTATACCGTGAAGTCGGCGATACTTAGCGGCATCCGCGTGCGGTTCGTCGCGTGTGTTCACAATCGGGCGATTGTGCATCGTATCTACGCTAATTTCTACATGAAAGAAATCTGATCGTTGCGCCAGTTGGTAGAATCCGGCGGAACTGATGCCCGACTCGGTTTCGATACCAACCTTGCCTGCCCCGGCAAAAATCTGTCGCGTCACAAAGAAAGGCATGATGCTTTCTTTCAGGTAATCGAACTCAATCTCCCGCTTCATCAGATAGTTGTCGTGGCAGCCGTAACTGTGTCCATGAAAATCGGTATTGTTTTTATAGAGTAACACCTCGCGTTTCAGTTTTTCGCTGCGACGCGCAGCGCATTGATACAAGATTCGTTCCCCTGCTTTATCGTGCGCAATTAACTCGAACAAACTCTGGCATTCAGGCGTAGAATATTCCGGATGGGCGTGATCATTGTATAGACGAGCGCCGTTTACAAGAATCATATCGCTCTTGATTTCGTTGAATGGAAGGTTGCGTCGACTGTCCTGTTCTTGATATTGTCGCTCATCAGGGTGTTCTTGCAGCCCATTCGCGCGAAATCCACGGTCATCGCGAAACGGGTCCTCTCCGTTATAATCCCACATCGGACGAAAGTCACCCGGTCGATAACTCTTGATGAGTTCGATTGATAATTGAACCGGATCAACATTTTTCTTGCCTTCAAGCGTAATGCCGTATTCCGTTTCAATGCCAAACAGTCTTTGCATATTTAATCGTACTAGACGGGATAATGTGTGACTGGTTTACCGTACCTACTTACCGTGCCGGAGGAAACTCTCGCACGCTGCTCAATCGCCCTGCCCAATAATGATTGGTGGAATTGATTCGTGCTAACTGTCTGAAAGGCGCCTCACGGGGCTTGCGGCATAACCTCCCCAAGGCACTATTAGGAGAAATGTAGCCCTCTAACGATACGCATTACATGGTGAGGGATGGTGGGTTGAAATGCATATACTTGAGAGTGCGATGCGTCGCGCATGGAGCTAAATTACTTGTCCGGCGGCCTTTCTCGAAGGCGATTTTTCCGGTCGGATCGGGGAAACTTTGACGACGTTTTCCGCGTCGTAGTCAAGCAACTTTAGCCAGTCTTCGACACTGTCCGTTGAAGGGAAAATATCGCTTTCGCTGTACTCCGCGCCAAGTGCATCCATCAAATCCAGCGCCCCAATACCTGTTTCCTGGTCCAAATTGTCAATAGCACGTTTAATTGCAGATTCCTTTGCGCGCTGTACAATGGATTCGATGATTGCTCCACTACATAGATTGCCGCGATAGAGAACATCCCGCCGGCCATTTCGCAGCCCTACTTCCAAAAACCTGTTCTCTTCAGTTGGCTGAAACATTTCGTGGGAGACCTCATCTATCAGAGCATTGACGGCTGATTCGAGATTGCCGTCATGAGTTTTAACAAATTCGGGATCAATGGGGAGCTCCGGCGTCAAGTAGATTCGGAAAATGTCTTTTGCAGCATCCCTATCGGGGCGCATGACTTTGATTTTTCGATCGATACGACCGGGACGCAGAATGGCCGGATCAATGAGGTCAGGTCGGTTAGTTGCGAGAATGATGACAACATCTTGAAGCGACTCAATACCATCCATCTCAGCACAAAACATCGGCACAACCGTGTTCGCTATATTGTGAGATCTATAGGATCGGCGAGTTCCCAAGATTGACTCGGCTTCGTCAATAAACACAAATGACAGATAACCATCTTTGCGTTTTTCTCGAGCAATCTGAAAGATTTCACGAACTTTCCGTTCCGATTCTCCCAGCCACATATTCAAGATTTCGGGGCCCTTGATGTGTAGGAAACAGCCTTCAACATCGCTTGCGGTTTCCGTTTTTAACCTCTCCGTTAGGTTATGTGCCGTTGCTTTACCGATCAGCGTCTTGCCACAGCCGGGAGGACCGTGCAAGAGGAACCCCTTGGGTGCGCTATATTGAAAACTGTCAAATATCTCCGGATGCAGAATCGGGAGTTCAATGGTATCTTTAATAAGATTTATCGTGTCGTTTAATCCACCAACCTTCTCCCAAGGTATCTCGGGAACATCCTCCAGGTAGTAGTCTTTTACCTCTTGAGTCTCCATCTGTTCGAGCGCAATCTTAAAGTTCGGATCGATGCGGACTTCGTCGCCAACTTTCAATTTCTTGTTGGCAAGATCTGTTGATCGTTCCAAAATCACGGCCTGCGACGCAGGCTCCTGTCCAACGCGCAATCTACCATCCGGCAAGATGTCCCCAATTTTCCCTATGGGGCCGGCATCGCTATATCCCAGTTCACCCACTATGACATAAGCCTCGTTGAGGAGAACACTGAAGCCGATTTTGAAGGAGGATGGATCCAACCGGGAATCAATATTCGCGAGGTACTCTGAACCGCCAACACTTACTCGCGCAATGCCTTTCTTAGGAAATCCCAAGAGCGTGCCTATTCGGTTAGCAGGTGCGGTTAGTTTGTTGACTGTCTCCTGCATGTCGACGATGGCTTGCCGCGCTTCCTGAAATGTTACCTCGTCTTCAATAATTGCACGCCGCAGTTCGTACAGAAGTGAACGTCTGCGATCGTTCTCGTGCGTTGAGTAAAGAAGTTGATCCACGAGCATCAAAGAACGCGGTGTACCTACATCTTCGTCAATTCCATCGGATTCTTCAGCAAAATCGTCATCATATACGTCAAGGCGTTCACCAGATCGCCTTTCAGACTGAGTCCGATTTTTGTTGTCGCGCATCAAACATCTCCTGACACAGTGTAGATTGAGAAACGAGATTGAGGAAATCTCTCGTTTGAGGTGTGCGGTTAGCCAATCAAATCGTGTCTTGCTTGTTTAGAGGATTAACGCAAAAGTATTATGGAGTTTTAACCGTATTGTTTCTTCTTCGTGCAATTCACACGGTTCGATTGTATCGCTCGTACCACTTTACGTTACAATGCAGCGATAAAATTTCCGGCTATTTCCGATATTCCAATAATTGAATATTAAGTCAGTTCACCTTCTCAAACTGGTTACAGGTGCATTGGAATCGTGGAGCACTTGCCGATTAATCCGAGGAATTAGGCCATATTCAGTGCTTCGAGAGATTCTGTTGATTCAGCCGGGTGAAAGACTGCTCGAAAATCATTAAATTATGGCAATCTGACGATAGATGGGGTCGAGAATAAGGCGTTTTTCATTAGCAGATGCCAAGCTATTCTATCACACATATTCGGGAATCTCAACGCAAAAAAGTGAAATTTGTTCCACGGGCGGAAAGCAGATGAACGCCAATCGTCAATGTGCCTGCGTCTCCTCCCCATCTCCAGCATCCGACTGTTTCCAATCTAGCTGGCTCTCATTCCATTCAAAAACCTGCAAGGGGCCAAACTTTAAATTAACCGTTAAACTCTTTGGTGTCGGCGAGCTATCAAATCGATTGAAGTCGCGAATTACAACATAGGTGTGTTGACCATCAGAAATTTTCTCGCAAGAAGCGATGAAATCATTAAGATTATGGATTGCTCTGCCATTGATTTCTTGAATGACTACCTTTGAATTGCCGCTCCGCTCGCGAATGCCAACCCGTGAAAAGCTACTTCCCGCATCGGCATGCGGGAGATAAACACCTTCCGCTTTGAAGTAGAGCATGCGTCGCAAATCCGGAGTGACATCGTGAAAGATTGAACCGGCAAAGCGTACAAATCGGCGAACCTTTTTGAGTTCAAGGTCCTCGACCGGTATTCTAACAGTCATCTGTTCGCCATTGCGGTAAATTTCCAATACTACACCTGCTCCGACACTGTCGTTTAGCATCGCGTCGAAGGTATAAAGATCGTCGCGGATTAGATTGTCATTGATCCGATAAATGATATCCGATGCGCGGAGGAGTTCCTCGCCCGTGGTACGTGGAATAATCGACTCAATCTGGATGACTTTCGGTGTTCCTGATTCAGACGGTCCAATTTCCACGCGCGATGATTCCGGCAATCTGAAATGCTTGATTGCCTCGCCAATCGAGATAAGTTCCAAATCTACGCCGATCTCACCGCGATGAATCGGAGAGTCATCCTGAATACGAGTTAAAGCGTCGATCAAATATTCAATGGGGAGTTCGAAGCTAGATGTGTCAGATCCTCGAGCGTGGATGGCAATGACCTCTCCTTCCGTGTTCCACACCGGACTTCCGCTTGATCCGCCTGTTCTGTCAAAGGTCGTATGAATGTAACTCGAATGCCGATTTCCTTTGTTGACATTGAGATTAGCGACTTTGCCTTCTTTGATTGAGTATTCCTCTTTATCGTTGTTGCCGATTAGAAGTAGCTCATCGCCCAAGACAAGATTACGCCACGCTCCAAGTTGTACCGCTTCCAGAGAAAATTCGGCTTCGCCAGGATCTATCTGATAGAAACCGAAGTCGTGCGTCGGGTCGTAGTAGAATACTTTTGCCTCGGTAAAACTCCCATCGTAGAAATTAATCTTGACGTAAGACGGACTGCTACCAGTCACGTGACGATTGGTGGCGATAATTCCGCGCTCCGCATCGACGATGAAGCCGGTGGCGAAACTGGTTCCCTTTGCTTCGGTTTCAAACACAACCTCGGATGAGGTTTCCACATTCACAACCATGGGCTTGAATGCAGCAATCTGATCTGTCCAGTTGTGGGCGGCGTGAATTCTCAGTGCAATCCCGTGCAGAAGCAGCAAAATTGCGATACACCAAATGGAAATCTTTTTAGTCCGTCCGGCTTGAAAAAGAGTCGTGTCGAAGAGCATAAGTGCCTCCAAATAAAATGAAGTAAGCTAACTTTGGTTGCTGAAGAGACTACCGTGCGGCGATTAGCCTATTGATGGATGGGGCTGGGCATGCAGCCATTGTATGTTTTAGATTAAGAACGTGTGTATACCGAGGCTAAAAACTGAATACCGTAAAAACTGAATACCGGTAGAATCAAGGATGAATCATAAGAATAACACAACCACTTGGAAAATGGAAAAGTAATCTGGGGGAGTCCGAAGCTGGTTCTAAGGGATTTACGTCCGAAACGACCAATGAACAGAGGATTTACAGGACTCATTGGCATTACTCTGTGACAATCTCACGCCTAAAGACTGGAAAAGAGGCACGCATGAAATCCAATTGGGTCGGAGGGAGTAGGGGTGTTACTGCGGAAAGGATTGATTGAATGGAAGAAACGGTTGCCAAGAAATCCTTCGAGAAAAAGCGATTACTATTTGCTATGATTCACTGTTTTTTCTGGGATTCAGCGAGATATTCAAACAGATTGGGTTCATCGGTATCGTCTTCAATGTCGGCAGTTTGACGTGCTGTATCTTCCGTTACCGCGGCGGGTTGTTTCGCTGTCGGTTCCGGTGTGTTTTGAGGGGGATGCTGGGGAGTCGTGCCGTGCGCAGTGGCAGTTCCCGCGGGTTGGTGGTCGTGTGTTTCAAGTCGTTCTATTCGCTCCAATACTTGGTGCATCGTTTTTCGCACCATCATGAGCTGATCCTGGAGATTTTCCACACGAGAGGTTAGCTGAGAGACCGTATCAGCTACATCTTCTTGGGGGCTTTCGGGTGCGGGGCTCGAAAACACCTGCTTGTCAGTATTACTCGCGACATTCGGACTTGGCGAGACAGCCGGAGTCTTGGGGTTCGGGTCGGATTCTTGCGTTGAACCCTTGGTCGGCGTGTCTTCGTGGGAAACATCGAGCAATTTGATTTCATAGATGCCAGAGCCAATTCCTTTCGTTGAAAAGTATGAAACCCTGACTTTTACTTGTTGACCAATCTCCATCTTACCCAGGCGAAGGCTTAAATTCCAGATTACTGCATCGTTATGCCAAGCAAGTTCCCAACCTGGCCGGCGATTCAATCCGCGCAGATAGGCAGTTACCAAACTCGTGTCAGAAATCTCTTGAACCATCGGTTCGGTGGTTAAGGTTCCGGTAGTTTCGACTGGTTGAAAATGAGCGTCAACTTCCGAGCGCGGCTGTACAATCGACATGGGGATTTCCCCCTGCTCCGCCTTCATGGTGGTCATCCATCCAGCATCGCTGATTCGCTTACACGCGATATTATAGTGGTATTGGACTGCCATTGCTCATGTCCCAGCCGAAATTGTAAACGGCAGATTAGAATCGGCTATCGAATTTGTTTATATCTACTCCATCCGGATTGGACTCAAGCGATTCCGGATTGAATCTAACGTTGGAATGTTTGCTGTATACCGACCTTCGACCGCGAATGATGCGGCACAGTGCGCAAAATTCAATGCCTCCTGTGGCAATTGTGTTTCATAGTATTTTATTAGGAACGCCGCTGCAAATACGTCACCAGCTCCGGTAGGGTCAATTTCGTTAGCGGGATAAGCGTTTGAGTCCAAAACCCGACCGTTTTCATAAAGGGTAGCCCCCCGCTTTCCCTTTGTCAACACCACAATTTTCGTCAATTCAATATATTTTTCAAGTTCGGCTGGATATGTGCCCAAATCTTCGTCACTCAGAATTAGCACATCGGCGTACGGTAAAATTAAAGCGGCGGAACTCCATCGCTTGGCAATGGCTCGGGAATCGCTCTTACGATGCCGCATCCAACCTTGCGGGGTGACGCCAATTAGAGAACCGTTGAAACTATGGATACAATCGGGATCCACTTCGTCCGCAATGGGACACAAATACGCAACCTCGGCTTCACAACAATCGCCCGTGATGTGTTGCGGCTTCAACTTTGCCCCTAGTGACAGGATCGATTGTTGGCGTTGCCCATTCTCGCAGTAAAGGTTGTCGAAAATCGTAGTGTTGCAGGATTCTTGGTAAGTGATTTCGATACCATCCAACAGCGGAATGCGTCGATCAAAATCAACTCCCACGGCGGTGATGACACGAGCCTTGAAACCTAAGTTGCGGGCGGTAATTGCCGAATAAGCCGCCGATCCGCCAAGCATATACCCGCCGGGGGTAACATCATAGCAAAAATGTCCGATGGCGAGAAAGGTTGCTGTCATTCTCCTTGTTGGAATGAACCAACGTGCGCGAAGCGAAGCATTTTGCAACGATTTTACAGATGATTCCAAGAAAAGTCAAGAAAATTTTGTGCGGTTTAAGGCAGATGCCTTCAAAACTTGTTTGAATAGTGGTAGTGGGCGTCAAAACGGTTATGGGTTGATCGGGAAGAGCGGTCTTTCGCGTTTTCTGTTTGTGGCTGTTTTCAATCGTAAGCGCAGAGAAGAATATCGGTGATTAGCTTAGAAGACTCCACCTCAATCGGATCTGTATCCTGCCTCCCAATCAGTCGTATGATCGTTCAGTTAATCCGTAACTCGGCATATGCATTGAGTTGATTGTGCTTGATTCTCAGTATCAGACGGCGTGGTCCAGAGATTCGTTATTTCCCGTTGACGGAAGCCAGGATCTGATGATATAGTGGCGATGTTTTGAACTCGCCGAATGGAATCAGGTTTTAAACGAAAAATGGGACGACAGACGAATCCTCCTTATGTGCTCTCTATCGATCAAGGTACAACCGGTTCAACAGTCCTCTTAGTTGATTCTCACGGGGAGATTGCCGCGCGTAGCTATCGAGAGTTGAGACAACACTATCCACGTCCGGGATGGATTGAACAGAATCCCGACGAAATATTTGAGCAAACACTCGCCGCAATTCTTGAAGTCGTTGACAATCCTAAGACTGCTGCTTCGGGCATCGCCGCAATTGGCATAACTAATCAACGCGAGACTACCATCCTCTGGGAACGAGATACAGGCACACCGATTTTCCCGGCAATTGTCTGGCAATGCCGACGCACGGTGGACGAATGCAATGAACTAAAGAACCGTGGAGTGGAAGATGATATACGTGCAAAAACAGGTTTGGTGCTCGATCCGTACTTCTCCGCGACTAAGATTGCATGGATTCTAAACCGTGTGGATGGCGCCCGCGAACGGGCAGAGTCCGGAAATCTCGCGTTCGGGACGGTGGATACATGGTTACTCTGGAATTTAACTGGAGGTGTGGTACACGCTACCGATTACACCAACGCGTCGCGAACCTTGCTGTACGACATCAAAAGACTCGCATGGGATGATGAACTGCTAGATTTATTCTGCATTCCCAAGAAGATTCTGCCGGAAGTATGTCGGTCAACGCAGGTGTTCGGCACCGTAAAAGACCTCCATCCCGCGTTAAACGGCCTTCCGATAGCGGCGATTGCCGGCGACCAACAAGCGGCATTGTTTGGTCAACTCTGTACAGAACCGGGCATGGTGAAAAACACGTATGGCACTGGCTGTTTTCTCATGCTCAATACCGGAGAGAAGCGCATTCATTCCGACACAGGTTTATTGACGACACTGGCGTGCAGTCTTGACGATCAGCCTGGCTACGCGCTTGAAGGAAGCGTGTTTGTCGCGGGAGCAGCCGTTCAATGGCTTCGGGATGGCATTGAAATCGTCGGTTCAGCGGCTGAAACCGAAACGATTGCATCCAGTGTCACGGATACTGCAGGCGTTGCCGTTGTTCCCGCATTTACCGGCTTGGGGGCGCCGTATTGGAACGCCGATGCAAGAGGGGCGATTACCGGTGTCACGCGCGGCACAACGCGCTCGCATATTGTCCGAGCAACACTGGAGGCGATTGGATTTCAAACCGCCGATTTGGTCGACGCGATGACAAGAGAATTTGGTGCGACGCATTCTCGGTTGCGAGTAGACGGAGGGGCTGCCGAAAACAATTTCCTAATGCAGTTTCAAGCCGATATTCTCGGAATGGATGTTGAGCGACCACAGCAGATTGAAAGCACAGGGCTCGGAGCCGCTTTTCTCGCGGGATTAACTTGCGGCGTGTGGGAGCGTATCGAGGAGCTTGAGTCGAGTCGAAAGGTCGATCGTGTTTTTTCTTCAAACATGAGCGATGCAGAGCGTAGCGAAAAGTTAACGGTCTGGAAAGATGCCGTCCGAAGGGTGATTATTTGAATGCATCTGCAATGGAAATACGCGCTCATTGTAAATCTGGCTGTATTAATAGTTCTGGCGGTGTTCTACATCTTGGCTGATTTTAGAGCGCAACGGGAATTAAACAGGCTTTACAACACCGGTTTAGAAAGCGGTGCGGATTTTAAGGCGATTACGGAGAAAACGATACGCCCGGCAGTCGTTGATGAAATTGTAAGATGGCAGTCATTTAAAAGGGAAGAAATTGAGAAGATTCTTCGACAGAAAAAAGATGAGCACGGCGATTTGAGCAGCGTCGTGGATATCAATGTAACGCATGGGACTACTACCGCGATTCAAGCAGCACTTACATCGCGGAAGAACGAAGAAGTGTTCCATATTAACCTCAATCCGGAGGATAAATCTGACATCGAGCGATTTGGCGCGAAACTGTATCCGATAGAAGGAAAATACGAGACAGCGGTTATTATCCCTTATCAGGCGGATCTGATTGCACAGACAAGTGACAGGCTGATCTTCAGCGTTGAACTCGCACACCAGAACGAATTGGATCGAGGATACATGTCCGAAGATCTTAGGCAAGAGTTCGCAAACGAGCAAGTTTTTGGTTCCGACTTTCAGGAGATAGAGGTTGTGGTAAAGGAAAAGGGACGGAGATGGCTACTAACTGATACGAGTAATGCGCAAAGATATTTGATTTGGCGAAACGACGACCTGCTTGATGTTCATGTAGACAATCCAGTCGGAATCGAGAAAGAAAGTCTCATTGAAGGTTATATTCAAGTAATTTTTCGCATTCCCGAGATCCCCAGGATGATTCACAACTCCCGTTTGATGCATCTCGCATTGCTTGTTGTCATGAGCAGCCTGCTATTTATCATCGTCAATATTACAACGACCCGTCTTATTATGCGGCCGCTTGAGCAGATGACACAGATCATTAGAGGTGCGGAAGCGGGAGATCCGGATTCGCTCCAGCAGTCCTATTCATCGGGTGAAATTGGCCGGGTGACCTATAGTCTTGTCCGGATGCTTAGACAGTTGAAGGGCGCACATTCAAAGCGGATTGCCGCACTGGAACAGTTCGCTGGTGGAGTTGCCCACGAGATTCGAAATCCGCTAAATACCATCGGCATGACTGCCCAGTACCTAAAGTCCATCTTCTCACAATCCAATGTGAAGGAGGCAGATATTGAGGAGGCCAGGGAGTTGTTGGGCATAGTCAATGATGAAATCGGGCAGTTGAAGGACATTACCGAACAGTTCTTGACGTTAAATCGTCCGAAGCATCTCAATTTGGAATCAACACAACTTGATGACCTAATAGACAGGGTGTTGGCAGAATTTGCACTTAGTATAAAAGAGCCGAAGATTCATGTCGTGAAAAATTATGAAGCTAAACTTCCCGACATAAATCTTGATCAGGCTTTGATACGACAGACATTTTACAATTTTGTGCAAAACAGCATTCAAGCCATGTCCAAAGGCGGGAGCATCTATATTACTACGCGATTGGACGAGAAAAGCACTGGTCAACGCGTAATCGTGGAAATTCGGGACACAGGCATCGGCATTCCGGAGGAAATTCACGAGCGAATCTTTGACGCTTATTTCACTACGAAGGAAAATGAGGGTGGAATTGGACTTGGACTTGCGCTTGCTCACCAAATAATAACTGCACACCATGGAGAGGTTGAAATGAAAAGCAAGGTTGGAATGGGAACGGCGTTTACAATTGCTTTTCCTGTGCAGATTGAGACTTGAGAAGCGGCGTTGGTTGCGAGTCACTGATTAACAGTACATTTAAAATGTGAAATCAATTTACCATTACAAACTGAGATGAGTAAGTTCATACCTTCAACCTAAATCTTGGAGGATCGGAAAATGTCATCAATTCTGATTGTAGACGATGAACACGCACAGCGGACTATATTGCGAAGGGTTCTGAAGCGAGAGGGTTATAAGGTTGAAACGGCAAAGGACCGTTCCGACGCGCTCGAAAAAATGGGAAAAAGACTGTTTGATGTGGTTCTCAGTGATATGCGTATGACCTCACAAATGGAGGGACGCGATCTGCTCAAAGAGATTAAACAGCAAGATCCCGACATACCCGTGCTAATCATGACTGCGTACGCGGAAATAGGCGACGCCGTGGGCCTCGTTGCACGTGAAGGCGCTTTCTACTACCTCGAGAAGCCGATTGACATTGATGTGCTCAAAAAAGAGCTCAAACGTGCGGTGGACTTAAGGGGCGTTCCACCAGTCCGGGATGAAGATGACAATCAGGCAATTCCCGACATAGAATTTGAGACGGTTATTGGACAAAGCTCACAGATGAAACAGTTATTCAGGATTATGTGTCGGATCATCCATCGCGGCGTAAATCAAGTATTGATTACCGGAGAGACTGGAACGGGAAAAGAGGTTGTTGCAAAGGCGATTCACGAACATGGTCAGCGGCAGGATAAACCGTTTGTCCCGATAAACTGTAACGCCATACCCGAACTGCTTATAGAGAGTGAATTATTCGGGCACGAAAAGGGCTCATTCACAGGCGCCGATCATCAAAAAATAGGACAGTTTGAGCTTGCGGACGGGGGTACGGTTTTCCTTGATGAAATTGGTGATGTTCCGCTGAACATGCAGAGCAAGCTCCTTCGAGTTTTGCAGGAGCGCGAGGTTTCACGTGTAGGCGGTACCAAACCAATTAGCGTTGATGTTTGTGTGATTGCGGCAACAAACAAAGATTTGAAGACTGCCTGCGACGCGGGCGAGTTTAGAGAAGATCTTTACTTTCGATTGAACGTCATTCCGCTTCATGTTCCTTTACTGAAGGATCGAAACGACGATGTCCCCATCTTGGTCAATCATTTTCTGAATAAATTCAGTAAAGAGTATCTTGATGCCGAACAGAAATCCGTGACTCCACGAGCGATGTCTGCGCTTCGGCGATACGATTGGCCGGGGAATGTCCGTCAACTGGAAAACTATCTACATAGAATATTTATACTTTCCGAAAACGAGGCAATCGATCTTGATGATCTTCCCCCCGATATCTCGGATGGCGCCCCACCGCCGACAGATTTCCAAGTTGAGATTCCGGAGCAGGGCGTGTCCCTTGAGGACATCATGAAGGAATATATACAGGTGGCACTTGCCAAGACGAATGGCAACCAAACCAAGGCAGCGGAACTCTTAGGTATCTCGCGTCGTCGTCTTCAGAATCGGATACAGAATTACGGCATCGATAGCCAAAAGTTCAAGAACAGCTAAAACTACGCGATCATTGATAATCAGAGAATTGGGGGATTTTGGATGAACTCAAATCAACTTACGCGATTGTTGTTTTTGATTGCGTTTACGGTGTTGATTGCGGGCGTTTCCGCATGCGATCAAGTTGTTTCGGTTTTTTCTAGAGACGCCGTATTGGAGACGGATGGTGTAACGGGCGAGATTTCTATCGGTGCTGTTCTATCCCTGACGGGAGCACCCGCAGCTGCGTACGGGCTACCCATGCAACGTGGATTTAAGCTGGCTCTGGATGAGATCAACGGATCACAACTTGGCGCCGAAAGGATAAAACTCATCTCTTTAGATGACGGTGGAAGCGTCGAGGGTGCGGTAAAAGCGTACAATGACCTGATTAATAACCACGGCGTTCAAGTTATTTTGGGTCCCGGTTATTCAAACCAAGTGCAAGAGACTTTTCCCATTGCGCAACAAAATGAAGTTGTGGCTATAAGTTCCCTGTCCTCAGCCACCGGATTGGGAGCGATTGGCGATTTTTGCTTTCGCGCCGGTCTTACGAATGATGTACTGATTCCCAGTAGCGTGGAGGCGACTCACGCAAAACTAGGCTACCGGAACGTGGCAACACTTCATGATGAAATCGATTACTATTCAACAGACAGTAACAGGGTCGTGCGGGAATCACTTTACGCAAATGGCGTGACGATTCTTGCCAGCGAGACCTTCCAAACCGACGCTGCCGACTTCTCCGTTCAGCTGAATCGGATACTGGAATTGAGTCCCGACGCTATTTTCATTTCCGCTTTGGCGCTGGATATTCCCAATATAATAATTCAGGGACGTGACATTGGCATACCGTATTCCGTGCCGTTTATCGTTCCATACATGACCAAGGACGAAGTGGAGGCGGCGGGGGCTGCCGCCGAGGGTTCAATTTCGTTCACCAGTTGGATTGACACGGGTAACACGCCGGGGAATCAGGATTTTGTTCGGAATTATCAGTCACGGTACGGTTTTGAACCTGAGACGTGGGCGGCGCAAGCGTATGCGACCCTCTATATTTTGGTTGAAGCGATAACGGATGCTCAATCGACTGATTCAACGCCAATTCGCGATGCCTTGACGAATATTACCGGTTTTGACACGGTCTTGGGGGAATTCTCATTCAACGAAAATGGTGATGCTGGTTATTTGCCAAAGGTACTGGTTGTTCAAGAAGGGGAGCTTGTAGACCTTGGCGCTGCCGCATTGCATTCAAGCGATGGCATGTAGCAAAAAGCTGAAAGGCTTAATCGTGAAGATTCCCTTGTTCAAATGTCGATACCAAATTGCCGATAACACTTCCTTCCTTATTTATGATTTCAGCGCCAAGAGCAATCGAATTAGGCGCTTACCCAATTCCTTCCTATTCTATCCATAGGCTACGCACTTACGTTAAACGACCGCCGAACAGATTGTCATCCTCCGCGCGAATCCTAACAGACTCTGCCGCACCATGTATGAGGACTTTATCTTCGAGTTAGCGATCGAAAAAAGGGGAGAAATCCGAGTTTTGACGCATCGACAATTCCAACTACGAAGCGGAGCATTGTGGAACCGCTCTGATCACTATGGAATGCACTAGAGGCAGCACGCAAAACCAAATATAATCATTGTCCACGTTTACGGTGTGGCCACCCTAAATTCAATGCCTCTAGCCTTAAGAGTTGGAAGGTGAGTGCGAATTGATGTATCGCTCATGGGATTGCGCTCCAAATAGACTTTGGTGCCACTACTCAGCCCTTGGTTGGTAACAAGCGGTGAAATATCGGTGATATGGTTTCTGCCAAGATTTAACCATTTCAGGTTAGTTAAACTCAATAATGCTGAAATATCCGATATGGAATTG
This sequence comes from Candidatus Poribacteria bacterium, assembly GCA_965232535.1. Classification (GTDB taxonomy): domain Bacteria; phylum Poribacteria; class WGA-4E; order WGA-4E; family JAJDTR01; genus JAJDTR01. The sequence goes on from CBDDPW010000023.1 coordinate 99,223, forward strand.
GCGGCGAGAGACAGCTCTATCAAGTTTGTTAAGTTGGACAATGCTGAAATGTCCACTATGTCGTTGTCATTAAGACTTACAATAGTTAAGTTTTCAAGACTCGACAACGACGATATGTCTGAAATGGTGTTTTGCGAAAGGCTAAGTCTTGTCAGTTTGGTTAAGTTCGAAAGCGGTGATATATCTGAAATAGAATTTCCCCAAAGACCCAGCCACGTCACGTTCGTTAATTCCCCCAGTGCAGAGATATCCGAGATTAAGTTTTCGCTAAGAAGAAGCGTCGTCAGTCGAGTCATGCCCGCTAGCGCTGAAACGTCGGAGATTGAGTTGTCCTTAAGATTGAGGTTTGTAAGTTTCGTTAATCCTGCCAATACCGATATATCCGAAATAGAGTTTTTCCACAGTGACAGGTATGTCAATTTCCTCAGTTCCACCAGTGCTGATATATCAGAGATAGAATTATGCTCAAGGTATAACCATGCCAGTCTGTTTAAATCCGCCAATGCTGATATGTCGGAGATGGAGTTCTCATCTAGGGATAAGCTAGTCAGGTTGGTTAAGCCTGCCAATGCTGATATGTCTGAAATGGTGTTTTCATTTAGATTCAGCCAATTCAGCTTAGATAAGCTAGACAATGGCGATATGTCTGAAATTGCATTATCATAAAGGGACAGGGATCTCAGGTTTATTGCCGATTCAAGCCCCGAAAGGTTCTTAATTTCCATTTTATATAAATGGAGTTCGGTAAAAGTTTCCATTTCTGCCCTAGTGATTGGTTCACCTGGATTCTTACCGAGCTCTTTTTCTATTCCCGCACGGAGGCTGGAATCAGGGATGTTCACAAACTGTTGGGACATTGCCGCATGCACCATGATAAATAAAAACATGGATATTACCGCAGAACGACCAATTGACTTTGGGGTGATATAGATGATTCTTGTTGAGAAATTGCGACTGAAATGCATATGATTCTTCCTTGTCTATTTGCGTCACAGTTGGTCTGACAATAATCTAGTCAGAGCTAGTAGTTTCCATTTGCTGCCATCGGAGGTTTCATCGGCACTCGTTTGTAAAGGATATGATGAGAAGAAGGGCACGTTCTTTCGAGTTGTGGAAATTGGATTAAATGAGTTTGCGCCGAAATCCTGCCAGTCCGTCAGTTCTGCGGGATGAATCAGACACTTACGGGAATTTCAGTATCGCGGAACATCGGGATTAATCTCGGATGCCCACCGGTCAATGCCACCAACTAGACTTCTAACTCGTTTGAACCCCAGTTGTTGCAGAAGATAAGTTGCGTCCAGACTTCGCATTCCACGATGGCAGTAAACCACAATCTCAACATACGGATTTAACTCACGAATGCGTCTCGGTAGTTCTGCCAAAGGAATCCATAGCGCCCGGTCGAGGTGTACTTTCCGGTATTCCCATTCATCTCGGACATCAAGTAGAACTAGTGCTTTCTTCTGATCCATCATGCGTTTCAGGGTACGGGGTTCGATGGAATTTTCCGCGGGATTGAAGGGGAGGATGGCTTCTTCAGTGCTGGGGACTGCGCGAGGTAGGCGTTTTTTGGATGGGAAATTGATATATGTGTCGAAAATTTCTTGAAATGCCTCTTTAATACCCTTCAGCATCCGTTGTTACTCCCTGAAAAGGACGAAATTCTATGATTGCCCTAAAGGTTGCCATGCGTGAAGCCCCAATTATAATAGAAAATTTAAAAGAATGTCAAGAGGCTGATTTCAGCTAGAATCTCACGCTTACTCCAACGGTTGGAAGTATTGGAAAGAAAGGTTCTTCGCTCACATCACAGTCAATCAAAACATCTGTGAGGTCATCACGCTCTTCGATGAAAACGTATTCGTGAACGTTAGATCTGTTGTAAAGGTTTAGCACCTGTAGATACCATGAGAGCTGCCAGCTATTGTGTGGGCTTGTTTTTGTCAATCGGAAGTCAAGGCTATGAAATGCCGGCAAACGCTCCACGTTATAATCTCCGAAGTTACGTTCGCAGACAGATTGACCGTCCATGAGCTTAACAAGAGAATGTCCAAGATTTGTGGTTGGGTTACCGGTGTGAAAACGCCACACGGAATGCAGCTGCCATTCCGGCGAGAGGCGATAGCTGCCGTTAAGCGCGACGGTATGCCGTTGGTCGAACTCGCGAAAATACTCCGTGCCAAATACCGATGGGAATACTGATGTCGAATTTTCCATAGCTTTTGCTACTGAAAACGCGTATCCGAGACTCCCAGTCAATCTATCGGATAGTACTCCGTTCACGAAGAGGTCAATGCCTTTCGCGCTACCCGAATACGCCGGAGCTACGATTCGAGTTTGCCTACCGTAGTCGGGAATGTGCCCAATCAGATTCGACAGATCTTTATAGTACGCTTCGGCGCGTACGAGGAATTTATTCGGCAAGACGTAATCTCCTCCGATGATATAGTGTATTGCCTGTTCTGCGCGCCCAATGTTACCAACCCCATCCTCAACGGGAATTGTAATTAGGTCTGTCGGCTGATGATACAAGCCCCAAGCGGTGCGCAAGACAAGATTCTCGATCGGCCTATATGCCAAAGCGATTCGCGGGCTTAGTTCATGTTTCTGAACGTTCGACTGACGGTAATTCTGAAATAGATAGCGTGTGCCTATGTTGACTCCCAACTTTGGATGAAGTTGCCATTGCTCTTGCAGATATCCCTTCATCGAAGAACCGTGAGCGTCAACTTTCGCCCACGTTTTTCGTTTAAGGTCGCAGAGTGAACACCGACTCCGGATGAACTGCGCGGTCGTCTGCCCGTATGTTGGCACGGAATAGTTGTAGTCTACAACGGACCAGCGCCATTCAAGCCCGGCACGCAATGTGTGCGCACTGAGGAGTTGTGCGTTAATCTCCGCCTTTGCACCTAGAAAACCGAAATCTCGGGTATCGATCCCATTAACACCCTCTTGCCGGTCCCGGGTCGCTAGGCCATTGAACAGAAAGAGATCGGACCATACGTCTTGGTTGAATTGATGCCGCCACTTTGTCCACAACAGGGCGTTTTGATACCGAGAGTCGAGGTCGTTTTCATCGTCCTCTTCATTGATGCGATTTTTGTCCCAAGCGTACAAACCATTTAGGGTTAATGTGTCTCGTGATGTCAGGTCGTAAGTAATTTTGCCGTATAAATCTGCGTATTGCGGTTTCAATTCCTCGTCGGCACCCATCAAGGCAAGGATAATGTCGACGTAACCGCGCCGTGCCGAGAGCAGCCATGAGCCTTTTCGTGACAGCGGCCCTTCCAAAAGCGCGTGAGCATTTATCAAATCAACACCAAGATTTGCGGTGAATTCCTCTCGATTTCCCTCTTTAACCTTGATGTCAAATACTCCTGACAGCTTATCACCGTATTCGGCGGGGAAGCCTCCCATTAATAGATCCGCTCGGCGTACCAGACCGAGGTCAATTATGGAAACCGCACCCCCATAATCCTGCAAGTGGTACGGATCGTACAACTCCATTCCGTCTAGTCTAACCAAGATTTCATCCTTTTCGCCTCCCCGCAGGTTAAAGCGAGCGCTGAACTCGTTGGACGTGACACCCGGAATCATATGTACCGCGCGCGCGATGTCGTTGTCAATTAGAGGAAGTGATTCGATGTCTCGCTTCGTGAGAGAAACAACTGACGGAGTTTCTCCGAGAATCGTAAATTTCCCCGGGGTAACAATAATCGGCGAGAGTTGGACAGGTTCTGTTGTCTCTTCGGCAGGAACGAGACCGTGCACGGCGAGGGAAGCGAGAAGAACAAGAATGGCGGCGCGAGAATATACAGAATTTTGCGACGGTGTCAATGGGGAAGCCATGCTGTTCTCCGGTGATTCAGTCATTGACGATTATAGCACGCCCAAACTCTCTGGTCAAACGGGAACGTCAATCCGGTCAGGTTACTCGCATTCGATAGAATCTGCAGTTTGTGTTAATTTTATGGCGCTGTTGTCGAGCGGGGACGGGACATTGGGGACTATATGAAACCTAACGCCACCGATAGAATGGACACCACGGCAGCCCAGGGGAATTTCGCACGGGCCAGATTAACTTCCAGAGAATCAACCCGGACGTTCAAGCGATTCTACCTCCACTGGGATTCGGACCTAACCGAAGGCAAATTGTGCCGTCCCATTTGCTCTTTAATCTTCATAAGTTATGCGGGAGACGTGTGTTTCACGATGATAACTCTGCCCCAGAATCTTTATTGAATCAGCGGGGTAGTTATGTTCGCTGGAAGGGGAAAAACCGCGGTTTGCTTGCGGCGCTCGCACGATAGTCTCAGAATCCATGCGGCACACGGATTGACGTTTTGGCTTGACGATTCGCACGGGGTTATGTAGAATATGACCGAAGATGTGGAGATGAATATGCTAACCAATTGCTCGCCCGTATGTCTCTTAATCTCATTCTTAATTGTCCTTTCAGGCTGCGGAATTGCCCCCGAAAAGGTTTCTGTAAATCAATACAATGACTTCGGGGTGCGATCCGCTGAATCCAAGCTTTGGAACGAGGCAATCTTTCGATGGAATCAGGTTCTTAATATCGATCCGCGGAATGCCAAAGCGCATAATAATCTAGGTGTCGCCTTTGAGGCCTTGGGAAGGATAGATGATGCGCTCGAATCTTATAAGCGTGCGACAGAGTTGGATTCAAACAGCAAGTATTATCGATTTAACTATCGGAAGTGTCGCCTGCAGGTGGAACGCAATAAGAAAGATTCGGTTGCCGAGAGCGATGGAAAAGAGGAACCAACCGAGTAGGGTTGTATCCTTTTCGACTTGGAGCCGCGCTTACGTGTATCGGCTTCGTAATAGCGAAATGAGGGAAAAATGGTTAGTCGCGCTCCTTTTATCTTAGCGTTCTTGCTAATCTTTGGTGGTTGTGGAAGATCCATTTCACGGGTAACTATTCCCATCCAAGTTGATTCTGAAATTGACACCGATCAGTTTTCAAACTTTGCGGTTTTGCCGTTTGTGAAGGACAAAACGAAAGATGAGTCGGACAATGTGGGATTAGGGGATGACATTGCGTCTACCATGCGGCGACGGATTGGGAGACATAAAAACTACAACGTCGTAGGTAGCCAAGAGACAAATCGACTCATGACGGGCGAAACCATCGATAACGAGTTCCTAGCCGATATGGAGGAACTTACACGGTTGGGCGGTTATTTTGATGTAGATGGGCTAATCGCAGGCAGCTACAAATATTATACAGTCAACCAACCAAGAACTTATTACGGAGAACATTATTCCCCGACACGAAGACAGTATGTAATGGCTCATCAAGATTATATACAGCGGATATATATATTGGCGCTGCGGGTGATAATTGTAGATGTCGATTCGGAGAAGGTTGTCTGGGATGAAAAGTATGAACGTACCGCAGTTGAAAATCATGTGTTAGGATCTTTTCTCGTTTCGCAGATTACACCGCGGGATACTATCTTGAAATCACTAACCAAGCAAGCCGTCACAGAATTTACGCGCCGGATTGCACCGCATTATGAGACGGAAGTGAGGTTTCTGGTCAAGTGACCAACTCGAATCTGCTGAAAAAGGATACTTGGAACCACGTTTATACGGAGGCAGTACGATGAGGAGGTTATCGACAGGAATACAGCAACGGTCTGGCCGCCGGATAGGAAGTCGGTGGGCAGCCCTTACTCTCTTCCTTCTCTGTATCGTCTGCTTGGATTTTGATCCATTCGGTTTGCGTGAAGGATGGGCGCAAGGGTTCGGCAAGAATAAAGTCACTGCCCAGGATTTCGATTGGTTAATCCATCGGACGGAACACTTTGACATATACTATTACGCTGCGGAAGCGAAGCTTGTACCCATCATGGCAGAAATTGCCGAAGAGGCATACGAGAAACATAGTGAAGACTTTGAACACGAGATTGCAGATCGAACGCCGCTTATTCTTTATCAGTCGCACAAAGATTTTCAGGAAACGAACATCATTCTCCAAGAACTCCATGAGGGCATTGGCGGATTCGCAGAGATTTTCAAGCGGCGAGTGGTGATTCCATTTACGGGGTCCATGGAAGCGTTTCGCGAGGTAATTTTTCACGAGCTGGTTCACATCTTTCAATATGACATTATTTACCAGAAACCCGCCGCACGCATTTATAGCGGCGAATTTTTGTATTCCGCACCAATCTGGTTTATAGAGGGCAGTGCGGACTATTTTGCCGAAGACAACGATGCTATCGGCGAGATGGTTCTTCGAGACGCGAGCGTTCACAATCGAATAGTGCCCTTGGTGCACTTACATGACTTTCGAATCCTTGGTGCACAAACTTTTCTCGGCTATAAAATGGGACAACTAGCGATTAAACACTTGGTTGAAACATACGGTCGCGAGAAGGTTGGCGAGATTATGCAGGAGTTGCGACAGAGCCGAACCAAAGATCTGAATGAAGCGTTTCAAAATGTGCTGGAGATAAGTCTTGAGGAATTTGACGAGGATTGGCGCCGTACGGTGAAAAAGAAATATTGGCCAATGATTGAGCACCGAGACTTGCCTGGCGCCGTGTCCAAGAATTTGACTACTAAATCACGATACTCACACAATATCAAGCCGGTCTGGTCTCCGAGCGGCGAGCTTATCGCGTATGTTACAGGGAATGAAGGATTTGGCGAAATTGTTCTGATGTCCGCGAAGACGGGCGAGAGAATCGATAGAATTAGCAAACGATTTTTCGGAAGCAAGTATGAAGACATTCGCAGCGACGGACGCGCACTTGCGTGGTCGTCGGACGGCGATCGTATTGCATTCATCGGCAAGCATCGTGGTTCCGAGTACTTTCTTGAGATAAACATACTAAACAAACGGTTAACTCGCCGCATCAAGCTGGATTTTGACGCAGCTTCTTCACCGTCCTATGATGGTAGCGGCGAGCGAGTCGTTTTCTCCGGTATGAAGGACACACAGACAGATCTTTACATCCTTGAGTGCGCTTCAGGAGAGATCACCCGCCTGACCAATGATCGCTTTAACGATACGCATCCGGCTTGGAATCCAGCGAGTGAAGAGATTGTCTATTCGTCCGAGCGGGAAGGAAAGTCTAGATTAATCGTCATAGATATTGTCCAGCAAACGCAACGCCAATTGACCCATGACACCTATAGCTCTGTGAGTCCAAATTGGTCGTCAAGCGGTGAGGAGGTTATCTTCTGTACCGACATGCGAGGTGTTTATGACATTTATACGATAAAGTCCGACGGTACTGAGTTTACTCGGCTAACTAACATCATGACGGGCTGTTTCAATCCCAGTTTTTCTCCGGACCGCAAGAGTATCGTGTTTGCGGCATATCAGAATGGCAAACAGGATGTCTGTCTCATGGAGACAGAGAAGACAATTAATGAGAAGATAGATATGCCTCCGATGGAATTGCGTCCTGCCGAGCTGGAAGCCAATGAGGAGCGCAAACATCGGATTGCCAAAAGAAAATACGGTCCGAAAGTCGCCCTGGATGCGATTTTTACAGATTTTAACCTAGGCGCAGACGGCCTTCTGCGAAATACGACGGAGCTTATTGCCAGTGACATGATGGGAAATCATCGCCTAGGTTTAAGCGTGGCAAATCAATCCGGGTACATTGCTCCCGATTTCATTGCGCGCTACGGATATCTTTCACGCCGTGCCGATATTGGGGCGGCAATATTCAACTACCACCAATACCATGTATTGGGCTCAACGCGCAACCGATATGGAGTGCTGCAGCGAACCACGGGGGCGATGGGTTATTTCAGCTATCCATTCAATCGGTATAGGCGTCTTGATTTTCAGACTTTGTTTTATTCGACGCCGTTCACCTATAACTTCGAAACCAATCGTACCTTCGACAGTGGCCGCGGGATGCTAATGCTTGGCACGGTCTCCTTCGTGAGCGATACCACAAGGTGGAGAGAGTTTGGTCCGCATACGGGCACGCGCTACCGGTTCTCGGTAGAAAAGTCATTTCGAAACTTAGGGAGCGACCTAAGTCTTGTCAATATCATTTTCGATGGTCGACGGTATCTCAAACTGGGTAGGCGATCGACGCTGGCCACACGCCTATTTTTGGGGGGTAGTATTGGAGAGGACCAATCTCTGTTTTATCTTGGCGGCATTGATACTCTCCGGGGTTACCGATATGAGGAGCTTGTCGGGACGCGAATGGGACTACTTAATTTTGAGTTGCGCATCCCGTTCATTGACGAACTTCGTTTTGGATGGCCCTTCGCATGGGCGATCGGCGGCATTCGAGGAATCGTCTTTGCGGATTTTGGTAGTGTTTGGTCGGATACTAAATTCAATTCCGAAAATAGATATCACATATTACGTCGTGAAGGGAACTGGTTCCGCCTAGACGATGTGAATGGCACGATTGGCATCGGACTACGTTTGCAACTGGGGCTGTTTTCACTGGATCTCGCCGCGGCGCGACGTACAGACTTGGCTAGCGTAGATCCGGATGTTAGGTACCACTTCGGATTGGGCCGAGCGTTTTAAGGCTTAAAGATTGAACAGCTCGATTCAATCTCCAGCTCATGAAAGGAAAACTATGGATTCACGTTTCAAGCGATTGCTTGTTCTCATTGCCATATTTGCGGTAATTGGCGGGTTTATCACTATCCTTGTGAAAATCTATCCGGACCTACTATGGTTTGGTGTTGTAGGCTATGGCTCGGTGTACAAAAAGATTTTACTTACGAAAGTGTTATTAGGGATTGGTATTGGCAGCTTTTTTCTTGTTGTTACCTTGCTTAACGTCTATTTGTTGTATCGATTTACTCCTAGTCGTCTTAGTCCGACGGTTATGGAGAGCATTCCCATTAGAGGAGAGGCTGATTTTGACCTGCGCCGACTAATCTATGGCGTACTAACACTCTTGGCGATAGGATTTAGCGCGCTGATGGGTTATGCGGCGACGGACCGGTGGGAGCCTTTTTTACGGTATTCTAATGCCGAAGGGCTCGCGTTTCAGAATGCTACACCTCTCTTAGAGCCAGCAAGCCGTGATGCAACCGAGTTTTACATTTCGGAGCAAGAACTAAAGGCTAAAGGCATGAAGGTCGGGGACTCGGTTGTCATCCAAGACGCGGGCGGAAGGACGAGTGCAACCATCCAATCCGTTCAGGCTCAAGGCGATGGTGTTGCAAGAATCCAATTGGACAAACCCTTAGGATTTGATGTGACGACGAATGCGGCGCTGATGGCGGCGGCTCGCGATCCGATTTTTCAGAAGGATGTGAGCTATTACGTTTTCAAGATGCCGATCGAACGCTTCATCATTGGGAATCTGTTTGGGCTATTCATGTTGTTGACCTTCTTTTCTGTCGCCATATATTTTTTTCACGGTCTACTCATCGGTGATAACAATCGTCTTTCCCCGCCGCCCCACGTGAAAAATCATCTCTTGACGCTTGGTGCATTGACACTGATATTCCGGGGATGGAACTATCGTTTTGCAATGTATGATTTGCTTTACACAACGAATGACATTGTGCGCGGCGGTGGCGGTTACGCCGCAATACACGCCCGCCTTCCCTTATTGAACATCCTCTTGGTGCTCTCGCTTCTTTGCGCCGCGGTTTTTCTAGTCAGCATTTTTCTAAAGCGACTCAGATACGCCCTCGGAGCATTTGGAATCTTTCTGATTGTTGGTCTGGTTGGACAAGTCTATCCGGCTGTTGTACAGAAATGGCGTGTAGAACCGAACAAACAGGAACTCGAGACGGAATACATCAACTACAATATCAAGGCAACACTGCATAGCTACGACTTGGAAGGGAACACGGTTACCGAAGAGGAATATCCCTTGACCGGTGAACTCTCGTACGATTGCGTTAGAAGCGAGGAAAATGCAGCAGTGATGAACAGCATTCGACTTTGGGACGAACGCCCCATCCAGCGGACTTTCCGACAATTGCAGGAGTTACGCTCACAATACGATTTTCATGGTGTAGATATCGATCGGTACGCAGTAGACGGCTCGCCGCGTCAAGTGATGTTATCCGTGCGAGAATTGAACATAAACGAACTTCCACATGCCGTTCGGAACGATTGGTTTAAGCGCACCTATGTGTACACGCATGGGTACGGGGCTGTGATGAGTCCGGTTAACGAGATTCTTGATGGCAAACCGAAAATGTACGTCAGGGATATCGATCCGGTTGATTATGAGCCCGAGTGGGATTTTCGATTCGGCGAAAACCCGGGACCTCGCATCTACTACGGAGAACGCACAAATCATTATATCATCGTGCATCCGGAGCGTACGGAGGAATTGGAATTTGATTACCCGACATCATTTGGCGAAGATTTTGCCAAATACTCGTACCAAGGAAAGGGAGGGGTTAAACTCTCCACCTTCTGGCGCAGGTTTGTATACATGCTGAAGTTTGGTAACGAGTTCAAGTTCGTTCTTCCGGGTCCGATCGAGTCTAGCAGTCGAGTGCTCTATCATCGCAACATCAAGGAACGCGTCAACAAGGTAGCTCCCTTCCTGCGATATGACGGCGATCCATACGCGATCATCCATGAAGGCAGATTGGTGTGGATGCTTGACGCATATACGACCACACATCGATATCCGTATGCGGCGCCGATGCAACACGCGCTACGCGCTGAAATTGCCGCACAACGCGGTAGGCGGGTTGCAGGTCGAATTCAGGGCGGCGAGAAACCGTGGGGGAATTACATTCGCAATGCGGTAAAGGTAGTCGTTGATGCTTATGACGGAAGCATAGATTTTTATGTCATTGAACGGGAAAAAGATCCAATTGTCGAGTGCTATCGCAGCATTTTTCCCGATTTATTCAAGCCTTTTGACACGATGCCTGAAGCACTCAAGAAGCATATCCGCTACCCGACCACCATGTTTCTCATTCAGGCGCGGATGTATCAGGATTATCATATGACGGATCCGGTTACATTTTATGCGAGCGAAGATCAGTGGGAAATTGGGAAGGAGCTTTACGATAATACGGAACGCCAGCGTTCCCAACAGGCTGCGCCGGTGCCAACATCCCCGTTTGCGCAGCGTCAGGCGAGCCTGCCTGAAACTGTGACAAATGTTCAGGAGGTTGCCCCCTATTATGTAATCATTAAATTGCCGGGAGAGGAACGGGCTGAATTCATGCTCATGTTGCCGTTTACACCCAAGAACAAACCAAACCTCACCGCATGGTTTGCCGCCCGATGCGACCTTCCACAGTATGGCCAATTGTTAGTTTATCGGTTTCCCAAGGGAAAGCTCGCACCCGGACCTATGCAGGTCGAAAACTTTATCAGCCAAGAACCTGAAATCTCCCAGCAGATCTCGTTGTGGGATAGTCAGGGTTCGCGCGTGCTGCGAGGCAATCTGTTGATCATTCCGATGAATGAATCCATCTTATATGTAGAACCCATTTATATTCAGTCGGAGGACGCGGAAACTGCAATTCCCGAGTTGCGGCGAGTGGTCATCGGATACAAAGAGAACGTAGCTTGGGGAAAAAGCCTAGATGAAGCGCTGATTAACATGTTCGGAAAGAGTGTTGCCTCCGCTACGGGAGGTCTCGTTAACGTTGAGGTCGGTTCCGACATCATGAGCGCAGACGAGCCAACGTCCGGCGAGACATCCGTTCGCGATTTGGCGAGTTTGGCAACACAACACTTTCAATCAGCGCAGAAGGCTCAACGTGGCGGTAATTGGTCTGACTATGGCAGACATCTTAATCTATTGGAGCAAACTCTAAAGCAGCTGGAAGCCAATACACGGAAAGGAGGTGAATAGAATGGGATTGGATTGGAAACCGCGCCATCGGGATACGCTAATCGGGGACATTCCTTGGTTGGCACGAATCACCGATAAGGCTAACGCTAAGTTGGCCGGCACGATCGGCGATTACATCTACCCGTGACCGCAAGACAAAAAGTTCCTGGAGGAACATAAGGTCAGTGCTGAAGCATTTGTTGAAATGGTGAAAAAAAATCCTTCGGACGATGAGATGATAGCAGCGATGAAGTCGCTCAACAAGTCATCGAAGAAGCGCAAGTCAAAGAACCGTAAATCCTGATGGGACAGCCGTAGTGCATGAAAGTTTGCAATGGGGGTCAATGAAAGAGATTAGGTCGTTTATCATTCACTCAACTAATCCGCTTTCGTACGTTGTCTATCGAACTTCATGCATTACGTCTCTCCTATTTTATGGGAGATTTTATTATTGGAATTAGAAGATTTCCGAGAACAGTTGGACGAGATTGACAATCGGATTTTGCTGCTGCTGCACAGTCGTGCCGAGGTGGTACGGGAAGTTGGGCAAATCAAAGCGAAAGCGGGCGTAGAAAACGTCTACGTTCCTCACCGAGAGACCGAGATTCTCGCTCGCTTGCAGGAAAAGAATCACAACTACTTTCCCGCGGATGCATTGGACACAATCTTTTCCGAGATAATTTCCGCATGTCGATCTTTGGAGAAACGTTTACGTGTAGCTTTTCTAGGTCCCGCGGGGAGTTTTGGTCATGAGACAGCTCTTCGACATTTTGGTTCGTCGGTTGAATTCACTCCAATAGTGGATCAGACCGATGTATTTGCGGAGGTCGAATCGGGCGGAGCGGATTACGGCGTCGTCGCCATAGAGAACTCATCACGGGGGACAGTCCGCGACGTTCTAGAGATGTTTGAAGTGACGACGTTGCAAATCTGCGCAGAGGTCTTTTTGCCGATTGACCAGAACCTACTGACTTGCGTCCCAAGGGAGAAAATCACCAAAGTTTATTCGCACCCACAGCCGTTTGCTCAATGCCGAGAGTGGCTGCGCCAAAATCTGAGGGGTGTTCGGCAGATTGAAGTCGCAAGCACATCGGAAGCCGCACACTTAGCCTCGGCAGAAGAAGGGGCCGCGGCTATAGCGAGCAAACTCGCGGCTGAAATCTACGGTTTGCAGATTGTCGATGAGTCTATCATGGACAATTCGGATAATATAACCCGCTTCCTAGTGATTGGACGCCATATTGCGATGAGAAGCGGTCGAGATCGGACATCAATATTTATTGCCATCCAAGACAAAGTTGGCGCTCTTTACGAAGTCCTCACGGTTCTTCAGAAGCACCAAATAAACATGAGTAAGATTGAATCAATGCCAGCCCAGACCAAGCCGTGGGAATACGTGTTTTATGTTGATTTGGATGGGCATATCGAAGACACGAACGTGCAGGCGGCTTTGCCAGAGCTTGAGAAGTTATGCATGCATGTCAAGATGCTAGGTTCCTATGCACGCGGTGCATCGCCGCAGGACAAATCAGTCTGGCCGCATCAAGGGAGACTTTCTACCTACACTAATGACAGGAATGCGTGATTCTTGAGCGCTACAAGACTGCACGACCTCCGACTTAGCCGTGATGTATCAACTCAACAATCCCCGCCTTTTATAAAATTCTAGTCCAATAGATTCTGTCCTTGTCCTAGATGATTCCAATGTTCACGTATTGTAAAACCAGGCTGCGAGTGCAATTGCGTTTACCAAACCGTGGGTAATGATTGAAGGGATTAATGAGCGCGTATGAAAAAACAGCAGCGAGACAGATACTCCAAACACAAACGATGGAAGGAATTGAATTGCACCTGCGTGGAATACGGCATAAAAAAGAGAACTTAGTATGATGCCCTTGAAATGACCGAATCGTCGGGCGAGAGCGAGGTATCCGATTCCTCTAAAGAATACCTCGTAAGCAAACGGTGTGAGAACTATTGACACGAACGCGGTGAGAATTAAGGAAGCGTCATAATCTTCGGGAAAGTATGCGGATTTTTGATCGCGTTCCCATTGAAGGAGATTTTCTAAGGTGGTAAAGGATGTCCAACGACTAACTTGCGATAAAGCGTGGACGGTGGATTCAGAGAAGAGGAATAGCAGCGGTGCAAGTACCAGTGGAAAGACGATGTGGCGAAAACTGAACGTGAATTGAAGACCTATCGACCTGAGGCGCCCGAGATATCGGGCCGAAACACAGTGGAAACATAACCAAATGAGCACATTTGCAGCAATCAGTTCGACTATCCAAAGTTGAGTAGATGAGAGTGTCGTGATGTCAACTACTTCGGTGAGTAAGTCCGATCCGTCTCTAATTAGCAATGTGAGATAGAGACAGAGTCTGTGAACCAGGAGTGTGGCCAATAAAATGACCATGACGTCCGACGGTCGAGGGTTCCCATGCAGCCGTAGAACAGTTTCTTCTCTGGCATAAAGTCGTTCGCATCGTGTGCACCTGCGAGATAAATCCGAGTTTTCATGGGTGCATGCCGGGCAGTACCAAATCAGTTTCGGTTCCATTCGCCAGAAGTATATCGGAAAAAATGCCTCTGGCATGAGAATCGTACCGAGAGCCCAATACAATGATTGCCCCCGAAGTTTCGCATCCTTGTACACCCAAAGCGCCGAGCCAATGTGAATTACACCGAGCAGGACAAATAGGTAAATCTGTTGCGCTGGCAAACGGTGTCCCCTTCCGATTCAATCTTCATTCGAATTCCAACTCGCGAAAGAGTTGGGTATTCCCGTACCGAATCTGTCCTTCTAGAAAAGGTTTAAACGGCCAACGAGAGTTGATTGGTGCCCCTTGTCCGCCATGGACATCATGGTCGCAGCCTTCTTGGTGACGATGTGTCCCACACCGCAATTGGCGTGTCAGAAGATAACAGTGTGTTTGAAGGCGAAGTCTCGACTCCAATGAACTGATGTTCTGCAAATGTCCCACGCGGTAGAAGCACAAAGCACACACATCGCCAATGAAAAAGGCGCTCATGGGAATGGGCAGAAAACCCTGACCGTGTTTTTGTTTGTCCGTAGTAACCGCTCGCAATGTCGGGAATCGGGTGCTTGCCTCAACATTAGTTTCGTAGACCTCGATTGCTTGATGTCCGACGGAGCAGAGGCGTCAAGCGTAGTGTTTTGAACGGTTTGTCGGAAAAGGTTTGCCCGTGATCCAGTGCGTTCACCGTTTAGAAGCCAGTGGCAGTCCCCGACAATTCTGCAATTTAGACACGATCATGAATTGCCCAGTCCGTTGTTTTCCATTCGAATCTAGTTCTGTGTTTCAAGGATGAATTCCGATCACCGAATCTTGATTGGCACATATGAACATCGTTGGCGACGTACAAGGTCATTTTAACGATTTCGCATTTTTGGGTCAACAAAAATGCGTGGCGAGACGGCTGCGCCAACGCCCAGTTTGTACTTGCAATCGTCTCTACAACTGTGATACTATTCCCCCAGAATTGTAATCCACTAAATCCATAATGCGTCAATTGCCCTCCTTTCAACGATATGTCCGATGGACAACCACCATTTATCTCTGTTCGAGAAAATATACAGAGCGTTCAGGATCGAATTGCATCAACTGCACAACGTGTCGGGCGGGAATCAGATTCGATTACGCTTATAGCCATTTCCAAAACCAAACCCGTGAGCCTGATTGTGGAAGCAATTGACGCGGGCATTACGGATATAGGCGAGAATCGTGTACAAGAAGCGAAAGGCAAGCGTTCTCAGGTTGATCGCCCAGTAAGCTGGCATCTCGTGGGACATCTGCAAACCAACAAGGTTAAGCAGGCGTTGAAGATATTTGATTTGATTCATTCAGTAGACAGCATCCGACTTCTCGCCGAAATAGAACGCCAATCTTGCCGATTGAATCGTCGAACAGACGTGTTGGTTGAAGTCAATACCTCCGGTGAAGAAAGTAAATACGGTCTGCAACCCAATGAAGTGCTAAGTTTCATGGAGTCCGCTTCGGAATATTCGCATGTTCGCCTAAAGGGACTGATGACCGTCGGAGAATTTATGCCCAACCCGGAGGAGGTGCGTCCGTCGTTCACATTGCTTAGAAGTCTCAAGGAAACCATCGACAGCCAGGGATATCAAAATGTCGAGATGAAATATCTTTCGATGGGAATGACGAACGACTTTGAGGTTGCAATTGAAGAAGGGGCAAACATGGTCAGAATCGGTTCCGCCATCTTTGGCGAGCGCACCTAGATGCGCAGGAGGGTAGGAATTGGATAGAAACTTTCGATTGGGAATCATTGGCGTCGGGGGCATGGGAGAGGCGATTCTTCACGGAATAGTTGGTGACTTGCTCGGCAGCGATCAGATTTGGGTGAGCGACATCATAGAGGAGAGGGTTGATTCTCTGTGTGCCGAGTTGCGGGTCAACAAATCGGAGAGCGTTTCGAATCTCGTAGAAAATGTCGACTGTGTGCTTTACGCGGCAAAACCGGGAAACGTGCCGACAATTCTGCCTGAAATTGTTTCTGTTTTCCAATCTTCGTCACAATGGTTGCTTTCGATCGCCGCAGGGGTGCCAACTACAACGTATGAATCTTATTTTTCTTCGCCCACCTCTGTTGTGCGTGTCATGCCTAATCTTGCAGTTGCCGCCAAGGCGGCAATTAGCGTTATCGCGAGGGGCAGCACGGCTTCAGATGAGCACGTTTCTATCGCTGAAACGCTGTTCAATGCGCTTGGAAGCTCGATGGTGCGTGAGGAAAAAATCCTTGATGCGGTAACAGCGCTCAGTGGCAGTGGCCCTGCCTTTGTGTTTCTATTTATCGAGGCGTTCGCCGATGCCGGAGTCCATATAGGATTGACACGCGAGGATGCTTATCAACTCGCCGTGCATACCGTTCTCGGTGCTAGTAAAGTATTGGACGAATCAGGCGCACACCCGGCTGTTCTTAAAAACCTTGTAACAACTCCAGCCGGGACGACCGCGGCTGGTTTACATGAGCTAGAACGCGGGGGTTTACGTGCAGCGATGGCCGAGGCGATAATGGCTGCACGGCGCCGCGCCGAAGAACTCGCAATTTCATGAGGAACACCACTAGGCTCTAAGGATGGGGAATATGCTGATTCCGGTTATCCTCATAGCTATCCGCATTTTCATGGGGATCGTCATAGTGAATGCGGTGCTATCATGGTTTATCGGTGGAATTCGAAACATGACAGTTCGAAGAATTTATTGGACAACCAATACGCTCGTAGATCCAGTATTAGCGCCATTACGCGGTATATTGGCGCCTATGACACGGAATTTTGGAATCGACATCTCCCCCATAATTTTGATTATTTTTCTGAACTTCCTTGAAGGACTGTTGCAAAGAGTATTGGAATAGCGGAAGGCGCGAAGAATTTGGCCCAAAGAACAGCCCAGCAACCGCCGGTGATTTCATGCGAAGCACTTAGCAGTAGAAGCGTCCAATCCGGCAGCGAAATCACGCTAGGTTGGCGGAGCAGATCTTCCAATTGTTCATTGCAAATTCTTATACGACGTAAAAACGAAAACCTCAATGCTGTCACCTAAATTCAGATCACTTTACCCTCTCGTGCTGGTAGCGGTGCCTAGTTTTGCGCTTGATCAGCTGACAAAGTGGATTGTTGAGCAAAACATAAGACGAGGAAGTTGGTATGTCATTATTGATGGAATATTTAATCTGAGGCATGATAGAAACAGCGGCGCCGCATTTGGAATAATGCCGGGGCAGAATGCACTGCTAATCGTTATTACAATTGTCGCTATCGGTTTCATATTCTTTTACTACCGCCAGTTTCAGACCAATCTTCGGATGAGAATTGCGCTCGGGTTTCTTCTGGGTGGAGCGTTAGGGAATTTCGTTGATCGACTTCGTCTAGGTGAGGTTGTCGATTTCATACAAATAGGAATACAAAAAGCGGGACTCTGGTGGCCAACGTTTAACGTCGCAGATGTCTGCATTTGCGTTGGGGCAGGTATGTTGATAATCCACCTACTCCGAACACGAGGGAAAGATGACACATCGAAACAGAGTAGCGATTAATCTGGCATGCTGCTTCCTTTTGTGTTGCTTTATAATACCGATGAGCGTCGCTGCCCAGCACCGCGGATCTTCGGAGGGCACGCGACCCGTCCAACGGGGAACGCATGAGGAACATTACCATGAGAGCGCACTCCGTCGATTTGAAATTGTTACCTTGGTCTCTCTACCGTTTACCGCAATCCACAGTTTCCTTGTGGTTCGCGGTGTTGAGATGGTCCGACAGAATGAAATTGCGCCAGAGCTTTCAAGCGCGCATTTTGGGGTTATAGGTGCTTCCGCCGTTTCCTTCGCCCTCTTCGTTGGCTTCTGGGATTGGCTGCACACTCATGACACAGACTCGTCAGAGCCGTTAATTCCATCTGGCCCCAACCCTGAACTACCGCGACGAAAGGCGGGCAAAACCGGATGGAATGTTGAAGAGGCATCAAGTTTTATATTTCCCTTTGTTCAGATTCGGTTTTGAACGGGTGTAAAGTGAGCCCAATTAGCAGACGTTTTGTAACGAATTGTCCGATTATTCTCGCCTGAGAACCTGTTTGAATAATCGATATCCAAGCCATTTTTGGTCATTTGAAAAGCTGCTTTCCATGTTTTTACTGTGACTTATTGTATACCTGTCGCCCCTCTGGGGCTTAGTTAAATGGGGTTTTGGTGTTACTATACACCTTCCGCCCCTCTGGGGCTTACGAAACATCGGTATAGGGATATTTCAAAGAAACCGAGTTTTCAAACAGGTTCTGAGCTCGACTTTGTACAAAAGTAAAACGGTTGGGCTGTACGAAAAGCCGTACGACACCAAACCCGTAGGCGGGGCATCTTGCCCCGCCGTGATGATACGAAACCACCAGCGGCTTTTTCAAAGGTCAACCAAAAAAGCCAGATGGTTAAAATCTCAGCCGCTTTTCTGGAACGCTCAATTGACAACCTTTGTTATACCGCTTAAATATACAAAGTCGAGCTGAGGGAAGTTCTGTTGGGATGATGTTAACTTTTTAGTTGCGGGTTTACGATCGATACATGGCGGTATTAGAGATTCAAACCGGTGACGTCCCCATACTTCGGCAAAAAGCCAAGCCGGTTAAGCACGTTGATGCCAATGTACTGCGACTCATAGAGGATATGTTTGAAACTATGGCAGCCGCCTGCGGTATCGGTCTCGCCGCGCCGCAGGTTGGGGTTCCCAAGCAGATAATTGTTGCAGACATTTCCCGGCATTATCCGGACTGTCCGCCAGTTGCGTTGATAAACCCTTTGATAACGGAGTCGAGTGGAGAGGAACTAGCCGAGGAAGGGTGTCTA
Source organism: Candidatus Poribacteria bacterium (assembly GCA_965232535.1). GTDB lineage: Bacteria > Poribacteria > WGA-4E > WGA-4E > JAJDTR01 > JAJDTR01. Next base: position 118,389 of record CBDDPW010000023.1, read on the forward strand.
AGTTTACCCGGTCTTCGAGGCATAGTTCGACGCGCCAGATCGGTGACCGTGCACGCTCTGCTCCCTAACGGGGAAGAGGCAGAATTGAGCGGAAACCATTTGATGGCTAGAGTTTTGCAGCACGAAATTGACCATCTTAATGGAATACTCTTTATAGATTTATTGAAGCCGGAAGACCAGACACTGCTTGAGGAAGAGGAGGCTAGGGAAGCAAACAATTGAATTCATGCAATTGTAAAGGGCTTCGTTTGCTTGATAGTATCGTTTAATGCGAATCGTTTTCATGGGCACGAGCGAGTTCTCCGTTCCCAGTCTTCAAGCGCTAATAGCGCGGAATTTCGACATCATGGGCGTGGTCACACAGCCTGACCGACCATCTGGTAGAGGCAAAAGGTTGGTACCGTCACCCATTAAGATAACAGCTTCACGCCACAACCTGCGGGTCTACCAACCAGAAAGGGTAAGGAAGCCCGATTTCATTCGTACGCTTAGAGAACTCCAGCCGGAAGCAATCGTGGTGGTCGCCTTTGGCCAGATAATTCCCAAGACGGTGTTAGATTTGCCTCCTCGCGGATGTATAAATGTCCATCCCTCTTTGTTGCCAAAATATCGTGGTGCAGCTCCAATTCAGTGGGCTTTGATCAATGGCGAAGAGGAAACCGGCGTTACAATCATGCTTCTTGACGAGACTGAGGACACAGGCGATATCATTCTTCAGCGGCGTGTCAGCGTTGCCCCGGAAGATAACGCCGCGACGCTCTCCGACCGATTAGCATCCACTGCAGCAAACTTGTTGGTTGAGGTACTGACCGCAAGCCCTAAAAATGCCCCGCCACCGCACATTCCACAGAATCACGACCAAGCCACACATGCCCCCAAACTAACCAAAAAAAGCGGGCACATCAATTGGGAAGTCCCTGCGATTAAGATTTGCAACCTGGTACGTGGTACTGCGATTTGGCCCGGAGCGTATACATTTTTGAATGGCGATCTTCGCGTGAAGATTCTGGAGTGCCATGTGATGGTCGATGGATCAGAAAGAAATATAGCACCGGGCTACATTGTTGTTACACCAGAACGCGATTTGGTGGTCGGGACTAGCGCAGGGATTGTGCGCGTAACGGGGATTCAACCCGCCAACAAGCAAATTATGGATGCCGACGAATTTATCAACGGGTATCGAGTGAAAACAGGCTCACGCTTTGCACCCCAATTTGAGGACAGTTAATTTGGCACTGACAAACCAATCATGAACTCTACGCTAGCTGCCATAATCAGATTCGCTGTGCTGTATTTGGCTACAATCGCGATTGTTGGACTGGTGGTTTTATTCCTAGTCATACCTTGGTCCGTGCGTTCAGAAGACGTTGAAGTTCCAGATATGGTAGGTGAGAGCTACGATCAAGCGGTTACGTTACTGTATAGCGCGGGTTTACAAGTAGCTGATGATATTGAGACAAAAGCTAGTTCTGATATTCCAAAAGGTTTTGTCCTCGAACAATCACCACCCGCAGACTTCAAAGTCAAACGTAACAAGCCGGTGCAACTTACGCTGAGTATCGGTGATCAGATGGTGGAGGTGCCAGACACAACGGGTAAAACGCTGAAAGCCGTAGAAAAAATTTTACGGGACGCCGGGCTTCGTCGTGGTCGTGTTGCAGAAGTGCACTCCGACGAATATGCAGTGGCGGGCGCGGTAATTGCTCAAACCCCCTTAAGCGGGACCATGCACCAACAAGGGGCAGCGGTTCACTTGTTGTTAAGCCTTGGAAAGCGATCCAGAGTGATATTGATGCCGGATTTGCGTGGAGAACCGATTGACGAAGTGCGGTCTATGCTCAAATCCGGCGGATTGGAGATTGGGGACGAGAGCTATAAGTCCGCGCCCGAAATACCGCAAGGTTCAATAATCAGTCATTTTCCGGTCGCCGGAGAACTGGTGCACGTTGGTCAAGTCGTGTCCCTTGAAATCAGCGGTTCTGCAAGGACTCAAACTGATAGAGGTCGTCTCATTTCGCTCCGATATCGAGTTTCAAAAGAAGGCGGTCTTCCGAGGCATGTGCGCCTTGTTGTCGAAGACGAACGTAATATTCTTACCGTTGTAGATAGTCATTATGAGCCAGGGGCTTTGATTGAGCGACCACCTCTCCGTGTTTTTGGCGAAGCCATGATGACCGTTTATGAGGACGGCGTAGAGGTTCAGAAAAAGGAGTTATAGTGTTGGGTCGGGGCGTTAAAATTGCGCCATCAGTTCTTGCGTCCGATTTTAGTCAACTTGGCGATGAGGTCTGCCGCGTTGTGGAAGCCGGCGCAGATCTCATCCATTTCGACGTGATGGATGGCCATTTTGTACCCAACCTAACCATGGGACCGCAGTTAATAGAATCTGTAAAGCGGTGTACGGATTGTCCTTTCGATGTGCATCTCATGATCGCCAATCCGCAGGATTATATTAACGATTTTGCAGACGCGGGCGCGGATTTCATCACTATTCACATCGAAGTTGAGGACTCTGTCGAAAATGCAGTAAATCTGATAAAGGCTCGACAGATTAACGCCGGAATTGCCATCCGACCAAAAACTCCGATTTCGGCTGTATTTCCTTATCTTGCGGATGTCGATCTTGTGTTGCCAATGAGTGTGGAACCCGGATTTGGAGGGCAGAAGTTCATCATGAGCACTCTGGATAGGATTAATAGTTTGCGCGAGAGAATTTTAGAGTCGGATTGTGATGTGTTGATTGAGGTGGATGGGGGTATAAATCTCGAAACAGCGCCGCTTGTCGTAGATCGCGGCGCAACGGTTTTGGTTGCGGGTACGGCGATATTCAATAGCGAGAATCCAAGAGAGACGATTCGGCAATTGCGAGGGGGAGCACGCTAGAGGACGCCCGACAATATCCGGGAAGTTCGGTATAACGCGTGCAAACATTCGCATAGAATTGGCTTTCCATGTTAGTGTAGTGGAAGATTACCGGAAGTGGGTTGGTTTACACCATTCCATAACATAACGGCGGGATTACGGAGGCAAGATGACACAATCATATGATGAGTTGAAAGCTTCACCTCGCGTGCTTCTTGGACCTGGTCCGAGCGATGCGAATCCGCGAGTATTGAAAGCAATGACCACGCCCATGTTAGGATACCTTGATGGGGAATTCATCCAAATATTGGATGAAACAGTTGATCTCCTTCGCCAGGTATTCGGCACTGGGAACAAGCTCACACTGCCGGTTTCCGGGACAGGTACTGCCGGGATGGAAGCCGCGCTCTGCAACGTGATTGAACCGGGAGACTCAGTTGTCGTAGGTATCAACGGTTATTTTGGTGGACGAATTGCAGACATTGTTCAACGGTGCGGCGGCTTGGTGACCGCGGTAGAAGCACCTTGGGGTTCGGCTATTCCGGCGGAAGACGTGGCTGATGCGGTAAAAAGCGCCAATCCGAAGTTAGTTGCCATCATCCACGCAGAAACCTCAACGGGGGTTCTTCAACCGCTTGATGACATCAGTCAAATCGTAAAAGATAGCGGCGCATTGTTCCTTACGGATTGCGTTACCTCTTTGGGCGGACAACCGGTGGATTTGGACCGCCGCGGGATCGATATTGCTTACAGCGGTACTCAGAAGTGCCTTGGAGGGCCACCGGGGCTTGCACCCATCAGCTTTAGCAATAGAGCTGTTGAGACGATTCACAATCGAGCCAGTAAAGTACAGAGTTTCTATCTTGATATGACGTTGCTTGAAGCCTACTGGAGCGGCGAAGTGAGAAATTATCACCACACGGTTTCCATGTCTATGATCTATGCGTTACACGAATCACTCCGTGTCGTGTTAGAGGAAGGTCTGGAAGACCGATATAAGCGTCACGAGCGTAACGCCGCAGCGCTAATCGCCGGGGCAACAGCGATAGGACTCAAACCCATTGTGCAAGAAGGCTATCGAGCTCCCATGCTGACGACCATCAATATCCCTGACGGCATTGATGATGTGGATATTCGAAATCGCTTGATTGAAGATTTCGGAATCGAAATCGGCGGCGGTTTAGGAATATTCAAAGGAAAAGCATGGAGAATCGGCTTAATGGGCGAGTCATCGACGCAAAGGAACGTGTTACTCGTCTTAAGCGCCTTGGAGAAACTCCTTGCCGAAGCAGACCATGATCTCGAAGCTGGTGCCGGCGCGCGTGCAGCATCAGAGGTTTATGCCCAAGCGTAGAGATGTAATGTTGAGTAAATTAGGCTGCGGACGGTGTTTGATAATCCCGTGCCGAGAATTGGATTGCCCCTGCTTTCCGGGAGTGATTATGGTGTCTGAACCGGACCACGTAGGAGCCCGTTATTTTCCACATTAAGAGTGTCCCATGCCGTCTACTTCCAGCTCGGGCAGGCTGGAGCGTGTCTTCTAAACCTCACTTTTTCAGTTGCGTCTAAACAATGTGATCCCAAGTGAACGAATAATCGCCGTATTTCAGATTCGCCAGTTCCGAGGAGATAAGGAAATTGGAAACCACTCCCGACATAGCGCTGATAGAGATGATGCTTGATGGTCAACTCATTTCTAATGCCGACCATCAACGGATTCTAGAGGATATTCGTTCGGCCGGTCTTTCCGCAGACGAAGCACTCTCAAACCATGTTGCGCCGGATACCGTTGCGTTCGCCAGAAAGGGAATGGAATACGGCGTGTCGTGTGTTCGTCTAGAGAACATCGAACCAGAACTTGAGACGACACAGAAGATGCCTGCCGGATTTGCGTACAAGAACAAGATTGTGCCGATTCATTTTGATAGCAAGACACTCACAGTAGCGATGGCAGATGTGCTAGACGTGATGCTGATTGACGAGATTCGTCTCGTGACCGAGTGTGAGATTGAACCGGTGCTGGCGGGTGTGGATGATGTGGAAGCCGCCATTATCCGCATCTATGGGAAAACGGCGGGAGCAATACTTAGCGAGGGAATCAGAGGTCCTGTCGGCGCAGTTTCAACTCTCCAGCGTGAAACGATTGATGATTTCGGTATTGATGAGAAGGATCTCAGCCAAGATCCAACCGTTGTACATGCAGTCGATCAGATGATTATTGATGCCGTGCGATTGAACGCCAGCGATATCCACATTGAACCGTTTCCCGGTGAGCTAAAGGTTCGTTTTCGAATCGACGGTGTTCTGGAAGACCAGCCGCAACCTCCGCCGCATCTACAGTCGGCGATTACTTCGCGTGTCAAGATTATGGCTGGAATGAACGTTGCGGAGCGGCGCCGACCGCAGGATGGAAAAATTGGAGTTACGGTTGGAAGTGTGGGAAACCGTCAGATAGATTTGCGTGTTTCGACGGTGCCAACGGTTGCCACGTCGCAGGGCGAGAGCCTCGTCTTGCGGATTTTAGATCGACAATCAATCTCTTTCGGACTGGAAGAACTTGGGTTAACCGCGGATAATCTGTCGTATTTTGAACGACTAATTCGAAAGCCGCACGGTATTATTCTAGCGACGGGGCCAACCGGCAGCGGCAAAACGACAACGCTGTACGCTTGCCTGAAAAAAATAAATACGCCGGAGGTGAAGATTATCACCATCGAAGAACCGGTGGAATATGAACTTGAAGGAATCAATCAGATTCAGGTCAACCCGGACATTGATGTGACGTTTGCGGCGGGATTGAGACATATCTTGCGGCAAGATCCGGACAAGGTCTTGGTCGGGGAGATACGTGACTATGAAACTGCCGAGATGGCAATTCATACGTCACTGACCGGCCATTTGGTCTTTAGCACACTGCACACCAATGATGCGCCAGGGGCAATAACACGACTTATCGACATGAATGTTGAACCCTATTTGGTAGCTTCGACCATAGAGGGAGTAATAGCACAGCGCCTTGCTCGAAGAGTCTGCCAGAACTGTTGTGAGATGTATCATCCCACGGATCAGCAACTAAAGGACTTTTTCGGTCCCCACGCCCACGAAATTGATTCAGATCTCTTAATTCCGCGAGCCGTAGGTTGTAGAGACTGCCGTGAAAGGGGATATAAGGGACGCATTGGCATATTTGAAGTTCTCGTCATGAGCGAGGAACTTCGAACGATGACACTGCAGCACACGTCAACGAGTCAACTTCGCCGTACTGCAATTAAAGATGGAATGAAAACTCTTCGCGAGGACGGGTGGGAAAAGGTTGTTGCCGGACATACCACGATAGATGAGATTATTCGGCTTACGCAGGAGGACGAATCTGGCGAATCCGGTGTTGGACAAATTGTATAGTGTCCGCCACTCCGCTTCTATCGCCCCTCGTGTTTTCGCGATCCTATGTGAACGTACAATCGGGAACTGAAACACGCACCGAAATATCACAGGGCTGTCGATTTCTTCAATTACCAGACTACGCCTAAAAACATTCGGAACAAAAATTAACGATGCCCAGATTTCGCTACGAAGCTCTTACAAATACCGGCGGGACAGTTAAGAGCGTACAAGATGCGAGTTCAAGAGCGGAGCTTGTTTATCAACTTAAAGCGATGGGCTATTGGCCTCTGAACATCGTCGAAGACAGTATTGACGAGACAGATGATGAACCGTTTCAGATTCCCCTATTTGCTTCCCGTGTGAAATCAAAGGATGTGGAATTTTTCACGTATCAGATGGCAACACTGATAAACGCCCACATCACTCTTCCGCGCGCTTTAGCGGTTACACTCGAACAGATTGAACATCCGGGATTTCGACAGATTGTTGAGCGGATTAAATACGATATTGAACACGGTTCCACATTTCATGACGCCCTAAGTCAACACCCGAAGGTTTTTCCGGAGTTGTATGTCAACATGGTTAGGGCGGGTGAGTCAGGGGCAGTGCTCGGCGTGGTGCTCGAGCGGCTCGCAAAATTCTCTGAACGTCAGCGAGTGCTAAAGGCTGAGGTAATCTCGGCACTTTCTTATCCGGCAATTCTCTTCACTCTAAGTCTATGCGTGATAGTGTTTTTGGTATTGGTTGTTATCCCGAGGTTCGCCGATATGTTCGCCGATTTTGGGGTTGATTTACCCTTGCCAACACGATTGCTGATAGGCGCTGTTGGTTTTGTCAAGAGCTATTGGTGGGGGCTAGCGATTGGGGGCACCGCAATTACGTTGGGAAGTTTGCAGTATTTTCGCACTGACAATGGAAGGCTAGTCTTCGACATCTTGAAACTGAAGCTTCCACTATTGAGAGGTGTCTTCAGGAATTTTGCGCTCGTGCGTTTTACACGAACCATGTCGACACTACTGGAGAATGGGGTGTTGCTTCTTCCCGCGCTTAGAGTTGTCAAGGGCACGATTGGGAATTTGGTGTACAGCAGAGCAGTTGACCGGGCAGAAAAGGAGATTGAGCAGGGCTCGACTTTGGCGCGAGAACTACAGGAAAGCGCTGTTTTTCCTCCGCTCGTTGTTCATATGATTGGGGTTGGTGATGAATCTGGTAATCCGGAGCAAATGTTAGCTAAACTCGCTGATTACTATGACTTGGAGGTACAGCAAACCTTGCAACGGTTGATGGGTGCTATCGCGCCGCTTGTATATTTGATTATGGGGGTAATTGTTGGTCTAATCGCGGTGGCAATAATTCTCCCGGTGTTTAGGGTAAGCACATCGTTAGCCGGGTGAAAATGGTCGAAAAAGGTTTAATAAGGAGAGACAAATGACGATGTCAATAAAAATGGGCGAATCGGGGATGACGCTCATTGAACTTACGATTGTGATGGTAATCATTGGGCTCTTGGCGGCACTTGTTATTCCGCAGTTTCGCGGTGTGGTTGATGACGCGAAACTGAAAACCGCCCAGAGCGAGATTCAGGTGTTTGAGGGTGCACTCCAACGGTATTCAATCGATGTAGGGGATTATCCGACCTCGGAGCAGGGATTACGTGCGCTTTGGCAAGACTCCAGTCTCGTGGCAGGAAATTGGAGGGGACCGTATGTTTCGAAACCCAAGTTTCAAGATCCCTGGGGAAACGAGTACATTTACCGGTATCCCGGCAACCATCAGGGATACGATTACGACCTATTTTCCTTAGGCAAGGATGGGAAAGAGGGAGGCGCCCCGCCTTTCAATGCCGATATCACAAATTGGATTGAGCTAGCTGAGTAGATTACAGGTATTCTCGATTTTCTCCATATGCCCTCATGAACCCGACCAGACGCTTAAATCATTATAGTCTGGAGACAGGATTCACTCTTATTGAAGTCATGCTAGTACTGACGCTAATTGTGATACTGTCTTCGGTCACCATGCCATCTCTTCGAGGATTCGCCGGTTCAACCCGGCTAAAATCATCCGCTTCGGCTATTCGTGACATGCTTCACTTTGCACGTGACATGGCGATCACGGAGGGAACCACCTATCTCGTTGTCTTCGATCTCGATCAAAACCGCTATTGGTTGGCTTCAAGTGAAACTCTCCTCATGTCAGATCCTGCCGCTTCTCTAGGTGCGAACGCATCAAACACTATCCATCAGACCGACGTCCGATCGTCTGAATCAAACCTCCCGACCGTATCGCGCACAAGTATGATTCTGGGCATTCCCCAAGAACCGAATCACAACATCAGCTTGTCGCAGATGGTTATCAACCAAAACTCCCAAACAAGGCATATTAATTCCGGAATTGATTACATCTATTTTTCGCCAACCGGGTCTTCCGGGGAGTCAATTTTGTACATCCAGGACCAAGACGGAAATGTTGTATCCATCAATATCGAAGCAGCCAGCGCTCGTGTACGAATTCGAGATGTTGGCGCTGAAGAAATCGAGGCGTTAGGCGTGTTACGCCCAAGCATTGACAGCATGAATTGAAGGGTACGCCTATGCAGTTGCCATCACAGATTAGAGCTTCATTGAAACCACACCAATCCACAACGCGCGAAAATGGTTTCACGCTCGTAGAAATCTTGGTGACTTTAACTGTCTTGTCGATTGCCTTGCCGGTGCTGATGTATTCCTTTAGGAACGCCGCCCACGGACAGGCTCTATCGGAGAATCAGACTACGGCGGTATACTTGCTGAAATTTCGAATGGCGGAAATTGAGCTGGGTGGTTACCCGGATATTGGAGAGGACAATGGCGAGTTCGGAGAAAATTCCCGTTTTCGTTGGCACTCGAGCGTTCAGGACGTAACATCAGATGAGATTGAGAATCTCCGGCGCATTACGGTTACCATCATGTGGCAGGAACTGGGGAAAGAAAAGTCGATTTCCATGAGTACCTATATGGCAGATCGAGCAAAACAAGCTCAAGGACAGGGCGGTGGTCAACAGGTTTAGGGAGAGGAGAATGGGAATACGGAAAAGGCCAACAGGAATGCTGCCTAACCCGCATATCGGTCAAAGATTCAGCACCGTGGAGTTCGGGTTCACGCTTATAGAACTATTGATAGGTGTAACCGTTCTTGTCATTGTGGGCGGGGTTGCCTACAAGGTGTTCGATGCTTCGGTAGATGTTTACCGCAACTCCGAAACTCGGATGCATATGGCGCAAAAATGTCGTGTCGCACTGGATTTTCTGAGTAAGGATTTGAGTAATATTTATGCGGTGCAGCAGGATGATTCACTCGTTCTCATTTCGCAGGATAATTCGGACGAATCAGGCGATAGAGACATCATTAGCTTTGTCACACTTCAACACACCGACCCGGATCCTTTTCTCACACAGCTGAATCCGGGATTCGAAACCGGTCAGGAGGAGGAATCGCAGCCGATAAGTGATGTACAGCGCGTCGCTTACTATGTTGGCCCCGATTTGTCGCAATCAGGACCCGGATCCACAAGCCAGCGGACGGATTTGACCATCGGAGAAGACAGTGGGAATCTTGTACTCTCGCGGGTTACGACGACCTCTATTGATCCGGAGACAGTTGTCGCTTCTCTGTTTAATTCTGGAACAATTCCCACCGAGGACGAAAACGGGGACCCAATTTATGTCGAGACTGTCCAAATAATAGATCGCATTTCATCGTTCGATCTCAAATACTCGGACGGCGAAGATTGGTACGAATCGTGGGAAGACACCACTGCCATTCCAAAGGCTGTTCAGATTCTAATCGGGGTGCTGGCGGAGGATAATGGACGGGTGGGTCAGAATTCGGGACAGAACACGATGACTCAGTCGACAATGATTTATCTACCCGTGAGCGCCAATTTCGGAGGGCAAGGTGCCGGCGGACAGCCCGGAGGAACATCAAGCGGTTGAAGCAATACCGAGGAAGACAGGTTACGTGCCATGCTTTGCCTTTTCCGTCCCACCCCAAGTATTTTAAGAAAGATGCGCCGTTCACCAAATGAACGCGGTCTTTCTCTCGTCGCCACGCTCTGGATTTTAACGATTCTTTCCGTGTTGGCAACACAGTTGCTTCACTCCATCTATCTTGAACGTCGTGTTCAGGCTAACTTTACAGATCGAACGAAATATAACTTTGCCGCGAAGGCGGGATTCGAGCATACGATCGCCGTGCTTCGCGGGGATAGAACACCGTTTGATTCGCTCGGAGAAGACTGGGCGGATACTCTAGAAGGCAGCATTGAAGATGGTATAACTGACGGGGCTTTACTCACCTACCAAGTGAAGATCATCGACGAAAGTTCAAAGGTAAATGTCAATACGGTCGAGGTAGGCACAATTCAAAGGCTCTTGGATTCACTGGGTTATGAGAATGTCCACTCTCCCAATCAATCGCTCGCTGATTCAATTGTCGCCAGCCGCCCTTACCGAACGGTGCGCGACCTTGCCAAAGCTCCGGGGATGAACACAACGCTTCTCTACGGCAGACAGCAGCCAAGTGTTGGAGGTCAAAATTTTGAAGGATCCGGAACGCAGAACATACCGGGACTGATTGGGTTTACAACGGTCAATTCGATTGATACGAACACAGATGCGAGCGGCCAAACACGCCTCAATGTCAAGAACGCTGAATCGCAGCAACTGGTGCAGCTCCGGGGGAATAACAATCAACCTGTCTTCAGTCAAGGCGAGGCAGATTCTCTTATCCAACAACGTGATTCGATTGGGAATATCGGCGATGTTCTGAACCTTAAAGCTGTCACGGAACAAACCTTCAACGGCATTCGAGATAGGATTCGCACAGATGGCGGCGAGGATGACGAGGGAAAGGTGAACATAAACACCGCCGATGCGAACGAATTGCAAACGCTCGATGGCATTGATGACGGTATTTCCAATCGGATTATCGATCACCGAAACACTCAAGGGAACTTTCAAAATGTTGATGCAATCAAGGATGTGAATCTGGTCACGGCAGATGAATTCAAAAGTATTGTTGACAAAATCTCCACTACCGACGACGAAATATTAAACGGTCTAATCAACGTCAATACTGCCCCATTAGAGGTCCTACAGCTATTGCCGGGGATGGATGAGTCCAAAGCACAGGCTGTGATCACCCGAAGAGAGTCCGAGCCCGAAAATAGCCAACAAACTCAAGCGCAATCACAGGATGAAATTGAAGGCAATCCGTTCACCGATATTGGTCAACTCCTCGATGTGGAGGGTATTGATCCGAACACATTTCAGCAGATAGCGGGTCTGGTTACGTATCGTTCCCATGGATTCTTGGTCGAAGCAGCCGGGATTGACGCACGAGGGCGTGCAATCGCGTCATGTACCGGAGTAGTCGATCGAACGGGACAAGCAGTGACGATTAAGTATTGGCGACAGAATTAGCACCTAGTAGGAAGCAGGTTGAGATGGCGAAAAATTTAGTCGTAGCCGTGGATATCGGGACAAACACAGTCAAGCTGGTACAGTTTGCCCTAAGCTCGTCGGGGATTCGGCTTGTCAAAACGAGCGCTGCCAGCTATCCCCGCGAGAGTGCGACCGAAGACATCGATGCGGAAACGGTATCGCGCGCTTTTGAGGAACTATGGCAAGAGGTTAAAGGTGGGAAGCACGCGGTCATATTGTCGATTCCCAGACTATTTGTCACGACCCGCCGGTTGTCGGATTTTCCAGCGGCGGCAAGCGATGAGCAGTTGTCCAATCTGGTATCCATGCAGGGTGAAACCGAAATTCCCTTTAGCGCGGATAACGCCATATTCGACTACCATGATGTTCGCCGCAGGGAAAATGGAATTTCCGTGGAGTTAGTTGCCGCAAAGCGCGAAAGCGTGCAGAAATACATCGATTATCTTCAACCAATTGACGTTGTACCCACGGGAATCATCCCGTCAGCAATGGCTACCGCTGCGTTAGCACGGCCTCTCCTTGGCGCGCATTCGCCGGAGCAGACCACGATGATTGTCGATATTGGCGCGGGCAACACAGACATCTGTTTGTTTCAAGGGCAGACGCTTGGCTTTACTCGGAGTTTTCCGATCGGCGGCAACAATCTAACGCGTCGCTATCACGATGAAGTTGGCGGTGATTTTGAGTTTTCGGAGCAGATAAAACTGGGACGTTGCGGGCTCGACCAAGAATCGACAGATCGGATTCCCACGTACCAATGGGCGGAGCAGATGGTAACGCAGCTTGAACAGTCAATCGGGGCGGCGCGACGAGAGTTAGAGTCCACTTCGTCGGTCAAGGTGGACGAAATCTGGATTTGCGGCGGTGGAGCGCAGGTTTCCGGATTGCCAGATTACTTCACAAATCGGCTTGGAATTGATACGAAGGACTGGAATCCACTAGATGCTTTCAGCGAACAGGGCGGGAAGATTGACACGGCGCCTATCGGAAATGTTGGCAGTACCCTCGCTGTTGCACTAGGACTGGGCATGAATGCGGCCACGGACGCGATTGCTCTAGATTTGTTGCCCAGAGAAGAAAAAGTCAAGTTGACGCAGAGCGAACAGAGGAGACGGTTGATATACAGCTTTGCTGCGGGCGCAGTTCTATTTGCGGGAATCGGGCTTGGCGCGCTGACGTTTAGCAGATCGCAGCGGATGGAAAACGTAGTCTTGGACGAACAGATACGGCACGTCGCTCAATCGGAATCGCAAGCGAAACTTAGGCTCGCCAAAAGTTTGGCGACCGCCGACCTCTTGACACCCCGCGTGTCGGTCCTGGACATTCTGCGCACATTGAGCCTACGATTTTCTGATCGGACGAAGGTTGCTTGGACCAACTTCCAAATCAGTCGCTTGGACGAACTCGATGTGGCGAAAATTACGTTCAACATTGAAGCCAGATCGCACGGCGATGTAAGCGAAATGATTCGAGTGATGGGACAATCGGGACTGTTCACCAACATAAAATCAGGGGATGTTACGAGCGTTAAGCGTGAAAAAGAGGTGTTTTTTCAAACTCAAGTCGTATGTAATCTGTCCCCGGATGCTCCGCGGTTACTTGCACAGACTCGATACTCCGGCACAATAGACGAAACCAAAGACCTTGAAGAAGACAAGCTGGTACAATCTGCCAAGAAAATGACTACAGAACGTCCACAGCCACCAAACGCGGATGCTCGGATGTTGGTAGAATCTCAAGATGAATCCAACGTTAGTGGCAGTAGATGAGATGATAGTCTTTGAATGCTTTGGTGTTGAACGTCACACGCGGGTATATTGAGACATTAACGACATGTGGGCACGATGAGAGAATTAACGAGACGTGAAAAAACGCTGTTAGGTATCGTTGGACTGGTTGCCCTCATAGTCATCCTTCTGAGAGTTCTGCCCACGGTTCTGCAAGGGTTGACAGGGAGCATGACAGCCGAAAAGCGTGAACGACTTCAAACGGCGGAAAAATTGGTATTGTTGGATAAACAGGCGAACCGAAGTGACGAGAGTCTACGTGAACAGGTGGGCTTGCGGGGGCGGTTGATTTCAGACTCTTTATTAGACGAAATCTCGAAAGTGCATAACGTACAGACTATCAACCGAACACGTCAAGTTGCGGATTTGATAGCGATACATCCTGCCTTGGAAGGAAAAGCGACGACGTTTTTCGCGTATAAGAACCAGCACGGCGGTTTTGCGAATCTGGACGATCTGAAAACGATTCAAGGATCTATTTTTGAGGGCGAGCAGCCGCGGGTGGTGATTTCACAACGAATTTCGCAACTGGCAAGAAGATCCGGTCTCAAACCGGATTATCAGCTTAACATCAAACCCTCACCAGGCAAAAAGACTGAAAAAATCTCTCGTCAGGCAAAACGAAAATTCATTTTGTTCAGCTACATGAACGGACTTGAAGATGAACTTAGACGGCTCAAAGAACAAGCAGAACAGAAAGCGCCGCCGCAGGAGCAGCTAGATGAAGAGAGTGAGTTGGAGCGAGCGATGTTCGAAGGATGGTGGGGAGATCATGACTCCTCAAGGGCTAACTACGATGACAGCAAGGATGGAATGTTGCGTGAAGTCGAACCAGCGAAGAACGAAGCGGCAGTCGACGCCGATGCTAAGAGCAATACCCCCTCAGATGGAAATCCGGCCGGAGATCGAGATTTGTCAGCGGCTAAAGATCGACAAATAGAGGAAAATCTAAGTTTCGTACAGCTACCGGCGACTATTCCGATAGAATTGAGGGTACAACTAATCGAGTTTATTCTCTCATTTATTACCTCGGAACTAAATGGGGCAACTGATTTCAAGCGAGGCTTCTTCTCGGACCAAATTTCCCGAGTCGATGAAGGCTCGCCGCGTAAGTTTCTGGAGTTTGGACGGAAGGATTCCAGTGTCCAAGTTCGACTTAGAGAGAATAGCGCTCTGCTCGCGAAATTTGAAGATTTAATTAGTCGCCACGAAGACACTCAGATGGATGATTCTCGTGAATCGACTGAAGGTGTTCTTGACTACGAAGAACAGATAATGGCTTTAACCGAATATGTGGATGATACCGAACTGCAGATAAAAAGGCTTGAAAACTGGCTTGCCGAAGTTTCTTTGACATACCAGCCAGAATTGTACGGTGTTGATATGAAATTCATTAGCGGGGTTGGCACAGTGGTAAAGCTAATGGAATTGATTGACGTTTCTACGAAATGGCTGTATGTCAGAAACCTTAAGATTGTCAACAACAAATCGGAGAAAAAAGAGGAGGAAGAAGGCACCAAGGTCAGTGTAGAGTTAACAATGATGGCAAGAATCCTATAATAAATCTCGAATAGGTTAGGTGCGACCGGTTTCTCTTTGCGGGGAGCAAGTTGCTTCGATTCAATGACTACCCCATTGTTTTGAATAGAGGTGTGATTACCAAATATGGATACATATGGTTATAAAATTGGCAGGCGGCAACCTAGTTTTTCTGCCCTCATACTACTTATTGTGCTGGCTGCGAATTTGGCGATTTTCGAAAAGAGCACGTTTGCGCAGGATGATGAAACGGCTATGCGCGTAACGGAGCGCGATGAGGCGGGGAAAGCAATACGGTTTGATTTCAACTTCATCAGCAAGGACCTCAGAGATCTAATTAGATTTCTGAGCCAAGAAACCGACTTGACATTTGTTGCCTCCGAAAATGAAATTAGGGACAAGAAGTTTGCATTGACGAACCTCAAAAATGTCACTATGGAAGAGATGTTAGAAGAGGTTAAAACCGTCTTGTCGACCTATAATCTGACAACAATTCGCGACGGAAACACCGTGCTCATCACAACTTTCGAAAAAGCAGTGCAGATGAAGGTGCCGGTTAAACGAATTACCGCGGACGCGAGCCAAGTCGAGATGAGTGACGAGATTCAGACCTATATCATCCAATTAGAAAATGCCGCCGCGTCGGAGTTGGTGGGTGGTCTTAAGCCACTGTTGAACAAAGCGGCGAATATATTCGCCGATTCGAATAGCAATTCCTTGGTAATTACAGACGTCGCTTCCAACGTGCGTCGAATTACAACTATCTTACAGGTTGCCGATGAGGCACCGGAAATGCCGCTCAAGGTGGAAATTGTCCATTTACAGAATGCCACCGCATCCTCGCTTGCAGCGACCTTGAATCAAGTGTTCCAAGATGAGACGCAGATTGCAAATGCACTCAAAACTATGGGATCTGCCAAGCACCCTGAAGAGGTGCACAAAATGGTTGAGAAGGCGAAGGAGGACGGCGCAGGCATCGACATGCTCCGAGGACGAATCTACATTGCTGCCGACGAAAGTTCGAATTCGTTAGTTATCAAGGCTTCCGAGTCCAATCTGGTAGCATTGAAAGACGTCATCCGTCAGCTTGACACTGCGCCGAGCATTCAGACGGAAATTAGGGTTTTCCGATTGAACCTGGCAATAGCCGAGGATGTCGCACAGACGCTTGAGGAGGTAATTACCGGACAGAGCGCGGGCAGGCGCCCAGGCAGCGGGGCGCAATGGTGGCAACAGCGCGAATGGGAACGACGCAATCGAGAGGTACAGCGAGAACGACGCGGTCAGGAGTATCAAGGCATTATCGGAACCGTAAACGTCTCATCCAACGACCGTCTGAATGCCGTGGTTGTTTCGACGGATCCGCGGAATATTCCGTTGATAGAAAAACTCATAAAGGAGCTTGATCAAGCCGACCCACAAGAGGAGGTCCGAATCTTTTTCCTCAAGTTCGCGGACGCTCAGACGCTTTCCGATAATCTGGTAGATCTGTTTGAAGGGGGTACTGCCGGCAGAGACCGAGATAGACCTTGGTGGGATCGACGGGAAGAGCGCCAATCACAGGATGGTACCATCGGTGTTCAGGGGGAAGTCCACCTTGTACCGGATTCCCGGCTAAACGCCCTGTTGGTTTCGACGGCTTCGCAGAATTTTCCAACCATTGAAAATCTTGTGAAACGGCTGGATGTAAACATGCCAGATCAGGAATGGGGCACGAAGGTCTATTCGTTGAAATATGCGGATGCCGAGAATGTGGCCAACATAATCAACAATGTCTATCAGGGCGCAAATAACAATCAAGGTTTCTTTTTTTTCCTTCCCCAGCGAAATCGAAGCGAAGGTTCGCTAGCAGGAAACGTGACAGCGGAGCCTTATATCACTCTGAACGCGGTGGTTGTAACGACCGCTACGCAGCGCAATTTTGAATTGATTACCGAGTTTATCCGGGAACTTGATGTGCCGACCCCTGAAGGACAGAGAGAGGTCACGCGATTAATTCGGTTAGAATATGCGAGTGCAGAGCAGACCACAGAGCTACTAGAGAGCATTTGGGGTGAAGGAGAAGGTGGCGGATCGGACTTCAGTTTTAGACGTTTCTTTGCGTCGGGCGGGCGCCTTGAACAGAAAGATATCAATTCCCTACGCGGCCAGGTAGAGATTGGGGCGGACATACAGACCAATTCGCTCCTTGTGAGGACTGCACAGCGGTATCTACCGCAGGTTCATGCCATGATTGAGCAACTCGACTTTGTGCGCGGGCAGGTGTGGATTGATATTCAGATTCTTGAGGTAACACTAGATGAAAGTACAAAACTCGGCATCGAGTTAACAGCACAGGAGAACAAGCTTTTTGGTGAGCAGCTCCGCAGCGGAAATCCCTTGGTTGGGAGCGTCGACACGCAGTTAGGGTTGGATCAGGAGATTAGCGGTTTCACCTACAGCATTGCAACGAAGGAGTATATGGGGTTGCTTCACACTCTTATGCGTGAAAATAAAGTTAAGACTTTGTCAACTCCTTCGTTGCTGACTCGCGATAACCAGCAGGCCACGTGGAGTCGCGGACGTACGATTCCATATTTGCAGAGCGTGGACACGACCAGCCTTCTAGGAGAGGGAGTGAATCAACCCTTATTCAATTACGACTTTATCACTCCGCCCGTTGGTATCAACATTACGATAACGCCACACATTGCCAGATCGCGGGAGGGATCTGACGGTAAGCGTACTATCGGTCTTGATATTGAGCAGATTCAGGCAAGCAATTTCATTGAATTCACTGATTTTAACGCGCCTATAACGGAAGACAGTTCTATCAGCGCTTACATCGATGTCGAAGATGGGCAGCAGATTGTAGTGGGCGGGATGATAAAGTCCAAGCAGCAGGAAATCGAGAACAAGGTGCCGATTCTCGGAGATATTCCGTTCATCGGGCGTATATTCAAGCGAACAGAAAAGGTTTCGGAGAATTCCGAGATTGTTATTATCATCACGCCGCACATCGTAGATATCAAGAATCCCGAGGATTTGGACAAGCTACGAAAGGAAACCGAAAAGTGGCGTTCAAATAATGACCAAGAGGAATCAACTCAGGAGCAATAAGCGCCATTCAATATTTCAGGACCAAGCGTGCAAAACTGTCTGGAGCAATGTTCAGACGGCCGGACATTGCTTGTTGAATACGCTTGACTTTTCTACGCGAGGCGTTGACTTCTACACTCTGCCGGTTAATTTCGTTCCGATCCATGCCATAGGTATGTAGGCTCCCACTATGTCGACGACAACAAACCAAGTGGGAGACGGCAACATGAATGCAACGGAGATACCCCCCAGTAGGAATAGCACGCCAATCACCAATCCCATTATCAGCTTGTAACTGGCGGATATGATTACGGCGACGTAGGCGCCTACCACGGTTCCTAGGGCATGCGCCAAGAATGGAACGATGAAGTGTTTGAATTCATAGAGATGTATGGAGTCTTTTATGGATTCGATATCGTTCACATCAACGCCCGCAGGCGGTGGGATAATATGGGGACTCGCCATGACTAGCCCCATATTTACAGCGCTGCCTGCCATGAAACCTACGATGACTGCAAGTACGTTTCTGATTATTGGATTCACAACTCACCTCACGGTTTAGTAATTCAGGATTTGCTTACCTAGGTCCATTCTAAAAACGTAGGCAAAGCAGTTCATTGTTTTAATTTTTGGTCGGTTCTAGCATCAACTGAAATGCCTGTGGTTTTGACAACCCGCTTTTGAGATAATTGAATGCCATTTTAATCAGTTCTCGCCGCGCAGTCAATATAAACGCTTGTTTTTTCTAATTTTAATCCGCATAGGCATAAAGCGACATTGGTTCTTGCGATTGCCTATAGATGTTTCAATCTGTGTCTCGCTTTCAATTGCCGCCATAGGTTCACGTTAGCACTAAACAAGAAACCGAATCCGATAAATCCTCCGGTTAAACCGGCAAGTACATACTCAGTCAACGCGACTCCGTACCCCGCCCCGCCGATGAGGACGACGGCAATGACAAAATCCTGTATAGAGTGCTTTCGCGCGCGCCCTCTCACGATGTGCAGGTTTTTCAATCTCCGTTGTCTGATAAACTTCAAGATTAGCTCTAGCGACACCTCGGGCACATGACGCTGTATTTGCTCCGAGGTTGGATCCATTGCACATCGGAATCCGATGTTTTTTGCTGCATAGTCTTGAGGTGCGTGGAGTCGGTTGGCACATCGGAAGTATTGTTCGGCGGTGTGATCTCGAACTTCAAGCCACGAGCCGCCTCGCAGAACCTTTTGCTTTGCGCCATACTCGCGTTCGTGGTGCCGGTTTTCGTTATATGGTCTGTACCAATCTGCCGTCCATTCCCATACATTACCCGCCATGTCGTCAGTGCCGTAGGGACTTGACACTCTCGGTCGACTGCCGACCGGCGTGAGGTGGTCTGTGAGCAATTGTGCCATGAGACTGTTGTTGGTGTTTTCTTTAACGCTGTGCGTCTCGTTTGCAGAGTTTGACAATTCAAAATCATCCCCCCAAGGGTAAATTCGGGCATCAACACCTCTAGCCGCTTTTTCCCATTCCGCCTCGGTAGGCAGTCGTTTTCCAGCCCACTGCGCATAAGCTGTGGCATCATGCCAATTGACACCAACGACCGGCATATGTGTCTCTTCATGCCGTAATCTTGTACCGTGCCAATGAGTGGGAGGAGGATAATCGGTCGATTGAATGAAGCGCTCGTATTCCGCATTCGTCACGGGGAAGCGATCAATGTAGTATGGTGCGAGATTTACCGCATGGATGGGAGATTCGTCCAGTTTGGCATGTTTTGATTGCTCAAGGGCGGAGCCGTAAAATGGTTCAATGTCTGTGCCCATTATAAACGCCCCGGGCGGGATGAAGATAGCTTCGGTGTCGCGAGTGGAAGAATCGTCATGCGTCCGGCTCATCGTCGATACGTCCATTCAGATGCGGAATACTTGGATTGTACCAAAGATCTGACCGCATCTAATTCTTCGGTCGAAAGGGCGGAAGTGTCCAGTTGAGTATTCGGCACTTCTTTGAATCCAGTTACAACTGCGTCTTCAATCTCTCGGCGATTCTTAGGACAGAGTTGCCTAAAGTTAATCGATGTTGATTTTTCAGATAGAGTTTTTTGATAGTCGGGGAATTTCGACGCGAGCGACAGAATCTCGGTAGGGGGCATATTCAGAGCGATGTAGCCTTGATAAACGGCACCAACTCGGTTACGACGCTGCGATAGCCCGGCAATTTTCTTTCCATCAAGCATGAGATCGTGCACAGTCGGATTAGCAAGGCAGGTGTTTGGTGCATCCTCCGATCCCCGAAACTTGCTATCCTGTAATATGGCGGGTACACCAATCCGATGAAACCCGTGGAGCAGACGGTTAGCAATCCAACAGTAAGATGCGGAGATATCGCCGGGAATCACCCCATTACCATGAGGGACTACAATCGAATAGGTCACATCCCAACCGTGAACAACTATGCCGCCGCCGGTCATCCGGCGAACAAGCTCGACACCATGGGCTTCACATCGGGTTACGTCAATTTCATTCGATATCTTTTGAAAATATCCGAAACTGAAGGCGGGTCGGGACCAGTCATAGAGTCGCAACGTTGGCTGAGGATAATCTTCTTGCCGCAGCAAAAGCACCTCGTCAATCGCCATGTTTGTAGCAGCGTCATGCTTTCCTGTTTTGAGCAGCCGCCATTTGGCGTCCATTTCGTGTTCGACCCCTACAATGTTGTAGTTCGTGAATATCCGAAGAATTCTGATTCTCAATTGTATGATTCGTCAAAGTGTCTGTCAAGCGATTGTTCAAAGAATGAACCTTGGTTTTTTGGCTTTATTCCAGTTTTTCATTGTTGTACAATACGAAAATAGCAGTCATCTGATAGAACACTAGAGATACTGATTCATCGGTGTGGTTAGGCTTTGAAGCCCCGAAGTTTCCAAATTTAACGATGAAGCGGATTGCCAGTTCTTGAACCGCCCGGCTCCATGGCCACGGCTGACTATGTTAAGGGGAAAAAATGAACGTCGAGCAACTAAAAGGAAAAACTGTTGGCGCAGCTGTTTCGGGAGGACTTGATAGCTGCACGATTACGAGATGGTTAGTCGATCATGGTGTCAACGTCGTGTGTTTCACCGCGGATCTTGGCCAACCGGACGAAAAAAGCGTTGACGAGATACGAGAGCGAATGCTTGCATCCGGCGCACAAGAAGCCATGATTATCGATGCTAAAGACGCACTCGCTATGGCTGGATTGAGGGTTATCCAATGCCAAGCCATGTACGAGGGAGGCTATTGGAATACAACCGGAATAGCGCGCTATATCACGGTGAAAGCCTTGCTGCCGGAGATGCGCCAACGAGATATAACTATTCTCGGACATGGGTGCACAGGCAGAGGCAATGATCAGGTGCGGTTTCAGCTCGCGGCGAACATGTTGGATCCCGAGGTCTCGGTGTATGCGCCTTGGCGCGATCCGGCTTTCTTGGATGAATTTGGCGGCAGGAAGGAGATGATTGATTTCTGCAATGCCCGGGGTCTTCCCGTCACTGCCACGCATGAAAAACCTTATTCGACCGATGCGAATCTACTTGGTTTAACACACGAAGCCGGAAGGTTGGAATCGCTTAAGACGCCTGCAAGGTTCATCACACCCGGCATGGGGAGCCACCCCGAGGATGCGCCGGACGAAGTTGAATACTTTACCGTAGCTTTTTCGAGAGGAATACCCGTGGAGATTAACGGAAGTCCGACAACGCCGCTTCAAGCTATTTTGGAAGCGAACCGAATCGGGGGAAGAAACGGCGTAGGCATAGGCATCCACACGGTCGAGAACCGATTTGTAGGCATAAAGAGCCGAGGGGTTTATGAGTCACCCGGGATGGAATTGCTCGGAAGGTGTTACGAATATCTGCTCCAACTTATTTTGGATAGACGTGCGCGGCGCGTGTTCAAACAGGTGTCGGACACGGTTGCGGAACAGATTTATCAAGGCTACTGGTTCGACCCGGCTACACAGTCATTGCTTGGGTCAATCGAGCCATTCACACGGTTGGCTCAAGGGACTATCACGGTTGGACTGTATAAAGGCAATGTTTCATTTCACGCGGCGGGGGGAGTTTCTCACTCAATCTACTCCGAAGAAACTGCTTCTATGGAGGCGGTTGGCGATTTTGATCATACGGATTCCGAAGGGTTTGTGTCGGTGCTCGGGGTTGGCGCCAGAGCCCTGGCTGTGGGCGGGCAAATAAAGTAGAACCGGATTTACGAAGTTTGGTTTGTAGTAGGCACTCTCCGCTGTCGTGAGGTTGCACGAAGGTTATGACATACGGAGTGTGCTTACAACTTTCCTATACGAGCATGGATCGGCGAGTTTAAACCAGGTCCGGATCCGCAATGATTTCAACCATACTGGGACCTTCATGAGAGAGCGCATCCGTTAGAGCGCGATCTAGGTCGTCTTGGTTCGTGACACGAATGCCCAGCGCGCCGCATGGCGTATTCCGCAAAGTTCGGGTTGTGCAGCGAGGTTTGCCAAACGTCCCAGTGTCCGGCACGCTGCTCCTTGGTGATTTTGCCCAGTTGGTTGTTGTTTAGCAAGATGTGGGTGATGTTCATGTCGTATTTAACCGCGGTGGTAAGTTCAGCCATGTATTGTCCGAAACCGCCATCGCCGGAAACCGCAATCACGGGCCGACCTTTGTAGCGCGGGTCGTCTTCCCGCGTTGCCGCGAACGCGCCCATTGCCGCCGGATAAGCGAAGCCGATAGAACCCAGATAACCGGACATCAGGATTGATTGGTGCGTGCATTCGAAATATCGACCAAACGAATAGGTGTTATTTCCCACGTCCACAGCAATTATCGCATCATCGGGTACTAGCCTGTTCATCGCGGCAAAAACCGAAGCGGAGTTGATTCCTTTCCCGCGGGTCTCAAATAACCTACGCTCTTTCTCGGTTCGCCAGATTTTCCAACGTTCGGCAATCTCCGGACGTTGATTTATCGTATCGGTCTTTCCGGTGAGGGCATTAGAGAGTAATTCCATCGTAACACCGATTTCTCCCCAAACAGGTACATCCACAGCATGGAACTTTCCTAACGTCATTGCGTCAAAGTCTACTTGGATAGTCGGTTTTTTGTCCGTGATGCCGGTGTGGTTGCTGAAGCTGGCGCCGAGTACGAGCAAGCAATCGGATTCGTTCATAAACCAACTGGCGATTGGCGTGCCGCTCCGACCGAGAACACCGCAACCGAGCGGATGGTTGTCAGGGATTAACCCCTTGCCTTTGAAGGTGGTAATAATCGGGCAATTTAGCTTTTCGGCGAAGGCAGTTATTTCGGGCATATTGAAGCGAGCGCCGTGGCCCACGATGATGACAGGCCTTTTTGAAATTCGGAGTAGGTCGACCGCTTCCTGAAGTGAATCCTCCGGAGGAGAGATCGTGCTTGGTGTAACTCGTCCCTCGGGAGAACCGGCTTCAGCATCTTCCAACGCTGATAGAGTCTGAACTTCATCCGGGAAAATTAGGTGTGAGACTCCGCGATTGAGTATGGCACTCTTGCATGCGAGGGTCATGAGTTCGGCATGTTTGCTGGTATGCAGCACGGATTGCGTCCACTGGGCAACTTTGCCGTATGCAGCCCCCAAATCAATCTCTTGAAAAGCACCGGGGCCGAGGACCTGGGTGTCAACTTGACCGGTCAGCGCCAAGATGGGCGCTCGATCGACGTTGGCGTCCCAAAGGCCAGTGAGCAAGTTTGTCGCTCCAGGCCCAGCGATTCCGAGGCAGCCGGCCGCCCTGTCAATTTGCCGTATGCCGATGCCGCAAACGATGCGGCGCCTTCATGGCGAATTCCGATATAGGTCAGTTTTCCAGCTTCTTCCTGCTCCCGCAATGCGTCAGCCAATCCGAGATTGGAGTGACCTACCATGCCGAATACGTGGCGTACTCCCCAATTCACCATCGTTTCTACTATCACATCGGATACTGTACGAACTCGTGGTTGTTCGGCTGTTAAGCCGACATAAATGCCGTCCGGTTTTTCTTGCACCGGAAAAGTTTCGACTCCATCATCGTAACCGCCGGGAGGTTTTCCCGAAAGCCGGTGGAAATCCCACCCATGCCATGGACATCGCAGCCAGCCCTGTTCTATTGATCCTTCGCCAAGCGGACCGCCTTGATGCGGGCACTTGTTGTCAAGCGCCGAATATTTTCCTTCGAATCGTGTCATGCAAAGTGTCTTGTGTGCGCAGGTAACCGATTTGACGCGCCCCTCGGGTAACTCATCAAGGTCGAGCGCTTTGTACCACATCCGTCCGGTTTCCTCGTTGTCCACGTCTGCTTCCGTTTCTTCTCTTTTTTCGTTCTCCATAATTCTACTCCTCTCTCCAATTCCGAACTCCGTGTTTAAATTACCAAGACGCGGCTCATCTTATTCGCAAGATATTATTGTCATTGCAACTAATGATTACACATGCTTGAAGATAATGGCACTCTTATGTACCATAAGAGATTTCTATCAAGACTTCCTATCGCCTTCACTATTCGTTCAGTTGATTGCTCACTATTCACTCGCTTGATTTGTTAGATTGTGGCATGCGCAAACTAACAGTTTGCGCTACGCGGGCGCCTCCGATTTTGTGGGTAATCATACATGTCATCATTGATGATTTACACACAATCATAATCTGTGTAAATATGAATGTAAATGACTACAACGCGAGCGTGAGTCCCGATCTCAATATCCCAAGCGCATTGATGTCTCTTCAATGGCGCCTCTTAGCACATTCACGACAACAGATACCTCATCTTTATTTATGGTAAAGGGCGGGCTGATGGCAATGTGGTCGCCATTGACGCCGTTAACCAATCCCGGTGCGCCGGGCATAACCAATACTCCGTTTTCAAAGGCAGAACTGACAATCATTGAAGTCACATCTTTTGAGACTTCAAACGGTGTGCCCTTATTCTTGTCGGCGACGAATTCCACTCCTATGAGTAGGCCCTTTCCACGCACTTCTCCGACAATCGGCAACTCTTGCAACTCACGGAGTTCATCAAGCATCAACTCACCCATCTCTGCACACCGTGACACGAGGTTGTGTTCCTGAATGTAGTTCTGGACGGCAAGCGCAACAGCGCAGGAGAGCGGATTTCCTCCATAGGTATGGCCGTGCGCAAAGGATGTTGACTTCGAGTAAATCGCGTCATATATCCTCTCATGCGCGATAGTAGCGGCAATAGGCGTGTATCCGCTGCTTAACCCTTTTCCCGTAGCCATGATGTCGGGAGTCACCTCCCAGTGTTCAATACCAAAATTTAGACCTGTGCGTCCAAATCCGGTTACAACCTCATCAATAATCAACAGAACGTTATGCCGATCGCATATCTCGCGAATCGCGGGATAGTAATCCGGCGGCGGTGTGACGCCGGCAGCGGAGGTACCTAGAATTGGTTCCGCGATGAATGCGGAGATGTACTCGCTTCCCTCTTGAGTAATCACCCGTTCAAGTTCGTCGGCGCAACTGAGGTGGCAGTCGGGATGAGTTTGTCCGTAGGGACAACGATAACAAAACGGCGGGGGAATATGCGGAAAGTCGAGAAGGTATGGGACATAATCCTCGCGCCAGGGAGTGCGTCCGGACATCGAAAGCGCGCCGATCGTGTTCCCGTGCCAGCCCTGCCATCGGGCTATCACCTTATATTTTTTGGGATTTCCGGTTTCAATGTGGTACTTCCGTGCGATTTTCACCGCGGCTTCCGTGGCTTCCGATCCACCTGAAACATAAAATACTCTCGATAATCCCTCTGGCGCGAGTTCGGTGATTTTCTCGGCGAGATCGACTTGGGCTTGAGTAAGAAAACGACCATACGTGAAACACACTTTGCTCGCCTGTTCTTCCATCGCGCCTATTACTTCTTTAACACCGTGACCGATGCTCACAACATGCACACCCGCGGCGGCATCAAGATAGCGCTTACCTTCGGTATCGAAAAGATAGATTCCATCACCGTGTGTTATGTATTGCCATTCCTTTTTGAGCGTCCTGTGAAAAATTCGATCCCCGTCCGGGATTTCAAGCATGTATGTCACCGTAGAGATTGAGCATATTCTTGTAGCTGAATCTCGGTCAATTTGGCGTTGGTCTCATTTATCCAACTATCGACTTAAGCGTTGCAGTATCGATATTGGCACCGCTCATAATCATCACGACGTTCCGGTTTTCTAGTTCAGTCTTCAGCTTTCGAGCCGCCGCAATTGGAGCAACAGCAGCCGGCTCCGCCAAGTTGTGCGTATATCGCAACGCCATTCGAACGGCTTCTCGAATTTCGTCTTCGCTCACCAAAACGATCTGGTCGATTCCTGTCTTGAGGATTGACAGCGGCAGGTCGAATGGTACTCGTGTGGCTAGGCCGTCCGCAATGGTTTCACATGACTCGGTTTGAATTGTCTTTCCCGCCTTCCATGAGAGGTAAATCGCCGGTGCGTTCTCCGCTTGGACGCCGATAATTTTCGCCCCCGGGTGGATCGCGCGTGCCGCGGTAATCGTGCCGCACGATCCGCTACCTCCTCCAATTGGTACGATAATTACGTCCAGATTCGGCAAGTCTTCGAAGATTTCGAGAGCATATGTCCCGACGCCGTGGTATAAAGCAGGTTCAACAATCGGATTAAGATAGTAATACCCTCTCTCCGCTTGCAAATTTTCACACAACTCTCGTGCCTCATCAAAGTCAGCTCCATGTTCGATGAGTTCCGCACCGTAAGCACGCATTGCACTGTTCTTTTCCGGATTATTTCCGTACGGGACAACGATAGTTGTGTGAACTCCAAATTCCCTTCCGGCAAGGGCTATCGACTGACCGTGATTTCCCCTTGTGACCGTTACTACGCCGCGCCCCTTCTGTTCATCCGAAAGTTGCGCCATGAAGTTCAAACCGCCGCGAATCTTGAAACTCCCGGTTGGCAGATGATTTTCGTGCTTGATGTAGGCGTTAAATCCGAGGAAGCTAGATAGCTCAAGATATGGAATTAGCGGGGTGGGTTTTATGAAGCGGTAGACGGGATGGCGAGCAGCAAGTATGCCTTGAAATGTAACGGAATTCAAAGGAATCTCCCTTGTAAATAGACCTAATATTTGGTACAATAATAGCAACGTTTGAGAGCACTGTCAACCTCATACCATTTGGGAAAACACGCGGTTACATTTGAAGTGGATCGCGGCGACAAAGAATGTAAAGATTCTCCGATTCTCACTGGCAGTGGCGGCGAAGAGGACACAGATGACAGAGTTACATTGGCAGTCCGATCTAATTGAAGTGAACGACGAAACGGATCCGATAGAGGTCACTTATCAGAACGGTTGGACGGATGGGCTGCCCGTGGTTCCACCAACGCCCGAGCGGGTAAAACACATGCTTACCGGCACGGAACGCCAGGCAGATGAGATGATTGCGTCAATTCCACCCAAGTGGGGACGCGCCACAGTCGAAAAGGTGGCCATCAATGCGGTCATGGCAGGATGCAAACCGGAATACATGCCAGTCATAATAGCAGCAATAGAAGCCATGACAGCGGAAGTGTTTTGTTTGCATGGCATTCAAGTGACCACTTCCCTTGTATCACCGCTGTTAATTGTTAATGGTCCCATACGGAAAGAATTGGAAATCAACGATGGTTTCAATGTCTTTGGCCAGGGTTGGCGGAGCAATGCCACGATTGGAAGAGCGGTTCGCTTCATCTGCACCAACATCGGCGGTGCACTGCCCGGGGAATTGGATCGCGCGACGTTCGGACATTCGGGGAAGTTCACGTATTGCATCGGAGAAAAAGAAGAGGTCAGCCCGTGGCCGCCGCTGCACGTCGATCGTGGGTTCGAGGCGTTTCAAAGCACCGTAACTGTCTTTGCAGGCGCGTCACCTCGGGTCATTGATGACCACGGCAGCAACACGGCTGAGGGAATCCTCAATACAATTTGCCTTAATCTCGCCGTGCCGGGAATCGCCGACGGAGAAATCGTCATAGTGTTGAGTCCGGAGCACTCAAAGACCATTGGCGACGATGGTTTAACCAAGCGGGAAGTTCAGGAATACGTGTGCGAGCACACCAAGATTGAAACTTCCCAAACGGGACTGATTTCCCCACGTAAAGTTGACGAGGTAATTGTTATGGTGGCAGGCGGACCGGCCGGACGAAGTACGATGGCGGTTTCAGGTTGGGGAGGTGCAACCCAATCAGTGACTGTGCCAATATGTGCCTGATGCGATAACACCAAAAGCTTAAAAATACCACAAATGAACACCGCGTATCGATTCGCAGAAGAGGCTATGCACACTGCTATGTCCTTGAATTTGACAGGATACGCACGGAATGAAATTTCAACTTTGAAAGCGGGATCGGAAGTTTGGATGCACTTTTGACCCTTGAAGAAATCCCACATCAATTTTTACGGAAACGAAACGTGTCTATTGTCGTTTTCTGTGAAAGGAGCCAATAATGGATGCGCACACGTTGTCTCTGCCAATCAGCACCCTAAATCCGAATCAACCTTGCTCAGTGGAAATTGGCACGTCGGTTAGTGAAGCTATCCGGTTGATGCAGGATGGCAGATTTGGATGCGTGTTGGTTGTTGACGCCGAAGAAAGGCTTGTCGGCATCGTCACCGAGAGGGATCTGCTCGTGGAGATTACCGGCACAGGCGCGGACCCGGAGGATGTGGTTGTTGATGACGTCATGACACCCGAACCGGAATCGCTGCGTGCAAGTGATCCGATTGCTTTTGCACTGAATCTCATGCATCTGGGACACTACCGCCACGTACCTTTAGTATTGTCCGATGATGAGACTCAAAGCGACGAAGGCGGCTATCCGGTCGGTGTAATCTCGAGCAAAGACATTACTCATCACGTCGCAGCTTTCTTGGAAGGAAGTAACGGAGAGGAGAGGAAAGATGCTGTATGAGGAAATCGTTGATGAAGAGCTGGCGATTATGGATGAATCGCCCGATGAGCCTTCAAAGACGTTGAGTGCGCACGAGATCCAGGTTCCGCTGAATTCTCTGATGACTCCTCCAGTCACAATTGAAATGGGCGCGAGCGCCCAAGATGCTATCAATTTAATGATTGATCGTCATGTCGGGCATGTGTTGATTGTTTCCACCGGAATTCTAAAAGGAATTTTCAGCGAGCGTGATGTGTTAGTGAAGATACTAAACAAGCCGGTGGGGAATCTAAGAAAGATCCCGGTCGAAGATTTTATGAAAGCCGATCCACAAACCGCCAACGTGAAAGATTCTCTCGACACAGCAATCTTGTTTATGGCGAAGGGCGGTTATAGGCATGTTCCAATAGTAGATGAGGAGAATCGTCCTGTTGGTACAGTTTCCGTGCGCGATATTATTTCCCACTTGGTCGAACATTTCCCGCAAGATGTGCTAACACTCCCTCCCAAACCGATTCGCCGCGCGATGAAATCCCGTGAGGGCGCGTAAACGTAGGTGCACAGACAAAGATTTGGGTGCATAAAAACGGCAAGAACATGGCAGTTTGAGAAGAGTATGAGTCGACGCCGTAGATCAGCAGGAGCATGTGGCATGACGTTACATGGGAAGGATAGAGAAGTGCGATGAATAAGAAAATGCAGACCATTGAGGAGGCAACGATTCTGTTTGCTGGGGACTCCGGCGATGGTTCGCAGATAATCGGTACACAGATGACCGAAGCTTCTGCAATTGTGGGGAATGATGTTGCGACGCTTCCTGACTATCCAGCGGAAATTCGTGCACCCGCAGGTTCATTGGCAGGTATATCCGGCTTTCAGCTACATTTTTCGAGTGAGAACATCCACACACCGGGAGATGCGTGCGATGTGCTTGTTGCAATGAATCCGGCAGCGCTGAAGGTCAACGTAGACAACCTCAAACCGAATGGTATTCTCATCGTAAATTCAAACAATTTTGCCTCGCGCAATCTTAAGTTGGCGGGATATGAAAGCAATCCGTTGGAAGATGGTTCGCTAGAAAAATTTCAGGTCTATCCGGTAGAGTTAACTCGGCTAACGCGGGAAGCGCTAAAAGACACAGACTTAAGTCAGCGCGAGGTTGACCGGTGCAAAAATTTCTTTGCGGTCGGGATGGTTTTCTGGTTGTACAATCGCCCAATGGAGAACACGCTCAGTTTCATAAAAGAGAGATATGCAAAAAAACCCGAGTATGTCGAGGCAAATACCTTGGCACTTAAAGCGGGCAACGTTTACTGCGAGGCGACGGAGCAGTTTGCCACGTCCTACGTAGTTGAAGCCGCGGAATTTCCGCCGGGAAAATACCGGAATGTCGAGGGGAATATGGCAACGGCGTTTGGGCTTGTTGCCGCGTCCCAGGTGTCGGGCTTGCAATTGGTTTACGGTAGTTATCCGATTACCCCTGCGAGCAGCATTCTTCACGCTCTAGCAAATCACAAGGAATTTGGCGTAGTTACGATGCAGATGGAAGATGAGATCGCCGCCATCGGAGTCGCCATAGGCGCGGCGTTCAGCGGGGCATTGGGTGTAACCGGAAGCAGTGGGCCGGGGCTTGCTCTAAAGTCAGAGGCGCTAAATCTTGCCATGATTGCGGAGTTACCGATTGTTGTGTGCAACATTCAACGCGCGGGACCATCGACGGGGATGCCTACGAAGACTGAACAAGCAGATTTATTGCAAATGTACTATGGACGGAACGGCGAATCGCCTGTTCCGATTATAGCCGCTTCACGGCCATCGGATTGTTTTGATGCAATCTATGAAGCCTGTCGCATTGCCGTCAAGTATATGACGCCTGTCATCTTTATGTCGGACCTTTATGTCGCGTTTGGCGCAGAACCGTGGAAAATTCCGGAAGTTTCGGATTTGGATGAAATTAACGTGGACTTTCGGACAGAGGAGGAGGGATTCAACCCATACCTTCGTGATGCCACAACGCTCGCGCGCCCGTGGGTAAAACCGGGGACTCCCGGTCTAGAGCATCGAATCGGAGGATTGGAGAAGGCTGACATCACAGGGAATGTCAGTTATGATCCGGAGAACCATGAGCAGATGACGCACATCAGGGCAGAAAAAGTGGCTCGCATTGCCGATGATATACCGTCTACGGAGGTTTTTGGGCCTCAAAAGGGCAATCTCCTCGTTTTGAGCTGGGGAGGCACATTTGGCGCTGTCCGAACGGCAGTCGAGCGCAAACAGGGGAACGGTGCGTCTGTCGCACACGCGCATTTGCGATACCTCAACCCCTTACCCAAGGACTTGGGTGGAATTCTTGAGCGGTTCAATCGAGTACTCATCCCCGAACTTAACCTTGGTCAGCTAAAGCAGTTAATCCGCGCCGAGTATTTGATTCCAGCGGAAGGTCTCAATAAAGTTCAAGGTCAACCCTTTCACGTGTTTGAAGTCGAATCCAAAATAGATGAGTTACTAGAAGGTGAAGTATGAGACAAGAAACCCCCGGCCAAGTTCCCGGAGCCGCGCCCACATTAACCAAGCGAGATTTTGAATCGGATCAGGATGTTAGATGGTGTCCGGGGTGCGGCGATTACTCTATTCTTGCACAAACACAGAGAATTCTCCCGGAATTGGGGATTCCAAAAGAAGATTTGGTTTTCATCTCCGGTATAGGTTGTTCCAGCCGATTTCCATATTACATGGATACCTACGGTTTCCAC
This sequence comes from Candidatus Poribacteria bacterium, assembly GCA_965232535.1. GTDB lineage: Bacteria > Poribacteria > WGA-4E > WGA-4E > JAJDTR01 > JAJDTR01. The sequence continues at coordinate 150,187 of CBDDPW010000023.1, forward strand.
ACGATACATGGAAGAGCACCGACGATAGCGGCGGGTGTCAAAATCGCCAACCCTGATCTTTCGGTGTGGGTAATCACGGGTGATGGCGATGCGTTGTCAATTGGGGGGAACCATTTTATTCACTTAATGCGACGAAACTTGGACATCAACGTGCTGTTGTTCAATAATCGCATCTACGGTTTGACGAAGGGGCAGTATTCACCGACCTCCGAACAGGGAAAAGTGACTTACTCTACTCCGATGGGGTCCATTGAAAATCCATTCAACACGATTAGCCTTGCGTTAGCGTCTAGAGTATCGTTTGTTGCCAGATCCCTTGATAGGGACCCAGATCACTTGCGCCGTATTATTAAGGCTGCGTTTGAACATAAGGGGACCTCGTTCGTTGAGATTTATCAAAATTGCAATGTGTTCAATGACGGCGCCTTTTTTCAGTATACCGAGAAAGAGACAAAAGCTGATAACACGGTATTCTTAGAACATGGAGAACCGCTGGTTTTCGGAAAGGACCGCGATAAAGGGATTCGACTTAATGAACTCCGACCGGAGGTAGTGTCGCTTACAAATGGGCAATACACGGTGGACGATCTCATGGTGCATGATCAGTTCGCAGATGGTCCGACACTCGCACACTTCTTTGCCCGTATGACAGATTTGCCAAACGTGCCAACGCCTGTCGGCATTTTTCGTTCTTTCACTAGGCCGTGTTATGAAGATTTCATGACTCAACAAATTAATGCCGCGAGAGGAGCAAAAGGACAGGGCGACTTGGAAGGACTGCTGAATGCGGGTGACACATGGGAGATTGAGTGATTTCATGACATGCTAATTGCCTCCCGCGCACCCGTCATTTCCAGATATCAGCAATTGAGTATGTTTTCGTGAGTTCAATTCGGAGGTCGGTAGCTTGCCTTAGGAATTCTATCTTCGCCTCTGTAATCGTAACATTAACTTCGCACTGCCGCATTATTATCAGTTCTCAGTTGCCTTAATTACAGGTCGAGTGTTTTCTTCCCTCCCTTATCTCACCTTGAGCGGGGGCAAAATTCGCTCAGTTGCTCTTTTGCCGCTCGGAATCTCTCACCACTTTTTCGTGCATTCCCCATCGCCATATTTTACCAATCCACCACGCTGGGAGAACATTGAGTTTCGCGTGCAAATGTAATTGAACTCAGCAGGCAGTACCCAATAGCGGTTGGCCGCACTTCAAAGAAGAGGGGCTGCATGATAAGCTCGTTCTATTTCCTTTCAGTTGACAACCTGACCTTCCAGTTAGACTACAACTTGAGCTCTTCAATTGCTTGATTGAGCGTGCCCGCGCGATTCGGGAAAATAATTTCTCAACCGACATCTCCCCCTACCGAGATTCGATTTCGCTCGACAGAAATGCGTAATGCCCGCTTGATGCCAATTAAGGGAGTGTACCGGATAACCGAGAGAGCCGTTGTTGGAAAGCCCTGGCTTACCAATTCTCTTGACTTGGGCGCAAGTCAACATTATGATATTATCCACCCGAGCCGCGTTAAGCAGAATGCCAAACCATGGCTGAAATAAAACGTCATGGCTTGATCCCCGGTTAAAGGAATTAACTGCTCCAATTGCCTCGCATACATTCAATGTCGTGTCAACCAAATTGCTGGTGTTTTGCACGTGAATGTCCGCTTAGGGAGAAAATCGTGTGGATCGAGTATGATTCATACTATGTCAAGCGGGGCCAGATCGAAAAGCTAGTTGAACAATTGGGTTATCGCATGGCGGTTGAGAGTATGTGTTCGCGGTACAAAGAGAATCGCGAACTAGTGTTTAGCCTATTATGTGGGCTGTGCCTTCTTATTGGGTGGACCGGAGAACGTTTCTTTGGATTTCCATTTCACTTTGAAGCAGTTTACCACATAAGCGCCGTGAGTTTATTCTTCTATTCGGTAGCTTACGTGTTTGGCGGATTTGATATAGTCCGCCACGCCATCAACGCGATAAGGGAACGGCATTTCGATATAGATCTGTTGATGGTGGTGGCGGCGATTGGTGCGGCGTTCTTGGGTGAGTTTAGCGAAGGAGCGTTGTTGCTATTCCTGTTCGGTCTAGGGCATGCATTGGAGGAACGAACACTTGATAAGGCTCGCAATGCGATTCATAGCTTGGCCGAATTTACCCCCAAAACGGCACTAGTGAAAGATGAAACTGGGGAATCACAGCAGGATGTTGATGACCTGAAAATCGGGGCCGTGGTAATCGTGAAGCCAGGCATGCGTATTCCCGTTGATGGTGAAGTGATCGCTGGCAGCACTACCGTAGATGAGTCCATTATCACGGGGGAGTCTGTCCCTGTGGATAAAGAACCGGGGTCGCAAATGTACGCTGGGGGCATTAACGGAGATGGGAGCGTGGAAGTTCGGGTAACACGACATTCGGATGACACGATGCTGGCTCGCGTGGTGACAATGGTCACGGAAGCACAAACCCGAGAATCAAATTCACAGCGGATAACCCGGAAGTTTTCACGAATCTTCGTCCCGCTGATTCTCATTGGCGACATTTTTATGATTTTACTCCTTCTTATTTTCGGCTTTCCATTCAGCGATTCCTTCTTAAGGGGAATGGTACTATTGGTAGCGGCTTCTCCCTGCGCACTTGCACTCGGTCCCCCTTCTGCAATTCTTGCCGGGATTGCGCAAGCTGCTCGGAACGGCGTACTCATCAAGGGAGGAATTCACTTAGAGAATTTAGGAGGTGTGAAAGCGATTGCGTTCGACAAAACCGGCACCTTGACCAAAGGCAAACCGGAAGTTACGGACCTAATCTCGGTTGGCGAACTAGAGCTAAACCATTGGTTAAGATTGGCTGCAGCCGTAGAGAATCGGTCTGGCCACCCGATTGCGCAGACTGTTGTAGATGTCGCCATGGAGAGGAGACTCAAGTTGCCGGAGGTAGCCGAAGTTGAATCAATGACCGGACGCGGAATCAAAGCGAAAGTTTCGGGAATATCTGTTTGTATCGGAAACATGAAATTGTATCAAGAATCAGACGTAGAAATAAAAGCATCGGTACAGGCTCAAATCGCGAAACTCGAAGATCAGGGAAAAACTACGATGCTGGTTACTGTTGATGGACAGCCCGTGGGGGCAATCGCAGTAGCAGATGTATTGCGGCCCGAGGCAAAAAGCGTGATTGAACAATTGAAACAGATGAAGATTAGACACACCGTCATGTTAACGGGTGACAGCGAACGCGTTGCGTCCCATATTGCTCAACAGGCGAGCTTCGTGGATTTCCAAGCGAATCTGCTCCCGGAGGACAAAGTAACGGCCATCCGCAAACTCGCGGATTCATATCGTAACGTAACAATGGTCGGAGATGGGGTTAATGATGCACCTGCACTTGCCAACGCAACAACGGGCATCGCGATCGGCGGTGCCGGAACGGATGTTGCTCTTGAGACGGCTGACGCCGCTTTAATGGCTAGCGATCTATCAAAACTCCCGTTTGCAATAGGGCTTGGTCGTGCCACACGAAAGATTATTTCGCAGAATCTATTTATTGCGCTGGTTGTTATTGGTGGTCTAGTTGTTTCTTCGGTTTTTGGTTTAGCAACTATAGGCATTGCCATCGTATTGCACGAAGGCAGCACGCTTTTCGTCGTTCTGAACTCATTACGCCTGTTACGAGTCCGGCACACTTTGAACAACTGAGAACCACATTGAGATTATTATGCTTTTCCCACGTGCCGTAGTGAAGATTGATAAGAATGTATTATACATGCTGCTGTTGTTGATAACCCTAACGGGGTGTGGTGCTGAAAGCAAATCTTCACCTTCAGCATCTGGCCTAGCCGTCGTTATCATGTTGACCATGTTTGTAGTGTCCTTGGTGGCTGGGGCTATTCCACTGTTAGGTATACGTACCCACACGAACCTTTTACGCTGGGCGACGAGCCTCGCCGCTGGATTTCTAATCTCGTCCGCGTTATTGGTGGCTCTGCCGGAAGGATTTCACCTTGTATCTAGAGACGGGAGTGAGACTCACATATCGCATGCGAAGGAAAGCTATTCACACGGACATAGCCAGAACGAAGTCGAAGCGCATGAACATAACAAAGGACGTTCCTTCCATCATTTATTTAGTTTCGGCGCTTATCAAACCGCAGGTCTTGCGCTGCTGATGGGATTTTTGCTGATGCTGGCGATTGAATCTCTAGGGTTCGGCCATGCCTTGCACGAAGAACATCATCACGAAGACTCGGGGGAAGACCATTTACACCATCCGTCTAGCAACTCTTCACGCGGAAAGGGACTGGCGACCCCTATTGTAGTTGGTCTGAGTATCCATGCAATCACTGACGGACTCGCGGTGGGAGCCGCGTTGACGACAAACTCTATATCTCGGACGTTGCCGCTCATGCTGGGGATAGTTATGCATAAGATGCCTGCGGCATTCAGCCTTTCCGCGTTTAGCCAACATTCTCATGGAAATGTGCGGCGCACATGGAAAGAGCTAATCGTCTTTAGCCTAGCGACGCCGGTAGCTCTATTCATCGCTTGGCGTATCTTGGGAGCGTTGGAAGTGTATTGGCTGGGGATTGCGGTATTGGCATCGGCGGGTACTTTGCTCTATGTTGCAACGGTCGATGTACTGCCGAACGTCATTCACGGCGCGAACCGCAAGAAGGTGTTTCTACAGGTAGCTATCGGTACGGCAGTGATTCTCGTGGTGTTATTGATTCTTGAATCGCTCGGATTAGAAACACATCCCCATTGAATGGCCGGCAACGAAGTAAGCCATTGACGAAGAGGTCGCGACGAGTCATAGTTTCACGGTGCGCTGCATGCACGCTAATTTCCTGTTTTCATAGATCGTTCGAAAAAGCACACAGTATTTGGGCGTTCGCGATCCACTAATATACCTCAGGGAGAAAGTTAATGAAAATAGATTGTATAGATGTTTACTATGTCAGTTTACCGTTGGTATATCCTTGGCGAACAGCTTACGGAGAAGATCCGAGCATTCATTCCGTTCTCGTGCGAATGGAATCGGAAGGGCAAGAGGGCTGGGGTGAAACAACTCCGTTGAAAGCACCTGCATATACGCCTGAATCGGCGATGTCTGTATATCATAACATTGTCGAATATGTTGCTCCAGCGCTGGTGGGCAAGTCGTTTGAGACGGCGGAAGACCTATTGGGTGCTTACAGTTGGATTAAAGGCAACCCGTTTGCCAAGGCAGGTCCAGAGATCGCGTGGTGGATGCTGCAAGCAAACATCCAAAACAGACCCTTGCATGAACTAATCGGTGGGGAGTTTAGAAAGGTTGAAGCGGGTGCCGATTTCGGGGTACAGGATTCAATCGACATGTTGTTGGAAAAGATTCAAGGCGCGGTGGATGACGGCTTCAAACGGGTCAAACTCAAAGTACGCCCCAACTGGGATTTGGATATGCTGCAGGTAGTCTGTTCGACTTTCCCCCAACAAACTTTCCACATTGATTGTAATTCGGGATATTCGCTTGATGACATTGACTTTTTTAAGCAGGTTGACAAGCTGGGGTTGGCGATGATTGAACAGCCGCTGTTTCACACCGATTTGCTAGACCATGCCGAATTACAGAGGCAGATTGGGACCCCTGTGTGTTTGGACGAATCCATTACATCTGTCCGTACCTTTGAATGGGCATTGAAATTGGAATCCTGTCAGATTCTAAATCTAAAAACCGGTCGCGTAGGCGGCTTGTCCGTAACAGTCAAACTGCACGACATGGCGCGGGACGCCGGCATACCCTGTTGGGTCGGGAGCATGTTGGAGAGCGGTGTCGGCGCGGGCATTTTGGTTGAATTGGGGACGCTCGGCAATTTCACGTATCCGGGAGACTTATTCCCCAGTCAGTTTTTCTACCGCCAAGATTTGACGGAGCAAGAGTTGGTTCTGAACGATGACTGCACGTTCACGCCGTCAAGCGTGCCCGGGACTCCCTACAAACCGGTATTGGAGCGGGTGAAGAAGGCGGCATTGCACAGCCATACGATAGAACCCAATTGACGGAATATAGTCATGAAGACGAGATTCTGGCGGACGTTAGAATGAGCCGGAACAGTTTGGTAATTTTTAGACGACACCAATTCTGATCGCTCAACTCATCGCTGTGGCGAATTGACGGCGCGCATCTCGCCACAGCTCTGATCTGTCGTGAATATTTCGGTTATGCGACAGCGGGAGATTGATTAACGACTCAGAAGTCGGGCGGTCTCCGGTGCTTTAGCGGGCAAACGTCGTTTCGCCAAAGTGTCCGAAGGAATATAGTTCTTATAATCGGCTATGCTGCCGTGCGTCAGTGCGTAGACTGCGACATTTGTCATAAACCGATAGACGCCGGGAGAGTAGTGCACTGATCGAGTTGGCAGGCTGACGGCTTCCATCGCACACATATAATCGCGCCTAACGACTATTACGGACAGTTTATCTCCAATCGATATCCCTTCAAGGAAATTCCGTCTCTGCGGCCTCGTTCCCCACCAGAATATGTCGAACCCTACGGGAGGCCCGCCCATTTCATAGTAGTTATTGTAAATCTCGTGGTCGTTGGGGATGCGTTCAATCTGAAACTCGGGCATAACGTATCGCATTTGAGCCAGAAACAGACGGACCATTGCCTGCGCGGGCGCGTTTACACCGCAGTCGTCAAATACCATGAGACCACCGCTCTCAATCAGATATCGACGTAACCCTGCCGCCTCAGCTGGTGAAAATCGATTGTCTAATCTCCCGCCACCGTATTGACTACCGAGTAGATTGCGAGATCGCACAATCGAAGGATCGTGCCCTGTCATGAAGACAAGCGGACTCTTGTGCAGATTGGCATCTGTCAACCTTATTGCCCCTCCTTCTACGTTCATGTCCGCTTTGATTTTCGTGCGTTCGTTCAGCCATTTTGTCAGGGCATTGAGTGAAGACGAATCAGCCCACCAATCGGAAAGATTGTGGCGAATTCTAGTGAAACGCAGCACACCGCGAATATCCCTTCCTGCGCCGACAATCTCACCACCGGGTTCGCCTCTAGGTAACGGCGGTACTTCAACATTGCCAAGTCGGATTTTTCCGGTAACATCAGCCAAGAGTTCAGATTCGCGCGCAGCACCGACATTTTCGACCATGGAGAGTCCGGGAATGCGCGGCGAGCCTACTATGTACTGCACACTGACTCCCGCGATACCGCGACTCGCCGTCCCAAGGGTCGTGCGGAGACCGCTTTCGACCGGTGCGGAAAATTCCAGCGCCTCTGGAGCGTCGGAAGTCAACGACTTTACTTGCGTTACCGGACGCGGCACCTGAGCGTTGGCTGTTGCCAGTGTAGGGACGTTTGGTTGGATCGGTGCCGCGATCTTAATGACTTGATGGGTAATCTCTTGTGCAGCTTGCGGTTGCACACTGGGACGCAGCGGAGAGGTTATTATATCTCTCTTTGCAGCAGGAACTAGTTCCTCAATTACCGGGCTGTGTTGGCGCACTGTTGGTTGAATCGGCGCTTTGGCGATATGCGGCGGCCTCGGCGGCGTGGGTGGTTTGCTCGGTTGGAGAATGTCCACTCCTATTAGATTCTTAAATTCTTGGGTCTGGCTCAGTAAGTACAAACCCGCGATCAATACGATGATTATATGAAGAACCACTGATGTCATAAACGCGCCGGAAGTTCTTTTGGTACTCATGACAAGTCTCCTCAGTTCGTTGGCTCAATCGTCAGGGGGCGGGAATTCGTGGCGCACTAACCCTCAGTCACCTCCTGAGCGAATATCAGGCGTTGAGTTCAATGGGTAGATTACCAGACTCGTCGAGTCACGAAACACCCAATAATATTTGCCAGAAAACGGAACTTTACAGATTCGCGATAACGTTTGGACAAAAGCCCCGTTTTATTGGTACGAGGCCGCATTAAGCAGCGGTCGAGATATGTCATTTCGCGCGATAGACATTTGTCCTGCAAGAGAGGTGCAATGCAATTTATGTGCCACTCCCTCTAAACCCTTTAACCGTGGGATTTTTGAACCATCATCATTATCCTTCATCAACACGCTGTGCCCAGAATTGGGTAGGCTTTCCACACGTCGCTGTACCAGATGGTGCAATCATGGGGAAATGCTCTTACCGATCGGAGATTCTTCTCGATAACTGTCCTGTATTTCGCTTGTACCGCATATTGCCGGTTTTCGCTCGTACCTAGTGTTTCAGCATGGCAAAATCACGCCCCTTTTACCCCATTTCAAAGCGAACCGTACTCATTGGCTGCCTGTTGATTGTCATTAACACCTACTGGCTTGCATACGCAGAGATGCTTTGGCACACGGCGCATCTCACGACGGTTGCGTTGTCGATAAATGTGCTTTTTTCGCTGTTGATTGTTACATGGTTAAACATGATTATTCGGCGTATTCTTCCGAGAGCCGAACTCAGTCAGCAGGAGATGCTCATAATTTTTTCGATGGTCGCCGTCGGGAGTGCTTTCACGGGCCATGACAACATACCGCGATTAATGGGTCTGATGCCTTATGCGCATCGATTTGCAACCCTCGAAAATGACTGGAGAGCACTATTTTTCCATCATCTACCCGACTGGCTTATTATCTCCGATTCACGTACCGTCCAGAACTTCTATGAGGGAAACCGTAATTTTTTCACGGATGGCTATTTGACCCATTGGATTACGCCGATTTTTTCTTGGTCAATTGTGGTATTTCTCCTCATGGTAATTTTCCTATGCCTGACCACAATCATCCGAAGACAGTGGGTGGAGAACGAAAGACTTGCATACCCTATAATCCAAATTCCGTACGAGATTACAGCACGGTCAGGCGGGGTGTTCGGAAAGCGTTTGTCGGTTGCCGGTTTTGCGATACCGGTGGTAATCGGGTCGATCAACGGGCTTCACGGCGTCATACCGAATCTACCACAAATTATCACCGACTATGATCTCAATGTTTATTTTACTCAGAAGCCGTGGAACGCGCTGGGAAGTCTACCGGTTCGCTTTAACGCGCTGATGATTGGAATAGCATTTCTTCTGCCCTTGGATCTTCTCTTTTCCTGCGTGTTTTTCTACTTTGTCAATAAAGCACAACTTTTGATAGGCAGCGCAGCTGGCATCCAAAACGTTCCCGGATATCCATTTTTTGGAGAACAGGGCGCGGGTGCGCTGTTTGCCCTGCTGCTCGTTGCATGTTGGATCGGGAGGAAGCACATTTCTCACGTGTTTCGCCAAACCGTGCGGTCAGAGCGGATGCAAGGCGCCACCGAACCGATTCCTTATAGATGGTCGGTAATTACACTGTGCGTCTGTCTTTTATTGTTGATGGGTTTCTGCGTTAGAGGTGGGATGTCGATTTGGGCGTGCGCCGTTTTCGTGGGTGTATATCTATCAATTGTGCTTGGGCTAGCGCGGATGCGAGCCGAGTTAGGACCGCCGGTGCACGGAATCGGTTATGTGACGCCGCAATATCTGATAGTATCACTGTTCGGCACACGACTTTTAAGAACGCCAAATCTGACGATGCTGTCACTATTAAATTGGCTTAGCGGCGCGAGTTACGCATCTTTTCGTACACATCCGATGCCGGACCAACTAGAGGCATTCAAACTCGCGAACCGAGCGGGAATCCGGAATCGAACGATGTTTGTTGTGTTACTTATCGCGAGCATCGTCGGCATTGAATCAAGTCTCTTGATTTATCCTTACACCATATATAAAACCGGAGTGGCGGCGAATGCGGAACAGATTCACGCGGGTGGGTTGGAGACCTATACTTTCCTTTCTTCTTGGCTGATTAATCCACGGACTACGAATTGGTTGGCGGTGATTGTTCTTGCTGCCGCGTTCTTTTTCAACCTAGGTGTGATGTTCATTCGTACTCGGTATATGTGGTGCCCGCTTCACCCTGCGGGGTACGTTATCGGATTGGCACCGAACACCCCTGAACTCATTTGGTTTCCATTGTTAGTTGCCATGGTCGCGAGGTGGTTGATACTCAAACATGGCGGCATCAAGGCGTATCGACGCGCGATTCCATTTTTCGTGGGATTGGCAATCGGAGAAACGTTGATGAGTTGCATCTGGGCTATACGCAGCGTTATCTTCCACACTTCCTAACGAGTGGTTCCGAACAACATTTTTGTTGACATTAATCTTGAAAAACGTATAATTTTCTCCCGGTACCTCGTGAATGGGTAGCACGGAAATTAGGCAATGAGGCGAAGTTTCGTCGAGCCGGAAAGTAGGGCGGAGGAATTCTTGGATTGCGTGAAGAATTAACCCTATTTGGTTGAAGTGAAAGCTGGTGACGCTGAGTTTTTTGAAGAAATGGTTGTCCACGTAGCTGGTCTGAATATGACGCCACACCCTCGTCGCACTTGACCTATGCCACACATGCCGCAGACGCCACCTATTGTGGATGTCGGAGTGGACTTCCCGATGAATTGGTCGAGAATCAGAGGAACGGCGATGTAATTCCCATCACGAGCGGTTGCCGTTTCTTTTCCCATACTGTAATGACAACCTAACTTTACCGGTGTTGCCAATAGTTCGCGAAACACACTTGCATCATGTACAACATAACCAGGAAGGTTGAAGGAGAACTCTATGATAACTTTCAGAGTATTAAGAAAACATGAGGGGCCATTCTAAAAAAGTCAACCTTGTCGTTGACACTCTCGTAGCTGAACCGGGACAAAGATTGGAGGAACATCTATATGTAGGCACGATGGCGGATGGAACACCAGTTCGACTGCCGATCGTGTTGATAAACGGCAGCCAGAACCAGCCCGGAAAGACACTCTACATTCAATCTATCAGTGATGGCGATGAACTGAATGGTATCGCAGTCATTCACGCGCTGTTACGTGAAATCCAACCCGATAGTCTGAGCGGCAAAATTATTGCCGTGCCCATCGTGAATTTTCACGCCTTCCATGCCAGGCAGGCATTTAGTCCGATCGACAACATGAAAATGAACCGATGTTTCCCTGGCAAGAAGTTTGGCACGTCGAGCGAAAGAATCGCACATCGTCTCTTTAGCGCCGCCATCTCTCAGTCGCACTATTGCATCGACCTGCATCAGGGCGGAATTCATCCAATGATTGATGAAGTCCGGGTTCGCGTGGGCAGCAGACATCAAAAATATAAGGCTTGTCTTGAATTAGCACGCGTTTTTGGTATCGGATATATTCTTGATCAGAAGGGACCTGAAGGGCAACTCGCTCAAGCTGCCCCGCACCAAGGGATTCCAACAATTAATCCAGAGCTGGGCGGTTGCATGGGTTGGGACGCAGGTAGTATTGCGAAAGGGATACACGGTGTTCGTAACGTCTTGAGACACTACGGCTTTACTGATGGCAATCCCGAACTGCCGGAAAGACAGATTGTTGTGAACAAATTGATTTCAGTGCTGAGCGACGAAGGTGGTTTCATTGATTACAAGGTAAAACTTTACGATCAAGTGGAACTTCATCAACCTGTTGCCGAAGTCCGCGATGTATTTGGCAATGTACGAGACGAAATATGTGCACCGGAGACCGGAATATTCTGGTCACACCCGGCGTATCCGATGGCTGTGACCGGAGGCGTCATTGGTAAAATCGGAGTTCCAGTTGACTATGTTTGAAATTTCTATTGTGAGTTTTTCTCGATCCATGATTTTCATGTATGGTTGTTGTATTGGGCTCGAGTGGCTAGTTCCGGGCACACACTCCGGAGAGGTATTACGTTAAAACATACATCGGTCCGTGAGGAGGTTCCGTAGTAAACTTGATTGGAATTTCAGCGTCTTTAATTACGACTTCACTACATTCTTGGAACGGGGGAAATAGAATTCGGATGCAACAGTTTTGTAGAGTCAAACTTGCGGCACTTTGCCTAATCCTTTTTTCAACGGCGAATCTCAATGAATCGGATGCTGGTTGGCCCGCTTGGCGGGGACCGACTCAAGACGGCGCTTCCTCGGAGACGGGTTTGGTCTCAACATGGTCGCAGGACGGCGAAAACCTGATATGGAAGGCGGATTTCATTGGTAGGTCTACGCCTATCGTTCTTAACAAACGTGTGTATGTCATTGGTCGAGTTGGGGAAGATATTACGGAGCAGGAGAGGGTTGTCTGTTTCGATGCTGGAACGGGGGAACTGCTGTGGGAACATCGATTCAACGTGTTTCATAGCACGATTCCGTTTAACCGACTAGGCTGGACAAGCTTGACCGGTGATCCTGAAACGGGGAATATTTACGCCCATACCATAAGCGGAGTATTTGCCTGTTTCGACAGTAAGGGCAAGATTGTCTGGTCGCGCTCCTTAACGGAGGAGTTTGGTCGTTTTACAGGTTACGGCGGACGTGTTGTCACACCTGTGGTGGACAGAGACCTTGTCATTCTGAGTTTTCTCAACACGAGTTGGGGTGGCCACGCAGCAATGCGCCACCGCTATTTCGCTTTTGACAAGCGAACGGGCGATGTGATGTGGACGACGACCCCAGGAGGACGACCAAAAGACACAACCTACCCCGTCGGTGTGGTTGCCGAGATTGAGGGACGCCGTTTGCTGATTGACGGCAATTCGGATGGTCACGTGTATGCGATGGACGTGGCAACGGGCGAAAGAGTGTGGGGGTTCCAGGTGAGTCAAGGGCCGCTCAACGCTTCGGTGGTGGTAGACGGGACGCGGGTCTATGCAAGTCACAATCGGGAGAACACGGACACGACGGTCATGGGGCGTGTCGTCTGCATTGATGGAACCGGCATGGGTGATGTTACCAAATCGCATGAAGTCTGGCGTGTCGATGGCATTGAGGCGGGCTATAGTTCTCCGGCGCTGCACGACGGACGCCTCTACGTAGTAGATAGCGCGGCAAACTTGCATTGTCTGAACGGCGAAACGGGTAAAGTACACTGGACACACAGTCTTGGCACGGTTGGCAAGGGGTCGCCTGTCGTGGCGGATGGGAAAATCTACGTCACTGAAGTCAATGGCCATTTCCATATCTTGCGTCCGGGTGAGGACGAATGCACGCCGCTTGATACGGAACAGATTGAAAGGAACTCAGGTCGTTACGCGGAGATTTACGGTTCCCCGGCTATAGCCTATGGCCGGACTTACTTTACCGCCGAAAATGGAATTTACTGCTTGGGAAACAAGGAGTCTAGCTTGGAAACCCTTTCGGTTTCAGAATTGCCGGGAGCGAGAACGCATCTGCCAACCAAACCCGATACTGCCGGACGTAGTGTCACGCCGACAGCAGTCCGAATCTTTCCCACAGAGGTCTTGAGCCACCCTGGGAGCACAATTCAATTTGTCGCTCGCGTCTTCGATGAAAATGGTCACTTTTTGGAAGCGGGAGGCGGCACATGGACACTCGAAGGGTTGACGGGCTCGATTGATAACAGTGGGAGATTGACACTGAATGTGGGTAACGCGGGACAAGCGGGCACTGTGTCTGTTCAAATTGGTGAGATGCGAAGTTCTGCACGTGTACGCGTCGTTCCCGACTTGCCGTGGCATGAGGATTTTGAATCAATTGCTGAAGGCAAACATCCCCCGCATTGGATTCGAGCAACGAACCGATACGCTGTCAGAGAGATTAGCGGGAACAAAGTTCTTGTAAAACCGCCAGCACGCCGAGGGTTACAAAGATCCAATGTTTATATCGGTTCTCCAAACATGAGTGATTACACGGTTCAAGTTGATTTGATGGGAACCAAGCCCAAGCGGAATCTTCCTGACATGGGACTTATCGCGAATCGGTATACGTTGGAGATGCAAGGCAATCACCAGCGTCTTCAAGTCCTTTCTTGGCGCTCAGACCTTCGTATGGCGAAATCGGTTGACCTGAAATGGGAAGCCAATATTTGGTACACCATGAAAATGACGGTCGAACTCGTCAACGATAAAGCGATTGTCAAAGGGAAGGTTTGGCAAAAAGACACAGCCGAACCCGACGAATGGACGATTACGGTCGAAGATCCGCTGCCGAATCGTGAAGGAAGTCCGGGCATTTACGGTTATTCTCCCGCCAAGATATATTATGACAACCTGAGAGTTTGGGAGAATTGACGACAGGCTCGCTGTCCTAATCCGAAATGGTTCTATAAGATTTTAGGAAATTGTTTTTCATGATAAAGGAATGATAAATGCTTAAGATACAAGATTCAATCTCCGGAATTACCGCGCTTATCTTCGTATGTGTACTTGTGTTTCCGGTCACTGTGTCCTCCGAGGGTACGGAAAGTACAGCAATGTGGGGATTCACGCCTTCGCGCAATCTAGTTTCCGACGAGACCAATCTACCCGATAAATGGGATCCGAAGAGCGGTGAGAACATAAAGTGGAGGGCGGAGCTGGGGTCACAAACCTATGCGGGGCCTGTTATCATCAACGGCAAGGTATTTGTAGGAACCAACAATCAAGCTCTTCGCAATCCCAAACTCACTGGAGATCGCGGAGTCATTATGGCGTTCAACGAGGATGACGGCGCGTTTCTTTGGCAGTCAACTCACACCAAACTTCCGGCGGGAAGGGTGAACGATTGGCCGCAACAGGGTATATGCTCGACACCGTTCATTGAAGGCGATCGTCTGTACTATATCTCAAATCGTTGCGAGGTAGTTTGCATTGACACGGAGGGGTTTACTGACGGTGAGAATGACGGTCCGTTTACGGATGAAACCGACACTACCGAGATCGATGGCGATATTGTATGGAAATACGATATGATGGAGGAGCTTGATGTTTTTCCTCACAATCTCGCTACGTGCTCCCCGATTGGCGCCGGTGATTTACTTTTCGTCATCACGGCTAATGGCGTTGATGAAGGCCATATCCATATTCCGTCACCGTTTGCACCGAGCTTCATTGCAGTGAATAAAGACACAGGAGAGCTTGTATGGGAAAGCGATTTACCCGGTGAAAACATCCTGCATGGTCAATGGTCTAATCCAGCGTACGCAGAGATTAACGGAGTGCCTCAGGTCATACTCCCCGGTGGTGATGGTTGGGTGTATTCACTTGAACCCGAGACCGGGAAACTTATCTGGAAGTTTGACGGCAATCCCAAAGATTCCGTGTGGGAGTTAGGTGGGAGAGGAACCCGAAACGCTATAATTGCTACTCCTGTAATCCACAATAACAAGGTTTATATCGGTGTTGGTCAAGACCCGGAGCATGGGGAGGGAGTAGGACACCTCTGGGCGATTGATGCAACAGGAAATGGAGATGTCACGACAACCGGCGCCGTTTGGCATTTTGGGGACAAAGATTATAATCGTACAATATCCACCGTGGCGATTCACGACGGCTTACTGTACGCGGCGGACTTGAGCGGTTTTTTCTACTGTCTTAATGCCGATACGGGCGAACACTACTGGACATACGACACGTTTGCGGCGATTTGGGGTTCACCCTTCGTGGTGGACGGAAAAGTATACATCGGTGACGAAGACGGAGATGTTGCCGTGTTTAGGACGGGTAAACAGATGGATTTGCTCTACGAGGTGAATATGGGTAGTGCGGTTTACACCACTCCAGTGGCGAACAACAGGGTTCTGTACATTGCAAGCCGAAATACACTCTTTGCAATCGCCGACGAGTGAGGAATAACTCACATCAAACACGCCTTCGTTTAATAAACTGAACCATTTTGAAAGTTACTTGAAGATGAGGACTATCTAGCAATCATTGGATTTAGTCGCGCAGTTTCAAATTTTCGTGGCGGATGCCTCTTTATCAATATGGTTGAGGTTAGTGGACTGATTGGAATGGCAAACACTTGAGAAAGAACCTCAGATCCCACAAATTCAAGCATGAATGCGCCTAACGCAAGTGGTGACGATGCCCCGGTCAGTCAGATATAGAACTTATTTTGATGAAGCGTGGAAAAAAATAATTGAGCGATTCTTTCCACAGTTTCTCCTTTTCTTTGTTCCGAAACTATACGAAGACGTGGATTTCTCGCAGCCCTTTACCTTTTTAGATAAAGAGATGCAGCAACTTTCTAAAAAGGGGATGAAAAGATCCAAGTTTGTCGATAAATTGGTGAAAATCTATCTAAAAGATGGAAGCGAACAATGGCTGTTAGTTCATATTGAAGTACAAGGCGACGAAGACGAAAACTTTTCGTTGAGAATGTTCCGCTACTTTTATCGAATCTTTGACCGGTACGGTAAACCAATAGTGAGTATGGCAATTGTTACCGGCCCGGCAAATTGGAAGCCATCACGAAAATACGAACTCAAGTTTTATAACAGCGGGGTTGAGTTTCAGTATCTGATGTCAACACTCATGGATTATGAGCGAGATAAACTCTTGACAGATGATAACCCGATGGCAATTGTGGTTTTAGCAGCCCAAGACAGTGAGCGGCTGAGACGACGGTATCGAGCACGATACGATGTCAAATGGCACCTGATACGAATGTTGTATCAACGAAACTATACTCGCCTAGAGATTCTGGATCTGTTTGATTTTATTGATTGGGTTTTGCAATTGAGTGATAAAGATGAAGAGCGTCTGTGCGAAGAAATCAACAAATTAGAGGAGGCGAACCAAATGCCATACATTACAAGTGTAGAGCGAATTGGAATTCAGAAGGGATTGAAACAAGGATTGCAACAGGGAGCTCTGGGGGAAAGTCAGCAACTAATTATTGAGACACTTGATGAACGGTTTGGCGCCGTGCCGTCTTTCATTTCTGATGCCATCCTACAGATTCGAGATCACAACCAACTCCGAGCCCTGCACCGTCGTGCAATCCGAAGTACATCAATTGAAGAATTCCGACAGAAACTGGGTAGCAATTGAACATGCCAGATTGCCCTAATTGTTTAGGCAATATCAAACTCTAATACAGTCATGGAAATCTTGAGTCAACCTCTTCTTCACAGCGTCGAAGAGGCACGTTGTCGACTAAACGCTCATGTTCGTGAAATCGTTGAGTGGCACTTTAGTCCGGAGACGGGGTGTCCGTTTTGGTTAGAGTTTGCAGAAAAGCTTGAGTTTGACCCGCGGCAAGAGAT
This sequence comes from Candidatus Poribacteria bacterium, assembly GCA_965232535.1. Lineage (GTDB taxonomy): Bacteria > Poribacteria > WGA-4E > WGA-4E > JAJDTR01 > JAJDTR01. The sequence continues at coordinate 167,217 of CBDDPW010000023.1, forward strand.
AGGGGGTTATGGCGATTTAAAAATCCTTGAGCATTTTCAAGACGAGTGGTTACGCGGCGGACCCGTCCGGCGGTGGGTGCCGAAAGCGTATGCAGATGAACCGGTTTATGTGTTTGAAACGGGTGGGTCTACCGGGATTCCAAAGTCTCGTATTAGTGTCCGTGATTTTCAGATTGACTACGAAATTTACAGCGAAACACTTTCCGACTCGAGTTTTCCCCGTGGTAGTGATTGGCTGATGCTAGGACCCACAGGGCCCAGGCGGTTGCGCCTCGCCGTCGAGCATCTGGCGCAGCATCGAGGGGGAATTTGTTTTCTCGTCGATTTGGATCCACGATGGGTGAACAAACTCATCAAGTACGGGAAACATCAGGAATTAGACGCGTACAAGAACCATGTAATCGATCAAGCGCTGAACATTTTGCGAGCACACGAGACAATTCAGTGTCTTTTCACGACGCCAAAACTGCTTGAGGCGCTCTGTGAAAAAATTTCATTAAAGAGGGCGGGGATTCGGGGCATTTTTTGCGGTGGAACCGAGATGAACGTTCAATTTCACCGCTTCGCGCGGGAGGAATTGGTTCCAGGGATAGATTTTATCCCCACCTATGGAAATACTCTGATGGGGTTAGCGTGTTGCAAACCGTTCGATCTCGCCGACAATTACGCGATTATCTATTATCCACCTCAGCCGCGCGCCGTTATTGAATTGGTAAACCCTGAAAACACGGAAGAATCCGTTGACTACGGCGAAACAGGGCGGGTCATGTTGACCACGCTAACGAAGGAATTTTTTATGCCGCGTTTCCTCGAAAGAGACGAGGCGGAACGCGCAAAGCCAATCGAAAGTTTTCCCTGGGATGGTGTCGAGAATCTGAGGCTTTTTTCGGAGCTACAGGAGTCAGTCGTCGTAGGTGTGTATTAAGGAGCCACAGCCGCTAGGCACCAGTGGCGTCGAAGGCTTACGGTATGACTGGAAAGTTGTCGTCGAACGACGCCGCAACATGTGGAACATAGTTCGGTTGAGAGTACAAGGAGGGACAGATGGCTGGGAAAATTGAAAAATTGTTCCGGGCACCCTACTCTATGCCAAATGGATTGCAGATGACCGAAGATGGTCTCTGGGTTGTCGATCAAATTACCGATCGGGTAGCTCTGCTTGAGATGGAGCAAACGTCTGAATACGGCGTGCCAAGAGTTCTTTCAGAGATTACGTCAGAGTCGTCCAACACTAGCGGGATGACTCATGGCGGAAGTTCGCTTTGGCTGGCGGCGAACGGTGAAGGGAGTCGCTGGCGACCCGCCAGACCAACGGACGCAAAGGCTGGTGAATCGGACATACTTAGGATTAATCCGGATACCGGCAGCACCGAGGAGCGATATCCAATTCCGGGCGGAGGCGGTACGCATGGGGTTGAATATGATCACTGCGAAGAAGGCTATCTTTGGGTCCAAACCCTCAAGGATCAAGTGGTACACAAAGTAGAAATTTCAGACTGGTCTGTGCAGCACACGATACCGCTGCCGTATTCCCGCGGTCATGGTATGGTGCGAGTAGATGACGGAATCTGGGTGGTGCACACGTCTGATCGAGTCATTGTCAAACTAGACGTGAACGACGGTCAAGAACTGGATCGAATCGACGTGCCGGAGCCTCACCCCGAGCCGCATGGACTGTCGGTCTTCAACGGGGGTTTCGTCTATTGCGATGCGACTTCAGGTTGGGTGACGAAGATTTCACTATGAAGGGGGAATGCGGCGTGCCATCCCCGCCACTGTTAAGAATATTAACCCATGATACACATTCCGATTCTGCGAGCTGGTCGTTCGTACAGAAGTTTAAACACGGTTACGGTGCCTCATGTCAAGACGGGTGAGCCGATTGCCAGTGTGAGTCAAGCGAACCAAGGATTAATCGCCAAGGATTTGCATGAGGTAGACGAGAATAGGCGGGCATTAGAGTCCTTTTCCGTATCGGAACTATTGGTAATTTGTAAAGAGGCGGCGCAACTTTTTGCAGAATCGGAATTGCCGTTGAATGGTACGTCGCAATCTCCCGATGAATATATTCGTTGCCTATCCGCAACAACAGGAATGCCGGAATCGCTTTGCCGGAAAAACATGGCAAAGATTCGGTTAATGCTTGAAGAGCTTGAAGCTGTTCTCGGGGGTTTGACACGCGGCTTGGATCTCTCCGTTCTTGATGCGGGTTGGGGCGTTCAAGACGGACGACACCTGAGCTATGTGCCACAAACTGATGCGCTAGGCGCTGTGCTTCCAAACAACTCTCCGGGAGTGCACGCGCTCTGGATTCCGGCAATTCCGCTAAAAACTCCGCTCATACTCAAGCCCGGCAGCCTGGAACCTTGGACGCCTTTTCGAATATCGCAAGCACTCATTGAGGCGGGTTGTCCTGCGGAAGGGTTTGGGTTTTATCCGACGGATTATTCGGGAAGTAGCGAGATTCTGTTGCGGTGCGGCCGATCGATGCTTTTTGGCGGAGGTGCCACGGTTGACCCATGGAAAACAGATCCTGGCGTTCAGATTCATGGTCCCGGTCAGAGCAAGATTATTCTTGCCGAGGATACAGTGGCTCAATGGGAAGATTATTTAGATTTGATGGTTACCTCCGTTGCAGAGAATGGGGGTAGGTCATGCATTAACGCTTCGGGAGTGTGGGTTCCATCAGAAGGACGAGATGTAGCAGAAGCATTGGCATCACGTCTGTCGCGAATTGAGGCTAAACCACTCGATGATCCGAAGGCTGGAATCGCCGCATTTCCAAATCCCGATGTCGCCCGTCAGATTTCAAACCTCATTGACAATCACCTCAAAGTGCCTGGCGCAACGGATATCACGGCGATGGTTTCAGAGTCGGAGAGGGTGGCGGAGGTGGATGGATGTACATTCCTCCTGCCGGCGGTCATCTGGTGCGAAGACGCTCGGCACCCGCTGGCAAACACTGAATTCCTTTTCCCGTTCGTGAGCGTTGTCGAGATGCCGCAAAAAGATATGCTAGAACACATTGGCCCCACGTTAGTTGTGACTGTCATCACAGAGGATGGAGCATTTAAGCGCGACTTGCTTGCCTCAACGGCAGTTGATCGCTTGAATTTGGGACCCATTCCCACAAATCAGATTTCTTGGGAGCAACCTCACGAGGGAAATCTATTTGATTTTCTTTACCAACAGCGGGCGTTACAGATTTCAACCGCAACCTGAATCAGGCGGATACCGGGTATAGTAATGCACTCCTTCGACTTCCAACCCACGACACGTGTTGTCTTTGGAGAGGAGGCGTTAAGTAAGCTGGGGCATTTGGCAAAGACACTGGGAGCGCACTTCGCCCTAGTTGTTACCGATCCCGGAATCGCCAGAGTTGGCATCCTTGAAAAAGCGGTTCATTCTCTCGAACAGGAATCTATCAGTGTTGCCGTGTTTGAGGATGTTGAAGAGAATCCGACAACGAGGCATGTTGCTAACGGCGCCCGATTTGCCAAAGATTCTGGACAACTGGATCTCATCGTTGCGCTAGGCGGCGGGAGCGCGATGGACTGTGCCAAAGGAATTAACTTTATCCACACAAACGGCGGGGAGATGGAAGACTACTGGGGTATGGATAAAGCCACCAAGCCCATGCTACCGTCAATCGGGATTCCAACAACCGCCGGGACAGGCAGCGAAGCTCAGTCCTTTGCGTTGATTGCTCAAGAAAATAGCCATGTTAAGATGGCGTGCGGCGACAAGAAGGCTCGGTTTCGAACGGTGATACTGGATCCCTTGTTACCCGTCAGCGCCCCCGAAGAAGTGAAGGCAAGTTCAGGCATTGATGCTATCTCACATGCCGTAGAAAGCCTCGTTACAACGCGTCGAAATCCGGTGTCAGAACTATTTTCGAGAGAAGCATGGCGTTTGCTTGAAGCCAGCTTTGAAGTGACGATTACCGAACCGGCGAACCTTGAGGCACAAAGTCGGATGCTGTTGGGTGCTCATTTTGCGGGCATTGCAATCGAAAATTCAATGCTAGGCGCCGCGCACGCATGCGCCAATCCATTGACGGCAAAATTCGGCATTACTCACGGTGTCGCGGTCGGATTGATGCTTCCGCATGTCATCGATTTCAATTCCCAAATTGTCGGCGAACATTACCGAGAGTTATTTCACTCATCGCTTTCTGAACGTATATGTAAATTAAAAACCACAGCGCAATTGCCTAGTATGTTACGTGATTTTGAGATTGATGAGGGCGATTTGCCTGAATTGGCAAAAGAGGCTGCTAATCAATGGACAGGACAATTTAACCCTCGGCCCGTTGGCGAAACCGAGTTGCTTCAGCTCTATGAGTCTGCCTACTGAACCCCATCGCATATCGCGCATTGTGATCTGCGTTTTTCTCGGTTGTGTCTTGCTCCATTCGATTGAGCGGAGTGCGGTTTCCTCGGAAGACTGGCGCAGCTTCCGAGGTAATTCGGCGTTAACAGGAGTTGCTACGAGCAAATTACCCGACGATTTGGAACTTTTGTGGACGTTTCGAGCCGAGGAAGGGATTGAGTCAACCGCGGCTATAGCCGGCAACACCGCCTATGTTGGTTCGCGTGACGGGCATTTGTATGCGATTAACCTCTCTACGGGGGAACTCGAGTGGAAGTACAAAGCCTCGAACGAGATTAAATCGTCTCCTTCGGTGTTTGGAGAAGTAGTTTATTTCGGTGATGAAACAGGTGATTTTCACGCGGTCAATGCAAAGAACGGCGCAAAACTGTGGATTTTCCGTACCGAGGCAGGTATTATTTCATCGGCGAATTTTGCCAGCGGCCGCGTTATCTTCGGCTCCTATGATCAGTATCTTTATTGTTTGTCTGTTGCGGATGGTTCTCTGATTTGGAAGTTCCTAACGGAAGGCTACGTGCATGGCTCACCCGCGGTTTCTGACGGAGTCGCGATTGTCACCGGGTGTGATAGTTATCTTCGTCTCATCAACCTGGAAAACGGCCGGGAAGAAAAGCGTATCGAACTGGGCGACTACGTCGCCGCGAGCCCGGCAACACTGAATCATCGCGCCTATACCGGGACGTTTGGCAATAGCGTTTTGGGCATTGACTTGACAAACGCGAAGGTACTCTGGCGATACGAAAATCCGGAAAAGCAGTTTCCGTTCTACGCTTCAGCTGCCATTACCCACGATATCCTCATCCTCGGCGGCAGGGACAAGATGATTCATGCCCTCAAGCCGGAGACCGGCGATCTGTTGTGGACCTACCCATCCAAGTCGCGAGTGGATTCGTCTCCAGTGATCGTTGGCGAACGAGTGTTTTTTGGAACCATGGGTGGAGTCCTCTACGGGCTGAGCCTTCATTCCGGTGAGCAACTTTGGGAGTTTGTCACCGGGGCATCGATCATGGCTTCGCCGAGTGTTGGCCGTGGTAAATTGGTAATTGGGTCGGACGACGGAGTTTTATACTGTTTCGGCGAAAAGGAAGGCAATGAGTAATCAAGGCAAAAAAATGATGTCGGAACCTGCGACGACACGGGTGGATTCCGAGCACACAGAAGTCGGAAGCGTTTTTGTCTCGAACTACCCTCCCTATTCCTTCTGGAGCGAAGAAGCTGTATCTGATGCAATGAAGGTGTTGGAGTCACCTCCTGTGCGAGCAGCACAGTTGGGGCTCTATTTGCATATTCCGTTTTGCCGGAAACGGTGCAAATTTTGCTATTTTCGGGTTTATACCGACAAGAACAGTTCGGAAATCGAGACTTATCTTGATGCACTAGCGCGAGAGGTTGAGATTTATAGCGCTCTGCCAGCTATCAAGAACAGACCCCTCACATTTGTCTATTTTGGCGGTGGGACTCCTTCCTACATTAGCGCCAAACATCTAAAGGCACTGGTTGATCGGCTGAAACAGGCAATTCCTTGGGATGGTGCTGACGAGATCGCATTTGAGTGCGAACCGGGCACATTAACGCAAACCAAGTTAGTTGCTATCAAAGAAATTGGGGTGACTCGACTGAGCTTGGGTGTCGAAAATCTTAACGACGACATCTTGGCGGAGAATGGGAGAGCGCATCTTTCCAAGGAAGTATACCGCGTGATGCCGTGGATTGATTCGCTCAATTTTGATCAGGTGAATATCGACCTAATTGCGGGTATGGTCGGCGAGACGTGGGAGAGCTGGCGCGAAACAGTTAAGCGGACCATTGATTTGAATCCCGATAGCATTACCGTATATCAGATGGAACTTCCGTTTAATGCTACCTATTCACAGGACATTCTTGGCGGTAAGGCCTTGCCTGTAGCGAATTGGAAAACCAAGCGTGAATGGCACAACTACGCATTTGAACAGTTTGAGCTGGCGGGATACGGCAACTCTAGCGCATACACAATGGTCAGGAAAGGTAAACCGTGCAGGTTCGCCTACCGGGATGCAGTCTGGCAGGGAAGCGACATGATGGGTACCGGGGTTGCTTCCTTTTCGCACCTCAACGGCACACATTATCAGAATGCGACGGGCTGGAAGGACTACATCGGTTCGCTTGAATCTGGTCGGTTGCCGTTGAATCGCGCGTTTGTCACCACTCCATCGGAACGCCTGACGCGAGAGATGATACTGCAATTGAAACTGGGAAGAATAGAAGCAGCCTATTTCCGTGATAAGTTCAATACCGACATTGTGGAAGAATTTGGTTCAATCTACAAGAAACTGCAAGACGAGGGAATGTTGACGTTCGACGAAAAATCAATAGAGTTGACACGAAAAGGCTTACTTCAGGTGGATGGGTTGTTGCCAGAATTTTACGCCCTCGACTATCAAAATGCTCGATATACCTAGGATTTGAGTGGAGATCCTAGCAGTTTGTCCGCTGGTTTTCGTTCTGCTCTGTGTGATAACATTTACTCGATATGGAAAAATCCGAAGCAACAGTCTCCATTTTTACTATCGGCTACGGCAGCCGTTCGGTCGATGAATTCATTCAAGTGCTGCAAGAGCACGAGATTGCGTACCTGATTGACGTGCGTTCAACGCCCTACTCGCGCTATAAACCCGAATTTTCCAGAGAACGGTTGGAGGCGGAGTTGTTACGTCACGGAATCCGTTATGTTTTCATGGGCGACACGCTAGGTGGCCACCCTGATGATGAAGGATGCTATGATGCTAATGGGAAAGTGGATTACGAAAGGGTGAAGAAGACCGAAAGCTACCAGACAGGGATTAAACGCCTTCAAACAGCGGTCACACAGAAACAATGCGTTGCTCTCATGTGCAGTGAGGGAAAACCGGAACAGTGCCATCGGAGCAAGCTTATCGGGGAGACTATGGAAAGGCGGAACATACAGATAACTCATATTGATGAAAACAATGAGTTACAGTCTCAAATGCATATCATCGATCGCCTTACCGGGGGACAGATGCCGTTGTTCGGTGAAGATGCGTTCCAGTCGCGCAAGCGGTACCAGTGATTGACCATGAAACCTAAGATTGTTACCATCGGAGTGTATGGATTTGATGAGTCCAGTTTCTTTGAAGCTTTGCGTGAAGCAGATGTTGACACCTTCTGTGACATCCGCTCCCGGCGGGGATTACGTGGTGCAACATACGCATTCGCCAATAGTCAGCGTCTGCAAGCACGACTTTCGGAGTTAGGTATTCGCTATATTCATCGCAAAGATCTCGCGCCAACAAAAGCGGTTCGCGACGCTCAAGTGGAGGCCGACAAATTGACGAAAATTGCCAAACGCATGCGCACGGTATTGGACAAGGCGTTTATCACGGCTTATTATACTGAATGTCTTGCAGAATTTGATCCCCACAGTCTGCTGAATAATCTTGAAGCAAACGTACAAGTTGTGGCGCTCTTTTGTGTTGAAAAGGAACCCGAAGCCTGTCACCGCTCATTGGTTGCAGACAGACTAGCAACAGAATTCAAATTGGAATTGGAGCATATTGTGCCATGAAAGTTCTGATTGTTGCGAAAACCCGAATGGGTGGCGGCGCTTGCATTGGCGCGATTACAGAGCAGGGAGAAAGCGTCCGCCTCGTCCCGTTCGACAGCGATCCGCATGACGGAGCAAATCTTGAATATAACATTGGTGACATTTGGGAAATTTCGTCGGAGCCTGAAACTTCGCTGATCACACCACATAACGAAAATGTTGTTGTTTATGAGAAAGAACACTTTCTTACTGCAAGAGAGTTGGTAAGTACTGTTGAACTCTTAATGCCTTCAAGAAGCGGGGGGCCAAACACACTTTATGAAGGGTTGTTGCAAAACACTGAGAGAGGTTCGCTTTACATCGCTAAGCAGAGTGGTATTCCACCCTACAGCACAACGTTTTGGCGGCCGGATTTGCCGCTCACCCGCGATACGGAAGGAAGGAGGGTGCGGTATCGTTATCCCACTGAAAATGGCGGGTGCACGTTTACATTTGTCGGTTTTCAAGAACCTCTTGAAACTATTCCCGCCGGCACACTCCTCCGCGTCTCACTAGCACATTGGTGGCGACCAGAAAATGCACCAGATGCAGAATTGCGTTGCTACGCGCAGCTTTCTGGATGGTTTCTCGAAGAGGTACAACAGGAAAAACTCGAAAATCCCATTGAAGTAGAATTTTCTTCGACTCAAATGCAACTTCAGACACCCCAAGAGATTCTCAAAGATGTGTTCGGGCATGTAGAATTTCGGCCATTACAAAAGAACATCATCGACTACATCCTCAAACGGCATGATGCACTTATTGTTCTACCCACGGGGAGTGGAAAGTCGCTCTGCTACCAATTGCCTGCGCTTGTCTTTGATGGTGTAACCGTTGTCGTTTCTCCATTGATTTCGTTAATGCAAGACCAAGTTATGCAGTTACAACAACGTAATGTCAGCGCTGTTTTTCTCAACAGCAGCCTTGACCATCCAGAATACCTTGGCACAATGCAGCGTATTAAACGAGGTGAGGTCAAGCTGCTCTACATGGCTCCTGAAACACTGATGCGACCCGAAATACTGTTGATGCTAGATGAATCGAATGTGTCGTGTCTTGCGATTGATGAAGCACACTGTATTTCACAGTGGGGACACGATTTTCGTCCAGAGTATCGGGAGCTAATCTCAGTTCGGCAACGGTTCCCGAAAGCTGTCTGCCTCGCGCTCACGGCTAGTGCTACACCTCGGGTTCAAGAGGATATCAGGCAATTGCTCGGTATTAGCGAGGAGGGTCAATTTGTCGCTAGTTTTGACAGGGAAAATCTGTTCCTAGCAGTTGAACCGAAAGTTGACGCGCTAGAACAGTCCCTCGCTTTTCTCAATAAACATCGCGGCGGCCCCGGAATAATTTACTGTCAAACACGAGAAAACGTTGAATCGTTGGCTCATGAATTAACGCAACGAGGCATTCGAGCACTCCCGTATCACGCGGGGTTGGATAGTGACATTCGTAGTCGAAATCAGGACGCTTTTATCACCGGCGAAATTCAGGTGATAGTGGCGACAGTTGCCTTCGGGATGGGGATAGATAAAGCGGATGTGTGCTTTGTGCTACATACAGGCTTACCGAAAGAACCTGAATCTTACTATCAGGAGATTGGTCGGGCTGGACGGGATGGGAGTCGTGCGGAGTGTCTCTTACTGTTCAGTTGGGCAGATATGGACACCGTCAAGTATTTCATTGATCGAGGTGCGTCATCTGAGCGCGAAGGCAGGTTGGAACGCTCAAATGTGTTGGTTGATTGGGCGACTTCGATTGAGTGCCGTCGCAAAGGTTTATTAGCTTATTTTGGAGAACGTTACAAGAGTGAAAGTTGCGGAATGTGTGACAATTGTCTGAGTGAGCAATTAGAAAAAGCAGACTTGACGGCACAAGCTCAAAAATTCCTCTCATGTGTTGTTCAAACAGGGGAGATTTTCGGTGAAGTGCACATTGTCAATGTCCTACGTGGTTCAAAATCACGGAAAGTTATCAATAATGGGCATGACAGACTCCCAACCTACGGTTTCGGTTTAGGGCATAGCAAAGACGAATGGAAGCATTTGGCGCAGCAACTTGTCCAATATGGATTGCTAAACCGAGATTCACGACACCGCAGCCTCCGAACAAGTGAGGAGGGACAGGCCGTGATAAATGGCGACATGCAGTTCTTGGGATTGCCGTGGAATTCGGCAAACCGAAGAGATAAGAATCATTACAATTTGAGAGGGGAGCACGAAAGCAGCAAACACCATTCCGTGCTACGCACAATGACAAATCCATTCAAGTTTTACGACGTTCCCGCCGAAATAGAAGAAGCTCTCTTTATACCTGAGGACGAAGATTTCGATAGTTCGCAATTTGAAAGGCTTAACCTTACATTCGACGAGAAGATTCACAACTGCGCCGCCTACATTAAGAACATTCGCGCCCAACAGAAGGCTATGGACGCTCACATCCAAATTCTTCAAGAAGAAATCCGTGGACTTCAGGGAAAGCGCGAAGAATTGGAGAACAATCGAAAAGGCATTGCACAATATATCAAAGGCTTTCTTGAATCTTTCGGACTTGAGAAAGCCGGCAACTCTATCCATCGTGTTCGTATAGCCCGTTCCCCACTTACCGTTGAAGTAAATATGGAAAAACTTGAATCCACGTGGATTAAGCGAACAGAGAATGTGTACGCTGACAAGCGCGGGATAATAGAGTACATCAAGAAAACAGACGAGACTCCCACTGGAGTCAGGCGCGTCGAAAATACTCACCTCCGTGTAAGTTAAGATGGGATAATGTTGCCATGCGCGATAGTTGGCAATTGAATTTGGCAAATATATTTTGGGTTCCATCATGGTCTAATGTGGTTTTGCTGTGATAAAATGAATTAGTGATTTCAACAGAAAGGGTTACTAATGAAGAATATTGTATCGGTCCTAATCATATGCTTGTTGTTTTATGGCGTTGTCTCAACCATCAATGCTTCGGATTGGCCGCAGTGGCGTGGCCCCGAAAAAGATGGAATCTCTCGGGAAATAGGGCTTCTCAAAGAATGGCCCGACGGTGGTCCCAAAGTCCTCTGGCGAGTTCTACTCGGGGAAGGGTTTTCCGGGATCTCTGTCGTTGGCGGGCGCGTCTATACGATGTTTTCGGAAGGGAATGACGAATTTGTCGTTTGCCTCAATGCGTCAAATGGGGAAGAGATTTGGCGGTTTCGGTCGGATAGCAACTATATCGAATCTATGGGTGGCAATGGTCCTCGCGCAACGCCGACGATTGATGGCGAACTCCTGTTCACCGTTACCGCGCAAGGTAAATTGTACGCACTGAATACCGAGAACGGGGAAAAGGTATGGTCTCACGATTTGAAAGGCGAGTTCGAAAGCAAAATACCCAGATGGGGGACCTGTACGTCGCCGTTGGTTGAAGGTAACTTGCTTCTGGTTGAGGTCGGTGGCAAAGATGGGAAGTCGGTTGTCGCTTTTGACAAGACAAGTGGTGATGTCGTCTGGAGTTCCCATTCAGATATACTTGGATATTCTTCGCCTATTGCTGTTACAATCGGTAGGATTCGACAACTCATCGTCTTCACTGGGACTCAGTTGGTTTCCGTTTCACCCGAAAACGGACAACTTTATTGGACGTACCCTTGGGAAACACAGTATGATGTCAACGCTGCCACTCCTGTTTTCATTGCGCCGGACAAGATTTTCATCTCTTCGGGGTACGGCAAGGGAGCTGCCGTCGTGCAGGTCAAGGTAATGGATTCTCCTGAATCAGACGCTAGGGCGGATGAAGGAGAGAAAAGCCGTACCGAGATACAGGTTGAGGAAATTTGGAAAAACGAAAAAATGAAGAACCATTTTGCCACTTCGGTGCTTCACGATGATTACCTTTATGGTTTTGACAACGCTATCTTGAAATGCATTGATGCAAGTACCGGTATGGAAAAATGGAAAACACGGGGGTACGGTAAAGGCACACTCATGCTTGCAGACGAGCATCTGATTATTCTCAGTGACCGCGGCAAGTTGGGGTTAGCCGAGGCGACTCCCTCCGCTTATAATGAGGTGGCGAGCGCAGAGGTGTTGAGCGGGCTGTGTTGGACAGTACCGACGCTTGCCAACGGCAGACTCTATGCGCGAAATGAGAAGGAAATGGTCTGTTTAGACATGACGGGGCAGAATTAGGGTAAATAGGACTTGCGAAAAAACAGAGATGATGATTTTCTGTGATTGGCGAAGATTGTGGGGTTGTTGTAAAGCAGCGAATAACGATCAAGCGAGTGGTCAGCGAAGGCGATAGCGCTCCCATTGAAATCCCTCTCCGAATCGCGACTTTCTTACTTGCACTAAACGCTTATCGAGAGAACCACTAAGCGGAATTTGGCCAAAAGCGTGCGCTTCCATGTTGTAGAAAATACGGTATACGCGATTGCTGATTGCAACTGTGAATCTTGATTTGATACAGTTTTACTACGAAGAAATAGGAAAGGTTACTGATTGAAGAAAATTACAGAGGCCTTAATCATATGCTTGTTGCTTTATGGTGGCGTGTCAGCCGCCGGCGCTTCGGACTGGCCGCAGTGGAGAGGTCCCGATCGTAACGGAATCTCACACGAGACGGGGATTTCCAAAAAATGGTCTGATGGCGTCCCTCGAGTCCTTTGGAGAGTACCGCTCGGCGAGGGGTTTTCCGGAATTTCCGTCGTTAACGGATGTCTATACGATGTTCTCGGAAGGGGAGGATGAGTTCGTTGTTTGTCTTGACGCCTCGAATGGGAAAGAGATCTGGCGGTTTCGATCGGACAGCACATACTATGAGTCCGAGGGAGGCAACGGGCCGCGTGCAACACCGACGATTGATGGCGAGTTCCTCTTCACGGTGTCCGCACAGGGTAAATTTTACGCGTTGAATAGTGTGAATGGAGAGAAGGTCTGGTCTTACGATTTGATCAGAGACTTCAGCAGCTATATGCCTCGCTGGGGGTTCAGTTCTTCGTCGTTGGTGGAGGACAATATGCTTCTAGTTGAGGTCGGTGGCAACAATGGAAAGTTTATCGTGGCTTTTGATAAGACGAATGGTGATGTCCTCTGGAGTTCACTTACGGACAAACTCGGATATGCCTCTCCCATTGCTGTTACAATTGGCGGAGTGCGGCAACTCATTGTCTTCGCGGGGCTTCGGCTGCTCTCTGTATCAACCGATAACGGAGAACTGTTCTGGAGCTATCCGTGGCGAACAGGACGGTTTGATGTTCACGCTGCTACTCCCATTTTCATTGCGCCGGACAGGATCTTCATCTCATCGGCGTACGGCAAGGGAGCGGCAGTCGTTAAGGTCAAGGTGATGGATTCTCCTGAATCTAGCTCCGGGATCAAGATGGAGGTCGAGGAGATTTGGAGGAGTGAGAGAATGCAGAACCGGTTGGCGACTTCGGTGTTGCATGGCAATCACCTTTACGGCTTTCACAAGACTATTTTGAAATGTATTGATGCAAATACCGGCACCGAAAAATGGAAAGCTCGCGGATTTGGCGAAGGTACGCTCATACTTGCAGAAGACCATCTGATTATTCTCGGTGACCGCGGAAAGTTGGGTCTGGTAGAAGCGACACCCGCCGCTTTCAATGAGGTGGCGAGCGCAGAGGTGCTGAGCGGATTGTGTTGGACAGCGCCAGCGCTTGCCAACGGCAGACTCTATGCGCGAAATGAGAAGGAAATGGTCTGTTTAGATATGAAGGGGAAGAATTAGCGTAAATTATGAAGACCACAAAGAAAATGTCCGACCGAACCCGACACGCGGCACGAATAGATTTTCTTATTTGCGCCCTGCTTGTGATTTGCCTGTCCGGTTGTGACAGAATTGTCTCGATAATATCCGATGACGAAGACACGCGGAGAATAAATGAAGATGTTCCCATCGGTGTTGTCGTGGCACTGACAGGGAAACATGCCGAACCGTATGGCTTCCCTATGCAACGCGGTTTTGAATTGGCACTGGAAGAGATTAACAACCTCGGCGAGGTAAATCTCAGGTTTATAACCGTGGACGATAAGAGCAGTGCGGAGGGAGCGAAGGAAGCTGTACGGTACTTGGTGAACCAAGGCGTATCTGCCATCGTCGGGCTTGCGATCTCGACGCACCTTAAAGAGGCTGCTCCGGTCGCGCAGCAGAATAGAGTTATCGCTTTTAGCTCAGTCTCCTCCGCTGCCGGTTTGAGTGCGATCGGAGATTTTATCTTCCGCACCAGTCTCGCCACAAATATAAGCATTCCCAGTGGTTTAATGGCAACTCAGCAGAAACTCGGCTATAAAAAAGTGGCACTGATATATGATGAGATCGATGTTTACTCTATAAATAGCAATGAAGTGCTAAAGGGAGCACTTGAAGCAAACGGAGTGGAGATTCTCATCATGGAAAGTTTCCAAACCGGCGACATCGATTTTTCTCGGCAATTAACCAATATAGTAGCGACAAAACCTGACGCACTCTTTGTCTCCGCACTTTCACAAGAAATAGCACTGGTTATCGCACAAACTTCCAAGGTAGGTGTCCCCGACAGTATTGACATCATTGTTCCCGATCTAACCATGAATGAAGTGCAAAAGGCGGGCGATGCCGCCGAAGGCGCAATAGGTTTTATCGGATGGTCTACCATATCTGACGCACCCTGAAACCAAACCTTCGTTCAGAATTATCGGGCTAAATATGATGGTATTGAGCCTGAACCGTGGGCGGCGCAGTCGTATGCAACCCTCTATGTGCTCGCCAATGCGATTAAGACAGCACAATCGACGGATGCGACCGCTATTCGGGACGCACTTGCGCAAACGACGGATTTTCCCACAATTTTAGGCAGGACAGGTGCGTTCTCTTTCAATCCTGACGGAGACGCACTGTATGACCAAATTATAATGGTCGTCAAGGATGGAGAACTTGAGTTCTTTGAGTAATCGGTAGCAAAGACGTTAATTGAACGCCTTATGCCTTGCCCGTCGGCGGCTCAATCTTATACCGCATTCAGTATACTTTTAGCTGCTATCGTCGAAGCGGATTCGGTAGACGCTGCGGCGATTCGGGGTGCTTTGGCATTGACGAAAGACTTCGATACCAATTTGGGGAACTTCTCGTTTGATGAAAACGGCGATGCAATCTATTAGCCTGGGGAATAACGATCATTATTCCCTACAAGAGATATTCACATAGCGCTGTGGAGAAAATGACTATGAACCGATACTATACTTTGATTGTTACATTTGCAGTGAGTCTGATTGCAGTTGCTCCTAAGGTGGGCTTCGCTCAAGAGGAGCAATGGAGTCAAAAAGCGGATATGATGGGACCGCGCTTGTTTTTCTCCGCTAGCGCGGCAGACGGGCTAGTGTATGTGATGGGAGGTATGCTTGCACAAGTGATTCCGAGTATGCACGTCTACAACCCGTCGGCGGATGAATGGGGTGTACGCGCAGACATGCCGACAGCGCGGGCGGGAATGTCCAGCGCCGAAGTCGATGGAAAGATATATGTCATTGGAGGTTGGACCGATGTGGAACCTGCGATTCCGACCGTTGAAGAATACGACCCGGCGACGAATACTTGGATGCGGCGTGCCGACATGCCGACGGCAAGAGCACTGTTTTCTGCGGTTACGGTTAACGGTAAGATTTACGCTATTGGCGGCATCGCGACGAATTTCGGCCCCGTTTTGGGAGCGGTTGAAGAGTACGATCCTGTCTCTGACACATGGACACAGAAAGCAGATATGCTCAATCCAAGGTCGGGCATGGCGGCGGGGGCGGTAGATGGGAAGATTTACGTCATCGGCGGCGCGCCTGCAGTTCAGGGACCGGTTTTGTCAACGGTTGAAGAATATGACCCTGCCACAGACTCATGGGGTCCGAAAACAGACATGCCGACGGGAAGAACCGGTTTTACAGCCGAAGTTGTGAATGATAGAATTTATGCCATCGGCGGAACGACATTCGTTCAGGGGCCCGGTATGCAATCGGTAGAGGAATATCACCCGGCGACGGATCAATGGATGACAAAACTGGATATGCCTACGGGTCGCGTCTTTTTGCAGTCGGGTGTGGTGGATGGAAAGATTTATGCACTGGGTGGTGTTGTGGCAAACATCGGTCCCGATCTCCTTATGACTGTTGAAGAATATGATTCTGGCGTTGTGTCAACTGCTGTTGCACCACTGCACAAACTTGTTTCGCTTTGGGGGAGCATCAAGACAGATTGACATGATTAAGGCTGTTATTTTCGATTTCGATGGGCTTATCCTCGACACGGAAAGTCCAGTCTACCAATCTTGGCAGGAAATTTATCAAGACTACGGTTGTTCCTTGCCCATATCTGAATGGTTAAAGTGCGTTGGAACAGCAGACGCCTTTGACCCGTATGATTATCTCGAAGCACAGCTTGGACACCCCCTAGATCGAACCAAGGTTCACCAGAAACGAGTTTCGCTAAAAAGCAGTCTGATAGATTTGAAATCGGTCATGCCAGGGGTTGAAGATAAAATCGCCGAGGCCAGAACATTGGGACTAAGACTGGGAGTGGCTTCCAGTTCACCGAGGAGTTGGGTCGTCGACAACTTGGTTAGATTGAAACTCGAACATCACTTTAGTACAATTCGATGTTCCGAGGACGTAGAGCGTGTAAAACCTGATCCCGCTCTGTATGTAGGCGCTTTGCAAGCACTAAAGGTAATAGCGAACGAAGCTATAGTTTTTGAAGATTCGCTGAACGGTGTGACGGCTGCCAAGCGTGCCGGTATATTTTGCGTGGCAGTTCCAAATGCAATTACTCGACATTCGTCGTTTGAATTGGCGGATTTGCAGTTGTCCTCTTTGGCGGATGTGTCACTCCAGCAAATTATATGTTCCGCAAACGGTAGAGCGCCCAAGAGGTGACGCCATCACAACCGTGAACAATTCAGACCGGGACTCACATGCCGTTAAACCGATCGATCGCACTGGACTCACGACAATTCAGCTTGAGAAGTTGCAACGCCTGATTTCTTCTGTACTGAAAGGAAATCCATTCTATCGCGAGAAATTAAAGACAGCAGAAATCTGTGATGGAACAAGATTTGACTCCCTTGACGATTATCGGCGCTTGCCGTTCACCACAAAAGAGGAATTGTCTATTGATCAAACGTCAAACCCTCCGTATGGCACAAATCATACATTCTCCAATGACCAATACGTCCGCGTTCATCAGACCTCCGGAACTACAGGGGCGCCGTTGCGTTGGCTGGATACTACGGAAAGTTGGAGTTGGTGGGCGCAATGTTGGGAAACAGTTTATGATGCCGCAGGTGTAACCTCTGCGGACCGTATCTTTTTTGCATTTTCGTTCGGGCCCTTTATCGGCTTCTGGAGTGCATATGAAGGGGCGGGACGGATCGGCGCGTTGTCGATTCCCGGCGGTGGAATGACTTCTCTTCAGCGACTGTCCGCGATTTTATTTAACGACATTTCGGTTCTGGTTTGTACTCCGACCTACGCGCTTCATCTTGCCGAGGTTGCAAAATCAGAAGGGATAGACATCGCCAACTCTAGCGTACGTGCCACGATTCACGCAGGGGAACCGGGAGCGAGCCTGCCGTCGACGAAGCACCGGATTGAAAGCGCGTGGGGCGCCAAGTGTTACGACCATGTTGGTGCAACGGAAGTCGGCGCGTGGGGTTTTGAATGTCAGGCGCAAGCCGGCGTTCATCTGAACGAGCGCGAGTTCATCTTTGAGGTCATTGACCCGATCACTGGCAGCTATGCCAATGAAGGCGAGTTAGTTATCACAAATCTTGGGCGCGTATGTATGCCCGTTATTCGGTATCGAAGCGGCGACCATGTGAAATTGCATGATGACGACTGCGAATGCGGCCTCTCGTATCGACGTTTGGATGGCGGCGTAATTGGACGGTTGGACGACGCGCTGATAGTTCGTGGGGTAAACGTCTATCCGAGTGCGATTGAGAACATCGTGCGCGGCTTTCCTGAAGTCGGGGAGTTTGCGGTGGACGTATATCGTCGTGGGGCGCTTGATGAGATGGAGATTCGATTAGAAGCCTCCACGTCAGATTACTCTGCTCTTCCGGACGACGTTGGCAAAGCAATTCGAAAAGCCTTGGGACTGCGTGCCGCTGTCAGATTGGTGGATCACGGGTCGTTGCCGCGATTCGAATTGAAGGCGCGCCGGTTCACGGATCATCGTTAAGATGTCAAAGGATAACGGAATAACAACGGTTAGGCTTGACATACAAGGCAGAATATGATACCATTTGGGCATACCAAATGGGAGGTCAAGCCGGTGAATTTGTACGAGATTATGGAACGTTTTCCGACACATGAATCATGTATTAACTACCTGGAGAGCATCCGGTTTGCCGACGGAGCGTACTGTCCCAAATGCGGGAGCGTACATGTGGCGAAGAAGGTGGAAACTCGAAACGCCAAAGTATATGAATCCGGGTTGGCGATCAAAGAAAAGAAGCTGGTCGGCCGCTGGAACTGCCACGATTGCCATGCCAGTTTCAATGTGCTGTCAGGTACGCTTTTTCAAGGAACGCAAGTGGCGTTGCAGAAATGGTTCGCGGCGATCGGGTTGATGATGAACGCCAAGAAAAGCCTGTCCAGTTACCAACTGGCGCGCGATCTGGGATTAACTCAACAGACGGCATTGTATATGCAACATCGGATTCGTGCGGAGATGGCGACGGATAACATCGCTCTGCTCAAGGGAATTGTCGAAGCCGACGAAACCTATGTGGGTGGCAAGCCGCGCAAGGAAAACAAGCGCGAAGATGACGATAACAAGCCCCCGGAAGATAACCCCAAGCGCGGGCGGGGCACGAAGAAAACGCCGGTCATCGGAGCGGTGGAACGGGACGGAAACGTCAAGGCTCAAGTTGCCGATGATTTGACTGGCAAAGGTGTGTTAAACTTCATCAGGAATAACGTCAATCCTGACGGTTCTACCTTGATAACCGACGAATACAAGGCTTACAACGCCGTGGATTCCACGATGAAGCACGAGGTTATCAATCATAGTGTGCAGTATGTTGACGGTGCAACCCATACCAACACGATCGAGGGCTTTTGGTCGCTCCTCAAGCGTGCATGGTACGGATCGCACCACAAATATACTCGCCAGTTCACGCCACTGTTTGTGTCGGAGGCGTGTTATAAGTACAACCATCGAAAGCGGAGCAATGTGTTCGAGTATTTTCTGGAGAATTGCTTCGCTTGAGGTGGTGGAACCACCATTGAATGCCCTAGGGAAGAAGGTTGCTAAACAGCTATTCCACACTGTCTGAACAGAGCACGCTGTAAAGCGCCATCTGTTCGCAATATGCGAATAGCATCTGCAAAATCATCGAGTGATGCTTCACCCGATTCTAGCTTTGCATCTAGCGTATTAAGAACCTTCTCGCGTTTGCGGAAGTATTCTTGAACACGCACACTATCAGTAAGATAGTTTCGAGAATAGCCGGTTTGCATTTACCTCCAGTCTAAGGAGCTGCACTAGGGCATTGGTTTTTCAATGGTGTTTCCATAATGATTGGCTATCTGTTGTGAGCAGATAGCCAGTCGCTTAAAACTGTAGAGAGCTGAGCGACCTAAATGGTCGTTTAGGTGCGGGTCTAGGCATCACTCGTTGGCTAAGAGCCAGTCGGCGTAGTTCTTGTTCATAGGCTATACGCTTAAAGGCTCTATGCCTCATGATGAGTTCGTACTCTTCTTCAGTGAGTATGATGTCGCACTTGGGCGGAAAGACTGGTTGCCTTTGCATGGGGAAACTCCTTTCTGTAAGACTCGCATAATGATTGGCTACCTGCTCGTAACAGGTAGCCAATCGCTTAACCTACAAGCTACGCGTTTGCTAAATTAACGAGTGTCCATATCACATTTGCGGTTCCGCACACGAAAAGCTGCGTTGCAGGGTTGAAACGCAGAACCAGATTGACAAGCAACATGCCAAGCCATGTGCCGAGGCCGCAAATAACCAAGCCAACGCCGCCATAGAGCAAGAAGCCGTTTAAGCAACCAAGAGGAATGGCAGCGTACATATAAACTCGTACCATATTCCTCACGGATGGACGCTGTAGAGCCATTGAATGGTGTAAGACATTCTCTGGTGTTCCTGCAGCGACTATAGAACAAGCTCCTCGATGGGCGATGGCGCTAATGACGGTTAAAATGGCTAAGTCCACTTAGCCTCCTTGCAGCTAGTATTTACCGGAAAAGGTACGAGGTAACCCGATTGCTCGTGTGAACGAGTGCGATGGCGTCCGTATCCACCTACGGGGCATCTCGTACTATTCCCAGCAAAGGGATGGTAACATACAAGGGATAGGCTGTCAAGCCTATAATTTGGCATTCCGAAGGATAAACCATGTACTGGGATTTAGCCGCATGAGACGGCGCGACTTTCTTAAGCTCATCCCCCTAAGTGTTTCGATTAAGTGGCTATCCGGATGTTCAGGAGTCGGTGAACTATTTAACGATAACGTCGAAGATGAGAAGTTTGCCCTAGCTGGATTTCGGGTTGATACGCTTGTATCGGGGTTGGATACCCCTTGGGAAATCGCGTGGGGACCGGACGACATGATTTGGGTGACGGAGCGCGGTGGAACAGTCCGACGCGTCGATCCGGTCAGTGGTCTTGCAGCAAGCGCTGAAAATGTTGAAGTGACAGAGATTGGTGAGAGCGGCTTGCTGGGAATTGCTTTCCACCCCGACTTCGATGCGCAGCCATTTGTGTATTTCGCTCACTCTTTTCGTGTCGGCAACGACATACGAAACCGACTGGTCAGAATGCGCTTCAACGGGGTTTCGCTTGAAGGCGCGGAGGTGCTGCTAGACAATATTCCCGGTGACGGCATTCACAATGGATCGCGCCTTACCATCGGGCGAGATCGATTCCTCTACATGACGACTGGAGATGCCAATCTTCCACACCTTTCTCAGGATCTGGACTCGGTTGCCGGTAAAGTTCTCCGCTTCACATTGGACGGTCAACCCGCCCCAGGAAACCCGTTTGGCACGACAATATACTCTTACGGACATCGTAATGCACAGGGACTGGTCTTTCATCCCGAGACGGACGACCTTTACTTAACGGAACACGGTCCAGCCGATAACGATGAAGTCAACCGGGTTGAGATTGGACGGAATTATGGATGGCCTAACGTTCACGGTTTTTGCGACAACGACGTGCGATTGGAAGAGGATTTCTGCATACAAAATCGTGTAGCCGAGCCGGTGGCAACCTGGACACCGACTGTGGCCCCCTGCGGTGCAGATTTCTACAACGCCGATCTTATTCCCGGATGGAAGGGTAGTTTTCTCTTCACGACCCTCAGAGGGGAATCCCTCATAAGGTTGACTCTCTCGACTGACGGTAGTCGGGCGGTCACAGAGGAGTCGCTGTTTGAAGGAGAATTTGGACGCTTACGTGATGTACTGGTGGGACCTAACGGGCAGATTTACCTTGCGACAAGTAATCGAGACGGACGAGGGACACCAGCACCCGACGACGATCGAATCCTGCGTGTTCAGCCGGAATTGGTTGTAGTTGATAGTGCCTAGTGGGTAAATTTGGCCCAGGCAACAGATTCAACAGATCCAAGGGCATCAATGAATACGAACAATACTCTACAGGAACAGGCTTATGATGTAATCGTCATTGGCGGAGGGCCGGCTGGAAGCACGGTTGCAACCTTGGTTGCTCAGCAGGGGTATCGCGTACTACTTCTAGAGCGCGATTCGAATCCGCGTTTCAAGGTTGGTGAGTCTCTCATTCCTGCCAGTTATTGGACGTTTGAACGGCTGGGAATGTTGGAAAAACTGGAGGCGAGTCATTTTCCGAAAAAATACAGCGTTCAGTTCTATTCGCAGTCGGGCAAGGCGTCGGCGCCGTTCTATTTCTATGAAAATGATCCGCATGAGAGTTCCATGACTTGGCAGGTTCTCCGTAGCGAATTTGATGACATGCTGCTAGAAAACGCTCTGGAAAAGGGTGTGGAGATACGGCGCGGCGTCAGTGTTCACAGTGTGTTGCTCGAGAAAGATCAAGCAGTTGGTGTTCGGGCAAAATCTCCAAATACAGGCAGCGTGGATTTACCTGCAAAAGTAATCGCGGATTCAACAGGTCAAAGCGCGTTAATTTCGAGACGATTGAAAATCAACGACACAGAGCCCGAACTCAGAAAAGCGTCGATATACACCCACTTTGAGGGAGGGATTCGCGACGAAGGGATTGATGAGGGAGCCACGTTAATCTTGCACACCGAGAACAAAGATTCGTGGTTTTGGTATATTCCGCTTCCCTACAACCGAGTAAGCGTAGGTGTCGTCGGATCAATCGATTATCTGCTGCAAGACCGTCGGTCAGCTGGTGCTCAACTAGACGCCGAAGCTATCTTTAAGGCGGAGCTAGAGAAATGTCCAGCGTTGAAATGGCGAATTGACAACGCAAAACAACTGTTTCCGGTCAAAACAACAAAGGATTTTTCTTATCGCGCTCAACAGATTGCCGGAAATGGATGGGTGCTCGTTGGAGACGCGTTCGGATTCTTGGACCCGGTTTATTCTACCGGGCTATTTTTGGCACTGAAGTCTGGGGAGATGGCGGCTGATGCAATCAATGACGCGCTTGAAAGCGGTGACTTGTCGGGGGAGCGGTTAGGCCAGTTTGGTACAGAATTCGTGAAAGGAATGGAGTCTTTTCGAAAGTTGGTGTACGCCTTCTACACGAAAGAGTTTAGTTTTGCCAAATTCTTAAAGCAATTTCCGGA
Organism: Candidatus Poribacteria bacterium; assembly: GCA_965232535.1. Taxonomy (GTDB): domain Bacteria; phylum Poribacteria; class WGA-4E; order WGA-4E; family JAJDTR01; genus JAJDTR01. Next base: position 189,974 of record CBDDPW010000023.1, read on the forward strand.
GTGTCAACAGGGGATTGTCGATATCCTGAGCGGGAATGTGTTTACCAAAGATGTAGACAAAATCTTTACGCCGATGGCGCAGATGTGCCCTCTTCCCGAAGAGATTACGTTATAAGGAGAGTCGCTCGGAATAACCGAATTTCCGGGCAACGTGCATCGACAGTGGTTCTTCTTGAATTTTACCGTGAAAAGAGTGACGACCTCTTTTGATTGGATATTCTTTGACTGCTTTAATACGCTGATTGACGATTTCACTTCTGACGGAGATGAATCAGGTGTGAAGCCTATATTGTGTCTACCGGTAGAAGCCGGGTTTTACGCCACAGAATCCGAGTTTAAGGTCGATTACGATAAATGGAAGCGGGACCGGTGGAATGGTAACAACTGGGGAGAGGTCGACCTAGCAGATCGGCTTAAGGAAATTCTGACCACGAAGGATTCTAGTCGCAAGGATGAAGTTGACGCACTCGTATGTCGAATGATGAAGCGGTTTGAGTTAGAATATACGAACACGCTGCGGCTTACACCGGGAGTATGCGAGATGCTTCAAAGGTGGCGTGGTACAGTTAAGATGGGCGTTATTTCAAATTTCTACCTGCGTGATTGGCCACAACGAATGCTCATGAAATTCGGTCTGTATGGTTACTTTGATTTCGTCATCGACAGCGCCGCGTTCGGGTTCAAGAAACCCGGTCACACAATTTACATCGGAGCTCTTCAACGAGCAGCGATTCCGGTTAATCAAGCGGAAGGTGTGCTTTTTATTGGAGACAACCATACGAACGATGTTCTGGCGCCAATGGAGTTGGGTATGAAGGCTATCTATTTGGATCGTTCAGACGATCGACCATCATCAGAGCCGGTGCCTGAGAGCATACCATCAATCAAGCATTGGGATGAATTCAAACCTGAGAGATTTAAGACTGTTTAGCTTGAAATCCGACTATCTGTTGTACTTTCGACCAAGGAGTACTTTAATGACCTTCGCAGGAACGTATCGACACCAAAAGCGTATTGTAATCTTAGTAGTTGCCATTTTTCTATGCTTTAATTTCTTGACCGAAAATGGTGCTTTTGCAGAAAAGACGGGCAAACGCCAGTTTTTCAGCGTAGGTACGGCTCCACCAGGCGGCGCATTTTTCGTGGTGGGGGGCGCCATTGCCCAAGTCGTCAGCGACAACGTCGGCGATTTGAACTGGGAGGTCGCCGCGGAAGCTACGAAAGGGACGCAAGAAAACATTCGGCGCCTCGCAAAGGGTGAGTTGGAGTTTGCCCTTGCTAATGCCGCCATCTCCTATTTCGCGGTTCGGGGTGAAGGAGCATGGAAGCGAAAACAACCCATTCGCGCGGTGATGACACTGGCTCCGAACGTTGCCCTCTTTATCACGCAAAAATCGTCGGAAGTAAAGCAACTTGCGGATTTGAAAGGTAAACGGGTAGTCGTTGGGCCTGCTGGTGCCGGGTTTGAATACTTCCTAAAACCGATTCTAGACGCTCACGGCGTGACCTATGCAGATTTTACGCCGCTAAACAATACACAGGCGGGCGCGGTGAACATGTTGGCAGATGGCTCTGCGGCCGCAGCGTTCTTGGGTGGTGCCGTTCCAACAGCTTCAATCACTCAAGCCGCCTCCTCCCAAGATATTCTGTTCGTTCCTTTTGATTCGAAGGCGAAAGAACGATTGGTTAACGATTATCCGTTTTTTGAATCTGCGACTATTCCTGCGGAGACCTACCGGAACCAAGATGAACCCTTCGACGGGATGAATGTTGGCGCGATGCATCTGATTACGTCAATCGATCAAGCAGAAGAGGATGTTTATCAATTCACCAAGATTCTCTACGAACATCGAGCTGAAGTTGTAAAGAAGCACCCTGCAGGAAAAGCAATTAACCCTAAAAATATCGTCAAGGATACGGGTACATTGTTCCATCCTGGCGCCGTTCGTTACTACAAAGAGATTGGCATATGGTCCGAATAATTGCTAATTTCTAACTTAGAAGGAGACCTCACATTGGCACAAACAGGAAAACCTAATGTTGGTTACGATGACACTCCGTTTATTCCCAATTCGGAGTGGAGAGTTCATGATGGAAGGCGACCACAGCCGCGGGTTGTCACGCCTGGCACCGAGAGTTCACCGGCAGCAGCGGGAAGCCCCCCGTCAGACGCAGTAGTACTTTTTGACGGCACGAATTTGAATCAGTGGGTAGGGCGCGACGGTCCAGCGCAATGGAAAGTTGAAAATGGTTACATGGAAGTCAATAAGACCGGAGACATCGAAACCGTTGAACATTTTGGACATTGCCAGTTGCATGTGGAATGGGCGACGCCCTCAGAGGTAGAGGGAGATAGCCAGGGACGCGGTAACAGCGGTGTTTTCCTGCTGAATCTGTATGAGATTCAAGTGCTGGATTGCTACGACAACCCCACTTATGCGGATGGCGGAGCAGGCGCTATCTATGGACAATGGCCCCCGCTCGTCAATGCCTCTCGGAAACCAGGCGAGTGGCAAACTTACGATATCTTCTTCGTTCCCGCCCAATTTGATGGAGAGAAGCTTCAATCGCCCTCCTATGCTACCGTCGTGCACAATGGCGTTTTGGTTCAGCACTACCAAGAGATTCTGGGACCGACGGGCCACGGTGGAGCTCCTTCTTATGATGTACCGCACCCCCCTGAAGGACCAATCAAGCTTCAAGACCACGGGAATCCGATGCGCTTCCGTAATATCTGGGTACGTCGGCTTGAAAGCCGAGACTAGGAATGCACTCCCTCCAACGCCTCCGCCAAAGGCTCTTTAAGGCGTTAGCCGTGATTTTGAGTTTGTTTGTTCTCGCGGAGGTTAATTATCCCCAACTCTTACCCCAGTCCCAAGTGGCGCTTTTTGCCATGTTGGGGTTGGTTCTCGTCTTTCTAAAATACCCCCTTCATTCCAAACTTCAATCAGGAATCCTCGGTCAAGTATTGGACTTCATCCTGGTTGTTTGTGCCGTTGCCTGTTTCGGTTATATTGTAGTGCAAACAGAACCTATGTTCCAACGGTTTTGGATCGAGAGCCAACCCCTCGGAAACCGCGCCGGGGTGGAACAATCCATTGATTATTCGGTTGGTTTGCTCGGACTGGTGCTGGTTTTGGAAGCCGCGCGGCGAGCGATTGGATTAACTCTTCCACTGCTCTCCATGGTTTTTCTGTTATATGCAGGCTTTGGGCAGTCCATGCCCGGATGGCTCTTTCATCGCGGACATTCTTGGGAACGTATTGTCAGCCAAACGTTTTTACACAGCCAGGGTGTATTTGGAATCGCGCTGAAAGTGATGTTTACGTATGTGTTTCTCTTTGTACTGTTCGGCACACTTCTGGAAAAGACGGGCGCAACTAGGTACATCATCAATTTCGCAAGACGCTTGTTTCATTCGAGTGCAGGCGGTCCTGCCAAGGTTGCTGTTATCAGCAGCGGTATGATGGGATCATTATCCGGCAGCGCCGTTGCCAACACGGCTACAACGGGGACATTTACCATCCCGATGATGCGAAGTGCGGGGTTTCAGCCGACAACTGCCGCAGGAATTGAAGCGGCGGCTAGCTCGGGCGGTGCACTAGTGCCGCCTATAATGGGAGCAGGCGCCTATATGATGCTTGAGATTGTTGCGCCTCCCGTGACTTATCTACAGATAATCAAGGCTGCGCTAATTCCTGCCATCCTTTACTATGGAGCACTCCTTTTAATCGTCCATTTCCGTGCTAAACTTGTTGGTGCAACCGCTGAAATGCCAAGCCACCAACTCGATGAAAAACCCTCTGCTGCACAAGGGCTCGTGTTCTGTGCGGGATTCTGCGTGCTCATCCTGTTCTTGATTCTCGGTTACACGCCGTTTCGCGCGGTAACGTGGGGTTTGGTTGTCGTACTTGCCGTGAGTGCGTTAAGCCGCCATACCCGAATAGGGATTCGCGAGATTTGCGACGCCATGGCGAAAGCCGCTCACGGCGGGGTTTCACTGATTGCGGCGGCATCATGCGTAGGGTTAATCCTCGGTGTCGTACTGCTGACTGGCATCGGCACAAAGTTGCCCGGTTTGCTTGTACCCCTCGCCCAAAACAACCTGATCTTGGCGTTGTTACTTCTGATGGTCTCGACCATTGTGCTTGGGATGGGGTTGCCTTCGTCGGTATGTTATCTTCTGATGGCGACTTTGGTCGGATCCGTATTGACCGACTTGGGATTGGTTCCGCTTGCAGCGCATCTTTTCATTTTTTATTTCGGTATGATGTCCATGGTCACACCGCCGGTTGCCTTGGCAGCCTACACGGCGGGAGCAATTGCGAATGCCAACATCATGAGGACGGGAGTCGCCGCTTTTCGATTTGCGCTGGTTGGTTTCGCACTTCCGTACGCGTTCGTGCTGCGCCCGGAATTGTTAACCTTATCTTCGCACGGCGGAACTGCGGGAGTGTGGTCGATTGCGGGAAGTCTGGGAATGACTGCGCTTGGCATCGTACCGCTGGCTGCAAGCGTTGCCGGTTATCTCTTGGCGCCTTTAAGCCTTTGGATGCGGTTGATATTTCTTGTTTCGGGGATGGGGTTTATACTCATTCGCTCCGCGATCTGGCTACACCTGCCCGCATTTATTATCGTGTTAGCCATTGGGTTCGTGAACTGGCGCTCAAGAGTGTCTGTGGATGAGAAGCGGCAAATTGAGGAAAGTGGTTCATGAAAGATTTTCGGCTGGTTCGAAGTATAACTTAGGCATAGCCTTGAGGACCGTCTGGGAGCACTCGGAACTTCGATACTCTACACTCGACCATACACCGGGATGGCGGCACCGTTGATAACGGCGGCATCATCGGAAGTCAGAAAGAGGATGACTCTTGCAATGTCGGCAGGATCGACCCAAAGGGAGTGATCTTCTTCCGGTATTGCCTTACGATTCGCTTCAGTATTAATGATGCTCGGCATGACGGCGTTGACGTTAATCCCTAAGTCCTGGACTTCTTCGGCAATCGACTCCGATAGGAGGCGCACACCGCCTTTGGAAACGCAGTAGGCACTGAGGCCAGCTACGCCACTTAAACCGGCGCGCGCCGAGACATTAACAATCTTTCCGAACCTGCGTTGCTTCATGTGCGGCAGCACAGCTCTGCAGCAAAGAAACGCCGACTTTAGATTGAGATTCATCATCGCATCCCAATCTTCCACTTCCATATCGGAGACCGAAATCCCTCCCTTGAAACCTCCGACTACATTTACCAAAATGTCAATGCCGCCGTGCTTATCCAGAACGGTCTGAAAGAAGGAATTCACCTCCGCCTCAGCAGTAACACTGGCGCGGATAAGCGTTACCCGCGATTTTAGGTCGCCAATCGCGTTTTCAAAGCCTTCAATCTCGTGATCGAAGATAAAGGGAATGGCAACGCGGTACCCCCGTCTCAGGTATTCCCCGCACACAGCGGTGCCTAATGCACCTGTACCTCCCGTAATGGCAACGCAACGATCCCGTAATTCCATCTGACTTCCTTTCATGTAAGATTGTATTGTTTTCAAATTTATCGGCGACAGGGATACCCTATGAGGCCTTTTGAATAATCGGTAGCAAGGTAATTTTTGGCCATTTGAAGACTGATCTTTCCACGTTTGTATTATCACTTGATAGGAACCGGTTGGCCCCAATCATAGTCACTCTTGATTCCTTTGTTTGCTCCCTACGGACCGTATTCTTTGAACATACTCAATGTAGTAGGCTATCAAAGTTCGACTTAAAAAACACGCCGTGACGCTGCGCTAGGGAATTCGTTTAATTCTGTTCGGCGGTTCTTTGGATTACACCAATACCCGGGCGGTTTGGAAGGACTAACTTACCGTTCTTGAGCGTTACGCCGATATAAGGATCGTGGGCAATCAACAAGTGGCTGTCGAGATCGACGTAATCGACGAGAGGAGTCAAATGCGCCGCCGCCGTTATACCGAGTGAACTTTCAATCATACAACCCATCATGATTCGCAGCTCGTGAGCGCGTGCAACACTTATCATGCGCATAGCTTCAAGGAGACCACCACATTTTACCAATTTAATGTTGATGCCGTCCACGCAATCTGAAAGTGCTGGAATGTCGGCTGCACGCTTGACACTCTCGTCGGCAATTATCGGGATATCGGTGTGTTCGCGAATGAATTTCAAGCCTTCTAAATCGTGTGCCGCAATCGGTTGTTCAACGATATCAACGCCTAGGGAAGTAAGCTCGCGAATCTTCTGCACCGCTTCTTTTGTCGACCATGAGGTGTTGGCATCCACATAGATTGGTTTATCCGTGACCTCGCGGAGGGCGCGAATGATCAGAAGGTCTTGATGCGTTCCGAGCTTTACCTTCAGAATTGCGTAATCGCCCGCTTCACGAACTTTCTGTTGCATCACACCCGGCTCATCCAGTCCTATGGTATATGATGTTGGCGGCACCGCGTCCGGATCTAGTCCCCACAGACGATACAAGGGTAATCCCAATGCTTTGCCGAGTCGATCATGGAGCGCCATATCAATCGCGGACTTGGCAGCATAGTTGCCGCCGAGCACAGACTCAAGTTTCGCCATCACGCTCTGAATCGCGTCCAAATCTCCGTCAAGGCCGGAGTCCAAAATCTCCAAGGCAACACCTACAGTTTCGACTGTCTCTCCGTAGAAACGTGCAGGCGGCGCCTCTCCCAGTCCACCGCCGATTTCGACAGAAACGACTTGACGATATTCGTCGACGGCTCGACGTGCAATCTTGAAGGGGTGAACCAGCTTGAGGTCTACTACTCTATGGTGGATACGCATTGCGTCGATAGGCGGGGATTTTACTGCGCTGGAATGTTGAAAATTATCAGGTGTGCCGCGAACTCAAAACCGAATCTGCTCCACCGCGGCGGTTTAGTGGTTTACCCGATAAGTATTAAACACAGATAATTAGGTCGCGATTCGGAGATCGCTCCTACCCAAAGTTGGGTGGTGTAGGGTGGTTTACGGCACATGGCGTATACCTACCACCTTAATCCGATGCCATATGAAATCAGCGAGAAAACCATTTAGTTGAGCACGGCTTCTTCGGCGTATCGTTGAGCAACTGCATCCAAGGGGATCGGCTCATAATCGACCCTATTCCCGACTTCCCCAAAACTCAGCATCCGAGATCTGATTATCTCTTTCATTGCATCGCGCGCTGGCGTCAAATAACTGCGCGGATCGAATTCTTCCGGGTTTTCCGTAAGGAACTTACGAATTGCACCTGTAATCGCGAGGCGGCTATCGGTGTCCACATTTATCTTGCGAACTCCGTTCTTGATTCCAAGTTGGATCTCCTCGACCGGCACACCCCAAGTAGGTCGAATCTCGCCGCCATTGTTGTTGATAATGTCCTGTAAGTCCTTGGGAATGCTTGACGACCCGTGCATCACGAGATGGGTATTCGGAAGCAATTTATGAATTTCAATGATTCGGTCCATGGCAAGCACGTCGCCATCGGGTTTTCGGGAAAATTTGTACGCACCGTGGCTTGTCCCGATCGCCACTGCGAGTGCGTCGACGCCTGTTCGCTCAACAAATTCCACTGCCTGTTCCGGATCCGTGAGAAGTTGGTCGTGCGCTAAAACGCCTTCTGCGCCGTGCCCGTCCTCTTTTTCACCCTCACCCGTCTCCAGTGAACCAAGACAACCGAGTTCGCCTTCGACAGTGACGCCGCGCGCATGAGCCATTTCCACAACGTGCCGCGTAACCTCAACGTTGTATTCAAAATCCGCGGGTGTTTTCCCATCCTCCATCAGCGAGCCGTCCATCATTACGCTAGTAAAGCCCATCTCGATCGCCGATTTGCACGTTTCCGGGCTATTCCCGTGATCCTGATGAAGCGCGACCGTCACGTCCGGATATAGTTCTATAGCTGCCATCATCAGATGATGCAGGAATCGATCGTTGGTGTACTTTCGCGCACCCCGACTTGCCTGAATGATTAGTGGAAACCCGGTTTCACGCGCAGCTTCCATTATGGATTGAATCTGCTCCATGTTATTAACATTGAATGCGCCAACTCCGTAGCCGCCTGCCGCGGCTTCATCAAGGATTTGACGCATGGACACTAATGGCATTTCAAACTCTCCATTTTATGAGCATTTGTGCCTGAGCTTCTATTGTAGTTCACTCAAGCGAATTCACTCTGTCTCCGTATTGACTCTCCCCATGTCGCTCAATCAATAATCCCGTTCAACGGCGAATTTGACAAGCGGTATAAAGAGGTTCTTTGCTCGGTTATCCGGTATATGGGCAAATCGCTGCGCGAATTGGGTGCATGCCTCCTCCACTAGCGCTTTGGCCCGTTTCTGTGCATATGCAATTGATTGATACTTTTCCATGAGTGACAATACCTCATTGATGTCGGCTAAACTTTTTCTGCTTCGATTCTTGGCCATGATTTCGACGACTCGGTCCGCCTCGTCATGCGTACACGAATTGAATAGATGAATCAATACTAATGTACGTTTGCCCTCGCTGATGTCTCCAGCGATTTCTTTGCCGTATTGGCTTTCTTCCCCGATGAGATTCAGAACATCATCTTGAATTTGAAAAGCGACGCCCAAGTTCTTGCCAATTTCAATGAAGTGATCCACATCAGCCTTTGCGGCCCCTGCCGTAATCGCGCCCAAGCGACAGGGTGCGATGGACGTGTACCAAGCGGTCTTCTGCACGCACATCGTCCAATAGTCATCTTCGATGAGATTCCACTGATTGTTATTGACCCAGCTTAGCTCAATATGTTGCCCTTCGACAACTTGATTGCTCAGACACGTGAATTCAGCGAGTACCTGAAATGCGACCTCGTGCCCAAGTATCTCGGCGTTTCGATGGAGCATCTCCCACATTCGGCAGTGAAGTGCATCTCCCGCGTTGAGCGCTAACGGAACGCCATACTTCTGGTTCAGACAGGGTTCCCCACGACGAAGGTCCGATCCGTCTTCGATATCGTCATGGATTAGCAACCAGTTCTGAAGCAATTCAAGCGCTGCCGCAGTATTGAATGCGTCTTTAGGGTTACCGCCGAATGCCTCGCAGATGAGCAAACACAACGCGGGGCGCAGCCGCTTGCCGGATCTCTGAGGATAATCCCGCATCATGTCGTAAAGACATTGTACTTCAGCTCGACTATGTTCGGACGGAAGAAAATCAAGAATGTACGCATCAATCGCCGTTTTGACTTCGCCGAGAAATTCTTTCAAGACGTTAGCATCTGCCATAACCTTGGATTAGACCTTCCGCTGTATGAATTCTGGCAAATATAATAGTTCCGGATATTGACCTATTCATTCTTGAAATTTCTTGAATTCTGCCAAGGAGTTCGATCTAGAAGCCCCACTTAGGAGAATGAGTAACAACTTAAGTTACATACGTAGCGAAAAACGAAAAACAGGGGCTATTCGTTTCCATTGGTTACTTTGGCATGGTTGAACACAGGATTGCCACACCCGACCACCGTCTAAGCGTCTCCATCCGGGTGCATGAGAATCTTCAGAGAAGGTTCTGGCCCGCGGGTCAGGTCAAGCGCTTCATGAAACTGAGCGAGTGGGAAGTGATGACTGATAATCTCCGCAAGGTTTACTCTTCCTGATTTGGCTAACTCAACAGCCCGTTCGAACTTGTCGCCAAAGGCGTGTACGCCTACAATCTTCAACTCGCGGAAGAAGATGTCAAAAGGTTTGACGGTCATTGTTGCGTCGGGTGCCGCAACGCCGAAGAGAAGGAATCTGCCCCCAGATTGGGTAAAATCAAGCATCTGCTCCTGAGCAATAGGATTGCCTGTTGCATCAATAGTCAAATGGAACCCGTCGGGGTGCGCCTCCAAGAGTTGTTCTTTAAGATTATCGCGTGCATCAAAGACTTCGTCCGCCCCCAATTCTTTCGCCTTGGTCAGTTTTTCCGCTGCGATATCCGCGACCGCAACCGACCGAGCGCCCGCGAGTTTGGCAACCTGCATGAGAAGCAACCCGATGGGGCCTCCACCCACGACCAAGACGTCGTCGCCGAGATTTACGCCAACGGTGTCGATTCCGTTGATAGCGCAGGCTAACGGTTCAACAAGCGCTCCTTCGTCATAAGTGAGATGGTCAATCTTGAAGGCGTTCTCTTCCCGCACCTTTGCGTAGTCCTCGAAACCGCCGGGTGCCCACACGCCGTATCCCGCGCCCGGATGAACAGCTACACGGTCGCCCGGAACCAACCTAGTGACATTTTTTCCTACCTCAATAACCTCACCCGAGAATTCGTGTCCGGGAATAACAGGAAAATATCCGCCGTATTCTCCCTTCAGAATGTGGAGATCGGTGCCGCAGATGCCTGCTGAATGAACTTTGAGTAATACCTCGTCATCGCCATGTTTGGGTATTTCTGCTGTTCCGACGCGCAACGTGTCGATTGCATCAAAGAATACCGCTTGCATGTTGGTCTTTTCGCATCAGTTGCTAATAAACGTACTACAATGTACAGCGCTATGAAGCTTCAGGATGCATGAGAATCTTGAGCGACGGTTCCGGTCCACGCGTTGTTTCAATGGCTTTAGCGAATTCGGCCAGGGGGAAATGATGGCTGATGAGATCCACGAGCTTTACGCGCTTGGCTTTGGCAAGTGCCAATGACCTCTCGAATTTGTTGCCGAGCGAGTATGCGCCGATAATCTTTAGTTCACGTTTGAAAATGTCATAAGGTTCGACTCCCATGATGGCGCCGGGCGAAGCGAATCCAAATACCAATACCGTGCCTCGATCAGCGGTAAAACCAAGGAGTTGTTCTTGGGCTTTGGGATTTCCCGTGGCGTCAATGGTCAAATGGAATCCGTCGGGATGCGTGGCAAGAAGCTGGTCCTTGAGATCTTTGTCTACAATAATGGTCTCGTCTGCACCGAGTTCCTCGGCTTTCGCGAGTTTTTCTTCCACGACATCCGTGACGGTCACCGAGAGTGCCCCAGATAATTTTGCCACTTGCAGCATCAACAAGCCGATTGGACCCGCACCGGCTACTAGCACCTCATCGCCTAAAGTGACCCTCGCGCTATCAATAGCGTGGACGATACAGCCAAGGGTCTCTATCAACGCGCCTTCATCATAGGTGAGATCGTCCAGGGGGTGGGCGCGTGAGGCGCGAACCGCGACGTAATCTTCAAATCCGCCGGCAATCAGAGTTCCGTAGCCAATTCCCGATGGATTCACCGTCACACGGTCACCTAGGCTGTGAGTGGTGACATTCTTCCCGATTTCAACGACATCTCCGCAGAATTCATGACCGGGAATGACCGGTAGCACACCGAACTCCCCTTTGAGAATGTGAAGGTCGCTCCCACAGATTCCAGCCGATCGGACATTTAGTAAAATCTCATCGCCACCGGGTTTTGGAATTTCCCTGGTCCCAACGCGTATAGTCTCAATATCATCAATGTAAATAGCTTGCATCCTCTCACCTTTCATTCTCACCTGTCAGGAGTGAGAAGCCAAACGAAGAGTACCGCTTCTTGGCATGTTCTGCGGGCGACACATTTAGAGATTGCAAATCTTCAATTCGAAAACGCCCGGAAAACTTCTCCGGAACAGGTTTAAAATCGTTGGTGGCGTTGATACCCATTCCGATTCTTCCTCCACCTCGCTCATCGTTTTTGTACGCTTAAGAATCGGCAAAATGTCCATCAACAATCCGGTTTTCAATCGCTAGAATCGCACATTTTTTATTCTCTATTTTCTTTAGGGGAGTGGGGTGAAGTTGAATTTTTATTTGAATTCGATTGGGTAATTGATCCAAATGTCTTGCTACCTTGACAAGAATATATGTTGAACATTGTACAGTCAATCAGCGTTCAGAATACGCGAAAATGAGAGCATTGTCAAGATATTTCATCTTGTATTCCACTGAAAGTCGTGTATAATGAAATTGAAGGTGTAAGGGGCATCTACCAGACCTTGAGGAGATATTTCGTTCGTTCATTGCAGGAAAAGAGGAGAATCATGAATAGTTGGCGAGGCTTAAAAATAGAGGTTGAAGGCACAGGTATTACGACGTCTTTGAGCGAGCAGGTCCATCTATTGGGATTACTACTCGGTCACGCCATCAGGCAGCAGGCGGGCGACGAAATCTTGGCGTTAGCCGAACAGTTGCGAATTCTCTGCAAAGATGCGGCAACCACGGGAAAAGAGGAGCTTCGAGACCGGGCGGGTGAGATCATCCAATCACTGTCGAGTGAGCAGATTGTTTGGTTGCTTCGTGGGTACACCGGTTTTTTCTATCTCGTCAACAAAGCGGAACAGCGCGAAATCGTACGTATCAACCGCGAGCGGCAGAGAAACGCGACAACCGAGACTCCACGGGTGGAATCAATCGCCGAAGCTATCCACTACCTCAAGCAGGCAGGTGTCCCGTTCGAAAGTGTATTGAAGTGGGTGGGTCGTTTGGATATCCAACCGACGTTCACCGCGCATCCCACCGAAGTCCGCCGCCGAAGTATTGCGCGCAAACAGCAGCAGGTTGCCGATCAACTGAAAAGACTCCAGACACAGATACTCCTTCCTTCGGAGCGCGATATTGCCATTAGGGACATCTATTCTCAGATTGCACTCCTGCTTGCAACTGACGAGATTCGGATTGAACGTCCCTCTGTTATTGATGAAGTGGAACATGCTCTTCATTTCTTGAGTACTTGTGTATGGCAGACCGTACCTCAGTTGTACAGCGATTTGCGGGAGGCGCTCAAGGTATATTATGAGCGAGAGGTGGAATTACCCACATTTCTGCGCTTTCGTTCGTGGGTTGGCGGCGATCGCGACGGCAACCCCAATGTGACCGCGGAAATAACGCGCGCCGCACTTCGACTCAACCGACAAACAGTCATCGACCTTTACCTGGACGAATTACGCCTCCTATGGCATGACCTAAGCATCTCAAGTCACTTCAATCCTGTACCGGACGAGCTTATACAGTCCTTGAAGGAGGATTCAAATAGCGGATTGTTGACGGAAGATGAGATTCATCCGTTCTCCAATGAACCGTACCGAATCAAGGTCAGCTATATGATGGCGCGACTTAGAAAGATGCGGGATGGAGCAACTCTCACTGCCGAAAAGGAATACGACCACGCTAATTTCGTTAATGATCTGGAATTGATTCAACGCTGTTTAAGTGACGGTAATATGCCAGAACTGGCTGTGACGGGCCATCTTGCAGACTTGGTTATCCGTGCACGAACGTTTGGATTCCATCTAACGGCTCTTGATATTCGCCAACACAGTAAGATTCATGAGGAAGCGGTTGGTCAATTACTAGCTACCGGAGGGGTATGTACGAACTATTCTTCTCTCTCCGAGGAGGAGCGCCTTAAAATCCTCGAACGTGAACTAAAAAACAGACGACCGTTGTTGCCTCCCAAGACAGAGACCACAGGCGAAGCACGAATGATGCTTGAGGTAATGGACTTGGTAGCGGAGGCTGTGGAACGTGACGCTGACTCGATCGGCAGTTACATCATTAGTATGACCGACGCTGTGAGCGATGTTCTTGAAGTGCTACTCTTGCTTAAAGAGGTCGGATTGTGGCATTACGATAATGAACAGGTGCATTGTGGCATCGATGTAGTACCGCTGCTTGAGACCATAGACGATCTTGAGCGGGCAGAGTCATTAATGGCGTCTCTATTTACGAATGCCATTTACCGCCTTCATCTCAAAGCGCGTGACGACTTCCAAGAGATCATGCTGGGTTATTCCGACAGCAACAAAGACGGGGGTTACTGGATGGCAAACTGGTCGTTGCACAAGGCACAAGCGGTGTTAGCTCGCGTTTGTCAGAGGTTTCAAGTTGAGATGCGACTGTTTCATGGACGCGGTGGAACCATAGGACGCGGCGGCGGAAGGGCGAACCGCGCAATTTTCGCCATGGCACAGGAGACCTACAACGGGCGCATCCGTTTTACCGAGCAAGGGGAAGTAATTTCTTTCCGGTACTCTCTTCCAGGTATCGCCCATAGGCATTTGGAGCAGATCGTCAACGCCATGCTCAAGACCATGCACCCCGAATCCGCAAATTTGGGGCAAGACTCGAACCCTTTGATGGACTTCCTTGCCAGTGAATCAATGAAGGCTTATCGCGATCTAATTGATGACGAGGAATTCTGGCCTTGGTACGTGCAAGTAACGCCAATTGAACAAATTAGTCATCTCCCGATTGCCTCACGTCCGGCATCGCGTAAAGCTGGCAGCGAAGTCGGCTTTGGGGATCTACGTGCCATCCCCTGGAATTTCTCGTGGATTCAAACGCGTTACAACGTGCCGGGGTGGTATGGAATGGGCTGCGCGCTGAATAAGTACATCAATGAACATCAAAGCGGTCCCGAGGATTTACGAGAATACTATCGCAACTGGCCCTTTTTTCGCGCTGTCGTCGACAATGCCCAAGCGGAAATGGCTAGGGCACGTCTTGATATGGCTAAGCGGTATGCTTCTTTATCGGACGGTACATTTCACGAACGAATACAGCACGATTTTAAACTCGCACAACGTGCCATCCTACAAATCACCGGCCAGTCAAAGCTGTTGGACAACAACCCCGTAATCCAAAAATCCATCAGCCTTCGTAATCCGTACACCGATGTGTTAAACTTGCTCCAAACCGAGCTGCTGAGGCGTTGGAGAGCGTTTCCTGAAGACAACTCCGAACTGCGTCAATCCATGTTTTTGGCAATCAATGGCATTGCCGCGGCGATGCACAGTACAGGATAATTGTCAAAAAGGATTATATTCGTAGATTGAGGAGACACGAATGATTGATGACACGCTATACAAAGAAAAGTACCGGCCCCAGTTTCACTTTACGGCGAAAAAGAACTGGCTGAACGATCCAAACGGTCTGATTTATTACAATGGTGAATATCATATGTTCTTCCAGCACAATCCTTCGGGAATCGACTGGGGAAATATGACATGGGGGCACGCTGTGAGCCCGGACATGGTGCATTGGGAACAGTTGCCTCATGCTATTGAGCCGGATGAGCTAGGGACAATTTTTTCAGGCTCTGGGGTCGTCGATTGGGACAATACGTCAGGATTTCAGACGGGCGAAGAAAGTGTGTTGGTCGTTATCTACACGTCCGCGGGAGAGTTCGCCCCAAAGGAAACAGCTTATACACAGAGCATTGCCTACAGCAACGATAGCGGAAGAACATGGACGAAGTACGAAAACAACCCGGTGCTTTCCAATCTCGCCAAAGGTAACCGAGATCCAAAGGTCATCTGGCATAATCCTACGAAGAAATGGGTGATGGCGCTCTATCTGGAAAACAACGATTTCGCGCTTTTTGGATCATCAGATCTAAAATCTTGGACGAAACTGTCCGATGTTCATCTGCCCGATTCCAGCGAATGCCCGGATCTCTTTGAATTGCCGGTAGATGGAAACCCCGATCACACGAAGTGGGTGTTCTGGGGAGCAAACGGACGGCATTTCATCGGAACGTTTGACGGGGAACATTTTACTGCGGAGGGTGATGTTCTACGTTCCGAACATGGCGCAAACTGTTACGCCGCGCAAACGTGGAGCGACATTCCTTCGTCTGATAATCGGCGATTACAGATAGCTTGGATGAGTGGAGGCAAGTACCCCGATATGCCATTTAATCAACAGATGGCTTTTCCGTGCGAGTTGACGCTAAGAACCACCGCCGACGGAATTCGGATGTTCCGTAAACCTGTAAGGGAGATTGAAACTATTCACATGCGGCGGCATACATGGAATGATGAGCGATTGGCTCCTGCGACCAACTTGCTTGATGGTATCGAAGGCGAGTTGTTCGATATTCGGGCAGAGATTGAACTTGGTGAAGCGAGCGCAGTTGGGTTTGGGGTGCGAGGGGAGAACATACATTACGATATTGACACACAGACGTTGACCTGCCTTGAGAAATCTGCATTACTTCAACCTATTGACGGGCGGATTGAGTTACAGATTCTGGTCGATTGTACTTCGATGGAAGTGTTCGGGAATGACGGTCGATTATCAATGAGTTCCTGTTTTCTTCCGGACACGACGAACAAAAGTCTGCGGATCTTTGCCTCCGGCGCAGAAGCCCGAATCACCTCTTTGGAAGTTTATGAACTCCATTCGGTTTGGTCTACTTAGCGACCATACGGATAATTGTCACGTTTTTTGTAGCCTGAAACTGAAACGTTGAAATTGCATGCTTGAACCATTGATGTTTATAGCCACTTTTGCCAACGCATCAAGATCAACTTAGGGTGTAAACGTGGATAAAGAGTGTATAAAGCACTGTTTGACGGAAGATGAACGCGCTGCTTTTGAACGCGACGGACTGCTTGTTATAAAAGATGCGCTACCCGCCTCAATGGTCAAGAATTTTTGTGAGATTGTAGGGCGGCTGGGACCTGGTGACAACATCTTTGCCAAAGACGAGTCGTTCTTGGATCTGCTTGATTGGCCATTCACGTTTCCCAAGGTTTTCGGGGTTCTCGGTTGGAATATTCATTCCTATTACACGCAAATTGTCGTTAGTCCGCCGCAGGATGAGAGTACGCGGCAGACGAAACGTCGACGAGGTTGGCATCAGGAGAGCGATCGGATCAATGCCGACATCGAGCCGGGCACTCAGCCTCGGTTATCTGTAAAGGTGGGCTATTTCCTGACGGACGTATCGGAGGAAGGTCGGGGCAACTTTAGCGTGATTCCCGGCAGTCACCGAAAAAGGGAAATCGAGCTACCAGATGACAGAGTTTCAGATCCCGATGGAGCAATGGAGGTAAAGGTTACTTCGGGTACCGCGGTCATGTTTGATCGGCGCCTATTTCACGCGCCAGGACACAATCGATCGAATATCACCCGCAAGGTGCTCTTTATCGGTTATAGCCATCGTTGGATTCATCCGCGTGATGACAGGACGGTTTCACATCTGATGGAACGTTCCGACCCGATTCGCAGACAATTACTCGGTGCGAAAACCGGCGCGATGGGGACTTCAAGCCCGCGTGAAGCGGACGTGCCGCTGAGGTCTTGGATGCTGGAGCACTTGGGTGAGAAAGCCGTTACGGATTGGTACGCGCGCATAGTGGGGGCGCAGTCGGTGACATTTGGACGCAATCATTCCGATCCACGACCGTCCGACTCCTAGGATTGGAGCCTGCCAATTACAGATTAAATCCTACGAATACACCGTGAGGATTAAATTCCTCCTACCTCCGCGATTTCTGAACTCGCATAGATAAATTCCTTGCCAGATTCCCAGATTCAATCGATGGTCGGTTATCGGTACGCTGACCGAAGATCCGACAAGCGCCGACTTTATATGCGCAGGCATGTCGTCGCTCCCCTCTACCGTGTGAACGTAATGGTCGACATCTTCGGGAACTAACTGGTTGAAGCTGGTTTCAAAATCCTCCCTTACCGTGGAATCCGCGTTTTCGTTGATGGTTAATCCAGCCGAAGTGTGCTTGATGAAAACGTGTAGGATTCCACTTTCCGGCAGCGGATCCAACTGCTTAAGAATTTCCTGTGTGATTAAATGGAAACCGCGGGGATACTCGTTCAGAGTAACTTCGATTTGGAGGGCCATACCACGATGGGAACGATGTGTTGCAGCGAGTGATGACCGCGAAGATTAGAGCAACGCGGCCATCACCTACGGCTCAACTACAATGCTATTATGTGCAGGCGGTATTCACGAACTGTTAGCTAACGACGCTGTTTTGCAGGATGCCAATTCCTTCGATTTCTACTTCAACCGTATCCCCTGCCGCCAACGCTTTGGTCGTGCCCGGTGTACCCGTGAATATGGCATCGCCCGGCTCGAGTGTCATCACCTGCGAAACGAAACTTACGATCGTCGGCACGGGAAAGATGAGGTCGGCAGTCGTCTGCGATTGGACTGCGGTTCCGTTGATTCGCGTCTCCAATTGAAGATTTCCGTAATCCACATCGGTGGCAATGGCTGGACCCATCGGCCCGAACGTGTCACAGGATTTGCCGCGCCACCATTGCATATCGCTATGCTGCCATGTACGGGCGCTCACATCGTTGCCGCAGGTGACGCCTAGGATATTGTCAGCCGCTTCCTCCGGCGTCACATTTCTTGTGCGGCTCTTGATGACGACAACCAACTCTCCCTCGGCATGGACATCATCATCGCCAACCGGCAATACAATCTCACCATTCGGATCGTTGATACACGAGGGTGTTTTGATGAACATCTCCGGATTCGTGGGTTCCGGTTCGTCTCCCAAGTGGCTGCGGTAGTTAAGCCCTACAGCCAAGATTTTTGACGGGACTGTCGGCGCGAGCAGTTTAACGTCCGCGAGTGCGACTGTCTTACCGCTTTCTTCACACGCTTCGAAAATGTCACCGTTAAGTTCCGAGATTGTATCGCCGGATAGGATTCCGTAAGAAGCACTACCGTTCAGTTCGTACCGAACATATTTCATGTCTTGATTTTCCTCCAAGTGTTAAACTTAATATACGTTAGGTTGATGCCAAGTCGTCATCAGTCGGTGCACCGTCTGAATTTCTATGAGGCTTGCCTATTGGGGCATTGGGGTGATGGCTTATAGATCGAAATGTTGCGGTGTTACACTATTCCCTAGAACGTCCAGTGGCTGCGTATGCGGCATCTTTTAGGCGAATACTATGTCTATTGTGTTTTCCCGGTGTGTGTAAGACTTCTGCGCCCGGCACACACGGACGCAGAAGGAACACTTTTGCGGAGCAAATAGAGATTGAGCGTCAATCGGCTATTCGCTGGCGCCGGACCTTAGCAAATGGATACCCAACGCACCGTTCAGCAACGGAAGTGTTGCGTCAATGAGGATCCATATCATCGATCGAAGGTTGCCGTCCACCGCTGTAAAGTCCGCTCCGACATCGGAGATGCCAAACCAGTTCCACAAGAAGATTATGGCTACGAACATGAATCCGTAAAATTGCGTATTCGCTGCCACAAACTCCTGGACACTCGAACTCGCGCCGGCGCGACTCATGCGAATATAGCCGAATATCAACCCCAAAATTATGGAAATAAGAGACAGCGGGTTGATGATGTCCCAAGTGGAACTGTAGGGACTATCTTCAGTGGAAGTGTGGTAAATCGGTTCAATTACCGTTTGAATTGCGACTATCGCCGCAATTATGATCAGGACGACTCCTATGACTCGCTTAAGTCCTTCCATGAAAATGTTCTCCTTATCCTAAAGTGTAGGGTTCAATTTCCGTGCAAGAGCAAATCGAACTTGTGATCTCGGCAAATTCCGAGGAGTCAACGGTGATATTGTACGAAACCGCAGCGTATCAGTGGGATTTCTGGTAGGCGGCTCTCGACGTTGTGAGATGCCCTGAATCCTTATACTAGCTCTGTGGTGCACGTCTCAATAGATGGGAACCTAGATGCCGATTGAAACGTGTCATCACTTTAGCACAGAGTCATAGAATTGTCAAGCCGATAATTTGTCTGATTGATGGAGACAGCGGCGAAATTTTGGAAGTGAGAAACCGACAAGGTTCTTTGGAGATTAAATGAATTTCGGACCTAACTCCATCCAGTGAGGATGGCTACAGATACTCAGCGTCTTGCGCGAACAAATGTCGTCGGTGCGAGGTTCCCTCGCTCCGATGTGGAGATCCAACCCCTAGGATTACGGTGTATTCAAAACTACACCAATCAAAACCCAATCATACGGTTCATTCGCCTATGTTATAAAATGGAATGTAACAGAGTTCCGGGGAATTTAAGCAAATTTTCATACATCCACAACTGATCTCGAATTCGGGGCAGCAAAATCGGCACGCCCTAGTGCGTGTAACGATTTTAACAATTCATCGTATCATCGCTATTTTTCCCAACTCGCGCACAACCTGATTGTCTCGATGAGCGGAAAGGACGTAAAGATATATTCCGGTTGCAATAGAGCGGTTCTGGTTGTATTCAAGATCCCAAACGAAGCGGCCAGAGCCTATTACATCGCGCAACAGATCTGCGTGTACCACGTCGCCAGCGGTCGTGAGCACGTTCAATTCCATTTCGGCGACGAGTTGAAAATCCGGAATCGTGAAATCAAAGATGATCCGCGATTCTCCTAACGGTAGGGGGTTCGGATAGACGCGGATTCGGGAGATTCTTAGTTCGTCACGCTCTATCGTGCCTTCACGGACGGTCAGGTGATATGAGTCCAAGGCATTGAAACCGACGCGCGATTCGACAAGAATATACAGCGGCTCGGTTTTGGTGGGACGAAACACTATGTGCTGATTCGTCAGTTCCGTGGTTACCCCGTCCAATAGTATTTGCCCCGACGCGTCGAGCAGGGACAGATTAACATCGACATCATGAGGTATGTCGGCTAACGTGATGATAACCGTGTTCCCGACGACCGCATCAAGGCGGTAATAATCGTGAGTGTCGTCCCTATTGAAGAGGAAGGATTCGTATCCTTGGTTGAGTTCGATAGAATAAGCAGTTTCAAGATTGTCGTTGGGTTCGTACGTATCACCGAAGGACACCAAGAGCGGGATAAATGGCCCTTCCGCACCTATATTGGTTATAGAGATTCCGGTAGGCGTTCCATCATTCGCGTTGCTGTTTGGACGGCTTGCGGGCGTAAAAGAAATCTGGTTGTCATTTGCCGAATATGCGGCTCCATCTGTAATAAATCGGAGGTCAATCTGATCCGAGTTATTTGGATTTACGCCGCGGTGATTCGGGTCGTTCGGATCTTCCAGCCAGATTTGCCCGGCTGCGTCGAAGTGGGCTGTCGGCGGGCGGAACACAGTCTCGTCTATGTGCCAGATGAGTATGCCAGACTCTGGGAGGTGGGTGTCAAAAGCGGCGCCCGATTCTCGATGTCGGTTCTCAATCAGAAAAAATTCGGTGCTTGCCCCCGACCTGTCCACCTTGCCGGGGATGTCGATCTTGTATAGCACGTTGTGGGTTGGCGGCAATTCAAAACTCGGAATGGACAATTGCGCCCCTGTTTCCTCAATTTCGACGGGTTTGATCCAACCGTGCCGCCCGTTTTCCGGACGAGCGTCGAAATCCCATTTTAGGTAACCGATAATGTGGCTGGGACTCAACCCGTTTCCGATACCGTCGGTCAAATCGCCCTGGTAGGGACCAGAAAAGCCCATTAATCCCCATTTGTGATCGTTGGCATCGGTGAAAGGTGTACCGTAGACATCGGGCGCGCCGAAATCATGGAAGAATTCGTGAAAATATATTCCGAGGTGGGGTTTGGCGAAACTCGGTTCTTCCGCAACGACAGCGGCGCTTTCGATCCGTGTGCCATCAAGGACAATGTCGATCCCCCGCACGAGAATTGACCAGATGTCCCCCGGCTTCAAGGTCGAAGCTTCATCATCTCCAGAGTGGATGAGGAAAATATGATCTACGACGCCGTCCTTGTCCCTGTCATATTGCGAGAAATCGACGAAAGGATCGACTGCGATGCATGCCTCGCGCGTAAGTTCTCTGCACTGCAGCTCGCTAATTCGTCCCTGTCCATAGTACGTCATCGGCTTTTCCGCACGAACCCATCTGTCACCTCTCGGCATTGCTCCCCCTGCGGGTCCGGGCTGGATGTTCATCTGCCCGTACGAGACTTCGTCGTAGTAGGTTTTGAGAGAAACCTCCTTCTCGCCAAAGAGGAAGCCATTTATCTCTGCGCCGCTGCGACTCCCCGGTTGATCGGAAAAATCTACCTTAATACCGAGAACGTACTCGACTCCGTCGGCTTGCGGTGCCGCACGTTCACGAACAAAGCAGCAGCCTTCGAGCGCACGGCGAAACTCTCCCTCGCTATCCGGCAGCTTGGATCTAAATTCCCCGGTAACGGGGTTCATGTCGAAAAATAGATGCGGGTTGGGCGGGGCGGCATGGCATGCGGCAATGAGGCCTAATGAGAACGGAATATACAGAAAAAACAAAAAGGGGAAATAAACGGCGAGCGTTCGCCAACACGTCTGCGATTGGCTCTCGGGTTGTCCAGCGTGTGCACCTTTCAATATGCTTATGCTCCGGCCTTCCAGGGATTTACCCCTTTTATAGGAAGATTTTTTTATTAGGACGTACAACCTGAAGATTCAACGTTTCTTCGGAGTTAAATGATGACAGTTCAAATTTCATGACTTTCGGCTGCGCGATAGGCACACAAGAATTTCAGTTCATTCTAATCAGTTACCGGTCCCGTGTCAATATGATTATTCTAGTCAAGTAGTGCGCCCGAACGGAACCCTCTAAAAGACGACATCGTATCAGTTTGACCGGCGCGATAGCGGCAACACGACTCTCATTTTTGCTTGCATTCACGTCTCGCATTCTGCCATAATTACGCGACTTCCGTACAAGAGCGGGTGCCCTTATATTGATAACAGTTTTTTGAAAGGTTGTCTCTCCGCAAAACCAGAACATGTTCGCTTACGACTATCACATCCATACCAGACTTTCCCCGCACACTGATAAGCAGCATAGCATCGACAAGATTATCCAGTTTCAACAGGACCGCGGGATGGAAGAAATCGGGATTACTGACCACGACTTTAGCTATGGCTCTCGAACCAAGAACATCGATCTAGCGCGCAAAACGATTGATGAATGCGATTCGTCAATTTCCGTGCGCTTGGGTGCGGAGTCGCACATGCTCGAATACCGGGTGCCGTCAATCGACATACGGTTCGCGGCATATTTTGATTATATCTTGATGGCGCCAAATCATTATCATTTTCGGGGTGTGGCGCGTCCGACGCGGTTGCTGGATCCGAGAAACGTGGCGGCGCACGAGCTGCACATGTTCGAAGCCGCGATTGCATGTCCCATTACGGATGTCGTCGTCCACCCGTTTGTTCTGTCGCCCGAGGTTTTCGGCTTTTCCAAAGAGGAATTCTCAGATTTCGGGAGCGAAATGATGGAGCATATTGAGCAGAAGCGGCTGATAAACCTACTCGATATGGCATCACAGCGTGGGATCGGGGTTGAAATTAGCCCCAGGTTCATCAAATACAACCAGCAGCATCTCGTCGAGTTTTACCAGTTGTGTTTGGAGCGGGAAGTGAAGTTGATGATTGGCAGCGACGCGCACAACACCGAGGAATTGGAGGAGTTGGGGTTGCTTGAACCCGTGCTTGAAGTGTTGGGGATTGTCGAGGAACACCTGTGGCGGCCGCGGGAGTGGCAGTGGTAGGTGAAGGCGGGCTTCTCGGCGAAAACTGAAAGTGCATCGTCAAGGCGTTCCCATAATTTCATTTTCTACAAATGCCGCTTTCATTGGTGCATATAGACTCACGTGGTATTGGACTAGCGACTTTTTTGCCACCTCGTGCTTCGCCCAATTTGCTCAATTTCACGGAATCTCTGAGGGTAGTTGGGTGTGGTAACCGTTGCAGAAGATTCTACGAAAAGGAGCGAAAAACCATGAAATACCATTGCCAACACAACTCGATGTTAAGGTATGTGCTCGTCTTATTTGTTTTGAGCATATGCACACTTTTGATTTCTTGTGATGAGAAAGTCACGTTGGAGCTTGTAGATCCGGAGCCTCCGGAAGAAACCGTGGTCGATCCGGGCGAGAGATGATGCCGGTGGAAGCGATTGCTCTGCCGGGGCTCCCAGCCGACATCACCGGTTACAATCAATGGCTGAAGCTGAATGCCCAACCGATTCCGCCGGTAGCCGGAAGCGATCCGCACCGCGGCACCAAGGATGTGTACGTGAATCAGGAGCGTGATACAATTGCACCGGGCGGACGACAACAGTATCCGTACCCGAATGGGACAATTGTCGTGAAGGAGTCACGCTCTGACGCGGGTTTTATCCGGCTTGTCGCCATTATGCGGAAGAAAGCAGGTTCCAATCCGGGCGGAAATGATTGGGAGTATGAGGAGTACATACGCCGCGATGCGGATTCCCCTTTCCCCAATCCGCTAACGGGTGCATTCTGCGGCGGCTGCCACTCGCGCGCAGCCGACCGAGACTATGTGTTCACGGTGCTTGAATAAGTGGAATCCACGGACATCCGGTTTTGGCCCATGTTGTGAAACCTCGGAGTTGTGGGCGTGCGTACAGGTACACCCACCTAACTCAATGGAGAATCGAATAGATGGCAGATGCGCTCCGGCTCATTCCCCAGCCGGACTTAACGAGTCGAGTGAAAGCAATTCAGAATGACGGCTTTGTGTATTTCCCAAGCGTGATTGGCTCTGATGAAATTGCAGAACTCCGCTCGGTGATGAATTGCTTGGAAGAGGTTCCCGAATACTTCGATAGGGTACACGAGTCTTGGTCGAGGCACCTCAACAACGCCTTCAATCGTGACGAGGTTTTCATACCGTATCTTGACAAACCGGGAATCATCGAGTTGGCGGAAGAGATTCACGGCGCGGATTGCCACATCATTGGGATGACCGCGTGGGTCACGGGGCCAGGACGTCCGGAACAAACGCTGCATGTCGATTATCTGCCGATTAACCTGCCGGAGGATATTTTGGAAGATCCGCGGGTGGACCTCCCCGTTTTTATTACCACCGCTCATTACTATCTTGATGATATGTATGAAGAGCTAGGTCCAACGAAATTTGTGCCGGGCAGCCATCTCTCGGGACGCGGACCGAATGGTGATGCGGAATGGAAAGGGGCTGAGGAACAGAGCATTCTGTGTAACGCCGGGGATGTTGTTATGTTCCGAAGCGAAGTGTGGCACCGCGGGTCTGCGAATACGAGTGATCAGGAACGGTACTTACTTCAGGTTCATTATGCTCAGCGAATGATTACACAGAAGTTTCCGCCGTATCTTAACAGGTTTCAGTTCGACGAGGAAATCCTTGAAAAATTGACTACGCGGCAACGGCGCTTGCTGGGTGAACACCGCTCCAGCAACTATGATTGAGGGGAAACTATTGCGTAATTCGTAATGCGTAACTAGGTGCTGTGTGAGTCCCGCGAAAGAATGGATATGGAAAGTGGTGCAATAGGCGGATATAACGATAGCTAATATCACCCTGCGAGGGTGGGAACTGTAGAGACCGAGTTTTGAGGAAAAACTCGGTCTCTTTGTTTTGGTTCCTGATGACATCTTAACATGGCCAACCATAAGTATCCGCTTTCTCGTTTTACCGTATTGGATTTAACTCGCGTTCGGGCGGGACCGACGGCTGTGCGCCAACTCGCCGATTGGGGAGCGAACGTCATAAAAATCGAATTGCCCGTCTCGCCGGAGAAGGTCGATGCTGCCAACCGTGGGCGTCACGACCCCGACTTTCAAAACCTTCAGCGAAACAAGCGCAGCATGACGTTGAACCTGAAAGAGGAGTCGGGACGCTTGGCATTCATGCGGATGGTGAAGCGTGCGGATGTGGTCGTGGAAAACTTCCGCCCGAATGTCAAGACACGGCTCAAGGTCGATTACGAAGCGTGCAAAGCGGAGAATCCGCGCATCGTCTACGCAAGTGTTTCGGGATACGGACAGGATGGACCTTACGGTGATCGTCCGTGTTACGATCAGATTGCTCAGGGGATGGGCGGCTTGATGTGGATTACCGGCTTTGAAGGTCAGGGGCCTTTGCGGGTGGGCGTGCCCATTGCCGACCTTGCATCGGGCATGTATGCCGCACTCGGGATACTCACCGCGCTGCTCCAGCGGGAGGAAACCGGCGAGGGGCAGTGGGTGCATACATCACTACTTGAAGCCCAGATTGCCATGCTCGATTTTCAGGGTGCGCGATGGCTGATCGGGAACGAGGTGCCGCCGCAAGCGGGCAACAATCATCCGACAGGCATTCCCACCGGCACATTCGAAACCACGGACGGCTACATCAACATTGCAGCTGCAGGAGACGAGATGTGGGCACGGCTGTGTGACGCTCTTTCGGCGGAGGAACTTCGAAATAATTCGGATTACGCAGATGATGCCTCTCGATCGCGAAACCGCGATGCACTGAATGGGGAACTCCAAGCCTATATCTCATCCAAGAGCAGCGGTGAATGGATTGAGCTGCTAAATAACGCCGGAGTGCCGTGTGGTCCGATCTATCACATGGACGAGATGTGGAGAGACCCACAGGTGGAGCATCTCGAAATGTCCCGCCCCGTGGATCACCCGGTGCTTGGCAGGCTTAACGTGATGCGCCATGCGGCGAATCTAAGCAGCGCACCGGAGATGCCGTACCGCCCGGCTCCGGAATTGGGCCAACACACCGATGAAGTTTTACGGGAGTTTGAATTTTCCGACGACGAAATTGAAGATTTGCGAAGGAGGCGCGCCGTATGAGCACAGACAGCGGGTCGTCGGAGAAAATTACCGAAAAACTGATTGTCAAAAAGCGGGAAGGGGTTGGCTATCTCATCCTGAACCAGCCTGAAAAGCACAACGCCATTTCGTATGAAATGTGGTTGGGGATTGCTCAGGTAGTCTCCGACTTTGAGACTGACGACGATATCCGCGTCATTGTGGTGTCTGGCGCGGGCGGAGCGGCTTTTTCGTCCGGCGCCGACATATCGCAGTTCGAACGTCAGCGCCAATCAGCCGAAAATATCGAAGTCTACGATGGCGCTGCAGGACGCGCCCAGGACAACTTGACTAAAGTCTCCAAACCGACAATCGCCAAGATTACCGGATATTGTATTGGCGGCGGCCTTGCGACGGCGCTTTGCTGCGACCTGCGTTTCGCTAGTGCCGATTC
This sequence comes from Candidatus Poribacteria bacterium, assembly GCA_965232535.1. Lineage (GTDB taxonomy): Bacteria > Poribacteria > WGA-4E > WGA-4E > JAJDTR01 > JAJDTR01. The sequence goes on from CBDDPW010000023.1 coordinate 216,684, forward strand.
AAAATTCGGGATTCCTGCCGCCAAACTGGGCCTAGGATACGGGTACGACGGCTTGAAAGCATTAGCGCAACTGGTTGGACCAATTCGCGCCAAAGAAATCATGTTCACCGCCAGACAATTTGACGCGACGGAAGCCTACGATATGGGGTTAGTGAACCGAGTTCTGAACAGGGATGAGTTGGACGATTTCGTGAGTGATTACACGGAAATCATAAGCGATAACGCGCCGCTCACGATAAAGGCATGCAAGCGAATCATTGATGAAATTGGTAAGGATCAGGACGAGCGCGATCTCGAACTTTGCCAACGCCTTGTCGATGACTGCTTCGCCAGTGAGGATTATAAAGAGGGGCGGCGGGCGTTCATGGAAAAGCGAAAACCAAGATTCCGCGGGCGATAGCTGAATGATGACAATAATCGCAGCCGACATCACATTTTCGGAAGTTATAAGCAAGTCTGGAAAACTACGATATGTCCGTAAACGAATTATTAGAGCGCTTGGATGATCACACGGGATGGGCGATATGTTTCTTTGCAATGTTGCCGTTACTTGCTTTGTTCGTGTCGCTTCTGTACAAGCGTGCAGCGAAGAACGCGTTCATCGAGTCTGTGTTTTCGGCAATCGTATATCTGTCAGCAATTCCGGGTGTTTTCGCGTGCATTCTTGTTTTCTATATGCTCTTCTTCACCGGAACTAACCTCCTGAACGTTGACATCGTATTTTCATTCCTACCTGTCGTCTCGATGGGCTTGGTTTTCGGCATTATCGGCAAGAACGCGAATTTTGATGACCTACCGGGGTTTGGACGGCTGACGGGATTGATGTTGTTGATTGCCATCGTCTCCTGTGTAACATTGGCAATATACAAACTTCGGATATTTGTGGGGTTCTTCGCGTCAATTGAGGCTCTGGTAGGGATAGCGGTAGCCGTATTCGTGCTATTCAAGGTTGGACTGGCAAGGCTCAGCGGTAAGTCGAAAAGAGGGGCGTATTAGCGCTTTCGGGGATCACGGAAGCCGTTTTTGAGCTGTTAATCCATTGGGTAAAGACTGCATCCTCCGTCAACAAGCAGGACAGATCCCGTCATGTAGTCCGCCGCGGAACTACATAGAAATAGAAAGGCGTTTGCCACGGAATCAAGAGGCTGCATCTCACCGAGCGGGATTGCCTTTTGCGCGCGTGCGCGATAACTCGGATCGGTATCCCACTGATGTTTGGCTAAGCCTACGCTGACGATTCCGGGGGCAACGGCATTGGCACGAATCCCTTTGTCTGCCAGTTCTCGTGCGAATGAACGCATAAGCTGTTTCATGGCGGCTTTGCTCGCGTTGTATGGGCCAATCTCGGGCCATGGCACATCCGCCACCCAGGATATCGTGAAAATAAGATGCCCTTCAATTTTGTCTTCGAGCATGGCTTTTGCAGACGCTTTTCCCAGCAGAAATGCTGTTTTGACGTTCACTTTCATCGTCCGTGTCCATTCCTCATCGGAGAATTCGAGCAGCGGTTTTGGAACCACCATTCCGACATGGCAAAGCGCCGTGTGGATTGGACCAAACCTGGATCGAGCCTTTTCAATCAGCGATTCCACCTTTTCCGAACGGGTTAAATCAGCCTGCACATAAACCGTTTTATCAAGGTTGATGCCGGCATCTAGTATGCGAGTTTCGGCTGTCCCTGTGTCCAGAATGTCGTTAACGGTGAGGCTTGCTCCGTGTTCGGTCAGCTCCCTGACGATTCCCAATCCAATGGCGCCGCAACCGCCGGAAATGACGATGTGACGTCCGACAAGCGTGTCTTTTCGGAAGCACATATTAAACCTCCCATTAACGGTTTGTGCTCAAGTTTCACCAAACGTCAAGGCAAAATCCCGTCCGCCCTCATTTCCTCAAAGGCATTTCCTCTCCGCTCCATTGGCAAAGAAATCCTCGAACGCGAGCGGCTGGATTCGTAGATCGCGAGTAGAATCTCCAGCGTATCGCGTCCGTTTCGCGCAGAACTACGGTGTTCGGGACCTCCTTCAATCCAGTGCAGCAAATCCTCAAAAATATCCGGCTGCTCGAATTGGGGCGCGGGCGTCCACTTCCCGTTAGTATCTTCGCCCCGATAATGGGCATCAGGTCCTACGCGGATTTCTCCCTTTTCTCCAATGAGCATCACCATGTTTTCAACCGGTGGTGGCTTATACTGTCCAGCTTCAATGATGCCGAAGATGCCGTTTTCAAATTGCACGAAGCCCAATGCCTGCATCTCCAACTCAATATTCTCCGAAAGGAAGGAGCCCGACCGGTGGATTTGACCCAGCACCCATTCGGCGGGTGAATCGTCCGCGTAAAATCTCATCAGATCGGTTTGGTGTGTGTGATGGGTGAGCATAGACCAACCACGGCGGGCGCGAATATACTCTATCTGTCCAATGGCTCCATCCGTCACTAGGTTTTTGACATCGGCCCAGCCCGGGCAATAGCGTAATTGGTGGCCGACAACGAAACGCACGTTTCCTTCTTCTGCCTTTTCGATCAATTCATCCGCTTGCCACAACTGAGTCGTCATCGGTTTTTCAAGATACAGTGCGGTAATCGGGAAGTCCAATACGCGATTCGCTACGTCGTAATGTGTGGCGATTGGAGTGGCAACAAGTGCAATGTCTACGGACTCAACCTCAAGCATTTTCTCGAAGTCTTTATAGACAGCGACGCCTTCGGATTTTAATGATTCAAACCTTGCCTCGAACGGGTCGGCGGCTGCCACAACGGAGATTCGGTCGGATTGATTTGCTTCATCGCGCAATCCCATGCCACGAGAACCTGCACCGATGAGCGCAGCGCGGTAGTTTTTTGTTTCCGACGGCATTATGTCCTCTCTTGTTAAGAATTGGGCGTATTTCCAATTATTCCGCTCTCTAACATAGTCACCAGCGCGGAATCATCGACATCCAGCGGTAAATTAATTTTCGCGCGTCGGCGGCTTGACTCGTAGGTCGCAAAAATCAGCTCTGTGGCTTGGAGCGCCTTCCAGCCGATCAGTTCCGGTTCACGGTCGTTCTTGAGCGCGTCGATGAGGTCCAGGACGGATAATACAGTCTCATTTCCCTTAGATTCGAGGTCGCTGAGATCCGGGACTGTCCAGCCTTGGGATTTTGAGCTGAGAACTCTCATTGGCCGGGCGTTTTGCCTACCAATCTCAATGATTCCGTCAGTGCCGATGAGACGATTGGAGATGTCTGGCCCCGCGGTTCCACCCGTAGTTAACAACCCTTCGACGCCGTTTTCCCATCCAACCCATGAGAGGCCAGAAGATTCAACCGGCACCCCAAAAACCTCTTGAAATTCTGAAGCGTCGATTTGACCGATTACCCATTCAGCCGGTTCGTCATTGTTATAAAAAAAGAATATGTCAAACCAATGGGTGCCCCAGTCGAATAGATTCGGACAAACTCCTTCGACACGGCAGAGCTGACCGATGGTTCCATCGTTAGCCAGTTTTTTCGCCATTATGAACGGCGCGGCGAATCGGCGCTGATGGGAGAAGGTAAGCACGACGTTGTTATCAACACAGGCTTGGTTCATTTGTTTGGCGTCTCCCCAGGAAGGCGCCATCGGCTTCCCACTGTGGATAGCCTTAACCCCGCTGTGGGCTGCCGCTATGGTAATCTCTTTATGTAAAGTTGTCCATGTCGTGACACTTACAATGTCCAGCTTTTCATTCTCCAACATCTGCCTGTAGTCCGAATATGTCCTTGAGACGCCGTATTTTTCCGCGAAGGCCGCACGTGCACCATCAACCGGATCCGCACAAGCAACGAGGTCTACATCAGGTGATGTGTGATAGCCTCGGGCTTGGCTTTGGCCGCGCCCGCCGCAACCGATTACACCGGCTTTCAGTATTGCCATAATGGTTTTCCTATCGGGCGAGGTTGACAGTCAAAATCCTCGCCGTTGGCATCCTTGATTAATAGCTCATCTGATTTCACCGACGTTGGATCGTGTGGCTAAATGATTCCAACCACGCAGAACAAGCCGAACATTTGTGTGCATGTTATCTTCTTCAATTTCGTCATCACCGGCATACATCTGCACCAAAACGCTTTTCCGAACTTTGGAAGACCGGTTGGGCATCGAACCGTGCAGTGTAAAATAACTGAAAAAGAGAACATCCCCGGGTTCGGCTTCCAGCACGGTTCCTTCATCAAGCGGATATCTATTGGTGATCTCCGTGTTTTGTCCATTCCCCATCGTACCGCGGCTACGCCCCAACTTATGGGAGCCGGAGTGTACACGAATACAACCCATTTCGTCCGTAGCATCGGACACATAAATCACGGCGGCGATCATTGTATCTTTGACCGAAGGAAAGTATTGCCAATCTTGATGCATCGGGAAGGGCGACCCTTTCTCCGGCGGTTTGCGAAACAGCTTGGAATGATGGAGGATGATGTCAGGCCCAAGAACTGCTTCGGCGATGTCGAGAAACTTCGGTTTCATGAAGGCGTTCAGCCAAACCGCGGAAAAACTTTGAATGTTGTGAGTATGGTAAAGTACCGAATCGCCCTCATCAAGTTGCTCCATCAATTCACCGCCCCAGCGGACATTGAGGTCTTTTTCAGTACTGAGAAGTTGGGTCAGTGCTTGATCGAAATCCTTCTCCATGCATTGGATCTCGCGCGCGGAAAAAACCGACTTGGCGAAGTAGTAGCCGTTTTTCTTGAAAAACGATCTGATTTTAGAAGAGTTCTTATCTGACATTTGTATTTGCTACCAAGTAACACTCGACATTGCACTCCGCTGGAGTGCGGACTCGGAGAGGAATCATGATTCTATTGACATAGCACTCCGCTGGAGTGCAAGAGGTAGGGAACTTCTATTAAGGAACGCTTTCTCAAAGCTAACCAAGGAGCGAAAAAAGCGTGTTTCTTGCTGAATGAATTATACCGCCAGGGATAATGGCACGCTCTCTCAAGTAACACTCCACATTGCACTCCGCTGGAGTGCAGACGCGATGGGGAATCGTGTACTATTGACATTTCACTCCGCTGGAGTGAAAACCAGACCACGAAGGAACACTTTTCACGGCTAGTCATTGAGCGAAAAATGAGTGTTACTTGCTGAAAGAATTATTCCGACAGGGATAATGGCACGCTACCAAGTAACACTCCACATTGCACTCCGCTGGAGTGAAAACTAGACCACGAAGGAACGCTTTTTCAAAACTGTCATAGAGCAAATATAGAGCAAATAATGAATGTTACTTGATGAATGAATCATTCCGACAGGAATGATGGGACGCTACCAAGTAACACTTTTTCAGAACCAATCATAGGACGGGAGTTGAGAGTCACTTGATGAGGAAATCATTCCACCAAGGATAATGTGCGCTATAGACAAACCGTCGGGGCAAGAAAATCTCTATGGGAGCTCTATCGCGTTCGTTATCCACTCACTTGATCACTCACTATCCGTTCGCTTGATTCCCTCCTACATGGAAATATGAGGTAGTTACTTGCCGAAAGAATTATTCCGACAGGGATAATGGCGCGCTCTTAACCAACAGGTAACTGGAACTCACTACTAAAATTTCCCTCTATCCTGTTCAGAATAGACATCCTTCCTGATTAACCCGAGATGATTTGCCGATTGAAAATCCATCGGTTTTCAGCTTAAGTTTGAAGTGCCTAACCTTTAAATGGGGGTGCATACGCACGTGTAGAAGGCCGAGCGTGGGTGGATTAAGAAAAACAGGAAAAACTTGACCTCTTTTGGTATCTGTGTATAATTTTCATAATTCCTTTCGACTTCTGTCTCGCGAAATTTTACCGCTATGAATTCAGCAGATCAGATATTAAGAGAAACAAACCGAACAGGGTTTATACGTCTTGGTTCCCCTTTCACGAAATTTGTGTATATATTGACCAATATCTCAATCCTTAGGAGGACATTATGAAACTTACTCAGGACCAGCTTGACACGTTTCATCGTGACGGCTATATCATGGTAGAGGATGTATTCAATCCGGAGGAGACGTCGGCCGCCTTAAGAGATATGGAGAAGATTTTTTACGGCAACTCTTTCACCGAATTTCTCGCAGAATTCGATAGAACAGGAAAGGCGGACTCGGTCGAACCGACCGCGACCCATTCAGTTACACATTATGGTGACACTCCGTATGGACGCACCCAATTTCCTACAGGTTATGATGCGTTAGATCGATTGATTGAAAACGAAGACTATCTGGACATTTACGCCGAATGCCTCGGTACAGCCGACATCAGCTACTGTAATGCTCATCTGTTTATGCGGGCCGGTCCCAGCGATCAGCGTCACTCGGAGCATCTGTGGCAGGGATACCACGCCGATCACGGGACGAACACCTTTCTGCCGCCAAGCTACGCTGTAGGTTCGTTCGACTACGTGAATAGCGGCGTTTATCTCCACGACGTGGATGAAGACGGTGCACCCATGCATGTAATTCCCGGTTCGCATCGACAAGCAGCGGATGTTCTTGTGCGCCTGGGCGGGGGCATTAATGACATTCGAGAGATTCCCGAATTTGCCGAACCGGTGCCGACGACCGGCAAAGCGGGGAGCGTTCTATTGTCGTCCTCATACCTGATTCACGCCGCCGTGCCGTTCACAAACAAACGTAAGCAACGCGCGTTTTGGACGCTGTCACTGGCTCGCGGAGACACCAGCCGCTGGACGAAACTGGCAAATCCATGGCTTGGTCCCGAACAGCAGTTCTTCCAACCGTTTTGGGAGAAAACGACGCCGCGTGTTCGTACGCTTTTCGGTTGGCCCGAACCCGGTCACGCTTACTACACCGATATAACACTGAAGGGAATAGCGCAGCGGTTCCCCAATATGGATTTGTCTCCTTATCGGTCACAGACGGCGTAAACACGACGGGTGGTTGCATCTGCTGTTACTGCGCATGAACACGTGCGTGGTCCGGGAATAATCTGTCGTGAACCTGAGCGCATTGCGCCAGATGAGTCATTCGGCGCTCGTCGGCAGTGTCGAGCATCAATGGCCAATACATTCCCGCCCCGGTTTTGTTATTGTATCCTCCCGGGGAATGAATGCTGAGATACTGATTCAGTATGTCATGATCGGCATCTGTTTTAGCCCGTCGTGTGCAGTTCATTGTAAACATTCGCCGACGCGTTCCCCCTCCGAACGCGGCGTGATAGGTGTCGTGATTAAAAATAACAAGGTCGCCCGGATTGGTTTCCAGCACAACATTAGTGGGAAAATCTTTCGGTGCAATCCCGAATAACTCTTGTGAGCGATTGATGTCAATTTTCTCTTTCCGTACGAAATGATCAGGACGGTGACTTCCGGGTATAACTCGCAGACAACCGGTATCGCGCGTCAATGGATCGAGGTAGAACGCTAGTTTCGCCGAAAACAGTTGCCCCCAACTTCCATCCGGATGCCACCCGGTGTCTCCTGTATAGTAGTTTCCATCGCCGTTGGCGTAGTTAAAATCCTCCCCAAGGATACTTCCGAGGATGCCCAAGACGCGTGGATCGTCGAGTAAGGCACAGAGCCGAGGGCGATGTTCGATTGGACCACCGAACATCGTCCGCGACGTGCCATCGTGATTCTTGCCACCGCCAACTTCTTGGATGGATCGCTCAAATTCTTCGGTTATCCACGCGATTTCACTGTGCGAGAAGACTGCGGAACACCCAAGATAACCGAAGGTATGGAAAAAGTTGAGTTGTTGCTGCGTGAGTTTCATTTCGTTCCTCCTTCCAATGGACCGACTGGGGATAAACCTTAGCTTCGTGTTGTTAGTCACTCCGATCCTGAAATGGACTAAGGCGTTACAACGCTTTATAGAACCAAGAAATTGGCAGACCGACGCAGACACTCGTGGTTATTCCACGCTCGTCGCCGGGAAACTCGTCCTCGCCCTTTTCAGAATCAATGATGTAGAATGCCCGTTCGCGGCACATGAAACTGATTATTGCCGTATCCTTCCAAAAGGACAGAAATGGGTATGTTCCTTCGAGATCGTTCGGAGGCAGCCGCGGTGCATGTTCCAACGCCCTGTAGGGTTGAATCGGGGAGAGTTCAACTTTATCGGTGTCGCCGTCATTGAGGAAGATTGAGAAGACGTTGCCGGTATGTCTCCATGTAGCGCCGCCATCTTTGCTGACCGCCGACGACAAACGATGACGCTGCATACCGCGTTGAATTTCATCCGCCGAGGCTTGATTCCAGATAATGAGCAGATCATCGCTACCGGGGATTTGTCCCAAAGCTGCGGGTGCGAGGGCGGATGCGAGAGCGGTCGGCTCCGGTCGGCTCCAGGACGTACCATTGTCAGCGGACCAAGACTGGTAAAAACGTCCGAGCGGAGTTCGCAGAATCATGAGCAAGTGATTTGGGCTAACTTCAGCAACCACGGGCTCGTTACAACGGTAGTGCCCACCTGCACTGTAATCAAGCGTCACGAACAGTTCGGCGCCCGCACCCCAGACACCAGTCCCTTCATTGGCTTTCCATGTTCTTCCCTCGTCGTCTGAATAGTAAGTCCAGCAGTAGGTGAAAAAATGCTCGTAACCGTGGTGGCCAACCAGAGCGGTGTCATCTCCGAAGAGCGCCCGCCCCTTCTCCCAAACCGTTTTGCCGAGTAGTTTATATACGGATACGACGATGCGGCCGGTACTGGTGACCATGTTTTGCCTTCATCGTTCGACCTAACAAACCACGGACTAAGACCGTACTCTTTGTCCGCGTCAGATTTGTCGTAGAAGCCACCGATTCCGCCGGATTTCAGCCGTAACGGGTGGCTAATCCCGCGTCCCATTTGATTGCCATGAGTATCATGAACAGATTCATATTCGTCCCATGACACGCCTCCATCCGTAGAAATCGAACGACTGCCCGGGACAAAGCAAAGCAGGTGCCCATCCGATGACTCGAGCAAACCTGCTCCGTGTGGGACAGATCCAACGTGCAAAAAACGAGCTTCATCGGGAATGCATGAGCCTACCTGATCCACAAATTGGGGGTTGAGTTTATTTTCACTCATGGGAGCATAAGGTTTGAACCGCAGTGAAATCTGTAGATTTTAGCCTTCCGAATATTTTCCCGTGATTTGTGCCACACCGTCGCCGGCGTTCACCTGGGGCAGACGGCGGAGAAGTATCACTATTCCATCTCGATCGGCAGTGACCTCGCCAACTACCTGACCGAAGAGATTTTCGACTACTCCCAAACATTGACCGACGCTGACTTCATCCAGTAACTCCACGTGGGGACGAAAGGATCCTGCCGCCGGGGCGGAAATCACAACATCCAAATTTCCGTCGCCCACCAAGTGGTGGGTAGTCGATTGGGGTTGAGGTTTACCGGGAATCATAGCCAGATGCTTCATAACATTGAGCACGCCATTGGTATAACACGCTACGTCGTCGGGGCCCGCTCGACCGCCGCCCGGGGATTCGGTATAGAGCCAAGGAACCCCGTATTCAGTGGCGGTGCTGATGGTCCTACCTGATGCGCCAGGGGGCGGATGTCCCCACAACACAGGAGCCCCGAAGGCATGAGCCGCGGCTCTAGCTCTTTGTCCCAACGCATCTTCGCTGTGTCGGTAGCCAATCATTGTTGGAATGTCGGACTCTACACCGGCGCTGTGCAGATCGATAAAGAGGTCCGCGTGTTTGATGAGTTTATGAGTTAACCAATAGGCGATTCTTTGGGTAATTGTACCGTCGGGATCACCGGGGAATACCCGGGCAAGATTCAGACCGTCTATAGGACTGTTTCGAGTGCCGGCTTCGTAAGCGGGCATGTTGCATACAGCGACCATCGCGAGAGTGCCGTGCAGTGTTTCAGGTTCTACCTGCTCATAGATGCGAGGTATGGCTTCCACACCTTCGTATTCATTACCGTGCACAGCGCCCGTGACAACGAGAATGGGGCCGTCAGAGATGCCGCTAATATATAGGAGAGGCAAACGCCACATGCCGCCATCGGCGCGGGGAGCGACCTCAAGCCAATCCGACCGTTTTTCTCCGGAAGGTATTCGGGAAATGTCAAATGCTTGAAATTTCATGTTAGCCCTTCGGAGATTCGTGGCTTATGATAACTAGATTTCAAGTTGCGTCGCAAGGTCGTGGAAGTCTTGAGCAAATATGTCAAATTCGTCATCTCTAGCCGTGTCTGCATCCCCTCCCGGTCCCCATTCAAGCGGACGAGAAATGAAGGCGGTTCTGAATCCAACGGCTTTAGCTCCTTCAAGGTCGTGGTTGTGCGCTGCGACCATCAGGATTGACGGCGGATCCAAGCTGAGAAGATGAGCCGTTGTCTCGTAGACTTCTTTGTCAGTTTTGTAATGGCGTGCGAGTTCCGCCGACAAGATACAGTCCCATGGAATACCGGCGTGCTTCGCCATGTTGGTCAGAAGAGACACGTTGCCGTTGGAAAGCGCCGCTACAACATATTTGGACTTCAACCGTAACATGCCGCCCGCAACATCGGGCCAGGCATCGAGTCTGTGCCAAACGCGATTAAAATGCTCTCTCTCCTCCTCTGACAATTCCAAAGCCGGGAATTCGCCAAGAACGTCATCAAGAATCATCCGGTGGAGCACATCCATCTTCGTCCAGGGCAATTCGCCTCGCCGTACGCGTCCCATAGCGGGCTCGTAGCCGCTTCGCCATTTTTTGGCGAACTGTGCCCAGTCAAGGCTGATTTGCTTCTGGGAGCTTATTTGCTCGCCTTCTCTTATTATGGTAGAGTACCAATCCGTGACTGTACCGAACACATCGACAGTCAGCGCTTTTATTGAATCATTCCAAGATCGCATACTTTCTTGTCGGACCGTAATTAGAGTTTAAGAGCCTGTTTGAAAAGTCAGTCTACTACATACCTGTGGGATCTCTATCGCACTCGTTATCCACTCGCTTGATCCCCGCTGGGGCTTGGGTACACGGGGATTTGGCGTTTCTAAACACCTTCAAGATCTCTATCGCACTCGCTATCCGCTCGTTTGATCCCCGCTGGGGCTTTTAAAGGCTGGTGCACAGTGCGCACCTTACCTCACCTTACAAATGTACTTTTCAAACAGGTTCTAAAGCAAAGGGTTTGTCGCATTGCGAAAGTGCTGATTTGGCGGATAAATGCATTGAGTTCATAATACTGATATTTTATCTTTAGGTCAACAGGAATCACTCTGTTCTTCAGGGGAAACGCATCTAATTGCAGAGGAGGTCCCATGGCGGTAGGCCGTACGATTCATGTTGGGTTTCACTCAAATTTTGGCGCGTTCAAGCGAAATAGGCACTCGAAAACTGTTACAAGATTAGCGATTACTAACGAATTTCCGTTCAACCCAACCTACGAATCCCAAAATAGTATCACAAACTTAGCCTGATTTTCTTTCTTATGATGCAGAAAATTTAGATGCGTTTCCCCTGCTCTGTTCTTGAATTTGTGTACGCCTTAAATCCTTTGGTCTGGGATTGGCATACGATCGGTTCGTCTATGGGTGTCAGTGCCTTCGATCCTAGAGTGGGGACTTGCTGAAAAACGGTGGGCAGTGCCCACCCTACAAACGCGGGCTTGGCGGAAGGCGTTTTATTTCAGTCGGACAATCTCGCGTTGTGCTTCGGATAGTCGATCCATGACGCGTTCGCTAAAATGCAATCCTTGTCCACCCCAGTCGCGCATATAGCCGATGCTGTAACAGTAATAGAGCGTGCGGCGGGGCCGATTGGATATGTTCACGGTTGAACCGTGGGTTAGCGCTTCGGTGAATATAATTGCATCGCCGGCTTCGGCGGGAATGGGTGTCAATGGCGGATTCTCATCGGGATGGTTGCCCCAAGGTTTCAGGTAATTGCTTTTATGCGCGCCAGGGATAACGGCAAAGCACCCGTCTTCTACATCACAATCGAGCATTGGAAATACGACTTTGGTTAGTGTCGAGACCATTTCCCCATTTCGGCAGTGGTATTGGCATGTAGGTATGATTGGCGTGCCGTGCTGGTGAAGGCCGGTGTATCCGCCGCCCCAGCGGTATATCGTGTAGGTATGGTTTAGACGGTACGGACCGCCCGTCACCCGTGCAATTACAGGGAGCACTTCTGCAGGTCGATCAGCGGAACGAAGGCAGGATCCGCCTCCAGAATATTGGAGATGTATAGCTCCTGGTCTGTCTTTTGCGTTCCCAAGCACAGCGGTGGTGGGAACGTTTTCCGGCGGCATGTTCTCAAATCGGTCAAGCGCATTGTTGCACGCCGCAATTACGTGTTTGGGAACGACTCCTTTGAGAACAATGTATCCCTGAAGGTCAAACAGATATGTTTGTTTCCTCGGTCATCAAATTCTCCTTTTCGCGTGGACATTAATGGTGTGACACCACGAAGACGAAAACTGTTCATCATGTCTACGGTTTACAAGCTGTTTCACGCACCAGCCAAAGCAAACACATTTTCGAAAACGTAGGTTAGGGATCCAAGTGTCGGCGAACCGCAAGTGCGGATTTTAGTTGCCACCATTGTGTGAAATTAAACGATGGCTTCTTGATAATTTCCCGAGAGTAGACCAGAAGCTGCCAACAGCAGAATCCCCAAGATTCATCTCAAGCGATGCTCACAGGGCATCATTATACTATTCCTTGCGGTAAGAGCAGTCGCCATGCGCCGTGGCAAGCCAAAACGATTAACATGCGGGGTCACTTTTGAGATTTTATCTTGCCCCAAGTAATTGGGAGTCTGTCCAAAGGCGAAACTGCCAACTGGGCTAAGCCTGACTTCATGACACGCTGAATTTCATCCTCACTCAGTGCTGTACTGAAGATTGCGACCTCGTCAACAATACCGTTAAGCCAGCCGCGATCGGCAGGGTTGCCCCAGCGTCCGATTATCTTTTCCTCTTTGGTTCTATCAACTATTTTTTTTGCGCCGGTCACTCTGACATCTTCCTTACCGTTGACGTACGACAGCCAATTGTTACCTGATCTGACATACGCCGCATGCGACCATTTCTTGAGCTCAACAGATTCTTTGCCTATACCGTTTCCTCCGGGATCCGAATGAATTATGTCCCAAAATTTACCTGTGGAACTCGCCCAGATGTCAATATTTCTAGTTCCTTGGAAATGAAACATAATTCCTGCCCAATAATCCTTTGCGCTGGTAATTAGTGCGGTCTTACGCTGTGAACGCGGGAAAAACCAAAGCATCATCGTAAAATCACCGGAACCCAAATCCCAGTCCGGTGACTCACCTATGCTCACGTAGTCGTTTTGTCCGTCAAAGCTCAAGCCCGATCCAAACTTGCCATCAGCCCATTGGGTGCCGTCTTGAAGAGTCGCCTTATGACCGTTACCTGACAGGTCTCTGGCGGTCTCGCCTCGACCTTCGTCGAACAGCCAGACTGCAATCGCAGATTCTATATTCAAAGCATAGCCGGCTGTTGTAAGCATTACACTTGTTAACACGAAACCGAGGAAGGTTAGCGCGAGCTTCTCTTTCATTTGTTTACCCCTTCCAAATGTCGAAATTGAAGATGAAGGTTAGCCTTACGTTTATGCAGAATCGATACGAGTTGTTGATTCCGAAGATGTAGTGTCGGATTATAAATCATACATTGTTCCGAGTCAACCGCCCTACCTAGTATATCGGGGGAAACGCATCCAAAAGATCGCTCAATCATTCTCGCGTTAAAACGTACCACAGCAGTTGTTATTAATTCTCAGGTAACACTCGACATTGCGCAGGATCTACTATCGCACTCACTATCCGTTCGTTTGATCCTCTGGAGCGCGGAGATTGGGAGGCATCACGATTCTATTGACATCCAAGATTTCTATCGCGCTCCTTATTCAGTCGCTTGATCCACTGGAGTGAAAACCATTCTAAGAAGGGACGCTTTTTCAATGAACCTGCCATAGATCGATGAATGAGTGTTACTTGCTGAATGAATTATTCCGACAGGGATAATGGCATGCTTTATAGGTTCCTCACTCTGCAGTGCCATCGGAGCGAGAACTATATGAAATCAGTTGGCGCTCTCAGTCCCTTGATTGCCGTTATCTGTTTGAGCATTCGGAAATGTGAACAAAATGTTAATCCACCACCCTTTTTGCGAGGAGGCGGCTGAACTTGTACCTATTTTTATGTAAAAACAGACGGCAAAAATAGGTACAGAAATGTGAACGGAGGCTTGATTTCGTGAGAGTGTTCACATGGTTTGATTCAATACTTTCCTTTGATAGCGCGGGTTCGCCTGCAGTCAAATGTGAACAAGATGTTAACAGAAAAAAAAGTTCGTCCCCGCTAAGGTCACTTTTGGGTACGTGAGAAGCCAAAGCACCGACACGTAAGAACATAGAGAATCTGGGATGGGACGCAGCGCATCACTCCGCCGCCCACCTGTTCGTTCCATATCATACTATACGCGTGTAAAGTTGTCAATGCCAAATCAGATAGGTTTCCCTGCCTTACACAATACAGAGGTAAACACATTGACCGTTGTAGGTTCATTGTAGCTGTGTTAAAATGGGGATGCATAATCTCCCATTGACAATTTAAATTAAGATCGCCCAGTGAGGAAAGTGAATGAGAAAGTTACGCGTAGGCTTCATCGGTTCCGGCGGCATTACGGAACTTCACTACCCCGCCTACAAAGACAACCCGAAGGCAGAACTATACGCCATCTGTGACGTCGACGAACAACAACTGAATGAGCGTGCCGCCGAGTGGGGGATTAAGCGAACATATACAGATTACCGAGAACTTCTCGACAACCCGGACATAGACGCAGTTGAAATCATCACTCCCCACCATCTGCATTGTGAAATGGGTGTTGCCGCGCTGGAGGCAGGCAAGCACGTTTCCCTGCAGAAGCCTCCGGCGATTAACGTCGCCGAGTGCGACAAACTGATTGAGGCGGCGAGCCGTTCGGACAAGGTATTCCGAGTTTTCGAGAACTTTCAGTATTATCCTCCGATGGCGAAAGCCAAGGAACTTCTCGATTCGGGCGCCATTGGCGAGCCGCTGTCTATCCGGATAAAGTGCGTGCAAGGCAAGACCGGAAAAGGCGGGGAGATTCCGTATCGTCGCTGGGCATGGCGATTTGATCCGGCACAGAGCGGCGGCGGGCGAGTCATCTTTGACTACGGTTACCACCTTTTTTCCATCGCAAGGTGGTACTTGGGAGAAATCGAAAAGGTGTTTTCTTGGATTACCTACCGTCCGATTCAGTACGGGTGGATTCTCGACAGTCCGGCGGTGGCGGTCTGGAAATACAAAAACGCCGAGAAGTATGGTTCCTACGAAGTGATTTCCTCGGACGATATGTTGGTACAATCCAAGACGTTGGTAAAAGGCAGAAAAGGGCGTGCGGAGGATGAGTGGGTGGAACTCAGCGGATCCCGCGGTTTTCTTTGGATTACGCGCTGCACCACCAACCTGCTGGATAGGGCACCGCTAATTATGTATCGGGACGGGGTGACTACCGAGTTTTCAAATATGCCGGCGGATTGGGGATCGAGTTTCATCGCCGGTATCAACGATTTTATCGATGGCATACTTGAAGGGCGGAAAGTGGGACAGTCGGGTGAGGAGGGAAAGCTGGTTCTGCAGATATGCCGTGCGATTCAACTCTCTGCGAAGGAGGGGCGCGAAGTAAGGCCAGAAGAGATTGTATAGACTGAAGCCACAATAAAGTTTGAGTGAAAACTCCCAAGACTGTTGTGAATTTCAACAGCCTCGGGAGGAACATCCAATACCGAGATTTTCTCAGGTTGTTACCAGTTTACTAGAGCCGATTTCTGCGCTTCCCAACCGTCCTCAGATGGAAACACGGTTTTCATCGTAACTTTCTGGAGATCGCCATCGAACATCGGTTTGACAATTGAAATCCACTCCTTGAAGTGTGGGGCTTCCAAGTGAGCCTGAAAGGCTTCCCCCTCGTCACGGTACACTTCGTAAAGATAGAAGCGAGTGGGAACTTCTGCGTCCTGGTTTATGTCAAAGCGAAAACATCCGGGCTCGTCGCGGCACGCACCCTGTGCGTCTCCAAAACTTGCCTGAGTAAATTCTTCCAGATGTTCCTCTTTGACGTTAATCGTTACGAAAATTGCGAACATAATGCCTCCTTTTTAAGTTTGCCGATTACAGACCGGCTTTTGAAATATTCGATGAAAAGGTTTTAAGTTGTGCGGTTTCAAGATTGAACTGCCGCTGTTGATCCCAAACACGCTCTATAAAGGATTACCATCCCCCTAGGATCGCGATGAATGGAGTTGCCTGAAATAGTCTCTTAAAGCTTGTTTGAATAATCGGTAGCAAAGCCATTTTGGGGCTTGGGCACACGGGGATTTGGCGTTTCTATACACCTTCAGGATCTCTATCGAACAAGTTCTATAGCCATTTCAACTAAGAATTACACATTTAGAAATAGCCAGTTCGATCTGTAATAACGCAGTTTGTCGCGTATCTCTTGTAGGAACGAGTTCTGTTCGCGACCTGGAAAAGATCTCTATCGCATTCGCTATCCACTCATTTGATCTCCTACAGGTAGTTGGTTTGTCGGAATAATCTTTAGACATCTTTCCAAAATAGATCCATGTGGTTACAGTAATCTTAGAGATTAGAATAACTACACCGTTTGGCAACTTGTCGAGCAATATCTCAGGTTCACAATGGCAGCAATCACATTCCACGTTTTCCCATAGTTGCGATGTTTGCCTCGATAGATGTCTTTGGTAATGCGAAAAATCTTACACCGTCTGACGACATTCTCAATGCCAACTCTTTGTGTTGCCAACTGTCGGTTGAATTGCTTCGCCTCCGGAGTCAAGGGCGCACTCCGACATTTCTTAATAGGTGTCGAACTGTTGGCATACAGCTTGGATATGCCCTGATAACCACTGTCAGCCAACTTCTCAGTTTTAGGAGAAATCGCTACACGGCTTTCCTTCAGGATTCTAAAATCGTGTACACTCCCTTTGCGGCAAACAACCGATAATAGTTCTAACATCGCCAAACATGCAATCAATTGAACTTTTATGGTATGCCGTTTTTTTTACCGCTGTAGCAGACACGCTGTCCTTTTGTTGGACGTTCAATCGGTTGCTCGGTGACATCAATGATGATGGTTTGGAGATTGCTCTCTAATAGGTGCTTTCGGTTCTTCAGCGAAAGCACCTTAACCAACACATCAAGTATCTGATGATAGAGTTTATTTGCATAAGACTCACTGATACCAAACTCCATGCCTAATCTGGCGAAGGTTGGATAGTGGCGCAAATAGGTGAATGTCAATAGAAGGCGATCGGTCAATGCCACCTCCGATTTCTTTCCGCGTTTCTTCATCGGTCGTTCTTCTCGAAGGTTTTCGAGGTAAGCAGCCACACGCTCCAAAATAAGGTTGAAAGCTGCCTTGTCAATACCAACCGCTCGCAGAAATTGCTCATCTGACAACTTTATTGCTTTTTCAAATTGACTCATGGGTATCCTTTCTACAACAGAAGATGTTGAAAGGATATAACGTAAATTCAAGCCAAATGGGTACTTATTTTGGAAAGATGTCTTTTATATGTGTAAAAATGAATGTAAATGACTATAAAAGTATACAAATAATGACGTAAAAAACACAAACACTTATCGCCCGCCCGAGATCTACTGAAACGTGTAGCGGATGCGGGTGCCCACCCGCCGCGGGGCGAGCACATTGGCGAAGTAGCGGCGCGCACGGAAACCGTCCTCCGTGGTACCGATTTGGGCGGGTGTCTGGCGCACGCCGGTTACGGCGTACTCGTCGAACAGGTTGTCCGCATAGAACGTTAGCGTCCAGCCGCCCTTCGAGACAGCCGCCGAGAAGTTGTGGAGGTGGTACGCCGGCAGCACTTCGCCGTTGGCGCGCAAACCGATCCGTGTGAACACGTCGCCAACGTAGGTATAGCCGTACAGCAATTTCAGCGCAGTTCCGCTGCCAAGCAGCGTACTATAGGAAACCAGCATGCTGCCCTGCAGCCGTGGCGCGCCCGACAGGCGGTCGCCCTTGAAGGTGTCCGCGCCGTCATTGAGTAAGCCCGGCGAGTCCTGGCTCAGCGCCGCGTGCGCGTACGACCACGTCCCACGCAAGTACAACGCATTCGTCAGGCCGGCGGTCCCGGCGAACTCAACGCCACGGCTTACGGCCGCGGCGCCGTTCAAAATGATCGGCTGCGCGCTGAAAGGCGTCTCGCCCGCGACCTGAATGTCTGTCCAGTCCACGTGGAACAGGGTGCCGCTGGCGGCGAAACGTCCGTCGCTCCACGAGCGACGCAGCCCCACCTCGTAGTTGGTCGTCCTGTCGGGACTAATCAGGGCCTGATCCTCGTAGATGCAACCGGATTGCGGCGGGTCGTTGCCGGGATCCGCGTCGCTAAGCAGCGCAATCTCCTCGTCGGTGCAGACCCGGAAGTTGTTGCCACCGCCGATACGGTAGCCTTCCGAGCGGGTGAAGTAGGCATTCGTCTGGTCGTCGAAGCGGTGGCTGAGGCTTGCCTTGAGCAGCGCGCCGTGGTCGTCGGACTCGAAGGCGGTGAACGGTGAATTGTATATCGGGGTGTAGGGAAACTCGGTCAGGCTTCCGGTGTCGATGCGGTAGCCAAACCAGCGAGCGCCTGCCGTCAAGCGCCAGCGGTCACCCAAGTCGCGCGAGATTTCGCCGAACAGCGCGCGCTCCGTTACTGACTGGCTGTCAAGACTGTAATACTCGACTGGCTCGGATGTTGGCATGCCTTCCAGGATGGGCGTGATGCCCGAGAATTCCGTAAGCCCCGGTGTGAACTCGAAACTCGTCCCGCTACTGTCGTAGTTGTTGAAGAAGACGCCGCCGACCCAGTGCCACGGCCCGTCGCCCATCGAGACCAGCCGCGTTTCCCAGTTGAAGCGCTCCTCCCAGGCGTCTTCCCGTGTGTAAGCCGAAAAAGTGCGGAACTGTGCCGTTAGGTCGGCGACCGAGACATTTGGATCGAGGTTCCTAGCCCGCGCTAGCGCTGGGAACTTCCCGGGCAGTAGCCCCGCGATGCCGAAGGCTTGGATCAGCAGGTCGGTCTGGTCGCGCTGGCCCTGTTCCGTGAAACGGGAGTAGCCGACGGCGGTGATCAACTCTGCCCAATCCGGCGCCCAGGTCAGTTCCAGGCTCCACAGCTGGTTCTTGCGGTCGTTCGGCTCCAGGTAGCGATGCGCCGCGACGTATCGGCCGGTGTCGAACGACCGAGCGTGGTTGATCTGACGGGCACCGACCTGCTGATCCTGCAGGTGGTATGTGAAAATAGCCGACAACTCCGGGGTCGCCTCCCACAGCAGGGAGAGCCGCGCCGAAATCGTATTCTCGGTGTTGGCGTCCGGTTCGCTGCGTAGGTTTGCCTCCACCACGCCGGGGTCGCTCATGTCCGGCTCGGGCTCGGAGATGCCCGGCGTGCGCAGCAGATAGTCGTAGTCTATGAACCCGGGATCGGCGTAGCGGTCGACCGAGCCGCGCAGCGCTAGCTTGCGCGAGACCAGCGGCAAATTGAACGTGAGGCCGGCATCCGAACCGGGCGCGCCGCCGTGCGCCAGGGCGAACAGGTTGCCGCGCACCTCGAACGTGCGCCGCTCGGCGTCGGGGCGGCGCGGCAGGTAGCGAACCGCCCCCGCCAACGTGCCGGCGCCGTACAGCGTCCCCTGTGGTCCGAGTAGCACTTCGATCCGCTCGATGTCGTGCAGCCGTAGGTCAACCGCCAGGGGGATGTCCCCGAGATATGTGGCGACGCCGTTGTTGTAGTTGTTACCGCTGAACTCCGAACCGTTTAACGAATCCGTGTTGAGCCCGCGGGCGATGATGACGTTGCTGCCGCGCGCACCCTGGTCGACCACAGTGAAACCGGGCATCCAGCGCGCCAGTTCAGTGAGGTTCCCGATGCCCTGCTGCTCAAGATCTGCGCCGGTCAACGCCGAGATGCTCAGCGGCACCTGCTGCAAGGGCATCTCGACGCGAGTTGTTGTTACAACTACAGCGTCGAGGGCGGCGACCGGCGGTTCGACAGGATTGCCGGCAACGGAGCCCCCGCCGACCGTGCAGACGATCAATCCGAGCGCGACTACACTCTTTATTGTCGCACCCGTCATGCTCCAACCTTTAATCAAGAAACCGTTGCTTCCCAACCGAGTTATGAGGCGTTGAACCATTTTCAGATGCTCCACTACCTTTTTCGCGTCACCCATGTTTTTTCTTCCAATAGTAAATCCTGAACTAGGCTGTGTAGTTTCCAAACTTGTGAAAGAATGAGTGAGTTAAATGAGAATGCAGAACCTAAGCTTGACTTTGTACATTTGGGCAGTATAGCAGACGGTGTCAATCACACGTTCCGGAAAAGTGGGTGAAAATTTAATCGTCTGGTCTTTTTGGTTGACCTGTGAAAAAGTCGGTAGCGATTTCCAGTGCCATCACGGCGGGGCAAGATGATCTCTATGGGATTACTATCGCGTTCCCTATCCGGTCACTTGATCGCTCACTGTCCGCTCGCTAGACCTATTCGCTCAGTTGATCCCACGCTGGGGCTTTGGTTTAGTGTGGCTTGGGTTGCTATACGCCTTTCGCGCCGCTGGCGCCCAAAAAGGCTAGTGGGCAGTGCCCACACGCAAATGTACAAAGTCAAGCTTAGCAAGTGAAACAAATCACGACATATAAACAGATACGGCAAATTCTAAGTTTTTTGCTAATTCGCCATCAATTGAGATTGAACCGTTCTTTCACATCTGCTTCGTATTTTCCAAATGACTCCCTCCCAAGATCCATGAGTTCACGTAGTTTCCCTATGTCTGACGTCAAGAAATTTGTCGAGTATTGCTTGTCAGTGAAAGAATCGTTGACTCGAACTATTTGGACAGTCGGAAACAATACTCTCGTAAGCTGATCAATAGTATTAGTATTTCCAGACAATACTTTTTCAAACAATTTATACGGCCAGCCATGTCGGAATATCCTATCGACCAATCCTGTTGGTGCATTTGGGTATTCGCCAACTCCGAGGCTGAGCATCCTGATTGACTTTAGTGGAATGTCGAATGCCTTTGCCGCATCTGCTAAAGCAAAGAGAGCCGGATTATTGCCAACAAAACCGCCATCCATTAGCTCGGGATTCCCTTGGTTAACTGTCTTCACAGTGACTCGCTCAAAATAAGGAAATGCAGCACAGGACGCTAAAATAGCGTCCGAAATCCTACAACCGAATCCAGGTGCAAACGTGCTATGTCTTCCGTGTGCTTGTTGGATGGAAGACTTAAAAATCATTGGTTTTGCATAACCATAGTGCATAGCGACTATACCGATGTTCACTTTGAAGGCATCAAATTTCGCGTCGCCGAAAATTTTCCGAGCATGTTTTTCCAATCTACGACTGCGGAGCGACCTGCGATTTGTGCTCAATATTTCAGGAATCGAAGAAAGATAAAACTCAATAATCTCCTCTAAGTTTTTGCCAAGAGCTATGAGTGCAGCGATGATAGCTCCCGTGCTTGTACCATATATGAGATCGAAACACTTATATAAAGCTTCCCCTGTTAGTTTTTCAAACTCTCGTAGGAAACCAAGCGAATAGACGCCTTTAGAACCGCCACCATCCAAAGTCAGTATTCTGAATATCTCACTATCATTTGAATTCATTACCATTGTTCCCATAAGACACATAGCCGATTGACGAAGTCTACTGCCTTCGTTGTATCCCATTGAGTCGAAAGATTACCAAAAAGTAGTAGTTGTTCATTTTGGCAGCGGAATTGGGCTAAACCTGAATTCTCAGAAAGAAGAAAATATACTACATTGTAGAATGTATTGGAGTACCAATTAACGAAGCACTCATCAGGTACGTTGTAAAGTAGGCATTCAACAAAGTAGGAGGGATAACTACCTTGTAATGAAGGATTATCTGCCAAGATTCGTTCCCGTACGTTTTTGAACATCCGAACGGACGGTTTATAATTATGATTGGTTCTTGAGTTTTTATTTGAGCCGTTCCGTTGATGAACTCTAGGATAGTTTATAATTTGCTGACCCGAAGATTGCGTCCAGAATGTTATCCCTTGCGCAATGATTTCCAACTGATAGTATTGTCTATATGTGATACATGGTACTACATCGGCGGCGAGGAGATTACTGGTAGATGCTATTTTGACGGATTTCTGTCCATACGCATCCACTCGACTCCCATAGTACGTAGTTAATGCTTTCACAACTTCGTTACGAAAGTCCCAGAAACCATAATCCCCTTTTACTATATCAAGTTGTCGTTTTTCCGATTCGCTGAGATTAGAAGAAAACACATTACTTGACTCTATTACTACGTCAACATCGCTGTTTCCCCTTATATTTGTGTAGTTAGAATATGATCCTTGCAAATAAACATCACAATCCATCCCACTTGGCCAGGAATGTTGGGCAAGGGCATTTTTGATTGATGCATAGGTTCTAGCGGATCCATCTGTGGCACCTTGATTTGACCACGTTTTAAGTTGAGATTCAGGTATTGCCATAATATGTTGCCTCGACTACATGGAGATTATTTCAGTTAAGACGCTGCATAGATAATCTTCTCATCAAGAACAGTTAGAGCTTCCTGCTCCAACTCATAGGCTTCCGTCCTTTTTCGATTTGCCTCTAAAACCATCTCGTTTATACGATCTTGAATCTGTTTATCAACTATCAGTGGAACAGACACTCTCAAAATGTGTTCCTTCTCAATGTGCCCAACCACCGCGCCATACGTAAACCTGTTAATCAATTCATGGGCGTAAGGACTTGACAACCAAGCATAGAGATATCCCGACATTTTGCTGTCCGCAGGTATTATACGAATGATGTCATGTGTCATCGCCCAGCCATCCCAGTGTTCTGGTACAAACGTAATCTTGCCAATCGTCCCACTACATGTTACCAAAATCATACCTTCTTTGATAGTTAGTTCGCTCTTTATCTTTTGGTTGTGTTGTGAAAACGATAGGTATTTCTTATCAAACGGGGCTAACTCTGAAACATGCTTTCCACTGAAGAATACGATTCCGTTGCCTTCTTCAACATATATTCTTTTGAATCTGCCCGGCAAGACGACCGCCTGGCTTATTCGACTGTCGCCGACTTTGACAATCTCTTTTGCTGTTTTCTGCAAATGTTTCTCAATCACTCGAACAATAGGAGCGTGATAGGATCCATCCAGACGATCGCTTAAATTGCCCAATGGAACGGAATAATTCAGGACACCGATTGTTTTATCAAATTGCTCAGATTCTGTCTGTAGTTCTTCAATCGCGGGAAGTCGTAATGCCTCCTGTAACAAAGTTTGCGCTTCATCCAACAGTTCGTTGGATTCATCCCGCAATCCGAAAGATTCCTCAACTAGATTGTGAATTTCTTGCTTGAGGATGCTTGGCGGATTGGGAATGTTAATGTTGTTGAGGTGTCCGGGTTCAATGTGTTCGACCACTGCTCCGTAGTTATTTGTTTCAATCATCAGCCTCCCGGTTCTCGATCTCAAGTATGCATAAATATATCCAGAATATTCTTGTGCATCAATACGAATCACATCATCGGATAATGATTGGTTATGAAGAGTTTGGGACACGTAAGAGACATTGCCAATGGTACCAGAACGAGTGAGCAACACTTGGCCCCGTTGAACTCGTGTGTTTTCAAATTGTAAGATTTGCTTAGGAGCAATGAATTTGCTAGCTCTTGGACATATTTCGGTTATCTGCGATGGGAGGATGAACGGAACACCATCCTTTTCTTCTACATAAACCCTTCTAAATCGTCCCAAATAGAACGCTTCTGAGATGAACATGTCTCTCAAATGGACAATGTCCCACTTGCATTGCTCTAGATACTTTCGAACTCGATCCCCTTCACCAGTATAGACGCTCGCCTCTAGGCGGTAGCCTCTTTCGGCGATTTCCCGAACCGCAACTGTTGTCCAATTAAGATCGAGGTCTTCAATTTCGAGTTCCTCGGACGGTTGGGTGTACAAATGGGGTTCAGCTACCATCTAATGCCCTCTCGTTGTTTCCACCGATTAAAAACACCGGGAATCTCACGGCTCTGGTCGTCAATTATACGAGTCTTGCTTTCGGTCTTATACGCAACATCGCTTTCAGTGATTCTTGTCAGGTCAAGCACATTTGGGTTTTCTGCTACCCAAATTTCATTGCCGTTTTCATCACGCTTAAACAGCGTATTACCTCGCCTATCGTGTCCAACTTTCTCGACCATCGTCATAAAGATATTATATGGCTTAATTTTGCCATCAATTTGCTCAGTTGTTCTTTCCTTCTCCGATTTCTTTTGAAGAACCAGGACCGATGTTTGTGTTCCGTTTCCAGGTTGAAAGGTGTCCTCATGCAAATCGACGCTAGCAATGATTCTTGTCCTTTCGATTAACCATTGGCGAATATACCCAAGTCCTGGATTTCCCAAGATTGAATCTGGCAGAACGATTGCCAGCCGTCCTCCAGGTTTGAGGAATTGCAAACAGCGTTCGATAAATAATTGCTCCGGAGGTGGTGAAGATTGCAGATCGGACGAAATTGTCCATTCCTTTTGTTCACTTATATCGTATTGTTCATTCCGCCAGATATAACCGATTCGAAATTGTTCAAGAATGTGACCATCTTTGACAGGGATTTTACTTCCAAAAGGTGGATTAGTAACAATCACATCAAAGAACTCAATAGTGGTTGCGTTTTGGATGCTCCCCGTTTCAAGATTCAATCCTTCTATCAACTGCGCTTTGAGATCTGGCGACCATTCATGCGGAGGCAATAAAGAATCATTCTGATAGATATTTCCGCTTCCATCATTGTTCATCACCATATTCATCTTCGTTGCTTTGACCAAATCAGGATTGATGTCAAAGCCAAAGAAGTTTGACTTTGCAATCTGTTTTATTCTTTCTCGGACAATGCTTTTCTCACCCTCAGACCATTCGTTTTCCGGTTTGTCCAAGTCATCTTCGACCTCAATTTTCAACTGTTCAATCACATGGTTCATTGCGGTGACCAAGAACCCTCCCGTACCGCAGGATGTATCACAAACTTTCTCATCCGGTTTAGGGTTAATCATCTTGACTGCCATCTGCATGATATTTCTTGGTGTAAAGAATTCTCCTCTATCGCCTCTCAGATTGGCACCTACCAACTCCTCATACGCTTTTCCTTTTACATCAACGTGAGTTTCAAGTAGGCTATAAGGTTGGAGTTCTGAAACAATCCACGCTAGCGAACGGGGTTTTAATTCAATTCCATCACTCGTTCCAAATATCTGTGGGAATTGTTGTTTGACCTTCTCAAAAATCTTGGAGATCCGCTTTTTTACTGTTAATTGTCCGTCAGGATTGGATCGTTCGCCTGATGTTGCGTAAAACTCAAGCGGTTTTCCCACATTCTGCTCGTCAAGTGTTTTGCAGAAAATCAACTTCAACAATTCGAAAAAAGCGGGTTGTTTTTGTAGTCCATCTGTAACATAGATATGATTATGGCAAGTTCGGAAAACCATCAAGAGATTGTCTTCGTAAGCTTTTTTCAATGTGCTACGCCGGGGTCTGTCGACATCCACTAAAGAACCATCGGCGGGGGGAATGTCATTGTATTCCTGAAATTCAAATTTACCCTCTATTCTGACCTTTCTTAATACCTCTTTGTATTTGCCATTCGTCCACATGCCCCATTCGCAATTGAGGCAAGTACTCATATAGGATTTGAGTTGGTCAACACCATCTTTGCGATTTCTTGGTTCTACTTTTTCATTCTTGCATTCAATAATCATTCCTACATGATCTTGACCAAAGTCGGGGCTATCTATCGGAAATATAACAATATCTGCACGAGGACGTCGCGAACCCAATTTGAGACCAAATTCGATCTTGATCTGTTCGCGCTTGTATTTGTGTTCATTGATTAATCTCTTTTCAATTGTCTGCCGGACATATTCTTCCGGTGTATCCTTGCGAAATTTACCATCAATATAATCACAGATTTTGCCATCGGGCACTTTAATTATATTTCTTTCCGGTCTTTGTGTCATAGGTTCTCCCTTGTACAATCGTCCTCAGCGCCATCCACGGCACCTATACTCATCCTGTGAATTTTAAGAACCTGTTTGAAAAGTGTATTTTGTAGGATTCTCACTGCGCTCCAGCTTTTGAAAGATCAACGAGCGACATACTATATTACACCAAAAACCGCTGCCGACTTTTTCTTAAATGTAAAAAGTCGAGCTTAGAGGCTAGTACGCAGAGGACTTACTATCGCGCTCGTAATTCACTCGCTTGATTGCACCTTACAAATGTACTATTCAAACAGGTTCTTAAACCGGCGGTTCATTCCTGCGTTTTTATTTTTCCCCATACCGCTGCGAGTTTTCCCGATGGCGCAATCGCCAACACGTCCTGCAGCCCGTTCGTCATGATCTCGTTGATGGTTTCTTCACTCAACGCTTCATTAAAGATCCCAACTTCGTCGAGTGTGCCGTTGAAGTATTTACGTTCAAAAGCCCATCTTCCTATGGCAAGATCGTCTTTTACAGTATCGATCCTGTACTTTTTCAAGCCGTCCAAGACTCGTTTGTTCACATTGACCCCGTCCTTATACAAGTTATATTCTTTCGTCACGGAATCGTAGGTTCCCGCGACGTGGTGCCAATCTGTGTCCCTCCAAGTTTCTCTATCGGAGAAATGCCAGCGCCCATCGACATGAACACCGAAATGAAATCTCCCAAGTCTAACGGATAGCGCGTACGCCCCCGGTTCCCCTTTACTACCCTTTATCACGGCTCTCTCATGGTCATCGTTGCTTGTGGTATTTCGTTTTGCCCACATCACAATTGTAATTGCTTCGGTGATGTTGAGGCTTGCACTGTCGGGCACATCGACATAATCTTCTTCACCATCGAACTCCACCGCCGTACCAAACTTTCCATCCACCCATGCAGCTTCGCTTTTCAATCTGCCATGGTTCTCGTGCGGCGTGCCATCTCTCACGTCTTCCCCTGCACCTTCGTCGAAAAGCCAGGCTCCCACAGCCTTGTTTATTAGGGGCTTGCACAAGGCATTCGACGCTAAACCGACCAATATGACACAGATCAGGATTAACGCTCTCATCATTTTATACCTCAACTTTCTCGTATGTGAAAAGTGTCGCACCCGGCTGGTTCGAAATGGTTATCGTAAGTCCGTCGTTCATGAGTTCTCTTCCAGTCAAGTGGCTAGTTTTACCGGCATCGGGATCCGACACGCTGTACACCGCATGCGATTCGAGTGCATGCAGCTTGAATTGTGCCGCGACGTACGGACAATCGGGCCGTCGAAATGCCTGGATCATTCCCGCGGAGCGGTCGGGACGACTGAACTGCCAAGCCATCCAGACGTCTTTCCCAATATTGTATGCGCTTAACGGCCAGAAATCGCCGAAGAAATACTCGGCGGCATTTCGCCATTGAGCGAGGCTTTTTTGGGCAGCGTCAACATCAAAATCATCATTCCGAACATCCCAGTTGCACTGCATGAATGGCGCGATACTGCTGCGGAAATAATAGTCATCGAACCGTTCATAGTTCGTGTGATCGAAAAACGGAAGCCATAGCCCGAATCCGTAGGTACAACACTGATATGCCTCCGAGTCATTCTCGACATCCGTGGGTAGGATCGGTATGGCGCGCCGCATTGTTTCCAAATCGTCACGCCGTCCACCGCTCGCGCAGGAATCAATCATCATTCCCGGGTGTCGTCGGCGCAGTTCGTCCCAGTACCCGAGATATCCTTCAATGTAGCGAATCTCGGTAATGCCTTGGCGATCCTCGGCATCGTTTGCCCTCCAAAAGGGAAGCGGGTCTATGTTGAAGTCTGATCGATACAAATCAATGCCGGATTCAGAGATTATGCTATCCACATGATCGATAACCCATCCCACTACCTCGGGTTCATCAAGTTTTAGCAAGCCGCCGCCTTTTCCCCCGTGAATCCATTCGGGATGGTTCCGAGTCAACCATGTGCCCGAGGAAACCCGCTCCATCTCGAACCAGACCATGAGTTCAATGCCATCGGAGTGACACCGGTCGCCGATTGGCTTTAACCCATTCGGAAAACGTTCGCCGTCGGCCTCCCATGTTCCCACTTTTCCCCAGCCAGCGCCTCCGGTGTCGTACCAGCCGGCATCCATCCACCAATAGCTAAGCTGTATTCCGGCGTCGCGAAATCGGTCGAGGAACTCAAAATCACCATCTTGAGTGCAATTGAACCCGTAAAACTGAACGCTTCCCGCTCCCAATTTCGGCGCCAGGGGCTTATCGTAGTCTTTAGGGAAGTTGTGATCGAGCATCCACCGCCGCCAGATGTTTTGTCCTCGAAGCCAGTCGCCTCTGTAAAATTGCAGCGCCATTAGCGGCGTGCGTATCTCTTCTCCGGGATGAAGTGTCAAGTGAGTTAGCTCCTGGCCGGCGGTAAAACGAAGCCCCACACCGTCATCACGGACAAATTGAGATTTCCACTGGCCCGGCCATCCGATTGCTATTATGACGCCCTTTCCCTCATGCGGACATTCGAGGTTGTAGTATGGCCACTCACCGTTGCTCGGGCGGCCGCCATCGGGCACGAAGGTCTTGGATGTTCCCGGGTTAAGCCTTGTTTCAATCGGGGCGAAGCTATCGATGGTACATTTGTCGCCGATGTGATGATGCAGTACAAACTCGCCGTCGGGACCGCGATCAAATACGGTGTCTATCGCTTGAATGGAGGAAAAAATGGGGGTATTCGTGTCGCCAGTATTCTTGAAATACGCCGTCCATTCTACGGTCGGATAGTTCTTCCATATCACGAACACACACCGCACCTGCAGCCCTGTCTTTGGATCGGTGAAGGTGAGGGTCCGCTGGGAGCGGTGTTCGTCGAGTTCTTCTTCGCTGCGTTCAAAGTTCCATGTTCTGAGGAATTCAGTGGAGGGCTGGCCATCGTATAGAAACGAGAAAAGTGGTTCTGGATTCTCCACATTGGATTTCTCCGACGCCCATTCGCGGGCATCGTCCATCTCCTCGGTAGTGGGGGAACTTGCGTACACGTTCGGTAACAGCGAGGTCAAAATGTCTAACATGCTTCAGAATCTCCGGATCTTTGCGATAGATTTAGGTTTTCACACAATTCGATGCACTATCCCAAATTGGTTATCGGCGTTCGGACAATGAACACGCCTGGTCCGCCCGGTTGTTCCGCATCCAAATCGTAAAAGACTGTCCCAAGCGTTTCGTTATCAATCTGCACAGTGCGCGGCCAACCCCGCCCCATGATCCGTCGACCGGGATTATGGACTTCATAAGCGGTATCAAAATCCCAAGTTTTGCCATCATCGCGGGACTGGCTAATTTCGTAACTGAATTCGCCATCAACCCCAACTCCGTATACGATATACGTCAAAGTAGCCGGGCCGTTATTCAATACGCACAAATCGTAACCGGCAACGCCAAAGTGTGGAAAACAGTGCAACGCCTCCCATGTTAGACCATTGTCAATTGAGCGAAGTCCCCTCACCATATTGCCCGGCACTCCGACAGGCACTGGCGCAACCGTCTGCGGTGCGCCGCTAATGAGAGATCCTTGCGAGGTTCTCACAATGGGCACCATACCGTGGTTTCGTCCATCTCCGAAAGCACTGATCTTGTCCGCCCGAGCGTTATACAGGACGGTCCGATCATAGAAGGGACAAAGCCATTCATCCGTTTCCCATTCAAGCACGGCATGGCGCATACAGGTGTAGTTGCTGCAATCGGAAATCGGGTAATCGCGTGGCTCGGACCACGTCTCGCCATCGTCGTAGCTTATCGAGAATTGCGGCTGACGCCAAAGGCTGTCTCCAGATTCACGATAACAGGACCAGTTGAGCAGGATGCGCCCGTCGCTGAATGTTGTCAGCGATCCGGGGTAGATAGAACAATTTCGGATGACGGGGATAGGCTCTGAATCGGACCACGTCCTGCCACCATCGTTGGAACGACTCAGGAGAAGCTCTTTCCCGCCGCCACCCTTTTTATTGTAGACGACCAGCAGGTCGCCGCTTCTGGTAGCGCAAACCGCCGGGTGGACGTGTCCGCCGATAACATCCGCAATGCGTATCGGTTGGTTGGGGTTTCTCTGTGTCACAGTTGACATTTCCTCTATCCTTGACCGCAATTGAACAACTTCAATTTTAGCATGTTTTTGTCCTAAGGCAAAGTGGATATTTATCCATGTCTAGGGAAAACGCATCTGATATATCAGCGATAATCCGTAGGTTGGTTTGAACGGCGCCAACCGAAAAAACACGGTTATCTATCTAATTCCGATGCCGGACGGCACTAAATGCTCACAAAGCATAATGAAACCCAACAAAGACGCGATTCAGGAATCATGGGCGTTGGGTTTCACTCATTCCACTCGTAAGATCATCTTTACGTAAGTCGAATTTTCTTTTGTCGTAGACGCATATTCGTGCTCGACCGTTCAACCCAAGCTACATGACCGAAAAAAGAACCGCGATGGGTATTGCAAGGAAGTATTATTTCGGACGGATAGCGTACAGATGGACTTCATAGGGGGCAAAGTCGTCCCTCCACGCGCCTTCTTCAGCCTGAATGTCGCGATTTTCAAATAGGACATTCACATTATCAATGCGAGGATTTGAATGGGATCGGGATTGAATCTTGAACGACGTGGCATTGACGGCGTGATTTTCATGATTTACGGCAATTACATGGTAAGCGCCTTCGTAGGAATACAATCTGGCGTCAACGCTATCCGCGGGATCGACTTCGAGGAGTATATCTAATGGCGGGTTTGATAGAAGGATTGGCGCGAGGGATCGGATTTCGCCGGCAAGTTCCTTGAGGTCCTCCCAAGTCTGTGGATCGCGTTCTTTCATTGGGCCGCCAAAGTGGTAAGAAAAGTATAGAATTCCGGTTACGCCGCGGACAATGCTATGATAGGTCATGCAGCGAAGCTCCGCCCGATTCGGCATCCGACCTCCGTTATCTTCATAGAAGGTCTGGAGAACCGCAAAAACGGGTTTGGCGCGCATGTCGTCGACGGCTTTTCCCATAGCTTCGCCTACTCTCCCGACGCGGCCACCGGGAAACCCGGGATATATATCCGGTCCGAGAATGTCTGTCGCACTATGATATGCCGGAAACAAGTGGGGCGTAAAGATAACGGTGAAACTTGGATGATATGGATCTTCTTCGTTCACGATGTCATGCAAGCCCTTTACCAACGGATACATCAATTCGTTCGGTTCATCGCGAGTATACCAAGCGAGTATGTTTTCTGGGACCTGAGATGAGATCATTCGGACAGCTTCTCGCGCTTTCGGGAGCCTGCCCTCGCGCATTCCTTTCCAGGAGTAATCGCGCGCGGATTCGTATCCGTAAACCTCACTCATATTCTGAATGCCCACGATGGGCACGAGTCCAAAAGGTTTCATGTCACGCGCCATCGTGACATAGGAACTTGCGTTCATCCATTCCATGACAAAGGTGTTAAACCCGGCGTCGGCGTATTCTTCTCGAAATTCCCCACTAAGATAGTTCGTGACATAGTACATTCCGAACGGAAAAAACGGCTCCCCATCGCGCAGCAGCGTTCCGCGATACGTGTACTGCACGCCTCCCGCGCGCGGCGGTAATTTGCGTAGATTCGCCACGAAAGGTGCCTGGTCATGCCCGTCTACGGTGAGGGTCACAGGATAAGTACCCGGTGGCAGGTTATCGAGGTCAAACGCGGCGCGGGTGGCGTTCCCGCTATCGAAAGGAACGGTTCGACTTTGCAAGATATCGGTTTCTCCCGCGTTCCGCAAATCACACCTGACTGTTCCGAGGATCTCATTTGCCGAATGACTCCGGATTATCAAATTTGCGGTTTTTTCGTTCATGTAGAACGAGCGGTCCCACACGGCCAATCCGGCATCGACCTCGTCGATCAATACCGGCCGGTGCGCTGCTATCTTCCCGGTTTCCAGATCGTGAACCGACAACAGCAACACATGTTTCCCCGGCGCATCAAGCGGAATTGACAGACTCCCGTGTGCCCAATGGATGCCTTCCGGGGCTACTTCCCAAATACCCTCTTGAGTGGGAAATATGTTCTCGGTTTCCATGTCCTCATGAGAGACAGTCGAGGCAATGACTTTAACCTTGCGATGTACGCCGGTGTGGTTGCTCATGGTAAGAGCGATGGGAACTTCCCCGACGATCTTCGGACCGATACCGATCAGATATGCCCACCGGTGCGGAGTCGGATCCACGTCGATAGCGGTAGCTGAGCCATAAGCGAGAGGGTAATCGGATTCGCTGGCATTGGGATTAGATTTGTTGAGTAGGGTAGGGGCGTCCTGTGATTCAGCGTTTCGCGCCCAGAGGGTATCGTTAATCGCAAAATTGATCTCCCATGTCGATTCCCATCCGGGCTGCAAACCGCTTCTATCCGTCGATTCGAAGAACGCGAGCGACGCAAAGGGAATTGCCAGTTCCGCGCTCCAGAAATCCCCGCCAATGTGCGTTGCGCTTTGCCAAGGAACTTTCCACCACGGAATCCCCATTAGGTCTGAAAACCGACCGTTAGCGGCGTTGACGGCAAATCGGAAAATCTTGGGACCGGGATGAGCGTAAAACAGAGCGTCCGGGTTTTCGGCAAGGCCAACATCACGCTGATGATCCAACAGCGGATCCAAGAACACTTGTGCAGTGTTCCCAGCGAACATCTGATTTGGCTCGAGGCTCTTGGCAGCAGTTACTGATTGTAGGTCGGGGGATGGGCATCTGAATCCAACAAAGAGGTTTTCATCGTCGAAGGCGAGCTGAACAGAGGCGGAGGGATCGACGCGCGATGAACCATCGGAGTGCCAAAACCCGCTCGCAATCTCGGCAGCTCGCCAACAATCGTCTATCAATTTCCCATCGATTACCGGCGAAGCCGTGACACGATACGCGGTTATGGAGGGTGCTGTCTCAACAGGCTGGGAATTGTTTTCCGGTGTCCCACAAAAATTGAGTGCCGAGAACACCAGGACCGAACCAAGAATGTGCATACTATACCCTACCGTAGGACTCGAAAACCGAAAACAGAATTTTCTTTATAGTCAATCACATGAAAATTTACACATACTTGCTGGCAATTTGATAATTAGAAATTGTTTCGATAGACGTGCTGTAGGAGCGACCTCCAGGTCGCGATCTCCTGTCGCGAGCAGAAATCCTCCTATAAAAGATAAGCAACAAGCTGCGTTACTACAGATTGAAAGATATCACCCATGTTTTATGAAGGCGAGGATCTTGGCCCGCAGGTTTAACCAAAATACAATGCCGATTGTCCCGTTCCAAGCAGGTTCAGTTAATCCACGTAACCAATGCTCCCACATTTTATGAAAATGGTATTAATACCCCATTGCTCCAAGTTGAGCGTCAAAATCGGCGGGCAGCGGAACGGGCGGCTGATCGACGTGACGTGCGGCATAGTTCAGCATATTCCGCAATAAACGCTCAGCCACCGGGTCGGACCCAAGATTATCACGAATACGGAGGCTGTTAAGGGTAAACCCTCCTGCGCCGAGGTCATAGACCGCTACAGTGAGACCGGAACTATATCCGAGGCACGTATTTATCGCCCCGGCAACTACCTCGGACGGAGCATCCTGACCGGAAAATGCCGTTCCGCCGAGTATTTCACGATAAAACGTGTGTTCCAGCACGCAGCCTGCCGGAAGCCCGTCGAAGATCGGATGGTTTTTTGCCCAGTCGTCCTTGTGGTATAACATTACAGTCAAACCGACGATATCTCCTTTGTTCGCAAGCGGAAGCCAACGAGCACGGTCCTCTCCTTCTGCGAAGACATCGGGCGACAGGAACACGGCGTGCGAACCCCGGGCTATTTGTTTGGCGAGTTCTCGGAACGCTTCTGCTTTGGCGGCGGGAGGTGCAGTGCCCACGAGTATGACACTCGGCGAACCATCTGCGCTCGGGTTGAACTCTCGAGTCGTGATACCGTTCGCTTCGATCCAATTTTCAAGTGTGGGGTCATCGCCCCAAAGTACAATATCAGTCTCGACCTCGGGCATTCCACCCGTGTCTGCCGCATAGAACTCCACCTCTCCGCCCGCTGCCGCCGCATTCTTCTGAAAATTGGCGAAGAATCGGTACTTCCCGGGCGGTCCGTCAATCACCACCTGTTCATCAAGCGCTGGAAGCGCGAAACTCGGCTCGGGAGCGGTGGCCGTTTCGCCAATTGTGACCATCTCGGTTCGGTCGAAGACAGATACATTTTGGGGGCCTACAACTTGGAACCGAACCGGGTACTCTCCGGGTGCAAGAACGTCCTCATTGGCTAATACGGCTTCAATGCGCACCGGACCCCCACAGAAGACCTGCACCGGTTCGACAAACAAGCACCATCGCAACGGGGCAAAAGCGTCGAACATGGCGTCTATAACCCCGGGTTTTAGCTCCCGAAACGTGCTGGATAGCATGCCTTCACCGGTTGTGCTGGGGTCAACCAGTCCCGTGATGTTGTGGGCGATCAAGTTCGGATTGGCGCGAAGCGCATTGGCAGCCAACTTACGCAATTCCGCCATCCAGGCGATGCACTGGTGGAAGTAATCTTCGGGATTGGCGAACGTATCGCCGAGATTCCAGCGGTCCCAATCGGCAGTGAACTGTTCCAATCCACGGCGCACCACGGCAGCGTCCTCACAGTCAGTGCTTCCCAACTGTTCGTAATGGCGCGTGAGACGCACAACGTCTATAGCGCTGCCGATTCCTCCTTCCGAGTGGAATATGGGCTTGCCGTCTTTATCCAACGTGCGAAGCTCTTGGATTACATCGGCGCGATGCGGCACCGTCTTGTAAGGGTGAGTGTCGAGAAGCGTCGACTCCCACTTTTCCAGCTTGGTATCGGCAATGGATTTTCCGGTGCCGGCAAAGTCGCCGCTGTTAAGCAGCACTACGCGCGTATCGTCAAGTTCGCGAACATACGGCAACGCGACCAAGGCTTGGTCGTAAACCGGACCCTTGTGCGTTTCATTCAACATTCCCCAAATGACGATGCTTGGGTGGTTTCGATCACGGTTTACCATGGCTTGCACGGACCTGCGGAACCGCTCGGGCAACTGCGGCGATGGTTCCATCCGCCACGCGGCGGCGTGCTCCTGATATATGAGCAATCCGATTTCGTCGCAGAGTTCTATTTGGTAGCGCGGCGTTTGACCTCCAAAGGAGCGAATCATGTTGTGACGTGTGGCTTTGCAGTGAATCAAATCCTGCCGCGGCAGATCAGGATCGTGCGCCACGAGATGTCCAATCGGGGCTCTGGCGTCGGTCTGGGCGCATTTGACGAAGATGCGCCGGCCGTTGAGACGGAAATAGCCGTCTTCAAATCGAAAATCTCGGAATCCACAGCGAGTCGAGCGCTCATCTATTGACTCCGATTGGTCTTCACTGACACTAACGCTGACGCGGTACATGTAGGGATCGTTGAGCTCCCAAAGATGTGGTGTACCCACCGCTAACTCGGATTCGACAGTTGTCTCTCCAGGTTGAATTTCGCAATTTTGTTGCAACGAATTCAACGTACTTCCCCCAGTGGCTGGCGCGATGGAGAAAATGAGTTGTGCAGAAATCGTTCGATTTCTGGCGTTGTGCAGCCGCGTTTGGATACCGACGTTACCGGGCTTCCAGTCCGGCTTGACATACAGATCTGTAACTCGAACCGCAGGAACGATGTGCAGTTCCACCGAGTCGGTAATTCCGCCATAATTGAGGGCGAGTCCCGGTGTACACGGAATTCCCCGTGCCCAGACGGTAGATTCCATGAGGGAGATGCCGTCGATGAGTTCATTCTTCGGGTTCAAAACGCGCACGGCAACCCGATTCACTGCATTCGGCACGATTGATTTCGTCACGTCGAGCGTAAACGGATCTCCCGTACCTTCGTGTTGCCCTGTATATTCTCCGTTGACCCAAACATCGGCGAGGTAGTCCACCTGCCAGAATTTTAGCAAGTATCGTCCATCGTCATGTGGATTGCCAGGTGGGGTGAACTCACGCCAGTACCACGCGACGCCGTGGTAGGTAGGAAAGGTTTCTTGGATGATGCCGGGGACGCGGGCGGCTTTCGCCTCACCTGTCACCTCATTGTACCACCGTTGATTTCTGCCAACGTTCTCGGGATCGGTGCTCAAAAGCCAACTATTTCCGTCTAGGTTTAACGTCGAACTACAATTCATGTAAAGTCTCCTCAACTTCGGCGGGAGTAATTGATTTGTATAATTCAGATTCTGTTATAGTCATTGCAACTAATAATTACACATGCTTGAGGTTATGACATTTGTCTGTACCACAATCTGTATGAAGTAAAAAAAATAATCCGGTAATATCCTAACGATGCTCGGTGCGGTTAGGAAACCGCACCTACCGAGTTTAGGGAGAACTGGAATTACCGATTTAGATACTTGATCTTCATACAGTTTGCGCTACGAGGACGAGTCTGATAATGACCGGAACGGCAGAATCTCCGCTCTTCAGTTGGTTCTGATGGTGTCCATGGGGCCCGCGGAAGGTGATATTCAAGTAAATTCGACGCCATTAGCTTCAATTTTGTCAGGCGCTAGGCTGCTGTCCTACGTACCCATTGAGTTGGATTCTCTTGCGTTCAAAAACCGTAATCGTAGGTGCTAGGCAGCGAGGTGTTTCTCGTAAGGAGACAGATCTATCCCCGGATACCATGCGGCGAGGAGGCCTAGTGTTTCGCGCGTATAATACGGGTGTCCTGGCATGGGCCATCCGAACAATGACCGGACGCGGGGCGTAGTCTTTGCCCAGAAGGTGTGTGTGAACTTGGTATCCAGTCCTCGTTCGCCGATGTGGCGTGTCATCCAAGCGCTTGATGCCCCGGAACAGACCGTGAATCCCCAGGTGGCCCGCCGGTTGCGCTTGTTTCGGAATGGGATGGCGGCGTGAACGCCGTAGGAAGACCGCAACAGAACGCTGCCGGCTTTACCCTTTGCGGGAACCGGCGCCGCAAATTCGGGAATCTTCCGGATGTCATTGATTGAGCACCAGTGGCTAAAAATGCCCTCCTCTATCAATCGCGGTATCAAACCGGGAATCTGCTTATGCGATCCCGGTATGATTTGCATGGGGACGTTGTCGTCTTCAATATCGTGAAGAAAGGCGCCGGCAATCAGATAGGCGTTGAAATGTGAGTCCTGCGTATGCGGCAAATAGCAGGCTGTATGATGATCGGTGTGGTAGCCTTGCCACGAGTGTTCGATGCCGAACCCGCCGGGTACGGTGTCTGTGGGGCCTGATCGGAGGAATAGCCCGCCGAAAAGGAATCGGATTTGGTCTGTGTCGAGGATGGCTTCCATCAGGTCGAGAAGGTAGTCGTTTTCTATGAGGGTGTCAAGAGGATCTCTGCCGCACGGAAACTGGTGTCCGTAAGCCGTCTCAAGTGGCGCGTATTCTCCTTCTTTGTCCGACTTTGCCAAATACTCGTCAAAACTCATGCCGTAGAAGAGGTTTTCCATTTCCCGACAAGCTGCTGCGGCGCGGTCCGGATCGAAAACATCCGGCACGACGACATAACCGTCGTGCTCAAAGGCGTCCATGTAGGTTTGAATTGCGGTCATTGGTTTTTCCCTCCAAATTTAGAGCCGATTGATGTTGGGGTTGTCCATCACAACTCCATCTTCTCGTCGCACGGACGCCTCCTGCTGCACCTGTTGGCTCCATGCCTCGAATTCCGGTGTCATAGCGCTGTCGTGGAGTGTCGCTCGGATACTGTATGGGACATAGTTTCCTATATGCCACATGGAACTTCTATACAGGGCAAAATCGCCTGCTTCGAGGTGCAGTTGGAGGCAGCTGGGCATACTTCGACAGTATTCCAGACAGATTTGCTCACGTTCTTCTGTATTCTTGTTCTTAAGATTTGGACCACTGATGGGGCGATTCGGGAACCGTTCCATTTCGCATGCTAGGTCGTGCCGCGAGTGGCTGCCCGGTACGAGCCACGTGCAGTTATCGTTGTACAGCGCGCAGTTTATTTGATTGAAAAGGTTCGCGTCTTGGAATCGCTGATTCCATCGTTCCAGCTTCATGCCTCGAAGGTTGTCTCGCCAATCGCGATGCCACGGTGTACAGTAAGGTTCTTCCGCAGGCTCAATGAGGACGCCGAGGTGGTTCCTGTTACCGTGCTGATGACACGGCGATAGCAACTCGGCGATAGCCTTCACAAGATCCGGCAGTTCGGCATAGTCGATGAAGGGTTGTTGATCAATATCGAAGTTGCCGACTGGTTGCAGCCGTTGAGCCTGCGATCCCAGACGGTCACGGGCGATCTGTCTTGCGGAATGGCTCACACGGCGAAGATCGCGGATTAGAGATGTGGGAAGTATCTTGCGAAATACTGTGTATCCCTGCAGTTGAAAATCGTCGATGTGCTGGTCGGTGAGTTGGAATCCCATATTCATTCACAAATAATACTCAAATGACCGCCGCCCGAGGCGCGTCTGTAATTCGCCGAGAGAAACTGAACTGTGAGGTCGAGGAAACGTCGCCCTTACTCTGTAGGATTTAGCAGCACGCCAATCACCTGCGATCATGCCAATTCGGCCATGAGGTGCATTAGAACGAAGACTGGACTAACCTCCTGAATACACCGTTTGAGACAAGCCCTGCAGGACATCAATCCCGTCAATTTTGCGGAGGCGTATGGATTTGATTTGATGCGCTTCGCGATTCCAGTTGAGCTGCTCGTCTTGATGGCCCATCCGGCGCAGCCACGCCCAAAGTTCCGGATTGATTTGCGCAAAATCGGCATCCCAGTAGGCGAAATATTCAACGCCAGCCTCTTTCGCGGCTGACAGCCAGTGTTTCCTACGTTCTTCGCCAAGCCCGTGCATGTATTCGCCGTCAGCCAGAATGAACGTGCAGTTATGCGCTTTGCCTAGCGATATGTAATCGGTGTCGATGCCGTATATTCCGGTGTCGGGATCGCGGCCGCGAGAGACAACGCTATCCAGCAGTCCCGCCTTTATCCACGCTCGAATGTCGAGCCCTTCGTCAATAGGGCGATCCCCGAGCCAAACGTCCTGGTCGTGCGGCCAAGCCCAGATTGAAAGTTCCAGCCGTTTGCCCTTCTCGGCGCCCACTTCATCAAGCGTTTGACGCACCTTATGCATGAATTCCGTCATGATGCCGGCGCGAGTCTGAAGTAGACGCGGATCCGCCGGATCCACGCTGCGGGCATCCACGCCGTATCTGCTTGCAAACGCATCCAGTATCGGCTCCTCATACGCGAGAAAGCGGGGGCCTCGGGTATAGCAGAGGTTAATTCCGTCGGCGTCAATCAGGGTTGTGGCTTCTCGAATGAGATTCAGCATCAGACCTTGTACTTCGGGAAAGGCGTAGCTGGCTTTTTCAACGACCGTGCCGTCTCGGAGCACTTGGCGGTACTCGGGATGCTCCGAGACAAAATCGCCTCTATCGGGTTGACGCGGAAGATTTCCCAAGATGCCCATGCGAAACATCAAATCGAACTTGATACCCACCCCCATGCTGTGGACGTGGTCGGCAGCCAATTGCTGGGGAATGATTCCGTCGGCAGCCAGCGCTCTTAACGTGTTCAATGTCTGTTTTTCGCCTCGATGCCTAGACGTGATACCGTGGTCACGATCCTCATATACCTGATCGATAAGATTTGGCCATGCGCCTTCCGTGCGAAATTGCGCGCCTTTAACCTTCGTGGGATAGTTCGTAAGCGCGCCGTAACAGACTGCCCAGAAGATTCTGCCGATATCGGAATGACGGTAAGGTTCGACAAGAGAGAGAATATCGGTGGGACTATTGAACTCGCACAGGTGAAGAAAACTGGCTCCATCAATGCTGACAGCCAATTTTCGTTTGCTTAGATCCGCGCGATCGTTTGTGACTTGCTCAACTTCCTCTGCGCTCATGGGTACCAGCTTGACATAGGCAAAGAACATCTGCTTGCCCAGGATACCGTTTGACTTGCCGATAACAAGATCTTGACCGGTGAGATCGGCATGGTCAAAAAACGCTTCGCGCAGGAAGGTGGAATCCTGTCTGTCGGCACTCGCGTCTTCGTGAAAGATTCGAAAAGCCGGTTGGCTGCTTAACTTGACTTTTGTGATGGGGTCGTCATCGTATAGATGTGAGGGGTTCCAGTAGCCTATATAGACCTTGTGCCAGCCGGCAGCATCTAGCGGTATGGTCAGATTGGGGGCATTGATGATGGAAAGCGCTCCGACCATAACACCCTTGAGTTCTTCCGTTTCGTAAGTAATCAGTTGCCATTTGCCCTGTTCCATTCTATCCGACAGGGCATGTTGGGGTTGACAGGTACCCATTTGGGCGATGTAACGTGCATTTGGCATGTCTATTGAGTCTGTAGTCATGGCGCTGTTTTCCTCCGTACCCATGGCGAGGCTTGATATCGCGAATAAACTAGCGATGATTACGATATGTAGAGTGAGATCTTTTACAGAGGACCGACAACTGTTAGACGGACACATAGTGTGACTATTCGGTGCATTCTAATGCACATCGCCCTCATTGATCATTATCGGCGCGCAGGATACAAGGTGTTGAAATTATAGACACGCCCCCAATATCTGTCAACGGCGTTCTCATTATCATATAGGGCGAACGCGCTGATTTCTGTACGCGGCACTCGGCTAGTTTTCTGAGTCGTATTGTTATGAACTAGGGCAAAGGTCACCTACCCGGAAGCGGGCGGACGTAGTCCAGAGTGTAACGGCTGCCTGCAACATAGCAGTGGTACTTCGGACGCACACTGAATGATCCCCCGTCCGCAGTTTCTCCCGGCTTCAATTGGGTTACTTTCGGAAGTGTGTAAACGCTGAATATGGTGCCATCGCCGAGTTCAATCGAGGGTGGACCGCACGGCGAAATCCAAGGACCGGGAATCACGTCGTCTCTCAAGATTTTTTCATTTTCAAAATCTTAGGTTTCCCCCTGATCGTGGCTGAGGCAGGCTCGTATTCCGCCGGGAAACGAACGGTGGCAATAGGTGCAGAGTATACCTCCATCCTGCAGTTTCAGCAGCAGGAGCGGTTGGCCGCGTATGGGCGTGCGCTTCGCCGGACTCCACGTCAAGCCGCTGTCGTCGGAATTCGTCGAATATATGTAGCCGTCGCCGCCCACATCGCATCTCATCATCATGTGCACTCTACCGCCGGGGAACGCCACGATCGAGGCTTCAGTCAGGGAGAGATCGGGATCGGCGGGTATTTTGGTTGCCCCCCAGTTCTTTCCACAGTCGGTTGAACGAAGCACGTAAACCGAGCGCATCTGCTCGTGTAGTTCGCAGCCGTAAAAGATTTCGAGTCTTGTGCCGTCAGACAGTTCCAGGCTTCCATTGGGGACGGGACCATGTCCGAATACCGGTAATCCTTGAATGTCCGCGTCGATCCAAGTCTCTCCACGGTTTGTAGAGTATCTTGCCTGAATCGCTCGTGCGTAAACCGCGGCTTGCCCTTCGGGAATAATCGGATGTTCGTCGAAAACAGAATACCCTTTTGCCTTGAGTTCGGATGCCATGGAGTCGGGGTAGATCAGCCAGCCAGATGGCCCACTGCCGAGGGTTGTATCATATAAATGCCCAATACCGGCTGCCTCCAATCGTCGTTTTCTTTCCTGAGCTTCCTCGTCCGTGAGGGCGGAGCATGTGGACACATCGACCATGAAATCGTCAGAGGAATTCGTTACGCCGCTAGCCATTCGTTCGTTGGATGTCTCCGTCCATGACAAACCGCCATCTTTTGACGAGAGTGTAACTGTTTCGCTGACCTCCGCATACCAATCGTCGTAGTAGATGTCCTCCGGATGTGAGATACATTGGACGAGGATTTCATCCTCAACAAGCTTGGGACCGGCGATCCACGGCGTTGACCAACCGGGGCGATCAAAGATTGTCACATCCCATTTCCACCCTTCGAGTTTTTTGGGTTTGGCCGATCTTTTGCCGGGAACTTCAGACTCAGTTGGGGACATATTTGGTCCAGGGGAAGTGGTTTTGGCTTGCAGCAAGGACTGCATTGCGAAGAGAATCGACTCAGTCATGGTAGGTTGGCCTCACACATATTTGTGTAGGACTCACACCAATTATGCATAGTAAAGACACAAGTTCAAGTAACCCGCAATGTGTGCGAAGATTAGTTTACGCATTATGAATCGTCATTAAGATGCACCGAGATTTCCTTGAGCGCGATTCCTATTACCGAAAGCTATACTAAATCGGTCTATCAGTCATTTCGGGAAAGATGGGACCGGAATACGGATGCTGTGCCGCGACTTCCTCATCCAATTCAACGCCCA
This sequence comes from Candidatus Poribacteria bacterium, assembly GCA_965232535.1. GTDB lineage: Bacteria > Poribacteria > WGA-4E > WGA-4E > JAJDTR01 > JAJDTR01. The sequence goes on from CBDDPW010000023.1 coordinate 259,089, forward strand.
AACCCGGTTTGTCGGGCGGTATAATGTAGCCGTCCTCCCATCTGATGGGTTCTTTGAGAAGTTCGGCGTGAAATCCACCGAACGTCTCAATGCTTTCTTGAATGAGGAAATTGGGGCTGCATGTTCCGAGCTGAATGTTGGCAGCCGCTTCTATGGGGCCACAGTAAAGGTGAGGGGCAATCTGCGCGTAATGTGCCTCCGCCATTCCCGCGATCTTTTTTGCCTCGAGTATTCCTCCAACTCGCGCGAGAGCAGGTTGAAGGATCGCTGCGGCCTGCTTTTGGAGAAGCTCAGCGTATTCGTACTTTGTTGCCAAGCGTTCACCCGTAGCCACCGGGATACTGGTGGATTGGGCGACACGTGCCATTTCCGAGCGGTTTTCGGGCGGCACCGGTTCCTCGAACCAAAGCGGATCGAACGGTTCCAAGCGCTTGGCGAGGCGGATTGCGCTGGAAGTGGTCATTTGTCCGTGAGTGCCGATTAGCAGGTCGCACCTGTTGCCGACCACTTCTCGAATGGTCTTTGTGACGCGTTCGGCGTTGTCCAGAACCTCTAAAGAAAGCTGCCGCGGGTCAAAGGCGGACATTCCCCAAACCGGATCGAATTTGACGGCAGTAAAACCATGCTCAACGTACACGGCGGCTCGTTCTGCGGCGAGTTCCGGGTGGCTGTGCAAGTTGACGGGTATCCTTCGGTCATGGGCAGTGTCCGTTGGAGGAGGCACGTCGGATTCGGCGTACAAGTAGGTATAGGAGCGGAGTTTCTCGTGAACTTGCCCGCCGAGCAGGTTGTAGATGGGTTGGTTCAACGCCTTTCCGATGATATCCCAGCAGGCTATCTCGATTCCGCTCAGCACTCCTACTAGGGTCAGGTCGGGGTGTTGGGTGTAACCTCTGGAGTAAATGATCCGCCACAGTTTTTCAATCTTGAACGGATCCCAACCTATGACATGCCGCTCTGCAACGTCCTCAATGAGTTGGGCGACCTTGGAAGGTCCGAACGGCACGCCGTACACCTCTCCGAAGCCGTGTACGTTGTCATCGGTCGTCAATTTCAAGAAGACAAAATAGGGCCCGCCGCGGTGGGGAGGTGGATTGGCGACTACGTATGTCTTGAGATCGGCAATTTTCATTACGAGTAATCCTTCGAATCTTGATTACGTGGGCCTGTTGCGTCTAGGTACAGATTACGCGCAGTGCAAAGACAGACGATATTTAAGAGATTGGCTGAATATTCACGAGAATAGGGAAAACAGATGCCGAATACCCATTGTGCGTTAATTCGAGGATTTAATCTTGCCCCAGACAGTTGCCACTTTTCCCTTTGCGTCAACGCGTTGTCCCAGCACGATACCGTTGTTCATGATCCTGATGATTTCCTCTTGGCTTAGCGCTCTCTCGAAAATAAAAGTCTCATCAAGTATGCCTCGCCAGCGGCGCGCATCGTCGAATACGGCGTTACCTATCCGGAAATTCTTCCTTGCACGCCCAAGCCTTTTTTCCGATCCGAGGTCTATGTGAAATCCGTTCCTCATTGGGCGGTCGGATTCACCGTTCAAATACCACGTACCATTTCTACCTTTCCGGACGAACACAAGATGATTCCATTCGTCTGTTTTGAGTCGAACCCCGTGCCGCGGATTGCCCAGTCCCTCCCATGCGAATACGCCACCGATGGCAATTCTATAGCGGTTAACATGATTCTCATACTGCAAGAGGGAGATCCCGGTGCGTGATTCTTCCTCATCTCGACCGGCGAGTAGATTTGCCCAGGTGCCCTGCGGCTTAGCGGGTTTCATCCAGCATCCAACGCTGAAATCAACCGAATCCATAGCCACAGGCTTTTCAATGTCTACCCACGCCATTTCATCTACACCGTGAAATTGCAGAGCGGTGCCAAATCTTCCCTCGACCCAGTCGGGTTTACCGGTAAGAAACACGCCATCATGGCCCTTTCGGGCATAATCCTTTATTTTTTTACCGTTCCCCTCGTCAAAAAGCCAAATGGCAACCACGTCTTTCATGAATTGCGCGTGACTGACGCTGGGAAAAACTAGACTTACGATGTTAAAGCTAATCCAGAAAAGTATGAATCTTGTAGCTATCGCCTTCATAAGGTTTCCTTGGTTGCATACTTCCGAAGAATCCGAGTGAACAATTAATAGTAAAAAAGTGAAATCGAATGGGAGGAACGAGGTTCCGTCTAACTTGAAAATACCTAGATTCAACGAGTTAATCAGCCATAAGAAATTACACTGTCTCCAACCGCGTGCCACTCGTGTTTATCAGTCTAATCTCGCCTCAAATAGCCATTTCGCTTAATGACCTCGGGTATTGCGTTCCCAATCGTGCGATTGTGAAAAGATCGAAGTTAACCGTAATCGGCACACCAAAACCCCGTAGGCAGGGCATCTTGCCCCGCATCGAATAGGCTAAACTGGTACTATTAATGTGCTGCAAAAAAAGAAGTGATGTGACCAACATTCATCTGTGTATATTACACACGGTCTTCAATGAATGCGTAGCAGAGGACGTGCGTCATGGCGAAGAAACAATCTTCGAGGTGACCCATGTGCGATGACGGAACGAGCAACGGAACACGGGCAAGATCTTTCAGTTTTCCACCTTCGGCGGTCGTGCAGCCGATGGTAATGACATCGCGGTCGTTGGCATATTCAACAGCGTTTAACACATTCTGGCTGTTGCCACTGCCGCTGATGGCGATGAGAACGTCGCCGGCGGTTGCCCAGTTTCTGAGTTGCTCCACAAAAACCGAATCGTAACTCACGTCGTTGGCGTAGGCAGTCATCGTAGCAATGCTATCGGTCAGCCCGATCATCTTGATACGGGGTGTCTGCTTGCCGTAGGAGCCACCTTTGACGAGATCAACAACCATCTGTGAAGCAATGCTCGCACTCCCGCCGTTGCCGCACGAATAGAGGGTGTTTCCCCAGTCTCGCGCATCTCGCAGCGTTTCAACCGCGCGTTGGACCTGGGAGGCATCGATTCCCAAGATGATACCCGAAAGCGATTCTAGATACTGGGAAGCAAATGACGACTTTTCCATGCTGTTATTCCTTTTGCTGTTGAGTCCAAAGGCTGAGTCGGTCCGGCAACTGATCCGGACGCGCAACACCGGTTGTAGCGAGTTGCTGGATAGTAATGGATGCGACGAGGTGGGCGACGACGGTTGCCTCGATGAGAGTAGCCCCTGCGGCGAGCGCAAGGGTGGCTCCGGCGTTAAAACTATCCCCGGCTCCGGTGGCATCGATTTCCCCGGCTACGTGTACAGCTGGAACCCATTTCCAATCAGGATCGCTGATCAAGACGCCCTTGTCGCCGCACGTAATGACGACCGGGGCGCCGTTTTTCTGCCGGAGCTTCCGTGCTTCAACCTCTACTTTATTCAAATCTATCATAGTCCCCGGCGGAGGCTGTTTCATGCCGAGCACTTCATATTCATTTGATTTTAGCGTCATGTGTCGGAAGTCGTGGACGCGTTCTCGGCTATCCACCCAGAATACTACGCCAGGAAATTGTTGAGCACGCTCAATGGCAGCGTTGCGGATGGCGGGAGAGAGCACGCCTCCCACAGCTTCCTCGACCTGGTCCAAAATTATTACGGCATCAAGCTCAGGTAGAAGTACATCAAGCGCCTCGACAAGTTGCGACTCCAGCGCAGGAGACATGGGGTCTCGGTTCTTTGTGTCATAGCGGCATATTTCCCCGGCTAAACCGGGGATCGAGTTATCTCTCGGCTTGAGATATGTGGGTGTGTTGTGCGAAGGCGACCGGATAAGATGGTCAGTAGTGCAGTTGCGTGCAGCCAGTCCGCGCCGCAGCTCAAAGGCTTCACCGTCGTCGCCGGTGACCCCGATAGCGTGTAATTGCCCCGGATCCAGCGCCGCCAGGTTATTGACAACCGTCCCGGCAGCACCCGGACTGCAACGGATGCGAACGACTTGATGCGCTTCTTTGCCCGTTTCAACACTGGTCTCAACAAGCGCTGGATCAGTATCCAAGTATTTATCTAGAAAGAAATCGCCGAGGACGGCAATGCGGCAACTCGGGAATCGTTCGATTAGTCGATGCAGTCGATCCTGTGGGAGGAGCGTTTTATTCAAACCTTAGCCTCGTCGGTTAACTGGTGGGACAGAGCGAGTAGAAAGTCCCGATTATCCGCACCTAGATATTGCGTCGTTCCACCCATCCTGCTAAATGTCTTGTTATATCTCAAATAGTAGGCGGGATTTTCTTCCGGCGGTTCTCCTTGAGACCAATCCCAATCTGTGTCGGCTAGATCGTTCACCAAAATGAAATGGTCGTCAATGTGTCCGCCGTTCTGAATAGCAAGATTCTGCGCCATGGACAGCGATTTTTCGAAGATCATCGGACTCATAATCGCCGATCCGACGGAAATATAGACGCCGCCATCCAAGCGGTTCACACTCTCGGCAAATGTAAGAAAATCGCGTTGAGCGGCTCTACCAAGACTGGCGCAACAGTTCATCGGATGGTTATAGATGATGTCGTGTCCAATCATGGGGTGTCCAGTGAACGGTATGCCTTGCCGGTATGCACCTGCTTGGACGCTGAATTTTTTCCACGGATGGGGAACGTTTAGTGCGCCGCTTGGAAGATCAAATCTCTGCAACACTCCAAGCAAATCAGCAGCACCGGCTGCCGCTTCAGGATGTTTGGCAGCCTCCCGTTGAACGAACTGGTCTAGCTCGTCAGCCGATGGAATGATCAACTCTTCGTTCTGGATTAGGGCGCCGATTGACTCCCCGTATCCTTTCCCCTCATAAGCACCGACGTTGAGCGCAAGATTGATATAGAAACCGGTTTCTTCCCAATTGCCGAAACGTCCCTCCTGCACCATTAACGCGACATCCTCGCAACTCTTGCCTTGGAACGCAAACTCCCAGTCGTGGATTATTCCCGCACCGTTGGTCGCCAAATGAGTGACCCAACCGCTCTCAATCAAACGCAAAAAAACGGGAGCGAGCCCGTTCTTGATAGCATGCGCACCGAAGGCAAGCATCACCGGACGATCTTCCTGCCTGGCTTGTCTTACTCGATCGCCGCATTCGCCAATCAACGCCTGAGCATTTGAGCTCAACTGCTTTGGTTTGGCATCGGGAGAGACGTGGTCACGGATGATGTCCTTCTTATTCTCCCTTGCCGAGAGTGGCTGCATGCGGACGGTGAAACGATCAAATTGGGGAATTGGCATGTGGGATAACTGTGGTCAGTGGTTAGTTGCCAGTGGCCAGTGAATAAACACGCAAACGCTTATGAATGAAAGTTGGGGTTTTTGACCACACGCTGCTTGAGTTGCATAACTACCAGTTGATTAGTCGAATACGATCACAGAGCGCGCGACCCTTCCTTGGTTCATGTCATCGAATGCCTCGTTGAGTTCATCTAGCGGTCGATAACGCGAAATCAATTCGTCAAGTTTAATCTTCTCTTGGTTGTAGAGGTCGAGCAACCAAAGGAAATCAACCCTAGCCCTGGCAGCGCCGTGCCAACCGCCTAAAAGGGCACGATCATGCAGAAGGTCCCAGCCATCAACATAAATGTCCTCTCCTGCCGGCTGAACACCCACCACTACGGCTGTCCCAGTTGGGCGAACCGAGTCAATTGCCTGCCGCACTAACGCGGGAAAGCCGACAACCTCAAAAGCGTAGTCCGCCCCGCCGCCCGTAATCTCCTTGATTCTCTGGACGGGATCTTCTTTGTCGGCGTTCACTAGATGGGTAGCCCCAAATTGTTCTGCCAACTCCAGCTTGTACGGAACTTTGTCAACGGCAATAATTTTGCCGGCAGAAGCCAAGAGGCCGCCCTGAATGGCGTTAAGGCCAACGCCGCCGCATCCAAATACCGCCATTGCAGCTCCCGCTTCAACTTTTGCCCTATTTACGACCGCTCCAATGCCCGTAATCACCGCACAGCTGATTAGACATGCTTTTTCTAATGGAGTCTCGCTCGGAACTTTAACGCAAGCATTAGCAAGGGCTATGCTCTGTTCCACAAACGTCGGTCGTACATGGTAAAACGGCTGACCATTCTTCTGCATGCGGCTAACTGGCACGTCAGGATGTGTTTCGCAGAGCGCGGGACTTCCTTGACTGCAGGTTCGACAGTATCCACACATTGCGTCAAGCGAAAGAATCACTTTGTCGCCGGGGGCAAGGTTTGATACACCCGGACCGGTTTCTACGACAACACCCGCGCCTTCGTGTCCCATGACCCATGGCGTGACTTCACGTTTGATATGGCCATCCACAAAGTGATAATCACTATGACAGACACCTGCTCCCACGATGTCCAGTAGGACCTCGCCCTCCCGAGGCGCTTCAATTTCGAGCTCTTCAATAGACACAGGCACATTCGCTTGGTAAAACACTGCTGCTTTCATGGCTTTCTCCTAGTTGTGTATTCGTAAGCGCTTTAATCAGCCAGAGGGCCAGAGGTATTCAACCAATTTTCCATGGTGACGGAAATCAGGTATGATTATATCGGCTCCAACGCCGATGAGTCGCTCACGTTTCCACATATCGGGCCTACCGCTGCGTCTGGCTTCGTCGCTTGCGACACCGACAGCCGTACCGCCCGCCTCTTTCACATTCAAGATTTCGACATAACCGTCGCCAAAACCTACAAGTTTGGATGGCACGACTTCTTCGTTGTCGAGAATGTTGCGAATGACTTGTGCTTTTGAAAATGACTTATAATCATCAATAGCGCCGTAAATGTTCTCCCCGAAATAAGAGTCGATCCCCAACAACAAAGCCTCTTCGCGGACATAGTGTTCGTCGGTACCGCTTGCGAGATACATCTGCACGTCCCGTCGTTTGAGAGCGTTAAGTAGCTCAACGCTACCCGGAACAAGCATTTCGGCCGGGGTAGAGCGGCCAGAGCGTAGCCCCTCCCGCCGCGTGTCTATGCGCTTCATCAAGCGGTTATGATATTCACGTTTATAATCAAGCGGATCCGCCGGAGTACCACCTCGAAGCGCCACTTCCTCTTTTAACCGAATCATCTGATAGATTGTCTGCTTACCTGTAAGTTCTGTCACGAACTTGTAGACAAGGTCGTGCAATCGCTCGTTTGATTCGCCGGTTCCCGTTTCACGCAGAACCTCGACCATCATCGGGATCATCACGTCCATCCAGCCTTCGCGTATGAGACTCAGCGTACCGTCGAAGTCAAAGAGGGCATATTCAGGAGGTCCGGGGAAGTTAACCGAACGAATTATCTCAATCGGACTTCCGGGTAGAAATCGGGATGAATCGGTTTCAGCAACGATTCGCGAGTAGTCGGCTTCTATATTTTCGTTGGTGTTGCCTTGTTGGGTCATTACAGGAATAACGGACTAGGCGTGAATGTATAAAACGAAAATCTTAACCGCGTGAGGGTTCGTCCATTCTGGCTCGCGCCTGGCGTGACATTTCGGCAAGGTGTCCATCGTTTGCCATTACTTGCTCAAGATGCCGCATACGCTCGGGCCCCGCGGTGTTCACCATTTTCTCTCCAAAGGCGCGTTCGACCCAGAAACGAGCGCCGCCACTGATATAGTTGCGCAGATCTTCCAATCGGTTATCCGGGTAGCGTTGACAAAGATTCATCGTGAACATACGCCGGCGAGCACTGCCGCCAAATGCCGAGTGCTTGCAATTGTGATTGAACAGGACAACATCCCCCGGTTGGGTGTTAAAGATAGTGGCTGGCACATCACGTCCGTGAATTCCCCATAAATCTTCACTCTGCCTGATTTCGCCACTAAGAGCCTCTGCATAATGGTCGCCCAATCGGTGACTACCGGGGATAACTCGCAAAGAGCCCGTGTCACCGGTCAGATCATCAAGGTAGAATGCAATTTTGATATGCATCGGGTCGCCGGGGCCGTGCCCACCGTCGGAGTGCCAACCTGTATCGCCAACATAAAAGTTTCCATCGCTTCCCATGTAGTTGAAATCGTCACCGAGCAGTGTTTTGGCAATTCCCAGAATACGAGGGTCATCAAGCAGTGTGCAGAGCACTTCACTTTGGTCGATGAAGGGTACAATACATGAGCGGGCTTTGCCTTCATGCGGCTTGCCGTAATGCCCGCCGCCGCGCTCCGCCCAAACATTCTCAAACTCTCGTACAATTTCATCTATTCGATCGGCAACCAATCCGGGAAAACTAAGATAACCGAATACGTCGTAGAAGTTAATCTGGTGTTCCGTGAGTTTGAAACTTCGATCTGCCATTTACTAATCCTTCGATATTGTTGAGTTATAGGAAGTTTTCATCCCTTGGATTAACTAAACTTGAGGCTAGCATATGCGTCGGCGTCCGGTCACGAATCGCATACTTGCAACCAGGCAGAGAGACGAATTAGCTTGTACAGTTAGGTTTGACAACACGCCTAATAATCTTGTTCGGTTATGGCACCGCGCGTGATTACATGCTTGGGTAATTGTTGCGTAAAATTCCGAAATGCGGTACCACGATTATAGCACATTCGGTAGAAGCGCGGAAGAAAAATCGGAAATCTTAGCAGTGAATATATCGTTGTGGAGGACGTCATTTCTCAAATATAGCTCATGTGTAAGTGAACCACTCAGCGTAGTTGTACCGGATCAAGCGGATAGGAGCCGGCACTATATTTCGCCAGGGTTGGCTAGCGTTCCATTTCGCTCGCGGCGCTCAAGTTTGACACGATATGTCACGGGTGATATACTAGCCTGTGTGAGATTATCAATGCCTTCTATAGTTAATTCCATTCATGTCTACACAAGTTTTCGGCTAGGTGCGGCTGCCAACCGCACCTACGAGGCTGGATAAATACCGGCTCGGTTAGGAAACCGAACCTACCACGGTGTATCAATAATCTAAGGTTTTGCTGTACGTACAATCTACCCAAATAGGAGTAATGGAAATATCATGCCGAAGATGAAAGGCCCGGGGATATTGCTTGCCCAATTCATGCGAGATGAGGAACCGTATAATAACATCGAAAACATTGGACGATGGGTGGCGGGTTTGGGATACGTGGGAGTACAGATCCCGACGTGGGACATTCGGATTATAGATCTTGACCGGGCGGCGCAATCAAAGACGTACTGCGATGATTATAAGGGAAAACTTAAAGAGATTGGGCTTGAGCCGACGGAATTGGGCGGCTATCACGCCGGACAGGTGCTCGCGGTGCATCCGGCGTACGAAGTCATGTTTGAAGTGTTTCACCCGGCTGGCTTGAAGGGTGAAGCCCGAACCGAATGGGCTACGGGAGAACTGAAAAAATGCATTCACGCGTCGGTCAATATGGGCACCGATGTCATCCCGGCGTTATCTGGCGGGTTTGCGTGGTACATGGTTTATCCGTGGCCCCAGCGTCCCGATGGGATTATCGAGGAATCGTTCAAGGAGTTGGCTAAGCGATGGCGACCAATACTCGATTTGGCGCATGAGAACGGCACCGTCTTCGCCTACGAGTTGCATCCCGGATCGGACATATATGATGGCGCCACGTACGAAATGTTCCTCGATTTTACGGATAATCATCCGGCAGCTTGTCTGAATTATGATCCGAGCCATCTTCTATTGCAGCAACTCGACTACTTGGAATTCATCAGACTTTATGGAGAACGTGTTAAGGGATTTCACGTCAAGGATGCCGAATTTCGTCCAACCGGGCGCGTGGGGGTTTATGGAGGATATCAACCCTGGTCAGGACGTGCGGGGCGGTTCCGCTCACTAGGGGATGGTCAGGTTGATTTCAGGCGAGTGTTCACGCTCTTGTCGGAGGCTGGCTACGATGGTTGGGCTACGCTCGAATGGGAGTGTTGCGTGAAAAGCCCGGCGCAGGGCGCAGCGGAGGGTGCACCCTTTATTGCCGACCACATCATTGAAACCACGGAAGTGGCGTTTGATGACTTTGTGGGCGGTGAAGTGAATCTTGAACGCAATCGAAAGATTCTTGGTTTGAGCGAATAACGGCGCGTGATTTTTGAGGCAGCTTTTGAATCCGAGGAGGGAGTTTCATGAACAATCGTGCGTCATCCCCTGGCAACCTTGATGGTTTAATCGCAGTAGTGACTGGGGCAGCCCAAGGCTTGGGTTTGGGGATTTCCGAGCAACTCGCTCGCGAAGGCGCCATAGTAATCATCGCTGACCTGCAACGCGACAAGGGAAGGACTGAAGCCGCACGGCTGCAGGCAGATGGCTTGCAAGTGCAGGCAGTCCACCTGGACATCACGAATAGCGCGGGAGTCACTACATTCTTTGATGGTGTGATACGCGAACATAAACAGTTGGATGTCCTAGTCAATAACGCCGGCGTCGGGCAGAATGTTGCCCCTGTCGTCTCGCTGAGTGATGAAGAGTGGGATCGGGTTCTTAGCGCAACATTGACGGGAGCATTCTACTGCTGTCGGACTGCCGGGGCGATAATGGAAAAGCAGGAGTCCGGATGCATTGTTAACGTTGCATCGATCAACGGACAGAATCCAGCGGCTCTGGTGGCGGCGTATAATGTTGCGAAAGCAGGGGTTATCAGCCTGACCCGAACATTAGCGGTTGAGTTAGCAGCCTACGGCGTGCGCGTGAATGCCGTGAGTCCGGGGCCGGTATACACGGAATTCAACAGGCAAAACATGGCACAACGCTGTCAGAGCTTGAACATCAGCGAGGAAGAGATGATTGAACGCATCCGGGGTGCTATTCCGTTAGGACGATGGGGAGAGCCAATTGACATCGCGCAGGCTGTAGCATTCCTCTGCAGCCCTCAAGCGTCCTGGATAACCGGCGAGGTTCTCAGAGTCAGCGGCGGCATGGAAGGGGTATCGGCCGCCCCGCCGAAACGAACGCAGAATCCGTAGCGGGAACTGCGTTCACTGGTCACTCTCGCGCTAACTTTTGATTGATAACCGGCATGATTACTTCTGTCGAAGGCAACGAAGGCAACATGTTAATTGGCTTTCTGTTCTTGGATCCAGCCCCAGTAGAGGTTGTCGCGCTGATTACCGGCGTCCAAATATTCGGCTTTCAGGCGTGACAACTCATCATTCCGATAATCTGCAATCGGACGACCGTTCGCGTCTAACTCGATACCGTACTGCCCAGCGGCGTTGCCCCCCAATATAGCGGATTTTATTGGTCCATCCGGAGGACCTAGCGGCTCAAAGTCGTACCTCTCCTGAAGTTCCGGTGGAACTTCTATTCGTCGGAATGCTTCGATTTGCCATTGCGGCGAACCTGCCCAGATTGAATCCGTGCCCCAGAGGACGTGATCGGCACCAAGCCCTTTGATTAATTTTGCCAGCATGACAGCGGCAATCCTCGGCTGTGTGATAGCCAAGGCGCCGAACGAAAGCCCGATGTCGGCATACACGTTCGAGACACCGAATTTTTCGGGGATTGCAGCCATCTCGTCAATCCACTCCAGTCGACCGGTCCGTTCAAACTCTTCACTAACGCTACGCGCGTCCCGCCACATTTTCAAGCCGGCGTGATAGATGTGAAAATTCAAGTCGGGCCAGTCCTGAGCCGCTTTTCCAACATCATCTACTGCAGCGTAATGCCAGTTTGGAATGGTCTCATATTCGATTGGCAAGACCCCTTTGTGAACACATATGATTGGGACACCCAGGTTACGTGCTTTCTCGTACGTCGGATAGGTTAGTTCTTCATCGTCCATGCGCCACGGCTTTTCAAAACTCGGTATTTCGCCGAGAATATCTCCGACTGTGTATCCCTTCCACGAATCTACTTTGAGTTCGGCGGCGGCTCGGTCCATCGCTTCCAGATACTCGGGCAAATTTGGCCAGATGACTCCGTGGGCAAACATTCGCTGCGTGCCGGACAGCCGATTGACGAGATTTCGCGTGGCGACCATTTGATCGTCGGACAGCAACCTCTTATGCGGATCGACCGCCGGCGACGTGCTGAGCAGGGCAACCGTGGTGTCGCTATCGAAAAACATATCCTTGAGATAGTAGTCGAACTTGTAATATTTGAGATCAAGTTCCAAATCGGCCAGATCCGGGTTCCACACTTTCTTTGCTAGGTTGTTTCCGCGGGCAGTATCGCGTAGCCATAGTATGCCGTCCCAACTGTAATCGTCGTGTACATGATGGGTATGAACATCGAAGACAAACTGATCCGTGGTTTTGTCATGTCTCTCACATGCGGCAGTCTGATCTTCGGCTTCGACAGAGTCAATGTCGTACACTTCTCCGAAGACCTGATTCATAGCGAGAAATGCACTAGCCATGCCGCTATGAGAACGTAGGTAGGAATGGCGGGCCAAGCCCTGACGACGAGCGTAAAGGTTAGCATTTTCCTGAATCAGAGACTCAACCTGAAGCTGCTGACGGGTTTGCGGCGGTGGATAGCACTCTCCGCTGGAAATGACCTGTGTTGGGACGGGGGATTCAACTTTTTTTGTGTATCCACGCCGTAAATGCTTGGTTTGCCGATTTGTGAGCCACATTGACATCTTGTTTGTCCAATATCTCAGAAGATATGTGGTGGGCCGCGTCTTCGGATGGTTAGTTGCGGAGTAGTGCCAGACTAAGCGTGCTGAATTTTCTTTTCGCTATAACAAGGACTTTTAATGAACGGTCCGATGAAGAGCGTGCGCACGAAGACATCTTGGTCAGAACCGCCCTGTCGAGGCGGATTAACCTTAGTCCCGTGCATATACATTGCGCTCGGCTGGAGCGCGGTGATTGGACGCATCACGATTCTATTGACATTGGGGATTCCTGTCGATTGATTTCCACTGGAGTGTAAGAGCTGGAAAATCACTCAAGTAACACTTTTTCAAAACTAGCCTTAGAGAAGGAACTCTGTACCACAATCTGTATGAAGTTCAAAAAAATAATTTGGTAATATCCTAACGGTGAGCGGTGCGGTTAGGAAACTGCACCTACCAAGTTTAGGGAAAACTAGAATTACCGATTTAAATATTAAATCTGCATTTAGATTGTGATCCGCAAACTAACAGTTTGCGGTACAAGAGTGTTACTTGCTGAAAGAATTATTCCGACAGGGATAATGGCGCGCTCTCAAGTAACACTCGACATTGCACTCCGCTGGAGTGCAGACGCGGGAGGAATCGTGTTCTATTGACATCTCACTCCTCCGGAGTGAAACCATTCGACGAAGGAATGCTTTTCCAAAACGTGTCATAGAGCGAAAAATGAGTGTTTCTTACTGAATGAATTATACCGACAGGGATAATGGCGCGCTACCAAGTAACACTCGACATTGCACTCCGCTGGAGTGCAGGAATTAGGTTCGTCGCCTTCTACAGACATTGGGGATCTTTATCGCAGAATTTGCTATCGCGCGCACAATTCGCTCGCTTGATCTCTTTATCTAGTCGTTTGATTGCGCCTTACAAGGAATGGTGGACAGTGCCCACCCTACAACTTATCACTGCCAAGGAAAATGTGCGCTATCGACAAACCGTCGGGGCAAGATGCCCCTCCTACATGGAAATGTGAGGCAGTTACTTGCTGAAAGAATTATCCTGACAGGGATAATGGCGCGCTCTCAAAGTTGACCACGCTATGAAAAACGAGTGTTACTCGCTGAAAGCATCATTCTGTGAGGAATCATCGGGGCTATAAAATATCAGGATCCCTATCGCGCTCCTTATCCAGTCGCTCGATCTCACCCTGGAGCAAAGGTGTCCGTCGGGGCGTCGGGTCATTGTGTCTGATTTACCAAAGGTGCAAAAATTCAACCACAACTTTGTTTGCGTATCCCTGTCTCCTGCGTAATTGGCACAATCCGTTGTTTAGAAAAAATCCTACTCTACCCCTTGATCAAGTATCGAGGTCTAGACAGTGGCTTGCTTGTTCACGACATCTCTCGCCAAATGCGGGAAAAGCTGGTCATGGATGGCTATCGGTCCATGAAGGTGAGTCATCCGATCTTCGCTGGCAGTATCTACCATTGGTGGAAAATACATTCCCGCTCCAGTCACAAAATTTCCAGTGCCGGGGGAATGAAGTTTCAAATATCCGCGAACCCCCTCCTCTTGGTCTGGCGTCTTCGGACAAATGGTGCAGTTCATCGTGAACATACGTCTTCTCGTACCGCCGCCAAATGAGGCGTGGTAGACATCGTGATTAAAAATAACAATGTCTCCGGGATTGGTTTCAACGGCTATGCTTCCGGGAAACTCCGAAGGCGGGACGCCAAAAAGTTCGAGAGAATTGTTGACATCTATTCCCTCTTTGCGTACGAAATGGTCGGGATGATGAGTGCCTGGTATAAGGCGAATTGCTCCGGTGTCACGAGTAAGATGGTCCAGGTAGAAGGCAGTTTTCGTCGCGATGAGCCGTCCCCAACTACCGTCAGGGTGCCAACCCGTGTTTCCACTATAGTAATTGCCGTCACCGCCGCAGTAATAGAAATCGTCGCCCATCACGCCTCCCAAGAGTCCAAGTATCGACGGATGATCAAGAATCGCGCACATCTCCGCGTGATGCTCAATCGGACCTCCAAACATAGTACGTCGGGAGCCATCATGGTCTTTTCCACCGCCGCAATTTTGGATAGACCATTCAAAGTTCTTGATAATCCTCTTTATTTCCTCCGGGTTAAACAGCTGCCGAATCAGCAGGTACCCGAAAGTGTCAAAAAAGTTCTGTTGCTCTTGAGACAGTTTCATTTGGGATATCTCCTTGGAAATCTACGCTGAAGGCGGGCGTGACATGCCCTCGGGAAGACCAAGCTCTTCAGCTTTGGTTAATGGACAAAAACGATTGACAAACCATAAACTGTACACAAGCTAAGTAGAGGCGGACTTGTCTCGCACGTTTGAGCAGATAGGACACAGGATTGTCGATTTGTCTTGTGGTTCCGGATGCCGTTCGTTATCAAGCTTTTTCACGGCGCCACCCATATCATGCCACAAAATGCATTGCCGATAGAATGCCGTAAGGTCATCCTCTACATATTCGAAACAGAAGACGCGGTAGCCGCCCCCAATCCATTTCTTGAGTTCATCCTTGAGAGCGCTGCCATTGGTCCGCTCAATTCGTGCCTTGTAGTGGGCGTACGTTTCGGTTACTTCGATGCGGCGAACCAGATATACGGCAGGTGCCGTCTCTGTGGCGACCGCATCAATTACACTCTCGGCGAGTTGAAATGGACCTTCCATTCTAAATCAGGTGCTGACAATCGAAACAACCTGTGCTTTGTGCATGCAAGGCGCACATCGACATCGCGATTATGGACAAGCAAATCGGATACGAGGATAGCTCATTCAGTTCGTATCTCGACAGCCCTGCCTGTCTCAAGCGACTCAAAAGCGGTGTCAATCACCCTCGCCTGTCGAATGCTGTTTTCCAGCGAAATTCGGTGGGGAGTACCTAAACTAAGGCAATCGCACAGGTGTTGGAGCTGATCGCCGAACTGAAAACTCGGCTCGAAGTCGATGTTTTCGGTTCCCTGGCCTGTGCGTAGTTGGAGCGTAACGGGTTTGTCTTCGTTGCTCCACGCGCGATCCATACGAATCATCCCGCTCGTTCCACAGATTTCAGTGTATTGGGAATCCCAAGAGGTGTAGCCGACCGATATCTGCGCCGCGTGGTCGTCCGCGAAGTCGAGAACAATATAGGTTGCGTCATCGACTTCCACTCCGTGTTCCGCAACTGCGAAGACTCTAACCGGTTCCGCATCCAAGATAAACCGTGCATGATGAATGCAGTAACAACCAACGTCGTAGATGCTTCCTCCGCCTTTTTGTCTGTTCCATCGCCAGTTTCGGCCAGGGAGAAACTGGCTGCCGCTGTTCTTCAGACGAAGCACTCTGGGCGGGGTAACGAGTGTACTCCGAATCGAACGGACGTCGCCGATGGCGCCGCTATCCACTAACTCCTTTGCGCGAAGATGCATGGGATGGTGGCGATATTTGAACCCCTCGGCGAGCAAGACACCGTTGCGCTGCGCCGCGTCAGCCATCCCTTCGGCCTCGGTGGCTGTGAGGGCAAAGGGTTTTTCGCAAAGAATTGCTTTAACTTTCCCCGAGTCCGCAAGTTGCACGGTGGTTTCGGCGTGCGCCGGTCCCCACGTGGAAACTATGGCGATGTCGATCTCCTCGGCTTCCAGCATCTTGCGTAGGCTGGTGTATCGACGCGCAACACCGAACTCATCGCCAAATGACGACAGTGAATCTTCCGATATATCACAAATTGCCCACAACTCGGCGAAATCGACTTCGTTACACGCTCTACCGTGCCGCGTTGCGATGCTCCCCGTCCCGACGATGGCGACGCGATATGACTGACGACCGGCGCCTTGCGCCATAACTTGGAATTCCTATCCTAATAATGTGGTGTGTGTTGAGATTGTTTTTTCCGAGATCGCCCCAACTTCATCCTACCTCCGACGGAGGGGTTAACACTGTTTGCGGGCAACATGAAGCCATATTTGCAGTGGATAGTAACCATGATACAACCGGGACTTACCACGGATTAATCATACGAAGTCTTTATCCTTCCCCACAACATCGAAACTTTGTCATTTGGATTTACGGCTCGTGCACGCTCTAACCCCTGGTTCATGATGGTTGTTATTTCATCTCGGCTAAGTGCCCTCTCGAAGATAAAGGCTTCATCGACAATCCCGTTCCAATTGCGGCTACCGAGTACCCAATTTCCAATTCGAAAGTGTGAAGGGGAAGCTACAACCGGATTGTCCGAATCCATCTGCTTTGTATTGTCTACTCTACCGTTAAGATACCATGTCCCTATTTTCTTTTTTCGAGTGAACACCATATGATTCCACTGATTAGCTCTGAGTTGCACGAAACCTGCGCCTCCCCATGTTTCGCCGTCACCCATAGCCACTCCCATTCGATTGACATTGTTATCAAACTGTTCAAAGGAGATTCCTCGAAGAGCATTGTGGCTAGAGAGAATGTTCGCCCAGTGTTTTTGGCTGTCCCGAGGTTTCACCCAACAACCCATTGACCAATCCACGGTGTCCACGACGACCGGTGCATTCATTTCTGCCCAACCTTCCTGGGTGAACTCGAGCCCTTTACCGAACTTGCCATCAACCCATTTGACTCGTCCCCCCACAAATCGTCCATTATGCCCATTCCCGGACGTGTCTGCAATCTGATCCCCTCCTCCTTCGTCCAGCAGCCACATGGCGACGACGCTTTCCATGTCCAGTTTCGCGTCACAGATTTCGGAAAACGCCGAAACGAGGAAAAATAAGAGCACAACGTTTAGGTTCAATTTGGAAACGAGAGATTTATTCATGTGACAACCTCCCTAGTACATAGAGATGAGAAATTCGATTTGTTGCGGCGACCGACTCCAATGTGAAGCGCCAATGGCTAAAAGCGGTGATAGTAAGGAATAGTGTGCCTTCGCAGAGTGAGATAGAATCAATAGACAATTCGTCGTAAATCAATCAACGCTAGCATTGCTTAGTTAGCACGATAGGACGACCAACCGTAATAATCAACTGCAATCGGATCGCTGAATGTTTCATCTATTAGGTTCAATCATCATAAACGAACTTTGATAATGTGTCAAGTTCATAAGCCTATGGTTTACGGAGCAATCATGGCAGATTTTTCAGTAGAAACCTGCTGAAGCGGAAATCAAGCATTCCTTCTCCAATGAAGCTTTGAGTCATCTCGATTCCACAACGGATGCAACACTGGAAAAATTGAATCTCATACGGTGTTGTTGATATTTATGGCGCTTGACTCATTAAGGATTTCGTGATACCTTGATAAAGGTATTGAATAAGGATGCTATATTATATCCGCACTGCGATACGTGGTCGGTTTGGGGATTTGACGATTATAACGGGAGAGGCAACATATGGAACCTCTTAAACTCTTGGTGTTTGTCGGCACCGAGGGTATCTATCACGACCATGCCGGGCAAGGGCGTTTCATCGCCGATATAGTGTCGAAAGCCGGCGATATTGAAGCAGACTTTTCTCGGGACTATGACATCTTGGTAGACAGACTCGACAGTTACAGTTCCGTCCTTTTTTATACTGACGTGGGTGAACTCACGGATGCGCAGGAAAACGGTTTGATGGAGTATATTAAGCGAGGAGGAGGATTCTTCGGACTTCATACGGCGGCGGCGTCCTTCCATGAATCAGAGAGCTACCACGAAATGTTGAACTCTTTCCTCCTCGGCCACAGCAAGTACATGGATTTTGAAGTCAACATCATTGATTCGAGCCATGAAATTACACGCGGTCTTGCCGATTTTGTAGTGACGGATGAACTGTATTATGTGAAACACGACCCGTCAATGTCGTACCATCTGATGCAAGCGTACGACCCAACCTGCGACGAGACTCACGTCATGGCATTTCACCATACCTACGGGGATGGGCGTGTATTTTACTTTGCATTGGGGCATGACATGGCAGTTCTCGAAAATCCGAATTTCCAAGAGGTTATTCGGCGGGGCGTGCTATGGGTGGGTAGACAGTTGTAGGGAATTTGTCTATGGTGGAAGTATTAAGATTGACTTCTTTCTTTACCCTGCAAGGGTATCTATAGTCAATTTTATACATATTTACGCACGTTTCGGTAGGTGCGGTTTCCAACCGCACCGCGAGATAGGATAAATACCGGTTCGGTTAGGAAACCGAACTTACCGCAGTGTGTAAATAATTAGGCTCTTCAGAGTTAAGTGTGGAAAAGGAGTTAGCTATAAGAATGCTGCAATGACTCGGATTCGGAAATGCTCAAAGTTTCGAAATCCAAAAGCCCGGCGCTTGATGAGTTTGATTTTGTTGTTAATGCCTTCGACAATGCCACTAGTCGTGCGGTGACAAAAGTAATTGGCAATTCGGTGTATCCAGTTTGCCAGCGTCCTACGGAATTGCGGAAACAACCCCGCTTTCTCAGCAATGAGATTCCATTTCCGTAGGCGCTTAATTGCCTTTTCTTTTGTGGACTTACACTCAAAGATATGTCGCAAACACTCCTTGAGCCGATGAGCTGTCTTGACCAAAGGAGACACTTGATATACGTGCTCAAGCGCCGCTTGCTGCTTATCGGTTAAGTCTTGTCGATTTTTTAACAGCGCATAGTGAGCACCTTTCAGTGCTTGAGGGTGTACTTTCTTTTGCTGATTCTTCAACTGCTTGAGTTCCCGGTTGACTGCCTGCATCACATGAAACCGGTCGGCAGTAATAACCGCGTGGGGCAACAACTCAGCACAGACCGCATCATAGGGACTCCACATATCGATGGCGACTTCTTGAATCTGTGCACGTTCAAAAGCTGATAGCCGTTCAAGTCGTGCCCTAAGTTTCTCTTGGGTTCGCGATTTGAGCACATCAACGATTTCTTTTGTGTCTAGGTTGCTCAGAATCAAGGCAAAGTTTCCTCTTCCCTTACGCAACGCAATTTCGTCAATACCCAAACGTTGGAGGTCGGCAAAGGGGGTTAGAGGGATACGGCATCCGGCTTCGTGGAGGAAGATGCTTTCAATCTGGTCATAAGTTAGCTGTTCAACCCGACGTACTGCACTGATGTTGTTCTCTCGAACTTGAAGGAATATCCAATGTTGGTAACGACGGGTGTAATCACGTCGCTCGTCGACAAAGCCTAGGGACTCAGAGAACGCGCGGTGACAGTCGTCACAAAAGAATCGGCGCCTGATAAAGCGTAGATAAGTCGGCTTGCCACTGATAGGAAGGTCGCGAACCATGCGACGGTGTCTTTCGTGCAACGTTTTTGAGGTTTTACCACAGTGAGGACATGCTGTTGTCTGAGATGTGGATTCAATGTCCAGTGTGATTTTATCTGTCTCAATCTCGGCAGAAATCACGTGGTAATTAGGAATATCAAGCAGTTGTGTTAAAAGCGCATACATCGGAGCCTCCAGAGTCATATCGCATCGTATTCAAATCAACTTGCACTCATAGAAAAAAACGCATGTACCTATAGCAAGTTTCATTCCCACACTTAACTCTGAAGAACCAATAATTATTTGGTTTTTCTATGACTAGCGTACGTACAAATGTGGAGGAGATTGATGCAAAAACTTCGTGCCGCAGTAATTGGATGTAGAGGAGTCGGGAGAAAGCATGCGGAGGGTTTGATCGGATTGCCCAACGCCGAATTGGTTGCCGCTTGTGACTTATTGCAACCGGCATTGGACGGCTTCCAAGAAGACTGGAAGGACACTTGGCCCAATCTTGGGCTATACACAAACCATCAAGAGATGTTGGCGAAAGAAAACCTTGACATCGTCACGGTAGCGACCTCGGATCACCGGCACGCCGACCTCGTCGTCGATGCATCGAATGCTGGGACAAAGGGTATTTTTTGCGAAAAGCCGATGGCGACCAATCTGGCTGATGCCGACCGCATGGTCCAGACCACCGAACAAAACGGGACAATCCTATCCATTGATCACACGCGCAGATTTACTCCCTTGTGGCGTCATACAAAGGAAGAAGTGATTGACGCGGGTGAGATTGGCACGGTGCACTATATCATTGGAACTCTTAATGGTCCCCGCGCGATGCTATTTCGCAACGGAACACACATGATTGACGCCATCTGCTACATTGCCGACTCTAACCCGGAATGGGTGTCCGCGGAACTGGAAGACGGGTATGAAGACTATACCGAGTATCGCGGGGACGGCGGGCACGAACCGAAAACCGAGCCATCAGCCCACGGTTACATCCACTTCGCCAACGGTGTCCGCGGCTATTACGCCGGGGGACCAAAAACGGCGATGTGGAGCGGAGTCCGCCTCGAGATTGTCGGTACGACTGGCTACATTCTCATCGGAAATCACGGCTGTACCATCTACAGGCAGGAAAGCGTTGAGTCGGTTGAATCGCCCACATGGGAAGTGGAGGGAATCCCCGCGGGCGTTGTGGAACTCGTGCACTTAATCGAGAATGGAGGCGAACCCAAATCGCCGGCGAGAGCGGCGCTCAACGTCGTCGAAATCATGATTGGATTTCTGGAGTCTCAACGCCAAGGGAATGGGAGGGTATCGATACCGATTCCACGGGACTGAAATGCCTTATCCAAGGATTTAAGTCCAATGCTTACAACGATCAAAAACCATTGGGTGAAAACGTGGTAGCACGCCGTTATTCTGTCGGAAAAATTCATTCGGCAAGTAACTGCCTCACATTTCCCTGTAGGAGGGAATCAAGCGAACGGATAGTGAGTGCGATAGAGATCCTACCAACCCAAAAACGTCCGCTTTCCACCTAGTTGTGATGCTTGATTGCACTCAAAGACTCACAAAGCATAGTGAAACCCAACATTCATCGCATAGAGTTGACAATCTTCAATCCGCCGATTTCCCGTTTTAGGAGAATCTATCCTTCGATAGTTGGGTTTCGCTATATCTGTAGGCACGGGCGGGGCATCTAAAAACTGGATTCCCGCCAAAATAAATAGCGTGTGGGTGTTTGCCGCTCAACCCAACCTACATCGTTCTCAAAGGCTGGTGCGCGGGACACACCTTACAAATGTACAAAATCGGGATAAGGAGACATTCTCTATGTACAAACGTCATTTCATTTTTGCTTTGATGTGTCTATTGTCTCTCGGCGCAGGTTCTCAGAACATAGCTGCTCAATCGCAACTGGCCCAAGACACCTACGCCATCTTTGAAGCGAGTTGCCTCAACTGCCACGGTCCCGACGGCGCCTTTCGAGAGACGTTACTCATGGAACACAGCGAACTTATTGATGGCGGCACGGTTGTTCCGGGAAACCCCGATGCCTCCGAGTTGTACAAGCGCCTCCTCGGTCCCACCGAAAACGGCGCACAGATGCCGTTCGGACTGCCACCCCTCTCTCCTCAGTCCATTGAGGTCGTCCGACGCTGGATTCTAGCCGGGGCGCCCGATTGGACGCCAACCTCCACACCGCTCCGTCGTTTCATTACCCCCCGTGAAGCGCTCACAAGCATTGAGTCGCACCTTAACTCGCTCTCGTCCTTTGACCGCTCCTTCGCACGATACTTTACGATGACGCATCTCTACAATGCCGCCGAAACGCCGGAGATACTTGCCGAATACCGCACAGCGCTCTATAAATTAGTCAACAGCCTCTCATGGGGAAGCGGGATTATCAACCCACAACCCATCGACCCTCAGGCAACCATCTACTACATCGACCTACGTCACTACGAATGGGATGTCAACGACGGCTGGACGAAGATAGAGGAAGCCTACCCCTACCACATCTCGTTCGAGGCGCCCGCACATCTGGCGCTGCAGAATCAACTGGGACGCTTGCAGATACAGATGAAGACCGATGTGCCATCAGTTCACGTGGACTGGTTTATTGCGACCGCATCTACGCCGCCGCTATACCACGACCTGCTTTCACTGCCGTTGACGGACAGGGACTTGGAAACCCGATTGGAGGTCGATGTCGCACGAAACCTTATCAACGCACCCGGAGTTCGCGTCTGGCGCGCGGGGTTCAAAAATTCTGGTGTCTCAAACCACAACCGAGTAGTGGAACGCCATACCTCTCGCTATGGAGCCTATTGGAAGAGCTACGACTTTGCCGGGAGTGTCGGTACACAGAACATCTTAACCCACCCGCTTAATTTCACACATGATGGGGGAGAAGTTATCTTCAATCTCCCAAACGGGTTACAGGGGTACTACCTTTCCAATGCCTCCGGTCTCCGATTGGATGAAGCGCCGATAAACATTGTTTCCAATCCTGCCGCAAGTGACCCGACGGTACGCAATGGAATCTCCTGTATCGGCTGTCATACCGAAGGCATGAAGACCTTTGAAGACGAGGTACGCTCCGTGATTCAGAGCAACCCGAATCCGCCTTACAACAAAGCGCAGGCGCTGCGACTCTACGTCCAAAAGTCAGACATGGATGCCCGTGTGGGTGAAGATATGGAAACATACAGGGCAGCGCTTGAAGCCACAGGTGGCGAGTTTGGCGGTGTTGAGCCGGTTTCACGTTTTCATGAGGCTTTTCAGGGACCGATTGATGCGGCGTACGCTGCGGCTGTAGTCGGGTTGCAGACCGAAACCTTCCTCGCACGGGTTCGTGAGAACACGGGGCTTCAGAACGTTGGATTGCTGGCGCTAGAGGTTGCAAACGGGAGTGTGAAACGGGACACCTGGACATCTAGTTTTCGAGATATAATTTCCGCGCTGGACTACCCGGATCGAGTTGGAGAGCCGCCGGACATAACACAGCCCGATGTGTTACCGGGTGGGCAGGTTCATTTCCCCGATTCCAACCTGCGTGCTGCCGTTGCGGAAACGCTTGGCAAAAGCATCAATGCTCCGATTACCGCAGAAGACATGAAAAGACTCACTGGCTTGAGCAAAATAGAAGGTCAAGGTATCCGCGATTTAACCGGTCTTCAGTTTGCGACCAATCTGTCTAGCATAAGGATTGAGAAGTCTGCAGTGTCCGATCTCTCTCCGCTAGCAGGACTAACTCAGTTAGAACGCATTGATATTGACTTCATTGATCCGCCTTCCATTATTCATGACGCAAATCAAGTTTCCAGATTAGTTAATCTAACTTTTTTGGCTATTCATGGTGTAGAAGATCTTACACCCCTTGCTGGGCTGCCCAAGTTAAAGGAGCTTTTGGTGAGTCACTCTAACATCGCCGATCTCTCGCCGCTTACCGGATTAACCAACTTGGAACTTATTCACATGAGCGGCGCCCTCATCTCCGATTTGTCGCCGTTGACAGGATTAACAAAACTGAAGCATTTATATCTTCCCGGTGGCGATATATCGGATCTTGCGCCTTTGGCGAAATTAACCGAGTTAGAGGAGTTATACCTGCATCACAACTCAATATCAGACATTTCCCCCATCGCTGGGTTAACCAACTTGAAGCGACTAGATCTGTCTCGCATGGAAATCTTATCGGATATATCTCCTCTTGCCACGTTATCGAATCTGGAGTGGTTGAGCCTGCGCAACAACAACATATCGGACATATCGGCACTTTCCCGCTTAACCGATTTAGCCTGGATGGATATCGCCAGAAACGAAATCTTGGACGTATCGCCCCTTGCAACATTAACGAACTTGGAGTGGTTGAACCTCCAAGACAACAACGTATCGGACATATCCGCACTTTCCCGCTTAACCAATTTAACCTGGCTGAATGTCTCGCAGAACGAGATCTCGAACCTGTCTCCTCTCGACAACTTGCGCCCCAACCTGGATTTTCTCAGCGTGTCCGACAATCCGTATTTCCCACCCGGCGGTCCTAAAATTGTTGGTCCTTGGTTATGGCTTCTCTTACCGGGTGCAAAACTGCCTAGCGGCAAGGATTTATTATCTGAAGCGAGCGGCGGCGCCTTGACCGAGTTGGGGGTTGCCACCCATGGCGCAACGGTAGGTCAATCGGTCGGGGATAGCACCTGGACCTTGGACACACTCCCGCATCAAGGAGCATACAACATTAGCCATATGCTGCAAGACTCTCTCCGCAACGGCACTATCTACGGGTCTCTGTCCCTTTATTCGCCACGAGAACAGCAAACAATGTTATATGCCGGCAGCCAGAATTCCGTAAAGGTGTGGCTCAACGGAGTGTTGGTTCACCAGATTATCGATTGGCGAGATCCTCATGATTACACGGACGCCGTCCCTGTCACACTGAAGCCCGGACGGAATGTGTTGTTAGTTGCGTGTGCTATCCTTGCTGACAACGGTCATGGCTTTTTTGGATTTTCGCCCAATACCGAATATACGGTAGGCACCGGCATCGGCTATGACTTTTCCAAGACGCCAATTTACCCCGGCGATACCTTTACCTTCAACGTGCGTGCGGAGAACGTCTCCGACTTGGCGGGGTGGCAGTTCGATATCGCCTTCGATCCCGTCCAACTTGAAGCCCTTGACGTAAGCGAAGGCGACTTCCTGATGACGGATGGCGGAGCGACGTTCTTCCAGAGCGGGAGCATCGACAATGCGGTAGGTAAAATCACGGGGCTGATTGCGGGACGGATTAGCGAAGGCGGTGTGAGCGGCAGCGGCTCCCTTCTTCAGGTGAGGTATAAGGCAAAATCCCAAGGCGAAACGGAATTAGCCCTTCAGAACTTCCTGTTTGCCTCTACCGCAGAGGAAAGTATCCCCGCAGGACCGCTTGAAATTCACATTACTGTTGAGGAACGACTATTAACAGGGGATGTGAATCGCGACGGTGTGGTCAATATTCTGGATCTGCTTCGCGTCGCCCGGCAGTTGGGGCAAAGGGTAGCCGCCGACTCACCGGTGGATGTTAACGGCGACGGGATTGTAAATATCTTCGACCTTACGCTCGTGGCACAGGGCATTGGGGGAGCCGCCGCGCCTGGGGTTGGGACAGGACGTGTAGACGCCGCAATGATAGAGGCGTGGATTGCGGAGGCACGTCTGGTAGATGACGGTTCGATTGCCTTCCGGCAAGGCATCCAGAACCTTGAGAACCTATTAGCCTCGCTGATTATCCCCGGTGAGACCGCTCTGCTCGCCAACTACCCTAACCCGTTCAATCCGGAGACCTGGATTCCGTACCGTCTTTCGGAAGATGCCAATGTCCAAATTAGGATTTATGACACAGAAGGCGCTATAGTGCGCACACTTGATCTAGGGCATCAGCCTGCCGCGGTATACGAACGCCGAGAGAAGGCTATCCACTGGAATGGTAGAAGCAACTTCGGCGAGCGGGTGGCGAGCGGTTTGTATTTCTACACGCTGACAGCGGGTGATTACACCGCCACGCGGAAGATGCTGATACTCAAATAAGGAGAACTAGGGCGTGTTGGCGTTTTGTTGTTCCCAATTCGGCAAACATTTGAAGATGCTACCACTGTGAATGGGTTGTAGGGAGCAACGATGTTCAGGTCTACGACTAGCAGGATGATTCCGACTTTTCAAGAACTCCGATGAACCGTAGGCGTTGTTCCCTATGATGGTCACTACCGGGAAATAGAAGCAGGTATAATTCGTAGAGAACAAGGAAACCCGTTCTATCTTTCTAAAAGGCTAGCTTAATAGGTCCGATGAACATCATAATTGGTTCAATTTGACAAATGTCAACACAACCCAACCATTTATCTTCGCCGTGGATAGGAGATTGGCGAGAGTCGCCGTGCATAAACATGAGATGGTTCGTGAAAGCCTCATCAAGTTTACTAAACCTCACGTTCATTTCATTGCGTAATTCTGTTACTTCACTGCGTACGTCCCTAATTTCACCGCGTAATTCGACGCGCAAATCATTCAAATCTTTTCGAGTTGGGACGCGCGAAAAATAAACAATGACATTTAGAATTAGTGCGCCGATAGCAACAAGTTCGGCAATTGAAAACTCCATAATAAACCGTCCTTTTCAGCTATTCGATCTGTTTCTATGTTAGCACAATTTGAAAAGAAGGTCAATTAAATGTTAGGTCCGATTAGGGGCGTTTATAGTAGATATTAGAATTATTTAGACACTCCCGATGCACAGTCAACCCCCTAAATCCCCCTGCTGGTTTTATCGGGATGTGCCACTTATCAGGGGGACTTTGGAAGCTCCGTAGGTTTGGAGTTATTGGTAAATGTCTACTTATTTTACGATGGCTCACGCATGCGAGGCGTTTGGGTTTGACGGATACAACTTCGCAAAGAGGAATTCTCCTCTTAGAGAGGCTCTTGGCGGCGTTCATACCGAAAGAGACGGTATTATTGCCTAACTATCCGAACCCGTTCAATCCGGAAACTTGGATTCCGTATCAGTTGGCAACCTCCGCGGAGGTCACGCTGACCATCTATGAGATGAACGGCGGAGTGGTTCGGCGTTTGGAGATGGGACATCAACCTGCAGGAATGTACTGGAGTCGTAATAGCGCGTTGTATTGGGACGGCAGGAATCAGCGCGGTGGGTCAGTCGCCAGCGGCTTATATTTCTATACCCTGCGGGCAGGCGACTTCACGGGGACGCGGAAGATGCTCATTCGGAAATGAAAAAGTAGTAGGCATACTCCGGTAACCTTCATGCACATTGCGGCCCACGGCGAGAAATCTCTATCCATCAACCGACCGCATAGTTCATAGGTTAGGTTGAACGGGATTCTGTTAATAACCTGAACGCGCCAAAATTTGAGTAAAACCCAACATTAACCCACATTCTTTCACCATGAGACATCCTCTATAATTAGATGTGTTCCCTTGGCGTTGAGGACATACCGGTTGACACCGAACGGGGTGTATGCTATACTGCGATTCTTGTAAAGCAGGTTGGGCTGGTTAATGGAATCTACGCTTTTATTGTTTGAGCATCCCTATATCACAGACTGAAAACCACCCACTGATCCAAAGGACAAATTTAGGACACGCATGAACAGGGAGAAAATGCTATGACACAAATGTTCGATCTTTCCGGTCGAGTTGCCGTTGTATCGGGCGCCGCCAGCGGCATGGGGCGCGCCATGTCGCTTGCATTGGGAGAGGCGGGCGCGGACTTGATGCTTGTCGACATCAATGTGGAGGGCGCGGAGAAAACCGCCGGCGAAATAGAATCAATGGGCCCCCGTGCCGTTCCGGTGAACTGTAATGTATCCCGTCCGGACGAAATCCGAGCCATGTTTTCGCAACTGGACAGCGAATTCGGTCGCGTTGATTTTCTGGGAAACGTCGCCGGCGAAGCGGTACGAGCCAAGCCGGAGGTTATCTCCCTTGACGATGTGGAGTGGACGTGGCGTAATCTCGTCTACGGACGGTTCTGTTGCTCCCAAGAAGCGGGGCGACGCATGCTTGCTGCGGGACGAGGCAGCATCGTCAGTCTCGGTTCGCTCGCCAGTATTACGGGCATGGGCAGAGGACACATCGCTTACAGCATGGCGATGGGAGCGGTAGTTCAAATGACTAGGGAACTGAGTACCGAGTGGTCGGGACGCGGTGTGCGTGTTAACGCAATCTTGCCCGCACAGGTTTTGAACGCGGGATTACAAAAACGTATTGACACCGATCCACGTATCAAGGAGCGTTTTCTTAGCGGTATCCCCAGAGGGCGGTTCGGAAGCCCTGATGACATCCGCGGGCTCTCGGTGTTGTTGGCATCGGATGCCTCGTCATGGATTACGGGTGCCATCATTCCGATGGATGGCGGCAACCTCGCGATGAACGCTGGCGGATCGGTCGGTACCGAAGTATTTAAGGAGTGAGAATGGAAGTACAACAAGAAAAATCGGGTTTAGACAAAGCCGCCGTACTCGAATGTTATCGAACGATGCAGTTGATTCGGCAGTCTGAAGAACAGTTAGCCAGATCTCATCAGCGTGGTCTGGTGCACGGTGCCTGCCACACCTACGTCGGTGAGGAGGCCATTGCGGCGGGCGTCTTTGCCCATTTGCGCCAAGACGACGTTGTGTTTAGTACCCATCGCGGTCATGGCCACGCGTTAGCCAAAGGGCTGCATCCGAGAGAACTGATTGCTGAATTGTACGGGCGTGAAACTGGTTGCTCCCAAGGTCGCGGCGGCAGCATGCATCTGTTCAAACCTGAAATTGGGTTGATGGGAACCAGCGGTATCGTTGGACCGTGTATTCTGCAAGCGTGCGGCGGAGGATACACCTTCAAAATCAAGAAAACCGACAATGTCGCGGTGGCGTGTTTTGGCGATGGCGGCGTCAACAACGGCGCCTTCCACGAAGGATTGAACATGGCAAGCATTTGGAAGTTGCCCGTCATATTCGTCTGCGAAAACAACCAATTCGCCACCGAAGTGCCGTTTGAATATGCGAGCGGGATTCCGGATGTGGGACGGCGCGCCTCAAACTACGGCTTGCCCGGGTACGAGGTCGATGGGAATAATGTCTTGGAGATTCATCGAATCGCGGGAGAAGCAATAGATCGTGCACGCAGCGGCGGCGGCGCAACGTTAATCGAATGCAAGACCTATCGGACGCGGGCACATGCGGAAGGTATGGGAGATTTCACCTACCGCACGCGAGAGGATGTTGACGAGTGGAAGACGCGATGTCCCATACAGCGACTGCGACGAACGCTAATAGACAAAGGAATAGTTGACACTGCGGAGTTAGATGCCATTGACGAGGAGATTCGCGAGCTAGTCGCCGAGTCCCACGAATTTGCCGAGGCGAGTAGCTATCCGGATGGAAAAACTGCGACGGACCACGTTTATTCCGCGGTTGCGCCAGGCTCAATTTCGGAACCGTCCTCGAAAGGTGATCGCGAGACGACGTATGTCGGTGCCACGCTCGAAGCGCTTGATGCTGCGATGGCGGAAGACAATACTATCTTCGTCATGGGAGAGGGAGTTGGCATCCGCGGCGGCAATTTCATGACAACCTACGGCTTGTTCGAGAAATATGGTGCGGATAGGCTATGCGATACGCCAATATGCGAACGCGGATTTGTCGGACTCGGCGGCGGCGCTGCGATGTCAGGCTCTCGACCGGTCATAGATTGCATGTTTTTTGACTTCATTAACGATAGTTTCGGAGAACTCATCAACCAGATTGCCAAAATGCAATACATGAGCAGCGGTCGGTTGAAGATGCCGGTTCTTGTGCGAGGCTGTGTCGGGATTGGGCATTCAGCAGCTACCCACCATTCGGGCAACTACCACTCCATCTATTCCCAGATTCCGGGGTTGCGCGTTGTTATGCCAGCCACCCCGTATGATGCCAAGGGTTTTATGATGCATGCGCTTCGGTGCACGGATCCGGTGCTGTTTCTTGAGCATCGGGAGTTGATGGCAATTAAGGGGCCTGTGCCCGAAGAGACGTATGAAATTCCGTTTGGAAAGGCTGATGTCGTGCGCGAAGGATCGGATGTCACGGTTGTCGCACTGGCGTTGATGCGTCATCACACGGAAAAAGTCGCGGCACAGTTGGCAAACGATAATGTATCCGTGGAGCTCATCGATCCGCGAACCGTTTCGCCTCTGGATTTGGAAACCATCCTCGCATCGGTGCACAAAACCGGGCGGCTTTTGGTTGTGGACGAGGTTTTTGCGCCGTGCAGCATGGCTTCCGAAATCGCGGCGCGCGTAGCGGATGCCGGGTTCGATGATCTTGATGCACCGATAAAGTGTCTGAATGGCGCTTTTGCTCCAACGCCGTATAGCCCGACACTGGAGAAGGAGATAGTCCCAAACGTTGACAGTATTGAGCGTGCAATTCGAGACTTGCTCGCCGAATAATGAGGTGAATTGATGGCAATTGAAATTGTTGTACCGCGCCTTGGTTGGTCTATGGACGAAGGCACGTTTGTGGAATGGCTGAAACAGGATGGCGAGAAAGTTGAAGCGGGCGAGATGCTGTTCGTTTTGGAAGGGGAAAAGGCGTCACAAGAGATTGAGTCCTTTGACGCTGGAATTCTGCGAATACCGCCGGATGCACCACAGCCCGGCGACGAGGTTGTAGTCAGCCAGTTGCTTGCTTACTTGGTGGAAGATGGTGAAGTCCCTCCGTTTGAGTTGGAAGCAGCCGCAAAGCCGAGAGCCCCCGAACCGCCTCGCAAAGAGGAACCAGTAACTCAAGCCACGGCACCTGCCCCAGCGCCAGAAACTCAAGTACCTGAACCGGCCAGCGCGCCTCCTTCGAAAAGAACGGCAATTACGCCCCGTGCCCGCCGCGTAGCGCGCGAACTTGGCGTGGAATGGTCGCGCCTACGTGGAACCGGCGTCGGGGGGCGTATCCGAGAAGAGGACATCAGAGCAGCCGCTCAGGCTTCGAAGCCGCCAACTCCTGCTGAAGTTCCACCCACGGCAGCGCGAGGCAAAACAGTTCCGATTACGCGCATACGACAAACGATTGCCGAGCGCATGGTCGCCGGCGTTAACGAGGCAGCCCCCGTAACCATTACGACTAAAGTAGATGCCTCGGGACTGGTGGCGCTGCGCGACAGGTTCAAAACTTCCGATCAGTACGAGTTCACTCCGACCTACACAGACATGGCGGTGAAACTCGTGGCAATTGCGGTAGGTGAACATCCGATGATCACAGGGCAGTGGCGCGAGGACGGGATATTCATTCCCAAAGATGTTCATATCGCGTTCGCCGTGGACACGGAAAGCGGCTTGTTGGCGCCGGTGATTTTCGACGTCCCGAAAAAGAGTTTATCGAAAATAGCTGCCGAATCACGAGAGATCGTCGACTCCGCGCGGAAAGGCGAATTGAAAGTCGATCAGTTACAGAACGGCGTTTTTACGATAACCAATATGGGCGGTTACGGGGTTGATTCGTTCACTCCAATTATCAACCTGCCGCAATCCGCAATTCTGGGAGTTGGCCGTATTGTCCACGAACCTGTTGTTCTGAACGGCGAGGTTGTCTCCGGCGAGACGATGTCGTTGAGTCTTACTTTCGATCACCGCGTCATCGACGGCGCTCCTGCCGCGCGGTTCCTGGAAAGGGTTTGTCAGCTTTTGGCAGAGCCCGTACTCTCGTTGATTGGATGATTTTGTGGCTGAAACAAGAGCCCGTTTTGAGATTTGTCGTCCTAGTCTACATCCTCGTCTGTTGCATCAGTTCTCCTAACAATTATTCAAGGGGTGTGCACGATTACTGTCTGAATCACGACTCGACAGATTGTACAGAAAACACGGTTAAGCAAAACCAAGCGGCCACTAAGCTCGTGTATCTTTAGCAAACCAAATACACAATAGCACTAACGGTCCTACGGATACCTTCGCTCCAGCGGCGCGCAATGTACATGCAAGACAGTAAGGTTAATCCAATCACATTATGCAATTACGACTGAGACACCTATATATGCACACCCTCTCAATTATTCGGGAATTCGATCCGCGAAAGTTTGAATCTGCGCCCGTTCGCGCAGTCGGGTTAACCATTTCTCGATAAGGCTTTGACGCTCTTGACGTTCAGCGTCTTTCTCGACGCGTCGGCGCAGCCAATCTTCTTCCAATCCTGGCTGGTGCGCTTCACGATACTCTTCTTTCCGAAAGAGTAGGTAATACTGCTCTCCTTCAACTTCGATCGAGAAAACCTCCTTCACCATCTCCCCGACCTCAAGCGCGAAGGCGGCGTCAGCGAAAGCCTTTGCCCTTTCAATATACGACGCGTGTGTGAAGAAACCGGTGTCACCCGGTTTTTTGGGGTTTGATCCCGGTCCCACTGTCAGTTCTCCCCTGTCAGACAGTTCCGTGGCAATTTCACTCATGTTCTCACCATCCTGAATCCGCTGGAAGACCTGCTCTGCCAACTCTTCGCTTCGTAATGTTAAGCATATTAAGCGCACTTTCTCCGGTTGAAAATAGTCGGTCTTGTGTTTCTCGTAGTAACGTCGATAGTCGTCCTCGGTGAGTTGGAATTCCCGATCTATTTCTAATTCCGTGATTTTCTCGATAAGTCTGTTGTGTTTATAATCTCTTACTTCCTCCACGATTCTTGTATCTTCATCAATCTTCCGTTCTTTGGCAAGACATAGCATTAAACGACTCTCCGCCATAAGATTGATGTATTCCTCAAGTCCCGATTTATCCTTATATTTCTTTCTCGCAAAGTCGGGGAGTCCGTTGAACTCAACATTTACCTCCGCCAACGTGATAAACCGTCTGCCATTGCACTCAAATTCGGCAATTAATGCTGAATCAGTTCCGTCACGCTCGGTACCCCCCTTCCTTCGAAATAACACCGTTTAAAGCCGACAACTCAGGAAGGCGATCTGAATATATGACGAACCTGGCATTCTCTCGTGCTGCGCTCATCCATTGAGCGAAGCGGCGGCGTTTCTTCCGGTCTTCGACTCTCTGTTCTATTTCTTCTCTCACTGCATCGTAAGACTTCTGACGTTCGGGAATAAAAGCGTCTTTTCGGAAGATCATGAAATAGGTCACATTGCTGACTTCGATTTCAAAAACCTCCCGAGTCATCTCGCCAATCTCTAATGCGAACACGGCATCAACAAACTTTCTCCAACGTGGATAGTCGGTTTGGGCAAATAGACGTGTTTTGCCCGGATCGGATTCGGTGTCACCGGGTCCTCTAAGTTCCCCGTTTCTTGAGAGTTCTACAGCCAGTTCCTTGATGTCTCTTCCGTTTTTTATCTCGTCCAATACCTGTTGCGCTCGGCGATTGCTGGGAAGGCTAATACAGGTGGCGTGCGACTCCGCTTTCGCCCAGTAGTCATTTTTGTGCGCTTCATAGTACACTCTGAGTTCTTGGTCGGTATAAGAGATTTTCTCATCGACTTCAATCTCAATCAAGCGCTGCACCATCCGTTGCCCTTGATACTCCTCGACCGATTTGAGCAAAGTTGCATCCGTATCCAATTTACGGCTGATTGCGTCTAGGATTTTCAGTTTTTCATCCAAGAACTCCTGAAGATATTCCACCCGGCGTTCTCTGGACTTAAGGTCATCAGTACGGTTTCTCGGCAGTTTGTCGATGGCGGACTTTAAGTCTGCGAGCGAGATGTGATGTTTATTGTCATCCCATCTGTATCGTGCAACAATGATTTGGCTATCAGGGGTATTTGCAACAGCATGGGTAAGCCAAAAAGATCGGTAGACTATAAACCCGAGAGTCAAGAATGCCAGCAAAGTTTGGGATGGTATTTTCATAGCATGTTTTGTCTCAGTGCCTAATTATGTTGCTCTATTTTGAAAGCTACGGGTTTGGCGGCGCCGTACAGATCAAAATCTCTAAAGTCTCGTCGCCTGTGTTTTCGATGCCATGTTCGCACCACGGCGGCAGGTGGATGAACTTTCCGGCTTCTACTTCTACCTTCTCGCCCGCTAACGTCATTATGCCTTTGCCGCGCAGGATGACGTAACATTCCTCAGGATGGTGTGATGTACCCGCTTCCAACTTGACATGCGGAGGAACATAAAACATCACGATGCTCATGTTCTGAGCGGGCGCTTTTGGATTGCTCGGATGAAGAACCCGTACCCCGATACCTTGACAATTGGGATATTTAACGGGTACACCGTCTCGAACGGTGACGATATTCGGTAACACTTTCTCTTTCGGTTTGGGAATTGGTGGATCCGTATCATAACCTTTGTATGTTTCGATTTTTGCCATATTCTATCTCCTTGTCTTGGATAAAAGGTTGATCGATCTTTGTCATTATAGCAGAAAGCTTGCTACCACCACTTCAAAAAATTGTAGGTGGGAGTTTGGAACACCACACCAAACAGTGCCCAGAATCCGCCTACGACGAAATCACCAAGAATCATTCCGTAGAACAGTGGTAAAATCCGGCGGTGCAGTCTGAGTCCACCGTGTTTCAGAACCAATAGTTTGACTAACCAAGCAAGAAAAAACATCGACCAGAGACCGCGCATGCCGTAAGTGCTAGATACGGCATAACCTGCGGGATGAAAGGGCCACCAGATGAAACGAAGCCGCATAGCCATCAAAAAAATTCCGAAAAAAAGACCGTAAGTGAAGAATCCTAACCCGGCGAAGTCCGTCGACTTTGAGTAGGTTAACCAGCCGCTCAATCGGCGGAACGGTTCATTCCCACTCCATGCGCTTCCGAATCGGTAGGATGCATCAAGAATCGCCCAGAATGCGACGATTGTACCAAAGATTGTCGCAACGATCATAGCAACGAGAAGTCCGCGCTGACTCATGCGAGCACGGTCCGCCAACTTAAATCCTTCAAGTTGGTGAGGCATGGCATCGCTGTAATGAGCACGCGTCAAAAACCAGAAGAATGACATCACCGTCAAGCTACTCGCACCAAGTTTACGTGTTCCTACCGCATCTACCATCAGATATTCAGGTCCTGCAAAGTGGAGGTCGTGGATGGGGGACCCGACCTCTGCGCGAATCCGCGTAATTCCTATTTCCGTCATCAAAAAGAGTGCAAAGAAGACTGACGCCGCCCACATTGACATTCCCGCATACCAACAGAAAAAAACAAGCAAGGAAAAACCCAAAATGAGTCCGATTACCGCCGTCCGATATCGGAGCGGCTCGGCAGCGTCTTCATCACCGCTTGTCCGAAGTTCTGAAGTCCATGTTGATTTAAAGAAACGAATCAGGTGACGTCTTCCCATCCACAATGCGATAACAAAGAGCGCGATGTACGCCCCCATGCTCTGTTCGGGAAACTCCGGTCTTTCCCGCCAACCCAACGCGCTCGCGGAGATTAACTGAGCCTTCCAGAAAAAGAAGAAGAACCAGCAGGAAAAAGCGATGTCGAGGGGAATAAGAAACACGAGCCCCAAGATGAATGGTCGGATTAGAAGCGCTGTTTTGCCCAGTGCGTTCCACGGTTTAGTGGTAAAGTAGACGGCTAGGTCAAACGGGGGCGAGTTACGGAGATAGGGAACGTTAGGGAAAAAGAAACTTAATCCATTGATGATTCCAATAAGTCCGACAAAGGAAAAACTGAGCCAAAACAGCTTGCTGCTAAATAACTTAGTTCCAGACTTTGTCATCTCGAACGGCAGTTGGGCAATCGGGTAAGTTAGCTTCTCCCTGTCAGTCCACTGCTTACGAATGATGATGTTGATGCAAAGCATGACAAACATTAGCACTACAACAAATGCGGACCATGCGAGTACCGGCACAAGCCAGGCTTCAATGTTTCGCGGCAAATACAACGTTGGCTCGCCCTTTTTAACACCTCTGACATATCCCTCAAGCGCCCTCTCGTCGCTTATGGCGAGCCATTGCGGGATGTATCGCCAGAAAAGGTCGCGCCAGTCGTTTTCCGGGGTGGCAAACGCCAAAGGAGCCGCCATCGTTGGCGGCAGAATCTGTAACATGCTGTGACCGACCAGAGCGGAGGACAGGCTCAGCATCACATAGACAGTTATGAGTTCGCCTTGATTGAACGCCAAGTTCGGGGATAATTTTCGCAGGGGAACATTTAACAGAACCAGGATTAGAAGATTGCATATGACGTTGAAAAAGAGAGCAATCAATGTCGAATGCGCGGAATAGTAAACCGCTTCCATCTGCATGATCCAGACGGCATTCAGCGGGATGAGAAAGAATCCTATAATGACCGATCGCCATGTGACGCTTATCCTTTCGTTTGCTGTGTCGGCGGTCATTCCGTATGTATTCCCCTTCCGTTAGTCGGTCACAGACGCGCAATTGATTGGCTCATTCTCGCTGATTATATCATAATGGCACGGTCTTCTGTTCATAGAATTGCTGATAGTGAGAAACGGTCATGGTCGCTTCGTACCTCCCAGTGAGATATGCGATGCAGTCTACACGTGATACGTTTTTAAAGTTAGAAGATATCCCTCAAGTAACACTCGACATTGCACAGGATCTACTATCGCACTCACTATTCGTTCGTTTGATCCACTGGAGTGCAGACGCGAGGAGGAATCGTGTTCTATTGACATCTCACTCCGCTGGAATGAAAATCAGACCACAAATGAACATTTTTTGCGGCTAGTCATTGAGCGAAAAAGGAGTGTTACTTGCTGAAAGAATTATTCCGATAGGGATAATGGGGCGCTCTCAAGTAACACTTTTTCAGAGCTAGCCATAAAACGAAATGTGAGTGACACTTGATGATGCGCTATACACATTGGGGATCTCTATCGCGCTCATTGTCCATTCGCTTGATCTCCGCTGGAGCGCGGAGATTGTGAAGTGCCACGTTTCTATTGACATTGCACTCCGCTAGAGTGCGGACGCGGGGAGGAATCGTGTTCTATTGACATCTCATAGGATTTACTATCGCGCGGGATCCACTATCGCACTCGCTATCCACTCGTTTGATCCTTATTCAGTCGCTTGATCCTCCGGAGTGAAAACATTCCACGAAGGAACACTTCTCCAAAACCTGTCATGGAGCGAAAAATGAGTGTTGCTTGCTGGAAGAGATATTTCGATAGGAACAATGGCGTGTTATAGAGTGTCTATTGCGTGTGCTCTGCATGGGCATGATTCAGCCAAGGTTTTTCTTGATTTGGTAAGTTCAACGTGTTAAAATGAATCAGCATAGGTTCCTTAGCGTATTCAAGCTGACAAAGGAGGATGAGCGCATGAAGACTTTATTGATGGGAATGATGGTCGTTTGCTCTATCGCTCTGTTTTCTTGGAACGTGGGCGCAATACAGGAGGAGTCACTCGTTCTTTATCTTCCCTTCGACGAAGGAGAGGGCACGAACACGAGAGACCTAAGTATGAACGGCCACACGACGACCTTAGTGGGGAAAGGCGTCAAATGGGTGAACGAGGGGAAGTTTGCCAACGCGCTGGAATTCACTGGATTCAAGGGGCACGTCGAGGTTGCTGAACACGACAACCTGTCTTTGGATATCGGCGACAAAGGAAGCTTTACAATCATGGCATGGATTTTCCCAAAGGTTGTAAACAAAGAGTTTTACTCCGTCATTGACAAGACCTATTTTAAGGAGGGAGGGCTAGCCTGGGACAACACACCGACATACCGGCTCTCAATTACCAACAAGAACCAACTGGCTTTCCAATCCAGAGCTGAAAATGCCACGGGCAACGGACCCGAAATTCAACCGAAGAAATGGTACCATGTCGCCGGTGTGCAGGACGATAGGAGGGCCAATAAACGTGTGCTCTACGTAAATGGCGAGGCTAAGGAAGAGATCGATCTCGTACCCAAAGTGGACGCTAAGGAGACGGGCCTGAAGATCGGTGGTAGGAATTGGGTCGGCGGCGGTGTTCAACAATGGTTCAAGGGAATCATTGATGAAGTCGCCCTCTACAGCACCGCTTTGACGGAGGGAGAAATTAAGCGTGCGATGCGGGGATCGTTAAAGCGGTTTTACGCCGTGGAAGCATCGGGAAAGATTGCCGTCACGTGGGGGGCAATTAAGTCTGGAGATTGAGTTAGCGGCCGGTTTAGATCCAATGATTACATATGGTGTAGGCGCTTTGCATCACTAGGAAGAGCCTATTACGGTGCCGGAGCGTAGTAGGTTTTCAGTTTTCCCCAGCTTGTTGTGAGTTTTCCCCTCGATTCGACCTGCATCGCCGCCTCCACACCCTTGGATAGCGCGCGAATATCGTCGGTATCCAACGCTTTCTTGTATATGACTATCTCATCCAGAATACCTTTAAAATTGCGGCCAGCACAGCAGGCGCTGTGACCGAAGAGGAAATTCGCTTGGCTGTCATCAACTCGGTTATCGGAGATTTTGTATTCGACGGTTTTCTTTCCATTCAAGTAGTGCTTGATCGTCTTGGTATCGCGTATGACTACAAAATGACTCCACTCTCCGTCGGCGAGTTTGGTTGAAGGGCGAGCCGCCCAAGGACCGCCTTGCCACGTGTCATCGATTTTCATCCCGAAGTAGAAGTTGTTATGCTCGCCGCCCCGTTGTTCAACCTCATATCCACCGGGCTTGCCGTGATTTCCCATCATGTCTGCATGCTTCTTCTGCGTGGCGCCTGGATTCACCCAGACGGAGATGCTATGACTTGCCCCGAACGCTCCCACGTTTAACGGGTCATTGACCTCTACGAACTGGGATTGCCCATCAAAGCGCAGCGCCTTACCGAATTTCCCGTTAACCCATTGCGGACCGTTAATTAGTTCTCCGTCAAGCCCCTTTCCAGCCATTTCCTCGGCAGTTTTGCCTCGGCCCTCGTCAAATAGCCATATTCCAACGGTATCTTCGACCTTCAATTGGGCTGAGATCCCAACGGCATTCAGCATACCAATACTTATCAAACTATAGCAAACAAGCTGAATTTTCGATTTCATGTGGGTAGTCCTTAAGCATTTCGTAACGGAGGGAACTACGTTATTCGTTTTCTATGGAAAAATAGAGGGGTATGCAACGGATCACCTCAACATCAAGACACGAAAAAAGGGATGGCTCAATGATTCTATTGAAAGCCATCCCTAATTTGAATCCGACACACTCTACTTCAAGGGATTATGGCTCCCTTGTAGAACGCGTTCTGTTATTTGTACTGGGACTTAAGTTGGCCCCAGGTGGTCGTCATTTTACTGGCGCTATCTACAGACGTAGCGTTCATCAAGCCTCCCGCAAGAGCGGCGATATCTGCTTCAGTTAGCGCCACCGTAAATATGGCAGCCTCATCCAAGGTACCGGTGATGATCCGGCCTTCGCCACAGCAAGCGCTGTTGCCGATGAAGAAATTGGATTCGGTCGTGTCCTCGACAACTCCGGGATCGATACCGTACTCAATGGTTTGTTCGCCGTTCAAATAGTGTTTAACGGTCGCACCATCACGAATGACCACCAGATGCTCCCATACGCCGTCAACGAGTTGAGTGGAGGGGCGTTCCGCCCAAGGCCCGCCTTGCCATGCGTCATTAATCTTCATGCCAAAGTAGAACTTGTTATGCTCATCTCCTCGTTGTTCAATCTCATACCCGCCGGGTTTCCCGTGATTGCCAATCATATCGGCATGTTTGTTTTGTTCTGCGGCGAGATTTGCCCAAATGGAAATGCTGTGACTTGTGCCGAATTCGCCAACATTCATCGGGTTGTTCAGCTCTACGACGGATGCCAAACCATCAAACATCAGCCCCGTGCCGAACTTGCCGTCGACCCACTGCGGATCGTTCATTAGCTCTCCATCGCTGCCATTACCGCTTGAGTCTCCGGCTACTTTGCCCTCACCCTCGTCAAAGAGATAAATCCCCAAGGCGTTGGAAAGGTCAATTTGTGCTGTACTGTTGGTTGTCATTAACGCAGCCATGCCGATTAAGCATGCGCATATTAAAAGAAATCCCGTTTTCATGTGTCTACTCCTTTTCGATTTAATCCGTTGCATTTCAAAGAGGATCGCCTTTTCTGTGTGCAACGCACAGATAGGCAGTTAACACATGCTTCTCAATACTTTCTATTAGCTTACATGAAAATTAAATTCAATGCAAGCAAAAAATGAAGGAACTAAGTTTCAATCTTCAGAGGGCGTGGGCGAGCGGCTTTCGGGTGAACTAGCGCCACGCGTTCGTGAAGTTGCGAGAGATGCCGAAGCCGTTCCGGAGTAGCCGAATCAATCATTAGGTCGGTGTACATGCTGAAGTGGGAGTACATGTTGTTCTTACCGTTCCCTGTGAACTTTCCGCCGATTCGGATTCCGCGCGGCAGAGTGCCGTGATGGCTAAGGTATTCGTCTATTCGCGCCAATTCAGATTCTGTTTTGCCGCGTTTGTGCAGATTCATGGTGAACATGCGTCTACGATTGGCACCGCCGAACGAGGCGTGGAAGGTGCTGTGGTTGAATACTACGAGATCGCCCGGGTTGGTTTCCAGCGCAACGTTGCCAGGAATCTCTGATGGATGCACACCCCATGAGTCTTCGGAATCTCGGGGTTGCAATCCTTCGGTTCGCCATGCAGAATCCGGACGGTGGCTGCCCGGGAGTACGCGCAGACAACCGGTGTCGCGGGTCAAGGGATCGAGGTAGAATGCCAGCTTGATGGCAAACAGATCGGGATAGTTTCCGTCGGGGTGCCAACCGGTATTCCCAACATAGAAGTTGGCGTCGCCGCCGGCATAATTGAAATCGTCACCTAGAAATGCCGATGCGATACCTAGAATGCGCGCGTCATCGAGTAGTGTGCAGAGACGTTCGCTGTGGTCGAGCGCCGGGACGGTTCCGGTGTGCTTCGAACCGTCGTGACTACCGCCATGGACTTGGACGACTTGTTCAAACTCATCGATAATCCAGGTTACTTCATCAGGGGCAAAGAGTTCGCGAAAAGCCACAAAGCCAAAGGTGTGGAAGTGGTTAAGCTGCTGTTCGGTCGGTTGCATGTGAAACCTCCTTTCAAGGTTTAGGATAATCCGGTGTTATCGAATCTTATGAACTGGAAACTGTGGCACACGTCGTATAGTCGGTTAGGACGTAAGAAACTGAACTCCTAAAGGCTCGCGAGAATATCGCCGCTCCCCGGTCAGTCCCAAAGGTCAAGACCTAGCAATCTGCGTCCTAACCCTGTGAGTTCGGGTGGGCCATAATTCGCCGCTTCCCAGCCACGCGGATCACGGGTATACGGCCCCTCACCTAGTGCTCGTCGTTCTTTCCAGAGGGTAATGCGTTCTTCACGCCGCTTCTCGTTCATCGGGTTGGGGGCGGGATAATAATTCATGTATTGTGCGAACCGTGGTTTGTCAGAGGTGTTTGCCTCGTTACCGTGAGGCAGCGCTTGATGCCAGATCAGCATCGATCCCGCATTTGCCGGAATCGGCACGAATTTATCGGGCGCTAACTCCGGGAGGCTAGGGTTTTCATTGTCGATAAGCGATTTGTGCGCTCCGGGCCAACAGACGAACGAACCCTGATCAGCGGCGGTGTCCGTCAGATATAGCACTCCTTGAGTCCCGAATCGAAGTGGCAGTTTTGATGTATCGGCATCCCAATGGCACCCCGAACCACGTACCCATTCAGGATAATCGGGATTGCGCGGCGGCTTCATATTCACTCGGTCAATGTGAACCCAAAGTCGATGGGTGCCGTAGACTTCGCTGTATATCCCATGAACCCGCGGGTGCTGAAAGACATTCCACATCGATTGATGCCAATACATACTCACCATACCAATCCCCGGTTGTTCCGGCGGCTCGTGCGGCAAGCGATACCAATCGTTCGGATCACTGGGATTCATTTCCATGAACGCCCAAATCGCATCCACAACCGCTTCGCAGAGGCCAAGTGGTACGGCATTCTCTACGACCATGTAGCCATATTCATTGAAGTGATCGTGATGTGTGCGAGAGAGGATGGGCATTGTGGGTGTCTATGAAATTCAGAGAGTCAGAAATCTCAAAATGCAATACAAGAGAATATCCAAAGACAGGTGGGCAATACCCACCTTAAAATTCGTCTCGTCTCCCATTGGAATTCGGAGATGTCAGCATTGCAGCGATGTCTTTCGGCAACTGAACACTGTTTCTCGCCTCGAAGTCTGGAACACTACCATAGTTATCTCGGAACTCATTTATGATGTTGGTTCCCATTGACGTGGAAGCCGTAAAGTTTAATCTTGCCTGATCCCAATGTCTCAGGTGTAGCCATGCCGCAGCGCGATTGTAATAAGCTCCCGCGTCGTCGGGGTTAAGTCTAATCGCCTTGTTATAATCTTCAATCGCGCGGTACATGTCGCCCTTCTTCATGTAAGCCACGCCGCGGTTGTTATAGAGCAATGCATAACGGGGTTTTAACTGTATTGCGTTGTTAAAGTCCTCAATAGCGCGCTCGTAATCACCCTTGCTCCCGTAGACGGACCCTCGATTGCTATAGGCGTCGGGATCTTCAGGATTGAGTTGTATTGCTCTGTTACAGTCCTCAATGGCATGATCATGAGCACCCATCCGGCGTAACGCAGCACCCCGGTTAGTGTAAGCGGCAGCATAGCAGGGATCTAGTTCTATAGCTTTCGTATAGTCTTCGATAGCTTTGGCATCATCTCCCATTTCTCGGTA
The DNA here is from genome assembly GCA_965232535.1 of Candidatus Poribacteria bacterium. Classification (GTDB taxonomy): domain Bacteria; phylum Poribacteria; class WGA-4E; order WGA-4E; family JAJDTR01; genus JAJDTR01. The sequence goes on from CBDDPW010000023.1 coordinate 301,460, forward strand.
GGCTATACCACGATCGTAATAGGCTATAGAAAGAATAAAAGTGTCAGGATTAAGCGAGATGACTTTACTATAGTGTGCAACGGCATCTGCAGGGTTGCCTCTACCTATCGCTGCAACGCCCTGGTGCAGGTAATCCAACGAAACAGGCTCAAGCTGTTCATTTAGTTTCTGCAACAAGGACAAAAGAGTAGGGATGGTCACATTCTCCAATCGACCGTTTTTCAATTCCGTCATTTTAGTTCTGCTCAGTCCAAAAAAATCAGCAGCTTCGTGTTGGGTCAATCCCAAATCGGTAATTAGATAGTTGATTTTATGGGCTAAAGTCGCTTTAAACAGACACTCTTCAGGTGAATGAAGTCCCAAATCTTTGAATACGTTCCCGGAACCAGGTGTATAATCTGCCATGGTTTATCCACTGCGGGCTAATGTTTGAGCTATTTTCAAACGCTGTTTTATTCGTTCGATTTCCTTCTTTGGGGTTCCTGTTCCTCTCTTTGACTTCTTTTGAAAAGCGTGCAGCACATAAATAACGTCGTCAATTTTGGCTGTGTAGATTGCCCGATAAGCACTGCCTGTATGTTCAGTCGGATTTCCAAGACTCCCGGCAATCCCTTTAACGGCTTAGTTTTTTGGTGTTTCTTTCCAACTTGTGCGACAAAAAGCGCGTATCCAATTGTACGTTGAACTTCTGTAGGGAACTCCTTCAAATCCTCTTGTGATGAACCTACCCAAGATACAGGTTTTATCCTGTTTTCCTGATCGGTTTCTCGCATGTAAGGTCCTTAAGGTAAATTCATTATGTTGCCGGACTTCGGCTGATCGACCACTAGTCTGATAAAATCGTCATCAATGACAAGATTGTTCGAGACCTGTTTACATCTATACGTTGAATTGCAAGATTATGTTTAACCTCAAAAGCCCGGTTAGAGCTAGGTTCTGTTGACATTTGAAAATTGAGCCAGCATTGGTGCGCTTGAGGCGGTATGTTGGGCAATCACAAGGGTTGTCCAACATTGGGTCAATTCCTGTAGGGGGATCTCTACCGCCTTAAGATCTCTATCGCGTTCCTTATTCAGTCACTTGATCTATTCGCTCAGTTGGTGGTTGGGTTTTCCAACCCGTTAGACGAGGGAACCTCGCCCCTGCGATAGGGACTTATTGGCGAATTATAGACACGCCTTACTTAAATGTCAACACGTCCTAGTAGTTCACTTTCCAGACGTTCTTACAATCCGGCACAAAGAACGAAAAATAGACAAATTGGCGCCTGCCAGTTCCTGTGTATTCACGAACGCTGTGGTAGGCATCGTTGCTGTTCATACCGAGCACCAGCCTTCCCGCTCTTGGCTCAATCGCACTTAGGAGTTGAATGTCTTCCGGATCGGGATAGCGCGGATAATCACGGACATCGTCACTTCCTCGCGACGCCCAAAAACACGTCTGACCCCCTTCTTCCGACGGGACATCGTTAAAAAAAAGTACACCGAAAAGGATTTTATACCTGTTATCCGAATGTACTTTTACATCGTAGCCACACTTTGCGATAGATAAGTGGAAGTCCGGTGCTATCGTGAGTTGATTGCGCTCGTTGACGAACTGCTTCTTCTCAATGGACAACTGCGCGTCGGCATTGAAAGTGAGATTGGTCGAGACTATTCCTTTGTATCTAAAGATGTCAAGATTTGCAAGAATGCACCTATTGAACAATTCTTCGGCGCGCATCTTCAACCAAAGTTTGTAGAGATTAGGGCAGGCATCCAGTATGTTGTTAAACGTCCGTGAGGCGCTATCTTCTTCGTAGGGGCGATCGGGATCGGGTATTCCTTTGCCGTCGGGAATGAATGGCAAGTTATTTGAGAAATTAGCCCGCGGGTTGTCGATTAGGAACGGCTCCATCAATTGCTTAACCACATCAGACGAGAGTTCGTCAGAGATACATGTAGCGAATGCGCGGTCGAGGAAATCGTCAAGTGTTACAAAAGACGGGATTCCTGGGTCGGTTGCCGGGAACTTAATCTTCATGGATGTTATCTTGATGGACTATGTGTTGTCGTCCGGTAATGGTCGTGGCGGGGCTGCGTGCGGATGAACAAGCGCCGCACGTTCGTGCAACTGCGAGAGATGACGCAGCCGCTCTGGCGTCGCCGAATCAATCATCAGGTCGGTATACATGCTGAAGTCCGCATACATGCTGCCTGGGCCTAGCCCGGTGAACTTACCGCCAATACGGATTCCGCGCGGAATCGTGCCGTGATGACTGAGATACTGATCAATACGTGCTAAATCCGCATCGGTCTTGCCGCGCTTATGCAAATTCATTGAGAACTGTCTCCGTCGATTGCCGCCGCCAAAGGAGGCATGAAAGACACTGTGATTAAAGACTACAAGATCACCAGGATTGGTTTCTATCGCGATATTTCCTGGAATCTCCCACGGATCAATATCCCATAACTCTCGTGCATTCCTAGGGGGCATATTGCCGTGCCGCCAATAGGATTCGGGCAGATGACTACCGGGCAAAACGCGCAGACAGCCAGTATCCCGGGCGAGAGGGTCCAAATAAAAGGCAAACTTGATGGCAAAAAGATCCGGATAATTTCCATCGGGGTGCCAAGCCGTGTCACCAACCCAAAAGTCGCCGTCGCCGCCCGCATAGTTGAAATCGTCGCCCAGGATGGCGCTTGCAATTCCCAAAATGCGAGCGTCGTCAAGCAGCGTACAGAGCCTTTCACTATGATCGAGCATCGGAAAAATTTGGGTACGCTGAGTACCATCGTGGTCGGTGCCATGAGTTTGAAGGACTTGCTCGAATTCCTCGGTAACCCATTCAACTTCGTCTGGGCGGAGAAGAGTTGGAAAAAGCAAGAACCCGAAGGTATGAAAGTGATTGAGTTGCTGATCAGTAAGTTGCATGCGTAATCTCCTACGCCTTCCGGAGTTCCGCTTTATACGTAAAGACGGCGGCGCTTGGCTTGTCGGGAATCGTGATGATTAATCCGTCTTCCGTTAGTTCGGAACCGGTCATTGTCGTGATTTCGGTGTCACCACCTGCTGTCACTGAGTACCGGGAAGCCGGGTCTAGTCCACCCAGCCTGTATTGACAACTCAGAATATCGCTCTCTGATCGACGGAACGCTTGGACGAATCCCTCTCCTAGGTCTGGACGGTGAAACTGCCAAGCCATCCAGTTTTGTTCGGAAAGGCTATAAGGTGTCAGGGGATAATAATCACCATAGAAGCAGTGCCGCAGCAACCTGTATTCGTTCATCAATTTCGAGGCGAGTTCAGTGTCGAACGCCCCTTCCAGGGGAGGAGTAGAGGAGTCGGCAAAGAAATGAGCGGTGACGGCTTCGAAAGTAACTCGTAAACCCGGGCTGTAGGCGCTTCGAAGGGCGTATAGCGACAACTCGCGACAACAGCCGCTGGTTAACGGTCCCCACAATGACAGCCCATAGGTCTGACCCTGCATTCCCGTCGGATTGAAGAGGTTCTCCGGCTCGTGAATGCCGCCGCACTGGTAGTGGCTGCGATGAAGACAAAAGCAGCGTCCGATGCTCTCAAGATCGATGTTCATGCCGCCGCCGCCACAAATATCAAACAGTAGATCGGGAAATCGCTCTAGCATCGCGTCCCAGAATTCGTAATTCCCCTCAACGCAGCGCGCCCAGTTGATTCCAACACGGTCCACTCCCGGATCCGGTAAAGGGTAGTTCCGTGTATCTTGACGGAAGATGTCAATGCCCCATTCTTCTACAAGCTTTGAAAAATATTCTACCATCCACCGATTGATCATCGGGTTGCCGTTATCCCAGCCGGGAAATTCCTCGGTCAGGAGTTCGGGGTGGTGTTTCCGCACTCTGTCGGGATTGACGAAATACTGCGGTCCACCGAACCAAAGCAGATATTTGATGTCTTTACTGTGCGCACGATCCGAGATGGCACGGATACCGTTAGGAATCATCTCTTCGTTGATGGCGCTGTCGCTAAGAATGTCCTTTGATTCTTCCTCAGTTGGTGGTCGGTGCCACCCGATATCCATCCAGTAGTATTCGATAGGTAGTTTGTTGTCAAGATGCCAGTTAATCATGGCAACATTCTGCTCTTCGGTGTGCCACTGCGCAGCGGCTCCCATCGGGACTTGTAGCAGCTCCCCGTCAGACCGGCGACAGTAGTGGTCGAATAGCAGCCTTCGCCATAGGTTGTGCCCGCGAATTCGGTCGCCATTCCAGAACATTACCAGTATACGAGGCATCCGTATCCGTTCTCCCGAATACAGGCGAAAGTGCGTCTCGCTCATGCCGGCTCTGACGGCAAGCGAGAGGTCATCATCTCGATTAAAGTCCGCCTTCCACGGCCCCGTCCAACCGATCCCCGCAATCATGCCGCCGCGATCCCATTCAATGTTGAAGAAGGGCAGGTGCGTGACAGAGGAATAACCGCCAATTTGTAAGTGCTGACCGGCATTAAGTTCGGATTCTAACGGTTGGAATGCCGTGATTTCGGGCGGTGAGCCCTCGGCGTAGTGCACGACGAACTCCTTGGATTTCGTTTCAAGCTCTCTCGGCTCGAAGCGCCCCTCCATCTCATTCCACCTCTCCTCAACGATTGGGGCATCAGGGACCTGGCGTTCAAAAGTAAGATTCAACGCTCTAACATCGTCCACAATCGAGGTGTCACTGTCCCCGGCATTCCGGAAATGTACAATCCATTCCACGGCGGGATAGTCATTGTATTCAATGGCTTCAAGCTGTACCTCAAGGCATGCCTGCGGGTCTGAGTACGTTAATCGGTGCAGCGACCGGTTCTCGTCCAGTCTCTCGCTCGTCTGTTCGCGTGCCCATGTTTTCAGCAGTTCGCATGAGGGTACGCCGTCGTAATTAAATGAGATCGGAGGAGTTGGCGTGCGGGACGTGAAACTCGTAGTAGCCCACGCACGGGCACGCTCCTTCTCCGCAGTGGACGGAGCCACGGTATGCGCGAGTTGAGTGAGGATCGGTACCAAGTAACCGGAGTTCATGGATTGCTCCTAAGCTTTCGGGGCTTTCCCGAAAGTGAATTAGACATCATGGATTCGACAGCGCTGAAAGAACAAAGTTCCCTGTTTATGAGAGTTGTCCCACGCAGAGTGAATCGTGGCGCTTTGAATCGGAATTCAAGAGCGACCGAAACGTCGTCACCAATTCCGGATCCCCTATATAGTAAGCAGATGCCTTAATGATGCCCTACTTGATTGCCTTGTACTTGATTACGACGGCGCCGGGCTGATCCGCAATATCAATGATTAACCCGTCATTCATCAATTCGCTTCCGGTCAAGCTCGTGGTACCGGGAATGTCAAAATTGGTCAACTCATAACGAGTAGCCGGTTCTAGCGCATGGAGTTGATACTGGCAGGTAAGGATGTTGCTTTGAGTCCGACGAAAGGCTTGCACGATGCCTTCCCCGAGGTCGGGGCAATCAAATTGCCACGCCATCCAAGCGTCCTCGTCAAGGTTGTACCGACAGAGCGGATAGTAATCTCCATAAAAGCAATGACGGATGGAAAGGTACTCCTCCGACAACTTGCGTGCGAGTTCAATGTCAAATTCCTCTTCCGACGGAGCGGTCGGCGGCGTGGCGAAGAAACTTTCAACGACAACCTCAAAGGTGATTCGCAAACCGGGGCTGTAAGCGCTTCTGAAGGCGTAGGTGCTCAATTGGCGGACACAACCGCTGGTCAGCGGTGCCCACGATGTAATCCCATGAGTTTGGCCCTGCATTCCGGTAGGATTGAATACGTTCTCGGGTTCATGGATGCCGCCGCACTGGTAGTCACATCGGTGAAGAAAGACGCTTCGCTGGACCGTCTCAAGGTCCATATTTACTGCACCACCGCCACAGCAGTCGATGACAAGACTGGGGAATCGTTCCAACAACGCATCCCAGAACTTATAGAATCCCTCCGCTGATCTCGCCCAATTTATGCCCCGTCGATTATTATCGGTGTCCGGAGGCGGGGTGCTGCGGGAGTCCCACCGAAAGATGTCGATACCGAGATTTTCTATCTGCTGCCCGTGGTGATCAATCATCCATTGGTTGATCATAGGGTTGCCGTTGTCGTTTCCGGGATATTCATCGGACAGTAACTCGGGGCGATATTTCTGGACACGCTCAAGGTACGGATAGATTGCCTGAAATCGACATCGTTCGTCGCCGCCAAACCAGAGCAAATACTTGACACCTCGTTCGTGAGCGGCGTCGGACACTGCCTGAATACCGTTGGGAAACAGTTTTTCGTTGACGACATCATCAGCTAAGTGCTCAAAAGCTTCCTCTTCCGTTGGCGCCCGCTGCCATCCGATATCCATCCAGAAATCCTCGATCGGCATTCCATTGTCGAGGTGCCAGTTGATGATGGCAATGTTCTGTTCCTCGTTATGCCACTGGGTTGCGGCGCCGAACGGCATTTTGACTAACTCGCCATCGGGTCGAGGCGAGTAGTAGTCAAGCAACAGCCGACGCCAACGATTTTGAGCCCGAAGCCGATCTTCACTCCAGAACAACATCAGCACACGGGGTATGCGAATACGTTCTCCCGGTCTAAGATACAAATGTGCGCCTCTCATGGCGTCCGCTTGCCAAGGAGCTACCCATTCGGTCATAGCCACGTTGACGCGCAGCGATCGTTCCTGATCACGAACAAAATCTGCCCGCCATGGCGCTGTCCATCCAATACCGGCGATGACGCCCTCGTCCGGCCATTCGACATTAAAGAAGGGCAGATCGGGTTGAGATGAAACTCCGCCGATAGTCAGCTCTTGCCCCGGTCCCAACTCGTCGTCATGCGGCTGGAATGCCCAAAAGGAATGTACTCCGCCGGTAGCGTGGTGCACGACGAATTCGCCGGGTTCTCTGTGCACGGCAACGGTTTCGGCTTCCCCTTTCCACTCAATCCATCGCTTGACGTAGGTCGGGTCGCCAGGTCCGGGACGGGTGAATGACACGTCCATTGCCAAGATATCTTCGATTACGGGAGTATCCCGATCACCGTTATTTTGGAAATACACAATCCATTCGACAGCGGGATAATCGGCGTAGATAATGGCTTCGCATCGAACTTGCAGGCCTGTATGCGGGTCGTCATAGGTCAGACTATGCTGGGTGCGCCCCTCGTCCAGCTCCATCTCTTCCCGCTTCAGATCCCACGTCCATTTTGCTTGGTCCGCCGACGGAAGAAAGTCGCGCGAAGATACGCCATCATATGTGAAGGAGAAGGGAAGGTTTGGAACCAGCCCATCAATCGAACCGGCAATCCAGTTCCGAGCTGTATGCGTTTCCTCGGGCATTGCAGAGAGTGTATCAGCCATTTGAAGCATTACTCCTATTCCGATGTAGGGGTATCGTTCTTGAGGTACGGAAGCGTCATACGTTATGAATTCCTGTTTCCAGTGCCATGCGATGAAATTCGCCGGTTTCTAAAACCGTGCCATCCGCGTTAGCCGTGGTATAGAATTTTTCCACTCACAACTTTCTAGAGTGTCGGTAATTCACGTGGAATCGTGTCGTTAGGATGCACTACGGCGTGACGTTCATGAAACTGGGTCATGTGTCTCAGGCGTTCGGGGGTGGCGGTGTCGATTGTAAGATCGGTGTACATTCCACCGATCTTGAAGCCGTGTGCGGCGGGACAATTCGTCGTCAGATATTCATCAATACGGGCGATTTCTGCCTCCGTCTCACCACCTTTGGTCAGGTTTAGCGTGAACATCCGGCGACGATTCCCTCCACCGAAGGAGGCATGGAAAATTGTATGGTTGAAGAAAACCAAATCGCCAGGGTTGGTCTCAATCGTAACGCTCCCGGGAATGTCGGTTGGCGGGAGCCCCCAGACGGCTTCCGCGTCGTTAAGATTAATGTGACTTCGAGCGTTTCTCCAGTCCGGATCGAGGTTCCTATGCCAATAGGAATCGATTCGATGACTCCCGGGGATGACGCGCAGACAACCGGTATCGGCGGTCATTGGGTCGAGGTAAAAAGTCATTTTAATCGCAAACAGTTCGGGCCAACTTGCGTCTGGATGCCAACGGGTATTGCCTACGTAGTAGTTGGCATCGCCGGCGCCATAGTTAAAGTCATCTCCAAGAATTCCGGAGGCAATCCCAAGAATACGATGGTCATCAAGCAGTGTGCAGAGTTTTTCACTGTAACCGTAAGACGGGACGATCATGGTACGGCTTGAGCCGTCATGAGCTTCGCCACCGGCGTGGTTCTGAAGGACGCCCTCGTACTCGTCAATAATCCAAGCCATTTCGTCTGGACTAAAGAGCTGGGGAATCATTAGGTAGCCAAAATTATGAAAAAAGTTGAGCTGTTGGTCGGTCAGTGTCATGTGTAGAACCCCCATTCCGGCAATTGTCTCTGTAGGCTATTCATCTAATCAACGAACACGGGAATGAGCAACTTGCTGCGATATTAATGTGAGTGGAAGATGGCAAAGATTCTCTCACAAATGAGTGTTGGTGTCAAGTAGAAACAGGAGCGTGAGATCAATCGAACAAAGCAGAAACAGTCAACAACGAAATCCTAAAGTGCCTTTTCACACGTGCCCGTGGCAGAAAATCTCAGTTACCTATGACTCTGTAGGGAACACAGATATCCGATCCGTACTCTCAATGTTTTGATGTCATTTTATCGCAACCGGGCGATTAAGAGTCGTGCACAGACACATAATCCTTCGTAGGGGATCTCTACGGAACTTCTATCGCACTCCTTATTCAGTCGTTTGATCCATCGCTATTCGCTCAGTTGGTGGTTGGATTTCCCATCCCGTTGTTCACATATCAGAGATTATTTCGGACTGCCGTCGATCGATTTTCCAAATTCGACGATTCGGTGTAAACATGTGATTCCCGACTTACAATCTATTCAAACCGTTGGTTTGGCATCCCAGCCCGCATTGGTAAACGGGCGGGGAAACCCCGCCCCTACGATTCGGTGTTACTCCGTGAATTACTGACGCGTCTCAGATAAATGTCAACAGCACCAAGACATAATTGTTTTTATTTACCACCCACCCCACTGCTTTTTACCGAGTTCTTCCTATCTCAATAAAAGCTATAGACCGAACTACGTAGAACAAGACTGACTATGGGCCAGAAACAGCCGAGCAGGGCTTCGCCAAGGACCAAGCCGACAAAGAAGGGAATCGCGCGGCGATAGGCTTTGATTCCGCCATGTTTTAGGATTAACCACTTGGCGGTCATTGCGATTACGAGCGGCAGCCAAAGAACATTGATGATTAGTGTACCGGGCGCAACGCCGATGACGTATCCTGCGGGGTGAAGCGGACACCAAACGAATCGAGCGCGCAAAAACATGACGCCCAGATTGAATATGAATGCTAGTCCGAGGATTGACATTGCAAACCAATCCGTGGACTTCGGATTGACCAGCCACGCGGAAAGGAAGTTGTATGCTTCCGTTCCTCCTGAATGAATCTGCTCGGATCCGGAGATGATTCCTTCGTCATATACGGCATACGGAAAAAGGATTAACGTGGATACAACGCCTACGATGCTGGCGATCACAAGGGCGACGAACATCCCCCGGTTGCGTATGCCGGTTAGTTCCGCCAGTTTGAAGGCTTCAAGTTGATCGGGCATTGGGTGGGTTCGAAATGAAGCGTAGCTTGCTCCACTGAGCCAGTTCATCAGGGAGAGCATGGTCAAATTGCCGGGGCGCAACCGTTGTGTGCCGATCATGGCAATCATCAGATATTGGGGAGTGGTGTAACCGATGGCGTGAATCGGAGGGCCCAATTCGGCGCGCATTCGGGTGACGCCGACGACAATCAATAGGTAGATAACGATAAAGAGCACATATCCCCAGATCGACATTCCGCCTTTCACGCAGATAATCATCAGAAGCGCTATGCAGACGCCGAACGTTACGACCGCCGTTCGATACGAGATGGGTTCGTTGGAGTTATCTTCTCGGCTAGAATGGACTATATTAGAAGCTACTTTCAGAAGGTGCTTCCGACCGGTCCAACATGCCACGGTTAGCAAAGCAACTAGCGCACCCGCGCCCTGCTCTCCCAAGAACGGATATCCCGGTAAGGTCGCAACGCCCACCATACTTCCAATCAACATTTGCGCTTTAGCGACGAAGTAAAAGAACACGCATGAGAACGACAGGTCTAGCGGAAGGATAAATGCGAGACCGATCAGGTAAGGGTGAAATCGAAGCGGCATGCTGCCCATCGCGTTCCACGGTTTCTGCGTGAAGTGTACGTTAAGATCGTATTTTTTAACTGGAATCGAGGGGAGCGAAGGGAAGAAATACTCAAGACCGTTGAGGACATTGATGCCCGCGGCGATTCCAAAACCTATCCACAGGAGTCGATTGCCAAATATAGCGCCTGATCGGGTGCTGACTTCAAGCGGAATTCGGATTATTGGATATGCCAGTTTTTCGTTTTCCACCCACTGCTTTCTAATCATTACGGTTAGGCAAAAGAACATCGCTATAAGCAGCAGGACTACGACCGACCATGAAAGAATGGGAACTGCCCAGTACCGCCAATAGCCGCCCGTGAAGAAACCGGCCTCGCCTTCATAAAAATCCTTGACCAACCCGGCGTCGGTAATAACGAGCCACGGAGGCAGATGGCGAAACAGTAACGCCTCCCAATCGTTTTCGGGGGTCGCGAATCGATAGGCGTAAGACATCACACCCATCAATCGGGGCATCGAGTCATGCCCGGAAAATGCGCTGCCCACGGCGAGCATACCGTAGATAAGGAGCAGATCGCGCTGGCTCAACGCTGCCCTTGGTGCGACAGCACGCACCCCCAGATTCAGCCAAGTAATCATCAATATAGCAAACAGAACGTTTACTGAAAGCGCAACGGTCGTCAGATGGGCTGTGTGCCAAATCATCTCAATGTAGGCTAGCCAATAACTGTTGACGATGATTAGCAGCACACCGATTAGGATGGCCCTTTTCGTGATTGGGGTTGGGAGAGTTTCGTTCACGGTATTATGAGAAACGATTGGAAAGGGAAAACGTAACGCCTGATCGTGATGAGCGATGTGTGAGAAAGGCAGTGATGTTGAATAGCGGCTTGTGCTAAAAAGATGACGTGGAATCCGGTGAGTGGTAGCAATTCTACGTGCTCTTGAATGCCGGCATTACGTCTGCGGAGAAGCGGTCGAGCTGCTCAAGAATGGCATTTTGGGGCATCCCGATCGTGTTGTTAAGGCAGATTTCCGCAAGACCGGGAAGACGGTGTTGAACGTCCATCAACTTTTCAATGATTAGGTCGGGCGGACCGCACAGCCAAGAACCGGCTTTGACGGCGTCTTGAAGTCTAGGAAGCCCAGCGGTTTTTATTTGCTGAGGATCTGCCGTGGCGGCGATCTGTTCGTCGGTTAATCCGCCTACAAATCCAAGGGGCGCGAACATTTTCACGTTTTCTTCAAAGTATTTCGTTGCTTCCTTAATTGCCTGTTCTTCGGTATCGGCGATATAGAAGGAGAATCCGACGATGAGGTCGGCGCCGCGCGGTAACTCTCTTCCGTGATTTGCTTGCACACGCTGCCACGCATCCACGACTTTGTCCGCCGCAGCTCCGCCGCCAATCATACCTTTGATGCCGTGTTTTGCCATGAGATTGAGTCCGCGTTCACTGGCGCTGACGATGGGTTGCCAGCATTCCACAGGTAAGTTTAGCGGTCGTGGGACGAGTGTAATTTCCTGCAACTCATAACCGCGATAAGGCACTTTGGGCGGAATATCGTAATACTTCCCATGGTGAGAGAACGAGGGCTCATTGAACGCTTTGAATATGACCTCTATCTGCTCTTCAAACAACTCCCGGTTGGCATCTTTGTCAAGCAACGGTGCACCGAAAACTTCGACTTCGCGTGTGTGATAGCCGCGGCCTATGCCGAAGATGACTCGACCACCGGTCAGAAAATCGGCGGTAGCGTAATCTTCCGCGAGACGGAGAGGATGCCACATGGGCGGAATGTTGAATGCGCTTCCAATCTTGAGTTTCTCCGTAAGATGGCAGAGATGCACCGCGAGCATCAGGATGTTGGAGATACACTCATATCCTTCGCGCTGGAAGTGGTGTTCTGCCAGCCACAGCGTTTCATATCCCGATCGGTCCATGAACTTCGCGATGGCTTCCGTTTTGGAGTACACGGTGGCAAGCTGTTCGTTAGGTAACCAATATGAATTTACGGGCGGAGCGTCGTATCCCACTTCCGGCAGGTCAACATGGCCCGCGAAGAGTGTGCCGAACTTTGCTATCATATCGCCATTTCCATCTCAGGTATTCACTTTTCTGTGCTGGTTGAAGGTTTATCAGGGGTTAAAGCCCATAGTAGTATCGTGCCATCAGCGCTTCCACTCGCGAGTGTGTTCCCATCGGGAGAAAAGACGACGGAAACCACTTTGCTCGTATGCCCCTTGAGTGTTAGGAGGTGTTCTCCGGTAAGGGTAACCCATACCCGAACCGTATTGTCGTATCCCCCGCTAGCCAACAGCATTCCGTCGGGCGAAAACGTAGTAGAAAGGATTCCGGATGCATGCCTGTGAAGAGGTTGTTTGAGATCGCCCTCGTAAGCACCCCACAAACGCAGTAATTCGTCTGTCCCGCCACTGGCAAGCGTCTTTCCGTCAGGGGAAAAAATGACCGAATTGACCCAACCGGTGTGTTCTTCTAGCGTCAGAAAGGGTTCATCCAGTTCGACATACCATATCAGAACCTTACCATCCCAACCCCCACTGGCTAGTCTGTAGCCATCGGGTGAGAACGCCAAGGATTTTATCCAGCCGGAGTATTCAAGGGTGCGTACACGTTTTCCCGTGAAGGCATCCCACAACTGGATGGTTCCATCCATACCGGCGCTAGCCAGAATGTATGGAGCGAGTGAGAACGCGACCGAATGTATGGGCCCCTTGTGACCCTTTAGGACCAACCGCTGTTTTGTGGTGCGTGCGTCCCACAATAGAACAGTATTGTCGTTACTTCCACTGGCAATCGTGAGCCCGTTGTGGGAGAACGCTAAGCAATTTATGTCAGCGGTATGCCCCGATAAAACCTCGATCTCGGCACCGGTGCTCGCTTCATGAAAGCTAATTGTACGCCCACTTGCGACGGCGAGTAGCTTACCGTTTGGCGAATACACGATGTTACTGGACAACTTGGTTTTGCTGAGCCGCGCTTTGGCGCTTATGGGCAACCCCTGTGCAACTCTATGTGGCTCCACGGATGACCATACCGTCAATGCAGTCAAGAGTTGCTCTAGCGTGACAATCCCTTTTCTCGTGGTTCCGTCTCGGTATTCCAAGCGCTTCGCATCCGATAGCCAATCGTTTACCTGGGTCGTGGTGAGAATGTCACAGATTTCGGTGTACACGCTCTGAGGATGCACGTAGAGGGCAGTGAGATTCTTCTCAATAGCGGCGGCAACCAGCAGCAAGTCAGCGACATCAACGACTGAATCTCTGTTGATATCCGCCCGGTTATCCGCCGTTTCACCGAACTGTGTGTACACCGATACCAAATCTTGTACATTGACAAACGAGTCTAAATTGACATCCGTTAGTGTAGAAGGAGGTAAGTCCCAGAGCAAAATTGTCCCGTCGGCACTACCGCTAGCAAGGGTCATTCCATCGGGAGAAAACTTAACCGAATTCACCGTATCATTGTGTCCTTCCAGATTTGCTCTGAGGTCTCCAGTACGTTTATCAAACAAACGTATATTTCCGTGTCCGCCAATCGCCAAGGTATTCCCATTGGGCGAAAATGCGAGTGAACGGGCCTCATCGGACAGCCGGAGAGTCCTCAAGAACCTCTGCGTGTCGGTGTCCCATAAGTGAATCGCCCCATGGCTTGCGCTCGCCAGGGTATTCCCGTCGGGGGAAAATACGATGGTATGGACATAATGCGAGGCGTTGCCTAGTGTGTGCAAATGTTCGCCCGTGCGCGCATTCCACAATCGAATCCGATCATATGCGCCATGTCCTCCACTGACAAGCAAATTTCCGTCTGGAGAATACGCCAAACAACGAACCGAATCTGTATGCCCCTTAAGTATATGAAGGTCCTCAGCAGTGCGACTATCCCGAAGAAAAATCAGACGGCCAAAGTCCGCGGCAAACGTCTTGGCGTCGGGCGAGAACACCACGAAATCGACCTGACCCCGTATACCCGAGAGGCGGCGTATCCCTTTACCGGCACGCGCATCCCAAAAACGGATTATCGGAGCGTTGTCCGAACTCGCAAGTGTAGAGCCATCAGGCATGAATGTCACGGAGTGGACTGGAAACCTATGTCCGGTAAGCGTTCTAAACAACCCGCCGGCATGTACATCCCACAAACGTATCGAATAGTCGTCAGCCCCAATATGCTCATCTCCGCCCCCGCTAGCAAGCAATGATCCATCGGGAGAATACGCTATTGACTTAATTTTACCGGAGTGTCCGTGGATAGTCCGCAGAAGTTCGCCACTGCGGAAATTCCAAAACCGGATGCTGTTGTCGCCGCTTCGACTTGCAAGTGTGTGATCGTTGGGAGAAAAAGCGAGGGAAGTAACATCGCCAATGTATCCGCCTAGCGTAAGTAGGCTTTTTCCCGTGCGCACATCCCATAAACGAATAGACATCTTTCCAAAATAAGCACCCATTTGGCTTGATTCTCCGTTATATCCTTTCAACATCTTCTGTTGTAGAAAGGATACCCATGAGTCAATTTGAAAAAGCAGTAAAGTTGTCAGATGATCAATTTCTGCGAGCGGTTGGTATTGACAAGGCAGCTTTCAACCTTATTTTGGAGCGTGTGGCTGCTTACCTCGAAAACCTTCGAGAAGAACGACCGATGAAGAAACGAGGAAAGAAATCGGAGGTGGCATTGACCGATCGCCTTCTGTTGACATTCACCTATATGCGCCACTATCCAACCTTTGCCAGATTAGGCATGGAGTTTGGTATCAGTGAATCTTATGCAAACAAACTCTATCATCAGATACTTGATGTGTTAGTTAAGGTGCTTTCGCTGAAGAACCGAAAGCACTTATTAGAGAGCAATCTCCAAACCATCATCATTGATGCCACCGAGCAACCGATTGAACGTCCAACAAGAAGACAGCGTGCCTACTACAGCGGTAAAAAAAACCCATAAAAGTTCAATTGATTGCATGTTTGGCGATGTTAGAACTATTATCGGTTGTTTGCCGCAAAGGGAGTGTACACGATTTTAGAATCCTGAAGGAAAGCCGTGTAGCGATTTCTCCTGACACTGAGAAGTTGGCTGACAGTGGTTATCAGGGGATAGCCAAACGGTATGCCAACAGTTCAACGCCCATCAAGGCATATCAGAGCAAGCCTTTGACTCGGGAGGCGAAGCAATTCAACCGACGGTTGGCAACCCAAAGAGTTGCCATTGAGCACATCGTTAGACGGTGTAAGATTTTTCGCATTACCAAAGACATCTATCGAGGCAAACATCGCAACTATGGGAAAACGTGGAATGTGATTGCTGCCATTGTGAACCTGAGATATTGCTCGACAAGTTGCCAAACGGTGTAGTTATTCTAATCTCTAAGATTACTGTAACTACATGGATCTATTTTGGAAAGATGTCTAATGGTGTTGTCCTGGCTACCACTCGCAAGTGTCGAGCCGTCTGGAAAGAAAGCAACGGTGTCGACCCAGTCAGTGTGCCCGATGAGAATGTGTGTGACTTCACCACTGTGAATATCCCAGAGCATGACGGTGTTATCGTAGCCTCCACCGCTGGCAAGAATGGATCCGTCAGGAGAAAAAGCAACGGAAGTGACATTATTTCTGTGTCCCTCAAGAGTCTTCAGTTGTAGCCCCGTATGCGCATTCCAAACGCGAATGATCTCGTCATAACCCCCACTGCTGGCGACCATGGTACCATCGAAGGAAATTGAAACGGAGTTTACGCCTTTCTCGTGTCCCACAAGCGTACGCAAGAGTTTCCCGGTTTGCACGTCCCACAACCGAACCGTTTTGTCTGAACTGCCACTGACGATAATGGACTTGTCATTTGACATTGCAACCGAAGTGATGCCTTCGCTATGCCCGGAAAGGATTTGCAAGTATTCTCCGTTGCGGGGGTTCCATAATCGGACCGTTCCGTCCAGGCTCCCGCTCAGAAGCATCATCCCATCGGATGAATACGCGACTGAAGAAACCCCACTGGTGTGCCCCGTAAAGAGCGCCACCTCCGTACCGGAATCGACATCGTAGGTCCAGATTCCAACACTTCCCGCCGCGGCTAAGTGAGTTCCATCCGGCGAATATGCGATTTGAGATATCCAACCTCTGGCGAGGCGCGCTCTTGCGCCTTCGGGCAAAGCCCATTTCGTGCTACTTTGAGCGGAAGTGTCTACTACAAGCGGTACGGAAAGGTACAGGATCGAGACAGAAAATAGTGCAAGTCTCGATACCAAATAAGATTTATTTATCATCGGGAATGGATACATGAGTTAAAGAAAATTGAAAGGGTCAATATAAGACTAAGCGGTTTATTTTCTGAAAACATATGGCTAGTATTGGGTGTAGGCGTGGTAGAACGGTTTATCGTGACAATCTCGTAATTATTAAATACTTAGCGAGTAAATCACTAAGTTTCCTCTTTTTTCAGAAAGATTGTTCAATGAATTTTAATCGCTCTAATAGAAGAATTCATGGCGCTCAAGGAACGAACTGGACAACATCTGTAGCGAGGGGTAGGTTCCACACGGTAATCGTACCGTCGGATTTACCGGCAGCAAGCCTTAGTCCATCGGGAGAGAACGCAACGCAATTGACTCTGCCTGTACCGGATTGGAGTGTTTTGAACAGTTTTTTAGTTCGTGTGTCCCACAATAGAATCAGACCGTTCGAACCTCCAGTGGCAAACGTGGACTCGTCTGGAGAAAATGCTATTGAACTCACCGTCCCGGTAGGCCACTTAAGCGGCTCAAGAGATTCCCCGCTACGAACGTCCCACAAACGAACGGAACTATCGGCGCCCCCGCTAATAAGTGTGGAGCCGTCAGGAAGGAACGCCATTGCGATGACTGTTCCTGTATGCCCCCAAAGGTGGTGCCGGATTTCTCTTGTTCGCACATCCCACAGGCGAATGTCATTCCCATTTGAGCTAGCTAGTATGGAGCCGTCAGGCGAAAAGCATAGGCTATAGATCCAATTAGTATTGCCTCCAAGAGAATACAGGAGTTCACCGGACTTCACATCCCATATTCGAATACCATTGTTCCAATTGCCCGCACTGGCTAATGTCAACCCATCGGAGGAAAACGCCAATGCATATGTATAGATTGATTCTGTCTGATTCTCCATGGTTCGCAAGACAATCCCGGTTTGAGTTTCCCACAATCGGATCATTTTGTCCGTACTCGCTGTGGCGTAGGTTGTGCCATCAGAGGAAAAAACCTTCGAATACACGTTGACTTCCCAAGGCAACCCATCAGGACAGATGTGTGCATCAAAGGTGCGTCGGTTTGCACCGCTAAGACTGGTCCACAACCGTAACGTCTCGTCAGCACTGGCAGCGGCAAGAGTTTCGCCGTCAGGCAGAAATACTATAGATTGCACCTCACCGGCATAGTCCCCTATAGTATTCAGGAGTTGCCCGGTGCGGGGGTTCCAGATATGAATGCCTCTTTCACCACCGCTAGCGAGGGTTGAGCCATCAGGTGAAAATACGATGGATTCAGCCCGATGGCTGTTTCGCGTCCTAAGGTGTTCGCCAGTGCGTGTATCCCACATTCGTACAGTTGAATCGTTATAGGCGAGATTCGCAGTTGCCGTACTAGCAAGCATAGCGCCATCGGGGGAGAACACTACAGATTTCACGTCCCCTATATGTCCTTCAAAGGTATGTGAAATCTTGCCGGTGTGGGAATTCCACAAGCGAACTATCCGGTCCTCGCCTCCACTGGCAAGCATAGAGCCATCAGGTGAAAACGCTACAGATTCAATCCAATTTCTATGTTCCTTAAACTCTTGTCGAACTTCGCCAGTAGTGGTATCCCAGAATTCAATCTTACCTCCGGCGCTTCCACTGACGAGTGTATTGCCATCAGGCGAGAAAGCCACGCAATATACCGTGTTAGTGTGCCTCACTTGCGACCACAAGGGCTCCTCGTCACGCAGACTCCACAACTGGATCAACTTATCCTTGCCTGCACTCGCGAGTTTCTTGCCGTCAGGCGAAAACGCTATTGACCACACCGGACTCGTGTGGCCCTTAAGCGTGTGTAGATGTCTCCATGTTTGGGTATCCCATAGTCGAATGGTACCGTCCAATCTGCTACAAGCAAGTAAAGCTCCATCGGGGGAGTAAGCGACATTGCTCCCCCAAGGCGTGTCCTCTCCGAGAAAAGTGACTTCGGTGTAAGTGCCGACATCATAGATTCGAACACCCAAGCTTGTTGCGGCCGCGAGCCGAGTGCCGTCCGGCGAATAAGCGACATCGAATACTCTGCCTTTCCCAAGTTCTCGTTTAACAATCTTGGGGGTGGACAAATGAGAAATGTCTCGGTTACAACCGTGCTGAAGCAATAGCACGGATAGAACCAGAAATTGCGAGGGAATGGTCAGGAGGCTGACCGTTTGCAAGAGTCTACTTCTCATCTAAAGATAGATTTTTTCAAAGAATAAGTTTTTTCTGGCTGGCAGACTGGCGAGAGACAACACACTAGAATTGTGTCCGTTCTGTAGGTATCTCGGTTTATGGCGATCTATCTCAACAATGGTATTACCATGGCAAGGAGTACCAAGGCTATTTGGCATGAATCTGCCAATTCAGAACGATCGGCCGTTACAGGTCATCCCAAATATGCTCGAAACCGGGGTGAGTTACGGGACCTTTCAGCAGTAAATCGTTTGTTTCCTCCATATGCGCCCTCATTTGCGCTTTGAAGGAGGTCGCAATTCTCTTGTAATCGGGATGACAGGGCTTCCAGCCGGACAATCCGGTAAAGTCGACATCACCGAAGCCGAACATCTTTCGCGTGGATGCAAGATTGTTTTGCTCGTGCGGATCGGACTCAAGGTCGTATAGCTCCTCGATTCCCTTGAATCCCGTTAATAGTTCCGTGAGCACTTCGCGGGCAGATCTGTTTTGCGGATACAGGAGATGCTTGTGAGTATCGAAGTTCATAATGTACTTGAAGCGCTCCGTCCTAATGCCCCGTATCGGGATATATTGACCGTGCCAGGTGTTCTCCGCATAGACGTGGTCTCGTCGTTGATAGGTGCGATTCTGGAGCATTGGTAGGAAGGAACGCCCGTCAATATCATCCGGCGCATCACCTCCAACAATCTCGACAAGCGTGGGCAAAAAGTCAACATTGCTGAGAAGGGCATCGCTCGTCGCCCCCGGCTGAAAATTGTTGGGATAGCGCATAATCAGGGCGCACTCGATGCCCGCGTCGTAGAGTGATCCTTTGGCGCGCGGCACCTCGATACCGTGATCCGTCGTGAAGATGACAAGCGTGTTTCTGTCCAATCCGGTAGCGCTGAGTTTGTCGAGGATTCGTCCCACCGCGATATCAATGACGCATGTGATAAGGCTATTCAAGTCCGCGATGTCCTCGCGGATTCCGCGCCGGTCCGGGAGGTATGGCAACGGCTGGACTTCGTCCGGGTCGTAGTCGCGGAAATAGGGATCACACGGATTGTCGACGGGACGGACTATCTGACCCTCATATTTTGGGGCGTCCACACGGTGAACATACTTTGGTTTGAAACGCGGCACGGGCAAGTTGTCGGGCCAGTTCTCGAACCCGCCGCGCGGCGTCATGGAATGCGCCTCGGTAAATCCCACATCCATGTAGAAGGGTCCGTCCTCTTCGCGGTAACTGTCGAGAAACTGCTGAACGCGCGGCGCTACATCCATGGCACTGATTGTGGCGTTCGGAAAGCCGTACTCGGTGTGCTGATAACCGAGATCTCTAGGATCGATGGCTTCATGTTGAAAACCGAAGAGATGGGTATCGTAACCGAGCGCGTTCATATACATCGGCAGGGTTTGAACCCCATCGTTCATTTTCCACCCCAAGTGCGTCTGACCGATCGCACCGTGGTTAACGGGATAAAGTCCCGTCATGCGGCTGCATCTGCTCGGGGCGCAGTAGGGGGCGGTTGAAAAATACTGATCGAATCGGACGCCTTCATCTGCCAAGCTGTCGATGTTCGGCGTTTCTACACCGCGTCCGTAACAGCCGAGATGACGTCCGATGTCGTGGCAGTGGATCACCATGATATTGGGGCGCTGTTGCGAATGATTGGACATTGGAAGTGCTCCTTAAAAAAAACGAGTAAGGCGTGGAACATAAGAGAAATCAGAGGTCCATAGCTTGTAATGATGATACGTAAAGCGTAATGCGTATTGCGTAAGAGGGGTGACGTCCTAATTTAGATTGACATGAATTACTCCGGATTACTACACTTTTCAACGCGGTAAGAAGGAGAATTCAGATGTCACATCAATTGGGAAATCGTGTCTTCAAGAGGTATAGTCAAGCCTTCAAACAGAAGGTAGTTGGTGAAATTGAATCTGGTGTATTCACTATTCACCAAGCACAGAAACTGTATAGGATTGGTAGTAACAGCACTATCAGGAACTGGATAAAACAGTTGGGTAAGAATCACCTACTATCCCAACGGGTTCGCATTGAAACCACCGAGGAGGTAAATCAACTTAAGCAGCTTATATCTGATAAACAACAACTTGAATCTGCATTGGCAAATGCCCATCTTAAGATTGCCACCCTCGAATCACAGATTGTTCAAGCGGAAAAATTGTTTGGTATTGACATTAAAAAAAAGTGAAACATCCAAGCATTGAAGCGATGTGGCAATCAAAGACTTATACGTATTCACTTGCAACCGTTTGTGCAGCTCATGGTGTTTCTCGACAGGCGTTTTATCAATACCAGAAACATCAGGCGAACGAGCGATTCAAACAAGAAATCGTCCTTCAGTTGGTTTCTCAGGTACGTGCGCGTCAACCCAAAATCGGGGTTCGAAAACTGTATCACCTGCTCAACCCTAAGTTTGAAAAACTGGACTTCCAGCTAGGGAGAGATGCCCTATTCCACTTGCTTAAGGAGCATGGACTCCTCATTGCGTCTCCAAAGCGTGGGCGGAAAACCACTTTTGCGAACCACCGATTTCATCGGTATCCGAACCGGATAGTTAATTTAGTCGTTGACCATATTCACCAAGTTTTCGTTGCAGATATTACTTACCTAGAGACTCTTGATGGCTTTGTGTATCTAGCTCTTATCACAGACCTGTTTTCACGGAAAATCGTTGGATTTGATGTGTCGGACTCCCTGTCTGTCGAAGGTGCCTTGAGAGCTTGCAAAATGGCAATAAAACCGGTCAGAAACCCCGATGCACTGATTCATCATTCTGACAGAGGTATCCAATACTGCTGTAATGCTTACACTGAACTACTTGATTCGCATGGCGTGAAATTGAGTATGACGCAAAACGGCAATGTTTATCAAAACGCCATCGCTGAACGTGTCAACGGCATCTTGAAAATCGACTTCCTCCTAAATCAGACTTTTGGCTCGATACAACATGCCACCGCCAGCGTTAAACAAAGTGTTTCGATATACAACAACGAACGGCCGCATCTTAGTTTGGGCTATCAAACTCCTGAAGCCGTTTATCAGAAAAACTCGAAGCAACTCGCTCTAAATTAACCGTAATCCGTAGATTATCATGTAAACCTATTTTAGGACTTGACATTTCTTACGCATTACGCATTACGAATTACGCATTACTTATCACAATCAAGCACTATTGTAATTTGAGATCGGCAATTGTCAATCCCTCGATTTTCCGTTCTCCCCTACATCCCATCAATCTTCCGCTCGTACTCATGATAATTGAGGAGTTCGTACGATTCCTCCCGCGTTTGCATCCTGCCAACCACCCGCTTCTGAGTCCCCTCATCCCGCAACGCCTGAAACACATCGAGCGCGGCGGCATTCATCGCGCGAAACGCCGACAACGGATAAAGCGCCAACCTGACCCCTGCGCTACTCAACTCCTCCGTTGTGTAGAGATTCGTCTTGCCGAACTCCGTGATATTCGCCAGAATCGGGACGCCGACCGCGTCCGCAAACTTCCGGTACTGCTCCAACTCGGTAACGGCTTCTGCGAAAATCATATCCGCGCCGGCATCTCTGTACCGGCACGCGCGATCGATAGCGGCATCAAGCCCCTCGATGGCGAGCGCATCCGTCCGCGCCATGAGAACAAAGTCGGGATCCGTCCTCGCATCCGCGGCGGCTTTGATTCGGTCCACCATCTCTTCCGGGCTGACGACCTCCTTGTTCGGGCGGTGACCGCAGCGCTTGGCGCTCACCTGATCCTCGATATGGGCAGCGGCGGCGCCAGCCCGAATCATCTGCCGGACCGTTTTCGCAATCATAAACGCGTTGCCCCAACCCGTATCCACGTCCACGAGCAGCGGCAAATTGGTGGCATTCGTAATCCGGCGCACATCCTCCAACACCTCATTTAACGTCGTCATGCCCAAATCCGGCAGACCGTATGACGCGCTCGCCACCCCCGACCCGGAGAGATAAATGGCTCGAAACCCGACACGCTCCGCCATGATCGCGGCATACGCGTTAATAACCCCCACAACCTGTAACGGACATTCCGCCGACACCGCATCACGAAATCGCCGACCGGGAGAACTATTCTCACCCATTAAACTGCCTTCCTTCGCCGCACACACGATTCACTATCCACAACAGTCCCATTATACACCAATCCCGTCACGCTGCCAACACCTAAACCCAAGCGGAAGCGCCCCATCCCGTAGGTGACGCCCCCGTGCCGTCCCATTATATTAGTTCGTAGGTTGGGTTGAGCGAAAATCCAAAAAAACAGGTACACCAGAGATAGATGATATTTCATCCGGTGTGAACGCACTGAAATTCAAGCGAAACCCAACACTTCATCGCATTCTCGTCTATCATTAAATCGAAGACGAAATCCCGATTCGCTCCAGAGAAGCGCAATGTCTGTAGATGGCGACGAACCTAATTCCTGCACTCCGGAGGAGTGCAATGTCAATAGAACACGATTCCTCCCCGCGTCTGCACTCCAGCGGAGTGCAATGTCGAGTGTCACTTGAGTGAAGCGATTTTGAGTTTGATTTCATTGTATTTCCGGGAGTTTCGAGCCGCAGACTTGAGGCAACCACAATTACTGTTAAATATCATCAAACCAATAGCAATTATATCACGACTGTATTCATATTTTGTCGATACCTGTTTGCAATCTTTTGAATTCCCTCTCTTCCCGATTTCCCTTTCCTCCTCCCAAACTAACCACTGATCAACAATTGAACGGATAGATCATGTAACTGAATAAGGAACGATCAGATGTGCGAAAAGCGATTGTGATAGTAATCCCGGGGAGATAGAACTCCCCAGGCGGATGACATTCACTGTTTTTCACCTTTCCATTGGCATAAAACCGATGATAGCCACAATCCCCTCTAACAGCCGTCTTGAATTTCTGTGTATGTTGCAAAAACGCGACCTCCATGTTACCCTTTACCCATCTTTAAGCACTATTACATCGGACCTATGTAGTTGAATACCTACAGGTTGATGGCGGGCAAGTTTATTGTCGTTTCTATGTTAAAGTCCCTGTAGGAGCGATCTCCGAATCGCGACTTTAATTCACGCCATTAACACACTCACTTCAGACAAACAGTATATGCTTGTAAGGTGCAATCAAGCGACTGGATAAGGAGTGATCAAGTGACTGGACAGGGAACGCGGTAGAGATCCCATAGCTAATCTTCTGCGCACCAACCTTTGAATACACTCGTCCAGAAAGATCAAGAACGGTTCTGTAGAAGCCATCAAATTTCCAAATAAATCAAAGGAGTTTCCCCAAATGCTTCCCAAGCGACACACAATTTCAATCCCTGTTTTCGTTCTTCTTTCCTCCCTAATTCTGAGCTACCCCGCCTCTTCCCAAGACACCCCCGCCCGCTTCACGCTCCAGCTCCTCCACACAGCCGATCTCGAAGGCGGCGTCGAAGCGCTCGACAATGCCCCCCGTTTCTCCTCCGTACTGAACGCATTCAGAGCCGAGGAGGAGAACACGGTTATCATCGGAGCAGGGGATACCTATATCCCCGGTGCGTTCTTCGCGGCGGGCAACGATCCGAGTCTCCGCGATGTCCTGGGGCGAGAGGGTTCCGGTCGCGCGGACATCCTGATACTCAATGCAATGGGATTCATGGCGTCGGCGCTCGGCAACCATGAATTTGACTTGGGCACCGGTACGCTCGCAAGCCTGATCGCCGATGATGGTAGAGGCTACGTCGGGACGGCGTTCCCGTTCCTGAGCGCAAACTTGGATTTCAGCCTTGACAGACACCTCGCCCCGCTCGTCGTCGATGCCGGGCAAGAGGCGAGTTCGATTCCCAACAGTATCGGCAAAAGCGCGGTTATCACCATCCCTTCAGGTGAAAAAATCGGGGTTGTCGGCGCTACCACGCCATGGCTCCCAAAGATATCGATACCGGGCGATGTCCGAGTTTTTCCCGAAAATCGAGACGATATACCGGCTCTCGCGGCGATCATTCAAGAATCCGTAGATGAGCTGAAATCGACCGGCGTGAAGGTGATTATTCTCGCCGGACATCTCCAGCGATTCTCCATTGACGAGGCATTGGCGGCGCAGTTGCGCGACGTTGACATCATCATTTCCGGCGGCTCGAACACGCTGCTCGCAGACGACACCGACCGCCTGCGCGACGGTGACGCCGCCGCTGGAGATTATCCCATTCTGGGGACCTCCGCCGCGGGCGAACCCGTCGCCATCGTCAGTACGGACGGCGATTACAAATACGTTGGTCGGCTGGTCGTCGATTTTGACGAGGCGGGCGTCCTGATACCCGAATCCATTGACGCGAACGTGAGCGGAGTCTTCGCTACGGACGAAGCCGGCGTAGTGAACACCGGAAACGCCGCCCCGGTGCCGTAGGTCGTTGCCATTACCGAAGCCATTCGGGACGTGGTGCTTGCAAAAGATGGTGTGACATTCGGGAGTACGAGCGTTTACTTGGAGGGAAGGCGCAGGTCGGTGCGCACAGAAGAAACCAACCTCGGTAACCTGACCGCCGACGCCAACTTGTATGCTGCGCGGCGAGTCGATCCGACCGTGGTCGCCTCCCTCAAAAACGGCGGCGGCATACGAGCCTCGATCGGTGTCATCGTGGGAGTGCGAGAACTGCCGCCGCCCGCGAACACGCTCGTCGGAAAAGCCGAAGGACAAATCTCGCAGCTTGACATCGAAAATTCGCTCCGGTTCAACAACGGACTGAGCCTATTGACCCTGACCGCGCCGCAACTCCTCGAAGTGGTTGAACACGCCGTTGCCGAGGCGCAGCCCGGTGTGAGCACCGGACAATTTCCTCAGGTCGGCGGACTGGCGTTCAGTTACGATATGTCGAGACCCGCCGGCGGGAGGGTCAAATCGCTGGTCATCACCGATTCCGATGGCAACCCGACGGATATTGTCGCGCAAAACGGCGAGGTCGTCGGCGATAGGAGTCGAACCTTCCGCATCGTCACGCTCGACTTCCTCGCTGACGGCGGCGACGACTATCCATATCCGAATTATTCCGACACCAACCGCGTCGACCTGTCCGATGTGATGACAGAGGAACAATCCGGCGGAGGTGCCGATTTTGTCGCGCCGGGCGGAGAGCAAGACGCATTTGCCGAATACCTTGCCGCGAACTTCTCGGAAACGCCGTATTCGGTCCCCGATGTCGGCGCCGAGAGCGATGAACGCATTCAGAACCTCGCGCTCCGGGAAGACAGCCTAGCTCTCTCGTCGAGCGCCGCGAACACATTTGAGACCCGACTCGCAACCGGGCTGAACATGATTAGCCTACCCCTGATGCCGGATGAACCCTACACCGCCCGGTCCTTCATGGAAAAGTTCGGCGCGACGACTGTCATTGAGTACAACGCATCCGCCGGAAAATTCATCGGATTCACCGCAAATTCTCCCGGGAACGGTTTCCCGATTGAAGGCGGAAAGGGCTACATCGTCAACGTGACCGAACCGAAGGTTGCTTCATTCACCGGGTGCGCATGGCAGAACGCCCCGGCGATGGCAGCCCCCGCTTCACGCCAGATTTCGACGGTCTGGGCATTCGTGCTTCACGCGCGGCTTGAAGGGCTTGACGGCATTTCGCTGACCGTACACAACGGTCGCACCGGAGAGGTCGTTGTGATTGAAGCAGGCAGATCGCACGCTGTCTGGGCGGACATGAACCGCCAGACGGTTGCCGCCGTTGGCGACACCTTGATTATTGAAATCCGCGACCGGAGCGGAGGGTTGATTCGCGCGCTGCATCACGAACTTGACGCGGTAGACATTCGCCGTGCTTTCACCGAGTTGCGGCTAACGCCGGACGACATGACGCCGCACCATACCGCGCTGCTCCCAAACTATCCGAATCCGTTCAATCCCGAGACCTGGATGCCCTACCAGTTGGCGATCGATACCCACGCCGTCATCCGCATCTTCACCCCATCCGGAACACTCATACGGAATTTTGAGTTAGGCTTCCGAGACGCCGGATTTTACGTCGGAAAATCGCGCGCCGCATACTGGGACGGCTTTAACAACGAAGGCGAACGAGTGGCATCGGGAACCTACTTCTACCAGTTGACAACCCCCGAATCGACGGCTACCCGAAAAATGGTTATCCTGAAGTAGCACCGGGCTATCGATAACCGCCCGGTCTGCGTTGAAGAATCCAGACCACGAAACTGAGTTTTTTCTTGAAAACTCAGTTTCTCCGTAGTTGTAGGGTGGAATCAAGCGAGTGAATAACGAGTGATCAAGGAAGCGAATAGCGACCGCGATAGAGCTCCCATAGAGATCTTCTTGCCCCGACAGTTTGTCTATAGCACACATTATCCTTGGGGGAATAATTCCCTCATCAAGTGACACTGAACTCTCGTTCTATGGCTAGTTCTGAAAAAGTGTTACTTGGTAGCGCCCCATTATTTCTATCGGAATAATTCATTCAGCACGTAACACGCTTGTACCGCAAACTGTTAGTTTGCGGATCACAATCTAACAGATCGTGGTACAGATTTCCTTCTCTAGGACTGGTTGTGAAAAAGTGTTACTTGAGAGCACGCCATTATCCCTGTCGGAATAATTCTTTCAGCACGTAACACTCATCTTCGAATCTATGACAAGCTTTGATGAGGTTTTCCTTCGTAAAATGCTTTGCACTCCAGCGGAGTGCTATGTCAATAGAATCGTAGTGTGTCCAATCTCCGCGCTCCAGCGGAGCGCAATGTGTAGCACATCATCAAGTGATACTCATTTTTCGTATTATGGCTAGCTTTGAAAAAGTTACTTGATAAAATTGGCGTTCTGTTAATATTCGGATGGAATTCGTAGCCTGGATTACACACCGTGAAACCCAACTATCTGCCTTCCAGAACGCGGCGTTTCATTCTACCCCACATAGTCGCCAACTTCCCGCGTGAATCAACAGCGAGCGAACCACCCGCGCGGAGCGT
Source organism: Candidatus Poribacteria bacterium (assembly GCA_965232535.1). Lineage (GTDB taxonomy): Bacteria > Poribacteria > WGA-4E > WGA-4E > JAJDTR01 > JAJDTR01. The sequence continues at coordinate 329,092 of CBDDPW010000023.1, forward strand.
ATAGCCGTTCCCGGAGGAATCTGCGTAACGAGTTGCGCCGGGCCCTTCCTCAAAGCGCCACAGCGCAATCGTCCGCTCATCCGACCGCAGTCGCCGTTTCGGACGGATTTTACTCCCCCGCTCTCTGCTGTAACGGAACCCCTTGGAAACCCGAACGTCGTCAATATAGCCCTTCATGGATCCATATTCGTGTTCCCAATAATGCCCAATTCGCTTTGCCCCGCCAATTAGCAGCGGCTCATCGGTGCGTCCCATCGCGCTCCCGAAACTGCCTCCGCCCCATCCGCCGTCATAATATGATATCTGTTGGGTATTATTTCCTTTTACGGCAATCTGATAGGCAATATGCACCCAACGCTTCAATTCGAAATCGTGGGGCAAAATCATACGCCCCCAAATCCCCGAACTCAAGCCGTTGTCATGCCGACGCTGTACTCCAAAATGGATGTATACGGTACCTTCCGGGTCACGCTGGCCGACGCCAGGACCTAAATCCCTTCCGACGATCGCAGCGAAATAGCTAAAGGGCTTAGCAAAAATTATTCACCGTCTCTCGGGATCGTGAGAATCTCCATCTTGTGGACGCTCTGTCAAATATATCCACGCCTCAATAGTGATGCCCTCTCCTTCTGCGTCATCGAAGACGCCCGGGTGATCGGCGTAGACATACCCGTCCGGGCGCAGTGTCAGCACGTCGCGCGGCACCGTCTCAGGTATGGCGTATGCGTGCTGAGTGAGAATCAGCCACACAATTGAAATCAAAATACCGAATGAAATGTCGGCGCTGAATGCGACAACACTCGATAACCGGGAGTCTTTAGGTTTGATTCTTTGCATTTCGATTCTCCGCATTTCATTTAGTGATTTTCTCGCTAAGTATTTAACGCATGTCGAAACCAAGTTTTTTCTTGAAAACTTGGTTTCTTCCCTGAATCCTAGTGACCTCAAGATAACGATCTAGCCGGCTCATCACCGGCAACTTGCCACAGACAATCAAGGTAATCACAAAAATCCCATAAATCACAGTTCAGACAATGTCAACTACCGGCACCCAACACTAACCATATTTTGGTTCTTCAGAGTTAAGTGTGGGAATGAAACTTGCTATAGGTACATGCGTTTTTTTCTATGAGTGCAAGTTGATTTGAATACGATGCGATATGACTCTGGAGGCTCCGATGTATGCGCTTTTAACACAACTGCTTGATATTCCTAATTACCACGTGATTTCTGCCGAGATTGAGACAGATAAAATCACACTGGACATTGAATCCACATCTCAGACAACAGCATGTCCTCACTGTGGTAAAACCTCAAAAACGTTGCACGAAAGACACCGTCGCATGGTTCGCGACCTTCCTATCAGTGGCAAGCCGACTTATCTACGCTTTATCAGGCGCCGATTCTTTTGTGACGACTGTCACCGCGCGTTCTCTGAGTCCCTAGGCTTTGTCGACGAGCGACGTGATTACACCCGTCGTTACCAACATTGGATATTCCTTCAAGTTCGAGAGAACAACATCAGTGCAGTACGTCGGGTTGAACAGCTAACTTATGACCAGATTGAAAGCATCTTCCTCCACGAAGCCGGATGCCGTATCCCTCTAACCCCCTTTGCCGACCTCCAACGTTTGGGTATTGACGAAATTGCGTTGCGTAAGGGAAGAGGAAACTTTGCCTTGATTCTGAGCAACCTAGACACAAAAGAAATCGTTGATGTGCTCAAATCGCGAACCCAAGAGAAACTTAGGGCACGACTTGAACGGCTATCAGCTTTTGAACGTGCACAGATTCAAGAAGTCGCCATCGATATGTGGAGTCCCTATGATGCGGTCTGTGCTGAGTTGTTGCCCCACGCGGTTATTACTGCCGACCGGTTTCATGTGATGCAGGCAGTCAACCGGGAACTCAAGCAGTTGAAGAATCAGCAAAAGAAAGTACACCCTCAAGCACTGAAAGGTGCTCACTATGCGCTGTTAAAAAATCGACAAGACTTAACCGATAAGCAGCAAGCGGCGCTTGAGCACGTATATCAAGTGTCTCCTTTGGTCAAGACAGCTCATCGGCTCAAGGAGTGTTTGCGACATATCTTTGAGTGTAAGTCCACAAAAGAAAAGGCAATTAAGCGCCTACGGAAATGGAATCTCATTGCTGAGAAAGCGGGGTTGTTTCCGCAATTCCGTAGGACGCTGGCAAACTGGATACACCGAATTGCCAATTACTTTTGTCACCGCACGACTAGTGGCATTGTCGAAGGCATTAACAACAAAATCAAACTCATCAAGCGCCGGGCTTTTGGATTTCGAAACTTTGAGCATTTCCGAATCCGAGTCATTGCAGCATTCTTATAGCTAACTCCTTTTCCACACTTAACTCTGAAGAGCCTCCTAACCCAACTCCTGTTCTTGATCTGGCTCGCCAACTGCGACCTACATGCCCGCGCCGAGTGGGAACATATCCCCGGCACCGAGGTCATCGGGAGCGTCCGCCTGCTTGAGAGCGACAGCCTCCGTCTCTACGCCGTAGGTGACACCGGCTTTTACCTCTCCTTCGACGACGGCTACACCTGGCGCCGCCGCGAAATTGGCCGTGGCATCAAGGACTTTTATGTCACCGCCATTGGAAGCGGGGGCGGTGTCGTCTATGTCGGCGCGATAGACCACGGCGTATTCCGCTCCGACGATGGCGGCAACACATGGGAGCAGATTATCGAAGGGCTTCACGTCTTCGACCACCCGAAATGGGGGCGACGTCACGGATCAGTTTTTCAATTACTCGTTACCAGTTCCGGCATGGTCATCAACGTAGGGTACCACCAGGGCACGCACATCTCCGGCAACCGGGGAGATTTATGGCGCAATGTAACGTCGGAATGGAAAATACCCGTCGGACGTCCAAACTTCGATTTCTTACTAGGCTCTGGCATCTTCTCGATGACCGAGTTCGACGGGTATCTGTGGGCTGTCTATTCAAGTAGCTCTCGCTCCATATATCGTTCCCCGGATGGCGGCGAAACGTGGGAACATCTTCCCGAACTAATATACGGCGCGATATCTGACTGGGCGGTGCTTGGGGATAGATTATACGTCGCCGGATACCACGGCTTTGGACGCTGGAACGAAGCCGAATTCATGTGGGAGAATCTCAGCCGAGGGCTGCCGGAAGAGCCCTATATGAATCAACTGGCGGTCAATCGCGGCCGTATCTTCGCCGCGTGTTACGAATCGGACCGCGGCGTGTGGCTGTACGATCAATCGTCCGAAACATGGTTCCCGACAGGACCGCGGCACGTTGTCGTTGACTCGCTCATATCCCACCAATCCAATCTATACGCCGGCACCGAAAACGGCATCTACCGCGCCTCAATCCCCACTGTCCAACCCTACGGCAAAGCCGCCGCCACCTGGGGCGCCGTGAAAGGAGAAGCTCTCGCCAAATAGCCCGCGCCTCTACCGTTCACTCACGCGTCCCCAGCGGAATCAAGCGCGCGGATAGCGAGTGATAGTAGGTCCCGTGCGATAGAGATTTTAGATGTCAATAGAATCATGATTCCTCTCCGCGTCTGCACTCCAGTTGTAGGGTGGAATCAAGCGAGTGATTGGCGAGCGCGATAACAAGTCCCCCGCCCACCATTCCTTGTAGGGCGCAATCAAGCGAATTGTGCGCGCGATAGCAAATCCTGCGATAGAAATCCCCAATGTCTATAGATGGCGACGAAACTAATTCCTGCACTCCAGCGGAGTGCCATGTCAATAGAACACGATTCCTTCTCGCATCTGCACTCCAGAGGAGTGCAATGTCGAGTGTTACTTGAGAGCGCCCCATTATTCCTATCGGAATAATTCATTCAGCAGGAAACACACTTGTACCGCAAACTGTTAGTTTGCGGATCACAATCAAACAGATCAACCGACCGGATAGGGAGGGCGATAGAGATCCCTTGTGGTACAGATTTCCTTCTCTAAGACCGGTTTTGAAAAAGTGTTACTTGAGAGCGCCCCATTATCCCTATCGGAATAATTCTTTCAGCAAGCAACACTCTTGTACCGCAAACTGTTAGTTTGCGGATCACAATCTAACAGATCAACCGACCGGATAGGGAGGGCGATAGAGATCCCTTGTGGTACAGATTTCCTTCTCTAAAGACCGGTTTTGAAAAAGTGTTACTTGGTAGCATGCCATTATCCCTGTTCGGAATAATTCTTTCAGCAAGCAACACTCTTGTACCGCAAACTGTTAGTTTGCGGATCACAATCTAACAGATTGTGGTACAGATTTCCTTCTCTAAGACTGGTTCTGAAAGAGTGTTACTTGATAGGCTCCAAAATGTACATGACGCGCCAAACCACGTGTGATATAATTGAATGGTAAGACAAAAGGGCTGCATAACTGACTCCTAAACCGGACTAAAAAGAATACGGCGAAAATCATGTCCTCCGCTGCCGTGCAATCTCATCTGACCCCCGATGAGTATCTCGCTCTAGAACGCAAAGCGACCATCAAAAGCGAATGCCGTGACGGCAGCATACACCCGATGCCGAGTTCAAATCGGGCGCACAATCTCGTAAACGGCAATATCTGCTGTGCGCTCCATCTCCAGTTGAAGGAGCGAGCGTGCGAGGTCTATGCATGTGACATGCGCCTAAAGGTCAGCGCGGCAGGTCTATATACCTACCCAGATATCCTTGTTGTCTGTGATGAACCACGATTTGAGGACGCCAGTGTCGACACGCTCTTGAATCCGACCGCCCTTTTTGAAGTCCTCTCACCGACTACCGAGGCGTATGACCGAGGGGCGAAATTCGGGTACTATCGTCAACTCGACTCCATGCAAGAATACACCCTCGTCTCACAGGATCTCATGCGCGTCGAACACTACCTCCGACATAACGAGCAGTGGATACTAACCGAATTCAACCGCCCCGATGATGTTGTTCGTCTGACTTCAATAGACTGCGAACTTCTCCTGCGTGACATTTATGAGAGAGTAGAGTTCCCTCCGAATGAGGCACCCCACCAATCCCAACAAGCCATTTGAAAATCCATTACTTGCAGCCCCCGTCCCCTTGTAACCGAGTTTTTTCCCCAAAACTCGGTTACTAAAAATTCTCGATTTGCCTGCCCCATCAACCCCAATTTTCTCCTCTTGCCTCCTCCTTCACGGCAAATGCGGACTTCCTTTACTGGCCACTGACCATCAAGCGAGTGGATAGATCAACTGACCGAATAGGATCAACCGAGTGGACAACGAGGGCGATAGTAGATCCCGCGCGATAGAGCTCCACCGGCCAGCAACTGAGCGAATAGATCAATGAGTGGATAACGATCGAGTCATGTTACAAACTAATAACCGTTATGTGAAAATTATATTACGATTTTGTTATAATTCCGTAACATTTCCTGCCGCGTCATCACTGTCTTGGGCGCCGGCTCGGGTCCCATCCCCACACCCCGAAATTTCATAACTGCGCTAAATGGTTTCAGTGCCGAAACTGCCCGAAATCCAGTCATATCAAGGCATCAAGCCATTCTCCCGATTCCGATGAAAACCGAATTTGTTATGAAAAGTATGAAATTTTCCCACACGACTACGCCCCTTCCTTAACCGGCGACACCCTTCCCAACACCGAGTGTTTTTACTCTTTCCATGGTGATCTGCCTCCCTTCCCATCTTCCACCTTTCCATCCTTCCGGAAATGACTATGCCGCATGGCATTCAGGCACGTTCTCATGATGACCATAATTTTTGAGGGCAATATTCCGAAAACTATGCGATAATAACGGTGAGGGTTGGGCGGATATCTATGAAGTATCACGCAGTATTCGAAGGCCATCGATATTTCCATATCCCTTGAAACGCAGAAATTCGAGTGAAACCCAGCGCTTCATCTGATTCATCACTTCAGGAACCGAGCATTCATGCGCATCGTGACAGCCGAATTCCCCGGAGCCGCATTCCCGCCGGGGACAAGAGTTTCATTCAGGGCCAAGACAGGCGTGCTTGAAGGCACCGTACAAGGACTTCTGTCACGACAGGCGCGGGTGGGGACACGGCACGAAGGGTTATGGAACGTCCCGTACGGTGCCTTGACACGTACAACACCGGCGGCAGCACCCGCCATGCCGCTCAAAGAGGTTGAGGCGCTCGGGCTGCGGCTCATCCGAGAACACGAAACCGTGAACGGTCTCAAAAAAGGGTGGAAGTTTGCGTTCGATCTCGCGCCTGTGCGCGGAGGCGTATGCAGGTACCAAGAAAAGCTGATTGCGCTTTCCGTAGCATACTGCCTGAAAGCATCCCACGAGGAGATTGTGGATACCATTCTGCACGAGATCGCCCACGCCATCGTCGGGCCCAATCATGGCCACGATGAGTCGTGGAAAGCCGTGGCGCGGCGGATTGGGTGCACGGCGAAACGCTGCCACCAAGTCGATCACACGCCCCCGCGCTGGCGGGGAGCGTGCGGGTGCGGCAAAGAGTGGAAGCGCCAACGCCTGAGCCAGCGGGCAAGAAGGGGCTGTTGTCCGAAGTGCAAGGGTAGGATTGCATGGCATAGAGCGGAAGTTGCATTTTAGAAACATACGGCGAATTGCGGCGTTGACATGCCTTCGCGAGTCGCCGAGATTAACTGATTCTAGCGTCACCGATTCAAGGGGAAGTCATTGATTCCAATCAGACACAGGACAGTTTTAACGCGGCTAACGCTCCTCGCCGTGTTCCTTTCAATTGCGGTGGTGGTCGGAGCCGAGACGCCGCGCTTTCCGGACCGCATCCCGATTGTGGAACGTCCGTTCCCGGATGATCCGGATAAGTTCACATTTGCGATAATCGGCGACAAGACCGGCGGCGGCGAGGACAAGTGGCCGGTGTTCGACCGCGCCATCGCCGAAATCAACGCGCTGAAACCCGATTTCGCCATCATGGTCGGCGACCTGATTCAGGGGTACACGACGGACATAAGGAAGATTGAGTCGGAATGGAAAGAGTTTTGGGGGCATCAGTCGGCTCTGGAAGTCTCCTTTGTACCGCTGCCGGGCAACCACGACATCACCAACCGGTTGATGTACGATTACTGGGTTGAGAATCTCGGGCGCACCTACTCGGCGTTCACCTACAAGAACTGCCTTTTTCTGCTGCTCAACACGGAGGAATGGCACGGTCTTCCCGAATCGGGCGGTGGCGCGCCGGAGAACTGGTTCGGGGCTCGGCAAACCGACTACACGCTCACAGAGTTGGCGAAACACGGAGACGTGCGGCACACCTTTGTTATGTTGCACAAACCCGCATGGCTTCACGAAGACTCGGGATGGCTTGAGATTGAGTCGGGGCTTGCCGGACGTGAATACACGGTCTTTGCGGGGCACTACCACAACCTGACGCTGCACACCCGGGACGATCATCGCTATTTCGTTCTGGGCGCGACCGGCGGCGCGCTTACGCCGCGGACGACAAAGGAGTTCGGCGCGTTCGATCACTACAGCATCGTAACCGTGGATGGCGGCGACGTGGGCGTTGCGATTATCGAACCCGGCAACATTCATCCGGCAGACATTTCGACCGCCGAATTCAAAGAGAAACTGGGGGACCTGGTCACATTCGAGGCCGATTTCAAAGTCAGCAGGAAACAGCCGCCGTCCCACGGTATGGTTAAGGTCCGGTTGAAGAACACGCTCGAAAGACGTGTTGAAGCCGAAGTCGCTTTTGTCACCGATGCGAACTGGCGGATAACGCCGCACATAGTTACCCTCGAAGCTCGACCGGGGAAGGAGATGAGCAGAGCCGTGAAGTTCTCCTGTGCGGGCGACGTGTTGCTCCCCTTCCCTGCCTACGGCTACGCGATTCTTTACGGCGGAGAGCGGTTGTACGGCCGCTCTGATGTAATCAATCTGGTTGGCGCGACGGACATGCGCTCCGTCAAAGACTGGATGGTTTTGGGACCGTTCGACTTGTGCGTGACACAAAAACCTGCCACACCGGGAGAATATCCGGCAGCGTTCACTTCTAACGTCCGACCGGAGTTGGACACTTCAACTTACCATGGCAAAACCGGGCAGATCGATTGGCGGAAATACCGTGCCGGAGACGGTCTGGTGAGTCTGGACGAGGCGTTCGGTGAACCAAATTGGGCGATCGGATACGGAGTGACCTACATCAAGAGCCCTGAGGATCGGACGGCGCTGGTGACGGTGCAATGGCAAGACATCGGGCGGCTCTTCCTCAACGGCGACGAACCCTGGGTGCAAATCACGGAAAACCCGCATTTGGGATACGCCGAACTGCCGTTGCGCGCCGGCTGGAATACTGTTATGATTAAATGTGCGAATTACAAGGGCGCATGGAGCTATCGGATTGCGATCGAAAACCCGAGAGAGGACCTCGTATTCTCTAGTCGGAAAATGTAGGGTGGGCACCGCCCGCCTTCTCATGTAGCGTGCGATCAAGTGACCCAACAGGGAACGATTAAACGAGTGAACAGTGAGGGCGATAGTGCGCCCATAGGGAGTCTGCCAGCCTTTGAAAGCACCGGAGGTGCGAAAGGTGTATAGCAGCCCGGTATCCCTTCGTATCTAAGCCCCAGCGGGGATCAAACGAGCGGATAGCGAGTGATCAAGTGACCGGATAGGGAACGCGATAGAAATCCCATAGAGATCTTGAAGGTGTATAGAAACGTGTTCCAAAGCCCCGGCGGGACGAAAGGTACGTAGAAGATTGCAATTAACACATGAAATAACTCCCTATAAGTGACCAAAAATGGCTTTGCTACGATTTTTCAAACAGGCTCTTAGATCCCACAATGCATGAATATACCGGAATCCTAGTGAAACCCAACGCTCTGTACAATCCCAACAACGAGTACACGCTTTATGTCTACTTACCTTGAACCGTCACATCACAAATCATGGGAAACCAACGGATTCCTGAAAATCTCCGGATTCTTCTCGGGTAGCGAGGTCGCCGCGCTGAGGCAATGGGTTGCCGAAATCGAAAGCTGGGAGCAAGATTCGGTCAGGTGGATGCACCATTACGAGTCCGTATCGGACGGAACCCGGCTCTCGCGCACGGAAAACTTCATACCGTATCATGAGGAAATGAAATCGACCTTGACGGCTGCAAAGGTGTCGGATGTTATCTCGGAGTTGAACGGAGAGCCCGCCGTGCTCTACAAAGAGAAAATAAACTACAAATACCCGGGCGGCGGCGGCTATGCGCCTCATCAGGATGCCCCCGCTTACGAATTCGTTAAGAACCACACCACATGCCTAATCTCGATAGATGCGGCGACGGTCGAGAACGGGTGTCTGTACTTTTCGCCCGGCCGGCATCGCGAGGGCATGATTGCGCTTGACGCGGACGGTTGCATTGCTCCCGGGGTTGCAGATAGTATGGAATGGGTCCCCGCGCCCACGCTTCCCGGCGATATCCTGCTGTTCAGTTCCTACATTCCGCACAAAAGCGGCGCGAACGGCTCGAATCTCCCCAGACGCATCATCTACGCGGTCTACAATAACCTCTCTGACGGTGATTGGCGGGCCAAATATTACGAGGACAAACGTCAGGCTTTTTCAGAATACGCGGCGGACGATTCGGGAAGGTCCGGTCAGATTAGCAAAATAGCCCATTTCCGGGGAAGGACGGTATTGAACGTTGAAGAATAGCCCCCACGAAACGCTGGCGCAAGACATGACGCACGCGACAAACGACGAGAAGGTCGCCGCCCTGTTCGACTTTATGATGCGCAGGGGACAGACCTTCTACGACGAGTCCGTGACGCAACTGGAACACGCGCTCCAGTGCGCCAACCAAGCGCGAATCAATGACTCCACCGCAACGCAGGTCACAAGCGCTCTGCTGCATGATCTGGGACATTTTCTGCTGGACGAACATAACGCCGACACAGCGTTTTTGGCGGACGACCTGAACCACGAAGCGGTGGGCGCGGACTTTCTGGAGCCGTTCTTCCCCCAGGCGGTAACCACGCCGGTACGGTTGCACGTGCCCGCGAAGCGCTACCTTTGCACGACAGACGCGGAATATTACGACGGGTTGTCCGAAGCGTCAAAGCGGAGCTTACGAGTTCAAGGCGGGGTCATGACTGATGAGGAGAGGTCAGCATTTGAACGAATCCCCCATTTCGAGGATGCGCTCAGCTTGCGGCGGTGGGACGACCTCGCGAAGGTGAGAAACCTTGAAACACCCGGGTTGAAGACCTACCGCGAGGTTGTAGAGAATTGTCTGCGGTGATGCGTTAGGAATTAGGCCATTATACTAAGCTCGACTTTGTACAAAAGTACAATGATTGGGTTGTGTGGAAAGCTGTACAACGCCAAACCCCGTAGGCGGGGCATCTTGCCCCGCCGTGATGGTACTGGAAACCGCTACCGACTTTTTCGCGGTCAACCAAAAATACCAGATGGTTAAAATCTCTCCCGTTTTCCTCCAACGCCTTATTACCACCATTGTTATACGGCTTAAACGTACAAAGTCGAGCTAAGAGCCTGTTTGAAAATGCAGTTTGTAGGGTGCGCACTGCGCACCAGCCTCTAAAAGCCCCAGCGGGGCGGAAGGTGTATAGAAACGCCAAATCCCCGGTGTACCCAAGCCCCAGCGGGGCGACAGGTACGTAGTAGATTGCAATTAACACATGAAACAACTCGTCATAAGTGACCAAAAATGGCTTTGCTACGATTTTTCAAACAGGCTCTAATGTACAGTCTAATTTTGGAAGTAATTTCAGTATTTCATCAATAGTACTAAAGCCTGAATCTACTTCGATTGAGGTAGATGAAAAACGAACTGTTTCTGTACGGTAAGGTATTGCGATTAAGAAGTTGGGATAGGAATAAAGAAAGGGCACTTTTCGGAGTGCCCTTTTTGTGTATTTATAGGCTTATTTTCTATTGTTAAATTCAGACCAATCAATGCCCAGTTGCTTTACAAATTTTCGCACAACACTTGTGGGTATTTCATCAGAACCGTGAAATGGCAAAACAGAATAACTATCCGTATGCGGGTTGTACCACTGCCTATGAGAACCTCTGCTTTTGCTTGTCTCATGACATCCATGCTTTTTTACTCTTCGAGACACCTCAATGTATTTCACAGGGCATATTGTGAATCTGAAGCAGGCATGGCTGCTTGAAACCAGAGATTGTGTGAATCTTTTCGTCTTCTGCCTTTAGGGGTTATTGTTGTAAACTTAGGGTCATAGATTTGGAGGTTTTCAACTGTGTCTATTTGCTCGACAATAATCTCATCTGGTAAAGGACGCTTAGAATGTCCGTATATTTCTAACGTTGCGATGAAAGCATCTTTAACATTTTTTAGGGCCTCATCAAAAGAAAAACCATAAGTCAGAAACTCCGGCAGTTCTCTGCAAGTTACTGTAATCGCCCCATCCGACTCAAGGGTTAGGACTAAAGTAATCTTAAATGTGACTTTCATCGTCCCCCTAGTTTTAATCCATTTCGGGATTGCTACTTTGACTATTAACCAATGGTGCTAGTATATGTAGTATTTAAATCATAAATGACATACTATATACTGACACGATGATGTGCGATTATGCGCGGTTGACAAATGTTGCGCCTACCTGACCTGCTAACAACCTAGATATAGTATGTCATTGAAAATCATGTACCAATTAACTAGCACCAAAGGTTATTAGGTTTCTATGCCCTAAATCATATCAGCTAGGGCGCTAATTTTCAACCCATTTACACACCCTTAGTTCCGGATTTGATAGTATAGTTAATTGCAGAATAGATGTAAAGGAATGCTTTCACTTAACGTTTATTGGTACCCTCGCCTGATTGTTAGATTACGCCACAGGGTCGAGCATTTTTGTCACTTCATAAAGTTGTTCTATCTGTAGGAGTGAACACTGTCGCACTGGAATAACACTCCTACCATAATTTTTGGTTCTTCTATGCTGCATATATCACATAGGTCTCATTGCGCCGCTAATTACGACTCCAGTTATTCAATAAACTCCGCTATTCGTTTTCTTTGGAATTCTTCGCCGCTGCGCCGCCGATGACGATTAAAAACACGCTATCTTCGATGGCGTAAACAGAGTGAAGTACGTCGCCGGTGAAGACGACTCCCCGCTCTAGCGTGATTTCGTCGGCACGTGTCGTAAACGTGATATTTCCGTCGAGACAGGTGACTGAGGCAGCAGCGGGCGCTGGATGTTCATCAAGGGCGTGGCCCGTTTTGAGTACAGTTAGTACAACCGTTAGCTCATCCCCGCGGGCTAACGTCGGCGATGATCGCCCGGACGTATTGGATGTTGCCTCTGTCATGAGTTTCTCAGCCAGTGACGGAAGCGGAAATCCCTGAGTTAGCGATGTGTTCAGGTCTACGGGATTATACGGTCGCTCGAATGAAGTGTTCATTGTCCTTCCTCTAGGTTATGGATCTGGCTATTCTTTGCATTTTCCTCGTCGCATAAATGAAAATGGATGGCAGAGCCATTTGTTGTACTTTGCGGGTAGCGTTTTGGCGCATCCTTCTTGAAATTAGCCCGTTATGAGAGGCAGAACATAAGGCACAATCAACTTCTGAATTACGGTCAGAGTTCCGAAAATCGAATAGAACACCGCGCACAGCACCAGCCCTACCTGACGCCACACCGGCGGCTGGATCTCCTTCGGCAGGAACTTCCGGTTTACGTAAAGCGTGTGCAGCGACGTAATCACCAGCAGGTAGCCGCCGATCGTCGCGGAAACCAGAATCATGAAGAACGGCTTGGCAAGGTACATGGCGACGACGCCCCAAAGAATATAGACGATGAGAATCGGATAGTAAATGAACTTTGCATCCGATTCTTTCATTCCCCTCGCTTTTGAAAATCCGGTCCAGATGATGTCCGTGTAACGCCGTGGCACCATGTCGACGTTGCCCAACTGTGTGGAAAAAAGCACCCAAAATCCGCACAGCAGCGTGAGATACCAGAAGATTTGTCCGCCCTTCGCCGCGAGTCCTTCCGCTTGGAACGCCGCTGCCGACCATTCGTCAATTGCCTGCCCCGCGGGGGCAAACGATATCGTTAGCATCGCCGGAAGCGCCATCCCGAAAAAGCACCCCACCACCCAGATGTAATATTGCTCGAATCGACAATACTTCCACCACTCGCGGAAACGGTTCACGTTTTCCGGGGTAATCCGAAACACCTTGCCGAGGTGAGACAGCGTCACCTTCTGCCCTCCGATTATCGACGGTATGGCTCCGACGAGCTTGCTCATGCCCCATCCCTTGTCTCGGACGTAGTTGGTAATGGTAATGTTCCCCAATCCCCCGCTGCCGGCGAACGCCGCAAATGCGCCGAGCAGCAGCCAGTCAATCCCGCTGCCGCCCTCGTCCGGGGGTGGCAATGCGCCGAAACTCACAAACCCCTTGATTACCGTCCACCAAACTCTCGGCGACACCATGAAGATGTCGATGATGAGCAGGTATCCGATAATCCATACCACCATGACGAGTTGAACTTTTTCAAGGGCGTTATAGATTTTGCCGCCGAACAGAACAATGAAAAGGCACACGAAGAAGATGAGATACGCGAACGTACGAACCGTCCCCTGATCCGCATCGGCAGGCATATACCCCAACCACGCGGCGGCAACGGCGGTAGCCGCCGCCATCGCCCATCCGGGCCAGATCCCGAAAAAGTCGATGATTGAATAGAAGAACGCCCAGAACCGCGACCCCGGACGGCAACGCATATAGCCGCTCAACATTGGCTCGCCGGTGTAAAGGGTGTAGCGTATGGCTTCCGTGTTGAGAAACGCCTGGAGGAAGATGGCAATCGTCGCGATCCAGAGCAGCCTGCCGCCGTACTGCGCCGTAATCGCGGGCCCCAGCAGCCACTCGCCGCTGCCAATCGATCCGCCAAGCATGATGATTCCGGGACCTAGGATATTGCGAAATGCGCCGCCGAAACGGTAGGGCGGCGGTGCGGGTAAGTCATGAACCTCCCAGTCCGGCAAACGCCCGCCGGGGACCGTTTCTGCTGCTGAATTGTCCGTGTTATTTTGATTTTCTTCCATATCCTCTCCGATTTCCCGTAGGGCGCGCACTGCGCACCAGCCTTTTGCTCCGTCGTGACCAAAAGACAATTTCTATCGCGCTCGTTATTCGCTTGCTTGATCTCAGTTGATTAATCATTATCCAGTCGGTTGATGGCGATTCGGGCGCATAAACGGTGGCTGAATCTCGTTTGGCCCCACCCCTACATGCTATCGCGACCGGGAGGTCGCTCCTACAAATAATTCGTATCAATTTACGTCCATCCCATTCTTCCAGTCTTACGGCGTTTGTGCGCCTTGCGTCTCCACATAGAGGGAATACAAAGATTGGCTGCCAGCCATAAACAGTCGATTCCTCTTGACGCCGCCGAAGCACAGGTTGGCGCAAACCTCGGGTAGATGGATTCTGCCGATGAGGTCGCCATCCGGGGCGAAGACATGCACGCCGTCAAACCCTTCGCCGCCCCAGCCCGCGGACGCCCACAGGTTGTCGTCAATATCGCAGCGAATGCCATCGGAGGTTCCGGGCGCCATGTCGCAGAAATCCCTGCCATTCGTCAGGCTCGACCCATCCACGACATCGTAGACGCGGATATGACGCGAATGATCCGGCTTGTGCGAGGCGCCGGTATCAACGAGGTAGAGACGCGAGTAATCGGGCGAGAAACATAGTCCGTTCGGTTTCTCAAGTTCGCCTGCAACCACGGTAGCCTCGCCGGTGTCCGGATTGAGGCGGTATACGTTGGTTGGCAACTCGAACGCCGCCCGGTGCCCCTCGTAATTCAGGATAATTCCGTAGCCCGGATCCGTGAACCAGACGTGCCCGTCCTTGTGCACCACCGCATCGTTGGGCGCGTTCAGGCGCTTGCCCTCGAACCTGTCCATCAGTACCGTTATCGTGCCGTCGTGCTCGGTGCGCGTGACGCGGCGGGCGCCGTGTTCACACGTAATCAGACGCCCCTGTTTGTCGCGGGTATTGCCGTTGCTGTTGTTGGACGGGCTGCGGTAAACGCTGACCTCCCCCGTTTCCTCCGTCCAACGCAGGATTCTGTTGTTGGGGATGTCGCTCCAAAGCAGATAGCGCCCATCGCCAAACCACACGGGACCCTCCGCCCAGCGGCACCCGGTCCAGAGGCGTTCTACCACCGTATTTCCAATTGCATAATTTTTGAACCGCGGATCGAGTATTTCAATTGCCGGATCGGGATACCGAACCGGTCCCCCATCCCAACTTCTATTCATAGATGCCTTCTCCTTGTTTCTCCACTAAGTCCTGTGTAGGGGACGGCCCCTGTGCCGTCCCGTGGTTGCGGGTAACGATCATGACTGTCTCGACTCGGCAGGCTGCAATCTTCAAAAGCCATTTAGGCGAGGCCCATCACGAATGGGCGAACACAGGGGTTCGCCCCTACAATAACAAGGACATACCTATCCGCAATGGTGCGGCGCGATGAGTAGGTTGGGTTGAGCCAAGTGAAACCCAACTATTTAGTTTCCATTTTTCGCTCATGAGTATATCTTCCACCCTTCCTCCCCTTCCAATCTTCCATCCTTAGCCTGCCCACGCCTTACTCCGTCGAAAACCTAAACATTAGGCTGTGGGAATAAACCTCTCCCGGACGCAGAATAACCGATTGCCAGCCGGGTGTCCCCTCTTTGTTGATGGCATCCGGAAAATGCTGTGTTTCAAGGCAGAACCCCGCGTGTTTCTTGTAGACCGTACCGTCCTTACCGGTGACTGAACCATCAAGGTAGTTACCGGTATAGAGCTGCACCCCCGGCACGTCCGTGTGAACTTCCATCTTGCGGCCGGAGCTCGGTTCCCTGACGCGAGCCGCCAACCTCATCTCCCCCGCCTCGCCGTTGAGAGCGAAATTGATGTCATATCCCCCCGGATCCTCCCCGCCATCCCCGGGTAACTGTCCAATGTCCCGCCCGATCGGCTTGGATTCACGGAAATCGTACGGAGTATTTTCCACCGACGCAATCTCGCCCGTCGGGATAACCGTCTCGTCGGTTGGCGTGTAGTTGTCCGCATTCAGGTTCAATTCGTGCTTGAGGATATCGTCGGCGCCATGCCCAGCGAGATTCCAGTACGCATGGTTGGCAAGGTTCACGATGGTCGGCGCATCGGTTTCGGCGCGCATGTCTATCCGAAGGTCGCGCGTCATTAGCGTGTAAGTGACCGTCACCGTCAGGTTGCCGGGATAGCCCTCTTCGCCGTCAGGACTGACGTATTTCATCGTCAAGAACGCACCGTCGGCGCCCTTCTTTACCTCAACGACATCCCACACCTTCTTGTCGAATCCCTCCTCTCCGCCGTGCAGATGGCTGGGCCCCATGTTGGTTGCCAGCGTGTACTCGGCCCCGTCAAGCGTGAATTTGCCGTCCGCGATACGGTTCGCGACTCTGCCGACGATGCAGCCGAAATACGGGTGACCGGCGAGATAGCCGTCCAGCGTATCGAATCCGAGGGCGACATCTCCGCGCTCCCCGTCACGGTCAGGGAGGTGAAGTTCTGTGAGGAGCGCCCCGTAATTGGTGATTTTCGCGGTTATGCCGTACCCGTTTTTCAAAGTGTAAAGATAGACGGGTTTGTCGCCAACCGTTCCCCACTCTTTCTTGTAGACACTTGCACCGTGCCCCATAACGTGCGCTCGGGCGGACGTCACCAGTAAGCCCGCCATGAGCAATACCGCAACCGTGTATACCGAAATTCCCATCGTTTACCTCCTTGGAATAAAGAATTTGTCTCTTTGCAGATCTGTAGGGTGCAATCAATCGAGTGGATAGCGAGAGCGATAGAGATCCCCAGCGCACCAGCGTTTTCGTGCAATATGCTCCTCATGAGCAAGTTCTTACAAACCTTAACAAGAGATGCCAATGTAGGAATTAACGAGGGGTTTCTAGAGGAATTCTTCATATTGCATATTCAATCAAACGCTCTCTCGTTAATTTATGGCTCAATCTCCTCCGATTCCGCTTCGCGGCTTACGAAGGCTGGTGCGCGGTGCGCACCCTACAGGTTTTCTGCTAAATCGCGAACTGGGGATCGCTCCTACCGCAATTTGCGGGTGTACATATCTACGTTTGACGGTCGCAACCAATTCTGTAGGAGGGAATTCCGATTCCCGACTCTCCGCATTCAGACAAGCTGTCGTGATTCGGAGAAGATCTCTATCGCACTCGTTATCCACTCGTTTGATCTCCTACAACCTCCCAACACGTGGTGACAATGTAGGGAATAACGATCATTATTCCCTACTGAACCCATCAATACGGGGCTATTTCCAAGAACGCCTCCCACGCCACATCGTTGGGCACACACGCTGGGTTATGTGCCGTGTTGCCGCGCCCTACGCTTGGCGGCGAAGCGTTTGATGAACTCGTCGGCCGTGACGCCGATGAGAATCACGCAGCCGATCACCGTGAACTCGGACTCCGTGGCGACGTTGAGGAAAAACACCGCGTTCTTTATCACTTCGACCATCGCCGCCCCGCAGATGATGCCCCCGATGGTGCCTTCCCCGCCGCGAAGGCTGCACCCGCCGAGCACCGCCCCGGCAATGGCGTACAGCTCGTAAAAGTTACCGAACGTCGAGGGTTGAACCGAATTCTGATCCAGCGCGAACAATATCCCGCCGAACCCCGCCAAAACCGAGCAGATCATGTAAGCGCAGATGACCATCCGATCCGTATTGATTCCGCTGAAACGCGCCGCCTTCTCGTTTCGACCCAGTGCCAACAAGTAGCGTCCGTATATCGTCTTGTTGAGAAATAGCGCCGCGATGCCCCCAAGCAGCAGCACAATCACGAACGGCATCGGGATGACGTCGAATACCCGGTACTTCACGAGGAGGCGCAGCCCTTGAAAATCGGTGCCGAATCCTTGGTTAATCTCCCCCGTGATGTACCGGGCGACCCCGCGGTAAATGAACAGCCCGCAGAGCGTGACGATGAAGGGTTGCAGCTTGAGCTTGGTGATTAACAGCCCGTGCGTGAAGCCGATTGTCAACGCCAGCAGGATAACCAACGCGAAACCGACGCCGATGGGCAGCCCCGCCCCGACGAGAAAAAGAGGAAATAGCGATCCGGACAACCCTATCAGCGATCCGATTGAGAGATCGATGCCGGAGGTGATAATCACAAATCCCGCGCCGATAGCCAAGATACCGTACAGCCCCGTCCATCGCGCCATGTTCGTCAAGTTGCCGGCTCCCAGAAAGCGCGGTTCGATAATCCCGGTGATGAGGAATATGGCTGCCAAGAGCAGGAAAATGCCCAGCGTTTTTTTCATGAATCGTCGCGGTGACGCATTTTGGTTTGTAAGCAATCAACTGAGCGGATAGATCGCCGCTCTTCGGCGCTCATTTGACGACTGCCATCCGTCTAACTTGCGAATAATCCCCCGTCCGAAGTTGATGGAAATAGACGCCGCTTGCAACAGGTTCGCCGTGTGCGTTTCTGCCATCCCAATACGCCGCCTTCGCCGGTTCGGTATAGAACCCCGCGTCTAAATGACCGAGATTTAACCGCCGCATCAACCCGCCCTGCGCGTCGTAAATGTATATCTCGACCACCGCGCCGGCAGAAAGCTGAAACGGTATCCACGTCTCCGGGTTGAACGGATTCGGGTAGTTCGGCAACAGGACGGTCTCTTTCGGGGTGAGAATGGTAAGCAGTTGCTGTAGCAAAGCAATGCCTCGCAGATACTGCGGTTTGGTCATCCCGGGTAGCCGCGCCTGCGTCAGCCAACCTTCCACATCGACGGCGTTCAGCGTCCCACGCGCCTGCGAGCCGATGGAAGGCGCCGCCGCGTTGCCGATCGCGCCCGCAACTAGCACCAAATCTTGCACGTTGACTATGCCATCCCCGTTGACATCGGCATCATCCTGGCCCTTCTGTCCTATGAGACCCGCAATGATTTCCAAATCTTGAACGTTCACCACGCCATCTTGATTCACGTCCCCCGGGATGCGCACCGGGGCTTCGGTCACTTGCGCGTTCTCAACCTGCGGCCAAAAAGCGGCGCCGGCACGGTCGGTAAGCACCACTTCAGTCAGCTCTAGGACAGACGGCTTAACGACAAGGACTCCAAACGTGAGCGTCGCCAGCGTGCCATCCCCATTACTTTCTCCGGACAGTGCCGCCGCGGTGAAAGTTACCCGATTTCCATCCAAGACAGCGGGGCCGGCGAAGGCGCCGGCAGGGAGGTAATCGGCGTTGGCGCCGTTAAAGTAGAACAACGCGGACGCGTCAAATTGCACGGTCGCTTGATAGCCCGCCACCTTTTCTCCTCCCGAAATCGCGAGGGAGAGCGTGAGATGTTCGCCGACCGCGGGCGAGGGCGCCGAGGCTGGCGAAAGGCTTACGATGGCGTTGGTATTGGTGTTGACAGCCGGGGTCAGGTTCCACAGCAGGACCGTCCCGTCCCAACTCCCGCTTGCCAGGCTTCTGCCGTCCGGGCTGAACGCTACGCCGGTGACATAATTTGTATGTCCTTCCAGTGATTGCAGGGAGTCCCCCGTCGCCGTGTCCCACAGCCGCGCTGCCGCGTCTTGACTCCCGCTTGCCAGGGTTCCGCCGTCCAGGCTAAACGCCACGCTAACGACATAATTCGTATGCCCTTCAATGGTTCGCAGGTGCGTCCCCGTTGCCGCGTCCCACAGCCGCACCGTCTTGTCAAGACTCCCGCTTGCCAGGATTCCGCTGTCCCGGTCAAACGCCACGCAAGCAACGTCATCCGTATGTCCTTCCAGCATTCGCGGGCGCTCTCTCGTTGCCGCGTTCCACAGTCGCACCGTATCGTCGGCGCTCCCGCTCGCTAGCGTTCTGCCATCCGGACTGAACGCCACGCCATAGACAGAATCCGTATGTCCTTCCAGCTTTCTCAGAGGCGCTCCCGTCACCGCGTCCCACAGCCGCACTGTATTGTCATGACTCCCGCTTGCCAGCGTTCTGCCATCCGGGCTGAACGCCACACTCCTGACACCGCTCGTATGCCCTCCGAGCGTTCGCAGGGGCACTCCCGTCGCCGCGTCCCACAGCCGCACCGTCCTGTCAAGACTCCCGCTTGCGAGGATTCCTCCGCCCAGGTTGAACGCCACGCTAGTAACATCATACGTATGCCCCTCAAGCGTTTGCAGGGGCATCGCCGTCGCCGCATCCCATAGCCGCACCGTCGCGTCGTCACCTCCAGTTGCCAGCGTCCTCCCATTCGGGCTGAACGCCACGCTATAGGCCGAATCCGCATGCCCCTCAAGCGTTTGCAGCGGCGCCCCCGTGACCGCGTCCCATGTCCGCAGCGTATGCCGACTCCCACTTACCAGCGTTCTGCCATCCGGGCTGAGCGCCACGTTCCAGACCGGATGCGTATGCCCTCGGAGCGTTTGCAAGAGCGTCCCCGTGACTGCGTCCCACAGCCGCACTGTATTGTCATGACTCCCGCTTGCCAGCGTTCTGCTATCCGGACTGAACGCCAGACCATTAACCACACGTGTGTGTCCTTCGAGCGTTCGCAGGAACCCTCCTGTCACCGCGTCCCACAGCCGCACTGTATAGGCGTCACCCCCGGTTGCCAGTGTTCTGCCATCCGGGCTGAACACCACATCAGTCGACCACCTCGCTGCATCCAGCGTTCTCACGGATGTCCCTGTCGCCGCGTCCCACAGCCGCACCGTCGCGTCTTTACTCCCGGTTGCCAATGTTCCATCTCGGCTAAACGCCACGCTCCAGACCAAATCCTGATGTTTCCAGAATGCATTTTTGGGTGAACCGGTCGCCGTGTCCCACAACCGCACCGACCTGTCACGACTCCCGCTTGCCAGCGTTTTACCATCCGGGCTGAACGCCACGCTTAATACTTCATTCCTGTGCCCCGACAGCGTTCGCAGGTGCGCGCCCGTCATTGCGTCCCACAGCCGCACTGTATTGTCATCACTTGCACTTGCCAGCATTTTGCCATCCGAGCTGAACGCTACGCTATTGACCACGCCCGTATGCCCGGTGAAAAGCGCGACCTCTTCATGCGCGCGCGTATCGTAGAGCCAGATTCCAATCGAACTTGCAACCGCCAATCGCGTACCATCCGGTGAATACTTTAGTTCATGTATTGAACCCTTCCCCACCCGCGCTGTTGCGTCTTCCGGCAGATTCCATCGGGTGTAATCTTGGGCAAAGGCAGTTGATGAAAACAGGGTAAGAATCCAAGTTAGCGCAATGATTGACTTCATATTGACGTTTCTCTTTTAGAAATTGATTGTTACCGGACAAGAAGCTGTGAGCGTCTTTCCGCCACCGGAATAAGCTCGACTTTGTACATTTAAGCAAGGCAACAAGCGGTGTCAATCAAGCGTTGAAGAGAAGCGGAGGAACTTTTAACCATTTGGTCATTTTGGTTGACCATTGAATAAGTCTCCAGCGGTTTCTTATACCATACTACCTGTGGTCCCGCTGGCACTCTCAAAGGCTGGTGCGCGATGTGCACCTTACAAGGAATGGTGGGCAGCCACCCTACAATTGTATTAAGTCGAGATAAGAAACAAATTCAAAAACCGTGTTGTAAGTGTCCGGTGGATAGCGACTGATCAAATGACTGAACCAAGGTGCGATAGAAATCCTATAGCAAATCTTGAGGAACTCCCATGGCAGCCTTCACTCACTATTCATTCGCTTGATTAATCGGTTGATTGCCCGATCCGGTTGCCAGTCCCATGACCGCCTCTTCACTGAGCATGTCGCGTTCGAGTTCACCCGCCAACGCTCCGTCGTGCATCACCAACACGCGATCCGATATACGCAGAATCTCCTCAAGGTCGCTGGAGATTGCCAAGATAGCGACGCCTTGACCTGCCAATCTCTCAATTAACTGGTAGATTTCGCTCTTGGAGCCGACATCGATACCCCTGGTTGGCTCGTCCAGAAGGAGGACTTTCGGTTTCAGGGAGATCCATTTGGCGAGCACCACCTTCTGTTGATTGCCGCCGGAAAGCAGCCCTACCTCGTTTTCGATAGAGGTCGTTTTCACATTGAACTCATCCACCGCCTCTGCCGCAAGGTCGGCGACCTCCTTCCGGCGCACGAACTTTCCCGTCTGATAACGGTCAAGCGCCGACAATGAGATGTTGTCGCGAACCGCAAACTCCGTTATCAATCCGTAATCACGGCGATCCTCCGGAACGAGCGCGATGCCCGCGTTGATTGCGTCGCGAGGGTTGTTTATCTCCACCGATTCGCCGTCAACCTTGATCGTCCCGGAAACGGCGCCGTCAACGCCGAAGATTGCCTGTGCCAACTCCGTCCGTCCCGCTCCCACAAGCCCCGCCATGCCAACCACCTCGCCGGCATGGAGCGTGAAACTGATAGGCTGTTCCGAAAGCCCGGGCACCACCAAATCGGTGACCTCAAGCACCGGCGCTCCAACTTGGTGTTCTTTATGCTGATAGAACTGCGTCAGAGATCTGCCTACCATCAGCGATACCATGCGCTCGTGGTCGATCTCGCGGCGCGCCAATTCGCCGCTGTTTTCACCGTCTCGGAGGACAATCACGCGATCGGCGATCTGACCAACCTCCATCAGGCGATGGGAGATGTAGACGATACAAACACCCCGGGATTTCAGGCTTCGGATAAGATCGAAGAGGCGATCCGTTTCGTGTTGCGTCAGGCTGCTCGTCGGCTCATCCATGATGATCATGCGGGCGTTCTGGGACAGCGCCTTGGCGATCTCGACCATCTGCTGATGCCCGATGGAAAGTTCGCGGACGGTTGTCTCGGGATCGCAGTCCATCTCGAGTTGATCGAGGATATCGTGCGTGTCCCGGTGAATCGCCCTCTGATCAATTAACCCAAGACGCCCAAACTTGCGCGGTTCCCTGCCCAAGAAGATATTCGCCCCGACGCTCAGATTATCGGAGAGGTTGAGCTCCTGATGGATGAACGCGATCCCCAGTTCGGTCGCCTTGGAGACGGTCGGGATGGTCACCGGTTCCCCTTCAATCGTGATGCTTCCCGCGTCGGGCGGATGAACACCGGCAATGACCTTCATCAAGGTGCTCTTACCCGCGCCGTTTTCTCCAATGACCGCAACGACCTCTCCGGCGTGAAAGACGGCATTCACGTGATTGAGCGCGTGCACCCCCGGGAAGTGTTTGTGGATTCCGGTTGCCTCTAGGAAGGGATTAGCATCAGCGTTTTGCATAGAAATTCCGACATAAAAAAGCCCCAGAGGGGCGATAGGTGTATAGGAATAACGAATCCATATTCGCCATAGCCCCAGAGGGGCGGAAGGTAAGAAGCAAGTAACGACTAAAATAGACAATACCCCTCTTCAAACGGTCAAACATGATTCGTCACCTATGTTCAAAGAGGCGTTCAATTCTCGCAGAAGGCGCGAGTAGCGGTGTAGATTGGGTTGAGCGGAGAATAACCAAGGCTTAGTGAGGGTCCAAGCAGTTCAACTTTTCGGCAACGTCCTACCACCCACAACAAATAGCGTAACCCAACCGTCATGCATGCGATATACGTTGGGTTCCACTCATATTTCGGTGCAACTGGACGGAATGAAATCTCGAAAGCCCTCCTTCGGAGCGCAAATTCTCATGAATTTGCGTTCAACCCAACCTACGCCCTGTCAATGCAATGAAAGAATAAACTTTCACATTCTATTAACCTTTGGTGCTAGTTAATTGGTACATGATTTTCAATGACATACTATATCTAGGTTGTTAGCAGGTCAGGTAGGCGCAACATTTGTCAACCGCGCATAATCGCACATCATCGTGTCAGTATATAGTATGTCATTTATGATTTAAATACTACATATACTAGCACCATTGGTTATTACTATTTCTCTAGAATGACAGTGCATAACTAGCAAATGGCTTAAATTGAAGTCGCGATTCGGAGATCGCTCCTACAGCATTCTACATTGTGTAGCCGTGTACGGCCGAGCGAAATTATCGCTTCACTCTATGCACTGTTAATTAAACGAAATGATATAACTTGCGAACGATAATCTATTCCGGCATCGGTTTATCCATGAGTTCGTCAATCACGCCCTGCCGCCGCTGCTGCGCATTCAGCACATCCAGCTTCCCGACAAAAATCATCAATTTGCCGCCGTCAGGCAGAGCCTCTTTGACCAACTTGCCGACCTGCCGTCCGCCGAGATAGTTGTTCGTGCCGAGATAGAACAGGCGGTTGCTGTCGGGCGCGTCGCTGTCGTGACACAGGAGGTCGACCTCGTCGGCTACCTTATTGAGCAGCGCCGTCTGATTCTTTGGATCGAGCGGGCTCACGGCAATCCCCTTGATTTCGTCTTTCTGAATGAGGGTTTCGAGGATTCGATTCTGTTCCGCCGAAGAACCGTCGTGGGGAATCTTGAAATCGCAGAGGATCCCGAAATCCTGTTCCGCTTTGTAACAGCCGGCTCTGGCATAATTCCAGAACTCGTTGGGGACATTCACCACGAAAGCAAAATGGTGCGCGCCCTCCGGCTTTTCGGCGGCTTTCGCGGTTTCGCCCATCGCACTGAGTTCCTTGAGGTTCGTCCAGAATTCATCGACGTTGTCACTCTTAATCACCTTAGTCGGGATATCCAGCGTCTTGTTAGGCGGGATCACGGAGGTGTCGCCCTCCGCCAGCGCTTTGAGGTATTTCATTGACTGGTAACCAAATTCGTAAGGCTGCTGGACGACGGTTCCGTGCACATGACCGTCCTTGATCCCCTGCAGCGTCGAGCTATCTTCGTCGAACGAGATTAACTTGACCTTCCCCTCCATGCGGGCATCCTTCACCGCTTCAAGGCATTGAGGGGTATTGTACGCCCAAAGCCCGATCATCGCGTTGATATCGGGATACTTTTTCAGCGTGTTCTCGGCGTTCTTCTTCGCCGTCGCCGAATCGCCCTGATCCGTCCGCGTGTCGAGGATGATATATTTCCCGGCCACGATGGCGCTTGCCGGGAGATCGCTGCCCTTCTCACATCCACTCGCCGTGACAAGGAGCAACAAAATGAGTACCCGTAGGATTACCGTGATTTTCCGTTTCATGAGAGCTCCTTTGATTGTTAGACCGTTATTCCGTCTCGAACCGTGACAGTCGTTTGGGGACATTTTAGCAGAATCGATGTCTTTGAGCAATGGCAAAGCATCCATCGTGCGCACCCAACACCCATGAATTCGCTGAGTCTACACATTCAGGCTTATATCACACATCAGATGCTGTTGCAAGTGCCTTGGCGATGCGTGTGCGGGCACTGGTGTCGGAGGGTTGATCGGGGGATTTGCTATAGCGCTGGGATCTCTATCGCGGTCGCTAATCACTCCCTTGATCTATCTGCTCGCTTGATTGCACGCTACAACTGTCTGAATCACGGATTAGGATCTCTATCGCGCTCGTTATTCACTCGCTTGATGGATTAAAGGATTTCACGGAAAGGGAGGAAGAGTGGAAGGATGGAAGAGTAGAATCGGAGAGGAAAGGAAGACGAGAGGACGGGAAGACGGGTAGGGGGATGGGAGGAGGGGTTGTCTGAATCACGGATTATTCTGTATTTCACATTTCTTTTAGATTCGCGTTGCGGTTGCGGGCAGCTCTTGAGGAATTTTCATCGGCACGACGGCCTCAATAAGCATTTCAAGACCGTTTTCAGGTTCTGCTTCGTGGTATCTCTTGATTGATTCGGGCAAATCACGTCCCAGCTCCTCATAGGCTTCAAACACTACATTGAAGGCGTCTTCGGCGTTTTTGAATGCCTCGTCTAGCGTTTGGCCGTATGTTATGAGTTCCGGAAGCTCTTTGCAGGTTACTGTGTACCCATCTTCTTCCAGTTCCGGAGTAAAGATGAGTGACAATGCTACGCTATACGGCGCGTTCATGTCCAAGGCGGTGGAGGGGGGCGCCGACATGATAATCTCCTTTCAGTTGTTTTGGGACTCCTTCTCAAAGACGGTTTAGTTCCCGAATACTGGGGAAACATACCATATTAGTCCAGTATTGGAAAGGGAAAATACGGGTTCGCGGTTCGGAGAAATCTCCCAGTGGTCTATGGAATTAACCGCCGGGAGAGGGAGACTACAACTGGTGGAAACCGCAAAGACAAGGGCCGGCGGTAGAGGTGGCATGGGGGAGTGCCTCACCGACTTCAGACAGTTCGCGGACAATAGGTTCGGCAAGGTAGGCGCCGAGTGTTTTTCGTCTCAGTGATTTTGCGCAAGGGGTGTGACCTTCGTGATAGAATTAAGTACAACGTTATTCCGATGGGAAAACGATGAATCATTACGGAAGAATGGAACCGGGAAATAGGCTTGAATGCGTGCGATGCTATTGTGTATATTTACAGTTATACGCAATAAGAGTTATGTGGGTTTTAGGGCTGATGGAATAGGAGGACTCGTTTATGAATGATTACCGGAAGTGGGAGTTAGATGACACACAGAGAGTGGAGTGTACACCAGAAGAGTTGGCGAGGATGATATTTTGCTTCTTGAAGAATGATTGCCAATGGAAACACATTCCGTTAGGGCATTTGCAGGAGATATTCTGTCCTAAAAATGAACAACATAGTCAAGCTAAAGATCGCACATTTTGTGTAAAATTCTACGAGGCAGTAGCGCGTCTAAAACTACGCGGATTATTGATGGATGTAAGTTCGCTCTGTTTTGGAAACAGGAGAAGCGATTCGGTATGTCTAACATCTGTTGGCGAGAAGTCGGAATTTGATGATGGGCTACTGATTCTAATTGATGATCCGTATGAAATTGTACAATCATTAAAAGGAGAGATTCCTAATCTTGATGAGGTTGTGGAGCAATACTATTTGGAGAGTCTCCGGACTTGCCAAAATGGAAATTATATTTCCTCCGTTATCTGTCTTGGAGCGGCTTCCGAGAGAACCATCAAGTGCCTTGCGGAAGCGGTAGCGTTGTGCAATCCGCAATACGAACGCGAAGTTGACAGTAAATCCAATATATCCGAATTAACCCGGCATTTGGTGGATAAGGGAACTGAGCTATTCAAAGCCCTTGATTCGACACTCCGGAGAAGACTCAGGGAGAGGTTGGAGGGATTGGCTACCATTTACCGTCTAAATCGGAATGTAGCAGGGCATCCCGAGAGTGTACCACAAGATTGGCGAAGAGATGAACAGGAGTGTTACCTTAGCCAATTTCGAAGGTTGGCGGGTACTTGCTTTCAAGCTGTTGACGCGTTAAGCAGAGGTAATACAGGCAGTTGATATAGTTGGAAATCAATGCTCCGACGTAAAAGGTTAAAAACATGAAAACGAAAGAGCGGTTGTATGCGGTAATAGGTGGCTTTGGAGGAGGGAGCCCTTTTCTGGAGGGGACGATTCCATGAGCGTGTCACACGGAATAGGCTGTCGCTGAACGGAGTTCGGAACGCGATTGGGTGCTGGGCTAGCAAGGCGGGTGTGGAGGGGTTATCTCCCTACATTCGCTTGGTGTGAGGTCTGCGGCTTCGCCGGCTCTGGTTGGGGCGTCTGTGGTAGATATGCAAACGGCGGGTAGGTGGGCGGATCCGAAGATGTCGGCGCATTACACGCGAGTTGAGTTGGCGGAACGGGGGCGGTGGCGAGGTATTTCTATGGGAAGTAACATTTTAGGGAGATAAAATTATGTTTCGCATAGTGTATAAAGCGGTTGGAACGTTTTCGGAGGACAAGTGCCGAGCAATCAACTGTGTGAGACTTGGCGAAGATGTTGATAAACTTGGCAATCTAACTGAAAGAAAATGGAAATTCATTCAGTGGTTGGAACGTGTGAATCTAAAAGAATTTGGCATAGGCTACTGTGACGATGTGTGCGCATTACTTTTTAAATGCCACGACGGAATTCCACGACTCGTGGAACATGTTGAGAAAGATCTCGACCTGGGACAGCTTCAGAGACAGGATTACGAGCACATGTGGAAGATCAAAGTGAAGTGCCAAAACTACGATATACCGATAGACATCCCTTGTGCAAATGAAACGGCCTGCTTTGTGTACCTTGAGACTCTCGCTGCCCAACTCGAAAGTGAAAATCTGGTAATTTACGACCTGCGTGCCTAGATTCTCGAAAGAGCTGCGCAATGTCAGATGCGGAAAGACCGGACGAAGAGGTATTTGAACGACCGATTCATGAAGTTGCTGCGTTTCGGAGAATTGGCGTGAGCAGGAATAACGGAGCGGGGGCCGTGGCGAGGTGTTCTTGAGGGAAGTGATGCAAATAGGGTATACCCTCGGGAACTCTGTAAAAACGGCTCTACCGAAGAGATTGAATCTCAATAAGGGTATTGAAGCGAAAACGGTTGTGCCGCGGGAAATCACTTGGTTAATCACTTGCTTAGTCACGATGGTCAAAGTACTGTCCTGTTGAACCGCAATTGGCAGGCGACGCGAAACGGGTCAAGTGCAAAGAAAGACATCATTTCTTACCAAAAAAGATCGGGCAAGGGATTCCAATATGGTAGAATAGAGTGAGTCTGAAGATAAACAAAAGGGATCGTCGACAACCGACATGGTAGCGTGATGGGCGGCGACCATGGAGCGAGATGCGACACTAGAATTCAAACACGGGGCGCGAGCAGGTCGTCACTTCTCTTTGCTCAAACTATTTTTTAGAAAAAGGAGATAACAATGAGTCATTATGTACGGCGTTTTAACAAAAAGGAACGTAAGTATTATCTGAAAGGCCCATACAAAGGGTATGGCGGAGATTTTTTGTCACGATACATGTTTGTTCCGGCGGCACGGTTGCCTCGTAGGGCAAAAGAAATGTTTCTGTACGGGTATGGGGATCGTGCGTTATGAGATTTCTTAACTTTTTCTGAAAACTATGGGGTATACTGAATAGGCGATTTCAATCACTGAAATGTAAGTCATGGCTTCGGTTATAAAGGACATCTTGTATTTCGACATTGAAACGAAATACCTGGCAGACGAAGTGGGTGGTTGGGACAAAAGTGGGGAAATGGGCATCTCTGTCGCGACATCCTACGACTCGGGAACGGGACAGTATTATAGTTTCGAGGAGTCGAATATCGGGGAATTGATTGACCAGATTCTTAATGCGGGGCTTGTCGTGGGGTTTAACCAATTGCGGTTCGACTACCGTGTGCTTGCCGCATATTCAGATGCGGATTTCTGGTCAGTACCGAGCTTCGATATGCTTGTTGCGGTCACGGCGACGCTCGGGCATCGGTTGAAACTCGACCGTATCGTACAAGCCACTCTCGACGCGAAAAAGACGGGGGACGGCATTCAGGCGGTCAAATGGTTTCGAGAGGGCGAGATTGAGCGTGTAAAAGAATACTGCTTGAACGATACAAAAATTACGCGTGATATCTTTATGCACGGTTGCACTAAGGGATATTTGCTCTACTTCGACGATCAACATGCGCATTGGCCGAAGGTAAGATTTGATACGAGTCACTGGCGCGGGACGGTGGAATACTTAGCGGGAACGAAACTGGGGTTGGAAGGGGAACCGAGCGAGGAGACGGCAAGATATTTGGAAGTGGTGAAGAGCGGGGTGTGAGTAGTGCATGTGGGAGCATATGATGCGAAGTGAAAGGAACCAAAAGGCAAAACGGGGAAAATGGTGGAGGCCTGTTGCAGCGCGAATACTTGGCATTCGGCGTACGCTTTTTCTTGCTTTTTTATAAAAATATGTGCGATGGGGCTGAGCATAAAAATCTGAGGTTCAGCCCACAGAATTGTTGCTTAGGCATTTGCTTAGTAGACATCTTTCCAAAATAAGTACCCATTTGGCTTGATTCTCCGTTATATCCTTTCAACATCTTCTGTTGTAGAAAGGATACCCATGAGTCAATTTGAAAAAGCAATAAAGTTGTCAGATGATCAATTTCTGCGAGCGGTTGGTATTGACAAGGCAGCTTTCAACCTTATTTTGGAGCGTGTGGCTGCTTACCTCGAAAACCTTCGAGAAGAACGACCGATGAAGAAACGAGGAAAGAAATCGGAGGTGGCATTGACCGATCGCCTTCTGTTGACATTCACCTATATGCGCCACTATCCAACCTTTGCCAGATTAGGCATGGAGTTTGGTATCAGTGAATCTTATGCAAACAAACTCTATCATCAGATACTTGATGTGTTGGTTAAGGTGCTTTCGCTGAAGAACCGAAAGCACTTATTAGAGAGCAATCTCCAAACCATCATCATTGATGCCACCGAGCAACCGATTGAACGTCCAACAAGAAGACAGCGTGCCTACTACAGCGGTAAAAAAAACCCATAAAAGTTCAATTGATTGCATGTTTGGCGATGTTAGAACTATTATCGGTTGTTTGCCGCAAAGGGAGTGTACACGATTTTAGAATCCTGAAGGAAAGCCGTGTAGCGATTTCTCCTGACACTGAGAAGTTGGCTGACAGTGGTTATCAGGGGATAGCCAAACGGTATGCCAACAGTTCAACGCCCATCAAGGCATATCAGAGCAAGCCTTTGACTCGGGAGGCGAAGCAATTCAACCGACGGTTGGCAACCCAAAGAGTTGCCATTGAGCACATCGTTAGACGGTGTAAGATTTTTCGCATTACCAAAGACATCTATCGAGGCAAACATCGCAACTATGGGAAAACGTGGAATGTGATTGCTGCCATTGTGAACCTGAGATATTGCTCGACAAGTTGCCAAACGGTGTAGTTATTCTAATCTCTAAGATTACTGTAACTACATGGATCTATTTTGGAAAGATGTCTAGTCATGGCTAGGGTTGCCAGTTCACATCGTTAAGGAGATGAATCATGATACAGCGCATTACAAGTATTTCAACGACGGTTGCAAAAGTCGAATTAATTGATGAAGACGGTAAGGTGGTTTTAAGTTACCAGATCGAAGATATTGATATGCCGATGGAGCGGAACGTCGGCGAAGTCATTGAGTATCCGGCGATTGATCTTCGCATACTTAGTAGTAGTGATTAGGCCTGATACAAACCCGTGTGCAGCCACAAAAAAAGCCCGGAATCGGGAAAGCGACCGGGCTTAAAACTACGTGATTGAAAAACTATGAAGAACTTACGCTCAGTTGTTGCTGTGATCGGTTACATTGCCATCGTGGCCCTGCTTTTTTATATTGTTTTTCCAACACATTCGCCAAAATAGGATTGTGACGATCCGGCACCATCTCTCCATATTCAACTTTCACGCCGGCTCCCCTTCGATCGCCGGTAGCAGTTTGCCGAGGATCATGAATTGCAAGAGGGCCAATTGATAGTTTTCAATAGGAGGTGATTTGTTATGGATGAAAGACTTAAGGAGGAATTAAAGGAGCGTGTTCAATCAATTAAAGAGTTATTAGATGAACTTGAACATGAGAGTTTGGAATATGGGGTCGACGATTTTGAACGAAGAATCCAATATTTTCGAAATATAGAGCAGGCGTTGAAAGTGACCGTCCGCGGAATGCGGCAGTATCGCTAGACATTTGGAAGTTAGGTGAGGAATACTCGAAGGCGTAAAAATCGTTGAAATGGCGGCAAAGCGTTACGACTTTCCCTGTTGTGAGAAGCGATTAAGGGTCTATTTTGAGTCATTTGGAGTCGCTTACGCGCGCGACACTTATCGGGTATTGTCATGGAGGAGACGATATGTTTAAGGCATTCGAAGAACATAATTTAACAATCAATCCCAAGTACATTATTACGGTTGACTATGAGCCATCAACACCCGCTCACCATACCGAACACGGAGACTATGTAGCGGGCACGGTGCCGTTCATACGGCTTTATACCACTCAAAGCCCACCAGGTAACATTATAATGAAATCGTATGAGAATGACGAATCGGCTGGTAAAGCATTTCGTGACATCAACGATTACCTAGAAACCCTTGACCGATAACATTCGAAAACGAGAACGAACAGACGCCCGATGTGCCAAGGTTAAAGTGGGCCATGACGCTTTTTTATGTCATCTATTGTTAATCTTTGTCAACCGCCCTACGCGCGCGTAGAAATCATGAATTAGGGAATGGCGGGTGATACGATAGGCACTGAAGTACGTTGGCGTCATCGCTTAACTGGAGCAAGTTCGTCCGTGAGGCGACCGAATCGCGAGTGTGATATTAAAGTGGTGCGTGGAGGCGTGAAAGGTCCTCGAGGGGCTTAGGCGTGTCCGACTGCGCATCCTTGGCACACGGATTACGCGTTCTTTTGCGATTTGTAAACAGGAATATATTCAGTGGCACGGAAAAAACGGGTGGGAAATGTGGCAATGACCAAGATCGGAATGAGGGGTGGTAATCGGCTCTTTGATGAGAAGTGATATGGGGAACTAATGGGGGCAATATATCGAATCTGGAATGTGGCTAATCACAAATCTTACGTAGGACAGTCGAGTAAGCCGTATCGTCGTATCTTGCGACATTTGACACCTGGCAGACATGACGGGTCGCCGGAAATACAAAAGGATTTGCTAACGTATGAGCCCGATGTGTGGAGGTGGACAATCGAGGCGGATGAAAAGGATTATCCAGGCATTACTTTGGACCAACTGGAGATAGCATTTATACGAAGATGGGACAGCTATAATAATGGATATAATGCGGCCCCAGGAGGCGGTGTAAAATCGGCGAAGCCCACGAGTTCAGAAACGACGCTCAGAAAGTTGCTGGATACGACAGATAAGATAAAGAGTGACATTGCCGATTACCAATTCAAGGAGGCGCACGGTATTAGTCGGTGGGAGTATGAATGGCAGCAAAAGATCATTTCGGAGTATGGCTCGCTTGAAGCGTATGAGCAACACCGCAAAGAGGAGGAAAGGCTTAGGAGGGAAGAACAACACAGAAAAGACATGATTTATGTGTTTATGTGGCCTGTTGGTATCGTATCTCTGGTAGTGATTAGCCTACTGGCGCAGTGCTGAAAGAGGATTAGAATCAAATGCTAAAAGGAGAATAAAGACTGATGAATAGGTGGTACAGGGATACAGTATGGCAAGTGAGTGAGGACACAGAATAAGCTCGTGTGCGTGAAAATCGTAGGATTAGGGAGAAAAAACGCTCATATTTGCGCTGTGAGCGTTTTTTTGTGCCTGCTTAGTGATATATCGAAACTCTAGAGTTTGGCGGGTAAGGGTTACGATTTAGGACAAATATCGGTGGAACAAAACGCAAATCCTTCTCATGCGGCGACGACGAGGGCGAAGTTGCTCCCAGGGCTGTTTTATCGGTGTTTGATAAGACGATAAAGGTCGCGTATTTTTGCGTTTTTCGGCAAGGGATTTTCGACCGCGGCGTGCTGAGCTGAGTATAAAGATATGGCTATTCAGGCCTAGGATTTGGTGCTTAGTCTGTTGACTAAGCATGACTAGGCAGCTGGTGATGATGGGTGGCTCGTTGTGTCGGGGGAAGCGAAGCCTTGCGGCAACCGCGAGTTCGGCAGCAAAAACCGGAAATTCGGAAAAATGGCAGGAGCGCGGAGAAAAAAACGCACAGAAATGCCATATAAGCGATTTTAGTCGCGACGCCAGTACCAAAACCTTCGGAGATTCCCCAACCCTTGAGCTTTAGGGCACAGGTTTAGAAATCGCGTCAATTCTTCTCTTGTCTGTCCGGTTCTTTTGCCATTTTGTCCTAGGAACTGTGAGGTGTTAAAATTTACTCATCTTGAGATTGTAAGATTATTGTGCCCTCCGTGCAGTGGCAAGTATGTGCGGTGTTCCCAAGGTGTAAGTCGGCGGTGGTGGAATGAACATCTGGTTACGCCAAAAATCGTCCTTTCGTTGCATCTCGCGGACGATGTCGGCTGCCTGTCCGCGGTAAGAATTTCGACGATGACGGCATCTAATTGGTTCTTAAGCACGGACAACGGTTGTGAAACCGCCGTGCCTTCAAAAAACACGAAGTGCCGGTAACCGCGTCCAGGTTCCCTGCCGAGGTATTCGGCGGCATCGGCGATCGGCATACCGTGCTTTACCCAAAGATCCAAGCTGTGCTTCTGAACATACGAAAAACCGGTGGTGGCAATGACTACGGTTTGTGGTGCGGTGAGCGGTTGAGACCACTCAAGACGAAGATCTCTGTTTCCTTCGTGAACGAGGAAGATTTCCGGAGTGTGATTGTGATTGGAAATAGTAGCGCCGCAACCGAAAGAGAAGGCTGCGATTGAAAGAAAAAGGAATTTCATTGATATTGTCCTAACATTGGGAAATCACCGAAGTGAGGGGTTTTGCGATTTGCGGAGCCGCACCAGTTCTTAACTCGAAAAACAAGGGATAAAAGGAGACCAGCGTGTCACTGCGTTGTATTATCGCTCAAAGGTGATACGCGACGGCTGGTCAACGCGATACTCCCGGAAAAAGGGGTGCTGGCGCAAAAGGCGTCCACCCTTTCGCTGATGAAAACGATTCCCTGCTATCTTATACACGTGGGCAGGGAGAGAAGTTTCTCGCGAGTGGGCAGGAAGTATTTCCACCGAGTCTATGTAACTCGATGAGGTGTTCCTATAAGCCCACGTGGCGATAGATACCGGGGCCGATACAAACGTCTCTGCAGGGAAGTAGACTAACTTTTCTCGATCCTCAAACGGTATTTCTCGACCGTCACTTGAAAACTGCGCCCCACTATAATGAATCAGGATAATCCGTTCCTCTTTCAGGGGCTTATTCCACTGAAAGTGAAAAGTCATCTCGTCATCTTTGACCAGTCGTACGCGGGGTGTGCGTTCACAACCCAAGAAGACAAACAAAACGCAAACCGATATAAAGACCGTCTTGACATCAATCTGGTTTTGACGGGTCATTTGTCGCCTCTCAAGGCTTCGAACTTGAGATAAGTGATTCCGGATAGAATGTCGATAGCACGATTAAGCGTGTCCTCAAGATCCGCAAAGTCTGGGATTTGCGCGAGATGATCAAGAGCCGATCGGCGTATTCCAACATTCATTGATGGTACGGAGGTGCAAATCTGCGCACGGACTTCCGATTGGGATAAAGTGTTTGGCTGTGTTCGGTGTACACATCTGGAGGAAGTTCATCCTTGCGGCTTTCAGATTAGGGTTCTCCGTCAATTATCGCACGGGAATAGCTATCACATTCGCTATCCACTCATTCCATTCTTTTTCAGTTGATCGTTCGGACGATTCCTCCTGCAGATAAAAAGGTTATTTCTTTGTACTCGACAGTCAAATACCGGTTTGAATTCTTGTCGTTTCATTGGTACGACCTCTCCAATAAGTAAGTTTAGCTTTCTACTTCATGGTTTTCTGCGATGGATTCCGGCAATTCACGTCCCTGCTCTTCATTGGCGTCGCCCGCTGCATTAAAGGCATTTTCTGGTTTCTGTAATGCTTTATCAAATGTCCTTCCGTATGTAATCCGTTCCGGATTTTCCTTGCAGACCACAGCGTGGCCACTCTCCGGTTCACAAGCAAATCTTAACGACAATCCCATACTGTAAGCTGTTTGCTTTTTCATGGCGGCTGGGTCATTCGTAATGATGATTTTCCTTTCTTTGTCTCCATGTTTGGCGATTGCATGAGACCTCGTATGTCGCGAAAGTGGGTATGATGGTGTGCGCAATTATAGCATAGAGACAAGCGAGTGACAAGCGTAGCGTTGTCACAAATAGATGCATGTGCACGGTGCTCACACTACATGAATTCTATCGCAGGTAATTTTCTATCGCGATCAAGAGGTCGCTTCCACACGGGTCGGTTGAACAACTACGATGAAGCTATCGCGGCAAGAAGCCGCGCCTACAGACCCGAGTGTTGCTGTCAGTCAATCTATTTCCATTTGAAACGCAGTAGCATTTATGGTATGCTTTTGGCGAATAGCGAGACGCGCTTTGACCGCATTGTGGAAGGCACCGCGGCGCACAGCGGGATAATTGTTAGTATCTCCTCATAGAAGTAGATTCACCTCAACCTTAAATTCGCCATGCGGCTTGAAGTCGGTATCATCGCGCTTGTTGCCGAGGTGTTGGGCGTTCCCGCCGAGCGCCGTGCGCAATTCGATTGGCTGAGAAACAAACCGGCGCCGGAACATTTTGGGGTGCATTACCCGAAGATTCTAAGTCTCTTTGATCAGTTGGGCGGCGATAAGGACGGACTGCTCGGAAAAGCTGACGGCTACTTGACGCCCGACGCCTATTTCCCGGAACCTTATCATTTTATCTTCGAGTTCGACGAACTGCAGCATTTCACCGCTCCTCGGAAGAAGACCTTGACGCTTTATCCGGCGGACGTGCCGCTGGCGTTTGATAGGGGGCAATACCTGCGGTTCTGCGAGGAACGCCATGAGCCGGCGCTCCGGAAGGGAACTGATCGATTTAGACGCAAAACGGCTGATTTTCCCTTCGTCAATGGACGCGCCGCGCAACGCGCCTTCTTCGACACATTTCGAGATTGGCTGCCGCCGCTGCACGGGCTCCGTCCGACGCTGCGCATCGCGGAGTTTGAGGTCGCCGGTATTCTCAGCGGGCAACTTACGGGCAGAGCCGCAAGAGACCACATTGCCGAATTGCTGGAACAACGATTAGAGATGGGTTTTGAGCCTGCTGTTTCGAATTGAGACTTGGATTAACGGCAAAGGGTTACGGCGTATGCCTACTACACCTTCGTCAGGAATGGACAACCAACCGCATAATGAGTAGCCAAGCCACGCTCGCCGTGGATCTTTCGACTTACCCCATTCTCCAGCAGATTGGAGACACACCTCTGGTCAAGATAAACATCTTTTCCGACGAATTTCCGGAGGTGGAAATCTACGCGAAAGCCGAGATGTACAACCCGGGCGGGTCGATCAAAGACCGTTCCGTCCTGCGGATGTTGATAGAAGCTATCCGGTCCGGGGAGTTGAATCGGGACAAAATCATACTGGACTCGAGTTCGGGCAACGCAGGAATCGCCTACGCCATGATTGGCGCGGTGTTGGGGTACCGCGTGGAATTGGTCATCCCCGACAATGCGAGCGAGGAACGGAAAAAACGCATTACGGCGCACGGCGCTGAGATTGTGTTCACGGACGCCATACTCGGATACGACGAAGCGCTGCGCGAAGTTCACCGCCGCTATGAGGCATCGCCCGATAAATACTTCTTCGCCGACCAGTACAAGAACGAGAACAACTGGCGCGCCCATTACGAAACGACAGCCGTCGAGATTTTGGAACAGAGCCGCGGCGAACTGACCCATTTCGTCGCGGGCGTGGGGACGGGCGGCACCGTTACGGGCACCGGACGGCGGCTCAAAGAGTACAATCCCGACATTCAAATCTGCTGCATCACGCCGGACGAGTTCCCGGGAATCGAAGGTCTCAAACCGCTCGGAAATCCGGGGGACATTGTGCCGGAAATCCTTGACGAGGGCATTATTGATTGCAAAATCCCCGTCAACATTTATCAGGCGCACGATATATGCAGCCGCCTGGCAGAACGCGGGTGGTTCGTCGGCCAATCCTCGGGGGGCTATCTGCAGGGCGCTTACGAGGTTGCCAAGCGGATCGGGAAGGGAACCATCGTGACGGTGTTCAACGACCTCGGGGAACGCTATTTCAGCGCGCACCTGTGGGATTGAGCGTTCATTGATTACCTCATGGAGTCATTTGATACAAACTATAAAAACCTCGGTTTCACCCACATATTCTTAGAGCCTGTTTGAAAAGTCCGGAATCGCCTTAGAGAAAGGGCTATTTTGGGGTAAATGCCCTCAAGAACCTATTAGAAAAAGAAAAAAGTTGTCTGAACGGTTGATGTTTACGTTTACTCATTGGAGCAGTTAAATCTGAACCAATGAAAGGAGTAAACATGAACCGCAAGCGTTATCCCAGTGATTTGACTGATGCACAGTGGGAGAAACTGTCCTCGTTTCTGCCAGCCCCTCAACCATTAGGCAGACCTCCAAAATGGGAGATGTGCTTAATCATCAATGCTATCTTTTATGTCGTCAAGTCCGGTTGCCAGTGGCGAATGCTACCCCATAATATGCCACCGTGGCAAACCGTCTATTACCATTTCAGAAAGTGGCAAGTCGACAACACATGGCTCTTGATTCATCAGGCACTTCGCGAACAAACACGTTGTGATGGCGGCAAACAACCATCACCGACAGCAGCTATCATTGACAGCCAATCCGTTAAGACGACGGAACTGGCGGAGACTAGAGGATTTGATGGTCACAAGAAGGTCAAAGGACGCAAACGCCATCTGGTAACGGATACGACGGGTATTCCATTGATGGTCAAAGTCACTGATGCCAATGTTAGTGACAATCAGATAGCTATCGAGTTACTAACAGAAGTGTTTAGCTGGTACATAACAATTCAGTTGGTGTGTGCCGATGCCGCCTATCGCGGCGAATTAGAAGACTGGTTATATCTGGCTCATCAGTGTCAACTAGAGATTGCATCTACGCTAGGGCAGCAGGGGTTTGAAGTTGTTCCGTTACGATGGATTGTTGAACGCACATTCTCTTGGCTTGGTTGGTTTCGTCGATTGACTTTGGATTATGAACGCTTTCCTAAGACTGCTGAAACTATGGTATACATCGCTTCCATCTACTTGATGCGAAATCGAATCAAATGACTTTTCAAACAGGCTCTTAACATGAGCTTAGGTTTTTGTGTAGAAACGGGCAATAAATTGGATCTCTATCGCACTCGCTATTCACTCGCTTGATTCCTACTACGAACCTGTGGATGTTCAACTACGTAAGTCCTAGAGATAATTCCTTCCAAACATCGGAGACCGTTTCCATGTCTTATGGCAATTACACACCGCAAGAGATCGAATCAAGAGGTGAAGCAATATACGTCCGGCAGATTCGGGACAAGGTGAATCCCAAACATAAAGGCAAGTTCGTTGTCATCGACATTGAATCGGGTGCATATGAGGTCAACAGAGACGACTTGGCAGCCACGAAACGGTTGCTTAAAAATTGTCCAAACGCAGTCATTTACGGATTGCGTGTAGGGTTTCCCACCGCCTACCGAATAGGCAGCGGCTTTTCGGTGAAAACGGAATGATTACCGGACGTGTGTCAGCCAACCGGGAAGCTATCATAGAACTGGAAATTGTACGTTCAAATCGGAGAAACGAAACAGTTGAGGCTGTGATCGATACTGGTTTCGATGGTTATCTCACCCTACCAAGAAACATGGTCAAACGCCTCAAACTTCAACCGGCAGGAAACCGACGTGCCACTCTTGGAGATGGGAATACTGTGGTATTGGATGTGTATCTTTCGAAAGTGTTGTGGCATGGGAATGAACGGGAAATCCTTGTGTTGCAAACCGAAGGAGGCCCATTGGTCGGAATGTCACTGCTTGATGGAAATCGCGTGACATTAGCGATTGTAACCGGAGGTGCAGTGACGATAGCCCCTTTGGGGTAGAGTAAGCGAATTTTCTAATCCATCACTTCGGTTTTCGTGCGTGCGGTAGTTTCTTGGAAAGATGTAACGAAATCGGCAATTTCTTGAACGCCCCTACAAGATGGAAATCCTCCCGTACACTCCCGACATGCTGTCCCCCTTGACGGCGTTCTATAATCGTCTGACCGCGAATGTCCCGCATTGCTATCCGGCGGACGAGAAAGAGTTCGCCCATGCGATGCGCGGGGTTACCCACAGCGTGAAGGACAGTGAAACTCTCGATTCCGAGGCAGCATTCGTCGCAATGAAACGGGGTACAGTGTTGGGTTTTGCTCAGGCCGGCATCGGTCAAACTGGCGACAACTGGGAGGTGGAGGTAGGCATTATTCGATTCTTGGGCTACGAACGCGGAGAGCGGCGCGCCGGACAGGTTGTGCTTGAGGCGGCGGAGGTGTATTTGAAGGCGCGTAATCTTGCCCAAATCTTCGCATTTTCGGCGGACTACGTTTATCCGTTTTATCATCTTGAAAATGCCTGTTTATCGGATGCGCTCGACCACGTACATACGCTTCTTGGTTTCAACGGATACAGCCGGTCCGACGGTTGGGTTTGTTTCGAGTGGCAAGATTATTCGGTTACACCGACGCCGTTGACTCTGCCGATTACCCTCTCTGTTCGATGGAAGGAGGGACGAGGGGTGCGTCCCAATTGCGGATGTGATCGCGCATCTTGATGGTGAACAAATTGGGATTTGTCAGTCTGTCTCCGCCGGGGAGTTTTCGAGTCATACCGATGCACAGTATTGGTTTGATACCGATTTCCTTGATGTGGAGGATGCGTTTCAAGGACAGGGCATCGGGCGGCACTTAATTCAATGCTCGCTCCAAGAAATGCATAAGGTTGGATACCGCCATGCCGCGATTAGCGCGAATTGGGAGAATTACCGCGCCTTGCTATTCTACGGCAATTGCGGATATCGGGTTGCGGATTGGACTTACGAATACCAGAAAAGGTTGGAACTTAGCTAAAGCGTGATTGATATTTGTAATTGTAGGCGTGATTTTTATAGTCGATTTCAGTCATGTTTACGCATATTTCGGTAGGTGGGGCTGGAAACCGCACCTGTAACCGAGACTGTCCGAAGCGGGGCAAGGGGATTTCTATCGCACTCCTTTTTCAGTCGTTTGATTCCCGCCTACGGAGAACGAGATTGACACAATTGAAAGTTTAAATTGCAGAATTATTCAAGCGAAATTGTATAGGTCCTAATTATGTTTATTGAAAACGAAGGAGATTGTTGAATGAATGGTATAAGACTAGGGTTGCTATTGGCGGCGTTTACGATTGGTGTTATCGGCTGCGGCACAAGTGATGATGGTATGGGCGGGGTTGTCAATGGTGAGATGGGCAGTGGGGTCTCGTTTCAAAGCAAAGTGTTGCCTATTCTCACGCAGCGGTGCGCGCTTTCAGGGTGCCATGTGGCGGGGGGACCGCGCGGGATAGATTTGCGCACCTATGAGTCGGTGCTGCAGGGCGGACAACGCGGCGCGATCGTGGTTGCGGGCAACGCGGCTGGCAGCGAAATCGTCAATCAGATTGTCACGGGAAATATGCCGCCGGGAGGACCGCCATTGGATGACGCGCAGGTTCAACTCATCACGGATTGGATCAATGATGGAGCCGAGAACAATTAAAGGCAGTTGCCAGTGGTCAGTGACGAGTGAAGAGTGGCTTTAAGTAATGTCCAGTATCTACGGCACTTTCCGGTGTCTTAATCCTTTCGTCTGCGTTGCTCTTGAGCAGCAACTTTCCTCTCAAATCGATGTTTACCTTGATTCCAGCCTGACGTGTCCCCCGGTAGGATGCTTTGGTTGAGGAGCGGGCGAGGGGACCTCGCCCCTACGATTGCGACAGAACTAGCGCTAGGTGAAATAGCGTCGTCCCACGCAGTCGTAGGGGTTGGGTTTCCCAACCCGCTGTGAGTCTCACCGACTCGCGCACCCGTTCCCCCATCCCACCTAATTCAGTCGTTTGATCCCATGCTACAGATACTGAAAGGCTGGTGCGCGGGGGATTAGCTATCGCGTTCCTTATTCAGTCACTTGATTGCACCCTACGGTTCCTTCGTCAAGAGGTCGGGGCAAGAAGATCTCTATCGCAGTCGTTATTCACTCCATTGATTCCCTCCTACATGTGGGGAAAAGGGATCCCTATCGCAGGGGATTTCTATCGCGGTCGCTAACCGCTCGCTTAATCCTACAAATCAAAAGGCTGGTGGGCAATGCCCACCCTACGATGCTTTCGCGACCGGGAGGTCGCTCCTACCAACCCTTACGATTACAACAATTTAACGATAGTTAAGCTGCGGCGCGGATGTTTGATCGGGTGCCGGCGATATCGAAACAATCAAACTGATTGTCGCGCATGATGCGTTCGGCGATAGCCATGGCGCCCTTTTCGGTCATGTAGCCGTCCGCGACTTCCGATTCGAGCGCCCGCGTGATTTCCGTCCGCGCTTGGATGGCGTATGCCATGGCGCCGGTGGGGAAGTGGGTGTCGCCGCCGAATGCGAATATCTTGTTAATCGGCACGGCATGGATGAAGCGGCGCAGAAAGTCGCGGGAGCTGTACGGATCGATGCTCCACGCCCAACACATGTCCACCCAGATATTTCGATAGTGCTTCGCCAGCGCGACCAGCTCGTCGTTGTACGGATAGGCGATGTGCATCAGGACGAATTTTGCATCCCGATAACGGGCGAAGAGTTCGCACATATTCCCCGCTGGAATTCGGCTCACGGGCATACGGTCATTTCCGGCGTAGTAGCCGGTGTGGATTTTGAACGGGAGGTTGTGCTCGATTGTCAGTTCGACGCCCCGCGCCCAGCACCAGTCACCGAGGCAGAGTTGGGTTTGTAGGTCCATCTCCTCGCCGCGCAATGCGGTCGCGAGCGCGATAGCCGCTTCCGCGTCGGTTCGCTCGGTCCAATTGAGGGTCCGGCTGTAGGCGTGCTGGGCTTTCACTGCGATGGCGGTCGGAGCGTGCTTCGCGAAGATGGCTTCCATGCCGCGTTTTAGAGAGCCGAGATCGGTGACGACGACGCCGGTTTCCGCCTCAATCTGCTCCGGATCGATATCGCCGTTGCAGAACGCCCGCCACGAAAGGTCGTAAAGAAAGAAGTCCAGCCCCGATTCGTCCGGCGCACACTCCCAACGTCCGTCATCGGTCTGCGTGTGGTCAAGGTTGGCGACATCGTGCAGCAGCCGATAGCGTTCGCCCGGTTCTCGGAGGACGCGGTTTTTGTGCTGCGCCATTTCGATAGATTGCCCTGAGAGTTCCTCAATGTCGTAGGCGTGATTCGCGATGAGTCGGACGGCTTCGCCGTACCCGGTGAATTGTGTCGCTTCCCATGCCGCCCGGATACCTTCAAAGCGACCGGCGATGTCCGGGTCGTTTCCGTCCTTCAGGCGGGTTATTGCCTGCGGCGACGCGCCCGCGGTGATGAGATCGGCGACGACGTAATTCCCGAACAGGTCACCCAGAATGTCGGGGCCGTCGTCCACCCAAGCGGGTTCTCGATCCAAGTGTTCGTGTGTATCGACCAAGGGGGTTTCTTGAATGTGATGCGCCAGATCGGTTGGCATGTGTTGGTCTCCTATGTGTGATTGTTGGTTGCGAATACATAGTTTGAAGCGTTGGCGGGCGGAGGTACGGATCTCAATCGCGGTCCATTTTCAGCCGAACGATCTCAGTTCGATCGTTTGATTGCAGTCTCTGCCTCACATTGCACTCCGCTGGAGTGCGTCAACGAATTTCGTTTGTTTCTATTGACATGGCACTGCGCTGCAGTGCGGGGAGTCGCGACCGGGAGATCGCTCCTACAGATGGAGCAGAGAGCGGGGAGTCGCGGCCTAGAGAGCGCTACTACCATGCGCTATACCTAATATCTCCCGCGCCTCATCGGGCGTGGCGACCTTGCGCTGGAGCTGCCGTATCAGGTTTGCGGCGACCTCGACCATCTCGGCATTGCTCTTGAGCAAAACCCTCCGCCTTAGATAGATGTTGTCCTCGAAGCCGACGCGAACGTGTCCGCCCAGCAGGATACCCATGGTAATCATCGGCAACCGTGTCTTTCCGAGGCCCAAGACGGACCAAGGGATTCCATGCGGCAACTGGTTCTTTATCATCAACAGATTCTCGACTGTCCTCTCAATGCCCCAGCGGACGCCCATACAGAACTGGACAAACGGCGGATCTTTAAACAACCCTTGGTCAATCAGGTCGAGCGCTTGCCTCATGTGGCCCATGTCGAAGGCCTCAATCTCGGGTTTCACGCTCATCGCACGCATCCGCCGGGGCGCGACCCGGTTCCATTCGGGCGAATTGATGAACGCGCCGCGCATGGTGTTCATGGAGCCAACGTCGAATGAACAGATTTCCGGACGCAACTGCAGCGGTCCAGACGTTCCTCAATCACGTTTTCGCCCTTGATGTTGGCGCCGCTGGTCGTCAGATTGCTGACGA
Organism: Candidatus Poribacteria bacterium; assembly: GCA_965232535.1. GTDB lineage: Bacteria > Poribacteria > WGA-4E > WGA-4E > JAJDTR01 > JAJDTR01. Next base: position 372,977 of record CBDDPW010000023.1, read on the forward strand.
TGTCACACTTCTCCCGAATGCGTTCCACCACCTCTTGGAAGAGCTCAAACCGCGAACACACGATCCCGGTTTCGGGGTCGCGCAGGTGAATGTGCGTAATCGCCGCGCCCGCCGCGCAGCATTCGATTGCGGCGTCGACAATCTCCTTCGGCGTATACGGCACCGCCGGATTCATTTCTTTAGTGGGGCCTCCACCCACGACCGCCACGGAGATGATTGTCTTGTCCATAGTCATAGTTCCCTTTGCCGCCACTATAGCAGCCGCCACAACTCATTTCACCGGTTCACGGCAGGAGGTGCTTTAAGTTTTCCCCAAAGCGCGGGGAGTTTGTCTATCGGGGTAACGGCGGTGGCCGGTATATTCCTTTTGAGGATAAAGCCGTCCGCTCCTCCCGCCCAAAGGGATTGCGTCACTTCATGGTATCCGATGTAGGTAGGCCAATTGGAGCTTTCTGACTCCCAATGCCAATCGTCGAAGTCGTGCACCGAATAGGAGCCTTCCCATTCCAGTTGCCAGGTTTCGCCATTGTCCGCCGAATAGAAGATACCCTCATGCGTCCCCTTGAACTTGGTCGGCGACCCTCCGCGTCCCCCGACCCATACGCCGTTATCATCGGCATGCACTGCCCAATACCGACCTGAAAGCTTGCGTTCCCACGTGCGTCCAGCATCGTCGGTGAAGTAAACACCGGCGCCGTAGGTAACCACCCAACCGCGCGACTCGTCCACGAAATCAATGCCCGTGATGGCTGGGTCGGCGTGTAACTGTCGGTCACCAATTGGGTTGTCTACGAGTTCCCAGCTCACTCCGCCATCGACAGTATGATAAATCCATCCGCTTGCAGCCACGATCCAGCCGACGTGGGGATCAAGGAATTCTATAAATCTTGGCGCTCTTCGCGTAAGCCTGACACTATTATGTGGAACAAGAAATGAGAGATAGACATGCACTTGACACTTCCAGGATTCCCCTCCGTCGCGAGTGGAGCAGAGGACATTTCCGGCCAGCGGTTTCCCAATACGAAAGCCAAACTCATTCCATCTCCTGCGCCAATCGCCGGAGACAGCCAGAAACCAGCCGTGTTGATTATCCACAAAATAGGCTTGGAGGTCGTAAATCCGATGGTTCTCCTCAAGAGGACCTTCGGGCACTTCGTCTCCAATCCGAACAAGATCCGTGACCTTCCCGCGCCGCAAGTGCCACATCAATCCGCCATCAGCGCTTTGATAATACTCAATATCGTCAATTAGATTCGGAGCTTCCTTCCAATGATCTGGGGCTAAAATCCGTGAACCCAGGCTTGCAGAAGAAAAATGTATTGGGAAATCGTGGGTGTCGTCAGGCGGTTCTACCTGCTGCCAACTTTGCCCACCATCGGAGGTGCGCAGGAGCACATTTTGCTCCCTACCGCCGGTATCCCCATCGGCGTATATCTCATAACCTGGCGCCTCAGCCCAGCCGGTGTTTGCGTCCATGAAATGAATCGATTCCATGCCCCACGCCATCTCCGGGATCACGGGGGGATGCACTTCAACCCAAGGGGAAGCAGCGTCGATTGACGACACCAGGGAGCTAGCGATGTACAACAAAGCGATTGCGATCACAACGGCTAGGGATGACGAGCGGGGCGGGGGCATTTGCTTGATGTGCACGATCGGTGTCCTCCCGGAGGAGAGTTTGTTGTTGCCGTTACCGTTGGTCACAGCATATCAGGTTTGCTCTTTAGAATCAAGGGGAATCATCGTATGATCCGATTAAGCGCAGGTCGGGATTTGCACCTTGAAAGGTGTTGTGATACACTATCGTGTCGCGGGCGGCAAGGCGGGACTGGCTACGCGCGAATCGAGCCTAGAGGCTTCAATCGATCAGAAAGGGCAATGTATTCAATTGGGTGGGGAGGAAACGGGACCATGAAATATACGAGGTTAGTTTAAATATTGGTTTTACTAGCGGTCGCGATTCCGGCTTCAGCCGATCATTGGGTTGCCTTTTTGTCCAAGCGAGAAGGCGATAGGACTTGCCGCTTTATCATCCAACCGGACGGTTCCAACCTTATCAATCTCTCGGAGTCTCTCGGTGTGAGGCCAACCGAAGCGCAATCACCGGATCGGACAAAGATTCTCTTTCGATCAAATCGCACCGGTGATAATGAGATTTTTGTGATGGATGTTGGCGGTTCAAATCGCGTGAAACTAACCAACGACCCTGAATCGGACCAGACTCCTCGCTGGTCTCGGGATGGAAGGCAGATTCTTTGGAACAGATCGGGTCCGTGGCGAATCTTCGTGATGAATGCTGACGGATCCAACAAACGCGACTTGGGCGAAGGCTATAGACCCACGTGGTCTCCCGATGGAAGGATGATTGGCTTTACGTTAGACTTAGCATGGGATAATGATAATGCTTTCGTGATGAATGCGGATGGCAGCGGTCGGCGGCAGGTGACCGATAAACTCTTCCCCACTAGGTTTATTTCATGGTCGCGCGACGGAACCAAGGTCACCATTGATCATAGAAAACCCTTCGGATTTGTGCAAAATAAGATCTACATCGCGAACGTTGACGGAACCGGTTTGTTCGAACTAACCAAAGACGTGCCTGAGGTTGACTGCTACGGCGCCGCTTGGTCGCCGGACGGAACGAAGATCGCAATTACATCAACCGGCGGCATCTACGTCTTGAATTCAGACGGCACGAATCCGATTAATATTACCATACACCATGACAATCGCTGGGGATCTAGCCCTCGCTGGTCTCCTGATGGATCTAAGATTTTGTACCAGATAACGGTCTGGATCGGCGACGTGCATCACGGGGAAATCTACATCATGAATGCCGACGGCTCCAGTCCGTTTAATCTCTCCAATCACCGGGCGCATGACTGGGCTGCCAATTGGCACGTCTACCCCTCCTCGACATCGGTTTCACCAAGGGAAAAACGAATTGCGACCTGGGGACAAATAAAACAAAGAAAGCGGTGATAGTGAAGTCCTCGTCCATCTTTACCGAAGTCGCGAGTAAAACTCGATCCCACCAAGATAGGTGATGGTATCTTACTCACTAACCTCGTCGTCATTTTACCTTGGAGGGGCCTTAGTAATCGTGATAGGTCCGTACGTGGTATCGTTGGTAACCAGAAAAGCTTCATACGTACCGACATCAGCCGGAGTATTATCCTGTTTATTACCATCCCAATGCGCAGAGGTACCGTTCAGAACCATTGACGCCGGCTCTCCGATTTCGGTGCCATTGGAGTTCGCAAATCGCCCCGGCGGCGACTTACCGGTGTAGCCTTCATCAATAGTCCGAATCAATTTACCCTCCACGTCTGGCGTGTCAGGATTACGAGGGAGGCGTATCTCAATTGTGAAACTACATCTTTCAGCCAAGTGGTACGGAATACGTGTGATCGTCCGATTTCCGGCTTTTATGTCTGCGACGGTTGGGACGGCAAGGGGTTCCGGAAAATTCTCAAGGATGGCGTTAGAAGCAGGAATTGCTTCGCGGATTCCTTCGGTTTCATGAGGTTCGTTCTGAATCGCCTCCGCCCAGCGGCGATTGGTCGTCCAGTTGTTGTGCGCGGTACCTCTTGAACCTGCCACACCATCATCTGAATTCCATCCCAGAAACCAGATTCCCGAGATTGAGCGGTACTTCTTTAGAAGATTCCACACCACCCGAACTTGCTTGTGCATATCCGCATGACCGGGAAGGGGCAAGCCAGTGGGTTCTCTGATTGTCACTTCTTTTTCCATTTCCATTTCGACTCTATTGGTCATGTGTTCAGATGCGTCTAAAACAGGATGAAACTTTAAGTTGGGGTGGATTTTAGCCGTATCATCCGGATTAAAAAACGCTTTGTTAAGTTCTTCTATGTACATTTTCCACTTCTTCCACGGTGGATCCTCGAAGTAATCCCAGTTGTTGGATAGCCATGGATAGTAGTAGGACATGAAAACCGGTGTCGCATCAGGGGGAAAAGCCCCAATCCAATCCTTCAGTTTCTGCGGGATAGAAAATTGTGTCCCCGCTTCATTCCAGAAAGGCGCATCATCCAAGTTAGATGAGAAGTAAAAAGGCCAATTGACCCCGCACGCTTTCTGGGCGCAATGCACGGTTTCTACTACTCGCCTCACTTTGTCAATGGTGTAATTTATCTTCGTAGGATGAAGTGCGTCGTCGCCAAAATACCACCCCGCAACGATGTCCTTGGGGTTTGGATTAATTCTCGTCGGACGAATGTAGTCTATCTTGTCGATTGTGTGCCGCACATACGTAGAAATTTCCTCCAGAGACCAGTGATTTGTCAAATGCATCCACATCAGACGATTGGAGATCAGGCACTTGAGTTTGCTGCCGCCAAGCTCGTTGTTTGCGAGTGAGGCCTGTTCCACAAAATTCGCCCATGCTTTGGCATTTCTCATTGGCCTATTTGCTATAATATCGCCATCCTTTATGGGAAAGTCGTCATTAGTTAGCCCCCAGTGGTTATCGTTATCAAAATCATAACCATAGCTGTGCAGATGGTTGCAGGCTGGATGTGAAGAAATGCGGTCACCTTCGTAAATTTTTTGAAAATTCTCCTGGAGATCGGACAAAAGACTATATTGGATTCCCCGCATTCCAACCGGAATGTCGGGGTGCCTCCTCAACGGCTCCTTGACGGTAACTGTCACCGTGTCGCTAACGGGGTCGATATCGATGTCGTCTCCAGTATCCGTCACGGTAAGGGTAACGGTCTTTTCGCCGGGCGTGTTGTAGATGCAGTCGGGTTTATCGCCTTCGCCGGTGTCCGGGTCAGCGCCTGAATCAAAATTCCACGTATAGCTAACCTCACGTCCTTGAGGAACAGCCGACCCCGACCCATCGAAGTTGACAGTAGACCCAACGCCAACCGTCTGGTCTCTCCCCGCGTGGGCGGCAAAGTAATTATAGTTGATGGTAATGCCGGTAGGACTCCACCCCGATATACGAGTGGCCATGCCGTTTTTCCTACTCGTCCTAAGAAGCTCCACGCGATCCACAATCTGATTTTCATACAGTAGTCGATTTTCATTATCATAATAGGTTTGCCGCTTGCTCGGTAACTCCATGAATTCTTCGAGATCTGCTTTGGGGTCGTTATAGCCTATCTCGATCTTCCAACTGCCATAGAGCGTTCGGCTTGTCATCCCGTCGGCACCGAGACGCGCCTCGATCTTGTCTTCAATCTCGCTGTATCGCGTGTTGGCGTTCTTGAAAGCCACCCAAGACTCATGGGAATCGGCTTCAGCCATTCTGAAATGCCGGTTTATCTTCGCGACCAACGGCGCGGTCAGTTTGACATACGTTATGTACCATATCCCATTATTCGGTCCCGAATCCACTTTGGCAGTTTTAAGGTCGTTTGCAGGCGAAAAACAGATGTCGTATTCCACGTCTCCCAAATCGGTATGAGAGCGAGGCGCTTCGACGCCCAAACTGGTTGTGTCCTTGCAGATGGGCAGGTCCATCGTTACCCACGGTCTTTTATTCACCGTAACGTCCATGGTTTGGACAAGGTTCCTACCATTGACGGTCACGGACACCTCCAGCGTGCCGCCGCTCACCATTGTCCCACTCCACGTCGTGGTTTGCGGGTTCTGTGGGTTCTGCGGGTCCTGCGGTGGTGCGTCAATACTTTCTTCAATAAGCTCGGGATCTTGACCTTCTCGGACGGTGGTGGTATATGTCCAGTTGAACGTGAAGCTGTCGAGCGTAGGTTCTTCGGTAGTAATGCTCGCCGTGTACGTCGCCCTTCTGCCCCTGGTGACAGTATCGGGACCGGTCAAGGTTAGTAGGGGAAGCACTCTGACAGTCATTGTATCGCAAGCGGTGATGCCTCCACTATCCGTCACGGTCAGGGTAACAATCTTTTCGCCGGGCGTGCTGTATCTGCAGGACGGGCTAACGCCGGAGCCGGTTGTGGGGGTGGCGTCGGAACCAAAATCCCAGGAATATCTTGCTATGGTACGTCCGGCGGGCAGACACGTAGCTGAACCGGCAAAAGTAACATCGGTGTCGACATCTACTATCGTCTGATCTTCACCCGCGTCGGCAGCAAAGTAGTCATAATTGATGGTAATGTCAGACGGACTCCACCCCGATATACGAGTGGCCATGCCGGCTTTTCTACTCGTCCTAAGAGACTCCACGCGATCCGCAATCTGATTTTCATAATCGAAGAGTAGACGGTTCGGTTCCTCCATGAATTTTTCGAGATCCGCTTTGGGGTCGTCATAACCTATCTCGATCCTCCAACTACCATAAAGCGTCCGGCTCGTCGTCCCGTCGAATCCGATACGCGCCTTGACCTTGGCTTCGATCTCGGCATATCGCGTGTTGGCTTCCTTGAATGCCACCCAACACGGAGGGTGGTCGGCTTCAGCCATCCCGAAGTGCTTGTTTATCTTCGCGACCAACGGCGCCGTCAGGTTGAGGGAAGCGATGTACAATATCCCCTTATTCGGTCCAGAGCTCACTTTGGCTGTTTCAAGGTCGTCTGCGGGCGTGTACTGAATATCGTATTCCACGTCTCCCAAGTCCGAATGTTGCCGTGGCTCCTCGGTGTCCAAACTGGTCGTGTCCGTGGTAATGGGCTTATCCGTGACCCAGGTTCTGTTATTTACCGTCACGTCCATGGTTTGGACAAGTTCCGTACCATTGACGGTGGTGCCCACCTCCAGCGTCCCGCTACTCACCATTGTCCCGCTCCACATCGTGGTTTGCGCGGTTGCGTCGATGCTTTCCGTAATACTCACGGGATCTCGACCGTCTCGGACGGTGGTGGTATATGTCCAGTTGAACGTGGGGGTGGCGTCGAGCGTTAAGCCTGCGGGAGTAATGCTTGCCGTGTACGTCACCGTATCGCCCCTAGTAACAGAGTCGGAACCGGTCAAGGTGAGGGAGAGCACTGTGACAGTCATTGTGTCGCTGGCTTTGTCCCCCTCATCGTCCTCGACGGTGAGAGTGGCGTCGTATATGCCCGGCGCAGTGTAGGTATGCGATGGCGTTGCGCCAGTGCCTGTCGAACCGTCCCCGAAACTCCAATTGTAAGAGACTATCCCGTCCCCCGGATTCGTGCCGTTGTCGGGGTCATACGAATTTGAACCGTCGAAACTGACGCTGACCGAGTTGGTGGTTGAATCGATATTTACCATCTGATCGTCGCCGGCAACCGCCACAGGAAGCGCCTTGATGGCAACTGTCATTGTATCGATGTCGGTTTCGTTTTCGTCGTCGGTGACGGTGAGTTCGACAGTATATGTGCCGAGCGCAGTGTAGGTATGCGATGGCGTTGCGCCAGTGCCTGTCGAACCGTCCCCGAAACGCCATTTGTAGGTTAACGTCCCGCCATCGGGGTCATACGAACTTGAGCCGTCGAAATTGACAAGGACCGAGTTGGTGGTTGAATCAAACTCAACCGTCTGATCGTCGCCGGCGTCCGCCACCGGCGGCGCTTTGACGGCAACCGTCATTGTATCGCTGTCGGATTTGTTTTCGTTGTCCGTGACGGTGAGCGTGACGGAATACGTGCCGGGCGCAGTATAGGTATGCTGCGGCGTTTCACCAGTGCCCGTCGAACCGTCCCCGAAACGCCATTTGTAGGTTAACGTCCCGCCATCGGGGTCATACGAACCTGAGCCGTCGAAATTGACAAGGACCGAGTTGGTGGTTGAATCAAACTCAACCGTCTGATCGTCGCCGGCGTCCGCCACCGGCGGCGCTTTGACGGCAACCGTCATTGTATCGCTGTCGGATTTGTTTTCGTTGTCCGTGACGGTGAGCGTGACGGAATACGTGCCGGGCGCAGTATAGGTATGCTGCGGCGTTGCGCCAGTGTCTTTCGATCCGTCCCCGAAACTCCATGCGTAGGTTAACGTCCCGCCATCGGGGTCATATGAATCTGAGCCGTCGAAATTGACAAGGACCGAGTTGGTGTCTGAATCAAACTCAACCGTCTGATCGTCGCCGGCATCTGCGACCGGTGGCATTCCGATCGGGGTGTACGGAGTGCGCGGGGCAGCGCTTCCTCCACTGGATCTGGAGTTATAACGGCGTTTCATCCGCCCCATTGTTTGACTGAGCGAGGTACTCTGAAATCTATTAAACATTAATGTGAAGTCCTATCGTTCCGTTTTAGAGTCTGTTTGTAAATAGACATCTTTCCAAAATAAGCACCCATTTGGCTTGATTCTCCGTTATATCCTTTCAACATCTTCTGTTGTAGAAAGGATACCCATGAGTCAATTTGAAAAAGCAGTAAAGTTGTCAGATGATCAATTTCTGCGAGCGGTTGGTATTGACAAGGCAGCTTTCAACCTTATTTTGGAGCGTGTGGCTGCTTACCTCGAAAACCTTCGAGAAGAACGACCGATGAAGAAACGAGGAAAGAAATCGGAGGTGGCATTGACCGATCGCCTTCTGTTGACATTCACCTATATGCGCCACTATCCAACCTTTGCCAGATTAGGCATGGAGTTTGGTATCAGTGAATCTTATGCAAACAAACTCTATCATCAGATACTTGATGTGTTAGTTAAGGTGCTTTCGCTGAAGAACCGAAAGCACTTATTAGAGAGCAATCTCCAAACCATCATCATTGATGCCACCGAGCAACCGATTGAACGTCCAACAAGAAGACAGCGTGCCTACTACAGCGGTAAAAAAAACCCATAAAAGTTCAATTGATTGCATGTTTGGCGATGTTAGAACTATTATCGGTTGTTTGCCGCAAAGGGAGTGTACACGATTTTAGAATCCTGAAGGAAAGCCGTGTAGCGATTTCTCCTGACACTGAGAAGTTGGCTGACAGTGGTTATCAGGGGATAGCCAAACGGTATGCCAACAGTTCAACGCCCATCAAGGCATATCAGAGCAAGCCTTTGACTCGGGAGGCGAAGCAATTCAACCGACGGTTGGCAACCCAAAGAGTTGCCATTGAGCACATCGTTAGACGGTGTAAGATTTTTCGCATTACCAAAGACATCTATCGAGGCAAACTGCGATTACCCCCAAAAACTAGACAGTAGATTAAGGTGGATTTCGTGCTGGCAAAACGGTCATGTTATGAGTCATACTACGGCTCAGCAATGCCAAGAACTACGAAAGGAGTTTGTATAGCATGGCTAGTAGAAAGCAGTATGATAACCGATTCAAAGCGCAAGTGGCGATTGAGGCGATAAAGAACCAGCGCACCATGGCTCAGATTGCCAGTGACTACGAAGTCCACCCGAATCAGGTCAGCCAGTGGAAAAGACAGATTCTGGAGGAATCGCCTCAACTGTTTGCAAACGGACGCACTCAAGCGACTTCTGACAACGACCGACTCATAGCCGAGCTCTACCGGCAAATCGGTCAATTGAAGGTAGAACTGGACTGGCTTCAAAAAAAAACTCAACGGCTCGGTTGAACAGAAGCGGCGGCTTATCAACCAAGAGAGCGGTTCCCCCTCAGTTTTGAGGCAATGCGAACTGTTAGAGTTGCCACGCGCTTCGTATTACTATCAACCCGCGGTAGAGTCGCCGGAAAACCTGCTTTATATGCGTCTGATTGATGAACAGTACATGAAGACCCCGTTCTACGGTGTACCTCGAATGACGGACTGGCTTTGTTCCCAAGGCTACGTCGTCAATCGGAAACGGATTGCCAGGTTGATGCGACAGATGAACTTAGTTGCCATCTATCCCAAGCCGAAAACCTCTAAGAACGGTAAACCATCGAAAAAGTATCCTTATTTGCTGAAGGATTCAAGTGTCACTCGACCGGACCAGGTGTGGGCAACTGATATCACCTATATCGGCTTGGACACCGGCTTTGTCTATCTAGTGGCTATTATGGATTGGTACTCTCGATATGTGTTATCATGGGAACTGTCAAATTCACTCGATGTTTTCTTTTGTCTATCGGCTCTGGAACGGGCGTTGAGTTGTTCTACGCCCTTGATTTTCAACAGCGATCAGGGTGCCCAATTCACGTCTGATGCCTTTACCACTCGGCTTGAATCGGCGAACATTCGCATCAGTTGGGCTGGAGCAGGCAGAGTGTTTGACAACATTTTCATTGAACGTCTCTGGTGGACAGTGAAATATGAACATGTGTATTTTCATTCTTATGACTCTGTTCACACGGCTTGGTGTGGCTTGAACAACTATTTCAAGTTTTATAATGAGGAGCGGCTTCATGGGGCGCTCGATAAAAGGACACCTCACGAGGTGTATTTCCAACAACATTAGGCATTGAAACGTAGCCGGATTGGATAGCCTTTACACCTTAATTTTCGTTCATAACTGTCTAAACATTGGGGGTAACTGTAGTTCCTCCAACATAGTTAAGCTTGCAAGTGGGTTGACATCAACAATATGGTTGCCATGCAGCCTTAAATGACGGAGGTTTGTTAAATTCTCTAACGGCTTAATATCTGTTATTCTGTCACCATCTTGCCACTCAAGTGTTAGCCATTCTAGTTGCGTTAAATTGGCAAGCGGAGTAAGATCTGAAATATGGCAAATTGCAAGATCAAGGGATCTTAAATTGGTAAGATTTGCTAATGGAGACAAATCCGAAATCGGATTTACCCAGAGTCCTAAGCGTTCTAACTGATTCAATCCAGATAATGGCTTGATGTCACTTATGTTAACCCAAGTTGCCACCTATAATTGAATTGAAAAACCCAGGGTTTTCGTTAGAGTTGAGGAGTTCACTATTCCCTCAATACCCTAAAGGAGAACCCATGGATATTCAAATTGTAACTGTATTCTGTTTATGTGACGCTCTCTTAAAAGCATTCAAACATCAATCCGACCCACAAACTCGGATGTCAGATGCCGAAATTATGACGACTGCACTGGTGGCAACACTCTTTTTCGGTGCCAATTTCGAAACCGCTCGTGATTTTCTCCAAACTCACGGCTATATTCCAAACATGCTCTCAAAGAGCCGGTTCAATCGACGACTTCATCGAATTAAACCCATGTTCATCACTCTGTTTGAAATCTTGGGCGAAAGTTTTGTACAACTCAATAAGCAGAAACGCTACGCCGTAGATACTATACCCATTGTTGTTTGTGATAATATCCGTATTCGTCGCTCAAAAATTTACACCGATGAAACATTTCGAGGTTATCAGTCGTCCAAACGTCGGTATTTCTACGGTTTAAAGATTCATCTGCTAGTTACTGCTCAACGACAGCCGGTTGAATTCTTTTTGACCCCGGGCAGCACCGGTGATGTTGAAGGCTTACAATACTTTGACTTCGACTTACCACCGGGCAGCCGTGTCTATGGAGACAAAGCATACAATAACTATGAGATAGAAGACAGTCTTGCCGAAGCTGGAGTGGAGTTGAAGTCGATACGTAAAAAGAATTCAAAGCGGCAGTATCCGCCATGGGAAGCCTATCTGGTCAATTATTACCGCATGTCTGTTGAGGCGACCGCGAGTTTGATTGAAAGATTGTTACCGCGTTCCATTCATGCCGTGACACCACAAGGATTTGAACTGAAAGTCGTCTTATTTGTAGTGGCTACCAGTATCAACCAATATAAACCAACTCAGAATTTACTCATATAGCTGATACTTGAGGAATAGGTGGCAACTTGGGTTCGCTAACGAACTTGCAGGGGGAGCTTTTGGTCATGAATCATGCCTTTATGGCGGTCGGTTAACTCCACGGGATCGTCGGCTCTAGTCGATATTCGATTATGAATTCAAACAGGGAGTACCCCGATCGCGTAAGACCTTGTTGCGGGCAAAAAAAATGGTGGAGGATACCAGGCTCGAACTGGTGACCTCTTGCATGCCATGCAAGCGCTCTCCCAACTGAGCTAATCCCCCACCTTGCGGATATTGTACCCCAACAACCAGCGGAGTGCAAGAGAAAAATCGTATCAGATTCACTCCATGATCGCAAGCACGCGCTCCAGATCCGCCGGTACATCTACCCCGATCAAGCGATGTTCCGTCTCAACCACGCGGATCCTCACGCCGTGTTCCATGAACCGCAACTGTTCCAAACCCTCCGAACTCTCATACGGCGCGCGCTCCCACGTCGTGAAAGCAAGTAGACACTCCTTCCGGTAAGCGTATAATCCGACGTGCCGGTAGATCGGATTGGCTTCTATCCAGTTGCCTGAGAGATTGCCGGGAACGGACGCTCGGGAGAAATACAGCGCAAACCCTTCCAGATCGGTGACAACCTTCACGACATTGCAATCCCGGAAATCTGCTTCATTATCGACACGCTGTTTTAGCGTGCTGACCTGCACCCTCGGATCCACGTTAAACGGTTGAATCATCTGATCGAGCATCGCCGGTTCGAGCAGTGGCTCATCGCCTTGGATATTGGCAACGACATCGCACTCCACCCTTTTCGCGACGTACGCTACCCGATCTGTCCCGGTAGGAAACTCCGGCGTCATTATCACGTCCCCGCCAAAGCCCTTGACTGCATCGTAGATTCGCGAATCATCGGTGGCAACCACGGTCGCGTTCATCGCCTTGGCGCGCGAGGCGCGCTCATAGACATGCTGAATCATCGGTTTGCCGCGGATGTCAACCAGCGGTTTGCCTTCAAACCGGCTTGACGCGTACCGCGCCGGGATGACGCCAACGGTTTTCATACTGCTGCACCTCTTTTTCTTAACTTCTAATAACTCCGCTGAACGGTAATCTTCGGTAGACGACGGAACCTGGGAGCCAACGGCGTTTCCGCGGCATCAACCGACGAGATTTTCATGTTCGGAGTATACGGCGAGTGATGGGGACAGACGTTGTCACGATGCGTAATCACGCGTATCCTATCATGATCCCGAGCCGACTTCAAGCGGAATATGGCCCGAACCCGCTGCGGCGAACATCGATTATGCCTACCCGTGTTGGCGCCGAATCCGCCAAATGATCGCCTTTCGGATTTCGTAGGGGACGCAGATCTGCGTCCCCTACAGACATATTGCGATGCAGAAGCGGAAGCCATGACCTGACCTCGGATGGGGTACCCGATAACCGCGCCGGAAATCCCGTTGACACCGTTTTTTTTGATATGCTATGATTTACCCAATCCAAGGAGGAACCAACAATGCCAGCACCCGACTTTGCCCGCACGGAATTTAACGGTTTGACCGACGGAGACGTTCAGTTCCTCATTGAGAATTTTCCCAAGCCGGGACGCAGCTATGAGGAAATCGCCTCGTTAATTCACGACCTCCCGGCGACATTGGAATCGAGATTGAATAGCCAATCCCTATTCGACAGGATTCGCGACCCAAGCGAGCGCATACTACAGATCTCGCCATTCCTCTTTTTTAGTGTGCTGTTGCGGCGGAGCCTGACCGACTGCCGTATCTTGGGCGACCGGCGGGTAATCAACTATCTCTCCAATCTGCTCAGTATTTTTGTCGAGACAAATCGGCTTTATCGAATCAATCAGCACGATAAACAGCCCGTCAACTATCTGACCGATATGATTGCCGAAGCACAGAACGCCGATTCCCGCCGCCAATTCTTGATATGTTCTCATATCGGCAATTATTCACTTTATGTAACGGGACTTTTTCCGGGATCAATCGAATACAGACAGCGAAACAAACGCCGCCCGGTAGGGGCGCAATTTTACATAGATTTCGGACGCGAATACTATGAACAGGCATCCGGACATACCATCGCACGGGAGTATGAGCTGGACGAAGTCTTTTTCAGGTTATCGATTATGTTTGAGGTCTACAAGGACGCGCTAAACCATCTTGCCAAACAGTATCTAATTCTGACTTAACACATATCATGCGCCTTGATTCATACCGAAAGATCATTAATCCAAAAAAAGAGCTCATGTTGAAGCATCAATGTGACGCGACAATCAACGGCGCCAGGTACAACGGATCGGTCGCCGCAATTCATAACGTGAAAACTCTGAATAATGCTGTTTTCCTCTTCATTCCCCTCCTTGCCCTTTGGTTTGGTTGCCAAACAACCACACTCAACATCGCGGATATCGGCACGAGCGCGAATCCGCTTGTCAAATCGGGTGAACTGATAACGGACGAAGTTTGGGCGGGCAAAGTACTGATTTCAGGAGATGTTCTTATATCCGAAGGTGTGACATTAACCATCCAATCTGGGGCGGTCGTTGGTTTTGAGCCCGCTGATACGCCCTACCAGTTGATTGTTCGAGGTACGTTATATGCCGAGGGGGAACCCGACAATTTCATCACGTTCGGTTCTCTCGGTACGGCGGATGAAGAGCCGAAACCGGGGGATTGGGCGGGCATCTTCATTGATAGCGCAAGTCAAAATGCTCGTCTCAGTTACTGTCGCATCCGAGACGCCATAAATGGCATCATTTGCCAGTCGGATGCCGCACAGATCGAAGACTGTCTATTGAGCAATAACGAAGTTGCCATTATCTGTGACAACGCCTCGCCAATTGCCAACCGAAATCAACTTGATACGAACGGCACCGCAATCAGGTGTCTCGGTAGTTCCGCTCCGGAGCTGGCGCACAACGAGATTAGAGCGAACGAATACGGAATCAGTTGCGACGACGATTCCAGACCAAAGATTCAACGTAACGAGATTATCGCCAATTACCGCGACGCTATCCTGTGCTACTCCACCGCTTCTCCGGAGATTGTCGCAAACAACATCATCATGAATCGCGGGTGGGCCGTGTACGAAGGCGGCCGGCTGCGCGACAATTTTCTTCGTGGCAATAACGAGGCTGGGATAGACGTGATCGAGCGCGGAACGGGAAGAGATGGCGTGCAATATTACGGCGTGGAGGAAGTCTTCGATCCACGGTCGACCCCTGTGCCCGACGCGGGCATTCCCAGAGAGGGATATTAGGCGCCGAAATTGCAGCGGGCGTTTTTAAATCGCGTCAATTACCGCTCACAGTGGATTGCCAAATTCACTGTGATAGAGTTCCCATGAGATTCTCCGCAAGATTGATAGACAAAAAACGTAACTGTTTAGTTCGGTTTGATCGTTGGTAGGAGGAACACCCCCTCTGCTGTATCCTTCTGTGGGAGGGGCATCCCTGCCCCGATACTAATTACGGCGGACGTGCAATGAATGGGATCTCTATCAGGATCTACTATGGGATTGCTATCGCACTCATTATCCATTCGCTTGATCCTTCGTTGTCCACTCAGTTGATCACTCGCTATTCACTCGCTTGATTACTACTACAAACCGACATCGGCGATATAGATTGATGACCTAAACAGTTACCAAAAAACCATTCAGTACGAGAAAAAAGATGTGAATCCATTTATCTCCGATTCCCGTGTTCTCTGGAGATGAAATATGCACCAACTGCTAAACATGAATCGGTTCCTCGTAAAGGAACATGTCGGATTGTTCAAAGCGGCGAACAATTATGACATCTACGACCCCGAAAGCGGCGAGATGGTCATGGTATGCCGAGAGGACGATCTCGGGCTAGTTACGAAACTCCTTCGGTTTACGGATTGGAAACGGAATACACCCTTCAATATCGAAATCAGAACCTCCGATGGCGAGCATCTAATACGTGTTAGGAGAGGGATTGCCATATTCCTGTCCGACGTGCATGTGCACGACGAAAACGAGGCTGTCATCGGTGGATTCAAGCAGAAATTCTTTTCAATCGGCGGCGCTTTTGACATACTCGACGCACAGGGAAACTCTTTGTGTAGCCTGAAGGGAAAATGGACGGGATGGGATTTTCGGTTCATCCATAACGACATCGAATTTGCGCATGTCACAAAGGAATGGGCTGGCGTCGGAAAGGAATTTTTTACCAGCGCCGATAACTACATGCTCGAAATTTCGAGCAGCGTGAAGGAAAACAGTCCGATACGCCAACTCATACTTGCGGCGGTCATGTGTATCGACATGGTTCTCAAAGAGTGACTGCCTTTCTTGGATGGTACTCTCGGGACTTCACCGTCTTGCCTCAGAGCGGCGCGGTACGTACGGGTTTCCAACCATAATTTTCAGTTTTGTTCAGGAGGTTTAGATGAAACTTGATAACGGTCTTCGATTGACATGGCTGGGGCATGCCACGGTTAAACTTGAATTTGGAGGTCAAACGACTCTAATCGATCCATGGATTGTGGACAACCCTGCCTGCCCCGACGAGCTGAAGACGTTCGATAGAATCGACACCATGCTGATCACGCACGGACATTTTGATCATACCAGTGACGCGGAGGAACTGGCGAAAAAACACGCGCCAACCGTAATCGGGATGATTGAGGTCACCGGTTGGCTTGAAAAAAAGGGCGTCCAAAACACAGTCGGCATGAACAAAGGCGGCACCGTTGAAGCCAACGGCATCAAAGCGACAATGGTTCACGCCAACCACAGCAGCAGCTTCACGGAAGACGACGGCACAACCGTCTACCTCGGTGAGCCGGCGGGATATGTCGTCGAATTTCCGAACGGATATAAGATTTATCACGCTGGCGATACAAACGTCTTTGGCGACATGCGAATTATCGGGTCAATCTATCAGCCTGATCTGGCGATATTGCCCATTGGCGACCATTTCACCATGGGCCCGCGCGAAGCCGCTTATGCCGCCGAGTTGCTTAATGTCCCCGCGATTCTGCCGATTCACTACGGCACCTTTCCAGTGCTCACCGGGACACCGGACGCCCTGCGAGAACTCACAGAATCCTTGGATGTTGAGATTGTCACACTTCAGCCCGGCGAAACCCTAGATTAACTATGACCTTGCTAAAACCGCTGTCACGTCGAAGATTTTCCGTATGAGAAGACTACCTTTCATAATCCACATAATTCTGCTGTCTCTAGCCTTTACCGTCCACGCGGATCGGGTGTACTACCAAATCAAGATGTCCGGCAACCCCGTCGGCTACATCACCTATGGGGTAAAGTCTGACGGTGATGATCTGACGATGCAAACGACTGTGCTGTTCAACATCGGTCAAAGCGAACTGAACCAGAAAGTCAAGTTGGTAGCTGATACTCGGTTAAACTCTCAAACACAATTGCCGATTGAATACCAGCTTTCCACGTACATCAACGGGTTTACTCAATCTACGGTTGAGACCACATTTGAAAGTGACACAGCAATCCAACGAATCGTCGCTGGAGGTCAAAATTTCGATAACGAGATCTCCCTGCCCGAGCCAACTTATCTCGTTGACGACAATTTCAGGATTGATCACTACAACGTCGTTCTCCGACAGTTCGACTTCAGGAAACGCGGCACACAATCGTTCAATATTCTTACCCCGCTCGCCGTGCCGCGCCAACCCAAGACCATCGAATTTCGGTTGACGTGGGCTGGCGGGGAAAAACTTACGGTTGGGGAAACTGTCTTCCAAACCGAATGGCTTCAAGGGTACCACAACGGTTTGGAGATGGACTTCTGGTTTGATAAGCAGAGCCGGCGGATTGTGAAATGGGACATGCCTTCGCAGAGTACCGAGATTTTACTTGCGGACGATTCCGTGCTGCCGAGGCAAGATGCGATTGAGAATCGTTTGGCGGCGCTGCGTCAAGATTCTGATCTGCCTGGCCTGAACGTTAATCGAGAACTTGGTGCTGCGGCGGACCTCATCGCGTTGCAAATGCGCCTCGACCTCCAGGTTTCTGTATCAGGTGAATTGGGGCTAGATGTTTCAAATCAGTGGTTTGAGGGTAAGGTGCATCCAAGTCCCGAGACCGCGCATATTATCGGCGTCCTTAACGTCAAGTCGCATAAACTCCCTGAGCGAGCGCCAAAACCGAGACCTATTCAGGATAGCCGCGCAGACGAATCACGCGGGGAGATTGAAGTTAAAGCAAGGGAGATTGCTGCCGGAACTGACACAAGCTACGATGCTGTGAAAGCGGTAGTCCATTGGGTGACAAAAGAAATCTCCCACATTCCGAAGATGGTTTCTGTCGATGAATGCCTTTCAAACAGATCCGGCAATGCGCTGTCAAGATCGCGGCTTGCGGTCAAATTAATTCGTTCGCTTGGCGTTCCTGCGAACGTTCTTGGGGGACTGCTGTACACGAATAACGGTGTATTTGTTCAACATCACTGGGTAGAGGTAAACCTTGGCGGCAATGACGATTGGGTGGCGATGGATTCACTCACTGGGGAGACCGAAGGTGTTGGTGCGGCGCACGTTGCCTTGTGGAGAGGAAATGGCCGCTTGGCGGCGAAACCCGGCAAGATGGAAGTGCTCGATTTTCAGAGCGCCATGATTACTTGGCAAGATTTGATTCCCCTCCAGGTCGGCGAACGAAACCAATATACCATTGAGCGTGACGGGGGACCTATCGGGGTGAGCGCGAATCGCGTCGAACGAATTATCACCCATGACGGCATCCAATGTTATCAAATCGAAGGGGCGTTATCGCTTGATGATGAGGTCCATGGCCAAATCACCGCTCATTCGCGTCTATATCTCACGCTTAACGGGAAGGCGCTGTATTATCAATCGGAGATGGATGTAAACGGCACGACGACATCCTATGAATATACCCGCGAAGGGACTCGGTTTCGATTCACGAAGGATGGCGAACGATTCAAAATGTGGGTCGAGAAGGTTCCCCATTTCATTGGAGACCTCTCATTTTGGGGATGGGACCTAATTTTCCGCCAACAGGAGCTATCGACCGAATTGCAGTGGGAAGTCGATCTGATCGATCCGCGGGATGCGGCGCTTCGTTCGCTCCACGTCGTCGTCGAAGATGCCGAAGAGATTGTCGTTAACGACCAAGAGTTGAGTTGCTTCCGCATCAATGTTGACGGGCAGTTGTTCTGGGTGTCTTCCGTCGGGCGCCTCATCCGCTACCACGACCCCGGACGCAACCTCACCGCCGAATTGGACCTTGAGTAGAATCCCGTCGGGCGGAATCAAACGACTGAATAAGGAGTGCGATAGCTAATCCTCCGCCCACCGCTTCTTGTAGGGTGCAATCAACCGAGTGAACAGCGAAGGCGATAGAGTTCCCATAGAAATCCCCTTGCTCCGCCGGACACTGCTCCTGTAGAGGCGTACTTAAACTCGCGACCCGTTTGTCGTCACGAACTTCAATCACAAATCTATCGGTGATTCGTCCGTCAACTAACGCCGCATTGTGACCGTTCGCTTCAATTGTCCACCGGCATTTTCTTGTCCCAATACAACCTTCCCTCCGTCCGTCACCCAGATTTTAACCTTGCAATACCGTTCATGATACACGATCCATGTAAGATTGACGGGCATACGCAAACTGCATATAATATGGCACACGACTGCATTGAAAGTAGAATAATAACATTCCAAGGTGAAAGCCGACTATGGCACTGAAGAAATCTCAAATCTACGCCTCGCTCTGGCAAAGTTGCGACGAGCTGCGCGGTGGAATGGATGCCTCCCAGTACAAGGACTACATCCTGACGCTGCTTTTCATGAAGTACGTCACCGACAAGTACGCCGCACAGACCGACCCACTCATCGAAGTCCCCGACGGCAGCGGTTTTGATGACATGGTAGAATTGAAAGGCGACATTGAGATTGGCGACAAAATCAACAAGATTATCGCGAAGTTCGCCGAAGCAACCGACCTCAAGGGTGTCATTGATCAGGCGGACTTCAACGATCAGAGCAAACTCGGCGCCGGCAGAGAGATGCAGGATCGCCTCTCCAAGCTGGTCGCCATATTCGAGGGGCTTGACTTCCGCGCCAACCGTGCCGAGGGGGACGATCTGCTCGGAGACGCCTACGAGTACCTCATGCGTCACTTTGCCACCGAGTCGGGTAAGAGCAAAGGGCAATTTTACACCCCTTCCGAGGTTTCTCGCATCATGGCAAGGGTTATCGGAATTGGCGCCGACACCCGTCAGAACCAGACGATTTACGACCCCACCTGCGGCTCCGGCTCGCTGCTGCTCAAAGCCGCCGACGAAGCGTCCCAGGGTATCACCATCTATGGCCAGGAGAAAGACAACGCCACCTACGCGCTCGCGTGGATGAACATGTTTCTGCACGACAATCCGACCGCCGACATTCGGCATGGCAACACTCTAACCGATCCAAATTTCAAGGATTAACATGGCGGCTTAAAGACATTTGATTTCGCCGTGGCTAATCCGCCGTTCTCCGACAAGGCGTGGGCTAACGGTCTCAATCCTGCGCATGACGAGTACGGGCGTTTTGTGTACGGTATCCCGCCTGCCAAGAACGGCGATTACGCCTATCTGCTGCACTTCATCGCGTCGCTCAACAGCAGAGGTAAAGGCGCCATCATCCTGCCTCACGGCGTCCTGTTTCGCGGCAACAAAGAGGCAGATATCCGCAAACGGCTAATCCAAAAAGGCTTCATTAAGGGAATCATCGGCTTGCCCCCCAACCTCTTCTACGGCACCGGCATCCCAGCCTGCATTCTGTTCATCGACAAAGAGAATGCCGGCGCACGCTCCGGCATTTTCATGATTGACGCCAGCAAGGACTTCCTCAAGGACGGCAACAAGAACCGTCTCCGCTCCCAAGATATTCACAAAATCGTGGATGTCTTCAACAGATGCATCGAGGAGGAGGGTTACTCCCGCATGGTGCCCGTTTCCGAGATTGCCGACCCAGCTAACGATTTCAACCTCAATATCCCGCGTTACATCGACGCCAGCGAACCGGAAGATTTGCACGATCTTGACGCTCATCTGAACGGCGGAATCCCTAATCGTGATATTGACGCTCTCGGTGACTACTGGACGATCTTCCCTTCACTGCGCCGCGAACTGTTTAAGGGCAACGGTAGACAGGGTTACAGCGACCCCAAAGTGGAAACACAGCAAGTGAAAGCCACTATTCTCAATCACAGCGAATTCAAATTGTTCCGAGAAAGCGTGACGCGCAGGTTCAACACTTGGCGGCATGACCACGAACCGATGCTGTTAAACATTAACGTCGGCACATCCCCTAAAGAGATCAATCATGCCCTGTCGGAGAATATGCTCCAGTGCTTTACCGAGATGCCGCTGCTTAACCCGTACGATGTTTACCAACGCCTCATGGACTACTGGGACGAGACGATGCAAGATGACATCCACCTCATCGCCTCCGACGGCTGGGTGGAAGCCGCTCAGCCGCGCGATGCCATTGAGGACAAGGACAGGAAAATCAGCGAGACACCCGATCTGACGCTTAGACGCAGAAAATACAAGATGGACCTGATCCCCCCATCGCTAATTGTGGCGCGCTATTTCGCCGCCGAACAGGATACCCTTGATATGTTGGTGGCAGAACAGGAAAACGCCAAAAGCGCGTTGGAGGATTTCGTCGAGGAGCACACCGGAGACGAGGGTTTGCTGCTAAGCGCGCTAAACGACAAGGGAAACGTCACAATAGCGGGCGTGAAGGCGCGGCTAAAGGAAATCACGCCGGATTTGGTAACACCTCTCGACGAGGAAGATACCGACGAGGAACGGGATGCCCTTGAGTGTTGCCTATCGCTCTTAGAAACCAAGTCCAAAGCAGACAAAGCGGTTAGGGCAGCTCGGATTGCGCTTGATACGAAGGTGTTGGCTCGTTACGCAGCGCTTACCGAGGTAGAGATTAAGACGATTGTCGTCGGAGATAAATGGTTGGCAAGCATCCAAGCAGCGAAGGAAGACGAAATACAACGCCTGACAAGCCATCTCACCAGTCGTGTGAAAGTGCTGGAGGTACGTTATGCACTACAGTTATCGGATCTGCAATCCGAGGTGAAAACGATGAGCGCGAAGGTAGAGGCACATCTGCAGAAGATGAAAATTGATTGGACATGAGCCTACCAACCATACAATCGCAATCACCACGTCAGCAGAGGTTTAACGACGAGTGGAAAACGACGCGAGTATCAGAATTTGGCGATCTTGTTACTGGGGAAACTCCCAGCATTCAAACCGCCGCTTTTTGGAATGGATTATATCCTTGGATTACCCCCACTGATATTACTTTCGACAGGGACATGAGTGCGTCCGAGAGGATGATTACACGGGACGGTTTGAATTCAATAAGAAGAACATTACCTCCAAATACGGTATTAGTTACGTGCATAGCAAGCATTGGAAAAAATGCTATACTGAGGAAAATAGGTAGCTGTAATCAGCAAATCAACGCCGTGATACCGAACTCCGACCACAGCGCAGAATTTCTGTATTATCTATTCGAATCCAACTCGGAATTTTTGTTGGCCAAAGCCGGAATTACTGCAACCCCTATAATTTCAAAGTCCATCTTTAGTAATTTTGTCTTTCAAGTTCCTTCATTGCCAGAACAACGCGCCATCGCTGAGGTGTTGTCAGATGTGGACGGGTTGATTGGGGCGTTGGATGCACTCATTGCCAAGAAGCGGGCAATCAAACAGGCAACCATGCAACAACTCCTCACCGGCAGGACACGTCTGCCGGGGTTCAGTGGGGAATGGGAAACGAAAACGTTCGGAGACGTGTTTAAGCGCCTGAACGGTAAGAATCATCAGATCCAGGCCTCTGAATATGCCACTCACGGTTTTCACCCGGTCATAGATCAAGGTCAAATCCAGGTCGTTGCATATTCAGATCGAACCGACAAACTCTTCAAATGCCCGACAGATGGTTTGATAATTTTCGGCGATCACACCCGCATTGTGAAATTCCTTAATGAAGATTTCCTGATAGGTGCAGATGGAACCCAGATACTTGCAGTGCCCGGTCAGAATGTCACCGAGTTTTTCTTTTATCAATTGTCAATGAAGAGCATTCCTGAGACTGGCTACAACAGACATTTCAAGTTTCTTAAGGATATGACCTTCTTAGTACCTCCGGTAGAGGAGCAAGTTGCTATTGCCACCATTCTCTCGAACATGGAGGCGGAAATCTCCGCTTTGCAGCGCCGCCGAGACAAGGTGCTTGCTATCAAGCAAGGGATGATGCAGCAACTGCTCACTGGACGAGTGCGACTAGTGCAGTCTGACGCGGTCCCCTAAAGCAATTAGAGAATCAAGAGTTAATCTATGAGTTTTGTGTTACCATGTACTAAACCCGACCGAATAGACAACTAGATTTGAACACTCGTATAAAAAGAAAAGGGGCAAAAAATGAACGTCAATGATGTGATGTTCAAATACGGTGTGAGCATAGATGACGTGCTGAATGTGCGGGCGATCTACGGCGGTACAGTATCCATCGTGCCCGATGAACTTTTGGATGAATTCTCGAACGATCTGCATTGTCAACCTGTCAATCTACCCCATCCCGAGCCTACTAAGCGATGCAAGGTTCGATTCAAATCGGTAGATGACAGCGACTACAACAGAGCGATGGCACTGTTCTTAATGCTTCCTGCCGAGGAATTAAGAGCAATCTTATAAACCTCGCTCCAAATTCAAACCTAGCAATCGTCAAAAAAGTCAGCTTCAAAGAATCCTTAAGGGCAACGCTAACGATTCTCAATGCGTCCAACCGTTTATGAATATTATCTATTCGGATCAGGAAATCGCAGCGTTGATACAGGAACACAAGCCGTTACCGGAGGACTGGCATAGCCAGTTCACTATTAAAAGGAAACGCGGTCACAGAGACCTTCATCTAGATCTAACCGGTGATGCAGGGAACGGCTTCCGCATAATTATCAGAAAGAGTGAGTTTGACTCGTCGAATTTTTCGGTAGTCTTGGCTGTTCAAGTCCCTCAGTCAAATCGACTATTTCGACTTCGTCGTTACAATGGATGCAACCACGCGCACACTAATCTAATCGAAAATACTGAAGTAAAAGGGTTTCACATTCACTTCGCGACAGAGCGGTACCAGAGACAAGGTATACGGAAAGAGGATTACGCGGTGTCCACCACTCGTTATAACAATATCAACGGTGCTCTAAGGTGTCTAATTCTTGACGCAAACTTTGATGAGCCGTCTAGCCTACAGGAGCCCCTTTTTGAGGAGGTGTAAGCAATGTCCATCAAATCAATAGAGCAAGACTTTTTTGAAACAGTTTCAGAAAAAGTTAGTTTGTCAGCCGATGGTTTAGAGCGATTTCGCGTGTTTACCCCTTTCATGTTTGAGGACGGGGATCACCTTGCCATCGTTCTGAAAAAAGATTTCGGACGCTGGGTGCTTTCCGACGAAGGACATACCTATATGCACCTCACGTATGATATTGATGAAAAGGCGCTTCATCGCGGTACACGCCGCGAGATTATCTTGAAAGCGCTATCCATGTTCGGAGTTGAAGACCGTTGCGGGGAACTTATACTTGAGGTACAGGATGGAGGCTACGGAGATGCGCTCTACTCTTTCATTCAAGCGCTTCTCAAAATCGCCGACGTGTCTCACTTGTCAAGGGAACGGGTTCAATCCACATTTATGGACGATTTCCGCGCCGTGTTGCATGAAAGCGTTCCTGTACCGCGCATGAATTTCAACTGGAGTCATCCAGAACATGATCCCGACTGCATGTACACCGTAGATTGTCGAATCAACGGGATGCGTGAGCCACTATTAGTGCATGCCCTCAGCAACGACGATAGGGTACGGGACACCACAATTGTCTTGCAACAGTTCAAGTCGTGGGAAATGCCGTTCCGATCTCTAGCTATCTTCCAGAATCAACAGGCTATTAATAGTAAGGTGTTGACGCGGTTCAACGCAGTGTGCGAGAAAAAGCAATTCCCCAGTTTAGACCAACACCGGAAAGATATCGGAGTGTTTCTTTATAGCAGTATTATGAATGCATCTGAAAACAGCAACATTGCCGAATCGGTTTAAAGGTATCTGTCATTTGTGATCGCGAAGCACCAGAGGTTTACCGAATTGTGGCGCTACGAGAGCCTCAACGAAAGACAAGCGACTCAGCCGCTTGAAGCAAATCGGCAAGATAAATTATCGCCATGGCGTAAATAACCCCGTGTGAGTAGTGAGATGACCACCGTAGGACAACAGGAATACCTAACACAACGGCGCGTGATTGCCTTCTTCCAGAGTGCACTCGGGTACGTCGGCCTTGGCGATTGGAAGAATCGTCCTAACAATAGCAACATTGAGACTGAACTTCTGACCGACTGGCTGGAGAGTCAAGGTTACACCCTCCAACTCATTGAGAGAACTCTGTTTGAAGTACGCAAGGCCGCTGCCGTCGGTGGGAACAGGAAGCTCTACGACGCAAACCGCGAGGTTTACGGACTGCTCCGATACGGCGTGAAAATCCAACCCGATGCGGGCGAGCACCATCAAACTGTCTGGCTAATCGACTGGAAAAACCCCTCAAACAACCATTTCGGTATCGCCGAGGAGGTGACCGTTGTAGCGGAAAACACCAAGCGGCCGGACATTGTGCTCTACGTCAACGGAATAGCGCTCGGCGTGCTGGAGTTAAAGCGTTCCACGGTATCGGTTTCCGAGGGCATCCGCCAGAACCTCGGCAACCAACGATCTGGATTCATCCTCCCCTTCTTCTCGACAGTGCAACTCGTCATGGCGGGGAGCGAATCCGAAGGACTGCGATACGGTGTGATTGAGACACCGGAGAAACATTGGATGCACTGGAAGGAAACCGACGACATTCAGGATGGTAACCCGCTGCTCCGAGAGTTGCGCCATATTTGTAACAAAGAACGGATGCTTGAACTTCTGCACGACTTCATTGTTTTCGATGCCGGAACCAAGAAAATCTGCCGTCATAACCAATACTTCGGCGTGAAGGCTGCACAAGCGCGCGTGCAGAAGCGAGAAGGCGGCATCATCTGGCACACCCAAGGCAGCGGCAAGAGCCTAACCATGGTCTGGCTGGCGAAATGGATTCGCGAGAACATACCGCCCAGTCGTGTGCTAATCATCACCGACCGCACCGAACTGGATGAACAGATTGAGAAGGTCTTCACGGGAGTGAATGAGGACATCTACCGTACTCGGAGTGGCGCCGACTTGGTGGGCGCGCTAAATGACCCCGCTAAATGGTTGGTCTGTTCGCTGGTGCACAAGTTCGGCGCATCGGGTGAAATCAGTGACCGAGACGTAGAGGAATTCATTGAAGAAATCAAACAGAATCTGCCCGATGGTTTTCAGCCTTGTGGCGAGTTTTTCGTCTTCGTGGACGAATGCCACCGCACACAGTCGGGCAAACTCCATCGGGCGATGAAGGCTATTTTGCCGGAGGCAATGCTAATCGGCTTCACTGGCACCCCATTGCTCAAGCGCGACAAGCCGCAGAGTATCCAAACCTTCGGTCCCTACATCCATACGTACAAATACGACGAGGCTGTAGAAGACGAGGTCGTGCTTGACCTGCGTTATGAAGCGCGTGACATCGACCAAGAGATAACTTCCCAAACTCACGTCGATCGATGGTTTGAAGTCAAGACGCGAGGGTTGACCGATCTGGCAAAGGCGCAACTCCGACAGCGTTGGGGCACGATGCAAAATGTGCTCAGTTCCTTTAACCGGCTCACCAAAATCGTCGCCGACATCCTGATCGACATGGAAACGCGCGATCGTTTACAGAATGGGCGCGGGAACGCCATGCTCGTATCCGACAGCATCTACGCCGCCTGTCGGTTATTCGAGATGTTTCAGGGAACGCTTCTGCAGGGCAAATGCGCCATCGTCACCTCTTACCGTCCATCTCCGTCCGCCATCACGGGAGAAGAAACCGGCGAAGGATCGACAGAAAGGCTGCTCCAGTATAACATCTACCGGAAGATGCTCGCGGAACACTTCGACGAATCGGAAGACACCGCCATGCACAAGGTCGAGCAGTTCGAGCAGGAGGCCAAGAAGCGTTTCGTTGAGGAGCCGGGGCAGATGAAGCTGCTGATTGTGGTGGACAAACTTCTCACCGGTTTCGATGCCCCGCCGGCAACCTATCTCTACATTGATAAGAAGATGCAGGACCACGGTCTGTTTCAGGCAATCTGCCGGGTCAACCGCCTCCATGGCGAAGACAAAGATTACGGCTACATTATCGACTACAAGGACCTGTTTCGTTCCTTGGAGAGATCGATTGCCGACTATACGGGAGAAGCCTTCGCCGACTACGACGAGGAAGACGTAAAGGGTCTGCTAGAAAATCGGCTTGAGAAAGGTCGGGAACGCCTTGAGGAGGCGCGTGAGGCGGTCAAAGCGCTCTGCGAACCGGTCGAGCCACCACCGAACACGGAGTCATATCTGCGCTTCTTTTGCGCCGAGGAGAGCGGCAACGCTGACCAACTCAAAGCCAATGAGCAGAAGCGCCTAACCCTCTATAAGTCCGTCGCGGGGTTATTGCGGGCGTACGCCAATCTGGCGAACGAGATGAGTGACGCCGGCTACAGCGATGCCGAGGCACAGGAGATTAAAGCCGAGGTCGATCACTACGAGAGTGTGCGCCAGGAGGTCAAATTGGCGAGTGGCGATTACATTGATCTGAAGGTCTATGAACCCGCTATGCGCCACCTGCTAGACAGCTACATCCGGGCAGAGGAGAGCGAGACGCTTTCCGAGTTCGACGACTTGACTCTCGTGGAACTGATTGTCCAACGTGGTGAAAACGCTGTCGACGCGTTGCCCGACGGGATTCGGCGGAGTGAAAGAGCGGCGGCGGAAACGATTGAACACAACGTCCGTCGGCTGATTGTCGACCGGACTCCGGTAAATCCTAAATTCTACGAGCGAATGTCCGTCCTGCTTGATGACCTAATCCGCGAGCGAAGACAGGGGGCAATCGAATACCAAGCGTATTTGAAGAGGATTGTGGAACTAACACGGCGGATAGAAGAACAAACCGATGCGCCTTATCCTCCGCGAGTCAATACAGGAGCACTACGGTCTCTATTCGACAATATAAATGTAACAGAAGATTCAGAAATTGCGGAGGCGGGAGGTCAAAACGAGAACCTCCGGAATCGAGAAATCAGAGAACGGATGGCAGTTGCACTGAATCGGGTAGTCCTGAATTCAAGAGAAGACGACTGGAAAGGACATAGGCTCAAGGAACGGAAAGTGCGCCAAGCAATGGCTCGGGTCATTGCGGAAGATTTTGCCGAATACGCCGTTGACGTTGACGCTCTCTTCGAGATTGTGAAAAACCAAGGTGAATACCAAAATTAACAATCACCGTATAGAAGTATCGGGAATTCCGGTCGAAATCGTCCGCAAGGAGATCAAAAACCTCCATGTCGGCGTTTATCCACCGAGCGGCCGCGTTCGCGTGGCAGCGCCTCTGTACCTTGATGATGAAGCTGTGCGCCTCGCCGTCATCTCACGCCTTGGATGGATTCGCCGGAAGCGAGGGGAGTTTGAGCGGCAGGTACGTCAATCTCAACGTGAGTTCGTCACCGGAGAGAGTCACTATTTTGAAGGGCGTCGCTATCGGCTTGATGTAATCGAGCGTGACGCACCGCCGACGGTTAAACTGCGCAACAACACGAGGCTTGAATTAGGCGTGCGACCGAACTCTGACCGAGAGGCGCGGGAAGCGGTTCTTCACCGTTGGTATCGACGCCACCTCCGCAATCAGTTGCCGCCGCTCATCGCCAAATGGGAACCGAAGCTGGGCGTAACAGTCGAAGACGTACGAATCAAGAAAATGAAAACGCTCTGGGGTTCCTGTAACGCTGAAGCCAAACGTATCTGGCTCAATCTCGAACTGGCGAAGAAACCGAGTTCATGTCTAGTGTATATTCTAGTACACGAGATGGTGCATCTACTTGAGCGCCGCCATAACGACCGGTTTCGCGAGTTGATGGACAACTTTATTCCACAATGGCGCTCCTATCGGGACGAACTCAACCGCGCGCCGCTTGCTCACGAAGATTGGCGATACTGATCGCTTTGTCCGCCGGTACCTAGGGACGGCACAAGGGCCGTCCCCTACGAGCGTCCAACTACTATCATCAACTTCTCCGTCGCTTTCAACCCGAAAGTATCAAGGCAACCGTCTTAACCCAGAATGAAGATTTGAACTCGAGACCTTCCGTTCAGACAGGCTATTTTGGACACAATCGCGCAGCAAAACTAAATAGAGACCTGCCGGCAATCTGCTATTGTCAGAAGGCATTCTCCATGAAAACGATTCTCTTTCTCCCGATACTCCTTTGCGCAATAGCGTTGCCAGCTCTCGCTGCACTAACGCCTCAAGACCTTGAAAAGATCCGCTTGATTGTTAAGGACGAGGTCAAAGCGGAACTCAGTGCAACCAAGCAGGAATTACAACCGGACATCACCGCAACCCACACAAGAATTGGAGTCTTAGATACTCGACTTCGGAACGTAGAGCAGAGCGTTGCATGGATACGCGGGAAAGTTGATAGTCTGGATAAAGGTATCCGTTGGTTGATGGCGCTAATTGTGGTGGCTGTCGTGATCCCACAAATAATCATTGCGTGGCCCAGTAGGGAGGATCGCGCACAGGAGAGGAAGATTGAAGAACTCAAACGGGAAATCGAAACGTTAAAGCAACAGCGAATAGTTAGTCCTTGAGAATCTCTGCTGACCATCGGAAGAAAAAAGGTAGAGCCGCTCGGTGATTCAGTTACAGTTGCATCGGAACCACTGTGTCAAAGTTATCGTAACGACCATTGAATGGGTATCGGTAGCTTGGTGAAAGTTGGGATGGTTAAAGTCGTTAGTTGTTGCTTCTCACAAAATCTTCATTAACTTCTCCGTCGCTTTCAACCCGGAACCCGTAAGGATCGAAACAACCGTATCACCCCGACGTATAATCCCCGCCTCCACAAACCTGTCAAACGCCTTCACCACAACCGCGGACGTAGGCTCGACGTAAATTCCCCCCGCTGCAAGCACTTTAATCCCGGTCTTAATATCTTCTTCGCTCACGACGGTGAACGCCCCGTCCGTTTCTCGCTGGGCATCCAGAATCATCTCACCCCGAATTGGATATTCCGCCGCAATCCCTTCGGCAAGTGTTTCATAGGTCTGAGGGGTTCGTTTTATCTTGCCATCTTCGCTGTGCGCCGTGTAGATCGGGGAGCACGCTGCAGACTGCACACCATGTAGCCGGGGAATCTTCTCGACGACTCCATTCGCGCATAACTCGCCGAACCCGATGTATAAGCCAAGGTAGACACTCCCGAAGCCGATGGGGCAAATCACGTGATCGGGCGCTCTCCATCCAAGTTGCTCGGCGATCTCGAACGCTACCGTTTTTGTTCCCTCCAGAAAGAACGGATTCCAGTTGTGAGAGGCGTAATAGGTGGTCTCCGCCGCTTCTAGCACTGCCTCCGTGGTCGCCGCGCGGTTGCCTTCAATTAGTTTCAAACTTGATCCGTAGGCGGCGATCTGCGCGAGTTTTCCTTTGGACGTGGACGTGGGACAGTAGATCGTGCAGCCGATTCCGGCTCTGGCACAATAGGCGGCTACCGCAGCGCCGGCATTTCCCGACGAATCCTCAACCACCTCCCGCACACCGAGCTCAACCAGCTTGGAGAGGAGCACGGACGCTCCGCGGTCCTTGTACGAGCCTGTCGGGGCAATAAAGTCCAATTTCAGGTAGTGTCCGTGCCCGAAATCATCGAACGGTACGAGCGGTGTCATGCCTTCGCCAAGTGAAACGATGGATGAATCATCGTCAACAGGGATCGCTTCGTGATAGCGCCAAAGCGTACTGATCCGCCCCGAAATCTCGTCGAGCGGGAAGGGCTTCCTCTCCTTCTTGAGATTCAGAACACCGCCGCAATCGCAGTTGTAGCGAATGGTATTGATGGGGTATCTTCTGCTGCAGGCGTGGCAGCAATATTCAGTCATCTATTTTGCTCTGTCATTTTCTTGCGATACTTCCCAGCAGCCTGTGATATACTTCGTCAGTTGCCTCATCCGCAATGCTAAATCGACATATTGCTGATGGCTAACAGTTCTAGACCTCTGATTAACCTGTTTTGCGAGGTGCAGTTCGGTGAAATCAAACCGTATTTCTACTTTGGTTGGCATCCTCATAGTCGCAATCGTCCTCAATTGGTCGGGAGGGCAACTATTCGGACGCGATTCAATGGATTCGGATAAAGACGCATGCGAGGCAGAACAGCGGGTTTACAACCGAACTGTGCAACTCGAAACGTATGCGGAGGACGGCGTTGAATCTGCCATCCTCATGTTGATTGGCGCTGTCATTAGCGGTGCCATTTTGGGCGCTTGGCTTAATGCTGGACTTGATACGCGGAAGCGTGCTGTTTCTCACGCCATCGCTGGCGGATTTGCTTGTGCAGTCGGGGGATCCGTTGCCGGTATCTGGGCCATCGGTGTTCTCGGCAGAGTGCCATCCAAGACACGACGCACGCTAATTCACGTAGGCGCGCTGTGGGCAATGCTATTGGTGCTACACTTTTCATCGGGACTTCGCCCCCCAATAAACGAGATTCTGACCGCCAATCAAGAGTTAAGGGAGAAGCAGCAAGAAACAGCTGAAGCCCACCTTGTGCTTGAACACTGTCGCGAAAAACATGGTCGCTTGTCTGAATGGGTAGAAGAATGATATGCTCAGCATCGGTTAATTTTGCGCAATTGTGCACGGAAGGTTTGTAGGAGCGATCTCCGAATCGCGACGGTCGGGAATCGGTGGGAACTCCTCCTACCACCTGCAAAACTCACGCTCCATTTCTAGACTCTTAAAAAACGCAACTTCCAACAGCGTAGAGTATAGATGGAACCTATTAGCTCGACTTTGTACATTTAAGCCGTATAACAGATGGTGGTAATAAAGCGTTGGAGAAAAGCGGGAGAGATTTTAACCATCTGGTATTTTTGGTTGACTTGCGAATAAGTCGGTAGCGGTTTCCGGTGCCATCACGGCGGGGCAAGGGGATCTCTATCGCACTCGCTATCCGCTCGTTTGATTCCCGCCTACGGATTTCGCGTTGTACAGGTTTCCGCACAACCCAACCGTTGTACTTTTGTACAAAGTCGAGATTAGTGGCTGTTCAAATAGTAAGTACCAAAGTTGTTATCGCACGCTGTAGACGATGGGATCTACTATCGTACTCGTAATTCACTCGCTTAATCTCATGCGATCCGTTACTATTCGTTCGGTTGATCCCACGGCAGCGGCACGCCAAGCCTTTGGCTCACCGCCCGCGCCGACTGCTGCTCCTCCGCACCGTAACGAATGCCTTCCCGACGGTGCGTCTCCATTAATTCCGCTTCCATCGCGCCCGGCAGCAACGCGCGGTCATACCCCGGCATCGGCTCGTATGTCTCGCGCACATCCCTCACCATCCGGTCCACCTCCGCTTTGAAGACCGCCTCGGGCACCACGGAATCAATGCGGATGGCGAGAACCATTCCCCCCAACTGTGCCCCGCTCCATTTGGAGGTGTTCTCCGGCGGCGGTTCGGTGAATCCGGTCAACGCGCCGCCCAGCAAGCTGGCGACCGCCGTGTACCCGATGCTCTTGAAAAACGCAGCCGGGATCAGCGACAGGAGTTCGTCAAATTCTGGTCCGCGTTGATAATCCGCCAAGATACAGGTCGCGGCATCAAGCACAACCGGCGGCTCCTCTCCGGACGGAATGGCAAAACAGATTGGTGGATTGCCGAAGTAACCCAGTTGCGCCCCGCGCCCTCCGGCTCTGCCCTGATCGGAATACCCCTGCACCGAGAACCCGATACAGCCAGCCTCGCTGCACATTCGCGCGTAGTGGCCTGCCGAACCGTAATGCCCGATATAGCGCACAAGTCCCATCCCCATACCCAACTCTTTCGCCTTCTCAATGGCGTGCTCGGCCGCGCGAACCATCGGCAGATAGCCGAGCGTGCCGTTCCCGTCTAGCACCACGGCGGTCGGCGACTCATGAATCACTCGGATGTCAGGCAGCGGATTGTGGCTGCCGCCCTCAAATCCGCTGCAGTAGCCGTTGGTGTTCCGTGTCCCGTGCGTGCGTACGCCGCGTAGATCCGAGTTGACCAAGAGTCGGCTAATCAGCGCCGCGTGGTCGTGGGACAATCCGGCTTTCTCATAACAAGCGGTTGAAAAAGCAAGCAAGCGGTCTTCCCGCACTCGCACAAATGATTCCGGGGGTCGATTCATGTATTTCTCTCCGTGGAGTTGTACTTATTCAATGGTTTGTGGGATGGTCTCGCTTGGGGGTTGCAGCGGGCCTTCAACCATCGCATCAAAGATTTGGTTAAACTGGTTGCTCCCCGTTAACTTCCGAAGCGTTCGGTTTGGACTGGACGGTGTCAATCGGAAACCGGCTCTTCCCCTCGCTACTGCGAACCGGGGCACCCGTCTCCTTAATCTTGCCGACTATTCCGGATCCGAGAGCAGGCACTGCTCTTCTACGAAGTAGGGACAATGCGGGCAGTGCCCTCTGTTTTTCTCGAACGTCCCCGTCTGAATGACTTTAATTCTCCCGAGCCACTGCTGCTCCAAATGTTCTAATTCGTCCGCGGTCAGGTTCAATGAATGGGCTTCGGCGAGCGAGGTAAAGAAAATTGTTGCCGGTATCACATGCTGGTCCGGGTAAAGTCGATGAACCAGCAGCGCGCACAGCTCGATCTTTGGACGGTAGAAGTCTGACCACGTTTCTATCTCTGACGAGTCGAATTGATTGGTTTCATAATCGATAATCCGCCATAGCCCATCCGAACCTTTGTAGAGTCGGTCTACTACGCCGTGGATAACGTGATTATCGAGCAGCGCGTGAATCTCTTGTTCGCAGCAGCTTTCGTTGGCGGCTAGCGCCAGCTTCCCGAGATCAGAATCCAAGAAGTGCTTGACGTGGAGAGTCACACCATCTTCAGTGAGGGTGTCCGATACGGATTCCACAGCAGTGTTGATTAACATGCCCAGATCGCGATTGCAATCCGCATGTGTTCGTAGTTGACCAAGCACGCCGCGAATTGCGACATCTTGCAAATCCGGATCTTTTTCCTCCGGAACGAGAACATTTGTGTCCGGAAGACCGAGTCGATGTTTGAGGTAGAACTTCGTGGGACAGTGGATATAGCTCAATAGTTGCGGCACAGTCAGAACTTCGCCTGCCGGCGTGCATTCCAACGGCTCTATGCGAATCTCGGGAAAGTCGACAGGAGGTAACGAAAGTTTCGGCGTTTCGCTCGGAAGATTCATCTGCTCAGTGGAATGGAATAGTCGGATAGGAAGATTGAACGAAATTGGCGTTCGCAAGTTTTCAGTGAAGGTTTCAATCGTCACAGGGAATTCAATCCGAGATCCGTTAGGGACTTCTGTCAATTCAAGCGCGTTTAGCATCCAATTGAACCAACAATCACTAGGCATTTTGCTGCTTAAACCGGTGGATCCCGAGAGGAGGAGTCTGTCGCGAGCTCGAGTTGCCGCCACATAAAAGAGTCTCTTTTCCTCGGCGACGGTTTTCTGCGCTTGGCGCTTTTTCATGACTTCGGCAATCGATGGGTTACTGCGTTCGTAGTTCTTGTCGGGCCTTGCCGGACTGAAACCGATGCCAACATCCTCGTCAATGAACGGGTCCTGGTCGAATTTGAATTTTCGACTTAGGTACGGGAGGACAACGACTGGAAACTCCAGTCCCTTCGCGGCGTGGATGGTCATCACTTGAACGACGTCCTCTGAAGACTCAATCCTTGCCTGACCTTCGCGGTCCTCCTCTTCAATCAACAGATTCAACCGTTCTATGAAATCGGACAGTTCGGAAAATTCCGATCTGTCGAAGTCGCGCGCCATAGCCAACAGTTTTTCAAAATTTGCCCATCGCTGTCCGCCGGAAAGCCCCACCGACAGCGTTCCAACCATACCCGTATCATTGACTATCCGACGAATGAATGTCGCGATGGGTAAACGGCCGTAAATTTTTAGATGTTTTTCCAAAGTCTCACAGGCGTATAGGAGGAAGTCCGAGGCCCTCGCTTCGGACTGGCCGCTTGAATCCTGTGTTTGGCTGTGGTTATCGCCGTTCGTCACAGATGCACCGGATTCTACTGCGTAGTTCTTGACCCTTTCCCAAAATGAACCCTGATTGGAACGTTGCGAGATTTCAAACAATTCCACATCAGAGATACTGAAAAACGGTGCTCGCAGGATTCCAATCAACGCTACATCATTGGTTGGATCTTCGAGAAATTGCAGGTAATTCCAGATATCATAGATTTCTTGCCTCTGATAAAACCCAATCCCGCTCGTGACGCAATATGGAATCCTCGCTTTGATTAGTGCAGACTCGATTTCCGGGAGTCGAGTACGGCTCCTGATGAGAATAGCGATGTCGCTGTAACGCATTGGGCGCGGTTCTTCGGTATCGCGATCCCAGACGAGATCATTCGACTGAATCAGGTGGCGTATACGTGAGGCGATTAGCTCGTTTTCTTGAATCCCCGGCTCCTGACCAATGATCAGTTCTACGTCGCCGGACGCCTCGTTTTTCCGACCCATAATCAACGGTTCATATGCCACTTCAAACTCATTGAGACTGCCATCTCCCATAATTCTCCCAAAGACCAAATTGACAAAACCGACAAGGTTCCGCAGGAAACGAAATGCCTCCGGGAGATGAATATCGCCTTGCTTCTCCGATTCCTTCGCTTGAAGGATTTCCTTCTCCCACAGAAAATCATCGGTTTTTCCAGACTGGTATGCGCTCATGCCGGTCAAGGTTTGGCGGAATGTCCGCACATCCGCGCCCCGAAAACCGTAAATGCTCTGTTTTCGGTCTCCGACGATGAACAGATTGCCCGATGCAAAGCCGGAGACTAGCGGTTTGATGATATCGTACTGCAAACTGTTGGTATCCTGATATTCATCTATCATGATGTGGGAGTATTGAGAGGCAAGGCGGCTGCGGATCTTGTCATCACCCAACAAATTCCTGACCTCGATTTGAAGGTCTTCAAAATCTAATGCGCCCTGTGTCAGTTTGTAATTCGTGTATTGCTCGTGTATCAGATCGTAGATAGCTAACAGCGGATATGTGACGCGGATGAGAAAGGCATCGTCATCGGTAAGGGAAGGAAAAGACCGGAAATGTTGTGCCGCTTCGGTGAGGAACTTGATTTCGGCTTCAACCGCGGTGGTATTAATCCCTTTACCTAAGAAATTCTGTTTGGCAATATCCCCAGTCCGGGTCAAAATTAAGAGGGAAATCTCGGAGAGAATGGGCCGTGAGACCATGGTGTTTCCTTTGTTCTGAAGCTGCTTCGTCAAATCTCTGACTTTGGACGCATTCTTCCCTGTCGCAATACCGAGAGTAGTGTTTAGAGATTTCACCCATTGGTCAATCGGAAACCGCTCTCTCAGGGTTCTTTCTAATTCCGCGCCTAGAAATTCCTCCCACGCTGTTTGGATTTGCTCGTCCGATTCACGGTACAATGATTTAAGCAAGTTATTGGTCGCATCACGATTGCTCAAGAGTTTATTGAAGATTCCATCAAGTTTCCTTCGACCGAACAATCGCAGCAGATTAGCAAGCTTTTCCCGTGTTTCATCTCCCCGTGGACGATTGGCAATACATCTCAACGTTGAATCGATTGTGTCGCGAAGAACCAGCCAATGGTCGACTCCCTGTAAAATGTCGAATCCTGAACCGATGCCTTTAATCGGATATTGTCGCAAAATGCGCGCACAGAACTCGTGAATTGTCGAGATGGGGGCGGCGGTGAATTCTTCACGGATGGTTTCCAATTTCGCCAGCAGCCAGTCGTTCCCCTCGCTTGAGCGTGTCTTTTCGTCAATCTTCTTTAGTACCCGCACTTTGAGTTCGGCGGCGGCTTTCTCCGTAAAGGTAATGGCGACGACACTTCGCACCGAGACATCGGATTCCAGCAGAATCTTGAGGTAACGGTTTGCCAACACCTCGGTTTTGCCCGATCCTGCACCGGCTGTTACTCCGATATGCCGATTTATGTCGTGGGCTTTCTTCTGATTAGGCGTGTATTGCACGACCAGTTCTCCTCAATGTGCGGCTCAATGACGCTGACTGATGAGTTTACCCCCGTGGTCATTTGTGCTTGAATGGATGGATTGGCGATTACACCTCATGCCGCTGGGGTGCGGCGCATTAACCGTGAAAATTGGGAGGAACCCTACCAAACGGTTCCATGCAAATTGAAGGCAGATACTTCTATCCTGTCTGCTGATTCGAGTCACGAGCGGGCAACGGAACAACATCTTCAGGATGAATCCAAAACTGGAGCGCATCGCCCGTCTGTTTACCAGAGGTACCGGGGTTGTGAAGCACGGCTTTGATTCTGACATCTTCGGTGATTATGAGTTGATATTCCTCCACGCGCCCAAGATAGGTTGTATCAAGAACCCTGGCGTGATACTGATTGGGTGTGTTCGGCGGGATGTTCTCGGCTGAGCTTATCGCCTCGGGACGAATTGAGCAGTTTGCTTCTTCACCTACGGCAAATTTATGGTAGACGGACGCGGAATGGAGAGTGCCAATTGGTGTATCAATCTCAGCCGACCCGTTGGACAGGGAGCGAATCTTGCCACTGATGAAGTTGGTCTCACCGACGAAACTGGCGACAAAAGCGTTGGTGGGGAAACGGTAGATTTCACGCGGCGTGCCCACCTGCACGATTTCGCCGTCTTGCATTATTGCCATACGGTCTGCGAGAGAGAGGGCCTCGGTCTGGTCGTGGGTGACATAGACGGCTGTAGTTCTGGAGCGAGAGTGAATTTGTTTAATCTCGTGACGCATTTCGAGGCGTAACTGGGCGTCAAGGTTGCTCAAGGGTTCGTCAAGCAGCAGCACGCTTGGCTCAATGACCAAAGCGCGCGCCAGCGCGATACGCTGTTGTTGTCCGCCGGATAGCTTGTTCACGGGGCGATCAGCGAACTCCGGCATCTGCGCCATCTCAAGCGCGTCCGCTACGCGCTTTTCTCTTGTCACCTTGTCAACCTTGCGGAGTAACAGACCGTATGCGATATTCTCGGACACGGTCATGTGCGGCCACAGCGCATAGTTCTGGAAGACCATTCCCGTGTTCCGTTTGTGCGGGGGCACACCATTCATGACGCGGTCGCCGAACATTAATCGACCTGCATCAGGTTGATAGAATCCCGCGATTATCCGCAGACATGTCGTCTTGCCGCACCCCGAGGGACCTAGAAGGAAAAATAGCTCGCCTTCCGCAATCTCAAGGCAGACATCATTAACCGCCTTCGTGGTATCGAATGTTTTGACAATATGATCTAATCGTATTTCCAAGGACAACTCGGGGCTGCCTTTCGCACGTCACTCTTGATTTCCATCAAATTCTGAGCGGATTAACTTGCCGATGCGATTGAATCGAATCATTTTTGGAATCTCCCAGATTGCCCATGGCCTTCTTCGTTTGCTGATGCTGTCGTACGACCAATAGACCATAAACGCCTGTCCCTTGACGTTGTCGAGCATGGCGGGTCCCCATGTTCTGCTGTCGCTGCTCTGATCTCGATTGTCGCCCATCGCAAAAACGAAACCGTCGGGAACCGAGAATGGTTTGCCATCAGGAAACTTGCGGTAAAATCGATTCGGCGAAATCTTGAAATCGGCAAACGCTTCGCCATCAGGGACATACTGCGGACTGAGAAAGGGCGGAAAATCACGTCTGTGATAAGGGAGTGACAAATGTTTCGTATAGTTGCTGTCGTCAATCGCTTTACCATTCACGCGAAGTGTATCCCTCTTCGTTTCCACGGTATCTCCTTCAATGGCAACGGCGCGTTTAATGAAGTTCTTCGCCTTTTCATGCGGCGGAATAAATACGAACACATCTCCGCGGGCAGGCTTATGAAAATCGAAGAGTTTGATATCCGTCCCCGGAATCTTAATACCGTAAATGAACTTACAGACGAGGATGCGATCTCCGATGAGTAGAGTATTTTCCATGGAGCCCGATGGGATTTTGAACGGTTCGATTATAAAGGGGCGGATAAACCCAAAGACAAGCACGAAAGCAACAACGGCAACTTGTATGTATTCCCATACCACGGTGTTTTTGAATCTTTGCCAGCGGTTTAGCTGCTCAGCTGTGTCAATTTGGGGTGTGTTCATGAATGCATGGCCTCCAATACTAAGAAAAAGCACATCAGAATGCAAAATTGAGTAAGAGCGATCTCCGAATCGCGAATCCGCTATAGATTCCAGAGATATGACTTATGTAGGAGTACGTTCGAGAATTTGTTTTCCGGAGCGACGCCGAAGAATAGGAAGGATTGAAGGGTTAACAGTTGGAGTATTCCGGGCCGCACCATCTATGATCTGAAAAGTTCATTCTTGAAACTTGCCGACAACCGGTGTCTCAATCTAGGCTCAGTCGTCTACTGATAAAACCGCCATGAATGCCTCTTGAGGCACCTCAACATTGCCAATCTGTTTCAGGCGTTTCTTGCCTTCCTTTTGTTGTTCCAGCAGTTTTCGCTTTCTTGTGATGTCACCCCCGTAACACTTGCCGGTGACGTTCTTTCGCAAGGGACGCACGGTCTCCCGTGAGATAATTTTGTTTCCGATTGCGGCTTGAATCGGAATCTCGAACATCTGGCGCGGAATCAACTCGCGCAGTTTGTCGATACATGTCTTCCCGCGCGAATATGCCATATCCCGGTGAAGAATGCTTGAGAGCGCATCCACCGACTTTCCATTGAGCAAAATGTCTAATTTGACGAGATCCGCCGTTTTATAATCACCGATTTCGTATTCGAGCGAACCGTATCCGCGCGTCACC
Source organism: Candidatus Poribacteria bacterium (assembly GCA_965232535.1). Lineage (GTDB taxonomy): Bacteria > Poribacteria > WGA-4E > WGA-4E > JAJDTR01 > JAJDTR01. The sequence goes on from CBDDPW010000023.1 coordinate 412,567, forward strand.
GACTTCAACTTGTCGTAGAAGTCCACCAGGATTTCGCTTAGCGGGAGATCGTAAAAAACCTGCACCCGTGTTTCATCAAGCTGATTCATCCGAATGAACGCACCGCGCCGCTTCTGACAGATGTCCATCACATTCCCGATGTAGTCCCTCGGCACGATAATGTCAGCGGTGATGTGAGGTTCCTGGATGTAATCTATTTTGTCACGCGGCGGCACGTGGGCGGGATTATCAACTTCAAGGCGATTCCCGTCTGTGGTGTATATATGGTATTTAACACTTGGAACAGTGCGAATCAGTGATAAACCGAACTCTCGCTCTAGCCGTTCCTGAATTACCTCCATGTGCAGCAGCCCCAAGAAACCGCATCGGAACCCAAATCCTAGCGCAACGGAGGTCTCCGGCTCAAAATTAAATGAGGTGTCGTTGAGTTTGAGTTTTTCCAAAGCCTCGCGGAGCGTAATAAAATCGCTTGTATCCGCCGGATAAAGTCCGCAAAAGACGAGCGGCTTCATCTCCCGATATCCCGGTAACGGGCTAGATGTTGGACGACTGGCGTGCGTTACTGTATCGCCAATCTTTGCGGTCGCAATCTCTCTGACTCCGGCGACTATGTATCCAACGCTTCCGGTATCAAGTTGGTCGACCGGCGTCATGGTTGGCAAAAAGACCCCTACCTCCTCCACGTCAAATACCTTGCCGGTTGCCATCAGTTGTATCTTGTCGCCCGGTTTTATGGTGTTGTCGAAGACACGAACGTACATAATGACGCCTCGATAGTTATCGTACATCGAATCGATAACCAGCGCCTTGAGCGGCTCATCCCTTTTTCCACCGGGAGGCGGAATGCGGGTCACAATGGCGTCCAATATGTCGGCAATTCCGAGTCCCTCTTTCGCGCTTACCAAGAGTGCATCCGCCGCAGGAAGACCGACGATATCTTCTATTTGATCCTTCACCTCATCCGGACGAGCTGTCGGCAAGTCGATTTTGTTGATGACGGGGACGATTTCGAGGTCGTGGTTAACGGCTAGATATGCGTTTGCGAGCGTTTGCGCTTCAACCCCCTGTGCCGCGTCAACGATGAGAACGGCTCCTTCGCACGCCGCAAGGCTTCGTGAAACCTCATACGTAAAATCGACGTGTCCCGGCGTGTCAATCAGGTTGAGTTCGTAGATGTCCCCATCCTTGGCGTGGTGTTCGAGTTTGACCACGGTAGCTTTGATGGTGATACCACGTTCCCGCTCAAGGTCCATCTGATCGAGCACCTGCTCACGCATCTGGCGTTGGGTTAGGGTGCCGGTGTATTCGAGCAGACGATCACTCAATGTGCTCTTGCCGTGATCTATGTGGCCCAGAATGCAGTAGTTCCTAATCCTCTCTTGGTCGGTCATTGACAGTGGCTAGTAATTCGCAGTGAGCAGAAAACTTTAGGCCTGTTTGAATAATGGCTGTAATGTCTTTTGAGTCAGTTAGCTCGTAGGTTGGGTTGAACGAGAATAATCAAACATATCACAAATAAATTTTATATCTCGGGAGTTGTTTCCAATTGGAATCTAATAAAGCTAGTGAAACCCATGATTCGATCGTGAGTTAGGTTGAGTTGGTTTTCACTCTAGCGTTACGGGTAAGGGGCGTAGTTTGAGGACTGAGCCCATGTGTCGCATCTAGTACTGGTGTTTTTTCCTTCAACCCACTCTACGCTACCCTCACACATTGCCGTCTCGGATTTCTTGGAGGATGTTTTTTGCCGCTTCGCGTGGATTGTCTGCTCCGGTGATGGGGCGTCCGACGACGATGTAATCCGCTCCGGCTTCTATGGCTTCCGACGGCGTCCTGATGCGGCGTTGATCGCCAGCCACCGACCAGCGAGGTCGAACGCCGGGCGTAACAATCAGGAACCGCTCGCCGCAGACGCGGCGCACAATCTCAATCTCCAGCGGTGACGCAACCACGCCGTCCAACCCCGCTTTTTGCGACAGTTCCGCGAGATACGCGACCTGATCCCTCAACTTTCGCTCCGTGTTGAAGTTACGTTGAAAACTCGGTTCGTCAATGCTCGTGAGTACCGTCACGCCGAGCAACATCGGTCTTGGGATTTCCAGCGCGCCGGCATATGCTTCAGCGGCTTCGCTCGCGGCGCGCATCATCTCAAATCCGCCGGAGGCGTGCATGTTTATCATGCTTGCGCCTGTCTGTGCCGCCGCAGTGACGGCTCCAGCGACCGTGTTCGGGATGTCGTGAAATTTGAGGTCCAGGAAAACCTTGTTGCCTGAATCAAGGAGGGTTTCAACCGAGGTGGGACCGGTTGTAGTGAAGAGTTGTCCCCCAATCTTAAACCATGTAACGAGGTCGCGGAGTTGGCTGACGGTTTGATTCGCCGAATGGAGGTTGTCGAAATCGAGTGCGACGATTAGCTTATCTTTGGACATCCTTCGCCGCCTTAGCTTATCTGCCGGTCTTTCTTCGCGGCTGCAAAATTTCAACACGGACTTTTGTGGTGCCCGAAAAAAACATACCGAGTTTGCCCGCTGCTCGACGCGAGAGATCAATAATCCGTCCCTCAATAAATGGCCCTCGGTCATTAATTCTAACGACGACAGATTTCCCGGTCCTTAAGTTTACCACCCGCACTCGCGTGTTGAAGGGGAGCTCTTTGTGGGCTGCCGTCATAGCGTCCATGTCATACACCTCTCCATTTGCCGTTTTCCTCCCGTGAAATTGTTTGCCGTACCATGAGGCGTAACCGGTATGTGACTTTGCGTTGCTGATTTGCATTTGTGCGACGCCGCGCTGAAGGATACCGAGTAATCTCGCAGTGCCCCACGAGACAACAAGCGATCTGTCACTCCTTTTCGGACAGCGATCATTAACCCGAACGAAAGCCATTTTCCCATTCTTGGGATTCACGACTTTAAGATAGGTGTCAAAGGGTAATGTCGGATGAGCTGCCACAAAGTCTCGATGATTATGCCTCTCACCGCTTGCTGTTCGCTTGCCATGGTATGATTTATTCTGCCATTTCACAAGTCCCATTTCAGGCTTCCCACTTGATGAACCGTATGCGGTAAGACCACTTCCGCAAATCAGTACACAAATGGCAATCCAGAAGTGCAGTTTTAATAATTTGTCAGTCATCTTGAGTGCCTACATTTAGTTTTTTTCAAAATTTGCGCCCGATATTGCAAGCCATGCGAAACACATCCCTAGCCTCGGACCAGAAATCGACAGTACGAGTTACTCGCCTGCGGTCGCCGAGGCATGGTTTTCCTTCGGATCCCTCAATTCTCATGCCCAACACGGGGAATCGATCTCAGAAATTGTCTTTCCTGCAATGACTTCTTCAATAATTTGATACGTCTGTGTATGTGAAACGTTAATTTGTTCTTGGCGCAACAAAATTTCCGCATCAATGTCTCTTAGTTCGGCATCAAATTCAGATGTCATTCGCCGTACCTCGGCGGGGGATGTGCCTCCCAAGCTCAGATTGCCGCGGAGTATGACATTGGAGTCAAGAACCGCTTGAAGCTGCGACATAGAAAGGTTGACACTTCTCAGTTGTAATAGTTTCCGGGTCTTTTCCAAATCGTCGAAGGTCGCCCCTTCTTTCACCAGATCGCCAATGATGCCTCCAACAATTTCATGGCTTTCGCGAAACGCGATGCCCTGTTCCCGTACCAGATAGTTCGCCAATTCTGTTGCTGCTGCAAAGTTCGCGTTGCAGAGTTCTGCCATTCGATCCGTGTTGAAGCGGGTCGTTTCTAGTAAGCCGGGGAGGATGCCCAAACAGGATTGCACGATGTCAAAAGCGTCCCAAAGCGGTGGTTTGTCCTCCTGAAGATCTCGATTATACCCAAGTGGAAGCCCTTTGAGATTCGTCAAAACATCTAGCAGTTCGCCATAAACGCGTCCGCAACGTCCGCGAACCATTTCGGCGATATCCGGATTTTTCTTCTGTGGCATGATCGAGCTACCCGTTGAGTATGCGTCGTCAAGAACAGCAGTGCCAAACTCATGGGTTGTCCAGTACACAATCTCCTCTCCCAATCTTGAGAGGTTCGTCATGAGCAGGGACAGACAAAAGAGCGTTTCCGCGATGAAGTCCCGACTACTGATTACATCCAAGGCATGTTCATGAACGGTGTCGAATCCAAGAAGTTTGGTGGTTAAACCGCGGTCAATCGCGAAAGACGTGCCAGCAATTGCACAAGCGCCCAACGGATTCATGTTGGCGAGGGCGTAAGCGAAATCCAACCGCTTCAGGTCGCGGAGTAACATACTGACATACGCGGTTGCCCAAAACCCAAGGCTGATTGGCTGGGCATGCTGCATATGCGTGTAACCCGGCATCACCGTTTCGGCATGGTTCGACGCAATTCTCAGAAACGCGCGGCAAAGTTCAGACAGTCCGGTTTGTGTTCCGAGAATCTGTTCACGGATATAGAGATGTGCGTCAACCAAGACCTGATCATTTCGGGAACGCGCAGTGTGAAGTTTTCCACCGTACTCAATGCCGGCACCGTCAATGAGGTAGGACTCCACATTCATGTGGACATCTTCCTTTTCGGGCTTTAGGACAAAGGTGCGATTGTCGTAATCTTCTTCCGCCCTCCGGAGCCAAATCAAGATTTGTCGGAGGTCTTCATCGGAGATTATTTTGCCCCGCGCCAGCATGATGGCATGTGCTTGGCTACCCCAAATGTCATAAGCGACCAGACGCGAATCAGCGTCCACAGACTGGGTGAAATCTTGGGTTTCAGTCTTGGTCTCTGAGCTGAATCGTCCGCCCCATAGTTTTGTGGAAGGTGTGATTGACAATATCCAAAGGCTCCCCGCTTGGCGAGTAACACGCGAACTAAACGCAAAAGGTATTATAGCACGTAGGGATGGGGCTTGGCAAGTTGTGCTGGATGAAGCCAGTTGTTAGGATAAGATTAGCAATCATGAAATCACCGACTTCCCATCATTCCTCCCTCCTTCAACATCACGCGCAATCGAATGCTATTGCCCTTAAACAATCGGCATTCACTATTGACAGTAACCTTCACCTGCTATAGAATCGCTCTCGCATCAGGAAAGGAGGCATTAGGATTCATGATTAGTTTTCCAATCGTAGACACGCATGTGCATCTATGGCATCCGGAGCGCCTGCAATACCCTTGGCTTGAAGAAGTTCCTGCTATAGCTAAACCTTATCTGTTGGATGACTTTAGGACTGCTTGCGGATCTATCAGTGTCGGGTCGTTCGTATTTGTCGAGTGCGATGTTCACCCGGACGAACGTATGGCTGAGGTTGAATGGGTAACATCCCTAGTGAGAGATGAGCCGCGGATTAGGGGGATTGTGGCGTCTGCGCCACTCGAAAGTGGGGAGGGCGTGCGGCCCGTACTTGAAAAGCTGGCAGGAAACCCGTTGGTCAAAGGCATTCGCCGCCTCATTCAGGCGGAATCCCTAGATTTCTGCTTGCAGCCCGCTTTCATCAAAGGCGTCCAAATGCTGGAGGAATATGGGCTGAGTTTTGACATTTGCATTGTCCAGCCGCAACTTGCCAACGTGATTAAGTTCGTTCAGCAGTGTCCGAACCAGCAATTCATGCTAGATCACCTCGGAAAACCCGACATCAAGAATGAGGCCTTTCAGCCATGGGCGCGTGAAATCGAAACGCTATCGAAATTTCCTAACGTATTCTGCAAGGTGTCGGGCGTTGCAACCTCGGCAGATTTTGAGACATGGAAACCGACAGATCTGAAGCCGTATATCGATCATGTGATTGAGTGTTTCGGATTCCATCGCGTTGTCTACGGCGGGGATTGGCCAGTTTCAACGCAGGCAATCGACTATCCACAGTGGGTTGAAACCTTGGCGTGGGCGGTGGAAGGGTGTTCCGATGACGACATGAAGAAACTGTTTCGTGAGAATGCGATTCGCTTTTACCACCTGGGCGAGTGAGATAGGTGAGACTCAGATTGCATCCATCGCTTTTCACCAATGGAGAATTTACGGCAAGGGTGTCAAGTTCCAATGCCAGTTTTCAGGTTGTTTCCTAACAGCAGATCGCTATAGGAAACCGGAATCAGGTCGGCTGTCGCAATGTGAAGAGATTCTTTGAGGTAGTTGTGTTCCGCTTGAGCTTCAGTTTCGCTCTGATCCCGAATCACGGTTTCCAGCTCAACGAACTCGCCGAGGTCGAGAACCTCATCTAAGTGAATCCGTGTGTTTCCGTAAATCCATAACTCACGGTTTTTCTCGACGATCACCTTCACCCCAAGAGCGTCAGACATCATCCGTTTAAACGTCGCGCAATCCATAATATCACATAGTTGGTAGTGGCTGTACCGCGACTCTGCCGCATCCGGACGTTCATAGTAGACCAGTGTCGGCGTGTTATCTTCGACTTCACGCAGTTTCAATCTCCCCTTTGGGACATGAAAATAGGTATCGACCTGATACAGCCTGGCTGAACATTCCGCTTCAAGTGCATTAAGGTTCGCGCGTAGGAACTCGAGCGACTTGGATGCCGCCTTGAATTCAAGGTTTCGGAGTGGAAACTCTGACATTTTGGATTCGTTTTCCCGATTTCGAGATTCAATCCCTATTTTGAAAGTATCATTCACATGGCGGAATACTCTGAGCCTAATACCCAAACGGTTCAATTATATCGCACCGACGAGGTAATCTCAAGAACTATCCAGCGCACATGAATGAGGCCGTCTCTGGCCCGTGAACCTCAGGGGATGTGGGGAACGCAAATCTGAATGGAGAGCATTATGGTCGGGGAATTTTATCACGCTCTCTATACGCTTTCTTGACTGCGAACCGTTCGCATAGCCCTACAAGCCCTACAATCAGATGCACTCACAGTGAAAACAGCTTGGTTTTGCGTTGACACGAAACGAGCGATTCCCTTATACTTTTTCTTGTCAAAATTTTACCGCTCCAAGCTTGTGCGCAGTCAATGCCAATAGAAGACAATCTTCGTCGACCACCAAAGATTTCGGGAAGAGATAGGGCATCGCACAATGTGTTTACATGAGTTGACTATGGAATCCGTTCAGGGCGATTGCCACATTACTTGGCCCTATCATGTGTCATAAAGGCGTTATTTAATTTGAACACCATCTCCGATTTTTTCCAAAACAAAACTGTCCTGATTACGGGGGCCACGGGCTTCTTGGGCAAGCCGGTGGTCGCCAAGATTCTCACGGATTTGCCGGACATAAAACGGATCTACTTGCTCGTTCGCAGTCGAACCGACCCAAACGGCAAAGTGAGTTCCGCCGCTGATCGACTAGAGGACGAGTTCTTCACGTCAAGCGTTTTTTCAAAACTTAAACAGATTCATGGAGATCGGTTCGATAGTTGGATTCGCGAGAAGGTGCATGCCGTAGATGGCGACCTGACCTACGAACGACTTGGGATGTCAGATGCCCGGTACAAAGAGCTCCAAGACGAAGTCCAAATCTTCATAAATAGCGGTGGATTGGTGAACTTTGATCCGCCGATGGATATGTCATTGCATAGCAATGTAATTGGCGCAAAACAGGCTGTTGAATTCGTCCGAGGCTGCAATGACGCCGTACTTCTTCACGTTTCGACCGCCTACGTGTGCGGAACGGCCCCAGGGAGGATCAGCGAGGAATTACACCCGCCGTACGAAGTTTATGCCCAAAAAATTGCCGAAGAGACCGGAGAAAGAATCCCTCGCTCACTTGAGGAAGAAATTGAAGATGTCCAACAAATTGCGGAAAAGATAAGAGCCGAGGCGGATGAATCCCCTCGAAGCGACCAATTCCGACACGAGGCTTTGGAGCAGGTAGGAGAAGAGCGGGAAGACAGCGACGGTTATCGTCGTCAGTATGATACCATTCGCAAGAAATGGGTTGAACAGCGCTTGGTCGACGAGGGGTTGAAACGGGCACAGTCACGAGGCTGGAATGACACGTACACCTACATGAAAGCGCTGGGCGAACAGATGGTCGCCAAGACGCGGGGCGATTTGCCGGTGGCAATCATTCGGCCTTCGATAATTGAGAGCAGCTTAGCGGATCCACGACCGGGTTGGCTCGATGGATTACGCATGGCGGATCCGCTTATCGTTGGTTTTGGGAAGGGGCGCCTGCCTGATTTTCCTGCGGATCCGGATATTATCCTTGATATCATTCCCGTGGACTTTGTAGTGAACGCCATTTTGATCGCGGCAAAACAGACCTATCACAGGCGCGGAATTGAGGTCTACCATGTGGCGACCGGCTCCCAAAACCCACTGTATTTCCGAAACATAGTGGACGGCTCTCACGACCACTTTATCAAGTATCCGATGTTGGATAGTGGAAAACCCATTCCCCCACCGGTATGGAAGTATCCCGGTCTTGAGGAATTTCAGGGCAAATTGTCACGCAAGCTGGGAGCGCTAAGAGCGGCGAGTCGACTGCTTGATTTGATCCCGCTAAGATGGGCGAGACAGCGAAACCGTCGTATCGCCGTGATGCAAAATGCATTAGAAGGTCTTCAGTATTACATTTGCATCTATGGTCCGTATACGCGCATTAACTTCGAGTTTGAAACTTCCAAGATTGGACAACTATCCGCATCGCTAACCGCAGCCGATCAGCGTCGTTTTGACCTTGATATCTCAAAGTTCGATTGGCAGCACTATCTCCAGAATGTCCATATACCGGGGATTAAGCGGTTCATTCTCAAAATGGACGCCGATCCATCGGTGAAAATGCTCAAAGAAATCGAGCGTTCAAACGCCGTATGCGACGACGCTGATCCGTGCGAAGAGGGATCAATACGGAACTGTCAAACGATTGTGGAACTCGTTGAGCGGCAGGCCGAGGCCTATTCGGATAATACAGCCTTGCAGATTGAACGAGGCGGGGAGTGGGTACGGTACTCCTACCGTCAACTTTATGATTTATCGCGACAGATCGCGTTTTCGTTTTGGGAACGTGGCTATCGCAAAGACGATAAGGTGATTCTCATTTCCGAAAATCAACCCGAGTGGGGAATCACCTACCTAGCCGCTATCCAAATTGGCGCCATTGTTGTGCCTATCGATCCGCAGACGGCTAGAGTCGAAGTGATAGCGCTTGCCGACTTTACGGAGGCAAAAGCGATTCTCGCGTCCGATACCCTTTTCAAACAGCTGTGTTCTATCTCCGACGAAAGGGAAAAGCTGGACGTACTGAATCTGAATCAACTCTGCGCACCTTCGGGCGCAGAGGAGGATGTGTCTCCGAATAATGAAATTCCTGCTGATTTTCCGAATGTAAAAGTCCAGCCAGAGGCGACTGCCTCAATAATATTCACGATGGGCACGACGGTAGATCCGAGAGGCGCAATGTTGTCTCACAAGGGGTTTCTGGCTAATCTGCATGCTGTCGCACAGGTGCTGCCCCCAGCGGAAACAGATCGAGTCCTAGCCATTCTACCGCTGTATCACGCCCTTGGGTTCTCTTGCAGTTTCCTGATGGCTATCTACGGCGGCGCCAGTGTCACCTACATCAACACATTCAAACCAACCGCAATCTTGGAATCTATGCGGGAAACGAAAACGACGGCCATCATCGGGGTTCCGCGCTTGTACAAATTACTGATTGACGCCATTGAAAGGTATATCCTGAAAACCCCGATTAACGCAGGCGAGACGGTTGATTCAGCCGTGATTGAGCAAGTCAAAGACGGCTTGGGAGGGCATCTCCGCATCTTTATAAGCGGCGGCGCCGCTTTGCCTCGTCAGGTTTACGATGGATTCAGACGTTTCGGATTTACAATCCTTGAAGGCTACGGCATGACGGAAACGGCGCCCGTGTTAAGCGTGAGTCCTGCCGGGAAGAGCAAAGCGGGTTCCGTCGGGCTGCCGGTAAATGAGGTGGAATTCCAGATTTCCGATCCGGACGCCGACGGAATCGGCGAAATTGTCACGAAAAGTCCGAGCACCATGGCCGGATACTACCGAAATCCGGCAGCGACTCGGCAGGTCCTGCGAGATGGGCTGCTCTATACCGGCGATCTCGGCTACATTGATGATGACGGCTACCTCTTTCTTACGGGACGCAAAAAGGATGTCATCATTGCCAGTACCGGCAAAAACATCTATCCGGTCGAACTTGAGAAATTATATCGACATAGTCCTTACATCTCCGAGATTTGCGTCGTTGGAATAGATCCGCCGGACTCGTTCGGAGAGGAAGTGCACACTGTAATTGTGCCGAATTGCCCCGACGATGACGCTCGGTTGGATATTCAAGAATCGATTCAGAAACATCTGCAATCTTGCGCCCGCAACTTACCTACCCATCAGAATCTCCAAAAGGTACATTTCTGGGAGGAGGAGTTGCCCAAGACTTCCGACGGCGAGATTGACCGTCCGCGTGTCAAGGCGATGTTATTCAAACTAATCGTGGCGGACCCTGCCCAACCGGTTGTTCCCGCCGAAGAAACTTCGTCAGATGGGGCTGTCGGAGCGTGGAAACCGGGCAGCCGAGAAGCCGAGATTGTCGGCGAGCTTGGGCGAATGTCTCGTGTTTCGCCACATTGTATCCGTCCAGACAGCGCGCTGGACACGGATCTCGGATTGGATTCGATGACCCGTGTTGAACTGCTGTTGCTGCTTGAAGCCAAGCTGGATAAACAGGTGCCGGACGAGCTTGCTGTCGGGGTTCGTACGGTCAAAGATGTGATTGACGTTGTCAACACGTTAGACTCGCAGACCGCTCCGGGCACAGAGGATGCTTCCGTTGGTTCCCCAATCGCCGCGGAGCAAGGGAATCTAGATTCGCGTCCGAGCCATTTCGCCAAACTCATTCGCTTTGGCATTCGAACGATCTTTCGCCGCCGGTTCTCGCTTCAGTGCGACGGGATAGAGCATATTCCAATCGGAGCGCCGTACATCATCGCTTCAAATCACAGCAGCCACCTCGATACACCGGCGATCATAACCGCTCTGGGGGCGGAGTCAAAAAACTTACGCCCCCTAAGCGCGAGAGATTACTTCTACAACCGTCGAATGAAAGCGTGGTTTGTTAGTCAGTGTCTCAATGCATTGCCGTTCGATCGGACGGACAACTCCCTCCAAAGCTTGCGCGTTGCACAGGATGCGCTTCTCCGAAACGAAAACTTGCTCATCTATCCCGAAGGCACACGCTCCGTAAACGGGAAGCTTCAACCCTTCAAACCCGGGCTTGGTTTGCTTGCGTACGAAGCGGGTGTCCCTGTTGTGCCCACGCACGTGAGCGGCACCTATGAAGCGTTGCCCAAAGGCAAGTCGTTCCCCCGTAAAAGCAAGGTTCGCGTCGTTTTCGGTGAGCCGGTCGCGCCCGAACTCCCTCAAGACTACACCATGAAGACGAGTAAGCGAGAAATCTACCGAAATATTGCGGACGAAGTGCGTATTCGGATTGAACGGTTGCGTGACGCGGCTCATGAATAACCCCAATGTGACGATGGAGTCTCTCGGCGCGGCGGTGCACACAAACGGCGATGATGTCAACCCGCAAGTGGCTGCTTTCTTTGACGTTGACGGTACTCTTGTGAATTCGACTATTGTTCACTATTATGTGCGGTTTAGATTGCTGTTGCTTCCTCCTCTGATACGTCCGTTTTGGCTGGCCGGCTTCCTACTGAAAATCCCTTACTATCTCCTTCTGGACAGCCTGAGCCGTACCAAGTTCAACCAGGTTTTCTACCGGAACTACCGTGGGATGGAGGTGGAACGACTGAAGAGTCTGGCTCAAGACACATTCGATACACTTCTCGGGTCGAAGATTTTCCCCGAGGCAGCGGATAAGATTCGTGAACACAAAGCCAAGGGCAATCTTGTTGTGCTCGTGACAGGTTCGCTCGATTTCATCATGGCGCCGCTTGCGGACTATTTGGGCGCAGACCACACGTTGGCCATGTCTCTCCGTGAACAAAATGGAACGTTCTCGGGTGAGTTGATGTCCCCGCCGCTGGGCGAGGAGGAAAAGGCGCGCGTGGTGAAAGCCTTCGCTTACGAGCACGGTATAGACCTCGCCGCGAGTTTCGCTTACGGCGATAGCCGCGCCGACCTGCCGATGTTACGCTGCGTTGGCACGCCTGTTGTGGTGAATCCGGGCAAGGCGCTTCGCCAGACAGCAACCGAGTCGGACTGGGAGATTTGCGAGTGGAGTTCTAAACCAGATTAGTATTGTTCAAATCTATGCATCTGGAATCTAGGAGGCTGAAAGCGGTTACTTGACGCAATTATTGTTAGCGAATGAATTTGAGATTGTAGGGAATAATGATCGTTATTTCCTGCGTAGAATCTTCAAGGTTATAATCTTAAAGATAGCACGAATTAACAGGTTTCTGTTTTCTTTCTACAACAATTCGCGGAGGCGGTATGAAAGTTGTGCGCTACTTTGAATCTCTTTCTCAACCCAAGGACACCATGTACGTCGAGATTGATAGCGAGTATCGATTTACACGGCGAGGGGAAGACTGGGCGAAGTTTCGCCAAGATCTCATTGAACTAATCAAACAGACAATTTCGGACGAATTGGCGGATCGATTTAGCGAGAACACCCAAGACTGGGAGTCCGATAATCCTGCCGAGACATAAGAATCAATTGACAAATGAAGAATTTTCTCCTTGATAAGGTCGGCGCGCAATCTTCACTGGATGAACTTATCGCTCACGCCAAATCTCTGACCGATGAGGGTGAACTCGGGCGTGCAATCCAAGCCTACGATACTGTTTTACTCGCCGCACCGGCAGCCCAAATTCTCGCCGATGCCAATTTTCGACTCGGTTTAATTTACCGAGAATGGAATGAAATATTTGCGGCGCAAAGATTTTTTGGCAAGGCGCACCAACTCGATCCCAAGGTCACGGAATATAAGGATGAGTTGAACGAATTAAATCAGCACATAGCGCAGAATCAGCAACTAATATTTGAGGAAAGGGCGCGAAAAAATAGCGATCAGATTGTCTCGCTCTTCCGAATCGCGACCGGCTTGAAACTGATACAGATGGACAAAAGCGTGCAAGCTTACCCCCTGATGAAGAGCCGTACAAAAATCTACCCGAACGCCGCTGTCGCAAAACATCTGCTCACCGACGTGATAATTACCGACGAGGAGAAAAACAGCGCGATTGAATTCTTGGAGGAACGGGACTGGCTCACGAATACACAATCCAATCGCTACGCAATTCAAGACAGTGGGTTATGCGTTTTTTATACCGAACTGGCGAAATTGCACGCCCTCAATGAAGTCTATGACGAAGCCGCCGCCTGTTACGAACAAGCATATTGGTTGGATGATTCAAACTCAGACGCACTGTGCCGCAAGCTAATTTGTGACGCCGAGGCTCAATTATGGGAAGATGGATTATTGACGCTCCAGCAGACCGGGGATGACCCGACAGGAGATGTAAATCCAGCCGACTATTATCGGGCAGTCGCACAAATCTGCGGGGCTGCCTACCAATCGGAGGGAAATGAAACGATGGGTAAACGCGCGATTAAGGCGTGTCAAGACGCGCTGTCGATATCTGGAAAGGACAAGGAGATTTCGCGTTTACTAAAGTCGATGGAGTCTTCTGCCGGTCAAGATGCGGAAGGAAAGAAATCTCGGGGCAAGAGGTGGTGGCAACGATAAAGAAGGTTATCAATTATTCTGACAATAAAATATGGCTAACAGCCTCGGCTCTGCTTGCATCTTGCAGTGGTTCATATTGGACTTGCCCCCAGAATCTGGTATAGTGAAGTTGTGAAGAAAATAGAAAAATCGGACTGATCGTTGTAACTTTCGACAAATTTAATGGTATTCAGAGGCGTCGCAATAAAGAAATTGTTGAAGGTATATTAGCTGCCGTTGTGGATGAAAGTATAATTAAAGGATAGCGCACGACGCGTGACTGGATTTGGGAGCACGGACATGAACCAACTGACTATTACTGGAGTTCCGCAAGCAACGCGAGAGCGTCGTCGGGTCCGAAATGGCAAGCCGACTAACGATCTTGTATTTAGCGCCTATACCGAAGGGAATGATGATGTCTTCCGCCATGTCATTGGTTTGTATGTTGCTCCGGGCAGCATTGTCGCTGATGTCACCTACGGGAAGGGTGTATTTTGGAGGCGAATACCTGAAGATTTTTATCGCTTGAGACCATCCGACATCTTAACCGGCGTTGATTGCAGAGACCTTCCTTACACGGACGGTGAAATCGACTGCGTTGTGCTTGATCCCCCATACATGCATTCTCCTGGAGGAACGGCTCATACCGTTCACCAGGCGTTTGAGCATCACTACAGAAATAACCGCACCGGGAACAGGACTACAAAAAAATACCATGAGGCAGTCCTATCGCTTTACGAGGATGCTGCTGTGGAAGCACATAGAGTACTACGCGAACGCGGCGTGTTGATCGTGAAATGCCAAGACGAGGTCTGCGCTAATCGCCAGAGATTTACACATGTTGAGATCATGGAAGCCTATGAACGGATGGGATTCGTGGCGGAGGACCTGTTCGTAGTAATGCGTCAGAACAAGCCCGGTGTCAGTCGAACAGTGCGTCAGGTTCATGCGCGAAAAAATCACTCGTACTTTCTAGTATTCTGGAAACGCGGATCAGATAAACGCGCATGGGAGCCTCCCAAGTGAATCCAGTTGACCTGCTAGTCTCAATCATTAGGGAGCATTCGCCCGAGGATATTTGGAGAGATTCTCCGTTGATCCAGTATCGAATGCTTGGCAACACGAATCGCGGCGAAATCGGAGAGGAGTTCATTCGCCGGTGTCTGCTACAGAATGGGATCGAGACCGAAAACGGAGACCGCACGTCGGAAACGGACATACGAATTGGAACACTTCAATTCGAGGTCAAGACAGCTTCACTGGGTGCTAATGGAACATTCCAGTTCAATCATGTTCGATTAGATCGGGAGTATGATTATCTACTTTGCTTAGGGATTTGCCCGCATGATATAGTTTTCAGCGTTTGGCGTAAAGGAATGGTTGCTGAACATAAAGCAGGCAGATTGGTACGGATGGCGGAAGGGCAAGGGGTAACGTTTAAATTAACAAAACGGCTTGATGAAATGATCCCCATTGGGAAACTCCCGACGAGAATCCGAGAGATTCTATCGGAGCGAAATAATGCCTGATTATACTATTGTCGATGTAGTAAGAGATATTGGACATCTCAAAATCTAGCTAATCTAGCACGGGGCATAAATCTGCAACCATTAATCGCGATTTAATAAGCGTTATCCATCCGACCTACCCGCGACCCGATCGGCATCAAAATAAACGGGATCCGGCTTCACCCACTCCTCCGTGCCATCCTCCCAGATTTCGCGTTTCCAGATCGGCACAACTTGCTTAAGCCGATCCATGGCGTACTTGCACGCTTCGAACCCATCGCTACGGTGCGGAGACGCCACGGCGACGGCAACACTCACCTCGCCAATCTTCACCCGTCCGACGCGATGAATCATGGCGACGCGATCCAGTCCCCACTTCTCCCGAATTTCATGACCAATCTCCGCCATCTTTTTTTCCGCCATCGGCGCGTAGGCTTCATATTCAAGATACAACGTTCTGCGCCCGCCCGTGTTATTGCGCACGGTGCCCAAGAAATGGACGATTGCCCCTGCATCATCGGTTTCGACGGCGCGAATAACACTTTGAGTGTCAATGACTTCAGCGGTAATCTTGAACATACTAACCTCCCGTCACCGGTGGAATCAGTGCGACTTCATCTCCCTCGGAGAGTTGGGTGCCCTCTGTTGCATACTCCCAATTAACAGACATCTGCATCACCTGATAAAATTCTGTAATCTCGGGCCATTCCTCCTCAAGACGATCGAGGATATCTCTCAAGGTCGCCTTTTCTGGCAACTCCATCTGCTCTTCCTCTCTTCCCAACTCTTCGTGACACACAGCAAAGTACTTTACCGTAACTTTCATGAACTCTCCTTACGCAGATGTGCAGTGGATATTTCCTATGGTCTGAGCGGCTGCCAGCGGAAAGCCATTATACATCAATTGAGATTTGAACACAAAACAAAATGCGGTGGCTGGTGGTCAGTCACTAGTCAAGAGCGGCGCGTGACTAAGAATGAGAGAAGTCACCGACCTGATGATCGCAGATGGATTCAATCTAGATTTTTTGATTGATATCTCTGCCTCGACAGATTCGGTATTTGCTTTTGACTTTGTTGGGGGCTCTAAGCTATACTGTATTATCTAATTAACCGATGGTGATTCACCATTCGAGGTGTGTAACACTTATCAAATTCGTCGTGATTATCAGTTCTCAAAGGTCACTTTGGAGTCTGGGATTAAAACGCTAACGTTATGCAATCAATCTGAAGTTCAAGAGATAACTTCCAGAATAGACGGCACTTCGCTCTCCTACTCCCTTCGACACCCCGATAGTCAACGAATTATTCGTGAAAAAAGACGAGTTTTCTCCTCTTACGACTGACCTCGGTCAATCACGCCGTCGAATACCCGAGAAACGATCCATACTCATTTATGACACAAACCCGCAAATGCACTATTTCCCCAAAGAACTTGATTCGCTAAGTACCTCTGGTTTCAGTTTTTTGTTCAGATGGAGGTTTAACCCGCATCATGCAAAGAGTTAGTGATTTGGCTGTCACGAGGCAAGGTCGTTCCGTCGTGGCACAAAATAAACAATTTGGAGTAAAGTTCGATCTTTCAAAAGGAACATGGGATTATGTAGATCAGGCAGGGCATACAATTATTAGAAATGCTTACGCGAGGATTGTACTTCAGGGCGGGACAGCGCTTGCCACTTCAGAATCTGATGGAATACGTGAATTTATCGCAGATGCCACCCAAGAGGATGAATTAGGCGTTTGTCAGCCAGTGAAGTTTTCATGTCGATCGGACGCGAAGGGCATACGAATCAACCTGTACATGAAATGCTATAGCAAAGCACCCTACGTTATTCTGACAGTCGGTGTTGAGAACTTAGGTGATGCTGACATTAGGTTAGATCGACTTACCGTTATAGGTGTATCCACGCTCAATCCTGATGCACGTGGAGGTGTTTACTTGGGGGGTGCTCCTTCGGATTACCATCTTTTTCTTAATGTGAATCCGTCTCTTAACCAAGGGGTTAGAAAGATATATGACGGGTTCAGCACCAACAAGAAAATCTCGACGCAGGCTTGTTACGACGGCGTCCTTTATGATACGAGCAGCCAGCGTTCTCTAGTTTTTGGCTTTCTTAGCGCCCGCAAGTGGTGGTCAACCGTTGATGTCGGATACGATTCTCAAACGCAAAAAGATCAGAAAGAGAAAGGGATTGACGGCTGGGCATTGCGTCATCGGTGTGAATATCAACCGTGTGCGCCGGGGATGGAAATAAAGTCGGAACTCGCCTATCTCAATTTTTGTGATTTTCCCATAGACTCCTATCAACTTTACACTGAAATGGCCGCGAAGCACATGAATGCACAAAAATTGGACGGTGTGTTTTCCGGATGGAACGCCCAACGCACCGGTAAGAAGAAGAGGGGAGATGCGTCCTATATTCTTGGTCAAGTCAACCAGATTTCACAAAATCGATTATTCTATCCCTCCCAATCGGGCAGTGTGGAATACATCCAGATTGAAGATGAGTGGCAGCACTCGATCGGGAGCAACGCAGTGCACCCACAACGCTTTCCTGAAGGGATGAAATCTGTCGTCGACAAAATCCACGCAAAGGGTCTGAGAACCGGAATCCGATTCGATCCATACAGTGTTGCAGTTGACTCCAATTTAGTCAAAGACCACCCGGAATATTTCCTTAAAGATCGTAATAACAAACCCGCCACGTTGGCACTGGAAGATGGTATGACGGTCGCATTACTTGACGCTTCTCAGCCTAAAGCACGAGCGAATATACGGGGGCGCCTCCGTCAGATTATTGATGAATGGGGGTGCGATCTTGTCAAGGCGGATCTGCTGTCTTATACCGTTGGACCGCTGGCGGAGTTTGGCGATTATGTTTGGCACGACAAATTGCTCACCTCTGTTGAACTCTACCGTCTCGGAATCCAGCTACTAAACCAAGTTATCAGCGAGAGCCCAAGGGAAGCGCTTCTCGAAGGACGCAATGCGTGCTCGGCGCCAAGTATAGGAGGTTTCTCATTGAATTCCCCGCTTTCGAGCAACGGGGGTCATCTTGGCAGTGGGCAATGGGACGATTCGCGCGGGTTGAAACACATGATTAGTGCGCATGCCGCGTATATGTCAATGCACAAAACCGCGTGGACGAATGAGTTTGGTGCGATAGCAATCAATGAACCACGCCCTATCAACGAAGTTATTGTCGCATTAACGGCGGCAGCCTTGAGTGGTGGGATTATAACATGCGCCGATGAGTTTTCATCGTTGACCCCAGCACGTGCGGAAATGTTGGCGAAACTGTTCCCTCTAACGGGAAAATCGGCAACGCCATTTGACCTTTATCAAAATAGATATCCGCAGATTTGGAACATGCAGGTGCAGGCGTCGTTTGATTCCTGGAATATTTTGGGTGTATTCAATTGGAAGGACCAAGTCGATGATGTCAATCTAGACTTGGCCTCGCTAGGTTTGGATTCATCTAAATTCTACCTCGTACATGATTTTTGGAATCGGCAGTATTTAGGTGTCGTCCGCGGACGAGTAGCCGTGTCAGATATGCCGTCACGTTCGGCAAGACTCCTCTGTTTGCGTGCTGAACGAGATACACCCCAACTGGTTTCCACGGACATTCACTTTACTCAGGGTGGTGTGGAAATTCTTTCTGCCGGGTGGGATCGAAAAAGTCAGAGTTTCCTAGCCGTCTGCAAATCACCCAGACATGGTAAAGGGACACTATTTATCCATGTGCCGGAGGGGTATGTTCCAGCCGGGACATCCTGTTACGGCGCAAATTATCAATACAGCTTGAATGCCCCGATTTACGAACTGACCTTCAGCCCGACAAACGAGTTGGTACATGCCAGTGTACGATTCGAGAAAACGTCGGGTTAAAAACGGGAATGGACATAGATTGCTGGCTAGAAGACGAAAGACGCGAACTGGAGCAGGCTGGACACTGGCGTTCGCTGCGCTCCACGATGAGTGCCCCGGCGGGACGTGTTCTTCTTGACGGCCGCGAGGTAATCTCGCTTGCCTCGACAAATTATCTCGGCTTGAGTGCCCATCCCGAGGTAGTTCAGGCTTGCAACGAGGCGACGCTGGAGTATGGAACCGGCGCAAGCGGGTCACGGCTTATCGCGGGCAATAGCTACCTATACGAAATACTTGAATCGAAGATTGCGGCGATCTTGAATACGGAAGCCGCGTTGGTTTTCAGTTCCGGCTACCTCGCCAACATTAGCACAATTCCTCCCCTCGTTGGCGAAGGAGATCTCATCCTGAGCGACGAACGTAACCACATTAGCCTCATTGAGGGTTGCCGTCTCAGTAGGGCAGCCAAGCAAATTTATAGACACTGCGACCCGGAACACCTAAAAGAACTGCTTGCTGATTCTTCGAACTTCCGTCGTCGACTGATTGTTACCGACGGAGTATTTAGTATGGATGGCGACTTTCCGCCCCTCGCCGACATCTGCGACATAGCCGAGACGTATGACGCCATGCTAATAGTGGATGACGTACACGGGTTTGGGATACTGGGGCAATCCGGCGGCGGCCTGGTGGATTACTTGGGAGTGGCAGATCGCGGGATTATCCAAATTGGTGCGTTGAGCAAGGCGGTGGGAGGCGTGGGGGCATTTGTGGCCGGGAGTAAATCCCTCATCGATTTACTGATAAACCGGGCACGCGGTTTCATTTTCACCACGGCTCTGCCGCCCGGCACATTGGCGGCGGCGTCAGCCGCGATCGATATAATCCGCTCTAATCCCGAATATCGCTACCGGTTGTTCGCAAATGTCCGCAGCCTCAGAACCGGATTGTCGGAAGCCGGGTTTCAACTGCTTCCTAACGAGACGCACATCCTCCCGCTAATCATCGGGGAGGCGAAAACGACCACACAGTTTGCGGATACGTTGTTAAGCAAAGGCGTTTTTGCCCCTGCCATCCGCCCTCCGACAGTGCCCGCCAGCACCAGCCGCCTGCGGATTACGCCGACGGCAAGCCACACGCATGAAGAGTTGGAGAAAGCGCTTGAAGGGTTCATCGCGGCACGAACAGCCACGGCACGGTTTTGCTAATCAAGTGCTAACCCAGCAAACTTTCGCAGAGGGTCTACATCGTTGCAAGACATGATTACAATCTTGACCTTGCTGGTGTTTACAAATTCTTGCCAAACATAGGCTGCTGCTGCAGATGCCCATTGAAGGACAGGTTCAAAGGCGCACACCATCCCCCGTTCGGCATTGAAATCCACCCACGCTTAGGAATTCACATCTCTTCTTTCGTTCTTTGGTACGCAGTACCCACTCTACGATCTCTCTAGAGCTTACTTCGACGCTCATCTGAACCACGGATTTTCGCAGATGAGGGATTTCACAGATTGAATCTGCGGACAAGGAGATAGGTATTTAAGCGGTGCCATCCGTTTGGTCCGTTTAATCTGTAATTGAGACAATTTAATTCAGCGGTTAGTCAGTTCGTCAACATAGCGGAGATGGCTTCCGGCAGTTTTACAGCATTTTTCTTCTCAAAGTCGGCCACGCTTTCGTAGTCGTTATGAAATGCAGCGATGATATCCGCACCCTTGTCTCTTGCAACCTCCAAATCCTCTTGGGCTTTTTGCCATTCTACCAAGTAACACTAACAAAATAAGCGTGTTGGAAGGCGTTTTCGACAATTCGATTTCACCTCAATTTCGTAGATGGGAAAACCGATTTAAGCTGCTTGTGCAACCAAATGAAATCCCAACTGATTGGCTTTGCGTTTCAGGTTTTTAACCGCCCTTTGGCGAGCCTGTTCTTCATAGTAGCCGGAAGGAGGTTCACGGTAGGGCGTCCGATTTCTCAACATGGCATAGATAATACGTGCGAGTTTATGAGCGATTGCCGTGATGGCTTGAGCAGGACCGAGCCTCGCTCGCTGACGACGATAATAACCGCCGAGGGCGCCTTTGCTATTTGACACGCCTTGCGCCGCCAGCCTCAGAGCGCGTGCCGCACGATTGTTGTTTTTCTGCGTTTGACGCTGCATCACTTTGCCACCCGTGATTTGGTTGTTCGGACATAAACCCAGCCAGGAGGTGAAATGTTTGACTGAAGGCCATTTGCTCATATCGATGCCGATTTCACTCAATATCGCTTGTGCATTGAGCACATTGACTCCCTCAATCTGAGTGAGATCTACCCCGCTCAGTTGATACAGATGTTGACGCAAATTAAAACAGGGCTCATTCCCCTTTGGACGCCGCCGCTTTCTTTGACTCTCCGGCAATGGGTGCGCTTTGATGTCAATCTGGGGTTCAATCCTCTGATAAAACTTTTCGATTTCTACATCACAATCGCTGATTTGCTGCTGATAAAAATCGTAGGCTTGCAACGCTTGCTTGAGGGCGAACACATGTTCGGACTTGTAATTGCCCTCAAGAGATTTGCGAATCTCTTTTTCACTTTTGGTACATCGCTCATCACGATGGGCTGCCAATTGGTGGGCATCGCGTTCACCCTTGACGATGTCTCTGATGATACGCATGCCTGTCAAACCGGTAATGTCTGAGATGACGTTGGTCAGCTTAAGATTCATCAGTTGCAATGCCTTCTGCATATGCTGCACTTGTGTCGAGCACATAGCGATTAGATTGGCTCGATGTCTCACCAATGAGCGCAAGGCACAAATCTCTTCAGCCGGGCGGAATGAAGTCGAAAGCAGCCCATAGGTATGCAACTGCTGTATCCATTGACAATCTTCGATGTCAGTCTTCTTACCGCTAACGTTTTTAATATGACGCGCATTCACCAGATACACTTCAAAGCCGCGTGCTTCAAGCATTTCATAGATTGGAAGCCAGTAGATACCTGTTGATTCCATCGCCACCGTGGTCACGCAACAATGCTGTAACCAATCCACTAAGAGATGGAGGTCTTCGGTAAAAGTCTTAAAGACTCGCACACAGTCTTTATCTCGTCCTTCAGGGACAGCGGCATAAATTTCAGCGTCTCCGATGTCGAGACCTGCCGCGTTATAATTTATTTGTTCAAGAGCGTTCACGTCTTGAATCTCTTGGGTAGGAGGACGTTCTTTGAATCGTCCTTTTCTCGAAATGCCGGTTTTACGCCGTCTTTTCATGGCGAGTTCTCCTTGCCGAGATAGGGTTCGGAATATACAACATGGGTTTCAAAACCGGTTCAGGCGGGGTTATGCTTCGAATCTCTAGTCTACCAAACGGGGTACCAAAGCAGTAAATCCCATGAAAGGGAATCTTGCTTGCGTCCACCAATGAACAAAACATGCATAACCCGGACGACGCTCTCAAGCGGGTTTACAAACACCAAGAAAATTTCCGTCTTTGCAATGCCTAAACCAAACCTCATTATTGTAGCATATGTGTTACTTGCTGAAAGAATTATCCCGACAGGGATAATGGCACGCTCTCAAGTGTAACCAAGCCTCACCACGATTATGATAGGCATGGATGTCATCAGGTTTGAGTTGTATCGCCATGGTGTAATCACTGATGGCACGTACATATTCACCTTGTTCGTAGTAAACAATGCCGCGATTGTTGTAGAAATCTAGTTCGTTGGGTGCCAGTTGTAGCACTTTGTTAAAGACGGGGATGGCAAGATTAAACTTACCGTCTTTGGCGTAAGTCAGACCAAGATTGTAATATGCCTCGACACAATCGGATTCATCGTCGGACTTCAGGTTTATCACTGTGGTAAAATCTTCAATTGCACTTTCAATCTCGCCTTTTTCGGCGTAAGCAACTCCGCGATTATTGTAACCTTCGACAAATTCGAATTTGACTTCTATGACTTTAGTAAAATCTTCAATAGCGCAGTCGTACTTACCTTTGCTCATGTAGGCAATGCCGCGATTGTTATAGGCTTCGGCAAAATCGGGTTTGGCCTCTATCGCTTTGGTAAAATCTTCAATAGCACAGTCGTTTAGACCTTCTTCGTAGTGAGAAAGTCCGCGAATGTTGCACACTACGGCCTCTCGTCGTTTTTGACGCGCCTTCGGTCCGCGATTAATCTGCGCTGGATCTGGTCTGTGATCTTTCAAATAAGTTAGATAATCAAATTCCACCTCTTTTGTAGTATTCATCGCACAACCCTTCGTCTGCATCAAAAGCAGTGATTAAACGATAGACCGGAAGATCTTCCTCGGAAAATACAATCGCCAACTCCCGACCACCGGTACTTCGTGCTATTAACATCCATCTTCCTTCATGTCCTTCAGGATCAGGAAATTCATATACATCCGAATCGTCAAATGCAGAAACCACCTCATAAAACTGGACATCATGTTTCTGTTGAACTCTTTTGTATTTGTTTTCATCCCATACAAACCCAATATCCATCCCACGGCCCCCAATTGTTATTTTCAACTACCCAGAAAACAGGGACCGAAAGTCGCCTGCTTGCCGTCAAAAATATTGACAAGACTCTCCGCTTAAAGAATGCGAAACCTCCATAGTGGCTCTGAAACACGGAAATAATGTCAATTCCTTTTTCTCCAGCAATCGTCAGCTTTGAATTGGCTTTTTACCATTAGACATCTTTCCAAAATAAGCACCCATTTGGCTTGATTCTCCGTTATATCCTTTCAACATCTTCTGTTGTAGAAAGGATACCCATGAGTCAATTTGAAAAAGCAGTAAAGTTGTCAGATGATCAATTTCTGCGAGCGGTTGGTATTGACAAGGCAGCTTTCAACCTTATTTTGGAGCGTGTGGCTGCTTACCTCGAAAACCTTCGAGAAGAACGACCGATGAAGAAACGAGGAAAGAAATCGGAGGTGGCATTGACCGATCGCCTTCTGTTGACATTCACCTATATGCGCCACTATCCAACCTTTGCCAGATTAGGCATGGAGTTTGGTATCAGTGAATCTTATGCAAACAAACTCTATCATCAGATACTTGATGTGTTAGTTAAGGTGCTTTCGCTGAAGAACCGAAAGCACTTATTAGAGAGCAATCTCCAAACCATCATCATTGATGCCACCGAGCAACCGATTGAACGTCCAACAAGAAGACAGCGTGCCTACTACAGCGGTAAAAAAAACCCATAAAAGTTCAATTGATTGCATGTTTGGCGATGTTAGAACTATTATCGGTTGTTTGCCGCAAAGGGAGTGTACACGATT
This sequence comes from Candidatus Poribacteria bacterium, assembly GCA_965232535.1. Classification (GTDB taxonomy): domain Bacteria; phylum Poribacteria; class WGA-4E; order WGA-4E; family JAJDTR01; genus JAJDTR01. The sequence goes on from CBDDPW010000023.1 coordinate 436,828, forward strand.
TTAGAATCCTGAAGGAAAGCCGTGTAGCGATTTCTCCTGACACTGAGAAGTTGGCTGACAGTGGTTATCAGGGGATAGCCAAACGGTATGCCAACAGTTCAACGCCCATCAAGGCATATCAGAGCAAGCCTTTGACTCGGGAGGCGAAGCAATTCAACCGACGGTTGGCAACCCAAAGAGTTGCCATTGAGCACATCGTTAGACGGTGTAAGATTTTTCGCATTACCAAAGACATCTATCGAGGCAAACATCGCAACTATGGGAAAACGTGGAATGTGATTGCTGCCATTGTGAACCTGAGATATTGCTCGACAAGTTGCCAAACGGTGTAGTTATTCTAATCTCTAAGATTACTGTAACTACATGGATCTATTTTGGAAAGATGTCTATTCTCTGAAATACCAGCCTGCTAATTCACAATTGCAATGTGCCGCGACGTGTTCCGGTTTTTTCTACCGCCTTATTATATTCTCTTCTAGCACGGTACGCGTTGTCGCAATTGTTAAAATCCAGCAGAACAGATCCGGATTAAACTTCTCGGTAACAATGCAAAAAGGCGGCAGAGGTATGATTCAACCCTGCCGCCAATATCAAACAGCATACACTTGAGAAACTCAGCAATGACCGAGACATCTGAACTTCAACTGCATGGCGCATTCATGCCGATGCAACCCAGAAACGAAAAATGAGCCTATTACCTAAGGGGTACCGCGCTTTTGCTCTTTTTCCCAGTCTTGGGCAGCTTCTCGTGTCGTGGCTCGCCCCACCTTTTTTACATGAACATCCTCTCCGTGTTCTCGCTGATGCTCATCTTCACGCCGATCTAGGTCATTAGTAATTCCACTGCGAATAATTTTATTGCCTCGTTTCAGATGGTACTTGTAAGTATTGCGGAATGCCATGGTTCTCACCTCCTCGTGCTCCATGCATTTTAGCATACGCTTAAAGGATTGTCAAAACACAATCACTTTGACGAGGTTAAACACCGTGATCACCTGCTTGCTCCACAATCGCGATTTGTCTCGCAGTTAAATCGAACGGTACGTATACTACTCGATTATCTTATTTTCACGTACAGTTATGGTGGCATCTCAAGGGAGGTAATCAGCCTCAACTCCGTCCGATTGAACATCCCAGACACTGGCTGACAAAGGAATTACTATGGGACCACTATCGCGGCCACTGCTCGCTTGTTTGACTATCTCCGATTTGGTTATCGAAGAATCCGACTAGTTCTTTCAAAAGACGGGTTGGCAGTAAGAGGGGAAATCGGAGGTATGATAATTGTAGATTCCATGCTACAAAGAGTCGGAACCGGGAGCTATTCTCTACCGATCAAAGAAACGGACAGCGACTGCGATGGAAAATCCTGCTCGTTATCCACTCGCTTGATCGGCTTCTTTCTCTTCGTCGGGCAGAGGGTAAAGGATACGTTTGCAGCTTGAACACTGGACAACCTTTTCGAACTTGCGGGCTTCCTTCAACGTCTGGGGCGGGATTGCAATTCGGCAACCGCCGCACGCATTATTTTTTACTATCGACACAAACGCCGTTTTGCTGCGCCTACCCCACGCTTGGTAACCCGTCATCAAATCCTTATCTATGTCAGGCGAAAAGCGTTTGCGTTCCTGTTGCTGCGCAGCGACCGCCGCTTCTAAATCTCGCTCTTCCTGTTCATATGTAGCTTTCTGTAAACCGACTTTCTCCTTCTCCGCATCAAAGGATGCCTGCTCCTGCCGAAGTTCCTCTTGAATTCGATCGATATCCAACATGATTCCGAGGATAGCATCTTCAGCTTCCGATTCTTTCTTCTGCAAATAACCAATCTCTGTGTCCAGTGCCTGATACTCTTTGTTGGTTTTCACTTCGCGCAGTTGAGTTTCGTACTTCCTACGTTGTTCTTGATGGTCGGTGAGTTCCGCGTTTTTTGAACGCAACTCTCGTTCCGCTGCTGCCAGCGTTTCTTTCTTTTCGTCCAATGCCCCTTGATGAACTTGAAAACCTTCTTCCAGCTTTGCAATCTTTAGCGGAATGGATTGGCGTTGCTGATGTAGTGACAAGATGGCCAGTTCAAGCTGTTGAAGTTGGTGAAGCAAGCCAAGTTGCTCTTGTAGGTGGGAATTAGGCATAGCTTTCGGATTCCCGTTCAAGGAGAAAGGCGAAAAAGATACCGAGTTGATACAGCACGATAAGTGGAACCGCCATCAGGAACATGGAGAGCGGGTCCGCCGGAGTCAGCAGCGCCGACATGACAAAGATTCCCACGACGGCATAACTCTGCTTTTCACGAAATCCGCGTGAGTTGACCACCCCGATCCAAGACAGAAACGCCATGACAATCGGAAGCTCAAACGCGATGCCAAACCCCAGTAGTAGTCGGGTAATAAAGTTCACATACTTCTCAATGTCCCAACGATTCGCCATGTTGGGAAAGAGGTTGGCGGAAAAGTGAAGGACGGTCGGAGTGACAATTAGGTAAGCGAATATGACGCCGACCACAAAAAAGACCACGATAACGAGGAATAGCGGTAGAGCAAACTTTTTTTCTTGTTGTGTCAAAGCCGGAAAAATGAATGCCCAAATCTGATAGAGTACAATTGGAGAAGCGAGTAGCAAGCCGCAAGCGATGCTAATCTTGAGGTATGCCATAATCCCTTCGACGGGCCCAATTTTAAGCAGTTCGGCTTCAACAATTGATGCGCCTGCTTTCAGGGAAACAGAGAGAAAACCCATCATTGACCCCTCTATGCCAACTGTGCGGTCAATGATGCCTGCCAGTATGGTGTTGATAGAGGTCTCCATCGGGAATCGCAGGACATTCTCGATTGGTCGGCTGAAGCCTAAACTTAGAAAAGTGAAGGCGCCAATTGCGATTGCTATCACAACAAGACGCCGTCTCAATTCTTCGAGATGTTCCCAAAAAGTCATCGACGCATCTTCGGGATTTGACATGGTGCTGTTCGTCGGCTACGCCCCTTTGTTCTCGGGCTTGGTTGAACCTGCCTTAGTGTCTTGGGGTGCAGGCTTTGTCGAATCCGCGTCAGGGTCTATCGATTCCGTGAATTCTCTTTGGACTTCCTTACCGGCGGTTTTAAATTCTCGAATTGCCTTTCCAAGTGATCGTCCCATTTCCGGTAGACGTTTAGGCCCAAATATTACAAGGACAACCACGAGGATGATGATCACTTCCCACACGCCTGGTGCACCCATTGTTACAACTCCTCCTTAAGCCTTATTTATCAACTCAATTGCACATCCAGTGGCTGACAATCGTGAACAGGAGATTATCTAATTATAATGGATTTCCAAGGGATTTGCAATCGTTTTGTCATTCGGAACTTACGGTGAGGCCCCCATCATTTGCGTAGCGGCGGTTCGAGTATTTCGCGCGGCAGTCGGCCGTTATCGCGACTGTGGTTCAATGATAAATTCAAGTTGACAATGCGCTTCCCGCAGAGCCGTTTCGACATCAGCGGGAGTGCCGCCACGCGCAAAGATAAATCCAAGGTACCGCTTCCCCTCCGGCAACGGCACCACCTCCTGACCGATCGGAATTGAAATTGTGACCTCCTCAATTCCCTCAATAGCCTTGGCTTGTCCCTGACCGGTCACCTCCCGCAAGATTCCGGCGTGCGGAATGGGGATCATCATTACGCCGGCAGCGTTCTCTTCCCTCTTATACGAATTCACGTCTTGACCGATGGCATGACGAATGATCAGTTCCTCCAATGACATTCCCGTACCGAAGCGCAGCGTGCGAGCGCACAGCCCGCCAATTGACCGAGGAGCCATTTCGAGCATCCAGGCGCAGCCGTCCTTTACCCGAAGTTCGGCATGTACCGGTCCCTCTCTTAAACCCAGTGCCCTTGCCGCGTCTTCCGTGCAAGAGGTAATCTCCTGCTGAACGTGGGATGGAAGTCGGGATGGCGTGATGTAGAGCGTCTCCTCGAAGAAGGGCCCGTCAAGCAGATCCGGCTTGTCGAAATTGGCGAGCACCTTGAGTTCCCCTTGAAGCATCATGCCTTCAAGCGCAACCTCGGTGCCGGGGATGAAGCCTTCGACGAGCAACTGTTCTACGTCCCCGTGATGCTCATCCTCGTCACGCGACGATTGGATAACGGCAACTACCCGATGGAAGGCGTCTACGAACTGCCCCGGGGCATCTGCCCGAATAACGCCGCGGCTCGCCGAAAGGGAAAGAGGCTTTAGGACGCAGGGGTAATCAATCCGATTCGCAATCATCTCCGGGTTTTCGTTGGCAGCCAGAAGTTTGAACCATGGCGCGCGCAGACCGGCCTTGACAAGAATTTTTCGGAGTTGATACTTGTCCCGTGTTGCGTAAGCGGATTCAATCGTGTTGTGTGGAAGTAACAATTCTTTGGCTACCATAGTGGCGAGGATGGTTGTGTCATCATCCACGCCGACAACGGCATCAATCGGATAGGTTTTCGCGAATGAAGCAATCTCCAGCGTGGCTTGTTCCGGGGTACGAAAATCTAGTGATAGGGACTTCAGCGGTGAAAGTTCGGAGAGGGTTTGCGGGTGGTCTGACGCGATGGCCACCTCCACGTCTAGTTGCCGTGCGGCAGATAAGAAATCACTTGCACGATATGTGCGTGTCGGCAGCAACAGAAGAACGCGCGGTTTACGGTCGACTAGGTTGAGTTTCATCATTTAGGAAATGGCATACGTCGTACGAAATTGCGTGGAAACAGGTCATCAATCTCAAAATTAGCTCGAAGTCTAAGCCTCAATGTTACATCCAATCCCCCGTTCTTGTCACTCACTGATTACAAATTAGTTTCAAATTCTTAATGCGATGAAATGTGGCACGGGGATTACTCTTGACAGCTAATCAGTTTTGTATGAAGATACGCGGATTCCATTCACCCCATCATTCCAACCTCAACTGCGATAATGACACGAGTCCTATACCTAAGCGGTTCAATCTACGGCGGCGCTGAACGCCAACTTTTCCACCTCGTTACCAATCTGGATCGGAACCGATTTCAACCCACTGTTGTGTGTCCCGGCAAGGGGATGTTCCCCGACCGGTTGCGTGCCGCGGGAATCGATACCGTCATCCATCCCCTTCCAGCATGGCGGAAATGGAAATACCTGTTCCATCGCTACTCCGCAGCGTCTCGACTTGCACAGCTCGCCGCACAGCGGCAAGTGCAGTTGATTCATGTCTCCGACTCGTGGCACAATCCCTACTCAATTCGTGTTGCCCGTCAATGCGGAATTCCAACCGTTTCTCATGTCAAGGCTCCAATCCGTCCCGATCAGGTGGCAAAATACGGCTTCCGCAATATGTCCGCGATTATCTCAATTTCGGAGCAATACGCACCTCCCTTTCTTGAAGCGGGAATCCTGCCCGACAAGATTAATGTGATTGTCAACTGTGTGGATTTATCCGCATTTGATTCCGCAGGAGTTAATCAACATATCCTCCGCCGTGAATTCCCGCTGAAGCGATTCGTGATAGGCATAGTAGGACGGATTGAACCGTTTAAGCGCCAGAAGGAATTCGTCGAGGTCGCATCGCACGTCCTTAAAGCGCGTCAAGATGTCAGTTTTCTAATTATTGGCGGGACCCAATCTAACACTGGGCACCTTGAGTATGAACGGGAACTGCGCCAGTTAATCTCGGAAATGAATCTCACGGATAATGTTATCTGCACAGGTCATCGCGAAGACATTCCGGTAGTCATGCAGGGGTTGGATCTTCTAGTGACTCTCTCGGCGGGAAGTGTGATCCCGGAAGCCATGGCGGCGGGAAAGCCGGTCATTGCCACACCGGTTGGAAGTTCGACAGACATGATCGAGAATGGTAATACAGGGTGGATTGTTCCACCGGTCCCGATTGAAGGTATAGCTGCCAAAATTGTGCAAGTGATACAGAATCCCTCAATTTGCGAGCAGATAGGACGAGCCGCGCGGGCGCACGCAGAAGAGCATTTCAGCATCGCCAAGCATGTGGAACAGGTGCAAGCGATTTATGACCGTTTGATTGAAGAGCCGATTTCAATGTAGGGGGACATCGCGCGTATCGTCCTGAATGAAGCATACCAACCCCGATGGGTAGCCACGGAAGGTTATTCCCACTATTAGCAAAGGCTATGAATAACCGAACTAGAAAGCGAAACCGTTTGCAGATGTTCGATTATTCCCGAGCGGGATATTATTTTGTGACAATCTGCACACACAACAAAGAGGATTTGTTCGGTGAAATCATCGGTGGGCAGATGATTACAAACGCCGCGGGGAAAATGGTGACAAAAACGTGGCACGAGCTACCGGAATCTTATCATGGCATCCGGACGGACCAATTTCAGATTATGCCTAACCATTTGCACGGAATAATTGTAATTGTAGGGGACGGCCCCCGTGCCGTCCCAACGGAAGCGCATATCAACCCGGACGGACAACCACAGGGGGTTGTCCCTACATTGTCCCTGTCCGATGTCGTGCACCGATTCAAATCGCTGACAACCAGATTATACATCCATGGCGTCCGAAATAATGCTTGGAAACCATTTGATTCAAAATTGTGGCAACGTTCCTTTTACGACCATGTGATCCGGACCGATGAATCATTGGATGACATCCGCAATTACATCATAAACAACCCGATGAACTGGGCGTCGGATAAAGAAAACCCTGCGAACCGATCAACATGAATACTGTCTAAATCCAATCACATACACGGAATCATAATCCTTGTAGGGGACGCAGATCTGCGTCCCCTACAACAGCAGACCGCCGACCGTTCAGAGATGTATTTGTCAAAGATTATTCACGGATTCAAATCGTCCGTCAGTCGAATCATTAAAAGACGTTGGAAAGATCACATCTTTGCATGGCAACGTTCCTTCTACGACCATGTCATCCGGACCGACGAATCATTGGATGAAATTCGTGCCTACATCAACAACAACCCACTGAACTGGGCGTCGGACGAAGAAAACCCTGCGAACCAAACAATATAAATATCATCTAAAATTAATCACATACACGGGATTGTAATCACCGTAGGGACGCAGATCTGCGTCCCGTACAACAACAGACCGCCGACCTTCAGAATTGTTATTCCCCATACATTCGGCTGAATCGTGTAAGAATATTACCGATTTTGTCCTGTAACGCGCGGCGAGGGTTGGACGAGCCCACATAGTTGCTAATTAACATCGCAAACGCGAGGATTTCACCGTCCGCCGTCATAGCATACCCGGCAAGGGTTGTTACGCCTCTCATCGTGCCTGTTTTAGCCCGCAAAACTCCTTCAGCGCCCGAATCTCTCATTCGCCACGAAAGCGTTCCATCAATACCGGCAACCGGGAGCGACATTACGTATTCCGGCATCACCGAAAAATCTTGGAGCATGCGTACCAGAAGATGCGTAAGCATTGCCGCAGACAATAAATTGTAGCGTGAAACGCCCGACCCATCCGCCAGCGTAGACTGAGTTGCAGCGATTCCGGTTTCGCTCAAAAACTCGTTAATCACGCGCAAACCCTTCTGTGAGGTGCCAGGCGCGCCAATCACCTCTGCACCCAGCGTCTTCAACAGCAACTCCGCGATGAGATTGTCGCTTCGCTTATTCATCTTCCGAACGATGAGAGATAGCGGCAGCGAGGTGTGATCCGAAATCTCGGACACACCGTCAGGAACCACCCCCTGCCGAACTACGCCTTGAACCAAGATGCCGTTTCGAGCAAGCGACTCCTTGAACAGCGTGCCGCAGAATAATGCAGGATTGACTATGTCCACATGTCTGCGCATAGCGTCTTGGTTGGCCGGCATGAATCCGCTAATCGTCAGCACGTTGGCAGGGACAGGGTTCGTTTGACGTTCTACGCGCAAAGTCCCACTCTCGGAGGCGCCAACTGTTACCGCGTTGTTGAGGAGTTTCATGTATTCCGTCGGCGGATCCAGTCGTAGGCGCACCGGATCTCCGATTTCAGCGCCGGGCGACACCGTAACCTTCACTCCGTTGTGATTAACTGTCAACGCACTCTGATGTGAGTAGTACCCCCCAATCGGACCATCGTCCCACATCCAGCCCTTACCCTTGGGAACGTCGTCAAAATAGGTATCATCGACGACAATATCGCCTTCAACCCTATTGACCCCGGAATGAAAAAGCGTTTCAACCATCTCTACCAAATCTTCTACAACCAGTAGAGGGTCACCTCTCCCTTTGAGGTAAAGATTCCCTCGGACGCGGGCCCCTTCAATGCCTTCGGCGTAGAGCGTTGTGTGGAAGCGATAGTTAGGTCTTAGCTTTTCGAGTGCTGTCGCCGAGGTAAGCAGTTTCATAGTAGAGGCGGGATGATACAACTTGTCGGCGCCGGCTTCATAGAGAACTTCACCGGTTGTGACTGACACGACCTTTATGCCGACATTTGACGGAGCAAGCAGCGGATCATTCAGAATAGTCTTGATTTCTTGTTGCAACCGCTGGATTGGGTCGCTCTGTCCCCGTGGTTCAGAAACGTCAACGGTGACAGGTTTTGCGCAACTGTTTAGAAGGAGGATGCAGAAAAGCAGAAGGGGGGACACCGGAGGAATTGCACCGCAGGTACAACGTGTGATGTAAGAGGTCGCATTGAACAATGCTTCGATCCTCCCCTCCTTAGACGGCGCCGATTTGTCGGAGATTGGCAATGGTGGTTTCATCGAATCCCAGTACGTCAGCGAGGATCTCGTCCGTATGTTCTCCAAGAAGCGGTGGCGGGAGACGCATTTGCACGGGCGTTGCCGAGAGGTTGAGAGGCGACCCCGCCAGTCGCAATGTATCGGCTATCGGATGGGGCATTTCTACTAACATTTTTCGTGCCAGTGTCTGGGAATCCGCGAAGACCGCATCAAGCGAATTCACCGGACCCGCAGGCACATCTGCCTCACCGCAGAGTTGCAGCCACTCGGAGACAGTTCGTCCCTGAAACAAATCTTCAAGTGACGGGATTAAGGCGTCGCGGTTTGCGACTCGAAGTGAGTTCGTTGCGAATCGTTCATCAGTCCCCAAAGAATCAGCACCGGCTGCCTTGCAGAACCGCTGCCACTGACCGTCATTGCCGATTGCCAACACGAGGTAATCATCGGATGCCTTGAAGGCTTGGTACGGCACGATTCCGGAATGTGCGTTTCCCCAGCGTTGAGGAACTTCACCTGAGCAGAGGTAGTTGCTGCCCACGTTTGCCAGGAGCGCGATCTGAGAGTCAAGCAGCGCGGTGTCAAGATGCTGACCGACACCCGTGCGCTCGCGTACAAACAGCGCCGCGAGAATGGCGTTGCAGGCAAATAGCGCGGTCGAGACATCGGCGACAGCAACCCCAATCTTTGTAGGTGTGCCATCACGTTCCCCGGTGATAGACATGATGCCGCCTCTCGCCTGAATCATGAGGTCGTAACCGGGCAACTCCCGATCGGGCCCCGTGTGTCCGAAGCCGCTTATCGAGCAGTAGATTAAGCTCGGATTTACCTGCTTGAGATCGTCATAGCCGAGACCAAGATCGCTTGCCCCACCGATACGAAAGTTTTCGATTAACACGTCGCTATTTCCGGCAAGCGTGCGCACAATGTCGACGCCTTGTGCGTGTTTGAGATTGAGTGTGAGGCTCTTCTTGTTGCGATTACAGCACAGGTAATACGCCGACTCGCTGCCCGCAAACGGCGGCTGCCACTGACGTGTTTCGTCGCCTGTACAGGGGCGCTCAACCTTAATGACCTCGGCGCCCAAATCCCCGAGCATCATGGCACAGTAGGGTCCGGCCAGGTGCCTCGACAAATCCAACACCTTCACACCGCCTAGCGCACTAGGAGCCATGACACCTCCACTGCGAACATGCCCTCGATTGGTTTTGGATGAAACAGAACTTTGAGCACTTTGGCTCTGACATCACTGGCATGTTGGAATAAGATTCGTTCATCGAACAAACGCGAACAACCATTAGCTACCGTTGTATCACAATCTGCCAGATTGTACTTGTGATGTGCTAATCGACAGTCTGTGCTACGAAATCTCCGCGGTTGACGAACTATTCTCAATTAGAAACGACGGTACATTACTAAATCCTTGTTAGTAGCAACTTGAGTAACATAATCTCCAGTGGTATGTTTCTCAAGTAACACTTTCTCCAAAGTAAGTGATAGAGCGGAAAACGAGTTTCGAAATGAGGAATCGTATCGTTGCGCATAATGGCGTGCTCTGTACCATAATCTGTTAGATTGTGATCGCAAACTAACAGTTTGCGGTACGAGAGTGTTACCTGCTGAGAGGATTATTCCGACAGGGATAATGGGACGCTATCAAAAAATACTACCGGCTCAAGGCAGATGCCACCGCAGCATCAAATCCCAACCACGTGTTCATTCAACCGCGATCTCCGGTCTTCCATCCACCATCCATTCGGTGTGAAAGACGGTAGGCGTGCCATCGTCCCCTACGATCGGATCTCCATTCGGGTCAATTTTGTGATAGGTGTGCGCACCGAAGTAGTCGCGCATCGCTTGGATAAGATTCGCCGGGAGACGAGCGCTGCGATAGCTGTCAAAGTAGGCGAGCGCAGAACTGAACGCCGGTATCGGAATCCCAAGCTGTGTTGCGGTCGATACCACGTCGCGCCAGTTTTCTTGGGTTGATTCAATTACTCCTCGGAAGTAGGGATCAAGCAGCAGGTTCGACAAATTCGGGTTGTTTTCATAAGCGTCAGCGATTCGATGCAGGAATCGAGCACGGATAATGCAGCCCCCGCGCCACCCTAAGCTAATATTCCCGAGGTTTAGGTTCCACTCGTACTCGCGGCTCGCTTGGTGCATCAGCGCGAATCCTTGTGCGTAGGAACAGATTTTGGCGGCGTAAAGTGCATCATGAATCGCTTTCAAGAAGTCGGATTTGTCACCTTCGTATTTTCCCCTGGGACCTTCGATAATCTGCGCCGCTTCTACCCGTTCGTTCTTTATCGCGGAGATATACCGCGCAAAAACGGCTTCGGCAATTGTACCCGCCGCGACGCCAAGATCTAGCGCCGACGTGCTTGTCCATTTTCCCGTGCCTTTCTGACCTGCTTGGTCAAGGATAGTGTCCACGAGCGGTACGCCGGACGCATCTGACTGCGTAAAGATGTCTGCCGTGATCTCAATGAGATAGGAGTTCAGCTCGCCTAGGTTCCATTCGTTAAACAGTTGATGCATGTCATCCGCGCTCATCCCCAGCGCCTGATTCATGAGCGCGTAGGCTTCACCGATGAGTTGCATATCACCGTATTCGATGCCGTTATGCACCATTTTGACGTAGTGTCCGGCGCCGTTGGGACCTATGTATGAACAACATGGTACACCGTCAACTTGAGCTGCGATTTTCGTGAAGATCGGTTCCACCAAGGTATATGCTTTCTTTGAGCCGCCCGGCATCATTGCCGGCCCCTTGAGAGCCCCCTCTTCACCCCCTGAAATTCCGGTTCCGATAAAGAGTAAGTCACTCGCCGTGAGCGCCTCGTGCCGGCGCATGGTGTCGGCGAAATTGGCGTTGCCACCGTCAATGATTAGATCGCCGTCCGAGAGCAGAGATCTCAACATTTCGATAAATTGATCGACCGGCTCCCCGGCTTTGACCATTAGGATGATCTTGCGCGGCGTAGATACCGCCTGAATCAGTTCCTCAACAGAGTACGTTCCAACCACCTGCTTGCCCCGCGCCCGGCTGTTAATGAAGTTATCCACTTTTGAAACCGTGCGATTGAAGACGGCAACGCGGTACCCCTTGCTTTCGATGTTCAAGGCGAGATTCTCACCCATCACTGCTAATCCGATGAGCCCAATATCAGCTTTCTCCAACTCCCTGTTCCTCCTAAATGATGTTGTCCACGTGCACATGATACATTTCCTCGAAAGTACAGTCAACTCAAAATGTCAGCAGGTTAGGCGCAGTTACACCTAATTTCTGGTCACAGGAAATCATCTACTTCAGTATTGACCGGGAGTGCAATGAAGGAGGAGGGGGAATTTTGATCGGGAGATTGTCGCTAGAAGGAGCTATAGTTGCGATGTTCCATACAAGAACGAAATTGGCGATTTGGAGATTTCCGATAGATTTGATGAACGCAAAATGATTCACCGATACAATTGGGTGCGATTGTCTTGAGCGAGAAAGGGATCGCTCGGGTCTCGGAAGTGCGACGGGTGTAAACTCTAGGTTTCAAACTTGGAGGACTACGGTTAATTTGTCCACCCCATTACCTCACGGAGATTCTCCTTTGCCGCCGCATAGTCCCGGCGTGTGCGATAGAACACCCGCTGCGCTTCGGTGAACTCGGCTTGGGCTTGAAAAGCGTCGTCAAACGTCAAGCCGCGATAGCTGGGCAGGTCCAACCCTTCGTCCAGAACCCGTTCAATCGTCCGCAGACGTTGCTCGAAGATTTGTACGCGCTTTTCCTCAATCTCCATCCGCTCTCTGGCATTCGCCACTTCCCGATAGGCGCGGCGAACCTCAACCCTAATCTGCTTCTGTAAGTCGATGTATTCCAGTTGTAGACGTGATAGTTCGGCGCGCTCCGCCTCTTGATGTCCGTCTGTTGCCCCACCATCGAAAAGGGAAAGATTGAGGTTCAGACGCACCTCCCAGCCATCCCGGTTGTCACGCATTCCTTCAAATGGAGTGGTACTATCTGCCTTCCGTTCAAGAAAAGGGTAATCGTACGCCGCAGTCGTATCCCATGTCCGATTCTGTTGGGTTAGAGACAGGCGAGCGTCACGGTAGCGAAAAGCGGCATCAAGTTCCGGGATTCGATTCCAGTACGTCTCCTTGACCAACCTTTCTTGACGAGTTATCGCGCCGGCGAAATCTTCAAGTTCCGTTCGATTCGCTAACGCCAACTCTACCGCGCGTTCCAACGTAAGGTCATCATCTGGTACAGCGCCGGACAAGCGAACGGTTGACAATGGGTCCAAACCTGTCAAACGAATCAGTTCCGCTTTGTCGATATCCAACCTCCGTCTCAATTCGTTCAGCGCCAACTGCTGCTCTGCCAATTCCAACTCCGTGTTCAATACACTGAGGATAGGAATTCTCTTTTCCGTGTGCTTCCTCTTGGCAACTTTGAGTTTTTCCTGCAATGTGGTCTCAATAACACTTCGTTGTTGAATCTCCTCCTCCGTCAACGCAATGTTGTGCCAAAGCTTTCTGAGAGTGAAGATGACATCTTGCTTGGCGCTTTCCAGTTCAATGTCCGACTTGCGCACGCTTTCTTGCGCCTGATCCAGATCTTGTGGAATTTCGCCAAACCGCGCAAGCACTTGACTGAGGGAAACACTGGAGAGGTAATCCTTTTCGTCCAAGTCTAGGTCATCGTTTTTGCGCCGTTCATAATATCCGGTGAGTCCGATTTGAGGAAGGTAAACAGAGCGGGCGGTTTGCAGGTTTGCTTTTGCGCGTTCTAGGACTTTCTGCGCTTTGAGCACTTTTTCATTGTTCTTCAACACGAGCCGAGACGCTTTTTCTAGCGTCAGTGTCACTTCATTTTGTGCCAGCGTCGGCTCTGCAAGATTCGAAAGCCATGAAAGCAGTACGCAAAACACGAAGCGTAGTGCGTACCCTACAATTGTCGACGTGTGACGCGCTCCTCCCATCCAAAATCCTCCACTCCTCACTTCCACCATCATCTACCGCCGGCTGAGCCGTACGGTGACAATCGCTATTCCAATGACCAATAGAACGAGCACTCCAAACAGAATCGTTGTTACCGAGAGCCTAGCCTGCGATTGGATGTGAACTCGCACCGTCTTTTCTCGTGCTTCAACAAAACGATTATCAACCGTGAGTTCCGCATTGACTTTTGCCTCGTACTCTCCCACCCCTACATCCGGAGACGGGATAAGCGTCAGATGCACATCGGTCTCTTCAGTCCGCGGCAATTCCGGGACGACTTCCGGTTTGACGACATAGCGCCAATCGGTGTAAACATCAACCGCCATCCTAATATCGACTAAATCTCGTGTTCCAATATTCCGTAACTTTAGCGTCATGTCTATCTGTTCCCCGATTTTGATGGTGTGATACGAACTTGGGATAAATAGCTCAATCTCCGGCACACCTTTGGGTATGAGTTCAAAACGCTCGATACCACCTTTAATCGCGCTAATCTGAGCCGGGGACAACTCTAGACGATTGTTCACTCCGCCGAGTTGTTGGGCTTCCTCGGCATCAATGACGGCTACGTAAAATTCCAGGGTCTTATCAAGATAGGAGGCATCAAGCTCTTCGGTCACGTGGACAATAAGTGATAAATCTCGTTTGGACTGCGCCTGTGTAAATTTCACCTGGGACACGCGCGACTTGCTCTCGGTATCCTGAAATTCAAAAGTCAAGCGATTGAGAAGATTGATAATCCGCAACTGGAAAGTATTCTCTGTCTCCGCCAACCGATCCAGCGTCATATCATAGGTAACAATACTTCCGAGCTTCCCTTCTTGGGAGAACTGCAACGAACTCACATTGACCACATCCTCTTCCGACTCCTTCTGTAGATATACCAAGCGATTGTCGGTCTCTACAAGATCGGGGTATTTCAATGCGATCATGATTGAGTCCACATCCTTCTGGAGTTGGAACGTCAGGTCGACTTCATCATTGTAGCCCAGCAGCGGGATTTTTTGTTCATACGGCTGGGCAATATTCGTCGATTCAGCCCCGCTTGTCGAGTCAATGTCTTTGAGGGAAACAAAGATAGAACGAATTTCGTTAGCGGCGGCGATTTCTTCCGGTGTGGCGTTAATCGGCATAGATTCCGTTGTCGAGGTGTTCTTCAGGCGGACGGTGACCATTATCTGATTGTTCTCGCGATATTTTTTGGCACTAATAATTGAGATATGGCGGGTGTCCTCCTCAAGATGAATCTTGTAGGGATATGTCTGTTCCAGATACCTCAGGCTCACGATAATGCTATCCACGTTGCGGCGGAGTTCAAAGTCCAGGGTTTTCGACTGTTGATCTCTAAGATTCGGGATTCGGATTTCATACGGTACGCCGATAATCGCATCCTTTTCATCCTTGATTGAAACGTAGACGTTGTTAATCTCTTGTGCGGCTTCATCCGGCGCAGTCGGTAGTCCCCCATTGCCAATATCCTGATTAGCTTGGGGTACGGAACGATCCAAAGTCGCTCCGTATTTGAGGACAATCTCAAGCCTCCGCCGATCTGCCTCCTTGTACCGCCGCGCAGAGAGCACCGAGATGTAAGGTTCCTCCTGTTTGAGATGGATATTACGATCTTCCTCAAGATCAAGATATTTCAGATTAACGACCACGTCCTGCACTTCATCCTTGACGAGTTTAAACTCTAGGGTCTTCTCCTCACCCTCCTTCAGGGATGGGATACGTACCTCGTAAGGAGTGGCAACAATCGCACCTTGTCGCCCAAAGTCCCCTTGGTCTTTAATTGAGACATAGATATCGTCAATCTGCGCGCTGATGATAACGTCCCGTTCAAGAACCCGTGAGCTTTCCTCCAATTTGACCGGCAGTGAGCTGTTTTTTAACGTGATGGAGAACATTTCCGCCCCATCTCGCGCTTCATACCGCCGAGTGTCCAAGATAGTGATGTGCCAAGCTGCCTTAAGCGAATCGAGTTCGGTGTTTTGCAAGTCCAGTTTTGCGTCCTCATAGAGTTTTTTGGCGCGCTCGTATTCCTCCTCGGCGCGATTCACCTCTTGGACAGTCACAATGTTATTCGCCTCTTGGAGCATAGTCTTTAGGTTGTTAAGCTCGTCCTCTTTCTTCTCCATCAGCTTATTGGCCAGTTCCATTTCAAGTTTGGCTTTGTCAATCTGAATTTGGCGAAGCTGCTCATCCTTGGTGCGTGCCTCTTCAGATCCTGGCGCAACTTGGGAATCCGCCGGCTGTGACCGGATCGGTTCATGACCTGATAGCAACATCAGACTGACTATCAAGAAAAGGTACATTCTTTGCACTTGGAGATTTCTCCTTCGAGAGTGTGTACGCAAAGTTAGATGGAACAACTTTCTAATTCCCGAGAACGCGGAAAAACCTATCGCCCGGGTTTCCGTGGGATTGCTATCGCAGTCATTAACCATTTACTCGATCACTCGCAATCCGGTCGGTTCATTGATTCGGCGATTGTCGTCCTAGTAGGAGGGAATTCCGATTCCCGACGGGTCTCGAATCGGAAATTGTCGCGATTCGGAGATCGCTCCTACAGTGTCTCAGCCAGCAAGAAACACAATTTAATCAATGAATATATTCTTGACACTCGCTCCTTCAACAACCTTGGGAGAGCACAAATCAAATGACAGAGTTGCTTTGTGGACAATCATGCTGTATGACGACAAAGCGTAAAGATGGAAGCGAGTAAAAGAATAGAGGTTCGCATTGCCGTTTATGCCACTTCCTCTTCCGATTCGTACCCCGCCACATAGCGCAGGTATAGGGCTTCCAAATCTTCGGTTTCAATTTCGTGACGCGATAGTTCGCGCACCAGATTTCCTTGAACAAGAATTCCAATCCTATCGGCAATCTCCTTGGCGCGGAATATGTCGTGGGTGGACATGAAGATAGCTTTCCCTTCGCTCTTTAATTCGCGCAATAGGTTCAGGAAATCCGCCCCACCCTTCGGATCCAAACCGGATGTTGGTTCATCAAGAAGTACCGCATCAGCGCCCTTCATTATGGCTACTGCAATTCCCAACCGTTGCCGCATTCCCTTTGAGAAGGTCTTCACCCGACGTTTGAATGCGTTTTCAGGCAACCCCACGCGAGCAAGCGTCGCGTCCAGTTCGTCGCGTGTCACCTTTTTTTTGCCTCCGAGCTTGGTGAAAAATTCCAGGTTCTGTCGAGCGGTGAAGTTTCGGTACAACTCTACATTTTCCGAGACGTATGCGAGGTGCTTCTTCGCCTCAAGCGGAAACTTGGGAATCTCGATATCATTGACCAGCGCTGTGCCGCTGGTTGGATCGATGAAATTCAGGAGCATGGAGATGGTGGTGCTTTTGCCGGCGCCATTCGCGCCGAGGATAACGTAAATCTCTCCCGATTCAATCTTCAGGTTCAATTCGTTGACAGCCCGAATGGTGTTGTCATAAACTTTGGTTAGGTCTCTGGTTTCTAACATGGGAGTATCCTCCTTAAAATAGAATTAGACATCTTTTCGTAAGTGTTCAGTGAATCTCTACCGCCATCACTATCCGCTCTGTTGCTGGCTAGTGATTAGTGGATCTTTATGGGAACTCTATCGCGTTCGTTTGATCGCTCTTACCGACAGTTAGATTGTGTAAGGCGGTTTGCGGCACACGGAGTGTGCCTACTACTTTGAAAGTATGCCATATCACTTGGCGAGAAGACCATTAGAGTTGGGAGGCGTTAATTATTCCGGTTTTAGGTGACTCTGTCGTGTGGTTATGTTATCATACATTTATCATATATGTCGAACCAATGCCTTCAAAGTAGCGGGCGTTCGTGCTATTCTCATGAGAAAATGGAAGTTTCCAGATTAAATCAAATTCAAAAGGATGTAGCTGTTAGCCCATATGGTTTTAGGTGTTGACGCGCGAGGATAATTCAATGCTAATTACACTCATACGTCGAGAAATCCTTGACAATCTGATGACATTCCGCTTCGCTGCGGCAATGTTCATTACGTTGTTGCTCGTAGTTGCCAATACCGCTGTCCTCATTAAGGATTATGAGGGGCGATTGGCAAGCTATAACACCGCGGTTAAAACACACCGGCAGCAGTTACGGGAGACTAAAACCTATTCCGCCGGCGACATAATCGTTGACAGACCGCCCAACCCACTGAGCATTTTCAATGTAGGATTGGAAAAACGGTTGGGAAACCAGATTGAGGTATCCTACACCTTTGTGCCTGCGCTTTGGGATGCCGGGATGAGCGGCTCGGATAACCCGTTTCTCAACATCTTCAATTCGATTGATATTACCTTTATCTTCGAAGTAGTGCTCAGTTTGATGGCGCTCATATTTGCCTATGACGCGCTGGCGGGGGAACGTGAACGCGGCACGTTACGTTTGGTATTGACACATCCCGTTAGCCGCGGACACATCCTATTAGCAAAATACATCGGCGCGATGCTCTGCCTGCTTATACCGTTGTTGTTGAGTCTGTTACTCGCGTTAGTTTTGTTAACAACCACCACCTTCTTCTCGCTCGGTACGCCCGATTTTCTCCGTATCGGAGGAATCGTCCTTGCATCAATCGCTTATCTATCCGTGTTCTATCTCATCGGTTTATTAATTTCGGCAATGACGCAAAGAGCCAGCACTGCGCTCATGCTTTCAATGTTTATCTGGGGGTTTTTGGTATTGGTCTACCCCAACATGACTCTAGCCGCGATTGAGCCATCCGAGTACTTAGAAACGCGTGCGGAATCCGCTTCCAATCAGATGAAGCAGATGTGGGAGGAATTTGATAGAGAGAGGAAACACTTCCTTGCCAACGACACTGTACCGGGTGAGGCGTGGGATTTCGAATTGATGGGTGACGGATACGCCTCCGAACGACCTCCTTCCAATTTCTTTCCATTAGCGTATAAGTACCGCAGTATTATACACCTTGAAACTCTTGACGAGGATATTCAAGCCCAAGTGCCACACGCTAAAAACTATTTCCACTTCCTTGGGCCACTGACTATCAACGCCGCGGAGCGAACATGGCTCGTCCGAAAGCCAGCACTGGAAAACGCCTTCGTTCAGCCGGCGAACACAGAGAGAATTTTGTTGAAACTCTCGCCGCTAGGACTGTACGATGCAGCAACCCAAGCATGGGCAGGCACAGATCTTCTTGGGATTCGAGATTTTTTCGACGACGCGCGGCGGTACCGACAAACAGTAAATGACTATTTCATTGATAACAAGACGTTCGGGACACGCCAATGGTTTTCTGGGGACAAAGGCTCGGCAGATTGGAGCACGCTGCCACAGTTTTCCTTTCAAGGAAGCGATGTTGCAACAAACGCGAAACGAGCACTTCCTGATGTATGCCTGTTATTGATAACCAACCTAGCGCTGTTCATGGCGATATTTCTGATTTTCCAAAAGAGTGAAATGTAGGCAATAGAATGTGTAGGCGGACAAGGTTGCCAAGAAAGAACGGTGGAATAAACACATCCCGTCTCCCAATCTCCCTTCCTTCCATATTCCCTATCTCGGAATCTCGTCAATTCTCTGATTTGCGATTCGGAACCAGGACACTATGATTTGGCACATCGCAAAACGCGAACTCTACGATAACCTCAATAGCCTCCGCTTCGCCTTGGCAACCATTCTGTTGCTTGCATTAATGCTGACCAATGCTGTCGTGCATCTCCGAGAGCATCCGGAACGAATACAAGAATACCGTACCTCCGTCACCGATTATTGGAATGCGCTAACGCCCCGGACCGATCTGTACGCGCTTGCCCAAGAGGGTCCCGGATTTCTTTACAAAAAACCCTCACAGCTTCGCTTTTGCGCGGAAGGCGGTGAAGCTTTCTTATCAGATAGGGTTGACGCAGGCGCCGTTTATTGGTACTGGGGTGATTTAAAAGGTTTTTGGAGTCTGGCATATCCATCTTCTACGCCCAATCTCACAAATGTTCGTCCAGATGTTACCAAAATCGATTGGGGATTCATCGTCGGCTATGTCCTGAGTTTGATTGCGCTCCTATTCACCTTTGATTCAATCTCGGGAGAACGAGAGCGCGGCACACTGCGCTTGATGTTGGCAAATCCGATGCCGCGTCACACTGTGTTGGTTGGTAAGTTTTTGGGTGCACTAATGAGCATATTTGTGCCTTTCACGCTTGCCGTGTTGATTAACCTTTTTGTAATCTCCGCTTCAGGCGATGTCCACCTCAACGCCGAGGCGTGGAGGCGTTTATGTATCATCTTTCTCGTCGCAGTTCTTTACACCGGTCTTTTCATCGCTTTGGGCTTGCTCGTTTCTGCGCGTGTACAAGGTAGTGCAGTAAGTCTCGTGATTCTCCTGCTGACCTGGGTCACTTTCGTCGTTTTCATCCCGAGCACCTTAGCCTCGATTGCGAGTGGATTTTCGCCAGCGCCAATGACCTCCGATGAATTTTGGGAACGCAACAACCAACTTCACGGCAAACTCGAGGATGAATACATAGCTCGGGGGGATAAACCATCGTCAAAGAGCGAGTTCGTTACAAAAGACGCAGGAGGTCGTGAACGCTTGAGTCAAGAACACTTAACTCAGCAAATCGCTCAAGTCGAATCGGCACGCGGTGCAACCCGCATCTCCCCTGCGGCACTCGTCCAGCACCTTCTGGAATCCTTTGCCGGAACCGGATTTAACCGCCATCTGCAATTCTTGGAGAATGCTCGGCGATACGCCCGCCAATACCGCGAATTCGTCATTGACACGGATAGGGCTGACCCGGACAGCCCCCATATCATTGGTGTTCGTGAAGGAATGTCTCGGAAACCCGTCAGTCCGGAGTCGATTCCGCGATTTGAAGATTCACTTAGCCTGAGTCGTGACTTCAACGACGCGGCAATTGACTTGCTGCTGTTAACGCTGGTCGTCCTTGTTCTTATGTCGGGCGCCTATCTCGCCTTTGTGCGCGTTCAGGTTTGACCTAACCTCAGCGTCCGCCCTTTTCTAATATACCCCCAACGCAACTCAGATTGAAAGGAACGCAGATCTGCGTTCCCTACGAGATCCCCGCAACATGAAATCATAACAAAAAGCTATCACATGAGCATTTTACGTGTGTCTTAGCTTTTGCTTAAAGCCCTCCTTAACAAAGATAGGTATTCTTGTTCCTCATCATCATAGGGAAGTTCCGATTCTCGCTGGTGCAGAATCACCTCTGCATCGGACGTTAGTGCGAAAATATTCACCGAATCCCGGTAATGCTCTTCGAGTTTCTCCGCAACACGGCTGACAACTTCGCCTTTTGCACCGCTTATCAACTCTGGCAACTCCCTTTCGAAAACCCATGTATTAATAAACTTCTCGTTGAGCGTCTTTATGACTTCTGGTTTGCAGAGCGGACCCGCCCTGAAGTATTTTCCGTTCGCTCAGCAGGATTCATCGTCAAGCGCTCCCCAGAGGAGAATTGCGTGGATGGGGCGATGCGTTACTTCGGCTTGTACGACGGCTTCATCAATCGGTAGCCAGTCGATTTCAGCAAATCTGTAAAATTTCAATTCCAACTTTTTGCGCGCTTCCTTCGCTGTAATGGCATAGTCCCATGCAATCTCACCCGGGTCATCTTCATTCGTGGCGAAGAGTTCCATGCGCGGCACAAAAACCATATCGCAATTTTCAAAGGAGTTGAAATCAACATTGCTATTGCGGGCTGGCAACGCCAGCGAGAACGCGCGAATCGCTCCTGTTTTCAAATTGAGTACCAGTCGTCCCGCGAACTGCGATAGGATAAAGCGCGCGGCATCCATCCAATTGTCTTGTATGCGTTCTCCTTGCCACTCCCCATCAAAATCGGCAAGACTCGCCAAGGTAATCTCCGCATGAATTCGAAAGACAATTTCCGCATAGTCCGACGAAATGGCTCGTAAGCAGGCGAACGCGCCTTCCTCGCCGTTGGTTAGTGTTGTTGCCGCACCGGGGTGAAACTGGTGCAGAAACGGAACAACTCCGTCCGAATCAAGCGCCCATGCATCGCCCACCTCTACGGAAGATGTGGGTATAAAAACTTTGAAAGCATCCGTTCCATATACTTTGGTGGGGCGGCTTGGTGACAAATTGCATAGCGCCGCGTGTTGTGGCGACTCATTGTGTAGATTGGAAAAAGAATCCGCAATCGGATCCCAATGTGCTTGTACCGAAACGTTTGCCGCATTTTGAGGCATACGGCTTAGATTTAGTCTCATGTTACCTCCAAGTAAAAAAACGCTATGGACTCAGGTCGTGAGGCGACTGACAACTAACCGTCTAAAGTATACTTAGACGGCAACTGCTTAGTCCATCGGTCTGGATTTGCCAATCCAGACCGAGCGGGGAACGGGGAGGAAACGCGCCGAGTAGGGAGATACAATGCTAATTCCAACTAATCGGGGACTTTCATGCCCAGTCCAAACGTGCGACGAATTGTAATGCTACCAACCGAACGATGCATTAAGCAATTACCATAGATTTTGCATTGAAAAAATGAACAATTTCCATCGTCATGTGACATCAACACGCACGAATGCCAGGACAGCACCCGCGAACAGAACCACCAAGAACAAGACCAGCAATAAGACATCCGTCATCGCGGCGTTGATGGATTCTCGGAACTCGATTCGATCCTCGAATTTCGGAATATCGGAATACGGCACAGGCTTTTCAGACATTCCCTGCCTCACAAAATACAGGTGCGGGCTATCCGGATCGGCTTGGTCGGCAGAGATGACGAATTCACGGTATTGTGCGGCATAACGGTGCACGCCATCCAGGAATTGCAGATGGCGAGACAAACCCGTACTTGCCAGAGATTCGACGGCAAATTGAACGATTGAGGCGGGTGAAACCCGCGCCACCGAACGGGCAAATTGGATCTGATCGAACTGTGTCCTCAATCGTTCCTCGCGTAATTTCTCCCACAACTCCGCCTTCGCCGTGATGAATTCTGCCCACATCTCCGTACCTCTTGTCGGAGGAACTTCTCGCGTAGGCAAGCCGGATGGCCACCCGTTGCCTTCACGAAGCGCTTCCCACCCCTCGCTCAGACGGTTGAAGAATTCCACTCTAGTTTGCGCGGGTTTTAGACGGCTGACAATTGAACCCAGTGTGTTTGGAGTTAAGATGACAAAAACCACCCAGATCAATAAGAGGATGGTTAGGCTAATCTCTGGTTGATTCACGCGGGCAGAAATCAATAGCCCGAGCGCGATAAAAATCGAGGTGTAAACCGTTGCAATCAAGAAGACAATCCCAAGTTGTCCCCAATCGCGCGCCTCCAATGAGATGTGGCTGACGGCATTGAGTAGAAAAAGGTTGATGAGCGCCCCCATAAGAAAAGGGACACCAATACTCAGGAGGGCGCCGAGGAATTTGCCGATTAAAATCTGAGAACGCGGGACGCTGTTCGACAAGATTAAGCGGAGTGTTCCGCGCTCGCGTTCTCCCGAGATGGTGTCGAAGGTGAACAGGATTGCCACGAAACTCAAAACAACAGAGATGACCAACACCCAATCAATCTGCGTGTAGTCGGGTCGGATATCCCGGAGATTGGGGTTTTCGTCGGGGTATTTCAGCGTCCAAATCCCGTTTATCCAGACATGGGTTCCTTCAGCGTTCTTCCAGCCGACAATATAGTCCCCCTCAGCCGCTGAGACATGGTCGGGTAGAAACGATTCCCCGCCGTCCGCGCAAAACGACAGCGGTGAAGGCCGTTTATAGAAATTGCCCGGACCTTTTTCAACGAGGTCGTAAAGATTTTCCGATCTTGATCGTAAATGGTCGAGGGATTGAACGACGTTTTTTCGGTAGATGCTCATCTCCGCACGATAGTCGCCCAAGTGTTTGACGGCATTTACAATCATCAGCGTGAGAATCAGCAGTACCGTTAGGGCAAAGCGAAGGCTGTTCATATTGTCGTAAAGTTCGCGTTTGGCGATGTGGAAAATCATGGTTATTCCTAAAATATGCTAAGGATAGCATTTTGGGCTTCGCATGTTGCTTTATGCTTCATGTCACGTCAAATCAATTACACTTAACGCGCGGGATCATATTTCCTGTCTGACAAAAATTAGATAGCAGCCCATGAACAAAATGGCGTTTATCAGAAGTAGCAGCAGCACATCCGGCAGCGCCTGCCTTGCGGCGTCCCATGCATCCGGTCGTTGATAGGAGAACCGCGGCAGATCCGACCAATCAACCGCGCCCTCGTCGCTCGCAAACCACTGTCTCGAACCGAAAGCCTTTCTGTCATAAAAATACTCGATAAGCGTTTGTCGATACTGTCGGGCAGCTTCGAAAAAATGTTCCAAGCCAATAAGGTTTGTCCCTAACCACGCCTCGGTCGCCAAGTCGTAAGCTGAGGCCGGCGATACCCTTATCAAGAACCGGTCTCGTTGCACGGGACGGACAAAGATTCGATCAAGCGCCTGTTGCCGCACGATCCACGCACGTTCGGCTGTCTTTATCCGCAGCGGCTCAATGTGTTGGAAAAAGGCTTTCGCATGCGGCACCGCAGCTTCCGATTCTTCCGAAAGCTCACTGATACTCATGTACTGTTCTTGAAAATATTCGAGTGTCATAGGATTAGAACGAAAACTAGGACTAGACCAGGAACCGCGTCCTACTACGTTCAAATTGGGATCTTCTCCTTCCAACGAATCATTTTTCAGGTGTTGCAGTCGTTCTTTATCAAACTGTTCCCAAATCTGAACGAGTTCTTGGAAAACCGCACGTCCTTTTTCCTCTGGATTATTTTTGGGATTGCTAACAAAAAGAACGAGATTTGGATAAAGCGGGACAAAAAACACCCATGCGAACATACAAGACATCAGCGCGGTCGCCGTTCGGCGCGTCGTCGCCGAAATCAGTAAACCCATCAGATAAAACACCGACAGGTAAAGAATCGAGGTCAGGTAAAAGCCGCCTATGCGAATCCAATCATCACCGGAGAGCGCTATTGACCCCGACCCGGCGATTAAAATCTGCGTCAGGATTAGGCTAATTGTCAGTGGCACAACGAGCGTCGCCATAGCGCCGATGTATTTCGCCAAGAGGATTTTGCCCCGGCTCGCAGACGTAGTCATTATGAGCCGCAAGGTACCCTTTTCATGTTCGCCGGCTATGGCGTCGTAGGCAAACAGTAGAGCGAGAAGACTAAGAACCGCTTGGAAAACAACAACCAAGTCTATCGAAGACAAGAGGTTGAGGAAAGGGTTGTCCATGCCGTGCAACTCAGCGTCCCAGAGCGTCGGGACAAAAGCGTGATTGACATGAACCGAGTTACCCAATCGTTTATCCAGCCCCTGATTAAAAAGACTCAAAGGATTAGGAGGTCGATCCGCGTGCAAATGGAGAGGTGAATAGGTTTCTGCTGCCAGGACCTCATCATGGTGACTTTGTATAGCTTTATCGTAGAGTGTTAATCGACGTTCATAGTCGTAGATTAGAACTACGGTGTTGGCAATGACTAGTACCAGCAGAACAACCATCGCCACGAAGAAGCGATACGCCAATAGATGAGCGAGGAGTTCTCGACGGATTAGGGTTGGGAACATGGCAATATTTTTCGTAGCTAGGCAGTCGCGGCTAACGCGAATAAAAACGGCGGAAAACGCCGCGCATGTTTCCCGGGTTGGGTGGACGTTTTATCGTCCTGTAATATTCCACTAAAGTATTCGAATCCTGAATATTTCACTGTTACACAGATTCGGATGCATTTTTAGCGAGATCTGAGGAAAAATACAATTGTCGGAGATGATAGACACTCTTCCTCGGTCAGGGATTGGGTGTTAATCTCAGTGTGTGGGCGGCAGATCCGGGCAGAAAGGGCAGCCACTCGCCTCGTACCCAATAGTCGTGTTGATCCTTGTAGTTCTTTGATACAGGGTTGCCCGATTGACCACAGGGCATATGCAGGCTTCCATCCAGACCGTGTCCCGGAGAAACGACCATGCGTACAGATGCGCGCGGCGACCGAACGCAACCCTCACTTCCCGGCAGCGAGTTTAGAGGCATGTTTAGAAACCTCCCCAAGACTGCAATAAAACCCAAGGGATGTGAGATTCGCGGTCTGTGAATCCTGCCCCATGTCACTTGATCCAACGATTTGCAGTTGTATTCGCTACAAAGTTGGTCGATGGCTAGTTCCAACTTTGAAAGGATGAACTCGTCCCAGTCTTGATAGTGCACCGGATCCGGAAGGGTGTCCGCAATCCTTTCCGTGAGCAACATCTGGAGCGGGACATCCATAGTGCGCCAGGTGTACATGAAATTACTGTCGGCTTTGTGGCAACGCGCCAAAAATGGTGCGAAGACATCCTCAGCTAGGATTATCCGGAACCGGACCAAGAGTGCGAAAGCCACGCTTTCGAGCTCCGCCCTACCAGCCCAAGCGGCTATATGTTTCTGCGCCCGGGTTAAGCGCGGAACATCTGCGATAACACTGTCGGTCAAAACGGACAACGCCAACTGTTGGTAGAATTCATAAAACTCGAACCTCGAATCCAACTGGAGTTGAAACATGTCCTGTTCGGTGACTTGCTCCATCGCGTCCAATCGTTCACTAATTCTGTACGCACGGTAGCTATTTGCAAAGTTATGGCCGATTGTGTACGGGTAATTCTTCCCAAGCGTCCTATTATTCGCTGTCGCTAGAAAACCGTCCGGCGGAGCCACTAGGCGCGGCAGTTCCGAAGGTGGAATATAACCATCCCAGCCGATGTTACCATCCGCCCAAGATTCCGTGGTAGATCCATCGAATCCCGTACGGATGGGAATACGACCGCAATAGGTCCATCCGATGCGACCACTCAGGTCAGCCGCGACTACGTTCAACGGCGGGCCACCGAAGCGATTCATCGCATCCAGGGCATCTTCCAGCGACTTTGCCTCATCCATTTCAAGCAAACCGACATCCACCCCGTCGGGTTGCTGCGCAGTGGCATGCATGGCAACCGGGTTGCCCATCAGTGCGGTTTCGCTCACGGGGCCCCAGATTGTTAGCCTGACGGGATGGACTACGTGATTGCCGCCCTTAATTTTGATCTGCTCGTTCACAACTTCAAACCGCGTCCATCCATTTGAGGTTTTGTATTCGTCCGGATTGTCGGGATTTATTTCCAACCGCACCAAATCAAGGAAATCTCCGCTGATATTCGTGAAGCCCCACGCCACATGTCCATTAGACCCAATAATTACGGCGGGAATACCCGGCAAAACAATGCCAGTGGTTTCTACGCTTCCGTAACGAAGGGACGCTCGATACCACAAATTCGGTACGGAGAGACCTACATGTATATCGTTAGCCACAATTGCGCGGCCATCAAGGGTCTTTGAGCCATCAACTGCCCAATTGTTCGATCCAATTCCCAGGTCCGTTGGTTGAACCAGTTTTGCCCGCGCCGCTTTTCGCGTTGGATCTCGGCGAATTGAAGCGAATGCCTCGACTGGAATCGGCTGTATC
Organism: Candidatus Poribacteria bacterium; assembly: GCA_965232535.1. Taxonomy (GTDB): domain Bacteria; phylum Poribacteria; class WGA-4E; order WGA-4E; family JAJDTR01; genus JAJDTR01. Next base: position 463,951 of record CBDDPW010000023.1, read on the forward strand.
GGACGGTGGGAATCGGGGCCGCCCAAGATAATCTGCGTATAGCTTTCGGTGTCCGGGGTGAGGAAAGCGGCAACCTCTGGCGGAAGAGATTCTTCCATGATGGACAGCATCCTCTCCTCATTATCGCTGAAAGACAGCATTTGAAACATATTTTGCGCGACCAGAATGCTGTCCTCCGGTTTCCAAGGCTCGGGGCGATATCGCAGGAGGAGAAACTCCATCGGCGCGGTTCCCATCTGTTTAATAAATGCGTTCACTCCATCGGCGTAGGCAACAAGGAGTTCCTTCTGTTCGTTTGGAAGGTGGGCAACGATTTTGGATGCCACTCGGTTGAAACCGATAACCCTTTGCGCCTTATCAGTTTCGATAGTGATGTCGCCGAGGATTTCGGAAAGCCGACCGGCGGCGCGCCGGCGCAGCAGATCAATCTGGAATAGCCTGTCTTGAGCGGTCACATATCCCAGCGCCATGACCGCATCCCTTCGCGTTTGAGCGCTAATCGTTGGAATTCCCAAGCGATCCCTGGTTATCGTGACCGGAGAGCCCAGTCCTTCAATCTGTATCTCGCCATCTCTTACGGGCAGAGATGCGCGAAGCTTCAAAATTATGAAAGTACTCACGACTATCAAGACGAAAAAAACAACCAATGAAAAATATATCACGATCCTGAAATTACCTCTCCGATGATGTGCCATAGTGATAGCCCATATCCAAATTTTCTGCTCCCGATCACATCCTAATCCCCAGGCTTATCCTTACCTTGACGTGATGATGCGTATTTATTGAATCGAGGACTGATGCAGCAGAGGGGCAACCCATGAGTATTTAACCCAAGTTGCCACCCTTATCTGACAGGCGCACAGAAACCGAGTTTTTTCTGATGTGGAAATACGAGATTTACGAAAATCATACCGAATTTACTTATAACATAGTAAACGTGAACCAAAAACTCGGTTTCTCTGTTATAGATAGCAATTTTCGTTATTCAAATAGAACCTATGCTATGCCGTTTGGTTTGTAGCAGCGCAATTCATTGCGCGTCGGCTGGCTGTTCAGTTGCCCGTACGGTGTCTGACGCGCTGTTTCGTGTTAAAACGGGCAATAAATTGCCCTACTACGAACCTCTGGATGACCAACTACACAAATCCTATCAAATTGTAACCGTTTTCCATACGCGTGGCAAGTCCCAGAACCTTCAAATTGAGAGTCGCCGCATCCAGTATTGCTTACTCGCGCAGCTTGCGTTCAAATTTATTGCGTGGTATCATGCCCTCGTTCGTAATATCCAAATCGACAGGTATCTATGCCAGAAAGGAACCAACCATTGACTAAAGATAGAAGAGCAATCGTTAGAGTTGATGCAGAGGAGGTCGATCGGCACAACGACCTTGTGCGTTTGAATTTCAAGCCGAAACTCCATTTCGACGATTGGCAGGAGGGGACTTCGAGGCCTGCTATGTCCAGAATTGATTCGGACGGAAATATCTCCAACGCAAATGTTCCATGCCAGTTCGAACCTACGACTCGTGAACTTGCTTGGAATACGGGGGAGTTGCCTGCGGGAACAAGCGCAAATTTCGTCATTCGGCACACGGTCGAGCCCTTACCAGAAACTCGCTATCGGATTGAGCAGAAACCCGCGCATCTTCTTATCTCTGCCGGTGGTGCGCTGTTTACCAGATACAATTTCCTCGGTGTCTGGAAACCTTACTTCTGGCCCCTCAATGGGAATCATGGAAGCGTCGTGCGCGGCGCCGGCGGAGGCGATCACCCCCACCACACCGGGCTTTACCTCGCCTACGGGGGGCACGGGGAAGGTGGATCGGCGAACATTTGGTCGGACTGGGACGAACCGCCCTATGGTCCCTGCGGCAAGATGCTGCACCAACGATTCGCCCGAATCACCGAGGGAAACGTGTACGCCGAATTTGTCGAAGACCTCATCCATGTTAACGGTGACGGGAAGGTCATCATGACGGAAGAGCGAACCGCCCGCATCTGGTATGGAAACAATGAACGCCGATTCTTGGAAATTACCCACGAAACCACACTGCCGCTGGACATCGGCGCCCGGCAATTCCTTTTTGTAGCACGATTGAATCCGTCAATGGATGTACCTGAGAAAGGGCATGTCCAAAACTCCGAAGGGCAGATTGGCAGAACACAGGTACACCATCAACGCGCGCGATGGTGCGATTTATGCGGCACCGTGGGCAATGGAATAAACGGGATGGCATTGTTCGATCACCCGCGAAACGCGGAACATCCGGGCTTTTTCGGGGAAATCGCCGTGCCGGAGCAGATGAGCATTCTCCACCACCCGCCCGATGAGTTGGAAAATGGCAGTTTTCGGCTGCGTTTCGGCGTCTATGTCCATGAAGGCATCACGCGTCAGGCGGATGTCGAAAGGCATTATGCGTGCTACGTGAATCCGGTGAGGACGGAGATTATCGCAGATTCGTAATGGCAGATACCATCGCGCCATCCGAGCTGTCTCCCGGAGTTTTATAGCACTACCACTTCCCGCGCCAAACAAATTCCGAGGAATCAGGACGTATGTGTCCATTAACTTATCAATTCGATCAAACGTGTCATCGCACCTCGGATCTCAAGAAGGCAAAAAAACTCACTAGAGAAATCACCACAAAAAATAGGATGAGCAAGCCAAAATCCTTCAGTGTCTCGCCTGATATAGAGCTTTTATTTGAAAACTGTTCAAGACGCGGAACGCTCGAAAAGGGTATAGGCTTGTTAGACAACCCCTCTTTGAGGTAGAAGATGTGGGGACTATCGGGATCGGCGCTGTCTGTTTCCTTGATGAATTCTATAAACTGTTGCCGATACCGCCGAGCAGCCTCTACAAATTCGTGGTGTCCGGCAAACCCTGTTCTCGCCAAGGATTCCATCCCGTAATTATAAATGACTGTTGGAGAAAGACGTAAAATCTGACGAGCAAATTGTACTTGAGCAAACTGTGCATCCAGATGTTCGTCATCAAGGCGCGTTTCTATATTCCACGGGGTTGTGATGTAGTCCGCCCATAACTCAAGCGCTCTTCTGTCGGGATTGTGATCGGTTGGGGAGCCGTATTTGAACAGTTCATGATAGGTTTTTGTCTCGCTCGGCAATGCCGCGATTCTCTTCTCTTGAAATTCTCGCCGCGTCGGGACGGTATGTAACGTGCTGACCACGGTGCCAAACGTATTTGGTATTAGGACGACCAAAACAATCCAGATAAGCAGCAGCACGACTAGGCTAGTCGATGAATGCGTCACATGGCTCGAAATGGCTAGACCTAACCCAATAAATAGTGCGATATAAATAAACGATAAAGCCACCATCAATCCGATGCGCGCCCACTCATCCCCGTCAACTGACACGTTACCTGAGAGGCTCACAATTAACGCGCTCAGCAGTATTCCAATCAGTATCGGTATTACAATGACGATGAAAGCTCCAAGGAATTTGCCCGCGAGTACACCGACGCGCGACACGGCATTCGACAAAACCAGCGCCAGTGTGCCGTTTTCTCTTTCTCCCGAGATGGCATCAAAGGTAAGGAGAATTGCCACAAAACTCGCTACAAGACCAATGATATAACTCCAATCCAGCGCTCCAAACCCCGGAAGCATCGAATCCTCTTGATAGCTATCCGGTATATATTGTAATCTCCACGGTATGCTATATCTATAGGAACTATTCCCACCCGACCGCCACATGTTGCTGGGTATTTCTGCCGCAATGTGCATCGGTAATGCGTCTTCTTGATCGGCAGCACAAAATGCCAACGGGCTCGGGCGTTTGTACAACGCTATTGGACCTCGCGTAGCCAACTCGTTTAGCTGCTGACAACTCTCCCTCATTTGATCGTTCACCCAAGCGTTATTCAGTGAATACTCCGCAAGTTTTTGCTTATAATCACCGCTGACAAAGATTAATGTCCCCAAAACCAAGAGCGATGTTATAGCTCCAAGGCTTAGCGCAAAACGGAGAGACATCAGATGGTCAAGAATCTCGCGCTTCATGATATGGAAGAACATGGATAATTGCAATTACCCCCAAAAACTAGACAGTAGATTAAGGTGGATTTCGGGCTGTCAAAACGGTCATGTTATGAGTCATAATACGGCTCAACAACGCCAAGAATTTTGAAAGGAGTTTTCATAGCATGGCTAGTAGAAAGCAGTATGATAACCGATTCAAAGCACAAGTGGCGATTGAGGCAATAAAGAATCAACGCACCACGGCTCAGATTGCCAGTGACTACGAAGTCCACCCGAATCAGGTCAGCCAGTGGAAAAGACAGATTCTGGATGAAGCGCCGCAACTGTTTGCAAAGGGACGCCCCCAAGCAACCTCCGACAATGACCGACTCATAGCTGAACTCTATCGTCAAATCGGTCAGTTGAAGGTAGAACTGGATTGGGTTCAAAAAAAAACTCAACGGCTCGGTTGAACAGAAGCGGCAGCTTGTCGGCCGAGAGAGCGGTTCCCCATCGCTTTTGAGACAATGTGAACTGTTAGGGTTGCCACGCGCTTCATATTATTATCAACCCGCGGTAGAATCGCCGGAAAACCTGCTCTATATGCGTCTGTTAGATGAGCAGTACACCAGGAGGCCGTCCTTCGGCGTACCTAAATTAACGGAGTGGCTTCGTCGTCAAGGCTATGTCGTCAATCGTAAACGGGTAGCAAGGTTAATGCGGAAGATGGGATTAGTTGCCATCTATCCCAAGCCCAAGACCTCCGCTATGGGCAAACCTTCAAAGGTGTATCCCTATCTGTTGAAAGGATTAAGCATCACCAGACCGAACCACGTCTGGGCAACTGACATCACCTACATTCGCTTGAACGATGGCTTTGTCTATCTCGTAGCCATTATGGATTGGTCTTCCCGTTACGTGTTGTCGTGGGAACTATCAAATTCACTTGACGCATTCTTTTGTGTATCGGCTCTGGAACGAGCCCTTCGTCAATCAACTCCGTTGATATTCAACAACGACCAAGGAAGTCAGTTTACTTCCGAGGCGTTTACTGATAGACTCCAAGCATCTAACGTCGCCATCAGTTGGACCGGCAACGGCAGGTATTATGACAACATCTTCGTTGAACGGCTATGGCGCAGTGTCAAGTACGAGGAGGTTTATCCCAACGACTATGACTCAATGGAGACAACTCATCGTCGGTTGAAAGATTATTTCAACTTTTACAACCGAGAGCGGTTCCATCAATCGCTCGATTACCGTATGCCTCACGAGGTGTATTTTCAACAACATTAGGTGTTAAAACGTAGCCGGATTGCGTAGCCTTTAGAGCCTGTTTGAAAAGTCATTTGATTCGATTTCGCATCAAGTAGATGGAAGCGATGTATACCATAGTTTCAGCAGTCTTAGGAAAGCGTTCATAATCCAAAGTCAATCGACGAAACCAACCAAGCCAAGAGAATGTGCGTTCAACAATCCATCGTAACGGAACAACTTCAAACCCCTGCTGCCCTAGCGTAGATGCAATCTCTAGTTGACACTGATGAGCCAGATATAACCAGTCTTCTAATTCGCCGCGATAGGCGGCATCGGCACACACCAACTGAATTGTTATGTACCAGCTAAACACTTCTGTTAGTAACTCGATAGCTATCTGATTGTCACTAACATTGGCATCAGTGACTTTGACCATCAATGGAATACCCGTCGTATCCGTTACCAGATGGCGTTTGCGTCCTTTGACCTTCTTGTGACCATCAAATCCTCTAGTCTCCGCCAGTTCCGTCGTCTTAACGGATTGGCTGTCAATGATAGCTGCTGTCGGTGATGGTTGTTTGCCGCCATCACAACGTGTTTGTTCGCGAAGTGCCTGATGAATCAAGAGCCATGTGTTGTCGACTTGCCACTTTCTGAAATGGTAATAGACGGTTTGCCACGGTGGCATATTATGGGGTAGCATTCGCCACTGGCAACCGGACTTGACGACATAAAAGATAGCATTGATGATTAAGCACATCTCCCATTTTGGAGGTCTGCCTAATGGTTGAGGGGCTGGCAGAAACGAGGACAGTTTCTCCCACTGTGCATCAGTCAAATCACTGGGATAACGCTTGCGGTTCATGTTTACTCCTTTCATTGGTTCAGATTTAACTGCTCCAATGAGTAAACGTAAACATCAACCGTTCAGACAACTTTTTTCTTTTTCTAATAGGTTCTTGAGGGCATTTACCCCAAAATAGCCCTTTCTCTAAGGCGATTCCGGACTTTTCAAACAGGCTCTTACACCTTAAATTCTATTCATAACTGTCTAAAGGATGGGGGTAAGTTATAATATCCTTGTTTTTTCTGTTACCAACAAGTTCAAAGTGCTCGCATCATAATCAAGCCTGAACGATTTTCTTTAGCACATTATTAGCGATAGACTTAAGATAAAAACTACAAAAACTGAACTTGCACCATCCTTTAGACAGAAATGAAGGAGATCTAATACTATTTCTCTTAGATTGGAACTTACGCCGACACATGGACATAAGCAGTGAAAAGATGCTAAATATTCCACACGAAGGTGGCTTCGGCTAAATCCGATCCAATCAATTAATGTAAGTGTTTAGTCCACTGACCTCTTGCGGCGAATACAAGGCGCTCCCTTTATTCCACGACCGATGGCAATTTCTCCCATGTACCCAATATGCGAGCGATATCTCTTGTGGGAGGGGCATCTTGCCCCGATATTCCGCGTTCACGATAAATCAACTCCTAAACAGTTATGCAATGAAAATCCACTTTCGGTAGGGAATCGCTCCTGCATCGGGGCAAGATGCCCCTCCCACATATAATCCAAGAATGCCCCGCTGCCGATAGTCAGGCGCAATACACTGCCAAACCAATATTGCCACTCGTTTTGGCTGAACTAAACAGTTACCAATTAATTATACTTTAGCCCGTTTTGTCGGCTGAAGTGGGAACATCAGTCATGATATGAAAAGCCGTGTTGTCTGGCAGAGGGATTAAATCCACCAGCGAGAATCAAAGTATTAAATCTTTTCTCGTTTCGGGGAGCTGGTTGTCCGCTATTTTGGATATCTGAGTTTTGTCCCCGCTCTCACCCGACTCCGCTGAAATTCCGCTGAAATGTCGCCAACTCGCAGGTTAGGTTCAACACCCTGAAACCCAACTATCCAACTTCGAACCTTTCGCTCCGGTAGTTCAAGGATGACGGGAAAGGGGAATCTACCACCCTTCCATCTTTCGAGTCCTATTCTTCCTGAAATCTGTCTGAGCATGTCCCGTCGGAATAAGATCGGTTTCTTCGTATATGCCAAACTCAAAACCGTGTACGGCGTTTCAGGATTCCCTAGGTGGTAGTCAGTTGCCGTGAGGATGAACGGCGAGCGAACCGTCCGCAACGAGCGTGTAGCCGTTGCCAGAGGAGTCCATATAAAGAGGCGCCCCGGGCCCCTCTTCAAATCGCCAAAGCGCTATCGTCCGTTCATCTGCCAGAAAATGGCGTTTTGGCTGGATCTCTCCGCGTTTGGGGTAACGCCATCCCCGAGAAACATGAACTTCGTCAATATAGCCTATCATAGACTCATTTTTGTTGCCCCATGCCCATCCGTTCTCGAGTGTTACAAGTTTAGGCCCGCCAATCAGTAGCGGCGCTGTCGTGCGTCCCATTGCACTCCCGAAGGGACGACTGATCGCTGTGTTTTTGCCGTCATAATACGAAAGTTTGTGGGTGCCATCTGTTTTCACCACAATCTGATAGACAATGTGTACCCGACGCCCGAGCGGGAATTCCTCGCGCGGAATAGTGCGTGTGGTGATATCCGTACTCACGTCGTTATCGGTCGGGCGTTGTACCCCAAAAAAGATGTGGCCAGTACCGTCCGATTCTGAACTGTCTCTTCCTGTGACGGTAACAAAATAACTTCCGGGCTTGGCAAAGATTACCCACCCTCCGCCCGCCAAGCCAACCTTACGGAAATCCGCTTCTCTCGGACGCTCGGTCAGATAAATCCACGCCTCAATGGTGATGCCGTCACCTTCGGCATCGTCAAAAACACCGGGGTAATCCGCGTAGACATAACCGCCGGGACGCAGTTCAAGCACATCCGGAGGGAGCTTCTCCGGCACACCGAATCCGGGCTGCACGACAAGGAGCCATACTATAAAGGTCGAAATACTGAGCGAAAAAACTGTGTTGGGTCTCATAGTACTTCCTCCTATTAGAGAAATGAAATTGTGTTATGTCACAACCTTATAACCGAGTGCCAACAGAACTTCGTACAAATATATTTTCAACCAGACTTTTGGGCTTGTAATAGCCCTTAATTGCGCGTAGATTTTGTATTGGGGTTCAACTCACATCTGACCTTAGAAACAACAAATAGGTAAGAAGAAAGAAAACCACGTTCAGGAGTATCAATACTCCGACATTAAAACTCATCCGTGAGAGAATTGCCGACAACGACTCGGGGCGTTCGCGAAAAAGTGGGATGCCCCCGGCGTCAATCTTTGTGAATGCCTCCGGGTTATACCACGCTTCCGATGCGAATACGTTTTGATCGCGCAGGTACCGGATTAACCCGCGCCGGTATTGTCTCGCCTCATCCAGAAACTTGAGATGGCTGTCCAAATCGGTTTCTGCAAGAATCGCGGTGGCATACCAATAAACCGACGCCGGAGAGAAACTGGAAATCTGTTGCGTCAGTTTTGCTTGCCGAATTGGATTCTGGATTAAAAACTCTTTCCATAACCTGCCAACCTCATCCGCATATTGGATGTTCAATTCCTCCTGAAATTCTAGGAACTCGTGAAACGTAGGTAGTTGATTTGGGTCGCCGACAAGGGATCCGACGTATTCGTGACCCATAGGTGAATAAGAGCTCATCGAACCGTTAAATAACAGCGTGAAATGCCGTTTCTTCTTGAAATCCTCAAGTTCACGCTCGAAATTCCGCGATAATTCATAAAGCTGGTGTTGGGAGGGATCTTCCCTTTTGGAAAACATTAAGCGGAAATAACTTTCGAAACTTACGTGATCCTCCGATTTGATAGGTATCAATTTCGAGACAGCGAAAGCACTGGCTCTGGGAAAAATCAACACAAACAACACCCAAAAATACATGGTGAGAATCAAAGCTGTTGTTGTGCGTCCGACCCAGGTTGAAAACAGCATACCCAAGGTAAAAAACACGGACATGTATATCAGGGAAACCAGGCAGAAGATACCAATCCGCCCCCAATCCGACACACTGATGACGACATAAGGCGATAGGAATACAAAGAGCATCGCCACCAACAAGCTGAACACCAAGGGAATGGTTAAACTTAGTATCCCGCCCAAATATTTGCCGAAAAGCAACTTACCCCGCGGTATAGGATTCGACAACACAAGCGCCAGTGTGCCGCTCTGACGCTCGCCGGCAATGGCGTCGTAGGAAAACAGAAATGCCAGCAGGCTAATCACAATTTGAAATACAAGTGTCAGGTCGGTTCGGGGAAAAACGACGAGATAGGGATTGTCCGATCCGTGTTGCGTCGTTTTCACCGGCACCACCACGTGGGAGACTTTCACGCTGTTGCCTAGGCGTCCCCCCAGCCCCTCATTCAATATACTATACTTAGCAAAGGAGGTTTTTTCTCGGCACTTGGGCTATGACTATATGAAATTTGAGAATATGTCTGGATGTTGCGAACTTCATTTGTATTTGCATCGACTGCGCGCCGATAGTCGCCTAGGCGATGTGTGTAACTCCGCACGAGTACCCACGTGTTGAGGCTGACCAAACCGGTACAGATGATCAGCCCGAGCAAAAAACGGAGTGTAAGAATATTTGCTAGAAACTCACGCCAGATGATAATCCCTAACATAAGTAAGTTTTCGTATTGGGTAGTACCTATGCACGTTAGTTCGTAGTTGCCGATTCATGGCAATGCGCACCCTACAAGATGTCCCTGCGGAAGCCATCTAAGGCAACGGTAAGTCGTTGAATTCAAAAGAAAGGATTGTTCGGGCGAAGAGGTATTTGAAGCTTATCGTCGTAGCATTAGGGCTAAGATCCTTCAGCGTGAAGTATTCCAAGTAGCCCCCGAGATCCGATCGACGCGGGTGGAAATGCCCTTTTATGTATGGCGTGTATGTGTTCCCCAAATTATCCACGACTTGCCTAATGCCGAGGTGGCGCACTTCCAGAGGATTGTTATGCACAAGGTGGATGGCATTGCCATTGCTCATCTCGTTCTCACGGACACCATCGTATCTAATTACAGCCTTTTCGAAGCTCTTCGTAATGCCTTTACCATCAATCGGAATGTCTTCAAACAAAATAGCGTCACAATCGTCTTGATGATGATTCACAAAATCACGATGTAAGGTGAACTTCGTTCCCTGTGGTGGATAATCGCCCCTTATAATTTCAGAGAACCTCCTCGAACTACCCTCCTCATCGCTTATATCTCTCCACAGATTCGTCTTATAGGAGCGATTGCCAAGATTGTCCTCAATGTAGTAGTGGGTACTAGACAGAGCTCCTGCCCTAACGAGTCGTTCTGATTCGATAATACCAAGATTGTCTTCAATGTTGCCGCGAGTGCCAAGCAGATCGAGGTGCTTGTTGCGGTCTTCACAAAGCAGGTGGAGGAAGAGGTATGGATTGCTATGTCCCATCTGAGGATTAAAATCTGAGCCATGCATTCGGTACATTTGGCTAAACAGTGCTTCATGAGCCTCATCCCAGTAGATTGACTTGTAAATTCGCGTAATCGTCAGTGTAACGTCATCATTGGTTTGTGTAAGTTTCTGCCGCAGGTCTTGAGCTTCCCGTTTCTCCCCTTCTTCTCCGACGGTTATCATCACATCGTACGTTCGCTGGAGGCGGTCAATTCGTTGATGTAATCTATCCTCGGATAGTTGGGCGAATAATTCCTTTTCATCGATTTCCAAAACACGGCTAGCAAGGATAGCAACATTGTCGGAAGGAAGTTGCTTTCCTGTCTCCCACATTGCAGTGGTTTGGCGAGAGGTATGAATCACTTCGGCGAGTTTCTCTTGGGTTAGACCGTTTTTCTTTCGATATTCGGCGATAATTTTACCGGTAGACAAGAACGTTTCCTCCTCTCCATGTTGTAGAATAAATGTTAACAGGTCTTGGGCGGATCTGCCGTCATAAATTTCGTTTTACAACATTGGGCTCTTTTTCCACGTTGTGGGTTGTGCAAACATCGAATCATCTGCAGACGAATTCTAGTTTCCAATGGTGGGAACTTCAGCCAAATACAAGGAGGATCGGACGCGAGCGGTATGACAAGAGCGGAAAAGTCGGGGGAGTTGTTGGTTATACTCTACGCTGTTGGAGGTTGCGTTTTTTTAGAGTCAAGAATTGGAGCGTGAGTTTTGCAGAGGGTAGGAGGGAATTCCGATTCCCGACCGTCGCGATTCGGAGATCGCTCCTACAAACCTTCGTTGCACAATTGCGCAGAATTAACCGATGCTGAGTATAAGTGGTGTGTCGGTCTGAATCAGCGAAGCATGATACCATCAAGATTTGGTCTTGTTTTTCGAAATAAGGATTTTACTACGACATTTTCGCGTTCGCGATCCCCTAACCGTTGCTCCTCAAGGAATCGACTACTCGCTGCATATCGCTTGGCATCGGTGCAGAGAATTCCAATCGTTCGTCTGTTTCGGGGTGGTTGAACCCGAGCGTCTCAGCGTGGAGTGCTTGGCGGTTGAGTTTTATCAGCGCTTGCCGTACGGCTATAGAGGGCGCATCCGACAGCGCACGTTCTCTGCCGCCTCCGTACACCGCATCACCGGCTACCGGGTAGCCGATAAAGCTTAGGTGAACGCGAATCTGATGCAGTCGCCCTGTTTCCAAGGTCAACCGGAGTAGGCTAAAACCGTCGTAGACCTCTAACGCGTCGTAATGCGTGACGGCGCGTCGTCCGTCTGATTTCACGACCGCCATTTTTCGCCGGTCCCGGTGACTTCGCGCGATCTGTTCGTCGATTGTCCCGGCTCCGGGTTCCGGTATTCCGCAGGTAGCCGCAACATAGTGCCGAGTTGTCGTGTGGGCTTCAAATTGGGCGGAAAGCGTTCGATGCGCGCGATCTGTTTTGGCGGCAACGAGCACACCGGAAGTGTCCTTGTCGAGTCGATGAACGATGCCGGGGCGCTCCGTGCCGCCGATACCGGATAAATCTTTGCAGTGTCCGAGAAGCGCATTGACAAGAGTACCAGTATAAACACCGCTTGCGGGATGCACAAGCATGCCTGCAGGTTTGTTGATTACGATTAAGCTCGAATCTTCATGGATGATATCGAGTGGGACAATTTCGGGTGGGATTGCTGCTAATGGTTCAGGATCGGGCAAGGAGAGCACAACCAGGTCGCCCTTGCGGAGTTTGTAGCCCGGTTTGCTGATTTTCCCGTTGACGGTTACTGCGCCGTCGCGGATGAGTTGCTGGATGTATGTCCTTGAGAGTTGCCGTGATGAATGAATCGTGGCAAGATGTTGCCCTTCGATAAATCGATCAAGCCGAGTACCGGACTTGTTTGACGTGAAGTGAAAAGGCTCGAATTGTGGCATAGCAAACAGTCAAGGCGACTTCCTGTTTTGATTGTAGTATGCCGCGTGGTCCCTCTGTTACCGTTGCATTACGTTGGTTGAGACGATTTCCTCTTCCTCTTATATTCGGGAAACATGCTGCGCATCTGTTCGATGATCTTCGGTACTTTGTCGATCACTTCGCTGATCTCAGCCTCCGTGTTGTCCCGCCCGAGTGAAAACCGTACCGTACCCTGCGCCAACTGCGGTTGAATTCCCAAGGCAGCCAAAACATGAGAAGGCTCCATCGAGCCGGAAGTGCAAGCGGATCCGGTCGACACGCAGATACCTTCCATATCCAGTCTTAGGATAAGGCTTTCGCCTTCGACAAATTCAAAGGAGATGTTCAACGTTCCGGGCAGGCAGTGTTCCGGGTGACCGTTTTCGTGGAGACCGTCAAGTTCTTCATGTAGACCGTCTCGGAGTTTATGCGTTAGATAATCGAGGTGTTCAACACAACTTTCTCGGTCCGTTTTGGCGATCTGCGCCGCCGCTCCGAGTCCAACGATTGCCGGAACATTCTCCGAGCCCGCGCGGCGATTGCGCTCATGCGAGCCTCCGTGCATAAGGTTTTCCAAGCGCGTTCCGCGCCGGATGTACAGTATCCCAATCCCTTTCGGACCGTAGAGTTTATGCCCAGAAAGTGACAGCAGGCTTATCTCCAGTTCCTGAACGTCTAGGGGAAGTTTGCCAACGGACTGCACGGCATCCGTGTGGAGCGGAATATCATGCGCCGCCGCAATTTCGGCAACCTCGGCGATAGGTTGTACCGTCCCCGTTTCGTTGTTGGCGTGCATTATCGAGATTAAAATGGATGTCTCGCAGATTGCCTCGCGCAGCGCATCAATATGAATCCGTCCGTACCGGTCAACGGGTACGTATGTAACTTCGAAACCGTGCTTCTCCAGATGTTGGCACGTGTGCAAAACCGCATGATGTTCTACCGAGGAGGTAATGATGTGATTTCCACGGTTCCGACTCCTCTGCAACTCCGCGAGGCCCTTTATGGCGTGATTATCCGCTTCTGTCCCGCTGCTGGTGAACACGATTTCGCTTGGACTCTTTGCGCCGATCAGATCCGCTACCTGTTCGCGGGCGGTGTCGATCGCGTTGCGCGCTTCCCGTCCGTAGGCGTGTATGCTGGATCCGTTGCCGAATCGATTCGTCAGATAGGGCGTCATCGCTTCCAACACCCCCGGATGGAGCGGCGTCGTTGCGTTATGATCCAGATAAATGCGTTTCATGGCTGGTTACCGTATCGGTTTGCGATGAGGATGACAAGCAGTGTGTCACCCCGGATTTCTGTAATCTCTAAAGCTGCGCAGATCGAGATGCAATCCCATCTTTGACCGAAGTGATAAATTGTTCGATAGGCACATCGTTCTGGCGAGTGCCATCACGTTTTCGAATGGAGACGGTGTTGCCCTCCATCTCCCTATCTCCAACAACGAGCATGTATGGAACTTGCATCAACTGCGCTTGGCGGATCTTCGCATTCATACGCTCGTTACTAGCGTCCGCCGATGCGCGGAGATTCGCCGATTTCAGTTCTTGGACTATTCGCTCCGCGTACTCGCTGTGGCTGTCGCTGATGGATATGACGCGCGCCTGTTCGGGCGCCAGCCATACCGGAAATTTGCCGGCGTAGTGTTCAATCAGAAAACCGATCATGCGTTCATGCGTACTGAGCGGTGCGCGGTGGAGGCATATAGGAATCTCAGGCTCTCCCCTGCTGTTGACAAAACTCAGATTACATCGCGCCGGTTGTGCGAAATCAACCTGATTTGTCGCGAGCGTGAACTCGCGTCCTATGGCGCTCCAAATCTGGACATCTATCTTGGGTCCGTAAAACGCCGCTTCGTCATTCACCTCAACATAAGGAATACCGCCATTCTTCATTGCGCGCCGCACCATCTCTTCTGTTTTTAGCCATAGCGGTTCATCATCAACGTACTTTCTTCCTAGTCCACTCCGGTGATGAGTGCTCAAGCGCATCACATACTTATCAATGTCGAAGATTCGAAAATAGTCTTGATACAGGTCTACCACTCCCATAAATTCTTGCTCAAATTGTTCTTCGGAGCAGTAGATGTGCGCGTCGTTCATTTGCATGGAGCGGACACGCATCAGACCGAAAAGTTCGCCGCTCTTTTCAAAGCGATAACAGGTGCCGTATTCAGCCAGGCGCAGCGGCAGTTCACGATAACTTCGGATCTTGCTATCAAATATTTTATGATGGAAAGGGCAGTTCATCGGCTTCATATAGTAACGCACACCTTCCATTTCCATCGGGGGATACATGCTTTCCGTGTAGTGTGCCAAGTGCCCAGTGCGCTGAAACAGCGCGTCTTTGGCGAGATGAGGGGTCCGTACACGGTCGTACCCGCGTTTATCCTCCATCTCTTTGGCAAGTTTTTCCAACTCCTCGATCACGATTCCGCCGTTAGGCAGCCACAATGGCAGACCCGGTCCAACATCCTCATCAAAGATGAAAATCTCCAGATCTCTTCCGAGCTTACGATGGTCGCGCTTTTTCGCCTCTTCAAGCATCTGAAGATGCTGCTTCAGCTCCGCCTTTGAATTCCAAGCGGTGCCATAAATCCTTTGAAGCATGGCGTTGTTTTCATCGCCTCGCCAATAGGCGCCGGCGACGTTGAGCAACTTGAACGCATCGGGTCGGATTTGGCCTGTGTCGATGACATGAGGTCCGCGGCAGAGGTCTTCAAACGTATCCTGGCGGTACGTGCTTAAGGCGGGTGTTTCATCCACTACGCTCCCGTATTCGTCAGTCCCGCCCTCAAGAAGCCCTTGAATCAATTCCAGCTTATACGGTTGATTTTTGAACAACTCGCGAGCTTCATCCGCGCCAATCTCACGATAGTTGAAATCGTGTTTGCCGGTCACAATTTGACGCATACGCTTCTCGATCTGTTGAAGGTCATCCGGCGAGAAGGAGCGGGGTTTGCCGTCTTCCTCTACCCCAAGATCGAAGTCGTAATAAAAGCCGTCGTCAATCGGCGGGCCGATAGCTAACTTGGCATCCGGATAGCGTTCCAATACCGCCTGCGCCATCACGTGAGCAACGCTATGCCTGATTTTGTATAACCGATCTTTTTCCGAATCTGACATGTCTTTCTCCATTTACCGGAGTTCGAACCAGTCAATCGATTGGATCCGGCTGTAACGCACGGAACGCCTACCGGTTCGGGTATGCCTTTTCCAGATTTACCTCATAAAAAAAGAGCCTTTCGGCCCTTAGATGAAACTTGTATTCTGGATAATGGGCGGTATAGGATTTGAACCTATGACCCCTTGCGTGTCGAGCAAGTACTCTAACCAGCTGAGCTAACCGCCCTTATAAGGAGAATGGAGGCGGCGGTCGGAATCGAACCGACGTATAAAAGTTTTGCAGACTTTCGCCGTACCACTTGGCTACGCCGCCGCATTGGAGCGGGAGACGGGACTTGAACCCGCGACCTCTACCTTGGCAAGGTAGAGCTCTACCACTGAGCTACTCCCGCAGGCAGTGTAGAGTATATCAAAACAAACCGTGTTTGTCAACGAAAAAACTCGATCGCCTGCAATATGGGTGGTCCGCCTGAAAGACTGAACTCAGACAGCATCAGGTCCGACGTGGTACCGACAAGGTGTTAGCATGAGTGAGTTGGCGCTACCGATTTCCTCGCTGATTCACTGTTCGCAACCGTGTGAACCGCTAGGCGTTAGGCATTGAGGAGTTCGCGGAGGTTCGTGCTTCGGGTAGGACGGCTCAAACTATCCAGTGCCCGTGCCTCAAGCTGCCGAATACGTTCTCTGGAAAGTCCTAGTATGCCCCCGATTTCCTGCAGACTGTGTTCACACCCATCCTCCAGTCCATATCGTAGTCTCGTAATCTGTTTCTCGCGCGAAGGCAACTCCGCGAGTGCTTTTTGTACCTCTTCGATAAGTTCGTTGCGAACCAATTCAGAAAGTGGATTCGATATAGGTTCACACGACAGCGTGTCTTCGATGGTGCTAGTCGATTCCCCATCAATGCATGCCTCTAACGAAATCACTTGCGCCGTAAGCTGGGGTAACCGTGTGAGTTTTTCGATAGGTACGCCTGTCGCCTCACTGAGTTGTGCCAGACTCGGTTCCTTATCCTGCTGCTGTTGCAGACTAGATCGTGAGCGTTCCACTTTCCGGCACGTCTCAAGGAGATGGACAGGAATACGGATTGTCCGCCCGTGATTGGCAATACCGCTGCCGATTGCTTGCTGGATCCACCAGGACGCGTAGGCACTGAACTTAACATTCCGTCGCCAATCAAAGCGGTCGACCGCGTTGATTAACCCGATGTTAGCCTCTTGAATGAGGTCGAGCAGATCCAATCCGCGCTCACGGTACTTTTTTGCGATGCATACTACCAAGCGCAGATTCGCCTCGACGAGCCGATTCTTCGTGGCGTGGATTTCATCTTCTATGAATTGGATGTACTGAGCCAGATCGAGAAGATACGACTGGTCTATAGAGGAAAGACCGGCACCGCTAATCTGTCGTTTCAGTGAGTCAGAAAGAGGCGCATTTTCGGGATCGATATGGGGGAGGTGTGCTGCCAGCTCGCAATGATACTCCTCTATCCGTTTCTGAAACTTCTCGATCCTGATAAAGGCATCGATCTCCTCTTCAGGTGCCAAGCGAGGGATATTGCCAATCTGTTGTAGGTAGGTGCCAAGAACACCGTTGTCCCTATCCGTATATGATGGATCGGATGGTTCAACCTCCGACGCAGTTGCAGGTTTCGGCAACCGTTCAATCGGCGAGAATATTCCGTTTTCCGTAGGCACACCGCGAAACTCGGGTGTCCAAGTCTCGCAAATTGGCGTTTGATGGGTTGTTTGGCTAGAGTTGGTGTCTTTCTTGGTGGGAACCATCTTCTTCTCCGCCTGGCTGGGTCTTAGCCTGTACGATTCTACGTTGTTGAAATCTTTAGGCAAGATGTATGCCAGGTGGAAGCCTTCGAAACGGAATCAGTTCGCGGCGCGTGAACATAGAAAGAACATGCGGCAAACGATAAGCGAGAGGAGAGAAGCCGCGCCCGACCCTGTGTTAACGTACCATTGCCGTCAGCAATGGCGGATTTCCGAAATTTTTTTCTGGAAATCGAGTTTTCGGCGAGTCATCGTCGACCGTGTCACTATCTGGTATCACAAATGTGACTCAAAAATCTGTCGCTAAGATGTGACACTGTCACTTACAGATGACGTGATAAGTGGGTAAACAAGGTCTCAGTTTCTCACGTACGCTGTAGTCCGAGTTCCTTAAGTTTTCGGTGGAGAGACTGCCGCTTAATCCCGATCTGTCTGGCTGTTTCTTGGATGTTCCAGTTATTCTGCCGGAGTTTATGCTCAAGAAAGATTCGCTCAAAGTCTTGGGAGGCATCTTTAATTGTCGGAGCATCAAGTAAGCCGCGAAGATTGGCATCCAACGGGTGGCTATCGACAGCCGGTGCTTTTACGCTGCCGCTTCTATCAAAGATCTCGGAAGGCAGATCTTTCGAGGAGATGAGCGTATCCGTGCAGGTTACAGCCGCGTATTCAACCGCTTTTTCCAGTTCACGGATGTTTCCGGGCCAGTGGTACTGTTCGAATCGAGCTAGGATTCCATCCTCGAAACCGCGGATTCGCCTCTGATCGGGTGCTCGCGCATGTTTCCGTAGAAAGTGGTTGGCAAGTATTGAGAGATCGTCTAGCCGTTCACGTAGCGGCGGAAGGAAGATTGTGAGTTTTAGACGGTAGTAGAGGTCGCGGCGAAATTCACCCGCTTCAACCGCTGATTCCAGGTTGCGATTGGTGGCAGCGATAATGCGGACATTAACATGCTGCGGGTGGAGACCAACCCCTTGCACCTCTTTGGAATCAAGTACCCGGAGCAGTTTGGGCTGCATGGCAAGACTTAAATCGCCGATCTCATCAAGGAAAATCGTGCCCCCGCGCGCCTGTAGGAATTTACCCGGTCGTTGATCGACTGCCGTCGCCACCCGTTTTCCAATTCCAAACAACTCCGCCTCAAGCAGTTCCGATGGAATCGCACTGCAATTGACATCGATGAAGGGCCCCTCTCGTCGATCGCTGTGCTCATGTATTGCACGTGCAACGAGTTCCTTCCCGGTGCCGCTCTCACCGCAGATCAATACATCTACGTCGGAAGCGGCAATCCGCCCAACCTTCTTCATCACATCAATTATTACCTCGCTGTTGCCGATGATTTCGTAATTGTTGGTGGGCGAATCAGATGTATCGGTATCCTGCTGAGCTTTTGCATCGGAACCCTTCGTCAAAGCCGTCTTGACCATATCCGTGAGATGGGTGTAATCGATTGGCTTGCTGATATAATCATAAACGCCCAATCCACTTGCCTCAAGAGCGGTTCTGGATGAACTGTTTGCCGTAATCATAATGGCTTGAGAAGGCTGCAATACGTGTTTGCTGTGTTTAAGGATTTTAAGCCCTGCCTCCTTATCCAGCACTCCTTGGGCGTCCGGCATCCAGAGATCAAGCAGCAACAAATCATACGGGGGCTGCGTATCCAGCATTTCCATTGCTCGATCCCGGTCATGGGCGAAGTCTACGTCGGCTTCAACCGTCGGCTCAATCTCGAGTTGCTGGTTGATATAGCGGCAAATGGCTTTCTCGTCATCTGCAATTAAAATGCGTGCTCGATTCATATTCATCCTGAAATGGGGTTCTTCAATGCGCACGCCGCGAAATCCGATCGCCGAATTCTCGCTGGCTACTGTAGCGGGAGTTCAACGTTAAACGTCGTTCCAATGCCAACACTACTCTTGGCATACACACGCCCACCGTGCCCCTCAACAATGTTTTTTACATTAACAAGACCGAGCCCCAAGCCGCGTGGTTTGGTCGTGTGAAACGGCTCGAAAATACGTTGGAGTTCGCCTTCCGGGATACCTGTACCTTCATCCTCAAACGAAACAAATAGTCTACGTTGCCGCCCACCCGGTTGGTTAAATTCGGTGCCGACTCTGACGAGGATATCTAAGCCGCCACCTTCCGGCATGGCTTGACAGGCATTCTTTATTAGATTAGCGAAGGCAATGCGTATTTTGTCGGCGTCGAGGCGTACGGAGGGCATTTTCGTCGGCAGCTTCAGATCGACTCGCACCTGATTTTCATCAATCAACGCTTGGTTCATGTCGCGGGCGGATAGCAAGATTACTTCCAAGTCATGATCTTCAAGATTCAAGTGCGTATCTTGAAAAAAACTCAGCTCATTCTCAATCATGTCGTCGAGAGTGGATGCCGTGTCAATTATCGTATTCATCTCATCGATAATCTGATCGGGACGGGTTCGTAGATCCATTACATCGCCGCGCTGGAAATTATTGCGAATCATTTCTGCAGGTGCACGAATCAGGCTGAGCGCGTTTCGTAGTTCGTGACGGACTTGAGCGGACATAACGCCAAACACCGCTTCCTTCTCAGACTGAACAAGTTGATCTTGTGTATCCCGCAGCTGCGTCACTGCGTACCGGAGACGCAAGTGCCCCAAAAACAGGCTGTTCACAATGCCGGCGGAGATGATCGCCAGACTAAACGCCGTTGCCTCCGTCCAGTAGTTGAATAAGACAAAACTACCGATGACAAGAATCAGATGAAAGATGAGAAGGCAAACTCCCGCCAATATCATCGCGCGCGAGCCGTGCCCTGTTCGGTGAATAACCAACGCGGCAAATGTCGACAGCAGCGCCAAACAGACTAAGTAGAGAAATGCGGATCCGGGAGTGGAGCGCCAAATAAAATTTCGATTGAACAAGGCATTTAGGAGTTCAGCGCGCAAAGCGAGCGCCGACTGTCTCCCAAACGCCGTTTGTATTTCGGGTACGGCGTCAGTCGTTACACCGATTAGGACGCATTTTTCTTTAAAATTCTGGTCGAACTCTCCGCGGCTATTTTCGAATTGCTGCAGAGCATCGATGAAAGAAACTGTCCGCCACGACGGCGCACCGTCACGCACTGGGGAAAGACCGCCGACGAATCGGACAAAAAACCGCCCTTGCGAGTTCAGTGGAATGCGCGTCAACTTACCGTCAGCCGAGGCGAATTCCAAGAAATTACCGCGCCAGAACCGGTGCCGCAAGTTTATGGAATCCGGAGGAATTCCATAGGTTTTGCAGAAAAGCAACATCTCAAGTGACAAGTAATTCGCATTTTCTTCGTCTTTAACTACCAACTGTGCGGAACGGCTAATCCCGTCAGACCGGTTGAATGGGAAATAACTGAAACTCTTCCGAGCGCTTTTAAGGTTCTCGGGAACTGGCGTCCAATCGGTGTCTTTTACGATTGGAATAGACCGGCGGTTATCGGCATCAGCAGGGGAAACATAAGGTCGGATCGCAAAGAGAGTGTCCCCCGGCAAGACATTGCTGTCTGCCCACTCATGCCCAAGCCACATGATCAATCCGATTGCTCTTGAATTCGCTTTCTGAAGGGACGACAGGAGAGGAGTGTAAAGATCAGGGTGCCTAGGAAACAGGATACCAAGCGCCGCCTCGCTCTTGGCATCAATTGTTATGAGGGAAATGTCGGGCGATACCTTTTCCGCTTGGGTGGATCGAAGGTGTAGACGCCAATCAAGCGTTTTTAGCTCCATGAACTCGAACCAACCGTAAGTCCAGACGAGCCCTACGACAGCAAAAGGCAACAGACCAACAAGACAAATGAGTAAATGTGTCCGTTGAACTCGACTTAGTTTCATGATAGACACATTGCAATCGACAGGCGGCGCCCGTCAATTGGCAATCTGTTCGCTGCCTTCGTACCACGCCGTGGTAAAATTCTGCTTGTGGGGCTGGACATCAACCGAAATCCACACCGTGTCCGTCTGTCCCTTTTCTTGAATAAGCGCCCGATTCGCTGCTATCCGTTTTGCCGATGCGAGAGGAATGCCACTGTCGAACACACAGAGCAGTTTTCCTGTGTTATCCACAACTAGATCGGCTGCGATACCGTTGCGGCGGAGGATTTGCCCGTACAGCAGTGCCGGGTTGTGATGCGTCAGGTTGTTCGCTTCAAGCATGCTCACTGATTCGTATATCCTCTGCGCCAGATTCAACATCGGATAAGGATACTGATGTTCCGCCTGATTGTCCGTCTCTTTGACCGGAATCGCCACATGCGCTGCCAACTCGGGGATTAACAGAGCAATCTCATCAGGTAACGCATCAAGCTCCATCCGCAATGCAGCCAATTCGACGCCCGACACCGACGCAGCGCGTGTTTTAGCGTCTGCAGCCATTCGGTCTACGCTTGCGGTCGGCCGGCCAACCGGAAGCACATCGC
Source organism: Candidatus Poribacteria bacterium (assembly GCA_965232535.1). Classification (GTDB taxonomy): domain Bacteria; phylum Poribacteria; class WGA-4E; order WGA-4E; family JAJDTR01; genus JAJDTR01. The sequence goes on from CBDDPW010000023.1 coordinate 485,884, forward strand.
TCATGGGACTATGTTCGATGCCGAGGTTGATTCGCTTCGCTTTCGGGGTAGTCTTCAGCCGTTTTGCCTCAGCAATAAGATCGCTGACGTAGAGTTCACGTCCGCCCGGTAGTGTGGGCAATAGGCCCTCCTTCGATTGAAGCCGAATGAGCGAATCTGGAGGCATACGCAACCGGTCTTTTTCCACCAACACAAAACCCTTTTCGAGGAACGCCCAGTCCTGTTCTCCAAACGTTAACACTTCAATTTTGCCGAAAGTGAAGACGGTTGCTATTTCATCGGCGATACACGGAGAATTGAGCAGCGCCGCGAACATCAAACAAACTATGAAGATACGACATTTGGCTTTCATTTTGATTATCTCCTAACTGGTCATGACATTATTCTTGGATACCGATATTAAGATGAGCCTTCAGAAATTCTTGCAGCCAAGGGCTGGCGAGATCAGACTGAACTTTATCCAACGTCAGCTCTTTGGGGATGGAGAAGGGCTGTTTGGAACCACGTATCGGGCTAATTCCATACTTTTCCCATGCTTCTTCAACCGTGGTGGTCGAATGTCCAACTCCCGCCCCTTGAATCTCGTCAAACCCTTTCTTCCATGCGGCAACGAAGCCGTTCTTAATGAGAGTCGTTTCAACGGGAATCCAGACTTGCCCGTTAATCGGGGTGTAATACGGCAAATTCACCCGTTGCGCCTGATCGATTGAGATTTGACCCAACCGAAATGCCATCATCACATGGCTGGGGAGCTGGATTAGGGCAGTTTCTATTCCCACCGACTCTAGCAATGAGCAATAGAGCGCCGTACTGTCATCACAGTCACCAAAGGCGCCCGAGTTGCCAACCTCCGAAGTTTGCTCCGTTAGATGCATCAGCATCTCGTGAGGATACTTGATATCGTCATTCGTGCCGCTGGCAAACGGTATGTTCGGGTCCGACTTGTATGCAATTCCGTGCAAGGCGTTAAACAGGAGCATCGCCCTATACAACTCGAGTGGTATACCCGTTTGCCTGATACCTTCGATCTCCTGCGCGAACTCTGCGAAAACCGCTTCGGTGAAGGCTGCCACCGTTAGATCTTCAGATATGACAAAAGAACCGAGTTTGCCCACATCATCAAGAACCGTGGTGTGAATATCGTGCAACGTGACAGTCGTTGTCGCGGTTTTGTAAGCGGCTCCACCACTTTCTATGACCTTTATCACTGCCTGAACAGGCTGAGCCTGCGACAATTCCACGGCGCTTGAAGTTAAAACGAGTTGGCGAATGGGGACAGATTTTCGTTTTCGCGGCGGCAACTCAATATCCCCTAGAGCAACTTCCGTGCCATCTCTGCTAACAAATCCGTCCATGAAGAGTTTTATGTGCACGGTTACGGGTTCATGGCTTTCATTTTTCAGCCATATTCTACCAATGGTATCCGAAGATGTCAACGGGTAGTAGCGTTCTCGATCAATATCGGTAAGTAGAGGCGGTGCATCGGGTTCGTCATACGTGATGGGTTGAGATTCGCGGTTGGGTGTAGCGTAGTAGTGATAATGAACCGGGTAAAGATCCTCAATACGAATGTATTCAATGCGCACCGGCAGTTTGCGAAAATCGAAATTGAATGATAGTCCGGCATAGATTGTTGCCGGTAGGGTCGGCGGCATCAGATAAGCGGCGTTGAAATTCAACCACCTGAATTTCACGCTGCCTCCCAGAGAGTAAGTCGGCGCCTCATCGGTATCCAAGTCTTTCTGAATTCCGGCACGTACCGCAAGATTGGTATTCGGGAGAAATTCTGCCCCGAAGTGAAACCTGTCCGTCAAATCCGCCCCAAACAGCCACCGCGAGGTCGGGCGATACGCCACTCCGAGCCTGTAGACTGTGAAGGAAATTTCCTCACTAACGTCCGGATGGTGTCGAATCCACTTACCTCGCACAAGCCCCTCGCCCGATCCGAAACCAACGAGATCCTGGGCAAGCAGTCCCACGGACCAGCGGTGGGTCGGGCGAACGATGATACCGACATCGGTACCCCAGCCGTTTGCCGCTCCCCGCGATTCGTTGTCCAGTGAAACCGACTGGGTAAAATATTTGAGATTCACTCCCACCGAAACGTGCCTAAATGGAAGATAGCCGTAGGAGAAGTTGAAGTGGCTTCGACCTGCGTTCAGCTCGTCATCGTTAATTCCAACGTCGACCCAGTCGGCGCCGAATGCAGACTTGTCCGAAATCGGGACTACCGCACTCAGGTAATTTGTCTCCAGTTCGCCAAATAGACGTCCCGGTGTGCGTTCAAGCTCAAAGGCGTAAACTCCCAAGCGCGGTAATCCGGCAGGGTTGCGACGGACACTGTTAGCGTCGTCTGCCGTTGCCGTGAAAGCGTCGCCCATACCGATAGGACGACTGCCCGGCAATGTGTTTTCTTCGACGGCATAAGCTGCGGCGGCTAGTAGAAGGAGGGAAACCGAAAGACAGAAGCGCATTTCGCCTATTATGTTTGAGCGCTTGCAGTGTTGTCAAGGGGTTTCAAGAAATGAAACTCCAAGATCACTTGGTCAACAAGCATTTCCTCCGGGTCGTAGGCGCCTGTCATTCCGAGGGCACGGTTTCTTGAGAAGCTAAAAATCCAGCTTAACAGCGGCGGGAAATTACGGCGAGGTTCAAATCTGGCGTCGTAACCCGTTCGTTGGTTGGGTTAATGAACCACTCGATAAAATGGGATCCCTCCCCACAATAGTCAAATGGGTTCATATCTGCGCACAATTCGGTAGGTGCGGTTTTCTAACCGCACCTACCACGGTGTAGAGATGGACACTGGTTGTACTATAGACATAAGACATACCGAGATTTCCGAGTGATATGTTAAACGAAACTTGCACCGAGCTAACGGTTTTTGACAACTACCGTTTTCGTTCTCAGCACCCCTTCACCCTCAACCGTGATAATATAGAAGTTGCTGACAACAAGTACCCCATCGTCATCACGTCCATCCCAGCGGAGGACATTGGTTCCTGCGGACATTACCTGCGGGCTCGTCAACACGCGGCGTAATCTCCCCGCTTCGTTGTAAATCTTGATGATAACATCGGTCGTTCGAGAGAGTTGAAAGGAGATGTCTGTCGACTCGCCGCGATTTGGGGAGAAGAGACGAGGCTGGCATGTCAGATTGCTAATGAGCACGCTTCCGGACACTTGCCGCGGCATCGCTGTGACTGCGTAGCGTCCGAGTGACAGAACTGCCGTCGAGATTCTGCCGCTTTGTCTATCAATCGTCCCTCCGACTCGTTTCCGACCCCCATTATCTATGCGAACGATTGCCAATTCTTCGGTATCGGAGAGAGCCCCTTGGAAGCCTTCAAGGACAAATTCGATGGTAGCAGGTTTCAGGTCATGTAAGCGTAAATTTGTCGGTGCAAATTCGTAATCTAACGAATAATTCGAAGTCCCTCTTGTTTTATCGATTCCGCCGGTTATTGCCGTCCCATTCTCGGAAACCGGATTAATCGTTACCACAGCGCGATCTGGCAAACTATTGGATGGAAAGACAATCCGCGCCCGTCCGTCCTGACTTTCCATTACGCCGCCGCTTGTTCGTTCCAAACTGGGACTGAGAAACACACGGACTTCATCTTCTGTGCGGTGACCGGCTCGATCTTCCACCCGAAGCCGCAGCGTGTACCCTCCCGCCAATTCGGGGGCGGTCCAAATTCCCAGCGTGTTCCGTGTGACGGGATTCAGGAACACCGCCGGTTTTGAAATGGGAAGCCAGATGTCGGGAGAATCTTCGCTGCTGTACTCAATGACGTATTCTCCAAAATTCCGGTCGTGTGCCGTACCGAGAATCTCGACTTGAAGGGGCAACTGCTGGTTTTCTAAGGGAGAGAGGATTTCCGCTTGAGGCGGTATCCGGTCAACAATTAGCGTAACGTGAGCCTCGACCGGGGGATTGCCCGAGAAATCTTCAGCCGTCAAACGGATCTCGTACTTTCCCTCCACCTCCGGCGGCGTCCATTGCGCTGTGACCTCATCGCTTGCCGCAGCGTCGGATTGTATAATCGTTTGCCAATCTTCGCCCTCGTCAGCGGCTCGGACCTCAAGCCGATACAGTTTCAAGTTGGCGTCCGCGGCAATCCCGCTAATATCAATTCTTTCCGAAACGAGTACGTCATTGGCAGGTTCATCAATTCTAACCCGCGGCAACTCGTTGTCGACTGTAACGCGTACAGTGGATTGGCTCGTTTTCCCGGACCTATCCGTAACGATGAGGCGAACCTCGTAGTCCTCCTCGGTTGGGGGCGTCATCCAGGATCCTAGAATCTCGTTGCGCTTGGACTGTGTTGATGGAAATGCCAAGATAGGCACCCAGTCATCGGTATGACTTGCCGGACGCACTTCCAGTTGGTAGTCCTGAAAATGCGCATCGTCCGCCGTCCCGACAATATCGACACTGCCCGACAGCGGCTTCCCGTCATTGGGGCTGACAATCTCGGCGGTTGGCTCAAAACTGTCAATAAACACCGGCACCGAATGCTCGGACTGCTTGCCGGAGTGATCGAAGGCAAGGATACGGAGTTCGTACGCTTCGTCGAGTCTTGGTGTTTCCCAAACCGCTAACGGTTCGTCGTTCTTTGGTTGACGGGAATCAACAACAGGGATTTTTCCCTTAGGGGACCGGCTCTGCGCATCTGACGGTCGAAACGAAAGTTCAAAATAGTCGAAGTTTTCGTCCTGCACAGTACCGGTGATTTGCACGGTCTCTTCCAGAAATTCACCTGGCTTGGGCGAGTTGATTCGAGCGGTGACTTCGCTTGCGTCAAGGATAACGCTGACTTCCACGGAAGCGTCGAGCCCGGCTTCGTCTCGCACGGTGAGCCTGAGTGTATACCCGCCTTCCAGATTGGTCGCATTCCACTGACCCAGCAGTCCATCCTCAACGGACGTACTTGCGGTGCGGATAACCTCTTCGTTTTCGTCGTGCGAGACCTGCAATTCGTACCGGAGGAAATGGTTATCCGCAGCGATACCCGTCACATCGATGTTTCCTGCCGGCAAGACCGCCCCATCTTGGGGTGATGTAATAGACGCCTCGGGATGAGTATTGTCGAGAATCAAACTACGTATGGTTTCAGATTCATAACCGTAACTGTCAATCGCGACGAGCCTTAGCTGGTACTCCCCGTCCGGCACCTCCTCCGTGTTCCAGCGTGCGATTTCTTCCTCGTTGAAATGCCGTCCGCGCGCGGCGAGGCTAGGGATCTCATTCCACATCCTAGCATCGTCGGAGAGGTTGCGGTACTCAAGAATAACCTCTTCGATAATTGCATCTTCGGCAATTCCAACATTTACAGTCCCAATGACATTAAGTTCCCGAGAAATCGGGGTTGTCCCTCTCTCCGGTTTTATTATGGATACGATCGGCCTCGCGGCAGAATTATCAAGTCGATAGGGAACGGTTTCAGATCTGCCGGCATTATCGGCACTATCTTGAGCGCTAGCCCTAACATAAATCTGTCCGTCAATGGAGGAAGTGTCCCAAGGTACGGCGACCGAAGATTCACTAATCCCATCGTCACGAATCGTAACCCACTCCGAATCATCTGCGTCCTCTTGAAGCGCATATTCGAGCGTGTATTGTTTCAAGTGTGCATCCTCAAGTTCGATTAGCAGCGTCGTGCTTCCGGAAATCGTGGAGTCCGGGAGCGGGCGTTGGATGCTTACGATTGGAGGAGTATTGTCAACTTCAACGGTCACTGTGGCTTCGCCGAAGTGTTGTTGGTCAAAGCCACTATCAATGACATCCCGAGCAGACAGCCATAATGTATATGTCCCGTCAGACAGTGTGCGGGTATTCCAGTTATAGAGGGTGTCATTTTCAACGGGATTTACTGAAACGAAAGTCGATTCCAGAGCGGGTGGGCCGGTTTGACCATCACCGACGAAAATCCGGATTCGGTAGTCTAGAAAGTCGGTGTCATCCGTTGCCGTGCCTTCAACCGGGAAAGTTCCTCGAATTACCTCGCTCGGCTTGGGGCTCGAGATGCTGACTCGCGGCGGAACGGAGTCCACAACAAATTCTGCGGTTGCGCCAATCGGGTCGGTATTGCCCTCTCTGTCAATGGCATGTACCGTAAAATAGTGTACTCCCTCGTGAAGATCCGCTAGGAGCACGCGTTTATCGCGTCCGCCATCATCGGTATAGACCGGGATGTTATCATCAATTTGATACTTGTAACGGAGTTCTGCCGCCGGAGTACTCGCATCGCCGCCCTCGAACTTGAAAATAACGCTTGAGTCTCCGATCGTTTCACCTTGTGTCGGCCCACTTGTAATTCGGGTGTCCGGCGGAATCAGTTCCGGGTTAAAAATACTAATCCCGTCATCAGGACTCCCGAACCAGAACGCATCGCCCACTTGTGTTATCGCGGAGATGTTGTTACTGTTTAGCCCGTCGGTTTCCGTTAGTACACGTGTAAACTGTCCATCCTCAAAGAGACTGACACCGTCCGCGGTGCCAATCCATATGCGATTACTCAGGTCGCGGTAAAGTGCCTGAACACTGTTATCCACTAGTCCGTGCTCCGTCGTCAACCAGGCGTGAGGAATCAGGGTTTCCCGGTCAAGCACGTGAATTCCAATCTCCGAGCCAACCCAAATTGAGCCGTCTTCGGCTTCCAGCATCGCGCGAATATCACCGCTCGCAGGAAGTTCAAGGCGCCGCAACAGATCCGTATCCAGAACCCACAATCCGCTGTCAAACGTAGCATCACTGAGCGTACCAAAAAATATTCGTCCGCGCGAATCCGTTAGCATAGCCACGATGGTACGGTCCATCTGTTGAATCAGTTCTTGCTCCGAGTGCCATCGAGCGCCGTCATAGCGGTGGAGGCCAGGGAGAAACCCGAGTCCCGGGTCGCCCTCAAGCAGAATACCCGTACTGACCCAGATGTTTGCATTCGAATCGATTGCCACCGCTTGAGTTTCATTGACTCCTCGTTCGATGCGAAGGTTCTGCCAGGCATCGCCGTCGGTCATCCAAAGTCCCTGATCGGTACCGAGCCAGATCCGTCCTTGCATGTCCGGGATAATCTCTCGGATTTCGCGTCCCAGCAACTGCTCAATCGTTTCAACGCCGCTTGATGTGCGGCGATTTAACCCGTCCGGTGTACCGACCCAGACCCGCTGATTCTCGTCAGTGAGCATTGAGATTATTCGATTATCACTCAATCCGTGGTTTGTCGTTATCGGTTGCCAAGACCGATCTGAAAAACTCACGCCGTTATCCCGCGTGCCAATCCAAATCTCGCCGTTTTGAGATTCAAACAGCACTTGGACATTATTGCTCGCCAATCCATTTGCCTTGGTAAGTTGACTCCAGTTACCGCGATCAAAGAGGCTGATGCCCGATGTTGTTCCGATCCATATTACCCCGTTGCGATCCCGCATTAACGCCTGCACGCTATTATCGATGAGAGGGGAATTGATGGTTGTTAATAACTCCCAGGTGGAACCATCGTAAACCGCCACACCTTCGGTCGTCCCGATCCATAGGTTTCCGACGTCATCGTCGACAATTGCATCCACAATCGCCCTCGGCAGTCCGTCGTCGGCACCGAATGTGCGCCACTGAGCGCCGTCGTAGTGGCTGAGCAAATCCGCTGCGGCGCCCGGTAGTAGACCAAACCAGAGTCCACCCGATTCGTCCTCATAGATGGTTTGGACACCAACATCGGGTTGTCCATCGGCGACCTCCAAAACGAGATGCCACGTCTCGCCATCAAACCGATTAACCCCGATTGGTGTGCCGATCCAGATCTCTCCTTCGATTTCCATAGCTTCATCGCGACCGCGTTGAATTGCGGTAAGAACGCGATTGTCAATTAAACCGGTGTCGGTCGAATAATGGCTCTGCCAATCAATCTGATTAACACTGTGGTTGAAAATGCCTCTGAAAATTCCGGTGTCCGTTGTTGTCCAGATGACTTCATCACGGTCTTCAAACACCTGGGAAACTTCACCGACGGGGACATCATGATTCTGCCAAAACCCGTCAAAGTAGCTTAGTCCCGCGCTAGTCGCCAGCCAAATACCGCCCATGCGGCTATCCGCAATCGATCGCACATTATTGCTGCCAAGCCCATCCTTGATACGCGTAAAGTTGCGCCATTGGAAATTCTGTTGAGCCGAAAGGAGCGATGGAAGGAAGGAAACGCTAAAGGCAATCAGGAGTGCGGAAAACCGGGAGGCCCACCGCATGAGCGGATTCTTGAACCTATTCAATCCTGAAGCCATTTCTATCCTTTCTACTTCGTCACAATCATCTTCTTCGTCGCCGTGAAAGTCTCTGTCGAGAGAGTATAGAAATACGTCCCTGTCGCAACCGGCTCACCGAGACCGTTTTTCCCATCCCAATGTGCGGCTTCGGAAGGTGAAATGTAGCCGCCGGGTGGGAGTATTCCCAACGGAATACGGCGTACGAGATGTCCATGATCGCTATAGATGTGTATTGATACATCAGAAGTAGCGGTTATCTGAAAGGGCAACCAAGTTTCGGGGTTAAACGGATTAGGATAGTTTTGTAGCAGGAGGTTTTTCTGCGGAGGGAATGAGATTATGAGTTTCTCTAGAGCTTGAATGGCACGATGCGCCAGAGGTGAATCGTCTAACGAGAGGATTAATTCTGCGTAAATGCGATGCAATGTAGCTTGCGAAAACTCGGTGTTGATTTCCGAAGATGTGGCTCCCGGCGCTTGTGCGTTGTTCTCATAAGTTTCTCCAAAGTGGGAGGCGACGAGCGCAAGATCAAAGATGTTAACCACACCATCGCGATTGACATCCGGGTTGAATTCAAGCCCTAAAGGACTCTGCCCGGCGAAATCTGAAACTATGACGAGGTCGAATATGTCTACTACACCGTCGCGGTTGACATCCCATGGACGCAATGGTTCCTCAATGATAACTGTAGCCTCGGTGACGGGACAGTCAATCGGTTCCTGATCTGAATTGACCAGCTTAAAGTTCTCCAATTGAAATTTGCATGTACCAGCGGCTTTCGATCGAAATCGGACTTCCAGTAGAATTCCGCTATTGTCGATATTTGTTTCTCCAATCTTGGTTGCAGCAACGCCTTTGTATAACCCCTCGTCTTGAAGAATTTCTCCAGCTTTACCTATGCCGAAGGCACCAAAAATGTTTTTGAACTCGGTAACTGTTACAAATGTGAGAAGATCTGGATCTGTCCATCGGAGATCGAATTGAAAACCTGCAAGATGCCGTACAGCGTCGGCGCGAATTTGTACCGTGAACTCTTTCTCCAAGCCTATACTCTGGTGCTGTGGAATCAGTTGAACAGAGCAAGTTCGCTGCGGCTCAAACGGCGTAAGGAATGAGGAGGGTTCCGACCAGTCACTGACGCTGCCGAAACCTCCTGAACGCACACGCCACCAATATTGAGAGCGTTCAATCTCCAAAAAATAGGTGAGCTTGTTCATTAACACGGTTGCAGATTCAATAGCCGGGAAAAAATCCGCATCAAGCGCAACCTCGATGTCGTAATAGATAGCATCGTCGGCAGCCTGCCACTGCAGAATGGCGTTTGGAGATTCAACAAGTGTCTCCCCTCGGGGTGAGAGTGGCACGGGGGTCGCGGGATCCGCACGCCATACACGGATAGACGTATTATCTCCGCCCGTTGCTGCAAAGAGTTTTCCTTCCGGACTGAATGCCAGATCGTGCTTCGACTTAGCATCGAATGACCTAAGTTCCTGGTATCTTGTGACATTTTGCCCAGCAACATCCCAAAATTTTACGCTGTTGTGTCTCTCTGAATTTGCCAATCCAACTGCCAACAAACGAGCGTTTGGGCTGAATGCTACGGACAGTACGGGGCGATCGTATGTAGCAAGGGGCAAGTTTGAACCTTCAGCCTCGTTCGCCGCCTCGGCTGCTGGTTCATTTTTCCACAAGCGCACGGTGCCGTCCCACGACCCTGACGCGATTAGTTTTCCATCTGGATGCATCGCAACTGACCAGACCCGCTCTTCGTGTCCAACGAATGTCTCAATCAATGTACCAGATGACACATCCCAAAGACGCACCGTATTGTCGTCCGATCCGGAGGCGATCTGCTCCCCATCGCTGCTGAAATCAACGGATAAAACAACGTCCACATGACCTCTGAATATCCTGCGCAGCAAACCAGAATCGATTTCCCATAGCCTCAAAGTTCCATCCGTTACGCCTAAGACGGCCTGCTGTCCGTCCGGGCTAAGCGCCATTGATGTCACTTGATCCAAACCAGCCCGATACCGGCGAATCACTCGTTCCTCCGTCACGTTCCACAATCGTACGGTGCCGTCCTCCGAGGCTGAAATAAGCTCATCGTTACTTCTGAACGCAAGGCCTGTTATTCTGCCCTCATGCCCCACGAGGGTGTGAACTTTAGAGGCGGCTGATACATCCCAGATATGGATTTTGTGATCGTCACCGTCCGCCGCAAGCCATCTGCCATCGGCACTAAAAGCAAGTTCGAACGCATCGCTCTCGTGCGGGAGCAGCGTCTCGGATGGGAAGTTGGCGTAACTATTTGTGCAAAGTTCCCATAAGGAAACAGCCAGTAACAGGCTTAAAAGGAATAGTTTTTTCATTCTCATCTCTCCGCCGGCATAGAATAGTTGAGCTTAAACCACGTATGCGAATCCACACATTATCGTATTATATGAAGGTTTAGCACCTTTTATGCCAACCAAGTCGACGTTTCAAATTCGACCAACTATCGGGGCATGGCTTGAATTTGAAGCAAGTTAATCCAAGAATCATGCTTCATTGAGGATATTCAGCTATCGCCACCACTGGAAAACTGATTCGGCTACGATTACGATGATTGTGGTCAGTGGCGGAATAAGGCCTTTGTCATGGAGAATTAACTTCGGCATCCAATTAACGCACAGGATCCATCGAAATGCTGCGTCAGAATTCGGCAGTTACCCCCACATTGGGAATCAGCGGGAGTTGATTGACCACATCCTGTTCAGTGTAGTCAAAATTATAATCAACCGTTAGCACGTTCTTGCGATTGTATGCATTCAGGAGTTCCAAGTAAATCCCCATCTCCCAACGTTCGAAAATGAACGATTTGTTGACACGAATATCTAAGCGATGAAATGGCGGCACTCTCTCGGAGTTGACCGCACCGTATATCGGACGATAAGTGGGAAGTCCGGTCGTCGGATGTCGTGCAAGCGTTGCGTCAATCACGGGCGTATAGGGATTCCCGGTAGAATATTGCCATTTAGCGCCAATCTCCCAAGTCCGCGAAAGCTTATAGCTCCCTGTTAGAGTCGTGACATGCGTCTGATCAAACGAATACAGACGCCAAGGGTCACCGGGGCGGTCCCGACGTTCCGAGCGTACATAAGCGTAACTTGCCCAACCAAAAAACCTAGTGCCCGAATTATGGCGAAGGAACAGTTCTAATCCGCGTGCCAATCCATCCCCTTGATTGAGGTAGATGGCTTCACTGTCCCTCGTAACGAGGTCGCTCATATCCCTATAGTAGCCGGCGACCTTGAACCCGGTCCGACCGGAGAGTTGTCGCTCCAACTCCAAGATATAATGGCTCGCTTTGCTGGATTTTACATCCGGGTTGCCAAAGTCGGGAAAGTTTAGCGGTGGCTGTGGGCTCTGTTCATACCTACCGTAGGCTAAGCGCACCTCAGACCCGCTCGGAATCCGAAATTTTAAACTGGCTCTTGGACCCAGCGATATTTCGTCGGTCAAGTTCAAATAGTCGATCCGAAATCCGGCCGCAACTGATAAGAACGGGAAAGGACGATAACGATGTTGAAAATAGGTCTCAATGCGATTGTAACTCAATCCGAAGTTACTCCGAATTTTTTCCTCAAATGTGAAATCGAAATCCGGATCCCCTTCATCCGGCCTCCGCGGAAAAAAGGCGGCGCCCGTCGTAGGCGCTGTCGCAACCAAAAGTCCTGATTCCAGCCGATGATTGGGCGTTAAGCGAAAACTTGAATCTTGCCGCAATTGATAGTTGGAAGCTCCAATCCTCAGGAACAACCCTTCGCCGAAATTCAGATTGAAGTGGTTGAAAGAACGCGTTAGCGACAAATACGATGTGAGCCGATCCGTAAACAACGATCGCAGGTGAACCCCCTGTCCATCGAAACCGTTTTCAAAAAGGAACCTACCTGCAAGGATTGGATCGCCGCTCACATCGTCCAATCCCAATTTAAGTTCCATGAAATCATCTGCGGCAAAGGCATTCGCGGTAACCTTGTGCTTTTCGTTCAGATCATACGTGGCTTTGAACTGATAATCCCAGAAACGAGGAAAAGCCGTTATCTGATCCACCTCAATAGGAAGTAAGTCCACATAACTCCGTCTTCCGCCCAGATACCATGAACCTTTGCCGCCAAGTGGCCCCTCCAGCAATCCTTCTGAATAAATGAGGTTTGTGTTGAGCTTACCACTCAGGCTTTGTTCGTTGCCTTCCCGGGAATAGATGTCGATTATGGCTTGCGCATCCGTCCCGAACTCTGCGCCGAACCCGCCGGCATACACGTCGATTCGTTCAATTACCTCGGAGCTTAGTGTGGAGACGAGACCGCCGAAATGATAAGGGTATCCAATGGGCGAGCGGTCAACGTAGAATACATTGTCCTCCGGTGCGCCGCCTCGGATGTACAGTGCCCCATTGAAATCGTTAGCGACAGTAATTGACGGTAATACCGGCAACGCGCGAAGCGCATCCCCGGCTGTGCCGGGGATGCGCTTAATCTCTAGTGCCTGAATGCTCTGCCGGCTTACCGTAGTTGGAAAACGATCAGTTGTGACAATAACCTCATCAAATAGGAATTCGACCTTTTCAAGATACAACTCCACCTGGGTGAATTTACCAGGTTCTACGGTAACAAACGGTGTCTCAGAGACGTAGTAACCCGCGGCTGATATGAGGATCTTATATTCGCCTGCAGGAAGATTGTTGAATTGAAAAGTTCCCCTTGCGTCAGTTGATGCCGCGCGTTCCTCATAGTCGGCTAAGCGAACCTCCGCCCCCGCTATTGGCCGCATGGTGCCTTGGTGAAGTATTGTCCCTAGAATCCCCGCATCACTAGGGGTTGATTCCTGAGAAAAGCCGGGAAGAAGGAATAGCGGCAGAATGAGCAGGGCAATTGACATCTGACGAATCGAGCGCATTTCCATGAAAATCAGTCGGGTGGAAACTGCGGCGAAAAGTAGGCATGGTATCCGACGATAAATAAAAATTTTTGAGTGCTTGGGGCGAAAGATTCTAACACATCGCGGAGGGTTCAATCAAACAAATCTGTTGGTCGATGATGCACTGGTACTCGACTGCGCCTAGTGCCGCACCGCTGCTCTCCGTGGTGTTTCCTTGTTGACAAGGCTCCTGCACGCAGGATGCCAAGGAATAAACTTTACAGGACAAGCTGGATGATATAAAATCAGTAAGATACAAGATGGGGCAATATGATCCGGCCATTCGCTGCGATTGACCGGCTAGATGATTGAGGGTAAACTCGATCTGGGAACCCGGTATTTTACGAGATCAGATTCCTCGTGCATCTCCCGTCTAAAACTCCAAAAAGCACATGGAGGTCCGTGCTAATCTCTCAATGGCGAATTCCTTGCAGTATGAATGGATAAAGCACTATCACCATTAAGGAGAAGGTGGACATGGGAAACTCGTCAAAGAACCAACCGACGGTGGCTATCGAAAAATGGCTCTCCGAGGGCAGAAAAATACATAAACGGCACCGCTTCACCTTTTTCTTCGGCAGTTTCATAGGTACGATCATCTTCACACCGATCTCGATAGTCTTAGCAGGCATAGTGGCATCCCGATTGTGGGAGTACAGCTATCATGGGTATGTATCCACCGACCTTTTTATTGGGTCGGATGACTCGTGGATTTTTGCGCCGGCGGCAATTATAAGCATACCGCTGTCGTTTGTTTTATTCGGACCGCTTTACGCCGGTTTATGCTTTATGGGACTGAAGTCGATGCGCGGAGAGAAACTCCGTATCCGCGACATCTTCAAGGGCTTCAATCGGTTTTGGGGAACATGCTTCTTGTGGCTAGTAGTCCCGGTTGGTGTTTTCATACTTGTGTCGACCGGATTTGGCGTTCTTTTGGTTCCGCTTCTTTGGGCAACGGCGATGCTGGCGTTTCCACTTTTGATTGACCAACAGCTGGGAGTTTTTACCGCCTTGTCCGAGGCGTTCCGTACCGTGTTAACGTGGAAGAATTGGTGGCGGTTTTGGTTCTTTGGACTGGCGTTGACGTTCCTCGGCTACGTCGGCATCGTTGTATTCGGGATCGGTATTTTCGTAACGCTTCCACTTGCAGTCTGCGCACAGATGATCGCCTATCGTGAAATCTTCAAACCTCAAGAGGTCCTGCTAAAGGAGGCAACCAAGCCCGGCGATCCGTATCCCTCCATGCTCAAAGCGCAGTACATTCAACTCATCTCACAGATACGGGAACTTCGGGATAGGATTTTCGAGGCGATCAATTCCGCCAGCGAAGGAATCAAACCGCTGCTAGAATCATCGATTGAACACATTGGGGGCGTGGTCTCGAAGGCGGCAGAACTCATTAATCGCTTGCAACAGATTGAAGACTACCTGCAGACGTCAAGCGTACAAACTCTTTGCCGCGAGAGGGACGAGATAGAAGGGAAACTCTCAACCGCAAACAACGCAGCGGTCGCTTTACAGTATGAGGAGGCTCTGAAGGTACTCAGGGACAGGCTAGAAAATCATGAGCACTTGACAAACTTTGCGGCTCAGATTCGTGCGCAATTAACCACGATTCGCATTTCCCTGGATAATGCGCTAGCCAAGATCGTCAGAATCAAGACCACCGAAGTCGGCAACGCCAGTTTTGAAAGCGACGGTGTTTCCAGCGAGTTGCAAAGTTTGCGAGTTGAGATGGATGCGTTGTTGGATAGCCTGAACGAAATGGAGGGCGGCTTACCGCGCTCGTCTAGATAACCGTCAACAGCCTGTTCGCCCCCTTCTGTTTCGCTCGATCTTCACTTGCAACCAAATCTTACCATTTTTAACGGGATTAGAACCTCGGCACGTTAGTATTTTGGAAACCGAAGGTGGGATGGTCCTCGCGCGGTTTCTCTACCAAGTAACACTTTTTCAAAACCGGTCTTTAGAGAAGGAAATCTGTACCACAATCTGTTAGATTGTGATCCGCAAACTAACAGTTTGCGGTACAAGAGTGTTGCTTGCTGAAAGAATTATTCCGATAGGGATAATGGCGCGCTCTACCAAGTAACACTTTTTCGGAACCAGTCACAGAGCGAGAGTTGAGTGTCACTTGATGAGGAAATCATTCCGCCAAGGATAATGTGCGCTATAGACAAACCGTCGGGGCAAGAAGATCTCTATGGGAGCTCTATCGCGTTCGTTATCCACTCACTTGATCACTCACTATCCGTTCGCTTGATTCCCTCCTACATGGATATGTGAGGCAGCTACTTGCTGAAAGAATTATTCCGACAGGGATAATGGCGCGCTACCAAGTAACACTCGACATTGCACTCCGCTGGAGTGCGGACTCGGAGAGGAATCATGATTCTATTGACATAGCACTCCGCTGGAGTGCAAGAGGTAGGGAACTTCTATTAAGGAACGCTTTCTCAAAGCTAACCAAGGAGCGAAAAAAGCGTGTTTCTTGCTGAAAGAATTATTCCGACAGGAATAATGGCGTGCTCTCATGCATAACTGTGATTAATCTTCTTCCAGCGTCTCCAACACCTGATTAATAATCTCATCAGTCTTTATTTCTTCTCCCTCACCCTCAAAATTCAGAATAATGCGATGGCGTAGTGCCGGAAGTGCGACAGCGCGGATGTCCTCAAATGCGACATTATAACGTTCATCAAGCAACGCTTTGATTTTAGCGGTCAACGTAATTGCTTGTACACCACGAATGCTCGCGCCCAATTGGACGTAGCGTTTAACTATCTCCGGTGCGTCCGTACGATCGGGGTGTGTCAGGCAGACAAGACGAATAATGTAGCGTTCGACGTGTTCGGCAATTGGCACGCGACGCACCAACTGGCGCATCCAATTAACTGTCTCGGCATCAATAATTGCTTCGACAGTGGTTTCCGTGTCCGACGTTGTGCGCCGCAATATTTCAAGGATCTGATCCTCGTCCGGAAAATCCACGTGGAGTTTGAAAAGAAATCGATCAAGTTGGGCTTCCGGCAACGGGTACGTACCTTCCATTTCTAACGGATTCTGGGTGGCAAGGACACAGAAGGGTTCATCCAGCCTGTGGCTTGTTTGGGCGACGCTTACGGTGTGTTCCTGCATGGCTTCGAGCAATGCTGATTGGGTGCGTGGTGTTGCTCGGTTGATTTCATCGGCAAGGACAATCTGCGCAAAGATTGGTCCTCGCTGAAACTCAAACTGCTTGCGTCCCTGTGCATCCTCTACGAGCAGCGTTGTACCGGTGATATCTGAGGGCATCATATCGGGCGTGAATTGAATCCGTCTGAACGAAAGACGGAGCGCCTCGCTCAACGTATGGACTAACTGCGTTTTACCCAAACCGGGAACGCCTTCTAGCAATGCATGTCCGTTCGCTAGAAGACACAACAATGCTCCTTCAATTACCTCGTCCTGTCCTGTAATGCGTTTATGGATTTCCGCCTTTACCCGGGAATAATTGTCGCGGAATTGTCCTACCTGATCTTCCAAATCCATAATTGAAAACCGTCGGTTGAAGATGTTGACCGCCTTCGCTGTAGTGACATGAGTGTCGTCACCAGTATACCAGAAACAGAGGACTGATCCAAATCAAAAAGGATTTTCCGCCGAAGGCTCGCGAATTAGTGCTTGACCGGTTTGTGACGGATTCGCTATAATGCAGTCTTAGCCGACTGATCATCACAAGAATTCATTAAAGCCCGATGCCGGATGTCGTTGTTGGACACATTGAAAAACCCGATAGCCTGAACCCCGTTTTTGCTGCATT
Source organism: Candidatus Poribacteria bacterium (assembly GCA_965232535.1). Classification (GTDB taxonomy): domain Bacteria; phylum Poribacteria; class WGA-4E; order WGA-4E; family JAJDTR01; genus JAJDTR01. The sequence goes on from CBDDPW010000023.1 coordinate 502,910, forward strand.
CGAGCGAGATCACTCTGGATTCAAAATAGGGTGGAGACATTTTGAAGGTGACGAGGACGAACTTACCGCGGAGTATGGGGGTGTCCGATATATCTGGGTTAACCACGGTGTTGGAGAACTTTTGTTGGAATTGGGTTATCGAACACAGGAGGGCGATGGCGAGAGGTTGCCGTCTTTCTACCGAGCCGACGAATGTGACGATGAGACGTGGTCGATACTTGGGACATTTGCCGACAATCTCGATACTATCCACGAGCGGATACGACTACCCGTTGAAATGATTTTGAGCCGGTTATCCGGGAGAACACTGGTCGGAGATATTGCTGGTGATATCCGATTACTCGTAGGAAGCGGCATTCCGCCCGGTGAGTGGTCGACGCGCCCTAAAGTACGTCGCGCTTTTGATATCCTCTTGGAAAGCTATTCGATTATCGGCTGGTCAACGAAACAGACCACTTCATTTGAATCGATTTGGCCCGGCGATCAACTCATTGTAGAACCAGACGACGTGCTCCGTGTGAACGGGAACTTCCGGTATTGGTGGATCGAGGACACCAATAGCTTTATGACGCATCTCACCAAGACTCGTCGTTTACGTCATTTGCGAAATAGAGTCGATGCACGCGATACTGAATCAGGCGGTTTTCATCGGTTGTCGGCAGCTTGGCATTGCAACACAGAAATAGAGAATAATCCTGATGGAGTCAACAGCGTCAACAGTCGTGTGGTCAATATGTTAACAGAGCACTCGAAACCCCACTACCACCCGGCAGCACCGGTCGGAGGTGGAAAGCCGCAGCACGAACTCAATTTTTCCTTGGATCCTAATGTGTATGCCCTGAATACGTGTGGCAGGAATAGTTTTCTGCATACGTTTCCCGATTCCCGAAATCTCACGCGTTACAACCAAATTCCGCTTGAACCCGGCAGCGTCGCTTATATTCCACCCGACACCGTTCATCGGGAAGTTGATGTCTTCGTGAACACTGTTGCCCTTCCCGGATTCAAACCGTACAACGAGGTTCATTTGGACCAAACAGATTGAAGCAAAAGCCGCGCGAGGATTCTACGAAGGGTGGTCACCGCCCACCATTTTCCGTCTAATTGCGATAGAGATTCTCAGGCTGCAGGTTGGCAATACTACTGACGATTCTCTCAATGGTTTACCAAGAAGACTAAATCATCAAAGTCTTCTCACTATTTCTAACACATGATTTTTGCCGTCGTATATGTCACTTCTATTTGCTAAGTCTCCTGAATATGGAAGGTTTGTGAGTTAACGGAGGAACACAGTCGTGGGAACTTGGTACGAGAACAAACCTCTTCTAAACACCTTTATCCTAATCATGGTCATCGCTTTTGTGATGTTCATGTTCCAACGATCCACTCAAATTGGGCGATGGGGACTCGTCATCTTCTTGACTGCGGGAACGTTAATCATGATTAGAGGGGTTGTCCGGATAACAATGCGAATGCGAGAACGTAGAGCCAACGCCAAGAAATAAGGAGCCAAAAAGAGAAACGATGAAACGCAGAAAATTTGTAAAGATTTTAGCAATCAGCACTGCAGGGGTTACCCTACCAATTCGTCCATTTGACGCAGTGGGTGCAACGGAACCCGTACTCAAGCCCGGTTCGATGATCACCAGCATCCCCGATTTCTACAAACTTCAAATCGGAACTGTGCCGAATCTTAAAACTGACCCTAAATTTTGGCGATTGCTCGTTACGGGACTGGTGGAGAAAAATCACCTTTTCACGTATAAGGACCTCACAGGCTACCCTCCAAAAACCGCCATGCGGACGCTGAAATGTATCGGAGATCCGATTGGCACCACTCAGATGAGCAATGCCGTGTGGACTGGTGTTCCACTGCCGTTTCTTCTTCAGAAAGCCCGTGTCAAACCGGAGGCGAAGGTCGTGGTGTTCCGATGCGCTGACTCCTATCACACTGCGATTCCGATTGCCGACGCCATGCGTGAAGACACCCTATTGGCATATAAGATGAACGGCGTAGATCTTCCAAAAAAACACGGTTTTCCCATCCGTCTGCTTAATCCCGGTCACTACGGTACGAAAAATCCGAAATGGATCGTGACGATAGAATTGGCAAAGAAACATGAAGGATACTGGGAGCAGAGGGGATGGGATCCTGTGGCGAGCGTGCGGTTGGCGACGATGATTGGCACACCGGGAAAAGATTCTACAATCAAGGCGGGGGAGACATATACTATCAGCGGCGCCGCATTCGATAGCGGAAACCACGGTGGAATCAGGAGTGTTGAAGTCAGCCTTGACGCAGGAAAAACTTGGAAGGCGGCTGAAATATGGGCGAGCGATTCGCCCCTGGCGTGGACGCTCTGGAAATACACATGGAAAGCGCCGAAGGAGGAGGGCACCGTTAACGTCTACGCTAGAGCCACTGCCAATGATGGATTGATGCAAAAAGCGACGGGATTTGATGCGACCCCGGCTGGCGCGGTCAGCTATCATACTGTCGAGGCGAAGGTTGCCAAGTAGGTCTCGGTGTTGTCTCTTGAAACGCGGGGAACTCATTTTGAGAGGGCGGCGCAAGCGCCAATGAACGAATTTACGCGGATTTTGAGGACAATCCGTCGCCCATTTCAGCAAGAAATGCGTAACGGTTGTCTCGACAACGTCGTCATCAACGGGTTGGGTAACTACGTAAAGCTGTGGCTTGAAAAGGCTCGCCAACTATCACTTAATCCTTCCGAAGAACGGACGGTTAACAAACTCACCACCTGCTTTGAGAATTACGACCGATTGTCGCCGACCGACCGCCTAAAGACAATTGAAGACGCTTCGGCACAGATTGATGCAATGCTGCCCGATCAGTCCGTGAATCCGTCCATCAATACACGTGCCGTCCGCCAACCCCGTCCGCAATCGCCCAATCCGATTGAGAAGTCGCCCCCCGTCCAACCTGCCGTTAATACACCGGCTCCCCGTCCCAAACCCGAACTTTCGCGAGTTGATAACCGGGTGACGCATGAAACGGTGGAAATCGCCGATACCCCCGTCGAGACAGACATCAAAACACTGCACTTCTTGAAAATCCCAATCCAAGACGCCAAAGGAATTGGCACACGGCGTGCGAACAAACTGATAGCGGAACTGGACACTCGCACACTCGGAGATTTGCTACAGCATTACCCGCGCGATTATATTGACCGTAGGAGTCTCCGAGAAATCTACGATGTCGGACGAAGCGGCGAACAGGAGACCATCCAAGGCAAGGTGGTAAACCACGACAAATTCACGCCGCGGCGCAAAGGGGCAAAGTCGGTCGGCAAGATCATGGTTTATGACGGGACCGGGATCGCGGTGCTCGTCAACTTCGGGCGCCGGATCGGTTATCTCAGAAGCCTGCTGAAAGTGGGCACTTCCGTTGTCATAAGCGGAAAATTCGGACGCCGCAACAACGAGATACAAACCACCGATTACGAGTTCGAAATCCTTGAAGATGAGGACGCCAATCTAATTCATACAGGACGAATCGTCGCCAAGTACCCGCTGACGGCAAATCTCACGCAACGGATGCTGCGTCAATGGATAAACAGCGCTTTAGATGAATACGGGGGCATGTTTCCTGAGTTCTTGCCCTTAGAAATCCGCCAGCGGCTTCAACTGATTGACTGGAAAACGGCGATTAAAGAAATTCACTGCCCGGCGTCCAATTCCTATTGCAAGGCGGCACGAAAGCGCCTTGCGTTCGATGAATTTTTCTTGCTGGAGCTCGGGCTTGAACTTAAGAAGAAGCGTTGGGAGATAAAGGAGAAGGGTATTTCATTCAAGGTCGAAAGCCCGTTGCTAGACCGGTTTATCGCCGGTTTGCCGTTTCAACTCACGGGGGCGCAGAACCGTGTATTTGAGGAAATCATAAAGGATATGCAAAACGCCCGCCCGATGAACCGCCTCCTAGAAGGAGATGTTGGATCTGGCAAGACAATTGTCGCCGCGATGACACTGCTGTGCGCTATCCAATCCGGTTATCAGGGCGCCTTGATGGTTCCTACCGAAATCCTTGCCGAACAGCACGCTTTCCACTTCTCTGAACTTCTCAAGCCCATCGGGCTGAATGTCGTTTTGCTCAAAGGGGATTTAGCGAAGGGCGAACGCGAAACCACTCTTGCGGACATAGCCGACGGATCGGCACATATTGTCATTGGGACCCATGCGCTTATACAGAAGGGCGTTGATTTTCACCAACTAGGTCTTGTAATTATCGACGAACAGCACCGGTTCGGTGTCATGCAGCGCGCGACACTTCGGGACAAAGGCATGACACCGGACGTTCTCGTAATGACGGCGACACCGATTCCGCGAACTCTCGCGCTAACGGTCTATGGCGACCTGAAAGTCTCGGTAATTGATGAAATGCCTCCGGGTAGGCAAACGGTTGAAACGAAATGGGTGAAAGAGGAACAGCGAGCCGAACTTTACAAGGGAATTGAAAAGGTAGTCCGGCACGGCAGACAAGCGTACATCGTGTACCCACTTGTGGAGGAATCGGAAAAACTTGAAGAGATTAAAGCCGCAACGGAGATGGCGGATCGTTTGCAGCACGAGGTCTTTCCGCATCTGCGCCTCGGCCTTTTGCACGGGCGGCTGCGGTCATTAGAGAAGCAAGAGGTAATGTCCCAATTCAAAGCTCGGCAAATCGACATCTTGGTTTCAACGACAGTGATCGAGGTCGGTATTGATGTCCCGAATGCTACCCTTATGGTAATTGAAAATGCCGAACGTTTTGGGTTGGCGCAACTCCATCAGTTGCGCGGCCGCGTTGGACGCGGCGAGTACAAGTCCTTCTGCTATCTTATTACTGCGCCGAACTCCAAGGATAGTTTTGAACGCATGAAGGTCATGACACGCACCAATGACGGATTTGAAATCGCCGAGGCGGATTTGAAGATACGAGGTCCCGGCGAATTTTTCGGCACTCGTCAATCGGGGCTCGCAGGCCTGCGACTGGCGAATCTTATTCAAGATGCACCGCTTCTGGAAGCCGCGAAAACCGAAGCAAACCGGCTGGCTCAAGCTGACCCCGGCTTGCGGCAGCCGGAGCACCAACTGCTGAAACGCTTGCTGCGAACGCACTGGAAGGAGAGTCTGGAACTAGCAACGGTTGGTTGACATCCTATACTGCCCCCGAAAACCAAGAAAACAGTTGACGCGAATAAGCAGATCTGTATAATGACCGAGTGACGCATTCAGCAACTTATTTAATTCAAATGAGGAGGATACAATGGCATTTTTTGAACTTCGTCAGTATCGGACCAAACCGGGCGAACGTGATAATTGGGTAAAGTATATGGAGGAGACCGTTATCCCCTTCCAAATCTCAAAAGGGATGGTGATTATCGGGAATTTCGTTGGCGAGGAGGAGGAAGATCTGTATGTTTGGATTCGCCGCTTTGAGAGCGAAGAGGAACGGGAGCAACTCTACCAGGCCGTGTATGATAGCGACCAGTGGAAGAACGAGATTGCTGATCGGGTCGGTGAATTGATTGATCGAAGTCAAATTGTAGTTAAGCGCCTCCAGGCAACTCCCAAGTCTGTTCTACAGTAAACAAGCTGAGGCATTTCATCGTACCGCCCGCGGTTTCACGTTTTCGCACAACGGTTGCGAACGCTCCCTTGTCCGATTCACTGCTCTCCCGTAGTTCGTTATAGTCATTCCAATTAAGAATTATACATTTAGGACTAGACAGTTCGATCTGTAGTAACGTAGTTGCTGCGGATTTTATGTGGTAGCGAAGTTTTGCTTGCGACAGGAGATCGCGACCGGGAGAAGGATCTCTATCGCACTCACTATTCGTTCGCTTGATTTCCTACAGGTAATTCGCATGTCGCAACAATTCTCAAATCGAATGACATGTAGTCAATAAATGTGTAAATATGATTGTAAATGACTATAAAACCTTATGACCACCCCATCGCCCCATGCAAGAAGTCCCAACCACGAAACTACTCCAGCATCTACCCGAACCCGCCTTGATTAAACAATTGAATTCCTTCGCGAATGGGCGAGGCGTGCAACTTTACCTCGTGGGTGGCTGTGTGCGCGATCTTCTATTGAAAAGACCGATTGATGATCTCGACTTCGCTTTGGAGGGGGACGCGCTTTCATTTGCCCGCGACTTCGCCGATATATCGGGAGCGGCTTTTGTCACGTTGGAGGAGCAACTGCCCACGGCGCGCGTTGTCATTCGGGAATCGGATTTCACACTCGATTTTGCTCAATTTCGCGGGGAATCGGTCAACGAGGATTTACGTCTTCGTGATCTTACCATCAATGCTATCGGCATAGAACTCGCATCACTCGTCACACAACCAATCGTGCGGCTTGTTGATCCCTGCAACGGCTTGTCAGACCTGAGATCGGAGCAGTTGCGATTTCCGAGTGAACATGTCGTACTGGACGATCCGCTCCGGTTGCTGCGAGTCTACCGCTTTGCCGCACAACTGGGTTTTACGATCCCCGCCGAAACGGTTCATCTGATATCCCGACACAAAAATCTGTTAAAGCAGGTCGAATCGACCAACGTTTCACGAGAGGCTGTGGCATCGGAGCGTGTCCGCGACGAGCTGATTAAAATCCTGGATACCACCCACGCTGCCGAATGCCTTCGCCAGATGGACGAGAACCGCATACTATCACAGGTCTTGCCGGAAATTGAGTCCATGCGGGGTTTTCGACTAGATGATAGTCATCATCTGGATTTGTGGGAGCAGTCACTGCTTGCACTTGAGGTGTTCGAGGAACGGTCTGCCCCCGAGACATTAAACCCGTATCATCGTGAGATTCGGGATTATCTCCACGCGAATCTAGTCTCCGGATTAAAGCGCGAAACAGTTCTAAAACTTGCGCTGATTCTACTGAACATCAAAGTGCCGGCAGCAAGATCGGTTGATTCTGAGGGAGAAACTCAGTCCGTCCAGGATGAAACCGTAGTGACTGCTATTCCGCTGCGAATTGTGAATCGGTTGCGGCTCGGTGGTAAAACGGCAAACTTGATGAGTTGTCTCTTGAGGCATCATTCTCACTTTGGGGAGATGTTGAAGATCGCCTCAAACCGCGGCCGGGTAAATCGACTTCTGAAGGCTGCCGGTAAGGATTGGTTGGGTGCCCTGCTAGTCTCTTATGCCGAGGAGCGTGTATCGCGAGGAATTCTGCGTCCCCCTCAGGATGAATCGCCGGCAGAGCAGGTGATGAGGGAGATTGCGGACCGTTATTTTCTAGAAATCCTGCCAATGATGGCGCTGGACCGGCTGATCACCGGCGACGAGATTATGGACAGGCTGAATTTGAAACCCGGGCCCCTCATCGGCGAAATCTTGGAACAGGTGGAAGCGCTTCGGTTCGACGGGAAAATACGCACACCGGAGGAAGCGTTGGCGGCGGCGCGTCGTATATTGGGAACGTCAAATCAGGGCGGCAAGTCATAGAACATGAGCGATAATCAATGAGATTTGGATAAAGGACAAAATGGCAATCGGACTGGGAGTAATCGGGATAAATCCCACTAACATGGGGTCGACGACATCGCTGCTTAAGGATGTACCGGATTTAAAGTATGAGTTGAGGGGAATCTGTGCAAGGCGCAGTGATGTTTTAGAGGCATACGCCAAGGAACTTGGAATACAGTTCTGGACTGTCGATCATCGGGAGTTGGTAAGGCGCGACGACATTGACGTGGTTGCTGTATATTCGCCCGATCACCTGCACGCGGAACACTGTATCGCGGCGATAGAAGCGGGCAAGCACGTTATCTGCACAAAGCCGATGGTGACCAACCTGCCAGACTCAAAACGTTTGGTAGAGTTGGTTCGGGACAGAGGCGTTAAGTTCCTCGTGGGTCAAACGATGCGGTTTGATCTACAGTTCCTGACGATGAGGCGTTTCTTCGACGATGGAGACCTCGGGGAGATCATGGCTGCGGATGCTTATTACGTTCACGATATGCGGCCGGTATACGACTTCACCCCATGGCGGCTTCACCACCCGCAAGATTTTATGTTCGGCGGTGTGGCGCATCCTGTTGATATCCTGCGTTCTTTTCTGGGAGATGTCGAGGAGGTGCACGCGTACGGTACTAAGGGAAAAATTACCCCTGAATATCCGATAATGAACAATTTCTTCCTCAACCTGAAGTTCAAGGGGGGACAGATAGGACGCGCGATGGGGCTGTATGATATTGTGCATCCCCCTATGCCCATGATGCAGGTTTCGGTGTACGGCACGGGGGGAACGATGGTCGGTGACTTTACGGATAACAAAGGCGGACAGGTCAAACTCGTGTTGGATAAAACAGCCGGTAAAGAACCGATGGAGATGACGTGTCCTCCCGAAACCGATACGAGTGTCTACGGGCACGGTCAAACCGTGATTCGTTACATGCGGCACTTCCAACAGTGTTTGGAGGGAGACCTTGAACCGTCTCCAAATGTGGTTGATGGCGCCAAATCGGTTGCCGTGGGAGTTGCGGCTTGGGAATCGATTGAGACGGGACAACCGGTAAAGGTGTTTAATGAGTTTTAGCGGCTCGGTGTTAGGGAATTGAGATAGTGCCCTCTGAATGCGGAATCTACAGTTTGATCATTTCTTCAAACCGAGATCTAGACACACCAATCGATCCTTTCCTCGAATGTAGAGAAATCCGTTAGACAATACCGGTGCCGCCCAAGCCGGATAACCGATTAGCTCCTGTCCCTGTTCGTCAGTGATCCGAACGCGCGATACTACATCCGGCTTCTTAGGATTTACACGAATCAGCATTAACGTGCCGTACTCGCCCAACCCCACGAAATAGCCGTCTACGTACAGTAATGAGGTGCGTTCATCAATCCGTTCCGACCACATAACTTCTCCTGTTTCCAGTTTAACGCAGCGCAAGTCCGAGCCCTGAGCGTGTCTCCCGCTGCAACCGTAGAGGTAGCCGCCGTGGTGTATGGCGGTGTTCCAATGCAGCATCATTGACTTGCTTCGACTACGGGGCTCGTCTTTCCATACTACCTGATATCCGCTCGGTCGCACCTTCAGCAGCGAGCTCCCGCGTCCATAAGCCTCGCTGATGAACACCAGATCGCTTTCCACAACCGGATTGGCAGCGTTTACCGACTCCAACTTCTTGGACCGCCATGGATAATGGAAATCTACATTGCCAGTGCGCGGTTCAAAGCCGAACAACCCACCCCGTGCAAACATGAAACACCATCGCCTGCCGTTAATCGTCGCCACAATTGGGCTAGCGTAACTTGCTAACTCGTCAGCAATCCTATACCTCACTTCTCCCGTGAATTTGTCAAATGCAACAAGGCCGCTGCCGTTGCCCGAGAGTCGTCCTTGAGCGGCATACAAGTCTTCGGGACTACCTGGCGGCGACCCGCCAATCTGAGCAATTAGCAAATTGTGCTCGACAATAGGTGCAGATGCAACGCCGAAAAAGTTTTTGACGACATTGAACTCCTTTGTCGTATTCACTTTCCATATCAACTCGCCGTTCACAACACCAACGCAATGCAACATGCCCTCCGCGCCGAAAACATATACCCGATCCTCGTCCACCACTGGACATGCACGAGGGCCGTTGTTATATCCGTACATATCCTCGTAATCTGTGGGATATTCAAATCTCCATAACTCCTCGCCGGTTTCACTTCTCATGCAAGTTAGACGGGCATTGTTCCAATGTCGATCAAAGTTGAACAATCGTCCCTTGGCAACTGAGGGGGCGGCGTAGCCCGTGCCAATCGGTTTATGCCAGATTACCGGTGGTCCCGATTTGTGCCAGGGAAGATGCAGCCCCTTTTCGGGAGACTTGCCATCTCCAGTTGGACCAAGAAAGCCATGCCAGTCGCTGCCGGTTTTCCGCGCGCGCAGGTCTGCTAACTGAGTGTGCTTAGCCGAGTCATCGGCTTCGCCGTGACTAAAACAGCAGAGCATACAACCAAATGCCACAAATGACAAATGTATCAGAAATCCCAATCTCTGCCCTCTTTTCATCCGCGCACCTGCCATTCAGTATGCGTTTATCCAGAATCTCCCATCCTAAATCGTATTGACTTGAACTACTCCGAATCAATATACTACGTTCTATAAGGAGGTTAGTAAATCGAATTGGACAAAGCCACTATTGCCCTCGTTCTGAGCATTATAGCGCTAGTACTTTCCGTATCCAAGTGGCTTTTTGACTACTTGCGCGGTCTGCCACATTCGACACATCCACAACGGCGACGATGGAGAATGCGGAACCGCGTGGATTTGATTGCAGGGCAAACCAACTGTTTTGTTACGCGCGGCGGACATATTTTGTTCCTGATTTCGTGCAGGATATATAATGACAACGACCAGATTCCCGTAACCATCGAAGGATATCGATTCCAGGCGAAAATCGGACGAAGATGGCAGACGGCAGATCAGTACGCGGCGCCTCAAGCCGCCATTTTTCCTAGCCTTCTTCGCAACAGCCTGCCAGTAACGCTTGAACCGGAGCAGCGGCAAGATTTTTACGAGGTCTTTACGCTAGATGAGTTGATTCCCAGTCCTCAAATTCGAGTTCGCCTAACGGTGAAAGACAAAAAACATCGTGCGATAAAATGCCATGCAACTCTAAAGCATCGTGTCGATGAACGAGCGGTATTTGATATGCTGTTCCGTGTTCTTGAGTAAGAGTGCTCCACAGAGCGTGCAACGGCGCGCGCGACTTTTCGTCTTGACCGATTTATTCTCAGTGCCTTGCAGGTCAGCGTACAGTGTGAAAGGTTCAGGGAGGCGATGAATCGCGTTCGATACTGAAAGTCCCTGATGGGGAAAAAATGTGTTTCATCCAATGCGGTTTTGTGGTATCCTATTGACAATAGGGAAATTTTGAGGTGGATATCAAACCAATCCAGTGACATTCTTAAACAATAATTTGCAGCGAATTTCCAACATTATAAAAGGAGGACTGTTTCAGATGAATTTGCTTCGTTTTTTCCTAGTACCGTTTATTCTTGTTTTGGTTGTTGGCTGCGGGGCAAGTCTTAACGCGCCGCCGCCATTAGAGCAGGCAAACGCTGTTGCCATTGCACCATTCCTAGCAGAAGATAAAGCGGGAACCATGGGAAAATGGGTGCCAATTAATCTCGCCACCCGCTTTGAACTCGCGCTTAAGGAAATCGAATGGGTCTATGATCAATCCGATAAGGTGGCGCCGGTAGCGACAAAACTTAAAGAATTGGGTTTGACGCTAACCGATATATTCACCGATCCCGCATTAGCTGCAAAGGTTGGTCAGGGGTTGGGAGTTGATTTAATCGTTTTCGGAAAAATCGATAATCCCAAATTTAAACGTTGGAACGATACTGTCGTATACCGAAAACAGGGAAGCCAAGGCGGGATTTCAGGAACCGCGGATTACCTTCGTGCGCGCCAAAGCGCACTCGTAACGACCCAAATAAGAATCGTGGACACTAAAACAGGGGAACTCATCTTTGATGACAAGGTTGTGGATTACCTAAAATACTGGCATGCGTTTCAAGTTGAGAACCGCGGCATGGTAGGCTATAAGTCAGAGAAAGAGATGATGGCTGATTTGGGAAACCATCTTCCTCGGCGAATTGCTTACGCCCTATTCCCGACCGGTATGCAAATAGTCAAAGAAGGTGAAGTTTTGATGAAGCCGGAAAACCTAATTTTGCTTGGTTCTGGGGGCGTAGTTACTTGGAATTAGGGCGCATGTCCCGGATTCGGCGCTTGACTGTAGTTTTGGAATCTAACCAAAAACCTGAAGTCCCTTCTATAGGTGCCTTCAGGTTTTTGGATCTCCGGTGAGAATTGCCGCTTGCAAAATCAACTAGTTGGGAAAAGAGTTACTTTAGAGGAGTACGGACTTGGCCGGATTATCCAACGACGTTTTTTTGCATTGCGGTAACGAATAATTGGTACACGAGGGACTTAGAGCCTTTTTGATAATTCGGTAGCAAAACTAATTTTAGTCATTAGTCATTTGAAGGTACGTTTTTGTAATTTCCCGATATACACCTGTGGAATCTCTATGGGATTTCTATCGCGTTCGTTATTCACTCACTTGATCGCTCGCTATCCACTCGCTTGATTTATCCGTTCGTTCGATCCCCTCCGGGGCTTTTAAGGCTGGTGTGCACCTTACAATGTACTTTTCAAACAGGTTCTTAATGTCGGAGATTCGAAGATAGAGTCGCATATAGAATTACGACGTCTACGCTACAATTAAGAGACAGGCGGTGACTCGATATTAGTCTCTTCGACGCTGGGAATCTCTACCGCCATCCCTGTTTCTCGCTCTACCTCGTCCTCTCCCTTCTCTTCCTCCCCGCTCTCCACGAGCGCGTCGCTCCCTACCACGACGGCGAAATTCCTCCCTCATGCGTTCACGTTCTTCAGGTGATGCGTTGCGAAATCGCTCGGCCATCATTCGCATTCTGTCTTCGTCCCATCCACGATTGCCGCGATTCTCTGATTCGCCCTCGCGAGATGCCTTATTCTCGGCCGACGCACTCTCCGAACTTTTTCCAACACTCGCTCTACCTTTGTCGGAAACCGCGGAGGTATCCAGAAATCGATTCGAGCTCGCTTTAAGCGTCACTGTCTTTCCCTCTTCGCTTAGGCTGACCTCGTTCGGCTTGATGCTTTCCACAGTGGCGTCACCAACTTTTTCACCAACCGATACAGGATAGTAACGATTGGATCGTCGCTCTATCAAGAACGCTTTCGCGCGTTGGTTTTTTGATTCGATGAGTGTTCCGACTAGGGTATATTGGGGTTCATCGTTAGGTTTTCTCCAACCTAGAGGGCGAAAGAGATTGTTCTCGACAATTGGTTGATAGAAGTCTTGGCTCGGTTGGTTCAATTGCCTTCGTGGAGGTGTCTGTTCATTGATGTTGGTTGTGTCCTGACGCCGAACTTCGGTCGTGGCTCTTGTTGGAGTGATTTCAGATTGCTCGTTAGCCGGCTGGCTACCATCCTCATTTTGGGCTTGGAGACCTCTGCTGTATATGCCGTATGCTACCAATAACAGCACTAAACTGCAAAGCAATAGCCCTAATATTAGCTTCGAAATTCCTCTCATCGCACTTTCCTTGTTCAAGTAAAAAGGCCCCGACAGTCCTTAACACTAGCGGACAGTTCCAAAGTTATCAGACGTTATACCGCTTAAGTTGTTTAGTAATGAGTTATGCTTGACATCGTGATTGCCTCGTGCTATATATGTATTTTCAGAGGACGGTGTTGACAGTGGGATATGGCAGCATGAGTCATGATTCTCCAATACATCGTTTAATTCCAATTGATAATCAGAGGTGATTTAATATCCGTATGACTTCTAACGAAACCCCGCTTGTTAGCATTGTGATGGGAAGTGATTCCGACCTTGATCGGATGGCAGAGGCTGCTAAGGTATTGGAGGAATTCGAGATTCCGTTTGAGATTACCATTTCATCGGCGCATCGCTCTCCAGAGATGACGATGGAATATGCTACTACCGCTAGAGATAGAGGGATTCATGTCATTATTGCCGGCGCCGGGCGAGCGGCTCACCTTGCCGGAGTGATAGCCGCGCATACAACGCTTCCGGTAGTCGGTGTACCCATTGACGGAGGTCCCCTCGACGGGGTAGATGCGCTATATTCTACCGTGCAACTGCCGCCGGGAGTTCCCGTCGCTACGATGGCGATCGGATCTGGCGGTGCACGAAACGCCGGCATCTTTGCCGTCCAAGTTCTCAGTCTAAACAACCCGGACCTTCAGGCCAAGTTACAAGCTTACAAGTCAGAGTTGAGTGACGGTGTAGCAAAAAAGGCTGCCCGCTTGGCTGAGGTTGGCTACAAGAATTATTGAGGCGCCCGCGTAGTCTATCCTTCCTTTGTTCTAGAGTTCTGAATCAGCGCAACTGAGAGCAGAATGAACGCCAACCCGCGCAGGGCAACATGAAGTTGAATCCCGATGCCGTGGATCAGAAGACCGATCGGAAAGGCGATTGCCGCGATCAGTAACGCGTATCCCGATATGCGAGATAGCTTGGCGGCCAATGCGGAGCCGGAGCACAAGCACATTAGAACGCAGAAAAATGCTGCCGTCATCGACAACGCTTCCCAAAACTCTTGCGAAACCTGATAGATGGACAAAGCCATCTCGCTGGATGCCGGAATAGTGTACAACTCGCCGAGTACGCGCAGTGGCGCTGTTTGAGACAGATGTCCGACAATCTCGACGGTAACCCAAAGAGCAGCGAAACCAGTTGCAATTGAGCCGCGCACGGGTGACGTTGTGCCCAGAAGGCACAGCGTCGCGATTACCGTGGGGGCGATTAGGATGAGACTGACAACGCCTAATCCGTGTACAATCCCGGCAAGCGGATGTTGCGCGATAAATCCCAACTGCTCTTCTACAGATCCAATTTCAGTTCCCTTTAAATGGAACATTACTAGATACGCCGATGCAACCATTAAAATACCGCTCAGAACTCCCGTGATTCCTCCAACCAGATACACCCCAGCAGACTTGCCGTTCATGTTGAAATCCTTTCCTCGCCTCCCGAGTCTTGGTGATTAGACCTCCGACGGTCTTGCCAAAGTCCTACGCTACCACATAGAATTATATCATCTCAGCGATATGAATGAAAGCCATTTCTCCGATAAACATCGCAATTTGGATTAGGGGACGTATTCGGAAGAATCCGGTTTTGCCTTGAGGTCCAGCATCCCGCCTGATATACTGAATCCCGACGGCATCAGGCCCCGTTGTGAGGTTAATGGAGCGTGTATACCCTGTCCGAGACTTCGGTTGGCTGCGGCAAATTATCTGCTGGCATGACATTTGCGCTTATCTTGGCGCGGCCGCCATTTTCCCGAGCGCTCGCGCTACGGACTGATGGCTGCTAGGGCGTGGACACTTCTATTTGTCATGTTACAGGCATGTCGATATTTGACCACATGCATAATCAGTGACTCACAACGTCGGGAATAGGATCGATAGGGCTTACATGAATTACCCTAATTTATTGAGGGCTTTCGGGGCGTAGGATTGTGCGCAAAACGCAACGCGAAAGAAGAATTCAAGGGAGTGTTAAACCTCCCTGTAGGCATCATGGATTGCCGCCGCAAGATACCGGGGTGTTCAACTCCGCACGCCGCAATTAAATGACGATGATAAAGCCGATTTTCGGTACCAAAAAATTCAAACGACCTTTTTTATTGTTGACATGTTTCATTGTCGTTTTACCCGGGCTGATTCTGCTTGTAGTCAATTGGGTATTCCCTCTTCCGGTGGAAAAGTTACACCCGCCATCATCCACAGTGGTGCTGGATCGGCATGGTGAATGGCTCAGAGCGTTTGCCGCGTCCGATGACTCGTGGCGAATTCCCGAGCCCTCTTTGGCTGAGATTTCACCGAAACTGCGAACGGCTGTTCTAACGTATGAGGACAAGTGGTTTTATCGCCACTTTGGAATCAACCCGTTCTCAATCGCACAGGCTCTGGTCACGAATATCAAGGCGGGAAGAGTCGTCAGGGGCGGATCCACGATTACGATGCAGGTTGCGCGTATGATGGAGCCGAAGCCACGAACGATTCGCAACAAGATTATAGAGATGTTCCGCGCGCTTCAGCTTGAGGCGCGTTATTCCAAGGATGAGATTCTGAGGCTTTACCTCAACATGGCGCCGTACGGCGGCAACATCGTCGGATCGGCCGCCGCATCTCGCATATACTTTAACAAACCACAAAATCGTCTCAGTTTGGGCGAAGCTGCGCTATTGGCGGCTATTCCCAACTCACCATCTCGTTTGCGCCCGGACCTCTATCATGCAAACGCCGTGCGTGCCCGGGAGAAAGTTCTGAGGCGCATGGTAACATTCGGAAAGATCTCTGAAGAAAAATTGCGAGAAGCAGTCAGTGAACCGATTCCGACGTCTCGTTACCCAATGCCGTTCAGTGCGCCGCATTTGACACGTCTACTAAAGAATTCCCATTTTGAACAGACTTCTCCATCTTCTACTCGCTTACACCCTGGTCTCTCTGATGGGAAGATCACCGGTGCTGCCCGCAATCGGGTTTTCCACATCCACTCGACGATTGACGCCAGGATTCAGGAACTTGGGGAGCGGATATTGCACGAGAGCTTGGCACCGCTTCGTCAAGAAGGCATCTCTACGGGCGCGGTAGTCGTGATGGACACGAAGAGTCGAGAGGTATTGGCTCTGGTTGGCTCGTATAGTTTTTTCGACCAAGAGAGCGAGGGACAAGTTGACGGCGCCAACGCTCGGCGCTCACCCGGCTCGACACTCAAGCCGTTCATCTATGGATTGGCGATTGATCGTGGACTAATTACTCCCGAAAGCCTTTTGAACGATGTACCAATTGACTACTCGGGATATAAGCCTGTGAATTATGATGGAGAATATCGCGGGTACGTGACTGCGAGTGAGGCATTGGCGCACTCTCTCAATGTCCCAGCCGTGAATCTATACTCACGGCTGAGCAATAACGGTATCTATTCATTTCTGCAGAATGCCGGGATTTCCACGTTGCCGAAATCGAAAAGTCATTATGGATTGTCCTTGATTCTCGGCGGCTGCGAGTTGACTCTGCTCGAATTAACGACGCTCTATGCCGGGTTGGCGAACTTCGGGGAATTTTCGGAGTACCGGTTGACACTGGATCCGGTTGAAAACGGAGAGGGAAACATCGCGGGTTCAAAGAGTCACGCGACGGCAAAGAGGCTATTGAGTAGAGAAGCTTGTTACATATTGACCGAGATGCTTACCGAAGTCCGCCGGCCCGACTTCCCTGCGGCGTTCGAAGCTTCGACGAATCTTCCCAAAATCGCATGGAAGACTGGCACTTCTTTCGGACACCGAGATGCGTGGAGTATCGGCTACACTCCCGAATTTACAATCGGTGTTTGGGTCGGTAATTTTAATGGTACAGGAGTTTCCTCGCTTGTCGGATCTGAGGTCGCGGGTCCTATTCTGTTCAGCTTATTCACAGCACTAACCACACCTGCGACCAATCGTTGGTTCACACGCGCTGGACGCGTGAACACTCGAGAGGTATGCTCGTTGAGCGGAATGTTGCCATCCTCATATTGTCGCAGTTCAAAGTTTGACTATTACATTCCGAGCGTTTCCCCTAATACCGTATGCACAATCCACAAAGGGATTTATGTTGACGAAAGGACGGGGACGACGTTGTGTTCGCACTGTCGAGTTGGCCGGACTTATCGTCATGCGGTATTTGAGGAATGGTCTGCTGCGATAGGAACCTGGTTAAAGCGCAACGGATTTTCAATTACGGAGATGCCGTCACATTTCTCCTCGTGCACCGGTCTCGTTGCAGGGCACAGTCCTATTGTTATTTCTCCATCAGAGAATAGTGAATATCATATTCGTCCGGGGATTCCGCTGGAAGATCAGAAGATTTCACTCCAAGCGTCCGTGTCGAATCGAACAAAGCAGATTTTCTGGTTTCTTGACGGGCAGTTGGTTTTTAGCGGCGACCCAGCCGACAAAGTGTTCTTGACACCTGTAGCTGGCAAACATAGGCTCACGTGTGTTGATGACGAGGGGCGGTCAACGAGCCAAACACTAATCATCAGGGGTTAGCTCGAATTTTGGGTCGTACTGCGATAGTTGTTGGATAGATCCATATGGAATGGAAAACAGACCTTGCTAAATTAGCCGAAAACTACGGCAATTCGCCTACCTCGCGGCTAAAATTTGACGAACCGATGGAGAAGCATGTTTTTTTCGGCATTGGAGGATTGGCGGCAGCATATTTTGAGGTGACCTGCGTTCAGGAACTTGCAGCCGTGGCTAGGTTGAAAAAGCGTTGGAATCTGCCCGTAGCGACGCTTGGAAGGGGTTCGAACTTACTTGTCAACGATAATGGATACAAGGGTATCGTGCTTCGACTGGTTAAAGAATTGGATGGACTGGAATTTGACGGAGATCGCGTGTGGGCAGGCGGGGGCGTGTCGTTGCCGAGATTGTCCAAAGTCTCCGCGCGGCGGGGACTGAGTGGAATCGAGTTCGCACTCGGCATACCGGGATCGGTGGGCGGGGCGTTAATTATGAATGCCGGTGCGTGGGGCAGCAGTTTCGGGGATCTGGTTGAGCGGGTGCGGGTGATGACCGACGACGGAGAGGTAATCGAACTCACTCACGATGAAGCACAGTTTGCCTACCGACGCAGTGGGTTAAGCAGCTACTTCAGTGTAACCGGTGCACTGCTCCGACTTACCCCCGGCGACGCGAGAACCATTACCGAGCGGATGAATGAATTGTACAATAAGAAGATTTCCACCCAGCCGTTTGCCGAGGAAAATGCGGGATGTATTTTTAAGAATCCGCCAAACGATTCCGCTGGAAGGCTGATTGATGCGTGTGGTTTGAAGGGGCACCGAATCGGCGGGGCCGAGGTATCCAAAGTCCACGGGAACTTTATTCTAAACATTGACAACGCGACCGCCAAAGACGTACTGAGTCTTGTTCAACATATCCAAATGCGCGTTAAACGAATGGCCGGCGTAGCTCTACAGATAGAAGTCAAAAAGTTGGGTTTTGAAGATGAGTAGACAGGGAAAACCAATTGGTGAAGGATTGAATCTAGCATTTCCCAGGTTTTCCTTCGCGAGAGAAACAGCTATGATGTGTCATATCTGCCTAACTATTGCATCTACGTCCTTTCAATTGAAACGGGAACACTAATCATTTTGTACATGTGATCGGTATACCAGATCGTGTCTATCAAGCGTTGACGAAAAGCAGGCGAGAATTTGACCATCTTGTGTATTTGGTTGACCATTGAAAACGTCCGAATGCGCTGGCACTATCGCAACCTGTCGGATCTCTATCGCACTCACTGGAAGATTTCTGTTGGAACTCTATCGCGGTCGCTGATGACCCCCTTAATCCTTCGTTTTCCACTCAGTCGATTGTTCGTTTGATCCCACCCTAAACATGTACACAGTAGTGCCAAGAGCCTGTCTGAACATCCTTTAACCCAGTTTCGCGTCAATTAGATGAGATCGGTGCATACCATAGTTTCAGCCGTATTAGGACAGAGTTCGTGATCCGAATTCAATCGGCCAAACCAACCAATCCAAGAAAGTGTGCTGTAAGCACTCCACCGCAACGGAACAACTTCAAACCCCTACTGTGCTAGCGTAGGCGAAATCTCGGATAAATGTTGATTATTGAACTGATTTCCTAGATTGAAGACGTTAGAAATCTAAATTATTGCGTTGGAAGATCCACAACGAATTGAAAACAGGAGGGAAATAGGGTGTACGACCTCAACGGAAAAGTTGCCATCGTGACGGGCGCCGGGGGCGAGCATGGTATAGGGCGTGCAATTGCCAATCGACTTGCCCGAGATGGCGCGAATGTGGTCATTACGGACATTGTCAACGATCCAAATCGGCATGATCCGGCGCGTTGGGGCGGTGCTCCTGCTGTTGTGCATGAGATTGAGGAAATAGGACGAAGGTCGATGTGCGTTTTGACGGATGTCTGCGACGCCAATCAGGTAGACGGTATGGTACAGAAGGTACTTAATCGGTTCGGCTGCATCGACATACTGGTAAATAATGCCGCTTCACGCCCAGGTCCGGACCGTGTTCCCGTAGTTGAGTTGGAGGTGGCGGCTTGGGATGAGGTGCAGAACGTAAACGTAAAGGGGACTTTTCTCTGTTGCCGCGCAGTCTCGCGTCACATGATAGATAGGGGAAAGGGTGGTAAAATCATCAACATGTCCTCAATATTGGGTAGACTCGGCCGCGCCCGTTTTGCGGCGTATTGTGCATCAAAGTTCGGGGTGAGAGGTTTTACACAGTCCCTTGCACAGGAACTCGCACCTCATCATGTAAACGTCAACGCAATCTGTCCAGGTATTGCGGACACGGAACGGGTGGGCTATCAACGGGAGGTGATGTCTTCGGAGGACATATCAGCCGAAACGTGGCGCACAAGCGAAGACCGCCAAGCGTACATTCAAAAGCGGGCACGAAATATCCCTTTGGGCTGGGTGGCGCAGCCATCGGACATTGCGAGGGTGGTGGCGTTCCTCGCTTCACCCCAGTCCGATTACCTTACCGGGCTCTCCATTAACATTGACGGTGGTTCCAGGATGGATTGACAATGTCCAAAGGAAACTCGGTCACACTATTTCTCAGCCCCGCAACTTGCCTAGTGTCGGAAGTTACTTAGAGATTGTTTGAATAGTCGGTAGCAAAGTCATTTCGGTCGTTTGTAGAAGGTTTCTTCATGTATTTATTGTCGCCCGCAACATACCTGTGGGATCCCTATGGGAGCTCTATCGCGTTCCCTATCCGGTCACTTGATCACTCGTTATCCACTCGCTTGATCCCCGCTGGAGCTCGCGGGCACACGGGGGTTTTGGCGTTTCTACACACCTTCAAGATTTCTATGGGATTTCTATCGCGTTCCCTATCCGGTCACTTGATCACTTGCTATCCGCTCGTTTGATCCCCACTGGGGCTTTTAGAGGCTGGTGCGCAGTGCGCACCCTACAGATATACTTTTCAAACAGGCTCTTAACGGCGGGTGGAGACGCCTACACATTCTTTAGTGAAACTTATAATTATCTTTGCACTGCGGTAGGTTCGGTTTACTATCCGAGCCGGTATTTGCAGAGTTAAGTAAGCGCGGTTGGAAAGGGACCGCAATGGGACTCTATCGCAGGATTTACTATCGCGCGCTATCAAGACCTCTATGGGAGTTCTATCGCGCTCGCTATTCACTCGCTTGATCTCCGCCCCTACGATAAGGACTCATCGGCGAATTATGGATACGCCTTACATAAATGTCAACACGCCCTAGCATTACATCCTTTGAAGAAAAACGAGAATGTCGATCATCGCGCTCCGCTAAATCGCGGTTCAGCTAATCTGAACGTCAAGAGAGCGGCAGTAGCAATAAGAACACCCCCGCCAAGAAAGACCGGCTCAAATGAGACCTTCGAGATAAATAAACCGACTAGCGGCGAAACCAAGAGTGAACAAGCTTCAAGGAGACTTACCACGCCCAAATATTGTGGGTGCTTTTTCTCGGTGGAAATCTCCAACGTATAATTCTCGATGATACGAGGAAGGACCGGCGCCATACCCAAAGGGATGTATATGAGCCAATAAAGTTTGGCACCGAAGGGGATTCGACTGATGGCAATTGCCGCGAAAGGGGTGCATGCACTGAGAAGCAGGAGAATTCGTAGCACAAGCCGGTTGCCACGCCTATCTGCGATACGACCGGTGAGCCAAGAGCCCAATGCAGTTGCGCAGTTTAGCACGATAATCCAAGCGACGAAGTGAGTTGATTCCAACCCCAACACCCGCTTGCCAAAAATGGTGTAGTGCGGAAAAAGGACCCAACTTGAAAAAGACAGCACGGCGACCACGGCAAACTTGCGCAATTGACGATCAGATCGAAGAATTAGCAGTCCTTCTCGGAGGGATTGCAACAAAGGTAGCGACTGTTGGGGCGGAGAGGGTGACTCTACAAAATAGAGGCTGACAATCGCCGCCAAGCCGTAACATAGTGCAGCCGCGCCAAATACGGCGGAGTAACGAGGGGTTTCGCCGCCTAACCATTCATACATTAAGCGGCAAGCTACAGCTATCGCAAGAATACTACCGATAGAGTTGGCATTTCCAAGTAACGAACCCCGCTTTTCCGCCCGAATTAACTTTCCACGCAGTGTACCTGACACAAGCCGTTCGCAGCCTAACGCGAAACACTGAAACGTATACAGCGCAAGGAATAGGAGGACGACGGCGCTTGAGGGTAACCAGGAGCCGCCAGCAATTATCGCCACAAGTGACCAAGACACCATGATGCCAAAAACGGCGGTGGTGAACAGCGGTTGCTTGAAGGGCGTCTGCGCCACACGCTGCGCAAGAAAAAACTGGGCGAGGCTCTGCACCAATCTAAAACTGATCGGCAAGAAACCTCGAACAGCGTCCGATGCGGAATGAGTGTCAAGGAAGGCTGGCACAATGACTGAATCGATCTTGAAAACCCAGCCAATCCGCATCAGTATCTGATTCGCGGTAAATGTGGCAAAATTCTGCTTTTCATACTGTACTAATTCATTCACACGAGGTTGTTGCCCTTAGCAACTCTGGGTTGCCTTGGTCATCTCCTTCAAGAACAGCTGTATAACTTGCCGCAAGCTAGGGATGTCTCCGACGCGGATCAGATTAACAGCATAATTCGGCAGGTGCTTGAGCGGTTCCGTTGGATTAACGTTCTGGTAATACCATTTCTCTAGAATGGCAGTGCAAAACTGACAAATGGCGCGAATTGGAGTCGCGATTCGGAGATCGCTCCTACCGCACAAGTTTTAACGAAATTTTGTTTCACTCTATGAACTATTATTCTAGCGAAATGGTATAAGCAGTTCCGCCGTACGTCTTGGCTCGGACTGCATTCCGGTAATCGAGTTGGTGAGGCGGACTCTCCATCAACATTTGACGGTGGTACCGAGATGGATTGACAATCCGAAAGGGGAGAGTGAGCCGTCTTTTTCTCAGCGCCGCAACTCGCCTACCGTCGTAAGTTACTTATACTCAGCATCGGTTAATTTTGCGCAATTGTGCACCGAAGGTTTGTAGGAGTGATCTCCGAATCGCGACGGTCGGGAATCGGTGGGAACTCCTCCTACCACTTGCAAACTCACGCTCCATTTCTTGATTCTTAGAAAACACAACTTCCGCCAGCGTAGAGTTTAACAGCGGGTGGAAACACCTACCCATGCTATATTGAAATCAATAGTTATTTATGCACTGCGGTAGGTTCGGTTTCCTAACCGAACCGGTATTCATACAGTCCCGTAGGTGCGGTTGGAAACCGCACCTACCGAAATATGTGTAAATATGAATGGAATTAACTATAAATTGAAAGCACCGGAGTTTCTGTTCACGATTCTTTTTTGCTCCGAAACCGTTTCGGATCACATCCTTCCAAGAAAAACAGGGACGATAATCATCACGCTTTGTTAGATCGCGGTTCAGCTAATCTGAACGTCAAGAGAGCGGAAGTTGCAATAAGAGCACCCCCGCCCAGAAATACCGGTTCAAAAGAGACCTTTGAGATTAATAGTCCAACTAGCGGTGAGACCAAGAGTGAACAAACCTCAAGCAGGCTAACGACACTCAAGTATTGCGGGTGTTTATTCTCGGTGGAAATCTCCAAGGTGTAATTCTCAATGATACGGACGAGCACCGGTATCATGCCCAAAAGGGCATATATAATCCAGTAAAGATGGGCTCCGAAAGTGATTCGGCTCAAGCCAACTGCCGCCAAAGGGGTACATGCGCTGAGAATCAAGAGTATTCGCAAGACAAGCCGATTGCCTCGCCGATCCGCTATGCCACCAATAACCCAAAAACCCAAAGCAGCCACCAAGTTCGTAACGATAATCCAGGCGACGAAATGACTCGTATCCACTCCCAGCACACGCTTGCCAAAAACGGTGTAGTGCGGAAAAAGGGGCCAACTCAGAAAATACAGCACGGCGACCACGGCAAATTTTCGAAAATCGCGATCGGACCGCAGTATTTGAAGTCCTTCGCGGAGAGATTGTAAGGGAGGTTGCGACTTTTGCGGCGGTGAGGGAGACTCGACAAAATAGAAGCTCACGACTGCCGCCACGCCATAACATACGCCACTCCCACCAAATACGGCAGCGTAGCTAGGAGTTTCGCCGCCGAGCCATTCATACATAAAGCGGCATGCTACAGCTATCGCAAGAATGCTGCCGATGGCATTGCCATATGTAAGTAACAAACCCCGCTTTTCCGCGGGGATTAACTTCCCCTGCAGCGTACCTGCCACGAGCCGATTACAGCCAAAAGCGAAGCATTGAAACGTATACAGCGCGAGAAACAGGACGACTATGACGCTTGACGGCAACCGGCCAGTGCCGGCTACGATCGCTATGACCAACCAAGACAGCATCATCCCAAATACGGAGGTGGTAAATAGCGGCTGCTTAAAGGGTGACTGCGACACACGCTGGGCAAGAAAAAATTGGGCGAGACTTTGCACCAGTCTAAAACAAACCGGCAAGAGACCTCGGATAACATCCGACTTGGAAAGCGTGTCGAGGAAAGCTGGCACAATAACTGATTCGGTTTTGAAAACCCAACCCATCCTCATCAATATTTGATTTGCGGCGAAGGTGGCAAAATTCAAATTTTCATACTGTGATGGATTTTTCACGCTGACTGTTGATCCCCGTAGCAACTCTGGTCGCTTAGGTCATTCTCCTTCAAGGATGGTCGCCGAATCTGTGGCAAGCAAGAGATGTCTTGTAGCACCTATTCTGTGTTCAAAATCCCGAGGCGATTCAACCGGGATACACTCTATTGGACCCGTCGGTCTTCGATTTTAATTACTTCTCCATTTTCTTGAGCGATATACATGAACCCCTGATCGTCCAGAGTAATCCCTTCCTGATCATTGCCGGGCAACAGATGTTGACGTAATACGTTTCCATCACGCGTGACTTCAACAAGAAGGTTTGTCGTGTCGCTAACAACAATGAGGCAGTGTCGAGAGGAATCGTAGGCAAGTCCTGAAATATCAATAATGCTGAGTGGAAAGAAGCCCACAATCTTACCTTCTGGCGGCGTTGGATTAGTTGATGAAAGGGGTAAAACGACCTGGCAAACGATCGAAGGCTCGCGATTCGGTTTCAAACTGAAGGATTGATTGCCCACCCAAAATGTTCCGCCTTCAGGATGGGAATCGTCCGAGACAAAGGTAATAGCTTCCAACCCCATTCCGCCTTTTCTTAGTAGTTCGCGTCCCTCAAATCCACGATTTATCCCGAATCTTCGCGTGATCTCGAAGGTCTGCGGTGAGATTTCGAGAATGGCGTCGTCACCTTCAACAACGGCATACAGCAGTCCTGTTAAAGGATTCATGGTGATTCCTTCCAAGTCGGTCTGGTTTAAGGACTGCGATCTTACCGGTCTGCCGTCCCGTCGCATCTCATGAAGCTCGCCTTCATCGCTGACGACAAAGATCGATTTTCGAGTTGCGTGGTAAGTAATTCCTGACGGCTCCGCAATCGGTGTTTGGCAGATGTTGCCCGCCCAGTCGTAGGGCAATGCGAATGACGGAACATCTGCCACAGGTTTATAGCTGTCAACCAGACGCTGTGCCCAGTTGTGAAAAAACATCAGCAAAAAGCATGCGCCCGCGACGATGACCAACACGACAACTTTAGAGCTCATCATTCTTTATGGGAATGTCCTTCGCACGAAAGGTTGGCCTGAGTTCATCGAGATTTTTCATCGGTTTCTCTCGATTGAGAACCGACAACGATCCGTCGCGCTCTTTCTCTCTTTCCAACAGGTGTTCTAAAGATTGATCCGCCTTGATGGTAAAGCCCGCGTCTTGAATCATCTTAAGGGTTCGTGATCGAGACGCACCCTTGGCGTTCAGGTAACCGTCGATGAAGAGGGAGTTTGCCGGGTATAGGGCCATCACTTCCATGCTCCGCAGATGGAATTCACGACCGGCAGCGACGCGAATCTCAGCGCGGGAATTCAGTAGACGAAACAGGCACAGAACCCGAAGGCAGTAATCCGGGGCGATCTCAGGCGCGTCCGAGAATACATTTCCATCAAAGGGGAGAAGGAAATTAACAGGTATGGAAGAAACACGGAGTTCTCGCAGCGTTTTTGCAACTTCAACTATATCATCGGCATTTTCTCCCATGCCCACGATCAATCCCGAGCACAACTCGACTCCGACATCTCGCGCGGCTTTCAATGTGTCCATTCGATCCGCGTATGTGTGGGTTGTACAGACACTCGGGTAATGCCCTTCCGACGTATTGAGGTTATGATTTAACCGATCCAATCCAGCATCTCTTAGAATACCGACACCCTCGCGATTGATTAGTCCTGCGGAGAGGCAAACCTGTAATGGGAATTGGGATTTGATGGTCTTGATTACTCTCGCCAAACGCTCGATCCGTGATTTCGTCGGCCCTCGTCCGGCAAACACCATGCAATATCGGTAGGCTCCCGACTCGTAAGCACGTTGAGCTTCAGCCAAGATTTCCGCGTCAGGTTTAACCGGGAAGGTTTCGATGCCCGTGGTCGAGGATTTGGCTTGGGTGCAATAGTGGCAATCTTCCGGGCAACCCCCATTTTGCGCGTTGTTTATTATATGGAGTTGCACCTCGTTGCCGGTGTATTTTCTTCGCACTTGATAGGCGGCGTCAAGCAACCGCAGAAGTTCAATACGCGGCGAGGTCAGCATTTCAAGACACAACGCGTCAGATGGAATCTCTCCATTTATACTCTTTTCCGCGAGTTCATCGTAGAATGCCCGTTCCATAGGCTCTCCCAGGTATCAGATGCGATTTTTTGTTGGCGGCAACATGCAATCTGTTGCTTCGCATCTCTTTCCAGTCAGTATTGGAATTATTATCGTTGTCGAATTGCACATATTGTGTCCCAACAAATCTTACCAGACGATGTCCTCCGCATTAAACACCGGTCCTTCCGTACACACCCGCTGATATTCTACACCGCCTGTCGTACGCACTTTACATACACAACCGAGGCAGACACCCAACGCACACCCCATTCGATTCTCCATGGCGACCTGCGTCGGAGTATGATGCAATAGTGTCATCTCCGCGACAGCATGCAACATCGCGTGTGGTCCGCACGCGTAGATAGTGGGATTTCGTAGTGAATGCGTCTGAGGTCGTTTCAGGATGCCGCTAAGGATTTCCGTGACGAAACCGTGATGCCCGATGCTCCCATCATCGGTGGCGATATGCGTTTCTACGTCGATCCGCTGCAGATCGGAGACGCTCAAGAGACGGACTCGATTGATAGCGCCGACCAACCCAAGCGTTCGTACCCCCGCCTCTTTCAGCTCGGCAGCAAGGAGCATTAGCGACGCGATTCCCGCACCGCCACCCACGAGGATTGCCGCTTCGATGCGCGGGGGAATGTGGAACGCCTTACCGAGGGGTCCAAGGACTTGAATCGGCGCCCCGGAACGCATTTGCGCCAATGCGGCTGTACCCTCTCCAGTGACCTGATACAACATAGAGATTTGTGTTCCGTAGATACTGTATATTGTAAACGGACGGCGCAGTAGAAGTCCGGATTCACCCGAGATTAGTACGTGGACAAATTGACCGGGCAGCGCGCTTTCCGCGATTTCCGGACAATTGCAGTATAATAGATAATGGTCTTGAGCAATCTCCTCGTTGGAGATGACTTCGGTGTGAGTGTCAAATTTTCCCGTGTGGTGGACGGTGGAATCAGGCATAAAACAAACAGATTATACGGTTATATGAGGACACATCGGGCATTGGGACTCATGGGTATTTTAACCTGTTTCGATGATGAACGCAACCGTTTTCCCGTGGTCCGGGATGGCGGACGCACGAGAAACTAATTCCATATCAGTCGTTGTCTTATGTTTTAACATTTGGTATAATACGCGGCGGAGAACAGTGCATTAGAACGCGGAACACTACGGAGGATGCTATGAAACTGGGATTTCTGTCAAAAATCTTTGAAGGGGCGTTAAGTATCGAGAAGACCTATAACGTGTGCGACAAGGCGATTAATCAACTACGTGAGCACAACGAGAAGATTAAGCAGATGGAAGAAAACGGTGAGGACGTTGACAGTTTGCCGGCAGCAGAGAAGTCGGCACTCGATGAAGTTGTCAATAACGCTATCGCCAAAGCGACGCAGCTGCTTAGCAAGGAGTCGGAACGCAATTGGCCCGGGGTGTTCCGAGAAATGCACAGGAATCTCGGAACAATCTATCTTGAGCAACATGAATTTGATAAAGCCCGAGAAAAATGCGAGCAGTTGAAAAATTATGGAGAAGTAGGGCGTCTGGACGCAGAGGACCTGTTGCAGCGAGTCGAAGACAGAGAGACGGGTAAAACGGATGAGGCAACCGAATCCGCCGAATCAGATATCCCCGCGACGGAACGCTAGATTGTGTATTCGAGTTGCCCTCTAGCGGCGCCGGATGAAGCATTACATTTAATTCGCCAATTTCTCGGTCCTTCTGCTCACTGAATACCGGGAACTCTTTGAAGATGCACTTCCTGAACGTTTCGGCACTTTATCTATTGGCGTTTATCCCGCTTGTGGCTTCACTGCATTTCCTAAAGTTGCGCCGCAAACGCCACGTTGTTCCCAGCGTGATGTTTTGGCTCGAAGCCATTGAGGATATGAAGGCTAACGTTCCGTTTCAGCGTATTCGCAATTTCCTTCCGCTAATCCTGCAACTGTTTTTTCTTTCCCTGGCAGTCGTCACCATTGCACGCCCAGCCTTTCGCCATCACAGCATCCTATTCGGACAATCAGTTCTTATCCTCGAAAATTCGGCGAGTATGCAATCGACCGAGTTGGGTAAGAGCCGATTTGAAATCGCGAAGAAACGAGCATTGGAGTTGATTAACCGGCTTGATGACCGTGGTCAGATGATGATTATTGACACTTCTAGCCCCCCGCACCACATTCATCAAGGCTATACTTCGGATAAAGAAGAGCTGCGCCGCGTAGTTCAGGGAATGGCGCCAAAACACACGTCACCAGACATCGAATCGGCTATTTCATCTGCGACAGCCTATGGAACAGGGGCGAACACGGGAATCATTTATATTGGCGACGAGTTTGATCGGCTATCAAATTCGCCGCAAACGTTTCATGGAATCGCGATAGGAGCTCAGAGAGAAAACGTGGGAATCGTGCAATTGCATGTCTCACGCTCTACAAATCAGGCGGGTCAATTTCAGGTACTTGCGGGTCTGCGAAATTTCGGGTCAGAGACACAGGAGTTTCGAGTTCGTTTAGATATTGGTGGCAGGTGGTATGACGATGAAAGGGCAACTTTGCCTGCAGGGGAAAGTCGTTCAATTGTGTTTCCCATCGATGACAAGGGGTTTGACGGAACGGCAGTCAGTCTCAATATTGAGTTAGATGACGATTTTGCGCTGGATAACAGAGCTTGGGCATTCCTTCATCGCCCCACACCGTCACGTGTTCTACTTGTGAGTGATCGCTCCCCACGGTTATTGTCGAAGATGCTTGAGGCGGGCGCGAACATTGAACTTTCAAAGATTGGGACCCAAGATTATCGGGGGGCGGAAAACCAAGATATTGTGATTTTTGACGGGTATGTGCCGGAGATTCTTCCGGAGGCGAACGCAGTTTTCCTGAACCCTGTCGATGGACTACCGTTTATGCCGGTTGCCAGAAGAAAAGCGGAACCGGTGCGTGTGATTTACCAAGACCGAACTCACGCCATAATGCGTGATGTGTCGTTAATCGATTTGACGGTCAGAGAATCGCTTGTTGTTCAATTGCCGAGTTGGGGAAGTCCGTTAGTCGAAACCGTGGAGGGAGCGTTAATCTGGGCAGGGGAAAACGCCGATCGCAAATACGTCGTGTTCGGATTTGATGCGTTCAATCTCGAAGCCTCCCGATTCGCGCTTTTGATTCCCTCTACGCCGATTCTGATGTCGCGCTGTCTTGAGTGGCTTGATGTCCCGCGCACCACCGTTCAGCCTAATGTCGTCACGGTTGGGACTCCCGTGAAAATCTTTCTCACGGAACCGGAGGCGGAGGATGGCATCAGCGTTCGATTGCCCGACGGATCGGTGACGGATGTGTCATCAGAATCCACGCCTATCATTTTCACGAACACATCGCTCGTAGGCGTATATACGGTGTTTGCCCACGATCGTCAGGTGGGGCGATTTGCGGTTAATCTTCTTGGGTCGCAGGAATCGGATATTTTTTCTCCGCAACCTGGAGAGGAGTGGGTGGAATCGGATCCGGCTGGAATCCCTCCCGCCGATCATCTACAGGAGGTAGATCGCGAGATTTGGAAGTATACGGCGTGCTTGGGGGTATTGCTGCTATTGATAGAATGGTGGGTTTATCATCGGAACAGGTAGTTCAGCCTTTGGCTGATACGTAAAGTCGTTAACATTCATGTCCACGTTAATTCAGCTAACCAACGCAACTGGTTTTGGTATCGATGCTTCTCACCGTTATCTAGCATTGAGAGTAAACGATCAAAGACCTATCAAGCATGGCAGCCCTATCCACTTCCATTCTTGTCTCCTTCGTCGGAAACGCCGAAAATGCTTTTTCACAGATGGAGAGGTCGCGATTCGGAGATCGCTCCTACAGTGATTGCGGGAGAAACCGAGTTTTGAAGAAATGAGTGTTCTCGATTGCGGTCATGATCCGTTCCTTCGATCGGTTTCAGGGAAATGTCCAACTATCTAGGACCCGTGTTGGAGAACAGTTCCTGATGTATCCCCCGTCTGCGACTGCCGCGAACCATCAAACCTGGCCGCCCCAAACTCTGGCCCTCGAACTGTACGTTCTCGGGATGGCGGTAGCCGAAGCGCACGAGACGACGGCTCTTGTCTGTTTGGTTGATGTGGGACCCGTGGATAGCATGTAGGCTAAAACATACAACATCGCCTCGTTCGGCGGGAACGGCAACCGAGTCTTCCAGCTTGTATTCGTCGGTCGGCAGATGCGGCGTGCAGGTCGTGCCGTCAGGATTCCGGGTGATGTGTTCCAGAGCGCCGCCTTTATGGGAGCCGTCAAGGAATCGAATCTCGCCGTTTTCGTGGCAGGTGTTGTCAAGGTGGACGAGCAGATCGACGTAGCGGCCGTCCCTATGCTTGTAGAACGCCCAATCTTGGTGCATGGGGAACGGGTGTCCGGTTTCAGGCGGTTTCACGTGCATGGTACTGTGATGAAGTTCAACGCGAGGTCCTAACAGCGCAGCCATCGCATCGCACAGCCGCGGATTGGTGACGGCTTTCATCCACGCTTCGGAATAAAAGGACAGATCGTGCATGGCAATGAGCTTGGATTTTTTCTCAGTTTCCGCATCCATGTACTTTCGACGCCAGGGGCCAGACCATCCCGGAGTGATATTCGCCCACTGATCAATCAGCCAATCAAGCTCGCTTGTCAATTCGTCTGTTTCTTCAGGCGTGAAAACCTGCGGGATGTGTAGATAGCCGTGTTCCCAAAAAAACTTGACTTGGTCGTTATTTATCATCGTTGAAAACCCTCTCCGGTATAACGGTGTGGTACGTGCAACTAGGTGAAGAACTCTTCGTTATGGGGCCGCAGATCGACCTCGAAGCTCCAAGCGCTCTTGTTTTGAAGCGCCAAACTCCAGTAAGTTTGGGCAATGGCGTCCGGATTGAGCAGCGGCTCGTCCGCGTCGTCCGACGGGTTTGATTGGAGACCGGGGGTGTCGATTACGCCGTCGATAATCACGTGTGCAACGTGAATTCCTTTGGGACCAACTTCGCGCGCCAGCGACCACGCGAGCCCTCGGACGGCAAATTTGGCGCTGCTGAATGCCGACGCCCCGCCCCTCCCTCGAATCGCGGAAGTGGCGCCGGTAAAGAGAATCGTTCCGCTGCCGCGGGCAAGCATGTCCGGCAAGGCATTCTGAGAGCACAGGAAGGAACCGAACGCACAAACCCGCCACGATTGCTCGAACTCGTCCGGGGTTAGGTCGGTAAAGTTTTTCCATGCCGCATTGCCCGCATGATTTACCAGAATATCAACCGAGCCAAGTTGTTCGCGGATCTCCGCAAAACTGTCGACGAGTTGATCGGGCTGCGTGATGTCCGTTGGGATGGCAAGCGAGTTTGCGCCACCCTCGTTAAGTTCTTGAGCGAGGCTTTCAATGTAGTCTGGAGAGCGGGCAAGCAAGCCGACCGCGCATCCCTCTTGTGCGAATTTCCTCGCCAGTGAAGCTCCCAAGCCGGGACCAACACCGGATATAATTGCCGTCTTGTCCATTTTAACTTGACCTGAATTGTCTTCCATCGAGATGTAGTTCAGTGTACGGTTTCAAGATCCTAGATGCGATTTGAAAAGCATCATTTTTGCTTCCTGGAAATTTCATACTATTCATACTTTTCATAACAAATTGATGCTGTCGGCAGGGGAAGAAAAAGGGAGAGAACTCTTGGTACGACTGGGTTCTGACCGGTTTCGACATGGAAGTCATGGGAGCAGTGTTATGAAATTTTGTTATGAATTTGTGATTGCGGTTCGAAGTAAGTTGGAGCCTCAGAACCTGTTTGAATAATAGGTGCCAATGCCCTTTTTGTCATTTGAGAAGGAATTTCATGTTTCTGCTGTGACTTGTTGTATACCTGTCGCGCCGCTGGGGCTTAGGTGCCGGAATTTCGGCTTTTCTACACACCTTCCGCCCCTCCGGGGCTAAAAGAAGCTGGTGCGCAGGGGATTTCTATCGCGCTCGTTATTCACTCGCTTGATTGCACCCTACAAACTGCACTTTTCAAACAAGCTCTTAACCATCTGGTCTTTTTGGTTGACCTGTGAAAAAGTCGGTAGCGATTTCCAGTGCCATCACGGCGGGGCAAGATGCCCCGACTACGGGTTTGGTGTCGTACGGCTTTCCGTACAGCCCAACCGTTTTACTTTTGTACAAAGTCAAGCTCAGATTAGCGTAATTTTCATAGGAGAAAATGAAACTCGAACAGCCTCTGAGATTCATTATGGACGAATAGATGATGCCTAATGGTTTGTTCCCTGAGAAGGTATGTATCGGCCTTACGCATTTTAGACTTTCGAAGCTAATACGGTTTTGGAAGATACCGAGTTTTCAAGAAAAAACTCGGTTTCAATAGCCTTCGATAAGCATTAAATTCTTTGCGAATGAACCCGCTTAATGCGTGCTCTCTCGGTTGGTCAGCGGACACCAGCGGGACATGGTAAGATGGCGAAGCAACACGTCCGAAGCCTCTTTTGTGCCAATGCGGAGGAGCGCGTGTACGGCGTCTCCACGAACGTATCGGTTTTCGTCGAAGAAGACATTCTTAAGTGCATTTACGGCACTCTTGGCGTGCGGTCCCAACCGTGCCAACGCGAACACCGCGTTGCGGCGGACGGATTCTTCCGCATCCTGCGATGCGGCAATCAGCGCGGGGACAGCGGCATCGGATAATTGCCCGGTTGTTCCCAAGGCTTCCGCGGCATGGGAGCGGACATCATCCGATTCGTCTTTCACCGCACGCATCAGCGCCGGCACGGCGTCCTGCGCCTCCAGTCCCATGTCTCCCAACACTTCTGCGGCGCTATCGCGTGTCCACGAATTCTTGGCTTCCAAGGCGTCAATCAACGGGGAAACGGCAGGCGCGCCGATTGCACTCAAGGCGTAACACACATTTCGACGGATATCCTGCGATTCTTCCTCCAACAAAGCTACTAAATCGGGGATAGCGCACACACCGAGCGCCGCCAATTGATATGCCGTGTGGAGGCATATTGACTCGCCTCTATTGTGCAGCCTTGCCGTCAGTTCGCTGATTGTCGCGTCACCGGGGGCTCCGTTGGCCTGAGGGTGTACAGTGGTTTTGCCGTGGTGCCAGTCCCAAACATGCTTGAACATTGCTTGGTGTTCGGGGCTGCCGATTGGTGTGCCGTTCATCCAGTCCGATTGGCTACTATTCCACGAAGGCGAATCGGGTTCCGACATGCGGGCAGAAAGGAATTTCATCATGTAGCGTGGTTTGTCGGTTCGATTGGGCATAGCCCTATGCCAAAGGTCGTAGTTCGCGACGGTCACGGTGCCGGCATCTCCGGAGAGTGAAAGTTCGTCGCGGCTCTTGGCACCTTCAGGAGTACAGAAGTAGTGACTCCCCGGAACGATGCCCGTGGGGCCCAACTCTACCGGCGTGTCCTGTGGATAGTAGAAAACCAGCAATCGGCGTGTACGATGCGTCCAGCGTTTGCCGCCATCCTGATGCAGGTTTTGACCTTTGCTTCCCGGTTGATTAATGTGCGGGTGGCGATGGGGCTGCATGTAGTAATCCGCGCCCAAGAGGCTCGTCAACGCGCCGCGGACAGTGGGATCGTCGAACACCTTTTGAATTTCGGGGATGCGCGGCAAGAGATTATTCCCCGGGTTGCCTTCCTTTTCAAACACGGTGTTTGTGGTATCATAGATCGCATCATGATAATTCCGGGGCAGGTCTGTCTTGACAATCAGGTACCCGTTAACGATGAACTCGCGCATCTGGTTGTCGTCGAGGAGATGGGTTTTGTCTATCATGTGTTGGTTTGTATGTGATTCGTCGTTCGTAGTCAGTGATTATTAGAACCCGCACAACATTCGGAAAGGGGTGAATCAGGCAAACCGGGTACCAAATTCCAATTTAGACTAGACGTGCGTATTTTATCAGGAGATGAAGAGGATGTCAACAACCGTGCGGAATGTTCGCAGCGCATCCGCCGTTGATTCCGACAAATGCGGGACGGCACGGGGGCCGTCCCCTACAGCCATGAATGATGGGAGGGCGCGGGGCTTCCTTTAAAACCTTGAATGATGGGACGGTACGGGTCCGTTCCCTACGTGTGCGCGTCCCTATCCGCACGTGGTTGTCACTTTTGAGACCAGTTGTCTGCAATCTGGGCTTCCGCAACGACGGGCACGGTTTTCAGGACCTCGTTTCCGGCGGCTTCCATGGTGTACTGGAGAAGGGCGGCAGCTTCGTCGGCGTTGGCATCGGGGACTTCGATAATTAGTTCGTCGTGGATCATTGCGATGATTTTCGCTTCGGTCCCTTTGAGGGCAGATGGAAGGCGTCCCAGGGCGATTTTCGCGATGTCAGCCGCTGTCCCTTGCACCTGTCTATTAACATAGACTGTAAACGATGGCGGTTCACGCCAGACAAATCGCCTGCCGCAGAGTGTCCTCTGTCTGTTGGCGTACCATAGTTCGCAGCTTGATTTCCGATGCCAATCACGAATTCCGGAGTATGCCTTAAAATAACGTCTCTTAAATGTTTCAGCTTCCGCCAAACTCATCTCGACACCGTAATTCGCTTTCGCCGAGTACATCAAACCTTTTGGACCCATCCCGTAGATTAGTCCAAAGTTAATCGCCTTGGCAGCGTTGCGTTGTTCTTGAGTCACATTCGCCGGAGAGATGTTCTGCACGAGTGATGCGGTCAATCGATGCAGGTCTTCGCCGTCGCGATATGCTTCAATCATTTTTGCATCGGCGCTGATTGCCGCAGCCACACGCAGTTCAATCTGTGAATAATCGGCGATTACCAATTTCTTACCGGCATCCGCGATGAAACATCTGCGCACTTCCGTGGCGCGCGGCACTTGTTGGAAGTTTGGACCGGAGCAGGAATATCGACCGGTCGCCGCTCCGAGTTGCCAGTAATTTGCGTGGACACGCCCGGTGTGAGCGGAGGTTGCCCGTGGAACGGGGTTGAAGAATGAAGTGATTAGGGTGGATAGCTTCTTGTACGCCAATAAGGTTGAAATGCAGGGATGGCTATCGACTAGGAAATGCAGCGCACGCCGGGATGTACTTTCCACCTCAACGCCGATGTTTGCCAGCGCCGCTTTGAGTTGGGTTGGGCTAGCGAGGTTTATCTCTCCCAGATAACCGTATAAGATTGATTGAAGTTCAATCCGTTGTGCTTCGACACGACGCCGGTAACGATTTATTTGATCAGTATCGAGTTTCATTCCGGAATATTCCATCTCTGCAGTCGCGCGGACACAGTCGAACTCAATCTTGGCGACTTCGGTGAGCGCTTCGTCGGCGAGACGCGATTTCAAATGTTCTCTTAGGCGCAGGAGTATCCGCACATCGTGAGCGGCGTAAAGCAGTTGCGAATCAGTCAAATCACGGCTCCAGTCGCTCGCCTGTTCTCCTTTAGGCAGCGATATATCGAGATGTGTGCGGGCAACCTCGGCTAGAGTGACACGCCCCGACGGACCGAGCAACCTCGCCGCGAGCATGGTGTCGAAAATCTGACCGTTTACATTGAAACCGCTTGACCACAACATTTTTATGTCAAAGTTTGCATTGTGGAATACTTTGACGGAGTCGCTCAACAACAGCCATTTCAGAGGTTCCAATTCATTCGCGCTATCAAAGGCATCAAGATCCAACACGATTACGGGTTGGTTTTTCACCGCCAATTGGATCAGTCGGATTCTTGCCTGATGCGGATTCAAACCCGCCTGTTTGAGTGATGTCTGCGCATTTTTGAGTCTCGCCTTCGTCACTTTGAGTTGATTTTTGGTCGCATCGCACATGGCTTTCGCCGCCCGTTTTTGCGCCTGCGTTGTCGCAAGCCTAACCGTTTCTCTAGCGAGTCCAAGCATTGAGTTTAGGTGTGAAAACTCATTTTCCGCACATTCTGCCTGTGTGCGGACTTCAGAAGGGGCATAGGTTTCCGTATCAATCGCAACGACATCGGCATCCGCAAGAGGCATAAGGACCGATGTCAACGTCTCTTTATCAGTGATGACGGTATAATCTACCGTTTCGCCCATTGTAACAAGGAGATCAGCGTGTTCGTAGGCACCGGCTTGCCAGCACTGTGTCGCCTCGAGTAGAACAGGCTCGGCAGTTCCTCGGACTATAGCGGTGTCAATGGCTTCTATCCACCCTGAGGAGCAGTCTGTTAACATATCTGCCAGTTGGGTTGAAGGATTCATATTTGTGGATACCGGATGCATGGCTATGGAACCCGTTTGCAGACCGCAGTAGACTACGCGGAAACTTTAAACCGACGCCTATTAACTTAACATATATTAAGTATATTCGCTCGTGACATACGTGTCAAGTCTTTAAGTGAAAAAAATTTGAGAAATTTTCCGATGATTAGCAAACGGGCGGTAGGGTAACAATCATCATCCTCGCACCACGTGCAGAATCCGCAAACGACGCAATAGCTTGAAAGCCTTCTCTGTCAAGTAACACTCGACATTGCACAGGATTTACTATCGCACTCACTATTCGTTCGTTTGATCCTCTGGAGTGCGGAGATTGGACGGATCACGATTCTATTGACATTGCACTCCGCTGGAGTGCGAGACGAGGACTATCTCTATCAAGAAGTGCTTTTTAATAGCTAACCAAGGTCCGAAAAACCAGTGTTTCTTGCTGAAGGAATTATTCCGAACAGGGATAATGGCGCGCTCTCAAGGGAAACGCATCTAAAATTGCGTGGATCAAGTAAGGATTTTCGATTGGAGGAAAGTAAGAAACCACGTCTCCGCGCAAAGCCGGCGGCGCAAGGGGATCTCTATGGGATCTCTATTGAGATTTCCTATCGCCTTCGTTAGTCAGTCAGTTGATCGCTCGTTATTCACCCGCTTGAACGCAGCGCGCACTCTACAAACTGGACTCTTCAGACAGGTTCTTCAGAAATTATCACCAACCTATCCTAATTTCTTATTCATCATGTAGAAAAATTAGGAGCGTTTTTCCTAGATTTCTTGCTTTTCAGGTATTGACACGCCAGGTGTGCTATGATATACTTTAGATGGATTAGTCTAAAAGGATTCATTTGTTAGGTTTCGTTGTTCGTTTTACGCGGCTCAAACAGAGGTTTTGAAACGCCCAAATAATTAAGTGACCCGGATTAAAAAATTTCGGGAGGGAAGAGACGATGCGGAAGGTTCTGTACATAGGAATGCTGGTGCTTGTATGTCTTGTATGTACGGTAGCACATGTATACGCGTCTACCGATGACGGTGTTCCGCGATTTCTGAATGACATTGCTCCGATACTTGATAGAAACGGATGTTCAACAGCGCTCTGCCACGGAAAATTTGGGGGACAGGGAGGATTCGATCTCTCGCTATTGACATTAGACCCGGAGGCGGACTATCTACCGATTGTTACCGCTGGCCGCGGTAGGCGGGTAAATTTAATCGAGCCGGAGCGCAGCTTGTTCCTGCTTAAACCGACGGAACAGGTAAGCCACGAGGGCGGCATGCGTTTCAGTGTCAATTCCGATGATTATCTCACGATTTTGCGCTGGCTTGAGGCAGGTGCGCCGTTCTCCGCGACGGACCCGCGCATAGAACGACTAGAGGTGTATCCTGACGAGTTTGTCTTGCCGACGGTTGGCGAACATCAACAACTCAAGGTGTTGGCGTATTTCACGGATGGATCTGTCGAGGATGTTACTCGCAAAACTGTTTATGAATCCAGCGATGAACCAATTGCAGAGGTAGGCAAAGACGGCCTAGTTACAAGCATGCGTTGGGGCGGCACCGCAATTCTCGCGCGATTTTTGGGGGAGGTCGCAGCCGCATTTGTGACGATCCCTCGTGAAAACGAATTGGCAGATTATCCCGAGTTTCCCGCGAACAATTTCATAGACAATTTTGTTGGTGCGAAGCTGAAAAAACTGAATGTCGTCCCATCGGCGCTTTCGAGTGATGCGGAATTCATTCGGCGCGTTTATTTGGATACGATTGCCAAATTGCCAACTCCGGATGAACTTCAGGCGTTTGTCGATAACCCCGGCGCCGATAAGAGAGCCGTGTTGATCGATGAACTTCTTGAGCGTCCCGAGTTTGATGACCTTCGGACGCTGCGGCTGGGTGATATGCTGCGTTGTCATCCACGGACGCTTGGCGGCGCCGGGTTGGAACAGCGGAGTGCAACCCTTTTTCACGAATGGATACGCAAGAGTGTTGAAGAAAACAAACCTTATGACCGATTCGTCCGAGAGATACTCATGGCACGGGGAAGCACCTATCTGGTGGGACCAGCGGCTTACTACCGCATCGAAGAGCAAGCCGATGGCCGTGCCGAAACCACAGCCCAGGCGTTTCTCGGATTGCGACTGACGTGCGCCCGCTGCCATAAGCATCCGTTTGATCGATGGACAACGGACGATTACTGGAATTTTGCGGCATTCAGCGGCAAGGTTGCGACACGGGATGGCAAACTGTACCGAGAGCGCGTCATCTACTACAACCCGACTGGCCGAGTCATCAACCAATCGGTGGTCGGCAATAGCGGCGCGGAAGCGATTCCCACCGTTCTCGGGGGCGATCCGGTGGAACGACGCTATCAGGGCGATTATATGGAATTGCTTGCAGACTGGATGACCTCTCCAACCAATCCATTTTTTGCGAAGGCAACGGTAAATCGACTCTGGAGCAACTATTTCGGCAGAGGAATAATTCATCCGGTTGACGATATGCGCGAAACAACGCCCGCGACAGTCGGAGGATTGTTGGAAGCGTTATCGGAGGACTTTGTACGGAACGGCTTTAATACCAAACACACCATACGTCTCATCTTGAATTCGAGGACATATCAATTGTCGTCCGTGCCCAACGAGACGAACGAGCTTGATGACCGCTTTTTCTCTCGTTTTTACCCTCGACCTAT
This sequence comes from Candidatus Poribacteria bacterium, assembly GCA_965232535.1. GTDB lineage: Bacteria > Poribacteria > WGA-4E > WGA-4E > JAJDTR01 > JAJDTR01. The sequence continues at coordinate 542,210 of CBDDPW010000023.1, forward strand.
GCTTGCGCAGGTGTTCCTTGATGCATTGAACGACGCAGTCGAGGTTCAGGAAAATTTTGGGCGGTACCCCACGGGTACGAGGACCGTGCAACTTCCGTTGCCGGTTGGACGAAGATTTCTGTCGCTGTTCGGCATGTCGAATCGAGAGGTTCTCTCGCAACTTGACCCGAAACTTGAGCCGACGCTCCCACAGGCTCTGCACGTTATCAACTCGCCGTACGTGAATGATAAAATCAGTGCTGGCGATAACATCGTTACTCGTTTGGTGGCATCTGATCGTTCAAACGAGGAGGCAATAAACGACCTTTATCTCAAAGTGTTAAGTCGTTTGCCCACGGAGATTGAGCTTACCGAGGCGAACGAATACATTGTAGAAAGTCCGTCACGACAGGAGGGCTTTGAAGACTTGCTTTGGGCTCTTGTTTCTTCAAGATCATTCCTGTTTATCAACTAACTCAAATGCGACTCGAAAGAGCGGGATGGGCTCTCGGGATAGCAGGAATCTCGAGAGTTAAAGAGCGGCTTCCGCTGATTTCTGTGATGAAATCGGTTGTATCGCTAGTTGTTGTTTTGAGTTGCAGTTTGGCTAAATGAGAAAGGTGATTACCATGAAACGAAATAGATTGGCGCACTACACAGATTGCGAGGGTTTTCACCGTCGCGATTTTCTGAAGGCCGGGGCCCTCGGGCTATTTGGACTCGGTATGGCGGATCTCCTTCGACTCAAAGCCTTTGCATCACGGGCAGACGGTCAGGAAGGGACCGCGAAGTCGGTGATTTTAATCTGGATGGGCGGCGGGCCCAGCCATTTGGATTTGTGGGATCTGAAGCCGGATGCACCGCAGGAAGTTCGCGGGTTTCTCAATCCCATAAGCACAAATGTCCCCGGAATTCAGATTTGCGAACATCTGCCTCGAATCGCCAAGCAGATGGACAAAATCTGCGTCATTCGATCAATGACGTCGATAGAAGCAGATCACGCGCGCGGGACTCACTACTTGATGACGGGATTCCAACCGCTACCCGGATTTGCTGTTCCGAGTTACGGTTCTGTTGTTGCAAAACTGAAGGAATCGCGTACGGCGCTACCGCCTTATATTGCGATTCCGACAGCGTTCGAGTACTCCGGCGCGGGGTTTCTTGGGGCGGCACTTGACCCGTTCTCGGTAGGCGGCGCTCCGTCGCGGGATGACTTCCAAGTGCACGATCTGCATCCGCCCAACGGTATGCAGATGGAACGGCTTGACCGCCGCCGCACGCTGCGGCAAACGGTTGATGCTGCGTTCAAGAAACACGAAAACGGCAGCGAACGAGTGCGCAGCGTCGATGAATTTTATAATGCGGCGTATGACCTGATTAGTTCATCCGAAGCCCGTGAGGCGTTCGATCTTCGTCAAGAACCCGATACTGTCAGGGATGCGTACCTGCGCGATGACTTTGGACAGAGTTGCTTGCTGGCAAGACGGCTCGTCGAAGCAGGCGTCGGATTTGTCACCGTGTCTAACGGCGGATGGGACATGCATTCGAATATCTTCCCGGCGCTTGCAGGTAAACTCGGCGGCTTTGACCAGACTGTGTCGGCGCTCATCGGCGATCTTTCTGATCGCGGCTTATTAGATAGCACGCTCGTTATCGCCATGGGTGAGTTCGGGCGAACTCCGGTCATCAACCGTGACGCAGGCAGAGACCATCATCCGAAGGTGTTCTCCATGATGATGGCTGGTGGCGGCATCAGGGGTGGCACCGTTGTCGGGTCATCGGATCCACGCGGCACCGAGCCTGCCGAAACTCCGGTCCGTCCCGAGGATCTCTCGGCGACAATCTATCACTGCCTTGGAATCGACTACAACCAGAGTCTCATATCTCCCGAAGGAGTTAGGGTTGTGCTGTCGCGGGGCGGAAGACCCGTCCGAGATGCGTTGGCTTAAAAGGTTTACACGTAGGTTCGACTCTTTCGTGCCATTTTCCGTATCTGACTCTTTTGAAGTTGATTGAGTGTCGTCGATCTGGTAATGTCCGTGGTTAGAGTTGCCAGGTCGATGGCGCCGAAACTTGAACGTCATTTATCCGTTGACAAGAATGACTAGAGTCGATAGGATGATGTGAATCTTATGCGTATGTATCGCATTCATTATGCGTCAACAGAGATAGTAGATCTATCGTGTGCGGCGCATTTTGATTAACCCAGCCGTGAATTAGGGAGGCATTCCGATATCCACGGTTTAAATAAATAACTATTATGGAGGTATCTATGAAGTCTTTTGTAGCTATACTGGCTATTGCCAGTTTGATGATGGTTTATCCGCTCGTTGGCATGTCGGCAAGCCCTGTGGGATACTGGACATTCAACGATGAGAACAACCCCGCCAAAGATGATACAGGTGCTGGGCGTGACGGTAGGCCGAGTGGTCCGGTTCTTCCGATTCCGAGCGACGCTCCGGTCCCCAATCCGGGATTTGCTATGTCGTTTGTGCAGGAGCCTGGGAACGCGATTATTATCGACGACTCCGAAGGTCTGCACCCAAATGATATGGTGACGCTGATGGCGTGGGTCAACGCGGATGATGCGGCGCCGACGCAGTTTGCCGCCGGCATTCCATATGACGACGAACCGGAATGGGACAATCCGTGGATCGGTATCCAGATTGGTGTTCGTGGCGGCGGTATGGCTAACTGGATCGCCCTTGACGGCAGAGCGCCTTCTCCTGAAGGGCGCGAAGGCGGCGGGCCGGATGGCGATGACGCCGATTGGGAATACAATACGGCAGATGGCACGGTTCTCGGTGGAGAGTGGCAGCACATCTGCCTGGTTATCGATGGAACTGATGCCATTACTTATATCAACGGCGAAGTGGTTCAGCCAGAGTTGGGTCAAGGACGCGGCGGGAAAATCGCGTTTAACGGTAATCCCCTGTTCCTCATCGGCGAGCGCTCTGCAACCGCACCAGGTGAACCGTTTGGCGGTTTGATTGACGAGGTCGCCATTTACCATGCGGCGCTTTCGCAGGATGAGGTAAAGGATGTCATGAATAACGGCGCGGACGTTTCAGGTACGGCTGTCGAGTCCGTGGGGAAATTGTCTACCACTTGGGGTAGAATCAAGGACCGTTAACCGTTATCCAGCAACACCATCAATTCAACGGAGGAACGGGATAGTATCCCGTTCCTCCGCTTTCCCACCTTACCTCTCACTTCAGCAGACATTGTTTTCTCGGAACAGTCGAATGAAAAAACGAACGCCTAAATCGACATCTTACATATATATATCCGTATTTGTGGTAGTCAGTCTATCGATGTCGATGCTGTTGCCCGTGCTTAGCATCGCGCAGAGCCCCAGGAATCTAATAGCGTACTGGCGGTTTAACGGGGATTACGACGATGCTACGGGAAACGGGCATGACGGGAGAAAAAAAGGGAATGTCAAGTTTGTTAAAAGTAAGGCACCGGTTCCCGATGCCGGCCAGGCTGTACAGTTTGCGGGGCAAGCCGGGAATGCAGTTGAGATTCGAAACTCGGATGGTTTGCGTCTGACCGACGAATTGTCATTGATGGCGTGGGTCAACCCGGATGACGCTGCGCCAACACAGTTTTGCTGCGGCGTGCCGTACGATGCCGGCGGGAATTGGGACAATCCGTGGGTGGGGCACCAGATTGGTGTGCGGGGCCATAAGATGGCGACCTGGCTTACGTTAGATGGCAAAGCTCCTGCCCCTGGTGGACGACAAGGTGCCGGTCCCGACGGCGATGATGCCGATTGGGAATACGATGCGGGCCAGGTTATAGCTGGCGAATGGAATCATATTGCTTTCATTTTCACCGGGAGTGCGGCGATTTCATACGTGAACGGCGACGAGGTAGCTAATCACAGGGACCGCAAGGGCAAAATCGGATTTGACGGCAAACCGATCTTTGTGATCGGCGAGCGGTCCGTATCGGCACCGGGTGAGCCGTTCGGAGGGATGATAGACGAGGTAGCGTTGTTCGATGTCGCCCTAACACGAACTCAACTGAGAAACTTTATGAACAACAGTATTAAGTTGAGCGTTGCCCCTGGCGGGAAATCTACAACAACATGGGGCACAATAAAATCACGTTACTAGGCGCGCGCGCAAGTTTACGTGAGTTCCAGATTTATTTGCTGATTTGGTGTCGCTGGACAACGTAATCGAAAATGCGCTCAAAGCCGCGCGAGTTTTTAGGGATTAAGATATGAAAAGGGGGAAAACATGCAAATCTTTAAGAAACGTTTAGGTATGAATGTTGTTCTTGGCGTCTTCTTGATGAGCACTCTCCTCGTGGTGGCGGGCGGGATTGCACAGGAACCTCCAGACGTCGCAAAAATCCTTTTCGAGTCGGACCGAAAGGTAAAAAAGAATAAAGACATCTATATCATGAACGCCGACGGGACCGACGTAGAGAGAATTACCGACCACGCCAAAGCCGACATATCACCCACATGGTCGCCGGACGGCACTCGGTTCGCCATGGCAGCGGTGCGGGATGATTCGTGGGAGCATATCCGTGTTCTGAGCGCGCTTGACAGGGAGGAGGACATGATTACCATCACAGCGGGAACACGGGATTTGACGCCGGCTTGGTCGCCGAACGGAAATTGGATTGCTTGTGTACACGCGAACGTGCAGGATGGTTGGAATTTTGATGTCTGGATTGTGCGTCTGCAAGATGAGAAAAAGAAGATGGACGCGTATAAGTTTAGCGAACTCGGGAACGGCGACGAGATAAATAGTTACCGACTCACGAAACACTCGGCGCAAGACGAAAGCCCCGCGTGGTCGGCAGACGGGCTACAGATTGCATGGTCAAGTAACCGGACCGGGAACTACGATATCTTCGTCATGGATAGAACCGGTGGCAACAAGAAAAACCTTACGAACCATCCCAAAGATGACAAAGGGCCAGATTGGCAGCCGCCGTGGGGAGAAAAGATTGTTTTTGCCTCCGACCGGGACGGGGATAGCGAAATCTATACCATGGATCCGGATGGAGGGAACGTCAAACAGTTGACGGCCAATGTGTTCGTCTGGGATGGCCAGGCCACTTGGTCGCCGAACGGTAAAGAGATTGCCTTCGCTACGAATCGTGACAGAAACAATGAAATCTATGTCATGGATGCCAATGGCAACAATCTCGTTAATCTCACCAACAACAAAGGTTCTGATCAGAGCCCTGCGTGGTTTGATCCCAAAATAGCGTTCTCGGTTTCTCCCAAGACCAAACGCACCGTCACTTGGGGCGCGATTAAGCAGTCCGGGAGAAAACGCGCAGAGAAATAAAGAGTGGCTTCTATTGAGATTCTGATTACTTGATTTTACCAGAAATAGTTTGCATCTGTCTAAATAGCCTTCGTCGGTATTTATAACGAAGAAAGAAACTGAGTTTCTTGTAAGGAGCTCGGTTTCTTTTGTATTGAGGTGTTGAAGTACAGAACTTGTTTGAAGCCTAGATGGAAAGTTAATATCGGGCATTTCGAGTGCTGTTACCTGAGAGAGTTCTATGGCACTCTCTAATGGCACGTTTGATCATTACATATTGGGAATAAGGAATGGTGGGCGGAGGACTTTTATCGCAGTCGCTGATCGCTCCTTTGATCCCACGCCACACGTATTCTATCACAGTCATAGTTCATTCCTTTGATTTTACCTTACAGGCACTGTCCGGATTGATTGGGCGCGGAAACCGCGCCCTACGAGAGAGGGGCAAGATGCCCCTTCCACATATAGCGTGAGGGAATTCTATCGCGGTCGCTGATCGCTCCTGTAATCCCACCTTACAGCTATTTATGCGTTCAGTAGTTTTGGTGGTGCGCCAATTTAATTTCGCCAACAATTAGATTTTTTTATTTCTCAAATTTACTTTCAATTGATGGCAAAGGAGGTCAAAAATGCTAGGTATGGTAAGAGGTTATGTGTCGTTCTAAGCGGCACCTTTCTCGCGAGTATCCTGTTAGGAGTGGTAAGTGCGATTGCAGTAGAGCCGCCGGAGACTGCGCGCATCGTTTTTGTGTCGGATAGAAGGGCGAAGAAGAACAAGGATATCTATGCGATAGACCCTGACGGACAGAATGTGGAGCGAATTACGAAGCACAATAAACAGGATATAACGCCTTCGTGGTCTCGTGACGGCACCAAAATCCTGTTTGCTTCCGATAGGGAATCTCATTTTGAGAGAGTCTACATCATGGACAACGATGGAGAGAACGTTAAAGTGGTCACGGCCGGTAACCGGGATCTCACTCCGGCGTGGTCTCCGAATGAAAATTGGCTTGCCGTTGTCCACGCACACGGCGCCGACAACTGGAATTTTGATGTTTGGGTTGTCCGCCTTGTCGAGGACAGAAAGAAGAATATCGAGCCGTTTCCATTCGCCAATCTTGGAGACGGCGATGGGGAAACCAGTTTTCGACTGACTTTTCACTCGGCGCAGGATGAGAGCCCAGCATGGTCGCCGGATGGAAAACGGATTGCGTGGTCGAGCAATCGAACAGGCAATTACGACATCTTTGTAATGGACAGGAATGGGGACAAAAAAACGAATCTTACAAAAACTCCCAAGAACGAGAAAAAACCGGGATGGCAGCCGCCACTGGGCATCAAGATAGTTTTTGCGTCCGACCGGGACGGCGATAGCGAGATCTTTGTCATGGATCGAGATGGCAGCAATGTCAAGCAGTTGACCAAGAATATCTTCGTCTGGGACGGTCACCCGACGTGGTCGCCAAATGGCAAGGAGATAGCTTTTTCCTCAAATCGAGCCAGAAACAACGAGATCTTTATCATGGATGCCAATGGTAACAATCCCAGGAACGTCACGAATGATTCGGGGTCTGACACATACCCGTCGTGGTTTGATCCGAAGATTGCGTTTCCGGTTGATTCAAAGGCGAAGCGCACAGTAACATGGGGCGAGATTAAAAAGCCGGGTCGCAAATCGTCTACAAGTCGGTGAGTTTGAACGATTCATTTTCAAGCTGCAAACGGGGCCTGGAGAGGTAGAGAGTAAAAGTGAAAAACGTATCCAATCTTGCGCTACTCATCGTGCTACTTACTCTTGCAACTCAGGTAAGTGTGCACGCCAAACTCCTTGACGGTCTTGTCGCCTATTGGCCGCTTGATGAAGGGCGGGGGAATGTAATGGGCGATTTTGTGGGTGAGAACTCGGGCAAAATCGAGGCAGACAGAGGCGTGTGGACCGATGATGCCCAAGTGGGAAAAGCGTTTGAACTTAAGGGGCAATCGCTCATAACGGTGAAGAATGCCAGGGATTTGGACAAACTGCCTAACGGGTTCACGATCGCGCACTGGATGAAGCCATCGAAGGGCGGCGCAATCATGGACAAATCGGGCGGTGACGGTACGAGAATCCAATGGTATATACTCCCCGACAAGCGCCATCATTGGGGTATTGGAGGAGCGTGGGGTTTTTCGGATGGCAAACCGATTGGGGGCTTTGGGAAATGGTATCATGTGGCATGGGCACACGAACCTAATGAAGCGAGTATCGTGTACCGGGACGGCAAGGAAGTTGGCAACAAGATCCTAGGGGAAGTTCCGGTGACCGGGAAGCCGATGCACTTCGGTAACCGCCTGCCATGGGAGGGCAGATCGGAATGGTTCAACGGCACTCTGGACGAGATAGGATTCTGGAATCGACCATTGTCCGAAGCCGAAGTCCAAGAGGTTATGGAAAACGGTATAGGGTCGCTTCTCGCCGTATCCGCGCGTGATAAAGTAACCACCACTTGGGGCGCCATTAAGGGACGGCGTACAGGTATCAATTAGAAAAATTGAGATGAGCAGGAACGTAAACGGATATGTGATCGAGCGGGGAGGTGATCTGGATGGTGCGTCTCTCGCTGACGCCGAGTTAGCGGGTGCAGATCTGAAAAAGGCAAATCTGCATCGGGCGTTCCTGACGCGATCGAATCTGCAAGGGGCGGACTTATCGGCCACGGATTTGCGTGGAGCGGACCTTCGCGATGCAGATCTACGCGGAGCAAACATGCGAGGCGCGGACTTAAGCCGCGCGGATTTGAACGCCGTCGGTTATCGCTGGCGCTCTTTGAGTCGAACGAACCTCGAAGGTGGAGATTCGCGCCCGGCATCGGTGTGCGGCGCAGATCTTCGCGAAGCGGATCTTCACGAAGCGGTTTTGGAAGGCGTTCATTATAACTCGCAGACGCAGTTTCCCGATGGATTTGACCCGGTGGAAGCGAAGATGGTGAAGGAGTAGGGCTGAGGGCTTTCGCGATAATGAGTCAGGTAATGGAGGAGTGGGTTACTCATTTCCGTACGTTCGGGTTTCTTCTGCGGAAGCGGATGTTTTCCGGCGAGGAGATGGAAGCGCTTTCTGACGCGTTCGACGCGGCGATGAAGACCGCCCGTGACAACGCGACTGAACCGGATCTTCGTCAAGACGACCGGGGTTATTCGGCGGTCAGACAGCAAGTGAATAACACGATTCCGCCGTTTATCCCGTTTGTCGATTACGCGCCGGATGTGTTTTACCCGTTGCTAGATGATGAACGAATCGTCTCAGTCTTCAGGAACTTGATGGGCGATGACTTCAGAATTACGGTGACCGAAGGGCTGATTCATGCCGGCGGGAGCGGATGGCATCACGACAATGTAGCTAGAGAGGGCTATTTTACCATGCGGGCGGCGATTTATTTGGATCCGCTCGGTCCCGAGGACGGTTGTCTCAGCGTGATTCCCGGGAGCCACTTTACGCAGTTTCGAGACGCGTTAGGTACGGATGCAGATCAGCGAAGCATAAAATCGATTGAAATGTTGGGAACACCGGCTGAGGCAGTGCCCGGCAAGTACGACTTGGTGAACGAGCCGGGTGATGTTCTTTTCATGAACCACAAACTATTTCATTCCGCGCTGAGTTCCAAGGTTGGTCGGCGCACGATCCACATTAACGCCACGCAGAATATCCCGCCCGAGGGTTAAGGAGTGGTTGGATTTCGTGTGCAAGACGCACAATGAATTGTGCTACTACAAGCCTACTCGTGGGTCGCTTGATCGTTATCCGGTTCGGTGATGATGATTTCTTGGTTTGCGGGGATGTTTTCTAGCACTTGCACCGTTCCACTGATCCAGTGGATTTCCAGCCGATCTACTGTTGCGACTTCACCCAGCCCAAAAAATACTCTCGGATCGTTGCTGCACAGATAGCTGTATCCTGCGTGCGCTTCTTGCATCCATGACTCGTCCCCCACCGTTATCCAAACTCGCGTCCCAAATCCATCACGGTTACTCTTGGTACCGATAAGCTTAATACGCAGCCAATTCTGGCGGTTTCCGCCGTCATTGCGTAAAAGATGGGCGGGGCCGTTGGATTGGGTCACAGCAATGTCGAGATCGCCATCATTGTCATAATCTCCGAAGATTGCGGCGCGCCCCACTCCCTCGAATTGGAAATAGCCCCCAGAACTGAGCGACACTTCCGTATACGTACCGTTCCTGTTGTTGCGAAACAACTGGTCGCGTTGGGCGTAGGTTACCACGTTGGTAATCTGTTCGATGTTGTCGCTAATGTGCCCATTTGCAATGTATAGGTCGAGCCATCCATCGTTGTCATAATCGAAGAAACCCGTTCCAAACCCTAGAAAGATGTAGCTTTCCTTTCCCAAGTTCACATCGTAGATGACATCGGTAAATGTTCCGTCGCCATTGTTTTGGTAGAGCGCGTTCGTTTCTTGAGAGAAGTTAATCACAAAGATGTCCAAGAATCCATCGCGGTTGAAGTCTCCGGCGTCAACCCCCATGCTCGCCTGTGCAATGCCATCAAAGCTATAGGCACAACCCGAGAAAAGGCCTATCTCCGTGAAGGTGCCGTTTCCGTTGTTGTAGAAGAGAAAGTTGGGAGTGGTGTCGTTGGCGACGTAGAGATCAGGCTCGCCGTCGTTGCTGAAGTCCGCCGCGATGACTCCGAGGCCCTTCCCGCCGTGAGGTCCACTAATGTTTGTTAAACCCGCCGCTTCGGTAACATTCGTGAATGTACCGTCGCCGTTGTTTCGATACAGTTGGTCGGGTGCACCAACAAAGTGTTCCGGGTGGCAATAGGTACGAATGCCCTTAACGCCGCAGGGGCGACGCGGGACATCAACGTCATAATGAACGTAGTTCACGACGTATAGGTCCAGGTACCCGTCGCGGTCGTAATCAAAGAAGGTCGCGCTGCTGCCCAGCAACTCATCGCCTACGCCCGCTTTCTCGGTGATGTCCGTGAAGGTGCCATCACCGTTGTTTTGATAGAGTATATTCGCACCGAAATTCGTCACGTAGAGATCAATGTCTCCGTCGTTGTCGTAGTCGGCGCAAGCGGCGCCCATTCCGTAGTTTCCAGCGTTGCCAACCCCGGCTTGGTCGGTGGTGTCCGTAAACGTGCCGTCGCCGTTGTTACGATAGAGCATACTCGTGACTGACGCTTGCAATTCAGCGTCCGTCAGATATCCGCTGTTTATGAGATAGAGATCGAGGTCGCCGTCGTTGTCGTAGTCAAAGAAAGCCCCGCCGGCGCCCATGGTCTCCGGAAGATGGTATTCGCCTTGTGCCCCGTTTATGTGGCGAAACTTTATCCCGGCAGCTTCGGTAACATCGGTGAACTGGACTTGAGGCGTGTCGCCGAGTACAACGGGCGGTGCTAACAGTATAGCCAGGCAGGCAAGCCACGATTTGTTCTTTGTGAGTAGCGAAGACAAGCGATTTATCGAAATTGTCATTCCTGTGATGATTCCTCAGCATCCATTGCGAGACGAAAACCGATGAAGCTCGTACCCACGGCAGGATAGTGACCCATACGACTGGAGCATTGTGTCAGTTGTGCCCCGTTTGCCCAAGAGCCGCCTCGCACCACGCGCCTACCGCCGTGTTCGGGACCTGCCGGGTTTTGCGTTGGTCCCCAATGATAGAAGGATTCGGAGTACCAATCCGACACCCATTCCCAGACGTTTCCAGCTGTATCGAGGATACCGTACGGGCTTACTCCGGTCGGATACGTCCCCACGGGGGCGGGACCATCCGCATAACCATCGTTCACGATCCACACGTTGGCGTGGACTTTCATTCCTCGGGTTCGGAGCGAGAAGGCATTTCCCCAGGGCCATAACCGGCTGTCAGTTCCGCGGGCGGCTTTTTCCCATTCGGCTTCCGTCGGTAATCTTTTGTCCACCCATTTGGCGTAGGCAACGGCATCATCCCAAGAGACGCCCACTACTGGATGGTTAGGCTGGGTGTTAGCAATCTTGGGCCAGTTTTCTACGTCAAGTTTAGTTCCGTAGCTAACGGGGGTGTGGTCACTACTCGCGCCGCCATCTTCGATCCAGAAGGTGTGATACTCGGCGTTGGTGACTTCGTGGATGTCAATGTAGTAGGAGTCGAGGAACACTTTGCGCTCGGGTTTTTCATGTTGAGCCCCTTCATCGTTGCCCATGGTAAACTCGCCGGCGGGAATTCGCACCATTCCCTCGGGGGCACGCGGCGTTTGGGCGAGCGCAGAGGAGTCACTCTTACAAAGGAGGACCGGGATGGATGAGAGCAAACAGGCTATTGTAAGGAAAAAGGCGGGGCACCGCGGTCCAGGTATCATCATTTCTCCTGTTGGGACTGCAACTCACGATAATGTTGATAATGCTCTGCGGCTTTGGCTTCGTCTCCCGCAAGTTTGTAAGCATTGGCTAAACTTGCGTGATACCTGGGATTGGAGGGCGCCAGCCGAATCGTGACTTGAAACTGCTCTATGGCTAGAGGATAATCCGCCAGCATATAGTGAACGAGACCTAGGCTGTGTCGATATTCCGGGGTGTCGGGATGGATGCGAACAATACCCTCGTATATCTGTTTCGCCTTTTCGTAGTCCTTGAGTTGGGCGTAAAGGAAACCGAGAGCCTCTTGACATCTCGTTTCCTTCGGCGCCAATGCTATACATTCTTCGAGCGCAGTTACGGCATTATCCCACTCGCGTCGTTCCAAGTGAAGTAAACCTAATTGACGCCAAACAGCCGGGTCCTTCGGATGACGGCTCACCATCCTGTCTAGATGCTTCAATTGTTCCTCTTGTACGCGAAGTTTTTCGAAGGTTTGTAACGTTTTCTTGGATTCGGCTCGCTGCCCGGTTCGCGCCAAGCAATTCCCCAGATTGAAATGCGCTTGAGCGTGGAGGGGGTCGTATTTTAGCAGCCGCCTGAAATGTGAACTCGCCGCCTCAAACTCTCCTTCTCGGAAATGAGCCAGACCGAGATTGTAGATTGCGTCGATCCCGGAGGGGTTAAGTTCAAGTGCTTTTTGGAGTTCGTGTTTCGCCTCATCGATCCGATTCACCCGGAGATACGCCGTCCCCAACAGTCGTCTCGCCCGCTCATCCTTTGGGTGGAGTTCGACCGCTTTTTCAAGGGGTGAGATTGCCTGATCGACACTGCCAAGCGCATTCAGGTACGCTTCTCCGAGTTCAGTATAGACCTCGACATAGGCGGGATCGGCTTGTATCGCATCGTGAAACACTCGAATCGCGTCCTTCCACTGACCACGGATTCCATATAACATGCCGAGATAGGCGTGCGCATCCGCCAGCGTGTTGTCAAGAGTTGCCGCCCGTTCGAATGAGGAGACGGCTTCACCAACTTCGCCGCGAAAGGCATAGCGCAATCCTTCGTCGTACAACTGAAGGGCTTCCTCGTCCTTCACGTAGGAGTGTATCGGCTGTACGAACGCGGTAAGGATTACGCCGCAAAATAACGCGATGCACGTCGCGTGTTCAAGTTCTTGAAGCCTCGGCCACATAGTATTACCTTGTGGAATAGTGTGTGGGATTTTCGCAATTTAGATTGTAGGGAACGCAGATCTGCGTTCCCTACGTTCCGGATTCTTACATAGAGACGGAGACATACGGGGGTTTACATTACGAAATAATCAGAGGCTGGTGGGCAGTGCCCACCCTACGACTGCTACTCGAAAAAGGCTGGTGCGCAGTGCGCACCCTACAATTGGATTTGCCAGCCGACCGAACAGTTAAGGGGCGCGTTGAAAAGCAAGGCGCAGGGGTCTGGCGGCTATGAGCATGGGCGCTACGGGAATCAGGGTTGCGGAAGCCCTTCGGGAAAACCATAAGGCAGATCAATCCGATTTGCGGGAAGCGGCCAACTCTGTCCACCCAGATTCCGAAACGATTCGTGCTTGCCGCAGAGCCACAAAAACGTCTCGGCGACCTTTACCGTGTCGCGAAACTGTTCACTATAGTTCTGTCCGGGGCCGGTGTAACGCGCGGTCGCAAAATCGAATTCCGGTTCAATTACCCAGTCGCGCTTTGGCGATGTTGTACGCCAGTAAAAGTATTTGAGCAGGTTTCGCATGCCCGCTGACGTGGACGGACCGCGGCGGTGCCAAATGTGATAAACCGTGAGAAAGATGGATCCTGCCGGAGCAGCGGTTGAGACTGTTCCACGAATGCCGCTCAGATGACACATGAATCTTGCCTTATTGCGTACCAGATGGGAACCCGGTAAGATCTGTGTCGGTCCCATCTCGATCGGCGTGTCTTGAGGATAATAGAACACTTGGAGGAAGTTCAGCTCATGTTGATGCTTATAGTTTCCATCCACGTGCCAGTGCGTGGGGCCCTGCGGACAAGGAACGCGGTGATTACTCATCAGCACCGGCAGATGGAAATCCGCCCCTAATAGCGACCGCACCGCTCCGGCTGCGACCGGATTTATGATGACATCCTCCACGAACCAGTCTTGCCCCAGAATACCGCTTGGTTCGTGATTGGAGAACTCGTCACAGTAGTCCACTGACCGGCGGTTGGTTTCGTCGGGCACCACGCCCTCAAGCATTAGGTAGCCGTTCGTGCAAAATTCCAAGACCTGCGAATCGGTTAGGGTTGGCTTGCAATTGTAGGTTTTCATCTCGGACGGTTTCATGATTTACCTCCAGCGTTCCAGAATGAACTCAAAACCCAGGCCGTACGCATCTTCGTCCGACATTGCCAATAGCGCCATGTTGGGAAAGGAGATTATCCGCCAGCCGTCCTGGACGGCATCAAGCACCGTCTGATATTGCCATTCGTCCGGATCGGGAGATGCTTCGTTGAGGACGCCGCCCTCTATGTAGGTCATGCCGACGACCTGCGACGCGGGAGAGGTGGTGCCGACTTGCAGGTAGAGAATGTCTTGGCGTTTTTTGTCCGTTTCCGCCGCAAGGTCTGCGATTTTCTGGCGCAATAGGGATTCGGTGAGGATTCCGTTCCGGAGATCGGTTACCAGCGAATCGGTGATTTGTTGTTGTGTTTCGGTCATGGCGCTGTCCTTGGCTGTTAGGGATTTTTTTCGCAGTTGTCTGAATCACGGATTACATGGATTACCCAGACTTCGCGGATTAAGATTGGCTAAGCGGTACATCTTGTAAATCCGAAGCGCGGTGCGGTTGGAAACCGCACCTACCGTACCGGGTGCGAAAGGGATTTCTATTGCACGGGATTTTCTGGCGCGTTTTTATCCACTCGTTCGATTTCCCATTATCGCCGCCGGAGCTTGCAGAAGCTGGTGGGCAGTGCCACCCTACAGGATTTTCTATCCCTTCGCTTGATTTCAGATGCGGGGCAAGATGCCCCGCCTACGGAGTTTGGTGTTATACGATTTTCCGCACAACCCAACCGTTGTGTTCTTGTGTTAATCCGATTTCAGACCTCGGGGACCAAGTTCCGCTTGATTTCGATGATTTCGAAGATCCAGCCGCTTGGGGCGCGCAGGAATGCCACCCTTCTCTCGCCGAATTCAGCCTTTATATCAGCCGGCTCCCTAAGGGCGACGGCACCAGTATCAACGGCTTTGGCGACATCTTCATCAAATCGATCACTAATGTAGACCAGGTGCGTAATGCCGTAGGGGAGAGGTTCATCCAAGAGAGATTCGTATGCCATCTTCTCTGCCACATGAATGTATTTGTCTCCCATCTTGATTAGAGGTAGGCGAAAGGATTCACCATCAAGTTCCAGGGTTTCATCAAGGACAATTTCGTTGCCCATCTGCCGATGAAATTCCAATTCCCGTTCAAGGCAGGGCACTTTAATGCCAATTGTCCATAGTCCGGTTAACACGAGGCGTTCTCCTTCGTGAAGCGGATTTGCTGTAATCTTTCGTTATGAATATTTGCAGGTATAGTCATCTACATTCATACTTACACATATCGTGTCGACAAGCAAGTGAAAGAATGAGGAGGGCGCGTAGACGATTGAAGATTGTTGCGACGAACCGACTGTACAGTGCTAACCTTGATTGGCACAAGAAATCGCGACCAGGAGAGGGATCTCTATCGCACTCGCTATCCACTCGTTTAATCTCCTACAGAAGATGTGCTATAACGAGATTTCCTTGAGAAGTCTGTGAGAGCTATTTCACGTTCTTTATTCAGTCGCTTTATCGCAAGCGCGCATCCTACGAATAGACTAAGTCGAGCATAAATCATGAAATCTAACAATGGACAAGGATTGATGCCTGGGTCAGTTTTGGGTCGGTGCTATGTCCCAAGCTCGAATGGATTTGACGTGTGCGCTCCCGCCATTCGAGAACAGACGGACGCCCGTGCTGTCGAGACGGGTCGGATAGATGCGCTGCGTGATGCACTCACGATTATTTGCGAACACTTCCAACACCGAGTGATCGAGGAAGATCCGAAGTTCGAGCGGTTCGCCGGCAGCCAACGCAAACGGCGCCGCTTGCGCAGAGACGTATCGTTCCGACTCAGGCAGCCGCTCCGACGCCTCCGCGGTGCGGTAGTAGGCGTATCGGATGGAATCGTCGAGGGTTGATTGACCGACGCCCACATTGAGCGTTCTAGATGCCCTGTCGTAGAAGACAGTGGTCTGTTCGTCGCCATCAGGGGAGCAGCGTACTTTCACGCCGAATTCCTGCGCGTCCTCAGAAGTTATGTGGACCTCCAATTCAAGGCAGTCGCCCTGCACATCTTTGACGACGAGTTCGGAATCGGGTTGCAGGTGCACATCTTGATGGCTTCGCTCGTTCATGCGTAGCACGCTCAATTCGGGGGCAGGCTCAATCTGTAAATTACCCTCACCGTCCAGCGAGAGAATCCGCGGTACGGTCGTGGCGCCGCTCCAACCGGTGGCACGCGCCCGCTCCACCCCGCCCACCTCGGAAATCCAATCGAAGAAGATACGTCGATTTTGGTTGTCCAGAAGTGTTCTGGCACCGCCGAGATGTCCGCCGGGCCAGCTCATCCTTGCATGAAATTCAGAGTGGAACCGTTCGTTTTCGAATCGGCCGAGGTAATACTGCGTGGCTCGGAGGTGACTGCAAAAGAGCAGCATGTATTTATCGCCCAGCGTGAAGAAATCGGGTACGGCAAGGTCTTCGTCAGCCTCTGTCCATTCTCGAGAGGATTCGTAGAACTCGCCGAGATATTTCCACTCCGTGAGATTTCCTGACTTGAACAGGTAGCCCGAATCGCCCTTCCCTGCGGGGTCGCCGCGGTTAAGCACTGCGTAATAGATGTCCCCATCAAGCCAAGCGCACGGATCGTGGACCGTGTATTTTCCGTAATCGGGGTCGCCGGGTTGGGGCGCCGGGATGACTGGGTTGTCGGGATGCTTCGTCCAATTCAAAAGCAGGTCATCTTGACTCGTAGCCAAACAGATTCCGTCGGGGAAGCCGTAGTAGATGAAGGTTGGGATTCCCTCTTTGCTGATGAATGCACCGCCGCTGAAACAGCCAATGCGGTCTGCGGGGCCGGGGCCCGGCGCCAGCGCGATCGGATGGTGCACCCAGTGGACGAGATCCACGCTGGATGCGTGTCCCCAATGAATCTGATTCCAGTAGGCGGCTTGTGGGTTGTATTGGTAGAAGAGGTGATATCGTCCATTCCAGTAGATTGTGCCGTTGATGTCGTTCATCCAGCCCGATGGCGGCATGAAATGGTAGACGGGTCGATGAGGATCGTCCCGGAATTTCTGAGTCAATTTCAGTGTCGAGTCGATTAGTTTTTCGGTCTTTTCTATTTCTATAGTGTAGTCCATGTCTCGGATTCCGTTTGGTGAAAGTTGGGCGGTACACACTTTGGCTATTGCAAACAGAAGGAGCAATATCCAATTCGTCAGGTGAAGCCTCGTTTTCATATCGTATTATACCATTTTTCACAGGTTTCGGTGCATTAATGGCGTCAATCAACGGGGCTGGAGAATCTCTATCGCATGTGCTAAAGGTGATCTTTTAGGATTTTCCATTGCCTTAGGATCTCTATGGGAACTCTATCACGATCACTAATAGTTCCTTTGATCACACGCTTTTCGCTCGCTTGAACTATTCGTTCGGTGGCTCCTACAGATGCGCAAGCCGCGTTAGAAGGCGTAGGGAAAGAATTGGTGTACGTGTGCGCCCCGGATTTCGCCGAATATTGTCCATAGGCCTCCGATGACATGCTGCCCCAAAATCAAGCCGACGAAAAAGGGGACCGCCTTTCGATAGAGTCGGATTCCGCCGATTCGCAGGATACACCATTTTATCAGCCACGCGCAAAAAAGTGAAGCCCAACCTAGGCTCAGAACCCATCCGCAGGCGACGGCGTAGCCGACCGGGTGGAACGGGAAGCCGACGAAGCGCTGGTGGAGTACCGTCAGTATCGTCGTTATGCCTGCGCCTAGCCCAACATCAATGAGCATCTGGTCGTTGCCTTCCAGCGGGTTTTCCAGCCAAACTTCCAGTCGGCGAAACGACTCGCTGGATATTAGGTGATAGACATTCAGCGCCCCGTGCCGATACATGCTATCCAGAAACACCCAAAATCCGGCGACGGTGCCGACGACAATGGCAATCACCATTGCGCCCAAGAAGCCGCGGCTTGATGCCCCAATGGTCTGGGCAATTTTGAAGCCTTCCAGTTGGTGACCGACGGGATGGGAACGGTAGGCACGGCTCATCCAGTAGGTGCGGCTGAAGAGCGCGATGTTGCGTTGCCCCACCGTTCGGGCGCCAAACGTGTTCAGGAGCATCATCTCGGGACCTATCCACTCGGCATCGTGGGCGGGCGGTCCAATCTCTGCTCGGATTCGGGCAATGGCAACGGCATAGACGATGTAGATTAACAGGAATACGATGGCAATCCAAGGTGTCATCCCGGCGTAACTCAGGGCAAGCACCAAGATAGCTCCTCCTACCAGCAGACCCGCGATCGCCGTGCGGTAGGTCATCGGTTCATCGGCGGTGGTTTCGGGGGGTTGACCGCGAATCGTCCAAACCGCAACCTGTATGAGATATTTGCGGCTGCCCCAGAGCGCGACGAAAGCGAGGACTATCCAAGCGCCGGCGGTTTCGAAACTCCTGTAGGGTCCGGGAACGCTCCAGATTCCCGCCGCATTCCGAAAAATGAGTTCGGCTTTCCAGAAGAGGTGGAAGAACCACGCGGAGAAGGAAAGGTTCAACGGCAAGAAGTAACCTAGCCCGACTACGAACGGATAAACAGCTACCGGTGTCCAGCCGATGGCGTTCCAGGGTTTGGTGGTGAACAGCGGTGTGGCGTCGTAGGTCGGTTTTAGGGCAGGGAACGACGGAAAGATTCCGTGTATCCCGTTTATCACATCCATGCCTCCTGCGAGGGCAAAACCGAGCCACAAGCCGCGATTACCCAACAGTCCGGTGCCGCCGCGCGCCAATTCGAGAGGTAGTTGGATGATTGGATAGGCTAACTTCTCGTTTTCCGTCCACTGCTTTCGAACGATGGTGTTGATGCAGAGCAGTACAAGGAGCAGGACGATCAGGAAGCCGCCCCAATAGGCTCCCGGTATCAGCCAGGCTTTGAGGTGTATTTCGTTGTAGAGTGTGGATTCTCCGTGCTGGTAACCGATGAGCGCTTGTTCGTTTACCACGCTCAACCAGTCAGGCAGGTGCTTGCCAAAAAGGACGCCCCACTGGTTCTCTGGTGTTGCAAACCAGAATGCTGTGAGATTCTGTATCATCACCAGCATCAGGTCGTGCCCAAATATCGCCGTGGCAATCGCGAGCATCACGTAGACGATCAGCAGTTCGCTTGGCTGGAAGGCGATGCCGGGACTGTATCTCTTTAGCAGGGCGTTGAGGACAACCAGGACGAAGAGACTGAAGGTTACATTGTAAAAGAGCGTGAAGAGGGTCGAAAAAACGGGGCGATAGATGGTCTCCGCTTGCATAACCCAATAGAGGTTTATCGGGATCAGAATGATTCCGAGGATGACTGGACGGATAAATCGTCCCCGACTATTGGATTGCAATCGTGATTGTGGCGCCCCCTCAAATGTGAAGAAAGTTGTGGTAGTCTAGTTAATTTTCTGGAGCAATTTAATCGGAAGATTGGAAGAAAGGAAGACTGGAAGATGGCCAGTTGCCCATTCTTTCTAGGTAATGCGCTCAAGGCACTTCATAAAGTAACTTGCGAAAATAGAGGCTCGGACTCCGAAAGAATTTCACGAAAGCGTCAGGCGTGTCGTGCAACTTACCTTTGGACTGAATGTGGGGAGAGTAGGGACGTGTTGCATTGGTTCCCTTGTTGCTATTGATGTTAGCCATGCTTACAAATCTGTACTTATAACCGTCAAGGAATTCTACAGATTCCCAGAACGACATACCTATACATTTGCAGTAGCTGATAAAGCATTGTGCTCCTTTTAATTGAGCTACGACGTGCGCTTCGCTTTTGTCGTTCCCCGCCTGAGTTTCAATGCAGATAATCCATTTTCCTTGGTCCTCATTTGATACAATCACGAAATCAGCCCGCTTGCGTTCGCCTTTTGAACCGTTAAAGATGGTAAGGGGGTTTTCAAAATCCTCAGCTCTGATGACGATTGAGTCATAAGGTAATCCTTTTATTTCTACTGTTGTCGCGGCTTGTTCGTCGATTAGTTGGACGGACGGTTTATTTTGTCCCTCTTGTTGTAATGGAACCCGGACCGCAGAGGAAAGCATGTCTTGCAATATCTCAATATCGTTCACACTCTCTACTCCGCGCCCCACACAATGTCCTCTAGAGTAGCGTTCATCTCATCTATGGTCTCGTCAAAACTTGGGGCTTCGATGCCAAGCACCGGGTCAATGTCCGCTTCCACGAGCGTGTGCGCCCTTCTCCGTCTTTTCTGCCCTTCCTCTAACGGCATAAGTTCTTCACGAGCCATATAGACCTTGACCTGATCGGAACGAATCAACTCGGATTGTCGATAACCGTTTTCTTGGGCAATTCTTTTCAGGTGTGGTTTATCGTGATTGAGCATGATGAGTGTGTTCAACTCTTTTACAATATAATCGCTGTGGGTAGTGATGATGACATTTACACCCAAGTTAACTAAACGCGCAAAAAGGCGGGCAATTTGGCGTTGGTTGGCTGGATGTAGGTTTAACTCCGGTTCGTCTACCATGAGCAAGTCGCCCTTACGAGCAACATGGCGCAGATAGAAACCGATATCCAGTAGTGAACGCACGGCGCTTGAACTTTGGTCCATCGTTAATCTGAGCCGCGTTCCTTTGGGAGTGTAGTAGAGTTGATCGTTTCGTGTAATGGTATACTCACCACCGATTATGCTAGAGAAGTAGTCTAACAGTCTTGGATCTTCATTGGCGATATAACTTTTTCGTTTCGTTAGTTCCTCGAGTTGCCGAATGAAGTCCACATTATCTTCAACGGGTTGGGGATAACTCTGATGCGCTTTGAATAAGATTTTCCTAGGATCCATCTTTTTGTCCGTTCGAGCCAAGTCTTCAAGAGCTCGGTTCCGAGCAAAATTGAGTTCCCTTCGAAAAATAGCCACACCGGTGCGCTCGGCGGAGGAAATAAACGGTGAAGGAAAAAAATCAGCAAGAATAGCGTTGCTGATAATGACGTTTACTACAAAGTTTGCCAAACTTGGATTGATTCGTTTCCCATGTTCTTTTCCAATCATCAATGCAATTGTCAATTCGTCACTGCCTCTTCTCTTTGAATAGGCGACATTCCTCTCTTGGGCAATTTCAATCTCGCCGTTCAATTCCTTATCAAGTATATTGAAGTTGCCCAATTTGAGGTGAAATTCACTGTTGCTAAACTTGCCCTCGGCTGCCGAAAAAACATTGTCTAAACTATTGCTAAATCGTCTACATGCTCTGGCAAGGATACGTCCCGTCATGTCGACATACGGTTTCAACTGGACTGTGAGAGCACCTTCTGTTATTAGTTCTTGAACCAGGCTATTTTTAGAAGGATACCTGACGTGCTTACGCCAATCCTTCAAAAAACCATACAGAGCATAAGTTGCATAGGTTTTTCCAGTGTTGTTTTCACCGCAGATGATGGTTAAATCTCCCAGCGAAAACTCCGCCTGTTTTAGAATGCCAAGATTTTTTATCCTTACTATCATACTCACACCGACTTTGCTTTAAGCTTGGTCTTCCATTGTCTCTTGAATGACTTGATCGAATCTCTCCGGATCTTTGAGGTACAACTTGGCGGTTTCAACGACACGCTTCAACAATTCAAGATCGTCGGTCTCCATGTCCACTACCGTCAACCGGGAACGAATGTGCTCCTCACTGAATATCCCGTACAATTGACCGATTGCTGAATTCAGGAAAGCCGCAGTCAACGTCGTAACATTACGAAACGAGAGTGCGATACCCCTATCCACTTTGAGTGCGGCGGTTAGTTGCTCACAGATCTTTTGTCCATCGCTTGTGGCGACGCAGAAGGGACTCCTCACCACTTCATACGCGGATATGCGAATATGTTCTGACACAGTCTCTCTCCAACGATAAGTTTTTACGGATCACGCGCTTGTATTCCCGACAGATCATCCGGTGGCAGGGCAAGGAAGACAATCCTTGCTCTGTTTGGATTTCATACAGGTACATCCAAAACCGCCATTGTGTCGTCGCCGAAGATGTCCACTACCTTCACAGCAAGTTCGCGTCTGCGAGGGAGGCATTCGTGGCCCACGCTAGTCAACTCCAGCTAGCGGACTTTTTTTGTGCGGCAACTCTGCCACTCGTTTTCAAAGATGCAGCCTCCCGTCCATTGATCCTCCCACTCGCCGGTCTCGGGTTTTTGCACACGTATAATTTCGAGTTTGCTCTCGAAAAGGGAAGATTGGTATTTGTGGGAAATGGACTTGTCCAGATAGAACGAGCGTCTAATATCGTGTTGTTTTCTTTGGGAAGGACTTGGCATGGGAAAACCTCATGACTTTTTGTCTTGTCGTTACACGATACAGATGCGACTAAGGACATACATCGGAAAAAGTCTCTAGAACCGTACATGACCTGCAGCATTAACAAAATGCAGAATCCGAGTATTCAAAAGAAAAGGGACACCCGTGGACGCGCTACCGCACTCCCTCCAATGATACTTAGGGTGTTTATACAAGCTACATTATACTATACAGATATTAAGTTGTCAACCGCGAAACTGATCAACCTCTTAGGTTTTGGAGGGTAGGCGAGTTACTATAGACGGCGGTAGCTCGGTACTGGGCCACCGCAATTATCGCTTTGTGCGGATCTGATTGGGGCTTTTGGTAGCATTATGCCTCAATGGATACACCCGCGCCAATATCTCTACGATATCTATGACGAGCGTCTTTCAAGTCCCTTGGTCGGTTCTACCGTCAAAGAAAAGTATGACATGTCCGTGCTGCGGAAGATGTCCTCAACTCTCTTGACAAAGATTCGCTTCCGCTGCTCCATATCAGCAGACGTGTAGACTCCGGCGCCATTCAAATACAGATATTTTTCAGACTTAATCAGTTCGCCGACGATGCGGAACTTCTGCCATTTTGCGCCGAAATTGAAAAACTCTTCGATCTGGTAGGTAAGAAGGACAATCATCGTAAGCACCAATGCCGCAACTCCCACTCTTGCCTTATATACGGCAGGTACAGCGAATGTCAATGCAATTGCCAACGCGGTGAGAACATTGCATGAAATAGCAACAATCCTCAAGAATCTGTATATTCTCTGGTTCTTTACGGCGCTTTGATCGAAGTATTTGATCTGGTCGTCAACTCTATCATTGATATACGATTCTATGTTCATAGTATCCTCCTAAAGCTTGATTTGAATTGCGTGGGCACAGTTCTCGGGGAATCACATTCCGGCGGATTCACTATTATCTAATTATATAACGCATTTATTCGACTTTAGCAACAGTGGATTTGCGACTGATTATCACAAATGTTAATTTTTTGACTTTGAGAATACTTCAATAATTCTTCGTCGGCTGGGACCGGCGGACACATAGGTCCCTAACTGTGTGTGGGAACGGAGGGAAGTCAGGGCGTAGTGCCATGATTATGAATGTTCTGTTTTCGGTGATGGATGAAAGGTGTATACTTCAACTTAGTCAGGACAGTGATATCTACGAAGCAAGTGAGCATGGGTCTTATTCTGGTACACTTTGCCGCCGACCAGATTTGAATTCTTGAAATCGGTGCACAAATCTCTATCGCTGGATACCAGTCTCTTTGCTTTTGCGACGATTGCTAATGCAATAATGTGCGAATCGTTTGATTCTATCCTGTCTTCTAGTTCTTTCTGTATTTCAAGTACACATTCATTCGACACAGATTTGAGTTTCTTACTCCTCTCCAGTTCCCGCAGTATATTGCCTCCTCCTCCTTTTGTCCATTCATCTTTGAATTTCTCGGTGGTAGAGTAGGCTATTTTGCTATTCTCTTTACTTAACCAATGCCACACAGGTCTCATGTCCTCATCGGCGCGTTTCTTGAATCTGCTCAACATATTGGCATCCAGAATTATGCACATTCTTAATCCTCGAACCCCATAAGTCGAACAGTCTCTTTCATGAAGAATTCTCGATACGAATCCGGAATGGAAATCATATCTCCAGTTCCATCAAAACTGATGTTGTGTACCTTGACGGTTCGTCCCTTTGGCTCCAGATAAATCAGTGAAACATCTTCGGGACGGATAGTGCCTTTCCTGATTTCAATCCGCGCGCGGTCAATCATGTAGTCGCTGTGTGTTTCAATGAGGAAAGAGCGTCTATTTTCGTGGGCGGATGTTGCCAGCAGGGAAGAAAGCGCGGCCTGTGCTCGCGGATGAAGATGAACTTCAGGCTGCTGCATTAATAAGAAATGCCTCTCTATACTTCTGCTCGGACGAGCAATTGGCGGATCGAGGGTTTGCACGAGAATCGGCAAAATCTGACTAACACCGTAGCCGACATCAACTAGATTGGAGTTCTGCCCTCGCACCTCAAATTTTAGTTGGAATGGGCCACCTGACAAGCCAAATGTCTGTATGTCTATATCGTGAAACATCCCTGATTGTTGGCCGAATCTGATTAGTTCATCTTTCAAGGATTTCCATCTTTCCGGTTGTGTCGCCTGTAGCTGCATTAGGTACATTGGTACATTGCTTCCTTCCGGGTCATTGAATACCCTAGTCGGATCATAGGTCCGGTGCGGTTCAGAGCGAATCGGTGATGTACTTAATACGGACGTATCGCTTAGGCTAAACCACCGTAAGGATTCCCCTTTACCAATGCTTTCCTTCTTGGCTCTCAGATAATTCTTGAACGCCTTCTCGCCCTCTGATTGCTCCTCCAATCCAAAGTGGAGGTAATAAAAGGGCGGCAGATCACTAAGCCAGTCAGAATCATAGATTAGATGGTAGTGATTTTCAATTTCATTGAAGGAAGCTAAGTACACATCACTCTGTAATCCGTCTTCTTCTTGGGCAACAATTTTCCCATCCTTGAATGTCAATGTTACCGATTTGACTGCAGGTTCAAATGCCCCTTGTTTTTCGACAAACTTAAGCAGCCATTCTACATTTTCGTTTCCGAAATTAAGCGTAAACCCAAGCTTGAAAGCCTTCCCCTCGTTGTTGGTATTCCTGACAATATCCCTGAAAATGCCCAATGAATAAGGCTTGCGATTAAAATCTATACTCCGAATTTCCAAATCCAGATAATCTGCCAACACTTGGAAACATGCTAATGCCGTGGTTTTGCCGGTGCTGTTTTCGCCAACCAAGAAGGTTAGGGGACGAATCTCAAAATTCTGGCGTTCGGCGAAACAGCGTACCTCCTCTATAGAGAATTGGGTGATGTTCATACCGATACCTCCAAAATCGTTATCGTCTTGTTAACGGGTATGAAATTTACGTTTTTCATTTGGCAATATCTACTGGTAGAACTAGGAAACGCGCAATGAATTGCGCTACTACGAACTCCATTTCCTGAAGGGCGTTAACCTTAAGAATAGGCGGTGTAACCGGGAGCGATGTCTTCCACGGACACAGGGCAGCTCTCGCGGGCGGAACGTATTGCAGCTAGAGTGCAGCGTACGGCATGCACACCGTCCTCCCCGGAATAACGTGGCGAAGTATCATGGTGGATACAGTCAATAAGATGGTGAACCTGGTTTATATGTCCGCGGCTGTAATAGCTGATATCGGATTGCCAAACGTCGTCGCCTCCCTCGTCAAAGCGAAAGGCGCGGGTTTCTTTGCCTTCCCGATGCAGGAGAAGATGCTGCTGCTCTCCGTTCCATAACAGGTTGTGACCGCCCTCTCCGAGCACTTCAATCATCCCACGCTCTCCGATAACGGTTGTGCTGAAGCCGTGCATGTAGTCGAATTTGCCGTTTAGCCGCTCGGCGCGCATCCAGAGTCCTTGGCAATCGGTATCCTCATATTTCCACGTAATGATGGGAATGTCGACCTCGGGAATAGCGTAGGGATCGTGGGCAGCGCCGCCTGCGTTCGTATCCGTCTTGCAGGTGGCAGTGACGGCGGAGATTTCGGCGATGCGGCTGTCTCCCATGAGGTATTCGGCGGTGGCAAAGAAATGAACGGCGTGGTCGAATATCCACGGGTAGTCGCCGCCTCCGGATTTTTCGCCGTCCACGCGCCAGTTTCGGGCTTCGGGGATCTCCTCGACGACCTCTCGTTCGCGCTCGAACCATGCGCCGTGCCGCTGGCGTATCTGGAGGGGGCGGCCAATCTCTCCGGCATCAATCAGTTCGCGCGCCTTCATGTGGGATGTGATAAATACGTAGGTTTCACCGATAACCAGTTTGACGCCGTTCCCCTTTACCGCGTCGCAGGCTTCGAGACCTTCAGCCACGCTGCGGCAAAAGGGTTTCTCGCAGTGCACATGCATTCCGGCTTCGGCGGCTTCGCGGGTCATGGACGGGTGCAGGAAGGTCGGCGTGGCAATGTCAACGGTGTTGATCGGCGCTTCCCGCAGCATCTCTTCGTAGGAGGTGTAGACAGCCTCGATTCCGTGGTCCGACGCGAATTGATCCGCTCTGGCCTTATCGAGATCGCAGATGGCAACTACCTCGGCATTTGGATGGCTTGCGTAGCCTTTCAGGTGGGAGGCTGCCACAAGCCCCAGCCCGACGATGCCAACGTGTACGGATTTCATATAATTTTTGTTAGGATTTATGTGGAGTTTTTACGGATTTGACGATTGTTGATTACGCCATGCAAGAAATGGTGGGCAGTGCCCACCCTACTTTTGCCTGAGTAGTTGGGATGAAATGCGACCTTGAAAGACAAATTGAATTAGAAATCCACCTCCGCTCTATCAAGTTCGATAAAAAGCTCATCAGCAGTATGAACCAAGTCTTCATCTGTTAAAGGTGAAAATTCGAGGTTGGCCATCCAGCGTATGATTTCAGCAGCCAGTTCGCGCTTTTCGGGTTCTCGAAGTTTGTGAAACGCCTTCAATACCCGATTCGTGGCAGCATTCATATTTCACCATTGCCAATCTCGCCGTGGATCTGTCCGGCATGCTCCATGCCACAATGCTTCAATGCTGGTGATGTGTTGTGGGTACGGCGTGTTGATAGTGCAAACGGAGGAGGTCTAGCCCGAAATCGTCCTCCATGTGCCGCCACACGGTATGGATGTGGTTGGCGTTATTCTGCGTGTTGTCGTACTCTGCGAAGAAGAACGGCCCGTGAAGGCGGTAGTAGTGCGGCTTGCCGCGTTCCTCGGCGCCTGCCCAAGCAAAGTGGACATCGTTAAGATTGGCATCTCGCAGTTTCCGATGTTCTATATCGGCTATCTCCTGCGGCAGCCGGTCTACATACTCATGAATCAACTTGACAAGAAGCTCGCGCTGCGGAGTTTCCATCGACTCGACCGCCAAACCTTGCACCGCCCCAACTTCGACTTTCAGTTGTTCGCGAGTCAGAATGTCGGGAGGCGCTGTCGGGTTGATGAGCGCTTTTCCTCTCTGATCGGACTTAAAACTGCCGAGAAGTTGGCGCGCAAGGTCTTCCTCCGCGGAGAGAATGCGCAGCCCTTTGTCGGCACCGTGTCTTACTTCCGCGGGATTGGAGCCGAAAAAGGAGGGGTTCGGAGAGATGAATTCCCGGTTGATTACGGTGAAGTGGAGCGAGACGTGATGCCCTTCCGCCCGCCAACCCCAAGGCTCGTTATTGGTCGGGTCGCCGAAAACGGAGAAGAAATATTTATCCGGGTCACGCGGAAATCGGCTATCGCCCTCGGCTCGTTCAATTTCGCCGAGTGTCGGTTCAAGGTCGATGATTGCGGTCGCTTTGCGATACCCCTGTTCGCTCAAGCCGCATTCCATTAGCTTGAAGGCAGCTTTCCGCTGTGCGTCATTCATCTCCTTAAGTAGT
The DNA here is from genome assembly GCA_965232535.1 of Candidatus Poribacteria bacterium. GTDB lineage: Bacteria > Poribacteria > WGA-4E > WGA-4E > JAJDTR01 > JAJDTR01. The sequence goes on from CBDDPW010000023.1 coordinate 569,855, forward strand.
ACGCCCTTTCGTTCCCACAACTCCATCGGGACAAAGTGCCAGCGCAGCCGCTCGGCATCGGCGAACTGAAATTCCGCTTTTCGGCGTAGAGCGGGCGTCAGGGTTTCCAGGAAATTCGCGCAAGCATTCGCCATTCGTTCGGCGGTTTCCGGCGCGGGAATGGTTAAGTGGGGTTTCGAGTCATCGTGAGTGTGGGTGTGTTCGGTCATGTAGATAACCTCTATTTGTAAGTGTTCAGTGGATCTCTACCGCCATCGCTATCCGCTCTGTTGCTGGCTAGTGATCAGTGGTTAGTAAGAACACTCGGAGTGTGAGCTCTTCTGTGTAAGTCTATTTTAGAACTTGATACTCCCGCTTTCCTTCAACGCCTGATTTAATCCGTTTTTTATGTCGCTTATACTCAGCATCGGTTAATTTTGCGCAATTGTGCACCGAAGGTTTGTAGGAGCGATCTCCGAATCGCGACGGTCAGGAATCGATGGGAACTCCTCCTACCACCTGCAAAACTCACGCTCCATTTCTTGGCTCTTTAAAAACGCAACTTCCAACAGCGTAGAGTATAAGCACAGAGTCGAGCTAATTATGTGCACGTAACCTGTGGATAGTTTTATGATGCGGACACGTTAATCATGGCTTTGACCGAGCCGGTCGTCTTATCAAGGGCGGTTTCAAAAGCCTCGGGCGTTTGATTCAGCGGGAAGCGATGCGTTATGAGTTGGGTCGGGTTCACTTTCCCGGAGGCGATGAGATCGCATGCGACTTCATAGTCGTGTTTGCCGTTTTCGGCGCTGTAGCACACGGAGAAGATGATTTTGGCCTCTTTCTCCAGCGCTCCCTCGAGGTTAATCGGAACAGGGTTGGGAAACACGCCGGTAACAACGACTGTTCCTTCGGGTTTGACGACGCTCACCGCTTGGTCGATGGTTGGGGCGGATCCGCCGACTGTCTCAATCACCGTGTCGATGGGTTCGCCGCCTGAGACGTCGCCTACCTGCTGCGCCAAGTCGCCCGATCCCAAGCGGATGACACCATCCGCGCCTATCGCCTCCGCCATCTCTACCTGAACATCGTACTTGGCTACAATGTAGGCACGTTTGGCGCCAAAAACCTTTGCCACGGCAAGGGAAAGCAGACCAATTGTTCCGCCGCCCAACACCAACACAACATCACCGGGCTTGATATCGCCGTAGCGGCAGGCGTGAACTCCGACAGCGACAGGTTCGACCATTGCGCCCTGATCGTGGGTAAGTGATTCCGGCAGGGAGTGGATTCCCAATCCCTCTACCTCCATATATTCCGCGAAGCCGCCTCCCCACGGCACGCGAGCCTTGTTCGGACAGTGGAAGTATGCGCCGCTGCTGCAGGTTGAGCAAACACCGCATGCATAGTGGCGGGTAAGGTCGACGCAGACACGATCGCCTTCGCGAATGCCTTCAAGCCCCGGCCCAACTTCCACGATTTCGCCGCTGACTTCGTGTCCGAGCACGGTGGGTTCGGGGTACGGTCGGACCGCGTACCAGTGCAGATCGGAGCCGCAGACGCCGCTACTCATCACTCTTATGACAGCGGTCGTCTCCGTTGCATGGGGAAGCTCTGACTGTTCGACACGCATATCGCGCGCACCGTGCATAAATGCCGCCTGCATACTCATAGGCAAATGAACCCTTCTGGGTGGAGATGGTGCGAAGTACTCGCATCAAGATTCTTCGATCGTGTTACGGCTCTGCCCGCTCCGTGAATTTGCGCTCCTCGCGGATGCGATTATAATCTCACGGCAGAATGCAGTCAAGCAAAAAGCCGATGGCAAAGCTGTGGACTGTGGTCAGTGAAGGCGGTGGGGAGGAAAATGAAGTGGCTCGTGGGTCTCTATAGAAATTCATAGCCTTCGATGATCGCTCCGTACTCATGCGCTTGATTGTTGCAAATCGGCAGCGTCTGTGAGATAATGGGTAGGACATGGCATAAACTATTCACACAATGATAGGACTCTCGGAGGGAAAGTCCATGATATACGGCTCAAGTAGTCACACGTACGAAGTTCAGGAAAATTGGTGGCAATTGCCCGAAGGCTGGAATTTCGGTTGGATTCCCGCCGTGGGAGTGGACTCGCAAGATAGGGTTTATGTCTATAGCCGAAGTGAGCATCCTTTGGTAGTTTTTGATCGCGAAGGAAACTTTCTCACATCGTTGGGAGACGATGTCCTTGTGGATGCTCACGGGATCTTCATCGATGCCGACGATAACGTGTACTGTGTTGAGCGGGACGCGCACATCATGCACAAGTTCACTTCAGACGGCGAACTGTTGATGTCCGTTGGGGAGCAAGGTGAACCTGGCGCGGACGGTGAACCTTTCAATTTGCCGACCGACCTCGCTATAGGTCCCGATGGCGAGATGTATATCAGTGACGGGTACGGAAACGCGCGCGTGCATAAGTATTCGCCCGACGGCGAGTTGCTAATGTCGTGGGGGACACCGGGGACCGGTCCCGGGGAGTTCGATCTGCCGCATTGTGTTCGGGTGGATCCGCGCAACCGCGTGATGGTCGCAGACCGCAGCAACAATCGGATCCAGTTTTTCACGCTGGATGGCGAGTACATCGAAGAGTGGGGCGGGTTGAAGCATCCGGACACCATTTACATTGATGAGGACGACATCGTGTACATCGCGGAGATGGATCAGCATCTCACGATTATGACGCTTGATGGCGACGTAATTACTCAGTGGGGAAGCGAGCGAGGCAATGAGGTGCCCGGGCTGTTCTATGCCTGCCCGCACGGGATCTGGGTGGACTCGCATGGCGACATGTACGTGAGCGAGGTGCAGGTGGATGGTCGGCTGCAGAAGTTTATCCGGCAGAGGTAAGTCAGGCGTGAGATTCGGACGAGTGGATTCGAGTGTGCAGTCTGGATTTGCCAATCCAGACCGAGCATCGAGAGGGCGGGACGAGTAAATGAAGCCGGGAGCGTAAAACTTGTGACAGTGTTGAGATCGAAAGGACAAGAAGCGTATGTCTCAAAATAACCCAACGGCACGATGCGTAGAGGGTAATCGTTATGAAGCCGAGGTACCGGATACGCTGGATTTGGCGGATAGGATGGCGTTGGCTATCAATGCCCTAACCAATGTGTGGGATGCCGAGTCGCGGTGGGGTTTGAAATTCATCGTGGATTTTTCTCGTAAACCGGCTGTGCTGTTTGTCAACCATCTGATTGATGTGTATCTGAATATTCCGCCGAAGTTCGTGGAGGCGTTGGCGCTGTGCCGGCTGGCGTCCGGGGAAGAGTCAAGCTTGGATGTAGATGCGGGCGTCATTCAGGCGCAGGTAGACCTGATTGGCGAGGATGGACTCACCTATTGCCCGACCGATATTTTCGACAGGGTTCCGATGGGAATAGCCCATTTTGCGGAGGGTGAGGCTGATGAGATGACGCCGTTCGCAGAGATCTGGGGCGAAGGCAGGCAACTCGTGACGATGTCGATATTGGCGCAGGTCGACGACAACCCGCAGTGGATTGACATTGGCAAACGCAAGGTTGATCGCATTCTGTCCCTGACGCGGGAGAAGGATGGTTTCAGGTTTCTCTGGAGAGCGCAATACCAACCGGGGCAAAATCCGCCGAGCAATGCCGATGAACCGGGTATGATGCCGGACGAGAGCGGCGGCTTATACAGCAAGGAAGATCTGTTCACAACGATATATTCAATAGGTTCCACCGGTCACGGTGCGGGGCTGTTCTACCGCGTCACGGGTTATGAGCCTGCTCTGGAATTGTGCCGTGGATTGGCTCGTTGGGCGTTAGCCCGCGTCTTCAACAGCGAAGACGGCCGCTACACGTTTTGGCATTATCATCACGGGCTTTACGCCTTGATGGCGGTGTGTGAGTACGGCTACGCCGTCGGGGATCGGGAGGCGCTGGAGCGGGTGGATGCATGCTACCGCTGGGCGCGCGAGATGGGGGATCCGCTCATCGGGTTTTATCCCGAAGTTCAGCAGGGGGCCGACCGCTACCTGGAGAGATCCGGCAATTCGGTCGAGATCTGCGAGGTCGCCGACATGGTCTGGCTGGCGCTGTACTTGACTCGCGCCGGATTGGGCGACTACTGGGACGACATCGACCGGTGGGTTCGGAATGTGTACGCTCAAGGGCAATTGTGTGATCCGCATCTGTTCGAACACATCCCCGATAGTTATTATAATATGGAGCCGGACAACCGCCTATATAGGGATAGCACGAATATTCGCGAAAGATCCGTCGGATCGTTCTTCGGCTGGATGCGTGCCAATGAGGCGCTGACGGTTAATCAGACTCCCGATGGTCCCAAGCTAATGGATTCGTCGATTATGCACTGCTGCACTGCTAACGGCGCACGGACGTTCTTCTGCGTGTGGGATAGCATGGTGAGTAGGAGTGGCGATTTGGTGAAGGTGCACCTATTGCTGAACCGCGCCTCCGAATGGCTCGACATTGACAGTTATTTGCCGGCAGCGGGAAAGGTTCTACTTCACATTAAGGATGCCCCCGAAGTGGCGGTGCGGATTCCGGAGTGGTGCCCGACCGATGCGGTGCGGGTAACCGTTGGTACGGAGGCGCGCCGAGTGTTGGTTGAAGGGCGCTACCTGCGGATCGGTTGGCTGAAACCGGGGGATCGGGTCACGTTGGAGTTTCCGGTGCCTGAACGTGTGGTGCATCGGGTGCTCGGCGAAATTCCATACAAATTGGAACTGCGCGGTTCAGATGTCGTCTCTATTGATCCAAAAGGGGTGGCATATCCGCTTTATGAAAATACGCCATCCGGCGAGCAGATGGCAAGAACACGGTTTATACCGAAGTTAAAAGGGATAATCTGGTAACTCGTTGAGTTTTGGCGATGAGCAGCCCGTTGATGCGTCTAGATTGGGAAACAGAATCGGCGGTCATGGCGATTACCAATCATGCCGACCAGTCACGTCAAATTAACGAAACGAATATGCGGTAGATAACAAATGTTAACAGATGCTCAGAAACACCATTTCGAAACGTTGGGGTTTCTTTGTTTGCGAGACTTTTTCCCTGCCGACGAACTGCAACGGTACGCCGACGCGTTCGATGAGACCTTGATGAGAGCCAGAGGTCTGAAGACACTGGAGCCAGACGAGAAGAGAAGGACGATTGCCACCCTCCGGTTCTTCGAGTCGAATCCGGAGGTTTACCACCCGTTGCTTGATGGGGACAAACTCAATGAGCTTATTGGGGATCTGCTCGGTGAAGAGTACGTGTTTACGGTGTCGGAGGGCGCCCTTCGCACGCACAACACGAATTGGCATCATGACGATGTTGCACCAGAGGGACATCTTCATCTGAAGGTGATCTTCTATCTGGAACCTGTCAGGGCGACGACCGGCTGCCTGTGCGTGCTCCCGGGGAGCCACTTTCTTCCGTACCGCGAGCGCATGGAGAAGTACGGCGAAGACATTCTGCCGCTCGGGAAGAATGTTCCCGGCATCTATCCGATTGAGACGGATCCGGGCGATCTACTGGTTTTCAATGTGAAACTTTACCACGCGGCATTCGGAGAGGGAGCGACACGGCGCGGGATTTACATCAACTTCATACAGAAACCCAGAACCGAAGCGGAGGCGGAATACATCAAGTGGCTGTACCATAAAGACGGTGGATATTATACTCCTGAAACCTTCAAAGATGCCCCGCCAAGACGATTGCAGATGCTCCAATTCTTGAAAGAGGCGTGTTATGAATCGGAATAACATAACTTGAGGTCGGACAAGTCAGAAACGCTCGGCGGATGGGTGCGGAGAGGATTAAGCGGATCAAACCCATTGGAATCATGTTAAGAGAGTTCATTTAGTATTGATGAGGTTTTCCGTCACACCCCACACGGTAGGTGCGGTTTCCAACCGCACCGGGGCCGCGCCCTTGCGGAAACGAGATTGTAGGGTGCGCACTGCAATCAAGCGAATGAATAATGAGCGCGATAGAGATCCCTCCAGCCTTTAAATGTACCGGCTGGGATCAATCGAACGAACTATGAGTGCGATAGAAATGCCAAAAGCACGTACCAGCCACCAACAAGAACATGATCGCACTGAGATCACTATCACCTTAGCTAAACGCTCAGTTGATTTATTCGCTCGGGGCGATTCCTCCCTGCAATCGCAAAAAAAATTGAGTTTGGAAGCACGTTTTGAATCAACAGGAGGTGAAAAATGCTAACGGATGCCCAGAAACACCATTTTGAAACCTTGGGATTCCTCCGTTTGAAGAATTTTCTTCCTGCTGAAGACTTGAAGCGGTACACCGATGCATTCGATGACACATTGAAAAGAGCCAAGGGGCTCAAGACGCTGGAGACAAACGAAGAGACAAGGATGATAAATGCGCTCAAGTTCTTTGAATCCAATCCTGCGGTTTACCATCCGCTGCTTGACAGTGACAAACTCAATGAATTTCTTGAGGATCTGCTTGGCGAGAACTATGTTTTCACGGTTTCGCAGGGTACTATTCGAACTCACAACACGAAGTGGCATCATGACGATATTGGTCCCGAGGGGCATCTTCAACTGAAGGTGATCTTCTATCTGGATCCTGTTCGATCAACAACCGGCTGCCTCACCGTGCTGCCGGGAAGCCACTTTCTCCCCTACCGAGAGCGGTTGGAGAAATACAGTGACGATATTCTGCCGCTTGGGAGGGACATTCCCGGTGTGTATCCGATCGAAACAGATCCAGGGGATTTATTGGCGTTCAATGTGAAACTTTATCATGCGGCGTTCGGCGCGGACGTGAAACGGCGCGGAATTTATATCAACTATTTACAGAAGCCCAGAACCGAGGCGGAGGCGGAATACATCAAGTGGCTTTACCATAAAGACGGGGGATATTATACCCCTGAAACTTTCAAAGATGCCCCGCCGCGACGGCTGCGGATGCTCCAATTCTTGAAGGAGGAATGTTACGAGACGGAATAGAGTGCCTTGGAACAGCCAACCTTAATGGCACGCTGACGAGGACTAGACCAACATCAATTGTTCTTTATACACTGCGGCATTTATTGGGTCTCGTACGTTCGGTTGGAGAGGAATCTCTATCGATTAACGGAACAGATAGCAAAGGGGATAGCAAGTCCTGCTCCTACGGAGGAGCAATGCTGGTGCGCAGTGCGCACCCTACAACACTCGTAATGATAATTATAACGTCTGTTTAATGCGGGCGGTCAAGGATGGTTGAGGAGGACACAATGGAATATTTGTCATATGGGAAAACGGGTATAGAGATTTCACGGCTCTGTTTCGGTGCAGGTCGGATCAGGGACACCTGCGATACCTACGAAGCAGGCGCCAAACTGATGTTGAGGGCCCTTGACGAGGGGATTACCTTTTGGGATACGGCGGAGGGTTACAGGACCCAACCTCACCTCGGAGAGGCGGTGCGTCAGATTCCTCGGCACAAGGTCGTCATTCAAACGAAGAACAGTGCGAAGGACTACGAGAACGCCGCCGCCAGCATCACGCGATCACTTCAGGAGTTGAAAACGGATTACGTCGATGTTCTGCTGCTGCACGGCATCTCTACACCCGAAGACCTAGTCTCGCGTGAGGGTGCGTTGGACGCGTATCGGGAAGCAAAGGAAGCCGGCAAGGTCCGCGTAATCGGATGTTCCACGCATGTCTACACGGGCGACGTGATGGACGCGGTAGTCGAACATCCCGAAATCGAGGTGATCCTAGCGACGGCAAACAAGGAGGGCAGGCTGTTGGAGGGCGGCTCGCTGGACCGGCATCTGGAGTACATTCAACGCGCGTATGACCGCGGAAAGGGTATCAGCATCATGAAGGTCATCGCCGCCGGTGACATTCCGGAGGAAGATTATTCGGAATGGATCGAGTGGGGATTCAACCTCGACACGGCGCATGCAATCAATCTCGGTATTACGGAGTATCGCCATATCACATTGGATGTCGGGCTTGCACGCGCGAGTGCGAGACGACGTACGATTCAGCACAAGGCAGCTTAAGTTTCAGATGAATCAACCCCGCTTTAAACCGCATCCCACGTGAATCGTGAGAGGAATCCCCGCCTCCGTGCTTCACATTTGAGGAGCTTCGACGCCTTTGCAAGCAGAGAGGAAGATCTCGTTCTATCGCGCCCTAGTTCTGGGAGCGCTGCTGATACCGATCAACCTCTATTGGCTAATGCACGCGGAGTCGCTCAACCCCGCCGTCTATTCTACGCTTTTCACACTCTTTTATAACGTGACGTTCAGCATCTTTGTGCTGGTGATTCTGAACGCACTGCTAAAGAGAGCCGCTCCACAGATCGCTTTCCAACCGAGCGAAATCCTCATCGTCTATGTGATGCTATCGATTGGTACCGGAATCTTCGGTCATGATCTGATGATTGTCGTGGTCCCGACGCTGACCTCTATGTGGGCCGCCACTCCGGAAAACGAGTGGGCGGTGCTGTTCGGGCGGCATATCCCCCAATGGCTGACCGTATTCGACGAAAGCGCTCTCATCGCCTTCCAGAAAGGGGAGACCACGCTTTACGCCGATAGGAACCTGAGCGCATGGTTGCTGCCGGTGGCATTCTGGAGCGGGTTCTTGGTAGTGCTTCTCTTCGTTCTGCTGTGCATGAACGCCATCATCAGGAAGCAGTGGACGGAAAATGAGAAGTTGTCCTACCCGGTCATCCAGTTGCCGTTGGAACTGGCGAGGGGCGGGACAGGACTGCTCTCGAATCGCGCGCTGTGGATTGGGTTCATCTTAACCGGTAGCATTGATGTCATTAACGGTTTGCACGGTCTCTTCCCGGTAGTACCCAGTTTCAAAATTGTGTACAACCCCGCCCCGCTGTTCGCGGCAAAGCCGTGGAATGCCATTGGTTGGACGCCGGTGGCGGTGTATCCTTTCGTGATCGGGTTGGTCTACTTCCTACCGGTAAACCTCTCGTTTTCGGCGTGGTTTTTCCATCTATTCTGGAAAGCAGAACTCATCTTACGGCGGTCGGTCGGAATTTGGCATACGCCGGGACCGTATCGGAGTTATCAGACATCTGGCGCGTGGATAGCGCTTACCATTCTCGCTTTGTGGGCAAGCCGTAAATACCTGCGACAGGTGCTGGGCTGGGGTATTCGCGGCGATCCGCCGGAGGGAGCCGAGGCGAACGAGCCTATGCGCTACCGGACTGCGCTGGTTGGGATGGTGGCGGGCATCTGTGTCTTGGTGCTGGCGTTGTACTATACCGGCATGTCTGTGGCGATCGCCGCCCTTTTTCTCCTAATCTATTTTCTCTACATGATCGCGCTTGCCCGTATCCGCGCCGAAACGGGACCGCCGGCGCACGACGCCGAGTGGATAGGTCCCGAGCAGCTCATTCTGAACGGTCTCGGGGCACGCCGCACGGGTGCGCGCAACATCGCGCTGTTCACGCGGCTTTATTGGATGAGCCGGGCGTATCGATCTCATCCGGTTGGTCATCAGCTTGAAGGATTCAAACTTGCGCAGTCTGTGGGGGCGTCGAGCCGCCGATTTCTTGCGGCGATGATTGTCGCCTCGGTTGTCGGCACAGTCGCAGGGTTTTGGGCGTACACTGACGCCATGTACCGTCACGGTACGGGAACCCGGTACAATCTGGGATCGGAAGCGATGCGCCGCCTAGAAGTGTGGCTGCAAAACCCGGGCGAGGGTAACGACCTAATGCTTCGGGAGGTGGGTTTGGGGGCTGGCATCACGGCACTGTTTACGGTGCTGCATCATCGGTTTGTCGGGTTTCCGTTTCATCCTGTCGGGTATGCGGTGGCTTGTGGTTGGGTGATGAGCGCGATGTGGTTTTCCGTGTTTCTGGGGTGGATGGTGAAGTGGATGATACTTAAGTTCGGTGGCATTCAGCTCTACCGCAAGATGGTACCGTTTTTCTTGGGGGTGATTTTGGGACAGCATGTCATCGGTGGGTTGTGGACAATTATACGTGAGATTGTCGGGGGATATGGGTATCGGTTTTTCCCTTGAGCGTATTCGTTGGCTCGAGTTGCCGCTTATAGAGCCTGTTAGATTAGCCGCCAACATAGCGTTTTTATGCATTTTTAGGAGGATCTTTCGTGTACGTATTGTTCTCTTCCACTTACCTTCCGTCCTCTTGGGCTCTTACAGGCTGGTGCGCAAGGGATCTCTATCGTCCTCCTTATCCAGTCGGTTGATTGCACCCTACAAGAAACGGTGGGCGGTGCCCACCCTACATTTATACTCGTGCCGTTTTTCTTGGGGGTGATTTTAGGGCAGCATGTCATCGGTGGATTGTGGACAATCATACGCGAGATCGTCGGGGGATATGGGTACCGGTTTTTCCCTTGAGCGTATTCGATGGCTTGAGTTGCCGAATCAAGTGCGGGCTTGCGGACGCGGTTTGGGCAGGGTCCGGTGCGGTTGGAAAAGGATTTCTACCGCACTCACACACCGTGTGGGGTGCGATAGAGTTTTTCTCTATGCTCAATGCGGACTACGTTAAGGGTTCTGACAAGTAGAGCGCACCAATGTTAGACGACCACCCTTAGCTTAATCTTCATGCGATAAGGCTTGGATATGTCTATCCAAGCCGAGCACGGCTGAAGAGCGGAATCATACCCTCGCTCCAAAAGACGGCTTTTTGTTATTACGTTACTACCTACCGAATAACGAAATCCTAGAGTATAAATTTTTCGCTGCAGTGACTTTAAATTCAGCCTGTTCTCTCCTCAAGGACCGTCGCCACCTCATCATGCCCGTAACGAATTGCCATCTCCCGCGGTGTTTCGCCCGGATACGGCTCAAACATCAGTCGTTTGAACTCTGTCATGGGCCAGAGGAAGGATGTAACCTCCTCCGTCCACTCGGTGAGTTGTTTGGGCTCGACTATCCGGCTAACTGTCCGCAGCGATGCGTCCGCTCCGTGGTCAAGCAGAAGTCGCACCTGTAGCTTACTGCCGGAACGAGCGGCGGAGTGGAGCGGGGTTTCTCTGCCGTACCTGATACCGTGCTCGTTCTCCATAATCGGTTCGTCATCTAGGCCGGTTCGGGCTTGCGCGTTAACATTTGCTCCCGCCCGGATTAGAACAAAGGTACACGCCAACTCTTTGTCGTTATCATGCAGCGCTTGCATATGCAACATCGTCTGTCCGATGTATTCCCACGTGAAGTTGGGATCGAGGCCGTGCTTCATCATCAGGAGAAAGGTATCTAATCCTGTGACACCGATGGCATGGAACCCGAGATAACTGGGCTGATTGACGTCAACTCCACGCTCAATCAAATACCTGTTAATCTCGTAATCGGTGCTGGGCCAGTGCGTGCCGAGTTCACTATTGTTTACGTTCGCGCCTGCTTCAACGAGGGCTTTGATTTTTTCCAGACTATTGAGTTTGATGCTGGCGACGAATAGTGGGCCCCACCGCGGTTCTTCCTGATTGCTCTGCCTGATCCGCACATTGACCAGTCCCGGCTCTTGAGCGAGCATCTGTCTTACGGTTTTAATGTCCGCCGCTTCAAATTCTTCTTGCCATTGCAGCTTAAGCTGTTGGTTCATTGTACGACCTCTATACAAGTTGAGTTGGGTTTCACTCTATCCAACGCAATCCCATTCTTAATCAAAGAAGCTCCTCAGTCCTCCACTTCCCACTCGTCGAGGCCCAGCGGTAGGGGTGCTGGGCGATCCACGGTACTCTGAATCTCGATATGCTCACTCGATTCAGAGGACTTGTCAAATGCGAGCATCACTTCAAGAACATGGTAAGCCAAAGCGTCATTGGCGCGGTGCGGGCGCCCGGAGCGAATCGCACGAACCATGTCGATTACGCCAATGGTACGCGCATTCGCCGGGAAGGCGTGCGGGACTTCCGACCACTCCTCACGATTCTGCGACAGGAACACCGGTCCGGCAAACCCGTTCGGGTCGGGCACTTGAATGGAACCAGTTTCGCCGTAAAGTTCGATGCACGGCAAGCTATGGCGCCACATATCGAAACTCATGATTGTGGTGACGATGGCGCCGCTAACAAACTCAAGCACTCCGGTCAGGTGCGTGGTCGTTTTTACGGGGATGCGCAAGCCGTGAGTGGCTTCGCCGGTTGCCACTCTTTCCTCAAACGCCTTGGTGGTCATTGCGGCGACGCGTTTGACGGGTCCGAGAATGTTTATCAGTGCTGTCACGTAGTAGGGGCCCATGTCGAGCATTGGACCGCCGCCGATGTCATAATAGAAGGCGGGATTCGGATGCCAGCTTTCGGGACCGTGGCCGCACATGAACGCCGCACCGGCGATGGGTTTTCCGATTGCACCCTCGTCAACGGCCTTCCGCGATGTCTGAATCCCTGCCCCGAAGAAAGTGTCCGGGGCGTTGCCGACGCGCAACTTGGTTTCAGCCGCTTTCGCGCGGAGTTGCCGTCCACTTTCGATGCTCACACCGAACGGCTTCTCGCTATAAACGTGCTTTCCCGACTCCAAGACCGAAATCGCCACCTCCACATGCGCCTTTGGAACGGTCAAGTTAATGACGAGTTCTATCTCGTCGTCGGCAAGCAGGTCGTCCACTGTGACGGCTTGGCACCCCCACGTGTCCCCCGCCTCTTGCGCGGCTTCGGTGCGAATGTCGGCACAGGATTTGATTCTCAAAGTATTCGTGTTTTGGGCGCCGCCGAAGTATGCCCTGCTGATAGCGCCGCACCCGATGATTCCAACTTTCATTTGGTCTTGCATGAAACCCTCCAAAGTTCTCCTATGGCTGATGCGCGTGAATGCATTCCGGTTAGGGAGAATATGATAGCAGATTTCCGGTCGATTACGCTATCAGAACTGAGAAAGGAAGGAAAAGAGGTGAAGAGCAATGTGTAACACGTTAAGCGTGCCCCATCCAAGGGTTTTCCTGGGGTTTTGCTCCTACGTAGAGGAACGGAGGGACGGGGGGAAGATTGGACGCACAGGGTTATCATGGGCGGATGGTGAAAACATTGGATTGGGACATCGGGAGGTGGAAGGATGGAGCACGTGATGGGCGAAATGCAGGGGGATTGACGTTGACGTAGAGGGCTCGTCGTGTTAGGGTTATATCCGTGTTCCCCATGTGCTAACTCACTCCTCTCGCTATGCGCTTTTGGATCGTAATACCATTTCTCTAAAATGGTTGTGCATTGGTTGCGTGAAGTGGAACAAAAGTCTTGTCTTCGCGCAAAGCCGGCGGGGCAAGATCCCCCGCCTACGGCGTAAGTGAACGATATAGTGAAGACATCATATGCACTATTATTCAAGCGAAATGGTATAAGTAAGACAGATAGGGGTGTCGTACATGAAACTCTCACTCTCCACGCGGATTGCGGAATCGTTCTCTGACAAAGAGAAGGCTGCCGTGCCATTTGAAGAGTTTTCGCAACTGGCGAAGGACAACGGCTATCACGCAATCTGCATGCGAGCATCGGTTGCCGGGATACAGTCGCCAAAGGAACGCGTGGTAGAGATACACCACATTATAAACCGTTTGGACCTCACTGTTTCAATGGTCACCGGCGACTTCGCTATACCGCAGAACTCGGAACGAGGGCCTGATGCTCTGCGAAATATCACCCCCTACCTTGACCTTGCCGAAGCGTTTCCCTGCGGCTTGATGCGAATTTGCATGAAAAAAGAAGAGGATATCTCTTGGGTAGAGAGCGCCTGCGACGAGGCTGCCGAACGGGGGATACGTCTCGCGCATCAGTGCCACGCTGCTAGCTTGTTCGAGACGATTGACGGTTCGATGGAGGTGCTGTGGCGAGTCGATCGTCCGAATTTTGGCATTATTTACGAGCCCGCAAATCTGCGAATGTGCGGTCAAGCATACGGTTTGGAGGCGCTCCAAGCCTTCGAGCCGTATCTGTTCAATGTTTATCTTCAGAATTACATGCCCAACCCTGAAGGCAGTGCGAATGTCGAAACATGGGTTCGCGGGACGGTCTATTTCGACCACATCCCTCTCCACGATCCGAGCGGGGTGAATTGGCATGAGGTCTTCGACGCTTTGGAGGCGGTTGGTTACGACGGATACGTGACCGTTCACCAGGCACTCGCCGAGATTATGTCGCCAGCGGAAGCTGCGCAGGTTAGCGCAGACTATCTGCGTTCGCTTCATAGATTTGAAGACTATCCGGATCCATTGGCGGGCACTATGGGGAGACGAATCCAGTTTTAGAAAATCCGCTTCCATCAATCCGAAGATGGGATGGCACAAAGTGAAGAACAACTCTAATTCGTCGTGAATCATAGACTCGCTAGGGCTTGGCAAGGGGAGCATCCGAATGATTCTACCGAGAAGCACTCTTTCGGAACCTGTCGCAGAGCGAGAGTCGAGTGTCACTTGATGAGAGAATTATTCCGCCAAGGATAATGTGCGCTATAGACAAACCGTCGGGGCAAGAAGATCTCTATCGCACTCACTATCCGTTCGCTTGATTCCCTCCTACATGGAAATGTTAGGCAGTTACTTGCTGAAAGAATTATTCCGACAGGGATAATGGCGCGCTATCAAGTAACACTTTTTCAAAGCTAGCCATAATACGAAAAATGAATATCACTTGATGATGTGCTACACATTGCGCTCCGCTGGAGCGCGGAGATTGGACACACTACGATTCTATTGACATAGCACTCCGCTGGAGTGCAAAGCATTTTACGAAGGAACACCTGATCAAAGCCTGTCATAGATCCAAACACGAGTGTTACCTGCTGAAAGAATTATTCCGACAGGGATAATGGCATGCTATCAAGTAACACTTTTTCGAAGCCCATGTTGGTTTGTATTGTGCGTACATGAGTTTTATCGCACTGGGATCTGTATTGAGACTTCCTATAGCCTTGGGAGTTCTATCGCGCGGGATTCACTATGGGATTTATATCGCCCTCGTTATTCACTTCCTTGATCCATCCCTATCCGGTCGGTTGATCTGTTCGCTCCGGTGATCCTTCGTTGTTCACTCGGCTGATCGCACCTTACAAACCATGGTGGGACGTGGATCTCTATCGCACTCGATATTCGCTCGGTTGATTCCCCCCTACAAATATACTAAGCCCGATCTTGAGGCAAAATTAAAAATTATGAACGTTATTGTTGTTATGGCAGACAGTTGGCGTGTCGACCATTTCGGTTGCTACGGCAACGAGTGGATTCAAACGCCAAATCTCGATCAATTTGCTGAGGAAAGCTGTGTCTTCGATATGGCTTTTTCGGAAGGGTTGCCAACAATCCCGACACGCACCTCCCTGTTCACCGGACGTTACACCTTTCCTTTTCGGGGGTGGCAACGTCTCGAGCACGACGATGTTCTCTTAGCGGAGGTGCTCTGGAATTCGGGCTATACGTCGGCGTTGATTACGGACACGTATCACATGCACAAGCCGCAAATGGCGTTTGAGCGCGGCTTCGACTACGTCCACTTCATCCGAGGACAGGAGGGCGACCCTCATATTCTAGACGAATCGATTCAAGTGGACGTGGACACCTATCACAAATCCAACAGTGACGCGGGAGCAAGTGCAAACGTTCGCGAGCAGCTTGAACAGTATCTGCGAAATCGGTCGCACTGGAAGAGCGATGAGGACCACTTTATCGCGCAGGTCGTCAAGTCGTCTCTGCATTGGATCGAAAATCAACCCAAGAAGGATGGACTCTTCTTGTGGATGGACTGTTTTGATCCGCATGAACCCTGGGACCCGCCGGAACCTTTCAACCGGATGTATCAGCTCGGCTACAACGGCAAAGAACTCATTCACCCGATACCCAGCGAGGTAAAGGGGTACCTGACGGAGGAGGACCTAAAATGTGTCCAAGCGCTTTACGCCGGCGAAATCACATTGGTGGACAAATGGATGGGCATCTTCCTCGACCGGTTACGCGCACTCGGGATGTTCGATAACACCTTAATTGTCTTTATGTCCGACCACGGTGAACCGCTGGGCGAGGGCATGTGGGGGCACGGCATCATGCGCAAAGCGCGTCCTTGGCCCTACGAGGAGCTTGTGCATGTACCGCTGATCATTAGGCATCCAGAGGGAATTGGCAGCGGCGAGCGCCGCGTAGCATTCGCGCAGCCGCCGGATATTATGCCTACGGCACTTGATTTCTTGGATATTGAGGGACCGGGGCACATGCACGGTCAGAGTCTGATTCCGATCATGTCCGGACAGATCGAGAAAATTCGCGATTACGCTTACTCCGGCTTCTACCTGAAATCGTGGAGCATACGCACGCCGGATTGGAGTTATATCTGGTGGCTGCCGACCCTTCCCAAGATTGAACAGAGCATGCCGGGCACACTTGGCGCAATCTCCTGCACACTTGTCGGCAGTTTGGAAACGCCGCCAAAACCGGAACTTTATGATCGAAAGGCAGACCTGTACGAACTTAACAACCTGGTGGATGAGCACCCGGAAAAAGGAAGGGAGTTGGAGCTCCAGTTACGGCGGTTTGTTGAACAGTTGTATTGATTTCTTTCTTCGTACAAGTTGTTTTATCTATCTTTGTGCGACGACGTGTGAAGTCTGTTCACGAGTTTTTATTTTGAGTAAGTGGTGTACTCACTAAGTGTTTGATGCAAGTAGAGGATCGCGACCTGGAGGCCGCTCCTACCGAGTTCGTGGTGAGTCCATAATCACCTAGGGAATGAACCGCTAAGGAGGGATTGATGACCGATTTAGGGGATCTTCAGACACGAATCGCCAAGGAACGCGGGAAACGGGGTTTTGTTACGGATCCCGTCAAGCTGGGGGTGTTACTGACCGAAGAGGTAGGGGAGATTGCGTCGGAACTCAAACGGCTTTGGTCGAAAAACTATGACGAGTTTCGCGCTGATCGGCTTAAAGAGGAGATTGCCGACGCCTTCGTGATTATTGCGGCGTTAGCCGACCAGTTTGATATTGACATCGGGGAGGCGGTTGAAGCCAAGTTCTTCGGCAAGGATGCTCGGAGAGAATGGAAGTCTATCCAAGGTAAGTGAGATGGAGATGGAAAATCAGAGGTGAATTCAGTTTAATTCGCCAACATGAGGCATCGCACGAAAACCAAGGAGAATTCAAGTGGGCAGCACTGTCGAGAAAGTTACTGCATTCGTTACACGGCAACGCAATGGGGCGACGGAGCTGCTGTTATTCAAGCATCCGACAGCGGAATTCCAAATTCCGGCCGGGACCGTAGAAGACGGTGAAACACCCGAGACAGCGGTTATAAGAGAGGTCTTTGAGGAAACTGGGCTGCGGAGAGTGAAGATTGACAAGCCGCTCGGCTGTATTGAAAACGAGTTGGAGGAGAATGAGCGAATCGTCGCGAATATAACCCAGGTTTATACCGACCCAAGTCTGAGTTCAAACGTCTACAAGGAAGAGCTAACCAAAGGGCTGACCGTAAATTACAATTCTATCCACACAGATTTCACTCGCGTCTCGTATGTCGAATACGACAGCGCCTCCGATCCGACGCGGATCCGCCGTAACATCACCGGATGGGTGCCGAGTGAAAAGCTGAGCGCCCGGAAAACAAGGTATTTCTTCAGGCTAACCGCGTTAGAAGAAACGGCGGAGGAATGGGAGGTAAAAGGCGATCAGGACCATATCTTCACACTGTTTTGGGCTCCGATTTCGGCGCTGCCGCCGCTTGTGCCGCCGCATAAAAGGTGGTTAGAAAGTGTTTACGAGGGAATTGGTTAGGGCGTGTTGACATTTATGTAAGGCGTATCCATAATTCGCCGATGAATCCTTATCGTAGAGGCGAGGTAAGATCTCTATGGGAGTTCTATCGCGTCCCCTATTCGGTCACTTGATCCTTCCTTATCCAGTCAGTTGATCCTCGCCCAACGGGTTGGGAAACCCAACCCCTACGGACATTGACCCAATGTGGAGGAACCCCTTGTGGTTGCCCAACATTCTGCCTCAAGTGAATCAATATTGGCTCAATTTTCAAATGTCAACAGAATCTAGGAGCGGCTGGCTCATTCGAGGAGAAATGGGACTCGGCAAATTCAGAATGTACTAGGTTTAATATTTTCGGTGCATTGATACGTCGATCAAGTGTATCCAAGGCAGGGCAAGATGATCCCCTTACGGTTGCGATCTCCCGTTGCTGAGTGAGTCCTACGCAGGGTCCGTATAATATTCCGCAAATGATTAAACCTACGCAGGTTCTAAGCGGAATCGACCTTCAAGTTGCACCGTTTCTGCTCGGTTACGTCGCCACGCAACCGCGGCCAACGGCGGAAATTTTCCTCGTTTCCGATCGCGGCGATCCACTGCTGGCGAGTTGGCAGTACGGCTTGGGCAAATCCGTCGCTTTTACATCCGACGCCAAAGCGCGTTGGGCTTCCGATTGGCTGGAATGGCCTGGTTACGCCAAATTCTGGACGCAGCTAGTGCGTGACACGATGCGAAAAACAACCTTAAGCAATTTTCAAGCGGAAATCAAGCAGGAGAAGGGAAACGCGCACCTTGCGATTGACGCCCTTGGCGAGACCGGCGATTTTCTGAACGAGTTGGAAAGCGACATCTCCCTTATCGCTCCAGACCTGAAAAAGAAGCAACTCGGCGTGGCGCAGACCGCGCCGGGGCGGTATGAACTTGACTTTCCGACGAATGATGTCGGACCGTATTTCGTGAATATCATGCAGAAACGAAGCGGCGAGGTCGTGAATACTCAAGTGACCGGAACCGTGGTTTCCTATCCGGAGGAATACCTCGTTCATAACGCTAACGAAGCCGGACTGATCCAACTCGCGTCGGTGTCCGGCGGTAGATTCAATCCCCCACCCGAAGACGCATTTCGCTCGCCCGAACAGCCGGTCGTTCTCCGCATTCACCTCTGGCGACCCTTCCTTATTGCCGCCCTCCTTCTGTTGCTGGCAGATATTGCGCTGCGCCGGATTAATCTTAGACGCGCGAGAGTATGAAAGCACAGAAAACGGCGATTCTTAACATTTTTTTCCAACCTGAATCACTATCTTGCGAAAATGGTGAGATCCGCATTTTTCAACTAACAAAACCGTCATTCACCGCCCAGCAATCCCGTCTATTCTGCATGGAGGGCGCATGTCCCGACCTAGCAATCCACCAAAACTCACTGAGGTTGAAGGTTCCGCAGCGGCATTTCTACAGCCGATGAGATTTGTGGACATCCTTGACACAATGTTTAGCATCTATCGCAAACATTTCAGATTGTTTGCGAGCATCTCCGCTATTTATTTTGTTATCAAATCACCGGTCGTGCTGCTCATTGGCTCCCCGACAATTTCTTTTACTGATCTGGGACCGTTAAACGTGCTGGTACCAACGATCATTGTTGTTTCTCTGATTGGAATTGTAATCATGTTGTTTGTCATAGGTGGGATTATCTTCGGAACTGTTCAAGCTATATTGGGCGAACACGTTACCGTCGTCCTCACATTAAGACAAACAAAACACCGTTTTTTGCCTTGCCTTGGATATTGCCTCCTATACGTGCTAGTTGTCGGGCTATTGTCGCTAACTATCGTGGGGATTCCAGCTGCCTTCTATCTTGGCGTGCGCTGGATTTTTGGCAGTGTGGCGGCTTTTGTCGAAGGAAATTCGGCAATCGATGCGCTCAGGCGAAGCAGTGAATTGGTAAAAGGCGCGTGGTGGAGGGTTTTTGGTATCATATTTGGGGTTTGTGTGCTGGCTTTGGCAGTTCACTCAATGCTTCAGCTGTCGTTATTTGCAGCATTCAGTTTAACTGACGCAATGCACGGTCACAGAAATCTACTGGAAGTGTTACAACCCATTTTTTGGGACGGATGGGTCGATCGCTTGATTTACGAGTGCATCAGTCTCTCCATCAATAGTCTGATGCTGCCAATCCCCATAATTGGTGCCACATTGGTCTATTTCGATCAGCGTATTCGGAAAGGGGAAATCGGTATTGGGATGTTGATGACGCGCGGTGCGGTTTGACAACATGTGAGGATTAACCACGAATCGGTTGAGTTTTCCCGCCGGTAGGACTCGGCGTGGGGATACAGCACCGTATCCGATATCTTTCTCGGCGAGGGGCACCGAGACCTCTTGGCACTTCTTTACAATCCTATTGGGCTGTGCTATCATTGCTCATGAATTTGTACGTCATGTGTTGGCCGTGATTTGCGTAGGATTTGGGCAATTGAGTTCATAGCGGTTCGCGGCAATGCAGTTTCTTGCATGTTTTTACATTCCAATCCCCGTGGGACTAATCTCCTGATCGCAACCTCCTAGCGTTGCAAGGAAAGATACCCTGCATACCAACGCGGGCGCCTGTTGCCACGCGAGTCAAACCATTTGAGAACAAGGGGAGAGAAAATGTTACAATCAAATGATTCATCAGGATTAAACAGTGGTGAAGAGACGGCTGCGGCATCGCTTCAACCGATGGGGTTCAGCGACATTCTGGACAACATGTTTAGTCTCTATCGCAACCATTTCCGACTGTTTGTAAGAATCTGCAGCGTTTATTTTGTCTGCGGATTTGTCATCAATCTGTTGATTGGTATTGTCACGGTTTCCGCCATCGATTCTGGCGAATTCAGCATGGCGATGCTGATGCTAGTAACCGGCATTCTTTCGTTGATTAGCTCGGTGATTATGCTGTTTGTCATAGGCGGACTCGTCTTCGGAAGCACGCAAGTCTTCTTGGGGGTACAGATTGACGCTAACACGGCATTCAACCAAACGAAGCGCAGGTTTTGGCCATACCTTGGGAGCAATCTTCTCTACGCTTTGATTGTCGGGGTATTAACGATTACCCTCATCGGTATTCCGTTTGCCATCTTTTTTGGATTTCGCTGGATATTTTGCAGCCTAGCGGCGGTGTTTGAGGAAAAGTCGGCAGTCAAGGCACTCAAGCGCAGCAGTGAATTGGTTAAAGGCGGATGGTGGCGTGTTTTCGGTATGATGATCGGGATTTTTTTGTTGGTTTTCTTCGTTCAACTCATACTTCAATTTTCTTTGCTATTCGTACTAGGCTTGACGCAAACAATGGGTGGAGATGGGGATTTGGTGGAGTTGTTGCGACGTATGTTTGTTCCGCAACTGACGACTTGGAAGGAATTGGTCGTTCATTCAATTCAGAACTTTCTTAGTCTTGCCATCACTTGCCTGATGCTGCCGGTCGGCATTATTGGTGCAACGCTGGTCTATTTCGACCAACGAATTCGGAAAGAGGGTTTCGATATTGAGATGCGCGTAACCGGTGAGCCGGCGTGACAGCGCTGAGGAGTTGAGATACATTTCAACTCCGGTTTACTCGGTAGGTAAAAGATGCAGGAAAGCCTAAGTGGTTTATTTTCCAAAAAAATATGGTTAGTGTTGGGTGCCGGTGCGGTTAGAAACCGCACCTACCGGCGTGGTAGAACCGTTTCTTGTGCCAGTCTCCTAAGCATTAAATTCTTAGCGAATAGACCACTAAGTCCGCACCCGGATAATGTGATAAAACCGTCTAGACCGCGTAGAGGATGAAATGTTACAACCCAACGGTCGATCACCAGCAAGCGACAGTGAAGTTTCGACCGCGGCATCACTTCAACCGATGGGGTTCACGGATATTCTGGATTCTATGTTTAGCCTCTATCGAAACCATTTCCGACTGTTTGCAAGCATCTGCAGCGTTTATTTTGTTATAGCATTAACTGCCAATCTATTGGACGGGATTTTCGCGCTTTTTCTCTCTTCTGCCGGCGATCTGAGCAGTATATCCGGAGTTGGTAGACTTGTTTCCTCGGTCGTCTCCTTAGTCGTGATTTTAGCGATGTTTGCTGTCATAAGTACACTGTTCTTTGGAGTCACCCAAGTTTACTTGGGCAAACGCGTTACAGTTCGTGCGGCGTTCAGGCAGACCAAACGTCGGTTTTGGCCATTCTTTGTTAGTGGTCTCCTTTACGGGATAGTGATAATACCGTTAATTCTTCTTTACCGTCTCGGATGGGACTTCCCGTTGGACCTCCTGTGTATCGGATTCGACGTCCCGTTTCTTTGTGAAATCTATCTGCCCGAGATCGCGGACTACGCTATCGACTACATATTTCTTTTGGCAGCATTATGTGTCGGAGTGCGTTGGATTTTCTGTAGTCTAGCGGCGGTGTTTGAAGAAAATTCTGCAGTCCAGTCGCTTAAGCGCAGCGGTGAACTGGTCAAAGGCGGCTGGTGGCAGGTTTTTGGGGTGGTAATAGGGATTTTTCTTCTGACGTCCATCATTCTTAGCATTCTTCCAATGTCTTGGGGACTCATTAGCGGCGTAACGGGTGATACGCAAGATGGTGAGGAGGTGCCGCAAGAAGATGAGAATCTACTGGATATGTTGGCGAGCATGTACGCACTGGAACTACCGGAACTGACGTCTTGGTGGAGCTTTGCCCAGTACACCATTTGGAGTAGCCTCGATTACGCCA
Source organism: Candidatus Poribacteria bacterium (assembly GCA_965232535.1). Classification (GTDB taxonomy): domain Bacteria; phylum Poribacteria; class WGA-4E; order WGA-4E; family JAJDTR01; genus JAJDTR01. The sequence goes on from CBDDPW010000023.1 coordinate 592,268, forward strand.
TTTACTGTCTAACTCTTCCAATCGGTGTAATAGGTATTACGCTCGTATACTTTGACCGCCGAATTCGGAAAGAGGGTTTCGACATTGAGATTCACGTGACGAGCGAAGAGGCATGAATACGTCCGTGCAGCTTCCACCCACGCCAGTTCGCAGTTCCACAATCATCCGAGTCAGATTTTACCCAGACATTGTGAAGATCTTTTCAAACCTTAAGACTCCCATCTGTGTGATACTCTTTTTTTCGGCTATCCCCGTTCTGTTTGCGATCGAGACGGAGGAGCAGCGGTTTAGGCAAGAGGTAGAAACGAGACAGGGTGAGATGGAAGTTTCCTTTGAGGAGTATGAGGAGATTTTGAGCAAGTTGCTCGCTCCTAGTAGGCAGATGGATATCGATCTCACACACGTTCTTGTCACGCTGGGCTGCATCCTTCTGGTCGTCGTAAGCATTTTCTTCATCCAACAGATTCGCAGGAATTTGGTTGCCGAGGTGCGGCATGAGGAAACTGAATCCCCAACCGAAAGCGTGGCGACGGAGCAGGAAGCTCTAACGCATTCTGAAAGGGCTGCGGAATCAAAGAACTTTAGAGAGGCGCTCCGCTTCCTCTATTTGTCGGTTATCCTCAATCTCCAGGAGCGCGGCGTGCTCACTTACGACAAGAGCTTGACCAATCTGGAATATCTTCACACATTGGGGGCGCACGCTGAATTGCAACAAGTGCTGCGACCGGCGATTCGCGTATTTGACGAGGTTTGGTACGGCTATAAGCCGTGCGACGCGGATACCGTTGCCGATTATCAAGAAATGTTGAAAAAAGTGTACTTAACGAGCAGATGAAATCTCTGGTGGGAAACGCCCAAAATTGTATTCTCGGCATTGCACTGGTTGTAATTGCTTTTTTCCAATTTTCGTGTGATTCTCTTGTCAATGAGAGCGTGCTTTATCGTGTTATGCGGGCTTCCAAATTCCGCGTGACGAAGATAAACGCGACGCAACCTGCTCGGCTGGGTCGATTAGACGTACTGGTTCTGTGGGATCTTCGTCGAGGATTAGGTGAGGAAGATGTTGAGGAGATACATGGATTCGTAAAAGACGGCGGCACCCTGATCGCGTCGGGGGAGAACGAAGCGCTTGATTCGTTGTTGCTTGACTACGGATTGGAGATTCGCAGAGCATCAAACCCGTTGAGGGTTTCACGCCGAATCCCAACAGAGTCCATCTTCAAAAATCGTCCGGTGGACGAAATTTACTCCAGTACAAATTACGCCTTCCACCCAACGGCGAGAGATATCGCGCCGCTCTACGGACAGGGCACGGATTATTCGGTTGTAACATTCCATGAAGGAGAGGGGCGCGCATATTTTTTTTCCTGCCCCGATATTTTTACCGAGCACGGTTTACGGGACGATAGAAATACGGCATTCCTATACAATTTAATGACGACGTTTCCTCGCCGCGCGCGAGTGGGACTCGCCCAAAAATACTACTATGCCGCTGGCTCGGCGTCCGAAGCAGACCCATTGACGTATCTGTTGTTCAATACGTCGGGTGGTTTGGGCGTCGTTTACATTGGAGCGATTGTTTTCCTATTTCTGATTCTTCGCGGAAGGCGATTTGGTATGCCGTTAACGCTGGAGGATACACACAGGCGCGTCAGTTCGGAGTATGTGCACGCCATGACCGCTTTGTATCAGAAAGGGGATACGCGTCGTGCAGTTTTGAAGCAGATACGCGACACATTTCGATCAAATCTTGCGGCGCGATGGCATGTCAACCCGAATCTGGAGACCACCAACTTCGTAGATGAAATCGCCAGACGGAAACCGATTGATACCGAGGAACTTCAAACGCTGCTAGCAGAGTTGGAACCGCGGAGTGACATTTCAGAAGCCCGGCTGCTTTCACTTGCGAAGCAAGTTGAGGCATATTGCGAAAGGGCGAAAATAGGGCGCGCAAGCTCAATGCGCCGTTGAATGAACTCGATAGCGTTGGAACGGAAGAATAGAAGGTTGGAAGATCTCCGTTTGCGCCCTCGGTCGAAATGTAAAGTTTGATTCTATAGGCATTTGGGGTAATTGGGAGTCATAATCGGCAAGGGATCTGTATCGCCCTCGTTGTTCCATGGTTAATCCCATCCTACAAGAGACGGAGGGCGGTGCTCATCCTACAAATGTACGAAGTCGAACTCATAGGTTTGCATGGACATGTGTAAATGTGAACGGAAGGAGTGAAATTCATGCCAGTTGAATTGGGACCTCTATTTCGCTTATCGGGACCGTCCGAGGCGGATATTGATTCCTTTCATAACGATGGCTACATCGTTTATCCCGATGTCCTCACCGACCGAGCTAGGGGGAACCTAATCGCGGAAATTATGGAATACGCACCTGTGCGTCGGTACCTTGATGCGTCGGAGCAAAATCGCGGGGAACCGAAATCGTATTTCATTCGTCCGTGGAACGAACGCGGGCTTTTTAGCGACCGCTTGATTGACGATCCCTTCATAACATCCTTGTTACAATCTACCATCGGCGACGACTATCATTTCTGTCATTCCGCCCTGAATATCGCACCGCGAGGCGTACACAGAGGGGTGTTGGACGCCATGATGGACAGAACGGTTTGTTGTGTGAATCTTCCTACCAAGAAATCTGCCCTGCCCGCTAACGGAATAGGTTATGCACACCTGCTCAAAATTGAGAGGGAGGTATGACGGCGACAAGCCCCAAGGCTTTCCTCATCGACTTGGATGGCACGCTCTATTTCAAGAATGAGCCGTACCCCGGGGCGGTTCACACTGTGAGGTACCTGCGCGAGAAAGGGTATCAAGTTCGATTTCTTACAAATATAACAGCCAAAACCCCGAAAATGCTCTGTGGCGAGATGCGGAACTTGGGGTTTGGTGTCCATGAAAGTGAAATTTTCAACGCAAGTTACGCTTGTCTCCTCTATTTGCGATCGCAACCTGGTGCGCGCTGCCACTTTATGGTGGATGATTTCGTCAAATCATATTACAACGAGATTCCGACAGACAATGAGTCTCCCGATTTTGTCGTGCTTGGCGACTATGGAGACAGATTCGACTTTCACTCTCTGAATCATGCATTTCGGTTGTTAATGGAGGGCGCCGAACTCATTGCGCTGCAAAAATCACCGTATTGGGTTTCGCCGGAAGAGATTCGATTGGATTGCGGCGCATTTGCGGCACTCCTCGAATATGCATCGGGCAAGTCTGCGAAAGTGGTGGGTAAACCGAGCGAACTCTTTTTCGGAATTGCGCTTGACAGCCTTCAGGCTTCACCTAGCGAAGTGATTATGGTTGGCGATGATATCACCACCGACATCTTGGGTGCGGAGAGAATGGGGCTGCGGAGCGTATTGGTTAGGACCGGGAAGTTCCAACCGAATCAGTTGGAAAGCCCGGTTGCGCATCCGACGTGGGTTCTCGATAGTGTTTCGGAGCTGTCCCAGATGTTCTGAAGGTAGCTATCCGTAACCACTCGACGATGGCGGAAAGTGGACTTATACCGATTCGTAATCCATGATTACGAGAACCATAGGTGCGTAGTAGCCATCAACCGAACGGATAGTGAGGACGATAGAGATTTCTTCATTGCGCGTCTCGGATTTCTTGGATCGCATAGATTATGCGATCCAAGCTGAGCAGATAACGAGCAGAGCAGCTGTTACAAGCTGAATACATCAGTATATTTGTAGGGTGGGCACTGCCCACCATTCCTTGTTCGGTTTCAGAATAGGAGGACTATGTCGGATTTAATTCAAAACGTCTTTGAAAGAATGAAACAGGAAGCCCGAAAGGTGATTGTCGGTCAGGAGGAACTGTTTGAACTGGTGGTTGTCGGTTTCTTTTCCGGCGGGCATGTTCTGCTTGAGGGTGTCCCCGGCACGGCAAAAACGCTTCTCGCAAAAACGCTGGCGATGGTGGTGTCCGGTGAATTTAGCCGCGTGCAATTCACGCCGGACCTTATGCCATCGGATATTGTCGGCACAAGCGTTTATGATTTATCCACGCATCAATTCAACCTGAAGCGGGGACCGGTTTTCACCAACGTGTTACTGGCGGATGAAATTAACCGTGCTCCGGCAAAGACTCAATCGGCTCTCCTCGAATGTATGGAGGAGCGGCAGGTCAGTATTGACGGTATCCGCCACGAACTTGCTGCACCTTTTATGGTATTGGCGACGCAGAATCCGGTCGAATACGAAGGCACCTATCCGCTTCCCGAGGCGCAGTTGGATCGATTCCTGTTCAAACTACGCGTCGATTATCCCGGTCACGAAATGGAACAGCAGATTCTGATTAACTATCACAACGGCTTCGATGCCTCTCAACTCGCGGATGCGGGAGTCGAGGGGGTCATTGACAAGGATTTGCTTGGGCAGTGCCAAGCGGCGATTCAGGCGGTCACGGTCGAGGAATCCATCTTCGACTATATTGTGGGTATTGCGGAAACCTCGCGCAGTTCGGACGACCTCATTTTGGGCGGCAGTCCGCGGGCATCAATCTCGCTGTTGCTTGGATGCAAATCCTACGCGGCGATGCAGGGGCGGGATTACATCTTGCCGGACGATGTGAAGCGGCTAACCCCGCATGTCTATCGGCATCGGGTGCTACTGAAACCGGAAGCGGAGATTGAAGGGCTATCCGCGGACGACGTGATAGAGAGATTGCTCGCCGAGTTGGAAATCCCGCGTTAGTCCGCGTCACCAACTTCATCCGAGATTTAGCTAAAGGGTAGTTAACGCCATGCGATTTAGTAAACGGCTTCTCGGCTTCCTGCTGCCGTCAGCGATTCCGATTATGCTTTACTCGGTCTCGCCGAATTTGTTGGTCATTGACGCCGTCTATCTTACACTGCTGTCTGTCGTTTGCGTCATCGATTACGTGAAAACACCCCTGTTCACTAAGATTGAAGTTGCCCGCCTGATGAACTCCAAGTTCTCGTTGGGCGCGGAAAACGTGGTGACACTGCGCGTTACCAACCGTTCTCGCCACGGTTTACGGTTGCGGCTGAAGGACGATTTTCCCCCGACGTTTCGGTTTGACCGCGTTATTCACGAGGTTTATGCGGCGCCGGGCGCAACCGAGAGCGTCATCTACCGACTTACCCCGTCGCGCCGCGGCATTTACCATTTTGGAGACATCCACGTCCAGTGTTGGGGGATTTTGGGGCTGATTATTCGCCAACGCCGGGTTGCAGCGGCAGCAGAGGTCAAAGTCTATCCCAACCTGCTCGCCATCCGACAGTACGAATTGCTGGTTAGACGCGGTATGCTGGGTCAACTTGGGTTGAAAAACTCGCGGCAATTCGGTGAGGGGACGGAGTTCGATCGGCTACGCGACTACGCTCCCGATGATGACATCCGCCGGGTGGACTGGAAGGCGACTTCGAGACACCAAAAGCCGATTGTCCGGGATTTTGAGACGGAACGCAGCCAAGACGTGGTGATTATGTTGGATGCCGGCAGGTTGATGGCATCGCCGATACTGACGGAGGCGCAAGAGGGTGAAACTGCGCCGGACGCAGCGTCGAACTCGGAACAGGCAATGATCAAACTTGATTACGCCATCAACACCACGCTGATGACGAGCTACGTTTCAACACTCAACGGGGATAAGGTGGGCATGATTGCTTTTTCGGACGCCGTGCACCGCTACCTGGACCCCAAGCCGGGCAAGAAACAGTTTCTCGCCATGCTCGAAGCCACTTATGCCTTGCAAGTTTATCCGGTCGAACCGGATTTCGAGACCGCCTTTAAATTCTTGGCTTCGAAACAACGGAAACGTGCGCTGATTATCCTTTTTACCGATATATTGGATAAGGATGCGGCGGAGGGCCTCGCTCATTGCGTGTCCATGCTCGCCAAACACCATCTCATCGCCTGCGTAACATTGACGGACTCCGGAGTCATCGCGCTTGCCGCACAGAAGCCGACCAGTTCCAAAATCGTGTACCAACGGGCAATTGCCGAGAGACTATTGCAGGAAAAACAGACGACGCTGGAGATTCTGCGGAGTCGTGGCGTCATCACGCTCGATGTTCCGGCGCACCAGTTGACGATGGAGGTGGTGAATAAGTATCTTGAGCTAAAGGCGAAGTCCCAGGTTTAGGGTACCGTTGTGTCAGTTTTGAGAAAGGAGAATTATGAGCGAATTTAGCGAATTTTTTGATTTACTACTTCCATGGCGGGAGGCTACTGATGACCAGATTTCGGATGTCTTTGTATACATCATTGGTGGTACATTCCTTCTCTTTGGTTTTTATTTCTTTGTAAGAACTTTTATTCAGTGCCGCGTGATTAGCAGTTTAACTAAAGAAGTGGGCGAATACGAAGGCACCGCTAAACCAAGGCGTCTGCTTGAATTGCAAGAGAAATTTGCCAGTAAGGGGAATCCGACGGTAATTGAGAAACTTTCAGGCAAAGTGAAACTCAAAGAGGCGTGGCAGGAGTTTAGGAATTCACTCGTTGAGCCTGATAATAAAGAAATAGTATTCAAAACTGATGAGGCATCACTTTTCTTCAGCGAAGACCGATTATTAGGGCAATATATGAATCTTCGATTTTGGAATAGTGTACCCGCTCTGCTTGTTGGATTTGGTATCCTAGGTACCTTTATCGGGTTGGTTTGGGGGTTGAAATCATTTGCCAGTGTTAACTTTACACAGACGACGGAAATTCGGGACGCGATTAGAACACTTCTATCGGGCGTGTCAACTGCGTTTGTGACATCTGTCTGGGGAATGGCCGCTTCGCTGCTGTTCAACATACTGGAAAAGTGGCGCATCGGTAGGGTAAGTCGAGCAATTGCGAATCTACAACGAGCGCTCGATCGGCTATTTACCGTGACGAGAGAAGAACAAATCTCGTATCGACAGGAAGCCGAACTTAAACAACAAACCGCGGCATTTAAATCAGTCGCGACTGACTTCGCAACCGCGATCGATTTCAAGTTGGGACAGCGCTTTGATGACCTCCGTACGGCCGTTGTTAGTCTTGGGACCGACGTTGTCAGCATTAAAGATGAGATGACACAAGGCCAAACAGAGATTATTAGGAAAATCGATAATGCGCCTAATGCAATCGGCAAGCAATTAGAACCGCCTCTTAGAGCCTGTTTGAAAAGTCATTTGATTCGATTTCGCATCAAGTAGATGGAAGCGATGTATACCATAGTTTCAGCAGTCTTAGGAAAGCGTTCATAATCCAAAGTCAATCGACGAAACCAACCAAGCCAAGAGAATGTGCGTTCAACAATCCATCGTAACGGAACAACTTCAAACCCCTGCTGCCCTAGCGTAGATGCAATCTCTAGTTGACACTGATGAGCCAGATATAACCAGTCTTCTAATTCGCCGCGATAGGCGGCATCGGCACACACCAACTGAATTGTTATGTACCAGCTAAACACTTCTGTTAGTAACTCGATAGCTATCTGATTGTCACTAACATTGGCATCAGTGACTTTGACCATCAATGGAATACCCGTCGTATCCGTTACCAGATGGCGTTTGCGTCCTTTGACCTTCTTGTGACCATCAAATCCTCTAGTCTCCGCCAGTTCCGTCGTCTTAACGGATTGGCTGTCAATGATAGCTGCTGTCGGTGATGGTTGTTTGCCGCCATCACAACGTGTTTGTTCGCGAAGTGCCTGATGAATCAAGAGCCATGTGTTGTCGACTTGCCACTTTCTGAAATGGTAATAGACGGTTTGCCACGGTGGCATATTATGGGGTAGCATTCGCCACTGGCAACCGGACTTGACGACATAAAAGATAGCATTGATGATTAAGCACATCTCCCATTTTGGAGGTCTGCCTAATGGTTGAGGGGCTGGCAGAAACGAGGACAGTTTCTCCCACTGTGCATCAGTCAAATCACTGGGATAACGCTTGCGGTTCATGTTTACTCCTTTCATTGGTTCAGATTTAACTGCTCCAATGAGTAAACGTAAACATCAACCGTTCAGACAACTTTTTTCTTTTTCTAATAGGTTCTTGAGGGCATTTACCCCAAAATAGCCCTTTCTCTAAGGCGATTCCGGACTTTTCAAACAGGCTCTTAATCGCCCCCTGGTCCGCCGCTTGAGAGTCCGACAATGTGAACAAAATGTTGATCTGCCGCCCTTTTGGGGCGTTTTTGGCGGAATTTGTTCCTATTTTTTTGCAAAAATAGCCTCAAACATAGGTACAAAAATGTGAACGGAGGCATGATTCCAAGGGGGTGTTCACATGGTTTTATTCAATACTTTCCTTTGATAGCGCGGGTTCATACGCGGGCAAATGTGAACAAGATGTTAACAGAAAAAAAAGTTTGTCGTCGCGAAGGTCAATTTCAGGTATGTGAAGAGCCAATGCGCTGCCTTGATGGAACCCGGAAAATTGGCGATTTGCGGAGTAATGCTTCCACGCCGCCTCGTTTTTGTTCGTTCCCTATCATACTATACGCACGTATAGTTGTCAATGCAAAATTAGGTGCGTTTTCGCTGAGGCGCCTTGTCAGCTGCGTTGACAATCTGATACATATTGGATATAATTTGCCACTATCGAATCCACTTGAATCAAGCGGTTGAATAACACTTGCGTAGGTGCGGTCGGCGACCGCCAAATCGGCAATATCCCCTCCTATTACGCTACAAACTCTGCTCCCTTCAAAAAGATGACAAGCGTCCGTTTTACGCGAACTTTGTAGGGAGAGTGCTTCCCGCCGTCCTTCTCGTGCCATCTGTTGGCATTTCGCTGACGTCAAAATCCCCTTTAACCCGAGCCAGCAAACGAAACCTTCGTGTCAAAAAAATACGGACACACTTCCCAAATCAACGCTCGGTTGGCATAACAATTGCTATTCGTGCCTCCTTGAATCGTTTTTCGTAACAGTGTCAATTTTGACACTTGTTAAATTCTTGTTCTTGGACTAGTACGGACTGTCTTGTACGCACCACTCGTTTAACCGAGTTTGCAAGTTCTCCCGTACCTACTCCAGCACCATATGCCAGTAAGGCAAATACTAACCATAAGGAGGCTTTAATGCCTAAAATAGTGCGTACCATCGCTTCACTATTCATTGTAAAATTGATGCTGGTAACAATCGGACTTACGGTGCTCGCTTCAATAGATGATGCCGAAGCGAGGAGAGTAAGAGTACGTGGGTACTTCCGTAAAGATGGAACTTACGTAAGACCTCACTATCGGACTGCTCCAGACGGCAATCCCTATAACAACTATTCCTTCCCAGGAAATTTTAACCCTAACACGGGGAGGTATTCTACGGGGAATCCCTCAACCTACCTAAAAAGGTACTATTCGAGGACTCCCCGTTCGACCAATAGCTGGTATACCTCTCCGACGTATCCTACTTACACTCCTAGAGTGCGCACGCAACCGAGGGTATCATATCCCAGTGTCTGGTCGACGCCAAACTACAATTTCAACTACAGCAACTCGCTATATGGCACGTCATCATGGTGGAATTGGTAGTTTGAAACCGACTCCCTACTTGCTACCAACGAGTAGGGAGTCGTCTTAACGTTGGCACTTCAACTCACAGGAAGTTTACCGTTGTCGAATAATTCTATGGGAAGCAGGGCATCATTAACCAATGGTGCTAGTATATGTAGTATTTAAATCATAAATGACATACTATATACTGACACGATGATGTGCGATTATGCGCGGTTGACAAATGTTGCGCCTACCTGACCTGCTAACAACCTAGATATAGTAGACATCGTTCCTCCTAAGTACCGAATCACACGTTGCGAACTAAGATGATCTCACGTAAAGATTAGCAGTAGCTGATTAGTTCATCAATCTATCTCGCCGATGTCGGTTTGTAGTAGCAATCAAGCGACTGAATAGAATCAACTGAACGAATTGTGAAGGATCAAGGGACATGGATAGTGACCGCGATAGAGTTCCCATAGTAAATCCCGTGCGGTAGAGATCCCATTCATTGCACGTCCGTCATAACCAGTATCGGGGCAGGGGGGATCTCTATCGCTATTCGCTCCCTTCATTCCCTCCCATAGAGGGATGCTCCTCGTTCCGGTGATCAGTCCCAAATAAATGCCAGACCAACTTTTTCCTCGTTTCGGGATCGAACTAAACGGTTACGAATAGCGCAAACCAGATGCTAGATTCTTGCATTTGGTGGCGGTGAATCAGCCCGCCTCTAAAGCAGGTAGATCGATTCAAAGCGGCGGTGCGTCACTGTTAAGCGCCTTATTTTGTTGACTCTTGAGCGGAGGAGAATCGGCGACGGATGTCGAATCGGTTGCTTACAAACAAAAATGCGACTGAAATCGCCTGCAATGGAGGGGTCAAATCGTCAGTCTGGTTTGAAGCGTTACGATTCGTCGCGAATCCGGGAAGATTCTTTAACCTTATCCACACTTCGCGCTCACTGCGGATTGCGATCTCGAAGTGTGGTGGACGGAAATCACAGGTTGATCTGCGCCATAGTTAACGATTCAAAGACACGATTTGTACTGGAGATTTCAATATCTTACCACAGTTCACGAAAGTAATCCACAGGAAACCGCCAGACACCCCGCCGTGTCGGGTCCCGCAAGACATTTTTGCATTCCCCAATTCTGAATCCCATATCGTTGTTGACGCACTAATGGATCCCTCCGTACTCCAATTGCACTTCCCCCATCGGTATAACTGGATCAAGACTTGCTGCTCATGACGGCACGGATTTTTATATTGATTTTTCCATGCCGTTAATATATAGTTGACACTTGGCTGTCGGTGGAGTTCCCGTTTTGTGACAGTACCATTAGACATCTTTCCAAAATAATGCCAGTAGTATCGGGATTTATTCACGGTCTTGAGTAACCAAAGGCGCAAATACACAGTCAAGGGATTGAGGGGATGTACCTATATGCCTGTTGCTACCTGTCGCCCCGCTGGGGCTTTGGTGAGTGTGTATTCGGTGTTGCTATACACCTGCCGCCCCTCTGGGGCTATGTGAGTTGATTCAATAAAGCTTTAAACACGCTATTCCGCTGGAGCGAGAGGAAAATCACTTCAATTTTAGCTTAGAACCAGTGGATTATCAATCGTCAGCAACAAGGGTTAATTAGGAAAGATGTCTAATCGCATGGAATATGTCTATCGCCATCCGTCCACAGCAAAGTGACCAAGTTAATCCCATTCACAACTCGGTGGTGTTTCCCAGACCAGTGTTTTGTTACCAGTTCAATCTTTTGTGAATACGGTTTATCCAGAGTCGAGTCATCTATAACTAAAATGCCGGATTCCAATTTCACCTGATGTTTCGATTCGCGCCACAGTTTGCCGCTGTCGGGATCCTCCCGATGCAGCAGCCGTGTTATCGAATCATGAGCCGGTGGGTTATCAGCTTGGGGTTGAACTTTTTCCGCTTCAAGACAACTGTAACTTTTCTGAGCGCCAACCAAGAAATCAATATAGTCAGTGTCAGTATATTTGGGTGGATTCATGCTCAAATTATAAACTATTTTCACTCAACTGCGTAACTCCTAATCTATTTTCAGGCAACTCAATGACCAAACCGGAGGGATATCTTGGATACACAAAAGTCTCCAACAGAGAACAGGACACTGCGTGATTCTCTCACGCCAAAACAGATTGTCGCTGAACTTGACAAATATATCATAGGCCAAGGCGAAGCCAAACGTTCCGTTGCCATCGCACTTCGTAACCGGGCGCGCCGACAGATGCTTGATGAGGATATCAGAGATGAGGTCGCTCCCAAGAATATAATAATGATCGGTTCGACGGGAGTAGGAAAGACGGAAATTACTCGTCGATTGGCAAGGCTGGTTGATGCACCGTTTATCAAGGTAGAGGCATCAAAATATACCGAAGTCGGTTATGTTGGACGTGACGTGGAATCAATGATTCGCGATTTAACCGAACTCGCGGTTAACATGGTGAAAGAGGAACAGACGGAATCTGTCAAGGAAAGAGCACTTGAGCAAGTGGAAGAAAGGCTCTTGGACTACATCTACCCGCCGCCAAGTTCATTGAAGAAAAACCGGGAAGACGAATCAAGTGAAGATGGGGAATTAGCCGACAGCGGCGATCTCGAAGGAGAATCTCAAGAGATACCTGAATTGTCTGCCGGGATGATAGAAATTGAAGATGAGCCGGTAGAACCGGAGTCCGTTAGAAAACAGAGAGAGGAACGGTATCTAAGAACTCGAGAAAAGTTTCGCAAACAACTTCGTGATGGAAAGCTTGAAGACAAACCTGTTGAAATCAGTGTCAAGAATCGTACAGCTCCTCTAATCGAGATTTTCTCGCCCGGCGGAATTGAGGAGATGGACATTAATTTCAAGGATGTGTTCGGCGGGCTAATGCCCAAACAGACGAAGACCCGTCGATTAACCGTGTCCGAAGCCCGTCAAATCTTGATGCAGGAAGAGGCTGAAAAGTTAATTGACATGGACAGTGTGGTGGGCGAGGCAGTCTCGCGAGTGGAAGACACCGGACTGGTTTTTCTTGATGAAATCGACAAGATTGCCGGTAGAGAACAGAAGGCGGGACCGGATGTTTCCCGTGAAGGTGTTCAACGCGACATCTTGCCGATTATTGAGGGGTGCACGGTAGCGACCAAATACGGCATGGTACGCACTGACCACATTCTGTTTATCGCGGCGGGGGCATTTCACATGTCTAAACCGGCGGACCTCATTCCCGAGTTGCAGGGGCGCTTCCCGATACGCGTTGAACTCAAGAGTCTAGGCGAGGGCGACTTTAAGCGAATACTTACGGAACCCAAGAACGCGCTTGTGAAACAGTACATTGCCATGATGGAGACCGAAGAGTTGAATATTTCGATTCGCGAGGACGCCATTGATGAGATTTCCGCGCTCGCGTATCGCGTGAACGAAGCTGTCGAGGATATTGGCGCCCGCCGCTTGCATACCATCATGGAAAAGCTATTTGAAGAAATATCGTTTGAAGCCCCGGATCTTGAGGACAAAGCTATCGTGGTTGATGCAGAATACGTCAACGGGCAATTGTCCGACATTGTTAAAGACGAAGATCTTAGCCGATATGTTTTATAAATTGAAGGCTTCAAGCGGGTGCGGGCAGTGACAGATGTATCATGACTTTTGTCGAATCACCACAATCTCAACGAAGTCGGAATGACCAAGCGCGGCTTACAATGGATGCAGATTAGATGTACGCCTCATCAACGAAAGGGGGTAGCAATGGGAATACTAGATGGCAAGACTGCACTGGTGACCGGCGGCGGACGCGGAATTGGCAAGGGTATCGCGGTAGAGTTAGCCAAGGAGGGAGCTGACGTAATTATCGCCGATATTGACCTCGACAACGCTGAAAACACGGCAATCGAACTACGAGAATTGGGCCGAAAGGTTACGGTTGTCGAGATGGACATCACGCAGGAAGCATCTGTGGCGTCGGCGGTTTCGAGCGCACTTGGCGAGCACAACCAGATTAACATCTTGGTTAATAACGCAGGCATTATGGGTGACCACGTCCTTGGAGATGAAGTTCAATTAAAAAGTTGGGACAAGTGTTTCGAGGTCAACCTTAGGGGCATTTGGGTTGTGAGCCGCGCGATTGTTGGCCACTTCAAAGAGATTGGAGGCGGGAAGATTGTGAACATCGCCTCCGTCGCGGGGCGGCATGGGAGCGGCAAGCATGCCGACTATTCGGCGTCCAAGGCGGGCGCCATCAGCGTTACACAATCTTTGGCAAACGAGCTCGGGCCATTCAACGTTAACGTCAACGCAGTCTGCCCGGGCGTGTTGTGGACCTCAATGTGGCGGCAACTGGAGGGGATGTATTCTCAAGACGCTTCGGAGGAGAATGTAAATAAGCGGAAAATCTTTGAGGGCTTTGTTCGAGATCGCTGTCCCCTTGGCAGGGAACAGACGCCAAAGGATGTCGGAATGCTCGTCGCTTTTCTTGTCTCGGAACGTTCGCGAAACATCACGGGACAAGCCATAAATGTGGACTGCGGGATGTTTATGAATTGACGGGAGAACATAGCGGGGACGACTGAGAAATCCCTGCCCATATCGGTCCCTGTTTGTAGTCGGGAGCGAATAGCTACGAACCATTCTTTCTGTCATGAAGGTTTAACCGGAACCTACTCCAACCAAGCATCAGGATTAAGTCCTACTGCGCGGGCTTCGTCACAGATGGCTCCCCACGTTGTTTCGTCAATCGTGATTCCCTCGGAGGATTTGCGTTCGGCAGTCTGAAACTCCGGTTCTCCGGGCGACAAAATTTCCGAGAACCCGGGGGCGACACGGCTTGACTTGACGTGCGCAATCAAATCCTCGATTTCCTTATAATACGTCTCCAACTCGGTGAAATGGTCGATATTGTAGACGGTGAAGAGAACCCCATTGCTGACCATCTTCGTTTCGCCTGCCGCACAGCCTTGACCACTCAACGCCCCGCCTAAGAGTTCCACAACGAAACTAAGTCCGTATCCCTTGTAGGCGACAACCCCGCCCATCGGTAGAATCGCACCCGGCGGGTCCGCCTTAAACGCCCGCGGATCCGTCGTCGGGTTGGCTTGATTGTCGATTATCCATCCTTCGGGTACTTTCTCCCCTGCATTGATAGCAACTCGGATTTTTCCCTCCGCCACAACCGAGGTGGTCATGTCAACAAGGAGTGGGTTTTCGTCGCGGCGAGGAGCAGAAAAAGCGATCGGGTTGGTCGAAAGTCGGCCCTCAATTCCGCCGTAAGGGGCAATCTGGTAACCGAGACGTCCGGCATTGACAAAAACAAGCCCCATCATTTCAGAGCGCGCTGCCTTTAAAGCGTACGCCCCAGCCCGTCCGACGTGGCTCGTATTGCGCAACACCACCGTGCTGGTACCATATTGGCGCGCTTTCTCCATCGCTAGATTCATGGCGAAATTTCCGCCAATTTGACCGAGCGCGCCTTGGGCATCCACGACAGCGGTACAAGGGTTTTCGCGGACGATTACGGGCGTGGCGCGCGGCTGATAGGGGCCATTTCTGAGGGCGTTGGCATACTCGGCATACCGAATGGCACCGTGCGAGTCGTGTCCAAATAGGCTCGATTCTACGAGATGGTCGGTCACGGCTTGGGCGTCTTCCGGCAAGCAGCCTGCCGCTTCAAACAGGTCGTATCCGACTTGCCGTAGAGTTTCCGGATGGAGGGTGGGCATCATGATTCCTTTCAATTTGAAGATTTTTAGAAGTCAAACTTATCTTTCGCAATATCGAGCACCTAAAAGTTTAATTTCTCAGGTGGCCGTGTCCCACATCATAATTGACAGAAACGAGAGCTTGTTTGGAAGGTACAGTTGTAGGGTGCGCACTGCGCACCAGCCTCTAAAAACCCCAGAGGGGATCAAACGAGCGAATAGATCAAGTGACCGAATAGGGAACGCGATAGAGATCCCACAGGTACATAGCAGACAACAATAAAAGCATGAAAAAACTTCCTACAAATAACTAGAAATGGCTTAGCACCGATTATTCAAACAGGCTCTGAAGCTGATGATGGAAGGGCAAAATCGGTCAACCAATCGGGCTCGCGGTAGTATCTGGGTGATTCTTGCTCGTTCGTGGAGATATGCCCCAAGATCTAGTATGTGAAAATATGAGATTACACAAGTCCATTATGCGGAAGATTGAGATTTACTCTACCTTAGTCGCTGCGCCAACGCTTGCTCCAACTAGACAAGTCGAGTGAGTCATAATCAATATCAACCTTTCCCAGAATGATTGCCTTGACCACATCTTCTACCATTGTCTCTAAATCTGCCTGAACGCCACTGGCAACTATTAAGCTAATTATCGTTCCACCTGTTCCGCGTCCTTCAGGTTCAGCAATAGCTCTATGCCACTGTTGTCTAGAAGAGACAATTTTGGAAAAATACTCTTCGAGCGACTGATCGCCAAACTGCCCGGTTGGGTAATAACTAGACAAAGTAACGAGTATTGCGACAAACGAATCAATATAGTCATACCATCCTTCCACCATTGTAGAAGTCACTCCAGTATCCCATTTTGGGCGCACTTGGGCTAACAATGTTGCCTTAAGCTCTGGTAATGAATTAATTAACGCCACAGGAGGGCTTTTTAGCTCTTTGTGCTCTGACAAGTTGCTGCTAGGCAACTCACGTTGTTGGCTAAGAGTTACTGCCATCTCATCGAACCTGTTCCTACGCAAGGTTACTCTATTGTGCCAGTTATTACGATGCTCGATTACTACCTCAGGGCTCAATCGTTGAGTAAAGCCACCGCTCACTTGGGTCTTATGGTGACACTCAAGACATAGCACCGCTAGGTTTTCGAAGGCATTATTGTTGCGATTGCCGTCAATATGATGTATTTGAACGTCTTTACCTATGCCCAATTCTGCACATACACAGCAGGTTCTGTCTGATGCATACAACACTTGGGTGCGTATATTCTTGGGGACTGGTACGCGGCCCTTCATTGGCTGTTTGTCTCCTTATCGGTCCGATCTCTGCGGGCCATGGGCTACTTTAATACAGGGGCACCAGACCAATTCTGCGATGCCCAGATACGGTTCCAAAAGCGGGCTGCCCGTTTCTCATCGACTTTTGGGTCAATGTGAAGACGTGCGGTACGGGTATACTCGCCGATGGTTTTAAGCTGCCCGTAGTCTTTCCAGTTCCATGGGTCGCCATCGGAGGTCAAAAAAGGGATTTCCTCAACAAAGTCCCGGTCGAACTTTACCGCTATTTTGAATCGGCGAGAATTGGTCGACCCCTTGTATACCGCGTAACCATCGATGTAAGGTATCGAGTCATTTATCCACCGACGGACGTGGGCGTTTCGATTGAACGCGGGACTCGTGAGAAGCGGGTCGATCGTGGTGTCAGAGGGTAAGGGGATCGCCTCGTCGATTTCAAAGAACCCAATTAACGCAAATATGGCTTCGTCGTTTTGGTATTGTTGATTTCGGTAGGGCACTAAACGGGCAAGAAAAAACAGAAAATCGCCTTTCGTCATGGGGGCGAGACCGGGTTTAACGATGGGACTGTCGCCGTAGGTGAAGGTGGCGAACTCGGGATCGTTGTGAACTTTCGTGGCAGGTGAAATCTTTAGCGAACCGAATAGCTCTGTGAGCCGGGCGTTGGGCTCATCAAAATGGCGCAGATCGCCGAACGTGCAGCCGTCGTCGGTCGTGGCAGTTATAGGAACGAACTCAAATCTACCGTCGTCGAATAGGGGACTCTGTTGCCGATGTTTTTTATTGGCACCGACATTGATAATGAAAATGCGTCCTGAGGGAACGCTATTGAAGGGATTGGATTCAGCTTTTAGGCGTGCAACCTCCAGCAGATAATCGGTCGTGCTGTCATGTGCGTCGAGATGGTTGACGATCTCCTTCAACATGTTGCCGTCCACACGTTGTGCGGCGTGGCGGATACTCTCAAGTTCATGTGTTTTACCGTTAGAGTTGATGCGTTTCCACCGCTCAGGCGTGATCTCGTAGGCGTCCTCAATTCTGGCGAAAGAGAGCTTTCGCGGACGGATGGCGGTTCGGCCGTTGATTGTGGCTGTCCAACCAATTTCATAATAACCCACGATAAAGGGGCGTCTCACGTAAGGGCGAATTTTGCCGTAATAGCGTGTGACAAATAGGATATGCGAGACTCCTTTGTTGACGGCCGCACGAACGTTTTTCTGGTTGCATTTCCCACAGTAATTGTATGTCGCTGTCTCGTAGTTTGGCTCGGTCCACCCTCCGACAACTCGGCGCAATGGAAGCTCTGTATCCTTTGTGTTGTTGCACTTGTAGCAGGACAACTTTCCCTCGCGGCGCTCGGGGAAATAGGGATTCCATTGAAGTTTGGTTAGTCTCATAATGTCATTCGTTTGGATTGCTACAGAGGCGAGGATGAGAAATGCTTAATCAGGAATTGCTCGGTGAATGCAATAATACTCGTAATGGATGGAACATCAATCTTATCCCACTGTGCATGGAATGCTTTATTTCGCACCTGGGAAAATCCTTTCAACACTGCTCCTTCGGTCTTATCGACTGTACCCGCAGATCTTAGGGCGTCTATAACAGTTGCCATTTCCTCGTCGTCAACGTTCAGAGAATGACTCTTCGCACATTGTTTGAGTGAATCCTCCAAGGCCGCGCAAGCTAACACTGCCGCGACGTCCTTTTCATCTTCGTCAAGTGCTCTACGAGCCCAAAGCAATAAAGTCACCAAACACTTCGCCTCGGGCCTCCGATTGGAGATCTACAATGCGCCCCTCTGAGAGATCTGCTTTCAATGCTTCGAGACAACCGTACAAGCTCGACCTGAATTGATATAACCTACGATGATCCGATTTAACATCGTACGCCTGCTTTTGCATTGTTAATATTAGATCGAGTTGAGTTGAATGCGTACCATAGACAATCTCAAACAATTTGGTGATTGTGACAATAAGTTCAGCAATTTGTCCCTCTAGTGGCTGTTGCGATTCGTTCTCAAGTAGATTATCGATTCGTTGTAGTATGTTGTTTTTCAAATCCATGGGGTACCACACTCCTTTTGTTTTCGTAGGTACGAGGCTAAATAGTGTCACGATAGCGGACTACATTTTGCGCACGGCGAATACTTCTCACGAGCCTCCGCCAACGTCATCTCGATATTCCTCCACCTGCAGCTCTCCCGGTGATATTTAGTGCAAGACTTCGTGACTTAAACAGGGGTGTCGCCACCCACACTGGCGCCCGAAACTGATTCCGATTTCTTTTTCGACTCAACGTCCGGGGATAGTCGCGGTCGACGATTCACTCTATAGCCCCTTGCCGGACTCGCGGGCCCGAGACTCGTAATGTCGGAATAGATTCATGTGCTTGAACGGATATTTCACGTACGCATCCCGTACCCCTGCCTCACGATCTCAAGATTCACGAACAGACCATCCGGCGCCCGGAACACATACGCCAGCAGGCGATCGTACTTGCCGCGCCCCTCATCGCCAAACCGCAGGCAGACTGCCTCGCCGACCAGTAGATTCTTGGTAAACGCCGACGCCTACTTGCCAAAGAACTCGACGGGCTTGTTCGGATACACTGTCTCAGGTGTGTCGGCGCCGATCGGTCTAACACTTTCGGTACGATTTGTCCTCAGCAAAATTCTCGATCGGGAAGCGCAACTCAAGTCTGTGCGATTCCACCTGCGAAATCGACAATGCGTTGGCAAGAACCAATACGGCTATTGGCAGGAATCTAATTTTGTGTCTCAAGATGCGCCACCCTTCTCTTCGAAAATGTCGCACAAAATGCGCAAAAGTGCAACATAAATTCTTATCTTCCGCATTATTGAGCACCTAAGAGCCTGTTTGAAAAGTCATTTGATTCGATTTCGCATCAAGTAGATGGAAGCGATGTATACCATAGTTTCAGCAGTCTTAGGAAAGCGTTCATAATCCAAAGTCAATCGACGAAACCAACCAAGCCAAGAGAATGTGCGTTCAACAATCCATCGTAACGGAACAACTTCAAACCCCTGCTGCCCTAGCGTAGATGCAATCTCTAGTTGACACTGATGAGCCAGATATAACCAGTCTTCTAATTCGCCGCGATAGGCGGCATCGGCACACACCAACTGAATTGTTATGTACCAGCTAAACACTTCTGTTAGTAACTCGATAGCTATCTGATTGTCACTAACATTGGCATCAGTGACTTTGACCATCAATGGAATACCCGTCGTATCCGTTACCAGATGGCGTTTGCGTCCTTTGACCTTCTTGTGACCATCAAATCCTCTAGTCTCCGCCAGTTCCGTCGTCTTAACGGATTGGCTGTCAATGATAGCTGCTGTCGGTGATGGTTGTTTGCCGCCATCACAACGTGTTTGTTCGCGAAGTGCCTGATGAATCAAGAGCCATGTGTTGTCGACTTGCCACTTTCTGAAATGGTAATAGACGGTTTGCCACGGTGGCATATTATGGGGTAGCATTCGCCACTGGCAACCGGACTTGACGACATAAAAGATAGCATTGATGATTAAGCACATCTCCCATTTTGGAGGTCTGCCTAATGGTTGAGGGGCTGGCAGAAACGAGGACAGTTTCTCCCACTGTGCATCAGTCAAATCACTGGGATAACGCTTGCGGTTCATGTTTACTCCTTTCATTGGTTCAGATTTAACTGCTCCAATGAGTAAACGTAAACATCAACCGTTCAGACAACTTTTTTCTTTTTCTAATAGGTTCTTGAGGGCATTTACCCCAAAATAGCCCTTTCTCTAAGGCGATTCCGGACTTTTCAAACAGGCTCTAAAAGTTTAATTTCTCAAGTGGCTGTATCCTGCATCATAATTGACAGAAATGAGAGCCTGTTGAAAAGTACATTTGTAGGGGCGATCAACCGAGTGAACAACGAGGGATCAAGGGAGCGAACAGCGACCGCGATAGGACTCCCACAGGTACATAGCAGACAACAATAAAAGCATGAAAAAACTTCCTACAAATGACTAAAAATGGCTTTGTTGCCGATTATTCAAACAAACTCTGAAGCTGATGATGGAAGGGAAAAATCGATCAATCAATCGGACACGCGGTAGTATCTAGGTGATTTTTGCTCGTTCGTGGAGATGTACCCCAAGATCTAGTATGTGAAAATACGAGATTACACAAGTCTATTATGCGGAAGATGAGTCAACTGATGAAGTCTCGGTTTATCAATAATGGTAGATGGCATACAAGCGAGGGTTAATGGATTGTCAATCCGTTTACGGCATTGTGTAATCGTCCGGGTTGTTCTTCCGCCAATTCGGAAGGTATCCTTGTTTGTGTCCAAAGCCGTAAGAGGGACCGATTTGATTCACACTTGACCAGGGCCAGGCTTGGCCACCGATGAGACGAAATTCATCGCCATTGCCGCATAACCAATAGAACATGTGTGCGACGTATCTTGCTACGCCGTGCCCACCGTAATCCGCTGTCTGAAAATCAAATTCCGGTTCCTGTTTCCAATCTCGAATGGGTGGTACGGTTCGCCAATAACTGTATTTCAGCATGTGGCGCAGCCCTTTTGCCGTGGACTCACCGCGGCGGTGGAGAATACTCTGCGAATGGATAACAAACGAACCCGCCGGACCTTCAGTTGAAACACCTTTTTCGGCGATGTCTAGGCTTGTTGAGCGAATGTGTGAACCGGGTAAAAGCTCTGTAGGTCCCATTTCCAGAGGTGTATCCTGTGGAATGTAGAAAACTTCGAGAAAGTTGATTTCGGGTCCAAAAACATGATCGGCATCGTGATGCCACACTTGTGCAGGCATTGGGCACTCAACACGGTGGTTACTCACCAGCACTGGCAATCCGACGTTCATTCCGAGCAATGAACGCAACGCGCCGGCAAGTTTTCGATTCAGCAGGACATGCTCAATGTACCAGTCCTCGAGCAAGATAGAACTCGGTTCATGTGTATGCCTAATTCGCTCTAAATCGGCAGGTGTCATCCCGTCGGGCATGAAACTCGGATTTATGGGCACATCTCCGTTGAGGTAGTCGTATGCCCGCTGATTAATTTCGTCAGGCACTCCCCCATGAAGTTGCAAATATCCATCGCGGCAGAACTGCAATACCTGCGTATCGGTGAGTGCCGGTTCACAATCAAAGGTGCGGTTTACCTCGTCGTATTTCATCTTTGAATCCTTCACACGTCTTATTTTTCCATTCTATAGACACCGATTCTGAAACCGTATGTCTTGTAAAAGGCAACGGCATCCCTGTTTTGAGCGAGTACGTCCAGTCTAACTTTCTTATCCGTCCACACGTTTTCGTACAACCAATCGAGCAACTGTGTAGCGATGCCTCTTCGTCGATGCGATCTGTCCACGTACAGTTGCCGCATATAGTAATACCCACCATCATCTCTATATAGGCAGTAGGCGACAATGCATCCGTTGTGCTTCACCATATAACAGATATAACCGGTTTTCAACCACTCTTTCATCCGTTGAACAAGTTGGTCTATGTTCATTGGATTGGGATGCGCCTCATCTTCAATGAGGTGCTGATTCAAGCTAGCAAGTATTTCGGCATCGGTAAGTTCGGCTCGGACGATTTCCATCACACTATTAACCTAAACATGTCGACCTCACGCTGCCCTGTTTAACACGATTCTTCTATCCACACGCTTGACATGGAGGTTGTTAGCCGTTGAAAGACTTGCTGAACCGTTACGGCATCGACCACGGCGCAACTTTCCGCTCCGCAGCCGCCAGGATCTTTCCCGGGATGACACGGGTTGCAACCGAGATCCAGTTCACTTCGCACCACAATATGCCCCTCGCCATAAGGACCGCTCCGATGATGGTTCGTAGAGCCGAATATAGCGACGACCGATGTACCAACCGCGGCGGCAATGTGCATGGGTCCCGTATCATTCCCAAGATATACATCGCAGGCCTCAATCAGGGCGGCAACCTGTCGTAAGTTCCGGTTTTTCACGACAACGGGCTCCAGAATCAGCGATTCGGCAACTTGGGCTTGTAACGAGAATTCGTCGGGGCCAGCGAACAGCATGATTTGGGCGTTCCGTCTGTCGCATAATAGATTCGCAATCCGGGCAAAATTTGTCGGCTGCCAAAGTTTGTACCGCCAATTTCCGCCGGGATGAATGCCTACAATCGGTCGATTGCTCGTTATGGTATTTTCGCTCAGGAATCTGTCACGGTCTGCAATCTCCTGATCGGTAAACTGAAGCTGAGGTCGCGCGCCGACAGTGTCAACTCCATGCCGTCGAAGCACTTCAAGGTAACGATTCACGGCATGTGTTTCGCTGCTTCGCCGTGCCATCCCCCAATGTGCTCCGCCAACAAAGCGTGACCAGAGACTATCTCGGAGATTTATGATCAGATCGAACCGCCTGCTTCGCAACGAACTGATGAGTCGACATTTTCCTCTCCAACCGACATGTTCGCTCCGATTGTCGTAAACGAGCACATGATCAATGCCCGGATCCCCCGCGAGGAGATGAAAGGCTCGGGTGCCGACGAGCAACGAAATCTGGGCATCGGGAAAATGACGGCGAAGAGGAGCAATCACCGCTGTGGAGAGGGTCGCATCGCCAATAAAACTGAAACTGAAAACCAAGATATTTTTAATCATGCCCCAAGAATCGTGGCGCGCGGTTCGTCAAGCAGAGGTGAATCCATCGATTTCGAGCTATTTCAAATCGCCTCTTTCATCGGCAGACGTCTCAATCAGATTGACTGCGATTCCCAAACCATCTTCCGCACTGATTTTTTCGCCTAACGCCCGGGCTGTTTCCGCCATTGACTCGGAAGAGATTGTCTCACGAATGCGCCGTGCCAACCTTCCGGCAGTCATATCGCAACGGTAAAGCGGTCTTGGAGCAACACCAATGCTGTGCAGTCTATTGCCCCAATATGGCTGATCGGCAAGGTGGGGAATTACAATCGAGGGCACTCCGGCGCGGCAAGCGGACGCGGTAGTACCCGCACCGCCGTGATGCATCACACACTTCCCTTGACGAAAGAGAAAATTATGCGGCACGTATCCGACGAAACAGATTGACTCTGGCGGATCGAGCAACTGCAGATTGCCCCACCCTGCTTGGATTACCCCACGTTGGCCGCTCAACTCCACTGCGTCGATGATAATTCGCGTTGTTTCGGCTCCCTGAGTGCCACCCATCGAACCAAACGATATGACAACGGGGCGCGCCCCGCTATTCAAGAAGTCTTGCAGCGCTGATGGAACTTCGTATTCGGACTCGTCAAGAAACCATGCGCCCGTATATCTGTGGTTCTTTGGTAAATCCGATGCCGGTGGACAAATGTGCGGGGAGGCGGCGAGCAGATTCAGCTGCCGTGAATACATCCCTTCGATTCCAACCAGCTTCCGCTTTCGCCCGCCCACGGAGGCTATAAACTCGTTGAAGACCGGATCAGCCCACTTTCGTATCAGCCATTCCGCAACGCTCCATGCCAGGCGATTCAGATGAGGTCCAAGGTTGGTTACCGGATAAGGCGGGTCGTCGGCAGTTTTGATGAATCCCGGACAGTAACTTACAGTTAACCACGGGAGTTTATTTTTAATTGCCGCTTCTTGCCCGGGTACATCGGCTGAATGGCAAATCGCGAGGTCGTAACCCTCCATTCCTCGTAAGCAGTCTTGATACCACACATCGGCATCGGGCAAGATTCCGTCTTTCACAATTCGAATTGCCGATTCAAGCGGATTCTTAATCCGCACCAAATCGTCTATGAGTCCGTGGAACCGATCAAAGTCGAAAGGGATACCTACCGCATAAAAGTCAACCCCGACCTCTTCGAATCGGTTTTGATAAAGGTTGGACGCACATACCCGAACATCGTGGCCGGCGGCGACTAACCGTTTCGACAAGGCAACAAATGGGTAGACATCACCGGCTGTTCCCCAAGTGCTCAATACGATTCGCATGCCAACTTTAATCTGCGAAATGCGACCATCACACTGCCGTTCTCCCCATCTTCTCGGTGCTAATAGACGAAAGTCCACATACCTTCCGTGTAACTTCGTTCCACACAACATCGACCGACAACTTCTTCGTGCATTCCCAGCCGATTTTGCACTTGTGCGCACTGCACGGCCAGCAGGGCATGTCGCGCCTCACAATGGTTGCTTCATCACTTAGCGGCTCCCAAGCGACATGGTCGGTGGGACCGAAGATTGCCACCATGGGCACGTTAAGCGCGGCAGCGATGTGCATGGGGCCGGAGTCGTTGCAGACGACAAGGTTGCAATGTTCCATCAGGGCGGCGAGATTGCGAATCGATTCCGGCGCATGGGCGATCGACGGGTGGGTCATTATTTTCTGTATATGCCGCGTCAGGTGCGCTTCGTTGGGCCCTCGCAAAATCAGAATTTTTGCATTGTATTCACTTATCAGCCAATCTGCCAGGCGAGCATAATTTTCGCTGGGCCACTGCTTATCAAACGAACTCCCACCAGGGTGGAGACATGCCAAGAAATCGTTGGGGTGAATGCCCCACTCCGCTAGTTGCACTTTTGCAAATGAGACTTCATCTTCCAGCAATTTGAATACAAGCTGCCGATTGCCTTCTCCCGCGCAGATCAGACGCATCAACTCCAGATTGCGATCCACTTCGTGGACATTCCCTTTTTCGTAGCTACCCTTCCACTTGTGCGTGAATGTCCCTTTCGCGAATTTATGGTAACGTCCCAATCGGTAGCGCGCCCCCGAGAGCAACGTAACAAAGTTCGACCATGAAGCAGTATGCATGGCAACAACGAGGTCGAATTTTTCGCGGTGGAGATCGTGATAGAATCGCAATCGGTGTCGCAGTCGTCGATGAGCACCCTCTTGGTCAAAAACCAGCACTCGGTTGACGTGGGGATTGCCGGTTAAAACCGGCGCATTCAGTGGTTGGGCGAGTACGCAAATCTCTGCGCCGGGGTAATCCTCGCGCAGCAGCGCGATTGCGGGTGTGGAGTTGAGCAAATCACCGATGCCATCGTTGCGAATGATCAGGATCTTTTTGATGTTGGGGAGCAAGCGATCAGACATTGGAGGCCGGGCATGCAGGAGGCGGTCAAAATCTTGAATTTCTCTACTATTTGCCGGATGGATAAAACTGCTGCAATCTGAATCACGCAGATTTTATCATATCACACGGGGTGAGGTTTATCCAGAAAAAAGAGAATGGGGTTCTGATGCTTTCCCGATTATATCACTTGGTACGGGAATCAAATGCCCTATACCATTTCTCAATAATATAAGTGGATTTATCGCGTAGATGAAGCAAGGAACCTTACATGAAGCGGCGCGAGAAGTCTTGTGTGTGAAAGTCGGCGGGGAAAGGGAATCTCTATCAAGATTTGCTATCGCGTTCGTTGTCCACTCACTTGATCATTCGCTATTCACTCATTTGATCTTTTCGATCGCTTAATCCCCGCCTACGGTGTGGATGTGAACGAGATAATTCAAGCGAAATGGGATTAACCGCCGTGAAATGAATTGAGAATTCTCGGTTATCCCAAATCCCGTCGCATGTCTTCTTCCGGCGCCAAATCAGCAACTGTGCCGGGCGGGTATTGATACCAACCCGGATCGTCGTAGTTGGCGAGATGTTCACGGACTTTCAGAATGGTGAACATTCCACCCATCGTGATGTAGTCAAACGGACCGTATGCGCCCACCATCGGTATGCTGTTCTTCGGTACTGCCATGTGCCCTGATTCTACGTGAATCCCGTGTTCACCCATGCCGTGCTCGCCCATGGTCATATAATTGGGCAGAAGCGGACGAATTTTCCGGTCAAGCCTATCTTTATTGATGCCAACCACATTAGGAAAGTCGTGCCCCATCTGGTTCATGACATGATGCGTCATGTGGCAGTGCATCGCCCAGTCGCCGGGTTCGCTTGCAACAAACTCAATGTCGCGTGTTGCGCCGACGGGAACAAGAACCGTGGTCTCGGGCCACTGCGCGGAGTCGGGAACCTGTCCGCCGTCGGTCGCGGTTGTCTTGAAGTAGTGCCCGTGAAGGTGGATGGGGTGGTGATCCATCGCACTCAGATTGCCGAGCCGAATCCGCACCCGATCCCCCAGTTTGGCAACCAGTGGTTCAGTACCGGGATAACATTTCGCGTTCATTGTCAAGACGTTGAAATCGCTCATCTCGTTGGGATTGGGTGTCGCCGTACCCGGATCGATTCGCCATTCACTTAACATGATAGCGAAATCGCGCTTGACCGCGTAGTCGGGGCTAGGTCTTCTTGGATGAAAAATCATCATGCCCATCATCCCCATCGCCATCTGGGTCATTTCATCATGATGGGAATGGTACATGAAAGTTCCCGATTGGCGTACTGTCCATTCGTATTTGAAGGTCTCACCCGGCTGAATTGAGCGTTGATTCAGTCCCCCAACGCCATCCATCCCGGCTGGAAGAAATACACCGTGCCAGTGGACGGTAGTCGGCGCCTTTAACCGGTTTGTTACGTATATCCGAACACGATCGCCTTCCACGGCTTCAATGGTAGGACCGTGTACCTGTCCATTGTAACCCCAACATTTGGCTTTCAAACCCGGTGCAAACTCGTTTGATACCTCCTCGGCGATGAGGTGATAAACCTTGACCCGATCTACAACCTTCCAAGCAAGCGACGTACCGCTCGGAGTGATGACCGGTGTATAATCCTTGTTGGGAAGGCCCGGGTCCAGCATTGGAGGGTTTGGAGGCCCGGCGTATGATTGTTCCCATCGTGATTCAGCCGCGTTTGTCCGCGATGCTCCCAGAGCGATGGCTCCACCAGCAAGTGCACCCGTTTTCAATAAATTCCGTCGGTTCATTTCAATGTCCTCCGTGTTCATTTGCCTGAGCGGCTTCTGACGAGCCGCCTGATAATGAGTTAGCGTTTACGAGCAGCGGTGCATATTTGGTTGCAGAGGTTGGCTCCAACAGTCTACCGGCAAGGATCTGTTCCAGCTCTACGCGTGCCACATGATAGCTATAAAGTGACTGAATATACCCTTGTCCAGCCTCGATCTCTTGCTGTTTTGCCAGCAAAAGCCGAGGTGTACCAACCTGCATCGCGTTGTATTGCAACTGCACCTGCTCAACGATTTTGCGCCGCAGAGGAAGTATTTCATTCTGATAAAACAGCGCGGTCCGTCGAGCTGATGTCAACCGGTGTCGGGCGGCGCGCACAGCGGCGCGAATCTCGACCCCAAGCGCGTGAAATTCCTGTTGGCGCCGACGTAATTCCGACTTTGCCAGAGCAACTTTTCCCTGATTCCGGTCAAAGATTGGAATCTCAAATCCGATCAATGGTCCAGTTGCCCAGTCGCTTGCGGCACGCTCAAATTCTGCGCCAAGATCCAAACTTGGAACTAACGCTGTTGCTTTAGCGATCCCCAGTTGCATCCCAATGGCGATTATTTTCTGTCGCGCGAGGGAAAGGTCGATGCTTTTTTCAATCGCGATCTTCTCTAGGTTCACAAATTCATCGGGTTCCGCTGGAACCTCAAGCAGCCTGGATGAGATGCGCCAGGAAACATCCTTACCCCACAGTCCCATCATCGCGTTGAGTTCCTCTCGACTCTCTGCAACCGCCAGTTCCGCGGACGCCACGTCCATCTGGGTGTTCCTGCTTAGGCTTTGCTGAAGCAACAGGTCAAGTTCGAGGATATTCCCCGCTTCGAAAAGACGTCGGGTAAACTCGTATCCTGCATCGGTTGCCTCGGCGATCTGCCGCATCATCTCTAGCATCTGCTCCGCGGCTTGTGCTCGGTAATATGCCAAGCGAGTTTGGGCTGCCAGATCCATTACGGCGCCGGTGACACGCAGTTTCGCCACCTCGAATTCAGCTTCGGCAACCGAGGCTCGCATTCGTGCGTGCAGAATGGAAAGGAAATCCATTCCGACCTCAAGAGCGTATTCCCCGCCGCCTTCGTTACCGTGGTCATCGGAATGCCCGAAAGTCGCATTACCGTGAAGTTTCGGGTTCGAGGCCAAGCCCGCATCAATAACCGCCGCTTGGCCAATGCCCAATTCCTCGTAGACGGCTTGCAGACGGCGGTTATTCAACAGCGCAATCTGGACTGCGGCGTCGGCACTGAGTGGCTTTCCAAGAAGTTCGCCGATAGATTTTTCCACTCTCTTTTCGGCATCCGCACTGCTGTTCCAGACTACAGTGTAATCGATGCGTTGCCCCACTTCTTCTTGAACTGAAGAGAAGCTTGCTTGTTTGGACACACTGGCGCAACCTGCCACAACAACCATTACGGCGATAGATAGGAAAGCAAAGGGGAGCGCTGGGCGGAATGTATCCGCCCTAGCGCTATTCGCGTAATTGAACATCTTAATCCCTCTCTTTCATGTGTTCATGAACAGGGTTGTGTTCGGTTGGTTGCATCTGTTCTCCGTGATGGCTGTGATCTGCCCCTTTGTGCATGTGGTGCTCAGGTTCCGGCGCTTCGTGCGATGATTCTTTGGTAACTGCGGCGGAAACTTGAGCTTGATCGCTGTAACACCGGAGCATAGAGCTGCCAAAGTAGGGGTTGCGCGCTGGGAATCCTTTCTGCAGCCAGACACCCCCCTGCGGGACATCTGCAGCCATACCACAGATATATTTATATACGGGCTTTTCGTCTTTTGTCGGCACGCCGGTCGGTGTGACAAGGTGGTTCACTGCTTCGCTGAGCGATCCATAAATCGCCCTTGCAGTCTTGATGTCTGAAACATCGCCGAGTTCGTGGCCATAGTCATGAATAGCCAGTGTGTGGTCTCTATGGGATTCCCACAATTCCCCCGGGGCTTCATTCTCGAGGGTATGGAAGGCTTCAAGCATCTGCTGTGTCTTCGCATTGACGTTTTCCATGGTGTCGGATGCCAGTTGGTCGCCGATAGCGAAATAGGCGTCCAGCATCATCCCCAGCGCGTCTTCGCTTTCCTCGGACAATGAGACCGTAACATGCTGCTCTTGGTCTTCATCATGGGATGCCATGTCTGATGTCACCATATCCGTCAGGGGGTCGAAGACAGTTTGCGGTGCTTCGGCATTCGCCGGGTGGGTTTGCGGGATGGCAAAATCATCGGTCTTCGCGCCGCACCCGATTTGAAAAAGAAACACGGCGAGGAATCCGAGCGTGAACACCGATGCGCATCCTCGTATTGCGAGGGGGTTGATTACACCGGCCTTGTGTGGATTGGAAGATCTGAATAACATTAAATACACCTCCGTTTGAGTAAAAAAATCGCAAATCAATTAGGATGTTCCGATTCATAGCGCACTAACACGAATGAATCAATTGATTTTTACCTAATGGGGTTCGTTGAAGATATCGACGCGAAAGCTAGGCAACGGAAAACGGAGGTGCACGGGGCGAGATCTGGTAGGATGTCGAATCTAGAATGGGGTGCGGATAGGGATTTAGGACGACGGTAGAGTTCGTCGAAAAGACGGGAATTGTAAGACGGGGAACGATTGCGGCAAATGATGGTAAGGATTTATCTACGGTCTGAGAGAAGCGCTGGTATTCTCTGGCTTTGAGTATACCGAGATGATCCAGACAACAGTTGTCTTTTTCTTCGTCAGAATGGTCGCCGGGAGTAGTCTCGCTTTTCTTGGTACGGCAGCATGTCGAATTACTAGCATGGTGCTCCGAGAACTGCCCAACCGAGGCTGTCTCCTGGCTTTTGGGCTGTTCCGCGTTGGAAACACCACAGGTTTGGGTTCCAATCAAGGGACACAGAACCGGACAAAGGAAGTAAACCGAAATTATCGAAAGTAAGAGTAGAACTACGGTTGTCTTGAATTTCATGCTTGACTGTCAGCGAACGGGTTTTGAAAATCTCTAAGCATCTTTACAATCGGTAGCATTTCTGATAATTTGTAGCCTTTTGCTCGTAATTTTGGACGCCCACATTTGTTACAGGTTTACGGTCTAATCGGGAATCGATGCGGCGGTATGCTGCATATCTCATCAATGAAGTTCCAGAGGTTTCTGCCGTCTTTTGCGTTGTTTGTCAATTTGTCTTTTGGTACAATGTAAATTGTAGAGTTTCAGCCCTGAACGGGGTTAACCGTCTGTATACGGCACACCTTTGCCAACCAGGGGTTGCAACAAAATGCTGGCACTTCGTTTGTTCGGCGTTCTACGATCCGCCGGTGTAAGCCAAAGAGGAACAACTGATGAACCTTTACCTCCGATTGCTCAGCTACATTCGACCGTATTGGACAAGTTTTGCGCTTTCTCTCGCCGCGATGTTTGTCGTGTCGGTCGGAAATCTCATTCCTACCATAATTGGGGGGCGGGTTGTCATTGATCAGATTCTAGTAGATCGGAATGTCAGCCGGTTGCATTGGGTTGTGATAATCTTGATCGGGGTCCATCTCGTCAAGAGCATTGCCATAATGGTCGCTGAATGGCTCTCACATGAAATTGCCGAGAATATTATATTTGATATGCGGACGCAAATATACACTCATCTGCAAAAACTGTCTTACCGTTTTCACAAGGACAACAGCACTGGCGAACTCATGTCGAGAGTAGTGAATGATATTGACGCCTTGCGGGATATGCTTGCGCACAGCCCGAACATGATTATCGTCAATCTGTTGACATTCTTAGGCATCGGAATCTTTCTCTTTGGCGAGAACTGGCAACTTGCGCTCGTTGCTATCGTCCCGGTGCCATTCATCGGGCTTGTCATGGTAAGATTCGGGCTAAAACTCCGGCGGATCTATGATGACGTACGCGCGAAGCTCGGAGATGTCAACTCTCGCCTGCAGGACAACCTATCCGGTATTTTTGAAATCCAGTCATTTGCTCGCGAACCGTACGAAGCATTACGATTCACTGGACAATGCAGCGATTACCGGGCCTCCATTATTCGCGGCATTCGCCTGTGGATGCGGGTTAGCCCAATGGTACAGTTTGCACTTGGAGCGAGCTGGACAGTGATTCTTTGGTATGGTAGTTGGCAAATTATCAATGGTCAAGCCGGTATGACAATAGGGGGCCTGTTCATATTTCTCGGCTTTTTATGGCGGCTATTTATTCCGATAGAAATGGTAAGCCACGAGATTGAGCGGCTGCAAAAAGCGCTTGCCGCCGGTGCTCGCATGATTAATCTACTAAACGTTGCACCCGAGATTCAGGAACGATCTCAGGCAGTGAATCGTGAGATTCGTGGCGAGATTGTCTTTGAGAATGTCTCCTTCAAGTATACGAACGAGGACGTGCTGCAAGAGATAAACTTGAAGATTCGCGCGGGCGAGACTATCGCTCTCGTTGGTCCAAGCGGTGTTGGCAAAACCACGCTCGTGGGACTTGTGCCCCGTTTCTACGACGTAGGCGGCGGGCGCGTGTACATCGATGGGGTTGATGTATGCAGTTGGAAACTGCATTCTTTGCGCAGTCAGATTGGGCTAGTGCCCCAAGAGACGTTCCTCTTTAATGGGACAATCCACGAAAATATCGCCTACGGCAAGTTAGAGGCTACGCAAGCAGAAGTTGATAGAGCGGCCATTGCAGCGAACATCTACGATTTCATTTTGAGTTTGCCCGAGGCATTTGACACACGTGTCGGAGAGCGGGGATTGCGGCTCTCGGGCGGTCAGAAACAACGTGTTTCAATTGCGCGTGCCATTCTTAAAGACCCTCCCATCCTGATTCTCGACGAAGCGACTTCCTCCGTTGATACAGAGTCAGAACATCTCATCCAGCAGAGTCTCACCGGCTTGCTCCGCGGCCGCACGACTCTGATCATCGCGCATCGACTTGCTACGATTAAGTCCGCAGACCGAATCATCGTTCTAGAGAATAATCGGATACTTGAATCCGGTACGCATGTTGAACTTATTGCGCGGAAAGGCTTGTACAGCAGACTGTACAATTCTCAATTTGCAGCGGCTTAGAGCGGATTCAAAAACCGGTCAAAGCATCTCCTTCCGACTCAAAGATTTCCGTCGTTCTTGTACTTTCCGGTCCCTTTAAATGCCGCGTCAATCCGATGGTATTAAATATGCGGCGTACTTGGTGTGAAGGATGGGCGACCCGCAACACCTGCTCTTTTTCGCGTAGTTTCCAGAGCAACTTAACTATAAGCCCAAAACCGCTGCTGGTAATAAAACTCTCCTCATCGAAGTTCATCAAAATCTTTGGCGAATTTTGTACTCTTTCCTGTTGATAAGCAGAAATTAGCGCCTCCTCCGAATCTTCCGTGAGATAGCCGCTAACATCGAATATGGCAACCTCACCCGAATATCTAACCGAAATTTGAGACCTTTTTGTCACAATATGTCTCCTTCGACCTTGAATCTACCCGTTGCATAATCAAAGGCGCGGCAGTTATCTTTCTAACGGGAGTCTACCGCTTACTTCAAGATGGCATTTATTTGAAAGGATTTTATCATGATAGCACAATCGAAGAGAATGCGAAACGAAATTATGGAGGCTGTAATTTTACATGTCTCCAGGTCAATCGGAGGAAAAGGAAATAAACCGATAGGAACGCAGATGCGTCATTTTTGTCTTTTCACTTGGATTTGCATGTGTTTCATCACGCTTGACTGGATTTCCGTTGCTCAAGGTTATCAGGATTATCAGACGTGGAATTTGCCGGATGGAGCCATCGCCCGATTCGGAAAGGGGGGTATTAGTCAAGGTGACAAGGTAATCGCGTTTTCACCCGACGGTAATCTCCTAGCTGTGTCGACGGAGATTGGTGTTTGGTTATACGACGTGAAGACGACCCAGGAACGTGCATTGTTCTTAGGGACGGAGCATTCTTTTTTTCGGGGCGCCGTAGCCTTCTCGCCAGATGGGGCACACCTTGCCACGGCGGATGCTGGAGGCTTCAAACTGTGGAACGTTGCGACGCGAACGAACGTCCTCACGGTTCATAGTCATGCGGGGTTGTTCAACTCTCTAGCCGTTTCACCCGACGGCACAAAGCTCGCCCTTGCAGGAAGAGAAGTGAAACTAACGGAGATCGAAACAGGAAAAACTATCCGAGTCTTTGCCGGACATACGGATTGGGTCAACTCCGTATCCTTCGCGCCCGACGGGACAAAACTGGCTACGGGCGCACAGGACAATACCGTCAAATTGTGGGAAGTCGATACAGGAAAGAACATTGACACACTCAGGGGGCCATAAAGATGAAGTAAAATGCGTCGCGTTTTCGCCCGATGGCACAACGCTGGCTTCGAGTTCAATGGACCACACTATCAAACTGTGGGATGTGGAAACAGGAAAGTATGTTGACACGCTTGGGCGTTCAGCCAGCACATCGACTACCAAGCAGGTATTGTGGAGCGTTCTCGGTAGAATTACCAACACCGGAGGTCACACATTTTGGGTTGATTCCGTGGCGTTCTCGCCCGACGGCACGACACTTGCCTCCGGTTCTTCAGACGGGACGGTAAAGCTCTGGCACGTTAAGACGGGGGAGAATGTCGGTACACTCGTGTCATTTGGGGGGATTTCCAATCCGGTTGCGTTTTCCCCGGATGGCGAGATAATCGCATGTTCATCGGACAGACATGGAGCGGTCAAGCTGTGGGAGGTTGCTACGAAAAAAACGATCGACACAATCACAGGGCATATAAGTTCAGTTAATTTTGCTAGCTTTTCACCCGATGGCGCGACACTCGCGGCAGCATACGCTGATGAGGTCAGACTGTGGAAAGTGGTTACGGGACGAAAAATCACATCACTAAAGAAAGCGTTTATCGGTTCGGTTCAGTCTGGCGCGTACTCCCCTAACGGCGCACAGTTTGCCTTGGGGCTATGGAATGGAAAGGTCGAGCTCTGGGAGGTTTCAACGGGAAAAACCGTTGGCGCTTTTGCGGGACATACAGATACGGTTAACGATGTCGCTTACTCGCCTGACGGTACAAGGCTCATCTCGGGATCGGAGGATAAAACCGTTAAATTGTGGGACGTGTTGACGGGGAAAGAAATTACCACACTAAATGGACATACGGGTGAAGTTCGGTCTGTGGCATTTTCTCCGGATGGGTCAAAGTTTGTCTCGGGATCGGAGGACATGACCCTAAAGCTGTGGGACGTTTCGGCGGAAACAGAAATCACCACGTTCAAGGGACATACGGGAGAAGTGAACTCCGTCGTGTTCTCACCTAACGGTTTAGCAATCGCTTCAGCAGGATCCAAAGATGAGACGGCGAAGCTATGGAACGTCTCAACCGGGGAGATAACCGCCACGCTAAGCGGACATGAAAGTTACGTTAACTCTGTAGCATTTTCGCCCGACGGCACTAAACTTGCCACGGGATCGATGGATAATACTGTAAAATTGTGGGAGGTCTCGACGGGGGCAAACATCGCCACGCTACGAGGCAACAATCATTGGGTCCGCGATCTGGCATTTTCGCCCGATGGCACAAAACTCGCGTCAACATCAGCTGAAGGCACTGTTTTGCTGTGGGATGTTCGGCTCGCCGAAGACTAAGAGTGTTTGAGGTATAATTGATGCCAGTATGTTTTTTATAGAAGCAAAATTATTGAGCCCGTTTCAAATTCCGAAGTGCCGTAGCCGGGATGATTTCTAGTTCCACCGAGGACATTTGTGAGGTGAACGCAGGTTACATTGACGTATGTTTTGCCTTTAAAAAATTGCACAGTCAATTCAGCCGGGGAAAAGGAGAAGTAATCGATGAGAATACAAATGCGTCATCTCGCTCTTTTCAGTTGTATTTGCCTCTGTTTCATCATGTTTGACAGGGTTTCCGTCGCGCGAAGTTATCAGGATTTTCAAACGTGGAATCTACCGGATGGCGCCATTGCCCGATTTGGAAAGGGTGGTATCAGTCAGGGTGACAGAGTAATTGCCTTTTCTTCCGATGGAGGACTCCTTGCCGTAGCTACAACAATTGGCGTCTGGCTCTACGATGTGAAGACGACCCGCGAACTCGCATTTTTCACCGGGGAGTCGCGGTGGATTCACGCGGTGGCATTCTCTCCCGACGGGACAAGACTTGCCGCGAGTATCGGGAGTCGGGTGACACTATGGGATCTTGCAACCAACACACACGATCTTACTCTTGAGGGACATACGGGGGGATTGTTGTGGTCGGTGGCATTTTCGCCGGATGGCACTAAGATTGCCGCAGGGGGCGGTGGGACGGTGGACCTGTGGGAAGCAAAAACGGGAAAAAAGCTTCACACACTCAAAGGGCACTCCGATTGGGTAAGGTCCATAATGTTCTCACCGGATGGCACTTTACTTGCGTCGGGTTCATCAGACATGACCGTCAAATTGTGGGAGGTTTCGAGCGGAACAAATACCATTACGCTCACGGGGCATACGGATGGAGTCCGATCTGTTTCGTTCTCGCCCGATGGGACAAGACTCGCCACAGGGTCTGCGGATAAATCTGTCAAGTTGTGGGATGTCAAAACCGGTGCGAATATTGACACGCTGGGGTCTACGAAAAGCTCTTTGTCCACGAAACAGGTACTTCGTAGCATCCTCCGGGGTACCAGATCTGGGGCCGCATGCGTATGGAGTTGATAGCGTGGCGTTTTCGCCTGACGGAACTCTGCTCGCATCAGGATCCTCGGGAGGAGCAGTCAAATTATGGGAAGTCAAGACAGGAGAAAATATCACCACACTTCAGGAACCTGTGGAATTGGACAAATCGGTGGCGTTTTCCCCAGACAGCAAGATTCTCGCTCTGGCTTCGGAAAGCCTTGGCACGGTGACACTACGGGAGATTTCAACAGGAGAAACCGAAGACATAATTACAGGACATACGCAAAATGTCTACTCCGTGGCGTTTGCTCCCGATGGTGCAAAACTCGCCGCGGCAAATGCAAGTGAACAAAGGGTCGCATTTTGGAATGTTGAGACGGGGGAGAACAGCCACATTATGGTAGAGGGCAAAGGATTTGTGCATTCGGTAGCTTTTACGGCTGATGGAACAACACTTATGTCAGCCGCAGCACAGGTTATTGAACTGTGGAACGTCAAGACGCGAAAAAGTATCGTAGCCTTCAAAGGGCATGAGAATACTACCCACACTGTCGCATATTCGGCTGATGGAACAAAAGTCGCCGCAGCCGGGGCAGGGAAAACAGTTAAAGTGTGGGAGGTCAGGACGCGAAAAAATATCGCTACATTCCAAGGACATTCGGATAAGGTTCATTCAGCGGCGTTTTCACCTGATGGCACAAAACTTGCCTCGGGATCAGAGGACAAAACTGTTGGACTGTGGGAGGTCTCGACAGGACGAAAACTTGCTACACTTGAGGGACACGGCGATGGGGTTGCGTCGGTTGCATTTTCACCTGACGGTATGACAATCGCTTCGGCTGGATTAGGAGATAAAACGGCTAGACTGTGGGAGGTTTCGACCGGAAAGAACATCGCTACACTTACGGGACCACAGGTTGGGGTTGGGTCTCCGCCGTGGTGTTTTCTCCTGATGGTTTAAAACTCGCTGTGGGATCAAGCGATAACATTATTAGACTGTGGGAGGTTTCGACGGGGACAAACATCGCCACGCTCCGAGGAAACAACCATTGGGTCGGTGATTTGGCATTTTCACCCGATGGCACCAAACTGGCTTCGGCGTCATTAGAGGGGACGATTTTGTTGTGGGATTTAGAGGCGGTCGAATGATGAATTAGCAGCGCTGATAGCCTGAATACGGTTTCGGAATCGCAGCCAGCACTTTTTCGCGCATTCGTTCATAGGCGAGTGAAATGCCGGCAATATTTCCAGCCGCGGGACCAATCTCAAGTTGAGCCATTACCCCGCTTCCGAACAGGTTTTGGACGGGCAGAAGTTGAAGTCTATTGTCCAATATTGGGAGTCCGCGCAGGGTTCGAATCTTGTGCTGTTCAGTCAGTTCAGATAGAAACCGGTAACGATGAAGATCGAACCTAAAACCGGTCGCTAGGACAACCAAATCGACATCGTTAATCGTACTTTCGGTGGTTTTCACCTGCAACACGGAATTCCCGTCAATGTGACGGATGTTCACGCCCGTCTGGAGATGGAGTTTCCCATCCGACCTCGCTTTCGCGAGCGCCTCCGCTATTTCCGGGGTAACGCTCCCTTCGCCTCTAGCTAGCTGTACCATCTCCCAGCGTTTGTCCCAATCCGATTCTTCGCTGAATCTATTCAAAGCCTTGGGACCTAGCCATGACGGTTCGAAATCGAACTGTTGAATCTTCAACAATCTACGGATAATCATGACGACTTCGACATCAATGTCGGTTAAGTTCTTCGCCAACGTAGCGGCTGTCAGCCCGCCACCTACGATGACAATTTTGGAGGGTGTAACCCTTTGGATCGTTCTTTGTAGATCGAATGCTGACGAATGCAGGATCAATTTGGGAAAACGGCGTATGAAGAGGTCCAGTTCCGACGGCACGTAAATACAGTCATCTGTCCCGATGGCGAGGATGACGCATGCCGCACGAAAACCTTCGTTGACTTTAGAGATGATACGAAATGGAAACTTCCCGCTCCCATTGTCCCATCGCAATTTGGCGACATCAAATTGGTGATATAACTGTCCAAGTTGCTGGGTTTCAATTTCGTGGAGGGAAAAATCGAGAAAGAGGTCTACGGACGGCTGTGAATAGGGCGGGGCAAGTTCAGCCGTCCGATTCTGGGTGCGAGCATATTCGACCAACCCTAACGCGTCGCTGCCAATATGGTGGACGGCGGGGGAACGAAGAAATGCCATCCCTTGGTTTTCGGTTTTTCTCCGCCACGCCAGCAGTGGCTGCGGGTTTTGATCCAGAATGACGATATGTTGAGCCGCGGACGGTATATCTCGAAGAATTCGACTAGCGATGGCGCATCCGTGTATTCCACCGCCGATAATCGCGATAGGGATGTTGCGGTGACTGGGGTTCAACATGGCCCGGGAGAACTCATATGTGGATGGCAACGGGCAGGAAGTGGAAATGAAGTGTAGTACATCCTTGAGGCAGCTATTTTTTTCTCTGGTCGCGTTCTTGTGCTTGAGCGGATAGCGCGGGTGAGCCTAACGTGTATTTGGCGCTGCCAAATCCGCGACTATAAGTTCAAAACTCCGGCGGATAGGCTGGTCAAGCTCAAAAAACAGTGTGAATTCATACTTAACAATCCCTACGCCGGGAACGACCCAATACTTTGCAGGCGGTATAGCGGCGGGCGGCAACACACCACTATCATGCCGTATCCCTACGATTTCTTCCTCCACGACATAGGCGTCATAGCTACCCGTGGGCACGGTTACAAGCTCATTTGCGCCCACTACGCGGCGAATGACCCGGACGGACGGAAGCGTCTTTTTTTCAAACACTACCCACTCTTTTCCGAGTTTTAACGGGAAATCCCATACTGCGCGGGGCGGTGCGTGCTTCTCATGGAAAATGGGGTTTTCGCCGCCGATGTATGCATCGTATGCAGTCTCGATGTAGGCGTTTGGCGTTTTCAAGAAATACGTGGCAAAGATAGGAACTGCCACCTCATAGAATTCATCGGTGTAGAAGTCATCAGCCGAGAAGCGAAAATAGAGGTTATTCGCCGAAAGATGATCGACGGCTTCTCGGTTAAAAGGCTGTGGAGGACGCATCTCGCTGACTGTCATTTGCCGGTGTGTGAATCCGCCGATATCCCGGGTATCTTCTATGCGTAATGTAAACTCTTGCCTTGTGTCCACGACAATATAGGTCCAAGCGGAGCCGTTGTTCGTGGGGAAATCCACAGCGCTAAATTCGGTGATTTCGGGTGGTGGGATGTCCACTTCACCGTGCGGTTGAATGAAACCGTCCTCCCCACAGTTTAAGAGTGAGAAAAGCGCCATCAATGACACAACTCTTATAATTGAACGTCTAAGTGGTCTATTCGCTAAGAATTTAATGATTACGAGACTGGCACAAAAAACTGTTCTACTACGCCGGTAGGTGCGGTTTCTAACCGCACCGGCGTCCAACACTAACCATATTTTTTTGGAAAATAAACGACTAAGCATTGAGCAACTCTCAAGTTCAAATTTCATCGTTCGTCCAATTTTTTGCCGGCTACCTCATGATGCAAATTTTCCCTTGATCGATGAACCCCTTTCCATCTTCAGCGTGAAAAAAGTAAATCCCACTTTGAATCTTTTCACCACGTTGATTTGTGCAGTCCCACTGTGAAGCTGAATCGATTATCTTGACAAGGTCACCGTGGGTATTATAAATCCTTATCTTCATTCCCTTCGGATAAAAGTAGACGCAGTCGTCTCTCGAGGCATAAAGAGGATTAGGTGCGACTGCGAGGTTTCGTTCTGCTGATTGCGGTGCGTAGTGGAACGTGCGTCCCTTCAGGATGCGCGTTCCCGACGTTCCCGATTCAGTCTTGCCAACGATGTGGTAGGTATAGATGCCTGCCGGTGGAAAACCGTTCAGCATCAGCTTTCCCGACCATCGGGCATTGGATTTGCCGCTCAGGTTGACGGTATGGGCAGAACCGTCCGGCAGACTTA
The DNA here is from genome assembly GCA_965232535.1 of Candidatus Poribacteria bacterium. Taxonomy (GTDB): domain Bacteria; phylum Poribacteria; class WGA-4E; order WGA-4E; family JAJDTR01; genus JAJDTR01. The sequence continues at coordinate 632,256 of CBDDPW010000023.1, forward strand.
CCGTGAGGCTGGGAGCAGCCGAGAGATTTTGTGTTCCAGACACGTCAATGTTCCACTCGCCGATCGGACCCTGTTGAGTATTTATAAAGAACGCGGGCGCTTGACTCGCCGCACTAAAGGAGGGTGAAATGCCATGTGGGCCGATACTCGGTGTGCCCATGATTCCAGACTCGCTGACAGGGACAACCGCGTAGTAGTAACGAGTGTTGTCGATTTCAAAATACCGGCTCTCTACGTTGACGTCTTGGAATATTGTCCTATCCTCAAAGTGTGTGTCGGTCGCATGCACTCGACCAACAATGTTGATGTCGTCCTCGGGAATGCCGTCTCTGTCCCGGTCCGCGGCGCCTAAAACCTCGGCGGCGCTTTGAAAGGGCATGTCATCGTCGGTATCAATCAAGGAGGTGTATCGCTTGCGGACTATAACGACTTCGCGAATACCCTCCAAGTCTTCAATTTCCCATTCCAATCGCACGCCGTTATCTCCTTGAAAGACTACCGGAGTAGACAGTTTTCCGCGAGGAGGCGCGCCAGCCATGTAGCTCACGGATCCGCCAAAGTAGCCTCCACCGGGAATGATGACGTGTTCCACGTCGGGCTGCACGTTTATCAGCACAAGGACAATCCGCTGGATTTCACCTCCGAAATCCTTGAATGTAAGTTGTGTCTCTTGGGAGCGTTGATAAGTGAAACTCTCGTGGATTGTGGTTGTCCCGTCGCGTTTTTCAACGATGAGTTTCGCACCCCAGCCGCGCAAGCCGGTGAACAAGTGCCAGTCCAGTTCGCGTTGTATTGCGGTATGATCGCCGGCACTCAACTGAGCCATATTAATTGGCGCCAAGTCCGCGCCATCGATTTTGACCGCGATTTCATTCATGCCCCCGGGCGGCGGTTCAAATACGATGTAGCGGGACGAGAAATGTTCCGGCATCGATTCCGAATCAAAGTCGACGCGCAGTGGATAGGATTCATGAATATTGTTGGGGTGAATGGCTACCGGCGGAAAGCGGTGCCCATTGAAATAGTGTTTTCCATCGTCGCGATCGTATGTAAAGTAGTTCCATACGGTAAAGGTCTTGAACGCTTCGACAATGTTGGATCCATAATCAATGAAAACTTGCGAAAAATTTTGAAGTTCGCGGTAACTCCCTTCGGTCGTGTTTGCGTAGAACTGCCTGACGATGTCGGTATCGAACCGTTGGGTCATATACAGCGTCCAAATCACCGACCCGTATTCGTGATCGAGAATGCGGCTGTCGAGAGAAATATCCGGCAGCAAAAACCAACGCCGCAGTTGGTGGGCATAGTGGTTATACGCATCCGTTTCTCCTAATTCATCCGGATCCGGAATGTTATCACGATCATCTATCCGCCCTCCGTCATACACTATTGATTCTATCCAGGTGGCTGAAGCCTCCATAAACCAAGTTGGCATGAACCAGTTATAAGCGCCCTGGATTCCGTGTAGAAATTCGTGTGCGGAGGTGGTTTGGATGAAGCGGATGCTTTCGGATTTGCCAAAATAATCGTATAAGCGTGAGTTAATGGCGAAATATGGTCCCAGTGTCGCGACGGTTGAGAGCACGCGTCCGCTATACCAGTCACCCGTCGTGAAACCGAGGGCGGGAAACATGAATAGGTAAACGTCGTATTTGTGGTTACCTCCGTTGTCCTCCACCCAGAAATCGTCTAGTGGTTTCTTAAACCCCATCAGTTCTACTTGCACATGAAAAGATCGTTCCATCGCCTCGGCGCAGATTTCAACGTAATCCGGAACGCCGTTCATCGGTGCAAAGTCCTCAAGCGGAGGCGCATGTGTTCCAACCTCGGTATAGTGGAGTCGGAAATGCGGCGTGTCAAACTTCCGGGGTAGATGAACCGACGCGTAGGCGCTGCCCGGCTGACCGGGACGAAGAAATATCCCTTCGAATTCACGTTGATAGATTGCCGGCAACTGATCCCAATTCTTGGCGAGAATGGTTAGACTATCCGTGAAACATTCTTCAATTTCATCTGCAGTGTAACTTGGTTTCGGGTTGATGAGTTTGCGCGCGGTTCGAATTGCGCTGAAAACCTCTGAGTCAGGCGGGAAGGCGTGTGAGGTCGGTATGGTGGAAAACGAAATTCCGAAAATGAACAATATAGAGAAATACAGTTTCAGGCGATGCACCGTGCCTCCGATTGAGACGGGAACGTGACGTAAGGCTATGGTAACATCTCTCTCTTTTCCATGTCAAGGAACTTGAATCTTGAGCGTAGAGCAATCACATCTGGCTTAGATGAAAATCGTTCAATGTACTGAATGCCTCGCCGAGCTCCCGGTTCATCGCGTATTCAATGGCGTTAACCGTGGAGTTGTTCAACACGATCTCGATTATTGCTCCGACGCGCGTCATCTCTGCATGCGTGGCGCGTGTTGTCCCAGGGTTCCAGTATGCCCAGCGTTGCGCTTGGTCAGGCAAACGCCGGCATCACTTCCTTAACGAACAGCTCCATGGACCGCTTCTGCTCTTTCATGCCGAGTCCCAGACTCGCATAGTAGGTGAAGTGGTCGACGCCGAGCTCTTCGTAGTCCCGGAGCTTCGCGATGACCACATCCGGGGTCCCGAACATGAGATTGCGATGAAGCATATGAGGATCGTACTCACTGCGGTTCTCAAGCTCCAAGAGATTGATCGTTCGCGGAAAGCCGTCGGCGACGTCATCGAGGTTGTTGAACAGGTTCTCGAACTGGCCGAACTGGCGCATTGCGGCCTTCACCGGCACCTCCCAATCCTCAGTGCGCTCGTACACCACCGTGTGGCGCATGGTGGCGAAGATTGGCTGCTGCTTGCCGGGATTGTCTGCCAGTGCTCTCTCCATGTGGCTCTTGTAAAGTTTAATTTCCGACATCGGCCGAGTGAGGGGCCAGGAGAGGATGTTGCACTGGTGCTTGACCGCGAAGTCATACATGTTCGGCGAGCGCGCCGCGATCCAAATCGGAGGATGGGGTTTCTGCATCGGCTTTGGCACCGAGGTTGCGGCCGGAAAGGACCAATACTCGCCCTTGTGCTCGTAGTCTCCTTCCCATAGAGCCTTTACTGCCGAAAGCATCTCGCGCACGTACCGGTGTCCTTCTGATCGCTTTAGGCCCGGATGCAAACGATCGAACTCACGTTGGTAAGCGCCGGATCCAATGCCGAACTCAAGTCGTCCCCCGCTGTAGAGGTCTAGCAGTGCCGCCTCGCCTGCGGCCTTGATAGGGTGCCAGTACGCCGCCACCATCACCGCTGACCCGAGCCGAATCTGCGACGTGTGGGCCGCCCACCAGGTCAGGATTTGGAACGGATTGGGCGCGATGGTCATCTCCAGCGCATGGTGCTCCGCTGCCCACGCAATGGCGAACCCGCCCTCGTCAGCCATTTGCACCATCTCCAGCGTATGTCGCTCGACATCCCTCATGTCCAGATCCGGTGACAGGCGCTCCATGTTGATGGCTAGTTGAAACTTCATTTTATTTTACGGGGACCTCCCAATTGGTTGGTGATGGTCACTCTTAGGTGGAATCATGGAGAATCTACGAGGCCTGCTAGTTCGGCAAGTGCGTAATTACAAAAAAAAAAAAGGCATCAAGCCAAATTGACTTGATGCCTGAATAATATCTACCGGCAACGACCTACTTTCCCGCGAGGTCGCCCTCGAAGTATCATCGGCGCTGAAGAGCTTAACTGCCGTGTTCGGAATGGTTACGGGTGTTTCCTCTTCGCTATAATCACCGGAAGAATATGAGAACAAGTAAAAAATTTGACAATTGCATAGAATTGGGTATGTGCTATAGATTGCAAAAAGTATCAAGCCCTCGGCTTATTAGTACCAGTCAGCTAAACAGCTCGCACTGCTTACACCTCTGGCCTATCAACCTTCTTATCTCGAAGGAGCCTTACAAGATTAACTCTTCAGGATATCTCATCTTGAGGGAGGCTTCACGCTTAGATGCTTTCAGCGTTTATCCTTTCCGAACATAGCTACCCAGCGGTGCCACTGGCGTGACAACTGGTACACTAGAGGTTCGTCCACCACGGTCTTCTCATACTAGCGGCAGCTCCTCTCAAATATCCTACGCCCGTAGAAGATAGGGACCGAACTGGCTTGCGCCGTTCTAAACCCAGCTCGCGTGCCGAACTTTAATCGGCGGGCAGCCGAACCCTTGGGACCTGCTGCAGCCCCAGGATGTGACGAGCCGACATCGAGGTGCCGATCCGCGCCGTCGCTGTGAGCGCTCGGGCGCGACTAGCCTGTTATCCCCGGAGTACCTTTAATCCGTTAAGTTATGGCCTTTCCACTCAGTACCACAAGATCATTAAGCCCTGCTTTCGCACCTGCTCGACATGTCTGTCTCGCAGTCAAGCTCCCTTATGCCTTTACACTCTACGCGCGGTTTCCAATCGCGCTGAGGGAACCTTAGGGCGCCTCCGTTACATTTTGGGAGGCGACCGCCCCAGTCAAACTACCCACCTGACACTGTCCTCAATTCGGATATACGAACGTGAGTTAGAATTCCAATGCAACAAAAGTGGTATTTCAAGGACGACTCCATTGAGGCTGGCGCCCCAACTTCACAGTCTCCCACCTATCCTACATATGCTACATTAAAACCCAATATCAGGCTATAGTAAAGGTTCACGGGGTCTTTCCGTCTTTCTACGGGTAACCGGCATCTTCACCGGTATTACAATTTCACCGAGCCTCTCGCCGAGACAGTGCCCATATCGTTACGCCATTCGTGCAGGTCGGAATTTACCCGACAAGGAATTTCGCTACCTTAGGACGGTTATAGTTACCGCCGCCGTTTACCGAAGCTTCAGTTCAGGGCTGCCAGGTTAAACCCTTGACCCCTTCCCTTAACCCTACGGCACCGGGCAGGCGTCAGTCCCTATACATCATCTTACGATTTTGCAGAGACCTATGTTTTTAGTAAACAGTCGCATGGGCCATTTCACTGCGGCTCTTTTCGGCTTCATATGCGAAATATGTCGCGTACTAAGAGCACCTCTTATCCCTAAGTTACGAGGTAATTTTGCCTAGTTCCTTAGCGAGAGTTCGCTCGAGCGCCTGAGGATACTCTCCTCGCCTACCTGTGTTGGTTTGCGGTACGGTCACCTTGAATCGTCCACTCGAGGTTCTTTTCTTGGCAAACAACCAGACCAGTTTGTGTCCAAAAGGACTCCCCATCACTTCTCAGAGTATTGGATCCCGGATTTACCAGAGATCCCTCTGTCGAGTTTAGCCCAGCTCTTCCATCCGCTGGTAGGTCCTAATGCTTGCGTCTCCCCTAGTTTCAATCTCATCAAGGTGGTGCAGGAATATTATGCCTGCTACCCATCGCCTACGCTTTTCAGCCTCGGCTTAGGATCCGACTAACCCTGGGAGGATTTGCCTTGCCCAGGAAACCTTAGGCTTACGGCGAACAAGCTTCTAACTTGTTTTATCGCTACTCATGCCGGCATAATCACTTCTAATTCGTCGAGAAGATCTCTCGATCTTCCTTCATCCATACTATAGAACGCTCCCCTACCACTGTTATCAACACGAAGTTAATAACAATCCGCAGCTTCGGTAACGAGCTTGAGCCCCGGAAATCTTCGGTGCAAAGTCACTTGGCCAGTGAGGTGTTACGCACTCTTTAAATGATGGCTGCTTCTAAGCCAACATCCTGGTTGTCTGAGCAACAAAACATCCTTGACCACTTAGCTCGTATTTAGGGACCTTAGCTGGCGATCTGGGCTGTTTCCCTTTCGTCAATAGAGCTTATCCCCTACTGACTGACTCCCACGCTTTAGACAATGGCATTTGCAGTTTAACTGGAGGTGCTAACCTGGTAGGGCCGCGAGTCCAATTAGAGCTCTACCGCCACTGCCAAACGCGTAAGGCTAGCCCTAAAGCTATTTCGGGGAGAACCAGCTATCACTAGGTTTGATTAGCCTTTCACTCCGATCCACAGGTCATCCCCCAAGTTTTCAGCCCTGGTGGGTTCAGGCCTCCACACACTATTACATGTACTTCACCTTGCCCATGGATAGATCACCTAGTTTCGGGTCTACTCCATGCAACTGAATCGCCCTGTTAAGACTCGCTTTCGCTACGGCTCCGTTTCAAAGAAACTTAACCTTGCTACACAGAGTAAGTCACCGGCTCATTATGCAAAAGGCACGCGGTCATGCATTCCAAGTAAAACTTGGCTTAGCACTACCACAGCTTGTAGGCTATACGGTTTCAGGGACTATTTCACTTCCCTAACAGGGGAACTTTTCACATTTCCTTCACAGTACTTGTTCACTATCGGTCGCTAGGTCGTATTTAGCCTTAGGAGGTGGTCCTCCTGGATTCCTACAGGTTAGTCTATCCCGTAGTACTTGGGAATGATATTCAGGAAGCCAAATCTCTTTTACTCACGGGACTGTTACCCTCTCCGGTCGTCCAATTCCAGAAACGTTAAACTAGAAATTTGGTTTTTTACTTCCCGGCTCAATCATACTTGAGCCCAACATCACCCCGCAACCCCAAGTATACAACGTGTATGAACTTACATATACCTGGTTTAGGCTGTTCCCGTTTCGCTCGCCGCTACTCGGGGAATCGAGGTTTTCTTTCTGTTCCTCAGGGTACTGAGATGTTTCACTTCTCCTGGTTTACCCTTGCATTCATTCAAATGCAAGTGACAGGTATTGAATTACCTGCCCGGTTGCCCGATTCGGGAATCTCCGGATTAACGCTTATAAGCAACTACCCGAAGCTTATCGCAGCTTGTCACGCCCTTCATCGACACCTAGCACCAAGGCATTCACCGTAAGCCCTTAGTAGCTTGATAACAAGAAAAATAAAAATTAAAAATAGCCGATACCCTCTATGCAATTGTCAAAGATCAACGCCTAAAAAGGCGAGTGGAGATGAGCGGAATCGAACCGCTGGCCTCCTGCTTGCAAAGCAGGCGCTCTCCCAACTGAGCTACACCCCCACACGAAGATGGTGGGCTTATCTGGAATCGAACCAGAGACCTCGCGCTTATCAGGCGCGCGCTCTAACCGTCTGAGCTATAAGCCCTAACATAAGAAGACTCAATGAAAACCAAATAGTGATTGGACATGCATAAAATAACGAGCTGAACATACTATCCGGTTTAGGTCAAGTATGTTGTATAGCTCCTTAGAAAGGAGGTGATCCAGCCGCAGGTTCCCCTACGGCTACCTTGTTACGACTTCGCCCCAGTCATCGGTCTCATTTTCGACGGCTGCCTCCCTTGCGGGTTAGCTCACCGGCTTCGAATGCTACCAACTTCCATGGCGTGACGGGCGGTGTGTACAAGGGCCGGGAACACATTCACCGCGACCTGCTGATCCGCGATTACTAGCGATTCCAACTTCATGCAGTCGAGTTGCAGACTGCAATCTGAACTGGGGTCGGCTTTTTGGGATTTGCTCCACCTCGCGGCTTTGCGACCCTCTGTACCGACCATTGTAGCACGTGTGCAGCCCAGGGCATAAGGGCCATGCGGACTTGACGTCATCCCCACCTTCCTCTGGCTCGTCACCAGCGGTCTTGTTAGAGTCCCCAGCATTATCTGATGGCAACTAACAACAGGGGTTGCGCTCGTTGCGGGACTTAACCCAACATCTCACGACACGAGCTGACGACAGCCATGCAGCACCTGTCACTCTGTCCCAAAGGAAAACCATATTTCTATGGCGGTCATAGCGATGTCAAGCCCTGGATAAGGTTCTTCGCGTTGCTTCGAATTAAGCGACATGCTCCACCGCTTGTGCGGCCCCCCGTCAATTACCTTGAGTTTTAACCTTGCGGTCGTCATCCCCAGGCGGGGTACTTAATGCGTTAGCTGCAGCACAGAGGGAATCAATACCCCCTACACTTAGTACCCATCGTTTACGGCTAGGACTACAAGGGTATCTAATCCTCTTTGCTACCCTAGCTTTCGCGTATCAGCGTCAGTATTGGACCAGAAAGCCGCCTTCGCCACAGATGTTCTATACGATATCTACACATTCCACCGCTACACCGTACATTCCGCTTTCCTCTTCCACACTCAAGCCGTATAGTATCAAACGCAGTTGCTTGGTTGAGCCAAGCGATTTCACGTCTGACTTATGCGGCCGCCTACACGCCCTTTACGCCCAGTAAATCCGGACAACGCTAGCTCCCTACGTATTACCGCAGCTGCTGGCACGTAGTTAGCCGGAGCTTTCTACTATGGTACCGTCAAACCAGTTGGTTTATCGCCAACCGGCGATTCTTCCCATAACACAGGGGTTTACAACTCGAAAGCCTTCATCCCCCACGCGGCGTCGCATCGTCAGGGTTTCCCCCATTGCGAAATATTCTCGACTGCAGCCTCCCGTAGGAGTTTGGGCAGTGTCTCAGTCCCAATGTGGCTGACCACCCTCTCAGGCCAGCTACCCATCGTAGCCTTGGTAGGCCATTACCCTACCAACAAGCTAATAGGACGCGGGCTTATCATTGAGCTACAGCACCGAAGTGCCATACTTTCACTGGCTTCTCTTGTGAAAAGCCAGTCGTATCCGGTTTTAGCAACCCTTTCGAGTTGTTGTCCCCGTCTCAAAGGTAAATTACCCACGCGTTACTCACCCTTTCGCCACTTTCCTCATAACCGAAGCTATGATTCTCGTTCGGCTTGCATGCCTAATCCACGCCGCCAGCGTTCGTCCTGAGCCGGTATCATACTCTCCAAAAAATCGGTGCTAACCAATGGTTAGCGAAACCTTACTCTTTTTGTAAAGAGAAACTTCAAGATTAAAAGACATGTCACAAATCACTATTCAGTTTTCAAAGAGCATCTTTTGCGCTTCCATTTTGGAAGCATGGTATTATACCACGCAGCCATACGGGTGTCAAGCAATTATTTCACTTTTTTTCGACCTAGCTGAAGAATAGCGAGAACTTGACGACTTATCGGTAACCGCATCAGATTTTTTGGTTGTCGAGGCACCTCGGTCCGTTCGAATCCGCGTGTGCAATGCACCGGGTGCAACTGAAGGACGAGGAAGAGGAAATGGGAATCTGATAATGGCTGATTGTAGAAGAAATTGTGGACGGTGTCCACGCTACAGGGCTACTGTGAGTGGATTTCGATGTAAAGTTTGGCAGGAGGAAAGTTTGGTCGAAATCTGTCGCGAGAAGGAACTCGCACCTACAGATAGCGTAGGTGTGCGGTGAAGGGAGTGCAATGAGAAGCGCAGAAATACGGGGATTTGATAATGTGGATTCTGCGAGACGATGGTGGGCAATTCCCACCTTACAAAGAATTAGCTATAAGAGGCACGCGTGCAACAGAGTTTCCGTGCCGGACATTGGTTTATGTGTCTCACATCTTTCTGATCGTCACAATAAAAGGCTGGTGGGCAGTACCCACGCTACAAGAGGTCTTTGTGCGATATAGTTCCTGTAACGGAATTGGATTGTTGCGGGATTGCTCTCCAGCTTGTTTCGCTCACTCTCAATCCGATTCGGATCTGGCAAGAACATTCCAACCTCAAATCATGGAGATGAACTTCAAGACAGTTGCGGAGAAGCGCCTCCGCTGATGGCTGGCAGGAAATGAATTTCACTGTCTTCCGAAACTTGCTGACGCATACCTTCTCGCGTCAGCGAACCATCTACATAAACGGCAATATTGGGACGAATCTGATCGTCATCACAGATGCGCGCTTTAAATCCCGGGTAAATTGACTCCAAGTTGTTAAGGACTTCGCGTATTGTGTTGCCTTCTATGGTAGCTTTCTCCTTGCCATCGGTCAGCTCTTGCATAAGGGACGGGATTGCTACGGTTGCCATGACAGAATCAACCTTTCATAAGATTCAAGGATTGCGTAAAAATAAACTGGAGATTTTCTGCGACAATTTCATTCTGTAGGACTCTTGCAGAGGATAACGATGAATCGAGTGGATAGCGAGTGCGATAGGGATCTCTCGTCATCCCCATATTTTTATCTCTATCCAAGAACAGGGAAGTAGGGAATACAGATCCGCGTCCCCTACAAGCCGAATCGGATAAGTCCTATAGACATGGAGACGCGCTATGAATAATACAGGAATACCAGCGAGGATATTTTTCCTTCAGGACTCTGTTCAAATAGAAATGGGGCATTGGGAAGAAACTACCCCAATACCCCACTTGACGTTGCTATATTCCCTGCGGAGAGTTTAGATTTTCCCCAACGCTTTGAGGACACGCTCGGGTGACATCGGCAACTCCGTGAGCCGAACACCGACCGCATCGTAGATAGCGTTCGCGATAGCCGCTGGCGGAGCCACGATTGGGGTTTCGCCGACACCCCTGACGCCGAAGGGATGACCCGGATGCGGGACTTCAACAATCACCGCGTCAATCATCGGCAAATCGTAGCTGGTCGGCATCCGATAATCAAGGAAGCTGGCGTTGGTCATCTGACCATCTTCGTTGAAAATGTATTCCTCGTTCAGCGCCCAACCGATTCCTTGGACTGCGCCGCCTTGGATCTGGCCTTCAACGTAACTGGGATGGATGGCTTTACCGGCATCCTGCGTCGCCGTATAGCGCAGAATTTCTACTTTACCGGTATCGACATCAACCTCAACGTCAACGATGTGTGTTCCAATGGATGAACCAGCACCCGACGGTGCAACGCTGGCGCGCCCCATCAATGGGCCTCCGGTTTGACCAAGTTTTTGGGCTAATTCCTTGAAGTCAATTTCTTCCTCTTTTCCGTTGACGTACCGGAATATGCCATCGGCGAACTCGATTTCTTTCGCGTCTACCTCCCACAATTTCGCAGCACGCTCAATCATCTGGCTCTTAACATCTTGGGCGGCTTCGTAGGCGGCTAAACCGGTTGTGTAGGTCGTATGGCTTCCACCAGTTACATCGGTGTAACCAACAGAGTTGGTGTCAACCACCGTGGGATGCACGGATTCCGCGGAGATTCCCAAGACTTCCGCAGCCTGCATGGCGATTGAGGCGCGAGAACCGCCGATGTCTGTCGAGCCTTCAACGAGACTTATCGTCCCATCCGGATTTACGTTGATGGATACGCTCGATTTGAAGGCGAAATTGGGCCAAAAACCGGTAGCTACACCACGGCCTTTGTGCTTGCCTTCCAGCGGCGCCGAGTAGTGCGAGTGATCTTTCGCCGCTTCAACCGTTTCAATAAAGCCGATGCGCGGGAATACCGGACCGTCGACACGAGAGTCTCCCTCTTTTGCACTGTTCAGGAGTCGGAATTCGATGGGGTCCATCCCAATCTTTTCACATATCTCGTCAATGATCGTTTCGGTAGCGAAGGCGACATTTGTCGAACCCGGAGCACGGTAAGCGTTGGTTTTTGCTTTATTGACGAGAACATCGTATGCGTCAATAAAGCCGTTCTCAATCTTATAGGCGGAGAAAACACACATAGCGGCAGCGCCAACGGGAGAACCGGGATACGCTCCGGCTTCAAAGGCGATGTAGGCTTCTGCCGCGGTAATGCGACCGTCGTTAGTGGCGCCGATCTTCACACGTACATAGGAGGCCGGCGTGGGGCCGGTACTCTCGAATACGTCTTCGCGGCTCATCAGAACCTTTACGGGCCGCCCCGACTTCTTGGAGAGCAGTGCGGCGAGAGGTTCAAGGTAGACACTAATCTTTCCGCCAAAACCTCCGCCAATCTCCATCGGCACAACCTTTACTTTGGAGACCGGGTGCTGTAGAATCTCTGCCACTTGGCCGCGCGCGTTGAATGCGCCTTGGGTACTGCACCAGATTGTGATTTCGCCATCCGCATTGTACACGGCACTTGCGTTATGGGGTTCAATGTATCCCTGATGCACGGTACCGGTTACGTAGTCGTGTTCGATGACTATATCAGCCTCTGCGAAACCTTTCTCAATATCTCCCTTCTTGTGTTGAAAGTGGCTAGCAATGTTGCTTGATTTTTCCGACTGTTTCCCCATCTCGTCGGTCTTCATATCTTCGTGGACAAGAGGAGCATCGTCTTGCATGGCTGCCCTGACTTCTATGGCGGACGGCAGCACTTCGTACTCGACATCAATAAGTTCGAGCGCTTCTTCAGCAATATGACCGTTCAATGCGGCGACGGCTGCGACAGCGTGTCCCTTGTACAGCGCTTTTTCGCGCGCCAAGATATTGTCGCACATGAACTTTAGATTGACGGCACCCTCGCCGAGATCGACGATTTTGTCTTGCGAGGCAGTCAAATCGGCTGCCGTGACAACTGCCTTGACGCCGGGATAGGCTTCCGCTCGAGTGGTATTGATTGATTTAATCCGAGCGTGGGCATGGGGACTTCGCAGCACGCGACCGTGCAACAATCCCGCAGCTTGGTAATCTGCGCCGTAAAGTGCTCGACCTGTTACCTTATCCACCCCATCATGCCGAATGGGACGGGTTCCGATTACCTTATATTCTTTTTCCACTGCCATTACGCATTCACCTCCGTAGACATGGTTTCCGCTGCATCAAGCACGGCACGGACAATCTTATCGTATCCCGTGCAGCGGCACAGATTACCTGCCAGCCAAAAGCGGACATCGTGTTCGGTCGGATTAGGGTTCTCATTCAACAACGCTTTTGCAGCCATGATGAAGCCTGGTGTACAGACACCACACTGGAGTGCCGCGTTTTCCAGAAACGCATCCTGAATGGGATGGAGTTTATTAGGTTCCGCCAGTCCTTCGACGGTTTCCACCTCTTTACCTTCAATCTCGGCTCCGAGTACCAAGCAGGAATTAACTAGACGCCCATTCAGAATTACACTGCATGCGCCGCAGTTGCCGTTGTTACACCCTTCTTTGGCGCCGGTCAGCATCAAATTGTCTCGCAGGACTTCAAGCAGACTATCGCGCGGTTCGCAAAGGAACTCCACTGCTTCACCGTTAATCACTGTTTTTACATGAACTTTGTCGGCCATTTAGTCTATGACTCCTTCACTCTTTGAATCGCGCCGTTAAGCGCACGCTTGGTCAATACGCCGACAAGATGCACTCTCTGCTCGGCGCTTCCACGCATGTCGCTTATTGGACGAGCGGTGGCTTTTGCCGCTTCGGCGGCTTCCTCAATAGCTGATTCATCGGAAGCAGCACGTCCAGCGAGTAGCGCACTGGCTTCCTCGGCGAATAGTGGGGTAGGGGCAACTGCCGCGAGGGCGATGCGGGCGGAGACAATCGACTCTTTGGCATCGTCAAGTACGACCGAAGCACCGGCGCCGACAACCGCAATGTCCATTTCATTGCGTGGGATAAAACGAAGGTAAAAGGAACTCGAATTACTTTTTGGCGCCGGAACCTTCAGGGATTCGAGAAACTCTCCGTTCTGCAGCACGGTGATGCCCGGGGCAGTGCAAAACTGTTCGACCGGTATTTCGCGCGTTCCGTTCGTTCCTGCAATGATACACGTAGCTTCCAACACAATCAACGCCGGTATAGTATCTGCAGCAGGAGAAGCATTACATAGATTGCCGCCGACCGCGGCTCTGCCCTGGATTGCGCTGCCACCGATGATATGGGTTGAATCGGCAAGTGCGGGGAAAGCAGCCGAGATTGCCTTGTCTCCATATATCTTATAGCAAGGAACAGCAGATCCAAGATGCAAACCCGCCCGCGGGTCATACGACAATACGTTGGCTTCGGGGATATCCTTAATGTCTACAATCCGTTCTAAGTGTCGTTTGCCTTCACGCACCTGAACTATAAGGTCTGTACCGCCAGCCAAGACTCTCGCTAGGTCTCCTTTTTCCGCGAGCAGGCCAGCTGCTTCACTGACAGTCTTGGGGGAAGTATACTCAAACGCTCGCAAGGTATGATCTCCTTTCAAGATGATGATTTATTCCGTTTGGAGGGTAGTGTCCAATTGATATTGTTATCTTAAACGAATGAGCTGAGAATGTCAAGGGAAAAAATCGGGGCAAAACTAATGCGCAATGCCTAAGGATTCCAGATTTCAGCATCAGATTTCTAGTAGATGAATTCTGAATTTCGATCCGTTATTTCGGATTTTACTGAGGATTAGTCCTGCCTTAATAGGGAATAACGGAGGTTTTTTCTTGAAAGCGCGCCATTATCCCTGTTCGGAATAATTCTCTCAGCAGGTAACACTCTTGTACCGCAAACTGTTAGTTTGCGGATCACAATCTAACAGATTGTGGTACAGATTTCCTTCTCTAAGACCGGTTTTGAAAAAGTGTTACTTGAGAGCGCTGTGCAACGCATGGTGGGCAGCACGACCTGACAGGGGAATCGTTGCATCCTTCCAATGGTCTGTTCAATTTTTTTGGTTCTACTTGACAATGAGCATGCGCCGCAATTGGCGAAAAGAAGGTGTCCCCAGTTGGTAGAAATAGAGACCGCTTGCCACCGACTCTCCAATCTCGTTGCGACCGTCCCAATAGGCTGCCTTCCCGCGTTCAGTGTAAAATCCAGCCGGCTGATATCCCATCTCCAAGCGACGGACCAATGTGCCTTTGGTATCATAAATCGCCAACGTGACAGCAGCGTCTCGTGCTAATTGATAGGGTATCCATGTCTCCGGGTTGAACGGGTTCGGGTAGTTCATCAACAGCGATGTCTTCGTCGGTACTTCGTACACGAACAATTCTGGCAGCTCAATTCGGCTGTTCTTCACGTCTCGAGATGTCACGGTGTGACGGACGGGTTCGGCGCGAAGGTACGGATCTGGGGATTGCATGGAGGCTTCGAGTATGTCTTCCACTTGAGCCGCGCGTCCGATATCGACATCCACCACGGTCAATTGATAGCCGAACGACTCAGACTGCAGCGCATCTCCTTTGGTTGCTGGAATTGTATGCGCTTTGCCGTTTGTTAGGTTTTTCACGATTACACTCAATCCTAACCCCGTCGGGGCAGGGAAGTCTCTTTCTCGCCCCTCTGTCTCGAAAACAATCGAACCGGTCAAGCATAATACGGGTGCAGCATTTCGAACGTCAATACGGGTAAGTGCTGACGGTGAAGCTGCCGCTGTGGAATATTCGCCCCAACCTTCCCCGGAGACGGCAATTGCTTCCTCAAATTGTGCCTCCATAATAAACGATTGACCTCCGCTGACGGGAATATCTTCCTCGGTGCCCGCATCTACAACCACTTTAAAGTTTCCATTAACCGAGATTGTGACCGCATCGACGTTGTCTCGGATTCCATCGATCATCAATAGATCGCTGACTCGAGTAATGCGTGAATCCTTAAGCGGAATTCCAAAAAGGTTTGTTCCTGGTCGTAAGCTAATTGTATGCGTCCCATCATCCCCAAGAACGTCGCCAGCCAGACGGAGCTCTACCGGCTTCTTCATACTAGCGATGATTCCCATATCATCAGTTAACGATGGATCGGCGAATGTGCCTCGACTCGCGTCTCCCAAATAGCTGTTCCACTGATTCGTCTGGGAATCGCGAGTTGTAAGTAGATTAACCGTCTTCCCACCGCCGAGGGCATCGTAGAGATCGCCGACGGATTTGACCGCTTCTGCTGCGCCGTTAACCACAGTCACCTTCAAGGGGACGTGAATTAGACTAGTGCCTGATGGCACGGAGAGAGTAAACTCTCGGCTCTTTACATCAACACTAAAGATTGCCGTTGCATCAACTCCTTCGGCAGACACCTCAACCAAATGCCTTCCCGGACTCAATCCTATTGTAAAGGTACTCTGTGCTCTGCCGTTGGATGCAGTTTCCGTGCTCGCGGCACTCAGCGTTCCATCACCGGCGGTTACAACAAACCTGACCGGCACTCCCTCAAGCGATGAACCGGCCTTGTCTTGTATCTCAACTACAAACGGGTCGGTAAGTTCGGCTCCTGGCAAGCCCTCTTGGGATTCCCCCGAAATTTTCAAGATTAACGCTGGTGTTCGGACGCCTTCCGCATGGAATGACTGTGACCGCTCAATGCCGGAAGCGGTTGCAGTGACCGTGTTTGTTCCTGTGTCCGGCCCTAATGTGAGTGCGCTCTCTGCCCTCCCGTGTCTATCGGTCTTCATGGATGGGGAAGTCAATGTCCCTCCGCCGGTAGTTACGACGAAGGTCACCTGGACGTTTCTCAGGGGTTTATCGAACTGATCTCTTACCTCGACTTCGAGCGGGCTTGAAAGTGTCTCACCGGGGAAACCCTCTTGATTATTGCCAGAGATTATCGAAAGTGTTCCGGGCACTCGAATGCCGTCGGCATTGAAGATCACATGTTCCGTTATCGTCTTCACACTTACCCGGACGGTATTCGTCCCCGGATTGCCCCCAAGTGTGAGTATGTCCGTCGCTCTGCCGTTTGAATCGGTCGTTGTGGTGCGATTGGCAAGTGTTCCGCCGCCAGCGGTCACGGCAAAAGTCACCGGTACCCCTTGGAACACTAAACCGCTCTCATCCTTCACTTCAACAATAAATGGATCGGATAACGCCTTACTGGGCAAACCTTGCTGACCATCACCGGAAATTGGCTCGAGGGTCGTTGGAGTGCGGTTATCGAAGTAGATTTTAACGCCTCTCTCCTGCAGGTCTGGAATATGTGCGTGGATAGATGGGTAGCTTAACGGGTTTTCCCGTACATTAATCTCGGTGCCATTCCCTAACCCCTGATTTTCTGCCAGCGGCGACAGGTCAGAAATGTTGTTACCCGAGAGTTGCACTGCAGTTAGCCCTGTCAGGCCTGTTAACGGTGAGAGGTCCGATATTAACCAATGGTGCTAGTTTGAAATTTGGAGGTAAATGGGGATAACATTCCGTTTCGGCATTGCTTTGGTGCGAAATGTGTCATGGTCATGAGACGATTTCCTCAATTCTACCGTTAATTTGAGTACCAGTAGTTATCAAATAACGGGAGGAAATCTAGACTCATGACCATTGAAGATTTTACCACAGAATTGTTTTGTCGTGTTGATGATAAACTCTCACAACGCGGCAAGAATCGTAAGCATAGCCAAGCCAAACTCTATCCGTCCGAAGTGGTTACCATTGCCATGCTCTTTGCACTCAAAGGCGTGAGCAATCGCGCCTTCTATCGCTGGATAGCAAACAATTTCAAACACGTATTCCCAAGATTACCCCATCGCACTCGATTGCTCCGTTTGTTTGATGGGCATCGACATCTTATTGACGTGTTCATGGCGGCACCTTCGCTCATCGGCGTAATTGACACTTACGGCATTGAATTGATTCACCCGCGTCGAGAAGGACGTTCTAAGCGTCAAATCGGGCGCAAAGGTATTTCCAATCAACGATGGATTGTAGGCGGAAAACTTTGCCTGCTACACAACCATCTCGGGCAGATTGTCAATTGGGATTGCGACACTGCCAATGTATATGATGGAACTGCCTTTCAACACCTCGTTGATGGAATCAGTGACCAGATGGTTGTGTTTGCCGATGAAGGTTTTGCCAAAGTAGATTGGTTTCCTTCCAACTTGCGTCTGTGCCGACGTGGTGAGTGGAATTCTCGGATGCTGATAGAAACAATTTTGTCCATGTTGACGCTCGTGTGTCATTTTAAGAAAGTCATGCATCGACGTTGGAGTTACTTCAAAACGCGAGTCGGCTTTACAATGGCTTTGTTTAATATCTTGGTGCAGTGGAACGGTCTGTCGATTGAAGATGATGGCTTTGTCCCTTTATCAATCGCTCAATTCAGCCTCTAAACTAGCACCATTGGTTATTAAGTTGTTTCCGAGCACGAGTTGTTTCAGAGCGGTTAATTCTGCTAACGGTGATATATTTGCGATTGAGTTGGTGTCAAGTCCCAGGTCGGCCAGCTTTGTCAATTCTGCTAGCGCCGAAATGTCCGAAACCGAGTTGTTATCAAGGATGAGCAATTCCAGTGCCGATAATCCAGCCAGTGAAGATATGTCCACAATTGAGTTGCTTCGCAACGAGAGTTGTATCAGTCTGGATAAATTTTCGAGCGGAGAAATGTCTGATATTGAATTCTCACTAAGGTCTAAATGCGTGAAATTGAACGCAAACCCAAGACCAGTCAAATCGCTTATTCCCAAACTCCACGAACCGGGTTCGGTACCGATTAAGGTCGCCATCTCCGCTTGAGATATCGGAGCTCCCGATTCCTTCTCGAGAGTATTCTCAATAGCGGCGCGGAGGCGAGAATCTCGGAGGTTGACGGGTGACCCTGCCACCGCGTTGAAAGTTGTCGAGAATCCTAGGGCGGATACCTCAACGGTGTTTGTTCCCCGGTGTGGCCCAAGGGTAAACTCCGTCTGTGCTCTACCATCCTTATCGGTCAAGTCTCCGGTTTCGCTGACTCTTCCACCGCCGGCTGTGACGGAAAATGAGACCCAGACATCTTCATAGGGGGAACCGTCGTGAACATTTCTGAGTTCAACTTCAAGAGGCACGGGTAAGAGAGTGTTAGGCAAACCGGGAGGCTGGTTGTCGCCCGAAATCTTGGTCAAGGGTTGCAGCGTCTCGGGAAATAAGTAGAAGGAGGTTTCCCTCACATTGCCGTCCGTGTCAACTACGCGCACACGAATCGGATGTACTGCATAGTGCTCAAGACTGACAAAGTCCGTGTTAAAGCCCGTGTGGGTAGAAACGCCTTTATAATCGAATTCAACTAAGAAACTCTGTTCATCCGCGAATCTACGACATTCGCTTACATTGTTACCCATGCCTAACAGGAGCACTTGATGAAGCCCTTCATAATCGTTGACAATAAGTTGGATAGGGACACTGGCAGAACCCACCGAATACCTTCGCGGCGAGACAAGTTCGATAGTCGGAAAATTCCATTCTCGGAGTTGGATGTCGGGATTAAAATAGCGCTGGATTTCCAACCATTTCGCGGTACATTCCGACAATTTCGTGGTGCGCTCCCAATTCCATGGTCCGTAAGACATGACATTATCGGTGGAACGGAAATCGTGATCTAAGCCGAAGGCGTGTCCGAGTTCGTGGGCGGCAAGAGGCCGATTAAAGAATCTACCGGAGGCGGGGATGGCAGCCAGACCGCCCCAAGCTTCGATAGTTCTTCCGACACCAGCCACATTGCCAATTTTCTTACTACCGAGATCCACTATGGCAAGATAGATATTCTGCCTTGTGTCAAAGTGGTTGTGGATTTCGCGCCAGATTTTTACAAAAACTTCGCCGTAATGCCCGTAATAATAGGTATCGGCAAACTGGCCGTTTACCCTATGCACAACCGCCCTACCATTGTAATCGGTTTCAAAATTAAACGTTCGTCGCCCGAAGCCGTGCGTTTGCATCTGATCCTCGTAGAATTTCCGGACATCTCGGATTAGAGCATCAATTTGTTCTTCAATGCCTTGCCTTGGTTGACGGTCAGCGGGCAAAAAGTAAATTAACCGTACCGTTCGGGTCGTACCTTCGTTAAAAAATGCCAAGCTTCTCGCGTAGCGATGGTTATCCGCCTGTTGTTCGCCATATCCGCACAAATGGATTCCGTTATCTGTAGATGATTGGAAAGAATAAACAGATGGGACGAAGCAAGTGAGATATATAAACGTCAAAAACAGCTGAAGTTGAAACAATTGCGCTTTCATCTCTATTTCGATTATGTTTATTATGTCTTGGTGATGAGTCTGCATTAAGGACATTTGCCCTGATAGCCAGGCAATTTCCTCACTACCCAAGCCATAATTTCTTGTCCTTCCATTGTTCCTTTCGATCTTAAGTTCTAATCCCGTTTACTGAAACAGCTCCGCTTCTTTTGCGTTAATTCTAAATTAAACATAACCACAGCGAATGCATATTCCGAAAATGCAAAGAATCATATGCGGTATGCTTAAAACAAATTGGCATAGTTCGGTAAAAATATGGAATTATTTTAGCATGGCATGAAGTGTGCGTTCAACGAAAAAGGCGGAAGAAATTCACTTGGTTTTCATCAACTGATGTGTTATAATATGGCATAAATGAATTCAATTTCATTTCGGATTTCTGTATCTCAATTGAATCTGTTACATGTCTGAAAATCAGATTTAGCTTTCTAAGGAGGCGAAATCGCTATGGCACATCAATTGCCCGAGTTGCCTTATGCACATAACGCATTAGAACCTCATATTGACACGCAGACCATGCAAATCCACCATGGCAAACATCACCAGGCATACATTGATAAACTCAATGCCGCACTTGAAGGGCTTGATGACCTCGCCGCGCTATCAGTTGAGGATTTGCTCCGCAACATTGACGACGTTCCGGAATCGCAACGACAAGCTGTCATCAACAACGGTGGAGGCCATGCCAATCATTGCTTATTTTGGACTGTCATGAGTCCCAACGGAGGAGGCGACCCGTCAAGCGAAGTCATGGGCGCAATCGAGTCTTCTTTCGGATCTGCCGATGCAGCGCGCGACAAATTTGTAGATGCCGCTACAACGCGTTTCGGATCCGGTTGGGCATGGCTCGCGGTCAATCAAACAGGCAGCTTGGAGATTTATTCGACGGCAAACCAAGATAGTCCGCTCATGCAAGGACATACCCCCATACTCGGTCTTGATGTTTGGGAGCATGCCTACTATCTGAACTACCAAAACAGACGCCCAGATTACATCGAAGCTTGGGCTAATGTTATCAATTGGGATGGAGTAGCGAGGCGCTATGCTGCCGCGGTAAGCTAGCCTCAACACCAGCTCGACAGATTCAAACGAGTTCTCGTGATGAATTAAAAATCTGTTGGATTGTTGGTGAACTTTTATCTCAAAATCAAAAAATCTATTAAAAGCGATGAAGGGGAGGAGTAAGTCACCCGAGCCTTGACAGAGAGGGAGATTCGATGGCTGAGAAATCTCCTCAAACGGCTTAGACTGAATGTCGCCCCGGAGCTGCTTGCCTGAAAGTTAAAAAGAGTAGGGTTAGCCGGTTGATGCTCGTTACCGCATCCCAATGAGTGCCCTTGCAAAGTTTTGCATAGAATTAAAAAGGGAATTGGAGTGGTACCACGGTAAGGTCTTTGTTGAAAAGCCCTACTCGTCTCCAAAATCGGAACGGGCAGGGCTTTATTTGTTTTATCGGTAGTTTGCCGAAACGCTTCTTCGCAACGAGCGGTCCGGCAGAATGCTGATTCTTGTGGAGGTGAGAAAGATTATGGCGACAACGTCAGGTGCCAATATTCTTATTGAAAGTCTAAAACACGCAGGCGTTGAGTATATTTTCGGCGTAAACGGCGGTGCAGCGATGCCAATCTTTGACGCACTGTATGATGCAGAAGGTATTTCCCTAATACCGATGCGCCATGAACAAGGTGCTGCCCATGCCGCTGACGGCTATGCAAGAGCAACGGGAAAAGTGGGGGTGACACTCGCTACGTCAGGGCCCGGCGCAACAAACCTTGTCACCGGCATCGCAACGGCTTTCATGGATTCCATTCCAATGGTAGCAATCACCGGTCAGGTTTACACTCACCTTATCGGCAACGACGCCTTCCAAGAATCGGATGTTATCGGTGTCACTCGACCCGTCTGCAAACATAGCTATTTGATCAAAAGTAGCGAGGAAGTAGCAGAAGTTGTGGCTAGCGCGATGCACATTGCTAGCACCGGACGTCCGGGACCGGTAGTTATCGACTTTGCCAAAGACGCGCAGATTCATGAGTCTCTTTTCCATTACCCGGAACAGGTCAATATCCGCAGTTACAAGCCTAAAGTTGATGGGCATCCTCGCCAGATCGCCAAAGCCGTGGAATTGATTCACAACGCAGAGCGGCCGATGCTTTATGCGGGGGGCGGCGTTGTTCTCTCTAATGCATCGGAGGAACTGCGCGAGTTGGCGATAAAAACAGGCATTCCAATCACCGTAACGCTCATGGGCCTCGGAGCCTTTCCGGAGACGCATCCGCTGTCGATGCAGATGCCCGGCATGCATGGTTCCTGCTGCGCAAATTATGCGTTTACCGATTCCGATCTCGTGATCGCGGTCGGGGCGCGGTTTGATGATAGAGTGACGGGAAATCTGGACAAATTCGCTCCGAATGCAAAAAAAATCCATATTGATATTGACGCCTCTTGTATTAGCAAGAACGTGCCGGTGGATGTGCCAATTGTCGGCGACGCAAAGCGCGTACTGGCGGAGATGAACAAGCTGGTTCATCGTGTAGAGATTGAACCTTGGATGCGGCAGATCGACGAATGGAAGGAAAAATACCCATTTGAATATCAGCAAAAGGGCGACAAAGTCATGCCGCAGTATGTCATTGAGCAGATTTACGATATTTATCCCGATGCAACAATCGTCGCAGATGTCGGGCAACATCAGATGTGGGCAGCTCAGCATTTTAAATACACCGAGCCGCGTCAGTTCATAAACTCAGGCGGGCTAGGCACAATGGGGTTCAGTCTGCCTGCGGCAATCGGCGCGCAGTTCGGCTGCCCGGACAAGACGGTAGTCAACATCAACGGTGACGGTTCATACATCATGACGATTCAGGAGCTTATCCCAGCGATCACGTATAAACTGCCGCTCAAGATTTTCATTATCAATAACATGTACCTCGGCATGGTGCGCCAGTGGCAGGAGTTGTTCCACAATAAACGTTACGCCGCCGTCGATTATCACGACAACCCTGACTTTGCGCTCTTGGCTCAGGCGTTCGGCGCCACCGGTTTGCGAGTAGAGCGCGTGGAAGATGTGCGTCCGGCATTGGAAAAAGCGAAAGGGGTAGATGATGGTCCGGTTGTCATTGACTTCATAGTGGATGAGGAAGAAAATGTGTTTCCGATGGTGCCTGCGGGCGCAGGGCTCGGCGATGTGATACGAGGGTTGGCGTAATGGCTGAGGAAAGACATATCTTTTCGGTGTTCGTCGAAAACCGGTTCGGCGTGCTTGCGCGAGTGTCAGGTTTATTCAGCGGACGCGGCTATAACATCGACAGCTTAAATGTTGGAGAAACGGACGATCCCCAAATTTCGCATATGACAATCGTCACTCACGGGGATGCACAGATTATTGAGCAGATTTACAAACACTTGAATAAGTTGATCGACGTAATCAAAGTAACGGATTTAACGACCGAAAACCACGTCGAACGCGAATTGGTGCTAATCAAGGTTCATGCGGAGCCGCAGAAGCGAGGAGAAATTCTTCAAATTGTAGAGATTTTTCGAGGTCGTACCGTAGACGTTAACCCTACGACGTTAACCATTGAAGTTACAGGGGATGAAGGAAAGCTGAGAGCCGCAATCGATATGCTGCGCCCCTACGGTATACGCGACTTGGTGCGCACCGGCAAAATTGCGACGATGCGTGGGGGTGTCAGGTAAGAAGTAGGCAACCTACGGACGATTAAGGAGGAATTTAATGGCAACTATTTATTATGATAGTGATGCAAATTTCGATTTACTCAAAGAACGAACTGTGGCTGTTATCGGGTACGGCGCGCAGGGACGAGCACAAGCATTGAATCTCAACGATAGCGGTGCTAACGTCGTCGTTGGGCTGCGTTCCAACAGTGCATCAAGACACGAGGCGGAAGCCGCGGGATTGACCGTCAAGACCGTGGAAGAAGCGGCTGTTATGGCAGATGTTGTACAGATTCTTATCCCGGACGAACAACACGGCGGGGTGTACAGGAATCAAATCGAACCAAATCTTAAAGCGGGCAACATGGTGATGGTTTCACACGGCTTCAGCATCCATTTTGGGCAAATTGTCGCGTCAAATGATGTTGATGTGGCGATGATTGCTCCCAAGGCACCGGGTGATCTCGTCAGGGATGTGTTCGTGGAAGGCGGGGGAACCCCCTGTTTGATTGCAATCCATCAGGACACAACGGGACACGCAAGGGACCTCGCGCTAGCCTATGCAAAGGGAATCGGAGGTACACGTGCCGGCGTCATCGAAACCACGTTCCGCGAAGAGACAGAAACAGATCTGTTTGGAGAACAGGCTGTCCTCTGCGGTGGAACTTCAGCCCTCATCAAAGCTTCGTTCGACACACTCGTTGAGGCAGGGTACCAACCGGAGATGGCGTACTTCGAGTGTATGCACGAACTGAAGTTAATTGTCGATCTTATCTACACCGGGGGGCTTACCAAGATGCGCCGCGTGGTTAGCAACACGGCAGAATTCGGCGATCTCACGCGTGGTCCGCGAATAGTCGATGACAGTGTCCGCGATCGAATGCGTGAAATCCTAAAAGAGGTCCAGAGCGGTGAATTCGCGCGTGAATGGGTACAGGAGAATCAGGCGAATCAACCTGTGCTGCAAGCTCTTCGCCGCAGGGAAGAGGAGCTAGAGATTGAACGAGTGGGCAAAGGGTTGCGAAGTATGATGAATTGGCTAAATGAATAGCCCGACAGTCAAATATAGTCGCATTGCGTCCGAAAGCCGCCACCGCGTGTCGATGATTTAACCGGGGCGGCTTTTTGATTTTCAATATTATTCGCCGGACGTCTTCGAATCTTCCGACTGAATGAACACACAGGATTCTTGTGGCCTATGCCAAGGAATATATGGTATCTGAAAAAGAGGTAGCAATCGAGGCTGTCTTGAAGGCAGCACAACTATGTCAGGATGTCCAATCTGACATGGCTCAGGCGGATGCAATCCAGAAAGCCGACCGCAGCCCGGTAACCGTTGCAGACTTTGGTTCGCAGGCTCTTATTTGCAGCGCAATCGGCGACGCATTTCCCGGAGATTGCATCGTCGCCGAAGAGGACTCTGAGGCACTGAAAGAAAACCCACAGCTGAACGCAAGGGTCGCCGATTACGTCAACCGCTTTACCGAAGGCTCACCCGATCGGGTCTGTGAATGGATTGATCGAGGGAAAGGCAAAGTCAACAATCGATTTTGGACGCTCGATCCCATTGATGGAACGAAAGGTTTTCTGCGACGAAATCAATATGCGATTGCACTGGCGTTGATAATTGACGGCGAAGTGAGATTTGGTTTGATTGCCTGTCCGAATCTGCCGCAGGCATGGGATAACCCCGCGACTGAACAAGGTTCCCTTTTGGTCGCCGTTCGTGGTGAAGGCGCCTACATGTGCGCGTTGGACGGTACGCTATTGAAGCAAATTCGAGTTGCCGAGGGGCCGCTCCGTTTTGCCGAGAGCTTTGAGACTTCACACGGAGATCACAGCGCACACGTCAGAATTACCCAAGAGTTCGGTATTACGGCACCACCGATACAGATCGATAGCCAAGCGAAGTATGGATTGGTTGCCCGGGGAGAGGCGTCTGTCTACATGCGCCTTCCAAATCCACGGACGCCGCATTACCGAGAATGCATCTGGGACCACGCCGCCGGGAAAATTGTTGTGGAGGAAGCAGGAGGGACAGTAACAGACATGCACGGTCAATCCCTACGTCTCTCGCAAGGCAGGCGGATGATATCCAATTGCGGGATTGTCGCCACGAACGGAACACTCCACGACCGTGTGCTGGACATTATCCGTGACGTTAAGACGTGATTGCGTGAAACACCCAAACTGACGGGTCTGCGGAATAGTAGATTTCCGGTTTGGTAGCTCAACTATTCAAACATTAGAATATCCGGAGTTTCTCGGTTCATGAAAAACCTGATGATGATATTCTGTCTCTTTGTTACGGCAGTTTTCATCTGGGTCTGGCATCATCAAACCCAGTTCAACGACAATTCGCGCAAGGCTCGATTTCACGTGAAAAACGGAGAATTAGAGTCAGCGGTTAAAGCCTACACAAAAGCCATCCGCCACAAAAAGTACACACTGTTCTTTACACACGCGCCCTCTGTCTACAATAACCTTGGTCAGGTCTATCTGCAGCAGGCAGAGTATGACACGGCGATTAAAACTTTCGAGAAAGTGATCGAACTCAAGCCGGACGCGGTTCAGGCATACATTAACTTAGCAACCACTTATCTTAAACTGAACCGACCAAATCAAGCCATCGAATCTTGTACGAAAGCACTTCAAATCTCGCCCAACATAGCATTAACCCACTTCAACCTCGCCTGCGCGTTTGCCATGAACGCTGAAAACACCAAAGCAATTGACGCCCTCAAAAAGGCGGTAGGGCTTGACCCAAGAATCAAAGAATTGGCGGAGCAAGAACCCACATTGGATGGTTTGAAGTCAGATCCTCGGTATCCAGCAGAATAAATAGGTTTAAGCAGGTGTCAACATAGAAGTTTATTTTCCACGTCGACAGGAATGAATCAAATTGGAAAGATAGAAGCGTGGAAGAATGCAAGATTTTCTATCACGTCCTCTCCCACCATCGTTTAGATTGAGGGACTGGAAGCTGAACAGTTGGTTTCGGCATGCTCGTCCCAACCCACATGTTCTATGGACTTAGTTCTCTGTCGGAATTCTATCACGCTGAAAACTCATCGTGCGAACATCTCTATCTGGATTAGCTACGGGAGCTCTTTCGCGCTACATAATCCGTCGGTTGATCGCACCTTACGAATGGACTCCTCAAGCAGGCTCTTTATGTATTGCCGTGCAATATGATATTGAAACTCCATCTACGGGAATCAAAGCGAACCGAGAAAGCGGTTTTGGTGTTTAGTGAATAGCGTGAATGCTTCACGCAAATGCCTTGACGGCAAAAAATGAGGATTGTATAATATCCATTGTCCAAATGCATCGAAAGACATAGATCCTCTAACGACCTAAGAGATTGGATTAAAATTAGATAAATCGGGAGATACTAGAAATCATGGCCAATTTTAAATCGTCCAGCGGAAGAATCATATCGTATGTAATCATGGCGTCGCTGATTATGACCTTGAGTGCGGCTGCCTGGGCAAAGACTTGGACCTCCGTCCGCGAGTCAAAATGGAAAGAGCCATTCTATGATGTATACTTTGTCGATGCCCAACGCGGTTGGATTGTCGGTGCCGCGTCTACGATTCTGCACACAACTGATGGTGGAAAGACTTGGAACAATCAACCTAGTCATCCCCTGCCTTTCAAGAAAGATTTCAAGAAGGTCCGGTTCATTAATCCCCAAGTGGGATGGGTCGTTGGCGAGGAAGGAACTATTCTGAAAACTGTGGACGGCGGAGCAACTTGGATGAAGCTAAATAGCGGCACCCGCGCGGCGTTGTCGAGTGTCTCTTTTGTGAATTCAGAATTTGGTTGGGCAGGCGGAGATGGCGGCGTTATCATACATACTTCCGATGGCGGAAGGATTTGGACGCGTCAAAACACAGATCGAAAAACCGAAACCAACAACGTCATCGAGGGAGTTCATTTCATTAATCAACAAGCGGGTTGGGTTGCCGGCGGCGCCGGTACTCTCGTCCATACTTCCGATGGAGGACAGACTTGGGCGCACCAAAAGAGCGGCACCGCGTCGCCTCTTGATTCTCTCTTTATGCTTAACGATCAAATGGGATGGGCATGCGGTGGAAACGGCGCCTTGGTCTATACTGCGGATGGCGGTAAAACATGGAAGACGCAGGCGAGCAATGTTCCCCATTCAAATGGCATGCCCGAGCCTATATGGGACATCCACTTCATTAATTCGACTCAAGGTCTCGCGACTGCGGAATTTGGAGTTATTCTTCGGACGACGGATGGCGGCCCCACTTGGGCGCCGCTTGAACCGCGACCTGTTTTCCAACGGCTGAACGGGGTTCATCAGATTAGTCCCTCCGAGGCATGGATTGTCGGAGACTCCGCGACGATATTGCATAGCACTGACGGCGGGGAATCTTGGGAGATTGTGTCCAATAGCAGCAATTTGAATGCTGTACATTTTATCAACGATATGCATGGCTGGGCAGTGGGTGGTTCGGGCGTAGTCCTGCATACCAGCGATGGGGGCAACACTTGGGATGTTCACGATTCTGGCGTGCCTTTCAATTTGGAGGCTGTCCAGTTTTTGGATGAACAGAAAGGTTACGCTGTCGGCGACAACGGTGTGCTCATTGAGAGCTTGAATGGCGGTAAGACTTGGGAGAACCTTTATAGCGCCAGACAGGAAGGGGGCGAAACCGAACGCCTCAAAGCGGGCGCTAATTTTTTCGATTGGAAATTTGCGGGCGGCCATTACGATGTACACTTCCCAACAATGAACGACGGATGGGCCGTCGGACTTAACAGTAAAGTGGTTCAAACTAGTGACGGCGGCGCGTCTTGGCTCGGACAGAGCCTCGGAATGGAACACGATTTCGATATGCGAATTTTCATGAGTGTCCATTTCGTTGATAGTCAAATTGGGTGGATCGTCGGGCAAGGCGGGAAAGTGCTGAAAACTTCGGATGGCGGTCTTACATGGATTGCACAGGACGGAGGCTCAAGTCAACTAACCGACGTGTACTTCGTCGATGCGCTGCACGGCTGGATCTGTGGAGATGAGGGGACGGTACTGGTCACACACGATGGAGGCGACATTTGGAGAGAGCAGACCACATCGACGACAATAACATTCAACAGCATCCTTTTTGTTAGCGACACAGAGGGCTGGGTCGTCGGCGAAAAAGGGACAATACTTCACACGAAAGATGGCGGCGTAACATGGCTGCCTCAGCAGAGCTCAAGTGAAAACAATCTACTTCATGTCGCTCAGTCGCCGAACGGCACAGTCTGGGCGGTTGGAGAATCGAGCGTTATTCTAAAATACTGACCATACCTTCCCCGAGCAACGTCAGACTCATTTCCGTTAGCGCGGCGTACATGATTTTAGACCCCAGCCATAGTCTGTTTGCGGTGGATTATCGCATCACTGTGAGTTTCGCGTACCGAGCAGCCGACCAACGGTTATTAATCTTATATCCTTAGTTTGAATTCAAGCCAATTTTGGGAGTCATCGTATGGACTCTGTCCCCGCCTCATCAGCTGATCCACTAAATTCATTTAATACACTTCCCGACGGTGCGTTGACCTCGCATCGAATTTCGACCCTGCGTAAGAATTTCGAGAGCAACTCCGTTTATCGGATGGCACAGAACGCCGTCTGCAAGGTCACCGTGGACGATGTTGCGCTGAACCGTCAGGTGGTTACCAACAGCGATTTCACGTTCAGTCATGTGCTGGACGATTGGAGTGTCACCAATCAGAAGAGAAGTGGTAGATGTTGGATGTTCGCGGGGTTGAATCTTCTTCGAGTGGGTGCGATGAAGAAGATGAATCTCAAAGAATTTGAATTCAGCCAAAACTACATGTTCTTTTGGGACAAACTTGAGCGAGCGAACTACTTCTTACAGCGAATTATTGAGAGAGATGAGCACCCTGTGGACAGTCGATCCGTAGCATGGTTACTTGAGCGACCGCTTGACGATGGGGGACAATGGAATATGTTCGTGAACCTCGTCAAGAAACACGGTCTTGTGCCTCAAGCCTTCATGCCCGAGACGGAAAGTTCGTCAAACTCGGCGAAGATGAATGGCATCCTAACCCACAAGTTGCGCGAGGGAGCCAAAACACTGCGCGACATGGCAGCAAAAGGTGCAAGCCTTGACGAGTTGCTGGATGCTAAGGACGAGGTTGTCGGAACCGTGTACCGCATTTTGTCGATTCATCTCGGCACACCGCCCACTAATTTTGACTGGCAGTGGAACGACGCGGACAAAGAGTTCCAGAGCGATGGCGCAATGACACCCCAAGAGTTCGCGGACAAATATATTACCGTTCCAATCGACGACTATGTGTGCCTCGTCCATGACCCTCGTCCAACAAGCCCGGTCGGGAAGACTTTTACCGTGGAATGCCTTGGCAACGTCGAAGGCGGAGCAATCGTCAAATACCTCAACGTGGATATCGACCTGATGAAGCAAGTTGCAATGAAAACCATCACAGATGGTGAACCGGTCTGGATGGGGTGCGACGTTGGAAAAATGATGCGATCCGATCTTGGGCTTTGGGACTCAGAGTTGTATGATTACGAAGCAATTTACGACACACGCTTAACTCTTGAAAAATCAGACAGACTCCAGTACCATCAAACCTGCATGACTCACGCCATGTTATTCACCGGAGTGGATGTCGTTAGAGAAGATGAGCAACAGATTCCACGCCGCTGGCGCGTCGAGAATAGTTGGGGAAAAGACAACGGCAGGAAGGGATTTTACCTTATGAACGACAACTGGTTTGACCAGTACATGTTCGAGATTGCCGCGCGCAAAGAGTATCTGCCTGCTGAGTTTCATGCCGCGCTTGAGGAGGAGCCAATCGTACTACCGGCATGGGACCCGATGGGATCGCTCGCACATGAAGCTGTGGCATTTTAGATGAAGATTAAGTATTAAAATCGGTAATTCGAGTTTTCCCTAAACTCGGTAGGTGCGGTTTCCTAACCGCACCGAGCATCGTTAGGATATTACCGAATTATTTTTTTAAACTTCATAGGAGTTTCCATTAAGAACAATACGGATGAGGCATAAGGGGCAAGAAAGGATGCATCCCTGCTTTTTCGATTGCTGCTAGTGCATTCTAATTGCAACTATGACCTGAGTCACATTTTATTAAACAATTTTTTCACTATATATCGGGAGACGTTACATTGAAGAAGGCGATTATCGCAATCATTGTAGTTGTAATTTTAGGCATTGTTGTTTTAAGGATTGTTACCAAACAACGGTCCGGTACGACTGAAGTCTCCGCTTCAGTGGTATCGAAACCTGTAGAGGTGGTTCAAGCCAGGCGAGCGACCATTGAGTCCGTTTTGGAATTATCTGGCACAATTGTTCCAAATTCGAGGGTAACGGTCATTCCCGAAGTCCCCGGCCGGCTAGTTGAAATGCGCGTTGACGAAGGTAGTCGTGTGAAGAGTGATGACATAATGGCAGTTATCAATCATGATGATCTTGAACTTCAACTTGCTCAAGCAGAAGCGGCCTTCCAAGCAGCTCAGACGAACTACGAGCAAGTAAAACAACTCGCTGAAGGGCGCGTCAAGGTCAAGATTGATGTTGCCGAAGCCGATGTGTCGTCCGCGAAGGCTGCTCTTCAACAGGTCAAGGATTTGGCGGAGCCCCGCACCATTTCTCAGATTGAGGGCGCAGAAGCCGGATTGACATCACTCCAGGCAAACTTAGAAAAGATAAAACGTGGAGCTCGGGAGGAAGATCGTAAACAAGCTCAAGCTACCCGCGACCAGGCTGACGCCAACTTCGCAAATGCCCGGAGCAACTATGACCGTATGCAAAAACTCTTCACAGACGGAGCAATCAGCGCGCAATCACTTGAAGCATCACAGACACAGTTGGACGTGGCTAAAGCACAATATAATATTGCTTCCGAGCAGATTCGACTGATCGAAAATGGCGCCCGCGCAGAGGACATTCGTTCCCTGGAAGCACAAGTGCATCAGGCGGAAGCCACACTAAGGGTTGCACGCACTCAAATGACGACGCGCACTTGGGAGAAAGACATCACGCTGGCTGAAGCCCAAGTCAAGAAGACAGAAGCCAATCTATCAACAGCCAAGGATTTGGAGTCTGCAAGAAGTTGGGAAGCGGAAATTCTCACGGCAGAAGCCGCCATGAAGCAAGCAGAAGCTGCATCACGCCTCGCGCAAGAAAGATTATCCGACGCGACAATCAAAGCCCCGATTTCGGGTATCGTGGCAAAACGTCATCTGGATCTAGGTGGAATGGCGTCACCGACAGCGCCACTTTTTGAAATTGTTGAAATGGAGACAGTTAAGGCTGTTTTCAGCGTTATCGAATCAGATCTCGGTAAATTGAAGCCGCAAGCACAAGCATCTATTCGGGTCGATGCATTGGAGAATCCCGTGATGGGGGAGATTTCCCTGATTAGTCCCACACTAGATCCATCGAGTCGTACAGCAAAGATTGAAATCCGAGTCGATAATCCAGGCATGAATTTGAAGCCGGGCATGTTCGCCAAGGCGACGATTCCTGTGGAGATTCATGAAAATACGATACTGATTCCGCGTTCCTCGGTGCTTGAGGATGCAAATCGCGACCTGCGGAGCGTTTTCGTGGTTGCCGACGGCCTAAGCAATCGGCGGACAATTGAGATTGGGCTATCACAGGGCAGTGAAATTGAAGTGACCCAGGGGCTTGTTGAAGGAGATACAGTGGTTGTTGCCGGCCAGCATGCTTTGACAGATGGTGAAAGCGTCACGGTAGTCGTCCCGTAGCGGCTGTTAAGTGTGAAACGTGAAGAAAAAAACCGCGCCAACTCTCTCGCGGAAAGCTTGACGTTTGCTTCGCGGAGTGCATGAGGTGTGAATCGTCATGAGCACGGAGGACCTCCTAAAAGGCGGCCAACCGATAAAAATAGAGCACATTTCAGGTCCCGAAATTAAGCCTCATGAGATTCTCGAATTTGAGTCGATGCTGCGGTTTCAAGACGAGCAACTGTTTGGCGAATCCGGCTTTGAGAAAAGCGGAAGAGTTGTCATTACGAGAGCACCCGCGCGGTTGGATGTTATGGGCGGGATTGCCGACTACTGTGGCGCAAATGTTGCCGCATTGACACTTGAACACGGCGCAGTTGTGGGTTGCCAAGTAAGGGAAGGCGGACAACTCAGGGCATTGAGTCTCGGAGTTGACAACCACGCCTTACTGGGCTTGCAGATTTCGGTAGACGATTTCTATGACCGCGGACAGCTCAAGTCCTATAATCAGATTCGCCAACTCTTCGCACGAAATCCCAAAACAGCATGGGCGGCGTATGTGCTCGGAGGCTTTTACGTTCTACTGAAGGAGGGAAGAATCAAGCGGTTTCCGCACGGCGCCACGCTCGCAATTAAAAGCAGCATCCCGATACGAGCTGGAATCGCCTCATCCGCCGCGATTGAAGTAGCTGCTCTGGCTGCTACCAACGCCGTGTATGAATTGGAGATGGACGCGAAAGAAATCGCTCGGGTCGGGCAGATTGTCGAAAGCCGCGTTGTTGGTATGCCGTGCGGTCCGATGGACCAGATAACTTCAGCTTCGGGAGAGCGAGGGACAATTCTCTCTATCCATTGCCAATCTGATCCTGTTCTTGGAACCGTATCTCTCCCTTTTAGGACGAGGGTGATTGGAATTCACAGCAAAGTCAAGCGCCCATCCAATGCCGCATACATCGATGCTCGCACCGCCGCGTTCATGGGGTTGACAATCCTTCAAAGAGAATTGGACATCGAGACACTGCGGGATAATTATTTGTGTAATCTCACAGTACAGGAGTTTCGCCGGAAGTACCGAAGTTACTTACCTGCCCGGATGAAGGGCCAACATTTTCTCAATAGGTACGGCGGGACGGTGGATTCGGCGACAGAGGTCAATCCCGAAAAAACCTACCATGTTCGAAGCCGGGTTGAACATCCAATTTACGAACACGCTCGAGTCGGAAAGTTTTTCCGCTGTATTAAAGATGCGGCAGCAGATACCGACCATGTGAAGACTCATTTAGCAAATGCAGGCAGACTCATGTACGCCTCGCACTGGAGTTATCGGTATCGCGTGGGGCTCGGATCACCTCAAGTTGAGCAGATTGTCAATTCGGTCCGAAAAATCGGGATCCCAGGCGGCTTCTATGGCGCCAGAATTACATCCGGCGGCAGAGGCGGGACAGTCGCAGTACTCTGCCATGGAAACATCTCTAGCGGGTTGGTCCAAATCCTCGCAGCGTACAAATTGGCTTGGGGACTTGATGCAGAGGTTTTCTACGGTACAGCCCTCGGCGCATGCCAATCCGAGCATACAGTGTTACAGCTCTCCAAGGCATGACACTATTTTGGTTGGAACCTCCTTCGTCCACGCAAGTTGTATCTCCTCCAAGCCGAGAATGCGCCTTTTTGCGCAAAGATTTTGAAGTTTTCTTTTACATCTGACGACATATGTGCTGCAGTTGAGCAATCAAGCCAAATTGGTGCGTACCATGAAATTCAGTAAATGCGTGTTGACGCTTATAAGCTCACTAGCTTTAATCCAGGTTATCGTCCCAAAGTTCGCCTTTAGCGAGGACGGTAGTCACACGGCGGAATTTCTCAGCCACGGTGTTGGAGCAAGAGCCTTGGGAATGGGAGGCGCCTTCGTGTCAATCGCCGACGATGCGACCGCAGCCTACTGGAATCCAGCGGGGCTTGCAAAGGTTGAGAAGCACGCATTCTCCATCATGTATTCGGACTCCTTTGGAGCAGCGGAGGGAGGATTTCTGAACAAGGGCATTGTAGAGTATAATTTCGTTAACTACGTACATCAGTTTAGCGGGTTCGGGAGCATCGGGATTAGTTGGATCCGGCTAGGCGTCGATGATATTCCACTCACGACATTCACGGATACCAACGGCAATGGCCTCGACGACGATTTTCTGGAGTTGGATGGGATACCCGGTAAGAGCGAGAACGATGGTCAATACTTTGAGCCTCCAACCGTGACGGGCTATTTCAGCAACACAGACAATGCCCTACTTGTTTCCTATGCGCGAAAGGTTAGTCCAAAATTCTCCGTTGGCGCAAACTATAAATTTCTCAAACAGTCAATCTTTGAAAATGCCGGCTCCGGAGACGGTCTTGATGTCGGTTTTATGGCAGGCCCCTTCGCTGGATTTCACATCGGTGGGATGTTAGAGGATGCAACCGGAACTCAAGTTCGCTGGGATACAAGCGCTGCGCCGACCTTCACACGCAGCTCCAGATTTAGGTTCGGCGCTTCGTATCAACGCGTACTGCCCGTGATGGGACATGTAACCGTTGGTGCAGATGTGCAGATGAATCAAGAAGACCTTGTGCAGGGAACGGAATCAAACGGCAGACTGTTCCGCTTGGGAGCGGAATACTGGCTACTAAATGTTGTTGCTTTTCGTGTAGGCACCGAGGCTCAAAAATTAGCGTTGGGCGCCGGATTGCGTCTCAAAATGGGAGAGGCGACAATGTTTGCTGATTATGCTTTCAACGCCCACGACATCGGTAATTCGCAGCGAATTTCGATTTCGGGCATCTTCTAATCTCCGGCTACCCTTCAACTGCGGGTGCAGGAAATGATACGAGTGGATAGCGAAAGTAGTAGGATCAAATGAGCGAATAGCGAATGCGATAGAGATCCCCGTGTACCGTACACCGCCTTACACCACAGCGGCGCAGGTGTTGGGCATAGATAGATCGACTCTGCACCGGAAAATGAAGACGTACAACCTCCCGGAATGACGTAGCCGGCTGTCCCCTTCACCTGTGGCATAACGCCACAAGTATTGCATTATCCAACACAAGCGCCGCACGCCCTGCCATCACTGCCTTCCCGCGCCATTCCCCACCTCAAACCCGTTCCAACTGTTGCATTATCCAACAATCCGGTAGAATCCGGCGTATTCCCCCGAACCCTCGCTATCACTGGCTTTATTGGTATTCGTGCGATTGGCACGATATTCTCTATAGTATTCTCCCATACTAGCCGCAAATCTATCACACAACATCGCGTAAGCGGCGAAAGGGAGAATACTTGAATATGTATGAAATCTGTTACACCAAGAGAAGGGCAAACGCGCCCCACACACGATCTTTTCTAAAGTTGTACTGGTTTTTCTGTTTCGCGGCGGTTCTATTCGCTGTGCCGTTAGCAGATTCGATGGCTAATGGCCGACCTACGGGATCGCTTTCCGATGTAACCCTTACCGTAGCAGGCGGCGCACAAACCATTAATGTGTTAAACAGCTTCAGCGACCCCGATGGGGATACGCTCTACGTCGGAGAAGCATTCTCCAGTAATCCTGAGTACGTGACTGCGAGCGTGTCCGGTTCTAACCTCACGCTTACTCCGGTGGCTAAAGGAGGCTCTTCCACAATACGCGTGGGGGTTAACGATGGGAAACTCGCCATTGTCGCGTCTTTCACGGCTACGGTGAACAATAGCGCGCCGTGGGCATCGGATGCAACTTTTAGCAAGTCCTATCCGGCCGGATCTACTAGTTCGACTAACATGGCCCCTTATTTCAATGACCGCGACGGCGATGATTTGACCTTTTCGGCTTCATCGTCTGATACGAGCAAAGTGACAGTGAGCGTATCGGGTTCGACGTTGAACTTCACTTACGTGGCAGAGGGGTCGGCGACGGTAAGCGTCAGCGTGAGCGATGGGAGTTTGTCCTCTCCAACAATATCCATTTCAGTGACGGTGAAGCCGCCCGAAAACCGCGCGCCGACCGCAACGGACACAATTATTAGCTTATACTATCCGGCCGGATCTACTAGTTCGAAAAACATGGCCCCTCATTTCAGGGACCCCGACGGCGATGATTTGACCTTTTCGGCTTCATCGTCTGATACGAGCAAAGTGACAGTGAGCGTATCGGGTTCGACGTTGAACTTTACTTACGTGGCAGAGGGGTCGGCGACGGTAAGCGTCAGCGCGAGCGATGGGAGTTTGTCCTCGCCAACAAAGTCCATTTCAATAACGGTGAACCCTCCCGAAAACAACGCGCCTACGGGATCGCTTTCCGCTGTAACACTCACCGCGGGAGGCAACGCACGCACCGTTAATTTGTCAAGTCACATCAGCGACCCCGACGGGGATACGCTCAGCTTCACGGCAAATTCCTCAAATACGAGTTATGTGACTGCCAGTGTTTCAGGTTCAACGCTGACGATTACTCCGGTGGCGGCAGGTTCTTCTACCATATCGGTGACGGCTAACGATGGGACAACAAGCACAACCGTGTCATTCTCAGCTACGGTAGTACCTCCAGTAAACAGCGGCGATCCACCACCACCCGTAACTAACCCTGCTGCGCCGCGTCGCAGCGTCAACAACCGCGCGCCCCAAGCTGTGGGCACTATCAATCCCATCGTGCTGTCTGTGGGTGACAGTCAAAGTGTCCAAGTGCAATTCAATGACCCGGAAGGGGCTGCGCTGAGCTACTCCGTCTCGGGCGGCAAC
Organism: Candidatus Poribacteria bacterium; assembly: GCA_965232535.1. Lineage (GTDB taxonomy): Bacteria > Poribacteria > WGA-4E > WGA-4E > JAJDTR01 > JAJDTR01. Next base: position 669,027 of record CBDDPW010000023.1, read on the forward strand.
AGCCCCGCGTCTGCCAGCATCTCGGGAAACACGGTGACAATCACGGCAGTCGCCGCGGGGGAGGCAACTTTCACGGTGACGGCGACAGACCCTCACGGCGCCACCGCCACTCAGACCATCGACGTGACAGTATCACAACTGCGTCAAGCGATACCCCGTACTGCCACCGTGTTGACCAAGGTGTCGGGTGACAATCAGTCGGCTCCAATCGGTTCTGTGCTTTCGGATCCGCTGGTAGTCGAAGTGAGGGATGGACAGCAGCGTGTAATACAAGGTGTCCCGGTACAGTTTGAACTCGCCGACATCGGATTGGCTCTCGAATCCACGCCAACCACGAACGCCAATGGGCAAGCTTCCGCCACATTGATGTTTGGCGATACTCCCGGCGAATTCGCCGTGGAAGTGTCTGTCACCGGAATAAACGAGCCTGTCGTGTTTACGGCTACAGCCATACCGTCATCGCTTGATGTCGTATACATTGACGCTCTTGAAGTTGAACCCAATCCTGATGATCCTACGATGAACAGGGTATACGGCATTGCCTTTAGCCCGGACGGGAGAACGCTCGCCAGCGCGCACGGCGACAGGACTGTCCGCATGTGGGATGTTGAAACACGCGAACTCAAGCATACTCTTGGCGGTTCACTCGTTCACAGCAGCATTGAGCGTAGGGGTCACAGGTATGCGGCGCATTCGGTTGCTTTCAGTCCGGACGGAAACATACTGGCAAGCGGCGGCAGGGGCGGACGCGTGCTCTTATGGGATACCAACAGGGGTAGACTCAAGCAGTTTATGCTTAGACATGCCGGCACAGTCTGGAGCCTAGCCTTCAGCCCCGATGGGAACACGCTGGCAGCCGCAACGGAGGGTGGGTATGTCTATATCTACGATGTTAGCAACCTGAGAAGTGTGGAGCGCAAATATCGTTTGCGTGCCCATTCGGAGCGCGCGTGGAGCGTCGCCTTCAGCCCGGACGGAGAATTTCTCGCCAGTAGCGGCGGTGATGCGTTGGTGCGCCTCTGGGATTATGAGACCGGTAGAGCGAAAAAAACGCTGCGGGGACATGAAGAGCAAGTGTTGAGTATCGCATTCGGTGCGGGGGACACCCTCGCCAGCGGCAGCGCGGATGGCACCGTCCGGTTGTGGGATGTCGAAACCGGAACTTCTCGTATTCTTGCCGGGCATACCGACTGGGTATTCGGGGTAGCGTTCCACCCGAACGGCGAATTCCTTGCCAGTACAGGGAAGGATATGAGCGTACGACTCTGGGATACGACATTTGGTGTTCCTCTCAACACGCTGGAACGTCATACGAACTGGGGACGTGATGTCGCGATTAGCCGAGGCGGGATTCTCGCAAGCGCGGGTTACGACAATTTGATTCACCTGTGGGATACGGGTGTGAGGTCGGAGGATGCTGTAGATACAGCAGAAAACAGCGAAGTTGCGGCACAGCGAGCGCCCGCCCAAGTATTGCCGAACTTCCCGAATCCTTTTAACCCGGAGACGTGGATTCCCTACCAGTTGGAGATCGCCTCCGATGTGAGTCTGTCGATCTATGACGTGAGTGGACGCCTTGTCCGCACGATAGAATTAGGTCATCAACAGGCGGGGCTGTACGCGAATCGAAGTGATGCCATCTACTGGGATGGAAGAAACAATCACGGCGAACAGGTAGCAAGCGGCGTGTACGTCTATCGACTGACGGCGGGCGAGTACTCGGCGTCGCGCCGCATGGTCATCGTGAAGTAGACGGGGGCGGCGGGTTAGACACATAATCCATAAGAGATTCTCCCCGTGTGATAGAAAGTTGTAGGTGGATTGATTCTGACCCGTCTTGGCTACTGATCAACGGCAAGCAGAGCGGCTTGACGTGTGATTCTTCTACTTCGCGAGAGTAGCAAAAAGCGTCTCCTTTTCGGTGAAGACTTTACCGAGGGAGGCGCTTTTTTTATTGGGGGTAGGGGCTCAGTTTGGAGGAATTGTTATTCTGCAGAATTGCTCCTATTTATAGCGTGAATGCAGGGAATCGCTCATGGCATTTGGGCTATAGGGAAGAGTTTTCGCTCCAGCGTAAATCTTCAGTCGTCAAATCAAGATGGGATGCCTTGGGAATAGAGGTTTCATCGCACGTCTTATGCCGAGAGGTTTACTCACTGCTGCCACTAAACACTTACCCTCATTCTAATCCTGCCAATCATTCCATCAAGCCAAGCGACAGTAAATCTACCAGACGCAATTAGTGATTTTAAGTCTATATACTGATACTATGATAAATGCCGTTAGCCATAGTTTCGACTGTCTAACACGCTTGCAGTCCAGATATAGTATGTCATAGAAAGTCGTACACCAAATAACTAACGGTTATATAATTACTTACCATCCGCATTATTTGAAGTTGAAAAGTTGAATTTCGTCGTTGAGTATAGGTATGACAACTCAACCTACCTCTTTGAATGAAATTCAGATAGAAAGACTTGATGATATTAGACATCTTTCCAAAATAAGCACCCATTTGGCTTGATTCTCCGTTATATCCTTTCAACATCTTCTGTTGTAGAAAGGATACCCATGAGTCAATTTGAAAAAGCAGTAAAGTTGTCAGATGATCAATTTCTGCGAGCGGTTGGTATTGACAAGGCAGCTTTCAACCTTATTTTGGAGCGTGTGGCTGCTTACCTCGAAAACCTTCGAGAAGAACGACCGATGAAGAAACGAGGAAAGAAATCGGAGGTGGCATTGACCGATCGCCTTCTGTTGACATTCACCTATATGCGCCACTATCCAACCTTTGCCAGATTAGGCATGGAGTTTGGTATCAGTGAATCTTATGCAAACAAACTCTATCATCAGATACTTGATGTGTTAGTTAAGGTGCTTTCGCTGAAGAACCGAAAGCACTTATTAGAGAGCAATCTCCAAACCATCATCATTGATGCCACCGAGCAACCGATTGAACGTCCAACAAGAAGACAGCGTGCCTACTACAGCGGTAAAAAAAACCCATAAAAGTTCAATTGATTGCATGTTTGGCGATGTTAGAACTATTATCGGTTGTTTGCCGCAAAGGGAGTGTACACGATTTTAGAATCCTGAAGGAAAGCCGTGTAGCGATTTCTCCTGACACTGAGAAGTTGGCTGACAGTGGTTATCAGGGGATAGCCAAACGGTATGCCAACAGTTCAACGCCCATCAAGGCATATCAGAGCAAGCCTTTGACTCGGGAGGCGAAGCAATTCAACCGACGGTTGGCAACCCAAAGAGTTGCCATTGAGCACATCGTTAGACGGTGTAAGATTTTTCGCATTACCAAAGACATCTATCGAGGCAAACATCGCAACTATGGGAAAACGTGGAATGTGATTGCTGCCATTGTGAACCTGAGATATTGCTCGACAAGTTGCCAAACGGTGTAGTTATTCTAATCTCTAAGATTACTGTAACTACATGAATCTATTTTGGAAAGATGTCTATTCCATTGTTGATTGGCTTACAACAGCAACTGGTGCTTGATGCTATCATAGATGATGTGATTCCTCGTCACTGGCGGCATCAAGGATTGTCGCTGGGTCAACTTGTTGTGGGCTGGAATGCCTACATTCTGTCAGAAGCCGACCACCGCAAGATAGCTGTTGAACGCTGGGGTGTCGAGCATCAAGCGCTGTTGTCAGAATTGTTTGGCACCCCCGTCCGTCGCACCGATTTCAGTGATGACCGGCTGAGTCAACTACTCACGGAGTTAGCTGATGACGCAGCGTGGCGCTGCATTGAGCAAAAACTCTGGCGTAACAGTATCTCTGTTTATCAACTCATACCTGAGCGAGTTCGGCTGGATGCGTCTCGATTTAGTGGCTATCATACCCCTTACGATGATGGGTTGATGCAACACGGATACAACTCAGACACGCCACAACTTGCGCAAGTGAAGCTGATGGCTGCCAGTATTGACTGTGGAACATCGGGACACCTGCTTTCGACCGATGTGGCGTCGGGCGAAAAAGCGGACGCCCGGTTGTATCTACCGACGATTGACGATGTGCGTCAGATGGTTGATGAATCCGGGCTATTGTATATCGGCGACAGTAAAATGAGCGCCATTGAGATTCGCGCCGAACTGGCACGAAAGGGAGACTTCTATTTAGTTCCGTTAGCGAAAGTCGGCACTGTTCCGGCGCTCTATGAGCAATGCCTGGCGCCCATTGTTTCTGGTTCACAGCCTGCGACATTAATTTACTCCTCCGATAATGAGAGCCAATCGCCGGAGCTTATCGCAGCCGGGTATGAGACAAACCGTTCTCAGACAACCACTCCGGCTTCGGGAGACACCTTTACTTGGCAAGAGCGTATCTTAGTGGTGCGTTCCTTATCCAAAGCCAAAACGCAGTTCGCTACTTTAGAGCGAAACCTTCAACAAGCGACAGAGGAGATACTTGGCTTAACACCAGACCCCGGACGTGGACGACGGCAGATTTGCACCGCAGCCGAGTTGGAGCAAAAGGTTGAAGCCATAAAAGCGACGTATCAAGTCGATAAGTATCTCCACTATACTGCCGAATGCGAAGAATCGGTGAAAACGTGTTACATCGGTCGTGGACGCGGAGGTACCAATCGTCGAAAGAGGGAGATTTGCAGCGTTCGCTATCAAATCACACAAGTTATTCGAGATGAGCGGGCGATTCAGCACGCATACTGTGAGATGGGGTGGCAATTATACGCCACCAATCAACCCCAAGCGCAACTACCGCTTGATGAAGCGGTTAGACTTTATCGTGCCGCTCCGCGCATCGAACGCCATTTTCATCTGTTTAAATCCGCTCCGATAGGGATTTCACCGATGTATGTAAGAAACGATGACCAGATTAAAGGACTGGCTCGACTGCTTTCGCTGTGTGTCCGACTTTTGACCTTGATTGAAATTGTCTGCCGACGCCATCTCGAAGCACATCGTCAAACTTTGCCAGGACTGTACCTGGACAACGCAAACCGTCGCACCGCCAAACCGACAGCAAAGCGACTTTTACGCGCTTTCCGTGGTATCCATCGCGTGCGATTGCCAAATCAGGTCGCATCTTACACCACCCCACTGACCGATTTACAACAACAGATTCTTTCAATGCTTTGTATCCCCGAGTCTGTTTACCAAGCTAGAGCGCCTGATTCACACCACTCGTAGCCTTCGCACGAACATGCAGACAAACACTAGCCTAAGTCTGATACGCATAATTCAACTTTTACTCATCCGATAATGCGGATGGTAAGATAATAGTATATGGAAAGCACTATATGCACTGTTATTCAAGCGAAATGGTATAAGGTGCTGCCCATACGGATTATGTTAAGGTTTCCCGGCAACCAGGAATTCGGGTTCAATGATATACGGAGTTTCGTCGTTATTTCGCTGACACTTAGCGGACGAATAGTGATATTGAATCGCGCGCCGACGTTTGTCGGTTCTATTTGGTGGGGTGTGGTGGTAGATTTCACCGTGAAAAACAAGCGCATCTCCCGCCAGCAGAGGAATTGGCACCGCATTCTCGGTAGACGGTGGATTCAGTAAGACATAGTCGTTGTCCACCATGTCGTGCTCGTCAATTCCGCCCGTGTGCGATCCGGGTATGACGTGCATACAACCGTTCTTAACCGTCGTGTCATCACAGGCAACCCAAAATCCAAACACATCGTTCGGGGTTTGCCTAAAATAGGCGTTGTCCTGATGCCACATCTTTGCACCGCCGATCTGCGGCGGCTTAAGTAGAGACATGCTTTGGAACAGATAAACATCTGGACCCAATAGCCTTGTTGCAATCTCTAACATTCCCGAATGAAAGGCTAAATTACGAAAAAAGTCATTCCGCATGGCCATCTTCGCAAGTTTACGGACGCCAAGCTCCGTGGATGTAGTTGTGTCATTTCCTTTTGTGACGGTGGGTTCAAGTTGTACGAGACCGTTCTCCTTTGGCGGGTGGTCTTCAACAATTTTGGAAATCTCTCGACGCACCCCGTCCACCTCATCGGATGTGAACAAGCCTTCAACCGTGAAATATCCTTCGGTGCGGTACTTTCGCAGCATCTGATCGGTTATCAGCATTCTTTCCGTCCCAAAACTTCATTTCTCGTGTCATGCACCTTCCACGAACGTTTGACGACACGAACCCACTGGCGTGCTTAAGTCCACCGTTGATTGACCGCTATAATATTGGTGGTATCATACCTCATCTTGCCAATCTTCCTTATCTTCCAGTCCGTAGGTTTGCACTTTGCGGTGAAGTGTACGCAAACCCATCTTTAGAATCTTTGCCGCCTGAGTCTTGTTTCCTCCCGTATCGGCTAGGGTTTTGCGGATGGCTTCCTTCTCAATCTCGTCCATGGTCATCCCTACTCTGCCAACTATGTCCTCAGATTCATGCGACGCCGGGGGAAGAGCAGGAGGACCCGCTTGGATTTCCGGTGGAAGATCCCAGAGTTGAATGGCTCCCGTGGTCGATAAGATTACTCCTGTTTCAATAGCATTCCGCAATTGGCGCACATTACCGGGCCAATCCGCATATTTAAGGCGGTTCATCGCGTCGGGGGAGATGCCCGTCACAGGCAGATTGTGCTCTTTGCTAAATTCCAGAAGGAAGCCATTGGCAAGCAGCGGAATGTCCTCACGCCTCTCGCGGAGAGGAGGTACGTGTAAACGGAATCGGTTGATCCGGTGGTAGAGATCCTCGCGAAACGCCCCGTTTCTTACTTCCGCATTCAGGTCTTTATTGGACGCGGCGATGACTCGGACATCAACTCGGATGTTCTTGTCGCCGCCCAAGCGTCTGAATTCTTGCGTCTCCAACACACGAAGGAATCTCACCTGCGTCTCCGGCGTCATTTCGCCAATTTCATCTAAAAACAGGGTTCCGCCATCCGCTTGCTCGAATACACCCAACCTACGAGCAGTTGCGCTTGTAAAAGCACCTTTTTCATGACCAAACAACTCTCCTTCAACCAACTCCCGGGGAATCGCTCCGCAGTTGAGGTCCCTAAACGATCTGTCCTTGCGCCGACTGTGGTTGTGAACGGCTTTAGCGATGAGTTCCTTCCCTACACCGTTTTCACCCGTAATCAGAACAGTCACATTTGTCGGGGCAATACGCCGAATCATGCCAAAGAGCTCCTGCATCGGTTTTGAAGTACCGGTAATGTTGGCAAAACCGAACTTAGCATCAAGCTGTTCTCGAAGATTGATATTCTGTAGATGTAGGGTACGCCTCTCCAGTGCACTCTTGACCGTTTGGCGAAGTAACTCAATTCTGATTGGCTTCTCACGGTAAGACACCGCCCCAGTCTGGATGGCTTCGACAGCACTATCGATACTGCCATGAGCGGTAAGCAGAATGACCTGTGTGTACGGATGATTGGATTGAATGTATTTCAACAGTTCGATACCATTCATATCCGGCATCTTCTCATCCGTGATCACAACATCAATGTCTTCCGCGTCCAGAATCTCAAGCGCTGCGCGCCCTCCCGTCGCGGTGAATAGATCGTACCCTTTTCGCTTGAGAACTTCGGCGGTAGCTTCGAGACCGGATGAATCATCGTCTACTATCAGTATTCTTGGATTCAATTCAGTTCTCGCTCCGTGTTTTCACGTTCTCTGCGGCAGTCTGATTTCATGATGTCCAGAGCCCGAAGATTTGCAATTCGCCAACAGCCAGGGTTCCTGAAGTACACCGGTAGGCTGTTAATAACCAACCTTGGATAAAGAACTATTTTAGGGGAATTAGGTCCTATGCCAACTTACTGGTTTATTTTCCAAAAAAAACATGGTTAGTGTTGGGTGCCGGTGCGGTTAGAAACCGCACCTACCGGCGTGGTAAAACCGTTTCTTGTGTCAGTCTCGTAAGCATTAAGTTCTTAGCGAATAGACCACTTACAAACCGTAACGATAATTGCGTAAAATTCATCGACTATTGACCGGCAGCAAAATCGAAAATGTGGCGCCTTGATTCGGCGCGCTATCTACGTCAACCCTACCGCCGTGACCTTCTATGACTCGCTTTACAATTGCCAGTCCAACGCCGGTGCCGTTTTCCTTCGTATGGAAGAAGAGATCGAACATCCTATCTGCAATATCCGGAGAGACACCCTCCCCCGTGTCCTGTACATCAATTTGGAGGTTACCGTCCAATGCCGACGCCCGTAAAGTCAAGGTACCTCCCTTTTCCATTGCTTGAGTTGCGTTTATGATTAGGTTCCATAACGCTTGCTTGAACTGATCCGGATCGAGTTTAATCGAAGGAAGATCTTCGAGTTCGCGGACGACCTTGATGTTCCGGCTTTGCGCTTCCGGTTCCGTGAATTCTAGAACCTCTTCGATTAGTGCGCCAATATCACTCTCCCGAAGAGAAAGAGGTGGTAGTCCGGTAAAGCGCCGAAAATCGGTCAGAATCTGGTTCAACCGTTCGATTTCGGAGCGAATACGTCGTGTTCGCGTGAGCACGCCATTCGCTTCTTGGGTTTCGATTGCCGCCAAATCTTCCTCTATCAACTGAAGATTAAGGCTGACGCTATTAAGCGGATTTCGTATCTCGTGAACCAATTCTCGAGCAAATGAATTAAACTGGTCGGAGGATTCTTCACTAATTGTCGTTGGTCGACGACTTCGCCGCTGTCTAATCACCCCGACAATTGTGCCAAGGACAACGAGGATGACGAGACTTCCTGCCAAGGGAAATAGCCACCAAGGAATGCCCATAGCTATTCAATCAGAATACTGGCTAGATTATCTAATCTCGGTATTGATACGGTTTGTGTTTTTGACGTAGTGAGGGGATGGGATTGGTGTTCCGATTAATTCAACATGCCAAGCTCGAAGATTTGACATATACATCAAATATCTACGACGCTACTTCGGGCATCGGAGATAATCGGCGGCGATAGTCTATTTTCTAAACGAATTCTGTAAACAGAACTTCCTCTTGCTGTCCGGTATAATCCGTCATTTCGCTGGACTGGAAATCAAAACTGAACGGATTACCGACCTCCAACTGCCGAAACCAAAACTGTACAAGCACCAAGATGTCTACGCGGCGCTTTCTCTGGTTTTCAGATTCCACAGATGCAGAATCGGGCTTGCAACGAAAATCGACGAATAGGTACCGACAATGACGCCAATAATGAGGGCTAACGCAAAGGTGTTTATCTCCTCACCCGAGCTTGATAGGAAGAAAATAACGAGAACTACGAAGAAGGTTGTTAGAGAGGTAATTACTGTGCGGCTCAGAGACTGATTGATGCTGCGATTGAGTGTCTCACTGTACTCAATTCCTTTTAACGTCCTAGTGTTTTCGCGAATTCGGTCAAACACCACAATCGTGTCGTTTAGGGAGTATCCAATGATTGTAAGAAACGCGGCGACCGTGGGAAGGTTGATTTCTTTGGATAATACTGCAAATACTCCCAATGTAAACAGAACGTCATGGACCAGCGCGGCAATCGCGCCAATTGCGAAACGAAACTCGAAACGCCACGATATGTAAGCGAGGAGAATCGCGATAGCCGAGACAACTGACCACAACGCTGCCCATTTCAAGTCTTGGCCAACGCTAGGACCAACAGCCGAAACGTTTACTCCTTGAGGAAGCGCATGCCAACCGGCGCTGCCCTCAATTAAACCGTCTGAGATTTTCCTCCCGGCTTGTGCTTCAAAGTCGGCACCGTATCCAAGCGAGATTGTGGCTTCCTGTTTCTCCGAATTAACCTGCGTTTTGGCGCGCCCGAACCCAAGCGACTCGAGTTTATCCCTAATCTCCTTCTCTGTCACCGCCCGGTTGAATTTGGCTTGAATTTTGACTCCGCCACGGAAGTCAATTCCAAAATTCGGTCCGGCGTTCATGCCAAGAAAAACCAATCCTACAACAATCAGGACACTAGATAGAATAAATCCAGATCGGTACTTGCTTATAAAGTCAAAATTTGCGTTTCTTAGTAATTCCAACTCAACGTCTCCTTTTCTAAATGCTGAGTTTCTCAATATTGCGTTGACCGATGACCCAACCGTAAATCTCGCGAGTCACAACGATTGCCGTGAACATACTTGCCAATATTCCAATTCCTAGGGTAATCGCGAACCCCTTTATGGGGCCCGTCCCAAACTGGTACAGCACCAATGCAGTGAAGAACGTGGTAAGATTCGCGTCGACGATGGTCAAGAATGCTCTTTGGTAACCGCTTACAATCGCGGACCACACGTTTTTTCCCGTACGTAACTCTTCGCGGATTCGTTCGAAGATTAGGACATTTGCGTCAACAGACATTCCAATCGTCAAAACGAGACCGGCGATGCCCGGCAATGTTAACGCCGCACCAAAGCCTGCGAGCGCTCCCAAAAGGATTGCCATGTTGAAAACCAGAGCAATGATCGCTACTATCCCTGAAAGTTTGTAGTAGATCGACATGAATATGATTACACATCCCATGCCAATAAGCGCCGCCCTAATACCGTTGTCGATCGACTCTTGTCCAAGCGTCGGACCTACCGTGCGTTCTTCCGCAATTTGTACACCTACGGGAAAAGCGCCAGACTTGAGAATGTTCGATAAATGGTTGGCTTCCTCAAAAGTAAAGTCTCCAGTGATACGTGCCTGCCCGCCGACAATCGGTTCCTCAATCCTAGGCGCCGATTGGACTCTTCCATCTAGCAGAATTGCCAAGGCTTCGTTAGTATGATTGCTCGTGACTTCGGCAAATTTTCGTCGTCCCGCCGAATCAAAACTCATGGACACAGCAATCTCGAAACTCGTTGCCCCTTGAGTTGGCCCCGCACTCGTTATCCGATCGCCGGTGAGTAAGACCGGGCTCTTCAACACATACCAACTATTGGCTTGGGAAGTTCCATCATCGTGATGGCGTCGAATTTCCGTGCCTTCAGGAATATCTTCGGGCGGCTGGGAATCAGCGGTGCCCGACCAGTAGATGCCGCCATTGGGATTTTTCTCGACAAGTTTGAATTCCAACCTGCCCATTGTCTTGACAATCTGGAGTGGTTTGGAAGAGTCCTTGGCACCGGGCAACTCAACAATGATCCGTGGTCTGTTAGCCTCACGTCGGATGGAAGGTTCAGCGACGCCAAACGCATCCACACGGTTCCTTAAAACGATTAACACCTGCTCAATGGCGCCCTCACTGTATTTCTCGATTCCATCGTTGCTCAGGCGGAGTTCGTAGACGATCTGGGTATCGGTGGCAGAAATTTCCGTGGCTTCATCGAAATATTCCAACTCATCAAGCAGATTCCGGGCTTTGTTGAGGTATTCCGTTTTCTGCACTGCATCGGCTCTGTGTTTCTTCTTAACTAGGACAAATACGTTCAGCGATTCTTGCTCGGCGTCAACGTCCACTTTCTTGCACAGTATGTCATCCGCCCTTAGCCGCTCCGGGATGGAAGAGGCGCGCTCCTTTAGCAATTCGGCTTTGGATTGTTCCGGATCGACCTCAAGAACAAGGCGAACTCCACCTTTAAGATCGAGACCCAGTTTCAACCGATTGCTGGGTATTAGCTTGCGCAGAACCGTTGGCAGGCTTCCGTAGAGATGCAATCCGTCGAGAACCGATTGAAGATCGGCAGTGCTATGTTCTTTAGTGAACTTAACAACAAAATCGGATGACTCCGGATCGACGAACTCGTAATCTGTTTCTTCGACAAACCCAAGTTTACCCAGATGTACGCGGAAAATATCCTTCAGATCCGTCTTGGCATCATGAAAGTTAATCCCTTCTGGAAATTGAACGTCATTCAGGCTGACCCTCAGGCTGTTTTCTTCAGTCGCTTCAAACTTGGGCAATCTTTCCTGCATCCAGAGGGGGAGATTTCCATAGAGCGGATTAAAAAAGTAGTCGGGGGTGGGAATCAGGTACAGCGCCGCAAATAGGAATACCACAATGATTAAAGCAAGTTTCCATATACTGAATTGGTACATCAATTTCTCCTAGAAAATGGATGATGCGCCTGGGAGGATTCGAACCCCCGGCACGAGGCTTAGGAAGCCCCTGCTCTATCCCCTGAGCTACAGGCGCATCGTGTCTTATCACCGTTAGCGCCAAATAGCGCCAAACCGAATCTGAACGTGAAAATCCCTCACCTAGCACATCAGATGAGGGGTTTGGAGATTCTGTCTTCGTATGACCGAGCCTTCTAAAATTTCATTGAAAAACTTTGTACATAACTAGGGTTTTCGCGACGAAAAACCATGTGTTCCAATGTTCTTGGTTAATGCTAGTGCACGATTTAGTATAGCATATTCACCGTTAAAATTCAATTAGAGAAAAAACCTCGTAGTCTCCGAATCTATCGCGCCCGTTTAGAAAGGTTAACTCAATAAGAACACCGATTCCGGCAACATGTCCGCCAAGTTTCTCGACGAGTTCGATTGTGGCGGCAATGGTGCCGCCGGTCGCAATGACATCGTCGCAAATCAACACTCGGCTGCCGGCAGAAAAGGCGTCTTGATGAATTGCCAACGTGTCAGTGCCGTATTCAAGATCGTATTCAGCTTCGTAGGTGTGGTACGGTAGTTTTCCGCTTTTGCGGACAGGAACAAAACCTACCTCCAATTGATGGGCTAGGGCGCCGCCAAGAATAAACCCTCTCGCGTCAATCCCGACTACAACATCAATCTCCTCCGGTTGGTAGTTTGCTCTCATCACCTCAATAGCATCACGAAATGCCGCGTTGCTTTGAAGAAGCGGCGTAATATCCTTGAACACAATGCCTGGCTTGGGAAAATCCGGCACATCTCGAATATAATCAAGAAAATTTGTCATACATGCGTATCCATGGTTGTCGCGCTGAACTTAGGCGAATTTCTGCGGCTTGCGCCTGCCCCATTACGTGAGTGCTTCCTTTATTCTGTCCATACCGCTGTTTATTTCTGCTAGTGATGTCGCAAAAGAGAGCCGCAGATGGTTGTCGGCACCCGAGGCGCTTCCCGGAATCACGCCGACCTTGGCATTGTCGAGCAGATAAGCTGTCATGTCCAATGATCCATTGATGGTTTTCCCGTGGATGCGCCGCCCGTAATGCTCGGAAACGTCGGGAAAAATGTAAAACGCGCCCTGTGGTTTGGCGTATGTAACCCCTGCAATTTCGTCAAATCGTTGACAGATGACATTTCGCCGCTCCTCAAATGCCTGCCGCATCTCCTCAACCGCCTCCTGCGACTCGGCCAGTGCGGTAAGAGCGCCGATCTGCGCGATTGAGGTTGGGTTGGAAGTGCTATGCGATTGAATACGCGACATCGCTTGGATCGCTTTTTCCGGTCCTGCCGTGTATCCGATACGCCAACCGGTCATTGAATAGGCTTTCGATACGCCGTTGACGACAAAGGTTATCTCCTGAACGGCTTCATCAAGCGATGCGATACTTTGGTGCTTCAAATTGTCATAGAGCAGCGCTTCGTAGATTTCGTCAGAAATGACGTAGAACTGGCGCTTGAGCGCAAGCTCCGCGATCTGCGCAAGTGTTGGTGCGTCATAGACGGTACCGGTCGGATTACCGGGACTACTAATGATAACCGCCTTCGTTCTATCCGATAATACGCTCTCTATCCGTTCCGGCATCATGCAGAAATTTTCGTCTGCGGTCGTTTCCACGATAACCGGCGTAGCGTCTGCCAATTTCACGATCTCCGGATAGCTGACCCAATACGGTGCGGCGAAGACAACCTCGTCTCCCGGATTACAAATCGCCTGCAATATGTTGTATATGGAGTGTTTGGCGCCGCACGAAACGATAATCTGCGACGGAGAGAAAACCAAATCGTTGTCCCTCTTGAATTTCTCGACAATCGCCTCCCTTAGTTCCGTAATACCGGGTACCGGAGTATACTTGGTAAAACCGTTCCTTAGTGACTCAATCGCGGCATCTTTGATGTATTCGGGAGTGTCGAAATCGGGTTCTCCTGCAGCGAACTTGACGATATCAATCCCTTCTGCCTGCATTGAATTAATCTTAGCGGTAATCGCTAATGTCGACGACGGAGCGACCTTCTCGCTCCGTTGCGAGAGTGAAAGCATCTCGATTTCTTCCTCCTGGTTGGTAGGGCAATAACGAATTTGCGGGGTTACAGTGTCTCGTCCAGTTCCTTGAGCAAATCTTTCTGTTTTCGGGTTAACGTCTTTGGAATTTCGACCTGAACCATGACCCGCAAATCGCCTTTCCTTCCTGCGGAATCAACAATGCCTTGGCCGCGCAACCGTAATTGCGATCCCGGTTGGCTCCCTTGTGGTATTGTTAGGTTGATTTGTCCTGTTAAGGTCGGAACTCGCACCTTCCCTCCAAGCGCTGCGCGGGTAAGGGGAACAGTAACTTGCGTGATAAGATCTAGCTCTTCGCGACTGAAATTCGGATGGGGCTCAACTGAAATGGTCATCAACAGTGAACTCGATTGTCGACTACCCGCCGCTCTACCCCCTTGTCCCTGGAGGCGAAGCGTTTGTCCGTCCTTAATTCCCGCGGGTATTTTGATCGTGATGTTCTTTCCCTGAACAATGACCTGTTTTTCGGTCCCATAAACAGCCTCTACGAACGATATGGTGAGTTTAATGCGTGTATCCATAGCTTGCGTTTGAGGATTGCCAGGAGCTTGGCGATGGAACACATCCCCAAAGACGTCGCCAAAATTTCCAAAGACAGTCCGACCGAAGATATCGCCAAAATTGGAGAAAATGTCCTCCATGTTCGTGAATCCATAGAATCCCATGTCGTTGACACCCGCATGGCCTCGCTGGTCGTAGATTTGGCGCTTTTTCGGGTCGGATAATACTTCGTAAGCGTTGGAGGCTTCCTTGAACTTTTCCTCTGCCGCGGCATTTCCCGGGTTTTTGTCCGGATGATATTTGACAGCAAGTTTGCGATATGCTTTTTTTATTTCATCGGGAGACGCGTCCCGGCTTACGCCAAGCACCTCATAATAATCCCGTTGTGCCATTTAGCACTTCTCCTCGCGTATTCACCAAATCTACCCTGAATGATACAAAGCACAAAGCCAACAAAGGATATTGAATATTACTAACCCATTCGGCTTCCGATGAAGAGCTACGCCACGAGTGCGGTAGAGGACAATCAGTAGCCATTCTTTTTGTGTTTAGCTCTCAACCTATTGTGCTATTAGTCTTCCATTTTTGGGATGGGTAGCTCGATTTACCTCGGATACTCGGCAAAACAACACATGGCTGCAAATCGACGCTGGAACCCATCTCACGATTCGAATTGCCAACATCTCCATTAGACACTGATGCCATCAAGCATCTCGGCAATCTGAATGGCATTGAGGGCGGCGCCTTTGCGGAGATTATCGGCTACTACCCAGAGGTTAAGCCCGTTTTCAATTGAACGGTCTTCTCGGATGCGACCGACGAACACTTCGTCCCTTCCAGCGGCGTCTACTGCGAGCGGATATTTTCTGCTCGCGGGATCATCCATTACTACTATGCCGGGAGATTCTGATAATAATTGACGTGCATCGTCCGCGGAAAGCTTGTCCTCGGTTTCCACGTTGATGGATTCAGAGTGAGCAAAGAAGACCGGCACACGAACCGTGGTTGCAGACACGGCAATAGTGTCATCCTCCAGGATTTTTCGCGTCTCATTGACCATCTTTATCTCTTCCTCGCTGTCTCCGCCGTCGGTAAAGGGCCAATCAAAGGCGACGTTGAACGCCATTTGGTGCGGAAACTTGTCCGGTTCGATCGGGCGTCCTTCGAGCGCCGCCGTCGTCTGATCTACCAACTCAAGAACCGCCGAACCGCTTTTGCCCGACACGCTTTGATACGTTGATACGACAATCCGCTTAATCCCGACACGATCGTAGATCGGCTTGAGAGCGACCACCATTTGAATCGTTGAACAGTTCGGATTCGCGATTAAACCGTTGTGCCTTATCGCGGCGTCCATGTTTACTTCAGGCACCACGAGAGGTGTATCGGCGTCCATGCGAAACGCGCTCGTGTTGTCGATGACCAGACAACCCTTTTCAATGGCGGTTGGAATGAACTCTTTGCTGATAGATGAACCTGCCGAAGAAAATACGAGATTTACATCATCGAACGAATTATGGGTCAACTCCTCAACCATGATGGGTTGATCCTTGAATGTGAGAATCTCGCCTGCGGATCTGTGGGAAGCCAGCAACTTGAGAGAAGCGAATGGAAACGCTCTCTCTTCTAGGATTGACATGAGTGTGTTGCCAACGGCGCCTGTTGCGCCGACAATGGCAACACGATGATGTTCGCTCATGTAGATTTGCACCTCTCAATGATATGAAAAATCATGGAATCCAATCAAGTTTTTTAGAGATTTTGGACAGATATTTTACCACATTGGAGTATAGAATCGCAAGTAGCTTACACGTTGTCTGGACTGTGATTTATGGGATTTTTGTGATTACCTTGATTGCATGTGGCAAGTTGCCGGTGATGAGTCGGCTAGATCGTTATCTTGAAGCCACTAGGATTTAGGGAAGAAACCAAGTTTTCAAGAAAAAACTGGGTTTCGAGTAAGTACCAAATACTTAGCGAATGAACCATTAAGCGAGTGGATAGCGAGTAGGATTTACTATCGTCCTCCCTATTCGGTCAGTTGATCGATAGAGATCTTCAATGTTGAGTGTTGCTTGAGGGAAGCTCCCATTCCATTGAACTCGCTTCATCCTTGTTTAGTCGTTTGAGAGTTCGAAAATGTGAACAAATTGTTGATCCGTTACCCTTTTTGGGCGGTTTTGGATGAACTTGTCCCTGTCATTTATAAAAATAGCCCCAAAAAACAGGTACAAAAATGTGAACAGAGACTTGATTTTGAAGGCGTGTTCACATGGTTTGATCCAATACTTTCCTTTGATAGCACGGGTTCACACGCGGGCAAATGTGAACAAGATGTTAACAGAAAAAAAGAATGTCGTCACGAAGGTCAATTTTAGGTGCGTGAAAAGCCAAAGCGCCACCTCGTTGGAACACGAAAAATCGGCGGTTTGAGGAGTCGTGCAACCGCTCGGCCGCATATCTTCTCAGTCAACATCATACTATACGCATGTAAAGTTGTCAATGCAAAACAGATGTGTTTTGTCCGTCATTCCGGATTTTCTTAGATGGGGAGGGCAACTATGTCGATATACAGGATTAACTGCGGATTGTGAGGAGCCTGTCTGTCATCGGCACGCAGATTAGGGCGGAAAATCGGATTCAAACAGGTAGGACATTTTGGCTAATACGGCGCGCTCTCCGTCGGCGGTGTCCGCCAGAACGACGAAGAGACGGCTTTCGGGAGTGAATTGGTAATCGAAGATTGAGTTGAAATTGTAGCTGATGCGGCTGGCAAGACGTTCATCTACCCGTTCCACAAACATTCGCCAGCCAATCCTTCGAGTGAATTGATAATTACCACGGAGGCGGATAATGAGCGTGTTCTGATGGTCGCGCCAGAAAAAGTTGTTGAAGTCGAATCTCAATGTGAGTTTGCTAAAGAGATTTAGGCTCGTCGAAAGTCTGGTGTACCGGTTGAATTTATTTTGACGTGCGCCAACTTGGTTCGAGAGCCGTACATGTCCCCATTTGGGACGATAAGTCAGCCGGGCGCCAACGTATTTTCTGTCGAAGAGTTCCCCTTCGTCGCGTTGCAGCCCATGCCTGCCGTACGAGAAAAGACCAAACCTTCCGATTCCAACGCTCGCTGACAATCCAACCCGGCGACGAAATAGCAGGTTTTGAGCATCGGTCTGATGAGAGTGGTGACCGCCAACGTAGATTGAACGTATCTTACTTCCCTCATCAAAACGATTCCTATACCAAACTCGGTTATTCAGATGCCGGAATGCCTCCTCTTCCAATCCGGTTTCGTTGGGTCTAAAGCCATCCTCGATTTCCTCAAGGCGTACCCGGCCGCCCCAACCACTCTCATGATTCCAGTTCACCGAGGTATGGTATGCTGAATGCGCCTCCCCGCCTAGGGAATTCACGACATACTGCGATCGAGCTACCCAGTCGCGATGAAGGGCGAATCGTCCGTCAACTGAAAGCAGGGCGACGTCACGATCCGCCTGATGCTTTTGAATTCCCATCGCCCCAATCATTGAGCGTTCGCCGATGTTCCGGTTGACTCGCGCAGCGAATAGATTCGCCTGCTTCTTTCTAGCATTATCGTAGCGGTCGACCATCGTGCCGTAGGTGTCGATTAGAGCCAGGTTATAGTCGCCCACTCGCCCGGTGGATTTCACGCCGTAATCTATCTCTTGTACCCGACGGGTATAGAATAGATTCAGCGGCAGATCAAATAGCTCCGCGCCTTCGCGAAAAAACGGGCGGCGTTCAGGCAGAAACAACTCGCGATCGCTTGAGATGTTTATCCGGGTTGGATCAGCTTCGAGTTGAGAAAAATCGGGATTGAACGTCACATTCGTCGTGATGTTCGTTGACATCGGGATGATGAGATCCAATCCGGCGCTTTGACCGTTGTTCCCATGGGTCGTGGCGCGATGGGTGACATACGGAAGAATGCCAACCTTTCGATCGGTGTTGATCCTAGAGAAGTCCAGGTTTGCCAGCTTTCCAAAATCGGAAACCCGACTCAAACTGCCTCCCGTGTCCGACCAAGAATAGTGCTCACCATCCATCGGATGGGGCCGCCAGAAATTGATGCCCCAGGTTGTCGTCTGCGGATTAAACCGAAGTTCGCTGAACGGGATTGCCATTTCAGCCGTCCAGTGATTGCCATTTTTTTGGACCTTTGCCTTCCAGTTCGCGTTCCACGCCGGATCAAATTTGCTTTCATTGCTGATTCTTTGATCCATCTGTGTCCCAAGCGTGTTGACCGCCAACACATAGCAGTTGCGCTGATCGTTATAGGTGTCGAGCAAGACTTTGAAGGTGTCGTCTCCCAAGAGTCGCGCGTCACGACGGGTTTGCGTCTCCCGGAGGTTCTTCATGTCCGGCTCGTCGCAACGCACACCGATGTAAAGCGCGTCCGCGTCGTACAGTATCATCGCCTTAGTATTCAACCTTGCGGGGATCCCGCGCGTCTGTTTCGCACGGAAGAACTCGGTTGCGATCTCGGCTTGAGCCCAAACACTTTCCGATAGTGCGCCATCAATCACGGGTGGACTATCCAACCACTTCGCTTCAATAATGCGGTTGGGGCTTTGGCTATGCGCCATAAACGGGGTGGACAGGAGAACAATCAAAATACAGATTGCCCTTACTGTCCACCGCTTCAGCGGCGTGTCGGCTTCCATTCTAATCCCTTTTTAGACTCTACGGCTTTACAAGTTAGACGCCCATAACTTTCGCTGTTCGGCGATGCATTGGTGAAACCACTTCCCCCATGCTTTCTGTCTTCTCATTCTCAGCGCGTACATCGGAATGAAAATGGATGTCTAGGCGTTTTCTCGCTTTATTTCAGCCAGGAATCCTCACTCTCACTCTTGGTATTGAACTGCTTGTGATACATGTCCGCGTACATGCCGCCGGTTTCCACTAATTGTTCATGAGTGCCCGTTTCAACGATTCTGCCCTCTTCCATCACCACAATCATATCCGCTTTCAGAACCGTGGATAGCCTATGCGCGATGACGAATGATGTTCTTGCCTTCATCAAGCGGTCGAGCGCTTGTTGGATCTGCTCCTCCGACTGTGTGTCCAAGCTAGAAGTCGCTTCGTCAAGAATCAAGATGCGTGGGTCACGTAGGATCGTGCGCGCAATAGATAGGCGCTGCTTCTGACCGCCAGAAAGTCGCATGCCCCTCTCACCGACCTTCGTCTCATAACCCTCCGGGAGTTGCTCCACGATAAACTGGTGCGCATTGGCAGCTAGCGCCGCTTGTACGACCTCTTCATCCGTGGCATTCGGACGTCCGAAGCGGATGTTCTCCGCCACGGATCCATCGAACAGGAAGTTTTCCTGCAATACAATTCCCAGTTGGTTGCGCAGCGACTTAATAGTTACATCTCGCAGGTTAAAGCCGTCAATGAAAATTGAGCCGCCTGTTGGATCATAAAATCTCGCGATTAGGTTCGCAACGGTAGTTTTTCCACACCCTGACGGTCCGACAAGGGCTATCATCATGCCCGGTTGCGCCTCGAGGTTAATATCGTGCAGAACAGGATTTTCCGGTTCGTAGCTAAACTGCACATCTTCAAACTTGACATGTCCGCGAATCTCGGGTATGGCAATGGCATCTTCCGGTTCTTCGACCGTAGGTTCCGAATCGAGTAGACCGAAAACGCGCTCCGTGGACACCATCGCCTCCTGAATAGTCGCATTGATGTTAATCAGACTCATGATTGGCTTCTGAAGCCGTTCAAGGAACGTGACGAAAGCGATCATTGATCCGACGGTGAAATCTCCGCGCACCACGAGGTATCCGCCATACGAAAGCACAATCCCTCGGCCAAGTGTTCGAAGAAACATTGCAATTCGCTGCATTGCGGTTCGATCTCGCGTCGCTTTAATCTCCCACTCAAAGGTAGTGCGCATATCGCGGAACAGCTTTAGCTCATGATGCCTCTCCCGACCAAAAGCCTTGACTACCTTCGCTCCAGCGACCGCTTCATACAGACCGGTCGAAATGTCTGCCCACTTATCGCGCCACTGGCGCCATATCGGACGCAGTCGGCGAACAAAGAAGAAATAGTTACCAATTATTAACGGCATTACTACTAACGAAAGAAGAGTCAGTTTCCAATGCCAGCTGAACATAATGACCAACATCACGATAACAGTAACTATATCGGTAATGATATCAATTGAGGTCGTGGTAACCAATGAGCGCAGCGCCGCGACATCCTCTCTCACGCGCGAGAGAATCTGTCCAGTTCCTTTGAGGTCGTAGAACCTCATGGATAACGATTGTAGATGTGAAAAGACGTGGTTCCTTAAATCGAATAGGATTCGTTGACTTACCCATGTCATGGAGTAGGTCTGAAGGTACCGGAGAATGGACAGCACCGCGAAAAAAGCAACAATCGTAATCATTGAAACAGTGAGCCAGCCCAAGGGAGTGCGCGTATACCTCGTACCGAAAAATGTGAAAGTAATCGTTCCCGCGTAGATTTTGAGTTCCCCTTCGTGAATCTCGAGTTCCTTTTCATGGCGTAGAGCCGTATGGCGCTTCTCATTGTCGGAGATCGTCCAGCTATCACTGTCCTCGCTAGCCGCAATGGCAGCCCTTGGAGAGAGAAGAACACCGTGATCCTTCAGTTGCTGGCGCCACTCGTCCGGAACGATGAAAGCAACTGTTCCCGCAGGCGTATTGAGATCGCGTTCGTAGACTGTGAGTTTATCGCCAGACGGCAGAAGCGTGTAGCGTTCGTCATTATCGGTGATTACCCATCCGTTGGAGTTGGCAGCGGGCGAAATTGTAGCATCCGAAGAGAGAAGAACATTAATCTCATTAAACTGCTTGTGCCACGCTTCCGGAACACCGCTAAGTTTCGACTTCATCTTGAATTCATTTCGCTCAACGGCGTATTCCTCACCCGTCTCTTCATCGATCAGTTTCCACCTACGACCTGTCTTTTCAATTGATACTGTGGTGTCTCGTGACAGTGAGATCCCTTCAGTTTCCAGATGTCGCAGGATTTCATCTGAAAGCCTATGGCTCGTGTCGAGATCGTTTTGATAAATCAAGTCCATAGTTGCCAGAGGATCTCTTGAGCGCAGTAAAATACGGTCAATAATGAACTTCTGCATTAAGGGCATGAACAGCCCTGCTTGACCTAACAGAAGGATGAGCAGGAAGACAAGACTCAGTTTGAAGAGATAGGGTCGTGCATAGCTGATTAATCTCAGAAAGTAGTTCATGTGCGACTCCGTTTATGTCGAGTAAAGGAATCCGAAAGCATGGTGATTTAATGTATGTTCGAGGAAGCTCGGAACGCTCCGAGTGGATATTTCGCGGTTTCGGCGCGAATTAAGAGAGTCAACGCAGGGATTTCAGGTGGGTTAAGATGCTGTCTAATCGCCGCCAGCGAACACGGAGCTATCATTGAATATCTCCTCCGAAGAAAGGAAAGACTGGACCGCTGATGATTGCCAATCTTTCCGATGGCGAATGTTCGTTCAATGAAATGATGTCACATTTTCATCTTTTCGCTAATCTGGAGGATTTTCTCAATCTCGGAGATGGCTTTCGTTTCCGCTCGGACTATTCTCAAGAGCACTTTAATCGCCAACCGACATTTCGGTTTGAACTCTTTAACCACTGCGTGTGCGCTTGTCGATCGGGGTTGAACGAACATCGGCGCTTTAATCCGAAAAAGGCTGGAGACACTTGACCTGACTTTCGTCTGCTCATCCGAAGGCGGGTTCAAATTTGGCGATGTATCTACCGAGGGTAGAACGGTCCGAAGTCTGCCGAGCAGCACGCCAACCTTGCGGTACGAAGCTATCGCTCGGTCCATGTGTTCCAGCTCTTCATTCTCGAAGTTTTCACGGACCAAATCAAGATATTCGACTGTCAACTGCCGTGCGCTAATGGCTTGCGAAATTGGGCGAGCATTCCACCTGGCAATTCGACCCACATCCTGCGGAGTCAGCGGTTTTCTACGCGAGAGCATGCCGCTTAACTGTGCGATGAGTTCGTTGTAAGCCGCAAGCCCCATTGCACAACCCTGAACTTTTTGTCGAGCGCGGATCATCTTTGCCGCGCCTCTCAAGGCACCGAGTGCGGCTTCGCGAGGTTTTGGTTCACGCTCGCGATCGCCAATTACGAACTGGTAATAGCCTTTGGGACCGAGTTCCAGAAAACCACTATCGGGCTGCCATTTGGTGTACAGGTCATCCGCACTTAACTCATAACGATATCCATTTTGACAGACAAGCCGCCCCGGAGTCGTGTGTTTGCTGACAAACGGACAAGAGTCGCTGAACGGTATTAGCGCCGGCTTGCCCGTGTGGATGTTCTCGTGAAGCCGTTCCGACGCGGATTCGTAGGTTTCGTCGTGTGTGACTTCATGATGATATCCAAGTGATCGACATGCCGCGCGCAACGGGTTGTGAAAGAAGGTCTTCATCCCCGCTTCGGGGTCGGAACGATTATAAAGGAATCGGAATGCTTCCCCGGATACGCCCATGACATACGCAAACGGGACATCTTCGCCACGATGTTTCAGGGCTTCGTGAAGGGTGTGCACATAGTTGACGGGCTCGACTGAAGGGATTAGCGGTTCGATTGTTTGATCCATTTTCCTTTTCAGCTCCGTTTTCCTCACTTTAATGCGTCTACTGTGTAAAACTTACATGCTGAGAGTTACCAAACAAGATGTTCGCGCGTATTGTTTGGTTATCAATCTGCTTTTTCGGCCATTGTTGTTCAGACAGTGGGCAACTTCCAGACCGCTTTAGCATAAAGTGTGCCAACACCACTGAGACTTGTCGACGCGCTTGGTTCCCATCTTGGGCGATCCTCTGCGCTTACATATAATACGCAGATCGGAGGTTTACTTGGTTTAAACGCTTTCACTTGCATTTCAAACGTGCGAAGCATCGTCGGGCGAAGGTCACGCGGCAGGAAAATGCGGCGGCAATGCGCGTTATCTGGCGGGAAATCGCGAAGAGAATACGCTGAATCATGACATCAATGTTGGGTTGAATCACATACACTGGTATTTCCGATTGTCAGGACTTGGAAGATTGGTGAACACGGCAGATATTAGGTAAGTCAATTACGGCGGCGGCTCAGGCAGCATACGAGGACGGCATTCAGACGTGTCACATTTTGTAACACTATGCTCTTTTGAAGTGACACATTTTGTAACAGACGGGAAATATAGTGACGCGCGTAAAATACAAACCAAGCGTCAATATAGGTATATCTTTTCTGAAGTGGATAAAGTAGACGGGACGATTGGAAGGAATGCCTGTAGTGCCTTTTATAATGCGAAGGTCTGTTTCAATTCTGCCTTCATTAATAGTCAACGATAAAGAGCCAAAAGACACACTGATAATTGCCGGTCCAATCCATGATGCAATCCAAACCTGAAGCCTAATACCATTTCTCTAAAATGCGAGTGCATTAATTACGCGGATCAAGTAAAGATTTTTGAGTGGAGGAAAGTAAGAAGCCTCGTCTCGGCGCAATGCCAGCGGGGCAAGATGCCCCGCCTACGATGAACGAGAACAATATGGTTAAGACATCTTATGCACTATTATTCAAGCGAAATGGTATAACTCACTCGCGGCATACGTATTTTGCCGCCGTGTCAATTTTCGTCAATCAGGCGATACTGCTTCAATTTCCTATGGATTGTGGCTCGGCTGATTCCAAGTGCATGTGCGGCTTTGGTTATACTGTTGTCAGTGACCTCCAGCGCGTGAATCAGCGAGTGTTTCTCAACTTCCTCCAGAGGAATGATTTCCTCGGTCAGGATGGAACGTTCGGTTCCGTATACTTGCTTTAGAGTTAGGTCGGAATAGATGTGTGTCGGTAGGCTGGTTTCCTGAAGTACTGCGGTTTTCTCCAAGAGAACGGCACGCTCCATAGCGTTTTCCAGTTCACGCACATTTCCGGGCCAATTATGACCTATTAAAATGCGCAACGCTTTGCCGGAGATTTCACGTATTGATTTGTCCATGTTTGCAGCGTGCTTTTTCAAAAAATGTTCAGCCAACAGAGCAACATCTTCGATTCGCTCTCTCAGTGATGGAATCACCATGGGAAATGCCGCGATTCGATAGAAAAGATCCTCGCGAAATCCGCCAGCTTTGACTGCGGCTTCAAGGTCTTTATTGGTTGCCGCAATCACGCGTATGTCTATATCGATATTCGTTGTACCGCCCACGCGCTGGATTTCCCGTTCCTGTAGAACCCGCAACAACTTGGCTTGCAGCGCGGGTTGCATTTCCCCGATTTCGTCTAAAAAGATTGTGCCGCCGTTCGCGCTTTCGAATTTCCCGATCCGTCGCGTTGATGCTCCAGTAAACGCCCCGCGTTCATGTCCAAAAAGTTCACTTTCTATGAGGGTCTCCGGAATCGCGGCGCAATCGACGGCGATGAATGGCCCCGCTTTACGACGACTGTTGAAGTGAATAGATCTAGCGACGAGTTCCTTGCCGGTGCCGCTTTCGCCTCGGATAAGCACCGTGATATTGCTTTCGGCAGCCTGTTGCATTAAGGCAAACACGTCCTGCATCTTCTTGCTTTTGCCGATTATTCCGTCAAACGAATAAACTGTTTCAAGTTCGTTGCGTAGTCGAAGGACTTCGGCTTTCATCTGCTCAATCTCCAGCTCCTTGGACATATCGCGATAAACGACAATCTTTCCGATAACATCTCTTTTGCTGTCACGTACCGGAGCTTCCATTTGATAAAACAGTTTCCGTTGCGACCTGTGCCTTCCAACAATTGCTTCGACTACATCGCCCCTGCTTTCCGAAAACGAACCTCTTTCGGAATCAAGGAGATCCGGTATTTGAAATCGCTTGTTGGTACACGCTCTGAGTTCTTCCGGCGACATCTGCTTTAGCGCTTCTTCTGTCAAATCAAATAGACCTTCGTACCACTGATTGGCAAATAGTAGCCTGCCGCCGATATCGAACATTCCGATGGCGTCGCCTGTGGAATCAAGGACGGCTTCCAATCTTTGGTTACTGTCGGTAAGTTGTAGGCGCTTCTCGTCCAATTCACGTTCAACATTCCACTTTTCCACGAGGGACAGGGTTATCTGCTGAATCTCCTCGCGCGCGAATGGCTTTCTGATATACAGCAACTTGTGCAGCAATTCCATATCGCGCACAATCTCGGAAAGAGATTTGTCAGTGTAAGCAGTCATGATCACAATCTCAATATCTTTCTCGATCTGCCTAATCATGCGCGTGGTTTCAATTCCGTCAATTCCAGGCGGCATCCTAACGTCAATGTGGGCAACGGCGATGGGGCGATTCGATTCTTTTCCTGCTTTAACAATCTCGTAAGCTTCTTCCCCGCTTCTCGCATGAAAAAGCTCAAATTCCGGTAGGAAGTTATCATCCACCTCGGAAATAAAAGACTTCGCTAATTCGTCGGTCGAGGAGCCTGATATACCAGGCTTAAGAATCTCTTCGAAATCGTCATGAATCTCTTCCTGATCATCAACGATGAGAACGCGATTGTTCCAACAATCTCCAGATTCCATTGAACTTCCTCGCAGATTGGGTTATGCAGTCAGCGG
The DNA here is from genome assembly GCA_965232535.1 of Candidatus Poribacteria bacterium. GTDB lineage: Bacteria > Poribacteria > WGA-4E > WGA-4E > JAJDTR01 > JAJDTR01. The sequence continues at coordinate 695,199 of CBDDPW010000023.1, forward strand.
TTTAATGAAGCGGTTTCACGTTAAGCTTCTTTAGTCGGAAGTTTAGATTTGCTGTTCATGGCGTAATTGCGGACATGGGCAGGATAACCCGCATAGTTGTCCCTTTTCCGAGTCCGTCGCTCAGCGGGTGAATTTTTCCACCTGAACCGATTACGAAATTCGCAATTGAATGTAGACCGAGACCGCTCCCCGATTCTTTGGTTGTATAGCCGGCACCAAAGATAACCTTGAACTTTCTCTTTTCGATACCGATACCGTTGTCAACCACTTCTAGGGTGAGAAAACCCGGCTGGACAAAAGATCTGACCTTGATGCTGGGTGTTGCGCTCAACCCGCTCGATTCAGCGAGTTCGTCGATAGCCTCAATCGAGTTCTTGATTAAGTTGACCAACATCTGGTGAAATTGACTCTCCTGAATTCGAATCTCCCTCGGCGCATTTTCGCAATCTACATGAACTTCGATGTCTCGCTTCTTAATCGACTCTTGAAGTACCTTTACCGCATCCGCGATTGCCTCACGAAGATTGATGTCTTTACGATCGACATTTCGCCGCCCAAGTGATTTTTGCATACGCACAATATCAGCAATATGTTCAACCCTATCACCGACGCGCGTGACAGTTTTTCTCAACTTTTCATTCTGTTTGGTAAAGTCTTCGGCAAGCGCTATAATGAAAGGAGCCACCTGTTTGCCCTGCGGATCGTTCTTAATGTAATTCGACAAATCACCTTGATTTTTCTTCACCGCATCCGCAAGCGCATGAAGACGACTCATTAATTTATTCCGTACCAAATTCCCGTGAATCGTGCCTATCCCTATCGTCACACTATTGATCGCATTACCTATATTATGGAGAATGGTGTCTACAACTTCTAGTCTTCCTCGCGAGTAGGCTTGTGCCAATGCCTCCTCTGCCTGCTTGCGCTCGGTGATATCGCGAAAGACAACAACTCCACCTTTTGGCACACCAGATTCCTCATGTAACGGTCTCCCGCTGGCGCTGACATAGACGCCATCAGGTACTTTAGCATTGCACACATACATCTCAACTTCATCCGAGGCTTCACCTTTGATTGCTCGTACCAAAGGTAGCTCCTCTGTCGCAAAAGGCGTGACGCGATCAGGCGAAAATATCCCGTACCTATCCGACCACTGATTCGGCGACGCATCCGTCTCGCTCAGCCCGATAATCCGCTCCGCATTCGGATTAAAGAGCATGAATTCCCCACTTTCATTGGCAACCACCACGCCGTCGCCAATACTATCGAAAATGGATTGCATGATTTGGGTTTGATTACGTAACGTGTTGGCAGTTTGCTTCAGGTTGTCTTCGGCTCGTTTGCGCTTCGTAATGTCGCGAAAGACCAGTACAACGCCGATGATGTTGTTCCGGTCATCCCTGAGAGGTGCAGCGTTGTAATCAATCGGCGTCTCTCGTCCAACCTTGGAAATAAGCGTGGTGTGGCGATCTGTTCGACCAACGATCGTTCCTTTATGGAGCGCATCCATAATGTGGCGTTGGATAGGAACGCTAGATTTTTCAGTAATAACGTTAAAGACATCGGCAAGGTATTTACCTGAAATCTCCTCTAATCGCCAGCCTGTCAAAATCTCGGCAACCGGGTTCATGAACGTCACCATACCACCTTCGTCCATGGCAATCACCGCGTCGCCGATACTTCTTAGAATTGTAGATAGCCACTGCTCTCTCTCCCTGAATCGCCTTTCCGTTTCATGTCTGTAAAGGGCAATCTCGATGTTGAGGTGCAATCGTCTTTCTTCAGCCGGTTTTAAAACATAACCGAATGGTTCGGTTATCTTCGCCCGCTTCAACAAGTCTTCGTTTGCCCGATCAGCAAGATACACCACAGGAATATTAAAGCGGTTGCGTATCTGTTCGCCCGTCTCTACACCATCCATTTCACCTTTCAAAGTAATGTCAATCAATGCTAAATCCGGACGAGTTTTTACAGCTCTTTGTATTGCATCTTCCCCGGTGTGCACAACACTTGACGCCACGTACCCTAAGGTTTCCAGGAGTTCCACGATATAAGTAGCAACACTGCTTTCATCTTCAACGACCAGTATCTTTTCGCCTGCCATTGCATCTTCTCCTTGCCGACGGTAAGAGTCATCGGACGTTCCAATGTGTCTTATCGGTTAACGAAGTCTTTCTCCCCCGTACTGCTAACTCGACCCTACCCTTTCATTCCAGGATCCGTCGGCTGTACAATCTGAATCAACTGAAACAAGCTAACGGACTTTAACGTATGATTGGATAGCTGTCCAATACAATATCACATACCTCACCCGCATTGCCATTTGTAATTTTCATCATGGCAAGAATCCCATCTATTTCGAAACTTCTAATCACCCGAATACTCCTCGCAGGTCAACCAATCGCATTTGCTCTCGGGATTGTGATAGCGCTAAGTAGCCTCGTAATCGGAATACTTGGCGAGAACGTGTTGGAGGTCTATCGAATTCTTGTTCTGAGTGCGTTTGGCAGCCTAGATGATTTCGGATACGTCTTATTCAATGCGACGCCGCTAATCTTTACGGGACTAGCCGTCACAATCGGGTTCAAATGCGGTTTGTTCAACATTGGCTGCGAGGGACAACTCTACGTGGGTGGATTCGCAGCTGCTTGGGTGGGATTTCATTTTAATCTCCCTGCGATTGCACTCATACCACTATGTATCTTTGCAGCTATGGCTGCGGGCGCCGGCTGGGCTGCGATTGCAGGGATTCTCAAGGCGAAGTTCGGCGTCCACGAGGTCATCAACACGATTATGATGAACTTTATCGCGATCGCGTTGACAAGCTACTTTGTCACGGAAGTTTATCAACAAGCGGGGCAAATGATCCCGCACACGCCACAGATTTATGAAACTGCCCATCTACCGCGTATTGCAGCATTCCTTGGGCTCATTCCAAAGAGCAATCCGCTGAATGTAACGTTTCTTCTAGCATTAGTCGCCGCACTTTGTTGCCAGTTTTTCTTAAAGCGCACGCAATACGGCTATGAGCTGCGATTAGTTGGTGATGCGCCCGACGTAGCAACCTACGGCGGAATTAATGTCGGGGCTGTTACCGTTTGGACGATGATGATCAGCGGCGCCATTGCGAGCTTAGCCGGTGTGTGGGATGTCATGGGCTATCGCCATCGCTTCCTCGACAATTTCTCGCCCGGTTTCGGGTATACCGGAATCGCCGCTGCGTTGCTCGGACGAAACCATCCTTACGGCGTCTGCCTCGCCGCAATCCTATTTGGCGCCCTAAACAAAGGGGCTCTGGATGTTGACATATTGATGAACGTTCCGAGAGAGTTGTTTCTCATTATCCAAGCGGTTGTGATTGTATGTTTAGCCTCCATCCAATTTAAATGGCAAGGCGGCACATGGAGTAAGGCGGCATGAGCGGATGTGATAACCTGAGAACCTGAAACATAAGACTCCTCATTACGTAAGGAAAACGAGCCAAGGAGATCATTACAATAATCTTTGAACTCATTCCAGCTACAATTCGCATGTCAACACCGCTGGCGCTAGCGGGGCTCGGCGGAGTCTATTCCGAACGCTCCGGCGTTGTCAACATCGCTCTTGAAGGAATTATGTTGGTTAGTGCGTTCGGATATGTCATCGGCACGAGTGCGTCCGGTTCAGCCTGGGCTGGACTCGTTATCGGGATCGGTTTCGGCACCGCCATTGCCATAGTCCATGCCATCGCCTCCATATCTTTTCGAGCGAATCAGATCGTAAGCGGCGTTGCGATTAACTTCCTAGCTATCGGCATCACAGAGTTCCTCAACCGCAAAGCGACCTCACCACGTGTAGAAGGGCTAACTCATTGGAACTTACCGCTCTTCGGAAGTTACTCGTGTCTAGTGTACCTTACGCTTCTCCTTATGGTTGGGAGTCATGTCTTCCTTTTTAAAACGCCGTGGGGTTTGCGGCTGCGAGCGGCAGGCGAATCGACCGAAGCATTGAACACACTTGGCCTCAGTCGAGCGCGGTGGCAATACATAGGAGTGATGGCAAGCGGGGCGCTCGCCGGATTAGGCGGATGTTTTCTGGCGTCCGAAGCGCATTACTTCACGAAGGGGATTACCGCCGGACGCGGATATGTTGCTCTCGCGGCGGTGATATTCGGTAACTGGACTCCCTACAAGACAGCGGCCGCATGTCTGCTATTCGGCTTCGCCAACGCACTGCAATTGGAAAGCCGATGGCAGATTCCTTCCCAACTCTTACAGTGTCTGCCCTATTTGCTGACCATGGTAGTGCTTGTCGGCGTCATCGGCAAATCCAAGCCGCCAGCGAGTTTGGGAAAATAAGAGCAGCAAACCACAGGTTCGGACGTAGAAAAGCCCGATTTCTACAAACTTGGTATGCCGCAAGGGCGTACCATTTGGAATCGGGCTGAAGAATAGCTAAATTGCTATTTTGAAATGTATTCAGTTTTGAAATTTCAGGACTTAACTGCTTGAAATCGTTGAAACACACACTAGTCTCACGCGCACGCGACTAGCATGGATGGCACCTCAGATGTACTTGCCACCTGAGGCACCGCCATTCTGACTTCGGAATCGCACTCATTGAAATGATCTGTGCCAATTCCGCAGATCGGATTGTCCTGAAACGCGTTACTCTTCGAACGTGACAATCTCACCGTCCTTGACCTCTGCTACGATAGCATCGTAGGACGCCTCGCCGTTCGAGTCAAAAGAAAACTGTCCCGATACACCTAAGACCGTATCAATGCCCATGGTCTGCGCCAGCGCATCCCGAATCGCGGTTGCATCCGTAGATCCCGCATTTGAAATCGCCGCCGCTAGAATGTGGAGTGTGGCGTAAGACTGCGCCGCCCACGGATCGGGGTCCATGCCGTTGTTTGCTGCTCGGTAGCTGTCGACGAAGTCTGCATTTCCCGGGGTGTCGGATGTGATTGTCCAATTGGTAAACGTAATCGCCCCTTCAGCATCCGGGCCCAAAATTGCCACCTCGTTCGCTGTCAAATCGGGAACAATATACGGAATGGATGTCGGGATTCCTGCTGCGCGGCCCTGGGACATTATCTGCACCATTTCAGTCGACAAAGCCGAGATCAAAACAGCTTCGGCATCTGAGGCCATGATGGCAGCCATCTGTTCAGAGAAATCGGTGTCACTTGTTTGGACAGTTTGAGTAGTTACCGCCTCGACGCCGACCTCTGAAAGCACAGCGCCGAACTGCTCGTAACCGCTTGTCGAGTAGGTGTCGGCTGCATCGTAAATGATTGCCACCTTGGTATAACCGAGTTTCGCTTGAGAAGCTCTAACGCCGGCAGGGTTCAGTATGTTGGTCGCAAGACCGGTGCGGAAGATGAAATCTCCTTCACCACTCAAACCCGCGGCAGACGATACTGAACTAAATGCCACAACCTCGTTCTCTTGCGCTATCTTAAGAGCCACTCTGAAGCGGCTTGAGAGTGCGACCCCGAGGATGGCGGGGACATCATGAGCAATCAGTTGATTGAAGGCATCAACGGTGCCATCTAACGTGCTCATATTGTCCATTTCGATGAAGGTGATACTTGCACCCCCGAGTTGTGCGCTGTTTATTTCCGCGAGCGCCAAATCAAAGCCATTCTTCATTGATAAGCCATATGGGCCCGCGTCTCTTCCCGTCAGAGGTAGGACGACTCCAATAGGTATCTCTCCCTGTACACCATCCATCTGGGGCATGTCGCTGCTGGACAGAATCGAAACCAGCTCGTCGCAGGCGGAAAGTCCCACAACAAGCGAAACTATCATACAAATAAGCGCAAATCGCCTGAATCCATTCATTTTCTTGTAAATCTCCTTTATCGTTGGTCACAGTGATACTCGGCCGGTTAATTTAAAGCATGGTCCAAAAAATCCGAGCACTTGGAAATGGCTGGCTACCGTCGTGCCTTCGGACTACACCACAATAACAATTAAGAGCCTGTTTGAAAAGTCCGGAATCGCCTTAGAGAAAGGGCTATTTTGGGGTAAATGCCCTCAAGAACCTATTAGAAAAAGAAAAAAGTTGTCTGAACGGTTGATGTTTACGTTTACTCATTGGAGCAGTTAAATCTGAACCAATGAAAGGAGTAAACATGAACCGCAAGCGTTATCCCAGTGATTTGACTGATGCACAGTGGGAGAAACTGTCCTCGTTTCTGCCAGCCCCTCAACCATTAGGCAGACCTCCAAAATGGGAGATGTGCTTAATCATCAATGCTATCTTTTACGGAATGCCAAATTATAGGCTTGACAGCCTATCCCTTGTATGTTACCATCCCTTTGCTGGGAATAGTACGAGATGCCCCGTAGGTGGATACGGACGCCATCGCACTCGTTCACACGAGCAATCGGGTTACCTCGTACCTTTTCCGGTAAATACTAGCTGCAAGGAGGCTAAGTGGACTTAGCCATTTTAACCGTCATTAGCGCCATCGCCCATCGAGGAGCTTGTTCTATAGTCGCTGCAGGAACACCAGAGAATGTCTTACACCATTCAATGGCTCTACAGCGTCCATCCGTGAGGAATATGGTACGAGTTTATATGTACGCTGCCATTCCTCTTGGTTGCTTAAACGGCTTCTTGCTCTATGGCGGCGTTGGCTTGGTTATTTGCGGCCTCGGCACATGGCTTGGCATGTTGCTTGTCAATCTGGTTCTGCGTTTCAACCCTGCAACGCAGCTTTTCGTGTGCGGAACCGCAAATGTGATATGGACACTCGTTAATTTAGCAAACGCGTAGCTTGTAGGTTAAGCGATTGGCTACCTGTTACGAGCAGGTAGCCAATCATTATGCGAGTCTTACAGAAAGGAGTTTCCCCATGCAAAGGCAACCAGTCTTTCCGCCCAAGTGCGACATCATACTCACTGAAGAAGAGTACGAACTCATCATGAGGCATAGAGCCTTTAAGCGTATAGCCTATGAACAAGAACTACGCCGACTGGCTCTTAGCCAACGAGTGATGCCTAGACCCGCACCTAAACGACCATTTAGGTCGCTCAGCTCTCTACAGTTTTAAGCGACTGGCTATCTGCTCACAACAGATAGCCAATCATTATGGAAACACCATTGAAAAACCAATGCCCTAGTGCAGCTCCTTAGACTGGAGGTAAATGCAAACCGGCTATTCTCGAAACTATCTTACTGATAGTGTGCGTGTTCAAGAATACTTCCGCAAACGCGAGAAGGTTCTTAATACGCTAGATGCAAAGCTAGAATCGGGTGAAGCATCACTCGATGATTTTGCAGATGCTATTCGCATATTGCGAACAGATGGCGCTTTACAGCGTGCTCTGTTCAGACAGTGTGGAATAGCTGTTTAGCAACCTTCTTCCCTAGGGCATTCAATGGTGGTTCCACCACCTCAAGCGAAGCAATTCTCCAGAAAATACTCGAACACATTGCTCCGCTTTCGATGGTTGTACTTATAACACGCCTCCGACACAAACAGTGGCGTGAACTGGCGAGTATATTTGTGGTGCGATCCGTACCATGCACGCTTGAGGAGCGACCAAAAGCCCTCGATCGTGTTGGTATGGGTTGCACCGTCAACATACTGCACACTATGATTGATAACCTCGTGCTTCATCGTGGAATCCACGGCGTTGTAAGCCTTGTATTCGTCGGTTATCAAGGTAGAACCGTCAGGATTGACGTTATTCCTGATGAAGTTTAACACACCTTTGCCAGTCAAATCATCGGCAACTTGAGCCTTGACGTTTCCGTCCCGTTCCACCGCTCCGATGACCGGCGTTTTCTTCGTGCCCCGCCCGCGCTTGGGGTTATCTTCCGGGGGCTTGTTATCGTCATCTTCGCGCTTGTTTTCCTTGCGCGGCTTGCCACCCACATAGGTTTCGTCGGCTTCGACAATTCCCTTGAGCAGAGCGATGTTATCCGTCGCCATCTCCGCACGAATCCGATGTTGCATATACAATGCCGTCTGTTGAGTTAATCCCAGATCGCGCGCCAGTTGGTAACTGGACAGGCTTTTCTTGGCGTTCATCATCAACCCGATCGCCGCGAACCATTTCTGCAACGCCACTTGCGTTCCTTGAAAAAGCGTACCTGACAGCACATTGAAACTGGCATGGCAATCGTGGCAGTTCCAGCGGCCGACCAGCTTCTTTTCTTTGATCGCCAACCCGGATTCATATACTTTGGCGTTTCGAGTTTCCACCTTCTTCGCCACATGTACGCTCCCGCATTTGGGACAGTACGCTCCGTCGGCAAACCGGATGCTCTCCAGGTAGTTAATACATGATTCATGTGTCGGAAAACGTTCCATAATCTCGTACAAATTCACCGGCTTGACCTCCCATTTGGTATGCCCAAATGGTATCATATTCTGCCTTGTATGTCAAGCCTAACCGTTGTTATTCCGCGAAGTTTAATAGATTAATCCGGTAATTTCTTTGCGATGCGCGGTGCGCTTTGAAAGAATCTCTATCGCAACTGCCGGACCACGGTAAAGTCAGATTTTCTGATTTTAATTCTTGACCTTCAAGAAACCCGTCGTACCGAGGATTTTAAAATGTAGCGCCAAGCCCAACTTGCACGCTGGCGTTATCGTACTCTCCCAAACGCCATCTGCCATACCCGGCTTTAAGATTCAGCGTAGGGCTTATGTAAAGACGGATTCCCGCCTCATAATGGTGAAAATACTCCTCAATAAAGTTGGCGTCTCTGTTGGCGGAAGCGTTTTCGGATTGGAGTCTTACGGAAGCCGTCGCGTCAACCACAACTCGATCGAGCGGATAGAACTTAAAATTGCCGCCAAGAAGTGGCGTGAATTGCCTCGACTGACGTACGCGCGAGAAACTGGGATCCGAGGGCCGGTGTCCCGCGGCGCCAGCGAGGAACGCGAATGAGACGGGGTTTTCTCGTGTTGAAGGCCCCCATTGTGCCATGGCGCTAATGTAATCCGGGTTTTCATAGGTATAATCCAATTGTGCACCGAGTGTCTGAAAACCTTTGCCTTCCTGCAGAAAGGCAAGGCTCATCACGTTCCCCCTCTCCCAACCCGAATAAAAGCCTTCATCGCTCACTAGGTTTGACCAGGAATGACTTGCCCGTAGGCCCTGGTGCTTCTGAGTCGTTGGCTCTTTGGTTTCTATCATTTTTTCTTCCGTTTTCGATTCCATTCCCGTACCGGCGGAAACAGGCGGCGCTATAACAGAATCCTCGGGCGGGAAATCAACACCCATGATGGGGCTACCGTCCCGACGTCTGATTGTTACCGATCTAACTTCCGACCGCAATACATTCCCCTCCCTATCTGCCGCAGCGACAAAGTACGAGAAAATCCCAGCCGCCCGAACGTCGCTGCGCGGAATAGTGCCAGCGTAGATTTCAGGAGTACCAGTTGTTTCGAGTTCCATCCATCCGTCGTCGTAGTGAACGAAGACTGTGTCGATTGAAATGTCACTATTAACTACAGCCTTAAGTTTAATACTGTGGTTTGTGTAGACCCAAGCATCATCCGATGGTTCTAGAATGACGATTCCGGGAGGAGGGTTCGAGAGCATATCCTCCCCGTCAACTTTAATGCGATACTCTAATTCACCGGCTGGTGTAGACGGGGGCCACTTCACGTGATAAACCCAGGCGCCCAAGTCAGTTTTTGTCTCCAGTGGCTGCATCTGTAGGACACCCCGATCCAATACTTGGCCCGAAGTACCGTATATTTCATAGTGGACTTCAACCCGCCGAGGCTTTGCTGCGCGGACAAGCTCCACGGTGAGTTCCCGGCTAGTTGACGCCGGGGTTTCTGCAATCTCACGATCAAGAAGATGGTGAACTCCCGGCACGATGCTTACAGTCTTCAAGTCAGACACTTTACCAACGGTGCATGTGACGGTGTATTCACCTTCGAAGAGCCGACAGTGATTGACGCTTCCAACACCCTCATCAATAATGTACCCGCGACTTCCTAAAATCGCGATCTGCGTGTGTGGTGGCGACGCATTCACCGTCAGCGTGCCGGTTGTCTGTTGTCTGATCTTCTCAAGCAGGGGACTGAAGATTGGGTGGTTTTTGCCAACGTGCGGTGGCAGTTCTATATTGGGGTTGTGGCTAAGCGCTTGTTTGAACGCGGCGATTATGCTCTCTTGCGGATCCCCGCGCCCCCATGTCGAACACCCCAAGTAAAGATGCGCTCTAGCTCTATTATCCGGATGAGTCAATCCGTCCAAGGCTGACTCCAATAGTCGAATTGCTTCTTCGAAGTCCGCGTGTTCATATCGTTCTATACCACCCAATAACCACTGTGCATAAGGTGAGGCATCAGCATAAGAATCTGGTTTCGGAGAAAGTTTTACCTGTGGAGAAGGGGGCGGGGTAGCATCCAAGTCACCTTTGGCTTCAAGAAGCTGGGTCAGATACTTTGATGGAATCGCGAAATTGAGCGAACCATCAAGCTCCGGAACCTTTAGCGCCGTGACTGCTACAACTTCACCGCTGCTGTTTACGATGGGACCGCCCGCACTACCGGGCTCCAAGAGTGCGTCAATCTCGAAGTATTGGACGCCGCCCATAAAGCGGGTGCGACTGATGGCTCCTTCAGAGAATTCGCCGGCAGAAACCGACAAATTATTGAATATACGAATTTTGTCACCCTCCTGAATCGTGTCACTGTTGCCGATAGGGAGCGTTGGAGCAATGGCAGTTTCGACATGAACTAGCGCCAGGTTTCGGGCTTCGTCTGACTTCAGCAAATGGGCGGGGAGCGATTCATCGGCAGAATGCAAGCGCCGCCCGACAGGTTTCACTTCGTTCAACGTTGAACCGTCGACGACGTGGAAGTCGGTTGCCACTTGATTGGGCCGGACGAAGAATCCTGTTCCCAATCGCCCTTGTCTTCCATTTCGATCCCGTCCGAAAATATGTACGGTAGCGGTTTGAAGTCGATTAACAATGTTTTTTTTGGGATCGGAAACCTCGTCCATCCTCCCCGCAGGCGTCTCTACTTCGGGCTTGGCAGCGTCATCATCAGCTCGCTTCGCCTCCACATCTTCTTGTTCTGCCTCGGCTATTTTTGGCTGAGTTTTTGGTTTTTCCGATTTCCGAATGTCCGGGGGCGCATGGTCTGCCTGTCCTTGTTCACGTTCCTTACTTCCCGTGTCGGACTCGGGCTTGGACGGTAATCGAACACCAAGCGTTCGAAGCATACCCTTAAGATAATTTGATGGAACAGCGAAATTCAAATTTTGAGCATCGTCAGTTACAAAAGCACTGGTGGCAACGCCTATGACTTCAGCCTTTCCGTTTAGGACAGGACCACCGCTACTTCCTGAAGATATCGGAGCCGTAATTTGAAGGAGATCGATGTTGAAATCCCGACGAATCGCACTTAGTGTGCCGTCAGAGAATGTACCTTCAAATCCATGCGGACTACCAACGACATATACCGTCTCGCCTTTCCTAACCGAATTACTGTCGCCGATGTAGAGCGGTGATACTTGAGTTGATGGAACTTCCAGTATTGCCAAATCGTACGTCGCATCGACATCTCGAACGGACTTGATAGCATGGACTTGTACTTGTCCAACGCGCTTGTAGGCTATTATCGACGCGTCTTCGATGACGTGAAAGTTGGTCACAATCAGATTTGGGGTCACAAAGAACCCACTCCCCTGACCGAACTCAGTCAAACCCGAATCCCCAGTGGCGATCAATACTGTAGCCTTGTCCGCGCGCTCCGCAATCTCCATCCCTGTGAGTTCGTCCGCCAATGCACGGCACGACAGCATAATCAGCGCCAAACTCACAAAACTCGCGAATGGCCTTCTCTTATTTCTCCACATTGGCTTTAAATTGAAGTTCGAGGGGGAATAGGCATGATACGGCAAAGTGGCCTTGCGTACGCATGAACTGCAGTAAACATCTTTCCAAGATAATGCTTGGAGCTGACGACATTTACGCTTGATGCAATTGACTTGGATATGACATTTATGGTCAGAACTCCGATGGTGGCCCTTGGGTTCTGTGCGGTGGATTGAGTTATGAGTGACACTGTCGAAGCCATGGAGGATTTTTTTGAAAAGGCATGAAATTACATTTGAAGCCTTGCCGGGCGCGGTTTAAAGCCATGTGCGATGCCTGTCGCGAATGTCCGCCCGTGGCTTTTGTCCACTCTTTTGGAGAACGCTAGATAGCAGATTAAAATGCGCTGATGCGTCTACAGATTTGCGGAATTCCATAAATGTGCACATCGGGAATTCTTGTATCCACGGACTGACGATTTGCGACGTTGTCGAGCCATTGTAGACTCGCCGATGGCTAGGCTCGGTACAATGTTCACGAGATTTCTTGATTTTTCGTGTCATTGATTCGCCTGAGGTTTCAACGCATGCCAACAAGCTATATTAACCAATGGTGCTAGTATATGTAGTATTTAAATCATAAATGACATACTATATACTGACACGATGATGTGCGATTATGCGCGGTTGACAAATGTTGCGCCTACCTGACCTGCTAACAACCTAGATATAGTATGTCATTGAAAATCATGTACCAATTAACTAGCACCAAAGGTTATTATACTATACATTAAGTAAAAAGTAAAGTTTTCAATTGCGCGATAGGGATTTGGAGGCACGGGTCGCGAAAATACGCAGTTCAGGCGACAGGGACCGATCACCACTACGCATGAAGAAGTTGTCATTCAATGCCTCCAAATCCTTATCATTTTTTCGGTTCGAAACGCATCAAAACCTTAATCTCATGATTGCGCCGAAACGGTTCTTGCCTGTGACCGGATCGAACCCGAACCTTCTGTCACTCAACGACCCGTGTAATTCCCGATTGATTCGGTTGGCAGATACGCCGGCATGTATAGCAGAACCTATGGAGAATACTATGGCTGCTCCGAGTCCCCCTAGAGCCACCCCGTCTTCCTCCAAGGCGGTACCAACGACAAAAGTCGTCCACGATGCGGTGTGAAGGAGGAAAAACCCCACCCCGTCTGCGTATTGTTCATTGTAGGCTTGCCCTAATCCCGGCATAAGAAAAGACAACCCGACCGCGAGACCTGGGTTTTTTTCACCAGACAGTGCGGGAAACGGCGGCTTTCGCTTCGGAGGATAAACAGGAGTTTCGGGAGCGACGGTTAGATTAACATTAGTTGGTTTTCTTGGTGGAAGTTTGAAGTTATGCGTGTCTCTATCGGGCACAATTAATCTTTCGATTTCCAGTATTTGGTCCATTGGGAAAACCAATTGGTTGCCATCGGTCATGCGAACCTCAATGGATTGGTTCGGGATTTCTCTGACGATTGTACCCAAAATCTTCGAACCGTTTCTGAGATAAACGACAGCGGTTTTTGCTCTCGGTGGGAGCGAAACTCTTGCAATGTGCCGTATGTCGTCCGTTGAATAAACCAACTGACTTCCATCAGCCGTGCGAAGCCAAAGGCATTCATTTGGGATTTCCCTGATGATTTTACCGATAATCTTTGAACCAGTTTTGAGATGAACGACAACCCTTGAGTCTGCTTCGGTTGGAACCCACAATCTTTCAACCTGTAGTACAAGGTCCATCGAATAGACCAACTGGTTCCCATCGGATGTACGAATCTCAATGGATTCATTTGGGATTTCACTAATGATCGTACCAATGATCTTTGAACCGCTTCTGAGATGAAGGACAGCCTTTGTATTTGCTATCGCTGAAACCCAAAGCCTTTCAATCTCCATTATGTCTTCGTCGGCATAAACCAAGTGGTGACCCTGAGCCGTGCGAATTTCAACTGACTGATTGGGAGATGACTTGGTCATTGTGCCGATAATCTTGGAACCGTCTTGGAGATAAAGGACAACCTTCTCGTCTGCTATAGTGGAGACAGAAAGTTTTTGGATTCCGAGGATGTCATCTACTGATCGAACCAACTCCTTACCATCAAGAGTCTGAATTGAAACGGATTCATTTGCGAGTTCCTTAATGATTTTACCAACATCCACTGAACCGTCTTTGCGATAAATCACGGCTCTTTCTTCTGTGTCGGCGGTTATTGATGTTGTGGTGACTAATGTGGCAACCAACACGAGTATCGTTCCGATAGCTATCGGTGATAATCTTCGAGGCTTGTTCATGTGAGTCTCCTTTTCTGTAATCTGAATCGTTGGCCGAGATGCTACTGTAGAATGGGAATCGAACCCAGTGAATTGCACCGTAGAGTTGAAACTCCTGCAAGAGTCTCGGGAAATATCAGTAATTGACAGAATGTTGAATTCGCACATATTCCGAAATGCAATTATGCGAGGGCATTCAGAACCATTGGTAAGAAAGTTCCTAATGGATAATCCTCAGGCAAGTGGTATTGCAAAAATGACAGGACATTATAGCTGTGCACGGAAGGTAAGGGCTTCTTGCACAAGTTTTCACGGATTCAAGAAATTGTGCGAGATTCTCTCCGTGGTCTTCCATGATTCGTAGCCGAATGTCTTTTGTTTTCCCTCATAGACCAATCTGATGGCGGTGCCGATTGGAACTTTCAGACCGCCCCTTATCGGCGTAATGTTGGATGTTATATTAGGTGGGACTATAAAACTGTCGTCGACAGGTCGCTTAATGAATACATTAGACATCTTTCCAAAATAAGTACCCATTTGGCTTGATTCTCCGTTATATCCTTTCAACATCTTCTGTTGTAGAAAGGATACCCATGAGTCAATTTGAAAAAGCAGTAAAGTTGTCAGATGAGCAATTTCTGCGAGCGGTTGGTATTGACAAGGCAGCTTTCAACCTTATTTTGGAGCGTGTGACTGCTTACCTCGAAAACCTTCGAGAAGAACGACCGATGAAGAAACGAGGAAAGAAATCGGAGATAGCATTGACCGATCGCCTTCTATTGACATTCACCTATTTGCGCCACTATCCAACCTTTGCCAGATTAGGCATGGAGTTTGGTATCAGTGAGTCTTATGCAAATAAACTCTATCATCAGATACTTGATGTGTTGGTTAAGGTGCTTTCGCTGAAGAACCGAAAGCACTTATTAGAGAGCAATCTCCAAACCATCATCATTGATGCCACCGAGCAACCGATTGAACGTCCAACAAGAAGACAGCGTGCCTACTACAGCGGTAAAAAAAACGGCACACCATAAAAGTTCAATTGATTGCATGTTTGGCGATGCTAGAACTATTATCGGTTGTTTGCCGCAAAGGGAGTGTCCACGATTTTAGAATCCTGAAGGAAAGCCGTGTAGCGATTTCCCCTGACACTGAGAAGTTGGCTGACAGTGGTTATCAGGGGATAGCCAAACGGTATGCCAACAGTTCAACGCCCATCAAGGCATATCAGAGCAAGCCTTTGACTCGGGAGGCGAAGCAATTCAACCGACGGTTGGCAACCCAAAGAGTTGCCATTGAGCACATCGTTAGACGGTGTAAGATTTTTCGCATTACCAAAGACATCTATCGAGGCAAACATCGCAACTATGGGAAAACGTGGAATGTGATTGCTGCCATTGTGAACCTGAGATATTGCTCGACAAGTTGCCAAACGGTGTAGTTATTCTAATCTCTAAGATTACTGTAACTACATGGATCTATTTTGGAAAGATGTCTATTATCGAATCTATGATAAAGCCAAAGACGGCTTGACGAAAAATGACCATTTCCGCGCCATGCTTGAAGAAGCGAAAACACGCGGTTTTGCTCCTGAATGTGTGTGTTTTGATAGTTGGTATGCCAGTCTAAAGAATCTAAAAGCGGTGCGAGATCATGGTTGGACATGGGTCACTCGTCTAGCTCCCAACCGACTTGTCAGTAAAGATTATTCCGGTAACCGTCCGGTGAGTACGCTCCCAATTGAACCCACGGGGACAACTGTTCATCTAAAAGGTTATGGATTGGTTCGAATATTCAAGGTTGACACTCCAGAAGGTGACATTGAATATTGGGCAACAAATGATTTACAGATGGACGCATTGACGCGTCTCAAATATACGGAATGGTCTTGGACAATAGAAGAATATCATCGCGGGATTAAGCAATTTGTTGGCATTGAGCGAGGACAAGTGCGCTCTGCTCGCACTCAAAGAAATCATATTGGTTTAGCGCTGAGAGCCTTTCTGAGAATTGAGCACTACTGTTATCATACCGGGGTCAGTTGGTTTGAAGCAAAACTCTCTATTGTCAGAGATGCGGTGCGTGCTTACTTGGCAGAACCTCTCTACACGCTTGAACCAACTGCGTAACTCCTAAAGATAATGAATGCTGTGCCCAAGCGGCAATCAGGTTTCAATAGATTCAATCGCAATCTCGTCGTTGGTATAGATACAGATTCGGCTCGTAATCTTCAATGCTTCTTGAACAATATCCTTGGCCGCGAGCGAAGAAAAGTTCAACAACGCCTTGCCTGCGGACAGCGCGATGGATCCGCCCGAGCCGATGGCCAATACATCGTCGTCCGGAGAGATTACGTCTCCAGCGCCAGAAATTAGATACCCGCCTCCCGAATCCATGGCAATCATCAATGCATCAACCCTTCTAAGTACGCGATCACTTCGCCAATCCCTTGCCAACTCCACCGCGGCTCTCTGCAGATTTCCCCGGTACTGCTCCAATTTTGCTTCCAATTTCTCATACAAAGTAAGCGCGTCCGAAGCCGAACCTGCGAAGCCGAGAAGAACGCTATCTTCATGAATTTTACGAATCTTCTTGGCACCGTGCTTAATTGCCGTGTCACCCAAGGTTACCTGACCGTCACCTCCAATGGCAATTTGATTGTCACGGCGTACAGCTAGGATAGTAGTTGACCTAATCATCGTGGCTCCTAATATGAATCATGAATCACCCTAAATTTTCCACCAGCACGACTGATTGATTCGCCGGTTAATCGCCTGTTCGGAAAGTACATCTGTAGGGTGCGATCAACCGACTGATTAAGGAGATTAAGGGAGTAAATAACGAACAGGATTTACTATCGCAGTGGGATCTCTATCGCGTTCCCTATTCGGTCACTTGATTTATCCATGTCCTTTGATCGATAGAGATCTCAAGGGATAGCTAATCCTGCGATAGCGATACCGCACGTGTGTAGAAGACAACACTATAAACTTGCAAAACTACCTGAAAATTTTGCTATCAATTGTTCGAACAAGCTCTAAACCGAACGGTAAAGCGCTAAAAATAGGATAAAACCGCAGAACAACATCGTCCCCATAAACACTCCGCATCGTATACCGGCGACAATCGTATGTTGCCGCTTGTAAAAGTAATAGGGTGACAGCACGAAAGTCAAGAGTAAACTGACAGGTACAAAAACAGGCGTCGATCCAATCTGTGGAAAATCAACTGTATATTTTCCAGCTAAAGGCGTGGGATTCCAGTGCCATAGGAATTTTGCTGATGCAAATTGGTCTATAACTAACACGCCGACAAACGCAACGATTCCGGCAATCCCTGCCGAGATAAACGATCGCGCCCAAATGGAGTTCAAGCGAAAATACGAGTAAATAATCGAAGTAATTGCAATCATCCATGTGAATACCACGCACAAGGGAGCAGCAGGCATTATGGCTAGATCGGAACGCAAATAAATAATGAAATGAACGCCGTGGGAAAGCCCCCAATCCAACGGAATGTAGGTAAGCGATGCAACAACACCAAAAATTACGCTCTGCTTCAGATGTCGGGAAGTTTCCCGCTCCTTCCGAATCCCGTATCCGAAAAGAACTGCCGCAATCACAAAGTTGATGTGGATAATCCACAGCGATGCAAAGCGGGAATACAACCAGAACGCCAACAACATCACTCCACAAATGGTGAGAACCGCTTTGTCTGTTTTGGACACCATTACCATTCGCTGTGCCCGCACCACCTTCTGATGTATTTCAATTAGGTTATACTGATTGTTGGAATACGGACAGATGTTTAGGAGCGTATTGCTGAAGGAGCACGGAGCGCTAACTGCGAAGCAAAATGAGGGCAATACCGCTCCTCCGCTGAGTCTATTTGCCTACGCCACCTAATGCTGTATAGTAAAGATGCGCCTGACAGGTTTTTTCAAAATTGGGGACAATACCTAAAGTTAGAGGATACTTTAGTTCTGTGAGGAGATGTTCGCGGGGTCATCAGGGCAGTTTACCTTAACCGTGGGATTATAACACTAATTATCGTCAATTTCAAGCCGCGATTTATAAGGTAGTAGGATCAAGCGTTTGGTCTTTTAATCACTAAAGGTCACCGTCTAGTGCAGATGCCACGACAATCCGGATTTTAATCCGTGAAATCCGAACAATCCGATAAAGCGAATGGACAGTGAGAACGATAGAGTTCTCTGATTCTGACATGTGCTTACAAGGCTCGGATGAGGTTGTCAAGATACTCAGCATACCTTTGCTTCGTATCTTTCGTTGATCCATCCCTCCTCACCCTACACACCCCATCGAATTTCCTTGCCATTCCCCTTGCAAGCACGGATTTAACCTTGACAATTCAGCGCCGTTGGTGATACTATTATCCGCTGTTGTGCCTATGGTTTCCTTGGCCTTGGCTTCTTTGTTCCACTTGAATTAGTGAAAGGCTTCAAAAAGCGCGGGCGCGATTTGTTACATTTATCGTGGACATTGTAAATCTCGAATCTTGGGCTGCTGAAAGCTAAATTCTCCGATCTGTACAGAGCAAGGCGCAACGTCCAATGCATGTTAAGCAGAATTAAAAGACATTTAGTAGTGGGTTCCGTGCGAGTACCAATTGCTGGCGCTGCTAGTGTTAAACGAATGTAGAAGGTAATAATATGGGACTTCGGATGCAAACATATTTTCCCAAATCTGACGCTGTTTCAGATGAGGACGTTAGGTGGTATATAGTAGATGCAGGCGGAAAGGTACTTGGGCGTCTGGCAACTCAGATTGCGGCGGTGTTAAGAGGCAAACACCATCCAACTTTCACACCCCATGCCGATTTAGGATTTCGCGTCGCGGTAATCAACGCCGACAAGGTTGTCGTCACGGGCAATAAAGCAGAACAGAAAACATACTTTCGGCATAGTGGTTACCCGGGTGGCGACAAATTCCGGACTTTCAATGAACAAATGGAGTTGAACCCCGAAGTGATAATCCGCCGCGCAGTTAAAGGAATGCTGCCAAAAAATCGTCTGGGAGACAAACTTATTAAGAAATTGAAAGTATATTCCGGACCGAACCAGCCGCATCAGGCACAGCAACCGCAAGTCTTGGATGTGTGATTAAAGCCTATGTTTTTTCAGAGGCTGATAAACGTCGAGTATGGCAATTCCACATCAACCGAGAGAGGACGATTGATTAGTAACTCTTCAAAAGCTCGGTTTCTTTTTTGTGCAGCCCCTATACCCGTTTTTTTGTAAACCTAGAGGGTCGGATGGTGTATAGTAACACGAAAACCAAGGTACCCAACCCCGGGGATCAGGCCAGTGAATGACGAGGTCGATAGGAATCCCACAGGTGAGCAATAAGTCAGGACAGAAACATGCAAAGCCGTTTCACAAATGATTAAACACGATTTTGCTACCTATTCGCAAACGGATAATATACAACAGATGTTGAGGAAAGAATATGGCTATAGAACAGTATTGGGGAACGGGTCGGCGTAAAACCTCGGTTGCACGCGTAAGGCTAATTCCAGGTTCCGGTCAATTTATCGTTAATAAGAAACCGCTTGAGGAATATTTTGACCGAGCGGATCACGTCCAAAATGCGAGACAACCGATTGAACTCGTTTCCAAAAGCAGTCACTACGATGTAATTGTAAACATACGCGGAGGCGGAATCTCGGGCCAAGCAGGTGCTATTCTACACGGTCTGGCACGGGCTCTCGTTAAAGCGGACGATTCCTTGAAACCCACCCTCAAAAAAGCTGGATTTCTAACCCGTGATTCCCGTATGGTTGAACGTCAAAAGTACGGACAGAAAGGCGCACGGGCACGCTACCAGTTCTCCAAGCGATAGTCTAAGCGGAAATGCAGCATGTTATGTTGAGGACATGATTCATGGCGAACACAGTCATATTGGGCGCGCAGTGGGGCGATGAAAGCAAAGGCGGCACCACTGATTTCCTCGCGGAAGGAGCAGACATTGTCGCAAGGTATCAAGGTGGTGACAACGCCGGGCATACTATCGTTATCGGAGAGGACAAGTTTGTTTTTCATCTCCTCCCATCGGGTGTTCTGCATCCCAACACAGTGAACGTGATCGGTAACGGCGTCGTCATCAACTTGGAAACTCTGTTCCGCGAAATCTCGGATTTAGAAGCGTGTGGCGTCGAAGTAGGCGATCGGTTGAAGATTAGTTCTCGTGCACATCTTATCTTGCCCTATCACAGGATCATGGAATCTTGGGATGACCTCGGTAGCGGGCTTAAACTTGGCACGACGGCAAGGGGAATCGGCCCAACCTATTCTGACAAGATGAACCGTCACGCAGGAATACGGGTTGCAGATTTGCTTGATTTTGAACTCTTCCAGAAAAAACTTGATTTCAATCTGGCTGCGAAAGGGTACGCGCTCGACCAAATTGGCGGTGAAATCGACCGGCAAGCTCTGTTGGAGCAGTATTATGCATATTCGGAACAACTCGCACCTTACGTGGCTGACACGCCTGAATTGCTAAGCGACGCACTTAGAACCGGTAAACGGATTTTATTCGAGGGCGCACAAGGCACCATGCTTGATGTTGACTTCGGGACGTATCCTTACGTTACCTCCTCCAACACCACGGTCGGTGCGGTTTGCACCGGACTTGGTGTAGGTCCTCAAGCGATAAATCGCGTTTTGGGCGTATCAAAGGCGTATGTCACCCGTGTTGGGGGCGGTCCGTTTCCGACGGAGATGCCGCCGGATTTAGATGAAGAGATTCGTGGGATAGGTGAGGAATACGGCGCCACGACACAACGTCCGCGTCGCTGCGGGTGGCTTGACCTTGTGGCGCTGCGCTATGCCGCCCAAGTCAACGGCTTCACCGGGCTTGCTTTGACAAAATTCGATGTCTTGGATCATCTTGATGAACTTCGGGTCTGCGTTGCTTACCAGCGCCGTGGTGAAGAGGTTACGACATACCCGCCAAGTTTGCGGGTGCTTGAGGAATGTGAGGCTGTGTACGAAATGTTGCCCGGCTGGAAACAGTCAACAGTAGATGTCCGAGACTATGAAAATCTGCCGGAAAACGCAAAGCGATACATCGCATTCGTCGCGGACTCTCTAAATGTTCCCATTGCCCTTATCTCTGTCGGCAAAGAGAGAACACAAACGATTGTATGTAACGAAGACCTTCTTTAACCAGCGTCGTAGGACTAGAGGCTGATAAATTACCCTACGAAGTTGGCATGATTTGAGGTTGACAGTATTCGAATCGATTCGGTATCATTTTGTTCCATACACGCCGAGGTTATGGGCCGTTAGCTCAGTTGGTAGAGCATCTGACTTTAACGTGGAGCCTTTACATGGAAACATGTAAAGTGGAGGACACCGTATGCTGGAATCCCCTTAGAGCCTTTGGTACGCGGCATAGCGTGAAAATCTAAAGGATTGGGCAACCAGCAGGAAAGCTAATCCGCCGACAAGTCGGCAACGAATAATCGAGCCTTGGATTAGGGATATCAACAGTATGCCGCAAGCTGATATCCAAGGGAGAAGGGTTGTCTTTGCAGACTTCACGCTTCCTTCGCTCCTCAGAGACTATACGTGTCCTACCCTATCAGTTTAGTGATGCTGAGGGTAAAGATATAGTCCAGACTACAACAGATTGGCAACTGTCTGGCTCACGAAAGTGAGTGTGGTAGGTTAATCAGGTGGTCACAGGTTCGATTCCTGTACGGCTCAACTTACGTCCCCGTCGTCTAGCCTGGCCAAGGACACTGCCCTTTCACGGCAGCGACACGGGTTCAAATCCCGTCGGGGATGTTTTGAAAATAGCCCCTTTCGTGGTTCGCGGAAGGGGCTATTTGTTTGTAAACACAATGCACTTCTGCTACCCTCTTGGCAGCACTCATGGATTTAAAACAGGGCTTAATGACGTTCATCTTGGATGCCGTTACATTTATCCAAAAATCCCTCAAACGACTCCCGCCAACTATCTGACAACGCCGGCACCCCCAATACCCTCTCAATTCCTTGCCTATTGAGATTGTCGAAGTAATACAGATGGTGTATCTCGTGAACGCTCAGTCGGGCAGAATCAATCTTTATCCGCTCAATTCGGTCATCTGCACCGACATCTCCTTCAGCCACGACGCGGAGGTAGAATCCTGATCGTTCGCTCGCCAAGAAGTGTTTCGGAAATGTCGAGCACTCCATCTTCAATCCCAGCTTAAAACAGGGCACGCGCGGCTGCGTAACTTGAACCTGTGCTCCCGCAATCCGAAACACATCTCCAATATGGACCTCCTCCTCTAACAACCCCTTTACCGTAAAGTTTTCGCCAAACTGGCCGAACGGTAGTTCGTCTCGTCCCAATTCCCACATCCAATGTTCATAGTGTTCGATAGGATAGGCATACACGGCTTTATCAATCCCACCGTGCACGGCAGGATCGCCGTGTCCATCCCCGTCCAACCCCAATTTTCGCAACCAAACCCTTCCCTTTACCCGTTCTTTGAAAATTCCGGTTCGTACCATTTTCCCGCGATACGCTACGTCCCGTGGTTTCGACACATTTACTGAGATTAGTTTCATCATTTCCTCGTTTGCGGCGTTACGAGCCGGATGGCTGCTAGACTGAGATCCGAGGTTCCGAGTCATTCGTGACTCTAACAGAAATCGACGCGGCGCCTTGGCATTATATGCCAGTGTTCAAATCTCTGCTATGTGACTGTCTCTGCGTGCTCATTGCTCATTATACCACAGGGGTTTCATGATAAAACTGAAAATCTGCCAGCGACAGGATCCGTACCGCCCGTGGGTTGACCGCAACCAGCGGCGATGGTTTCACCGTGAACGTGTCTGTCGAAAGACCGAATCTCGCCAAATCAAGCATAGGACCGCTCTACATCTTTGTATCGGACCTAGATAGGCAGAACCTCGGATTGAGTTCGGAGAACAGCTCCAAGATTGGACAAAATCCAGATGCTTAAATCTGTTGATTTCCACGAAAAACTGTGGTATGGTATTCTTTTGCAATAATGCAGGTTTTTTCATCATGAAACCTAATCTATCAAGGGGGCAATTGTGAGACAACAAGGCTATCTTCTTGTCGCTGACATTACAGGTTACTCTGAATTTCGCGACCCGGAAGAGTTAGCACACGCTGAAAACATTTTGAGAGAGCTGTTCGGTACTCTAATCGGACAACTAAAAGCACCTTGGGAAATTCATGAACTAGGAACCGATCCAATCTTTGCCTGCCTCCTTGATGGTGATATCTTGCAGGGACAAACCCTGCTCGAAATGGTTGAACATCTTTACCGCTTATTCAAGAAAAAACGTGAACAGATACTCCAAAATACCACCTGTTCCTGTAAAGCATGTGAACAGATTTCAGCACTGTCGCTAGGAATAGTCGTGCATCACGGCTCCTTTATTGTGAATGAGGTCGCTGGTGCTGAAAGACTCTCTGGTGAGGACTTGGCGGTAGTTCACACTCTGTTAAGAAATCGCATCACCGAGGCTACGGGGGTTGAAACGTACGCGTTCTTCACGGAGGCGGCAGCTAACGCCATGTCTCTAGGTGAATTGGTGCACGGTATGAAAATCCACACGGAATTTTATGAGCAGCTGGGACAACATGGCGGCTTTGTCCATGATTTGCATTCTATTTGGAAGCGTACCGAGGAAAGTCGGCGAATATACGTAGATACCAAAAGTCTCTATTTTAGAGTTGAAGGAGACTTTCCTGCACCACTAGCCATTGTTTGGGACTACCTAACCGAACCCGAGCGCTGGAGACAACGCATGCGTGCGAGCTACCTGACCATTAAAGGAAAAAGCCAAGGGCGTGTCGGAGTTGGTTGCGATCAGCATTGTGTTTTTGGCAAACAGGTGAAAACACAGACAATTGTCGATTGGAAACCTTTCGATTATTTTACAACAGATTTGGCAACTCCTTTTAGGGGAACCATGCGTCAAACCACGCAATTATCCGAGACTGAAGATTCTACTCGTGTTTCGTGGTATTTTGGCAAACCTACCGGTAGGAATTTAATCCACACTCTACTGATAAAGTTGAAAATGGCTTTTGTAAAAGGAAGAATGGAAAGGGATGTGAAGAAAGGACGCCAGATAATATATGACCTGATGGAAACCGAGTTGGCAGAAGGCCAGTCATAACAAACTGATTTAGAACTCCTGCGGATTCTAGAGTAATGTGGCAGGCTGTCTCTAGAGATTTCATTCGGCACAGTGAGAACCCGTCACACCTAAAGTCATTCATGTCCGCACCAAGTTCATGCTAGCAAAGCCTTGAATAAATCTTCAGAAACGGTTGGTTAACGGAACGTAATTTGACATGTCACCGACTTAAGAGAGAATTACTTCCTTCCGCAATTAAAACAATCTTGAGAGCGTGCCATTATCCCTGTCGGGATAATTCTTTCAGCAAGTAACACATATGCTACAATAATGAGGTTTGGTTTAGGCATTGCAAAGACGGAAATTTTCTTGGTGTTTGTAAACCCGCTTGAGAGCGTCGTCCGGGTTATGCATGTTTTGTTCATTGGTGGACGCAAGCAAGATTCCCTTTCATGGGATTTACTGCTTTGGTACCCCGTTTGGTAGACTAGAGATTCGAAGCATAACCCCGCCTGAACCGGTTTTGAAACCCATGTTGTATATTCCGAACCCTATCTCGGCAAGGAGAACTCGCCATGAAAAGACGGCGTAAAACCGGCATTTCGAGAAAAGGACGATTCAAAGAACGTCCTCCTACCCAAGAGATTCAAGACGTGAACGCTCTTGAACAAATAAATTATAACGCGGCAGGTCTCGACATCGGAGACGCTGAAATTTATGCCGCTGTCCCTGAAGGACGAGATAAAGACTGTGTGCGAGTCTTTAAGACTTTTACCGAAGACCTCCATCTCTTAGTGGATTGGTTACAGCATTGTTGCGTGACCACGGTGGCGATGGAATCAACAGGTATCTACTGGCTTCCAATCTATGAAATGCTTGAAGCACGCGGCTTTGAAGTGTATCTGGTGAATGCGCGTCATATTAAAAACGTTAGCGGTAAGAAGACTGACATCGAAGATTGTCAATGGATACAGCAGTTGCATACCTATGGGCTGCTTTCGACTTCATTCCGCCCGGCTGAAGAGATTTGTGCCTTGCGCTCATTGGTGAGACATCGAGCCAATCTAATCGCTATGTGCTCGACACAAGTGCAGCATATGCAGAAGGCATTGCAACTGATGAATCTTAAGCTGACCAACGTCATCTCAGACATTACCGGTTTGACAGGCATGCGTATCATCAGAGACATCGTCAAGGGTGAACGCGATGCCCACCAATTGGCAGCCCATCGTGATGAGCGATGTACCAAAAGTGAAAAAGAGATTCGCAAATCTCTTGAGGGCAATTACAAGTCCGAACATGTGTTCGCCCTCAAGCAAGCGTTGCAAGCCTACGATTTTTATCAGCAGCAAATCAGCGATTGTGATGTAGAAATCGAAAAGTTTTATCAGAGGATTGAACCCCAGATTGACATCAAAGCGCACCCATTGCCGGAGAGTCAAAGAAAGCGGCGGCGTCCAAAGGGGAATGAGCCCTGTTTTAATTTGCGTCAACATCTGTATCAACTGAGCGGGGTAGATCTCACTCAGATTGAGGGAGTCAATGTGCTCAATGCACAAGCGATATTGAGTGAAATCGGCATCGATATGAGCAAATGGCCTTCAGTCAAACATTTCACCTCCTGGCTGGGTTTATGTCCGAACAACCAAATCACGGGTGGCAAAGTGATGCAGCGTCAAACGCAGAAAAACAACAATCGTGCGGCACGCGCTCTGAGGCTGGCGGCGCAAGGCGTGTCAAATAGCAAAGGCGCCCTCGGCGGTTATTATCGTCGTCAGCGAGCGAGGCTCGGTCCTGCTCAAGCCATCACGGCAATCGCTCATAAACTCGCACGTATTATCTATGCCATGTTGAGAAATCGGACGCCCTACCGTGAACCTCCTTCCGGCTACTATGAAGAACAGGCTCGCCAAAGGGCGGTTAAAAACCTGAAACGCAAAGCCAATCAGTTGGGATTTCATTTGGTTGCACAAGCAGCTTAAATCGGTTTTCCCATCTACGAAATTGAGGTGAAATCGAATTGTCGAAAACGCCTTCCAACACGCTTATTTTGTTAGTGTTACTTGGTAGAGAATTACTTCCTTCCGCAATTAAAACAATCTTGAGAGCGTGCCATTATCCCTGTCGGGATAATTCTTTCAGCAAGTAACACATATGCTACAATAATGAGGTTTGGTTTAGGCATTGCAAAGACGGAAATTTTCTTGGTGTTTGTAAACCCGCTTGAGAGCGTCGTCCGGGTTATGCATGTTTTGTTCATTGGTGGACGCAAGCAAGATTCCCTTTCATGGGATTTACTGCTTTGGTACCCCGTTTGGTAGACTAGAGATTCGAAGCATAACCCCGCCTGAACCGGTTTTGAAACCCATGTTGTATATTCCGAACCCTATCTCGGCAAGGAGAACTCGCCATGAAAAGACGGCGTAAAACCGGCATTTCGAGAAAAGGACGATTCAAAGAACGTCCTCCTACCCAAGAGATTCAAGACGTGAACGCTCTTGAACAAATAAATTATAACGCGGCAGGTCTCGACATCGGAGACGCTGAAATTTATGCCGCTGTCCCTGAAGGACGAGATAAAGACTGTGTGCGAGTCTTTAAGACTTTTACCGAAGACCTCCATCTCTTAGTGGATTGGTTACAGCATTGTTGCGTGACCACGGTGGCGATGGAATCAACAGGTATCTACTGGCTTCCAATCTATGAAATGCTTGAAGCACGCGGCTTTGAAGTGTATCTGGTGAATGCGCGTCATATTAAAAACGTTAGCGGTAAGAAGACTGACATCGAAGATTGTCAATGGATACAGCAGTTGCATACCTATGGGCTGCTTTCGACTTCATTCCGCCCGGCTGAAGAGATTTGTGCCTTGCGCTCATTGGTGAGACATCGAGCCAATCTAATCGCTATGTGCTCGACACAAGTGCAGCATATGCAGAAGGCATTGCAACTGATGAATCTTAAGCTGACCAACGTCATCTCAGACATTACCGGTTTGACAGGCATGCGTATCATCAGAGACATCGTCAAGGGTGAACGCGATGCCCACCAATTGGCAGCCCATCGTGATGAGCGATGTACCAAAAGTGAAAAAGAGATTCGCAAATCTCTTGAGGGCAATTACAAGTCCGAACATGTGTTCGCCCTCAAGCAAGCGTTGCAAGCCTACGATTTTTATCAGCAGCAAATCAGCGATTGTGATGTAGAAATCGAAAAGTTTTATCAGAGGATTGAACCCCAGATTGACATCAAAGCGCACCCATTGCCGGAGAGTCAAAGAAAGCGGCGGCGTCCAAAGGGGAATGAGCCCTGTTTTAATTTGCGTCAACATCTGTATCAACTGAGCGGGGTAGATCTCACTCAGATTGAGGGAGTCAATGTGCTCAATGCACAAGCGATATTGAGTGAAATCGGCATCGATATGAGCAAATGGCCTTCAGTCAAACATTTCACCTCCTGGCTGGGTTTATGTCCGAACAACCAAATCACGGGTGGCAAAGTGATGCAGCGTCAAACGCAGAAAAACAACAATCGTGCGGCACGCGCTCTGAGGCTGGCGGCGCAAGGCGTGTCAAATAGCAAAGGCGCCCTCGGCGGTTATTATCGTCGTCAGCGAGCGAGGCTCGGTCCTGCTCAAGCCATCACGGCAATCGCTCATAAACTCGCACGTATTATCTATGCCATGTTGAGAAATCGGACGCCCTACCGTGAACCTCCTTCCGGCTACTATGAAGAACAGGCTCGCCAAAGGGCGGTTAAAAACCTGAAACGCAAAGCCAATCAGTTGGGATTTCATTTGGTTGCACAAGCAGCTTAAATCGGTTTTCCCATCTACGAAATTGAGGTGAAATCGAATTGTCGAAAACGCCTTCCAACACGCTTATTTTGTTAGTGTTACTTGGTAGAACAGTATTCTCGGTACTCGCGTCGAAATTGCACAGAGCCGGACGAACCATGGCTGCCTTCCCTCCATTCGCACTAAAGAGGCAGCACTTCAATCCTGTTTCTGTCACCTCCGACTATTTCTTCCATATTTCAAAATGAGCAACTCAATCCGGAAAATCCTCCAGCCCATTGTCGTCCTACTTGCGCTTCTAACTCCATCGCTGTGCACCGCCTACGAGATTGGGTTCAACACTGGCTCGGAGGTCGCGTACACGACGAAAGAAGGAAGGCTATACCAAAGTGATCGGCCATATACGTTAGCCAACGGTTCAGGCTATGTTGATGGCTACAGTGGCAAGTCCCCGGTCAACAACAAGTCCGGTGGCACTTGGGATTTCGATCTGTATCTTCACGACCGCCGTGGGTTGAGTGAGTATCGGTTTGATGTACCGGACGGACCATACAATGTCAAGTTACACTTCAGCGAAGTAGAACATATGTGGCGCACATTGCGCGTATTCGATGTTTGGATTGAGAACGAAAGGGTTCTTAAGGATTTCGACATATTTAACGAGGTGCGTCGCAACTACATTATCGACTATCAATTTGCGACGCAGGTGAATGATGGTCAATTGAACGTCCGATTTACCGCCACACGCGGCGAGCCGTCTCTGTCCGCAGTCTATGTTTTTTCACGCGCTCCTGACTTGATGGCGCCCCGTGAGCCGCGCAATTTATTAGTTACGGGTGGATACGACCAAGCGATTCTGGATTGGACAGACAACCCGGAAGATGATATTGGCGGGTATGACATTTATCGTTCTGAAAACGGGGAATTTCGCCTCTTGGACTTCAGTCCGTCTTCCTCTTACATTGACCGTGCGGTCAATCCCCACCAGATATATCAATATGCGGTAAGTGCTGTCGATCTCTATGCGAATCGTAGCACGCGTGTCGAGTTTCCCCCCGTAATAATTCTCGCGCGTTCCGACTCAGCGTTGCCCGTGTACGACTTATATACTGACGAGAGCCATCTTGTCTACTTGAGCCAACATATTTGGGACGACATGACTGTTCCTGTGGTGTTGCGCCATGAAGGGGTAGAATACCGTGGGACAAGAATGCGCTATCGAGGCGGTGCCGGTCGGCGCCTAGCACTAAAGCCCAGTATCAAATTAATATTTCCAGATAATCAGCTGTTTCAAGGGAAAAAGAAACTCAACCTCCAAAGTGACACATGGGACTCATCACTGATAAGAAGCAAGCTGGCTTTCGACGATTATCGACAGGCAGGGGCGTTGGCGCCATCAGCAGAATGGGTGCATTTGCGTCTCAACGACGAATACATGGGAGTTTATACGGCGGTTGATCAGATTGACGAACGTTTTCTGAGCATAAACGGACGTGATCCCACAGGGAACATCTACAAACCATTCGACTTTCTTGTTGTATTGCCAACCCTTGAGGATTACCTACAGTGGACGGAAAAGGAAACCAATCAAGGTCGGATTGATGCAGATTTCAAGGAATTTGTCGAATTAGTGAATTTGACGCCCGACCATCTCATTAGAGAGAAGTTGTGGAACGTTCTTGACATCAACGGGTATTTGAGTTGGTACTGCGCCAGCCAACTTCTCAGCAATTGGGATATTGCCGGACATAACTTTTTCCTCTATCACGATCTAACCCGAAAAAAGTGGGAGATAATTGCTTGGGACCCCGATGTATCTTTTGTTCAAGAAGACATGCCGCTCGATCAGGGCGCCCGCAACAACCCAACGCTCGGTGTACCGTATTGGTGGGATAGATTGCTTGATCGGGTTTTGAACGTGCCGCAATTTCGACGGATGTATTGTCTGCGTCTATTGGAATTACTCGATACCACTTTTTCCGATAGCAAACGAGTATCACGCGTCGAAGCCGGGCATCAGAGCATCTGGTTTGACGCAGAACGCGACACGAAAAAACCGGGCTGGCTTGAGAACGAATATTGGTTCTATCAAAGTCCGTGGAGCCTTAAGAATTTCTCCACCAAACGAAATGAATTCCTTCGTGCTTCCATTCCCGATTTTATTCCACCGCCGTCAGTGAATCTCTTCATTAACGAAATTGCCCCTGAGGGTTGGATTGAAATTTACAACTGGAGTCCAAAAGAAGCAGTGGAACTTCGAGGATTGTTTCTCTCCGACGATGTCAATAAACCGACCAAGACCCCTCTGGCTAGCGGAAACATTCCCCCAAGTGGTCACATCGTTGTGGAACTATCCGGTGTTAGCGACGCTGGTGGATTTATAGGTTTATTTGAAAGAGAAGAGAGTGGAAGCATTAGACTAGTGGATCAGATAACCTACCCCGCTTTCGGCGATGACTTTAAAGGTCAAGCTACGTACGGCAGGATTGCCGATGGCAGCGGAGAATTAGACATCCTCCGAAGTCCAACGCCGAAGGGATCCAACCATTGGCTTGTTCCTGTCGTATTTGATGCAACGACAAAAGGCGATTTTACTACGCGAAGGGTCACGAAAGGCAATAAACTCGAACAAACGCTCCATTTGCAGAATCAGTTGGATAAGCCCCAGGCGGTGCAGCTGTGGAGCAAGCTGTCAGTAGCAGGAGAACCAGCATACCCGGGCGCATACACTCAGACGGAGGAGATTCAACTTCATCCTCTAGAGCATCTCACCTACCAACTGAGCAGAGAACTACCTGAGACTCTTTCCCCTGGCATTTTCTATGAATACGTTGTAGAGATTGGAAGCATTGACGGGGGAGGCGAAAAGGTTTGGGATAGGTTGCAGATGAAAGTGTCACTTTACTCAAGCAACTCGGTCGGGCACCTGCACATCAATGAATTGATGGCGGCGAATAGACAAACAGTTGCTGACGAATACGGTGAGTATGACGACTGGGTGGAAATCTACAACAGCGGTGATTCGACAATTCGCTTGGACGGTTTGTATCTTTCAGATGACATGCGCGAACCCACGAAATGGCAAATCCGCGGAATTGAAATATCGCCAAAGGGTTTTCAGCTCTTTTGGTTGGATGGCGATCTGGCGCAAGGCACGACTCACGCAGGCTTCAATTTGAGCGCTAGTGGCGAAGGAATCGGCATATTCGATAACGATGAGAACGAAAATGCGATTATCGACTGGATCGCCTTCGGGGTTCAGACAGAAGATGTCTCATTGGGGCGATATCCGGACGGCGGTGATACCCTTCAATTCTGTGCAGGCGCCACACCCGGCGAATCCAACATCCTTGCCGACAGAAGTGTGTCCTTCAATGAACTGGTGGTTGATAACCGGTCGACTTTGGCGGACGAAGCTGGCGAATACGATCCATGGATAGAGCTTTACAATTTTGGATGCCATGCCGTGAATCTAGAGGGATTTTATTTGTCAGACGCAGCATCGTCCTTGGTCCGCTGGGAATTCCCTTCTGTGGAAATCGCGCCGGGCGGATTCGTGATTGTTTGGGCGGATGGCGAAGAAAATGAAGGAGAGTTGCATACCAACTTCAGGTTATCGTCTGACGGTGGCAGCATCCTACTCTTCTACAGAGATGAGAACCAGAATACACCTATTGATGCGTTTCGGTTCGGCAAACAGACGAAGGACGTTGCTTTCGCACGTCACCCAAATGGTAGCGGCCCGTGGGACTCTGTGAGAACACCAACGCCTGGTGCGATCAACCCACGGCACCAAGACGTACAGGCTCAACTGTACATCAATGAAATCATGGCACGAAATCGCAGTACCATTGCCGACGAATCGGGGCAGTATGATGATTGGATTGAACTGTACAACGCGACGGACAATCCGATTGAACTCGAAGGTCTGTTTTTATCGGATGACCTTTCCGATCCCACAAAATGGGTTCTTCCGGCGATCACGATCTCGCCGAGAGGATATGTGCTAATCTGGGCAGATAGAGATGAAAACGCCGGCGAACTACACGCGAATTTCAGTCTCAGCGCCAATTCCGAATCTGTGGGTTTGTTTGAATCGCGTAATGCAGGAACTAAACTCATAGACTCACTTGAGTTTCCTCTTCTGGAGGCCGATGTCTCTTATGGACGTATTCCGGATGGCGGCCCCGCACTTGAGACGTTGAATTCGCCCACGCCGGGGTTGCCGAACGTCGGTGACTTTGAAACTCCTGCAGGCCCGATTCGCCTGATGCAGAACTATCCCAACCCGCACGCGGCCGAAACTCTCATCCCCTTTCGGTTGTCGAAAGCGGGTGAACTAGTGTTGACGATCTATAATTCTCGCGGCCAGAGGGTTCGACGCATTGACCTCGGCTTTCGAGAAACAGGCAGCTATGTTGACTTTCAAGGTGCTATTCGATGGGACGGACGGAACGAAGTCGGTGAGTTGGCTGCTTCAGGGATTTATTTCTACACGCTGGCGTCGGAGAATCAACGCGCAACGCGCAAACTAACTGTTCTACGATAGAAAAGATTTGGATCGGTTGCATGCCCCAGACTTCATATTATGTCAATCAAATTCCGGAGAACACAGGATTACAACTCCCATGCCCATGGGTAAGGCGCGCGAGGATTCCTATGAGCGTCATTACTCTTGCGGTGTTATCCGTTGTGAACTGCCTTAAACGGATAACGCATTACGTGCGCGGTTTTCTAATTCTCCTCAACGGGTGTGGCAATGATACGGAGGCACCTCTTGGCAATGCAAATGACACTTCCCATGGCGCGGGAGGCAAACCGGTCATTGAATTATCCGATATTATCCGACGCACGACACTCAAATCAACCAATGTGTACACACTTATTGGGGGTGCGGTCATTGTCCCATCCGGCACTGTTCTGACAATTGAACCCGGTACGTTGATAAAAGGCTCAAGCGCACCCCGCTCATGGTTGGAAGTTGAGATTGACGCCAAAATCATCGCCGAAGGAACGCGCGACGCGTCGATTGTCTTCACGAGCGACAAACCGGAAGGCAGCCAGTCCGCTGGTGACTGGGGAGGCATCGTCTTGAATGGAGATGGCATTGGCCACTACAAACAGCAAGGAAACACAAACGACAGTAGCGGCGTGCTCAAGTACGTGCGCATTGAGTATGCGGGTTCGGCATTTGGTGACGGCCATCTGAACGGCATCAGCTTTAATCATGTCGGAGCAGGCACAATTGTCGAATACCTTCAAGTATTTGACGCGCTTGACGATGCGATCGAGTTGTACGGCGGGAGTGTGAATCTCAAGCATATTGTCGTCTCGGGATTCCGAGATGATGGAATAGATTGGACTCAGGGGTATTCGGGAACAATTCAATATCTCATCTGTCATAAGGCAAATGGCTATTCCGATCGCGGTATTGAAGGAGACAATAATCCGGATGCCCCCAATCACCAACCTCGAAGCAAACCCCAAATTTACAACGCAACCATCATCGGAATGGATAACCAAGGGATTCTGTTGAGAAATGGCAGCGCGGGGACAATTACAAACTGCATTACTATGAATTGCGGACGAGCGGGACTAATGGTCGATTCAACTTCCGTGAACAACCCGAGCGCCGTTGATGGCATGAAATTCACGCACAACATCTTTTCAAACAATCGCCCCGATTTAGACGACGGCGCGAAGAAGATTGCTCAATCTCAAACAACTTTGATTAATCAACCGCAACTTCAAGACACTCCCAATTGGGACTGGAGACCTCGACCCACGTCTCCCGCTCTGGTGCCCGCCAATGCGAATCTTTCGGTTTCCTCGTTCATCGGTGCGATTGGCATGGACGATTGGACTGCTGGATGGATTCGTCGTCCGGATTAAGCGTTCCGCCACTCCGCCTGAAGCAAAACCTCGACTTATCCTGTGAAGGTCGAATCTCTGAAAGGACCGCTCAGCGTCGAAGCACGCAACTTATGCGCTTCATAAACCAATCCAAAATACCATTAAGGACGGTAAACCCTTGGAGTAAATGGAAAAACGGTTTCGGTGTCCGTAGTTATGTTAAGTGACTTAATACACATTTTACGCTTTCGGTTTTGCTTCCGCAAGCCAATTTGCTTGCTGGTTTGTGTGCTGCTACTCTCACTGTTCGAGTCGTGGACTTCCTTCACACATGCTCAAAAACCCGATGTCAAATCTAAGGTCGGCAAAGTAACTATTAGCGGCTACACGCAGGTACAATTCCAAGCCACGAATCAAGACGCAACCGAGCCACGTACAACCTTTGAGGTTCGACGCGGTCGTGTCCAACTAGAGGCGGAATTGAAGAAGAATTTGTCACTGCGGATCGAATTTGATGCAACGACGACAGGGGTCCGAGGCAGAGATCTCTACTTGAGATACGATATTGGGCGCAGCCTAACACTTAAAGCGGGGCAACTGAAAAAACCATTCAGCTATGGGCGTCTTCGGGCTGCACGTCGTTTGCGGATAATTGAACGCCCCACTCATATTCTAGAGGATTTTCGAGGCTATCTTGGAAGGGATGTCGGTTTACTTGCGGAATGGGATATAATCAAACCCGTGGAATTCTCCATCGGTGTTTTCAATGGCTCGGGTGTCGGTCCCGGAGCAAGAATTGACAACGATGACGCTAAGGATGTTGTCGGTCGAATTGAATATGAACCGTTCAAAGATCTAATAGTCGGACTCAACGCATCGTCACACAGCACCGTACAAACCATTCAAAATCCCTTGCCGGCACTCGCTGAAGAACGATTCACCGCCTACGGCGCCGATGTTTCCTGCGACATTGGAAACCTCAAACTCATAGCCGAGGGTTTATTCGCCGATAAACCGCAGATAGACAGCAACGCTGAGATAATCGGTTTGTATGTTACAGGCGTGTACAAACGCGAGGTCAAAGCCTATGGACTTGTTGCAGTGGAACACGGAGGGCGCCTTGAGTACAAGGATGAAAATGGCTCGATTGACATCATAGATTCACTTATTTCGATAACCCCGTACGTCGGCTTTTTCTTCCACTCCAAGGCGCGAATTCAATTTAACCCTGTTTTGCGTTTTCCGCAAGCGGGCGGTGCCATCCTTGAGTTCATCACGCAAGCACAGATTGAATTCTAGTGTTTTGAAGCTCGCGGTTTAGTGTCGGTGAAATACGCTGTATGCTGTATTCCAAGCACCGCACCAAGGATCGACCATTAACAGTCAATGACCAGATCACAGGGATGCATATCTGCGCTCGCTGTTCTCACTCACCAACCCACTGGTAAGTGGGAAACATCCCATAATTTGAATGGCTTTTGTTGGAGGAAATGTAACAAGCGATTGACTGGGAACAAGAATCGCTGAATCCCGTTGACGTCCCGGCGCCGCGCAAAAGGGCGCCCTGTAGCTCCCGCCCGCGTAGAGTGAAGACTGTGTTACTGCGAGAAGGAATCGGCATGCCCTTCGGAAGGAATAGCTTACTCCCTCACACACGCCGGGCAAGATTCACGGACTCATATCTCATTCTAGTGATTTCAAAATCGAGCGTGTTTCCGCTGTCCATTTGCCTATAAACTTTCATGCCACACGAGCGCCATAACATTACTGAACGGGAATTGTCTGCCGACACATCCATGGCACAAAGTCGATCAATACCCAATTCCTCAAACGCGAACGCCATCAAACACCTCACGACCTCTTTTTCGTAGCCCTTCCCCCATAGCGACTTGTCCCAGATGCCGATGGGAATACGCATAGTTTTCTCATTGGCAATCTTTGCCCGATCCAAATTCATCCACTGTAAACAGACTTCGCCAATGGTGCGGCCGCTAGTTTTTTCTACGATAGCAAGCAGGAATCCCTGTTTTGCCATTGCCTCCCCGGCACGTCTGAGATACTCCCCGGTGATAGATTCTTCAGGAAGTTGTCCCTCCATTGCCAACAGGAAATCAGTATCTTTGTAAAACGGCAGTGCAAGATCAAAATCCGCGTCTTCGAACGGGCGAAGTCTCAAGCGCTCGGTCTCAAAGTTAAGGTTGTGCCCCGAAAAGTTGTCCAATTGCGGTATTACCTACGACGTGCTCCCAATGACGAAACCAAAAATTCCCCTTCCAAGTCGACTAGAATCGGGAGCAAATTCACAACTTCCAAGACTCCCGGCACGACGTGGTTTCCCTTCGCTAAAAATCAAACAGAGACTACTACTGTTGTCTTGTTGTCGAACCACTCATGCCTTTCTCCTAGCGTGGCACTCGTAGAGGATGAGTTCCTTTCTAATGTCATCCCTGTTTCTGACGAGGTTAGGTATCGCTCGACAATATGAATTAGACAAACCAATATCAAATGCCAGTTTTGAAACCGGGACAGGTTTGTCCTGCTTATCAAGATACCATTTTATTCTGTCATCAATGCGGTACGGGATAGCATCAAAGCTCTTGGCGCCTGCTACGCCTGCATCGCCTACCTTGATAATCCCGGTGTTCAGGAAGTTGCCCAGCACTCCCCGTTTGTGAGTTATTTTCTTGAGGTCAACTTTATCCGCTATCTTCCTGCACGGTTCACAATGAAATGTTAATCGTATTCTCACGCTTCCAATCTGAATAACGGTACCGGACTCCAATTTGTGCAAATCAATCCCATCCACGACCATGTTCTCTCCGAGGTCCCCAGGTTTCAAATCAAATTCTGTCAAGGATTGCGTAGGTACAATTAACACCTGTCGCAGAGGCTGGCAATACACGTTTCCCTCTATACCATTTGGACCAACTCCAAACGCC
This sequence comes from Candidatus Poribacteria bacterium, assembly GCA_965232535.1. Classification (GTDB taxonomy): domain Bacteria; phylum Poribacteria; class WGA-4E; order WGA-4E; family JAJDTR01; genus JAJDTR01. The sequence goes on from CBDDPW010000023.1 coordinate 732,018, forward strand.
ATCACTGAACGCATAGGGGTTCCATGCGCGTCTTTCACGAACAGATGCCTCACTATTGCCATGCCATTAAGACTCCCGGTAAAGGACAATCGGTTTGCTATCTCTGATGCACCCAATCATGCATCTGGAAATACCACCCCCCAATTATACCACATGCCTCCGTTAGGAGTTAAGAGGTCCATGAGACCACTTGAGACAATGGCACGCCATTTCCGTTGACAGCCCTCCATGACCGTGCTAAACTGCATTTACCTCTCCAAACTACGACTTATACAATTTCGCCTAAAGGACGGGTTTCTTATGCCTGAATCAAATCATTCACTCTCCAGTAGGCGGGATTAGTGAATGTGATTGAGATCCGCTCGCCTCGCCGTTTTGCACGGAAACCGGGTTTCTAACTCTGTTCCATGCAAGTTTCTTTACCTGATCCACGCATCCAATGCATTTCCATCTTAGAGACGTGGTATGACGGACATGTCTGAGACATCATGAGAAACCAACAGCTTCCCAGCATTCCGAATATCGCCAAAGAGATTCAAGCTGGTGCGGTCCATCCCGTTTACTTACTCTGTGGCGAGGAAGATTATCTAATCGAGGAAAGCCTCAAAAAGATGCTCGGTATACTTTTGGATGACCCGAGCACCCGTGATTTCAATTTAGACTTCTTTGATGGCGTCACCGTGTCCATTCGCGATGTCCTGAGTGCTGTGGAAGTTTATCCAATGATGTCAGACTGGCGTGTGGTCGTCGTCCGGGAGTCCACGGTGTTTCAAAAGACACACAGAACGAGTTCTCTCGATCTCCTGAGAAGTGCAATTGACGAGGTAGACGAGGCGCCGCGAAAAGTTGTTTCAATTATGGCGAAAGTGCTTGACATTCCCGCACAGGAAATTTCGGAGCAAAGCAACAACTTTAACGGAGCGGTGGACGATTTTGTCAATGACTACCGCGAAAACTTGGAGCCGTCCGAGTTGGCATTTTTGAAAAACCTGCCTGACATTGCTGCCCAAGTGGACGATTTGCAGAACCTCGCTGGCGGCGCAGATGACGCTGAGTTGCTCACCGAATGGCTAGAGGGTGACCTTCCAACCACAAGTGTTTTAGTTTTTACGGTCAAAGGCAATATTGACGGCCGCAGCCGACTTGTTAAAGCGATTGACCGAGTGGGTAAATATGTCACGTTCAATCGACTGGAATCCGGCCAATCGTTTCATCAGGATCCGTTATTTCTCAGTGTATCGAAGAGGCTGAGAGATGAAGGAATGACGATTGCCCCGAGAGCGTTTAACTTGTTACGAGAACGGACTGACAATGATCTACACATCATTTTTGAGTCGCTCAATAAAATAATGGCGTTCGTTGGGGAAAAGGGACAGATCGATGAAGACGATGTTCGAAATTTGGTTTCTTCAAGCGGTTTTGAGAACATCTTCGCCTTGACCGACGCAATTGGAAAGCGATCTGTTAGCCACGCGGTGGAGAGCCTTCATAGTATTCTGCAGAGTGGTGAGCCGCCAATCAAAATCAATGCGCTAATTGCAAGACAAATCCGTCTGTCACTCCAAGCCAAGCTCCTTACGGAAAAAGAGAATTTGAAACCGACGGTAGGTCGCATGAATTATCAAGAATTTGTGAACACAGTCTTCAAGCCGCTCGCTTCAAGACTATCGGATTCACTGCCTCAAAACCCCCAACTGAATCTTTTGAAACAGAATCCCTATGCCGCTTTTAAGATATTCCAGGGGCTCCCCCACTTCAGCACATCGGAATTAATTCAGGGCTTGGAAAAGACGCTTGATGCAGATGTGCAACTCAAGAGTAGCCAACTGTCCCCTGATTGCATATTGGAACAGTTAGTCTATGAACTTTGCGAAAAACCAAGAGTTAGGAGAAGATCTGCAACACAAACTCACCATGTCGAACCAACCAATATCGGCACTCATCGTAGACAAACAGACCGACGGAACTCAAGCGCCGGCTTCAATCCGACAACTGAAGCACGTGGGCGAGTTGCCCGCACCAGCCGGTAGTACGTTAATTGACGTCACTTACTCAAGCCTGAATTATAAAGACGGCTTGGCTGTCACCGGGAAGGGCAAGATCCTGCGCCGACTACCAATTGTTCCGGGCATAGATCTTGCCGGCGAAGTCGTGGAACCTGGCGAGGACGAGCACTTTCAAACTGGAGATGAAGTCATACTCACCGGTTGGGGTATGGGCGAAGAGTTCTCCGGAGGTTATGCAAGTATGGCACGCGTAAACGGAGCTCGGCTACAGCCTCTGCCCAACGGAATAACTGCCCGCCAGGCGATGGCGATTGGGACTGCCGGATTCACCGCGATGCTTTCGCTGCTAGCCCTCGAAGATCACGGCCTCACACCTGCCGCGGAAAATCACAACGAGGTTGTTGTGACAGGCGCTGCCGGCGGGCTTGGATCAATGGCAATCGCTCTATTGTCGGCGCTCGGTTATCGGGTCGTTGCTTCTACCGGACGGACTGAGCAACAAGGTGATTACCTTCGGTATTTGGGGGCCGCCGAGGTAATCCCCCGTGAAATGTTAAGTGTACCAGCCGATAAACTGCTCGAAAGCGAACGCTGGGCGGGCGCCATTGATTCGGTAGGAGGGGAAACGCTTGCAAGCGTGCTGCGGCAAACTCGTGCGCACGGTAGCGTTGCCGCCTGCGGTCTTGCCGGGGGCAGCAACCTGCCGACGACTGTTCTCCCCTTTATCTTGCGTGGCGTGAACCTTCTTGGTATAACTGCTGTCAAGTGTGAACCCGATCTGTGTGAGCGTGTATGGGGGCGTCTCGCTAAGGATCTCGACATGGAAAAACTGGAGACAATGACACAAGTGATCCCGTTACATGACGTCCCGCAGGCATCAAAGGACATCCTTGCCGGTCAAGTGCGCGGTCGCATCGTGGTTGACCTCAATGCCTGAGCCGTAGGCATTAACCGCGTAACTACCACTCGAAGTGCATAATGCCTAATGGAGCCAAACCTGAAGGAACGAACCGATGAACGACCGAGAAAAATTCCTGTTCGATCTTCAAGGGTTTCTCGTTGTGCCGGAATTCCTCACGCATTCCGAAGTCGACGAACTCAACGCCGCCGTCGACGCAAACATGGAAAAGTGTGGTAAAGACGACAATCACAACCTCGGCAACTCCAAAACACTCGTTGGTACCCACAGACGCGGCATGTTCACGGGCATGTTGACTTGGCCCAAACCGTGGTGCCAGCCCTTTCGAGAAATCATCGTACATAAGAAAGCCATTCCCTATCTAAACGCCATTCACGGTCGTGGCTGGCGCCTAGACCATTCCCCATTCATTCTGACCGCCGACATGGATACCGAAGGTTTAATCCTTCACGGTTCCACAAACCACCAATTTTTCGGCGCGGCATACTACATCTATACCAATGGGCAGATGCGATGCGGCATGGTCGTTCTTCAATATCAACTCGCTGATGTGGAAGAAGGAGACTGCGGGCTTTGTGTGATCCCGGGCAGCCACAAGGCAAATTTTCCTTGCCCGAGCGAAATAAGGGAATGGGAAGTCAATCGAGAGGTCGTGTACAATATTCCCGCCAAAGCGGGGGACATGATAATTTTCAACGAAGCGACGATTCACGGCACGCTCCCTTGGACAAACCGGGAACGAAAACGCCGCTCGCTGTTGGTGCGTTATTCGCCAAAGTATCTGCACTATGCCGGCGGTTATTATGAACCGGAGTTCCCTGAGTGGGTCAATGAGTTGACGGAAGCTCAACGTTCGGTACTCGAACCCCCCTATATCTACAATCGCCCACTTCTTGAAGATGATGGACAGACAGTTGTACGCCCGCACGTGGAGTAGTCCCAAGGAAGACGTTCATCGTCTTTAACCGCATCACCCCGCCGCAATCAATCACTGTCCACAAGTATCTGCGTGCTGGTGCATGGGAATACTGATACCTTTGCGCGCCGAGGTAATTTTCCGGCGAGCATATGAATCAGCGTATCCCATTCACGGAAGAGAATATCGTTCGGGTGCCGCTTGTAGAATGCATCTACGGGAAATAGATCTGACCAAACCAATGCCTGTTCTCGTGATCCAATCTTTGGAGCAGGGAGCGGCATCGGTTTCTGTGCCGCGCTTCGCTTCGCAAAACGGGGATAGTCAATCTGATCGGAAAGCCCGTGATAGCACACTCCTTCAGTCGCCGGATTGACAATGACAGTGTAGGCATTGTCAAAATAGGCGCGCGCCCAGAGCGATTTTCCGGTCTGGATGGGATCCCAATCCAGCGGATAGCAGTTTAACAATAGGACATCTGTTTCTTCGCGAATATGATCGGAAATGGGTGTTGCGTAGGTCTCCAGCGCAAACTGAGAACCTACGCGATGCGCTTTCACGAAATCGCCGACAAATACGCCGCCGACTTCTCGTTTTGAATTCGTGACGATGTTTACGATGACATCAAGACCCAAAACTTCTGCCACAGCTTCTGCCGCATCGCGCAGATCCGGTTCGTCACCGCTTCTCTCAATTATCCCGCGTCCGCGCTTCGGATGGTATTCGTGGAAATAGAATATCGATGCGTACCCGGCGACACCGGGCAATATCAGTTTTGCGCCACCGCCGAACCCCACTGATCTATGCGGATAAATTCCCCCTAAACAGATTTTGAAGTCGGCATCGGCCACCACCGGATTGATGTAAATCGGCAGACCACTGTCAAGGTTTCCTAACGCGCGAAGGTCACCAGCCATAAAATCGTGGTTTACTACCTCATACCCCGCCGCGGCATCTGCGCCAATTTTCTTCGCAATCTCGTCATCCGTGAGTCCGCGATGCGATCCGCCGCCAACAACAAAGCGAATCTCGCTCTTGGGAACCCCCGCTTGAATCAACTCCCGAAGGACGAAAGGGACAACCTCCGAAGCCGGTGTCGGTCTACTCAAATCATCGACAATAATGGCAGCGCTTCGTTTCCTCTTGGCAAGTTCCGCAATTCGGGGCGTGCCAATCGGTTGGTCGAACGCTGCTTGGATCTCGGCCTCTGATAGCTTCGGCGCATCTCTGGGAGAAAGCATCTGGATCTCCCAGCCATCGGGAAAATTCAATCGCAGTTCTTCGTCACCGTACCAGGCGCGTGACGAAATTGTCGCATAGTTGTTTGACCTCATATACACCTCAGATCTGAAGCCAATATAAGGAGGTGATACACAAACGCGCGGGATAGTAGTGTAAAAAGACCGCCAAGCTGCTTTTTGAATAAACTTGATTCGTTTCACTTTGCAATTCGCAAAGTGGACAATGTCCTAAGTAACGTTTAATAATTAATTGTACACTTTGACAAAGACCACGGCAACAATGTCCCCAGATGCTTCTACTGGATTGACAAATCCAGCCAATCATTATCTTGCTATTTAGTTTTGGCTCTTTCCCTACAGAGTAGAATCAAGCGACTAAATAGGGAGAATGACTACAGCCATAACGATGCAATTATTGATGTGGCGACCACCTAGCCATAGTCAATTCCTTGGTTGGCAACGTCTAAAAGTTGATAAGTAAGAGATTTTCTAGACTTCAACATCACTTCACATTCCTTTTCTTTCTCTCCATTCCCTTATCCATACTAGATAATAGGGAAGCCATAGCCAACCTAAAAATACTGGTTCACCTAACAGAGCAATTATCCACAAACCACCACGACCCCGCAACTCAATAAGACAACAACCAACAACGAACCCGAGAAGAGACACTATTGCAATTACCCCCAAAAACTAGACAGTAGATTAAGGTGGATTTCGGGCTGTCAAAACGGTCATGTTATGAGTCATAATACGGCTCAACAACGCCAAGAATTTTGAAAGGAGTTTTCATAGCATGGCTAGTAGAAAGCAGTATGATAACCGATTCAAAGCACAAGTGGCGATTGAGGCAATAAAGAATCAACGCACCACGGCTCAGATTGCCAGTGACTACGAAGTCCACCCGAATCAGGTCAGCCAGTGGAAAAGACAGATTCTGGATGAAGCGCCGCAACTGTTTGCAAAGGGACGCTCCCAAGCAACCTCCGACAATGACCGACTCATAGCTGAACTCTATCGTCAAATCGGTCAGTTGAAGGTAGAACTGGATTGGGTTCAAAAAAAACTCAACGGCTCGGTTGAACAGAAGCGGCAGCTTGTCGGCCGAGAGAGCGGTTCCCCATCGCTTTTGAGACAATGTGAACTGTTAGGGTTGCCACGCGCTTCATATTATTATCAACCCGCGGTAGAATCGCCGGAAAACCTGCTCTATATGCGTCTGTTAGATGAGCAGTACACCAGGAGGCCGTCCTTCGGCGTACCTAAATTAACGGAGTGGCTTCGTCGTCAAGGCTATGTCGTCAATCGTAAACGGGTAGCAAGGTTAATGCGGAAGATGGGATTAGTTGCCATCTATCCCAAGCCCAAGACCTCCGCTATGGGCAAACCTTCAAAGGTGTATCCCTATCTGTTGAAAGGATTAAGCATCACCAGACCGAACCACGTCTGGGCAACTGACATCACCTACATTCGCTTGAACGATGGCTTTGTCTATCTCGTAGCCATTATGGATTGGTCTTCCCGTTACGTGTTGTCGTGGGAACTATCAAATTCACTTGACGCATTCTTTTGTGTATCGGCTCTGGAACGAGCCCTTCGTCAATCAACTCCGTTGATATTCAACAACGACCAAGGAAGTCAGTTTACTTCCGAGGCGTTTACTGATAGACTCCAAGCATCTAACGTCGCCATCAGTTGGACCGGCAACGGCAGGTATTATGACAACATCTTCGTTGAACGGCTATGGCGCAGTGTCAAGTACGAGGAGGTTTATCCCAACGACTATGACTCAATGGAGACAACTCATCGTCGGTTGAAAGATTATTTCAACTTTTACAACCGAGAGCGGTTCCATCAATCGCTCGATTACCGTATGCCTCACGAGGTGTATTTTCAACAACATTAGGTGTTAAAACGTAGCCGGATTGCGTAGCCTTTACACCTTAAATTCTATTCATAACTGTCTAAAGGATGGGGGTAAGTTATCTCCTTCGTAGGCGTAGGATAGAAATTATACCTTGTGCCAATGTTTGCCGTAAACAAAAAACTGGGTATCCCATTACCCCAAACGTAATGTACGTTTGCAAAAAAGTCTTGCAGCTTGGTACGGCTCAAAACATGAACGTTTTGCCAGCCCGAAATCCACCTTAATCTACTGTCTAGTTTTTGGGGGTAATCGCAGAGTAGATTATAACTTGACACAAACATCACATGTTACTTACAATTCTATACTGATGCTATATGAGTAAATCTCCTATATTCCATTAATGGATTGAATACCCTATGGAGAGCAAGGAAAAATGAAAATGGAAAGAGGTTTCACGTTCAGAATAACTCTGATCCTGAAGCACCAACCTGATGGGGTTTTTACAATATATTGTAAAGAACTCCCCGAACTGATAACCGATGGAGATTCGGTAGAGGAAGCGTTAGAGAATGCTAAAGATGCTTTCATAGCAACTCTTGAACTGTATTTTGATGATGATCGAAGGTTGCCTCGTGAGATTTTTGTGAAGGATACAGCAGATTCAAAACCCAAAATTAGTACCCTTACACCAACAGAGGGTGATTCGGATTGGTGCTTCCAGGCTACTTTGCCACCACCTCCAGAATTAGGTGCCTATGCAACTTAACTATCAGATAGTTAAGAAAAAGTTGAAAAAACTTGGATGTGTAGAATCATCCAGGATTACCAGAGGATCTCACCGAAAATGGAGGAACCCTAAGACTAACAAAACTGGAATATTCCACGACAAAGGTGGTAGAGATATTTCGGAATATACACTCCGTGATGGGCTAAAGCAAATTGGAATTGATTGGAATACATTCAAAAATATATAGCCCTCAATATCCCTTACTTTGGGGGTAAGTGTTGACGATACGAAAGAACCGCCACACTCTTTCATTGTTGTGATTAGTTAGACTGAGATTGGCGTCTCAAACTCTCTTCCTCAGCCAGAGCGACTAAATAGTAGTCTGCGACATCCACCAAGAAACCGAAAGAGCGTTCGGCTGCGCTCCGAAATCTGTTCCATGCTTCATGAAATTCGACAAAAGGGGAGCCCTCACCGTACGATTCTGTAAGTTGCAAGAGTTTCGGTCTGTCGCCCACCTTGTTCAATCTATACCATAGCCAAGTATCGTCCTCGTACTCACCGCCTTCCTTTTCCTTAATTGGAAAAACAAGTGCGTGAATCCAATTGTTTCTCTCGGCAACGTCAAAGACTTCATTTAGCGCTGTAAGTAAGTCTCTTTCTCTGATGCGTTTCAGGTATTCCATCAAAGTACCCCGTTTTCTATTTGGACTAAGTTCGTTTATCTGGCGGAAGTTCTGGGTGCAGCTTACCCCTTGGTGAAGTCGTTTGGACCTGATATACCAGACTAGTGCCTCGATGTAAAATTCGAGGGCATTCCATTCAAGGATGAATCGTCCATACTCATATATGAACCGTTCTCGATCGTCTAGGTCATCTACAGCTTCTGAAATCGTATTCATCTCACATGTCCTCCAATTCACTTAATACAGTTAATCCGACGGTCAAAGCAGTCAAATCGGAAAAACTAATCTTGCACGAAATCATGATGTACTCCAAGCGAATTAGTGAAGATTATCCTCCAGGAAAGTCAAAATGGTGCGAAGTGCAACAGTTTTCTGATCGATAGGATGCTGTTACCAACTCTATCCGCAACCGACTACAAACACAAATCAAGGAGGAGCTTATGTGGCAAAATTGACGGATGGTCCTGTCATTCTAAAGGATCGGGTGCCAGTGGCGACTCCCATAATGGCTCCGGTTGGCCATGGCGATGGTTAACAAGGCGTGCTAGAACGAAAAGGAAATCCGAGAGACGATTCAGGTAGGGTAGAATCGCAGGGTTAATTGATTCCGCGTCCGCGAGACTCACAATCGAGCGCTCACCTCGGCGGCATACGGTTCGAGCGAGATGCAGCGTAGACCCGGCCACACTGCCTCCGGGAAGAATAAAATTTGTCAGCGGGGCGAGCTGGTGTTCAATTCTGTCGATGTCCTTCTCTAACGTTCTTACGAAATCCGGGGAAATTCGTAATTCATCCGACTTCGCATGAGTATCCAACGTCGCGAGATCGGCCCCGATATTGAAAAGTTCATTCTGAATCCGGTGAAGTAGATTATCTATCTCCGCATCACGAATCTGCGATCTTGCCGTTCCAATGCAGGCATTAAGTTCGTCAATCGTACCGATGGCATCAATACGCAACGAGTTTTTGGGGATGCGAGCACCCCCAAATAGACCGGTTCCTCCGGTGTCGCCCGTTTTGGTATAAATCTTCATAGACGTTGTTTGCCAACGCTAGTCATTGATCGGGTTACTACTTGGCGGATTCGGCACGCTCTAGGAACTCAGCCGCGCCAGTCGAAAGCCAGCCGCCGATTGTGGTAAATAGGAATCGAACGCCAGCCTCTGCGTATTTTGCGACGTTGTCATTGTTTACCATTGCGCCGGCGATACGTCCTGCGGCTTGAATTCGTTGGTGGGCTTCATCAATAGTGCGTTGTACTTCGGGATGCCCCACACCGCCGAGGTACCCCATTGATGTCGCCAGATCGGAAGGCGCCACGAAGAACACGTCAATCTGGTCAACAGTCAAGATTTCATCGAGATTTCTTATGGCAGCGATGTCTTCGATTAGCACGATTAACAACGTCTCGTCGTTCGCGTGCTCGTAAAAATTGGGCACCGAATAACTCTGTCGGCTGCCAAACATCCCTCGGTATCCGACGGGTGCGAACCTGCCGCCATCCGCCACATTCTGGGCTTCTTCCTTCGTATTCACGTGTGGGACAACGATGCCTTGAGCCCCGCGATCCAGCGTGCGGTAGATAATGCCTTGGTTGTTTTGGTTGATGCGAACAATTGATGTCATTTCCCAAATGTCGCACGCTCGGGTCAGATTGCCGAGCTCGGACGGATCCACTCCGCCATGTTCTCCCTCCAGCCAGAACCCGTCAAAACCGAGTGGACCGAATGCATCAATGTCGTCGGGGTGTGTGAGGCCGCCAGCCACATAGGCGGTTTCACCGGAAGCCAGTTTGCGTTTGACTCGATTTGGTCTTATTTCCATTATCTATCCTCCAAGAATTTGGGCGTTGCCCGAATATTAAAATGTCAGTGTTTAAACGTTTCTCAGATTTCAGCACGACGATGGCAGGACTGCGGCGGCAGGTTCAGAGTTGGCCGCGTAGGGAATTCCTACGAGAAGAGATTCTAATCCAAAATACAGCCCTTAAGGAACTGCCCGCAACGATGAAACCCTTCTTGACGCCTCTCACCGTCAAAAACCGCGTCTTCATGCTCGATTATGACCGCATCCTCATATCCGCGTTCGTGCGCCATAGCGAACAAACGGTGCCAATCGAATTTGGCGAATCCGGGCAGTCGGTAGCGCCACCATCCGCTGCCGAAAACACCGCACCGCTTGAGGCGATCCGAAAAAATCTCCGTATCTTTAGCGTGAAGCACGTAAACCCGATCAAAGAACTCATCGAATGCGGCGAAGGGATCAATCCATTGCCAGAGGAGGTGAGAGGGGTCGAATTCCAGACCGATGTTCTTTGACGGCACAGCGTCAAACATCAATCCCCAGGCTTCAGGTGTTACTGTCAAGTTTCCTCCCTCGGCGAAAGGGCCGGCGCCCGGCCAATTCTCAAAGGCAATCTTTACTCCGTAGTCTTCAGCGATCTTGGCGACACGAGAATAAACCTTCTTGTAGCGCGCGACATTTTCTTCAAGCCTGACGCTTGGGTCATAGCCCATCGGTCCCGCCCCCGTTATGACGGCGACCCCCATATCGTTGCAGGTCTCCATGAGTTGCTCTAGGAAACTCAGATGTTTGGAGAGTTCCCGTCCCGAGCTCTCAATCCGAGGAAAGTTCAAATATAGGAAAGACGCAATCGTCACCTCATTCTCGTCAAGTAGTTCTTGCGCTTTGCTTCGAGACGATTTCGCTTTAGCCGAATTGCCTATCCACTCGTCCGGCGGGCCATTAATTTCCAAACATTCGAACGATTCGTCGTTGCCGGCAAATTCGACCATTTCTTCGGAATATGTTGTGAGAAACCCTAATCTCATAGATCCTCCTCAACTCAAATCGGGAGACCATGACGTGGTTCATGGCCAACGTTGCGCCAATTTGTATGTGATGAACTTTGAATCGATATTGTCATATCCTGCTATCCGCATATTTGCGACAGTGTATCAGAATCAGGGTATTCGGGCAAGCGTTTTTTAACAATCGGGTGATTCGATAAAAGCCGGTAACAGAATACTACTTGGAGGAAGAATACACGGCTTGCGCAATTGAGTGATTCCACTGTTTTCATTGCGGAAACCGCCGGCTTTCGGCTATAATCAGTATCTCTGGTGCACGTAGTCTGTCACCATTAAACGTGAAGCCTCCTCAATCCGCAACCGGTGAAATCGCACGCATGAATTTCTCTTTCATGGGCGGCAAAGGCCCTAAATCTCTTCGTTTTTTACGCCTCCTCTATCACTTGCCAAATTTCGTCAAGTTGGCTTGGCGCCTCTTTTGGGACAGCCGTATTCCCATCTACAAGAAAGCCGTTCTCGTCCTGTTCGAGATTTTTGCCGTGCTGTTTGCCATCCTTTACTTCATAAATCCACTTGACCTGGACTTCCTTCCGGTAATTGGCAAGACTGATGATATCATCATCGGATTGCTCGCAATTTCAGTACCGGGCGCGTGGTTGTTCATTAAACTGTCGCCGGAACACATCGTGCGCGAACACGTGGAACGCATTTCCAGTGGTCAGTGATGTGGGCGCGTAAACCAAACCCAACCTTCCGACAAATATCCAAAGTGCCAAAAATAAATCTCCCTCGACAGTCCGAATCGTCCATCTTGGCAGAACCGCATCTAAATGATGCCAAAATGGCACCTTAGGCCAACTTCACCCCGACGAAAGCAGTTTCCATTATTGGAAAATAGGATTTCAGTACGCCCGGTTACTGGATAGAAATGAACGATGAACAGGGGTGAACACTGCCTTCACAGTGTATGAGATGGTTGCCGTGGGTGAAAATTCTGGATGTTATTACATTCGTTCAGCGATGAAATCGATTTTGGCATGTAATTTGCTCTAACCAGATTGAACCGAAAATCGGTAATGAATTATCAACCTAACAACACTTAAGGAGGAACACAAAATGACAAACCTAACCACATGGAAACCACTACAGGACATCTTTTCGACCCGCAGAGAAATTGATAGGATTTTCGACAACTTCTTCGGCAACCATGGCGTTTCACGTTCGACGAGAGATAGCACATGGGTTCCACTGATTGATGTGGTGGATTCCGATGACCACGTTGAGTTCCGCGCGGAGGCCCCCGGATTATCCGAGGACGATGTTCAAGTGTCTGTCACAGAAAACGTCCTGACGATTAAAGGTGAAAAAAAGAGTGAATCGGAAGATAAAAACGCTGGTTATCGCCTGGTTGAACGGAGTTACGGACAATTCCAGCGTTCGTTTAGCCTTCCCAAGAATCTCCGCACTGAAGATGTAGATGCCTCCTTCAAGAGAGGTGTTCTAACAATCTCCGTGCCGAAATCAAGGAAAGAGGCAGCGAAGGAGATTCCGATTCGGACCGAATCGTAAACACGGAATTCGTTCCGTCAATGAAGCGCTCTGTCTGGGAGGACAGAGCGCTTTTTTATGCCATAAATTCGGATTAACTAAAACAATCTGTGTTTCGCCGACGACTGTCGCGGCAATTCTACGGTTCTAAACTTTCATGAAACTTTCGTTTTTATGAAAGTGTGTCTTTGGGAAAAATTGGAGGTGTTACTATGTCCCGACTCAAGTCAATCCGCTGGCTGCTTCTATTTGCGGCGATCGCGATGGTAGCCGTCAGCCTCACTGTCAACCAGTCCAACAATAGCTTTTCAACCCAAACTGCAACCGCTCAAACCGAAGAGAGCGATTTTGAATACTTGGAGCGTGCCAACCGCGCCTTCATCGAGTTAGTTAACCGCGCGAAACCAGCCGTGGTCCAAATCAGCACCAAAACGTTAGTCCCGTCTAGAACCTCCCGCCTCCCTGACAACTGGCACTACTGGTTTGAACCCTTTTTTGGCCCTCCGGGGAACCAGAGAGAACGGAATCGTGAAAATTCCCGACCTCAGGAAGAGCGAGCAGGGCTTGGTTCCGGAATTATCGTTAGCGAGGACGGATATATACTCACAAACAATCATGTCATTGAAGGCGCAGATGACATTACGGTCATTCTTCTGGGCGGCCGTGAGTTTGAAGCCGAGTTGATCGGAACAGACGCCGGCAATGAAGGAACAGATCTTGCCGTATTGAAGATTGACGGCGATGATTTGCCTGTGCTGAACTTCGGTGATTCAGACGTGCTCGAAGTTGGGGAATGGGTTGTTGCCATTGGCACTCCGTTCGGGCTGTCACAGACCGTGACGCGTGGAATCGTGAGCGCGAAGGGTAGGTCCAATGCACTTGGCCCTAGCGTGATATTCGAGGACTTCATCCAGACAGATACGCCGATTAATCGGGGAAATAGCGGCGGTGCACTCATCAATATTCGCGGCGAACTCGTTGGCATTAACACGGCAATTCTGACGGGCAATAGTTTTCAGCAGGGCAATATAGGCGTCGGATTCGCCATTCCCAGCAACCTCGCGCAACGAATAATGAGGCAACTAATCGATACCGGCAAGGTTGAGCGCGGCTGGTTGGGCGTGCGCCTGCAAAGACTCTCCTATGAACTCGCCGAAGACTTTGGTTTGGATGAACCACGGGGTGCGTTGGTTTCAACAGTATACGAGGGAACTCCAGCGGAAAAAGCCGGAATCAAACGGGGAGATTTGATTCTTGAATTAAACCAAACACCTATCCGCGATGGAGCTCATCTCGCTCATGTTGTCGCAGCTGCTGAAGTTGGCAAGGAAGTCGAAGTTAAAATCAACCGGAGAGGCAAAGAAGAATTGCTGAAGATAACTCTCGGAAAGCGTCCGCCACAGGAGGCCCTAAATTCTGGCGAGATGTCTCCAATGATGCCCGATGGCACAGATGGGAAGGCATTTGCCGGCATACACGTGCAGGAGTTAACGGATGAACTTGCCGAAAAGTATGGTCACGAAGGCGAAACAGGAGTCGTGATAATGCGCATCAAACAAGGAAGCCGAGCGGCAAGGCAGAGACAAATTCAAGTTGGCAGCCTCATTCAGGAAATAGATTTCAACGAAATTCATAATTTGGAAGACTTTTCCGAACACGTTAAATCGATTGAGGCGGGAGACAAAGTTACCCTGTACATCAGATACGCCAACGGAGGCGGAAGCTACGTGACGTTGCAAAACGGAGATGTACCGGAGGATAAGTAACTGTAAAGCCGCCGAGATCAGAGAATCTTTTTTGCTAGTTGTCGGTGAGATGAACCACACGGCTCACCGACAACTAGTGAATAACAAGCATAATCAACCACCTATATCTGTATACTAACATTTTCAGTTCCGTCCCACAGAAAATACCCACCTAGCAAGTTCAAATCAGCCTTCCGCCGACAGTTTTCCTGTGTTTCTCCAGAAACTTTCAGCAACAAAACTTACCATCTAATTCTGTCCCGTTTTGTTTGCTCCCTCTACCCATCGTGAAAACCTCGACCAATTGTCGTCCAAATATGGCATTCCACCGACATCCTGAGCACTGTCCGAAATCAGTCACGGGAATAGCAGGGGTAAGGGTAAGTCAACCGGACTTTTGACTTTGTCATCGGGTAAGGGGCGTGATATACTAAATTTTGGGCTGCCAGCACAAGCAACGGCTGCCGAAGACGGGACTGCCCAGAAAATCTGCAGTCCTTACCTACGCAGATTCGAATGGTTGCCCGAACCGCGCAGATGCCGAATGGATTATAATCCGATTTCATTCGGGCGCAATTGAAAAAGAACCGGAGAAAGATGCTACGGCTGGAGAACAGATTGTGAATCGCAGACATCCAATAGAAAAGGTACGAAACATCGGAATCATGGCGCATATCGACGCCGGTAAGACAACCACGACCGAACGAATTCTGTTTTACACCGGCAAGAAACACAAAATTGGCGCAGTCGATGACGGTACCGCCGAGATGGATTGGATGATTCAGGAACAGGAACGAGGGGTCACGATTACTGCGGCTGCAACGACATGCTTCTGGCAAGATCATGCGATCCATCTCATTGATACTCCCGGTCATGTCGATTTCACCGTCGAGGTGGAGCGTTCGTTGCGCGTCCTTGATGGGGCAATTGCGCTCTTCTGTGCGGTAGGAGGAGTCGAGCCGCAGTCGGAAACTGTCTGGCATCAAGCGGACCGTTACCATATCCCTCGAATCGCATTCGTGAATAAAATGGATCGAGTGGGAGCGAATTTTGCTCGTTCCGTAGAGATGATGCGTGAGCGCTTAGGGGCAAATCCACTCGTTATTCAACTGCCCATAGGCGCCGAACACACCTTTGCGGGAATCATTGATCTTGTGCGAATGAACGCGATTCGCTGGCACGAGGACGACTTTGGCCAGACGTTCGATTTTGAAGATATTCCCTCGGAACTGGTGGCTGAAGCGACGGAAATGCGTGAGATACTAATCGACGCCGTGGCTGCCGAGGATGACGAACTTCTGGAAAAGTACCTTGATGGAGAAGTCATTTCGGAGGAAGAATTAACCCGCGGTATTCGGGTAGGGACGCTTAGCGGCGCGTTTGTGCCGGTATTGTGCGGCACCTCGTTGAAAAACCAAGGAGTGCAACCCTTGATTGACGCTGTGGTCAACTACCTGCCATCACCCCTTGACGTACCGTCAATTAAAGGAATTATCCCGGCGAGTGGTTGCGAAGAGACGCGCGATCCGAGCGATGATTCGCCTTTCGCCGCTTTGGCATTCAAGATCGCGAGTGACGCAAATGTAGACAAGATAATCTATTGCCGTGTTTACTCGGGCACACTTGGTCGAGGCAGTCGTATTTATAATGTCGTGAACGCGAAAACAGAACGAATCACACGCATTTTGCAGATGCACGCCAATAAGCAGCAGGTCTGTGACGCGGCGTACGCCGGTGACATTGTTGCGCTGGTAGGGTTAAGAAGCACCAAGACGGGAGATACGCTAACATTCCCTGAACACCCCATTTTGTTGGAGTCGATAAGTTTTCCCGATCCGGTCATCTCCGTTGCGATCGAGCCAAAGAGCGAAAGTGACAAGGACAAACTTGAGGAAACATTGCAGATCTTGATGGATGAGGATCCCACGTTTACTGTAACGATTGACTCAGACACGGGGCAACGTGTCATCTCGGGGATGGGCGAGTTACATCTGGAAATTTTGACCGATCGGATGATTCGCGAGTTTGGTGTTAACGCCCGCGTGAGTAAGTTGCAGGTCGCTTACCGGGAAACCATCTCCCGCGAGGCTGAGGCTCAAGGAAAGTACATCCACAAGACAGATGAAGAGGGTATCTATGGAGATGTGATTGTCCGAATTAGTCCACTGCCGAGAGGAGAAGGGTTCCAGTTTACCGATGAGACCGATGAGACGCAGATTCCGCGTCAGTTCGTTTCTCGTGTTGAAAGTGCTTTGAAAGGGGCAATGAACATCGGCGCCTTGACGGGATTTCCAATGCAAGATGTTAAGGCGGCGCTAATCGGTGGCTCGTATCATGAAACGGATTCATCTGAAGTCGCGTTCGAAGCAGCCGCTGTCATCGCATTTGAGAATGCTGTGCGTGGGGCGGAGCCAGTGCTTTTGGAACCAATTATGAAAATGCAGGTCATCGTTCCGACTGAACATACCGGAAGAGTGATCGGCGACCTCAATGCACGTCGCGCACGCATTCACCAAACCGGCGCACAAGGGACTTCGGAGGTCATTGAAGCGGATGTTCCGTTGGCGGAGACGTTCCAATATACAACTGATCTCCGCTCCATGACTCAAGGTCGCGGTTCGTTTACAATGGAATTTTCCTACCACGACTTGGTGCCCGCCAGTCTTCGCAGTGCGATTCTGAATCAGCAACCCACGTTTGAGTAATGCGGGAAGGCGTTCTTGCATTACATCTTGGATTCGGCGATAAGTGTGGGCGTTTCAGACTGGGTTAAAGCAAGCATTCACCAAGCTAGACGACATTGGACAATCCGCCGTCGAGGTTTATCGCCGTGCCCGTTATGAAAGCCGCGCACTCCGAGGCGAGGAAGGCGACAAGAGCGCCAGCATCCGAGGGTTCGCCCAAGCGGCCAAGGGGATGCTCTTTAGCCCGATCCCTCCAATACTCCTCCAAGGTGCCGCGAGAGCCTTCCGCTTTCCAAGTGCGATCCCCTTGTGCGCTCTTGATAGAAGTCAGACACACCGTGTTTACGAGGATATTATAAGGCAATAGTTCCTTGGATAGCGCCTTCGTCATGGCGATACCCGCCGCTCGGCTCACGGAGGTTGGATACGAAGCTGCACCGGGCTGTTTTCCCCCGGGGTGCGTGATGTTGATAATCCGTCCTCCGCCGATGAGTTTCATCTGAGGAATGACTAGACGTGCGCAACGCACGGCGCCCATAAGTTTCAGATCCAAATCGGCAAACCAGCCCTCGTCGGTCAACTCATCGAAAGCGCTTGTCGCAGACCTACCGGCGTTGTTGACCAAGATGTCAATGCGTCCGAAGCGCCCAATCACCGTGTTGACAAAGCTCGCCAGTGTTTCCGGTTTGGTAACGTCCGCGGAAACAGCGAGAAGTTCACCACTAGTCAGCCCTCGGAGTTCCTCCGCTGCCTGCTGCAAGACATTGTCGCGCCGCGCACAAATCGCGACGCTTGAGCCCTCCTCCAAGAACCTTAGCGCGATCCCCTTGCCAATTCCCTCGCTGCCGCCGGTAATTACGGCAACTTTTCCTCTCAATCCAAGATCCATTTCCGTTTTCCTTGAGCAAGTACGTATCCGTAGTTTGTCCAAAAAACACAACTCATAGTGTGGCTTTCTACAGGTCAGATGTCAAGCCATTCCCTCAGTATCCTCTAGTCTGGTCTACGATATTGGTCAAGGGTTCACCCGCGACAAAGCGCCTGAGATTTTCACAGAATAATCCATAGATGCGCCTCCAAGATTTTGGAGATGCGCCTGCATGGTGCGGAGTGATTATCACGTTGTCCATATTCCAAAGCGGACTGTCCTGCGGCAACGGCTCGGGGTCGGTAACGTCAAGGCCGGCGCCGGCAATCTCCTTAGATTGTAGCGCCTCGACCAACGCTGCTTGATCAATAATCTGTCCCCGTCCGATGGAAACCAGAATGGCAGTGGATTTCATCGCATTAAATTCCGGTTCTCCTATCATACCCGTCGTTTCCGGCGTCAAGGGGCAGCAGATTGCGACGAAATCGGACTGACTAAGCATGTCGTGTAAACGATCTATTTGCCACAAAGACTCGACGTGATCCGGTTTTTCCGTTTGTGTTGGATCGACAGCCAAGATTCGCATGTCGAAGGCGTGTGCCCGTTTCGCTAACTGTAGACCGATACTTCCCAGCCCGATAATGCCGAGAGTGTCTCCGGAGATTTCAAGGATGGACAGTTTTCTGAAATCTTCCCAGAATTTATTCGCTTGGTTTTTTATAGAGGTGTGAAGTGTTCGAGTGAACGCAAGTATGAGCGACATAACGTGTTCTGATATGTTTATCGCAGTCGCACCGCGCGCGTTTGTCAATACGGCATCACTATTGAGCAATTCGGGGCTTATCACGCTTTCAACACCGACGCTGCTAAACTGGATCCAACGAAGATTCTTAGCCTTGTTAACCATCTCAGGTTTAAGCCCATACCCGAAAAAGGCTACCGCATCCTCAATCTCTCGAATCATATCCTCATCTGTCATCACTGACGCAAAACATACATTTGGGGCAACCGAGTGGGCAAGTGCAATATCCTCGGTGCTTAAATTGTATGAGGTCACAATTTTCATAGGTTGTCCTTTCTACGTGGGAGCCGTCGTATGTCGGTCCGAAACGGTAATGCCGTGATGTTCACGTAGCTCGACGTCATTCGACACTTCTTGCTGCTTGGTAGTGAACCCAGTTCAAACTATCATCCCAATCTGGAGATTAGCCTATCTTGCCACGGCTTGGACCACGACGGCTCCTCTCAATCGCTTCAGGTATAGCATCCAACACATCGCCAGCGATTAGTCCGTGCATCCCGGTCGATTCAGCGCTGATGTCGCCAGCGAGACCATGTAGGTATACGCCGAGAACTGCCCCTTCCGATATAGACACGCCTTGTGCCGCCAGTCCTGCAATTAGACCTGTGAGAACGTCGCCCATACCGCCCGTTGCCATCCCCGGATTTCCCGTTGAATTAATCCACACTTCACCTGTGTCAAGTGCGATTACCGTGGGGACCCCCTTCAGAATAATCGTTACCCCATGTTCTAGGGAGAATCTTTGAGCGACGCCTATGCGATCTTGCTCTATGTCGGTAACACTCAATCCGGTAAGTCGAGCCATCTCTCCCGGGTGAGGGGTTAGGACGGTTAGCGGCGGCAGGGAAGCTAGCAGACTGTTTACGTTGGATCCGGATGGGTGGCGATCTATCTTACCTGATGCAAGCGCATTCAAGCCATCGGCGTCGATGACCGTGGGGCAGTTCATTTCGTGAACCAGACTTTGAATTAGGTTTACGGTTTCAGGATGTTGCGACAGTCCTGGTCCAATGGCGAGCACAGAGGCGGTCCGTTCGATGAATTCAAGAATCTGTGGTTTGGCTGACAAAGCTAATGAGCCGTCGGTTGTCTCGGGTAACGGCGTGGTCATCACTTCGCTAAGTTTCGATTCCACTATGGGGTTTAGGCTTTTCGGTATGCCGAGCGTGACCAAACCTGCTCCGGTGCGCAATGCGGCTTGACTTGCCAGGACTGCCGCGCCGGTCATGCCTGTCGAGCCGGCGAGAACAAACACGCGTCCATAGGTGCCTTTGTGGGAGTAATTCGGACGACACGGAATCCAGCCAGCGGCTTGGCAAGGCTGTGTGCGGTTCACGCATATTCCTTGTGATTCAACCACGCTCCGTGGAAAACCGATGTCTGCAATCTCCAGCGCACCGACTCGTTGTGCTCCCGGGTAGACAAGTGTACCTCGCTTTGGAAGTCCAAGTGTTATGGTGCGATCCGCGCAAATACACCCACCCTCTACCGCACCTGTATCCGCGTTCAACCCGGACGGAAGATCGATCGCCACTACTGGGCAGTTGGCTGAATTGAGACAATCAATGACATCCTTAATATATCCTTCTACCCCACCGCGTAGCCCTGTTCCGAAAATAGCGTCAACAATTAGGTCGCAGGAGACAATCTCTGCGCTAAGTGTCTGCAACTCGGATTCCGAGGGGATTTCAACGATGGAAAGTCCCAGTCTCCGTACAACTTGCAGGTTTGTCAGCGCATCCCCGGTAAAGTGCTCAGATTTTGAAACAAGAATAATTTGAACTGAATATCCTGCGTGGGAAAGCTGCCTGGCGAGAGCCAGTCCGTCTCCGCCGTTGTTTCCTTTGCCAACGATGACACCAACATGCCGGCATTCAGGAAAGTTCCTTTGAATCGATCTAAAAACAGCCGTCGCAGCTGCCTCCATCAACACGATTCCCGGAACACCAATCTCCTCAATGGTCTGTTTATCTATTTGCCGCATTTCTTCCGCGGTTACGACTCTCATCGTTTGTCCTCTATGATGGCATCACTTCTTGGCACTAGGGGCAATATATCTCTTGGTGAGGGAGTGGTGTGTTTGCGTGAAATCTTAACAATCAATTGCCGTTTTAAACTCACAATCGACGATTGGACTGTGATCTAGCCTTTCAGAGTTTATTTTCAACTTGATTTTTTCTGTCGCGTTGAGTTACAGTGTAGCATCGCGCTGGTGTGATGTCAATGACGTAAGCGAGGCGATCGCCGCCATTCTCAACGGCTATGAATGTAGTGTTAAACTACTGCCAAGCTAAAATTTACCGAGAATCTCAACGACCTAATAGAAACTACTGGCACAGAATGCATTTGCCCTATCAAGCTTGCAGCCTGTCGCGATTGCCACTCATATCCTCAACGCGTATTCTCAACCAAAGAGGGGCATGTGCGTCTAAAAGCCAACAGCAGTTGTAACCGGAACTGTCTTTCCTTTGCCGTGAAACCGCGCGTCTCCAATCAGGCAGCACTCAGCGGATGAAACTGAAATTATCGGGAAATCCATTTCTTATGATAAAGCATTGTATACGTGCCCGGATAGGCTTGAGCCTACCCGTCAAAAGACCGCAATTCTGGTTGCGTACACGAATACCTACATTACTTTTTCAATTGAATTGCCTCCTTTTTTTTGTGGCTGTATCTACTTCTACCTGGGGGCAATTCTTCGAATCTCCGCCGCGAATTATTGATGATGCCAATGAAGACACTGTGTTCAGCCCTAACGGGGATGGGATACAAGAC
Source organism: Candidatus Poribacteria bacterium (assembly GCA_965232535.1). Taxonomy (GTDB): domain Bacteria; phylum Poribacteria; class WGA-4E; order WGA-4E; family JAJDTR01; genus JAJDTR01. The sequence continues at coordinate 753,612 of CBDDPW010000023.1, forward strand.
AATCTAATTATTAGTTTCGTCACGAATGGATTTACGGGCGATTACCGGATTATGATTGATGTGCACGGACCCGGTGCGGTTGGTCGACCGGATGGAGTGTTCGACATTGATGATGACTGGGTGGTCTTAGGGGCAGTTGGCCCGGGCCCATCGGAGTTTTACCCTGAGAATAATCCGAAAATCGTACATCAAGAATGGGACGGAATGGACCGTGCTCCAAGCCAAGACACTCCGCCCAGCGCACGCCCGGTCGGCCCCGGCAATTATGAGATTCGTGTTGAGACAGATGCCTTCGAGGATGGCGCGATAGATATAATTAATCCTACTTATCAGTCATCCACACTGGTTGCCGTCGTGGACATCGATGCGCCGAAAATCTCAAGTACAGTTTCCCATCTATTTTTCTCACCTAACAGTGACGCGATCAAAGATACCACCACAATCACCTACGCGCTGTCCGAGCATCTTTCCGATCTCAGCTTGGAATTTGCCAATCTTGAAAATCAACCCGCGATAAAGCTGACTCAGATAACCCGTGGTCGACAATCGTTCACTTGGAGTGGACTCGATGGGCTTAGAACACCACTTATTGATGGAGTGTATAACCTCCGTCTTCGTGGGGTTGACAATGGCGGCAATGTAACCACATTTGATGTCGGAGCAGTTCAGATTGACACGAAAGCTCCCACCTTTACTCAGATTACCCCGAGCCGGGACGCCTATTTGAAGGTGTCGATCACCGCCATTGAAGTGGAATTTAACTTGGCGGAACAGGACAGTCCCATCAACTTTGACTCGTCGGTCACCACTATTGGTTTGCAGAATGCGGGCGGAGAGACTGTCAGCGGCATAATACGAAGTGATGTTACTAACAACCGTCTAACGTTAGCATTGGACAACCCGCTGGACACAATATCGGAGAACGGTTCTTATACCGCTGTCATTCTTGTAGCAGATGAAGCCGGAAATCAAGCGGCAACCGAGAGTAGCTTCAACTTTGATACGGTACCGCCGACTCTGCAGCGGATTCGTTCGAATTACGGCAATTTTCCGCCAAACGGCTCCGTGAACACGAAAATTACGTTCGTGGAAGTGGATTTGGACGATAACATTGATGATGGATTAAATTTGGCAGCTTCGACGATCGCGCTGAATGGCCCAAATGGTGCAATATTTGGAAATCAGACGTTTGGCGGCGATAGTACGTTGCGCTGGAATCTGGAAGCTCCCATAGCGGCTGACGGCTCGGAAGACGGCATTTACACCATTACGATAAGTGTAGCTGACCGCGCCGGGAATACTGCGAATTTCGGTGAAATATCCTTTGTCTACGACACTCAAGCTCCCAGATTGGATTCGCTAACGCCAAATCTTGAAGACAGTTCGTTTCATCTGGGGGCAGGTACAATCTACCGTAGCCAACCGCTGTTACAAGTCGTTGCGGGCTTCGACGATGGTGCTGGAAGTGGAGTTGACTTTGCCTCGAGCCGCCTCGAGATCGTCAGATTGGACGAAACAGGATCTGGTAATATCTTTCTTACGGGGACCCGCCACGTGAATCCTACTGATGGCACGTTGGCTTTTCTGTTATCCCAACCGCTTGAAAACCAAGACGGAACTCAAGATGGCGCCTACACCATTCGCGTTAGTTCGGCAGATGTCGCTGGAAACACAAGCACAAGTCGAGTTGACCTCATTTATGACACTGAGCCACCAACAATCGTGTCAGTTGCACCGGAGCGAGATGCAACAGTTACGACACTATCTCAAGTGACCTTGGTCATGGATGACAGCATGAGTGGCGTCGATTTTGCGAACACTATCTTGAAGCTGGTTCGAGACGACGTGGAAATCCGTGGGACTTCTAGTAACAACGGAAAGGATACGGAAGTCTTAACATTGTCTAATCCCCTGGTAACCGATGGTTCGGATGATGGGGAATATAGGATTGAAATCACCACTGTAGATCGAGCCGGGAATGCGAGTGACCTAATTGAACGTCGATTTTACTTCGTTTCTCAACAGCCCGAGATTCGATTGAACGCGCCTGCTACAGGAGTGATTAATGAGTTCACTACAATTGATGCACAGTTTGTAAACTACATCGGCACCGGTATTGACTTTTCGCCCGAAAAATCTAGCGTGATTGTGACCCGTCCCGACGGCACAGTGCTTCCGTCGGCATCTGTGGAAGTAGACAACGTCAACAATCGGCTCATTTGGATGGCGAAGACGCCACTACCGCGCGACGGTTCTGCCGATGGCGAGTATACAGTCCGTGTAAACTATGAAAACCTCGTCGGACAGAACTTCACTCAAGATTTTGCGTTGATATTTGACACACAGCTTCCAGGAGTCGTCCAAACTACGCCTGCCCCCGGAGCGCGCGTTTCACGATTGGGAGCGGTAACCGTAGAATTCACCGCCGACCTTAGCGGTGTGGATTTCGCTGCCGCTCAGGTGCGGTTACTTGATCCGAATGGAGTGCCTGTAGGAACAAACCGGTCGGACAATGGGGTAGATGCCGTTACACTTCGCATCCAAGATCTCCAAACTTCGACGATTGAAGGTGTCTATATTATCGAAGTTACCCCCGCCGACCGGGCCGGAAATGTCGCAGACAGTCCGTATCTGTCGAGCTTCACCTTCGCTCCCCGCGGGCCATCAATAACTCTTGAGCCAACCGATAACGCCCCGACGAACCAGCTACGTCAGATTACGGCCACCCTCCAAGATTATGTCGGTCCCGGAATTGATTTTGACTCCGCTGAAACGTCGATATCTGTGAGGGACGCGCTCGGGTCAGTCGTTACAGCTCAGCCGATACAACCCAACGCTGCCGAACTGCAATTGACGTGGACAGTGTTATCACCCTTGCCTCGCGACGGTTCCGCTGATGGAACTTATGAAGTCATGGCTCGATTCGTAGAGTCGCCGGATCTGGGAACGACTTCTCCCACGACTTTCGAACGAACCGCCACGTTGGTTTTTGACACTCAACCGGCGCACATTTTGAGCACAAACCCAACTCGAAATGCGCGGATAACACATTTTGAACATGCTACAATTGAGTTGGGGGATGATTTAAGTGGCGTGGATTTCAATAACACCTCGATACAGTTGGTGGATCCTTCCAACAACTCAATTCCAACGAATATCAAGAATGATGGAGAAAAGCGAATCACGCTTTCTTTTGACGCGTTTAAGACGGACGGTTCAGCCGATGGGGTGTATCGTCTCGAAATCACACCGGTAGACTTGGCAGGAAATGTTGGTGGACTCTCAGCCGTTGAGTTTGTCTATGCTACGCTCGCACCTGAAATCGAGATGTTGACGCCAGCCGACGAATCTGTCGTCAATCGCGTTCCGGAAATTCGTGCCCTCATTCACGACCATTCCGGCGAAGGGATTGCCCTCAAAAAATCCATGATTAGCTTATCGGGTCCGGATGGCGATGATGTGCATGGCGTTCGTGGAGATGATGAAGAACGGACCCTAACGCTGAGGTTGGGATTACCAACGGATGGCTCGGCTGATGGCACGTACACGGTCAATCTGAATCTTGTTGATAACCTCGGCATTGAAGCTGCCTATACGCAACATTTTACATATGACAGCGTCCCGCCAAAGATTGTCACGGAATCACTCCCGCCCCGCGAAAACGTGATTGACGATCATCGGATAATAGTAGAATTTGAGGTTACGGATGCGTCTCCGGGGCTAGAGGCAGGGTCTGGTGTGGATTTTGATGCGACATCGGTCCAGCTTCAAGACTCTAATGGCGAACTTATCGCCGGTGAAATGAAAGATGATGGTGTAAGCGTGATAACTTTCACCTCTGCCGAGTTAGCGAGCGTCGGTGTCTATACTTTGACAATAGTGGTTGCCGATCGTGCCGGCAATCTCAGCGTCCCGCAACAATTTACTTACAGAGACGTGATTCTCCCGCCGCGCGTAGTGTCATTCTCGCCGCCGGCGAAATCAAGACTGAATCGTTTGACAGAGATTTCTGCTGTGATAGAAGATCGATCAGGCAGGGGAATCGACTTCTCGTCCACAGGTTCGACCATTGAACTCCGTAGTCCCGATGGCGTGCAGGTTGGAGGAATTGTTACCGACAACGGTGTAGATACCTTGACGTTCCATTTGATTGATCCGCTTTTGACTGACGGCAGTGAAGATGGCGTTTACACGATTGTCGTTCAGCCGATGGACAGGCTTGGAGTCAGTGGGGAAGTCCGACAAGTCGCAATTACCTATGATACGCAGAGTCCACGTGTCCAATCGGTTTCGCACATAGACATGACGGAGAATGTATCCCGCGTCAAAGATTCGGTGAGGCGCATTGAGGTGGAACTTACTGAGGCAAATTCGGGGATCGATGTTGGAAATTCATATGTCAAGTTGTGGCGTCATACGGAGAGCGATCGAGTTCTTGTCCCGGGCACACTTGATTATGATGACGCATCGTTGTTGTGGTGGCAACTGGACTCTCCGCTTGCACGGAGTGGGGAAGACGATGGAGAATATACGGTTGAGGTAGTGGCGTTTGATAATGCCGGTAATGTAGAAGAAAATGAATACAGACTTCTCTATGATACACAACCGCCCGTGATTGGCTCCATGCAAGTCTACGTGGTAGCCGGAGATGCGTTAGAACTTGATACAGATCTTGCTCCGAGCAATAATCGAATAATTATTGAATTTGAGGTGACTGATGAGTCACCGGCGCTAGGTGCTGAATCTGGCGTCGATTTTGATGCGACGACGATTCAGCTTCAAGATTTCAATGGCGAACTAATTGCTGGTGACAAGAAAGATGATGGCGAAAAAAAGATTACCTTCACTTCAGTCGAACTAACGAGTGTAGGTGCTTATACCGTGACAATAACCGCTGCCGATTATGCTGGCAATGTCAATGTCGGCGTTCCGCAGCGATTTACCTACAGGGACGAAATTAAGCCGCCGCGTGTAGTGTCATTCTCACCGCCGGCGAAATCAAGACTGAATCGTTTGACAGAGATTTCTGCTGTGATAGAAGATCGATCGGGCAGAGGAATCGATTTCTCGTCCACAGGTTCGACCATTGAACTTCACAGTCCCGATGGCGTGCAGGTTGGAGGAATTGTTACCAACAATGGTGTAGATACCTTGACGTTCCATTTGATAGATTCGCTTTTAACTGACGGCAGCGAAGATGGCGTTTACACGATTGTCGTTCAGCCGATGGACAGGCTTGGAGTCAGTGGGGAAGTCCGACAAGTCGCAATAACCTATGATACGCAGAGTCCACGTGTCCAATCGGTATCGCACATAGACATGACGGAGAATGTATCCCGCGTCAAAGATTCGGTGAGGCGCATTGAGGTGGAACTTACTGAGGAAAATTCGGGGATCGACGTTGCAAGTTCACACGTTCAGTTGTGGCGTCATACGGAGAGCGACCGTGTTCTTGTCCCGGGCACACTTGCTTATGATGACGCATCGTTGTTGTGGTGGCAACTGGACTCTCCGCTTGCACGGAGTGGGGAAGACGATGGAGATTATACGGTTGCAGTAGTGGCGTTTGATAATGCCGGTAATGTAGAAGAAAATGAATACAGACTTCTTTATGATACACAAGCACCCGTAATTGGCTCCATTCAAGTCTACGTGGTTGCCGGAGATGCGCTAGAACTTGATACGGATCTTGCTCCGAGCAATAATCGAATAATTATTGAATTTGAAGTAACTGATGAATCACCGGCACTCGGTGCTGAATCTGGCGTCGATTTTGATGCGACGACGATTCAGCTTCAAGACTCCAATGGCGAACTAATCGCCGGTGACAAGAAAGATGATGGCGAAAAAAAGATTACCTTTACCTCTGTCGAGCTAACGAGTGTAGGTGTTTACACCGTGACAATAACCGCTGCCGATTATGCAGGCAATGTCAATGTCGGCGTTCCGCAGCGCTTTACCTACAGGGGCGAAATTAAGCCGCCGCGTGTAGTGTCATTCTCGCCGCCGGCGAAGTCAAGATTGAATAGTTTGACAGAGGTTACTGCTGTAATAGAAGATCAATCCGGGACGGGAATCGATTTCTCGCCCACGGGTTCTACCGTTGAACTCCGTAGTCCCGATGACATGGTGGTAGAGGGGATTATCGTTGATAATGGGGTAGATACCATGACGTTAAGGTTGCTTGACCCGCTATTGACTGACGGCAGCGATGATGGTGTTTATGTAATCACTGTTCAACCTGTTGACCAGCGCGGGATAAGTGGAGAAGTGCGGCAATTCTCGGTAACTTATGATACGCAGAAGCCGCGCGTCCAATCAGTTTCTCACATAGATCTGACGGCGAATGTATCGAACGTCAGAGATTCGGTAAGGCGCGTTGAAGTTGAACTTATTGAGACCGGCTCGGGAATAGACTTCGAGCGCTCGTATGTTCGGTTGTGGCGTCATACTGAAGATGAACGTGTCCTCGTCCCGGGCACACTTGACAGTGACGGGTCGTTACTATGGTTGCAACTGGAAAATGCACTCGCACGCAACGGCGTCGATGATGGCGCGTATTCGGTGGTGGTAAGCGCGGTTGATAATGCCGATAATGTGGAAGAGAAAGAATTCGTGTTTCTCTATGACACGCAAGTTCCCGGAATTGATTCCGTTAAAGCCGCTGCGGCTGCCGGAAATACACTTGAGATTGGTACGGGAAGTGTCTCCACAGTCGTTGGGGTGCCCATTCATCAAATTCATTTAGCCTTTTCTGATGGTTCAGGCAGCGGAATAGATGTCTCTCAGACTACGGCCCAACTTATTCAACCCGATGGGACGGCGGTAGCTGCAACGCAACAAGATGATGGGATGGTAACCGTTTCCTTAAGATTTAAACCGCTCCGAGATGATGGGACGGACGACGGACGCTACTTTGTACGAGTGACACCGATAGATTTCTCGGGAAACACTTATACAAGTCCGTTAGAGTTTCAGTTCCTCTATTCAACGCGGAAACCCGAGGTTGTTTCGACCACGCCAGCCGAACAAGAGTCTGTTAATTTCTTGGACTCGGTTAGTGTGGTACTCATCGACCATAGCGGCGAAGGAATCGACTTCGATCGTTCTACAGTTGGTTTGTACAATGCCGAAGGCATCTTGGTTGAAGGCCGCCAAAATGCCGATACGGGAAGTTCGGTGATAACGTGGGACTTAGACCGTCCGATGTCGCGCGACGGCGTTGATGATGGAGAGTATTCCATACGGCTTGTAGCTTTCGATGGAGCGGGCAACGAACTTAGCTCGTCCGCGACAATCCTTTACGATTCCCAAATACCGCGGATTGTCTCGGTTTCTGCAGACACAATACCATCGACATCCATTCCCGCCAATGAGCTTGTCGTGCTTAATCGGTCATTTTCGCAGATGAGGATCGGGCTCTCTGATGAACATGCTGACGGAGAAAAGATTCCGACATCGGGGATCGACTTTGCCGGTACGATAGTTCAACTGGTTGGACCCGACAATGAACAGATTGGAGTCACTGTAAGTGATGACGGTGAGACACAGTTAATTGTAAACTTCACACCGCTAGTGAAACCTGGTGCCTACACGCTTGAAATTATACCGCGCGATCTTGCGGGAAATGCTTCTGGGCATCCAATTCAGTATAAGTTCAGTCTCAATTTGGCTAAACCGCGCGTAGATTCTGTGGCAATCGGCGGACGCAGGGCTCCCGTTGCCTTTGTAAATCAACTTGACAAGATTACCGCCAAACTGGTTGACCCGAATGGAGTTGGATTGGACCTGACCACCGGAGGTTCGGGGCTGAGTGTGATAGGTCCTAATGGTGTGGTCGACGGTCTTCAAGAAGGCAATGGAGTTGATGAACTGGAGTGGACACCTCTGCACCTACCGGAAGATGGCACGGCTGACGGACGCTATACAGTGACCATTACGCCCGTAGACAACCTGGGCCTTTCCGGCGCGCCTGCAAGATATGAGTTTATATTGGATACGCAGCAGCCCGAGTTGGTTGGTGTTGACCCAATAGATCTTACACACGCAGTGTCTTACATTGGCGGGCAAATATTCCGGATTTCCGCCCAAGTTGGAGATGTCGGTCCCGCCGGTCTAGACATCTCGGCACAGTCAATTAAACTACAAGATTTTAATGGTGTCTTCATTCCGGCGGATTTGACGACCGATGGCGATAGTCAAATTTTGTTAACGTTGGCTCAACCGTTAGCTACAAACGGCGGCGATGATGGAGAATACTCTATTGTGATCGACTTGAGCGATCGAGCTGGCAATGCGTTTAAGATTGAGCACACTTTTGTCTATGATACGCAAGCCCCAACTCTCGTGGATACTGATCCGGCAGGTGATCTGATTCGAGACGATCTCACTTCAATTGTCGCTCACCTTAGCGATAATGGAGGTAGTGGCATTGACTTCGCCGTTTCCCAGTTACTGCTTTTCGATCCAAACGGAAATCAGGTGAACGGACAGTTGGGCAACGATGGGGTCGGACAACTTATTTTACTGCTTGATGAATTGGCGGAAGATGGCAGTTATCGTATTCGCGTGGTGGGTGTTGACAGGGCTGGCAATGGGACTGATGCACCATTCGAAAGAACTTTCCTCTTTTCCACGAACCTGCCCACTGTCGTGTCGACTGTGCCGGTAACGGCTCCTGCTGGTAGCGCTTTCACACGAACGCCGCCGGATCAGGTCGAAGTCGAATTTCAATCATCGCCGAATTTGTCCACGATTAAGCTAATCCACCCTAACGGTACAACGGTACTTGGGCAGCAGATCCGAGATGGAAACCGCCTTATCTATCGTCTGTCGCGGGAATTGGCTTCCGATGGATCGGATGACGGTAGTTACACAATCTTGGTGACGCCTGTCAATAGTGCCGGGCGAAGTGGTGAGCAGCAGCAGTATAACTTCGTGTATGACTCAGTTGTTCCGGAAGTTGAGGGGATTCTGCCGGTTGTCGAATCGCCGGGTGTTAACAATGCCTTGAATGAAATTTTGGTGCTAGTCACCGATGCAAGCCCCAGTTCGTCTATTGATTGGGATGAATTGGACGACTCATGGGTGACCTTCGAGAAGATTGGGGTCGAGAAGAAGATTCGCGGCAGACTCACAACCGATAGAGACCAACTAATCAGTTTTCACTTGGAATCGCCGTTGGCTTCTGATGGGAGTCAGGACGGGAAGTATCGCGTGATTGTCATGCCGCGGGATCGAGCGGGTAATGTCGCCATACCGACAGCCATTGAGTTTTTCCTCGACACACGGCCGCCAACCATCCATACCGATTCCCTCTTGATTAATGACCGACCACTATTTGTTAGCACCAATCATCCGGATTATCCCTCGGCGGACGGGAGTGGCAGCGGGGTTGTAATTCAGGCAAGAATGTCCGACTTGGCGTCTGATGGAGAACCGGGGCTTGGTGTAGATCTTTCGCAGTCGTCGATTGTTGTGACTGCACCCGATGACACGCCAGTGACCGGGAATCTGATACAGAACGGTACGGACACTATTGTGTTCAGGTCGGGTCCGCTGATTACAGAAGGTTTTTACCGAGTCGAAATCACGAGCGTCGGATTAGATGTGGATGGGCTTGGCTTTGCTCCTACCGGCTCCATCACGACTCAGTTCCTGCACGAAACGACGGAGCCCGTTGCGGAATTAACCGATTTCGGTGGAAAAACCAGCTTGACAGATCAAGCATTGCCGCTGCGCGGTACGGCGACAGACCCGATTTCGATAGCGCAGGAAGGGATTGATGACGGGCAAGGTGGACCTGTGTCGGCGTCGGGGATTGCGTTTGTAGAAATTGTTGGCACGGGGCCAGACGGTGAACCAATCGAACCGGTACTAGCCGTGGATAGAAGCGGCGCCCAGTCAGAACCGTGGAGTAGCTGGTCACTTGATTTTCTGCCGGCGCGGTCCGGAGGATACAATCTTGATGTTCGTGTGACGGATCGAGCCGGCAACGTCGCTGTATACGATGGCGTAACTGTCAACCTATCCGTTTCTTTAACATACCGCGGAACCACATACAGTTGGCCCAGCCCGTTAAAACGCTCTACGGGAGATCGTGCCCATTTTTCCTTCGATGTCAATATACCCAGCGGTTCAAAAATCAACATGACCTTAAGCATCTATGATTTTGGCGGCGATCTTGTCTTTGAAGACACCTTCGCTAATATAAGTCCCGGTCGAGACAGCGACCAGCTTGTGACATGGAATCTAAAAAACCAAGCCGGTGCGGCGGTTGCCCGCGGGATTTATATTTTCCGTCTTGAAGCCGAGGATGTCGCTACCAAGAATCGGAGCAACGCGGTCGGAAAAATGCTCGTCATCGAGTGATCAGCTTCTTAATGGCAATGAGCACACTTGGGATAGCAACGAGAGATACCTTGACAATATCTATGTCGTTTTACGCATGATACGAGGAGATTCTAGTGCAAAGAATCGTTTTAGTTGGTGCCCTCTGTTTAATCTGTTTTTCCGGTTGGGCTTCCAATATCCATGATGACGCCGGGACGACAGGTGCAGCCTTTCTCAAGATTGATGGAGGTAGCCGACCGGCAGGCATGGGAGGTGCATTCGTTGGGCTTGCGAATGACATAAATACGATATTCTCAAATCCTGCAGGCTTAACCACGGTTCAGGCGCACGAGCTAACGGCTATGCAGAATTTCGCATTCGCGGATATTAGTAACCAGTCGATTGGGTATGCGCAACGCGACGGCAACCTCGTTTGGGGCGCAAGTTTTCTAGGGGCTTTTACCGAAATAGAACGCCGGATCGGCCCAAGCGACAATCCGGACAGCACGGTGAACGTCGGTGGATTCGCAGCAGGTCTCTCCCTTGCTTATCCTTTATCCCGGAAGATTTCGGTTGGCGCGACTGCGAAGGCAATTTCGCAGCAACTAGATCTCCAAAATTCATTTGGCGGAGCAATTGACATAGGTGCTGTTTGGCGCGCATTGGGTAACCGCTTGGGGTTTGGGATTACCGCGCAGAACCTAGGTATGCTCGATGAAAGTGAAACTCTGCCGAGAAGCATACGCGCAGGGTTTGCCTACCATGTTCATACGCCTTCAATCCAAACTGAAGACCTACCGCCTAAGAATCTCTTCTCAATCGTTGCCGATATTGATGTGCCGATGATTGCAGCCTATCCTACTCTTCACATCGGAGCCGAAAATTGGTTTTACGATCTGATTGCCGCTCGAATCGGTTATAGCATCGGCAAGGGTGAAAACCCTAACAACGGAGTCACGGTTGGAATTGGAATTCGTCGAAAGGGCGAAGATTCCCTCAAAAGTATCCGATTTCAGTTTGATTACGCTCTCGTACCCGACGCAGATGTCGGAAACGCCCACCGGCTCGCGTTTATCACGCGGTTCTAACAGTATTTCCTTCGATAATCATCTCCGCCCACCACAGACTCCTTCCCGTGTCACAGTCAACTTGTCTATTATAGACAATCCCATTCCTTTTTAGATATGTGTCGGTAGGTGCGATCAAGGGACCGCAATGTATGGATAATTCTTCGTTTCACTACAAGGAGTGCGTGCCTGCAGTTGTAAACGTTGCATTTTTGATACTTGCGTTGCATATCATGCCACAATTGTCTCTCTTGACTGACTTCCAATTCACTCTTTTTGACCTAATTCTATATGGTGAGAAAATTGCAATGGGTTGCGCTTGACTCTATGAATTGTTGTAGTAAACTCGACGAACCCTCTTAACCCGATTGGATTCAAATGCCTTAAAACATATGGTGATACGCTTGGCATCAATTCGAAAGAAAAATGGTCCAATGTGCCAAAGATTTGGTAGGAACATGAGTGTCCTAATGCTCTTGTTGATATCAATTTTGCCAGCGCTCCTTATTGCCGAGGGGACCGGCCGAATTAACGGGTACTTGTATGACAAGGTCACCGGAGAACCGTTGCCCTATGCCAATGTAATGTTGCAAAACACTCAGTTTACCGCAACAACCGATGTGCGTGGATATTATGTATTGAGCGGCATACCGCCGGGTAAATACAAGCTAATCGTTTCAGCGACACGATTTGAGCGGGCCGAAAAGGAAATAGAAGTTCAACCCGGCGGCGAAATGAGATTGGACGTTGAGGTCGCGCCGGTAGCTATCCAACTCGATGAAGTGGAGGTGACTGGCGAAAAAACGCGATTCAAAGAGGAAGTGGAAATCAGCCGTACGAATATCAGTTCCCAAGAGATCGTCAATACCCCATCATTTGTTGAAGCCGATGTATTTCGGACAATACAGCAACTCCCAAGCGTTTCTTCACAAAGTGACTTTAGCTCTGCGCTGGTCGTGCGTGGTGGCAGCCCCGATGAAAACCTGATATTGGTTGATGGCGCGGAGATTTATAATCCATATCATCTTGTCGGGCTATTCTCGACGTTTAACGCCGATACCATCGCGGATGCGAAATTCCTCGCTGGCGGTTATCCCGCAGAATACCCGGGCAGACTTTCATCTATTTTGGACATTACATCAAGAGAGGGAAAGCAAGTCAAAGGAAAGGGAGAAATCTCGCTGCTCAGCAGCAAGATGATGCTGGAGGGACCGTTCTATAAAGGCGCTTGGATTATATCCGGTAGAAGGACCTATTTTGATCTCATCGCCGACCGGTTCAATCAAGCGAGGGGAGAAGATCAGGATTGGAAATACTATTTCTGGGACGGCCAAATCAAGATTTTTAGCGATCTGAATTCCGAAAACAGGTTGACGTTTTCGACCTTCGACGGACGCGATGTCTTGAAGTTCTTCCTTGATGAGGAGAGTTCTGATGAAAAGACAGATTTTAGCTGGGATTGGGGAAATAACGCCCCCAGTCTAAAGTGGCGGTTTGTACCGAACGCAACGTTCTTCTCTGAATTTGTACTGACACACTCGAATTTTGATTTCGACTTAAGTCTTATAAACACGGAGATTGACAGTGATGGAAACGAGGACGAAACCATCGCCAGCGCCATCAATCAAATTCGGGATTTTTCAGTCTCGGAAAAGTTAACATGGTATCTCTCTCCTAAGCACACCCTCAAAATGGGAGCGGCGATTAAGAATCTAAGCATGAAATTTGACTTTCATGTGGATAACGTCAATTTCTTTGACATCAAGCAAAGCCCTTACGTTCTCAGCGCTTTTGTTCAAGATAGATGGAAAGTCAATGACCTGCTCTCGTTTCAACTGGGATTGCGGGGTTCCAAATATGAGTTACATGATAAAATCTATCTTGATCCGCGACTCGGATTCAAATACTTAATGTCGGAAGATTGGGCATTCAAGGGGAGTTGGGGTAGGTTCAATCAATTCCATTTCACCGTCAATGACGAAGATCAGGTGTTGCAGATTGTCGATTTCTGGTTGCCGGTACCTGAAGAATTCGATGCCATACGGAATCAGCACTTCATTCTAGGAATAGAGAGATGGTTCAATCCGGGGTTTACCGGTTCTATTGAAACCTATTATAAACCTTACGGCAACGTCCTCACAAACAATCCGGATAACGATCCGGGCATTGAGTTTGACGAATTTATTGCCGGCACGGGACGTGTTTGGGGGTTGGAACTTTTTCTGAAGAAAACCACCGGTAAAGTTTCAGGCTGGTTTGGCTATTCATACTCTAATGTTGAAAGAAAATTTGATTTCAACGGCGATGGGATGGTCGAAGAAACTGAAAATCAAGCATCCGAGATTTATGCGCCCAAATACTCAAGACCACATTCGCTCAACCTGGTCGCCAGTTATCAGGCGAGCAAGAGGAATCGGATTTCGTTGTCCTGGACCATGTCAAGCGGTCAACCGTACACACCGGTCGTGGGCAAAGTCTATCATGAGGACGGCGCGCTGGATGATCCCTACGCGCGAGTCATTAGTATTCAGGGTAGGCGGAATTCCTCCCGTTATCCCGCCTATGTTCGAGGAGATATCGCATGGATTAGAGACATCTCACCCTTTGGAGTAAACGGGAGATTTAAGCTTCAGGTCATCAATTTTACGAATCATTATAACTATCTGGTCTATCTTTGGAATCATGATAGGTCACCTTCGGAAGTCCGAGCAATCAGCATGTTCCCGATCATCCCGTCTTTTGGATTAGAGTTTGAGTTCTAGGAGCAAAACCGTGCAAATGATTAAAATCCTGCTAATTGTGCTTTTGTCCACGATTTGTCTCTCATGTGAACGAGAACTGGAAGTTGCCGATTTCAAAGATGACTTCGGAAATTACCAACCGGAATTAAAAGTTACGGGGCGGCTTCGGCAGGATAATCCGGCAGATTCCATCATTCGGATAATAAGAACCGAGGCGATTACGGATTCTGATGTATTCGACGGAATCGATAATGACGGAGATGGGCGAATCGATGAACACGATGAAACCCTTCCGCTTATCCAGGATACGACGGCTATCGTCACAGTGACAAATTTGAACTCCGGTGTAGAATACGAATTTCAGTATGTTGAGCTAGCTGATAGGATTGTCATTTGGTATCACGAGGGACCCAACGGCGAGCAAACCAGAAATGAAATCCCCGATGGAGGCTACAAACCAAAGTCAAACCGTTTTCAGGTAGAACTATACGCACCATATCGAATAGAAGTCTATTCCAAAGCGTTCGATAAAACGGTTACCGGCGTAACAACGGTTTATCCTCCGGTTGAATTCATCGATATTGACACACTCTCGACCTTTGATGACGACCACATGACACTAAAGACCAATGATGAAAAGACAATCTATTGGAAATCGGATTTGAATGTAACTTCGTACTTCGTGACGGTTGAAATATCGGAGCGCAAACGTGAGGATACACCAGAATCTGGATTCGTCCCTTCTACTTCATCTTCATCATCTAGGGATAACGATCTGACGGAAAAGCACGGTGTTTCGATTGGAAAAGAAAACTTCTTTGTGAGCCGGGAATCAAATGCTGGCAAAGTCCTGAGAATTACGGTTGAAGCGCTCAGTCCGGAATATGGAAGTTATGTCTTTTCATCATTGCCATTGAATGATGCGCGAAGATCCAATCTTCGAGATCAGGACGGGAAACCCGTGATGGGCGCTTTTGGGGCAAGCGCGGCGAGAAGCATATTTGTGTCGATAGAAGAATCAAGGTGAAACCGACCGTTCCTGCATGGGAAGTAGCTTTACAATCCGATAACCAACAATTCAATCTCCATCGTCCACACGACGTGGAGTTACATTTAAACCAAAAATCATTTGTACACTGCGGCAAGTTCGGTTTCCTTACTGAACCCGCATTTATCCATTCTCGTAGGTGCGATTTGAAAGGGATCGCTATCGTGCGGGATTTGCTATCGCACTCGTTATTCACTAGTTTGATCCTTATCCAGTCGCTTGATGGCACCTAACCGAAATATGTGCAAATGTGAATTCAATTGACTATAGGAGGAAAAAATGCGATTAACAAGATGTCATAGCTGTGTGGTGCTTTTAATGCTATCTGCAGTGGTTTGGACCGGGTGTGCCGCGAAAATCGTAGATGATTCACAGCTCCAGTATCTCGCCCCGGAATTTACGGTTGGCTCGATCTTCGATCACGGTTTGGGCTTACTGCCCGTGGTTGCAGGGCAAGGACAGGAAGGACTGCGCAGGCCGTTGGCAGCAAAACTTGAAGCCCATCTTACCGCTCAATTGCCGGAGGGAAGATTCTATGGGGCAATTCAGATGCTCGATCTGATTAACGAAGCGAACTTGACTGAAGCCTATGCACAGATGATTGGTGACTATGAGCAAGCCGCGATCCTCAATAAGAGAACGCTCCACGAAATTGGTAAAGCGACAGGAATTAGATACCTCCTGCACGTGAAACTCTTGGATCAATCTCGTACAGAACGACTTGCAAAGGCTCTTCTATCGGACGATATCGTCAGTTTGGAGGGCAAAAACGTCACCATCTTCGGACAGGTTTGGGATTGCGGCTTGGGCGACGTTGTTTGGGAAGGTACGGGCGAAGTTGCCGCAGAGGCTGAAGTTGAATTCCAATATGTAAAGCATGACATTGACTACCTCGTCAATGTGGCGGCTCAATCTTTCTTGAACCACCTTCCGGGCGTTCAAATTCCGCGCGTCAATTAAGCATGACTTAACTATCTGAAGGAGGCATGTACCCATGAGAATCACAAGCACTACCAATCAATCTTTTAATACGGCTTGGACGTTAAGCATCGGAATCTATTTAACCGTGTTGTGTTTTATATTCTTCGGTTGCGGCGGGTCAACCCGGAACGATCCATATCGTATTCCTGAACTTAAGCCGACAGGTTCCGGCAAAACTACGGTTCCCCAAAAATCCGTTAAGCAACCGTCATCATTACCGCCGAGTGCTGAGATTAATCGAGGTCAGTTGCGTCCTTTGGTTGAAACCTTCAAATCACAACAGCCGCAGAATTTCAATGCACTTAACGCTACCACGGTTGGTAGACCATACAGTTTGACGATTGTTTCCAACTGCGACTTGGATGTTTTGAAGGGATTCATCGCGAAACGCTGGGCACCAATTGTGTCTTTGCGTACTAGCGGTCGCTCACGACTTTGGGCTATGGTCGGATACAGTCCGGCCGGTGAGGTTATACTGGAGAACCCGGTGGACAATCGAAGGAGAACCTTGTCGGAAGAGGAATTCAAAACTCAATGGGAATTGACATCGGATAGCAGATACGCCCTAATAACACCGGGCAGATTAGACCAAGCGAAAGTCCAGATGGCGTTAAATCGCTATCTTCCTCAATCCAAAGCGAGTCAAGTTAGAGTCACTCGGTCGTTGCAGGGGCGCGCTCGTAACTGACTGTGGTGGTTCTTGACCCCGAATCCTGCTAGGAATGATGTGAAGTCCATCATGAATCAATCCGTAGAGATTCTATGCGAGTCTGTAGTCCTATAGGAAGGAGGTTGTGCGGATGACGAGAAATGCCGCCCTAGGCACTACGTATGTGTTAATGTTAAGCCTCTGCTCTATTTGGGGCGAATCTTGGGCAGGCGAGGAGGAACTTTCGGAGATTCTCGTTGGACAAGATTTGCGCTACGTAGAGGTTGGCGGTAATTATCTGTGGTTTGCAACCAGCAACGGTGTTAGTCGATACAATACCGACACCAAGTCATGGGATGCCTTCACCATCAAAGATGGGCTAATCAGTAACGAGGTAAACTGCATTGCCATCGAGTGGAAGGAAGGGGTTTTTCGTAAGACTCCAACCCAGCGTGTCTGGTTCGGCACTGACTCCGGTCTGTCGGTATACGACATGAGTAATAACAAATGGCAGAGTTATACCGTCAAAGATGGTTTGATTGCGAACAAAATCGAGTGCATCTCTGCGCGCCGTGATTGGATCTGGGTAGGTACTGAACAAGGCGCAAGCGCCTATCAACGCAAGAAGAACCGCTGGCAGTCCCATTCGACATTTTCAGGCATCGCGTCTCCTTCGGTAACAGCCATCTATCACGATTCCGCCTATGTTTGGATTGGCACCAATAACGGTTTAGCTAGGTACAATTATAAGTACAAACAGTGGGAACACTTCACTCGGGAAAGTAGCTCGTGGATTGGCACGAGGGGCGGCAATCGCGGTGTGCGCCGTTCTCCACTGCCAAGCGACCAAATTAACGACATCCGAGGCAGCGGGGAAATCGTTTATATTGCCACGGGTAACGGGTTTTTGAGAGTTACAAACAAGAAATTCCGGAGTGGAGTCGATCTTGCCCGAGCCGACAAAGCGTATTCGAAATTAAAACTCCCTCAGAAATACAACGCCGATCTGCGGACGCGAAGCCGACGACTGTCACGCGGCGCTAATGCTGCACAGCTACGCGCAGCCGAAGCAGAATATAGTAGAGCGCAGAAATCATTCTCTCGCGCCGAGGCGGAGGCCTGGGCTGCCCTCGGTTGGCAAATTTACCAGCCATCGACGGTCGTCCAAGACAGGGAAAAACGGGGGCGGATATCGGATCGGATTCTCGCACTGCAAATTTCCGCGGGTCAGGTATGGATGGCAACCAACACAGGGCTCTTAAAGTTCGATACAAAGATGCAGAGTTGGGATTGGCATCATCAAGAGATGGGGCTGGTGTCCGATCGGATTAATTCTCTGGGAATAACGGGAAACACAATCTGGATTGCCACCGATCATGGACTTTCAAGATTTGGAACACTCTCGGGCAACTGGATAAACTACGTGGCTGAGCGTGCACTTCCGTCTGCCGACGTATTGGCGATTGGTGAAGATACCGAAGGTGTTTGGCTTGCAACTCCCAAGGCGATAAGTCTATTTAATCCAAGCACGGAACGTTGGAAAACCTACACAAACGAAGAAGGTTTGGGTGGAGGAAGGGTCGCGTGCCTAGATGTTGTTGGAAATTTTGTCTGGGTTGGGACCGACCAAGGTATTTCACGCTTTAACAAATCCGATCAGACATGGGTGTACTTCCGAGCAGCGAAGAGCGGGTTGGTGGCCGATGAGATTACTACGACCTTAGTCGATGGAAAACAGATTTGGATCGGCACTCACGTCGGACTCAACAGATATGATAATACTACAGGAGAATGGACCGCCTTTTCTACACGTTTAGGGCTGGCGGGCAATCGAATTACCGACCTCGCCGCTGATCCAAGCTATGTGTGGGTTGGCACCGAAGCAGGGCTGTCCCGGTACAACAAATCGGATGGTAGTTGGCACACTATTCCCGAATTGGGAACGGTTCCGATTCTTGCAACTGTCCAAAATGATAGAACGCTTGCAGTTTCGACAGAGCATGGAATTTATCTCCGTGATGACGAATTGGGTTGGCGTCAGCTTCAAATTAAACCGGAGCATCCCAGTGATACCATAGTTCTTGACGGGAAACTTCTCTGGTTGGGCGGATGGCGGCACATAGTGCGGCATGATCTGCAATCCGGTCAAACCCGCAAGTTCACCGAAGATGACGCTCAAGGGCTTTCTCGTGCGCGAGTAAATGACATCAAAAACTCACTTCGTTATATTTGGGTCGCAACAGATGGAGGGATATACAAGTATAACAAGGAAGATGGGACGTGGTGGAGTTATGCACCAAGTCGGGAACGAGGCACCACGGAAGTGCTGGCTAATCGAAACATTTTGGCGATTGCTGTGAGTGATGAATTTCTCTTTTTTGGCACTCCAAATGGGATTAGCAGGTACGACAAAGTAGCGGATTCATGGCTGAATTATTCCGTGAATGACGGCTTAATCCATCGCTATGTTTCTAGCTTAGCTTGGGACGGAGAATTTCTGTGGGCGGGGACGCATGGCGGGCTAAGCAAATACAGTTTGGGCAGCGATCTGTGGACTAACTTCACACGTACCGAGGGGCTGTGTGACAATCGCATAAATGCTATTGTCGCAGACGAAAATGTGATGTGGATTGCTACGCTAGCAGGTGTTTCACGCTTTGACACACATGCTGGGACTTGGCAGACATTTACTACCGAAGATGGACTTCCGCACAACGTTGTCTGGACGGTGGCAATCGATGGTGATAAGGTCTGGTTTGGCACAAACGATGGCGCGGCAAGGTACGACCCTACAGAAGACAAGTGGCAAATTTACACGACGGTTGACGGTTTGATTAACAACCTCGTCAATTCTATCAATATTGACGGCAAGTATACCTTCCTCACGGGCCCTTCCGGGGTAACGATTTACGACACAGAGATTGGTTCCCTATCCCCATATTCACGCAAAGACGGTTTAGTCGCCAGCGAAGCCAAGAGTATAGGATCCAAGGAGAAGTATCACTGGATTGGCACCATCGACGGTATCACGCTCTACAACCAGATAACCGATCTCTCTCGGGATTTTACGGTGGCAGAGGGATTGCCTTCCGACAACATCCGGGTTGTTGCTGTCGATGAAGATGAAATCTGGTTCGGCACGGACGCCGGGCTCGCTCGTCATCATTGGAAGAATGGCGTCTGGACGGTCTATTCGGAGGCGCCCGCGGAGGTTGCCTCCACTCCCTTGGATTTAATGAGTAACAACGTGAAATCAGTGGTTTCTGATGGTGATGGTTTGTGGGTTGGAACCCGAGTTGGATTGGCGCGTTATGACAAAATCTTGCATACTTGGCATGTCGCCGATTTGAGCTATGATCCGCTCAGAAACACGGAGATTACTCAGATAGTTGAACTTGAAAGAACCCTTAAAAGAACCGTCGATAACACGGCCGAGGCTGTCGAGGAGGCACTGCGAGCAACATCGCCCACGACAGAACAAAAGGTTTACGTTGAATACGATCCTGTTGTGGCGCAAGAGAAAGCGGTCCAATTCCTCCATGAAGCGATAATTCGGAAGACCCCCATGCCGAACGATCCAATCTTCCCGTCACCATTCTTGGACCTCAAAATTGCCTTACCTTCGCACCCTGTAGTTCGTGTCATCGAACCAGTTTTCAGTACTCTCTGGATTGGCACAGAGGCGGGAGTCATCGTTTATGATAAGGCGCATGAGGAGGCGATAGCGACGCATCCCTTGCTTCCGTGGGTGCGGGACATCAAATTTCATCAGGGCAGGATTTGGGTGTTGTGCGATGACATGATTGCCGTTTATGATTTTAAGGCAGATTCATGGACACTCATATCCGGACGGCAAGTAATAGAGCAAACACGTGCTGGGACTTCCATAGGCTACACTGAAAAAATTGAAGAATCTTCCGATGACTGGGGAATTGTCGATTGTACAGCCATGACGTTTATGGATGACCAAGTCTGGATCGGACGTGAAAACGGCTTAAGGATTCTTAAAGCAGACTTCCCACGATTCGAGTCGGAATCCGAAATCGACATCCCGGAATACCTTCGGGAGGCAGAAATCACCGCGCTCGATTCCGATGGACTCAACACGTGGATCGGGACCAGGCATGGACTGTATCGATACCATCTAAAAACGGGCGCGTGGACGCCCTACACGGTTCTAAACGGTATCGCCGGTAATGAGATTAGTACCATTTCTGCAGGTGAAAAGCATGTTTGGGTTGGCACGGCAGGTGAAGGGCTTAGTTGGTACGACAAATCATTACGGGAATGGGTGAGTTTTAGGCTTGAAGACGGTGTAGCGGACAACAACATCCGCAGCATTGCGCTGGATGGGAAATACATTTGGATTGGTACGTTCTCGGCGGGAGTTTGCCGTTATGACTTGACGACTGAACTCTGGACGACCTACCAGACAGCAGATCAGATCGCGCGAAGATAGACCACTCGTGCGTATCCAAATGTTGACCAGAATGAAGCCGGCGAGTAAAAGTTCGTGAAAGGCGCACAAGAGCAGGTTGGGATGGCGGAAGATGAGACGTGGGGATACAACGCATTCTCGATCGGCCGAACGTAAACAAGCGCCCGATATTTTGGTGACATCTCCTTCCCATTCAAACGCTCTCTTGAGCCAGCGGTCACGCAGCTTCCAAATCACCCTCACCTCATGGCTGCTGTCTCTGTTGTGTAACGTCTTGATTCTTTATCTTTTGACAATTCTCCCGCAACGCCACCCGGAGATTTCCGATGATGCGCTACAGGTCGACATGATCAACGTCCCGACTGAACGGTCTCCCAAAGCGCGTGTTTCCCCACGTTCGAGATTGGCACGCTCCAGCCAGCCCATCAAAATGACTCCACCACAGCAGCGCTCCACTCCGTCACCTGCCGTACCTCTCGTCACGTACGCACGTCCTAATGAACGAGTACTACACAAACCTAACCTATCATCCCCCGACGAGACAATGCCGGTAGAGGACAATAAAATTAGCGTTGATTTGAACGCTCGCTTAACCGATGCCATTCCAAACGCATCTGTGCGTCCCAACGTATCATCTGGACGAAAGAAAAGTCTCCCTGTTGACACTCCGGCTCGAAACGGGGGTTGGCTGGAGAAGCTTCGGGGAGAAATCGGAGCTCCGCCGCAGGCTCAGGTGAGCGGATCTGGCAGAGAAATACAAGGTCATTATAACGTTGCTACCGTGCAGCACGAGGATGCTGCCGATACTGTCCGAACCGAATTATTAAGCCGACTAGTTGATGCGATGAATCGCTGGACGAAAGTGCACACTAAACTTCTCCCGGGGGACACGCCATTAGCGGACCCGGAAATTCAGCGTATTCCACTAGTGTACATAACAGCGACAAGTGCATTCGCCTTTTCCGAACAGGAGCGTGCAAATCTGAAATCATACCTTCAAAATGGCGGGACACTCTTTTTTTCCGACCTCTCACAGGACTGGGGAAATAATGGCGCAATTGCAAATTCCATCCGCTTCGAACTATGGAAAATTTTGGATCTAAGGGCAGACCTACGTCCCGTCGAATCGGGCGAACCAATCTGCAGTAGTTTCTTTGAATTCAAGAAGGGACCGCCGCTGGTAGATAAGAAACGGGGACGATTCTATGTACTGCGACTGAATGGACGGATTGCCGTGTTCTACGATGCGGCAGGGTTAGGCTTGAAATGGATGGAAAATGACGCCGACGAAAAGTGGATGCGGTGGGGAGTGAACCTGATTGTGCATACCCTTGCCTCTTGGAGATAACCACGTCAAATTCATAATCTTGACCTGATTCGGCAGGTCGAAATTAGGAGAGCGCCATCTGGTGGGCTTTCGTGAAGCAGCGGCGTCGAACAATATGGACGACGATTGCAGTGCCGATTGCCGTGGACGCCACCAACATTAGCATTACAAGGATTTGATACTTAATGGCAGTCAGCGGTTGAGTACCCGACAAAATCTGACCTGTCATCATGCCCGGCAGCGAAACTAACCCAACTGTCATCAGCGCGTTGATAGAAGGTATCATCCCGGCTTTGATGACTGCCCGAAGAATGTCACCCGTCGCCTCCTGATACGTCGCGCCCAGACACAAAGCCAATTCGATAGTATCAGACTCTTTACGCAGGTCAGAGAAAAGTCTGTCCAAAGCGATTGATATGGCGTTCATGGAGTTGCCGATTATCATTCCGCCGAGCGGAATGAAATACTGTGGAGTATACCACGGCTTGACTTGTAGAATTGCCCCGGTGACGACAAAGGCGACGATCATGTAACTGACGACCATCGATACAAAAGTTGGTGCAAAAAGACGGACTTCTTTTTCTTTTGCCCGTCCGCTGATTGTCTGCGCCGCCCAGAAAATCATCCAAGTATAACAAAGAATCACGAGATACGGATTCTTGATGTCGAAGATGAACTTGAGGATGTATCCAACCAAAAATAGTTGGGCAAACGTCCGCACGGTTCCCCAGGCAAGGTCTTTCTCCAACCTCAATTTGAAAAGGAGAGATCCGACGCCGGCAACGACGACAAACACCAAGCAGAATACCAACTGGAGCGGAGTAATCTCTATGATATGGATGCGGATACCTCTTCTAGCCTGTCAGGTTGGAGGAGAAATCTTCGTGAATTTGCCCGGCTGAGCGTAAAATCAAGATGAGTTACTAATACAATGCTTATTCCATGCTCGACGTTCAGTCGCTCCAAGGAATCTTCAACAATCTCCTTTGACTGTTGGTCAAGCGCCGATGTTGGTTCATCGCACAGAAGGATTTTAGGGCTGACGAGCAACGTGCGAATCAAGGCAATTCGCTGTTTTTGACCCACGGACAGTTTCATTGCGTCATCACTCAATTTAACGCCTTCAAGTAGAAACGTCTCCATCCACATCTGTTATTCATCCAAGCTGGGCAACTTCTGTGCACCGGTCGAGTGGAATTGGAATGGGAAATTAAAATTGTCCTCCACCGAGCCGGGAATCATTATAGGAGTTTGTTGAACATAGCCGATGTTACGTCTCAATGAAGTGACTTCATATGTCGCAATCAGCTGGTCATCAATCAGAATCTCCCCCGATGTAGCTTCTTGCAACCGATTCATCAGGCGCAATAAACTGGACTTGCCGACTCCTGACGCTCCCTGAACGAGGATGAATTCCCCTGACTCCAGGGCGAGATTTATACCCTGAAACAGAAGTGGTTTCTTATCGTGTTGCAAAGACACGTTTCTCAATTCGATTCGCATATCGAGTTAAGGGACTGTCCTGCTGTGAAGTGTAGAAAACGTCCTGGAATCGCCTTGCGTTTTCTCGTACCTCGATTCACAATCCGCACACAATTAAAAACCTCGTCCGCTTGCTTCAATGAAAGGTTGCAATTCGTCAACCAACTGTAAGAATGTGTCTGGGTTGAGCGACTGTGCGCCATCCGAAAGCGCTTTATCGGGATTCGGATGCATTTCGATCATTAGCGCATCCGCTCCCGCTGCGACTGCCGCTTTTGCCATGGGTGGAACAAATTCCGAATCTCCGGTCCCGTGGCTCGGATCCGCGACGATAGGCAAGTGACTCATTTTCTTGATTACGGGAATTGCATTCAGGTCGAATGTGTTGCGGGTTGCTGTTTCAAACGTGCGAATGCCCCGCTCGCACAGTAGCACATTGTAGTTACCCCCGGAGAGAACGTATTCGGCTGAAAGCAAGAGTTCGTCCACTTTGGACATCATGCCGCGCTTAATCATGACCGGCTTCTTTGTTTTTCGCAGGCGTGACAGGAGCCCGTAGTTCTGCATATTCCGAGCTCCAATCTGAATGATGTCGGTATATTTCTCCACAAGCTGCAAATCGTAACTATCTAGCAGTTCGGTGATTATCAACAACCCGGTCTTGTCTCGTGCTTCGGCGAGGTATTCCAGTCCTTCCTCACCAAGTCCCTGAAAACTATACGGAGACGTGCGCGGTTTGAAAGCGCCGCCCCGCAGAATCTGCGCACCGGACTCCTTCACGGTTTCGGCTGCTTCCAGGATTTGCTCGCGGCTTTCGACCGAGCATGGTCCCGCCATCAAGATTAACCGATCGCCGCCAATCTCAAGATTGCCGATACGAATAACACTTCGCTCCGACCTATATTCCCTGCCCGACAACTTATACGGTTCAAGAATTGGCACAACTTTATCAACCGCGTGCATTGACTCCAGCTGCTGAAGTTCATACTTGCCGCGCTCATCCCCGATTGCCGCAATGACTGTGCGTTCCGTTCCCTGAATGGGGTGAGGGGTGTACCCAAGCTCCTCAATTCTGGCAATGACGGCATCAATGTATCTCTGCTCCGCCTCTGCGCTCATAACGATGACCACTAGTCCTATCTCCTGTGTGTTTTAAGTGTAGGTTGTGGATGGTTCATTCAATAGAGCTGAAATCCCTGTGTCCTGGGTTTCCAACGTTGAGATTAGCGCACTCCGCTTCAATCGCAGTAAAATTATTGAGTTTTCAAACAGGACCTTGGTAAATACTACACAATCGAGTGATTTTAATCAACAATCCCTGTTACCAACTTTACGATTTTTTGCCGTTTCGCGATTCATCAACTTTTAATGGTCGTCAATTCGAAGATGAAATCCCCAGCAGCATAGATCCAATCGATTAAATACACCTGCGAAGGAAGAAGTATCGGCGGCCATAGTATTTACAACTCAGAATGTGGCATTTCTTTAGGAACCAATCGACCGAACAGTGAGGGATTAACTGAGTGGACAACGAAGGCGATGGTTAATCCCGAGAGTAAATCCTGTATGATAGAGTTCCTTCTCCCCGGCGCGACTTCCAGTTGTGAGTGAAACTCGCTTCAACAGTGGTCTTGCCGCAACTCTATCCAGTCTCCAATTTTTCCTTTTGCGCACTACCGACTATCCCGTTTTCTCCAAACCGTAATATGGGTGAATCTGCCCTGAATTCCTATAGTGTTAAAGAATAACACATGTGTCCACGGATTTACAAGAACGGGCAGGCTCGTGTGCAGGCAGGGGAAACGCATCTGATTCAACGGATAAGGGTTTTCATAGAGCGCGTGTTTTGGGTAGGAGGAGTTCCCACCAATTCCCGATTCCCAACACAAAAGGTTGTCCGACTGCCCTAGCTATCGGCTTGACAACCTCGGGCATTCCCAGTTATCTAGTCGCGTATAGTCGCGTAGGTTGGGTTGAACGGATAATCACGAGTCCGTGTCAGTACCAGAAGAAAATCCGCTTTACAACAACACTGTCTTGCGGGTAGCGTGAGTGAAACCCAACACCCACGAATCTTGAACTGCGTCACCGTTGGGTTTCACTATGCTTTGTGGGTAGTGAGCGCGATTAAACGTCAGGACTAGGTGCATCGTAGGGCGTTTCTTGGGAGGTGACGTTCAACCCAACTCAACCTACGGATTACTGCTGAAAAAATCAGGTGCGTTTCCCCTAACATGGTGTGCGAACTTGGACACACTTCAAAGTCGGTGTATCCGGAGTATAATTCTCCTTTCGGGTGTTAAATCAAGGCAGGTAACTCTGTAGAATTATCCACACCTGAGCGCATTGTGTACAATTCCCTGGACTCGGCACATCCATTCTTTTAACTTGACTTTCGGGACTGATTTTGCTACAATAGAATTGAGTTAACGCCGAATTCAAAGTACGTAAATGCACTGTCGCGACAGAATTGAATTTATTTTATAGAGCCTGCCGGAATACGGTCCATCCAAAGGTAGCCCATGCCTTCCCTGATTTCCTCGCAAAGTCGGTGCGTTACGAGCATTCGGGACGCCCAAATCTAGAACATGCACTTTGTTTGTCGCCAATGTAAAATCCATGGTAAAAGGATTGTTATGTTGGATTAGAAATAGCCGGGCGAGATCACCGCAGAGGACAATTCCGGTCAAACTTGCCGTGCCACGTTTTCGGAACCATCTCCGGCAATTTACCAAGTTTGCTGGGAAACCGCGCACTTATGAATAAGGAATTGTTTTCACGCGCCGTGTCGGCCGTAGGAGGGGTTGCATGCCACATGAATTTGTACCCGGTCTTGAAGGGGTACCGATCGCTGAATCCGCAATCAGTTTTGTCGATGGGCTAAAGGGAGTCCTGGAATACCGGGGCATCCGCATAGAAAATCTTGCCGAACACAGCACGTATGAGGAAACTGCTCATCTGTTGCTCAAAGGCGATTTGCCGGATCAAGCAGCGCTTGGCAGTCTAATCCATGAGTTGGCTAACCACCGAAGGCTCGAATCCCAAATCATTGATCTACTTAAATGCTTGCCCGAATACGGACATCCCATGGATGCCCTGCAAGCCGCAATTGCAGCCTTGGGCATGTTTCATCCTGCGAGGGATGTCACCAAGGACGCGGAAAACCACCTTTCTTGTATTCGCTTGATTGCCAAGCTTCCTTCCATCGTTAGCGCATTTGAGAGGTTCCGAAACGGTGCTGAAATTCTTTCCCCTCGAGACGACCTTGGACATGCCGCCAATTTCTTGTACACGCTTACGGGGGTAGAGCCTGATCATGTAAGCGTAAAAGCACTTGACGTGTGTCTAATATTGCATGCCGACCATACGATGAATGCCTCAACGTTTAGCGGGCGTGTCACAGGATCGACGTTGGCGGATCCGTACACGGTAGTCAGTTCGGCGGTCGGCACGCTGTCAGGACCATTACACGGCGGTGCGAACGAGCAGGTGCTTGATATGCTCCATGAGATTGGATCGGTTCAAAACGCGGAATCCTACATTGAGAACAAGATGGCGAACAAAGACCGAATCATGGGCTTTGGGCACCGTGTGTATAAGACGAAAGACCCGCGCGCAATTATCCTGAGACGCCTGGCAGACGAAATGACTGAGGAGCATGGCTCAACCGAGCTGTACGAGATTGCTTTGAGGGTCGATGAAATCGTCACCGAAAGGTTGGGTGAGAAGGGAATATTTGCAAATGTTGATTTTTACTCGGGTATCGTGTACGATGCTCTGGGGATCCGGCCCGACGCTTTTACTCCAATCTTTGCCATGGGGCGAGTCGCTGGATGGCTTGCACACTGGTTGGAACAGCTAATCGACAATCGAATCTTTCGACCGACCCAAATATACGCAGGGAAACACGACATTCCATACCGTCCGGCGGAGCAGCGCGGCGGAAAATCAAGCTAGAATGAGGAACAATAGTGATAGAATTTGACAAACTTCAAGTGCCTGCTGAAGGCGAAACTATCGGTAAAGTAAACGGACGGTTAGAGGTGCCGAGTCAGCCGATAATTCCGGTCATTGAAGGCGATGGTATCGGTCGTGATATCATGAAAGCCACGCGCCGGGTGATCGACGCCGCAATTGAATCAGCATATGGAAACGAAAAACGTATCGTGTGGTTTGATGTTTATGCCGGCGAAAAAGCACATGCCGAATATGGCGAATGGCTGCCGCAAGACACCTTCAATGCTATCAAGCATTTTCGTGTTGCCCTGAAGGGCCCATTGACAACGCCGGTGGGTGGCGGATTTCGAAGCTTAAACGTAACACTGCGCCAGGTATTGGACCTGTATGCCTGTGTTCGTCCGGTGCGCTATTTTCAAGGTGTGCCAGCTCCTGTGACTCACCCCGAAAACATGAACGTCGTGATTTTCCGTGAGAATACCGAAGATGTGTACGCTGGCATCGAGTGGGCGAAAGGAACACCCGAAGCAAAAAAGGTGATTGACTTTCTTCACGCCGATATGGGCGTGGCGGTACGTGAAGATTCCGGGATCGGCATTAAACCCATTAGTGTATTCGGTACAAGCCGTCTTGCGCGGATGGCGATTCAGTACGCTATCGACCACAACCGTTCTAGCGTCACCTTTGTCCACAAAGGCAATATCATGAAATTCACCGAGGGTGCCTTCCGCGATTGGGGTTATCAGGTTGCGGAGAATGAGTTCATTGATGCGACAATTACTGAAGACAATCTCTACGACAATCATGGTGGGAAAGCCCCGGATGGCAAAATTGTCGTCAAGGATCGAATTGCCGACAGCATGTTACAGCAAATTTTGACACGAACCGCCGAATATGATGTGATTGCTACGCCAAACCTGAATGGCGACTATCTCTCCGATGCTTGCGCGGCGCAGGTTGGCGGCATCGGGATGGCGCCAGGCGGGAATATCGGAGATGAGACGGCACTCTTTGAGGCAACTCACGGCACCGCCCCCAAGTATACCGATAAAGATGTCGTCAATCCGAGTTCGTTGATTCTCTCCGCCGTAATGATGCTTGAACATCTCGGTTGGCAAGAGGCGGCAGACTTGGTCATCCATGGGCTTGAACACACAATTCTACAAAAGCGTGTGACTTATGACCTTGAACGGCTGATGGACGGCGCGACGAAGGTGCGCACGTCTGAGTTTGGTACTGCAATCATCGAAAATTTCACGGCTTGATTAGATTCTGGATCTGCTGAACTCTTTCTGAATGGAGGAACGCGTGGGTAGAAAGAAAATTAGCGTAATTGGGGCGGGAAACGTCGGCGCGACAGCTGCATTCCTAATTGCTCAAAAGCAACTTGGCGATGTTGTTATGGTAGATATTATCGACGGCGTTCCGCAGGGAAAAGCCCTCGATATGGGACAAACAGCTCCAATTGAGGCATTTGACTCGAACATCACGGGAGCAGTTGATTTTGACGCTACTTCCGGGTCGGATCTGGTGATTATCACGTCGGGCTCTCCTCGAAAACCGGGTATGACGCGCGAAGACCTATTGCAAACGAACGCCAACATTGTCGGGAGCGTCACGGAAAATGTGGTGAATCGCTCGCCGGACTGCGTCATCGTGATGCTGACGAACCCTCTCGACATTATGACCTACCATGCGTGGAAGGTTTCGGGATTTCCCGCCCACCGCGTCGTCGGACAAGCAGGTGTCCTTGACTCGGCGCGATTCCGTTATTTTATTTCGCTCGAATTGGGAGTATCCGTCGAGGACATTCACGCCCTTGTTCTTGGGGGACACGGCGATACCATGGTACCACTTCCTCGCTATACGACGGTTAACGGTGTTCCAATTACGCAGCTTATTCCTGCTAACCGAATTGACGAGATGGCGCAACGGACTCGTGATGGCGGCGCCGAAGTCGTCGATTTGCTGAAAACGAGTGGTTATTACGCTGCAGGTGCGTCGCTCGCCGAAATGACGGAAGCCGTTATCCTCGATAAGAAACGTCTACTCCCTTGCTCGGCGTATCTTACGGGGCAATACGGTATCGACGACCTGTATATTGGCGTTCCGATAAAGCTTGGAGGCGGCGGCGTTGAACAGGTAATCGAAATCGACCTGACGGATGACGAGCTTCAAGCGTTACAAACGTCTGCCAATACGTATCGTGAGGGCATTGCCTTACTCGGAAAGTAAATGTTCGGCTGTAAGAGATTGTAGTTTAGAACTGCGCACACTATCGTAAATGGAATTCGGGCAGTAGTGTCAAGTCACGGAGGTTGGAGAGCAAGAATGGCGGAACTCGCCGATATAGAAAATGAATTCATTCGCGACGAGATTGAAGAGTTTATTGAGCGACCTGATGAAATAGCACGGACGATTGAGACGTTTACCAATGCTGCTCCCGAGATGCAGACAATCGCCGCCGCGCTTATTGACGGAGACAATGATGCGGTGGACGAATTGACCAAAGAAGCCTTGGCTTCCGGGACTGAAGCGCTCGAGATTATGGACGACGGACTCATCTCCGGCATGGGCGTTGTTGGAATTAAATTTCGAGAAAACTTCATCTTTGTGCCGGAGGTACTTGCCTGTGCACGCGCAATGAAGGCAGGTATGGCATACATTGAGCCGATACTGTCAGCTTCCGGGGTAGAGCCCATCGGAACGGTGATCATGGGGACCGTGAAGGGCGATCTGCACGATATCGGCAAGAATCTTTGCATCATGATGTTACGCGGCGCCGGATTCGTTGTCCATGACTTAGGTGTGGATACTTCGGACGATGAGTTCATTGAGGCTGTTGAGGAGCACGATGCGAAGGTATTGGGAATGTCTGCTCTATTGACGACCACTATGCCGAACATGGGAAAAACAATCGACGCTTTCATTGACGAGGATCTTCGCGAGGACGTTAAAATTATGGTGGGTGGAGCGCCGGTGACGCAGGAGTTTGCCGATGATATGGGCGCCGACGGGTACGGGAAGGATGCCCTTGCCTGTGTCGCATTGGCAAAGAAGTTCGCCGAAGATGAGGATGAGGAAGAGTTCTAAAATTCGTGACAACTCAGAATGCAGAAAATCAAAAAAGAAGAATACCAGAAACGACTCGACAGCATCACCCAACTGTTTGAGGACATAGTATTGCATGCGGATGAGCAATCCACGTATCGATGTCCTTACAAGAATCGTTTTGATCAATGTACGGCAAAATTCGGATGTCGCAATCAACGCAAGCCACCGGCTAAAGGTGATTTACTTCTCTGTGGTGGGGATGACCGCATAGATTATCGAACTGCTTGGGAATCGGAATCGGTAGATGGCGCTCTTCTTGAGGACATTGAGTACGGAATGGGTACAATAGAACATGATGGAAAAGCCCGGAAATTGTCTGCCGGGAAAACCATCTTCGATTATGCTGATGAACTTGCTGTCCAAGTCCCAACTTCCTGTTTTCGGACCGGACAATGCCATGAGTGTATTGTTGAGGTTAAATCGGGCATGGAGGCGTTACGCCCTCGAAATGAGGTAGAGTCGTTTCTACGAGAAGACCATCGTCTCGCTTGTCAGGCGGTCGTTCAGGATCCTGACGTTGATATTGTATTCTCTCCATTGAGGCGCACTCCCAAGATTCTCACCCTGACACATGAAAAACCGACAGAGCTTGATCCGTTAGTCGTCCGCCGGGGCGATAGTGTTTATTATAACGGTGAGTACATTGACAAGTATCGGGGCCACCTCTACGGTTTGGCGATCGATCTCGGCACGACCACGATCGTCATCGATTTGGTTGATTTGGAGACCGGAAAGAGCGTTTGCGTCAGTTCGCTTGAGAACCCGCAGCGGTTTGGCGGGAGCGATGTGATGCATCGAATCTCGTACGATGCAGAATTTGGCGGGGAGTTACGCAAGGCGGTCATCAACGCGCTAAATCACGAGATTGTGGAGATGGGGGAGCGCCTCGGTTTTGTTCGTCAGGAAATCTATGAGATTGTCTTGGTGGGCAATTCAACCATGCGCGACATCTTCTTCAAGCTTGATGTGCAGAGTATCGGTCAAAAACCTTATAAGTCCACAATCGAACACGATTATCTGGAAGGTAAGCGCGAGACGACTTCGCTCCTTGAGAAAACAAGGCGTTTGGGGATTCGCGCAAATCCAAAAGCAGTTGTTTACGGTTTGCCCCTAATTGCAAGCCATGTTGGTGCGGATGTTGCCGCAGATCTGGTGGCAATTGATATCACCTCGAAAGACGAGATAGTAATGCTCGTGGACGTTGGCACCAACACCGAAGTGGTTGTGGGGCACGCAGGCCGGTTGGTGGCAGCTTCCTGCCCGGCAGGTCCCGCTTTTGAGGGTGGCGGGATTGAATACGGCATGCCTGGATACGATGGCGCCATTGAATCAATTCATTTGAACAACGGTCAGACTGAATACCAGACTATAGGCGATATCGATCCTCAAGGCATCTGCGGGTCCGGCTTAATTGATTTGCTTGCAGAGCTCCGTAACCACGAATTGATGACGCCCATGGGCGTTTTCACGGAAAAGAAACAGCGCAAGATAGCAATAATTCCCGAACATGGAATCACTTTCTCACGTGATGATGCCAGCAATCTTGCCCAAGCGAAAGCCGCAAATTATTGCGGTCAATTCATCGTAATGCGAGAATTCGGTGTTAATCCGGCGGATGTGAAGAACCTATATTTGGCTGGCGGGTTTGCCAACTATGTTGATCCGCGCAATGCAATCGACATCGGTTTCTTGGCGCCTGTTGCCGGCGAGCGTATTGTCAAGATTGGCAACGCGGCGGTACAAGGGGCGAGGGAGGTGTTGCTGTCGCGCGGGAAACGTGAATCAATCGAGGAGTTGGTCAAAAAGATTGAACACGTCGAATTGGAAACGACGCCGGATTTCTTCGAAGTTTTCGTCGAGGGGTGCCAGTTCAAACCGATGCCAGCCGAATTTGTGTGAGTGTCGTACGGGGTCATAACGGATGAATACCGCCTACGCTCAGTCCGGTCAACAGGCAGGTGCATGGCAAAAGCGTCCACTGCGCCAATTGCTTGAAGGAACAGATACGTTTGTTACCTGCATTGAGTTGGTGACCTCGCGCGGTGTAATCACCGAGCGCAATGGCAGACGCGTACTCGATTTGGCTAGGAAACTCACCGAACACCCGCGCATACACGCCCTAAGCATTACCGACAATCCTGGCGGAAATGCCATGCTCAGTGCCGACACGCTAGGAACGGATCTCATCTCGCGAGGTCAGGAAGTCGTCATCCACCTTTCTTGCAAAGACTGGAATCGCAATGCTCTCCAGAGTCGTGGATGGCAGCTCGCCAGCGAAGGTTTCAACAATGTGCTCGCTTTGTCGGGTGACTATCCCAACGATGGCTACCAAGGTCAAGCGAGCCCGGTTTTTGACACCGATTCGGTCGGTCTGCTCAGAATGTTCTCGGATATGAACGACGGGATGAGCATTGCGGCAGGGAAAAAAGAGGAAATACTAAAACGCACCAACTTCTATCTCGGCGCTGTAGTTAACAACCACAAACGCCATGAACGCGAGGTGATGCCCCAGTATTTTAAGCTTGCTAAAAAGGTGGAGAACGGCGCGACGTTTATCATCAATCAAATTGGCTACGACTCCCGTAAGCAGGATGAACTGTTAAAATATATGTCCATGCACGGCATCAATGTGCCAGTGCTTGGAAACGTCTATGTGTTGAGTCGAGCGGCGGCGCGGTACTTTAACGCAGGGAAAATTCCGGGGGTCACCGTAACCGACGACTTGCTGCGGCTGGTTGAAAAGCAAGCAAAATCGCGTGACAAGGGTAAATCCTTTTTCTTGAACTTTGCGGCGAAACAGTGTGCGGTTGCGAAGGGATTGGGCTATCGCGGAGTCTATCTCGGGGGGCATCTGCGGTACAAGGATTATGAGAAAATTCTGCAGATAACCGATGAATTTGGCGCCGATGACTGGAAGGAGTTCGTGAAGGAAATCTGTTTCGGTTACGCCGACGAATTCTACTTCTTCGAACCGGCGCCGGATACGGGTCTCAGTTCAACCGAAGTAAACCGAAGCTACCTCTTTTCAAAACGGCCCGACGCCTTACAAGCGACAAGGCGAGATCTGTCATTGGGCTACAAGGTAAACAGGAGTTTGCACGGAGCAGCATTTGAAGAAGGAACGCTAGGCTTCAAGGCCGGACAGAAACTTTTTCGGGCGGTTGACAATGCCGGCGTTCCCGTGCAAAAAGCCGTGCATGGAGCCGAACACGCCATTAAAGCAGTAATGTTCGATTGCCGTGATTGTGGCGACTGTTCGTTGCCGGAAATCGCTTTTCTCTGCCCTGAATCTCAATGCGTGAAGAACCAGCGCAATGGCCCCTGCGGCGGCACACGCCAAGGAAAATGTGAAATTGGCGAAAAGGATTGCATTTGGGGACGAGCCTACGAGAGGCTCAAAGCATACGGTGAAGAGGAAAGCATGATGGACGGCCCGACAATCTTCAAGAACGGCATGTTGAAAGGTACAAGCGCGTGGGCAAACACGTTTTTGGGTCGAGATCATCACGCGCGCAAGAAATGAGATGACGGTTCATTGCGCGCTCACACAAGTTGGTCCTAATGCAAACCTAATGTCTATCGTAACGATCCATATCTAATTCATCATGAAGCTAAACGGCAGAGAATTCATTATCATCGGTGAAAATGTTCATACCACCCGCGTGGTGCTGCGAAAGGGCAAGCTGGTCACCAACAACCCTGACGGTGTTGAATCCGTTCGTTATCTTGACGCCGGAAAAAAGCGGCGCTATTTGACCATTCCCGAGGATGTAAAAAAGACCCAAGATTATGAAGAGGGGCGGGTCAAACACGTAAAGATTGCGGTTCAAGCCGCGATGAACGGCAAAGGTGCTGAAGCATCTGAAGGACTGAACTACGTACACCGATTGGTTCAACGCCAAGTTGACGCCGGCGCAGATTTCATAGACTTGAATGTTGATGAAGTTTCTCTGCGTCCTCTGGAACAGAAAGAGGCGATGCAGTGGCTGGTGCGAACCGTGGAAGAGATGTGTCCCATCCCTCTTTCCGTGGATTCATCTAACGTCGAAACGATTCAGGCGGGGTTGGAATCTGGCGACGGGAGAGCTGGCAGAATGTTGCTGAACTCTGCGTCTTTGGAACGACTTGAGGCGCTGGATCTCGCGAAACTGAATGACTCGCAGGTGATTGTGACGGCAGCGGGGGAATCCGGCATGCCGCAAGATGATGCTGAACGAATCGCCAACGCTTCTCAAATGGTGGACGCCGCCTTAGATAGAGGCATCTCGATTGAAGACATATTCATTGATGTTCTCATATTTCCAATCTCGGTTGACAGTGCGTTCGGTGTCCATGCCTTTGACACAATTCACCAACTCCGCGCAAAGTATGGTCCCGATATTCACATTACCGGCGGCTTTAGTAATGTATCCTTCGGCTTACCGTGTCGCCGCATCGTCAATGATGCTTTTATGTGCTTGGCGATTGACGCCGGTGCGGACAGCGGAATCATCGATCCGATCACGAGCCGACCGTCCAAGGTATTCTCCGTTGATAGGGGATCGCGAGCGTATCAGCTCGCTGAAGATATGCTGCTTGGGCGCGATCGATTTTGCAAAAAATTCTTGCGGGCTTACCGCAAAGGGGAATTGGAAGTCTAGCTGGAGATGGCGACATACCAGATACTTTACTGGAAGCATATTCCGGCTCAAGTCAGAGCCTTTGATGGGAAAAAACCGATTTCGCTGCCCATGCCCGATCGATTTCAGACGGACATTGATCGAACCGCTATGAAGGAGGGCTTGACCGGAACCGACGAGTATCTCGACCAATGGCAGTGGACGGAAAAACGCCAGCGACAGGGTGATGCCCGCGACGTTCTGCTGGAACTCGTGAAGGAACTGCAAGCGGAATACGACAACAATGCTCTCAAAGACGGACCGTGAACGATAATGCGGAGCTAACAGTCTACAGACATGTCCCAGCCGCTCAGAATCCAATTCAGCGAGCAAGCGACGCTCGACTTTGTACATTTGTAGTTCGTAGGGTGGGCACTCCCCACCATTTCTTATAAGATGCGCACTGCGCACCAGCCTTTGAGAGCGCCAGCGGCGCGAAAGGTGTGTAGCAAAACCAAGCCATCCTACACCAAAGCCCCAGCGTGGGATCAACTGAGCGGATAGATCAAGCGAGCGAATAGCGAGTGCGATAGAAATCTTAAAGGTTGGAGGTTTATAGAAATCGGGGGCGACTTCTCCCGATGTATCGGATTGAGTGAAACACGAATTCTAGTCTGCAGGCAATACTTTTTCACAGGTCAACCAAACTCGACTTTGTACGGTCGTAGGGTGGGCACTGCCCACCATTTCTTTTGAGATGCGCACTGCGCACCAGCCTTTGAGAGCGCCAGCGGCGCGAAAGGTGTGTAGCAAAACCAAGCCATCCTACACCAAAGCCCCAGCGTGGGATCAACTGAGCGGATAGATCGAGCGAGCGAATAGCGAGTGCGATAGAGATCCTAAAGGTTGAAAGTTTTTAGAAATCGCCGGCGACTTCTCCCGATGTATCGGATTGGGTGAAAGTTGCAATGACTATAAGAATTGATATAAATCAGGGAAACTGCCGATTATGGATACTACGATTCAATCCATTCTGGAGAGAGCGTTAGCCGGTGAACGCTTAGACTTTGACGATGGTCTAACCCTCTTCAAAAGCACCGACCTAATCTCAATTGGAAGCGTGGCTGACGTTATTCGTCAACGCAAACACCCGGACGGCGTAATCACCTATGTAGTGGATCGAAACATAAACTACACAAATTGGTGTTACGTGGATTGCGATTTCTGCGCCTTCTATCGGCATAAGAATGACCCTGATGCTTATGTCATGGAACGAGAGGAGTTGGGGCAGAAGATTCAAGAGACAATCGATTTGGGTGGTGTGCTTATCCTCATGCAAGGTGGCTTGCATCCCAAACTGAAACTAGATTGGTACGAAGACCTTCTTCGCTGGATTAAAGAAAACTATGAGATTCACATCCACGGGTTCTCCCCCCCGGAACTTGATTGGTTCGCAAAAATCAACCGAATCAGCCTTAAGGAAACATTGACGCGGCTACGGGATGCGGGGCTAGATTCGATACCTGGCGGAGGCGCAGAAATTCTTACCGATCACGCTCGAGATGAAATCAGTCCCAAGAAGTGCACAGCGGATGAATGGCTGGAAGTCATGCGGCAAGGGCATTATGTAGGCTTGAAGTCAAGTGCGACGATGATGTACGGGCATGTCGAAAGTTACGGCGAACGCGTGGAACACCTCATTAGCCTGCGTGAGTTACAAGACGAGACCGGTGGATTCACTGCGTTCATCTGCTGGTCGCTGCAACCCAACAACACGCGAATGGACTATATTCCCCCGGCTGGCAGTTTCGAGTATCTCAAAACTTTGGCGGTATCCCGACTCATGCTCGACAACTTTGATAATTTTCAGTCTTCATGGGTGACCCAAGGACCTAAAATCGGTCAATTGTCGCTTAAGTTTGGCGCGAACGACATGGGAGGAACGATGATCGAAGAGAATGTAGTGAGTAAGGCGGGAACTGTCTACTGCATGCCCATTGAGGAGATTGAACGGACAATCACCGAGTTGGGATTGATGCCGAAGCGGCGAAATTTCTTTTATGAATTGCTTAATTGAGGTTTACAGGACAATATTGGAATCTGAGTTTTACATAATAAATTGTATCTGGAGGATTTATGACGCAAAGTGTCGTTACAGAAACAAACCTGACCAGCGTGCCGCTCTTTAACAAAGGAAAAGTGCGGGATCTCTACGATCTTGATGACAAACTTCTGATGATTTCAACGGATCGGATTTCGGCGTTTGATTACGTCCTTCCGGATGGCATCCCGTGTAAAGGCAATGTTCTCACCGCATTGTCAGAGTTTTGGTTCGATTACACGAATTCAATCGTGGACAACCACCTTATAACTACAGATGTCGGAGCGTATCCTGACGAATTGAAACCGCATGCTGACGTGATTGAGGGAAGATCGATGTTGGTGCGCAAAGCTGATAGAATTGACATCGAATGTGTGGTGCGGGGTTACATCACCGGATCAGCGTGGTCGGAATACAAGGTAGATGGCACGGTTTGCGGCGAAAAATTGCCGGAAGGCTTGCGTGAATCCGATCGTCTGCCTCAGCTAATCTTTACGCCTGCCACGAAGGCAGAGCAGGGGGAGCATGACGAGAATATCTCGATTGCGCGGATGGAGGAGTTAATCGGAAAAGACTTGTCAGAGCGAATAATTGAGGTCAGTTTCGCACTTTTCGAATCCGCGAGCCAACACGCGGAGAAGGTTGGGATTATCCTTTGCGATACGAAGTTTGAGTTTGGACTGCTTGATGACAACTTGATTCTTATCGACGAGGTGTTTACACCCGACTCCTCCCGATTCTGGCCCAAGGACGAATACGAACCGGGCAAGTCTCAAAGTAGTTTTGACAAACAGTTTGTGCGAGATTACCTCTCGGAAGTCGGTTGGAACAAACAGCCGCCTGCTCCCCACTTGCCTGAGCACGTGATTCATAGGACTAGCGAGAAATACTTAGAGGCTTACCGATTGATTGTTGGGCAGGAATTGACGTAGATCCTGTTTGAAAAGTGCAGTTTGGGTGCGCACCGCGCACCAGCCTCTACTAGCCCTGGAGGGGATCAAAAGAGCGGATAGCGAGTGCGATAGAGATCTTGAAGGTGTGCAAAAATGTCGAAACCTCGTACACCTAAGCCCCAGCGGGGCGACAGGTATATGGCAGGAAATCACGAAAGACGTGTCTTCAAATGACGAAAATGGCTTGACTACGGACTTTTCAAACAAGCTCTTAAGACAGCAAGGTGAGAGGACGACTGGGTTGCGCGGGATTAAGCAGTGTGATTTGCGTATCGGGAATTACTCAACAAGAAACAGATGACTACGCTCAAATAATTCGTCAATGTCAATTTCAACAATCCATTCGCCTTTCGGGAATCCGTTGGGTGGGCGTTCTATATAGAACCACGTAACCTGTTCGCCGGTCGA
This sequence comes from Candidatus Poribacteria bacterium, assembly GCA_965232535.1. Classification (GTDB taxonomy): domain Bacteria; phylum Poribacteria; class WGA-4E; order WGA-4E; family JAJDTR01; genus JAJDTR01. The sequence continues at coordinate 792,808 of CBDDPW010000023.1, forward strand.
TGAAGAGAACGTCTCTCGCTCCTCTCGGAAGGGCGGATCGTCCAATGCCCTGTCTGGAGAGAACCACAGAACATCAACAGAATGACGGCCCTCGACATTTGTCCAATAAATCCATAAAAAAATCCTATCACTCGTGTCGGAAAAGAAGACATCCGTGATACCATCTGGACGATCATCAATCACCGAAATTGCCAAAGCCGAGTCTAGGATTGCAGGTTCACCTCTAAATACATCGCTAGATCCGCTCCCGCCGGAACCTGTTTCATCACACCCACTGAAAATCATGGTGCCCCAAAGCAGGACGAGACCGATCGTCCAAACAACCGCCTTGTTCATTGTGTTTCTCCTCAAGTTTCTAGCGTAGTATAGTATTAATCATACCTAACCTGTCATCGCCTGTCAACCGAAAAAAGCAACTAACGGCCCCAAGACTATATTACGACGGTAGTCCTGGAGCCGAGTTCATCTTCCTCACCACCTGGTTATATTACCGGCACAAGAAAGGATCTCTTAGTTTGGAAAATGCCGAAACTCAGCACAGATGTGCAGGTGGAATTGTCGTACGCCTGAACAAAGATTGCGTCGAATTCCTATTGTTAAAACAGATACGGAGGAACGGCGAAGTCCAATGGGTCATGCCTAAGGGACACATTGATAAAGGCGAAGCCTCCGAGGGTGCGGCGATTCGCGAAGTGAGGGAAGAAGCCGGCGTTGAGGAACTTCGGCTCATAGCGTTTCTAGGCAAACAGCAGTTTCAGTATCGTGAGAAGCATGGGAATCAACACGAGAAAGTAGTGAGCTGGTATCTGATGGAAACACGCTATGAATCCCGTCTTTCTCTCAATATTGAGGAAGGTTTTGTCGAAGCGAAGTGGCTTCCATACGAGGAAGCGCGGAAACAGTGTTCTCACGAGGACTTTCGACCGTGGGTCGATAGAGCGGCAGAGATTTTAGGTGTTAGGGACAACACGTAATCTGACGCTCTCTGGATTTCGGTTTAAGCAAGTTTCAACAATAAACTTATGTTTTGTTCTAGGTCCAAACCGCTCCGGCTGGATTGACAAATCCAGCAGATTCTAATCTATAAAGAGTCTCTATGTCCGTAGAAATCAATAGCTTTATTCTTCTGTTCCGAAGGAATGACTTAAGGGTCGAGTGGTGGGAGATCTTCCGCCCTTCCACTCTTCCATCCTTCCAATCCTAGTCTTCCTAGTCGATGCGGAAGATGAACTTTTATATTGGAACTTGCTTACCGTAGTTGGTGGATACCAATAGTTTCGCAGAACGTGGGAAGCGTCACAATAAAATGAAACAGTATGATTTAACAATCATTGGCGGTGGGAGTGCCGGACTTGTGTTGGCGGTTGCAAGCGCCAAATTGGGAAAACCTACCGCTCTCGTTGAGAAACATCGCCTGGGTGGGGATTGCTTGTGGACCGGCTGCGTACCGTCGAAAGCGATTCTCAAAGCGGCAAAGGTTGCCAACTATGTGAGGGAAGCAGGGAAATACGGAATCAAAGTGAGCGGCGCCCAGGTAGATTTCGAACGTGTGATGGCACATATTACGTCCGCACAGGAGACCATCGAAAAGGAGCATGACAATCCGGAGCGGTTCCGTGATATGGGAATAGATGTCATCTTTGGCAATGGTCGTTTTGATTCTCCGCAATCATTTATTGTAGAAGATCGGGAAGAATCGCAAACAAGAGGGCTCGGGAGTAAGAAGTTTGTAATCTCGACGGGATCGCGTCCCGCCATTCCAGCGATCCCCGGACTTGAAACTGGCGGTTATCTTCACAGCGAAAATATCTGGAGTTTGAAAAAACTCCCCTCGAAACTTCTGGTGGTAGGCGCGGGCCCCATTGGAGTCGAGTTGGGACAGGCATTTCATCGTCTCGGAACAGAAGTCATTATTGTTCAACAACGCGATCGGATCTTGCCGAAGGAGGAACCCGAAGTCTCTGAAAGAATGTTGACCTACCTCAGAGAGGAAGGCATCACGATTCTTCCGGGTGCACGACTGGATAAAGTCACTAATCATGACCGAAGCCCACTCTACGGCGACCGTCAAAATGAACCACGCTTGGGACACTTTTCGGTCAACCTTGATATCGCTGGCGAGTCGTGCAGTCTGGATGTGGATCAGATTCTGGTTGCCGCCGGACGTCAACCCAATACCGAGGGCCTGGGACTACAGGAGATAGGCGTCGAGGTAGCGCCTACCGGGATTTGCGTAAATAAAAGACTGCAAACAACGGTGAAAAATATTTTCGCTGCCGGTGATGTGATTGGACATTACCTCTTCACCCATGCCGCGGCGTTTCAAGCAGCGCAAATTGTTCGCAACATTTTCTTTCCCGGCTCTAGCGCAATAGACTACTCTGCCGTGCCTTGGACCACGTTCTGTGATCCGGAAGTTGCTCGGTGTGGAATGACGGAAGCGGAAGCACGAGACAAACATGGGGAGGTGGACGTTTTCGCCGTTGAGTTACGCGATGTCGATCGTGCTGTCGCGGATGGAGAAACCAAGGGTTTTATCAAAGTCGTAGTAACGAAATGGACCGGCAAAATTCTTGGTGTCCATCTCGTATGTCCGGCGGCCGGAGAGATCATTCACGAATTTGTCCTCGCTATGAAGGAAGGTATCCCGTTGCGAAAGTTGGGCAGCATGATCCATGTCTATCCGACGTTCTCAAGCATCGTTTGGCGAGTCGCAGGCAAATGGCTGGCGGAAGGCAAGTTGATTCACACACTGCGGGGAATCCTAAGTACAACGGGAGAAGATGAGAATAAACAGACGCATAAGTTGCGATAAGCGTAATCCTCAAAGTTGATTTCAACGACTCTTTGGCGGAATAATCTTGACGTTGTGATATACTCCTAGCATTTTTTGATTGACGAGACATTGATTGTGTGTTACGCTAAGAGTAAAGTGGTGATTGACTTTGCAAAGTACCGTACAGCAAAGGTGCAATCTTGGTCACTTGCCGGGCGATATTACACTTTTTGTGGTATGAACTAGCGGTTTGTGCTAAAATGAAGGTATAAACAGATAGAGCGTCAGGACGTTTATCAAGATATATTTTAACCTTATCTTTTAGGAGGGAACCATGAGAAACATGATTGTGGTTGTTGGTGTTTTCATTTTTGGGGCGATTTTGAGCGGTTGCGGTAAGCTCAGTACCGAAGAGTTCGAGGGCTGGAAAAGCGATTACGTTGCGGCAAATGACAAAGCGTTCGCCGACCTGGATGGTAGAGCTTCCAAGTTGGAGAGTGGGCTGGAACAGCAGAAGTCGGACTTGAGCCAAGCTATTGAGGATGCACGGGATGACGCTATAGCTGCGTCTCAGCTCGGAGATGCTGACACCATCAAGAGATCCGAAGAATTCGCGGCAAGCGGGGACGCCAAGGTTCGGGATGAACTGGTGCAAGCAGTGAATGCTGCTGGCGAAAGCGCCCAGAGCTATGCGAAATCCGAGGACGATAAGCTGCGCAAAAGCATCAGCAGTTTGGAGGCACAGGCAAATTCAACCGCGCAAAGCGTCACCAATCTGAAAAATGACCTGATGGCGGCAAAGAAGGAATTGGAAGACGCGATGGCCGTCAAGGCTATGAGCGCGGCGACAGTCCAATTTGCCAGTGGAAAAACCAGCTTGAGTTCGGAAGCTAAGGCTATGCTTGACAAAGCGGTGGCTTCAATAAATGCTCATCCGCATGCCGTGGTTGTTGTTTCCGGTCATGCCGACGGTACGCCAGTGCTGAGCGGAAAATATCGTAGTAACTGGGATCTCTCCCAGGCACGCGCTAACGCCGTGGCAAACTATCTCAAGGAGAAAGTAACGAACGACATCAAAACCATCGCCCGGGGTCACACCATGCCGGTTGCGAATGTGAATACAAAAGACGGACGCGCCGCAAACCGGCGTGCAGACGTGGTTGTCTATCCTCCCGGCACTATGCCTGCTGGAATGTAAAACTTGATTCACCGCGGTATGGGGGAAATTGGGAAGTGTTGTTCTTCCTAATTTCCCTTTTTTTATAAACTTGTTGGAATTTCTGGCTGAAGCGTTGAAGTGACGATACGGCACCAATTAGGGGGAATTTGGTTTCTAACGGAGCCATGCCGCCGATAAATCATCGACTTTCTAACACTTCAATTTCCCCATCGCGAGTGTCTCATTTCTGCTTCAACTTGATTCATATGTTGTGGATTTGATACTGTGGTGAGACTATCATGCGAATTCGAGCGTGTTGTCATAGTTCGGAACTTTTCCTCTCATTCGGCGTATTATCTACAGGTGAGAATAGGTTTCGCGTTGTGTTGGATTCAACGTAAATTCGAGGAGAGATCACGAGTTTCGTAGTGGTAAATTGCCTGTATTTGTACTGTAAAATCGCTGGTCGCGAAATCACTCAAACTGCAAGGAGGGCAAAATGATGAGGTTTAAATCTCATTTCGGTATTCTTCTGATGATTTGCCTGATCGCCGGGTTGACTGCCTCTAGCAACGCTGAAATTGAGAACCTGAAATTTGAACTGTTCGGTGTTGTCAATAGTGATGATGAAAGACAGATTAGACGACGGTTGGAACCGTGGGCGGAACCCGATGGCGTGACCTTCCACACACCTATTGATAAAAATGGGCGGGAGCGGTTATTTAGCACCCTAATCAAGGTAAAACCGAGAACGGATGACAAATTCTCTGAATCGCATACTCTTGATACTTACCAAATACTTCAGCAGCTGAAAGATCAACGTTTTCGAGGTCGCCAAGCGGGGAGTCAACCGTGGATAGTTAAGTCTGAGGCAAAAATAAAAGGAGAACTCTTCGCACATCCCGGATGGGCGCGTAGTTACATCCGTAATGTTCCGTTTTGGAGGCATTGGCGAGCTCAAACATCGGTAATCAATCATGCAATGTTGGCGGGAACTTGGGAACAGAAAGTAGTTTTTAGCCACAATGACCTGTTCGATCAGCTTCGGCACGACGCCTCCAAGACAGATAAAGAGGTTGAAGTGGAGGGTGTAGTCGCAGGATTTGATGGTCCATATCCGGTAGTGTCTATTCGTAGCTATCGGTTTGACAAAAAAGCCAAAGCAAAACAGGAAAAGGGTACAGAAGAGTCCTCGCAGAAGTAAATATTCCCCGATGAATGTTCAGAGCCAACACCTAATGAGGGGAGCGTCGATAGACTTTTTCTTACTCCTACTCCATTGAGCAATCGTCGCCCAACGCAGAACGAGCCCCAATTGACGAATTGGGGCTCGTTTTTTTTGGATTGAATCTAGATATTCGATTTAGTTCAGGCGATCTAGTTCGTCTAGAACCGCCGTTACAGCTAGTGTGTTATCCGGCGGCGCATCTTCGACATGCGAAAATGCCACCTTCCCATTTTTGTCAATGACAATCACGCCGCGGTTTGTGATGCCTACCTCCTCAAGCGCCATTCCAAATTCCTTTGATACTTCAAGGTTCATGTCTGCCAATAGCGGAAAATCCACGCCGCCCAAGTGTTCACTCCAAGCCTTGTGAGCGAATGCCGAATCACGGTTGATGGCAATAATCTCAGCGTTTTTTGCTCGAATTTCGTGGGCCTTCTCGTTGAAATCTGGAATTTGAACTGAGCAAACTGGGGAGAAATCCAGAGGATAGAAAACGACGACCAAATTCTTGCCTTCGAAATCCTTCAAGGACACCTCGGTGTCTTCTTGACCAAGAGATCCGGCGAGTGTAAAATCCGGAGCATCACTTCCGACTTCCAATGCCATTTATAACGACCTCCTTATATAGTGGTGCAGGGATTGTGAGTATTTATTACGCCTTTAATCCGTTCCTGATAGGGCAAATTCTATCATAAGGCAATGCGGGTGTCAACGGAATCTCTAATTTCCTGTGTCCTAAACCTCTCGGTTGAGAATTGAATCCTTCACCCGGTACCTTATAGGCGTTAAAAGAGTAATCTTGAGAGCATGCCATTATCCCTGTCGGAATAATTCTTTCAGCAAGTAACACTCATTCATCAATCTATGGCAGGTTTTGAAAAAGCGTTCCTTCTTAGAATGGTTTTCACTCCAGCGGAGTGCTATGTCAATAGAATCCCAGTGTTGTTCAATCTCCGTGCTCCAGCGGAGCGCAATGTGTAGCACATCATCAAGTGATACTCATTTTTCGTATTGTCGCTAGCCTTGAAACAGTGTTACTTGAGAGGTATCACATATAAACAGAATCGCAAATATGCTTTGTTACCTGCTCCCGCTCCAGCGGAGATCAGACGAGTGGGTTGCTACGCACTCCCGCAGATCGGAATCAAGTGATTGGTTAAGGAAAGCGCGACATCTCTTCTGATCCTACCGCCTTGTAGGATCAGTCGCGAACTTAGACAGTGCACACGAACTCGACTTTATTCGTCGCTAGCAATGATCAAGATAAATCAAAACTGCTAGAACGCTGGCGATCCCATATAGAGATTCGTGATAGGCGGTGGGGTGCTTGGCTCATCAGCTGAAACGCACTCTTGACACCGTCTAGCTTCCATGTTAAAATTTCGGAGTTTGTAAAAACCGTTTTCTTCGTTGTAACTCGGTTTCGAATCTTGCCAAAAACTACCTCGCGGTTTTCATCGAAAGGTAGTCAAAGCAAATGTTGACGAGTAACCGAACCACCTATCGCTGGTTCCCGAAATCAACATAAAAATTATCAGCTTGTCCATTGGTTATTAAATTGAGAGTCCCCGGACCAATTGTGTGTGTCATGTCATCGCGGTTTTGGAGATTGTAATGCGAGCAAACGAGGTAGTTGCGAAAATACTGAAGCTTGAAGGAGTCGAGTATCTTTTCTGTTTTCCTGCAAACGACCTAATTGAGGCGTGTGCAAAAGTTGACATCCGTCCAATCATGACGAGGACGGAACGCACGTTAATCAACATGGCACACGGCTATAGTCTTGTGTCCAATGGTAAGCGCCTTGGGGTTGGATGTGTGCAAGGCGGACCCGGAAGCGAGAATGCGTTCGCAGGCGTTGCCCACGCTTTCGCGGATTCCGCACCCGTTCTCATGCTGCCGGGCGGAATTTCCCAATCGGAACGGAGCATTCCCCCGGGATTTGAGTCAATTAGGCACTATGGAGGAGTTACAAAGTGGGTGGCGGAAGTCAACATGGCGGAACGTATCCCGAATATGATGCATCGGGCATTTCACCTGCTCCGATCAGGACAACCTGGCCCGGTGATGCTTGAAATTCCGAGTAATGTCATGAGCGATGATGTAGACGACGATTTCGAGTATAAGCCGCCGAAACCAGCCAAACCCGCAGCAAATCCGGACGATGTTAGTGCCGCAGTAAAAGCGCTGCTGGCGTCCGAGAATCCTCTGCTTCATGTAGGGCAAGGTGTGCTTTACGCAGAAGCAACCGACGAACTCGTTGAATTCGCGGAGTTGCTTCAACTTCCTGTCATGACTACGATGGCCGGAAAGAGCGCATTTCCGGAAAATCATCCGCTATCAATCGGTGCAAGCGGATATAAAGGCCTGAAACGCGTCGCGACGTTCCTTGACAGAGCTGACCTCGTTTTCGGGCTTGGATCCGGATTCTCAACGCAGGTCATGTGTACCAACATTCCACCGGGCAAGATCCTTGTTCAGAACTCTATTAGCGAAACTGACATCAGCAAGGAATACTTAATCGATTATCCGATCCTTGGAGACGCGAAACTGGTGTTGCGTCAACTAATTGACGAAGTCAAAAGGCAAGGCGGCGGGGGAGTAAGTAACCCGGAACTCGTTCAAGAAATCAAGGCTGTCAAGGACAAATGGCTTGATGAGTGGATGCCGAAACTGTCCTCGGACGAGGTGCCGATCAATCCTTATCGAGTGATTTGGGATTTGATGAACACGGTCGATCGCACAAAGACGATGGTCACTCACGACTCCGGGAATCCACGCGATCAGATGATGCCGTTTTACCAATCAATTATTCCACACGGTTACATCGGTTGGGGAAAATCAACCCAGTTGGGATTTGGCTTAGGCGTAATCATGGGGGCAAAACTTGCCGCACCGCAAAACCTGGCTGTCAACATAATGGGCGATGCAGCGTTTGGTATGGCAGGAATGGACTTTGAGACTGCTGCCCGGGAGCGTATCCCCATCCTGACAATCATCCTCAACAACTCCGCGCTCGGAAACTATAAATCCTATATGCCGGTTTCGACAGAACGATACGGTACACCATACCTTTCAGGTGATTACGCGAAAGTTGCCGAAGGTTTGGGCGGCTATAGCGAACGAGTCGAAGACCCGGCCGAGATCATTCCGGCAATCAATCGAGCACAGCAAGAGATGGAAGCCGAAAAGCCCGCACTGCTTGAGATAATAACACGAGAGGAAGGAGAATTCTCTTAAAAACCCGACCACGGCACATCCCGAGCAACTCCCTGGTAATGATGGCGATGTCATGACTGGGGTAGCCATCATTACCAACCTGTCCTTGCATCGAACTCTGTCAATCAGCCTATCGATAATCAGTCGCCCCACCCAAAGTAAACTTAAAAATCGATCCGACCGGTTCGCGTAGAAATTCTATCTGGAGTCCTGATTATTGGAATGAAAACGAGATAGGAAGATTAAGAGTGAGATGGCTGACGGTTCTTTTCCTTGTTGGAATAAGTTGCTCCCACGGCGCGTGCGCTCCGCGCGCTTCCATAGATCCCTCTGATGCAGCAGTAGCCCATTTCAATTGGGGACTAGACTACGCTAATCAAGGTGATCTGGATCAGGCAATAACCGAGTTCAAGTTGGCCATCAAGCGAGATGTTAGGTGGGCAAAACCCTACTACAATTTGGGCGTAGCGTACAGCATGCAAGAGAAATGGAATCATGCCATTTTCGCTTGGAAAAGAACGATTTACATTGATCCCGGCTATGCCAGCGCACATTATAATCTTGCCCGCGCTTACGCGCGCGGAAATCAGCGCGACCTATCAATCACACACCTTCGTGACGCTGTCTCTCATGATAAGGAGTTAATTAAGGCAATTCAATCTGACCAGAATTTTGACACGATTCGTGAAAGCCGGGAATTCCAAGAGTTCATCCGTTCGATTCAATAACACTCGTTTTTGGTCTCAAGTATCCAAAAGAGAGTTCGATGAAACTGAAACACACAGTAAAAACGTCCAATCTAATCTTCGTGATCGCTTTGACACTGATGGTCGCTGTTCAGGCTGGCAGAGCACAAACGGAATCCGCCAAGAAACAGAACGAGCAGTTAATTGAAAATTTTGCACAGCGTGCAACCGCGACTCTTAAAGGACAAGTGATTTGGAAAAACAAGGATCTTTCCCAGACAACCGTCCAGGTTTACAGAGACAAGACATTGACCAATTTGTACACGGGCGTTACCAAAATTGAAGGCGGACGCTTTGCCATAAGGGTTGAACCAGGCAGTTATTATGTTGTCGCATTCGTTGACGTGAACAGGTCAGGGAAATTCGACGATGGCGACGGTATGGGAATCCTGGGAATTGCGGATTGGCGCAATACAGGTCAACAAAAGCAGTTGCTCAAGGTTGGACCGCAACAGACGATTTCCGGGCTAATGATTCATGTGACTGCTAGAAATCAAAGAGGGAAAATCGTCAGCGCACAGCACTATCGGCCCGATCCAATCGACCAATTCAAGTCGGAACTTGAGCAATCCTCTTCTGGAGTAAAAGGAATCATTAGCTACGCCACTCCCGCTTCTGTTGAAAAAACGTCTGTACGCGCGTATACAGATCTTTCTTGGAAATACCTGGCAGCCAAAACTGGTATAGAGAGTGATGGGAGTTTCACGCTTCATTTAAATCCCGGGAAATATTACTTAATGGTAATTATTGACTGGAACGATTCAAATCTTATTGATCACGGGGATTGGCTGGGTATCCGCGGAATTACCAATCTACAAAATCGGAAGGCGTTTCCCGAACCCATTTTGGTTGCCGCCAATAAATTCACGAGAGGCGTCGAAATTCAGATTTCAGGAAAGCAGCTTGAAAGTGGTCGAGTCGTTCCACTTGTTGACGCCGATTCCGATTCGTCTCCCTTGGGCGATAAGAAGGTTGAAGTCTCGGGAAAAGTCTTATGGCGTGGGCATAATCTTGATGGATGTGTCTTACAGGTATATGTGGACCCCACCTTGACACGCCCTGTTCAGCAAGTGGAAGTTGAGGCGGATGGTAACTTCAAGCTTCAACTCCGTCCGGGAGACTATTATATGATAGCCAGCGTTGACGCGGACGGGAACGGTCAATACGGTTCCGGTGACGGAGTCGGCGGTTACGGTACGCTGGACATGACAACGAGACCGCCTACGGCACTTACCCTAAAAAATGGCGAGAATGCCCAAGTTGAAATTGTCGTGAGTGCGCAGTATGACGTAGACGGTCAACTTAAGCCGACCGAATCAAGACATAAGATTGTGCAATCAAGCGAAGCCGAGACAGGATTATCGGGGCGCATCATTTGGGATGGCAAGGAGTTCAGGGGAGGCATCCTGTCACTTTCCGACACGCCGACGTTTAGCTCTGTTATTCCCATAGCCCTCAAATTGGAAGACGACGGCCGGTACACGGTGTCTGTTCCTCCGGGCGATTATTACGTAACAGTCGCTGTCGATATTGACGCGGATGGGCAGACGGGTATAAAGGACGGCGTTGGAGTCTACGGAACACGCCAACCCGTGCGCGGAAAGCCGCAATTGGTTTCCGTGTTTGATGATTTTGTCACTCAGCATATCGACATAGAGATTTTCGCAATGTACATTGATTCGGAAGGCAACATCGCCGAATTTGAGGATGGCCATAGGTCCGAAATCAAATATCAACATGGCGATCCCGAAGACATATTTCGATTTACCCGATTTGGACGCGAGCTTGAGGAGTGGTGCTATTGGACTCTGGGACACCGTTTCACTTTTTCGCTGACTCCGACAGGTTGGAAATTGCACGACCAACTGGAGTTCGAACCTAAAGTAGACCAGCAACAGCTCGCACAAGCGCAACACCAACTCAAAGGCGGAGATAAGCCTTCTGATGTGAATAATACTTTAGAATCGACCTCAATGAATGCCGCATTTTATTATAGCTACGATGGAATCATATGGGAATATCACCCAATCGGCACGTTAAATCCGGTAGGTGCGGGTAGTAACCCGACCGTTGCCCGGAACGGACGGCTCGCCTACCTGGATACAGAAGGAAATGTGTTGGGACAAAACGCCGGTTCGCAGGATTCGGGAGTGCTGTTGAGCCGACAGGAACTCGCAAAGGAAATCCAAATTTCTCCGTCCGGCGACTACATAGCGTTCACCCAGCAGCAGATTAATCGGCAGCGAATAGTTATTCGGCATCTGCCGTCAAATAGTGAACTCCTCCTTCCCTCTACCGCGCAAGAGATGGGAACGCCAAGGTGGAGCCGCAATGGAGAAATATTGGCATATAGTACACGTGGAAGTATTGAAAACGTAGGTAGTACGGCAGGACGAAATATCTTCGCGTATGATCGGGTCAACGAACGTGTAGAGCCGATTGTAATTGGTAATGAAGATGATGCTGATCCCGCATGGTCGCCATCTGATGCGAACATCGTTGCTTTCTCGCGTGCCGAAGGAAACCATCGCCAAATTTGGCTTATCAGATTCAATAGACGAGGCGAATCGTCCGAGAGTCAACTTACCCGGTACGGTGGCGAAAACCCTGTCTGGCTACCCGATGGTTCCACAATTCTTTACGAAAACAATGGTCAACTATGGTTAATTTCGCGCGATGGAAGCGATAGCCGACCCGTTATTCACAAAGGTCAAATACTGTATGGAAATGAGCCGTGCGTTGTTCCCTAATGACACGACGACTCTGGGGCGCAGATAGAAAAATGCTTTCACTCAATCGCGTATCACTGATTTTGATATTCACGCTAATGTCGGTAGCGAACAGGGGTTTATCGCAATGGCTACTTGTGCCCATGGACCAAGTTCAAACCAATCATCTCAAAGCATACGGCTTAACCTACTGGACACTCGAAGCGCCGCGAGAATACAATGCGAAGTGGCTGCTAAACTATCGCGGCGGCGCGTTTCTCCTTGTCGATTCGCCTGATGTGCAAGCCAAAGCACAGCAAATGGGCGTCGGTTTTGAGTCCATCTCCAATCTTGAATACGGCGGTATTCAAGTAGAAATGGAGGGCAACAACATGGACGAAATCCTTCTGGAGAAAGCGCCGAAAATCGCTGTCTATGCACCACCCGATAATACCCCATACCGCGATCCCTGGGATGATGCTGTGAAACTAGCGTTGAACTATGCGCAAATACCGTACGATACGATTTGGGATGAACAAGTTGAAGCCGGTGTCTTATTGCTGGGCAAGTACGATTGGCTCCATTTGCACCATGAAGACTTCACCGGACAACATGGAAAGTTTTACCGAGCTTTCAAGGGTGCGGTTTGGTATCAGCAGCGTGTGCGTTTGTTTGAAGAAGCCGCCGCCAAAGCTGGATTTAATCGTGTGCCTACTCACAAGGGGTTGATATCTCAGCGAATCCAAGATTATGTCGTCGGTGGGGGATTCATTTTTGCAATGTGTTCGGCGCCTGAAACACTAGATATCGCCTGCGCTACGGGAGCAGGACGCATTGATATTGTTGAGCCGGAGTTGGATGGCACGCCGCTCGAACCGAATTATCAATCTCGGTTGGATTTTGAGCGAACCTTCGCGTTCGAGAACTTCATGCTGTACACGAATCCAAATCGATATGAGTTTTCCAATATAGACAATCCACAGCCTGACCATAACCCGCTATCGGGTGTTGAAGACTTCGTTCTGTTTGAATTCGCCGCCAAGCACGATCCGATACCTACAATGCTCACACAGAATCATGTGAGTAGAGTGCGTGGTTACCTAGGGCAAACTACCTCCTTCAATAAAGCCACCATTCGCGATACCGTAACGATTCTCGGTGACATTGAGGGCAGCCGATATGCGAAGTACATACACGGAAAATTGGGAAAGGGCACTTTCACTTTTCTCGGTGGGCACGATCCGGAAGATTACAGGCATACCGTTGGAGAAGGCAGAATCCCCACCAACCTGGATCTCCACAAACACTCACCGGGATATCGACTCATCCTTAACAACATACTTTTTCCGGCGGCAAAAAAGAAGCCGCAAAAAACGTGAAATGTGATTTGGGAAATCATAAGAATTGCGGATTTGCACTCAGGGCCGCCGTCTATAGAGAGCGATTTGTAATCGTGAGACTTCATCCCGTTTGAACAAGCTATTTTCTCCTCGCTACCCCGTTATCCGTGCCATCTTTGGGTTTTTCACGACTGCACTATGAAACTTGCTACATTGGCAACCTGCAATCTTAACCAGTGGGCGCTTGACTTTGGTGGCAATCTTGAGAGGATTATTGAATCCATCAAAGTTGCCAAGGATAGTGGCGCTCGATATCGATTAGGTCCGGAACTCGAAATTCCGGGTTACGGTTGCGAGGACGCTTTTTTGGAAGATGACACCTTTCTCCATTCGTGGGAGTGTCTTGGCGAGATTCTTAAGAGTGACTTGACAAATAACATCGTCTGCGACACCGGCATGCCCGTAATGCACAAGAATGTGCGGTACAATTGCAGAGTCATCGTGTTGAACGGGAAGATTCTTTTTATACGTCCTAAACAAGTGCTTGCCGCCGATCGAAACTATCGAGAACCACGGTGGTTTGTTCCTTGGCAACTACCCGGAAAATTGGAAGAGCACTACTTGCCAAGGATGATTCGGGAAATCACGGGACAGGCTACAGCACCTTTTGGCGATGGCGCCATTGCCACTCGGGATACGGCGATCGCTCCCGAAACCTGCGAGGAACTTTTTGCACCCAATAGCCCTCATATCCGTCTTGGTCTTGATGGTATCGAAATTTTTGCGAACGGGTCGGGGTCACATCACGAATTAAGAAAGCTCAACCTGCGAGTCGACCTGATACGAGGCGGCACATCGAAAAACGGAGGTATCTATCTTTACTCCAACCAAAAGGGGTGTGATGGTGGACGCCTTTACTTCGACGGATGTGCGCTTATTGCGGTGAACGGCGAAGTTGTCGCACAAGGTGAGCAGTTTTCGTTGCAAGATGTCGAAGTCGTAACTGCTACGGTGAACCTTGAGGATGTTAGGTCATACCGCGGTGCCATGGTTAGTCGTTCCGTCCAAGCGAGTCAGTCCCAGCCGATACCACGCATTGATGTAGATTTTGATTTGACAGAGGATGAATATCGGCGTGCGCCTTCGGCGCCAACGGAAGTCCGATACCATCTCCCGGAAGAGGAGATTGCGTACGGCCCCAGTTGTTGGCTATGGGATTACCTCAGACGATCTGGTGCGTGCGGTTATTTTCTGCCAATATCCGGCGGGTCCGATAGCTCGTCTGTGGCAACCATGGTTGGCTCAATGTGCCAGATGGTAGTCAAGGAGGCGGAAAACGGAAATCAACAGGTTATTCGCGATGTTCGCCGATTTGCCGGAAAAGACGACGCCGATTACATCCCGGCAGACGCGCGCGAGTTGGCAAACCGCCTCCTCTACACCTGCTATATGGGTACGGAAAATAGTTCCAAGGCTACGCAAAGTCGAGCAAAGGCTTTAACGGATCAGATTGGTTCGTTCCACTTGAATGCCAACATTGATTCCATTGTTACCTCTATGTTTGAACTTTTTGTGCGCCTGACCGGAAAAGCGCCTCGATTCAAAGTTGAGGGAGGCACAGATGCTGAAAACGCCGCCTTGCAGAATATCCAAGCACGTTTGCGCATGGTATTGTCCTACTTCCTGGCACAACTCTTACCGTGGGTAAGAAGCAGACACGGAGGGTTGCTGGTATTGGGCACTGCCAATGTGGATGAAAGTTTGCGCGGCTACATGACAAAGTACGATTGCAGCAGCGCGGATATCAACCCGATTGGCGGCATTAGCAAGACGGATCTGCGTTTGTTTCTCCGATGGGCATCGGGAAATCTCGGATATAGCGCCCTCACGGAAATCGTCGAAGCCCCGCCAACCGCCGAATTGGAACCGTTGACCGAAAACCATGTGCAGGAAGATGAAGCGGACATGGGCATGACTTACGCGGAACTTAGCCGGTTTGGCAGATTGCGGAAAATCCACCGATGCGGTCCGGTGAGCATGTTTGAAAAGCTTGTTCACGAATGGACGCATCTTGCTCCCGGTGAAGTGGCTGAGAAAGTTAAGAGATTCTTCCGATATTACGCCATCAATCGTCACAAGATGACGACCCTGACGCCGTCTTATCACGCGGAATCCTATTCACCGGACGACAATCGGTTCGATCTTCGGCAGTTTCTCTACAATGTGAGATGGGCGTGGCAATTTCAGAAAATGGATCGACTTGCGGAAAAAATGCAGGAGAGTAACAGAACGCGGGATTAAGATGGGTCTAAAGCTGGCAGGCGTTCAATCATTAAAGCGTTCAGTCTCATCAAATTTGAACTGCATATTCACTGCTTTGCGGTGCACGGCACGTTGCCCGCGCTTCCCTCCACTTTTCACCTTAAGCGCATACCTTATTTTCATCTCCTTCCTTTTAGTAAGTCCGGTGAATGCTGCGCCGGATGCGGCTTTCCATTTCGACGCGTGGGTGAACTTTGCTTTGGAAAGACTGGAAACCGATGGTGTAACTGGCGGTTTTCATCGGCACACGCGACCCCGAACTCGTCGACAGATTGCCCAGGTGATTCGACAAGCGCAGCGTCGGATTGCCAGTGAGAAAAATGAACAAGCTCCCATATCCATAGAACTTCTGGAAAAATTACAACGCGAGTTTGCTTCGGAGTTGGCTCGTCTATCGGGTCAACACGATGAAGGAAGTCTACGCGCGCGCGGTGCTATCGAATTGCGGAGTAGTCGGACCAGCTCAAAACTCGGCCCTGCTTTTGAAGGTGCGTTTTTCTATGGTTCGGGCGGCGGGCTGACTTTGCATCAAGAATTTGAGGTTACGAATTTGCCGGGCAAATATCCGAGTCTCGGCAACACTGCTTCCAAACGTCTCAAGCCTTGGCGCGGGGACTTCACGGCAGACTTCAAAAGAGTTTATCTGCGAGTTCCGATTTCCAAGCTCGAACTGCTCATAGGACGCGATCAACTCTTCTGGGGCACAGGATTCCGCGGTGCGGTTGGAATTTCCGACAACTCGCCTCCATTCGATCTCATTTTGCTGACCGGCAAATTCGGTAAAGTTAGAGGTACGTCTTTCACGGCACAGCTTGACCACACTTGGCATGACGAAGGCCCGCGCCGCTATCTTGCCAGTCGTTATCTGGCGGGACACCGATTGGATTACCAAATCAACGACCGTCTTGAGGTCGGTGTCACGGAGTTAATCTTGTACGGAGGAGAAACACGAGGGATTGAGTGGCAGTATTTCAATCCTATTTTGCCGTACTATGCGAGCCAACACAATTCCGATTCGGACGACAATGCGATGTTTCTTTTCGAAGGGGCGATTCGTCCTGTTGACGGGTTTCGTCTGTACGGTGAATTGCTCATAGATGATGTTCAGTACGTTAAGTCGGATGATCCCAACGCCTTGGCATGGCTTGCTGGACTAGAATGGAACCGCGCGCTCGAATCACGCCGGCTGGGGGTTCGCGCCGAGTACGCACGCGTAAATCGGTGGGCATACACGCACCTGGTTCAAGAGAATCAGTACACCCATTTCGGTTCAATTATCGGGCATAAAATTGGAACAGACGCAGATGTATCTTATATCGAAGGAAACTATCTGATTACCGCTGACGCTCGCATAAATCTGTTCTTCGAATTGGAACGTCAAGGCGAGGCAGGCGTTGAAGACCGCTTTGTCGGTGAAGATTTTCGCTCCATCTCGTTTCCATCCGGCGTCGTTGAGCGACGGCACGGTTTTGGATTTCGATGGGTGTACGAGCCAATTCGTGCATGGCAACTGGATTTGTCATATCAACACAACTACACTGTAAACAAGGACCATCTAGGCGGCAACAGTCAGAACTTCAATCATCTTGAGTTCCAATTTCGATACCTCTGGGAACGAGGTCTTTAGAACCTGTTTGAAAAGTACATTTGTAAGGTAAGGTGCGCACCAGCCTTTAAAAGCCCCAGCGGGGCGGAAGGTGTATAGAAACGCCAAATCCCCGTGTACCCAAGCCCCAGCGGGGCGACAGGTATGTAGTAGACAACAATAAATACATGAAAAAACTTCCTATAAGTGACAAACAATGGCTTTGCTACTGACTTTTCAAACAGGCTCTTAACGCACGTAGATCTCGAACACTAGTGCTCTTGACTGTAGCTGCCCTTCCAGTTGAGTACGCCAAACAGTAATTCCTTGGCAGGAATATCGGGCTGAGACGTATCTGTCGGATACATGCAACATCGGACTTGCGCGCCTAGTTCACGACACACGATTGCACCCGCATTGAATCGCCCATACCATGTCATTTTGCTAAGCAGATTGGTGAACGGCGAGAAAACGAGTTGGTATTTTTTCAATGATGGGTTATAATATCCTATGGGGATTCGGGCGGCAACTCCAACCCTCAAGCTGCATGACTGCGTTTCTCTAATCGAAAGCTAAGCGCGCTTAATCGGCATCATGGCAACCGGAATACGTCCATCAGAGTGAGTTGCTTGTCGCACTGAAATCTTAGTCTTTACACTCTGAACTCAAGAGGTGATATGTCTCGAAAAAATGAGATTCTTCTGACACTCAGCCAAATTTTTTTGGGGGCTGTAGTTGGTCTGGTTGGCGGTGGGCTGTGCCTTTTCATCTTTGAAAAGCTTATCTGGGGAGTAGTAATCGCCGATCGCGTACAACACGGATTCTGGGTAGGGTTATTCCTACTGATCTCTTTTGGTATAACCTATGGCGCCACGGTTGCCGGAGTCGCAGAGAGTGTTCGCTTTGTGGGTCTCAAGTTCGGCGTCCATATTGGCCGCAGAGGAACGTATCAGGGTGCCTTTCTCGGAGCCCCGGCGATTGTTGCCCTCATGTCTCTACTAAACATTCAGTGGGCGGAGTTAATTCCACAAAATCTACTTATCTCACTTCTTTTGCCCGTATTTCGGGCGCTCGCCTTTCTTATCTCTTTGCCGCTGCGTGTTCTACTGTTGCTTAAATGTCCTCCTGAACTCTTGTACATTCTCGCTGCGCCAATTGGTGCGATCTTGGGATACCGGCTGAGCCGGAGTACAAACAAAGAGACTGAGTCTCTCGCTGAAGATTGTTGAAGTTCTCTTGTTACGTGGTAGTAGTGCTAACTTTCGATTGGGTCCGATTCGCTGACAGAATGGAGCAATTACAGAATGCGCTATCTTGATGAGAGTGACGACAAACCAAGAGATGAGTGCGGTGTATTCGGTATTTTTGGGCATCCCAGAGCCGCCGAGTTAACTTATCTTGGATTACGTGCGCTTCAACATCGGGGACAGGAAAGCGCGGGAATTGCCGCATCAAGTAAAGAGGAATTCCACCACCATTTGGGAATGGGGCTCGTCGATCACGTGTTCGACCCGGAAACACTGTCCAAGCTGGAGGGGTATGTTGCAATTGGGCATAATCGTTATTCAACCGCGGGCAGCAGCAATCTCGAAAACGCCCAACCACTCATTCGGACTTACAAGGGCGGCCCCTTGGCAATTGCTCACAACGGAAACC
Source organism: Candidatus Poribacteria bacterium (assembly GCA_965232535.1). Lineage (GTDB taxonomy): Bacteria > Poribacteria > WGA-4E > WGA-4E > JAJDTR01 > JAJDTR01. The sequence continues at coordinate 811,544 of CBDDPW010000023.1, forward strand.
TCGTAAATGCGACTCGCGTGCGGAATAATCTGGTAGATACAGGGTCAATTTTCCATTCCTCCACGGATACCGAGGTACTAGCCCATTTGATCGCGAGGTCTTCGCAGCATTTTTTGGAAGATCGCGTTGTTGACGCCTTGAAGGAGGTCAGAGGAGCATTTTCCATTCTCATTATGAGCAAGGGTGTTCTAATCGCCGCTCGAGATCCGTACGCTTTTCGACCACTCTGGCTCGGACGACTGAATGACGCGCATGTACTTGCCTCTGAAACCTGCGCGTTTGACGTGATTGAAGCCGAAACCGTCCGCGAGATTGAACCGGGCGAGATAGTTACAATTACTGGGGCTGGACGCGCCCCATCATCGTTCAGATTTCATGATCGCTTGCCCGACCTGTCACAATGTATCTTCGAATATATTTATCTCGCGCGACCCGACAGCCATGTTTTTGGTGAACTGGTCAATCGCCCTCGGCGTGAACTTGGACGCCAACTTGCGCGCGAATGTCCCGCCGATGCAGACGTTGTCATTTCTGTACCGGATTCCGCGACTCTCGCCGCTCTTGGTTACTCGGAAGAATCGGGAATCCCTTTTGATATGGGTCTCTACCGAAACTCGTTCGTTGGACGATCTTTTATGCATCCGTCTCATCAGATGCGCGAACTCATGGTCAAAGTAAAGTTGAACCCGATTCGGAGTATCCTCGAAGGAAAGCGCGTTGCGGTAATCGATGATTCAATTATGCGAGGCCCCACTTCTCGTCAACTCGTTAAACTCATACGCGAAGGTGGAGCGCGAGAGGTTCATGTCCGCATCGCATCTCCTCCCAATCGGTTTCCGTGTTTTTACGGTGTTGACACGCCGACTCGGAAAGAGCTAATCGCGAGTTCCCATTCCGTGGATGAGATACGCAAATATATTCGAGCGGACAGTCTGGGTTATCTCAGTACGGAGGGATTGCTAAAGGGCGTCAAGTCCGGCAAGGATTTCTGCACAGCCTGCTTTGATGGAAAATATCCGGTCGAATTTAGCGGTGAGCAGGGAAATCAGCTTTCCTTGGGTATTGCGGAAGAAGGAATATAGTCGGTAATCGCACAAAACGCGAAGATTGGGGAAGCGTCGGCACACGGTTTAGCTTTTGATAAATCAGGGAGACGGCTCATGCGTCGGCGATTAAAACGCAGCATTCGGGGCAATTATTTTATACCCAATTCGAAAACCTTCAAACAAGTGCATTCGGACCAAGGGCGGTACACAATGTATGCCCTCATTATCTGCGCGATAATTGGCATGGCGTTGAGCAAACTGTTGCAACTTGTTATACCGGTGCTCAACCCGACGATTGCGCGAAGTAATGTGCCCGATGTTGCAAATCTGGTCGCCTTCGGGTTTAGCGCAATTCTGTTGATAATCCTGCTCTTGAATATGAAATCAATCATGAAAGTGGTGGTGTCGGCAAACGAGAAACGTCGTTTGAAGGCTTTTAACGAACGACGAAAATCGAATCGGACGAATGACTGAACAAGGATTGACCTATGCGGGCGCTGGCGTGTCATTTAGCGCGAAAGAAGAAACCACTGACCGCCTGAAGCGCATACTTAGTTCGACCTACCGTCCCGAAGTGCTGAGCGAGGTTGGGCATTTTGGAGGGCTTTTCGCACTCGGTAACTACGACGAACCTGTTTTGGTTTCGAGTACAGACGGCGTCGGTACAAAGCTAAAGATTGCCTTCATGACCGGACGCCATGACACTGTCGGATTTGACATTGTTGCCCATTGCGCCAATGATATCCTTGTTCAAGGAGCCGAACCACTGTTTTTCTTGGACTATATTGGCACGAGCAAGTTGTATCCGGATGTTGTGGAACAAATTGTCACCGGACTGGCGGCAGGATGTCGGGAAATCGGTTGCGCGTTCATTGGCGGTGAAACGGCGGAGTTGCCAGAGTTCTACCGGGAGGGCGAGTATGATCTTGTGGGGACAATCGTTGGCGTTGTGGAGCGATCCAAGGTAATAACCGGAGATGAAATACGGCCGGGTGATCAGTTAATTGGTCTAAGTTCACTGGGGCTGCACACAAACGGTTTTTCCCTCGCCCGCCGAATTTTGCTGGATGTTTGCGGATACAATCCCGCCGACTATATCTCCGCTTTGGGTATGACGCTCGGGGACGAATTGCTCAGGAATCATAAGAGCTATGTCGGCGCTATTCTGAATCTGCGAAAGCACTGTGACATTAAAGGCATGGCGCACATTACGGGCGGCGGTTTGCCGGGCAACCTTGCTCGTGTTTTGCCTTCGAACTGCAGCGCGATAATCCGCAAGGGTACCTGGGAGAATCAGCCGATATTTGGGCTTCTCGAGGAAAAAGGGCGCGTCGAATCGGACGAAATGTACCGTGTCTTCAATATGGGAATCGGAATGGTGCTGGCGGTCGCAAGAGATCAGGTAGACACGGTACTTGATGTGTTAACCGCATCTGGCGAATCGCCGTTCCACATTGGCGAAATTGTTGACGGAGAAGGTCAAGTCACATTGTCTGAAACGCCTTAACCGTGCGTAATTGAACGGTCAAACACACGTCAGAACACTATCCCGAGGTTAATTCCGTCGCCTAATTGCCAACTTCAGCGTGTTTTCTAGCAACATGGCGCGTGTCATCGGGCCCACCCCTCCCGGCACAGGCGTAATGAACCCCGCAACCGTGCTGACAGATTCATAGTCAACATCTCCGGCAGCACGATTATTAACGCGCGAGATTCCCACATCAATCACAACAGCCCCCTCCGAGACCATTGATGCTGTAACCATTCCCGGTCTGCCGGCTGCCACGACCAAAATTTCCGCATTCCGAGTCTCCTCTGTGAGGTTCCGAGTCCGAGTATGGCAGTATGTGACGGTAGCGTTTCGGTTAAGTAGCATCAGCCCAACCGGTTTACCGACAAGACTACTTCGTCCTAAGCAGACGGCACGTTTGCCCTCAATTTCTACGCCCGTAGATTCGATTAAACGAATTACTCCCGTGGGGGTGCACGGAGTCACCTGCTCGCGGTTGATGAGCAGATTGCCCAAGTTAATAGGGCTTAGACCATCGGCATCTTTTTCCGGTGAAATGTTGTCAATCACAGCTTGCCCGTCTACTCCGGTCGGCAAAGGCATTTGCACAATTATGCCATGAACATCCTCCCGCTCGTTTAGGAATTGAACCCGGTCGATGATTTCTGATTGAGTCGTGTTCGTTGGCATTTTGCAAACTTCCGACTGAAAATTGACTCGTTTACAATCCTTTTCTTTGTTAACGACATAAATCGTGGACGCGGGGTCGTCTCCTACCTGAACTACGGCAAGCCCCGGTGTGAAGTCCAGTTTTTTCACTCGGCGTCGGATTTGGCTACGTATTGATTTCGCTAACTGACTGCCATCAATAATTTCGGCTGGCATCTGGTCCATACTCCCGTCATGAAAATTGCAAATGAATAGTTCACAGATTCATATTACCGATGTTGGTTCGTAGTCGTGCAATTTAGTTCACGTCCTTCGCACCGTGCGAATTATATCACATTCTCGCGCTTCTTTTTGAGGTCTTTTTTCCTCACTCACAATTAGAATCGTTCTTTACTTTAAGTGATAGCGCATCTGCAGCATTCGAATACGGTTGGGAGTCTTTCGCCAAGACTTCCGTGAATAGATTCCATCTTGACATGTAAACTGAATTTTGGGATAATCGGATTTTGAGAGAGGATCGTCAGAATACGGAGAGATACGAAAGGAAGGGTATAATTAATGATGCGCGCTGGCGTTGGACAGAGCCAAAAAACCGTTTTGGCTGATGCCCTTGAAGATGCCACAATGATCGCAATGGGTAATGCGCAACTGGCGAAGGCGGATTTAGCGGTTGTTTTCGCAACGGTGGACTATCAGGCTGACTACGACGGACTATTTCACAAGATACATGAGATTTCGGGATGTGACCATCTTGTCGGTTGCAGCGGAATGAGTGTGCTCACCTCGGCAGGGGAGTTTGAAGGTGAACCTGCCGTTGCTGTGCTTGTCCTACGTTCAGACGATGTTTCCGCGATGCCCTTCTTGGTTTCATCGGATGATTCCTCAACGATTGGAGCCGCAATTCGTGAGAGTATTTCGTCCAAGTTTCGCGAAAACTCGCTACTGGTTGTGTTACCGGATGTACGCTCCATTAGCCCGGAAGCGCTAGTGCACCAACTCGGCGAAGGTGGTATCAGGCTCCCAATAGTGGGAGCGGCAGCTTCGGGCAGCCCAGACGGGCAATCCATTTACGGGTGGCATGATAAGGAGGTCGCGGAAGCAGGGGTTGCAGGCCTGTTGCTCACCGGTGCATTCCACACCGAAATAGGAGTGGCACAGGGTTGCCAACCGATTGGGCACCCAATGCAAATTACCCGTGCGGAAGGCAACGTCATTTACGAAGTCGGTGGTAATCCTGCACTTGACAGTCTACAAGTGGCCCTTGAATCCTTAACAGCCGAAGATCTTCGTCAATCGGGGCGTGTTGTGTTCATAGGTATTGCAATGGATAAGGAAAATCCGGCGCCTCGACGCGGTGATTTCCTCGTGCGCAACTTAGTCGGATATGACAAGGAAAGTGGCGCAATCGCTGTTTCTGAAGGCGTGTCGTCAGACCAGCTCATACAATTTCACTTGCGAAATTCATCCTCTGCGAATAAAGAGATTCAAGAGATTGTCCTGGATCTACATGAACGAACACGAGAACATCCGCCGGTTTTCGGGATGTATTTCAACTGCTTGGGAAGAGGGAAAGGACTGTACGGGAAGACGAATCACGATATTCAGATTATCAGAGCCTGTTTGAAAAGTCCGGAATCGCCTTAGAGAAAGGGCTATTTTGGGGTAAATGCCCTCAAGAACCTATTAGAAAAAGAAAAAAGTTGTCTGAACGGTTGATGTTTACGTTTACTCATTGGAGCAGTTAAATCTGAACCAATGAAAGGAGTAAACATGAACCGCAAGCGTTATCCCAGTGATTTGACTGATGCACAGTGGGAGAAACTGTCCTCGTTTCTGCCAGCCCCTCAACCATTAGGCAGACCTCCAAAATGGGAGATGTGCTTAATCATCAATGCTATCTTTTATGTCGTCAAGTCCGGTTGCCAGTGGCGAATGCTACCCCATAATATGCCACCGTGGCAAACCGTCTATTACCATTTCAGAAAGTGGCAAGTCGACAACACATGGCTCTTGATTCATCAGGCACTTCGCGAACAAACACGTTGTGATGGCGGCAAACAACCATCACCGACAGCAGCTATCATTGACAGCCAATCCGTTAAGACGACGGAACTGGCGGAGACTAGAGGATTTGATGGTCACAAGAAGGTCAAAGGACGCAAACGCCATCTGGTAACGGATACGACGGGTATTCCATTGATGGTCAAAGTCACTGATGCCAATGTTAGTGACAATCAGATAGCTATCGAGTTACTAACAGAAGTGTTTAGCTGGTACATAACAATTCAGTTGGTGTGTGCCGATGCCGCCTATCGCGGCGAATTAGAAGACTGGTTATATCTGGCTCATCAGTGTCAACTAGAGATTGCATCTACGCTAGGGCAGCAGGGGTTTGAAGTTGTTCCGTTACGATGGATTGTTGAACGCACATTCTCTTGGCTTGGTTGGTTTCGTCGATTGACTTTGGATTATGAACGCTTTCCTAAGACTGCTGAAACTATGGTATACATCGCTTCCATCTACTTGATGCGAAATCGAATCAAATGACTTTTCAAACAGGCTCTATCAAGCAGAGATTTCCGGATCTTCCGATTATCGGATTTTTTGGCAATGCGGAATTTGCTCCAATCGGAGGGCGGAATTTTGCCCATGCGTACACCGGTGCGCTTGTGCTCTGCTCCGATGGGTGAAATCACGGTCATAGAATCGCCCGATGTAGTTCCGGATTAAGGACAATCCCAGCCGTATCGTTTAACACGGTGCAATAAAGAAAACACACATGAACAGTGGTAGGAAGATTCACGTTGTAATCGTTGGCGCCGGTATTGTTGGAGCCTCAATCGCGTACTGCCTGTCTCGTCGCAAAAATGTCAACGTAACGGTGCTCGAAAAATCCGAACTAGGGTTGGGTGCATCGGGGCACTCCTTTGCTTGGCTGAATTCCTTCGGAAAAAATCCGGTAGGATATCACAATCTGAATTGTCGCTCCATGGACATCTGGCATCGGTTTGCCGACGCACTAGACCGAGACATCGGATTCCACTGCCGCGGACAACTTCGATGGGAGAACACCGACGACGGTGCTGGCACATTGCGCCAACGTGTCAAACTGTTACAGGATCGGGGATATGCCTGTCGGACCATCACGGCGGAAGAGATGCGCGAACTTGAACCCGGCTTGTTGCCCGGCACCGTAAAATCAGCATCGTTGTCACAAGCCGATGGTTGCGTCGAACCGCTCAAAGTCATCGAAGCATGTTTAGAGAAGGCGCGGGAGAGCGGAGCCGCAGTACATATGCAAACCCCCGTAACCGGCATAACTGTCGGAAATGGCGCACACACATCACGGCAGGTCCAGGCACTAAGTACGCCGTACGATGAGGTCGGTTGCAACATCGTTGTGCTAGCAGGTGGCATTCACACGACGCAACTTGCCGCTATGGCTGGGGTACCTGTCCCTCAACAGGAAAGCCCGGGCGTTGTTGTTCGCACCACTCCCTGTCAACCCGTGCTAAGCAGCGTATCCGTTATCCATGCACCTAGGATTGATGTCGATCGACAGGACGTGCACCTCCGACAAGCATCGGACGGCACACTATTGATTGGTCAAGGCTCCCAAGAGAGCCTGAATCGCGACGATTCGCAACAACACGCCGATGAACTGCTTGCCCGATCGAAGCATTACTTCCCATCAATTGACGGTGCATCTGCTATTCCGGTGCCTGTCGGTTATCGCCCAATGCCAATCGACGGTTTCCCAGTGCTCGGGTTCGTACCATCCGTTCCAAATCTCTACATTGCGTTAATGCACAGCGGCGTCACGTTAGCTCCCTTAATAGGCGAACTGGCAACGCTTGAGATCGTTGATGGCGCGCGTGTTGAGATGCTGGATCCTTACCGGCCCGAGCGGTTCGGACAGATTGCCTAAAAACATGATCGTTCCAGGGTATTGATGCAGTTTAAGACGATAGGCGGAACTTCATCGTGAAAATTGGGTATGAGGTCTACGAGAATTACCTTCGATACTTTTGTACCCGCCTGAAAGAATCATTTGGGGGTGAGAGGATTCTCTCCGTTGCACTCTTCGGATCCGTAGCAAGAGGGCATGCCCGACTAGACAGTGATATCGACCTCTTGGTTGTTCACAAGGAAGTCGATTTCAATCCAACATACCGGTCCGTAGACATCGCTTTTGCGCTGAAACAGGAGGATGAATACAAACGCCTTGAAGAGCAAGGATTGAATCCACAACCCGCATGTATCTTTATGACGGAGCGCGAACTTTGGGATAGACCGCATATCTTGCTCGACATTCTCGTCGAAGGTAAACTGCTCTTCGACGTAGGTGTATTGGAGTCGCGTCTTAGGGCGTTGAAAGAGCGGCTCAACGCATTGGGATCGAAACGAGTTGTGTTACCGGATGGGACATGGTATTGGGATTTGAAACCGGACTGGAAGCCGGGTGAGATCATTGAGCTATGAACAATACCGACTTAAATGGGAGGTTAATCCAAGAGGCTCAGATGATCATGGAGGAAGCGAGACGCGCATTCGACAACGAAGCTTGGAATCTCGTGGTACGAAGATCGCAAGAGGTGGTTGAATTGTCGTTGAAGGGACTTTTGAAGCTGATGGGCGTCGAATCTCCGAAAACGCACGATGTGAGTGACACCTTCGCCAAGATTTGTAGGGAGAAAAAAATTGCGATTGAAAGTGAAAAACTGGCGGAGATGCAGCGGATCTCTCATCAGTTGGCCGAGATCGCGCTCCGGCGTTTTATATGGAGAAAGAATATACGCAAGAACAAGCTAGCCAAGCTTTGCAGTCTGCCGGTACGGTCTTAACCGAAGCCGAAGAAATGACTCAAAAGCTCCTCGTGGCTGGGTAGCTCTCAATTCTCTGGAACTGATTCAAGGAGTAACCAATTCGTGAAAGCCGCAGTATTTGAGCAAACAGGTAAACTGAGTGTACAGGACAAACCGATTCCGAGTCTTTCGTTGGGTGATATTCTCATCAAAGTGGATTTGTGCGGTGTTTGTGCTTCAGACCTCGCCGCCCTCAACGGGGACGTAACAGACTACTCACCCCCTGTCGTGATGGGACATGAACTTGCCGGTGTTGTGGTAGAGAGCCGACATTCCGATGTGAAGGTCGGCGAGAAAGTTACGGTAAACCCAATGTTATCGTGTGGATCCTGCGAATATTGTCAAGCCGACCTAGACAAATACTGTGAAAACATTGACGGTATTGGACACGATATTGATGGCGGATACGCCGAGTACATGCGCATGCCGAAACATGGGATAGACACCGGCAAACTCATTTCTGTCCCGCAATCAATCTCCGCGGAAGATCTCCTTTTCCTTGAGCCTTTGGGGTGTTGTCTCAATGCCATGCGCGAGACTATTTTTGACAACAGCGTGGCAATCTTGGGCGCTGGTCCCATCGGACTCCTGTTTGCCCAACTGACCAAAAAAAACGGCTTGCAGACGTTTGTGTTAGAGCCGCTTGATCATCGTCGCGGAGCGGCAGAAAAAATGGGTGTGGAAGCGGCTATAGACATCACAGAGGAGAGCATTGCTGCGCTGATTGAGACTACCAACGGAGGCGTAGACACCGTCATATCCGCGACGACGAACAATCAACGTGCTATTGACCTTGCGTTCAAAATTGTCCGGCGTGGGGGCTGCATCAACTTCTTCGGACTTGCTCCCGCCGGACAGGAGATTCGGGTCAACCTTGAACACTTTCATTACATGGGCAATAAATTGATGGCATCGTGGGCGTTCTCACGATGGAGTCTGAACGAGTCTCGCCGGATGCTTGTCGGACAGGAGCTTGATTTTGCTCCGCTACTCACGCACCGATTTTCCGTTGAGCACGCGGTTGAAGCGTTTGAAAATGCAGGGAAACAACACGGTGTGAAAAGCGTTCTTACCGGCTCATGAATTGCACCAGATAGGACAGTGCAATCAATTTGATTGAACATATCCGTTCACTTTGAACGAAATAATTAGATTCGCGCTGCAATTTTGCTGGCACTGAATCTGCATTCTAATTGCTTGCACGACGATCACGAATCTCCCAACGTGAACACATAGGCATCACATTCAAACATCTCATTCTTAACCTGCGTCATTCGCGATGAAGACCTTAAAAGCTTACCTTGAACTCATCCGATATCCCCTCTTTGCCATTCCAATTGTCGCCACGCTGCCCGGGACTCTAATTGCGTCCGAAGGGCGCATAAACTGGCGTGTCGGAGTGACGTTATTGACGGCTCTGCTCGGTTACTTCGCGGGGATGATGAAGAACGATTACTTCCACCGGGGACAAGATGCCGTGACGAATCCGCACCGTCCACTTCCGTCACACCGACTAACCCCCCGGCAGGTAATGATTACGGCGAGCACTACCTACATCGTCTGCGTTCTTTTAGGATTCATGCTCCACTTCAAAGCGGGGCTGCTCGTGATTGCTCTTGTGATGATTTCCCACTGCTACAACGCAATTTTCAAAGAGCGCGGTGTTTGGGGGAGCATCAGTCTACCGATTGGCGTTGGGATGCTAAACGTATTTGGTGCACTAGCTGTTAGCGGCGAGGTGCCGCGTATGGTTTGGTTTGCGTTTGCCGCGACAACACTCTACGATTGCGGCACGCACATTACAACGACGTTTAAGGACATTGAGCGCGACAAGAAAATTGGCATTACCACCACTCCCCTACAGTTGGGTATCAAACCCGCACTCGCTGTTTCCGCCGTCGCAACAATCTGTGCCTTCATCGTTGCGGCTTTGCCGCATTGGCTCGAAGGTGTCAGTTGGCACTACACTCTCTGGATCCTCTGCGCGCTGATTGCCACGAGCGTTACCAGACTACCGCTTTTTCTGGAGGCTAACGAAAAGAATGGATATCGCGCATTGAAGGGCTCCATGATTGGAGCCATTACATTTTTTCCATGTCTAATCGGCGTCCGATTCTCGTTATGGCAATCTGCGCTAATCATTGTGCCGCTTCTCTTGATAACGCTGATTTTGTTGCAGATTACGAAGCGGGAAGTTTGAGCCGTCTTAATGCCTCTCGGCTCAACTTTGTACTTTTCGAGAGCGCGATCAAATGAAGGTATAATGACTGAGATAGGGTTCTCAAAGAATTCCTATTCTGCGCCCGTTCTGTGGCGCAGGGATTTCATTGACCACCAAGCGAGTGAATAGCGAGTACGGTAGAGATCCACTAATCACAAGCCACTAAACACTTACCTTCGACAGAGGGGCTTGCGACTCACCATCTAGCGGGAAACAGGTAGAAAGAGTTTGGAAGTGTAAAATGCAGTACATACTGATTGCACTGCTTTCGGCAGTTTTGTTTGGCGCATCCACGCCGATAGGGAAGCTGCTCCTTAACAGTCTTCCGCCTTTCCAACTCGCGGGATTGTTGTATATCGGAGCGGCGATTGGTGTTCTTCCTTTCTCCATAAGGCAGAGAAACGCGAAAAAAATTCATCGGATTGGGAAACGCAACATACTACGCCTAATCGGAGCAATTTCCTTTGGTGGTGTCGCGGGGCCCGTGCTACTCCTGTTTGGATTGCAAAAGGCGCCGGCGGCGTCCGTCGCAATGTGGCTGAACTTGGAGTTAATCGCTACGGCTATACTAGGGTGTTTGCTGTTCCGCGAAAATCTGGGCGGCTATGGATGGGTAGGGGTGATTGGCACTATCGGGGCATCGGTAATATTGTCGTGGCACGGGGGGACTATTGGGATGGTTGCCCTACTGCTTGTTGCTGCAGCCAGCATCTGCTGGGGAATTGACAACCATTTGACAGCTTTGATCGACGGGATTACACCGACTCAGAGCACTTTCTGGAAGGGAGCAATTGCAGGTGGGACGAACCTAATTATAAGCGTTATACTAGAACCGTATGGGAAAGCGGTGTGGATCCTGGTGTCAGGCATAATTGTGGGAGTTTTCTCGTACGGTTTCAGCATTAGTCTTTACATCTTGGCGGCGCAAAATCTCGGCGCAACCCGAAGTCAAATGATCTTTGCTAGCGCACCGTTCTTTGGAGTGGCTTTATCCATCATTCTGTTGAACGAGAGCATTTCAGCCATCCAAGCCGCGGCTGCCGCGATTTTGGTGTTCTCGCTTACTGTCTTGTTGCGCGACCAACACAGTCATTCGCATACACATGAACCTCTGCACCATAAACATAGACACAGACATGACGATGGCCACCACGACCATGTTCACACTGAAGACGAAGCACCGGTCTATCACAGTCACTGGCACACCCATGAGCCGACAACCCATGCACATCCCCACTGGCCAGACATTCACCATCGGCACCGGCATTAGTCCATGTGCCGAGAAAGATTTGGAAAATGTTGAGACTAGGCTCCGGCAAGATAGCGCAATTTCTCAATCAATGACCGCGGGTGAGACGAAGGCAGCCCATGAATGCGCACTATGAACATGACTACCGTACTCGGAAGGCTCGGTGTTGACGATTACACACTGAGCATGCGTGATAAAAGAGCGCTAGACGACGATGGATTCTTGCGCCTTGAGAACCTGATGACATCGGAGGAAGTCGCTGCATTCGTCCGGCGCCTTGACGAACTGGCAGAAATCGAGGGTGAAGATGCCGGAAAGGAGGTACACCAGGAGCAAGGCACAATTCGGTTGAGCAACTTGATTGACAAGGATCCGATTTTTGAGAAATGCATGATATCACCCCGGCTGCTGGCTGCGGTTCGACATGTCCTCGGCGATGAGTTTAAGGTCTCCTCGTTGAACAGTCGTGCCGCGTTACCAAGGCATGGACGACAGGGGTTGCACGCCGATTGGGGCGGAGCTGTAGCACCGGGGAACTATTTTGTGTGTAATTCGATTTGGTTACTCACCGATTTTACAAGGCAGAACGGAGCGACGCGTGTTGTACCCGGATCGCATCGCTGCGGAAAAACCGCGGCGGACGTGATGTCCGATACAACATCTGACCACCCCGACCAAGTTCAACTCATAGGAGAGGCTGGCACCGTTGTCGTGTTCAACTCGCATCTCTGGCACGGCGGTATGAAGAACGAAACAGAATCTCCGAGACGAGCAATGCATTCGTATTTCTGTCGGCGCGATCAGCGTCAACAACTGGATCAGCGCAAGTGGCTCCGCAAGAAGACACTTGCTAGACTTTCCCTCGAAAGTAAGGTTATTCTTGATGTGGCGGATGTTGATGAACGTAGTGAAAACATTGAAAATGTGTATCCCGAGAAGTAAGGAGGCGCACTTATGTCGAAACTGACACCCGACGAAATTAAGTTTTTTAGAGACGAAGGTTTTCTCATCAAACGCGGAATCATGGATGCAGATCTTACAGCACTGGCTCGCGAGAGATTGTGGGAGAACGCCCCGCTTGAAATTGACCGTGACAATCCCGACACGTGGGTTGGCCCGATTCAGGAATACAGACAAAAAAAGGGCGAAAAGGGCAATGATGGCGGCGGTTATGGGTGGTGGTACCGCAGTATCGGCAGCGAAGAGTGGATGGTACGCATGCTAGTTGCCCACCCGCCAATTTGGGAGATAGTGGAGCAGATGCTAGGCGAAGGCGATGTCGTTAAACCCGACCGAGTCCGTGGTATCTATTGCCGCCTTCCCGAGGGAAGTTCCCCGATAAAACCCCTTGGTTGTCATATCGACGCTCACGCATTTCATCTTGGAGTGGTTGGATATATTGATGATGTCGCGCCAAATGGGGGAGGCTTTACGGTTTGGCCCAGAAGCCACCGTGTATTCTATTTCAGTAATGAAAGGCGGCATCTGAGAGACGATACAGAACGATACACGAAAAGGCTCGAATACTTCAAGCACAGAACTCCGATCGAATGCCATGGTCGAGCCGGCGACGTTGTCTTCTGGCATCACCGGTTGGCGCATTCTGCGGGCACCAACCGGTCAAAAGGAATCCGTAAGGCGGTGTTGGGCGATTATGTGAAGAAGAGTATAGAAAGCACAATGAACATGCCTCCATGTGAAGACATGTGGGAGGACTGGCCCGGAATCCCGTCAAACGGGAACCCGTAGACGCTCCAGAGCGGTACTGCCTTGGCCAAAGGGTTGACTCCCGGTTGATTTCTGACACCTACCATGATGTGATGACCTTTACAGAGCAGATTAAAACCCACGCACAGAGATTGGGATTCGAGTTGATTGGAGTCACCCCTGCCGAGGAAAGTCAAACCATCCGACTTTATGAGAAGTGGTTGAAAAACGGATACGCCGGTGAAATGGGGTATCTCGAAAGACACATTCAGCAGAAGCGCGATCCACGTCATTGCCTGCCGGAAGCAAAGTCGGTCATCAGTTTAGCAATCAACTATTATACGCTTGATCCTCCTCGAGAACTGGCCGAAAATCCTGCAAGAGGTCAAATCTCTCGGTACGCCTGGGGAGATGATTACCACGAGATTATTCGTGCCAAATTGCGTAAACTCGCAGAATTCATTGATGAGGCTGGTGGCAAAAATCTTAAGCAAAAAATCTACGTGGACACGGGACCAATTATCGAACGTGAATACGCCCAGAAGGCAGGTATGGGATGGATTGGAAAAAATACGAACTTCATCAACTGGCAATCGGGTTCATGGTATTTTCTCGCTGAACTTCTCGTAAGCGTCGAATTGGAATACGATTGGCAATTGCCGCGTGGAAGTTGCGGTACATGCACCCTTTGCATTGAAGCCTGTCCGACGGACGCGATTGTTGCGCCGAATGTCCTTGATTCTCGTCTTTGCATTTCCTACCTTAACATCGAGTTGAAAGATAGTATTCCAAGAGAACTACGCCCACAGATGGGTAACCTAATCTTTGGCTGCGATATATGTCAAGAAGTCTGTCCATGGAATAGCATGGCGACGCCGACAACTGAGATGGGGTTCCACCCTCGCGAGGAAAACATCGCACCTAATCTGCTGTCCCTTATAAATATGACGCAAGCCGAATTTAGCAAACGTTTTAGGAATAGTCCTATAAAGCGTGCCAAAAGACGCGGATTCCTCCGTAACGTCGCTGTCGCCCTCGGGAATTGGGGAAATCGGCGGGCGGTCCCGGCTCTCAAGCGCGCCCTTGACGATGATGAAGTGCTCGTCAGGGAACATGCTGCATGGGCGCTGGGTGTGATTGGCGGCAAATCGGCGAAAGAAGCCCTAGACACGAGATTGCGCGTTGAAACAGAAGTCCGAGTCGTAAGTGAAATCAAGGATGCGTTGCGTGTGATGGGACAATCAACACAAAAAGTCGTGGACACGGATCCACTTGCGCATTCGGATCGCAATGATTGATGTCGCGCCATTACTTCCGTCGGGATGATTCTTTCTGAAAGTAACACTTTCTAGTCCGAGTCCCATTCCTCAATCCAGAAGATCGAAATGTTGACAGAATGCGACATGTCCAAATTCCCGCGCTCCAGCGGGGATCAAACGAGCGGATAACTATCAAGCGAATAAATCATGAGCGCGATAGAAAATCCCGAGCGATGGAGTTCCTCAATGTAGTATGTTATACCATTTTGCTTGAATAATAATAGACTTGTAATCAGTTCTGTTGTATCGTGTCCGGAAAAATCAAATCCGAACGAAAATTAGAGGGACTCATGAAGCATCGAATGTTGATTTCCCCATTGACACTGTCGCTAGTATTACTCTTTTCTATTGCAAGCAACGCACTAGCGCAGGTAAAGGTGTCTGAACTTAGCGCTGCCGCGTTGGTTCAACGTCTCGCGCATCATACTACAAAAGATAATTGTACACGCAACGAAATTTCTAAACGCCTGGGTTCCGAGGCACTGCCACGGCAACGGTCAGAACTCATTGACGCGCTGCTCTCCGTTGCGAAGAATGCAACAGCTCATTACAGTCATCGAATTTCAGCGATGGTATATCTTACTCATGACGCAAAAGAGCCCGTTGTTATCGATGCGTACATGGAAATTGCTATGAACGATAGCGACGAGCTGAGTTGTACTGCTGCTAGGAAGTTGCCTTATCTTTCAAGAGAAAATCCGAGAATACTCGCTTTTCTTATCAAATACTTGGAGTCGCTAGGTCCACGCGCTACCAGAGCTAAAAGCCAGATAATTACTGCCATCGGAGTTTGCGGGGAAATTGCCACCGATACCTTGTTCGATCTCTGGAATAACGAGCGTTATAATAATTCCAGCCATCGTGTAAGTCTCTACACTGCGTTCGGCTGCACCGCGGCTTGGAGCACACGTTCACTTGATTTTCTCATTTCTCAGTTGAAAGAAAAAGACTTGAAAACCTTTGAGGGTAACACGACAAGTATATTGTATAGTTTGTCTTCTGCCGCAAGGGTCGCTACGCGCTCTCTAAATGACTCCCTCGACCCGCCGCACCCAACCGATTATGCCGTGGCATCTAAAATCCAATCCGCTGTAGAACCCGGGTTACGAGCAGAAAATCACCCGGACGTAATAAAAGCTGCGGCGACTGCCTATTTGCATGCCACACGCGGTCATGACCTGCCGGCAACCATAAGTCGCCTGCAAGGTTTTCTCCCCTATTTGGAACCCAAAGACCAAGAAGATCTCGAATTTCTTTTTAGGTGGAAATGGAATGAGGTCAATACTAGTCAGAATCCGCCATTATGGGGCGATCCGCCGTTGATGGATCGTGTACCCGCACCGCCATTGAGATGATTTCCATACAGAATAACACCCTTCATCCGTCACCATTAGCCGAATTGCCCGCTATCGAATTGGTTCAACGTCTCGTGAATGATATCGGAGGCTCGGAGACCGTGAGTGAGATTAACAGGCGGTTGCACGGGCAGAAATGGTTTGGACACTTCGCCGACGATGTATCAGACGAGGGTAGATTGGAACTCATGCTGCCGTACTCTTGACAGCGAAGAATGCAAGAGACCTTGACCATCGAAACACAGCGATGGTATATCTCCGAGACGTGAAAGAACCCGTGGTTGTCAATGAGTTCAAGACATTGCTACGAATGATAGCGATTTGAGCATAAGGCATTGTGCTTTGAGCCTTTTGCCTTATCTTTCAAGAAGCGATCCGAGAACACTCATTATACTTCTGCAAAATTAAACCCATGTTTATGACCCTGTTTCGACATCTTGGGCCAAAGTTTCGTACAACTCAATGAGTAGAAACGCGATGTCGTAGATACTATATCCATTGTTATTTGTGGCAATATTCGCATTTTTCGCTAAAAAATCTATACCGATGAAACATTTCGAGGCTATGAGTCGCCCAAACGCCGGTATATCTTCGACTTAAAGATTCATCTGCTGGTTACCGCTCAACAACAGCGAATTTGATTCAAAGATTACTACCGCGTTCAATTCATGCCGTGACACCACAGGGGTTTGAACTAAAAGACGTTTTGTTTGTAGTGACCACCAGTATCAACTAACTCTGAATTTACTCATATATTCGATATCCGATGAATAGGTAGCGACTCGTGTTACTTTAGATTAAGATCCTGTTTGAAAAGTACATTTGTAGGGTGGGCACTGCCCACCAGCCTTTAAAAGATCAAGCGAGTGGATAGCGAGCGCGATAGAGATCTTAACGCGATAGAAATCCCATAGATATCCCCTTGCCCCGCTGGCTTTGCGCGGAGATAAGGTTTCTTACTTTGCTCCACGCAAGTTTCTTTACCTTATCCACGTCATCAATGCACTTGCATTTTAGGAAATGGTATTACTTGGTAGCGTAACATGATGGAACATGACCAACGGTGAATTCAGGTTAATCTGCGAAGATAATGAAACAAATGCGAGAGCCGGACAATTATCTACGGCGCACGGTGTCGTCGACACCCCTATTTTCATGCCTGTTGGTACGCGCGGCAGCGTCAAAGCTTGCAGTCCCACTGATCTCGATGAGATTGGTGCCGAGATAATCTTGGGCAACACCTACCACCTCTATCTTCGTCCGGGACACCAGATTATCAAGCAGGCGGGCGGTCTGCACCGATTCATGGCGTGGCGAAAGCCAATCTTGACGGACAGCGGCGGGTTTCAAGTGTTTAGCTTGGGACCATTGCGCACGATTAGCGAGGAAGGAGTTGAGTTCCGGTCGGAGATCGACGGGGCGAAGCACTTCATCAGTCCCGAACGCTCAATAGAAATCCAAAATGCGCTCGGAGCCGACATAATCATGGCTTTCGATGAATGTCCCTCGCTTCCCAACAGTTACGAATATCTTGAGAAGTCGATGGAGATGACCGCCCGTTGGGCGGCGCGCTGCAAGGATGCGCACGCTAATCCCCATCAACTCCTATTTGGCATTGTGCAAGGAGGAATGGATAAAGACCTCCGAAAAAGGAGCATTGAAGCCACGGTCGACATCGAATTCCCGGGCTACGCCATCGGAGGGTTGAGTGTGGGCGAAGAGAAGGAACTCATGTATGAGACGCTCGCCCACATCGCACCGCTGCTGCCGACGAACAAACCTCGTTATCTGATGGGAGTCGGCACGCCGGAGGATCTGGTGCATGCGGTCAGTTGCGGCGTGGACATGTTTGATTGTGTGATGCCCACACGGAACGCGCGGAATGGGTGGCTTTTTACCACGCTTGGTCCCGTCCGCATTCGGAATACGGAGTACAAAACGGACTTCACCCCCTTGGATCCAAATTGTTTGTGCTACACCTGTCAAAATTTCACGCGAGCTTATCTTCGTCACTTACATCGTGAAAATGAAATCTTGGGCCATAGTTTACTTACGCGCCATAACCTCCACTTCTATTTGAGCTTAATGCGCGGTATTCGACGGACAGTTCTTGCAGGATCTTTCCCACATATGCGCAGCGACATACCGGGACTGGCGATGCAGGGTCAAGAGGTGTAAGATTGTGCAGAAGCTAACCATTGATCTGCTTTCCGTTAGTCCACAAATAATTGCGCGTTTCTTACGATGCGAAACATCAAGCTGACAATCGAATACGATGGAACAAATTATCACGGCTGGCAAATTCAATCCAACTGTATCACCGTCCAAGAAACCATTCAAAATGTCCTTGAGACTCTCACCAAAACGGAGACACAGATCATTGGTGCGGGTCGAACAGATACGGGCGTACACGCCGCAGGTCAGGTTGCCAATTTTTTCACTGAATCCGAGTTGACCTCAGATTCTATCCGGAAAGCGTTAAACTCAATGCTTCCTGATGATGTTGTGATTACCGATGTCCAAGATGTCTCACCCGATTTTCACGCCCGTTTCAGTGCACTGAGCCGAACCTACCGATACACCATCCTCAATCGAGAATTTCCGTCCGCATTTTTAGGGAGCACCACTTACTTTTTCCGACGTCCAATCCACATTGATCGAATTGATGATATCTGCCGGGTTTTAATTGGGAAAAAGGATTTCTCCTCTTTTCAACGTTCCGGTAGTGAACGCATCAATCCTATCTGTACGGTTTTTGCGGCGTCGTGTTGGCGCGATGCGGATCTGGTTTATTTTCAAATTGAGGCAGATGCGTTTCTGCGAGGAATGGTTCGGGCGCTCGTCGGGACCGTGCTCAAACTACAGGAAATGCCAAATTCCAATCCTCGGTTTCGAAAGATTTTGGACGCCCGAGACAGGAGCGCTGCCGGAGCTTCCGCACCTGCGCACGGTTTGTCGCTAATCGCCGTAAAGTACTGATCAAGTTGGTGATGAAAACTATAAATACCCGGTTAAATTTCGGGAACCACTCCGGTAAACGCATCCATGGCAGTTCTCCGATTTACAAGGAAGGTTTTTCATCGCTGCGCTACGCCTTGTGCGTTGCGGTGTGCGTCGGCAGCATAGCGTGCGCTAAGCCGCCATCGCCGCACTCTACGGCAGATCTGCGTTCACTCCTTAAACCTTGGGACGGAATGGTGGCCTACGCCGGGGTTGACGCAGGGAGAAGGTTGTTGTATTTGGGAAATAGCCTGATAGAACGCCGGTTCCGTTTGGATGGGGATGGTAGTGCACCGCAGACGATCCATTACTACCGCAAACCGTCCGGACAGGACTATATCTCGGTTCCGTGCGATGAATTCAAGTTTCGAATTGGTAAAATCACATTCGACGCGAACACTGAAGCACTGAAATACAAATCTTATAAGATCGGACAGGGTGTTTCGAAATCGAAACGTCTAACGATTGAGCTCGAATATGTGGAGGGATCCGGCGAACCCATCTGTCCTGTCAAACTTCACTACGAAGTGTATCCGAATCTGCCGCTAATCCGTAAGTGGATTACCTTTGAAAATCTAACGGATTCGGCATTCTTTGTCGAGGATATTATCATTGAATCCCTATCCTTGCGTGCAGATAGCAAAGTTCAACCCGCGGTTGTCGAAAATCGTCCGGAGTTATCCGTTGATTTGCAGCCATTCATCGTTGTGCGTGGTACGGAGGACGATGGCGGCATCATAGTGGGAAATGAGGCTCCCGGGATACTCAAATTCCACAATTTCCCGTCCAGTGATACCGGAATCGAGGTCGGTCTACGTCCTACCTCCGCCATCAATGGGTTTGAAATTCGTGTGCCGCCAAACACAGTAATGTCGACTCCGAAAATCTGGACGATGTTATTTGAAGGCGATTATTCTACAACTTCAGAAACGCTCAAGCGCGTTGTTGGAGAACGATTAGTGTCCGCAAAAGAAGCAATTTCTCAGGCTTCGGCTATCACTTGGACAAATATTCCCTCGGATGGAAAAATGCTAGAGGGTGATTCCATCGTCGTGGATTATGACTGGAACGGAGATAATCTATCGGCTCTGAAGCGACTGGCGGAACAGGTTCATGCGGAAGATAAAATGTTTGGGGTTCGCTTGCCTATTTCTGAGGTTGATGTCCGGTTCTTGAATCGGAGTGCGTGGAGGCTGTCACCAGTAGCAGGTTTCGGAAGCCTTGCTGCGGGGAATAACACTACCCAAAACTCCGGCGTTGTTGATGTGAACTCTTCAAGCACGATGAATGGCGAAAGAGTTGTTTACTGCGTCTTGAGTGACTATGGTAATCATCTCTCGCATGCCGTACGCGCCTTGCTTGAAGAGACGGAGGCGCACCTTCTCGTCTTTGACGGCGCTTTAATCGGTAGGCCCGATGATGTGTTAAAGGGTTGCGGGGTACTTGGGCACGAACATTTTAGTCGTAAGGAATCAATCAGATTGATTTATCAGTGGGTGTTTGATTTCACCGATTACTTACGTCAACAATTTCCTAATCTGAAGATTGGGATTACCTCGACAGCTTACGGCGTCGAAGTACCGGATATAGCGGTTTACAACCACTTCGATCTGTTTTTTCCCTAAGCTCGACTTTATAACACCAAACTCGTAGGCGGGGCATCTTGCCCCGCCGTGCAACACCGAAATTCGGAATGAAACCCAACACGTCATCTGCATGGTACTGGAAACCGCTACCGACTTTTTCAATGATTAACCAAACAGACCAGATGGTTAAAATCTCGCCCGTTTTTCTCAAACGCTTGATTGACACCGTTTGTTATGCCACTTAAATGTACAAAGTCGAGCTAAGTCCTCTGAATCCCGATCCGAATGAGGTCAATTCCTGCTGAACCTACTTCAGACGTGCTATACGCATTGCGCTCCTCTGGAGCGCGGGCATCTGGAAAGTCGATGTCCTACCGACATATCGCTCCTCTGGGGCGAAGGTTACTTTTAGACTATTAGGATTGTTTTTTGCTCACGGGAGACACGAACATGGTGATGTCTTCGTTGAATTATACATGTTACACCACGCCGGTTCTTTTTCTCTCTAAATCCGAACCTCAGCACACCTAAACGCTTGAAAACCGACTCTAACTTTTGATACAATGACAACAGTTTTAGACAACCATGACTTTTTTGCTAAGCTGTGAGAGAAACCTTTTTAACCGTAGGAGAAAAGATGCAGATTGCCGATCGTTTAGGGAAAATCCCGCCTTACCTTTTCATGGAATTACGGAATAAAATCAACGAAGCAAAAGCCAAAGGGATTGATGTAATTAGCCTCGCTGTAGGTGATCCTGTGGATCCGACACCGCAGCCGGTGATTAACGAACTGAGCCGAACCGCGGCTGATCCCGAAAATCATCGCTACCCGACGGACGAAGAAAAAGGGATGCTGGCATTTCGCGAGGCAGTGGCTGATTGGTACGCTGCACGATACAACGTCCACGTTGACCCGGAAGATGAAGTTTTAGGACTAATCGGTTCCAAAGAGGGATGCCACCATTTCATTTTGGCGGTTGTGAATCCCGGTGAAACGGTGCTGATGACAGATCCAGGGTATCCCGCATATCGCGCAAGTATCTTGATGGCGGAGGGCGAACCCTACAATGTACCCATTACGGCTGAGAACTATTTTCTGCCCGAATTGGAAAAGATTCCATCAGATGTTGCCAAGCGGGCAAGCGCGATGTTCTTGAACTATCCCAATAATCCGACTGGTGCCACTGCAACACCGGAGTTTTTTGCAGACGTTGTTGCGTTCGCCAAGACCTACGACATTGCGATTTGCCACGACAATCCCTACAGCGAAGTCGTTTTTGACGGCCTCAAACCATTGAGTTTCCTATCGACTCCCGGCGCGAAAGATGTCGGCGTCGAACTTAATTCGCTGTCGAAGCCGTTCAATATGACAGGTTGGCGGATTGGTATGGCGTTGGGAAACACCGGCCTCATTGGAGGCATGGCGCAGGTCAAGGAAAACACCGATTCGGGGATTTTCAACGCGATTCAATATGCGGGAATCGTCGCCTTGACCCAATGCCAGAGCAATATCGGCGAAATGCTCGAAGTGTATGCAAGGCGGCGTCAACAAATGCTCGACACATTCGGACGGCTAAACTGGGTCGATTATACGCCACCAAAGGGCACATTTTATCTCTGGATGCCTACGCCAAATGGAATGAGTTCCATTGATTTTGCAACGCGGATCTTTGAGGAGGCCGCAGTCGTAATTACGGCGGGATCGGCGTACGGTGACTACGGCGAGGGATATTTTCGGGTAGCGTTAACGGTTCCCGATGACCGGTTGAATGAAGCCCTCGATCGGATAAAAAAGGTTCTCTAGACGACATGGGATTTGTGCAATTCGGGAGTGAACGGACTGTTCAAGAAGCATTCCAACAGGCCTGTTACTATTGATTATCTGCAGAGTGGAACGGGGAAATCCCTATGACGTTGAATCACGGGTTGATTTTCCTCAATTGCGTTACCAATCAAACATCAAACACGTGCCATCCCCCGCGCTCAGCATTTTCTCGAAAATGCTCCATACATTTTTCTCTTTCCAAGATAGATACATGCGGACAGACAGTCGTCGAGTGGAGAATAAATGTATGAACTCCTCTTGAGGAACTCGCATTAGGCGTGTAGGTCTCCCCTGTATCACCGTTAACATATACAATCCACCAACACCTCTTCAATAGTCGATTCCATTCATCTGTACGCAGATTTCGATACGTGCGGTCAAGCGACTGGATAATGAGCGATCAACTGACCGGTTAGGGGAGGCGATAGGAATTCTTGATAGCACCCTATTATCCCTCTCGGTATAATTCATTCAGCACGTAACACTTTTGTACCGCAAACTGTTAGTTTGCGATCACAATCCAATAGCGAGACGCACTCCTTTTTCACTCAATGACTAGCCGTAAAAAGTGTTCCTTCGTAGTCTCGTTTCACTCCAGCGGAGTGAAATATCAATAGTACACCATTCCTCCTCGCCTCCGCACTCCAGCGGAGTGCAATGTGGAGTGTTACTTGGTAGCGCGCCATTATCCTTGTCGGAATAATTCTTTCAGCAGGTAACACTCATTTTTCGCCCTATGACAGGTTTTGAAAAAGCGTTCCTTCGTCGAATGGTTTCACTCCAGAGGATCAAGCGACTGAATAAGGATCAAACGAGTGGATAGCGAGTGCGATAGTAGATCCCGCGCGATAGTAAATCCTGTGAGATGTTAATAGAGCACAATTCCCCATCGCGTCTGTACTCCAGAGGATCAAACGAACGGGTAGTGAGTGATCAACTGAGCGAACAGCGAAGGCGATAGAGATCCCATAGTAGATCCTGTGCAATGTGGAGTGTTACTTGAGAGCGTGCCATTATCCCTATCGGGATAATTCTTTCAGCAAGTAACATCTGTTTTTCGCTCAATGACTAGCCGCGAAAAGTGTTCCGTCGTGGTCTGATTTTCACTCCAGCGGAGTGCAATGTCGGGTGTTACTTGGTGGCACGCCATTATCCCTGCCGCAATAATTCTTTCAGCAAGTAACACTTGTTCTTGGCTCTATCATAAGACTTGGAGAAAGTGTTACTTGATATAAATCCATTTCCAACCACACCGGCCCCCAACACTGACCATATCTTTTTGGAGAATAAACCACAAAAATGCAAGGTAAGAAATTTTTTAAGGTAATTACTTGACAAAACATAAAAAAGATGTTACTATTCGATTAGAATAGTAATAGAATGTATCAATGAGAAGAGTAGCACGATTCTATCGAGAGGAAACGGAGGCAAATGGAACCGGAGGAAGTATTTGACACAAGAGAAGACGAGATACTCAGGGGTGAATTACTGGACGATGAAATTCCTGAATCCCAAGATAACATAGAGTATCTACTAAGGGAAGAAGACAACTCCAAACCAGTTCAAACGGACGCTCTGAATAGCTGGTTGCGCCAGGTTGCGCACCATTCTCTTCTGACTAGAGAAGAAGAAATCGCGCTTGCAAAGCGTATTGAAAACGGAGACGAGTCGGCGTGCGATGAGTTGGTTCAAGCGAACATGCGTCTGGTTGTTTCAGTAGCTTCAAAATATCAAGGGCGAAATGTCCCTCTTGAAGATCTGATTCAGGAGGGGAACATCGGTGTCATGCGTGCTGCAAAGAAATTCGACTATCGCAAAGGCTTTAAGTTCAGCACTTACGCAATCTGGTGGATTAAGCAGGCAATTCGGCGGACACTTGATAACTGTTCCCGGTCTATTCGTCTGCCATCCTACATCGTTGCCAAAGTCAATAGGTTTGACTCAACTTATGCCCGGCTTTGTCAGGAGTTTCAGCGAGAGCCAAAGATTGGAGAACTGGCGGAAGCACTGGAATTAACGGAAAGTCAAGTGAAGGAGATTCTGGCGTTAAACTCTGACACCATCTCAATGGAAACACCACTGAGCGATGAAAAGACTGCGGCGACGCTCGGTGATTTGGTTGAAGACACATCTGAAAATCCGGAAGCCGGCCCTATTGCGGATATGATTGAGCAAGATTTGGTCGAACAACTTCTCGGTAAACTGAGCGCCAGAGAGCAACAGGTCCTAAGTATGCGATACGGGCTTGAAGGCGGGAACGAAAGAACGCTGCGCGAAATCGGCGAAAAGTTGAATGTGACTCGTGAACGTATCCGTCAATTGGAAATTGAGGCCATTCATCGGCTGAGACGATTCTATGATGAGATGGGCGAATATCGTCATCCCATGGAAAACACACGGCAACCGGCAATGTAACCGTGTCTCATTGATGGGGCGCAATAGTCCCATTCATATTTACATATGTTTCGGTAGGTGCGGTTTCCAACCGCACCTACCAGACTGCATAAATGTTGGCTCGGTTAGGAATCCTAACCTTCCGCACTGTATAAATCATGAAGCTTTCAGTGTTCAATGAGGTGAGGCATTCTACTGAAAGCAGAATACGGTCTTCTTTTCTCAAGGTAACTCTACAATGAAAAACCTACTCAACAAGCTACACGCAAAATCCAAGTCAGACGATCAAGAGCCGTTACTCACGGTGACCGGGACAGCCAAGGAGAAAATCGAGTCGATTATAGGCGGCGAGGAAGTGGATGTACAGGGATTGCGTGTGAGCATACAGGGGCGCACGGCATCCGCATTCGAATACGGCTTGGGGCTTGAAACTGAACCTGAAGTGGACGACATCGTCGTGGATGCGGAAGTGTTCAAAGTCTTTGTAGATCCCAAGAGTGCCGAGAACTTGAAGGGGGCGACAATCGACTACGTGGAAGACCTCAATTCAAGCGGATTCCGAATTGATAATCCGAATACGCCAACTTGGGATAACCCGAAGGCGCAAGCAATTCAAGCGCTTATTGATGATCGCATCAATCCTTCTGTCGCTGCGCACGGGGGACACATTGATCTATTGGATGTCACTGATGACTCGATTTTCGTCCACATGGGCGGGGGATGTCAAGGGTGCGGAATGGCGAGTGTTACTTTGAAACATGGAATCGAAGCCATGGTTAAAGAATCTTTCCCGGAAATACAAAACATCATCGACACAACCGACCACGCCTCTGGCACGAATCCTTACTATCAACCTGCAAAAGGGTAGTCGTTTCCGAGAGCAAACGTATCCTTGATAGTGGGCAAAGGGCGCATCCGAATGTGCGGTGTTTTTCCCGCTAGAGAGCTTATTCGAGAAACCTTCCTCTCCCAACGAAAGCTACGTCCATCCGAAATTTCGATTGTCCTGAATCACAACTACATTTTCATAACAAAATTTCATGCCATCCTTCCGTTGGTGAAAGGTCGAAAGGGCTGGGAAACCAGTCATGGCGAGAGTTCTCTCACTTTTTCGTCTCTATTGGAAACTCCGGTTTGGTATGAAAAGTATGAAATGGTTCAGGATTGCCGATTGATGTTTTCAGGTCGCAACTAGGGTGGTCTAACAAGCCCCAGTACCCTCCCGCATTCTATCCTATTATTGGACTCGAATGGACTCTCCAGCGTCTACAAGCTGACGCCGCGGTAAAATCACTACTCAAACTCGTAGGGTACCGTCTCTGCTTGGTGCGTTTTGGAGGATTTCTCGGCGAGTTCCAAGACAGCCACCACACGGCGCGCGGATTCGCCGGTTGTGAGAAGAGGTTCACCAGTGTTGATGTGCGCAACGATGTTCTCATAATAGCTTGGACCCGGACGGCCACTGAACTCCACAATCTTTTCTTCGGTCCCTTCCTCGCTTTCCGAGAGCACCCTGAAGTGTGCAGCTTCAGAGACAATTGAACCGTGCGAGCCGAGCAATTTCCATCGGGGTTCCTCGACCTTCGCGATGCACGACATCTGAACATTGGCAACCGAATTGTTGGCAAAGCGAATAATTGCCTGAACATGATCTTCGTTTGAAATGTCTGTCCATACCAAATTTGGCTGGAAGAATCCCGTGACATTAACCATTTTTTCTTCAATAATATGAAGTAGCCAGTCAACGTAATGTGCTCCCCAATCATAGAAGCCTCCGCCGGAAATCGCCTTCACGCTTCGCCACCAGTCCGGATTAGGTCTACCGTACCCGGCGCTCCACATTTCAATGCTAAACACCTGACCGATCACACCACTTCGGACTAGGTCGCGCAGTGTCCAAAAGTCCGCATCCCAGCGGCGGTTATGGTGGACTGACAACATCAAGCCGTTTTCCTTGGCTGTGTTAATCATCTCGGTTGCCTCGGCGATTGTGATACACATCGGCTTTTCGACGACAACATGCTTCCCCGCTCTTAAACACTCGACTGTTACCGAACAGTGCAGATTATGAGGCAAAACATTTGCGATTAAATCTACTGCCTCATCTGTCAAGAGATCTTCGACACAGTTGTAAGTCCTGATGCCTGGAAAGTCTTCTTCTGCCGCGCGAGTTCGTTCCTTATCAACATCGCATATAGCGACGCACTCTATTTCCTCCGTCTCCTGCATCATGGACGCATGCGCGCGCCCCATATTGAATGCCGCGCCGTAGCCGATCACCGCGCCCCTTATAATATCTCCCATGCGTGTGGAACTCCCAATTCCATATTCTGGCTTGTTAAGAATCTATGTTCGTGCTATGCTGTGTACTCACAGCATTTGAGGTCAAACAATATTATCATGCCATCTACGGCTTGTCAACGGTGTCGGATGGGAACTGAATCCATGCACTCTTATATGGCAAAGGAGAAACAATGGAAATAATTGATCTGCTGATTCGGTGGTTGCATGTGACCGCTGCGGTTGTTTGGATTGGTGGAAATCTAATACTGGCGATGGTAATCGTGCCCTATTTCAAAAAATCGGTTGCACCGGTAGAAAGAATCAGGATTCTCACCCGAATCGGCAAGCAGTTTGAACCAATTGTCTGGATATGCGTCATGATTCTCTTTTTTTCCGGACTGTTCAATGTTTTTCGTGCAATCGGTGGGGATACCGAGGCGATAAAACTGTTCATGAGAACACTTGGCATTAAGCTAATCTTATTTCTCATCCTCGTCATCCTCACATGGATCCACGGTTTCATTATGGGACCGAGGTTGAGGCAAGCTGTCGAAGCCCTTGATCCAGAAACCCAAGAACTTCCTGAAGAGATTGACAAAATGCGACGAAGTATGGCAATTGTATCAAGCTTGATGGGGGTAGTCTCGCTTCTCGTGCTGTTGGCGGCTGTGGCACTACGGATGGGGATTTGAACGGATTTGAAGGACGGAAGATTGAGGGTGCTGCTATTAAATCTCTTTGAACACCCGCCCGAGAGACTCGCCGCTCACGTGAAGTGAGAATTCGTGCAGGTAACCAAACGGCGTAATCTGAGTCGAGAATCCGACAGTCTGCAGGCGATTCTGTGCATCAACTAGAATTTGCCGTGCAAATTCGGGAGAGGCGCTGCTTGAAGAAAGGTGGGAGAAAGAGTGAAGTACCACGTTTTTTGTGCCGAACTTGCCTGCATGCCATTTTAGGTTCTTGACCATTTTGGTTAGAACTTTACTCGATTGTTCCTCATCTTCAGCTTCAGCATGGACGAAAACCACCACGGCTTCTCTAACCCTCTCGTCACAATCTAGTTCCTCAACGGAGTCGAGTACCCTGTGGGTTGTCCTGAACCAGAATTCATGGGCATAGAACATCAGTAGCTTCAAGATTGTGTTCCAATCGAAATTCAGATTCCAAAACCTTCAGGGTGTCTTGCCAATAAGCAACGGCATAATTCGTGACCTGCTCCGATAAGGAGGCACGAGCAAGATAGTGTTGAATCCAATCGATAAGTCGATCGCAAGTAACGTCTATTATCTGCCCGTTTTCTGAATCATACGCAACGTCACGAAGATTCTTCAAATCGTCGCTATCAAAATCGAAATCTATCTCATGATACAAGACCAAGTTCACTATCAAGGCAATGGTGATTTCCCGCACGGAGTCACCATCTGAGTTGACTCGATATTCAGCGTCAAAAACCTTCTGAAGCGGGAGTGTCTGCATATAGGCTAAACGACTGTCAATATTATCGAGTTGTTGGCTGATAATTGCCAAATCGGCGAGGTTTGTTATCGGTCGTGAGGACCTAACAGAACGGAGCATTACCTGTGGCGAATCAATGACCAGTTTAAGTTTGTTAGTTCCGTCTAGAAATTGGCGCTCCCATTCATTGTACACACGTATGTCGTCAGGGCAATGTTGGGCACACGCAGAGGATTCGGGGAAAGCCAGAACGGCATTCTCGAGCGTATCGTAGCAGCGGTTACGGAGTTCACTGATAAGCGTATTGCCAATCTGAAAGAATTTAACGACATGGTTATTCTTCAGCAATCGAACCGACCTATCCAAATCACCATGACTCCCATACTCCAAGCCTAAATTGACCAACACAAACGCCTCTTGAACCTGCTGGCGCAACTGTGGCATTGAGGCAACATCTTCCGTTTTTAAGGTGATTAGTTTGTGTGATAGCGCGGCGATCTCTTGTCTAATCTCCTCCTCCTTGGCATTGGATATTTCACCCGTGTCATCTCCACGAACAAGCGTCTGAGACAGAAACAGTCGCCGATCATATTGGACAGGAACATCAATCTCGAACATTGTCCGGTCCGCCTTCTTATCGGTGTTTTCCCGAATCGCCGTTATCAGACACATCCACTCCATCGTTAAGGTCAAGAGTCTCAAGATCGACCTTCTCTAGGACCTCCTCCTCCGTTATTCCGATACCTGCGGCTAGATCTCGAGTTCGTACCCGTTCATCACGTTCATCCTTGGCGCGCTTAAGCGAGGCAGAAAGTTCCTCTCCTGCCGAAACGTGTTTATCTACGGCGAATAATTCATAGAGCACGCGGGTAAAAAGATGTTCATCCATTTCCCAGAGGGTGTCCATGATCTCACGAGCGCGCTCGTCTGCATACTGAATTTCAGCCGACGAGGGGTCGACCACGCCACTTTCAATCATCAGTGCGGCGAATTCGGTCTTGAGTTCGATTCTACCTTGAAGCAGAACAGCGAGAATTGCGACATCAATATGGGTTAGAAGATTACTGATTTCATCGGGATCGCAGTTCGATAACTCAAAAAGCCAAAGATCTACGTCTCGCTTGTTAACCGTGCCGTTGCGCCACACCGAGAGGTCAATCACCTCCTCGAACTGTTCGGCTGACAGGCACGGCAGCAGAGCTGACGCTAATCCGGTACCCAGCATCGTGTTCAATACTTGAAACACCTGTTCCGTCGGGCTGCGCTGGATCAATTCGGTGCAATCGGGGACAAGGTAATATAGTTTTTCCCGTTCCTTTGGGTGAGGAGCTGAAAGAATAATTTCAAGCTGCCGTTCCGTTGGATGGCTTTGAAACAACGCTTCAGCTTCCGCAAGCGGCATCTTGAGCAATGATTGAGCTTCCGAACGTCGATTAGCGAGTTTTGCAGTGCTCACTCTGACCATTCCTCCATTATCTCACTCATCGTTTGGCCGGGTGAATCTTCTGTATGGCCTCCACTAATTTCTCCGAACCAAATCTAACGACATCAGTTGCGGGCAACCCTGTTTGTCCCTCCACATCTTCAATAACCCTCAACGCTTCCATCTCGGTCAGGTCAAAACAGTTAAGGGCAATCCCAATCACTTTTGCGGGTTTGATTGGCTTCGCGAGCATTTCATATTGTTGAATCAGATTGTCGATTGGGGGTAAAGGTACAGTGTATCGGGCGACAATTTTTCGCGACGGTTGGTGGCAAAAGATCATGGCGTCAGGCATCGATCCGTGTAAAAGACTCAACGTTACTCCCGAGTAACCGGGATGAACGAGCGAGCCCTGTCCCTCGACTACTAACACATCACGGTTCTCGGCACCCTCAAGGACAATGCGCTCCGCCGCTCCGGCGGTAAAGTCTGAAATAACGGCATCGACGGCGATACCCCAACCCCACACCATTATTCCATTTTGGCCCGTAGGACCAAATTCGGCATTCAATCCTGCCTTTTGTAAGGCATTTGTAATCTCGATTCCCGCCAACATCTTTCCAACACGGCAATCCGCGCCTACCGTCAAGACGACGGTTGCATCAACATCGTGCGCTTTACACGTGGCGACAGGCAGTCCTGAAGGCGGCTTGCGCGCATCCCACAGCACAACGTTGTGACGGTTCGCTCGTTCGGCGAGTTCGACATCTTCGCTTAGGAATTGGTGGAGTCCACTCATCACATGCATGTTATGGTCAATCGCTTGGTACAACACATCTCTCCACGCTTGAGGCAACTTGCCTCCGGGAGGCGAGATACCGATTGCCAACATGGTTGGTTGGAACTTCAAGGCTTCCGACAGACTACCAACGACCGGGATGCCTTCACCAATCTCAAGCACTTCGCTTACGTCTTTTCCGGCGTTTGCACTGTCAATAACCGCGACGACATTTTCAGGCAGGTATCGAACCAATACGGTAGCAGTTTTGGATTCGAGAATACCGAATGACCCTTCCGCAAGGATTACAATTCTTTGAGCCCTCGGCTGTATGTGCGTGTCCATAAATGCCCTCAGTTTCGCGCCTTGCTAAGATTCAATTAGTAGATCCGCTACAGAAAGGACGGAAAGTACCAAGCTTACCATTCCGTTCAAGGTAAAAAAAGCGAGGTTCACGCGTGAAAGGTCATTCGGTCTTACGATTGCGTGCTCATAGATTAGAATGCACGTCACAATTCCCACTCCGATAAGGTAAAGAGTACCGAGATTCGGTAACATGGCAAGCCCAACAAGTATGGAAATCGTTATCAGATGAAGTGCGGAAGAGAGCCATAGAGCCCGTCGAATCCCGAAGCGCGCTGGGATAGAGTGCAGGCGGTTTTTCCGATCAAACTCGAAATCTTGACAGGCATAAATTATGTCGAAACCTGCTGTCCAGAGGAGAACAGATAAACCGAGTAACATCGGTGTCCAATCAAATCCACCTTTGACGGCAATCCAGGCGCCAATTGGGGCAATCGAAAGGGACAGACCTAACCAGAAATGAGACAGCGAAGTAAAGCGCTTCGCATACGAATATCCCAGGGTGATTACCAGAGCTAGCGGAGAAAGAGCAAACGCAAGCGGGTTGAGTTGATAGGCTGAATAGACGAGTAAAGCGGCAGAGACCACTGTAAAAATCCACACCGCCCCTGTGGTTATGAGTCCGGCGGGAATAGCTCGCATTTCCGTTCGTGGATTCGCTCCGTCAATGTTCGCATCCACTAACCGATTAAACGCCATTGCGCAACTACGGGCGCCTATCATCGCCGCGAGAATCCATCCGCATGTGCCCCAAGGAGGAAGCCCGTCCGAAGCAATGAATGCGCTCATGATGGCGAATGGAAGCGCGAAGATGGTGTGTTCAAACTTAATCATATCAAGGATGATTTTCAGTTTGCGAAACATCATACCTTAGAGCCTGTTTGAAAAGTCCGGAATCGCCTTAGAGAAAGGGCTATTTTGGGGTAAATGCCCTCAAGAACCTATTAGAAAAAGAAAAAAGTTGTCTGAACGGTTGATGTTTACGTTTACTCATTGGAGCAGTTAAATCTGAACCAATGAAAGGAGTAAACATGAACCGCAAGCGTTATCCCAGTGATTTGACTGATGCACAGTGGGAGAAACTGTCCTCGTTTCTGCCAGCCCCTCAACCATTAGGCAGACCTCCAAAATGGGAGATGTGCTTAATCATCAATGCTATCTTTTATGTCGTCAAGTCCGGTTGCCAGTGGCGAATGCTACCCCATAATATGCCACCGTGGCAAACCGTCTATTACCATTTCAGAAAGTGGCAAGTCGACAACACATGGCTCTTGATTCATCAGGCACTTCGCGAACAAACACGTTGTGATGGCGGCAAACAACCATCACCGACAGCAGCTATCATTGACAGCCAATCCGTTAAGACGACGGAACTGGCGGAGACTAGAGGATTTGATGGTCACAAGAAGGTCAAAGGACGCAAACGCCATCTGGTAACGGATACGACGGGTATTCCATTGATGGTCAAAGTCACTGATGCCAATGTTAGTGACAATCAGATAGCTATCGAGTTACTAACAGAAGTGTTTAGCTGGTACATAACAATTCAGTTGGTGTGTGCCGATGCCGCCTATCGCGGCGAATTAGAAGACTGGTTATATCTGGCTCATCAGTGTCAACTAGAGATTGCATCTACGCTAGGGCAGCAGGGGTTTGAAGTTGTTCCGTTACGATGGATTGTTGAACGCACATTCTCTTGGCTTGGTTGGTTTCGTCGATTGACTTTGGATTATGAACGCTTTCCTAAGACTGCTGAAACTATGGTATACATCGCTTCCATCTACTTGATGCGAAATCGAATCAAATGACTTTTCAAACAGGCTCTTAGAACCTGTTTGAAAAGTACATTTGTAAGGTTTGCAATGCGCACCAGCTTTTAAAAGCCCCAGCGGGGATCAAGCGAGCGGATAGCGAGTGCGATAGAAATCTTGAAGGTGTATAGAAACGCCAAATCCCCGTGTACCCAAGCCCCAGCGGGGATCAAGCGAGTGGATAACGAGTGCGATAGAGATCCCACAGGTATGTAGTAGACAACAATAAATACATGAAAAGACTTCCTAGAAGTGACAAAAATTGGCTTTGCTACTGATTATTCAAACAAGCTCCTAAACTCGAGAGGAAGAACTATCTGTTTTCTTTCCAGCGTTGGATGAGACCGGAGTCAACCCCAAATTGGTCGAGTAGTTTCGTGATGACAAAGTTAATCTGATCATCAACAGTTTTCGGGAAGTGATAGAAGCCCGGCATGGCAGGCAGAATACAAACACCGAGCTGGGAGAGCTTGAACATGTTCTCCAGGTGGATTGGACTCAGAGGGGTTTCGCGCGGTAGAAGCACCAGCTTGCGCCGCTCCTTGATACATACATCAGCCGCGCGATGAATGAGATTCCGCGAAATGCCCGCCGCGATTGATCCGACTGTTCCCATGCTACAAGGTGCGATAATCATGCCATCAGTGCGGAATGAGCCGCTTGAAATTGGCGCCGCGATGTCCGATGGATGGTGGTAAACTATCTGATCCAAAGGGCGCCCAAGTAATGACTCGATTTTGAAATTGTCGAGGTCTACGCGAATTTGAAGCTCTTCCCAGAGGGCTCTCATGCCTGAGTCGGAAATAGTGAGATGAATCTCATAGGTGTCCAGTCGATCAAGGACATCAAGCAAGCGTACTCCATAGATGACGCCGCTCGCACCTGTAATTCCAACCACTAAGCGTTTCAACAGACACTCCTTGAGCAGGGTTATAGATTAGGGGCACTACTTCTTAAGTTCTATGTGTTTTGGGTTGTGGAGATTGGATTAGGTGCGCCATCGTTCGGTCAAGCACTCAAAGCCGGCGGTTAATCGTCAGCCAGCAACTTCCTTGAGAAAATCGTCTGCGTTTTAGAATGGAGCAAGGTTGCCCGAAGCGTCGAATTCAAACGATTTTGCTTCGCCGATGATCTCAAGATCGCTGCGCAGTTCCGCATCTTCAATGAAGGCTTCAGAAATATCTAGAGTTGCCAACGTAAGTGTGCTTTCAACTCGCGCGACTTTCGCTTCTTCTGGTGGCGTCAGTCCGATGGTATTCAATGCGACCTCGATGGCTTCTTTGTCTGAATCGTAGTAAAACGGAATTTTGGATTTTTGAGGTCCCAAACCCGTGATGCCGTTCATGTAGGTAGCGTATCGGTCCACCTTCTCCACTAGCCTTGTTGTCGTGAAGTCTGCCAGACCAACACCGGTGGCGTTACCGTTGCTCTCTTCCGTTAAATCCCGAACGAAGATACGCAAGATAGCAGGCTTTTCTGGTTCAGGCTCAAAGTTCTGCATCATTCTGCCGATAATATTTGTATCCATGCCGGTACCACTAATGTTTTTCCCCATCCAATCTATCACCAATAAGTCGAGAGTGTCGAACGGCAGCCGCCCCATCAGAGATTTGGCTTCTACTAACAACTCGCGCTCCCGCCTGATGAGTTCATTGGGGCGCATCGCGGCAACTTTCGCCGTATGTTCATGTGCGTTTTCGACCAACCCCACGCCAAAAACGACTTTCCCCGTATCCAACATCAAACTGCCGACAGTGAGAATGACATGTTCAAACCCGTGGTGAAAAAAGGCGCGGTGATACATATTGGCGCCCCTTTGTTTACCTAGCCCTATTGCCATCATCTTCAACAAGCCGCTCTCGATAGAACCCTTGAAATCTGTATGCGCTTTGATACGGTTCAAGGGAACGATGCCATCTGCTTCGGCGGCGTTTCGATCAAGAAGAACCGGCAACCCATCGGCTGTTCTTCCAATTTCCGCCGTATCCATGGTGGCTTCGATAGGCGCGCCGACGGTTTCTTCGGTGATGCCGTAATGAGCCAAGACATCGCGTTGGCCCTCCGCCGTCGCTCCGCCATGGCTTCCCATCGCTGGTACCACAAAAGGTCTCGCTCCCAGTTCTTTGAGATAATCCGCTATCGCTTTAATCACGATATCGATATTCGCGACGCCGCGGCTCCCACCTGTAATTGCGATTCTATCGCCTGTTTTCACCAGTGATCCCGCTTCTATCTCATCCAACTCGGCTCGTACTGCTGCTGGAATATCCGCGACTACCGGCGCCTCAATGTGTTGCTCAATACGTACCATTTTAGGTAATGCCATAACGCCTGCCTCCTTCTATGAACAAATGTAAACTATTATGCCTTTCTTTTTGCTACATGTTACCAAAAACCGGAATCGGATTGCAAGTCAAATACTGCTGCGAGCAAGGGACGATTGAGTTCACTGTCTGGCGCTGGAGAATTACTGTTGTAGCGCCTCGCTTCCTATGCTAAACTCCATCTGTGAAAAGAACATCCCTGTTTGGAATTGTCTTCGTAGCATCGAGTCCACCACACGAAATCACTGCGGGAGAATTGATATGATGGCCATGGAACTTGGCGAATGGGTACGCGACGCCCGTCAGCGAACATTGGATCTTGTTGCAGATCTGGACGATGAACAATTGATGGGCCCCTGCCTCCCAATAATCAACCCGATGCTCTGGGAAATCGGACATGTGGCGTGGTTCCAAGAAAAGTGGGTGCTGCGGCATGTGTGCAAACGGAAACCGATTCGGCAAGATGCGGACGCAATTTGGGATTCGATTGCCATTCCTCACACGTCCCGCTGGGATCTCCCGCTACCCTCCCGTGACACGACAATCGCGTACATGTGCGATGTTCGTGACCACGTCATAGAGGCGCTTCAGGATGACGCCTGCTCTGAACGGTTATCCTATTTTGTGCGTTATACGACTTTCCACGAAGATATGCACAACGAGGCATTTACCTATACACGGCAAACGTTGGGGTACCCGCCGCCAAAGTTTTCGGGTGCTGCTGGTTTGCATACTCCGATTGCTCAAACCTCACCAATTACAGGCGATGCCGAAGTTCCGGGCGGCACGTTTTTCTTGGGAGCAGCCCAGGACGAACCGTTCGTTTTCGACAACGAAAAATGGGCGCACGCCGTGGAGATTGAGCCATTTGCAATCGGTCGGGTTCCCGTGACTCAAGCGGACTATGTCGCGTTTGTCGAAGATAGTGGATATCACCGCGCCGAATTCTGGACGACCGAGGGTTGGAAGTGGCGAGAATCATTAAACGCCGAATTTCCGGTGTATTGGCGAAGAGACGCCGATGGAGGGTGGATACGACGACATTTCGATCAGTGGTTTCCGCTAGAACCGAACCTGCCCATCATTCATGTTAATTGGTATGAAGCTATGGCGTACTGTCAATGGGCGGGATGTCGTCTTCCGACAGAGGCGGAATGGGAATTCGCAGCTGCGATGGAACCTCAGTCATGTGAAAATGCGGACCCCTCAGTAAAGCGCCGTTTTCCTTGGGGAGATGCGAATCCATCCGTTGAGCGTGTCAATATGGACTGGCGGAATTTGGGCTGCGTTGATGTCAGCGCGCTGCCTGAGAGCGACAGCGCGTTTGGATGCCGGCAGATGATGGGCAATGTCTGGGAATGGACGATCAACGATTTTCAACGCTATCCGGGGTTCGTAATGGACGCATACAAAGAGTATTCCGAACCTTGGTTCGGGACGCGCAAAGTTCTTCGCGGTGGATGTTGGACGACTCGGTCACGTATGCTAAGGAACACATGGCGGAATTTCTATACCCCGGATCGGCGGGATGTGTTGGCAGGATTTCGCACCTGCGCTTTGTAATAATTGTAACAGTTTAGTGCATTGTTTGGTTCGTAGCAGTACAATTCATTGGACTTCCATGCTCGGCGCGTTCTCTACCCGCTCGGTCTGGATTGGCAAATCCAGACCGGTGCACCAAACAGTTACTATTCGTATGACTTTCGAGGCGTACTCAAGTTTGTTGACATTTCACAGATTGACCCCATCTCGGTTCCGAAAGTTTTCGACCTGATGCACGCCAATCGGTATGGTATAGTCGCAAATAACCTGTGTGATACGGGAACCTAAGCGTACGGAGGAGGTTCGGTGCCGTTGGAAACCACACCTACGGTGCACGTTTGTGCGAAGTTGAGTTAAACAGTTATGAAGATATGCCTGATTACTCCAGCCCCGGCATATTCACGCACGGGAAATCGTGTGGCCGCGCTTCGATGGGCTAGGCTGTTGCGAGAACTCAATCATGAGGTGGTTCTCGCTCAAGAATATAAGGCGCAGCGGTGCGATTTGATGATTGCGCTTCATGCACGTCGGAGTCACACGTCCATAGCGCGATTCCGCGAGCGGCATCCGAGCTTGCCTCTAATTCTCGCATTGGTAGGCACCGATCTCTATGGAGACATTCACACGGACTCATCGGCACAGGAGTCCTTGGAGTTGGCTGACCGCTTCGTCGTGCTTCAACCGATGGGGATACAAGAATTGCCCAAACGCTTGGCTAATAAAGCGCGAGTCATTTTTCAATCGGTGGAGCCGCCGCCCGGGGAATTCACCCCAAAAAACAATGTGTTTGAAGTGTGTGTAATAGGGCATTTGCGTCCTGTGAAGGACCCGTTTCGGACTGCCATCGCAGTTCGATCACTGCCTTCTTCGTCACGTATCGGCGTATTGCACGCGGGGGCGGATATTAGCGGCGACATGGAGGAAACCGCCCTTAGGGAGTCATCGCTCAATCCGCGCTATCGCTGGCTGGGTAACCTCCCGCATTGGAAGTCAATGCGTCTACTGGCTCGCAGTAGACTTCTCTCTCTAACGTCAGAATCGGAGGGAGGGGCGAACGTGGTTTCCGAGGCTATAGCCTGCTCGATACCGATTGTTTCGTCCCGAATCTCGGGCTCAATCGGACTCCTAGGCGAGGATTATCCCGGCTACTTCACCGTTGGCGATACCCAAGAGTTGCGGGAGTTGCTTGTGCGAGCCGAGACGGATTCGGGTTTTTACGATGGATTGAAGACGTGGTGTGAGAAGCTCAAGCCGGTATTTGAACCCGCAGATGAACGCCGACGTTGGGATGAGTTGTTAAGGGAGTTTCATTGACAGTTCTTTCGGCGTCCACTTCTGTCAGGGCATCTCCCATACTCCGGCAGTCGGTACATCGGCGCGGTAGTATGTATTACAACGCTGGGAAAATTTACAGACTTCTGTAAGCTTGTGATGAAGTAGGAGTTTTCGGACGCCAATCTGGTCCTGATGGAAGGAAGGGTGACAATGGTTGAATGTATCACGCCGATAATAAGTGTCAAGAATCTTGCC
This sequence comes from Candidatus Poribacteria bacterium, assembly GCA_965232535.1. Classification (GTDB taxonomy): domain Bacteria; phylum Poribacteria; class WGA-4E; order WGA-4E; family JAJDTR01; genus JAJDTR01. Next base: position 849,802 of record CBDDPW010000023.1, read on the forward strand.
GCCAGTATCGATTACTATGTCAAAAAGCTCGGTTTCAAGAAGGATTGGGACTGGGGCGACCCGCCGGATTTCGGGTCCGTTTCGCGCGACGGTTGGTCCATCATGATGTGTCAAGGAGGGCAGGGGAATGCCGGAACTTACATTTGGATTGGCGTCGAGAATGTAGATGAGTGTTATGAAGAGTTCAAAATGAGCGGGGCTACGGTTCGAAAGCCGCCAACTAACTATCCGTGGGCGTGCGAAATGATGGTCGAGGACCTGGATGGTCACGTGCTGCGGATTGGGTCGGAACCGAAGGACGAATAAGTTTCTCCTAGCCCGTCGGGTTGGGTTCTACTGACAATTATGTTTGGCTTGTGCGTAATCGTAGGGGCGAGGATCAAGCGAGTGAATAGCGAGTGATCAACTGACTGAATAAGGAAGGCGATAGTAAATCCTAATAGAGATCCTCCCTCGCCCAAGCGTGCGAGGAGACCCAACCCCTACTAGGCCGCTGTACCCCAAACTAGAGGACGGGAGTTTCCTCTGGTGACGATGAAATGCCAACAGTACGTAGTGAATCCACGGGAATTGTAGAGTTTGTTCAGCATCTTATCGACAGATGCGGTAGATTTCCAAAGGGAGAAGAATCGGCTTATGACAATCAATGAACCGGAATGGAGAAAAGTTGGGGATATCGGCGAAATTCCCGAAGGGGGAGCCAAAAGTGTAGAACTTGACGAAGGTCGTACAATTGCACTATTCAATGACGCCGGGAAAATTTACGCGACCGACAATCAGTGCCCTCACATGGGTTATCCACTCACACGGGGCGTGATACGTCACGGAATCCTCACCTGCGATTGGCATGGTCGGAGTTTTGATCTGGAAGCCGGCGGTTGTTTCAACGTCGAATGTGATGACTTGCAGACTTTTCCTGCTCAGGTGAGAAACGGTGAGATCTGGCTCCAGGTCGGTGATTTCACGTATAAACGTAAAAACGAGCATCTCCGCTTGCTTTGGGAAGGTCTGTTAAGTGAAGACCGGTGGACGATGTCAAAAGCCATCGCGCTATTGCTAAACGGCGGCGTCCCTGAGGAAGAAATCGTGGAGATTATTCTACGGCATCTGGGGCGGCACATTGCAAGTTCGCATGGCGCCGAAGGTGGCCATGACGTATCTCGGCTGATTAACGGACTGGGTATCGGACGAAGATATGGCGGCGCGGATCGCTTAATCGCCATCACGACCGCTGCCTGCTCTGCCTCGGGCGGAGCTGACGAAAGGCTTGAGGTACTCACGTTGCCTCAACCTGTGTCTTGGGACAACATTGAAGGCTGGGTGCGTATGTTTTCTCACGATGGCCAATCCGGCCGTATTGAGCGCTGTCTTTTCACCGCACACCATCTTGGGGCTACCGAAAAGATTCTTCCGCTGCTTTTTGACTGCGCTGTTGAACCGCACTTCCTAGGCTTTCCCGACAACCTGATATCGCTCGGATACCTTTCCGAGATGATTGACGTATTTGGCTGGGAGAAGGGAGGCGAGCTTGCATTTAATCTTGGCGCCAAATTGGTTGGACGCGGACGGGGCGAGCCGGAGCGGTTCCGTAGAGACGCCGTGAGTCTTATGACGGACATGACATCATCTACTGACGCGGCAACACAGGACTCAGAGGCAGGTTTTGATGAGGACGACTTCGTAAATGCATTGACCAGCGTGAATATCCAACGATCGTTTACGGCCGTCGATGGCGCACTGAAAACGGATGTCAAGATTGATGAACTTATTACAACACTGGTGCTTCTCGCCGCCGATCGAATGGCACGAACCCCGGTAAACGTTGACGCGGGTTGGCCTTGCCTGACAACGGAACTCAACCTCGCCGCTTCACTTCGCACCGTGCAACGCATCGCTGGCGATAAAGCTGTCGCCAACGGGATTTTCCACGCCGCGTGGCTGACTTTCGATAATCGCTGGCTTAATATTCCACCGCGGTCTCTGAAAGAACCGTTGGCGGGAGAAAAACTTGACGTGTCAAGCGAAGATGCGGGCGTACAGCAGATTGTCAATTCAATCGAAATTCTTGATGTACAGGGAATCGGTGGACAAGTTCTCGCCTATCTTGATGCCGGTTACTCGGGCACTCGACTGCTTCAGGAAATGGGACGAGCCATCCTGTGGAACGACACGGCAACGGAGATCCTACCAACATTGCGAACAGTCTTCGAGGAATGGGAAAGATGTGCCGGTCATCCCGCACGCAACCAATTGCTTGTTGCACTGGCACGCTACGCCACCGACATTCGCACAAACAAAGACAGTGAGTCTGCCACCATCACGGCAATGAGATTCGCGGAGGGCAAGACAACGGTGGAGGTGTTCGAGGATTAAGCTCGACTTTGTACAAAAGTATAACGATTGGATTAGACGGGACGCCATATAACACCAAACCCGTAGGCGGGGCATCTTGGCCCGCCGTGCAGTAACAAGATTCGGGCGAAACGCAACACATTATCTGCATAGTATTTGGAATCCGTCAGCGACTTTTTCAATGGTCAGTCAAAATGACCAGATGGTTATAATCTCACCTGCTTTCTCAAATGCTTGATTGACACCGTCTGTTATACAGCTCAAATGTACAAAGTCGAGTTAAGAGCCTGTTTGAAAACTCGTTTCGAGTAGAGCCATCATTCTAAAACTTCTCCTTGAATCAAGATGATCTCCGTGCGCTGGTATTTCTTAGCCCCGGAGGGGATCAAGCGAGCGAATAGATCAAGCGACTGAATAAGGAGTGCGATAGAAATCTTCAAGGTGTATAGGAGCCTGCAGCAAAACTAGGAAAAAGCCCTTGCCCAAGAGTCCAAAAACTGTGTGGCCGTTTATTTTTCAAACAGGCTCTTAATGTTCAATGTTGAGGTGGAAGACCACCCGCGAACGACACCGAATCCAATCAGAATGCTTTCGTCAAAGCCGTTTAGAAAGACTATGCTGAACATGTTGAAGTCCTGCTTCCTCGTGACGCGAACTTGAGGGAGCATATTAACGCATCGTGGTTCGATTTCGACGCACGGCGACAGCACACCGTCTCGGGATGTGGGCGCCGCTCCATTCCGTCGCCCGCTACCTCTCGGCGTTGGGAGCGTGCGAAAATGTCCAAAGTTGAATAATGTTGATCGCACCGCAGGGCATACGCAGAGTACGTGAAACGACAGGAGAAACTGTTTAAGTTTTTTTCAGAAGGAAAAAAGTAAAACCCAATGACAAACCGGAATCCCCAGTTTCAAACTGTCGGGCTTAACGGAGGAATCATGGCGTTGATCCCCGCCGGTGAATTCCTTATGGGGGCTGTTGATGACGATGATATGGGTTATGCACAGTCATTTCGGGAAGAAAATCCTCAACATGTTGTCTATCTGGATGACTTTTACATTGATGTTTATCAGGTCACGAACGCTCAATATAGGAAATTCGTTGATGCGACGGGCCATCCATCGCCGAACCAATGGAATGACTCCAACTTCAATGCACCTAATCAGCCGGTTGTCGGCGTGAGCTGGTTCGATGCCGTTGCGTACGTCAAGTGGGCGGGTAAACGACTTCCAACCGAGGCGGAATGGGAAAAAGCCGCACGCGGCGGGTTGGTGAACAAGCGATATCCTTGGGGCAATGAACCTCCGGATGGGACGCAGTGCAACTTCAAGGATCGAGACGTTGACACAGGTCTCTTGTACGATGAGACGGTTGACGACGGCTATCGTTACACTGCTCCTGTTGGTAGCTATCCGCCCAACGGTTATGGGTTATACGACATGGCGGGTAACGTCTTCGAATGGTGCGCAGATGATCGAATCGATTACGCCAAATCCCCTAAGCATAATCCGACCGGTTCAACGGATGCACCGGGTCGTACGGTACGCGGCGGAGGTTTTCTAGGACCAATATTTCATGTGCGCTGCTCTCGCCGCGGCGGTTCTCCCGTGCACATCGCCGCGAGCAATACCGGTTTTCGGTGCGCCGCGTCGGTCGCCTAAAGTACATTTACCCTTCATGCAATACGCATTTCACTCTGCATGTTGAACGATTGATTGGGCATACGTGGCTTCTCAAATAAGCTCTGACGAAGGAGAATATCCATGCAAAATGAACAATCCAATTTGACCAAGGTTGCTCACCTGAACGAGTTGTCGGAAGGCAAACCGAAAGCTGTAAAGGTAGGAGGACATAGTATCGCCTTATTCTCACACAAGGGTAAGGTATATGCGACCGATAATCAGTGTCCGCACATGGGCTACCCCTTGATGCGCGGTCGAGTGCGCAACGGCGTGTTGACCTGTGATTGGCACGGCTGGAGTTACGACATGGGCGGCGGTGGCTGCTTCACGGGCGGGTGCGATGACCTTGCTACTTTCCCCGTCGAAGTTCGTGGCGAAGAGGTTTATATCGATGTGGCTAGCGGCGGAAACAAGCGTGATGATGCGCACTTCCTCCTGCTCAAGGAGGGCTTATTGAGTTCAGACGACTGGACGCTTTCCAAGGCAGTCGCAATCATGCTGGCTGAGGGTGTGTCGGAACGAGAGACGCTAGAGTTGCTTGTCAAGCACATGGGGAAGGCTATCGCAAGTGAGCGCGAAGATGACGATGGCGGTCGTCAACTCGCACTGCTGGTCAACGGCGTTAAAGTCGCGCGCCAATATGAGCCGGATGACCGACTGATTCCGCTCATGATGGCGGCGCAAGGCGCTTCGGGACATGCCGGCGATCGACCAAATCGCCAACCCCTGCCTCCGCCTGTGGATTGGGCGAAGTTGGAGAGGTGGATTCGGGTATTCTCCGCAGATCGGGAGTGGGAAGGAATTGAGAAGTGCTTGGTCACCGCGCGGCAGCTTGATGGCTGTGACGATAAAATCATCCCGCTACTTTATGAGTGTGTTGTTGAACCGTATTTCTTGAACCGCTCCAATAATCAACTTCATCTTGGGTATTTGGCGGAATTACTTGAAGAATTTGGATGGGAGGTCACCGAAGAGTTGGTGTGCAACCTCGCGGCTAAACTGCTTGGAGGCGGACGCGGCGCCCCCGATGAGATTCGGAGAGAAGGCATGAGAAAGCTAGAATCCATCAACGAATTCATCGACGATCTCGCGGCGCGATCTCCGACGGACGCATCGGATTTCGATGAGGATGGGTTTGCAGCGGGCTTGGTAAGCGGGGATTTGGACGAGACGTTTGATGCCGTAACGAATGCACTGAAGGAAGGCGCGAGCATCGATCGCATCGCGACTACGATGGTTCTCACCGCCGCCGATAGAATGGCGCGCACCCCCGCAAGCATGAACCCCGGGTGGTGGGCTTTGGGTCAAGAGATGACGTGGTCGTCCTCAATCCGCACCGCGCTACGGAACGGAGGCTTTAAGGTCGCTGCCAAAATGCTGTATCACACGGCATGGGGATTCTTTGACAATCGCTGGCTCAACATCAGACCTCTGCCGCTGACCGAGTCTAGACGCAGCGGAAGCGTTGGGGTACTTGACGAAGACACAGCTTTACGGGAGATCATCAGTTCCATTGAAGCCGTTCAAATCAATGAAATCGGTAGGCAGGTGCGCCAATACCTCAATTCCGGGTTATCTGGCGACCGGCTTCTTGCAGAACTGGGGCAGTGCATTCTTAGAGACGATAACGGTTGGGACATCCTGAACACGTTGCGCACCGTGCATGATGAGTGGAAGCGGTGCGAAAGCCACCCTGCCCGTAATCAGTTGCTCGTTGGAATTGCCCGTTGGACGACCGATGTACGCAGGCAGGCGGACAGTGAATCCGCCGCGAAAACCGCGCAACGATTTGCGCGCGGTCAAACAGCCGTGGATTTATACGAGTCGTAGGCTGGCTCGTGTAGGGATGCTCACTCTATCATGGTAGATGATGTCAGACTCCCCTGACTAAACGGAAGAATACCCGTTGTCGTCAATTTCGGTTTATATCTGCGACGCCCGGTCCAAACCTGTTGTGAAGGGATTAATTCGCACGTAACCTATAGAATCTCAAGCGCTCACTACAGATGGATAAGGAGCGCGATAGTAAATCCTGTGAGATGTCAATAGAACACGATTCCTCCCTGCGTCTGCACTCCAGCGGAGTGCAATGTCAATAGAATCGTGATCCGTCCAATCTCCGCACTCCAGAGATCAAACGAACGGATAGTGAGTGCGATAGTAGATCCTGTGCAATATCGAGTGTTACTTGGTAGCGCCCCATTATCCCTATCGGAATAATTCTTTCAGCAAGCAACACTCTTGTACCGCAAACTGTTAGTTTGCGGGGCACAATCTAACAGATTGTGGTACAGATTTCCTTCTCTAAAAACCGGTTTTGAAAAAGTGTTACTTGAGAGCGCGCCATTATCCCTGTCGGCATAATTCTTTCAGCAAGCAACACTCAATTTTCGCTCTATGACACGTTTTGGAAAAGCGTTCCTTCGTCGAATGGGTTCACTCCGGAGGAGTGAGATGTCAATAGAGCACGATTCCCCATCGCGCCTGCACTCCAGAGGAGTGCAATGTGGAGTGTTACTTGAGAGCGCGCCATTATCCCTGTCGGAATAATTCTTTCAGCAAGTAACTGCCTCACATATCCATGTAGGAGGGCATCTTGCCCCGACGGTTTGTCTATAGCGCACATTTTCCTTGGCGGAATGATTCCCTCATCAAGTGACACTCAACTCTCGCTTTGTGACTGGTTCCGAAAGAGTGTTACTTGGTAGATTTCCATCGCCTTCGCATCACGCTCAATTGGTCGTTCGCTTGAACTCTCCAAGGTTATCAGGGGTTGGGTGTGTCCCAATCGCGTCGTTAGCCGTACAGAGCAATGTTCTCCCTTTCTACGACGATTGAATTTTACGAACCTCGTCAATATGACGCTGAATCATCTCTTCAATCGGCGGCAATTGCATATTGAGGTCTCGCTCAATCCGCTCACTTGACCACAGATAGACATTCGGTTGGTCCGGCGCAGTTTCATCGAAGTTTATATCTGCGTCTGGCAACAACGCACGGATTTTGTCGGCAAATTCCTGTGCGGTTAAGGAATAGGCAAGCGAGTTATAGACTGCGTGCTTCAAAGTTTCTGCCAGACAGAGCGTCGCGAATATCTCCGCAGTGTCGTCTACATAGACGATTAATAGTTTCTGGTCTCTTCGAGACATAAATGTGGCGGGTTTACCCATTGCGAGGTTGTCTATACATCGTCCTTGCCACGCCGATACACCCTTCGTTCGTCCTGGGCCGCAAACATTGGCGATTCGCAGTCCCGGTATAAGCATATCGTATCGTTCCATATATTTGCGCGCCATGAATTCGTTCCACAGTTTGTGTGCCGTGTAAACCGTTTCGGGGTAACAATCATCCTCTTCAGTCACGGGTCGATCGCCGTGTGAAGACTGGAGACCGTACACGCCGATGCTGGAGGCATAGACGACGCGTTTTATTCCCATGAGTCTCGCGGTTTCAAGTACATTATTCATCCCCATCAAGTTCACGCGGACCGCGAGTTGAAGTTTTTCCTCGGATTCCGGCGGTAGAATATAGGCCAGATTAACAATGCGCTGGACAGAACATTTCTCAATGGCGTCTAGGAGGCTTTCGATATGGGTCACATCTCCCGCGAGGACTTCCACGCCATCAAGGTGGGCGATCTTTGCGTAGTCGGGAAATAGGTCGAAACATATAACCTTATGTCCGCGATCGACGAAACGCTCCGTCAGACGCGATCCGATAAATCCGGTTCCTCCCAAAACAAGAATTGTCATTGCCTCTCTCGTCAACGTGCAAAACCGGACGTGCTAACGCGAAATTTCATGGGTCGGGAAATCTGCAGGCATAGTGATCTCCAACACTTCGAAGTCGTCGGAATATTCCAACACCTCATGCTTGACGTTTGGCGCCTGATACCAGACATCTCCGGCTTCGACATGAATCTCTCCGATGTCCTCAAGATAGATGCGTGCAGATCCCTTGATTAGGTAGTTCATTTGGAATTCCAAATCGTGATAGTGATAACCCATGGGGCCGCTGCACGGTTCGTTGGCGCGAATGACCTGCGCCATTACTTTGCCATCGGTCGTCTCTTTTATACCGAGACCGCGGTATGACAGATACGTTCGCAGACCTTCTGCCCAATTAGCGTCTGCTGCATGTGCCGCATACGATTTTCCAGTCGCTTTAGCCATCTTGCCCTTCCTCCTTCTTCTTCCTTGGGACAGTAAAAAAACACAAGCCATCGAATCGCGATGCTCTGCAATCTGTCACCTTCTACGCGAAAGTGATCCCCTGTTGCGAGGCACAAAGTGATGTAACGACGTGCGTCCAATTAAACATTAGCCATTATAGCACACCGTCCGAATAAAACAACGATATACCTCCTTGCCGAATTCTAAAGAATTATATTGACAAAATTACTACCTTCATATACCATGCCCCTATCCCTTTTCATCGTCATTTGGGCGGATAAATGGGGCAAGGACTTTTGTCTAATACAAAACATTAAAATATGAACATTTAATCTGAAAACTGGAGGAGCAATTAGATATGAGCGAAGACGCAATTCGTATAGGTGTTATCGGCGCGGGGGAGAACACAACTTGGCGCCATATCCCCGGATTACAAGCCATTGAAGGCGTTGAGATTGTCGGGGTTTGCAATCGAAGCCGCGAGTCCTCTGAACGAGTTGCAAACGAATTCAACATACCAAAGACCTATGATGGGTGGCAAGACGCGATCGCCGATCCGGACACAAATGCCATCGTCATTGGGACGTGGCCATACATGCACTGCCGCACGACAATCGCGGCGTTGGAAGCCGACAAGCACGTGATGTGCGAGGCGCGCATGGCAATGAACGCCCAGGAGGCGCATGCAATGCGCGACGCTTCTCGCGAGAAACCCCATCTCGTTGCGCAGATCGTTCCGTCACCGATGACTCTGGGGCAGGATAACGGGATAAAGCGGCTAATCGCTGAAGGTTACCTTGGTGACGTATTGGCAATTGAGATACGCAGCGGCGGCGCGTTTCTCGACTCCGATGCTCCACTGCACTGGCGGGAGAACTTCGACCTCAGCGGGCTCAACATTATGTCCATGGGAATTTGGTATGAGGCGGTCATGCGTTGGGTGGGAGAAGCGACACGTGTGATGGCAATGGGAAAAACCTTTGTCAGAATGCGGGTAGACGCCGAAGGAATCATGCGCGCCACGCGTATCCCCAATCACATCGATGTAACCGCCGACATGGAATGCGGCGGCCAATTGCACGTTCAAGTTTCCAACGTGTCAGGTCTGGCGGGGACGGACGAGGTCTTTCTATTTGGCAGTGAAGGCACACTCCGTATCGCCGATGACACGCTCTACGGAGGACAGAAGGACGACTCCGAGCTTTCAGAAGTCGTACTTTCTCCCGACGAGATTGGTGCGTGGCGCGTGGAAGAGGAGTTCGTGAGCGCAATTCGGGGACAGGAGCTCATCACCCACACTAATTTTGAAGACGGCGTGAAGTATATGGAGTTCACCGAAGCCGTGAACATTAGCATGGAAACCGGAACGGCGGTCGGTTTACCCCTGTGATCGGGATTCCTAAGGTAACCGGCGCGTTCCGGAAGTCAGTTTCAATCACTTGTGGTTTCGAGATGTATGTGACGGAGCCTTCGAGTTGGCGCGGTGACGGTTTTTCATTTCTCAACCTGCTTTTTGTTGTGTTATAATTCTGTCATGAATCGTTCTATTTTATTACGTACAATTACAATTGCCTACTTGACATAAACCACTGGGTATGCGTGGGCACAAAATCCTAGACTAACAAAGATGAAACAGAAGAGGAAGATTCGCATGATGAGAACAAATCTAAAGAGTGTGACTTGGTTTAACGCGTTTGTGTTGGTCCTATGCCTGAATTCTCTTTTTATAAGTAATGCCGTCGCACAGGGCGATAATCAACTTTCTGCCACCGCCGCCGGCACCAACTACACTGTTGAGACCATCAATGTTCCCGATGTAGAGTTTTTAGCGGTGACTGCGAGTAGCGACTTTGATGATTACGCGGGCTACACATCGAGTGCGGATGGTGAGAAAGAGGTCGCGTTTACGTTCATTGACGGTGTCTTTATGCGGCACGATTTTCCCGGTTCGCAGAAAACTCATTTCTATGCGCTCGGTAATGACGGGCGAGCTGCCGGACACTACCAGGACGCCGACGGTATGTACCATGGCGTCATCATGGAAAGTGGCGAATTGCGGCAATACGATTTTCCTGATGCCGACCAAACATTCATATACGGTATTAGTGATGCAACTGGCGCACTGACGGGCAATTGGATAGATGCTTCCGGCGTGCTCCGCGGATTCTCGGGAGACGAAATAATTGAGTTCCCGGGAGCACGGGAGACACACGCCCATTTTGTGAATGCGAGCGGAGGTATGGTGGGCAGCTATGTAGATGCTGACGGCATATATCATCCATACGTGCGCACGCCCGATGGCAGGTTTGTATCTCTCGACCTTGCAAGAGCATCCGAGTTAGAATATTTTTTTGTGCATGGTATCAACGATGCAGGGGTAGTGGTTGCACGCGCCAAAGGGGCGGGTGATGTGCCGCGCACCTTTGTCGGCACCTTCCGGCAGGGGCTGCAGGAATTTCAGGTTACGGGCAGTGTTAGCACCGAGGGCTGGAATATCAATCAGGACGGTTCTATTGTCGGGCACTATGCATCAGCGGACGGATCTACAAACGGGTTTATCGCCAAACTTGCTGTACCGGTCGACGATCCCATGGTTAAGCCCCCTACCCTCAACTTTACTTTTGAGAGTATTGATGTTCCCGGCGTAGATTTTCTAGCATTGTCGGCGAGCAGCGACTTTGAGGATTACGCGGGATACACGCGAAGCGTTGACGGTGAAAAAGATGTAGCCTTTACGCTCATTGATGGTGTTTTCGAGACCTACGATTTCCCCGGCGCGCAGAACACTTATTTCTTCGCGCTCGGCAATAATGGGAATGCTGCCGGTCACTACGAGGATAGCGATGGACTTTTTCACGGAGTCGTCTTGGAAAATGGAGAATTGCGCCAATTCGATTTCCCGGGTGCCGTCCAAACGGAGATATACGGTATTTCCGATGCTACTGGTGCTCTAACGGGTAATTTTACTGATGATTCTGGTATTCGCCGCGGATTCACGGGAGACACAATAGTAGAAGTTCCCGAAGCATCGGAAACATTCGCTGATTTTGTGGCGGCGGGCCGTCTCGTTGGCAGTTATGTAGATGCTGACGGTATCTATTATCCATACGCGCGCACCCCGGGAGGAAGGATTGTATCAATCGATCTTCCAGGCAGAGCGAATCTTGAATACATGTTCTTGCACGGTATCAACGATGTAGGGACTATGGTTGGCAGATCTAAACGTGTCGGAGGTATCCCGCGCACCTATGTAGGCACATTCCGCGACGGGCTACAGGAACTGGCGTTTCCGAATAGCGTTTTCACTGAGGGCTACAATATTAATCAAGATGGCTCTGTCGTCGGACACTATCAATCGGCGGATGGACGCGTGCACGGCTTTATCGCCAGACCGGTTTCCCAGGCGGTCAGCGATTATTTCGGCAACGTCTACGATGTCTCGCTCGCTAAGGGTTTGAACATGATTTCCGTTCCGTTGGCGCCGCCAAAACCGATGAACGCCAAGACGCTTGCGGGCTTAACCGGGGCGACAACCGTCATCACGCTTGATTCGGCAAACCAACTATTCGTAGGGTGGACGCCAGGTGCGCCCAACGACGGTTTTTCGATTGAAGGTGGGAAGGGCTACATCGTCAACGTCCCGGAAAGTCGTGACTTCGCGTTTGTCGGAGCGCCGTGGACGGACCGAAGGAGGGCTGCCGCATCACCCCCCGCAGTGTCCGTAGAGATTTCGCAGGAACAGAACGTGTGGGCATTTGTTGTCAGTGGTCACTTGGACGGTAAATCGGCGTTTGACGGCTACCGCGTCATCGTCCGCAACCTAAGAACGAACAGCACGATTTCGGCTTCGGTGGATGGTGACTACTTTGCGGCTGCAACTGCCGACTTGGCGCGGCGCAGTGTTGTCGAAGTAGGAGACGTGATCGAACTGCACGTCGTCGGTCCGGATGGAAATGTTGAATCGCACACCGCGAGGTTCAATGTGTCGCCCGAACATCTTGCCAACGCCGTTTTGTCTGTGAGGCTTGACGGCATCGGTAAGCCGGGACAAGATCTGCTATTGCAGAACTACCCGAATCCATTTAACCCGGAGACGTGGATTCCGTATCAACTCTCGGCTGACAGTCCGGTATCAGTGTCCATCTATGACACGACCGGGGCACTGGTTCGCACGCTTTCGCTCGGCATTCAATCCGCGGGTTTCTACAATAGCCGCGGACGTGCAGCGTATTGGGATGGTCGCAACGATGCCGGGGAACACGTTTCGAGCGGACTCTACTTTTACCAGTTGACCACACCCACCTTCCATCAAACTCGACGGCTTGTCATCATAAAGTAGCGGCGAGCCGCGACCTATAGGCGTCACAGTTGTGCTATCGGCGTACCTGTGACGCCCGTTTAACCCAAGAGTCGCGTGTGTTCTAGTCTGCCGAATTCCCTCCCTTGCTTTGAGCGGCAAACCGCTAATCCTTAGCTCGACTTTGTGTGTTCACAAGGCACAAGAGACGGTGTCAATCCAGCATTGGAAAGAACGGTTGAGAGTCTTGCCATTTAGTTCTCTTGGTTCACCATTGAGAAAGTGGGAGGCGGTTTCTTATACTTACGGTGTGTGGTCCCGCTATCACTCTCAAAGGCTGGTGCGCGGTGCGCATCTTACAGATGTAAAGAGTCGAACTTACGATAGGATTTCTGACGCGTCGTTTTTGATTTCTAACCCAAGTTGTTACCTTGTCCAACAGGGGCACAGAAACCGAGTTTTTTCCAACGTGAAACCACGAAATTGACGAAAATCAGGCAAGTTTACGTATAATTTAGCGAACTGGAACCAAAAACTCGGTTTCTCTGTTTTAGGTAGCAACTTGCATTTTCTAATAAAAAATATCATAAGTGAGGATTTAGTTATGCACAATCAAACCAAAATCAGTTTCCTGTTTTACACCTGTACCTTGTTTTTCTGTCTCAATCCCTTTTTCTCAAATGATGCCGATGCACAATCCGATAATGGCTCAACTCCCGGCTCCCCTGAATTCACCTACACTTATGAGAGTATCGATGTTCCGGAGGTAGATTTCTTGGCGTTGACGGCGAGTAGCGACTTTGAGGATTACGCCGGCTACACGCGGACCCCCGATGGAGAAAAAACAGTCGGATTTACGCTGATTGACGGTGTTTTTGAGACTTTTGAATTCCCCGACTCGCAGAATACTTATTTCTATGCGCTCGGCAATAATGGAATAGCCGCTGGGCACTACGAGGATAGTGACGGTCTACACCATGGTGTCGTCTTGGAAAATGGCGAATTGCGGCAGTACGATTTTCCGGGCGCGGTCCAGACGGAGATATATGGGTTCAGCGACGCGACGGGTGTCCTGACAGGTAGTTTTATAGACGATTCCGGCGTTCGTCGTGGATTTTCAGGGGACATAATCGTTGAAGCGCCTGATGCAACGGCAACATACGCCGATTTTGTGAACGCAAGTGGCGCTATCACAGGAAGTTTCATAGATCCTGATGGTCTATATTAACCAATGGTGCTAGTTTAGAGGCTGAATTGAGCGATTGATAAAGGGACAAAGCCATCATCTTCAATCGACAGACCGTTCCACTGCACCAAGATATTAAACAAAGCCATTGTAAAGCCGACTCGCGTTTTGAAGTAACTCCAACGTCGATGCATGACTTTCTTAAAATGACACACGAGCGTCAACATGGACAAAATTGTTTCTATCAGCATCCGAGAATTCCACTCACCACGTCGGCACAGACGCAAGTTGGAAGGAAACCAATCTACTTTGGCAAAACCTTCATCGGCAAACACAACCATCTGGTCACTGATTCCATCAACGAGGTGTTGAAAGGCAGTTCCATCATATACATTGGCAGTGTCGCAATCCCAATTGACAATCTGCCCGAGATGGTTGTGTAGCAGGCAAAGTTTTCCGCCTACAATCCATCGTTGATTGGAAATACCTTTGCGCCCGATTTGACGCTTAGAACGTCCTTCTCGACGCGGGTGAATCAATTCAATGCCGTAAGTGTCAATTACGCCGATGAGCGAAGGTGCCGCCATGAACACGTCAATAAGATGTCGATGCCCATCAAACAAACGGAGCAATCGAGTGCGATGGGGTAATCTTGGGAATACGTGTTTGAAATTGTTTGCTATCCAGCGATAGAAGGCGCGATTGCTCACGCCTTTGAGTGCAAAGAGCATGGCAATGGTAACCACTTCGGACGGATAGAGTTTGGCTTGGCTATGCTTACGATTCTTGCCGCGTTGTGAGAGTTTATCATCAACACGACAAAACAATTCTGTGGTAAAATCTTCAATGGTCATGAGTCTAGATTTCCTCCCGTTATTTGATAACTACTGGTACTCAAATTAACGGTAGAATTGAGGAAATCGTCTCATGACCATGACACATTTCGCACCAAAGCAATGCCGAAACGGAATGTTATCCCCATTTACCTCCAAATTTCAAACTAGCACCATTGGTTATATAGGACATGAAGACACTATGGCTGCTGTCGAATCTGCGGAGGAGATACATCACCGTTTCGACATTCCCGTGATTTGCCTGATTGACTCGATAGAGAAGGATGTATTGGAACGGATAAAGGAGGTTAAGGTACTCGGTCATATCTTCAAACCGTTCGACGAGAATCAATTGTGTTTGGGTATCGAACAGCAGTTACACTGGCATAAGTTAATTCGTGAAGCCAAAGAACGCGATGAACTACAGCGCAATAGTATCAACATTTTCGGAGACGCGATAATTTCAACTGATCGACAGGGATTGATAACATTCATGAATCCGGTTGGCGTGACGTTAACAGGTTGGGAAATAGAGGAAGCGACCGGAAAGCGGGTTACGGACGTTCTCGATACATGTGTTGGAATCCCAGGAAACCTTAAAAAAAGTACGATTTTAACAGACGCACTCCAAAACGGAATTGTTACCGCCGGGGGATTGACTTCTGCTCCCGAGGTAGACCACAATACTTATCTCATTGCGAAATCTGGTCGAGAAATACCGATTGACTATAACGTTACGCCCGTCAAAGATGAGGAAGAAACCCCCAACGGCATGGTTGTAACTTTCCGCGATATCGCCAAATACGAAACGACGGAGGAACAATCTACCCAGACGATTAGCGAGTTGCGCCGCCAAACCCAACTGATGAAAACCGTTTTTGATAGTATGTATGACGGCATCGTCGTCTTCAGTTTCACGGGCGAGATATTGTTCCTCAATCCGATTATACAGCAGATGGTCGGTAAGGCGACCCCAAGCACGTCACTCAGTCTATGGTCTGAAACGCACAACGTTTTTTATTCCGACAAAGAAACACTCGTCCCAGTCGCTCAGCTTATGGCGACGCATCTTGCCAACGGTGAGGAAATAAGAGATGTAGAGCTTTTTGTGCGCAATAAGGAACGGACGGAGGGAATTCATTTAATGGCTAATGCCCTCCCCTTGTTTGACGAGAATCAGGAGATAGTTGCCAGCGTGTGTATTGTTCGCGACATTACAAAGGACAAAATAGCAGCGACACAGTTGGAACAAACGATGCGGCAACTGCAGAATCAGGTTCAACTGACGGATACCATTTTTAATAGTATGGGTGATGGGGTGATCGCCGCCGATACAGACGGCGCCTTCACCATATTTAATCCAAGTGCACGACAAATTCTCGGAAGCGGTCCAATAGACACAACGCCTGATAAGTGGAGTGAGAACTATGGTTTCTTCTTCCCCGATAGAGTTACGCCTTTTCCAGCCGATGAACTTCCACTTGCACGCGCCCTCAGAGGAGAGGCTACGGGCGAGGTGGAGATGTTTGTTCGCAACCCGGAAGTGCCGGGAGGTGTCTTTATCAGTGTCGGCGGGACACCACTACAGGACGGAGAAGGAATTAGGAAAGGTGGCGTGATTGTTTTCCGCGATGTGACACATCGAGTAGTCGCCGAAGAAGCGTTGACGCAAGCGTTCGCACAAGGACGATTGGAAATTGTCGAGACGATCCTCCATAATATCGGCAACGCAATCAATAGCGTAACGGTCGGAATTAACGTGCTCCAAGAGAACTTAGTTGGTAATCAACTCATGCAGGACTTCTTCGCATTTGCCGACATCGTAAAAGCACATCAAGAGGATTGGGTTGATTACATCAAAGATGATCCGAAAGGGCAGCAGGTGCTCCCATTTTTAATCGCGCTCGCTGCAGATTTTACGAACCAGCATGGAGAGGTAGTCGAGACACTTGAACGTGTCGGTGAAAGAGTAACGCATATCAATGATATTATCAGTGCGGAAAAATCCTCTAATCAACCCGGTATGACGCGGAAAAACATCAACCTTGAGAGGGCGATCTTGAGTGCGATGAAATTACAGCAAGATTCGATCGACAAAAGAGGCATTCAAGTATATATGGACTGCGAGAATGCACCCGAAGAGATTCGGATTCAAGAGAGTCAATTTCATCAAATGTTGGTGAATCTGGTAAAAAATTCGATTGAAGCCATCAATGAACTTATTCAATCGGGTGGACTGAGCGAAACACCGCGCATCGGCATCAGAGCGAATATCAGCGAGGATTTCGTCTGCCTAGATATTACCGATAACGGCGTCGGTATCGAACAGAAAAACTTGAAACTGATTTTCTCGGCTGGATATACGACGAAGGAATCGGGGATGGGCTTGGGCCTCCATTCGATCGCTAATTTTGTGATCGGGTCCGGCGGGCAAATTCACGCCTTAAGCGAGGGGATCGGCAAAGGCACAACGATGCGAATCATGCTGCGTCGCTCCTCGGTTATACCGTAGGGCGAACATCACAAGAAATGGTGGGCAGTGCCCACCCTACAGATGTACTATTCAGTCACTTGATCACTTGCTATTCACTCACTTGCTGGATTTCTATCGCGCTCGTTATTCACTCGCTTGATCCATACGGAATCAAGTGACGCCAAGTCGTAGCAACAGGAGTTGTTTAATGGACTTAAAAGAACATTGGAATTATCGCGTATTGATTGTCGATGACGAAACCGAGATTCACCGCGACTTCAGGGATATGTTGAATCCCAAACATAGACAGAGATTAACGGCTTCGATAGCAGAGACCTTTCTTGACAAAGTTCCGCAGAGTAAAACCTCCTTTCTGCCCAACTTTGAACTCTTGTATGCGACAAGCGGCGAGGAGGCGCACGATATTATATGCACCGAGAAGGCATCAAACCGCCCGATTGCGGTTGCATACATTGATGTCAGAATGCCCTCGGGCATCGACGGGGTGGAAGCGATTCGTCGAATCAGACTGATCGAAAAGGACATCGAGATGGTCATCATGACCGCTTACACTGATAAACCGCTGCCCGAGATTGTCCGCGATATGGAATTGTTGAACAAACTGCTCTATATCCGAAAGCCTATTACACCGGAGGAGGTTCAGCAGATTACACTTTCCCTTGTCGAAAGGTGGAACGTCGAACAGGAGTTCGCCAAAAAACAGCAGCAAATCGTAACGGATCATCAAGACCTCGCTATCAAGAATCAAAGGCTCAATACGGCGCTTGATTCAGCGGGAGACGCTATCGGAATGTTCGATGACGAGGGGCGCCTATTGTTTGCAAATCAATACTATCAGCAATTGTTTGATTCAACAGAAGAGCAACTTAGGCAGATGCCAGCGGAGGAACTCAAAGCACGTGCGGAAGACCGTTTCCAAACGCCGGAAATACCGGAACCTGGGTATACACCATTCTCTGAAAAACTTGAAAACGTGGTGGAAGAGATTGGAGAAACTAGCCAGTCTGAATCGAGGTTGCTCTATCGCTCAATTACCCCGGTGGGGAATGATCAAGGCGATTCTCCCGGTAACGTTGTCAGTTACCGCGATATGTCTAAAGATGCAGCGCTCCAGCAGATGATAGCCGAGGTGCTCCGTTTTCGCTCCGACATGAAGACGAGGCACTCATTTCCCGAGATTGTAGGCGAAAGCCTAATCATGCACCGGATGTTCAGCTTGATTCAACTCGCGGCTGACAGTGACATCACCGTGCTTATTTCAGGAGAAAGCGGTACGGGTAAAGAATTGGTTGCACGCGCCATCCACGCTAATAGCCCTCGTAAAGAGGGGCCATTTGTTACTGTCAATTGCGCTGCCATTCCGGAAGCACTGATTGAAAGCGAGCTGTTTGGGCATGAACAAGGGGCTTTCACCGGTGCTATGACAAAACGAATCGGCAAATTTGAACATGCGAATCGAGGGACTATCTTTTTTGATGAAATTGGTGAACTGCAATGGGGTCTGCAAGCGACATTGTTGCGCGTTCTCGAAGAATGGCAGATCCAGCGCGTCGGCGGCACATTCAACCTCCCAATCGATGTCCGGGTGCTAACAGCGACAAATCAGGATTTAGAAGCCGCGGTGGAGGCTGGTACGTTCCGTAAAGATCTGTATTATCGGATCGCCACGTTCCCAATTGAGGTCCCTCCGCTTAGGGACCGCCGCAAAGATATTCCACTCTTAGCGAACCATTTTCTGAAGAAATTCGCCGGAAAATCGATGAAATCCATTAAGGCGATTTCCGCCGATGCTTTACGATTATTGATCCAACATGACTTTCCCGGCAACGTACGCGAGTTGGAAAACACCATTGAACGCGCGGTTCTGCTTGAAACGACAAAGCTGTTACAACCGAGTAACTTGCCTCGACAGATTTCGTCAATGATTTCTTCCCACCCTATCCTATTTTCCCCTGACTTAACTAAAATCCTGCCGTTTGAAGAGGTGGAACGTCAAACACTGGCTCATGCACTCACGGTGATGGACAATAATATCACGCAGGCTGCCCAAGCCTTGAAGATGGCGCGATCGACGCTTTACCGGAAATTGAAGTTGCATCAACTTATTGTGTCGGATTGAGGTGCCAAAAGGCCTAATTTAAATCGATTCTTCATGTTATTCTGCATGAAGACCGGAAAGTGGACTCATCGCGTTTTCTCCCCACGACGTAATGTACCAGTGGACTATTCTCAATTGTCCCAAAACGGGATCGTGTAGCGTTCTGGGATAAACCGCCCGTATCCGCGTAGTAACAGGCTTCCTGCCAATATCCTTCCCACTTAATCCATTTCAGATGCCCTATTGTGGGACACTTTCAATTCTGCTTACTCTCACGCTAATTCCCCGTCAGTATCCTTCAAAGCCAAGCCTATCAAGGGTTTTCCCGGTCTCGTCTTCGTTTAATCCCGCTTTGGCACGGTTTATGCTTTTAATCCAATCATGTCCGTTTTTCAAACGGACATGATTGGAACCTATAAACAAACGCTCATGTGAGCGGCGGATAAAAGGGTTGCCACTGACAATCCACGGGGGTGGAGTACCAATGGCAACCCTTTTTTATTTGCAAGGAAGGCTGTTGCTGGAATAGCGGTGTTCCTCATTGTTGGCTCATCTCAATATCTCATCACGGTGCAACAGATCCGAAAAGCCTTCCCGATTGTCCCAAAATGGGATTGTGTGGCGTATTATGTAGCGTTATGGGATAAACCCGCCCGTATCCGCGTAATTACAGGCTTTCTTCCGATTTTCTTACTACTTAATTCACTTCAACCGTCCTACTTTGGGACACCTTCAATTCCACCCTATCTTACGTGATCTCCCCGCCTGTACCCTTCAAAGTCAAGCCTATCAAGGGTTTTCCCGACCTTGTCCAAGTTTAATCGAGCATTGGCACAGTTTATGCTTTATATAGGGCGCTGTCTTTCTTTTCGGCTGGGCCGAGGGATTGACGCACCCAACAATCCTTCCCGCGGCAGGAGGCGACATCACTGCTCAGTGATGCCTGCCGCTCCCCTTCGCCGGGGAATGGAAGGTGGGAAGGAACCTCCTTGCACGTATCACAATAGTTATGGCAGTCGGTTCTGTTTCGAGCCGATGGCGGGTATTACCGCCCGCTCTCCAATCGTTATTTGAATGGCTGTCTCGAATCTATGGGGATCGCGCTACGCATTGCGGCGACTTTGATTTGCTTGCGGGTAAACTTCCGGTGTCATAGAGGAGGTCTGTGAACGTCCCACAGCAATCGATCCGCACTACTTGGAATCTGTCGATTTAACACGCGCGGGAGGCGTTTTCGCTATTTGCCAGAAACGTCGCCATCAAACGAGAGATAGCAACAATTCGAGCCGGGAGGCTCAGACGATTTGGCAGTGCTTCGCCTATCACAAAATGCGGCATGATTGGAGAACACCATGAATTGGCTAGAAATACTGAGGGAGGCACTTATCATCGCACTGGTTGTAGCGAATTTGACAGTCTTGGTGCTAGTGATGAATCGGCTCAGGCGTATGATGGAGGATCTGCAGAGAAAAAGTGATCTGGAAGCCATGAAGACAGAGATACAAGAGGACATTACCGAACTGCGAAGGGACATTAAGGACATTACGGACACGGGTTTGCAGACTTCCCGTGCCCTGACTTCGATGCGGAAGGCAGTGCGTGATGATCACGACGCGATCTATAGCGATGTCAAGCGCATTTCCGAGAATATGGATTGACGCCGCTTCGACTTGATTTGGCGACGATTCTGTAAAATGGGTTTTCTTATGAATGATAATGCATCGACGGAACAGCAACTCTACGAGGAATTGTCGAATACGCCGGGATTTACAGAAAAAAACTTGCGCTGCCTAGCGCTTGAAGAAATTGCGAGATGCTTGGAGAAGCTCTAACATGAATACAATCATCTGCTACTTGGTGCTAGTCGCGGTTTTAATCCTTGCCGCGGAAGGCTGTTCTATCAAGTAACACTTTTTCATAACCAGTTATATAGCGGGAGTTGAGAGTCTCCTGATGAGGAAATTATTCCGTCTAGGATAATGTGCGCTATGGACAAACCGTCGGGGCAAGATGCCCCTCCTACATGGAAACTTGGGGCAGTTACTTGCTGAAAGAATTATTCCGATAGGGATAATGGGGCGCTATCAAGTAACACTCCACATTGCACAGGATCTACTATCGCACTCACTATTCGTTCGTTTGATCCACTGGAGTGCAGACGCGGGAAGGAATCGCGTTCTATTGACATCTAAGATCGCTATCGCGCTCGCTATTCACTCGCTTGATCCTCTGGAGTGAAAACCCTTCTACGAAGGAACGCTTTTTCAAGACCTGTCATTGAGCGAAAAACGAGTTATGAAATGAAGGAATCGTATTGTTACGCAGAATGGAGTGCTCTGTACCACAATCTGTATGAAGTTTAAAAATTATTTCGGTAATATCCTAACGATGCTCGGTGCGGTTAGAAAGGGATCTCTATGGGATTTCTATCGCACTCACTATCCGTTTGCTTGATCACTCGTTATTCACTCGCTTGATCACCTACCGAGTTTAGGGAAAACTGAATTACCGATTTAAATACTTAATCTTCATCAGCATCTCGTCGCTTCCGACAATTGTCACCGTCGGACATATTCATTTTGAAGTGTTATGCGCATACCTGTCGTGTTTCTTTACATCTTTATAGGAGCTGCCGCTACCTTCGTTATTTTCACGATGTCTATGATCATCGCCAACTATCTTGCCGATTCGAAACAAAGGCGGCGCTTTAAGAGGTTTAACAACGCTCCGATCGTCATCAATCCGTATTACGTTGTGTCCGTGGACCTGGTATCCGCCAACGACAACTCCGTGGTCGTGCAGCTCCGATTCCATCTGACGAAGGACAGCGATAAACCGAGTTTCGACCACCCTTTCAAGAATGGCAAGCTCGCCCGCCAAACCTTTAATGAAATCGCTCGATATCTGGAGACAATTTAATCGCGAAAAGAAGGGCGGCAGCAATACCTAGGTTCACAGTGTTGATTATGAATGCACGAGTGTTTTGGGCAATATTCGGCCTATACCATAGCCGAATGCCGGGAGTAACTTAGTGGTTTATTTTCCAAAAAGAATATGGTTAGTGTTGCGTGCCGGTAGTTCACATTGTCTGAACTGTGATTTATGAGATTTTTGTGATTACCTTGATTACATGTGTCAAGCTGCCGGTGATAAGTCGGCTAGATCGTTATCTTGAGGTCACTAGGATTCAGGTTCAAGAAAAAACTTGGTTTCGACATGTGTTAAATACTTATACCATTTCTCTAAAATGCCTGTGCATTGATTACGTGAATTAGGTAAAGAAGCCTTGTCTCCGTGCAAAGTCGGCGGGGCAAGATGCCCCGCCTACGGAATAAATGAACGATATAGCAAGGACATCATATGCACTACTATTCAAGCGAAATGGTATTAGAACCTGTTTGAATAATCGGTAGCAGAGCCATTTTTAGTCATTTGTAGGAAGGTTTCTCGTACTTTTATTGTTGTCTATGTACCTGTCGCCCCTCTGGGGCTTAGGTGCACGGGGTTCTGGCATTTCTACACACCTTCCACCCCTCTGGGGCTTTTAAAGGCTGGTGCGCAGTGCGCACCCTACAAATGTACTTTTCAATCGGGCTCTTAGCGAATCGATCACCTAGTGGTTTGTATTCCAAAAGAATATGGTTAGTGTTGGGTGCCGGTGCGGTTAGAAAGGGATCTCTATGGGATTTCTATCGCACTCACTATCCGTTCGATTGATCCTTCGCTATCCGCTCAGTTGATCCTACCAGAATGGTAGGACAGTTTTTTGTGCTAGTTTCGTAAGTGTTAAATACTTAGCGAATGGACCACTTAGAAATCGGCGCGGGTGGGGCGCTCCACCCCATTCTCAAAAGAGAGAGGGTACAGGGGGTTTACCATTCATTTTCCGCTTGTGCCCTTCCGCACTTCGATCGCGAAACGCCCAAACCAAATCCGTTCCAGCTAACCTTGCGGGACATCTTCGCCCGCATGCGGCACGGGATGATAAGCCTGATTCTTTGCTGGGGAGGTGTTACCATGCTTACCAAACTGTCTACACAGAAGCGTTGGCTTCTGAAAGGAAGAGCCTTGTATAGACTATCAATCGTATTTCTCATCGCCACACTACTCGGCTGTGGTACCAGATCAGGAGGATACTCTGAGTTCGGACCATCATTTGAACATAGCAGTTCCAGTGAGGAATGGTCAATCTATAACGGAATGCCAAATTATAGGCTTGACAGCCTATCCCTTGTATGTTACCATCCCTTTGCTGGGAATAGTACGAGATGCCCCGTAGGTGGATACGGACGCCATCGCACTCGTTCACACGAGCAATCGGGTTACCTCGTACCTTTTCCGGTAAATACTAGCTGCAAGGAGGCTAAGTGGACTTAGCCATTTTAACCGTCATTAGCGCCATCGCCCATCGAGGAGCTTGTTCTATAGTCGCTGCAGGAACACCAGAGAATGTCTTACACCATTCAATGGCTCTACAGCGTCCATCCGTGAGGAATATGGTACGAGTTTATATGTACGCTGCCATTCCTCTTGGTTGCTTAAACGGCTTCTTGCTCTATGGCGGCGTTGGCTTGGTTATTTGCGGCCTCGGCACATGGCTTGGCATGTTGCTTGTCAATCTGGTTCTGCGTTTCAACCCTGCAACGCAGCTTTTCGTGTGCGGAACCGCAAATGTGATATGGACACTCGTTAATTTAGCAAACGCGTAGCTTGTAGGTTAAGCGATTGGCTACCTGTTACGAGCAGGTAGCCAATCATTATGCGAGTCTTACAGAAAGGAGTTTCCCCATGCAAAGGCAACCAGTCTTTCCGCCCAAGTGCGACATCATACTCACTGAAGAAGAGTACGAACTCATCATGAGGCATAGAGCCTTTAAGCGTATAGCCTATGAACAAGAACTACGCCGACTGGCTCTTAGCCAACGAGTGATGCCTAGACCCGCACCTAAACGACCATTTAGGTCGCTCAGCTCTCTACAGTTTTAAGCGACTGGCTATCTGCTCACAACAGATAGCCAATCATTATGGAAACACCATTGAAAAACCAATGCCCTAGTGCAGCTCCTTAGACTGGAGGTAAATGCAAACCGGCTATTCTCGAAACTATCTTACTGATAGTGTGCGTGTTCAAGAATACTTCCGCAAACGCGAGAAGGTTCTTAATACGCTAGATGCAAAGCTAGAATCGGGTGAAGCATCACTCGATGATTTTGCAGATGCTATTCGCATATTGCGAACAGATGGCGCTTTACAGCGTGCTCTGTTCAGACAGTGTGGAATAGCTGTTTAGCAACCTTCTTCCCTAGGGCATTCAATGGTGGTTCCACCACCTCAAGCGAAGCAATTCTCCAGAAAATACTCGAACACATTGCTCCGCTTTCGATGGTTGTACTTATAACACGCCTCCGACACAAACAGTGGCGTGAACTGGCGAGTATATTTGTGGTGCGATCCGTACCATGCACGCTTGAGGAGCGACCAAAAGCCCTCGATCGTGTTGGTATGGGTTGCACCGTCAACATACTGCACACTATGATTGATAACCTCGTGCTTCATCGTGGAATCCACGGCGTTGTAAGCCTTGTATTCGTCGGTTATCAAGGTAGAACCGTCAGGATTGACGTTATTCCTGATGAAGTTTAACACACCTTTGCCAGTCAAATCATCGGCAACTTGAGCCTTGACGTTTCCGTCCCGTTCCACCGCTCCGATGACCGGCGTTTTCTTCGTGCCCCGCCCGCGCTTGGGGTTATCTTCCGGGGGCTTGTTATCGTCATCTTCGCGCTTGTTTTCCTTGCGCGGCTTGCCACCCACATAGGTTTCGTCGGCTTCGACAATTCCCTTGAGCAGAGCGATGTTATCCGTCGCCATCTCCGCACGAATCCGATGTTGCATATACAATGCCGTCTGTTGAGTTAATCCCAGATCGCGCGCCAGTTGGTAACTGGACAGGCTTTTCTTGGCGTTCATCATCAACCCGATCGCCGCGAACCATTTCTGCAACGCCACTTGCGTTCCTTGAAAAAGCGTACCTGACAGCACATTGAAACTGGCATGGCAATCGTGGCAGTTCCAGCGGCCGACCAGCTTCTTTTCTTTGATCGCCAACCCGGATTCATATACTTTGGCGTTTCGAGTTTCCACCTTCTTCGCCACATGTACGCTCCCGCATTTGGGACAGTACGCTCCGTCGGCAAACCGGATGCTCTCCAGGTAGTTAATACATGATTCATGTGTCGGAAAACGTTCCATAATCTCGTACAAATTCACCGGCTTGACCTCCCATTTGGTATGCCCAAATGGTATCATATTCTGCCTTGTATGTCAAGCCTAACCGTTGTTATTCCGTTCCTTTTTCGCGTAACGGCGCGGCGTATCTCGAAGTTCAAAGACTAGGTGCTCTTTTTCATACCCGAAACGTGTGACGAGTTCGACCGCTACCTTCTGAGCATCGGGGGCGGGAATTGCATCATGAAAATACACGTTTGTCCTGTCTAGAGCCACCCAGTTGCGACCTTTGGGAGAAGTGTTGAACCACTTAACACATTCACCGTCCCATAATACAGATCGAAATTTGTTGCTATCTGCACCATTCAGGATTTTACACAAGTGGATTACACAGTGATTCCATGCATTTCTGTGAACCTTATACTTGGAACCCTTTAGCGAGAAGGTGATGACTTTCGTGAATTCTACATCATAGTTCTCGGACGCTTTTACGGTATAGGTTTCCTTGTTGCCACGGTGCGGAGGCTCTTGCTTGCCCTCAATCTGCGCCAACGTTCCCTTTATCTCCTTCACGCTTTGGTTCGCTTCCTGAAGAGCGCGCTCCAATTTCCGAATGCCACCTTCGATGAGTTCCAATGGAGTAGGGTTGTGGTTAAGGTTCATTGTGAAATATCTCCTTCAATTTTTGTAATTTGGTTGGATTTGTGAGAAATCTTCAAGATTGAGTTAGTGTTCGGCGTCTAGGATGTGTTGGATGAGGTACACTTAACCCCAATGTTTAGACAGTCATGAACAAAAATTAAGGTGCAAAGGCTATCCAATCCGGTTACGTTTCAACGCCTAAAGTTGTTGGAAATACACCTCGTGAGGCGTCTTCTTGTCGAGCGTCGTACGTGAAGCGCCAGGCATCACTGAGCAGTGACACCGCCTCCTGCCGCGGGAAAAGATCATTGGGAACCACAATCTCTCGTTCCAGCTGTAATCCTTAAAGCATAAACTGTGCCAACGCTTGATTAAACGAAGACGAGACCGAGGAAACCCTTGCTAGGCTTGACTTTGAAGGATACAGAGGGGAGATCGTGTGAGAATGGGTGGGGTTTAAACTGTCCCAAAATAGGACGGTTGAAATGGAGTAATTGGGAGGAATATTGGCAGAAAACCTGTAATGGCGCGGATACGGGGCGTTTATCCCAAAACGCTACACCATCCCGTTTTGGGACAATTGAAAATCGTTCACAGGTTCGTAGCGCAGTGATGAGAAAACGAGATGAGTCCCGTCCAGGGTATTCATGTACCACAGCACGAAAAATCCGTTTCAAGCACCCACTTTAGGCCCTTAATCCGACGCAATGCTTTGATACAACTGAAATTACCCCAAAAACTAGACAATTGAATATGAAATCAATCCGACTGGAAAATGGCCATCATCTCAGCGAAAATAGGACTCGGAAACGCCAAGAAAGAGAAAGCGGTTTCTCTGCCAAGTCCCACAGTAAACAGCGTGATGGCCGATTCAAAGCAAAAGTGGCACCTGAAGCTATCAAGAATTAGCAGACTATCAGTCAGATTGCCAGTGAATACGATGTCAACCCATCAAGCGAGCGAATAGCGAGCGCTGGTTTTTTCATGGTACTTTTTTCCAGTGCTCCTCGCCCGTCAACTTTCCTAGCTCTGCTCAATGGGGCGTTTGATTTTTGCGATAACATCTCGGAAATAGCACGTCATGTTAATACGCAAAACGCCCACAATTCATGAAGACCTGCGGGCGATCGGTGATAGGCGGCGCCTCAATGAACCAGTCAAACCATTTATCGAAATTTGGTAATTATTTCAAAAGCGCGCTGTTACCTTGAACAGTAATAATCTTGTGTTCGGATATCTTGTCCAAACTCTTCGCATTGAATGCCTGTTTGGTATCAACACGAAGAACAATTTCTATACTCCTACCCGTCAAAACAAAAAACTGTATGAAGAAACCACCGCCATCCATCAATTCAACATCACACTCGTCCGGACCTAAGCCATCCAGCCAAATTGGCAACGATTCTCCGAAATCCGGATGATCGATCACCTCCTGCGGCAAGGCGACGATTAACTTTCCTCACTCAACACCAGTCACCTCGCAGATGAGATTCTGCTTCTCAACCGCGAACGGTACAAGGCGGCTGGCATACTCAAAATTGTCCTTACTCGTCCGTGGTGGCGGCACAAGCCCCCACGTGAGATGATGGATAAACGGATTTCCATGATCTTGGCTCAGCAAATTTTCAATGCAGGTTCATCGACGGGATGCGCTATCCCCACATACTCGAACCAGCCCCTCTCTCGCGCGGAATTCTCCTGCGGGAGTCGCGCGGACAAAACGACGTAGTCAAAATCGTTGATTGTTATAGGATAACTTCGCCTGTCCCAGCCAAAAACGTAACCTAGTTGCTTCAATGGTCCCATCACCAGGTAGGATTGATCCGTCAAGAATGCAGCGTGATCGATGTTTGGGTACAATTGGACGCCATTCGCGGTTATCTTTTCTGCGACGTTGGCAGCCTCTTCAAATTTGAGGGAGGCGTTTCCGATCGTCAAATAGTCAGAAAAATCTGCCGGTAACGAAACTGTGTTTGCCATAACGCGCTGTTCTCCTTAACTCCTTATTGCGCCAGAACCAACATTAAAAATCGCCCTCGTTTCAGAGTGTCATTCCGAGTACCAGTCTTGTACAAACCGTCAAGAAATCAGTCCGGGCATGGGTTTTCGCCGTTTCTTGTCGTACTTCGTTTATTCCGTCTACTCTGAAAACTCTGAAACATTAATCACTTACAGGATAGTAACATTGGCATCGCGTTTTGACAACCTTTTCTCGGTTACCGCCCGCGGCGAACCTATTCAAATCTTGGCCTTGACATGAGGGGAATCCGTGTCGGGAGCAAGAGCGAAGCCGGCTTACAACAACATCGTCTTGCGGGTGGAGAGCGTGAAACCCAATACCCGCGCTTCCTGATTCGCCTCTTCGTTGCGTTTTACTATGTTTTCAGCGATTTCGAGCACAATCGCCGCGCCGGTGCATTGTCCAAGCTGGATACGCGATTTCATCACGAGTGGTCGGTTCACATAGTAATGTTGAATCGCATACCCTGAGATTCAACTTTATGCAAGGGAAACGCATCCGATTTTGCATTGACAACTTTACACGTGTATAGTATGATATGGAACGAAAAGATGAGCGACGGAGTGATGCACTGCGTCCCCCTCCCCGATTATCTGTGTATCAACAAGTCGGTGCATTGGTTTCTTACGTAACCAAAAGTGACCTTAGAGCCTGTTTGAAAAGTATATCTGTAGGGTGCGCACTGCGCACCAGCCTCTAAAAGCCCCAGCGGGGATCAAGCGAGCGGATAGCGAGTGATCAAACGACTGAATAAGGAGTGCGATAGAAATCCCATAGAGATCTTGAAGGTGTGTAGAAACGCCAAAACCCCGTGTGCCCAAGCCCCAGCGGGGATCAAGCGAGTGGATAACGAGTGCGATAGAGATCCCACAGGTATGTTGCAGGCGACAATAAATACATGAGGGAACCTTCTACAAACGACCGAAATGACTTTGCTACCGACTATTCAAACAGGCTCTTAGCGACGACAAACTTTTTTTCTGTTAACATCTTGTTCACATTTGACCGCAGATGAACCCGCGCTATCAAAGGAAAGTATTGAATCAGACCATGTGAACACGCCCTCGAAATGAAGCCTCCGTTCACATTTTTGTACCTAATTTTGTCGACTATTTTACATAAATACTAGGTACAAGTTCAGTCTCCTTCCCTCAAAAAGGGTGGTGGATTAACATTTTGTTCACATTTTCGCATGCTCGAGCGGCGAATGACCGTCAAAGGAATAAGAGCACTTGCCGATTTTCTACACCTTTCGCTCCGATATCGCTGTAGAGCGCGCCATTACCCCTGTCGGAATAATTCTTTCAGCACGTAACACTTGTCACTTGTAGAGTCCATTCTTTCGATCCAGAGGATCGGCATGTTGATAGAATGCGGTATGTCCAAATTCCCGCGCTCCAGAGGAGATCAAGCGACTGAATAAGGAGTGATCAACTGAGTGAATAGATCAAGTGACTGAATAAGGAACGCGATAGAGATCCCAGTGCGATAGCAAATCCTGATAGAGATCTTCAATGTCAAGTGTTACTTGGTAGCGCGCCATTATCCCTTTCGGTATAATTCATTCACTAATGAACACTCATTTGTCGCTATATGGCTTGAATAAGTAGGGATTTCCGACCTCTTGCACTCCAGCGGAGTGCCATGTCAATAGAATCGTGATGCGTCCAATCTCCGCACTCCAGAGGAGTGCAATGTCGAGTGTTACTTGGCAAATGAGAAACCATGAAGTTGAAAACAGTCGCCATGGTTGGTTTTAAAGCGCGAGCGATTGAGCGATTTTAAATGTGTTTCCCCCTGCAACTTTATGCCTGAGCACTTGCCAAACACGGTTTTCTATGTTACGCTTAACGGCATCGGCGAACTGGAACACGATAGACGCCGGCTTGTCATTGTAAAGTACAGACAATCCGAACCCTGCAGGCGTCTCCGTAGGTCAATCTAATGTAATGATGAAACACGAGGGATTATTCGGGCGTTTTTTGAAGTGTTACTTTTAGGCCTCCTAAACGTGCCATAATACCCTGTGTTCTCTTCTGATGAATCTTAAATCAACAACCTTAAAGTAAGGATTTCGTTATGCACGATCAGACTAAAATCAATTTTTTGGTTTTCATGTGTACCTTGTTCACATGCCTACTTTGCATTTTCGTAGGAACCGGTAATGCACAAGTCGGCGATGAACTCGTTGGCATATCAGCCAACTATACTTTTGAAACGATCGATGTTCCGGGTGTAGAGTTTTTAGCGGTGGCTGCGAGCAGTGACTTTGAGGATTACGCGGGCTACACGCTGAGTGATGACGGCGAAAAAGAAGTCGCATTTACGCTCATTGACGGCGTTTTTAAAAAGCATGAATTCCCCGGTGCGCTGAAAACTCATTTCTATGCGCTCGGCAATAATGGATTAGCCGCCGGCCACTACCAAGATAGCGACGGGCTGTATCATGGCGTTATCTTGGAAAATGGCGAGTTGCGGCAGTACGACTTTCCCGGTGCTGTCCAAACGGAGATATACGGTTATAGCGATTCGTCGGGGGCAATGACGGGTAATTTTACCGACGCTTCCGGCGTCCGCCGCGGATTCTCGGGAGATGACATAATCGAGTTTCCCGGGGCGGTGGAAACCTATGCCGATTTTGTGAGCACGCTAGGCAATGTCGTGGGTAGCTACGTGGATGCTGAAGGTAATTATTATCCCTACCTGCGTGGACCCGGGGGTAGTTTTGCAACGCTGGATATTCCAGCCGTATCAAATCCCGAGTACTTTTTTCTGCATGGCATCAGCGACGCACTGAATGCCGTCGGCCGAGCCAAAGCGGAGGGTGATGTCCCGCGCACCTATGCCGGCAACCCCCTTGGCTTACAAGAATTGAAGGTTCCGGGAAGCGTCAGCACGGAAGGCTGGAATGTTAATCAGGACAACTCTGTCGTGGGGCACTATGACTCTGAGGATGGACGTAGGCACGGGTTTATCGCTAGACCTAAACCGGGGACCCCGCAATCACGACGCGGTGTGGCGCCTCCTAAGCTCAACTATACTTTTGAGAGTATTGATGTTCCCGGTGTAGATTTTTTAGCGGTAACTGCCAGTAGCGACTTTGAAGATTTCGCCGGCAACATGCGGGGTCCCGATGGTGAAAAAGATGTAGCCTTTACACTCATTGATGGTGTTTTTACGACCCACGATTTCCCCGGCTCGGGTGGCACCTATTTCTATGCGCTCGGAAATAATGGAATAGCTGTCGGACACTACAAGGATAGCGAGGGGCTTTACCACGGTGTTATCTTAGAAAATGGCGAGTTGCGCCAATACGATTTCCCGAATTCTGTCGAAACGGAGATATACGGATACAGTGATTCGACGGGTGCACTGACGGGTAGTTTTGTAGATACGTCTGGTGTTCGCCGCGGGTTCTCGGGGGAGACAATCGTTGAGTTCCCGGGGGCGCCGGAAACATACGCCGATTTTGTGAGCTGGACAGGCCATATCGTGGGCAGCTACAGAGATGCTGATGGCATATATCATGCGTACATGCGTAGCTCGGTGGGAAGATTTCTATCTATTGACCTTCCAAACGCACTAAATCTGGAATACTTTTTTCTGCACGGTCTCAACAGGACAAGAACTGTCGTTGGACGAGCAAAAGCGTCGGGTGATGTCCCGCGCACCTATGTCGGCAGCCTCCTCAATCTACAAGAATTACGGTTTCCGGGTGCTGTTAGCACAGAGGGTTGGAATATTAATGAGGACGGCTCTGTCGTCGGGCACTATGACTCGGCAGATGGGCGCAGACACGGGTTCATCGCCAGACTCGTTGCCAAGGAAAAAAGCGACCGTTTCGGCAATGCCTACGACTCGAGGCTTGCTAAGGGGTTGAACATGATTTCCGTGCCTTTGATGCCGCCAAAAGCAATGAACGCCAAGACGCTTGCAAGTCTGACAGGGGCGACAACCGTCATCACGCTCGATTCGGCAAACCAGATATTCGTGGGGTGGACGCCAGACGCTCCCAGCGACGGTTTTTCGATTGAAGGCGGCAAAGGCTATATCGTCAATGTCCCGGAATCCCGGGATTTCGCCTTCGTGGGAGCGCCGTGGACAGATCAAACAGAGGCTGCCGCATCGCCGCCCGCTGTATCCGTCGAAATTTCTCAGGAACAGAATGTGTGGGCGTTCGTTGTTAGTGGGCACTTGGATGGAAAATCGACGTTTGACGGCTACCGGGTAATTGTGCGAAACCTGAGAACAAACAGCACGATATCTACTTCGGTGGAAGGCGATTACTTCGCGGCTGCAACTGCCGACTTGGCGCGACGGAGCGTTGTCGAAGTAGGAGACGTCATTGAATTACATGTCATCGGTCCGGAGGGAAATGTTGAATCGCATACCGTTAGGTTCAACGTGACGCCCGAACACCTCGCTAACGCGGTGTTGTCGGTAAGGCTTGACGGCATCGGTAAACCGGAGGGGGATCTGTTGTTGCAGAACTACCCGAACCCGTTTAACCCGGAGACCTGGATTCCCTACCAACTTTCGGAGGACAGTCCGGTTTCGGTATCCATTTATAGCGCATCCGGGGGGCTGGTTCGGACACTATCGCTCGGCATTCAATCTGCAGGTTTCTACAATAGCCGTGGACGCGCCGCACATTGGGATGGCCGCAACAATAACGGGGAGTTAGTTGCTAGCGGTGCCTACTTCTATCAATTGTCTACACCATTCTTCCGTCAAACACGTAAGCTTGTCATTGTAAAGTAGGATCAATCGCAGACGTACAAGTGCCACGGTTTTGCTATCGGCGTAACTGTAAAACGCCGTCAAGCCTAAAAGAAACGTGTAAGTCTTATACTCAGCATCGGTTAATTTTGCGCAATTGTGCACCGAAGGTTTGTAGGAGATCAAGCGAATGAAGAGTGAGTGCGATAGAGATCTTCTCCGAATCGCGACGGTCAGGAATCGGAACTCCCTCCTACCACCTGCAAAACTCACGCTCCATTTCTTGACTCTTAGAACACGCAACTTCCAACAGCGTAGGGTATGACTAGGTCAAAATGAGGATAACTATGGATCATCACCTAAATGCGAAACGCCCCCTGCTTATATGTCTGATTATCTGTTTTATGGGATATGCCGTTATACCGGTTGCCGCCGAAACACCGATTGCAGATTATATCTTTGAAACCATTGAAGTCCCTGGTATCGATTTTTTGGAGATAGCCGCAAGTAACGATTTCGGTGATTACGCGGGAAACACCCGGAGCCCCGATGGCGAGAAAATCGTCGGTTTTACTTTGATAGACGGTGTTTTTAGGAGGCACGATTTCAAAGGTTCCGTAAATACCTTTTTCTATGGACTCGACAACACCGGAAAAGCTGTGGGACACTACAAAGATGCTGATGGACTTTACCACGGCGTTATTTTGGAAGACGGAGAACTCCATCAATACGATTTTCCCGGCGCAGCCGAAACCAACATCTACGGTATCAGCGATGAAACAGGGGCTCTGAGCGGCAACGCCGTCGACGCAGAGGGAGTCTCCCACGCCTTCTCGGGGGATCTGAAAATTACATTCCCCGGCGCAGTCCAAACTTATGGGGACTTTGTCAACGCCGCAGGTGCTGTCGTCGGCAGCTACATCGATGCCGATGGACTGTTTCATGGGTTCATACGTAACCCCGACGGGAGTTTCAACACTATTGACCTACCAAAAACGCCGAATCTTGCATACCTATTTGTGAACACCATCACCGATTTCGGGGTTATCGGCTTCAGAGCCAAAGCTGTAAATGATATTCTGCGGTCCTATATCCTCCTGCCAGATGGCACCCTCTATGAAGTGCGGTTCCCGGACAGTACTAGCACCGTCGTCCGAAATGTTAATCAAGATGGAAGTATTATCGGATATTATGACTCGACGGATGGCCGCAGATTGGGATTTGTCGGCAGACCTGCGACACCACTAAGCGGAGGAGGTTTCGGCAATGTTTTCTCCATGCATCTCTTTAAAGGTTTGAACATGCTCTCTGTGCCGTTGAAACCGACTGTCCACATGACAGCGCGCACGCTTGCCTTAAAGACGGGCGCGACAGCGGTCATAACGCTCGATCCCGCGGAAAAGCAATTTGTGGCATGGACACCAAATGCGCCCGACGCCGGATTTCCTATCGAAGGTGGAAGAGGGTACATCGTCAATCTTCTGAAGTCCCGCGACGTTGTCTTCACGGGGACAGCTTGGACAGATCAAATGCAAACCGCTGCGGCGCCCCTTGCAGGGAAATCTTCTCAGACATGGGCGTTCGTCGTAACTGGGCGCTTGAACGGTAGTCTGGCGTTTGACGGCTATCAAGTCGTCGTTCGCAACCTGAGAACAAACAGTACGATAATCGCTTCGGTGCAAGGTGATTACTTCGCCGCTGCAACTGCCGACTTGTCGCGGCGCAGTGTTGTCGAAGTTGGAGACATTATTGAATTACACGTCGTCGGTCCGGATGGCAATATGGAATCGCATACCGCGAGATTCAACGTGACTCCCGAGCACTTGGCAAACGCGGTATTGTCTGTCAGGCTTGACGGCATCGGCAAACCTCAGCAGAATCAATTGTTGCAGAACTACCCGAATCCGTTCAACCCCGAGACGTGGATCCCCTATCAACTCTCGGATAACAGTCCGGTATCGGTATCCGTTTTTGACACGACCGGCGCGCTGGTTCGAACACTCTCGCTCGGGGTTCAATCCGCAGGTTTTTATAATAGTCGGGGACGTGCCGCTTATTGGGATGGACGCAACAGACACGGCGAGTTAGTTGCCAGCGGCACCTACTTCTATGAACTGGCTACGCCATCGTTCCGTCAAATTCGGCGGATGGTGATAATCAAATAGGATCCCGAGAAACAGAGTTCAATCGTGATCCTTGGGTGGCGGTTACTTGGGGCTCATTCCTTTTCGGTTTAGGTTGTCTACAGTCATTTCAACTAAAAATTATACATTTAGGACTGCACAACTCGATCTTTAGAGCCTGTTTGAAAAGTCATTTGATTCGATTTCGCATCAAGTAGATGGAAGCGATGTATACCATAGTTTCAGCAGTCTTAGGAAAGCGTTCATAATCCAAAGTCAATCGACGAAACCAACCAAGCCAAGAGAATGTGCGTTCAACAATCCATCGTAACGGAACAACTTCAAACCCCTGCTGCCCTAGCGTAGATGCAATCTCTAGTTGACACTGATGAGCCAGATATAACCAGTCTTCTAATTCGCCGCGATAGGCGGCATCGGCACACACCAACTGAATTGTTATGTACCAGCTAAACACTTCTGTTAGTAACTCGATAGCTATCTGATTGTCACTAACATTGGCATCAGTGACTTTGACCATCAATGGAATACCCGTCGTATCCGTTACCAGATGGCGTTTGCGTCCTTTGACCTTCTTGTGACCATCAAATCCTCTAGTCTCCGCCAGTTCCGTCGTCTTAACGGATTGGCTGTCAATGATAGCTGCTGTCGGTGATGGTTGTTTGCCGCCATCACAACGTGTTTGTTCGCGAAGTGCCTGATGAATCAAGAGCCATGTGTTGTCGACTTGCCACTTTCTGAAATGGTAATAGACGGTTTGCCACGGTGGCATATTATGGGGTAGCATTCGCCACTGGCAACCGGACTTGACGACATAAAAGATAGCATTGATGATTAAGCACATCTCCCATTTTGGAGGTCTGCCTAATGGTTGAGGGGCTGGCAGAAACGAGGACAGTTTCTCCCACTGTGCATCAGTCAAATCACTGGGATAACGCTTGCGGTTCATGTTTACTCCTTTCATTGGTTCAGATTTAACTGCTCCAATGAGTAAACGTAAACATCAACCGTTCAGACAACTTTTTTCTTTTTCTAATAGGTTCTTGAGGGCATTTACCCCAAAATAGCCCTTTCTCTAAGGCGATTCCGGACTTTTCAAACAGGCTCTTAGTGGTCTTTTCGCTAAGTATTTAGTAACCTTTGGTGCTAGTTAATTGGTACATGATTTTCAATGACATACTATATCTAGGTTGTTAGCAGGTCAGGTAGGCGCAACATTTGTCAACCGCGCATAATCGCACATCATCGTGTCAGTATATAGTATGTCATTTATGATTTAAATACTACATATACTAGCACCATTGGTTAGTACACGTCGAAACCAAGTTTTTTCTTGAAAACTTGGTTTCTTCCCTAAATCCTAGTGGCTTCAAGGCACAGTTTCACTAGCAACTAGGCACACGCCATCAAGGTAATCACGAAAATCCTATAAATCACAGTTCAGACAATGTGAACTACCGACACCCAACACTTATCGTAAACACTCAGCGAGAAAACTATTTAGTAGCGCAGTTCACTACGTATCTTTTGTAGGAGATCAAACGAGCGAATAGCGAGTGCGATAGAGATCTTTTCCCGGTCGCGATCTTCTGTTTTTGAGCAGAGTCCACTCCTACAATTAATTGATTTGTTGTAACAATCCTCAACTATCAAATCGAGTAGCATACAATTTTAAATATATGTAAATACAAATATGAATGACTATAATCTGCCACTTGAGTGCTGAAGTTGTCGATTCTCCCGCGCTCAGAAGTGCCAAACCAGTCCGTTGACTAATACGATGTCTAAGGAATGCGGTTCTGTTGTTCGAATTCTGCTTGTATCCACTGTGTAAATTTCATTATTCGGATAAATGAGGCGGATTTTCGATTTTTCGCATACGGTCTTCTCGCCGGTATCGTTTTCCTGCTTCAAATAGGAGACTTAGCTTGATGAGTCAAGAATCTCAAGAGTTGACAGTTCAACCAGATGAACTTCGCGCTTTCAGTGAAACACTGTATCGAAAGGTCGGAGTGCCGCGCGACCATGCAGAGACGATGGCAAATTTTCAGGTCGAAACCGATTTGCGAGGCGTTTATTCACACGGCACTCGAGCGCAGCCGCGGTACATTCAAGGCATTCTTGACGGAAACATAAACCCGACGCCGCGAATTGAAATTGTACAAGAGGGACCTTGTACTGCCGTCATTGACGGAGACAGCGCATTGGGACACCTGCCTTCGGCAATGGCTATGGAGAAGGCAGTAGAAAAAGCGAAGTCCATGGGAATTGCCGCCGTGGGAGTGCGCGATGCTGGCCACTTTGGCGCCGCTGCGTGTTACGGAATGATGGCTGTTCGCGAAAAACTGATCGGCTTCGCTACAACTAGCACATCGATGAGAAGCGTTGGCGCCCCGGGCGGCGCCACTCCGGTTGTGGGAAACGTCGCATTTTGCTACGCGCTTCCGGCTGGAAAGGAACGTCCCATCGTGCTCGACATGGCATGCGGCATTTCAGCATGGGAGAGAATCAAAACCATGTCCATGTACGGTATCCCCATCCCGATGGACTGGATGTTGACCGAGGATGGCGAACCGACGAACGATTTCGATTTGGGAGAAGTGCTCAAACCGGCGGCAGGTCCAAAGGGCTATGGAATCGCTATGGCGTTGACGACAATGGCAGGTCCCCTAATTGGCGGACTGATGGGCTGTCACAAGGATGGCGGTGCCTCCGAACACTTTTTCATGGCGCTGAACGTATCCAGTTTCACAGATTACGATGAATATACGGAAGAGGTGGATCGGGGAATTCGCACGGTCAAGGCTTCAAAAACCGTGGAAGGGGTGGATGAGGTTTATTTGCCCGGGGAAATTGAATGGCGTAACTATGAATCATCGATTGAAAACGGCATTCCGCTTCATCGCGATCATTTGAGCGTCCTTGCGGAAGCCGCCGAGGAACTTGGCGTTGAGATCTTTTGGGATCCGAGTGAAATCGGAAAATAGCGGCGGAAGAGGCGCACCAGAGCTTGACCCATCCTAATCGGAAGTGCGGTGGTGTGACGTGCTTTGCTGACTCGTTGCTACTGTTTGGGGTTGTGGTTCCGTGGTTGATAGCTTTCCGTTACCCGCCCTGCCCGACGCATCATCTGAAATAGCCTATCGCTAATTTCGTCGCGAGGTGAGGACAGTCGATCAATACCTATCCCATCCCGCCCATGGTGTTTGCCGGAACTGTGGATATACTCCCCCTCGCCGATATACAGTCCAACATGAGTGGTACGGTCTTCTGATCCGAAAAATATGAGGTCTCCGTGTTCAAGCTCATGAATGTCAACTCCCAGAGCGAAATCCTCCTGCTGATAAGCGTCACGAGGAATCCAAATCCCAACCGAAGCAAATGCGGCCTGTGTTAGACCGGAACAGTCGTAATTCGGTCCAACGGTCCCGCCCCACAGATATCGATTAGGTTGTGCCATCGCGTCATGTGTAAACGAGATCACTTCCGGTAGTCGCGCGTAAATTTCTGCGTGGTTCACTTGTAGAGCGCGATACGATTTAGTGGCGATTTCCAGATTCTGAAGGTCTTGGACCTTTAACCATCCCGGGTAGTCATCCTCACATAGTCGCACTTCGACTGCTTGTTGAGAATCTGAATCATTCGCAGCCGATAGGATGAAAAGATGGCGATCGGCTCTTGCTTGCGTTGCTAACCGCGTACAATCGGGCGAATCGTACACGTTCAAGTGCGCTATGACTTGGTATTCCCCGATGATGGGCTCCGTAACCTCCTGACTCTCCACAGAATTTTTTGACGCCCCATGGTTTCTGTGCATTTCCAAAATCATTCGAGATCCGCCTCAAATTCCTTGACTTCGCTGAAACGGGTATTTCCTCGGATTAACTTTCCTAGACGGGGTTTCCGATTGTTGTAAACCTCGACAGCGTCGGCGTCGGCGTATCGTAAGAAAAGGAGCCGTCGGTCGCGATCCGATGTGTTTCCCAGCGATTTGTGAGGCATCCACCCGTGAAAGATTAGACCATCACCCGCTTTCATGGGTATCGGGATGGCGTTGGTTTCGTCTACTTCAATGGAGACTTCGACCATCGCTTCCTTGGATTCTACGGTGAGCTGGTCACTAACATCAATTTGCCCAAGCCGATGTCCACGGGGAATAATCCACAGACAGCCGCTTTCTGTGTCAGTGTCATCCAGAGCGGTGATGCAAGTAATTGCCGTATAAGGGTCGAGCTCGCCGTAACCATTATCCTGATGCCACGGTGCAAGTTTGATGTTGCCGCGAAGCTTGAAACTTAATTGCGAGGTAACCCCTTTGAGGTTTGGCCCCACCAGTTGCTCCGCCACTCCGACGAATGGCCCATGGAAGTAGTAGCGTCGGATGAAGTTGGAACGTTTGTGTATGTTTGTAAGCAATGAATTTTTCAGCCATGTTTGGCTTTCATCGAATTCGCGATTTTCCTCGTTCCACTCTTCCATCGCTTCTTCACACATTAATGCTAACCCCCGATCGGTCAGCAGGCGGCCAAATTCGATGTATCCCTGATCGTGAAATGATTGTACTTGTTCATCGTTCAGGCTGCGATAAATGAACAAGTCTCGGTCAGATTCCGTCATGCTTCTTAATGATCCTCCTCCTATCGATTGACAAGCTGCTTGTGCCCGCATTCCGGCGATTTCAACTCAGTTTTTCCAGGTTTTCTTCGTACACGCGGAAATGCTCTCCCTCTTCCTCCGCCGTTCCCACATGCTTTAACCAAGGCGCTTGATCGGGTTTGTCACCGTGCAATTCTCGCCAACTACCTAGTGTATGGGTATCCGCTCCGTGCCAAGCTACCTCTCCGTCTTGTAGTAGGACGTACTGGCCGCCGAATTCGTTCATGATGTCATCTTGATGGTCGCGGTAGAATAACGCCTGTTCGCAAGTGGTCTTACGCCACGCCGCTATCTCCTCTGCCGAGTCGAATTGGCGCGAGTCGAATTCAGCGAGAGGCGGCTCCAAATCGGTTTGGAAATCAACTTCATCCAGATCGACGGTTCCGAAACCGTTTTCCGCGGCGATTGCCAGTGAATTTCGATCTCGCTTGAACGGTGGTGTGGGCCAATCCGAAGCCGGATCATGCCCCATCAGCCATGCACCGCATGCGTCCGTGGCGATTGGGTGATCTCCGGCAATCAGCGCGTTGCAGATACGCCCCTCTCCGTCCCATTCGCGCTGAGATTGCCCCACAAGCGCGTCAACCACGTTTAAGCAGGGCTGGATAATCATGCCCAGATCCACTAGAAAATAGGGAAGCCTGATTAGGTGATGAAAATAGTTTCTTGGCCTGTTATGCGGTGGCAGCGGAAGCACGCCAAAAAGATTCTTCAGGCATAGGGTAACGCCCATAAAAGCATGGTTTTTCATCTTGGAAACTGACACCACAGCGTCCGCGTCGGAAAAGCATGCGTTAAGTTTGTACCTCGAAAACATCAGACCTCCGCCGGGCACCTCATAGGTTTTGAACGGAGGGCTTGAGGAATCTATGTATTCCACCCCGAATTCTTGAAGCAGGGGAACATAGTTGATATTCTCAATACCGCCCTTGAAATGAGTGTCGGTTGCTACAAGCTGCGCGCTGCTGTGCTCTTTGAGGAAGATCAGGACAGCGCGCATAACGGAATCATCCACTAATTCGCGTCGGCGCCCCGCAAATCGCTCAACGGGTGCTCGCATCATGTTAGTCTTTATCACGATTTTGCGAGCTTTACGGATTCTTTCGATTGAGCGTTTCAAGGGTTCCGCGATTCTACAGAGGTGATGGTATATCTCATCATCGGAAGCGCGGTGGTGGCAATATACGGCACGAACCGAGTAGTTGGTGGAAGATGTCATGGCAATTCCTCATGCTTTCATTGAGATTATCTTATGCTGCATTATGCAATCGAAATGGTATTAGTAACGCAAGTTGCTACCCATTCCCGTAGGTCGGGCTTCATGAAGATTAAGTATTTAAATCGGTAATTCCAGTTTTCCCTAAACTCGACTTTGTACAAAAGTACAACGGTTGGGTTGTGCGGAAAACTGTACAACGCCAAACCCGTAGGCGGGAATCAAATGAGCGGATAGCGAGTGATCAAGTGAGTGAATAACGAACGCGCTAGAGCTCCCATAGAGATCCATCAAGCGACTGAATAAGGAGCGCGATAGCAAATCCCCTTGCCCCGCTGTGATGGTACTGGAAACCGCTACCGACTTATTCGCAGGTCAACCAAAAATACCAGATGGTTAAAATCTCTCCCGTTTTTCTCCAACGCTTTATTACCACCATCTGTTATACGGCTTAAATGTACAAAGTCGAACTATGAGCCTGTTTAAAAAGTATATTTGTAGGGTGTACAGTGCTCACCAGCCTCAAAAGCCCCAGCGGAGATCAAACGAGCGGATAGCGAGTGCGATAGAGATCTTGAAGGTGTATAGAAACGCCAAAACCCTGTGCACCTAAGCCCCAGAGGGGCGACAGGTATGTAGGAGACAACAATAAAAACATGAAAAAACCTCCTACAAGTGCCCCAAAATAGCTTTGCTACCGATTATTCAAACAGGCTCTAAACTCGACTTTGTACAAAAATACAACGGTTCGGTGGTACAGAAAACTGTACAACGCCAAACCCGTAGGCGGGGCATCTTGCCCCGCCGTGATGGTACTGAAAACCGCTACCGACTTTTTCACAGGTCAACCCAACAGCCCAGATAGTTAAAATCTCACCCACTTTTCTGGAACGTATGATTGACACCATCTCTCATACTGCTCAAATGTACAAAGTCGACCTAAACTCGGTAGGTGCGGTTTCCTAACCGCACCGAGCATCGTTAGGATATTACCGAATTATTTTTTAAACTTCATCTGGCCCGACAGGATGCATCGCAAACCGGGGCGACGTACGTTAAATTGGCGAAATCTGCAATCGGATACGGCTTGGATCTGCCTATCCAAACCGAGCAGGACTACAATTTAACACTCGGAAAATTTCAAGTTCGACTACTAACAATAGGTAGCAACTTGGGTTAATATCAAATTATTATAACGTGCATTGTGCTTTCTGTATAGTCATATTCTGAGTTGGGAGGACGGTGTTGCAAAGAGAAGCCCTCCCTTAATTCTATAGTTTAAAGGAATCCTTTGCCGTCTTCTATTCCGGAGGTGAATTAGTGGCAAGGGAAGAGAGTCCGGCTTGCTGATC
This sequence comes from Candidatus Poribacteria bacterium, assembly GCA_965232535.1. Lineage (GTDB taxonomy): Bacteria > Poribacteria > WGA-4E > WGA-4E > JAJDTR01 > JAJDTR01. The sequence continues at coordinate 891,890 of CBDDPW010000023.1, forward strand.
GTCGTTGGTGGAAATCGGCAAACAGAATAACAGCCGGGAATCACGGAACGCAGATCGGCGTTTCCAACAGTCATTGTAGCTTATAATTACACATATTTGTGGAGAATGACATTCTTCTGTACCACAATCTGTTAGATTGCGGGTATGTGCAATTTAACAGTGGGACGTTCTAACGCACTTCTTATTCAGTCGCTTGATTGCTACGAGGGCAGGTCCGATTTTGTCGGTAGTAATTCATATCGCTATCGTTCATTAATGCAAATACACAATATGTGTAAATATGAATGTAAATGACTATAAAGTCCGACGCTTGGAAAAATTGAAGAACTGTACACAAATGAGAGCCCCGTCTTTTGGGTTGACGGTAAGGTTGAGAAACGATAAAATCAGATACGAATTCGATCCTGATTTCACCTGACCACTCGGTTCGGATGCCAAAAATCCTGCTGTAATGGAGCAATTTCAGTTATGAACAGTGTACTCCCGGATTCACAAGTGTTGCATTTTTCCAATAAGACAAGGTGTCAGGCGAATGATGCGCTTAGGTGGCGGTGTATTGGACCTCCGCGTGGCGGGCGCGTTGTAGCTGTGGCGGGGCACCCCTCAGACATTATGACCTTCTATTTTGGCGCGTGCGCCGGGGGCGTTTGGAAAACAGTTGACGGGGGCACATACTGGGAGAACATCTCGGACGGGTACTTCAATTCGGCATCAATCGGAGCGCTGACCGTGTCAGAGTCCGACCCAAATGTTATCTACGCAGGTACGGGAGAGACGGCAATTCGCTTGGATGTTTCATACGGCGATGGCATTTATAAATCGGTTGATGGCGGAAAAACGTGGAACCACATCGGTTTAGAAGAGACGCGGCATATCGGAGAAATTCGGGTCCATCCCGAGAATCCCGACTTGGTTTATGTGGCAGCGTTGGGACATGCCTTTGGCCCAAACTCGGAACGCGGCGTTTATCGTTCCAAGGACGGCGGAGAAAGCTGGGAAAGGGTGCTGTTTCGGAGTGATAAGGCGGGCGCGGTAGATTTGACGATGGATCCCAATAATCCGCGTGTCCTTTTTGCCTCCATCTGGGAGACTCATCGGAATTTCTGGGAACTCTCGAGCGGCGGTCCCGACAGCGGCCTCTACAGATCAACCGATGGCGGTGACACGTGGGACGACATTACAGACAACCAAGGTATGCCGAAGGGGATCAAAGGAAAGATCGGCGTCTCAATCTCTCCAGCCAAATCTGGCCGTGTCTGGGCAGTGGTGGAAGCAGAAAAAGGGGGTTTATACGGTTCGGAAGATGACGGGGAGACGTGGGAACTGCTTACATCAAATCATGCGCTCTGGGAGCGGCCATGGTACTATTGTCATATTTTCGCCGATCCACAGGATTCTGAAACTGTGTACATTACGAATCTATCAATGTGGAAATCAACCGATGGAGGCAAGACTTTCACCGACATCACCACACCGCACGGCGATAACCACGATATTTGGATTGATCCGAATGACCCGCAACGCATGATCCTGGGCAACGATGGCGGCGCGTGTGTCTCATTCAATGGAGGCGAGAGTTGGTCAACCATCTACAACCAACTGACTTCGCAGTTCTACCGCCTTGCGGTGGATAATCAATTCCCGTATCGTGTCTACGCTACCCAACAGGACAATTCGAGCATTAGTGTTCCGAGCGCCACCGAGTTTGGTGGAATAAGGTGGAATGACTGTTACCCTGCAGGCACCGGTGAAAGTGGTGACATCGCTGTGCGTCCCGATGACCCTAATATTGTGTACGTCGGGGCGGTGGGCAGTTCACCGGGAGGTGGCGGTCCGTTGCAGCGCTACGACCATCGGACGCGGCATGTCCGACTCATCACCGTTTGGCCAGAAGGATATTTTGGTTGGGGGCCGAGAGATCTGAAATACCGCTTTTCATGGACTTTTCCTATTAAGATTTCCCCGCACAATTCGGATATTCTTTACGCCGCGGGGAACTTAGTGTTCCGATCAACCGACGAAGGGAACAGTTGGGAAGCAATTAGTCCGGACCTTACGCGCAATGATGAATCCAAGCTAGGCCCCTCAGGCGGTCCAATCACACTTGATTGCAGTGGTGCCGAGCACTATTGTACTGTTTATGCTTTTGAAGAGTCGCCCCATGAAACTGGCGTATTCTGGGCAGGCAGCGATGACGGCCTTATTCACATTTCAAGGAACGGTGGATTAAACTGGGATAACATTACACCGACCGACCTGCCTGAATGGTCATTGATTCACAAGATTGAGATATCCCCGCATGACGAAGCATCTGCTTATGTCGCTGCTACTCGATACAAACTAGATGATTACCAGCCGTATCTGTACAAAACAGAGGATTATGGTGGGACCTGGAAGACTATCAGTCACAATTTTCCCGAAGGCGAGATAACACGTGTCATTCGCGAAGACCCGATTAGGAAGCATCTGATTTATGTCGGGACTGAAACCGGCGTCTTCATTTCCATTGACGATGGCGCAAACTGGACACGTTTTCAGGCGAACCTGCCGATAGTTCCTGTCTACGACATGGTCATCAAAGACAATGAGCTTGTTCTTGCGACTCATGGCAGATCGTTTTGGATTCTTGATGATTTAACGCCGTTGCGTCAATTTACCGACGAGGTTGCAGAGAGCCCAGCTCATCTATTTGCACCGCCAGCCACCTATCGACGTTACTTACAATGGAGTGCCCGGGGATTTCGAAGCGAGATGGGAAAGAACTATATGGTAGGTCTGGGAGCTGCGGCAACCTTTTATGAGGATAAGCTGACACTGGGAGGACGTACACGGAAATTTATTGACGCAGGAGAAGGGCCCCCTGCCGGGGTTGTCATTCACTACCTGCTCAAAGATACGCCAACAGATGAAGTGACGCTGACAATCATTGACAGCCAGGGCGAAAGAGTCTCGACCTTCGTTAGCTCAAGAGAGGAGTATGACGAAAAAAAGGAAGATAAGGACACCTGTGCCGAGCCTAAGGATACCGGGCCGAAGCGTCATTTATCCGCTGACCAAGGATTGAACCGCTTTGTGTGGGATATGCGATTTCCCGGTGCAATAGAGGTTACCGAGAGTTCTGCGGACGAACCGGAGAATCCGCTCGACAAGGATAGCGGGGGACCGCTTGCACCGCCCGGCGTATATCAGGTGCATCTAACAGTCGGCGACCGGAGTTATACGCAGTCTTTTGAGATACTAAAAGATCCGCGAATATCCGCCACTCAGGAAGATCTTGAAGCCCAGTTTAGATTGTGGTGCGACATCCGCGACAAAATATCCGAGGCACATGAAGGAGTCAACCTGCTCCGACGCATTAGAGGACAGGTAGAAGGGTGGAAGCGCCGTGCAGAAGAAGCTGGTAAACCTAAATGTGCGGAAATTACTGAGGCGGCGGACAAATTGCTGGAAAAACTCACGGCGATTGAAACAGAGCTTATCCAAACTGAGCCTGAAGCAGAAACCGGACGTCTGCGCATGCCAACTCGACTGGACGCTAAGCTGGAAGATCTGACATATGTGGTGTCCTGCGTTGATGCCGCGCCGCCGAATCAGGCTTACGACGTTTTTGAACACCTGTCGAATCTAGTTGACGAGCACCTCGAAGAACTACGATTACTAATTGACACAGATGTCACCTCGTTTAACACCTTGATTCACACTGCCAATCTGTCCGCAGTGGGAGGTTGAGACTGATTCTTCGCGCTTCCACTGCACGACTATCGCTTGTCGAATTTTACTAATGCGGGGCAAACGGATACTCATGCATTAGTTCGACTCCGTGCATTTGAGTTACATGACGGACAGCATAAGTCAAACGATTAATGTTGGGCGCTGGGCCTCTCGCTGTTCACTAATAACCCAAGTTGCTACCCATTCCCGTAGGATCAACTGAGCGAATAGCGAGGGCGATAGAGATCCGCGAGGCTTCTAGCCCGACTCTCTTATTAGGATGCGCGGCAAACCGGGGCAATGTAAACTAAATAGACTGAATGTGCTCGCAGTGGATTGACAAATCCACTGCACACATGCGGATACGGCTTGGATATGTCTATCCGAGCTGAGCAGGGCTGCAATATAACAGTCGGAAAAATTCAAGTTAAACTATTAACCTTTGGTGCTAGTTAATTGGTACATGATTTTCAATGACATACTATATCTAGGTTGTTAGCAGGTCAGGTAGGCGCAACATTTGTCAACCGCGCATAATCGCACATCATCGTGTCAGTATATAGTATGTCATTTATGATTTAAATACTACATATACTAGCACCATTGGTTATTAACAATAGGTAGCAATTTGGGTTAGTAACTCTATGGCGCAAGACACACACCCAGAAACCGCATCACTAAACGCGATATGGAGCAACGCCGCAACTTTATTGGCATAACGGCTGCCGATTTCGTTGTTCGATCAGCCTACCAAATCGGCAAGACGCCCGTCCTGCCGATTTTCGCGGCGAGGTTGGGTGCCTCTTGGGGGATTCTCGGATTCATAGTCTCCGTCTCCACACTGACGGGCATGGTGCTTAAACCAGCGGTTGGAATCCTTTCCGATCGCTGGGGACGATATCGGTGGCTCGTCGCAGGTACCGTACTTTTTGCCGGAGTGCCGTTTTTGTATCGGTTTGTCGAAACACCAGAGGGTCTATTTGGTATTCGCGTCTTCCACGGTCTAGCCACAGCCATATATGGTCCCGTGACGCTTGCTTTTATCGCCGAGCAGACAGTGGCGAATCGGGCTGAAAAATTTGGTTGGTTCGGCATGGCGCGCCAAGCCGGTTACATCCTTGGCCCTGCAATTGGTGGTTGGCTGCTTTTGACGATGGATCCCGTGTCCGTCTTCAACATAATAGGTCTATTTAGTTGCTTTGCGTTTGTCCCTATGTTTTTATTGAAAAAAGGTCGGCGCGACCACTCCTGGATTGATCGTCCGACAATCCGCCAACAAGCTGCGGAGGCGCTGAAGACTGGTATCAAAACACCTTCCATCTGGTTATCCGGCGGCCTTGAGTCCGGGCTGTTTGTCGCTCTATACGCGACTAAGGCTTTTCTGCCGGTGTATGCGAGTTCGTTAGGTGTTAACGTTGTCCTGATTGGGACATTTTTCGCAATCCAGGAGGGAACGCACATGGTGCTGAAGCCTTTGGGAGGACGACTCGGGGATCGCTTGGGGTATATAGGGGTGATATTCATTGGTATGAGTTTGGTCGGTATCGCACTACTACTACTCACGTTTGCCAACGGTATGTTCGGTCTTGTCGTAATCGCAATGGTAATTGGCGCGGGGCAAGCGCTCGTTTTCCCGTCTACCATCGCACTGGTGTCAACGCAGATTAGCTCGGCTTATACGGGAGCTGGCATGGGTTTAATCGGTACCTTAAAAAATGCCGGTAAAGTCGTCGGACCAATTTTAGGCGGCGTTTTGATCGATCGGTTCGACTTCAATCAGATGTTTCAGTTGATGGGAGTGCTGTTGTTACTGGGAGCCGGCTTAATATGGTATTGGGGACAGCGCGGTTTGAGCACGGTTTCGGTAAACGTGAGCGTACAAGAGTGAAGGGGCTTGAAAAAACCTGAATATTCAGATATTTTTTCGTCAATCCCGTAAAAAGTGCATCCGAATCTGTGTTATAGTGAAAGATTGTAAATCGCATGCTAAAACTGGCAATGCGCAATCTTATCCCATACCGCTCTTCAGCGGGGAAGGGGGTAGTAACTATGAGATTTTTGAGGTGGTGTGACCGTTGATTTCACACTCAGGCTAGCGGAGCGGGGGGCTTTGCCATCCACTCCGCTAGCCTATATATGGTACATGAAACGTGAACATTACTAATCAAGGTCGCTCAATTAATATTTTCCCTTGCGACATATACTCGCGAGGTTCAACACGTTTTGCCGTGAAGGATTTTATGTGTGTTCTAACTGAGTGAACACTGTATTTTGTTCAAGAGCCAAAGTTCCGGGACAATACTCAAATGACCACTGTTAAACGAAAACGTCGGCCCTCATAACCGACCGCACAGAATTCTTCAGATTGCAGTCTGAAGATAAGAAAGGAGGCAACTGTGAGCAAATCAATTCTGCATCCACGAATGTCGCTTAACGGATGCTACACGATATTCGGTACTGGTACCTCTGCACCCCGCCTTACATAAACTCCTCGCCTCATTATCTCCCGATGCGATTGGAACGAGACGTTTGACCGGTTGTGGCATAGGTACCTTCTGACCCGATTCAGATGAAGGAGGAAACCGTCTATGCCGCGATTCAACCCGGATTTCTGGGAAATCCTTGTTCCATCGACCTATTTTCATCAGTTCTGTAACGAAGACCAAATTCAGTACGAATCCCCCGAACATCGCGAACTACAACTTGAACGCCAAGCCAAAAAGGAAACCGTTCTAGCGCAGATCCGTGATATCATTGATTTGGAACTCACGGCTATCCAACGAAATTGCGTGATGCTCTACTTCTTTGAAGGGCATACTCAAGAGCAGATTGCGTCGACACTCGGAATCTCTAGGCGTGTGGTGAGCCAGCATCCCTTTGGCGTTATACGAAATGGAAAGCGTGTTGGTGGCGCTATAAACAAGATTCGCAAAGTTTGCACGAAAAGGGGGATATGGTTATAAATCGTTTTTCCATTTTGAGTTCATCAATTTGAGATTTAAACATTATCAGCGCTATGGAATTCTGGAACCCAATCGGTGTGCGTTTAGCGCCGCCGATTTGCACCAAATCGGCCAGACACAAAAGAGATTTGCACCATTTCTTCCAATCTAATCGTTCACATTTTATGAAACGCAAATCCGTAATCATAGTTATCCAATATGAATTCCTGAACTTCGTCGAGTAGATTTTTCTCTTCAGTGGCGAGTTGCGTGTGAACTGTGTCAAGTTAACGCCTCGCGTTAAACCGTGGTGTACTGTTCTGCCATTTTGGCGAGGTGCGCAGATTTCAAATGTACTAATTTAACAGATACTGTTCTGCCACGACCGTAGGTGCAATCAAACGACCAAATTGCGAGTGCGATAGCCAATCCCGCGCGATAGAGATCTTCCTTCGAATCGCGATCCTCTCCTTTGCATTGAATACTTGCCGAGAATACCACTTGGTTAGTGGTATTCTTGATCTTGAAAACGTGAACTGTTCGTAGAAAAATTGAAAATCTGCGAGGTTTATTTAAAGAGAACGCCTCCTACCCTCATGAAATTGGTTTTTGATTCGACAGGTTTGATTGATGACAAAAAAGACGAGCCATATTGACCCAACGCCCGTTCTAGTATCTTGGTCTTCGGGAAAGGATTCTGCATGGGCATTTTACACACTATATAAACAACCGGAACACTATACCGTCCGCGGTGTGTTCACTACCGTAACCAAGACATTTGATAGGGTATCCATACACTCTACACCATCATGGGTTTTAAAACAGCAAGCCGATAAACTAGGCGTCCCATTGTACGAAATACCGATACCTTATCCCTGTTCCAACGCACAGTATGAAGACGCTATGCAAGCATTCCTCGAACAGGTGGAAGCGCTCCCGAAAGATTTAGGAGCACAATACTTGGCATTCGGAGATCTCTTCTTGGAGGACATTCGCCAGTATCGCGAGGACAAACTGCGCGGGACAGGCTTTACTCCGATTTTTCCGGTATGGGGTCGAGATACAACCGCACTCGCCCGGGAAATGATTGATTCTGGAGTACGGGCGATTGTGACAGCACTTAATCCAACGATGGTGCCGGAGGAATTTGCGGGCAGATGGTTCGATTCCGAGTTTCTTGCGGACTTGCCTGAAGGAGTGGACCCGTTGGGCGAGAACGGAGAGTTTCACACTTGCGTCGTGGACGGTCCAATGTTCAGTGCACCTATCAAAGCGAAACCCGGCAGAATTGTGAAGCGAGACATCGTTTCGGCTTCCAATGACGATGACGATAGAATCCACGCCAAGAGTGGTTCGCCGACCTATGTCTATGCAGATGTCGTGTCTTTGACTTGATACTTTTGTGCCATGCGCTGTTTTCTGCAGCACACTGCCCATTCCGGAGGGCATTCAGTCGAGCACGTAGAATGGAAACAGAAGGCGGGAATTCAAAACAGATGCACACCAATTCTCACACGTAATCAACTAAAAGTAAGTTCGCCCGAAAATTGGCATTATTATTGCTATACATTTTGGTATAGTGAGAATCTACTAACTTCAAGACAGTGAGGAAATCCAGTTAAATCGCTGATTTTCTCGAATCTTGAAACTAATAAGGCAGAAAAGACGTCACAATTTGATACAGTTTTGTATGAAATACAGGACACGGAATTGGGACCGATATCCAAAGAAAGCGATTATAATACCGTTGACGCTTTGAACGTTATATGGTGAGAGGCTGAAAAATGGAAACAAAACACATAGAAGGACACCAACCGAACTTTTACGAACTCTCTCTGCTCTTGGCAAGCAGCCAATCAAGAGACTATGCAAGCGGTGAGACTGACTGGGAGAGTTTCATTGACAACTTATCGCGTATATCCGATGAATTCGCAGCCCAGATTCAATCTGAAGAGAACGTGTGGCGGGAAACGTTGCACTCAGATTATAGACCTGCTTTTCAAGTATAACACCTCTTCAATTACCGGATTATCTAACTGAAACAGACGACTAGCGGCTAAGATTTAGCATCTTAGCCGCTTTTTTTGTTACTTCTTATGGTACCTATTCATCACTCAATCCCAGAAATGCCTTATACATCGGATTCGACTGTGTCAAAACTAAGTGACGCCACTGTAATCTGATGCGGACGTTTCACAGTTCTCAGACACAACATCGTAGTTCAAAGCAAAGTTGACAGGGAAAATGGTTCTCACTACTCCCTTGCTACTGATTCCTTTTTCAGGGTTTTGCATTTCCCCGTACTTCCATGCTAAGTATCCAGCTTCGTGCTATCCCCAACCATGACATTGTTATCCCGCAGTCGAATCTTGGCGAAGCGACTGTTGATACATGGAGTGAGCCTCTTCCGGGCTCATCTGTTCATCCAGCACGTTTCGCAAAGCTCTTGCGATACCCACGGGAGACTCCTCGCCGAAGATTGTACGTCCGAACAGAATCGCATGACCGCCGTTTTGGATGACGTTGTTAGCAAGCTGCAGTGTTTTGCGAGTATTTTCTCGTGGTCCTCCCAATGCCCCGATAATGAGTGAAGGATCAAATTGCGTCAGCTCGTTCCAAACCTTAGCCGTCGTATACGCCGTTTTGATAAAACGCGGCCGCTGGTGTTTGCGGAGGTAATTCATTGTTCGAACAATGGAATCCGCCACGTACATCCCTCGTTTCTCATTGTCTAAACCAGGCAGTTTGATATTTGGCAGAAAAACCTCCAAAATGTGATCAAACCCCTCCATCTCACCCACCGTGTGTGCGAACTGGATATAGGCGTTAAGCATTCGTTCATCAGCAACCACATCGTTATTCAACGTGATTGAATATAATCCGAGCGAGACGCGGCATTCCAATGCGGGCGCCACAAGGCTCTCGCAATAAACCTGTGCATCATCCGGAAATACGGTTTGAAATGGTCTCGAATGCTGGGATTGATAAGCGCCATAGCGCGGGCTCCAGATAGCGGTCTCTGCATTCATCCGTACCAGCGGGGTCACCGGCGTGCCGTCGAAGATCGACTCCTCAACTGCTAGCACTTCTGCATCGGCAGGCGTCATCAGCAATCCATCAATGCTTCCATCAGCTACGAGATCACGCTGCAACTGCAAGAATTCCGGCCGAGTGCGATGGTGGGGTCTTGGGTGATGCACATATCCAAGACCCTGAATCCCCACTGCCGCAAGCGGATCGGCGGCAAATACAAATATCGGACTAGCGTCAAGCTGGTCGCTGTTCTCTAGTTTCTCAAATATACGCTCTCCCATAATCTTCTCCTGAATGAATGTGCAACTTGGAGGTCCTTTACTCGGGTTTCCTCCCCATCATGATTCCTGTTTTACAAGACTGTCACCGGATCGATATCCACGACCAAGTCTATATTTTTCGGCACACGAGGGGCGTCGGTGCTGCGAACTGCCTTCTGGAGAAATTCGCGTAGCTTTTCAACGTTTGCGTTTCGGAGAAAAAAATGCCAGCGATACTTTCCCATAATCTTCGACAATGGGGCGGCAACCGGACCACGAATCTCAACATCTGGAAACCGTTGTGTCTGGATTGTTTTTAGGCGCTCAAGGAATGATTTGGCTAGGCTAATGACTTCAGTTTCAACTTCACCACGTAGCAATAGCGTCGCAGCATGAGTGAGAGGTGGATAGGACAATTCTTCCCGGTACGCAATCTCTTGCCGGTAGAAACTCGGGTAGTTATGGGTTTTCGACGCTTGAACGCTATAATGCTTGGGCATGTAAGTTTGGATGATTACCTCGCCTCCGGCTTTGCCGCGTCCGGATCTTCCCGCAACCTGCGTCAATAAATTGAAGGATCGCTCGCCGGCACGGAAGTCAGGTAAATTCAGAGCTGTATCCGCAGAGATTACGCCTACGAGCGTAACGTTCGGAAAATCCAATCCCTTGGCTATCATCTGTGTTCCTACAAGGATGTCAATCTGGCGAGATTTAAAAGCGTCAAGGATCTTTTGGTGTGCGTCTTTACGCGTGGTTGAGTCAGCGTCCATCCGTTTCACACATGCGCGTGGAAAAGCCTTGATTGTGTCCTGTTCAACCTGCTCGGTTCCTAGTCCAAAGTAGCGCATGTAGGGGCTGCCGCACTGAGGACAGAGATCGGATGTGGGGCGCGCGTCTCCACAGTGATGGCACATCATCAATTTTGTATCAAAGTGAAATGTCAATGAAATCGAACAATTGTCACACCTTTCAACGAACCCGCAGGAACGACAGAACACATAGGATGAATATCCCCGCCGGTTCAGAAACAGAATAATTTGCTCATTCTTGGCAAGTCTGTCTTTGATGCTATTCCGCAGCACAGTTGAAAAAATCGTGCGGTTGTTCTGCTTCAGTTCGTTGCACATGTCTACGATTCGCACGGGTGGCAGCTTGATATTCTTAACTCGTGATGGAAGTCGCAACAGATGGAATTCTCCTCGTTGGGCACGATAAAAACTCTCTAACGATGGAGTTGCGCTCCCCAACACTAGCGGACAATTTGCAAGTTCCGATCGTTTCGCGGCCACGTCTCGCGCGTGGTATCGAGGCGCGGTGTCTTCCTGCTTGTACGACGTTTCATGTTCCTCATCCACCACGATGATACCGAGATTTGTCACGGGTGCAAAAACGGCTGACCTGGGCCCAACTACAATGTCGGCTTTTCCCATCCTTATCCGATGCCACTGATCGAAACGTTCCCCGTCTGAAAGATTACTATGTAGAATTGCTACGCGGGATCCAAACCGGCCTACAAATCGAGAAACAATCTGGGGCGTGAGGGCAATTTCAGGTACCAACACAATCGCTCCTTTTCCGCGTTTGATAGCTCTGCTAATTGCCTGTATGTAAACTTCTGTCTTGCCGCTCCCGGTAACCCCATGCAGGAGGAAAACCGCGTGTTGACTGTTCGCTATTGTCTCACCGATAGCTTTCAACGCTGTCAGTTGATTCGTGTTGAGAGTAACTGGCCGAGTTGGGGAGACAGTTTCAAGGCTCAGAGGATTCCGCAGAACCTCGACAGAGTCAATCTTGACAAGTTTCTTTTTCTCCAGTTGCCTAAGTGTGGATAAGCTTGTTTGTGCTCGTTCTCTTATTTCGTTTGCAGGAATCGATGTGTTGACATTGATCAGGAAGCGTAAAATCTCACTCTGCTTCGTCGCTTGCTTTGTGAGAGATTCGATCGCTAATTCAATCTCTGGGATGGGTTTTGCGAGTGAAACTGTTTTCTCGGTTTTCGGCTTAGTCTTAACACTCAGGTCTGATTTGATTTCGACTAGACCCTTTTCCTGCAAGAGGGAGAGGACACGCTTCAACCTTGAATTTCCACCGCGAAGCCGAGCTGTTATCTGGTTTGGAGATAGATTCCCGAAAGTTTGCAGAATACGAAGTATCTCCGCCTGAACCGGTGCTCGTCGTCCCAACGCTTTAATCTGCTCATCACTTGCCAGTAAATGCACCATTCGACGTCGATGGCTGCGTATTGTTGCAGGAACGGCGCAATTTAGCGCCTCTCCATGGGAGGATAAGTAATATCCCGCCATCCATTTGGTAAGCGTAATGAGTTCAGGAGAGAATGTTGGAGGACCGTCTAAACAATCAGATAAGTTCTTAATTTCTATGGAGTTGTCGGGTAGGGAAGGTTCATCAAGTAGAGCGACGATGACCCCTTCTTGAGGGCGTCTTCTGAGTGGGGCAACTACACGGCTGCCGCAATGTACGATGGATCTTAGACGGTCCGGGATAGCGTAGGTGAAAGCGAGATCTTGAGGCAGCGGGAAAACAACGCTTGCATAGTTCATGAGAATAGCGCATCAATGGTGGGAGACAACGAGACGAACGTATCGGACACCCGTAAATCCCATGACCTATTGTTCTGCCTCCGCCGCCCGACTTACTCCCAGTTCGGCCATGACCTTCTTCATATCTTCCCAGACCTCTCTTTTTGAGTGTGGGTTGCGTAGCAGAAAGGCGGGATGATAGGTAGGCATGAGTTTGGAGCCGTGGTAGTCATGGAATCTCCCCCGCAATCTTGAGATTTTTTCGTTGGTGTGCAACAGAGCTTGTGCGGCAAAGCTGCCGAGAGCGCAAATGACTTTGGGTTGTATAAGTTCGACCTGCTTGAGGAGGAAAGGCTCACACGTCTCAATTTCGATTGACTTGGGATTTCGATTACCTGGCGGACGACATTTGATTACGTTTGCAATATAAACTCCGTCGCGAGTAAACCCCATCGCCTCAATAATCTTTGTAAGAAGCTGTCCAGCGCGGCCCACAAATGGTTCACCTTGTCGATCTTCGTCAGCTCCCGGTGCTTCGCCAACAAACATGAGATCCGCGTTCTCATCTCCTACTCCAAACACAACCGTGTTGCGTGTTGGGTGCAACTCACACCGTTTACAAGCCATTGCTTCGCTTTGCAATCGGCTCATGTCGAAATCTGGGAATGGGGATTGCTCTTCTCGTTGGGCTGGTTCCGGTTCTTTTAGTTCCGCGAAACCGAGTTGCATTTGTTCTTCCACAAATTCTCTCACTGTCGCAACAACCTGCAAGTATTCTCTAACGGGATCCCGATCCACCATAGTTTTGAGACACGATAAAAGATTTAGGTTGGCTTATCGTCACGGCACTGATTTGCACCCCGTTCCACCGCCGTGAATGTAGAACCTTATCGGTGAAAGCTTGTATTTGGCAATCCGATCCGAATGGGAAAAGGGCTATGAGGGTCTGCTATCTGCCTCCACAGCATCTATTTGAAAATGCCGACGAAGTCAAACCATGTGATATATAAGAATAGTCCAACGATTAACACAATGCTGACTTGCTGGATAATCATCTGCTTACGGATACTTAAGGGCTTGCCACGTAGTTTTTCAATGATGAAAAACAAAATCAATCCACCATCGGCGATGGGAATTGGTAACAGATTAACAAAGGCGAGGTTCACAGAGATAAATCCAGCAAAGTAGATTAGCTCACGAAAACCGAAGCGAGCCGTTTCTGCAGTGGCAGTAACAATGCCAACCGGTCCACTAAGCAATTCCGGGGCCACTTCACCAGTTACCAGTTGACCAACCATGGATAGAGCTTGGTTCACCATTGACACACTCTCCTCAATCCCACGTCCCCAAGCCGTAACCAAATTATACTTTGTAACCCTAACCGGCTCGGTGAGTGCAAGTCCGCTAATCGTGGAGTCGATACGCATTTCATTAATCAGGAGTCTTTCGCCATCTTGGGGATGCATCAAATTCAACATTACCGTGAACGTCTCACTGTCCGGGCGATGAACGCTCTGGTCATCAAGAGTATTCGAATCAGTCCGGTTGTTTTCTGATTCGGTACGAAGCGGCAGATCGCGATGGAATTCAAACTCAACCGGCTGATCGCCGTGAATCTTAGTGAGTTCTTTAACTTTTTGGTCAAAAACAAAATTTTGGACGGGCACACCATCAATTGAAATCAATTGATCGCCAACCTGAATTCCTTCGGCCTCGATGTAACTGTCTTTCTGAATTGCCCCGACAACGAGTTTCCAATCGACATGCAGATTCTCTACGAAGGACCCGCCGTTATCTTTGAAGACATTAATTTTGCCTTCGTCTTCTTGGAGCGTATAAACTCGATCCAAGTCGGTGATTTTCCATCCTCTACCGTTTTCAAAAACTGAAATTGAAGCCTCTCCGGTTAGTGCTATATTGTGTTCTTTGAACAGACTACGCAGTTGCAGTGGAATCAAGCCCTTATCCAAATTCTCTTGGCGAATCCCTTCAATCTCAAATATGAATCCGCGTCGAATCTCAAGCTGGACTGTAGTCCCGTGTTTCTGTCTCGAAATTTCTTCTAAGTCTGCGTATGTATAAATTGTCTCATTGTTGACTTTATCAATCAGATCTCCGGTCTTTAAACCGCTTTTCTCAGCCCAACTGCCTCTTTCAACCTGTGAAATCAACACCTCTTGCTTCGGTGACACGCCAAGTTGACCAATCTTGCGTGCCTTAACTTCCTTCGTATCAGTTTTTACATTGTACAGTGTCTGCTTCTGACCGTTCCGAATGATTTCAATATCGAGCTCCTCGTCGGGGTTTATTGCAACTACCATCCGCAAATCTCGCCAATCCTTTAATCGCTTCCCGTTAATGGAAATTAGCTTATCTCCAGGCTGAAGGCGGGCGGCTTGCGCCGGACTTCCATCAACGATATGTCCAATCTGAGTTGTTTCAAGTGATTTGCGAACGTACTCGCCGGAGAAGAGGTAAATCAATGAAAACACAATTATGCCAAATGCAACGTTCATGGCCGGACCGGCAATCGCAACGAAGATGCGGTGGCCTACGGGAGCAGAGGGAAATTCATCGGGCGCTCCGGTGCGCTCTTCGGGGTTTTCGCCCGGCATTTTCACAAATCCCCCAAACGGAATTAGAGAAATGCAGTATTCTGTATCGCCCCGCCTAAAGCCGATCAATTTCGGGCCAAAACCGATTGAAAATTTATCAACGCGAATTCCACAACGCCTAGCAGCAAGGAAATGCCCGAGTTCGTGGATGAAGATTAGAAAACCCAGCGTGAAAATGGCAATAACTATTCCGTCTATCGAACCAAACATAAATTGTCACCGTCTTGTATTAAGTTAGGCATTGAGATTAGTACATGTAACACATTGAACGCAAGAATCCACTGAAGAGGTTTACTTGGCCAAGTGAAGCAGAATTCCCTCTTTAGGCAGCAAGTTCCTGTTTTCGAATTAACTCTTGAGCTGTTGATTTTGCCCATTGATCTGCGGCAAGAATGTCATCAAGACCAGGTTTAGGTTCCGTGTCGTGCTGATCCATCACGGTCTCAAGGATAATCGGGATGTCCATAAACCCAATCTTTTCGTCTAAAAATGCTTGAACGACAATCTCATCAGCACTGCTGAGCACCGTGGGAAGCGTTCCACCTACTTCCGCAGCAGTATATGCGAGAGCGAGACAAGGAAATTTCTCGCTATCAACGGGTTCAAGGTGAAGCGTTTGAATATCACAAAGATTGAGTCGCGGGACAGGTGTAGACAAACGGTTCGGATAGGCAAGAGCATATTGAATTGGGAGCCGCATGTCCGTAGCGCTTAATTGAGCAAGTATCGATCCATCGACAAATTCAACTAGGGAGTGGATGATGCTTTGCGGGTGGATAATTACATCGATTCTTGACAACTCTATGTCAAACAACCATTGCGCTTCAATGACTTCCAATCCTTTGTTCAGCATGGTGGCAGAGTCGATTGAGATTTTACTACCCATTTCCCACTTCGGATGATTTAATGCTTCCTGTGGAATCACCGTGTCCAGCTCATCTAAATCAGTATGGCGAAAGGGACCGCCCGATGCTGTAAGGATCAGACGATGAATATCATCACGTTTCCCGCTGTTCTCATCATAATCCGAGAGACATTGGAATATAGCACTCATCTCACTGTCGACAGGTAGAAGACGCACATCATGTTCATTTACGGCTTGCATGACGAGCGAACCACACATCACCAACACCTCTTTGTTAACGAATGCAAGGTCCTTTCCCGCCCTGATGGCTTCTAGTGTCGGCAAGAGTCCCGCACTTCCGCCAATTCCTTCGAGGACCAAATCCACCTCGTCCATAGTCGAGATTGCCAACACCCCCTCAGGTCCCGAAACTACTTCAACTGATTTTAAATCTCGAATTCGCCTTCGTAACTCTTCTGCGGCGACCTTGTCGCTGAGTGCGGCACGACTTGGGCGAAACTGACGAATCTGACGCTCCATCAGGTCCACGGAAGTATTTGCGGCTATTCCCGCGACACTGAATTCATCAGGATGAGTTGCGACTACTGAAAGAGCGCTCTTTCCGATGGATCCAGTAGAGCCGAGAATGGCAAGGTGTTTCATATCTTAGAGTTGAACGATGGTATTGGGGATGAGAGGAGATGAAAAAGATATGGAACTTGGGGTGTTGCACAGGACTAAGTAAAAGTCATGTAGACCTGCCGACGAATTGCTCGAAGTAATAATAAAGCGCGGGAGTAGAAAAAACCAAACCATCGCACCGATCTAGCAGCCCTCCATGTCCGGGGACAGCGCTACTCGAATCCTTCACGTGCGCATTCCGCTTTATTATCGATTCACTGAGATCGCTGATTTGACTGATGATGCCAAGAGACACACCCAGTATTGGCACATGTATAATGTCCACGGTTTCTTGCAAAAGCAAGTACCATACGACGAAACTTCCTGCTATCCCAGCAATCAATCCCGATACTGCCCCTTCAATCGTTTTATTAGGGCTAATCGCGGGGCACAACTTTCGTTTGCCAAAGTTACTCCCTATGAGGTATGCGCCACTGTCCCCACACCAGACAGTTGCGAGAAGGAAGAAAACCAAGCTACTCCCATTAGGGTCGCCGATTTGTTGCAGCAACAGTAAATGGTAACCGAAGGCCCACCCAACATAGATGCTACCAGTGATGGTACTGGAAACCGAAAGAAAAACATCATCCACATGCCTTCGGAAGATTTCGGCGGAAAAAGCAACTATAAGGGCAATCGCAATGGCTAGCTCAACCGAGAAACCGAACTGTGCCGAGAGGCAAATCGGCAGCGCTGACAGAAAGAGTGTTACTTTGCAACTCCTGGATCCAATTGAGCGTGCAAGTTGACCAAACTCGACCAACATAACGACTACTACGGCGAAAACTAGGATTGGATAAAAAGGCGAACCCCAGTAGATAATCAGAATGAGTACCGGAATTACGACAACGGCACTCAGAAGCCGCTTCCAAAACATTGGCTTTTGGGAATAGTTGCCTTCAATCCGGCAGATTAAAGTTCAAGCAATTCCTCTTCCTTAGATTTCAAAAGCTGATTGATTTGATCTATATATCTGTCGGTTATTACTTGGACGGGGTCGTCACTACCTCGGGATTTCTTTCTATCCGTTCCTCTACCCTTGCCTTTTCGCTCCCCGGATCCAGAATCTTGATCTGCCTTTCGCACAGCTTCATTTGCATCACGGCGGATGTTCCTTACGCTCACTCGTCCCTCTTCGGCCAGCTTGCGGACATATTTCGTGAGTTGTTCGCGTCGTTCCGTAGTCAGTTCTGGAATTTGAATGCGAATGACTGTTCCATCATTATTGGGATTTAAACCTAAATCTGAGCGAGCAATGGCTTTTTCTACTTCCTTAAGGATTGTTTTGTCCCAGGGTTGGATTAGCAGTGTTCGCGGTTCGGGAGTGGTAATGGTTGCAACTTGAGTTAATGGACTCTTGCTGCCGTAGTAATCCACAGAGACATTATCCAGTAAGGAAGCAGAGGCGCGACCAGTCTGTACATGCGAAAAATTCTTGGCTGTCGCGTCCACTGCTTTCTTCATACGTGCTTCTGCCTGCTGTAAAGTGTTGTCTGCCATTTTCGAGGTCCCCATGAAAAAGTATTATTGAGTAGGATACAAAGGTTCCAACTAATCGATTTCTTGACCCAACACATAGAGCGCAAAGCGTTTCACGATGATGTTTTCCCCCAGTTGGGCAATCGAATCCTGAAGAAGTTGCCTGACAGTCTTGTCGGCGTCTCGTATGTAAACCTGCTCCAGTAAGCACATCTCAGAGTAGAATTTGCCCAACCGCCCCGTAACAATCTTATCTACAATTTTCTCGGGCTTTCCCTCATCAAGCGTTTGGGTTCTGAGAATCGCCTTTTCAGAATTCAATATGCTTTCCGGTACATCTTCCTTGCTAACGTACGTTGGCTTGGCTGCGGCAATTTGCATTGCTATCTCTTTTGCGAATTTCTGGAACTGGTCGGTGCGCGCAACAAAGTCGGTTTCACAGTTGACCTCTACCAATACACCAATGCGATTGCCAGGGTGAATATATGAAACAACCAGTCCTTCGCTTGCCGCTCTACCACTTTTCAGTTCGGATGCTCGCAGCCCTTTCTCTCGGAGGAACTGAATCGCCGCTTCCACGTCGCCATTTGTCTCGGAGAGGGCCTTCTTGCAGTCCATGATTCCGGCGCCTGTACGAGTTCGCAGATCGCTCACCATTTTTGCTGTTATATTCATCTAGGAAGAAAACCTCCAATTATTGTGTACAAATCGAAATTCAAGCTTCTGCTTCAGTTGCCTCGTCGGACGCGCTTGCGGTTGATGACGCCGGAGTGTCTGATGCCGTAGCCTCGGCCGTTTCTGCGTCCGCTTTTTTGGTTTTGGCGCTTGTGCGCCTCTTTCGGCGTGCAGGTTTTGGCGCGGCTTCGGCTTCAGTCGATTCTGAATTCTCTTCAGTGGCAGTATCCCCTGAGATTGGCTCAGTCGCGCTGGTGCTGACTTCTGGAGCCTCAGTTTCCGCTTCTGCCTTCTTGGCTTTTGTATTTATACGCCTCTTTCGGCGCGCAGGTTTGGGCGCTGCTTCAGCTTCAACTGGCTCTACGTTGTCTCCAGTAGCACTGTCCTCTGATATTGACCCCGTCGCAGCAGATTCGACTTCTGGAGCCTCAGTTTCCGCATCTGCTTTCTTGGTCTTTGTGCTTGTGCGCCTCTTTCGGCGTGCAGGTTTAGGCTTCGCCTCGTCCCCAGTTTTAGTCTCGGTTGCGCTATCCTCTGTAACAGATTGGGCTACTGCTGCTTCGGCCTCTTTAGACTCGATTTCTGTGTCTGCTTTTTTGGACTTTGTGCTCGTGCGCTTCCGTCTCTGTGGACGCCTCGTCGTAGCCTCGGCTTTGGCAGTGTCTGCCGGAGAGTCCCCTTCGCCATCGGTCGCGTTAATCTGTCGCTCCTCGCTCGTTTCAGCGGTTTCCGGTTCGTCACTCTCTGCTACCACTTCAGCTTCCACGGCTTCCGAAATGTCAGCGCCCTCTGATGCGCTTCCCTTACCCTCATTTATCGAAGTTGCTAATACTGAGCAAATTAACCTGATCGCGCGAATCGCATCGTCGTTGCCGGGAATCGGGAAATCGATTAATTGCGGATCGCAATTTGTATCCACAATGCCAATAACTGGAATACCTAGTTTATTCGACTCTAATATAGCGGTGTGTTCTTTGCGCGTGTCGGTAATAATGACAGCGTCCGGCGACCGCTTCATTGCCTTTATACCGGTAAGATTGTTGGTTAATTTTGTTCTTTCCCGTCCTAGTCGAATGACTTCCTTCTTGGGTAGTTGGTCAAAGACACCATTGGCTTCATCAGCTTCCAGCTTTTCTAGTCGTTGAATACTACGCCGAATGGTTTGGAAATTGGTTAACATGCCGCCGAGCCAACGATGGCTCACATAGAACATCTGGCACCGAGTTGCTTCTTCTACAACTGCTTCCTGGGATTGCCGCTTCGTTCCCACAAAGAGCACTGTGCCGCCTTCTGCCGCGATATCTTGCACATAGTCGCATGCAGCCTCAAGCATCCGCAACGTTTTCTGAAGATCTATTATGTAAATACCGTTGCGCTCGGCGAAAATGTATTTCGCCATTTTGGGGTTCCAACGTCGCGTCTGGTGACCAAAGTGAACTCCTGATTCAAGGAGTTCTTTCATTGAAGTTCTCAAAAAATCCTCCTGTTTGGGTAGCGGGTTTTAGCGTTCACTCCCTTCAAATTTACATCAGACCCTCAAACCGAGAGCACCCTCTGTGTAAATCAGGAAGTGTGTTTCGTTTTGTATCACACGTGAAAATCGAAGAAATATACCATATTCTCTCGAATTGTGTCAAGCAGGGATTTGGCACAGCGCACGGACATTAATGTATGATTTTGGGTGATAATGGTATCCGCGGCTGGATTTGGACCAGACGTACGATGGTACGGGAATATACTGAAGCTGGTCGATGATTTGGAGGCAATCGATCCGAGGTATTGGCTATTCAGAAGTTGTCTGAATCACGAATTAAGCGATTTCTGTTTCATGGGATTTTCTATCGATAGATTTTTTCAGTTGGCAAGTTAAGGGATTATTGTCGGAACTGTTTGCATCATTTAGCGATCCGTGATAAGATACTCGCCGGATGCGATTAAACAATGACCTTAGGATGATAAACTTGCTTGGTCGAGAACGAGTTAAGAGATCAATATTGTATAGCGCAATGAGAGGTCGGTAGTGAGTAGTAAGTCACCCCAGAACCATTTGCCGTGGATTGTTATTGGGGGAATCGCCATTATTATAGTTGGAGTAATCATAGTCCAATCATTTCGACCCAAATCCGTCCCTCAACCCACTGCGCCCATGCGCCACCCCCGGGTTCACCTAATCATTAAGTCAAATGTAGGCGGGGCAGAAGTGTATCTCAATGGACAGCAAAAGACGATGATATCCGATAGCCGCCACGAAGCAAAACTTCTCAATCTTGGACGGAAGACGCATGAAATCCTATTGAAAAAGCAGGGTTATGCGGATCGAACAGAAATGGTGGAGATTACAGGGAATACCCCGTCCCAAACCGTTCAAATTGATATGCAACCTTATGGGGTGGGTAAATCTACTGAATGATGCGCAGTCCTGCGCCATCTTTTTGTTGACACGAGTATGTTTTCATTTCGGTATGAGCTAGTTTCCGCAACCTATGTTTGAAGAGATCCTTGCAGCAACTATAAGGCAAGCAACCCCTTTGCTTTTGGCTGCATTGGGTGAGATCGTTGTCCAGCGGTCAGGGGTCATCAATATCGGTATTGAAGGAATGATGCTCATGGGAGCCTTCTTCGGCATGCTAGGTTCCTTTTATACCGGTGTCGCTGTTCCAAATTTGGCTCCATGGGTCGGCATAGTTGCCGCCGGATTGAGTGGCGGGATCACGGCATATCTGTTCGCATTCCTTACCATCCGACTCTCCGCCGATCAAGTAGTGACAGGAACGGGAATCACACTTTTGGCTCTAGGTCTGACAGAGGTTATTTACCAAAAACTCTTCAGCTATACCGGATCCGCGCTCAAAGTTGCCGCGTTCGGTGAAGTCCAAATTCCCGTTTTGTCCAGTATTCCTTGGATCGGTCCAGCGCTTTTTCAACACAACATCCTTGTTTTCCTAACCTTGCTATTTGTTCCCTGTGTATATTTTTACCTATTTCAAACTTCACACGGCTTGAAAATTCGCGCATGCGGCGAACACCCGAAGGCTGTGGATGCTGTCGGGGTGAACGTGCAGAGATTACGCACGCTGTGTGTGCTATTCGGAGGACTGATCGCAGGATTCGCCGGTGGCTATCTGTCACTCGCAGATGTTCCCTACTTTACGCCAGGAATGACCGTAGGTAGGGGTTTTATCGCCCTGGCAATCGTAATATTCGGAAAATGGCACCCCGTCAAGGCATGCGGTGCGGCGTTACTCTTTGGTTTGGGAGAGTCCTTAGAGGTGCGATTTCAAGCCATCGGGTGGGATGTTCCGTACCAGTTTCTGCTCATGCTGCCGTACGTGTTGACACTTTTAGTTCTCGCGGGCTTTGTTGGTCGATCCACGCCGCCGCAAGCGCTGGGCGTCCCTTACAAACGCGAATAAATGGTGGCGGTCGCACCTCACGGATGATTCGGATTAATCAATCAACAACTACAATTAGGAGATAGAGACGGGTAATTCTTAATGGAAACGCTTACAGACTGGCTCCCACAATTGACGAAACTTACGCCGTTGATTCAGAGAAATCTCTTCACGTCATTAGTCATCATATTGATACTCTGGCTGCTACGTACCATAGTCATGTCTATCGTCCTGCGGAGAGTGGAAGACGTGCGTCTCCGATATCGTTGGCGAAAGACATCGAAGGGCGTTGCCGCTGCTTTTGGGGTTGTGCTCGTTGGAAGCGTATGGTTCGAGGGCATTCAATACCTGGCATCCATTCTAGTTGTTGCTGCTGTCGGACTGCTGATTGCGTTGAAGGACGTAGTGACAGCTATTGCCGGATGGATTTATGTCATCTGGCGTCGGCCGTTCAATGTGGGCGATCGTATTCAGATAGGAGAGCATGCGGGAGATGTGATTGACGTAAGAATCTTTAAGTTTACCTTGATGGAGATCGGGAATTGGGTGGATGCGGATCAGAGCACTGGGCGACTTCTTCACATACCCAACGGTTTAGTGTTGAGTGAAGTCGTGTCGAATTATAGTAGTGGGTTTCAATACATTTGGAATGAACTTCCGGTAATGGTGACTTTCGAGAGCAATTGGACAAAGGCGAAGACGATTCTACTAGAGATTGTTACGAAACACGCTCAACACTCAAGTGAAGCTGCCCAGAAACGAATTCAAGAGGCGAGCCGCAGGTTCATGATATTCTATTCCGTGCTTACACCAACGGTCTACACAAGCATTGCGGAAAGTGGAGTTCGACTGACTATCCGTTATTTGTGTGAACCGCGTACCCGCCGCGGTACGTCGGAGACAATTTGGGAAGATGTCTTGAACCAGTTTGCCGCTCACAAAGATATTAACTTTGCCTATCCAACACGACGTTTCTACGACAATCAACGCGAAGGCGAACTCGGCACAAGACCAGCGGCGGTTGTAGCAGATTCTTAAGGAAGAATAGTTGTAAATCTGCGTTTAAGCAGATTTAATCGTACGAGCCGCTATGGAAATGACGCGTATTCCGTTATGCACTGAAATCCTCCCAAGTTCCAATTGTTGGTTCTGTTTGGTGAGGGGCGCCTACCGGATGCTAGATATCCATCACCTATGATCTCGCCCCAAGACATCCTTAAGAAGTTGCGCAGGCTGCTGCCCTGGAGAAGTGGCACCTCCTTGCTCGTATCCGAAATTATGTTGCTTGCGTTTCTTTTGTATGTGTTCGCGTTCCACACTTTTGAGGAGCGAGAAAATCCGAATTTGGAACTCTTTGATTCGGTATGGGTAGCGTTCATCACCATGACAACCATCGGTTATGGGGACATTTCCGCTAAGACCGACGCCGGACGAATTTCCACCATCATATTTAGCATCATAACACTGGGGTGTTTCTCAACAGTTGCTAGCCAACTGATTACAAAGCTATCCGACATTCATGAAAGGCGGGTGAAGGGATTGGTTCGTTTACGTCTGAAGGGACACATTTTGATTGTAGATTGGAGCAAGAATCCGGACAAAATTACAACGGTCATTGAAAACCTACGCACTGATTTGGACACCAGCGAGTCTCCAATCGCAATCATCTCCGAGGCGTTCGAAGTGTTGCCCACCCGAATTACAGACAATTTCGATGACATTTATTTCTCCCATGGTTCACCAACCAACGCGAATACGTACATCCAAGCCAACGTGTCAGAAGCGCGCGCGGCAATCGTCTTTGCCAGCGGTGAAGATTCCAGCGCCGATGTGCTCACCGCGGCGGCTGCGGGAATCATTGACGATCTACATCCACGCCTTGAGATAGTCGCCGAATGTTTGGATAAGCAGAACGAAGGATTATTTCGACGAAATGGCTGCGAGCGTATCGTGTATACAGGAGAGATTGTTCCGCTCATTTTGGCGAAAACGGCTATAGATAGAGGGGTTGGACCGTCGGTATTTGAAACCCTTGATACTAGGACCGAGTCAACACTCTACAGCATCCAAGATGCACAATTGGATGGGTATACTTTCGCTCAGATTTCAAAGTGTCTGGTAGAATTGGAGGAACGGGTGCTTCCACAAGGAGTTATACGCGGACGAAGAGTCATCATGGCGCCCGAAAAAGATTTCTTGGTGGAGGATGGCGATGGACTTATTTTACTCGGTGACCGCAAGCACCCATGGATCGCTTCCGGCAAGGCTGGATTGAGACAGAGGCTGCTCAACCAACTTGAGATTGAGAAGGAGGAAAACAGATGAACATTCGAGGGTGGATTCTCGTTGTTGTAATTCTGCTCTGCATAATCTTTGCCGGCGTCAGTTATAATCGCCTTGCTTCGCGCCTTCCGCATTCCATCACAATCGCTTCAGGCTCGGAAACGGGAGCATATCATCACTTGGCTTTGCAACTCAAAGAGTTGCTTCGGCTTGAATATCCGCGAATCACGGTCGAAATTCAGACAACAGACGGTTCGGCGGACAACTTGATCCGCATCATGGAAGACAAAGTTCAATTCGCGTTTTATCAGAACAACGGGAAATCACATATCGGGCGAGCAGACAGCTCGAAATTGCAAGAAAGCGATCCAGCCATCCGTGAAGTTAGAGCGGTCGCCAATCTATATGTTGAAGTGCTGCATGTCATCGTACGAAAAGGGATTGGCGCGGACGGCATTCAGGATTTGCGCAGGATGAATGTCTCCGTGGGAGCTAAGGGGAGCGGAACAATTCAGATGGCGCAACAGGTGCTTCAGCATTACAATATGAGCGTAAACGACAGGCAAATGCACACACTTAACTTCGCCGACACGCTAAAGGCATTTGACAATGGAGAGATTGATGCGGCGTTTATCGTGGCAGGCGGTCTTTCACCAATGTTGAGGAATCTGCTGGGGACAGGAAAATACGATCTTCTGCCCGTTCAGGAAGTAAACGCGCTCGTTTTCAAGAATACCGCGTTCTTTCCACTCCAATTGCCGCGCAGCGTGTATTCCGGGCAACATAATGTACCGTCGAAAGACACACCATGTCTAGCGGTCAAAGCGAGCCTTATCACACATCAAAATGTTCCTGCATTCCTCGTCCGCACGATGACACAGATGGCGCTCTCAACCGCTTTCCGTAATCAGTTGAGAGAGTTATCCGAAGAATTCGCGAAAGAGGAGCAAGATTTTCCCATGCACCGCGGCGCCATGGATTTTTATCATCGCGGCGAACCTACCTTTTCATCAAGCGTGGCGGAAGCATTCAACGATACCCTGCCGTATCTCTTGGTCCTGGCAATTCTAGTCATTGTGGTCGGTGCAACGCTGCGTCAGAACCGTATCGAAAAGCGGCGGAATATGAGCATGCGATTGCACGAATTCATGACGCGAATCGCCGACATTGAAGCCGATCAGCGAGGTGAAACGAACCTGCAGCAACTCTATCGTTTGTTGGACGTGCTGTCTCGTATCAAGAAGCGCGCGGTAGATGATCGCGTCGAAGGCAGGCTTCCGCCAGGGGATGATTATGTCGCTCTCATGGTGCAGTTGGATGGGTTAATCAACACGATTCACGCCAAATTGGCTATGCTGGCTGCAAGTGACGCCGTGACGGGCGGCGCACCGCTTGACGAACCCTCCGAATAAAACTGAGTCTTTGGAGGGATATTGTACATATACGCAGTACTGATGCGCTCCTTAATAAAAATAGTGTGCGGGTGGACGCCGTCGGTATCTACTATCGTGCTCGTTGTGCAGTCGCGTGATTAATCTCTGTACGCTGATCGGATCCCACCCTACAGATGAATGGACGCGAAACACTATTGAATTTCCAATAATTCAATCTCGAAGATTAGCGTAGCGTGCGGTCCAATCACCTTCCCGGCGCCGCGTTCGCCGTATGCCAGATTTGCCGGTATAAAAAGTTTCCACTTTGAGCCAACCGTCATCAACTGAAGGGCTTCCGTCCAGCCAGATATTACGCGGTTCACGGGGAAGCTGGCTGGCTCACCGCGGCGGTGAGAGCTGTCGAACTCCTTGCCATCGATCAAGGTACCGCGATAATGCGTGACCACGGTATCCGTGTTGCGCGGCGTATCGCCGCCGCCGTCGTGAATCACTTCGTATTGCAAACCACTCGGCAGCGAAACCACTCCCTCCCTTTTTCCATTCTCTGTAATGAACGCCTCTCCTTGAGAAAGGTTCTCCTCGGCGAGTTGATTCCTGTCTTTGAAACCGAAAAACTTCATAAATTAACTCCTCCCCAAGAAACTTTTTACTCGCGGGTGATCCAACACATCGGGGTTCAGGATATGAGCCGGTTCGCGTCCGTTGAGTGCGTCAATGGCTTGGCCGATTGTGCAAAGATCAAGGCGTATCGAAGACTCGACGGTTATCCCCGCAAAGTGGTTCGTGGCGATAATGCGTGGATGCCTCTTGTGGATCGCTCGTGGACCGGTCAACGGATCATCGATGACGTAATAGTAAAGCCGTTCTTCGCGAATGGCACGGTTTACCGCCGCGTCGTCAACCAAATTTCCGCGCGACGGGTTGATTAGAGAGGCATGCGGCTTCATGGCGCACAAGCATTCATAGGTGACAATGGGATCTGCGCCAGCGACGTGGAGTGAGATTGTGTCGCATTCTTCGAAGAGTGTCATCGGGTTGTCAACGGCTTCGGCGCCGTATTTTGTCGCCAGTTCCTTGACGTCGGGTCTAATATCGTAAACAAGTAGTCGACCCTCCTCGCCGAGAAGCGGCTTCGCGCGTTGGGCGACCTCCTGTCCGATTCGTCCCAATCCGTAAATTCCAAGCGTGGACCCTTTTACGTCAAAATTGCGCATGAGAGAAGCGTCGCCTCCATGCGCACGCTCATTGATAGTATAGAGCCGTTTATGCGTCGCAAACCATTGGGCAATCGCATATTCGGCGACCGTGTCAAGGTGTTTCGGCGCAAGAGTAATAATGACGCCGTATTGTGTCGCGAGGTCCACGTTAACGGTTTCAAAGCCCACCCCCCATCGCGCGATAATCCTGAGGTCTTTCGCCGCCTTGTAAAAACTCTCGTGCACCTGGGGACCGCCGGCAAGCACCGCAATCACATCTTCTGCGTGTTCCTCCGTCAGTTCATCGGGATGCTGAGACAGCGCTCCGTATTTCTCCAAATCCGCTAGCCCGTTACGACGGGGTTCGGAATCAAATTCGGGGTTATAGAAGAGACGTGATAACAGAATCTTTTTTGACATTAATGCACTCCTTCTTCATTCCTTATTATTCTCAGCGAAGAGCTGATGTTACGTATTTGCCTATGCGAGCAGTGCGAAGGAATACTTACGAATTTACCAACAATAATGGTTGTTCGCCTTCCGATCCCTAACGGGCACTACTCCAACCGAATTAACTCAATTTCAAACAGTTTGGACCAGAGTTTTCCCGTGACAAAAAGGCGGTCATCTTCGGGGTCGTAGGCAATGCCGTTCAGCACGTCAACCGGTTCCCGACGATCTTCTTTGGTCAGAATGCCTGTCAAGTCAATCCAACCAACCACTTTGCCTGACTTCGGATCTATCCTTGCGATGCGATTAGTTTGGAAAACATTTGCATAAATTTCACCGTCTACATATTCTAGCTCGTTGAGCATTTCAACCGAGCCTTTGTTGTCGTAGACCTTTATCCGTTTCTGCTCCTCGAAGGATTCCGGGTGCAGGAAGTATAAATTTGCCGTGCCATCACTCATGATTAGGTGTTTATCGTCGCAAGTAATACCCCATCCCTCGGTAGGATAGCTGAATTCTCGGATAAGTTCAAAGCTATCTTTATCGTACACGAAGCCAACATTGGATCGCCACGTCAATTGGATAATCTTGTTGTCGTATATCGTAACTCCCTCCCCAAAAAGATGGGAAGGGAGTTCATGGTACTCCAGAATCTCTCCGGTTTCTATTGAAACCCGGCGAAGCGACGATCGCCCGCGAAGCCCCGTTCCCTCAATAAAAACTCCATCTTCATAGATTAGTCCTTGGGTAAATGCGTTTCTATCATGAGGGAAAATGTTAATCACTCTGTAGGTGTAGACGGGAATCGCCGAAGTGTTCGAGGACTCTGTTTTGTGTCCTTGAGGCGAGCGGCCATTTCCCGAACTCAGATACTCCGGGAAGATCGTGGCGAACAGGACAAACATCGCAAATACACGGAGTAGGGCGATGTTAATTTTCGGTGTCCCTGGTCTGTTGAGCAAAAATCGCATCTTCTTTCAAACTCTCGGTTTCCTTCTGCTGACGGTACTCCCGCTGCAGGTTCTCAATGCATCCACCGCAAAAACAGTAAACCCTTCCGTATTCTCCCACCTCTTTTTCGATTAGATCGCGCATTTCAAACTCCTCGTGGCATAGTGCGCAGACCTCAAGAAGGATCGGCGGTTCGGAGGCTTCGTTCGCTCGCCGCTTTGAAATGGTTCTCAGGATAATCCATGTGATGAGGGGGAGTAGGAAAATGGCAATATAAAATAACATAGTCGGCTATCTCGGGAGGCAGAGATTATCTTTGAGTGTCGACCGGTCGGAGGCTTGCGCAAACAAGTGACATCTTCCGACAGTGTTGAGCCGGGCATTTCACGACATGGGATCGTGATCGACAAAGCGGCTCTTGGAAAACGGTAAGTGGGTCGAACCTCGAGCAAGAATGTGGTTGCGGTTACCGTCGCCCCATTCGGTGTGTGAACGGGCATTTGCGTAATGACAAACATACGCGCGGCGATATCGATCCGGGGAGGTATTTTGCTTTGAGCGGTGGATCAGGTGGCCGTGAAAGAATATGACATCTCCTGCCTTCGCGATTGCGGGAATTTCACTGTGCTCATCTACACCGGCTATCTCCGTCAAATCTATGTGAAATTCGCCCGTATCGTCCGGTTTCGCAACATCCTGATAGATCGGATCGAAGTTGGAACCGGGGATGAAATACATGCAACCGTTTTCCTCGTCGCAGTCATCAATCGCAATCCAAGCGCCGCACAGCGTATCCGGGGCTGTTTTTATGTAGAACGAGTCCTGATGATATGCTTGACCTCGTTGCTGAGGCGGCTTGAGAAAAAACATCGACTGCATCGCCATAACATCGGGACCGATGAGCACCTCAAGCACATCAAGAATTCGTGCGTGTAGCATGTATTTTTCGTGAAGCGGAAGATGGCGGTGGAATTGGATGAAACGGAAAAACATATCCTCCATAGCCCCGGGCGAGTTTCCCTCGCATCGTGGAGTGACACCTTCAAGCTTGCTGAAATCCACCCTTCCCATTGCGAGATTCATCGCGTGTTCACCTAGTTCGTCAATTTCCTCGGGTGCTAGGAGGCTATCAATTTTGAGATAACCGTTTCGACCAAAGAAACGTCGTTCATTAACCGATACTTGATACTTTACTCGCTCTGTGTATTCCATTAGCTAAACTCTCGATCGAACTCTTTACATTAACTGCAAATATCGATGGCTTCGAATGCATTGGACGCGATTGGTCCGCCAATCTCTCAACATCTTATGCCCTGCACTCCTCACCTTAAGGGCGCCAACGTGGATTTTCCGGAATGCGTATGACTCAGTAAACTCGGGCGACTGATCCGTTAGTGACCAGAAATGGGTTCACCAGTATCCCCCGATATTTGTCTTTCAATTTTCTAATTGATGAGTGTATCATATTCAGGAAATATGCACAATACTCTAATAAAATTTCGCCCTGACGTGTCGTGGAAGGAGAGTCAACGATGTGGTTATATAAGCTGGCAGCGCTCTGTCTTTTGATTGCAGCAGGGTGCGGAGACGACGGGGCGTACGACACGGGGAGAGAATCTACAAATCTGGTTGATTTAACCTCCGATTCCGGCGCCAAGATAGTGGGCCGTGTACTACCGCCGAAAATTCAACCTCTAGTTATTGTGTTTCGGAACGGAAACGACCACACGACGGCAACTGCCGACGAAACAGGACGATATGAAATAGAAAACTTGCCGAGAGGGGAATACAGTCTGCAGGTAGTTGCGACAGGTTTTTTCACGGATATCTCGGTTCGAAACCTCAAGCTTGAACCGGGACAGTCTGTCGAGGCGGACCTGATTATCTTGAGGGAACGATCGGCGGCAGCCACTCTGGTCGGACAAGTCTTTGACAAATCGAATCGGCTTCCGCTTGAAAATGCAGAGATACAGATTGAATGTACCACGGGAGTTTGTGCATCACTGAGCGCCGTATCGGACGAAAGTGGGAGTTTCTCCATTGATCTTTGGTCCGGTTTGAGATCGAATATCAATATTCGCAAACCCGGCTTCAAGACATTGCCGCGCGAGGTGGGAGCGCTGGAACCCGGACAAAGGTATTCTCTAGGGCGGGTGTTGTTGGAGCCTATTGCGCCGTGAGATTCGAAAAAGTAGCTTCCACGTTTTCAATTTCGTGTGG
Organism: Candidatus Poribacteria bacterium; assembly: GCA_965232535.1. Lineage (GTDB taxonomy): Bacteria > Poribacteria > WGA-4E > WGA-4E > JAJDTR01 > JAJDTR01. The sequence continues at coordinate 922,556 of CBDDPW010000023.1, forward strand.
AGCGATTGATTCATGGAGGCGTTCTCTTCCAAACAGTGGGTCCTTGGGCGTAGGTGTGAAGGGCGATATACCGGCCGCTAAGAAATCATCTGCCATATAGAGAAGGAATTTTAGCGTTTCTTGCGTTGCTTTTTTCGTTCAACTGTTCTGCGAATATAGTCGGCGGCATCCGGGGTTTTACAGCTTGTTTCACCGTGATCGACTTCTACTTTACCTATTGTTTTGGCGGCTGACAGAGCTTGTCTTTCTAGCGCCGGGTTGCGGATGCCAATCGCAATCAGCGCCGAGTTCATGGCATCGCGTACCATGTTCTTCTGCGTATGAATGTCCCGCTCTATAACCTCTAGATGATTCTCAAAGTAAGAATCTGCTAATTCAATGTCGCTCATAGCAAGCAGCGCCAGGAGTTGCCAACCTGCTCTCCCAATCCACTCATCTTCGGAATCGAGCCACTCCTCCGTTTTCGCTTGAAAAAAGCGTGTCTTGCTGACAAAATCCGTGAACTCGCTCGTCACAATGCGGTCAGCCAATTCCGATATCCACCTGTCCACCAAGCTCTCCTCCACCGTGACCGGATCGGCTATCATACTCGCTAAGAGCTGAGCTTCGTGATTACGTGTAGTCCACAACTGCTGGGCTAACGCATGGTCGATTTTGAGTTGTTTCGCCATCTTTCGCAGGTTGGCGAAACTGACGCCGTAGAGGTTCTCGCACGCTCCATGACGTCTGTAAATCTTGCGATTCTGCGCTGTTCCGAGTGATTCCAGTTCCTGAAGAACTTCCTGCACTGTCATTTCCGGTCATCCTGTTGCTGGTTTCCTGGTTTCCACGGTAGAGAAGGGGTTTTCGGTAAAGGTCGAAATTCTGGGGTAGGCAAGGCGTCTAAATTTCTGATAGCAGGAGGTGGTTGTTCCTGTTCGGGAACAATGAGCATTTTGTAATCAATCCCTGGGTTAGGTGTGGCGGAGGCAATCTTGAAATCAATTCCCGTTTCGGGAGTTACGGCGAGAATTTTCAAATTCGGGTTTGGATTGGGGGTTGCGTACGGGACATGAAGATGGATGTTGGCATCGGGCGGAATCGCGGTTGGAGGAAGTTGCGGTAGAACTAACGGAGGTTCCAGCCCTAAGGGTTGTTCAGGTTGTGCTTGGACCATGGTTGGTGACGCCGTCTCACTCACGACCCTGTCCGTCAACCCCTGATTTGCGGTACTTTTGCACCCGATAGTTAACGCCGCCAACAGGAACACAGAAACAGGACACAACAATCTCCCAATCATCGGATTTGCCCTCCCATTGCTCAATAAATCGTGCACACGCCGCCGGCGCAACTGCTGCTCGACTTCTTGGTGACATCACCTGCAACGCTGCTCTCTTCACTAGTCTCAAAGTCGGCAAGCACGTCAGGTAGACTTTCGTTTGCCGATTGTGATAAACCAACCTGAAACTGTCCGTTCGGAGTGAATGTTGTCACACAGCCTGATAAAGTAACCAATGCCGCAAGGATTACCAGTGCCCAAGTGGTTCGCCAGTTTGTTCGCATAATAATAACCTCTCCAATGTAATTGAAACGTGAATAGTGAGAATTACAACACCGCATCTTAAAACGTGTGATTGAGCATTAAGATGTCAACAATCAAAATCCGAACTTGGTGCTTTCGGACCTACCTTCATTAGGGATCTCGTACACTTCTATTTCTTGAATTTCAGGTCGATCTCGTCCGCGAATTTGCCCAAAGTCTATAGCTATAATTCGTATCGCGTCGGTTTCTGCCGACGTAGTAACCGCGACGCAGTTGAGGCGGTTCTTTCGAAATCGCTGTAATTCCTTCCATTCTTTACCGTCTCGTGCCAACACCTTGAAGTTGGTCAGGTTTGTGGCGTGGAGAACAATCATAACCACATAGCATTTTGTGGGCAGCGTCACCGTCGTCGGTGCAAACATGTCCGCATACTGTGAATCAGGAGTGATGACGCTCCGTTCGCCTGAACCCATGGTTCCTTCTATGTACACGGTGTCGCCCGTGTTTGGATTTCCGTCTACCATTGCGGGTGATGTGCATACCAACCCGGAGACGGAAGCATAGCTGCCGCTTGGATTGTCTTTTCCAATCACCGCACATCCCGTGGCTAGGATGGCGACTGCCGTTAAAATTGCAATGAATTGAGGCATGTTGCCGAACGCGCTTTGTCTGTTGGAAATTCTAAATGACTATCATTTGCGTCCTCATCCAACATCGTCCTACACCTTTATCTGGTGAAACTCCATCTCATCAAGATCATTAGTTCCGATACCGGCTCGCCACGCCGTACGGATATGGTTGGATAAGCGGGTAATCGATGGCAGTTCCATTTCCTCGCGTTTGTCTCCAACAGATTGCAGCAGAACCTGATCCAGCGCAACCGGGTCTCGACTCATAAGAATTCCGCCGTATTGCCATTCGCCTTTCGGATCATAGACAGGACCGCCGTCAAATGAGGCAAGTAGTCCGTCGACGATATTCAACACCACTTTATCTCTGAGAATCTCATGATCGAAAATCTCCGCAATCGCGGGGTCGCCATGGAGCGGACTCGGATGGAAACGGCGAGTGTTATCGACACTGCCGAATGCGAGGTTTTTCAAGCATCCGCTCACGCCGGTCATTGCATGATGCTTCATGACGGGAACATTGATGATGACGTCTATGTCGCGGGTAACGATTTTGGAATACCGGGATTTCTTACTTCCGTTTTCACGCCGGACAATACTGTCCTTCTTGGTTTCGTAGAAAACCTCATCGTCGTAACCTACGTCCGGACTGTCCGAAGCGTAGACCCGAACACCCTGATCCGTCCGGTTAATTTTAAATCCGGCGTTGATGAGGTGTGCCTCGAACCGATCCCAAATTACAATCTGGTTATTAAGAACACCCGCACCGTATAACCCTTCAATAATTTTGTCTACAACAATCCGCCGGGTGCTGAACTGTTTTCCGGCGAGCGGGTTGATTTTTATCCCGACGATATCGTCCGGGAGTACAAAATCCTTCCACGCCTCCTTGGCAGAATCACGCCCCGCCAACTTCATAATTCCCCGATCCATCATCTCGCCGACAATCTGTTCATCGAGTACGTTTTCCCTCCAGACTTTGTCGCTTGTGGCTTCAACGACAGGCACTAGCTGTTCTTGCGTTTCGCCATCCACTGACGGCTGATTCAACTGTGCCGCCGATTCGGTGCGGATTCCGGACCAGGCGCCGACGGCGACCCCTGCCCCTATCGCGCCTTTCAAAAAGCGCCTACGGGTGATGGATTCATTGGACTCGGACGCGGGCGCGCCCTCGCTCGAAACTTCGGCGCAATCAGCCAGAATCTGTGCTACAATCGGATCCGATGGCGTCTGATTGGGTGGTTCTCCAGTTCTGCCCATGTACGCAATCCTTCTTAAAGATTCTTCAACGCCTCTACCACCTTGGGAGCTGGTAGCCGGCCAACCTTGCGCTCATCTAGGAACTTCCATTGGATAGTCCCGGTTTCATCAATTATGTAATACTGCGGCCGCGCAATGCGGGGATTAAACGGATCCGCCGCATTATAGGGGTCGATCGCCTGTCTGTTGCGATCCGAGAGTGTGACGAATCCCAGTCTATTTTCATTTGCCGTCTTCTTCACTACCGCGGGCTCATCCGTTGTAATGACGACAAGTTCTGCATTCTCTGCCTTAATCGCTTGATAAACCTTTTGCAACTCCACGAGTTGGATAATGCAGAACGGTCACCACGCACCCCGATCAAATAGCAATACCACGCGTTGCTTACCGGCGTAATCGGCGAGAGAATGGCGCTTTCCGTTTCCGTCTACTAGGTTAAAATCCGGCGCCTTCGTGCCAACATGCAAACCGTCACCCGGAGGCAGTGCATCTTCCTTGATGATGGGCACGAGATTGACAGTAACTGTCGTGGTTTCTCCGCCCGCAATCGGAGTGACAACGGATTCATGCTTCTCATACCCATCCAGTTCAATCAACACCGTGACTTTTTCACCGGCTGCAAGGTTCTCAAATTCGAACACTCCCGCTCGCGAAGTCGACGTTTCGCGAACTTCGCCCTGGCTATCGACAAGTTTAACACGGGTGTCCCTCAAGGTTTGCTTTGTTCCTTGGTCCACTAACAGTCCTCGAATTCCCGCAGATGAATCAGTCGGTGGTTTTTCGCCTATCATATCTACCGGAGCAACCGGGTCGACTGGTCCCGGAGTATCTTCCTCGCCGCATCCGAGCGCTACGAGGAGAAGCGAGGTCGATAGAAGGGCTACGCATGTGCTGCGGATTCGTTGATTCGTCATAATAGTTTCTTCAGTTCCTTTTCGTAAGTTTCCCTATCGCCCTGTGCGCCGTGAAACGGTTTTACGATCTGTCCATCACGGTTAATCAAGAACGCGGAAGGCATCACGGTAACATTGTACAAACCGATTAACTCCGCTTCACCAAGAAGGATGGTATAGTTTACACCCAATCTCTCGATAAACGGTTCCACGACTGTCAATCGCTCATCATCCAATGAGATTCCGACGACTTCAAATCCCTGTGCCCGATAATCGTTGTACAGTTCAATGAAAATTGGGATTTCCTCCTCGCACGGTTTGCACCACGTTGCCCAGAAATCCAACAGAACTATCTTGCCACTAAAGTCGGTGAGCATTGTTTCCTCAAGTTCGGTGTTTAACAACGTGAAGTTGGGCGCAATTGGGAGTGTCGGATTGATGCCGTTATCGGGCCCAATGGGTTCGCCCGCATCATCAGAGCAACTCAGTAATGTTACACAACAAATTATCAGGGTTGAAACCATCAAGGTTCGCATCTCAGTATGTCATCTCCATCCAAGTATTTGTAGTTTCACAATTCATTTCTTATTCGGTCCGAATGCGTAGGGAAATTTCTTTTTTCCGGAATAATTGAGTCTCTTCAACTAGATAACCCCTAACTACACTTCGTTGTTTCAAATAGTCGCATGTAATCGTCCAGAGTTTCGGCGCGGCGAATTTCAATGAGGTTTTCGCCATCCACGAGGTACTCAGGCGGCCGCATCTTCAAGTTATAGTTGGAGCTCATCGCATAACAGTAAGCCCCTGCGTCGTACACAACCAATCCCGCGCCCTCATGAGGGGTTTCCAGTGGACGATCTTTGCCGAGGAAATCGGCGGATTCGCACACGGGGCCCACGACATCATACGCTTCAATTTCGGAGTCAACCGGTTCAATGAAATCGATGTGCTGGTAGGTATCGTAAAGGCTAGGTCGGATTAACTCCGCCATGCTCCCGTCAGTCACAATGAAATGCTTATTTCCGTTCGTTTTGACACCGAGCACGCGATTCACGAAAACCGCCGTGTTCCCAATGATAGAGCGCCCCGGTTCGATAATTAAACCGACATCTGGCTTCAAGAGGTCACGAATCGAACTGATTAGATCAGCAGGCGAGGGTATTTCTTCACCGGTTCGCTCGTAGTCGATACCCAATCCGCCGCCGATATTCAAGTATTTAACGTCGAAACCTTGATCCCGAATGACGTTGATGAATTCCATCATCAATTCGGTGGCATCTCGGAAAATGCTTGTCTTTTTTATCGTTGATCCGAGGTGGCAGTGTACGCCTGCGAGATTGAGATTGGCATCACCTTTAATCTGATCGAGAAACCAGTTCAACTTTTCGTTTCGAATGCCAAATTTTGAGTTTTTAATCCCCGTCGAGACATAATGGTGCACTTGGGGATCGACGTCGGGATTGATACGAATCAGCACATCAACTTTTTTCCCGGCAGCCCCAGCCGCATGTTGAATGTGCGTGAAGTCGAATTCACTATCGACGTTAATCATCACGCCGTGTTGGGCGGCAAGGATTAACTCGGGCAGTGTCTTGCCGTTTCCGTTCAGCACCATCTGCGCGGGATCAAATCCGGCTGCCAGAGCAATCTGCAGTTCATTTCCGCTGACCAACACGGCGCCGCTGCCCAACTTGCGCAGGTGGCGGAGAATGGCTAAGTTGTTATTCGCTTTAATGGCGTACCCGATAATGGAATCAATCCCTTCCAGTGCGGCTTCGTACGCCTTGTAGTTCTCTGTAATCTGGTTCAGACTGTAAAGATAGAACGGACTATGTGAAACTTGCTCTTGGACGTCTTTGATCCTTAATCCGTCGCAGTAAAGATAATTGTCTTTAACGTGATAACTCATGTATGTTGGGTTAATTCCTTTCTAGAAAGCCTCAGTTCGACTTCTTAGCTCAACTTTGTACAAAATTACTTCGGTCGGGTTGTACGGAAAGCCGTACAAGACCAAACCCGCAGGCACGAATCAAACGACCGCAAAGATCAAGTGACTGAATAAGGAACGCGATAGAGATCCCAGTGCGATAGAGATCATCTCGCCCCGCATTGGTACAATAACGCCCAAATGTCACTGAATGCTTTTATCGTCTACGTGTCAATCATGCCGCCTTCTTACAGAATCGTTCGACAAATTGGCTGAAAACAGATACGGCTTTGGGGAACTGGTCGAGCTCCATCCATTCGTCCACGGTGTGTGCTTGAAGTATGCTACCGGGGCCAATCACGACCAGTTCCATGTGCTGTCCAAACACGGCTCCATCGGTGCCGTACGCGACTGTACGAGGGTTCTCCTCTCCCGTAATATCAAGCGCGGCGCGCACAACTTCGGATTCGCGGGGAGTGACCATTGGCTCTGCGGCGGCGCGGAGGTCGAATTCCAATCCGTGTTTTTCGGCAGATTGGCGAGCGCGATCTATCCATTCATACGGGTCCTGCCCCGGCATCGGACGATAGTTGATCCTGCATATACTGAACGGTGGCGTGATGTTTGGAGCGCAATCGCCGTTGTCTATTGTGATGTTCCAGTCTGCGAAGGGGGGATCGAAGTCGTCATTGAAATATTTTGAGTCCGTCGTTAAGGTGAAGTAAATGTCCCGCATCTCCGTTAAGAACGGTATCAACTTCAGATTAGCGTTGTCGCCTTCCCCGGTACTGCTATGCGCAGCCCGTCCACGGGCGGTGACTGCCATCTGGACAATGCCTTTGTGTGCGTGGATGACCCCGAGCAACGTCGGTTCGCCCACAACGCCGTAGCGCGGGAATGCTCCCTTGAACAGGTCCGACTTGTCCGTAACGGCTTGTGCGCCGTGGAAGCCGACCTCTTCATCGGCGGTAACAATCACGTAGAGCGGATAGTCCAGATCGGAGTTGGAGTATCTTGAGGCGGTCTCGAGCATGCAAGCCACGCTGCCCTTCATATCGCAGCTTCCGCGGCCATAGATCTTTGTGCCCTCTATTCGAGCCTCGAACGCACTCGATTCCCAACCTATGGCGGGCACCGTATCAATATGACCTAGCAGTGCGATACCGCGGTCTCCCGGATCGTGGTTCCCGCCTTTTTTGCCAATCAAGTTTACTTTCTGCACGCCGTCCCGATCAACATATTCGACCCACTCGACTTGGCAATCTATCTCCAACATTCGTTGCCTAAGAAACTTCATAACTTCAGTATTACTGTTATAACTCACGGTGTTGTGGGCGATTAGTTCTACCGTAAGTTCCCTGGCATCCATATTCGCTCCTTCCTCAAACCACGACCCTTTGCAAGAGATGTCAAGATCTCGAAAATTAAGACATGTCGTTCTTGGGAAAGAATACAGACGCAGGAGCAGGTTGTCAAGGATTTTCATAGCATGGTGTGGACCGCCGCCCCAAAACCGCGCTGCCGAGAGTTAGCATTCTTGGATTCCCGCTTCCCGTACCCACAGGTAGGGGTGACGCATCTAAAATCACTCAATCGCTCTCGCCTTCAAACTCACCGCAGCGACCGTTTCCAACTTCATAGGTTACTCACTCCACAGCATCATCTGATCGGAAGGTGCTATGAAATCTGTAGATGCCCTCATTCTTTTAGAGCCTGTTTGAAAAGTCATTTGATTCGATTTCGCATCAAGTAGATGGAAGCGATGTATACCATAGTTTCAGCAGTCTTAGGAAAGCGTTCATAATCCAAAGTCAATCGACGAAACCAACCAAGCCAAGAGAATGTGCGTTCAACAATCCATCGTAACGGAACAACTTCAAACCCCTGCTGCCCTAGCGTAGATGCAATCTCTAGTTGACACTGATGAGCCAGATATAACCAGTCTTCTAATTCGCCGCGATAGGCGGCATCGGCACACACCAACTGAATTGTTATGTACCAGCTAAACACTTCTGTTAGTAACTCGATAGCTATCTGATTGTCACTAACATTGGCATCAGTGACTTTGACCATCAATGGAATACCCGTCGTATCCGTTACCAGATGGCGTTTGCGTCCTTTGACCTTCTTGTGACCATCAAATCCTCTAGTCTCCGCCAGTTCCGTCGTCTTAACGGATTGGCTGTCAATGATAGCTGCTGTCGGTGATGGTTGTTTGCCGCCATCACAACGTGTTTGTTCGCGAAGTGCCTGATGAATCAAGAGCCATGTGTTGTCGACTTGCCACTTTCTGAAATGGTAATAGACGGTTTGCCACGGTGGCATATTATGGGGTAGCATTCGCCACTGGCAACCGGACTTGACGACATAAAAGATAGCATTGATGATTAAGCACATCTCCCATTTTGGAGGTCTGCCTAATGGTTGAGGGGCTGGCAGAAACGAGGACAGTTTCTCCCACTGTGCATCAGTCAAATCACTGGGATAACGCTTGCGGTTCATGTTTACTCCTTTCATTGGTTCAGATTTAACTGCTCCAATGAGTAAACGTAAACATCAACCGTTCAGACAACTTTTTTCTTTTTCTAATAGGTTCTTGAGGGCATTTACCCCAAAATAGCCCTTTCTCTAAGGCGATTCCGGACTTTTCAAACAGGCTCTTAAGAGCCTGTTTGAAAAGTAGGCGGCAAAGCCGATTCTTGGTTTTATGGAAGATAGAATTATCTATAGCCGCTTTGTCGCAAACAACTTTTTTCCAATCTGTATCCCTGTTTTCGTCCTTTCTACAATCTATCCTTCAAAGGGGTGGAACATTTCGTATTTTTGTCCCCTTTTGTGGCGCCTCGATCCAACCCTTGTCTGGTAAGGGTTTCAGCGCTCTTTCCCCCAAATTCTCCCGAATTTCGCGCCCAAACGTTCCACCCCTTTCTATCTTGCAGTATCGCGCCTCCTCTCCTCCTTCAAAAAAGATTTACATCGCTGAACCCGCATCACACCTAAGTGCAAGCGCTCCACTGACGCCGAATCGAGACGTGTTTTTAGTCTTTGGCACGATCCTTGCTCTAACCTTAGGGTGAAACTTGGACTACCATGGACACTCAAACCATTTTGATTAGCAATCTGTTTGAATTTTCTAAATGTGCCTTTCAAGAAAGGAACATTGGGAAGTTAATGACTTGAAAATTTGGCAATTGTAACCTTCAACTTATCATCCGCATTATCAGATGAGCAAAAGTTGAATTATGTGTAGCAGATTTAGTCTAGAATTTATCCGCACGTTCGTTCGAAGGCGACGAGTGGTATGAATCAGGCGCTCTAGCTTGGTAAATTGACGTGGCGATACAAAGTATCGAAAGAATCTGTTGCTGTAAATCGGTCAGTGGGGTGGTGTAAGATGCGACCTGATTTGGCAATCGCACGCGATGGATACCACGGAAAGCGCGTAAAAGTCGCTTTGCTGTCGGTTTGGCGGTGCGACGGTTTGCGTTGTCCAGGTACAGTCCTGGCAAAGTTTGACGATGTGCTTCGAGATGGCGTCGGCAGACAATTTCAATCAAGGTCAAAAGTCGGACACACAGCGAAAGCAGTCGAGCCAGTCCTTTAATCTGGTCATCGTTTCTTACATACATCGGTGAAATCCCTATCGGAGCGGATTTAAACAGATGAAAATGGCGTTCGATGCGCGGAGCGGCACGATAAAGTCTAACCGCTTCATCAAGCGGTAGTTGCGCTTGGGGTTGATTGGTGGCGTATAATTGCCACCCCATCTCACAGTATGCGTGCTGAATCGCCCGCTCATCTCGAATAACTTGTGTGATTTGATAGCGAACGCTGCAAATCTCCCTCTTTCGACGATTGGTACCTCCGCGTCCACGACCGATGTAACACGTTTTCACCGATTCTTCGCATTCGGCAGTATAGTGGAGATACTTATCGACTTGATACGTCGCTTTTATGGCTTCAACCTTTTGCTCCAACTCGGCTGCGGTGCAAATCTGCCGTCGTCCACGTCCGGGGTCTGGTGTTAAGCCAAGTATCTCCTCTGTCGCTTGTTGAAGGTTTCGCTCTAAAGTAGCGAACTGCGTTTTGGCTTTGGATAAGGAACGCACCACCAAGATGCGCTCTTGCCAAGTAACGGTGTCTCCCGAAGCCGGAGTGGTTGTCTGAGAACGGTTTGTCTCATACCCTGCTGCGATAAGCTCCGGCGATTGGCACGCATTATCAAAGGAGTAAATTAATGTCGCAGGCTGTGAACCGCGAATGATGTGCGCCAGGCATTGCTCATAGAGCGCCGGAACGCCACCGACTTTCGCCAACGGAACCAAATAGAAATCACCCTTTCGTGCCAGTTCGGCGCGAATCTCAATGGCGCTCATTTTACTGTCGCCGATATACAATAGCCCAGACTCATCGATCATCTGACGCACGTCGTGAATCGTTGGTAGATACAACCGGTCGTCCGCTTTTTCACCCGATACTACATCGGTCGAAAGCAGGTGTCCCGATGTTCCACAGTCAATACTGGCAGCCATCAGCTTCACTTGCGCAAGTTGTGGCGTGTTTGAGTTGTATCCATGCTGCATCAACCCATCATCGTAAGGGGTATGATAGCCACTAAATCGAGACGCATCCAGCCGAACTCGCTCAGGTATGAGTTGATAAACAGAGATACTGTTACGCCAGAGTTTTTGCTCAATGAAGCGCCACACTGCGTCATCAGCTAACTCCGTGAGTAGTTGGCTTAGTCGGTCATCACTGAAATCGGTGCGACGGATAGGATTGCCAAACAATTCTGACAACAGCGCTTGATGCTCGACACCCCAGCGTTCAACAGCTATCTTGCGGTGGTCGGCTTCTGACAGAATGTAGGCATTCCAGCCCACAACCAGTTGGCCCAGCGACAATCCTTGATGCCGCCAGTGACGAGGAATGACATCATCTATGATAGCATCAAGACCCAAACGCTGCTGCAAGCCAATCAAAAGCGGAATATCATCAAGTCTTTCTATCTGAATTTCGTTCAAAGAGGTAGGTTGAGTTGTCATACCTATACTCAACGACGAAATTCAACTTTTCAACTTCAAATAATGCGGATGGTAAGTTCAAATTGCCGAAACATGGTCTTAACCATCTAAATTTTCACACAGGTTCTAATTGATTTTTTGACAAAAAAAGGCTTTGCAAACTTTTCTGAAATGTGCTATACTTGGCGCATCCAACTTCCAAAGAGACGCCGGAAGCGTTGTACCGCAAGGTTTTTTTCTGTTTTGTAGTATTCTCCGCGACGTGCTCAGGTGTCGGAAAGGGCAGCAGAAATTATGGCTCGGCGGGAACTCTGGTTGGCGCTTACGTCGGTCGAAGGCATCGGTCCGATTCGGATGAATCGACTTTTGGCGCGCTTTGGAAGTGTGGAAAAGGTATTTGATGCCGAATTCTCGGAGATCGCGAGTCTTCCACTGTTCAACCCGGTTTTGGCGTCCCACATTTTGGAAATTCGGGAGCACCTCGTTAAATTTCGACGCCGGTTGGAGTGGCTTGAGAGTCGAGGCGTCAAGGTTTTGTGCCTAGAGGATGCAGATTACCCCGATAAGCTGAGAACCGTTTCCGACGCTCCGCCAATTCTTTGTAAAAAAGGTAAATTGGGGAGAATCGCTCGGAAGGCTATTGCAATTGTTGGTTCGACTCAGCCAACAGAGATTGGCATTCTGGCAACCTTGGAATTGTCCAAGTCACTCGCTCAAGCAGGTTTCACCGTAGTCAGTGGTTTTGCCAGGGGGATTGACAGTTCTGCCCATATCGGAGCGCTTTCGGTGGGTGGAAGCACCGTGGGAGTGTTTGGTGGAGATCTTTTTTCGATATACCCCACGGAGAATCGACCGCTTGCAGCGCAAGTTTGTAAAAGTGGCATGCTCCTGTCCGAACATCCGTTTTCTACGCGACCTACGCCTGCAAACCTGATTTTACGTAACCGAATCATTAGTGGGCTGTCAGTTGCGACAATCGTGGTTGAAGCCAAAGAAAACGGCGGTGCAGTGCGCACGGCAGGATATGCTCTCGAACAAGGACGTGCAGTTTTCGCTTACGACTGGCAACATACGCATCGTTTGAGCGAGGGCCCTCGCCATCTTATTCGACGCGGGCCAATACCAATCACCCTAAACCGGCTGAATGACCTTCAGAGTCGTCTATTAAATCCGGAACTGTTCGCGGTGCAGCCGAGGAATAATTCTCTCGTTGAACAACTGGAACTGTTTTAGGAGGTGTTTTTGAAGACTTAAGAAATTCAGGCAGTTAAAAATTTGGAAAAATGTGCAGGTTTTTCTTTACAACAATCGAAATTTCTGGTAGACTATGGTCTACCTTGCACATATTAAGTCAAAAACATGCGGATGCTTGGTTGATTGAAAGCATTACAACACCTAGCTTGTTCTTGAGGTTTGACATTGGCACTGTTGCTAACGGGATTGAAAACCAATTCAGTACTTCACCCTTCGGGCGCATAAGCCGATTCTAATTGCGAGGACTGATTTAAGCTGTCTAGCTAAACCTAGATGTTTTTATACACAAATCAAAAAGGAGTAGAAATAATGCACAAGCTCTTTCGAACCTTAGCTTTGGTAATGACTGCGATGTTGGTTACCTACGTAGTTGGATGCGGTGGTGGCGAAACGGAACCGGAAGGCCCGCCGTCAGCTACGACCGTTACCGCTGATCCGCCGAGTGGGTCCACGGTTCCGTCAAATGCCGAAATCTCGCTTACCCTCGATCAAGCAGTCGATGCTGTGGCAGGCGCTACTGGCTCGGGGAAAAACTGGAAGATTCCGGCAGCCGCAAACCTGAGTGTTACTTGGACCAACAAAGATGGGTCCGCTGGAGGACCGGTTACGTTCAACTATACACTTCAAGCGCCTGACACCGACCCGCCGAAAATTACCGGCGGTAACGTGACTAATGGAGCCAAGGACGTTGATCCCGGACCGCTAAATGCAGACAAGATTCAGATTACGTTTGATGAGAATGTCACCGGTTCCGCCGAATTGAACTTTGAGGACAATACATCGGCTGGTTGGCAAGGGGCAGTTACAGGCAAGAATGCCGAACTTACCCCGGTTGCAGGAAAAGAACTCGCCAACTCAGTGACCTATGTAGTCGTGCTCAATGTTACCGATGCGGCAGGCAATAAAGCTGAGTTCAAAGTCGAGTTTACCACCAAGGCAAAAGAATAGGTGTAATCTCGAAACTCGGTTTGTTGAAATGTTGTACTCAAGGCAACACGTTCTAGAACGTGTTGCCTTTTTTTGTTTCAAGCTTCCGTTGACATTTAAAAGCTACCAAATAATCGAGACGTATGTACGCACGCATAGCCTTCGTACAGGTTGGATATCCTCCCAACCCTTTGGCCACCACATCAGAGACGATATCGGACGCCTGCAGATCGGTTTTCGAAAATCGGCGTTTTGATGTCGAGATGTCAATCTCGACCTACCATCTACACTCATTTCGTATAGAGTGAGTCTGTCAACGCGCATTGGTCAATGCTCGAGGATCGACTGTCTGGAAGGAATGATCAACCAGATCAAACGAGCGAATAGCGATCGCACAACTGAATAATGAACAATCAATTGAGCGACTAGCGAATGCGATAGAACTCCCGTAGGAATCCCACCTGTCTTAAAAACCCTAGCGGGGTGGAAAAGGTGAAGATACGCCGAAACCCTATGTACCCAGTAAGCCCCAGCGAGAGACAAGCGAGTGCATATAACGAGTGCGGTAAGGCGCCACAGGTGGACAGCAGATGATCACAGAATTACGTGCACTCCTCCTCATGCGATCATGTGCGACTTTGCCGCCTTTCTTCAATCAGGTCCTTAAGATTACGGACAGCGTCGCTCGGGGGAATACAGGAGAGAAAATTTATTTGGGGGTAAGAGGAAGAGGCAGAATCGGCGTTTTGATAATTGCAGATTCCTTCAATCAGGCGGGTAGTAATCTATAGTAATCGGTAAAACCAAAAACCCGGTGATTTGCCGTTTCGACAACCGCGGGACCGTGCGCTCAATTAGGAAAAGAGATCGACCAAGAATGGATAGATCGGGCGTAACCAATCATTTAGGAGAAAATCAACACGCTGAATGAAAAGCGAAACACGTCCCATTACGGTGTTGCCGAACGCCGATCCGAATCCCACCATAAGAAAAATAATCCCCACCTTCGAGATTCCACCGACAGCTCCCCGATGTTCGATGGAGAAGAAGAAGTAGGTCAGTGTACAAATGATGCCGACAAGCATCAGGATTGCGCCGAAAATCTTAAAAGGTCCTGAGGCGCCGGCATGAATCTCCGAGAATGGCCCCAACGTGGCGTGCACCTGATGAAAGATTCTCGCATCCATAACATAGGGAATGGCAAATCCTGCACCGATTCCGATGAGTATGGCGATCGGATACCTGATTAGCCAACTATACTTAGGAACGACGCGAGCGAAGAAAAGTAGGCCAATGGCAATCGGGATGAGTTTGAAGAGACCCTTAAGTTCACTCTTCGTGACGGCTTCCCAGTTCGTTATGGCTTTCCAGATGGCATTTATGGCTTCAGCGAACGGTTCCCACGCCAACGGGATTAACCCCTGATGGATTGAGAACACAATTGTATATCCTACCGAGAGTCCTACAAAGAGGTGTTCGGCGAAACGGTAAAATGGATTGTCACGATAGAGAAAACTATAAATGCATAGCGTAAAAAACGCGGCGACCCAAATTCCAAGCACATCCACTTCGCAAAATCCCCCTATTGTGTCCTGCGCCGTTGGATTAAGAAGGCAACATTCCCGATAACGACCAAGACAAAAACGAGCAGGTGAACGAACGACTGAACGCTCATGCCCGCCGTTGCTTTTTCAGGCGTGTCGATTAACGTCTCGTATTCGGCTGCACCCAAAAGTCCGGGCATCAACCCGACCAACTGTCCAGATTGTATGTAGGGATACAATTCGGAAACCATCACCCCTGTCACCCCTGCCGCAACCTGTTGGTTGTATTTGGTGTTCGTATAGGTAATCCATGCGTCCGGTGTTGCCGACGAAGCCAAATCAAGAACCAATGCGATTTGGTCGTAATTCTTTACGTCCTGCATCATTGGAATCTCGGATAATGGCTTACCCTGATAGTCGGCGTCAAAAACGGTGTCAATTGCTGTTCCCATCCCGAGGATGACTAGTGTACTTCCGGGCCGAAAACCGAGAAATACATAATCCTCTCCATCCACCGCTCCAATCTCCGCCGCGGTTTCGCTCATCACCCTGTCGCCCAACCTGGCGCCAACGTTGAACAATGTCATTCCGATGACTCTAACCTTTTTCCTGAAACAGTGCCGCAATACCGCAGCCGCCATCGGCTCTAGCTCCGCTAACGATGAAGGTCCATAATTGAATGCCATGAGAATCGTGGATTCCTCAGGAAGTGAATCGATGAAGTCATACACGCTTCGGGTAGGTTGGGAGACCGTGATAGGAAAACTGACCTTCATCAGCGTAGGGATAATCACCGCAATCGCGACGAGAATGAACACAATGCGCCGGTCGATACTCATCAATTTTTCCAACATCGCCTCAATCCCCTCCTCCCAGATAGGACCGCTCAATTCCGAAGATAATTCGAATGGACTGCGAAATTATACCCAGGCTGACGCCAAGAATAATGCCGCGTCGCGATGAGAGATTCGGATTGTCCAAAATCCACTGTCTCGCCGTTGACGGAATATCCTTGCCCACGGGGCTTAACTCGTTCCAGAGGACATCGCCGATGGGAGCGTTGCCAATCATCACGATCAGTGCGGCGGCGAGTAGAAGTGTCGCTTCCAGCGTGCGGGCGCGAAACGCGCGATACGAGGCGGAGGCAATGAAGAATGCGAGCAGGGAAAACATCGTTGCTTCCATCGGCACCTGCATATTGTCGAATAGCCACTCGAAGACTTCGTTTTTCGGACCTGTGGGAAGTCCGAACACGACCATCACAATCATTCCGATGAAGACCAAATAGCTATACCGCCAATATTCAACCCGGCGTCTTATGCGTGTCACATGCGTGTGCACAAGTGTAACCACGCCAATGACAAGTGCGAATGGTCCGATGATTAGTGACCACTTGATGAGTTCAGCTCGTAGCCCTTCAGAAAAGGGGTGTGGACTAAACTCCAAGAGCATCACTACGATGCCGAACAGGAAACACAGCACTAGCGGAACTTGTCGTCTCATAATCCGTGATCAGATGTCTAACTACTAAACCTTTTGAAAGAACGTAGATACCCAAGTGATTCCAACCAACTCCAAGATTACGCCAAGGACAATGCCAGCAAACAGAATAAGTTTCCCATAATCTTGCCCTTTCAAACTACCCAGCAACATGGGTTCGCGAGACAAATATGCGCTCGCCGCGTAAAGCTCTTCGCCTATTAGCGTATAATCGCAGGCCGTGATGAAAAACGGTAGCTGCGAATCCGAGTCGCTGCCTGCAATCTGTATAGCCCCCACAGAGTTTCCGGTTTCGGCTAGAATCAGCGATTCGGCATAGAACGTCCCCTGCATAAACACCGCTGCAGGCTTCTCACGCACCATCATTCCGTCCACCGCGGCGGCATAAGCGAATTGGCTTTCCGTGACAAAGAAAATGTCGTCCTCGCTGTACGCATCTGGTCGTCCTTCATCAAGATAGGCAGCCTTCACCATCTCGCGTACGACATTCAGTACAATCGGGTCGTTGCACGGCACGCGAAGCGGCGTTTCATAATCAGCCGTTTTTCGTGCAACTTGACTAAGGATGTTCATGCTCGCAATGGTTGCCACATCGCCGACAGTGCCTAGCCCTAGAATGTACAGAATTGGGCGCCCCATTTCCGTAGACCTGCCGATTGCCTCATCCACTGCTTCCAAACCTGCGATGCGGCGAATAAAAATGTCCCCTCCGCCGCGCGCGTGATAGATTGAATGGATAATGGCATATGAGAAAAGAACTACCGAGACAAAAATCCAAATTTTGCCCGTATGAAACCATCGTGTATCCACTTCTGTGGTCGCTTCTTGTGCGAACGCCAAACTATGGATGCAGACAAGAACAACCACGAGCAGAACGAAGCACGACATCATCTTTATTGATTTCATTACTGGTTTATGACCTTTCACATTCTCCAAATCAAAAATTAGACTATCAACCAATGGTGCTAGTATATGTAGTATTTAAATCATAAATGACATACTATATACTGACACGATGATGTGCGATTATGCGCGGTTGACAAATGTTGCGCCTACCTGACCTGCTAACAACCTAGATATAGTATGTCATTGAAAATCATGTACCAATTAACTAGCACCAAAGGTTATCATACCCTACACCGTAATACAAGGGAAAAACCACCTGATTCACTTTCTGGCACGTTCTACTGTGTTGGAATGCATGACCTACCAACGCATAGCCGCCTCGCGGTAAAGTAGTATTTGCTGCATGTTCCGCGGGATAGCCAACTGAATCGATTTTCGCTTTCGATTGACATCCTTGAGGATAATCGGTGTACGAATCATGTTGGTCATGGTTACCAACTTTGATTCGTAGAAAACCCAGAAGCGTTGTTCAGTGTAAGGATTGATGATATATTCCGAGCCTGAAAACCGTTCGTGCTTTGGGAATTCGAGCGGAATGGTTTTATCGTGACCTTCTAAGTAAAATTCTGACGGTGGTTCTTTCGGAGAGTAGCCGCTCAATTTACAAGTGCTTAAGCGAATCGGCATTCCGGATCTGTTAGTCAGATGAAGGGATACGACAATTGCCAACTTGTGGTTGTCATCGCGATTGATGAACCAAGTGTCATCTTCGATATTTTCGACGGTAAGTCCCGGAATCTGCCGCTTGCGATGATAAACTATCGCTAGCACAACAAAACTCACAAGTCCGGTCAGTGTCCACATCCCCGCCGAGGTCGACAGAAATTGGAGTAACTCTTTCAATAGTGCCTGAAACACACGCTCTCCTTCGTGCGACAATCTATGCACAATTATGTCATATAAGCCATGTAATCACAAGGAAATTCATCTTGCACAAGCCCATCGTATATGATACTATTGTTCGTTCCTATATTCGCTTTATCCATCAACAAAAACAAACTCGAAATGGTTTTGGGCTGTAGCAAAATTGCAACCGAGCGGTATCAAAAAGAACCCACGACTCCTTCCATTTCGCATGTTGACCCAGCTTTGAGCATGCAAGAGTTCATTGGCGCGGTCTGGCACAGTGTTTGCTCCCCGGTGATAGGTATTAATGAGTGGTTGAATTCTCATAAACCTAAACCGCACATATTCTGGAAGGAGATGATTTCATGTTGGCGCAAGTACATCGTGCTTTCTCGGTAGTTTTTCTAATCCTCTTGCTAATTTGGGCATTCGGTTGCGAGACGAACCACTTTGGTTGAACCGGATACGGAACCGCCCGCAATTCCACGTGGCGTGTTGAGCGTTACCGGGAATGGGCGTATAACCGTTGAGTGGTTTCCTTATGGAGAACGGGATCTTGCCGGTTATAAAGTCTGGCGAAGCACTGACGACAGCGAATTCAACCCGTTGGCGGACCTTTCAGCCGACGCGTTTCGATATGTAGATACAGATGTCAAAAATGGCCGCACCTATTTTTATGCAGTCTCTGCGTACGATTATGACGGCAACGAGAGCCAATTAAGTCCGGAACAGGTGTACGACACGCCTCGGCTGTCCGGAAATAGTATTACGCTAGATGATTTTTCCCTTGTCCCCGATCGGAGCGGATTTGATTTTTCGCGTCCTGACCGAGGCCCGATTCCATGGGATTCACGAGCGACAGATGTTTATTTTGGATGGGATACAATAATCAATGTTGCCTACCTGTATTCGGACAACTTAACCGAAATGCAAGACATGGGCTACCACGACAAGTTTAGCGAGGTTGATGTTTCACCACAGGCGGGCTTCACAGGCGAGTTTGTTGAATTGTTTGAAGGGCATATCTATGTGTTCTATACGCCTGAAGGAAATTACGCAAAAATTCGCATGACCGCGGTGTCTGACAGCTACGTAACATTTGACTGGGCATACCAGGCTAATCCGAATAATCCTGAACTTGCACCGCCCGCCCCGAGAAATTAAAACCATATATAACCTGATATTTCATTTGCCCCCATCTCTCAGTTGTTTTGTACGTGCCAATTTTCGAGTCCTCGTCGCATCATTTTGCGGCATCAAAATCGTTGGAGGGTCAATATTGGACGAAGATTTTCAGTACGGATGCAACAAAAGCATTACATACGGAAATCACCCGTTTCCCAGGAGATTGTGATGTTGCATCCCGCTGAAATCCCGCGTTTGAGACGCCAACGCATCGGTGCGTTGACTCTGGTGTGTCTCGTATTCTGGTGTTCACCATTAGGTGCGTCAACACACCTGTCTCTGCTTGACGCAAAAGACCTGGAGCCGTTTCCTATTGAAGTCGGTGAAATCTTGACTTACACGGTCAAGATTGCGGGCATTTCAGCCGGGAAACAGGTCACCGAGGTGGTTCAGCAGACCACGATTGATGGAATTGACGTTTATCGTTTGACATCCGAATCGCGCACCAATTCGGTATTTTCGAAGTTTTACAATTTCCAAGATTTAAAAGAAAGCTACATTACGACCGATCAACTTTATCCGGTACGGTTCACGAAAAACCTTGATGAACCTAGCTATCAAGCAGATGTTAAGGTCAACTTTTTTTGTGAAGACGGTGTTGCTGAATATTCCAAGAATGAGGCCTGTAAAACGATCAAGGTTCCGATGGGCACACAGGATGAGTTGTCAATGGTCTATTTTGTCCGATCTAAAGATTTGAAAGTTGGTCGGACTTATACTTTTCCGGTATTGATAAAAGACGCGGTCCAAGATGTTGTTCTTACCGCCTACCGACGCGAGGTGATGAAGACGGAAGCCCTTGGACGGGTTGAAACTATCGCATTGCGCACTTCGCACGGGTACTTGATATGGTTGACCAACGACGAGCGCCGTTTTCCGGTCCGAATCGAGGCGGAAACCCGGGTGGGAAAATTGGTTGGAACACTCAAAACCGTTGATTTTGCTGAGTAGGTTGAGGACGTGTTAGATTTTCTGCAGCAGACAGACACCTATAAAAAACTCATTGAGATTCTTACAACTCGTCTATCTGGTTCCGAGAGCGCCTCTGCATCGAGCGAAAAGGAAAACACGGTTCTGCCTTGGTTAATAGGAGTGCATGTGCCGTCTCTCGCATACCTGCTCGCCGGGTTAGCAGAAGATGCTCCCGAAGCATCCTTTCTTGTTGTCCTACCGACACATCGAGAAGCTGAAAAAATCGTTCAAGATTTGCCGGCGTACGGCTTCCAAGACGCTCAGTTCTTTCCCGACCTTGAGAATCTACTCTACGATGGTGTCGCTCCATCAAAAAGAGTTGTAGCGGAGCGAATGAATTGCCTCCATTGCCTTATGGACGGCAAACGCACGGTTGCCATTACTTCCGTGAAAGCACTGATGCATAGAGTGCTTCCCAAGCCGATTTTAGAGTCGGCTTTTCTTCGGGTAAAGGTGGGAGATGAGATTAGTCCCGACAAGATAGTTGAGGCGTTGGTGAATAACGGCTATCAGCGAACTGACTTGGTTGAGGTCAAAGGAGAATTTGCCCATAGAGGGGATATTTTGGATGTATATCCGCTTGTTGCTAATGAACCGATCCGTATCGAATTTTTTGGGGACGAAGTAGATATAATTCGCGTGTTCGATCCGACTTCGCAACGATCGGTTAGGGAACTGAATTCGGTTATGTTCAGTCCGATGCGCGAAATGCTGATTGTCGACGAGGCGATTGAATCTTGGCGAAACGAAGCGAATCAGCTTATAAAAAATGATACATCCGCAAAGTTTCGGAACGAAGTTCAGGAAATTACGGAACGCTTGGAAAGCGGAGTAAACCTCGATGGACTTGAAGCATTACTTCCAATCCTATATCCAAACGCGAGCGTTCTTACCGAATACCTGTCAGGCAAGATTGTCACACTTCTGATTGAACCGACGTGGATAGCGCACGAAGCCGATCGAATTGTGGAAGGGGCGAACGGATTGTATGAAAAGAGGAAAGCCTTAAATCAATTCATGGTGTCACCCCATCAAATGTTCGTTCCGTTTGAGACGGTAATGTCTGCACTAAAATCTCGCCCCGCTCTGCAAGTGTCTTCCTCCCCATTGCTTGAGGCACAATCCGAAGAACCCCTAGATTTCGGCATGCAACCTCTTGGTCTTTACCGAGGCAACTATCAAGTGGTCATAGACCAAATAAAGGAGTGGACTGACGCCGGCTACTTTGTCAACATTTTCTCAGAAACTCCGAAACAAGCAACGCGCATGGATGGCATACTGAGCGATCACGGTCTTCCCGATACCCAGACAACGGTGAGTGTTGGTGGCATCAGTGAAGGTTTTCTGAATAAGTCTGTCAAGATCGCTATTTTGTCCGAAGATGAGATATTCGGGCGGGAGCGTCGAGTCTCCAAACGTCATTCTACGTTCAAAGAAGGAGCGCCAATCCTTAGCTTAATCGATCTCAAAGAAGGCGACTATGTAGTGCATGTTTCGCACGGAATCGGGATTTACGAGGAGATGAGGCGCCTCGATATCGATGGAAAGTCTCAGGATTTTCTCGTATTGAAATATGCGGGAGGCGACATCCTGTACGTTCCAACCTATCAAATCGACTTGGTGCAAAAGTATATTGGCGGTGGGGGTGAAGATAGTCGCAGTCCTCGGCTCGACAGGATGGGCGGGACTTCGTGGCAACGCAGAAAGGCACGCGTCAAAGCATCGATTGAACAGATGGCAGACGAGCTTATTCGCCTATACGCAATACGCGAGTCCGGTGAAGGTCATTCCTTCTCTGCTGATGTACCGTGGCAAGTCGAGTTTGAAGCCATGTTTCCCTTTGAGGAGACACCCGATCAGTTGAAGGCTATTGAGGAAGTTAAGGCCGATATGGAACGTGTCCGTCCTATGGATCGATTGGTTTGCGGCGATGTAGGGTACGGAAAGACAGAGGTTGCCCTTCGCTCGGCGTTCAAAGCCGTGATGGACGGGAAGCAGGTTGCTGTCCTTGTTCCAACTACTATTCTTGCGCTGCAACATTATAATACGTTTGTGGAGAGATTTAGCCCGTTCCCGATTCAGGTCGAAATGCTAACGCGTTTTCGCACGCCAAAGGAGTTGGATGCCGTCAAGCAGGGATTGGCTAAAAGTACGGTTGATATTGTGATTGGAACACATAGTTTGCTCTCCGATAACGTCGAGATTCACGACCTTGGGTTGCTCGTGGTTGACGAAGAACATCGCTTTGGAGTCAAGCATAAGGAGAAGATAAAGCAACTCAAGAAAACTGTAGATGTCTTGACACTGACGGCGACTCCAATACCGCGCACGCTGCACATGTCACTCGTCGGGATTCGTGAATTCAGTGTCATCAATACGCCGCCCGAAAATCGCCTGTCCATTAAAACCTACGTGATGGAGTATGACCCAGCCGTAATCCAGGACGCAATTCTAAGCGAGATGGAACGTGGCGGGCAAGTCTTTTTTGTTCACAACCGTGTTGAAAGCATTGCAAGTATTGCGAAGTCAATCCGAGAGCTTGTTCCGCAAGCCCGAGTCGCCGTCGGACACGGGCAGATGTCTGAGCGGCAACTTGAAACGGTCATGATGGAGTTTGTCCAATACAAATACGATGTTTTGGTCTGCACCATGATAATCGAGTCCGGGCTGGACATTCCCAATGTCAACACGATTCTTATCAATCGCGCCGATGCTTTGGGGCTTGCTCAGCTCTACCAACTACGTGGACGAGTTGGGCGCGCACAGCAGCAGGCGTACGGTTACCTTTTCTATCCTCAAGGACGGGCTATCACCGAAGGAGCACAGAAACGACTGCGGGTAATTGAGGAATTCACGGAACTCGGCTCAGGATTCAAAATTGCACTCCGCGACCTCGACATACGCGGCACGGGAAACATCCTTGGTGCGGAACAGCACGGTCACATCGCCACGGTCGGCTACGAAATGTACTGTAAATTGCTTGATGAATCAGTGCAAACATTGTCCGGCAAGGAGGTGGAAGAGTCGGTCGAAACACGAATTAACCTGCCGGTTGAGGCGTATCTTCCGGACGAGTATGTTCCGGATAGTCGTCAGAAAGTTTCTCTCTATAAGAAAATTGCCGGCTTGGAGACGGCGGATGATAGAGCAGACCTGGAAGTCGAGATAAGTGACCGTTATGGAAAAATTCCCGAGCCTGTGGAGATGTTGCTCGAAATTGCTCAGTTGAAGCATTTTAGTAAAGAATTGGGGGTCGAAACCATTGCCGCCGGTGATGAACAGATTAAGATTACATTTGATGGCGGAAAGTCGCAAGTGGATCCGACAAGGTTGATTCAACTTATTCGACAAGATCGGCGCCTCAAGCTGATGCCTCCTGCGCGGTTGATGGTGAATACGCAAGGGCTGGCTGGAAAGACGCTGGTGTTGGCGGTCAAAGCGATTTTAAACCGCCTGATTGAGAATTAAAC
This sequence comes from Candidatus Poribacteria bacterium, assembly GCA_965232535.1. Taxonomy (GTDB): domain Bacteria; phylum Poribacteria; class WGA-4E; order WGA-4E; family JAJDTR01; genus JAJDTR01. The sequence continues at coordinate 946,415 of CBDDPW010000023.1, forward strand.
CGTGACATCGCGTCTAATCGGGTAAACGAACGATGCCAACAGAGGTTCAGCCGACGCCTTCAACACCTGCGTCGGTATCTCGCGCATGGAGAACTAGCCAATCGGTTTTATCTAGGACAAGTAAAATCCGACTAGAAACCTTGTGTGCACGGAAATCGTACTAATCCATGATGAAAGATTTTCAAAATGTACTGTTCTGTGCGTAGAATTGCCTCAATTTTGAACAAGGGTTCTGGACGGCAGCATCAAAATATTTCGATTAGAACATACCAAACTTTCGCACCTCTTTGCGAACGTACGAAAGTTTGGTGCGGGTAAACTATCACACACTAAACCTAATCCTTAGTGAAAAAGGAGATACACAGTATGAAAAAGACGCTCTTGATGCCAGTTTTGATTCTTGCAATCTGCTTCTGCAGCTGGCAAATTGTGTTTTCGCATGAAGGAGACATGGCTCATGAGGGGACAGATGAAGTAGATAAAAGCAAGGTCATCATTGCCGAATATAGCTGGAATGGTGAACAATTCTCCATCTCGTTGGCGGAACTCAATGCCAAGATTGACACGCTGTCTTCATATCGCCAACGTAAACTTCGGGCGAGGCAAAGCAAGGAAGAATTGCTCACGGAACTCATTGAAGACGAGCTGAAGATCTTTGCCGCCGCGGAAAAACGATATGACGAGGATTCGGAACATCTTGAACAAGCCGAGGACTACAAACACCAGCTCATGGTCGAAAAGATTTCCCAACTGGAAGTCGATGATAAAATCAACGTTACAGAGGAAGAGCTTGAGCAATATTACGAGGAACACAAAAGTGAATCCACGTATATTGAAGAAGCGCGGTGCAAGGCGACCTGCATCTCGGTGACGGAAAAAGAACTTGCTCAAGCTACGTTGGATGAGATCAAAGCGGGTAAGGATATTGTCGAAGCGGCAAAGGAGTTGGGTGAGAAGAATAAACTCAAAGGCCCCGGAGCCGGAACACAAGCTCCCGGAAGCACCGGCTACTTTACAAGAGACATAGCCCCGAGCTGGCAACTCTTCATTGATGCTGTATTCGCACAGGAAGTCGGTGAGATGTCCGATTCACTCCTTGAAATCGAAGTCGAGGGGAAAACCTACTATCTTATCTTCCGAAAAGAGGAATTCAAACCTGAGCGGCAGAAGGAGTTTGACGAAGTTCGAGATAGAATTAAGCGGAAGGTTGAACGTGAGAAGAAACAGGAACGAATCAAGATCTGGATTGAGGAAATAACGGCGGCGAGCAATCTCAAAACATTCCCGGATCTTATTCCCGAACCTCCAGCTGAAGACACGGATCAACAAGAGGATGAAGGGGGCAACGAAGAGACTTCGGAAAATGCAGAATCTACCGAATCAGACCCACAATGATTTTTTCCATATTTCTAGGAGGCGAAATTATGAAAAGCCAGATGTCTAGGTTAGCAAGATTGATGTTGATTGGGATTGTTGCTGTCTGTGTTATGTTCAACGGGTGCGGCGGCAGCGCGACCGCGGCTGAAGGGACGGTCATCGCGGAATTCGAGTGGGAGGGAAAACAGCAAATCACGCTCGAAGAAATGATGCAAGAAATCGCTGAATTACCAGAGTACAAACAGAGAAAGTACAAGGACAAGAGCGGACTTGAAAAATATATGACCTTGATGGCGGAAAGCCGCTTAATCCTCTGCCTTGCCAAGGACCGAAAACTCGACGAAGATGAAGAAATTCTGAAGAAAGTCAGAGATCATCTTCACAAATTGATGGTCGATAAAATCACCGAAACTGAAGTCGATGAAAAACTCGTGTTAACCGAGGAAGATTATCGGCTTTACTACGAATCCAATCAAGAAGATTACATTGATACGGAAAACGTAGAGTTGACGTGTATTGCCGTCGGTGACGAAGAGCGTGCCACGGAAGTGTTGGAGCAACTCAAGGGTGGTAGAGACATGGTTGAACTCGCCACGGAGTTGTCGGATCGCGATGAACTGGTAGGTCCCGGTTCGGACGCTCAGAATCCGGGCCAAACCGGCAAGATTCGCCGCGGCGCCTTTCCGGAAGGAACCGAGCCATTCGTGGATGCCGCCTTTGAGGCAGCGATTGGCGAAATCCATGATAGTGTAATCAAAATCACTGTTCGCGGGAAAAATTACTTCATCGTCTTCCGAAAAGACAAACATTTCGAGGAACGTCAAAAGACATTCGATGAAGACGATGTTCGCAGAAGTGTCGAACGATCCGCCGAACGGAAGAAGAAAAAAGAACTCATGGCGCAGTGGCTTGCCGAACTTCGAGATCGGGCGAAGGTTCACATCCACAGCGATCTCATTCCCGACTTGCCGCCGGAAGAAGAAGCAGAGGAAGAAAAAGTGAACGAGGAAGATACGGCGGAGTCGGAGGAAAATCAGCAGGAGTCTGATGAAAGCGTGGCGCCGGAAGAAAAAAGTGCCTCACCAGAGTAAACGCCCTGCATCGCTCAAGTGAACGGGAATTACGACCTCCAGGTCGATTCACAACCAGGATTGCCGTTCGAGGGATATAACAATCTCTTGAACGGGAATTCCTGTGCCCACCTCAACACTACGGGAATCTTGATGTTTTCTAGACAGGTATGTTGCGCTGTTATAATCTCTATACTGATTGTGTGCGCCGTTGATTCAGCGAGGGCGCGCACGTTCGATCAAATTATTGCCTATGTCAATGACGAAGTCATAACAAATTGGGAACTTGAAAACTTGGTGAGACAGCGTGAGCTCGAACTTAAGCAGATCCACAATTTCAGTAATCGCGAAGCAGCCGAAAAAGCGCAACAAGAGCGGAATGAACTGCTAGATCGCTTGATTCGGCAGATGCTTCTTGTGGAAACAGCCCTCACCTTGAAGGTTGAAATCACTGACGAAGAGTTGGAGATGTACATCAAAACATTTAAGCAACGAGCGAAGATCGAAACGCACGAAGAATTCGTCAAACAGTTGAAAGCGGAGGGTTTTACCGAATCTGCCTTCCGCGAACAGTCCAAGCGAAACCTGATGGCAGAGCGACTTCTTGAAAGGCGGATCTTTCCACGATTACAGGTCAGGGACAGCGATGTTTTAGCGTTTTTTGAAGAAAACCGCCAGCGATTTACAACCAAATCGGACAAACTACAACTGGGGCACATCCTTATTGCGTTTAAGCCTTCCGAAGCCGATCGAAAGGAAGCGTTAAAGAAGGCAGAGACCGCCTTTCAAGCAGCTAAAGACGGAACCAGCTTTGAAGCACTCGCAAAACGCTATTCCAAAGAACAGCGCGGGGACCTAGTACCCGGGGTTGCGATTGAATTAACGCTTGACGAAATCGAGGAGCTCCCGAAGCCGTTCCGTGAATCGCTTCCTACGCTAAGTGAGAACGGCATTAGCGCCCCGTTTGAAGACGAGAATAAATTCTATATTTTCAAGGTAGACCGCAAAACCGACCATGCTGTTGTATTCCGCTATATTGTCATCAGGTTGAAAGTGGGGGAACAAGCTATCCAAACTGCTCAAGAGCACGCCGATCTTGTTTATCAGAAACTCATACAAGGGGAAGATTTCAGCGCCTTGGCGGGCCGCTACTCCGACGACGCGAAAACAAAAGCCAATGGCGGAGATCTCGGCAGTCATTCACTCAATGAGTTGACTCCCGAAACGCGAAAAGCGGTGGAAAATCTCCAAGTCGGAGAGTTTCAAGCCCCTGTTAAAATGAGATTCGGATTCCACATCTTTAAAGTCGATGAGAAGACGCCGCCAGAATTGAACGATGTAGAAAGAAATCAAATCCGTTCCATGCTGCGTCAACAGAAATTCGAGGAAGAATGGAAGGTGTATACGGACATGCTGCTTGAGAACGCCTATGTAAAAATCAAACCCCTCGACTGAGGTCGGTTGAAGACATGTACCATTTCACTTGAATAATGGTGTGTATAAAGTTTCAACTAAATCTTTTATGTTCATCGAAGGCACGTATCAAGTGAGAGGGTAACGATCAACCGACCGGAAAAGGACGGCGATAGTAGATCCCCCGCGATAGTGATTTCCGTACCAACCGACTTTACGCGGAGACAAAGTTTCTTACTGCGTCCTACACGGAGTTTTTTACTAATCCGCGTAATTGATGCACGAGAATCTTAGAGAAATGAAATTAACTCAGGCAGCGGCTGCGAGTTAACCATTACTGTTGATTGTCACGAATCCACCACTCCGAAACTCACGGCGGTCTGACCTATCACATCAAGGGCAAGTTGAAGAAGGATGGGGAGTTTGAAGTGCTGGCACGTGGCATAGAGTAAATCGCAAATGAGGAAACGGAGAAGTCGGAACATTGACTTGGAAATAAGAGTAATCAACAAACCAAATCAATATGCGGGCATACGCTTCTATGCCTTTAGACTCGCCCTCTATTTCTTACGTTGCATCTCGCCCAAATCCCATCGCTATCTACCGAAGACTATTCGTTTCCATCGTGTTGTCGCATTAGCGTTTGGCAATGCACGACACCTGATATTTCGGGTTTTCCTGAAGCTCGCGTTCTTGGTTGGATTCGCTTTCCTATTCCTTCCGATTGATTCCATCCTCGCCCAAGTTCAGTCTACCCCTCCAGACGATGCAAGCGAAGTATCCTCTTCGCCTCCGGAAGACCAATCTAAAACAGACGAAGCCGAAAATCTCTCGTTAACTGACGCAGAAAAATCTTCCACCGCCAGGCTGGATCCGAGGGGTACTGCGCCTGAGAAGGAGACCGTTATCGGAGACGGTGATAAGATGTTCATGTCGGATAACTTTGTCCAAATTCACGGCAACGCGTTGATAAAATCCGAAGATGTTGTACTCTATGCCGATCACATTTGGGCAGATTTCGACGACAACATCATGCGTGCCTCGGGAAACGTGAGGCTCATTGTCGGTAATGAGGAGACGTTTGCCGATGAACTAATCTTTGATCTGGAAACGAAAAAAGGTATCGCACGCGATGGATTCACGTTCGATGATCCGTGGTATTTTGGCGGATCCGAGATCTTCAAGATTGAGGACGACGAGTCCTACATCCGCGGAGGAAGACTGACAACCTGTTCCTTGAAGCACCCGCATTTCTATTTCTCCGCCTCCAAAATCATCGTCAAAATCAACAAAGAGTTGATTGCTAAGAACATTGTGCTAAACGTCGGCGGCGTGCCGCTCTTCTACTTTCCCCTAATTCGCCGCGACCTCAGAAAGGAAGACAAACTCGCCAAAATCATTGTAAAACTCGGCACCGATAGTTATCAAGGTCCCTACCTTACCATCATTCTACCAGTCTTTCGCCGTCACCGGTATTCGGGAGAATTGCTGTTCGAGCAGAGCACCAGACGCGGGCGTGGTGGAGGGACGCAAGGCAAATATCGTGTGAACGATGTTAAATTTCAAGAACTCTTGATTCCGATTCCGCCCGAAGCAACGCCGGGGCAGCGAGCGCAACTTAAGGAAAAGGCAGACGAACTTTCGGATCGATTGCAAGGAGATTACGATAAGTTCAAGCTGCACGAAGTTTTTCTGAAGTATCAAATCAGCGACATAGATGTTGAACGCGCGCGTGAAAGTGCGGAGACGATATACGGCCAACTCCTGGAGGACGACGCGGATTTCGGCGGGATTGCTCAGCATCAGTCAGACCATCAAGAATCACGTTACCGGCAGGGCGATATGGGGTTCCTTGTCCCTGGTGAACGCGACAAGGAAGGCAAGTTACGACTGGACCCGGATCTTGAGCAAGTCGCCTTCCGCCTCCAACCAGGCGAAATGAGTCCTATTCTTCGAACCGATTTTGCGTTTCACATTCTTAGGATGGACCAAGTGCTGGACATTTATGGGGAACGCGAAGTTCAAATGCGCCGAATTGACATCGCGATCGAACCAAGCGACGAAACTCGAACGGCTATTCGGGCGCTAGGGAAAGAGATTCAGGAGCGCGCAATCGCCGGTGAGTCGCTTGAATTACTTGTCGCCGAATACGGTGGTGCCGAAATGGGGGTTGTAAATGGTGGAGAATGGACCCCTTTGAACGAAATGGATCAGCGCTGGCGGCATTCGGTTCGACGCTTACAGCAGCCCGGTGAGATTACGTTACCCGTCAATACCGACCGAGGTGTCCATATCTTTCAACTGATCGAGAGGGAATCCACACCTACATTTGAAGAAGTCGCTCGGCAATTTGAGACGGAGTGGGAATCAATGAAACTGGACCTACCGGCGCTGCAGACGAAGCAGGATCGTGACGTGGGTGAAGAAAAAAGCGGCTCGGACAGTGCCGAATCTCTTTCCGAGAATGGAGAAGAGGAAGAAGAGATATCGGTCTATCGACAACACGGCTTCCGTGGCAGGTGGGAAGATCCACAGGCAGTTGCGACGCAAGCACAGCGGCTTGATCGTGGAGAGACTAGCCGCGTCATTAAATCTCCTGACGGATTTCGCCTAATAAAAGTGGAAAAAAAACGAGCCTATCGCGGCGATTTTTTATTCCTGTCCCAAGACAGATACTCGGGATCGCGTCGAGAACCATTCAAAACCGGGCAGCAGTGGACAATGCGATGGGGCCACCATCATAAAATTTTCACGCCTTGGGATAATCGGCAAGAGGGACGAAGTCCGTTGAGTTTCAACGGACGCGTGGCATGGTATGCGAGATCGTACAAAGAAGGTTACGGAACACCCGAGTCGACCATCAATTCCTTCGGAGTCTTCACATGGGGATCTGCCCTGACGGGGCTCGACCCTGAGGACCTTGACCCCGACGAAAACCTGAAATTCTCGCGCAAGCGGTTTGGGTCTTTTCTTTCACGCCTTGAGGTAAAACACACGTTGGATCTCGCCGGTGAAGGCACCACCATTCTCCAGAAGCTGCCCCAACTATCGGTGCAATTTTCCCAAATGCAGTTCGATCAGCTGCCGCTATTTAAAACAGTTAATTCCGGATTGACCAAGGTTGCCGGTAAGCTCGATACCGACGTGCCAATCCTTTCGATGTTTGCTTTTCCGACTCTCGACAATACGCGCTTCGACCTTGACCTTGAATTCGGCAATTTCTTCAAGCAGCGATACCGAGATGTAAGGAATATTTTCTTGCAAACGGTGGATCTTGGTTTTGATCTTACAAAACAAACCACGCTTCAGATAACGCCGTACCGGGAATTCCGCTTTGATTTGAGTTATGATAGCAACCTGATTTGGCATGCGAAAGATACCGAGGGCAATCGCAATATCATCCGCGGCGTTTATAGTGTGAGAGCCAGAGGCAGCAACACACTGTTTAGAATTTATGACATCAGCTTTATCCCGGGCGCGCGACGCATGCGTCATCAAATCCAGTCCAGTCTCTCGTTTGATTATCAACCCCCGGTCGATAGAAACAACAATCTATATCAATTTGCGCCAAGCACGTTCTTCTTTGAGAGAAAGAGGCTCTCCTATAACTTTCGCACAAGTGTTGAAGTAAAAACTCGACGTAGCAAAAGACCCTTGTCCCTGATTGATTTTGACACAAGGCTACGGGCGGATTTTAGCGAGAACACCGTGAGAAACCGCACATACGAACCAATCAGAAGCGACATAACCATTACACCTCTTGCGAGCCGTAACCTGAGAATTAGTTTTGACATGACCCACGATCCGAACCTGGACCCTGCAAACGGCAAACGCTTCAAAATGGTCGATTTCGCATCTAATGTCCGTTATAGTCGTAAGAAGTGGAACGTAAGTCTCGGAAGTTCCTTCAGCAAGCGGCTTACCTCATCGCGAGCCTCGCGAAACATCATTGGAAGCTTCCGATTTTCGCCGAACCGGTTACTCAGTCTCAGTGCCAGTCTCACATATAACTGGATTGAACGCCAGTTTTACCGTCAACGGATATCCATTCAGCGAAATTTGCACGACTGGAATCTTCGCCTCTCGTGGTACCGTATCGGCATCAAACGCAGTGCAACGGCTAGTAATGTGCGGCAAGATTTCACACTTCAACTGAATTTAATCGCAGACCACACCGCATCGGTCGGGTTCGGCTACGACGCCACGACGGAGACCTGGGGCTTCAGGACGTTACCCGTCGGCGTACCCTACAACGCCTTCAGTGCCAGAAACGCCCTTAGCAGATCCTATTTCTAGCAGGATCTCCTAACACGCCGAACACCGTATCGTGATGCAGACCTCCCGGTGCAGACAACACGGCAGGCAACCATCAACACCGGACTATCACCATTGACAGATGTAGGAGCGATTTCCAAATCGCAACTGATCAACCGAGTGCATAGCGAGGGCGATTGAAATCCTGCTGCGACAGCACCCTCCTCAACGCAACGTCAACCCGCCATCAATATAGAGCACGTTCCCCGTAGCGTGCGGATTCCGCATCAAGTATAAAATCGATTGAGCAATATCCTCGGCTTGAGCAATGCGCTTGGCGGGGAGTGTTTTGGCAGCAGATTCAAACATCTTGCTGCGCTGTTTTCCCGGAGTGAATTGAATCTCGGCGTATCAACTAACCCCGGCGAAACAACATTCACACGAATCGGCGACAACTCCACAGCCAGCGCTCGCCCCAAACCTTCAACCGCGCTATTGATTGACGCCTGTGGCACGGCACCCGGTTCGGGGTGTTGGCTGTATGCTCCTGCCATGAGAACAATCGAGCCGCCTTCGCGGATATTTGGCGCGCCGAACTTCACAGCCTGATACTATCCCCAGAATTTGCTGTCAAATCCTCGCCGTGCGATTTCAACGTCGAGATCTAAAAATCGTCCCAGTGCCCCCTCGTTTCCCGGTGTCGTTAAGTGGTCAAATTCACCGACGACATCGAAAAGACACTGAATTGACAATGAGTCCCTCACATCAACCGTGACAATCTCAGGAGTACCCTGCATCTGATCGCTTGCCCGTTCCAATCGCTCCCGAGAACGACTGGCGATGACAACCGTTGCCCCTTCTTCCATCGCGGCCTGAGCGGTCGCCAATCCAATTCCAGAACTACCGCCGATGACTATAATCTTCTTGCCCGCTAAACTCATAGTGCATTCCTTCCCATCATATTGGTTTCATAGCACCTCAAACATCTATTGTGCTCGCGTAAACAACACCCATCGAGATTGTTGGCTTTAGGAATCGTGCCTATAGTATATCCTCCCAACCTCAAGTGCTTTCGATGATTGGGGTATACTTCCTCGCAACCAAAGTGGTAAACAGATCCATGGATTGATGCAAGAGTACGGATTTTCTTAGGATTTGAAACGGGGGAGGGAGGATATGAGGAGGGATGTACAAGTGAAACAAGTGAGGAACCGGAGCTCAAATCGAGTAAATCATACGGCTAGCTTCTTCGTATTCTGGTCGCATGGGATCGGTTGAAAGGAAGAGCTTCTGATAAGGTTCATAAAGCTGGATATAACTCCAATTAACACCGCAAAGGATCTTCCTTTCATTTGCCAGTTTTACAAATCGACCGCGAAACTTCGCGCGCGTAGTTTCTGGCGGGAGATGCATCGCTTTGTCAACCTGATCGTCGCTGACAATCCGCTCGACTTGATCCTTTTTTTCCAGTTTATAATACAGTCCGGTTTTCTTTTTTTCACCTTCTCTTCGAATATTGTGGTACTGAAGATCTAGCATTGATACGTCAGCAGAATCCCAATTGAGATTTCGACTGGCAACATACGTCTCAATTAGTTTTTTCTTGATGACCCAGTCAAGTTCGCGATCGAGTGACGATGGGTCCCTTGCTAGATGCTTCAACACAAATTCCCACCTTTTCATTACTTGGTCGGTGATTGGATCTGACTCCGCCTGTTCAAAATACTGTTTGGCGCACTCGAAGTATTGCCATTGGAGTTCGACCGCTGAGAGCCGCTTCCCATTCTCCAACTCAATCTTGTGTGTGCATCTCGTGTCTTTTGAAATCTCCCAAATGGCTTTGACAGAGTTGCGCAATGCGAGGCGTTGTCTAATGAAATTGTCCTCTATCATGCGCAGAACGATTGCCGTTGTACCCACCTTGAGAAACGTGGCAAATTCGGACATGTTGGAATCGCCAACGATAACGTGCAATCGTCTGTACTTCTCACGATCAGCATGCGGCTCATCACGCGTGTTGATGATGCCACGTGCCGTTGTTGTCGCGATAGAGATTTCCTCGCGAATATGTTGGGCGCGTTGGGAGATAACGTATCTGCCGCGGTCGGTGCGTATGGCCTTTCCGGCACCGGTGAAAATTTGGCGTGTGACGAAGAAGGGGATGAGCTGCGAGGCGAGTTGCCGGAAACTAACTCGGCGATCCATCAAGTAGTTCTCATGGCAACCGTAGGTATTTCCCGGGGTATCTGTATTGTTTTTGAAAACCGAGACTTTCCCGTAAAAGCCGTCGATCCGCATTTTTCTTTCTGCGGTAACGGAGAGCCGCTCAATTATACGCTCGCCGGCTTTATCATGTGTGACCAATTCGCGTACGTTGTCACATTCGGGGGTGGCATATTCGGGGTGGCAACCGATGTCTTGATAAAATCTAGCCCCATTTTCCAAGAACACATCCGGATACATTCTCCCCGATATTATTTCGCGGAATAGGTACATCACAGCATTCTGAATCGAGAGCGCTTTTCCGCCGCGTCGCTCCGGAGTGCAGATGAGACCATATTCGCTTTCGAGTCCGTAAATCCTACGGTCCATGTGCTAAAAAATTTTCTCAAGCTCTTCGGGAGGAAGGCGTCGAAACCTGCGTCGTTCCTGCTCTTCATCAAGTAACGCGACCTCAATGGTATCAGCCGCAATTTCATAACGGGGCTCTTCCGAAGTTTCCTCGTCAACGTCCGCTTCAATTGTTTCAAAAACTTTGATTCCCAGTCGAATGGCATCCTCTAACGCCATGCCTTCCCTGTGTTCTTGTTCAAGAATCTCAACAATGGAATCAGCCCGCCCGCCGATTACTGCATACTGCTCCTCTTCTCCGAAGGTGCCATCGAAAGACAGATGATAAATGCGATTGCTCGATGAGGCGTCGCCTTTCACTTCGCAGACCAACAACTCGACCTCAAGCGGTTTGGAATCCCATTCCCGAAAATTTGCCCCGATACTTTGCGAATACACCGTTGTGAGCCACTTAGCCGTGACATCCTCACGATTGTAGTTGAAACCTTTAATCTCAGCCTGTTCGATTCCGTAACGCCTCAAGGCTTCATATTCTGGCGACAAACCCGTTGCCGCTAATGCAATCCGATCATACACCTCGGAAATCTTGAAAACCGTGGTCAACGGATTTTCGGCAACCATCACAATACCATTGTTGTACTCCAGAGCAATTACCTCTTTTGCTTGTTCAATACCGCGCTGGGCAAGGTCGCGCTTATCCTGTATAATTTGCTCTGGCGACACGTAATACGGTGAGGACATTCTCACCTCCTTCAATTGACGTGGTTAATCTTTCAATCTTTCGAGCAATTCCGTGTAAAGCGCCTTGACGTCGGAATCCGGGATGTCCGTAATGCCTGTCTGATCAATTACCTTAATCGTTGGAAAGATGTCTCGAATCAGATCGGGTCCACCGGTTCCCAAATCCTCATCGGCGGCATCCCATAGTGCTTCGGACACAATCTTCAAGATTTCATCGCGAGACATGCCGGGCCGATAAAGTTTTTTTAGCGTGGATCGCGCATCTTTACCGCCTGATCCGATAGCGTAGTATGCGCTTTCATCGTAGCGTCCGCCAATCGCGTCATACTTAAAGATTCGTGCTTGCGCCTGCTTTGAATCGTAACCGGCGAAAATTGGGACGACAATCAATCCTTCCAGAGCCATATTAAGATTTGCTCTTAACCAGTTTGACAGAAAGTTTGCTTTGCCGTCCAGGCTCAACATGGTTCCTTCGATTTTTTCGTAGAACTCGACTTGAACTTGGAACAACCTTGCCATCTCAATCGCTAAGCCTGCGATACCGGCGATAGCAATAGCGGAAGATTTGTCAATTTCGAAGACCTTTTCAATACGGCGTTCACCGACTTGGAAGCCATCCGTCGCCTGACGATCTCCGGCAATGACGACCCCTTCATCATAGACTGCTGCCAATACTGTTGTTCCTTCGAGAAGGTCCAAATCTGATTTGGCAGAGACTCCCGGAACTAGGGCTGTGTGATGTGAATGTGTAGGCGGGTTTCCTGTATGGAACGGTGCTAATAGATCGGGTCGTTTCTGTCTGAGCACCTCAATAAAGTTAGAGGAGCTGTAATCGTGATCATCGAACACGACTACTGTCCTCCCCTTTGAATGTAATTCTCGACAAACTCTTCGGAATCTTCTTCTAAGATTTCATCAATCTCATCGAGAATTTGGTCAAGGTCTTCCGAGAGTTCTTCGCCCTGCTCGGCGAGTTCGGCATCCGGTTGAATCTCCTCAATGTCTTGAGGCTTCGAATCTCGCTGCTCGTTATCTTGTTTTTCTGATCGCATGCTGCCCCCTTTCGGAATCTGCAATCGAGAATAATATCAACTAATATAGAAAATAGATTTAGTGCCTGTTTGAAAGTAAACTCGTAGAATCAACTGAGATCGAGTGTGCAAATAACAATCAACTGACTGAACAAGGAGCGCGATAGAAATCTTGATAACGAAGGATCAAGCGAATGGATGATGAGATTAAGCAAGCGATTGGCGCGCGCAATAGCCAATCCTGCGATAGTGAATCCCGATAGAGATCCTCTAGGGGCGCGATAGAGACCTACTCCACATTGTGACCGCCTATTGTAATCAAGCTCTCAAGAGGCATTCGTGGATATCTCTTTCACAACCTCTTCGGCGCACCTGCTGCTCAACAGATTGCCAACGATTTCTTGAGTCCCAAAATGCGGCCGATCCATCAGAATCTTGTCCAGAGATGAGCCATTAAGGCAAAAAATCATCGAGTTCCAACTCGCACTGTGAATCTCGTTGGGGAACCTTTTTAGACAGGTGCCGCGAAAATAGGCGCGGGTATCTACGGGTGGATTCGTGATTGCATGGACTATCTCATCTTGATTAACAACCCGTTTCACACGCCCATTCTTGAGCAATCGTGCATACAGCCCCTTATCTGGTCGGATATCGTGATATTGGAGGTCCAACATGCGGACGCGCGAATCTGACCATTTAAAACCGTGCCGTTGAATATAAGCGTCAATAAGCCTCTTTTTGGTTACCCAATCCAAGACCCCATTCAGGCTCATCGGGTCTGCTTCAAGTCGATCTAACACGAACTCCCATTTCTCCATCACGTCGGATATGATGGGGGATGAGCAGAATTCAGAAAGATTGTCTCGTACCAATCCGAGATATTCGCGTTGGATTTCAATTGATGTCCGCCTTCTTCCATCTTCCAATACCAACTGAGTTTTACACGAAAGATCACGCGACACTCTTTTGATGTCGGTTACGGGTTCCGAGAGTTTGAATCTGTCCCCGAGGATGCCCTTCTCAATGAGTTGGAGCGTTAGGCTCGTGATTCCAACTTTCAAGTAGATGGCAAGTTCCGACATATTCGAGTCCCCGACGATGACATGTAGCCGGCGGTAAAGTTTTTCGTCGGCGTGCGGTTCATCGCGCGTGTTGATGATTGGACGCGCTACCATCGTACTCAGTCCTATTTCCGTTTCAAAGAAATCGGCGCGTTGCGAAATTTGATAATCGGTTTCTTCCGCACCGTTCTCAGCGCCAATCTTGCCGCTCCCTGTGATAATCTGACGGGTAACCAGAAACGGAGTCAACCCGTCAACGATATCCTGAAACGGAATCGTCCGAGACATCAAATAGTTTTCATGAGAGCCGTAACTATGTCCCTTATAGTCTGTGTTGTTTTTGTAGATGATAATCTCTTGGTTGTTGGGCAAGAGTTCTTCTGCGGCGAGACGGCTCAGATCGAGAATTAGCTCCCCCGCTTTTTCGTAGATAACGAGGTCGCGTGGATTGGTGCATTCCGGCGTGCAATATTCCGGATGCGCGTGATCGACATAATACCTGCCGCCATTGATCAGGATATCGTTAATCAAGCTGTTGTTTTCCCGGTCTGGCGTATCGCTCTCACCTTCCGACAAAAAGCCCCGAGCGTCCATCAGCGGGGATTCCTGATCGTAATCCCACGTAACCCCTTTTAACTCACGATCCTTGTAAGCGTTCACAACCAGCGTTGAAGCTGCAACAGGATCTTGGTCACGTGCATTTTTGACCGAAATGCCGAACTCGGTCTCTGTACCCATGATCATCGGTGTAGTCATAATCGGTTCGTAATTCGAGGCGAGTCGGTTCGCGCCGTTTCCTCAAGTTTAAAGATAAGCGCCGCCCTTGATTACCCTCACGTCCTTCCGCTTGTTACGCTCCGATTCATTGACCAAGGCTCTGATGTTGACAATCTTCTCACCTTTTCGGCCGGAGATTTTCGCCCAATCGTCAGGATTAGTGGTGTTAGGCAAATCTTCGTTCTCCTTATATTCCTCATGGATGGCGTCCTTGAGGTTTTCGAACGTCATGCCCTTTTCCTTACCGTCGGAACCAATCAACCGTTTGATTGCCATTTTCTTCGCACGTGAAACGATGTTCTCGATCATTGCTCCGCTAACGAAGTCCTTAAAGTACAGAATATCGCGCTCGCCGCGAGCGTAAGTCACCTCAATGAATTTATTTTCTTCGGTGGTCGCATACATCTCATCGATTGCTTGATCTATAAGATGTTGAACGGTTTTCCCGCTATCGTTATCGAATCGTTCGAGTTCGGACGACGCGATGGGTAAATCCGAGGTGAAATACTTGGCAAAGATATCTTTCGCGCCTTCCGATGTGGGACGATCTATCTTAATCTTGATATCTAACCTTCCGGGACGCAGCACGGCTGGATCCAAAAGGTCTTGTCGATTACTAGCGCCGATGACAACCACATCACGCAGACTCTCGACCCCGTCAATCTCGGCCAGAAATTGCGGTACCAAAGTCGATTCCATATCGGACGAGATCCCCATACCCCTTGATCGGAAAAGAGAGTCCATCTCATCAAAGAATATAATGACGGGAACCCCTTCTTTGGATTTCTCGCTCGCTTTTTGGAAAACTTCGCGAATCTTTCGTTCCGTCTCGCCAACATATTTGTTCAGCAACTCCGGTCCCTTGATGTTGATGAAATAGCCTTTGATGTCATCCCTTCCCGTCAGTTGTCGCACTCTCGTGGCTAGACTATTTGCAACCGCTTTCGCGATCAAAGTCTTACCGCACCCGGGAGGACCATAAAGTAGAATGCCTTTCGGGGGTGTCAGCGCAAACTCTTTGTATTCATCGGGATAGAGGTAGGGTGTTTCTATTGCGTCGCGAATCGCTTCGATTTGCTCGTCCAATCCGCCGATATCCGAGTATCTGATGTCTGGCACAGCTTCGAGCAAGAGATCTTCCACTTTTGTTTTGGGGAGTTTTTCCATAATCATCCCCGTGCCTTGGTTAAGTAGGACGTTATCACCGAGTTTCAGTGCTTCAGCTTTAAGTGGTTCCGAAATCTCTACGACACGTTCCTCGTCGGCGCGAAGGCTAACAATCGTACGAGATTCATCAAGCACTTCCTTGACCTTAACGACTTCCCCGCGCTGGTCAAACTCTCGAACCCCCACTACATTTAGAACACCGTTTACAATTACCTCCTGCCCCTTTTTAAGCTGTTCGACGTTTATATCCGGGTCGGACTTGACCTTCCATCTTTTACCACCGAGATCGATATCGATGGTACCATCATCATTTGTGCCAAGAAAAACTCCGTAGTTGTTCGGTGGCGCGCTTAGTTGCTCCACCTTCTCCTTCAGGTGCTCTAGCTTCTCCTTTGCCTCTTGAAGCGTGCTCGTCAGTTTCCGATTCCGCCGATGAGCTTGCATCAATTCCCGAGTCATTTCGTAGAGACGGACGTCTGAATCATCGGACGGAGCAGCGTTAAGACGCCTTTTCAAGTCATCATTCTCATTTTCCAAAGATTCGATCATAAACTCCATTTCACGAATCTGTTTCTGATTGTAGGATTTTCGATCTGATGAACGCGCCGTCGGCTTTGATTCATCCTGGATTTCTTCAAATGGCCCTACGGTGTCTCTTTTCTTGATGGACATAATCTCATCCTATGCTATTAGAATTTAATAAACATTATGGAATACGTTCAAAGATTATTTCGAATCTCTAATAGACACCCAAAAAAGACAAAAACTATATGGGTTTTCAAAACCACGCCTTAAAGCCATCCGGCGGGGCAAGCCTAAAAGGATTATAGCACTTCCGCGAAAATTCTGTCAAGGATAATGTCCCGGCACAGATTGCCCAACTCGTCAAAATCGCACTGTGTGTACCGGAATCTACGACTGCGATTTGTCCTAAACCTGCTCGCCCTCATCAGGAATCGAGGCTGCGGATGACTGCGAAGGCATTCCCAAGGCTTCCCGAATCTTGCCCTCAATATCGGCGGAAAATTGAGGGTTCGTTTTCAAGTATTCCTTAACGCTATTCCTGCCCTGCCCAAGTCGTTCGTCATTATACGAAAACCAAGAGCCGCTTTTCTGGATAATTCCACAGTCGACTGCCACATCCAAGATATTGCCCTCTTTGGAAATCCCTTCACCAAATATTAGATCGAATTCCGCTTCTCGGAACGGCGGAGCCACCTTGTTCTTTGCAACTTTGACTCGGACGCGGTTCCCTAGCACTTCGTTCCCCTCCTTCAGTGTCTCGGCACGGCGCATCTCAAGCCTTACTGAAGAATGAAATTTGAGCGCGAGCCCGCCCGGCGTCGTCTCCGGATTGCCAAACATAATTCCAATCTTTTGGCGAATCTGATTCGTAAAGATGACGCTTGTTCTGGACTTATTGGTCACGCCTGACAGCTTTCGCAGCGCTTTGGACATGAGGCGCGGCAATAGGCCGACATGCGCGTCACCCATGTCACCTTCAATTTCAGCTTGCGGGGTTAAAGCAGCGACCGAATCAATCACGACAATATCAATCGCACCACTTCGGATGAGCGTTTCTACAATTTCTAACGCCTGTTCCCCCGTGTCCGGTTGTGAGATCAACACGTTCTCCATGTTTACGCCGATTCTTTTGGCATAGCTTATGTCCAGCGCATGTTCGACATCAACGAACGCGGCGACACCCCCCAACTTCTGGGCTTCGGCAACCATGTGAAGTGTAAGGGAGGTCTTGCCGGTAGCTTCATGCCCAAATACTTCGATGATTCGACCACACGGAATGCCGCCAACTCCAAGTGCAATGTCGAGCGAAAGTGCCCCAGTTGGAATTGATTCCACGGGTACAACATCTGTATCAGTCAAACGCATAATCGCGCCTTTTCCATGTTCCCGCTCAATCTGCGATATTGCGTTATTGATAGATCCGTTTTTTTCATCTGATGTCATAATCGGTTTAATCTCCCTGTGAATTCAGTCGAGAAGTGGAACACCGAATAAGCCAAGAGGAACAAAATGAGCGAATAGCGAATGCGATAGAAATCCTCTTGCCCTGCCTTGGAACGACTTGATCGACGCTATTTGTGCACTGAAAATATAGAGAAATAGTATAAGCAGCTAAAGAGCCTATAATTGTGCTATATTGTAGAACGACTATTGAAACAGCAAGTTTCCAGAGGAGTGTAGACTGCCCCGCTTCGCCGAAGTTGGCTTTGGACGACTCGAATCTGTTTGACAATCATTCTGGCGTCACTGATTGTATCATAACCTTTGGTGCTAGTTAATTGGTACATGATTTTCAATGACATACTATATCTAGGTTGTTAGCAGGTCAGGTAGGCGCAACATTTGTCAACCGCGCATAATCGCACATCATCGTGTCAGTATATAGTATGTCATTTATGATTTAAATACTACATATACTAGCACCATTGGTTCATATTGTTGGAACACATCAACGAGAGGTTTTAAATTAGTCCGACTCTTGAGCCGGGCAAGAGTTAAATGTGGACGAAACGGCTTCTCATCGCGCTCATATCCGTGACGACTCAGCCTTAAATCGATTTCTCTCGCAATGGCGGCGACCCCATCTGCGCCGGTTTTCACGCTCGCCCAAATGATTCTTGGACGACTCAAGTTTGGGAAGGCGCCGATGCCCCCTAACTCCATTGAAAAAGGTGACCGAGTATCCGTCACCTGTTCAATCGAATTTTTAATGGCGCTAATTTGGTTCGGGGCCACATCTCCAAGGAACTTCAACGTCAGATGAATGTTCTCTCGCTTTACCCATGATGCCCCGCGAACGAACTTCCTGAGTTCCTCTTGAGCGGAAGTTAGCAGCGTCTGAATCGTTTCGGGAATCTCGATTGCGACAAAACACCGTATCTGTTCTTGATTCACACTTTCTATGGGGGTTTGGTTCGGGTTCAGGTAACGGAGTGCTTAACTTTTAACCTGACCAAGGTCAAAAATCATCTCCGGAATCAAACAGATCGGTCGATCGCATTACGGAATACAGCGCTTTGCGATTCCCATACAGAAATTCTAGTCCCGAGACCACAGTTAGAACAAGAGGCACATACATCATGAAATAAATTAGTCTGAACCGCCCAATCCATTCATCCCCCACTCCATACCCTTGAAACACGAGAAGAATCAGACTGACGAAGATAACAACCATCTGCGAGGTAGCCTTATATTTTCCCCACTTGTTGGCCGCGACAACGGATCCTTGTGTGGCGACAAAAAGCACACGCAACCCTGTCACAACTAATTCGCGTCCCATGATTGTTAGAACCATCCAGCCCGGGATAAGTTTTTCGCCGAACAGGCAAATGAGCGCCGCGCCTACCAGCAGCTTGTCCGCAAGCGAATCAACAAATTTGCCAAAACTCGTGATTCCATGTTTACGGGCAATTCGACCGTCAAGAAAATCCGTTAGCGCCGCCACTCCAAAGATAATTGCAGCTAACAACCGGTAGTTGGGATTTTCAATAGACCGAAACGAAATCATGAATGGAGGAATAAGCAAGATGCGCGAAACTGTCAAACCGTTCGCCAAATGTTGGAGCGTGCGAAAGTTCATCGTTCAATCACTTGTTCGTTAAGACAAAAGAACACCACGATCCATCGATTTGGCTTGAGAGTTTCAACATTAAGACACTAGATGCCAAGAATTGAAAAGCTGAACGCACAGAATTCACGCAGACAATTCCGCGTTTGCAAACCAACAGTGTATCACCTGTCTATGGGTGTAGTTCTTTGTTGAAATGACTATACAACCAATTCTCGCGTCGAATGCGCCTTTGTTTCTGAACTAAATTAGATTAGGAGACGCGTAGTTGAACATCAAAAAATTTAAGCGATCGGTGGGTGCGCTCAACGCACCAGCCTATTCCTCGTGAAATATGCCCTACGGTTAAGAATCAAGCAATCAAATTGTCTGAGTGACCGTTCAGGAAACGATGAAGGGAAATTAAGCGGTTCCAACCGGATGGACAAGCTGCAAGCAAATCCCATCCCTCCCGTCTTCCACCCTTCCAATCTCTTGCCCGTTGAGCGCCTCCCTGAATTATTCATTCGGCGAGATATCAATGACTTCGGCACCATCAGGAATTTTAAATTTGAAAAACTCTGCGTCAAGTTTTCGGTCTCTTTTGATGTTTGTCAGCGAAATGACTCCAATGACATTACTTTCGGTCTCGTTCTGAAGTTTGTATCCAAACTGAATCGGCAACCAATCCGATTCCTGAATCCACATCTCCAAAGTCTCGCGCGGCGATTGCCCACCGTCCACGGGATTGGACAGTAAATGAGGCTTGGGAGTTAATTCAAGCTGATAAACACCCTTCTGGTTAGCAACTTCATCAACAACAAGCTTAATGTCGTAATTCTTTTGAACATCCTGCAATGAAGCGTCAATTCCCGGCAATAATGGCTCATGTTCGGGGTTGTTTAGTTTCATTTTGTTGACCTGATTCAGCAAAGGGGTATATGCCCACGAATAGGTGCCGTCCAAGACGATTAGCTGGACGAGTTGAGTCGGATCTTTCTGGCCAACGGTTCTCTTTCTGAGCAAATTGGGTTTGCTGAAGGTCAGTTCACCTCGCGAAGAGCTTTTGACGCCATCCCGAAAAATGGTCTCCTCAAATTCTGCACTGAAGTTTCGAGATTCGTTGTAGGCTTTCCTAAAGTTCTCGAATACTTCATTGACCGTGTACGTGTAACCCGATTCTACATGCGTGCTTAACAATAAAAATAGGAGAACAATTCCCCCGGAAAACAGCCTCATCGCAGCCCCCCCCCTCATCAACAGCAACAGGCGGCAGTATAGCACCTGCCGCAATTAGTTGTCAACGCTCTTTTCCTGCCGAACATGCCCAAATAATCGTCGTCAATTCTATAGTCATTTACATTCATTTTTACACATATAAAGATTATTGCGACCAACCAACAACTACCTGTAGGAGCGACCTCCAGGTCGCGAACAGAACTCGTTCCTACAAAAAGATACGCGACAAACTGCGTTGCTGCAGATCGAACTGGCTATTCCTAAATGTGTAATTCTTAGTTGAAATGACTATAACAGATCTGCAATCATCAAAGTGATCGATGGCCATTAAATCGTTGTTTTCTCCTCTTAAGATTGAATCTTCTCAATAGTCATCAAATCTCCGATATTCTTTCTTCATCTTATTGCGATGGGCGTTTGAAAGCGCGAGCGGCGCGATAGGTGTATAGCCCCCAGTTATCCCTGTTTGGAGAATTTTTTCCGTAAGTGACACGTTCCAGTCGGAGTCGCATTCCTCAATCCGGAGGATCGAAATGTTGATAGATTGCGGCATGTCCAGATTCTCGCGCTCCAGCGGAGCGCCATATTGGGCTTTCTTAGAGAAATTAGTCTTCTAAACGCCAATTGAGAGCCTGTTTGAAAAGTCATTTGATTCGATTTCGCATCAAGTAGATGGAAGCGATGTATACCATAGTTTCAGCAGTCTTAGGAAAGCGTTCATAATCCAAAGTCAATCGACGAAACCAACCAAGCCAAGAGAATGTGCGTTCAACAATCCATCGTAACGGAACAACTTCAAACCCCTGCTGCCCTAGCGTAGATGCAATCTCTAGTTGACACTGATGAGCCAGATATAACCAGTCTTCTAATTCGCCGCGATAGGCGGCATCGGCACACACCAACTGAATTGTTATGTACCAGCTAAACACTTCTGTTAGTAACTCGATAGCTATCTGATTGTCACTAACATTGGCATCAGTGACTTTGACCATCAATGGAATACCCGTCGTATCCGTTACCAGATGGCGTTTGCGTCCTTTGACCTTCTTGTGACCATCAAATCCTCTAGTCTCCGCCAGTTCCGTCGTCTTAACGGATTGGCTGTCAATGATAGCTGCTGTCGGTGATGGTTGTTTGCCGCCATCACAACGTGTTTGTTCGCGAAGTGCCTGATGAATCAAGAGCCATGTGTTGTCGACTTGCCACTTTCTGAAATGGTAATAGACGGTTTGCCACGGTGGCATATTATGGGGTAGCATTCGCCACTGGCAACCGGACTTGACGACATAAAAGATAGCATTGATGATTAAGCACATCTCCCATTTTGGAGGTCTGCCTAATGGTTGAGGGGCTGGCAGAAACGAGGACAGTTTCTCCCACTGTGCATCAGTCAAATCACTGGGATAACGCTTGCGGTTCATGTTTACTCCTTTCATTGGTTCAGATTTAACTGCTCCAATGAGTAAACGTAAACATCAACCGTTCAGACAACTTTTTTCTTTTTCTAATAGGTTCTTGAGGGCATTTACCCCAAAATAGCCCTTTCTCTAAGGCGATTCCGGACTTTTCAAACAGGCTCTTAGAGATACGGGTCGGAGCGGTAATTTTGAAGCGTATTGTGTGCACGCTACAGCCTGTTTGAATTCTACCAGATTGTAAGGTACGATCAAAGGAATGTGCAGTGGCTGCGATAGAGGTCCCTGCGCATCAGCGACTAAAAGCCCCGGAGGGGATCAAACGAGTGAAGTACGAGTGATTAACCGAGCGATTAGCGAAGGATCAACTGACTGGATAAGAAAGGATCAAGCGAGTAGTTAACGAGCGCAATGGCGTTCCCATAGAAGATCCTGTTAGAGATTTCACAGGTGTATCGCGTGCGATTGCACAAGCATGAAGAAACCTGTCTTCAAATTTCTAAAAATAGCCTTGTTACCGAATATTCAAAATGGTTCTAACTCGGATACAGGTTTACCATACGATGCACACAGCCTGAACTACGAATAATTCAGATTCTTCTCTAATTTTTATGTCTTTCGACAGCTGTTCCTTGGGTGTCTCCGCCCTTTTCAAACTCGCGAACTCATGAGCGGTAATTGACCGAGCCGATGACCATCGAGTTTTCCCCGTGCTCCTATAGGCACGATCTACAATCATCGGATTGAACATAGCCACTAGATTGTCGATTTCCCCCTGTTCATTGTTCGGCGGACTTAAATTGAGACAAGTACTGCAAACGGCTTCATACCCTTGAGTCATAGATCAGTTTTCTCCCGCAAATGCAACTCTTGGCCTACAATTTCACGCACCTCGTTATCTGTCACATGTACTCTCGACCAATCTGAAAGGAGCACCTCCGCTTCATTCGGTTTTTCCAGCGCATGTCGAACGAACCGCTCGAGAAGTCCTGAAACCTCCTCATTCCTAAAGATACTCTGAAACCAAATTGAGAACTCCTTGATAGCATCCGGGTCAGCGGAAAACGCCCAGAAATTCAACTGGCAAAAATCCAATCCCTCTTCGCATGTCTTCTGTGATATCCATACCGCATCGGGAAACCCCTCTAATATGGGGAACAAATCTATCAATAGGCAACATAGACGATCATCTAAGTAAGAAATCTCGGGCAAAATATCAAACCTTACGCTCAACTTCTGTGCTTGCAGCGGAATTGAATCATCCTTTGCTTGATCGTCTTTGGCGTTGGTATCGGGAATTCGCCCTTTCTTGTTTCTGAATAGCAAAACTTACATCCCCCACATGTTAACGATTTGCCCATTCTCAACGTTACTCGCACTGTCTATTATACTCACCGATTTTCGGGTGATGCAATGAGAAATCTGCATGGGTCGACACGCTCGGACGCTGTGTGTTATACTTACGATTTAGGCGGCCAAACTTCGAGTTCCCCAAAACGCAACGGTGTTGAATGACGTGTCTGCTAGCGGCAAAACGCGGCCCTGAAGGGTAGAATTTATGAATACATCCCATGAATACTTGGATCCGACTGCTTTATCTCGACTCGGCAACATGGAACTAGTCGCGCGTCTGGTCGTAGAGGGCTTCATCACCGGTCTGCACAAGAGCCCCTATCAAGGTTTCAGCGTGGAATTTGCCGAGCACAGACAGTACATGCCCGGGGACGAAATTCGATACATTGACTGGAAGGTGTTTGGGAAATCCGACCGTTACTACGTCAAGAAATTTGAAGAAGAAACCAACCTCCGCGCCTACATTGTGTTGGATGCCAGCGCCTCAATGAACTACAAATACGATGAAAGCAGCCTTACAAAATTCCAATACGGGTGCTATTGCGTGGCATCCTTGTCGTATTTGATGCTCAAACAACGCGACTCTGTGGGCATGGCAATATTCGACACGCACATCAAGGAGTACATCCCCCCGCGTGGTGCCGCAACTCACCTGCAAGCCATCCTGTCTAGCTTGGAGAATACCGAACCTGGCGATGAAACGGATTTGAGTACAATCATCCATGAACTTGCGAAACGGATTGTCCGTCGGGGTTTGGTAATCGTGATTTCCGACCTTCTTGATGAACCGACAAAAGTGTTGTCCGCGCTTAAGCACCTGCGTCACCGAAAGCATGAAGTTATAGTCTTCCATTTATTGGATAAAGCCGAGATGACCTTCCCCTTTGAGGGCCCGGTGGTATTCCAAGATATGGAGACCGCGAGTACACTCCCGACGCAGGCAGAGACGATCAAAGCCGGGTATATTGAACAGTTGGAAGGGTTTATTCAGGACTATCGGCGCGGCTGTGGAGGGAATTCAATCGACTATGTCCAGATTGACACCTCGACTCCATTCGATTATGCGCTATCATCCTATTTGGCTCGCAGAAAATAGCAACTGAGCTGGATCGAAGTCGGACAGAATTTTCAACATCAAAACAGAAATCATGTGTGACCTGGAAGGCGTTTCATGCCTGAACATTGGTGAGTGTGAGCCTTCTATTGCGGCGGGACAATCGCCGCTTTTTTGTTGTAGACACTCCCTTTATGTCTGTCCTGTTGGGCGAGATGTGTGATGAATGGGCATGCAAAAAGAGGGCGGGAATGGGCGATTTGCTGGTCGCTAATCTACTGCAATCACCACGTGAACGGCACGGCTTTTATCCTAGCGTATTCTTACCATTCAAAAGCGAATTTCTCACTAACCTAGACACTAATCAACTTGCCGTAACGCTTCGATGTTCCGCGAACGACCACAAACGGAAACAACGAAAGTTTGAGCGGTACTGCTCAAAAACCTGGGGCGATATGACAACGTTGGTTAATCCGGATTCGGCCTCCAGCACTCGCAAAGCAATCCTCTTAGCCATCCGTGGATTAGGTTTTCCAATGCATCCCTACGGCGAATTTCAGAATTGAACCTTACTCGGAGCAACTTCAGCGGGTGCGTGTGTGTAGAAAATCCTTGGGTGCCATATGCCCGGTTCAGTTGACTCCAAGTACCTAATTTTGGCAACGGCGGAGGTGTGATGTCCGGATCCATGAGTAAATTGTTTTTTTTTGCCGACGACCGAGAATACAAAGTGCTGCGTTTCTATTGGATGTGGTACGGTTTGCCTGATGGCTGGGGTCCGCTGATTCTCATAAATCTCGTTTTTGTGCGACTGAACGTCCGTGCCGCACGCTTCGACCACGCGGGGTTTTCTGTGTTGTGCCTATTGAGACAACACAGCGGCATTAGTCCCACGCCAACCGTTCAAAAGATGTCACTTTCAGGTGAATTATTCCGTCGCGGCGTTGCACAGAACCGCGTACATAACACGAAGCATGAAAGCCTGAAGACTGATCGGTATCGCTCATAGACCTGCGGCATAATGACCACGTTCATCAAACCACACTCGTCCTCCAATACTAGAAATGCCACTCCCTTCGCCGTGGGTGGCCTTTGAATACATATTGCCAGGCTGGCCACCCATGCCCGCCCCTCAATGATTTCAACGCATCGCTTCTCCGTACATAGCTCTTGAGGCTTCCTCGCAAAAGTTCCATGGGATGGGTGCGAGGTGAACAATTTTGTGCAGCGTATTCCCAATCGAGTTCTTCCCAAGCGTTTAACTCTGGGAGGTCTGGAGACGCAAGTTCCGGTTCGATGGCGAGATTGTGTTCGCGCCAGTGATCGAGTATCCAACCTGCCAGAGCATATCTCTCGCGGGGGCAGGTTGAAAACGTCGTAGGCACCGGCGGCAACCAACCGTTCAATTACCGAACAATCGAGTTGTGTGCGTCGCACGAAATCCTTTATCGACACAGATTTTCCTGTGCGGCGAGCGGCTTCCACCCGCTGAGCTTTGGATGAACTGAGTCCTTTGACACAGGTAAGGCTCAAACGCACCGCTCCCTTGCTTTCGACAGTACAACGCGCCTCACTTTGGTTCACGTCTACAGGCAGGATTCGAATCAGTCGGCGTTTTGCATCGTTAGTGAACACATCGGTCGTATAAAAGCCGAGCGGTTGATTGTTCAGGAGCGCCGCCCAGCAAATGAGCTTCGTATCAGGTAAACTGGAGATAGTTAAATAAGCTCGGTGTCGAAGCAACGCGCTTCTCGGGATAGATTTCTAGACGTAATCTGAAAAAAGTACGTTGAAAAGCTGATTTTAGTAAAATTTGTGAAACCGCCCTTACAGATCCGTCGTTTAAGAATTACGTACGGTCTAGAAATGTGTGCTCAGTGCGTCTTGAGCGTGTTTGCCAAGATACACAGCTGTTCTGGCTTGACTTTTTACGTTTTGGCTACCGAGTGATCAGATAGTGGTAGGGTTATCTTAGAAAGTTCTATCGCGAGTGCTATGGGAGCGTTATCGTCCCCAGTAATCGTTCGATTGATTGGATGCTAATGGGATTCACTATCGCATTCCTCATTCAATCGCTTCATTTGCCTTGATTTCCTTGTTTAGCCGCTTAATAAGTCGCTATCCGATTTGCTCTGCGATTAAGGTTCTCAGGCGATAGGTAGTTAAAAAGATATAATCAGCGTTTCGAAAGCAATGACCACTGGTGCTGTGCTGGCGTGTCATGCATTCATAATTTATAAAGTACATACTCTACAATGATGTGATGTAAGCAATAAGCAAAAGTTTCGCCTGCCTAATACACTTCCAATCTAGATGTAGTATGTTCTTTAAGATTATGCACCAAATAAATCGCTTTAAAGGTTAAATTTTTTTCCAAAACGCTTGATTCAATTTTTATATCGTGCTATACTTAAAGTCGTGACGTGTTGGGCTGGGTGTTTCCGTTCCACAAATCCTTAAGAAAACGGCATTTAAGGAGGTTGAAGTTGAAAAGTACATACATACTTGCCATTATGTCTCCGGATGGCAGATCTGTGCGGCAGATCTCGGTCGGAAGGTGGTGCTTGAAGTTATTATATATTTTCCTTTTTACGGTTGTAGTTAGCGCACTCGGAGGGATTAGTTACGGTCTTTTCTCTAAAGCCAGCCACCAGGCGATTGAACAAAAGAACGCCAATCTTAAGGAGGAAGTGCAAGTCCTACAAGCCAAACTTGATTCTGAAGAGAGAACAATGGAAGAAATCAAGAGAATGGCGGACAAGGTACGTAGTGGGTTGGGCATAGACTCAGAAACAGAGGGAATGATCGGACAGGGCGGATCCGGTTTTGGCGCCAACTCACTTGAGGATTCTGAATCGAGCGATGCAATCGTAGACACGCATTCTACTACCCACGTAGCGGTCTACGCCAGTGAAAAACCGGACTCGTTAAGCACGCGAGTCGCAAAGGCGAAAGCAGCGATTGTACCGGTTTACGAGTACGTAAAAAATGAAGAAAAGCGACTGAGTGAAACGCCTTCAATTCTCCCGATAGTTGTACCGGAAAATGGCGAAGAGAAAGTTTACTGGTACTCTTCTGAATATGGTCCGCGTACAAATCCAATAACGCGGCGGCGTGAATTTCATACCGGATTGGATATTGTCACCAAGAAAAATACACCCATAATAGCCGCCGCACACGGAATTATCTCACAATGCGGTTATGACAGGCTGATGGGAAATATGATTCGAGTTAAACATCCTTCCGCAAAGATGGAAACGGTCTATGGTCATATGAGCAAATTTGCCGACAATATGAGCCGCGGGAGAAAAGTAGAGCGCGGAGAAGTCATCGGTTATGTGGGAACCAGTGGTCGTAGTACCGGATATCACTTGCATTATGGGGTCTGGGAAACTGAGAAAGACTATGTAATCTGGAATCCCAAGGAAGGACGTTGGACTAACCCGGTGAACTCAATCTTTGGTCATTGGCCCAATCAGTAGTCTGTAGCGCGCCAAATATTTTTCGATCTTCTTACGATTTACCAAAACATCATAATTTCTTGACTAGCCCCGCAATATTTCAAGACTATCCTAGATTCTCCGTCTCTAAATCCAGTTTCACTGATCCACGCCGGAATTACATTCCTCCCTTTTAATACCTTACGCTTGTCTCCTTCAAGAAGTAATCCGTGCGGTTATTTCCTGATGCGCCCTCTCCAAGCATTCGCTGCAAGCAAGAACTATTTTCTGGTCTGCCCCTGATTATTCGCGGCAAAGTCATTTTGTCGTTTCGGATTTGTCACGATTGGATTGCCCCAATGAATGCTATTTCACCAGTTGAAGATTCAATTTCACGCTTTTTGCCTCCCCAACCAAACACCACTTTTATAGCCGGGACTATTCACGCATTAGTCATGCTCTCGATTATATTTACGCTTTCGCTTTCTGCCCAACAGATTGACGATTTATCACAGGGTAACCCGGTCTGTACTGCGGCGAATGAGCAGCACTTTCCCGACTTGGTATCTGATGGCGGGGGAGGCGTGATTGTCGCCTGGCAGGACGCACGGAACGAAGATCGGGATATCTTTGCGCAGCGTGTTGGTGCAAACGGCGAGATGCTATGGGTGGCGGATGGCGTTCAAGTTTGCAGCCTGCCCAGTGAACAGATTTGGCCCATAGTAGTGTCCGATACCGACGGCGGAGCGATTGTCGTATTTGGCGATGGAAGGAATGGACATCAAGACATCTATGCCCAGCGAATTGATGGAAACGGAAATCAGCTTTGGCAAAGGGAAGGTACTCCCGTATGCGTTCATCCCGCGATAAAGACGGACATGCGAGCCATCTCTGATAAAAAGGGTGACACTATTATTGTCTGGGAGGATTGGCGGCACGGAAATCAAGACATTTACGCTCAGAAAATTAGCATCGGTGGTCGCCCGATGTGGAATGATAACGGTGTACCGGTGTATCGCGGTGAGGGAGATCAGTACGATCCGTTTTTAACGGGAGATGGTGAAGGCGGAGCGATCGTCGTATGGTGGGACATCAGTACTGACGATTGGGATGTATTTGCGCAGCGACTGAATAATGAGGGGCAAGCGATCTGGTCGGAGACCGCAGTTCCTGTGTGTACGGCTGCCGGACATCAAAGCACTCCGTTCGTGATTCCGGATGGAGCAGATGGAGCGTTCATAGTTTGGTTAGACTATAGAAACGACCGAAGCTTATTGAGCAGCGCCGACATCTACGTACAGAGAATTAACTCGGCGGGCAAAATTCTCTGGCAGGAGAACGGTGTCGAACTCTGTGATGCGCCGTCAAACCAACAAGTACCCGAAGGCATAAGCGACAGGGCAGGAGGTTTGATTGTCGTGTGGCGAGACGATCGCGATATCTTCTCGGACATTTATGCTCAAAGAGTGAATCCCAACGGGAAACGCATGTGGGAAAACGACGGAGTTCCTGTAAGCGCGGCTGAAGGCGAACAGCGCAAACCATTCTTAGTCTCTGCCGGTTCACACGGCGCAATTGTGTATTGGCTTGATTATCGTGAAGACTACGGCAATGTTACCAACGACGCAATTTACGCGCAAAGGATTGATGGACATGGAAGATCCGTGTGGGCATTAAATGGCGTACCCGTTTGCACCGCCGGTGGAAATCAGACGACGCCGAAAGCTGTGGCTGACGATGATGACGGTGCTGTGATTGTGTGGACGGATTCTCGTGGCGAATCCTTGGACATTTTTCTTCGGCAGGTACCTTGATCGACTGTTTCAAAATCTTAGCTGCATCCATTAACACGGGCTTTGCCGGAGCGCAGAAGTGGAAAACTGCGACCCACTGCTATCTACCCGACCATCACACAATCTGATGTTTGTGCACGAGCTGTTTCACGGATTCCAGCGGAATGCTGAGTTGTCGTGCAACTGCTTCCAAATCGCCTTGGGATTCCTCGTATGCTTCCGTCAAGAGTTGCTTTTCAAACTCCTGCAGCCGATTGGCAAATGATTGCCCATCAGTGTCCGCCGTAAACGCCGCGAGAATTTCCTGTGGCAAATGATGGATTGAAATTGCGTCACCTTCGACTTTATAGGTAATTTGCTCAATAATGTATTTGAGTTGACGCACATTGCCGGGCCAGTGATAAGCGTTCAAACAATCAAGAGTCTCGGGCAACAGTTTCTTGGGGTTGACTCCTGCTACTTCGGCAGCCAAGCGTTCCATAAAGTGGTAACACAGGAGTTCGATGTCTTCGCGGCGCTCACGCAGCGGGGGGAGCCAAATTGTCTCGAAAGCGAGTCGATCATAAAGATCTTCGCGGAATTTACCCTGTTGCATTTCCGACTCAAGATCGCTGTTCGTTGCGGCAAGGACACGGACATCTACATTTAACGTCTTCGATCCCCCGACCCGTTGAAATTGCTGATATTCTAATACGCGGAGAATTTTTTGTTGGAACTCGTAAGACATGTTCCCAATCTCATCCAAAAAGAGCGTTCCTTTATCTGCCAACACGAAACGTCCTTCCCGGAATGAGGAGTTGGTAAAAGCATTGTCTTCCTGTCCAAACAGTTCGCATTCCAAGAGCCCTTCCGCCAAAGCGGCGCAATTGATGGTTATAAAAGCGTTTTTCTTTCGTGGACTATCATGATGAATGGCTGCGGCGACCAACTCTTTTCCTGTTCCCCGCTCACCTCGAATTAAAACGGGACGCGGTATTGGTGCAACCTCTTGAATCTGTTGGATTAATCGCTGAATTTGGGGGCTGTTGCCAACAATATTGTACTTGCCCTTCAATTCTTCGCGGTAAAATTCTCGTTCCCGACGCAGACGTTTATTGTCGATTGTTGTGCGAATAAGGTTGTCAAGCCGCATGAGGGCGAGTTCCATGTTTTCTTCCAGGTAAAAATCCTTCTCAACGAACTCTTCTGCCCCCAATTTGATGGATTCGGTCGCGGTTGAAACGGTGCCCTTGCCAGTCAAAATAATCACGGGAAGTGCTGTGGTTGTTTTTCTAATTTCCTCCAGACAAGCGAGTCCACTCATTTGACCCTCCCCGAAATCAAGATCAAGGATTGCAAGGTCAAAGGCGTCACTGTCCTTGACAATAAGGTCAAGCGCTTCTTGGGCGGTACCGACGGAAGTGACCTCCGCCCTCCGTTTTGCAAGCATCTCTCGCAGCAAGTCTTGTATTTCTTCCTGATCATCGGCAACCAAGATGCGTTCTGGCATTTTCACCTCCGGGCTGAGTTTAGCTTCCCCGTCGTCCAGCGTGCTAGGTGCATATTAGTAAGAGTTCCTAAACCAATCGATACCCATGGAAGATTGTTCCTACTAGGTGATAGCATCGTTCATACCAACTCTTCAAATGCAAGGTCGCCTCGTGCTTCGTAAAAGATAGGGCGCATCTGCAGGTTTGTTTTTATCGGAATGGCGTCCGGATTTACCGGGAGATGAATTATGAATGTCGTTCCACCTCCCTCCTTGCTGCGCAGATCTATACTCCCCATGTGGTCACGGATCGTTCTTTGAACGATAGTCAAACCAAACCCGCTGCCGCCCTCTTTGAGCGTATACCCCGGCTGAAAGATTTTTTGCCGAAGTGTGTCCGGAATACCTGCCCCTGTGTCGGTAACGGAGATTTGGACTTGCGAGGATTGGGGCTGGTATTCGGTTTCAACCTGCAGAACACCCCCGTCTTGCATGGCTTCAAATGCGTTGATTAAGACGTTATGGATCGCTTCTTTCAGTTGGATCGAGTCGCCCTTGATAAACGGTAGATTCGCTGCGAAATCTGGCTGGCACTCAATTCCCTTTGCCGTACAAACGGACCTCAGTTTAACTAACAGGTTGTCGATGAGCCTATTGATATCAACTAGCTCCGAAACCGGCGTTTCGGTTCGCAGTGTGTCTAGGATTTCCGTCAACTGATTATACGAGTCCTCATGTTGAACTAAGGTTCGATCAAGCGTGTTATGTAGTTTGGATGCAGGGTCTGACTGTCGCAATGCCGATCGGAGTTGTACGCCGCTCACGCTAACGAGATTCTTGACACGATGCAATCGGGAAAACAGGCTTTGATGTCCTTCGGCGCGTGCTACATCAATGAGTGAAAGAGAAAGCCGAAAGATTATCGTCGCGGCATCCTGAGGACGGAATGTTAGCCATCCACGGAGATCCTTCAGAAGTTCCTCGTC
The DNA here is from genome assembly GCA_965232535.1 of Candidatus Poribacteria bacterium. Classification (GTDB taxonomy): domain Bacteria; phylum Poribacteria; class WGA-4E; order WGA-4E; family JAJDTR01; genus JAJDTR01. The sequence continues at coordinate 978,196 of CBDDPW010000023.1, forward strand.
GTGTTCGTAAAAGTAGAGTTTCGCAAGATTGTGGTACGGGGCTTCATAATCCGGCTCAAGTTGAATCGCTTGGCGAAATTCCTCGGCAGCTTTCTGAATCTGATTTTTCTGCAAATATAAGAGTCCGAGATTATTTCTGACGCGAGCAGACGGAGCATGTTCCAAGCCCGTCTGATAAGCCGAAATCGCCAATTCCGCGTCGGCAGGAACATCGTCGTAAAGACTTCCCAGGATAAAATAGACCTGATCCAGTTGATCGAAGGTCTTCAACATCTCATTGATTGAAACTAATTGAACAAATTGATCGATTGCTTTCTGGCGATACTCGTGATAATTGTGACGATTCTTCGCATAAAGCAGTCCTAGCGCGAAACGGGCATCCAGATGGTCGGGATCCCGTTCCAGTGCACTCTTCAGGCAGTCAATTGCCAGACTCAAATCTCCCGAACGTTGGAGATGGACATCGGCAAGGTGATAATAGGCATCGGAATCGTTGGGTTCGATGCTAAGGATCTCCTCCAACACCTCTTGCGCTTCGGCCCACATCTGCCGTTTGATGTATAGTACCGCAAGGTTGTAACGAGCGGCATAATTCGGCATTTGCGCCACGACCTGTTGAAAATCGTGACACGCTTTTTCAAGTTCGCCCCGCTTGTCATAGAGCGACCCTCGATCGTACCACGCCTCTACATAAGTCGGGTCAAGTTCGATTGCCTTAGTAAATTCGTGGACTGCCTCCACCCATGCGCCATCAAGATCGTAGTAGTCTTGTAATAGCTGACCTAGCGAATAGTGATAATGTGCGCTCAATGGATTTAGGGAAATTGCCTTCTGGAAAGCGTCTTTGGCGTCGTCGAATTCACCTTCTTTATAGTATGCCAACCCTAATCTGTGATGAATAGCGGCACACTCAGGATCCAATTCCAAGGCACGTTTGTATGTTAGAATTGCGAGGGTGTAATGCCGTTCATTGAAGTACCAATCTCCTAGTAGACACTCATCTCGCGCTATGGTGGTAGTTGGAGGAAGGGGGGTGGCACGCGAAAGGCGAGAATCTCCGCCTTCGTGGAGATCATCGGAATTCAGAGGAAGGTTGTGTGCGGGCGGGTTAGATTTTGGCATCGTTGACAGGTGGGAGCGATCTCCGATTCAATCAACCGATCAACTGAGATAAAGCGGCTGGACAAGGATAAATCAACTGAGTCAATTAACCATGGAATCGGATAGATTAAGCCACTAAATATGGAATAGGAATTTCTATCGCCTACGTTTATCCACTAGGTTGATGGATAGCGTTCCCATAGCATATCCCTTGCGATAGCCCATTCCCGGATCGCGAACAAGCGCAGGGATTTGGAATTTTCTCCTACCCACGATTCATCGTACGAGGAATCTACAGATCGCTACAGAACAATCCTTGTAATAACGTTACAAACGAAACCCATTCTCAGAAATCTCGGTTTTGGGGAACGACATTGCTCCATGTGAATCTTTAAACGGATTCTTGTCAACCGAACTCAAATAAGAAGCTCGTCGCCGATTGGAAAAAATTGATCTGCCATTCGTTGCAGGTCCATTGATGTATTGTGTTCAAAAGCGACAACCTCCACCCGCTTGCCATGTTGCTTAATCAACTCCGCAAGTGCGCAAAAGTCACCATCGCCGCTGGCTAGAATTACGACATCAAGTGCTCCAAGCATTGACACGATGTCAATTGCGATGCCCACATCCCAATCCCCCTTCGCTGTGCCGTCTCCTCGGAGACGCAAGTCCTTGCTCTTTATGGTATATCCATTATGCTCAAGTAGGGACAAAAATCCCGACTGGTTTATCTCGGGAATCTGGACAACATAGGCATACGCCACGACAAGCTGCCGCGGGCCCACGATGAGATCGAGTAGTTTGATATAATCCACTCGCCCGGCGTACCGGTCTTTGGCGGCATAGAACATGTTCTGAACATCCACAAAGACGCCAACGCTCGGCTGTTCTTTCAGTACCCGATTTTGCGAGTTCTGCTTAGAATCGTGTTGACCAAGAAACTGTTCGACTCTGTCACGGGCGCGAAGAAGCGCCGACTTTGACATTTCGGAGAATTTGCCAAGTTCGGAAACCTGAGACTGGAAATCCGATTGCATCTGTTCAATCGTTTGATTACCCTTATAAACGAGTTCCTCGAAGGATTTCAATTCAACAGCAAGCTCCGCTTGCGCTACCTTCTGAAAGGATTGAATTTCAGCAGACTGATTCGACATTTTTTCAACTCGCCGTTTGAGGTTATGAATCTCTAGTTGTAACTGTTGAACATGTATGTCTTGCTCCATGAATCGGTGTTCTTTTTCCCGGAAATCCTCGTTTATCTGGAGTGACTGTTGTAGCTGCTGTTTTAGGTTTTCATTATCTTTTTTTAGAGCGGAACACTCGTCATTCAGTTGATTTATCGTTTGCTGTAGTGGGACATGCTTCAGATCAGTTTCGAGTGTGGGACTTTCCTTCGGAATTGAGGTTTGTTCGGGTTTCTCGGGCGGCACATCCACGCACACCTCCAATGCTTGGATCGCATTGATGTTCTCATGTACCACGGTATTCGGCGGGTGATCCCCCTGATTTGTGTCATTATTTTTTGAACCATGTTCGAATCTCGTCAAGCTGCCAACATTGGCTATTTCGTGGACAGACTGCTCATATTCGTTGAGCAGTTTTTGCCCGTGCTGTTGGACGTCTTGGCGGGAATCGGTCAAAAGCGCCCACACAATCTCGGTAAAATCTCCTCCTTCGACTAAATGTGTGCAGGTCCTTAAAAAAGTCTGAATTTCCTGCACATTCATATAACCGACCCGACGAATAGCATGCTCCGTCTTCTGCACGAGATACTCATGCACGACTTGTTGTGCCGTCTCTTGGCGAAAAAAAGCCTCGGTTAGATTCTCAATAATCCAATTGGCAGAACAAGAGTCAATCGGCGTGGGGGCGTCACGGATACCGCACCGATTCTTTAGGTTGGTTATCTCCTTCTCGTCAAGCAATTCGGTAAGAATCCAGGCAAGTTGATGTTTACCGATTTGAGTCTTTAAATTTTGCTGAATCATTTTATATCTCCAGTATTTGCGGTTATTTATTGAAATGTACAATCAATCTCCGAACGCGAATTTTTTCACGCATCAGTGCTGGAAGAAACGATCCATTCCGCAGCCGCATGAAGATTCTCGAATACTCCTTGGGGCTGCATTAGGGAGGCAGCGCCCGTATTAGTTGTCAAATTTGATTTGTAACCGTTCCCCGTTAATACAAGCAACGAACAAGCACCGAACTCATTTCCCGCCTGAATGTCTCTATTGGAATCTCCGATCAAGTAGGTGCTATCTATATCAACCTTGTGTTCCGATGCTGCCTGCAACAGCATACCGGGTTTCGGTTTGCGACACATGCAATTCTCGTCATCACGATGCGGACAATAGTAGATTGCGTGGATACGACCACCCGTGTCCTCGATTTCAGCCAGCATATTGCGATGGATTTCAATCAGCGTCTTGTGTGACAGAATTCTTTTGTTGATGCCAGCTTGATTCGTGACGACGATGAGTTGATAGCCGGCATGAGTGAGCAATCTGATTGCTTCCACAGAGTGTGGCAGAAACTTGAATTCACTCCAACTCTTTACATAGTCATTTTCGCGATTGCAATTGATTACGCCGTCTCGATCGAGAAAAACCGTTTTCATTCGGTGTTGTCAGGATGGATACCTTGCAATAGCTGTTCTCGACTTACGGGAACGCAGCCTACCTCTCCGCAAACGATTCCGCCTGCAAGATTGGAAAGCCGGGCCGCCTCAAGCATGTCAGCTTGGGCGGCAAGAGCCAATGCGTACACGGCGACGACTGTATCGCCAGCCCCCGTGTCGTCGAACACCTCCTGCGCCTGCGTGGGAATGTGATCGACGCGCAATTCCCCCTCTCGGTCCCGTCGAAAGAGCGACATCCCCTGCTCGCCGCGCGTAATCAACAATCCTTCAAGCTCGAGCCTATCCAGTATCTCCTTGCCGACTGAAACCAAGCCTTCCTGGTCAAAAATCTTCTGGTTGACGGCAAGCCCCGCCTCTTTATGGTTCGGAGTGATGGATGTCACTCCCTTGTAGTTCCAAAAATTCTCAACCTTCGGATCGACTATAATCGGTTTTCCGTACCGTCGAGCGGTACGTAGTACATCGTCAATCAATCTGTTGCTGACACCACCTTTGTCATAATCCTCAAAGACGATAGCATCTACGTCCGGTACACGACTGAGAGCGTTTTGCATTAGCCGCTCGTGAATCCCGGATTTCACGAGCGCTTTTGATTCTCGATCAAGGCGAACAAGCTGCTGATGGGTTGAGGTACTCGTGCTCGACGTTCGCGCAATCACGCGGGTCTTCGTGCTTGTAGGTCTATCTGCGTCAACGCAAATTCCACTCGCATCTATCCCTAGTTGCTCGAGCATCTGAACCAGTTTCTTTCCGTTGCCATCATCCCCGACGACACCGATCAAATCTACTCGCCCACCCAAGTTGACGATATTCTGTGCGACATTCGCGGCGCCGCCGGTACGGGTTGTTTCGGAGGCGATTTCAAGCACGGGTACAGGCGCCTCCGGCGAAATCCGATTGACATCTCCCCAGATGTATTCATCCAAGATGACGTCACCGATGATGAGGACGTGCCTCCCTTCAAGCTGATCCAGAACGGTTTGAAGGCTCACTAAACTCTCGCATTAAGCAGGTTTCATCCTGCAGGAACGAACTCCAGATCGCGACTTCCTATCGCCACCAAACCCACTCCTACGGAAGACGTGCAATCAATTGCGCAACTGCAATCGAACCGCGTAGGTCACGAATGCATAATTCTCGTTTGAAATGACTATAACATCGGACGCACGATAATTCTAGCACAACTTGTATAACACATCAAGCGTTCATTTGTTTGGGGTGAGTACGCAAAGCCCAGATGTACAGGTGTGCAATTTGGTAGGTGTATGCGTAGACGCGACAAGGACGAAACAGAGATTTCCACGGGCAGTGCGGATCGATCAGGGACGAAAAATGACCTGAAAAACCTTTATGTCGTTTGTACCGAAATCGCTGACAAAAACTAAATCATCTCTCGATACGACGATGCCGAAGGGATCGACTAGTGTGCCGGCCCCAAATTCTGTCATGGTTTCACCATTCGGTGTAAAGATTTGCACTCGCCGATTGCCACGGTCGGTGATATATAGGGAGTTCCAGCGATCCAAAGCAATTTGGTTCGGTTCTCTGAACTGCCCCAGCGCCGAGCCTTCGCTCCCCCATATCTGGACGAGATTGGCGCTGAAGTCATACTTTTTGACTCGGTGGTTGCCCGAGTCGACTACATAGATGTTTCCATAGGGGTCAACGACGAGGTCAGTCGGATCACGAAACTGTTCATTCTCGCCCCCGAAACTTCCGCGAATTAGTGCTGGGCGACCTTCGCTATCGAACTGAATAAAGCGGTTGTTTCCGGTATCGACAACGTAGATTTCCCCATTTCGTCCGATTCCGATCCCGCCGGGCAGATCCAGCTCAATATGCGCACCCGTACCCGAGGTTCCGGAGTCGCCGTCGGAGTCGTCACCCAACATAAGTTGAAAGATTCGGTCTACGAGATTGCAATACTGCACCCGGCTGTTTCCCGTGTCAATGACGTAAAGAATCTCTGTGCGTTGAAAATTGATTGCGGCGGCAGTCGGCTGATCGAACTCGCCGGTTCGCCATCCGCGGCTACCGAATTCTGTAACAAAATTCCCGTCAAAATCAACAACTTGGATGCGATTATTTTCTGAATCTGCGACGTACAAGTGACCGAGGCGATCCAATGCCAATCCGGCCGGCTGAATAAACTGCCCGGCACCTTGACCGGGACCGCCAATCGTCCCGACATAATTTACGCCGAGAATTTGCGGGGAAGGTGGAATGCGGTTGGACGGGACGATTTGAGGCGAGGAAATCTCGCGAGCGAGATGAGACGGGCCTGATTGATTGTCGGGGGTGGTGTGCCCATCGGCAACGGGTTTATTGCCGGCTTGTCGCGGCGAGGCACAACTCAGGTATATGGGAAAAATAATCAAACATAATAAAAAGCTCCATCGCTCATGCATCGCTTAATCTTTACGAACTTCGAATTTGAAAACAAAAGTAGATTCCGTATCTTCGAGATCGTTTCTCACTTTTGGCACGATGACGCGTAGGCTTGAAGATTTAATGCTCCGCTTGCGAAAGTAGAGGAAGAATTGTGTTCGATGGTTTGGCATGATCGTTGTCCTCTCGATATCTTCTCGTGGAAGTGCGATCGAGTCGCCTTGCGCGCGAAGTGTGCGGTCATGCCGAAAGAGTTCCATTGCAAATTCGGGAGGCAATTTCGGCTTAAAATTTTTGCCCAAGAAAAACGATTCTTGGGACCTGTCAATCGGCTTCGTTACATTGCCAGCCTGATCCAGCAACTGGCAGTCTTTTCGTTTGAACGAAACCCAATTACCCGTGCGGTTAAACATCAAAATACCGAATGCGTCAACCGCCTTCACATCGTTCAGCGGCACAGCCATCGCCGTAATGCCGTTTTTCTCGTAAATGACGGTACCGGTCTGTGGAAGAATGGCTGCCTCAGCGTCAAATTGCGGGACAATCTGCACCGGCTGCAGGGCGGAACATCCGGGGATTACCGCCAATAGCAAGAACATCAAAAATTTTGTGCCTAGTTGTGTATGTTTTTTCATAGGATTTTGGATGCGGGAAACGCTTCCTTTCTTTGATTGTGTTGTCAAAATACCATTTCGCTTTGCTTTACGGTGCAGATGATTTTTCAACCTATCATTCTCTTTCGGTGTAGGCGGGAATCAAGCGATCGATTAGCGAGTGCGATGGAAATCTTCTTTCTCTCCGACGCTGAGCGGTGACAAGACCTCTGCTTCGCTTCATGGAAGTTTTTTTGATTGCCCCACGTTTTTAGTGCACTTGCATTTTAGAGAAATGGCATAGTGATTCGTATACTAACTTTCGGTAGAGGTTCCACGTGCCTTGGCAAAGAAATCGAGCAATGTGCCCAATGTTTCAGGCAAGGCTTCGCGCGGAGTATAGCGATCGATGAATGCGTCGGTGTTCGGTGCATCCGGGGTAGTTTCTATCGTCGTCTGAGCGGCGTCAACAATCGGTTGTTCCGCAGAGGTGAGTGCCGTAGCGCTTGCGCCTTCAGCCAATATGATATCGCCAGTGGGAAATCTAGTTGAGAATGCGCCAGCGTTCGCGTCTGTAAGCACGGTTATCTGTGGCAACCTTGCTTCCGACAGTTTCCCCATTTCGGTTGATAGATAGGTTATTTCAGCGAAGGACATCTCGGAGGCGGGTGTTCGATCTGTCGCGTTCAACTTCAGCACGACATCGTTTGAATAAATGCATATCAGCGGAAACTCCTTAAGCAGCGCGGTGCGAATCGCAATCAGCAGTGCGACGAAATGGAGTCGCTGAAGGGGCGCAAGTGGATGAATGACAGTGAGAATAGTTGAGCAACCTGAAATCTCACCTTCGCCAGCGGCAATTATGCGATCCGGCAAATTCGGGCAATCGGTTTGAGCAACCAAATCCGCAAGATTGAGGGATTCCAGCAATGATGGCGGTGCCGACGTGGGAAACAGGTCTGTCCATGAGCCGGTTGAGAAAATATGACTCAGACGTTGCTCTGCAGGAAAAGGAAGATAGTTCCCACAAGAGGGACAGATGTACAGATTGCGTTCAAGCGTTTGCCTGAACACAAGCTCATCACAACCCTCGCATTTATGCCATAACCCGTCGGGGCTTTCAATATGTTCGGTTGCTGGATTCACTGGCGTCTCCACGAAATCGGTTCTTCATCGGCCAATAGGCATGCTTGGTGAAATTGTCACCCTCACTGAAACGATTGTATTGCCTCCTCTTCATCATCATATCGGTCAAAGATAGTCAGAAGTTTCGACATAACAATTAGGCTGTTGATGCTTCTGCTGACATGCAACAAGGCGATCCGTCCACCCTTGCGTTGGACGGACGTGTAGGCGGCAATTACAATTCCAAGACCGGAACTGTCCATCGCCCGCACATGTTTCATATTTAGCAGCATTTTCACCTCGCCATCTTCTGCACTGTCAATCTCTCCATCAATGATGTTCTTAAGCGCGAGGCTTTCGGATCCGATGATTCTCCCGTCAATGTCGAGAACGGTTACTCCGCCCGTTTGGCGGGTGTTGATGTTCATAAGAAACTCTCCGAGGTAGTGGCCTTTCGAGCTGAATCCGGCGAAGACTGTCGCAGGTTAAATGGCGGAAGGCCTGGATTTTACCATTCTGACAATCCTTCCCGATCCCTCATAAGTCACCGAATCCATACAGGTCTCCATCAGAAATATCCCTCTCCCACTGCTTTTGAGAAGGTTGGAAGGATCGAGAGGATCAGCCACGGATTCACGATTGAATCCTACCCCCTGATCTTCGACAATAACCGTCAGTTCTTCTCGGCCCAAGATAAACTCAAAGCGCGTTCTCTTGCTCGAATCCTCATTGTTTCCGTGCTTGAAGGCGTTCACGGCGGCTTCAATCACTGCCAGATTAATCTGCTCGCTCGCTTCCTTGTCAAAGCCCATGTCGTTCACAATTTCAGATATTATGGAATCAATCACATATATGAATTGTGTTGAACTTGGCAAATCAAGATGGATGACATGTTCGGTTGTCTTCTTCACTTTTCGGCTCCTGACAGATAACCGGGAATCAGGGTTAGCCTGATTCCCGGAAACTGTCACTCCCGTCGATATTAATGTCCTTCTGCTCCGTCTGCGGTCGCTTTCAGAACAACCAGCGTGAGATCGTCAGTCTGCTGTTTTCTTCCGATGAAATCCACGAGATTTTCCTCGATTGTATTACAAATCATCTCGGCCGATAGATTCTTGCTAGACCTAATAACATCTAAAAGGCGTTCCTCTCCGTAAAAAGCGCCGTCCTTTTCGCGCTCTGCTTCAGTGATACCATCCGTATAGAAAAAGATTGTGTCCCCACTGTGAAGCTCGACAGTTTCATTTTCAAACTCTGCGAAGTCAAAGCTACCTGCAACCATTCCGCCGGTGCGGAGTTGATGGATTGTCAACTTCTTTCCTCGAATTCCGGTTCCTCGCATTTTTCGATTCTCCGTATCCTTCAAATGCAGAGGATGGCAATGTCCAGCATTTGAGTACGTGAATGTCATGGCATTAGGATCCAGAATCCCGTAGACCATGGTTGCGAAAAGATCCGGTTCCGTGTCGATCACGAGAAGATCGTTGATACTCTTAATGACCGCCGCGGGCGATGATTCTTGACGACATACGAGCCGTAGTGCTGTACGTATCATTACCATCAATAATGCCGCAGGGATTCCCTTCCCTCGTACATCCGCTATAACCATCCCCAAACAACCGTCATCCAGAAGGATGAAGTCGTAGAAATCTCCCGAGACTGACGTTGAACTTCGCAATACACCGTTGATGTCAAATCCGGGGATATCAGGGGGAACTTGGGGCAGTAGACGCTGTTGAATGGTAGCCGCTGTTTTGAGGTGAGTCGCTAATTGCTCAACCCCGGTTTCGCTGAACCAATCTCCCATCGCGCCAATCAAAGGATTGATATACTTTGTCGGTTGTGTCCTTCCGAGCACGGCTTTAATCCGTGCCGACAACTCCTTCAAGTCGAACGGTTTGGTGATGTAGTCATCCGCGCCGGCATCCAACCCTCGGAGTTTCTCGGTTATTTGCGCTCGCGCCGTAAGCATGATGACAGGAATTGCACGAGTCTTCGAATCCAACCGAAGATTATCGATGACTTCAAACCCGTCCATCTTGGGCATCATCAGATCCAATACGATCAGATCGGGCACGTGTGATTTGGCCTTCGCAATGGCATCCAACCCATCGCCTGCCGTAATCACATCGTACCCATCCGAGTCCAAGCTTATTTCGAGCAAATCGAGAATGTCGACATCATCATCGACTGCCAAGATTGTTTGAGCCATCAAGCGCCAACTTCCTTTGTCAATTCTATCGGCAGAGTAAACTGAAAATTGCTTCCGCGCCCTTCGTAACCGTCATCCACCCACACAGTGCCGCCGTGAGATTCTACAATACTTTTCACAATCGACAGTCCCAATCCGGAACCTCCCTCCTGACGGGTGTTGATGTTTCCAAGTTGATGGAATCGATTGAAAACTCGCTCGCGTTCCTCAATCGGTATCCCTTCTCCGGTGTCAATGACTTCGATATGTAACGCTTTGTCCGATTTGCCGGAAAACATACCGTTGGCGCTAATTCTTACTGCGATTTTGCCACTCTCAGGAGTAAATTTGATTGCGTTGCCAATAAGGTTGGTAAAAACCTGTCCGATTCGTTCCTGGTCACCGATGGTATGCGGCAAGGATTCAGATGCAAACAAACGCAATTCGATTGACTTCGCGTCGGCTTGCGGACTGATTTCTTCGATTCTCTGTTCGGCTATCTCCGAGACCGAAATTTCCTCCTGTTTCATCTGGATGCGTCCCGCTTCAATGCGTGAGATATCGAGCAGATCGTTAATCAGGTCGGCCAAACGCTCCGCTTGATGTTGGACGCGAACCAGACTGCGGCGCTGTTTGTCGTTGATCGGCCCCGTCTTGCCGTCCAGAATCAGCGACACAAAACCGATTATGGAAGTCATAGGAGTCCGTAATTCGTGAGAGACCAGCGAAACAAAGTCTGACTTCATCTGATCGATTTCCTTCTCGCGCGTAATATCGTCAAAAACATATACGGTTCCAAGAACGGCTCCCGCTTCATCAAGAAAAGGACTGGCGACTATACGGAGTGTGGAGGTTTCGCCCCGCTGATCCAAAGTAACTTCCAAGTTGACAGTCTCGTTCAAGGAAATCTGTCCCTCGCTTTCCTTGAGCGCTCTGGCTAACGTGATGTCCTGCACGATTAGCGTTAACTCCTCGCCGACTTGGTCTGCCCCAACGTTTAGCAGGTGTTCGGCGGCGGGGTTGATGTGAAGTACCCGATAATTCCCGTCGACCAGAACCAGTCCTTCAGCCAGACTGTTCACGATCGCAGTCATCTTTTTTTCCTCTTTGGTTATTAGTTCAATTGCATTTTTAAGATCGTCACGCATTGAATTGAATTCTTGCGCCAGCACGCCAACTTCGTTGTTGCTCGTAACCGGTACCTGGTGATTGAAATCACCTTGACCAATGGCGCGTGAGGCACGCGCTATGCGCATAATCGGCTTAACGATTCGTCGTGAAACCAGCCATGCGATTGGAATAACAATGACGCAGGAGATTAACGTAAATGTAAGGATTTTTTCCGTCAGTAAATTTATCTCGGAGAAAGCCACGGACTCCGGTTGTGAAACCAATACCGTCCAATCGGTAAAATTCTGATTTACCTTCCACGGTTCGCTGCGCCATTGTTGAGTTCGTGCCCATCCATAAACCCTTTTGTCAACTTGTATTTCGATTCCACTTTCCCTTTCGTAGCCAGAAAACGCGGCAGACTGGTCATCGGTCTTCGCACTGTTAATTGCCTCCATCGCTGCATCGGTCATCTCAATATGTTCTTCGAACGCGTATTTATTCTCCGCGGAAGAAGTAATCACTCGACCGTGTGCAGTCATAAGGACAGCTTCAATTCCTTGCCCCGTTCCTTCCTGACCTTGGGTTGCTCTAACCGCATCTGAAAGATTTGGGAGTGTGATGACGGCTCTCATGATACCCACGACTTTTGTGCCTGCGGCGGTGAAAATTGGGAAAGTGACAGGGAGAACATGGATTTTCATATCGTCGTCATACTGAATGTCGTCGACATACTCGTGTCCGATCCCTTCATTGTATGCACGCTCCCACCAGACCGCGTCAATTCTGCGACGATGTATGCGCGAGTTGCTGGCTTGGATAACCTGCCCCTGTGAATTCGTGATGATAATTTCGCTTCGCGGACCGGCGAGATTCTCGAGTCGTTTCAGTTTGTTTGTCAATCGCCGCTGGGTTGCCGTGTCATTTGGGCGGATTGATGCCGCTACAACAGTATCGCGCACGCCATTTATCTCTCCCCTGAGAGCATTCAACGGGGTGGAGATGTTTTTATCCGCGTTATCCAACTTTTCCTGCGCAAGTCGCTCCAAGTTCTCGCCAATCGTCTTTTCAAGCGCTCGTACCCCAAACTCTCGTGCCAGAAAGGCGACGATAAGAAGAGGAATAAATGAAACTAGCAAGAAAAGTAGGACGAGCTGCCCCCGCAAGCCCATTCTGAAAGATAAACGTTTCGGCATGATTGTGGTTTAGCCTCGACTGAAAGTGTTGACGGCGGCCGCCTCGTCCTGAAAAATCTCCAGAACCGTGTCTAACCGGGTAACCGCCAACACATTCTGAACCGCTTCTTGCGGATTCAGTAGTACCAGCCTCCCATCGCTCTTTTTCAGTGCCTGTAATGTCGCGATGATTGCGCCCAAAGCGGAACTGTCCAACAACGGAACATCTGTCAAATCGAGAATCAGATGCCCGCCGCCTTGCTCAATCTGTGTCCTCATCTCATGGCGGAGCGCATCAACGGCATTACCGATAATCTTGCCGTTTACTCGAAGGATTGGGGTATTGTGTTGGCTCATGCTAGTTTCGAACATCTGGTTTCACTCCTTAACGAACAATCAACTGAGAACAAGCGAGTGGATAGCGATCAAGTGACCGGTTAAAGTCGAGGGAGCGGACAGCGATCAACCGGCTGAAAATTGAATGCGATGGAGATCCCAAGTCGACGGAAATTCCGGTTCGATAGGATTCCGAATCCCATAAACTCCGCTGGAGATTCTGTCTTTTCGGGAATCGGAATTACCCCCTACGGTAAGCGTCTCTGCCTTACTTTCTGGTCAAGCATCTCGCGTGCCGGTGTGACCACATCCGCCCTCAGTGTATGAAAACAGACGTCACTCACGACAAAACAGGGTGCACAACACTAAATCCTGTGCGATAGAAAATTATTCTCACTATCTGAGCGGTTGATTCCCATCAGTTACATGATTCTTTATCACTGTCTAATTCCAGTTTCTAACTGCCGCAACGGTTATCATGCAGGTTCAACTTCCTCATTGGCGCGCTTTACAAGCGCATTCATATAGGCAATGGTATAGGCGGTGCCGACCCGACCGTCGTCTGCCATTTGAGGAATGTGGTCCGGAATCGCCACCCCCTTGAAGTTGACCTCTCGCATGACCTTCATTACTTGATACATGTCCATGTAACCGTTGTCCACGAATGTCTCCACAAAATGTGGCAGCGGTTTGTCAACATTGCGGAAGTGTACCTTAAAGATTTTTCCCTGTTCGCCGAAGTGGCGAATTGACTCCAACACATCCTTTCCCATCGATTCGCCGCCCTCTAACCAGCAGCCCACACAGAAACACATCCCCACGTTGGGGCTATCGGCGATGTCTAGCGCCCGTTCATACCCTTCAAAACTGCTAAATATACAGCGAGGAACGCCGCCTAGACTTGGTCCCGGTGGATCGTCCGGGTGGATACCGATCATGACGCCCGCTTCCTCTGCGACCGGGGCCGCCTCCCTGATGAAGTGGGTGAAATTGTCCCAGATCTCATTCTCGGAGTACTCGCGTCCGTGTGTTAGCCGCGTTTGATTTGCCCCTTGGCTCTTGTTTTCGGCTTGGGCTAAATCAAAAGCCCGTGCTTGAGCGCCGCCGCGAGTCTGCTCGGGATCAGTGCTCCAGACGCCATTTGCCATATGGGCGTATGTGGTGTAGGGAATTCCCGCTCTTCCCAAATCGCGAATGTAGCATTTGTACTGTTCGACCTTTTCATCGCGGTTGGGTAGGTTTAACACGAGCGCCGCCTGGCAGTGCACATCGCCGTTGCCGAAACCGTATATTTTGAGACCTGCATTCTCGAAAATCTCGCGGCGGCTCATAAAATAATCGTAATTTGCGTGTGCACCGTCGGTCCACAGCACAACGTATTCGACTCCCATCTGTCGGGCAAATTGCAAATCTTCTGCGCTAGGCTCGGGAGACATCTGGGCGGCTACTTTGATACCTGGCTTGATGTTGTCCATAGGGTGTTCTGCTGCCATTTTTCACTCCTCCTTCAAGGAAAGCAGAATCTGATTGCCGAAGCAGATTTGAGAATGCGGAGCGGAAGTTCAGTTGGTCTGATTAAGGCTCGACTTCGGAAAACGCGAGCGTAGCGGCACATCGCCATTGGAATTGACATTCCCAACCCGTTGTGTTATAAACTCAATTCACTGCCGCCGTAAAGCGGTAGCTAAAGTCATTTACGTTCCAATTTACACATATTATGATTGTACGTTATTGAACGATTATGATATGTATGAGTACCTATAAATTCGGACGCATCCTTGTAGCGCAATCTGTTAGTTTGGGCATACCACAATCTAACACATTGTGGTACGGAAGCGTGTTAATTCGATTTCGAATACGGAATTCGAATGTCTCAATTTTACTTTGACTCGGAGGATTTAGCAATGAAAAAGACTTTGGACGCTTTCAATGCAACTTACTGGTTTCCACTGTTTCTGATCGGGCTAGTTTTGAGTATGACGGGTTGCGGCCTGCTTCAGGATGTATTCAGTGGAGCCGACGCACCGGCTTCACAACAAGCGATTGCGATTATAGAGTCTGCGAGCGGAAGCAGCCTGACCGGAACAGCAACTTTCACCCAAGTGGGCGACCAAATTACGCTACTCGCCGAAATTAACGGAGCTTCCCCGGGGCTTCACGGATTTCATATCCACGAATTCGGTGACTGCAGCTCACCTGACGGAAAATCGGCAGGCGGGCATTGGAATCCGACCGATGTAGCGCACGGAAAGTGGGGCGAAGGCGAATTCCATCTTGGCGACATCGGCAATATCAACGTTGGCGATGATGGGACCGGCAGCATAGAGTTGACGACAGACCTGTGGGAAATGGGTACCGGTTCTGAGTTTGATATCGTTGGAAAAGGCATCATCGTCCATGCGGACGCGGATGATTTTACCTCACAACCGTCGGGAGCCGCCGGAGCGCGATTCGGTTGCGGGACGATTGAATTGGTGGCGCAACCGTAATTCCTGATTGAATTTCACAGCCTCAAATTCAAGGGGTACCGTAGACATTGAGCGCTTTTGTCCACTTCTTGAGATCGGCGACGCGCATTTCGGCGTCGGGCGAAACCTCCAATGGACGTCCTCGCGCATCCACGACCAAACCGACCACTCCCCCGGTCACCTCGGTTTCTAGGACATGGCCGTGATCTGCCCCCGCGTCGAAACGACGTTCCGGCTGTACCGTGACCTTCGCTTTTTGTCCAACCCCGAGTGGGTACAGTCGTAACTCGCCGAACGGTACATCTTCAACAATGGTCTCGTTTTCCGAATGTTCCACACGAATTGAGAGACACGCATCCCCGGTGTTTGCCGTTCCTACGGGAGCGATACAGGTGCCGAGATGGACAAGGCAATCACGTTCAAACACCTGCGTAGCTGCCTCCTGATTTACTTGTGCGAGAACGCCGAGTTGCGGCATCATAAAGATACTATCGACGGCAAGGCGCGTGATTCCCTCCGGCTGAAATGCATCGATCATCATTAGCATGGCTTGCTGCCGTCGAGGGGCGTGCGAGAGTACCCCGCCACTACCGACAATCATGTCTAACCCAAGCATGTTTACGAGCGACTCCCCGCCTTCGGTTTGCGCGAATGCTTCCGAGATTGTGCGTTGTTGCTGCGTGCCGCGCAGCTCGACCGCAAGTTGTTTGTGCTGTTCAAAGGCAAGTCGCAGCGCTTCGCGCGCCATTGCCTGTTCAACTATCAGTTCCTGAAGGGTTTGCGGGATGGTAGTTGGACGGATTGTCTTGTTTCGGATTCGATTGCGTAGATCGGCTTGATCGATTTCGAAAGGTACCCAGCGCAGGATATTTTCCAATCCCGCCTCGGCAAGAACATTGGAAATGCTGTAACTCATGCCGAGATTGGCGCTCACGGTTCGATTAAACGTTCCCTGCCCTTCACGATTCTTAAAGACGGAGAACACGTCCGTCGTTGCGCCGCCGATGTCTACGCCGACAACCTGTATCTTCTGTTGATCCGCAACCGCTTGCATAATCGCACCTACGGCGCCAGGCGTCGGCATGATTGGCGCATCTGTCCAGCCAATCAATTTTCTGTATCCGGGTGCATGCGCCATAACATGCTCCAGAAACTGATCTTGAATCTCCAGACGAGTTGGCATGAGGTTCTCGTGTTCCAACACCGGCCGCAGATTGTCCACAATTTCCAGTGACATCTTCTCCTCAAGTTCCTTGGTAATGAGGCTGCTCGCGTCCTTGTTCCCCGCGTAGATGACCGGTAGTTCGTATCCGGTGCCCAAGCGCGGGGTCGGGTTGGCAGCCGCAATGATCTCCGCGAGTTCGGTTACGTGGGAGGTCGTACCCCCATCAACACCTCCGGAAAGGAGTATCATATCCGGACGGAGGGCTCGAATCCGCTCAATCTTTTCGTGAGGCAGGCGTTTATCGTTCGACGCGATTACATCCATCACAATTGCGCCAGCGCCCAATGCCGCACGCTCCGCACTTTCCGCGGTGAGGTTTCGGACGACGCCCGCCACCATCATCTGTAACCCTCCCCCGGCGCTGCTGGTTGAGATGTATAGATCTACCCCCTCCCCATTTAGCTGGGGCTTGATAATTTGTCCGTTCTCGAGAAGTCGGCGTCCAGCGAGTTCTTCAAGCTCCGTAATGGCGTTAATCACTCCGGCAGTAACGTCTTCAACGGGTGCTTCAACTGTCGTCGGCGCTTCGCCGCGGTTGATAAGCCGATATTCATCGCCCCGTTTTTCGATTAGGATTGCCTTCGTCGTCGTACTGCCGCAATCTGTTGCAATGATTAAGCGAATCTCCTTCGTTACATTCGGCGATGCCGCTGTATCTTCGGAGCAATTTACCTTTTCTGACACACTATTTCTCCTCTTTGTCTAAATCTTCAATTCGCTTGATTAAGAATTCGACATTCACGTCTTTCTCGATGATTAATGCGAACTTCTGGTAGTCGGCAGCATTAAAGATAGACTGAACGAACGGGTTGAAAGCTATTAGGGCTTGACTACCCAGAAAGTTTAGTGGCTTAAAGACTTCGAGAGCAATGATGGCAGGTACGGTCAATCGCCGCTTTACAATCTGCGTGGCAACTTTTTCAAGTAACGCTTGCTGTTCTGACTCGGGTATTTCGTCAAGCGTTATTGGGAGATTGGGATTTATGTCTAACATCGTATGTGATCCGATGCTTGAATTAACGTGGTAAGCAAGATCAATATAAAGTATGAATGGGACTTGTGCAGTTGAACGCGTCAGCGCTTCGTAACGACGATTCATTACGAAGTATTTCACACTTTTATCTTTTTACGTGAATCGGGGCATTGGCATTTCGTACTGCCATAATCACGATTGTCAAGATTGGGTGTCTCCGATCGTTTTCCGCAGGATTGCCCCGCGCTTGGCATACCCTTCGGCATTAACTCGCATGCGCTCGAGATCTTCCTCTGTCGCCTCCCGTCTGACTTGCGCGGGCACACCCATAGCTACCGAACGCGGCGGGATTTCCTGTCCTTCACGGACAAGAGTTCCAGCGGCAACAATCGCCTCCTCGCCGATTTTAGCTCCAGAGAGGATAATCGCGCCCATTCCAATCAAGGCTCCGTCGCCGATAGTGCAAGCATGGATAATGGCGGCGTGGCCGATTGTCACATCGTCGCCTATGATAGTGGGTATGCCCGTATCTAGATGGATGACTGTACCGTCTTGAACGTTTGATCGGGCCCCGATTTCAATCCGATCGATATCTCCCCGTAAAACACAATTGAACCAAACTCCCGAATCTTCTCCGATAGACACATCGCCAACAATCACTACGCCGGGAGCGATGAAG
The DNA here is from genome assembly GCA_965232535.1 of Candidatus Poribacteria bacterium. GTDB lineage: Bacteria > Poribacteria > WGA-4E > WGA-4E > JAJDTR01 > JAJDTR01. The sequence goes on from CBDDPW010000023.1 coordinate 996,201, forward strand.
GCGCGGGGATGAATCTTCGGTGATAACCCTTCAAAATCTATAAGCATATTGCCTCCAATTGGGGCTGTATTAACGTCGTTCAAGTGAGGAAACCCTCAAATACACCTTACAGACTATAAAGCGATGAGTTGACGAGATGTGTAGTTGTGCCAAGGCGACGTTTAAATGTTAGCAGGCTAGCTTTCAATGGCGTCGGCGCCCCCCTTATCTTGCCAATAGCCTTTTCAAACTACCTCTTCCGGCTACATATGAGATTGCCCCAATGAGTGCCAAGAGTACGAACTTTGTAGTCGTTGCCGAAATGACAACAAACGTTACATTGGCGATGATACCTCCGGTCATAGTGGCTATACGCAGAATTGGCTTTCTTGTTACAGCACCATTTCGCATTCCCGTCTCTGCGACCCACGGCAAAGTTCCGAGAGCGGTATTGAATGCGGCGGCAGCGGCTGTAACCAAGGTTGTTACCGCCAGAGTCGACAACCAGAAGCCCAGTGGTGCCTCAAAACAGATTAATCCCAGTAACACCCAAAAATTCGCATAGATTGTAGCACAGAGGGCAGCAACGAGGAACCTACTATGAAAGAGCAGACTAGGAGAGGTTGGAATAGACTTTAACAGCCACCATGTCTTCCCTTCGTTTTTGAATCCAGCCCATGTGAGTCCAAGCGTCATCATGGCGCTATAAAGCATCGCTTGGGTTTGAAGCATATACAAGCCAGCATTAAAACTTTGATAGATACTGCTGTTTCGCACCTGATAAGTAAACGTGACCAATGTCGTCAGCAAAACTAACGTCAACATGATTCCCATCACTAGCCATCCGCGATGCTTGATAAAGACCAAGAAATCCTTCGCCATCATTGATTGAAGCCTACCTCTGCCCAAGGGGGAAAATCGTCCTGATTTGTTGATTCTTCGCTTGGGGGTTACGCCTACACGTTTGGCACATTCCCAGCTTCGCGCGTAAATCCTTGAAGCCAATAGTGCCGCGAGAATTGGAAAACCGATACTTCCTCCCAGAAGTAGCCCGCCCCAACGCCACAGTTCAATGTCGGTGTCCGGAAGCCAGCCCGTCAACAGTTTTGCAACCCATACGTGGGGATACCAGCTTGAAGCGGGAAAGTCGAATCGATTGAGAAGAAAATGTGTGATTTGGTCGGCTCGATCCAGCGCTAGGAAACTTGCGGATAGAAGAAACCCGGCTGACACCCCTATCAAAATTCCAATAATCTTAATGCTCTTGATTATACCGCGGGACGAGAAAAAACGGGTGACTATCATCAGCCCCATTGCAACCTGACTCGTTATGATGACGTGTAAGCAAAAGCACACTGGAATGAGAGCGAGATAGAAATGCCATGGGAGATGGAAATACTGTCCGAACGCAACCCACGGCGGAGTCAGCCAGACTATCATGCCGAAAAGATTAGCGGCAATCAACTCGGTCAGCTTGGATCCAAATACGGTTAAAGGCGACAAGGGAAGAGACAAGAGCAGTGAGGTTTCCGGTGCTTCATACAGAAGTCTCAGTGTTTCTTCCATTGCCTCCTTTGCCAGAACAAAAACGCCCAGTGCCATGAACGTATTGATTATTCTCAATAATATTGCGGGATTGGGACGGTTCAGTTCGCTCAGAATGGCGTGTCCCATCAAGTACAGTGCGGTAATAAATATCGCAAAACCGGCGGCTTCGATCAAGCGTTTTCGCTTGATTTCTGCACGGTATCGAATTCCGTTCAACCAGCGTTGCCAGCTAGCGCTCAACAGGGTTTTGAACGTCAGTATTCCGGGATTTTGGAGTGGCAAGGATTCAGACATTCTTTAGTATGATTCAAGTAGGAGCAACCATCTTGGACGGCTTAATTGTATGTCGATTTAAACGTGTACGTTCGAACAAATCGGCACGCAGAGAGCTATGATAACCCTCATTCTTTCCCAATCCTAGTATGTTCAACATCCTCCGTGAGATTGAGAAAAATATCTTCGAGGCTCAGATTGGAAGCGGCACTTTGTTTGCGCAATTCGTTCATGCTTCCAACAGCAACGAGTCTGCCTTTATTGATGATACCGATTCTATCGCAGACGCGCTCGGCGATTTCAAGGATATGTGTTGTCATGAACACCGTACAACCGAGGTCGCATTGTTCACGCAGCATTTCCTTAACCGTGCGGGCGCTTTTGGGGTCAAGACCGCTTGTAGGCTCGTCCAAAAAGAGAACACGGGGGGCATGTATCAGGACCGCTACCAAAAGAATTTTTTTTTGCATCCCGTACGAGTAACTCTTGATCAGATCGCCGCCGACGTCTCTCAAGTCTAGCATGTCGAGCATGCCCTCCATGCGCTCCTCGGATTGCTTTGGGGGGACCTCGTAGAGATCTGCAATTAGACGCACAAACTGTCTGCCGGTCAAGGTGTCGTATAGCTGCGGCGTGTCCGGCATTAACCCTGTAATTGATTTTGCCAGTCGTGACTGAGTTTGAACATCATAACCGCAGATTGAGGCGGCCCCGGAGGTAGGCCTAATCAAACCGGTGAGCATGTTAATCGTGGTGGTTTTTCCAGCTCCGTTTGGGCCGAGGAAGCCGAAGAGTTCGCCCGATTCAATTTCCATCGTCAGGTGATCAACGGCGGCGAGTTTGCCGAATCTCTTGGTGAGTTCCGATGTCCTAATCATAAAGTGTAGTAGGCACACTCCGTATGCCGTTACAAAGCAACAGTAGTAAGCTCGTTCCACTGGCGCCGTGATAGGGACAATGGCTGCGGCACATGGCGAGTGCCTACTATTTTCGCGTAGAGCTAAGCCTTGGTGAGGCTTTCATTGTTGGAAGACCTGCTGAATTCCGCGATGCGTTGAATTATACCATATCTCGCCACTATTTGGAAGGATTGCGATTGGTGAGAGACTCTGGCGTGGCGTTTCTAGGTCAACTAAATCGTTCGACGATGGTCATCAATCAGTCGCGAAATTCTTCCCTTTTCTTTGACAATAGGTACGTGGATGTGATACTATTTTATCCCAAACGAAGCAACTGAATGTTCTTGCCTCTCAAACCGCTCTATGGATTTACAGATAGGAACTTCTATAGGAGACCTATCGCACCCACTAATCGTTCGATTAATCCATCACTATCCGCTCAATTGATCGGTTCATTTCGTAAATCCATACAGCGTTTACCAAACGACAACTCATCTAAAATTTAAGCAATAGTAAACCGACTTGTATCTACAAATCAACCGGGTTTACCCGCCCCCGCTATACTCAAATTACTCTTGTTGACTTTGTAAGGAGGAGATCCCGATGGACACGGAATTGGCAGGCGAAACAAACTCCAAATTTGTAAAGGAAGGATTAACGTTTGACGATGTTTTATTGATTCCTGCCAGGTCAGAGGTGCTGCCGGATGAAGTTGATACGACTACGCGGTTGACGCGCGGAATCCGATTGAATGTTCCAATTTGCAGTGCCGCGATGGATACCGTGACGGAGGCGAAACTTGCGATTGCAGTTGCGCGCGAAGGGGGCATCGGGATAATCCACCGCAACTGTTCAATTGAAGAACAGGTGCATGAGGTTGACAAAGTCAAGCGATCCGAAAGTGGAATGATTGCCGACCCAATTACGTTGACCCCGGACAAAACTGTTCGAGACGCGCTTGAGTTGACGGCACGATATCGTATCGGAGGCGTTCCAATCGTAACAGTGGAAGGTTATCTAGTAGGCATGATCACGAACCGCGATCTCAAGTACGAAGAGGATCGCGAACTTCCCGTGACGGAGTTGATGACACCAAGTGAGGAGCTTACTACAGCCTCGCCGGGTATCACGCTACAGAAGGCTAAGCAGATTCTTCATCAGATTCGTAAGGAAAAACTGCCGATCGTTGATGAAAAGTTCCGGTTATGCGGTTTGATTACGATTAAGGATATTGACAATATTCAACAGTACCCATCGGCATGCAAAGACGACTTTGGCAGACTTAGGGTCGGCGCAGCCATTGCGCCATCGTCACCTTTGGAAGCCGTCGAACGACTTGTCACGGCAGAAGTCGACGTACTAGTCATAGACACAGCACATGGACAAGCCGAAAGTGTTGTTGAGATGACCCGGAAGGTTAAAGAACGATTTCCGACTGTAGAGTTAATTGTAGGTAATGTCGTCACTGTTGAGGGTACTCGCGAGTTGATTGGAGCCGGCGCCGATGCCATCAAGGTTGGTATGGGACCGGGATCAATCTGTACGACCCGCGTAATCGCCGGGATCGGGATTCCTCAAATCACAGCCATTTATGATTGCGCCCGCGAAGCTGATAAATATGATGTCCCAATTATCGCGGATGGGGGCATTCGATATTCGGGAGACATTGCCAAAGCCATTGGCGCAGGGGCAAGTTCGGTGATGATAGGAAGTCTATTCGCTGGCACGGAGGAAAGTCCCGGGGAAACGATTATATTTCAAGGCCGCACTTTCAAAGCTTATAGAGCGATGGGGTCTTTAGCCGCTATGAAAGAACGCGGCGGACGCGAAAGGTACTTTCAAGACGATCAACTCCCCTCAAAGCTGGTACCTGAAGGAATAGAAGGGCGTGTGCCTCACAAGGGCGCGTTGAGCGGGTTTGTTTATCAATTGATTGGCGGTCTCCGCGCATCAATGGGGTATTGCGGTACGCCGACGATTGATGCGTTGAGAACGGAAAGCCGGTTCATCCGGATGACGGGAAGCGGCTATCGTGAAAGTCATCCTCACGATATTGCGGTTACCGAAGAGGCGCCCAATTACAGTACAGGCCTGTAGCGACTGCGGAAACCGAGTCTTTCGAGTTTGATTATGTAAAACTTGACATAAACACACAATCGTGTTACTATCACTATACGCGGGATCCGTATTCGACGATTGTACGGTTTCCGAGCGAACCCAAAATTCAGATAAAATTTCCTTGTTGAATGTGAGTTCTCGGAGGGACATGCGGAATTATTCTTAAGGAAGGTGCAATTTCCATTTGTTATGAAGAAAGTTAATGAAGAAATGTCGTTTTGGGACAAGCTCTACATTCCAGCGCTTGTCAAAGGGATGCTCACAACTCTGAAACACATTCCGAAGAAAAAGTTCACCTATCAGTACCCGGAAGATCCGCGAAGCGTCAGTGATCGAAACGAACGCTATCGTGGCATCCATAAACTCACTACCGATTCTGAGGATAATATTAAGTGTGTAGCGTGTTTCCTGTGCGCGACAGCTTGTCCTGCGGACTGCATCACAATTCAGGCGGCTCCTGCTCCGGAGGGATGGCAAACCAAAGAAGGCTTTCAACGCGAGAAGTATCCGGATGTGTTTGAAATCAATATGTTGCGTTGTATCTTTTGCGGATACTGTGTGGAAGCCTGCCCGGAAGATGCAATTCAGATGACAGGCCTTACTTTGCCACAATACTTTAGAGAAAAACAGAAAGAAGGTGAAATATTGGGACGGTCGCGTAGCGATTTCATCTTTGATCGTGACGAGTTGGTGGCAAATAATGATATTCCCCAACAGGGGTTGAACGTTAATTCTTAGTAGGTTCCCGATTAAACGTCCACTTTATAGGTTTTTCTCAGGCAAGGATTTCCCATGTTTTCTACAGAAATATGGGTTAAGAATTGCCTTTTTTTTATGACTTCACACCTAACATAGTGTTTACAGTCAGGCTGGGGGACTGACATTACTTCGACCAGATGCAAGACCTATCGCTTAATTTCCGTTCTGACTCACTTTTCGCTTTAACTGATAAAATTAAATCAAGCGTCGAAGGTCGGATGGATTGGGGAGATACGTTCGGCGTGGGACTCGGCGCCAAAACGGACAAATACTTACTTGTATGGACGCCTAAGAATTCATCAGAAGCGCAAATTCTTCCCGGTTTCGACTCCGAAGATGGCAAACTTAGACTAAAAATGAAGGGACGCCCTGGAGCATGGGCATCTTGGGTCGACGAGGCAAAAATCGCCTCGGAGACAAGCGACGACTACGAGCGCGTTCGTAGAAGTGTACAGGAGTTAGAACGCAATGCCCGCCAAGTCGTGGATTTCGCCGATGGAGTGCTGGCGGACATTACGGTTCAGCACCTGGGCAAGTCGCTGACGTTGTCCGAGTTGTCTCAAGAGGTTTTGAAAGTTGAGTTGGCAGTACCGACTTCAGCCAAAACCGGGAGTTACATCCTTACCAACTCGGCCGACGGTGCCTCAACTACGGCAAACGTCATTGTCCCTGAGCAAACGAACATTCATCAGGTACATCTAAACGAAGATGAACTGTTCGAGTCAATCGCCGAGACCGACTGCGATGCGCTCCTAGTTGTGTTTCGCACGCACGTTAGGCGTTACCCCGATCTTGTAGATATACGCTACTGTTTGACGCTTGATGCCCATTTGCGCGGGGAATCTGAGCAAGAGGACATTGTATCAAGCATTTCTCCGTTTAGTTCAGCGGATGACGCGTCCAGGGTCCGGATTTTGCCGACAGCGGCGATCTACGACCCGTTGGAACAGGATGTCATTCAGCTTGCTCCGATTGCCCTCGACGGAACAGCCGAACAGATTGACGGTGCTATCACCGAATGTTCGTCAATGATTGACGGCTATGTGTCAAAAGCAAATCAACAAGCATTCCAACTGATGTCCGCGTTTCAACAACGCATTGAAACTCGACTCCAAGCCCTTGTTCTTCAACCGGGGCAGCGTGTTCATGACAAAGTCTGGGATGAGCTTGTCAATCACGATCTACGAAATCGGATGCTTGAGTTTACTACCTTTTTCGGAGAATACGTCGGCGAGCATTTCGATTCGGAAATAGCAGAAGCAAGACGGGAAGAACTCCGGAATATCATTGACCCGATGATTGAGTCGTGGCAAATCTACGACTTGCGCCAGACTACACTCAAGAGCATCATTTTGTCTGGATACAAACTAGCGAATCAGGTGTTAGACCGTGCAACAGGCATACTTTATAACCTTTTATTCGAGAGATACTTTATAGAGTCCGGTTATGTTCATTCGATAGAAGCCTTCATACTTGAAAACGGGGAGTTGATTGACGAAGTCAATTTGCCTTCATGGACGAAAAAGACGGTACGTGAGCGCCTTCATCGATTCGCTCTGAATGCTTCGGTGCATCCTAAGCAAGCTGAACGACTGCGAACCCTCTGGCTAGAACTATTACAAATTGCTAACATCGCGAGTCTGCACCGTCAGCAATTTGAAACCGTTGTCCAGCCTCTGGTGGATTCCTTATTAATGCCGAAACGGTCGGCATCAGGCGATAGGTTGCGCCGAGGGTCAAGAAAAAAAGGCAACCAATTCAGCGGATTTGAAATTTCGGATGAAGAATTCCGGCACGTTGTCAATCGACTCAAAGATAACATTCCTATCATCAAACGCTGGATTCTGAATTCACCAAAGGAGCGGGCTTCACTTGACCGACATTATGCTACGTTATGGATGATACTGACAGATGGAAAAATTAGAGAGCAGATTATCCAGAACTTCCGTCCGTTATGCGACATTAATCTTAGTATTCCACTAGAAGCAAAGCGGTTGATTGATTTGGTTTTGAGTGGTCAAATTATCATTCGCGACGAGAAGAATCTCAACAGTCTGAAGCGAAATCTTGATCGTGCTCTTCTATCAAAAAGTGGACGAGGGCTGCGCGAGACGACAACCCCCTCTATACTGGAGATTCATGGAGATACACTTTTCAGCTTGTTACGAGAGGAGCTTCTAGAATATAAGCGAACTTTGGACAAACGCGCATTGCGCATTGCAAACCCTAAAGCCCAAAAGAAACAGAGTGGTAGGAAGAAGGGACAAGCCAAATCCAAAGGGTCGGAATTCGTGACGGAAACTCTCGGCTGGATTGAAGAGGAGAAGCCAAAGGTAAACGAGCTTATCGAATTTCTCACACCGTATACCGATGCGGCTCCGATACTGGTTGAAGCGGGCATTGATTCCAAATCTTCCGAACTAGACCAGATTCGGCGGCACCACGTGATGAACTTTGATCTACAGGAGCTGCCGCCCATTGAAAAAACATGGCTCGAAAACGTAAAATCGGCCGATGATTATCCGAATCTGAGAGCATTCTTGCTTGAATACCAGTTGCCGATCTCTACCACGGGCCGTTTCTTGATGAATTTGAGAAAGACTTCCTCCTCTGCCTCGGAGAACGGCGATTCAGCGGCTACATTTGATGTCGTGTTGGACCTGGTTCAAGAATTGAAGAATCTTCAGGATGCGGGCTATAAGGGCGATGTTTTGAAGCGCTTCGAACATTATATATCTGAAAAGCTGTGGCGCTGGGAACTCACCCAAATTACAGCAGATGAACTTCCCACATTGATTAAGGAAAAGGTGCTTTCGACAGTAGTTTGTTATGACAAGGAAGTGGAGTCCTTGCTGGAGTACGTTGAAAGATACGATCAACTCCTCGAAACAAAAATTACGTCCCAATCGGAGATGGACCACCAGAGGAAGGAACTTGAGCAACAGTTCCAAGGCGTTATAGATACTATCTTGTAGGTGTAAATTGGTAATTCTGCCTCCTAATCGACATGAAAGTAAGTATACTAGGTCGAGGTGATTCAACGCTTGCGGTTGCCTCCGAGATCTGCAGATCCGATGTCGTTTCGGAGGTCGTGCTCGTCGATGAGACTCGGAGGTTACCCCGCGGGGCTGCACAAGAATTGGAAGCGTCAATGGCTATTGACGGGCATGACGCAACTATTTCAGTTTCACGGACTTTCGCCGCACTTGCTGATTCTGAAGTGGCGATTCTGCTTTCCCCTTCTTCCCGCGCTACCGACTATTCGGGGCAGACGCACCAAAACACCAATCTGAAATTTGCGCGCGATTCTGCCAAATATCTCAAACAACACGCCCCGAAGACGCGAATTCTCGTTGCAATGCCGCGAGCGAATCTTCTCGCACACGTGATACACCAAGAACTGGAATCGGAGCCAGGACAAGTAATTGGACTTTCAAGTATTCGGGCAAGCACCTACTTGAAACACCAAATCGCCAATCGTTTTTGCGTTTCCGCTACGGACGTTGCCGCACTAGTAGTGGGAAATGACGAGAGAGTTTTAGTTCTACCCCAGTATTGCCGCATTAGTGGTATTCCCATTAACCAACTTCTCAGCGATGCGCAGATTCATGATCTCATCGCAGGGATAAATGAACGGCATAGAACTCCGACACATGCAGATGGTCTCTATAATCTTTCGGTATGTCTCCGGCTGATTATTGATTCGATTGGGTTGGACAGAAAGAGGATTGTAAGTGTAAGCACGTTTATTCGGGCGAGCGCTTCATCGGCTCATTTAAGCGTTCCGGTGAAAATTGGAACCCGTGGTGTGGAGGAGATTATCAAATTGGAATTGACCGACAAGCAACAGCGGCAATTTACTCAGTTGGTGTCAAGAAGCGTTGCCAATCAACAAGCGAAGATGCGAAATTATACATGGTGATTTAGGGGATGAGAAAGATATATAATGAAATCCTAAACCTCATTGAAGCGCAACAGGTGGGGGCGTACTGCACGGTGGTCGAGACAAAGGGATCCACGCCGCAAAAACCCGGTTCCAAGCTCCTCATCTTACCGGATCTGCGCAACGTTGGAACACTTGGAGGCGGATGTGTGGAAGCGGAAGCACGCCGGCAAGCCATCGGTTTAATGCAAGGAGGCGTTCCGCGTCTACTCAATTTTCAGTTAGATAGCGACTACGGTTGGGATGACGGCCTCATTTGCGGCGGCAATATGAAAATATTTATAGATCTTCCGAAGACCGAAGATGAAGCTGCCATGTTTGCGCGTTTACAGGAATTGAACGATGAAAAGGTACCGCTCGTTGTCGCAACGGTTGTAAAGAGTGAAGTGGAAGATGTCGAGGCAGGTATGAAGATGATTCGTGTCATGAATAATGAACGAATCGGATCACTGGGTAACGGACAATTGGAGTCGGAAATCGAGGGCGAACTCAGTGAGGTATTGGAAGAGAATTCACCTGGCGTGTTTCGCTGGAAAGGCGACGATGTGTGGGTTTTTCTTGACCCGGTACAACCGCGTCCAACGCTTCTAATCGCCGGCGCGGGCCATGTGGGTCAAGCGCTATGCCACCTTGGCGATTGGTTAGACTTTGACATCGCGATTGTTGATGATCGCCCCGATTTTGCGTCAGAAGAACGCTTGCCGGAAGCAAAAGAGATTATCATCGGCGACATAGCCGAAGAGTTGCGACAGTACCCGATTAATCATCTAACTTACGTCGTCATTGTCACTAGAGGACATCAGCATGATGAGGAAGCACTTCACAGTGTCGTTGAATCCAACGCCCGTTACGTTGGTTTAATCGGAAGCCGCCGAAAAATAAAACTGATTCTTGATGATTTAATGGAACTTGGTATTTCGGAAGAGGATCTCGCTCGTGTTTATGCCCCTATCGGTTTGGACATCAATTCAAAAACTGTCCCCGAAATCGCCGTGAGTATCGCCGCTCAATTGATTCAAGTGCGCAATAGTGTAAAGCCAGAGTTTCGGTTTGACGCGCAACCGGCGCGTATGCCCACGGTTAAATTGAGCACTCAATAGTCCCGTCACCAGGTATTTTCAGTAATGGATAGAATCCAATTAGATGCAAACGGCTCTTATACGGTGCCCGAAGTTGCCGAATTTGTAAAGATTGCGCTTGAGCACGTTGGTCGGGAATCTAAATCCAACCCGCTGAGATATTCCGCGTCGGATGTCTATTGGATCTTACACGATTTCCTAAGGTATGTGAACGCGCATACGGAGGGTGAGTTCGTACTCACGCGGCTCAAGAAAGGGACATGGCGGCTTGACTATCAAACCGAAGACGCTGCCGCGAAAAAAGCGAAAGCGCATCACACGAGGGAACTTCGGGAGACGGCTGACTATATCGAGAATCTGAGCGGGCGCCGTCCGTCATGGGGCTAATGCTTCTAATTGAAAGATTCTTCCTCATTTATTCTACCTATAAAGCGCTGAGCGCACCCTCATCGCATCGGGATTGAGTTCTTCCTGCGCTCAGGTCGCCTCCACACGTAGTCAGCACCATAAGTGGTCGTGGTGAGAAATCTCTGAGTAGACCTCAATTTAATCTCACACATGGGTTAATTCACGGATTTGCTTGCCGTTGAGGTTGCAGCTAAAATCCCTTCGACCTCCCCCTCATTGAGTATCCGAATTGCCTCCACTAACTGCTTGTCATTTGGCAAATCCACAAGTTTGTAAATGCCAAGGTTGACATTGAAAATCTTACGAGCTTTTGGTTGGACGGACTTCTTCAAATTTGCCAAGAATTCCTGTCCTAGAGAGGCAACTAGGTCGGGAAGCTCTTCCTCAAGCGCAGCGAAATCTGCCTCTGTGGGAATCTCACCCGCGCTTTTCTCCTTCTCCTCAATCCAGTTCTCTACGAAATCCTTGATGGATCTATCAACATGTACGACTTCGGTTGTCCGATTTTCGACAACCACATGCGGTTTGATACTACTATCATGAATCGCGGCCCCGCTCGGGGTGAAATATTCCGAGATTGTTAGAGATATGGAACCACCGCCGTTTTTCAACGGGAAGCGTTGTTGAACAAGCCCTTTCCCGAATGTGTCTGTGCCGACCAACACTCCGCGTCTGGTATCTTTGATTGCCCCGGCAACAATCTCGGAACCGCTCGCGCTATAGTCGTTAACCATTACCACGAGTGGAATGTCGGGGGGACAGAGTAGACCGCTATGCGCGGGGTATTCTTGACTGAATCGATGCCCGCGCCCTCTTGTCGAGACAATGGGGCCGTCGGAGATGAAAGCATCTACGACATAATTGGCTTGCTCAAGCAGACCACCCGCATTGTCCCTCAAATCCAAAATGAGTGCCGACATTCCTTTTTCTTGCAACTCGGTAATTGCGGTTTTAAACTCGGCGTTGGTTCTCCCGGTAAAACTAAAAATTTTAATATAACCGATCCGGTCTTCCAGCATTTCCTTCTTGACACTTTCGGGCAGAATCTCCTCTCGCGTGAGGGTTACTTCGAATGGTTCTCGGAGTCCGCGGCGTTGTACCTTAATTTTAACCTTTGTTCCTACGCGTCCTCGCAAGATATCAATCACATCTTCGCGTGTCTGTCCCAAGGGACCGCCGATATCAATCTTAACGTCGTCAACTTCCACTATATAATCCCCAGCCTGCAATCCGGCTTTCATAGCAGGCGTGTCGGGCAAAGGTCGAGCAATCTTTATAAAACCTTTATCAACATATATCTGTATCCCGAGCCCTCCAAATTTGCTATGGTAAAGATCCTCCTTTTCCCGCTTTTGTTCCCTCTCGGGCAAATAGAACGTGTAAGGATCTTGGAGAGCAGCGAGTGCTCCTCTGATGGCGCCCTCGTACATCTTTTTTCGATCTATTTCCTTATAATAATATTCATCAGTCTTTTTGACCGCCTCCACAATGGCTTTGTAAAACATCGGGCTTGTGATGCGTCTGTCTCGATTGCTAAACGCATCTTTGCCAGTCCCGGACGCAAACAGCAATGATACTACCACAATAGATGTAAAGAAAATGATAGGTAAAACCTGTTTCCTACTTGGATGAATCATGATAACTCCTTCATATTGTGATAGCGGGATTCATCTTGAATAATTACCCAAGACATGTTCTCCCTATTGATGAAGATGAATCAGTAAACGGACATCGGATGTTGAATGATGCCTGAATCGGCATTCTTCAATTCAGGAAGTAGAAACCCACGCCTTGCCAAATCCGATTTTGAATACATCTACTGAGTTCTCCCGCGGCGGATTATTATAACATGGCCCGCTATGCCCCGCAACTGAAATAACCATTAACGCCTTTCTACGGAGACGCGCTGTTGGCGCTTAGTCTGCCAATCCGATTCGGGTGACGTTTTCCAGCGATTATGCATCCAAAGCCATTGAGCAGGGTATTGGCGGATGTACTCCTCAAGACGATTCATCAACCGTGCGGTATTCGTCTGAACACCCTGTTCAAAATTATCGGACCGATCAAGAGCGATTTGCGGCGAGATATAAACATGATGCCGATCATCGGGCTGGCGAATATCCAGAGAAAAGTGTAGCGGCGCCCCAGTCTTGAGCGCAAACGTAACTGGACCTCGGACAGCTGAAGCCGGTCGTCCGAAGAAATCTACGAAGACTCCTTCCCGGCCAGCGTCTTGGTCGGCGAAGAAACCGATAGCGTAGTTGGTTTTCAAGGCTCGGAACGTTTCCTTTACAGCTTGCTGACGAGGGATTAACTTCAAACTCAGAAGTTCCCTATACTTCCAAACTAACTCGTTAAGCCACCAGTTTTTGAGCGGAAAAGCAAGCGCCTTTGCCTGATCCGGGATGATGACACCGTAAACCAACGCAAGAAGTTCCCAATTACCGAAATGTGGAAGAAAAACAATTGCGCCTCGTCCTGCATCTAGCGATTGCACGAGGTGTTCCGTACCCTCAACGCTGACTTCTTGCCAAATGTTCCTGCGAGTCAATTTTGGGAAGCGCAAAAATTCGATACCTGTCTTGCCGACATTGATGAAACTTTGTAGGCCTATCTCCTGATATTCCCGTTCCGAAAACGTATTTCCAAATGCAATTCTCAGGTTTTCCAAAGCAATCTGACGGCGTCTTTTAAGCGCACGATACAATAGTCTGCCGATCATACTGCCGAGGTGCATTGCCAATCGCTTGGGCAAGCGACGCACAAACCAGCCGAATGCGGCAACGCAGAGATAGGGGACTCTATTAAAGATTTTCATACGCGTATTTATATGTTGAATGTCACACGTTTGGACAAAGATTCATTGAAATGATAGCACACCCTTCAACCCGAGCGCAATTATGGGCAATATGTAGAGAAAAAACGGCGACCATCCGAGATAACTTCAACCTAGCTGAACGAATGACTGCCTGTTGTATTTTTGGTTCTCAGAATGCTCTTGATAGCCCTATGTGCGTGGGTTATAATAACGGCTGTAGACAGAGATTAGTTCCCGATATTCAAAGCAACAACAGAAGGCTGTCCAACCGAAAATTTAGACATTACGCGCTTGCGTGAAACTACCGACGCCAATCCCGTGAAAGAATGAGCGTCCCGAAACGTGAGGAGATTTTCCAGGATGATTCGAGAAGCAATCCAGAAAGTGGTCGACGGACAAAATTTGACCGAAACCGAAATGACCGATACCATGGACGAAATCATGACGGGCGAGACGACGGACGCCCAAATCGCCAGTTTCATCACCGCACTTCGGATGAAAGGTGAAACACTGGAGGAGATTACCGGTGCGACTCGTGTGATGCGGTCAAAAGCGACGCCAGTCAAGACCAGACACGATTTGGTCGTTGACACGTGCAGTACGGGCGGTACGCGTCTGGACTCGTTCAATATCTCGACCACTTCTGCCTTCGTGGTAGCTGGGGCGGGGATACCGGTGGCAAAACACGGCAATCGAGGGGTGACCCGCATAAGTGGGAGTGCGAATGTGTTGATGGCGCTCGGCGTGAATATTGAGATTACACCGGAGCATGTCGGTCAGTGTATAGATGATGTCGGGATCGGATTCCTTTTCGCGCCGGTACTGCACGGTGCGATGAAACATGCTATTGGACCGCGTCGGGAAATTGGACTCCGCACCATTTTCAATACGATTGCCCCCCTGACCAACCCGGCGGGCGCAGGCGCGCAGGTGCTCGGTGTCTATGCGCCGGAACTCACGGAAACACATGCGAACGCGCTCAAGAGTTTCGGGAGTACGCATGCCTTTGTTGTACACGGCAACGATGGATTGGACGAGATTACAACAACGACGACGACACGGGTCTCGGAGTTGGTCGATGGGGATGTGAAGACCTATACACTCGACCCGACGGAACTGGGGATTCCGAAGGCGCAGCCTGACGACCTCGTCAGCGAGACGCCGGAGGAGAATGCCGACGCGATTGTGCAGCTTCTAAACGGTGGACGAGGACCAAAGCGAGATATCGTCCTACTCAATGCGGCGGCGGCGATTGTTGCCGGGGGACAGGCGGGAGATTTGGAAGAGGGATTGACCTTGGCTGGGGAATCCATTGATTCCGGGAAGGCGTTAGAGAAGTTGGAAGGACTCAAAGCGAAGTCGAATGAATAGGATGAAAATCATTGGGAGACACCATTGATTCTGGACACAATTGTTGCACACAAACGGGAAGAACTTAAGCGGGACGAGGAGCGAACGCCGTTCCAAACGCTGAAAAGTGAAATCCCCGATCTGCCGCCGACGCGGGATTTCAAGGCTTCTCTGACGGTGCCGGGCGCCGTCAACCTCATTGCCGAAGTAAAAAGGAAATCGCCAAGCAAGGGGATTATCCGCGAGGATTTTGATCCGGTTAAGATTGCCAAAACCTACGCGGGTAACGGTGCTTCCGCAATTTCCGTCCTCACCGACCATGAGTTCTTCGGCGGCGACCTCTCTTTTCTGAGCGCGATTCGTAACGCTGTCAATGTGCCGCTATTGCGGAAAGATTTCACCATCGACGAATACCACATCTATCAAGCGCGCGCCGCGGGAGCGGATGCCGTTCTGCTCATCGTTGGAATCCTGCCGCCGGAGCAATTGCGGGAGTTCATCGGAGTTGCAAAGCATCTCAATCTCGCCGCCCTAATGGAAGTACACACTCAAACAGAATTGGACATTGCTCTTGACGTTGGAGCGGACATCATCGGCATCAACAACCGAGACCTGAAAACCTTCCACACCGACATTGCCACGTCCTTCCACCTGCGGAAATCAATCCCCAAGGACAAAATCGTTGTGAGCGAAAGCGGAATTTACACTCGTGAGGACGTGATCAGACTCGGCGAAGCGGACATGGACGCAATCCTCGTGGGTGAGTCGCTGATGAGGAGCGTCGATATCGGCGGGAAGGTCCGGGCGTTGATCGGATCCAAGGGGGCTTCGTGAAATTAACAAAAAAGGCTGTCGAACAGTTTCGGCGAGAAGGCTATCTCAAGATAGGCCATCGGGTATTGGATAATGATCACCTGGCGACCCTGCGAGAACATTACGATGAAGTTTTCGCGCAGAAACACGGAACATTCGGTGAGGGGATGCGCAACATCGCCGCGATTGGCGAGTCTGCCGATGATCCGGATGCCGACCACTCCGAGGCAATGCTTCAGATACAACAGATGTGGCAGCGAGACGAGGTCTTTCGGGAGTTGCTGTATCACTCGCCTTTGCTTGACATTGCCGAGAGTCTCATCGGACCCAATATCCAAGTTTTCTTCGACCAAGCCCTCTACAAACCCGCGAAACACGGAGGTGCGGTACACTGGCATCAGGACAACGGCTATTGGGGTTGCGTCCCTCCGAATCTGGTAAGTATCTGGATGGCCCTCGACGACGCCGATGAAGAGAACGGCTGCATGAACGTGATTCCGGGCAGCCACCGCGAGGGGGGCGCGGAACATGAGCGGGCAATGACGGAAAAGGGTAAGTTGCCGGCTCTTTTGACGGCTAAGGTGGATACCGAACGCGCCGTGGCGGTTCCGGTCAAAGCGGGGTACGCGATGGTGCATCACTGCCTGATGCTTCACCAAACGAATCCGAATACCTCCACACGAGAACGTAGAGCGATGATAATTCACTACATGCCGACCGGGACGCGAACTCGGGAAGGTGCTCTGTTGGTTGAACAGCCGGTGGTGCGTGGCGAATTTCGGGTTAAAGACGAGAGTGGAGAGGAAGTCGGGGCGTGATAATCGAAGAGGGTTCCCTATCAATCAACCGACGCATTCAGGATTCTTGTGAAGATTCGTCCGTTTCGATGTCTGCTTCTGTCATGACTTGGATGCCTTGCCTTCGGAGCAATGCTGCCGTTACCCCATCACCGTCACCGAGTTCACCGGTGAAAGTTCCGTCGTAGATTCGACCGCAACCACAGGACGGGCTTTTCGACTTGAGCACGGCGTGCGTGGCGTTGTGTGATTTGGCAATCTCAAGCGTTTGATGCCGCGCCGCCCAGAATTCACTCGTTTTATCCTCCCCTTCAACGGTGATGACGGAGGCGCACCCATCAAGCACATCCGCTCCATCGCCGCCAACGATCTCCGCGGGAGGACGTGGGGTTGACAATCCGCCGAGCTGTTCGGGACAGACCGGAACGAGTTCGTCCCCTCCCAACCTCTCCATCGCCTTGTCGCTCTTGCTATCGCGTCCGTTGTGACGGCACTTCACGCCCAACAGGCACGCGCTTATCAACACTTTTTTCACGGTCTGCACCCGATCACTATGACGGGTTTATGGTCGTTGCAAGCAAGAATTACACACGTGGGATTCAATTGTTTGTAGTAGCGATCTCCGAATCACGACGGTCGGAATCGGAATTCGTCCTCCTACTAATCCGCAAAACTCACGTTCCATTTCTTGACTCTTAATAAACGCAACTTCCAACAGCGTAGAGTATAAATATGATTGTGAATGGCTATAGTCCGCGAGTTCACTCCACGGTGGCAATAACAACACGCTCCACTCCGGAATAGTCATTGATGACTTGGCAGCCAACATACTCCGAATTGGATTGAACTATATCTTGGACGTCCGGGCCGTGGTTATGGCCGATTTCAAGCCCGACTCGCCCTCCCGGCTTGAGGAATTGGGGAGCACCCTTTAGGATCCCGACGATGATATCAAGCCCGTCGACCCCTGCAAGCAGTGCGGTCTCAGGTTCGTGGTCTCGCACATCGGGCGGCAGGGAAGGGAATTCTTTTGTGCTCACGTAGGGCGGGTTGGAGACTATCCAATCAAATCGAGGGTTCGGCAACCCCTCTAAAGGTTCAAACAGATTGCCTTGCAGGAATGTCAGCCGATCGGCACATTTATGGGCGACAGCGTTTTTCTGCGCGACTTCAAGGGCATCCGCCGATATATCCGTAGCTAAAATCTCCCACTCCGGTCGGTTGACCGCAAGACTAATCGCGATGGCGCCGCTGCCCGAACCGATGTCCAGTAGCTGACACGGTGCTTCTTGGAATTGGAGAATATTTTCGACCAACACCTCCGTCTCCGGGCGGGGAATTAATACTCGGGAGTCCACGTAAAAGTCGAGAGAGAAGAACTCTTTTCGGTTTGTAAGGTAGCTAACCGGCGCATGAGCGACTCGTTTCTTGATGAGTTCTCGGAATGCCGCGAGGTGTTCGGGGTGAACCGGCATCTCAAACCGCAAATAGAGTTGCAATCGGTCTGTGTCTAAGACATGGCTGAGCAGCAACTCGGCATCCAGACGAGGGCCGGGGATGCCGCAACGCTTGAAGTATTCGGTTGTCCACTGAATGAGGTCGAGGACGCGCCAGATTTTCACGGCTGCAGTGTCTTTAACTTTTCCGTCTGATCGGCGGTCGTCAGCGCGCCGATGAGTGGGTCGAGTTCTCCATCTAAAACGGCGTCGAGTTGATGAATGGTTAATCCGATTCGATGATCCGTGACACGGGTTTGGGGGAAATTATAGGTGCGAATTTTCTCGCTTCGGTCACCGCTTCCAACCATCGTTCTGCGCGTTTGAGATCTCTCGGCGTCTTGCTCTAGTTGCATCTGCTCCAAAAGACGGGAGCGTAGTATTTTCATCGCCTTCGCTCGGTTCTTGTGCTGTGATTTTTCATCTTGGCAGGTGACGACAAGATCTGTCGGTAAGTAGGTAATCCGCACCGCCGAGTCGGTCGTATTGACGCTCTGGCCGCCAGGCCCCGAAGAGCGGTACAGATCGATGCGAATGTCTGAAGGCTCAATGACAAGATCGACCTCTTCCGCCTCGGGCAATACGGCGACGCTGACCGCTGACGTATGGATCCGTCCGCTGCCTTCCGTGGCGGGAACCCTCTGCACCCTGTGAATGCCGCCTTCGAATTTCAA
The DNA here is from genome assembly GCA_965232535.1 of Candidatus Poribacteria bacterium. Lineage (GTDB taxonomy): Bacteria > Poribacteria > WGA-4E > WGA-4E > JAJDTR01 > JAJDTR01. Next base: position 1,015,155 of record CBDDPW010000023.1, read on the forward strand.
TTTGCTGTAGGCGCGATCTCCTTGTAGAGAGAAGATGACCTCCTTGAATCCCTTGAGTCCCGTCTCGTTTGCGTTGAGTATTTCAATTTTCCATCCCTGACGCTCGGCATACCTCGAATACATTCGGAAGAGTTCCGCCGCAAACAAACTCGCCTCCTCGCCCCCGGTACCGGCGCGAATTTCGGTGATCACATTCTTTTCGTCATTCGAGTCTTTCGGAAGCATAAGCAACTGAAGCTTCTGTTCCAGTTCCTCCTTCTGCTTCGTCAGTAATTCAAATTCCCCCTTTGCCAATTCGACGAGGTCTTCTTCTGTCTCCTCTTGCATCAGAGATAGAACCTCATCCGCTTCAGACTGCACTTTTTGGTATTCTTTAAACGTCGAAACGATTGGGGCGAGTTCTGCATGCGTCTTAGCAAGACTTTGCAACCTTTGCGGATTGGATATTTGAGTTGGGTCGGACAACGCTCTCTCGACCTCAACGTATTTGGCTTCAATGTCTTTTAGCTTGTCAAACATCTTAAACTCGTACCTTGTCTTTTCGACGCCAGATGCGCACCGCCCTACCGTCAAATAAATTAAACTGAAACACCCGTGTGCTCCTAGAGCACGATGACATCCCGCCTCCGATGCGGGATGGCGAATCTGCTCGTGAGTAAGTGTCCAGTTTACTCTTTCGCCGTGAGACCGTAGCGTCGGCGGAAGCTTTCTACACGACCGGCGGTATCAATAACGCGGCTCTGCTGTCCGGTGTAAAACGGGTGGCACTTGGCGCAAACGTCTATTCCCATTTTAGGTTTTGTGGAAATTGTCTTGTAGGTTGCGCCGCATGCACAGGTAATCACACAATCCATGTTCTCCGGATGGATATTCGGTTTCATGATATGTCCTCTACGTCTGAAACATTAAAGTGAAAAAATCAGCAATTCTGGAATAGCATTTAGTATCGCGCACTGCGCGACGATCCGTTTTTGCTCCTATTGTTGTTTACCATCATTTCGATGAATTCTTCGTTTGATTCGGTCTTGCCAAGTTGTTCAACCAAAAGCTCCATTGATTCAGCGGTGTTCATCTGGCCCATAAATTTTCGCAACACCCATACTTTGCTGAGCGCCTCCGGTTTAAGCAGCAGTTCTTCGCGCCTCGTTTTAGATTTTTCGATATTGATAGAGGGGAAGATGCGCCGATCCAGAAGTGAGCGTTCAAGATGAATTTCCATGTTCGCGGTGCCTTTGAACTCCTCATAGATATGTTCATCAGCACGACTTTCAGTATCAATCAATACCGTTGCCAGAATTGTCAAGCTTCCGCCTTCTTCGATCTTCCTAGCGGCGCCGCAAAAGCGACGTGGTTTGACGAAAGCGAGCGCATCCAAACCACCCGACAACGTCTTGCCACTATGAGGAGCCATAACGTTATGCGCCCGTGCCAACCGCGTCATACTATCTAGCAATATGACCACGTCCTTGCCGTATTCCACCCACCTTCGCGCCTTCTCAATGACCATGTCCGCGACCTGAATATGCCGCTCCGGATGTTCGTCAAAGGTCGAGCTGATTACCTCGCCTTTGACGGATCTGGCGACATCCGTCACCTCTTCCGGTCGTTCATCAATCAAGAGAAAAATTAGCTTTACTTCCGGATGGTTCGCCTCGATTCCCCGTGCGATATTTTTCAGGATGGTCGTTTTACCGCTGTAGGGCGGCGCGACAATCAATCCGCGTTGCCCTTTACCTATAGGTGACATCAGGTCAACAATGCGGGTAGAAAACTCAAAGGGATCGTGTTCTAGTTGCAGCCGCTCATCGGGATAGACCGGAGTGAGATTGTCAAAGAGAATTCTTTCTTTGGCTATCTCGGGATTTTCTCGGTTGACCGTTTCAATCTGCAGCAGAGCAAAGTAGCGCTCCTCTTTGTTCTCGCTCTTCTTGGGCGGACGGATCTTCCCTGCGACCTCATGGCCGGTGCGAAGATCGAACCGACGAATTTGCGACGGAGATACATAGATGTCGTCATTACTTTGCAGGTAGTTGTAACGGGACGATCTAAGAAAACCGTATCCCTGATCCCGGTCATGTAAAATTTCGAGCACACCCGAACCGGACAACGCATTGGTGTTCTCTGCTTTGGCTTCAAGAATTCGGGTAATCAACTCCTGTTTGCGAAGTCCGCTGTAGCCTGTGATCCCGAGTTTTCGGGCCATAGCGTTCAGTTCGGAGATTCTCATTTCTTGGAGTTTACCGATGTCCAAATTCTCCATAATCTTTGTTACTCCTCGTTTATCACTAGACTTTCATAGATTACTCAGTGTGTATAGGGTTCAGCCATGAAGCTAAGCACCGATCTGAATTCAATCTATGGATTGTTTTATACCGACAAGACACAGACTCAGGGGAAGCTCACCGAATTGGAGGTAGAATCAACTATTCACTTTGGGGTGCCTTCGGTTGAGAAATGGAGGGGTTTCCTTGGAAAGTATGACCTCATCGTGTAGGTGGCTTTGACGCCGCGGGCAAGTTAATCGTCACCCAGCGAAACTATCAGATTCTCCTGGCTGGGTAAAGATATCTCTTGGCATTGCTCAAATGGATTTAATGAATAGAATATCTATAATGTGCCCTCGGTGGATGACCGTACCCAATCGAATTTGACAGAACAAAAGCCGCGTTCCCTGACGTATTTTGGGATTCGGGTTTGGTCGGATTCTGGCTTCAGGCATTACCAGACGAATTAACACATAGACGAGATCTCACATCAGAAACTGAAGGGGGTAACGACTCCTTCACTTCAAGGCGGGGGTCTCGGCTCTTTTAGGACATGTTAACGTGTGATTGTGGCAAATACACACTACCCACACATTCTTCTTCTAATAACTCCGTCTGACCCGTTAAGAAACATCAGCCTTTGTTGGGTTTAGGCAGCGGAGGGCAAATATTCACAATCTGCCTTTAAGTCACCATGATCCAGCCCAATATCAAACTCTAGGGGGTTTTCGATCTGTTTGACGAAGTAATCCTCGCTGTGGAAAATTGCAGGTGGGAATATCAGTATTTCAATTATACATTAGTCATTGATGATTCGTCAAGACTATTTGCACATAAATAACGCCTGCCACAAGAAATAGTTTCATTGGCAGCAGGGAATAAGAGTCCAATTTAGTAGCTTACAACCCAATCGGCATGTCCCGGTTCATTATTTCTGAAATGCGTGTGAGAACAGGTTGGCATCGGATATGCAACGCTAATCGCGGTTGACACGCCGCGCCTCCCAAGCTACAATGACGGCATCCCTTTACACAAGATATCACACATCGATATGAAATCACATCATCGCGCCGCCGCACTCTCGGCAGTACGTAAATTTGAAACCGTCAAGCGCCATTTTCCAACTTTGCAACGTAGTGAGGCAATTGTTCGGGTGGAATTCGCTGGCGTGTGCGGTACGGACATCGCGCTATTCTCCGGGGATTATGCGGTACCTCTGCCGTTGGTTCCGGGCCACGAACTGGTGGGCGAGGTTGTTGAGGTTGGGTCCGAGGACAGTCATGCTTGGATTGGGAAACGGGTTACCGCGGAAATCAATAATACCTGCCGTGCGTATAATCGTGAAGCGTTCTGCGCGGCATGTCGACGCGGTCTGTCCAATCACTGTACCGAACGCACCGTCGTCGGTATCATCAACTATGACGGCGCATACGCTCAATATGTCCGCGTGCCGATATTGAACTTGCACCCTCTCCCCGATGCGATCTCTTGGGAAGAGGGTGTTTTCATTGAACCGCTTGCCGCAGCCATTCAGACGTTTGAGTTGACACCGATTTCCCCGTCGAACCAGGTTGTCGTTCTTGGCGTCGGCAGATTGGGATTGTTAATTTGTGCGGTTGCCGCCCTCAAAAAAGCGCGGGTATGCGCCGTTTCTCGCTCGCCAAACAAGCTCAAGCGTGCGTTTGCTTGGGGAGCGGTTGAGGCTATCAACGCCAATAAATCCAAATGGATTGAAGCCGTGCGCAAGTGGACTAGGGGTATCGGCGCCGATGTCGTTGTTGACGCCACCGGCAGCCCCGAAGGTCTACGCCTCGCCGCAGAGATGGTACGTCCGCGCGGCACCATAGCGCTAAAGACCACCTGCGGCTTGCCTGCAACGTGTATTGACACTACCAAGTTGGTCGTTGACGAAGTGCGGATTCAGACCTCCCGTTGCGGGCCATTCGCCAAGGCAGTCGGACTTCTAACGAGGGTGGGCTTGCCTGTTAAATCGTTGGTTTCAGAGGTCTTCCCGCTTGAGGACGCAGCTCTCGCGCTTGAGGCGGCGAGATCATCAACCAAAATCCTCATCCAGCCGAATGGGTAGATTGAGAATCCGACAGCTTTAACTTCGAGATATAGGGTACCCGCGTCCGTTTTGTCAATTGATTTATACTCAGCATCGGTTAATTTTGCGCAATTGTGCACCGAAGGTTTGGTTTGTAGGAGCGATCCCCGAATCGCGACGGTCGGGAATCGGTGGGAACTCCTCCTACCACCTGCAAATTCACGCTCCATTTCTTGACCCTTAAAAAACGCAACTTCCAACAGCGTAGAGTATATATCGCCGATGTCGGTTCGTAGTTGTGCAATTCATTGCACGTCCGCTGTTTGCATGTAAGGGACGAAGTCACCCCACCTGCTACGCGACCAGGAGGTCGCTCCTACAAACCGAACTGCGTAAATCCCAACCCCTTTAAGCGGAAGATGAAGCATTTTCTGAATTGCTGCCGTTTTCGAGCGATTCGATGACGCCGGCTCCTACACTGTCGCCCCACACATTGACCGTCGTCCGGAATCGGTCGAGCAACCAATCAATCGTGAGTATTAGCGCGATACCTTCAATCGGCAAGCCAACAGCTTTAAGGACGACGACCATGGTGACAAGCCCGGCTTCCGGGATTCCAGCCGCGCCAATCGCCGCCAGGGTTGCCGTCAGAAAGATAACCATCTGTTGCACTGGCCCGAGCTCAATCCCGTACACCTGCGCAATGAACATGGCTGCAACCGCTTCATAGAGCGCGGTACCGTCCATGTTGATTGTGGCGCCCAGCGGCAGGACAAAACTCGCTGTCCGATTGGAAACCTTGTTTTCGTGTTCCACCGACCTCATTGTCAGCGGCAGCGTGGCGGAGGAGGACGCAGTCGAGAAAGCGTTCAGCAGCGCCGTACTCATGCCCTTTATGTACCGTATAGGATTCCGACGGGCAATCAGTAGGAGGATAAGCGGCAATATAATAAGACCGTGCACCCCTAGACCAAACACGACGGTGAAACTGTATTTGCCCACCGCCATCAGTTCCGGCAGAAATTCCTTGAATCCCCCGGCATGACCGATACGTCCGGCGATGAGTCCAAAGATGCCGACAGGCGCGAGAACCATTATCCAGTGCACCAGCCGCATCACGGCGTCATTCAAGCCGGAAATAACCGCTATGGTGGGCCGCCCCCGTTCGCCGAGGACTGAAAGTGTGGCGCCAATCAGTAACGAGAAAAATATCAGGGGCAAAATTTCCATCCGCACCATCGCATTGAAGACATTGCGTGGAATCATGCCCTCTCTTCCCGTTGATTTGTCGCCAAGCAGCACCTCTTTCAGCGTGCCTCCCATGTCGCGTTCCTCTTTGCCGCGCACTTCCTGGGCAACGGGCAACTTTATCTGGAGACCTTGTCCATTCTGGGAAAGTTCGGGGTCGGCGGAAACGACCTCTCCATTTTCGCGCCGGAACGGTAGATGCTCGCCTGTATCGGTTGCGATGTGGAATACGCCTTCAGCCTTATTTTTCCAGAATTTTACCGTCGCCGACATTTCGGAGAGAGAGACGATTTCACCCTCGACCTGCTGATCCGCCAGCATCAGCATATATTTTTCGCTGTACCGTGTCTTATTCCACTTGCCGTTTGTCAGATTGACGGTACGGTTCCCGTCGCCGCTAAGGGTGTACGCCAAATCGGGGCGTTCTTCGCCGTGCGAAATGCCCTTGCCGGGCTGGATTACGTTGACCAAGATGATGCCAATCAGCACCGAGATTCCGGTCGTTGCCATGTAGTAGAGAACGGTGCGCCCGCCGATGGGACCGAGGTTACGTATATCGCCCAATCCGGTGATTCCGACAACCATTGAGAGCATGACGAGCGGGACGACAATCATCTTCAGTAAGTTTAGGAAGATTTCGCCGAGGATATGAGTCTTCGCGGCGACGCCGGGCAGCCAACCACCGAGAATGATTCCGACGACAATGGCGACTATGATGCCTATGAGGATGTTGTGCCCTCCGCCGTTTTCGGAAGGCGCTTCGCGGGTCGTTTGATTCATATGTTAGTCTCCTATAGTGAATCCTGAGGGGGGTGTACGACATATGACGCCGAGGTTGTGCAAGCTACTAAATTATATCATTTCCAGCCATTTTTGAAACTAAAATCGGATGAGCTATTGGGCATGGCAAATAGGAGTGCAAAATCGACCAGTGAAGTCGGGATTTCCAAACGACTGTTATGACGAAAAGATTGACTCAACGGCTTAAGCGTCCGAAAACGGGAATAAAATGTTGATCCATCGCTCTTTTTGGGCGGTTTCGGATGAACTTGTACCTAAGTTTTTTGTAAATATAGCCTCAAAAAATAGGTACAAGAATGTGAACGGAGGCTTGATTTCAAGGGAGTGTTCACATGGTTTGATTCAATACTTTCCTTTGATAGCGCGGGTTCATTCGCGGGCAAATGTGAACAAGATGTTAACAGAAAAAAAAGATCTTCGTCACGAAAGTCAATCTTAGGTATGTGAAAAGCCAAAGCGCCATCCCGTTGGAACGCGGAAAATTGGCGATTAGGGTAATAGCGCATCCACTCCGCCGCTAATCTGTGCGTTCCATATCATACTATACATGTGCAAAGTTGTCAATGCAAATTCAGATGCGTGTCACCCAGGCGAGATTATGGCTAGAAAGCGAACTAAGTGGTTTATTTTCCAAAAGATTATGGTTAGTGCTGGGTGACGGTAGTTCACATTGTCTGAACTGTGATTTATTGGATCTCTATCGCGCTGGGATCTCTATCGCATTCGTTATTCGCTCATTCGATCTATTCACTCGCTTGATGGATTTTTGTGATTACCTTGATTGCATGTGGCAAGTTGCCGGTGATGAGTCGGCTAGATTGTTATCTTGAGGTCGCTAGGATTCAGAGAAGAAACCAAGTTTTCAAGAAAAAACTTGGTTTCGACATGCGTTAAATGCTTACCGAGAGAACTACTAAAGGTAAACTCGTCTTCGATTAGGAGATTAGAGACTGCATCCGACAATTGTAGGAGCAATCTCCTGATCGCGACTTCAGAATCGCGAGCAAAATTGCGCCTACAAAAGATGCGCCGTTAGAAGGGGAAAGTCGGCAATTTGACAGTCGGCGATTGTATACTACCGCGTGGCTGGATTATGGTGGGCAGGGGATTTTCTATCGCACTCGCTATCCACTCGCTTGATTCCACCCTACAGGAGCTGTTCGATTCTTTTCTCACTCGCTTGATTGGACGATGTATCTTAACTCACGCTCCAGAAGCTGTGGATCGCGGCAGACGTGGAAATCCCATTTTCCAAGCTCATTCCAATTGTTGACGGCGGACACCCATCGTTCCGCGCCTGCATACTTGGCAAGTTCTTGATCGGTTTCGTGACCTTTAATTTCCACGATTAGGTTGACATCGTTCTTGAGTCGGACGATAAAATCGGGCTCAAAGTGGTGGGACACGTCGGTGTACTCGTATGGAATGCCGAATCCGAGGTGGTCGTTGCGGACATAGTAGTCTACAACCTCGGATTGCTCTAGACGGAAGCAGGACGAACGTTCCCACCTCTCGGTATCCAGAACGACTTGGTTGATTTGGCTGCGTTCGGTGCCGTGGCAGAAGCGGGTGGTCATGAAATCCACTTCCGCCGATGTGCCGATGGGTTTGTAACGACTCAGGATGGGCAGCAGCGGGGTTTCACCTTCCACTTCGTTTGGTTGGATCGCCGCCGTCAAGCGCTCTACGAGACGAGAGGTGTATTTCTCGTGGCCGATCTCGCAGGGATTACACTCGCGAAAGTCGACTTTAGTTTCGACATAAGCATCAACCAATCTGTAGACTTGGGGGAATAGACGGTGTCGGGATTGAAATCGAAGCTTGGGATCACTCCTACTATCGCGTGGAAAATTGGCCCCGCCGACCAAATTCAGGACAATTCGCCGCGCAATCTCGAACTTGATGGCTTGAATGTGCGTCGTCCTGTAATATTCTTGGCGATTTTGCTCTTCGAATTGTCCGGGACCCAAGGCGGAAGGATTACCGGTTTCGTAGCCGACAGCGGGTTTGACGAAAACGGCGGTGGGTGTCTGTTCAGGTTCAACGAAGAGCGGCTCCATTGACTTGATGTCCGCCTTGATTTCGTTCTTTCTTAGGGCGAAGGCGTAACCTTCGACGACCGGGAAACGTATCTCATAGTCCTTTCGCTCGGGCATCGACCGTATATGATTCTTGGGCAAATCGGGTTCAGTCCTGCCAGGGGGTCTTCCTTTGAACGGTATTACGGAGAACGGGATGCCGTACACGTCAACGTATTCCTCGGTGAGTAACCCGGTTTCCGGGTCGGGGGTGTAGTTCATGCGCCTCAAACCCCTGCCAACCACCTGTTCACAGAGAAGCTGGCTGGTGAAGGCGCGCAGCCCGAGGATGTGCGTGACGTTGTTGGCGTCCCAGCCTTCGTTCAACATCGCCACGGACACGACGCACCGCACCTGCTCGCCGGGTTTGCCGGGCTTTCCAATCGTCGCCACAATCTGACGCAAATCCTCGGCAGCTTGGGCTTTGTTCTTTCCCGTTTCGTCGCTTTCCGCGTCAGCCAGCATCTTGCTGTCAATCCGCAGCGTTCGCAGCACGTCCTGTTCGTTGGATAGCAGATCGGGAAACACCGCGCCTTGTCCGTATGCCGTCTTGGTCGCCTTTTTCTTTTTTCCCTTCCCACCGTTTTCTGCAATGTCTTCAACTTCCTCCTCACCGGAGATTTTTCGGAAGAAATGTTCGGCAATGTCGGTATTGTCGCAAACGATAATCATGACGGGCGGCGTTTTGTCTTGAGCGTCCGATGCCTGGTGGATGTAGCCAAAGCGTTCCACCCATTGGCTGGCGAGGGTGTTTAGCGCGTCCTCGGCTTCACGATAGACGGCTTCCGGTTTTGGTTTCTTCGCCCTACCCGGCAATCTATCAGCGGGAAGGATTTGGTCGTTAATCGCGCGCCACAAGCGGAAATATTTCGGCTCGGGGCGCCCGGTGGTGTCGCTCACCGGCAATCGCGGAATCTTGGTGATACCGCTCTCAATAGCATCCACCAATCCGAAATCGCTGACGAGCCAAGGGAAGGGTTTGCCTTCCGGGTGGCCGCTGCCGTGAATGTAGAAGGGTGTGGCGGAAAGATCCACGCAGAAACGCACGCCGCAGGCGGCGTTCATCCGATCCAGTCCACTAATCCAAACGGTGGCATCTTGGCGTTCGGACTTCTCGGCGGCGGATAAGCGTTCCTCAACGGGCGCGGGGCGGTAGGCGTGGTGCCCCTCATCGTTCAGTACCATGATTGGCGCGCGTTCATAGAGTTCGCCCAGTACACGCTGCGCAAATGCGTCCGGCGTCTCCTCGCCCTTGTTCACGACGGAGTAGGTGGAGCCGCCCTCCGCCTGCGGGGATTCCAGAGCGAATTGATGCCAGTTCGTCACCAGCACCTTTCCGCTGTTGAGCAGCGGACGGAGTTTCGTCGGGAGGAGTTCAAACGCATCGTAGTAGTTATCCGACGATTCGGGACGCAGCACCTGAAGGCGTTCTTTGATGGTCAGGTTCGGGCAGACGACCAGCGCGGCTTTGGGGAAACGATCGTCGGAGGGCACTTTGCCGCGGTTGCAGAACGCCCACGCAATTAGCATCGCCATCACAACCGTTTTGCCGCTGCCGGTCGCCATCTTGCACCCGTAACGAGTTAATTCACGGAGGCCAGAGTCGTCGGGTGGATCAGCCAGTTTGTTGCGATCTTCATCGGTGAATTGGGGGTTAAAGCCGGTGCGTTTGCCCCCGCTACGAATCTCGGCAAGCCAGATAACGGTTTCATCGGCTTCAAGTTGGCAGAAAAACAGTCGGCGCTCCCTATCGTCGCGCCTCCAGTGGTTCAGGAGTTCGCGTGTCACATTAGTGGCGTTTCGATAGTTCGATTCCCGCCACCGCTTGACATCGGCGCGAAATGCATTCACCAATGGCAGGTCGTCCCGTTCCTCTTCCTGAACGAATCGCATTTGGAGTTGCTCTGTTCCCGTGCGCTCGGTTTTGTACCAGTAGCCGGCTTCACGGCGTCCGGGATGCTGGCTGGCTTCGCCGGTTTCGGTATCGTAAACCCAGTGGGCGCTCGGTTCTTTGTAGGGGCTGCAGAGGATGGGGCGTTCAACGGGTTGGATTGGGATGTCGAGTTGGTTTTGGTTCATGGAGATCCTTATGATGATTCTGCATCGTCAGTTGTGTGTCGTGCTCGCCATTTCTCTACAAATGCGGGATCGTGCTTGTACAATAGCTCCAAGCATTTGTCCTTTACGTGAGATGGCAAATTTCGATTATGAACAGTAAGAATCTCCTTTATACCTACGGGTTCATTTAAGATATCAAACTGTTCGGCTAATTCGACTAAGGAGCTACGGTTAGCATTTTCGAAATGCGGTATAGCTCGTCTCAGAATAGAAACCGAGTTCTTCATATCCAAAGTGACACTTACCCGAGCAAATGAACACACTGTCTCAGTTAGCAATAATTCCTTATGTTTGGGATTTTCTGTAATTAAACGGTTGAGGAATTCTCTAAGTCCTTGATAACCTGCTTGCGTGTGTAGGCGCCCGAGAAGATCTACGAAGTCACGCAGAAGATGTGCTTCAGAACCGACGTGAGCATCTGAGTCAACAGTAAGATTTAATAAGCCCAGTATGGGTGAAATCACTTGTTGCGATTTCCTCGAAACTAAAACGTGCGCCGCCTTGTATCTGAGTTCTAGGTCGTATTTTTCATCGTTAAACACATCTAAGAGTGCTTCGTCTCGTAATACCGTAATGTCGCGGGGATAGCGCCTGTGGTTTTCCAAGACTATCTCTTCTAACCTGTAAGCCGCGTTTTCTTTTTCTGATTCCCTGAATTGATTTTTCTGTATCTCTAACTCTTTTAGGCCTTCCTTGAATCCGCTTAAGTGCTTTTCAACATTATTCGCTATCAATGCTTTAAGCGAAAACCAAACGGCATCACCACTTGTTATTACAATTGTTGTAAGTATACTAAAAAACCAAAGACTCCATCCCCTCATGCGGTCGTCATTGTCAACCCTCAACTCCCGCTGGAATTGCTCAAATTCTGTATTTACGAGCTTAGCCTTAGCGTCGGCGAGTTTTGCATTTGCCTCCGCGAGTTGTGCTTGCAACTCCATCTTCTCAACATTTTCCACAGTCTGAAGCCGATTTTCTAATACCAAAACACGTTTTTTGAGGGATTCAATTTCCTGCCCTGAATGTTGGGCGTTTTGATTCTGCTGTGCGGGTGAGGGAGGGGGTATAATGCCGAATAACGCACCAAATAGTAAACAGGCTATGAATTGTTTCATGTTCATGACTTGTCCTTATATTGTCAGGTGTTCACAGGGCATCCCACACTAGCGGAGTGTCTGAATCGCGGATTAAGGAATTTCTACGGGAACTCCATTGCTTTCGCTTTCTTGATCGGATTACCGGATTTCACGGATTCTTTAATCTGAGCGGTGAATCTGTTCTTAATCTGTGTCATCCGCGTAATCCGTTTAATCCGTGATTCAGACAGAGGGTTGGCGCAGCGCCAATGATACGTGTCAGTAGGTGGCGCCCTGCGAATGCACTCGAACGCGGAGATGTTGCCCCCTAATTTAAATTGTTCTAGGACGGCCCTGTCCTCCTGGAAATGCTTCCTCGCCAATTCGCAATCCGTGGTGTGCCCACGTCTCATAATGGCCAAGCACCAAATACAGCCTTCCATTCATCCCAACTCGCGCCTGCTGATATTAGCTGACGCCCGCTCTTGATTTGACTCAAAACACCGTCACTGTATATTGAAATAGGCCATCCACGGAGCTCTGCTCCGCCTCCGCCACCCATCTTTGTGGTACGGTAATATCGAGCAATATCGCGCAACGTTGAATCTTCCCATGCAAGTAGTTCCGTAAGGTTGGTAATGAGGGCGCCAATCGGAGTATAACCGCGTCTTCGGTTTTCGCGAAAGAGCGTATGTTCACAATACCCACTCAACGCATCTGCTTGTGGGCGACGCTCCGGAGGTGGGTCCGATTCAATGACACGCTGAATATCAACAAACGGGACTTTCATCAAGATCCATGCTCCGAGGTCGGCAACGCAGAGCATATCAAGACTTAAGCGAGGATGTGGGACGATGAGCCTATCGGAGCCCCTCAAGTTCTGCAGAATATTTTCTTCAGGTGTTGAGTTAGGCCCCTTCCAAGAATGAGAATGCGCTAATAAGCCATAAACAATAGGAGCGTGCAATTCCTTGTAGGGCGATCCTTCACGAACTGGATACAAGTTCTTAATTTCCACACAGGTTTGTACTGCCTCCGCAATATGTGCTGCCTTCAGCGTAGTTTTGCATTCAAACGCGGCGGCAACGCCGGCAGCCAAGTACAATTTCTTGTTAAGCAATTTCTTCGGATACACATCCTTTAACACTAAAACATCAACTTGTGGACTTGTGCGACCGTCTTGGCTGATGATCCTCCCCTTTGTAACGACTTGATAGGTGCGCGGAAGCCAATCGCGCAATAGTTCCACCCAGTTTTTCTCTCCTTGGTCGCCAGCAGTTCCAGGGTCCTCGGCTGCCCGCTTTTGGATGCGGTCGTATTCTGCAGCCATCTCATCGCTTAACTGGCGCATGAAATCATGTAGGTCATGGGACTTTTCATCAGACATTATGTTACTCTCGAGCTATTTGAGTTGTGTGCAGCCGGTTTCCCTAGCTTCTCTGCTACAAGTGCGTAAAGGCTCATCTCCGCTTGCGCCGCTTCATTTGCTAATTCATGATAAAGTCGGGCATCAACGAGAATACTGAATGGATCTATCCTGATCGCGACGGTGCTTGGGGTATTGGTTCTCCATCGTGTTGATAACTCTCTTTAAGGCATCTCCACGCCACGGCAAACTCTATCAAGTAACACTCGACATTGCGCTCCGCTGGAGCGCGGAGATTGGACGGATCACGATTCTATTGACATAGCACTCCTCTGGAGTGAAAACCATTCTACGAAGGAACGCTTTTTCAAAACTTATCATAGAGCGAGAGTTGAGTGTCACTTGATGAGGGGATTATTCTGCCTAGGATAATGTGCGCTATAGACAAAACATCGGGGCAAGAAGATCTCTATCGCACTCACTATCAGTTCGCTTGATTCCCTCCTACATGGAAATGTGAGTCAATTACTTGCTGAAAGCATTATTCCGACAGGGATAATGGCACGCTCTCAACGCACCTGCCGGGGTATCCGAGAACGCCGAGACATTGGGGAGTTCGACGAAATGGGCTAGATAATCGCCGTCTTCATCAAAGAACAGGTTGACGGTGAAGCCGTCAAAGATGTCGTGGTTTTTGTCTATCGTGTGACTCCTCGCATATCCTAACACAGGTCGTTACCTGTCGCCCCGCTGGGGCTTGAGTGTGTGAGCATCAACGTACTATACACCTTCCGCCCCTCTGGGGCTTTGATTTGACCGTGAATCCGTCAAAGATGTCGCGGTTTTTATCCATCACTTGCTTCCTACCACATCTCAACATCAATATCCCTGCTCGCCGAGGTTGTGCACCCGCATGACCTCGTTCCCGCGGGGGTCGATGACCTTGACGGCGACGCGCTGATGTTCGCCTGCGGGAAACGGCAAGGAGGTGGTGCCGCTGAAACTCTCGAACCGCTCCTCGTCGATGACGCCATTGAGGGCGTGGGCAATTTTGCTCCAGGCTTTCTTGTCGGGGAAGAAGGCTTGTGTTATGCAGAAGGTCCTGTCGTCGTAGTCGGAGTCAATGAACCATGCCGCCACCCCGTCGCCCCCTTCGGAGGTCACCATGTTGTCGACGGGATTGTAGACATCGACGCCCTCCATCACCACGAAATACTCACCCTCCTCCGTCGTATCAAGTTTGGTGCGGGGCTTTCCGAACACGGTGAAAAGTTGACTGGTGGGGGTGTTTTTAAGCAAGCCGCCCATTGCCACGTCGGGATTGATGTACGCCATGTGGGTTCGGACATTAGGATTCGGGTTGTCATGGATAGCGGCTTGGGCAGCGCCATCGAAACTGAATCCTGCAAATACTAATTCATCCCACTCGCGCCGCGATGCAGTTCGCAGGCACTGTTCGACCTGCATCGCCGTCACCGGTCCGTGTTGAGGTCCGAAGGCTACGGCAATAAGGCGATTCTCGGAGTCATCTTCCCAAGCACCTTCAGCGTGGATAACGCCTCCGTCAATCGGGTCCAGTCTTGCGAATTTCATGGTGCGGTTCTCGGTAAAGCGGACGCCGTCGTTTCGGAGCAGACGAATCATGGCGTCAAGGTAAGCTTCGGCATTGCTGGCATCGCTACCGTTGCCCTCAGATTCGAATGTATCAAGTTCCTCTTCCGGTTCACCCCCAATCGGTGATTCGTCATGGAGCGATTCCTCGGCGGGTTGCACCGCCTCCACGCTGAAGGGACCGCTCACCCTCAGTGTCTTTCTGTCCACCTCGGGCTGATCGACCAACTCCTGGCTGTCGGAAGCGGCGGCGATGCATGCGTTCACTTCATCCATCTTCCCCCGCCACGCCTCGCGGTAATCCGTCAAGGCACCCTTCAACTCTGAAGGCCAGTCGGGATCGGTATCAAACGGCACCTCCCACTCCTTCCACTCACTTGCGGGAAGTTCCCAGCGCCGCCGGTCGGCATCGGTGACGGCTTTTGCCCCTTCGCGCCTCCTTTTCTCCGCGAGTTTGGTGCGCAGCGCCGTCCGAAGCTCTGACGTTACAGCCTCCAACGCGCGATTCAGCGCCTCCAACTTCTCCTCTAGAACTGGTTCATGTTTTGCGAAGATCGGGTCAAGCGCGGTGTTTTGCGCAATACTCTTGAGTTCAATGTGCGGAACAGTCTTGCTTATGAATCCGCCTGCGACGCCATTTGATGCCTCTTTGAGTTTGTAGTAATTGAAACTCGCTGTCAAGAGGCGCTGACGCGCCAGGGCGACTGCTACGCGGCTGGTATCAACCGTTATCCAACGTCTTCCCCAACCCTCTGCGACGTAGGCGGTGGTACCACTTCCGCAGGTGGGATCTAGGACAAGATCTCCCGGATCGGTCGTCATAAGGATACAGCGTTCGATGATTTTTGGCGAGGTTTGGACAACGTAGTTCTTGTGGATTTCTGGGCCAGTATCACTCCACGTAGTCGTGATTTCAGATACTCCTGAGTCATCAAAATAGTATATTGCTTCTAAAGCAGATTTACCGACTTGAACCCTATCCGCTCTACAAAGTCGGACAAAGCCATCCTGAGCATATGTCCAATGTCGTGTATTTGGAATCCTCCACAATTCCCCTGCAAATTCTCGTCTTTGATTATCGCCAGCGCCTTGGCTATGCAAGGGCAACGACCGAAACGGTCTTGAGTGCGAGGGTAATAGTGACGGATTGTTTTGCTCGTTTTTTGTCATCGATCGTCGTGTGCCATCTTCTAACTCAACACGCTTGAACGTGGATTCCTCTCCCAATGTTTTTTCGATATAAAGACGGCGAAACTTGCCACTTTCCCGGTCTTTTGAATACCACAAAATGAAATCTGATATACGTCGAGGGCCCTTCTTTTGTTGAGTACCACTGGATACTTTGCAGGTTATTTCAGCGATAAAATTTCTGCTCTCAAACACCTCGTCCATAAGGCACCGCACCCGATGGACGTTTTCATCACTGATCTGCACGAAGACACTCCCACTGTCGGTCAACAGTTCCCTAGCAACAATCAGACGGTCGCGCAGGTAAGCAAGGTAGGAGTGGATGCCAAGCGTCCAAGTGTCGCGGTACGCTTTGATTTGCTCGCGTTCACGGGTCAAATCATTCTCTTTATCGTTTACATCACGTTGAAAAACAGTAGGCTGAAAATTTGAGCGGAAGTTGATACCGTAGGGCGGATCGATGTAGATCATCTGCACTTTGCCCGCAAGGTCTTCGCGGTGCGCGAGGGAACTCATCACGGTGAGGCTATCGCCCAATATAAGGCGGTTCGACCAATCCACGTCGTGCTGGTAGAACTGCACGGCTTGGTGGTACTCCTGCTGCGGGTCGGCGAATAGCTCGCGTTGGACATCTTGGCGCGCCGTGGTTCTCAAGATAGCTTTTGGGCTCAAACGTTCGTGTATGTGCAGCGCCACCGGATCTACGGCGAAGGTTTTCGCTTCCTGTTTGCCCGCCCATTCGAGCCACGGTTCGCGGTCTTTCAGTGCGTCGGCGAGGATTTTGATTTCGTCGTCGGAGAGTCCGTTTCTTGCCTTTTCGAGGAGTTCGGGGATTTGGTCGGGGTCGCCGGTGTCGTCGAATCGGAGGATGGGCGGCAGGTGGGGGTTGTAGGCGTATTCCTGCTTGGGTGTTTCGCGGAGCCTTCCTTGGGAAGCGATGGCGGCGGGAGGGTTATTTCTTCGGGTGGCGTCGTCGTGGCGGTAGTCTTGGACTTCGGGGGGTTGGGCGGTACGGTTGTTTCGTGCCATAGGTTTTCTCTTCCTCCAAGCTGTTAGCATTAAATAGCTGGTGATTTCTGATTCCGAGCGAGATTAGAAGGTCCAACCCTCTCTTTCCATGAACCCCTGGAGATTTGTACAGTCAATTTCAAAGCGCTCACAAACGTTTGGGATTTTCGCGGCGTTTTCTTTCAGCTTTTCCTCTGTGACGACGCATCCATTTATGAACTCCGCTTTTGCAATGACAAACGGATCGGCGCACGGATAACCTTCTAAGCGGCTTTGCATGCTCACTAGTGTTCGAAAATGCTTAATGGAGAATATATCGGTGATGAATCGCGTCTCCGTTGCGGTGGGCGATGTGAAAATACTTTTATGGTCTTTTACCCAATCAAGCAAAGGAGGCTGTACTTGGGATTCTAGCTCTCTGCGAGCCTCCCTTACGGAGGTTATCTTCCCATCTATTACCGCCTGATCGAATTGTCTCCAAAAAGTCGGGAATTGATCGGGATAGTAATTACCGAGCACCCTAAAACTGTTGGTGTCAAATACGTATGCCATCAACTGGTTGCCTTCCTCAATAGACGGTCTTCCAGCCCAGGCACACTCTTTACCTTGACATTCAGATGTTCGGCGAGCTCTTCAATGGAACATCGTCCTTGATGATATCTGCTGAAGGCGAGTTCCATAAATCTATAGCCTAGGTACACTGCACGGGTATTGTAGTAGTCTCCTCCTCCAGATTTTTTGCTTTCCGCCGCTTTTTCAAGCTTCGATTCGTACGCCTCTTTCCACTTTCTTGTCTTCTCTCTATAATCGGCTGGTGTGAGGATACGTCGATCAATCAGTTTAAGCAATATAACTGGTCCGCTAACCTTGTAATGACTTGCCAATTCCCAGATTGCGGTATCATCGTAATTTGGAAAATCGAGCCGCGTTTCCAGATCGGCAGATGGCACTAAAAATTCGGCGGCAAATCGGTTGCAAAACCGCTCAATTTTCTCCCCTCCAGTTTTGACTCCGCGTGTAATGCCATTACGCCGGAGCAACAGGTGAGCCAACTCATGGAAGAGTGAGAAAATCTGTCTGGTATGAGGCCTGCTATTGTTCAGATAAATGACAGGGAACTCATCATGGACAAGCGAAAACCCATCGACGAAATCATCCTGGAATGCGTCCTTGAAAACGAAAATTCCCTTTTCCTCAATGCAGTCCCTCCAGATTTCGAACGCTTCTGTCGGAGTTTTCCAGCTTGCTTGTGTTTCAACGCTGATTTCCAAGTATTCCCGCGCTTGGAGGGCTAAATCTGCCACGGAATCGTCAAGTCGGGCATGAAGATCGCGAAAGATTTTCGTTTCCGAGGGATTCGCGTCCATGTTCAGTTCCATCAATGAGACCTGTCTGGCAGCAGCATGGCGCAACAGCAAGCGGATGTTGGGGCTCAGTTCCTCAATTTCTGAACTTCGCAGTGCAAGCTGATTGACCAAATCAGGCTCTTCGGGAACTTCGGGGAAGAAGAACAGGGCGACGGGACGTTTACATTTGTCAGCCAGTTTCTCAAGTTGGGCATAGGTCGGCGCGGAACTCCCGGACTCCCAGTTGGAGATGGTTGCAGCGTCCTTGTTGAGGGAATCGGCGACTTCTTTAAGCGTGTATCCCGAGCGTTCTCTCGCCCACTTGATTATAGCGGGATTAATCCCTGTCATGTATTCAGCCATGAGGAATATCTTCACATATTTCCGACTGTGTGCGTTCGTTGGTGTGCACGTGAGACGTGGTGGACAGTAAGAGAAGAAATCTGCAATATGACGAGAAACCTCTATCGCGCAGGATTTACTATCGCCCTCACTATTCGTTCGGTTGATCCTATCCGGTCGCTTGATCCCACCCTACAAAGACCATCGCGCTGGGAACTCTATCGCCTTCGCTATCCGCTCAAGTTGCATCGGGATAGGGGGCAAGGCCCCTTGTGATCGAACATATACCCTACAAAGACAATCGCTGGTGCGTTATTCGCACCCTACGCTTGATCCTCCAAATCAACTTTAATTGACAACTCCTCCAACTGTTCGTCGGTGACTGCGGAGGGGGCGCTAGTGAGGAGGCACAAACCCTTTTGGGTTTTCGGGAAAGCGATGACCTCTCGGATATTCTCCTCGCCGGTCATCAGCATCAAGATGCGATCTAGCCCGGGTGCAATCCCGGCGTGCGGTGGTGTGCCGTGCTGCAGCGCTTTGATGAAGTAGCCGTAACGTCGTTCGACCTCTTCGGGACCGATGTTCAGGAGTTCCAGCACCTTCTGCTGGATATCCCAGCGATGGATTCGGACGCTGCCGCTGCAGATCTCTATGCCGTTGATGACGAGATCGTAGTGCTGCGATTGAGCGTTACCGGGATCGGTCTCCAACAGCGGAATGCTGTCGTCGGTCGGTGCCGTGAAGAGGTGGTGGAAGGGTTCGTAGCTATTTTCGTCTTCGTTCCAATCGAATAGCGGATAATCGACAATCCAGAGGAAGTCGAACCGGCTCTCGTCGATGAGATCGAGTTGCCGTCCGAGTTGAAGCCGCAGGTTCGACAGGGCATCCGCAACCACCTTCGGCTGATCGGCGACGAACATCATGATGTCACCCGGCTTGGCTCCCATCCGTTCCGCCACCGCCTTGAGCGTCTCCTCGCTGAAGAACTTGACGATGCTGGACTCGAACCCTTTCTCGGTCAGCTTTATCCACGCCAATCCCCTCGCCTTGTAGATCCCCACAAATTCGGTCAAGTCCTCAATCTCTTTTCGGGAAAACGCGGCGCCTCCGGGCACAGCGAGTCCCTTCACCTGTCCCTTCCGTTCCAAGGCGCCGGTGAACACCTTGAAATCGCAGTCGGCGACGAGGTCGGAGAGGTCGGAAAGCTCCATCCCGAAGCGGGTGTCCGGTTTGTCGTTGCCGAACCGCGCCATGGAGTCGTGGTAGGAGATGCGCGGAAACGGCGTCGGTACCGGAATGCCCGCGGCTTCCTCAAACATGCGTTTCATCAATCCTTCGCTGACTTCGAGGACCTCATCCACTGTCGCGAAGGACATCTCAAGATCGAGTTGTGTGAATTCAAGTTGCCGGTCGGCGCGGGTGTCTTCGTCGCGGAAACAGCGGGGAATCTGGAAGTAGCGGTCAACGCCGCTCATCATCAGGATCTGCTTGAACTGCTGCGGCGATTGCGGAAGCGCGTAGAAGTTGCCGGCATTGAGTCGGCTTGGGCTGAGCACGTCCCGCGCGCCCTCCGGCGTGCTGTTCATCAGGATTGGTGTTTCGATTTCAAGGAACCCCTGTTCATCCATGTACTTCCGGGCGGCGAGCACGGCTTTGTGTCGAACCGCCAACGTCTTCTGCATCTTGGGACGGCGGAGATCGATGTAGCGGTACGTCATGCGAATCTCTTCGTCGGTGTCGATCTCGTCCTCCACGGGGAACGGAGGCGTTTCGGCGCGGTTCAAGATCTCTAGCTGATTCGTTGCCAGTTCGATTTCGCCCGTGTCAAGTTCCGGATTGACGGTGCCTTGGTAGATGTGGAGGGAATCGTCCACGACTTTCGCCGCGTAGGTTCGGCTGCTCTCATTGTCGGTGATCAGCCATCGGCTTCCCTGCTTCTCGAACGGCAACCGTGACGTCCGCCGAGAGTGAATGTCTATCGTCTTCGAACGTGGATTTGAGATCCTCGGAGAGGTGACCGGCGTCGAGGTCGGCTTGATGCTTTCGATCCGTCAGCGCCAATAGGTCGCCCTCGACGCGCTCGCGTACGCTTCCGGCGGCGCACAGCACAAATTCGTTGCGAATCTGGTGTGCGAGTTGGTGTGATTCGGGGTCAATCTCCGGATCGAAGACGACCTGCGTGATTCCGGTCCGATCGCGTAGATCGACGAATATGACGCCGCCGTGGTCTCGACGGCGGGCGACCCAGCCGGTTAGTCGGGCAGATTTTCCGGCATCGGCGAGCCGTAGTTCTCCGCAATAGTGCGTCCTTTTCATTTCAGGCATTGTACGTATTTCGTTTCTCCTTGTTTTATGAGTATGTCAGTATATTGTTCATCATGCGCGGTGAAGATAAAGTGCAGGATCTCGACCTCAAACTTACTGTAGGAGCGCCCTCTAGGTCGCGAGTGAATCTCGCTCCTACCGGGAATGTTGCACGGAAAAAAGGCTGGTAGGCAGCGACCTCCTATGGGATTTCTATCGAGCTCGCTATCCACTCGCTTGATCGCTCATTATCCATTCGCTTGATTCCACCCTACGAATGCTAAAGCCGTTGGGTTATGCAGGTTGTCACCTGTCGCCCCGCTGGGGCTTGAGACGGCTCGGGTTTCGGCATTTCTATACACCTTCCGCCACTCCGTGGCTTACAAAAGGCTGACTCATTGGTTCTATCTTGATTCGAAAGATTACCCCCACAAGCCTTTTAGGATCCACTCCAAGTCACGAGATTTTCTGTCTCGAGTGAAACTCGCTCCTACAGGGAAAATTGCGCGGAAAAAAGGCTGGTGGGCAGTGCCCACCCTACAAGAATTTCAGTCATCGTGAACAATCGGTTTAGCTTGCGAGCGGAATCGGAGGTTTTTCTATCAGGGTGATTGGAACTGCCTCAACCAATGAAGGTGTATAAACGGACACTTTTAGAATGTCGTTCACGGGTGGTTTGGTGATAATTTCAATAACCGTTTCCCGCCAGTCCGGTTCAAGTTCACCCAACCCGACCAATGGAAAACTCCGCGGTCCTAGGTCAGTGAACTGTATCAACACCGAGAAATCCATGAGGGTTAAGCCGATTGCACGTTTTTCAGTACGATTGAATCGCAACAAGATATTGTTATTCAACTCGACAGCGGTTGTTGCTTTCTCGCCCGGGAGAAAATGAGATGTGCAACACATCGGCAGCCTTGTCGTATGAGTAGGTTACATTTCTTTTCGTGCATGACGTGAAATGAATTATGCGGATATACAACTGATGCTTTTCATTCGATACGTGATAACAAAAGGAACAGCAATCGTATTCCCTACCAAAACCCCTAGGTTATCCAAGTTGTCACCTGTCGCCCCGCCGGGGCTTAGACGCTTGAGGTCTTGGCATTTCTATATACCTTGAGGATCTCTATCGCACTCACTTTTCGTTCGCTTGATCCATTCAGCGGCGTACAAAAGGCTGGTGGGCAGGGGAGTCCTATCGCACTCATTATCCATTCGCTTGATTCCACCCTACGAAAGCTTCCCATTCCTTACTTTCACTTTTTCCTCAGTTCATCTGCTAATCGATCAAACGCAATCGATCGTTGGTCGCCGGTTTCCATATTGCGAACGGTCGCAGTTTCGTTCTTAATCTCGTCTTCCCCAAGGATGACGACATATCGCGCATCCAGCTTGTTTGCCGTTTTCATCTGAGCTTTCAAGCTGCGCCCGGTGTGCTCAAGCTCGGTTCGGATGTCGGCTAACCGGAGGCGTTGCGCCAACTGAAACGCGACCGGCATCGCCTCGTCCCCAAGCACGGCGATATAAACGTCGACGGAAGGTTGCGTCGGAATCGCGACTTCTTGCGCCTGCAATGCGAGTATGATACGGTCGACACCAAGCCCGAACCCGATGCCCGGGGTTGACTTGCTGCCGAGTTCTTCGACGAGATAATCGTAGCGTCCACCGCCGCCGATGGCGTTCTGCGCACCGAGGCCGCCCGCGGTGAATTCAAACGTGGTGCGGGAGTAGTAATCCATTCCTCTCACGAGATCCGGGTTTTCGGTATAGTCAATCTCTGACAACTCCAAATAACGCTTGACCGAGTCGAAATGTTCACGGCACGGTTCGCATAGATAGTCCATCAGTCGAGGACCTTCGGCAAGGATTTCGCGGCAACCCTTCTTGCAGTCGAAAAGGCGTAACGGATTGCGTTCATAGCGTCCTTGGCACTCCCTACAAAACTGATCGAGTCGGCTCTTCGTGAACGCCTTAAGCTCCGCCACATAGTTTGGGCGGCACGTGCGATCGCCGATAGTGTTGAGGTGCAGCATCAAATCTTTGAAACCGAGCGTCGTATAGAAGTGGTGGGCTAACGTAATGACTTCAGCATCAACTGCGGGTCCCGCCGCCCCGAAGACCTCCACACCCACCTGCCAGTGCTCGCGAAAACGTCCAGCCTGCGGTCTTTCATAGCGGTACATGCGCCCGTTGTAGTACAGTTTCAGTACGTTCGTTCCCTCTAGCAACCGATTCTGGAGAATTGCGCGAACCACCGGCGCCGTGCCTTCCGGGCGGAGCGTGATACTGCGGTTGGCTTTGTCGTTGAAAGTGTACATCTCCTTTTCAACGATGTCGGTGGTGTCGCCGACGCCGCGCACGAAGAGTTCAGTGCTCTCGAAAATCGGCGTGCGAATCTCCTGATAGCCGTAGGTTTCGAACACAGACCGCGCGACTTTCTCCACCCACTGCCAGGTCTGGATGTCTGAAGGGAGAATGTCTCGCGTCCCCTTTGGTGATTGAATCTGCATTTGTTACCGAAAACTCCTTTTCATTGCCTGAATTTGTATTAATGTCTCCTGCACCGCCTGCCGTAGTTCTTCAGGTTACGGCATACGGAGTATGCCTACTACTTTGGCATAGCATCCTCGATTTGTTGTCGCTGCTCTTCAAGTTCCGGGACACCCGGCGCGAGGCGGATAGCGGCCGCATTCGCTTTCAGCGCGTCGTCATACCGATTTTGCGTGAAGTATAATTCTGCCAAGTCGGTGTGCGGTACCGGTTCGTTGGGTGCGAGTTCGATTGCCCGTCGATAAGATTGAATTGCCCTTTGACCTTCATCTTTGGCGGCATAAATGCTGCCCAAGAGATAGTGGGTGCGCCATGAGGTGGCGTCCGCCTCCAGTGCCCTTTTGGCGTGTTCCAGCGCGTCGTCGTGCTCGCTTTTTTGATGATGAATGAACGCCATCGCCTGCAGAATCGGTGCGGGCAGATTTGGCTCCACCTTTTCAAGCCGCCGGTACGTCCGTAATGCCTCGTCAAAGCGCTCTTGGCGCTCGTAGATCGGTCCTAGCAGCAGGTAAAATTGCACCTTAGCCGGCTCGATATCGATAGCCTGCTCCAAGGCTTCGGCTGCGTCTTCCAGCTTGCCCTGCCCTTCATAGATGACCGCCAGTTGAAGATAGCCTTCAGCGTCTTTGGGATCTTTCTGCTGCGCTTGTTTCACGAGATGCTCAAGTTGTTTGAGTTCTCCTTGGTATTCCTCGTTAAAGAGGTCCGCGACAACTCGGAGGTTGTAGTGAATCGTTTCATCGTCCGGATTGATGGCGGCAGCCTGATTAAGCAAACCGACCGCCCGGTCGTAGTCTCCTTTGGCGTACTCAATCTGTCCCTGAATCAGCTTCTCGGTGGCATCGAAATACTGACGAATTTGTTCTCTGATCTCTTTTTTCGCGTCAATCGTGCGACCGTAGTTATCCAAATAGGCTGTCACCCGTTCACGGTGTTTCGTCATTCCTGCAACGTTGACGGGTGTTGTATTTGCAAGGTCTTGCGCCCGGAAGAATTCCAGATGCGGGCGGTTGTCGGTATGGATAGGACCGTCCCCGACGTATTCAAGCACTCGTTTCTCGCCCATCATGAATGAGTCGAGCAGTGACATGCCGTCCAAATCGTCGTGCGCAAGTCCTTCGCGGATGCTTGGAATTTGCGCGCGCTCCAGAAAGTCTTCGTAGTCAATCCTGAGCGGGCGAGGCGTGCCGATTAGGATAACGAAGTCCGGCGTATATTTGTACCAGAGCGTGGTATGGGGAAACACCTGAACGAATGTCCTCACGATTGTCTTATAGTGCTCCTCGGGCACGCGGTGCAGCGGCACCCATTGGCACATTATGCCGTCGTCGGACAGGATTCGCTTGCAAAGCCGATAAAAATCCGCGGTGTAGATGTTGGAGCTTCCCGCGCTAACCAACGGATGGATAATTCCGGTCGAAATCATGCCGTATTTCTCCCGGGTCATCAGGATATGGTTTCGTCCGTCATTGATGAAGTGGCTGAACAGCGGATTGTCGAGAATGTCGTGGTTCACATGGCTGAAATGCGCCCGCGCGGCATCAATTACCCCTTTCGAGATCTCGACAGCGTCGACTCGGACGCCGTGTTGCGTGATTGAATAGGATGTTACGCCCATGCCGAATCCGACGACCAGCGCTCGTTTCGGATTCGGATGCAGCAACAGCGGGAGATGGGCGATGACGCGGTGCGACGGGGAATCCCAGCGGGAGGCGTCGGCTGCCTGATTCGTATCCACGTATAACCGGTACACGTCTTCGTCGTCCTTGAGTGTGGTAACTGTGGCGTCAACTTCCTCTTTATAATCGATGATAGTATCGCCCGGCCGTTGTGTGCGGAAAATGGCGCTTTTGAGGAAGAGCGGTTTGTTAGCCGCGAAGAGAATAATTACGGCAACCCCGGCGGTCAGAATCGTGCCGCCCACTGCGGCGCCGTTGAAGAACCGCGATCGATTTTCGCTCCGAAAGATTAGGACGCATCCGACGATGAGGTTGAGCGCCGCCATCAGCACGATGCCCGGACGGATTCCGATGAGCGGAATAAAAATGAACCCGGCGCAGAAGGCACCGAGGATTGCGCCGACGGTGTTGAGCGCGTAGACATTCCCGATACTTCGACCGAGTTTATCCGCGTTAACCGTGTAGATGCGGGCGACAAGCGGAAAACTGATCCCCATCAACAGTGTCGGGACACTCATCACGATGACGCAGGCGACAAATGCCCAAAACCGCCCCCCACCAAACATGGATTGGAGCGTGCTGCTAATGTCGTAGAGCCCTCCGAAGGCGGGGATCAGCGCCACCGCGGCGAGTCCGATACCGATCTGCACCAGACCGAGGAGGTTGACGAGCGATTTCAGTCGGTCGGCAATCCACGCGAAGATGAAACTCCCCAGCGCGATTCCGAAAAGGAACGCCGCAAGCATCGTCGAAAATGCATACGTCGTGCTGCCGAGGAAAAAGACGAGGATCCGAGTCCAGAAAACTTCGTAGGAGAGAGCACAGAAACCGGATACAGCGAAAGCCCACAGGACGAGACGAAAAACCGGATCAGAGGCCGTATAAACCGGCGCCGGATCAGACGTGCGTTGCGGTTCTCGGGTTTCAACTTCGCCCTTTTCCGTGTTTTGCACGCTCATTCTATCTAGCAGAAACGCGATAACGGCGACTGCGAAATTGATCCCCGCGGCAAGATAAATCGACGCTTGGACTCCCAAATACTGGATAAGGAAGAACCCCGCCGCGATACAGCCGACGACAGCGCCGAAGGTGTTTAACGCGTAGAGCGCTCCAACATTGAGACCGAGTTTCTCCAATCGGTTGACGAAGAATCGGCTCAGGATGGGGAGGGTTCCGCCCATCAGGGTTGAGGGGAGGAGCAGCACGAGGAACGCAAGCACAAATCGGATCAGCGACAGGGAGTAAAATTCGGCACCAAGGCCGCGATAGGCGAGAATATAGATGGCGTTCAACACGCTTAAAAGCAGGGGCCAAACTAGTGCGAAGGCACCGATTCCGGCTTCGAGTATGGCATACAGTCGCAATGGGCGGTTTTCGCGGTCCGCCATGCGTCCGAAGTAGTAGCTTCCGAGCGCCAAGCCAGCCATAAACGCCGTCAACACCGTGCTTGTAGCAAACACTGTGCTACCGAAAACGAGTGTGAGTTGGCGTGTCCAGACGACTTCATAAACGAGGCCGCTTGCCCCGGACAAAAGGAAAATTAGCCAGACGATAGGTTTGATTCTTGACACGTGATGCCCCCGGATTGACGAGAATTAGGGTGTTATTATATCACATTGGTGACTCGGATGCGACAGGCAATACATGCGGCGCGTGTAATCGCATCGAATCGCGGTGGACGCGGAAGGTTAGAAGGGTGGAAGCATGGAAGGATGGTGGGCAGGAGAGTCCTGTCAGGATCTACTATCGCCTTCGCTATCCACTCAGTTGATCACTCATTATCCATTCACTTGATCCCACCCTACATTATTCTATCTCGTGCCCGATTCGGTCGCTTAATCCAATGAATCAGATGCGGTTCGGCTCGATGGAACACGATAGGGTTGGAACGATTGACTTACTTGCGGTATACTGCTCCACGCAAAGCTGACTGCCCGGGTGCCAATCTCTATGATTCCTGAACTATCCCATATTATTCCTAAGATTGCGAATCGATTTCGTATGTCGCCAGACTGCCTGCACGTCGTCCCGATTAAGCACGGCAGTGTCGAAAGAAACAACCTCTGGCGGGTGATGGTTGACGGACAGAGTTATGTGCTCAAGCAGCATTTTATCACACGTCCGATCGGTGATTCGGCATTTACGCCATTCGAAGTTGAGTCGTTTGCTCCTCTCGACGCTGAGCGAGACTGGCTGCAGCGTATCAGAGGTTGTATGGCAGTCGGACCCCGATTTCTGCCTGTTGTTGGAGTGGCGCGGCGAATCGACGCTCGACGATGTGGCTCAAACAGCGCCGCTTGAATCGCTGAAAGAAACGATAACCGGCGCCCTCGGTAAATTTTGTCAATTGGAGAAAAGCTTCGCCGATTGCCACACAGATTTCGCGCCCTATGTTTACCCGCTGGACTATCCGACCTATCTGCGTCAGACGATGGACGACATGCTGGACCGAGGGCGAAAGACGTTGGGTTATCTCGCCCGGTTAAGCAGCGAACCGGCAGCATCAGATCTTGACGAGGTTTGGTCGAACTTCGCTCAAGCGCATCCATGGACAGACTCGGCGACGTTAGGGGCGCTTGACTATAATGCACGCAACATCGTGATAGATGCGGGCGGAATCTCGTTCGTCGATTTCGGGAGTATCGGATGGGATTGGAGTGAACGACGCATCGTTCAGTTCTTTAATAGCCTGGGTGCCAACCGTGAGGGTGGAAACTTCGTCAACTTGCTGAATCGAGACGTCATCCGCGCTTACGCAAGCCGGGCTATCACATACCGGTCGGGCAGCTCCGAGGAAGATATTTTCACGCAGCTAGATTATCACAATATCCTCTTCTACCTTTCGATTGTTCATCGGCTGTTAAGCGGCGGCGGCTCAACCGGAACAGGAGGAGAACAGGGCGTTGCTCAGAGCGTGGGGAGATACGAAGGCTCGATTAACGCGGGCGTTGGAGATTCTCGTGAACTCCCAGTTGAGCGAGGATTCGACTGCTCGACAGATGCGTGAGTTCGTGAGGCGATATCATGATGCCGAGACCACAGGGTAGATGCTATTTTCGGCAGAGATAGATTACCCCGGGATAGGGGGCAATCGATTTGACAAAACATTCCTCTTCAATTCTCAGGTTTGCGTTAGTGATAA
This sequence comes from Candidatus Poribacteria bacterium, assembly GCA_965232535.1. Taxonomy (GTDB): domain Bacteria; phylum Poribacteria; class WGA-4E; order WGA-4E; family JAJDTR01; genus JAJDTR01. Next base: position 1,043,326 of record CBDDPW010000023.1, read on the forward strand.
GTCGCCGCCACGCCTCGGGAGCGCGATAGTTCGGCTGCATCTGCGCTCTGACCCCGTACGTCCCCAACCACAGCTTGACTCTTTCCTCCAGATGTGTGTATCGGTACTTCCACCGCGGGGTCGTCGTATTGTCTTTGATAAGCAGAACACCATCCGGACTGAGCGCATTCGCGCAATTTGACAGAACATGCGCTTGGGCGTCATCCGCGAAGAGACATAGAACATCGATTAACAGGATGGCGTCGCTTGGGGGAGGAGAGATTTGAGCGATATCCCCCTGCTGAAAGGAGACTTGCGGGATATGTCCGGTTGTGGCTTGCCGCGCAATCGCAAGTCTTGAGGACGAGGCTTCAATCCCCAAAACCGTGCTCTCCCGCCGCAGCGCAGTTAGGGCGCTTACCAGTCCGTATCCACTACCCAAATCAACCAACCACTCGGCGGAATGAGGGACGTGTTGCTCAATTGCTCTCATTACGGGTTGCAGGCAAATCAGGCGTGCCCACACGTGTAGTTGTGCGGTTAGGGGTAGGGAGGAATAAAGGTGGGTTATCTGCCGAAAATCCTGTCGGGTTAGCGGTCCCTCGCCAAACCAGCGTGATGCGGGGTGTAGGATTTTGTCAATCAAGAATCTATCCAGATCGGGGTCTACATATCGGCTTGTTTTTCCACCGTTTCCATGTTAGAATGAAAATGTCCATCCCCTGTTGTAGGTGTAATTACTCGTACTCAAAGGAAATTTGAACAATGCAGAGTGTAGCAGAGAAAAAAGTGGCGAGAAACAGGATAAGATTGGATCAGAGTTGGCTGCAAACGATTGCCCTTATAGCAACTATAGATTCAGCGGGGTTCCTGTTTTGGCTAAATGTACCCACAAAAGGGGATATAGACAAGTTAGCTTCTAAGAGCGAAGTAGCTCTCGGTTTCGAGGTTATGCAAAAACAGTTCGAGACTATAGATAAGCGGTTTGAAGGTATAGATAAGCGGTTTGACGCCTTTCAGCGGCAATTTGATGCTATGCAAAAGCAATTTGATGCTATAAACGAGAGGCTAACTCTCATTCATAGCGACATACGAGCAACCAACCAAAATTTTATTGAACACTTGCGCCAGCATGAAAAATTAGACTAGCATATGTATGTACATGAAACTGCCCTGCTACAAACTTTAGGGGTTCCACCGCGCAAGTTCTAAAATTATAATTCTCTGCAATGATTTCATGTTGCAGGGCTCCTGTAGGGAATAACGAGGGATCTCTATCGCACGGGATTTACTATCGCCCTCACTGTTCGTTCGGTTGATCGCTATCCACTCGCTTGATCGTTATTCCCTACAGTTTGCCGGGAACGAATCTTCCGTTTTTGGAGGTTAATTGCTTGTTTCGGTCAGAACCGCAACTTCAAGATTCATGAGGAATCGCACTGTCTCGGGAGTTGAAGGCTTCGTATTCTGAAATCGGTCTTGATAATCCTTGAGAGTACGATGAAGTTCCACGAGGTCAACACGCCACTCGGTAGTTGCGTTTCGCACCTTTTCAAACTGGCTTTCGACATCTGTTTTTGAGACGCCGTCGGGGCGATTTTTTAGCAGATGTTCTTCCACCTTGCCTAGTGCCCGTCCCGCCATCCAGTATCGCGAGCCTTCAATTCCACCAACCTGCTGGTAAAAGATAAAGCATGCCGCCAGAAGAACGACGGCAATCACGAACAAGAATAGCAGTACCCGTCGATAACATCCCTTCAGCTTATTGAACTCTGCCATATATCGCAGCTTCCCCGGATTGTTGATTCGAGCCGACCGACTAAAATTCGCTTCCAGCGTTACACGCCGCGCTTGCTCCCCCAAATATCCACGTGTACGCGTGGCGAATAGCGGTATCCTTCCTCTTTGCAAATCCCCACTAGCCATTCCTGTTTGGGCTGTAATTCTTCGGGAGTTACCCCTTGAGGCATGAGTATGATAACCTCCGGCGGAATGGGGATTTCGGCTTGCAAGGTCTTGATTTCCTCAAGGTCTTCGGGACAATCAACAACGAACTTGACTTGGCATTTGTTCTGACCGAGGAATTGGCGTATGACATCGTGACAGATACGCTCACGTTCATGAAGCTTAAAGAACCGATTGTCGGGATCAGGGTTGGAGTTTCGGAGTTTCGGGCTCATCGAAATCAGGTCGGCTGCAATCGGCGCATAGACGGTTGCATTCGTTTCCACGGTGATGTGATGTCCCCGTTGATTTAACTCTTCACACAGTCGAGACAATTCCTTGACTTGGATAAACGGCTCACCGCCCGTGATGACGATGTGCTTGCATCCGAACTTCGTGATTGCCTCGACCGCTGCCGCGACTGTTATGTCTTTGTCCTCCGGCGTCCAACTCGTGTACGGGGTGTCGCACCAAATACACCTCAGGTTACAGTAGCTTGTCCTGAAAAATACGGACGGCACGCCGACGAATTTCCCTTCGCCCTGAATGGTGTAGAAGAGTTCACTGAATTTCATGTGGAACCGAAGTGTACCCTGCGCGGTTACGGTGCGGAAATCTAGGTTAGAAAGACATTCCCAATTTCAAAGAGATTAAACGTGGGGAAAGTTCAAAGTCCCTTCTATCGCATAAACTTAAGAACCTGTTCGAGAATGCAGGATGTACGGTGCACACTTCGCACCTCACAAGGAATGGTGGGCAGTGGAGTTCTATCGCACTCACTATCCGTTCGCTTGATCCCACCCTACACATGTACAAATTCGAGCTAAGACCGCTGCATCAGTTCGATCTGCACATTGTCGGGACCCGAGAAAAAGGCGATTGGATTTCCGGACGGTTTGATATTTTGAGCTTGTGCTCCTCTTGCTTTGAGTTCCTCAACCGCGGCATCAATATCATCGACGAGAAACGCAAGTTGATAAACGCCCCAACGCGCTTTTCCGCTAGTGGCTTCCACATCGATATCGCCAAACTTGGGTGAAAGAAAAAGCCTCTGACCGCCGACCTCCATGCGAACTATGGGCATACCGCCAAGCGCCACACGTTCAGTTATCTTTCCGTCAAGCACATTCTCATAAAAGCCGACAGCCGCATCTAAATCTTCGCAACGAAGGTGTACATGATGAAATTCGTATCCCACTGGTATGATCTCCTATGAAACGCAAATACGGTTCGTTTTGAGCGACCGCGAATCCCGATTTTAGTGCGTCGCCACCTGGGTTTTGCCCGCAGCTTGGAGCCGCTGGGCGCAACCTAAATTCACGACTTCTGTGCCGATATTATAGACTAAGTTCGTGAGGAATGTAAATGCAAATCCCGGCGCATCCCAGGGGAAACGCATCTAATTGCAGAAGAGGTCTCACGGTGGTAGAACGTACGATTAATGTTGGGTTTCACTCAAATTTTGGCGTGTTCAAGCGACATAAGCACTCGAAAACTCCTACAAGATTAGCGATTACTAACGGATTTCCGTTCAACCCAACCTACGGCTCCCAAAATAGTGTCACGAACTTAGCCCGATTTTGTATTTTGTGATGCAGAAAATTTAGACGCGTTTGCCCTGCGGCGCATCCTAGGGCAGTCGCGTCTAATGCTATTTCGTACCGCTAAGTTTCAGGTACCGAGGGATCGTAGTAGCAATCAACCGGAGAATCGGCTGGCCGACTAAAGAAGGCACGACCGACCGGATATGAGTTCCCGCTCTGGATCCCCCACAGACATCTTTAGACGATAGGACTTCGTTCATTACGCGTCTTGGAGTGGTGGAAACATTCGGATAGGAAAATCGCAAGAACTGTTCTCTTCACGAATTCGAGATGCATCCTAAACGGAAAGCAAAACCGAACCGTCAATGATGAATTCGCGGAGACTTCTATCACCATGTCTTATTCAGTGGGTTAGATCGGTCGGTAAATCCGGAGAGTTCTTGGCTTAGACGTCCATTATCCTCTCGCGCACCTCTATCCTTCTTTTCAATTGGCAAGTTTAAGGTGTTGTTTGTATAATACGGCGAGGGTCGGAATCAAACCAATCTTTCTGCCCTAGAGCAGGGCGAATCTTGGTTTCTGCTGGCGACGGGGAGTTACTCGTGGAAGGCATCAAGCGATTCGATGTGGAGATCAAGCAAGCGAATAGATCAACCGACCGAATGAGGAGGGCGATAGAGAGCCCATGGAAGATCCTGATAGAGATCCATCTCCGATTCCCGCCAACGCAGCGTAATTTGAGCGTGGCAATTGAATTGGGATTTTTATCGATTAACCGAGCCGGGCCGCTTTATCCCGCATGGAGTATCGGTCGAGCATACTCAAAACATAGCTTCTCCGGGCAGTTCCGATGCCTGTCGAATCCAATTCTCCAATAACTCTTCATCGAGTTGATCACCCTCGTGGATGTGAAAGTAGCGCACGTCCTCATGCTTGGATTCGATGGGCGGGACGGGGCGCAGTGACGCGCCGTTTAGGAAAGTTACCTTGACGTACTTCGTGAAGCAATGGAAGGAGAGGAACCAGCCCTGGCCCTCCATGCCATAGAAAGGGGAGTTCCACCGCACCGCCTTGCGCACTTCGGGTACGGTGCGGGCGATGAGTGCATCGAGGCTGCGTCCGACATCGTGTTTCCAGTCCGGCATGGCTGCGATGTAGGCTTGTACGGGGGAATCCCCGTCACCCTTTGGAATTTGCGGATTGCCTCCGGAGAGAAGCTTCGGTTTAACCGCGTCTTTCATAATGATAACTCACGATTATTAAGGTTCTTTCTTATCACAAGCCAGTTTTCTTACTGGCACAATTCCGTAGGGTACGATCAACTATCTAGTGAGTGAATAGCGATTAACCGAATGGATAGCAGGTCCTCGCAGTAAATCTCGTGCGTTAGAATAGTCCTCACCCCGTCGACTGTTTAAGGGCCCAAGGATGTTTACACCGCACTAGCAACGGTTCTGTAGGAGCGATGTCCTGATCGCGACCTCTTGCCGCGAGCCAATAGCGCTACCACAATAGGATTGCCGCAACAATCTTAAATCGTTCGCTATATTTCATTTGCTTATTAACCGAGACCTGCGTGAATATGAACGAAAATGTCTATTGAGAAATAGAATTAACAATTTTTACAGGGGTCGGCGAGAACCAGGGTCACATTGTCTTTTCCGCCGTACTCGAGTACCTTGTCGATCAGTGCGAGACTTGCGGCATCAAGGTCCGATGCGTCCGTAATTATCCGGGCGATCTCCGCATCGTCAACTATCATGTCGTGTAGTCCGTCCGTGCATGCAAGAACAATGTCATCGGACGTAAGGGGACAAATGTCGTAATCAACCTCTACAGACGACTCAAACCCGATTGCCCGATCGATAATATTTCGATGGCGATGAACGCGAGCCTCGCGCGGGGTCAGTTGTCCGATATCCACCAGTTTCTGGACTAACGAGTGGTCTGTAGTTATCTGCTTGAGAACGCCGTTTCGCAAGATGTAGACCCTGCTGTCTCCGACGTGGGCATAGATGAGTTCGGATGGCGTGATAAAACCCCCGATGAGGGTTGTCCCCATCCCGTTGCTGAAATCTCTGGTCACCGATCTCTCGTAGACCCGGTGATTCGCCTCGTTGACAAGCGCTTTCAACGTCTCCAGTTTTTCGGAGGAGCTGGTATCCATGCTGTCTGGGGGGAAACCGCCAAGTTCGCATGCCCATTCTTGGAAAACGGCGACAGCGATGCCGCTTGCCACATCGCCCGCGTCGTGGCCTCCCACGCCGTCCGCAAGAACAAACAGACCGATGTCTTCGTCAACAAAATACATATCTTCGTTGAGCGTGCGAAATTTTCCTATGTCTGTTCGGGCGGCGAATTTCATGGTTGCGGTTCTACAATCGGCGAGTCATGCGTTGTGGCGGGAATCCTACATAGCAAGTAACGACACAAACGATGGAAACCGCTTCAGGTTTCATCGCCTTTAACGGCAATCAGCATTCATCAAATGCCGATCAACACGTCCGTTGCCGCAACGCCCCCGGCCGCTCCTGCTGGATTGATAAATCCAGCAGATACCAATGTATCCATTTCATTTAGAATGTGTCTTTCACTCCAGAGGTTTTAGGCTGGCACGGAAGGGAAGTCTTCCACCCTTCCCTTCTTCCATCCTTCCAATCTCATTCTTCTTGGTCGCTTCGGAAGATAAACGTTAACCAAAACTTACTTCACGAATTGTAGAACAAACATGCAAAAAGTCTTTATCGTCCACTACGGCGAGGTAGGGCTGAAAGGCAAAAACAGGTCCTTCTTTGAGAACCGGCTCGTCCGCAATATCAGGCACGCGCTCGAAGGTACGGAATACACCGATGTCCGGCGTATTCACGGCAGGATTCTGGTGAGGTTGAGCGCGAATTCCGATATCCCCGGGATTCAACGGCGCTTGGGTGGTGTCATGGGCATCGCGCATTTCGAGCTATGCCGTGTCACAGAGCAAAATATGGAGGCAATCAAGGACGGGGCGCTCGAATGGATTCGGGGGCGGGAATTCCAAACACTGAAGGTCGAAACGAGGCGGGCGAACAAACATTTTCCGCTGACCTCCCCCAAAATCAGTGCCGAGGTCGGAGCGCATCTGCTCAAACACACCGGCGCCAGGGCGGACATGCACCATCCCGATTTGCTGTGTTGGATTGAGATTGTCGAGAAATCAGCCTACATCTACACCGACAAGATTCGAGGGGTCGGCGGATTGCCCGTTGGTGTCAGTGGCAAGGTGCTCGTGATGCTTTCCGGCGGCATCGACTCGCCCGTGGCGGCATGGCGCATGATGAAACGCGGCGCGAAGGCGGTCTTTATTCACTTCCACAGCTATCCATACACGGACAAAGCATCGCTCGAAAAGGCGGCGGAACTCGTGGGGATATTGGCGAAGTCGAATCATCGAACGCAGGTCTACTATGTTCCGTTCGCGGAGATTCAGCGCGAGATTGTGACAAAAACCCCGGCGCCGTTTCGCGTCATTCTTTACAGACGCATGATGTTGAGAATTGCCGCGCGGGTAGCGGTGGCAGACGGAGCGTTAGCGCTTGTTACGGGAGAGAGTCTGGGGCAAGTCGCCTCCCAAACCCTTGCAAATCTCAAGGTGATTGAAGACGTGGCACGGCTGCCGGTGCTCCGTCCGCTCATCGGCGATGACAAAGAGGAGATTGTCAATCTCGCGCAGCAGATTGGCACCTTTGAGGTATCGACACTGCCCCATCAGGACTGCTGCTCGCTATTTGTGCCCGACCACCCCGCCACCAACGCGGCAATCGAAGACGCTCAAGCCGCAGAAGACGCCCTAGAAGTGGACACCCTTGTAGAGCAAGCCTTGCAAGCTGCCGAAAAACAGACCGTCAACCCCTCATTTTCCTGAGTTCTGCGTTGTATAAATTTGAATTAATATGAAGGCAATACGAACATCAAAAGACGGCATTGATTATTTAATCAGGATTCTCAAAGACAAGGCGAGAACAATAACTCGCGCGATATTCTGGAAAATCCCTCGCACGGAATCGGAGGGAGAAGATATTAGTTTGAAGATAGGAAGATATAACAAAAACGGTTTTGCACCGGAGACTCTTGAAATCGAAAATCCAAGGAGCGAACTTACCCTAGAAAACGAAGAATTTCAGAATTTGCTCGAATTTCTCTGGGATAGCTACGAGCCATTCAAAGAGGGTTTCAAAAAGTATATTCCGATTGACGGCAAGTTTGACCAAGAAAGCATAGATTACCTGAGAGCAGTTTTTGATAGTCCTGACAAGCAGGAAATCCTGAATCTCATTGTCGAAAACAACATTCTCCCGGACGATCTTGTTGGGTTGTTACAACATCAAGCGCGGATTGTAGGTGTTCAGGAATTTGAGACTATGCTCGGTCAACGTTTGAATGAGCCGAATTGGCAGGAATGGTTCAAGTGCAACGATTGGGTGTTGGGAAGTGACTTTGTGCGGATGTTGGATGATCGAGCAATAGACACTGCAAACATTTCGGATTTCTTAATGCAGGCGTATGACGGCTTTTTGGATGTTGTAGAGATAAAAAAACCGGAAGGTGGGTTGCGATTTTGGGCCAGCACTAAAGACCATGACAATTATGTACAGTCCTCTGATTTGACGAAAGCCATAACGCAAGCAACCAAATATATATACGAACTTGAGCGTGAGGCTAACAGCGCGAAATTCTTGGAAAGGGTTGGTGTTAGAGTGATTAAGCCTCGTTGCATCTTGATTTTTGGCCGCTCAAATGACTGGAATAACGAGCAGAAAGAAGCATACCGTATTTTGAATTCTAGCTTTCACAATTTGACGATTATGACTTACGACCATGTTCTGGATCGAGCCAAAAGAATTTTGGGGATTGACGAACCGGAAGAAAATCAAAATGCCGACGCTCAAGTTCATGGCTCTCATGACTACGATGACGACATTCCTTTTTGATACGCGGGAAAGTAATGCTCTAGCCCAAGCGAAGGCAGCGCGGAAGGAGAGGTGAAAGAATTTTGATTCGCCCGAAGCGAAGTTATGTAATTGCCCAAAAACTAGTCAGTTGAATAAGATAGATTCCCGGTTGAAAGAAAGGTCATCATTTAGGCGAGAATTGATTCCATTGTAGCAATAGCATAGCGTTACTTCACGGTTACAGTTCCCCCGTTAATAGTGGGGTAATCTCCGCAAAATCAGTCTCTAAGTGCTTGTTGAAAATCAACTGAAATACCCCTTTAACGGTGGCGCCCTCGTGCAATCTCAGTGTACCGGCGGCATTGAAAGTCCCTTCAAGCGTTTCTAACACTTTCTTTTTGTATTCAGTGTCGAGATTTCCGGCAAGGTGTTCGCCTTTTGTATCAAAAATCAGAACGCGCTTTTCGTCAGCACCTCCGTTAGCCAACGCGACAAAATCCGGGTAAATGCGCCCTCGTTTCCACCCTTGCAGATAATACTCGCCCTGTTGGCGCGCCGCCACACGATGCCACCATTGCAACGCGCACTGTTCATCAAGATAATATGCGAAATTCTTTTCCAATTCGTTGTCGCACTGGCGCTCGAATACCGGCTCGAACAGGGTTAGTTGCACCGGTTCATAGTCCCTTCGTATGAGAGGTCTATCATTGGGACCAACCTGTATCTCGTAGCTTCCTGCCATCCGGTAATTTGGTTGTCCTGTTTCCAAATCAAAGCGAATGTCGCGCTCGTTCAGTTTGCTTCGAAAGACATCCTCCGCTTGCGTTTCCACTTCGTTCTTCACGTGCTCCCGCAACACTTGAGCGAGGTAAGCACGACGGTCATAAATATCTGCCTCAGTGTGATTTTCCTCTTCAAGGCTTTCAATCATTTGCCGCGCGATACGCGCAGCGTGCCACGGGTTCGGGACAACATCGGAAAGATGGCGAGCGAAATCGGATACTCTAACTACCTTGTCAATTTGCAATTCTAGGTCGTCGTGAAAAACGGACGGTCTATCGTCGAGATCAACCGTCGCGGACTGCCGTCTTGCACCTGCGGGCGCAGAGGCGCGCGGGTCGGGGGCTTCGATTGCTAACCAGTCTATATGCGGCAGAATGTGACGCTGGTAATCAAGCTGAATCCAATTCTCGCCATCCGTATGCAGAACCCTCGGTAGAAAGATGTCCTCGTCGCGGAACTGCTCGCGCCGTTTCACGGTTTTCCAAACTGTATCCGCTTGTTCCGCGGCTATAGCGCCTCGCACTTCGTCGCCCAACCCCGTTAATCCTTCGGTTTCAAGGCCATTTTTGACGTGTTTGACGACGTCTCCGACTTCGGCATTGTGGCAATAGACGTAACACTGATCCAGTGATTGTCTATTGGTAAGTTGCGCGTGCGGTTGCCGCATGACTCTGCCGACAAGTTGGGTAATCGCTTTTTGTGATTGCGTGTTGTCTAGCATGACTAACAGGTAGGCGAAAGGGCAATCCCACCCCTCCATCAACGCCGATTTTGTGATTATCCACTTGACTTTAGAATACTCGGAGAGCAAATCCTCTTTGCCAAGTTCATCGTTTTCGGCGGATTTCACGCGAATTGCATCCGAGGGAACGTTCAAATTCTGTTCGAGATACTGCCGCACATCTTCAGCATGGATATTTTCTCCATCTCTCTGATCTCTTCCTGTTCTCTCGACCCGCACGACAGCGATGGGGCGTATATAACGCCCTGTGTTGTTGTCAAGCGATTCGGCTTCAGCATTAAGCAGATCCAGCTCTTCCACCGCTTGGCTTAGTGTCAACTGCCATTCGGCATTGGGAAACGATGTCACCTGCACCGGTAACTTAATCATCTCCTCTTTCTTGAGATCGGGACCGTCGATGTCAACAAGCAGATTGCTAATGCCGCGGTTCGGCGTCGCGGAAAGTTCAATAACCACACTGGGATTAAGGCGGGAAATGGAACGGGCGAATTCCTCGTTGGACTCCCTCTTTTTCGCTCCATAGGATTTATGTGCCTCGTCGAGAACCACCATAGGACGCAGTATCTTGAAAACGTTAAACAGGCTCTGTTTGACGTGACCAGGTTGACCGTGACATTCTAGATCGGGACATTCGTTCAACAGACGAGCATCGCCGAACACATCATCAATCTCGGGGAAAAAACTGGGATAACTTCCGGAAGGGCGAAACATACGAAGGAATTCTTTCCCTCTTTGCCGGTTGGTTGCCGGAAACATTAGCAACATGACGCACAGGTAGTTGGCAGTGTCATCCCGATTGAAAGTGTCATCCTTTTCCAACATCTTTACTCTGCCCGCGCTAGCACGCTCTAATGTTTGGCGGTAAGGGTGTTCGCGATTCCAGAGTGCGGCTTTGGTTTGTTCATAGATTGCCTTGGTTGGCACAATCCACAGCGTCAATCCGGTTTGTCGATTTAAGCGTTCTAGTGCAGAAGCCGCAAGCAAGGTTTTGCCGCCGCCCGTGGGCACTTTAAAGCAGATATGCGGAATTGGGCGGTTCGCGTCGTCGGTGCGGTCTACGTGTTCGCGTGTATTATCAGCAACGCCACCGGTTTCCGACAGTTTTTCCCACGCCATTCTGGGATAGTTTTTGACCGCGTCGGGAATTTCGCCGGCAGCCTCGGGCCATGCGCTAATGGCGGTTGCTGATTGTTGTTGTGCCGTTTTAAGCGTATCCAACCAACTGGTAAAAGCGTCAAGAGCGCGGCTTTGATAAGTTTTCAATTCCAGCATGGTTTTTTCCGTTTCGAAACTACGAAAACATGGTAAAAGAACGAATTGCAGTCACTGTCCTATGAGTCGTTAGTTGCGGTAAATTATCTTTGATGCAGGGCGTGTGGAAGTTGGCAAAAGGTGATTCCCATCGGTGTAAGATCTTTCTGGCTGATATACTTTCCGGCTGCATACACGGTTGCCTTTTTGCCGTTTTGACGACTAGCCTCCCGAATGCGTTCTGCTCGATCTTGAGTAAGCAACGCCTCATTGCTGCACAGGTAATCAAGATTGGGATTATAGAGCATGTAGTAATCGATTTTGTCTCCCCTGTAAAATAGACCATCATCATTTTGCGGTGTCAACCGGCTTTCACCATGTGCAATCCCAGAGGCGGTATGCAGCAGATAGGCAGCGAGTGATTCAAAAGTCGGAAGCGCTTCTCCGGTGAGCATCCCTTCTACCTCCATCGGCGGTCCCAATGTGCAGTAGGTGAAGGCGCCGCCTAATCCTTCGCGCAGCGAAGTGTCACGAGCGTTGGGTACACCATTGATGACTCGGCGAACGCGTTCGGCCGTAATGTCGTGGGCGTACTCTTCACACTCTATGAGGATGAATTTACGATTGCCTCCATCTTCCTTGTTCAGTGCGAGGACAGCGTGGGCGGTTGTCCCGCTGCCAGCAAACGAATCAAGAATGATGGCGTCTTGTTTGGTAGAAAGTCTTATTAAGTCCGTTAGCAGATGCACGGGCTTAGGGTTGTCAAATACTTTGCTGCCAAATATTTGTTTCAATACAGCAGTTCCATTTCCACTACTATATTCGGGCTTGTAAAACAAGGATTTTGGTTTTTTGGTTGGTAAATCGCCGAGACTAGGTCGTTGCTTCTTGAATAGGTTAATTCCGGATTCCGACCTCTCCACTATGATGTTGTGTGATTCAGAACATACTTTTTCTTTACCCCAGCGCCAACTCATTTCTTCCCCATTGGTAATTGGCAATACCTTCTCCAAATTGTCAGAATCGGGATTTTCATCGAGTAATAGTTCGTTCCTCTCGTTAACAAAGATTGGATAATACAAATTCGGTCTCCTGGTCCTCGGTGCATTCCCACCAGTGGCTTTCAAATTAGCACCTTTCTTGTAATAGCCATAATCGTCAATAAGCCACGATTCTAGCTCTTCATCTTCCAACACAAATTCCCCAATTTGGACTACTTCCTTGTTTTTGGCCCAGGAGAAAGTGTATTCATGTGTACCAGCGAAACCAAATTCATCATTGTTCCCTTTCAGATTCATGACGGTCGGTAGACAAGCTATAAAGTTCGACGCGCCAAAAATTTCCTCCATAAGTATACGAAGGTGATGTTGCTCGTTATCATCAATTGAGATAAAGATAACACCATCTTCAGCAAGCAGGTCCTTGAGTAGGTGTAGCCGTGGCCACATCATGCAAAGCCATTTTTCATGACGCTCAAGATCTTCGTTGTCAACGGGCTCGTTCTCGCAGAGCCATCTCTGCATGAGCGGACTGTTTACGTTGTCGTTATAGACCCACGCCTCATTGCCGGTGTTGTAGGGAGGATCAATGTAAATGCATTTGACTCGGCTTGCATACCGAGGGAGTAAGGCTTTAAGAGCGTTAAGGTTATCCCCATGGATGATGAGATTGTCGTCTTCACATCCAGTCGGGTTGTAAGAGCTTGTTTCGTCAGGTTCAATAGGCTGGTATGGAACGGTAAGATGGTGGGCGTATATATGTTGTTTTCCTTTGAAATCGAGTGTAGGCATGCTGAAATTCCTCGCTCAAGGTGCGTTTCTTTGGGTCATGTTAAACTACGTAGCGAGTATCTTTTCCCGAGCACTTACGCGGGATTAGTTGCAATTGGCAGCGTATCGTGAACCCTTTTCATGCTCTCACAAATCATTGCAATTGTCAAGTACAAGTCTCTTGGTGACAAGGTGAAATTACTCCAACATCCAGCCGAATAAGCCGTATCTCTGACTAGCAAATCCGTCCCTCTCCAGGCTATAATAGTGCGCTGCGAAGTTCTTGGACTTTATCGGGGTAGCTAGATTTACCACCCTAAATCCCCTCCACTTCCGGCTAAAGATATAAAGATAAATTTACCGTACACTTTCACTTGGGACAAGATGGGCAGTGTGGAGAAAGCGATGGAAAATCTGTCTGAATCACCGATTAAACCTTTTCTGTTCCGTCTGAAGGATGTAATCCGTGAAGTCCCCTGATCCGTTCAAGCGAACAAATAGTGAGTGCGATAGAGATTCCTTAATCCGCGATTCAGACAGCCCTTAAACGTCACCATCATGGAAAACAAATCATGAGTACGCCGAACAACCTAACCGAAATTAAAGGAAAAATCGACGAAATAGAAGAAAAATCAGCCAACGGCGAGTATATCTATCGCGGTGAACCTGAGCGCCATGAAGAGCCACCACACTTTGGGAAAGTGTCCTCAAGCCTTTGGCGAAAATTTCCCATTGAGGTGGAACTCTTTGACGTGGAGGCGGTCCAAAAGGAGATGGTAAATGACGCTAAAAAGCATATAGGACAACCACCCTACGATTCCATTGTTGATTTTTCAGCATCTTGGGATCCGACTGAAGAGTTCGCCGAGGGAACCATCGACTTTGAGATTCTCACAGAAATCCAACACTATGGCGGTGAAACTAATCTCATCGACTTCACGACAGACTACCTCATCGCACTCTTCTTTGCATGCGATGGTGCTCACGACAAAGATGGCCGCGTTATCTTGCAAAAGATTGAGGAAATTAGACACATTGTACAGCGCCCTCGAAATCCTCGACACCGAGTTATCGCCCAAAAAAGCGTATTTGTACGACCACGCAAGGGATTTATCGAGCCAAACGAGGTCGATTTGGTTAAGATTCCGGCGCGACTTAAACCGGACATCCTAGAATTTCTACGTCAATACCACGGAATATCTACGGAAACCATCTACAATGATCTTCACGGGTTCATTAGAAATCAAGACATTCATGGCGGTGCATATACAGAATTTAATAGAGGTTTTGTCTGTCAAAATCGGGCGAATGACGCGGCGGATTCTAAAGAAGGTCAAAAAGAATATAAAAAAGCCATTGAGCATTATACTCACGCAATACTATTGAGACCGTATTTCCCAGAGGCTTTTAACAACCGTGGAAACGCACATCGGAAAATAGAAGATTATAAACGCGCTTTCTCTGACTATAACAGGGCGATTGAGTTGAAGCCCGATTATGCAGAGCCTTATAGCAATCGTGGCAACGCCCACAGTGAAAAAAACCAACCTGAGCGTGCGATTAAAGACTATAGCACAGCAATAAGACTACGTCCGCGGCTAGCCAAGCCGTATAGCAATCGTGGCGCAGCATATTTCCGCACCGGCAAACTAGGCCTTGCCCTTTTAGACTATAACAAAGCAATAGAGTTGGACCCCAATGATGGTGAAGCCTACTACAATCGTGCTGAGGTATGGTTAAGTTGGAGCAAATGGGACAAAGCTAGAGAGGATTTAAAGACTGCTAGTAACAAAGAGGTAAACATCATCAAGGCATTTCGTAATGACTTCGAAAGCGTCAAGGCCTTTGAGGAGAAATACGGTGACGAACTGCCTCCAGACATTGCCTCCATGCTGACGAAGGAACCGCCTGGGACCGCGGTTAGATCAGACAACCAACTAGCCGAATAAGCCGTGTCATCAGCTACCAAATCTGCAGTCGTCATCTAGCTTAACTACTCTCCCCTTGATGATGCCGCAACTTCTCGTCAAGGCTATACCTTCCTGCACCAATCAAGATTAAACTCAAGAACACGATTCCGAGTTCAATGGCATGCGAGGCACCCCCCAAACCGTCGCCGCGGCTCAGATGGCTGATCGCGGCAACCAGCATGGTTATCGTCAATAGGATACAAGCCGGCCTAAAAA
This sequence comes from Candidatus Poribacteria bacterium, assembly GCA_965232535.1. Classification (GTDB taxonomy): domain Bacteria; phylum Poribacteria; class WGA-4E; order WGA-4E; family JAJDTR01; genus JAJDTR01. Next base: position 1,058,449 of record CBDDPW010000023.1, read on the forward strand.
CGAAGCCGAGGATGAGACAAATCCCGCCAAAAAACTCCGAAATCGCCGCCATGAATCCCCAGAACGTCGGCGCAAACCCTATGCCCAAACTCGCCATCGCGCCGCCGATCTGTCCCCATTTCTCCACGCCGCCAAATAGTTTAGGCGCACCGTGAACGATAAACATCAACCCGATCCCGATGCGGAGAACCAAAAGACCGACGTGCCTATGCTTGTTCAAAAATGTCAACACCATGTCACGTTATCCTCCATGTTTTGAATTAGTGATATCGAATCTCATCATATCCGCGCACACCTCTACTCGAACACCTCAAACTCCCCATTCCGCACAATCAACATGACGGGATTGTACACGGCATCCCCCGCGTCGTCAAATGAAAACCTGCCAAGCACCGTGTCAAAATCCTTTGTACCCGCCAGCGCCTCCTGAATCGCGTGCGAATCCATTGACTCCGTCTTGAAAATCGCATCGGGGCGTTTTTGACCGACAAAGGGCGTTCTATGGGATTTCTATAGGATCTCTATCGCGCTCATAATTTATTTGCTTAATCTATTCGTTCCTTTAGTAGGATCGTAGGTTGGGTTGAACGGGAATCCGTTAATAATTGCGAATCTTAGAGGAGTTTTCGAGTGTCCGCTTGCTTGGACTTGCCGAAAGTTGAGTGAAACCCAACATTAATTGTACATTCTACCACCATGAGACTTCCTCCATAATTAGACGCGTTTCCCTGGGGTCAATCCGATGTTCATATTCGTCATTCCTCCGCCTCATCAGATTTCAGGACAAAAATAGACGCGGCGGCTAATGCGATGGTGACCAAGTTCACGATACTCCATATTTCTCGTGTTGCGTGAATTCTAAAAATAGGATTGTAAACAACGGCTGTAACCCCAAGGATCCAAACCCAACCATCTCTCCCTAGGCTCAGTGCTTGAATGGCAAGATACGCGAACGCCGCACAGCAGATCCATCTGAGCACGATATAATACCCGTAAGGATTCGCAGAAATAAGAGCCCACAAGAGCAGCGGGATCACGATTGCTTGGGGTATCCAAATCTTTTTTCTCTCCATTGAATTATCCAATCTATTTCAACACCTCACGTTCAATCTGATTTTATTTCCCATTCTTATATCTCTCCACCGGACTATGCTCCTCCGGCGCCTCCCTCACATACCGCGCCGGCATCGTCGCATCGCGCCACCGCCCCGCTCGCTGCACCTCCCTCACCGATGCGCCCGCTTCGGCAAGCGAGGTTGCAGACCCCATCCGCAGCGAATGCCCGCTTATAGCCCCTTCTACTCCCGCTTCCGTCGCCCAACGTCGTATCGCCTCACGCGCCCCCTTCACGCCCAGCCGGTCCTCGGTCACATGATTCTGGAAACGAATCCGCCGGAACAGAGCGCCCGAATCAACACCCGTCCTCCTTCGATAGCGTCTGATTAGTCGCCGAGTCGAGTCGCAAATATACAGAGTGGCACCCCGTTCCTCCTGCCCTTTCTCTCCACTGGCCATTCGAAGCCCTTCCTCTCCGACATCCTCCACATCCACGGCGACCACCTCAGAGATGCGCAACAGGCAATCGCTCATCAGACTAATCATCGCCGCATCGCGCAACCCCGCCGCCGTGTCAGCCGATGCCGCCACCGTGCACACCCGCTCTACCTCGTCCCACGTCAAACCGTCCGCCTGACGCCGTCCGCGCCTCTTGCCACTCTCGCGGACAGCGGAGGCAGCGCCCTCGGTCGCCGCACCAGCCACGGCATCCATCCCATAATGCTCCGCCATCCACTTCACCGCGGACAGCACAAGATTGATGGTTGCCGGCGACTTCCCCTCCTCATGCAGAAAGCGGACATACTCCGCCAACGACGCATCGGACAGCGCCCGCCCTTCCAGCCACGATTGTAGTTTGCGGGTCGCGTGCTCATACGCCTTGAGCGTGTTGTCCGATACGTTCGCGCGAATCTCCTCGCCCGAAACCGAAGCGATTCGCAAACCTGTCTCCGATTCCTTTCCCTGTTTCATGACGAACCCTGCATTCGTAGCGGCAACTCACCGCTTTCAATTGACTAGAAAACACCCTCGCGCACCATCGACCGGTTCAATTTCTTCACCACCGCTGGCGTCACCGGATCGTTGTCCGGGAGGAAACCCTCGCCTTTTTTCAGTTTAACGGCGGCGACGCTGTCCAGTCCAGCCAACTCCTTCGCGCCTTTCAAAGCCTTCAAATCGCCCCCGTAGTAATTGAACCACGGCAGCCCCGCGTTTGTATAATCCTGCGCGGTCTGCGGTTTCCCTGGCGGCTGGCATCCCGTCAAGTGAAAGAGCTGAACACTGTTTATAATATGCACGAAACATCGCGAGTAGGTCGACGTGTCCCACACATCGATTCCGTGTTCATCCTCGTATATCTCCTGACGCATCAGGCCGCCCGGTGCCAAGCCCATCTCAGAATCTTGTAACATAGGTGTCGGTGCGCGTTGCACAGCAATATTCCAATCTTGCCACTCCTCGTACTTTGACCGCTCCATCGGGTAGACGGCAATCTGCATCCCACCGTGCTCCGCCTCTCCGGTCAACTGCTCCTCCACCGTGTATCCCTCTCCCAACGGCATCGCCACGAACTGCCGTATCAACCCCTTCTCCACGCAGAACCCGTCCAGCCACGGCTGACCGGGCACCACCATGTAGTCCTGCGGCGCTTCTGTAAGCCCCTCGTTCCATGCCTCCCCGGTCACCGCGTTAATCTTGCCCGCCGCTATCTTCACCGCCATCGGATAGTAACCGTGGAAGTTGATCCAAAGCGCCTCAGCCTGATACATCGGGGTGAACACCCCGCCATGTTGGCTCCAGGTTTCCGGCAAGTTATCCGGATAGTCGTCCACACGATAGAGAGGAAATTCCCCAAGCCCTGGAGGCAGATAATGTTCCCGGTTATCGTCCGGAATCCGCAGCGTCCGCTGAAATTCAATCGAAAATTCCGCTTCCTCGTGCACCCCCGGAAATCGGAAGATAAGCTGATCGTTTCTAAGTTCGATAGTCTTTTTCCTGTTTCGTTTCTCCGTCCTTTTTGCCATCGTCAAGTATCCCCTTTTTCTATTTCTAAAGTGAGTTGGGTAAACCAACCAAACGAATCTTATATCCTATAACATGAATTATACTACCTAAAATCTCCTGCGTCAAGATATTTTTGCGCCTCCAATTTCAATTGCGCAAAACACCGCGTCGCGCTATAATTCCCTGGGTTGATTCTCGGCGGTCGACCCGTTTCCCCTGCCGATTCCGGAGCGGATTGACCCAGGGGCCCCTTCCGCCAATGAAACGCCTTAAACTATGATAGACATAATTCTCCCCGCGCTTGTAATTTTACTACTGATTGTGTCACTCATATTAATCGTTAAATCCGCAAAGCATTTTAGAGGGCGCTTTCTCCTCAGCACAATCGGAGTTGGGGCGGTTACCGGATTCCTCGGCAGCCTAGCGCTGGATATGTGGGGCAAGGTCGTATACACCGGTATCATCGGGATCTTACTGGTACTCCTTTTGGCAGTTCTCGTGCTCGTTGACCGGCAGAAACCTCCTCCTCCCCAATGTTAACAACGCGTCGGCAGGTCGGAACTGCCGCCGCAGATTTATTGGATATCTTTCCGAAATATCTCGCCGCAGATATGGTAACCTTGCTGATTAGAGTTACTATACTATTTGATGCCTTCTCAAGCGACGCCTTTGGTGATGTGAAAATCTTACACCGTCTGACGATATGACCATGGCAACCATTTTGTGGCGTCCACTGTCGTTTGAAGTATCCATTCCCTGAATCTAGCACTGGTTCCGACGTTCCTTGATGGGCCTGGGGCATACAGTTTGGCTGTGCCCGGATAACCGCTGTCAAGCGGACTTTGCTTCTCTCCCGCAACTTGGAACTTTTAGATTGACAACTTAACATGTATGTGGTATATTTTATCATAGCACCCGGCATAGGGTGCAACTTTTTTTTCTGTTGGCATCTTGTTAGCATCACGATTCCTGAGAACCCGCTCCGGCAAAGGGTTTCTCCATTTTAAAGAATGCTAACACGCCGCCAAAATTGGTGCTACGTTAGCATCTCAAAACCACTAAATCGCTTCAAGGAGAAAATACGAGGTAAAAAGTGGAGATTCATGCGTTCATTGAGGCACGAGATGACCTAATTTGCTAACATACTGAATACGGCATACTTATGGACGCAACATTGCTTAATAGTCTGCTATCGAGGCGTTCCCGAAAGAGTGCTTCGAAAAATACGAGCGCACAATAGCGCACACACGTGGCGCGTGTAATACATGGCTTGAAGCCTCTCCACGTAAGGCTTCAAGCGCAATTTCAGAGCGTGTCGAATCTGTGCGCTCTAATCTCGAGCGAATGCGATAGTCGAAATCAAGTTTTTTCTTGAAAACTTGATTTCTTTCTTTCGATGCGTCTCGAAACCCTCAACCGACTGAATAGAATCTA